>NZ_CM182098.1:0-5895000 GCF_059429415.1 Pseudomonas sp. CH61 | reverse complement strand
CGCCGGAGCGCTCAGACCTTTCCAGCCCTTCTCCAGTACGAAACCACGGATGTCGCCAGCATCGTCTTTGGCCCAGACCACGAACACATCGGCGATCGGGCTGTTGGTGATCCACATCTTCGCGCCGGTCAGGCTGTAGCCACCGTCGACTTTACGTGCACGGGTAATCATCGCGCCCGGATCGGAACCGTGGTTTGGCTCGGTCAGGCCGAAGCAGCCGATCCACTCGCCGGAAGCCAGCTTCGGCAGGTATTTCTGCTTCTGTGCTTCAGTGCCGAATTCGTTGATCGGCACCATGACCAAGGAAGACTGCACGCTCATCATCGAGCGGTAGCCGGAGTCGACACGCTCGACTTCGCGAGCAATCAGACCGTAGCTGACATAGTTGAGACCGCTGCCGCCGTACTGCTCAGGGATGGTCGCGCCCAACAGGCCGACTTCGCCCATCTCGCGGAAGATCGCCGGGTCAGTCTTCTCATGACGGAAAGCTTCGAGAACACGCGGTGCGAGGCTCTGTTGAGCGAACTGCTCGGCGGTGTCGCGGATCATGCGCTCCTCTTCAGTGAGCTGTTGATCCAGCAGCAGGGGATCGATCCAGTTGAAGCTAGCTTTACCGCCCATGAGTGTGTCCTCGCAAATCGGGTGAATTAACGTGGCATTGATCGTAGGCGCGGTTCGCCGTCGCGGCAAACGAGGATTTCGCATTCTGTTGTGCTAATTTCTCACTCCGAAACGTCGCGAAATGCCTTTTATGCGGCGCATTAGTGAGGTTGATGTACATGCGCAGGAAGATCCCCAGCACCACAGCACTGATCAGTTTCGAGGCCGCCGCGCGTCACGAGAGCTTTACCCGCGCCGCTGAAGAACTTTCCCTCACCCAAGGCGCCATTTGCCGACAGATCGCCAGCCTAGAGGAGTTCCTCAGCGTGGAACTGTTCCGACGCTCGCGACGCGGAGTGAAACTGACCGAAGCAGGACTTTCCTACAGCCGCCGAGTCGCCACGCAACTTGATGCGGTCGAGCGCGACACCCTCTCGGTGATGGGCCAGCAAGGCACCAACGTGATCGAACTGGCGGTGGTGCCGACCTTTGGCACGCAATGGCTGCTACCGCGACTCAAGGATTTCCAGCTCAAACACCCGGAAGTCACCGTCAACCTGACCAACCGCACTCGCCCCTTCCTGTTTGCCGATACCGAGTTCGATGCAGCGATCTACTTCGGCGATGCCGACTGGTCGGGCACCGAATCCCACAGACTGATGGGCGAGAATCCGATGCCGGTGTGCAGCCCGGCCCTACTCGGTGACAAGACACATCTGACAGCCGAGGCAATCGCCGAGCTACCTTTGTTGCAGCAGACCACCCGCCCTTATGCCTGGCGCCAATGGTTCAACTCACAACACCTGAATATCCCCCGCGACATGACAGGTCCACGCTACGAGCTATTCTCCATGCTCGCCCAGGCCGCCATGCACGACATGGGCATTGCGCTGATCCCACCGTTCCTGATTCAACGTGAACTGGCCGAGAAGCGCTTGGTGATTGCCAACTCCCAGGCACTCTCGAGCATCAAGGCCTATTACCTGATGATTCCCGAACGAAAGGTCGAATCAGCGTCATTGAAGGCATTTCGTGACTGGCTGGTAACCCAGGCACAGAGCTACAGCCTTGAAGGGTAAAGGCTCACAGCGATAATTAACCCCGTAGTCAGGAAATCAAAAGCACTACAGATATAAGTATTTGTCGCAATTGCACAGACTGTATCCGAAAGTCGTACAGACGTCCCACAAGCGCCTGACGACGTGGCTTTGAGCCTTCATCAGCGACGCATTAGTACCTATTCACGTCACCGATGAGAAATTTTTCCATAATCGGCCAGAATCCTTGCAAGGCACGGCCTACAAGGGATTCAACTGGCCATCTGCGACATTCGGTCACGGCATGACTTGTAGTTAATTTTCCGTCACCCGTCATAATCCCTTGAAGGGCATAAAGTTCGCCTGCAAAATGCCGCGCCCCGCCCTGATTTGGCGGGATCGTGCTGATCGGCCGCCCCAGTCGCACCATCCGTAGTGCATGGGTTTACTCAATAAGATCACGCAGGAGATTTGACGTGCACATTGGTGTTCCTCTCGAAACCCAGACCGGTGAAACACGGGTTGCTGCAACCCCGGAAACCATTAAAAAGCTGATCAGCCAAGGTCATAAGGTCACTGTGCAAACCGGCGCCGGCGTAAAAGCCAGTGTGGTCGACAGTGCCTATGAAGCGGCAGGCGCAACCATTGGCAGTGCCAATGACGCGTTTGGCGCCGAGCTGATTCTCAAAGTGGTCGCCCCAAGCGATGCCGAACTGACGCTGATCAAGCGCGGTACGGTGCTGGTGGGCATGCTCAACCCGTTCAACAACGAAACCATCGCGAAGATGGCCGAGTGCGGCATTACCGCGTTCGCCCTCGAAGCGGCGCCGCGCACCTCGCGCGCGCAGAGTCTCGATGTGTTGTCGTCGCAGGCGAACATTGCCGGCTATAAGGCTGTGTTGCTGGCTGCTCACCACTACCCACGCTTCATGCCGATGCTGATGACCGCTGCGGGTACCGTGAAGGCGGCGCGTGTGCTGATTCTCGGCGCCGGTGTGGCAGGGTTGCAGGCGATCGCCACGGCGAAACGTCTGGGTGCGGTGATCGAAGCGTCCGACGTGCGTCCGGCGGTAAAAGAGCAAATCGAATCCCTCGGTGCGAAGTTCGTCGACGTGCCTTACGAAACCGATGAAGAGCGCGAATGCGCCGTCGGTGTCGGCGGTTACGCGCGGCCAATGCCAGCGAGCTGGATGCAGCGTCAGGCGCAGGCTGTGCACGAGCGCGCCAAGCAGGCTGATATCGTCATCACCACCGCGCTGATTCCGGGCCGCAAGGCGCCGACGCTGTTGAGCGCGGAGACTGTAGCGCAGATGAAACCGGGCTCGGTGGTCATCGATCTCGCGGCGGCTCAGGGCGGCAACTGCCCGTTGACCGTGGCCGATCAGGTCGTGGTCGAAAATGGCGTGACCATTTGCGGCCCAACCAATCTGGCCGGTGAAGTCGCTGCAGATGCCTCGGCACTGTACGCGCGCAACCTGCTGGACTTCCTCAAGCTGGTTTTCACCAAAGAAGGCCAGTTCGACGTCAACCTCGAAGACGACATCGTCGCCGCGTGCCTGATGTGCCGCGACGGCCAAGTCATCCGCAAAAACGCCTAAGCAGGGATTCAGACGATGGAAGAGCTTATCTCCCCCGGTATCTACAACCTGATCATCTTCGTGCTGGCGATTTATGTCGGTTACCACGTGGTCTGGAACGTTACACCTGCGCTGCACACGCCATTGATGGCAGTGACCAACGCCATCTCGGCGATCGTGATCGTCGGCGCCATGCTCGCTGCTGCACTGACTGTCACGCCGCTGGGCAAAACCATGGGCACCCTCGCCGTGGCACTGGCGGCGGTCAACGTGTTTGGTGGCTTCCTGGTCACCCGCCGCATGCTTGAGATGTTCAAGAAGAAAGCCCCGAAAGTAAAAGAAGAGGCGCCGAAGTAATGAGCATGAATCTCGTCACGACGCTCTACCTGATCGCGTCGATCTGTTTTATCCAGGCCCTCAAAGGCCTGTCGCACCCCACGACATCGCGGCGCGGCAACCTGTTCGGCATGCTCGGCATGGCCTTGGCCATCCTGACTACCGTCGGCCTCATCTATAAGTTGGGTGCTGAGCTGGCAACTGCCGGTATCGGTTACGTCATCGTCGGTCTGCTGGTCGGCGGCACTGCCGGTTCGATCATGGCCAAGCGCGTTGAAATGACCAAGATGCCGGAACTGGTCGCCTTCATGCACAGCATGATCGGCCTGGCAGCGGTGTTCATCGCGATCGCCGCAGTTGTTGAGCCGCAGTCGCTGGGCATTGTTAAACAGCTGGGCGACTCGATTCCGGCGGGCAACCGTCTGGAGCTGTTCCTCGGCGCTGCCATCGGTGCGATCACCTTCTCCGGTTCGGTGATTGCGTTCGGCAAGCTGTCGGGCAAGTACAAGTTTCGCCTGTTCCAGGGCGCCCCGGTACAGTTCGTTGGTCAGCACAAGCTGAACGCCGTACTGGGCCTGGCGACGCTGGCACTGGGCCTGACCTTCATGTTCACCGGCAACCTCACCGCGTTCGCGCTGATGCTGGCGCTGGCGTTCGTGATGGGTGTGCTGATCATCATCCCGATCGGCGGCGCCGACATGCCGGTGGTGGTGTCGATGCTCAACAGCTACTCGGGCTGGGCGGCGGCGGGAATTGGCTTCTCGCTGAACAACTCGATGCTGATCATCGCCGGTTCGCTGGTGGGTTCGAGCGGTGCGATCCTCTCGTACATTATGTGCAAGGCGATGAACCGTTCCTTCTTTAATGTACTGCTCGGTGGTTTCGGCAATACGGCCGATGCAGGTCCTGCCGGTGCGAAAGAAGCCCGTCCGGTGAAATCCGGTTCGGCTGACGACGCAACTTTCCTGCTGACCAACGCCGACACCGTGATCATCGTCCCGGGTTACGGCTTGGCAGTAGCGCGTGCACAGCATGCGCTGAAGGAATTGACCGAGAAGCTGACCCACCGTGGCGTGACCGTGAAGTATGCGATCCACCCGGTTGCCGGCCGTATGCCGGGGCACATGAACGTTCTGCTCGCCGAGGCCGAAGTGCCTTACGATCAGGTGTTCGAGATGGAAGACATCAACTCCGAGTTCGGCCAGGCCGACGTGGTGTTGGTGCTCGGCGCGAACGACGTGGTCAACCCGGCCGCGAAGAACGATCCGAAATCGCCGATTGCCGGCATGCCGATTCTCGAAGCGTTCAAGGCCAAAACCATCATCGTTAACAAACGCTCGATGGCCAGCGGCTATGCCGGTCTGGACAACGAGCTGTTCTATCTGGACAAGACCATGATGGTCTTCGGCGACGCGAAGAAAGTCATCGAAGACATGGTCAAAGCGGTCGAGTAATTCCCCGCTGCAAGACCGAACGCCCCGACTCGTCGGGGCGTTTTTGTTTGCGCAAACAGTCGGACAATTTGCCGCGTTGTTGCAGTTCCGGTAACGGTGTTTTACTTGAAACCCGCTAAATAGACGCCTCGTTTGCGACCTTGGTAGCGGGACAGGCGCCCGTCAAATTCACTAGACTGCGCATCCTGCTACTCGTTGCCCGAGATAATAATCCATGTACCGTGACCGTATTCGCCTGCCTTCGTTGTTGGATAAAGTGATGAGCGCCGCCGACGCTGCTGCTCTGATTGAGGATGGCATGACCGTCGGCATGAGCGGTTTCACCCGCGCCGGCGAAGCCAAAGCCGTCCCTCACGCATTGGCCGAGCGCGCCAAGATCACGCCGCTGAAGATCAGCCTGATGACCGGCGCCAGCCTGGGCAACGATCTCGACAAGCAACTGACCGAAGCCGGCGTGCTGTCGCGGCGCATGCCGTTCCAGGTCGACAGCACCTTGCGCAAGGCAATCAACGCCGGCGAGGTCATGTTCATCGACCAGCATCTGTCGGAAACCGTCGAGCAGTTGCGCAACCAGCAACTGAAGCTGCCAGACATCGCGGTCATCGAAGCCGTGGCCATCACCGAGCAAGGCCACATCGTGCCGACCACGTCGGTGGGCAACTCGGCGAGCTTCGCGATTTTCGCCAAACAGGTGATCGTCGAGATCAATCTGGCGCACAACGCCAACCTCGAAGGCCTGCACGACATTTATATCCCGACGTACCGCCCGACGCGCACGCCGATCCCGCTGGTGAAAGTCGACGACCGCATCGGCAGCACCGCGATTCCGATTCCGCCGGAGAAGATTGTCGCCATCGTCATCACCCAGCAGGCCGATTCGCCGTCCACCGTGTCGTCGCCGGACGTCGACACCAACGCCATCGCCGATCACCTGATTACCTTCTTCAAGCAGGAAGTCGACGCCGGGCGCATGACCAACAAGCTCGGCCCGTTGCAGGCCGGGATCGGCAACATTGCCAACGCGGTGATGTGCGGCCTGATCGATTCGCCGTTCGAAGACCTGACCATGTACTCCGAAGTGCTGCAGGATTCGACGTTCGACCTGATCGATGCCGGCAAGCTGAGTTTTGCTTCGGGCAGCTCGATCACCCTGTCGGAGCGCCGCAACAGCGACGTGTTCGGCAATCTGGAGAAGTACAAGGACAAACTGGTGCTGCGGCCGCAGGAGATCTCCAACCATCCGGAGGTGGTGCGGCGCCTGGGCATCATCGGCATCAACACGGCGCTGGAGTTCGACATCTACGGCAACGTCAATTCCACCCACGTCTGTGGCACGCGGATGATGAACGGCATCGGCGGTTCGGGTGACTTCGCGCGCAACGCGCATCTGGCGGTGTTCGTGACCAAGTCGATCGCCAAGGGCGGCGCGATTTCCAGTGTGGTGCCGATGGTCAGCCACGTTGACCATACCGAGCACGATGTCGACATTCTGGTGACCGAAGTGGGTCTGGCTGACTTGCGCGGCCTGGCGCCACGGGAGCGCGCGCGGGTCATCATCGATAACTGTGTGCACCCGGACTACCGTCAGGCACTGAACGATTACTTCACGGCAGCCTGTGCCATCGGTGGCCACACCCCGCACATCCTGCGTGAAGCCCTGAGCTGGCACATGAATCTGGAAGAAACCGGGCGCATGCTCGCTGTCTGATTCACACAGATAAACCGCCGACGCTAATACAGTTTGCGTCGGCGAACTTTCTCAAGCCTCCCCGCCTGACAAAAACTGTACTGCTGTACCGGTCGTTTCCTACAGCCTTTACCTACTTTTCCGAGTGAATCGAGCAAAAATGCACCACTTGAGTGCGGACAAGTACAGTTTGCTCAATTTTGACCCGTACACCCCCTATAAACAGTTAACTGGTCACTCACAATACAGTTGAACTGTATCTAGAGAGACTAGGCAAACGAGAGGATCATGGGCACCAGTCAAACCACTACCTGATCCCGCCACAAGCGGAAGGATGTCAACCATGGAACGTACACTCAGTTCCGAACTGTTCTTCGAAGACAAAGCTGTAAACACCCAGGCTTCCCTGCCTCTGCGCGTTATCGCCAACCTGATGTTGTGGCAGCGCCGCATCTCCAGCCGCCACCAACTGGCTCGTCTGGATTCGCGTCTGCTGGCTGACGCCGGTATCAGCGAAGCACAACGCTACGAAGAGCTGAGCAAGCCGTTCTGGCGCTAAGTAGCGTCGCTGGCTCTGGTCGTTAGACCCACCGCCAGCAACCCGAATTGAACAAACAAAACCCGTCGTGGGAAACCGCGACGGGTTTTGTCGTTTTGGGCTCTTAAAAAGCCATACCAGTACAGTTCACATAATTCGAAATTAGACCATTACAATTGTAGGAGCTGCCGAAGGCTGCGATCTTTTGATCTTGAAAATCCAAAGCAAAAGATCGCAGCCTTCGGCAGCTCCTACAGTTTTTCGTCTGGATGCTGGTTAGGTATCGGGTTCTGCGCCTAATATCCACGCAGAACGTGGCGAAAGCTGTGTCACTGGCGTCTGACTCCTCAGATACCGAGCCACCTCTCTCTACGGTTTATCCAAAGGAGTTACACCATGTCCCGTCTTCGTCTGCTCAGTGCCGCCGCCCTGTTGGCCGTGGCTGCCAACGCCAGCGCCACCAGCTTCATCGTGACCACCGACGCCGTTGTCGGCGCTCTGAAATCCTCGTCCGACGCCACGTCCGATGTGACTTCATCCTTCCGTGACGACAAAATTGTCCTTGCCGCCCGTGACGACGCTGCCAGCTTCGTGGCCAGCGAAGGTGAAATCCGTGGGGTGAAACTGGAAAGCGCACTGGATCACATCCGTCACCAGGCGCCACAGCTGCAAGCCACTGACGCACAACTGGCGCAGGCCATTCTGACGATCTAAGCGCCAGGTACCATTCGGGACACGCCGGTCGTGTCCCGATGTTTCGGCGCTGGCTCTGGCCCGGGCATTGCGCTAGCCTTTGGGCTCACCAAAAATTACCGAGTCCGATGCGCTTTCTTCCAAATCTACTGATTCCCTCCCTATTGTTCACCGCCTGCTGGACGGCGCCGGTTAATGCCTTTGATGCTTTCAACGCGTCGACCCAAGGCACCGTCGTCAGTGGTTACGCCACCAGCATGGTGTCTTCCGCACCGTTCGACCGTAAACTGCTGCTCGCCGCTCACGATGACGCGGCCGCGTTCGTTGCCAGTGACGGTGAATGGCGAGGTGCTCGTCTGGAATCCGCGCTGCATTACCTGCGCAAAACCCGGCCGAAACTTCATGTCAGCGACCTTGAACTGGCAGAAGCAATTCTCGTCCAATAGTTATCCTGTACCCCCAGTTATCCTTGCCCTTCCGGAGTCGTTCCATGCGTAGCCCGCTGATTGCTGCCGCCCTTGGCCTGTTTTTGTTGGCCGACGTGGCCCAGGCGCACACCCTGGTAGCCACCAGTAACATCATCGTTCGTGCCTCCCAGCGCACCATCGATTTCACCTCCGACACCACCACGTCGATTCGCGATTCGAAAATCATCCGCGAAGCCCACGACGACGCTGCCAGTTTCGTTGCCACTAACGGTGATATCCGTGGCGCGCATCTGGAAGCCGCGCTCAATACCCTGCGCACCCGTGTGCCGGAAGCGCGCGACGCCAGCGATCAGGTTCTCGCCGAAGCCATCCTCGCACTGTGAAGTCACTCGGCACCTGGCTGCTGGCCGGGGCGTTGTTGCTGCTTGGCAACAACGCCCACGCCGGCCTGCAATTGCGGCTCAAGACCGACGGTCTGAGCCCCGCTCAACAACAGGCCAGCCAGGCGCTGATCGATGAGGCGATGCAAAAGCTGCCGCCGAGCTTTATCGAGCGGCTGGATCGGCGCATCGATGTCGGCTGGACCGACGACATGCCCAGCAACGCCTATGGCCAGGCCACGCTGGTGGCCGAACTCGATCTGAATCGCAAACTGCTCGCCAGCCTGACTGACGGCAGCGCCGCCAAAGAAAAAACCAATCGCCCCCACGGCACTGTGCGCCAGGAACTGCTCGCCACGGTGCTGCATGAAATCACCCATATTTATGATCGCGCGCGCCTGTGGCCGACTGCCGAACGCACGCTGATCCAGCGTTGCACTCGACGGTTCAACAGCGCCGGGCTGATCGGCATACCGGACGAGTGTCGCGGTCAGAACGGCCGGCGCTTCACCCTCAGCGATGATCCGCGCCTGCTCGACCTCGCCGGTTGGCAGCAATACGTCGGTCGTCGTGGTGAGCGCGAACAACACAACCGGCAGATCGCTCGTAGCCCGGACCTGTACGAAATCTCCAGCCCCAAGGAGTTCGTCGCGGTCAATATGGAGTATTTCCTCCTCGACCCGAGTTATGCCTGCCGCCGCCCGGCGCTGTATCGCTATTACCAGGAGCACTTCGGCTGGGCTCCTCCGGCCAAGGACGCCTGCAGCAAAACCTTCTCGTTCCTCAATGCCGGCAACGACTTCGCCAAACAACCCCTGGGGCAAGTCGATCCGGAACGGGTCTATGCCGTCGACTACCTACTGGCCGAGGCTAATCAGAACTGGGTCAGCCGTTGGGGCCACAGCATGTTGCGTCTGGTGATCTGCGCACCGGGCCGCCCGCGCGGGCCGGATTGCCGACTCGATCTGGACCAGCATCTGGTGTTGTCCTACCGCGCCTTCGTCGGCGATGTGCAGCTGTCGAGCTGGGACGGACTGGTCGGCAAATACCCGTCGCGGCTGTTCGTGTTGCCGCTCGCGCAGGTCATCGACGAATACACCAAGACCGAACTGCGCAGCCTCGCTTCCGTGCCGTTGAACCTGTCACGGGACGAGATCGAGGGCGTAGTCGAGCATGCGGCCGAGATGCACTGGAGCTATGACGGCAACTACTTCTTCCTCTCCAACAACTGTGCGGTGGAAGGCCTGAAGCTGTTGCGCAGCGGCAGTGACAACAGCCAGTTCGTGGGTCTGGACAGCATCATGCCCAACGGCTTGCTGGAAGTGATGAAGGGCCGTGGTCTGGCGGACACCAGTGTGCTGGATGATCCGAAAGAAGCGTTGCGTCTTGGCTACCGCTTCGACTCGTTCCGCGATCGCTATCAGGCCATGTTCGATGTGCTTAAGAAGCAATTGCCGATCAAGCAGAACACCGTCGAAGAATGGCTTTCACTGACAGCCGAAGAACGCCGTGAGTGGTTTGAGCGCGCCGACTTGCGCACCAGCGCCGCGTTGTTGTTGCTGGAGCAGGCGAGTTATCGCCGCCAATTGCTGCTGGCACAAGACGAGGTCAAGCAACGCTACCTCGGCGCGCGGGAGCTGGAAAACGGCGGCATGGACAAGGCCAACGCGACCTTGCAGGAAATCCTCGCCAATAGCGGGTTCCTCAGCCGTCCGGCGGAATTGCTCGACGCCAAGGGTTACGGATTGCCACAGCCGACCGAGTTCACTCGACTGGAAGCGGAGAGCAGTCAGCGGCAGAAGAAGCTGCTCGCGCTGTCGGGCGATCTCGACGCCGAAGTGCGCAAGTTGCTGGAGCCCAAGCGGGCTGCGGAGATTGCGGCCAGCGAAGAGAACGTGAAGCAGATTGGCGCGCATCTGCGCAAACTGCACAAGGCCTCCGGCGGACTGGAGCTGCCCTGAAAAAAAGACCGCAGCCATTGGCTGCGGTCTTTTTTATTGCCTGCGGATCAATACAAAACGCCATCGAGAATTTCGTAGACGATCCCGGTGCCCACCGCGATCAGCACGATATCGCCCCCCGCCCGACGCCATTCATAACCCGGATACACCGGCAAACGACCCAACGCGCGACCGTCCAGACGTTCACCGTAATACCCATGCGGCAACGGCCGCCCACGCTCCAGATGAATCCCCGGAGGCGGCGGCGCACCGCGGACAAAGTAGCCATGATTGTCACGAATGGTCTGACGCACCGGGCCGAAGTCGTGCGGTGGCGGGCCACCTCGATGATCATTTTGCGGACCACGGTGATCATCACCGTGATTGTCGCCGCGGTTATCGTGCTGGCCCTGCTGTGGGCCGCCGTGGTCTTGATCATCGCGCTGATCGGCGCTGGCCAGCAGCGGAGTCGCACTGATCAACAGCACGCCCAGTCCGGCTATCAGACGTTTCGGCATTTTCATCGGGTATTTCCTCACGGCACAAACAGCAAAAAGGGCTTCAGAACGATGTTCTGAAGCCCTCGGTCTTGCTCATTTAGTCTGTGCCGCGAGGCGCTAATTCCTCTGTATCAGGAACTTTACCTTCAGCTGACGCGGGCCTTACGCACGCCTTCCGACAGTGCCGAGCACAAGCCCAATACGCCGTCGACGGCTTGAGCAGGCGTGGTCGCATTGGCGATGTGATCGATCAACGCCGAGCCCACCACCACGCCGTCGGCCAGACGTGCGATGGACGCTGCTTGCTCCGGCGTACGGATGCCGAAACCGATGCTGATTGGCAGATCGGTATGACGGCGCAGACGAGTTACCGCTTCCTCGACGTGCTCCAAGGTCGCCGCACCGGCACCGGTCACACCGGCCACCGACACGTAGTAAACGAAACCGGAGCTGCCATTGAGCACCTTCGGCAGACGCGCGTCGTCAGTGGTCGGCGTGGTCAGACGGATAAAGTCCAGACCGGCAGCCTGCGCCGGGTCGCACAGCTCGGCGTTGTGCTCAGGCGGCATGTCGACCACGATCAGGCCATCGACGCCGGCCTCTTTCGCGTCAGCGATGAAGCGTTCAACGCCATACATATGGATCGGATTGAAGTAGCCCATCAGTACCAGCGGCGTATCGCTGTTGCCTTCGCGGAACTCGCGAACCATTTGCAGGGTTTTCACCAGGTTCTGTTTGGCGCCCAGCGCACGGATGTTCGCCAGTTGAATCGCCGGGCCGTCGGCCATCGGGTCGGTAAACGGCATGCCCAGCTCGATCACGTCGGCGCCGGCACCCGGCAAGCCTTTGAGGATCGCCAGCGAAGTGTCGTAGTCCGGATCACCGGCAGTGACGAAGGTCACCAGCGCCGCGCGGTTCTGTTCTTTGAGGTCGGCAAAACGCGTTTGCAGGCGGCTCATCAGTGTTTCTCCTGCTTGGATGGCTCTTGTTGAGAGTTTTCCATATGGTGCATGACGGTCTGCATGTCTTTGTCGCCACGGCCCGACAGGTTGACCACCATCAGGTGATCCTTCGGCAGCTTCGGTGCGCGTTTGAACACTTCGGCCAGAGCGTGAGCGCTTTCCAGGGCAGGAATGATCCCTTCGAGGCGGCAGCATTTGTGGAACGCGTCGAGGGCTTCGTCGTCGGTCACCGAGGTGTATTGAACGCGGCCGATGTCATGCAACCAGGCGTGCTCAGGACCAATGCCGGGGTAATCGAGGCCAGCGGAGATCGAGTGAGCGTCAATGATCTGGCCATCGTCGTCCTGCAGCAGGAAGGTGCGGTTACCGTGCAACACACCCGGAACACCGCCATTCAGGCTGGCTGCGTGCTTACCGGTTTCGATGCCGTAACCGGCGGCTTCAACGCCGATGATCTCAACGCTCTTGTCGTCGAGGAACGGGTGGAACAGGCCCATCGCGTTGGAACCGCCACCGATGCACGCCACCAGGCTGTCCGGCAGACGGCCTTCCTGAGCCTGCAACTGATCACGGGTTTCCTTGCCGATCACGGCCTGGAAGTCGCGAACCATCGCCGGGTAAGGATGCGGGCCGGCCACGGTGCCGATCAGGTAGAAGGTGTTGTCGACGTTGGTTACCCAGTCACGCAGGGCTTCGTTCATCGCGTCTTTCAGGGTGCCGGTACCGGCCACCACAGGAATCACTTCAGCGCCCAGCAGCTTCATGCGAAAGACGTTGGCCTGCTGACGTTCAATGTCAGTGGTGCCCATGTAGATCACGCAATCCAGACCGAAACGCGCAGCGACGGTGGCGGTGGCCACGCCGTGCATGCCGGCGCCGGTCTCGGCGATGATGCGCTTTTTGCCCATGCGCCGCGCCAGCAGGATCTGGCCGATGCAGTTGTTGATCTTGTGCGCGCCGGTGTGGTTCAGCTCTTCGCGCTTGAGGTAAATCTTCGCTCCGCCGCAGAACTCGGTCAGGCGTTCAGCGAAATACAGCGGGCTCGGACGTCCGACGTAGTCGCGCTGGAAGTAGGCCAATTCTTCTTTGAACGCCGGATCTTCCTTGGCCGCTTCGTATTCGCGGGCCAGATCGAGGATCAACGGCATCAGGGTTTCCGCCACGTAGCGGCCACCGAACGAGCCGAACAGGCCGTTATCGTCCGGGCCGTTACGCAGATCAGAGGTGTTCGAAGTCTGGGTCATGAGTCGCTCCAGGTGAATTCGGGTCAAAAGACAATGACGACCACTCTACCCCTGACGGTCCAGGCTGAAAACCGATAAGATCGCCACAACCTGTCAGGAAAACTCACAGATACCATGAGCCACGACCTTCCCCCGTTGAACGCCTTGCGTGCGTTCGAAGCGACCGCCCGGCTGAACAGTGTCAGTCAGGCTGCCGAACAGCTTCACGTCACCCATGGCGCGGTCAGTCGTCAGCTCAAAGTGCTGGAAGAACACCTGGGCGTCAGTCTGTTCGTCAAGGATGGACGCGGCTTGAAACTCACAGATGCCGGCATGCGTTTGCGCGATGCCAGTGGCGAGGCGTTTGACCGGTTGCGCAGTGTTTGCGCGGAATTGACGCAAAGCACGGCGGATGCGCCTTTCGTACTGGGTTGCTCGGGAAGTCTGCTGGCGCGCTGGTTTATCCCGCGCTTGGGGCGATTGAATGCCGATCTGCCGGATTTGCGCCTGCATCTGTCGGCGGGTGAAGGCGATCTCGATCCACGACGTCCGGGACTGGATGCTTTGCTGCTGTTCGCCGAGCCACCATGGCCTGCGGACATGCAGGTATATGAACTGGCCGCAGAACGCATCGGTCCGGTCATGAGTCCGCTGTTCAGTGGTTATCTGCGCCTGGAAACCGCGCCAGCCTCGGCGCTGCTCAATGAACCGCTGCTGCACACCACTTCGCGTCCGCAAGCCTGGCCGAGTTGGGCGCAGCAGAACGCACTCGACGCAAAAGCGTTGAAGCTGGGGCAAGGTTTCGAGCATTTGTATTACTTGCTGGAAGCAGCAGTGGCAGGCCTTGGCGTGGCCATCGCGCCGGAGCCGTTGGTGACGGAAGATTTGAAGGCCGGTCGCCTGGTTGCGCCATGGGGCTTTTGTGAAACCCCGGCGCAACTGGCGTTGTGGCTACCCAAGCGCGCCGCAGACGGGCGCGCCCGGCAACTGGCGCAGTGGCTCAAGAACGAACTGCGCCAGACGGATCACTCGCCGCGCTTGAACAGCAAGTAAGCCGCCAGCAGACCGATCGCACCGACGGCCACACCGGCCGTCGTCCATGGATGTTCCTGGGCGTAATCACGGGTAGCGATCCCGGTTTCGCGGGTTTTCACTTTGACTTCTTCATAGGCATCGCTGAGCAGATGGCGCGAGTGCTTCAGCGCACTTTCGGCATTGCTTTTCAGCGCCTTGAGGGTCTTGCGCGACTCGTCCGAAGCGTCGTCCTTCAAGCTTTCCAACGATTTGAGCAGACTCTCGATCTCGGCTTCCATGCTTTGCAACGAGGCTTTACGTAAAGAGGTGTTGGCCATGGTGGCTCTCCTGCATTGGTGATGAGTGGCGTGTGTTGGTTGGGACTTCAGCGGTTTGAGAAAGTGCAGAAAATCTGAACTTCGCCTGCGCGCAGCCACCGAATCAACAGTGCAGATTCACTGCTAGTCTCAATTCCACACGCCTAGGAGATCGCCATGAGTGACCATCACACGTACAAGAAAGTCGAGCTGGTCGGTTCGTCCGCCAGCAGCATCGAAGACGCCATCAACAACGCGCTGGCCGAAGCCAACAAGAGCATCAAGCATCTTGAGTGGTTTGAAGTGGTCGATACCCGTGGCCACATCAAGGACGGCAAGGCTGCGCACTTTCAGGTGACGCTGAAAGTCGGCTTCCGCATTGCCAGCAGCTGAGTTTGGTCTAGTCTTCTGAACTTGCGCGCTGGCCGAGTGCCATAGGAATGGCAAAGCGCTACAGGGCGAGTGCATCGGGTGGATGACCTGATGCCCGCCTCTTTCAATCCGACCAGGGAGTGCGACCGATGAAGAAGTTCATGTTGGCAGTAGGTTTGTTGAGCCTTGCGGGTGGTGCGTTTGCTGCCGGTAAGCCATGTGAAGAGCTGAAAAGCGAGATTGCGGCGAAGCTGGATGCCAAGGGCGTTTCCGGGTATTCGCTGGAGATTGTCGACAAGGGCGCGGCCGCTGGTGGCGACGTCGTTGGCACCTGCGAAGCTGGCTCCAAGGAAATCGTCTACAAGCGCGGTTGATCGTGACTGAAATGCCAAAGCCGACGTGAAGGCGTCGGCTTTTTTGTGTCCGGTATTTGAGATTTTGGGTGGGTTTGAAATCTAACCCCCTCACCCCAGCCCTCTCCCCCAGGGGGGCGAGGGGGAAAGGGAGCAGATCGGGGGTTGTTCAGAGCCTGAGTACGACTGGAATTTCAGGTCGGCGTATCTCGAACAGTCAACCCGGTCAGTACCCTCTCCCTCCGGGAGAGGGTTAGGGTGAGGGGCTTTTCAGCCCTTCATGACCTGCGCCAACAACTCGTACGAATGCACGCGATCAGCATGCTCATACAGATCACTGGTAAAAATCAGCTCATCCGCCTGCGTCTGCTCAACCAGCACTTCCAGCTTGGCGCGGATCTTCTGCGGGCTCCCCACCATCGCCAGCCCCAGGAAATCCCCCACCGCCTCACGCTCATGCGGTAGCCACAGCCCGTCCATGGTTTTCACCGGCGGACGCTGCACCAGACTCTGCCCACGCATCAACGCAAGAATGCGCTGGTACACCGAAGTCGCGAGGTAATCGGCTTGTTCATCGGTATCGGCGGCCACCAGCGGCACGCCGAGCATCACGTACGGTTTGTCGAGCACCGCCGAAGGCTTGAAGTGATTGCGATAAACGCGGATCGCCTCATGCATGAAGCGCGGAGCGAAATGCGAGGCGAAGGCGTAAGGCAAGCCGCGCTCACCAGCCAATTGCGCGCTGAACAGGCTGGAACCCAGCAGCCAGATCGGCACATTGGTGCCGGTGCCCGGCATCGCGATCACCCGCTGATCCGGCGTGCGCGGGCCGAGGTAGCGCACCAGTTCGGCGACGTCTTCGGGGAAATCATCGGCGCTACCGGAGCGCTCACGGCGCAAGGCGCGGGCGGTCATCTGATCGGATCCGGGAGCACGGCCCAGGCCGAGGTCAATCCGGCCCGGGTACAGACTTTCCAGTGTGCCGAACTGCTCGGCAATCACCAACGGCGCATGGTTGGGCAGCATCACGCCGCCGGAGCCGACACGAATCGTCGACGTACCGCCAGCCAGATAGCCGAGCAGAACAGACGTCGCAGAACTGGCGATGCCGTCCATGTTGTGGTGTTCGGCCACCCAGAACCGCGTGTAGCCGAATTTCTCGACGTGCTGCGCCAGATCCAGCGAATTGCGCAGCGATTGCGCCGGGCTGCCGTTCTCGCGTACCGGTACCAGATCGAGGGTGGAAAATTTTACGTCGGACAGTTGCTTCATAAACCTGCGTCTCCGAGTGAGGAGGCAGGCTTTTCTTGCGAACGAAAACCTGCCAAATCCATAAGCGTGTTTTGTGCAATGAGGGCATATACCCGAGTTTCAATAGCAGCGATGAAATTTCCTACTAAAAAAGTCAACGATTCAGCCGGGCTGAACTTTGCTGCGGCGTCTATCCTCAGAAGCCTTGCAAGTAAAACCACGACGGCGCGGCGTTTCCGCGCCAGATCTTGAGGAGGCAGACATGGCTATCGTGAAGAAAGCATCCGCACATTGGGCAGGCGATCTGAAAACCGGCATTGGCTCGATCTCCACAGAAACCGGGGTCCTCAGAGAAGCGCCGTACGGTTTCAAGGCGCGCTTCGAGGGCGGCAAAGGTACCAACCCGGAGGAACTGATCGGCGCCGCGCATGCCGGCTGCTTCTCCATGGCGTTTTCGATGATTTTGGGCGATGCGGGGCTGAAGGCCGACAGCATCGACACTCAGGCTGAAGTGACTCTGGATCAGGTCGATGGCGGCTTCGCGATCACCGCGGTGAAATTGATCCTCAAGGCGAAAATCCCTGGGGCGACGCAGGCGCAGTTTGAAGAGCTGAGCAACAAGGCCAAGGAAGGGTGCCCTGTGTCGAAAGTGCTGAATGCGAAGATTACGCTTGAGGCTTCGCTGGTCAGTTGATTCGGCGCTGGCCGGTCTGACGCCTTCGCGAGCAGGCTCGCTCCCACAGGGATTCGTGTGGCACACAGTTCCAAATGTGGGAGCGAGCCTGCTCGCGAAGGCGATTTCAAAATCAACACAAGGTTTGAAACCTTCAGCACAACTTGTGAGCGAAGTCAGAACCCTCGCTGTAAAAATATGGTCGAATAAGTGACAGCAGCTTCAGCGCACCCCCGTGCGCGCTGCCTCAGGGAGCTTCACTCATGAAACGTATTGGCTTGGCGATCCTCTGCAGTGCACTGGCCACCTCGGTAATTGCGGCACCCAAAGACTGCGAAGAATTGAAGAACGAGATTGAGGTCAAGATTCAGGCCAAAGCAGTGCCGTCCTACACACTGGAAATCGTAAGCAAGGAAGAAGCCGCAAAACATGACATCGCCATGGTGGTCGGTTCATGCGAGAACGGCACCAAAGCGATCATCTATCAGAAGAACGACAGCTGAGTTACCTCAGATAATGCAGTTGTAGTCGTAGTCCTCGGCGACGATTTCGCGCTTGGCGTTGTACAGCCGGGCACTCGGGGTGAACGCCAGCGAACGGCCCTCCAGCGTGTAACGCTGACCGGCCTCGAAATGGTCATAGCGGATGTACATGTAACACAACCGCTCTACCGGGCCGTTCATCAAACTGCCGCCACCACCAAACACTTCGAAATCGAACCGCACGCGCAATTCGTGGCTGCCGGGGGTGACCTGGAAGAAGCGCCCGTCATTCAGTCGTTGTTTGTCGAGGCGCTCGGCCATGAGCACCTTACCGCCGGGTGTCGGCGTCGAAAAATCGACCCAGGCCATCTGCGGATCGACCGGTGGCAACGGCGTCTGACAACCGGCCACAAGACTGGCAACGAGCAATAACAGCAACTGGCGCATGATGGATATCCAAAGATCTGAATATCCAGCATAGCGCCGATCAGCTGCTCTGGCAGCCTGCCGGCGTGCCCTGGCCTACCACTTTGCGCTGCTCGTCATAGAGCTTGGCCCATGGCCGAAAACCAATGCTGCCAGCCTGCAACTGATAACGCTGGCCGGCATTGAAGTCCTTGAATTTCACGTTCAATTGGCAATCGCGCCACAGCGGCTCAGCGTCAGGACCGATGTTGGTCGCCGCCACCGGAAACTGATAACGCACCTTCAATTCATGGCTGCCTGGCTGCACTTCAAAATAGCGTTTGTCGTCGGTCACGCTGCTATCGACCTTCAACGCTTGCAACGTCGTGTCCTGCTGCCGGGCATCGAGATCGACCCAGGCTTGCGAGGGATCAGGATCGGGCATTCCGAATCCGGCACAACCGGCCAGCGTCAGCAGGCCTCCTGACAGCATCAACATGCGCATAGCGGTGCTCCTTAAGGCGGGATAGTCTTGCGGGCAGACTCTCCGGGGGATTTCTTATTTTGAGCAGGCCGTTTCCAAGCCTTGGGTTACTTGATCGCGTTTTTCGAGTTTTGTTTCCGGGTGTGTTGTTTTTGTTGCTCAACGGTTGCGCCAGCGTCAGCTATTACGCTCAGTTGGCCAGCGGTCAGTTGCAATTGCTGCGGGCCCGAGAGCCTGTGGAAAAGGTGATTGCCGATCCGACCCGCGATGCCACTTTGCGAGCGCATCTGGCCCAGTCACAAAAAGCCCGCGCCTTTGCCAGCGAACATCTGCACCTGCCCGATAACCAGAGCTATCGCCTTTACGCCGATATCCATCGCCCGTACGTGGTGTGGAATGTGTTCGCCACTCAGGAGTTCTCCCTGACGCCACAGAATCATTGCTTCCCGATTGCCGGCTGCGTGGCCTATCGCGGTTATTACAGTCAGAGTGCCGCGCGAGGCGAAGCGGCGATCCAGCGCCTGCAGGGCATGGACGTGTCGATTGGCGGTGTCGAGGCTTACTCGACGCTCGGCTGGTTCAACGACCCGATCCTCAATTCGATGATGGGTTGGGGCGATGAGCGTCTGGCCACGCTGATCTTTCACGAGCTGGCGCACCAGCGTTTCTATGTGAAGGACGACACCGAATTCAACGAGTCCTTTGCCACGTTCGTCGAGCAGGAAGGCACGCGGCAGTGGCGGGCGTTTCGTGGCTTGCCGGCGGACACCGATTCACGGCTGAAGCAGCGCGATCAGTTTATTGAATTGGTCCTCGATACCCGCTCACGGCTGGAAAAGCTCTACGCGCAGTCAATACCGGTTGAGCAAATGCGCGAACACAAAGCAGCCGAGTTCGAACAGTTTCGCCGCGAATACCGAATGATGAGGGACAGCCAGTGGGCCGGGGACAAGCGTTATGACGCTTGGGTGAATACGCCGTTGAACAATGCGCGGTTGTTGCCGTTTGGGCTGTATGACCAATGGGTACCGGCGTTTGCGGCGTTGTTCAAGCAGGTTGGAGGGGATTGGCTGAGGTTTTATGCGCAGGTTGAGCGGTTGGGTGGGTTGCCGGTGGCTGAGCGCAAAGCGGCTTTGAAAATGTTGGCAGATCCAAACAGTTGAGTTGATTGGGAGTAAGTCATCGCGAGCAGGCTCACTCCTACAGGGGAATGCGTTCCAAATGTAGGAGTGAGCCTGCTCGCGATTGCAATCTAATCAGCGCTGCAAAAAGGCCTGATGCAACTCGTCCAAAGTTTCAAAGTGATAAGCCGGCGCCTCAGCATTCAACTCTTCAAAACTGCCAAACCCATAACCCACTGCCGCCGCATCCAGCCCATTGCTCCGGGCACCGATCAGGTCATGCTTGCGATCGCCAATCATCAGCGTATTCGCCGGATCCAGCCCTTCTTCCTCGATCAGATGCGCAATCAACTCAACCTTGTTGGTCCGCGTGCCATCCAGCTCACTGCCGTAAATCACCTTGAAGTGCCGGGCAAAATCAAAATGCCGGGCAATCTCGCGGGCAAATCCCCACGGCTTCGAGGTGGCGATATACAGCTGCCGGCCTTGGCCACTGAGGGTTTCCAGCAACGGCGTGACGCCATCGAACACACGGTTCTCGTACAGGCCCGTCACTTTGAAGCGCTCACGATAGAAATTCACCGCCTGCCACGCCTTGGCTTCATCAAAATCGTAGAACTGCATAAACGCCTGCAACAACGGCGGGCCGATGAAGTGTTCCAGCTTGGTCAGGTCCGGCTCGTCGATACCGAGCTTGGCGAGAGCGAACTGGATGGAACGGGTGATGCCCTCACGCGGGTCGGTCAGGGTGCCATCGAGGTCGAACAGTACGGTTTGGTAATGCATGGGAATTCCTGAGCGGTCGCGATTTCGATTCAGAGTGTGTCGTAGCCTTCGGCCAGATGCAGGTCCTTGAGTTTCACGTAGTTCGCCGCGCTGTAAGTGAAGAAGGCTTTTTCCTTGTCGGTGAGTTCTCGCACCTGTTTCACCGGGCTACCCACGTAGAGGAAGCCACTTTGCAGACGCTTGCCCGGCGGCACCAGGCTGCCGGCGCCGATGATCACGTCGTCCTCGACCACCGCGCCGTCCATGACGATGCTGCCCATGCCGATCAGCACGCGGCTGCCGACAGTGCAGCCATGCAGCATGACTTTATGGGCGATGGTCACATCATCGCCGATCAGCAGCGGGAAGCCGTCCGGATTGAACGGGCCGGCGTGGGTGATGTGCAGCACGCAACCGTCCTGCACACTGGTGCGCGCACCGATGCGGATGCGGTGCATGTCGCCACGGATCACGGTCAGCGGCCAGACCGAGCTGTCTTCACCGATTTCGACGTCGCCGATCACCACCGCCGAGCTGTCGACAAACGCGCCTTTGCAAAGGCTGGGGGTGTGATTCTGGTACTTGCGAACGGACACGATAATTTCTCTCTCTGTCGCCGATAGCTGCGGATGATGCCGATTGTAATTAAGATGGGGCAATGTTTCCCCAGCCAAGGTGCCAACCGTGAGCGTGAACAACCCTCTGCTGCAGTCCTATGACCTGCCACCGTTCTCCACGATCCGTGCCGAACACGTCCTGCCCGCCATCGAAACGATCCTGGCGGACAACCGCGCCGCCATTGCCGAAATCCTCAAGAGCCAAGGCCAGAACCCGACCTGGGCCGGCCTGGTTTTGGCGATGGACGAACTCAATGACCGCCTCGGCGCTGCCTGGAGCCCGGTCAGCCACCTCAACGCCGTGTGCAACAGCGCCGAACTGCGCGAAGCCTACGAGTCGTGCCTGCCAGCCCTGAGCGCCTACTCCACCGAAATGGGCCAGAACCGCGAGCTGTTCCAGGCTTATGAAGCACTGGCCAACAGCCCGGAAGCCGCCGGTTTCGACGTGGCGCAAAAGACTATTCTGGAACACGCCCTGCGTGACTTCCGTCTGTCGGGTATCGACCTGCCGGAAGCCGAGCAGAAACGCTACGCCGAAGTGCAAAGCAAACTGTCCGAGCTGGGCAGCCGCTTCTCCAATCAACTGCTCGACGCCACTCAGGCGTGGACCAAACACGTCAGCGAAGAAGCCGCCCTCGCCGGCCTGACCGACTCGGCCAAGGCGCAAATGGCTGCCGCCGCGCAGGCGAAAGGCCTCGATGGCTGGCTGATCACCCTGGAATTCCCGAGCTACTACGCGGTGATGACCTACGCGCAAGACCGTGCGCTGCGTGAAGAAGTCTACGCCGCCTACTGCACCCGCGCCTCGGATCAAGGCCCGAATGCTGGCCAGAATGACAATGGCCCGGTGATGGAAGAGATCCTCGACCTGCGTCAGGAACTGGCCAAACTCTTGGGTTTCGCCAGCTTCTCCGAGCTAAGCCTGGCCACCAAAATGGCTGAATCCAGCGATCAGGTGCTGAGCTTCCTGCGCGATCTGGCCAAGCGCAGCAAGCCGTTCGCTGAGCAGGATCTGCAACAGCTGCGCGCCTACGCCGCCGAACAGGGCTGCGCCGATCTGCAAAGCTGGGACAGCGGTTTCTACGGCGAAAAGCTGCGTGAACAACGCTACAGCGTCGCCCAGGAAACCCTGCGCGCCTACTTCCCGATCGACAAAGTACTGGGCGGTCTGTTTGCCATCGTCCAGCGTCTGTACGGCATCGAAATCGCCGAACAGAAAGGCTTCGACACCTGGCACCCGGACGTTCGCCTGTTCGAAATCAAGGAAAACGGTCTGCACGTCGGCCGCTTCTTCTTCGACCTCTATGCTCGCGCCAACAAGCGTGGCGGTGCGTGGATGGACGGCGCCCGCGACCGTCGTCGCACCGTCGACGGCGTGCTGCAAAGCCCGGTGGCCAACCTGGTGTGCAACTTCACCCCGGCCGACAGCGGCAAACCTGCGCTGTTGACCCACGATGAAGTGACCACGCTGTTCCACGAATTCGGTCATGGCCTGCATCACCTGCTGACCCGCGTTGATCACGCCGGTGTTTCCGGCATCAACGGCGTGGCGTGGGACGCGGTCGAGCTGCCGAGCCAATTCATGGAAAACTGGTGCTGGGAGCCGGAAGGCCTCGCGCTGATTTCCGGTCATTACGAAAGCGGCGAGCCGCTGCCCCAGGACCTGCTGGAAAAAATGCTCGCGGCGAAGAATTTCCAGTCCGGCCTGATGATGGTCCGTCAGCTGGAGTTCTCGCTGTTCGACTTCGAACTGCACGCCACCCACGGTGACGGCCGCAGCGTTGCGCAGGTGCTGGAAGGCGTGCGTGACGAAGTTTCTGTCATGCATCCACCGGCCTATAACCGCTTCCCGAACAGCTTCGCGCACATCTTTGCCGGCGGTTACGCGGCGGGTTACTACAGCTACAAGTGGGCTGAAGTGCTGTCGGCGGATGCCTTCTCGAAGTTTGAAGAGGACGGCGTGCTCAACGCAGAAACCGGCCGTGCCTTCCGCGAAGCGATTCTGGCGCGCGGCGGTTCGCAGGCACCGATGGTGCTGTTCGTCGACTTCCGTGGTCGTGAGCCGTCGATTGACGCACTGTTGCGCCACAGCGGCCTGAGTGAGGACGCGGCAGCATGAGTGAGGGGCCTGTGATTACCAAGAAACGCTTTATCGCCGGGGCGGTCTGCCCGGCGTGCAGCGAGCCGGACAAGTTGATGATGTGGAACGAAGACAGCGTGCCGCACCGTGAATGCGTGGCTTGCGGTTACTCCGACACGCTCAACGAGCAAGGTCTGTCGGTACCGAAAGAGCTGGGCACGCGGGTCAACACCAGCGCGCTGAACAAGCCTGCGCCGGACAAGACCGTGCAGGCGGTGCAGTTCTTTCCGAATCCGAAGCTGAAGAAGAAATCCGAAGACTGAGCGGCGGCTTGAAAACCTTCCACGATGCAATGTCGTGGAAGGTCGCGGATTACTTCAGATTGACGGACTGAAACCAGCTCTTCATCGAGCAAGTGGCGAACGCGCTGGTGCTGCAATCGCCATTGGCCAGCGCCGTGCGCAGCTTGTCGACATCGGCCTGCATCACATAGCGCACGCTGTCGCGGAAGTGCCCGCTCTCGCCAAAACCGCCCTGGGTCATCTCGCTCAAGGCATCCTCTTTGCTCCAGCCCTGAACCACCACGCGGTACATCGCCGCCATCAGACCCGTGCGGTCGGAGCCATGCTTGCAGTGCATCAATACCGGACCGTTGGCTTCGGCAGACTGAATAGCCCGCAAAGTCTTGAGCACATCGGCGTCGTCAACGTGGTTGGTGCGATACGGCAGTTGCACCTGGTTAATGCCGGGCTCGGACAACCAGTTGCTGTCGGCTTCCGGGAGGAAGTTGATCACCGTGGTGACTTTGAGATTTTTCAGCAACGGCACGGCGCCGCCATCCGGTAACGCGCTTCGATAGAGCGTCGGCGACATCTGGAACAGGTTGTATTGCACTTCGACCGGTTGCGCCCAATCAGCGGGACGGGCCGTCGCGGTTGCCGCAGCCTGGGCCGGCAGCCAGTGCAGCAGTGCTACAAGTGATAAACACAAAACAGGGAAAAAACGCACTCGGGACATGCTGGGGTAACCGTGTCGGGGTTCATCGGTGATAGGAACCGCAGCTTCGGCGTTGCGCGGTCAAAGCCCTGTGAGGCGCTTGTCAAAGAATCGTGAATCGGCATGGTTTCATTCACCGTCACGCAGAAAACCGCTGTTTTTTTCCGATGAATCGGTTCATCCAGAAGCTTAGCCTGCTACCATTTGTCACATGATGTTGCAGGCGCGTCGCCTTTTCCCGGGTCAGACCGCTGTCGTCGCGACGAAAAATCCTCAAGCCGTTCGCAGAAGCGGCTGTCCCCTAATGCCTGATGAGGTGCACCCCCATGTCTGATGAAGATCGAGACAACCCGCGGCGTGAGTTTTTGCGCAAATCCCTGACCCTGATTCCAGTGGTCACCCTGGCCGGCACCGGTCTGGGCAGCAGCGTCCTGCAAGCAGCGCCTGAAGCGGCACCGGCTGCGCCCGCGCCACAACCGGCTCGAGCTGACGCCAGCGTCTACCAACCGAGTTATTTCACCGCCGAAGAGTGGGCGTTTATCAACGCCGCCGTCGCGCAGTTGATCCCCAACGATGCCCAAGGCCCGGGCGCGCTCGAAGCCGGTGTGCCGGAATACATCGACCGTCAGATGAACACGCCGTATGCCGCCGGTGCCCTGTGGTACATGCAAGGCCCGTTCAATGCCGACGCCGCTCCGGAAATGGGCTGGCAGAGCAAACTGGTGCCCAAAGAGATTTATCGCCTCGGCATCGCCGCCGCGGATCAGTGGGCAAAATCCCTCAACGGTAAAGTATTTGCTGAGCAAGACAGCGCTACCCGAGACGATTTGCTCAAGCAACTCGAAGCCGGCAAACCTCAGTTTGACGCCGTTCCAGCGAAGATTTTCTTCAATCTGCTGCTGCAAAACACCAAGGAAGGGTTCTTCTGCGACCCGATCCACGGTGGCAACAAAGGCATGGTCGGCTGGACCATGATCGGCTTCCCCGGCGCCCGCGCCGATTTCATGGATTGGGTGGAACGCAACGAGCAATACCCCTTCCCGGCAGTTTCGATTCGCGGCGAGAGGGCGTAAGCATGGCAACGGTAATGAAGAAGGTTGACGCAGTGATCGTCGGTTTCGGCTGGACCGGCGCGATCATGGCCAAAGAGCTGACCGAAGCGGGTCTCAACGTGCTGGCGCTGGAGCGCGGGCCGATGCAGGACACTTACCCCGACGGCAACTATCCACAGGTGATCGACGAACTCACCTACAGCGTGCGCAAAAAACTTTTTCAGGACATCTCGAAAGAAACCGTCACCATCCGCCACAGCGTCAACGACATCGCCCTGCCGAACCGCCAGTTGGGCGCGTTCCTGCCGGGTAATGGTGTGGGCGGCGCCGGCCTGCATTGGTCGGGCGTGCACTTCCGGGTCGACCCGATCGAGTTGCGCATGCGCAGCCACTATGAAGAGCGCTACGGCAAAAGCTTTATCCCCAAGGACATGACTATCCAGGACTTCGGCGTCAGCTATGAAGAGCTGGAGCCGTTCTTCGATTTCGCCGAAAAAGTCTTCGGCACCTCCGGCCAGGCCTGGACCGTGAAAGGCCAACTGGTCGGTCAGGGCAAGGGCGGCAACCCCTACGCGCCGGATCGTTCCAACCCGTTCCCGCTGGAAGCGCAGAAGAATACGGTCTCCGCACAGCTGTTCGGCAAAGCGGCTACGGAAGTCGGTTACAAACCCTACAACCTGCCGTCCGCGAATACGTCAGGGCCGTACACCAATCCCTACGGCGCGCAGATGGGCCCATGCAACTTCTGCGGCTTCTGCAGCGGTTACGTCTGCTACATGTACTCCAAGGCTTCGCCAAACGTGAACATTCTGCCGGCGCTGAAACCTTTGCCGAATTTCGAGTTGCGGCCTAACTCTCACGTACTGCGGGTCAACCTCGACAGCACGAAATCCAAAGCCACCGGCGTGACCTACATCGACGGACAGGGTCGCGAGATCGAGCAACCGGCGGATCTGGTGATCCTCGGCGCGTTCCAGTTGCACAACGTGCGTCTGATGCTGCTCTCCGGCATCGGCAAGCCGTACGACCCGATCAGCGGCGAAGGCGTGGTCGGGCGTAACTTTGCCTACCAGAACATGGCGACCATCAAGGCGTTCTTCGACAAGGACACCCACACCAACAACTTCATTGGCGCTGGCGGCAACGGCGTGGCGCTGGACGATTTCAACGCCGACAACTTCGACCACGGCCCGCACGGCTTCGTCGGCGGCTCGCCGATGTGGGTCAACCAGGCCGGCAGCCGGCCGATTGCCGGTACCTCGAACCCGCCGGGCACCCCGGCCTGGGGCAGTGCGTGGAAACGCGCGACCGCCGATTACTACACCCATCAGGTGTCGATGGACGCCCACGGCGCGCATCAGTCCTACCGTGGCAACTACCTCGATCTCGATCCGGTGTACCGCGATGCCTACGGTTTGCCGCTGCTGCGAATGACCTTCGACTGGCAGGAAAACGACATCAAGATGAACCGCTTCATGGTCGAGAAAATGGGCAAGGTCGCTGAAGCGATGGGGCCGAAAGCGATTGCGGTGATCGGCAAGAAAGTCGGTGACCACTTCAATACGGCCTCGTACCAGACCACTCACCTTAACGGTGGCGCGATCATGGGCACCGATCCGAAGAAGAGCGCGCTGAACCGCTACTTGCAGAGCTGGGACGTGCACAACGTTTTCGTTCCGGGTGCCTCGGCATTCCCGCAAGGCCTCGGTTACAACCCGACCGGGCTGGTTGCCGCACTGACCTACTGGTCGGCGAAGGCGATCCGCGAGCAGTACCTGAAAAACCCCGGCCCGCTGGTTCAGGCTTAAGGAGCGATGACCATGAAAAATCTTGTTATCGCGACCCTGGCGCTGCTCGGCAGTGCCTCAATTCATGCGGCTGAAGTTGATCAAAGTCTGATCAAACAGGGCGAATATCTGGCACGCGCCGGTGACTGTGTGGCCTGCCACACCGCCAAGGGCGGCAAACCGTTCGCCGGTGGCCTGCCGATGGAAACCCCGATCGGCACGATCTACTCGACCAACATCACCCCGGACAAAACCGGCGTCGGTGAATACAGCTTCGAGGACTTCGACCAGGCCGTACGCCATGGCGTCGCCAAAAACGGTAGTACGTTGTACCCGGCGATGCCGTATCCGTCCTACGCGCGTGTCAGCGAAACCGACATGCAAGCGTTGTACGCGTACTTCATGCACGGCGTAGAACCGGTGGCGCAAGAGAACAAGGCCAGCGACATTCCGTGGCCACTCAGCATGCGCTGGCCGCTAATGGGCTGGCGCTGGATGTTTGCGCCAAAGGTCGAGGACTACAAAGCAACCGGTGACGACGCGGTCATCAACCGTGGCGCGTATCTGGTCGAAGGCCTCGGCCATTGCGGTGCCTGCCATACGCCACGTGCGCTGACCATGCAGGAGAAATCCCTGAGCGCCGCTGACGGTACAACCTTCCTCGCCGGCAGTGCGCCGCTGGAAGGCTGGATCGCCAAAAGTCTGCGCGGTGATCACAAGGATGGCCTCGGTAGCTGGAGCGAAGAGCAACTGGTGCAGTTCCTCAAGACCGGTCGCAGCGATCGCAGCGCGGTGTTCGGCGGCATGAGCGATGTGGTCACCCACAGCATGCAATACATGACGGATGCCGACCTGACGGCGATTGCCCGCTACCTCAAGTCGTTGCCGGCCAGTGATCCGAACGATCAACCGCATCAGTACGATGAAAAAGCCGCCAAAGCGCTGTGGAACGGCGATGACAGTCAACGTGGCGCTGCGGTCTACATCGACAACTGCGCAGCGTGCCACCGCACCGATGGCCACGGTTACACCCGGGTATTCCCCGCGCTGGCAGGTAATCCGGTGCTGCAATCGGAAGACCCGACTTCGTTGATCCACATCGTGCTCAAGGGCGGTACGTTGCCGGCGACGCACACGGCACCGTCGACCTTCACCATGCCCGGTTTCGCCTGGCGCCTGTCGGATCAGGAAGTGGCGGATGTGGTGAGTTTCATCCGTGGCAGTTGGGGCAACAAAGGTGCGCCGGTCAGTGCCAAAGAAGTTGCGGAGTTACGCAGCGACGATATGAAAACAACGTCCACCGATGATCTTGGCCAAATAACAGATCATCATTAAAAACTGAGACCCTGCATGAACCATTCATGCAGGGTTTTTTAATTACAGATATCGTAACAAACTTCAATCTTACGGATTAACGATACTTACATAGGTTTTGGCCAGGGAAATCAACTTTGCCTTGTCGTCGTTATCAATATCGCCATCACCGTCTACATCTTTCTTGTTGGTGCGAATAGTGAATGTCTTGCCACGGTCGCTGGACACCGCCACCACGTAGATCGAGTCGACCAGCGTCTCGGTGGGCAGCTCCTGCTCGGCGTTCCAGCCCAGCTCCTTACGCGCAAGTTGCATCGAAACAACAGTATTGGGCTCCGATGCATTGGGCAACATCAGTTGCATAAAGACGCCACGCTGATTGAGATAAGACATGAATTAAATCCTTTTAATCTAGTTATCGGACAAGTACCGATGGAAGTGGCCAAGACTATATTCGATAACTTGTCGCGACAATGGAACATATGTATCTCGGGTTGTATTTATCCTTCGCACCTCTATATAAACTTTTGAATTCAAAAAGATCCCATCGCTGAACGGTACTGGATCACACCGGGCACGCTCAGGTACTGTATGCATATACAGATCAGGAGCCCGCCCAATGATCAATCCTCTCCCGCCCCGCGGTCGCGGCACCGCGACCAACCCGCACAACCGCTTCGCGCCGAACCGCTCGGTGGCCGAGGATGACGGCTGGTATCAGGAAGTTCCTGAGACTCAGGGCACCGAGGTGATGATCGAAACCGCAAAAACCATCATCACTCGCAACACTTCACCGGATCTGCCTTTCGACCGCTCGATCAATCCTTATCGCGGCTGCGAACATGGCTGCATCTATTGCTACGCACGGCCCAGCCACGCTTACTGGGACATGTCGCCAGGGCTGGATTTCGAAACCAGGCTGATCGCCAAGACCAACGCCGCGCAAGTGCTGGAAGAACAACTCGGGAAAAAGGGTTATCAATGTGCGCCGATCAACCTGGGTTCCAACACCGACCCGTATCAGCCGATCGAGCGTGAGCACAAAATCACCCGCCAGATCCTCGAAGTGCTGCTGCGCTATAAGCACCCGGTGACCATCGTCACCAAGGGCTCGCTGATCCTGCGCGACCTCGATCTGCTCACCGAACTGGCGCAGCAACGGTTAGTAGCCGTGATGATCAGCCTGACCACGCTCGATGACGAACTCAAACGCATCCTCGAACCGCGCGCCGCTGCACCCAAGGCACGATTGCGCGCGATCCGGGTGATGCGCGAAGCAGGCATTCCCGTTGGTGTGCTGTGTTCACCGATGATTCCAATGATCAATGACAGTGAAATCGAAAATCTGCTCAACGAAGCCCACGCCGCCGGTGCGCAAAGTGCTGCGTACATGATGTTGCGTCTGCCGCTGGAAGTGGCGCCGCTGTTCGAGGAATGGCTTCAGGCGCACTACCCGCAACGCGCCGCGCACGTGCTGAGCCTGATCCGCCAGAGCCGTGGCGGCGAACTCTACGACAGCCGTTTTGGTGCACGCATGCGCGGCGAAGGGGTGTTCGCCGATCTGCTCGCGCAGCGGTTTGCCAAAGCAATCAAGCGTCTTGGCTTGAATCATCGCGAGGGCTATAACCTCGATTGCACGGCCTTCTGTCCGCCGGGTCGCCAGATGTCTTTGATTTAGCGACAATTGGCCTATGGTTGAGGGGTTGGAATCCTTCCGCCGAAATCACTCAGTCACGTTTTTTGTGACCTGGAACACACGTTCTAGAGCGTTTGATTCAGTTTGAGTTAAGTTTCGGCGGCTACCTTGTTCATCGAGTGACTGACGGGTCGGGATGACCCGGATGTTTAAACAGCCACTGGCTTCATACCGGAATACATGGGAATGACTCCCCTAATCCGCCAAAGAGGATGAATCATGAGTGACAAGGATAAACAGCCGTTGGCTGCGTCGGCGCAAACCCCTGAAGCGGAATCCGCCGATGCAGCGCTGCGACAGATCGTAGACGGCTTTTTGCATTTTCATCATGAGGTCTTCCCACAGCAGGAAGAGCTCTTCAAGAAACTTGCCACGGCCCAGGCGCCCAAGGCGATGTTCATCACCTGCGCCGACTCGCGCATCGTCCCCGAGCTGATTACTCACAGCTCGCCCGGCGATCTGTTCGTGACCCGTAACGTCGGCAACGTCGTGCCGCCTTACGGGCAGATGAACGGCGGCGTTTCCACCGCAATCGAATACGCGGTATTGGCGCTCGGCGTGCAGCACATCATCATCTGCGGCCACTCCGATTGCGGCGCCATGCGTGCAGTGCTCAATCCGGACAGTCTGGAAAAGATGCCGACAGTCAAAGCCTGGCTGCGCCACGCTGAAGTCGCGAAAACCATGGTGCATGAAAACTGTAACTGCGCCGACGAAAAAGAAAGCATGCCGATCCTCACCGAGGAAAACGTCATCGCCCAATTGCAGCACTTGCGTACCCATCCTTCGGTAGCCTCGCGCATGGCGAACGGTCATTTGTTCATCCATGGCTGGGTCTACGACATCGAAACCAGCGAAATCAAAGCTTACGACGCGGATCAGGGACGTTTCCTGCCGCTCGACGGCAGCCATCCAATTCCGGTGGCGACGCCCAAAGCGCGCTTCTAAATCCTCCTAAACATCTGTGTGGTTTGACGCCGGTCGCTGATTCAGCGACCCGGCCTTGCCATGCCTGAAGAAAACTTCGGGAGAATCGCCATGCGTGCGGCTCAATTGAAAGCGGTGTTGCCACGGGAGCTGCTCGCTTCAGTGGTTGTGTTTCTGGTCGCCCTGCCGCTGTGCATGGGTATTGCGATCGCCTCAGGGTTGCCACCGGCCAAAGGGCTGATCACCGGGATCATCGGTGGTCTGGTGGTCGGTTGGCTGGCGGGTTCGCCGTTGCAGGTCAGCGGGCCGGCGGCAGGTCTGGCGGTGTTGGTGTTCGAACTGGTGCGCCAGCACGGCATCGAGATGCTCGGACCGATTCTGCTGCTCGCCGGTTTTCTGCAACTGGTCGCCGGCCGCTTGAAACTGGGTTGCTGGTTTCGGGTCACGGCGCCAGCGGTGGTGTACGGGATGCTGGCGGGGATTGGCGTGTTGATCGTGCTGTCACAGGTGCATGTGATGCTTGATGCGTCACCCAAGCCTTCAGGGCTGGATAACCTCACGGCGTTCCCGGCTGCTGTGGCGCAGGCCTTGCCGTCGTTCGGCTGGCAGGCCGGGCTGCTCGGGCTGTCGACGATTGCGGTGATGTGGCTGTGGGAGAAGTTTCGCCCGCATTCGCTGCGCTTCGTGCCCGGGGCATTGCTCGGTGTCGGGCTGGCGACCGGCGCGAGTCTGCTGCTGGCGTTGCAGGTGAAGCGTGTTGAAGTGCCGGCGAATTTGGCCGAAGCCATCGATTGGCTGAAACCGGCGGACTTGCTCAGCCTGGCCGATCCGACGCTGTTGATCGCCGCGTTCGCCGTGGCGTTTATCGCCAGCGCGGAAACCTTGCTGTCCGCCGCAGCGGTGGATCGCATGCACAGCGGCGTACGTTCGGACTTCGACCGCGAACTGTCGGCGCAAGGGGTCGGCAACATGCTCTGCGGTCTGCTCGGCGCGCTGCCGATGACCGGGGTGATCGTGCGCAGTTCGGCCAACGTCCAGGCCGGTGCGACCACGCGTTACTCGACGATCTTCCATGGCCTGTGGCTGCTGGCATTCGTGCTGTTGCTGTCGAGTGTGCTGCAAAGCATTCCGGTGGCGAGTCTGGCCGGTGTGCTGGTTTACACCGGGTTCAAACTGGTCGATCTCAAAGCGTTTCGAGGTCTGGGTCGTTATGGGCGGATGCCGATGTTCACCTACGCGGCGACAGCGCTGGCGATTATCTTCACTGACCTGCTGACGGGCGTGTTGATCGGTTTCGGTCTGACGATGTTGAAACTGGCGTTCAAGGCGTCGCGGTTGAAGATCAGCCTGATCGATCTGCCACAGGATGGTGAGATGGAGTTGCGTCTGGTCGGTGCGGCGACATTCCTCAAGGTGCCGGCGCTGACGCAAGTGCTGGGCAGTATTCCGCAGGGGACGACGGTGCATGTGCCGCTCAATAACCTGAGCTACATCGACCATTCGTGTCTGGAGTTGCTGGAGGAGTGGGGCCGGGCGAATGCGGCGAAGGGCTCGAAGCTGTTGATTGAGTCGCGGGGGTTGAAGCGCAGGCTTGAGGGACGGATTCGCACAACAACAGGTATCGGTGCGGCCGGCTAAATCTCCGGGTTGAACTCAACCCCTGTAGGAGTGAGCCTGCTCGCGATGGCGGTGGGTCAGTCAACAGAGATGTTGAATGATCTATCGCAATCGCGAGCAGGCTCACTCCTACATTGGATCGTGTGAACTCAGGCAGCAGGCTGGTCCAGTTCCAGGCCCACACCCAGTCGGCGGCCCATGCACGGCCAGCGTTTCCACGCGGCGCCGGTGTCCGGGCTACTGAGTTTGTCGCGGTAAACCTCTACCGACTCCAGCGCAAAACTTTCGTCGTTGAGCATCTCGTCGATCGCGTGATGCACCGCTTCGTCCAGTTGGTTGGCAAATTCCTCACCGATCAATTGGTGAGCAATCAAGTTGGCGACCGTCATGTCCAAGGGGATCAGTGGCTGGCCGAAATGCTTGATGTACAGGTCGTTGACCTCTTCGACAAAACGGTGCGCCAGATAGGCTTCGTCGAGCAGGCTGTCCAGGCCAACGTGCCCGGCCATGATGGCTGGCGGCTGGAGGAAATACTGCTCGGCGATTTTCAGCACCGGTTTGATCTGCGATTCGATTCCCGCTTCCCTGGCAACTTCATTGGCTGCATCCAGCAGGTCTGGCACTTCATCGATATAGGCGGCGACAAAACGCGTCAGCACACCATTGGCGTCGGCTTCCGGCAATTGAATCGCCGGGTGTAAATGAGGCAGCTTGCTTTCCAGCTGACGGGTCAGCAGGCCGGTTTCTTTTTCGTGTTGTTGGGCTTTTTGGATCTGCTCGCGCAATGCGGCGGTGTTCATGAAAACTCCAGGAAACAAGGCAATGAAATAGGGAAGACATAACTTAGCTGGCTTACGAAAAATGCTAAGACGCATTTGTCATAATTATTTCATCCTTGATGCACCTGCGTTATATCGGTTTGCCACCACTCGTCTGCATCCTTCTCCATTCGTGCCCTTGAACGCAAGTGCCAGCTGTTTCAGTTGATTTACGTGCGCACATTGCAATTTCCCGTCGCTGTCTATACTCGCCAGTGAATGGAGTTAGCTGATGACGCCCGACTGCACCCGCAGCAAGGCCCGGCGATTCAAGTTCGTAGTCTGATGCAGCCGCTCCCTTGCCGCAGGCGTAAGCCGGCGGGATAACAAGAACGATAAGGGGAACCCGCAATGATGCGACATCCACACGTCTGGATGGGCCTCCTGTTGTGGTCGATTTTCAGTCCGGCACACGCCGCATGGACTGTGAATATGGCGCCTGGAGCGACTGAAATCAGTCACGCAGTATTCGACCTGCACATGACCATTTTCTGGATCTGTGTGGTGATCGGGATCATCGTCTTCGGCGCCATGTTCTGGTCGATGATGGTGCACCGCCGTTCTACCGGGCAGGTCGCCGCAAAATTCCACGAAAGCACCACCGTCGAGATTCTCTGGACCGTCGTACCGTTCCTGATTCTGGTAGCGATGGCCGTGCCGGCGACCGCCACCCTGATCAAGATGTACGACACCAGTGAGCCGGATATCGATATCCAGATCACCGGTTATCAGTGGAAGTGGCACTACAAATACCTGGGCCAGGACGTCGAGTTCTTCAGCAACCTGGCCACCCCCGCCGAACAGATCCACAACAAGGAAACCAAGGGCGAGCACTATTTGCTCGAGGTCGATAAGCCGCTCGTGCTGCCGACCGGCGCCAAGGTGCGCTTCCTCGTGACCTCGGCCGACGTTATCCACTCCTGGTGGGTGCCGGCCTTCGCGGTGAAACGCGACGCGATTCCGGGGTTCGTCAACGAAGCCTGGACGCGCATCGACAAGCCCGGAATCTACCGTGGCCAGTGCGCCGAACTGTGCGGCAAGGATCACGGCTTCATGCCGATCGTGGTCGAGGTCAAGGACAAGGCCGACTACGACAAGTGGCTCGCCGAGCGTAAAGCCGAGGCCGCGCAGCTGAAAGAGCTGACCAGCAAGGAATGGACCCTCGACGAACTCAAGGAACGTGGCGACAAGATCTATCACACCACCTGCGTTGCCTGTCACCAGGCCGAAGGTCAGGGCCTGCCGCCGATGTTCCCGGCGCTCAAGGGTTCGAAAATCGCCACCGGACCGAAAGAAGGCCACCTGAGCATTGTCTTCCACGGCAAGCCCGGCACTGCCATGGCGGCGTTCGGCAAACAGCTGTCGGAAGTCGATATCGCAGCGGTCGTGACCTACGAACGTAACGCCTGGGGCAACAACAAGGGCGACATGGTCACGCCAAAAGAAGTGCTGGAGCTGAAACAGGCGGAAAGCAAATGAGCCGGTCTATCGCGTACCTCGTGAACCGGCCGGGGCAGCGCGCCCCGGCCTGCCCCACCCACTCACGTAAAGGAGACCGGCCATGAGCGCTGTCATTGATGACCATGGTCATGCCGACCACGCCCACGGCCCCGCCAAAGGCCTGATGCGCTGGGTGCTGACCACCAACCACAAGGACATTGGCACGCTGTACCTGTGGTTTGCGTTTTCCATGTTCCTGCTCGGCGGTACGTTCGCGATGGTGATTCGCGCCGAACTGTTCCAGCCCGGATTGCAGATCGTCGAACCGGCGTTCTTCAACCAGATGACCACCATGCATGGTCTGGTGATGGTCTTCGGTGCGGTGATGCCAGCCTTCGTCGGCCTCGCCAACTGGATGATCCCGTTGATGATCGGCGCGCCGGATATGGCCCTGCCCCGGATGAACAACTTCAGCTTCTGGCTGTTGCCGGCGGCGTTCCTGATCCTCGTGTCGACCCTGTTCACCCCCGGTGGCGGGCCGAACTTCGGCTGGACGTTCTATGCGCCGCTGTCGACGACCTACGCACCGGAAAGCGTGACTTTCTTCATTTTCGCCATCCACTTGATGGGGATCAGTTCGATCATGGGTGCGATCAACGTGATCGCGACCATTCTCAACCTGCGTGCTCCCGGCATGACCCTGATGAAAATGCCGCTGTTCGTCTGGACCTGGCTGATCACCGCGTTCCTGCTGATTGCGGTGATGCCGGTACTGGCCGGGTGCGTGACGATGATGTTGATGGACATCCACTTCGGCACCAGTTTCTTCAGTGCTGCCGGTGGCGGTGACCCGGTGTTGTTCCAGCATGTGTTCTGGTTCTTCGGCCATCCCGAGGTGTACATCATGATCCTGCCGGCCTTCGGCGCCGTCAGCTCAATCATCCCGACCTTCTCGCGCAAGCCGCTGTTCGGCTACACCTCGATGGTCTACGCGACGGCGAGCATCGCCTTCCTGTCGTTCATCGTCTGGGCGCACCACATGTTCGTGGTCGGCATTCCGTTGGTGGGCGAGCTGTTCTTCATGTACGCCACGCTGCTGATCGCGGTGCCGACCGGGGTGAAGGTGTTCAACTGGGCCAGCACGATGTGGCAAGGCTCGCTGACCTTCGAAACGCCGATGCTGTTTGCCGTGGCGTTCGTGATCCTGTTCTCCATCGGTGGTTTCTCCGGGCTGATGCTGGCCATCGCCCCGGCGGACTTCCAGTATCAGGACACCTACTTTGTGGTCGCACACTTCCACTACGTGCTGGTGCCGGGGGCGATCTTCGGGATCTTCGCCTCGACCTACTACTGGCTGCCGAAATGGACCGGGCACATGTACGACGAAACCCTCGGCAAGCTGCATTTCTGGCTGTCGTTCGTCGGCATGAATCTGACCTTTTTCCCGATGCACTTCGTCGGTCTTGCGGGAATGCCGCGACGGATTCCGGACTACAACCTGCAGTTCGCCGACTTCAACATGGTCTCCTCGATTGGCGCGTTCATGTTTGGTGCGACGCAGATTTTCTTCCTGTTCATCGTGATCAAGACCATTCGCGGCGGCCCGCCAGCGCCGGCCAAACCATGGGATGGCGCGGAAGGTCTGGAGTGGAGCGTGCCTTCGCCGGCGCCGTATCACACCTTCACCACGCCGCCGGAAGTGAAATGAACAGAGATCTCCCTGTGGGAGCGAGCCTGCTCGCGAAGAACGATGACGCGGTTCATCTGGTGCACCGAGTTGTCTGCTTCGCGAGCAGGCTCGCTCCCACAAGGGATCTGGAGGGAGGCATGAACCATGGCTGACTCGATCTCGCTGAAAAAACTGGTCACCCGCCTGCTCGGGGTGGTGGTGGCGATGTTTGTCTTCGGCTTTGCCCTGGTGCCGATCTACGACGTGATGTGCAAGGCCTTCGGCATCAACGGCAAGACCGGTGGGCAGTACGAGGGTCAGCAAGTGGTCGACACTTCTCGCCAGATCCGTGTGCAGTTTCTCTCGACCAACACCGCCGACATGCCGTGGGACTTCTACCCCAAGCATGACGAACTCACCGCCAACCCCGGCGCGGTCAACGAGATGATCTTCATCGCGCGCAACCCCACCGACAAACCGATGAGTGCGCAAGCCGTGCCGAGCATCGCGCCGAGCAATGCGGCGGCGTATTTCCACAAGACCGAATGCTTTTGCTTTACCCAGCAGGTGCTGCAGCCCGGTCAGCAGATCGAAATGCCGGTGCGCTTCATTGTTGACCGCGACATGCCCAAGGATGTGAAGCACCTGACGCTGTCCTACACGCTGTTCGATATCACCGCCCGACATCCGCCGGTGGCTGTAAACACTGGCGGTTGAGCGTGCCCGATAAGGAGAACAATAAATGGCAACTCATGAGCACTATTTCGTTCCGGCCCAGAGCAAATGGCCGATCATCGCGACCTTCGGCATGGCCATCACCGTGTACGGCCTCGCTACCTGGTTCAACGATCTGAAGGCGGCGCGCCCGGAATCCCACGGCCCGTACATCTTTTTCGTCGGTGGCCTGTTGCTGGCGTACATGCTGTTCGGCTGGTTCGGTACGGTGATCAAGGAAAGCCGCGCGGGCCTTTACAGTGCGCAACTGGATCGCTCGTTTCGCTGGGGCATGAGTTGGTTCATCTTCTCCGAGGTGATGTTCTTCATCGCCTTCTTCGGCGCGCTATTTTACGTGCGGCACGTCTCCGGACCGGCGCTCGGCGGTGAAGGCACCAAGGGCATCGCGCACATGCTCTGGCCAAACTTCCAGTTCACCTGGCCGCTGCTGCACACGCCGGACCCGAAATTGTTCCCACCACCGAAAGAAGTCATCAGCCCGTGGGGCCTGCCGCTGATCAATACGATTCTGCTGGTCAGCTCCAGTGTGACCATCACCATCGCCCACCATGCCCTGAAAAAAGGTCATCGCGGCGCGCTGAAAATCTGGCTGGCGATCACCGTGCTGCTCGGTTGCGCGTTTCTTGGTTTCCAGGCTGAGGAATACATGCACGCCTATCACGAACTGGGCCTGACCCTCGGTTCGGGCATTTATGGCGCGACGTTCTTCATGCTCACCGGTTTCCACGGCGCCCACGTGACCATCGGCACGATCATTCTGTTCGTAATGCTGATGCGCATCATGAAGGGCCATTTCGACAACGAACATCAGTTCGGTTTCGAAGCGGCGAGCTGGTATTGGCACTTCGTCGACGTGGTGTGGATCGGCCTGTTTATCTTCGTTTACGTGCTCTGAGGACCAGAGTTACCAAGGCGCATGCGACACCAGTTGGCCGCTGTAAAAGCCCCAGGCGATCAAGCCGACGGTGACTGCGGCCAATGCCACCCGAACACTCAAGGCGATGACCAGGCGATTGGAACTGCTGTCGTCCTTGACCAGGAAAAACAGGCCGCTGAACAGGCTGATCACCGTGGCAATCAGCATCAGGACGATGGCTGTTTTGAGCATGGGAAGAACTCCGGGGGACAGGCGATGCAGTTGAGTATAGCGATCGCGACGACTGACTTTTTGGCGCAGCCATGAAGCGCTTTCGTCCGGGCGTGATTCCGACCGTGGTGGTGGCGCTTTTGCTGCCGCTGCTGGTGTCGCTGGGCTTCTGGCAACTGAGCCGGGGCGCTGAGAAAACCGCCCTGCTCGCCAGTTACGCCGAACGCCGCGCCGCCGAACCAATGGCCAGCAGCGAGTTGCTGAGCAGCGCCGACCTGGCGTATCGCCGCGTGCATCTGCACGGCCAGTTCGATGCCGCGCACAGCTTGCTGCTGGATAACCGTCAGCGTAACGGCAAGGTCGGTGTCGAGCTGCTGCAACCGTTTCAGGATCAACGCACTGGCATGTGGCTGCTGGTCAATCGCGGCTGGTTGCCGTGGCCGGATCGCCGCGTGCCGCCGCAATTCACCACGCCAACAGAAGCTTTGAATGTCGATGCCTGGGTCTACGTCGCCCCCGGCGCGACCTTCCAGTTGCACGCCGACCCTGCCAGCAGCACCTGGCCGCAAACCATCACCGCCGTCGAGCCGGCCAAGCTGTGGAAAACCCTCGACCGCGACGGCTTCGCCTATGAATTACGCGCCGAACCCGGCCCGGCCAGCTACGAGGCCGATTGGCCGGTGGTCGCCATGGGCCCGGAAAAACACCTCGGTTACGCCGTGCAGTGGTTCGCCATGGCCACCGCCCTGCTCGGCCTCTACGTCTATTTGGGCTTGCACAACGCAAAGGAGAAACACCATGGGAACGGCCATGAATCCACCCAGCATGTCTGAGGCGAAACCTGCCGCCACCCGCCGTCGCGGGCGCATTCAATTGCTGCTGATTGTGCTCGGCGTGATCGGCCCGATGGTGCTCGCCACCGGCATGTACAAATTGCAGTTCTGGGTACCGGAGGGTCGCAGCTATCACGGCGAACTGATTGGCAACGGCCAGACCCGCGCCGACCTCGGCGTGCAAGCCGACGAGGAGCGCTGGCAGATCCTGGTCACCGCGCCGAAGGATTGCGCGGTGGATTGCCAGCAACTGGTGTATCTGGCGCGGCAGATCCAGATCGGCCTCGGTCGCGACGCCGGCCGCGCCAGCCATGCACTCGCTGCTGCGCAACCGGTGAGCGCCGATTACGACGCCAAACTGACCCGCGAATATCCACAGCTGCAACGTTATCCGCTGGACGCTACGACGTTCAGCAAAACCACGGGCGACAAGGCCACGCCGCAACTATGGATCATCGACCCTCACGGCAACCTCGTGCTGCGCTACGAGCCGAATGTGAAAGGCAAGGATCTGCTCAACGACCTGCGTCACCTGCTGAAACTGTCGAACATCGGATAAGGGCATCGTCATGGCCAAACCTGGATTTCGCCTCGCGCTGTTTGCCACCCTGCTGGCACTGATTGTGGTGCTGCTCGGCGCCTACACGCGCCTGACCCACGCCGGCCTCGGTTGTCCGGACTGGCCGGGCTGCTACGGCTTTATCAGCGTGCCGAAAAGCGAAGCCCAACTGGCCCATGCCGAACTGCATTACCCCGACTCGCCGGTGGAGGCGCACAAGGGCTGGAACGAGATGATCCACCGCTACTTCGCCGGCACCCTCGGCCTGCTGATTTCGATTCTGGCCGGGCGCGCGTGGGTCAACCGTCGTCATCCGGGGCAACCGTTGAAGCTACCGCTGTTTCTGCTGGCGGTGGTGTTTGCCCAAGCGGCGTTCGGCATGTGGACGGTGACGCTCAAGCTTTGGCCGCAGGTGGTCACCGGGCATTTGCTCGGCGGGTTTGCGACCTTGAGTCTGCTGTTTTTGCTGACGTTGCGATTGTCCGGAGTGTTGCCGGCGCTGACCGTGCCCAAGCGTCTGCAGTATTGGGCGACGGCGGGATTGTTGCTGGTGATTGGCCAGATCGCGCTGGGTGGCTGGGTCAGTTCCAACTACGCGGCGGTGGCCTGCATCGACTTCCCGACCTGCCACGGGCAATGGCTGCCGCCGGCGGATTTCGCCAATGGCTTTCACCTGACCCAACACATCGGCCCGAATTATCTGGGCGGACAACTCGACAGCGATGCACGCACGGCGATTCACCTGACTCACCGTATCGGCGCGCTGCTGGTGACATTGGTTTTGCTCGGTCTGGCCTGGCAATTGAAAGTGGTCGGCATGACTCGCTTGGCCGGTCTGGTGCTGATTGCCCTCGCGGCGCAGATCAGCCTCGGCATCAGCAACGTGCTGTTCCATCTGCCGCTGCCGGTGGCGGTCGCGCATAACGCTGGCGGTGCGGCGCTGTTGCTGACCATGGTGCTGGTCAATTACCACGCGCGCACCAGTCTGGTTCGGGTCAAACAACCGGTGCTCGCGCGCTGGCGCCTGAGCCCGCGCAAACACTCCGCCGCGCCCATCACTATCAAAGGAGAAACGCCGTGGCGATTCTGATTGGCGAGCGCCCGCATCAGGCGATCTGGCGTGATTATCTGGAACTGACCAAACCGAAAGTCGTGGTGCTGATGCTGATCACCTCGCTGGTCGGCATGTTCCTCGCGACCCGTGCCGGGGTGCCGTGGACGGTGCTGGTGTTCGGCAATCTGGGGATTGCGTTGTGTGCCGGCGGCGCGGCGGCGGTCAATCATGTGGTGGATCGGCGCATTGATGCGGTGATGGCGCGCACGCATAAACGGCCGCTCGCTGAAGGTCGGGTTTCACCGGCGGCAGCGCTGACCTTTGCGTTGGTGTTGGCCCTGCTCGGCCAGGCCCTGTTGCTGACCTTCACCAATCCGCTGACCGCTTGGCTGACCTTGGCCTCACTGCTCGGTTATGCGGTGATCTACACCGGTTTCCTCAAACGCGCGACGCCGCAGAACATCGTCATCGGTGGCCTCGCCGGCGCCGCACCGCCGCTGCTCGGCTGGACCGCCGCCACCGGCCACGTCAGCGCCGAACCGTTGTTGCTGGTGCTGATCATCTTCGCCTGGACGCCGCCGCACTTCTGGGCGCTGGCGATTCATCGCAAGGAGGAATACGCCAAGGCCGACATCCCGATGCTGCCGGTCACCCACGGCGAGCACTACACCAAGGTCCATATTCTGCTGTACACGTTTGCGCTGCTGGCGGTGAGTCTGTTGCCGTACGTGATTCACATGAGCGGCATGCTCTACCTGATTTGCGCACTCGCCCTCGGTGCAAGGTTTCTGCAATGGGCCGTGGTGCTGTACCGTGGCACTCGGCCGCACGCGGCGATCAACACCTTCAAGTACTCTATTTGGTACTTGTTCCTGCTGTTCATCGCCCTGCTCGTAGACCACTACTTACTGTTGAACCTATGACTCGAACCCAGAAAACCGTCTTCATCCTCGTCGCCGTGATCGCGCTGATCCTCGGCCTGACCGTCAACAAAGTGCTGAGCGGCAAGGGCCAGGGCGACCCCACTGCGCTGATCGACGCCGGCATCATTCTGCTGCCGCAGAGCCGTAATTTGCCGGACGTGACGATGACCGATCAGGACGGCAAACCGGTGGCGATCAATGAGCTCAAAGGTAAGTGGAGTCTGCTGTTTTTTGGCTACACCTTCTGCCCGGACATCTGCCCGACCACCCTCGCCCAGTTGCGGCAGATCAAGAGTGAACTGCCCAAGGACGCTGTGGACAAGTTGCAGATCGTGCTGGTCAGCGTCGACCCGAACCGCGATAACCCCAAGCAGTTGAAGCAGTATCTGGGTTACTTCGATCCGCAGTTTGTTGGCCTGACGCCGACTTCGATTGAAGAGCTGCAGAAGGTCGCGAACGCGGTGAGTATTCCGTTTATTCCGGCGGATACGAGCAAGCCGAATTACACCGTCGACCATAGCGGCAATCTCGCGGTGATTGGCCCGGACGGGACGCAGCGTGGGTTTATTCGGGCGCCGTTGAACAACGTCAAATTGGTTGCGCAGCTGCCGGTCATGCTTAACCGCAAATAAGAAAACCGCCAATCCCTTGTAGGAGTGAGCCTGCTCGCGATGACGTCGGCACATCCAATATTGATGTGACAGCTATACCGCAATCGCGAGCAGGCTCACTCCTACAGGGTCGGTATTTCAAACAAAAAAAGGGGACGCTCATGGCGCCCCCTTTTTCTTTGATCGTTCCCACGCTCTGCGTGGGAATGCAGCAAGGGACGCTCTGCGTCCCAGCGAACGCGGAGCGTCCGGGGATGCATGCCCACGCGGAGCATGGGCACGATCAAGCCGAAAGAGCGATCAGAACGCCGGCAATACTGCGCCTTTGTACTTCTCGGTAATGAATTGCTTCACTTCCGGGCTGTGCAGCGCAGCAGCGAGTTTCTTCATCGCGTCGCTGTCCTTGTTGTCCGCGCGGGACACGAGGATGTTCACGTACGGCGAGTCGTTACCTTCGATCACCAGCGCATCCTTGGACGGATCGAGCTTGGCTTCCAGCGCGTAGTTGGTGTTGATCAGCGCCAGATCGACCTGGGTCAGCACGCGCGGGATGGTCGCGGCTTCCAGTTCACGGATTTTCAGGTCTTTCGGGTTGGTCGCGATGTCTTTGACGGTCGACAGGATGTTGGTCGGATCCTTCAGCGTGATCACGCCAGCCTTCGCCAGCAGCAACAGCGCACGGCCGCCGTTGGTGGCGTCGTTCGGGATCACCACGTTGGCGCCGCTTGGCAGATCCTTCAGATCCTTGAGCTTGCTCGAGTAAGCGCCCAGCGGCTCCAGATGCACACCGGTCACGGCGACCAGGCTGGTGCCCTTGGCCTTGTTGAACTCATCGAGGTACGGCTGGTGCTGGAAGAAGTTGGCGTCCAGACGCTTTTCCGCGACCTGTACGTTCGGCTGAATGTAGTCGGTGAAGACCTTGACCTTCAGATCCACACCTTCTTTGGCCAGCGCCGGCTTCACGAACTCGAGGATTTCTGCGTGCGGCACCGGAGTGGCGGCAACGGTCAGGGTTTCGGCGTGGGCCGAGAATGCTGCAACGGCAGCAAAAGCAGCGATCAGTTTTTTCATTCAGCTAACTCCTTATGAGGCGCCCGTCTGGCGCCTGCCAGCGAATGGCCGGCTCATCTGTTCAATACAAAACTGCTTATTTGCGCGAGAAATGCACGACCAGTCGATCACCGACCATCTGCAGCACTTGCACCAGAATCAACAGCAACACCACGGTGACGATCATCACGTCAGTCTGGAAACGCTGGTAACCGAAACGGATGGCCAGGTCACCCAGACCACCGGCACCGACTACACCGGCCATCGCCGTGTAGGACACCAGTGTAATCGCCGTCACCGTAATCGCCGCGAAGATGCCCGGGCGGGCTTCCGGCAGCAAGGCGTTCATGATGATCTGCCGCGTGGTCGCGCCCATCGACTGGGTCGCTTCGATGATGCCGCGATCGACTTCACGCAGCGCGGTTTCCACCAGACGCGCGAAGAACGGTGTGGCACCGACGACCAACGGCGGAATCGCACCGGCCACGCCCAGCGACGTGCCGGTGATCAGCACGGTGAACGGGATCATCACGATCAACAGAATAATGAACGGCAGCGAACGCAGGATGTTCACCGCCAGCGACATGAATGCGTAGAGGCCACGGTTTTCCAGCAACTGACGCGGGCTGCAGAGGAACAACAACACGCCCAGCGGCAGGCCGAGCAGCACGGTGAACAGCAGCGAACCGCCAAGCATCAGCATGGTGTCGCCGGTGGCCAGCCAGATTTCGTACCAGTCGATATTGGTGAAGAAACTGATCAGGTCTTCCATTAGCGCAATACCTCCATGTGAACGTCAGCGGCGGTGAAGCGGGCGAAGGCCGCTTCCATGTCGCCACCGGTGACGGCGAGGGTCAATTGCCCGTACGGAATGTCTTTGATGCGGTCGATGCGACCGGCGAGGATGCTGTAGTCGACGCCGGTTTCCCGGGCGACAGTACCGAGCAGCGGCGCGTAGGTCGCTTCGCCTTGGAAGGTCAGACGCACGATACGACCCGGCACGTGCGCGAAGTCATCACGCTGCTCGCTTTCGTCGATCTGCTCGCTTTCCTGAACGAAACGCTTGGTGGTCGGGTGCTGCGGATGCAGGAACACATCGGCCACCGAACCTTGCTCGACGATCACGCCGGCATCCATCACCGCCACCTGATCGCAGACGCGACGGATGACATCCATCTCGTGGGTGATCAGGACGATGGTCAGTTTCAGCTCGCGGTTGATCTCGGCCAGCAATTGCAGGACCGACGCGGTGGTCTGCGGGTCAAGGGCACTGGTGGCCTCGTCGCACAGCAGAATTTTTGGCTTGGTCGCCAGGGCGCGGGCGATGCCGACGCGCTGTTTCTGACCGCCGGACAATTGCGCCGGATACTTCTTGGCGTGGTCGGACAGACCGACCCGCGCCAGCAACTCGGCCACACGCTTGTCGATCTCGCTGCCCGACAGTTCGCCGGCCAGGGTCAGCGGCAACGCAACGTTGTCGGCCACAGTCTTGGAGGCGAGCAGGTTGAAGTGCTGGAAGATCATCCCGACTTGCTGGCGGAAACGGCGCAGGCCGTTGGCGTCCAGCGCGGTGACTTCTTCGCCGTCGACGATGATCTTGCCGCCGCTGGAGTTCTCCAGGCGATTGATCAGACGCAGCAGGGTACTTTTGCCCGCGCCGGAATGGCCGATGAGGCCGAACACCTGCCCGTTCTCGATGGCGAGACTGGTCGGGTGCAGCGCGGGAATGTCCTTACCGGCGACGCGGTAAGTCTTGTGGACGTTTTGAAACTCGATCACGTAGCGAACCTTGTGGGGCGCGTTAGAAAAGGATCAGCGGTTAGCCGGGCGCGCATTTTAGCCTGTCCGTATAGAGGTTCTTAGCATTTATTTCGCAATTAACCTTCGATTTGGCAATAACAAGATCAAAGGTCATAAAAAAGGAACGCCCCAAGTGCCTCATCAGTCACTAAGTAAGCGACTTGAAAACCCTGGGTGCCGTGCCCGGGAACCACTCAAGAGTCCCCGGCAAACCACGGGGTCAACCGAGGAGTTTACGACTGATGAGCAAGAAGCCTACGACCGACAAAAGCCAGATGGCCGGTACCGATACCCCGGATCGCGCCAACACCAACGCCAAACTCGACAGCCTGGAAAAGTTTCGCTCCGACGCCACCGGCCAGGCGCTGCGCACCAACCAGGGCGTGAAGATCGCCGACAACCAGAACACCCTCAAGGCCGGCCCGCGTGGGCCGTCGCTGCTGGAAGACTTCATCATGCGCGAAAAGATCACGCATTTTGACCATGAGCGGATCCCGGAACGTATCGTCCACGCACGCGGCACCGGGGCGCATGGCTTCTTTCAGGCCTACGAGAACCATTCGGCGCTGACCAAGGCTGGTTTCCTACAGGATCCGGGGAAAAAGACCCCGGTGTTTGTGCGCTTTTCCACGGTGCAGGGGCCGCGTGGTTCCGGCGACACCGTGCGTGACGTACGCGGTTTCGCGGTGAAGTTCTTCACCGATGAAGGCAACTTCGACCTGGTCGGCAACAACATGCCAGTGTTTTTCATTCAGGACGCGATCAAGTTTCCCGACTTCGTTCACGCGGTGAAACCCGAACCGCACAATGAAATCCCGACTGGCGGTTCGGCGCACGATACGTTCTGGGACTTCGTTTCATTGGTGCCGGAATCGGCGCACATGGTCATCTGGGCAATGTCCGACCGGGCGATCCCGAAAAGCCTGCGCAGTATGCAGGGCTTTGGCGTCCACACCTTCCGCCTGATCAATGCAGAGGGCAAATCGCGCTTCGTCAAATTCCACTGGCGCCCCACTGCCGGCACTTGCTCGCTGGTCTGGGACGAGGCGCAGAAGCTCGCCGGTAAAGACACCGACTACCACCGTCGCGACCTTTGGGAAGCGATCGAGATGGGCGACTATCCGGAATGGGAGCTGGGTGTACAGATCATCGAGGAGGAAAACGAGCACGACTTCGATTTCGACATCCTCGACCCGACCAAGCTGATTCCCGAAGAAATAGTGCCGATCACACCGCTCGGCAAGATGACGCTGAACCGTAACCCGGACAACTTCTTCGCCGAGACCGAGCAGGTCGCGTTCTGCCCTGGCCACATCGTGCCGGGCATCGACTTCTCCAACGACCCGCTGCTGCAAGGTCGGCTGTTTTCCTACACCGATACGCAAATCAGCCGACTCGGTGGGCCGAACTTTCATGAGTTGCCGATCAACCGCCCGGTGGCGCCGTTCCACAACGGTCAGCGCGATGCGCAGCACCGCACGGTGATCGACAAGGGCCGCGCCTCCTATGAGCCAAACTCGATTGATGGCGGCTGGCCGAAAGAAACGCCACCAGCCGCGCAGGACGGTGGTTTCGAAAGTTATCCAGAGCGCATCGATGCCAACAAGATCCGTCAGCGCAGTGAGTCGTTCAGCGATCACTTCTCCCAGGCGACGTTGTTCTTCAACAGCATGAGCGATCACGAGAAGGAGCACATCATTGCCGCTTACAGCTTCGAGCTGGGCAAGGTTGAGCGCGAGTTCATCCGTGCGCGGGAGGTGAACGAGATTCTCGCCAACATCGATCTGGAACTGGCCAAGCGCGTGGCGGCTAATCTAGGTCTGCCTGCACCTACCAAAGGCACGGTGGATGCGCGCAAGGTGTCTTTCGATCACTCGCCATCATTGAGCCAGGCTAATTTGCTGCCAGAAAACATCAAAACCCGAAAAGTGGCGATTCTTGCTGCCAACGGCGTCGATGGTGCGGCGATTGATGCAATGAAGAAGGCATTGGCCGCTGAGGGTGCGCATGCCAAGTTGCTCGGCCCGACTTCGGCGCCGGTGAAGACCGCTGACGGCAAAATGTTGCCAGTGGATGCTTCGATGGAAGGCATGCCATCAGTGATCTTCGACGCGGTGTTCGTGCCGGGTGGCGCGGCGTCGGTCAAGGCGTTGAGCGGCGACGGCGTGGCGTTGCATTACCTGCTGGAGGCGTACAAGCATTTGAAGGCGATTGCGTTGCAGGGTGATGCCAAGCAACTGCAGGATCTGCTGAAGCTGGAAGCGGATGCTGGATTGCTGCAGGGCAAGGATGTACCGGCGCTGACCAAGCCGTTTTTTGCGGCGATCGGGCAGCATCGGGTTTGGGCGCGGGAGCCTAAGGCGAAAGCCATTCCAGCTTAAAATCTCCGGTATTAGAAAGACCGCTTTCGCGAGCAGGCTCGCTCCCACATTGGCTTTGTGTCGTTCACGAATCCAGTGTGGGAGCGAGCCTGCTCGCGAAGCTTTTTAGGGTTTACGCGGGCTCAGAACCATCTGCGCAGGCACGGTGCGCACGGTCTGCTTCACAATCTTCAGATCAAAATCCGGATTCAATTTCTTGACCCGCTTGGTCAGCAACGTCGCCAACCACGGATAGTCATTCGTGCGTGGCGCCTGAATGGTCACCCCACACTCATAATTCACCACATCAGCGGCGATCGCATCCAGTTGTCGGCGAAGTTTGCGGCTATCAGTGATATTCAGCGCGACTGTGGTGCTCTCGGCAGTCGGATCGATCACCTTGGCTTTCGGCTTCGCTTCGGCTGCCAACAGCGCCGCTTCAGCCTTTTCCAGCTCAGCCTTGCGCGCTTCAGTGATGGCACCATTCACGCCACCGGTCAGCGCCGGCGCTTTCGGCATCAGCGCACGAGCACGGCTCAGCGCCGTGGCGGCAGCATTCACATCACCCTTCTGCAGCACGATCTGGCTGCGACGCAGATACGCTTCGGCAAGCTGCCGCTGGTATTGCTCAAGGGATTGATCGTTGGGGGTTTCTTTCTGCAAAGCGGCCAACTGGTCTTCGGCAGTGGCCAGTTCGCTGCTGGCTAGGCTTTGCTCCAGCTGTGCGATGGCCGTAGCCCGCGCATCGGGGACTTCAGCCACCGGCGGCGTACTTTGGCAGGCGCCCAGCAGCACTGAAAATGCGACAAGGAGCAGATAACGGGAGGCGAACGGCTTCATTCCTGCGACTCTCTATTTGCGCAAAAAGCGGCCAAGTCTACACCCCGCGGCGGGGCAGAACAAAACTCAGCAGAAACAGTGCGGCCGCCGTCACAACGATTGACGGCCCGGCCGGGGTGTCCTTGAACCACGACAACGCCAGCCCGCCACACACCGCGAGCATGCCCAGCAGGCTCGCGCCCAGTGCCATCTGCTCCGGCGAGCGGGCGTGACGCTGTGCCGCAGCCGCCGGAATGATCAACAGCGACGTAATCAGCAACACACCGACGATTTTCATCGCCACCGCGATCACCACCGCAATCAACAGCATCAGCGCCATGCGCAGGCCCGCGACCGGCAGGCCTTCGACCTTGGCCAACTCTTCGTGCACGGTAATCGCCAGCAACGGCCGCCACAGCGTCACCAGCAACACCAGCACCGCCGCACTGCCGCCGAGGATCCACGCCAGATCGGTCGGGCTGATCGCCAGCAGGTCGCCGAACAGATAGGCCATCAGGTCGATCCGCACTTCATGCATGAAGCTTAGTACCACCAGGCCGAGAGAGAGCGTGCTCGGTGCGAGAATTCCCAACAGCGTGTCGGACGCCAGCGGTTGGCGCTGTTGCAGCGTGACCAGCAGCACCGCCAGCAACAGACAGCCTACGGTGACCGCGACGGTCGGGCTGACATCCAGCAAAAAGCCCAGCGCCACGCCGAGCAGTGCGGCGTGGGACAAGGTATCGCCGAAATAGGCCATGCGCCGCCAGACCACGAACGAACCCAGCGGACCTGCAACGATCGCCAACGCCAGACCTGCAAGCAGGGCATACAACAGAAAATCAGCCATGCTTGCAGTTGTCTCCGTGAACGTGGGGTTGACCCGTTACCGGCCCTTTGACGACGGAGCCGTGCAGGTCGTGAGCGTGGTCGTGATGGTGGTGATAGACCGCCAGGCTCTGTGCGTTCTTGCCGAACAACTCGACAAACGCCGGATCACCGCTGACCTGCTCGGGATGCCCGGAGCAGCAGACGTGACGGTTGAGGCAGACCACCTGATCGGTGGTGCTCATCACCAGATGCAAATCGTGGGACACCATCAACACACCGCAACCATGGCGATCGCGCAGACGGGTGATCAGGCTGTACAGCTCGGCCTGGCCGGCAACGTCGACGCCTTGTACCGGCTCATCGAGCACCAGCAGTTCCGGTTCACGCAGCAGCGCCCGCGCGAGCAGCACACGCTGCATTTCACCGCCGGAAACGCTTTGCACCGGGCTGTCGATGACGTGCTCGGCGCCAACTTCTTTCAATGCGGCCAGCGCACGCGGACGATCAACGCCCGGCACCAGACGCAGAAAGCGCAGCACCGACAGCGGCAAGGTCGGATCGACGTGAAGTTTTTGCGGCATGTAGCCGACGCGCAGCTTCGGCTTGCGCCAGACGCTGCCGCTGTCTGGTTTCAACAGCCCGAGCACGGCGCGCACCAGCGTGGTCTTGCCGGCGCCGTTGGGACCGATCAGGGTGACGATCTGCCCCGGCTCGACACTCAGCTCGATGTTGTCCAGCACGGTCTGCCCGGCAAATGTGACGGCGACCTGCTCCAGACGGATCAGCGCATTGCTCATCAAGCCCCCTGGCAACCGGAGCACAGGCCGACGACTTCGACGGTCTGCGCTTCGACAATGAAACCAACGTCTTTGGCGCTGTTGATGATCGCGTCGCTGATCACTTTTTGTTCAAGCTCGATGGCGGCGTGGCAATCGCGGCAGATCAGGAATTGGCCCTGATGCGCGTGTTCCGGATGCACGCAGCCGACAAAGGCGTTGAGCGAGGAGATGCGGTGCACCAGGCCGTTTTCCAGAAGGAAATCCAGCGCACGGTACACGGTCGGCGGCGCGGCGCGGCGGCCGTCCTGCTCGCTCAACACGGCAAGAATGTCGTAGGCGCCCAGCGGTTTGTGGCTCTGCCACACCAATTCCAGCACCCGGCGGCGCAACGCGGTCAGGCGCAAGCCTTTCTGGGCACACAAGGTATCGGCCTCGGACAAAGCGCTGTGCACGCAATGTGAGTGGTCGTGGGGACGGCTGGCAATCGGTGTAATAGGCATGGGCGGCGACGAGTTTTGATAGAGACGTTATTATGTTACCCGTTCTCGCCTCCTTGAGTGGTCATCGTGTCCCGACTTTTTTCTGTTTTTGTGGCTTTTGTCGCCAGTTTCCTGCTGATCGGTTCGGCTCAGGCCGAGGTCAAAGTCCTCACCAGCATCAAACCGTTGCAGCTGATTGCAGCGGCCGTGCAGGACGGCGTGGCGATTCCCGAAGTGCTGCTGCCGCCGGGCGCGTCGCCACACAATTACGCCCTGCGCCCATCCGACGTACGGAAGGTGCAATCGGTGGATCTGCTCTACTGGATCGGCCCGGACATGGAAGGTTTCCTGCCGCGCGTGCTGAGCAGTCGTACGCTGCCGAGCGTCGCGGTGCAGGATTTGCCGGGGATGAAGCTGCGGCGTTTTGCTGAGGACAGCCACTCCCACGCCGAAGACGCCGACGAGCATGATCACGATCATCGTCCGGGCACACTGGATGCACATTTGTGGCTATCGCCGGTCAACGCGCGGGTGATTGCCGACAAAATGGCCGCAGACCTCAGCGCCGCCGACCCGGCTAACGCCGAGCGTTATCAGAGCAATGCCAAAACATTCGACGAGCGTCTGGACGCGCTGGATCAGCGTTTGAAGAAGCGTCTGGCCAGTGTTGAAGGCAAGCCGTACTTCGTCTTTCACGAGGCGTTTGATTACTTTGAAGAAGCCTATGGCCTGAAGCATGCCGGCGTGTTCAGCGTAGCTGCCGAAGTGCAGCCGGGCGCGCAGCATGTCGCGGCGATGCGCAAGCGTTTGCAGGAAGTGGGCAAGACTTGTGTGTTCAGTGAGCCGCCATTGCGGCCGCGTCTGGCGGAGACGCTGGTGGCGGGTTTGCCGGTGAAACTGGCTGAGCTGGATGCGTTGGGCGGGTACACCCCGGCGACGGCTCAGGGCTATGAGCAGGTGCTGGAGAAGTTGGGCAATGATTTGGCCGGGTGCCTGGAATCTCTGTAGCCCCATAGAAAAAGATCGCAGCCTTCGGCAGCTACAGGGTCTACATCAATCCCATGTAGGAGCTGCCGAAGGCTGCGATCTTTTGATCTTAAAGGGCGAAAGGCAACGGTGTGTGAACCTGCTGCCGCTGCGCCAAGCGCTGCTCAAACTCCTGCGGATCGTGAATCAACACGTCCTGCCCGGCGAACTGCTCCGCCGCGATCAACCGCGACAGCCAGAACCGCACACACGCCACGCGCAGCATGGTCGGCCACAACTCAGCCTCCGCCGCCGTAAACGGTCGCAACGCCGCATAGGCGCCGAGAAACGCGCGGGCACGTGGGCCATCGATCAAACCTTCCTCGTCCGAACACCAGTCGTTCAAGGCAATCGCCACGTCGTACAGCATCGGCCCTGAGCAGGCGTTGTAGAAGTCGATCAGCCCGGTCAGGTGCGTGCCTTCGAACATCGCGTTGTCGCGAAACAGATCCGCATGAATGTTCGCCCGAGGCAGCGCAAGAATCTTGTCTTTGCGCTCGGTGATTTCATCCAGCGCCTTCTGCAGCAAAGCACGCGGCTCATCACTCAGGTGCGAGAGAAATTCCGTGCCCTCCTCCAGCATCCAGTCGAGGCCACGATCGGTCTTGCGCTTGATCATGCGCTCGCCCTGGGTCGCCAGGTGCAGATGGGCCTGCAACTCGCCGACCTGCGCGCAATGCTGGGCATTGGCGACCTTGATGTGCTTGCCGGAGAGGCGCGGCTGCAGCAGAGCCGGCTTGCCTTTCAGCTCACGCAACGCCACGCCGTCGGTGGTGCGCAGTGCGTAAGGCACCGGCAAGTCGGCTTCATGCAACACGTCGAGCAGGTCGATGAAGAACGGCATCTCCTGCACCGGGCCGCGCTCGACCAGAGTCAGGACGAATTCGCCCTGCTCCAGGCTGATAAAGAAATTGGTGTTTTCGCTGCCGGCGGCGATCCCCTGGAAATCAAGCAGACGGCCAAGCCCGTAAGGGGCGAGAAAGGTTTCCAGCTCGGGCCGAGCCAGGGGAGTGAACACAGACATGGTTAAAAACTGCTCAGTTCAGGCGTCGCGGTCAGGCGACGCCGATTAAAAGTCGGGAAACTTACTTCCAGGTAAAGATTTCCCACGACGGAATCAGCATATCCGGCTGGTCGGAGCGAATGTAGTTCGCGTCCGTGCCATCGGCGCGCACCAGGAAATACGGTTTGCCACCCTTTGGCGTGACCTTGATCGCATAGACGAAGCCACTGCGACTGTATTCCTGGATGACCTTGTCGCCTTCCGTGTGCGTGTTGATCGTAACTTCCGGCTCCGAGGCAGGCGCATCATCCGCCGCCATCGCGGCCATAGGTGAGACAGCAATCAGACCGACCAGCAGCAAGCGATTTAACGTACGCATGATAACCTTGTCCCTTTGTCGTCAACGGTCCCGCTATTCTAGCGCCGGACCCGCCGAAAAGGTTGATCCTGCTCATGAGCCAAGCCCCCCTCGTCCTGGTGGACGGTTCGTCTTACCTGTACCGCGCGTTTCACGCATTGCCACCACTGACCACCTCCAAAGGCCTGCCGACCGGTGCGGTCAAAGGCGTGCTGAACATGCTCAAGAGTCTGCGCAAGCAGTACCCGGACAGCCCGTTCGCCGTGGTGTTCGACGCCAAGGGTGGGACATTTCGCGATGAGATGTACGCCGAATACAAAGCCAATCGCCCAAGCATGCCCGACGACATGCGCGTGCAGATCGAGCCGCTGCACCAGAGCGTGATCGCCCTCGGTTTCCCGCTGCTGTGCGTGGAAGGCGTCGAGGCCGACGACGTCATCGGCACCCTCGCCCGCAGCAGCGCGGCGGCGGATCGCCCGGTGGTTATCTCCACCGGCGACAAGGACATGGCGCAACTGGTCGACGGCCACATTACCTTGGTCAACACCATGTCCGGTAGCTCGATGGACGTGGAGGGCGTGAAGGAGAAATTCGGCGTCGCACCGGAGCAGATCATCGATTATCTGGCGCTGATGGGCGATTCGTCCGACAACATTCCGGGCGTTCCGGGCATCGGCCCGAAAACTGCCTCCGGCCTGTTGGTCGGGGTCAACGGTGGCCTTACCGAGCTGTACGCCAATCTCGACATCGTCCCGACCCTGCCGATTCGCGGCGCGAAAACCCTGCCGGCCAAGCTCGAAGAGCACAAGGAGATGGCGTTCCTCTCCTATCAACTGGCGACCATCAAAGTCGACGTGCCGCTGGACGTCGAACTCGACGACCTGCAAATGGGCGCGGAAGACCCGGCCAAGCTCTACGAGTTGTACTCGCTGCTCGAATTCAAAAGCTGGATCAATGATCTGGATCGCGACGCCAAACGTCTGGAACTGAGCGCAGCCACCGAGCCTGCGCCGGCCGGCGATCTGTTCAGCGCGCCAGCAGAAGAAGCGCCCGCCGCTCCCGCTGAGGCTGCCTACGAAACCATCCTCGATCAGGCACGTTTCGACGTCTGGCTGGAAAAACTCAATAACGCCAAGCTGTTCGCCTTCGACACCGAAACCACCGGCATCGACGCACAGCAGGCGCAACTGGTCGGTCTATCGTTCGCCGTGCAGGCCAACGAAGCCGCGTACATTCCGCTGACCCACTCCTACATCGGCGTGCCGGAGCAGCTGGATCGCGACACCGTACTGCGCGCACTCAAGCCGATTCTCGAAGACCCGAGCAAACTCAAGGTCGGCCAGCACGCCAAGTTCGACATGAATATTCTGGCCAACTGCGCCATCGGTGGCGACCAGAACAACGGCATCACCGTGCGCGGCATCGCCTTCGACACGATGCTTGAGTCCTACGTGCTCAACTCTACCGCCACCCGCCACGACATGGACAGCCTCGCGCAGAAGTACCTGGATCACACCACCGTGAGTTTCCAGGACATAGCCGGCAAAGGCGCCAAGCAGCTGACCTTCGACCAGATCGCTTTGGAACAAGCCGGCCCGTACGCCGCCGAAGACGCCGACATCACCCTGCGTCTGCACCAGACCTTGTTCGAAAAACTCAGCGCCATTCCGAGCCTGGCCAGCGTGCTGACTGACATCGAAATCCCGCTGGTGCCGGTGCTGGCGCGTATCGAACGCCAAGGCGCGTTTGTCGACGCTGAGCTGCTCGGCATCCAGAGCATCGAGTTGGGCAACAAAATGGTCGCGCTGGAGCGCGAAGCGTTCGAGATCGCCGGGGAAGAATTCAATCTTGGCTCGCCGAAGCAACTGGGCGTGATTCTCTACGAGAAACTCGGCCTGCCAGTGCTGAAGAAGACCGCCAAAGGTCAGCCGTCCACTGCTGAAGAAGTGTTGGCGAAACTCGCCGAAGACGATCACCGCTTGCCGAAAGTGCTGATGGAGCACCGTTCGATGAGCAAGCTGAAAAGCACCTACACCGATCGCCTGCCGGAGCAGATCAACCCGCGCACCGGGCGTATTCACACCTCGTATCATCAGGCTGTGGCGTCGACCGGTCGCTTGTCCTCCAGCGATCCGAACCTGCAGAACATCCCGGTGCGTACCGCTGAAGGCCGGCGCATCCGTCAGGCCTTCGTCGCGCCGAAAGGCTACAAACTGCTGGCGGCGGACTATTCGCAGATCGAGCTGCGGATCATGGCGCACCTGTCCAAGGACGAAGGCCTGATGAACGCCTTCCGCAACAATCTGGACGTGCATACCGCGACCGCAGCCGAAGTGTTCAAGGTCGAGCTCAACGAAGTGACCTCCGACCAGCGCCGTGGCGCCAAGGCGATCAACTTCGGCCTGATCTACGGCATGGGCGCGCAGAAGCTCGGCAAAGACATCGGCGTCGACACCAAGACCGCCAAGGCTTACATCGACACCTACTTCGCCCGCTATCCGGGGGTTCGCGAATACATGGAGCGCACCCGCACGCAGGCGGCGGATCAGGGTTATGTCGAGACGTTCTTCGGTCGTCGCCTGTATCTGCCGGAGATCAACTCGAACAAGCCGCAGGAACGCGCCGCCGCCGAGCGCACGGCGATCAACGCGCCGATGCAAGGCACGGCTGCGGACATCATCAAGAAAGCCATGGTCGCGGTGGATAACTGGCTGGCGACGTCCGGGCTGGACGCCAAAGTCATCCTGCAGGTGCACGATGAACTGGTGCTGGAGGTTCGCGAGGATCTGGTCGACCAGGTCAGCGCCGAGATTCGCGTGCACATGAGCGAAGCGGCGAAGCTGGATGTACCGCTGCTGGTCGAAGTGGGTGTAGGCAACAATTGGGATGAGGCTCACTGAGCCTTTTGAACACGGTTTGCCGCGACCTGTTGTCGCGGCAACGCCGGTAAAACCTGCTTATTTCGAAAAGCGCTTGGGATTATTCCAAAGCTTTTTGAAAAAAATCTGAACTAATCTGGAAGGACACTACTCAGAGATACTGAATGGCTGGTGAAGCCCTTCGATGCTCCTATGTTGTGTTAAGTGTTGGCAGATATCTGAACCCCGCCCTAGCGGTTCGGAACTTAAACCCCGGAATTTCTCCCTCCCCAATGAAATCCGGGGCTTTTTTTGCCCAAAAATCGGCTGTAGCGCGGCCATGCTGCGTTAAAGGCGCTACTCAAAATGCTCATTTAGGTCCCCTAAACTCCGCTTTTGAGCATCACCTTTGCCTTGCCTGACCACACTACAACCAATTTTTCCCAATCCCGACTTACTCGGCTGCCGCCTCGGCGCCTTTGTCTGCCAGTTCCATCCAGCCGGCCAGTACAGTGTAGGCCTCTTCCAGGCCCATGCGTTTTGGCGCCGAGAACAGCTGGATGGTGACCAGGTCGCCCCAACCCTTGCGGATTTCCGACTGCACTTTGAGCAGGGTGTTCTTGGCTGCGCCGTAGGTGAGCTTGTCGGCCTTGGTCAGCAGGATGTGCATCGGCATGCCGGCCGCAACGGCCCAGTCGAGCATCAGCAAGTCGAAGTCGGTCATTGGATGACGGATGTCCATCATCAAAATCAAACCCTTCAAACTCTCACGGCCACCGAGGTAAGCCTCAAGGTGACGCTGCCAGTGCATCTTCAGCGGGATCGGTACTTTTGCGTAACCGTAGCCCGGCAGGTCGACCAGACGACGATCTTCGTCTAGCTTGAAGAAGTTCAACAGCTGTGTGCGACCCGGGGTTTTCGAGGTACGCGCCAGGCTGGCGTGAGTCAGGGTGTTCAGTGCGCTGGATTTGCCGGCGTTGGAACGACCGGCAAACGCCACTTCGAAGCCTTCGTCGTCAGGGCATTGATCGACTTTGGCGGCACTGAGCATGAACGTGGACTGTTGGCACAGGCCGAGGATGGGATTCTTGAGTTGCATGGGATTTCCGATGTGGGCGGCGCCGGGATTGGGCGCGGAACGCGGTGTCGCTTCCGTTTCAGTGACGCCAGTATATAATGCCGCAGATTTTGTGTGTGCTTTGTCCCAGCGTAGGATGAAGTTCACGAGAGCGACAGACCTTGATTGCGCATTAGAACGCAGAACGCTCTCAACCCTGAAAAGGTCGTTTTATGACGAAATGGCTGCTGGCTGCCGGAGTCTTGATGCCGCTTTACAGCGCACAGGCTACACAGGATCCGGAAGCTGTGTACAACCGTGTTTGTGGTGCCTGTCATTCCGGCCAACTACCCATGGCGCCCGAAAGAGGCGATCAGGAAGCTTGGACGCCGAGGTTGGCGAAAGGTATGGGGACGCTGGTGCAACACGTGACCCAGGGTTTCAAGGCGATGCCGCCGCGTGGTTTGTGCATGGACTGCAGTGCCGAGGATTACCAAGCCATCATCCTGTGGATGAGCGAGTAAACCCGGTCCATAACTTAACCCTTAGCCGTAGTTGGATTAGCTGATGAACAAATTGATCGTGAGTCTGCTGTTGACCGTGGGAATCTCAGGCTTCGCCCATGCTGCCGGTGATGCCGCAGCAGGCCAGGCAAAAGCCGCCGTCTGCGGAGCCTGCCATGGCCCGGACGGCAACAGCATGGCGCCAAACTTTCCGAAACTGGCCGGTCAAGGTGAACGCTACCTGACCAAGCAACTGCACGACATCAAGTCGGGCAAGCGCACCGTTCTGGAAATGACCGGCCTGCTGACCAACCTGAGCGATCAGGACCTGGCCGACATTGCCGCCTACTTTGCCAGCCAGAAAGGCAGCGTCGGCGCCGCCGATCCGAAGATCGTTGCGCGCGGTGAAGCGCTGTTCCGTGGCGGCAACCTCGCCAAGGGCCTGCCAGCCTGCACCGGCTGCCACTCGCCGAACGGCGCCGGCAACGCCGCTGCCGGTTTCCCACACCTGGGTGGCCAACACGCTCAATACATCGCCAAGCAGCTGACCGATTTCCGCAAGGAAGAAGGCGGTCGTACCAACGACGGCGACACCATGACCATGCAGACCATCGCCAAGCGCCTGAGCGACGAAGACATCGCTGCAGTCTCCAGCTACATTCAGGGTTTGCACTAAGCGTGTCGTATCGGGCGTTGAGCGAGGCTGAAGATCAAAAGATCGCAGCCTTCGGCAGCTCCTACAGGGGTGTTGCGTGATTCAATGCAGGAGTTGATATCTCCGGCAATGTTAACGCTCGATTAATCCGTCGCAGCAAGTATAAAAAGGGTGGCTTTGGCCGCCCTTTTTTGTGGCCGCTACCGTTACACTACAGAACTCATGCCCGCCAGGATCTGTCTGAAAACAGGTCGCGCGAGGCGACCAAAATTGTCCAGGAGTAAAGCATGCGTAATCTGATCATCAGCGCCGCTCTCGTCGCTGCCAGCCTGTTCGGCGTGACCGCTCAAGCCGCCGAAGCACCTGCCGCCCCTTACGTGGAACTGGCCAACCCGGTGCCGGTTGCAGAGCCTGGCAAAATCGAAGTGGTCGAGCTGTTCTGGTACGGCTGCCCGCACTGCTACGCCTTCGAGCCGGTGATCAATCCTTGGGTTGAAAAACTGCCCTCCGACGTCAACTTCGTGCGCATCCCGGCCATGTTCGGCGGCCCGTGGGACGCTCACGGTCAAATGTTCCTGACCCTCGAAGCGATGGGTGTCGAGCACAAGGTTCACAACGCCGTGTTCAACGCAATCCAGAAAGAACACAAGAAGCTGACCGACAAGAACGACATGGCTGACTTCCTCGCCACTCAGGACGTGGACAAGGACAAATTCCTCGCCACCTTCGACTCGTTCGCCATCAAAGGTCAGATCGTAAAAGCTCGCGAACTGGCCAAGAAGTATGAAATCACTGGCGTGCCAACCATGATCGTCAACGGCAAGTACCGCTTTGACATCGGCTCTGCCGGTGGCGCCGAGCAGGCACTGAAACTGGCTGACGACTTGGTCGCCAAAGAGCGAGCGGCAACCAAGGCTGCTGCCAACTAAGCGCGGCAACCGCCATGCGCCGCTGGAAGTCTGAACGCATCGTTGGCCTGCATGATCCGCAGGTCAACGAGCATCACCTGGAGTCCACGGGCCTGCCCGCAGACCAGCGTTTGCGTCTGCTCAGTTTCAATATCCAGGTCGGCATCAGCACCGAGCGCTATCGGCATTACCTGACCCGTAGCTGGCAGCACCTGCTGCCGCACAACGGCCGCTCAGGCAATCTGCAAAAGATCGGTGACTTGCTGGGCGACTTCGATCTGGTCGCCCTGCAGGAAGCCGATGGCGGCAGCCTGCGTTCGGGCTACGTCAATCAGGTCGAGCATCTGGCGCAACTCGGCGCCTTTCCCTACTGGTATCAACAACTCAATCGCAACCTCGGCCGACTCGCTCAGCACAGCAATGGCGTGCTCAGTCGTCTGAAACCGTCGGCGATTGAAGATCACCCGCTGCCCGGCCCGAAAGGTCGTGGAGCGATTCTGCTGCGTTTCGGCGAAGGCCCGGAAGCGCTGGTGGTGGTGATGATGCACCTGGCCCTTGGCGCGCGAACCCGCAGCCTGCAACTGGCCTATATTCGTGAGCTGATCGGTGGCTATAAACACCAAGTGTTGATGGGTGACATGAACACCCACGCCAGCGATCTGCTACAACATTCTCCGTTACGCGATCTCGGCCTGCTGGCCCCGCAGGTGGAAGCGACTTTCCCCAGCTGGCGCCCACAGCGTTGCCTTGATCATATTTTGCTCAGCCCGACCCTGACCCTGGAAAAGGTCGAAGTGCTGGCACAACCGATTTCCGATCACCTGCCGGTCGCGGTAGAGATTCGTCTGCCGGGTTCGCTCACGGCCGATGCATTGCCCGCGTTGAGTCCTGCCCCTCGCGGAACCCCTGAATGAGCGACGACGCCCAGCGCTGGAAAGAGAAGTACCTCAAAAGCATCGAACAACAGGACAAACTTGAACGCCGCTGGGCCGCCAGGCTCGATTTGCTGCGTCGCGGTCTGGTGCGCAGCACATTGGCGGCTGAAGGCACCGACAAGGCCGTTGATCAATGCATGAAAGAGATGCGCGACGTGGTGCGCACCGATGACATGGACGCCGGACTCGCCGCCTTGCTGCCGCGTCTGGAAAAAGCCGTGCTCGATTCCGAGCAGCGTCGCGAAACCCGCATCGATCAGGTCAGCACCGCGCTGACGTCGCTAGTCACCCAGTTGCAGGCGTTGCCGCTGCCGCGTGAAGTCGCTCAGCCACTGAAGAAGTTCGCCAAACAGCTGGACAGCCGCGTCGGGTCTGCGCGGGAAATGCCATTGCTGCTGAGTGAACTCAGCGGCTTGCAGGGCAAGGCGTTGAGTCAGCTGGAAACGCCCGCAGAGCCGGGTCGCCCGGGTCTGCTGCAACGGCTGTTTGGTAGCCGCGACAGCGAAGAAGCGCCAGCGACAGAATCACCCGCGCCGCTGCAAGCCACGCCGCCGCAACCGCTTGCCCCACCGGCGCCCGAACCAGAAGCCGCACAGCCCGCCCCTGTCGCCGTGATCGAAGCCATGACGGCAGCGCCTGCCATCGAAGGTGTGGTGCCCGTCGAAACAACGACGCCAGCCGCTCGGGCTCATTTGGAACCAGAACCGGCAGAGGTGGTTACCTTTGTGCCACCGAAGGTCGTCAGCACAGTCAGCAGCCCTCCGCTCGAACCGCAGGCTGAGCACTTCGAGCCCGAACCTGTTTTCATCCCGGACCCTGCTCAGAATGAAATCGCGCCTGCCGCCATCAATCCTGATGAACTGATCCGCCCCGGCGATCCGACACCGCTGATCCTCGACAGCCTGCCGCTGCCCGGGCCAATTGCGCAGGCGTTGGCCGCCCTTGACCCGGAGCAGCCCGAGCACGACATCCTGTTCGCCCTGCCGGACACTCCCGAGCCATCCTATAGCTCCGTGGCCAAACACATCGAAGACACCCTGATCGGGCTGCTCGACGACCTGACCCTGCCGGAACGCCACCGCCCGCAAGCCGAAGCCATGCGCGAGCGGCTCAAACACGGGTTGAACTGGTACGAACTGATCCCGATCCTCGACGATCTGGCGACATTGATGCTGGCGATCACCGACAGCGGTCAGCACGAATTCGAAGCCTATCTGCAACAGCTCAACGAGCGCCTCGAAGCATTCCAGAGCAATCTGCAGGCTGCCAGTGAAGGCCATGCCGACAACAGCTCGGCGGCGCGGGCAATGGACACGCAGATCCGCGAGCAAGTCGACGGCCTGCAGACCAGCGTGCAGGAAGCGGCGGATCTGGAAGACCTCAAGCACGTGCTGGAGAACCATCTCGAAGGCCTGCTCGGCACCATGGACCAGCACCAGAAGCAGCGCGATGCCCGCGAGCAAGAGGTCGCCACGCGGCTGAAAAGCCTGTCCGAACGCGTGGCGCATATGGAGCAGGAAGCCCAGGGTTTCCGCGAACATCTTGAAGTACAAAGACAGAAAGCCTTGATCGACCCACTCACCGGCCTGCCCAATCGCGCCGCATGGAGCGAACGCCTCGAGCATGAAATCAAGCAGTGGCAGCAGCACGGCAACACCTTGAGCCTGGCCATGCTCGACCTCGATCACTTCAAACGCATCAACGACAACTACGGCCATTTGGCCGGCGACAAGGTGCTGAAGATCATTGCCACCGTGTTGCGCAAACGCCTGCGCGGCTCGGACTTCATTGCCCGTTTCGGCGGGGAAGAGTTCGTTCTGTTGATGCCGGCAACGCCGCCGGCAGTCGGCGCCAAACTGTTGGAAACCCTGCGCGCAGCGATCGAAGCCTGCCCTTTCCACTTCAAGGGCGAGCGCGTGACGATCACCATTTCCATGGGACTGGCAACATTCCGCGCTGGAGAACACAGCGATCTGGTGCTGAAAAGAGCCGATCAGGCGCTTTACCGCGCTAAAAATGCAGGACGCAACCGGGTCGAGCTGGGCTGAGCAAATTGTTCCATTTTGTTTAAATCCGCCCGCTGACCGTCGAGACGCAAGGCAGTACGTTACACTGTTGCATTACTGTCTTGCGTGTACTGCCTTCTGCCATGAAATTCTTTGCCCTCCTCGCGTCGCTGCTCGTTCTGGCCGGTTGTGCCAGCGGCCCGCGCTACAACACCAGCCATCCTTCGGCCAATTACGACAGCCGCATTCAGTTCGTGATCGTCCATTACACCTCGACCTCGCTGGAGCGTTCGCTGCAATTGCTGACCCATGGCGAAGTCAGCAGTCATTACCTGATCGGCGACGACAAGAGCGGCACCATTTACAAACTGATGGATGAAAACCAGCGCGCTTGGCACGCCGGCGAAAGCCAGTGGCAGGGTCGCACCTGGCTGAACTCAAGCTCCATCGGTATCGAAATCGTCAATCCGGGCTTCAAGGACACGCCAACCGGGCGCCTGTGGTATCCGTACAGCGAAGCACAGATTCAATCGCTGATCGTCCTGCTCAAGGACATCAGCAAACGCAACGGTATCAGCCCCCAACACATCATTGGCCATAGCGACATCGCGCCGCTGCGCAAACTTGATCCAGGGCCGTTGTTCCCCTGGAAGCGTCTCGCCGCTGAAGGCCTTGGCGTATGGCCGAACGAACAGGCGGTTGCGCGTCAGCAAATGCTGTTCAACAGCAGCGAACTGCCGAGCATCAGCTGGTTCCAGGCACAACTGGCGCACTTGGGGTATGACACGCCGCAGACCGGCGAACTCGACGTTGCGACACGCCATGTCCTCGCCGCGTTCCAGATGCACTTCCGCCCTTCGCGCTTCGATGGCACGCCGGATGCGCAAACAGCAGCGCTGTTGCTGGTACTGAACCAGACAAAATAATGACGCCCGCCCGACGGTCAGGGCGAAATCGCAATCAGCAGCTATAACTCATTGGTAATTCTTCGGATATTCCATGATGGTTGCTACCCGAGAGACGCTGCGTAGCTGGTTCTATCGCCCGTGGTTTTTGGCGATGATCGCGGCTGTCCTCAGTGCCTGCCTGCTGATCGCCGGCGGAATGTTCGTGGCAATGCGACAGGTCGAGCAAAGCGAAAGTCAGGAAATGAACGCGCAAGGCGAACGTTTCCTCGCCCGCCTCGAACAATTGTTCGGCCAGTTGCGCGAAAGTCTCGACGATCTCGAAGCGCAGCCATTGCGCAGTTGTGACGATGAAATGATCGCGACCCTGCAGCAAGTCACCTTCAACTATCGCTTCGTCTACGAAGCGGCTTACATGGACGCCTCACGGATCTGCTCCAACCGCCCACGTCAGGAAGGCGTGTCGGTAGTACGAGCGCCGGATATCAGAGGGCCGACTTACAGCTATTGGCTCAATACCACCACCGAACCCGATGAAAACCGCGCCGCGCTGATGCTGGGTCGCGGCAATTTTCGTGTGGCCACGTCACGCGGGCATCTGACCGACATGGTCGATCTGTCGCCCGGCAGCAGCCTTTTGGTGGTGCTCGATCACGGCACCCGGGCGATCCCGGTGCTCGGCACGGCGCAGGCCTGGCCACCGACCGAACATTGGCCACCGAAAAGTCGCGAGTCATTACAGGTCACTCAGACTCGGCTGATCTACCGCATGCCTACCGACAACCCGGAATATCAACTGGTGCTGATCACGCCGCGCACTGGCATGCACATCCCTGCAATCTGGTGGTGGATGGTTCCGGCCTGTCTATTGCTCGGCGCATTCGTAGGGTTCTTTGTGTTCTTGCTGGTGCGCCAGCGCCAATCGCTGGACGCCGAACTTAATGGCGCCATTCGTCGGGGCGAGTTGCAGGTGCTCTATCAGCCGATCTTCGACCTCGACAGCCGCAACTGCGTCGGCGCCGAAGCGCTGCTGCGCTGGCGCCGCCCTGACGGCACACTGACCAGCCCGGATCTGTTTATCCCCATGGCGGAAAACACCGGGCAAATCCGGCAGATGACCGATTTCGTCCTGCAGCGTCTGCTGGAGCAATTGGGCCAATTGCTGCGCGCCAACCCGCAGCTGTATATCTCGGTCAACCTCGCAGCCTGCGACGTGATGGTGCCGCGCATCGGTCTGGTCATGGCGCGCTTGCTCACATTGCATCGAGTGGCCGCGCGGCAGATTGCCTTCGAGGTCACCGAACGTGGCTTGATCGATGTGGTAGTGGCGCGGGAAAACCTGCAAGCCTTGCGCGATGTCGGCCATCAGGTATTGATCGACGATTTCGGCACCGGCTATTGCAGCCTCGCCTACTTGCAAACCCTACCGGTCGATTGCCTGAAGATCGACAAAGCCTTTATCGACGCCCTCGGCCATGACGCAGCGAGCAGCGGCGTCGCCCCGCACATCATTCATATGGCCCAGGCGCTGGATCTGAAGGTGATTGCCGAAGGCATCGAACTGGAATCACAGGCTGAACTGCTCAGCAGCGAAGGTGTGAAGTTCGGTCAGGGCTGGTTGTTCGCCCATGCGCTGAGCGCGGTGCAGTTCATCGAACTGATCACCCGTGGCCGACGCCTCGCGGGAAGGCGTATGGACGACGAAGCCTAAACGGCGAGCGCCATATAGAACTGCGTGCCCTGCCCCGGTCGCGAATAAACACCCATGCGTCCGCCGTGCAATTGGACGATTTCCTTGCACAGCGCCAGACCAAGCCCGGCGCCGCCCTTTTTGCGACCGACCTGCACGAACGGCTCGAAGATCCGTCCTTGCTGGCCGTAGGCAATGCCTTCGCCGTTGTCTTCGACGCTGATGATCACTCGCTCGCCATGTCGGCGCGCCTGCAAACGGATCTGACCGTCGCGGGCGGTATGCCGCAGGGCGTTGTCGATCAGGTTGTCGAGCACGCGATCGAGTTGCGCCTGATCGGCCTGCAAACGTGGCAGCGGCGCCTGTACTTCGACATTCAGGGCGATGCCCTTGGCCGCCGCCGAGTCGGCAAAACGCAATTGCGCCTGCTCCAGCAAATCTTCGATGGAGCACGGCGCCAGTGTGAGTTTCTGCAGGCCATTCTGATAACGCGAGAAGTTGAGCAAGTCATTGATCAACTGCATCAGACGCTGCATTTCCTCGTTCACCGTATCGAGCAGATCAGCCTCGCGGGACTCCGCTGGAAACTTCGCCCGCTCGCGGAACAAACCGAACGCCATGTGCATACCGGTGACCGGCGTGCGCAGTTCGTGGGAGGCGCGCAAGACGAATTCACTGCGCACCCGCTCGAAGGCGCGCTGCTCGGTGACATCGTGCAGCACCATCACCGCGCCGAGAATATGCCCTTGGGTGTGACTGACCGGGGTCAGGCTGTAGGTCAGCAGGCGTGATTCGCCGTCGACCTCGATACTCAAATCTTCCGGCGCCCGCTCCAGCGTGCCGCCGCGCAGCACCAGTTGCAGCTGCGCATCCAGCTCTGGGCGTTCCAGCGCCGTGCCCAGCCCCTGGCCAAGACGATCATCGTCCCAGCCCAATTGGCGCTGAGCCACTGGATTGAGGTGCTCCAGATTTCCCTGACGGTCGATCATCAGCAAGCCGTCATCGATGCTGTCGAGCACCGCCTGCAAGCGTTGCTGACCAGCGAGCAATTCATCGACATTGGTCGCCTGATGCTCGCGCAGTGCCTCGGCCATCAGGCCGAAGCGTTTGGTCAGCAGATTCATCTCCATTGCCGAAGAAATCGGCAGGGTTACTTCAAAATTGCCTTGGCCGATATTGTCCGCCGCTTTCGCCAGCGCCTCGATCGGCGCGCCAAAACGCCTGGCAATGCCGTGGGCCGTGATGAAACCGATGATCAGCACCGCCAACCCGACAAATCCCAGCAGACCGGCAATCAACAAGGCACGGTCACGCGCCTCACGCTGTACCGCGTTGATGTTGTCCAGTGCATGCTTGTGTTCGGTGATCAGTCCGTTGCGCAACGTGTTGAAGCGCTCCCGGAATTCGGCGCTGCTACTCATCGAGCTGGCCGGGTCACGGGACAAATCGAAAGCTTCGAGGAAACTCAGATAATCCGCTTTTGCCCGACTGAAGCCGTAGAGCCGACCATCGCCCTCTTGCTCTTGGGCGATGCCCTGGTCCAGCAATTCGAAGTAATGCTGTTTTGACGCTTCGAACGCCACGGGATCAGGCTTTTCCGCGAGCATGATGATCAGTTGATCACCCAGCGTCTGGCGCAACTTGAGCCCCAGATCCAGAGTGACGAAATTGCTGCGCACCAACGCTTCTTGAGTGCCGGCCATCTGCATCACGCTGACCAGCCCGAGCAACAGCCCGAGCAAGGCCACGGTGATCAGCGCGGAAATGCTCAAGAACAAACGGGTCCGCAACTTCATCGCCAGTTTCATCGCCGGACACTCACAGGTTGTACTGCTTGCGCTTGCGGTACAGGGTCGAAGCGTCGATGCCGAGGGTTTTTGCCGCTTGATCCAGGGTGCCGGCAGTAGCGAGTACCGCACCGATGTGGGCCTTTTCCAACTCGTCGAGACTCAACGCCGCACCGACGCGAGGAGCGTTGTTGGCCGGTTGCTCGGCCATGCCGAGGTGGCTGATTTCCACGCGTTCCTGCGGGCAGATGATGCTCGCCCGCTCGACCACGTTACGCAGCTCACGAATGTTGCCCGGCCAGCGGTAGCCCAGCAGCGCCTCGCGAGCCTCGTCGCTGAAGCCCCGTGCCGGACGTGCGTACTCTTTGACGAAACGGGCGAGGAAGCGATCGGCCAGGGTCAGAATGTCCTCGGCACGCTCGCGCAGTGGCGGCAGGTGCAGGGTGATGACGTTCAGGCGATAGAGCAGGTCTTCACGGAAACGCCCGTCACGGACCATGTCTTCGAGATTGAGATTGGTCGCCGCTAGAATGCGCACGTCGGCCCGGCGGGTGACCGGATCCCCTACCCGCTCGTATTCCTTGTCCTGAATGAAACGCAGCAATTTGGGTTGTAATGTCAGGGGAAAATCGCCGATCTCGTCGAGAAACAGCGTGCCGCCGTCCGCCTGATTGACTCGCCCCAAGGTGCTTTCGCTGGCCCCGGTAAACGCCCCGCGACTGTGACCGAACAGCTCGCTCTCCATCAATTCCGCCGTCAGCGACGGGCAGTTGATGGTCACGCAGGATTTCTTCTCGCGTTTGCTCCAGCCATGAATCGCTCGGGCCAGCTCACCTTTACCGGTACCGGACTCGCCGAGGATCAGAATGTTGGCGTCAGTGCTGGCAACCTGGCGGGCCGTTTCCAGGACAACTTTCATCGCTGGGCTGTGGGAATCGAGGCCATCCTTCGGTTTGCGGATCTCGCCTTCCAGCGCTTCGAGGCGCGCCGACAGTTGGCGCACTTCCAGTTGCTTGGCGGTGGCCAGACGCAACTGATCCGGGCTGCACGGTTTGACCAGATAGTCGGCGGCGCCGGCCTGGATCGCATCCACGGCAGTGTCGACGGCCGAATGCGCAGTGACGATCACCACACGCATCCATGGCGCCTGAATGCGCATCTGCGCCAGCACGTCGAGACCGTTGTCTTCGCCCAAGCGTAAATCAAGGAAGCACAGGTCGAAGACCTGACGTTGCAACAAGGCGTCAGCCTGGGCCGCGCTGTTGGCTGTGGCGACCGTATAGCCTTCATCTTCGAGGCAATAACGGAAAGTACGCAGGATGGCGGATTCGTCGTCCACCAGCAGAATGCGGCCTTGATGCTCAGTGGCAGATTCCATTTTTCCTACGCTCCATAGTGATTGGTCTTGGGTTAGTCCCGGAAAAATCGGGCAAGTTGCATGGTTGATTCTGAACGATGCCAGCCATAGGAGGGTAGCTCTCTCCTGCCTTTACGGCCAATACGTTGATTTTGTTGGTTTTTTAAACAAATACCGATTTGCAGGGAATTCCCTGCGTACTTTTCTGACATCTGCGCCCCGCTCTCAATTCCATAAGAATGAAATCTCCTACGAAAAAATCGTGCATTGCGCACGATCCCAGATGACCCATCGTGCAGGATGCGTCGCAAACGATTTTCTGCATACGCATAACTTATTGATTTTATTGGATATTTTTCAATTAAAAAACTGGCATGCAGGCTGCAATACCTTACTCAGCCCGGGCAGAAATGAACTGCCCCAACCGAATAAGAGTGAGGAACCCAGGATGACTCGCCAACGTGCCGCCCAAGTGCGTATCTCGCCACTGCACATCCAGCAAGGTCTGTTTGGCGTATTGGCGCTGTTGATCACCCTGATCGCCTGCCAGCAATACCTGCGCTGGGAAAACAGCCAGCAGGCTGAGCCGCTGATTTCGATCCAGCACAACACGCAAACGCACTTCAGCGCCGTCAGCAGCAGCCAGGCCGAGAGCGCCTCGATGCGCATGATGGACGTCGATCAGGCGCAGCCACTGGATCAACTGCCACGTGAAGAGCGTTGGGTTTTCTGACTGATTGAATGAATTCGGGCGCACAGCGCCGGAACACGTAACACCCCTAAATAGAGAAGTAAGGAGAATCACCATGTTGAGCTGGGCAATTACATTCTTGATCATTGCCATCATCGCTGCAGTACTGGGCTTCGGTGGTATCGCGGGCACCGCCACGGGTATCGCCAAGATTCTCTTTGTCGTGTTCCTGGTGATGTTCATCGCTTCCTTCTTCTTTGGCCGTCGCGGCCGAGGTTAACGATGAGTGCGTTAAAGACACTGGCAGCCGCCCTGCTTCTGGGCGGTAGTGCCATGGCGATGGCGGCCAATGACGGCCAGGCGCGGGTCAACGAACTGCTCGCCTCTGACGAGCAGTACCGTGAAACCTGGGAAGGCGTGATCAAGAAAGAAGAGCGCGTACCGGAATGGGTGATCAACCTGTCCGGGACCTCCGAACAACAGATGAACGCGGTTACTGAAGACGACGAGAAATACTTGGTCGGCCCGCTCTGCGAGAATCAGGACAAGTGCCTGAATCATCGATTGATAGTCGCATTCAGTTTTGACAAGGATGACGCCTACGCCATGCTGGTTGATGTGCCTGAAGGCCTTCCGCAAGACAAGTCACCGACGCGACATGCGACCTATCGCTTCTTCGGCAAACCCGACCAAGGTATGCAGGATCTACTGATGGAAACCCTGAAGAAAGATCCGAAGTGGTATTGATTTGAACATGAGGGCAGCGCCCTGCTGCCCTCCATTGCGCCCACCTGAGGAAGGCCGGCGCATGACCAAGGGGCCGGGACGTTCTGACTGTTGCAGGGTCGGAGTGACCTACGGGTACAGGGAGTGCCTGCGCGAGGGCCGGGTCAGGGTAAAAGCTGCGCCGCAGGTTCGCCGACCCACAGTGGCTCGACGGACTTGCGCTGAGCTTTCAAACACGCAAAACATTGATCCAGAGCGTCCAGCTCATCCTTTTTATCGCTGACACTGCGCGCAAAAACATTACGCGGTGTTTCACGGCGACCGTATATCGACAAAGAGACCGTTTAAACAGTAGGACTTCTAGTCTTCCTTCGTAGGCTTTTTCCGAGAGTTTTAGTCGATTTTTCTCGTTCAAAAAATAACCAACCCACGCTGTAATGACCGGTTCACGGCACTTATGCCGGCCGAAATGTCACAATCGAACCGGTTGGGACGCCAGTTTCATTTAAAAAAGCTCATGCCGATTCGGCATAGGGTAGGCGTTTACGGCATTAGACGGCGCAACCTTGCATCGGAATAGTTGCGCCTTTTTTCGCCTGCCGAAGAGCCGTAATCACGCGCTTCGGGGCACCTTATACGGAGGCAGATGCACAGACTTTTCCGCTAATGAGCGTTCCAGTTCCTGCATGTGCCTGAGTCAAACGCAAGTAAGGGTAAAGATAATGAAGAAGGCAAAAATTAGCCTCGCCTGGCAGATCCTCATCGGTCTGGTTTTGGGTATTGCAATTGGTGCGTTGCTCAACCACTTCAGTGCCGAGAAGGCCTGGTGGATCAGCAACGTCCTGCAACCGGCAGGCGATATCTTTATCCGTCTGATCAAGATGATCGTGATTCCGATCGTCATCTCTTCCCTGATCGTCGGCATCGCCGGCGTGGGCGACGCCAAGAAACTCGGGCGTATCGGCCTGAAGACGATCATCTATTTCGAAATCGTCACCACCATCGCCATCGTCGTCGGCCTGCTGCTGGCCAACCTGTTCCATCCGGGCACAGGCATCGACATGAGCACCCTCGGCACGGTGGATATCTCCAAGTACCAGGCAACCGCCGCCGAGGTACAGCATGAACACGCGTTCATCGAGACCATCCTCAACCTGATCCCGTCGAACATCTTCGCGGCCATGGCCCGCGGCGAAATGCTGCCGATCATCTTCTTCTCCGTGCTGTTCGGTCTCGGTCTGTCGAGCCTGCAGTCGGACCTGCGCGAGCCGCTGGTGAAGATGTTCCAGGGCGTCTCGGAAAGCATGTTCAAAGTCACCCACATGATCATGAACTATGCGCCGATCGGCGTATTCGCACTGATCGCGGTGACCGTCGCCAACTTCGGCTTCGCCTCACTGCTGCCGCTGGCCAAACTGGTGATCCTGGTTTACGTCGCCATCGCCTTCTTCGCCTTCGTGGTACTGGGCCTGATCGCCAAGCTGTTCGGCTTCTCGGTGATCAAGCTGATGCGCATCTTCAAGGATGAGCTGGTGCTGGCCTACTCCACCGCTTCTTCGGAAACCGTGCTGCCACGCGTGATCGAGAAGATGGAAGCCTACGGCGCGCCGAAAGCCATCTGCAGCTTCGTGGTACCGACCGGTTATTCGTTCAACCTCGACGGTTCGACCCTGTACCAGTCCATCGCGGCGATCTTCATCGCTCAGCTGTACGGCATTGATCTGTCGATCAGCCAGCAGCTGCTGCTGGTCCTGACCCTGATGGTCACCTCCAAAGGCATCGCCGGTGTACCGGGCGTGTCCTTCGTGGTGCTGCTGGCGACCCTCGGCAGTGTTGGTATTCCGCTGGAAGGTCTGGCGTTCATCGCCGGTGTCGACCGCATCATGGACATGGCGCGTACCGCTCTGAATGTGATTGGTAACGCCCTGGCGGTGCTGGTTATCGCACGTTGGGAAGGCATGTACGACGATGCCAAGGGCCAGCGCTACTGGAACTCCCTGCCGCACTGGCGCAGCAAGGAAAAACTGCCAGCGGGCGAAATCTCGAAGAACTGACACAAATCCCTGTAGGAGTGAGCCTGCTCGCGATGAGGGCTGTACATTCAACATCTCTGTTGTCTGATACACCGCGATCGCGAGCAGGCTCACTCCTACAGTGGACCGAGTCAGCCATACGAACCCCGGAGAAATCCGGGGTTTGTCGTTTCTGGCGACCCCGCTATCATTCGCGGCATTCTTCGGGGGATTTGACTGATGCTTAATGGCCTGTGGCTTGGCTTCTTCATCGTGGCAGCCGTATCGGCGCTGGCGCAGTGGCTGATCGGCGGCAACGCCGGGATCTTTGCGGCGATGGTGGAAAGCATTTTCGCCATGGCCAAGCTCTCGGTCGAAGTCATGGTGCTGCTGTTCGGCACCCTCACCCTGTGGCTGGGCTTTCTGCGCATTGCCGAAAAGGCCGGGATCGTCGAATGGCTGGCCAAGGTGCTCGGCCCGCTGTTCCTGCGGCTGATGCCGGAAGTCCCGGCCGGCCACCCTGCCCTGGGCCTGATCACTTTGAACTTCGCCGCCAACGGTCTGGGCCTCGACAACGCGGCCACGCCCATCGGCCTGAAAGCCATGAAGGCGCTGCAGGAGCTCAATCCCAGTGCCACCATCGCCAGTAACGCGCAAATCCTCTTCCTGGTGCTCAACGCCTCCTCCCTGACCCTGCTGCCGGTGACGATCTTCATGTACCGCGCCCAGCAAGGCGCGCCGGACCCGACGCTGGTGTTTCTGCCAATCCTCCTGGCGACCAGTTGCTCGACGATTGTCGGCTTCCTGTCGGTGGCGTTCATGCAGCGTTTGCGGATCTGGGATCCGGTGGTGTTGGCGTATCTGATTCCCGGCGCGCTGATTCTCGGTGGCTTCATGGCGCTGCTGGGCACCCTGTCGGCGACGGCTTTGGCGGGATTGTCGTCGATCCTCGGCAATCTCACACTGTTCGGGTTGATCATGCTGTTCTTGCTGATCGGCGCGCTAAAGAAGGTCAAGGTCTACGAGGCGTTTGTTGAAGGCGCCAAAGAAGGCTTCGATGTCGCGAAGAATCTGCTGCCGTATCTGGTGGCGATGCTCTGCGCGGTGGGCGTACTGCGTGCCTCTGGTGCCCTGGACTTCGGCCTGGACGGGATTCGCCATCTGGTTGAGTGGGCCGGTTGGGACACGCGGTTTGTCGACGCGTTGCCGACGGCGATGGTCAAACCGTTCTCTGGCAGTGCGGCGCGGGCGATGTTGATCGAGACGATGAAGACGTCCGGCGTCGACAGCTTCCCGGCGCTGGTCGCGGCGACGATTCAGGGCAGTACCGAGACCACGTTCTATGTGCTGGCGGTGTATTTCGGCGCGGTGGGGATTCAGCGGGCGCGGCATGCGGTGGGGTGTGCGTTGCTGGCGGAGTTTGCCGGGGTCGTGGGTGCGATCTTCGTCTGCTACTGGTTCTTCGGCTGAACAAATATCCAATGTGGGAGCGAGCCTGCTCGCGAAAGCGGTGTGTCATTCACGTTGATGTGTCTGACACGACGCCTTCGCGAGCAGGCTCGCTCCCACAGGGATTGGTGTTTGGGCTTAAGGTCTTTGGGGGGCCAGCTTTTGGCCCTGGTCGACGGCCCAGGCCACGACTTTCGCGGTCAGGCGATCACTGGCCTGGCCAAATCCCGCAACCACCGCTGGCACCTGCACATCGTTCAGAGACTGGCGCTCTTCAAAGCGGCGGCTGGCCAGAATCCGCTGGTCATAACCGCGCACGAGCAACGCATCGACGCGCACCACGACGCTGGCCTGCGTGCCCTGATACTCGGTCTGAAACGCCTGCAAACTCCCGCCCAATTCCAGATCCGCAGCAAAGTTGCTGTCATCGGTACTGAGCAACGTCACCCGACCATCACGCTGAAACCCATCCAGCAGACGATTACGCACCAGCACCGGCGCCGGATCGCTCCAGCGCGAGCCCTTGTAGCTGCTGATCACATCGCCCTGTGGAATCACCGCAATCGTCGGCCGGTTCAACGCCTCACTGGCCTGCAACTTGTTCAGCCGCAACGACCACCGTTGCGTCGCCGCTGAACTGGCCGAGGCGGGCGCCTGTGCGGCCGGCAGGCGATAGACATCCGACGGCTCGGACTGCGGCAGAATCGAGCAGGCACTGATCAGCGTGAAGCCGGCGAGGAGGGCAAGTCGAGTCAGCTTCATGGCGTGAATTCCTTGTTCTTGTCACGGCCCAGCAGGTAGCCGCTGGGGTTGGCCTCAAGGCGTTGCGAGATGGCGCGCAGCGAGGTCAGCGTTTCACGCAGTTCGCGGATCGCCGGGGCCAGGCCATTGAGGCCCTGCATGCCGTTGTCGAGTGAGTTTTCGTTTTTGCTGAGCAAGGTGCTGATGGTGGTCGTGCTTTGCTCCAGCGACTTCATCGCCTGCTCGGCGCTGCCCAGTGCCTGTTTGCCCTGGTCGTTGATCAGGCCGTTGGCGTTGCGCATCAGCAGTGAGGTCTGTTCGAGCATGCTGCCGGCCTGTTTACCGACGGTCGCCAGTTGCTGCATGGCTTGCTTGATGTCACCGCGCTGATCGTTGATGGTGCCGGTGGTTTGCTCCAGATGCGCGAGCGTTTTGCTCACACGCTCGACGTTCTCGGCAGAGAACATCTGGTTGGCGTTCTGCAGCAGCGCAGTGATGCCGGTCATCAAATCGTTGGAGTCATTGAGCAAGCGCGAAATAGGCGAGGGCGAGGCGACGATGGTCGGCAGATTACCGTCATGCCCACGCAGTTTCGGGCTCTCGGGCGTGCCACCGCTGAGCTGGATGATCGACGTCCCGGTGATCCCGGCCAGCGCCAGTTTGGCCTGGGTGTCTTCCTTCACCGGCGTGTCCCCGGCCAGACGAATCCGCGCCAGCACCCGCCGTGGATCCTTTGGATCAAGGCGCAGGTTGATCACATCGCCGACCTTGATCCCGCTGTATTGCACCGGGCTGCCCTTGGACAGGCCACTGACTGCCTCGCTGAAGACAATCTCGTAATCCTTGAACTCGGTGTCGACGCTGGACTTGGCGAGGAACAGACCGAAGAGCAGGGCGCCTGCCACCACGATCACGGTGAACAAGCCGATCAACACATGATGCGCTCGGGTTTCCATGTCAGACCTCGTTGAGCAATTTGGCGGCGTCCAGCGCCGAGCGGCCGCGCGGGCCGTGGAAGTATTCGTGAATCCACGCGTCGTCGGTTTCCGAGACCACGTCGATGGGACCGGCGACCAGCACTTTTTTCTGTGCCAGCACCGCCACGCGGTCGGTGATGGTGTAGAGCGTGTCGAGGTCGTGGGTCACCAGAAACACGCTAAGGCCGAGTGCATCGCGCAAGGTCAGGATCAATTGATCGAATTGCGCCGCGCCAATCGGATCGAGGCCGGCGGTGGGTTCGTCGAGAAACAATATGTCCGGATCCAGCGCCAAAGCACGGGCCAGCGCGGCGCGCTTGATCATGCCGCCGGACAGCGACGCCGGATATTTGTCCGCCGCTGACAGTGGTAATCCGGCCAGCGCCAGTTTCACGGCAGCCAAGTGCTCAGCGTCGTTGCGACTGAGGCCGGCGTGTTCGATAAGGGGCAGGGCGACGTTCTCGGTGACCGTCAGCGAGGAGAACAGCGCGCCTTTCTGGAACAGCACACCGAAGCGCCGCTCAACCAGTGAGCGCTCATGCTCGGACAGGCTCGGCAGGTTCTTGCCGAACACTTTGACCATGCCTTCGCTGGGCCGGCGTAATCCGACAATGCTGCGCAGCAACACCGATTTGCCGCTGCCGGAGCCGCCGACCACGGCGAGGATTTCGCCTTTGTACAAATCCAGATCGAGGTTCTCGTGCACGCTCTGGCTGCCAAAGCGATTGCACAGGCCACGGACTTCGATCACCGCCTCCGAGGGCGCGCGGGGTAGACGACTCACCAGCCCATCTCCATGAAGAACAGCGCGGCCACCGCATCGAGCACGATCACCACGAAAATCGATTGCACCACGGCGGACGTGGTGTGGGCGCCGACCGACTCGGCGCTGCCACTGACCTTGAAGCCTTCCAGGCAACCAATCGCGGCAATGATGAAGGCGAAGATTGGCGCCTTCACCAAGCCGACCAGAAAGTGCTGCACGCCGATGTCCGACTGCAACAGCGTCAGGAACATCGCCGGCGAGATATCCAGTGACACCGCGCAGACCACGCCGCCTCCGATGATCCCGCAAAGCATGGCGAGGAAGGTCAACATCGGCAGCGCCACCAGCATCGCCAGCACACGCGGTACCACCAGCAACTCCACCGGGTCGAGGCCAAGGGTGCGAATCGCGTCGATTTCTTCGTTGGCCTTCATCGAGCCGATCTGCGCGGTGAAGGCACTGGCGGTGCGCCCGGCCATGAGGATTGCCGTGAGCAACACACCGAATTCCCTCAGGAACGAGAAGCCCACCAGGTCCACAGTAAAAATCGTCGCGCCGAAACTGGCCAGCACCGTGGCGCCGAGAAACGCCACCACCGCGCCCACCAGAAAAGTCAGCAAAGCCACGATTGGCGCGGCGTCGAGACCGGTCTGTTCGATGTGCGCGATCATCGGCGTGATGCGCCAGCGCTTGGGCCGGAACAGGCCACGGGCGATGGTTTCCAGGATCAGGCCGATGAAACCCAGCACCTGCAGGGTGTCTTGCCAGACCGTTTCCACGGCGCGGCCGATCCGGGTCAGCAATTGCACGCTGACGCTGACTTCCGCCTCCTTGATCGGCACGCAGAAATCCGTCATCGATTGATACACGGTTTGCAGCAGCGCGCGGTCGGCGGAGGAGAGCGTGCAATCGGGATGTTCGGCGGATTTGCCGAGACGCTCGGAGCCGAGCAGTTCGACCAGCAGCGACGCACCAGCGGTGTCGAGGGCGCCGAGGCTATTCAGATCAATCGACGTGTTGGCGTCGTACTGGCCGTGGAGCTTTTCGCTCAAGTGCTTGAGCTCGGCGTAATGAGCAAGCGTCCAGTCCCCCGTGACCCGCAGGCGGGCAGGGCTGATCGATGTGTCCAGTTGGGCATTGCCGCTGATCGAGCTGCTGGTCATAAGCTCCGTGCTTGTCCGGTTATCAGGCGAACTAACGTAATAGCACGAACGCGGTTACTTTTCTTTGATCGCTGTGCTGTCCGTGACTTCGAAGCGCAGCACGCCGATCACCTGGCCATCCTCGGTCAGCACCCGCACCTGCCACTTGCCCGCCGGATTGCCAGGGAAATTCTGCTTGTGCGTCCAGGCGCGGTAGCCTTCCTTGCGCCCGCCATGGATGTCGAGGGCGATGCGATCGACCTCTTTGCCGTTGAACTGCCAGACGTGGTAAATCCGCTCATCGAGCCCGCGCGGCGCGTTGATTGCGGTGTAGGCGTAGAGGCCATCGCCACGAATCTGCTCGGCGCTGACCGTGTCGAGGCTGGCACCGGGGGTGCGGTCCTGCATTTGCGTGCTGATCGCCACGTCGGTCATCCACAGCGTCGCCGGCGGCACCCACGAACGCAGCGCCCAACCGACGCCGCCAATGCCGACGGTGATGCACAGGATCGCCAGGGCGTTGCGCAGCGTGCGGATCGGGAAGATCGACGCCAGACTCGGGAACGACAACAACACGGCAATGCCCAGCGCCCATTTGAAACTTTGCGCCGTGGTCAGGTGCATGATCACTGGCAACGCAGTGAGCAGGGCGGCGAACAGGGTCAGGGTGTGCAGCGCGAGAAACGCCCAGCGCCGTGGCGCCAGCCATTTGTAATAGAGCGGGTCGACGATGGAAATCAGGGCGGCGACGCTGAGCAGGCCGGTGAAGAACAACTGGCCGCTGTTCCAGGTCGTGGTGATGAAGAAAAACGGCAGGACGAAGAACAGGCTTTCCTGATGGATCATCTGCGTCGCGTAACGCAGCAGCGGCTGGGGAATCTCGCGTTTGAACACGCGGGTGAAGAGGCCGGTGAGGGTGTTTTCCAGCATCAGCCAGATCCAGCTGAGCAGCATGATCACGGTGATCCAGCTCGCCAGCCCTTGCTGACGATCGACCATGATGAAACTGCCGACCCCGGAAATGAAACCGCCAAGTGCAATGACCCCGGGATAGCGCTTCATCAGTTCGAGGATGCGCTGGATCAGGAGCTGTATTTTCGGCATTTGGGCGGTTCACGACTGGATAGGAAAAAACCTCGACAGAGTAGCGCCCGCAAGGCTGATGGTCACTTAAAACCAGCACATACCCCTGTAGGAGTGAGCCTGCTCGCGATTGCGGTCTTTCAGTCACTGTTTATGCGGCTGATACACCGCTATCGCGAGCAGGCTCACTCCTACAGGGTCAGTGTTCGGCGGGTTTTCGGCGGTGGTGCAAGCGCCAGCCGATCAGGACCAGCAACACCAGGCCCAAGCCACCCGCACTCAACCACAACACCTGATCATCACTGATCAACGGCTTCTCGATCCGCAAATACCCCGGTTGCAACAGCAACTCACGCATGGCCTTGTTCGCCGCTTCCAGGGTCACCCCTTGCAGCTCCCGCGCCGGGTTGGCAAAACGGCCGTCCTCGTAATCGCCCAGTGCACTCCAGTAGTAATCCGCCATCGCGCTGTTACCCTGCACCGCCCAGGCCTGATGGGCGATGGAAGCCTGTTTGATCCGCGCGAAGGTGTCCGGGTCGAGGCCGTTTTTCAGCAGATCAGCCTTGAGGTCTTCCAGCACCTGAATGGCTTCGTCGACGTCATCACGATCCAGGTCGGCATTCAGGCTCATGAAACCGACGCCGCCAAACACCTCACGCTCGGCCCATGGCCCGTAGGACAAGCCGTGGTTGAGACGAATCTGCCGGTACAACGCCCAGTCGAGATAATCCTTGAGAATGTCGAAGGTCTGATCGTATTGATCATCGATCACCGGTTCCGGCACCAGCCAGTGCAGCTTGGCGCTGTCGCCGATAAAACCACGGGTGAGGGTGCGTTCATGGGCGGCGCTGGTGCTGATGTCCGGCAGTGGCCGATGCTCGCTCGGCTCGACCGCGTCGAGCGCGCCCCACGTGCGCTCCAGATACGCCGGTAGCAGTTTGTCGAGTTCGCCGACGACGATCAGGGTCATGTTGTTTGGCGCGTACCAGGCTTTGCGCACCTTTTCCAACTGCTCCTGAGTCAGGTGACCGACTTCGGCACGCTGCGGGCATTTCAGGCCCAGTTCGACGGCGAGCTGATTGCTCGCGGTGTGGCCGAGATCCTGACGATCGAGAAAGCGTTGCAGCCGTGTGTAATGGCCGCCGTCTTCACGTTCAACCACACGCTTGGCGGCGTTGATGGCGTTGTCGTCGATGCGCGTTTGTGTGAGCAGAGCGAGCAGCAGGTCGAGCACCTTGCGCTGATTTTTCGCCGGCGCTTCGATGACGAAGGTGGTGTCGGCGTTGCTGGTGAACGCGTTCCAGTCACCGCCCAGCGCCTGCATGCGCTCCTCTAAACCACCTTCGCCAGTGGCATCGATGCCGCTGAACAACAAGTGCTCAAGCAGGTGCGGCAGCTCCTTGTCATCACAATCGAAATCGTCGAGGCCGACGCCGACCACCAGCCGAATCGCCACATGCCCGCGTTCGGTGCCGGGCTTGAGCATCAGCTGCAGACCGTTGGGCAGCGCATAGCCTTCGACCTGAAAACGATCCAGGGCAAAGGCGGGCAGGGAACCGAGCAACAGACAGGCGAACAACAGGCAACGCATAACAGGCTTCCGTACGGCTGATTTGGAGATCCGTGTCGTCAGTCAGGGCCCCATCGCGAGCAGGCTCACTCCTGCATTTGGAATGCGTCCCCCTGTAGGAGTGAGCCTGCTCGCGATAGCGGCCTGAAGGCTGAATCAATGTAACTGACTAACCCCAGCCCCAGTCGTTCAAGGCGAATGCGTAATGTCGGCAATATCATCCGCCGCCAGCGCCCCGGTATCCGCCGTTTCCAGCACCACATACGCACTGCCGCAAAACAGCGAATTGAGCCGCTTCATATCGGCAATCAACTCCAGGTGCAACGAACTGGTTTCCAGACTCTGCACGATCTTGCGTTGCAAACGGCTGACATGCGCATGGGCCAAACGGCGTTCCTGTGCGCGAAAACGGCGTTTCTCGCGCAGTAGCTGGCGGGCGCTTTCGCGGTCACCACTGAGAAACACCGACAGCCCCAAACGCAGATTAGCGATCAATTGCTGCTGCAACCCGGCCAGATCCTCCAGACCTTCTTCGGAAAAGGAGCGGCGCTGCGAAGTCTTCTGCTGCTGAATCTTGCGCAGCATGCGTTCGATCAGGTCGGCAGCCAATTTGAGGTTGATCGCCAGTTCAATGATCTCGGCCCAGCGCCGACTGTCCTGCTCGCCGAGGTCTTCGCGGGGCATCTGCGCCAGGTACAGCTTGATTGCGCTGTACAGCGCTTCGACGTCATCGGTCAGCCGACGCATTTCCTGGGTGACAGCGGTCTGCTTGCCGCGCAGCACATCGAGGGCGGCGTCGAGCATGTTGTCGAGCAGATCGCCCATGCGCAGGGTTTCCCGCGCGGCATTGGCCAAGGCCAGACTTGGCGTGACCAGCGCGGTAGCGTCGAGGTGACGCGGTTTGGCAGTACCGTTGACCTCCGGCCGCTCCGGGAGCAACCACGCGCAGAGCCGCGCCATCGGCCCCACCGACGGCAGCAGAATCAGGCAGCGCACGGTGTTGTAGAGCAGGTGAAAACCGATGACCATTTCCTGCGGGCTGAAATCGAGGCTGTCGATCCAGTGCACCAGCGGGTCGAGCACCGGGATGATCAGCAGCAGGCCGATCAGTTTGTACAACAGGCTGCCCAACGCCACTTGCCGGCCAGCGGCGTTCTGCATGCTGGTGCTCATGAACGCAAGAATGCCGCTGCCGATGTTGGCGCCGATCACCAGACCAATTGCCACCGGCAGACTGATCACACTGGCACCGGCGAGAGTCGCCGTGAGCAGTACGGCGGCGAGGCTGGAGTAGGAAATCATCGCGAACAGCGCGCCGACCAAGGCGTCGAGGAGGATGTCGCCAGTCAACGAGGCGAAAATCACCTTCACACCTTGGGCATGGGTGATCGGCGCGGCGGCCTCGACGATCAGTTGCAGCGCGAGAATGATCAGCCCGAGGCCAATGGACACCCGGCCCATCTGCCCGAGGCGCGTCTGTTTGCGCGACAGAAAGAAAATCACCCCGAGGAAAATCAGCAGCGGCGATAGCCACGACAGGTCGAAGGTCAGCACCCGCGCCATCAGCGCGGTACCGACGTCGGCGCCGAGCATGGTCGCCAGCGCCGGGGTCAGCGCCATCAGGCCCTGGCCGACGAAGGAGGTGACGAGCATGGCGGTGGCGTTGCTGCTCTGCACCATCGCGGTGACGACGATGCCGGCGACAAAGGCGAGCCAGCGCTTGGACATGTTCTGGCCAATCACATGGCGCAGGTTGGTGCCGTACACCCGCAGGATGCCGGTTCGGACGATGTGCGTACCCCAGATCAGCAGGGCGACGGCGGAAAGCAGATTGAGCAGGGTGAGCATGCAGACCCCCTGTAATAGCAGTGCCTCAGAGAGGCAAGTTGACGGTACCGCGCGGTTTCTACGTTTTTGATACTTAAGCTGTAGTTGGCTAACGGTCTGGGCGCCAGCATTGCACAGCTAAAGTGCGGATTGAAACAAAAGTGTCATGAAAAGCGCTTCATACACCCACCTGAATCCACCACAAACAAATGTAGGAGTGAGCCTGCTCGCGATAGGGCCATCAGCCTCAACATTGATGTTGACTGACAGACCGCTATCGCGAGCAGGCTCACTCCTACAAGGGGTGTTGCCTGAAGACTACCGGGCTACTGGCCCGGGATGTCCTTGCGCAGTTTCACCGGGTCTTGCTGCTGTCTCTTCTTGGCCATCGCGCCGCGCAGCTTGATGTTGATCGCCTCAACCGCCAGCGAGAACGCCATGGCGAAGTAGACGTAGCCCTTCGGCACATGCACGTCGAACGACTCGGCGATCAGCACGGTACCGACCACCAGCAGGAACGACAGCGCTAGCATTTTCAGCGACGGGTGCTTGTCGATGAACTCGCTGATCTTGCCCGAGGCCAGCATCATCACCAGCACCGCCACAACGATCGCCGCAACCATCACCGGCACGTGGGAAACCATGCCCACGGCAGTGATCACCGAATCCAGCGAGAAGACGATGTCGATGATCGCGATCTGGATGATGGTGTAGAGGAAGTTGCCGCCCTTGCCGCCGGGGGTGTCATCACTCTCATCTTCGCCTTCCAGCGCGTGGTACATCTCTTGCGAGCTCTTCCACAGCAGGAACAGACCACCGAAGAACAGGATCAGGTCGCGACCCGAAATGCCTTGGCCGAACACTTCGAACAGGTCAGCGGTGAGGCGCATGACCCAGGTGATCGACAGCAGCAACAGGATGCGCGTGATCATGGCCAGGCCAAGACCGAAGATCCGGGTGCGCTGCTGCATGTGCTTGGGCATGCGGCTGACCAGGATCGAAATCATGATGATGTTATCGATGCCGAGGACGATTTCCAGGGCGGTCAGGGTGAAGAAGGCAACCCAGATTTCGGGGTTGGTCAGCCATTCCATGTGTATTCCTTTGAGCAATTGTTAAACCGAAAAAGGTCCGGGCTTCAAACCGCGAAGCCAGGACCCGAAACGGTGAGTCTTGGGCTTATAGAGTGCTGAACACCGGGAAAGTCCCCAACAGCAGTGCAGCAATCAGGATGCAGATACACACCAGGATCGCCCATTTCAGGGTGAAACGCTGGTGGTCACCGAAATCAATGCCGGCCAGGGCCACCAACAGATACGTCGATGGCACCAACGGGCTCAGCAAGTGGACGGGCTGACCGACGATCGAGGCACGGGCCATTTCCACTGCGGTGATCCCGTAGTGACTGGCGGCTTCGGCCAACACCGGCAACACGCCATAGTAGAACGCATCGTTGGACATGAAGAAGGTGAACGGCATGCTCACCAGCGCCGTGATTACGGCCAGATACGGGCCGAGGAAATCCGGAATCACTGCCAACAGGCTCTTCGACATCGCATCGACCATGCCGGTGCCGGACAGGATACCGGTGAAGATACCCGCCGCAAAGATCAGCCCGACCACTGCCAGCACGCTGCCGGCGTGAGCGGCGACGCGATCCTTCTGCATCTGCAGGCAAGGGTAGTTGACGATCATGGCAATACTGAATGCCACCATGAACAGCACCGGCAACGGCAACAGGCCGGCGATCAGGGTGCACATCAGGCCGAAGGTCAGGGCGCCGTTGAACCAGATCAGTTTCGGACGGCGCGCATCGGGGAATTGCGAGACGCTGATTTCGCTGTGATCGATCTCGTCGCCAACCAGATGCAACTCACCTAGACGCGCACGTTCACGTTTACCGTAGAAATAAGCGATCAGCAGAATCGCCACCACACCCGCGGCCATGGCCGGAATCATCGGCACGAAAATGTCCGACGGATCGACATGCAACGCACTCGCGGCACGAGCAGTCGGGCCACCCCACGGGGTCATGTTCATCACGCCACCGGCGAGGATGATCAGACCGGCCATGATCCGCGGGCTCATGCCGATGCGGCTGTACAGCGGCAGCATGGCGGCCACGCAGATCATGTAAGTGGTCGCGCCGTCACCATCGAGGGAAACGACGAGCGCCAGTACGGCGGTGCCGACCGAAACCTTCAGCGGGTCGCCCTTGACCAGTTTGAGGATCTTGCGCACGGCCGGGTCGAACAGGCCGGAGTCGATCATCAAGGCGAAATAGAGAATAGCGAACATCAGCATCACGCCAGTCGGCGCAAGCTTGGTAATGCCTTCGAGCATCATCGGGCCGATCTTCGGCGCGAAACCACCGAACAAGGCGAAGACAATCGGGATGATGATCAGAGCGATCAGCGCGGACAGGCGCTTGGTCATGATCAGGAACATGAACGTGATGACCATGGCGAAGCCAAGGAAAGTCAGCATGGGAATACTCCAGGCGTAGCGCGGCTAGTTAAATGAGCAGATCGGACGGGATCAGCGCAGAACGGCAAGCACGAGACGTACGGGCGGAGTTGAAGCGAGGAGGCGGGCTACAGAGGACATCAGAATCACCATTGTTGTTGTTAATTGGGCCGTCCGTGCGAGGTATCACACGCGTTGGCCAACCGGTCTGTTGCCGGAAGTGAGGCGATCCTAATCCGGGAAGCTTTCAGCTACCTTTCGCTGCAGAAAGCTTTGAATGAACGGTCAACCGGCCGTCGGATGCGAACCAGAGTCAATAAACACGGGAAGGGGAGCTTCGAAATGAGCGAATTGCACAGCGGCGGCTGCCATTGCGGACACATTCGTTATCAGTTCAGCGGGGAGTTGCAGGATATCGCCCATTGCCATTGTTCGATTTGTCGCCGAGTCAGCGGTGGCATCGTCACCACATGGATCACCGTGCCGGCGGCAAATTTCCAGTGGCTGGCCGGCATGCCTTCGCGATATGACTCGTCGGCCAGTTGCGCGCGGTTCTTCTGCCCGAACTGCGGCGCACAACTGGCGCTGGTGACGTTGCTCAGCCCCGAGAGCATCGACGTGACCATCGCTACCCTTGATCAGCCGCAACTGGCGCCGGCGGAGCGGCATATCTGGACGGACAGCCAATTGCCTTGGCTGCATCTGGACGAGCATCTGCCAGGCGAAGCCGAAGAAACGCTGTAGGTTTACAAGAGCCTGATCAAAAAACAGACAGATCCAGCGTTCGGATCGCGCCCATCCAGATCGCGTGATCCGTATGGTCGAGCAAGTCATCGCCAGTGTCCGGGTGCAAAAACACCACCAGGCCTTTGCGATTGAGCGCCAGCCACGGCAGCACCTCGCCGATCAACTCAGGGCCGAAGGCCAATTGGCAACTCCAGTCCGGATGCGGCCCGACCGGGCGCTCGTGGACGCGGCCCATTTTCAGCGCAAACAATTGCGCGGCTTTCTCGCACAAGGCCCGCGCCTGCTCAATGGTATTGGCGTCGAAATAGACATGGGCGTGATAACCCTTGATCGCTTGCATCTGAAAGCCTCTGAATCGGTTCGAACCCTCGGCGTTGCCCGTATGTCACACGCCATACAAGGGATAAGAAAAGGGATCAGCCATGAAAAATGCCGAAACCCCGGCGGTAAAAGTGGTGCTCTATGGTGCCATGAGTAGCCTGGGCAGCGCGTTGATGGCTGAATTGCTGCGCCGTCAGCACGAAGTCATTGCCATCCTCGACGATTTGACTGCACTCGCACCGCGTCCGGGTTTGCGCACCAAAACAGGCGATTTGTTCGACTCGGAGCGGATCAATCAGAGCGTGGCCGGTAGTTCGGCAGTCATCTGTTTATTGGATGCGCCGGGGTTGCCGTTCAGTAGCGATCAGGTGGAACGGGCCGTCGTGCTCGGCCCGGTCGAACAGGTGCTGGCCGTCGACGCACTGGTCGATGGGCTGCAAGCGGCCAATGTGTCGCGGCTGTTTCTGGTGGGCGACTTTGCCGTGCTCGATGAGCCGGATGTCGATGATCGCCTGCAACGTCACGCCGCCGAGGAAATCCGTGAAGCCGTGCAAAGCAGCCCGTTGCACTGGACGCTGGTGAATGCGCCACACGGCGTGGCAGGGCTGACGATTGAGCATTTCAGTCAGGTCGGCGGCAATCTGGAACCGGGTCTGGCCGAACCGCTGGAGCGATTGAACCGCGTGGCGGTGGGGATTGCTGATGAGCTGCGGTTGAATCTGCATGTGGGCCAGCATGTGAATTTCGTGGCGGCTTCAGATTCGTAAAAGATCGCAGCCTGCGGCAGCTCCTACATGAGATCGGTGTAGGAGCTGCCGCAGGCTGCGATCTTTTGATCCTCAAACCGCAATCGAAGGCAGCGCCAGCCCACTCAAGGACTCCGCGCTGCTCGCCTGTTCCGCCATCAACCAATCAACAAACTGCTGAATCAACGCACCCCGGCGTTTGCGTTGCGGCAGCACTACGTAATAACCGAGGCGCGACAGGGTCGTTTCGGCGATGGGTCGGCACAGCAAACCCTGACTCAGCAAGTTATCCACAAGGTGGCGCCAGCCAATCGCCACGCCTTGACCGCCAATCGCCGCTTGAATCAACAGCGTGTAATTGTCGAAGCGCAATTGCCCCGGCGCCGGCGGTGTATTGATACCGAGTTCACGGAACAGACCACTCCAGTCAAACCAGTTGCTGCTGTTTTCCCCGCGCAGGTGCAACAACGGAAACTCCAGCAACGCCTGAGCCGGCAGGGGCAGGAGGCGATCCTTGAGCAACTGCGGACTGCACACCGGGAACACTTCTTCGCTGAACAGCCAATGGCTTTCGCCCTGCTTGAAACGCCCGTCGCCAAACAGGATCGCGACGTCGATATCGGTGCGCAGCATGTTGTGGTTGCGTTCACTGGTCACCAGGCTGACGTCGACCTGCGGATTGGCCTCATGAAAACGATGCAGGCGCGGCATCAGCCAATACGCAGCGAAGGCAAAATCAGTGGCAACTTGCAGGACCTCATGTTGCTGCTGTGCGCTGATCGCGCTCAATCCGGCATCGATATTCTGCAAACCGAGGGTAACTTGCTCAAACAGTATCGCGCCGACTTCGGTCAGCTCGATCCCCCGGTAGATGCGATCAAATAGCCGCGTGCCGAGTTGTTCTTCCAGCCGTTTGATCTGCTGACTGATTGCTGGTTGCGTAGTGCCAAGCTCAACCGCCGCGGCGGTAAAACTGCGTTGGCGAGCGGCCGCCTCAAAGGCGCGTAACAGGTCGAGGGATAGATCACCCAAGGCGTCATACATAAGCTGTGCTTATCCTAGTCATTGTCCGGCGCAGGCTTTACCGGATACAGCATGGACTCCATGCTCGGTCGCAGCAATGTCGCATAAATATTCACTATGGAATGCCGCGATCACATGAAGCGCAAGAATATTCTTTTCATCATGGCCGATCAGATGGCCGCGCCAATGTTGCCGTTCTACGGCCCTTCGCCGATAAAATTGCCGAATCTTTCCCGCCTCGCCGAACAAGGCGTGGTGTTCGACGCCGCTTACTGCAACAGCCCGCTGTGCGCGCCATCGCGTTTCACCCTGGTCAGCGGCCAGTTGCCGAGCAAGATCGGCGCCTACGACAACGCTGCCGATTTCCCCGCCGATGTGCCGACTTACGCCCATTACCTGCGCCGTCTCGGCTACCGCACGGCGCTGTCGGGCAAGATGCATTTCTGTGGCCCCGATCAGTTGCACGGCTACGAAGAACGCCTGACTAGCGACATCTACCCGGCCGACTATGGCTGGGCGGTGAATTGGGATGAGCCGGATGTGCGGCCGACCTGGTATCACAACATGTCCTCGGTGCTGCAGGCCGGACCGTGTGTACGGACCAATCAGCTGGATTTCGATGAAGAGGTGGTGTTCAAGGCGCAGCAGTATTTGTTCGATCACATTCGCGAAGATGGCGATCAGCCGTTCTGCCTGACTGTATCGATGACGCACCCACACGACCCGTACACAATTCCCAAGGCGTTCTGGGATTTGTACGACGATGCCGAAATCCCGTTGCCTACAACGCCGGATCAACATGAACTCGATCCGCACTCGCAGCGTTTGCTCAAGGTTTACGACCTGTGGGACAAGCCACTGCCTGTGGATAAGATTCGCGATGCGCGTCGGGCGTACTTCGGTGCGTGCAGCTATATCGACGCCAACGTCGGCAAACTTCTGCAAACACTGGAAGAAACCGGGTTAATCGATGACACGATCATTGTGTTCTCCGGTGACCACGGCGACATGCTCGGCGAGAAAGGCCTCTGGTACAAAATGCACTGGTACGAAATGGCGGCCCGTGTGCCCCTGTTGATAAGTGGGCCGGGGCAGTTCGAATCGGGCCGCGTCAGCGCTGCCGTGTCGACCGCCGACCTGCTGCCGACATTCGTTGAACTGGCCGGCGGCACGCTGCAACCAGGCTTGCCGCTGGACGGCCGCTCACTGGTTTCACACCTGCAAGGGCAGGGCGGTCATGACGAAGTGTTCGGCGAATACATGGCCGAAGGCACCATCAGCCCGTTGATGATGATCCGTCGCGGCACCTACAAATTTATCTACAGTGAAAACGACCCTTGCCTACTCTTCGATGTGAGCAACGATCCGCGTGAGCTGGAAGAACTCAGTCAATCGCCGCAACATCGCCAGCTATTCGACGATTTTCTCGCCGAAGCGCGGGCCAAGTGGGACATTCCGGCGATTCACCGGCAAGTCCTAGCCAGCCAACGGCGCCGGCGCTTTGTTGCCGACGCGCTGACCATCGGCAAGCTGAAGAGCTGGGATCACCAGCCGCTGGTGGACGCCAGTCAGCAGTACATGCGCAACCACATCGACCTCGATGATCTGGAACGCAAAGCACGTTATCCACAACCCTGCCAAAACCAATAATGTTAAGGGGAAGTCCATGCGTAAGTTATCCACAGTAGTGACGGTTGGCCTGCTCGCGCTAAGCAGCGCTTCGGCCTTCGCCGAGCAGAGCTGCGACACGGTGAAGATGGCCGACCCGGGCTGGAGCGACATCGCCGCGACCAATGCGATCACCGGGTTTCTGCTGGACGGCATGGGCTATAAGGCCAAGGTCGACACCCTCGCGGTGCCGATCACCTTTGGCGGTTTGAAAGACGGTCAGGTGGACGTATTCCTCGGCAACTGGATGCCAGCGCAGCAGGGCTTCTATGACAAGTTCGTCGCCACCGGCGATGTCACGCAACTGGCGAAAAATCTCGACGGCACCGAGTTCACCCTCGCCGTGCCGGACTACGTGTGGGACGCGGGTGTGCATAACTTTGCCGACCTGAACAAATACGCGGACAAGTTCGAGCGCAAGATCTACGGCATCGGCTCCGGCGCGCCGGCGAATATCTCGCTGCAGGAAATCATCAAGAAGAACGACTTCGACATGGGCCAGTGGAAGCTCATCGAATCCAGTGAACAGGCGATGCTGGCAGAAGTGTCGCGGGCGGTGAAGAAACAGAAATTCGTCACCTTCCTCGGCTGGACCCCGCACCCGATGAACGTGCAGTTGAAGATGCATTACCTCAAGGGTGGCGAGAAGTATTTTGGCGATACCGGCAGCGTGTTTACGTTGACGCGCAAGGGCTACGCCGAAGCCTGTCCGAATGTGGGTAAGTTGCTGAGCAATCTGTCGTTCACGCAGGAGATGGAGAACAGCATCATGGCTGAGGTGGTGAACAAGAAGGTCACTAATGCCGAGGCGGCGAAGGCGTGGATCAAGGCGAATCCGGCGGTGCTGGATAAGTGGCTGGATGGGGTGAAGACTGCGGATGGCAAGGATGCGTTGGCGGCGGTGAAAGCGAAGCTTTGATTGTGGGGTTGCTGGAATTGTTCACGGCTTGAGATTTATTCCCCCTCACCCCAGCCCTCTCCCCCAGAGGGGGCGAGGGGGGAAGGGAGCCGATATTTGTTGGATTCAAAACTTGCGTTCAACTTTGAAATCGCTGGTTGATGAATCTCTGACAAACACCACGATCAGTCCCCTCTCCCTCTGGGAGAGGGCTAGGGTGAGGGGCCTTTCCCCTGGCACCCTGATAACCTTGAACAAAACCCCAACCGCGAGGACCCATGGCCTTCCCCAGCCGCCACTCTCTCTTGCCCTTCCTCACCTGGCTACCGCGGCAAACCCGCGCCAGCGTAGGACGGGATCTGATCGTCGGCCTCAGCGGTGCGATTCTCGCGTTACCCCAGTCGATTGCCTACGCGTTGATCGCTGGCCTCCCACCCGAGTACGGACTGTATGCCGCGATCATCCCGGTGCTGATCGCTTGCCTGTGGGGCTCGTCGTGGCATCTGATCTGCGGCCCGACGGCGGCGATTTCCATTGTGCTGTTTGCCAGTGTCAGTCCTTTAGCGGTTCCGGCGTCGCAGGACTACATCACTCTGATCTTGTTGCTGACGTTTCTGGCCGGGATTTTCCAGTGGCTGCTCGGTTTACTGCGTTTCGGCGCGCTGGTGAATTTCGTCTCGCATTCGGTGGTGCTGGGGTTCACCCTCGGTGCCGCTGTGGTGATCGCCATCGGGCAACTGCCGAACCTGCTTGGGCTGGAGTTGCCGGCCAAGGCCACGGCGCTGGCGAGTGTGATGGATCTGCTGCAACACCTCAGGGCTGTGGATAAACCTTCGTTGGTACTCGGTGTGGCGACGGTGGTTGTCGGTGTGGTGTTGAAACAATTGCTGCCGCGCTGGCCGACGCTGTTGATAACCCTCGCTTTGGCCAGCCTGCTGGTGTGGCTGTGGCCGGCGATGTTCGGCCACGTGCATCTGGTCAGCGCGTTTGTCGGGCGGTTGCCGCCGTTCAGTGCGTTGCCGCTGGATCTGGATTTGATCTTGCGCCTGCTGCCGAGCGCTGTGGCGGTGGGCATGCTTGGACTGGTCACCAGTCTGTCGATTGCCCGCTCGATTTCGGCACGCTCGCAGCAATTGCTCGATGCCAATCAGGAAGTCCGCGCGCAGGGCTTGTCGAATATCGTCGGGGCGTTCTTTTCCGGATCATTGTCGGCCGGATCGTTCACTCGCTCGGGATTGAGTTACGAGGCGGGTGCCTGTTCGCCATTGGCCGGGGTGTTTTCGGCGATCTGGGTCGCGCTGTTCGCGATTTTCGGCGCGGGGCTGATTGCGCACATTCCGATTCCGGCGATGGCGGGCAGCATTCTTTTGATTGCCTGGGGCCTGATCGATCATCGCGGAATTCGCGCCTTGCTGCGGGTCAGCCGCGCCGAGTTCGTGGTCATGGCCCTGACCTGCCTCGCGACGTTGCTGCTGGAATTGCAGACGGCAATCTATGCGGGCGTGTTGGCCTCGCTGTTCTTCTATCTCAAGCGCACCTCGCAACCGCGCGTGCAGCATTGGCGCGACGGTGAGGACGATGTGCTGCGCGTCGGCGGGTCGATCTTTTTCGGCGCCAGTCATTACCTGCAAGTGCGTCTGCAACGGATGCATGGCGCGCGGGTGGTGATCGAGGCGCAGCAGATCAATTTCATCGATTATTCGGGGGTGGAGATGCTGCATCAGGAGGCGCGACGCCTGCTGGGCCAGAATCGCAGCCTGACCTTGCGCCGGGCGCGGCCGCAGGTGGTGGAGGAGTTGCGCAAGCTGGAAGGGCCGGAGAAGTGTCCGATCCGGTTTGAGGATTGATCTCGGGATCAGCACATACCTTGTGGGAGCGAGCCTGCTCGCGAAGACGGAGGCACATCCAACATTGATGTGTCAGACAGACCGCTTTCGCGAGCAGGCTCGCTCCCACATGGGTATTTATTGGGCCAACTGGCGGCGCAGTTCGGCTAATACTGGCGCTGTGTCCGGGCGCACACCGCGCCACAAAAAGAACGCCTCGGCGGCCTGCTCGGCGAGCATTCCCAAGCCATCCATCGACACTGCCGCGCCCTGTTCACTGGCCCAGCGGCAGAACGCCGTCGGTTCCTTGCCATACATCATGTCGTAGCACAGGGTCTTGCCCGGCTCGATCAGGCTCGGCGCGATCGGCGGTACATCACCGGTCAGGCTCGCCGACGTGGCATTGATGATCACGTCGACCGGCTCACGCAACCAATCAAAACCACTGGCAGACACCGGCCCCAGGTCGCAGAACAACTCCGCCAGCAGTTCAGCCTTGTCCACCGTGCGATTGGCGATGATCACCGACGCCGGCTTTTCCGCCAGCAACGGCTCCAGCGCACCGCGCACCGCGCCACCAGCGCCGAGCAGCAGGATGCGTTTGCCGCTCAGGCTGAACCCGGCGTTCACCGTCAGATCACGCACCAGCCCGGCACCGTCGGTGTTGTCACCGAGCAGCGAACCGTCGGCGAGTTTGCTCAAGGTATTCACCGCACCAGCACGCTGCGCCCGCGCCGTCAGGCTGTTGGCCAAACGGTAAGCGTCTTCCTTGAACGGCACAGTAACGTTGGCACCGCGACCTTCCTGGAAAAACGCCGTGGCGCAACCGGCGAAATCATCAAGCGGCGCCAGCAGGGTGCTGTAGTCGAGGTGCTGGCCGGTCTGTTCGGCAAACAGCTTGTGAATCATCGGCGATTTGCTGTGACCGATCGGGTTACCGAAAACGACGTAACGATCCATCAGAAATCCTCAGGCCTCGGCCAGCCAGTCGCGATCTTGCAGGAAGTACTCGGTCAGGCGCGCTTCTTCGCTGCCAGGCGCAGCCTTCCAGTCATAACCCCAGCGCACTTGCGGCGGCAGCGACATCAGGATCGACTCGGTACGCCCGCCCGATTGCAGACCGAACAAGGTGCCACGGTCGTACACCAGGTTGAATTCGACGTAACGGCCACGGCGGAATTCCTGGAATTCACGCTGTTGAGCGGTGAAGGCATCGTGTTTGCGACGCTGCACGATCGGCAGATAAGCGTCGATGTAAGCATCGCCGATGGCGCGCATGAAGGCGAAGCTGGTGTCGAAGTCCCACTCGTTCAGGTCATCGAAGAACAGACCGCCGATGCCGCGCGGTTCGTGGCGATGCTTGATGTGGAAATAGGTGTCACACCAGGCTTTGTAGCGCGGGTAGACATCCGGCCCGAAAGGCGCGCAAGCCTGTTCGGCAACGCGGTGCCAATGAACGCAGTCTTCTTCGTTGCCGTAATACGGGGTCAAGTCAAAGCCGCCGCCGAACCACCAGACCGGTTCTTCACCTTCCTTCTCGGCAATGAAAAAGCGCACGTTGGCGTGGGAAGTCGGCACATGCGGATTGTGCGGGTGGATCACCAGCGACACGCCAAGGGCTTCAAAACCGCGCCCGGCCAGTTCCGGGCGATGGGCGCTGGCCGATGGCGGCAGACCGCTGCCAAAGACGTGGGAGAAGTTGACGCCACCCTTTTCGATCACCGTACCGTTCTCGATCACGCGGGTACGACCGCCACCGCCGGCGGGCCGGGTCCAGGCGTCTTCGACGAAGCGCGTGCCGCCGTCTTCGCTTTCGAGGGCCGCACAGATGCGGTCTTGCAGATCGAGCAGATAGGCCTTTACGGCGTCGGTGCGGGTCGTCATGGCTTCACCTTGAATCGGGCGGCGCCCCGCGGGCGGGCGACGCAAATGGGCGCGTAGCATACCACCGCACAACAGCGCGCCGCAGTTGACGAAGATCAAGCATGGGAGTTGGATAGGGGGCTCACAAAAGACCCAAGGAGAGCAGGCAGATGGCAAAGCGTATCCAGTTCAGCGCCCACGGCGGCCCCGAAGTGCTCGAATATGTTGATTACCAACCCGCCGCACCCGGCCCGAATCAAGTGCGCGTGGCCAACAAGGCCATCGGCCTGAACTTCATCGATACCTATTTCCGCAGCGGCCTGTATGCACCGCCCGCCTTGCCGTCCGGCCTGGGTGCTGAAGGTGCGGGGATCGTCGATGCCGTGGGCAGCGACGTCACCCGGTTCAAGGTCGGCGATCGCGTCGCCTATGGCAGCGGCCCGTTGGGGGCCTACAGCGAATTGCATGTGCTGCCCCAGGACAATCTGGTGCATCTGCCCGACGAAATCAGTTTCGAAACGGCTGCCGGTGTAATGCTCAAAGGCCTGACCGTGCAATACCTGCTGCGCCAGACCTATGAACTCAAGGGTGGCGAAACCATTCTGTTCCACGCGGCGGCCGGTGGTGTCGGTTCGCTGGCCTGTCAGTGGGCCAAAGCGTTGGGCGTGAAGCTGATCGGCACCGTCAGCTCCAAAGAAAAAGCCGAACTGGCCAAGGCCAATGGTGCCTGGGCGACGATCGATTACAGCCATGAAAACGTTGCGCAACGCGTGCTGGAATTGACCGACGGCAAGAAAGTCCCGGTGGTTTATGACGGTGTCGGCAAGGACACCTGGCTGACGTCCCTCGACAGCGTGTCGCCGCGCGGCCTGGTCGTGAGCTTCGGTAATGCCTCTGGTGCGGTAGACGGCGTGAACCTGGGCATTCTCTCCGCCAAGGGTTCGCTGTACGTGACCCGACCGACGCTGGCGACTTATGCCAACAATGCAGAGAACCTGCAGCGGATGGCTGATGAATTGTTCGAGATGATCATCAGCGGCAAGCTGAAGGTAGACATCAGCCAGCGTTATTCACTGGCTGATGCAGCGAAGGCGCAAACCGAACTCTCGGCACGACGCACCACAGGCTCCACCGTTCTGCTGCCCTGATACCTTCCGGCGTCCGGCCAGTCAGGGTTTCACAACCATGACTGACTGGACGATTCAGGCGCGTTCAGAACCTCGGTAGATGACTCGCCAATGGTTTTTGCGCCCAATGACCGACCGTTGTGTGATCAGGCTGTTGAACCGCTGCGAGGATTTGCCGCCACTCGGCTGACAACACCCAGTAATCACCGCGTGCGCGGTGTTCAATCTGCAAGGGATTGGAGGCGACCGGCATCAGACCGAAACGCTGATACAGGCGCAACTGCGATGCCCTGCACAACGCTGTGACACCTTGATAGCCCTGTTTTATCGCCCACTCGGCAGCGGCCGCCAGCAGACTGTTGACGGCAATGGGCTGTTGGCTGGGCACCTGCGAGATCAAGCGACTGAGTTCGACATGGCGTGACAACGCCACCGTGGGCGATACATGTTGCCGCGCCAGCGATGCCCACTCGAACGGCGCCGGAGTGGCCCTCAATACCGCCAGCAACTGCTCGTGCCGATACAACAGAAAGTGGGTACTGCGCGACCTTGTCGCCAGTTGCGTTTCGAGCATCCGCGCCCGGGACGTCAGCATGTAGTGCTGCAGCCGAAGCCGAAATTGCCGATCGATAAACCGATCGAACACTTGGGTATCCGACCCCGCTTCAAGCATCACGATACGACAGCCCTCATGATGACTGTTTAACGTCACCTGAAGCGTCTGCAGGTAATCCGTGAGTTGCAAATCCGTAGTGTCCATTCTTTCTCCGCAGACCTTAACTTATCGAAGTGTTCCGAGTGCAGGGAAAGGATGGTTGCTTTTGGCGATACCGCCACGAAACGCGGTCTGATAATCAGGTGGGAAAATTCAGCTAATCCAAGCAGTTGAGGATTTCTCCGACGCAACAAACAGCATCATTGCAGGATAAATCGCAGGCATGTGTAGTACTCCTCGCCGTCAAGGCGAGGAGTACTCACGTTACAAATGTTCGAGGCTGGTTCAGTCGGGACGAATGACTTTGCCGGTTGCCAGATCACGGATCACGCTGGGGTTCTTGCGCCCACCCAGTTGCCCGCCCAGTATCAGATCGATCTGCCCGCGGAAATATTGCTCGACACGCAATCGGGTGCGCGCCGCCGGGCGACCCTGCGGGTTGGCCGAGGTGGAAATCAACGGCCCGACCATCGAACACAGATCGCGCACTTGCGGATGATCACTGACCCGCAGCGCCACGGTGTCGTGCACGCCGGTCACCCACTCAGGCAACAAGCCCTGGTGCGGTACCAGCCAGGTATTCGGCCCCGGCCAGGTGCTGGCCATGCGGTCGATCCATTCTTGCGGGAAGTCTTCGAACAGGAAGTCGAACTGGCGAATATTGTCGGCAACCAGAATCAACCCTTTGACCACCGAACGATTCTTGATCGCCAGCAAGCGATCCACTGCCTCCTCGTTCCACGGGTCGCAACCCAGCCCCCAGACGGCTTCGGTTGGATAGGCAATCACCGCCCCGGCGCGAATCTCTCGTGCGGCTTGTTGCACACGCCAACTGTTAACCATGAAAAAACTCTCCGCAAACAGGTTTCGCGCAGTTTACCGATCTTCCTTGTAAAACCTAGCTCGTCCTGGCCAACCAGCGACCGTTTTCGCACACCGCACGGCCATCCATTTCCAGTTCGGTCAGGGCCGCCAGCACTTTCGGTAATGCCCAGCCGCTGCTGTCGGCCAAGCCTTCGCTGGTGTGCGGCGCCGCGTGGAGCAGAATAAGTAGTGGATGATCGACTTTCGCAGTGTCCGTGGACAACGGCAAATGCTGCCAACCGCGCAGGGCTTCGAGGATATGTTCGATGGTTTCCACCAACACCGCACCGTCACGAATCAACTGGTGACAACCGCGCGCGCCGGGGTGATGAATAGAGCCGGGAATCGCATACACCTCGCGCCCCTGTTCCGCTGCAAGGCGCGCGGTGATCAATGAACCGCTAGCGACACTGGCCTCGACCACCAACACACCAAGGGACAAACCGCTGATGATGCGGTTGCGGCGCGGGAAGTTGCTCGCCGTCGGCCCGGCATCCAGCGGAAACTCGGAAAGCACCGCGCTGCCCGAGGCAATCATCGCGTCAGCCAGACGCCGATTGCGCTGTGGATAAAAGTTTTCCAGCCCCGTGCCGAGAACACCGACCGTCAACCCGCCAACATCCAGTGCGGCCTGATGCGCGGCGGCATCAATACCCAGCGCCAGACCGCTGGTAATGACAAAACCGGCCCCGGCGAGGCAGCGGGAAAACGCCGCAGCGGTGTCCATTCCCGGGCGCGACGCGCGGCGGCTGCCGACCATCGCCAGTTGCGGTTTCTCCAGAATCAGTGGGTCACCCGCCACGAATAACAACGGTGGCGGGTCGGGAATCTGCGCCAGCAACGCCGGGTAATCCACTTGGTCCCACATCAGCAAATGATGCTCCGGCCGCTCTAGCCAGCGCATTGCGTGACTGGCGCCGTCGCGAACTTCGGGACAGCGCCGCGCTTCGGCACTCGCCGCCGGTACACCCAGCGAACGCCAGGCGCTGGCCGGTGCGCTGAGGGCTTTGGAGGCCGAGCCAAAGGCTTCGAGCAATTTGGCAAAGCGTTTCGGGCCGACATCCGGCAAGCGGTGCAGGCGCAGACGCGCTTCCAGTTCCGCCGGGGAAACTGGCGTACAGACAGGCAACATGATGGATCATCCTTGATCGTTATAAGCCCCGAACCATTCGGAACAAGCTGTGGATAACTCTGTTGGTAACTTGTGAAGCAAGCTTACGGATTTCGCACCTTGTCGAGCACCGCCAGCGAGCGCGATGCGTTGAGCACGAGGCCATAACTGAGTTTGTCGTAGGTGCGGAACACCATCAGCAACCCAGCGCGTTCGTCGGGAATTTTCAGTGGCTGGCCGGTAATGCGGTCACGCACGGTTTCGCCGGTTTTCATCACCACCAAAACGTTGCCTTCGGCGAGACCATCGCGCTTGCCTTTGTTCAACGTGACCACGTCCATCACGCCAATCTGGGTGACGCCGCGCGGTACATCGATGATTACGCCATTGATATTGGTCGTTGGCGCGCTTGGCATGAAGGTTGAATTGATCGAACGCTCTTCGCCGCTGAACAAGCGGTCGCCAAGGCGCACTTCCTGCGTGGTGCGTTGCAGGGCGAGGGTGGCAACGTCGCCTTCGGTGGCGACAATTTCACCGCCACCGATATCGTCGGCGTTGATCCCGAGAAACTCCTTGGTCTGCGGATCGGTGTAGACCTTGCCCTGACGGAAAATGCCGTAGACCGGCTGATCCGGATCGAAATGGCCACGGGCGAAGATGCGGTCACCGGTGCCGCTGAGAACGCGTTCGGCATCGCCGACGACGATGTACGGTGCCTTGTCGAAATCCTCGGCCTTGTCGACGATGCGGTTACTCAGCAGAAAGCTGTTGATCGATTTCAGCGGAATGCTCGGAATCGCCTCGGCCACCGGGCTGGTGCGGATCCGTGGCGAGAGCTTGATGGTGCCGCGCGATTCGCCACGATTGAGCATCAGACGTGGCTGGCCGTCGACATAACTGAGGGTCAGCGTGTCGCCGGGATAGATCAGGTTGGGGTTTTCGATTTGCGGATTGGCCCGCCACAGTTGTGGCCACTGCCAGGGCTCGCGCAGGTATTTGCCGGAAATGTCCCAGAGCGTGTCCCCCGAAACCACCGTGTATTGCTGTGGAAAACCATCCCTGAGTTGCACTTGCCCTTGCGCCACGCCGGCCGAAGCCAACAGCAGCAGGGCGAGTAGTGTTTTCCTCATGCAGTGAATCCCTTTATCATGTGCATTCGCGTGAACCGTCAGAGCCCCCGTGGCTCGCTTGTGCAAAATGCACAAGCTACGCTTCACAACGGTAGCCTGCATCTTCGGACCTGCCAGGCCATCGCCCGACTTTACTCAACGTGTGCAGCAATCAAAGCCTATGGCCATTTTAAACATCCTCGAATTCCCGGACCCGCGTCTGCGCACTATCGCCAAGCCTGTGGCTGTAGTGGACGACGAAGTGCGTCAGTTGGTCGATGACATGTTTGAAACAATGTATGAAGCGCCGGGCATCGGCCTTGCCGCGACCCAGGTCAACGTGCACAAACGTATCGTCGTGATGGACCTCTCCGAAGACCGCACCGAACCGCGGGTGTTCATCAACCCCGAGTTCGAATCGCTGACCGACGAAATGGACCAATACCAGGAAGGCTGCCTGTCGGTACCGGGTTTCTACGAAAACGTCGACCGCCCGCAGAAGGTCAAAATCAAGGCGCTGGACCGCGACGGCAAGCCCTATGAACTGATCGCCGAAGGCCTGCTCGCGGTGTGCATCCAGCACGAATGCGACCACCTCAACGGCAAATTGTTCGTCGATTACCTGTCCACGCTCAAACGCGACCGGATCAAGAAGAAACTGGAAAAGCAGCACCGCCAGAACGCTTGATGCCCCTCCTTCAAAGGCTTGCTGCGGCAAGCCTTTTTCTTTTTATGAGACGCCCTTCATGACTGAGCCACTGCGCATCGTTTTTGCCGGTACCCCGGAATTCGCCGCCGAGCACCTCAAGGCCCTGCTGAACAGCCCTTACGAGATCGTTGCGGTCTACACCCAACCGGATCGTCCGGCCGGTCGCGGGCAAAAACTGATGCCGAGCCCGGTCAAACAGCTGGCCCTGGAAAATAATATCCAGGTGTTGCAGCCACCGACTTTGCGTAACGCCGACGCCCAGGCTGAACTGGCTGCGCTGAAACCAGACTTGATGGTGGTGGTCGCCTACGGCCTGATCCTGCCGCAAGTGGTGCTGGATATTCCGCGTCTGGGCTGCATCAACAGTCACGCGTCCTTGCTGCCACGCTGGCGCGGTGCGGCGCCGATTCAACGCGCCGTGGAACACGGTGATGCGGAAAGCGGCGTGACCGTGATGCGCATGGAGGCTGGCCTCGACACCGGGCCGATGCTGCTCAAGGTCGTCACCCCGATCAGCGCTGAAGACACGGGCGGCAGCCTGCATGACCGCCTCGCCGAAATGGGCCCGCCGGCCGTGGTGCAAGCGATTGCCGGTCTGGCTGCCGGCACCCTGGAAGGCGAAGTGCAGAACGATGAGCTCGCCACTTATGCACACAAGCTGAACAAGGACGAAGCACGCATCGACTGGAGCCGTCCGGCGGTTGAGCTGGAGCGACTGGTGCGCGCCTTCAACCCATGGCCGATCACCCACAGCACCCTTAACGGTGAAGCATTGAAAGTGCTGGCGGCGACACTTGCCGAAGGCAAAGGCGCGCCGGGTGAAATCCTCAGCGCCAGCAAGGACGGTTTGGTCGTCGCTTGCGGCGACCAAACCCTGTGCCTGACCCGCCTGCAATTACCGGGAGGCAAAGCACTGAACTTCAGCGACCTGTTCAACAGCCGCCGGGAGAAATTCGCGGTCGGCACGGTGCTCGGCGCAGCGGTGGACGCACAATGAATCCGCGTCTGGCCGCCGCCAAGGCACTCGCCGCCGTGCTCAGCGGCAAAGCCTCGTTGAACAGCTCACTGCCGACGCAACTGGACAAGGTCGAGGATCGCGATCGCGGTTTCACTCAGGACCTGGCCTTCGGTACCGCGCGCTGGCAGCCACGTCTTTCGGCATTGGCGGAGAAACTGCTGCAGAAACCGTTCAAGGCTGCCGACGCCGATGTCGAAGCGTTGCTGCTGGTCGGCCTCTACCAATTGCTCTACACCCGCGTGCCGGCTCACGCCGCCATCGGCGAAACCGTCGGTTGCGCCGAGAAGCTGAAAAAGCCATGGGCCAAAGGCCTGCTCAACGCCGTGTTGCGCAATGCCCAGCGCGAAAGCGAAACGATTTTCGCCGAACTGGAACGTGATCCGGTGGTGCGCACCGCTCACCCGCGCTGGCTGCAAAAATCCCTCAAGGCGTTCTGGCCGGAACAGTGGGAAGCGATTTGCGAGGCGAACAATGCGCATCCGCCGATGATCCTGCGGGTCAATCGCCGTCATCACAGCCGCGACGCGTACCTCGGGTTGCTGACTGAGGCCGGGATTGCCGCGACGCCGTGCGTTTACAGTCGCGACGGCATCATCCTTGAAGCCGCCGCCGATGTGCGCAGCCTGCCGGGTTTCGCCGAAGGCTGGATCAGCGTGCAGGACGAAGCGGCGCAACTGGCCGCCGACTTGCTCGATCTGGCACCGGGGCAACGCGTGCTCGACGCCTGTTGCGCGCCCGGCGGCAAGACCTGCCACATCCTCGAAGCCGAACCGACGCTGGCCGGCGTAGTCGCGGTGGATCTGGAAGCCAAGCGTCTGGTGCGCGTTAAGGAAAACCTTGAACGCCTTGGTCTGAATGCCGAACTGATCGCCGCCGACGGTCGCGACACCGAGAAATGGTGGGACGGCAGACCGTTCCAGCGCATCCTGCTCGACGCGCCATGCTCGGCCACCGGCGTTATCCGCCGCCATCCGGACATCAAGCTGACCCGTCAGCCCGACGACATCGTCGCCCTCGCGCAATTGCAAGGCGAGTTGCTCGACGCCATGTGGAAAACCCTCGAAGTCGGCGGCATCCTGCTCTACGCCACCTGCTCGACGCTGCCGACCGAAAACACCGAAGTCATCGCTGCGTTCCTTGAGCGTACGCCGGGTGCCCGCGAACTGGATCTGGCCACCAGCGCCGGGATCAAGCAGCCCCATGGTCGCCAATTGCTGGCCCAGCAGGGCGGGCATGACGGGTTCTACTACGCCAAGCTGATCAAGATCGCTGCCGCGCGCGGCTAAACGGATTCAATGGAGTGACTGGATGAAAATCATCATCCTCGGTGCGGGACAGGTCGGCGGTTCGCTGGCCGAGCATTTGGCCAGCGAGGCCAATGACATCACCGTGGTCGACACCGACGGCGAGCGCCTGCGCGACCTCGGCGATCGCCTCGATATTCGTACCGTGCAGGGCCGTGGCTCGCTGCCGTCGGTGCTGCGTCAGGCCGGCGCCGACGACGCCGACATGCTGGTGGCGGTGACCAACAGCGACGAAACCAACATGGTCGCCTGTCAGGTCGCCCACACCCTGTTCCACACCCCGACCAAGATCGCCCGGGTGCGCGAAGCGTCTTACCTCCATCGCGAAGAACAGCTGTTCCAGAACGAAGCGATTCCGGTCGACGTGCTGATCAGTCCCGAGCAAGTGGTGACCAACTATATCAAGCGCCTGATTCAGCATCCGGGTGCCTTGCAGGTGATCGACTTCGCCGAAGGCGCGGCGCAACTGGTGGCGGTGCGAGCTTATTACGGCGGGCCGCTGGTCGGTCAGCAATTGCGTCAGTTGCGTGAGCACATGCCGAATGTCGAAACCCGTGTGGCAGCGATTTTCCGCCGTGACCGGCCAATCCTGCCCCAGGGCGATACGGTGATCGAGGCGGATGACGAAGTCTTTTTCATCGCCGCCCGTGAGAATATTCGCGCGGTCATGAGCGAAATGCGCCGCCTCGACGAAACCTACAAACGCATCGTCATTGCGGGCGGCGGGCAGATCGGTGAACGGTTGGCCGAGGCCATCGAAAGCCGTTATCAGGTGAAGATCATCGAGATGAACCCGGCGCGTTGCCGTTATCTGTCCGACACCCTCGACAGCACTGTGGTGTTGCAGGGCAGCGCCTCCGACCGTGATCTGTTGCTGGAAGAGAACATCGCCGACGCCGATATTTTCCTCGCGCTGACCAACGATGATGAAGCCAACATCATGTCGTCGCTGCTGGCGAAACGGCTGGGGGCGAAGAAGGTCATGACGATCATCAATAACCCGGCCTATGTCGACCTGATTCAGGGCGGTGACATCGACATCGCCATCAGCCCGCAACTGGCGACCATCGGCACGCTGCTGGCCCACGTGCGTCGTGGCGATATCGTCAGCGTGCACTCACTGCGTCGCGGTGCCGCCGAAGCCATTGAGGCGATTGCCCACGGTGATGCGAAGTCGAGCAAGGTGATTGGCAAGCCAATCGAGAAGATCGGCCTGCCGCCGGGCACCACGATTGGTGCGGTGATCCGCAACGAACAGGTGATCATCGCCCACGATGACACGGTGATCGAAGCGGGCGACCACGTGATTCTGTTCCTTGTGGATAAAAAGCATATTCGCGATGTGGAAAAGCTGTTCCATGTGGGGTTGAGCTTCTTCTGATCCGGATTTTTGGGTGATCAGACTGGCGCCATCGCGAGCAGGCTCGCTCCCACCTTTGGAATGCGTTTCCCCTGTGGGAGCGAGCCTGCTCGCGAAGGCGCTCTCACTAAACCCCTTCAACACCTGACACTCCAAGAAAGGACTCCACCGATGCTCGAATCCCTGGAAAAAATGCTCGCCAAGGGTGTGGATAACTCATTGCTGCGCTTCGGCCTGGGCAAGGGTTATCTGGATCTGGGCGAAAACGCCAAGGCTGCCGAGCATTTCCAGCGCTGTGTCGGTTTTGATCCGAAGTATTCGGCGGCATGGAAACTGTTAGGCAAAGCTCAACTGGCGCAGGGCGATCACGCCGCCGCGCGGCAAGCGTGGGAACAAGGTCTGGAAGCCGCCCGCGCCCATGGCGACAAACAGGCCGAGAAGGAAATGACGGTGTTTCTGAAGAAACTGGATCGTCAGCCGCAGTGAATCAAAGGTAACGAAGACCGATACCGTCGGCATCTACCGTCACCACTTCCATGCGCACCCGCGGCGCGCCGGTGGGTAAACCCTGCACCTGGCCGTAAACCACTGCGCCTTTGGGCAAGGAAGCCAAAACCGGATGCTGCACGAACACGCCGGTAGGCGACAGATTGCGCGTCTGCCCGAGGCATTCGCCAAAACTGTCGTGGGTGATCTTGATGCGGAAGGATTTGCGTTGTTCGGACATCTTTACGCGCCCTTGAATGAACGGGTTGTGGATAACCTCAAGCAAGATCAGAAGATCGCAGCCTTCGGCAGCTCCTACAGGTTATCCACAGAGTGTGCCACTTTCGTCAGTACCAGCGCTCTTCGCCCGGCGGACGCTTTTTGAAGCGCTTCATGCTCCACATGTACTGGCTCGGATACGCCGCGACATAACGCTCGACCACTTTGCTCATCGCTGCGCAGGATTCGGCGGTATCGGTGCTGTACATCGCTTCTGGCGCGGCTTCGAGGATGACTTTATAGCCAGAACCGTCAGGCAGGCGCAGCGCATGCAGGAACACGCCGACGGCTTTGCCACCAGCCAACATGTTCGGCACGAATTTGCTGGTCAGCGCTTGAGTCGCGAAGAATGGCACAAAGATCCCGGCGGATTCGGCCGGTTCCGGGTCAGCGGGAATGCCCACTGCACCACCTTTGCGCACTTCCTTGATGACGCTGAGGATGCCTTCCTTGGTGGAAGCAGCGACTTTGTTGCCCAGTTGCACGCGCTGCTTGCGCAGCAATTCATCCACAGCCTTGAGCTTCGGCGGACGGTAGAAAATGATCGGTTTGCACTGGCTGCAATAGAAATGATTGAGCACTTCCCAGTTGCCGAGGTGACTGGTGATGCCGACCACGCCTTTGCCCGAGGCCAGCGCATCCTTGAGAACGTCGAGACCTTCGACTTCACGCACCAGGTCGATCGAACGCTGCGCCGGCCAGATCCACGCGCAGGCGCTTTCGGTCAGCGACTTACCGATATCTTTCAAACTCTGGCCAACCAAGCGCTCGCGCTCGGCCGGGTCCATCTGTGGAAAACATTTGGCTAGGTTGATCCGCACCACGTCGCGGGAGCGGTTGGGGGTTTTCCACATGATCCAGCCGATCGCCGAACCCACGGCCTGCACGGCCCGCCATGGCAGCAGGGCAAACAGCCGCAGAGCGCCTACCAGCAAGGCGCCTTTAAACTTTTCCACAGGTCACTCCTGATCTTGTGCGGTGCGCGAGGCGGCCATTCTAACCGCCGTTGACGAGCTGCGCGTAGCGGTCGCAATCCTGGGTGTGATCCATGACCATGCCCGAGGCCTGCATCAGCGCGTAGCAAATGGTCGGTCCGACGAACGTGAACCCGGCCTTTTTCAAGGCTTTGCTCATCGCCAGCGCTTCGGGGGTGATCGCCGGGACTTCGCTGCGATCCTTGAAATGATTGATGATCGGTTGGTCGTTCACGAACGACCAGAGCAACGCCACCGGATCCTCCAGCGCCAGCCAGGCCTGGGCATTACGACGGGCGGCGTTGAGTTTGAGGCGGTTGCGGATGATCCCCGGATCGAGCATCAATTCGTCGATTTCGGCGTCGCTCATCTGCGCCACGCGCTGCACGTCGAAGCCGAACAACACCTCGCGATAACGCTCACGCTTGCGCAGCACGGTGATCCACGACAGCCCGGCCTGGAACCCTTCGAGCAAAAGCAACTCGAACAAACCCTGCGCATCGCGTAGCGGCGTGCCCCACTCCTGGTCGTGATAAGCCATGTACAGCGGATCTTCGGTACACCAAAAGCAGCGTGGCATAAGGCTCCAGGGGGCGTGCGCAGCAATGAATCGGGTATACTCCCGCTCTTTAAATCGCAGCCCAAGAAACAGGTGAATTTCGTGAGCCAGCCTACGCCAGCCGTGCGTACCTTCCAAGACTTGATCCTCGCGCTCCAGCAATACTGGGCCGAGCAAGGTTGCGTGGTACTTCAGCCCTACGATATGGAAGTAGGCGCCGGCACTTTCCACACCGCGACCTTCCTCCGCGCCATCGGCCCGGAAACCTGGAACGCCGCCTACGTGCAGCCAAGCCGCCGTCCGACTGACGGCCGTTACGGTGAAAACCCTAACCGTCTGCAGCACTACTATCAGTTCCAGGTCGTCCTGAAGCCGAACCCGGACAACTTCCAGGAACTATACCTGGGCTCGCTCAAGCATGTCGGTCTGGACCCGCTGGTCCACGACATTCGCTTCGTCGAAGACAACTGGGAATCGCCGACCCTCGGCGCCTGGGGTCTGGGCTGGGAAGTCTGGCTGAACGGCATGGAAGTGACTCAGTTCACTTACTTCCAGCAGGCGGGCGGCATCGAGTGCTACCCGGTGACCGGCGAGATCACTTACGGTCTCGAGCGTCTGGCCATGTACCTGCAAGGCGTGGATTCGGTCTACGACCTGGTCTGGGCTGACGGCCCGATGGGCAAAGTCACCTACGGCGACGTGTTCCACCAGAACGAAGTGGAGCAGTCCACTTACAACTTCGAGCACGCCAACGTCGACAAACTGTTCGAACTGTTCGACTTCTATGAAGGCGAAGCCAAGCGTCTGATCGAACTCGACCAGCCGCTGCCGTTGCCGAGCTACGAAATGGTTCTGAAGGCGTCGCACACCTTCAACCTGCTGGATGCGCGCCGGGCGATCTCGGTGACCGCGCGTCAGCAATACATTCTGCGCGTTCGCACCCTGGCGCGTTCCGTTGCGCAAGCCTACCTGCTGGCACGCGCCAAGCTGGGCTTCCCGATGGCGACCCCGGACCTGCGTGACGAAGTACTGGCCAAGCTGGAGGCAGCACAATGAGTGCGCAAGATTTTCTGGTTGAACTGGGCACCGAAGAACTGCCACCGAAAGCCCTGAACACCTTGGCTGACGCGTTCCTCGCCGGTATCGACAAGGGCCTGCAAGCCGCTGGCCTGAGCTACGAAACCAAAACCGTCTACGCCGCACCGCGTCGTCTGGCTGTGCTGATCACCGCGCTGGCTACCCAGCAGCCGGATCGCAGCATCAACCTCGACGGCCCGCCACGTCAGGCGGCGTTCGACGCTGACGGCAACCCGACTCAGGCAGCATTGGGCTTTGCCAAGAAGTGCGGCGTTGATCTGAGCGAAATCGACCAGAGCGGCCCGAAACTGCGTTACAGCCAGAGCATCGCCGGCAAGCCGACCGCGAGCCTGCTGCCGACCATCGTCGAAGATTCGCTGAACGACCTGCCGATCCCGAAACGCATGCGTTGGGGTGCGCGCAAGGAAGAGTTCGTGCGTCCGACCCAATGGCTGGTGATGCTGCTCGGTGACCAGGTCATCGACTGCACCATCCTCGCGCAGAAGGCTGGCCGTGACTCCCGTGGTCACCGTTTCCATCACCCGCAAAGCGTGCGCATCGGTTCGCCGTCGAGCTACCTCGCTGACCTGCGTGCCGCTTATGTGCTGGCCGACGCCAATGAGCGTCGCGAGATCATCAGCAAGCGCACCGAAGAGCTGGCCACCCGTCAGGAAGGCACGGCCATCGTTCCGCCGGCACTGCTCGACGAAGTGACCGCGCTGGTCGAATGGCCGGTGCCGCTGGTGTGCTCGTTCGAGGAGCATTTCCTCGACGTGCCGCAAGAAGCACTGATCACCACCATGCAGGACAACCAGAAGTATTTCTGCCTGTTGGATGCCGACGGCAAGTTGCTGCCACGTTTCATCACTGTGGCCAACATCGAAAGCAAAGACCCGCAGCAGATCATCGCCGGTAACGAGAAAGTGGTTCGCCCACGCCTGACCGACGCAGAGTTCTTCTTCAAGCAGGACAAGAAGCAGAAACTCGAAGCCTTCAATGATCGCCTGAAGAACGTGGTGTTCCAGGAAAAACTCGGCAGCGTCTACGACAAGGCCGAGCGCGTTTCCAAGCTGGCCGCGTACATCGCCGCTCGCATCGGCGGCAACGCTTCGTGGGCTGCCCGCGCTGGCCTGCTGTCGAAGTGCGACCTGGCCACCGAGATGGTCGGCGAGTTCCCGGAGATGCAAGGCGTCGCCGGTTACTACTACGCCCTCAATGATGGCGAGCCAGAAGATGTCGCACTGGCGCTGAACGAGCAGTACATGCCACGCGGTGCCGGTGCAGAACTGCCGGCCACCCTGACCGGTGCGGCCGTCGCGATCGCTGACAAGCTCGACACCCTGGTCGGTATCTTCGGTATCGGCATGCTGCCAACCGGCAGCAAAGACCCGTATGCCCTGCGCCGTGCGGCACTCGGCGTGCTGCGTATCCTCATCGAGAAAAAACTCGATCTGGATCTGAACGACGCCGTGGCTTTCGCCGTGGCCGCGTTCGGTGCCAAGGTCAAGGCTGCCGGCCTCAACGAGTCCGTGCTGGAATTCATCTTCGACCGTCTGCGTGCACGTTACGAAGACGAAGGCGTTGAAGTCGCCACTTACCTGTCGGTACGTGCCCTGAAGCCGGGTTCGGCGCTGGATTTCGATCAGCGTGTGCAAGCGGTGCAGGCCTTCCGCAAACTGCCGGAAGCGGCAGCGCTGGCGGCGGTGAACAAGCGTGTATCGAACCTGTTGAGCAAAGTCGAAGGCGCGGTACCGACCGAGGTGCAAGCCAAGTACTTCGACAACGCCAACGAGTTCTCGCTGTACTCGGCGATTCAACAAGCGGATCAGGCTGTACAGCCAATGGCCGCGGCGCGTCAGTACAACGAATCGCTGGCACGCCTGGCGGCATTGCGTGAGCCGGTGGATGCGTTCTTCGACGCGGTGATGGTCAATGCCGACGATGCCAATGTGCGGGCCAACCGTTACGCGCTGCTGGCGCGCCTGCGTGGTCTGTTCCTCGGCGTTGCCGACATTTCGCTGCTGGGTTGAGGGATTGCTGTTGAAACTGCTGATTCTCGATCGGGACGGAGTGATCAATTACGACTCCGACGCTTACATCAAGTCGGTGGCGGAGTGGATTCCGTTGCCCGGCTCGATCGAGGCGATTGCGCAGTTGAGCAAGGCCGGCTGGACGGTGGCAGTGGCCACCAACCAGTCGGGCATCGCTCGCGGCTACTACGACCTCGCCACCCTCGATGCCATGCACGCGCGTTTGCGCGAACTGGTAGCGGAGCAGGGCGGTGAGGTCGGGCTGATCGTGTATTGCCCGCATGGGCCGGACGAAGGCTGCGATTGCCGCAAGCCGAAACCGGGGATGTTGAAAACCATCGCGGCGCATTACGACGTCGAGCTGACCAATGTCTGGTTCGTCGGCGACAGCCTTGGTGACCTGGAGGCTGCCAAAGCCGTCGATTCACAGCCAGTTTTGGTAAAGACCGGAAAAGGCGCGAAGACTCAGGGCAAAACCCTGCCGGTTGGCACTCTGATTTTTGACGATCTGGCGGCGATTGCCGCAGAACTTATCCACAACTAGAGTACTTCTGAAGTTCCTGACCAGGGATTGATCGGGAGTGCGCTTGAACACTCGGGCATTGCCCCGTCACGGTAAACGTCACTATGTCGATACTGCGGGCCATCAGGATTTTTCTCTTTTACCTGCTGCTGGGCACCACCTCCCTGCTGTGGTGCAGCTTGAGTTTTTTTATCGCGCCGTTTTTGCCGTTCAAGGCGCGTTATCGTTTTATCAACGTGTACTGGTGCCGTTGCGCCTTGTGGTTGACCAAGGTGTTTCTCGGTATCCGTTACGAAATCAAAGGCGCTGAAAACGTGCCTGACCGGCCCTGCGTGATTCAGTCGAACCACCAGAGCACCTGGGAGACGTTTTTTCTCTCCGCTTATTTCTCGCCGTTGAGCCAGGTGCTCAAGCGCGAATTGCTCTATGTGCCGTTTTTCGGCTGGGCGATGGCCATGTTGCGGCCGATCGCGATTGACCGCGACAACCCGAAAGCGGCGCTGAAACAAGTCGCGGCCAAGGGTGATGAACTGCTCAAGGACAACGTTTGGGTGCTGATCTTTCCGGAAGGCACACGTGTGCCGTTTGGCACTGTCGGCAAGTTCTCTCGCAGTGGTAGCGCGTTGGCGGTGAATGCGGCGCTTCCGGTGCTGCCGATTGCACACAATGCCGGCAAGTTCTGGCCGAAAATCGGCTGGGGCAAAAAGTCCGGCGTGATCACCGTGGTCATCGGTGAGCCGATGTATGCCGAAGGCACAGGCCCGCGCGCCATCGCCGAGCTGAACGACCGGGTGCAAGCCTGGAACGAGAAGACTCAGCGCGAAATGGGCTCACTGCCACCGGCCCCGCAGGCACCGGCCGCAAGTGATCAGATCGCTGTCTGAGATTTTGTGGATAACCTGTGTACGGTTTTGTTGAAAACGCTTGAATATTGAAATTAAGTGATTGATTTATTTATATATTTCTCAAGCTCATAAAAGACCGTAAAAGGTGCATAAGTTTTTTTCGGATGTAAAAAAACCGGCTGATATAGCCGGTTTTTTTGTGCCTGATCAGTCGGGGACAAGCGGTAACTCAAGCAGGAAGGTGGTGCCTTGATCAACCACGCTGTGGCATTCGATTCTGCCGCCGTGGTGATCGACTACCGCTTTGACCATCGACAAGCCGAGGCCCACGCCGTCGATGCCCTGCGCGGAAGAAAAACGTCGGTATTGGCTGAACAGGTCGGGCAATTCATCAGCGGCGATGCCCTTGCCTTGATCGATCAATTCACAGTGCAACCATTCCTCACGGCAACTGACGCGCAGGGTGATAGTGGTATCTGCCGGGCTGTACTTGATCGCGTTCTCCAGCAGGTTGAACAGCGCACGGGTCAGCAAGCCCTGATCAGCATTGATCAGACGTTCCTGCGACTCTTCATCCATGTCATGCAGCAGCTCGATACGTTTCTGCTGGGCGATGGGCAACGCTTGATCCAGCACATCCAATACCAGCATCGCGAACAGCGTCGGCTGAAATTGATAAGCCTCGGATTCGGCCCGCGCCAACAGAACAAACCCGTCAGTCAGATCCAGCGCGCGACGTACCTGGCGTTCGATTTGTTCGAACAACGGCGCATCGGCCCCGACTTGATAACGGTGCACATCGAGCAAGGCGAGGATCGCCGAGTGCGGCGCGCGCAAGTCGTGGGAAAGAAAGCGCAGCAACACGCTACGTTGTTCCTCGGCCGCGCGTTCGGCACTGAGGTCGGTGAGGCTCAGCAGCCAGCCAATTGGCGTGTCACCGTCCACCGGAAGGAGGGCGGCACGTTCCAGACGCAGGCTGCGCTCCTTGTGATCGCGGAACTCCAACAGCGGCAGGGCGGATAGCGGCGGGCGCAGCTCTGTGGATAATTCCGGGTAACCGAGCCGCTCGAGTTGATCGAGGACGTCATCCCCCACCAGGTTGTTATCGAAGAGCTGGCGAGCCTTGCGATTGCCCAACAGTATCTGCCCCTTGGGGTCACTGATCAGTGTGGCAACCGGCAGGTACTCCAGACCGTCGGCGATAAAACGCCGGGTATCGCGGGTGCGGCTCATGGCTTGTTCGAGCGCCATGATCTGGCCCTGCAGGCGGTCAGCCCCGGTGAATTGCGAGCGCCGGCGCTCGGGGAAAACTTTCGGTTCACTGTCCAGTCGTGCCAATTCCCAACCGAAATAGGTCAACACCACACTCAGGCGCCGCCAATTCCAGATCAGATAACCGAACAACATCCCCAGCACTGCCGGCGTCGGTGACCACCAAAGACGCATTTCTGCCAGAGCCGCACTGGCTAGCAGTGCACACGCCATGCCGATCAACGTGACCCAAAGCGCCCAGCGCGGGCGCCATAACAGCAACCCTAGACTGCCTGCCACCCAAACGACCGACAACAATGCGCCCATCGCTGGATGCGCATCGTGCAGGTTGATCTGCGCGCGATAAGACAGCAGCGCAGTCAGCGGCAACAGCACTAGACTTATCCACAACCACTCACGCACCAACTGTCGAAACAGTCGCTGCACCTGACTTGGCTCACGGCTTTCGCGCCGGCGCTGATTGTTCATAGGGAAAAAGGGCAGGTCAGGGTGAATGCTTTCATAGGTCACAGGTCTGAGACGTAGACTCGAAGAATCATAGCGGACGTCGACCAACGGCGGGCCGCTTACTTTCAAGGTGATGACCAAGCGACTATGGTTGACGCCCAACTGCCCAAGCAACAAGGAACCACCGCGTATGCGCGTTGCGATACTGGACGACGAACCCGCCGAACTGCGCCGGGTCGAGCAAACCCTGCAGCAAATGGCCGATGCCGGCGAACAGCCGTGGTCACTGCACAGCTTCGAGCGTGGTGAAGACCTGTTGCGACAGCTACGCCGGGAGACCTTCGACCTGCTGATCCTCGACTGGCAACTGCCCGACCTCACGGGTCTATCCCTGCTGCGCTGGACCCGCGAGCACATGGAAGCGCCACCGGCAGCGATCATGCTGACCAGTCGCGATGGTGAGAGCGATATTGTTCAGGCGTTGAATGCGGGGGCTGATGATTATGTGAGCAAGCCGTTTCGGCCCAATGAGCTGAAGGCGCGGGTGGCTGCGGTGCTACGGCGACATGCCCAACAACGCACCGCCGCGAGCGAAGTGCTGAGCTTCAACGACCTGACCTTCGATGACGCCGAACTGACTGTTACCCGCGAGGGAAAACCCATCGTCATGACCGAACGCGAGTATCGACTGGCGCGGTGTCTGTTCAGCAATCTGGGCCGGCCGTTGTCGCGGGATTATCTCTATGAGCGGTTCTGGCCGCATGAGGAGATGGCGTCATCGCGACCGTTGGATACGCATATCTATCGTCTGCGCAACAAGCTCGGGCTGACGGCGGAGCGGGGTTGGCAACTGCTGACCATTTATGGGTATGGATATCGGCTGGAGAGTGTCACGGCAACGAGCGAGTGAAGAGGGAAGGCCAACGGCATTACGTTGGCCCCGGCTGGCACCACTGATCAATGAAAGGTCAATGCCAGCAAACCAATCGCCAGTTTGCGGATGTCTTCTCCCCAGCCGAGATCATGCGGACTGACTGCCAGCGGGAAATGCAGCTGGATACGCAGCACACCTTGTTGCGCGACGAGGGCCTGCACCTCGGCGGGCAGGTTGATATTGATTGCATTGCTGGTGGCGTTGGTCAGGCTGGCAGAGATTACCGGCACGTTATTGATGCTGATATCCACCGTTTGGCGCGGCGTTTTCTCAGACAGGAACGCGTTGGTTTCAAGCGTCAGTGAACTCACGCCAGCCTTGGGGCGCAGGATGATCTCGGCATCCGGCCCGACCGATCCGGTGCCCCACGCCTCGGCAAACCACCAGCCTTTTCCAAGTGCATCCGTGCCCCGGCTCCCCTCCACAAACTGCAGCTTTTCGCCGGTGTCGAATGAAGGGATCAAATCCCGGGGAGCACCGGCCATGAGTGGCAGACAGTCAGCGCAGCGCTTCCAGCCCGGTGCCAGCACATGGAAGCCGTCAATCCTGGCCAGCATATCGCTGTCGCCATCCACGTTTAGCGCCGCTTGCAGCGCTGTCCGCTGCTCAAGCACGTAGAGGGTATCGCGCTCATACTTGCCGGAGTCGATGGTTCTGGCGGCAGTACGCTGCAGATCCTCCTGCGCTTGCGCACTCACCCGGCCCAGGTACACCGCATCGGTGGCGAGATGATTGCGGCCCGCGTAATCGGAGAGGGTCATCCAATGCGTCGTCAGGTTCTGCGGAATCACGTAGCGGACCTTCTGATAGTGCGCTGCCGCGCTTTGCCAGAACGGATTGACCATCGGGGTTTTCCAGGTCGCAGCAGGTGTGACCATCTGCTGCCGGCGTATGCCTGCCCAACCGGCGCGGGTGTCGAAGACCTGTACCAGAAGGGCTGTCACCAGCAGCAACAGCGCAGTCCGTGGCGCCGCGTTACGCGCGATCAGGAACACCACCGCAAAGATCGCCGCGTACATGACCGGCCAGATCATCCGCCCCGAAGCGCGGAAAATACCGGCCATGGAAATGACGGGGTCAGGCAACCAGTAGACGAACTCGAGCGGTCCGACGCCGATCCTGTTGGAGAATGCAAAAAGCATCAGTCCAAACAGTGCCAGCAGCAATAACCAGCGTTTGCGCATCGTTGCAACGATCTGGCCTTCGCCTGAGCAAATGAACCACAGCGCGCAAACGAGCAGAAACATCACCCCCAGCCCCGGGAAAGCCATGCCGGCCGAATCCCCAGGTACGCCAGGTATATCGCCGAGGACGCGAGACCATCCAGCGGGGTCGAAAAACGTCAGCACATTGGCGCGAAACAATCCGAATCCGAATGAAGCCAGTCCCTCACCTTCAATGGTGAAATAGCCTGCTTGCCAGCAACACACCCCGGTCAGCAACAGCAGGCCAACCAGCTCGACGAACGACTTCTTCAGCAGCAACTGCCGCCTCAATGATCGGCCCAGCAAGTCGGCCAGCCAGATCAAGCCAACCATTGCCAACAGATAAGCGTGTATCAAGGCCGCGACCGCCAGCAACGTGCCCCAGGCCGGACAACGCCGCTCGGCATGAGGGCGCAGCGCCAGATACAGGGCGGCCAGGATCAGGAAGTGCCCGGCGAGGGATAAATGCTCTGCCATCCGCGAAATCAGCGCCGGGTTGAACAGAAACAGTGCCGCCCCCAGCAAACGCAGCGCAATGTTGGCGGTGGCCAGGCCCATCAGCTTCCAGGCAAACCAGCCCTGCAACACAAAACACAACAACAGCCACAGGCCAAAGTACTGGAAAGGCTCGGGAAGCCATGCGGCAAAGGGTTTGAAGATCAACGCCAGCAGCGGGTTCGAATCCGAGTAGATGATCGCGCTGCTCAGCTCCAATCCATACGAAGGATTGAGCCCCAGCGGCAACGACCAGGGCGAATGCCTGAAAAACACCCAGCCAAGGTAGTGCGTTGCCGGATCACCGCTGCCCAGCCACGCAATGTTTTGCGGGTTTAGCGCCCTTGGACCGATGACGATAAAAAAGGCCAGAATCCCCAACAGCAGGGGCAGCACATTGACCGATAGACGTGTGACGGAATCCTTCCTGACGCATTGATGAGTCAATTGATTGCTCTTTTTTTAGTCGTTTTTCTACAATCTGGCCGCCGCCTGTCTGCGACGAAAGAGCCGCATCGTATCGCGCTTCAAGACGAAATTGAACGCAAAAAAAAGCCCGCTTGCGCGGGCCTTTCCTGTGCGGAGTCGGCAACCTAGAAGTCCAGATTGGATACCGCGAGAGCATTGCTCTCGATGAAGTCACGGCGAGGTTCGACCGCATCACCCATCAGGGTGTTGAAGATCTGGTCTGCGCCAATGGCGTCTTCGATAGTGACTTTCAGCATGCGGCGCACGCTTGGGTCCATGGTGGTTTCCCACAGCTGATCCGGGTTCATTTCGCCCAGACCTTTGTATCGCTGGATGGTGTGGCGCTTGGTGCTTTCCGCCATCAGCCAGTCCAGTGCTTCCTTGAACTCGGTGACCGCTTTCTTGCGCTCGCCACGCTGGATGTACGCGCCTTCGTCGAGCAGGGTGCTCAGTTGAGCGCCGAGGGTGACGACGGTTTTGTAGTCGTTGCTGCCGAAGAAGTCGCGGTTGAAGGTGACGTAGTTCGACAGGCCGTGGGAGATCAGTTCGACCTCTGGCAGCCACACGCCACGTTCACGATCTTCACGCAGGCTGGCTTTGTAGACCAGACCGGATTTCTCCACGGTGCGCAGACGCGCTTCGTACTGGGCCAGCCACTCTTGCATTGCGGCGTGGTCGCCGAGCTTTTCCAGGCTCACGGCCGGCAGGTAGATGAAGTGCTCGGTCAGCTCCTGCGGGTACAGGCGCGACAGACGCTTGAGGGTCTTCATCACCATGCGGAAGTCGTTTACCAGACGCTCCAGTGCTTCACCGGAAATGCCCGGGGCTTCTTCGTTCAGGTGCAGGCTCGCATCTTCCAGGGCCGACTGCGTCATGTACTCTTCCATGGCGTCGTCGTCTTTGATGTATTGCTCTTGCTTGCCTTTCTTGACCTTGTATAGCGGCGGCTGGGCGATGTAGATATAGCCACGCTCGATCAGCTCCGGCAACTGACGGAAGAAGAAGGTCAGCAGCAGGGTACGGATGTGCGAACCGTCAACGTCAGCATCGGTCATGATGATGATGTTGTGATAACGCAGCTTGTCGATGTTGTATTCGTCGCGACCGATACCGCAGCCCAGTGCGGTGATCAAGGTGCCCACTTCCTGGGAAGAGATCATCTTGTCGAAACGCGCTTTCTCGACGTTGAGGATCTTGCCCTTCAACGGCAGGATCGCCTGGGTCTTGCGGTTACGTCCCTGCTTGGCAGAGCCGCCCGCGGAGTCACCTTCCACCAGGTACAGTTCGGACAGCGCCGGGTCTTTTTCCTGGCAGTCAGCGAGCTTGCCCGGCAGGCCGGCGATGTCCAGCGCGCCTTTGCGGCGGGTCATCTCACGGGCTTTACGCGCCGCTTCACGGGCACGCGCCGCGTCGATCATCTTGCCGACGACCAGCTTGGCTTCGTTCGGGTTTTCCAGAAGGAAGTCGGAGAAGTACTTGCCCATCTCCTGCTCGACCGCGGTCTTCACTTCGGAGGAGACCAGCTTGTCTTTGGTCTGCGAGCTGAACTTCGGATCCGGCACTTTCACCGAGATGATCGCGGTCAGGCCTTCACGGGCATCGTCACCGGTGGTGGCGACTTTGTGTTTTTTCGCCAGACCTTCCTGCTCGATGTAGTTGTTCAGGTTACGCGTCAGTGCCGAACGGAAACCCACCAGGTGAGTACCGCCGTCGCGCTGCGGAATGTTGTTGGTGAAGCACAACAGGTTCTCGTTGAAGCTGTCGTTCCACTGCAGGGCGATTTCCACGCCGATGCCGTCTTCACGCTGGATGTTGAAGTGGAACACCTGGTTGACCGCAGTCTTGTTGGTGTTCAGGTATTCAACGAACGCACGCAAGCCGCCTTCGTACTTGAACAGCTCTTCCTTGCCGCTGCGCTCATCCTTGAGGACGATGCCAACACCGGAGTTGAGGAAGGACAGTTCACGAATGCGCTTGGCGAGGATGTCCCAGCTGAAGTGAATGTTCTTGAAGGTTTCGCTGGAAGCCTTGAAGTGGATCTGGGTGCCGGTGGTTTCGCTGTCGCCAACGATGGCCATCGGAGCCTGAGGTACGCCGTGGACGTAGGTCTGTTCCCAGATCTTGCCGCTGCGGCGAACGGTCAGTACCAGCTCTTCGGACAGTGCGTTCACTACCGACACACCTACACCGTGCAGACCGCCGGATACTTTGTAGGAGTTGTCGTCGAACTTACCGCCAGCGTGGAGGACGGTCATGATGACCTCGGCGGCGGAAACGCCTTCCTCTTTGTGCACGTCTACCGGGATGCCACGGCCGTTGTCTTTAACGGTGATGGACTCATCCGGGTGGATAATGATGCTGATGTCGTCGCAGTGGCCGGCGAGGGCTTCGTCGATCGAGTTGTCGACCACCTCGAACACCATGTGGTGCAGACCGCTGCCATCGTCGGTGTCACCAATGTACATACCGGGACGTTTGCGTACGGCATCCAGGCCTTTCAGCACTTTAATGCTCGTTGAGTCGTACGTATTTTCTTCGCTCAATGCCTTCACTCCCGATGGTCGTGGGTCTGGGTGATACGGCCCTGTTCCACGTGGAACAGAGCGACTGGCGTTTCCGTCTGCCAGCCTTCCCTCAATAATTCGTGATCTACACAGGTGATGAACACCTGGCAGCGTAAGTCTTCCAGCAAGCGGCACAGCGCGCGACGGTGGCCCTCGTCCAGCTCGGACGGCAAGTCATCCACCAGATAAATACACTGACCGCGGCGGGCCTGGCTGACCAGATGCCCTTGGGCAATCCGCAGTGCACAGACCACCAACTTCTGCTGACCCCGGGACAAAATGTCCGCGGCATTGTGTGCGCCCAATCTAAGACGCAAATCAGCTCGTTGCGGTCCGGCCTGGGTATGACCCATTTGCTGATCCCGTTGCACGGAACCAGCCAGTACGGCGCTCAGTTCCCGGTCTTTGTCCCAGCCTCGGTAATAGCTGAGCGTCAAACCTTCGAGCTCAACCAGTTCGCTCAAGGTTTGTTCAAAGACTGGTTTCAAGGCTTTGATGTAAGCGCGGCGGTATTCATCGATTTCAGCGCTGGCCTGGCACAGTTCCCTGTCCCAAACCGCTTGCGAAACGGCGTCAAGTGTACCATGCCGCAGCCATGAGTTTCTCTGGCGCAAGGCCTTCTGCAAACGCTGCCAAGTGGCCATGAACCGTGGCTCGACGTGGAACACGCCCCAGTCGAGAAACTGCCGGCGAATCTTCGGCGCACCTTCAAGCAGGCGGAAGCTGTCGGGGTTGATCAACTGCAATGGCAGGATCTCCGCCAGTTGCGCAGCACTGCGGGCGTTCTGACCGTCGATGCGGATCTGGAACTCGCCCTGACGATCACGCGAGATCCCCAACGCGCTATGGCCACCCTCGGCCAATTCGACCTGACCGAACACGGTACAGGCGAGCTGTTCGTACTGGATGACCGGCAAAAGCCGCGTGCTACGAAACGAACGGGCAAGCCCCAGCAGATGAATGGCTTCCAGAACACTGGTTTTGCCGCTGCCGTTGGCGCCGTAAAGAATGTTGATGCGGGGGGAGGGGGAGAAGGTCACCGGGTGCAGATTGCGCACCGCGGTGACCGAAACACGACTTAAGGACATCCAGGGTCAGCTGATTACAGACGCATCGGCATGACAACGTAAGCCGAATCGTCGTTGTCAGACTCTTGCACCAGCGCACTGCTGTTGGAGTCGGACAGGATCAGACGAACCTGCTCGGTGGTCATCACGCCCAGCACGTCAAGCAAGTAGCTCACGTTGAAGCCGATTTCCAGCGAGCCGCCGTTGTATTCAACGCCCACTTCTTCTTCCGCTTCTTCCTGCTCCGGGTTGTTGGCCTGGATCTTCAACTGACCGCTGGCCAGTTGCAGACGGATACCGCGGTACTTCTCGTTGGACAGAATCGCGGTACGGCTGAACGCTTCACGCAGCGCCTGGCGATCGCCGAGTACCAGTTTGTCGCCGCCCTTCGGCAGAACGCGCTCGTAGTCCGGGAACTTGCCGTCGACCAGTTTCGAGGTGAAGGTGAATTCACCAGTGGTCGCGCGGATGTGGTGCTGACCCAGGACGATGCTGACGTTGCCGTCGGGCTCGGTGAGCAGCCGTGCCAGTTCAAGGATACCTTTGCGCGGCACGATCACTTGATGGCGATCAGGCTGGCCGATATCGGCTTTCATCGAGCACATGGCCAGACGGTGACCGTCGGTGGCCACGGCGCGGATGATGCCTTCGGACACTTCCAGCAGCATACCGTTGAGGTAGTAACGCACGTCCTGCTGAGCCATGGCGAAGCTGGTGCGTTCGATCAGACGACGCAGTTTGCTTTGCTCCAGGCTGCAGGTCAGCGAGCCCGGGCCTTCTTCAACGGTCGGGAAATCGTTGGCCGGCAAGGTCGACAGGGTGAAACGGCTACGGCCGGCTTTTACCACCAGCTTCTGCTCGTCGACCTTGATGTCGATCAGCGCATCGTTGGGCAAGCTTTTGCAGATATCCATCAGCTTGCGCGCAGGCACAGTGATGGAACCTGTTTCAGCCGGCTCTTCAAGTTGCACACGACCGACCAGCTCGACTTCCAGGTCAGTACCGGTCAGCGACAGTTGCTGGCCTTCGACAACCAGCAGCACGTTGGAGAGTACCGGCAAGGTCTGTCGGCGCTCGACAACGCCTGCGACCAGTTGCAGGGGTTTCAACAGGGCTTCGCGTTGAATGGTGAAATGCATGGTCTAGTCCCTTGCCTTAATAAGCTGCGCTGGTGTTCATCAAGTGGTCAGTGTACGCAGCAGGTTCTTGTAGTCCTCGCGGATGTCCGCGTCGGATTCCTTAAGTTCGTTGATCTTGCGGCAGGCGTGCAACACGGTGGTGTGGTCACGGCCGCCAAACACATCGCCGATTTCCGGCAGGCTGTGGTTGGTCAGTTCCTTGGACAAGGCCATGGCCACCTGACGCGGACGCGCCACCGAGCGCGAACGGCGCTTGGACAGCAAGTCCGAGATCTTGATCTTGTAGTACTCGGCGACGGTGCGCTGAATGTTATCCACAGAGACCAGTTTGTCCTGCAACGCCAACAGGTCTTTCAGGGATTCGCGAATCAGCTCGATGGTGATGTCGCGGCCCATGAAGTGCGAGTGGGCGATCACGCGTTTCAGCGCGCCTTCCAGCTCTCGGACGTTGGAGCGAATGCGCTGGGCAATAAAGAACGCGGCGTCGTGCGGCAACTCGACTTTGGCCTGGTCGGCCTTCTTCATCAAGATCGCGACGCGGGTTTCCAGTTCCGGCGGCTCGACGGCTACCGTCAGGCCCCAGCCAAAGCGGGATTTGAGGCGCTCTTCAAGGCCTTCGATTTCTTTCGGGTAGCGGTCACTGGTGAGAATGACCTGCTGGCCACCTTCAAGCAGGGCGTTGAAGGTGTGGAAAAACTCTTCCTGCGAACGCTCTTTGCGGGCGAAGAACTGAATGTCGTCGATCAGCAAGGCATCCACCGAACGGTAGAAACGCTTGAACTCGTTGATCGCGTTCAGTTGCAGCGCCTTGACCATGTCGGCGACGAAACGCTCGGAATGCAGGTACACGACCTTGGCATTCGGGTTCTTCTTTAATAGGTGGTTACCCACCGCGTGCATCAAGTGGGTTTTACCCAGGCCGACACCACCATAAAGGAACAGTGGGTTGTAGCCGTGCTTGGGGTTGTCCGCCACTTGCCAGGCCGCCGCGCGGGCGAGCTGGTTGGATTTACCTTCGACGAAGTTTTCAAAGGTAAAGGTGCGGTTCAGATAACTGGTGTGCTTGAGCGCACCTTCGACCTGCACAGTCCGCTGTTCGGCACGGACCGGCGCCTGTTGCGAAGCAGCCCCGGACATCGGATCGAAACTGTCGCGAGACGGTTCATCGCTGATTTCAGGGCTTTTCTGCGTAGAGCGCTTGGCCGTCGGTGCAGGCGTCTGCGAGGGTGCCGGCGTGTTCGCAGGCGCGGCATTGGCCTGAGCCTGAGAAACCTGCGCGGCTGCAAGCGGCGCGTTCGGTGCGGCACGCGGAGCGGAACTGCGTTTGCTGCCTATTAATAAGGAAAGCGCAGGCGCCATGCCGTTGCCGTGCTCATCCAGCAGTTCAAGGACCCGTCCCAGGTACTTTTCGTTGACCCAGTCCAGCACAAAACGGTTCGGTGCGTAGACGCGCAACTCGTCGCCTTCGGCTTCGACCTGTAGTGGACGGATCCAGGTGTTGAATTGTTGGGCAGGCAGCTCCTCGCGCAAAAGCTCCACGCACTGCTGCCAAAGTTCCACTGACACGGATATCCCCTAAGTTGAAAGCCGGTGAGGCAAAAACAAGCGGCCATTGTAGCGGCGAGCCGTCCACTTATCCACATGCAGGTTGCCGGGTGAGCATGATTTATCAACGCGTTGAATCAGAAAAAGGCGACCAACGGTGTGTGAATAAGCTCTGTGGATAACCGCCTCTAAGGGCACTGGACAACTGGGGGTTGAACTCGGTGGATAACCTGCCTGTGGATAACAGCCCATTCCACGCACAGGTTATCCGATAGCGCAGCACAGGCTGATCACGGTTTTCCACTGTAGTTGTCATTCTCTGTACAGCAGGTAAAACATGGGCTGCTGTCACTTATCCACAGAAGAAGGCGTGCCTAGCTTTTATAAGCTTTACAGAAAAGCTTTAAATAATTCCCTTCTTTATTTTTATGTATGGCGAGCAGGTGATCAGGCAAAGAACACCTTGAGATCTATTTATAAGGAAACGTTGGTTGGAAATTGACCTGAAGGCTTGCTTTCTCTAGAATCCCCGGTCTCTTAAAACGGGGGCCATTCCGGCCCGTTGTGGACGAACCAGGTAACACGACATGAAACGTACTTTCCAACCAAGCACTATCAAACGCGCCCGTACTCACGGTTTCCGTGCTCGCATGGCTACCAAGAACGGCCGTGCTGTCCTGTCGCGTCGCCGCGCCAAAGGTCGTGCGCGTCTGGCAGTTTGATAATCCGGTACTGGAGGTGAGTCAGGACTTCAGTCGGGAAAAGCGTCTGCTTACCCCCCGGCATTTCAAGGCAGTCTTTGACTCCCCTACCGGCAAGGTTCCGGGGAAAAATCTCCTGCTCCTTGCACGCAACAACGATCTCGATCACCCCCGTCTCGGGCTGGTTATCGGGAAAAAGAGCGTAAAGCTCTCCGTTGAGCGCAATCGCCTCAAACGTTTGATGCGCGAATCGTTCCGTCTGCACCAGGATTCACTGGTCGGCTGGGATATCGTTATCGTCGCGCGCAAAGGTCTGGGCGATGTAGAAAACCCCGAATTGATTCAGCATTTCGGCAAGCTCTGGAAGCGTCTGGCACGCAGCAAGCCAGTTCCAGAAGTCAAAACCGAAACTGTAGGGGTAGACAGTACCGATGCGTAAACTGGCCCTCGTTCCGATCCAGTTTTATCGCTATGCCATTAGTCCTTTGATGGCCAGTCACTGTCGTTTCTACCCCAGTTGTTCCTGCTACGCGTATGAAGCCATTGAAAATCATGGCCTTCTGCGCGGTGGCTGGCTGACCTTTCGTCGTTTAGGTCGCTGTCATCCGTGGAATCCCGGTGGTTATGACCCGGTTCCACCTATCCCTACCTCCCGTTCTTCTTCGATGGCCGAGTAATCATGGATATCAAACGCACGATCCTGATCGTCGCCCTGGCAATCGTGGCCTACGTTATGGTCCTTAAATGGAACCAGGACTATGGTCAGGCTGCCCTGCCGACTCAGAATGTTGCTTCCAGTACGACTACATCCGGTTTGCCGGACACCGCCACTGGCAATAATGCTGCCGCCAGTGACGATATTCCGCGCGCCGCTAGCGATACCAGCGCACCTGCCGAAACGCCGGTAGCCGCCAGCAAGGATCTGATCCAGATCAAAACCGATGTGCTCGATCTCGCGATCGATCCACAAGGTGGCGATGTCGCTCAACTGACCTTGCCTCTGTATCCGCGTCGTCAGGATCGTCCTGATGTCCCGTTCCAGCTGTTCGATAACGGCGGCGAACGTGTTTATCTGGCCCAAAGCGGTCTGATCGGCACCAACGGCCCGGATGCAAATCCGGCCGGTCGTCCGGTCTACTCCGCGGAGAAGAAGACTTATCAACTGGCTGACGGTCAGGACCAACTGGTCGTGGACCTGAAGTTCAGCAAGGACGGCGTCAATTACATCAAGCGTTTCACCCTGAAACGCGGCCTGTACGACGTAGCCGTTTCCTACATTGTGGATAACCAGAGCGCTCAGCCCTGGAACGGCGCAATGTTTGCTCAGTTGAAGCGCGACAACAGCGCTGATCCTTCGTCCACGACTGCTACTGGCACCGCGACTTACCTGGGCGCTGCCCTGTGGACAAGTTCGGAGCCGTACAAGAAAGTGTCCATGAAGGACATGGACAAGGCGCAACTGAAAGAAACCGTCACCGGTGGTTGGGTAGCCTGGCTGCAACACTACTTCGTGACCGCGTGGATTCCGGCCAAGGGCGAAAACAACATCGTCCAGACCCGTAAAGACAGCAAAGGCAACTACATCATCGGTTACACCGGTCCTACATTGACCGCTGCACCGGGTGCCAAAGTTGAAACCAGCGCTGTGCTGTACGCCGGTCCGAAAAGCCAGGCTGTACTGAAAGAGTTGTCCCCAGGTCTGGAACTGACCGTCGACTACGGCATTCTGTGGTTCATTGCCCAGCCAATCTTCTGGCTGCTGCAACACATCCACGCCATTGTCGGTAACTGGGGCTGGTCGATCATCTTCCTGACCATGCTGATCAAGGGTCTGTTCTTCCCTCTGTCGGCTGCCAGCTACAAATCGATGGCGCGCATGCGTGCCGTTGCACCGAAACTGGCTGCTCTGAAAGAGCAACATGGCGATGATCGGCAAAAAATGTCGCAAGCCATGATGGAGCTGTACAAGAAAGAGAAGATCAATCCGCTGGGTGGTTGCTTGCCGATCCTCGTGCAGATGCCGGTTTTCCTTTCGCTGTACTGGGTTCTGCTGGAAAGCGTGGAAATGCGCCAGGCGCCATTCATGCTGTGGATCACTGACCTGTCGATCAAGGATCCGTTCTTCATTCTGCCGATCATCATGGGCGCAACCATGTTCATCCAGCAGCAGCTGAACCCGACTCCTCCGGATCCGATGCAGGCGAAGGTCATGAAAATGATGCCAATCATCTTCACCTTCTTCTTCCTGTGGTTCCCTGCGGGTCTGGTGCTGTACTGGGTTGTGAACAACTGCCTGTCCATCACCCAACAGTGGTACATCACGCGTAAGATCGAACGGGCTACCAAAGCAGCCGCTTGATTTACACTGTGGATAACCACTCAAAACGCCCCCTAGTGGGGCGTTTTGCTATCTGTCATTTTTGTCTGGATTCCGGTTAATGAGCGTACCTCGTGAAACCATCGCCGCCGTTGCCACCGCTCAAGGTCGTGGTGGTGTGGGCATCGTCCGTATTTCCGGGCCGTTGGCCAGTGTCGCGGCAAAAGCGATCAGCGGCCGCGAACTGAAACCGCGTTACGCCCATTACGGGCCGTTTTTCAGCGATGACCAGCAAGTCCTCGATGAAGGTCTGGCGCTGTATTTCCCGGGGCCAAACTCGTTCACCGGCGAAGACGTGCTGGAACTGCAAGGCCACGGCGGCCCGATCGTTCTGGACATGTTGCTCAAGCGCTGCCTGGAACTGGGTTGCCGTTTGGCGCGTCCAGGTGAATTCAGCGAACGCGCCTTCCTCAATGACAAACTCGACCTGGCCCAGGCCGAGGCGATTGCCGATTTGATCGAAGCCAGTTCTGCACAGGCCGCGCGTAATGCTCTGCGTTCTCTGCAGGGTGCGTTTTCCCAGCGTGTGCATAACTTGACCGAACAGCTGATCGGTTTGCGTATCTACGTCGAAGCTGCCATCGACTTTCCGGAAGAAGAAATCGACTTCCTCGCCGATGGCCATGTGCTGAGCATGCTCGACAAAGTCCGTGATGAGTTATCCACAGTACTGCGCGAAGCCGGGCAGGGCGCGTTGTTGCGTGATGGCATGACCGTGGTGATTGCCGGGCGTCCGAATGCCGGTAAATCCAGCCTGCTGAATGCGTTGGCCGGTCGCGAAGCTGCAATCGTGACTGAGATTGCCGGCACCACGCGAGATATCCTGCGCGAACATATCCACATCGACGGCATGCCGCTGCACGTTGTCGATACTGCAGGTCTGCGTGATACCGATGATCATGTGGAAAAGATCGGCGTTGAACGGGCGTTGAAAGCCATTGGCGAGGCAGATCGGGTGTTGCTGGTGGTCGATGCAACCGCTCCGGAAGCACTTGATCCGTTTGCCCTGTGGCCTGAATTCCTCGAAACCCGGCCAGATCCGGCCAAAGTTACGTTGATCCGCAACAAGGCCGATCTAACGGGCGAAGCCATTGTTTTGGAAACCAGCGAAGACGGGCACGTGACGATCAGCCTCAGCGCCAAGTCGGCCGGTGAAGGTCTGGACTTGCTGCGCGATCATCTCAAGGCCTGCATGGGTTACGAGCAAACGTCGGAAAGCAGCTTCAGTGCACGTCGTCGGCATCTGGAAGCCTTGCGCCATGCCAGCGCTGCGCTGGAACACGGCCGCGCTCAGTTGACCCTGGCTGGTGCTGGCGAGTTACTGGCCGAAGATTTGCGTCAGGCCCAGCATTCTCTCGGCGAAATCACCGGGGCTTTCAGCTCTGATGATCTGCTGGGAAGAATCTTTTCCAGCTTTTGCATCGGCAAATAACAAAAAGGGGCTGTGGACAATTTATCCACAGCCCCTTTTTCATTTACCAGTTGTAGGAAACCGTACCGAGCAATGTGCGGTCCTCGCCCCAATAGCAACGGCCAGCATCGTTGCATCCCGACACATATTCCTTGTTGAACAGGTTTTTCGCGTTCAGGTCGACGCTCCAGTGCGTGTTGATCTGATAGCCGATCGCAGCATCCACCAACGTGACATCGCCGGCATCGAGCTTCCCGTACAGAGAAGGCGAGGTATAGGCGAAGGCACTGTCGAAGTAACGCACACCACCGCCGACGTACAGGCCTTTCAAGTCACCATCGAGGAATCGATATTTCGCCCAGACCGAAGCCTGATTACGTGGCACGCCGGTCATTTGATGGCCTTTGACCAATGACGTCGCGGCGTCCTTGGTGATGCGCGCATCGGTGTAGGTGTAGGCCGCCGTGACATTGAGGTTCGGGGTCAGGTTGCTGTTCAGTTCCAGTTCCACACCTTTGGAACGGCTTTCGCCGACCTGGCGATAGGTAGACGTGGTCGAGTCGAAGTAGGTGTCGTCCTTTTTGCGCAGGTCATACACCGACGCGGTGAACGCAGTATCCCAGCCGATCGGTTCGTACTTCAGGCCCACTTCGTATTGGCTGCTGGTGATCGGATCGAGCGGTGCGCCGGCATTGGAAATCTGCTGCACCGGTACGAACGAGGTGGAGTAGCTGACATACGGCGTCATGCCGTTGTCGAACTGGTACATCACGCCGCCTTGATAAGTGAATTTCTTGTCCTCGGAACTGATGTCGCTCGACTGGGCCACCTTGTCGCGAAAATCACTGTCGACCCAATCCTGACGGCCACCGAGCAGCAACAGCCAATGGTCGTACTTGCTCTGGATCTGTGCATAAACCCCTTTCATCTGTTGCTCAAGCAAGGTGTTTTGCACCGCAATCGGCGTGGTCGGGTCGCGCAGGTAAACCGGGTTATACACATCGATCGGTCCGACGATGCCGGCGTCCCAGTCCTGATTGAAAGAGGTGCGATCGTAGCTGGCGCCGAACAACACGGTGTTCTCCAGCTCACCGAGCTGGAATTTGCCTTCCAGTTGGTTATCCAGCGAATACACCATCGATTTGTTGTAGCGATCGTAAGCGGTCATGTTCAGACGCGTGCCGAACCCGGCGTTGTTGAGGTTGCCCGGCCAGGTTTCGTGACGGTTGATACGCGATTGCAGGTAGCGCGAGTTCTGGCGGAACTGCCAGTCGTCGTTGAATGAGTGGCTGAATTCGTAACCGGTGCTCCAGGTTTCCCGCTCGAAAGTGTTCCAGTCCGGGTCGCCGAGCATGGAGCCTTTGGATAACTTGCCGTTGGGGTTTGTCAGCAAAGTCCCGGCCGCCGGCAGGCCAAGTTCCATGTTGGTGTGATCCTTCTGGTAGTTGGCCAGCAGGGTCAGGGTGTTGAAGTCGTCGAAATTCAGGGTTAGCGAGGGGGCGATGTAAATGCGGTCATCCGGGACGTGATCGGTCTGGGTGTCGGCCTTGCGACCGAGCATGACGACGCGCCCGAGAATGTTGCCGCTGTCGTTGAGTGGCCCCGACACGTCGACGCCGATCTGCCGACGGTTGTTCGAGCCATAGCCCAGTTGCACTTCGCCTTGCGGTGCAGCGGTTGGCCGTTTGCTCACCAGATTGACCAGACCGCCGGGGGCGTTTTCGCCGTACAGCAGAGAAGACGGGCCGCGGAAAATCTCCACTCGCTCAAGACCGTAAGGCTCGGTACTGGTGTCATAGCGGTTGCCCTGTACGCGTAGTCCATCGCGCAACAGACCGTAGCCGTAATCGGTGGCGTTGAAACCGCGAATGTAGAACAGGTCCCCGGCGAGGCTGTCGCCGGCGGCGAACGGTGGGGCAAAGATCCCCGGGACGTAGCCGAGTACTTCAGTGAGTGTCTGAGATTTCTGATCTTTCATGCGTTGCGCGGTTACCACCGAAACCGAACGTGGCGTTTCCGACAACGGCGTACTGGTTTTCGTACCGATTCGGCTGTTCTGCGCTTTGTAGCCGACGTCAGCGGCGTAATCCAGATTCATCGGGTTAGCCAACTCACCGTTGATGTTGGTCGGGGCCAGCTCCAGTGAATCGCCGTTCGGCAGTGCCTGCAGAATGTAGCTGCCCGGCGCCTGCGGTACGGCTTGCAACCCCGAGCCTTGCAGCAGTTGGGCGAATCCCTGGTCGACGGTGAAGTTGCCGTTCAGCCCGGCGCTGCGCAAACGGCTGGTCTGCTGTGGCGAGAACGACAGAATCACATTCGCAGCCGAGGCGAACTGGCTCAAGGCATTGTCCAGCGGGCCGGCAACAATGGTGTAGCGCTGGGCAGCCGTCGCCGCGAAGGCGTTGTTGGTCATTACCAGGCAGGACGCGGCGCTGGTCATCAGTAGGCTGTAGGCAATGCAGTGATAGGAAAAACGCTGACGAATCGTGGGAAGACGCATGTGTGGATAAGCCCTGAAGGTGGCAAAAGAGCCGCGTTTATCGCGATTACCTGTAGGGCCGGATCAGGGCGAAAAAAGATAACCCTGTTTTCGATTTATTTTCCCCAGGTGAAATTTCGATCAAGCGTTGCGGCTGATCGAGACCCAGTAATGAGTGAAATAGCGCACGTTGATCGGCAGCGAAGCCTGAAGATTGGCCAGGACTGCATCGGTAGAATCGAGCCGGAAGGTGCCGGATACCCGCAGATCTCGCGCGCGGTCATCACAGTGCAAAACGCCGCGGCGATAGCGGCCCAATTCTTCAATGACATTGCCCAAGCGTGCGTTGAGCACGATCAATTGGCCGTTGGTCCATGCTACTTCCGTAGATTTGAAGGGGTGAATGAGCCTTATGTGTCGACGATCAAAATCGGCGCCTTCACCTGCGCTCAGAACAATTGCGGCTGTTGATAGATCGGCGGGCTGAACAATGACCCGGTCTTCCAGCACACCCACACGGGTAGCCCCCGATAACTGATGTACGGAAAACCGGGTGCCCAGTGCTTGAATCCGGCCATCCCGGGTTTCGACGAAAAAGGGCCGTTGATCGCCAAGCTTTCCGGTTTGAATGAGGATCTCGCCGGAGCGCAGGCGAATCAGCCGCTGTGCCGGGTCGAAAGACACGTCGATGGCAGTGTCGGTGTTGAGCTGAATCTGGCTGCCATCCGCCAATGTGATATTGCGACGCTGACCAACGCCGGTTTTATAGTCGGCCCAGACATTCCCCAAGGATGTGTGTTGCTGAACATTCCAGCCAACGAACCCAGCCCCCGCAGCGAGCAGCAACAATTTCAGCACCTGGCGTCGTTGCTGTCCGGTATTCAGGGCGCGACGTTTCAAATCCGGCGGCAACGTACCGAGGTGGCGCTGCAGTTGTTCAATCTGGTTCCATGCCGCCAGATGCGCTGGATCACTGTCGATCCACAGCTGCCAGGCTTTCTGTTCGGCGAGCGTCGGCGGTTCTGCCTGAAGCTGCACATACCAGCTGGCGGCCGCTTCGAAAACCTGACGGTTGGGTGCGGTGGCCATCAATGCTGCGCCATGATCAGCGCACATTCCGTCAGGGCGCGGATCATGTGTTTCTTCACCGTGGTCAGCGAAACCTTTAACTGCAGAGCAATCTGTTGATAAGTCAGGCCATCGATCTGAGAGAGCATGAAGATCTGTTGGCTTCTGGCGCCAAGGCCGGCCAAAGCTTTATCCACAGCGACCAGGGTCTCAATGATCAGCGCCTTGTCTTCCTCGCTGATGGCGGTGGCTTCCGGTCGAGCTGCGAGGGTCTGCAAATACGCGGCTTCGATAGCCTGTCTGCGATAACGATCAATCACCAGGCCGCGTGCAATTGTCGCCAGATAGTCCCGTGGCTCGCGAATCTGCGCGGCATTGCGGGCCGCCAGAATCCGCACAAACGTGTCATGCGCCACATCGGCGGCATCGCAGGCGTCATGCAATTTTCCCTTGAGCCATCCATATAGCCACGAATGATGTTGCTCGTAGATTTGCTCAATCGCAGCAGTGTGGGCGGGTAGGGGCATAGGGAAAACTGATGAGTTAATGATAATGCCTATTATTAGCCCCTGTTACGTTCTCTCACAATAGTCCCCGCACTTCCCTCCATCGGCTTCTTTGTCGCCAGCGAACCCTCGCTGGCGTTTTTTTTGCGCTCTGAAAAAGCCGTTGCGTCGTTTTTCTGTGGATTAAGCCCTGTGAATAACTGCCACTAAGGGCAGTTGATAACAGGGCCTGAAAACTGGACATAACCCCGTCTGTGGATAACCACCCATTTCATCCACAGGCTTACACCGGTTATCCAAGGGCCTCATTGGCACATGAGCACAGGGTTTTGAAACTCTGTACACATTGAATATAAAGGCCTGTAGCAATCTATCCACAGAAAGTATGCTCAGTAAGAATAAACATAAAAACAAAGGTTTTATAAATTTCTCTCTTTTTTATTCTTTTAACCTCGAGTTCTCCACAGCTGGTTAAATTTTGTGCAAAGGGTTCTTTAGGAAGGGCGAAGTCCCTATACTTGTCGACCAGGTCCAAAAACCTGATCTCAAACTATTCCTGAATTACCTACTTAAGCAGGCACGAGGTGCGTGGTGGATTTCCCTTCCCGTTTTGAAGTGATCGTCATCGGCGGCGGTCATGCCGGTACCGAGGCAGCACTGGCCTCAGCACGTATGGGGGCAAAAACCCTGTTGCTGACGCATAACGTGGAAACCCTCGGTGCCATGAGCTGCAACCCGGCCATCGGTGGCATTGGCAAAAGCCATCTGGTCAAGGAAATCGATGCCCTCGGCGGCGCGATGGCCACCGCTACCGATTTGGGTGGCATCCAGTTTCGCGTGTTGAACAGCCGCAAAGGCCCAGCCGTGCGTGCAACCCGTGCGCAAGCTGACCGGATTCTGTACAAAGCCGCTGTCCGCGAAATTCTGGAAAATCAGCCGAACCTGTGGATATTCCAACAAGCCGCTGACGACCTGATCGTCGAGCAGGAACAAGTCCGTGGTGTTGTCACGCAAATGGGTCTGCGCTTTTTCGCCGATTCCGTGGTGCTGACCACCGGTACGTTCCTCGGCGGACTTATCCACATCGGTTTGCAGAATTTTTCCGGCGGTCGCGCCGGTGATCCGCCGTCGATTGCCCTGGCTCACCGTTTGCGTGAACTGCCACTGCGTGTCGGTCGCCTGAAAACCGGCACACCGCCGCGTATCGACGGCAAGTCTGTGGATTTCTCGGTAATGACCGAGCAACCCGGCGATACACCGATTCCGGTGATGTCGTTCATGGGCAACAAACAACAGCATCCACGCCAGGTCAGCTGCTGGATTACTCACACCAACGCCCGCACCCACGAAATCATCGCGGCGAACCTCGATCGTTCGCCGATGTATTCCGCTGCCGGCGAGATCGAAGGCATTGGCCCGCGCTATTGCCCGTCGATCGAAGACAAGATCCACCGCTTTGCCGACAAGGAAAGCCATCAGGTGTTTATCGAACCGGAAGGTTTGACCACCCATGAGCTGTACCCGAACGGGATATCCACAAGCTTGCCGTTCGACGTGCAATTGCAGATCGTGCAATCGATCCGCGGCATGGAAAACGCGCACATCGTGCGTCCGGGTTATGCGATCGAATACGACTACTTCGATCCGCGCGACCTGAAGTACAGCCTGGAAACCAAAGTCATCGGCGGTCTGTTCTTCGCCGGGCAAATCAACGGCACCACCGGTTACGAAGAAGCCGGCGCCCAGGGGTTGCTCGCCGGCGCCAACGCCGCACTGCGCGCCAAGGGCAAAGAAGCCTGGTGCCCGCGTCGCGATGAAGCGTACATCGGCGTGTTGGTCGACGACCTGATCACCCTCGGCACCCAAGAGCCGTACCGCATGTTCACTTCCCGTGCCGAGTACCGCCTGATCCTGCGTGAGGACAACGCCGACCTGCGTCTGACCGAAAAAGGTCGCGAGCTCGGTCTGGTCGATGACGCGCGTTGGGCGGCCTTCTGCAAGAAACGCGAAAGCATTGAGCTGGAAGAGCAACGCCTGAAAAGCACCTGGGTTCGCCCGAATACGCAGCAGGGCGATGCGATTGCCGAAAAGTTCGGTACGCCACTGACTCACGAATACAACTTGCTCAACCTCTTGAGCCGTCCGGAAATCGACTACGCTGGTCTGGTCGAAGTGACCGGCAACGGCGCCGAAGATCCACAGGTCGCCGAGCAGGTTGAAATCAAGACCAAGTACGCCGGTTACATCGACCGTCAACAGGACGAAATTGCCCGTCTGCGCGCCAGTGAAGACACGAAATTGCCTGTGGATATCGATTACACCAACATTTCCGGTCTCTCCAAGGAGATCCAGAGCAAGCTCGGCGCGACTCGTCCAGAGACGCTGGGCCAGGCTTCACGGATCCCGGGTGTGACCCCGGCAGCGATTTCGCTGTTGATGATTCATTTGAAAAAACGCGGCGCGGGCCGTCAGTTGGAGCAAAGCGCTTGAGTTCTAAGGTCACTTCGCAACACGCCGAAGAGTTATCCACAGGAGCCCGCGAGCTCGGTGTCAATCTCACTGAAACCCAGCACGAATTGCTGCTGGGTTATCTGGCCCTGTTGATCAAATGGAACCAGGCCTACAACCTGACTGCGGTGCGCGATCCGGACGAAATGGTGTCGCGACACTTGCTCGATAGTCTCAGCGTGATGTCGTTCATCGAAAACGGCCGCTGGCTCGACGTCGGCAGTGGTGGCGGCATGCCGGGGATCCCGTTGGCGATCCTCTATCCCGACTCGCAAGTGACCTGCCTGGACAGCAACGGCAAGAAAACCCGCTTCCTGACCCAGGTCAAACTCGAACTCAAACTGGATAACCTGCAAGTTATCCACAGTCGTGTCGAAGCCTTCCAGCCTGCGCAACCGTTCAATGGGATCATTTCCCGGGCGTTCAGCAGCATGGAGAACTTCACCAACTGGACTCGCCACCTCGGCGATGCCGATACACGCTGGCTGGCAATGAAGGGCGTTCATCCGGCCGATGAGCTGGTAGCATTGCCGGCAGACTTCAAACTCGATAGCGAACACGCCCTGGCCGTACCCGGTTGCCAAGGCCAACGCCATCTGCTGATACTGCGCCGCACGGCATGATTGGGAACACAAGCAAGAATGGCTAAGGTATTCGCGATAGCGAACCAAAAGGGTGGTGTGGGCAAGACCACCACCTGCATCAACCTCGCAGCATCCCTGGTCGCGACCAAGCGCCGGGTGCTGTTGATCGATCTCGATCCACAGGGCAACGCCACCATGGGTAGCGGTGTGGATAAACACGGCCTGGAAAATTCGGTCTATGACCTGCTGATCGGCGAATGCGATCTGGCCCAGGCCATGCACTATTCCGAACATGGCGGTTACCAACTGCTGCCAGCCAACCGCGATTTGACGGCGGCCGAAGTCGTGCTGCTGGAAATGCAGATGAAGGAAAGCCGTCTGCGCAGCGCGTTGGCGCCGATCCGCGAAAACTACGATTACATTCTGATCGACTGCCCGCCGTCGCTGTCGATGCTCACGCTGAACGCTTTGGTGGCAGCCGATGGGGTGATTATCCCCATGCAGTGCGAATACTTTGCGCTCGAAGGTTTGAGCGACCTTGTGGATAACATCAAGCGCATCGCCGAATTGTTGAACCCGAACCTGAAAGTCGAAGGCCTGCTGCGGACCATGTATGACCCGCGCCTGAGCCTGATGAACGACGTTTCGGCGCAACTCAAGGAACACTTCGGCGAGCAGCTCTACGATACGGTGATCCCGCGCAACATCCGCCTGGCCGAAGCGCCGAGCTACGGCATGCCGGCGCTGGCCTACGACAAGCAATCGCGCGGCGCCCTGGCTTATCTGGCCCTGGCCGGCGAGATGGTTCGTCGTCAGCGCAAAAACTCACGCATCGCCGCCGCTCAGGCAACTTAAGGAATCCCCATGGCCGTCAAGAAACGAGGTCTCGGACGTGGACTGGATGCACTGCTGAGTGGTCCGACCGTCAGCGCGCTGGAAGAACAAGCGGCGCAAGCTGACACCCGCGAACTGCAGCACTTGCCGTTGGATCTGCTGCAGCGCGGTAAATACCAGCCGCGCCGGGATATGGATCCGCAGGCGCTGGAAGAACTGGCAGCGTCGATCAAGGCGCAAGGCGTGATGCAGCCGATCGTGGTGCGCCCGATTGGCGGTGGCCGCTTCGAGATCATCGCTGGTGAACGTCGCTGGCGCGCGAGTCAGCAAGCCGGGCAGGAAACCATCCCGGCGATGGTCCGCGATGTGCCGGATGAAACCGCGATCGCCATCGCGCTGATCGAGAACATCCAGCGCGAAGACCTCAACCCGATCGAAGAAGCGGTGGCCCTGCAGCGTTTGCAGCAGGAATTCCAGCTGACTCAGCAACAAGTTGCCGAGGCTGTGGGTAAGTCCCGCGTCACTGTGGCTAACCTGTTGCGCCTTATTGCACTGCCGGAAGTCATCAAGACCATGCTGTCCCACGGCGACCTGGAAATGGGCCATGCCCGTGCTTTGCTCGGTCTGCCGGACAATCAGCAGGTTGAAGGGGCGCGACATGTTGTCGCACGTGGTCTCACCGTGCGCCAAACCGAGGCACTGGTTCGCCAGTGGTTGAGTGGCAAACCGGAGCCTGTGGAAGCGAGCAAACCCGACCCGGATATTGCTCGTCTCGAACAGCGTCTGGCCGAGCGCCTAGGCTCTGCGGTGCAGATTCGCCACGGCAAGAAGGGAAAGGGGCAGTTGGTGATCGGTTACAACTCCCTCGATGAGCTTCAAGGTGTGCTCGCACACATCCGCTGAAACATTTCCTCATGTAGCGCGCAGTCGGAAATCACTACCTGACAGTTGAATAGGGGCAGAACCGCCCCTATACTCTGCGCGCATTTTGTCGGCACAAATTATGCCAAGTTATTGAATTCTGGCAGCCGACCATTGGAGAGCAAACGTGATGGAAACCCGCAAGCCAAACCGCCTGCCGTTCCATCGCCTGGCGGTTTTTCCGGTGTTGATGGCTCAATTTGTCATTTTGCTGATTGCCGCTTTGGCGCTCTGGCAATGGCATGGAGTCGTTGCCGGATACTCGGGACTTTGCGGAGGCCTGATAGCCTTGCTGCCCAATGTTTATTTTGCTCACAAGGCATTTCGGTTTTCCGGCGCCCGAGCAGCCCAGTCCATCGTCCGGTCATTTTATGCCGGCGAGGCAGGCAAACTGATTTTGACGGCAGTGCTCTTTGCACTGGTGTTTGCAGGTGTGAAGCCACTGGCGCCGATAGCAGTATTCGGCGTGTTCGTGCTGACTCAGTCGGTCAGCTGGTTCGCTCCCCTGCTGATGAGAACAAGACTTTCGAGACCTTAGGGCGTTTGAGGCAACCATGGCAGAAACAACCGCTTCGGGCTATATCCAGCACCACTTGCAGAACCTGACCTTCGGTCAGCTACCTAACGGCGGCTGGGGCTTTGCCCATACCGCAGCAGAGGCCAAAGAAATGGGCTTCTGGGCTTTCCACGTCGATACTCTCGGCTGGTCGGTCGCGTTGGGTCTGATCTTCGTTCTTCTTTTCCGCATGGCGGCAAAGAAAGCGACTTCGGGTCAGCCGGGTGCTTTGCAGAACTTCGTTGAAGTATTGGTCGAATTCGTCGATGGCAGCGTGAAAGACAGCTTCCATGGCCGTAGCCCGGTCATTGCACCGCTGGCACTGACCATCTTCGTCTGGGTGTTCCTGATGAACGCCGTCGACCTGGTACCGGTCGACTGGATTCCTCAACTGGCCATCCTGATCTCCGGTGACCACCACATCCCGTTCCGCGCCGTGTCGACTACCGACCCGAACGCGACCCTGGGCATGGCGTTCTCGGTTTTCGCACTGATCATTTTCTACAGCATCAAGGTCAAGGGCTTCGGCGGCTTCATCGGCGAACTGACCCTGCACCCGTTCGGCAGCAAGAACATTTTCGTTCAAGCCCTGCTGATCCCGGTGAACTTCCTGCTGGAATTCGTGACCCTGATCGCCAAGCCGATCTCTCTGGCTCTGCGTCTATTCGGCAACATGTATGCCGGCGAGCTGGTGTTCATTCTGATCGCTGTGATGTTCGGCAGCGGCCTGCTCTGGCTGAGCGGCCTGGGCGTTGTTCTGCAGTGGGCGTGGGCTGTGTTCCACATCCTGATCATCACGCTGCAGGCGTTCATCTTCATGATGCTGACCATCGTCTACCTGTCGATGGCGCACGAAGAAAACCATTAAGGCCAGTCTCGACTAGTCTGATGTCCTTCCCGGTCAAACGGGAAGGGGCTCTTCACAGGGCACCTGAAACGATTTGTTTTACCGCTTTAATCTAAAAAACCTAAACCATACGACGTAAAAGTCGGGAGGAAAGATGGAAACTGTAGTTGGTCTAACCGCTATCGCTGTTGCACTGTTGATCGGCCTGGGCGCACTGGGTACCGCAATTGGTTTCGGCCTGCTGGGCGGCAAGTTCCTGGAAGGCGCAGCGCGTCAGCCAGAAATGGTTCCAATGCTGCAAGTTAAAATGTTCATCGTTGCCGGTCTGCTCGACGCCGTAACCATGATCGGTGTTGGTATCGCTCTGTTCTTCACCTTTGCGAACCCGTTCGTTGGTCAGATCGCTGGCTAATTACCCGGATTCTTCCGAGTAATTTGATGTGATGGACAACGTAACTGCGAGGTGTTGGCGTGAACATTAATGCGACCCTGATTGGCCAGTCCGTTGCGTTCCTGATTTTTGTACTGTTCTGCATGAAGTATGTATGGCCTCCGGTCATCGCTGCTCTGCACGAACGTCAAAAGAAGATCGCTGATGGTCTGGACGCTGCCAGCCGTGCAGCTCGCGACCTGGAGTTGGCCCAAGAAAAAGCGGGTCAGCAACTGCGCGAAGCGAAAGCTCAGGCAGCTGAAATCATCGAGCAAGCCAAGAAACGCGGTAACCAGATTGTCGAAGAGGCCGTTGAAAAGGCCCGTGTCGACGCTGACCGTGTGAAGGTTCAGGCTCAAGCCGAGATCGAACAGGAACTGAACAGTGTCAAAGACAAGCTGCGCGCCCAAGTGGGTTTGCTGGCTGTCGGCGGCGCCGAGAAGATCCTGGGTGCCACAATCGATCAAAACGCGCACGCAGAGCTGGTTAACCAACTGGCTGCTGAAATCTAAGCGAGGGCGATCATGGCAGAACTGACCACGTTGGCCCGACCTTACGCTAAGGCGGCCTTCGAGCACGCTCAGGCCCACCAGCAACTGGCCAATTGGTCAGCCATGCTCGGCCTGGCTGCAGCGGTGTCACAAGATGACACCATGCAGCGCGTGCTCAAGGCCCCGCGACTGACGAGCGCAGAAAAGGCCGCCACGTTTATTGACGTGTGCGGCGACAAGTTTGATGCCAAGGCACAGAACTTCATCAATGTCGTTGCCGAAAACGACCGTCTCCCGCTTCTGCCGGAGATTGCCGCTCTTTTCGACCTGTACAAGGCCGAACAAGAGAAGTCGGTAGACGTTGAAGTGACCAGTGCTTTTGCATTGAACCAAGAACAGCAAGACAAACTCGCCAAGGTTCTCAGTGCACGACTCAACCGGGAAGTGCGCCTGCAAGTTGCGGAGGATGCTGCCCTTATAGGTGGTGTCGTCATCCGCGCCGGCGACCTGGTTATCGATGGCTCGATTCGCGGCAAAATCGCGAAACTTGCCGAAGCATTGAAATCTTGAGTTTGAAGGGGCAGCAGAGCAATGCAGCAACTCAATCCTTCCGAAATAAGTGAAATTATCAAGGGCCGCATCGACAAGCTCGATGTGACCTCCCAAGCCCGTAACGAAGGCACTGTCGTCAGCGTATCTGACGGCATCGTGCGGATTCACGGTCTGGCCGACGTCATGTACGGCGAGATGATCGAGTTTCCGGGCGGCGTCTACGGTATGGCCCTCAACCTGGAGCAAGACTCCGTAGGTGCCGTTGTACTGGGCGCTTACCAGTCTCTGGCTGAAGGCATGAGCGCCAAGTGCACCGGCCGCATCCTAGAAGTTCCGGTTGGTAAGGAACTGCTGGGTCGCGTAGTCGACGCACTGGGTAACCCTGTTGACGGCAAAGGTCCACTGGGCAACACCGAGACCGACGCGGTCGAGAAAGTTGCTCCAGGCGTGATCTGGCGTAAGTCGGTAGACCAGCCTGTACAGACTGGCTACAAGGCAGTCGATGCCATGATCCCTGTCGGCCGTGGCCAGCGTGAGCTGATCATCGGTGACCGTCAGATCGGTAAAACCGCTCTGGCGATCGACGCGATCATCAACCAGAAAGACAGCGGCATTTTCTGCGTCTACGTAGCTATTGGTCAGAAACAATCGACCATCGCCAACGTGGTTCGCAAGCTGGAAGAAAACGGCGCCCTGGCCAACACGATCATCGTGGCTGCCAGTGCTTCGGAATCTCCTGCGCTGCAATTCCTGGCACCGTACTCCGGTTGCACCATGGGTGAATTCTTCCGCGACCGCGGTGAAGACGCGCTGATCGTTTATGACGATCTGTCCAAGCAAGCAGTGGCTTACCGCCAGATTTCCCTGCTGCTGCGCCGTCCACCAGGCCGTGAAGCTTATCCAGGCGACGTGTTCTATCTCCACTCCCGTCTGCTGGAGCGCGCATCCCGCGTTTCGGAAGAATACGTAGAGAAGTTCACCAACGGCGCAGTGACCGGCAAAACCGGTTCCCTGACCGCACTGCCGATCATCGAAACCCAGGCTGGCGACGTTTCCGCGTTCGTTCCGACCAACGTGATTTCCATCACCGACGGTCAGATCTTCCTGGAATCGGCCATGTTCAACTCGGGCATCCGCCCTGCAGTGAACGCCGGTGTTTCGGTATCCCGTGTGGGTGGTGCCGCTCAGACCAAGATCATCAAGAAGCTGTCCGGTGGTATCCGTACCGCTCTGGCTCAGTACCGTGAACTGGCGGCATTCGCCCAGTTCGCTTCTGACCTGGACGAAGCGACCCGTAAGCAACTTGAGCATGGTCAGCGCGTTACCGAGCTGATGAAGCAGAAGCAATACGCACCAATGTCGATCGCTGACATGGCGCTGTCGCTGTATGCCGCTGAGCGTGGGTTCCTGACTGACATTGAAATCGCCAAGATCGGCAGCTTCGAACAAGCGCTGATTGCTTTCTTCAACCGCGATCACGCCGATTTGATGGCCAAGATCAACGTTAAAGGTGACTTCAATGACGAAATCGACGCTGGCATGAAAGCCGGTATCGAGAAGTTCAAGGCCACCCAAACCTGGTAAGCCGCAGCGGGAGCCGCGAGGCTCCCGCTTGCTAACCTGATAGGTGTTACATGGCAGGCGCAAAAGAGATTCGCAGTAAGATTGCGAGCATCAAAAGCACGCAAAAGATTACCAGCGCCATGGAAAAAGTGGCGGTCAGCAAAATGCGCAAGGCACAAATGCGCATGGCTGCTAGCCGTCCTTATGCGGAGCGTATCCGCCAGGTTATTGGGCATCTGGCCAACGCCAACCCGGAATACCGCCACCCGTTCATGATCGACCGCGAAATCAAGCGCGTTGGTTATGTTGTGGTGAGCAGTGACCGTGGTCTGTGCGGCGGCTTGAATACCAACCTGTTCAAGGCCCTGGTCAAGGACATGGCGGTAAACCGCGAAAACGGCGTCGAGATTGATCTGTGTGTCGTTGGTAGCAAGGGTGCGGCCTTTTTCCGCAACTTCGGCGGTAACGTCGTTGCAGCTATCAGCCACCTGGGTGAAGAGCCGTCGATCAATGACTTGATCGGCAGCGTCAAGGTGATGCTGGATGCCTACCTGGACGGCCGTATTGACCGCCTGTCCGTGGTGTCCAACAAGTTCATCAACACCATGACGCAACAGCCTACCGTGGAGCAATTGATTCCACTGGTGGCCACCCCGGATCAGGATCTCAAACACCACTGGGACTATCTCTACGAACCGGATGCCAAAGAGCTGCTTGACGGCTTGATGGTCCGCTACGTTGAGTCGCAGGTCTACCAGGCGGTGGTCGAGAACAACGCGGCTGAACAAGCTGCGCGGATGATCGCGATGAAGAACGCTACCGACAACGCCGGTGATTTGATCAGCGATTTGCAGCTGATCTACAACAAGGCGCGTCAGGCTGCGATCACCCAAGAGATCTCGGAAATCGTCGGCGGCGCTGCCGCGGTTTAACGGTTCAAATATTCAGAGGATCCAGCTATGAGTAGCGGACGTATCGTTCAAATCATCGGCGCCGTTATCGACGTGGAATTTCCACGCGACAGCGTACCGAGCATCTACAACGCTTTGAAAGTCAAAAGCGATGCCGGCACCACTCTGGAAGTTCAGCAGCAGCTGGGCGACGGCGTGGTTCGTACCATTGCGATGGGTTCCACCGAGGGCTTGAAGCGCGGTCTGGAAGTTACCGACTCTGGCGCAGCCATCTCCGTACCGGTCGGTAAAGCGACCCTGGGCCGGATCATGGACGTCCTCGGTAACCCGATCGACGAAGCTGGCCCGATCGACACCGAAGAGCGTTGGGGCATTCACCGCCCAGCACCTTCGTTCGCTGAACAGGCAGGCGGCAACGACCTGCTGGAAACCGGCATCAAGGTTATCGACCTGGTTTGCCCGTTTGCCAAAGGCGGTAAAGTCGGTCTGTTCGGTGGTGCCGGTGTAGGCAAAACCGTAAACATGATGGAATTGATCCGTAACATCGCCATCGAGCACAGCGGTTATTCCGTGTTCGCCGGTGTGGGTGAGCGTACTCGTGAGGGTAACGACTTCTACCACGAGATGAAGGATTCCAACGTTCTGGACAAAGTGGCACTGGTTTACGGTCAGATGAACGAGCCGCCGGGTAACCGTCTGCGCGTAGCACTGACCGGCCTGACCATGGCCGAGAAGTTCCGTGACGAAGGTAACGACGTTCTGCTGTTCGTCGACAACATCTATCGTTACACCCTGGCCGGTACTGAAGTATCCGCACTGCTGGGCCGTATGCCTTCGGCAGTAGGTTACCAGCCGACCCTGGCTGAAGAGATGGGCGTTCTGCAAGAACGTATCACTTCGACCAAGGAAGGTTCGATCACCTCGATCCAAGCGGTATACGTACCTGCGGATGACTTGACCGACCCATCGCCAGCGACCACCTTCGCCCACTTGGACGCCACCGTCGTTCTGTCCCGTGACATCGCTTCCCTGGGTATCTACCCAGCGGTAGATCCACTGGATTCGACTTCGCGCCAGCTGGACCCGAACGTAATCGGCCAGGACCACTACGACACCGCTCGCGGCGTTCAGTACGTTCTGCAACGTTACAAAGAGCTGAAGGACATCATCGCGATCCTGGGTATGGACGAGCTGTCGGAAGCCGACAAGCAGTTGGTAAACCGTGCTCGTAAGATCCAGCGCTTCTTGTCGCAGCCGTTCTTCGTGGCTGAAGTCTTCACCGGTGCTTCGGGTAAATACGTTTCCCTGAAAGACACCATTGCTGGCTTCAAAGGCATCCTCAACGGTGACTACGACCACCTGCCAGAACAAGCGTTCTACATGGTTGGCGGCATCGAAGAAGCGATCGAGAAAGCCAAGAAACTGTAATCCCGGCGCCCGGCAACGGGCGCTAATTTAGGTTGAGGCAATCAGATGGCTATGACAGTCCATTGCGATATCGTCAGCGCGGAAGGGGAAATCTTTTCCGGCCTGGTCGAGATGGTGATTGCGCACGGTGCACTGGGTGATCTTGGTATCGCTCTGGGTCACGCGCCGCTGATCACTAATCTGAAGCCAGGTCCGATCCGCCTGATCAAGCAAGGCGGGGAACCCGAGGTGTTTTACATCTCCGGTGGTTTCCTCGAGGTTCAGCCGAACATGGTCAAAGTGCTTGCCGATACCGTGCAACGTGCCGCCGACCTGGATGAAGCTCAGGCTCAAGCAGCTCTCAAGGCTGCCGAGCATGCTCTGCATGAAAAAGGCGCTGATTTCGACTACAGCGCTGCGTCAGCACGTCTGGCCGAGGCTGCAGCTCAGCTGCGCACCGTCCAGCAGATCCGCAAGAAGTTTGGCGGTTAATCCGTCAGCCGCTTGTTGTGCGATTGATAAAAAAGGGTAGCCTCGGCTACCCTTTTTTCTTTTCCGAATTCCCGAAACCTGGTCGCAGTTGCTGACCACCCAGGATTGGTAGCCAGTCATGTCTCTTGAAATCGTTATCCTCGCGGCCGGTCAAGGCACTCGTATGCGTTCGGCACTGCCGAAGGTTCTGCATCCGATTGCCGGCAATTCCATGTTGGGCCATGTTATCCACAGCGCCCGACAACTCGATCCACAACGCATTCATGTGGTGATCGGCCATGGCGCGGATGTGGTGCGTGAACGCCTGGCCGCTGAGGATCTGAATTTCGTCCTGCAGGACAAGCAGCTCGGCACCGGCCACGCCACTGCGCAAGCGGTGCCGTTCATTACTGCCGACACCGTGCTGATCCTCTACGGTGACGTGCCGCTGATCGAAGTCGAAACCCTGCAACGGCTGCTCAAGCATGTCGTGCCGGGGCAGATGGGTTTGCTCACCGTCGAGCTGGACGACCCGACCGGTTATGGCCGCATCGTGCGCGATGCAGACGGTAAGGTCGCAGCCATCGTTGAGCACAAAGACGCCAGCGAAGCGCAGCGCGCGATCACCGAAGGCAACACCGGCATTCTCGCCGTGCCGGCCAATCGTCTGGCCGACTGGATGAGTCGTCTGTCAAACAACAATGCCCAAGGCGAGTACTACCTGACCGATGTGATCGAAATGGCGGTCAGCGATGGCCTGGTTGTCGCCACCGAACAACCGCATGATCCAATGGAAGTGCAGGGCGCCAACGATCGCAAGCAATTGTCAGAGCTGGAGCGCCATTACCAGTTGCGCGCCGGTCGGCGGTTGATGGCGCAAGGCGTCACCTTGCGGGATCCGGCACGTTTCGATGTGCGTGGCGAAGTCACCGTGGGTCGTGACGTGCTGATCGACATCAACGTGATCCTCGAAGGCAATGTGGTCATCGAAGACGACGTAGTCATCGGCCCGAATTGTGTGATCAAGGACAGCACCCTGCGCAAAGGCGTGGTGATCAAGGCCAACTCGCACATTGAGGGTGCCGTTCTGGGCGAGGGCAGCGATGCCGGCCCGTTTGCGCGTCTGCGTCCGGGTACCGTGCTTGAAGCGCGTGCGCATGTGGGTAACTTTGTTGAATTGAAAAACGCCCACATGGGCGAAGGCGCCAAGGCCGGTCACCTCACGTATCTGGGCGATGCCGAAATCGGTGCGCGCACCAACATTGGCGCTGGCACCATCACCTGCAACTACGACGGCGCCAACAAGTGGAAAACCGTGTTGGGTGCGGATGTGTTCATCGGCTCCAATAATTCGTTGGTCGCGCCTGTGGATATCTCTGCCGGTGCAACCACGGCGGCCGGCTCGACCATCACGCAGAATGTGGATAACGCGCAGTTGGCCGTGGGCCGAGCGCGGCAGAGAAATATCGACGGTTGGAAACGGCCGGAGAAGATCAAGAAGAGCTGAGTTATCCACAGCGGCTTTTTGAAGATCAAAAGATCGCAGCCTTCGCAGCTCCTATGGGGACTGTGGGGGTTGCGGTTTTTTTTGGGCGACCGCTTGACGATTTAGAGCCGATAGGTTTTGATTGCTTACGTTATCTTTCGAAACGAAACTTAAGCCGCCATGTCGAAACGCAACACGCCACAACGTCGTCACAACATTCTCGCCTTGCTCAACGAGCAGGGCGAAGTCAGTGTGGATGAACTGGCCAAGCGCTTCGAAACCTCCGAAGTTACGATTCGCAAGGATCTCGCTGCGCTGGAAAGTCATGGCCTGTTGCTGCGCCGCTACGGCGGGGCGATCACCATGCCGCAGGAACTGGTCGCGGAAACCGCGCAGAGCGTTTCCAAGTACAAACAGGCGATTGCCCGCGCTGCGGTGAAACGCATCCGCGAACACGCGCGCATCATCATCGACAGCGGCAGCACCACCGCCGCGATGATCCCGGAACTTGGCCAACAGCCGGGTCTGGTGGTGATGACCAATTCCCTGCACGTCGCCAACGCCTTGAGCGAACTCGAGCACGAACCGGTGCTGTTGATGACCGGCGGCACCTGGGATCCGCATTCGGAATCCTTTCAGGGCCAGGTCGCTGAGCAAGTACTACGCTCTTACGACTTCGACCAGTTGTTCATCGGCGCCGATGGCATCGACCTGGTGCGTGGCACCACGACCTTCAATGAGCTACTCGGTTTGAGCCGGGTCATGGCTGACGTGGCGCGGGAAGTCATCGTCATGGTCGAGGCCGACAAGATCGGTCGCAAGATTCCCAATCTGGAACTGCCGTGGAGCAGCGTCCATACCCTCATTACCGATGATCGCCTGCCTATCGAAGCGCGCGATCAGATACAGGCCCGCGGTATCACCGTGATTTGCGCGGCTGTCAGTCAGGAGAAATAAGCATGTGTGGAATTGTCGGCGCAGTTGCTGAACGTAATATCACCGCCATCCTGCTCGAAGGCCTCAAGCGCCTTGAATACCGCGGCTATGACAGCGCCGGTGTCGCGGTCTTCACCAACGACGAAACCCTCGAGCGCATGCGTCGCCCGGGTAAAGTCAGCGAGCTCGAAGCGGCGCTGGCCGAACACCCGTTGGTGGGTCGTCTGGGCATTGCCCACACCCGTTGGGCGACTCACGGCGCGCCGTGCGAACGCAACGCTCACCCGCATTTCTCCGGCGACATCGCCGTGGTGCACAACGGCATCATCGAAAACCACGAAGCCCTGCGCGAACAACTGAAAGCGCTGGGTTACGTGTTTACTTCGGATACCGACACCGAAGTCATCGCCCACCTGCTCAGCCACAAACTCAAGGACCAGCCAGACCTGAGCGTTGCGCTTAAAGCGACGGTCAAGGAACTGCACGGTGCTTACGGCCTGGCCGTGATCAATGCCAAGCAGCCGGATCGTCTGGTCGCCGCGCGCAGCGGTAGCCCACTGGTGATCGGTCTGGGTCTGGGCGAGAACTTCCTCGCGTCTGACCAGTTGGCGCTGCGTCAGGTCACCGACCGCTTCATGTACCTGGAAGAAGGCGATATCGCCGAAATTCGCCGCGATAACGTGCAGATCTGGGACATCAACGGCAATGCCGTCGAGCGCCAGACCGTGCAGTACAGCGACGGTGCCGAAGCTGCCGACAAAGGTGAATACCGCCACTACATGCTCAAGGAAATCCACGAGCAACCGGCCGTTGTACAACGCACCCTCGAAGGTCGCCTGAGCAATGATCAGGTTCTGGTGCAAGCGTTCGGCCCACAAGCCGCCGAGCTGTTCGCCAAAGTGCGCAATGTACAAATCGTCGCCTGCGGTACCAGTTATCACGCCGGCATGGTTGCCCGTTACTGGCTGGAAGAACTGGCCGGGATCCCGTGTCAGGTCGAAGTCGCCAGCGAATTCCGCTACCGCAAAGTCGTAGTGCAGCCAGACACCTTGTTCGTGACCATTTCCCAGTCCGGCGAAACCGCCGACACCCTGGCGGCCCTGCGCAATGCCAAAGAGCTGGGTTTCCTCGCCAGCCTGGCCATCTGCAACGTCGGCATCAGTTCGCTGGTGCGCGAGTCCGACCTGACCCTCCTGACCCAGGCCGGTCGCGAAATCGGCGTGGCCTCGACCAAAGCCTTCACCACGCAATTGGTCGGCTTGTTGCTGCTGACCCTGTCGCTGGGTCAAGTGCGCGGCACGCTAGGCAAAGGCGTTGAAGCCACGCTAGTCGAAGAACTGCGTCGCCTGCCAAACCGTCTCGGTGAAGCATTGGCGATGGACAGTACCGTGGAAAAAATCGCCGAGCTGTTCGCCGAGAAAAACCACACCCTGTTCCTCGGTCGTGGTGCGCAATTCCCGGTGGCGATGGAAGGTGCCCTGAAACTCAAGGAAATCTCCTACATCCACGCCGAAGCCTACCCGGCCGGCGAGCTGAAACACGGCCCGCTGGCGCTTGTGGATAACGACATGCCGGTGGTTACCGTGGCGCCGAACAACGAACTGCTGGAAAAGCTCAAATCCAACCTGCAGGAAGTCCGCGCCCGTGGCGGCGAACTGATCGTGTTCGCCGACGAAAAAGCCGGCATGACCAACGGCGAAGGCACCCACGTGGTGCAGATGCCGCATATCCACGACATCCTCTCACCGATCCTCTACACGGTTCCGCTGCAGTTGCTGTCGTACTACGTCGCGGTGCTCAAGGGCACGGACGTCGATCAGCCGCGTAACCTGGCGAAGTCGGTGACGGTGGAATAAGTTATCCACAGCTGACCTACGCACAAAAAAATCGCAGCTTCGGCTGCGATTTTTTTTGCGAAGAACAATTTGATGCAGTCGGTTTTTGTGAGCTTTAGGATGTATGTGATCTTTTAACGGTTTTATCTGCTTGATTTATCGTCCTATAAATCATAGATTGCTGATGAATGGTGATTTTCGTGATGATTTGGAGATGATGTGGCGATATTGATTGATGGACCGAATGCGGACTTTGCCAGTCGTCTGATCGGTAAGCGTGGAGAAAAAGGCCTTACTCAACAGGATTTGGGCGCATTGGTTGGTATAGATAAGCGAACCATTTCACAATATGAAAACGGCCATAGCTTCCCACGGGCAGAGACCATCCGGCGCCTTGCAGCGAGCCTGGAAGTAGATGCAACTTGGCTCGCAACGGGAAACTCGGTAGATGACCACAAGTTTTTTGCTGAGCGACGGCGTAATGTTCGCGATCAAGGTTTGAAGGTTGATGTATCGCTAGTGTTCATTGAGGACTGGAAAACACTTTCGTCGGGATCGGTTCGAATGCCAATCTTCAATGCAGAGGGTAAGTACGGACCGAAAAGTGCAGACATTCATGCCTTCGTTCCTGTGATCAAGACTTTTTTTGATCAGCACAGGGCAACCGTTTTTCCCGGCGCGTTGCCATACCTCACCCAGTACCCTGGCGGATCTGTGTTGATTTTCGACGCAGCACTAACGGCGGTCGAAGATATTGATAGTGGAAGTGATGTGATCTACCGGTATCGTGGCGAGGAAAATGCGCCTGGGCTGCGGCGTTTAGCCAAGGAACCCGGTCAGAGTGAGGCTGTCTTGATGCCTCTTGACCCTGCGATGCCCCAAGGCCCAATTGCTCTGGATCCGCTGGACATCGAGATTCTGGGCACTGTAATCAGTCATATCATTCGCCGATCTCCTGATATCCCTGCGTATTGAATAATTGGTAAGGCCAGAACTAATTCCATAAATGGAAGAACGGCATTTCCTTTTTGATCGAGGTCTCTTCCATGGATCGCTTCCAGGAAATGCACATCTTCACCACCGTCGCTCAAGAACAAGGCTTCTCTGCGGCCGCGCGGCGTCTGGGTTTGTCAGCGGCGAGCGTCACGCGGGCGGTGGCGGCGCTGGAGTTGCGAATTGGTACGCAGTTGCTGATCCGCACCACGCGCAGTGTGCATTTGAGCGAAGCGGGGCAACGGTATCTTGAAGATTGTCGGAGGATTCTCGCCGAGGTGCAGGAAGCCGAGGATTCGGCGGCGGGCAGTCATGCCGAGCCGCGTGGGCAGCTGACGGTGACAGCGCCGGTGTTGTTCGGTGATTTGTTTGTGACGCCGGTGATGGCGAGTTATCTCGCGCAGTATCCGGATGTCACGATCAATGCCGTACTGGTTGATCGGATCGTCAACATGGTCGAGGAGGGCATCGATGTGGCGGTGCGCATCGGTGATCTGCCGGACAGCAGTCAGCATGCTGTTCGCGTGGGTGAGGTGCGTAGCGTCATTTGCGGCTCGCCGGACTACTTTGCCAAATATGGCCGACCGGCTCATCCCCACGCATTGGCGGGCGCGCCAGTGGTGGCGACTTCAGCGATCGGTCAGCAACGCAGTTGGCCGTTTCTCGACGGTGGCGAACCACTCGGTGTGCGTCCTGAGCCGCGTCTGATCGTGACCGCCAATCAGGCAGCGATTACCGCAGCCTGTATGGGGCTGGGCTTGACCCGAGTGTTGTCCTATCAAGTCGCCAGCAAAATCGCCACCGGTGAGCTGGAAATCGTCCTCGCCGAATTTGAGCTGCCGCCATTGCCGATCCACGTGGTGTATCAGGGTGGGCGCAAGGCGCCAGCGCGAATCCGCAGTTTCGTCGATTTCACGGCCAAGGCTTTGCGTGAGCATCCAGCGCTTAAACACGCCGCGTTATTGCATGAGCTGAAATAATCGATTGCAGTTGCTGGTGATTCTGTTCTTTTCGCGGTCAGTGGATGATGGCCTCCATCGGCGCTCTCACCCCCGCAGCGGCGCCCCTGTTCAGCGGAGTCGACCATGCAAGCGATCAAACTCTACAACTTTCCACGTTCCGGCCACGCCCACCGTGTCGAGCTGATGTTGTCCCTGCTGCAACTGCCGACCGAGCTGATCTTCGTCGATCTGGCCAAAGGCGAGCACAAACAGCCGGCGTACCTTGCTATCAATAGTTTCGGCCAAGTGCCGGCCATCGACGACGACGGCGTGGTGCTGGCCGACTCCAACGCCATTCTGGTTTATCTGGCGCAGAAATACGGCCACGGTCGTTGGCTGCCAACCGATCCGGTTGGCGCCGCGCGGGTACAGCGCTGGTTGTCGGCTGCCGCCGGGCCGATTGCTTTCGGCCCCGCCGCTGCGCGATTGGTCACGGTGTTTGGTGCCCAGCTGAATGCAGAAGAAGCGATTACCCGGGCGCACAACCTGCTCAAGGTGATGGACATCGAGTTGGGCAAAACCGCGTACTTGGCCGGCGACGAACCGACCATTGCCGACGTTTCTGCCTACAGTTACATCGCCCACGCACCGGAAGGCAACGTGTCACTGGACGATTACGGCAACGTCCGCGCCTGGCTGGCCCGGGTTGAAGCCCTACCGGGTTTCGTCGCCATGCCGCGCACGGTTGCCGGTCTGCAAACCACCGCCTGATTTTCGCAATCCACACTGCGCCGACGGTGCAGGGGAGAGGTCGTGATGGAACGTTCACCGTGGCACGCTGGCGAGCAACAGTTGCAAGCGAAGGTCGGGGTTGCCGAACGCATGGAAGCCTTCGGGCGCAAGGTGATTCGCACCTGGATGCCGGATCAGCACCGTGAGTTCTATCAGCAACTGCCCTTCATGCTGTACGGCGCAGTCGATGCAGATGGGCGCCCGTGGGCCAGTGTGCTCGAAGGCGCGCCGGGGTTTGCCCATTCGCCGGATCCCGAGCATCTGCATTTCGCCAGCCAGGTTGCTGCCGATGACCCGGCGCAACTACGCAATGGCGAACCGATCGGTTTGCTCGGCATCGAATTGCACACCCGCCGGCGCAATCGCCTTAACGGCCATGTCGGCAATCTGAGCGCTCAGGGTTTTGAGGTGAGCGTGGATCAGGCCTTCGGCAACTGCCCGCAATACATTCAACTGCGCCAGTTTCAGCGGGTGCCGCTGACGGATCCGCAGACCCGCCCGGCTGAGTATCTGCACGGCCTTGATGACGCGGCCGTTGCGCTGATCGCTGGCGCCGATACGTTCTTTGTCGCCAGTTATGTCGATGTCGAGGGCCAGCGCTCCGTGGATGTTTCCCACCGGGGTGGCCAAGCCGGTTTCGTGCGGGTGGAAGGCAATCGTCTGACCATCCCCGATTTCGCCGGCAACCTGCACTTCAACACCTTGGGCAATCTACTGCTCAATCCCAAGGCTGGCTTGTTGTTCATCGACTTTTCCACAGGCGATCTGCTGCAACTCAGCGGGCGCACCGAGATCCTTCTCGATGACCCGCAGATCGAGGCCTTTCAAGGCGCGGAACGGCTGTGGACGTTTGAAGTGGAGAAACTGGTGCGGCGCCCCGCAGCCCTGGCATTGCGCTGGCGTTTCGACGGCATGTCGCCGACCAGTCTTTTGACCGGTAACTGGGCCGAAGCCGATGCGCGTTTGCAGGCGCAGGCGCTGGGCAATCAATGGCGGCCGTTGCGCGTGGCGAAGATTGAGGCGGAAAGCCGCAGCATCCGTTCAATCTATCTGGAGCCAACCGATGGCGCCGGTTTGCCGGTGTTTCTCGCGGGCCAGCATTTGCCGCTGCGTTTCACGATTAATGGCGAGGTGCATATCCGCACCTACAGTCTTTCGAGTGCGCCGTCGGATGGGTTCTACCGCATCAGCGTCAAGCGCGAAGGGCTGATTTCATCGCATCTGCATGAGCAGATCCACGTCGGCGATGTACTGGAAGCGCGGGCACCACAAGGGCATTTCACCGTCGCACCGCTGGAGCACCGACCGTTGGTGCTGTTGGCGGCCGGGGTAGGAATCACGCCGTTGCTGTCGATGTTGCGTGAGGTGGTTTACCAAGGCTTACGCACTCGGGGGATTCGTCCGACATTGTTGCTGCAGAGTTCACGCAGCCTCGCCGATCAGCCGTTTCGCAGGGAGCTGGATCGTTTGCTCGAAGCCGCAGGCGACTCTGTGCGAGTCCTGCGCTTGCTCAGCCAGCCGGAAGCCGATCTGCAAGAGGGCGAGGATTTCGATGTGCATGGGCGCATCGACGGCACCGTGCTGAGAAACCTGCTGGATGCCGAGGATTTCGACCAGCTCGACTTTGTGCTCTGCGGCCCCGGTGGTTTTACCCAAGGACTGTACGACACCCTGCGCGAACTGGATGTGCGCGATGCGCAGATTCATGCGGAAACCTTCGGGCCGTCGACGCTGAAACGTCAGGCCGATGCGGATGCGATCGTGATCGAGCAACCGCCCGCAGCGACGACTTCGGTGCCGGTGGTGTTCGAGCGCTCGGCGAAAGAGGCGCGTTGGCAGCCGGATGGCGGGAGTTTGCTGGAACTGGCGGAAAGTCGCGGACTGCGCCCGGAGTTCAGTTGCCGAGGTGGTTCGTGCGGTACCTGCAAGACCCGGCTGGTCAGTGGTGCGGTGAATTATCCACAGGTGCCGGCGGACATTCCGGAAGCGGGGCATGTGCTGATTTGCTGTGCCGTTCCGGCACAAAGCACGCAGCCTTTAGTGCTGGATCTGTAATTGCGAACCCACCACAAATACCCTGTGGGAGCGAGCCTGCTCGCGAATGCGTCGGCTCAGTCAACATCATTGTTGCTGACAGACCGCATTCGCGAGCAGGCTCGCTCCCACACTTGGTATGTGTTCCAGAACAGGGTTCAGGCGTAGGACAGCGATTTCTCCTCCAGCAATTCCTGATACAGCTCTGTCCACTTGCGGCCCATGTCGTCGGCTGTGAACAACTGCCGATAACGTGCTTCAGCTTTTACGCCCATCGCAGCTGCCCGCTCCGGATCCTCCCACAGCGTGCGCATCGCCTCGCGAAACGCCTGTGGATGACTGGGCGGAACAACCAGCCCGGTTTCGTTGTGGATATTGATGTAGCTGGTGCCGGTGCCGATCTCGCTGGAGATCATCGGTTTGCCGTACATTGCGCCTTCCAGCAAAGAAATGCCGAACGCTTCCGAGCGCAGGTGCGACGGGAACACAATGGCGTAGCTCAGTTGCAGCAGTGCGACTTTGTCTTCGTCACCCAGACGCCCGAGGAAGTGTATGTTGCGCAGGCCCAACGCCTGCGCCTGAGCGTGCAGCTCCAGTTCCAGCGGCCCGGCGCCGACAATGACCACGGGATAATCCACATCTTTCAGGGCCTCCAGCAAAATGTGCAGGCCTTTGTAGTAACGCATCACGCCGACAAACAGAAAAAACTTATCCCCAACCTGCTGGCGCCAGCGATTCATTCGTTCGGGATCGGGCTGTGGATAACCGGCCTTGTTCAAACCGTAGGGAATCACCCGGGTCTTGTCCTGAAACTGCTGCAGCACATCGCTGGTGTGCAGGTAGTTTGGCGAAGCGGCAACGATGCGGTCGGCACTGGCGAGGAAGCGGTTCATCAGTGGCCGGTAGAGTTTGAGCAGGTGCTTCTGGCGAATGATGTCCGAGTGGTAAGTCACCACAGTGGGTTTGTTCCTGGCGCTGGCAAAATGCACCAGGTCCATGAATGGCCACGGGAAGTGATAGTTGACCACGTCGGCTTCGGCCGCCATCTCGCGAAACTGTTTGAACACGCTCCAGGAAAAACCGGTGGAGGCGAACTGGATGTCGAGTTTGGCCCGGTGCACTTCATGCTGACCCAATTTCACCACGGCCGGCGTCGGATCCGCGCTGAGCGTCAGCACCTGGCCGTCGATGCCGTGCTGGGCGCCGCTTTCGCAGAGCTGGAAGATCACTTGCTCAATACCGCCGACCGAGTCAGGCAGGTACGTCTTGAAAAAATGAAGAACTCGCATTCAACCTCCCATGGCCTGGCGGTAGGCACTGGCCGTGGCCTGTGCACAACGCTCCCAGGAAAAAAGCCGTGACTGCTGCAACCCGGCTTCTTGGCATGCCTGCCAATGCGCTTGATCGTCGATCAGTCGGCTCAGCGCATCACGCAGGCCTTCTGCATCGTCAGCTTCAATATAGTTGCCCGCTGCACCGGCGACTTCCGGCATCGCCGAAGAACGCGTGAGCAGCACCGGAGTGCCGCTGGCCATGGCCTCCAGTACCGGCAGACCAAAACCTTCATACAGCGACGGAAAAATCAGCGCTCGGGCGCCGGCCAAAAGCTGCGCCACTTGTTCGTCGGGCAGATAACCGAGCAGGCACACATGCCCGCTGGCCAGTGCCAGACGCAACGCTTCACTGAATTGCTCGCGCTCCCATCCGGCCATGCCGACGATCAGCAGTGGAAAGCGCTGACGTACTGCCTCCGGCAGCAGGGCATGGGCGCGCAGGGCCAGGCCAAGGTTCTTGCGCGGCTCCAGCGTGCCCACACAGAGAAAATACTCCCGCGCTTCTACCGCGTGCGCTTTGAGCACTGCGTCAATGGCGCTCGCCTCGCGCGGATGAAAGCGCGCGGCGACCCCCAGTGGTGCCACCACAAAACGCTCGGCAGGCAGGCCGAAATACGCTTGAGCTTCGTCGGCAATCGCTTGCGAGTCGGTGAGAATCACCTGCGCCTGTTGCACCCCAACAGCCAATCGACGCTCGATTTCCTTGAGCCGCGCCGCGGGCTGGGTCTCGGGGAAATGCAGGTGCGTCAGGTCATGCAGGGTGATCACGGTCGGGCCGTCGAAGGCCAGTGGCCACAGGCTCGGTTCGTGATAGAGGTCGATGCCTTGCGCGCGGCCCTGATCGAAGCGTTTCTGCTCCAGCCAGCGACGCGCCTGATAGGCCCCGGGAATCTGTCGCAGTAGCGGCGTCAGGCGCGAGTAACCGGGCATGGCCGCTTCCGGCAGCGCCGAGCTCCAGCCCCAGCCGTGGAACAATGTCACATCAACGTCGGGCTCGCTGCGCAAGGCGTTGACCAGCTCGGCAACGTAATGGCCGATGCCGGTGCGCGGCGCCTGAAGAATGCGCGCGTTAAGAGCAATGCGCATGCTGGCTCTCAGGGGCAGGCAACGATGCATGCAAGTTGCGCTCAATACGCTCGACCAATTGGGCGCTCGCTTCGCGCCAACTCAGCCAGCGCCATTGTTCGAGGCCCAGCGCTGCCGGAAACTCGCCGGAGCGCTCCATGCCGGTCACCAGATCGCTCAGACTCTGTGGATTCGCCAGGTCGAAATACGCCATGTAGTCGCCGCCGATCTCGCGGAACACCGGAATATCGCTGGCCATTGCCGGTAACTTGCGTTGCATGGCTTCCACCAGTGGCAAGCCGAAACCTTCGACATGGGACGGAAACACCAGCGCCGTGGCGTGGGAGTAGGCGTGTTCGAGACTTTTGTCCGAGAGCGAGTTGTACATGAACAAACGTCGGTTCAGCTCGGGATGCTGGCGGATTCGTTCGATCAGTGCGTCGCACTTCCAGCCAATCTTGCCGACGATGCATAACCGCGCTTTCGATCCTGTTGCCCAGGCGAGCTCAAACGCCTCGAGCAGGTACGCATGGTTTTTGCGCGGCTCGATGGTGCTGACCATGAGAAACACCGGGTCAGCCGTCTGGAACATGTCCAGCAGGCCACGGTCGACCTTGGCATCGGCCTCGCTCAAGTCCAGCTCGGAGCCGAGGTGGAAGTAATCGAACCAGCGCTGCCCGACCTGTTGCGTGCCGATCCGGCGCAGCATTTCCTCGCGCACCTGATCGCGGATCGTGGTCGAGATCGCGACATAGCCGTCGGCGGTGCGCGCGATCCAGTCGAACCAGTCGTTGAACACTTTGACCAGCCCGGCATCGCAAAACTGCGGGTGGGTCAGGGGGATCAGGTCGTAAATCACTGAAATGATGCCCACACCCTCACGCTTGAGTTGCTCGGCGAGGGGGAAAAAGTTGGCGTGCCAGGATGAATCGAGCAGCACCAATTGATCGCCTGCCCGGTGGGCCAGCGGTACGCAGCGCTCGGGAATATGTTGGCCCTTGAGGACTCGTTCAAGCAGACGCATGGGCAAGCTCAAACAAGCGAATGCCGTGAGCCGGCAGCCGACGTATAGCACCCGACGGGTGAAATGCGACCGGTTGAACGGCCAGCGCCGTTCCACTGCCCGGTGACGTAGCCAGAAGGCGTTGGCCCACTGTTCCAGTTTCACCCGCAGACCCATCAGGTCGAGCTTCGTGGACTTCAGCGGCGCCAGACTTTTAACTTCGTACAAACCGCCATTGATCATCACCACCGGGATGCATTCGACGGTTTCATCGGCCGCCGGCAACTGCTGAATGACGTTGCGTACAACACGTTGAATGCCCGAGTTGGCGGAGGGATGTTCGAATACGTAGGTGCACTCCACCAACAATCGTGTCATCGCAAGATCTCCGTATCAGGCGTTTTTACAAGGTTTTCACGGGTGCGGGTGATTTCGGTCCGGGCCTGCAGCCATGAGCAGCCGACAAAGTCTTCCTGGCGATTGTTGATCACGTGGAAGATCAAACCGTAGTCGCGCCACTCGAAGTTGCGATCCAGGTGCGAGTCCAGACGTGACAGGCTCAACGCCACTGAGTAGTTACCCTTGCCCAGTCGCATGTCGAAAGCGAAACGAAAGGTCACGCGCTCGCCGGCACTCAGCTCGGTAATCGCTTTGTCGAGGCGATGGGTGTTGATGCCATAAATGGCTTGGCCCAGACGATCCTTGATCATGAAGCCGAGAATCAGCCGCTCGATGTCTTCACGAATTTCGGTCTGCACTTCCAGCACCACAGGCTGACCGACCTCCGCGACTTCAAGGCTGCGGCCCTGCGCATCGAGCAGGCGCACGCTGAGAATCCCGGCTTCGCCGGTGCCGGAAATGGTCTGTACCTGGCCATTGGCGAGCATCTCCTGGCGCACGGTCTGGCCTTCGCGCTGGGCCAGCATGGCGTTGTAGTAATCCATGACTTCTTCGGGTTTGCCACGCATGGCCAACCGGCCGTTTTCCAACAGAATCGCGGTGTCGCAGATCGATTGAATGGCCGAGCGGTCATGGGACACGATCAGCAGGGTGGTGCCGGCTTTGCGGAAGCTGCGGATGCGCTCGAAACTTTTATGCTGGAAATACGCATCGCCCACTGACAGCGCTTCGTCGACGATCAGGATGTCCGGACGCCGCGCAGTCGCGACGCTGAATGCCAGGCGCATCTGCATGCCGCTGGAATAGGTGCGCACCGGTTGATCGATGGCTTCGCCGATTTCGGCAAAACTTTCGATTTGCGGCATCAACGCTTCGATCTCTTCGACCTGCATGCCCAGCAGCTGACCGGCCATGACAGCGTTCTGCCGACCGGTAAAGTCCGGGTGAAAACCCATGCCCAATTCCAGCAACGCGGCCACGCGGCCTTGCAGATGGATCTGTCCACAGGTCGGTTGGGTGGTGCCGGTGATCATCTTCAGCAGGGTGCTTTTGCCCGCGCCGTTGACGCCGACGATGCCAACGGCTTCACCGGGGCTGATCTCGAAATCGACGTCTTGCAAGACCCAGTGCAGGTGGTGGCGGTTCGGCGAGAACGGCACCAGCCATTCCAGCAGGCGACTCCAGCGATTCGGGTACTGTTTATAGGCTTTGGCCAGGCCAGTGACGCGTATGTGTCCCATCAGAGTTCATCCACCATTTCACCGACACGCTGACGGAACAGACGCAGCGCCATGGCGCAGAGCAGCACACCGATGATCAGCAGCGGTGTCAGTGACGACCACTGCGGCCATTGGTTGTAGAGGAACACGTTCTGGTAGCTGGTCATCAGTGCCGTCATCGGGTTCAGGCTGATGAGGTGCTGGATGCCTGGCGGCAGGATCGACAGCGGGTAAACGATGGGCGTCAGCCAGAACCAGAACTGCAGGCAGATGCCGAACATCTGCCCGACATCGCGAAAGAACACATTGAGAATGCCGAGTAACATGCCCAGCCCGGCGGCAAAGATCACCTGCAGGATCAGCAGCGGGATCAGTGCCAGCAGGGCCATGCCGGGCAGGCGCCCGCTGATCAGCAGAAAGCCGAAAAACAGCGCCAGAATGATCGCAAAGTTGATCCCGGCGTTGAGCAGGGTTATCACCGGCAGGCAAATGCGCGGGAAGCTGATTTTCTTCAGCAGGTTGGCGTTTTCCAGAAACATGCTCTGGCTGCGCGAGGTGATTTCCGCGAACAGACCCCAGGTCAGCAGGCCGGCGCAGAGATAGACACTGTAGGCCAGGCCATCGTCCACGCCCGGCAGCCGCGCACGCATGATCTGGGAAAAGATCACCGTGTACACAACGATCATCGACAACGGGTTGAGTACCGTCCACAGCGCGCCGAACAACGAGTTGCGATAACGTGATTGAAACTCCCGCTTGACGCTACCGAGGATGAACCCGCGATAACTGCGCATTGAGCGGTACAGGGAAAGCAGCATTCAAACCGTCCTGCCGTATTGGTCTTCGAAGCGAACGATGTCGTCCTCTCCCAGGTATTCGCCGCTTTGTACTTCGATGATCACCAGATCGATCACCCCGGGATTTTCCAGGCGATGGCGGTGACCGGCAGCGATGAATGTCGATTCGTTTTTCGCCACCAGATGGGTGCCGGTTCCGTTGTTGGTGACCTTGGCCATGCCTTCGACCACCACCCAGTGTTCGTTGCGGTGATGGTGCATTTGCAGAGACAGCTTGGCGCCGGGTTTGACCACAATGCGCTTGATCTTGAAGCGCGGGCCTTCCTCAAGCACGGTGTAGGTGCCCCATGGCCGACTCACCGTACGGTGCAGGCGGTAGGCTTCGTGGGATTTGTCCTTGAGCTGCTTGGCCACCCGTCGCACGTCCTGCGCACGATCAGCGTGGGCGACCAGTACGGCGTCGGCGGTGTCGATGACGATCAGGTTGTCGACGCCGACGGCAGCTACCAGCCGACCTTCGCTTTGAACGAAGTTATTGTGGCTGTCGATGAAAATCGCTTCTCCGCTGGCACGATTGTTATCGGCATCGGCCGGTACCAGAGCCGCGACGGCGCCCCAGGAACCGATATCGCTCCAGTCGAAACCTGCGGGTACCACGACGACTTTTTCCGAGCGCTCCATCAACGCGTAGTCGATGGAGATGTCGGTGATCTCGGCGAACAGCGCTGGCGACAGTTCCTGTTGCAGGCAGCCGACAGTTTCCAGCGGGGCGCTTGCCGCCATGCAGGCGCGGGTCTGTTCCAGCAACTGTGGCGCATGCAGTTGCAACTCGGCCAGCACACTTGCGGTGGTGAAGCAGAACATCCCTGAGTTCCACAGGAAATTGCCGCTTTGCAGATAATGCGTGGCGGTTTGCAGGTCGGGTTTCTCGACGAAACGCTGCACTTTCGCCGCGCCTTTGGCGTCCAGCGGGGCGCCGGTCTCGATGTAGCCGAAGCCGGTTTCCGGGGCGGTCGGCGTCACACCGAAGGTCACCAGATAACCGTCTTTGGCCAGATTGACCGCGTGCTCGACGGCGGTTTTCAGCGCGTCCTGGTTGACGATCAAATGGTCGGCGGGCATCACCACCATGATCGCGTCATCACCATGCAATGCTTGCAACGACAACGCCGCCGCAGCGATGGCCGGAGCAGTGTTGCGGCCGGTCGGCTCGAGCAGAAAGTGCCCGCGATGGCGCGACACGTGCGCGGCGCAATAGTGATCCTTGCTCTGGAAGTAGTACTCGCGGTTGGTCACCGTGACGATATCGCCCCAGCCGTCCAGCAACGCGGCAGCACGCTGATAGGTCTTGCCCAGCAGCGACTGGCCGTCGGGCAGGGTCATGAACGGCTTGGGATGGCCCTCGCGGGACACCGGCCATAAACGGGTGCCGGCACCGCCGGACAGAATCACGGGGATCAGCATGGCCTACTCCTTGGCGACGCGTTTCATGTCCGCATCCATCATCATGCGGATCAAGGTATCCAGGTCAGTTTTCGGCTTCCAGCCCAGCACGCGCTGAGCCTTGGCCGGATTGCCGAGCAGCACTTCGACTTCGGCCGGGCGGAAGAATGCCGGGTCGATTTTCACGTAGTCACGGTAGTTGAGGCCGACGTGATCGAAGGCGATGCGGCACATTTCCCGCACCGTGGTGGTGACGCCGGTGGCGACGACAAAATCGTCAGGCTTGTCCTGTTGCAGCATCAGCCACATGGCTTCGACGTAGTCGCCGGCAAAACCCCAGTCGCGTTTCGCATCGATGTTGCCCAGGGCCAGCTCCTGCTGTTTGCCTTGCTTGATGCGTGCGGCGGCATCGGTGACCTTGCGCGTCACGAATTCGATGCCGCGCAGCGGCGATTCGTGGTTGAAGAGAATGCCGCTGCTGGCGTGCAGGTTGAAGCTTTCGCGGTAGTTGACAGTGATCCAGTGACCGTAGAGCTTGGCCACGCCGTAAGGGCTGCGCGGGTAGAACGGGGTGTTTTCATCCTGCTGCTCAGCCTGGATCAAGCCGAACATTTCGCTGGTCGAGGCCTGATAAAAGCGTGTGTGCGGACTGAACTGACGGATCGCTTCGAGCAAGTGAGTAACGCCCAGGCCATCGACGATACCGGTGGTCACCGGTTGATCCCACGAGGCGGCGACGAAGCTTTGCGCGGCGAGGTTATAGACCTCGTCCGGCGCCGATTTGATGACTGCACGCTGTACCGAGCAGGCGTCGGCCATGTCACCGTCCAGATAGACGATGTCGGCTTCGACGCCCATCTCGCGCAGGCGCCAGCGCGAATCGCTGCTGCGCCGTGCGACGAGGCCGTGAACCTTGTAGCCCTTGTCGAGCAACAGCTTGGCCAGATACGCGCCGTCCTGGCCGGTGATCCCTGTGATCAGTGCACTTTTTGTCATTCTTGTCGTACTCGCGTCTCCCAGTCGGACAGGATCGCCCGCAGGGATTGTTGTGTGGTGATTTCAGGCGTCCATCCTGTGGTCTGGGTCAGCCTGTTGTGGCTGCCACAAACGCGACGCTGATCGGCGCGGCGCATGCGCGCGGGGTCTTGCACCAGTTGCATCTCGACTTCAGCCAGATCGCCGAGCTGCTCGATCAGGCTGCGGATGCTTTGCTCGCGGCCCGAGCAGATGTTGTAGACCTGTCCGGGTGTGCCTTTTTCCAGCAGCGCGAAGTAGGCCGAGATCACATCGCCGACATCAAGGAAATCTCGCGTCACGTCGATGTCGCCAACCTCCAGTTGCGGTGCTTGAAGGCCCTGTTTGATGCGACTTATCTGGCGGGCGGCACTGGCGATGACAAAACTGTCTTTCTGCCCGCTACCAATGTGGTTGAACGGACGCGCCACCAACACCGGCCAGCCTTCACTCAGGCCCCATTGCAGGCTGAGAAATTCGGCCGAGAGTTTGCTCACCGCGTAAGGATTGCGCGGGCAGGGCGACTGTTGCTCGCTGATCGGCAGATCGCTTTCGCTGACTTGACCGTAGACATCGCCGGAGCTGACGTAGAGGAAGGTGCCGGCAAAGCCACGCGCCTTGAGCGCCTGCAGCAGATTGAGAGTGCCGAAAAGATTGATGTCGAAGGTGCGCGCCGGATCACGGAAGGCTTCCGGGACGAAGGTCTGCCCGGCCAGATGAATCACCGCATCGGGCATCTGCGGCCACAGATCGTTGAGGCTGTCAGCATTCGTGAGGTCGTAGGGCGAGGCGGCAGGCAGCAGCTCCCACGACGAATCAGGCAATGCCAGACGCGACTGAAGATGTTGTCCCACGAAGCCAGTGAGGCCCGTGACGAACAGACGCTTTTTCAAACAGCGACCCCTTGGTCTTGAACTTGCGCCACTTTCTCACAGGCTTTAAGGAGAGGTCTGTCAGACCGAAGGAAAAACCGGGTGAAAGACGGGCGAAGTCAGTTGTTGTAGTTGTTTGTTACCAATCTGTGCCAATTGCGCAGCAATTTCAACAGGCCAAACCGTGACCGGTCAGTTCTCGTCAGCGTAGTCCGATTTATTCTCGTCGGGCGGTTCCCGGATCCTTGATGGATGTGTTTAGAATGGCCCTCGTCGCCATTCCCCCTGGTCCGCCGTGGGCATGGCGCAAGCAGGGTGAAACTGACCACTAAAACAAGAACGAAGACGTACCTGAATATGATGGACTAGCTGCGTTATTGCGGCTCGATCCAACGCCGGGTCGTCATAGCATGAGGTTGCCGGGACGGCTGCTTCATCGTGGGATGCCATGAATTTCATTCTTTACTCGGACGTCAACGACCGCTCCATCAGCCGAAGTCTCGGGCGTCCCGAATACAGCTACTATTTCGTGCTCAAGGCTTATCGCCCAGTGCTGGAAAGCCTTGGCCGCGTGCATGTGGTCGCGTCGACTGACGACGTTGATCCGCTGTATCTGCAATTGCGCCAGGCCGGTCAGGAATGCCTGTTCCTTTCGTTTGCTCCGCCGCATAAAACCCCGATCGGCTTGCAGTGCCCGATGGTGTGCGTGATTGCCTGGGAATATGACTCGATCCCCAGCGAATACGCTGACGACGATGTGCGCCAGGACTGGCGCCAGACACTGGCCCGCCATGGCCGGGTGATTACGTTGTCCACCCACACCGCGCAGGCCATCCGTCGCAGTCTGGGTGAAGAATTCCCCGTGCTGGTATTGCCCACGCCGCTGTGGGAACGCTTCGCACAGGTGCGGCGAGACTGTCCGAGTGTCCCGGTAAACCCGGGCACCACGTTGCAGATCAAGGGCTGCATCATCGACAGCCATGCGCTGGGACTGTCGGCCGATGGCTTGATCGCACCGATACTCAGCGAGCAGCAACTGCAAACACTGCAAGTGATCGAGCCCGTGCCGGAGCCGATTGCGGAACCTTTTCCGGCACTGACCCTGCGACGGCGCGCTTTCATCACCAAGCATTACTTGGTCGAGGGCTACAGAGCCGTCGCGACAGCCTCCGAGCATCGACCGCTGTTTCTGCTCAAGCACAACCTGTTGCAGTGGTATCGCGAAGCCGTCAGTGATTTGCTGCCTGGCTCGGGCCGCGAAAAACGCCCCGAGTTGCCTGACCCCGTTGCCGAGCCCGTACCGTCGGCTGAGCACCCGCAAGCCTTGCTCCCCGATACCACTCAGCACGTACAGATCGACGTCAGCGGCGTGGTATACGTCAGCGTGTTCAACCCCGAGGACGGGCGCAAGAACTGGCATCACCTGATCACTGCCTTCTGCTGGGCCATGCGGGATGTCGACGACGCGACGCTGGTGCTGAAAATCACCCAAAACGATCTGTCGAGCTATTACGTTCATCTCATTACGTTGCTCTCGCAGCTGTCGCCATTCGCCTGTCGCGTGGTGGTCATGCATGGCTATCTGGAAGAAGAGGAATTCGCCCGGCTGTATGGCGCTGCGAGTTTCTACGTCAATGCGTCGCGCTGCGAAGGGTTGTGCCTGCCGTTGATGGAGTTCATGTCGTGTGCCCGCCCGGTGATTGCGCCGAACCACACCGCGATGGGCGACTACATCGACGAACGCGTCGCTTTCATCGTCAAGTCCAGCCGCGAGCCGACCATCTGGCCGGAGGACGTGCGCATCCTCTATCGCACGCTGCGCCATCGTCCCGACTGGGGATCGTTGAAAACCGCCTACGAGGACAGCTACGCCATGGCCAAAAACCATCCACAGGCTTACTTGGCGATGGCCGCTGCCGCTGCTGAGCGGATGCGTGAATACTGCGGTTTTACGCCTGTGCAGCAGCGTGCGGAGGCGTTTTTCGGTCTGAGGGCCAATAGCGAAATGACTTCGGTGGCGGTCGAGACCGGAGCAGCCTCATGCTGATCATCATTCATTCGGAAACCAACAAGAGCAATATCCAGCAGAACCTCGGCCGGCCGGAGTACAGCTACTACTTCGTGCTCAAGGAGTTTCGCCCCGTTCTCGAACGAATCGGTCAGGTGATTGAAGTCAGTAACCCTGACGAGCTGGTGGATCGTTTGTATTTCGATTGCTTGAGCCGGGGCGAGGACTGCGTCTTTCTGTCGTTCTCGCCGCCGCATCGCACGCCCATTCATTACGCATGCCCGACCATCCCGGTGTTCGCCTGGGAATTCAGCACCATTCCGACTGAAAGCTGGCAGGGCGAATCCCGCCACGATTGGCGTGTGGTGCTGCAGGCGTGTGGCCGGGCGATTACGCATTCAACGTTCACGGTGAACGCGGTGCGCGACGTGATGGGGGCGGACTATCCGATCTGCGCGATCCCGGCTCCGGTGTGGGATCGCTTTGCCGCTCGCGGTGAGCAATTGACCAAGCGTCCGGTGGTTGACCTTGTGACGCTGAACCTGCGCGGATTGCTGATCGACAGTCGTCGCACGGACTTGCGGCCGTATGGCCCACCGCGATTGCGCGAAGGAACGCCGATGTCCTTTGCAGGACCGCCGCAGGATTGCCAATTGCAGCTGGAAGGCGTGGTCTACACCTCGGTGTTCAACCCATACGACGGCCGCAAGAATTGGCAGGATATGGTCAGCGCGTTCTGCACCACGTTTCGCGACATCAGCGACGTGACCCTGGTGCTCAAGCTGACCCACCATGACATCGCCGATGCGCTGAGCGACATGCTGCATCACTTGTACAAGAACCAGTCGTATCAGTGCCGGATCGTGCTGATCCATGGTTATCTGGCGGATGCCGATTACGAAGCCCTGGTGCAGGCCACCAGCTACGTGGTCAACAGTTCTTACGGCGAAGGACAGTGCCTGCCGTTGATGGAGTTCATGTCTTGCGGCAAACCGGCGATTGCGCCGTTGAACACCGCAATGGCCGATTATGTGAGCAGCGATAATGCATTTATCGTCGACTTCACCGAAGAGCTCACCGCCTGGCCTCATGACCCGCGTGCGGCCTATCGCACGATGCGTTACATCACCGATTGGGATTCGCTGTGTCTGGCGTATCGCGCCAGCTATGACGTGGCAAAAACCGATGAGCCGCGTTACGCCGCGATGTCCGCCGAGGCGATTCGCAGTCTGCAGCGATTCTGTAGTCAGGCCAGCACCGAGCAGAGATTGCGCGATTTTTTTGTGCAGCCACTGCAAGCCCGCGGATCGTTGCCTGCGCAAGTCACGCTCGCATGATCCGGCGTCTGCTCGCACGATGGCGTCCGGCGCGTGCCGCGCAACCGCTGTCGGCACCGTCGGCCAAGATGTCGCCTCGCGACGTCGGTTTACATGACGCCGTGCTCGACGGTTGGTTCTTGAATGACAGCGGCGAGTTGCTCAAGGGCTTTGCGATCAGCGCCGACGATACGTTGCTGGATGTCGGTTGCGGCGAAGGCGTGGCGACCCTGTTTGCCGTGCGTCAGGGCGCTTCGGTGATTTTTACCGACAGCGAACACGCCAAGGTGCGCGAGCTCGCACGGCAGGTCGAAGCGCAAAGCGGCAAAGCCAGTCTGGGGCTGGTCAGCAATAGCCTGCCGCTGCCACTGGCTGACGGCTGCGCCAGTAAAGTGGTGTGCATGGAGGTGCTGGAGCACATTGACCAGCCCCAACCGTTCATGGCCGAACTGGTGCGGATGGGGCGCCCGGGTGCGCAATATCTGTTCAGCGTGCCGGCACCGGCGGGCGAACACCTGCAAAAAGGCATCGCTCCGGACAGTTACTATCAGTCGCCCAACCATGTGCAGATTTTCACCCCGGAGCGCTTCGCTGCGCTGGTAGAAGAGGCCGGTCTGGTGATCGAACATCGTCAGGCCAGCGGGTTTTTCTGGGTGATGGGCATGATCTTTTTCTGGGCCGGCGAACGGGCTGCCGGACGTGACCCGGGCGGTGCGGTGCGTGACCGGATTCAGGAGCCCTTCATGCCATTGATGGAGGGCTGGGCCAAGACCTGGCAAGACCTGCTCGCTCAACCGGGCGGACTGGCGATCAAGCAGACGCTTGACCGCTTCATGCCCAAGAGCCAGGTGATCATCGCCCGCAAGCCGGTTGTGGGGGAGGCACCATGAGCGGCAAACGGATCATGGACATTGAAGTGCTGCGCGCAGTTGCCGTATTGGGCGTGCTGTTCCATCACTTGCAGGGGAGCCTGTTCACCGATGTCGTGCCGTCGCTGGAAAAGATCCATGCCTGGGCGCAGCCGTGGTGGGGCGTTGATCTGTTTTTCGCCATCTCCGGGTTTGTCATTGCCCGAAGCCTGATCCCGGCGCTGCAAGGCTGTACAACCCGCCAGGAATACTGGCAGCAGACGCGCAATTTCTGGCTTCGCCGGGTTTTCCGGTTATTGCCGTCGGCCTGGCTATGGCTGGCGCTGATGTTGCTGGCGTGCGTGTTTCTCAATCGTTCTGGGGCGTTCGGTACGTTGTCCGCCAACCTGCAAGCGACGCTGGCCGGGGTGTTGCAGTACGCCAACTTGCGTTTTGCCGACAGCTTCTTCCGGTACGAGTACGGCAGCAGTTTCGTCTACTGGAGCCTGGCACTGGAGGAGCAGTTCTATCTGCTGTTCCCGCTGCTGATTCTGCTCTGTCGCAAACATCTGGTGTGGGCATTGCTGGCGCTGGTCGCCGTGCAGATTTTCAGCCTGCGCACGCCGTTGCTGATGGTGGTGCGGACTGATGCGCTGGCCCTCGGTGTATTGCTGGCGATGTGGAGTGCGCAGCCGAGTTATCAGCGTTGGCGGCCGATTTTTCTCGATCGGCCATGGGTCGGGATGTCGGCGTTGATGCTGATCGGCGCACTGTTGAGTTTCATGGCCACCGATCGCTTCACGTTCGCCTGGTACCGCATCGGTTCAATCGCCGTACTGAGCGCAATACTGGTGTGGATCGCATCGTATAACCGCAATTACCTGATGCCCGCTGGCGCGATGCAGCGGCTGCTGGGATGGATCGGTAGCCGGTCCTATGGCATCTACCTGATTCACATCCCCGCCTATCAACTGGTGCGTGAGCTGATCTTTCGCTTGCAGGGCGCTGGTTTGTCCAGCCCTGCCGGCCATCCCGTCCTGACGCTGATGATCGCTTTCGGCCTGATCGTGTTGCTCAGCGAACTCAATTACCGCTTGGTCGAAATGCCCATGCGCGACCGTGGTGCCGCGCTCGTGCGACGCCTCGGTACGTCCCGATCCACCGTCCCATCCTCCGGAGCCACCTCATGCTGAGCCTACTGAAGAAACTCACGGCGGCGACGCCAGCACCGGCGCCCACGCAGGCAGTGGAACCGGTCGCCAGCAAGGTCGATCCGTACATGCTCGGCCTGTACGATGCCAAGCTCAGCGGCTGGTTCAACCAGGAAACCAACGAGCTGTTCAAAGGCTTTGTGGTGTCTGCCGATGACATCCTGCTTGATGTCGGCTGCGGTGATGGCGGCAACGTGCATTTTTGCGGCATGCGCGGGGCGAAGATCATCATCGCCGACATCGACGCCGCCAAGGTCGAAGCGACTCGTCAGCGCCTGAGCGATACGCCGGCACGGGACATCGAATGCCACGTCACCGATTGCAATCCGTTGCCGATCGCCGATGGCACCGCAACGCGCGTGGTCTCCACCGAAGTCATCGAGCACGTCGATGATCCGGCGCAGTTCCTCGCCGAACTGGTGCGTGTCGGCAAACCGGGTGCCTTGTACTTGCTGAGCGTGCCACACCCAAGCTCCGAAGACTTGCAGAAAGACATCGCTGCGGCCGAGTATTTCCAAAAGCCCAATCACATTCGCATCATCAGCGAAGAGCAGTTCAAGGCGCTGGTCAGTGAGGCCGGGCTGGAGATCGTCAGCCACAGCCAGTACGGTTTTTACTGGTCGATGTGGATGCTGCTGTTCTGGGAAGCCAAGGTCGATTTCAGCAACCCGGATCATCCGCTGCTCAATCACTGGGCCGACACCTGGCAAGCCGTGCTGGACTCGTCGCGTGGCGCGCAGATCAAACAGGCGCTGGATGCGGTGGTTGCGAAGAGCCAGGTGATCATCGCCCGTAAACCCGCCGCACCCCTGTAGCTGCGGCACGCTGCGATCTTTTGATCTTGATCCTGAAAAACAAGGTCAATAGATCGCAGCCTCGTTTCACTCGACAGCTCCTACAGGGTTTTTGTGTACCCTTGCAGCCTTGTGGTGTCAGGGGGTTGGAAGGTATGCGATTTATTGTGGGTCTGTTCTTGGGCATCTTGCTTGTGGGTTGCAAGCAGCAAGACGCGCCACCCCTCGACCAACAACTCTACATCTGGCAACGTCAATGGACGCCGGCCCACGAGGCGGCGCTGCGTGACAGTCGCCAGGATTTCTCAACGCTACGCGTCCTCGCACTGCAAGCCTTTCCAAATGCCGGATGGAGCCGCGCGCGAATCGATGCGCCGTTATTGAAAGCTGACGGCCGACCGTTGATTGCCGTGATTCGACTCGACGGCCAGCTCAAGTCGCTGGATCAGGAGCAGGTCACCGCGCAGATTCTGCAGGTGCTCGCCGATTGGCAGGCGCAAGGTCTGACGCTGAGCGGCGTCGAGATTGATCACGACGCCGGTAACGCGCGCTTGCCGGCCTACGCTGAATTCCTCAAACATCTGCGCGTGGCATTGCCGACGGACATCCCGCTAAGCATCACCGCGCTGCCAGCCTGGCTCGATAGTTCGCAATTGCCCGTACTCCTGCAAACCGTCGACAGCAGCGTGCTGCAAGTCCACGCCGTCAGTGACCCGCGTCGAGGGCTCTTCGATTCCGATCAGGCGTCGAAGTGGGCCAAGGCCTGGGCGCGAATCACCGATAAACCTTTTTATCTTGCGCTGCCAGCTTACGGCGTCGCGCTGTTGCCGGATGACGGCGGGGCGCCGGTGGTGGAAAGCGAGGTGCAACTTGAGCGCGGTGGCGAGCGCCAGGAACTGCTCGCCGATCCGCTGCAATTGAGCCAACTCGGCAAGACGTTGCGCGAAGATCCGCCGGCGCATCTGGCCGGGTTGATCTGGTTTCGCTTGCCGCTGGTCAATGATCGCCGTGCCTGGAGTCTGACCACCCTGCGCGCAGTCGCCCGTGGTGAGCAACTCGCCAGTCAGCTCGGCGTGGTGTTGAGCGAACACAACGCTCTCTACGACATCAGGCTCGACAACCCGGGCAATCTCGACAGTGCCTGGCCGGTGCGGATCACGCTGAAGGCGCAAAGCTGTGAAGGCGCCGATGCGCTCGCCGGTTACTCGTTGCAACAAAGCCCGGATCTGCTTACCTTCACCCGCCTGCGCGACGGCCGATTGCCGGCGGGCGGACAACGCGCCATCGGTTGGGCGCGTTGCGCAAATATTGATCAAGGAGGTTCGCATGTTGACCCGTAACTGGCCCCGCCATCTGCTCTGCCTGAGCCTCTGCCTGCCGCTGGGTTCGGCGTTCGCCTGCGGGCCGGATTTCCCCATGCGCCTGCTCGACAATCGCGGGCAGACCCTCGCGGATCTGCCTGAGGGCAACTTCAACTTCGAACTCAGCCGCCTCGGCAAAACCATCGCCGGGCTGAAAAACGTCACGGCGGCGACGCACAATCCCAACGATATGTACGGTGAAGAAAACGCGGCCGCCGAGGCCCGGGAGAAGGCCGAACAGGCCGGACTGAGCGCCGAGCAGCAAGCGTTGGTCAAACAACTGCGCGGTCTGACCGATGCCCAACAGGTCGAGGCGCAGGGCGCCAGTCTGCCAGCGGAATTCCGTTTGTACGTCGCCGGTGCGGTGGCGTTTGCCACGGGCGATCATCAACTCGCTGTCGAGTATTTCAACAAGCTGCTGGCCCTGCCAGCAGATCAGCGTCCGTTGCGCAGCACGTGGGCGGCGTATTCGATGGGACGTACCTGGTTCGCGATGAGCAGCGAAGGTGGGGATGCGGTCGAGGCGCTGGAGCGATCGCGTGACGCGTTCCGCCAGGCCCGGCAACTGAGCATCGACGGTTTCAGCGATCCGCTGGAGTTGGGTGTTGCCAGCCTCGGTGAAGAGGCGCGGGTGTTGCGCACGGCGGGCGACTGGAGCGGCGCCATCGAATTGTATGAAGCACAGAACCTGCACGGCTCGGCCGTGGGTTACACCTCGCTCAAGCAATTGATGAATGAACTGGCGGAGTTGCCCGCGGCCGAACTGGCCGAGTTGCTGCAGCACAAAGCCGTGCAGCAACTGGTCACGGCATCGCTGGTAAGCCGCCAGGGCTGGTCGTTTGGCGATGAGCCGCCGAACGAGAAAAAACTGGTCAAGCTGCTGCAAAACAGCACCCGTGGCAGCCTCGACAATGCTGATCGTCTGGCGGCGATGAGTTATCAACAAGGTGATTACGCCAGCGCCAAAGCTTTCCTTGGAAACGCCGGTGACGGCGGACTGGCATGGTGGCTACGGGCGAAACTGGCGGTGCGTGACGGCGATAGAAATGCCGCGGCCGCCGCCTATTCGAAAGCCGCGCAGGCCTTCCCGCAGAGCGAAGACTGGGGTTACCGGCGCACACCGGACTGGGCGTATGAAGCCGTTCAGCCGAAGTGCCGGGTCGAGGGCGAAAGTGCGATTCTTGCCTTGCAGCGCGGCGAATACCTGCAAGCCTTCGTGCAGTTGTATCGCAGCAACAGTGTCTACTGGTTCGATGCCGCGAGCGTGGCCGAGCGCGTGCTGACGCTCGAAGAACTGAAAAAATACGTCGACGACAACGTCCCTGCGCCGCCGGCGTTGACTCAGCAGGAGCGCGACAACTACGTGCCGCTGCCGGTCGCCGCCAATCTGCGTAATCTGCTCGGTCGGCGTTTGCTGCGTGAGGGGCATTACGCCGATGCGGTCGCTTATTTCGACAATCCCGACCTGCAAAACAAGGCCCGACTCTACGGCGAACAACGGCTCAAGGCCGATGCTGCGTGGTGGCCGAGCAAACGTGCGAGTGCGCTGTACAACGCCGCGTGGACAGCTCGCGAGTGGGGCATGGATATTCTCGGTTACGAAATGGCGCCGGACTACGCCACGTTCGGTGGCAACTACAGTCTGGAAAGCACGGAGCTGAAAGTCGGCCCGCTGGTAAGTGAAGCCGAAGTGCAGCGTCAGGTCGCCAGCGAAGCGAAGCCGGATCAGCGCTATCACTACCGTTTCGTCGCCACCGAGCTGGCCGGGCGCGCCGCTGACAACCTGCCGCACACCAGTCAGGCATTTGCCGCTGTGCTGTGCAACGCCGCTGGCTGGAACAGCAGCCTGGAAGATCAGAGCGCGCTGTATCAGCGCTACATCAAGGAAGGCCCGTTCGTACCGTGGGCGGTGGACTTCGGCAATCAGTGCCCGTACCCGGATTTCGAAAACGCCGACAAGCGTTATGTCACTCAGGTAACGGATGCTGTGCGCTCGTCGCTGCGGCCGTACAAATGGCCGGTGCAGATCGGTGCCGTTGTGCTGGTCGCGGCCGCTGCCTTGCTCTTGATCAGCCGACGCCAGCGCAAGGCCCGCAAAGGCTAAGCCTGCTGGACGAAGGTCAGGCGCACGGCGAAACCGATCAACAGACTGCCGAACAGCCATTGTTGTACGCGTTGGGCCGTTGGACTGTGTTGCAGCCAACGACCCAGCGCGGCGCCGGTGAGGGCGTAGGCGCTGTCGAAGAGCAGGCCGACGCCGACCAGCAGCATGCCCAGCACGGCGAACTGGCTCAGTACCGGTGCGCCGTCATTGACGATGAATTGCGGCAGGAGCACCGAGCAGAACAGCAACGCCTTGGGATTGAGCAGATTGGTCAGCAGGCCACGACGGATCGCTTCGCGCCATTGGCCTTGGGAGCTAATAACTTCGTCAGCATTCAGGTTCGGCAGCAGGGTGCTGCGCAGGCATTGAATGCCGATCCACAACAGATACGCCGCCCCCGCCAATCGCACCACTTCGAATGTCCACGGCGCCGCTTTGAACAGCGCGGCCAGCCCCAATGCCGCCAGGGCCACGTGACAACCACGGGCAACGCCCAGACCGATGGCTGTGGCCAGCGCTGCGCCGCGCCCTTGCCGGGCACCGGTTTGCAAAAGCAGGATCATGTCCGGGCCGGGCAGCAGATAGACCACGGCCAACGCCAGGAAAAACAGCCAGAGACTCGCCACGCTACACCCCTTTCGTTGTCGATTCGGTGCGCCAAGTCTAGGGCCGAAAGGTGAGGCAGGTGCTTGCGTAGTCCGCTTCAAAAGCCTGCTGTTTTAGCATAACCTGCTGGCTTTCGACGTAACGACTATCGGGATCTGCCAAACATGAAACTCGATGCCTTCGATCGCAAGATTCTCGCGGCCCTGCAACGTAACGGGCGCCTGAGCAATGTCGAGCTGGCGGATGAAATCGGCTTGTCGGCCTCGCCGTGCCTGCGCCGGGTGCGGATGCTGGAAGAGGCTGGGGTGATTCGCGGCTATCAGGCCAATCTCGATCGCGATGAGGTCGGGCTGGGGCTGACGGTGTTTGTCGGGGTCAAGGTCGAGCGCCACAACGATGAACAGGCTGCGGCGTTTTACACCGCAGTGACGGCGTTGCCGGAAGTAATCTCCGCGTTTCTGGTGTCGGGGGAATCGGACTTTTTGCTGCAGGTGGTGGTGCCGGATTTGCGTGCGTATGACCGTTTTCTCAGCGGCTGCCTGTTGAAACTGCCGGGGGTGAGCGATATTCGCAGCAACTTTGCGATTCATACGGTGAAGACGCCGGGTGCTTTGCCGTTGGGGCATCTTCCTGCCTGAGACCGAGGTGTCCCCAATCGCGAGCAGGCTCACTCCTACATTGATCGCGGTGTTTCTGAAGAACTCGGTCAACTGTAGGAGTGAGCCTGCTCGCGATAGCGGACGTCCAGTCACCTGATGTATTTCCTGCCTACATCTGCGTCGCCATCCCCTCGACATTCATCGCCGCCTGGCGCAACGCCTCTGATCTTGTTGGATGCGGATGGCAAGTCAAAGCAATGTCCTCAGCCGAAGCACTGAACTCCATCGCCACACAGAACTCGCCAATCATTTCACTCACACTCGGGCCGACCAGGTGTACGCCGAGGACTTCATCGGTGCGCTCATCGGCGAGGACTTTGGCAAAGCCCTCGGTCTCATGGTTGATCTTCGCCCGGCTGTTGGCGGTGAACGGAAACTTGCCGACCTTGTAGGCGCGGCCCTCGGCCTTGAGCTGTTCTTCGGTCTTGCCGACGCTGGCCAGTTCCGGCTTGGTGTAGATCACGTTGGGGATCAGGTCGTAATTGACCTCGCCAGCCTTGCCGTGGATCTGCTCGACGCAGGCCATGGCTTCGTCTTCAGCCTTGTGCGCGAGCATCGGCCCGGAGGTCACGTCGCCAATCACCCAAACCCCGGCGGCTTCGGTGCGATGCTGTTTGTTGGCGAGCATGCCGCGCTTGTCAGTGCTCAGGCCGACGTTTTCCAGACCGAGCCCTTGGGTGTACGGGCGACGACCGATAGCGACCAGCACGTAATCGGCTTCAAGCAACTCGGCAGTGCCGCCCGCAGCAGGCTCGACGCTGAGCTGCACGCCGTTGGCGGAAGACGTGGCGCTGGTGACTTTCGAACTCAGCTTGAAGGCGATGCCTTGTTTGCTCAGCGAGCGTTGCAGGGTCTTTCCAGCCTCGCTATCGACGCCCGGACAGATGCGATCAAGGTATTCGACCACGGTGACCTGCGCGCCCAGACGCCGCCATACCGAGCCCAGTTCCAGGCCAATCACTCCGGCACCGATCACCACCAGATGCTTGGGCACTTCGCTCAGCGACAGCGCGCCCGTTGAATCAAGAATGCGCTGGTTGTCGATCTCGACGCCGGGCAGGGGAGTGGGCTCGGAACCGGTGGCGATAATGATGTCCTTGGCAGTCAGCTCGACCTTGTTGCCTTGATCGTCAGTCACCGTGACCTTGCCCGGGCCATCGATGTGGCCCCAGCCCTTGATCCACTCGACCTTGTTTTTGCGAAAGAGAAATTCGATGCCTTTGGTCAGGCCGGCCACGCTCTCGTCTTTCTGTTTCATCATCTGCGCGAGATTCAACGTCGGTTTGACCTCGATACCGAGGTTGGCGAATTCCGCACCCATTGCCGCGTCGTACAGCTCCGAGGCATGCAACAGGGCTTTTGACGGCATGCAACCGACGTTCAGGCAGGTGCCGCCCAGCGTCGCACGACCTTCCACACATGCGGCCTTGAGGCCCAACTGGCCGGCGCGGATCGCCGCGTTATAGCCACCGGGGCCGCCGCCCAGAATCACTACGTCATAGTTGCTCATGCGCTTGCTCCTGTTTGATGGACGCGGATCGCTAAAAGTAGTTCTGGATAAAAATTACGAACGTAATATGTGCGTTTCCAGGCATTTCGGTCAAGGCTTCAGGCAAGCGACAGGTTGGGCGTCTTTGAATAAGCGTAATTGTGTACGAATATTTCACCTACTTCGTTATATCGTAACGATATACAGGTGTGAGCCAATGAATTTGGGGTGATATGCAAGTCGATCTGGACGTGGAAGGCCCGCAAGTGACCGGACTGCCGCGCTTTCAGCAGGCAGCGGTGCAAAGCCGACGCCTGCGACGCTGGGCGATCGGTCTTGGCGGATTGGCCGGGGCAGGGTGGGTGCTGGCATTTTTTGTCGGGCTGTTTGCCCCGCAGTCTTTGTGGCTGCCGCTGCTGGTCAGCCAGAGTGCGGCGCTGCTGGTGCTGGTCGGAGGACTGCAATCGGCGTGGTGGGTGGCGCACTGGCGCGCGCAGGTGATCAATCCTGCTGTTGTGCCGGCGCCGCTTGCTGATGAGCAACAATCCGCGCCGCAGGGCTGGTACGAGCGGCTGTTGGAGCGCTTGAGCCAAGGCAGTCTGCATCTGCTCAACCAGATCGGTGCGGCGACGCTGTGGCTGGCGGGCTGGGCGCTGCTGGTGGTGCTGAGCATCGATTCAGTGTGGAACCTCACGTTGCCGGCTGCTGACGTGGGGTTATCTGCCACGGTGGGGGCGGCGTTGGCGCTGTTGTTGGCGTTCGGCTTGCTGGTACTGGAGCGGCAACTGGCCCAGGAACATCCAGCGCAATGGCCCGAAGCAGGTGCATTGGCACAATTGACCCGCGTGGCGATCATCAGTCTGGTGCTGAGCGCGCTGTGTTTGCTGTTTGCCGGCGAGAATGCCGTGTGGCCGGTTCGCGGTGCCGTATTGATCGGCATTTTGCCTGGATTGGTAGCGATCGAGCTGCTATTGCGCGCTGTTCTATCGGTATTCAGCCCTCGCCGTGAGCAGCTTGAACCAACGTTGTTGGCGCGCAGTTTTGTCGCCGACATGCTGCGTTGGCCACCGCAGCCGTTACTTGCCTTGCAGCATGAACTGCACAATCGCTTTGGCATCGATCTGCGCCAGATCTGGGCATTCAGCTACATGCGCCGGGCGTTTCTGCCGGTGCTGGCATTGGTTGCAGCAGTGGGTTGGTTACTCACTGGAATCCATGAAATCCCGTTACAGGGTCGTGGTATTTATGAGCGTTTTGGCAAACCGCTGCAGGTGTTCGGCCCGGGATTGCACACGGGTCTACCGTGGCCGCTGGGGCGGGTGTTGATCGTTGAAAACGGCGTGGTCCATGAGTTGGCCACCAGCGTCGGCGAGAACCCTGCACCGCTGCAGGCCGATCCAGCGGAAGGGCCGGCGCCCATAACCGCCAACCGTTTGTGGGACGCCAGTCATGTCAATGACAAGTCGCAAGTCATCGCCAGCAGCCGTGGCGAGCAACAGAGCTTCCAGGTCGTCAACATGGACGTGCGCTTCGTCTATCGCATTGGCCTGACTGATCAGGCTGCGCTGGCCGCCACTTACAACAGTGCCGATGTGCCAACGCTGATCCGCAGCACGGCGAGCCGGATTCTGGTGCACGACTTTGCCTCTCGTACGCTCGACGGTTTGCTCGGTCAAGACCGTGTAGGGCTGGGCGAGGAGATCGGTCGCGCGGTGCAAAGCGATCTGCAAAAACTCGACAGCGGCGTGGAAATTCTCGCCACAGTCGTCGAAGCCATTCATCCGCCGGCCGGCGCCGCCAATGCCTATCACAGCGTGCAAGCGGCGCAGATTGGTGCGCAGGCATTGATCTCTCGTGAGCGTGGCGCGGCGGCTGAAGCGAGCAATCAGGCGCAGTTGCAGGCCAGCCTGGCTCGCGATCAGGCCAGTGCCAATGCCCGCGAAACCAGTGCTACGGCGCAGGCGGCGGACCTGAGATTCAGTGCCGAGCAAAAAGCCTTCGCCAGCGCTGGGCAGGCTTTCGTACTCGAGCAATACCTCGGCCAGCTCAGCCAAGGCCTGAGCAAAGCCAGATTGCTGATACTCGATCATCGTCTGGGTGGCAGCAGCAATGCCCCGACCATCGACCTGCGTACGTTCTCGCTGCCGGCTGACCCGACGCCCGCGCGCACTACCGCTCAACCAGGAGTCGCCCATTGAGCCAGTCGCACACACACGATCATCATGACCACAGCGGCCACGCTCACGGTCACGGCGGGCATCACCATCATCATGGCCATCACCACCACGGTGCGCCGGAAGAGGCCGGGCCTTTTCCGTGGAGACGGATGGGCTGGGCAGCCTTGTTGGTCGCGTTTGCCATTGCTGCGGCGAGCCTGGTGCAAGTGCGCTCCGGCGAAGCCACGGTCATTACCCGTTTCGGTAATCCATCGCGGGTGCTGCTTGACCCCGGTTTGAGCTGGCGCTGGCCGGCACCGTTCGAGGCGGCGATTCCGGTGGATTTGCGTTTGCGCACCACCTCCAGTGGTTTGCAGGATGTCGGCACGCGCGACGGTTTGCGCATCATTGTGCAAGCCTACGTCGCGTGGCAGGTACAAGGTGATCCGGATAACGTGCAGCGCTTTATGCGGGCGGTGCAGAACCAACCGGATGAAGCGGCGCGGCAGATTCGCACCTTTGTCGGCTCGGCATTGGAAACCACCGCCAGCAGTTTCGATCTGGCGAGTCTGGTGAACACCGATGCCAGTCAGGTACGCATCGCCGATTTCGAAGCGCAGTTGCGCGAGCAGATCGATCAGCAATTGCTCGCTACCTATGGCGTGCGGGTGGTGCAAGTCGGCATTGAACGTTTGACCTTGCCGTCGGTGACGCTCACTGCCACCGTCGATCGCATGCGCGCCGAGCGTGAAACCATCGCCACTGAAAGAACGGCGATCGGTAAACGTGAAGCCGCACAAATCCGCTCTGCTGCCGAACGCGATGCACGGATTGTTCAAGCGGATGCGACGGTAAAAGCAGCAGAAATCGAAGCGCAGTCTCGCGTCGAAGCAGCGCAGATTTATGGCCGCGCGTACGCCAGTTCGCCACAGCTTTACAACTTGCTGCGCTCGCTCGACACCCTCGGCACCATGGTTACGCCGGACACCAAATTGATTCTGCGCACCGACGCCGCGCCATTCCGCGTGCTGGTCGATGGCCCGCCGACACTCGACAGCAAATCCGGATCGCAGCCATGAGTGAACAAGTTCCACGTGGAACACATTCGCTTAACAGTCCGTGGATTCAGGCTGGGCGTTTGGCGTTTTTCGCCTTGTATGCAGTGACGGTATTGGCCGCATTGGCTTGGGCATTTTCCAATGTGCGGCAAATTGACCCCCAGAGTCGTGCGGTGGTTTTGCATTTCGGCGCACTCGATCGCATCCAGAATGCCGGTCTGTTATTGGCCTGGCCACAGCCGTTCGAACAGGTGATTTTGCTGCCGGCAGCGGATCGGGTCATTGAACGTCGAGTGGAAAACCTGTTGCGCAGCGATGAAGCACTGAAGGCTGATCGCGTCGCTTCTTTCGCCGTACCGTTAAGCGATGCGCTGGCGGGCTCTGGTTATTTATTGACCGGTGATGCCGGCGTAGTGCAACTCGATGTGCGGGTGTTTTACAAAGTCAGCGACCCTTACGACTTCGTGTTGCAGGCCGATCATGTGTTGCCAGCGCTGGATCGATTGGTCACCCGCAGCGCCGTGGCGCTGACTGCCGCGCGGGATCTGGACACGATTCTCGTCGCTCGCCCGGAGTTGATCGGCGCTGACAACCAAGCGGCCGAACGCCGTGAAAGACTGCGCGGTGATCTGGTGCAAGGTATCAACAAGCGCTTGGCCGAGTTGAAAGCGAGCGGGCAGGGCATCGGCATTGAAGTGGCGCGGGTCGATGTGCAATCGAGTCTGCCCGATCCGGCGGTCAGTGCTTTTAACGCAGTATTGACGGCCAGTCAGCAGGCCGACAAAGCCGTGGCCAATGCACGCACTGACGCCGAGAAACTCACCCAGAGCGCCAACGAACAAGCCGATCGCACGCTACAAGTCGCTCACGCGCAGGCCGGTGAGCGCTTGGCCAAGGCGTCTGCGGACACGGCCACGGTCTCAAGTCTGGCCCGCAGCACCGACCCGCAGCTTCTCCTGCGCCTTTACCGCGAACGCATGCCGAAGATTCTCGGTCAGGCCGGTTCGGTGACCACGGTCGACCCGAAAGACGATTCCCGCCTGATCATTCAGGGAGCCAGTAAATGACTGCGACGACTGCCGCACCGAGCTTGTTGTCTTCGGCCGAACAACGCCGCGCTGCACGGCAACTCACCTTGGCCATGCTTGCGCTGGGCCTGTTGGGTCTGGGTCTGATCTGGCGTTGGCAGATGCCCGAGCAAACCGGTGTCAGTCAGTTGCTGCTTGGGTTTGCATCTTTATTGGTGGGCGTGCCCGTGATGCGTTCGGCGTGGTTCAGCCTGCGCTATCCGAGCCTGCACGGCATCACCGATCAACTGATCGCCCTGGCGATGCTCGGCGCCTGGGCAACCGGTGATCTGCTGACGGCGGCGTTGCTGCCGATCATCATGATCTTTGGTCATGTGTTGGAAGAGCGCAGTGTCATTGGTTCGCAGGAAGCGATCCACGCCCTCGGTCAACTGACCCGCAGCCATGCGCGCAAGGTTCAAGCAGATGGCTCGATCATCGAAGTGGACAACGCCACGTTGAAGGCAGGCGACACCGTTGAAGTGCGCGCCGGTGATCGGATTCCCGCTGATGGTCGAGTGTTGTCCGGTCAGGCGAGTCTCGATACGGCTTCGATTACCGGTGAATCAGTACCGGTCGAGGCGGGTGTCGGCATGACGGTGTTCGGTGGTGCGATCAACCTCGACGGTCTGCTGCGTATCGAAGTGACGCGCACCGGCGATGAGTCGACGCTGGGCAAAGTCATCGCATTGATGCAGAACGCAGAGCGCTCGAAACCGCCAATCACTCGTTTGCTCGAACGTTACGCCGGCAGCTACATGGTGTTGGTGTTGCTGCTGGCGGCGGTGACCTGGTTTATCACCCATGATGCCCAAGCGATGCTCGCCGTGTTGGTCGCAGCCTGTCCGTGCGCGTTGGTGCTGTCGGCACCGGCCACGGCGATTGCCGGTGTCGCGGTAGCGGCACGCCACGGGATTCTGATCCGCAGTTCGGCATTTCTTGAAGAACTGGCCGACCTCAGTTCACTGGTTGTCGACAAGACCGGAACCCTGACATACGGCACCCTCCGCTTGCAGTCGATCATCAGCCCGCGCACAGAGTCTTCCACGGTCATGGCGCTCGCCGCCAGTCTCGGCGCGGCAAGCAGTCACCCGGTCAGTCGTGCGCTTGCGGGGTTGGTCGGTCAGGGAGAATGTTTACCGCTGAGCGATATCCACGAACGCCAAGGCCTTGGTGTAGTCGCCATGACGGAGCGGGGCGAAGCGGCGCTCGGTCGACCGGAATTGTTCGCGCAATTGGCGATCGCCACCACCTCCGTCCCTGAGCACGATGGACCGATCGCCGGGCTGGCTCTGAATGGTGAATTCCTTGCCTGGTTGTTGCTGGCCGACACGGTTAAGCCGGAAGCCCGCTTTGCCCTCGGCGAATTGCGTGAACTGGGCCTTGGTCGGCAACTGTTGCTGACCGGGGATCGCCAGAGCGTGGCCCAATCCCTGGCGCGCGATGTCGGATTGCACGAAGTCCAGGCGCAAGCCTTGCCCGAAGACAAACTCAATCGCGTGCTCAAGGAAATCGACAACGGCTTCCGGCCAATGGTGGTGGGCGACGGCATCAACGATTCGCTCGCGCTCAAGGCGGGCGTGGTCGGTGTGGCGATGGGCGCGGGCGGAGCGGATATCGCGCTGGCCTCGGCGGACATCGTCTTGATTGGCAGCGATCTGCGTCGGCTCGGCACCTGCGTACGACTCAGTCGTCAGTGCCGCAGGACGTTGCAGGTCAACGTGATCATCGGGCTGGGCTGGACGCTGGCCATCGTCGTGTTCGCCGCCTTCGGTTGGCTTGGCGCTGCCGGGGCAATGATTGCCGCGCTGCTGCACAACCTCAGCACATTGCTGGTACTGGGTAACGCCGGTCGTTTGTTGCGTTTCCAAGAGCCTCTGCTAAAGATGAAAGAGCAGAATTGATCATTTTTTGAACTGCGCACCGGGTTGTTTGTCCTCAGATCAGGCGCGTTGAAAACGGATCAAGCAGCCTTCCAGGTTTATAGTCGGCGGCTATCAAATCGATAGCCTGCTATTTTTCAAGGATGGGCTACCCTCAGATCAGACGTCTGAAACAAGGGGGGATTTTCCATGCTCGCGCAACTTCCACCGGCCTTACAGAATCTGCAGCTTCCGCTTCGCCTGCGACTCTGGGATGGCCATGAGTTTAATCTGGGGCCGGCGCCCAGCGTCACCATCGTGGTCAAGGACCCGCAGATGGTCAGCCAGTTCACCCATCCAAGCCTGGATGCGCTCGGAGCAGCATTCGTTGAAGGCAAGCTTGAACTGGAGGGCTCGATCAGCGAAGTCATCCGGGTCTGCGACGAATTGAGCAATGCCTTGCTCGGTGAAGATGACGACAGTCAGCCAGTGCGCTCGGTGCACGACAAGGAAACCGACGCCAAAGCCATTTCCTACCACTACGACCTGTCCAATGCGTTCTACCAGCTCTGGCTGGACAGCGACATGGCGTATTCCTGCGCGTACTTCGAAACGGGCAGCGAAACCCTTGAGCAGGCGCAACAAGCCAAATTCCGCCACCTGTGCCGCAAGCTGCGTTTACAGCCAGGCGACTACCTGCTGGATGTCGGTTGCGGCTGGGGTGGGTTGGCGCGGTATGCCGCGCGGGAATTCGGCGCCAAGGTCTTCGGCATCACCCTGAGCAAGGAGCAGCTGGAACTGGCGCGCGAACGGGTCAAGGCCGAAGGCCTGGAAGAGCAGATCGAACTGCAATTGCTCGACTATCGCGATCTGCCCCAGGACGGGCGTTTCGACAAGGTCGTCAGCGTCGGCATGTTCGAACACGTCGGTCACGCCAATCTCGCCGAGTATTGCAAAACCCTGTTCGGCGCGGTGAAGGAGGGCGGTCTGGTGATGAACCATGGCATCACCGCCAAACACACCGATGGTCGACCGGTGGGACGCGGTGCCGGGGAGTTTATTGAGAAGTACGTGTTCCCCAATGGTGAGTTACCGCACCTGGCGATGATCTCGGCCGAGATCAGCGAAGCCGGCCTGGAGGTTGTTGACGTTGAAAGTCTGCGCCTGCACTACGCGCGTACGCTGGATCACTGGAGCGAACGGCTGGAGGACAATCTCGAAGCCGCTGGCAAACTGGTACCGGATCAAGCGCTGCGCATCTGGCGTTTGTACCTCGCCGGTTGCGCCTATGCGTTCGCGCGTGGCTGGATCAATCTGCACCAGATCCTCGCGGTGAAGGCGCATCCGGATGGCAGCCATGAACTGCCATGGACGCGCGACGACATCTATAACCCTTAACACTGAATAATCCCCTCTCCCTTTGGGAGAGGGTCAGGGTGAGGGGTTTTAGAGAATCGGCGAAATCAGCCGGGCGATCCGCATGCCGACCTGTTGCAGGCGGTGGATCTCCCGGCTTTCTTCTTTGGCAATCTCGTAGGCTTGTTCGAAATCGGCGATAAGCATGCTTTCCACACGGGCGGCGAAGTCGCTGTCGACGGTCAGCAGCATGACTTCGAAATTCAGCCGGAACGAACGGTTGTCCAGATTGGCACTGCCAATGGCGCTGATTTCACTGTCGATCAACACCACTTTCTGATGCAGGAAACCGGGTTCGTAACGGAACACCCGCACGCCGGCGCGCACGGCTTCAAAGGCGTAGAGGCTGGAAGCGGCGTAGACGATGCGGTGATCGGGACGCGACGGCAGCAGCAATCGCACATCGACACCGCGCAACACCGCCAATCTTAACGCTGCGAATACCGCTTCATCGGGGATGAAGTACGGGCTGGTGATCCACACTCTTTCGGTCGCCGCGTGTATCGCTTCGACGAAGAACAGCGAGCAGGTTTCGTAGGCGTCCGCCGGGCCGCTGGCGAGCAATTGGCAGAGCACGCCGTCATCCGGGTATTCGTCGGGCAGGATCAGCGGCGGCAAGGCTCGCGCGGCCCAGAACCAGTCTTCGGCAAAGGATTCCTGCATACACGCGACGACCGGGCCACGTACCTTCACATGGGTATCACGCCAGGGTGCCAGCGGTGGTTTTTCACCCATGTATTCATCGCCAACGTTGTGCCCGCCGACAAAGCCGACCACGCCATCGACCACGACGATCTTGCGGTGGTTACGGAAGTTGACCTGAAAGCGATTGAGCCAGCCACTGCGCGTGGCGAAGGCCTTGACCTCAACGCCGCCATCGCGCAATGCCTGCATATAGTGGTGGGGCAGGGCATGGCTGCCGATGCGGTCGTAGAGCAGGTGAACAGATACGCCTTCAGCAGCCTTCTTCAGTAGCAAATCACGCAAGCTCTGGCCGAGCCGATCATCGTGAATGATGAAAAACTGAATCAGCACCGCTTCTTTAGCTTGATCGATGGCCTGGAAGATCGCGTCGAAGGTGGCCGCTCCATTTATCAACAGTTGCACTTCATTGTTCGCCAGACATGGCATGCGGCCGAGCTTGGGCATTGCGCGTAACGAGGCGTAGGCATTCGAGGCACGCGCAGTCAGTGCCTCTTCCACCCACGGACGCCAGTTCAATTCGGAGATGGCCTGACGCATCTGTTCATTCGCCTGGCGCCGCGCCTTGATGTATCCATCAAAGGTGCTGCGGCCGAACACCAGGTACGGAATAAGCGTGAGGTAGGGAATGAAGATCAGCGACAATGCCCAGGCGATCGAGCCTTGAGCCGTGCGTACGGTGAGCACCGCGTGAATGGCAGCGATCAAGCCGAGGGTGTGTATCAGGGCGATTAGATAACCGAAAATGTGCGGTCCAAAATAATCCATGGGGCAGCCTTGCTCCGGAAGATTCAATGCTTAACAGACCATGTTCTGTCGCGAATGTCGCTATTTAATTGGGCCATGAACCGAAGCAATCGGCCGACGTCTAACGGCCACTACTGATCAGGAGTTTTTTCGATGAACGTTCGTCTGCTGGGTTTGGCGCTGGGCCTGGGTTTGGCATTGCCGGTGGTTGCGCAGGCGCAGATGCTGCAGCCGGGGCTGTGGGAAATGACATCGAGCAACGTCAAGGTCGATGACCAGCCGATGGATGTGCAATCGATCCTCGGCCAGCTGCAAGGTCAGATGACCCCGCAACAACGCGCGGCGCTGGAAAAGAACGGGATCAATATCGGCGGCAAAGGTATCCGCGCGTGTCTGACGCCGCAGCAAGTGGCGACCAACGACATTCCGCTGGCCGACCCGCAATCGGGTTGCAAGCAGCAGATTACCGATCGCACGGGCAACCAGTGGAAATTCCGTTTCAGTTGCCCGAAAGCGCAGGGCACCGGGGTGGCGACGTTCCTCAGTGATCGTGAGTTCACCACCGTGGCCAACGGCACGTTCAACGCGATCGGGATCAATCAGAAAGGCAGTCTCGAGACCCGCGCGGTTTGGCTGGGCCAGGACTGTGGCGCTGTGAAACCAAGAGCCTAAAAACTTCGCGAGCAGGCTCGCTCCCACTTTGAGATGCAGTCTGATGTGGGAGCGACGGTGCGACGATTCGACCTGCTCGCGAAAGCTTCTTTGGATTCAGCGCATAAACCTCAGCGCCAACCCGCGACATCCCTCGTTCACCCGACCCTCCCGCCAGGCAATCTGCCCCGAGACAATCGTCGTACTCACCCGATGACGAAAGCTGCGTCCGGCAAACGGCGTCCACCCGCACTGCGACAGAATGGGTTGCCGATCGACCTCCAGTGTTTGCCGTTCAACCAGCACCAGATCCGCCCAATACCCCTCACGCAAATACCCACGATCGGGAATCGCAAACAGATCCGCGACGCGATGGCTGGTCTTCGCCACCAAGGTCGTGATCGACAAAATTCCATCCGCAACCAGCTCCATTAACGCTGGCAACGCATGTTGTACCAGCGGTAATCCAGAAGGCGCCTGCGTGTAAGGCCGTTGCTTTTCTTCCCAGGTATGCGGCGCGTGGTCACTGCCGATCACGTCCAGTAGATTGCTGTTCAGGGCCGCGCGCAACGCATCGCGATCGGCCTGGGTCTTGATCGCCGGGTTGCACTTGATCAAGTTCCCAAGGCTTGGGTAGTCGCGATCATCGAACAGCAAATGATGCAGACAGACTTCAGCGGTGATGCGTTTCTGCGCCAGCGGTTTGTCTTCAAACAACGCCAGTTCACGCGCCGTAGTCAGGTGCAAAACGTGCAGGCGCGTGCCGTGACGTTGCGCCAGCTCCACCGCCAGTGAAGAGGATCGATAACATGCCTCGGCATCGCGGATAAGCGGGTGAGCGCCGGGCGGTATTCGCTCACCGAACAGCTCACGCAGATTGGCCGCGTTGGCGTCGATGCTCGGCGTGTGTTCGCAGTGGGCCAACAGGATCGTTGGCACCTCGGCGAACAGTCGCTCAAGAATTTGCGGATCATCCACCAGCATGTTGCCGGTGGACGCGCCCATGAACACTTTCACCCCAGCCACTTCGCAGGGATTGAGCGCGGCGACCGTATCGAGGTTGTCGCGGCTCACGCCAAAGTGAAAGCCGTAATTGGCCACCGAGTTGATCGCCGCCCGCCGTTTTTTATCGGTCAGTGCTTCGAGGGTGAGGGTGGCCGGATTTGTGTTGGGCATGTCCATGAAACTGGTGATGCCACCCGCGACCGCCGCTCGCGACTCGGTGGAAAAGCTGCCCTTGGCCGGCGCCCCCGGTTCACGAAAGTGCACCTGGTCATCGATCATTCCCGGCAACAGCCATTGGCCATTCGCGTCGATTTCCACCTTGGCGTTTTCGCCTTCGATGCTGCGCGCAATCTTGACGATGCGCCCGTTGCTGACCAATAGATCGCCGTCGAACTCGCGTCCGTCATTGACCAGCCTTGCGTTGCGAATCAGCACGCTGCTCATGGTTCAGAACTCGTTCTGCAAGGCTTTGTAGCCGCGCACCAGATCGACATTAGTGCGCGCCACATCTTCGGAAAACTCCGAGGCGCTGACACTCACCGGCGGGAATAACGAGAGATCGGTATTCGGGCCGATGCGAGTCGTGGAGGGTACATAGAAAGCATCCGGCAAATCCCGACCGTCGACCACCGAGTTGTGCCGCACCACGCAGCCATTGCCTACGACACAGTTGAACAGCACGCTGTTGAAACCGATGAACACGCGGTCGCCCACGACGCAGGGGCCGTGGACGATCGAGCGGTGGGCAATGGAAGTGAACTCACCGATGGTCACTGCTGCGCCGGATTTGGAATGGATGACCACGCCGTCCTGGATATTCGAATTGGCGCCGATGGTGATCGGCTCCATTTCACCCGAGGCGTCCACTTCGTCGGCGCGGATCACCGCGTAGGGACCGACGAACACGTTCTCGCCGATCACCACTTTGCCGCAGATGATTGCGGTCTTGTCGACGTAGGCTGACTCGGCAATTTGTGGCAAATCACCTGATGGGTTCTTGCGAATCATGGTTGGCTCAGCGCGCTGTAGAGGGTGTTGAGGTTGTATTCGAACAGCCCCGTGAAGGTGTTGGCGGGGCCGTTGGCGGCGAGGGCGTCGGAGTAGAGCGTGCCACCAATGTGCGCGCCGCTTTCGTCGGCGATCTGTTTGAGCAGGCGCGCGTCTTTGATGTTTTCCATGAACACAGCTTTGACGTGGGCTTGGCGAATCTGGGTAATCAGCGCAGCGACTTCGGCGGCCGAGGGTTCGCGTTCGGTGGAGAGGCCTTGCGGTGCCATGAAGTCGATGCCGTACGCTTGGCCGAGATAACCGAAGGCATCGTGGCTGGTGACGATTTTGCGGTTGCCCGGAGGCAGCGCCCCGAGTTTGGCTTTGGCCTCGGCGAGCAGGGCGTAGATCTGCTTCAGGTAGGTTTTGCTGTTGCGTTCGTAGTCGGCTTTGTTTGCAGGATCCGCAGCGACCAGTGCCTTGGTGATATTGGCGATATACAACTCGGCGTTCGCCAGATTATGCCAAGCGTGCGGGTCGGGAACAGTTTCGCCGTCCTCATCCAGTGAGCGCGGAATCACGCCGTGGCTGGCACTGATGACCGTGGCTTTAGTGTCGGTGCTGGTGACCAGACGATCCAGCCACGGCTCGAAACCGAGGCCGTTCTTGATGATCAGTTTGGCGCTGAGCAATGCTTTGGCATCGTCCGGTGTCGGCTCGTAGGTGTGTGCGTCAGCGTCCGGGCCAACCATGTTGGTGATCTGGATATGCTCGCCGCCGACCTGATGCACCATGTCGGCGAGGATGCTGAAGCTGGTGACCACCGGTAATTTTTCCGCCGCCGACAAGGACATCGACAGCATCAGGCTGAGCAAAACGAGTAGAGCGCGCATCGGGAAACACCTCATTGGGATGTGAGCAAAGGCGGGCGGCGCAACAAACCGTGAACCGGCCCGAACACCACGGACAGCAGATAGCCGAGACCGGCGACCAACACGATGGCCGGGCCGCTGGGCAGCGAGTAGTAGAACGACAGCAGCAAGCCGAACCACACCGAGAGGCAACCGATGACCGCCGCGATGGCCATCAGGATCGGCAGACGGCGGCTCCAGAATCGCGAAGCGGCGGCGGGAAGCATCATCAGTCCAACCACCATCAGTGCGCCGATGGCCTGGAAACCGATCACCAGATTGAGCACCACCAGCGTCAGGAACACGCCGTGGGCGAGTGGGCCGAGGCGGCTGACGGTTCTCAGGAACAGCGGGTCGAGGGTGTCGAGCAGCAGCGGTTTGTAGATCAGTGCCATGGCGATCAGGCTGAATCCCGAAACCCATAACATGCCGGTGAGAGTCGGGCCGTCAACGGCCAGTGCCGAGCCGAACAGCAGATGCAATAGATCGAGGCGTTTGCCGGCGATGCCGAGAATCAGTACGCCGCTGGCGAGGGAAATGGGATAGATCGCGGCGAGGCTGGCGTCTTCACGCAGGCCGGTGCGACGGGTGATCCAGGCGGCGAGGCCGGCCATGCTCAGTCCTGCCCCGAGACCGCCGAGCGTCAGTGCAGGCAGGCTGAGTCCGGCAAACCAGAAACCCAGTGCGGCGCCGGGAAGTATTCCGTGGGCCACGGCGTCACCGATCAGACTCATCCGTCGCAGAATAAGGAACACGCCGAGTGGCGCCGTGCTGCATGCCAGGACCAGTCCACCGAGCAGGGCGCGACGCATGAACACGAATTCGTTGAACGGTTGCCAGAGGTGAGTGACGGCGAGCATCAGGCCACCTGCGTGTGAGGGGTTTGCTGGATCAATTCGTTGCTGGCTCCGAACACGCATTCGTGGTTTTTGATCAGCAAGGTTTGCGGGATGTGCTGGCGTACGGCGGCGAGGTCGTGGCACACGACGACCAGTGTTCGACCTTCGCCATGCCAGGTATGGATGTGCTGCCAGAGCAGTTGTTGGCCGAGTTCATCGAGAGCGGCGTGGGGTTCGTCGAGCAACAACACTGGAGCGTCGGTCAGACTCAGTCGGGCGAGGAGGGCACGTTGCAGTTCTCCGCCGGACAGGGCCATGAGTGGACGTTGTTCAAGCCCGCTGAGGTGCCAGTTTTCCAGTGCGTCTTTCAGACGTTGTGCGCGCAATTGTGTGGAAAGCCGTCGGCCCCAGAAACCGGCGCAGATCAGCTCTTCCAGGCTGATGGGGAATTGTCGGTCGAGATGCTGTTGCTGGGGCAGGAATGACAACCCGCTTTGACGTGGAACACTGAGGGCAACGTTACCTGCCAAAGGTTTCTGCAATCCGGCGATGACTTTCAGCAGGCTGCTCTTGCCACAGCCATTGGCACCGATGATCGCGGTCAGGCTGCCGCTGTCGAACTCAAGACTCAGCGGACTCGTCAGTGGTTGACCGGGTGCGCCCCAACTCAGCGATTGGCAGCGGATCATGCTTGTTCACGCTGCCAGTGGCTTTCGGCGACGGCGTCGTGGGCGTGCAGGCTTTCGGCGTGAATGACCCGCAGGTTAAATGCGCTGACTCCTGGGGTGCGACGCAATGCCAGATTCAGACGGCGCGCGGCATCTTCACAGAACATCAGGTTCTGGCCGTTGGCGAGGGCGAAGGCTTGTTCGTCCGCGCGCTTTACTGCGGTTTGTACAGCGGTGCCAAGGGCCGCCTCGGCGTCATTGATGATCACACTCAGCGGCAATTCATCGATGAATTCGTCGAGGTGCAGATGCAATTGCGCAGTGCTGCGTTGGCTGTGAGGTGTGGCGACGATGCCTTGGGTCGAGCCTAACCATGCCAAAACGTCTGCGTGCTGCAGGCCTTTGTTGGCGAAGTCGTCGATAAATTGTTGCTGGATCAACTGCCGCGCCAATGCCGCTGAGCAAGGGCAGGTCGAAGAGTAGGGCACGTCAATTTTGAGTTCCACGTGGAACATTTGATTTTTCAGGCTTGCCGAAATAGTTGCTGGATAGGATTTCCAGCCGGCCAATGGGCTGATTAGCGCGGGGCGTTTCAGCAGTAAGTCGCAGTGAATATTCACGTACGCACAGTTGGATAACCCTTGGTGACTTTCTAGAAAACGCTTGAGTAGTTCGTGCAGGAGAGCGGGTGTCAGGCGTTCCTGTTCGAGTATCTCCAGGGCCAAATACAGCCGCGACATATGAATGCCGCGCGCCTCGCCATCATCAAGGCTCACTCCAGCGTCAGCCTTGGCATTCAGGCGTTGGCCTTCCAACAAAACGGGTAATGCGATGCCCTGCATGCCCACCCATTCGAGTGGCAAAGCTTGGCGAGCGGTCTGCGCGGCGATATCCGGGAGTGAAAGCGAATTCATGTTCGGGACCATCATGGTGATTCAATTCGATGTTACATTATAACAATTCAAATCACGATGTCTTTTTCATGAACAGGTTTTCATATGCACAGACGTCAAGTGCTCAATCTGATTTTGGCCAGCGCCGCTTTTGCTTTGCCCTTCGGCGTGTCTGCTACGCAAATTCGTCAGGCACGACTTTGGCGATCTGAGGACAAAGTGCGGTTGGTGTTCGATTTGAGTGGGCCGGTCAGCTACAAGACCTTCACGCTCAGTGCGCCTGAACGACTCATCATTGATGTGAGTGGGGCAAGCTTGGGTGGGGATTTCAGCCAGTTGGCGCTGAATGACACGGTGATACGCGCGATCCGATCCGGGCCATTCGGTCAGGGCGATGCACGTATTGTTCTGGATCTGAACAGTCCGGTATTACTGAACAGCTTTCTTTTGGCGCCGCAAGACGGACAAAGTCATCGCTTGGTATTGGACTTGGTCAGCGCAAAACCGATTCAAATAGCTCCAAAGGTTCCACGTGAAACACCGCAGATCAGCGCTCATCCGAAGCGCGACATCATCGTAGTCGTCGATCCAGGGCATGGCGGAAAGGATCCCGGCGCGGTCGGCGCCAAGGGCGAACGGGAAAAAGATGTAGTGCTTTCCATCGCGCAGATGCTGGCTAAGCGTCTGAAAAAAGAGAAAGGCTTCGACGTAAAACTGGTGCGCAATGACGACTTTTTCGTTCCATTGCGTAAGCGCGTGGCGATCGCCCGTCAGCACAAAGCTGACATTTTTATCTCGGTGCACGCCGATGCGGCGCCGCGTCTGACGGCTTCTGGCGCATCGGTGTATTGCCTTTCTGAGGGTGGCGCAACCTCGGCGACTGCACGTTTCATGGCGCAGCGAGAGAACGGCGCGGACCTGCTCGGCGCAACGAGTCTGCTCAACTTGAAAGATAAAGACCCGATGCTCGCCGGGGTGATTCTCGATATGTCGATGAATGCAACGATTGCCGCCAGTTTGCAGCTTGGCAGTACGGTGCTGGGCAGCCTTGCCGACATTACGACTCTGCACCAGAAGCGCGTGGAACAGGCCGGATTCGCAGTGCTGAAATCGCCGGACGTGCCCTCAATCCTTGTGGAAACCGGCTTTATTTCCAATGCGCGGGACAGCCAGCGATTGGTCACCGCTCGGCATCAGCAAGCCGTGGCGGACGGTTTGTTCAAAGGATTGCAGCGCTACTTTGAAAAGAATCCCCCCGTCGACAGTTACCAGGCCTGGCAGCAGGAGCAACAGGAGACCCAGGTTTAACAGCCGGTAATCCGGCTGCAGGTGAATTTCGCGCTGCTACCACCCGAGCTGGAGAAGCGATTGATCGTCGTCCAACCGACACGTCGTGTGTAGCCCACCCAGGCTTCGCCGTCAGAAGCGATGCCGGTGAAGAACGTCAGTTGGCCGAAACGACTATTGGTTTGCGCCCAATAACGCTGGCCGGCCTTTTCAAACCCACGCAGATAAAGCGTGTTGCCGACGGTGTTGACGCTATAGGCGTTGCCGTCGGCATCGACGCAGGCCAACAGATTTGCGCTGCGTGTGCAGGTCGCAAGCGCCTCCACCTGAGCCGATGCATTGCCAATCATCAACAATCCAAGGCTCAACAACGAGCATTTCAGCGCAGTTTTCATTACGAATTCCGGAGTGCTATCGACTCAGCTTCCTGCGGTTTATCGCTCAAGACAAGAGCAGGGCTGGTTTATTTGTGTTGTTATACTATAACATAAAAGTTAACCGAGCCTGGGCAGGCCGATTTCAAGCGTTTACGTTCAGCGAAGCCCTTCGCATGAAGCACAAAAACGCCAAGCGCCAGCAAAGCGCTAATCGGCTGCCATTTAAAGAGGATTATCCAATGTCAGCCGAGTTGCCCGTTACCGTACTTTCAGGATTTCTTGGCGCTGGAAAAAGTACACTTTTGAATTACGTACTACGTAATCGCAAGGGTTTGCGGGTAGCCGTCATCGTCAATGATATGAGCGAGATCAATATCGATGGCAGCGAAGTTCAGCGTGATGTCAGCTTAAACCGCGCAGAAGAAAAAATAGTCGAAATGAGCAACGGCTGTATCTGCTGTACGTTACGCGAAGACTTGCTTGAAGAAGTCAGCAAGCTCGCCCGGGAAGGGCGCTTCGATTATTTGCTGATCGAATCCACCGGCATCTCCGAGCCGCTGCCGGTCGCAGAAACCTTCACTTTCCGCGATGAACACGGCCAAAGCCTCTCGGACATCGCCCGTCTCGACACCATGGTCACTGTAGTCGACGGTGTGAATTTCCTTCCCGACTACCAGGCGGCAGAAAGCCTCGCTTCCCGTGGCGAAATCCTCGGCGAAGAAGACGAACGCTCGATCACCGATCTGTTGATCGAACAAATCGAATTCGCCGACGTGCTGTTGATCAGCAAGATCGACCTGATCAGCCAGCCCGAGCGTGAGGAATTGATCGCCATCCTCAAACGCCTCAACGCCCAAGCCGAAATCATTCCGATGGTGATGGGCGAAGTGCCGCTGGAGAAGATCCTCAATACCGGTCGTTTCGATTTCGACAGAGCCGCGCAAGCACCGGGCTGGCTGCAGGAATTGCGCGGTGAGCACGTGCCGGAAACCGATGAATACGGCATCGCTTCCACAGCCTACCGCGCACGCCGACCCTTTCACCCGGAGCGCTTCTTCAACTTCATCGACCGCCCGTGGCTGAACGGCAAACTGCTGCGCTCCAAAGGCTTCTTCTGGCTCGCAAGCAAACCCACCGATGCCGGCAGCTGGTCGCAGGCCGGCGGTTTGATGCGTCACGGTTTTGCCGGGCGCTGGTGGCGCTTCGTGCCGAAGGAGCAGTGGCCACAAGATCAGGAAGGCACCGCAGCCATCATGGAAAACTGGACGCCAAGCGTTGGCGACTGTCGCCAGGAATTGGTGTTCATTGGTCAGAACATCGATTTCCTGCAGCTTTCTGCCGAACTCGATGCCTGCCTGCTCACCGATGAAGAAATGGCCCTTGGCGTAGAGGGCTGGCGATTGCTGGCGGATCCGTTCGGCCCTTGGCACGAAGAGGCCGCCTGATGCTTGCACTCAAACTGCTGCAAAACCGTACCCGCCATCAACATCAAGGTCCGACGCCGAAAGCACTGGCGCGGATTCTGGAGGACGACACCAACCTCGCTGTCTGGCAGCGCCAACTGCCTTTGCACATCAGCGAGTTTGCCCACTTGCTTCTGTCGCTCAACGAGCCTTTGGCGGAGTCGTTGTGTCTGGAGTTGCCGGATGAGGACGCGGAGCCTGATCTTGCCGGTCTTGCTCTGGGTTTCCGCGATCTGGAGGGTTACGAAGGCTTTATCGCCGACCTGAAATGGTTAGTCAGTGCCTTCGCCTGCTTGCTCGGTGCGCGGCGCATCGGCCTGCGTCTGCGGGTGCTGGATAAAGCCATGTGCCCGCGCTTCCATGTCGATCACGTGCCGGTGCGACTGATCACCACGTACGCCGGCGTCGGCAGTCAATGGCTCAAGGAAGGCGCGATGGATCGCAGTCAATTGGGGCAGGCCAACGCCGAACCCCAAGCGCAAATACAGCAACTCAAGAGCGGCGACGTCGCCTTACTGAAAGGCGAGAAATGGCACGGCAATGAAGGCTTCGGCTTGATCCATCGCTCGCCGCAACCGGCCGCAGGCGAGCGTCGTCTGATACTGACCCTCGACTGGCTCGGTTGACGCCTCAGGGCTTGAACCAAGAACCCTGGCTTTGGCTTTCGCAGTACGGCTTCAGATACGCGGCATCGGTGGCGACGCCGTAATAGTGGATATCCTGGCGATAAGGCATATTGGCGACTTGTGCGTTGCTGCACACGCCAAACGCGCCGCTTGGGCATTGATCGACGTATTGCACTTCGACGTTCTGTCCGGCCAGGGTTGGCTGGCAGAAACCGTCATTGAACAGTTTTTCCGGAATGTTGCGGTTCTGCTGACAGACTTTGACGTCGAGCCGCTCGCCCTGACTGTGCACCACGCAGGCCTGAGCCCACGCTTCACTCGACAGCAGCGTCAACAGCAACGACCATCCCATCCAACGCATCTTTGAATCTCCCAAGAAAGCTTCCGGCCATGTTGCAGAACATTCCTACCCATGTCATTGCTGGCCCTTTGGGCGCCGGCAAGACCAGCCTGATTCGCCAGCTCATGGCCCAGCGTCCCGAAGGCGAGCGCTGGGCGGTGCTGATCAACGAGTTCGGCCAGATCGGCCTTGATGCCGCATTGCTGACGAGTGACGCCGATGGTATCGCACTGGGCGAAGTGGCCGGTGGCTGCCTGTGCTGTGTCAATGGCGCGCCGTTTCAGATTGGCCTCGGGCGTTTGTTGCGCAAGGCGAAGCCGGATCGGCTGTTCATCGAACCGTCCGGGCTGGGGCATCCAGCACAGTTGCTCAAGCAATTGAATGAGGCGCCGTGGTTGGGTGTACTGGCGGTGCAGCCGTGTGTGCTGGTGCTGGATGCTCAGGCGCTTGAAGGGGGGAGAGCCTTGCCGGCAGCGCAACAGGAAGCCTTGGCAACCGCTGGCCTGCTGTTGTTGAACAAGGCTGAAAACCTTGATGACAGGGCCAGGGAAAAAATCGCCAGGCAGTTGCCGGCAGTGCCGTTGATCTGGACTCGAGAGGCGCAATTGAGCTTGAGCGAACTGCCGGGCCTGGCCGCGAAAGCGCTCAATGGTGTGGATAATCTGGCCGTACCCAACGGATCAGGACAAATGCCGGCCGTCTGGACTGATCCGACGCTGCCGATTTGCCTGAGTCAGGCGCAGGAGGGAGGCTGGAGCATTGGCTGGCGTTGGCATCCGGGGCAGACGTTCGACAAGCGGCGCATCGCTGACTGGCTCGCCCGCCTCAATTGGCAGCGGGCGAAACTGGTTATCCACAGCTCGGAGGGTTGGGTGTCTGCGAATGCTTTGGATAATGCCGAGTTGATTTGGCAGGTCAGTGAGTGGCGAAAGGATTCGCGGATTGAGCTGATCTTCGTCGATCCGCAAAACATTGAAAAGCTGCAGCAGGGTTTGTCGGGGTGTCGGGAAAGTTAGATCAAAAGATCGCAGCCTTCGGCAGCTCCTACATGCGATTCCCTGTAGGAGTTGCCGAAGGCTGCGATCTTTTGATCTTTAAGGCTTCCACTTGGTGTGTTCCTGGCGCCACTGGCTCAACTCGATGACTTCGGCGCGCGGCTTGTGCACCTCAACCACCGGTGGCGTGTCGTCGAACGGTGCCGGGTAGGGCGCCAGTTCGATCTGCGCACTGTGCGCGCCAAACTGGGTGATGGTGCCGTTATGGCGGGTTTCGCCGGTCACGGTGAACTCGAAGTTGTACACCCGCGCCAGTCGTCGGCGACCGTTGGCGTCCTTGATGAACCCGATCTTCTTCAGGGCAACGTTGCCGTCGAGCAACTCGACCCGCACGTTCAGACAATGCTGTTTGACCCGCTCCAGCGCGCGTTCGCGCAAGCCGTGGTTGTGCCATAGCCAGGCGCCGGCAGCGGCGAACAGTATCAGCACGAAGATGTTTTCCAGGGTCAGCATCAACATCGAACTCCAAAAGATAGCGTCAGCTTAACTGCGTCGCCGGCCTGTCGTACAGGCTGCGTTTCGTCGCATACTGCGCGGCTTGAATTTCAATCGTTTTACGGAATGACCCGAATGAAACGTACGCCTCATCTGCTCGCCATTCAGTCCCACGTGGTGTTCGGCCACGCCGGCAACAGCGCCGCGGTTTTTCCGATGCAGCGGGTCGGGGTCAATGTCTGGCCGCTCAACACCGTGCAGTTTTCCAACCACACCCAGTACGGTCAGTGGGCCGGCGAAGTGCTGGCGCCGCAGCAGATTCCCGAGCTGGTCGAAGGCATCGCCGCGATTGGCGAGCTGGGCAACTGCGATGCGGTGCTGTCCGGATACCTCGGCAGCGCGGCGCAGGGCCGGGCGATTCTCAGCGGTGTCGAACGCATCAAGTCGGTCAATCCGAAGGCGCTGTATCTGTGTGACCCGGTGATGGGCCATCCGGAGAAGGGCTGCAGCGTGCCGACCGAAGTCAGCGATTTCCTCCTGGAGGAGGCGGCCGCCGTGGCGGACATCATGTGCCCGAACCAGTTGGAGCTGGACAGCTTTTCCGGGCGCAAGCCGCAGTCGTTGTTCGATTGCCTGGCGATGGCGCGTGCGCTACTGACGCGCGGGCCGAAAGCGGTGCTGGTCAAGCATCTGGATTATCCGGGCAAACCGGCGGATGGCTTCGAGATGTTGCTGGTGACGGCCGAAGGTAGCTGGCATCTGCGCCGTCCGTTGCTGGCGTTTCCGCGTCAGCCGGTGGGTGTGGGCGATCTGACATCCGGCCTGTTCCTGGCGCGGGTGCTGTTGGGTGACAGCCTGGTAGCCGCGTTCGAATTCACCGCAGCGGCGGTGCATGAGGTGCTGCTGGAGACTCAGGCCTGTGCCAGTTATGAGCTGCAACTGGTGCGAGCGCAGGATCGGATTGCGCATCCGCGGGTGAAGTTCGAGGCTACTGCAATCAGTCTTTAAGACCGCGCTGCCCCCATTCGCGAGCAGGCTCGCTCCTACAGGGAAACGCGTTCCAATGTAGGAGTGAGCCTGCTCGCGATAGCGATTTCTTAACGCTAAAAATCTCAGGCGTCGCCCTTGATCTCCTGATAGCGCTTCTCCAGCTCCTGGCGAATCTGCCGACGCTGCTGCGCCTGCATATAACGACGCTTGTCTTCACTGTTCTGCGGTTGCAGCGGCGGCACGGCGGCCGGTTTGCGCTGATCATCCACCGCGACCATGGTGAAGAAGCAGCTGTTGGTGTGGCGCACCGAGCGTTCGCGGATGTTCTCGGTGACGACTTTGATGCCGACTTCCATCGAGGTGTTGCCGGTGTAGTTGACCGAGGCGAGGAAGGTCACCAGTTCGCCGACATGAATCGGCTCGCGGAAAATCACCTGATCTACCGACAGGGTCACCACGTAGCGGCCGGCATAGCGGCTCGCGCAAGCGTAGGCCACTTCGTCGAGGTATTTGAGCAGGGTGCCGCCGTGGACATTGCCAGAGAAGTTGGCCATGTCGGGGGTCATCAGTACCGTCATCGACAGCTGGGCGTTTCCGGGTTCCATAACGTTCTCACGGATCAAGGCTGGTTACTGGAAGCACCTCTGCGGGTGCCTGGTCGCTTTTCTAAAGCACCGTTATCGGGACGCCGGGAGACTCGCCGCCGTCACGCCGGAATCGATCTGTTTCCATATATTGCACCGCCTTCCAGCCGCAAGTCGCGGTGTTAACCTGCAAAAGCCCCTTACAAAGGCAATTCCCACACGAAAAGCGGATTTTTACTTCGCTCGCCCAGACATTTCTGACGTCTGCTGGCGAGCCTCGTCATTCAAGGAGCCCACGCCATGCATGCCATCAGTTTTATTCAGGATCTGGCAGTGATCATGTTGGTCGCAGGTGTGGTGACCGTGTTGTTCCACCGTTTCAAGCAGCCGGTGGTGCTTGGCTATATCGTCGCCGGCTTCATCATCGGCCCGCACACGCCGCCTTTCGGCCTGATCCACGACGAAGAAACCATCAAGACCCTCGCCGAACTCGGGGTGATTTTCCTGATGTTCTGCCTCGGCCTGGAGTTCAGCCTGCGTAAGCTGTTCAAGGTCGGCGCCACGGCGTTTATTGCGGCGTTCCTCGAAATCGTTCTGATGATCTGGATCGGTTATGAAATCGGCCGCTGGTTCGACTGGAACACCATGGATTCGCTGTTCCTCGGCGCCATCCTGGCGATCTCTTCGACCACCATCATCGTCAAGGCGCTCAACGATCTGAAGATGAAAAACGAGCGCTTTGCGCAGTTGATCTTCGGCGTACTGATCGTCGAAGACATCCTTGGCATCGGCATCATTGCGCTGCTATCGAGCATCGCCGTCAGCGGCACGGTCAGCTCAGGCGAAGTGTTTTCCACGGTCGGCAAGCTGTCGCTGTTCATGATCGTCGCGCTGGTTATCGGCATCCTGTTGGTGCCGCGTTTGCTGGCTTACGTGGCGAAATTCGAAAGCAACGAGATGCTGCTGATCACTGTGCTCGGCCTGTGTTTCGGCTTCTGCCTGCTGGTGGTCAAACTTGAGTACAGCATGGTGCTCGGCGCGTTCCTGATCGGTGCGATCATGGCCGAGTCGCGGCAATTGCTGAAGATCGAGCGCCTGATCGAACCGGTTCGCGACCTGTTCAGTGCGATCTTCTTCGTTGCCATCGGCCTGATGCTCGACCCGATGATTCTTCTCGAATATGCGTGGCCGATTGCGGTGATCACCGTGGCCGTTGTCCTCGGCAAGATGTTGTCCTGTGGCCTCGGGGCGTTTATCGCCGGCAATGACGGACGCACCTCGCTGCGTGTGGGAATGGGTCTGTCACAGATTGGCGAATTTTCCTTCATCATCGCCGCGCTGGGCATGACCTTGCAGGTCACCAGTAACTTCCTTTACCCGGTCGCTGTGGCCGTGTCGGTGATTACCACGCTGCTGACGCCGTATCTGATCCGTGCGGCTGATCCGCTGTCGATCAAGCTGTCTGCGGCCGTGCCCAAGCCTCTCGGCCGTGTGCTGGGCATGTACGGTGAATGGCTGCGCAGCATCCAGCCGCAAGGCGAGGGCGCGATGCTGGCTTCCATCATTCGCAAGATCTTGCTGCAGGTCGGGGTCAATCTGGCACTGGTCATCGCGATCTTCTTCGCCGGCGCGTATTTCGCCGAACGCATCTCGCTATGGCTGCAAGACTGGATCAGCGATCCGAGCTGGCAGAAGGCGCTGATCTGGGGTGGGGCGTTGCTGGTCTCGCTGCCGTTTTTGATTGCGGCGTATCGCAAGCTCAAGGCGTTGTCGATGCTGCTGGCGGAGATGGGTGTCAAGCCAGAGATGGCCGGGCGTCACACGCAGCGAGTGCGTCGGGTGATCTCCGAAGTGATCCCGATCCTCTCGCTGCTGGTGATTTTCCTGCTGTTGGCAGCCTTGTCGGCCAGTATCTTGCCGACCAACAAGTTGCTGGTACTGATCGCCGTGGTCGCGGCCGCCGTGGCGGCGCTGCTCTGGCGCTGGTTCATCCGCGTGCACACGCGGATGCAGGTGGCGCTGCTGGAAACCCTCGACAACCACAAGGAGCCGTCGGGGCATTGACCTGCCGGGGCGGCTGGCCGATCAGCTTTCCAGCCAGACGTCCCGCGCCCAGTGCCACACCGATTCCCAGGTTTCCTCGGCAATCAACTCTTCTTCGGCTTGCCACAGCACCACCGTGCCATCCTCTTCGACACAGTAGTAGTCGTCGCCGTCCTGACAGATCGGGATCAGGCTACGATCAACTCCGGCATCCCAGGCGTTGGCGGCTACATCCGGCAAGTAGGTGTGGGATTGTGGGTCGGTGACGGTCACCGGCTCAAGGCTGCCGTACACCACATCGCTGACGGTCAGCAAAAACTCTCTGAAGACAAACGGAATGTCGATGAACAGCTGTTCTTCGATTTCTACCAGCAGATCTTCGTCAGGCAACTCCAAAGGAACCGGCACGGGTTCGTTGGCTTCACGCAGTTGTTCGATGATTTCTTCCACGTCCGGGATCCTCTTGCTTGAATGGCGCGGTTTATATGGGCCGGTTTATACAGTAGCTCGCTATAGATGCAACCGCGAAATAGAAAACCCCAGCCGAGGCTGGGGTTTTTATTACCGCAAGTGAAGCATGGGGAGGGATCAGCCGTTCTGGCGGATACCGGCAACCAGCCAAGGCTGGTTCTCGCCCTGCGGACGTTCCATGTTCCAGCTTTCGCTGAACACTTCGCCCTGGTCGAAGCGCGAGGTCTTCGACACACCGCTGAAGGTCAGGGTGGCGATGGTCTTGTCGGCACGATCATCCACGCCATCCAGTTGCACCTGGAGGTTGTCGATGTACGTCGACTGGAACGCGTCGCCCAGATCCGCACGCTCACGCTTGAGGAACTCGAGCATTTGCGGGGTCACGAACTCGGCGATCTTGTCCATTTCGTTGGCATCCCAGTGCTGCTGCAGCGACTGGAAGTGGCTGCGTGCAGCTTCAAGGAAGTTCTGCTCGTTGAACCAGGCCGGCGCGTTGATCACCGGGCGAGCGGCAGCAGGTGCGGCCGAACCACCGAAGATCGAACCCATGGCAGCAGGCTTCTGCTCGAACGCTTCACGCTGCATCGGCGCGCCGGCCGGAGCGAACTGCTCCTGCTGCTTGCGTCGACGAGCGGCGATGAAGCGGAAGATCACGAACGCGATCACGGCCATGATCAGGATGTCGAAGATCTGCATGCCCTGGAAGCCGCCGCCCATGAACATGGACGCGAGCAGGCCACCGGCGGCGATACCGGCCAGAGGGCCGAGCCATTTCGAAGCACCACCGGCCTTGGCGGCAGCGCCTGCGGCACCGGCAGCACCTGCGGTCGCAGCAGCGCCGCCGACACCTGGAGAAGAAGGAGCCATCTGGCTGGTCTGGTGCGTCGGCGCAGCGCCGGCGCTTTTGCCACCACCAAAGCGCTTGGCGTTGGCGTCGAGGCTCATCGTCAGGCCGATGCACAACGCCATGGCGATGCTAAGAAAACGTTTCATAAAGGGAATTCCCGTTTGTGGAGACACGCGCGCCATGTTGCACAGCTGAAGTGTTACTGGCTAGCGAGAGAGTGTTTCGGGCTTTTGCCTGACAGGTTACGTTCAGCTCGGTCGGGGCAATAAGGCCATGTACATTTGGCTGTAGGAAATCGAGACAGGTTCAGTGAGAAATCTGCTTAGCGACGAAACGCCAGCATCACCACACCGGCCGTGATCAGGCCGATACCGCCCCACTGGCGCAAATCAAGTTTCTCGCCCAGCAGGGTCACGCCAAGCACCGCCACCAGCACTACGCTGAGTTTGTCCACCGGCGCGACCAGCGAGGCCGGGCCGACTTTCAACGCGCGGAAGTAGCATAGCCACGATGCGCCCGTGCCCAGTCCGGACAACAGCAGGAACAGGTAGCTCTTGGCGGATATTGATCCTAATGACTGATATTGGCCCGTTGCGTACAAAATCAAGGCCAGGCTGACCAGTACCACGATCGTGCGCAGTAGGGTGGCGAAGTCGGAATTGACGTTTTCGATGCCGACTTTGGCGAAGATCGCCGTCAATGCGGCGAAAGTGGCCGAGAGCAGGGCCCAGAATGTCCAGGAAGAGAAGAAGCCTGAGCCCATGGAAATGTCCTTGTTCGATTATCCACCGCCAAACCCTGTGGGAGCGAGCCTGCTCGCGAACGCCGCACCGCGGTCTATCAGATCAACCGCGGTGATTTCATTCGCGAGCAGGCTCGCTCCCACAAAAACAGCAAAATCGGGGTCAGATAGCTTCCAGCTTGGCGTAGCCGAGCATCAGCCACTTGCTGCCTTCACTGAAGTTCACCTGCACCCTTGCCTGCGCGCCGGCGCCCTCGAAGTTGAGGATCACGCCGTCACCAAAGATCGAATGGCGTACCGCCTGACCGAGGCTGAAACCCGTTTCCGGAATTTCGCTACCGCTGAACAGGTTGCTGCCGCTCATCGACTGGTTGCCGCCAAATGGTCGGCTGACGCTGTTCGACAGACGCACTTCCTGGATCAGACCTTTCGGCACTTCACGTACGAAGCGCGAGACCTTGTTGTAGGTCTCGCTGCCGTACAGGCGTCGGGTTTCAGCATAGGTCATCACCAGATTCTGCATCGCCCGGGTGATGCCCACGTAAGCCAGACGCCGTTCTTCTTCAAGACGCCCCGGTTCTTCCAGGCTCATCTTGTGCGGGAACAGGCCTTCTTCCATGCCCACGAGGAACACGTAAGGGAATTCCAGGCCTTTGGCGCTGTGCAGGGTCATCAGCTGAATGCTGTCTTCGTGTTCATCGGCCTGAGTGTCACCGGCTTCCAGCGAAGCGTGGCCGAGGAATGCCGCCAGGGGCGTCAACTCTTCGTCTTCTTCGGTGTTCTCGAAGTTGCGCGCGGCGCTGACCAGTTCCTCAAGGTTTTCTACCCGAGCCTGGCCTTTCTCGCCTTTTTCCGCTTCGTGATAAGCGATCAGCCCGGACTGCTCGATGACGGTTTGCGTCATCAAGTGCAGCGGCATTTCCATGCACTTGGCGGCGAGGTTTTCGATCAGCTCGATAAACGCACCCAGCGCACCGGCGGCGCGACCGGTCAGGCCTTTGTTGGCGACCAGTTGGCGCATCGCTTCCCACATCGACACATCGCTGTGGCGCGCGTGATCGCGGATCGCTTCGACAGTTTTCTCGCCGATGCCACGGGCCGGCACGTTGATCACCCGTTCCAGCGCCGCATCGTTGCCGCGACCTTCGAGCAAACGCAGGTAGGCCATGGCGTTCTTGATTTCTGCACGCTCGAAGAAGCGCTGACCACCATAGATACGGTACGGAATGCGCTCACGCAGCAAAGCTTCTTCCAAAACGCGTGATTGGGCGTTGGAGCGGTACAAAATCGCGATATCGCTGCGGGCCAAGCCGGTTTTCAGCGCGCTTTCGATGGTTTCGACAACGTAGCGTGCTTCGTCGTGTTCGTTGAACGCGGCGTACAGATTGATTGCTTCGCCGTCACCGCCGTCGGTCCATAGCTCTTTGCCCAGACGCCCGGTGTTGTTGGCGATCAGGGCGTTGGCAGCCTTGAGGATGCCGGCGGTGGAGCGGTAGTTCTGCTCCAGACGAATGGTTACCGAATCCGCGAAGTCGGAGGAGTACTGATGAATGTTTTCGATCTTCGCGCCACGCCAGCCATAAATCGACTGGTCGTCGTCGCCGACCACCATCAGGCTGTCGCCACCCTTGCCGAGCAGACGCAACCAAGCGTACTGAACGGCGTTGGTGTCCTGGAACTCGTCCACCAGAATATGGCGGAAGCGCTTCTGGTAATGCGCCAACAGGCCCGGATGATCGCGCCACAGGTCGAGGGCACGCAGCAGCAGTTCGGAGAAATCGATGACCCCGGCACGCTGGCACGCCGCCTCGTAGGCTTCGTAAATGCCGCGCATGGTCGCCAGATACAGATCGCCGCTGGCCTGAATGTGCTGCGGACGCAGACCTTCGTCTTTCTGACCGTTGATGAACCACTGCGCCTGACGGGCCGGCCAACGCTGCTCGTCCAGACCGAGCTCGCGGATCACCCGCTTGACCAGCCGTTGCTGGTCGTCGCTGTCGAGAATCTGGAAAGTCTGGCTCAGGCCCGCTTCCTGCCAGTGCGCCCGCAGCAAGCGGTGCGCCAGGCCGTGGAAGGTGCCGACCCACATGCCCGCCGGGTTGATACCCAGCAACTGCTCGATGCGGTGACGCATCTCGGCAGCGGCCTTGTTGGTGAAGGTCACCGACAGGATGGAGTGGGGCGAGGCGTTTTCAACCTGGATCAACCAGGCGATACGGTGCACCAGCACTCGGGTTTTACCGGAGCCAGCACCGGCCAGGACCAACTGACGGCCAACGGGGGCTGCTACGGCCTGGCGTTGGGCATCGTTGAGGGAGTTCAGCAGAAGGGAGAGATCATCGCGCATCGGGGCATTCTAGGGTGCGCCGCAGGCCCGGGCAAACCGAGCTTTGCATTAGCCGATGAAACTCCTGTCGATGACGACCGGTCGGTCACTGGCTACAGGCATCGGCCCGCCGCGCTCCAAGGGTTTCGCGGGTGGCAAAGGGCGGAAAAGTTTCGCTGAAATTATGATCTGGAGCAGTTTGGCAACGGGATCGGCTTGTGTATGCTCCGTCCACGTTTCGGGCGCACGCCCGCCTTATAAGAACAAGAACGTTGCCCATGACCCTCAGCTCCGAACTGTCGGGCCCCTCCGTGGAACCCCGGGTTATCCGCAAGCACTATGCCGTCGAAATGGCGGTCGAGCGCACGCGTCTGCTGTATCAGGGCTCGTTGTTGCCCACTCTGTTCATGTTGATCAATGGTCTGGTCTGCGCCGGTTTGCTCTGGAGCCCGCAGCGCTACTTCGTGGTCAGCGTCTGGCTGGTGTGGTTGCTGTCGTTGGTGGCGTTGCGGGTGATTCAGGTCGCCGCGTTCGACTCGGCAATCCCTGATCGTCAGGCGCAACCGATCTGGCGGCGGATGTTTCTGCTTGGTTCGACCATGACCGGGTTGACGCTGGCCGGCGCCGGCATCGCCCTGGTGCCCGCCGACAACTTCATGCAACAAGCCTGGGTGTTCGGCCTGATTGGCGCCGCGACTCTGTCGGCGAGCGTCGCCTACGCGGTGAGCCTGCCGGCATTTCTGTCGTTTACCTTGCCCTGCCTGTTGCCGGCGATCGGTTATCTGTTCTGGGGTGGCGACGAGCAGGCGCGAGGTTGGGGCTGGCTCGGGTTGATCTTGCTCGGCTCGCTGAGTGTGGTCGCGTGGCAGGTCAATCGCCTGATCGATCGCGGTTTGCTGCGCCGCTTCCAGAATCAGCACTTGATCGAACACCTGCAACAGACGCAGTCGCGCAGCGAACAGCTCAATCAGGAACTGGCCAGGGAAATCGATCATCGCCGCTGCGCCGAGGGCAAGCTACGCGAAGCCCAGGTCGAACTCGAAGACCGCGTTGCCCAGCGCAGCCGCGAACTGGACGCGGCCAATCAGGCCCTGAGTAAAAGCGAGGCGCGGCTGGCGCTGGCGTTGAAGGCCAGTGAGTTGGGCCTGTGGGACTGGAACCTGCAAACCGACGAAGTCCACCACACGCAGATTCAGGAACTGTTCGGCCTCGCTCCGGAATACGTCACGGCGCTGTTGCGCGACCTCAAGCCGCGCCTGCATCCCGACGATGTGCCGACGCTGAAATACGCGTTGATCGAGCATTTGAAGGGGCGCACCGAGGACTATCAGATCGAATACCGCGTGCGTCACAGCGATGGCCATTGGGTCTGGATCGAAGACCGTGGCCGCGCGGTAGAACGCAGCGACAGCGGTCGGGTGATTCGCATGGTCGGCACCCGGCGCGACATCAGCGCCAGTAAAAGCCTCGAAGAGCAGCAACGCCTGGCGGCGACGGTATTCGAAGCGGCCAGCGAAGGGATCGTGATTCTCGACCCGAACTACGCACTGATCGCGATCAATCAGGCGTTCAGCCGGGTCACCGGCTACGACATCGAGGACATGCTCGGGCGCAACGTTGTCGAGTTACCGTGCAGCCGTGATGCGCGCCGCCATTACGTGGCGATCCGTCATGCACTGGAGCAGCACGGCAGTTGGCAGGGCGAACTGGTGGAAACGCGCAAGAACGGCGAACTGTATCCGCAGTGGCTGCAGCTGAATGCAGTGCGTGATGGTCGGGGAAATGTCAGCCATATCGTCGGCTTCTTCGCCGATCTGTCGGCGCGACGCGAATCCGAAGAGCGCATGCGTTACCTGACCCATTACGACGAACTGACCGGTCTGGCCAACCGCTCGCTGTTCCGCGAGCGCTTGCATGAAGCGCATCAACGTTCGCGTCAGGGCCGACGCAGTCTGGCGTTGCTGCACATCAATCTGGATCGCTTCAAATTGCTTAACGACAGCCTTGGCCATGAGATTGCCGACCAGTTGCTGCAGAAAATGGCGCGCCGGCTGGTCAACGCTTTGCCGGAAGCCGACACCATCGCCCGATTGTCTGGTGATGAGTTTGCGGTGCTGTTCGACGCCTATGGCAACCTGTCGAGCCTGGCTCGGGTCGCCACGCGATTGTCGACCAAGCTGCGCTTGCCGTTGACGGTTGATGGTCATGAGCTGGTGGTCAGCGCTTCCATGGGCATCAGCATGCTGCCGGACAACGCCCGGGAGATTTCTGCGCTGGTGAGCCAGTCGAACATGGCCATGCAACACGCCAAGCACCTGGGCGGTAACAATTTCCAGTTCTACACCGACAGCCTGCAGGCCAGCACCCTTGAGCGCTTGCAGCTGGAAAATCAGTTGCGCAAAGCTATCGAGGAAAAGCAGCTGAAGGTGTTTTATCAGCCGAAGCTGTGCCTGCAAACCGGACGGCTGAATGCGGCGGAAGCGCTGGTGCGCTGGGATCACCCGACCATGGGGCGAGTGCCGCCGGGGGATTTCATCGGGCTGGCCGAGGAAACCGGCCTGATTGGGCCAATCGGCGAATTCGTCTTGCGTCAGGCATGCTGGCAGGCCTGCGAGTGGCAGCGTCAGGGGCTTGAGCCGATCCGCGTTTCGGTGAACCTGTCGGTGCATCAGTTGCGTCAGGGCAAGCTGGTCAGTCTGGTGCGCCAGGTGCTGGAGGAAACCGGTTTGGCGCCGCACTACCTCGAGCTGGAACTGACCGAAAGCCAGTTGCTCGACAGCGTCGAACACATCATCGCGACCTTCCAGCAACTGCGCGATCTGGGGGTGAAACTGGCGATCGATGATTTCGGCACCGGCTATTCGTCGCTGAGTTACCTCAAGCGTATTCCGGTGGATTACGTGAAGATCGATCAGGCATTCATTCGCGGCTTGGGTGAGGGCAGTGAAGATGCGGCGATCACTCGGGCGATCATTGCCATGGCCCATGGGCTGTCGCTGAAAGTCGTGGCCGAAGGCGTCGAGCGCCAGGATCAGCTGGAGTTTTTACGTGCCGAGCGTTGCGATGAAGTGCAGGGGTATCTGATCAGCCGGCCCGTGAAGGCTGACAGTCTGGCGGGGCTTTTGCGTGAACAGGAAAAACCGTTTTAAGGGCTACATGCGCTTCATCGCGCCTGATATGGGGACATCGAGTTACGCATTGAGCAGGCAAAAAGCCAATTCATGTAGTATAACTACAAGCGTGCTACATCCTTGCCCATAAGAAGAGTCCAGCCCCTTGAATCTGCTGCAACACATCGCCCAGTCACGTCACCTGTTACGCAAGTCGGAGCTCAAGGTCGCCGACCACGTGCTGCTTGACCCTGCGGCGGTGATGCACAGTTCCATGGCCGACCTGGCCCACAGCGTCGGCATCAGCGAGCCGACCATCGTGCGCTTCTGTCGCGCCATCGGTTGTTCCGGTTTTCAGGACCTCAAACTCAAACTGGCGCAAAGCCTCGCGGCCGGTGCCAGCTTCGGCCAGTTTGCGATCCATGAAGACGACTCGGTCGCCGATTACAGCCTGAAGATTTTCGACACCACGTTGCACACGCTGATGGAGGTTCGCGAGAAACTCGATCCGGTTGAGTTGCAGCGCGCGGTGACACTGATGTCGCAGGCGCAGCGCGTCGAATTCTACGGCTTCGGCGCCTCGGGTGCAGTGGCGGCGGATGCGCAGCACAAGTTCTTCCGTTTGCTGCTGACTGCAGCGGCGTATTCCGATCCGCACATGCAGGCGATGTCGGCGGTGACGTTGAAACCGACCGATGTGGCGATCTGCATTTCGCAGTCCGGGCGTTCCAAGGATCTGCTGATCACCGCCAATCTGGTGCGTGAGAGCGGCGCTTCGTTGATTACCTTGTGCCCGAGCCAGACGCCGTTGGCTGAATTGTCGACCGTAAATCTGGCGATCGATGTGCATGAAGACACCGAAATCTATACGCCGCTGACCTCGCGCATTGCGCACCTGGTGGTAATCGATGTGTTGGCGATGGGCGTGGCCATGGCGCGCGGGCCGAGCCTGGTCAACCACCTCAAGAGCGTGAAGCGCAGTCTGCGTAGTCTGCGCTTGTCGCCAAAAGCCGCCAAAGCGCTGGATGACTGAAGCCATCGAAGGTCGTTCCGACCTCATTCGCGAGCAAGCTCGCTCCCACAGGGGATCTTTGGGGTACACAAATTCTGTGTCATACCGAGATCAAATGTGGGAGCGAGCCTGCTCGCGATAGCGTCCTCAAAAACACCACAACCCTGCGCAAGTTTCATCGCACTGTCATCCACACGCAGCCAAACCGTCATCCCCGCCGCCTATCGTGAAACTCCCGTCATCGCCTTGGGAGACTCGAAATGGCTCAGCCCTACGAAGAACGCAACAGCGCCGCGAAAACCCGTCGTCAGCAGGAAGACCAGCGCCGCATGGAATTTCGCCGCGCTATCGAAGATCGCTTCGAACTTCGTCAGCTTCAAGCCGAAATCGGCGATTTTCCCGAGATCATTCACTGGCAGGCGGCACCCGCAGCTTCCCGTCGAAGCGCTCAACCAGCGCGCTGATCTGCACCCGTTCGCTGCGGATAAACGCCAGGAAGGCGTGTGCCACCGGTGACAAGCGTTTGGCCTTGGCTTGCACCAGGCACCAGCTGCGGAAAAGCGGCAATTCATCGACCGGCAACTCGACGAGGCCGCCGGTCGCCAGCTCCAGGTTCAGGGCGTGGCGCGTCAACAGCGCCAGGCCCAGACCCGCCTGCACACATTCACGCTGCGCTTCTGCCGAGGCCACTTCCTGAGTCTGGGTGAAGTGCACGCGTTTCTCTTTGAAGTATTCTTCGCAGGCCAGTCGCGTACCCGACCCCGGTTCGCGGATCAGCAACGTGTAAGGCTCCAGATCCTGCAAACGCAGCGGGCCCATGTGCGCCAATGGATGATCCGGGCGCGCCACGGCAACGATCGGGTTGTTGAGGAACGGCAGGAATTCCAGACCCATGTCCTGCGGCACCATCGACATGATCACCAGATCGTCGCGGTTGTCCGAGAGCCTGCGAATCACTTGGCCACGGTTGACCACAGTCAGTTGTAGATTCACTTCTGGGTGCTGACGCTTGAATGCGGCGAACAGGTGCGGCACGAAATACTTGGCGCTGGATTCCACCGCCAGTTTCAACTGACCTTGCAGCGAGCCCTGCATGTCCGACAGCTGCATATCGAGGTTTTCCAGGCGCCCGAAAATGTCTCGACTGGCACGCTGAAGGGCTTCGGCAGCCTCAGTCATGTAGAGTTTTTTGCCGACATAATCGAATAATGGCTGGCCGATCAGCTCTTCGAGCTGACGAATCTGTAGGCTGACGGCCGGTTGTGTGAGGGACATTTCCTCGGCTGCGCGGCTGTAAGAGCGTAAATCACATACTTCGTTGAAGATCTGCAATTGACGCAATGTCATACGCATCAAGGACTTACGCATTTTTCACAGGCTCTGACGGCTGGCGGATGTTTCAACTATAAGTCTTTACTTATGCATGACCCAATTTTTATTCATTTTTGTTAATCCCTCATGAGCGCTAGTGTGGACCTGCGACTAAATTGAAACATTTGGTCACGCGTCGACCTGGGTCTAGCAGGTCGTGGTGCCACCGGCTCAAGGGAACCTCCAAGTGATAACAAAGATCCTGATCGCCAACCGTGGTGAGATTGCCGTACGAATCGTGCGAGCCTGCGCCGAAATGGGCATTCGCTCGGTTGCGATTTTTTCCGACGCCGACCGCCATGCACTGCATGTGAAGCGTGCGGACGAGGCCCACAGCATCGGTGCCGAGCCACTGGCCGGTTACCTCAACCCGCGCAAGCTGGTGAACCTGGCGGTTGAGACCGGCTGTGATGCACTGCACCCCGGCTATGGTTTCCTCTCGGAAAACGCCGAGCTGGCAGACATCTGCGCCGAACGCGGAATCAAATTCATTGGTCCTTCGGCCGAAGTCATTCGCCGCATGGGCGACAAGACCGAAGCGCGCCGCAGCATGATCAAGGCCGGCGTACCGGTGACGCCGGGCACCGAAGGCAACGTTGCTGACATCGAAGAGGCCTTGGCCGAGGGCGACCGTATCGGTTACCCGGTGATGCTCAAAGCCACCTCCGGTGGTGGCGGTCGTGGCATCCGTCGCTGCAACAGCCGCGAAGAACTCGAACAGAATTTCCCTCGTGTCATCTCCGAAGCGACCAAGGCCTTTGGTTCTGCCGAAGTGTTTCTGGAAAAATGCATCGTCAATCCCAAGCACATCGAAGCGCAGATCCTTGGCGACAGCTTTGGCAATGTCGTGCACCTGTTCGAGCGTGACTGCTCGATCCAGCGCCGCAACCAGAAACTCATCGAAATCGCCCCGAGCCCGCAACTGACTCCGGAACAGCGCGCCTACATCGGCGACCTGTCGGTGCGTGCGGCCAAGGCTGTGGGTTACGAGAACGCCGGCACCGTGGAGTTCCTGCTCGCCGAGGGCGAGGTGTACTTCATGGAGATGAACACCCGGGTGCAGGTGGAGCACACCATCACCGAAGAAATCACCGGGATCGACATCGTCCGCGAGCAGATTCGCATCGCCTCCGGCCTGCCGCTGTCGGTGAAGCAGGAAGACATTCAGCACCGTGGTTTCGCGTTGCAGTTCCGCATCAACGCCGAAGACCCGAAGAACAACTTCCTGCCGAGCTTCGGCAAGATCACCCGCTATTACGCCCCCGGTGGTCCGGGCGTACGCACCGACACGGCGATCTACACCGGTTACACCATTCCGCCGTTCTACGATTCGATGTGCCTGAAACTGGTGGTCTGGGCACTGACCTGGGAAGAGGCGATGGACCGTGGCCTGCGCGCCCTCGACGACATGCGTCTGCAAGGTGTGAAGACCACCGCCGCGTACTACCAGGAAATCCTGCGCAACCCGGAATTCCGTAGCGGCCAGTTCAATACCAGCTTCGTTGAAAGCCACCCGGAACTGACCAACTACTCGATCAAGCGCAAACCCGAAGAGCTGGCCCTGGCCATCGCTGCCGCCATCGCCGCCCACGCAGGCCTATGAATGAAACAGCTGCGAGCTTTTAGCTGCAAGCGGCAAGTAAAAGCAGATTGGCTTTTTCTTGCAGCTCGTAGCTTGAAGCTTGCCGCTATGAGGAGATACCAATGACTAAGAAGATCTTCGTTACCGACACCATCCTGCGCGACGCTCACCAATCGCTGCTCGCCACCCGCATGCGCACCGAAGACATGCTGCCGATCTGCGACAAGCTCGACAAAGTCGGCTACTGGTCGCTGGAATGCTGGGGCGGCGCGACGTTCGACGCCTGTGTTCGCTTCCTGAAGGAAGATCCGTGGGAGCGTCTGCGCCAACTGCGTGCGGCACTGCCTAACACTCGTCTGCAAATGCTCCTGCGCGGGCAGAACCTGCTCGGCTACCGCCACTACAGCGACGACGTGGTCAAAGCCTTCGTCGCCAAGGCTGCGGTGAATGGCATCGATGTGTTCCGTATCTTCGACGCGATGAACGACGTGCGTAACCTGCGCGTGGCCATCGAAGCGGTGAAAGCTGCCGGTAAACATGCCCAAGGCACCATCGCTTACACCACCAGCCCGGTGCACACCATCGATGCGTTCGTGGCCCAAGCCAAGCAGATGGAAGCCATGGGTTGCGACTCGGTGGCGATCAAGGACATGGCCGGTCTGCTGACCCCGTACGCCACTGGCGAACTGGTTCGCGCGTTGAAAGCCGAGCAATCGCTGCCGGTGTTCATCCACTCGCACGACACGGCGGGTCTGGCGACCATGTGCCAGCTCAAGGCCATCGAAAACGGCGCCGACCACATCGACACCGCGATCTCCAGTTTTGCGTCGGGCACCAGCCATCCCGGCACCGAGTCGATGGTCGCCGCACTCAAGGGTACTGAGTACGACACCGGTCTGAACCTCGAACTGCTGCAAGAGATCGGTCTGTACTTCTACGCCGTGCGCAAGAAGTACCACCAGTTCGAAAGCGAATTCACTGCAGTCGACACCCGCGTGCAAGTCAACCAGGTGCCGGGCGGGATGATCTCCAACCTCGCCAACCAGTTGAAAGAGCAGGGCGCCCTCAACCGTATGGCCGAAGTCCTGGCGGAGATCCCGCGTGTGCGTGAAGATCTCGGCTTCCCGCCGCTGGTGACCCCGACCTCGCAGATCGTCGGCACCCAAGCGTTTTTCAACGTGCTGGCCGGCGAGCGCTACAAAACCATCACCAACGAAGTGAAGCTCTACCTGCAAGGCGGCTACGGTAAAGCGCCGGGCGTGGTCAACGAGAAGCTGCGTCGTCAGGCGATCGGCAGCGAAGAAGTCATCGATGTGCGCCCGGCCGATCTGCTCAAGCCGGAAATGACCAAGCTGCGTGCCGACATCGGTGCACTGGCCAAGTCCGAAGAAGACGTGCTGACCTTTGCGATGTTCCCGGACATCGGCCGCAAGTTCCTCGAAGAGCGTGCCGCCGGCACCCTCACGCCGGAAGTGCTGCTGCCGATTCCAGAGGCTGGCGGCGTGACGAAGGCTGGCGGCGAAGGCGTGCCGACCGAGTTCGTCATCGACGTGCACGGCGAAACCTATCGCGTCGACATCACCGGTGTCGGCGTCAAGGCTGAAGGCAAGCGTCACTTCTACCTGTCCATCGACGGCATGCCGGAAGAAGTGGTGTTCGAACCGCTCAACGAGTTCGTCGGCGGTGGCAGCAGCAAGCGCAAGCAAGCCTCGGCCCCGGGTCACGTCAGCACCACCATGCCAGGCAACATCGTCGATGTGCTGGTCAAGGAGGGCGACACCGTCAAGGCCGGCCAGGCTGTGCTGATCACCGAAGCGATGAAGATGGAAACCGAAGTCCAGGCAGCGATTGCCGGCAAGGTCACCGCGATTCATGTGGCCAAGGGTGATCGGGTCAATCCGGGCGAAATTCTGATCGAGATCGAAGGCTGAAATAACGGCCGCGATCCAACGCTTTAAACCTCGGGGGGGCATGTGCTCCCCTTTTTTTATGCGGAATTTGTCTGCATCACATGAGGCCTATGTGGGAGCCTGCTCGCGAAGAGGAGTGTCAGTCGATATTTATTCAACTGACAGATCGCATTCGCGAGCAGGCTCGCTCCCACAGTGACGATGTTCAGTCAGTCAGAACGCCATGCGCCATTGGCCCATTACACCGTGAGTGCGGCTGTCAGTGGCCATTTCACCGGTGAGACCAACGCCGACAGAGTGATTGGCTGACAGCCCCAGATCGAGGCCGGCATCCACCGACAGACTGTTTCGATCCAGCGCGGCACCGGCAACCTCAAAGCGCTTGCCACCCTTGACCAGTTGCTGGCGGGTGTCGCTTTCAATCTCGCCAAAGGTGTGTTTCCAGCCGGCACTGAAGCGCGGCGTCAACGTCATGCCGTTATCCAGCCGATTGATTTTTGCCGTGCGCAGACCGAAGGTGCTGCTGAGGTTGTCGCGGGTTTGCCAAAAGACTTTCAGCGCCGCATCTCCGCCTTTTTCGCTGTAGCTGTCGCGCTGGTAGCGCTGATAACCGACGCTGGCGAATGGTTCGAGCGTCGCGTTGTGCCGGCCAACATTGACCGCCAGTTCGGCAAAGGCTTGCTGAGTGTTGGCGTCGTAGTTGCCCTTGAGGCGATCGCTGAAGCCGTTGAAGGCCACGCGACGTTTGCTGTCGCCGTCATGGCTGGCATAGGTCGCCCCGAGACGCAGTGAGAACGGTCCGTCCTGACGCACGGCGTAGGCACCGAGGTGCCAACTGTCGAGGTCGCCATCGTATTGCCGAGCGTCGAGTCTGGTCTGCGATTTACCGCCGATCAGGCCGATATGCCATTGCTCATCGAGCCGCCAGTCGGCGCCCATGACCAGACCTTGGGTCGCGTGTTTGAGGGTACTGTCGAACTCGCGGTCGACTTTGCCGCCATGGCCGAGCGCCTGAATCCACACCCGCCCGGAATCGGCACCGCCGGCGGCCTGACGCGGCGAGTTGCCGGAACCGTAGGCCGAACCGTAACGGCTATTCAGTTGCTGCATGGCCGAAAGCATGCTCGCGCTCACCGGAGTGATACTGCTCAGCGTGGCTTTGGCGAGGTTGGCATTGCTGCCTGCGGCGAGTTGTTCGAGGGCGACCGGAGCGGTGGTTTTGTCGCTGGTCACAAGCGCGGCGACTGCTGCGTTTGCAGGTTTTATTGGCGCAGGTGCGGGCTGTTCGGCGGACTCGTCAACTTGCGCAGTAAGAGGTTCGTCCGGCATTGGCGAAGGGCCGGACTCTGAAATGGGAGTCGGTGCTGAAGTCGGAACAGGAACAGAAATTGGAGCTGGTGCAGAAGCCGTCAATGGCGTTGGTGTCGCTGATGGCGCAGGTGCTGTTGGATCGACAATGCCCTCGGCAGCGGCACGAGCGTTGTCTGTCGTGGCAGCGTTCGAAAGCGGCTCACCGTTACGGGCGTAAGTCAGCCCGACGGACTTTTTGTTGTATTGAGGTGTGGCGGTCATGAAGGCGAGGTCGTTAATGACCGTACCGAATTCGCCTTCTACCTTGGCGGCTTCGAGGATTTTGTACTGTCTGCTTTGCGGATATTCTCCCGGAGCCGCAACGACTTTCAGGGTGGCGCCTTCCAGCTTGGCAGTGCCATCGACCTTGATCGTTTGACTGCCACTGGGCGTGACCTCATAAGCCAGTTCGGCGGTCGGGGACAAGCGCAAGTCGCCTTTCACGCGCGGGCTGCCGAGTACCCCATTGACGGTGAGCAGGCCTGCGACCTCCAGGCTTCCCACAACACCTTTACCGGCAAAGCTGCCACCGCTCTCGACATAGACGTCGCCCTTAATGCTCCCCAGGTTGGTCAAAGCGGTACCGCTGTTTACCAGCCCGCCTTCCTTGAAGTCTCCCTTGGAGCTCAGCGTCCAGTCGCCCCGGTTGAGGAGCAGGCCGTTGAAATTACGTGTGTCTTTCAGCTCACCGCCTGCAGCCGCATCCAGGAGCAGGACGTTATCCCCCGCGCCACCATCCAGCAGGCCGGTAAAACTTGCGCCGTCCGTGAGCCTGATCAGATCGTTTACAGCGGTACCTGCAAAGCTTTCTTCAGGGGTGTTAAAAGCGATAGGCACCGTACCTGGGTCATTGAGAAACCCCTGAAGCCGTTCGAAAGCCATTTGTTTAGGGTTGGTTTTGGACGGTTCCGGCGCATTCATTACTGCTGGTGAATCGGCGACTTCAGAGGGTTCCTGAGCGATGGCAAGCTCTACGCAAGCCAGCGCCAGCGAAATGGCCAAAGCCAGGTGTTTTGGTTTGAAAATGTGTTGAACGGGCATTGAGTCCAGCCTCTTTTAACGGGAGACCCAACTCTATTGATGCACCGAAAGATCCGATGTCGGCTGCTTCCCGAAGCCTTGCAGGCGACATCGCATCGTTTTGTAGAAAATGACCGCAAGATCCGCAACCAAGCCTTTTACTCGGCTGCAGCGCCCCCTTTTCCTACAATCAAACAAGACCCCGCCGGCTGTTCAACCCTCAAAAACTCATCTGCCACTGCCCGATCAAGCCGTGATTGCGGCTGTTGCTGCCGATCTCGCCGCTGTATCCCACACCCAAGGTATGCCGCGCGGAAATCCCCACATCCAGCCCGGCCTCCAGCACCAGGCTGTCACGATCCAGCGAGCTGCCATCGACACTGAACGCCGTGCCGCCAGTCACAAACGCCTGACGCGTCGAGCTGCCGACATCGCCATAAGTGTGTTTCCAGCCAGCAGCCATGCGTGGGGTCACGCTCATGCCGTTGTCCAGGCTGCTCAAGTGCGCCAGGCGCAGGCCGAAGGTGCTGCTGAAGTTGTCTTGGGTCTGGCTGTCGACTTGCAGCGCGGCGGCGCCACCTTTTTCCTGGTAGCTGTCGCGGTGGTAGCGCTGATAACCGAGGCTGGCGAACGGCTCGGCGCTGAGCCGGTCACTGCCCATGGCGTAGCCGAGTTCGGCGAAGGCTTGTTGACTGTCGGCGTCGTAGTCACCTTTCGGGCGATCGTTGAAACCATTGAAGGCGATGGTGCGTTTGCTTTCACCCTGATGACCGCTGTACGCCGCGCCGAAACGCAGCGAGATCGGGCCGTTCTGATGCAGCGCGTAGACGCCGGCGTGCCAGCTCTCGACGTTGCCGTCGACGCCGGTCGCATCCAGATCGGTTTTCGAATAGCCGCCCAGTACGCCCAGACGCCACGCTGAATTAAGTGACCAGTCGGCACCCAACACGCTGCCCTTGGTGCGTTGCTCCAGGCCGCTGCTGCCGTGTTCGCCATCGAGCTTGCCGTAACCGCCAATGCCTTGCAGCCAGAGGCGGCCGCGCGCATTCGGGTCATTCAGATTGCGTGCTTCGGACGGCACGCCATTGGCGGCCAATACAGGTGTGTCACGCTGATCGAGACCGACCAGCAGTCCCGGGCTGCCGCCCATTTGCTGCATCGCCGAGAGCATGCTGCTGCCGACCTGACTGCTGGCGCCGAGGGTGGCGCTGGTCAGGTTGGCATTGCTGGCGCCGGCCAGTTGCTCGATCGCCGCGCCAGCGCTGCTTTGGCTGGTATTGAGCAAGGCGTTGTACAGCGCGCCGTTTTTGCCGATCAAGGCCAGGCTGTTGGCGGCGTTGCTGCCGTTGCCTGTCTTGGCGAATTCATTGAACGCCACGTCATTGCGGGTGTAGGTCAGATCGACTTGCGTGGGGGTGTAGGCGAGGGTCGGCGTCAGGAATGCGTAGTCGCTGCTGACTTTGCCGAAAGTGCCGTTGACCTGCGCCGCTTGCAGCACGGTGTAGTGGCTCTGCCACGGATACGTGCCGCTGCCGGGATTCACCGCGAGCGTTGCGCCGTTGAGATTGGCGATGCCGCCGACCTGTACCGGCGCGCTGCTGCCGTCGGCGTTGACGCCGTAAGCGAGGGTGGCTGTGCTGGCCATGTTCAAATCGCGAACGATGGTTGCGCGACCGAAGCGGGTGTCGGTGCGCAATGTGCCGTTGACAGTCAGGCTACCCACCGAACCGCCACCGGCATACACACCGCCGGCATCCACGGTCAGGTTGCCGGCGATGCTGCCCTGGTTGACCAGTGTGGCACCGTTGCGTACCGCGCCGCCGTCGCTGAAATCGCCGCTGCCGGTGAGTGTCCACGCGCCTTGCTTGACCTCCAGCCATTCGAAGTTGCGACTGGCGCCGAAGCTGCCACCGGCCGCGTCCTCCATCACTACGCGGTCATAACCGCTGCCGCCATCCACCACGCCGACAAAGCGACTGCCGTTGCGCAAGGTCAGGCTGTCGTTGCCGCCACCCAGATCCAGTGCCAGGTCATTGCTGCCACTGATCGTGCCGCCGTTGATGACGCTGTCGGCGAACTCGCCGACGAATTTCACACCAAAACCATTGAGGCCTTGGATGGTGCCGAAGTTCTCCAGCGTGGTCGCCGCCAGTCCCGAGCCGCCACTGCCATCGTCGACCAGAATGGCGCTGTCGGCACCGCTGATCAATGCGTTGCTGGCGTTGAGAATGTAGCCACCACCGAGGGCAATACCTTCGCTGCCGTTAGCGAAACCGCCCTTGTCGACACCACCCGCACCGACGCCTTGAATGGTCCCGTAGTTTTCGATGTGGGCGATCTTGTCGATGTCCACGCCATCGCCGTCACCGTTCGCTTGCAAGCCTGAGTAAGCGCCAGTAATGGTGCCGTGGTTGATCACCGTGCCATCGCCGTCGGAACCGAAGCCGGAACCATTGCGGCCGGTGATCTGCCCGTAGTTGATCAGCGTCGCGCCAAGATCGGTGGTGATGCCGTGCCGGCCGCCGGAAATCACTCCGTAGTTGGTCACGTTGACGCCGCTTGCGGAATCGATATCGATGCCGTCGAACTTCTCGTCGGCATTGTGCGAATCGCCGGTGGAAATCTCGCCGTAGTTGGTAATGGTCGCGTTGGCGCCGGTCTTCATGCCGTCGCTGGCGTCGCCGCGAATCAGCCCGCTGGCGCGGTTGATGATGGTGGTCTTCACGCCGTCACTGCGCAGCGCATCGAGGTCCAGACCCTGGCCGGTGGTGGAGCGAATCACCCCGCTGTTGTCGATCAACAGACTGCCGCTGACGAAATTGCTGTCGATGCGCAAAGCGTCGTTGGCGCCGAGAATCTGCCCGCCGCTGCGGTTGTAGATTGTGTAGTTGCGCGCCTGGGTCAGGTCGCCACTGCTGTCGATGGCCCGGCCGCCGGTTGAGATGATTTTGCCGGCGTTATCGACCACCACACCCGCACCACTGGTCTTGTCTTTCAGGCTCACGGCCTTGCCGCTGTTGGTGATGCTGCCCGGCGCCGAAATCGTCAAAGTGTCGCTGCCACCCAGTGTTTGTGCTGCCGTGGTGGCGGTGTCGATCTGCACGGTTTTGCCGTGGGCGGTGGTGGCGGTGATCAACAGGGCAATGGCGAGGGACAGACGCTGGGGCGGGAACGGCATAAGTGGACGGCCTTCTTGTTATAAGCGGGCCGTCCTGTATAGCGAAGGGTTTTTACAGAATGATGTCGATGGCTGATCTGTATTGTTTTGCATTCAGATTTCGCTTATCAGAGATAAATCTGCATTTTGTTGCAGATTTTGGCATTCTATCAGGCATTGAATGCACTACATTGCATCCGGCATCAATGAATGCTCTGTTGAAATGCATTTAAAAGTAGAGGAAATGAAAGCGTGGGATCTGCAATGAGCCTGACGGTAGCTGAGCGCATGGCGCTCATCGAAAGCATCCAGGAAGCGCTCGCCGACGGGACATTGGAAATCAGCGAAGCCGTCCGCCGTTTACGAGTGGAGGTGACAGGGCTGCATCAAATCCAATTCGCTAAGATGTGCAAAATTTCGGTCCGCACGTTGATACACATAGAGCACGCTGAGGGTAATCAGACGTTGAGGTCGTTGGACTCAATATTCCGATTGTTTGGCCTGAAAATGGGCGTTGTACGGGTACGCCGAGAGACCAATTGAAACCCGACGCAGCCCGCAATGTGCCGATCGCCCTAGCTCCGTCGCACGTAAGCCTTGCCGTAATGCCGCTCCATGCGCGCCTGAATCAACTCCAGTCCAATCGACATCAACCAGTAAATGATGGCCGCCGTCGTCAGCATTTCGATGTAGCGGTAGCTTGAGCGTCCATAGGACTGCGCGAGAAACATCACTTCCCAGACGCCCATCACCGAAATCAGCGACGAGTCCTTGAGCATCGAGATGAACTGGTTGGTGGTGGGCGGGATGATCGTGCGCATGGCTTGCGGCAGGGTGATGCGCCAGAAAATCACTGTCTCGCGCATCCCCAGTGCCAGCGAAGCTTCGCGTTGGCCGTGGTCGACGCCGAGGATACCGGCGCGAAAGATTTCGCTGAGATAGGCGCCGTAGTTCAACGACAGCGCAATGATTCCGGCGACGATGGCGCCAGGCACGATGCCCAGTTGCGGCAAGCCCAGGTAGATCAGCAGGATCTGGATGAGCAGTGGCGTGCCGCGAAAGAACGAGGTGTAAAAACTGGCGATGCCGAACGCCACCGCGCTTTTCGACAGGCGTGCCAATGCGGTGATGAAGCCCAGCAGGGACGAGGCAACAATCGAGCACAGACAGAGGAAAAGCGTCAGCGCCGCACCCTGTAGAAAACCGTTGGGTGCCAGGTGCAGGCCGACCAGATTGGGCAGTTTGTCGAGGATGATCGAGAACTTCAGGTCGAAGCTCAGGAAGAACCCGGCGAACAGGCAGAACAGCGCTGCCCAGGTCAGGTACAGCCGCGTACGAAAACCGAACAAGCGTTGCAGGCGAGTTTCAGCCACCGGTTGCGGTGGCTGGGGAGGTGTCGGGAAAGAAGTCATTGGCTGATATCAGCGCCGATCCATTTTTGCGACAGCTTGCTCAGGGTGCCGTCCTGCTTCAGTTGCGCGAAGACTTCACGCACCTTGGCGTCCCATTGCGCGTCACCCTTCTCGATGGCCACCGAGTTCGGCTCCGAATACAGCGGCGTGCCGGCCAGTTTGAAGCGTTTGTCTTGGTTCAGACGTGGCTGCGCGGTGACGAGGTTGGTGAGGATCGCATCCAGGCGCACGCCGGCGCCCAGGCCCAAATCCTGGAAGGCGACGTTGTCGGTATCGTACGGCGCGATCTGCACGTCTTCGAACGGGTACTGCAACTGCTTGTCTTCGGCACCTTCGATAACCAGGTTCTTGTTCAGATAGCTTTCGTAACTGGACGCGCTGGTGAGGCCGACTTTTTTACCACTCAAATCCTTGGCATCGTGAATCCGATCATCCTTGGCGTTGACCACGATCACCGCTGGCGAAGCGTAGTACTCGACCGGGAAATCGAACACTTCGGCGCGGGCCTTGCTCGGCGTCATCGAGCAGACGCAGATATCGTAGCGCCCGCTCCAGCGACCGGCGGCAATGACGTCCCAGGACGGCGTTTCGAGTCGCAACTTGACGCCCAACTTGTCAGCTACGGCTTTGGCGACGTCCACGTCGAAGCCGTCGAGCTGGTTCTGGTCATTGAGAAACGAGAACGGTGGATAACTTTCCATCAGCACACCGACCAGTTCTTTTTTCTGCTCGATACGATCCAGCGTGGCGCCAGCAAAGGCTTGAGTGGAAGCGGCCAGAATCGTCAGGCCCAGGGCCAGTAGCGGTTTAAATTTCACAGTCGATCCCTGGGTAAAAAAGAGGTTGTTTTTAACGGAATGGTGCGTATTAAATAGTTATAAGAACGACTCTGATAGTGAGTTATTTTCATAAGCATATGAGTGAAAAGCATATGGGCGCAGGCAGCACGATTATTCTCGATGGCGGCATGGGCCGTGAGTTGCAGCGCGCCGGGGCGCCATTTCGTCAGCCGGAGTGGTCGGCGCTGGCGTTGAGCGAGGCGCCGCAAGCGGTTGAGGGGGTGCATGCCGCTTATATCGCCAGTGGCGCCAATGTGATTACCACCAACAGTTACGCCGTGGTGCCGTTCCATATTGGCGAAGAACGTTTCGCCGCCGAAGGGCAGGCGCTGGCCGCGTTGGCCGGTGAGCTGGCGCGACGTGCGGTGCAGGCCTCGGGGAAATCCGTGCGTGTGGCCGGCTCATTGCCGCCGCTGTTTGGCTCTTATCGTCCGGATCTGTTCGAGGCCGCACGAGTGACCGAGTTGCTGGCGCCCTTGGTCAATGGCCTGGCATCGCACGTTGATCTGTGGCTGGCGGAAACCCAGAGTTCGATCATCGAGGCGCGTGCCATTCACGCCGGGTTGCCGAAGGATGGCAAGCCGTTCTGGTTGTCGTTCACCTTGAAGGACGAAGACACCGATGAAGTGCCGCGCCTGCGCTCTGGCGAGCCGGTCGCCGAAGCGGCGGCGGTGGCGGCTGAGTTGGGCGTCGAGACGTTGCTGTTCAATTGCAGTCAGCCGGAAGTGATCGGTGGCGCGATTGATGCGGCGCGTGCAACCTTCGAGCGTCTGGGGGTGAAGATAAACATTGGTGCTTACGCCAATGCGTTTCCGCCGCAGCCAAAAGAAGCCACGGCCAATGATGGACTTGATCCGCTGCGCGAGGATCTGGATCCGCCGGGTTACTTGCACTGGGCGATTGACTGGCAGCAGCGCGGTGCCAGCCATTTGGGCGGTTGCTGCGGGATAGGACCGGAACACATTGCGGTGCTGGCGCAAAAGCTAGGCTGAAAATAGATCAAAAGATCGCAGCCTGCGGCATCTCCTACAGGATGAACGTCAATCCCGTGTAGGAGCTGCCGCAGGCTGCGATTTTTTGCTTTTCAGGTAATCACGATCGGCATTTGACCAGGCCTTTCACCTGCCCGTCGGGCGTCTGATTTTCATCCGACAGCCACTGCTCGAAACCCGCCGCAATCGCCGGCCACTCACCATCCAGAATCGAGTACCACGCAGTGTCGCGGTTCTGGCCCTTGACCACCATGTGCTGACGGAACACGCCTTCGAAGCTGAAACCCAAACGCTCGGCAGCGTACTTGGAGCGGGCGTTGCCGTTGTTGCATTTCCATTCCAGACGGCGGTAGCCGAGGTCGAAGGAGTGTTTGGCCAGCAGGTACACCGCTTCGGTGCTTCTCGGCGAGCGCTGCATTGGCGCGCCGAAGGTGACGTGGCCGATTTCGATACGACCCTGGGCCGGGACGATCGACATCAGGCTGAGGATGCCTTGCACCTGAGCGCTGGCGCGGTCGATGACAGCGAAGAAATACGGGTCGCTGGCGGCCGCATGGTTGTTCAGCCAAGCGTCGAAAACGCTGCGTTCCGGGAACGGGCCGTAGGGCAAATAGTCCCAGAGTTTAGGGTCAGCACCCGGGCCTTCGAGGGCGGCGAACAGTTCGTCACCGTGACGCGCCGGGTCGAGTCTTTCCAGGCGAATGAAACGGCCTTCAAGCAATGTGGCGGTGGGGGCGGGGACGCCTTTCCAGTCAGCGAGTGATGCGGTCATGTACGCGTCTCCTTAAATGGCTTTGCGAAACTGGATGAAGCCCGGGCGCTCGGCGATGCGCTCGTACAGCTGGATCGCGGTGGCGTTGGTTTCGTGGGTCAGCCAGTGCACTTTGCCGCAACCGTCAGCCTTGGCCGTGGCGTAAACGTGTTCGATCAACAGGCGGCCGACACCGCTGCCACGGGTTTCCGGCACTACCAGCAGATCCTGCAGGTAGCAGGAGTTTTCGATGCTCCAGTTCGAGCGGTGATAGATGTAATGCACCATGCCCACCGCCTTGCCGTCGGCCCAGGCCAATGCCGCGTGGGTCGGTTCGCTCGGGTCGAGGAAACGCTGCCAGGTGCTGTGCGTCACCGCTTCCGGCAATTCAGTGTTGTAGAAACGCAAGTAAGCCTGCCACAGCGGTAGCCACGCGGCGTGGTCGTCGGCGCTGACCTGGCGAATGTCGATCTGACTCATGGTGATTTCCTTAGCGCATCAATCGGGCGAGGGTTTGATCATTGATTTCCGGGCTGGCAGCGAGGCCTTCGCGCACGCCGGCAATGTCTTCGGCGCTGCGGTTCTGGCTGAGTTTGCGCTTGCCTTCGAGACGGTCGATGGGAATGGCGAAACCGACAATCGCCTTGAGCATGCCGTCGATGTAATCGGCGGGCGCATCGGCAACTGACCACGGTTGTGCGCGGCCGGCTTCATGGCGGTCGGTGAGGGTGCTGACGATGTCGAGCAAACGCCCACCATCGCTGAAGGTTTCGGCGTGGCCATAGGCGTGCACGGCGACGTAGTTCCAGGTCGGCACGACTTTGCCGTGCTCGGCCTTGCTCGGATAAAAGCCCGGGCTGACGTAGGCGTCGGCGCCAGCGAAGATCAGCATGGCCTCGGCGCCGTCGCGCAAGTCTTTCCACTGTGGATTGGCGCGGGCCAGGTGCCCGTAGAGCGTGCCGTACTCGCCTTGTTCGCAATGCAGCAGCACCGGCACATGGCTGGCTTGCAGGCCACTTTCGCCGTGAGTCACCAGAATGGCGAGGCGGGTGGCGAGAATCAGTTCGTGCAGTTGGGACAGGTCTTCGATGGCAAAGGCGCGTGGCGTGTACATGGACAGATTTTCCTTGGCGAATGCCTGCATCGTAGGCAGGCTATTGGTCTGTTGTAAGAGCCATTGATGACCAATTTCATAGGTCCATTGTCATGTCCGATTCGCCAACGATGTCCATGCCATTCAACCCCGCCGGTATCGAGCTTGATCGTCGCCAGGGTTTGAGTCGTCAGCTCTATCAGGCGTTGCGCCTGCGGGTACTGGATGGACGGCTGGCGAGCGGCACGCGGTTGCCGGCCAGTCGCGATCTGGCGGCGGCGTTGGGGATTTCCCGCAACAGCGTGGTGCGCGCCTACGATCAACTGTATGCCGAAGGCTTTATCGAAGGGCGGGTAGGCGATGGCACCTACGTCGCACAATTGATGCCGGTAGCGAGCCCTGCGAAAAAATTATCCACAAAAGTATCCACAGGGTTTTCAACAGGCTTACCCACAGCCTTATCCACAAATTGGCTGGATTTACCTGTAATTTCATCCAGTAAAGTTATCCACAGCGATAGTTTTTCGCGCATCGAAAAGAACCATTTGGCTCGGCCACCGAGTGGTCCGCCGCGAGCTTTTCGGGTGGGTGTTCCGGCGTTTGATCTGTTCCCGTTCGAGGTGTGGGCCAAGCTGAACGCGGCTTTCTGGCGTAAACCGGATCTGGAGCAACTGTGCTACGGCGATCCGTCCGGCGATGCACGCCTGCGTGCAATGATCGCTGCCTATTTACGCAGTTCGCGCGGCATGCAGTGTTCACCTGAGCAAATTGTGATCACCAGCGGCGCACAGCAAGGTATTAGCCTTTGTGCACAGTTGCTGGTGGCGCCGGGCGACGCTGTGGCGATCGAGAATCCTGGCTACCGCGCGGCCGGTCATGCGTTCGCTGTGGCAGGCGCTCGTTTGCACGGCATTGCCGTGGACGAAGAGGGCATGGATTGCTCGGCGCTATCGGCCACCGGGGATTGTCGGGTGGCGTATGTCACGCCCTCACATCAGTACCCGACCGGCGTGGTGATGAGCCTGGCGCGACGCCTCGAACTGCTCGCCTGGGCCGAGCGTAGCCAAGGCTGGATTGTCGAGGACGATTACGATGGCGAATACCGCTACACCGGTGCGCCGCTGGCGCCTTTGGCGGCCCTCGATCGACAGGGGCGAGTGCTGTATGTCGGCACTTTCGGCAAAGTCGCGTTTCCGGCATTGCGCCTCGGTTATCTGGTACTGCCCCCGGCGCTGGTCGATGCATTCTCGCAACGCCGGGCCGTCGATGTCCGCCATTCCGAGGTCAGTACTCAAGCGGTAATGGCCGAATTCATGGCCGCCGGGCATTTTCAGCGACATATCCGACGCATGCGCCGCGCCGCCCTGAGCCGTCGCAATACCTTGCTCGACGGCTGGCCGAGTGCCATTGCCGGCGTCGGCGACTTACCCGCTGTCTCGGCCGGACTGCACTTGACCGTGGCGGTCGACAGCATCGAGCGCGAGCAGCAACTCATTGAGCAAGCCGCCCGCGCCGACGTGGAGATCAACGGCTTGAGCAGCTACTGGCTGCCCGATTCCACGACGCCTCTGAACCAGCGTGCCGGGCTGGTACTGGGTTTTGCTGCAGTCCCTGAACCGGCAATCAAAGCGGCGCTGACTCGGTTGCGACAGGCGTGGCAGGTGTGAGAAACAGCGCTCGCGCAGACTTGTCGGAAATACCGCTGCGATGGATTTCGATCAGCGCCTGATTACTCAGAAAGCGCGGCTCATAGGCGCCTCCCATACGTCGCTGAGCCACGGTTTTCATATGCCCGACGGGAAATGGCGTGACGGGGGCTTTCACGCTGCTGTAGTGAAAATGCGCGTAGCACACGACCTTGTTGTTGTGAGCGTCGCGGATTTCGTACTCGTCGAGGAAACCGAGGTCTGCACCTTTGAGCCGGCGTCGAGTCACGGTTTGCAAGATCTTCACTTCGCCTTTGTCTTTCAGCCACTGAACTCCAGCCGCCGTCGGTGGCTGTTGCTTGACCATCCCGATGCGGGTGCTGGTGCCTTTTTCGTCAAGGGAGTTGGCAGCCTCGTCAAGCTTGTGGGCGAGCTCCTCGGTCGGCTTCTTGAGGTCGGCGGTCAGATTGCTGGTGGTCAATGCTTCACTGATCGCTGCGTTGGCTTCGCGCAGGGCAGCGGCATGCTTGTGATAGTCCTCCTCAACCTCGACAGGAATACGCCGCCCCCGTTTGAGTTGGGCCTCGATACGGCGGTGGAATGCGGCCAAGCCGTCGATCAGGGCCTGGCCTTCACGAATGCTGGTATTGAGGCTGGCACTGGCTTTGGGCGGTTTGGGTTTTGCCGTGCGTTGTTCGACCCAGACACCGGGTGACTCTTCCTCGAATGTTGCGATGACCCCTTTCAGGGTGCTCCGTACTTCCACCACGTCGGCGTGTTGACCGTTGATGCGCTTTCTCCTAACACCGACCACCGTGCCCCTGGATTTGGTCTTGATGATCTGGCGCGTCGATGATCTCGGCCTCGAAGGACCCGGTGTCGGTTCCAGCAGGTGCTTGTAGCGCAGCAGTTCGGCCAGCTTTGTATCCGTGCGCGCTTTGAACCCGATCACTCGTTTGCGCACATTCTCCAGTCGCTCGGTGTAGATCTGTTCGGGATAGTCGATGAGCAGATCGCCCAAGCGTTGATCAATGGAGGAAAACTGTTCGGCGACATTGCTCAAGACATCCGTGCGTTCGCGCAGGTTGTCCAGGCTTTCATCGGCGGTCAGATTCAACGTGCTCTGGATGCTCAGCGTCGCGTCTTCGATGAGACTGGCAAGCGCCTCATAGGCATTGGCAGCAGTCGCCGTTTCACCGGCCTTGATGCAGATCTCCTGGCCGAGACTGATCTGCAAAAGTTTGAGGTCGTTCAAATCATAGTCGGGCAATGCCTTGCGATAGGTGCGAACAACTTCGACAGCTTTTTCCCCAGCAGCTTCAGTTCATCAAAACGAGTTTCAGCCAACTCTATTTTTTCAATGATGGCCTGAGTCTGATCAGTCATTTCTTCAAAAATCTGAACAAATGACCGCTGTGCGAAACCGGCTTCACCGGCAAGCATCGCCTGCATGGTTTTCAAGTTGGCTTTGAACTCTGTGGAGTGAATCTCAAGCCATTCCTGCCCAAGAAACAACTGCATCGCCAGGCGCTGAGTCATGGTTTTCCGGTAGTTGGGAATGGGTTGTTTCTGATGCAACGCCTTAATCTGTTCGACGCTCGTACCGTACGCCTTGCGTTGGGATTCGAGCGTAGTCAGATACTGCTGGCGCGCTTGCGCTCGTACTGACGCAAGTGCGTCTTTGAACGCGTCGTGTTCGGCGTCGATTTGCAGCTGTTTGGCTTTCATCGTGGCGTCAAAGGCGCTGATTTCGGTGATCAGTTGTGCCGCGTCGAGTTTGTGGGTGTCCTGAATCTCCTGATGGGCAATGTCGAGCCCGCCGCCTCGCAGGCGCAATCGAAGGTCGATCACCCATTCACCGTTGGCGGTGCGGGTCAGCAGCGGTCCGTTACGCGACGGTTGCTGGCGTGAGTCGATGATCTGGACCTCGGCGTGTTCATTGATGATGACCTCGAACCAGCGCTTGCCCACGGGGGCGAACCATTGTTTCTGGCGGGGATAGAGGTGCTTGTGCGTGCCTTCGCCGGCGGCATCGCCGATGCCTCTGGGTTTGGTGATCTGGAAACTGTCGAGCAGCGCCGCAAGCGCGACGGGCGATCGTTTCAGTGCAGTAAAAGGGTTGACCACCATCTCATGCGTAATGGGCAGTTCGGTGCTGGAGATGTCAGGCAACTGCGCCGGTTTGCTGACCACGATGTCGGTAGTGACCGTCGGTGCCGGTTCTTCCTGCGGAAACGCCTCACGGATGGGCTGATCACCCACCGCTGCCCGATGGGCGAGGACCATGCCCAACGCCAGAAGAATGTCGGCCAGTGCGGTCCAGGCGATCTTGCCGGATTGCTCATTGGCGACGTCGCTGATCTCTTGCAGGTCGTCCATGATCTGCCAGATCCACGCAGCTGTGCCGACGCTGCGCCCGAGGAACGGCAACGCCGCATTGAACATCATCCAGCCGCCGCGTTTGAGCGTGGCCCAGCGCGCCTCTGCATCGGAGACCGACTGGCGATCGGCCTGGGTGATGACCGCCTGCACGTTGCTGTCATGCAGCGTCGCCAGTACATCGAACTCAATCGTCGCAGTCGACAGGGTGACGGGGCCGGACATGTCGAGGGCGGTGAAGGGGTTCACCAGCGATTGCGGGATCGTCCAGACCGAAGGCAGTCGGGCGGTGAAGACGAACTGGCTGTAGTTGAAGCGCACATCGTCCGGTAACCAGGCCAGCACCGACTCGCGCAGATGTTGCGAATGCTGGATTTCGTACAGCAGGTTGGCGTGGGAGGGGAACTGCATCAGCGCCATTTCGAACAGTGGCCGATAAAGCACGCACGGTCCTTTATCCACGTCACGCGGGCCGATGACGAACATGTTGTTGACGGTGTCCGCCTGTGAACGGCTGCGATGGGCCATGAACGCCAGCGGACGGATGACAATTTCTTCGCGATCAACATGGCGTTCATCGCCAGTGTTGGCCAATGCGGCAACGACATAGCGGTAACCCTGCTCGGTAATGCCGGTCTTGCCTTGTATCTTGTGTTGCAACGCCAGCAGCGGCAATTCGATGGGCAATTGGCTGGTGTATAGACCTTGCAGCGCTGCCGCCTTTTCGCTGTCGTCGACCAGCAGGTTTTGCAGGTGCGCCAGGTAGGTCTTGCCGATATCGACGCTGCTCACCAGTTGTTCCAGGTAGCTCACGGTCATCCACTCAGGCAACACGCCGCCATCCTTGTAGCGTGCGGTTTTATTGCCGGTTGGCTGCCCCGCGAGGTTTTGCAGGGCGAGTTCGATGAGCGACAGCGTCTGGGTCTGAGTATTACCCGGCAAGACGAACGTGCCCCAGACCACCAGGCTGGTGATGCTGATTTCGATGTCATCGATCTTCACGTCGCCGGCCAGCGGATGATCCTTGAGCATCTGTTTTTTCAAGGCATCGCGGGCGAAGGCTTGCAGGCCGATGACTTCGCTCTGGAATGATGTTCCCTTGTTCGTATGCTGGATCATGGTCAGATCCAGCAGATGCCGGCTGTAACGGGTTTGATCGGCAGGCGCCGCACTGTCGAGCCAGGCGGGCAGCATCGGAGGCAAGCGCTCGATATGAGGTTTGAGGCGTGGTGTCGGTTCTCGAGGGTCGCCGACAGTCCCTGCATGCGGGTAGAGCGGGTTGGCGTTCGAATCCTGAAAGAAACTGATTTCGCCGAGGGCTTCCGCTTCAAGCGCGATCAAGGTACACGCCTGATAGTCGAAGAAGTTACCCTGCGGTTCGAACAGTCGCCATTTCAGTCCGGCACCGGAGGCTCCTTTCCAGTAGCGACGGGGCAAGGCTTTGCCGAGTTCATCCAGTGATTCGAAACTCTCGAAACCCTGAATCACCGAATGCGTCACGATCCAGGTGCTTTTGCCGTCGGTACCGATCAGCACAGCCATATCGAGGAGCGTCAGATGCTCTTGGTCGTCACCCTTGGTGCGGTCCAGATCGATCAGGCAGGCGCGTACCTGGTAGTTGCCGGTTGGCAGGCGCTGGTGTTTGTCCGGGTGCCGGTAAACCGCCTCGACCATGGCGCGCTGGTTGGTATTCCAGTCGGGATTGGCCTCGACGCTCCAGAGGTTGCGCAAGGCTTGCGACAATTGCTGCCAGCGCGGTTGTCCCGGGTAGGTGAATTCGTCCCAATACTCGACTTGCTGTTCCTTGTAGGCAATGAACAGCAAAGGTGCCAGTTCATTGAGCAGCTTGCCGATCGCGCTGATTTTTACCGGTAGCTGGATGGCTGAGGGCAGGTCAGGCTGCAACGTCAGGTAATGTTCACCGTCGAGATACGCCACGGTGATTCCGCAGAGGCCCAGACGCACCAGTGTGTCGGTCAGCGATTCGATCAGAGGGCGGCCGGGTACGACTTGATCGCCTTCAATGACCCAGGTCGGTCTCACGACCATGGCTGACTGCGGGTCGAGATCGAGCTGCGGATACAGCGTCTTGAGTGCCGGACGCAAGGTTTTCGAGGCGACTTCTCGCAACGAAGGGCCGGTCACCAGTTGGGTCACGACATCGACGGCACTGGACGAGGGGATTTCGGGCATGGGCAATTCCTGCTCTGATAGACGCGCGCGGAAAGGGCGGCGGTTTCAGGCAAGGTAGAGGCGGGCCGCAGGGCCCGTGCGGTAGATAAATATTGCAGGCAAAAAAAGACCCGCCTGAGCGGGTCGGGTTTTGTTGATCGGGATTGAGTTGGTTTATTGCTCGAACCCTTCGAGCACGTTCACCGCATTGATGCCGATTTCTTCCACGGCGTAGCCACCTTCCATGACGAACAGCGTCGGTTTGCCGAGGGCGGCAATACGCTTGCCCATTGCCAGATAATCCGGACTGTCGAGTTTGAACTGCGAGATCGGATCGTCCTTGAACGTGTCGACGCCGAGCGAAACGACAATCACGTCGGCGCCGTAGCGATCGATCTCGTCGCAGGCCTGATCCAGTGCTGCACTCCACACGTCCCAACCGGAACCGGCGGGCAGCGGATAATTGAAGTTGAAACCTTCACCGGCGCCTTCGCCACGCTCGTCGTCGTAGCCGAGAAAGAACGGGAACTCCGCTTCCGGATGACCGTGGATCGAGGTGAACAGCACGTCGCTGCGCTCATAGAAAATCGACTGCGTGCCATTGCCGTGGTGATAGTCGACGTCAAGGATCGCGACCTTCTTGTGGCCCTGATCGAGGAACGCCTGGGCGGCGATGGCGGCATTGTTGAGGTAGCAATAACCGCCCATCAAATCGCTGGCGGCGTGGTGTCCCGGCGGACGGCACAGGGCGAAGGCACTGCGCGCGCCACGCTGGATTTGCGCTTGTGCGGTCAGGGCAACTTGCGCCGCGCTGTAGGCCGCTTGCCAGGTGCCGGCGGTGATCGGCGCACCGCCGTCGAAGCTGTAATAGCCGAGCTGGCCGTGCAGGCTGGTCGGTTTGATTGCCCGCAGGGTGCGCGCCGGCCAGGTGTAGGGCAACAAGTCGCCATCGGTGTTGAATTCAGTCCAGCGCGCCCACGCACCTTTGAAAAAGTCGAGATAGTCTTGGCTGTGGATACGGGCGATCGGCTGCAGACCGAAATCCTTCGGTGCCTCGACCGGGCCGAGGTTCTGGTTTTTCACGCGTTGCAGCACATGGTCGGCGCGCGACGGCATCTCGAAGCACGGTTTGAGCTGGCCATCGATGAGTTCGCAGCGGCCATGGTGCAGGTGGTGATCGTCCGAGTAGATCGTCAGCATTTGTTGTTCTCCGCAGGGCTGATTCGGTTGCTCTCAGTGTTGCGGCGCGAAGCGAATCGGAGAACGGCAGGAAAGGCCAAAAGGGGACTGATATGGCCAAAAAAAGTGACCGAAATTCGCCCCTCGCAGACGCAAGGCGCCCACTGACGGGGCGCCTGCAGGTGATTAGAGACGTGTCGGCTTCTGGTTGTACACCGATTGATGGCGATCGAGCACTTCTAACCAGTCCGCGCGTTTACGTTGCTCCAACACGGTGCGCAGTTTTTCGTAGGCATCACCTGTGCAAGCATCGCCCAGCGTCGGGTCGGCGCCTTTCTCCAACATCAGTGTGAACAGTTCCAGCACCTGTTGCCGGGCGAGTTCATTGTCCATGTCGCTTCTTGGCGCCTCGCTGGCCAGCAAATACAGCGCCGAATCCATGCGATCACGCTCGTAGCAGCGCCCGGCGGGGTAGAGCAGATTCAGTTGCGCGCCGGCCTCCACCAGACGTTTGGCCGCCGCATAGTTGTTACGGTAGATCGCTTCGTACAACGCGGTACGCTGTTCTTTGCTCTGCCGTCGATCAAGGTTTTGCGGGTGCTTGAACAGCCAGTTGAACAGTGCGTCATCGCGTTGTGACACGCGCTGCATCAACAGGGTTTCACCCCGTGCATCGGGTTCGTCGATGGCGGCGCCGACACTGAGTAGAAACTGCGTGCGCTGGCCCTGTTCCGGATCCTTGTTGGTCTTGAGATCCTTGTTGAATGCCTGCATTACCAGCGGCTCGCTGCCGTTGATCCCGCTGGTGGCTGCGCCGCGTTCAAGCAACAAACGGGCAATAGCGAAGTTCGGTGCATCCAGTGCGTGCGATAAGGCACTGCGGCCGTCCTCACCGAGGGTTTTCGCTTGGAGGCCACTGTCGAGCAATTGCTTCACACGGGCCGCGTCTTGCTGGTCGACAGCCTCGATCAACGGCCATTGTGCCTGGCAGGCCTGAGGATCGGCCTGCTTGAGGCCAAGCCGTTGCATCACGCGCTCGGGCACGCTCATATTGCGTTGCAGGCGCAGGCCGCAATAGATCCGGTAATACTCCTGCGCCAAGGCGAATTGCGTGGTGTAGGCCGGCGCTTTTTCGTAACCCTTCCAGGCCTGATCCGCGAGGTTGAGGTACACCGGAATGCGTTGCGGGGCCCGGCGTACAACTTCCAGCAGCCACTGCCGGGAGCCTTCGTCCGGCGTCAGTTCGCTTTTCCAGTAGGCGATGTCATTGAGTTGGCCGGTGTATTCCTTCTGGTCGGCGCCAATGCGGCGATAGTCCTGATTCAGAAACAGCTCATCGACCTTCTTCAGTACCGGGCGTTTGTCGCTGGCCTTGCTCAGTTGCTGATGCAGTTCCCAAAGTTGCAAGGCTCCGTCACCGGCAAGGTAGGGTTGCGGATCAACCACGATGCTCAGCGGCGCTTCGGGAACGTCATGGCGCATGGCGTCACGGGCGCCTTCGATGCTCTTGAGCCAGGTGTCGAGCACCGGGGCCGGCGTTTCCTGCAATGGCTGAAACGCAAGCATGTGATCTCCGCGAACCCGTCCCAAGGCCAGCAATGGGGTGCCGGGCGTACGCCAGTCGATCAGCAGATAACGTTTGGTTTCCCAGCCATTGGTTTTGACGCAATCGAAACTCAGCGTATCGACCACGATGCCCTGTGCAATGTCGGTGCGTTGCGCCGACGATGACAGGTTCATGTATTGGAATTCGGTTATGCAGTTGTGGAACTCATCGGCGGTGAGCAGCGGAATCGGTCCAAGCTTGTGCAGACGCTCGCGGTAGTTTTCATCGCTGTAGACGTTAAGGTAGAAGAGGCCGCGAAAGCCGCTGATCAATCCCGTCAAAGGTTTCTGCCTATCGAGGGGCTGTGCCGCGGCGGGGATCGGGATGATGGTTTTGCCATCCTCGGGCGCATCGACGGTCGGATGCGGCGGGCGGCCCCACCAGTCTAGTTGAATGGCTTGGACGGCCATTGGCAAATTGAGCAATACAGCGAGCAAGGCAAGGCGTGAGCCGCGGCGAAAAAGAGGCATCAAACAAAAACACCGGCAACGTGATTGGGCTGCGTAATGTAGTTCAGCTGATGGCTCGGTGCCTGATTTATCTCAAGGTCGGAACTGGCTCGGCGCCACGCCGCTCCAGCGCACGAAGGCATGGCGGAAGCTGGCAGTCTCACTGAAGCCAAGAGTTTCGGCAATGCGATAGATCGGCAACTGGTCCTCACACAACATCTGCTTCGCCCGTTCGAAGCGCAGCTCATCGAGCAGTTCCTGATAGCTGCTGCCCATGTCCTTGAGATGCCGGCGCAAGGTGCGCGGCGAGCATTTCATCTGTTGTGCCAAACCCTCCAGCCCTGGCGCGGCGTTCAATTGCGCGCTGAGCAGCTGCCGAATCCGCCCCAGCCACGCCTGACGCCCGGTGAACTCCAGGTTCTGTTTGCGGCAACGTTCGGCCATGGCTTGATGGGTGATGAGATCGGCCAGCGGCAGCGGTTGGTCGAGCCAGTGACGGTCGAAGGCAAAGGCGTTGTCCTTGGCGGTGAAGTGCAACGGGCTGTCGAAGTGCTCGGCATAGCTGTCGCGATAGTCCGGCGCGGCGTGTTCGAAGCGCGTGGCGAGCAAGGGCAGTGGATGCCCGAGCAGGTCATCGCAAATGACCTTCAGCGACACCAGGCAGAACTCGGCATTGAACACCGCCATCGCCGGGCTCTCGCGATAATCGGCAGCGACGAACCAGACGCGCTCGCCATCGTCTTCCAGGCTCAGTTCGAAAAGTGTTCCCAACAGCGCCGGATACCGGATCGCCAGGCGTAGAGCGTCACCGAAGGTGGCACAGGTGAGCAGTGCGTACCCGAGGATGCCGTAGCAAGAAACATGCATGCGCCGGCCCAGTTCCAGACCGATATCGCGCTTGAGCGCGACCGCGTTGGCGCAGACCTGCATCTCCTGATTGGTGGTGATACGCGTGTCGGCACGGCTGAGATCCGCCGCACTGATACCGCTGCCGGCCAGCAACGCTTCGCTCGACAGGCCTTCGGCTTTGAAGGTGTTGAGGATCAGCGAGACGGCGTTAAGGGTGGTGAGGTGGGAGTGGAGCATAAGAAGTTTCCCGATCATGGATAGGGATACCCCAGCAATTTATGTGCCGTTCAGATAATTTGTAATGTTGAGAATATATTGAAAGTTAAACTTCCAATCACTGGCGAGAGATTTGCAATTTGCAAGTTATGTTTTTTAAAGTTAACTTCGAATAATTAGAGCAGGACATGGTGCATGTCAATTCTAAAGTTTAAGCTGCGGTTGGTCTACTGTCAGAAATTACAGGTTTTTGGCGAATTGTTAACCGTTTGTCGAATATTTTTATTTGTAGGTATTTTTTTTGACAGCTCCATAAGTTGGGTCTAGTTTGCCAGTGGATGTCGCTAGTTGTTTAGTGGGTGTTGCGGGTTTTTCAGTAGATATGAATTTTGACTAATGTGTCGAAAAAGGAGATTTAAATGAACCGTTCACAAGCTAAAGAATATCCGCTCGAATTTTTCAAAGGCAGCAAGACGGCGCTTCAAGGCCAAATCACTGTGGAGGTTGACGGTCAAAAGCAAACATTTCCGGTCATTCACGCCGAAGTCCGTGCAAATAATATTGTTTTGGACTTCGATATGAGCGGCGGAGATCCGGACCGCAATAATATTATCGGCGTGGTAATCGGCAAAGCTCATTTGAATAAGAAAGTGGAGTTTGTGGGGCACGGCGACCCTGTTTATTTGTTGTTTCAGAATTCTGTGCAAGAGTGGGTGGCGACAAAGGGCTGGATTCGAGTCGAGTGGCAAGAGGGCAGTAAAAAAATCGCTGGATTGCTGGATAATGTGCAGGGCGATAGAGACAATAACTCCAAGCTTACCGGCGGAAAATTTGAAGTTACATTAGATTGATTGTTTAAACCTTCCTGCATCAATTTTGCAGGAAGGTTTATTTATGACGAGAGATGTATTGGGCGGCGCTGGTCAGACCAGCTCGCCACACAGGTCCAGCTCAACCAGTTGACGAACTTCCTGTGTGTTAAGCCCTGCACCGAGCAGGCCGTGTAACTTGCCGAACGCTGCCTCGCGAGTCATGCCACCGCCGGACAACACGCCAACACCGCGCAAGCGACTGCCCGCCTCATACACATCCAGCTCAACGCCACCCTCATGGCATTGCGTCACAGCAACCACGACTACGCCGTTGTCCCGCGCACGGCCAAGGCTTGCCAGAAACTCAGGGTTGTCGCTCGGCCCTGTACCGCTGCCGTAGCACTCCAGCACCAGACCTTGAATGCCGCTGTCGAGCAGACCGTCGAGCACTTCAGCGCTGATGCCCGGGAACAGTGGCAACACCGCAACCTTGGCCAGTTGTTTCGGCTGGTTGTAGTTCAACGACGCTGGAATCGAAGGGGCTTTGACACCGCCGCCCTGACGCTCCAGACGCTTGAACGGATGACGGCCGAAGCTGCGCACTTTCGCGCAACGGGTCGGCGCCAGCAGTTCGCCGTGGAAGTACAGATGCACGCCCGGCGCCAGACCTTGGCCGAGGGCAACCAGTGCGCCGCCGAGGTTTTCCCAGGCATCGCTGTCGGTAACACCGGCCGGCAGCATCGAACCGGTGAAGCAAACTCGCGCATGCAGGCCGAGCAACTGGAAGCTCATTGTAGCCGCGCTATAGGCCAGCGTGTCGGTGCCGTGCAGGATCAGCACGCTGTCGCAACCTTGCACATCAACGGCATCGACCACCGCTTCACGCAGTTGCTGCCAGTAGGCCGGGGTCATGTTGGCGCTGTCGATCAGCGGCGACATTTCCCGGAACTGCCACTGCGGTACGACGAGTTCAGGCTGGCTGTGCAGGTAGTCGCGCATCCGCGCTTCGAAACCGGACGCCGGGGCCAGGCCATTGGCGCTGGCCTGCATACCGATGGTGCCACCGGTGTAGAGCACCATGACGTGCTGGGCGGCGGGGTAGGTCGACGAATTCATGGGGATTCTCCGAAAGGATGAGGTCCTTGTGGGAGCGAGCCTGCTCGCGATGGCGGTTCATCGTTCAACATTGATGTTGGTTGAAAGACCGCTATCGCGAGCAGGCTCACTCCTACAAGTTATTGCACCACAATAACTGACGGGCGCAGGGGATGCGCCCGTCATTCACCTGTCAGCGTTGCGCTGCAGGTACGCCTTGCGGCTCGGCTTCGGTCTGGCCGGCAGCGGCAGACGGATTGGTCGGCCAGGCCTTCAGGTCGAGGTCCAGATCGGCAAATTTGCTCGAGTCGAACACAGGCTGTTTGACGCCGGCGCGGCGCTGCTCGTCGTAGTCGCGCATCACACGCATGCCGACCTTGAACAGCATGGCCAGGGCCACCAGGTTGACGAAGGCCAGGCAGGTCATGGTGATGTCGGCGAAGGCGAACACCGTCGACAGGTCCTGCATCGAACCCCATACCACCAGCGCCAGCACCAGGCCGCGGAAAATCATCAGCGCGGCGCGGTTGCGGGTGAGGAACTGCAGGCTGTTTTCGCCCAGGTAGTAGTTGTAGAGGATGCAGGTGAAGACGAACAGCGACAGCGCGACGCTGACGAACATGCGACCCCAGTCACCGACCACAGCGGCCAGCGAGTTCTGGGTCAGGACGATGCCGTCACCTTCGAAGCCCGGGGTGTAGAAGCCCGACAGCAGGATCAGCAGCGCGGTGCAGGTGCAGATCACGAAGGTGTCGAGGAACACGCTGAAAGCCTGAACCACGCCCTGCGCGCCCGGGTGCTTCACGGCAGCCACAGCGGCGACGTTCGGTGCACTGCCCAAGCCCGCTTCGTTGGCGAATACGCCACGCTTCACGCCCATGACGATGGCGCTGCCAAGCAGGCCGCCAAAGGCCGGGTCAAGACCGAAGGCGCTCTTGAAGATGGTTTCCAGCATGGCTGGCACGTGTTCGATCTGAGTACCGATCACGTATAGGGTTACGCCGATATAGGCCAGAGTCTTGATCGGCACCAGCAGGTCGGACACCGAGGCGATGCGCTTGATGCCGCCGAGGAAGGTGATGGCCAGCAGCACTGCCAGGACGATACCGGTGTGTTGTGGGTTGAATTCAAAGGCGTTCTGCAGCGAGTGGGTCACGGTGTAGGACTGCAGGCCAATGAAGGCAAAGCCGTAGGTGACCAACAGCAGGACCGAGAACACCACCGCCATGCCTTTGAGCTTAAGGCCGTGCTGGATGTAGTAGGCCGGGCCGCCACGGTACAGGCCGTCGCCATCGGCGCGCTTGTAGACCTGGGCCAGGGTGCATTCGAAGAAGCTGCTGGACATGCCGACCAGTGCGGTCACCCACATCCAGAATACCGCACCCGGACCACCGAGGGTCACGGCGATGCCGACACCGGCGATGTTGCCTGCACCCACTCGGCCGGCAAGGCTGAGCATCAGGGCCTGGAACGAGCTGAGTTGCCCGGCGCTGCCCTTGAGGCTGTCGCGGAACACCGCGAACATGTGGAAGAAGTGGCGCAATTGAACGAAACGCGAGCGAATCGTGAAGTAGCTACCGAGCCCGACAATGAGCACGATCAGTACTTTCCCTGAGAGGAAGTCGTTAATGACTTCGAGCATGGATTTTTCCTCGCTGTTTATTGTGTAAGCAAATACTGGATGGAAGAAACATCGTGTTACACCGGTGTGCGCGCGGCACGACGGGTGAGGCGAAGGTTTCGTCCGGTTCCATTTCGCGGGTTTGTTATTAGTTCGGGTTTCGCATGGGTTATGGCCTCGTTACCGACGACCGCTCACGCGAAGAGGGGCGGCACTATACCGATCAGTGACGCGCCCGTCTGCACGGTAGTGGTGCAAGCGACGAAACGAGGCTTTGAAACACCCGGCGTTACCGGCGCCGGGCTTGTGCAGGAACTGCTCTGTGTGGGAGCGAGCCTGCTCGCGAAAGCGGCATTGCAGACACATCGTTTTTGAATGTGCCGCCGTCTTCGCGAGCGGGCTCGCTCCCACATTGTTCAGTCCCCAGACATACGGGTCTCAGGGTCAGAAAGTTAAAAAAAAGGGCTTGGGGACTAAATCCCCAAGCCCTCAAAAGGTGAGAGGTGTCTAGTCCCTCGACCTGGTGAGCGGTGCTACAAGTAACGCGTCGGTTCAGCCTTTCAGCGGAACCAGACGTGGAGCAATCATGTTTTCCGGGCGCAGGATGTCGGCGAGCATGGCTTCGTCGAGCAGACCTTCTTCGCGCACCAGTTCCAGCACGCCGCGGCCGCTTTCAAGTGCGAGGCCGGCGATACGGGTGGCGTTTTTGTAGCCGATATACGGGTTCAGTGCGGTGACCAGACCGATCGAGTGTTCGACCAGTTCGCGGCAGCGCGCTTCGTTGGCGGTGATGCCGACGATGCAATGTTCGCGCAGCATGTCCATGGCCCGTTGCAGCAGGCGGATCGAGTCGAAGATCTTGAAAGCGATCAGCGGCTCCATCACGTTCAGCTGCAGTTGGCCGCCTTCGGCTGCCATGGTCAGCGCCAAGTCGTTACCGATGACCTGGAACGCCACCTGGTTCACAGCTTCCGGAATCACCGGGTTGACCTTGCCGGGCATGATCGAGCTGCCTGGCTGACGCGCTGGCAGGTTGATTTCGTTGATGCCGGTGCGTGGGCCGCTGGACAGCAGGCGCAGGTCGTTGCAGATCTTCGACAGCTTCACCGCAGTGCGCTTGAGCATCCCGGAGAACAGCACGAAGGCGCCCATGTCGGAAGTCGCTTCGATCAGGTCGGCCGCTGGAACCAGCGGTTGACCGCTGATCAGGGCCAGACGCTGAACAGCCAGCGCTTGGTAACGCGGGTCGGCGTTGATGCCGGTGCCGATCGCGGTGCCGCCCAGGTTTACTTCAGTCAGCAGTTCCGGGGCCAGCGTCTTCAGACGGGCCAGGTCTTCGCCCATGGTAGTGGCGAAGGCACGGAATTCCTGGCCGAGGGTCATCGGCACAGCGTCTTGCAGCTGGGTACGGCCCATTTTCAGGACGTGATCGAATTCTTTGCCCTTGGCGGCAAATGCCTGAATCAGGCTGTCGAGGCTGGCCAGCAGGGTGTCGTGACCGAGCAGCAGACCCAGACGGATCGCTGTTGGGTAAGCGTCGTTGGTCGACTGCGCCATGTTGACGTCGTCGTTCGGGTGCAGGTACTGGTACTCGCCTTTCTGGTGACCCATTGCTTCGAGCGCAATGTTGGCGATCACTTCGTTGGCGTTCATGTTGGTGGAAGTACCGGCGCCACCTTGAATCATGTCGACCACGAACTCTTCGTGGTAATCACCGCGGATCAATCGGGCACAGGCTTCGCTGATGGCAGCGTGCTTGGCTTCGCTCAGGTGACCCAACTCGCGGTTGGCGTCAGCAGCGGCCTGTTTGACCATTGCCAGGCCGACAACCAGTTTCGGGTAATGCGAAATCGGAACGCCGGAGAGACGGAAGTTGTTCACCGCTCGCAGGGTCTGGATGCCGTAATACGCTTGAGCCGGTACTTCGAGGGCGCCAAGCAGGTCGTTTTCTGTGCGGAAAGATGCAGCGGAGGACATGATAGAAATCATCTCGATATGGACCCGGTCTGTGCCGGAACGCTGCGAATGCTAGGCTTGTAGGAAATTTTGGGCCAATGCTGTTCAGCACTGCCCTATGCACATTCGGCATAATGCCCGTGTGACGCCGCGTGCGCGGCAGACGTGTGACCTGTTTTGGTGCGTGTCCGGGAGGACGTGATGAATCTGGAAAGCAAATGGCTCGAGGACTTCAGTGCTCTGGCCGCCACCCGCAGCTTCTCGCAAGCGGCCGAACGGCGCTTCGTGACCCAGCCGGCGTTCAGTCGGCGGATCCGCAGTCTCGAGGCTGCGCTGGGGCTGACCCTGGTCAATCGCTCGCGCACGCCGATCGAGCTGACGGCAGCGGGGCAATTGTTTCTGGTGACCGCGCGCACGGTGGTTGAACAGCTCGGTGAAGTGCTGCGCCATCTGCATCATCTGGAGGGCGGGCAGGGCGAAGTGATGCAGGTTGCCGCGGCTCACTCGCTGGCGCTGGGTTTCTTCCCGCGCTGGATTGCACAACTGCGTAATGAAGGCTTGAACATCGCCACGCGCTTGGTCGCAACCAACGTCGGCGACGCGGTGCATGCATTGCGTGAAGGTGGCTGCGACTTGATGCTGGCGTTCTATGACCCGGACGCGGCGATGCAGATGGATCCGGAGATTTTCCCCTCGTTGCATTTGGGCCAGACCGAGATGCTGCCGGTGTGCGCAGCAGATGCTGATGGCAAGCCGTTGTTCGATCTGGAGGGGGAGGCGAGCGTGCCGTTGCTGGCCTATAGCGCCGGGGCGTTTCTCGGTCGCTCGGTGAATGGATTGTTGCGTCAGCGTCAGCTGCGCTTCACCACTATCTACGAAACCGCGATGGCTGACAGCCTGAAGAGCATGGCGCTGGAAGGGCTTGGAATTGCCTGGGTGCCGCAACTGAGCGTGCGTGCTGAGCTGGCGCGTGGCGAACTGGTGGTCTGCGGCGGCCCGCAATGGCACGTGCCGCTGGAGATTCGCCTGTATCGCTGCGCCTTGGTGCGTAAAGCCAACGTGCGCCTGCTGTGGCGCAAGCTCGAGGGTGGCGCGGCACAAGCTTCCTGACCTGAACAGAGATCCAATGTAGGAGTGAGCCTGCTCGCGATAGCGTCAGCACATTCAGCGACGATGTGACTGACACACCGCCATCGCGAGCAGGCTCACTCCTACAGGGGATTTGCGGTGTTGCGGCGCTGACCTTCAGGTCAATAAAACCGGGCATTTGCGGCAGATGACAGATGGTCGTGCGGGGGGCTGTTTATTGCTTTCTTTGCGGTATACTGCGCGGCCTTCGGCCGGCACGTCCGGCCATTTTTCGTACAATCAAGCCACGCAACCTGCGTGGCTTGTTGTTTTATGACGCGCCTGCGGGCGCTCCAGAGAGAAGAGGCGCGACGATGAGTGCACTGGTTGGCGTGATCATGGGCTCCAAGTCCGATTGGTCCACCCTTAGCCACACCGCCGATATGCTGGAAAAGCTCGGCATCCCGTACGAGGTCAAGGTGGTTTCTGCCCACCGTACCCCGGATCTGCTGTTCCAGTACGCCGAAGAGGCTGAAAGCCGCGGCATCGAGGTGATTATCGCCGGTGCCGGTGGCGCAGCCCACTTGCCAGGCATGTGTGCGGCCAAGACCCACCTGCCGGTGCTGGGCGTGCCAGTGCAGTCGGCCATGCTCTCGGGTGTCGACTCGCTGCTGTCGATCGTGCAGATGCCAGCGGGCATCCCGGTCGCCACCCTCGCTATCGGCAAGGCTGGCGCGATCAACGCCGCGCTGCTCTCGGCGAGCATCCTCGGCGCCAAGCATCCACAGTTCCACGCGGTACTGAAAACCTTCCGTGCCGAGCAGACAGACAGCGTCCTGGACAATCCAGACCCACGTATTGCCTGAGGTTGTTGAGATGAAGATCGGTGTAATCGGTGGCGGCCAGTTGGGTCGCATGTTGGCCCTGGCGGGCACCCCGCTGGGCATGAACTTCGCTTTCCTCGACCCTGCGCCGGACGCTTGTGCCGCTGCGCTGGGCGAACACCTGCGGGCCGATTACGGCGATCAGGATCATCTGCGCCAACTGGCCGATGAAGTCGATCTGGTGACCTTCGAATTCGAAAGCGTCCCGGCCGAAACCGTGGCATTCCTCTCGCAGTTTGTGCCGGTTTATCCGAGTGCCGAAGCCCTGCGCATCGCTCGCGACCGCTGGTTCGAAAAGAGCATGTTCAAGGACCTGGGCATTCCGACCCCGGCCTTCGCCGACATTCAATCGCAAGCCGATCTGGATGCCGCCGTGGCTTCGATCGGTCTGCCGGCCGTGCTGAAAACCCGCACCCTGGGTTATGACGGCAAGGGCCAGAAAGTCCTGCGCAAGCCGGAAGACGTGGTCGGCACCTTCGCCGAACTGGGCAGTGTGTCCTGCCTGCTGGAAGGCTTCGTGCCGTTCACCGGTGAAGTCTCGCTGATCGCCGTGCGTGCTCGCGATGGCGAAACCAAGTTCTATCCGCTGGTACACAACACCCACGACAGCGGCATCCTCAAGCTATCGGTGGCCAGCACCGATCACCCGTTGCAGGCGTTGGCCGAAGATTACTCGAGCCGTGTGCTCAAGCAGCTCGACTATGTGGGTGTGATGGCGTTCGAGTTCTTTGAAGTCGACGGTGGCCTCAAGGCCAACGAAATCGCCCCGCGCGTGCACAACTCCGGGCATTGGACTACCGAAGGTGCCGAGTGCAGCCAGTTCGAAAACCACCTGCGCGCCGTTGCCGGCCTGCCGCTGGGTTCGACGGCCAAGGTCGGCGAGAGTGCGATGCTCAACTTCATCGGCGTTGTTCCACCGGTTGAGAAAGTCATCGCCATCGAAGATTGCCATCTGCATCACTACGGCAAAGCCTTCAAGGCCGGGCGCAAGGTCGGCCACGCCAACCTGCGTTGCGCCGACATGGCCACGCTGCAGGCGCAGATCGTCAAGGTCGAAGCGCTGATCGGCGAGTAACGACAGTTTCATGTGGCAGCGGCGGAACCATTCAGGGGCCGCCGTTCTCTCATGGCAGGATGCCAAAGTCTGACTAGGCTTCGCATATCTACTACTGAGAGGGAATTGCCATGGGAATTATCGGAACCATCTTTATCGGCTTGATCGTCGGCCTGCTGGCGCGGTTCCTGAAGCCGGGCGATGACAGCATGGGCTGGATCATGACCATCCTGCTCGGTATCGGCGGTTCGCTGGCAGCCACTTACGGCGGCCAGGCCCTGGGCATCTATCACGCGGGCGAGGGCGCAGGCTTCATCGGCGCACTGGTCGGCGCGATCGTGTTGCTGGTGATCTACGGCCTGATCAAAAAGAACTGATCCAAAGCGACAAAGCCCTCTCTGCCAACGTGGCCGGGAGGGCTAGAATGCTCGGCGATTCAATGTTCCTTCCTTTCTATACCGAGCACCTTCATGCGCCGTCTTCTGTTGACTCTCCTTTTCCTGGGCAGCGGTTTGGCCCACGCCGGCGAACTGCCGGAAACCGACTGGCTCGAACTGATGCCCAAGTCGGATCAAAAGGCCCTCGAGGCCATGCCTGAAATCGACCACAACTCCCCGGAAGCCACCGGCACCTTCACCGAGAAGGGCGGGATGAAGCAGGCCAAAGGTCTGCCGGCGGTGATGTATTCGACCAAAACCGTGGCGTCGATGAACGACAAGCACATCCGCATCGGTGGTTATCCGGTGCCGCTGGAGTCCGACGCCAAGGGCCGCAGCACGCTGTTCTTCCTCGTGCCGTACCCGGGCGCTTGCATCCACGTGCCGCCACCGCCGCCGAATCAACTGGTGCTGGTGCGTTATCCGAAGGGTTTGAAACTGGACGACATCTATACGCCGCTGTGGGTGACCGGCACGCTGAAGGTCGAGAAGGTCAGCAATGATCTGGCCGATGCGGCGTATGCGCTGGAAGCGGACAAGGTGCGGGTGGTGCAGGAATCTGATCTCTAACAATCACCACCAAACAACTGTGGGAGCGAGCCTGCTCGCGAAAGCGTCGTGTCAGCCAATTTAATGGATCTGACAAACCGCTATCGCGAGCAGGCTCACTCCTACATTTGGTTTTGCGGTGCTGTTAGAGCGGCTTGCTGGCGACGCTGACGCCCATGGTATGGCTCGCACCCGCCGCCAGCGTAACCACGTCATCCATCACATTCGCCGTCTCGATGCACAACATGCGCTGCCAGCCATCGTTATCCATATCCGCCAATGCCGCCGCGCGATCGATCCACGGGTTCCAGATCACCGCCGTGCGTGAACCGGTAGCCGTCAGCACAATGCGTCTTTCCCAGGTCGGGTCGACAATGCTCAACTGCGGCGGAGCGTCGAGGTAGATGCGGTCGGTTTCGCCGGCAAAATGCAGATCGCCTTGCTGACTGTTGGTTTTCCAGTCATCCAGCGTCTCGATGTAATTCAAACCATCGACACCGTCGACCTGCACATTGCGCACATCACTGACCGCGAAATACGTGTGCAGCGCCTGGCTCAGGCTGACGCTGTCACTGCCACGGTTGTGGCTGGTCAGGCTGAAGCTCAGTTGTTCGGACAAATGCAGGGTCAGGGTCAGATCGACTTCGTGCGGCCAGCCCGGCAGGCCACCGTCAGGGTAGGGCAGCTTGAACTCGACCTTGACACCGTCAGCCTCTGATTCGATGCCGCCCAACTCCCAATCCATCGCCCGCACCAGACCATGCGCGGGTGCCGGTTGCGCACCGGTGTACATGGCCTGCACGCTCTGCGGGTTGCGCTCGAACTTGCCGAACCACGGCCAGCACACCGGCACGCCGGCGCGAATGCTTTTGCCCGTCTTGAAGTCGGCTTTGTCGTTGAGCCAGATGATCGGCGGCTGCCCATCGATCTGATAACTGAGGATGTGCGCGCCTTGCTGGGCCACCAGCACTTCGGCCTGACCGTGGCGGATGCGCCAGCAGTTCAGTTCATCCAGTTTCACCGCTTCAACGTTGGGCGTGTTCATGGGACAGCTCTCGATCAGACACTTGGGACGATTATCGACCGTAAAACGGCCGCGAGGTTTAACGCGCGCGTGGCGGAACCGAGCGAGTGCGGCCGCTGCCGTCGATGGCGACGAAGACAAACACGGCTTCGGTCACTTTACGCCACTCACTGGACAGCGGGTCGTCGCTCCACACTTCAACCATCATCTGGATCGAGCTGCGGCCGATTTCCAGGGTCTGGGTATAGAAGGACAATTGTGCGCCGACAGCCACTGGCACGAGGAACGCCATGCGATCGATGGCAACCGTGGCGACGCGACCGCCAGCGACACGGCTGGCCATCGCGGTGCCGGCCAAATCCATCTGCGCTACCAGCCAGCCGCCGAAAATATCGCCAAAGCCATTGGTTTCGCGTGGAAGTGCGGTGATTTGCAGGGCCAGGTCGCCTTGCGGGATTGGATCTTCTTGTTCGAGCTCTATCATGCCGGGGGTGCCTCTGACCCGTGACTCTTCGTTGGTATTGCTGGTGGTAGCCGTCTTCGGGAAAAACGATTCAGCACCGAACCTACTACGTTCGTCACGTTTTCCATCAGGCGCCTAAGGAGAAACTCTGCGAAACCGGCTAATCCCGAGCAAAGGCCGGGCCAACGACGTTTTCGCACAGCAACCCCCTACAAACCGGAGCAGGTTGCGAGTATATCGGTCGGTAGACTCCACGACGACCATCCGGTTCTCATTTCGACCGTCAATTACGCGGCTCTATGTGCTTTTTCGAACAATTTGCTATGGTGCCGAACCTGCCCAAGCCACCGCCAGCGTTGTTGTGGCGGCAGTTCCGACTATAAGAGAAGCCCTTGCCATGACCACAGCGCCTTCGAGCCTCGCGCAGCCCGAGCAACCCGCACGACCGTTGACCCGCAATGACTACAAGACTCTGTCGCTGTCCGCCCTCGGTGGCGCGCTGGAGTTTTACGATTTCATCATCTTCGTCTTCTTCGCCACCGTGGTCGGCAAGCTGTTCTTCCCGGCCGACATGCCCGAGTGGCTGCGCCTGATGCAGACCTTCGGCATCTTCGCCGCCGGTTACCTCGCGCGGCCGCTGGGCGGCATCGTCATGGCGCACTTCGGCGACCTGCTGGGGCGCAAGAAGATGTTCACCCTGAGCATCTTCATGATGGCCGTGCCGACCCTTATCATGGGGCTGCTGCCAACGTACGCGCAGATCGGCCTGTGGGCGCCGATCCTGTTGCTGGTGATGCGGGTGATTCAGGGCGCGGCGATTGGCGGTGAAGTGCCGGGCGCGTGGGTCTTCGTTTCCGAACATGTACCGCAAAAGCACATGGGTTACGCCTGTGGCACCCTCACCAGCGGCCTGACCGCCGGCATTCTGCTCGGCTCGCTGGTCGCTACGGCGATCAACAGCATTTATACGCCTGCCGAGGTTTCCGATTACGCCTGGCGGATCCCGTTCCTGCTCGGCGGTGTGTTCGGCCTGTTCTCGGTCTACCTGCGCCGCTGGTTGCACGAGACGCCGGTGTTCGCCGAGCTGCAATTGCGCAAGGCGCTGGCCGAAGAAGTGCCGCTGCGCGCGGTGCTGCGTGACCATCGCGGCGCGATTGCGATCTCGATGCTGCTGACCTGGTTGCTCTCCGCTGGCATCGTTGTGGTCATCCTGATGACCCCGACCGTGCTGCAAACCGTCTATCACTTCACGCCGACGCAATCGCTGCAGTCGAACAGTCTGGCGATCGTGTTCCTGAGCATCGGCTGCATCATTTCCGGCGCACTGGCAGATCGCTTTGGGGCCGGCCGCGTGTTTGTGTTCGGTTGCCTGGGCTTGCTGATCAGCTCGTGGACGTTCTATCACAGCCTCGCCGATCACCCGAACTGGCTGTTCCCGCTGTACGCGTTGACCGGTTTTCTGGTCGGCACCATCGGCGCGGTGCCGTATGTGATGGTTAAAGCGTTTCCGCCGGTGGTGCGGTTTAGCGGCTTGTCGTTCTCGTACAACGTGGCTTACGCGATCTTTGGTGGCCTGACGCCGATGGTGGTCAGTCTGCTGCTGAAAGAAAGCGCGATGGGACCTGCCTACTATGTGGCGGTGCTGTGCACCATGGGGATTCTGGTGGGGGCGTGGCTGTGGAAGAAGGGGCGTTGATCCGAAATCTCCCTCAATAGTCCCGGCGTCTTCGCGAGCAGGCTCGCTCCCACATTTGGAATGCATTTCAACTGTGGGAGCGAGCCTGCTCGCGAATGGGGGGCAACTCGAATCATCTTGTAAAACCCGGATGCTGGCCTTTCATCCAATTGTCATATTTCAGCCATAGAGTGTTCACACGGCCTGCTGATACTTGGCCCCGACTTAACACACCCTATCTGCTAGGAGTAAGGCATGAAACTGAAGCGTTTGATGGCGGCAATGACTTTTGTCGCTGCTGGCGTTGCGACTGCCAACGCGTTCGCCGCTGTTGACCCTGCTATCCCGAGCTACACCAAGACCACTGGTGTGTCGGGCAACCTGTCCAGCGTCGGCTCCGATACCCTGGCCAACCTCATGACCCTCTGGGCTGAGAACTACAAAAAAGAATACCCGAACGTCAACATCCAGATTCAGGCCGCTGGCTCCGCCACTGCGCCACCTGCGCTGACTGAAGGCACCTCCAACCTGGGCCCGATGAGCCGCAAGATGAAGGACACCGAACTGGCGGCCTTCGAGCAGAAGTACGGCTACAAGCCAACCGCTATCCCGGTTGCCGTGGATGCCCTGGCCGTTTTCGTACACAAGGACAACCCGATCCAGCACCTGACCATGGAACAGGTTGATGCGATCTTCTCGTCGACCCGTCTGTGCGGCGCCAAAGCCGACGTGAAAACCTGGGGCGACCTGGGCGTGACCGGCGACCTGGCCAACAAGCCAGTGCAACTGTTCGGTCGTAACTCGGTATCCGGCACCTACGGCTACTTCAAAGAAGAAGCCCTGTGCAAAGGCGACTACAAACCAAACGTCAACGAACAACCAGGTTCGGCGTCGGTGGTGCAGTCGATCAGCTCCTCGCTGAACGGCATCGGTTACTCGGGCATCGGCTACAAGACTGCCAGCGTGAAAACCGTTGCGCTGTCGAAGAAGGGCAGCACTGACTTCATCGAAGATACCGAAGAAAACGCCCTGAACGGCAAATATCCGCTGTCGCGTTTCCTCTACGTTTACGTCAACAAAGCCCCGAACAAGCCTCTGGCTCCGCTGGAAGCCGAGTTCGTGAAACTGGTGCTGTCGAAACAGGGCCAGGAAGTGGTAGTGAAAGACGGCTACATCCCACTGCCAGCCAAGGTTGCTGCAAAAGCACTGGCTGACCTGGGTCTGCAGGAAGGCGGCGCTGTCGCAAAGAAGTAACAAATTGAGTCCGGGGTGAACCCCGCCGGACTCAGGTAAAAGGCCGGATCTGCTTGCAGGCCGGCCTTTTCCACACCTCAAATTTTTGATCCTCTGCCAGTCCCGCTGGCGGTGGATTTGCTGCGTCACTGCATTGTCATCTTTCTGTCATACAGGATCGCTAGGGTGAGCGCATGAATGATCTGGCCAATTCCCACATGACTACTAATCCTCCCAAGCGCATTGATTTCAATACGCCTGAGCTGCAACGCAAGCGCCGCATTCGCGCGCTCAAGGATCGCTTCACCCGCTGGTACGTCCTCGTTGGCGGTCTCGCGGTGCTGGCAGCCATCACCCTGATCTTCTTCTTCCTCGCCTACGTGGTTGCGCCGCTGTTCCAGGGTGCCGACCTGACCGCGAAAGACTCGATCACCCCGGCCTGGATGCAGGACGCCGGCAAGCCGCTGATGATTTCGCTCGAAGAGCAGAATCAGGTGGCGATGCGCGTTTCCGACAAGGGCCAGGCATTGTTCTTTGATATCGACAGTGGCGCTGAACTGAAGCGCGTCGATCTGCCGGTGCCGGCCGGCGCCACCGTAACCTCGATTGGTGAAGACCAGCCGGGCCATCCGCTGGTGGCCGTGGGCCTGTCCAACGGTCAGGCGCTGGTGTTCCGTCACACCTATAAAGTCAGCTACCCCGATGGCAAGAAAACCATCAGCCCGGCCATCGAATATCCGTATGGCGAGACGCCGATCGCGCTGAACGAAGCCGGCGGTGCGCTGGAGCATGTCAGCCTCAACGCCACCGACACGACCCTGATGCTGGTCGGTTCGACCGGTTCGCAACTCAATGTGCTGTCGCTGACCAGCGAAGAAAACATGATGACTGGCGAAGTCACCAACGAGCAGAAGCGTATCGATCTGCCGCAGATGACTGAGCCGGTGAAAAACATCTTCGTCGACCCGCGCCAGCAGTGGCTGTATGTGGTCAACGGTCGCGCTCAGGCCGATGTGTTCAGCCTGCGCGACAAGAGCCTCAACGGGCGCTACAAACTGCTGGAAAACGCTGACGCTGAAGTTACCGCGACCACGCAACTGGTCGGTGGCATCTCGCTGATCGTCGGCGACTCCAAGGGTGGTCTGGCCCAATGGTTCATGGCCCGTGATACCGACGGTGAGCTGCGCCTGAAACAGATCCGCACCTTCCAGATGGGCACCACGCCGATCGTTGAAATCAGCGCTGAAGAACGGCGCAAAGGCTTCCTCGCGCTGGATGCCAGCGGCAAGCTTGGCGTGTTCCACAGCACCGCACATCGCACGCTGCTGGTTGATCAGGTGGTCGATGGTCAAGGCGTATTCGGCCTGTCACCGCGCGCCAACCGCGTGATCGTTGAAGCCGGCGGCAAGCTGCAACCATTGCTGCTCGACAACCCGCACCCGGAAGTCTCGTGGAGCGCGCTGTGGAGCAAGGTCTGGTACGAGAACTACGACGAGCCTAAATACGTCTGGCAATCGACTGCGGCCAACACCGATTTCGAACCGAAACTGAGCCTCTCGCCACTGACCTTCGGCACCCTGAAAGCCGCGTTCTACGCGATGCTGCTGGCCGCGCCACTGGCGGTTGCTGCGGCGATCTACACCGCCTACTTCATGGCCCCGGGCATGCGCCGCAAGGTCAAACCGGTGATCGAGCTGATGGAAGCGATGCCGACGGTGATCCTCGGCTTCTTCGCCGGTCTGTTCCTCGCACCGTATGTAGAAGGGCATCTGCCGGGCATCTTCAGCCTGCTGATGTTGTTGCCGATCGGCATCCTGGTCGCCGGTTTCACCTTCAGCCGTCTGCCTGAATCGATCCGCCTGAAAGTCCCGGACGGCTGGGAAAGTGCGCTGCTGATTCCGGTGATCCTGTTTGTGGGCTGGTTGTCGCTGTACATGAGTCCGTTCATGGAGAACTGGTTCTTCGGCGGTGACATGCGCATGTGGATCTCCCACGACCTGGGCATCACCTACGACCAGCGCAACGCTCTGGTGGTCGGTCTGGCCATGGGTTTTGCGGTGATCCCGAACATCTACTCGATCGCTGAAGACGCCGTGTTCAGTGTGCCGCGCGGCCTGACCCTCGGTTCGCTGGCTCTGGGTGCCACGCCGTGGCAGACCATGACTCGCGTAGTGATCCTGACCGCTAGCCCGGGGATCTTCTCGGCGCTGATGATCGGCATGGGCCGTGCGGTCGGCGAAACCATGATCGTGCTGATGGCCACCGGCAACACCCCGGTCATGGAAATGAACCTGTTCGAAGGCCTGCGCACCCTGGCCGCCAACGTCGCGGTGGAAATGCCCGAGTCGGAAGTCGGCGGCAGCCACTACCGCGTGCTGTTCCTCTCGGCGCTGGTGCTGCTGTTGTTCACCTTCGTCATGAACACCCTGGCAGAACTGATTCGTCAGCGTCTGCGCAAGAAATACTCGTCGCTTTAAGCAAAGGTAGAAGTCTGTGAAACAGAACTCCCTGAAAGGATGGTTCAAGAGCGGCGCCCCGGGCGTCTGGATCAGCGGTGGCGCGGTGTCCATCGCGGTCATCATGACCATTGGCCTGCTGGCGGTGATTGCCGTGCGCGGTCTGGGTCACTTCTGGCCGGCGGACCTGGTCCACGCCAACTACGACGTACCGGGCCAGGCCAATCACCTGGTCATCGGCGAAGTGGTACAGAAAGAAGAAGTGCCCCGTGCCCGTCTGAAGAGTGCCGGTTTGCCGGTGCCTGACGCAGGTCCGGAATTCATGACCCGTGAGCTGATCAAGGTCGGCAACCGAGACTTGAACGGCAACGACTTCACCTGGATCGTCGGCGAGTGGCTGACCAACCAGACCACGCCGCCAGAGTTGATGGCGATCGAGCGTCGCGAGTGGGGCAACTTCTACGGCTACCTGGTCAACGTCAAACAGGATGGCAAAGTCATCGCCGAAGGCGAGGCTGCGTGGCCTGAACTGCAAGCGCGGATCAACCGTGTGAACGGTCTGGCGGCACAACTGAAGTCGCTGGAAAAAACCGACATCGGTGCGATCAACGCAGGGCTGGAACGCATCCGTCTGCACGGTCGCAAATTGGAACTGGAAGGCAAGCTCGACGCCACCGCGCAAGCGGACATGGAATCCGAGCGTGCCGAGCTGAATGCGCGTTATCAGGACATCGAAGCGCGTCTGGCCGATCTGCATGCGCAGTTCAACCGCGATGCCTTGACGGCTCGTGACGCCAACGGCAAAGAGATCGAAATCGGTCTGGGCAAAGTGGTTCACGCCTACCAGCCGAACGCGATGAGCACCTTTACCAAGGTCGGCTTCTACTTCAGCAAGATCTGGGAATTCCTCTCGGACGACCCGCGTGAAGCGAACACCGAAGGCGGGATTTTCCCGGCGATCTTCGGCACCGTGATGATGACCCTGATCATGGCGATGATCGTCACCCCGTTCGGCGTGCTGGCGGCGGTGTACCTGCGCGAATACGCCAAGCAGAACACCCTGACGCGGATCATCCGTATCGCGGTGAACAACCTCGCCGGCGTACCGGCGATCGTTTACGGCGTGTTCGGTCTGGGCTTCTTCGTTTACGTACTCGGTGGTTCGGTCGACCGCTTGTTCTTCCCCGAAGCTTTGCCGGCACCGACCTTCGGTACGCCGGGTCTGCTCTGGGCCTCGCTGACCTTGGCGCTACTGGCGGTGCCGGTGGTGATCGTCGCGACCGAGGAAGGTCTGGCGCGTATTCCGCGCACCGTGCGTGAAGGTTCGCTGGCACTGGGCGCGACCAAGGCTGAAACCTTGTGGAAGATTGTGATCCCGATGGCCAGCCCGGCGATGATGACCGGCATGATTCTCGCCGTGGCCCGTGCTGCTGGTGAAGTGGCGCCGCTGATGTTGGTGGGTGTGGTGAAACTGGCGCCGTCGCTGCCAGTGGACGGCAACTACCCGTACCTGCACCTGGATCAGAAGATCATGCACCTGGGCTTCCACATCTATGACGTCGGCTTCCAGAGCCCGAACGTCGAAGCGGCCCGCCCGCTGGTGTACGCCACGGCGCTGCTGCTGGTGCTGGTGATCGCCACGTTGAACCTGTCGGCGGTGTATATCCGCAACCACCTGCGTGAAAAATACAAAGCACTGGATAGCTAAGGACGACGCGAACCCTGTGGGAGCGAGCCTGCTCGCGAAGCTTTTGGCGGCCTCAAGGGCCCCTTCGCGAGCAGGCTCGCTCCCACATTGAACCGCGTCCACTGGAATATTGATGGAAGCTGCAACAAGCAGTGTTCCGAACCAAATTTGTTAGCACAGGGAGCCTCCCATGCAGCACGAAACACATACCCACGGCATCAATATGTCTGCCCTGGGCCGCGACAAGCAGAGCCTCAGTCTCGAACAGGAAACCGTGGCCATCGAAGTACCGGGCCTGAGCCTGTACTACGGTGAGAAACAAGCACTGTTCGACGTCAGCATGAACATCCCGAAGCAGCGCGTGACCGCGTTCATCGGCCCGTCCGGTTGCGGTAAATCGACGTTGCTGCGCACCTTCAACCGCATGAATGATCTGGTTGACGGCTGCCGCGTAGAAGGCGCGATCAACCTGTACGGCAACAACATCTATCGCAAAGGCGAAGACGTTGCGGAGCTGCGTCGTCGTGTCGGCATGGTGTTCCAGAAGCCCAACCCGTTCCCGAAAACCATCTACGAGAACGTCGTGTACGGCCTGCGCATCCAGGGCATCAACAAGAAACGCGTCCTTGATGAAGCGGTCGAGTGGGCGTTGAAAGGCGCGGCGCTGTGGGACGAAGTCAAAGACCGTCTGCATGAATCGGCACTCGGTCTGTCCGGTGGTCAGCAACAGCGTCTGGTCATCGCCCGTACCATCGCGGTTGAGCCGGAAGTGCTGCTGCTTGACGAACCGTGCTCGGCCCTCGACCCGATCTCGACGCTGAAAGTCGAAGAGCTGATCTACGAGCTGAAATCCAAGTTCACCATCGTCATCGTCACGCACAACATGCAACAGGCGGCGCGGGTGTCCGACTACACGGCGTTCATGTACATGGGCAAACTGGTGGAATTCGGCGACACCGATACCCTGTTCACCAATCCGGCGAAGAAGCAGACCGAAGACTACATCACCGGTCGATACGGTTGACCGTACAGCCGCGAGCTTCAAGCTGCGAGCGGCAAGTCAAAGCGGTTCAGCGTAACGACAAATTTCAGCTTGCAGCTCGTAGCTTGCAGCTCTTGGTTAAAGCTTTTGCGGAGCGAACACAATGATTTCTAAGGAAGGCCTTACCCATCACATCTCTGCGCAGTTCAACGCCGAGCTTGAGGAAGTGCGCAGCCACCTCCTGGCCATGGGCGGGCTGGTCGAGAAGCAGGTCAACGACGCGGTGACCGCGCTGATCGAGGCCGATTCCGGTCTGGCTCAGCAGGTGCGCGAGATCGACGACCAGATCAACCAGATGGAACGCAACATCGACGAAGAATGCCTGCGCATTCTCGCCCGCCGTCAGCCGGCGGCGTCCGACCTGCGTTTGATCATCAGCATCTCCAAGTCGGTGATCGACCTCGAGCGCATCGGTGACGAAGCGACCAAGATCGCTCGTCGAGCGATTCAGCTGTGCGAAGAAGGCGAAGCGCCGCGCGGTTACGTCGAGGTTCGTCACATTGGCGACCAGGTGCGCAATATGGTTCGTGATGCGCTGGACGCGTTTGCCCGTTTCGACGCCGATCTGGCGTTGTCGGTGGCGCAATACGACAAGATCATCGACCGCGAATACAAGACCGCATTGCGTGAACTGGCCACCTACATGATGGAAGACCCGCGCTCTATCTCGCGGGTCTTGAGCATTATCTGGGTCCTGCGTTCGCTGGAACGCATCGGCGACCACGCGCGCAATATCTCTGAATTGGTCATTTACCTGGTGCGCGGCACCGACGTGCGCCACATGGGCCTCAAGCGCATGAAAGAAGAAGTTGAAGGCACAAGCGGCGAAACCGCTAATGTTCCGGGCAATGCTGACGATAAGTAAGATTGCCTGAGAAAAGCGCCCGGCCCTTTGGCCGGGCGTTTTTGTTTGTGCTTTTCATGGGCAGATTCGATTAAAAAGCAGCACCCGCGAACGAAAAGTCCCGGCGTGACTGAAGAGTTTTGGCAATGTGCCATCAGCCAGCGTTATGCTTGCCGGGATTTTAATAGGGGTGTTGGATGAGCAAGATCAGTGTGTTGGTCGTGGACGATGCTTCGTTCATTCGTGACCTGGTGAAAAAGTGCCTGCGTAATTACTTCCCGGGGATCCGCACCGAGGACGCCGTCAACGGTAAAAAGGCTCAGGCCATGCTGGCCAGAGAAGCCTTTGACCTGGTCCTGTGCGACTGGGAAATGCCGGAAATGTCCGGTCTCGAACTGCTGACCTGGTGCCGTGAGCAAGACAACCTCAAGACCATGCCATTCGTCATGGTCACCAGCCGTGGCGACAAGGAAAACGTCGTGCAGGCGATTCAGGCTGGCGTTTCCGGCTACGTCAGCAAGCCGTTCACCAACGAGCAACTGCTGACCAAGGTCAAGCAGGCGCTGAACAAGGTCGGCAAGCTCGACACCCTGATGAACAGCGCGCCGACCAAAATGAACTCGGCGTTCGGCAACGATTCCCTGAGCGCCTTGACCGGTGGCAAGCCCGCCGTGGTCGGCGGTGCTCCGGCGGCCGCTGCGGTCAATCCGTTTGCCAAACCGGCAGTTGCCGCACCAGCGCCCGCCGCTGCGCCATCGCGTGGTTTGCTCAACAGCCCACCGGTCAAGGCACCAGCCGCCGCGTCGGCTCCGGCCAGCGGCCGTGGCCAGGGCCAATTGCGCCTGCCAAGCGGTACTCAGCAATGCGTGATCAAGGCTCTGAGCATCAAGGAAGCGTTGTTGGTGGTAAAACGCACCGACACCCTGCCGCAGATCCTCGACAGCGCCGTGCTCGATCTGGAGCAGGGCGACAACGCGGAAATCGCCCGCCTCAACGGTTACCTGCACGCCGTCGTCGCGTTTGAGCCGAAACCGGACAGCGAATGGCTGCAACTGACCTTCCGCTTCGTCGATCAGGACGCGCAGAAGCTCGACTACATCTCCCGCCTGATCGCCCGCGGCACGGCGCAGAAGCACTTCGTTCCGGGCGCGTGATCTTCGTCGTCTGACAGTCCGCCTTCGCGAGCAGGCTCGCTCCCACCTTGAAATGCGTTTCAAATGTGGGAGCGAGCCTGCTCGCGAAGGGGCCATCACTTGCACCACCAATCTCCCAGACTGGCCAATTTGAAACATCTGTCGACTAGCCTGGTCTGCTTCACCTGCTAGGCTCATTCCCAGGCCTTACTTCGACAGACTCTTGCCCATGCTCGCGCGCCTGCTGTTTTTCTATGGTCTCTTCATGGCCTCCTCCTCGGCTGTGGCCATGACCATTTACAAATCCACCGATGCCAACGGCGTGGTCTCCTACAGCGACCGGCCAAGCAAAGGCGCGCAGGTGTTCGTCTTTCAGGACCGCATGGTCGAGCGCCTCGAGCGGCAGGTCTATCTCGACATCAAAAAACAGAAAGGCACTGACGTGGTCTTCGTGCGCAATGATCTGTATGCGCCGGTCGAGGTGGCGCTGGCGTTTACCGGGATGAGCAATGTGCGTGGCGCGCCGGCACAAACCATCCGCCGGGTGCTGCCAGCGCGCAGCAACACGCGCTTGGCTCTGCTCACGGCGATTACCGGCGGCAAGCCGTTGGTGTATACGCCGCAGTTCCATTACTCCCTCGGCGACCCCACAGGCACCGCGCAGGGCTATCGCTATCCACTGCCATGGCGCGGCGGACCGTTTCGTCTGAGCCAGGGTGCCAACGGCCAGTACAGCCACTACGGACCGAAGAATCGCTATGCGATGGACATCGCGATGCCGGTCGGCACGCCGATCATTGCCGCGCGGGCAGGGGTGGTGGTGAAGACCGAGAATTCACAGAGCGGTCGCGGCTCGGATGCATCGGGCAATTTCGTGCGGGTGCTGCATGACGACGGCACCATGGGCGTGTACCTGCACCTAAAGCAAGGTTCGGTGAGCGTGCGCGAAGGGCAACGAGTGACGGTGGGCAGTCCGCTGGCGCTGTCAGGCAACACTGGCAACAGCAGCGGCCCGCATTTGCACTTTGTGGTGCAGCGCAATACCGGGGAAGGGTTGGTGTCGATTCCGTATCAGTTCAACCAGCCGCTGGGGGCGTTGCCCAACTTTGCGTTGGGCAAGCAATGATGTGCTGCATCTGCGGACCTCTTCGTCGGAACGCCGCCCGGAGCCGGCTCGCTCCCACCCTGGAATGCATTTCAACTGTGGGAGCGAGCCTGCTCGCGAAGGAAGCGGCGCGGTGCTGGATCAGCCCATCAATCCAGCATCAACACCTTCGCCAGCACAATCTTCGGCCCTTTCATCTTCTTGATGATGATTCGCAGGCCTTCGACTTCCAGCACTTCTTCCTCTTCCGGCACCCGTTTCAGGGTTTCGTAGACCAGCCCGGCGAGGGTTTCCGCTTCGATGTGATCAAGGTCGATGCCTAGCAGGCGTTCCACCTTGAACAGCGGCGTGTCACCACGCACCAAGAGCTTGCCCGGCTGATAGGCGAGGATGCCGCGCTCAGCCTTGCGGTGTTCGTCCTGAATGTCGCCGACCAGCACTTCCAGCACGTCTTCCATGGTCAGGTAGCCGATGATGTTGCCATCAGCCTCTTCGACCACGGCGAAGTGCGAGCCGCCCTTGCGGAACTGCTCCAGCAGCTGCGACAGCGGCATGTGTCGCGACACGCGCTCCAGCGGGCGGGTCAGTTCAGCCAGGTTGAACGACTCGGGAATGTGGTCCAGCGCCGCCAGTTCCAGCAGCAGATCCTTGATGTGCAGCAGGCCGACGAACTCCTGACGCTCGCTGTCGTACACCGGATAACGGCTGAACTTGTGGCGACGGAACATCGCGAGGATTTCTTTCAGTGGTGCGTTGAATTCCAGCGTGATCAGGTCTTCGCGGGAGTTGGCCCAGTCGACCACTTCCAGCTCGCCCATTTCCACCGCCGACGCCAGAACACGCATGCCTTGATCGCTTGGGTCCTGACCACGGCTGGAGTGCAGGATCAGTTTCAGTTCTTCGCGGCTGTAATGGTGTTCGTGGTGCGGGCCGGGTTCGCCTTGGCCGGCAATACGCAGGATCGCGTTGGCGCTGGCGTTGAGCAGGTAGATCGCCGGGTACATCGCCCAGTAGAACAGGTACAGCGGCACCGCCGTCCACAGTGACAGCAGTTCGGGTTTACGGATCGCCCAGGATTTCGGGGCCAGCTCGCCGACCACGATGTGCAGGTACGAAATGACGAAGAACGCGGCGAAGAACGACACGCCTTTGATCACTTCCGGCGACTGCACGCCAACGCTTTCCAGCAATGGTTCAAGAATATGCGCGAACGCCGGCTCACCGACCCAGCCCAGACCGAGGGAGGCGAGGGTGATACCGAGCTGACACGCCGAGAGGTACGCATCGAGCTGACTGTGCACGGTGCGCAGGATATGCCCGCGCCAGCCGTTCTGTTCAGCGATGGCCTCGACCCGGGTCGAGCGCAGTTTGACCATGGCGAATTCCGCCGCAACGAAAAAGCCGTTGAGCAAAACCAGGATCAGAGCAAATAGGATCATGCCGAAATCGGCGAATATTGTTGCGAGGGACAAGCCAGGGGAAGGGTCCATGATGGAGTTTTGCGGGTTCCGTGTGATTCAAAAGAGAGAAAAGTCGCGCCTGAAAGGCAGGCACAAGTCAGCCAATGTAGCGGCTGACCTGGCGATTGCCTAGTGGCGCGTGCTGGCCGGTATCACTCAGCGGCGCTGATGGCCCGTGCCTGGGCGACCTGAGCCGGGGCGAAATGGCAGGTGAACGTGCTGCCGTGACCGGGCACGCTGCTGATCTCCATGCGTGCGCGGTGGCGCAGCAACACGTGCTTGACGATGGCCAGGCCCAGGCCAGTGCCGCCAGTGTTGGAGTTGCGGCTGGAGTCGACGCGGTAGAAGCGTTCGGTCAGGCGCGGCAAGTGTTTGCTGTCGATGCCGATCCCGGAATCCTGCACGCTCAGGTGCGCGCCCTGATCGTCACCCCACCAGCGAATGCGGATGTTGCCCTCGGCCGGGGTGTACTTCACCGCGTTGAACACCAGATTGGAAAACGCACTGCGCAATTCCGCCTCACTGCCTTTGAGCAACAGGCTGGCGTCGGCTTCGAGGCTGATGCGCTGGTTTTTCGCGCCGGACAATTGCTGTGCGTCGCTCTTGATCGATTGCAGCAGCGTATCGACCTGCACCGGCTGGTTGTCCGACGGGTAGTCGGTGGCTTCCAGTTTCGCCAGCAGCAACAAATCGTTGAGCAGCGTCTGCATGCGTCCGCCCTGTTGCTGCATCTGCTGCAGAGCGCGGCTCCAGCGCGGATTCACTTCTTCGACGTTGTCGAGCAGGGTCTCCAGATAGCCGCAGATCACCGTCAGCGGCGTGCGCAGTTCGTGGGAGACGTTGGCGATGAAGTCTTTGCGCATCTGTTCCAGCTGATGAATACGCGTGACGTCGCGCACCAGCATCAAGTGTTCGTTGTTGCCGTAGCGGGTCAGGTACAGCTGAATGCGCACGCGATCATTGGTCGGCGAGGGGATTTCCAGCGGCTCGGCGTAACTGTCCTGCTCGAAATATTCCTTAAAGCGCGGATGGCGGACCAGGTTGGTCACCGGTTGGCCACTGTCTTGCGGCGTCTTGAGACCGAGCAGGGTTTCGGCGGCGCGGTTCCACCATTCCAGGTTGCCGTCGCTGTCGAGCATGATCACCGCGTCTTTCAGCGCGGCGGTGGATTCCTGCACCCGGTCGATCACCGCTTGCAGACGCCCGCGCACGCGTTGATCGCGGCGTTGCAGGTGGTAGATGCTGTCGAACACTTCACCCCACAGGCCATAGCCGTCGGGCGGTGCTTCGTCGGGTTGGTGCTGGCGCAGCCACTCGTGCAGCCGCAGCAATTGCTTGAGCGTCCAGCCCAGATAAATCCCCAGACCCGCCGCGAGGCTCCAGCCGTAATAGCCGGTGATCAGGCCGATCACCAGGCAAGCGGTGACCAGCAGCAGCATGTGGCGAATCAGGGTGCCATGCCAGTTTTGATTCACGGGGGCGTCCTTAGCCGCAGCTTCAAGTTTCAAGCTGCAAGCTACAAGTCAGAGCGGCTTGCTGTTACTTGCCGCTTGTAGCTAGAAGCTTGCAGCTGTTTTTATGCTTTTGTGGAAAACCGGTAGCCGGTGCCGCGCACGGTTTGTACCAGATTTTCGTAGGCGTCGCCGAGGGCCTTGCGCAGGCGGCGGATGTGCACGTCGACGGTGCGTTCTTCAACGTAGACGTTGCCGCCCCAGACCTGATCCAGCAACTGGCCACGGGTGTAGGCGCGCTCCTGATGGGTCATGAAGAATTGCAGCAGACGGTATTCGGTCGGGCCCATCTCGGCGGGTTTGCCGTCGATGGTCACGCGGTGGCTGATCGGGTCGAGCAGCAGGCCACCGACTTCGATCGGCGCTTCGCCGTCGGTCGGGCCGGCGCGACGCAGCACGGCCTTGAGGCGGGCGACCAGTTCGCGCGGGGAAAACGGTTTGGTGATGTAGTCGTCGGCGCCGACTTCCAGACCCTGGATCTTGTTGTCCTCTTCGCCCTTGGCAGTGAGCATGATGATCGGGATGTCCCCGGTCAGCTCGTCGCGCTTGAGGCGTCGGGCCAGCTCGATGCCCGAGGTGCCCGGCAGCATCCAGTCGAGCAGGATCAGGTCCGGCTTGCGGTCGACGATGATGGCATGTGCCTGCTGCGAGTTCTCTGCCTCGAGGCAGTCATAGCCGGCCATTTCCAACGCAACGGCGATCATTTCGCGAATGGGCGCTTCGTCGTCGACGATCAGAATGCTCCTGCCAACCATGCCTTAATCCTCTTGTCATTTAACTGTCTTGCGCCGCATTAGATAACGGAATTATTGCAGTCGTGTGACAGTATTTTCGCCCGGCGGCGATTGTGCAAATCCTCAACTAAGCTCTAAGTCCGAATCCTGACAACCACAAAAGAAGGTTTCCATGACTCAAATGACGGTTTCTTTCAAAGCACTGCTGATGGCTGCGGCCCTGACGCTGCCTGGATTTGCGCTGGCCGCGGAGCCGGCGATGGAGAAGGACGGCATGTACACCGATCACAAGGGCATGACGCTGTACACCTTCGCCAAGGACTCGGGCGGCAAGTCGATGTGCAACGACAAATGCGCAACCAACTGGCCTCCGTTGATGGCGGCGGCGGGTGACAAGTCGATGGGTGACTGGACTGTCATCAAACGTGACGACGGCTCAATGCAATGGGCCTATCAAGGCATGCCGCTGTACACCTTCGTGATGGACAAGAAGGCCGGTGACATGACCGGTGACGGCAAAATGGACGGCGCATGGAAAATCGCCAAAGCCAAGTAAACGAGGTCCCCTGTAGGAGTGAGCCTGCTCGCGATAGCGGTGTATCAGTCGGCATTTTCGTTAACTGACACACCGCTATCGCGAGCAGGCTCACTCCTACATTGATTGGTGTTTAGCGCAATGCGTAATCCAGCACGATCCCGACGAAAATCGCCAACCCGGCCCAGTGGTTGTGCAAGAACGCCTTGAAACAACGCAGGCGGTCACGATCGCGGGTGTACCAGAACTCCCACGCATAGCAGCCAGCAGCCACCAGCAAACCGAGATGGAACCAGATCCCCAACTCGAATTTGGAACCCGCCAGCAACAGACAGCCCAGCGACAACGCCTGCAAACTCAGGATGATCACCCGATCCGCCTCGCCAAACAGAATCGCCGTGGATTTCACGCCAATCTTCAAATCGTCATCGCGATCGGTCATCGCGTAATAGGTGTCGTAACCCACCGTCCACAGCAGATTGGCGATCCACAGCAGCCACGCTGCCGCCGGCAGCTCACCGGTCTCGGCGGTGAACGCCATCGGCATGCCCCACGAGAACGCCGCACCCAGCACCACTTGCGGGTAATAGGTGTAGCGCTTCATGAACGGATAAGTGAAGGCCAACGCCAGACCACCGAGCGACAGCCAGATGGTCGGCGCATTGGTGCACAGCACCAGCAGAAAACTCACACCCATCAACAGCGCGAAGAACACCAGCGCTTCTTTCGAACTGATTCTGCCGGCCGCCAATGGCCGTTGCGCGGTGCGTTTGACGTGGCCGTCGACCTTGCGGTCGGCCCAGTCGTTGATCACGCAGCCACCGGCGCGGGTCAGCACCACGCCGAGGACGAAAATCACCACGTTGGCCAGCGACGGCGAGCCTTTGCCGGCAATCCACAGCGCCCACAGCGTCGGCCACAGCAGCAGGTAAATGCCGATCGGCTTGTCCATCCGGGTCAACTGAATGAAATCCCAAGCACGCGGGTTCAAGCGGTTCAGGGACTTGAGCAGGCTCTGATACATCAGCAGTTCTCCGGATGGGCGCGGGCGGCGTTCCACAGGCTCGGCAGGAAGATTTCCGCAACCAGGACGCTCAGCGCGCCACGGTCGAAACGCGAACGTCGGCCCCACAGCTCGGGCGCTTTCGCGGCTGGCGGTAGCCATTCCTCAGGGTAGTGGCAAACTTCGAGGGCGCGGCGCTGGAACGCCTGATCGCAAAACAGCAGTTCGCCGAGCGAGCGGCTGCCCAGTTCATCCATGTGCAGCCCGTCGCCCTGCAAGGCGGCGCGTGAGGCGACGCTACGGGCAAACACCCAAGCCTCGCCGTGGCCACGCAAATACACCTCGCGCACCCAGCCTTCGCTGCCCTCGGCCAGATCCAGTGCAGCGCATTCGTCAGCGCGCAGGGTGTCCCAGCCTTCAAACAGTGGCGTGACGCTGAAGCCGTCATTGGACAGCCGGGTCAGTCGGCGGGTGAGGGAGCCTTCGTCGAACAACCAGTCGAGGGTCAACGAATCGGGGAGGGGCGTCAGTCGGCTTTGGGTCAGCCAGAGCGGGGTCGGGCAGGCATTTGAATGTTGCACAATGAGTCATTATTGGCCGCAAATGAGGCGGCGAGCTTACCATGGCGAGCTGCGCTATTGATTGATCCGGGGCACCATTGCGCCGAACAGGCTTGCATCTGCCCGGCACCATCAGTACAAAACGCCCTGAGCCGGATGGCAGCGCAACTCCATCGACCGTCCGCGCCGGCACCCAGCCTGAACCCTGAGGAAGTACCTGAATGAAAAAGTGGCAATGTGTGGTCTGCGGCCTGATCTATAACGAAGCCGACGGCTGGCCGGATGACGGCATTGCGCCGGGCACCCTGTGGCAGGACGTGCCGGAAGACTGGCTGTGCCCGGACTGCGGCGTCGGCAAGCTGGACTTCGAAATGATCGAAATCAACTAAGCAAAACAGAGGAGTAAGGCATGAGCGCACCTGTCGTCATCATTGGCACTGGCCTTGCGGGCTACAACCTGGCCCGGGAATTTCGCAAACTCGACAGCGAAACCCCGCTGCTGCTGATCACGGCTGATGACGGCCGCTCTTACTCCAAACCGATGCTCTCCACCGGTTTCGGCAAGAATAAGGACGCCGATGGCCTGAGCATGGCTGAACCAGGCGCCATGGCCGAGCAGTTGAAAGCCGAGGTGCGCACGCACACGCGTATCAGCGGCATCGATGCCGGCCACAAGCGCCTGTGGATCGGCGAAGAAGCCGTCCATTACCGCGACCTGATTCTCGCTTGGGGCGCAGAAACCGTGCGCGTGCCAATCGAAGGCGATGGCGCGGAGCTGGTCTTCCCGATCAATGATCTCGAAGACTATGCGCGTTTTCGCGCCGCTGCGGCGGGCAAACGCCGGGTGCTGCTGCTCGGTGCCGGCCTGATTGGCTGCGAATTTGCCAATGACCTGATCCTTGGCGGCTACGAGGTGCAACTGGTTGCGCCGTGCGAACAAGTCATGCCGATGTTGCTGCACCCCGCCGCTGCGGCAGCGGTGCAGGCCGGGCTGGAAAGCCTTGGTGCGAAATTCCACCTCGGCCCGGTGCTGACCCGCCTGCAAAAAGTCGCTGACGGCCTCGAAGCGCATCTGTCCGACGGCCAGGTCATCCCGTGCGACGTTGTGGTCTCGGCCATCGGCCTGCGACCGCGTATCGATCTGGCGGCCGCCGCGGGCGTGCAGGTCAATCGCGGCGTTGTAGTAGATCGGCACCTGAAGACTTCCCACGCCAATATCTATGCGCTGGGTGACTGCGCCGAGGTCGACGGGCTGAATCTGCTGTACGTGATGCCCCTCATGAGCTGTGCGCGAGCACTGGCACAAACCCTCGCCGGAAATCCGACCGCCGTGAGCTACGGCCCGATGCCGATCACCGTGAAAACCCCGGTGTGCCCATTGGTGGTTTCGCCGCCGCCACGGGGCAGCGAAGGCGTCTGGACGGTTGAAGGGCAGGGCGCCGACATCAAGGCTCTGTGTCACAGCGCCGACGGCCAGTTGCTCGGTTACGCGCTGACCGGCGCAGCGGTGATGGAAAAACTCGCCCTGAACAAACAGCTTCCGGCCTTGCTGGCGTAAATACCGGTCGTTCTGTCGGAATCACCCCGCTTTTGCCCCTACAAAGGTCGCGGGGAGACTGGCGCCGCCGGTATCCGCGTGCCATTCTCACTCCCGTCTGCCGCAGAGTAGAGCCTGCGGCGCCTTGGGCGCTGTTCCAACGAGAACAGCACGGACATAACAACAAAAAACCGTCAAAGGGGCTTCACTAATGCGTAAACCAGAACTCGCCGCTGCAATCGCTGAAAAAGCAGATCTGACCAAAGAACAGGCCAACCGCGTACTCAACGCCGTTCTCGAAGAAATTACCGGCGCTCTGCACCGCAAGGACAGCGTGACGCTGGTCGGCTTCGGCACCTTCCTGCAACGCCACCGCGGCGCCCGCACCGGCAAAAACCCGCAGACCGGCGAGCCGGTCAAAATCAAGGCCAGCAACACCGTTGCGTTCAAGCCTGGCAAATCGTTGAAAGACAGCGTTAATCCTTAATTGCGGCGGATCCCCTGAATAGCGGGGGAAAGCGTAATAAAAAATGGGCACACCGATTGCGGTCGGGTGCCCATTTTTTGTGCCTGCCAATCGGCTTATTGACGCCGGAAGCAGGCCTTGCCGTTGCCGAAATCCACGGCCAGGCAGTTCGGCTCGATCGCCAGTTGCAGATCCTGAAACAGGGCCGACAAATCGCCGTTCGACGCCGGTTTGGTTTCGCTCTTCAGCGTCACGGTGTTGTTTTCCACCTGCCAGGTACCCTTGGCGAACCCGTCAGCACTGCCATACGCCACGCCGGCGTCAAACGTGCCGTCCTTGCGCAGTAGCAACTCGGCGCCCATTTCCATTGCGCCGTTTAAATAGTAATGACCGTCCAGTGGCGGGGTATCTGCGGAGGCTTGAGTAACGGGAAGCCAGATCAATGCTGCGAACAACAGGGGTTTCAATTCCATGAGGTAGTGCTCCTTACCAGCTCCCGAAGGGGATGCCGAATTTTTCGATGTAGGCTTTTGATTCCGGTGATAGAGGCAGGGCGTACCGTCCCTCGTTTTTTCCTTGATACGGGCCTTGCTTCACTACACTCCCTTCGACCCGGGCAATCTCTACAGACTTGAGGCAAGGCCCTCCAAGCCAGACCTTCACTATGCCGCCGGGAGCCAAGCCGATTCCGACGTCGTCGCGGTAGTCAGTGATCCATTTCCCATCAAGCCTGCAGAAAGCTTTCTCGGTTTGCGCATAATTTCCCGAGCTAACTCGGGAATGAGTATATAGGCCTCATAAGTCTGAGGTTCGGCCAGTGATTGCCAGCGTACGTAGATCAAGCGGGGCAGGTCGGCGCCGGTGATATCCCGCCCTGCGCCACTTCCGGGGTTTTCTGGCCACCCTGCGGGCGTGCCTTTGTTATCAGCGGGAGCTCTTACCGAAGCAATTCCGGCTCCGGCACGTCGGAATACTCGCTCTCGAATATCCACCACATCGGCGGTTTCGACCCAGACCTCCATGTAGTCCGGTGCTCCGAAGCCAAGGAACCAGGGCAGTCTGTCTTTCGCTTGAGCATGAGTCTGAGTGCAAACCGCCAGCAGAAAACCGAAAAGCGGGCTTAAGTATTTGGTTATGTTATGGCTTGGATTCCACGGTGAGATCACCGGATTGTGTTTACCACGAGCCAAAGGGAATACCGAATTTTTCGATATAGGCTTTGGATGCATCAGAAAGAGGTCGATGTGTACCGCCGGATTTACCTTCGTAAGGACCTTTCGGATTGACCGTTCCTTCCACGCGGACAATCTCGACAGCCTTCAAGCAGGGCCCTCCAAGCCAGACCCTGGCAATTCCGCCGGGTGCCAAACCAATACCTATTTCATTGCGGTAATCGGTGATCCATTTCCCATCAGCCTTGCAGAAAGCTTTTTCCGGCTTGCGCATGATTTCCCGGGCCGATTCGGGAATGACGATATAGACCTCATAGGTTTGAGGTTCGACCAGCGACTGCCAGCGCACATAGATCAATCGGGGTAGGTCGGCACCGATGACATCACGACCCGCGCCACTGCCAGGATTTTCTGGCCAGCCCGCGGGGTGGCCCTTGTAATTGTGCGGCCTTCGTACCGACGCTATCCCGGCTCCGGCGCGTCGGAAAACACGTTCTCGGACATCTACAACGTCTGCAGTTTCAATCCAGACTTCCATATAGTCTGGTGCTCCAAAACCAAGAAACCATGGCTTTTTATCCGCAGATTGAACATAGGCTTGCGTGCAACCCGCGAGCAGTAATCCCAACAGCAAAACTGCGACCGTTTGGGTGCGGTCTCGCGGAATGCTCGGTGTGTTAGCCGCATTGTAGTTACCACGAGCCATAGGGAATTCCGAATTTTTCGATATAGGCTCTGGACTCAGGTGAAAGAGGTAGTGCATAGCGGCCCTGACTTTTTCCTTGATCCGGGCCCTGCTTGTTGACGGTCCCTTCAACCCGGGCAATCTCAACTGCCTTCAGGCAAGTCCCTCCAAGCCAGACCTTCACTATGCCCCCCGGCGCAAGTCCAATACCCATATTGTCGCGGGATTCGGTGATCCACTCCCCACCAAACCTGCAGAAAGCTTTTTCGGACTTGCGCATGATTTCCCGGGCGGATTCCGGAATGACGATGTAAGCCTCATAGGTTTGAGATTCGGCAAGTGATTGCCATCGCACGTAGATCAGGCGTGGCAAGTCGGCGCCGGTTACATATCTGCCTTTGCCTCTGCCGGGGTTTTCTGGCCAGCCAGCGGGCTTTCCTTTGAGGCCAACGGGCGTTTGTACCGACGCAATACCAGCTCCAGCACGCCGGAACACTCGTTCCCGAACATCCACGACATCGGCGGTTTCAATCCAGACCTCCATGTAGCTGGGTGCTCCAAAGCCAAGGAACCAGGATTTTTTTTCCGACGCTTGGGAGATATTTTGTATGCAGCCAGCCAGTACAAATCCTAAGAAAAGCCACACACCTTTGATGACGGGTCGATTGAAGTCATTCATTCAGGTGCACCACCCGTTGGTTTTTTTTAGCCGGTCGATTTATGAACACAATGCTCATATCACTGCTGTTCAGATTTTTGGCCGCGTTCCAATGAGCGGAAAGATGTATATATCGGCTCCGTAGCAAAGCTCTTTCTTCAATAGTCAGTCCTTCAACGGAGGACTCACCTAAGGCGTAAGCCTGGAGTTTCTTATGGATGAGTACCAACTCTTCGGGCAGATTAAGAGCGGATGTCTCAGGGATAACTTTCAATGGCACACCGTTTCTGAGCGCAAGTTCACGCATGATGCGCAGATACACCAGCGACAGCTCACCATGAACGGGACGCTCAATGCGGGCTGCCGCGTAAACCTGCTTCTGGGGATCCGGGTTGGTTCTTCCCTTTTCTGTTGTTTGCGCAACAGGTCTTTCCCACACAGCCACCTGTAACTGGTTACCCGAACCGTCATCATCGATAACACCCTTTGCATACCATGAAAACGCTTCCTTCTCAGCTGCGATATAGGCCCCACTACGGGTCGCTTCTTTGCCTTGGCTGATGGTGCTGGTGATTGGGTCGCTCAGCAGAAGTTTTTCCTTGGCTCTGGGTAAGTATCCACCGCCGAGATCGGAGTGTGAGCCGGGCAATAACAGATCAATTTCGCCCAAGCTGTTAAGCGCGAAATTCTCACGGTATTCATCACGCGCCACTAGATGCACCACCTTGTTGGCGCAACCTTCCGGCAGCCTTAATTCGAGCCCGGGGTTCCTACTGTTAGCGCCGGTAAAATCCAGCAGCCATGGGTTGGCGATTGCTGCGACGGTGTCGAACAGCCCGATGAAGTTGATCTGCGTGTCGATTTTCGGACGCCAGCTAAAGCCGTTTACCAAACCTTCGATGCCATTTGGAAACGATTTGGCAAGAAGCCCCCCACTACCTTTGAACACCGCATTGGCAAAGTGCCTTGCCGCTGCAGCTCCTCGACTGAAACCAAAAATATCGAATTCGATCTGTTGAATTACTAACTGCGGATTTCGTTCCACAAGCAGGCTTATCTGCTCCTTGATAACCGCTGGGCATTGTTCGACGCGTGCTACTACTCCTGTCTCGCCTCGACCTGTTGCTTGTGAGTAGAGAGAGTCGGTGCCATTGCTTTTGGTACCAATGCCTTCGATGTAAACCGCTATCGATGCGTTTTTAGTGGTATCCGGTAAAGCTTCGTACGTATGGTCGGTATACAACTCATACAACCGCACAATATTGCTCACATCATTCCCATAACTGTTATCCGGCGAGTTTCCATCCCCGTCGTAACCGTAAGCAGCGCAGTGTTTCTGTATCTCTTCGGCCGCCTCCGCGAGATTGGCATCCGGCGCGTAGCAAGCGGCGACTGTTTCGCTGTTGGCCTTATTGTTCCCTGTCCCATCGAAAAACACTCCGATGCGCAAGGTGATGCCGCCCGGCGCTTCATCCTCCAGCTCGACTTCCTCCTCTTCTTCGAGTTCGTCGTCTGCGCGTGCGTGCACCGCTGGCGCAACGGGTAATGCGCCATCCAGTCCAGGCAGCAGCAGGTGGGGGACTTCACTGTCGTGTGGCTTGCGTCCCGTTTCAATTTCCGTGCTGCTGAAAATGCCACCCGCGTCGATTACGAGGTGATGGCCGCCGGCTTTCAGCGTGATGCTGGCGCCGGCATCCAGCACCACACTGGCGCCGGCCTTCAGATGCACTTGCTGGCCGGCCTCGATGTCGAGAGACTTTCCAGCCAGGGTGTAACTGCTGCCATTGATGGTTTCGCGGCGTTCGTTGCCCACTTCCAGTTGAAGGCTGTTGCCGATTTTCTGCGCCATGTCGCGTTGCGCGCGCAGGTAGATCAGTTCCTGTCCCGCGCGATCTTCAATCGACAGTTCGTTGTAGCCGCCATTGCGCGGCGAGCTTTCGCTGCGCAAGACGGTTCTGGTCTTGTGGTCGGGTAAAGAGTAGGGCGGCGTGGTAACTCTGTTGGCCACACAACCGGTGATCAGCGGTTTGTCCGGGTCACCCTCCAAAAAGGACACCACAACTTCCATGCCGACCCGCGGAATGGTCACAGCCCCAAAATGATCTCCGGCCCAACTGCTCGCCACGCGTACCCAGCAACTGCTGCGCTCACTGTTGAGTTCTTTGCGATCCCAAGGAAGTTCGATCTTCACGCGACCTAACTCATCGCAGTAAATCTCTTCGTCTTCGGGGCCGGTAACCCGTGCGGTCTGGATCACCAGCGGGCGGCGTGGTGCAGGCAGCGGAGGCCGGAAAACCACCTCAGCGGGAATCACGCTAAAGCGATTTCGGTAGCCTTGGGTAAAACCATCGGCGGTTTTGACGTCGCTGGGGCCGAACTCCTCAAGCACTTGTGGCTGTCGGCCTTCATGGGCGACGCTGAGCAGAAGCCACAGGTCGTTGCACTTTTCACGCGGGTGTCCGGTCAGCTCAAACAGGTGGCCACAACGCAGATTCGTCTGATCGCTTTCGCCGTCGCCCAGTTCGTAATCGCTACGGTGGCGCTCCAGTGCCTGACGGGCAATTTGCTTGCCGCGCCGTTCGTTCTCGATCAGCAGCGGATAGCGGTAGTCCTCAAGCGTTGGAGTGAACCCGGCGGTGAAGCGGCTTTCAAGCAACAGGCTCGGGCGCTTCAGGTCGTAGTCACGGCGGGTGACGGAGCTGGTGCGCGTGCTGTTACGCACACCAAATCGGCTGATCACCTGATGCTCGGCCACCATGCCGGATTCCTGCTTATACGGTGTCGCAGCCAACCTGGGGAGAAACACCTGGTCATCGGTGAACACCAGCAAATGGTCGTCTGTCGAATGCTGGTGATGCCAGGCGATACCGTCCTCGGCGCACAGCCGCTGGATAAATTCAAAATCGCTTTCCGCGTATTGAGTGCAATAGTCGCGAGGCGGATTCGGGGTGACATGAAAGGTGAACGCATCACCTTGAATACCGTGACCCTTGAGCACCTGCGCGATGATCTGCGGCACCGTGCGCTGCTGAAAAATCCGTTGGTCATGGCTGAACTGCAAGTAGTACAACGCCGGCACCAGCGTCAGTTGGTAATCGGTGAGGCGTTTTCCAGCTTCACCCATCCGCACATCTTCAATGCGTCCGTGAATGCCTTCTTGGTTAAACCCGAATTGTAGAAACGCCGGCTGACTGAGCAGACCTTCCAGATCGATATCCGCTCGTTCACTGACCAGTTCGACCCGGATGGCGTACAGGCAGCTGATGGCTTCATCACCATCAAATGCGAGCACCTTGAAGTCGTGGCGAACTCCGGGAATCTGCAGGGTAAAAGGCGCGCAATTGCCCGTGCTGAACATACGCTTGTCCTTAAGCAAAGTGAGTCATTGCGCGGTGTCCGATCCTCCGTGATCGCCACGCATTAAAGATTTGCCAAGGCACGCTAGCGGCGTGAGAAATAAATTGATGTAAGAAGTGTCTCTGTCATCTGTCAGAGACTTCTGGGTTGTAAAACGTTGTATGAATTGAAGGAGATGACTGTAGGAGGGGAGTTCGATAACTATTGAATTAGCACGAATGTGCAGTGTTTCCGGCCTGCTGATAGTTTCACAAAATACTTTGCCATCAAATTGATGGCACTTTTTCTGTTCGTCATTGTCCTCGCTGAATTGTTCAAAGAGGCTGATGCATTTTCGGAAGTGTCCTACTTCTATTTTTTTCAAGAGTTGTCATGCTTGCCACCCTGTAATGGGACGAGCGTCCGGCAAGATGTCGTCTCCCCGCCCAGAAGCGCTCTAGCTCAGGGCTTTGGCTGGGGAGAGAGAAATGTGGCGAATATTAATGACTATCAGGGATTCCCTTGTGACATATAGGGCAATCTCCTACAGACCCCAATGAACACTTCGTCTTGTTGTTTAATCAGATGCTTGCTAGTGGCCATCATAGTGATTACGATGCGCCCACTTGAAAGAGCACATCTCAATTGGATGAGTCGCTTCACCGCTCTTCGATACTGTCCCGCGCCGCGGTAACTCCAATAGGCGCCTGACTGTAATCCTTAATAAAGGCCATGGATGTCCTACTCAAGCAAACTTTCCGCCCATTACCTCGAACTCGCTAAAGTCTCTGTTTCCAAAGAGAATTTCGCGGGCGAAGACGTTCGTTTTTCGAGCGAATTCGAGGCGCTGGAAAGCGAGCTGGCCAAAGCCTCGTCGATGCACGAAAGCGGGCAGATCGACTGGCTGAAAATTCGCGAAAACAGCGAAAACCTGCTGCGTACCCAATCCAAGGATTTGCGTGTCGGCGCCTGGCTGACCTGGTCGCTGTACCAGCGCGAATCCTTCCCCGGGCTGCTGGCCGGCCTCGGGTTGCTGCACCATCTGTCGGAAAACAACTGGGCCGACGTTCACCCGCTCAAACCCCGCACCCGTGCCGCCGCCATCGGCTGGCTGGTGCCGCGTCTTGAGCAGGTCATCACCGAAAACATTGCGATCAAAGAGCAGTTGCCGATGTTCCGGCAGCTCTCCGAGCACCTGTCCGGTCTCGAAGCGGCGTGTGCTGAGCACTTGGGCGATGATTCGCCGCTGCTGCTGCCGATCTCTCGTCGCCTGAAAACCATGATCCAGCGCGCGGCCGACAACCAACCGGCCCCTGGCGTGGTCGGTGCGGCGGTGGCGCAGGTCAAGCAGGCTGCCAGCCAGTTGCTCACCCCCGGCGCGCCGATCGATAACGAACGAGACGCGCACAAAGCCCTGCGCGCCCAGCAGGAAAGTGCCCGGCCGCTGTGCGCCTGGTGGCTTAAGCAGAAAGCCACCGACCTGCGCGCCCTGCGCCTGAACCGCACGCTGCTGTGGATGACCATCGACGCGGTGCCCGAGCGCAACGCCGAGCAGATCACCGTGTTGCGCGGCCTGCCGCTGGAAAAGCTCAAGCTCTATCAAGACCGTTTCGATCAGGGCAAATACGCCGACCTGCTGGTGGAACTGGAGGCGAGCCTGGCGAAGGCGCCGTTCTGGTTCGATGGCCAGAGGATGGTCTGGGAATGTCTCCAGAACCTCAACGCCGAGTTGGCAATGCGCGAAGTGGAAATCCACTTCGCGCTTTTGGTTCAACGGCTGCCCGGCATTGTCGAGTTGCGTTTCCATGACGGTGCGCCGTTTGCCGATCCGTCCACCCGGGCGTGGATCGCCGCCAACGTCATGCCGCACCTGCAAAGTGCCAGTGCGCCGCGCAAGGTCGAAAGCGAAAACGTCGAAACCCAGCCGGCCTGGGAAAAGGCCCTCGAAGAAGTCCTGCCGCTGCTGCGCAAGGAAGGCTTGAAGCCTGCCGTGCAGACGCTCAAGCAAGGTTTGCAGTCGGCCCACGGCGGACGCGAACGTTTCTTCTGGCAGTTCGCCCTCGCGCGCCTGTGCTTCATGGCCAAGAAATACGAACTGGCCAAGAACCAGCTGGAAACCCTCGATCAGACATTACAGGACTCAGGCCTGCACGCCTGGGAGCCCGATCTTGCATTGGAAGTGCTGCATTTACTGCATAGCTGCTGCGAGTTGTTGCCGCAGAACCATGCCGTACGTGAACGCAAGGAAGAGATTTATCGCAGGCTGTGCCACCTCGACCTCGAAGTGGTACTCGAATAGGCCCCAGGGCCACAACCGCAAGGAGAAAAGCCATGGCCAAAGAAGGCTCGGTAGCCCCCAAGGAACGCATCAACGTCACCTTCAAACCCGCCACCGGCGGTGCTCAGGAAGAGATTGAACTGCCGCTGAAGCTGCTGGCAATCGGTGACTACACCCACCGCAAGGACGATCGCAAAATCGAAGATCGCAAGCCGATCAGCATCGACAAGATGACCTTCGACGAAGTGTTGGCCAAGCAAGAACTGGGTCTGACGCTGAGCGTGCCGAACCGTCTGCAGGAAGATGGCGAGGCCGACGAGCTGGCTGTGCAACTGCGCGTCAATTCGATGAAGGACTTCAACCCGGCCAGCCTGGTCGAGCAAGTGCCTGAGCTGAAAAAACTGATGGAACTGCGCGATGCGCTGGTGGCCCTCAAAGGCCCGCTGGGTAACGCTCCTGCGTTCCGTAAAGCGATCGAAGGCGTGCTCGCCGACGACGAATCCCGCGGTCGCGTACTCGGTGAGCTGGGCCTGAACGCCGCAGCCCCGGACGCCTGAGACTCCAGCCAAGGAAGCCAACACAATGAGCACTAGCGCAGCACAAGAGAAGAGCGCCGGCAACGGCGAGTACAGCATTCTCGACAGCATCATCGCCGAAACCCGTCTGACTCCGGACGACGAAGCCTACGACATCGCCAAGCGCGGTGTGTCGGCGTTCATCGAAGAACTGCTCAAGCCGCAGAACAACGGTGAGCCGGTCAAGAAGGCCATGGTTGACCGCATGATCGCCGAGATCGATGCCAAGCTCAGCCGTCAGATGGACGAAATCCTGCACCACCCGGATTTCCAGGCTCTGGAATCCTCGTGGCGTGGTCTGCAGTTGCTGGTCGACCGCACCAACTTCCGCGAAAACATCAAGATCGAAATCCTCAACGTCTCGAAAGAAGACCTGCTGGACGATTTCGAAGATTCGCCGGAAGTCATGCAGTCGGGCCTGTACAAGCACATCTACACCGCTGAATACGGCCAGTTCGGTGGTCAGCCTGTGGGCGCGATCATCGCCAACTACTACATGTCGCCAAGCTCGCCAGACGTCAAGCTGATGCAGTACGTGGCCAGCGTTTCGTGCATGTCCCACGCGCCGTTCATCGCTGCTGCCGGTCCGAAGTTCTTCGGTCTGGAAAGCTTCACCGGCCTGCCGGATCTGAAAGATCTGAAAGACCACTTCGAAGGCCCGCAATTCGCCAAATGGCAGAGCTTCCGTACTTCGGAAGACTCCCGCTACGTTGGCCTGACCGTGCCGCGTTTCCTGCTGCGTAACCCGTACGATCCGGAAGAAAACCCGGTCAAATCGTTCGTGTACAAGGAAACCGTTGCCAACAGCCACGAGCACTACCTGTGGGGCAACACTGCTTACGCGTTCGGCACCAAGCTGACCGACAGCTTCGCCAAATTCCGCTGGTGCCCGAACATCATCGGCCCGCAGAGCGGTGGCGCGGTTGAAGACCTGCCGTTGCACCACTTCGAAAGCATGGGCGAAATCGAAACCAAGATTCCTACTGAAGTTCTGGTTTCCGACCGTCGTGAATACGAACTGGCCGAGGAAGGCTTCATCTCCCTGACCATGCGTAAAGGCTCCGACAACGCGGCGTTCTTCTCCGCAAGCTCAGTGCAGAAGCCGAAGTTCTTCGGCATCAGCGCAGAAGGCAAGGCCGCAGAGCTGAACTACAAGCTCGGCACCCAACTGCCGTACATGATGATCGTCAACCGCCTGGCTCACTACTTGAAAGTGCTGCAGCGCGAGCAACTCGGTTCGTGGAAAGAACGTACCGACCTCGAGCTGGAACTGAACAAGTGGATCCGTCAGTACGTTGCCGACCAGGAAAACCCGAGCGCCGAAGTCCGTGGCCGTCGTCCGCTGCGCGCTGCGCAAGTGATCGTCAGCGACGTTGAAGGCGAGCCGGGCTGGTACCGCGTGAGCTTGAACGTGCGTCCGCACTTCAAGTACATGGGTGCCGATTTCACCCTGTCGCTGGTTGGCAAGCTGGACAAAGAGTAAGAGCGACTCATGGACGGATACGGCAGCCTGTTCGAACGCCTCAACGGCGACGCACAACTACGCAAGGGCAACAGCCTTGAGGCTTGTGCCATGGCGTCAGTGGCTGCCCATCTGGCCAAAATGCTCAGCACCCGGGCCGGCAGCGTGCAAACGCTGGCCGACTACGGGTTGCCCGATCTCAATGACATGCGTCTGAGCCTGCACGACTCCCTGAGTCAGGCCCGTCTGGCCATCGAAAACTTCATCGAAGCCTACGAGCCGCGCCTGAGCAACGTGCGTGTCATTTCCCTGCCGCGTGACCACGATCAACTGCGCCTGGCCTTCAGCATCGAAGGCCTGCTGGAAGTTGAAGGTTTCAAGCGTCAGGTCAGTTTTTCCGCGCGCCTGGATGGCAGTGGACAAGTGAAGGTCACCTAAGGAGATCCCCGATGTCTGGCAAACCAGCAGCACGCGTATCCGACCCCACCGCTTGCCCACTTCCAGGCCACGGTACCAACCCGATCGCCGCCGGTTCCGGCGACGTGTTCTTCGACGGCCTCGCGGCCGCCCGTGAAGGCGATGCCTCTGCGTGTGGTGGTGCGATGGTCGGCGATCTGGCGACCACGGTTTTGATCAATGGCAAACCGGCCGCCACGGTTGGCTCTGTTGGCTCTCACGGCAACAAGGTTACGGCAGGTTCCGGGACAGTGATCATCGGGAATTCGCATTCGCCAGCACCCTTTTCGGGGCTTGCCGCTATAGCGGTTGTCGCGGCGCTGGATTACCGACTGGGTTTGAAGTCCGGTGGCAACTCGGTACTGACGCCGCTGGAAATTCCAGACTTCGACGAACTGAAATCAGGAACATCGAAAAACCGTGAGTTGGTCGATTTCGTCGTCGAGAACCGCATGGACGCAGCTGACAGTGTGAAGTTGGAGGTGCTGGACGGCGAGAAGCTGGTATACGCCGAAGCCAATACCGCGCCGTTCCTGCCACCAGGCAAGCATCCATGGCAATGGGACGGCTACGACACAGCCGGCGTCCTCGATACCAAAGTCCTGAAAAGCCCGAACCTGAAAGTGCGCCTCACCGCGACCGGGGCGGGGAAGCAACAAGTGACTGAAGTGAAGCTTGATTGCTCGGCTAAAAAGGTGAAATGGGTCGATGTGCGTGTTGACCGCAACGCCAAGACCGTTGAAGTGACGTTGCGCCCGAGCTTTTCGGATGGCGGCAGCAGTGGATCCACACCCGGACTGGTACCCACGCCTTTCAGCACGTTGCTCGGCTGGGCCAAGGAAGGTATCGAGTTGTACTGGTCGCGTAATGGCTCACGCGGCGGCGGTATCGCCGAGGGCATCACGACCAGCAAAGGCCTTTACAAAGTCACGGTCAAAACCGAGATCAACGTCGAGCCCAAAGCCGGGAATTTCCCGTTGATTGACTCCTTGTCGAAGGACTTTGGTCGTTCCACCAGTCTGGCCATTGCCAGAAAGGTTTATCACAACGCCGGCTATGCCTATGAAAGCTACGTTGTTCAACGACGTCGAACTCCAGAGTTCGCCAAAGACATTGCCAGAGAAGAGTTCAAAGAAACGTCGGCTCATGAGTTTGGTCATTTGATTCTCAATGAGTATGGCGGGGGAATCATCCCCGGTTACTCCTGGACTCACAAAGAAACATCGACATTGATGCAAAACCCTAAGGACAACCACCCGACGCCGAACGCCGGCGAGGTGGATGTCATGCATTACTTCAGCAGTTACACGCAGTCCTCCGCTGATCTGCAAAAGAGAATGGCGGCGTCTGAACAGGACGTCAAAAGCCTGCTTTGGCTGGCAAGGGTCGAGTTCGATGACTAGGTTGACCGGTCTCATCTTGCCGTTCGTTTCCCTTTATGGCTGTGCTGCTCAGCAGGTGTACGAGCGCGAGTGGACAATCAGCGAGGCTTCGGTTTGTCCATGAAACTGCCAAGGACGATTTTGATGATGAGATGGGTAAGCTTCTTCGCGTGCTTCGTTTCGCTGACTGCATGTGCTGCGCAGCAGGTCTATCGCAATGATGTTTACCTGTTGAACACTTGTGGAGTACCACTGGAACTGGAACTGGCGAATGACTCCAACTATGACGATCAGCCACGCAGTTTCACGTTAAACCCGAACCAGCGCAGTTCCATCGGCAACTACCAGTCATTCGGTGAAGACGTATCGGGTCAGATCAGCGACCAGTACAGCCTGTCGATCAAAAGCCAGAACGCGACTAAGTCCATCGACGCGCAGACCTTGCGAAAGGCAGTAGCGAGCATCAAAAAAACTGAAGAAAAAGCTGTCCGTTCGTGGACGGTCGATACCGGGGCTTTCTGCCCATGAAGCACTTGTTCGGGTTGGCTCGATGAAACTCAGAGCCTGGCAATGTCTCACCGCTTTTCTCAGCTCGGTCGGTTTGCTGACGATTGTGGTCGGCTTGACGCTGCTGGTGCGAATGGAAAGCTCGACCGAACCAAAGCTGTTCGCGCATCCCAATGCGTTGTGGGTTGGCGCCGAGGATGGCGGGGCATTCGTCGAGATTACCAAGCACGAAGCGCCGGACTATTACGTGGAGATTCGCCACGAAAGTGGAGGGATGTGGACTGAAGGCTGGGTTCGATATGGCACCAGGGACAGCCATCCACTCAGCGCTGCGGCAATTGGTGGCTACGGCGGTGAAGAGCTCTATGTCTATACGGGTGTCGCGATCACGGCGCAAAAACAGGGAGTTGCGCAGCGATGAATAAATACGTGCCAGCGACCCCGGGGCAGGAGACGGACGCATGACCGACTCATCAAGTGAGATGCTCATGCTTAGTCGCGCGCAACTCAGCTTCTTCATGGCTGCATTGTGGTGGCCATTGCTGGCGGTGTTGGCGATCAGTTCCTATGACCTGTGGAATGGCGAGTATTTAACACCCGAGTCGTCCGGGATTTATTGGCAGTACCTGTTGTGGTGGGGAATTCCCGGGCTTCTGGGCTTTTCGCTGTGGATGTCCCGATCGGCGCAGAGCCGCAACGAGCAGCAGGCGCTGCGGATGGTTTGGTGGGCGCCGGTGAAGTTCATCCCGTTCTACGCCGTGCCATGGATGCTGTATGGCTTGCTCAGTCTGGTCGTCGGCCAGCTCAGTGATGCCTACATGGCGTACGGCTGGATCTCGATTGTGCCGTTTCTCCTGATTGGCGGTTACGTCTGTGCCGGCGTGACGGTCGCGGTCTACAGGATATTTTTTTGATGCGTTTCACTACCAGGCAGGTAACCCGTGTCGTTTAACCACTACTACCAAAGCGAACTCACCGCACTGCGCCAACTCGGTCGCCGTTTCGCCGAGCGTAGTCCGGCGTTGGCGCCGTATCTGGGCCAGGCAGGGCGGGATCCGGATGTGGAGCGGTTGCTCGAAGGCTTTGCGTTTCTCACCGGGCGGCTGCGCCAGAAGCTCGATGACGAGTTGCCGGAGCTCAGCCATTCGCTGATGCAACTGCTGTGGCCGAACTACATGCGCCCGCTGCCGGCGTTCAGCATTTTGCAGTTCGATCCGCTCAAGCGTTCCGGGCCGGCGTTGCGCGTCGAGCGCGATACGCCGATTGAAAGCAAACCGATCGAAGACGTGCGTTGCCGCTTCCGCACCTGCTACCCGACTGACGTGCTGCCGCTGGATCTGGCCGCGCTGAACTACTCGGTGAAGGGCGACGGCTCGCTGCTCAGCCTGCGTCTGGAAATGAGTGCCGATGGCCACCTCGGTGAGCTGGAACTGAGCAAACTGCGTCTGCACTTTGCCGGTGAGCGCTACATCAGCCAGATGCTCTACCTGAGCCTGCTGCGCAACCTTGAAGGCATCGAACTGATCCCGCTCGACGGCGCCGGCAAACCGATTGATGGCGTCAGCGGCAAGCCGATGGCGTTCAAGATTCCCGGTGATCGGGTCAAACCGGTGGGCTTTGCCGAAGAAGAAGCGTTGATCCCGTATCCGCTGAACACCTTCCGTGGCTATCGCTACCTGCAGGAATACTTCGCCTTCCAGGACAAGTTCCTGTTTGTCGACGTCAACGGTCTGGACATCATCAACGCGCTGCCGGAAGACACCCTCAAGCAGATGCGTGGCCTCGAATTGCGCTTCGATATCCGCAAGAGCGGCATCATGCGCATGCGTCCGACTCTGGATAACGTCAAGCTGTTCTGCACGCCGATTGCGAACCTGTTTGCGCACGACGCACTGCCGATTCGCCTGGACGGCAAGCAGGACGAATACCTGCTGCTGCCAGCGGAATACGATCTGGAAAACTGCGGTGTGTTTTCGGTGGAAACCGTGACCGGCTGGAAGCCCGGTGGCCTCGGTTATCAGGAATACGTGCCGTTCGAATCCTTCGAGCACGACCCGAGTTTCGACGTACCCAATAGCCGTCCGCATTACAGCATTCGCCAGCGTTCGTCCTTGCTGCACGATGGCCTCGACACCTACCTGAGCTTCGGCATCCGCCACACCGAAGCCCACGAAACCCTGTCGATCGAGCTGATCTGCACCAACCAGAATCTGCCGCGCAAGCTCAAGCTCGGCGACATCTGCATGGCCTGCGAAGAGACGCCGGAGTTTTTGAGTTTCCGCAACATCACCCCGGCCACGTCGAGCTTCGCGCCACCGCTGAACCGTGACTTCCTGTGGAAGCTGATCAGCAACATGTCGCTTAACTATCTGTCGCTGGCCGACGTCAATGCGTTGAAGGTGATTCTCGAAACCTACGACTTGCCGCGCTACTACGACCAGCACGCGGAGAAGGTCAGCAAACGCCTGCTCGGCGGCCTCAAGCACATCAAGCATCACCACGTCGACCGCTTGCACCGTGGGTTGCCGGTGCGCGGTTTGCGCACCGAACTGACCATCGACCCGGAAGGGTACATCGGCGAAGGCGACCTGTTCGTTTTCGCTTCGGTTCTTAACGAGTTTTTCGCGCTTTACGCCAGTCTCAATTCATTCCATGAGCTGCGCGTAAAAAGCACACAGGGAGAGGTGTACCAATGGACACCACGTATGGGCCTGCAGCCCCTGCTTTAAGCGGGCTGACCAAGGTAATACGCGAGTACTCGCTGTTTCAGGCCGTGCTGCTGGTGATCGACCGGCTGCGCGAAGCACACCCGTACCTGAGCGAAGACGATCTGTACGACCACGTGGAGTTTCAGGCCAACCCGAGCCTGGGCTTTCCGCGCAGCGACGTCGATCGCGTGGAGTTTTTCGAAGAGCACGGGCAGATGCGCGCGCGCATGCGTTTCAACCTGATCGGCCTGGTCGGCTCGGGTTCGCCGCTGCCGGCGTTCTACGGCGAACAAGCCCTGGGCGACAGCGAAGACGGCAACCCGACGCGCAACTTCCTCGACCTGTTCCACCATCGCCTGCAACGGCTGATGCTGCCGATCTGGCGCAAATATCGTTACCGCGCAAGCTTCCAGAGCGGCGCGCTTGACCCGTTTTCGGCGCAGCTGTTTGCGCTGATTGGCCTGGGTGGCGAAGAGATCCGCAAGGCCAAGGAACTCAACTGGAAACGCCTGCTGCCGTACCTCGGCCTGCTCAGCTTGCGCGCGCACTCGGCGGCGCTGATCGAAGCCGTGCTGCGTTACTACTTCAAGCACGAAGACCTGGTCATCGAGCAGTGCATCGAGCGCCGCGTAGAAATTCTCGAAGAGCAGCGCAATCGTTTGGGCCGCGCCAACAGCCTGCTCGGTGAAGACCTGGTGCTCGGCGAACACGTGCGCGACCGCAGCGGCAAATTCCGCATTCACATCACCGAACTCGACTGGCAGCGATTCCATGAATTCCTGCCGATCGGTTTCGGTTACCAGCCGCTCTGCGCGCTGGTGCGGTTCACCTTGCGTGACCCGCTCGATTACGACATCCGCCTGGTGTTGCGCCAGGAAGAAATCCGCGAACTGCGCATCGGTGAGCAGAACGCCTGTCGCCTCGGTTGGACCAGTTGGCTGGGCCGCGAAAAAGCGGACGGCGTGGTGACCCTGGGCAGCAAAATTCATTAAGGACGTGAGCCATGATCAACGTAGACCTGCAACAACTCATCCAGGCGCTGGACGCCGAAACCCGTCGTGATCTGGAACGTTCGGCCGAGCGTTGCGTGGCCCGTGGCGGCAGCAAGATCCTCGTCGAAGATTTGATGCTCGGTCTGCTCGAGCGTCCGAATGGCTTGTTGTCGCGCGCACTGCAGGATGCAGACGTCGACGCCGGCGAACTCAGCGCCGCGCTGCAATCGCGCGTCGAACACAGCGCTTCGCGCAACCCGGTGTTCGCCCCGGAACTGGTGCAGTGGCTGCAAGATGCGCTGCTGGTGGCCAACCTCGAACTGGGCCAGACCCAGGTCGAAGACGCCGCGCTGATCCTCGCCTTGCTGCGCAACCCGATGCGCTACGCCGGCAGCCGCTATCAGCCGCTGCTCGCCAAGCTGAACATCGATCGCCTGAAGGAATTTGCCCTGTCGCAACAGGAGCAACCAGCGGCCAATGGCAAACCCGCCGCGCAAGGCGAATCGCTGTTGCAGCGCTTCACCCACAACCTGACCCAGCAGGCCCGCGACGGCAAACTCGACCCGGTGCTGTGCCGTGATGGCGCGATCCGGCAGATGGTCGACATCCTCGCCCGTCGCCGCAAGAACAACCCGATCGTGGTCGGTGAAGCTGGCGTGGGTAAGACCGCCATCGTCGAGGGTCTGGCGTCGCGCATCGCTGCCGGTGAAGTACCGCAAGTGCTTAAAGGCGTTGAGCTGCTATCGCTGGACATGGGCCTGTTGCAGGCCGGCGCCAGCGTCAAAGGTGAATTCGAACGTCGTCTCAAAGGCGTGATCGACGAAGTCAAAGCCTCGCCGAAACCGATCATTCTGTTCATCGATGAAGCTCACACCCTGATCGGCGCCGGCGGCAACGCGGGCGGTTCCGACGCGGCCAACCTGCTGAAGCCGGCACTGGCCCGTGGCGAACTGCGCACCATCGCTGCGACCACTTGGGCCGAGTACAAGAAATACTTCGAGAAAGACCCGGCGCTGGCCCGTCGTTTCCAACCGGTGCAACTGCACGAACCGACCGTCAGCGAAGCGGTGACCATCCTCCGTGGTCTGGCCCAGGTTTACGAGAAGAGCCACGGCATCTACCTGCGTGATGACGCGGTGGTCTCGGCCGCTGAGCTGTCCGCGCGATATCTGGCTGGCCGGCAACTGCCGGACAAAGCCGTCGACGTTCTCGACACCGCGTGCGCCCGCGTTCGCATCAGCCTCGCCGCTGCCCCGGAAAGCCTTGAGCGCCTGCGTGGCGAACTGGCTGAAGGTGGCCGTCAGCGTCAGGCCCTGCGTCGCGACGCCGAAGCCGGTCTGCTGATCGACCACGAAGCGCTGGATGCTCTGGAAGCGCGTCTCGACGAAGCCGAAGACGAAATGGTCGCGCTGGAAACCCTGTGGACTGAGCAGAAGCAACTGGCCGAGCGCCTGTTGGAACTGCGTCAGCAACTGGCCAAGGCTCGCGAAGCCGCCGCCGTCGAGCCGACCGTCAGCGTCGAAGAAGACGCCGAAGGCACGGTGATCGAAACCGTCGCTGCCGAAGTCGAAGAAGGCCAAAGCGTCGAGGCGCTGGAAGCCCAACTCAACGAAACCCACAGCGCCCTGACCGCCGCCCAAGTCAAAGAGCGTCTGGTCAGCTTCGAAGTGTGCCCGCGTCTGGTCGCCGAAGTGATCAGCGCCTGGACCGGCGTGCCGCTGGCGCAACTGGCCCGCGAACACAACGCCAAAGTCGCCAGTTTCGCCACCGACCTGCGCACGCGCATCCGTGGTCAGGAACAAGCCGTACACGCACTGGATCGCTCGATGCGCGCCACCGCTGCCGGCCTGAACAAGCCTGACGCGCCGGTCGGTGTGTTCCTGCTGGTCGGTCCGAGCGGTGTTGGTAAAACCGAAACCGCGCTGGCCCTGGCTGACTTGCTGTACGGCGGTGATCGTTTCATCACCACCATCAACATGTCCGAATTCCAGGAGAAGCACACCGTTTCCCGCCTGATCGGCGCGCCACCGGGCTACGTCGGTTACGGCGAGGGCGGCATGCTCACCGAAGCCGTGCGGCAGAAACCGTACTCGGTGGTGTTGCTCGATGAAGTCGAAAAGGCTGACCCGGACGTGCTCAACCTGTTCTACCAAATCTTCGACAAAGGCGTGGCCAACGACGGCGAGGGTCGCGAGATCGACTTCCGCAACACGTTGATCCTGATGACCTCGAACCTCGGCAGCGACAAGATCAGCGACCTTTGCGAGAACGGCGCACGCCCGACCGCCGAAGTCCTCGAAGAAACCATCCGCCCGGTACTCAGCAAACACTTCAAACCGGCGCTGCTGGCGCGGATGAAAGTGGTGCCTTACTACCCGGTCGGCGGCCCGGTATTGCGCGAGCTGATCGAGATCAAACTCGGCCGCCTCGGCGAGCGCCTCAACCGTCGTCAGCTGGATTTCAGCTGGTGCCAGAACCTCGTCGATCACCTGTCCGAGCGCTGCACGCAAAGCGACAGCGGCGCGCGCCTGATCGACCATCTGCTCGATCAGCACGTGCTGCCATTGGTGGCGGATCGTCTGCTCGACGCCATGGCCACCGGTGAAAGCCTCAAGCGTGTGCATGCCACGCTCGACGGTGAAGCCAGCGTGACGTGCGAGTTCGCCTGAGGTGGGCGTGATGTTCACTCAGGTGCCGCAGCCACTGGTCTATGCCGAAGCGTTGCTGGCGCAGTTCGCCAGTCTGTCGCGGGCGGCGGACGGTGCTGCGTTGCTGGGTGACTTCGTGCGTGGTCTGGCCGAGTTGAGCGGTTGCGAATTGACGCAGCTGTATCTGCTCGACGCCACCCACACGTGCCTGGGGATGAACGCTGAATGCCTCGACGGCGCCTTGCAACCGCGCGAAGCGGCGAGCCTGCCGGCGGATTACAACGGTGAACAACTGCTGCAATTTGCCCTGTGCCAGAACCGCGTGGTGTGCCTCGACGACTTGAGCGGCAGCCTGCACGAAACCAGTTTTCTGCCGGCGGCAACCTCGCCGTGGCAGTCGCTGTTGTGCGTGCCACTGGTCAATCAGCACAAAGCTGTCGAAGGTCTGCTGCTGTGCGCCAGCCGTCGTCGCACCCACCTGCAAGGCTTCGCTGATTCCCTCGGCCAGCTCGGCTCGTTTGTGCTTGGCCAATTGCATTTGTTGCAACGCCTGCGTCAGCCGCTGGCGGAATCGGCAACAGTGGCACGCAGCGTGCCGAGCATCAGTGGCTATGGCTTGATCGGCAAAAGCGCGGCGATGCGCCAGACCCATTCGCTGATCAGCAAAGTCCTGCACAGCCCGTACACCGTGTTGTTGCGTGGCGAAACCGGCACCGGCAAGGAGGTCGTTGCGCGGGCGATTCACGATTGCGGCCCACGCCGTTCCCAGGCGTTCATCGTGCAGAACTGCGCAGCGGTTCCGGAAAACCTGCTGGAAAGCGAACTGTTCGGCTATCGCAAAGGCGCGTTCACCGGCGCCGACCGCGACCGCGCCGGGCTGTTCGATGCGGCCAATGGCGGCACGCTGCTGCTCGACGAGATCGGCGACATGCCGCTGTCGTTGCAAGCGAAGATCTTGCGCGTGTTGCAGGAAGGCGAGATTCGTCCGCTAGGTTCCAACGACACCCACAAGATTGACGTACGCATCATCGCCGCGACCCACCGCGATCTGTCGACGCTGGTCAGCGAAGGCAAATTCCGCGAGGACTTGTATTACCGCCTCGCGCAGTTCCCGATCGAGTTACCGGCCCTGCGTCAGCGTGAAGGCGACATCCTCGAACTGGCCCAGCACTTCGCCGAGAAGACCTGCACGTATTTGCAACGCGATCCGGTGCGCTGGTCGAGCGCGGCGCTGGAACACCTGTCCGGCTACAACTTCCCCGGCAACGTGCGTGAACTCAAGGCACTCGTTGAGCGCGCGGTGCTGTTGTGCGAAGGCGGCGAGTTGCTCGCCGAGCATTTCTCCCTGCGCATGGAGGCAATGCCGGAAGACAACAGCCACCTGAATTTGCGCGAACGTCTGGAGCAGGTCGAACGCACTTTATTGCTCGATTGCTTGCGCAAAAACGACGGCAACCAGACCCTCGCCGCCCGCGAATTGGGCCTGCCGCGACGCACGCTGCTGTATCGGCTCGGCCGTCTGAACATCAATCTGGGAGATTTCGATGGGTAGGCAAAACGTCATCGAAATTCTCGCAAAAACCAATTTCAGCGCCGCCCGCAAGGGTCGGCGCTTTGTGCTTTGTCTACACCTGGAGACCCTCTGATGTCTGTTCGTCACTGGCAAGCTGTCCTGCTGACCCTCGTCGTTCTATGCGGCCTGGGCGGCTGTAGCGGCAACTACAAATTCAACGACAACGACTATCGCCCGTTGGGTGATCCGCAAGCGGTCAATCGCGGCAAGTGACCGCAAGGAGCATCAAACATGGAATTGGTTTTCGAAATGCTGAACACCAAGCAGTTCGTGCCCACCGAGTTGTGCCAGAAGACCTTTAAACAGGCCGGCGGCGTGATCGGGCGGGGCGAGGACTGCGACTGGATCATCCCTGACCGCAAGCGTCACCTGTCCAATCATCACGCGATTGTCAGCTACCGCGAGGGCACGTTCTTCCTCACCGACACCAGCAGCAACGGTGTCCAGGACGGCGAGAGCGGCGCGCGCCTGCACAAGGGCGAACCAGTGCGCATCGAGCACGGCAGCACCTACGTGCTGGGTGACTTCGAGATTCGCGCGCGCCTGGTGCGTGACCCGGCGACCTTCGACGGTGAAGTCGGCCGTCCACGCGCTGCCGGCAGCATCATCCCGGACGACGCGTTCCTCGATCTCGACCCGCTCAATGCCCTTGAACAGCAAGAGCGTGTGTACTCGGAAATCGACGAACTGCTGGCGCCGAACACCAAACCTGAGGATTCCCGTCAGCGTGCCGACTACGCGCGCATCGACATGGAAAGCCTGATGGTGCCGGAGCTGATTGCAGCCCCCGTCGAACCTGAGCCCGCTCCGGCACCGAAAGCCGTTGAGCGTCAAAGCGAAGGTTTCTGGGATCATTTCGGTGCAGCGCTGGGCGTCGACGTCAAAGGCCTCAGCCACGACGAGCGCGAAGCCTTGGCGCTGAACGCGGCGCGCTTGCTGCGCCAAAGCATCGGCGGTCTGCAGCAGAGCCTGCGTACCCGCTCGGAGCTGAAAAACGAATTGCGTCTGGCCCAGACCACCGTGCAAGGCACCAACAAGAACCCGCTGAAATTCGCCGTCGATCCGAGCGAAGCCCTGCAGATTCTGTTGCAGCCAAGCAAGCCCGGCCATCTGCCGGCCGAGCAAGCGATCTCCCGCGCGTTCCGCGACCTGCAGGCGCATCAAGTGGCCCTGCTGACCGCCAGCCGCGCTGCCGTGCGCGGCACCCTGGAGCATTTCTCTCCGGAACAACTGACCCTGCGTTTCGAGCGTGACAACAAGCCATTGATCGCGACCTCGGGCGGACGCTGGAGAGCGTTCGGTCGTTATCACCAGGCGCTGCGTCAGGACGATGACTGGAGCGAGCGTCTGCTGGCCCGCGACTTTGCCCAGGCTTACGAAGAACAGATCCGCCTGATCTCCACCCTCCACACCGACCACCAAGGATGATGCGCATGTCTCGCCGCTCGACCGCTTTTTTCAAGACGCTGACTGCGCTCACCGTGCTGGTGCTGCTCGCCGGTTGCTCGTCGCTGTCGCCGTACTCGAAAGTGACCAAGATCAACCTGAAGCTGACCGGCAGCGATCAGCTCAACCCGGACCTCAACGGTCGGCCGTCGCCGATCGTCGTGCGCCTGTTCGAACTCAAGCACCCGGTGACCTTCGAAAACGCTGATTTCTTCAGCCTGTACGAGCGCGCCAAGGAATCCCTCAACCCGGATCTGGTGGCCAGCGAAGAGCTCGAGCTGCGCCCGGGTGAAACCGTGGAAATGAAGCTCAAGGTGGAAGAGGGCAGCCTTTATGTGGGCGTTCTCGCCGCTTACCGCGACTTGCCGGACACCCAATGGCGCCACACCGTTCAGATCACTCCGCTGGAAGTTACCGAAGTCGATCTGACTCTGGACCAGACCGGCATCCGCAACACCAATCAAGTGCTCGCCAAGGCGGATGACTGATCATGAATACCCATAAAGTCATTTGGCAGGAAGGCATGCTGCTGCGTCCGCAGCACTTCCAGCACAACGATCGTTATTACGATCACCAGATGAAAACCCGCACCCAATTGCTGGGTGGTTACACCTGGGGTTTCCTCAATCTGGAGATCGACTTGCAGTTCCTCAACATGGGCAAACTGGTGATCAGTGAAGCCTCGGGGATTCTGCCGGACGGCAGCCTGTTCGAGCTCGGTGGCAACACTGAGCCGCTGGCGCTGGACGTGCCGCCGAACACCGGCAACACGCCGATCTATCTGGCGCTGCCGCTGGTCACCGGTAACCACATCGAGTCGCGCCGTCCGGAGCAGTCCGACGTGCTCGCGCGTTACACCGCGTACGACGCCGAAGTCGCTGATTCCAACGCCGGCGACGATTCCGCTAGCCAGGTCAGCTGCGGTCGCCCGGACTTCAAACTGTTGCTCGGCGAGCAGCAGAGCGATCAGGCCTACGTGAAACTGAAGATCTGCGACGTGCTCGACACCACGCCCGACGGCGTGATCAGCCTCGACCCGGATTTCGTGCCGACCTACATTCAGGCCCACGCCTCCAGCTACTTGCTGTCGTGTCTGAAAGAAGTCATCAGCATGCTTAACCACCGTGGCGACACGATTGCCGAGCGGATTCGCTCCAACGGCAAAGTTGGCGGTGCCGAAGTCGGCGACTTCATGATGCTGCAACTGATCAACCGCACCGAACTGCTGCTGCGTCACTACCTCGGTCTGGAGCAAGTACACCCGGAAGAGTTGTACCGCACGCTGCTGACCATGCTCGGCGATCTGGCGACCTTCTCCGGCGAAAGCAAACGCCCGCGTCTGGACAGCCGCTATTCCCACGCTGACCAGGGTGGGAGCTTCCGCAAACTGATGGAAGCAATTCGTCAGGTGCTGTCGATGGTGCTCGAGCAGCACGCCATTGAACTGATCCTGCAAGCACGTCAGTACGGCATCATCGTCTCGCCGTTGCACGACCACAAACTGCTCGGCTCGGCGTCGTTCGTGCTGGCAGCGAGTGCCAACTGCGACTCCGAAGAACTGCGCCACCGTTTGCCGGCGCACCTCAAGGTCGGCCCGGTGGAGCGTATCCGCCAACTGGTCAACCTGCACTTGCCGGGGATCAAAGTCAAACCGTTGCCGGTGGCCCCGCGGCAGATCGCGTTCCACTCGAACAAAACCTATTTCATCCTCGAACTCAGTTCCGAAGACCTGGCACAACTCGAGCGCTCCGGCGGTTTCGCGTTCCATGTGTCCGGCGAATTCGCCGAGCTTGAACTGAAATTCTGGGCCATCAGGAACTGACCGACATGATCAAGGAAACGGATTACAACCAGGACGACAAAACCGTCCTGCTCGATCGTCAGGGCCACGGACCGGCATCGAGTCCGCTGACCGACTTCGCCGCGCCGCCGCGTTTCGAGCAACTGGAAGAACGCATGATCTACGCCGCGCGCCTGCGCCCGGCAGAAGCGTTCAACATCAGCCTCAATTCGCTGGTCGCTGCTTCGTCCGAGCTGCTTTCGGAAGTGGTGCGCCTCAAGCACAGCGAAACCCGCGAAGACTTGTACGCACTCAACGAGCGTCTGACTGCCGGGCTGAAATTGTTTGAAGTACGCGCCCTGCACAACGGCGCCGAAAGCAGCCAGGTGATGGCCGCGCGTTACGTGCTCTGCACCGTGGTCGACGAAGCTGTCGTGACCACACCGTGGGGCAACGAAAGCGAATGGTCGCAGATGAGCCTGCTGAGCAGCTTCCACAACGAAACCTTCGGGGGCGAGAAGTTCTTCCAGTTGCTCGATCGACTGTCGAAAAACCCGGTCAAGCACCTGCCGATGCTCGAACTGATGTACCTGTGCCTGTCCCTCGGTTTCGAGGGCAAGTACCGCGTTCAGGCACGCGGCATGCTCGAACTTGAAGGCATCCGCGATGCTCTGTACCGGCAGATTCGTCAGTTACGTGGCGACGTGCCGCGCGAGTTGTCGCCGCACTGGGAAGGCTTGAACGATCAGCGTCGCAACCTGGTGCGCATCGTGCCGGCGTGGATGGTGGTGTTGTTCACTTTGGTCTGCCTGGTGGTGATGTATTCGGGCTTCGCCTGGGTCTTGGGCGAGCAGCGCGACACCGTTCTGCAACCTTATCAGCCGCTTGATCCGGCCGCGGTGCAACCGCAGTCGCAGCCGTAAACAGGGACGTGTGATGAAAAAGTTTTTCAAGAAAGTCGGCGCCTTCCTGCGCCAGACCTGGGTCTGGACCTTGCTGCTGGTGCTGTTCGTGGCGCTGCTGGTGTGGTTCGTCGGCCCGTTGTTGGCGGTTGATGACTACAAGTTCTGGGAGAGCTCGACCTCTCGCTTGCTGACCATCGCTGTGCTGTTTCTGATCTGGGGCCTGACCATGGTCTTCGTCAGCTGGCGCTCGGGTATTCGCAAGAAAGCCGAGGAAGAAAGCGAGGACGGCCAGGACCGCATTCGCCGCGAAGAGCTGATCGACGAAGAACAGAAGGAGTTGAAGGCGCGCTTCAAAGACGCGCTGAAAACCCTGAAGACTTCCAGCCTGTATCGCGGCCGCAGCGAGCGCTGGCGCAGTGACTTGCCGTGGTACCTGCTGATCGGTCCGCAGGCTTCCGGCAAGACCAGCCTGCTGGACTTTTCCGGTCTGGAATTCCCGATCAACAAGATCGACCGCAAGCTGACCCGCGACACCCTCGGCACCCGTCATTGCGACTGGTACTTCGCCGACCACGGTGTGCTGATCGACACCGCCGGGCGCTACATGACCCAGCCTGACGCGGAAGTCGACGGCAGCGCCTGGACCACCTTGCTGGAACTGCTGCGCAAGCGCCGTCGCGGGCGTCCGTTGAACGGCGTGCTGGTGACCATTCCGGTGGAAACCCTGCTTGGCGGCAGTGAGCAGGACATCGATACCCTCGCACGCCAGGTTCGCGGCCGTCTGCAAGACGTGCATCAGAAACTGCACGTCGACGTGCCGGTGTACCTGGTCCTGAGCAAGGCTGACAAGCTGCTTGGTTTCGACGAGTTCTTCGATCAACTGACTCGCGAAGAAAGCGATCAAGTGCTCGGCACCAGTTTCCGCAAGGATCAGGTCGGCACCGACGTCGCTGTGCTGCGCAACGAGTTCGAAGAACTGCTGCGTCGCCTCAACAGCCAAGTGATCATGCGCATGCACTCCGAGCGCGACACTCAGCGCCGTGGTCGCATCCTCGACTTCCCGCATCAACTCGGGCAGATCGGCGAGCGCCTGTGCCTGTTCGTCGACATGGCGTTCACCGGCAACCGTTATCAGCGTGCCACGCAACTGCGCGGTTTCTACCTGACGAGCGCGCCGCACCTGACTCAAGAGATGGATGCCACCACCGCCGGCATCGGCGCCAGCCTCGGCATGAGCGCCGGCGTGCTGCCGACCCTGCGCAGCGGCCGATCGCGTTTCATCCATCACTTGTTCAGCCAGGTGATTTTCCCAGAGGCCGATCTGGCCGGTCTGGACAAGCGCGAACGCAGCCGCATCCATTGGGGCCAGCGTGCGCTGTACGTCGGCGCACTCGCTTCGCTGGCGCTGTTCGGCATGCTCTGGGCCGGTGGTTTCTCGGCCAACTACGAGCGCCTGGAAAACCTGCGCAATCTGGCGCAGAACTGGACGCAGCAGCGCACAGCTTTGTCGCCGCGTGATGACGCCATGGGCGTGCTGAAAACCCTCGACACCAGCTACGCCGCGACCCAGGTCTTCCCGAAAAAAGGCGACGTGTCGTATCACGAGCGCGGCGGTCTGTATCAGGGTGAAGACGTCAATCCAATGGTCAAAGAGGCTTACGAGCGCGAGCTTGAAAAGCAACTGCTGCCACGGGTGGCGACCATGCTCGAAGGGCAGATCCGCGCCAACATGAAGGACCGCGACCGCCTGCTCAACAGCCTGCGCGCGTACCTGATGTTGAACATGAAGGATCGTCGCGATGCCGCGTGGCTCAAGGACTGGGTCGCTACTGACTGGTCGACGCGCTATACCGGCAACACCGCCGTACAGAACGGTTTGAGTGCGCACCTCGATCGCCTGCTGAAGCAGCCGTTTATCTACCCGCTGAACGACCAACTGGTCACTCAGGCGCGTCAGGTATTGCGCAGCGAATCGCTGGCCACCGTGGTTTACCGCATGCTCCGCGAGCAGGCGCGCAACCTGCCGGACTATCGTTTCAGCCAACACCTCGGCCCACAAGGCTCGCTGTTTATCGGCACCGAATACGTGATCCCGGGGTTCTACACGCAAACCGGTTATCAGCAGTACTTCTCGGTACAGGGTTCGGCGCTGGTCACCGACATCCTGCGTGACAACTGGGTACTGGGCGAGGGCGCCGGCATCAGCGACATGGACTTGCGTCGTCTGATGGTCGAGCTGGAGCAGTTGTATTTCCGCGACTACGCCAATTACTGGAGCGAAGCCGTTGGCCAGGTTGCCCTGCCGCCAATCAGCGACGCCGGTGAAGGCGCCGAACAACTGGCGGGCCTGACTTCGGCCAACTCGCCGGTGCTGGCATTGCTCACTGAAGTGCGTGAGAACACGCGCTTCCAGGCCGCTGCAGATCCTGTCGAAGAAGCTGGCGACGCTGCTGATGCGCTGGCCGGGCAGAAAGGCAAACTGGGTAAGGTTGGCAAACTTGCCGCCGCCGCAGCGGACAAGGCTTCGGCGTTGAACGTGGCGAAGACCCTGCCGGACACCGCGAAGAAGTCGCTGCAACGCCGCTTCGAACCGCTGCATCGTTTGCTCGATGACAACAACGGCCCGGCGGCCGACCTGACGCCTGCACTGAGCGCGCTCAACGACCTGCAACTGCAACTGGCCGGTCTGGCCCGTTCCAGCACACCGGAACAAGCCGCGTTCGAAATGGCGAAAACCCGCATGAGCGGCCAGCGTGATGCGCTGACCAACCTGCGCAATGCGTCCAGCCGTCTGCCGCGTCCGCTCAGCGTGTGGTTCAACGTGCTGGCCGAAGACTCGTGGCGTCTGGTGCTTAACGATGCTTACCAATACCTGAACGGCCGTTATCAGAACGAGCTGTACAGCGTGTATGGCAAAACCATCAGCAAGCGTTATCCGTTCAGCGCCAGCAGCACCAGCGACGTAGCGATCAGCGATTTCCGTGAGTTCTTCCGCGCTCAAGGTACCGTCGACCGCTTCTTCGACAGCTACCTGCGTCCGTTCGTCAGCGGCGATCCGGGCAACTACCGCATGCGCAGCGTCGACGGCCACAGCCTGCCGGTATCGAAGATGTATCTCGACCAGATGGCGGCAGCGCTGACGATTCGTCAGAGCTTCTTCTCGATCAACCCGGCCGAGCCGACCGTGCAGTTCAAACTGGAGCCGTACACCCTCGACCCGGCCGTCAGCCGTTCCGAGTTCAAGTTCGGCGACAAGACCATGGAATACCGCCACGGTCCGATCCTGCCAATGTCGTTCAAATGGCCGACCGATGCTGAAGACGGTCGCACCAGTCTGGTCATGGACAAAATGGCCGGTCGCCCGATCGGCATCGAGAAGAACTCCGGCCCATGGTCGCTGTTCCGTCTGTTCGACCTGATGCAGACCGAGTACCTGACCGGTCGCGACGTGCTGGTGCTGAAAGCCGACGTAGGTGGCCTGCGCGCTAACTACCTGCTGACCAGCCAGCGCACGCCGAATCCGTTCGACATGGGCGTACTGCGCACCTTCCGTATGCCGGTGCAGCTCTGATGCTGGTGGCCAGTGCCTGGCGCAGCGCGGCGCGTACCGACCCGGGCAAGGTGCGGGCGCGCAACGAAGATGCCTTCCTCGACTCGCCACAGCAGGGGCTGTGGGTGGTCGCGGACGGCATGGGCGGTCATCAGGGTGGCGACATCGCCAGCCAGTTGATCGTCGCCAGCCTGGCTGAACTGCCGCAACACGAGGACTTCGACGAACGCCTCAAAGCCATCCGCCAGTGCCTGCACTGGCTGAACCGGCGCTTGGGGCAGGAGTTGACGGTCACCGCCGGACGCCACGACAGCATCATGGGCAGCACCGTCGTGGCGCTGCTGGTGGAAGGCAACCGCGCGGCCTGCATCTGGGCCGGCGACAGTCGTTGCTACATGTGGCGCGGGCAGCGGCTGTATCAGCTGTCCAAGGATCATTCGCTGCAACAGCAACTGATCGACGAACAACAAATGAGCGTCGAACAAGCGGCAGCACACCCGGCGGCTCAGGCCTTGACCCGAGCCGTCGGCGCCGCTGAACAACTGACCCTGGATGTCCTCGAACTCGAGGTTTATCCGGGCGATGCGTTTTTGCTCTGTAGCGATGGTTTGTATCAGGGCTTGAGCAGCGATGCCCTCGGCAACGCTCTCAGCCTCAGCGCGCCGCACGTGGCGCTGGAACGTTTGTTCGACGGCGCCCTGCGTGGCGCCGCGCGTGACAACCTGACAGCCGTGGTGATCCGCCAATGACTGAAATCGAATCCTCAGTCGATGACTTGCTGATGAGCGACGAACAGGCCAACAACCTGACCTACTTCGCCTTTGCCAAGGAAAACAGAGCAGAACCGTTGCTGGCGCCGACCAAGGCCAGCATCGGTGCACTGCCGGATGTACTCGCCGGTCGCTACCACCTCGAGCGTCTGCTCGGGGCCGGTGGCATGGGCGCCGTTTACCGGGCGCGGGATCTGCTGCACGAACAGTTCGGTGATCCCGATCCTTACATTGCGCTGAAAATCCTCAGCGAAGAATTTGCCGAATCGCCGGACGCCAGTGCCTTGCTCTACAGCGAGTTCGCCCTGACCCGACGCCTGCGCCACGACAACGTCGTGCGTGCACATACCTTTGAAGTCGACACCGACTGCCAGCGGGCCTTCATCACCATGGAATACATGCGTGGCCTGACCCTGGACAAATTGCTCTGCGAGCGGCCCCTCGGCCTGCCGTGGCAAGAGCTGCGCGACATCATCCTGCCGCTGCTCGACACGCTGGCCTACGCCCACGGTCGCGGCGTGCTGCACGGTGACCTGAAACCGAGCAACGTCATGCTCAGCGAAGACGGCCTGCGCCTGTTCGACTTCGGCCTCGGTCAGGCAGAGGAGGGCGTGATGCCCGGCCTGCCGCACCTGAGCCGCGAACGCTTCAACGCCTGGACCCCGGGCTACGCCGCCCCCGAACTGCTTGAGGGCCAACCGTTGTCGGCCAGCGCGGACGTGTACGGCGTGGCCTGCGTGATCTACGAACTGGCGGGCGGCAAACACCCGTTCCGCCGCTTGCCCTCGACCCAGGCCCGCGATGAGCACCTGGAGCGGGAACTGCAAGCACCGGCGAACTTACCGAAACACGGCTGGCCAGCGCTGCGAACCGCGCTGAGCTTCAACCCGGCAGAACGCAGCATCACTGCCCAACAATTGCGTGACGCCATGGGCGCCACTTCGTCCTGGCTGCAACGGTTGCGACTTCGGGCGTAACGGATGACATTCGAACAGGGAGCACTTTATGTTCAACTCAGCTAACGAAACCCACTTCAGCCTCAAGGTCGAAGACTACGTCGGCGACCTGCAAGTGCTGTCGTTCACCGGCACCGAAGGCATCAGCCAGCCGTTTCGTTTCGACCTCGAACTGGTCAGCGAAAACCCTGACCTGGACCTCGAACAACTGCTGCACAAGCAAGCGTTTCTGGCATTCGATCCACAAGGCTCGGGCATCCATGGGCAGATCTACCGCGTCGCCCAAGGCGATGCCGGCAAGCGCCTGACCCGCTATAAAGTGTCGATGGTGCCGCAACTGCAATACCTGCATCACCGCACCAACCAGCGCATCTACCAGCAGATGTCGGCGCCGAAAATCATCGCGCTGATCCTCGAAGAACACGGCATCATGGGCAACGCCTACAGCTTCCAGCTCAGCCAGCCGTGCCCGGATCGCGACTACTGCGTGCAATACGACGAAACCGACCTGCACTTCGTCCAGCGCCTGTGCGAAGAGGAAGGCATTCACTACCACTTCCAGCACAGCGACAAGGGTCACCTGCTGGTGTTTGGCGACGACCAGACCGTGTTCCCCGACCTCGGCCAGCCGACCGCGTACGTGCAGGGCAGCGGCATGGTCGCCGAAGAACCGGTGATCAAAGGCTTCAAACTGCGCCTGGAAACCCGCACCAGCCGCACCACACGCCGCGACTACGACTTCGAAAAACCGCGCCTGCAAATGGAAGCCGCCTACAAACCCGAAGGCGCTCTCGATAGCAAAGACGCTGAGCCAGATCTGGAAGACTACGACTACCCCGGCCGCTTCATCGACCGCGCCCGTGGCAAGTTCCTCAGCCAGCGCGCCCTCGAACGCCACCGCGCCGACTATCGTCAGGCCGAAGGTCGCGGCGACCAGACCAAACTGGTCAGCGGCCACTTTCTGGAAATGTCCGACCACCCACGCAGCGAGTGGAACGACCTGTGGCTGCTCACCGAAATCTTTCACGAAGGTAAGCAGCCGCAAGTCCTCGAAGAAGGCGTGACCAGCGACACCACCGACAACAAGGACGACTTCCACCAAGGCTACCGCAACACCTTCCTCGCCACCCCGTGGGACGTGTTCTACCGCCCGGCCCTCGAACACCCGAAACCACGCGTCCTCGGCAGCCAGACCGCCATGGTCACCGGCCCCAAAGGCGAAGAAATCCACTGCGACCAGTACGGCCGCATCAAAGTCCAGTTCCACTGGGACCGCGAAGGCCAGGCCGACGACAAAACCAGCTGCTGGCTACGCGTCTCCAGCTCCTGGGCCGGCGACCGCTACGGCGCTATCAGCATCCCGCGCATCGGCATGGAAGTCCTCGTCACCTTCCTCGAAGGCGACCCCGACCAACCGCTGGTGACCGGCTGCCTGTACCACAAGGAAAACCCGGTGCCTTACGCCTTGCCGGCGAACAAGACTCGCAGCGTGTTCAAAACGCTTAGCTCACCGGGGGGCGGTGGTTATAACGAACTGCGCATTGAAGACAAGAAAGGTGCGGAGCAGATCTACATTCATGCCCAGCGCGATTGGGATGAGAACGTTGAGCACGATCAGAAGATTCGGGTCGGGAATGAACGTCATGACACCGTCGAGAAGAACAGCTACACCGAGCTGAAGGCCGAGGAACATCGCACGACGATTTTCGACCGCAAGGTTGAAGCGAAGCTGGATGACCACCTCACGGTTGGGCAGAACCAGCATGTGAAGCTGGGCACGGCGCAGCTGACCAGTGTGGGGAAAGAGATTCACCTCAAGGCTGGGGACAAGATTGTTATTGAGGCGGGGACGGAGCTGACCATTCTTGGGGGTGGGAGCTTTATCAAGCTGGATGGCGGTGGGGTGACGGTGGTTGGGCCGGTGATCAAAATTAATGCCGGTGGCTCGGCTGGGTCGGGGACTGGCATCGGGATTAAACCGCCGGTGCTGCCGGGGGCGGCGGATAAGGATAAGGCGGGGAGTTTGATGGATCAGGCGTTGTTGAATGCGCCGGCATCTACTCCGCCAGCATCGGAGAAAAAGAGCTTCCGTATTCAGATGAAACGTCCCTATGACAAAAAAGGTATTGCTGGACAGCCCTATACGCTGGAAGTGGATGGAGTGACCTACAAAGGCACAACTTCTAGTGAAGGTTTTGTTGACCAGCCAGTTCCGCCCGATGCGAAGAAGGGCAAGCTTACTTTTTATCCTTTTGGCGCAGAATCTCAGCCATGGGTATGGGAGTTGGACTTGAAAGCTCAGTCGGAAGCCTCGGACGTGAAAGGGCTTCAGTCCCGCCTTAAAAATCTTGGGTTCTATGATGGGAAAATCGACGGTGAAAATGGCCCGAAAACGAAGCATGCCACCCGTTGTTTCCACCGTTCTTGTGAGTTGGCAGACAAAGATTATCTTTCTTCCAGCGATATTAAGCGTCTCGAAGAACAGCATATTGCATAAGGGAATGAGCAATGATTTACGGTAATTTTGATCTCCGTCGAGGTGATCATGATGGAAAACCTGAGCAAAACAAGCCCCCTCGTTGGGCTGGAAATGATAATCCAGTGTTATCTTTAGTCACTGCAGAAACAGCAGCTGCATTTCTCGGTACTAGCGCAGCTCTTGGTGTTTCAGAGCATGTAAGAAAACTCCAGGAAGACTTAATTACTTTGGGCTTCTCCATTGTGGGGACACCTGATGGAGGGTTTGGTAGTCATACTGAGTGGGCAGTCAGAGAATTTCAAATATATGCGTCCATGGCGCAAGTTGCTAAAGTTAGAGAAGAAAAAAAAGGGCAACTGCTATTGGACTCTGCAGGTTCTCCAGTAAAAGTTAATAACATGGATGTGTATTTCGATAGCTCTGCATCTATAGTGGCAAAGGCTGGAAAGTCTGCGACAGTAACCGGTGAGACAGTCGGTCCTGTTAGTTATTATGTTGATAGTCTTCAGTCTGTCGCTAACTCTTCGATTTATGCCGGCCCAATAAGCGGTGTAGTAAACGAGCTTACTCGAGCTGCAATTGAATATTGGTTGAGCCATGACTACAGATGTCCAGTAGTCGTTGAGGCATGGAATAATACTGCAGCCGGAGTTCGAACTGATCTAGCCAGCAACGGATGCAATTTGTGGGCGCATAATAGTATTGCTAGTAATGCCCCGCGAGTGTTTTTTAGGGATTTTACTAGCTATTATGACTATCCTGATACACATAGTAGGCTAGAGTATCAAACTCTTGGGTATTATGAGCCTGGCGGTTTCGGTGGACCTAATACGGCAAAGAAGCATAGTTGGTCGCCAGAGGCGGAAATGTCAATCTTGAATCTTTATGACTCTGCCTATAACGCTGCTGAGGCGAATAGCGCCAAGATATCGACATATCGAACTATGCGTGTGGTGGCTGAGGCTGAATGCTATGGGCGATTTGATGTATTGAACGCTTGGGATAATGCGCTTATGTCTGCCGGACCATGTCACTGGACGATGGGGGTATTTTCGACGACAAATTCAGCGTATGCGCCTGGAGAATTGCCTGGACTTATCGCATATGTTAAAAATTTGAATCCTGAAGTTTTTAACAAGGCTTTCGGAAAGTTTGGGTTAGATACCGTTCTCCAGTGGGGAGAGGCCGGACTATATTTCCCTGGAGTACGTACATATAATACGTGGATTAAGCTTAGCACTGAAACTGACTTTGAGGCGTTGCCGACTACAAAGGAGGGTGCGAATTATATGAAAACATGGCACTGGCATTATAGATTTAGTATGGCGGGTCGAACCATCGGGGCCTACCGTAAAGCTATGTGGAAGCTGACAAAACTTCGGTTGAGTAAGATATTGGATAGAGAGGTCAAATTTAGAGTTTCCGGACATGAGGTGGTCAGCACTCTCGGAGCGGTTTTTACTTCAGAAAAATCTGTGGCTATTTTGCTCCGTTGGCACGTATATCGTCCCGCTTTTGTTGTTACTAACGCGTCGCTCGTTGTTCCGGCAATTCAATTTGTAATTGACTCAAACTCTCAAGTAAATTGGGCATTGCCAGTTGCTAGCTGGGGGGACACGCATGAGACGCTGTTAACCAATGAGATCCAGAGACGGCTTGCTGCTCTGAACGACTCCATCACTAATGCGATTCAGTATGGTACTAATCTTCCGCAAGGTGCGGTCCGGCCGGGCAGAAACTCCTTCATTATGGATGTGTAACTTATGAAATATTTTTTGCTATTGATTGGTTTGCTACCCGGAATTGCATGGTCTTCTGTGGGAGATATCTGTAATCCAGAACAAGACTCGAAAAGTTTTATTTCTGATTGGAATCTTGGTAATAGTAAGACAAAAGTATTGTCAATGCAGGATGGAAAAGACTTTTTAGTTGATCACGGCAGTATTGTATATGCCGGTGACTTGAATAATGACGGTAATGACGATTTTATTTTTGAAGCGTCAACAGGCGTTGGTTCAAGTGGTGATCGAGTGTTTAGCTTCCTGCTTCAATGTCATGGCTATCTTAAACCACTCGGTGCTTCGTACTTTGCAAAAGTTGAAGTCCTGGAGCCGGAAAGTGAGCAAAAAAACGTATTTAAAGACATAAAAATTTATTCTTATAAACGAAACTCAAACGGGAGTATCCAGCGAAAAGGTGGTGAGCCTCTGATGACACCTCATATTTGGCACTTCAATCCTGATTCTCAAAAGTATGAGGGGGAGTCTGAATAAGGTAGAGGTACTCTGAAACCAAAAAAGGGAGCAGGTTTATTTTAATGCGCTCAGCGGCTTTGATTTTGGTGAGATGTTTAAATAAATCCCTCCCGTTATGGATAGTTTAAATGAGATTTTTCTGGGTGCTCGCGCTTTTTGCGAATACTGCCAACGCTGCCCCTGTAAATATATGTGCTCCGGCAGATGGTGCTAAATATTTCTTATCCCAGTGGACGGAAGATATACGTAATTTTGATTTGCTTTCTCGAATTGAAGATGAAAAATTTTCAATTGAGGAAGGAAAGGTTGTCACTAGTGAAGATATCAATGGTGACGGAGTGAAAGATTTTATTTTTCTTTCATATTCAAGTGCCGGGTCGAGCGGTGATTTTATTTATGAATTTCTAATTCAATGTCGTGGCTTTTTAAGAAACGTTGGTGGTGAGTATTTTGCTGATGTGAAGGTTCTCGATACTCATCCAAAAGATAGTCTATTTAGAGATATTAAAATCTACTCTTATAACAGGGATAAGCAAGATCAAATTATGCACAGGGATGGTAAGCCGTTAACTACCCCTCATATTTGGCGCTTTAATCCGGAAACGAAGCTGTATGAAGGTGAATCGAGATAGTAACGAATGAAATTGAGAAGAGAGCGCAAAGTAGGGGACGGGTTAGTTTTCTAATCCGTCCCGGTCACACTCCTTACGCTTTCGCGGCCTTTCCTGCAATCAGGTCTTCCAGATCATCCAAAGCACGTTCCACCATGATCTGCGCACCATCGGCAATTCGGCTAAGGGCTAGCGCTACCGAGCGGTTTGAGCCTTCGACGTCGTCCGCTAATTTGGCAGCGATGGCGCTGATGGACAGCATGTCTTCGGAGGCGTTGGCCAGGAGGGCTTCCGAGTCGATGTCATTGGCGACGGTGAAGAGTCTGCCTTTACGGCGTTTGGACTGTTTGTCGTTGGTAGGCGGGAAGTAGTGAGCGAAGGCGCGGTCGGCGGCTTCTTTGTCGAGCGTCGCAGTGTCGAGGGATTCTTCGGCGGGGGCACCAGTGTTGTCTGGCGGGTTGGGCGTCACTTTGAACATGGATGTATCTCCGTCTGTATATGAGGAGCCACCACCGTTCGCTTGCACGCAAATTAAGGTGGCAGCTGTGCGCAGGTGTGCAAGACCGGGCAGACGGACCCGGCAGATCGCTCTCGAAAGAAGGATCTCCCACGCACAGCCGCCATACAGTCGGTACCGCGAGCAGGGATATGCCTGATCAGCGACCAATGACGTTGCGCGTCGTCTTTTACCCGGACTTGCACGTCCGTGTCACCGTTTTTTGCGGTGACAAATCAAGGTTAGCGGTGAAAGCGAGGGGTGGATAGTTCATGGATGGCTCGGCGTCTTGCGGGAAATGTCCGACGAACATGACATCCGTTTAGCAGAAGATCGGAGGATCGTAAGTTCTGTTTAAGCGTTGCGTCAGAAAATGGAAGGGTCTTACAGCAGGACACCTGTATCTGATTCTGAGGTTGAGTGGGTCAAATTCAGATCGTATGAATTGCAGACTTTTATAGTTTTTCAAGGAAATCAGGGAATGAAGATTTTCAGATTCGGCGTCGTTTTTTTACTGTCCTTGCTATCGTCCCTCGCCCATGCGGAAGGCACGATGATCGCAACGGTGCTTCAGGCGGATTTTTCCAAAGATCCGGAAATACGACTGCTCGTGAGGGTTGTAGACGTAGGATGGGGGCCGGATGCTCCATCCATGGCCCTTCGTAAAGATTGTCTGGCGAGGGTGAAATCGTCTGACCGTCCCGGCCCGGATCCTTGCTTTTCGATTGAAATAACCGAGAGCAAAAAGCAACGCGCCATTGTTCGGCAAACGCTTCTGAATGATCCTCAGCGCTCAAGTGACCCGATCTATCTGGAAATTGTTTACCAATCGGAAGTCAGCGAGAGCGATCCGACCAATCATTATGGGCGGTCTGCCCGGCTGAAAGTTGAAGAGAACGGTTTCTACAATTGGAACAACGAAACCAAGCAGGCATTGGCGGACGTTGTGTGGCCAACTTTGCCGAGTGGGACGCTTGATCTGGTCGTGACGGATACGGATGCACTGCTCAACCTGGTTTACCGGGAGCGCATGGAGCGGTTGGACGAAAAAGCACAGAAAGAGCTGAGAGAAACCCAAAGAGCCTGGATGAAGTTTCGCGATGCGGAGTGTCTGCCTGAGGCGAAATCGTATAAATCGGTGTTTGGGGAATGGTCGAACTCCTGCTTGATCCGCGCGACGATAGAGCGAGCGCGTCAATTGGCTATGGCTCCGGACAAGAACAAGCAGTGAAGTAAAGCGTTTGAAGGTCACGGGCACTTATGAGTTGATAACTCAAGGCTCACAGATCGTCTCGATGTCTTACACAAAGCAGTCCAGCGGCAAGGTGTACAGCTTCGGAATCAATACCGGCATCGACTCCTCTCCGGAGTCCGGATGCAAATGGGAATAGGGCGAGTACATGCATTTCAAAACTTTAGCGTTATCACTGCTGGGCCTGCTGTGGACGATCCCGTCGCTAGCCGAAATCGCTACGTTCAGCCCAACCCAAGGCGTTGAAGCAACGCTGGTTCTCGAAGGCTCCAAGCTGAACATCGCGGTTAAAAGCGAAACGCAAAGCGAGTCGCGGACAATCGATTTTGAAGCCGAGAATGAACTCCACATGCAGTTCGACGATTTCAATTTCGACGGCGCCAAGGATTTCGCGATCTGGCAACTCGATGACGGCATGGGCACTTACCACTACTACCGGGTATTCATTTACCAAGCCAAAACCGGCACGTTCGAAGAGTTGCAGCCGGACTGCGGCGATGGCTTCGTTAACCTGCGCGTCGACAAAAAACGTAAGGCGTTGCTCAGCACTTACTGGGAAATGAACATACCCAAGCAATGCATCACCCGATTCACCAAACGCAAAACCTGAATGACTCAAGGATGAACACAGTGAACCGTTTTGTTTTAACCCTTCTGGCCGTACTGCTGCCGGCTTCAGCCGCCTACGCGCAGGACGACTGCCGCAATGTCACCTCAAGCCTGGAAATGGTGCCCTGCTCGGAGTCGGCGAGGAAGGCTGCCGATGCGCAGTTGAATGTCAGTTACAAGCAGCTAATGACGCGACTTGAGTCTGACTATCGAGCAGATCCGGCGTTGGCTGCGGAGTACGCGGCGAAGGTTAAAGAGTCGCAACGTGCGTGGCTGAAATTGCGCGACGCGAACTGTCCATTGGAGGCATTCGAGATCGAGGTGGGTAAGCCTGCTTACGTGGCGGTCAGCAACTTGTGCATCGCCAGAATGAGTCGCGAGCGTTCGGCGTATCTGGACAAGATTGTCCCAGCGCTTGCATCCGATAAGAGCGCTTCGACGGCACCGACCAGCGACGCTTGCCCCTCGGAGGAGTTCGCGCCTTTCCTGACAGCGTTTTCCGCCAACAGCGAATCACAACGCCGTCTCACGGCGATGACGGTCAAGTCGCTGGTGTTGAAACCGGTGGCGGGAAAGGAACGTAGTACCTTTGAGCCTTCGACCTCGGGAGTCAGTGGAGCTACTTTCAACTATCCGCTGATGGCTGCAATCACGCCCGGCAAGACACTTGGAGTCGAAATCGAAGAGGTCGATGACAGTCACGTCAATGTGGTGGATAAGAGGGCAGGTAACAGCAATGTGAAAATCTTCAACTTCTCTCGTCAGGCGTGCTGGGTGCTTGAGGGGATTGAGGATTGGTCGATCAGTGAGAAGGATCTTGTCGCAACACGTAATCCAGGAATGAGCCGCGCCGAGAACTTCTGTGATCAGCGTGCTGAAGCTTTAGGTGGGCTTGGGTTGCTTGAGCAATACCCTCTAACGGTGGAACTGGTTGAAGCGTCCCTAGAAAATTATGTATGTGCTGCGGAGTCAGGTGATGCAGAGGCAAGTCTTTCGGCGGCAAGCCTGAGTCTTTCTCAAATGGCATCCCAGTTGGAAACCAGCAAAGTAGAGGCGCTGTTCAAAGCGGCCTCGAAAATACCGAGTGGCGCGCTGGCCTATGCCACGTTTTTTTGTGTCGGAAACTCCACCGACTATAACGGCCCTTGCCTCCATCCCGAGCAGGCGAAAGAGCAGGTCATTCGGGCGATCACCATGGGTTCCACAGACGCGATGAATTATCTGGCCTCGACCTTCGAAGGTGGCGAGTTTGGAACGAAGGATATGTCCCGAGCGTTAGCCTGTTATCAAATGGCGGCTGACAAAGGTAATCAGGTGGGCATCTTCAACGTGGGGCGATTGGGATCGCAGGGCGCTGAACCGATCAAAGCCAGTCACTGCATCTGAAATGCCGGGTCATGTCTGATGCGTTTTCGCAGTCGTTGAGTCTGAATCCGTCCGGTAAAACGTTTAGTTTTTGAGCATCTGACGACCGCGATTTTCCTTTAAACTCCCCACCCCCAAGGAATGCGCTCAGGACACGGAATGCCAGCCCCCTCGAACTCCCTTCGCCCAGCGTTAGTGCTCTGGCTATACGCCGCCGCAGTCGTGCACATACTCGCCGGCCTCACCCTGACCTGGGCCGGTCACTCCGGATTACTCGACGGCTACCTGCACAATCTCGAACTCGCATTCTGGGGCGCTGATGCGGTTCCCACCGCCGGCCACGAACAACAAGTCTGGTGGCTCGCGCTGTTCGGCGCGACGCTGCAAAGTTATTCGCTGTACATGCTCGCGCTGGTGCACTTGGGCAATCGCTTGAAAACCCCGGCAGTCTGGGGCTGGTTGAGCGCCGGCATCCTGTTATGGGCGCCGCAGGACATGTGGCTTTCAGCGCAACAACAGGTCTGGTCGCACCTGTGGCTCGACGGTTTTGCGTTGCTGGTGTTGGTGCCGCCGTTATTCTGGCTGTATCGGCATGACCGCCGCAAATCCCCTTCAGAAAAGGCACCGAGCCAATCCAGCCCGTTTGCCGGCAGCGCTTTCAAGCGTGTGCTAATCACCGGCGGCACCGGGTTCATCGGTGAAACCTTGGTCAATCAATTACTCGATGCGGGCCACTCGGTCAGCGTACTGACGCGCGATCCGTTGAGCGCGGCCAATCTATTCAACGGCCGCGTCCGCTGCGTGCATTCGCTCAGCGAACTCAGCCACGACGACACCTTCGACGTAGTGATCAATCTCGCCGGAGCACCCGTCGCCGGCCCGCGCTGGACTCCCAAGCGTCAGGCGCAACTGCTCGCCAGCCGAGTCGGCACCACCGAAGCGTTGATGACCTGGCTGAAAAACACCAAGCACAAACCAGCGCTATGGATTCAAGCCTCGGCCATCGGCTTCTACGGCGTGCGTGATGCCAGCGAAAGCCTCGACGAACACGCGAGCCAGGGCGACGGCTTCATGGCCGAACTCTGTGCGCGTTGGGAAGCCGCCGCGCAACCGGCCACGGAGTTTGGCGTGCGTCAGGTGGTACTGCGTCTTGGCGTGGTCTTCGGTCCCGGCGGTGCGTTGACGCCGTTGCTGCTGCCGTTCCGCCTGGGGTTCGGCGGGCGCATGGGTGACGGTCAGCAGATCATGAGCTGGGTGCATCGCGACGATGTGCTTCAGGTGATCGCGCGGGCTTTCAACGACGACAGTCTGCGCGGCACCTACAACATGGTCGCGCCGGAAACGGTCAGTCAGGCCGCGTTCGCCGAGCAGGTCGGCAAGGTCCTCAGGCGCCCGGTGTGGTTGCACATTCCCGCCGCGCCAGTGCGTGCATTGGCGGGAGAGATGGCGCAGTTGTTCTTCGACGGTCAGCGCGTGGTGCCGCAGCGTTTGACTGAGGCTGGCTACACATTCCGCTATCCAACCCTCGACGCCGCTCTGCGCGATCTGACCTGAGGATCGCTCATGAGCAAGCCGTTGATGTACCTGCTGGCCGGCAACGGTAGCGCTGCCGATTGGTGGGATGACGCGCTGCCGCACTTCCAGCGCTACGAAGTCGTGCCGCTGGAGTTGCCGGGCTTCGGCGCCAATCCGCTGCCACCCTGCGAGGATCTGGCGGACTACGCGCAGACCTTGTTGGCGATGACGCAGAAGGGCAGCGCGATCATGGCAGTCGGGGTCAATGCGTTGCTGGTGCTGCATGCGTTGCAACGTCGTCCCGGGCACTTTTCCCGCAGCGTTTTGTTGGCGCCGGTCGGTGCGTTTCTGTGGCAGCGGCGGTTGCCGGCACTGATGTCGCCGCTGCCGATCCGCAAGACCATTCACTGGCTGCTGTCGAACAAACCCACGCTGTTCGCCCGCAAGTTCTCCAACCAGACCTGGACGCCCGCGCAGTACCAACGCATGAGCGCCGGTTATGCGCGCTGCCGGGCATTCGTGCCGCATTGGGATCTGGTGCGGGCCGACACCGCGCTGCCGCTGCTGGAGTGGATCACCGATCCGGTCGAGCTGGTCTGGGGCGATCAGGACGCGGTACTCGGCATCGAGCAAGCGGCGGCATGGTCAGCGATTCTCGCCCGCGCTGATCTGACCATCAGCCTGAAGCCCGGTTGGGGCCATTACCCGTGGATCGACTCGCCCGCCGAATTCGCCGAGTGGCTGGAGTCGGGCGAGCGCGGGTTTGTCGCGCACACCAAGGGCGGGCGTTTGCGCCTGGCTGAACTGGCGCGGCAACCGGTGCCGACGGCGCTGACTCTCAACGATTGCACTGACCTGCGTCTGCCCGCATTTCTCGCTGCCCAACCTGATGTGACCTGGGCGGTGCGCTCCTCCAGTTATGGCGAAGATCAGGCCGATTCGGCGAATGCCGGTTTGAGCACCACCTATCTGCGCGAACCGACCGCCAATGTGCCGAAACGCATCGCCGAACTGACGGCCGAAGGTGTCGAGGAAGTGGTGGTGCAACGCTTCATCGCGCCGGTAGTGTCCGGGATCGCTTTTGTGCGCCATCTCTCGGTAGAACTGGAGTGGGTTGAAGGCCATCTCGAATCGCTGGCCGACGGTCACGTCAGCCCCTCACGGGCAACGCTTTCGCGGCTTGGCGATGCGTGGCGCAGCGGCACGTTCACGCCGTCCCATGGCTTGACCGAAGGCCTGCTCTGGCACTTTCTGCAAGACGTGTTGCGCGTGTTTCACTACGTGCCCGGCGACGTCGAATGGGCTTGGGACGGCGCGCAACTGTGGCTGCTGCAATACCGGCCGATCAGCGATTACGGCTGGCGCCGCCACCTGACCGCCGCCAATATCGCCGAGATCCTGCCGCCGCAACCGAGCGTGCTGGTGGAATACGCCCAGCGCCGAGCAGCCGCGAGTATTCCGGCGATCATGGCGCGTTGGGATGCGCGAGTGTTGCAGGACAACGAGCCGTTCACCGCGGTGTTCGGCGGCGCGTCCTATATCAACAATGATCTGTTTCTTGCCCGGCTGGCCGACTGGGGCATCAGCGCCGCGAACTACGCCGGTGAAGTCGGTGGCGCGACTCCGCATTTGCCATGGCAACCGCTGAAGATGCTGCGTTCGTTGCCGCTGTTTTTGCGTATGCAACGCAAGGCTCGCGGCCATTTGCTGAACCTTGAAAATGGCTTGCAGCGCTTCGATCAGGAACTGGCCGAACTCGTCGCCCAAGCTGCCGATGGTCAACAACTCGCAGACTGGTTCACCCGGTTTTACGTGTTCGTGGTGCAAGGCAATCTGTGTATCGCCACGGCGCTGGCCAGCAGTGGCGGTGATTGGATGGGCCGCCCGCCGACCGCTTACGACAATCTAGAAAACAGTCCACATCGATTGCCCTGGGAAACCGATCCGGCCACCCCTAGACCCGCGTCGAGTGAGCTGCCATTACAACCATTCCCGCAATGGTCAGGGCTGATCCGCCTCGCCCATTCGACCGGCCTGCCGGGCCTGCGCGGTTACTACCTGCAAGTGCGCGAGTGGTATCGCGACAACCTCATGCGCATCTTCTTCCGGCTTCATCACGCCATGCCACTGGCGGATCGCGAACATTGGTTCGCGCCGCATCCCGACGTGCGCACCCGCGATGGCAGCTTTTGGCAGGACGGTCGCGAAGGTGCGGAGCAGGCCACCGGGTTCATGATTTATCCGGGGCAGGTGCGGGGCATCCTCGGCGCCGACATCCTGCTCGAAGACACCCTCGATCCGGGGCGACACGCGCATTACCAAACAGCGCGGGCTGTGATTGCGCGGATGGGTGGTCGCTTGTCCCATGGTTCAACGTTGCTGCGCGAATTGCGCAAGCCTTCGGCGGTGATGCCGCGGGTGGATCCGGCGTGGGTGGGGTGTGAGGTGTTGTATCGGGATGGTGAGTTGGAATTGATGAATTCGAAGGATAGGAAGTGAAAACACTATTGTTGCGTATGAACTGGCTGTCACTGGTAGCGGGCAGTCTCTTGGCAATTTCAACCGCCATGGCCTTCGCTGCCGATCCAGCCTTCAAGGATTACACCGTCACGCCAGTTTTCACCGGCCCCAACCATAAGCTGGTGCCGCAAGAAAACAGCAGCCCAATGATGGATCAGGCACGGGTGCAAGCCCTGAGAGGCAAGGTCAACTTCGCCGGCCATTACATCCTTCACAGGCTCGGCTGTGGCGGCAGCGCAATTTGCGGCGAAGTGCTGGATGCTCAGACCGGTGAAGTGGTTGGCGGTCTGCCCAATGCTTACGACGGCAGCACGTTCGGCATGGTTTACCAACCCGACAGCCGATTGATCATCGTCTCCGGCATCACGCTCGACGGTGAAGAAGATGCGCAGGGGAATGCGTTGGAAAGCGTTAACCGGGACCGTTTCTACGAGTTTGTGAACAATGAATTTCGACTGCTGAGCATGACCGACATGGAATCGTCGCCGATGGATGAGGAGTGAGTGGATGAACCGGTTTTTCATTCGGTCTGCGCTGATTGCGCTTTCGCTATTACCTCATTCACTGTCCGCGACTGCCAGTGAAGGGAGTTGCTACGGCTACCTTACTGAGCTTGTCAGGAGCAGCGATTTTCCGTTTCGTTATGTCGGCAAGGACAACATCAACCTGCTGATCGACGAGGACGACGGTGAAGTAGTGCGCGCTCAGTTGTTCTTCGACACCGACGGCACCGGCACGATCGGCTGGATCAAATACACCCCGGCTACCCGTGTATTGCTCAATAGCTCGGCGGAGTTGGAGGAGCCAGTGGCATTGTCATTCGATGCCAAGTTTGCGGACGGCTATGCGAAGTGCTTGGCGGAACAACAGGCCGGCTAACGGCGAAAAGGATTTCTCGATGAATCAGCTTTTGTTCGCCGGGAGCCTGGCATGGTTGTTCTCTTCCCCAGCCTTCGCCACGCCGACGGATGCTTACACCCAACGCGATGTCATGCAGTGCGGCGGTGTTGAAGTGGTGTTGGTGTCGTCCTGCCGATCGGTGACGGTGGATGGTGCGCAAACCCACGTCATCCCGGTTTGCTCTGACCAAACCATCAACATCGGCGGCAAAGTGCTTCGTCGCGATATCAGCAAAGTTTCACAACTCACTTCCGACGGTGCGAAGACGAACATGTTGAGCAATGTTGTTGTGGCGATGGATTGCGTGGAAGGCACCAAGGGCAGTCTTGTTTCGATAGGCGGCTATGGCGGTTGTGGTGCCTGCGCGGAGTGGCACGGGTATTACTCGACAGCAGGGCGATTGGAGCAATACAGCTTCGATAATAACCAGCGCTCATTTTGGCTCGAAGGGATCTCGGGACGAGCTGATCAAGGCCTATGGCGTTACGAAGAGACAGTTAATGTCAGAAAGCCCGGCGGTGAAGAGGATCGTCTATGGCCAGCCTTAAGTGGGTGTTGATGATCGGCAGCTTTCTTGCCGCCACAAGTGCCTTTGCCGAGGACCCGCCAATAGTCGGTATCGATGGGCACACCGTGACGTTTAGAGCGACAAAATGGACGATGCCCGGTGTGGATTCGGCGACCGCATGGTTCACCGCCAACGGCAAAACCTTCCCGCTCTTCAGTGCAGATGTTGGCGCTGATGGGCACTCGGATTGGCTCAGTCCTGACAAGAAAACCTTATTGCTCGACCCGGTGGTCTTCGGCATGTTGTCGGACGAGAATCAAGAAGAAAAACTCGTGTCGCAACAGCATTGCGATGTGATCTCCATGGAAACCGGTTGCGTGCTGGCCGAGCGTTCCCCTCGTTTTTGTCTCGGCAAATGGGTGGGTAATCAGTGGTTTTCGGAAGATGGCGAAGTCCTCACACCTAGCCTGGAAACGAAGTCCCCGAAGGACTGGTTGAAATATATCTCGACCATCAAAGCTGCGCAGTCCCGCGCTGACTCCATCGAATCGAGCCTGACTTTTTTGAGTCCAGAGTCCTACATGGCGTGCCATCCCCCGGCGCAAAATGTTCAGGCGTACAACGATCTGGGTTTTTATCTGGCCGAGGGCGGTAGAGATGAGCTGGCGCTGAAGTTTTATCGCGGCGTTGAGGCCGTTGGTAAACGCACGGTACTGATGTTGAACATCGCCGATTCACTCTGGCGCCTTGATCGGAAAGAAGAAGCGCAGCGTTATTACCGCGAGTACCGCGACGCGATGAGCGCCGACGGTAAGGCGCAGAAAATTCCGCAAAGAGTGATTGAGCGAACTGCACATCAGGGAATGAAAAATTGAACAGGATTGTCCGTTTTATCGCATTGCCTCTTGGAACGCTGTGCGCATCAATCGCGCATGCCGAGGACACCTGCAAAGTCATCAACGTGAGCTGGCAATACGATGAGTGCTTGGAGGCCGACCGTAAGAATGCCGACGCACGACTCAATGTCAGCTACAAAAAACTGATGTCGCGGTTTGAGTCCAGCCCCGAACCGGAGCTGACCAAGACAAATATGGCCGCTGCCAAAGAGTCGCAACGTGCCTGGATCAAATTGCGTGACACCACCTGCCCCCTCGAAACCACGGCTGTCGCACCCGGTTCGCAGGCTTATTCCCAAGTACTCAATAAGTGCATCACCAGAATGAGTCTGGAGCGTGCCGCCTACCTGGATGCGATTGCGCCTGACGGCCCGAGTGAAGTGGTCGATGTGGCCAAGGTTTCTGCATCGGCCTCGCAACGTTTCGGTGATGTGGTAGCTCGCTACGTCACTACGTTTGGCAACCCTTGCCTCAATGTCCAGCTTCTCGCGCCCGATGGCAATTGGCGAGTACTGGCGTCCAAGCGGTTCTGCAGTTTCGAGGGCAAGTCGTTTTGGGATGGCTATGCCAGTGCGGTGTTTGAGGATCATGCGTTCGCTTCTGATGGTTTACACCTGACGCTCAGCTTGTTCGAGCTTCGTGGGGAAAGAGAGAAGCGGCTCGCTTGTGTGATACCGATCCAGAATGAGCAAATCAAAGAGCTGAAGTGCGGCGCACCTGAGTCATCGTAAAACCCTCAGCCTAAACATTTGAAGATTGATTAACAGGGAAGTGAGTGGAATTGGCCAGGCTCTTAAGTTGTATGAGTGCGCTCGGATTCATGGTTGCCTTGTTGGCTCAGCCGGCATTAGCGAGTGACCCACAAACCATCGGTGAGCTGCATCCGCCTGTAGTTGCCTCGCTCGGTGATCAAAAAATCACCGTGTTCTTTTTGAAGAACAACCTCAAAGGTCAGGTGAGGGAAGGGCATGTTCCTTACGCCGAGATCTTCTACACCACCACGAATGCAGTGAAGCCTTCGCTGAATTATGTGTGGAAAGTCGAAGGTGAGCAGATCGCCTCGGTGTTCTTCTTCGAGCGCAAATTCCCGGAGCAAGCGGGGAAGTCCATGTTTGTTCTGACAAAACAAAAAGTCTCGCACAGTCAATTCGAAGGTGATTCCTATTCGGTGCTGGAATTGCCTTTGGTGAAGGACGGCGATCAGTTGGCCTTGCGGTTTTTTAGCGGCGACCCACCAGATCCCGAGCTTGAGAACTGCCTCGACGGTCTAAATCTGGCGGATGATGTAAAGGTCGAATGTGCTTACAAGGATGCGACCAGCATTAAAAAGCGCTTGGCAGACTTGGATGCAAAGATAATTGCGGATTCAAAACTGCATCAGGACATCGGCCAGAATCCACTCAAAGCCGAGGTTGATACGTCCAATGTTGCTTGCCCTTCGACCGACTTTTCAGCGTTCCTCTCAGCTTTCTCCGAACGCGCAGATGTGCAAAAAGCCTTCGTACAACAACCGCTGAAAATGGTCACGACCGTGGCCGGCGATCCCGAACCCGAGATGGAAAAGCGCAGTCTCAGCGGCGATCAACTTAAGTTTCCTGTCATTCCGGATCAAGCAACGCGAGAGGCCCAGGGCCTGACGTTGACCGTCAAGGAAGCGCGGGACAAAAAAGCGATCGCGATCCTGCAGAAGCCGGATACCGACTATGTCTTCGAATATCGGTTTGTTCGTGGGCAGTGTTGGCGGCTGGAAGCAGTGGCGGATTATTCGCTTTAGAAACGCCGGCGTTCATCGGCATAAGCGTATTCAACAGAACGGATTCAGAGGGATTTGTGAAGAAGTTATTTTTAGTGCTGTTGTTGGTGTTGCCGTTGGCGGCCCACAGCGAAGTTTCTACACAGGTAAGGTGCTTCCACTCGCTGGAAGGCAAAAACATCAATTTTGAGTTCAGAACCTATTACGACGTGGCCGCCAAATGGAGTGGTGCAAGTGTCAGGTACAGCAAGTCGAAGAAAGCCATTACTTTGGTTCATCACCGAACCGAAGAGTACGTCATGACGGAGGGCGGGCCCTACGAATTCACGACGACTTGGGTGGAAGTTTCAGACGGTGCAGTGACGGGGCAGTATGTCATTGCAACGCAAGGCGCTCGGGTGAACTCGATGCGCTACACGAATTACAAATCCGGCAAGCAGTATTCGTTCGATGAGGACTTCAGTATCGAAGCCTCTCCGGAGACGGGTTGTCAGTGGGGATGAAATCTTCAAGAAAGGGGACTTAACGTCCCCTTTTTTCATCCGCAAATCTCGTTACGACATGGCTCAATCTCACCCCGTCCTGCCGTTGAGCGATGGCGTAAGTGGCTGAGGCTAGAGGGCCGCGGATTGCTCGGACCAGATAATCAATGTCAGGGTATTTCTGTTGATGTTCAAAAGCCTTCAAACGCCGCTACGCTCTCGACCTTGAAAATTGCCAGTGGTTGTCCATGTCCAAGAGTCGAGGGAACGGGTATCGCTACCAGATCTGGCGATCTGAAGCGCGCAAGGCAGCGGAAGATCTGGCGCGTGGGAACCAGAACCTCATAACCAGAGGTATTGATACAACTCGAATTCAGTACGAGCCCATTACTCCCGTTGCCATCGAGGCGGCCGATCTTTGGGGAGATGAGGCTACCTTGTACCCGTGGCACGATGTGCACCAATGGAAGCAAGCAGACACCCGTGGTTTTGACGTCTCGCTTTGGTTCGATCAAGAATTATGTGGGTTATGTTATGCGTCGCCTCGCAAGAGCAAGCTGTGCATCAAGATTGTGATTCTGGAGGGTAAGCCGGACAGATCTCATCCGTTGCGAGGCACCGTGGCTGCTTTGGCATTAACCGCGATTGAAAACTACGCGATCTTGATTGGCTGTACGGAAATTGAAGTTCAAGAACCAGCCGCCGCTGCTATACCGTTGTATGAGAGTTTAGGGTTTGGCTTTGATCCGACGGGCCGGCTTGTTATTGGGGTTGAGCGGTAATACTATCCAGTCAAATTTCGAGACCCGAGAGGTTTCCATGAAAAAGTCCAAACATGAACCCAAGCCTATGATGGCTGCTCGGTTCCAGGCTGAAGCTCGTGAAGTTTTGGCCATGCGCTCTGGTAAGCGCAGCCGCTTTCTGGATGTTGCGTTGGCCAAAGGTTCTGATTTTGAGCCAGTCGGTCGACTGGCTGGTTGAAGGTTTTCGGATTCTCAAAAAAGCTGCCGTGATTGGCAGTTTTTTTGTGCCTGAATTTTTACAGGCAGTTGCAGAAAGGGGACTTAACGTCCCCTTTTTTCATCCGCAAATCCCGCTACGGCTTGGCCGCCACGCTTCGCACTTCAATCTGGTCGAGCGTCCCTTCCACCATTAATCTCACGCCGTCCGCCATTCTGCTCAAGGCGAGTGCCACCGAGCGGCGGGAGCCGTGGAGGTCGTCGGCGAGGTCGCAGGCGATTACGCTGATGGACAGGAGGTCTTCGGAGGCGTTGGCCATGAGGGCTTCGGCGTCGGTGCCGGGGGAGAGTTTGAAGAGGCCGTTCTCGCGTTTGGGGTGTGGATCGACGGCTGGTTTGAAATGGTGGTCGAGGGCGCGCTCGGCGGCTTCGTGGAATTTCTTTGATTCCAGGGTTTCGTAGGGCGAAACGTCTGGGTTTTCTGGGGGATTGGGTGTTGGTTTGATCATTCGGTCTTACTCCAGTTTAAGGAGCCGACACCGTTTCGCTCGCACTTCGAAAGTGGTGGCAGCTGTGCATAGGTGTGCAAGACCGGTGGAGTAACCCGGCAGACCCGAAGGCCTCCCATACACAGCCGCCATAACGATCCGCGAGCATAGGAAAACGCTCGGCGAATTGCCATAACCAATGTGTACTCCAACCGGACTTGCACGTCCGTATCGCCAATCTGCGGCGACACACAGAGCCTATCGATCGCTAGCCAACTCGCCTAGTTCATGGACAGCACCGCACTTTGCAGGAAATTTCCCATAGATTCGCGGGCCGGAAGATCAAAAGATCGCAGGCTTCGCCGGCTCCTACAGGGATGTGTTTCAACAGGTGTAGGAAAGGTGAGTGGTGAGACGCGGAGCGGCTCGGGATGCATTCCCACGCGGAGCGGGGGAACGATCAGGGGCGAGCGCTGAACCGTGACTTGGCGGTCATCGTGCGGGAAATGGTCTGCATCCTCTTCCAACAGTGTCAGATACTGGCGTTATCGTCCGAATCCCTTACACTGCCCCGGCCGTTCATTTTCCTTTTGAGGCTGTGCGCATGAAATTTCGTTTTCTTCTGTGGATGATGGGTTTGTTGATGGGTAAGGCCAGCCGGACAAATCCTGCGTTCCAGCAGCAGTTGGGTGACAAGGATCTGGTGTTTCAGCTGCAGACGCTGGACGGGAAAGTGGCGCGGCATTTCGTGGTCAAGGATCAGCGCATCACCAGCAAGTCTGGGGTGGTGGCGGAGCCGGCGTTTGCGATTGCGTTTAAAGATGCGGGTTATGGCTTTGCGACGATGCAGGCGAAGAACAAGCAGTTGGCGTTTATGCAGGGGATTCAGGACAAGTCGATCCAGCTCAAGGGTAATCCGGCGCTGGTGATGTGGTTTCAGGGGTTGATGAAGTATTTGGTGCCGAGGAAGGCTAAGCCTAAGGCTTGAGCCTTTGGTGACGCGGAGCGTCACGGGATGCATTCCCACGCGGAGCGTGGGAATGATCAGGGGCGGTCTGGTAGACCGAGTTGGATTCTTCGCGAGCAGGCTCGCTCCCACAGGGATTTTGGTGATCCTTGGGGAGCGGGCCTGTTTCGTTTTAGGCCTGGCTGAACTGCGAGGCCAGTTCACGCAGCAGGACTTCGGCTTCGAGGACTTTGCTGACGACGTCGTTGGCTTTGTCGCGGGTCAGACCCACACGCTCAAGCAGGGCGTCGGGGATGTCTTCGTCGGGGCCGGAACCGATGCCGCGTCCACGCAGCAGGCGCACGGCCAGGCAGACGAGGTTCGGGTATTCGGCGTAGGCGCCGTCGTAGCTTGGGTCGTGCTGGAAGCGCAGGGCGGTGGCCAGTTCGTCGGGCATGTCCCAGTAGCGCATCAGCCACGAGCCGATCTGTTCGCGGCTGATACCGAGCAGGTGTTGCTCGATGTAGCTGTGGCACAGGTGCGGGTTGACCTCCAGGTGGCGGCAGATCAGCGAGAAGTGCGGCGGGAAGACGTGGGCCAGCAGCAGGTAACCGAAGTTGTGCAGCAGACCGGCCAGATAGGTCAGGCCGGCTTCCGGGCGCTGGGCGCGCGGCATGGCGCGGGTCAGGCCTTCGATGACGGCGGCGGTGTAGATCGACTGCTGCCAGTACGGTGTGGTGTGTTGCGGGTGGTCTTTCGGCAGGCTTAAGGTCTTGCCGAGGGCCAGGCCCAGCGCCAGGTTGATCACCAGATCGAAACCCAGCACACGAACGATCGCGTCTTCTACCGAACGAATCTTGCCCGGTGAGGCGTAGTACGGCGACGCCGCCCAGCTCACCACTTGTGCGGCCAGTGCCGGGTCGGTTTCAACGACGCCGGTGATGTCGTCGATGGTGGCGTTGGGGTCGACGCGCAGTTTGATGATTTTTTGCGCGGTCTCGGCCAGCGGCGGAATCTCGATGGTCGCTTCCAGACGCTGCTGGATGCGTCGCGCGGTGAACGCTTGCACGGCCTGAGTGATTTCCTCGCGGTCATCGTCCGGGCGGTCGAGGTTCGGGCGGATGCTGCTCAGGGCTTCGCCGAAGTTGGCGGCGCTGGCCTTGGTCAGCATGGTCTTGAAATCTTCGCTGGCGATTTCCAGCAGCAGGCCCGGCTCGCCGGAGTTGATCAGCAACTTCGGTTCGCGCAGCAGGCTTTCTTCGTAGAGGCACGGCGAGCTGGTCAGCGCTGGCAGGCCCGGCAGCAGGCTCAGGCTGTGTTTGCCGAGCATCTTTTCCAGGCGCTCGGTGGACACGGCAGTCAGACGCCGGCCAGTGAGTTCGGCGAGGCGGTTGAGGTCGAGCAATTGGCTCTGCGGAAACAGCACCATCAGCGCGCCGACGGCGTCGTCCAGCAACACGGCTTGTACCTTGCGCGATGCATTGAGACCGTGGTGGTCGAGCACTTCTTCGTAGGCGATGCCCAGCTTGCCTAGCAGCAGCCGAATGACAGACGGCGCGTGCGGGGATTCGGGGGCGAGAGCGGCTTCGGTCATGGTCTGTATCCGTTTTTGAAACAATGGCAGGAGTATAACCAGCTTGGTCAGAACGATCTGTCAGAAACTGCGACGGTGCTCACACTTGGCCGTATTGCTGCCCGTGGCGCAACCAGCGATCGAGTAATGGGCTGACGTGGGTTGGCCAGCGTTCCAGCAAGGCTTGCGCGGCGTCGCGGACGGCGGGCAGCAGGTCGGCGTCGCGCATCAGGTCGGCGACCTTGAATTGCAGCAGACCGGTCTGGCGGGTGCCGAGCATTTCCCCGGGGCCGCGCAGTTCGAGGTCTTTTTCGGCGATGACGAAGCCGTCGTTGGTCTCGCGCATGATGCCCAGGCGCTGACGACCGATCTGCGACAGCGGCGGATGGTAGAGCAGCACGCAATGGCTGGCGGCGCTGCCCCGGCCAACGCGGCCGCGCAACTGGTGCAGTTGCGCGAGGCCGAGGCGCTCGGGGTTTTCGATGATCATCAGGCTGGCGTTGGGCACGTCGACGCCGACTTCGATCACCGTGGTGGCGACCAGCAGTTGCAGGTTGCCGGCCTTGAACTCGGCCATGACGGCGGCCTTCTCGACGGGTTTCATGCGCCCGTGAATCAGCCCGACTTTCAATTCGCCGAGGGCGAGGGTGAGGTCTTCGAACGTGGTTTCGGCGGCCTGACAGGTCAGCTCTTCCGACTCTTCGATCAGCGTACACACCCAATAGGCCTGACGCCCTTCGGCGCAGGCACCGCGTACGCGTTCAATGACTTCGACGCGGCGGGTGTCGGTGACCAGCACGGTATTGACCGGGGTGCGACCGGGCGGCAGTTCGTCGAGGATCGAGGTGTCGAGGTCGGCGTAGGCGCTCATCGCCAATGTCCGCGGAATCGGCGTGGCGGTCATGATCAGTTGATGCGGGCACATGCGCCCGCCGACGCCTTTCTGCCGCAGCGCCAGACGCTGCTGCACGCCGAAGCGGTGCTGCTCGTCGATGATCACCAGCGCCAGATTCTTGAACTGCACTTCGTCCTGGAACAGCGCGTGAGTGCCGACCACCATCGGTGTGCCGCTGGCAATCTGTTCCAGCGCGGCGACGCGGTTCTTGCCCTTGAGCTTGCCGGCCAGCCACGCGACTTCAATGCCCAGCGGTTCGAGCCAGCGCTTGAAGGTGATGAAGTGCTGTTCGGCGAGGATCTCGGTCGGCGCCATCAGCGCGACCTGATAGCCAGCCTCCAGCGCTTGCAGTGCAGCGAGGGCGGCAACCACGGTTTTGCCCGCGCCGACGTCGCCCTGAATCAGTCGCAGCATCGGTTCGTGCTGACTGAGGTCGTAGGCGATTTCATTGCCGACGCGCTGTTGCGCGCCGGTCGGGTTGAAGCCGAGGTTGGCCAGGTATTTCGGCGGCAACTTGGTCGCTTTCGGCATCGCTGGCGCGCGCAGCGAACGCATGCTTTCGCGTAGACGCTGTTGCGACAGTTGATGGGTCAGCAGTTCTTCGAAAGCGAGGCGATGTTGCGCCCAGTGATGGCCGAGGGCGAGTTCGTCGACGTCGGCATCGGCGGGCGGGTTGTGCAGGTAGCGGATCGCATCGGCCAGTGGCGCCAGTTGATAGTCGCGCGCCAGTTCGGTCGGCAGCCAGTCGGGCAGGGTGTCTGGCTTGAGCATTGTCAGCGTCTGCATGCACAACTGGCGCAGACGCGCTTGGGTCAGGCCTTCGGTGAGCGGATAGACCGGGGTCAGGGTTTCATCCACCGGCGGTGGTTCGTCGCCGGTGATGGCGCGGTATTCCGGGTGGTAGATTTCCAGTCCTGACGCGCCGGGCCGGGCTTCGCCGTAGCAGCGCACCCGCGTGCCACGCTTGAGGCCTTCTTTCTGTGCGTTGCTGAAATGGTAGAAGCGCAGACTTAGTCCGCCGGTGCCATCCTGCAAGCGCACGACGAGGCTGCGGCGTCGACCCATGACCACGTCGGCGCCGCTGACGGTGCCTTCGATCACGGCGTCCTGCCCCGGTCGCAGCGCACCGATCGGCACCACGCGGGTGCGATCCTGATAGCGCAGCGGCAGGTGAAACAGCACGTCCTGCAGATTCTCCAGGCCGACCTTGGCCAATTTCTCGGCCATGGCTTCGCCGACACCCTTGAGTGCCGTCACCGACACTTGCGACAGCTCAGTCATGACGCTCGCTTAACCGGCCGTAACCGGTGCCGCTGGCTTGGCCACCGAACACAGGCGAATGGAGTCGGCGAGGATCTCGATGGCTTTCGGCCGTGGGAAGCTCGCGCGCCAGGCAATGGCCACGGTGCGGAACGGCACCGGCGGCGACAGTGGGCGCACTTCGATCACGCCCGGGGCGTAGTGATGGCTGTCGACCGCCGACAACGGCAGGATCGAGATGCCCAGACCGGACGCGACCATGTGGCGAATGGTTTCCAGCGAGCTGGATTCGACCGTGGTGTGCTTGGCGCCGTCGTTGCCCTTGGTCAGGGTCGGGCAGGCTTCCAGGACTTGATCGCGGAAGCAGTGGCCTTCGCCGAGCAGCAGCAGGCTCTTGTCGTTGAGCAGGCCGGCGTCAATGGTTTCTTTCTGTGTCCACGGGTGCTGGGCCGGCATCAAGACGTAGAACGGCTCGTCGTACAGCGGCAGGGTCAGCACGTCGGCTTCGTTGAACGGCAGGGCGATGATGATCGCGTCGAGCTCGCCGTTGCGCAGTTTGTCGCGCAGCACGTGGGTGAAGTTTTCTTCGATGTACAACGGCATCTGCGGGGCGACCCGGTGCAGTTGTGGAATCAGGTGCGGGAACAGGTACGGGCCGACGGTGTAGATCGCACCGACTTTCAGCGGCGCGGTCAGCTGGTTCTTGCCAGCCTGGGCCAGTTCGCGGATGCCTTGCGCTTGCTCGAGGACTTTCTGCGCCTGAGCGACGATGCCTTCGCCGACCGGAGTCAGGCGCACGGCGCTTTTGCTGCGCTCGAAAATCAGCACACCGAGTTCGTCTTCAAGCTTTTTCACGCCCACCGACAGGGTCGGCTGGCTGACGTGGCAACGTTCGGCGGCGTGGCCGAAATGCTGCTCTTGGGCGAGGGTAACGATGTAGCGTAATTCTGTGAGGGTCATAGCAAGCGTCCATGAAGATGCGGGCCAAGCATACCGGCTGCAATCGATAGACGCACGTTATCAGACTGAGTGTGGAATGCGACACCGGGCAATGTAGGTTTGCCGCGCGCAGATACGCAAAAGGCACCTTTCGGTGCCTTTATTTCGATCTAACGTTCAACACATAACCACTGTGGGACGAGCCTGCTCGCGAAAGCGGTGGGTCAGACAAGCATGGGCTGACTGACACGACCTCTTCGCGAGCAGGCTCGCTCCCACAGGGTATTGCGGTGTTGCTTAGCGGCGGCGTTCGAGGGAGTAAACAAACGGCGCAACAATTTCAATCGAGCCATTGTTCAGCATGTCGGCCGGTGGCTTGGGCAGCGGTTGGGCGCGGCGGATCATTTCCAGGGTAGCCCGGTCCAGATCGGCGTTGCCGGAGCGGCCCACCAGTTCGAACGACAGCACGTTGCCTTCGGCATCCACCACGAAGCGCAGACGGTTCAAGCCTTCTTTACCGCGTGCCTGAGCACTGGCCGGGTACTTTTTGTACTTGGCCAAATGCGCGAGCAGGGTGCCTTGCCAGCTGGCCTTGGCAGCCATCTGAGCCGGCGACGGACCCGGTGCAGGCTGGGCGGATTTCTCCGTCGGTGCCTGAGTCGGTTGCGTGTCGGCCGGTTTCTCCTCGGAAGGCTTTTCCTTCGGTGGATCGGGCAGCTTCTTCTCGACCGGCTTCGGCGGTTTCGGCTTGGGCTTCGGCTTGGGTTTCTGCACCGCGATTTCAGCTTTCGGTGCTTCGGCCAGCTTCGGAATCGGCAACTCTTCCACCGGAGCCGGTGGCTGCGGCGGTGTGACGACTTTCGGCGGAGCAGGCGGTGGCGGGGCCGGAACCGGGGCCAGCTCAACCATCATTGCCTGCGGCGGCAATTCGATGGGCGGGCGGGCGGTCCAGTTCAGCGCCAGCGCGATGGCCAGCGCGTGAACGCCCAGCACCACGGCCAGGCTACCGCTGTAACGCGTCAGCTTATGGCGCGTCGTGATCATTTCTTGGCTGCCGTCTCAAGTCCTACCAGGCCGACCTTCAGGTAACCGGCAGAGCGTAGGTTATCCATCACGCTCATGAGGTCGCCGTAATCCACGCCTTTATCGGCCTGGAAGAAGATGGTGGTGTCTTTCTTGCCCTTGGTTCTGGCGTCGAGGGTGGCGCCCAGTGCTTCGGGCTTCACTTCGTCTTCGCCGAGGAACAGGCGCTGGTCAGCCTTGACGCTGAGGAACACCGGTTTCTCTGGCCGCGGCGCCGGTTTGGCGGTCGAGGCAGGCAGGTCGACTTTGATGTCCACGGTGGCCAATGGCGCGGCCACCATGAAGATGATCAACAGCACCAGCATCACGTCGATGAACGGCGTGACGTTGATTTCGTGGTTCTCGGCCAGATCGTCGTCTGCGCCTTCTTTCAAATGCAGGCCCATGGCCGATTACCCCACTTTGACCATGTGCGGCTGCGAGCTGCGCTCAGGCTGGTGATCGAGGTCGCGGCTGACCAGCAGCAGCACTTCTGCCGAGGCGTCGGAAACCTGCGCCTTGTAACCGGCGATGGAGCGGGCGAAGACGTTGTAGATCACCACGGCTGGGATCGCGGCAACCAGACCCAGTGCGGTGGCCAGCAATGCTTCAGCAATACCTGGCGCTACGACAGCAAGGTTGGTGGTCTGGGTTTTGGCGATGCCGATAAAGGAGTTCATGATGCCCCACACGGTACCGAACAGGCCGACGAACGGCGCGGTGGAACCGATGGTGGCGAGGACGCCGGTGCCGCTGCTCATGTTGCGACCGCAGGCTGCAACCAGACGCTCAAGACGGAAGCTGACGCGTTCCTTGATGCCTTCTTTCTCGCGGCTGTTGACCGACAGGCGCATCTCTTCGAGGGCGTCGTGCACCAGCAGGTTGGCGAGGGTGCCTTCCTTGCCGGCAGTGGTACTGGCTTCTTTAAGGGTGGTGGCTTTCTTCAGGGCGGCGATTTCGCCTCGCAGACGACGCTTGGCGCCCATCAGCTCGAAGCCTTTGGCGATCCAGATGGTCCAGGTGATGATGGAAGCGATGGCCAGACCGATCATCACGATTTTCACGATGATGTCGGCGTTCTGGTACATGCCCCACGGCGACAGGTCGTGGGCCATGCCCAGGCTGTTGTCGGCTTCGAGAACTTCAGGAACGTCGGCAGCGTCAACCGCTTGCACCGGATCGGTAGCGGCCGGGGCAGCCGGAGCGGCGGCTGGTGCGCTTTGCTCGGTGGCAGCTGGCGTTGCTGGCGCTTGAGCGTCGGCGAAAGCGGCGGTCGGTGCCAGCATCAGGCTGAGCAGCAGAGCCGCCACTGCGCTCCAGGCGCGAGGTCGATTGGTTGGCGAAGCGGGGATTTGATTACGTGTCATGCTGGCCGGACCTGAGATAGAAAAACGGTGATGCTCTACCAGGCCTCGTGAGGCCGAGAACAAAAGTGGCGTGCATTATTGCAAGTAATTCTTGTTAACAAAAGTAATAGAGTATCTTTTTTTCCTGCATTGCTAGCCGCTCGTCCTGTCCCGAGGCTAGTCTGTGTCTTTCCGATAGGAGTTTTTTGATGTCCGCGCCTTCTGTTTTGATTGCCGGTTGTGGTGATGTCGGCAGTCGTCTGGCCAAGCAATTGCTGGCGGCTGGCTGGGAAGTTCATGGCCTGCGCCGGGATGTTTCAAAGCTGCCTGATGGTGTGATTGGCGTTGCCGGCGACCTGTTCAACGAAGACTGCCCGGCGACCTGGCCGGTGGGGGCCGTGGACTATCTGGTGTATTGCGCTGCGGCCACCGATCACGATGAAGCCGGTTATCGCGCGGCTTATGTGCAGGGTTTGCAGAATGTGCTGAGCTGGCTGGATGACTATGGGCAAGTGCCTGAGCGGCTGATCTTCGTTTCCAGCAGCAGTGTTTATGGACAGCAAGAGGGTGAGTGGGTCGATGAGAGCTCAGAGACCATCGCTGCCGGTTATTCCGGGCGATTGATGCTTGAGGCTGAGCAGGTCGCGCTTAAGAGTGGCATTCCTGCGAGCATTCTGCGTTTGACCGGGATCTACGGGCCGGGCCGCGAATGGCTGCTGACTCAAGTGCGTCGCGGTTATCGCGTGGCGGTCGAACCTCCGTTGTACGGCAACCGAATTCATGCCGATGACGCAGCCGGGTTGCTGGCGTTCCTGTTGGAGAAGGCTCGGCAGGGCGTGAAGCTGGAGGATTTCTACATCGGTGTCGACGATGCGCCAGCGCCATTGGCGGAAGTCGTGGGCTGGTTGCGTGAGTATCTGGGCGTTACCGAATGGTCGGAAGATGCCAGCGTGCGGCGCACCGGCAGCAAGCGCTGCAGCAATGCCCGGGCGAAAGCGTTGGGCTGGACGCCAACGTACCCGAGCTACCGTGAGGGCTACGCCGCGATCCTCGACGGTAAATGCTGACTTCCTGACACCCCAAAACAACTGTAGGAGTGAGCCTGCTCGCGATGAGGTCCTAACATTCAACACTTGTGCTGACTGTTAAACCGCTATCGCGAGCAGGCTCACTCCTACAGGGGGGTTCTGCGAATTCAGAAGCGGGTTACTGCTTCTCCAGCAACCACTTGCGCTCGCCCGGCGTGTACTGCGGCATTTCATCCGCCAGCGCGGTGTTCACGGCCTGGAAAATCTCCAGTTCCTTGCCCTTGCGCGCAAAGATGTAGGCGTTGCCCTGACCGTTGAGTTGCAACCACATGTTGTCGTTGGTACTACTCATCGACGCGCAATCGCCCGCCAGGCACAGGGCATAACGGTCGGCGCCCGGCAAACCGGACACCTGGCCATCAGCCTGGAACTGCACGGTGCTGCCTTCGCCCTGACCGCTGGCGATTGTCCAGCTGCCACCCATGTAGGCGGAATACAGCGCGCGTTCGAAACTGGCGCCAATCGGTGCGCCTTCCGGCACCGGAATCTGTGCGCGGTCGAACACCTGCTCGGGTTCGTTCTCGCTGGCGGCTTGCTGCAGTTGCCCGCCATCGCGTTTCAGTTCGCTGGCGGAGCTGCCATAGAAGTCGACTTTCCAGGCGCCGGATTTCTCACCCAGCAGCCGTCCTTCGACGTTCTCAAAACCGTTGGTGTAGCGGGCCTGACTGGCCTTGGTGTTAACGTCCCACTCAAGGTTCGGGCCGTAAGCCTGAAGCGCTTCGCGCAGGGGGCCGCCCTTGGCTGCGGCATCGATCGCCACCTGGTTGATCCAGGTGCCGCTGATGTCACGGTCGGCTGGGTTGCTGGCGCAGCCGCCGAGGAAAATGGCGAGCAGCGGGAGAGCTAGCGCTTTGCGCATGGTGGAATCCTTTCAAAACCTTTTCTTGCAGAGCAGTCGGCGCGGCGTTTGAAGGCCGCGCCGTGCGCATTACTCGATGACCAGAATGGCATCCATTTCAACCTGCGAACCCTTTGGCAGGGCAGCCACGCCAATGGCGGCGCGGGCCGGGTATGGCTGGTCGAAATACTTGCCCATGATCTCGTTGACCTTGGCGAAGTGGCTCAGATCGGTGAGGAAGATGTTCAGTTTGACGATGTCCTTGAACGAACCGCCAGCGGCTTCGGCCACGGCCTTCAGGTTCTCGAACACCTGGACGGTCTGGGCTTCGAAGCCTTCAACCAGTTCCATGGTTTTTGGGTCCAGAGGAATCTGACCCGACATGTATACGGTGTTGCCTGCCTTGATCGCCTGGGAGTAAGTACCGATGGCGGCCGGGGCCTTGTCGCTGGTGATAACAGTCTTGGTCATGTATGACTCCTTGTAATGGTTGAGTTATGCACGCATACGGGTGATGCGGATTACCCCGGTCAAGGCGCGCAGCTTCTTGATCACGCGGGCCAGGTGCACACGGTCGTGGACGCTGACCACCAACTGGACCACGCTGATGCGACCATCGCGTTCGTCCATGCTGATTTTCTCGATATTGCCGTCGGCTGCGTTGACGCTGCTGGCCAGCAGGGCGATCAGGCCACGCTGGTGTTCCAGCTCGACGCGCAGTTCGACGTTGAATTCGCCGGTGACATCCTTGGCCCACGAGAGCTGGATGCATTTTTCCGGGTTGTGCCTGATTTCGCTGATGTTGCGGCAGTTGTCCAGGTGCACGACCATGCCTTTGCCCGCCGACAGGTGGCCGACAATCGGGTCGCCCGGGATCGGCGTGCAGCACTTGGCGTAGCTCAGCACCAGACCTTCGGTGCCGCGAATCGCCAGCGGGCCTTCCGGGCTTGGCAACTGCTCGCCTTCGCCAAGCAGGCGGCGGGCGACCACATAGGCCATGCGGTTGCCGAGGCCAATGTCTTCAAGCAAATCTTCGATCAGTTCGAGGCGATACTCGGTGAGCATGGCTTTGACGCGTTCGGCCGGGATTTTCTCCAGCGCGCTGTCGAAACCGTTGAGGACCTTGTTCAGCAGGCGTTCGCCGAGGCTGATGGACTCGGAGCGACGTTGCAGTTTCAGCGCATGGCGGATGTGCGTGCGCGCCTTGCCGGTGACGACGAAATTGAGCCATGCCGGATTCGGTCGGGCGCCGGGAGCGCTGACGATCTCGACCGTAGAGCCGCTTTGCAGCGGTTCGGACAGCGGTGCGAGGCGACGGTTGATCCGGCAGGCGATGCAGCTGTTGCCGACGTCGGTGTGGACCGCGTAGGCAAAGTCGACCGCCGTAGAGCCTTTCGGCAGCTCCATGATCCGGCCTTTTGGCGTGAACACGTAGACCTCGTCCGGGAACAGGTCGATCTTCACGCTCTCGATGAATTCCAGCGAGTTGCCGGCGCGTTGCTGCATTTCCAGCACGCCTTTGACCCACTGACGGGCGCGGGCGTGAGTGCCTTTCGGCTGCTCGTCACCGCTGGATTTGTACAGCCAATGGGCGGCTATGCCGTTGTTGGCCATCTCTTCCATTTCGCGGGTACGGATCTGGATCTCGATCGGTACGCCGTGCATGCCGAACAGCGTGGTGTGCAGCGACTGATAGCCGTTGGCCTTGGGGATCGCAATGTAATCCTTGAAGCGCCCCGGCAACGGTTTGTACAAATTATGTACAGCACCGAGCACGCGGTAGCAGGTATCGACCTTGTCGACGATGATCCGGAACGCATAGACGTCCATGATCTCGTTGAAGGCCCGACGCTTGCCGCGCATTTTCTTGTAGATGCCGTAGAGGTGTTTCTGCCGACCGCTGACTTCACCCTGGATGCCATCGATAGCGAGGCAATGACCAAGGGATTCTTCGATCTTGTTGACGATTTCCTTGCGGTTGCCCCGGGCGCGTTTGACCGCCTGGTAGATCCGCGCGGAACGCATCGGGTGCATGGCCTTGAAGCCGAGGTCTTCGAATTCGATGCGGATCGCATGCATGCCCAGCCGGTTGGCGATGGGCGCGTAGATTTCGAGGGTTTCCTTGGCGATCCGGCGGCGTTTTTCGCCGGACAGCACTTCCAGCGTGCGCATGTTGTGCAGGCGGTCGGCAAGCTTGACCAGGATCACGCGAATGTCGCGCGCCATGGCCATGGCCATTTTCTGGAAGTTTTCGGCTTGGGCTTCGGCCTTGGTCTCGAAATTCATCTGGGTCAGTTTGCTGACCCCGTCGACCAGTTCGGCCACGGTTTCACCGAACTGCGCTTGCAGCGCTTCTTTGGCGATACCGGTGTCTTCGATCACGTCATGCAGCATCGCGGCCATCAGGCTCTGATGGTCCATGTGCATGTCGGCAAGAATATTGGCCACGGCAAGAGGATGCGTGACGTACGCCTCGCCGCTGCGACGGCGCTGACCGTCATGGGCTTGTTCGGCGTAGAAATACGCTCGGCGGACCAGGTTGACCTGGTCATTGCCGAGGTAGGTCGATAAGCGATCGGCGAGGGCGTCTATGCTCGGCATGATAATTCCTGCCGTAAGCTGTGATCCCGCGCCGTGCTACGTCGACCAGGCATAGGCTTAGACGGCCTCGTTGGACTCGTCCTCGAACGCTGCAAACAGCGGCTCATCCTGGACGATTTCCTGCTCGGCGATGAACTCGTAGCTCATCAGGCCTTCAGCGATTTCACGCAGCGCTACAACGGTAGGCTTGTCGTTTTCCCACTGAACCAGTGGCTCTTTGCCGCCGGTGGCCAGTTGACGGGCACGTTTGGTAGAGAGCATGACCAGCTCAAAACGGTTTTCCACGTGGTTCAGGCAGTCTTCAACGGTTACGCGGGCCATGGTATTCCTCGGAGCGAATGCAATATGCGCGCTGCCCGGTTGGGCGAGCGGACTCAACAGTTTAAAAAATCACCAGCGATTAGGGAAGCGCTGATTTTTTGACCAAGCCCTTCAACGCGCTGCAAGCACCAATGTAAAGCGCTTGCAGCTGTTTTGGGAAGTGCTGTTTTAACCCAGTAACTCAGCCAGCAATTTGCCGAAACGTACCTGCTGGCGTTTCTGCTGCAGCTGATTGGCGCGGAAAATCGCCTTCAGATCGTCCAGTGCGTGAGCAAAATCGTCGTTGATGATCAGGTAGTCGTACTCGACATAGTGACTCATCTCGCTGACCGCTTCGCGCATCCGCCCGTCAATGATCTCGTCGCTGTCCTGGCCGCGGTTGGTCAGGCGCTGGTGCAGGGCCTGCAGCGACGGCGGCAGGATAAAGATCGAGCGTGCTTGCGGCATCAGCTTGCGCACTTGCTCGGCGCCCTGCCAGTCGATTTCCAGAATCAGGTCGTGACCTTCGTCCAGCGTCTGCTGCAGGCGGCTTTGCGAAGTGCCGTAGAAGTTGCCGAAGACTTCGGCGCGTTCGAGGAAGTCGCCGTGCTCGCCCATCTTCACGAACTCTTCGCGGGTCACGAAGTGATAGTTCACGCCGTCCACTTCACCCGGGCGCATGGCGCGGGTGGTGTGGGAAACCGAAACGCGAATTTCCGGTATGGCGTCGGTCAACGCCTTGACCAGGCTGCTCTTGCCCGCGCCAGATGGCGCGGAAATGATGTACAGGGTGCCGGTGCTGTGGGTCATGTCGGGGTTGCCTTACTCAATATTCTGCACTTGTTCACGCATCTGCTCGATCAACACCTTGAGGTTGACGGCGGCCTGGGTGCTGCGCGGGTCGAAGGCCTTGGAGCCCAGTGTGTTGGCTTCGCGGTTGAGTTCCTGCATCAGGAAGTCCAGGCGACGCCCGGCCGCGCCGCCGGATTTGAGCACCCGGCGCACTTCGATGATGTGGGTGCTCAGGCGATCCAGTTCTTCGGCTACGTCGCTCTTTTGCGCGAGGATGACCATTTCCTGTTCGAGGCGCTGCGGGTCCAGTTCGGCCTTCATGTCGGCGAAGCGATCGAGGACTTTCTGGCGTTGGGTGGCGAGCATCTGCGGGACCAGTTCACGCAGGGTGACGACGTCTTCTTCAATGGAAGTCAGGCGCTCGTTGATCAGGCGTGCCAGCTCCGCGCCTTCGCGCTCGCGGCCGGCCTTCAACTCTTTCAGGCCTTGATTGAACAGGGCCAGTGCGTCGGCGTTCAGTGCCTGCGGGTCGGCCGCATCGCCCACCAGTACGCCGGGCCAGGCCAGCACTTCCAGGGGATTGAGTGCGGCAGGATTCTTGATCAGACCGGCAACGGTCTCGGCCGCAGCGACCAGTTGCGCGGCGCGCTCGCGATCGACTTGCAGGGTTTTGCCGGTGCTTTCTTCGGTGAACCGCAGGGTGCATTCGAGTTTGCCCCGCGACAGACCCTGACGCAGCGCTTCACGCACCGCGCCTTCGAGGTCGCGAAACGACTCCGGCAAACGCAGGTGCGGTTCAAGGTAGCGGCTGTTGACCGAGCGCAGTTCCCAGCTCAGGGTGCCCTGTGCGCCGGCTTTCTCGACGCGGGCGAAGGCGGTCATGCTGTGCACCATGGCGGTGACCTCGCAATGCAGATCGGCGCAGCAGGATGTTCCGCAGGCTCGATATCAATGAATTTAAGCCGACTGGCAGCAAAGGCGCAGGATTGTAGCGCAGTGCGGCGAATGCGCCCAAACACACGGTGTGACAAAGGGCTGCAGCCCGTCGGTAATCGGTGTTTCAGGGGCTTTGATCGTCGCCCGGATTTTTTAACGAGTGCCCAGGCGCGGTACAGCGCTCTATAATGCTCGGCAGTTTTCCGTCCCCAGTACAGGTATTCCCTATGAAACGTCCAAGTGGTCGCGCTGCCGATCAGCTCCGCTCGATCCGCATTACCCGCAACTACACCAAACACGCCGAGGGATCCGTACTGGTCGAATTCGGTGATACCAAAGTCATCTGCACCGTCAGCGTCGAAAACGGCGTGCCGCGTTTCCTCAAGGGACAGGGCCAAGGCTGGTTGACTGCCGAATACGGCATGCTGCCGCGCGCCACTGGCGAGCGTAACCAGCGTGAAGCGAGCCGTGGCAAGCAGGGCGGTCGCACTCTGGAAATCCAGCGTCTGATCGGTCGTTCCCTGCGCGCGGCGCTGGACATGTCCAAGCTGGGCGACGTCACCCTGTACGTCGACTGCGACGTGATCCAGGCTGACGGTGGTACTCGCACCGCTTCGATCACCGGCGCCATGGTTGCGCTGGTTGATGCATTGAAAGTGATCAAGAAGCGTGGTGGCTTGAAGGGCGGCGATCCGCTCAAGCAGATGATTGGTGCTGTGTCGGTCGGTATGTATCAGGGCGAGGCCGTGCTGGATCTGGACTATCTTGAAGATTCCGCTGCCGAGACTGACCTCAACGTAGTGATGACCAGCACCGGTGGTTTCATCGAAGTGCAGGGCACCGCCGAAGGCGCGCCGTTCCAGCCTGAAGACTTGAACGCCATGCTGGAGCTGGCCAAGCAGGGCATGAACGAAATCTTCGAACTGCAAAAGGCTGCACTGGCCGACTGAGCAGGTTGATAACCGCAAGGAGGACGCGATGAGTGACGAGCAAGAGTTGCTGCCCAAACCGAGCCAAGAGGTTCGCCAATGGGCGATGTTTTGTCACTTGTCCGCCTTGCTGGGGATCTGGATTCCGTTCGGCAATCTGATCGGACCGTTGATCCTCTGGCAGATGAAGCGCGAAACGGACCCGTTCATCGATGCTCAAGGTAAAGAGGCGCTGAATTTTCAGATTACCGTCGCCATCGCATCGTTGATCTGCTTTCTGTTGATGGTGTTGATCATCGGTTTCTTTCTGTTGGGAATACTGGCTATCGGCGCACTGGTTTTGACGATCATTGCGGGGGTGAAGGCTAATGAAGGCTTCCCGTACCGATATCCGTTTACCTGGCGGTTGATCAAATAAAAGCTCGCCCAGTTTAAAAAATGCCCTGAGATGTCAGGGCATTTTTATTTGCGACCATAAAGTTATCTCTTCGGTATGTAGGAATAATCTTGTTGCGATGAGTGGCAAGTAACATTTTATATCAATGGCGTAATTACACTTTTTGTCACAACTGCAGTGGCTTGGTTCTGGTTCATATCATTGGAATCACAGATGGCGATTGTTAAAGTTGCCGGGCTAATATTCCTTCTGAAATATTAAGATATATTCAAGCCAACGAAGGCTCTTGAATTCCACAGTAATCAGTGTTGAGACAATCAGCCGGTTCATGAGGCGGGTGCAGGTAAAAAAGCGCGCCTCTGAATATATAGCCAAGAATAATCCCAATGATTCAGCTCGATTTTTACGGAACACTTGTGGCCGCATCCTTAGTACTTCTGCTAGGGCGCGGGCTAGTTAGGCGTGTTGGTTTCATGCGCAGTTACAATATCCCTGAACCTGTAGCGGGTGGGCTGGTAGTTGCCTTGCTGTTGTTGCTGCTGCGAACGTTCGATGTTGAAGTTCGTTTCGATACTTCCCTGCAGACACCTTTGATGCTGGCCTTTTTTGCCACCATCGGTTTAAGCGCAGACTTCGCCAGTCTGAAGAAAGGTGGCCGGATAGTGGGGATATTTCTCCTGGCGGTCACCGGGCTGTTGGTGGTGCAGAATGCGATGGGGATCGGGTTGGCAAAAATGCTCGGGCTTGATCCATTGATGGGGCTGCTGACCGGTTCGATCACTCTGGCGGGCGGTCATGGCACCGGTGCTGCTTGGGGCACTGTATTCAGTGAGAAGTATGGTCTGGCCTCTGCGTCCGAACTGGCGATGGCCTCTGCGACGTTTGGTCTGGTACTGGGTGGTTTGATTGGCGGGCCGGTCGCGCGTTTGCTCATCAAGCGAGTGAAAGTGCCCGGCGGCCAGCAACTGGATGCGGCACGATTGCCAAAAGGTTTTGAGCAGCCGAACAAGGAGCGCTCGATCACGCCATTCTCGTTTGTCGAAACCCTCGCTCTGATTGCAGTCAGCTTGCTCGCGGGCAATCTGTTGAACGGCCTGCTACAAGGGACTGCATTCGAGTTGCCGACGTTTGTTTGCGTCCTGTTTGTAGGCGTGGTGTTGCGCAACGGTCTTTCAGCGTTGGGCTTGTATCAGGTGTTTGAGCGTGAGGTCTCGGTACTGGGCAATGTCAGCCTGTCGCTGTTTCTGGCGATCGCCCTGATGTCGCTCAAGTTGTGGGATCTGGCGGCGCTGGCGTTGCCGATCTTCATCATTCTGGCTGTGCAGGCGCTGGTCATGGCGCTGTTCGCGATCTTCGTTACATTCCGGGTGATGGGCCGCAACTACGATGCGGCCGTGCTGGCGGCAGGGCATTGCGGTTTTGGCCTGGGTGCCACGCCGACTGCCATTGCCAACATGCAGGCCGTGACGCAGCGCTACGGCCCCTCGCAGATCGCGTTTCTGGTGGTGCCGATGGTCGGAGCGTTCTTCATCGACATTATCAATGTCATCGTGATCAAGCTGTATCTGGCCTTACCGTTTTTCGTGGCAGTCTGAATTCGAGCCTGTCTGGAAGTGGCGCATAAAAAATGCCCGTATCTTGCGATACGGGCATTTTTTGTACTGCGAACGGCGCTTAGATGGTCAGCGTCCAGTCGTAGTCGACGATCAGTGGTGCGTGCTGCGAGAACCGCGGCTGACGTGGCAGGCGTGCGCTGCGTACGAAGCGTCGCAGGCCTGGAGTCAGGATCTGGTAATCGAAGCGCCAGCCCAGATTGAGCATCTCGGCCTGTTCGTTATCCGGCCACCAGCTGTACTGGTCGCCTTCACGACTGACTTCGCGCAGGGCATCGACATAACCCATGTTGCCGACAATCTCGTCCATCCAGGCGCGTTCTGGCGCCAGGAAGCCCGGGGATTGCTGGCTGTCGCGCCAGTTTTTGATGTCGAGCTTCTGCTGCGCCACGTACAGCGAGCCACAATAAATGTACTCGCGACGTTTGCGTCGCTGTTTGTCCAGGTACTTGCCGAAGTCGTCCATGAGCTTGAACTTCTGGTTCAAGTCCTCATCGCCGTTCATCCCCGAAGGGAGCAGCAAGGTGGCAATACTGACTTTGTCGAAATCTGCTTGCAGGTAGCGCCCGTAGCGGTCGGCCGTCTCGAAACCGAGACCGCTGATGACAGCCTTCGGTTGCAACCGCGAATACAAAGCCACGCCGCCTTGGGCAGGGACTTCAGCATCGCAGGCATAAAGGAAGTAGCCATCCAGTTGGAAGGCTGGGTCATCCAGTTCAAAGGCGGAGGCACGGGTGTCCTGCAGGCAGATGACGTCGGCATTCTGTGCTTGCAGCCAACTGAGCAAACCACGCTCGACTGCAGCCTGAATACCATTGACGTTCACACTGATGATCCGCATAAATGGCCCCAAAAATCGCGTGCGTGTATGATACACGGCGTCAAGCTAATTAGCTAAATCCGTGGTATTTGGGGTTTTTTTCATGCAAGCGTATCAGCGCGATTTCATTCGTTTTGCCATCGATCGCGGCGTTTTGCGCTTCGGTGAGTTCACCCTGAAGTCCGGGCGCACCAGTCCTTACTTCTTCAATGCCGGCCTGTTCAACTCGGGTTCGGCCCTGGCGCAACTGGGGCGTTTCTACGCGGCAGCCATTGCCGAAAGCGGCATTCCCTTCGACGTTCTGTTCGGCCCGGCCTACAAAGGCATCCCGTTGGCGGCGACCACTGCCGTGGCGCTGGCCGAGCACCACGACCGTGATCTGCCGTGGTGCTTCAACCGCAAGGAAGCCAAGGCCCACGGCGAAGGCGGCAGTCTGGTCGGCGCGCCGTTGACCGGTGACGTACTGATCATTGATGACGTGATTACCGCCGGTACAGCAATCCGCGAAGTGATGCAGATCATCGCCTCGCAGGACGGCGCCAAGGCTGCCGGTGTGCTGATCGCCCTGAACCGTCAGGAGCGTGGCAACGGTGAGTTGTCGGCAATCCAGGAAGTCGAGCGCGACTTCGGCATTCCGGTGATCAGCATTGTTTCGTTGAATCAGGTGCTGGAATTCCTCGCCGACGATCCGCAGCTCAAGCAACACCTGCCAGCCGTGGAAGCCTACCGCGCCCAGTTCGGCGTTTAACCGCAGAGCACTGTGGGAGCGAGCCTGCTCGCGAAGAGGTCTTCACATTCAGCATTGATGTGATGCAGAGGCCGCTTTCGCGAGCAGGCTCGCTCCCACAGGGATTGCGGTGCAAAAAAAGACCCCGCTCAGCCAGGCTGAGCGGGGTCTTTTTGTTTGCACTAAAGCTTAAGGACGCTTGCGATTGCTGATCAGCGTACCCACACCGGTGTCGGTGAAGATTTCCAGCAGGATCGCGTTCGGTACACGACCGTCGATGATCAGCGAGCTGCCCACGCCGCCCTGAACCGCTTCCAGCGCGCAACGGATCTTCGGCAGCATGCCGCCGTAGATGGTGCCGTCGGCGATCAGATCGTCGACCTGCTGGGTGCTCAGGCCGGTCAGCACGGTGCCCGACTTGTCCATCAGGCCGGCGATGTTGGTCAGCAGCATCAGCTTTTCGGCTTTCAGTGCTTCGGCGACTTTGCCGGCCACCAGATCAGCGTTGATGTTGTAGGACTCGCCGTTTTCACCGACGCCAATCGGCGCGATCACCGGGATGAAGTTGCCCTTGACCAGCAGGTTCAGCAGTTCGGTGTTGATGCCGACCACTTCGCCCACCTGACCGATGTCGATGATTTCAGGCTGGGTCATCTCCGGGGTCTGACGGGTGACGGTCAGTTTCTTCGCGCGAATCAGCCCGGCGTCTTTACCGGTCAGGCCGATGGCGCTACCGCCGTGACGGTTGATCAGGTTGACGATGCTTTTGTTGACCTGGCCGCCGAGGACCATTTCCACCACGTCCATGGTCGCGGCGTCGGTGACGCGCATGCCATCGACGAAGTGGCTTTCGATCGACAGGCGCTTGAGCAGATCACCGATCTGCGGGCCGCCGCCATGAACCACCACCGGGTTGATGCCCACGGCTTTCATCAACACGATGTCGCGGGCGAAGCCGGTCTTCAGCTCCTCGCTTTCCATCGCGTTGCCGCCGTATTTGATCACCAGGGTCTTGCCGACATAGCGTCGGATGTAAGGCAACGCTTCGGACAGGACCTGGGCGGTATGGGCGGCGGCTTCGCGTTCGAGGGTCATTCAGGGCTCCGGGTGGATCAGAACGGTAGTTGGAGATCAGGTGCAACGCGTTTCAATTGGGCGTGGAACACATCCTTGATGCGTTGCAATTCAGCCTCGTCATCGGCCTCGAAACGCAGCACCAGCACCGGTGTGGTGTTGGACGCGCGCACCAGGCCCCAGCCTTTGGCGTAATCGACTCGCACGCCGTCGATGGTGGTCAGGTCAGCGCCTGCGCCCCACTGTGCGTCGTGCAGAGCATCAATGATGCTGAATTTGCTCTCTTCGGTCACATGGATATTGATTTCCGGCGTAGAAATATCGTTCGGGAAGGTCGCAAACAGCTCTTCCGCAGTGGATTTTTCCTTGCTGAGGATCTCCAGCAGCCGTGCGGCGCTGTAGATGCCGTCATCGAAACCGAACCAGCGCTCCTTGAAGAAGATGTGCCCGCTCATTTCACCGGCCAATAGAGCACCGGATTGTTTCATTTTCTTTTTGATCAACGAATGACCAGTCTTCCACATTAGCGGGCGACCACCGTATTCCTTGATCAGCGGCACCAGACGACGGGTGCATTTGACGTCGAAAATGATCTCGGCGTCCGGGTTGCGCGCCACCACGTCGCGGGCGAACAGCATCAGCAGGCGATCCGGGTAGACGATGCTGCCGGTGTTGGTCACCACGCCGACACGGTCGCCGTCGCCGTCGAACGCCAGGCCGATGTCGGCGTTGGTTTCCTTGACCTTGGCGATCAGGTCGACGAGGTTCTCAGGCTTGCCCGGATCCGGATGATGGTTCGGGAAGTTGCCGTCGACCTCGCAGAACAGCGGGATGACTTCGCAGTTCAGCGCTTCGATCAGTTGCGGGGCGATCACACCGGCCGCGCCGTTGCCGCAGTCGACCACGACCTTCATGCGCCGGGCCAGTTTGATGTCCTGGACGATTTCGGTGTTGTAGCGGTCGAGGATTTCGACCTGGGTGACGCTGCCGGTGCCGCTGCTCAAGTTGTTGGTCTTGATGCGCTCATGCAGCACCTGAATCTGTTCGTTGGCGAGGGTGTCGCCGGCGATGACGATCTTGAAGCCGTTGTAGTTCGACGGGTTGTGGCTGCCGGTGAGCATCACGCCCGACTTGCCGGCCAGCACGTTGGCGGCGTAGTACAGCGCCGGCGTCGGCACCAGGCCAACGTCGCTGACATGGCAGCCGCTTTCGGCGATACCGCGAATCAGCTCGGCCACCAGCTCCGGGCCGGACAAGCGACCGTCGCGACCGACGGAAACATTTGGTTCACCTTGGGCCAGGCTCTGCGAACCGATGGCGCGGCCAATCCAGTAAGCGGTTTCGGCATTGAGGAATTCCGGCACGGTGCCGCGAATGTCATAGGCGCGGAAAATGCTGTCGGGCAGCTTCGGGGCAATCTTGGCTGGGGTGCTCATCTACGGAAATGCTCCATCTCGAAAGTGGCGGGACAGACCGACGAATCGTTCGACGGCAGGCTCAAACTGAAGGGTATGACGGCGTTTTCCACAGAGAGTTCGTGGTATGAAAGGGCCATGACGCCTCGGCTGGCGTGGCTTTCGGCCGGCAAAACCTTGATTTACGGCGGTAAACCTTTCAGCCGATCTGCCTGAAATTTCCCCCTGTAGGAGCTGCCGCAGGCTGCGATCTTTGATCTTGATCGTAGAAAACCAAATCAAAAGATCGCAGCCTTCGGCAGCTCCTACAGACGATGACGCCGGTTACTTGGTGCCGGTATGGCCGAAACCGCCGGTGCCGCGTTCGGTTTCGACGAACTCTTCAACCATTTCGAAATGCGCCTGCACCACCGGTACCAGCACCAGTTGCGCCAGACGTTCGCCGACGGTCATGGTGAAGTCGGTCTGACCACGGTTCCAGCACGACACCATCAGCGGGCCCTGGTAATCGGAGTCGATCAAACCCACGAGGTTGCCCAGCACGATGCCGTGCTTATGGCCCATGCCCGAGCGCGGCAGGATCAGCGCGGCGAGGTTAGGGTCACCGATGTAAACCGACAGACCGGTCGGAATCAGCACGGTTTCACCCGGCTTGATCACAATGTCCTGATCCAGCATGGCGCGCAGGTCGAGGCCGGCGGAGCCCGGGGTGGCGTATTGCGGCAGCGGGAATTCGCTGCCGATGCGTGGGTCGAGGATCTTGGCTTGCAAAGCGTGCATGTAAATTAAACCTGGTTCAGACGTTCGGCGATAAAAGTGACCAGTTGGCGAGCGATCTTGCTCTTGCTGGTCTGGGCGAAAACCGTGGCGTGCAGCGCACGGTCAATCACGCTGCAGGCGTTTTCTTCGCTGTTGAAACCGATGCTCGGGTTGGCGACGTCGTTGGCGACGATCAAATCGAGATTCTTGTCCTTCAGCTTGCGTGCAGCGTAGTCGAGCAGGTGTTCGGTCTCGGCGGCAAAGCCGACACTGAACGGACGGTCGGGACGGGTCGCGATGGTGGCCAGGATGTCCGGGTTACGCACCATTTGCAGGACGAAGCCGTCACCGCTCGTAGGATCTTTCTTGAGTTTTTGCGGGGCGACGACTTCCGGACGGTAGTCCGCAACCGCAGCCGAGGCGATAAACACATCGCACGGGATCGCCGATTCGCAAGCCGCGAGCATGTCGCGGGCACTGACCACGTCGATACGGGTGACGCGATCCGGCGTCGGCAGGTGCACCGGGCCGCTGATCAGCGTGACGCGGGCGCCGGCTTCAACCGCGGCTTCGGCGAGGGCAAAGCCCATTTTGCCGGAGCTGTGGTTGGTGATGTAGCGCACCGGGTCGATGTTTTCCTGGGTCGGGCCGGCGGTAATCACCACGTGTTTACCGGTCAGCGCCTGCCGCTGGAAGCAGTCCGCTGCGCATTGCGCCAGATCGGTGGCTTCCATCATGCGGCCCATGCCGACGTCGCCGCAGGCTTGGCTGCCGGAGGCTGGGCCGAAGGTCTTCAGGCCACGGCTTTCCAAGAGTTGCAGGTTGGCCTGGGTCGCCGGATCGCGCCACATCGCCTGATTCATCGCTGGAGCAACGGCGACGACAGCGTCGGTGGCCAGCACCAGGGTGGTCAGCAAATCGTTGGCGATGCCTTGGGCCAGGCGGGCGATCAGGTCGGCGGTAGCCGGGGCGATCAGCACCAGATCGGCCCACTTGGCCAGCTCGATGTGGCCCATCGCGGCTTCAGCGGCCGGGTCGAGCAGGTCGAGGTGCACCGGGTGGCCGGACAAGGCCTGCATGGTCAGCGGGGTGATGAACTCGGCGCCACCGTGGGTCATGACCACGCGCACTTCGGCGCCCTGGTCGATCAGGCGACGAACCAGATCGGCGCTCTTGTAGGCCGCGATGCCGCCGCCGACGCCCAGAACGATGCGTTTCCGATACAGCCGCTGCATAGGTCTGCCTTTCATTTCGTTGATGACTGCGATGCGATGCCCCTCCCCAGGGTTGAATCGACCGCAAAAAAGATGGGCTACGATATCACAGCGACCGCTACGGAACAGCGGCGCCCACAGACAGGGAATGTGTATGAGTATTCGCGATTGGCCTGCGGCGGAACGCCCGCGGGAAAGGTTATTGGAGCATGGGGCAGCGAGCCTCTCGGACGCTGAGTTATTGGCGATTTTTCTGCGCACCGGATTGCCCGGAATAAGCGCTGTGGACCTGGCGCGCAATCTGTTGACTCAATTCGGCAGCCTGCGTTTGCTGCTTGAGGCCGATCAGCACGCATTCAGCAAACAATTGGGGCTCGGGCCGGCGAAGTTTGCGCAACTGCAAGCGGCTCAGGAAATGAACAGGCGGCATCTGGCTGAGAAATCACGGCAGAAACCAGCCCTGGAAAACCCTCAGGTCGTTCGCGATTATCTGAAATCGATGCTGCGTCACGAACCGCATGAGGTGTTTGGTTGCCTGTTTCTCGACTCCAAACATCAAGTACTGAATTTCGAGATCCTGTTTCGCGGCTCGATCGACAACACCAGCGTGCATCCCCGCGAGGTGGTTAAGCGATGTTTGGCCAATAACGCGGCGGCGCTGATCCTGTGCCACAACCATCCATCGGGGAATACCGACCCCAGTCAGGCAGATCGATTGCTGACCAAGCGTCTGCAGAAGACGCTGGAGTTGATCGATGTGCGGGTGCTCGATCATTTCATCGTTGGCGATGGTGAGCCGCTGTCGATGGCGGAGTGTGGCTGGATGTAACGCTCAGGGGAAAAACGCTAACCCCCTGTAGGAGTGAGCCTGCTCGCGATAGCAATTTTCCAGTCACCGAATGGGTTGACTGAAATGACGCCATCGCGAGCAGGCTCACTCCTACAGGTGGTGTGCTGGGCAGGTTATTTCAGGTTGACCTTGGAGTAGTCCTGCCGGCCAAACGGGCTAACCGAATAACCCTGTACGTCCTTGCGTGTGAGCGCATAGGCCGTCGGGTGCGCCAACGGCAGCCACAACGCCTGCTGCTGGATCTGCGTCTGCGCCTGCTCGTACAGTTTGGTGCGCACGCCTTGTTCGCTGGTGGTCTTGCCGGCGCTGATCAGCTTGTCCAGGTCGGCGTTGCAATAACGGGCGAAGTTGGTGCCGGACTTGACCGCTGCGCAGGAAAACTGCGGCGTGAGGAAGTTATCCGGGTCGCCGTTATCGCCGGCCCAGCCCATGAACAGCAGGTCATGCTCGCCGGCCTTGGCGCGGCGAATCAGTTCGCCCCACTCGATCACGCGGATTTCTGCCTGAATGCCGATTTCCGCCAGATCTGACTGCAACATCTGTGCGCCCAGGCTTGGGTTCGGATTCAGCAGGCTGCCGGAAGGACGCGTCCAGATGGTGGTCTGGAAACCGTCCTTCAACCCGGCCTTGGCCAGCAATGCCTTGGCTTTGGCGACATCGTGCGGGTAACCCGGCAGGTTCTTCGCGTAACTCCAGGTGTTCGGCGGGTAAGGGCCGTTCGCGGCTTCGGCAGTGTCTTCGAACACGGCTTTGATGTAGTTGGCCTTGTCGAACGCGAGGTTGATTGCCTGACGCACTTCCGGCTTGTCCAACGGTGGATGCTGACTGTTGATGCCGACGAACGCGGTCATGAACGCGTCAGTCTTTTCGACTTTCAGTGTCGGTTCTTTCAGCGCGGCCTGTACGTCCAACGGTTTTGGCGACAGGGCGATCTGGCATTCATTGCGCCGCAGTTTTTGCAGGCGCACGTTAGCGTCCGGGGTGATGGCGAAGATCAACGGATCCACCGCAGGCTTGCCACCGAAGTAATCCGGGTTGGCCTTGTAACGGATCGCTGCGTCTTTCTGGAAACGGTTGAAGACGAACGGGCCGGTGCCGATCGGCTGGCTGTTGAGCTTGTCCGTCGCGCCGGCCTTCATCAGTTTGTCGGCGTATTCGGCGGAGTAGATCGAAGCGAAGCCCATGCTCAGAGTCGCCAGGAACGTAGAGTCCGGGTGATCGAGGGTGAAGCGCACGGTCAGCGGATCAAGTGCGTCGATTTTCTTGATCAGTGCAGGTAACTGCATCGACTGCGCATGGGGGAAGCCGCTTTGAGCAACCTTGTGCCACAGGTTGGCCGGGTCGAGCATGCGGTCGAAGCTGAATTTGACGTCTTCGGCGGTCAGCTCACGGTTCGGCTTGAAGTATTCAGTCGTGTGAAACTTCACCTGCGGATGCAGCTTGAACACGTAAGTCAGGCCGTCGGTGCTGACTTCCCAGCTGTCGGCCAGGCTTGGCACGACTTTGCCGCTGGCGGTGTCGAAATCCACCAGACGGTTCATCAGCACGTCGGCCGAGGCGTTGGTGGTGGTCAGCGAGTTGTACTGCACCACGTCGAACCCTTCCGGGCTGGCCTCGGTGCAGACGCTCAGCGCGGCGGCCTGGGCCAGGGGGCTCAGCAGGAGCGGGGCGAGCAACAGGGGTAGGGCAGCGAGGCGCATGGTCGGTTTCCTTTTACAGATCGAAGGCCCATCTGCAAGTGCAGTCTGGAAAAGGCCTACCCTAGAGGTCTGGATTACAAATGACTATCCCCTTTTTGCATTTTCGGGGCACAGTAATGGCCGTTTTTCAGGCTGCGGGGCGCGGCCAAAAGTCTGAAACACCCGCAAGGGTGGTTTTCTGCGACGAGTGGTAAAAATCGATGCCAGCCTTTATCCAAGGCGTTCGCAGGCTGAAAAAGCGCCTTTTTGTGGATTGTTTGCACACCGAATGTTGTTGCTCCGAAGTCTTTCTGGTATAAAGCAGCGCTCTTTTCTAGGGGCCCGGTTCCTTCACTGTAGGTGTAGCCGGTAAGACCTCTAAAGAAACGCGGCGCCTGGCGCCAAATGACTGAGAGATTAAGCGGCCAACCCATGCCGGGTTGGGCATGTGGTTTTAGAGGGCTGAGGCATGTCGAGAGTATGTCAAGTTACCGGTAAGGGTCCGGTGACTGGGAATAACATTTCCCACGCAAACAACAAAACCCGTCGTCGTTTCCTGCCGAACCTGCAGCATCACCGCTTCTGGGTTGAAGAAGAGAAACGTTTTGTGCGTCTGCGCGTATCTGCCAAAGGCATGCGTATCATCGACAAGCGTGGCATCACTGTCGTGCTCGCCGAACTTCGCCGCGATGGCAAGATTTAAGGGAGCTAATCATGCGTGAATTGATTCGTTTGATCTCGAGCGCCGGTACTGGTCACTTCTACACTACCGACAAGAACAAGCGTACTACCCCGGACAAAATCGAGATCAAGAAATATGATCCGGTTGTTCGCAAGCACGTGATCTACAAGGAAGGCAAAATCAAGTAATTGATTTTTCCCGACTTACAAAAAAGGCCCGTATCTCACGATACGGGCCTTTTTTGTTGCCTCGGATTTGGTGTTTCCTGTTCTGGCCCCTTCGCGAGCAGGCTCACTCCTACATTGGAATGCGGTCACCTGTAGGAGTGAGCCTGCTCGCGATAGGGCCGATCAGCCAGCGAAAATCCTCAAGCCTTTTGTTCAAAGATCACATAGACCTTGCGGCAAGCCTCAAGCACTTCCCAGGTGCCGCGAAACCCCGCCGGAATCACAAACCGGTCGCCAACACGCAAGGTCTTGGCGTTACCATCGCTGTCACGCAGCACCGAAACGCCCTGCAAAATCTCACAATATTCGTGCTCGGTGTAATTCACCGTCCATTGCCCCACCGCACCTTCCCACACGCCAACGCCCATCTGCCCACAAGGGCTTTCGTACTGATGGAACACCGCTTGCTCAGGATCTCCTTTCAGCACCTTCGCCGGGTCCGGGCGATAGCGTTCGGCTTCGCTGCTGGTCAGGCTGATGTCGACGACGTTCTGGATGTTCATTGTTGTTATCTCCCGTGAATACGGCGCGATTGGCTGGAAAGGGCCAAAGTCTATGTTGATTAAAATCAACACCGCAAGGCCGTATGACCACCTTATGTCAAATATATTGAAACAACCCCGGCCGCTGGTTTAGGGTGGCGGGTGCCTCTGGCCGAAAAACCGGCTGGCCGGGCAGAATTCCTGAGGACGCTGGCGAAGATCGCGCGGCGCTCGTATTCAACAAGCGGAGGACACTCGAAATGACCACCCTGACTCGTGCCGACTGGGAACAACGCGCCCGCGACCTGAAAATCGAAGGCCGCGCCTACCTCAATGGCGAATACACCGACGCCGTCTCCGGCGAAACCTTCGAGTGCATCAGCCCGGTCGATGGCCGTCTGCTTGGCAAGATCGCCAGCTGTGACGCCGCCGACGCCCAGCGCGCCGTGGAAAACGCTCGCGCCACCTTCAATTCCGGCGTCTGGTCGCGCCTGGCGCCGACCAAACGCAAAGCCACCATGATCCGTTTTGCCGGCCTGCTCAAGCAGCACGCCGAAGAACTGGCCCTGCTCGAAACCCTCGACATGGGCAAGCCGATCAGCGATTCGCTGTACATCGACGTCCCGGGCGCGGCGCAAGCGCTGAGCTGGAGCGGTGAAGCGATCGACAAGATCTACGACGAAGTCGCCGCTACGCCGCACGACCAACTGGGTCTGGTGACCCGCGAACCAGTCGGTGTGGTCGGCGCCATCGTGCCGTGGAACTTCCCATTGATGATGGCCTGCTGGAAGCTCGGCCCGGCATTGTCGACCGGTAACTCGGTGATCCTCAAACCGTCGGAAAAATCCCCGCTGACCGCCATCCGCATCGCTGCGCTGGCCGTTGAAGCCGGTATTCCGAAAGGCGTGCTCAACGTGCTGCCGGGTTACGGTCATACCGTCGGCAAGGCGCTGGCGCTGCACAACGATGTCGATACGCTGGTGTTTACCGGTTCGACCAAAATCGCCAAGCAACTGATGATCTACTCCGGCGAATCGAACATGAAGCGCGTCTGGCTGGAAGCCGGTGGCAAGAGCCCGAACATCGTCTTTGCCGATGCGCCGGACCTGCAAGCCGCTGCCGAATCCGCCGCCAGCGCCATCGCCTTCAATCAGGGCGAAGTCTGCACCGCCGGTTCGCGTCTGCTGGTCGAGCGTTCGATCAAGGACACATTCCTGCCGATGGTGATCGAGGCGCTGAAAGCCTGGAAGCCGGGCAATCCGCTGGACCCGGCGACCAACGTTGGTGCACTGGTCGACACGCAGCAGATGAACACTGTGCTGTCGTACATCGAATCCGGCCATACCGATGGCGCCAAACTGGTGGCTGGCGGCAAACGCATTCTGCAGGAAACCGGTGGCACCTACGTTGAGCCAACGATTTTCGACGGCGTGAGCAACGCGATGAAAATCGCTCAGGAAGAGATCTTCGGCCCAGTGCTGTCGGTCATCGCTTTCGATACCGCTGAAGAAGCGATCCAGATCGCCAACGACACGCCGTATGGCTTGGCCGCTGCGGTCTGGACCCAGGACATCTCCAAGGCACACCTGACCGCCAAGGCCCTGCGTGCCGGCAGCGTGTGGGTCAATCAGTACGATGGTGGCGACATGACCGCACCGTTCGGCGGCTTCAAACAGTCGGGCAATGGTCGCGACAAGTCGCTGCACGCGTTCGACAAGTACACCGAGCTGAAAGCGACGTGGATCAAGCTGTAAGCCATTAGGGAGGATCTGTTCACAGAGCAATCCTCCAGACGAAGCAGATCCCCTGTGGGAGCGAGCCTGCTCGCGAAGGCGGTGTCCCAGTCAGCCCCTGTGCTGAATGTGAAACCGTTTTCGCGAGCAGGCTCGCTCCCATATTTGTTTGATGTGGCCTCTAAAAATAATTATCCACAGGAGCGTGGAACATGCGGTGGGCGACGTATTTCGCCGTGTTGGCGTCTGTCTTGAGTGTCGGTCTGGCCCTGGGGGTCAGTATGCCGTTGGTGTCGTTGCGCCTGGAAGGCTGGGGTTACGGTTCCTTCGCCATCGGTGTAATGGCAGCGATGCCAGCGATTGGCGTGTTGTTGGGCGCGAAGATTTCCAGTCATCTGGCCGCGCACTTCGGCACGGCCAATCTGATGCGCCTGTGCCTGTGGGCCGGGGCGTTGTCGATCGGTTTGCTGGCGCTGCTGCCGAGCTATCCGATCTGGTTGGTGCTGCGGCTGATGATCGGCGTGATCCTGACCATCGTGTTCATCCTCGGTGAAAGCTGGATCAATCAACTGGTGGTCGAGCACTGGCGCGGTCGCCTGGTGGCGCTGTATGGCAGCAGCTACGCGCTGAGCCAACTGTCGGGCCCGTTGTTATTGGGGGCGTTGGGCACCGAGCATGATTACGGCTTCTGGGTCGGTGTTGGCTTGCTGCTGGTTTCGCCGCTGCTGTTGCTGGGTCGCAGCGGTGCGCCAAGCAGTGAGGCCAGCAGCGTAACGTTCAGAGAGTTGTGGAGCTTCGCCCGCAAACTGCCGGCGATTGCCTGGGCGGTCTCATTATTTGCGGCATTCGAAGCGATGATCCTGACGCTGTTGCCGGTGTATTGCCTGCAACAGGGTTTCACGGCCGAGATCGCTCTGGCGATGGTCAGCACGGTGGTGGTCGGCGATGCACTGCTGCAATTGCCGATTGGCGCGTTGGCAGATTACTTGTCGCGCCGTACGTTGTTTGCCGGGTGCGCGGTGGTGTTGATGCTGTCGAGTCTGGCGATTCCGTTGTTGCTCGATACGCTGCTGATCTGGCCGTTGTGGGTGCTGTTCGGCGCCAGTGCCGGTGGGTTGTTTACCTTGTCGCTGATTCTGATTGGCGAGCGTTATCGCGACGATGCGCTGGTGCGGGCGAACGCGCACATTGCGCAGTTGTGGGGCGTGGGTTGTCTGGTCGGGCCGCTCGCGGCCGGGGCGGGCAGCCAGTGGATCAGCGGCCATGCGTTGCCGTTGTTGATGGCGATCGGCGCGTTGGGATTGGTGATTCTGCTCTTGCGCCAAGGGGCGTTCGGCCCAGTGACCGAGCCTGCTTAAGGTCAAAAGATCGCAGGCTGCGATCTTTTGCTTTTTAAAGCATGCGTTCCAGGCCGACGGTGGTGCTGAACCACGCATTGAACCGTCGCCACCAACTCCCCGGTTCTTTGGTCAGCGTATGCATCTGGCCGTTGTCTTCGGTGACCCAGACGATCTGGCCATTCTCCAGTTTTGCCTGATAACTCAGCGCCGGCGCCATACCCTGCAAGGCCAGTTCGCGCACATGCCCGGCCAGTTCCGGGCTGTCGACCAACACCCCGACTTCGGTGTTCCACAGCACCGAACGCGGATCAAAGTTGAACGAGCCGATAAACGATTTCTGCCGATCAAAGATCATCGCTTTGCTGTGCAGACTTGAATCCGAGCCGCGAAACGACTTGCTGTAAAACACATGCGGACCACTGCCGTAGTTATCCCCAGGCTGACGGCGCAGTTCATACAACTTCACGCCATGCTCCAGCAACGCCTTGCGATACGGCGCGTAGCCGCCATGCACCGCTGGCACATCGGTGGCCTCCAGCGCGTTGGTCAGCAGGCTCACCGAGACGCCGGCATCGGCGCGACCGGTCAGGTAAACCAGCCCCGGCTGGCCCGGCACGAAGTACGCCGAAATCATGATCAGCTCTTTGCTCACGCCTCTGAGCTCGGGTGCCAGTTGCGTGGTCAGCAGCAATTGCGGATCCGGTTCGCCCTTGGCCAAGACCTTGCTCGGCGCATCCCACAACGCCTGATTCCATGCCCAGATCAGCTCTTTGCGCCAGATGTCCATGCGCGGTTCGGTCTTGAACGTCATCAACTGCTGATACAGCGCATGATTCTGCTTACGGGTGTCTTCCAGCGATTCTTCCAGGCGTGTGCGGGTGTTCTGCAGATCCTTGGCGGTCGGTTGGCTGGTAAGGAACTCGTCGATCGGTTTGCTCAGCGCGCTGTTCCAGTACTGGTCGAAACTGTGCCCGAGCTGCTCGGCCACCGGCCCGACGCTGAGCATGTCGATGTCGGTGAAATTCAGGTTCGGCTCGGCGTCGAAATACTCGTCACCCAGATTGCGCCCGCCAACGATGGCCGCGCTGTTGTCCGCCAGCCACAGCTTGTTGTGCATGCGCCGGTGCTGCAGCGACAGATTGAACAAGCGCCCCGCCGCGCGGGTGACGCCAGTGCTGCGGCCCAGGTGCAGTGGATTGAACAGGCGAATCTGAATCTGCGGATGCGCCGCGAGTGTGGCGATGATCTGGTCGAGGCCATCGCTGGTGGTGTCATCGAGGAGGATGCGCACGCGCACGCCACGGTCGGCAGCCTTTAACAGCTCCTCCACCAGCATCCGCGTGCTGATGCCGTCATGGACGATGTAGTACTGCAGATCGAGGCTGGACTGGGCGTTGCGGATCAGTTCGGCGCGGGCGGTGAACGCCTCGCTGCTGTTGGACAGCAGACGGAAACCCGAGCGCCCCTGATAGGGCGCCGCTTGGGCCTGAATCGAACGGCCGAAGCTGGAGCCGGACGCCGGCAACCCCTGGCTTGGCTCGCGCGGAACATCAAGGCTGACACAGCCACTCAGGAACGAGGCGAGTAACAGCAAAGCGAACAGGGGCTGTCTGAAGCTCACGTAGGGTCATTCCGAATGGCGGCTAGGGTCGGCATATGGACGCGGTTCTCTGGAAAAAGGTCAGTCGGCTTCGGCCAGCAATCTGACCGCTGTCTCGCCGACCTTGCGCACCGCCTCTTCGATCTGCGCGGTCGGTTTGGCAGCGTAGTTCATCCGCAGGCAATTGCGGTACTTGCCCGAGGCGGAAAAAATGCTGCCGACGGCAATCTGTACGCCTTGGTCGTGCAACTCACGATTGAGTTTCAAGGTGTCGAAACCTTCCGGCAATTCGACCCACAACATGAAACTGCCTTGCGGCCGACTGGCGCGGGTGCCTGCCGGGAAATAGCGGGTAACCCAGTCGATCATCAGGTCGCGACTGCGTTGGTATTGCGTGCGCATGCGCCGCAAGTGCGGTTCGAAATGACCGGCCTTGAGGAATTCGGCGATGGCGATCTGCGGCTGCGGTGCGGTCGATCCGGTGCTGATGTATTTCATGTGCAGCACGCGCTCAAGGTAGCGGCCCGGCGCGACCCAGCCAATCCGCAGGCCCGGCGCCAAGGTCTTGGAAAACGAACTGCAAAGCAGCACGCGGCCGTCTTCGTCGAAGGATTTGATCGTGCGCGGACGCGGGTAGGTGTAGGCCAGCTCGCCATACACATCGTCCTCGATGATCGCCACGTCGAAGCGCTGGGCGAGGGTAAGCAGGGCGCGTTTGCGCGACTCCGGCATGATGTAGCCGAGCGGGTTGTTGCAGTTGGGGGTGAGCTGGATGACTTTGATTGGCCATTGTTCGAGCGCCAGTTCCAGCGCTTCGAGACTGATCCCGGTGAGTGGGTCGGTGGGGATTTCCAGGGCTTTCATGCCCAGGCCTTTGAGCGTTTGCATGGCGCCGTGGAAGCTCGGCGAATCGACCGCGACGATGTCGCCCGGCTCGCAGATCGCGTGGATGCTGGTCGACAGCGCCTCATGACAACCGGTGGTGATGACAAGGTCGCTGGCGCTCAACTGGCAGCCGGAGTCGAGCATCAATCGAGCGATCTGCTCGCGCAATTCGAGGGTGCCGTGGATGTTGTCGTAATACAGACCGGGCATGTCCTGGCGGCGGCTGATCCGCGCCAGACCGCGCAGCAACGGTTTCATGGTTGGCGAGCTGATGTCGGGCATGCCGCGACCCAGTTGCACGACGTCCTTGCGCGGCACCGCGCGAATCAATTCCAGCACCTGATCCCATTGCGAAATCTCCACGGGACGTTGCGCCGGACGGCCGACGGCGGGCAACTCCGGCAGTTCACGGCCCACCGGCACAAAGTAGCCGGACTTGGGTTTCGGCGTGGCCAGCCCGCTGTCTTCGAGCATGCGATAGGCCTGCTGCACCGTGCTCAGACTGACCCCGTGTTCGACGCTCAACGCACGTACCGACGGCAACCGATCGCCGGGTCGATAGAAGCCGTTTTCGATGCGTGTGCCGAGCAATTCGGCGAGGTTTACATAAAGGGTCATGGCGCTGCCTCGGTGCAGGTGATTCGATAAACCAGTACAGACGTGGCAAAAATCGACAATTCAGTCTGTAAAACGACGAATCTGTATGGAGTTAATACGGTTGCTTTGAATCTGTAATGGTTTTGCTCGCCCGCGCATCATGGAATCTCTGGCTACCCAAGTAAACAGGAGCAACCAAAATGAACGGCTTGAGCGATGTGCGGCTGACGTTACACAGTCAGGAACTGGCGGCAGGGCAGAAGGACAACGCGCGCAATCTCATGCGCAACGCGCCATCTGGTCTTAGCCGCTGGAATCTGTTCTGGCATCGTCTGCACACGCGCAAGGCGTTGCTGGCGCTGACGGCGGATCAGCTCAAGGACATCGGACTGACCCGTGAGCAGGCGCTGGAGGAGGGGTTGAAGCCGTTCTGGCGGATCTGAGATCTGTATGGTCGTTTTGGGCCTCATCGCGAGCAGGCTCACTCCTACAGGGGAACGCATTTCAACTGTAGGAGTGAGCCTGCTCGCGATTGGGCCTTCAATTCACTGCAAAACCATCAGACCAACTCTTTGAGGCGATGCCACAACATCCCCAACGCCAACAACGGCGAACGCAAATGCTTGCCGCCCGGGAAGGTGATGTGCGGCACCTTGGCAAACAGATCAAAGCCCCCGCTGTGCTGCCCGCTGATCGCTTCGGCCAATAACTTGCCCGCCAGGTGCGTGGCATTCACCCCGTGCCCGGAGTACGCCTGGGCGTAATACACATTCGGCTGATCCGCGAGCCGACCAATCTGCGGCAAGCGGTTGGCGCCGATGCCGATCATGCCGCCCCACTGATAGTCGATCTTCACGCCAGCGAGTTGCGGGAACACTTCGAGCATCTTCGGCTGCATGTAGGCGCCGATATCCTTTGGATCGCGCCCCGAATAATGGCAGGCACCGCCGAACAGCAAACGACGATCCGCCGAGAGCCGGTAGTAATCCAGCGCGACACGCTGGTCGCAGACTGCCATGTTCTGCGGCAACAGGTTGTGCGCCTGCTCTTTGCTCAACGGCTCGGTGGCGATGATGTAGCTGCCGGCCGGCAGGACTTTGCCGCTGAGTTGTGGATTCAGATCATTGAGATAGGCGTTGCAGCCAACCACGAGGGTCTTGGCGCGCACCGAACCTTGGGCTGTATGGACTTTGACTTCGGGGCCGTAATCGATACGCGTCACTGCCGAGTGTTCAAACAGTTTGACGCCCAGTTGCTGCGCCGCCGCTGCTTCGCCCAATGCGAGATTGAGCGGATGCAAATGCCCTGAGCCCATGTCGATCAAACCGCCGACATAGCGCTTGGAACCGACTACGGTGTGCATCTCGTTGGCTTGCAGCAAACGGGTTTCGTAGCGATAACCGAGGCTGCGCAACTCTTCGGCGTCTTCGGCAAAACCCTCAAGGTCGGCGGGTTTGTTGGCGAGGTCGCAGTAGCCCCAGGTCAGGTCGCAGGCAATCTGAAAGTGCTCGACCCGCTGGCGAACGATTTCCACCGCTTCCAGGCCCATCAGTTTCATCTCGCGCACGCCGTCGCTGCCGATGACATTGGCGAACTGATCGAGGCCGTGACCGACCCCGCGAATCAATTGCCCGCCGTTGCGACCACTGGCACCCCAGCCGATCTTGTGTGCTTCCAGCAACACTACGCTGAGGCCGCGTTCAGCCAGTTCCAGCGCCGTGTTCAACCCGGAAAACCCGCCGCCGACCACGCAGACATCGGCGAGCACTTCACCTTGCAATACCGGGTGATCGGGCTGCGGCAGGCTGCTGGCGGCGTAGTAAGAGGCAACGTGGGGTTGGCTCGCGGAGGTGAAGGCGCGGGCAGTCATGGGCGTCATCCAACGGCTAAGGTGTCGAGAAAATTTGACGGAGCATAAGCCGCACGCCCGAACGTGGGCAACATTGGTCGGCCTGCGGTGTCTGGATCGCGGCTTTTGCGGCACAATTGCCGTCTATTTCACCTCGGTCACCGCTGCAATGAGCTGCAACAGCCAGAAAATCCGCACCTTGCGTCAGCAGATACCCTCGTTCGAGTGCGTGCCCGGCTGCCATGACTGCTGCGGCCCGGTGACCACCTCACCGGAAGAAATGGCGCGACTGCCGCGCAAGACCCGCGCCGAGCAGGATGCGGCGATGGAGGAGCTGAACTGTGTGCATCTGGGGCCGAATGGCTGCACGGTGTATGAGGAGCGGCCGTTGATTTGCCGGTTGTTCGGCACGACCAAAACCTTGCCTTGCCCGAATGAGCGGCGGCCGGTGGAGCTGATTCATCCGCGCGTGGAGAAGCAGATATTCGAGTACATGGCGGCGAATCGGCAGGTGTTGGTTTAACGCGCTCACTCGGAACCGAGTCGACGCTTTCGCGAGCAGGCTCGCTCCCACATTTGGAGTGCATTCCCCTGTGGGAGCGAGCCTGCTCGCGAATGGAGCGCCACCGATCTTCAATCCGGAATAGGTAAGCTCAAGCTCTCCTTCACTTCTTCCATCACGATATAACTCTTCGACTCGCGCACATGCGGCAGCTTCAGCAGAATGTCGCCCAGCAGCTTGCGGTACGAGGCCATCTCGGAAATCCGTGCCTTTACCAGGTAGTCGAAATCCCCTGACACCAGGTGGCACTCCAGCACATGCGGCAGTTTCAGCACTGCGCGGCGGAACTCCTCGAAAGTGTCGCCGGATTTGTAGTCGAGGCTGATCTCGACGAACACCAGCAAGCTACCCTTCAAATGCTGCGGATTCAGCCGGGCGTTGTAGCCCATGATGATCCCTTCGCGCTCCAGACGCCGTACCCGCTCGGTGCACGGCGTGGTGGAGAGGCCGACCTTTTCGCCGAGTTCGGTAAAGGAAATCCGCCCGTCCGCCTGCAGGATCCGCAAGATGTTGCGGTCGATCTTGTCCAGCTCACGTTTGGTCTGAGTGTTGGTACGCATAGGGGATGCGCCTCCGTGAAAAGGGTTTTTGCCGAGAATTGTCGCCAAATATAGGCGCTTATATAGTGAAAAGCACTGGCATTTCTTTTTTACACTGCGCGCATCATTGCTCTAACAACAGACGTGCGCGGCCCTGCCGCGATGAGGGATACAAAATGCGTGTAATGGTCTTGGGTAGCGGCGTCATCGGTACCGCCAGTGCTTACTATCTGGCCCGTGCCGGGTTTGAAGTGGTGGTGGTCGACCGGCAGCCGGCTGCGGCCATGGAGACCAGCTTCGCCAACGCCGGCCAGGTCTCGCCGGGCTATGCCTCGCCGTGGGCCGCGCCGGGCGTGCCGCTCAAAGCGATCAAGTGGCTGTTGCAGCGCCACGCCCCTCTCGCGATCAAGGCCACCGCCGACATCGACCAGTACCTGTGGATGGCGCAGATGCTGCGCAACTGCACCGCCAACCGTTACGCGGTGAACAAAGAGCGCATGGTGCGTCTGTCCGAGTACAGCCGCGATTGCCTCGACGAATTGCGCGCCGAAACCGGCATTGCCTACGAAGGCCGCAGCCTCGGCACGACTCAGCTGTTCCGCACCCAGGCGCAGCTTGATGGCGCCGCCAAAGACATCGCTGTGCTGAAAGAATCCGGCGTGCCGTTTGAAGTCCTCGACCGCGCCGGCATTGCCCGCGTCGAACCAGCCCTGGCGGGCGTCACCGACATTCTCGCCGGTGCCCTGCGCCTGCCGAACGACCAGACTGGCGACTGCCAGATGTTCACCACCCGTCTCGCCGAAATGGCAGTGAAACTCGGTGTCGAATTCCGCTTCGGCCAGGACATCCAGAAACTCGACTACGCCGGTGATCGCATCAACGGTGTGTGGATCGACGGCAAGCTGGAAACCGCCGACCGCTACGTGCTGGCCCTCGGCAGCTACTCGCCGCAACTGCTCAAGCCGCTGGGCATCAAGGCCCCGGTTTATCCGCTCAAGGGTTACTCGCTGACCGTGCCGATCACCAACCCGGCGATGGCCCCGACGTCGACTATTCTCGACGAGACCTACAAGGTCGCGATCACCCGTTTCGACAACCGCATCCGCGTCGGCGGCATGGCCGAGATTGCCGGTTTTGACCTGTCGCTCAACCCGCGCCGGCGTGAAACCCTGGAGATGATCGTCAACGACCTTTATCCTCAGGGCGGCAATCTGGCCGAGGCGAGTTTCTGGACCGGTCTGCGTCCGACCACGCCGGACGGCACGCCGATCGTCGGTGCCACGCCGTTCAAGAACCTGTTCCTCAACACCGGTCACGGCACGCTTGGTTGGACTATGGCGTGCGGTTCCGGCCGTTTGCTGGCCGACCTGATGGCGAAGAAAAAGCCACAGATCAGCGCCGAAGGCCTCGATATTTCCCGTTACGGCAACAAAACCCAGGAGTCCGCAAAACATGTCAATCCAGCGCCAGCTCACCAATGAGCGCATGAGTCAGATCGTCAGCCACAACGGCACCGTGTATCTGGCCGGGCAGGTCGGTGACGACTTTGACGCCGGGGTTGAACAGCAGACCCGCGACGTACTGGCCAATATCGAGCGTTTGCTTGATCTGGCCGGCACCGACAAACAGCATCTGCTCTCGGCGACGATCTACCTGAACGACATCGAGGCGAACTTCGCCGGGATGAACTCGGTGTGGGACCAGTGGCTGCCAAAAGGTGCTGCTCCGGCCCGCGCCACCGTCGAAGCGAAAATGGCCAAGCCGAGCATTCTGGTAGAAATCTCCATCGTCGCCGCGCTGCCGTAACCGTTGTAAAGATCCCTCTCCCGGCGCTGTTGGCGGTTCACGTCGTCAGTCGGCGCCGGTTTTTCTTCCCATGACCGCCTAGAAGTCTGCCGCCATGCGTCCTGCCCGTGCCCTGATCGACCTAGAAGCCCTGCGCCACAACTACCGAATTGCCCGCGAAGTCACCGGCGCCAAGGCGCTTGCCGTGATCAAGGCGGACGCCTACGGCCATGGCGCAGTGCGTTGCGCCCAGGCGCTGGAAGCCGAGGCCGATGGCTTTGCCGTCGCCTGTATCGAGGAGGCGCTGGAGCTGCGCGCCGCGGGTATTCGTGCGCCAGTGTTGTTGCTGGAAGGGATCTTTGAGGCCGATGAGCTGGCGTTGATCGTCGAGCACGATTTCTGGACCGTGGTGCATTCGTTGTGGCAGCTCGAAGCGATCGAGCAGGCGGCACTGAGCAAACCGATCACCGTGTGGCTGAAGCTCGATTCGGGCATGCACCGCGTCGGTCTACATCCAAAGGATTATCCGGCGGCTTATCAGCGCCTGCTGGCCAGCGGCAAAGTGGCGAAGATCGTGTTGATGAGCCACTTTGCCCGCGCCGATGAGCTGCACGCGCAGAGCAGCAGCGAGCAAGTCGCGGTGTTTGAAGCGGCGCGTCAGGGCCTGGCGGCGGAAGTCAGTCTGCGCAACTCGCCGGCCGTGCTTGGCTGGCCGCAGATTCACAGCGACTGGGTGCGTCCGGGCATCATGCTTTACGGCGCGACCCCGTTCGAAGAAGCCAACGCCGTGGCTGATCGCCTGCAACCGGTGATGACCCTGGAATCGAAAGTCATCTGCGTGCGTGAACTGCCGGCCGGCGAACCGATCGGTTACGGCGCCAAATTTATCACCGATAAGCCGATGCGCATCGGCGTGGTCGCCATGGGTTACGCCGACGGCTACCCGCGTCAGGCGCCGACCGGTACGCCGGTTTTGGTGGCTGGCAAACGCAGCCGCATTCTCGGTCGGGTGTCGATGGACATGCTCTGCATCGATCTGACGGATGTGCCGGAAGCCGACCTCGGTGCGACCGTCGAACTGTGGGGCAAAAACATCCTCGCCAGCGAAGTGGCGCAGTGGGCCGACACCATTCCGTACCAGATCTTCTGCAACCTGCGTCGAGTGCCAAGGCTCTATTCCGAGGGTTGACGCCGCTGCGGGGGCCAAGTGTTGTAAATACTGAACGCTGTCGCCATGATAACGCTCAATATTCTTACAACATCAGGAGGCTCGCGCCTTGGACGTCGGTGAACGACTGCAATCGATCCGCAAGCTCAAAGGGCTTTCCCAGCGTGAACTCGCCAAACGCGCGGGCGTCACCAACAGCACCATTTCGATGATCGAAAAGAACAGCGTCAGTCCTTCGATCAGTTCGCTGAGGAAGGTACTGGGCGGCATCCCCATGTCCATGGTTGAGTTCTTTTCCGAAGAAATCCTGCAGGAAGTCCCGACCCAGATCGTCTACAAGGCCAACGAGCTGATCGACATCTCCGACGGCGCCGTGACCATGAAACTGGTCGGCCGCGCACACCCCAGCCGCGCCATCGCCTTCCTCAACGAAATCTACCCGCCGGGCGCCGATACCGGTGAAGAAATGCTCACCCATGAAGGCGAGGAAACCGGGATTTTGGTGGAGGGTCGTCTGGAACTGGTGGTGGGTCTGGAAACTTTTATTCTCGAAGCCGGCGACAGCTACTACTTTGAAAGTACCAAGCCGCATCGTTTCCGTAATCCGTTCGACTTGCCTGCGCGACTAATCAGCGCAGCCACGCCGGCGAATTTTTAACAAAGAGGTGCCAAGCCATGATGGCAAAGGCATCCGGAGAGTTTTTCTACCGTGCGGTATAACCCCTTTGACTATGGGGTTGTTTCAGTGTGACGGGCTACCCGCTATACTTCCGCCCGCCTGCGAACCGTGGCCGCAGGCGTGAATAGCCACCATTGAGGGTGAACGCGTGAACCTAATTATGAAAATGCTGGCTGCACCAGCAACCGTACTGGCCCTCTGGGCTGTCAGCGCTCAAGCTGCGACGAATGACGACATTGCCAAACGCCTCGAGCCGGTCGGCCAGGTGTGTGTTCAAGGGCAGGAATGCAAAGGGATGGAGGTGGCTGCTACTGCCGGCGGCGGTGATGCCAAGACTCCAGATTCAATCATTGCCAAACATTGCAACGCTTGCCATGGCTCCGGCCTTTTAGGCGCGCCGAAAATCGGCGACACCGCCGCCTGGAAGGAACGCGCCGATCATCAGGGCGGCCTCGACGGTATCCTGGCCAAGGCCATCACCGGCATCAACGCCATGCCGCCAAAAGGCACCTGTGCCGATTGCACCGATGCTGACCTGAAGGGCGCGATCGAGAAGATGTCCGGCCTGAAATAAGCTGCGCTTCTGACGAAAAAAACCGTCCTCGGACGGTTTTTTTGTGCCTGCGATTCAAGAGCCCCTCACCCTCACCCCAGCCCTCTCCCAGAGGGAGAGGGGGCCGACCGAGGTGTCTTTCGCTATACATCGACCTGAAAGACCTTAGCGATTATGGATTCAGCACATCACTTTCACGTCGGCGTACCTCCCCAATATCCCCCACTCAGTCCCCTCTACCTCTGGGAGAGGGCTAGGGTGAGGGCAACAATTTCGAGTCGGAAAAACATTTCAAGAACAGCGCACACTCACTCTGAAGCTGTTCATTGCAGCAAACTCAAGGCAATCTCGGTCTACCCCTATTCACGGAACGGGCAGGAGGCTTCAGATGGTGCAGTTGTGTTCGATCGAACAGGCAGTGGATGACGTGCTGGCGCGCTTGCCGGCGCATATCCACATGGGCATGCCGCTGGGTCTGGGCAAACCCAATCACTTCGTCAATGCGCTGTACCGACGGATCAAAGACCTGCCCGAGCGGCAACTGACGATCTACACCGCCCTGTGCCTCGGCCGCCCGGCATTGGGTGATGGCTTGCAGAAACGCTTCATCGAACCCTTTGTCGAGCGCGTCTTCGGTGATTACCCGGAATTCGATTTCCTCACCGACCTGCACCGCGACAGCCTGCCCGCCAACATCCGCATCGAACAGTTCTTCATGCAACCCGGCAGCCTGCTCAACAGCGCCCCGGCCCAGCAGGATTACGTCAGCAGCAACTACAGCCACGCCGCCCGCGACATCAACGCTGCCGGGCTCAATCTTGTGGCGCAGTTATTGGCCAGCAGCAGCGAACACCCGGATCGCCTGAGCCTGAGCTGCAACCCGGACATCACCCTCGACCTGTTGCCGATGATCGCCAAGCGCCGCGACGCCGGGGAAACCATTTTGCTGGTCGGCCAGGTCCACACCGATCTGCCGTATATGCCCGGCGATGCCGAAGTCGACATCGATACCTTCGACCTGCTGATCGACGCCAAGGACAACAGCATGCTGTTTTCCACGCCGAACATGCCCGTCGGGTTTCAGGATCATTTCATTGGCTTGCACGCGAGTACGCTGGTGCGCGACGGCGGCACATTGCAGATAGGCATCGGCTCGATGGGCGATGCGCTGACCGCCGCACTGCTCGCACGTCAGGCGGATAACGCCGGTTATCAGGCCTTGCTCCATGACATCAATCTCAGCCAATGGGCGCGGTTGATCGAGCGCGAGGGCGGCACCGGACCGTTCGCCAAAGGCCTGTACGGCTGCAGCGAAATGTTCGTCAACGGCCTGCTGGTGCTGGCGGATGCCGGGATCATCCGGCGCAAGGTCTACCCGGATGTGCCGACGCAGGAACAGGCCAACGCCGGCACCCTCGACGAGGCGGCGCAGACTGACGGCATCTCGGTGCACGGCGGTTTCTTCCTCGGCCCGCGCAGTTTTTACGAGCGACTGCGTGAGTTGCCGCAAAGCAAACGCCTCGAATTCAACATGACCCGCATCAGCTACATCAACGAGTTGTATGGGCAGGAAGAGCTCAAGCGCTTGCAGCGCCTCGACGCGCGGTTCATCAACACCGTGTTCACCATGACCTTGCTCGGCTCCGGCGTGGCGGATCAACTCGAAGACGGGCGCGTGCTCAGTGGCGTCGGCGGGCAGTACAACTTCGTCGCGCAGGGTCACGCGTTGCACGATGCCCGTTCGATTCTGATTCTGCGCAGTTGGCGTGAGTCCGGTGGCGACGTCAGTTCCAACATCGTCTGGGAATACGGCCACTGCACGATCCCAAGGCATTTGCGCGATATCGTCGTGACCGAATACGGCATCGCTGATCTGCGCGGTAAAACCGATGCCGTAGTGATCGAATCGCTGCTGAACATCAGTGACTCGCGCTTCCAGCAAGGCCTGATCGAGCAAGCGCAAAAAGTCGGCAAACTGCCGAAGGATTTCCGCCTCGATCCGCGCTTTGCCGACAACACGCCGCAGCGCTTGCAAGCGATCGCCGCACGGCACAAAAACCTGTTTCCGGAGTACCCGCTGGGCTGTGATTTCACCGCGATCGAACGGGATCTGTTGCGTGCGCTGAACTGGCTGAAGAGCAAATTCAAACTCACCGAAATCCTCGAACTCGGCAAAGCCGCCCTCGACGCCCCCGAAGCATCGCTCTACCCCGAACACCTCGAACGCATGCAACTCACAAACCCGGAAGGCCTGAAAGAAGACCTCTTCCAGCGTTTACTGCTCACCGGCCTCAAGGCCACCGCGCAGTAACTGCCTGACCCAAAACAACTGTAGGAGTGAGCCTGCTCGCGATGGCGGTGTATCAGCCGACGAAAATATCAGCTGACACTACGCTATCGCGAGCAGGCTCACTCCTACAGGGGGATCGCGGTGCGGCTGGTTTATTCGATGAAGGTGACCACGCCACCCGTCAGCGATTTCACGCGGGCCAGCGATTCGACGCGGTAGCCCTGCGAGTCCAGTTCGGCGCGGCCGCCCTGGAACGACTTCTCGATGACGATGCCCAGACCGGCAACGGTCGCGCCGGCCTGTTTGATGATCGAGATCAGCGCTTGCGACGCCTTACCGTTGGCCAGGAAGTCGTCGATGATCAGCACGCGGTCGCTGCTGGTCAGGTGACGCGGCGAGATGGCCACGGTGCTTTCGGTCTTTTTGGTGAACGAGTAAACGGTCGCCGACAGCAGGTTTTCAGTCAGGGTCAGGGACTGTTGCTTGCGGGCGAAGATCACCGGCACGCCGAGGTTCAGACCGGTCATGATCGCCGGGGCTATCCCTGAGGCTTCGATGGTGACGATCTTGGTGATGCCCGAGTCCTTGAACAGCGTGGCGAATTCGTCGCCGATCAGCTTCATCAGGGCCGGGTCGATCTGGTGGTTCAGGAAGGCGTCGACCTTCAGGACCTGGTCGGAAAGCACAATGCCTTGTTCGCGGATTTTCTGCTGCAATGCTTCCATGAAGCTGTCCTCTTTTGGCGCTTTGTGCGCCGAAGGTCTAGTAAAAAAAGTGGTCAATTCTAGCGCTTTAACATCGCGCGTATATCAGCCAATGCGCTATTGCCACGCACGACTTTGACTTCGGTCGGTGTGTCGTCGTTGCCTTCCCAGGCCAGATCGTCTGGTGGCAGCTCATCGAGGAAGCGGCTCGGCGCGCAGTCGATGATCTCGCCGTACTGCTTGCGCTTGGCGGCAAAGGTGAAGGCCAGGGTCTGGCGCGCGCGGGTGATGCCCACATAAGCCAGTCGGCGTTCTTCTTCGATGGTGTCGGCTTCGATGCTGGAGCGGTGCGGGAGGATTTCCTCTTCCATGCCCATGATGAACACGTATGGGAATTCCAGACCCTTGGACGCATGCAGCGTCATCATCTGCACGCCTTCGGCACCGTCTTCCTCTTCCTGCTGACGTTCGAGCATGTCGCGCAGGACCAGTTTGCCGATGGCATCCTCGACGGTCATTTCGCCTTCTTCGTCCTTTTCGAGGGTGTTTTTCAACGCCTCGATCAGGAACCAGACGTTGCTCATCCGGTAATCGGCCGCCTTGTCGCTGGAGCTGTTGGTGCGCAGCCAGTTCTCATAGTCGATGTCCATGACCATGCTGCGCAGCGCCGAGATCGGGTCTTCGCCGGCGCACTGCTCGCGCACTTTGTCCATGAAACGCTTGAAGCGCGACAGGCGATCGGTGAAGCGGCTGTCCAGATGCTCGCCCAGACCGATTTCGTCGGTGGCGGCGTACATCGAGATCTTGCGTTCAGTGGCGTAGTTGCCGAGTTTTTCCAGGGTGGTCGAGCCGATTTCCCGGCGTGGCACGTTGATCACCCGCAGGAAGGCGTTGTCGTCATCCGGGTTGACGATCAGGCGGAAGTAGGCCATCAGGTCTTTCACTTCCTGGCGGCCGAAGAAGCTGTTGCCACCGCTCAGGCGATACGGCACCTGATGGTGCTGCAATTTCAGCTCGATCAGCTTGGCCTGATAGTTGCCGCGATAAAGGATCGCGAAATCGCTGTACGGGCGGTCGGTGCGCAAGTGCAGGCTGAGGATTTCCATGGCCACGCGCTCGGCTTCGGCGTCCTCGTTGCGGCAGCGGATCACGCGGATCTCGTCGCCGTGGCCCATCTCACTCCACAGCTGCTTTTCGAATTCGTGCGGGTTGTTCGAGATCAGCACGTTGGCGCAACGCAGGATGCGACTCGTCGAGCGGTAGTTCTGCTCGAGCATCACCACTTTCAGCGATGGATAGTCTTCCTTGAGCAGCATCAGGTTTTCTGGGCGCGCGCCGCGCCAGGCGTAGATCGACTGGTCGTCGTCGCCGACCACGGTGAACTGGTTGCGTTTGCCGATAAGCATTTTCACCAGCAAATATTGGCTGGCGTTGGTGTCCTGGTATTCGTCGACCAGCAGGTAACGCACCTTGTTCTGCCACTTTTCGAGGATGTCGGCGTGTTCTTCGAAGAGTTTTACCGGCAGCAGGATCAGGTCGTCGAAGTCCACCGCGTTGAACGCCTTGAGCGTGCGCTGATAGTGGGTGTAGACGATGGCGGCAGTCTGTTCCTTGGGATTGCGCGCGTTCTCCAGCGCCTGAGGCGGCAGGATCAGGTCGTTTTTCCAGGCGCCGATCATGTTCTTGATCTCGTCGACGCCGTCTTCGCCCGCGTATTCCTTCTGCATGATGTCGGTCATCAGGGACTTGACGTCGGTCTCGTCGAAGATCGAGAAACCGGGTTTGTAGCCCAGCCGCACGTGTTCCTTGCGGATGATGTTCAGACCGAGGTTGTGGAACGTGCAGACGGTCAGGCCACGCCCTTCGCCGGCCCGCAACAGGGTGCCGACCCGCTCTTTCATCTCGCGCGCGGCCTTGTTGGTAAAGGTCATGGCGACGATGTACTGGGCGCGGATGCCGCAGTTCTGGATCAGGTGCGCGATCTTGCGCGTGATCACGCTGGTCTTGCCGGAGCCAGCACCGGCGAGCACCAATAGAGGGCCGCCGACGTAGTTCACGGCTTCTTGCTGCCGGGGATTGAGTCGGGACATACGAAAATTCGGGAGTCGTTGACGAAATGGGCCGGCATTTTAACAGGCTCAGCGATTTGTGCTGCTCTGTCCGACTTGTGACGTACCACGCGATTCAAATTTGCCGGTTTTGTTACTTTCGCGGAGGATGCGCGGTGATTTTGCGGCTAATGTTCTCATTCGTGACACAAAATAACGTTTTGATAACCGTTGTCATTTGGTCATTGAACGGCGCAACGGCATAATGCCCCGCCCACATCATTGCAGAGTCTAGGGAGCTAGCTTGTCTACGCCTGTCGAACCCTTGCGTTTGCTGCTACTGGCCGAAGAGCCAGCGTGGACAGCGTTATTGCGCGAGTGTCTGGCTCCGATGGGGAGCGCGGCGGTATTGATCAGCGCGCCGAGCTGGGATTCGGTCAGCAGTTTGTTCGAAGACAACCGCAATGCGGTGTTGTTGACCCTTCCGGCATTGCAACCGGCACCGGGCCGTTGCAGCCTGCCGACGGTCTTGCTGCTGGAACATGAACCGGACACCGCGCCGGTTGGCGTCAGTGACTGGCTGGTGTTCGACGCTCTCGACGCCGGCATGCTACGCCGTTGCCTGCGCCATGTGCGCGAACGCGGCGTTCTTGAAAATACCCTGCAACGCCTGGCCGAGCAGGACCCGCTGACCGGTATCGCCAACCGTCAGGGTTTCCAGACCTTGCTCGCCGCCCGTCTCGCGGAAAACGACGGACGCGGCCTGGCCCTCGGGCATCTCGATCTCGACAACTTCCGTCACGCCAACGACGCGCTTGGTCATCAGGCCGGCGATCGGTTGATCCTGCAAGTGGTCGCACGGCTGAAAAGCCAGCTGGAGGCCGGTGATCAACTGGCTCGGCTGGGCAGCGATGAATTTGCCCTGCTGATCGACACTCGCCGGGCGCCGCAGCGCGCCGAATGGATGGCTGAACGCATCACCGAAGCGCTCGCCGAACCTTACTGGGTCGACGGCGAAAGCCTGCTGATCGGCTCCAGCCTCGGCATCGCCCATGCCCGTGCGCAGGGCGGCGCCGACCCGCTGATGTGGCACGCGCACATCGCCATGCAGCAGGCGAAAAGTACGCAGGGCTGCACTTTTCATATCTTCAACGAACGCATCAACCGCAATGCGCGGAGCATGGCTGACCTCGAAAGCGAGCTGCGCCGGGCCTTGCGTCGCGATGAGCTGGAGCTGCATTACCAGCCCCGCCTGAATCTTGCGGACGGTCAGATCGTCGGTCTCGAAGCGCTGGTACGCTGGCGTCACGGCGAACGCGGCCTGCTGCCGCCGAGCGAGTTCGTGCCGCTGGCCGAGCAGAGTGGCTTGATTGTGCCGCTGGGTTACTGGGTGATTTCCCGGGCCTTGCGCGATATGCAGGCCTTGCGTGAACGCGGTTTGCCGGCACTGCACATGGCGATCAACCTGTCGTTCCGGCAGTTTCAGGACAGTCAGTTGTTGCCGACGCTTAGTCGCTTGATTGCTGAGCGCGGTGTTGAAGCGCAATGGCTGGAGTTTGAACTGACCGAAACCGCGGTGATGCGCCGCAGCGATCTGGTCAAGCAGACCATGGACGCCCTCGGCCGTCTCGGCGTGCGTTTCTCGCTGGATGACTTCGGCACCGGGTTTTCCTCGTTCGTGCACCTCAACAGCTTGCCAATCACCTTGCTGAAAATCGACAAGAGCTTTGTCGGCGGCATGGAGCAGCGCGAGGAGAACCGCAAACTGGTGCACGCGATGATCAATCTCGCGCACAACCTGCATCTGGAAGTGGTGGCGGAAGGGGTCGAGACGCCGGAACAACTGGAGCTGCTGCGCGGGTTTGGTTGCGATCAGGTGCAGGGTTATCTGATCAGCCGGCCGTTGCCATTGGCGGAACTGGTTGAATATCTGACGTTTGGCTCAAGCCAGCAGTCTGCCCTTGAAATCGTGAGCTGAACACATAACCAATGTAGGAGTGAGCCTGCTCGCGATAGCGGTGTGTCAGAAATGATGAGTTGTCTGACACACCGCTATCGCGAGCAGGCTCACTCCTACAAGGGATCTCAGTCGGTCTGCGGGACAGTGAACTGACTTGATGACGCAGGCTCCAGCCGAATCATCCGCTTCATCTTCCATTCAAACGCCAGCGTCAAACTCACCGCCGCACACGCCAACCCCAGCGCCAACCCCCACCAGACGCCCGTCGGCCCCCAGTTGAGGTGGAACGCCATCCACCACGCGGCCGGTGCACCGATCAGCCAATAGCAGCCGAGCCCGACCAGAAACGTGGTCTTGGCATCCTTGAGCCCTCGAATGCAGCCCATGGCAATCGTCTGCGTGCCGTCGAACAACTCAAACCACGCCGCCACCGCCAGCAGGCTCACCGCCAGACGAATCACCTCGGCAAACGCCGGATCGTTGTGATCGAGGAACAACCCGACCAACTGATTCGGCAGCAACCAGAACACCATGGAGAAACCCAGCATGACCACGGCGCCAAAGACGATCCCGACCCGCCCGGACATCCGCGCATCGCTCAATTGCCCGGCACCGTAATGCTGGCCGACACGCATGGTGATCGCATACGACATGCCCGCCGGCACCATGAATGCCACCGAAACAATCTGCAGGGCAATCTGGTGCGCGCCCAACTGCGTGCTGCCCATGGTGCCCATGCACAGCGCCGCGAAGGCGAACAAACCGACCTCCACCGCGTAGGTGCCGCCGATTGGCAGGCCGAGACGCCACAATTCTTTGAGATATTGCCCGTTGGGTCGCGACAAGCCTGCACGCAATGGATAAGCGTCATACGCCGGATGCCGACGGATGTGCCAGGCCAATGCCAACGCCATGCAGTTGGCAACGATTGCCGTGACCAGTCCGATCCCCGTCAGGCCCATTTTCGGCAGGCCGAACATGCCGGTGATCAGCGCGTAATTGAGCAGGAAATTCGCCACCGTGCCGGCAAGGCTGATGACCATCACCGGGGTTGCCCGGCCGATTGCACTGGTGAAACCGCGCAGGGCCATGAAGCTCAAATAACCGGGCAGGGCGAAGGGCAGGGCAATCAGAAATTGCCCGGCAGCGTTTACGTTGGTTTCGGTCTGGCCGAACAACAGCAAAACCGGTTTCAGGTTCCACAACAGCAGCCCGGCGCCCAGCGCCATCAGCCACGCCAGCCACAACCCGGCCTGGGTCAGCCGTGCGGCGCCAATGATGTCGCCGGCACCTTTGCGAATCGCCACCAGCGTGCCGACCGCCGCAATCACGCCGATGCAGAAAATCGACACGAACGAATAAGTCGCCGCACCCAGTCCGCCGCCAGCCAACGCTTCCGGACTGAGGCGCGCCATCATCAAGGTGTCAGTCAGCACCATCAACATGTGCGCCAACTGTGAAGCAATCAACGGCCCTGCCAGCCGCAGGATGGCCCAGAGTTCGGTACGCACAGGATGCTGCATGGTCATCACCAGTCGATTTCAGAGGGAACAGGAGAGCGTTGATTCTCGGCGCTTGGCAGGCGTTGCACAAAGGGATAAAAAGGATGGATTGCATGAGTAAAACTCATCCTGAGTAGATTCTGTCAGTCCGGCTGCATCCCGCTATAGGAGCTTTCTGTATGTCCCGTCGTCTTCCTCCCTTGTATGCCCTGCGCGCATTTGAAGCGGCGGCACGGCACAGTTCGTTCACCCGTGCGGCGGAAGAGTTGTCGATCACCCAGAGCGCAGTCAGTCGGCATATTCGAACCCTGGAAGATCATTTCGCTTGCCGGCTATTCCATCGCAGTGGTCGCAACCTGCAGCTGACCGAAGCGGCGCGTTTGCTGTTGCCGGGAATCCGCGAAGGCTTCGGTGCGCTGGAGCGGGCCTGCAATACCTTGCGCGCCGAAGACGACATTCTGCGCATGAAGGCGCCGTCGACCCTGACCATGCGCTGGCTGCTGGCGCGGCTCAGTCGCTTCCGCCACTTGCAGCCGGGCAACGAAGTGCAACTGACCAGCGCCTGGATGGATGTCGATTCGGTGGACTTCAACGATGAGCCTTTCGACTGTGCTGTGTTGTTGAGTGACGGGCATTTTCTGCCGGACTGGGAGGCCAGCCTGCTGTTTCCTGAAGAGCTGATTCCGGTGGGGGCGCCTAACCTGCTGAACGATCAGCCGTGGGATCTGGCTCGGCTGGCCTGTACTGAGTTACTTCACCCGACACCCGACCGTCGCGACTGGCGCAGTTGGCTGGAGCAGATGGGGCTGTCCGATCAGGTGTCGCTCAAGGGCGGGCAGGTGTTCGATACCCTCGAGTTGGGGATGATCGCAGCGGCGCGCGGCTACGGTGTGTCGATGGGCGATCTGTTGATGGTTGCCGAGGACGTCGCGCAAGGACGCCTGAGCCTGCCGTGGCCAACGGCGGTCGCCAGCGGACTGAATTATTACCTGGTGTGGCCAAAAACCCGTCCGGGCGGTGAACGTTTGCGCCGCCTCAGCGACTTTCTGCAAGGCGAAGTCCGCGCCATGGAACTGCCGGATGTAAGACGCTTGAGCTGAAACGTTCGAGCCGCCACAATGCCGGCCTTGTGCCATAACCCTGCTGCTCGCTCAAGTATTCGGCTTTACCGCCGAATACGTGCATGTGGAACCGTCGTGCCGGTATCCACGATTCACCCCCACTATTAAAAATTATCCGAGCTGCGATCAAGGAGGATCGGAAAGTTCGGCCAGGAGCTGTCATGTCTCAACCTCGCGCTCGGATCGCCTCACAGTTAGGCCTCGCCCTCGCCGTGATACTGGCGATAGTCATCAGTGGCAGTACGGTGTTCGCCTTGCGTTCGCTGGATTCCGCCAACCTCGCCACCCGTGAAGAGCATCTGGCCAGTGAGGCACGGCTGCTGGCCGACCAACTGAGTACCTTTCACGGCACGCTGCGTGAAAGCACCCAGCGCCTGAGCGGGTTGTTCGAGAAGCGCTTCAGCGCGGGTCTGAGCATTCACCCGAGTGAACCGGTGACGGTGGCAGGCACCCAGACCCCGGGCTTGCACCTGGGCAGCGAAGTCTTGAACAACAACTTCAAGGAAGTCGACGAGTTCAAGCAAATGACCGCCGGTGTTGCCACACTGTTCGTGCGCAGCGGCGAAGACTTCGTACGGGTCAGCACCTCGCTGACCAAACAGGACGGCACTCGCGCCATCGGCACCTTGCTCGACCACGCACACCCGGCCTACGCGAAGCTGATGGCAGGACAGGGGTATGTCGGTCGCGCCTTGCTGTTCGATCGTTCCTACATGACTCAGTACACGCCAGTGCGTGACGGCAGCGGCAAGGTGATTGCAGTGCTGTTCGTCGGCTTCGATTACACCGACGCGCAGAATGCCCAGTTCGATAACCTGAAGCGCTTCCGCATCGGCCAGACCGGTTCCCTGGCGCTGCTCGACGAGCAAAACAAATGGCTGGTCGCCCCGGCGGGTGTGCAGGCACTGGATCAGGCGATTCCGGTGATCAATGGTCTGGCGAAAACACCGGGCAAAGGTCAGTTCTGGGACGACAAGTCCGAGGATTTCTACAGCGTTGCCGTGCCTTTCGACGGCGGGCCGTGGTCGGTCGTGGCGAGCATGCCGAAAGCCGAGATTCGCGCGGTGACTTGGAGCGTCGGTACGCAATTGGCTATTGGCAGCCTGTTGGCGATGTTGTTGGCGGTCGGTTCCGTAGTCTGGTTGCTGCGCAGCAAACTGGCACCACTGAGCGATCTGGTACGTCAGGCCGAGGCCTTGGGCGCCGGTGATCTGAGCGTGCGTCTGAACGTCTCGAGCAACGACGAAATCGGTCAGCTGTCTCGCGCGTTCAATCAGATGAGTCAGGCTTTATCGACCATGGTTGAGCACATCCGTCGTGCCTCGCAAGAAGTTAACAGCCGTGCGCAGGCGTTGTCCGGTTTGTCCGGCGGTGCTTATGAGGGCATGGAGCAGCAGTCTGGCGAAATCACCAGCATGGCCGGTGCGGTGGAAGAGTTCAGCGCAACCTCGCTGAACATTGCCGACAACATGGGCGCGACCCAGCGTCTGGCGCAGGAAAACGCTCAGCAAACGCAGATTGGTCGCAGCTCGATGGAAGAAGCGTCGTCCTCGCTGGAGCAAATCGCTGGCGCCCTGAACAGCACCGCCACCGTGATCAACACCCTCGGTCAGCGTTCGCAGGAAATTGGCGGCATCGTCGGCGTGATTACTTCGATTGCCGAACAAACCAACTTGCTGGCACTCAACGCCGCTATTGAAGCCGCCCGTGCCGGCGAACAAGGACGCGGCTTTGCCGTGGTTGCGGATGAAGTGCGCAGCCTCGCCTCGCGAACTCGCCAGGCCACGGATGAAATTTCCAGCATGATCCACAGCATCCAGCAGGAAACCGGCAACGCGATCAGCACCATGGAACAGGGCAATGTGCTGATGCAGGAAGGTCTGTCGCGTAACGCCAATGTCGCCTCGGCGCTGGCGCGCATCGATGAGCAGAGCCGTTCGGCGGGTCAGCAGTTTGCCGCGATTACCACGGCGACTCAGGAGCAGAGCAGCACAGCGACCTTGCTGAGCAGCAACCTGCAAAGCATTGCCATGGCTAACAGTGAGCAGCGTGAAGTGGTGTCGAATCTGGCCGTGACCGCCAAGGAACTGGAAAGCCTGGCGGCCGAACTGCGTCAGGAGGTTGACCGCTTCCGTTAAGACGCCGGCGCCTTATTGATACACCGAGAGGTCTTCACTGGAGTCGACCTCTCCCCATTCGCCGGTGTAGGCGACGGCTTCAATCGGCACACGACCGGCATCGATAACGCGTTGCAGGGTGTTGGTCATGTGCATGCTGTCACGTTGCTGCGGCGACAGTTCGGCACGCAGCCGTACGACTTCCGCCCAGCCTTCGGGCGTGAAGCGCAAAAGCCCCATGTACTGCCCCTGAACATCGTCCACCGATTGCGGCTTGTTGCCGATTTCGGCCAATGTGTGCGTGGCGCTCAGGCGAAAGGTTTCGGCATCCAGCAACGGGTCGCCGAAGCGCTCGGTCCACAGTTGCAACCAGTTGGGATCGTAGGTTACGGCCAGCGTTGCTTCGCAGTTGATCAACGACTGCACGGCAACAGGGCTGTAGAAAATATCCGAATAGCTGACGATGCACGGCTCGCCCTGAAGCCAGGACTCGGCGCAGGCCAGTGACGAAACCATGTTGGTTTCGGCCCAGCGCGGGTTGTGAAACTCGCTCAGACCACGCCCTGCCAGCAGCTCGCGCTTGTAGCCGGTCACCACCGCGATGTCGCTGATACCCGCTGCCCGCAATGACTCCAGCTGCCATTCCAGCAGCGGTTTACCGCGCAATTCGACCAGACATTTTGGACGTTCATCGGTGAGGCTTTTCATGCGGCTGCCACGTCCGGCAGCCAGAATAATGGCTTTCACAACAGGTCTATCCCGTGAGTTCTTCAGTGGATTCGGTTTCGCCAAACAGTTGCTGCAGACGCTGAAGGTCGTGCGACGCGAAATCGTTTTCACGCTCCGGGTGCCACATCCAGCCCTGCCACGGTCGTTGCAGGTGGCGGATCGCTTCGATTTCGCCGTCCTCGCTGCGCGCCAGCACCTCGAACCCGGGCGGGCAATCGGCGAGGGCGAGGGAGTGATAGCTGTTGACCTCGGCGGCGATCTGCCCGGATAACTGATGCCGGGTGCGTACATGGCCGGTGACCGGTTTCAACGAGACACCCGACCAGTGCGCAAGCATCTGCATACCCCGGCAAATCCCCAGCAACGGCAGATGGCGCGCCTGTGCGTGGTCCAGCAGCCTGCTTTCGGTGAGGTCGCGAGCCGGGCACTGACCGATGTCATTGCCGCCCGACAGCACGATGGCTTGCGGGTTTACCGCCGCCAGCCAGCGGTCGAGGTCATCGGGTGATTTCCAGTCGTTGGGCACTGGCACAGGGATAAAGCCTGCCGCCAGCACAAACGCGATCAGGCGCTGATCCAGCGCGTCACGGCTTTCGCCGCGCTCAGGGTGTGTGTCGACACGCTGGCTGATCGCGGCCACTTTCATGACATCAGCTCTACTCGGCGCCCCGGACAATCGAGGTGCAGAAAGTCCGCCGTCGACCAGCGACGGTAGAGCACTTCGCCGGCGCCAATCACCGCCGGCAAACCAAGTTCACCGGCACGGATCGCCATGTGCGAATTGGCCCCGCCCCACGCGGTGATCAGCCCGGCAATCGGGTAGGCGAACAGCCAGTCAAACCCCGGATCGGCATTGGGAATGCAGACGATCGCCCCGGCAAGCTTTTCCCGGTCATCACACAGCACCACCGGCGCGGTCACGCGTTTTTGCGTGATGAAGTTGGGCGCCGTTTCCGGCCACTCGAAACACCAGACATCTTCTGGGCAGGTGATCACCGGCGGTAGCGACACCTTGAGCGTTTCGGCGTAACGCGCCTTGCCCTGTTCGATGCTGCGCATCAGCACTTCCTTCGGATCTGCTGCGGCGACATGCAGCTCCTGGAAGGCGCTGATGTCGCAATAGGCCAGATCCTCACGATCAATGCCGTACTGCGCACCGACCTGCGCGATCAGCGCCAAGGCATCGGAGAGGTTACGCGTGAAGTGAAACTTGGCCAGCTCGCGCAACTCGATGCCGTTCTGCAGGAAGTCCAGCAATCCCACCGGATCAGGCTGCAGGCCATGGGCTTCGAGCTGTTTGACGATTTCGCGCATCTGCGGCAGCGTCAGGGAAAACGGTCGCAGCGGTTCCGGCGCGGCGGGGCTTTGCGTCCAGTCGAAATACAGCTCCGGCGCCTCGTCGTAACGCGGCGAGAGGATGTCGTAAGTGCCCGGTCGCAAATGCCCGTAACGGGCGAGGAACGTGGTTTTGTCGAGGGTGGCGCGGTCACGGGCCAACTGCCCGCTGACCGTGGAAACCCCGGCCATGAACGCATCGTAATCCGCCTGCGAAAACACGCCGACGCTGACCAGCGATCGCAGCATCTGCACGGCAACAAACCCGGCGCGGGCCAGCCCGGCGAAGGGCAGCGTGCCGTAACGCTTGGCATCCTCCAGCAGCCAATAGATGCGTTCGAGCGGATCGGCATTGGAGGCCAGCAGCTCTTCGCGACGAGCGTTGAGCACCTCGAGCTTGTTGGCATCGCTGCGCCACAAACCGTCCTTGGGGTGCACGATGCGGTTGGTCAGCTTGCGCAGACTGGTGCTGATGGCGTCCAGTTCATGCTCAAGAAAACCGGCACTGCGCAAACGTTCCAGTTGCTGCGACAAGTCGAGGGTGTAGCAGGAGAAAACGATCTCGAACTCTACCTTGTCGTGCAGCGTCGGTTCCGCCAGCAAGCGATCGATGTAGTAATCGACCAAGCGCCCCGCCAGTCCTTCATCAAGATCGGCCGGAATAAACGAGTTGAACGACAGGCGCACGTCGATATACGGCAGACCGAAAAAATGCGGCATCAGCGGGAAGCTGCGCAAGTTACGGTAGCCATAGTTGTGGCGCTGGTAGGCCCAGATCGAGTCAGTGACCAGATCCCGATACAACGAAAGCGCCAGCGGTTTGGGCCGGATACCGATGATCTCGGCCGGGTTCCAGTCGGGCATTACGCCGTACACCGTGCGCTGACCGATCAGAAATGGATGCGGACGCATGCCGCGTTCGACTTTGCTCTGAATGCTTTGCAGGCGGGCGAACTGGGTGGCCGCAGACTCAGGCGCCGTCGGCAGAATCAATGGCCGGGCTTGCAGCAGCCAGAGTGTCTCGCCTTCAGCATCGCGGGTGACTGCGAACTCGCAGTCGACCGGCCGATCACCAAACAGGCTGAGCAATTCCTCGAGCAAGGCCACCACCGGTGCGAGCGACGCGGGCGCTGCCACTGCACTGTGCGCCGCCTGCTGCCAGAGCCGCCCACCCATGCCGCCAGTGACGGCGGCGGTGTCATCGCCCTCCGACCAGTTCACCACGCGATACGGTGCGCAGGTGTTGGGGTCGTGAGAGAAGGCCACGCCGGAGCGCAGCACATTGCCGAGCATTGGCTGAATCAGGATCTCGTCAGTCAGGTGCACATCGCCGTAACTGGCGATGACCTGTTCGATCGCCGAGACCAGTCCAGCCTCATCGACATTCGGCACCGACAGGAAAGCGCCGGCGAATGACGCCTGCGCACTGTCCTCGCGTCCGCAACTGGAGCGTACGATCCACGGAGCGCTCGGCAGCCGACGCTGGATGTTCTCAACGCAGGCGCGCTGATCCAGTTGCCAGTCCGCCACAGTGAACGCCAGCAACGGCGCAATGTGCGCCGAGGCGAGCTGCCCTTGCAGGCTGGTCAGGGTGCCGGCCTTGGTTGAGAAATGCAGGGCCATCAGCGGTTATCTCAGTTGAGCAACCCAGATGTTGGTCGAGTACGGAATCTGGATCGACGGCGTCTGCAGGCTTTTCAGGTAGTCGTCGATGGCCGCGATCACTTCATGGAAGCTGGCGCCAGCCTGACGTTCCAGCGTGGCGTGCGAGCGCCAGGCTTCGAGGCATTCTTCGATCGACTGCTCGTGAATCACGCGGGCATCCAGATGCACGACCGGGCCGAACAGTTCGCTGGCGTCGATCACGGCAGTCTGGTCTTCGCGACGGGTGCCGTAGCCATAACCGGCCACGCGCTCTTTGATGATCGCTTCGATGCGCGCCTGGATCGGGTCTTCCAGATTGCGGTGGTTCCACATGCAGGCAAACCAGCCGCGCGGCTTGAGAATGCGCGCGGTTTCCTTGAGGGCCTGCTGACGATCGCAGACGTTGAAGGAGCTGCCGAAGGTGACCATGTCGAACGCTTGCGTCGACTGGCCGGTAGCTTCACCGGTGCCTTCGTGCCATTTGACGTTCGGCAGTTCGGCGGTGCGCTTGATGCCATTACCGCGCATCGCGTCGTTGGGTTCTACCGCTGTGACATCCAGGCCGCGGGCGGCCAGCATCAGCGTCAAGTGCGCAACACCCGCGCCGACGTCGCAGAACTTGTCGCCTTGCTCGGCACCGGCAATCGACAGCATGGCGTCGATGGCCGCGTCGGCGTAGTCAGGGCGCTTCAAATAGGCATCGGCTAGGGTGGTGTAGTCCCATTCGGTTTTCATAGTCAGTTCCTTCGAAGAATTTTAGGGAGCAAATCATCGGCCAGACGTTGGCTGGAGCGTTCGCGATTGAACTCAACCAGGCAGTCGGCGGCCAGCGGTTCATCAATGGCCAGGTCGAGCCCGGCAACGTTGTGCAGTTCGCCTGCATCGAAACGGCGATAGATGTCCTTGGGGTCGCGACGACGCAACTCCTCGACGGGCACCTTCAGATAAATCTCGAAATATTTGGGCAGGTGGGCGCGGTTCCACTCGTGAACCTCGCGAAACAGCGAGATCGTGGCGATCACCACGGTTTGTCCCTGTGCAGCGATCATTTTGCACAGACGAGCGTATTGCAGAGCGAGGGCCAGGCGACCTTCGCGGCCATGGTTCTGTGAGTTGGCAGCGGCTGCGCCGAATACTTCGCGCAATTCATCGCCATCGAGCATGACCACCGATCGTCTTTCAGCACGCAGTCTGGCAACCAATTCACCGGCCAGCGTTGATTTGCCCGCTCCTGAAAGGCCCGTAATCCAGATTACCTGTCCACCCGCATCACATTTCATAGTGTTCTGACTTGTGTTCGATTCGAGTGTATCGGCAGGCTGTTTCCTCGCATGAGGTCAGGCCTGCGTTATTTTACTGTTTGCCCCGCTCGTTAATGTCCCCGAAAGAGTCAATCGAGAGCGGGCAATACTTCGACTCGTGCCGGTATTCAATCAGGTCGTGGAACACTTCCTGAGGCAGGGGCAAGTCGCGGTATTGTGCCTGGTAGAACTTGTTGTATATGTAATAGCTATCTTCCGGTTTCAGCAGGCTGAACCCTAGTGCCATGTCTCTGAGCTCATTGCTGCTTCTGGCAATTGGCAACAGGTTGTCCATTTGCTTTAGCCAGGCGTCGACCGTGAGATTGCTCTCTTCGGTAAAGGGCACGTAATAAATCGGCAGCTTGCAGGTGTTGAGCATGAACGAAACGCCACCGGTGGATGCATCGGTGATGACCGTGTCGCATTGTGCGTAGAAAACCGTGCTGCTGGTGCCTGCCTTGTCGATGGTTATCCAGTCATGGGCAGACAGTTGTTCGCACAGATCCTTCACGGTCGGATGGGAAAGTTCGGCCATATACGGACGCAAGATGAAGGTTGCGTGGGGAATTTGCGACTTGACTGCATTGATGACGGTCTGCAGGTTTTCATACAGTGTCGCCCCGTTCGGGCAGATACCCACTTGGGTCGGCAGAAGCCCTACGACATAGTCGTCCGAGGTTTTTTTCGAAGGCGGTGATGATTCAAAGATGCCGGGAATCTTCACCGGCAGCGTAGCCACCGGGCTGGTGATGCGCATGTCCGAACGCAAGGCCAGCCCATCGATCAACATTGTTTTCAGGGCCTTTCTGTCGCGACGGTATGCCTGCAGCCCGGCCGTCATCAAATCAAAGCCCGACCGGGAAGAGGAGATGATCGCATCCCAGTAAGAGGTCAGCTCAGCGTAGTAATACTTGTCTTTGGTCGGCATCCCGACATTGCCGTGGCTGATGAAGATGCCAAAATTTGAATGGTCCAGCAGACGCCCGGCGTAGGCATCATTTGAGATGACAACCTGCGATTTCAGGCTCGCAATGAAGTCATTGCCAACCTGCCTTACCGGGTAATCGAGGACGGCTTCGACTTCCTCCCGGCTTGAGCCGGTGCGATCAGTATTGAGGACGACACAGTTATATTTTTCTCGAAGCGAGTTGAGCGCCGGGATCAGATACTCGAGATATGTTTTGCCACCGTCCGCCACGTTGCTGAGCAAATAAACTGTTTTCATAATGAAGTTTTGCTTTTTTAGTTGTTTAAATAAGGCCAATGTCAAACGGAGTAATAACGTCGGGCGAGGGCTTTTTTAGTTGTCTGGATTTAAGCTAATGACCAGATACACGCACCCAGGCCAGGTTTGGCCTGGATTATGAATACACTGGTTGATCGAGCGGCTTTGCCCGGTGAACAGTAGAAATCTTGTCCATGATATCCCGCCTCCATTTCCACGCTGAAAAATGCTCGATGTCTTGACGATAGACGGATAAGTCGTAAAAAAGAGCGCTGTCGTTATATCACATGTCGGTCAATGGCCATCAGCGCTCGATGGTTATTTTCGGGGCAGTCCGTTGCGAGGAGCGTTGTCATTTTCATTGTGTTGCCGGGCGATACTGCAAAGCCTCCGCCAAGTGTTCGCGCGTGATGTCCTTTTCCTGGCTCAGATCGGCCAATGTCCTGGCGACCTTGAGCAACCTGTGCGCCGAGCGCAGTGACAGGGTCAGCCGTTCACAGGCTGACTCCAGCCAGGTCTCATCGGCTGTGGATAACTTGCAGTGACGACGCAGGCCTGGCAGATCAAGAAACGCATTGGCACATCCCTGGCGTTTCTGTTGTCGCTCGCGAGCCTCGGCTACCAACGCGGCCGCACTGGCGCTGTCTTCTCCTGGCTTTACCGCAGGGTTCAGCGCTGTCGCCTCCCGCGCTACCGTCAAGTGCAAATCGATTCGGTCCAGTAGCGGCCCTGACAACTTGTTGCGATAGCGTTGGACCATGTCCGGCGTGCACGAACACTTGCCACTGGGTTCGCCAAGATATCCACAGGGGCACGGGTTCATCGCGGCCACCAACTGAAAGCGCGCGGGAAAACGCACGCGATCCTTGGCCCGGGCGATGACGATATGCCCGGACTCCAAAGGCTCGCGCAGGACCTCCAGGACCTTGCGATCAAACTCCGGCAGTTCGTCGAGAAACAACACACCATGATGGGCCAGGGTGATTTCGCCGGGTTGCGGTTTTGAGCTGCCACCGACCAGTGCCGGCCCGGATGCCGAATGGTGCGGTTGCCGGAAGGGACGCTGCGGCCAATGGGTCAGTGGCGCGCCACTGGCAACTGACTGAATCGCCGCGACCTCCAGCGCTTCACTTTCGGTCAGCGGCGGAAGCAGGCCCGGCAATCGGCTGGCCAACAATGTTTTACCGGTTCCCGGAGGCCCGCTGAACAGCAGGTTATGCGCACCCGCAGCAGCAATCAGCAACGCCCGTTTCGCCGCCAGTTGGCCCTGCACTTCATTCAAGTCCGGATAGGGCTTGCTGGCATGCATCAACCCGTCAGATACATAGGGCTCAACCGGCGTATGCCCATTGAAATGCGCCACCGCCTCCAGCAAATGATCTACCGCAAACACCTTCAACCCCGAGGCCAGACACGCCTCCTCGGCATTCGCGCGCGGCACCACCAGCGCACGCCCCGCCTTGCGCGCCGCCAACGCTGCCGGCAACACGCCACGCACCGCCCGTACTGCGCCGGACAACGCCAACTCACCCAGACATTCCACATCATCCAGCGTCAGACACGGCACCTGCACACTCGCCGACAGAATCCCCAAGGCAATTGCCAGATCAAACCGCCCACCATCCTTGGGCAGATCCGCCGGTGCCAGATTCAAGGTGATCCGCCGCGCCGGAAACTGCAGCCCGGAATTGATGATCGCGCTGCGCACCCGATCCTTGCTCTCCTTCACCGCCGCCTCGGGCAGACCGACCATGGTCAGCGACGGCAGACCATTGGCCAGATGAACTTCGACGGTGACAGCGGGGGCTTCCACGCCAATCTGGGCGCGACTGTGGACGATGGAGAGAGACATGGTCGTTCCTTGAGCTGAATCGGGGGCCGCTTCCTGCGGGTTTTTGAAGGGTAGTTGAGCCGGGTTTCAGTGCTGAAATAGAGGTTTACAAGACGTATCAAGACCCGATGGGCTGTCACTGCTTGCCTGAATTGGAGCGTTGACTCTCGCCCGGCATTGACGGATCCTCCCGCTCGAGGACTGCAACTGCGCATTCGTCGGGACTGGGCACCAGTAAAAGCTCCCCCGCATTTTTGGCAGCAGAGAAAGCTGGTTTCTCTGAAGTAGTGACGACGGGCCAGCTCGTCGGATTCTGAACCCATGGTTGCAAAGCCAGGAGCTAAAGAATCGCTGCGACTACTCCTCCAAACACAAAAAAGGCGTCCTATGGACGCCTTTTTATTTTTGACTCAGGATCTTTTACCGGCCAGCGGGCCGCTTGGCTCAAGCTCTGGCCCACACGTAACAGCAACTTCAATAAATCGCCGTTGGTTGGCTGACATATCCCCAGCCAACCGGAGTGCTTCGAGATGTAGTTCAACAATCTGAAGAAGCTTTGCCTTTCGCTTTTTTGGGCTCATACGCACCTCGTGCGATTGGGTTGTTGATTTCGATGTTATTGACCGTTCACAGAAATGACAAGCCGGTTGGTGTGGTCGAATTCGAACCCCAGTTTCCGGTAGTAAAAAACAACATTCGGATCAGGATCCTGAATCTCGATTTCTTTGCATCCTAGCGCTCGCGCATAGTGATCTGCGACAAGCAGAGCAATTGGCGCGATCCTGCCGCGAAGCGGGTGCGCCCTATCCGGATGCCCTTCCAACAGAACAATCTTTAAGCAGATAGAGCTTGCGCGCGGGGTCGCATAGCACATGCCGCAAAGAGTCTGTTTGTACCATATCGCCAAATCCAGACCTTTCGCATCTTTACTTTTCCAGTCTGCAACGTCATCCCAAGGGAAAACTGTTGGCCCCTCCCAGAGAAAGTATTGCTTTATCGCTGCTGGGGTAATTGGCTCAAACTTGACCGCTGCTGCATCAATATTTGGGATTCTCGGGGCAATGTCCTTGAGAAAGAATTTGTAGGCGATCTTTCGCGAGTTTGATCTGAATGTCTGGTTACGAAGATCCGTTGCTTTGCCTTTTCTTCTCATTGTTTTCATCTGTTTGGATCTGGTCGCAGAAGATAGCCAGCAGAGAGGGGGCAGCGAAATCAGACGTGGCGGACGCGTTTTGTAGGACGTTACTTCTGTGAGTGGAGGATTTCGGAGTAGGAGGGGTGGAGATAACGAAGACACAAAAAAGGTCATTTCAGTGGTATCGCTGAAATGACCTTTGGTGAGGTTGCAGCGCAAAAATTCAGATCAATTGCAGAGCCTTTCTCCACCATGAGTTCACAACCGTGCGGTTTGCCTGTTCTCGCTCCGTCACCATGTGTGGCACATCTTGCAACCGTATCCACGGCTGATTATTCCAATGCAACAAACTCAACGTCATGTCCGGCCAGTTGAGCAAGCTGAGGTGTGGGCGTTCGCTTGTGCTGGGGTGTTGGGCGTCGCGCAGGGTGGGGATGACCTGGTGGGTGAGCCATTCGCGCAGGGCTCGGTATTCGGGGCAGTAGTGGTAGACGAGGAGGGCGTAGATGCCGGATTCGCTGATCAGCAGGGTGTTTTCGATCTGGTTGTGGATCAAGGTTTTGTGGGTTTGGTATTGGTCGGGGTCGAGTTTTCGCAGCATGCGTTCGTTGAGGTAGATGTGTAGCAGGCGACTCAGGTCTCGGGCGCAGAACCAGGGTTGGTTCTGGATGAGGAGGGCGTGGAGGGGGAGTTTGTGGCGGGTGAAGATGTGCGGGGTCAGATAAGTCTCTTCTTGATTCATTGTGCAGTTCCTCTTGCTTAAGGGGCTGCCCTCAATCGTCGCCAAACGATTGGGTGGCAGTTGTACGCGGGTTGGCGAACCGGAGCAAAAGGAACCCGGCAGACCCGAAGGTCTCCCACGCACAACCGCCATGAAACGATGTGGCGGTAAATGTAGCCGCCATCATGGTTGTCGTGCGCCTTAAGCTGTTCGGGTCGCCAAACCCGGTGCTGAACATTCAGCATCGGATGAGCTTAGAAACCTGGGCTTTTCGGCGCAATCGGACGGCGGTGGTGCAAGTTGTAGGAAGTTGCCGAGAAGATTGAAGGGCTGGAGATCAAAAGATCGCAGCCTTCGGCAGCTCTTACAGGGGGCGCGGATTATTCGGCGGGCGGCGTCAGCTTGGCTTCCATCTCGGCAACCTTGGCTTCGAGGCTTTCGAGGCGAGCGCGGGTGCGGGCCAGTACGACCATCTGGCTGTCGAATTCTTCGCGGCTGACCAGGTCGAGTTTGCTGAAGGCACTTTGCAGCAGCATCTTGAACTGGCTTTCGATTTCGGCTTTCGGCAGCGGGGTGTCGCCGCTGAAAAGGCGGGAGGCGGTGCCGCTCAGGGCGTCGAGGAAGTCTTTGGGCGCGAGCATGGTGGATGTCCTGGAAACAATGGCCGGCAGTGTATCACGCAGTGTCTATAGTCAATCTCGTGGTCAGGGATGCACGCTTTTCGCGCAGGCGGACGGATGGCGACGCACCGTTGTTGTGCGTATCCGGATGGGGTTTCGCACGGGATGGCGTGCGACAGCGGCCAAGGGATTGAAATCAGGGGATTTTGGCGAGATGGCAAGGTTTCTGCTTAGTCACCTTCGACCCATGCACTGATGCAGTCGCTGTGACGAATGCAGTGCGGCAGACGGAGCGGGGAGTTTCGTCGGCAGCGGTTAGCTGGCGTCAGTCGGGCAGGTACGGCCGACGATGCGTTACAAAGCCAGGCACTGCGCTTAGACTTGAGTCGGGTTTGTTTTCCTGGGGCAAGTCCACCAATTCGGGAGAGAGTTTTCATGAAGCTAGTCACTGCCATCATCAAGCCGTTCAAGTTGGACGACGTGCGCGAGTCGCTGTCCGAAATCGGCGTGCAGGGCATTACCGTTACTGAAGTCAAAGGCTTCGGCCGGCAGAAGGGTCACACCGAGCTGTATCGCGGCGCGGAATATGTGGTCGATTTTCTGCCCAAGGTGAAAATCGACGTGGCCATCGACGACAAGGATCTGGATCGGGTGATCGAGGCGATCACCAAAGCGGCCAACACCGGCAAGATCGGTGACGGCAAGATCTTCGTGGTCAATCTGGAACAGGCGATCCGCATCCGTACCGGCGAAACCGATACCGACGCGATTTAACCGCCGCCACAAACCCCAACGCCCCAGGAGAAAACAATATGACTCTGCGTAAATTCGCAGGGCTAGGAGCCCTGTTGTCTATCGTAATGCCAAGCCTTGCAATGGCGGCAGACGAAGTGGCGGCCCCGGTCCTCAATTCCGGCGACACTGCCTGGATGCTGACCTCAACGGCACTTGTGCTGTTCATGACCATTCCCGGCCTGGCGCTGTTCTACGGCGGCATGGTTCGCTCGAAAAACATTCTTTCCGTGATGATGCAGTGCTTCGCCATTACCGGTCTGATCAGCATCCTGTGGGTCATTTATGGCTACAGCATTGCGTTCGACACCACCGGCATGGAGCAGGGCGTCGTCAACTTCAACTCGTTCTTCGGCGGCATGGGCAAGGCGTTCCTCGCCGGTGTCACGCCCTCGAGCCTGACCGGTCCTGCGGCGTTGTTCCCTGAGGCGGTGTTCATCACCTTCCAGATGACCTTCGCGATCATCACCCCGGCGCTGATCGTCGGTGCGTTCGCTGAGCGGATGAAGTTCTCCGCGATGCTGATCTTCATGGCTATCTGGTTCACCCTGGTTTACGCGCCGATCGCGCACATGGTCTGGTCCGGCAACGGCGGCTTGATGTGGGACTGGGGCGTGCTCGACTTCGCGGGCGGCACCGTGGTGCACATCAACGCCGGTGTCGCCGGTCTGATTGCCTGCCTGGTATTGGGCAAGCGTAAAGGCTTCCCGACCACCCCGATGGCCCCGCACAACCTCGGTTACACCCTGATGGGCGCGGCGATGCTGTGGGTCGGCTGGTTCGGCTTCAACGCCGGTTCCGCTGCGGCGGCCAACGGCACTGCCGGCATGGCGATGCTGGTCACTCAGATCGCTACCGCCGCCGCCGCGCTGGGCTGGATGTTTGCCGAGTGGGTCACCCACGGCAAGCCAAGCGCGCTGGGCATCGCCTCGGGTGTGGTGGCCGGTCTGGTCGCGATCACTCCGGCTGCCGGCACCGTGGGCCCGATGGGCGCACTGGTCATCGGTCTGGCTGCAGGCGTGGTGTGCTTCTTCTGCGCCACCACGCTGAAACGCAAACTGGGTTATGACGACTCCCTGGATGCCTTCGGCGTGCACGGTATCGGCGGTATCCTCGGCGCGATCCTCACCGGTGTGTTCGCAGCTCCTGCTCTGGGTGGCTTCGGCACCGTCACCGATATCGGTGCGCAAGTGTGGATTCAGGTCAAAGGCGTGGGCTTCACGGTGATCTACACCGCGATCGTCACCTTTATCATCCTCAAGGTCCTCGACGCCGTCATGGGTCTGCGTGTGACCGAGGAAGAAGAGTCGGTCGGCCTCGATCTGGCACAACACAACGAACGCGGCTACAACCTGTAAGTACGCGCATTAAAAAACTTGCCCGGTTCGCCGGGCATTTTTTTGTCTGGAATTTGTCGCAGAGAGAACAGCTGAAAGGATTTTTCGTACGGCTTTGGTCGTGTTTACGACGAGCGTTTTTCTGCGGCCAATGGCTTACATCATTGCAGGAATATTAGGGCCTTTGTTTTTTCCCAGAGCGCGCTAGAATGCGCCCCGAACGTGCGGAGAACTGTATGTGGCAACAGACTCTGATAACCCTGCGGGCACGGCCCCGGGGCTTTCATCTGGTAACGGACGAGTTACTCGCTGGCCTGCCTGAACTCAGGGAGTGCCGGGTCGGTCTGTTGCATTTGTGGCTGCAGCATACCTCGGCGTCGTTGACCATCAACGAGAACGCCGATCCGGCGGTACGTCGCGACTTCGAACGATTTTTCAATCGTCTGATCCCACAAGGAGCAGACGGCTATGAGCATAACGACGAAGGCCTGGACGACCTCCCGGCGCACTTCAAGGCCAGCGTGCTTGGCTGCCAGATCAGTCTGCCGGTTTCGGCAGGTCGTTTGGCACTGGGGACCTGGCAAGGCGTTTATCTGGGCGAGCACCGTGATCATGGCGGTGCTCGAAAAGTCCTCGCCACCTTGCACGGTGAAGGGGCATAAACCGTTGGTCACCAATGGTTACTGATTTTTTAACGGCGACTTTCGACAGTTGCCAAAGCTGGTCTATAACTAATCTGCTTTTCGCAAGTCATGAGGTAGAACATGAGCGACGATGATCTGGAAAACGACGACCTCGAAGTAGGCGACGAAGACGAGGCCGAGGAAGGCTTGGAAGCAGCAGCGGAAGACGTTGCTGACGACGATGGTGGCGACGATACGCCGGCCCCGGCTGCCAAAGGCAAAGCCAAGGCTGCGGTGTCGGTAGATGAGTTGCCGAGCATTGAAGCCAAGAACAAGGAACGCGACGCCCTGGCCAAGGCCATGGAAGAGTTCCTGTCGCGCGGCGGCAAGGTTCAGGAAGTGGAGGCCAATGTGGTCGCCGATCCTCCGAAGAAGCCCGACAACAAGTACGGCAGCCGCCCTATCTGAGGCGTGCCGCTTGCTTGCTGAAAAAGCCCGCCGTCGCTGCGGGCTTTTTCATGTCTGGAATTCCGCAATTGAAGTGAACGCAATTCCCCTGTGGGAGTGAGCCTGCTCGCGATAGCGGTGTGTCAGTCAGCCCAGATGTATCTGACACACCGCTATCGCGAGCAGGCTCACTCCTACAAGGGAACTTTGTCAGTTCGAGAGGGCATTCCAGCGGGCAAGCACCGCTGGCAAATCACTCAGGCTGCGAATCTCGGCATCCGGCAGACGATCCGCTTCCCAGACTTTGCCCGCCGGGTTAAACCAGATTGCCCGCAACCCCGCCTGCTGCGCCCCGGCAATGTCATCACCCGGATGATCACCAATATGAACTGCGGTTTCGGCCGTGGCGCCACCGCGCTGTAACGCTTCATGAAACAGCCGTGCATCAGGTTTGGCGATGCCGATGTCTTCCGCGCACAACGCAAACTTGAAGTAGTCCGCCAACCCCAACCGGCGCACATCGGCATTGCCATTGGTGACCACGCCAAGCGCATAGTGATTGGCGAGAATCTCCAGCACGGGCTCTACTTCAGGGAACACTTCGATCTGATGCCGCGCATGCAGGAACACTTCAAAGCCCTTGTCGGCCAGGTCGGATGCTTCGTCATGGGCGTACCCGGCGTCTTCCATCGCATGAAACAACACCCGCCGACGTAGCGCGCTGATCCGATGCTTGAGGCCCGGCTCGTTAGCCAATACGCGCTCACGAATCGCCCACAAATGCTCCACTGGCACGGCGCCCAGGTTCGGCGCATGTTCGCTCAGCCATTCGCGCAATACCGCTTCGGCGCTGACGATCACCGGGGCGGTGTCCCACAGGGTGTCGTCGAGGTCGAAGGTGATCAACTGGATGCTCATGAATCATCGCCTTTCATGCGTTTGGCCCGTGGATGGGCGCTGTCGTAGACCGCCGCCAGGTGCTGGAAGTCCAGATGGGTATAAATCTGCGTGGTCTTGATGTCCGAGTGGCCGAGCAATTCCTGCACGGCGCGCAGGTCCTGTGAAGACTCCAGCAAGTGGCTGGCAAAGGAGTGCCGCAGCATGTGCGGGTGCAGGTTCTGCCCCAGCTCGCGCTCACCGGCGAGTTTGACCCGCACCTGAATCGCTCGCGGGCCGAGGCGCCGGCCTTGCTGGCTGACGAACACGGCATCGTCCGCCGGGTTGGTCATGGCCCGCAACGGCAGCCATTGTTCGATCGCTTCACGGGCCTTTTTGCCCACTGGCAGCAGTCGGGTCTTGCTGCCCTTGCCCAGTACCTGAACCATGCCATCGGCCAGGTCGAGTTGATCGAGATTGAGTCCGGTCAGCTCTGACAAACGCAGGCCGGAGGAATAGAACAACTCAAGAATCGCCTGGTCACGCCGCGCGAGAAAATCATCCTCGACCGCACCTTCAAGCAGTTGCAGCGCACGATCGGTGTCGAGGGTTTTCGGCAGGCGACGTTCGCCTTTCGGCGGCGCCAGACCGGTCGCCGGATCATGGTCACAAAGGCCTTCGCGATTCAGATAGTGGTAGAGCCCACGAACCGCCGACAGCAGCCGCGCGAGGCTGCGCGAGGACTGACCTTGTGCATGCAAACGGGCGATCAGGCTGCGCAGGCGCTGAATATCCAGCGCGGCCCAACTGCCAATGTTCTGTTTGACGCACCAGCCAAGGACTTTGTCGAGGTCGCGGCGGTAGGCCGACAGCGTGTGCGGCGACACCTGTCGCTCACTGCGCAGGTGTTCGCAGTAAGCGTCCAGTTGTCGTTCCATGCTCAGCGTACCGAGCGCAGGGAGCTGTTGACCCGTGGCAGCACGCGGCCCATGACTTCGGCGATGTAGCTGAGGAACAGCGTACCGACCGAACTCTTGTAGTGCTGCGGATCACGGCTGGCGATCGCCAGAATCCCATGGATGCCTTGATGGCTGACCGCGACCACAGCGGTGGAGCCGATCTGCTTGCGCTGTTCTTCGCCGAAGAGGAAGTCCAGTTCGTGCTCGCGCAGGCTGCCGCTGACGCTTTTGCCTTCGGTGAGCAAGCCGCCGATGGCGACTTGGGCGTCTGCGTGGCTGACCCAGCGACCGACCGGTGCCGGGTTGTCACCGAGCAGGATCAGGCTGACAAAAGGCACCTGAAAGTCTTGACGCAGACTGTCTTCGACGCTGATCACCACGTCTTCCAGGCTGGAGGCGTCCATCAGGGCGAGGATCAGCCGACGAGTCTTGTCGAACAGGCGATCGTTGTCGCGGGCGACGTCCATCAACTGCGAGAGGCGGTGGCGCATCTCGATATTGCGATCGCGCAGAATGGTCATCTGCCGCTCGACCAGCGAAACGGTATCGCCACGCTGGTGCGGAATGCGCATCGCGGGCAGCAGTTCTTCGTGCTCGACGAAGAAGTCCGGATGAGCCTCGAGGTATGCGGCAACCGCTGCCGCCTCCAGGCTCTCGGACGCTGATTCGTCGGACTGTCGGGCGGGTACCTGAGGCTTATCGGTCATGGTTTCTGCTCACTCAAAGACGTACTTGTCCTTCGTATACACGCACTGCCGGACCGGTCATCAGCACCGGTTGGCCAGGGCCTGCCCATTCAATGGACAGACGCCCGCCGGGCAGGTCGATCAATAGCGGCGAATCCATCCACCCCTGGCTTATCGCAGCGACAGCCGCTGCACACGCGCCGGTGCCGCAGGCCTGGGTTTCCCCGGCGCCACGTTCCCACACGCGCAGCTGCGCGCGGTTGCGGTCGATGACCTGGAGAAAACCGACATTCACTCGCGCCGGGAAGCGCGGATGGTGTTCGATTTTCGGCCCCAGTTCATGCACCGGTGCGCTGTTGATGTCCTGCACGCGCAGCACTGCGTGAGGGTTGCCCATCGACACGGCGGCCAGTTCGACGGTGGTGCCGTCGACTTCCAGCTGATAGCTGATGGCTTGCGCTGGCGCGTCGAACGGAATATCCGCTGGCACCAGACGCGGGGCGCCCATGTTTACGCCGATCTGGCCGTCGTTACGCACGTCCAGCTCGATGATGCCGCCCTTGGTCTCGACGCGAATCTGCCGTTTCGCGGTCAGACGCTTGTCGAGCACGAAGCGGGCGAAGCAGCGCGCGCCGTTGCCGCATTGCTCGACTTCCGAGCCATCGGAATTGAAGATCCGATAACGGAAATCCACGTCCGGGTTGCTCGGCGCCTCGACGATCAGCAACTGGTCGAAACCGATGCCGGTGTGGCGGTCGCCCCATTGCTTGGCGTGCTTTGGCTGAATATGCGCGTGCTGGCTGACCAGGTCGAGAACCATGAAGTCATTGCCCAAGCCGTGCATTTTAGTAAAACGCAGCAGCATGGGTTACTCCGGCAGCAGGCTTTCGCCGGCAAACAGCTCAGCCACGGTTTCGCGGCGGCGCACTTCAAAAACCTGATCACCGTCTACCAACACTTCAGCGGCACGGCCACGGGTGTTGTAGTTGGAGCTCATCACAAAACCGTAGGCACCGGCCGAATGCACGGCCAGCAGGTCGCCTTCTTCCAGCGCCAGTTCACGATCCTTGGCGAGGAAGTCACCGGTTTCGCAGATCGGGCCAACGATGTCGTATTTGCGCGCAGCGCTGTCACGCGGTTTGACCGCGGTAACGTCCATCCACGCCTGATACAGCGCCGGGCGGATCAGGTCGTTCATCGCCGCGTCGACGATGGCGAAATCCTTGTGTTCGGTGTGCTTGAGGTACTCGACCTGAGTCAGCAGCACGCCGGCGTTGGCAACGATGAAACGGCCTGGCTCGAAAACCAGCGCCAGATCACGACCGTTGAGACGCTCGCGCACGGCTTTGATGTAGTCGGCAGCCAATGGCGGCTCTTCATCACGATAACGCACACCCAGACCACCACCGAGATCGATGTGGCGCAGGTGAATGCCGCAATCGCCGAGACGGTCGACCAGATCCAGCAGGCGGTCGAGCGCGTCGAGGAACGGTGGCAGCGTGGTCAGTTGCGAACCGATGTGGCAGTCGACGCCAACTACTTCCAGGTTCGGCAGATGTGCGGCACGCACGTACACGTCTTCGGCGTCGGCAATGGCGATGCCGAACTTGTTCTCTTTGAGACCGGTGGAAATGTACGGGTGGGTGCCGGCATCGACGTCCGGGTTAACCCGTAGCGATACCGGTGCACGAACGCCCAGCTCGGCGGCAACCACTTGCAGGCGTTCCAACTCGTCGGTGGATTCGACGTTGAAGCAGTGCACGCCGACTTCGAGGGCGCGACGCATGTCGTCACGGGTCTTGCCGACTCCGGAGAAGACGATCTTGTCCGGGCTGCCACCAGCGGCGAGAACGCGTTCCAGCTCGCCACGGGAAACGATGTCGAAACCGGCGCCGAGGCGGGCCAGGACATTCAGTACGCCGAGGTTGGAGTTGGCTTTGACGGCAAAGCAGACCAGGTGCGGCATGCCGGCCAGTGCGTCGGCGTAAGCCAGATACTGGGCTTCGATGTGTGCGCGCGAGTAAACATAGGTGGGCGTGCCGAAACGGTCGGCGATGGCTGACAGCGCCACCCCTTCCGCGAACAGCTCCCCGCCACGGTAGTTAAAAGCGTCCATGGCGATCCCTTAGTAAACGTCGTGCTTGTGTGCTTTCGAAGCAGGCTGCTTTTGCGAAGACTGGGCTTGCTCGGCCGGGTCCTGATCATCATCGGGCAGGTACAGCGGGCCTTTTTGACCGCAGGCCGAAACAAGGCAGGCAACCGCGACGAGCGCAGCAAGGGAAGAGATCAGGCGCTTCATGGCGAAATCCTTGAAAATGCGTTAATTGCGCCGGAGTATACCGGCCACCCGGCGGCTTGCCTATGCGATGGGGTTCCCGTCCGGCGGGGCTTGCCTAAAGCTGCCCTAACCGCCGCAATCTCCTGTAGGAGTGAGCCGGCTCCGGGCGGCGATCCGACGATAGCGGAGTGTCAGATACCTATATGCTGACTGACACACCGCTATCGCGAGCAGGCTCACTCCTACAAGGGTTTGGTGTCAGGAGTGGGGCAAGGTGCTTGGTCGTTAATCTTTGCAATCGGCCGGCAGCGTCCGTATCTTTCGGCGCTTGTGCCTGATCAGAACATTTTTTGAGGTTGCCGCAATGAGTTTGTCCGAAGCCCGTTTTCACGATCTGGTCGATGAAACCCAGGAAAAACTGGAAGACATCTTTGACGAAAGTGATCTGGATATCGACATGGAGAACTCGGCCGGTGTGCTCACCGTCAAGTTCGAAAACGGCTCGCAGCTGATCTTCAGCCGCCAGGAGCCGCTGCGTCAGCTGTGGCTGGCGGCGGTGTCCGGAGGTTTCCACTTCGACTACGACGAAGAAAGCGAGCGCTGGATGTGCGACAAGAGCGAAGAGCAATTGGGCGAAATGCTCGAGCGCATCGTCAAGCAACAGGCTGGCGCTGAATTCGACTTCGAAGGTCTGTGATTCCGTGACCGACACCGCTCCTGTTCGTCCACCGAAGCCGCTTTACAGCAACATCAGCCCGGCCGTGCCTTCGCCATGCAGCGGCGTTTGTCGGCTGGACGAGCAGAAGGTTTGCCTCGGCTGCTTCCGCCATGTCGAGGACATTCGCGAATGGCGTTCGGCGGACGATGAGCGCCGGCGAGTGATTTGCGCGCAGGCGTCCCGGCGCAAGCAGTGCGGCGGGGCGTGACTTGTATATTTTTTGAGCTGTGATAGTGTCCGAACACGCCTCAACCCATCGAGGCCTGGTGAAAACCCCGTCTTTTTTGGCGGGGTTTTGCTTTTTTTGTGTGCAGAAGAAAGGAGTCTGCCCGGATCATGACCGCACCTTCCATCACCCTTACCCGTCTGGACGTGCAACGTCTGGAGCGCTTGATCGACAGCCTGAACGATAAAGACCAGGCCGCGCCGGGCGTGATTGCGCTGCAAACCGAGCTGGACCGCGCCGATACCGTGGTCGGCCACGATGAAGTGCCCGCCGATGTCGTGACGATGAATTCCCGTGTGCATTGCCGCGAAGAAGGCAGTGGCAAGGATTACCACCTGACGCTGGTCTATCCGAAGGATGCCAACGCCGATGAGGGCAAGATCTCGATCCTGGCCCCGGTCGGCAGTGCGTTGCTGGGCCTGAAGGTCGGTCAGCACATTGACTGGCCGGCACCCGGTGGCAAGACCCTCAAACTGACTTTGCTGGAAGTCGAATCGCAACCGGCCAACGGTGGCGCGTTTCCCGAGTAACCCGCCTCAGACCTGTTCGAGTGCCTCGTTCAGGGCGCGCTCCAGGTCAGCCTTGTAGCGCAGATACAGATTGCTTGAACTCTGCCCGTCACCGAGCAGGCCCGAAAGGTCGAGGTCGGTGATGTAGCAGCGATAGCGTTCGCTCTCGCGGCGCTGCTCGACGATCTCCCGGGCGACCACGCTGAACAGCTGGTCGCCATGTTCCAGCTCGCTGAATTCCCGTTGATTGCAATACAAAGTGACCTGCACTTCGCCCGGTGCGGCTTTGCCGACGATCGCCTGCACGTCGTAGAACGGCTTGTTCACTGGCGTCTGCGGTGCCGGCCGCGCTTCGACCCGGCGCGCGCGCCCCGGACCCGAAGGCAATAACTGGTAATACAAGGTTTCGAGACGGGCATCCGGGCCGGCGTCCATCGGCAGCACGGCTTCGCGACGGAACAGAATCGACTGCAGGAAGCGCTGCAAAGGCACCAACAGACTTTGCTCATCGTGATAGGGCAAATGTTGCTGCCACAGCGCATTGAACTCATCCAATACGTACAACTCGGCCTGCTGTTCGGTGATCCGGTAGAACACTTGAATACATTCCGGCTGACCCATCGGCAGGATCAATGCGAGGTCATGTTCCTCCAGCGCCATCGGGTCCAGATGCAGCGGGCTGTAGCGCGGCTGTTCCTCGCCGAGGTAATCGAGCAGGGCCGGAAGGGTGGCGAGGGCGACGTGGTTGACCTGGCCCGGCACCAATTCCAGTACGTGGTAATGCTGCTGCACCTGAATCAGATAGCGGTGATTCAACTCGCTGAGCAGCAGGTTCTGCGCGGTGTCGATGATTTCTTCTACCCGGCGGGCAATGAACTGCGCGCGGTTGTGGCAGAAGCAACGCACCTTCAACGACGGCTGCAAGGCCCCGCGCGGCAGATTGTTAAGGTAGTCGCGCAGGCAATCGAGCAGGGCATGCGGGCCGTCGAAGCGGCTGACCAGTACTTCGTTCCAGCTATTGAGCGTGACCTGATCCAGCGTCAGCACGAGGTTTTCGCGCACCCCGGCGTAACTCAGCGAGTCGGTACGCTCGGTGGTCATCAGGATATTGAGGTCGCGGTGATGCTTGAGCGGGTCGACGCCGACGTTGACCAGAATCAGCACTTCGCTCGGCACCGCGGCGCGCAGCAACGGTTCTTCCGCGACGGTGGGCAAGGGCAGGGCGATGCACTGTTGCAGGCTGCCGAGCAGGTTGAACAGTTCGAACTCGCTCAGGTCGCTGGTGCCGGGATGCAGGGCCAGACGCGTGCTGCTGTCGATCACGCCGTTGCGGTGGCACCAGGTCAGCAATTCAAGCAATTCGCGGCTGCGCTTGATCGGCGCGAAGTGTTCCCACTCCAATGCGGTCAGGCTGCCGTTGTACAGGCCCCACTGAGTTTGCCCCGGCTCCTTTTTGTTACGCGACTGCACCAGCGTCAGGGTGTCTTCGGCCAGATCCGGGGCGATGCCGGGGTTGATGAACTCGACCTTGTCGGCCTTGCGTTCGAAGGCGGCATAGAGCCGGCGGCCGAGCACATTGAGGTCACGCTTGTTGATCAGGCTGACGGTCTGCTCGGTGCGGGCGAATTGGGTCAGAAAGCGATAGCTGTAGTTCAGCTCATTGACCAGTGCGCGGCGCTCGGCGCTGACCTGGCGGACTTTCCACTGGCTGCGGCTATCCAGCAGCGTCAGTTGTCGCTGATCCCAATGCCATTCGCTGGCCAGCCGTTCCAGCAACGTGCGTTGCCAGCTCTGGGTGCGGCTGTTGCCGGTGAGCTTGCGGTTGACCTTCAGGTACAGCGCGCGGCGCACCAGTTCCAGCCGCTCCGGCTCGTTACGCGCGGTGAGGTATTCCTCGATACGCCGGTACACCACCATGTACGGATCCAGTTCATCCAGATCCAGCTGGTTGGCGAACACGGCTTTCTTGAAGCGCAGGCTCAGGCATTGCACTTGCGGGTGTTCGCTGGCGTAGACCTCGGTCAGCAGCAGTTTCAGTACCGACTTGTAGGGCGACTCGATGCCTTTGAACAACTGCCACAATCCGGCACCAATGAACTCGCCCGGCGGAATCGTCGCCAGATGGCCAAGGTCGAGGGTTTCGTCGGCGCGGATAAAGCGCTTGGACAGCAGGGTGTGGGTGTAAAGGTCGTAGGCAGTTTCTTCGTAAACCGGCACCAGCCACCAGATCGGCGTGCGCCCGGCCAGCCAGATCGCGGTGCGATAAAACTCGTCCAGCAACAGATAGTGCTGAGTGCTGCCGCAGTTTTCCGAGCTGAGCTGGGTGTCGCGTTCGCCTTTGACGAAGCGCACCGGGTCGATCAGGAAAAAATGCGCCTCGGCGCCCTGACTCGCGGCCCAGGCTTCCAGCAACTGACATTTCTTGCCCAGTTCGGCGAGTTCGCTTTCGCTCAGATCCGGCGCGTGGCAGACCCACACGTCCATGTCGCTCTGATCGGCCTGCGCCAGCGTGCCGAGGCTGCCCATCAGGAACAGGCCATGAATCGGGCGCGGTGGATTGCTGCCGTGGCGCGGCTTGTAGGAGAACGAACGGGTCAGGCGTTGCGCTTCGGCGAGGGTGTTGGCATCCGGCTCGTAATTCGACAGGCCGGCCGGTGTACTGCCCGAGACATAACCCGGCAGCAGCGGGTGATTGACGTGAAAGAACAGCGGCAACAACGTCAACACGCTCTGTTGACGTGTCGACAGGCCTTCGAGGGCGCGGCCGAGGCGGCCTTCATTGAGTTTGAGAAAACGCGCGCGCAGCTGGCCGAGGACCTTGCGGTCGATGCCTTCGTCCAGGTCGGGGCGGATTTCGTGGGTGCGCGTCATGTCAGCTCAAACCGGCTCGAAGGCTCGGACGTAGAGGGTCTCGGAATGTCAGGCAGTTTAGCCTTAGCGCAGCGGGACTTTTAAGCTGAATTTGTTTTTTGACGTCAGATTTCTATCGTGGGCGACCGGGCAGGCCCGCGGAAATCCCGTGGCAGGAGTTCCCGTGGGCAAAGTCAGGGGGGATCAGGCGGTTTCTTGCTCTCTCAGAATGGTCAGCACGGTTTGCACATTTTGTGCGGCATCGCGACCGAGGCTGGTCAGATACCCGCCATCGGGCTGATCGGTCAGATCTTTTTCAAAGAGGCGTTTGGCGGCAGAAATATGTTTCGGGGCAGCGGTCTGATGAATTTTCAAACCTTCCTGGGAACTGTCCAGGGGAAAGAGTGCGAGGACTTCCAGTTCGGCAACCAACTCAGGGGTAAGCGACATAAGGACTCCAGACTTTCTAGGAATTGGACGACAGCGTCCCTAAGGTGAACCCGCTTTTGCGGCATGTCCAGTGCTCAGATCAGGGATTTTGTCTTGAGGCGGATTCCAGTGTAGTCGGGGCCGGGGAGTTGGCTGGATGGATACGTTACAAACATTGTAGGAGTGAGCCTGCTCGCGATTAGCGGAGTGCCTGTCAGCATATTCTTCACTGACAGAACGCTATCGCGAGCAGGCTCACTCCTACAGGATCGGGGTTACTGCTTTTCCGGTGGCAGCTCTGGCAATGCACGCAGCGCCGCTTCGTACCATTCGGTATTGAACGGGCGGTCTTCATCAAGCATCGCGTCAATCTCGTAGGCCAGCACATGCGCCATCAGGTTGAGGATCTCTTCACGCTCAGTTCCGACCAGTGTCAGCTTGTTGAAAGTCGCTTTGGCCGCTGGCGGGTTGTCGCTTTCGATCTGGTTCTCGATGGCTTCGATCAACGTAGCCTCGGTGAACTCTTCTTCGTCGTTGTCGATGTCTGTCGGCTCGCTCATGGCAGGCTCCTCATGGAAAGGCGCCAGTTTACCCGCATTCAGCGGGGTGATGCTGCTGGCGCGATTCGCCTGCACGATCTATAAACAGGCCCTGCCCACCCCGCACGGCCTGGAGGCTATGTGATGTTCAAGCTCTACGGATTCTCAGTCAGCAACTACTACAACATGGTCAAGCTGGCGCTGCTGGAAAAAGGCCTACCGTTCGAAGAGGTCACGTTCTATCCGGCGCAGACACCGGAATCTCTGGCAATCAGCCCGCGCGGCAAGGTCCCGGTGCTCGGCGTAGACGCCGGTTTCATCAACGAAACGGCGATCATCCTCGAATACCTCGAACAAACCCAGAAAGGCACACCGCTGCTGCCGAGCGATCCGTTCGAACGCGCGCAGGTGCTGGCGATTGCCAAGGAAATCGAGCTGTACATCGAGCTGCCGGGACGCGCCTGCTATGGCGAGGCGTTCTTCGGCATGAGCCTGCCGGAGGCGATCAAGGAAAAGACCCAAACCGAATTGCTGCTGGGTTTTGCGGCGCTGGGCCGGCACGGCAAATTCGCCCCGTACGTGGCGGGCGACAGTCTGAGCATTGCCGATTTGTATTTCCTCTACAGCGTGCCGCTGGCCTGTGCGGTCGGGCAGAAGCTGTTCGGGATTGATTTGCTGGCGGAGTTGCCACAGGCGAAGGCGCTGCTGGAGCGGCTGGAGCAGAATCCGCATGTGCAGAAGATTGCGGCGGACAAGGATGCGGCGATGCCTGCGTTTTTGGCGATGATCGCTGCCAAGAAGTGAGGTTTTTAGTGAGTTGAAAGCAGCTATCGCGAGCAGGCTCACTCCTACAGGGGAACGCATTCCAATGTAGGAGTGAGCCTGCTCGCGATGCTTTTGGCTTTTGGCTGTTAGCGGCTGGCGATCAGGGCCTGACCGCGTACCACAGCAGCCTTGACCTGCGCCGGCGCAGTGCCGCCGATATGGTCACGGGCATTCACCGAGCCTTCCAGGGTCAGCACGGCAAACACATCCTGCTCGATCTGATCGCTGAACTGGCGCAGTTCTTCCAGGCTCATCTCGGCCAGATCCTTGCCAGTGTCCACACCGTATTTCACGGCATGGCCAACGATCTCGTGGCAATCACGGAACGGCAGGCCACGGCGCACCAGATAATCCGCCAGATCGGTCGCGGTGGAGAAACCACGCAGCGCCGCTTCACGCATGATCGCGTGCTTCGGTTTGATCGCCGGGATCATGTCGGCAAAGGCCCGCAGCGAGTCGCGCAGGGTGTCGGCGGCGTCGAACAGCGGCTCTTTGTCTTCCTGGTTGTCTTTGTTGTAGGCCAGCGGTTGGCCCTTCATCAAGGTCAGCAGGCCCATCAGTGCGCCGAACACACGGCCGGTCTTACCACGCACCAGTTCCGGTACGTCGGGGTTTTTCTTTTGCGGCATGATCGAGCTGCCGGTGCAGAAGCGGTCCGGCAGATCGATGAACTGGAATTGCGCGCTGGTCCACAACACCAGCTCTTCGGAGAAGCGCGACAAGTGCATCATCGCGATGCTCGCGGCCGAGCAGAATTCGATGGCGAAGTCACGATCGGACACGTTATCCAGCGAGTTGCCGCCGACGGCGTCGAAGCCCAGCAGTTGCGCGGTGTATTCGCGGTCGATCGGGTAGGTCGTGCCGGCCAGCGCGGCGCTGCCCAGTGGCATGCGGTTGGTGCGCTTGCGGCAATCGACCAGGCGCTCGTAATCGCGGCTGAGCATTTCGAACCAGGCCAGCATGTGGTGCCCGAAGGTCACTGGCTGCGCGGTCTGCAAGTGAGTGAAGCCGGGCATGATGCTCGCCGCTTCGCGCTCGGCTTGCTCCAGCAGGCCTTTTTGCAGGCGGGTGATCTCGGCGAGGATCAGGTCGATTTCGTCACGCAGCCACAAGCGGATGTCGGTCGCGACCTGGTCGTTACGGCTGCGTCCGGTGTGCAGCTTTTTGCCGGTGACGCCGATGCGATCGGTCAGGCGTGCTTCGATGTTCATGTGCACGTCTTCGAGGTCGATGCGCCAGTCGAACTGACCGGCCTCGATTTCGCCCTGAATGGTCTTCAGGCCATCGATGATGCTGTCGCGCTCGGCATCGGTCAGCACGCCGACCTTGGCCAGCATGGTGGCGTGGGCGATCGAGCCCATGATGTCGTGGCGATACAGGCGCTGGTCGAAAGTGACGGAGGCGGTGAAGCGGGCGACGAAGGCGTCGACGGGTTCACTGAAGCGGCCGCCCCAGGACTGATTGGTCTTGTCAGTGCTCATGAATTCGCTCGTATCGGCTTGAAGAAAAAAGGCGTGAAACGCTGGCGCGGATAATAACAGGGTTGCCAATCCTGTCGCTGACACTGGTCGATACGTTTTTTTCTCATTGTGTGCGCCATAGTTGACGCTGGCCCCGGAGGTTTTGCGCAACGATATTTTTCGATTGAGCAATATCGGCCCGGCAAGCGTCTACAGTTGGACATAAGGGTCGGTGAGACTTGGATCGGGCAAAGATCTGGCCGCCGACTATAAGAAGAGGGGATGGGTGTAATTGTCCTTCGACAATCCCCGTGAAAAACGCAGAAACAGCGGGCTTTGAGCAGTACGACCCGGACACTGGCAAATATTGCTGGCCGACGTACGGCACTTTTTGGCGCTCGGGCTAGTCTTAGCGTGGATCGCGGTGACGGACGTCACTTCACCTGTCTACGCTATCCTTGTGCGAGACTCACGCAGGAATCCAGCGCAATATGAATGTCCTGATCGTTGATGACGAACCACTTGCTCGCGAGCGCCTCAGCCGAATGGTGAGCGAGCTCGAGGGCTACACAGTTCTGGAGCCCAGCGCCACGAATGGCGAAGAGGCGTTGGCACTGATCGACAGCCACAAGCCGGATATCGTGCTGCTCGATATTCGTATGCCGGGCCTGGATGGCCTGCAGGTTGCTGCCCGTCTGTGCGAACGCGAAACGCCGCCGGCCGTGGTGTTTTGCACCAGCCCCGATGAATTTGCCGTGGAAGCCCTGCAGGCCAGCGCCGTGGGCTATGTGGTGAAACCTGTGCGAACCGAACATCTGCATGACGCCCTGAAACGGGCTGAACGTCCCAATCGGGCGCAACTCTCGGCCCTGACCCGTCCCGCTGCCGAGAGTGGCTCCGGCCCGCGCAGCCATATCAGCGCCCGCACCCGCAAAGGCATTGAACTGATCCCGCTGGATCAGGTGGTCTACTTTATCGCCGACCACAAATACGTGACGTTGCGTCACGAGGCGGGCGAGGTGCTGCTGGACGAACCACTCAAAGCTCTCGAGGACGAATTCGGCGAGCGCTTCGTGCGTATCCATCGCAACGCGCTGGTCGCCCGTGAGCGTATCGAACGTCTGCAGCGCACGCCGCTGGGGCATTTCCAGCTGTTCCTCAAAGGTCTCAATGGTGATGCGCTGATCGTCAGCCGTCGGCATGTAGCCGGTGTGCGCAAAATGATGCAGGGCTTGTAACCCGGTCATTCCGGGTGGCTCCAGCTTCTTATTACCGGGCACTGCAGGCCAGGGAGGCCGCGCCGACTCTGATTCAAGTCAAAGTGGATTTGGCTGAGCTGTTATTATCCGCCGTATCTATTCAGTACGGATTGATCCATGTCCTCTCGCGAAATCCGCATCGCCACCCGTAAAAGTGCGCTGGCCCTCTGGCAGGCCGAATACGTCAAAGCCCGTCTGCAGGCGGCCCATCCGGGTTTGCTGGTGACGCTGGTGCCCATGGTCAGTCGCGGCGACAAGCTGCTCGATTCGCCCCTGTCGAAGATCGGCGGCAAGGGCCTGTTCGTCAAAGAACTGGAAACCGCGCTGCTGGAAAACGAAGCCGACATCGCCGTGCATTCGATGAAAGACGTGCCGATGGATTTCCCTGAAGGCCTCGGTCTGTTCTGCATTTGCGAGCGCGAAGATCCGCGTGATGCCTTCGTTTCCAATACCTATGCCAGCCTCGATGCGTTGCCTGCCGGCGCCATTGTCGGCACCTCCAGCCTGCGTCGTCAGGCGCAATTGCTGACTCGCCGCCCGGACCTGGAAATCCGCTTCCTGCGTGGCAACGTCAACACGCGCCTGGCCAAGCTCGATGCCGGCGAGTACGACGCAATCATCCTCGCGGCGGCCGGTCTGATCCGTCTTGGTTTCGAAGACCGCATCACCTCCGCGATCAGTGTCGATGACAGCCTGCCGGCCGGTGGCCAGGGCGCGGTCGGCATCGAATGCCGCAGCGCCGACACTGAAATCCACGCCTTGCTCGCACCGCTGCATCACGCCGATACCACTTCGCGTGTGACCGCAGAACGTGCCCTCAACAAACATTTGAATGGCGGATGCCAAGTGCCGATCGCCTGCTACGCCGTGCTCGAAGGCGAGCAGTTGTGGCTGCGCGGCCTGGTCGGTGAGCCGAGCGGTGGCAAGCTGCTCAGCGCCGAAGCCCGGGCACCGCGCGCCGAGGCCGAAGCGCTGGGTGTGCAAGTTGCCGAAGACCTGCTGCGCCAGGGTGCGGATGACATTCTCAAAGCAGTCTATGGCGAGGCAGGTCACGAGTGACTGGCTGGCGCCTGCTGCTGACGCGCCCTGCGGAAGACTGCACGGCGCTGGCGCAGACGTTGGCCGTGCAGGGGGTTTTCAGTAGCTGTTTGCCGCTTCTGGATATTGTCGCGCTGCCGGTCTCTGACAAAATTCGTCGGGCGATCGCGCAGTTGCCGCGTTGCAACGCGGTGATTGTGATCAGCAAACCGGCGGCTCGCATTGCGGTGGATCTGCTAGACGGCTCGTCGTCGCTGACGATGCCTTGGTTCAGTGTTGGAGCCGCGACTGCGCAGATTCTTCACGATCACGGCCTCGACGTCAGCTTCCCGGCTGACGGCGATGACAGCGAAGCCTTGCTGCAATTACCGCGTCTGCGTGAGGCAGTCAGTCAGCCCGGCGCGCAGGTATTGATCCTGCGCGGTGAGGGCGGGCGCGAACTACTCGCCGAGCGCCTGCGCGAGCTAGGTGCTAGTGTCGAGTATCTGGAATTGTATCGACGTGACCTGCCAGCCTATGCGGCGAACGAACTGCCACGGCGGATCGCAGCGGAACGCTTGAACGGGCTGGTGGTCAGCAGTGGACAGGGTTTCGAGCACCTGCGTCAGATGGCCGGCGATGCCTGGCCGACAATCGCGCAATTGCCGTTGTTTGTACCAAGCCCAAGGGTCGCCGAGCTGGCACGTGCCGCCGGGGCTCAAACAGTTGTGGATTGCCGCGGCGCGAGTGCCGCGGCTTTGCTGACGGCGTTACGGGAGCATCCCGAACCCGTTTTCTAATGCAAAGGATGGATACGTGAGCGAAACAGCCTTGCCTAAAGATGACGTCCAGCCTGTGATTGAAACCCAGGTTGAAGCTCCACCGCCGGCCACAGAGCCGCGCCGAGGCAATGGGCTGGCCATCGTCGCCCTGTTGCTCGGCGCTGCCGGCGTCGCGATCGGTGGCTGGGGTGTCTGGCAGGTCCGTCACCTGCAGACCAACACTCAGCAGCAGTCCGGTGAAGTGCAGGCATTGAATGATCAGGCGCAGAGCCTGAAGCTCAATGAACAGCGTTTGACCGAGCGCCTCGCGCAGTTGCCGGGTGCCGAGGAACTTGCCGAGCGTCAGCGTCTGGTGACGCAGATTCAGGGTGATCAACAACGCCTCAATCAACGTCTGGAAACCGTCCTCGGCGCCAGCCGCAAGGACTGGCGTCTGGCCGAGGCCGAGCACTTGCTGCGTCTGGCCAGCCTGCGTCTTTCGGCGTTGCAGGACATCAGCAGCGCTCAGGCGCTGGTGCAGGGCGCGGACGAAATTCTTCGTGAGCAAAACGATCCCGGCTCTTTCGCCGCTCGCGAGCAAGTGGCGAAAACCCTGGTGGCGCTGCGTAGCACGGCGCAACCGGATCGCACCGGTCTGTTCCTGCGGCTCGGCGCATTGCGTGATCAGGTCATCGACCTCACCGAGCTGGCGCCGGAGTACAAGGATCGCGGCGAATCGCTGCTGGGCCTGACCGCCGACGGTGACGGCGCCAGTCGTTGGGCGCAGTGGTGGGATAAGGTCTCGCGTTACATCCGTATCGATTTCAATGCCGACAAGAATGTGCGGCCGCTGCTGGCCGGACAGAGTCTGAGCCAAGTACGTCTGGCCCTGAGCCTGGCGCTGGAGCAGGCGCAGTGGGCTGCGCTCAACGGGCAGGCGCCGGTCTACACCCAGGCACTGGCCGAAGCGCGTGATGTGCTCAAGGGCAATTTCAACCCGGACAATCCGCAAAGCAAAGTGATGCTCGAACAGGTCGGCGAGTTGAGCAAGGAGCCGGTTACGGTCACGACCCCGGATCTCGCCGGTACGCTGAGCGCGGTGCAAGCCTATCTTGAGCGGCGCAACGTCAACGCCGAAGAGTCGGTGAAACCCTTCGCCAAACCTGCCGCCAACACCGCGCAGGAGACCACGCCATGAAACGCCTGTATGTGATCGTGTTTCTGGTGATCGCGGCGACGGCGGCGCTGGGGCTGGCGATCGCCGAGCATTCCGGTTACGTGCTGGTGGCCTACAAGAGCTTCCGCTACGAGTCGAGCCTGTGGGCGACACTGGCGGTGATCGCAGTGTTGTGGCTGCTGATCTGGGGGATCAAGGCGCTGGTTGAATTGGTCATGACCTCCAGTGGTGTGGTCAACCCATGGTCACGCCGCAACCGCAGTCGCCGCGTGCAAGTGGCGATCGAGCACGGCCAACTGGATCTGGCCGAAGGTCGCTGGGCCAGCGCTCAGCGTCATCTTTATCGAGCGGCTGAGGCCGAGCGTCAGCCATTGCTGTATTACCTCGGCGCTGCCCGCGCGGCCAATGAGCAAGGCAATTACGAAGAGTGTGATCGTTTGCTGGAGCGCGCACTGGAGCGTCAGCCGCAAGCGGAATTGGCAATCGCTCTGAGCCATGCGCAGTTGCAGACCGACCGTGGCGATACCGACGGTGCCTTGGTGACCCTGCAAGCGATGCATGATCGCCATCCGCACAATGCGCAGACACTGCGGCAGTTGCAGCGCTTGTATCAGCAGCGCGGCGAATGGTCGGCGGTGATTCGCTTGCTGCCGGAGTTGCGCAAGGACAAAGTCCTGCCACCCGCCGAACTGGCTGAACTTGAACGCCGCGCCTGGGGTGAGAACCTTTCGCTGGCCGCCCAGCGTGAAGAGGACGGGACAGTTGGTCTGCAGTCGCTCACGCGCGCCTGGCAGCAACTCACCTCGGCGCAGCGGCAAGAGCCGCCGCTGGTGTTGGCGTACGCCGAACAGTTGCGTCAGTTGGGCGCTCAGGTCGAAGCGGAAGAAGTGCTGCGCACTGCCCTCAAGCGCAAGTACGACAGCCATCTGGCCCGCCTCTACGGTCTGGTGCGCGGCAGCGATCCGGCCCGTCAGTTGCAAACCGCCGAAGGCTGGCTGAAAGATCATCCGAGCGATCCGAGCTTGCTGTTGACCCTCGGCCGGCTGTGTCTGCAAACCAGTCTGTGGGGCAAGGCGCGGGATTATCTGGAAAGCAGCCTGCGTGTGCAGCGCAATCCGGAAGCCTGTGCGGAGCTGGCGCGTCTGCTCGCACAGCTGGGCGATACCGAACGCAGCAATCAGTTGTTTCAGGAAGGCCTCGGTCTGCTCGACGAACGCCTGCTGGCCGCGCCGTTGCCGGTTCCTGCTCACGTCTGAAGTGGTGGGGGAGTTCGCTCCCTCGCGTGTCTTTTGTGGCTGGAATTTCAACTTCGGTGAGTGTCCGGGGCAAATTCCTACAGCGGGTTACATCTATTCCTCTCGAACCTGTCGGGTTTTCCCTACACCTCTGGTGAACTGTCGGCAGGGCCTTGCCTTGAAAGGCTGACACGCTTTCCTCTACCGTAACCGTCTGTCTCTATTGGTACGGAAAAGCCATGTCGTTGGCCTGCTCACGCTCCTTGTTCTTCATGGCTTTCACTGCGGGGGCCTTTGCTCTGGGAGCTTCCTATTATCTTGAATATGCTGTCGGTCTGATCCCATGCAGCCTGTGTCTGGTGCAGCGCCTGTTCCTTACGCTGCTGTGCGTATCCAGCGGTGTGGCGGCGGTGCACGGCCCCATGCGTGTCGGTTTGTGGTTCTACTGGCTGATGACGCTGGGCGCGAGCCTTGGTGGCACTACGGCTGCCTGGCGGCAGGTGCTGATCCAGAGTGATCCGCTGCTGCATCTGCTCAATTGCTCGCCAGCCCCCGAGGCATTGTTCAGTGGTCTGCCGTGGATCTGTGCGCTGCAAAGTATGTTTAGCGGCGGTGCCGATTGTGCGGAAATTTCCTGGACCCTGTTCGACCTGAGCATCCCGGAGTGGAGCCTGTTGTTCTTTGTCGCCGTCTCGATTCTCGCGGTGTATCAGATGTTGCGGCTGGTCTGGAGTGCTCTGCAACGCCCGCTCAGCGGCGAAGCGTCGCACCCGGCGCTGCTGCGGGATTAAACACTTGTATGAACTTTATCTCCTGCGTACCTTGAAGCCATAGGCGTGCGGGCATAATCTGGCCCGCACGTGTCATTGGATTTATGTTGCTCGATGACGCTCTGCCCGGCCGTCCCCCAAGCCAAAATCAAAAGAGGGGCGCGGGTGTAGAGCAGCATGACCCACAAGGGAAGAGAGATCGCCATGCTCGAAAGTTGTCAGAATGCTCAGGAACGTTGGGGTGGAGTTCATCTGCTGATCGACCGCTGGTTGCAAGAGCGTGAAGAGCTGATCGGTGCCTACGATAAACTCGGTGCGCAGCCGGAGTCGCTGGCCGAGAGCCGCAAGCCCTTGCAGGAGTTCTGCGGCGTGCTGGTCGATTACGTCTCGGCCGGGCACTTCGAAATCTACGAACAGCTGACTGGCGAAGCCAAAGCGTTCAACGACAAGCGCGGCCTCGAACTTGCCGAGACGATCTATCCGCGCATCGACGTCATCACCGAGAAGCTGCTCGCCTTCAACGATCTGTGCGATGAAGGCAAGTGCGTAGCCGAGAAGTTCAAGGAACTCGGTGGCCTGCTGCACGAGCGCTTCGAACTCGAAGACTGCCTGATTGAAGTGCTGCACACAGCACACAAGGAAGAAGATCCGGTTCAGGCCTGATCCGAACCCTGATCAAAAAAACGGTGCGCCCCAAGCGCACCGTTTTTTATTGCCTGCTCAACTCGTCGCGCCGCGCAATTCCACTTCGAACACCAATGGTGTGAACGGGGCGATCAGGTCGTCGGCACCGTCGGCGCCATAAGCCTGATCCGATGGAATCACCAGGCGCCATTTCGCACCCACCGGCATGTTCTGCAGCGCGGTGCGCCAGCCGGCAATCACGCTGTCGAGATTGAACCATTGTGGCTGAGTGTTCTGATCGAACACGGTGCCGTCGGGTAGTCGACCGACATACAGCACCTGCACTTTTCCGTCAGGTCCGGCCTTGGTGCCGGTGCCAGGCGTCAGCTCGGTGAGGAGGATGCCGTCGGCCAGTTCCTTCACGCCCGGTTTGGCTTTTTCTGCGGTGAGAAAACGCTGCTCGTTTTCCATCGCCGCATCACTTGAAGGCTGTGCAGAGTGCTCGGCATTTTGCGCTTCATGATCGGCCAGAATCTGTTCGATGCGGGCCTCGCTCAATGCCAGCGGCTTGCCTTGATAGGCTTGCTGCAAGCCATCGACCAGCGCCTGAATCTGCAATTGCGGGACTTCCTGACGCAGCCGTTCACCAAGGCTGGCACCGAGGCTGTAGGCCAGATCGTGAGCATCATTCGCGGTGGTTTTTTCGTCAGCGTGAGCGGCCGAAAAAACCATCCAGAGGGATAAAAAAAAGTAGCGCGACATGGGCACACTCCGTCCTGAGATGCGGTGGATTATGCCAGCGCGAACGTCTGCAACGGTGAACTGCTTTTGCCTTCGCGCAGAACATTTTCGATTCGGTGCAACGCAACGCAATCGATACTGTCAAGATGCCCTAGCGGCGGTAACTGCAGAGGTCTAGTATGAGCCGCACTCACGTCAGCCAGGAGGTAAACCATGTCGGCCACCAAGAAGCCTGTAAATACTCCGTTGCACTTACTCCAACAACTCTCGGGCAGCTTGCTCGAGCATCTGGAAAACGCTTGCTCCCAAGCCTTGGCTGATGCTGAAAAACTGCTCGCCAAACTGGAAAAGCAACGCGGCAAGGCGCAAGAAAAACTGCACAAGTCCCGCACCAAATTGCAGGACGCAGCTGCCGCCGGCAAAGCCAAGGCACAGACCAAAGCCAAGGGCGCAGTGAAAGAACTGGAAGACCTGCTCGATGCCTTGAAGGATCGTCAGTCCGACACCCGCAGCTACATTCTGCAACTCAAGCGCGATGCCCAGGAAAGCCTGAAACTGGCCCAAGGTGTTGGTCGCGTTCAAGAAGCCGTGGGTAAAGTGTTGTCCTCGCGTGCAGCCAAACCGGCAGCGGCACCGGCGAAGAAAGCAGCTGCCAAACCGGCTGCTGCAAAAGCTCCAGCGAAAACCGCAGCGGCCAAGCCTGCGGCAAAAACTGCTGCTAAAACTACCGCCAAGCCTGCTGCAAAAGCACCGGTGAAAGCCGCTGCAAAACCAGCTGCCAAAGCTGCGGCAAAACCTGCAGTGAAAAAACCGGCTGCAGCGAGCGCTGCAAAACCAGCGGCTAAAACCACGGCGGCAAAACCTGCTGCGCGTACTGCCGCTGCCAAGCCGGCTACCCGTGCCGCCGCTGCTAAACCAGCCGCCAAACCAGCTGCAGCAAAAGCTGCTCCAGCGAAAGCTGCTCCAGCGAAAACCGCCGCTGCCAAACCGGCCGCTAAACCTGCTGCCAAAGCTGCCGCAAAACCTGCCGCTAAAACTGCTGCTGCAAAACCAGCTGCCAAGACTGCCGCCAAACCTGCTGCAAAAGCACCAGCAAAAGTTGCTGCCAAACCAGCCGTGAATGCCGCCGCCAAACCGGCAGCCAAGCCAGCCGCTAAACCGGCCACTGCTGCCAAACCAGCGACTGCTGCCAAGCCTGTTGCTGCAAAACCAGCCGCCAAGCCCGCTGCAAAACCAGCCGTTAAAAAGCCAGCTGCCGCTAAACCAGCTACCGCTAAACCGGCTACCGCGCCTGCCGCTAAGCCTGCCGCACCGGCAGCGTCGGCTGCGCCATCGGCACCTGCTCCAGCCGCAACTACCTCGACGCCATCGACTGCGCCATCGCCAGCCGCTGTGTCGAGCACCAGCAACAACCCGACCAGCGCTTCCTAAGTGTCGGTTGCCGCGACGCGCAGCACTTGCAGCGCGTCGCGGTTCGGGCTGGCCGCCGCGCCGGCCAATTCTTCCAGCCAGGTCTGCGAGCCTGCATCGTTTCGCGTCCACTCCTGCGCCACACCCTCAAGCCGTGACAGCAACGCTCGCTCAGCTTCCAGCTCGAGTGATTTGATCTGCTCGCGCATGCCTTTCAACACCGCGTCATCCACCGCCCGCGCTTTCCATTGCATACGCAGGGTTCGCAGCGGCTGCACCACCTCGACATCCCAGGGCTCGGTCAGCGCCTGAAGCAGTCGTACGCGTTGTTGATCACAGGTCACTGCGCGCTGCTCCAGCCATAAACCGCACAGCAGAAGGCATACATTCGCGCCCGCCGTTTGCAGTTTCAGGCAGGCGTCTTCCACGCCCGGTCGGGCGTAGGTGGCAAGGGAAAAGCTCCACAGGTCAGAGGACATCGTGCTACTCGCGCCAGTTGTGAGCGAAGCTGGTAGACTCCGCCGCCATTATGATCCGACTTCAGAACCTGACTTTACAGCGTGGCCCGCAACGTCTGCTAGAAGACGCCGAGCTGACCCTGCACGCCGGCCACAAAGCCGGCCTCATCGGTGCCAACGGCGCCGGCAAATCGAGCCTGTTCGCCTTGATCCGGGGGGAGCTGCACCCGGACTCGGGGGATTGCTTCCTGCCGGCTGACTGGCGCATCGCCCACATGCGCCAGGAAATCGAGACGCTCGAACGCCTTGCCGTCGACTATGTGCTCGATGGCGACCTGCGTCTACGCGAGGTGCAACGTGACCTCGCCGCCGCCGAAGCGGCGCACGACGGTGCCGCTCAGGCCCGTCTGCACTCGGAACTCGACAGCGCCGACGGTTACACCGCTGATGCGCGAGCGCGCAAGTTGCTCGCCGGTCTCGGTTTCACCAACGAGCAGATGGATCGTCAGGTAGGCGATTTTTCCGGTGGCTGGCGGATGCGTCTGAATCTGGCGCAGGCATTGATGTGCCCGTCGGATCTGTTGTTGCTCGACGAACCGACCAACCACTTGGATCTCGACGCCATCATCTGGCTCGAAGAGTGGCTGAAAAGCTACCCGGGCACCTTGCTGCTGATTTCCCACGACCGCGATTTCCTCGACGAAGTCGTCGATCACGTCGCCCACGTCGATCAGCGCAAAATCACCCTGTATCGCGGCGGCTATAGCGCATTCGAACGCGCCCGTGCCGAACGTCTGGCCCAGCAGCAACAGGCCTACGAGAAGCAGCAGGCGCAACGTGCGCACATGGAGAGCTACATCGCGCGCTTCAAGGCGCAAGCGACCAAGGCCCGTCAGGCGCAGAGCCGGATCAAAGCCCTGGAGCGGATGGAAGAGCTGTCGGCGGCCCACGTTGATTCGCCGTTCGATTTCGTCTTCCGCGAGTCGAGCAAGATCTCCAGCCCGCTGATCGACCTGTCCGATGCCAGCCTGGGTTACGGCGACAAAACCATCCTGGAGAAGGTCAAGCTGCAACTGACCCCGGGGGCGCGGATTGGCCTGCTCGGGCCGAACGGCGCGGGTAAATCGACCCTGATCAAGAACCTCGCCGGCGAGCTGTCACCGATCGCCGGGCGCCTGACCCGTGGCGAGAACACCGTGGTCGGCTACTTCGCCCAGCATCAGCTCGACTCGCTGGATTCCAAGGCCAGCCCGTTGCTGCACATGCAGCGTCTGGCGCCGACCGAGCGCGAGCAGACCCTGCGTGATTTCCTCGGTGGTTTCGACTTCCGTGGTGCGCGCATCGATGAGCCAGTACTGAATTTCTCCGGTGGCGAAAAAGCGCGTCTGGCTTTGGCGCTGATCGCCTGGGAGCGCCCAAACCTGTTGCTGCTCGACGAACCGACCAACCACCTCGACCTGGAAATGCGCCTGGCGCTGACCATGGCGCTGCAGGAATTCAGCGGCGCGGTGCTGGTGGTGTCTCACGATCGGCACTTGCTCAAGAGCACCACCGACAACTTCTACCTGGTCGCTGACGGCAAGGTCGAAGAGTTCGATGGCGACCTCGAAGACTACGCACGCTGGCTGGTGGAGTACCGTCAGCGCAATGCCCCGGTCAGTAATACGCCGGTGAACCCGGACAAGACCGACAAGAAGGCTCAGCGTCAGGCGGCGGCTGCGTTGCGTCAGCAACTGGCTCCGCACAAGCGTGAAGCCGACAAGCTCGAAGCCGAACTGGGCAAGCTCCACGAGAAACTCGCCAAGGTCGATGCCAGCCTCGGCGACAGCGACATCTACGAGCCGGCACGCAAGAACGAATTGCGTGATCTGCTGGCCGAGCAGGCCAAGCTGAAGGTTCGCGAAGCCGAGCTGGAAGAAGCGTGGATGGAAGCCCTCGAGACGCTGGAAAGCATGCAAGCGGAGCTGGAGGCGCTGTCCTGATGGAAGCGTTCAAGCTGCCGCTGCCGGCGGAGTGGATCGAGCCGATCTGGTTTGCGGTGCAGATTCTGCTGATCCTGCTGGCCGGTTACCTCACTCAGCGCTTCGTTGCCAAAGGCCTGACCCGGTTGGGTGAGCGCTATCCGTTCCCGCCGCAATTGCTGATGCCGCTGCGCGGTGTGTTGCGCTGGCTGATCATGGGCAGTGCGCTGATCTTCGTATTGGAACGCCTCGGCGTCTCCGCCACGGTGTTGTGGACGGCGCTGTCGGGGTTCGTCGCGGTGGCGGCGGTGGCGTTCTTTGCGATGTGGAGCGTGCTGTCGAATTTGCTCTGCGCGATTCTGATCTTCACGGTCGGGCCGTTTCGCCTGGGCGATATCGTTGAGCTGGTGGACACCACTGACAAGCCCGGCGTAAAAGGCCGGGTGGTGGCGATCAATCTGCTTTACACCACGTTGATCGAGGCTGAAGAGCTGGGGACTGGCAGCGCCATGGTGCAAGTGCCCAACAGTCTGTTCTTCCAGCGCTCGGTGCGGCGTTGGCGCGGGACGGATGTGTTTCCGTCGAGCGGGTTCGAGAAGTAGATTCTGCGGCGTCTGTTCTGACGCCTTCGCGAGCAGGCTCGCTCCCACATTTGGAATGCATTCCCCCTGTGGGAGCGAGCTTGCTCGCGAAGGGGCCCTCAGCAGCACCCGCAACATTCAGCAAAAAATCGGTAGTCATCCATTCAAACCCGGATTAGCTTAGGCATTTGTCACGAGCATGAGTCGAGGTGTGCGATGGAGCTTCAAACATGGCTGGCGTTTTTTGCCGCCTGCTGGGTGATCAGTCTGTCCCCGGGTGCTGGCGCCATTGCGTCGATGTCCAGCGGTCTGCAATACGGGTTCTGGCGCGGTTACTGGAACGCCCTCGGCCTGCAGATCGGCCTGGCGGTGCAGATTGCGATTGTCGGCGCCGGTGTTGGCGCGATCCTGACCGCCTCGGCCACGGCGTTCCACGCGATCAAATGGTTTGGTGTGGCTTACCTCGTGTATCTGGCCATCAAGCAATGGCGTGCGCTGCCCATGGACATGAGCGATGACGCCGCTGTACGCCCGATCGGCAAGCCGTTGGCGCTGGTGTTCCGTGGCTTTCTGGTGAACATCAGCAACCCCAAGGCCTTGGTGTTCATGCTCGCGGTGTTGCCGCAGTTCATCAACCCGCATGCGCCGCTGTTGATTCAGTACGTGGTGATCGGCGTGACCATGGTTTGTGTCGACCTGATCGTCATGGCGGGCTACACCGGTCTGGCGTCGAAGGTGCTGCGTCTGTTGCGCACACCGCAGCAGCAGAAGCGCATGAACCGTACATTTGCCGGGCTGTTCATTGGCGCGGCGGCGTTTATGGCGACGTTGCGTAAAGCGGCGGCGTAAACATTGCAGCCACAAAAAAGGCGACCTTTGCAGGTCGCCTTTTTTGTGGCCGGGACGCAGAGCGTCCCGGGATGCATTCCCACGCGGAGCATGGGAAAGATCAGGGGCCAGTCATCAGCGCAGGATCACCGGCGCAGTATCACGCGGCAGATTGTTGCGCTGCGGTGCTTCGCGCGGCTGCTCGTAACCGCCACCACCGAGCTGCATGCTCAGTTGCCCGGCCACGTCTTCACCCAAGGCCTTGGACACGTCACGCACCACCCGTGGGCGGTTCAGCGAGATCTTGATGTCGCGGTGGTTCACCAGTTTGGTGTCCTGCGCTTCGCCCATCGCCGTGAAGGCCGAGGTGATCTCGAAGGTCTTGGTGTTGATCAGGCTGAAGTCCGCCACCAACGTCAGGCCCAGTACCGCCGAATAGCTGTCGGTGTTCGCCAGCTCGTTGATGTCCTGAGTGAAGTCGATGTCCGACACGGTGCCGAACAGCACATAGTCGGCGCCTTTGAAGTTGCCGGCCTTGATGCGCTTGATCACGTCGTAGACGTCACCCTTGGACGACGCGGTGTACGGCGTGCCCTGCACCAGCTGGAACATGCCGGTGCGCAGGATTTCACCCTTGATGTCGCCGGTGAATTTGCGCAACTCGCCTTGCTCGATGTAGCTGGTGCTCGCTTCGATCTCGTTGTAGCTCGACGAGCCGCTGGAGCTGTAGTAACCCTCGCGATGATTGCTCTGGGCCGAAACGATGTGGATGTATTGCTCCACACGTTCCTGGTACGCCAGATCCGTCACCGCGACTTTCGGGGCCGCTTGCACGCTGAACGCGCAAGCCAGGGCCATCATGCCAATCCATGCGCGCATCAATTAACGCTCCGTGGTTTTGCGGATCTCTTTTTCGTCCATCCACTCGGCCAGACCGCTTTCAACGTCGATCAGTTGCAGGCTGAATTTGTAGAAGACGTCCTTGTAGTCGCTGCTGCGCTTGACGATCGAGCTGATCGAGCCTTCGATGCGGTACTTGGCGGCAACCATGTTGCCGGTCTTGGCCACGGTGCTCTTCTTGTACAGACCGCTCTGGTTTTGCAGCTTGAGCTGGTCAACCTGGCTCTGCATGGCGTTGTTGTCGCTGGCGAAACGCGCTACACCGGTTTTCATCAGCTGAGTCTTGATGCTGGTGGTGATTTCGCGGGTGTCGATGTACTCGCTGGTCTTGTTCTTCACGTCGTAGACCTGAACCACCGGACGGCCCTGCAGAATGCCGGACTGGGCCAGCGAGCGGGTCATCGACTCGGCGATCATTTGCAGGTCGGTCGAACCGAATTCGTTGGTCACGGTTTCAACCGCTTTGGTGTCACCGTAGCTGATGTTCTTGCTGCCCAGGGTCGGCGAAGTGTTGGCGCAACCGGAGGCCAGCAGGGCGATAACGGCGATGCAGGAAAAGCGTGCAAACATGGGAATGCTCTCTAAAACAGGAATAGGGTGACAGGCTTACGGCGTCTTGATTTCCAGACGGAAGTCCATGGCTTTCGGGGTCGGGGCGATGCCTTGAATGAAGCTGGTCTGGGCGCCGTACATCATTTGGCTTTTCCACACTTCTTCTTCGGCAATCGGGAAGCCTTCCGCGCCGAGCCAGGCGAAGCGGTAGTAGAAAATCTTGTTGCTGTTGAGGGTGTTGCTCAACTGCACATTGACCGTCATGAAGCCGTTTTCCCGGGCGACGCGCATGGCGCCGACGACGATGTGTTTCTGCGGACCCATGGCCACGACTTTGCTCGCGGCGCTGCCCGGCTCTGGCGGTGGCGGGGTGGCGCAGCCGCTCGCCAGCAAGGCGAGGGCGGCGACGGCGATGAGTTTGAAGCGCATGCAAAGACTCCGTTCTTAAGGTTGTTTGAGGCTGGCGACGTTGGTCGCGCTGGCGCTCGGGATGACGTGTGCGGCGAGGCCACCGGCGAATACCTGGTTGCCCACGGCGCGCAGGGTGATCACTTGATATCGCTGATCGACAGTGACCGTGACCACCGAACCGCCCACGGCGCTCGGCAGGGTAACCTGATGCTCACCCTTTTTCAGACGCAGACGCACCACTTGGGTGTAGTCCGGCAAGGTGCGCCACGTACGGGTATCGGCACCTTCGAGCACAGCTGAAGAGATACCGACGGCGAGACCGGCCAGCGGGTTGGTTTCGTTGATCTGCTTCTGCGCAACACCCTTGGTGATCGCCCGCACGGTGGTGCGCACGATGATCCCCGGCATGTCGTCGCGCAGGGCGCGGCGGGACATCGCGGTGGTGCTGTTGAGCGCGGTCAGATCGACCTGCTTACCATCGACGCCGATTTGCGCGAAAGTCGCCGTGGAGGTGTCAGGTTTGATGATCGGGAACGACAGCGGCGTGATCACCACATTGTTGGAGATCGGCAATGGCAGCGGCACCCGGATTGAGTCGCGGGCTGGCGCCAGACCACTCTGGACGACGATGAGAATGTCGCTGTCGTCGGATTTGCCCGGCTTGTCGAGGTTGACCAGCGCCTGTTCCAGCAGCGGCGTGTTCGGACGCAATTCGGCAGCCTTGCGGTAGCCCGGTGCAGCCAGGCCTTTTTCGCCCAGGGCTTCATAGACGAAACCGGACAGGTAATGGCTGAACGCACTCTGGTAGCTGTTTTTCAGACCGACCACTTCCGGCGCGTCGAGACTGGCGACCGGATAGCCCTGCAGGTCTTTGTACTGCGTCTTGATACCTTCTTTCTCGGCCTCTTCTTCGCTCTTGAGGTATTCCTTGTCACGCAACTCGGCGATCACCGCTTCACGTTCGTGAGTCTTCTTGATCGCGGTACGCGCACCGTCGAAGTCATTGACCGCCAGCAGGTTCAGGGCCATCTGGGTGGTCAGCATGACTTTTTCGTAGTCGTAGCCTTCGTAGCGACGCACTTTGTCATTGACGATGAAGCTGCCGAACTGAGCCAGGTATTTACCGGTGTCGAGCTTGACCGAGTCTTCCCACTGACCGACCACCACATCGGCACTGGTCCAGGCATTCTGGCTGCCGGAGAGGTCACCCTTGGCGCGCAGCAACTCACCTTTCTCGAAGTAATAGAGCAGGTCTTTGTCGGGGCCGGTGTTGTTCTTTTCCAGCAGGGTCAGCGCAGCGTCAACGTTGCCGGTGGCCAGTTGCTGGTTGGTCTGTGCCAGTTCGGAGTCGTAGTTGCGAAACGCCGAACAGCCGGACAGCAGAGTGACGGCGCTGAGCGCGATCAGAGTGGGGGCGCGGAATGCCATGGGGGTACTTCTTCCCTGGAGTAAAACAGCCGCGAATGCTGGTCGGGCTGGTGTGACCCATCGACAGTGGCGCTGGCCTCCTGCCAATTCCTCATAACTAGAGGAGCTTTAATGCCCGATCGCAATAACGCGGGCGCGGCATTATAAGCAGGCGGTGATGGCTATGTAATAGCTTTTTAATTGCACTGGTTAGTTAGGTGCCATTACTTATTTCGAAGGGCTTGCTTTCTCTGGTAAAGGCGTCGCAGGAGCAACGAAGGCCGATCCGACGTAATAGGTCTGATCCCGGAACACGCGCAGATTGAGTATTTGATGATCCTGATCGACGCGTAAGGTCAGGGGATAGCCCGGCGGGTAGATGGGCACGTCGACCGTGTGCAGGCCCTTTTTCAGGCGCAGACGAGTGACGAGCGTCTTGTCAGGCAGGGCGCGCCAGGTGCGTGTATCGGCCTCCTCGAAAGGATCCTTGTTTGTCACCACCAGCGAGGCCTTGGCCGGGTTGCGCTCGTTTTCCTGTGCCTGGCCGATCGCGGCCATATTGGCGCGGAACATGGCGCGCGAGATGATTTCAGGCATGTCATCGCGCAGTGTTCGCATGGCCATATCGGTCACGCTGTTGATGACCGTCAACGGCTGCTTACGGCCATCAACCTTCAGGTGATTGAAGGTCGGGGTGACGGCGTCCGGAATCATCACCGGAAAGGATATCGGCGCGACAATGACCAGGTTTTCGTTCAGGCGCACCGGAATCGGCACTTGAACCGAGCTGCGCGCCGGTGCCAGACCGCTTTGCACAATGATCAGAACGTCACTTTCATCGGCCTTGGCTGCAGGCTTGTCGAGGTTACGCAAAGCGTTCTGCAGAAACGGCATGTCCGGGCGCAGTTCGATGGCTTGGCGATAACCGGGCGCCGCGAGGTCGCGCTCACCCAAGGCTTCATAAGTGAACCCGGCCAGATAGTGACTGAACGCACTTTGATAGCCGTTCTTCAGTTCGAGCACTTGTGGCGCATCGAGTATGGCCACCGGATAACCTTGCAGATCTTTGTAGCGCAGGGTGATGCCCTGGGACTTGGCCTCTGCCTCTACCGCTTCGTATTGCAATTCGCGTTGCCGGGCGATCAGTCCTTCGCGTTCATGGGTCTTCTTGATATCGGCGCGAGCACCATCGAAATCGTTGACGGATAACTGATTGAGGGCCATTTGCGTGGTCAGCATGACCTTCTCGTAGTCATAGCCTTCGTAGCGCAGCAGCTTGTCGTTGACGAGCATGGTGCCCATTTCATTGCCGAACCGGGACAGCAGCTTCATGGCGCCGGATGGGTTGGCCTCTTCGCGCTGGAAGATCATCCGGTCAGCACTGCGCCACGCTTGCTGGCTTTCGGGCAGAGCGCTGCCAGCGCTGAGGATGGCGCCTGTTTCCAGGTAATACAGCAGATCCTTGTCTTCCCACGGGTTATGCATCTCGACCAGTGCCAGTGCGCCGGTGAGGTTGCCCTTGGTCATCTCGTCGGTGGTTTGCTGCATTTCCTGATCGTAATTACGGTAAGCCGCGCAGCCGTTTAAAAAAAGCGCAGTGGCGAGCAGGACAAACAACGGGATGATCCGCATAAACGGTGTGTTTCCTTGAGCCGGAATGTTGAGGGCGCGCGCAGTATAGTGACGGATGCTGGCCAGTGGCTGCGAGTTGGGTGCCGATGTGCGCAGATCAAAGACTCTGTTCCTGAGGCAATCCTCGGCGATTTTGCGGAGTTCGTCTGCCGGGTACATCCGCCCAATCAAAGCGAAACACCGACAAAGCTTGAGGGAAATGCGTTCGAAGTGAACAATATGTAACTTCGCATTTCCATTTGAGAATTCTTCATGACTGCCTCGTCCCGGTTCCTGGCCTGGCTGGTGTTCCCGTTGTTTGCCCTGAGCAGCTTCAATCTGCTGGCCGATACCGTGGAAGGCGCGCCGCAAGCGCTGCACCTGCTCGATTACATCAGTGCGGATTACCCGCCGACGGTAGCGGCGGGCAAGGTTGTCGATGACTCCGAATACCGCGAGCAACTGGAGTTCACGCGGGCGCTGCAAGGCTTGATCGCCGGTATGCCGGCCAAATCGGAAAAGGCTGCGCTGGAGCAGGGCGTTGAAGTCCTGCACGCGGCGATCAGCGCGAAACAGGATGGCGCTGAAGTGGCCCGTCAGGCGCGGCAGTTGGGCGCGCAACTGGCGGTAGCCTATGAAGTCAGCCAGGCACCGATCATCACCCCCGATCCCACCCGAGGCGCTCCGCTCTATGCGCAGAACTGCTCGGTGTGCCACGGCGACAGCGGCGCCGGTGACGGACCGGCGGGGCTCGGCATGACCCCGGCCCCGGCCAATCTGCGTGATGCGGCGCGGATGGATCACCTGAGTCTGTATGCGATCTACAACACCCTCGGCCAAGGCGTCGAAGGCACCGACATGCCGGCGTTTGCCGATCAGCTTGACGATCGGCAGCGCTGGGATCTGGCGACTTACATCGCCGGCTTCAGCGCCGATCCGGCGGCGGCCAAGTCCGAGAAGAGCTACAACATCGCCGATCTGGCCCGTCAGACCCCGGCCGAAGTGCAGGCTGCCGATGGCCCGCAAGCGGCGGCGACGTTCCGTGCGCAACGCGCGCAGCCGCCACAGGTCAAGCGTGGTCCGGCGCAGTTGCTCGACTACACCGCGGCAACGCTGGACAAGAGTCTTGCTGCGTACCGCGCCGGTGAGCACGATCAGGCTTACGACCTGTCGGTCGCGGCGTATCTGGAAGGCTTCGAGCTGGTCGAGAGCTCGCTGGATAACGTCGACGCCAATGTGCGCAAGGACACTGAAAAGTCGCTGATGGCGTATCGACAATCGTTGCAGGACGGCTTGCCGGTCGAGCAGGCCGAGCAGCGTCTGGATGCGGCCAAGGCGAAGTTGAAAGAGTCCGCCGGGTTGCTCGGCAGTGACGGCCTGAGCTGGTCGCTGAGCTACATTTCCGGCCTACTGATTCTGCTGCGTGAAGGGCTGGAAGCGATTCTGGTGCTGGCGGCGATCCTCGCCTTCCTGCGCAACACCGGCCAGCAATCGGCGGTGCGCAGCGTCAACGTCGGTTGGGGCCTGGCGCTGCTGGCCGGCCTCGGCACCTGGGCGCTGGCGGCGTATGTGATCGACGTCAGCGGCTCGCAGCGTGAACTGCTCGAAGGCGCCACGGCGCTGTTCGCCAGTGTCATGGTCTTGTGGCTGGGCGTGTGGATGCATGACCGTCGCCACGCCGCGGCCTGGCAGGATTACATCAAGAGCAGTCTGGTCGGCGGTGGCGGGCGTTTCGGCTTCGCGATTCTGGCGTTCTTCTCGGTGTATCGCGAGTTGTTCGAAGTGATCCTGTTCTACGAAACCCTGTGGTTGCAGGCCGGCCCGGCCGGGCATGACGCGGTGCTCGCCGGTGGCGCGACGGCACTGGTGCTGCTGGTCGGTCTGGCGTGGGTGATCCTGCGCGGTTCGGCGAAACTGCCGCTGACGCTGTTCTTCAGCATCAACGCGGCGCTGTTGTGCGCGCTGTCGGTGGTGTTTGCCGGGCATGGCGTGAAGGCGTTGCAGGAAGCCGGGATCTTCGGCACGCGGCCGGTGGCGTTCTTTGAATTCGACTGGCTGGGGATTCATGCCGATGCGTATTCGTTGACGGCGCAGGCGGTGGCGATTCTGGCGATTGTTGTGTTGTATGGGCGTAGTTGGATGGCGGAGAAGCGGCGGGTAGTCGCTTAACAGCATTCGCTGCGCTCACATTCGCGAGCAGGCTCGCTCCCACAGGATTTGTGCGTAACCTGTGGGACTGACGATTCGACTTGCTCGCGAATTTTTTGGAGGTAAGAAATGCGTGTATGGATCGATGCCGATGCCTGCCCACGGGCGGCGAAGGATCTGGTAATGAAGTTTGCGCTCAAGCGCCAGTTCGAAGTGGTGCTGGTGGCCGGGCAGCCGCAGATCAAACCGGGGCTGGCCATCGTCAAACTGATCGTGGTGCCGAGCGGGCCGGATGCGGCGGACGATTATCTGGTCGAGCACGCGGTACCCGGTGAGCTGGTGATTTGCAGCGATATCCCGCTGGCCGATCGTTTGGTGAAGAAGGGCGTCGCGGCGCTGGATCCGCGGGGCAAGGAGTTCGATGCGCAGAACATGGGCGAACGCCTGGCCGTGCGCAACCTGTTCACCGATCTGCGCGAGCAGGGCCAGATGAGTGGCGGGCCCGCGCCGTTTGGCGATCGCGAGAAGCAGGCGTTCGCCAATGCGCTGGACCGGATCCTCACACGCCTGACCCGCAAGCCTTAAGCCCTACACAAATCCCCTTGTAGGAGTGAGCCTGCTCGCGATAGCGGTCGGTCATTCAACAGATATGTGCCTGATACACCGCCATCGCGAGCAGGCTCACTCCTACAGTAGACCGTATCAGGCGTCGTTTTCGTGGGTCAGTTCGAGGACGCGATCCACGAGCTTATTGATCCCCGAAGCCGCCTCACTGATGTTCTGCGCCAGCATGTAAGCCGGGGTCGTCACCAGTTTGCGCGCCTTGTCTTCGATGATTTCCGTCACCGCACAGTCTTCATGGGTGGCGCCCATCTTGTTCATCGCCGTGGCGGTGTCGGCGTCGTTGCCGATGGTGCAGGTTACGCCCGGGCCGTAGATCTTCGCCGCCAGTGCCGGCGAGATGCACATCAGACCGACCGGTTTGCCCGCTTCGGCAAATGCCTCGGCCAGCGCCAGCACTTCCGGCTGCACGCTGCAGCCAGCACCTTCAACAGCGAAGTTCGAGAGGTTCTTCGCCGCACCAAACCCACCCGGCACGATCAGCGCATCGAAGTCGTCGACGTCGGCCTCGCGGATGTCCTTGATGTTGCCGCGAGCAATGCGCGCCGATTCCACCAGGACGTTACGCGACTCGGGCATTTCTTCGCCGGTCAGGTGGTTGATCACGTGCAATTGCGCGATGTTCGGGGCGAAGCACTGCACCTGCGCGCCGCGTTGGTCGAGGCGCAGCAGGGTGATCACGCTTTCATGGATCTCGGCGCCGTCGTACACGCCACTGCCGGACAGGATCACTGCAACTTTTTTGCTCATGGTTTTCTCTCCAGATTCATGGCGCTAAATGTCCACTAAATTGTCGCGCGTTGCCATAGGCTCAAGTGGTGGCGGCACCTGCATGGAACGCTTTCTACATGGATCGCAACAACGGCGGGGTGTTCATTATTTGGGATGTCTGTTGCGTGGCGAGCGGGTGATTTTTGGCGTGAGAACGCCGCTGACGAGCGGGAGTCCGCTAGCGCAGAGGGGATAAATGACTGAAAGAGGCGGCCAGCCCGCTCAGTGCCGGCGGGCTGTAGCAAGTCGCCAGCGCGTTACTCGGCAGGCGTCTTCGGTTCGGCAGGCTTGGATTCTTCGGCCTGATTCAGCAGTGCAGCTTTCGCAGCTTGCTCGTCGGCGTACACCTGCTTGGCCAGCCGCGCATTCTTGAAGCGGCGGCGCAACCACAGGCCAACGCCAAGAATCAGCAGCGCACCGAGTACCCACAACTCGTACTTCTTGATGCTGCCGAGCATGCCTTCCAGCACCGCGCCGAAGTGGTAAGCGGCGGCGGCCAGCGCGGTCGCCCAGATCGCTGCACCGATACCGTTGAGCAGCAGATAACGTCCCGGCGGATAACCCGACAGGCCGATCGCCACCGGCATCACCGTGCGCAGACCGTAAACGAAACGGAAGCTCAATACCCAGATGTCAGGATGCTTACGAATGTGCTCCAGCGCGCGGTCGCCCATCAGTTGCCAGCGCGGTTTGCGCGCGAGCAATTTGCGCCCGTGCTTGCGGCCCAGGAAGTACCACAGCTGATCGCCGGCATAGCTGCCGCAGAACGCCACGACCACCACCAGGTTGATGTCCATGTATCCACGGAACGCGAGGAAGCCCGCGAGCACCAGAATGGTTTCGCCTTCGAAGAACGTGCCGAGGAACAAGGCAAAGTAGCCAAAGTCATGCAGAAATTGTTGGAGCATTGTCTGGGTGCTGGCGAAATGAACGCGCAGCCTAACCCTTCGGACACATTCATGAAAGTGTCCAAATGTGTCTCGACGTGAACAATTCCTACACTGAGAATGGAATGCGGCTACATGTCACGGGCCTCACACAACTGTCATCTGTTCGTCATAATGGCCGTCTATAACTGTCACGCTCGCCCGTTTGCGCGGGCTCAGGAGTCCGCCGTGAGCTTTACCCCAGCCAACCGTCTGTTCCCTGCCACGCGCCTGCGCCGCAATCGTCGTGATGATTTTTCGCGTCGGCTGGTGCGGGAAAATGTGCTGACGGTCGATGACCTGATCCTGCCGGTGTTCGTGCTTGACGGTGAAAACCGTCGCGAAGCCGTGGCGTCGATGCCCGGGGTAGAGCGGTTGACTATCGATCTGCTGCTCGAAGAAGCAGCGAAATGGGTCGAACTGGGGATTCCGGCGCTAGCGCTGTTCCCGGTCACCCCTCCTGAACTTAAATCCCTCGACGCCGCCGAAGCCTGGAATCCTCAAGGCATCGCCCAGCGCGCCACCCGCGCGCTGCGTGAGCGTTTCCCTGAGCTCGGCGTGATCACTGACGTGGCGCTCGATCCGTTCACCACCCACGGTCAGGACGGCATCCTCGACGAAGAAGGCTACGTACAGAACGACATCACTGTTGACGCACTGGTGCGTCAGGCGCTTTCCCATGCCGAAGCCGGCGCTCAGGTTGTCGCGCCGTCGGACATGATGGACGGTCGTATTCAGGCGATCCGCGAAGCGCTGGAAGTCGCCGGTCACGTCAACGTGCGGATCATGGCTTATTCGGCCAAGTACGCCAGCGCCTATTACGGCCCGTTTCGCGATGCGGTCGGCTCGGCATCGAACCTCGGCAAGGCGAACAAAGCCTCTTATCAGATGGACCCGGCCAATAGCGACGAAGCGCTGCACGAAGTCGGTGCGGACTTGTCTGAAGGCGCGGACATGGTCATGGTCAAACCGGGCATGCCCTACCTCGACATTCTTTTCCGGGTAAAAGATGCCTTCAAAGTGCCGACCTTCGTCTACCAGGTTAGCGGCGAATACGCCATGCACATGGCGGCAATCCAGAATGGCTGGTTGAGCGAGGCGGTGATTGTCGAATCACTGACCGCCTTTAAACGTGCCGGCGCTGATGGCATCCTGACTTACTTTGCTGTCCGCGCCGCTCAATTGTTACGAGAGCAGAAATAGCCCTCCCAGGAACATTCAATGAATACCGAAGGACTCACGGAAGTTGCAGTAAAAGAAGCTCAGCCGGTGGTCGAGCAAATCACCGAAACTCCGCCGGAGCTGGAGCCTGCGCCACCCGCGCCAGTCGCCGAACCTGTCGCGGCGGCGCCAGTGATTGCGATACCGGGCCTGGATGACAGCAGCCTGTACATCCACCGTGAGCTTTCGCAACTGCAATTCAATATCCGCGTGCTGGAACAGGCGCTGGACGAGTCCTATCCGCTGCTGGAGCGCTTGAAGTTCCTGCTGATCTTCTCCAGCAACCTCGACGAATTTTTCGAGATCCGCGTCGCCGGTCTGAAGAAGCAGATCACCTTCGCCCGTGAACAGGCCGGTGCTGACGGCTTGCAGCCGCATCAAGCGCTGGCGCGGATCAGCGAGCTGGTGCACGGTCACGTTGACCGTCAGTACGCGATCCTCAACGACATTCTGTTGCCGGAGCTGGAAAAGCATCAGGTGCGCTTCATCCGTCGCCGCCACTGGACGGTCAAGATCAAAACCTGGGTGCGCCGCTATTTCCGCGACGAGATCGCGCCGATCATCACCCCGATCGGCCTCGACCCGACGCACCCGTTCCCGTTGCTGGTGAACAAGAGCCTGAACTTCATCGTCGAGCTGGAAGGCATCGACGCCTTTGGTCGCGACTCCGGTCTGGCGATCATCCCGGCGCCGCGTTTGCTGCCACGGATCATCAAGGTGCCGGAAGAAGTTGGCGGCCCGGGCGACAACTACGTGTTCCTGTCGTCGATGATCCACGCCCACGCCGATGACCTGTTCCAGGGCATGAAGGTTAAAGGCTGCTACCAGTTCCGTCTGACCCGAAACGCTGACCTCGCGCTCGATTCCGAAGACGTCGAAGACCTGGCCCGCGCCCTGCGTGGCGAGTTGTTCTCGCGTCGTTACGGCGATGCGGTGCGTCTGGAAGTCGCCGACACCTGCCCGAAACACCTTTCGGATTACTTGCTCAAGCAGTTCAACCTGAGCGAGAGCGAGCTGTATCAGGTCAACGGCCCGGTCAACCTGACACGCCTGTTCAGCATCACCGGTCTGGACAGTCATCCGGAGCTGCAATACACGCCGTTCACTCCGCAGATCCCGAAACTGCTGCAGAACAGCGAAAACATCTTCAGCGTGGTCAGCAAGCAGGACATCCTCTTGCTGCACCCGTTCGAGTCGTTCACCCCGGTGGTCGACCTGCTGCGTCAAGCGGCGAAAGACCCGCACGTTCTCGCTGTGCGTCAGACCCTGTACCGCTCCGGTGCCAACTCCGAGATCGTCGATGCGCTGGTCGATGCCGCGCGTAACGGCAAGGAAGTGACGGCGGTCATCGAGCTGCGTGCGCGGTTCGACGAAGAGTCCAACCTGCAACTGGCCAGCCGTCTGCAAGCGGCCGGTGCGGTGGTGATCTACGGCGTGGTCGGCTTCAAGACCCACGCCAAGATGATGCTGATCCTGCGGCGTGAGGCCGGCGAAATCGTCCGTTACGCGCACCTCGGCACCGGTAACTACCACGCCGGTAACGCCAAGCTTTACACCGACTACAGCCTGCTGACCTCCGACGACGCCTTGTGCGAAGACGTCGGCAAACTGTTCAGCCAGTTGATCGGCATGGGTAAAACCCTGCGCATGAAGAAGCTGCTGCATGCGCCGTTTACCCTGAAGAAGGGCATGCTCGACATGATTGCCCGCGAGACCCAGTTCGCCGTCGAAGGCAAACCGGCGCACATCATCGCCAAGTTCAACTCGCTGACCGATCCGAAGATCATCCGCGCGCTGTACAAGGCCAGCCAGTCCGGCGTGCGCATCGATCTGGTGGTGCGCGGCATGTGCTGCCTACGTCCGGGGATTGCCGGGGTTTCGCACAACATCCATGTGCGCTCGATCATTGGGCGCTTCCTTGAGCACACGCGAGTGTTCTACTTCCTCAATGGCGGCGATGAGCAGATGTTCCTCTCCAGTGCCGACTGGATGGAGCGCAACCTCGACAAACGCGTCGAGACTTGCTTCCCGGTCGAAGGCAAAAAGCTGCTGACTCGGGTGAAGAAAGAGCTGGAGTTGTATTTGACTGACAACACTCATAGCTGGAGCTTGCAGTCGGATGGCCGTTACATCCGCAACACACCGACCGGCAACCAGAACCCGAGGAGTGCGCAGGCGACGTTGCTGGAACGGTTGGGTAGCCCCATCCTTCCGGTAAGCAGCTAAATCAAAAGCAAAAGCCCCTCACCCTAACCCTCTCCCGGAGGGAGAGGGGACTGATCGAGGTGGATGTCAGGGTTACGCCGACTTGCAATACCGAGTCGAACTCAGGATTTGAAAAGCCCACAAATCGGCGCCCTCTCCCTCCGGGAGAGGGCTGGGGTGAGGGGCAGGCCCACCTCCCATCTCAAGCCGAACCCAATAAAAAAGGCGATCCCTGCGGATCGCCTTTTTTGCACCTGTCATTCACAAATTTGCTGGGTATCAGTGAACAGTCAGCACAATCCCCACCCGCGTCAGCCAATCCGCCTCAAGCCCGAAATCCGCCTGAGTCAGCTGATTCTCATCCAGCCAGTTCTCCGGGAATTCCACATCCAAGGTGTTGCCCTTGGCATGCAACACCACCTGCGGCATCGTCTGCGTGCCACGAATGTGGTGGAACAGGATCGCAAAGCGCAGCAGCACGCACAGGCGGATCAGCTTGTCACCGTCGTCGCCGAAATCGGCAAACTTGTCCTTGGGAATGTTGCGGCGATGGCCGCGCACCAACAGCGCAAGCATTTGCTGGTCTTCGCGGGAGAAGCCGGCGAGGTCCGAGTGCTCGATCAGGTAGGCGCCGTGCTTGTGGTAGTGATAGTGAGCGATGTCGAGGCCGACTTCGTGCACTTTCGCCGCCCAGCCGAGGAGTTCGCGCCAGATGCCGTCATCCAGCTCCCAGTCCACCGCGACCTGATCGAACGCGTGCAAGGCTTTGCGCTCAACTCGCGCCGCCTGCTCCAGGTCGACGTGGTAGCGCTCCATCAGCGAGGTCAGGGTGCGTTCGCGCACGTCTTCGTGATGATGACGGCCAAGCAGGTCGTAGAGCACGCCTTCACGCAGTGCGCCGTCGCAGTGATCCATGCGTTGCAGTTCGAGGGCGTCGAAAATCGCTTCGAGAATCGCCAGGCCCGCCGGGAAAATGGTCCGGCGATCCGGCTTGATGCCTTCGAAATCGATCTTGTCGACGTCGCCAAGCTTGAATAGCCGACGCTTGAGCCAGGCCAGACCTTCGGCATTCACTTCGCCAGTGCCATGGCCGCCGGCCTTCAATGCCAGGCCGATGGCGCGGATGGTGCCCGAGGAGCCGATGGCTTCATCCCAGGTCAGACGGTGCAGGGCGTGTTCGATGCTCATGATCTCCAGCCGCGCCGCCGTGTATGCCTGGGCGTAGCGGGCCGGGGTGATCTTGCCGTCCTTGAAGTAGCGCTGGGTGAAGCTGACGCAGCCCATCTGCAGGCTTTCGCGCAGCAGCGGCTCGAAGCGCTGGCCGATGATGAACTCGGTACTGCCGCCGCCGATGTCGGCGACCAGACGTTTGCCCGGAGTGTCGGCGAGGGTGTGCGACACGCCCAGATAGATCAGACGCGCTTCTTCACGGCCGGAGATGACTTCCACCGGGTGGCCGAGGATTTCTTCGGCGCGGTGAATGAACTCAAGGCGGTTGCGCGCTTCACGCAGGGCGTTGGTGCCGACGATGCGCACGGCGCCCAGCGGCATGCCGTTGATCAGTTGGGCAAAACGCTTGAGGCAATCGAGGCCACGTTGCATCGATTCTTCGTTGAGCTTGCGCTCATCGTCGATGCCAGCGGCCAGCTGAACCTTTTCGCCGAGCCGCTCGAGAATGCGGATCTCGCCGTTCTGGGCCTTGGCCACGACCATGTGAAAGCTGTTCGAGCCCAGGTCGATTGCGGCGATCAGGGACAGATTCTTGGCTTGGGATTGCGGCATGGTCAGGGGGTCTCGGTCGATAACCTCGACATCGTGCCACGATCAACGGCTGGCGCCAACGCGCATGGTTCAAACCGTTGATTCAGCGCAGAAAGTCGGTGACCGCTGCGCGGTCAATCGCGAGCAGGCTCGCTCCTACAGGTGAACGCATTCCCATGTAGGAGTGAGCCTGCTCGCGATGAGGGCTTGGAAGCCCCTGTTTTTCTCTCAGGCTGTTGCTTCAACTGTGCCAATAAAGTTCGCCAGCTCCGCCGTCTGCGGATTGGCAAACAACACCTTCGGATCACCCACCTCATGCACCTTGCCATGGTGCATGAACACCAATTTATCCCCGACCTCGCGGGCAAAGCGCATTTCATGGGTGACCATGATCAGCGTCATGCCTTCCTTGGCCAGTTGCCGAACCACGCTGAGCACTTCGTTGACCAGTTCCGGGTCGAGCGCCGAGGTGATCTCGTCGCACAGCAAAACCTTCGGCGACATCGCCAGCGCCCGGGCAATCGCCACGCGCTGTTGCTGGCCGCCTGAGAGTCGATCCGGGAAGGCATCGAATTTTTCTCCAAGCCCCACACGTTCGAGCATCTCTCGCGCCAGTTCCGCAGCCTTGGCTTTCGGCACTTTCTGCACCACTTGCGGCGCGAGCATGACGTTTTCGCCCACGGTCAGGTGCGGGAACAGGTTGAACTGCTGAAACACCATGCCGACCTTCTGCCGCAGGCTGCGCAGGTCGGCGCGGGCGGCGTCGAGGTATTCGCCATCGACTTCGATGACGCCATCGTTGATCGACTCCAGGCCATTGAGCGTGCGCAGCAGGGTGGATTTGCCCGAGCCGCTGCGGCCTATGATCGCCACGACCTGGCCTTCCTCGACGCTGAGGTCGATGCCTTTGAGCACGTGGTGATCGCCGTAGTATTTATGCAGGGCGGAAATTCTAAGCAGAGGCATGCAGTCTCCTTTCCAGGTAGCGCGCACTGAGGGACAAGGGGTAGCAGAGCAGGAAGTAGCCGAGGGCGACGAGGCCGTAGACCATGAACGGTTCAAACGTGGCGTTGGCGAGCATGCCGCCGGTCTTGGTCAGCTCGGTGAAACCGATGATCGAGGTCACCGCGGTGCCTTTGACCACTTGCACCGAGAAACCCACGGTCGGCGCCACGGCAATGCGCAGGGCCTGCGGCAGGATCACGTAGCGCAGCTGTTCCAGCGGATTGAGCGCCAGACTCGCCGAGGCTTCCCACTGGCCATTGGAAATCGATTCGACGCAGCCGCGCCAGATCTCCGCCAGATAGGCGCTGGTGAACAAGGTCAGGGCAATCGCTGCGGCCATCCACGGCGAGATTTCGATCCCGGCCAGCGCCACGCCGAAGAACACCAGAAACAGCTGCATCAACAATGGCGTGCCCTGGAACAGCTCGATCCATGTGCGGGCGATGCTGCTTGGCAGAGAGTTTTTCGAGATGCGCATGATCAGGATCAGCAGCCCGACAATCCCGCCGCCGATAAACGCCACCAGCGACAGCGCCAGCGTCCATTGCAGGCCGACGAGCAGGTTGCGCAGGATGTCCCAGAAGGTGAAATCGCTCATGCGCGGCTCCTGCTGATGTAGCGCCGACCGATCCAGTTCAGCAGTTGGCGAATCAGCAGCGCCATGCACAGATAGATCAGCGTGGTCAGCGCGTAGGTTTCAAAGGCGCGGAAGTTGCGCGACTGAATGAAGTTGGCGGCAAAACTCAACTCTTCGGTGGCGATCTGCGAACACACCGCCGAGCCAAGCATGACGATGATGATCTGGCTGCTCAGCGCCGGCCAGACCTTGCCCAGCGCCGGCAGCAGCACCACATGACGGAACGCTTCGAAGCGCGTCATCGCCAGCGCCGCTGCGGCTTCCAGTTGCCCGCGCGGGATCGCCTGAATGCCGGCGCGAATGATCTCCGTCGAATAGGCGCCGAGGTTGATCACCATCGCCAGCACCGCCGCCTGCCACTCGGAAATCTGCACGCCAAGCGACGGCAAGCCGAAGAAGATGAAGAACAACTGCACCAGAAACGGCGTGTTGCGGATCAACTCGACGTAGACGCCGAAGATTGCCGAGAACGGGCGGATGTTCCACGCCCGCACCAGCGCCCCGACAATCCCGACGCCGACCCCGAGCAACGCGCCGATGGCCGTCAGCTCAAGGGTGAACAGCGCGCCGCGCAGCAACAGGTCGGTGTTTTCCACCACCGGCATGAAATCGAACTGATAAGCCATGAAGGTCTCCCGCTCAGTCGATCAGAGATCGGCCGGCAGCGGCTCTTTCAGCCAGGTCTGCGAATTCTTTTCCAGTGCGCCGTCAGCCTTGGCGGTGGTCAGGATGTCGTTGACCTTGGCCAGCAGCGCCGCTTCGTTCTTGTTCACGCCGACGTAGACTGGCGAGTCCTTGAGCTTCACTTTCAGCGCCGGCACGCGTTTCGGGTTCTTTTCGCTGATCGCCACCATCACCACGTTGCCGCTGGCGATCAGGTCAACTTGTCCTGCGAGGTAGGCGGCGATGGTCGAGTTGTTGTCTTCGAAGCGTTTGATGGTCACGCCTTCGGGGGCGACTTTGCTCAGCTCGATGTCTTCGATGGCGCCACGGGTGACGCTGATGGTCTTGCCTTTGAGATCGTCGAGGCCGGCGATCGCAGCGTCTGGCGGGCCGAACACGGCGAGGTAGAAGGGGGCGTAGGCGCGGGAGAAGTCGATGACCTTCTCACGCTCAGGATTTTTGCCGAGGCTGGAGATCACCAGATCAACCTTGCCGGTGGTCAGGAACGGAATGCGGTTAGTGCTGTTGACCGGGGTCAGTTCGAGTTTGACCTTGAGTTGATCAGCCAGCAGTTTCGCCGTGTCGATGTCCAGACCACGAGGTTTCATGTCCGGGCCGACCGAGCCGAACGGCGGGAAGTCCTGGGGCACGGCGACTTTCAGCGTGCCGCGCTTGACCACGTCGTCCAGACCGTCGGCGTGAGCGGGAGCCTGGCTGAGCAACAAAGAGGCAAACAGAGCGGCGAGGAGGGCGCTGTAACGCTTGGTCATGGACAATCTCCGGATCGGCGGGAAGTGATTTCTGCGTTCGGACAGAGCATGTGCCGTGCCAATACGTGGCTTTCGTCGTGGCAGGCCGCGGTTTCAGCGGCTTTGTTCGGTCTTACTGGTCTGAACAGTCAGGTTGTTTTTCGCACCGCTATCGCGCATCGCTGCGCAGCACCGAACCCCGCTGGGGCACGACTTGCCGGACTCGGCGAATAGCTTTACAACTAGCCGCACATTGGCCTGGCGCGTCTGAAAAACCATGAACTCGATTTCCCGTGCGGTACCCGAAGTGGCGCTGCAAGCGATCCGCAAACTGATCACCGAGCAGGGTTTCGGTGCGGGCGACGCCTTGCCGTCGCAGCGGGATCTGGCGTTGCAACTGGGCGTGAGCCGGGCGTCGTTGCGCGAGGCACTGTCATCGTTAAGTGCGCTGGGCGTGGTCAGTATTCAGCCGGGCAAAGGCGTGTTCGTGCAGTCACCAGTAGAATTGTCGCGTGGCGAAAACGCACCGGGCTGGTCGTTCGCGGCGCAGGCGTCGCCACTGGACATCTTTCAGTTGCGCTATGCGCTGGAAGGATTTGCGGCGGGGCTGGCGGCGGTGACCTTGAGCACGTTCGATCTGGATGCGCTGGAAGACAACGTTGCAGCCATGCGCGAGCAATTGAAGGTCGGTGACTTTGAGGCAGCGGCGAAACTCGACTTCGAATTCCACCGGCGCATCCTTCTGGCCAGCGGCAATCAGGCGATGCTGAACATCCTCACCGCCAGCGCCGAGATGTTCCTGGAAAGCCAGAAACTACCGTTCATCCGCGCCGAACGCGCCATGGAAACCTGGCAGGAACACCGCAAGATTCTTCGTGCCCTCACGCGCCGGGCGTCCGGCGCTGCGCAAAAAGCCATGCAGGAGCACGTGCGCAACGCGGCCCTGCGCACTGGAATTTCCTTCATCGCCCCCGCCACCGCGTGACTTGAGCTATACCCAAACTCATCGAGTGCCATAGCAAGACTCAATCAACTGCGGCTTCCTGAACAGGGGAAGGGCGGCTATGATGGGCCACGTTTTTTTGCTTACAACCTGGAGAATTCCATGAGCAGCGATCTTATCAAACACGTTAGCGACGCTAGCTTCGAAGCCGACGTACTCAAGGCCGAAGGCGCTGTCCTGGTCGATTACTGGGCTGAATGGTGCGGTCCTTGCAAAATGATCGCTCCGGTTCTGGACGAGATTGCCGAGACTTACAAAGGCAAGCTGACCGTTGCCAAACTGAACATCGACGAAAACCAGGAAACCCCGGCCAAGCACGGCGTGCGTGGTATCCCGACGCTGATGCTGTTCAAGAACGGCAACGTTGAAGCGACCAAAGTCGGCGCCCTGTCGAAGTCGCAACTGGCGGCTTTCCTCGACGCCAACATCTAAGCGTCGCTGTAAAGTGCCTGAAAAAAAGCCCCGCAATTAGCGGGGCTTTTTGCGTATTCAGGGCTAGACGCTCCGAAACTCAGGTGGTACATTCGGCCCCGCACTGGTTTCTCCACTGCCCCCTGCTAGCCGTCGCCGACGCACTCCTTTTCGAATTAGTTCGCGATCCTGTCGCCTTCTCCGCGGCGCGGCCTCATTAAGCCAAAAGCTTAATTTCCCCCCCCTCCATAAATGATTACGTCATTCCTATATGAATCTGACTGAACTCAAGCAAAAGCCGATTACCGAACTGCTCGAATTGGCCGAACAGATGGGCATAGAAAATATGGCCCGTTCGCGCAAGCAGGACGTGATTTTCTCCCTGCTGAAAAAGCACTCGAAAGGCGGCGAGGAAATCTCCGGTGATGGCGTGCTGGAGATTCTCCAGGACGGCTTCGGCTTCCTGCGCTCCGCTGACGCTTCCTACCTGGCCGGCCCGGACGATATCTACGTCTCGCCAAGCCAGATCCGCCGCTTCAACTTGCGTACCGGTGACACCATCGTTGGCAAGATCCGCCCTCCGAAGGAAGGCGAGCGGTATTTCGCCCTGCTCAAGGTCGACACGATCAACTTCGATCGTCCGGAGAACGCGAAAAACAAGATTCTCTTCGAGAACCTGACCCCGCTGTTCCCGACCGTGCGCATGAAGATGGAAGCCGGTAACGGTTCCACCGAAGACTTGACTGGTCGCGTGATTGACCTGTGCGCCCCGATCGGCAAAGGCCAGCGTGGTCTGATTGTCGCGCCGCCGAAAGCCGGTAAAACGATCATGCTGCAGAACATCGCAGCGAACATCGCCCGTAACAACCCTGAAGTTCACCTGATCGTGCTGCTGATCGACGAACGTCCGGAAGAAGTAACCGAAATGCAGCGCACCGTGCGCGGCGAAGTGGTTGCCTCGACCTTCGACGAGCCGCCGACCCGTCACGTGCAGGTTGCCGAAATGGTGATCGAGAAGGCCAAGCGCCTGGTCGAACACAAGAAAGACGTGGTGATCCTGCTCGACTCCATCACCCGTCTGGCCCGTGCCTACAACACCGTGATCCCGAGCTCCGGCAAGGTATTGACCGGTGGTGTCGATGCCCACGCCCTCGAGAAGCCAAAGCGTTTCTTCGGTGCTGCGCGTAACATCGAAGAAGGCGGCTCGCTGACCATTATCGCCACCGCGCTGGTTGAAACCGGCTCGAAAATGGACGAAGTGATCTACGAAGAGTTCAAGGGTACCGGCAACATGGAGCTGCCTCTGGATCGCAAGATCGCCGAGAAGCGCGTGTTCCCGGCGATCAACATCAACCGCTCCGGCACCCGCCGCGAAGAGTTGCTGACCGCCGACGACGAACTGCAGCGTATGTGGATCCTGCGCAAGCTGCTGCACCCGATGGACGAAGTCGCTGCCATCGAGTTCCTGGTCGACAAGCTGAAAGCGACCAAGACCAACGACGAGTTCTTCTTGTCGATGAAGCGCAAGTAATACGCAGCTGTTTAAAAGAACGCTCCCGAAAGGGGGCGTTTTTTTTTGCTTTCGGGGGGCATGACTTTGCCGATGTGTCAGTCCTCTTGTTTGAACAACAGCTACCCGCAGGGGCAAGAAACCTTATGTAGCTGATTGGTGGTCACCGTGATATCGACGGATTAAGGGCACTGACGGGCTGCTGTTTGCCCGTCAGAGCAGGTAGGATGTACGCCTATTTTGAGGGTGCCAACGTCAATGAAATTCAAGGATCTTCGGGATTTCGTGCAGCAGCTTGAGCAGCGCGGAGAGTTGAAACGCATCCAGATTCCCGTCTCGCCGGTGCTGGAGATGACCGAGGTATGCGACCGCACGCTGCGGGCCAAGGGCCCGGCGCTGTTGTTCGAAAAGCCCACCGGTTACGACATTCCGGTGCTTGGCAACCTGTTCGGCACCCCTGAGCGGGTAGCCATGGGCATGGGCGCCGAGTCGGTCAGCGAGCTGCGCGAAATCGGCAAGCTGCTGGCCTTCCTCAAGGAACCCGAGCCGCCGAAGGGCTTGAAAGACGCGTGGTCGAAGCTGCCGATCTTCCGCAAGATCATCTCGATGGCGCCGAAAGTCGTCAAAGACGCGGTGTGCCAGGAAGTGGTCATTGAAGGCGACGACGTCGACCTGGCGATGTTGCCGGTGCAGACCTGCTGGCCTGGCGACGTCGGCCCGCTGATCACCTGGGGCCTGACCGTCACCAAAGGCCCGAACAAAGAGCGCCAGAACCTCGGCATCTACCGTCAGCAAGTGATCGGCCGCAACAAGGTGATCATGCGCTGGCTCAGCCACCGTGGCGGCGCCCTCGACTTCCGTGAGTGGTGCGAGAAGCATCCGGGTCAGCCGTTCCCGGTGTCGGTGGCCCTTGGCGCGGATCCGGCGACCATCCTTGGCGCCGTGACGCCAGTGCCGGACAGTCTTTCCGAATACGCTTTCGCAGGGCTCTTGCGCGGTAACCGTACCGAACTGGTCAAGTGCCGTGGCAACGACCTGCAAGTGCCGGCCACCGCCGAAATCATCCTCGAAGGCGTGATCCACCCGGGCGAAATGGCCGATGAAGGCCCGTACGGCGATCACACCGGTTACTACAACGAAGTCGACAGCTTCCCGGTGTTCACCGTCGAGCGCATCACCCACCGGATCAAACCGATCTATCACAGCACCTACACCGGTCGTCCGCCGGATGAGCCGGCGATTCTCGGCGTGGCGCTCAACGAAGTGTTTGTGCCGATCCTGCAGAAGCAGTTCCCGGAAATCACCGACTTCTACCTGCCGCCGGAAGGCTGCTCGTACCGCATGGCCATCGTGACCATGAAGAAGTCGTATCCGGGGCATGCCAAGCGCGTGATGCTCGGTGTCTGGTCGTTTTTGCGACAGTTCATGTACACCAAGTTCGTTATCGTCACTGACGACGATATCAACGCCCGTGACTGGAACGACGTGATCTGGGCCATCACCACGCGCATGGACCCCAAGCGCGACACGGTGATGATCGATAACACGCCGATCGACTACCTCGACTTCGCCTCGCCGATCTCCGGCCTGGGTTCGAAAATGGGCCTCGATGCCACCCACAAGTGGCCGGGCGAAACCACTCGGGAGTGGGGCCGCGTGATCGTCAAGGACGACGCCGTCACCCAACGGATCGATGCCATCTGGAATCAGTTAGGAATAGATTGATGCGTGTAACCCTGCAGCCCTCCGGAGCAGTGCTCGAGATACAGCCCGGTGAGCGGATTCTCGATGGCGCGCGGCGCCTGGGCTACGAATGCCCGCAAAGCTGCCGCAATGGCAATTGTCATGTGTGTGCGGCGCTGCTGGTTGAAGGTAGCGTCGCGCAGGACGGCAAGGTGCATGATCACGGCGAGTTCTACACTTGCATAGCCGAGCCGCTGGAAGACTGCATCCTGCTGTGGGATGGCGTGCTCGCGCTGGGAGAACTGCCGGTGCGTAGCCTGTCATGTCAGGTCATCGAATGCCGCGATGTCGGTGGCGACACCTGGCGTGTGCGCCTGCGGGCGCCTGCCGGCAAGCCGCCGCGCTATCACGCCGGGCAGTACTTGATGATCGAACGTGAGAACGGCGAGAAGTCGGCGTTCTCCATGGCCTCGGCACCCCACGGCGGGCGTGACCTGGAAATCCATGTGCTGGCGCGCGAAGCCAGTGCACTGAGCCTGATCGAACAGCTGCAACGCAACGCGATGGTGCGGGTCGAGCTGCCATTCGGTGACACGCATCTGGCCGAGCTGCCCGACGGGCCGCTGGTGCTGGTCGCCGCCGGCACCGGTATGGGCCAGATTCACGCGCTGATCGAGCATTGCCGCGCCAACGGCTTCAAACATCCGGTGCATCTGTACTGGGGCGTGCGCCGTCCGGAAGATTTCTATGAGATCGAACATTGGGACGAATGGCTGAAATTGCCCAACCTGTTCCTGCACAAAGTCGTCAGCGATCAATGCGGTTGGGAAGGGCGCTGCGGCATGCTGCACGAGGCGGTCTGTGAAGACTTCCCCGACCTGAAACCGTTGCACGTCTACGCCAGCGGCTCGCCAGCCATGGTCTACGGCACGCTGGACGCATTGGTCGAAGCCGGGATGGATGCCCATCAAATGCGTGCCGACGTATTCGCTTACGCCCCGCGCTCCTGATTCTTTATAACTCGCTATATAGCCGATCGGTATTTATGTAATTGCATAAATACCGCTAGGTTATATATCAATCAGGCAATCAATTAAGAACTGTGCCATGGCACTCAAATTGCCTTAAAACATATGTGCCTTATTGTTACAGCGGTGCGTTCTATTAAGTAATTCTTTACCCGCGGGGAGCTGAACGCTATTCGCCATGAGCGCCATTGAAAACGCTTTTCTGAATTTGAATTACCCTCCGCGGCTTGATCTTGGGCCGCAGCTGACGCACGAACAACTTCTCGCTTCCATGCAATCGACCATGGCGCGCCACAAGGGCGGGCCGGTGTGGCTGTTCGCGTATGGTTCGCTGATCTGGCGGCCGGAATGTACGGCAGTGGAGCGCGTACGTGGACGCGTGCATGGCTACCATCGCGGCTTGTACCTGTGGTCGCACGAGCACCGCGGTACGCCGGAAATGCCGGGTCTGGTATTTGGTCTGGATCGCGGCGGTTCGTGCAGCGGCTTCGCGTATCGCTTGCCGGAAGACAATCTCGATGCGGCGCTGTACGCGCTGTGGAAGCGCGAGATGCCGGTGCCATCCTATCGGCCACACTGGCTCAATTGCCGTCTTGCCGACGGTAGCCAGGTGCAGGCCTTGGGATTTGTGTTGGAGCGACACCTGCCCAGCTATGCCGGCAACCTGCCGGATCACGTGCTGAGTCAGGTGTTCGAAAGTGCCAGCGGGCGTTACGGCACGACTCGCGATTATGTCGAGCAGACCGCCCACGCCCTGCGCAGCCACGCCATGCCAGATCGCAATCTGGAAGCGCGGCTCAAGCGCTGTCAATCACAGTCCGATCAGGCGACTGCTTCGCGGCTCTGACTGGCAACTTGCTTGTGCCACAGGGTCGGGGCGAGGAAGGCCATCGACAGCAGGCAAGCGCCCACCAGCAGGACAAAACCACCGTCCCAACCGAAGTGGTCAACGGTGTAGCCCATCGCGGCACTGGCCGCGACCGAACCACCGAGATAACCGAACAGGCCAGTGAAGCCTGCGGCAGTGCCAGCGGCTTTCTTCGGTGCCAGTTCCAGCGCCTGCAGGCCGATCAGCATCACCGGGCCATAGATCAGGAAACCGATGGAGAACAGCGCGATCATGTCGACGGTCGGGTTACCGGCCGGGTTCAGCCAGTAAACCAGCGTTGCGACAGTCACCAGTGCCATGAACACCATGCCGGTCAGGCCACGGTTGCCACGGAAGATCTTGTCCGACATCCAGCCGCACAGCAGCGTGCCCGGGATACCCGCCCACTCATAGAAGAAATAGGCCCACGAGGTTTTGTCGACGGTGAAACCCTTGGCTTCCTTCAGGTAGGTCGGTGCCCAGTCCAGCACGCCATAACGCAGCAGGTAGACGAAGACGTTGGCCATGGCGATGTACCAGAGCATTTTGTTGCGCAGCACGTATTTGACGAAGATCTCTTTCGCGCTGAATTCGTCTTCGTGGCTGGCGTCGTAGCCTTCCGGGTAATCGTTCTTGTACTTCTCGATCGGCGGCAGGCCGACCGATTGCGGGGTGTCGCGCATGGTGATGAACGCGAACACCGCCACGCCCAGCGCCACCGCTGCCGGTACGTAGAACGCCGCGTGCCAGTCGTTGAACAGGCCCATGCCGAGCAGGAACAACGGGCCGATCAGACCGCCGCCAACGTTATGCGCCACGTTCCACACGGAAACCACGCCGCCACGTTCCTTCTGCGACCACCAGTGCACCATGGTCCGGCCGCTTGGCGGCCAGCCCATGCCCTGGGCCCAACCGTTGATGAACAGCAGAATGAACATCATGGTTACGCTGGACGTCGCCCAAGGTGCGAAACCGAAAATGAACATCACCCCGGCCGAGACCAACAGGCCGAACGGCAGGAAGTAGCGTGGGTTGGAGCGGTCGGACACCAGGCCCATGAGGAATTTCGATAAGCCGTAGGCAATGGCGATCGCCGACATCGCCAGACCCAGATCACCGCGGCTGTAGCCTTCGTCGATCAGGTACGGCATGGCCAGCGAGAAGTTTTTGCGCAGCAGGTAGTAACCCGCATAGCCAAAGAAAATACCGGCGAAGATCTGCCAGCGCAGGCGTCGGTACGTGCTGTCTATTTTTTCTTCAGGCAATGGAGCCTGATGTGCGGCAGGACGAAAGAAAGCAAACATTCAAGAGCTCCAGATTTCTTGTTTTGACTGCGGATGCGAATGTTACAGTTTCGTTACCGAAAATAGCACCGGTTCGCATCGAGCAAATAGCGGAAAATGTTGGAAGTCGCGCGTTCCTTTACGAACCTGTCGCTCAGCTGTAAGAACAGGGCGTTTTTGTGGCGGTCGGGACGTTGTGTCTTAGACTCGCGATCTACAGATCGACTGATATCTCGAGATAAACGATGACCCCGAAAGTTCGCAGGCTATTGCCCAGACTGTTGATGGTCGCAGCGGTGACTGTTTCAGTGTTGGCACTGAGCTTCGCCCAAGGTTCTCCAGCACCAGGCCTGCGCAATGTCACCGTATTGATCGTCCGCCATGCGGAAAAGCCTGATGTCGGCCGAGAACTCAATGCCCGGGGCGAACAGCGCGCCGCAGCTTACGCGGACTATTTCACCTCTTTGCAGTTGGACGACCAGACACTCACACCCCAACGTCTGATCGCTACCGCCGACAGCCCGGAAAGCATCCGCCCGCGACAGACGCTGATTCCACTGTCCCAGCGCCTGCAACTGCCGATCGAGCAGCCCTACGCCAATAACGACGTCGACAAACTGGTCAGCTCGCTGCGCAAGAATAATCAGGCGAAAACCGTGCTGATCGCCTGGCATCACGGCCACATCAATAAGCTGATTGCCGCTTTCGGCGGCGATGGCCCGGCACTGATCGGTCAGCCGAAATGGCCGGTGGATATCTACGACTGGCTGATTGTTTTGCGCTTCGACGACAGGGGGCAGTTGATCCAGTCGCGAAGCGAGAAGGTTCAGGAACAACTGATGCCAGGCGATATTGCAGGCTGAAACGGTAATAGGGTCCGTCAGAAAAGTTACCTTTAAGCATTCGCGTGGTGCGTTCGCCCGATTTACCGTTGTGTCTTGGGAAACGTCCTGCGTCCAAAGCAGAAGTTGCGCCATTCAGTTAAACGTCATAGCTCCGTAACCTTTGTGCTGTTGCCGGGATCGGCATTCGGGTGCTTAGGGAGCGGATCATGCGGTGGATTGTGGCGTTGCTTTTGTTGCTGGTCGGCGGTGTCGTGCAAGCGGCGGGGGCGCTGTTGATTCCCGAAGACAACCCCCGACCAATTTATCCACTGGCATTGTCCAGGGCAGGGATTACGGGAGAGGTTAAGGCTCGTTTCATCGTCAGGGCGGATGGCTCAGTCAGCGAAATCAGCATTCTGAAAAGCGACCACCCCGATCTGGCTGAAGCGGTCAGAGTTGCGCTGGTGCAGTGGCGTTTCAAGCCTTGGGCTGTAGAGGAGGACAAACCCGAAAAGCAGGAAGTCGTCGCGCCGGTAGTCTTTCGGCTCGATCTGGATCAACCCATTCACGTCAACCGGCAACTGAAAGTCTTGCGATGCCGAACGGTCAACGAGAACCTCGCCAACATTGCCGAGTATTCATGGATCGATTCGGCGGCGTTCGCACAAACCCGCGCCTATCTATCGAACGTCTTCCATAAAACCCAGCTTCCGGATGAGCAGCGTCTGGCGATGATCGCCAGGATGAATCGGCAGGTTGAGAAGATCGTCAGGGCTTGTCGAGAGAGCCCCACGCGCAAATTCATAAGCCTGTTGCCCACGGAGATTCGTGAGTTGCTCTGATAACAAAAGCCAGTATGACCGAGCCGGACATTCTGGCCTTTATCGAAAGGTTACTCAGCGCACCTGCACCACCACCTTGCCCACCGCCTTGCGCTGGCCAAGATCATTGATCGCCTGCGCCGCATTGCTCAGCGGATAGACCTGCGACACCAGCGGTTTCAACTTGCCCTCGGCGAACCAGCCAAACAATTGCTGGAAGTTCGCCGCATTGTCTTGCGGCTGGCGTTGGGCGAAGGAGCCCCAGAACACCCCCAGCACCGCTGCGCCTTTGAGCAGGGCGAGGTTGACCGGTAGCTCGGGAATCCGGCCGCTGGCGAAGCCGACCACCAGCAGGCGGCCGTTCCAGGCGATGGCGCGGATGGCTTGATCGAAGAGATCGCCGCCGACCGGGTCGTAAATCACGTCGGCGCCCTGGCCATCGGTGAGGCGTTTGATTTCCTCCTTGAGGCTGACTTCGCTGTAGTTGATCAGCTCATCGGCGCCGGCAGCCTTGGCCACCGCCAGTTTTTCCGCGCTGCTGGCGGCAGCAATCACCCGGGCGCCCATGGCTTTGCCGATTTCCACCGCCGCCAGGCCGACCCCGCCGGATGCGCCAAGCACCAGCAGGGTTTCGCCCGGTTGCAGGTTGGCGCGCTGCTTGAGTGCATGCATCGAGGTGCCATAGGTCATGCTGAAGGCGGCGGCGATGTTGAAATCCATCGACGGCGGAATCGGCAGCACGTTATAGCCCGGCACCGCGACCTGTTCGGCAAAACTGCCCCAGCCGGTCAGGGCCATGACCCGGTCGCCAACCTTGAGGTGGCTGACCTTTTCCCCGACTTCATGCACCACACCGGCCGCTTCACCTCCGGGCGAGAACGGGAAGGGCGGCTTGAACTGGTACTTGCCCTCGATGATCAGCGTATCCGGGAAGTTGACCCCGGCGGCGTGCACGTCCAGCAGGATTTCGTTCTTCTTCAGGGCGGGACTGGCGACGTCTTCCAGCACCAGCGATTCGGCAGGGCCGAAGGCTTTGCACAGCACGGCTTTCATCAGGGCTATTCCTTTGGGAGTGATGGCCGATAAGTGTAGGTGTGTCAGTCAACGGGTCAACGAGCATGCCCGGCCCTGATAGTCAGCCATAAGCTTGTGCTTGCGCGGCGGGTCGTTATGCTAGGCCGCAAACCGGATAAGGAGCGAATTGTGAAAGCGTGGATCATGTTGTTGCTGGCCCTGTCTCTGCCTGTGGCAGCGCTGGCCGAAGAAGCCAAAGAAGGCGAGGCGCCGAAGGTAAGCTACATCACCCTGAGTCCACCGTTCGTGGGCAACTACGGGCTGGACGGTACGCCGAAGCTCAAGGTCTACAAGGCCGATGTGGCATTACGCGTGACCGGCGAAGAGGCGAGCAAACTGGTCAAGGCCAACGAGCCGCTGATTCGCAATCAACTGGTGGCGCTGTTCACTCAGCAGACCTCTGATGCGATGGCCAGCATCGAAGGCAAGGAAAAGCTGCGTCAGGAAGCGTTGAAGCAGACCCAGCAAGTGATGAATGACGAGACCGGCAAACCGGTGGTTGAGGATCTGTTGTTCAACAACCTGATCATTCAGTAAGCCATTCGTTGTCCGGGCTGGCCCCATCGCGAGCAGGCTCACTCCTACAGTTGGAATGCGTTCCCCTGTAGGAGTGAGCCTGCTCGCGATGGCGATGTTTCAGGCAACATATTCTTCAAGGCTTGAGCGCAATCACCGCAGCCCACTGCTCCGGCGTCACCGGCATCACCGACAACCTTGATCCCTTCTGTACCAGCGGCATCTCCGCCAGCGCCGTCTGCTGCTTCAGATAATCCAGCTTCAACACCCGCGTAAACGTCTCGACGTATTCAACGTCAATCGCACTCCACGTGTTCTTCTCCTGCGTAGCCTTCGGATCGAAGTAATGACTCTCCGGCTCCAGTGCGGTGGGATCCGGGTACGCCGCTTCGATTATTTTGCCGATCCCGGCAATCCCTGGCTCCGGGCAGCTGGAATGATAGAAAAAGAACTCATCGCCCACCGCCATCGCGCGCAGGAAGTTGCGTGCCTGATAGTTGCGAACCCCGTCCCAGCGCGCTTTGCCGAGTTTTTCCAGACCTTTGATCGAGAGTTCGTCGGGCTCGGACTTCATCAGCCAATAGGCCATGGTTTTTTGCTCCTGAAACGGTCATTGGGCAGGTTGTCGGGCAATTTTATGACAAACCGACAGTCGGTTGACGTCAGCGTTTGCGCGCAGGTTCACGTTGTCGCAAAATGCCGGCCTTTAAAGCTTGACGCTGCTGCACGGCCTACAAACGGAAACCGCTGCTGTCATCGTGATGATGTGCCTTGAGGGGGGCAATCGATGAAACGCAAACCGGATTTACTATGGACTTTGGTAATTTTGTTTGGCCTGGGCGTCGTGACCACCGGTTACGCGCAAAGCCTGTGGGCGAACAAGGCCGACGCGCCGATTGAAGTTGCACAGCAAGTACAACAGTCGACAGCCTTCAAGCGCTGAAACTGCTTTCCCGACGCCGCTGATCTGCGCGGCGTCCTATCCTGCGAAATACCACGCCTTGTCGCTGACCGTGCCTTGTAACGGTACATCCCAGCTCGCCTGCGCCAATCGCTCGACCTTCTGACACTCATGGGCCAGCCCCAGCAACGTCGGCTTGCGCCAGTTTTTACGGCGGGCCAGATAGGCCAGGCTGCGATCATAGAAACCGCCGCCCATCCCCAGGCGTCCGCCGACATCGTCAAACCCTACCAACGGCAACAACACCAGATCCAGTGCCCAGACCTTGCGTTGCTGAGCCAGATTGGCTCGCGGCTCGAGAATGCGGAAACGATTGGGTTTGAGCTTTTCGCCGGGACGAATGCGCTGAAAGACCATTTTGGTTCGCGGCCAGGCGCTGAGCACCGGCAGATATGTGGCTTTGCCGCGACGCTGTGCTTCACGCAACAGCAGGCGCGGATCGATTTCACCGTCGGTGGGCAGGTACAGAGAGATATGTCTGGCCCGGCGAAAATGCGGGTCTTGCGCCAATTGCCGGTACAGGCCTTTGGCGGCCTGGCGTTGTTCGCTTTTGCTCAGCGAACGGCGCGCCTTGCGCAGCAGGCGGCGGAGTTGCGGGCGGGGCAGTAGCGCGGGTTCGGTCATGGTTCGGCTTCGGCAGGTTGGACGAAAACGTACGCATAAAAAATCCGATGGCGGTTTTCACCGACATCGGATTCGAATCAGGCTCCCCGGATGAACCGCTGTCAACTTAGCCCTTGAACCCGAAAGTTCAAGGTGGAAGATGCAGTAGACTTTAAGGCTTTCCGTCTAGCGGACATGCACACCAGCCCAACGTGCAACTTCCAGGGTAGTGCGAATCGGCTCAGGGACATCGTCAACTGGCAAGCACCCCAGGGAGTGCCGCGAGTATACCGCAAGCGGCCAGTCGAATCAGCCCTTGGTGGTGTTCTGATCGTCGGCGAGGACCAGATCGACACGATCGAGCAAGTCACGCACCTGTTCACGGGTCGAACCGCTGGCCTGGATATCCGGGCGCTCTTCTTTGTGCAAGAGGTCATGGGTGATGTTCAGCGCGGCCATCACAGCAATGCGATCGGCACCGATGACTTTGCCGCTGCTGCGGATTTCGCGCATCTTGCCATCGAGGTAGCGCGCGGCGCTGACCAGATTGCTGCGTTCTTCCTGCGGGCAGATGATCGAATACTCTTTGTCGAGGATCTGCACGGTGACGCTATTGCTTGAACTCATGAGTCTTGCTCCAGGGCCTTGAGGCGCGAAATCATCGATTCGACCTTACGCCGGGCGATTTCGTTTTTTTCAATGAGGTGAGCGCGTTCCTCGCGCCAGGTTTTTTCCTGAGCTAGTAAGAGTGCGTTTTGACTCTTTAGTTGCTCGACTCGGCCAATCAGCAGTTCGAGTCTGGCCATCAGCGCTTGCAGGTCGGTGTCTTCCATTGTGTCCACTGGGTCGGAGTCTGTCTGATGGGATAGCTGGCGGACAGCCTTTAATAGTCTTGGCGAGTCTGTCGATGTAGGATACAAGGCCTTCATTCTAGACATAGCGCCGTCTGGCGCCTAGCTGCCCATGACCATTGCGAATTCCCCGTACCAAGCCTTTGCCACCCTGCTGACCTCCAGCGGCCACAACGTTTCGCCTGCCGAACTGCACGGCGTGCTGCTCGGGCGCAGTTGCGCCGGTGCCGGCTTCGATAACGAAGGCTGGCTGATCGACGCCGCCGAACTGCTCGAAGGCGACATCCAGGACAACGTCCGCAACGCCCTGATCGGCCTGCAAGAGATGGTCAAAGGCGAGCTGACCGGCGACGACGTTACTGTCGTTCTGCTGCTGCCGACCGATGACGCGCCACTGGCCGACCGCGCCGCTGCACTGGGCGAGTGGTGCCAGGGCTTCCTCAGCGGTTTCGGCCTGAACTGCCGCGACAGCAGCATGCTCAGCACTGAAGCCACCGAAGTGCTGCAGGATCTGGCCGCCATTTCTCAGGTGCAAGATGCCCTTGAAGAGTCCGATGACGGCGAAAACGACTACATGGAAGTCATGGAATACCTGCGCGTCGCGCCGCTGCTGCTGTTCTCGGAAACCAAGAAAGCCGACGTGCCGCCAGCCGCCAAGCCGTCGCTGCATTAATCGCGTGCCAGGGAAAGCCATCTGCCCATGACCCATATCCCGAAAGCGGAATACAGCCGTCGCCGCAAGGCTCTGATGGCGCAGATGGAACCCAACAGCATCGCGATCCTGCCCGCCGCCGCGGTGGCCATTCGCAACCGCGACGTCGAGCACGTCTACCGGCAGGACAGCGACTTCCAGTACCTCAGCGGTTTTCCCGAGCCGCAGGCTGTCATCGTCCTGATGCCCGGCCGCGAGCATGGCGAGTACGTACTGTTCTGCCGTGAACGCAACGCCGAACGCGAGTTGTGGGACGGCTTGCGTGCAGGGCAAGAGGGCGCAATTCGCGACTTCGGTGCCGACGACGCCTTCCCGATTACCGACATCGACGACATCCTCCCGGGCCTGATCGAAGGCCGCGACCGGGTGTATTCGGCGATGGGCAGCAACCCCGAATTCGATCGTCACCTGATGGACTGGATCAACGTGATCCGCTCCAAGGCGCACCTCGGTGCCCAGCCGCCGAACGAATTCGTTGCCCTGGATCATCTGCTGCACGACATGCGCCTGTATAAATCGGCGGCAGAAGTGAAGGTGATGCGCGAAGCCGCACGGATTTCGGCGCAGGCGCATATTCGCGCGATGCAGGCCAGTCGGGCCGGGCTTTACGAGTACAGCCTCGAAGCCGAGCTCGATTACGAATTCCGCAAGGGCGGAGCGAAGATGCCGGCCTACGGCTCGATCGTCGCCGCCGGGCGCAACAGCTGCATCCTGCATTACCAGCAGAATGACGCGCTGCTCAAGGACGGTGATCTGGTGCTGATCGACGCTGGCTGCGAGATTGATTGCTACGCCAGCGACATCACCCGCACCTGGCCGGTCAACGGCAAGTTTTCGCCGGAGCAGAAAGCGATCTACGAATTGGTATTGGCCTCGCAGGAAGCCGCATTCGCCGAAATCGCCCCGAACAAGCATTGGAATCAGGCACATGAAGCCACGGTTCGGGTGATCACCACAGGCTTGGTGAAACTCGGATTGCTGCAAGGCGAAGTCGACGAATTGATCGCCAGCGAAGCCTATAAAGCGTTTTACATGCACCGCGCCGGCCACTGGCTGGGTATGGATGTGCATGACGTCGGCGAGTACAAGGTCGGCGGCGAATGGCGCGTGCTGGAAGTCGGCATGGCGCTGACCGTGGAGCCGGGCATTTATATCGCTCCGGACAATCAGAACGTCGCGAAGAAATGGCGCGGCATTGGCGTGCGCATCGAGGACGACGTGGTGGTGACCAAAACGGGCTGTGAAATCCTCACCAGCGGCGTGCCGAAAACCGTCGCAGAAATCGAAGCGCTGATGGCGCAAGCAAGGACCCACGCGGCATGAGTCGAGTCAATCTGGCAATCATCGGTGGCGGTCTGGTCGGCGCCAGTCTGGCGTTGGCCTTGCAGGCCGGAGCCAAGGCGCGTGGCTGGAAGATCGTGCTGATCGAACCGTTCGCTCCCGGTGACAGTTGGCAGCCGAGCTACGACGCACGTTCCTCGGCGTTGTCCTTCGGCTCGCGACAGATCTATCAACGCTTGGGCGTGTGGCAGGAAATCTCCCGCCGTGCCGAGCCGATCAAACAGATTCACGTTTCCGACCGTGGCCGCTTCTCCACCGCGCGCTTGTCGGCGATGGAAGAGGGCGTGCCGGCACTCGGTTACGTGGTGGAAAACGCCTGGCTCGGTCAGTGCCTGTGGCAGCACGTCGACAAAGACGTGATCAGTTGGCGTTGCCCGGCGGAAGTCACGCGCATGGAGCCGCTGCCCGACGGCTATCGCCTGACCCTCAACGATGAAACCACCCTTGAATGCGATCTCGCGGTACTCGCCGATGGCGGTCGCTCCGGTCTGCGCGAGCAGTTGGGCATCAACGTGCGCAAGCGTCCGTACAACCAGAGCGCGCTGATCGCCAACATCACTCCGAGCGAAGCGCACAACGGCATGGCCTTCGAGCGCTTCACCGACGAAGGGCCGATGGCGCTGCTACCGCTGCCCGAAAACCGCTGCGCTTTGGTCTGGACCCGTTTGGGTATGGACGCGCAGCGCTTGGCCGATCTGAGCGAGCGCGATTTCCTCAGCGAATTGCAGGGCGTGTTCGGTTACCGCCTCGGCACGCTGAAACAGGTCGGCGCGCGGCATTTGTATCCGCTGACGCTGGTTGAGGCCGAAGAACAAGTGCGCTCGCATCTGGCCGTGCTCGGCAATGCGGCACACAGCCTGCACCCGATTGCCGGGCAGGGTTTCAACCTGTCGCTGCGTGATGCCGATGCTTTGGCGGCTGCGCTGTTGGCCAGCGATAAACCGCTCGGCGACCTCGCCACGTTGCAGACGTATCGCGAGCGTCAGCGTCTCGATCAGGATCTCACCGTCGGCTTCTCCGATCAGGTCACGCGCCTGTTCGGCAGCACGCAACCGCTGGTCTCGCTGGGTCGTAATATCGGCCTGCTCGGCCTCGACCTGTTGCCGCCGGCCAAGCGCTGGTTTGCCCGTCAGGCCATGGGTTTGGGAACACGACCGGATGCTTAAGTGGTTAACCGGCAAATTCGGGAAAGCACGATTGATGCGCTGGGTGATGACGTTCTACCCGCCGTACCTCGGCGCCGGTGTTCGGGTTCGGCACATCAGCGATGACTTTCGCGATGTGCAGGTGTCGATGGGCCTCGGCTGGTACAACCGCAACTACGTCGGCACCCAGTTCGGCGGCAGCCTGTATTCGATGGTCGACCCGTTCTTCATGCTGATGCTCATGGAAAACCTCGGTTCGCGTTACATCGTCTGGGACAAGGCTGCCGACATCGATTTCATCGCACCGGGCAAAGGCCCGGTGTTCGCCCGCTTCAATATCGACGAGACCTTGCTCGCCGAGATTCGCCGGCAAACCGCCAATGGTGAGAAATACCTGCCGCAGTTGCAGGTCGACATTCATGACGGCGCCGGCAATCTGGTGGCGCGGGTCGGTAAAACCCTTTACGTGCGGCTCAAGCCGCAAGCGAGACAGGCTTAAAGCATGGAAATGCGCGCAGATCTGCTGATTGTCGGAGCCGGAATGGTCGGCAGCGCTTTGGCGTTGGCGTTGCAGGACAGCGGCCTCGAAGTCCTGCTGCTCGACGGCAGCCCGTTGAGCGTCAAACCCTTCGACGCCGAAGCCGCTTTTGAGCCGCGAGTGAGTGCCTTGTCGGCAGCCAGCCAGCGCATTCTTGAACGCCTCGGCGTGTGGGAAGGCATCGCCAAACGCCGCAGCAGTCCATACACCGACATGCACGTATGGGACGGCAGCGGCACCGGGCAGATTCATTTCTCGGCGAGCAGTGTGCACGCCGAGGTGCTGGGGCATATCGTCGAAAACCGTGTGGTGCAGGACGCCTTGCTCGACCGTCTGCACGATTGCGATCTGGGCATGCTGGCCAATGCGCGGCTGGAACAGATGCGCCGCTCTGGTGATGACTGGCTGCTGACGTTGGCTGACGGTCGGCAGTTGCGCGCGCCGCTGGTGATTGCCGCTGACGGTGCCAACTCGGCAGTGCGCCGTCTGACCGGTGTGGCGACGCGTGAGTGGGATTACCTGCATCACGCCATCGTTACCAGCGTGCGCAGCAGCAAACCGCACCAGATGACCGCGTGGCAGCGCTTTACCGATCACGGGCCGCTGGCGTTTTTGCCATTGGAACGTGACGGGCAGCAGGATTGGTGTTCGATCGTCTGGTCGACCACGCCGAGTGAGGCCGAACGCTTGATGGCGCTGGATGAGGCGGCTTTCTGCCGTGAGCTGGAGCGTGCCTTTGAAGGGCGACTCGGCGAAGTGATCAGTGCCGATCCACGACTGTGCGTGCCGCTGCGTCAGCGTCATGCCAAGCGTTACGTGGCAGAAGGGCTGGCGCTGATCGGCGATGCGGCGCACACCATTCACCCGTTGGCGGGGCAGGGGGTGAACCTTGGCTTCCTCGATGCGGCGGTGCTGGCGGAAGTGCTGTTGCAGGCGGCGGAGCGCGGTGAGCGTCTGGCGGATGTGAAGGTGTTGAGCCGTTACGAGCGTCGGCGCATGCCGCACAACCTCGCGTTGATGGCGGCGATGGAAGGGTTTGAGCGGTTGTTTCAGGCGGATCCGTTGCCGGTGCGTTGGTTGAGGAATGCCGGGTTGAAGCTGGTGGAGCAGATGCCCGAAGCGAAGGCGCTTTTTGTGCGTGAAGCACTCGGATTGACCGGTGATCTTCCGGCCCTCGCCAAGCCTTGATCTTTTCGTTGCTGCTGATGGCCTCATCGCGAGCAGGCTCACTCCTACAGGGGATCGCATTTCAAATGTAGGAGTGAGCCTGCTCGCGATGGCGCCCGTCCAGGCACCACAATTTTCAAACTGTGCAACATCTGGTAACTCCTTCAAAAAGAGTTCGATTGAGGTGGTAAATGTGAGTCCTTATCATTTGGCCCACATTTCCCGACCGAGAGACCACTCCCATGTTGGCACCCAAGCGTCTTCTGACCGCACTGGCCCTGACCCTGATCGGCAGCACAACGGCCCAGGCCGCTGATGAGGTGGTGGTTTACTCGTCGCGCATCGATGAACTGATCAAACCGGTCTTCGATGCCTACACCGCCAAGACCGGGGTGAAGATCAAGTTCATCACCGACAAGGAAGCGCCGCTGATGCAGCGCATCAAGGCCGAAGGTGAAAACGCCACCGCCGACCTGCTGCTCACCGTTGATGCCGGTAACCTCTGGCAAGCCGAGCAGATGGGCATCCTGCAGCCGTTCACTTCGAAAACCATCGACGCCAACATCCCGCTGCAATATCGCTCGTCCAGCCATGCCTGGACCGGCCTGAGCCTGCGTGCGCGGACCATCGCCTACTCCACCGAACGGGTGAAACCGGGCGAACTGACCACCTACGAAGCACTGGCCGACAAGAACTGGGAAGGGCGCCTGTGCCTGCGCACGGCGAAGAAGGTCTACAACCAGTCGCTGACTGCCACCATGATCGAAGTCCATGGCGCCGAAAAGACCGAGAAGATCCTCAAGGGCTGGGTCAACAATCTGTCCACCGATGTGTTCTCCGATGACGTCGCGGTGCTCGAAGCGATCAATGCCGGGCAGTGCGACGTTGGCATCGTCAACACGTACTACTACGGTCGCCTGCACAAGCAGAAGCCGGAGTTGCCGGTGAAATTGTTCTGGCCGAATCAGGCCGATCGTGGCGTGCATGTGAACCTGTCGGGCATTGGCCTGACCAAACATGCGCCGCACCCGGAAGCGGCCAAGGCTTTGGTTGAGTGGATGACCACGCCAGAGGCGCAGAAGATTTTCGCTGACGTGAATCAGGAGTTCCCGGCCAACCCGGCGGTGGCACCTTCGGAAGAGGTGGCGGCGTGGGGCAAGTTCATCGCAGACACCTTGCCGGTGGAAGTGGCGGGCAAGCGTCAGGCTGAGGCGATTCGGATGATGGATCGGGCGGGTTGGAATTGAGGCTTTTTCGATAGACTTGTCTGCTTCAAGATCGCTGCCCCTCACCCCAGCCCTCTCCCGGAGGGAGAGGGAGCCGATCTGTGTTGGATTCAAATACAGAGTTCGACTCAATGTTTCAGGTCGACGTAAATCGACGGAGCACCTCGGTCAGTCCCCTCCTCCTCTGGGAGAGGGAGTCGATCTATGTTGAATTCAAATCCTGAATTCGGCTCGATGTTTCAGGTCGGCGTAATTCCCATAAACTACGCGGTCAGTCCCCTCTCCCTCCGGGAGAGGGCTAGGGTGAGGGCAACAATTTCAACTTGAAACCCTAATCCCAAAAACACCCCCAATCCCCCAGAGACCCAAAAGTGGCCCACCCCGCCCAACGCCGCTGGTACCCCATCGTCTTCGCCATCGCCGCGCTGGTGCTGTTGCCCCTGAGCGTTCTGCTGCTGTCCTGGCAGACCATCGATCAGCAGATCTGGGCGCACCTGTGGGAAACCCAGATGCCGCGCCTGCTCGGCAACACCCTGACGCTGGTCGTAGGCGTCGGCGTCGGCGTAACGCTGCTCGGTGTCAGCCTGGCCTGGCTCACCAGCCTCTGCGAATTCCCCGGACGGCGCTGGCTCGACTGGGCGCTGATGCTGCCGTTCGCCATCCCCGCGTATGTGCTGGCCTTCGTTTTCGTCGGCCTGCTGGATTTCGCCGGCCCGGTGCAGACACTGCTCAGGGAATGGTTCGGCACCGGTCTGCGCCTGCCACGGGTGCGCTCCACCGGCGGGGTGATTATCGTGCTGGTGCTGGTCTTCTACCCGTACGTTTACCTGCTGGCGCGCACAGCGTTTCTCGCTCAGGGCAAAGGCTTGATGGAAGCCGCACGGGTGCTCGGTCAATCGCCGTGGCAAGCCTTCTGGCGGGTGGCGTTGCCGATGGCGCGTCCGGCCATCGGTGCGGGCGTGGCGCTGGCGCTGATGGAAACCCTGGCCGATTTCGGTGCAGTGTCGGTGTTCAACTTCGACACCTTCACCACCGCCATCTACAAAACCTGGTACGGCTTCTTCAGCCTGCCGAGCGCCGCGCAACTGGCCAGTCTGTTGCTGCTGGTGGTGATGTTGGTGCTCTACGGTGAACGTCGCGCGCGTGGCGCCAACCGGGCGAGCAACGAGCGGCCACGGGTCAAAGCCTTGTACCACTTGCGCGGATTCAAGGCTTTCGCAGCGATGAGCTGGTGCGGACTGGTGTTCGCTTGCGCCTTCGTCATTCCGATGCTGCAACTGGTTGTCTGGTTCTGGCAGCGCGGCCGTTTCGATCTGGATGAACGTTACGCCGGGCTGATCCTGCACACCTTGTATCTGGGCGGCATGGCCGCGTTGATTACCGTCAGCGTTGCTTTGTTGCTGGCGTTTGCCCGGCGCTTGGCACCCACGCAGGCGATCAACTCCGGGGTAGGTCTGGCCAATCTTGGCTACGCCTTGCCCGGTTCGGTGCTGGCGGTGTCGATCATGCTGGCGTTCAGTTATCTGGATCGCGAGCTGGTGATCCCGCTTTCAGGCTGGCTCGGCGGTGCGGGCAAACCGTTGTTGCTCGGCAGTCTGGCAGCGTTGTTGATGGCCTATCTGGTGCGCTTCATCGCAGTTGCTTACGGACCCTTGGAAAGCAGTCTGGCGCGTATACGGCCATCTTTGCCCGAAGCGGCACGTAGCCTGGGTGTCAGTGGGCCGCGACTGTTTTTCAAAGTGTATCTGCCGTTGTTACTGCCCGGCACGTTGAGCGCGGCGTTGCTGGTGTTCGTCGATGTGCTCAAGGAAATGCCCGCGACCCTGCTGATGCGCCCATTTGGCTGGGACACGCTGGCCGTACGCATCTTTGAAATGACCAGCGAAGGCGAATGGGCGCGTGCGTCGTTGCCAGCGCTGACCCTGGTTCTGGTCGGATTGTTACCGGTCATCGGCCTGATTCGCCGCTCTGCCCATCGAAACACTTAGTAGTGAGTCCTGAATCATGCGGCTACAATGCGCGGCATTCGGTGCGGTTCGTCTGACAGATCTTTTCGCTGAAATTGGCTGAAAGCCTTCTATTACAAGGCTTTCACGCTGTGCAGCGACTGTCCGCACCTTCGCCACGCCCGGAAGGAGAAACCCATGGGACAGCGTACGCCTCTGTATGACCTGCATCTCGCCCTCGGCGCGAAGATGGTCGATTTTGGCGGTTGGGACATGCCCCTGCATTACGGCTCGCAGGTCGAGGAGCACCACGAAGTGCGCCGCGATTGCGGGGTGTTCGATGTATCCCACATGACCGTGATCGATGTCACCGGCCCCCAGGCCAAAGCCTGGCTGCAGCATTTGCTGGCCAATGACGTCGACCGCCTGCACCGCCCCGGCCGTGCGTTGTACAGCACCATGCTCAATGAGCGCGGCGGCATCGTCGACGACATGATTGTCTACCGCCTCGACGACGCTTATCGACTGGTGTTCAACGCTTCCACCCGCGATCAGGATCTGGCCTGGATGAACGCGCAGCGCGGCGATTACGACGTGCAGCTGCACGAGCGCGCCGAACTGGCGATGCTCGCCATTCAAGGTCCACAGGCCCGGCACAAGATTGCCGAACTGGTGACCCAGTCGCGCGCCACGCTGATCCAGCACCTCAAACCCTTCGAAGGTTATACCGACGGTGACTGGTTTATCGCCCGTACCGGTTATACCGGTGAAGATGGTCTGGAAATCTGCCTGCCGGCCAGTCAGGCGCCGGGGTTCTTCAACGATCTGGTCGGCGCCGGCATTTCCCCGATCGGCCTCGGCGCCCGCGACACTCTGCGCGTTGAGGCCGGAATGAACCTCTACGGTCAGGACATTCATCAGGATGTTTCGCCGCTGGCGTCGAACATGGCCTGGAGCATTGCCTGGGAACCGGCCTCGCGCCAGTTCATCGGTCGCACTGCTCTGGAGGCGGAAAAAGCCGCCGGCGTTGCGCACAAACTGGTCGGCCTGGTGCTGGAAGAGCGCGGTGTTTTGCGCGCTCATCAAGTGGTTCGCATCGCCGATGTTGGCGAAGGGGAGATCACCAGTGGTAGTTTCTCTCCTACGCTAAGCAAATCGATTGCCCTGGCGCGTGTTCCGATGGCAACCGCCGACCGCGCCGAAGTGGAAATCCGTGGCAAGTGGTACCCGGTGCGAGTGGTCAAACCGACCTTCGTACGCCACGGCAAAACTTTGATCTAACCTTTTTCCGGCGGGCATGACCGCTGACCCAATTCCGAGGACACCGAAGATGAGCAATATCCCCGCTGAACTGCGTTTTGCCGAAAGTCATGAATGGGCACGTCTGGAAACCGACGGCACCGTCACCGTGGGCATCAGCGATCACGCGCAGGAAGCGCTGGGCGATGTGGTGTTCGTCGAGCTGACTGAAGTGGGCAAGGTGTTCGCCGCTGAAGATCAGGCTGGCGTCGTTGAATCGGTGAAAGCTGCTTCCGACATCTATTCGCCGATCAGCGGTGAAGTGATCGCAATCAACGAAGAGCTGGGTGGTTCGCCAGAGCTGTTGAACTCCGACCCGTACGGCGCGTGGATCTTCAAGCTCAAGCCAAGTGACAATGCTGAGCTGGACAAGCTGCTGGATGCAGCGGCGTACAAGGCCGCCATCGGAGAGTAAGCGTTAAGCAATACCCAAAGCCCCGACTCGTCGGGGCTTTTTCATGGGCGATACAAATCCCCTGTAGGAGTGAGCCTGCTCGCGATAGCGCTCTTTCAGACACATTAATGCTGACTGACACACCGCTATCGCGAGCAGGCTCACTCCTACAGGGGGACGCGGTGCACTGAAAATGGGTTGCCATGTGGGCTGCTATGCTGGTTTGACCGTGTTGCATTGACGCCGAGCGCCAGCCAAGAGAGAGCCCGTCATGTCCCAGTTGCCGTCCCTGAGCCAGTTACGCGATCCCGACGCTTTTCTGCGCCGCCACCTCGGTCCCGACATCGCCGAACAACAGGCGATGCTCGACAGTCTCGGCCTCGGTAGTCGAATCGAACTGATCGAGCAAACGGTGCCGCCAGGCATTCGCTTCAATCGCGCGCTCGACCTGCCACCGGCGCTGGATGAACAAGCAGCGCTGGCCAAACTGCGCGGTTATGCCGAACAGAATCAGGTCTGGACCAGCCTGATCGGCATGGGCTATCACGGCACGCTCACGCCGACCGTCATCCTGCGCAACGTCCTGGAAAATCCCGGCTGGTACACCGCGTACACGCCGTATCAACCGGAGATCGCCCAGGGCCGGCTCGAAGCGCTGCTGAATTTTCAGCAGTTGACCATCGACCTCACCGGCCTCGAGTTGGCCAACGCTTCGCTGCTCGATGAAGCCACGGCAGCGGCGGAAGCCATGGCGCTGGCCAAGCGTGTGGCGAAGTCGAAGAGCAACCTGTTTTTCGTCGATGAGAACTGTCATCCGCAAACCATTTCCGTGGTGCAGACCCGCGCCGAAGGCTTCGGTTTCGAGCTGATCATCGACGCTGTGGATAACTTGAAACAGCATCAGGTGTTTGGCGCGCTGCTGCAGTATCCCGACACTCACGGCGAGATCCGTGATCTGCGGCCGTTGATCGATCACTTGCATGCGCAGCAGGCCCTGGCGTGTGTGGCGACCGATTTGTTGAGCTTGCTGTTGCTGACACCGCCGGGCGAACTGGGCGCCGATGTGGTGTTCGGCTCGTCCCAGCGCTTTGGCGTACCGATGGGTTATGGCGGCCCCCATGCGGCGTTCTTTGCCAGTCGCGAGGAATACAAACGGGCGATTCCGGGGCGGATCATCGGTGTGTCGAAAGATGCCCGGGGCAACGTGGCGCTGCGCATGGCGTTGCAAACCCGCGAGCAACATATCCGCCGTGAGAAGGCCAATTCAAACATCTGCACGGCGCAGGTGCTGCTGGCCAACATCGCCAGTTTCTACGCGGTGTATCACGGCCCGGAAGGCTTGAGGCGTATCGCCCAGCGCGTGCATCGGTTGACCTGCATTCTGGCGGCCGGGCTTGAGCGCAAAGGCATCAGTCGGGTCAATGCGCAGTTCTTCGACACCCTGACGCTGGACGTCGGCGGTGCGCAAACCGCGATTATCGAAAGCGCTCAAGCCGCACAGATCAACCTGCGAATTCTTGGTCGCGGCCGTGTGGGGCTGAGTCTTGATGAGACATCCGATGAAAGCACGGTGGTCAAGCTGTTCGATGTATTGCTCGGCGCCGATCATGGATTGAACGTCGATGAACTTGACGCTGAAGCCCTGAGCTCGGGCATCCCCGACAACCTTCAGCGCAAAACCCCGTACCTGCGCCACCCGGTATTCAACGCTCATCACAGCGAAACCGAGATGCTGCGCTATCTCAAACAACTGGAGAACAAGGATCTCGCGCTCAACCAGTCGATGATCCCGCTGGGCTCCTGCACCATGAAACTCAACGCCACCAGCGAAATGATCCCGATTACCTGGCCGCAATTCGCCAATCTGCATCCGTTCGTGCCCCGCGAGCAGGCCGTCGGTTACACATTGATGATCGAGGAGCTGGAGCGCTGGCTGTGCGCAATCACCGGCTTCGATGCGATCTGTATGCAGCCCAACTCCGGCGCCCAAGGCGAGTACGCCGGGCTGCTGGCGATCCGCAAATATCATGAGAGCCGTCAGCAGGGTGCGCGGGATATCTGCCTGATTCCGTCCTCGGCCCACGGCACCAACCCGGCCTCGGCGCAGATGGCCGGGATGCGCGTGGTGATCGTCGAGTGCGACGAGGCAGGCAACGTCGACCTTGAGGATTTGAAAGCGAAAGCCGCCGAGGCTGGGGATAAGTTGTCGTGCCTGATGGCAACCTATCCGTCGACCCATGGTGTGTACGAGGAGGGCATCAGCGAGATCTGCGAAGTTATCCACAAACACGGCGGCCAGGTGTACATGGACGGCGCCAACCTCAACGCGCAGGTTGGGCTGGCGCGGCCGGCCGACATCGGCGCCGACGTCTCGCACATGAACCTGCACAAGACTTTCTGCATTCCCCATGGCGGCGGTGGGCCGGGCATGGGCCCGATCGGCATTCGTGCGCATCTGGCGCCGTTCGTCGCCAATCACCCGGTGGTGCCAATCGATGGGCCGTTGGCGCAGAACGGCGCCGTCAGCGCGGCGCCATGGGGCAGTGCAAGTATTCTGCCGATCAGTTGGATGTACATCGCCATGATGGGCCCGCAATTGGCGGACGCCAGCGAGGTGGCGATCCTGGCAGCGAATTACCTGGCGCAGCATTTATCCGGCGCGTTCCCGGTGTTGTACACCGGGCGCAACGGGCGCGTGGCTCATGAATGCATTCTGGATTTGCGGCCGTTGAAGGCGCAGACCGGGATCAGTGAGGAGGACGTCGCCAAGCGTCTGATGGATTACGGTTTCCATGCGCCGACCATGTCCTTCCCGGTGCCGGGAACCTTGATGGTCGAGCCGACCGAGAGTGAATCCAAGGCTGAACTGGACCGCTTTATCGGTGCAATGTTGAGCATTCGCGCAGAAATCACTGAGGTGCAGAACGGCAACTGGCCGGCCGAGGACAACCCGTTGAAACGAGCGCCGCATACCTTGGCGGATGTCACCGGAGTTTGGGAGCGGCCCTACAGCATCGAGCAGGGCATTACCCCGGATGTGCACACCAAGGCGCACAAGTATTGGCCGGCGGTGAATCGGGTCGACAATGTCTACGGCGATCGCAACCTGTTCTGCGCCTGCGTACCGGTGGATGATTACCGCTGAACTCTCTGGTGGCACACCGTCCCCCGTGGGAGCGAGCCTGCTCGCGAAAGCGGTGAATCAGTCACCGGAGAATTTGCTGATACACCGCTATCGCGAGCAGGCTCACTCCTACAAGGGATTGTGGTGATCCTGAAATCCGGGCAAAAAAATGCCGCTCGATTGAGCGGCATTTTTGCTTCGGCGAACGGCTTACTCGGAAGCCACGGCGTTCTTCGCCAGAATCGCATTCGCCAGTTCCATATCGGTCGCCTGCAGGCCCGGATTGTCGGCGCGGACTTTCTGCATCGCTGCTTCCAGATACGGCCCACGAATGCCGCCGTCACTGGCAACGAAGCTGCCGGCATCGTCCTGCGCGGCGATGATCAGCTTGTGATCCTTGAAGGTCAGATAGGTCGAACCGGTGGTGGCACCGGACGAGATGACGTTACGCCAAAAGCTGTCCGCCATGGCCGAACCAACGGGAAGGGACAGCAAGGCCAGAGTGGCGACAGCAAGTTTGAGACGCATGATGAGATGACTCCTGGGGGTTAACTGAGGCGTTGGATCGCCATTTCCCCGATCCGGTTCCGTGGCGGCTCATTTCTGCTCGCTCTGCGGCGTCACCCGCAGCACTTCCTCAACCGTCGTCAGTCCCGCCGCGACTTTCTGCGCGCCGGACAATCGCAAACTGCGCATGCCTTCCTTGAACGCCTGCCGGCGGATAGCCGTGAGATCGGCGTCGGGAGTGATGAACGCCTTAAGGCTGTCGCTCAGTTGCATGATTTCGTAGACCCCGGCGCGGCCGCGATAGCCGGTGTCGCGGCATTCCACGCAACCGATGGCGCGTTGCGCGTTGCTCGGCAACGGCGCTTGCCACGGGCGGGTCAGGGTTTGCCAGTCTTCTTCTTCGAGCGTCAGCGGCGCCTTGCAATGCGGACACAAGGTGCGCACCAAACGCTGGGCCATGACCCCGAGCACGGTGGCTTTGATCAGGTAGTGCGGAACGCCGAGTTCGAGCAGACGACTGATCGCGCTGGGCGCGTCGTTGGTGTGCAGGGTCGACAGCACCAAGTGTCCGGTGAGCGCCGCCTGAATCGCCATTTCAGCGGTTTCCAGATCGCGAATCTCGCCGATCATGATGATGTCCGGGTCCTGCCGCATCAGCGCACGCACCCCGGCGGCGAAGCTCAAGTCGATGTTGTGCTGCACCTGCATCTGGTTGAACGCCGGCTCGACCATTTCGATCGGGTCTTCGATGGTGCAGAGGTTGACCTCCGGCGTCGCCAGTTTTTTCAGCGTGGTGTACAGCGTGGTGGTCTTGCCCGAACCGGTCGGCCCGGTGACCAGAATGATGCCGTTGGGCTGGCGGGTCATGTCCTGCCAGCGGCGCAGGTCATCGGCGCTGAAACCCAACTGGTCGAAATCCTTGAGCAGCACTTCCGGGTCGAAAATCCGCATGACCATTTTTTCGCCGAACGCTGTAGGCAGGGTCGAAAGGCGCAGCTCGACTTCACCGCCGTCCGGGGTCTTGGTCTTGACCCGGCCGTCCTGGGGTTTGCGCTTCTCGGCGACGTTCATCCGCCCGAGGCTTTTAAGGCGACTGACAATTGCCATGGTCACCTGCGGCGGGAATTGATAAACGTTGTGCAGCACGCCGTCGATGCGAAAGCGCACGGTGCCTTGCTCGCGGCGCGGTTCGATATGGATATCACTGGCGCGCTGCTGAAAGGCGTACTGAAACAGCCAGTCAACGATGTTGACGATGTGCGCGTCGTTGGCGTCCGGCTCCTGATCGCTGGCGCCGAGGTTGAGCAGTTGTTCGAAATTGCCGAGGTTACCGCTCTGAGCGTCGGCATTGCTGGCGCCGCTGACCGATTTCGCCAGGCGGAAAAACTCGACACTGAAGCGCTGGATGTCCGCAGGGTTGGCCACCACCCGTTTGATTGGCAGCTTCAATACATGGGTGAGATCGGCCTCCCAGCCGGTGACATAAGGCTGGGCGCTGGCCACGGTGACCGAATCCCGGTCGACCGCCACGGCGAGAATCTTGTGCCGTTGTGCGAAGGCGTAGGACATCAATGGCGTGATCGCGGCGACGTTGATCTTTAGCGGATCGATACGCAAATACGGCTGGCCGGCCTGCTGCGCCAGCCACAGGGTCAGGCTCTCCAGGTCGAGGTGTTTGCCTGGACGGCTAAGGTCGTCGAGTTGCTGACTGGCGATGAATTCCAGCGGATGCATCTGGCCGTGGGCGGCGTGACGGCGACGGGCGTTCAGCGCCTGCTCCGCCGCGTCCTGGCCGATAAAGCCTTGGGCGACCAGTTCACGCAGCACCTCGTTGAGTTCCAGCCAGCGGTCCTGAGTGGCGAGTTGAACGGACATGCGGGCTTCCTTTTGAGCGACAGTGCGCAAAAGGATAGTCGTGGCCCCGCAGACCGTTGGGCCACTACCCGACGAAGCCGTTGCCGGATCTGTCAGCCAGCGGCTTGGGCGGGCGCATCCCAAGCGCTGTCGGCGTTTTGCAGATTGACCGAGCAGACGCTGATCAGGTTACGAAGTTTTTCCGCGATCACTTGCGCGCGATGCCAACTGAAACCGCCCATGACAATGTCGATCGACATCAAGTCATCCATGCGCTGCACGTTGACCTGCTCGGGTGTGAGGAACTGCAACGCGAACAGGTTGAGCACCCGCACCAGCAAGTCCGGCTCAGCCTCTGCGAGGATCTGATACTGCGCCAGGCAATGGGCGTTGCTGACGTTCCAGACATCGGCGCGGGTTGGCGGGGTGGTGACGGCTTCGAGGTGCGGCATGGCGAGTCTCCAAAATTTCTGGAGGAATTTTTACATTCGTCGCGGGGTATTTCTTGGCTATGATCGGCGTTAATGACGGTTGATCGAAAAGATCAATTCGCGGAAATACGTAATCGAGGTTTTTCTATGCACAGTGAGCTGGACAGCTACGACCGCAAGATTCTCGCCTTGCTGCAAGAGGACGCTTCACTGTCCAGCGCGCAGATCGCCGAGCAGGTGGGCTTGTCCCAGTCGCCGTGCTGGCGGCGGATTCAGCGGATGAAGGAGGAGGGCATCATTCGTGGTCAGGTGACCTTGCTCGATCGCAAGAAGATTGGCCTGAACACCCAGATCTTTGCCGAGATCAAACTCAACGCGCACGGGCGTTCGAACTTCACCGAGTTCACCGAGGCGATTCGCGGCTTTCCGGAAGTGCTGGAGTGTTATGTGCTGATGGGCGCGGTGGATTTTTTGCTGCGGATTGTCGCGGCGGACATCGAGGCGTATGAGCGGTTCTTTTTCGAGAAACTGTCGCTGGTGCCGGGGATTCAGGAAGTGAATTCGATTGTGGCGCTGTCGGAGATCAAATCCACCACCAGCCTGCCGGTTTGAGGTAAGGCGGCTGGCCTCTTCGCGAGCAGGCTCGCTCCCACAGGGGATTGCATTCCAATGTGGGAGCGAGCCTGCTCGCGAAAGCGGTATTACATGCGCAGGAGCATTTTCCACGCGCGATTCTGGTAAACCGCAATCGCCTGCTGCTTGCGTGCATCGAGCAGTTCGTCGGTGATCGTCGGCTCGTTGGCCAGTTGCGCCAGTTTGTTCAGTTCGCCGTACAGGCGATCCATTTCCGGGATTTCCAGCACGTTGCGGGCGTGGTGCAGCCAGACCTGAATGCGCTCGATACGCGGCAGTTGCTCAGCCAGATCTTCCGGCTGCTGCTGATAACGCTGCAATTGCAGGGCCGTCGCTTCTTCGCCCAAGGTACGCGGCAGCCAGCTGTGCAACTGCGCGCCGCCCTGACGATTGCCACGCACATTGCGCTCGGCGGTCCAGGTGCGAGCCAGCAACCAACGCGAAGTGTTCAGCGAGAACGAGCCCCAGCGCGGGTCTTCGAGTTCTTCGAGGAACTGCTCCGGTGCGGCTTTGCGCACGTCTTCGTCTTCGATACCGGCCTGCACCAGCGGGCGCCAGTCTTCCAGCAACGCATCCAGGGCAACGCGCAAGTCGTGAGTCGACTGACGCGGCGCGGCCTGGCCGAGGCTGCTGAGCAGGGCGCGCATTTCTGCAAGGTTCTCGACCCAGTCGAGCAACAGGCGCCAGTGGCCGTTGAAGCGATATTGTTCAGCCAGACGCTGGCTGCTGCCGAGCAAATGCCAGCTCAGCGCGGCGAAGGCGTCGTCGAGTTGGGTTTCCGCGGTCAGCTCCGGTGCCGGCAGGCTCAGCGAGTAGCTGTTGGCGTCGTACAGACGATAACCGCGTTCGGCCTTGCTGATGTCGCACGGCATCAGCGCCAGGGTTTCCGCCAGTTCGGCAGCCAGTTCCAGCAGCGCGGCAGGCTCGCCTTCGCGCAGTTCCAGTTCCAGCTCGCAGATTTCTTCTTTCTGCTTGCCGACTACCACGTGACCGAGGTCCAGCGCGGCTTCGATAACCACTTTGGATTTGCCACGGCCCCAGGCGATTTCCGCACGTTCGCGGACGAAATCGGTGGTGAAGATCGGCTTGAGGGTTTTCTTGTCCAGCTCGGCCAGCGACTCGGGCCAGCATTCGCCGTCGAGTTTCTTCACGTCGAGCTTGGCTTTCGGCAACGTCCAGTCGTACTCGTTACGCTCGGACAGACCGGCGACACTCTGGCCACGGGTCTTGAGGGTCTGAATCACTTCGTCACCGTCCTTGCGCAGGCGCAGGGCAACTTTGGCCTGGGCCAGATCGCGCTCGGGGGTGTCGAAGTACTGGTTCATCAACTCACGGCGTTCCCAGCCACTTTTGTTGCGTTTTTTCAGTAACGGGTGCTCGCGCAGGGCGGCGAGGGTTTCGCGGCTGACGCGGAGTTTGATTTCGGTTTCTTTCTGCATGGCCGGAAAATCCAGGATCGGGAGCGCAGCCGGGGAATATGTGGCTGCCAAGGCCGTGCAGTGTACAGGACTGATTCGTCCTACGCCCTGCGGCGGTTTATTCCTGACGCCGGATGGTTCTATGATGGACCTCAAATCGGGAGTTGGAGTCAGCAATGCCTTTGCCGTCCATGCAAGACCAGTTCGCTGCGCTGATCGCCGCGCCATCGGTCAGCTGCACCCAACCAAACCTCGATCAGTCCAACCGCGCGGTGATCGATTTGCTCGCCGGCTGGCTGGGTGACCTGGGTTTCAGCTGCGATATCCAGCAGGTCAGCCCCGGCAAATTCAACCTGCTCGCCAGTTTCGGCAGCGGCCCCGGCGGGCTGGTGCTGGCCGGGCACAGCGACACGGTGCCGTACGACGATGCGTTGTGGCAGACCGATCCGCTGAAGCTAACTGAAGTCGATGGCCGCTGGGTCGGGTTGGGCAGTTGCGACATGAAAGGTTTCTTCGCGCTGATCATCGAAGCGGTGTTGCCGCTGCTCGATCAGCCGTTCAAGCAGCCGCTGTTGATCCTCGCCACCTGCGATGAAGAAAGCTCGATGTCCGGCGCCCGTGCGCTGGCCGAGGCCGGACGTCCGCTGGGCCGCGCGGCGGTAATTGGCGAGCCGACCGGCCTCAAACCGATCCGCATGCACAAAGGCATCATGATGGAGCGCATCGACATCCTCGGGCAGAGCGGCCATTCGTCGGATCCGCGCCTGGGCCACAGTGCCCTCGAAGCGATGCACGATGCGATCGGCGAACTGCGCGGCCTGCGCCTGTTGTGGCAACGTGAATTCAACAACCCGCAGTTCAGCGTGCCGCAGCCGACGATGAACTTTGGCTGCATTCATGGTGGCGACAATCCCAACCGTATCTGCGGTCAGTGTTCGCTGGAGTTTGATCTGCGACCGCTGCCAGGCATGGACCCGAAAGTCCTGCGCGCAGAGATCCTGCGCAAGCTCAACCCGGTCGCCGAGCGGCATCAGGTCAAGATCGACTACAAGCCATTGTTCCCGGAAGTGCCGTCGTTCGAGCAGGCCGAAGACGCCGAACTGGTGCGCATCGCCGAAAAGCTCACCGGTCATAGCGCCGAAGCAGTAGCGTTTGGCACCGAAGCGCCTTATCTTCAGCGCCTTGGCTGCGAAACCATCGTGCTTGGCCCCGGTGACATTGCCTGTGCACATCAGCCCGGCGAGTACCTTGAAATGTCACGTTTGCAGCCTACCGTGCATCTATTACGGCAACTGATTGAACATTACTGCCTGACTGCTGACGAACGATGATCCATCCCTGTGGGAGCGAGTCTGCTCGCGAAAGCGCCAGTTCAGACACCTCGATGTCGACAGATACAGCGCTTTCGCGAGCAGGCTCGCTCCTACAGGGATTGTGTTTTGCCTGATCAAACGCTGTAAATTGCCAGCATCCCAACCCGTATTCATGAGGAGAGCGCGCGTGTCGCCAAGCCTGTTCCGACGATAACCATCAGCCCGCTGTGCGTTTTCCGTTTCGCCCCTTTTTAGGCTGCTATTTATTACAGGCCCAGGTTCATGCCCGAATACGTCAATTGGCTTCGTCACGCGTCCCCTTACATCAATGCCCACCGCGACTGCACCTTCGTCGTCATGCTGCCCGGCGACGGCGTCGAGCATCCGAATTTCGGCAACATCGTTCACGACATCGTCCTGCTGCACAGCCTTGGCGTGCGTCTGGTGTTGGTACACGGTTCGCGCCCGCAAATCGAAACCCGCCTCGCCGCGCGTGGCCTGACCCCGCATTACCACCACGGCATGCGCATCACCGATGCCGCGACCCTGGAATGTGTGATCGACGCCGTTGGCCAGTTGCGCATTGCCATCGAAGCGCGTTTGTCGATGGACATGGCTTCGTCGCCGATGCAGGGCTCGCGTTTGCGCGTGGCCAGCGGCAACCTCGTCACCGCACGGCCGATCGGCGTGCTGGAAGGCGTCGACTATCACCACACCGGCGAAGTGCGCCGGGTCGACCGCAAAGGCATCAATCGCTTGCTGGATGAGCGTTCGATCGTTCTGCTGTCGCCGCTGGGCTACTCGCCGACCGGGGAAATCTTCAACCTCGCCTGCGAAGACGTCGCCACCCGCGCCGCCATCGACCTGGGCGCAGACAAACTGCTGCTGTTCGGCGCCGACCTCGGCCTGATCGATGAGAACGGCAAGCTGGTGCGTGAGTTGCGTCCACAGCAAGTGCCGGCACATTTGCAGCGCCTTGGCAGCAACTATCAGGCGGAACTGCTGGATGCTGCCGCCGAGGCTTGCCGTGGCGGCGTGGCGCGCAGTCATATCGTCAGTTATGCCGAAGACGGCGCGCTGCTGACCGAGCTGTTCACCCGTGACGGTGGCGGTACTTTGGTCGCGCAGGAGCAATTCGAACTGGTCCGCGAGGCGGCGATTGAAGACGTTGGCGGCTTGCTCGACTTGATCAGTCCGCTGGAAGAGCAGGGGATTCTGGTGCGGCGTTCGCGCGAAGTGCTGGAGCGCGAGATCGAGCAGTTCAGCGTGGTCGAGCGTGAAGGCATGATCATCGCCTGTGCGGCGCTGTATCAGATCGCCGATTCCGATGCCGGTGAACTGGCGTGCCTGGCGGTGAATCCGGAGTACCGCCATGGCGGTCGCGGTGATGAACTGTTGGAGCGCATCGAAACCCGCGCACGAGCTCAGGGTTTGAAAACCTTGTTCGTCCTCACTACGCGTACTGCGCACTGGTTCCGCGAGCGTGGTTTCGAACCGAGCAGCGTTGAACGCCTGCCAGCGGCGAGGGCGTCGCTGTACAACTTCCAGCGCAATTCGAAAATCTTCGAAAAGACCCTATAAACCTCGTCGCTCCATTCGCGAGCAGGCTCGCTCCCACAGGAAAATGCATTCCAAAGTGTGGGAGCGAGCCTGCTCGCGAAGCTTTATTGCGCCACGAATTTCGCGCTGACGTACGGCGAGTAGTCCGGCAGCACCGTTTCAACCTTGCCCTGTTCCTTCAAAAACTTCGCCGTCTCGCCAATCGCCTTCGCCGTGCCGGCCCCCAGCAGCGCTGTGGTTTGCTGCGCCTTGGCGTCCGGGAACGCTGAACCTGCGAGCAATTCCGGTACATCAGCGGCATTGGCACCGGTCAGTTTGGCGATTTTCTGTACAGGCTCGGAGTCGGCTGTCCAGCTGTCCTTATGGCTGGCGTAATCGGCAAACGCGTCTAGAGTGACCTTGGCAAATTTGGCCACGACCTCAGGATGCTTCTCGGCGAAGTCTTTACGGGCGACCCACACCTCAAAGGTCGGCGCACCCCACTGACCGACCTGCGCGGCATCGGTCAGGGTCTTGCCGGTCTTGCGGATTTCACCCAGCGCCGGCGACCAGACAAAAGCACCATCGATGTCGCCGCGTTTCCACGCAGCGGCGATTTCTGCGGGTTGCAGGTTCACCACTTTGACTTTCGAGGCGTCCAGGCCCCAGTGCTTGAGGGCGCCGAGCAGGCTGTAGTGTGAGGTCGAAACGAAAGGTGTGGCGATGGTTTTACCGACCAGGTCCTGGGGTGTGTTGATACCGCTGCCATTGCGCACTACCAGCGCTTCGGCGGCATTGATCTGCGCCGAAACGATGAACGCCACAATCGGCAGATTGCGCGAAGCGGCGGCCGCCAACGGGCTGGAGCCGAGGTTGCCGATCTGCACGTCACCCGAAGCAATGGCTGTCACAACTTCCGGGCCACTGTTGAAGCGACGCCAGTCGATTTTCTCGCCGATGGTTTTCTCGTAGACGCCGTCGGCTTGCGGGACTTTGCTTGGGTCGATACCGGTTTGATAGCCGACGGTGAGGTTGGCGGCATGGGCCGAAAAAGAAATAAGTGCTGACACACAAACTGTAACAAATTGACTAGATAGTGCGCGTTTGGCCATCATGGCGTCGCCTTTTCGATAGGGTTTGACGAATTGCGGTTGCGCCAAAGCTAATCGATATAAAAAAAGGCTAACAGATACCATTTAGGAATGAGCTTAGTCGCCGATACGCTGTTTCCCGGCGGAGGTGGCACGATACTGGCCATATTCCGAAATGATATGAAAAAGAATGAATAAATTCTTTTTGGGTTTATCAGGAAATCTTTACTCTGCACGGACCAAATCACTGCGATTAGACCTTGGTCGTAGACATGAAAGGTTACGATTGACTTGTCAGTCACGGTCTGGCGCTAATCGCGCATCTTAGGACTCAGGGCATCAGACCCCGGGCCAGGAACACAAGAATTAGAAACGAGAGGAGCTTTACATGAACAAGTCCACCTTGGCCCTGGCTGTGGCCGTAGGGGTTATGGCGCAGCAGGCAGGCGCCGCCGGTTTCATCGAAGACAGCAAAGCTACTTTGGGGCTGCGTAACTTCTACATCAACACTGACAACCGTAGCGGAACAAACGAACCAAGCCGCAACGAAGAGTGGGGCCAAGGCTTCGATCTGCGTTTCATTTCCGGCTATACCCAAGGCACCGTTGGTTTTGGTATCGACGCCATCGGCCTGCTGGGCGTACGTCTGGATTCGGGCGGCGGCACCAACGGTAACGTTACCGCTGCTGGCAAACCTGGTCCTGCTTACGGCGGCACTGTTTTCCCAAGCGAATCCAATGGCCAAGCGGTCGATAACTTCTCAAGCCTGGGCCTGACTGCCAAAGCCAAGATCTCCCAGACTGAGCTGAAGCTGGGTACTCTGCAGCCGAAGAACCCGGTTATCGTGACCAACGACGGTCGTCTGCTGCCACAGACCTGGCAGGGTGGCCAGATCACTTCCGGCGATATCAAGGACCTGACCCTGGTCGGTGGTCAGATCGAGCACGCCAAAGGCCGTAACTCCAGCAACAATGAACAGCTGTCTATCAACGGCGCGGCACCGCGTACCGTTAACAGCAACAAGTTCATCTACGCCGGTGGTGACTACAAAATCACCAAAGACCTGACTGCCCAGTACTACTACGGCAACCTGGAAGATTTCTACAAGCAACACTTCCTGGGTCTGGTTCACAACTGGGCAATCGGCCCGGGCGTGCTGAAGTCTGACTTCCGTTACTTCAACAGCTCCGACGACGGTGCCAACGGCAACACCCCTGCTTACTTCAGCAGCGGTAACTATTCCGGTGTTGCCAGCGGTCGCGGTAAAGTCGACAACAACCTGTACAGTGGCCTGTTCCTGTACACCGTTGCTGGTCACACCTTCGGTGGTGGCTACCAGGTTTCCAACGGCAGCAGTGACTTCCCTTGGCTGAACCAGGGCGACGGTTCGTCGAACTACACCATCACTGACATGCAGATCCAGAAGTTCGGCCGTGCCGGCGAGCGTACCTGGCAAGCTCGCTACTCGTATGACTTCGCCAAAGTCGGCGTACCAGGCCTGACCGCTGGTATGGTTTACCTGCGTGGCGACAACATCGACACCGTTACTTCCCGCGGTCTTGAAAACGGTAATGGCGACTCCGAGTGGGAACGTGACCTGACTGTCGGTTACGTCGTACCGGAAGGCCCGCTGAAAAACGTTGGCTTCATGTGGAAAAACGCTACCTGGCGTACCAACATCGCTGGCGTTCGCGACCAGGACGAAAACCGCCTGATCCTCAGCTACTCGATCCCGCTGCTGTAATAGCGCGTTTCGATTCGTTGATGTAAAAAAAGCCCCGTCCGGCATCGCGCCGGACGGGGCTTTTGCGTTTTCGAGTCAGGCCCACCCCCGTAAGCCTTCCCCGAATTTCCCTCTTTACTGCAACTCAAGGCCTTCTCGAACCTTGCGACCGATGTTCGTCGGGATGCCGTTCAGCGTCCAGTGAACAGATGTTTAATATTCGTTAATGATCTAGATATCTAGTTATTTATTCTTTTTCACGATGGTGAATCCCGGGCTACAGTTGAGGTCTCGAACAACTCATCAGGAGCAGCATCATGAGCCTCAGACTCGGCGACATCGCCCCCGATTTCGAACAGGATTCCAGCGCCGGCAAGATTCGTTTTCACGAATGGCTGGGCGATAGCTGGGGCGTGCTGTTCTCCCACCCGGCGGACTTCACCCCGGTGTGCACCACCGAGCTGGGCTTCACCGCCAAGCTCAAGGATGAGTTCAGCAAGCGCGGTGTCAAAGCCATTGCGCTGTCGGTCGACCCGGTGGACTCACACCACAAGTGGATCGAAGACATCAACGAAACCCAGAACACCATCGTCAACTTTCCTATCCTGGCCGATGCCGATCGCAAAGTTTCCGACCTCTACGATCTGATCCACCCGAACGCCAACGACACGCTGACCGTGCGTTCGCTGTTCGTGATCGATCCGAACAAGAAGATTCGCCTGACCATCACTTACCCGGCGAGCACCGGGCGCAACTTCCACGAGATTCTGCGGGTGATCGATTCGCTGCAGCTCACCGACAACTACAAGGTGGCCACCCCGGCCAACTGGCAGGACGGTGAAGAGGTGGTGATCGTGCCTTCGTTGAAAGATGAAGAAGAGATCAAGCAGCGCTTTCCGAAGGGCTATCGCGCGGTGAAGCCATACCTGCGCCTGACGCCGCAGCCGAACAAGTGATATTTGCGGTGTAGCCACCACCGCCATCGCGAGCAGGCTCACTCCTACAGGGAAACGCATTCCAAATGTAGGAGTGAGCCTGCTCGCGATGGCGTTAGTCCAGTCACCACGGAACCACTAAGCAGGGGATTTCAGGCCGTTTCGACGGCCTTTTTTTTCGCCCGGAACAAAGTGAATCTCATATCTCCAAAACGCATAACCAAATGAATAAATATGATTTATGGATATATAAATCAGATGGTAAGGTCACTCCATCGAAGCGAGATCGCAACCCGCGAATCGCCTGCAACGCTTAAGGAATTGTCTCAATGCTGGTCGTCTCACTCGGTGGCAGCCCCAGCCTGCGCTCCCGTTCCGGAGTGCTGCTGGAACGCTCGCAACGTTGGTTGCAGCAGCAAGGGGTGGAAGTGGTGAGTTATCAGGTGCGGGACTTCCCGGCCGAGGATTTGCTCCATGCCCGCTTCGACAGCCCGAAGGTGCTCGACCTGCTGCAACAGATTGAAAACGCCGACGGCCTGCTGATCGCCACACCGGTTTACAAAGCGTCGTTCTCCGGCGCTCTGAAGACCCTGCTGGATCTGCTGCCCGAGCGCGCCCTGAACCACAAGATTGTCTTGCCGATGGCCACCGGCGGCAGCATCGCCCACATGCTGGTGGTCGATTACGCCCTCAAGCCTGTGCTGTCAGCGTTGAAAGCCCAGGAAATGCTCCAGGGGATTTTCGCCGAGGACAGCCAGATCGCTTACGGCGAAGGCAGTGCCGCAGCACAACTGGCACCGGCGCTGGAGCAGCGACTGCATGAAGCGCTGGATCAGTTTGTCGGCGCCATGGCGCGCCGGCCCAAGCCGCTGGAACCGGGCCTGTTGAACGAACGTTTGTTGAGTGCTCGCTGGAGCATTTAAAAACCACACCCGAATTTGCTCCACTCACCTTACTCAGCCGCTAACGGTTAAGCAGGTGCAGCCAAAACCCAACAGCAAAAAAGGAGAGCGCTATGCGCACTGTATTTTTGCGTCGTGGTCTGGTCGCTCTGTTTGCTGCGGCTGTCACCTTCGGCGCCATCACTCAAGCTCAAGCCGAGACTCTTCGGATCGGTTATCAGAAGTACGGCACGTTGGTGCTGCTCAAGGCCAAGGGCACTTTGGAAAAACGTCTGGCCGCCCAAGGCGTCGACGTGCAATGGACTGAATTCCCCGGCGGCCCGCAGTTGCTGGAAGGCCTGAATGTCGGTTCGATCGACTTCGGTGTCACCGGCGAAACCCCGCCAGTTTTTGCTCAGGCTGCCGGCGCCGATTTGCTTTATGTCGCTTATGAACCACCAGCGCCGAACAGCGAAGCGATCCTTGTGCCGAAAGACTCGCCGATCAAATCGGTGGCCGATCTCAAAGGCAAGAAAGTCGCGCTGAACAAAGGCTCCAACGTCCACTACCTGCTGGTGCGTGCGCTGGAAGACGCCGGTCTCAAGTACACCGATATTCAAACCGTATTCCTGCCGCCGGCGGATGCTCGCGCTGCGTTCGAACGTGGCAGCGTCGACGCCTGGGTCATCTGGGATCCGTACCAGGCTGCCGCCGAGAAACAACTGCAAGCGCACACCCTGCGCGACGGCAAAGGCATCGTCGATAACCATCAGTTCTATCTCGCGACCAAGCCTTACGCAGAGAAAAATCCTCAGGTGATCAAAACCCTCGTTGAGGAAGTGCGCGCCGTCGGCGAATGGTCGAAAGCCAACCCTGAAGACGTGACCCAACAAGTCGCGCCACTGCTCGGCCTGCCGGCAGACATCACCCTGACCTCGGTGAAACGCCAGGGCTACGGCGCGCTGTTCCTGACCCCGGAAGTGGTCGCCGCGCAGCAGAAAATCGCTGACACGTTCTACCAGCTCAAGCTGATTCCCAAGCCGCTGAGCATCAAGGATGTGATCTGGACACCACCGGCCGCTGTGGCTAAAGCGCAGTAATTCGAATCCCCAAGGAGACCACTCCATGAGCCTCAATATCTTCTGGTTCCTGCCTACCCACGGCGACGGCCATTACCTTGGCACCGCCGAAGGCGCTCGCGCCGTCGACCACGGTTATCTGCAACAGGTCGCGCAAGCGGCGGATCGTCTGGGCTTTGGCGGTGTGCTGATCCCCACCGGCCGCTCTTGCGAAGACTCGTGGCTGGTGGCGGCGTCGCTGATCCCGGTGACCCAGCGTCTGAAGTTCCTCGTTGCCCTGCGCCCCGGGATCATTTCCCCGACGGTGGCAGCGCGGCAGGCAGCCACGCTGGATCGTCTGTCCGGCGGCCGTGCGCTGTTCAACCTCGTGACTGGCGGTGACCCGGAAGAATTGGCTGGCGACGGTCTGTTCCTCAGCCACGAAGAACGCTATCAAGCCTCGGTGGAATTCACCCGCATCTGGCGTCGTGTGCTGGAAGGCGAAACCGTCGATTACGACGGTCAGCACATCAGCGTGAAAGGCGCCAAGTTGCTCTACCCGCCGATTCAGCAACCACGGCCGCCGCTGTACTTCGGTGGCTCCTCGGAAGCGGCGCAGGATCTGGCTGCTGAACAAGTGGAAATGGTCCTGACTTGGGGTGAGCCGCCCGCAGCAGTCGCCGAGAAGATCGCACAAGTCCGCGCCAAAGCCGCCAAGCTCGGCCGCACCGTGCGCTTCGGCATTCGTCTGCACGTGATCGTCCGCGAAACCAACGCTGAAGCGTGGCAAGCGGCGGATCGGCTGATCTCGCATCTGGACGACGACACCATCGCTCGTGCTCAAGCTTCGCTGGCGCGTTTCGATTCGGTTGGCCAGCAACGCATGGCCGCCCTGCACGGTGGCAGCCGCGACAACCTCGAAGTCAGCCCGAACCTGTGGGCCGGTGTCGGTCTGGTGCGCGGCGGTGCCGGTACGGCGCTGGTTGGCGATGGCCCGACTGTGGCTGCACGCGTGAAGGAATACGCCGATCTGGGCATCGACACCTTTATCTTCTCCGGTTATCCACACCTCGAGGAATCGTATCGCGTCGCTGAGCTGCTGTTCCCGCACCTCGACATCGAGCGTCCGGAACTGCCGAAAAGCGCCGGTTATGTCAGCCCGTTCGGCGAGATGGTCGCCAACGACATTCTTCCCAAAGCCGCGTCGCAGAGCTGAGGCGCGCCATGAAGAAAATCATCCACAGCCTCGCGCCCTGGGCGTTGCCGGTGTTGTTGCTGGCGGTGTGGCAGTTGTCGGTGTCGGCCGGTTGGTTGTCGACACGGATTCTGCCGGCTCCGGTGGCGGTGATCGAAGCCGGCGTGAGCCTGGTGCGCAGCGGTGAAATCTGGACGCATCTGGCGATCAGCGGCTGGCGCGCGGCTCTCGGTTTCACCATCGGCGGCAGCATCGGTCTGGTCCTGGGTTTCATCACCGGCCTGTCGAAATGGGGCGAACGCCTGCTCGACAGCTCGGTGCAGATGATCCGCAACGTGCCGCACCTGGCGCTGATTCCGCTGGTGATCCTGTGGTTCGGCATCGACGAGTCGGCGAAGATTTTTCTGGTGGCGTTGGGCACGCTGTTCCCGATCTACCTCAACACCTATCACGGCATCCGTAACGTCGACCCGGCGTTGGTGGAGATGGCGCGCAGTTATGGCTTGAGCGGGTTCAGCCTGTTCTGGCAGGTGATTCTGCCGGGCGCGCTGCCTTCGATTCTGGTCGGTGTGCGCTTCGCCTTGGGCTTTATGTGGCTGACGCTGATCGTCGCCGAAACCATTTCCGCCAGCTCCGGCATCGGCTATCTGGCGATGAACGCCCGCGAGTTTTTGCAGACCGACGTGGTGGTGCTGGCGATCCTGCTTTATGCAGTACTCGGCAAACTCGCCGACCTCGCGGCTCGTGGACTTGAACGCGTGTGGTTGCGCTGGCACCCGGCCTATCAGGTTGCCAAAGGAGGTGCGGCATGACCGCTCAACAACCTCCACGCCTGTTGCGCGGGATTCCGCTGGCGGTGCGCAATCTGCAGAAAACCTTCGGTTCGCGGCAGGTGCTGCGTGACATCGACCTGCACATTCCGGCGGGGCAATTCGTCGCCGTAGTAGGGCGTAGCGGTTGCGGCAAAAGTACCTTGTTGCGCTTGCTCGCCGGCCTCGATCAACCGACTGGCGGCGACTTGCTGGCCGGTTCTGCGCCGCTCAGCGATGCGCGGGAAGACACCCGATTGATGTTCCAGGAAGCGCGTCTGCTGCCGTGGAAAAAGATCATCGACAACGTCGGCTTGGGCCTTAAAGGCAACTGGCGTCCGAAAGCGCTTGAAGCACTGGACGCGGTGGGACTGGCGGATCGGGCCAATGAGTGGCCGGCGGCGTTGTCAGGCGGACAGAAACAACGCGTCGCACTGGCGCGGGCGCTGATCCATCAACCGCGCCTGCTGTTGCTCGACGAACCGCTCGGCGCACTGGACGCACTGACCCGGATTGAAATGCAGCAACTGATCGAACGTCTCTGGCAGCAACACGGCTTCACCGTGCTGCTGGTGACCCACGACGTCAGTGAAGCGGTGGCGATTGCCGACCGGGTGATTCTGATCGAGGACGGCGAACTCGGCCTCGACCTGCATGTGGAATTGCCGCGGCCGCGAGTGCGTGGTTCGCACCGACTGGCGGCGCTGGAAACCGAAGTGCTTAACCGTGTTCTCTCCCTGCCCGGCGAACCGCCGGCGCCGGAACCTGTTTCACCACTGCCTACGCAACTGCGTTGGGCTCAATAACTCAAGCAAACGACAGGAATCATTGCCATGACTATCAAAGCCATCAACGTCCGTAACCAGTTCAAAGGCTCGATCAAGGAAATCGTCCTCGGTGACGTGCTGTCGGAAATCGACGTGCAGACCGCTTCCGGCATCGTTACTTCGGTGATCACCACCCGCTCGGTCAAAGAGCTGGAACTGGTGGTCGGTAGCGAAGTGATCGCCTTTGTGAAATCCACCGAGGTGTCGATCGCCAAGTTGTAAGCCGGTGAGCAAAAAACAACCCCGGAGGGCGTGAGCCCTGCGGGGTTTTTTGTGCCTGATCTGAAAACTGCGGTGCGGCCTTCGCGAGCAGGCTCGCTCCCACAGGGGATCGCATTCCAAATGTGGGAGCGAGCCTGCTCGCGAAGAGGTCAGTCAGATCACTAGAGATCTTTTGGGTAGATACGGCGGTAGATACAGGCCGATATAAGCATCAAACACGCGCATCCCTTCCTCGGCCATGCGCGGGGTGATCTGCCCATGCTGTTGCACCGAACGCGCATAGACACGGTCACCCAGTTCCATCGCCAGGGCAAACACATCGACATCCTTCGGCAGCCTCGGCAACTCGAAGTGGTGGTCGAACAGCTTGTGCATCAGGTCGCCCAACTCAATATCGTGCTGGCGGTCAGCCTGAGTCACTTCGGTCAGACCATGCTGGGCAAGGATCAATTGACGCGCCGCCGCGTCTTCGTCGTAGATCTCCAGCATCCGTTGCTCGACCAGTCGCGACAGGTCACGCCAGTCACGCAGCGCTTCATGATCAATCGGCGCTTGCAGGCAGGCGCGAAACGCCGCGTGCACATCCGCCGTCAGCGCTTCGAGCAATGCCGGGACGCTGGCGAAAAAGTGGTACACGGAAGAGGGCGGAATCTGCGCGCGCTCGGCGACGCTGTAGATCGACAGACTCGCCACACCCTCGGCGGCCAGCAATGTGCGCGCGGCGTCGAGTATCGAATCGATGCGCGCCTGGCTGCGGGCACGGGGTTTGCGGACGGGGGCGGGTCGCGTCATGGAAGTCTCCTGCGGGGCAGCGGGCATTGTACGAGCCGGGTCGTGTGTTGTCTTGTCGGCCGCTTCGCGAGCAGGCTCGCTCCCACATTTGATCTCCAGTGAACTTGAGTATTTGTACACACAGCCCCCTGTGGGAGCGAGCCTGCTCGCGAACCGCCGCAGGCGGCCATTCACTCACATCCCAAGGATTTGTGTTCAGCCATAAAAAAACGCCGTTGGCTGAATCAGCCAACGGCGTTTTTCCTGAAGCTGCAATCCGCTTATACGGTATGCAGATACCAGTTGTACTCAAGGTCGGAGATGGAGTGTTCGAACTCCTCCAGCTCACTTTCCTTGCAGGCGACGAAGATATCGATGTACTTCGGATCGATGTACTTGGCCATCACCTCGCTGTCGTCCAGCTCGCGCAGGGCATCGCGCAAGTTGTTCGGCAGGCTTTGCTCGTTCTGCTCGTAGCTGTTGCCTTCGACAGGCGCGCCCGGCTCGATCTTGTTGGTCAGACCGTGGTGCACGCCGGCCAGTACCGAAGCCATCAGCAGGTACGGGTTGGCGTCGGCACCGGCCACGCGGTGTTCGATACGCACGGCATCGGACGAACCGGTCGGTACGCGAATCGCCACGGTGCGGTTGTCCAGGCCCCAGCACGGCGAGTTCGGTACATAGAACTGCGCGCCGAAACGACGGTAGGAGTTGACGTTCGGGCAGAGGAAAGCCATCTGCGCGGGCAGGGTCTCGAGCACACCGCCGATCGCGTGACGCAGCGCGGCGTTCTGCTCGGGATCCTCGCTGGCAAAAATGTTTTTGCCTTCTTTATCCAGAATCGAAATGTGTACGTGCAGACCATTACCTGCCTGGCCCGGGTACGGCTTGGCCATGAAGGTGGTGTCCATTTCATGGTCGTAGGCGATGTTCTTGATCAGACGCTTGAGCAGTACCGCGTAGTCGCACGCCTTGATCGGGTCGGCGACGTGGTGCAGGTTCACTTCGAACTGCGCCGGGGCACTTTCCTTGACGATGGCGTCGGCCGGGATGCCTTGCTCTTTGGCACCTTCCAGAATGTCCTGGAGGCAGTCGACGTATTCGTCGAGGTCGTCGATCAGGTAGACCTGCGTCGAGTGCGGGCGTTTGCCGGAGATTGGCGAGCGTGGCGGCTGTGGACGGCCGTTCACGTTTTCCTGGTCAATCAGGTAGAACTCGAGTTCGAATGCGGCGCAGATGGTCAGGCCCAGCTCGTCAAACTTTGCAACAACTTGACGGAGCACTTCGCGCGGATCGGCGAAGAATGGGTCACCTTCGAGTTCGTGCATGGTCATCAACAGTTGCGCGGTCGGGCGCTTCTGCCATGGCTCGTTGCACAGGGTATCGGGGATTGGATAGCAGATACGATCAGCGTCGCCGATGTCCAGGCCCAGGCCGGTGCTTTCCACCGTAGAGCCGTTGATATCCAGAGCAAATAGAGAGGCCGGCAGGTTGATGCCTTTCTCGTAAACCTTGTGGAGGCTGGTGCGTTCAATGCGCTTGCCGCGCACCACACCATTCATATCCGCAATCAGAAGGTCAACGTACAGAACCTCAGGATGTTCCTTAAGGAACGCGTTCGCTTCGTTAAGCTGAACGGCACGCGGGGGTACCGACATGATGCAACACCTTTGTTGTTAAAAATATCAATCATTGATCTTTTCTGGTTTCAGTCAACCCGAACGGCCTGCCGAAGTCAAGCGAGGCCTTTTTTGCCCTAAAAAAGCGCTGTGAGGGCATTTATGGGGCACTTTCGGGCGATTTTTGGCCCTTGGGACGCTGGGCACCCGCGGGCTTGAGCAGGCCGTGTTGTATTTTTTACGGGGGTGTTGTGTAAAAAAATGAACAAGGCTAAGCTCCGATCAAACCCATAACAGCAATAATACCGGGGTCCTTCATGTCTCGCCTGCCGTTAATCGGCATCACCGACTGCTCGCAACAGTCCGGTCTGCATGCTCATCACATCAGTGGCGACAAATCCGTCCGTAGCGCAGCCAGCAAGGCTTGCCGCTTGCCGACGATGTTCCCGTCCATGGCCGTTCAAGCGCCAGCGTCCGATATTCTGGACGTACGGGAAGGCATCCTGTTTATGGCGTCTCCTTCCACTATAGATCGCTTTCATTTCCAAAGCCTGTGCGGCTTCCTCAGCCGTGCTCATGATTCTGCACGCCTGGACTGTGCACAGGAAATGCAACGCCAGCGTAAAGGGCAGGTAAGCTCTTCTTTCATTGTCTATGCGCGGTGCCAGGCATAAGCCGGCACTGCGCGAGCAAGCCCCCTTTAACGCGACGCCCATAGCGTCAAACTTTGCCTGACATCATGTCAGGAGACTCAGCCCAGAGGCATTTATGAGTAACAACCTCGACCAGCTCACCGATTGGTTGAAAGACCACAAGATCACAGAAGTCGAATGCATGATCGCCGACTTGACCGGGATCACCCGGGGCAAGATCTCGCCGACCAACAAGTTCATCGCCGAAAAAGGCATGCGTCTGCCGGAAAGCGTGCTGTTGCAGACCGTGACCGGCGACTACGTCGAAGACGACATCTATTACGAACTGCTCGACCCGGCCGACATCGACATGATCTGCCGCCCCGACCAGAACGCCGTGTACCTGGTGCCGTGGGCCATCGAGCCAACCGCGCAGGTGATCCACGACACCTACGACAAGCAAGGCAACCCGATCGAGCTGTCGCCGCGCAACGTCCTCAAGAAAGTCCTCAAACTCTATGCCGACAAAGGCTGGCAGCCGATCGTGGCGCCGGAAATGGAGTTCTACCTGACCAAGCGCAGCGACGACCCTGACTATCCGTTGCAGCCGCCAATCGGTCGCTCGGGCCGTCCGGAAATCGGTCGTCAGTCGTTCTCCATTGAAGCGGCGAACGAATTCGATCCGCTGTTCGAAGACGTCTACGACTGGTGCGAACTGCAGGAGCTGGACCTCGACACGCTGATCCACGAAGACGGCACGGCGCAGATGGAAATCAACTTCCGTCACGGCGATGCACTGTCGCTGGCCGACCAGATTCTGGTGTTCAAACGCACCATGCGCGAAGCCGCGCTCAAGCACGACGTCGCTGCGACCTTTATGGCCAAACCGATGACCGGCGAGCCGGGCAGTGCGATGCACTTGCACCAGAGCATCATCGACATCGAGACCGGCAAGAACGTCTTCTCCAATGAAGACGGAACCATGAGCCAGTTGTTCCTGCACCACATCGGTGGCTTGCAGAAGCTGATTCCTGAGTTGTTGCCGCTGTTCGCGCCGAACGTCAACTCGTTCCGCCGCTTCCTGCCGGACACCTCGGCACCGGTCAACGTCGAGTGGGGCGAAGAAAACCGCACCGTCGGCCTGCGTGTACCGGATGCCGGTCCGCAGAACCGCCGTGTGGAAAACCGCCTGCCGGGCGCCGACGCCAACCCGTATCTGGCGATCGCCGCGAGCCTGCTCTGCGGTTACATCGGCATGGTCGAAGGCCTCAACCCGAGCGCACCAGTGGTGGGCCGTGGTTACGAGCGCCGCAACCTGCGCCTGCCGCTGACCATCGAAGACGCGCTGGAGCGCATGGAAAACAGCGCGACCATCGAGAAGTACCTGGGCAAAACCTTCATCACTGGCTACGTCGCGGTAAAACGGGCCGAGCATGAAAACTTCAAGCGCGTGATCAGTTCCTGGGAGCGTGAGTACCTGCTCTTCGCCGTCTGATACGCCGGGCGCGGTCCTCAGCGGCCGCGTCTTCACCGATAACAAGGAGAATTGGCATGACCAGCAACAACCCGCAAACCCGCGAGTGGCAAGCACTCAGCAATGATCACCACCTGGCCCCGTTCAGCGACTTCAAGCAGCTGAAAGAGAAGGGCCCGCGGATCATCACCAACGCCAAGGGCGTTTACCTGTGGGACAGCGAAGGCAACAAGATTCTCGACGGCATGGCCGGTCTGTGGTGCGTGGCCATCGGTTATGGTCGCGATGAGCTGGCCGACGCAGCCGCCAAACAGATGCGCGAACTGCCGTACTACAACCTGTTCTTCCAGACCGCGCACCCGCCGGCGCTGGAACTGGCCAAGGCCATTGCCGACGTGGCACCGGAAGGCATGAACCATGTGTTCTTCACCGGTTCCGGCTCCGAAGGCAACGACACCATGCTGCGCATGGTCCGCCACTACTGGGCGATCAAAGGCCAGCCGAACAAGAAAGTCATCATCAGCCGCAAGAACGGTTATCACGGTTCGACCGTGGCCGGCGCGAGCCTCGGTGGCATGACGTATATGCACGAACAAGGCGACTTGCCGATCCCGGGCATCGTCCACATCGCCCAGCCGTACTGGTTCGCTGAAGGTGGCGAGATGTCCCCGGAAGAGTTCGGTATCTGGGCGGCCAATCAGCTGGAAGAGAAGATTCTCGAAGTCGGCGTCGACAACGTCGGTGCCTTTATTGCCGAGCCGATCCAGGGCGCCGGCGGCGTGATCATTCCGCCCGACAGCTACTGGCCGCGCATCAAGGAAATCCTCGCCAAGTACGACATCCTGTTCGTGGCGGACGAAGTGATTTGCGGTTTCGGCCGTACCGGTGAGTGGTTCGGCAGTGATTTCTACGATCTCAAGCCGGACATGATGACCATCGCCAAAGGCCTGACCTCAGGCTACATCCCGATGGGTGGCCTGATCGTTCGTGACTCCGTTGTTGCGGTGCTCAACGAAGGTGGCGATTTCAACCATGGCTTCACTTACTCCGGTCACCCGGTGGCGGCGGCGGTGGGTCTGGAAAACATCCGCATCCTGCGCGATGAAAAAATTATCGAGAACGCGCACAACGAAACGGCACCGTATTTGCAGAAACGTCTGCGGGAACTGAACGATCACCCGTTGGTGGGTGAAGTTCGCGGGGTCGGTCTGTTGGGCGCGATCGAGCTGGTGCAGGACAAGGCCACGCGCAAGCGTTACGAAGGCAAGGGCGTCGGCATGATCTGCCGCCAGTTCTGCTTCGACAACGGCCTGATCATGCGCGCTGTGGGCGACACCATGATCATCGCGCCGCCGCTGGTTATCAGCAAAGCGGAGATCGATGAGCTGGTTACAAAGGCACGCAAGTGTCTGGACCTGACCCTCAGTGCGTTGCAGGGCTAAGTGCTAGGCTTTGAGCGGGGGAGCCGTGGCGCTCGCGCTCAAAGCTGTCAGAAAGGCTGGTCTTTTCTTGAAAGACCGCCTCGGATCTTGCCAGACTAGCCGCGGTTCCAGTTGTCCGGGTTCGGCCGCTGAACAAAGTGGTTCAAAAAAGAAAAATTTGGAGCATTAACGCATGAAGGCATTAGGCAAAAAGCTCGCTGGCAAGACTCTGCTCGCCATGTCCCTGATGGGAATCATGGCGGCTGCGGCTCAGGCGGACGACAAGGTGTTGCACGTCTACAACTGGTCCGACTACATCGCCCCGGACACCATCAAGAAGTTTGAAGACGAGTCGGGCATCAAAGTCGTCTACGACGTCTTCGACAGCAACGAAACCCTCGAAGCCAAACTGCTCGCAGGCAAGTCCGGCTACGACATCGTCGTGCCGTCGAACAACTTCCTCGCCAAGCAGATCAAGGCTGGCGTGTACCAGAAGCTGGACAAGTCCAAGCTGCCTAACTGGAAGAACCTCAACACTGATTTGCTCAAAGCCGTGTCGGTCAGCGACCCGGGCAACGAGCACGCCTTCCCGTACATGTGGGGCTCGATCGGCATCGGCTACAACGCCGAAAAGGTCAAGGCTGCACTGGGCGCCGATGCGCCGGTCGATTCGTGGGATCTGATCTTCAAGCCGGAAAACGCGGCCAAGCTGAAATCCTGCGGCATCAGCCTGCTCGACTCGCCAACCGAGATGATCCCGGTGGCGCTGCACTACCTGGGCCTGCCGACCGACAGCCAGAAGAAAGAAGACATCGACAAGGCTGAAGCGCTGATCATGAAGGTCCGTCCTTCGATCGCCTACTTCCACTCGTCCAAGTACATCTCCGACCTGGCCAACGGCAACATCTGCGTAGCGATCGGCTACTCGGGTGACATCTACCAGGCCAAGTCCCGCGCGGCTGAGGCCGGTGACAAGGTGAAAGTCAGCTACAACATTCCGAAAGAAGGTGCCGGCAGCTTCTACGACATGGTCGCCATCCCTAAAGATGCCGAAAACGTCGAAGGCGCCTACAAGTTCATGACCTTCCTGCAGAAGCCGGAAATCATGGCTGAAATCACCAACGCCGTACGCTTCCCGAACGGTAACGCCGCTGCCACGCCACTGGTTGATAAAGACATCACCAGCGACCCGGGCGTCTATCCACCGGCTGACGTGCTGGCCAAGCTGTACGCGATTGCCGACTTGCCGGCCGCGACCCAGCGCATCCTGACCCGCAGCTGGACCAAGATCAAATCGGGTAAATAAGCCGGTTTGAAGCAGTAACCGCTGGCCGTCATGCCCCGCGCGGGCGGCCAGCGGATCAATTAAATGACAGGAAGTTTTGCAGGAACGGTTTTTCGAGGGTAAGTTGCGCGCCGGTTTTGTTGCCGGGCAGCCACGGCTGTCATGCAGCGCGGGGCAACTTGGGCCCAACTAATTTAGAGGACCTCCACTTGCCTATTTTTTCTTCTTTGCGCAAAGCCCTGCTGGCCACTGCCGGCCTGACGATTGCTGTCGGAGCCCAGGCCGCCGGTACGGTGCATATTTATAACTGGTCCGATTACATCGGCGAGACGACCCTGGCCGACTTCCAGAAAGCCACCGGGATCAAACCGGTCTACGACGTCTTCGACTCCAACGAAACCCTGGAAGGCAAGCTGCTGGCCGGGCGTACCGGCTACGACGTGGTCGTGCCGTCGAACCACTTCCTCGGCAAGCAGATCAAGGCGGGCGCGTTCCAGAAGCTCGACCGCTCGCAGCTGCCGAACTATGCCAATCTCGACCCGGCGCTGCTCAAGCGTCTGGAGCAGAACGATCCGGGCAACCTGTACGCCGTGCCGTACCTGTGGGGCACCAACGGCATCGGTTACAACGTCGATAAAGTGAAGGCTGTGCTGGGTGTCGACAAGATCGATTCGTGGGGCGTTCTGTTCGAGCCTGAGAACATCAAGAAGCTGCAAAGCTGTGGCGTGGCGTTCCTCGATTCGGCGGATGAAATGATGCCGACCGTGCTCAACTATCTGGGCCTGAATGCCAACAGCACCAATCCGAAGGACTACGAAAAAGCCACCGACAAATTGCTCGCGGTGCGTCCTTACGTGACCTACTTCCATTCCTCGAAATACATCGGTGATCTGGCCAACGGCGACATCTGCGTAGCCATCGGTTTCTCCGGCGATATCTTCCAGGCCAAGCACCGCGCCGAAGAAGCCAAGAAAGGCGTGAACATCGCTTACTCGGTACCGAAAGAGGGCGGCGCCTTGTGGTTCGACATGCTGGCAATCCCCAAGGATTCGTCGAACGTGAAGGAGGCTCATGCCTTCATCAACTATCTGCTGAAACCTGAGGTGATCGCTCAGGTCAGTGATTACGTGGGTTATGCCAACCCCAACCCGGGTTCGGACAAGCTGATGGAACAATCCATCCGCACCGATGCGTCGGTGTATCCGCCGCAGGCCGTTATCGACAAGGCCTACGTATCGACCGAGTTGCCACCGAACATTCAGCGTCTGATGACCCGCAGCTGGACCAAGGTCAAGTCGGGGATGTAAGGCACACACTATCCTGGGTTCGCCTTGCGGGGCGAACTGCATTGTTTTTTTCTGGGAGTTTCGTAAATGGCAGTTGCCTCCGGCGCCTATAAGAAAGCCCTCGAGGGCGACCAGACACCGAAACAGGTGTTGGTCAAAATCGACCGGGTCACGAAGAAGTTCGACGAGACGATTGCCGTGGACGATGTGTCCCTGGAAATCAAAAAGGGCGAGATCTTTGCCCTGCTCGGCGGTTCGGGATCGGGCAAATCCACTCTGCTGCGGATGCTGGCAGGGTTCGAACGGCCCACGGAGGGGCGCATTTTCCTCGACGGCGTCGACATCACCGACATGCCGCCGTACGAACGTCCGATCAACATGATGTTCCAGTCGTACGCCTTGTTCCCGCACATGACCGTGGCGCAGAACATTGCCTTCGGCCTCAAGCAGGACAAGATCCCGGCGGCTGAAGTCGATGCCCGCGTGGCCGAAATGCTCAAGCTCGTACAGATGAGCCAGTACGCCAAGCGCAAGCCGCATCAATTGTCGGGCGGTCAGCGTCAGCGTGTGGCGCTGGCCCGTTCGCTGGCCAAGCGGCCGAAGCTGCTGCTGCTCGATGAGCCGATGGGCGCACTGGACAAGAAACTGCGTTCGCAGATGCAACTTGAGTTGGTGGAAATCATCGAGCGCGTCGGCGTGACCTGCGTGATGGTGACCCACGACCAGGAAGAGGCCATGACCATGGCCGAGCGCATCGCGATCATGCATTTGGGCTGGATCGCCCAGATCGGCAGCCCGATCGATATCTACGAAACCCCGACCAGCCGCCTGGTCTGCGAATTCATCGGTAACGTCAACATCTTCGAAGGCGAAGTGATCGACGACGCCGAAGGCCACGCAACCATTACCTGCAAAGACCTTGATCGGCAGATCTACGTCGGCCACGGCATCAGCACCTCGGTGCAGGACAAATCGGTGACTTACGCGATCCGTCCGGAGAAGCTGCTGGTCACCGCCGACCAACCGACCTGCGAATACAACTGGTCGAGCGGCAAGGTCCACGACATCGCCTACCTCGGCGGGCACTCGGTGTTCTACGTTGAGTTGCCGAGCGGCAAACTGGTGCAGTCGTTTGTCGCCAACGCCGAACGTCGCGGCGCGCGTCCGACCTGGGGCGATCAGGTTTACGTGTGGTGGGAAGATGACAGCGGCGTGGTACTCCGCTCATGAACATGCGCAAATTCAAACGCCGCATCAACCGAATAATCCCCAATGGCCGGCAGTTGGTCATCGGGGTTCCGTTCATCTGGCTGTTTCTGTTTTTCATGTTGCCGTTCTTCATCGTTCTGAAGATCAGTTTCGCCGAAGCCGACGTGGCGATCCCGCCGTACACCGAGATCTACACGTACGCCGAGCAAAAGCTGCAACTGCTGCTGAACCTGGGCAACTACGCGATGCTGGCGGGCGACGAGTTGTACATCGCCGCTTACCTCGGCTCGCTGAAGATGGCGCTGATCAGCACCATCCTTTGTCTGGTCATCGGCTACCCCATGGCCTACGCCATCGCCACTGCCCGTAAAGAGTTGCAAACGGTGCTGGTGCTGCTGATCATGATGCCGACCTGGACGGCGATCCTGATCCGCGTTTACGCGTGGATGGGCATCCTCAGCAACAACGGTTTGCTCAACGGTTTCCTGATGAGCATGGGCTTCATCGACGAGCCGCTGCAGATTCTCAACACCAACCTGGCGGTGTACATCGGCGTCGTTTACTCGTATCTGCCGTTCATGATCCTGCCGTTGTACGCCAACCTGGTGAAACACGATCACAGTCTGCTGGAAGCAGCATCGGACCTGGGTTCGAGTACTTTCAACAGCTTCTGGAAGATCACTATTCCGCTGTCCAAGAACGGCATCATTGCCGGCTGCATGCTGGTGTTTATCCCGGTGGTGGGTGAGTTCGTGATCCCGGAACTGCTCGGCGGTCCGGAAACCCTGATGATCGGTAAAGTGCTCTGGCAAGAGTTCTTCAACAACCGTGACTGGCCGGTGGCATCCGCGCTGGCAGTGGTGATGCTGGCGATCCTGATTGTGCCGATCATTCTGTTCAACCGCAGTCAGGCCAAGGAAATGGAGGGTAAAGAATGAAGCGCATCCGTTTCTCCAGCCTGATGCTGGTCATCGGTCTGTTGTTCATCTACCTGCCGATGCTGATCCTGGTGATCTACTCGTTCAACGCCTCGAAACTGGTAACGGTGTGGGGCGGCTGGTCGATCAAGTGGTACGTCGGCCTGCTCGACAACACGCAACTGATGGGCTCGGTGCTGCGCTCGCTGGAAATCGCCTGCTACACCGCGGTTGCCGCGGTGGCGCTGGGCACGCTGGCGGCGTTCGTGCTGACCCGCATCACCCGCTTCAAGGGCCGTACGCTGTTCGGTGGTTTGGTGACGGCGCCGCTGGTGATGCCGGAAGTGATCACCGGTCTGTCGCTGTTGCTGCTGTTCGTGGCCATGGCGCAGATGATCGGCTGGCCGCAGGAACGTGGCATCGTCACCATCTGGATCGCCCACACCACGTTCTGTGCGGCGTATGTCGCGGTGGTGGTGTCGGCGCGCCTGCGTGAGCTGGACCTGTCGATCGAAGAAGCGGCCATGGACCTCGGTGCACGGCCGTGGAAGGTGTTCTTCCTGATCACCATCCCGATGATCGCGCCATCCCTGGCGGCGGGCGGCATGATGTCGTTCGCGCTGTCGCTGGATGACCTGGTGTTGGCGAGCTTTGTGTCCGGGCCGGGTTCGACGACTCTGCCGATGGAAGTGTTCTCGGCGGTGCGTCTGGGCGTGAAGCCTGAGATCAACGCCGTGGCGAGTCTGATTCTGCTGGCCGTGTCGATCGTGACCTTCATGGTCTGGTTCTTCAGCCGCCGTGCCGAAGAAGCGCGCAAGAAGGCGATTCAGCAAGCTATCGAAGAAAGCGCAGCCGATTCGTGGAAACAGCCGGACGTGCGCCGGGCGCCAAGCCCGGAGGCTGCGTAAGCACTAATGGGTTGGCCTCACTCTCGAGACCAACCCAATTCAAACTGTAGGAGTGAGCCTGCTCGCGATAGCGGAGTGTCAGTCAGGAAATTTCCAACTGACAGGACGCCATCGCGAGCAGGCTCACTCCTACATGGGTTTTACGCAGTCCAGGGAGAGTTGCGGATGACCTCGACAAAGTTCATCGGTTTGAACCCCGGCTCCTGATCCTTCAGCACATCGGTCTTCACATTACCAAACGTGGTCTGCGGACGATGACGCAAGCCATCGGCAAACGCGCAGATGATGCACTCCTTGAAACCTTCTCCACGCGGGTGCGCATGCACCACCGCTTCGCGTTGCACAGTGCTGAACGCTGCGTAATCCATGCCCAGCACATCCATCTCTACGCCTGCGGTGACCAGTGCCACGGTCGGACGCAGATGCTTGGGCACGCCCGGCGTGGTGTGCAGGGCAATCGACAGCCACACCTGTTCGATATCGTCATCGCTGAGCCCGTACGGCTTGAGAAACGCTGCTGCTGCGTTGGCACCGTCTACTTCGAAACGCTCGTCATCGCTGCGGTGACCTTCGACCAGGCCGAGGTCATGGAACATCGCGCCGACGTAGAGCAACTCCGGGTTGTAGGCCAGTTGCTGGCGCTCGCCGCTCAATGCACCGAACAGAAATACCCGGCGCGAGTGGTGGTAGAGCAGGTCGGACTCGATGTCGCGGATGTACTCGGTGGTGGCCCGGGCGAGGGTGCTGTCGGGGATTTTGATGCCGGCGATGGTGGTGCTCATAACGGTTTCCTCGTCGAAAACGCCGTCGTGGCGCTGATGGGAAAAGTCTGTGCCCGAGGCAGAAACCGGACAATCGATGCATGGCTGCGATCCTTGCCAATCCACCTGCAAATCGTGCCAACTCGGCTCAGAGACCCAAAGGAGCTTTGCCGCCATGACCAAAACCGTCGCCATCGTGGTGTTCGCAGGCGTGCAGTCGCTGGATGTCAGCGGCCCCCTGGATGTGTTCGCCGAGGCCAACCGCTTCCTGGCGCCCGAGGATCATTATCGACTTGAGGTAATCGGTGTCGAGCACGGCCCGATGGCCTGCTCCAACGGCTTGACCCTCAACGCCCATCGCCATTTCAGCGAGGCACTCGACGCCTATGACCTGCTGCTGGTCGCCGGTGGCCCGCAATTGCCGTTCATGGATTTTGGCGTGACGTTCGATGATTGGCTGCGTGCGGCCTGTTCACGCTCGCAGCGCTTCGGTTCGATCTGCAACGGTGCGTTCATGCTGGCGCGCGCCGGAATGCTGGAGGGGCGCACCGTCACCACGCACTGGAACGATGCCGAGGCGTTGGCCCAGTTATGCCCGACCACGCAGGTCGAGGCGGATCGCCTGTACGTCGAGGACGGCACGCTTTATACCTCGGCCGGGGTTACGGCGGGGATTGATCTGTCGTTGTATCTGCTGGCGCGTGATCACGGTGCTGAAGTGGCGCTGAGCGTGGCCAAGCGGCTGGTGGTGTTTACTCAGCGCTCTGGTGGGCAGTCGCAGTTCAGCCCGTTCCTCACGCCGCATGCGGAACCGACGTCGGCGGTGGCGATGGTGCAGTTGTATGTGCTGGCCAATCTCACGGGCGATCTGACGATTGCCGATCTGGCCAGTGCAGCGAACATGAGTGCGCGTAATTTCTCGCGGGTGTTTGCTCGGGAGGCGAAAGTTACGCCGGCGGAGTTTGTCGAAAGGGCGCGGGTGGATGCGGCGCGGGTGATGCTGGAGAGCACCATGGCGCCGTTGAAGACCGTGGCCTATCAGTGCGGGTTTCGGGATGCGCAGCATATGCGCGGGGTGTTCAACCGGCGGTTGGGGGTGACGCCGCAGCAGTTTCGGCTGAATTTTGCGTTGAAGCTGTGACCCTCACCCCAGCCCTCTCCCGGAGGGAGAGGGAGCCGACCGCAGTGTCTGGTGTTTTACATCGACCTGAAAGACCTTAGCGATTATGGATTCGGCAAAGCAGGATCAGGTCGCTGTAAGCCTTGAGCATCCCCCAATCAGTCCCCTCTCCCTCTGGGAGAGGGCTAGGGTGAGGGGCTTTTAAGGTGCCCGCATCGGCAACAGCTTCAACGTACTGCGCGTATTCGCCGTCACCTCTTCGTCGTTGAAATGCGCCTGCACATACATCCCGTCGACATACGCCTCAGCCTGATCGTCATAGTGGCTATCAAACGGCACACCACTCTGCCCGACCGGGTTAATCGTCAAGCCATGCGCCGGATCGGCAAAATCCACCAGGCGCCGCGTCGACGGCCCATAAGTCACCGGCCACGGCGCCGGGCCGATCTTCGCCGACAGGTTGTTCGGCACTTCATGACTGCCCGGCGCCGCAAACGGCCCGACATTGAAAATCCGGTCCAGCGGCTTCTGCTGTCCCAGCGGATGCCCGTGAGTCAGCGTGTGTGCCGTGCCCCATTTCCACTCGGCGGAGTTATCGCCGAGGGTCAGCTTCAAGTGCTGCATGCTCGCCTGCCACGCCGCGCGCACGACATCGGCACGGGTCTCCTTGTTCGGCGTGTTGCGGTTATCCCACCACGGTGAATCGGCATTCGCCGCCAGCTTCGGCAGCGCGGCATCAATCACTCGCGTCGACAGCAAGGTGTCGAAAAAATCATTGCCCAACTCATCACGCATCGCGGCATCGGCGAGGTCGTAGAGGAACTGGTTGAACACCGTTGCACTGACCGAATCCAGCGGATAGTCGCCCGGCCACTGCGCCAGTTGCTCGACCAGTTTCAACTGCGCCGGATCGCTCACCACCTCACGCAACACCGGCAGCAACGGTGCGAGCAAGCGCGGGCCATAACCGGTCGCCGTGCCCAGTTGCAGTTTCTGGTTGGCCTCATTGGTCCACTTCACGCTCTTGTCGCTGAGCTGACGATTGAGTTGCTGCCCGCGATCGGCAAGGTTGTAGTAACCGGGAATCTCCATGCCGGTGGGCGACAGCGGCTGGAAGTTGGCCGAGACGATGTAGCCGCGCGCCGGGTTTTCTTCCTGCGGGTTGGCGCTGAACGGGTAGAAGCCGTCCTTGTCCGCCTGATTGCTGCTGCCGTCGAGAATGAATTCCGGCCGCACCCCGGCCGGACGCTTGGGCAGCAACGCCGATGCCCACCAGGCGATATCGCCCTTGGCGTTGGCGTAAACCAGGTTCAGCCCCGGTGCCTGCACTTTCGCCGCTGCGGCGCGGGCCTTGGCCAAGGTGTCGGCGCGGTTGAGCTGGTAGAAGCCTTCGAGGATCGGATTTGGCGTTTCGAGGAAAGCCCACCACATCGCAATCGGCGTTTTCCCGGCAGCAGTCCCCAGCGCATCGTTGACGATCGGGCCGTGGGGCGATTGACGCAGGGTGAGAGTTACCGGCGTCTGGCCTTTCACATTGATCTGCTGCTGCGTGACGACCATGTCGGTCCACTGGCCGCGATACCAGACCTGATTCGGATTATCCGGGTTGACCTTCTCGGCGATCAGATCCAGATCGTCGTTCTGGAACATGGTCAGGCTCCAGCCGAAATCGAGGTTGTGGCCGAGGAAGGCGAACGGCACCAGCGCCTGATGATGGCCGTACAACTCGAAGCCCGGCGCCGACAATTGCGCTTCGTACCACACCGACGGCACTGAGAAACGAATGTGCGGATCACCCGCCAGCAATGGCTTGCCGCTCTGGCTGCGGCTGCCGGCGATGACCCAGGCGTTGCTGCCTTCGAACTGCGGCAAACCATTGTCGACAAGCGCTTGTTCGCTGAGGCGGGCGAGGGTATTGAGGTCTTTCCAGTCGCCGGCAGCGAGGGCCGGCGTCGGTTTGGCGTGACCGTTGACCAGCACACCTTTGGGCTGCCAGTCGAGATCGAAGACCTTGAGGTAATCGGCACCAAGCTGATCGCGCACATAAGTCAGCAGCGGTTCGGTGCGAAACGCCGCCGCAAAGCTGTAGGCCATGTAGCCGGCGACGCTGATGCTGTCTTCCGCCGTGAACGGCCGCTTGGGGATGCCCAGCACGTCGAACTCGATCGGCGCGGCGTGAGTGTCCTGATATTGGTTGATGCCATCCAGATAGGCTTGCAGGCCCTTCCATGCCGGCGACTGTTTATCGAGACTGGCGACGTAACTGGCCGCGCGCTCGCGGATGCGCAGGCTGCGGAACAGTTTGTCGGTGTCGAGCAGCTTCGGCCCGAGCACTTCGGCCAGCTCACCACGGGCGAGGCGGCGCATGGCTTCCATCTGGAACAGGCGATCCTGGGCATGCACATAGCCGAGGGCGCGGTAGAGGTCGGTTTCGTTCTCGGCACGGATGTGCGGCACGCCGCGCTCGTCGTAGCGCACGGTCACCGAACCTTGCAGGTTGCGCAGTTCGACCTGGCCCTGGCGCGTCGGTTGTTTGCTGTAGACATACCAGCCGACGCCGGCGAGCAGGACAACGATGAGCAAGCCAAGTACGGTGAACACGCGCTTCATGGTGACTCCTTGTGCAGGCGGGATTGCCGCCCGTCGGGCTGCAAACAATTAGCACAGACCTTCTGTGCCGTGCAGCGCTGTCCTTGAAAAGTCCGGAATGCCTTACTGCGCCTCCACCGGCCACGGGCAGTAGCAACCGACCGCCAGGGTGTGCGTGGCATTGACCGGGCGATCTTCTGTCAGGGCATTCAAAATCGGTTCGATAAAGCTGTTGCTGGAGTTGCAGGTCAGGCCTTCGCTGTATGGGCCGAAGTACGCCAGTTTGCCGCTGCGGTCCCAGATCGCCACGGCCGGGCTGGCGGGCACCTGTTCGGAACCGGGCAATATCGTGATGGTTTTCAGGCTGCTGAGGGTCGCGGGCAACTGCCCGTGGCTGCCAGTTTTTTGCACGGCGAAGAACTCCACGCCTTTGGCGCCGAACTGCTCGACCATCTCGGTCAGGTGTTGTTGGTTGCCGACATTGCACGGGCAGGCCGGGTCCCAGAAATGCACCAGACGAATCTTGCCGGGACCGGCGAGATTGTCCGGCAGGCGCAACGGATCACCGGAGAACACCGCCGTGTGTTCGCTGAATGCGCGCAGATAACGCCCTTGAAACCAGTCGTACGCCGCCCACAGCACCCCGGCGCAAATCAGCGCGAGCAGGCTGGCAAACAGTGCGGTGCGGTAGGGCGAACGCATGGTTTTCGATCCTCGAAAGGTCGGCTAGCTTGCCATGTCTGTCACTACAGATGAATATCGCAGGCCGATAAAGTCTGTTTACCGCTTTGGAATTCCCGCATGCCTGCCACTTTCGACCTCGATCAAATCCGCGCCAGCCTCAAGCCTTTGGCCGAGTGGCAGCCGTTGTCGGACGAGGCGAAGGCGTACCAGCAGTTTTATAAAACCGATTTTCCCCATCGCGATGTCTGGCGTGGCATGGGCCGTTTCGAGGTCGATGGCTATGAAGTGGTCAGCCATTGCTGGTGGCCGGAGAAGGTCAAGGCGACGCTGTTTCTGCTGCATGGTTATTACGATCACACCGGGCTGTATCGGCATGTGATCGAGTGGGCGCTGGATCAGGACTTCGCGGTGATCGCCTGCGACTTGCCGGGGCATGGTCTGTCGAGCGGGCCGCGCGCAAGCATTCGCGATTTCTCTGAATATCAGGACGTCCTGCAGGCCTTGTTCGCCGAGGCGCAGTCGATCGCGCTGCCGCAGCCGTGGCATCTGTGTGGGCAAAGCACCGGCGGGGCGATTGTGGTTGATCACCTGCTCAACCATAGCGAAAACAGCCCCGCACAGGGCCAGGTTATTTTGATGGCGCCGCTGGTGCGTCCACGGGCGTGGGGCTGGTCGCAGCTGAGCTATTACTTGCTCAGGCCTTTTGTCAGAGGGGTCACGCGGCGCTTCAGCGAGAATTCCAACGATCCGGATTTCCTGCCGTTTCTGCAGGCTGACCCGTTGCAGCCGCGACGCTTGCCGACGAAATGGGTGGGGGCGTTGTCGCGTTGGATCATTCGCGTCGAGCACGCGAAAAAAAGTCCGCGGCGGCCACTGATCATTCAGGGGCAGGCGGACATGACGGTCGACTGGCAGCACAATTTGCAGGTATTGAAATGGAAGTTTGATCGACCGCAAATCTTGTTACTGGCCGAGGCGCGGCATCATCTGGCGAATGAGACGGCGGAGATGCGTGAGGAGTATTTCGAGTTTCTGAGCAAGCGGATCAGGGGCCGGAATCTGTAGCGTCTGTGAGGGCCTATCGCGAGCAGGCTCACTCCTACATTTGGAATGCGTACCCCTGTAGGAGTGAGCCTGCTCGCGATAGCGGTCTAAGAGACGACGAAGATCATTGCCCGACCGCCAACCCTGCGCGAATCGCCGCCAACGCCGCCTGGTAATACGCCTTGCCCTCAGCCGACTCGGCAAACGTCGCGAACTCTTCCAGCTCTTCATCAGACAAGTCGCGATACACGTAGAGCAGCGTGTTGTTCATGTCAGCTCCGATCTGATCCATCAAACGCTGGCGCTGACCATTGAGCATGCCTTGCGCCTGACCACCTCCCAGCAACCCCGGGATCATCGAACTCAGGCTGTCCGCCGCGACGCCGGCAATCGCCAGGCTCACTTCGGCGCCAGCCTCACGGGCAGGCAAGGCTTGGGCGAGGTGACCGATGATCAGCAGACGACTGTCGCTGACCTGCATCTTCGGCAGGCCTTTGGCGTTTTTCGCCAGTTGATCGCGACGGGTTGCGAGCAATTCAGCCGCGACAATTTTCTTGCCCAGCGGCGATTGAAAGAAGGTCAGTGCCGGTTTCGGGTCGGCGAGCTTCTGTCGCAGTTGCGCTTCGGCACGTTGATCCACAGCCTGCGGGGCAAAGCGCTGATTGCTGTTATTCACCAATGCTTGAAACACCGCCGGCGGCAGGCTGTTCTGATAGCGCTGCTGTGCGGCCGTCAGGGCATCGTTGAAATGCGCACGTTGATCTGGCCAGCCGGCGACCTTGTACAACTGATCGTGGCCGTCCGCCCAGGCGGGCAAAACGCAGAACATCAACAGTGAAAAAAGCAAACGGCGCATAGGGACTCCTGTCAGCAGCGGACTATTCTCCGTGCGGTGCCGGTACTTGTCGAGAATTCGTAGCAAGCCGCCGCGTGGCTCTGTCGGATTTCTTGCCGCCGACATACTATGCGCGCCATGCAAATATCCTCTGAACACCCACTCCTGTTACGCATTGTCGATGACCTGGCCGAACACGGCTGGTCGCAGCAGAACATTTTCCTGCCCGCCGGTTTGACCCGCGAGCTGGCGGCCGAGTGCCGTAAACGTGAGGCCGAAGGCGAGTTGGCCCCGGCGGCGGTGGGGCGTGGGCCTTTTTCGGAGATCCGCGAGGGGATTCGTGGCGACCACATTCAGTGGATCGATCCCGGTCAGGCCGAGGCCAGCGACCGTTATCTGAACCTGATGGAGAGCCTGCGCGAGGCACTCAACCGTGGCTTGTTCCTCGGCCTTGAAGACTTTGAATGCCATTTCGCGTTGTATCCGCCGGGTGCGTTTTATCGCAAGCACGTCGACCGTTTTCGCGACGATGACAAGCGCATGGTTTCGGTGGTGGCCTATCTCAATGACGCCTGGCTGCCGGAGGATGGCGGTCAGTTGCGCATGTACCTGAACGATGAACGCGTGCACGACGTTCAGCCTACGGGCGGGTGTCTGGTGGTGTTTCTCTCCGGCGAAGTGCCGCATGAAGTGTTGCCGGCGAACCGCGAGCGCTTGTCGCTGACCGGTTGGTTTCGCCGCCGTGGCAACGAGCCGTTCTGACATGGACAAGATTCTGGTCAGCCGCTGCCTGCTGGGCCATCGCGTGCGTTACGACGGTGGCGCGAGCGGGCCGTTTGATTTGCTTGAGCAGTGGATTGCCGAAGGGCGGGTGGTGCCGTTGTGTCCGGAGGTTGCGGGCGGTTTGCCGACGCCACGGGCGGCGGCGGAGATTCCGGGCGGGCAGGGTGGTGAAGTGCTCGATGGCGTCGCGGCGGTGATCACCACTGAGGGCGAGGATGTCAGTGCGCAGTTTCTCGATGGTGCGCGGCAGGCGCTGGCGCTGGTGCAGAAATATGGCATCCGCGTGGCGGTGCTTAAGGCCAACAGTCCTTCCTGTGGAAACTTGCTGACCTATGACGGCACGTTCAGTGGCGTCAAGGTCAGTGGCGAAGGGGTGACGGCGGCGTTGCTCAAGCGCCATGGTGTGCAGGTGTTCAGTGAGCTTGAATTGGCTGAGGCTGCGGTGGCTCTGGCGGGTTTGGACTGATCCGGAATTGTTTCCCTCACCCCAGCCCTCTCCCGGAGGGAGAGGGGGCCGACCGAGTTGTCCGGCGCCTTGCATCGACCTGAAAGACCTTATCGGCTATGGGTTCGACACAGCCATGACTGATCGATTATGGATTCGACACAGCCATGACCGATCGATTATGGCGTCGACGAAGCCATGGTCAGTCGATTTCGGATTCGGTATAGCCATCCCAAGTCGGCGTATCTCTGAAGCATCCCCCATTCAGTCCCCTCTCCCCCTGGGAGAGGGCTAGGGTGAGGGGCTTCTAAGGTTTCAACCACTTCTCGGTCAACGCCGCCAGGCGCCCATCTGCCCTGATCCGCTCCATCGCACTCGCAAGGCTGGCCTGAAACGCCGGATTGCCCTTCTGAAACGGAATCGCCAGATCCACCGGCTCCGCCGCTTTCGGCTTCTCTTGCGTCAATGCCTGCACCAACACCATCGGCCGTGGCTGCTCATCCTTCTTCGCCAGCAACTGCGAATCGACCTTGCCGTACGGTTCGCTGAAGTCGAAACGATCCTTGAGCTCCGGTGTCAGTGCTATGTGGTTGAGCGCGACGTCGTACTTGCCGCTTTCAACGCCCTGGAGCAGGTCGGCTTCGTCGGTGACGATGAAGTCGGCGCGCACATCCAGCTCGTTGGCCAGCAGTTGCCCAAGCTCGACCTCGAACCCCGTGAGTGTGTCGCCTTCCTTGTAATTGAACGGCGGTGTATTAGCCTCAAGGGCTATGCGCAGCTCGCCACGGTCGTTGACGTCATCAATCAGTTCGGCATGAGCCAAAGGGCTCAAAAGGGGTAGCAGGCAGATCAGGCCAGGCAGAAAACGCATGGTCACTCCTTTGAAATCATTATCGCGACGCTCTGATTCAGGCTCGCTTTGCTATGGTTGTCGAGTGCCTTCGACAACGAATGGTCATGAAGTTGTCATGACCGTGCGGATTTTACGGAAAAACTGGAGAAGAAAATGAAAAGCTTTATGTCACGTGCAGCGTTCGCGGGTGTGCTGATGGGCGTTTCGGTGCTGGCCAGTGCCGCCACACCGGCCCCCAAAGGCGCCGAAGTGTTCATCGTTTCTCCCGAAGACGGGGCCACGGTTTCGCAGACCTTCACCGTCAAATTCGGTACCAAGGACGTCGCACTGGCGCCGGCCGGTGACGTCACCAAGAACACCGGTCACCATCACCTGCTGATCGACGCCAAGGAAATCGTTCCTGCCGGTTCGGTTGTCCCTACCGATGCCAACCATATGCACTTCGGCAAGGCGCAGACCCAGGCTGACATCAAGCTCGCCCCGGGCAAACACACCTTGCAGCTGGAGCTTGGCGACAGCGGTCACATGGCATTCGACCCGCCAATCGTCTCGAAGAAAATCACCATCAACGTGGAATAAAAAAGGGAGCCCTTTCGGGGCTCCCTTTTTTATCAGCGGCGAGTTGCAAGCTGCGAGCTTCAAGCAAAAGCACAAGCGAACATCACTTGCCGCTTGTAACTTGAGGCTTGTAGCTGTTCTTAGAAAAGAACGCGGCTACGGATAGTGCCGTTGATGTGCTGCAGCTTCTCTTGCGCCAGATCCGAGTACTCGGCGTCGACGTCGATCACCACGTAGCCCACCTTCTCGTTGGTCTGCAGGAACTGACCGGAGATGTTGATGCCGTTTTCGGCGAAGACCTTGTTGATCTCGCTCATCACACCCGGGATGTTCTCGTGGATGTGCAGCAGGCGGTGCTTGCCAGGGTGAGCCGGCAGGGCCACTTCCGGGAAGTTCACCGACGAAACGGACGTACCGTTGTCGCTGTACTTGACCAGTTTCTCTGCCACTTCCAGACCGATGTTGGCTTGCGCTTCGGCGGTCGAGCCACCGATGTGCGGGGTCAGGATCACGTTGTCGAGGCCACGCAGCGGGCTTTCGAACTCTTCGTCGTTGGAGCGTGGCTCCACCGGGAACACGTCGATGGCCGCGCCGATCAGGTGCTTGTCCTTGATCGCGTCCGCCAGGGCGTCCAGTTCGACCACGGTGCCACGAGCAGCGTTGATCAGGATGCCGCCCTTCTTGATGGCGCGGATTTCCTTCTCGCCGATCATCCACTGGGTCGCAGCGGTTTCCGGAACGTGCAGGGTAACGATGTCGGACATGCCCAGCAGCTCGGTCAGGCTACCGATCTGAGTCGCGTTGCCCAGCGGCAGTTTGGTCACAGTGTCATAGAAGTACACCTGCATGCCCAGACCTTCAGCCAGAACCGACAACTGGGTACCGATCGAGCCATAGCCGACGATGCCGAGTTTCTTGCCACGGATCTCGAAGGAGTTGGCTGCGGACTTGATCCAGCCGCCACGGTGGCAGGAAGCGTTTTTCTCCGGGATGCCGCGCAGCAGCAGGATCGCTTCGGCCAGCACCAGCTCGGCAACGGAGCGGGTGTTGGAGTACGGCGCGTTGAACACGGCGATACCGCGCTCGCGGGCAGCACTCAGGTCAACCTGGTTGGTGCCGATGCAGAAACAGCCGACCGCAACCAGCTTCTTCGCGTGATCGAAGATCTCTTCGGTCAGTTGGGTGCGCGAACGAATGCCGATGAAGTGAGCGTCAGCGATCTTTTCCTTGAGCTGGGCTTCCGGCAAGGAACCTGTCAGGTATTCGATGCTGGTATAGCCCGCCGCCTTGAGGACGTCGACAGCCGATTGGTGGACGCCTTCGAGAAGAAGGAACTTGATCTTGCTCTTATCGAGAGAAGTCTTGCTCATCTGCGTAAACCTGTATCCCGGAGAAAAATGGCAGGAAATGGTCAACAGACGCTGACCCGGACGACAAGAAAGTCGTCTCCGCGGATCTGGCCTTGGGCACTGTCCTGCGGGGTCGATATGCTAGCATAGCCTCCCCGCTAAACACTCATTCCTGCGACGTGAAGCGTTCTCAGGATGACCATGAATTGTTCGAGAGTTCTGTCGATGACCAATCCTGCCCTGATTGATGAACTGAAGACCCTGGTCGAGCCTGGCAAGGTACTGACCGACGCCGACTCCCTGAATGCGTACGGCAAGGATTGGACCAAGCACTTCGCCCCGGCGCCCAGCGCCATTGTGTTTCCCAAGACCATTGAGCAGGTGCAGGCCGTTGTCCGTTGGGCCAATGAACACAAGGTCGCACTGGTGCCATCGGGCGGGCGCACCGGGCTTTCCGCCGCTGCGGTGGCCGCGAATGGCGAAGTGGTCGTCTCGTTCGACTACATGAATCAGATTCTCGACGTGAACCTCACCGACCGCACTGCCGTTTGTCAGCCGGGCGTGGTCACCGAGCATTTGCAGAACGTCGCCGAAGAAAAAGGCCTGTATTACCCGGTCGACTTCGCCTCGGCAGGTTCCAGCCAGATTGGCGGCAATATCGGCACCAATGCCGGCGGGATCAAGGTGATTCGCTACGGCATGACCCGTAACTGGGTGGCTGGCATGAAAGTCGTCACCGGCAAGGGCGATGTGCTGGAGCTGAACAAAGACCTGATCAAGAACGCCACCGGTTATGACCTGCGCCAGTTGTTTATCGGCGCTGAAGGCACCCTCGGTTTCGTCGTCGAAGCGACCATGCGCCTTGATCGCGCGCCGAAAAACCTCACCGCGATGGTCCTCGGCACTGCCGATTTCGACTCGATCATGCCGGTGCTGCATGCCTTCCAGGGCAAGCTCGACCTGACCGCGTTCGAATTTTTCTCCGACAAAGCCCTGGCCAAAGTCATGGGCCGAGGCGACGTTCCGGCACCATTCGAAACCGATTGCCCGTTCTACGCGTTGCTGGAATTCGAAGCGACCACCGAAGAAGTGGCCAACAGCGCACTGGAAACCTTCGAGCACTGCGTCGAGCAGGGCTGGGTGCTGGACGGCGTGATGAGCCAGAGCGAAACCCAGCTGCAGAACCTGTGGAAACTGCGCGAGTACATCTCCGAAACCATCTCGCACTGGACGCCGTACAAAAACGACATCTCGGTAACCGTGTCGAAAGTGCCAGCGTTCCTGAAGGAAATCGACGCGATCGTCGGTGAACACTATCCGGACTTCGAAATCGTCTGGTTCGGTCATATCGGCGACGGCAACCTGCACTTGAACATCCTCAAACCGGATAACCTGAGCAAGGATGAGTTCTTCGCCAAGTGCGCGACCGTCAACAAGTGGGTGTTCGAAACCGTCGAGAAGTACAACGGTTCGATCTCCGCCGAGCACGGCGTCGGCATGACCAAGCGCGATTACTTGACCTACAGCCGCTCGCCGGTTGAGATCGAGTACATGAAAGCGGTGAAAGCGGTGTTCGACCCGAACGGCATCATGAACCCGGGCAAGATCTTCGCGGTTTGATTGGCAATCCCTTGAATCAATGAAGGCAGGAGTCGGTAAATGAGCTATCAGCACCAGTACGTCGACGGCACGCGCATCCACTTCCCGATCGGGAAAGTCGTGTGCATTGGCCGTAATTACGCCGAGCACGCCAAGGAACTGGACAACCCGGTACCTACCGAACCGTTGCTGTTCATCAAACCGGGCAGTTGCGTGGTCGAGTTGGAAGGCGGTTTCGCCATTCCGACCGACCGCGGTTCGGTGCACTACGAAGCGGAAATCGCCGTGTTGATCGGCAAGCCGTTGTCGACCAAACCGAGCCGTGAAGAAGTCCTCGACGCCATTTCCGGGTTCGCCCCGGCGCTGGACCTGACCCTGCGCGACAAGCAGGCCGAGCTGAAAGCCAAGGGCCTGCCATGGGAAATCGCCAAGTCGTTCGACGGCGCGGCAGTGATCGCCCCGTTCGTGGTCGGCAGCACCTTTGCTGATCTGACCGACATCGGCATTCGCCTGACCATCAACGGCGAAGTGCGTCAGGACGGCAACAGCAGCGCGATGCTCAACCCGATCGTGCCGATGATCCAGCACATGGCCGGCTGCTTCTCGCTGCAGGCCGGTGACGTGATCCTCACTGGCACGCCAGTCGGCGTCGGCCCGCTGAACGTGGGTGACGACATCGTCCTCGAACTGGTCGGTGCGAGCAGCTTCACCAGCAGCGTGCGCTGATTTAACGCGGTCCCCTTGTAGGAGTGAGCCTGCTCGCGATAGCGGTCTGTCAGTCAACGATTGTTTCGACTGACCTGACGCTATCGCGAGCAGGCTCACTCCTACAGGGTTTTGTGATCTCTCCCACAATGGCGCAGGGCAATCCCGCCATTTGCCGTTTTTTTCACATCCTGTACGGATAATTCCTCTCATTCTGGCGTCTGAGCCGGCCTCTTTGTGCTATTACCCATAGCCTGAATTTTCGGAACGCGTCCCTCGATGTCATCTCAAACTCAGCTCAAACCCACCCGCCGCTCACGTTTCGCCCTGCGCTGGTATGTCTGGCTCTTGCTGGTGGTTGCCGCCGCTTATGCCTTGGCGTTTGCCATGCATTGGGATGATCGCGGGGTGCTGTGGCTGCAGGAACGCTTCGAAAGCCAGGCCGAGCAGAAAGAAAGCATCTGGCTACCGGACTATCGCGTGGTGATCGATGCCAAGCCGCTCAAGGGGATGGAGAAGGATGAAGCTTCGGATCTGGCGTACAACCCGCAGACCAAAACGCTGTTCTCGGTGATGGGCAAGAACCCGTTTCTCGCTGAACTGACTTTACAGGGCGATGTACTGCGCAAGATGCCGCTGGTGGGCTGGAGCAATCCGGAAGGCCTGACGATGATGGAAAACGGCCTGATGGCCATCGTCGACGAGCGCCAGCACATGCTGTCGATCGTCAAGGTCGACGCTGATACCCGTGAACTGAATATCGCCGACTTCCCGAAATACGATCTCGGTCCGTCGAAAGACCAGAACAAGGCCTTCGAAGCTATCACCTGGGATGCGCACAACCAGCAATTGCTGTTGGGCGAGGAGCGCCCGCCGGCGTTGTTTACCTGGAAAAGCGATGGCAGCCAGACCCTCAAGGGTGACAAGCAGAAACTTGCCAGTGACGAACTGGATATTCGCAACCTCTCGGCCTTGGCGATTGACCCGCGCACCCAGCACACGCTGGTACTGTCAGCCGATTCGCACCTGCTGCTGGAGCTGGACGAGAAGGGCGAGCAAGTCAGCTTCATGACCCTGCTCGGCGGTTTCAATGGCTTGAAAAACACCATTCCCCGCGCAGAAGGCGTGACCATGGACGAAGCGGGTACGCTGTACATGGTCAGCGAGCCGAACCTGTTCTATCGCTTCGAAAAACAGAAATAGCAGCCTTTACCGATTCCAATGTAGGAGCTGCCGAAGGTTCGGGCCGCGTTCGGACGATCTTTTGACTGTGGGACGCAGAGCGTCCCCGGCTGCATTCCCACGCAGAGCGTGGGAACGATCAGATCGCAGCCTTCGGCAGCTCCTACAGGGGTTGGCTTGTGGTTTGAGGCAAGTGGCCATTAAGCTTCAGTTCAGACGGGCGTGATATTTCATCCGCCTGTCTTGATCCCGAGCTCACCCGAATGCGTCGACTTGCCCGTCCCAAACCTCTGATTATCATCCTGTCGGTGATTGTCTTGATCGCGTTAATCGCTATCGGTCAATACATGCGCCTGTTCGAGCGCGCCTGGTTCAATCTGCACACGTTGTGGCAACCGCAGAGTAGCGAGTCGATTGGGCTGGATCAGTATCGCGTCGAAATTGAAGCGCGGGTGATTGACGGGCTGGACGACGATGTCTCGGCGCTGACCTTCGATCCGGTGCGCAAAAGCCTGTTCACCGTGACCAACAAGAATTCCGAACTGGTCGAACTGTCGCTCGAAGGCCAGATCCTGCGGCGCATTGCCCTGATTGGTTTTGGCGATCCCGAAGCGGTCGAGTTCATCAGCGCCGACACCTATGTCATCACTGACGAACGTCAGCAGCGGTTGATCAAGATTCACTTGGAGGCAGACACCACATTCCTCGACGCAGCAGACGCCGAACAAATGACCCTCGGCGTGCATATGGCCAGTAACAAGGGTTTTGAAGGCCTGGCGTACGACTCGGTGGGCAAGCGCCTGTTTGTCGCGAAAGAACGCAACCCGATGCTGATCTACGAGGTGCACGGCTTTCCGCACTTCAATCCGGAGAAGTCCTACGCGGTGCATGTGATCAACGATCCCAAGCGCGATGCCGGGATGTTCGTGCGCGATCTGTCGAGTTTGCAGTACGACGAGCGCAGCGGGCATTTACTGGCGCTGTCGGATGAGTCGAGATTGATTCTGGAACTGGATGTCGACGGGCGCCCATTGAGCACAATGTCCATCAGTGGCGGCCGACAAGGTTTGAAGAAAACCGTACCGCAGGCGGAAGGCATTGCCATGGATGATGACGGGGCGTTGTATCTGGTGAGCGAGCCGAATCTGTTTTACGTCTTCAAAAAACCAGCCCCGAACTAACCAACACCACAAAACACTGTGGGAGCGAGCCTGCTCGCGAAGGCGTCGTGTCAGCCAATGAAAATGTTGGCTGAACTGGCGCTTTCGCGAGCAGGCTCGCTCCCACAGGTTTATTCGTCTGCCCATTAATTTCGGACAGTCTGGGTTTACTCAGCCTTGAGGGTTTTCACGCCTTCGCTGGTCCCCAGCAACAACAGATCCGCCGGACGCGCCGCGAACAAACCGTTGGTGACCACGCCGACAATTGCATTGATCTGCGCTTCCAGCTCCACCGGATTGGTGATCTGCAGGTTGAACACATCCAGAATGATGTTGCCGTTGTCGGTCAAAACACCTTCGCGGTACACCGGGTCGCCGCCCAGTTTCACCAGCTGACGGGCGACGTGGCTGCGGGCCATCGGGATCACTTCGACTGGCAGTGGGAACTCGCCAAGCACTGGCACCAGTTTGCTGGCGTCGGCGATGCAGATGAAGGTCTTGGCCACCGCCGCGACAATCTTCTCGCGGGTCAGTGCGGCGCCGCCGCCCTTGATCAGGTTCAGGTGTGCGTCGCTTTCGTCGGCGCCGTCGACGTAGAACTCCAGGTCGCTGACAGTGTTCAGCTCATACACCGGAATCCCGTGGCCCTTCAGGCGTGCGGCGGTGGCTTCGGAGCTGGCGACGGCGCCATCGAACGCACCCTTGTGCTGGGCCAGGGCGTCGATGAAGCAGTTGGCGGTGGAGCCGGTGCCGACCCCGACGATGCTCTTGTCGTCGAGTTTCGGAAGGATGAAGTCGACGGCGGCCTGAGCCACTGCCTGTTTGAGTTGATCCTGGGTCATGCGGGCTCCGGAAGCGGGCAAGGTGAGAACGGAAAGGCCGGCATTATAGCCGCAAGCGTGGCTAAAACCTCTGGATTCGTGTGGTCGTGCGGGCAAAAGCCGGGTTAGACTCCTCGGTCCCGCTCAACCGCTCAGTGATGCTTTCCGATGCTCGAACAGTACGTCAAAAAGATCCTCACCTCGCGCGTTTATGACGTTGCCGTAGAAACCCCGCTGCAGAACGCTCGCCAGCTCTCCGAGCGGCTGGGCAATGACATTTGGCTCAAGCGCGAAGACTTGCAGCCAGTGTTCTCGTTCAAGATTCGCGGCGCCTACAACAAGCTGACGCAACTGAGCGATGAAGAGCGCGCCCGTGGCGTAGTCACCGCGTCGGCGGGCAACCATGCGCAGGGCCTGGCCCTGGCGGCGAAAGTGCTGGGCGTGAAAGCCACTATCGTCATGCCCAAGACCACTCCGGAAATCAAAGTCGAAGGCGTGCGTTCGCGCGGCGGCAAAGTGGTGCTGCACGGTGATTCGTTCCCGGAAGCCCTGGCCTACTCGCTGAAACTGGTCGATGAAAAAGGTTACGTCTACATCCACCCGTACGACGATCCGCACACCATCGCCGGGCAGGGCACCGTGGCGATGGAAATTCTGCGCCAGCACCCGCAGCCGCTGGACGCGATCTTCGTGCCGGTCGGCGGTGGTGGTCTGATCGCCGGCATCGCCGCGTACGTGAAATACCTGCGCCCGGACATCAAAGTCATCGGCGTTGAGCCGGACGATTCCAACTGTCTGCAAGCGGCGATGGCCGCCGGTGAGCGCGTCGTATTGCCGACCGTGGGCATCTTCGCCGACGGCGTGGCAGTGGCGCAGATTGGCCAGCATACCTTCGACATCTGCAAAGACTATGTCGATGAAGTGATCACTGTCAGCACCGACGAGATCTGTGCAGCAATCAAGGATATCTACGACGATACCCGCTCGATCACCGAGCCTGCTGGTGCTTTAGGCGTGGCCGGGATCAAGAAATACGTCGAGTTGCGCGGCGTCAGTGGCCAGACTTTCGTGGCCATCGACTCCGGTGCCAACGTCAACTTCGACCGCCTGCGCCATGTCGCCGAACGCGCCGAACTGGGTGAAGGCCGCGAAGCGATCATCGCCGTGACCATCCCCGAGAAAGCCGGCAGCTTCAAAGCGTTCTGCGAGGCCGTCGGCAAGCGCCAGATCACCGAATTCAACTATCGCTATAACACCGGCAGCGAAGCGCACATCTTCGTTGGCGTGCAGACCCACCCGGAAAACGACCCGCGCAGCGCACTGCTGGCGAGCCTGACCGAGCAGGGTTTCCCGGTCGTCGATCTGACCGACAACGAACTGGCCAAGCTGCACATCCGCCACATGGTCGGCGGGCACGCGGCGCACGTGATTGATGAAGTAGTGTTCCGCTTCGAGTTCCCGGAACGTCCGGGAGCACTGTTCAACTTCCTTAATAAGCTCGGTGGGCGCTGGAACATTTCGATGTTTCATTACCGCAACCATGGCGCGGCCGATGGCCGCGTGGTCGCGGGCCTGCAAGTGCCGCACGACGAGCGTCATCTGGTGCCGGCGGCGCTCGCGGAAATCGGTTACCCGTACTGGGATGAAAGCGAAAACCCGGCCTATCAGCTGTTTCTTGGCTGAGCGGCTACGCTGATGGGCATGGCCCAAGGAAGAGAAATTCATGGAAACCCTGACCACCCTGAAAGTCCTTCACGTCGCGGCGACCGTGGTCATACTCGCGAGCGGGCTGGGGCTCGCCGCTCTGACCTGGCGTAATCGCAGCGAAGGGCCGGCGAGCACGATGCAGCGCCCCTGGTTGTTCATATGGTGTTTGATGCTGATCGCGATGCTCAGCATGCCCTTCACTGGCTGGTGGCTAGTGCATCTGACTGGCTGGCCATTGGGGCAGTTGTGGATTCTGGGTTCCAGCTTGATTTATGCCGTGGCCACGTTGAGTGCAGTGTGGCTGTTGGTGCGGCTTAATCGGCTGTGGACTGGCGGGGTAGGTAACGGGAAATTCACGCTGGCGCTGGCAATTGTCAGCGGCATCGGATTTCTCGCCATTGCGGCGTTGATGGGGGCCAAGCCTGTCTAGGGCTTGAGACCGCGTAGACCCAATCGCGAGCAGGCTCACTCCTACATTGGAATGCGTTCCCCTGTAGGAGTGAGCCTGCTCGCGATAGCGATTTCAGTCGCGCAGAGTAATGACCGGCCAGCCACGCTTCTCGGCCTCAGCCCGCAGATTCGGATCCGGATCGACAGCCACCGGATTCGCCACCTGCTCCAGCAACGGCAAGTCATTCATCGAATCGCTATAGAAATAGCTGTCGTCCAGCGAGTACCCGGTCTCTTCCAGCCAGCGGTTCAGGCGCGTCACCTTGCCTTCGCGGAAGCACGGAATGTCAGTGCTGCGCCCGCTGTAACGGCCATCGACCATTTCGCATTCAGTGGCAATCAGGGTTTCAACGCCAAGACGCACGGCAATCGGTGCGGTAACGAAGCGGTTGGTCGCGGTGATGATCACCAGTTTGTCGCCAGCATCGCGGTGCTTTTTCAGCAATTCCAGCGCCTGCGGCAGCACGATTGGCTCGATGCAGTCGCGCATGTAATCGTTGTGCCACTGATCGAGCACGGCCATGTCGGTGCGGCCGAGGATCTCCAGGCAGAAGTTCAGGTACGCGGCGTTATCCAGTTTGCCGGCCAGGTAATCCTGATAGAACTCGTCGTTGCGCGCCTTGTACGCAATCGGGTCGAGGAAGCCGCGTTCACACAGATAGTCGCCCCAGGCGTGATCGCTGTCGCCGCCCAGAAGGGTGTTGTCCAAATCGAAGAGTGCCAGGCGCATTGCAGTTACCCGCTGATAAGTCTGTAAAAAGGCGACAAGAATACGGTCTTTTCACAAGAGTGCACATAAGGTAGGAAGCTTCGTTGCCGCCTTATCAACCTTTGTGGAACAATGCGGCGACATGCGTTTGCGAGGTTGTGCCCGTGATCGACCCCGATGGTTTCCGCCCCAATGTCGGGATCATTCTGACGAATGACGCCGGCCAGGTGCTATGGGCTCGCCGTATCAATCAAGATGCCTGGCAGTTTCCGCAAGGGGGAATCAACCCTGAAGAGACGCCGGAAGACGCCTTGTACCGCGAGCTGAACGAAGAAGTTGGCCTGGAACGTGAAGATGTTGAAATACTGGCCTGTACTCGGGGCTGGTTGCGCTATCGTTTGCCGCAACGTCTGGTGCGTACCCACAGCCAACCGCTGTGCATTGGCCAGAAACAGAAATGGTTTCTCCTGCGCCTGATCTCCAACGAGCAGCGGGTGCGGATGGATTTGACCGGTAAACCGGAGTTCGATGGCTGGCGCTGGGTCAGCTATTGGTATCCGTTGGGCCAGGTGGTGACATTCAAGCGCGAGGTGTATCGCCGCGCCCTCAAAGAGCTTGCCCCGCGCCTTTTAGCGCGCGACTGACGACGGAGTTCGACCCCGAGCCATGCTCAATACGCTGCGCAAGATCGTCCAGGAAGTTAACTCCGCCAAGGATCTCAAGGCGGCGTTGGGGATTATTGTGTTGCGCGTCAAAGAGGCCATGGGCAGCCAGGTCTGCTCGGTCTACCTGCTTGATCCCGAGACCAACCGCTTCGTCCTGATGGCCACCGAGGGCTTGAACAAGCGCTCGATCGGCAAGGTCAGCATGGCACCCAACGAAGGTCTGGTCGGTCTGGTCGGCACGCGTGAAGAACCCCTGAACCTCGAAAACGCTGCGGATCACCCGCGCTACCGCTACTTCGCCGAAACCGGTGAAGAGCGATATGCCTCGTTCCTCGGCGCACCGATCATTCACCACCGCCGCGTCGTCGGCGTGTTGGTCATCCAGCAAAAAGAACGCCGCCAGTTCGACGAAGGTGAAGAAGCCTTCCTCGTGACCATGAGCGCGCAGCTCGCCGGCGTAATCGCTCACGCCGAGGCCACCGGGTCGATCCGGGGTCTGGGCCGTCAGGGCAAAGGCATTCAGGAAGCCAAGTTCGTCGGCGTGCCGGGTTCGCCGGGTGCGGCGGTCGGTACGGCGGTGGTCATGCTGCCGCCGGCCGATCTCGACGTGGTGCCGGACAAGACCATCACCGACATCAACGCCGAGCTGGCGCTGTTCAAGACCGCCATCGAAGGCGTGCGCGCCGACATGCGCGCGCTGTCCGCCAAGCTCGCGACCCAACTGCGCCCGGAAGAGCGTGCGTTGTTCGACGTTTATCTGATGATGCTCGACGATGCCTCGCTGGGCAGCGAAATCACCACCGTGATCAAGACCGGCCAGTGGGCCCAGGGCGCGCTGCGTCAGGTGGTCACCGAGCACGTCAACCGTTTCGAACTGATGGACGACGCCTACCTGCGGGAGCGTGCCTCGGACGTCAAAGACCTCGGTCGCCGTTTGCTCGCCTACTTGCAGGAAGAGCGTCAGCAGAATCTGGTCTACCCGGAAAAAACCATTCTGGTCAGCGAAGAACTGACGCCGGCGATGCTCGGCGAGGTGCCGGAAGGCACGCTGGTCGGTCTGGTCTCGGTACTCGGTTCGGGTAACTCGCACGTCGCGATCCTGGCCCGGGCGATGGGCATTCCGACGGTCATGGGTCTGGTCGACCTGCCGTACGCCAAGGTCGACGGCATCGAAATGATCGTCGATGGCACGCGTGGCGAGGTCTACACCAACCCGAGCGAAGTGCTGCGCAAGCAGTTCGCCGAAGTCGTCGAAGAAGAGAAACAACTGGCGCTGGGCCTCGACACCCTGCGCGACCTGCCGTGCGTGACCCTTGATGGCCACCGCATGCCGCTGTGGGTCAACACCGGCCTGCTGGCCGATGTGGCGCGGGCGCAGAAGCGCGGCGCCGAAGGTGTCGGCCTGTACCGCACCGAAGTGCCGTTCATGATCAACCAGCGCTTCCCGAGCGAGAAGGAACAACTGGCGATCTACCGCGAGCAACTCGCCGCGTTCCACCCGCAACCGGTGACCATGCGCAGCCTCGACATCGGTGGTGACAAGTCGCTGTCGTACTTCCCGATCAAGGAAGACAACCCGTTCCTCGGCTGGCGCGGCATTCGTGTCACCCTCGACCATCCGGAAATCTTCCTGGTGCAGACCCGCGCGATGCTCAAGGCCAGCGAAGGCCTGAACAACCTGCGGATTCTGCTGCCGATGATCTCCGGCACCCACGAACTCGAAGAAGCTTTGCACCTGATCCACCGGGCCTGGGGCGAAGTGCGCGACGAAGGCACCGACGTGCCGATGCCGCCGATTGGCGTGATGATCGAGATTCCGGCCGCGGTGTACCAGACCAAGGAGCTGGCGCGGATGGTCGACTTCCTTTCTGTCGGCTCCAACGACTTGACCCAGTATTTGCTGGCGGTCGACCGTAACAACCCGCGTGTGGCCGATCTTTACGATTACCTGCATCCGGCGGTGCTGCAAGCGTTGCAAACCGTGGTGCGTGATGCGCATGCGGAAGGCAAACCGGTGAGTATCTGCGGCGAGATGGCCGGCGATCCGGCGGCGGCGGTGCTGTTGATGGCGATGGGTTTCGACAGTTTGTCGATGAACGCCACCAACTTGCCGAAGGTGAAGTGGATGTTGCGTCAGGTCAATCTGAGCAAGGCCCAGGAGTTGTTGGCCGAGTTGATGACCATTGATAACCCGCAAGTTATCCACAGTTCGCTGCAATTGGCGCTGAAGAACCTTGGGTTGTCGAAGATGCATCCGCCGGCGGTGGTCAAAGCGCTCTGAAGATCAAAAGCCCCTCACCCTAGCCCTCTCCCAGAGGGAGAGGGGACTGATTGGGGGATGCTGCAGAACTCCGCCGACCTGAAGGTGCTGTGCTGAATCCATAATCGAAACGCACCGATTTGAAGGTGCTGTGCTGAATCCATAATCAACTCGGTCTTTCAGGTCGATGTATGGCTCAAGACACCTCGGTCGGCTCCCTCTCCCTTTGGGAGAGGGCTGGGGTGAGGGTCTGCTCTTAAGCTGTTATTTCCACTTCACCCAAATGCCCGCCATACGGCCCGAAACTGCGCTCGACCATCCGCCGCGACCCATCCGCCTGAACGATCAACGCCGTACTCGCCCGCGTCCCGTAACTCTGACTGGCAATAAACACACTCGACAACAATGACTCCGTCGCCAGACCCACCCCGGTATCTGGCAATTCGGCAGATGGTGCCGTCTGCGCATCACTCAACAACCCCAACAACCGTTCAGGCTGCGGATCATCCAGCACCCCACTCAACGCTGCCTTGGCCTTGAGCAACTTCGGCCATGGCGTGTCCAGCCCGTCATTCGACAACCCATAGACGCCCGATTCCAGCATCACCGGCTCCGACATCCGCGCATTGAAGTGCCAAAGCTCATGACTATTGCCGAGCAGCAGATTAAACCCGGCATATTCCGCCGAACGCCCGACCACATCGCTCAAATAATCATCAATCGACGCATCACCGGTGAGAAACCGCGCCACCAATTCCCCCCGCGACTTGCGCGCTGGCGCCTGCTGCGGATCACGGATATTGGTCAGCGCAGCAAAGCGGCCGTTGGCGCCAATCCCCAGCCAGGTCCCACCGGCCTCAAGATCACGCCCGGCATGCACATGCGGCGCTTCCGGCCATTGCGCCAAAGGCAGGCTCGGCCGGGCGTAGAACTCGTCACGGTTGGCCGCGACGATCAGCGGCTGGGCATGGCCCGGCCGCCAGGCGAAAGCAATCAGGCACATAAGGTGGTCCTTGTTTGTTTTTTGCTCACTCTACGCATCCGGCGTCCGTGCATCCATCGCCAGTGGAGCCAAAGGGTGTGCATCCGTTACCATGCCGCTCCGGTTTTGCGGATGCGGTCTGGGGAGACGGTCATGGAATTTCTGCTCTATCTGGCGCTGGGCGCCTGTGCGGGCGTGCTGGCCGGGCTGTTCGGGGTTGGCGGCGGGATCATCATCGTGCCGGTGCTGGTGTTCAGTTTCACCTTGCAGGGCTTTGATCAGTCGATTCTCACCCATCTGGCGGTCGGCACGTCGCTGGCGACGATCATCTTCACCTCGGTCAACGCCGTGCGTGAGCATCATCGACGCGGCGCGGTGCGCTGGCCGATTTTCATGTGGATGGCCGTCGGCATTCTGCTCGGTGCAGGTTTCGGTGCGCTGACCGCTGAGGCGATTTCCGGGCCGCACCTGCAAAAGATCATCGGCGTGTTTGCCTTGATCATCTCGGTGCAACTGGCGCTGGACATCAAACCCAAGGCCAGTCGAACAGTGCCGGGTAAACTCGGTCTGACCGTGGCCGGCAGCATCATCGGTTGGGCCTCGGCGATTTTTGGTGTGGGCGGCGGCTCGCTGACCGTGCCGTTCCTGACCTGGCGCAGCGTGCCGATGCAGCAAGCGGTGGCGACGTCATCGGCCTGCGGTCTGCCGATTGCCTTGGTCAGTGCATTAAGTTTCATGATTTTGGGCTGGCACGATCCGTTATTGCCACCGCATAGTCTCGGTTTTGTCTATTTGCCGGCGCTGTTGGGCATCGCCCTGACCAGCATGATCTTCGCCCGTATCGGCGCGCGTTTGGCGCATCGGTTGTCGCCGCGCTTGCTGAAACGGCTGTTCGCCGCTTTGCTGTTCAGCGTGGGTGTGAGCTTCCTGCTTTAATCGCGTCGCAATCCTGGCTTAATCCTGAGGTGGCAGCGTCGCCCGGGAATTTTGGTTTCAACTCTAACGAGGAGTCGCAATGCTGCCTTACCCGCAGATCGACCCGGTGGCCCTGGCCATCGGTCCGCTGAAAATCCACTGGTACGGTCTGATGTACCTGATCGGCATCGGCGGTGCGTGGCTGCTGGCGTCGCGCCGGCTCAACCGTTTCGACCCGACTTGGACCAAGGAGAAACTCTCCGACATGGTCTTCTGGATGTCGATGGGCGTGATCGTCGGCGGGCGCCTGGGCTATGTGCTGTTCTACGATCTGAGCGCCTATCTGGCCAACCCGACGCTGATTTTCGAAGTGTGGAAGGGCGGCATGTCGTTCCACGGCGGCTTTATCGGGGTGATGTTGGCCGCGTTGTGGTTCGGCAAGCGCAACGGCAAGTCGTTTTTCCAGCTGATGGACTTCGTCGCGCCAATGGTGCCGATCGGTCTGGGCGCCGGGCGTATCGGTAACTTCATCAACGCCGAGTTGTGGGGCAAAGCCACTGACGTGCCGTGGGCCATGGTCTTCCCGCCATTCAGCGATCCGGCGCAACTGCCGCGTCACCCGTCGCAGCTGTATCAGTTCGCGCTCGAAGGCGTGGCGCTGTTCCTGATCCTGTGGATTTTCTCGCGCAAGCCGCGTCCGACCATGGCCGTCTCGGGCATGTTCGCGCTGTTCTACGGCATCTTCCGTTTCATCGTCGAATTCGTCCGCGTGCCGGATGCACAATTGGGCTATCTGGCCTGGAACTGGCTGACCATGGGCCAGGTACTCTGCGTGCCGATGATCGTCGGCGGGCTGTTCCTGATCTGGCTGGCCTATCGTCGCGCGCCGGCAGCACCGCTCGCACCGACGGCTTAAACTACGAACCCCGGCGCGCGACGCCGGGGCTCAAAGGACACAGGTAACTCATGAAGCAATATCTCGAACTGGTCTCGCACGTCATTCAGAACGGCACCAAGCAAGCCAACCGCACCGGCATCAATACCATCAGCTTCCCGGGTGCGATGCTGCGTTTCGATCTGCAGGAAGGTTTTCCGGCGATCACCACGCGCAAAATGGCCTTCAAATCGGCCATCGGCGAGATGTGCGGATTTCTCCGTGGCGTCAACAACGCCGCTGAATTCCGTGCGCTGGGCTGCAAGGTCTGGGACCAGAACGCCAACGAAAACGCGCAGTGGCTGGCCAACCCGTTCCGTCAGGGCGACGACGACCTCGGCGAAATCTACGGCGTGCAATGGCGCAAATGGCCGGCGTACAAGCAGATCCCGCTGAGCAACAGCGCCGCCATCGAACAAACCTTGAGCAACGGCTACAAGCAAATTGCCCAGGGCGAAGAAGACGGCCAGGCCTACGTGGTGCTGTACAAAGCCATCGACCAGGTGCGCCAGTGCGTCGACACGATCATCAACGATCCGGGCAGCCGCCGCATTCTGTTCCACGGCTGGAACGTTGCTCAGCTCGATGAAATGGCCCTGCCGCCGTGCCATCTGCTGTACCAGTTCCACCCGAATGTCGAGACCAAAGAGATTTCTCTGACCCTCTACATCCGCTCCAACGATCTGGGTCTGGGTACACCGTTCAACCTCACCGAAGGCGCCGCGCTGCTGAGCCTGATCGGTCGTCTGACCGGCTACACGCCACGCTGGTTCACCTATTTCATCGGTGATGCGCACGTCTATGAGAACCACCTGGACATGCTCAACGAACAGCTCAAACGCGAGCCGTTCGCCATGCCGAAACTGAAAATCTCCGACCGCGTGCCGGAGTTTGCCAAGACGGGTGTGTATCAGCCGGAATGGCTGGAGCTGGTCGAACCGAGCGATTTCTCGCTGGAAGGTTATGAGCACCACGCGCCAATGACCGCGCCGATGGCGGTTTAAGCCGTTGCATAAAACCCCTGTGGGAGCGAGCCTGCTCGCGAAGAGGGCGTGTCAGTCATAGAGATGTCGACTGATACACCGCTTTCGCGAGCAGGCTCGCTCCCACATTTGGTTTTGTGTAGGGCTCAATGGCCGTGGCTGCGGCCTACATGGGAGTGCTCCACTTCCGTCGCGACAACCCCGCCACTCACTTCCAGCCTCTGCAAAATCCCGCATTGATCGGCCATCGGCCCTTCGCCACAACGTTGGCGCAGGTCGAGCAGTTGTGTCTGCAACGCCAGCAACCCATCAATCCGCGCCTTCACATGCTGGATATGCTCGTCGATCAGCGTATTGACGCTTTCGCACTGATCCTGCGGGCTGTCACGCATGGCCAGCAGACTGCGGATTTCTTCGAGGGTCATGTCGAGGGTGCGGCAGTTGCGGATGAAGGTCAGGCGTTCGGCGTGCGCCTGGGTGTAGACGCGGTAGTTGCCGTCACTGCGGGCCGGTTCCGGCAGGAGGTTTTCGCGCTCGTAGTAGCGGATGGTTTCCACGGCGCAGTCGGTGAGTTTGGCCAGTTCTCCGATCTTCATGACGACAATCTCCAAAAGGGTGCTTGACCCTATAGTGGCTACAGGGTCTTTACTTGGCAACAGGCACCTTCATGGACGCGACCAATGAGCGATTCCCAGCACACCCACAAGCCCGGCGACGGCCACGATCACAGTCATAAATTGCAGCCTGTGCATAAGCATTCACAGGGCGGCGATTCTTGCTGCGGGTCGAAAGTTGCAGCGCCGGCACCGGTTCACGCGCACGAAGACTCCTGCTGCTCGTCGACAGCCGCCGCGCCTGCGTTGGTGCAACTGAGCGAAAAGACTTCCGCCGATGCGCGGCTGAGCAGTTTCCGCATCGAGGCGATGGATTGCCCGACCGAGCAGACGCTGATCCAGAACAAGCTCGGCAAACTCGCCGGCGTGCAGCAGCTGGAATTCAACCTGATCAATCGCGTACTCGGCGTGACCCACAATCTGCCGGGTACCGAGCCGATCACCGAAGCGATCAAATCCCTCGGCATGCACGCCGAGCCACTGGAGGCGGGCGTCGACTCGCCGGCCCCGGCGCCGGTGAAAAAACACTGGTGGCCGTTGGCGCTGTCCGGTGTCGGCGCTCTCGCTGCCGAAGTCATCCACTTCACCAACGCTGCACCCACCTGGGTGGTGGCGATCATCGCGCTGATCTCGATCCTCAGCGGTGGTCTCACCACTTACAAAAAGGGCTGGATCGCCCTGAAGAACCGCAACCTCAACATCAACGCGCTGATGAGCATCGCCGTCACCGGCGCCATCCTCATCGGCCAGTGGCCGGAAGCAGCGATGGTGATGTTCCTGTTCACCGTCGCCGAGCTGATCGAAGCGCGCTCGCTGGACCGTGCGCGTAATGCGATCAGCGGCCTGATGCAAATGACACCGGAGCAAGCCACGGTGTTGCAGGCTGACGGCAGCTGGATTGAGCAGGACGTGAAAAGCGTCGAACTCGGCGCCCGCGTGCGAGTGAAGCCCGGCGAGCGCATTGCGCTGGACGGTGAGGTGGTCAGCGGCAGTTCGACCATCGATCAGGCGCCGATCACCGGGGAAAGCCTGCCGGTGGAAAAAACCGTCGGTGACAAAGTCTTCGCCGGCACCATCAACCAGGCCGGTTCGCTGGAGTACGCGGTCACCGCCGCAGCGAACAACTCGACTCTGGCGCGGATCATCCACGCCGTCGAACAGGCTCAAGGCGCGCGTGCGCCGACCCAGCGCTTCGTCGATCAGTTCTCGAAAATCTACACGCCCGTAGTGTTCGTGTTTGCCTTGGCCGTGGCGATCATTCCGCCGCTGTTCATGGGCGCCGTGTGGTTCGACTGGATCTACCGCGCGCTGGTGCTGTTGGTGGTCGCGTGCCCGTGTGCACTGGTGATTTCGACGCCGGTGACCATCGTCAGCGGCCTCGCCGCCGCGGCGCGCAAAGGCATTCTGGTCAAGGGCGGCGTGTACCTGGAGGGCGGTTTCAAACTGGATTATCTGGCACTGGATAAAACCGGCACGATCACCCATGGCAAACCGGTGCAGACCGATTACCTGTCCCTCGACCCAACCGCCGATGCCACGGCCCCGGCAATCGCCGCTGCGTTGGCCGGCCGTTCCGATCATCCGGTGTCTCTGGCCATCGCCAAGGCTGCTGTGGATAAAAACTTCCAAGCGCTGATTGTGGATAACTTCGAAGCGTTGGGCGGGCGTGGCGTCAAAGGCGACATCAACGGCCAGACCTATCACTTGGGTAACCATCGTCTGGTCGAAGAACTCGGCCTGTGCTCGCCGGCACTGGAAGAAAAACTCTTCGCGCTGGAGAAACAGGGCAAATCCGTGGTGCTGCTGCTCGACAGCTCCGGCCCACTGGCGCTGTTTGCCGTGGCCGACACCGTCAAGGAAACCAGCCGCGAAGCGATCCGCCAATTGCATGAGCTCGGGGTGAAAACCCTGATGCTCACCGGCGACAACGTCCACACCGCCCAGGCGATTGCCGCGCAGGTTGGCATCGACGAGGCCCGTGGTGACTTGCTGCCGACCGACAAACTGCAAGCCATCGAAGACCTGTACAAGCAGGGCCGGCGAGTTGGCATGGTCGGCGACGGCATCAACGATGCCCCGGCACTGGCCCGCGCCGAGATCGGTTTCGCCATGGCCGCTGCCGGCACCGATACGGCGATTGAAACCGCCGATGTCGCCCTGATGGACGACGATCTGCGCAAGATCCCGGCGTTCATCAGCCTGTCGCGCAACACCGCCAGCATCCTGAAACAGAACATCGCGCTGGCCCTGGTGATCAAGGCTATCTTTCTTGCGGTAACCTTCGCCGGGCTCGCCACCATGTGGATGGCGGTGTTCGCCGACATGGGCGTGAGCCTGTTGGTGGTGTTCAACGGTTTGCGCCTGCTGCGCAAATAAATGAGGAAAGGTTGTGCTGAGTGCCGAGCTGAAAGCGTTTTACATGGTCGCCCGCCTGGGTAGCATCACGCTGGCGGCGAAAAAACTCGGCCTCAGCCAACCGACCGTGACCACGCAGATCCGCAATCTGGAAAGTCAGTATTCGGTGGAGCTGTTTTATCGCGGCGGTCGACGCCTGAGTGTCAGCGACGAAGGTGCGCGGCTGCTGCCGATGGTCAAGACCCTGTTGCAACAGGAAGCCGATATCGAGTTCTTCCTGCGCAACAGCGGTCAGGTGCAGGGCACATTGCGCATCGCAGCGACCGCGCCGTATTACATCCTCGATCTGGTGAAAACCTTTCGCGAGCGTCTGCCGCAAGTGGAAGTGTCGGTGGAAATCGGCAACTCGCAGCAGGTGCTCGAAGCGCTGGAGGATTATCGCGTGGACATCGCCGCGTCGTCGCAATTGCTCGATGACGCGCGGTTGATTCGCCGGGTGCTCGGCACTGATCCGCTGGTGCTGGCGGTGCATCGCAATCATCCGTTGGCGGGGCAGGAGCATGTGGCGTTGAGTGCGTTGGCCGGGCATACCTTGTTGATGCGCGAGTCGGGTTCCACCACGCGGCGGCTGACTGAAGAGTTGCTGGCCAGCGCCGGGGTCAGTTTCGGTCCGTTGCTGGAGATTGGCAGTCGTGAGTCGATTCGTGAGGCGGTGTTGCGCAATATTGGCATCAGCATCATTGCCCGGCAGGAAGTGCCGCATGATCCGCAGTTGCGCGTGCTGACGATCGAGAATGCGCCGCAGATTCCGGAGTATCTGTATTGCCTGAAAGAGCGCAAAGGCGCGCGGTTGCCGGCGGCGTTCCTCGGGTTGGCGCAGGAAATGTCCCCCGCGTAATGATCGTTCCCACGCTCCGCGTGGGAATGCAGCCCGGGACGCTCTGCGTCCCAACAGCCGAACGCGGAGCGTCCGATGAGGCATTCCCACGCAGAGCGTGGGAACGATCTCTGGTGAACCAAAATCCCTGAATACCACTATCGGCCGTTTTTGCCTCGTTGCCACATGACGGACGCATTACAACTCTAGGATTGGCCCCATCTGCTTGATGAGGTCTGTCCATGAATCCTGCCATCGCAACTGCCCTGACCAATCCCGGTGCGCCGATGAAAGTGCGCGGCGTGCATAAACGCTTCGGCGCGTTCACCGCACTGGATAACGTCTCCCTCGACGTCGCCGCCGGTGAACTGGTGTGCCTGCTCGGCCCGTCGGGCTGCGGCAAGACCACGTTGCTGCGTTGCATCGCCGGTCTGGAAAAACAGGACAGCGGCGAGCTGTACCTCGGCGAGCGCGACGTCTCGCACCTCGCCCCGCAAGCCCGCGACTACGGGATTCTGTTCCAGTCCTACGCGCTGTTCCCCAATCTGACGGTCGAAGCGAACATTGCCTACGGCCTCGCCGGCAGCGGTCGTGATGAAGTGCGCCGTCGCGTCGGCCAGATGCTGGAATTGGTCGGCCTCACCGGCAGCGAGAAAAAGTACCCCGGCCAATTGTCCGGCGGCCAGCAACAGCGTGTCGCGCTGGCCCGTGCTTTGGCGCCGGCACCATCGCTGTTGTTGCTCGACGAACCGATGTCGGCCCTCGACGCCCGGGTCCGCGAGCATCTGTGCACCGAGTTGCGCCAGCTGCAACGTAACCTCGGCATCACCACGCTGATGGTCACGCACAATCAGGACGAAGCCATGCTGATGGCCGACCGCATCGCGGTGATGAACAACGGCCGCGTCGAGCAGTACGCCACACCGCAGGAAATCTACAACCGCCCGGCCACGCCGTTCGTGGCCGAGTTTGTCGGTCAGGGCAACTGGCTGCCGTTCCAACGCAGCAGCGAGACTCACGCGCAGGTCGGCGGGATGAACCTGCGCCTCAGCGACGGCAGCGTTCAGCGCGCCTCCGGCCGTTTGTTCTGCCGTCCGGAGGCGATCAACGTCAATCCGCTGGTACACGAAGAAAACCTGTTCCCGGCCAAAGTCCGCGAGATCACCTTCCTCGGCAACCGCTGCCGCATGAGTTTCGAACTCGATCAACTGCCGGGCCACGCACTGCTCGCCGAACTCGCCCCGGAAGCCATGCCGCGCCTCGGCGCCCAGCAGATCATGGTCGCCTTGCCGCCGCGCAGCCTGCAGGTGTTTGCCTGATGAACAGCAATCTCGCGCTGCCGCTACCGCACAAGCAGGTGCGACAGTCTTCGAAAGCCGAGATCGGCGACCGCATTTTTGTCGTCGGCGGCAAAGTCCTTTTGCTGCTGTTGCTCGGCGTCGCGGTGTTGCTGCCGCTGCTGGCGATTTTCTGGCGCGGCTTCAGCAGTGAAGCCGGGCAGGGCGGTGGCTGGGTCGCGGCGAAGGAACTGGTGACCAGCGAGAATTTCCACTGGCTGCTCGGCAACAGCCTGAAAGTTTCCCTCAGCGTCGCGGCCATCGTCGTACCGCTGGCCTACCTGTTTGCCTACGCGCTGCAACGCACGCTGATTCCGGCGAAAGGCATCTGGCGCGGAATTTCTCTGTTGCCGCTGATGGCGCCGTCGATGCTGCCGGGGATTGCGTTGGTCTATCTGTTCGGCAATCAGGGCATGTTGCGCGGGCTGCTCTCGGACAACATCTACGGGTTCTGGGGAATTGTGCTGGGCGAGGTGATCTACACCTTTCCCCATGCGCTGATGATTTTGCTCTCGGCGTTGTCGCTGGCTGATGCGCGATTGTTCGACGCTGCGTCGAGCATGGGCGCCAGTCCGGCCAAGGCGTTTCGCAGCATCACCTGGCCGGCGACGCGGCAGGCCGTGTTCGCCGCGTTCTGTCTGGTGTTCACCCTGACCATCACCGATTTCGGGGTGCCGGTGGTGGTCGGTGGCGACTATCAAGTGCTGGCGCTGGAAGCCTACAAAGCCGTGGTCGGCCAGCAACAATTCGGTCGCGGCGCTTTGATCGGCATGGTGCTGTTGCTGCCGGCACTGTTCAGCTTCGGCGTTGATGCCTGGCTGCGCCGTCGTCATGGTGATTCCATGAGCGGTCGCGCTCAGGTGTTCAAACCGGCGCCGTCGAAGTTGCGTGATGGCTGCTATCTGGCGATTGTTTTGTTGATCTCCGCGGCGTTGATTTTGGTGTTCGGCATGGCGGTGTTCTCCTCGCTGGTGAAGTTCTGGCCGTACAACCTGTCGCTGTCGCTCAATCACTATCAGTTCAACGAAACCGCTGGCGGTGGCTGGCTGGCCTACAGCAACAGTTTGAAGATGGCCTTGGGCACGGCGCTGATCGGCAGCGTGCTGATCTTCACTGGCGCCTACCTGATGGAGAAGACCCGCAGCCAGCCCGGGCTCAATCTGACCTTGCGCATGCTCAGTTTCGTGCCGATGGCGGTGCCGGGGCTGGTGCTTGGTCTCGGTTACGTCTTCTTCTTCAACCTCACGGGCAACCCGCTGCATGTGCTCTACGGGACGATGACGCTGTTGATCGTCTGCACCATTGCGCACTACCTGACCACCGCACAAATGACCGCGACCACCGCGTTGCGCCAGCTCGACGCCGAGTTCGAAGCCGCCGCGCTGTCGCTCAAAGCGCCGCTGTACCGCCACTACCTGCGCGTCACCGTGCCGATCTGTTTGCCGGCGCTGCTCGACATCGTGCGCTACCTGTTCGTCTCGGCGATGACCACGGTGTCGGCGGCGATTTTCCTCTACAGCCCCGACACCATCCTTGCGGCGGTCGCGGTGTTGAACATGGATGACGCCGGCAACGTCGGCGGCGCGGCGGCGATGTCGACCCTGATTCTGTTCACCTCGGCGGGCGTGTCCCTGCTGCTGGCGTGGGCTTCGCGCGGCTTGCTGCGCCGTTCTCAAGCCTGGCGGCAAACCGCGCCCGGTCACTGATTCCAACCCCGTTCAACTCATTACAGGAAAACGATCATGTTCAAGCCTATGGCCCTGGCCGCTGCTGTGCTCGCTACTTTCAGCCTGAATGCCTTTGCGGCAAAAACCGAGTTGACGGTGTACACCGCCCTCGAAGCCGAGCAACTGAAGTCCTACAAAGAAGCCTTCGAAAAGGCCAACCCGGACGTCGAGATCAAATGGGTACGTGATTCCACCGGGATCATCACCGCCAAACTGCTCGCCGAAAAGGCCCGCCCACAAGCTGACGCGGTATGGGGGCTGGCGGCTTCGAGTCTGGCGATCCTCGATCAGCAAGGCATGCTGCAAAGCTACGCGCCGAAGGACCTCGGCAAGATTGGCGCGAACTACCGCGACGCCGCCAACCCGCCAGCCTGGGTCGGCATGGATGTGTGGGCCGCGACGATTTGCTTCAACACCGTCGAAGCCGAGAAGCAGGGTTTGAGCAAACCGGTGAGCTGGCAGGATCTGACCAAGCCTGAGTACAAGGGCAAGATCGTCATGCCGAATCCGGCGTCGTCCGGCACCGGTTTCCTCGACGTCAGCGCCTGGCTGCAAACCTTTGGCGAGAAGCAGGGCTGGGCCTACATGGACGGTCTGCACCAGAACATCGGCCAGTACGTTCACTCCGGTTCCAAGCCTTGCAAGTTAGCAGCGGCGGGCGAGTTCCCGATCGGTATTTCCTTTGAATACCCAGCGGTACAGCTGAAGCGTCAGGGCGCGCCGCTGGACATCATCTTGCCGAAGGAAGGCCTGGGCTGGGAGATCGAAGCGACTGCCGTGATCAAAGGCACGCCGCATGAAGAGGCGGCGAAGAAACTGGCTGACTTCTCTGCCAGCGCTGAGGCGATGGATTTGTACAAGGAGAACTTCGCTGTTCTTGCGCAGCCGGGGATCGCCAAGCCGCAGACCGAATTGCCGGCGGATTACGAGCAGCGTCTGATCAAGAACGACTTTGCCTGGGCCTCGAAGAATCGTGACGAGATCCTGACCGAGTGGCGCAAGCGTTATGACGGCAAGTCCGAGAAAGTGGCTGCCAAGTAAGATCTTTATCGACTGAAAGGGCCCCTTCGCGAGCAGGCTCGCTCCCACATTGGACCGTGTTCACAACACAATTCTCTGAGGGGGCTGACACATTGGATCTCCAGTGAACGCAAATTCTGTGGGCACTAAAAATCCCCTGTGGGAGCGAGCCTGCTCGCGATAGCGGTCTTTCATTCAGGAAATCATCCAGATGACACAACACCAAGACCTGCTCATCGTCGGCGCCGGCATCCTCGGCCTGTCCCACGCCTACGCCGCCGCCAAACGCGGCCTCAAGGTCGCCGTTTTCGAACGCACCGCCACGCCGCTGGGCGCCTCGGTGCGCAACTTCGGTCAGGCCTTGGTCACCGGCCAACCGCCGGGCCCAATGCTCGAACTGGCCAAGGCCAGCCGCGAAATATGGGGCGACTGGGCGCAACTCGCCGGGCTGCAAATCAAACGCAACGGCTCCTACTTGTTTGCCCGCACCGAAGCCGAAGAACACCTGCTCGAGACCTTCTGCAACGGTCGCGCCGTGGAACACGGTTACAACATTCAATTGCTGCGCGGCGCCGCCCTGCGCGATCTTTACAACGGCCAGTTCAGCCACCACCGCGCCGCCCTCCACGGCATCGACGATCAACAGCTGTATTCGCGCGAAGCGATCCCGGCGCTGATCGATTACCTGCGCCGCGACCTCGGCGTCGAGTTCCACTTCTCCACACTGGTACGCGACGTCGAGCCGGGGCACCTGCACAGCACCGCCGGCAGCTTTACCGCCAAGCAGATCATCGTCTGCTCCGGCCACGATTATCAGACCTTGCTCGCCGAGCCGATCGCTGCGCTCGACCCGCAAATCTGCCGCCTGCAAATGCTCCGCGCCAAACCTGCGAACGAGCTGAATCTGCAACACGCCTTGCTCACCGGCCTCAGCTGCGTGCACTACGGCGCCTTCGCCGATCTGCCGGAAGCGGCGGCGGTGCGAGCGCAAATCATCCGTGAGCAACCGCACCTGCACGACAACGGCATCCACCTGTTGATCAGCCCGACGCCGTACGGCGAATTGATCATCGGCGACTCGCACCATTACGGCAGCGACCCTTCACCGTTCAACGCTGAGCAAGTGGATAACTGGATGCTCGAACTGGCCGAGCAGACGCTGGGCTGCAAGGTGCAAGTGGTCGAGCGCTGGCAGGGCGTCTATGGTTCCCGGGGGCCGGGGCCATTTTCATTCCTGCGCCCGGCAGCGGGGTTGAGTGTGGCGCTGATGCACACCGGCGTCGGCATGAGCGTCGGCCCGGCCATGGCCGAGCGCAACATTGCGCAGTTGCTGGAGGACATTTGATGACGGGTCACGAGCAAGTCGTCGCACGGGTATTCGGACTGTACGAGCGCTTTGGCACCAGCGATTACATCGGCGAGCCGGTGTCGCAGATCGAGCACATGTCCCAAGCGGCCGAACTGGCGATGGCCGAGGCCTTTGATGATGAAGTGGTGCTGGCGGCGTTCTTTCATGACATCGGCCATTTGTGTGCCGAGGGCGCTGAGAACATGGGCGGCTTTGGCGTGGTCAGTCATGAACGGCTGGGTGCGGACTATTTGCGTGAGGCCGGTTTCAGCGAGCGTATGGCGCGGCTGGTGGAATATCACGTGCAGGCCAAGCGGTATCTGACGTTGCGGGAGCCGGGATATTTTGATCGGCTGAGTGAGGCGAGTCGGCGGACGCTGGAGTATCAGGGCGGGGTGATGACCGAGGCTGAGGCGGATGTGTTTGAGCGGGATCCGTTGTGTGCGGTCAGTTTGCGGATGCGGCAGTGGGATGAGTTGGCCAAGGAGAGGGCGGTGCCGGTGATGGATCTTGGGGTTTTGAAGCGTAAGGCTGCGAGATTGTTGTCTACTGTGTGATTGTCGCCCTCATCGGATCGCCGCCCGCCCAGCCCTCTCCCGGAGGGAGAGGGAGCTGACCGTGTTGTTTTTGGGGCATACATCGACCTGAAATATCCAGCCGAACTCAGGTTTTGAAAAGCCTGGAGATCTGCTCCCTTCCCCCTCTACCCCTTGGGGGCGGTCCGACGTTTCGGGAGGGCTGGGATGAGGGGGTAGCGATCTAAAGCTCAAGCACTCGATCAACCAACGCCTCAATCTGCTCCTGCCTTTCCGCCTGATTCAATTTTGCATGGGGATTCAACGACGACCATTGCGGATGCGCCCGCGCCTTGTTCAGCGCTTCCGGCAACTTGCCCTCACGCCAGGTCTTGTCTTGGGGCGTGGCCACCTGAACCGCATCCATCGCCGCATGCCCGCGCTGATCCAGCGCCAACACCAACTGCCGCTGACGCAACGCCAACAGCCGCAGCACTCCGTCATCCACCGTCAGCTCACGCTGCCCTTTGATCTTGCCCAGCAAGCGACTGCCATAACTGCGCGCCGTTTGCAGTGCACCGCCAGCAATCGCACCCGCCAATGCCGCCGCGCCGAGGGTAATCCCGCCAACCAGCAAATCCACACCAGCCCCCGCCGCCGCACCCGCAGCAATCCCGCCACCCACGCGCACACCGAGTTGCTTGAGGGTTTCCGGGTTGAACAGGTCATCGCCCCAACGCCCATCGAGCAACGGCAAATCACTCGCCGCCGCATCCTGCGGACGAAACGCATACAGCTTGAGCAACGCCTCAACACACTTCTGCTCGCGCTGGCGCACAGCCTTGCGCAGTTCGCTGATGGCCTGCTGTTCCTGCTCCGCTTCGCTAACCACACTGCGTCGGCACGCGGCGCAGTCGATCAACAATTCAGCAATCAAGCGCGCCGCACTTTGCTGGCGCGCGAGGCGCTGGGCCTGTTGATCAGCAATCAATCGTTCCAATTGCGGACGAGCATTTTCCAGCAGCAGCGCAAGGCTTTCGTATAACCGGCGCTCGCCATCCTCGGGCGGCGCGACGCTGTCGAACCGCACCAGCGCATGCAGCCCGAGCCGTGCCAGTGCCTCGCGCCAATCCGGCTCACGATGATTGGCACTGCTGACGAAATTCAGCACCGGCAGCAGCGGTTTGCCACAACTGGCGAGCACTTCCAGTTCGTCGCGGTACTTTGCCAGCACCGGCTCGCGCGCATCGATCACATACAATCCGGCGTCGGAGGCGAGCAATTGCCGCAGCACTTTGGCTTCCTGCTCAAAGCGCTGGCGCGCCTCGCTGCCGTCGAGAAACCGCGCCAGTCGCGCCGGGCCGTCGAGGCGTTCACCGGGGCGCTCCAGGCGTTCGAGAAAATCCAGCAGGGCGATGGCGTCTTCCAGGCCGGGCGTGTCGTAGAGGTCGAGCAACGGTTCGCCGTCCACCGACAACCGCGCGCCCTCGATATGCCGGGTAGTGCTCGGACGATGGGAGACTTCGCCGAAGCCGACATCGCGGGTCAGCGTGCGCAGTAGCGAGGTTTTGCCGACGTTGGTGTGGCCGACCACCGCGAGTTTCAGCGGCGCTTTCCTGGCATCAGTCATGACCCGTCTCCAACCAGTTCAACGGCGCGCAATCGGCGAACTTCAGGTCAAGCTGTTGCAGGGCGACATGCCAGTCGCCGAGGCGTTCGGCATCCAGTGCTTCGCCGGGCGGCGCTTGCAGCAGCCAGACGCGCGTCTCCCCGGCACTGCGCGCCAGTTCAGCGATCAAGGCGAGGCTGCCGCGATCCGGCGAACGCCGTGGGTCGCAGGCAATCGCCAGACGCGCCGGCGGAAAGCGGCTGAGTTGTTCGAGGAGTTTGTGCCGCGATTCGCGGCTGTCGAGGATGCCGGCGTTGCTGACGTTTTTCGGCAGCGCGGGCGGCCATGGGCGCTGCTCATCGAGTTCAATCGCGACCAACAACGCGCCTTCGCTAACCAGTTCGCCAACGCCGCTTTCGACACGGTGCAGTTGCGCAGGCTCAGGATCGTTGACGCCAAGGCGTTCGCTGGTCGGCATCAAGCGTTCGCGCAGTTGCGCGTAGCCGGGCAGGTTCAGCTCCAGACGCAAGCGATCACGTCCACGTTTCCAGCGCCAACGGCAGAACAGCATCAACAGCAGACGGGGTAGCACGCCGTAGATCAGCACCGCGCCGACCAGCCATATCGCCCACATCTGGCGAACCAGAACGCGGTTGTAATCGGTATCCAGTGTCACGCGGATCATGTCCACGCTCGGCGCACTCCAGCCCAGCGCATGGGGAACGACCGTCAACGCATCAGTCAGTGCCGCGAAGAAGTCAGCGCCCAGCAGCGTGCTTTCCCAGATGAAGTCATATTGCCGAGTGGCCATCATCAATATCAGCATGCTCAGCGCGCTGAACATGATCAGCAGCCACAGGCCATTGACCAGTGAGCCAATCGCCCAGCGATTGAGTTTGTGGCGTTGCAGCAGGACCAGTAATGCGGGGGGTAATTGCGCGGCTTTGGCGTCCCGGGCAAATTTCTCGCTGAGCCACAGCCACAACCTGCCAAGCGCTGCCGCGTGTTCGCCAGCGAATAGCAGGCCGAATGCCCAGCTCAGCAACAGGATCAGATTGACCCCGAGCAACGTGCCCAGCGCCCAGAAAATGTTCACCGCTCGCGTACCGTCGCCCAGCGCAGAAAATGCCATGCCTGCGCCAGTGACGCAGGCCAGCACCACCATCAATAGCAGTGCCAGACGCGCGCCTTGCAGCCAGTGTTTGAGGGCAGCCGTCAGTCCGTCACGTTCGGCCAGCCATAACGCCCGGCGCTGAATGCGGCTCGGCAGATCGCCGCCGGCCGTGCGCGCCAGTCGGTTGGCTTCCAGATCTTCCAGGGGGCCTGCGTGTTCTTCGCGCAGGCGCACGGTCTCGGTCAGCCAGAGGTTTTGCAGTGGAGTCAGTTCAGTCACGCGGCGTCCCGTCGCTTAAATGAGCGCTGAGCATAACCGCTGTGGCGCTTATCGGGGTAAGCGCGGCTCTGGTATCCTCGCCGGCATGACTAAATCACTCCCCCTCAGCCTGATCGCAGCCCTCGGTGAAAACCGCGTGATCGGCGTCGACAACAGCATGCCCTGGCACCTGCCGGGGGACTTCAAATACTTCAAGGCCACGACCTTGGGCAAGCCTATCATCATGGGTCGCAAAACCTGGGATTCGCTCGGTCGGCCATTGCCGGGGCGCTTGAACATTGTGGTCAGCCGTCAGGCCGGTCTGATGCTTGAAGGTGCCGAGGTGTATCCGTCGCTGGAAGCTGCCGTGGTTCGCGCCGAAGAGTGGGCGAAAGCCCAAGGCGTCGATGAGCTGATGCTGATTGGCGGCGCGCAGTTGTACGCGCAAGGGCTGGCGCAGGCGGATCGTCTGTATCTGACGCGCGTGGCGTTGAGCCCGGAGGGGGATGCGTGGTTTCCGGAGTTTGATTTGGAGCAGTGGAAGCTGGTGTCGAATGTGCCGAATCCGGCTGAGGGCGACAAACCCGCGTACAACTTTGAGATTTGGGAAAAAGCCTAAAAGCATCGCGAGCAGGCTCACTCCTACAGGGGGAACGCATTCCAATTGTAGGAGTGAGCCTGCTCGCGATAGCGGTCTGTCAGGCGCTACTTAAGCCTGAGCCAACTCCGCATGCTCATCGGCATCCAGCAACGCTTTATCCGTCTGCTGCATTACCTGACTGGTAATCGCGCCAGCTGTGATCGAACCACTCACGTTCAGCGCCGTGCGACCCATATCGATCAGCGGCTCAACCGAAATCAGCAACGCCACCAGTGACACCGGCAAACCCATCGCCGGCAGCACGATCAGTGCTGCGAACGTCGCGCCGCCACCGACACCGGCCACGCCCGCCGAACTCAACGTCACAATCGCCACCAGCGTCGCGATCCACAGCGGATCCAGCGGGTTGATGCCCACGGTCGGCGCAACCATCACCGCCAACATCGCCGGGTACAGACCGGCGCAACCGTTCTGGCCGATGGTCGCACCGAACGACGCGGCAAAACTCGCCACCGACTGCGGAATGCCCAGACGACGGGTCTGCGCTTCAATGCTCAGCGGAATGCTCGCGGCACTGGAACGGCTGGTGAACGCGAACGTCAGCACCGGCCAGATCTTGCGGAAGAAACGCAGCGGGTTGATCCCGGCCGCCGACACCAACAAGCCGTGCACGACAAACATCAGGCCCAGACCGAGGTACGACACGACGACAAAACTGCCGAGCTTGATGATGTCCTGCAGGTTGGAACCGGCGACCACTTTGGTCATCAGCGCCAGCACGCCGTAAGGGGTCAGCTTCATCACCAGACGCACCAGACGCATCACCCAGGCTTGCAGGGTGTCGATGGCGTTGATCACTTTCTGACCTTTCTCGACGTCATCCTTGAGCAGTTGCAGCGCAGCAACCCCGAGGAATGCGGCGAAAATCACCACGCTGATGATCGAGGTCGGCTTGGCCCGTGCCAGATCGGCAAACGGGTTTTGCGGGATGAACGACAGCAGCAGTTGCGGCACATTCAGGTCGGCAACCTTGCCGGCGTAGTCAGTCTGAATGGTTTGCAGACGGGCCATTTCCTGGGTACCGGCGACCAGACCTTCAGCGGTGAGGCCGAACAGGTTGGTCAGGCCGATGCCGATCAGCGCCGCAATCGCGGTGGTGAACAGCAGGGTGCCAATGGTCAGGAAGCTGATCTTGCCCAGCGACGAAGCGTTGTGCAGACGCGCCACGGCGCTGAGGATCGAGGCGAACACCAGCGGGATAACGATCATTTGCAGCAACTGCACGTAGCCGTTGCCGACCAGATCGAACCAGCCGATCGAGGCTTTCAGCACCGGGTTGCCGGCACCGTAAACGGTGTGCAGGGCCACGCCGAACGCGACGCCCATCGCCAGCGCGAGCAGGACTTTTTTCGCCAGGCTCCACGTGGTGTGGCGGGTTTGTGCCAGACCGAAGAGCAGGGCGAGGAACACCAGCAGATTGAGGATCAGCGGCAGATTCATGAAAACTCCGATAAGACTTGTGCCAGTCGCATTCTTGGGCAACTGCGAACCGGCAAGCCTAACAGTTTGATTTGCAATGATTTAATACCGAAATGACAGGTTGTCCGTCGTTTTTGGAATAAGCCTGTGTCGCTCTCGGCAATGCATCTGGCGCAATAGGGACGTAGGCGGTCGCTGACAGACGAGGACTGTCACACTTATTTGTTAGCGTCGATCTCTTTGAATCAGGGAGAAGAGGCTTATGAAGTTCGCACCGAAATTTCTGGCTGTCGCACTGGCTGTGGGCATGGGTCTGGCCACTCAGGCTTTCGCCACCGACCTGAAACACTGGCCGGCCGATCAGGCCAAAGCGCTGGACGCGATGATCGCGGCCAACGCCAACAAGGGTAACTACGCGGTGTTCGACATGGACAACACCAGTTACCGCTACGACCTCGAAGAGTCGTTGTTACCGTTCATGGAAAACAAGGGCCTGATCACCCGCGACAAACTCGACCCTTCCCTGAAACTGATGCCGTTCAAGGACACCGCCGACCACAAGGAAAGCCTGTTCAGTTACTACTATCGCCTCTGCGAAGTCGACGACATGGTTTGCTACCCGTGGGTGGCGCAGGTGTTTTCCGGTTTCACCCTCAAGGAACTCAAAGGCTACGTCGACGAGCTGATGGCTTCGGGCAAACCGGTGCCGGCGACCTATTACGAAGGCGATGTGGTGAAGAAACTCGACGTCAACCCGCCGAAGATCTTCACCGGCCAGCAAGAGCTCTACAACAAGCTGATGGAGAACGGCATCGAGGTCTACGTGATGACCGCCGCCTCGGAAGAGCTGGTGCGCATGGTCGCGGCGGATCCGAAGTATGGCTACAACGTCAAACCGCAGAACGTCATTGGCGTGACCACGCTGCTGAAGAACCGCGAAACCAACGAACTGACCACTGCACGTAAGCAGATCACTGCTGGGAAGTATGACGAGAAGGCCAACCTCGGTCTGGAGCTGACGCCGTACCTGTGGACACCGGCCACCTGGATGGCCGGCAAGCACGCGGCGATTCTCACCTACATCGACGAATGGAAAAAACCGGTACTGGTGGGTGGTGATACGCCGACCAGTGACGGTTACATGCTGTTCCACGATGTTGACGTGGCCAAGGGCGGCATTCACTTGTGGGTCAACCGCAAGGACAAGTACATGACGCAGTTGAACGGCATGATGGCCAAGCATGCGGCGGCGCAGGCCAAGGAAGGTTTGCCGGTGACGGCGGACAAGAACTGGGTGATCGTCAAGCCTGAAGAGATTCAGTAAGCAACACCGATCCATGTGGGAGCGAGCCTGCTCGCGAAAGCGTCGTGTCAGTCACCCTCTTCGTTTCTGATATACCGCATTCGCGAGCAGGCTCGCTCCCACAATTTGATCTGCAGTGACTTTGGGATTTCGGTCAGACAAAAAAATGCCCCGCACTCAGGCGGGGCATTTTTGTATTCGACGCTTAACGCTTACAGCCCGTCGAGCATCGCTTTGTTACGCACAGCACCTTTGTCGGCACTGGTCGCCAGCAGGGCGTAAGCCTTGAGGGCGGTCGTCACCTTACGTGGACGAATCTCGACCGGTTTCCAGCCTTTCTTGTCCTGCTCGGCGCGGCGCGCGGCCAGTTCTTCATCGCTGACCAACAGGTTGATCGAGCGGTTCGGAATGTCGATCAGCACTTTGTCGCCGTCCTGCACCAGACCGATCGCGCCACCGGCGGCGGCTTCTGGCGAAGCGTGGCCGATGGACAGACCCGAAGTACCGCCAGAGAAACGCCCGTCGGTGAGCAACGCACAGGCTTTGCCCAGGCCTTTGGATTTCAGGTACGAAGTCGGGTAGAGCATTTCCTGCATGCCCGGGCCGCCTTTCGGGCCTTCGTAGCGAATGATGACGATGTCGCCAGCCTTCACTTCGTCAGCGAGGATGCCGCGCACGGCGCTGTCCTGGCTTTCGAAAATCTTCGCGTTGCCTTCGAAGACGTGGATCGATTCGTCGACACCGGCGGTTTTCACCACGCAACCGTCGAGGGCGATGTTGCCGTACAGCACGGCCAGGCCACCTTCTTGCGAATAGGCGTGTTCGAAACTGCGGATACAGCCGTTTTCACGGTCGTCATCCAAAGTTTCCCAGCGCGTCGACTGGCTGAACGCCGTCTGCGTCGGGATACCGGCAGGGCCGGCCTTGAAGAAGTGATGCACCGCTTCATCGGTGGTCTGGGTAATGTCCCATTTGGCGATGGCTTCTTCCATGCTGCGGCTGTGCACGGTCGGCAGGTCGGTGTGCAGCAAGCCGCCACGGGCCAGCGAACCGAGGATGCTGAAGATGCCGCCGGCGCGGTGTACGTCTTCCATGTGGTACTTCTGGATGTTCGGCGCGACTTTGCACAACTGCGGGACGGTGCGCGAAAGACGGTCGATGTCGCGCAGGTCGAAATCGATTTCCGCCTCTTGGGCAGCAGCGAGCAAGTGCAGGATGGTGTTGGTCGAACCGCCCATGGCGATGTCGAGCATCATCGCGTTCTCGAACGCCTTGAAGTTGGCGATGTTGCGCGGCAATACCGATTCGTCGTTCTCGCCGTAGTAGCGTTTGCACAGTTCGACGATGGTACGGCCGGCCTGCAGGAACAGCTGTTCGCGGTCGCTGTGGGTGGCGAGGGTCGAACCGTTGCCCGGCAATGCCAGGCCCAATGCTTCGGTCAGGCAGTTCATCGAGTTGGCGGTGAACATGCCGGAGCACGAACCGCACGTCGGGCAGGCACTGCGCTCGTACTCAGCGACTTTCTCGTCAGAAGCGCTTTCGTCGGCGGCGATTACCATGGCATCGACGAGGTCGAGACCGTGGGACGCGAGTTTGGTCTTGCCGGCTTCCATCGGGCCGCCGGAAACGAAGATCACCGGAATGTTCAGGCGCAAGGCAGCCATCAACATACCCGGGGTGATTTTGTCGCAGTTGGAAATGCACACGATGGCGTCGGCGCAGTGGGCGTTGACCATGTACTCGACGGAGTCGGCGATGATTTCGCGGCTCGGCAGCGAATACAGCATGCCGTCGTGACCCATGGCGATGCCGTCATCCACGGCGATGGTGTTGAATTCTTTCGCTACACCGCCGGCGCGTTCGATTTCGCGGGCGACCAGTTGGCCCAGATCCTTCAGGTGCACGTGACCCGGTACGAACTGGGTGAACGAGTTGGCAATCGCGATGATCGGCTTTTTGAAGTCGTCATCTTTCATCCCCGTGGCGCGCCACAGTGCGCGGGCACCGGCCATGTTGCGGCCGTGGGTGGATGTTTTCGAGCGGTAATCTGGCATGGAGCACTCCGGGCGGCTAATCAGGTATCAAAAGGGAGTGAGCTTCTATTGACGTCTGGAACACTCAGAAATGACCGTGTGTCCGTGAAGTTGCCGATGACGTTGCGGGATCGCCGCTGGTCTCAGCCTGAGCTCATAAACCCGCCGGGGGATGAATGGCGATGAATCAGCCGATTCTACACCGCTGGCGTCTGGAGGGAATGGCGCAAAGCATTGTTCCAGTGCAGACGGCGTGTGTGGGATGACGACCGGCGGGTTTAATCACCGCCGGTCTGTGCAACGACATTGGCTTCTACGTTTCTTGCGCGGCGGCTGAGTCGGTTGTTGAGCACCAGCGCTGTCGCGCTCAATAGCACAAAGCTGTAGCCCAGCGTTGATTGCAGATTGGCCGGACTGAGGCTGATCAATGCGCTGATAAGCCCGCCACAAATAAAGATGATCGTGCTGCCCGCCGAGGCCGAGGTGCCGGCGTTTTCAGGAAACAGGCCCATGGCCCGAGAGGTGGCAGCGGGACGGGCGATGGTGGTACCCGCCGTGCAGATCAGCATCGGAATCAACACCGTGGCCGGCGCCAGCGCATGATTGGCCGCCAGGTACAGCATCGCCAGTCCCGACAGCAGTATCAGGCTCAGCCCGGTGAGGATTTGCTGAACCGGCGTGATGCGTCGATTGAGTACGGCGGCAAGAATGCCACCAACCACATAGGCAGCGCCGTAAACCAGCAGGATCAGTGAAAAGTCATACGGCGCGAGTTGCAATTGATCCATGAAGATCAACGGCGAAATCACGATGAAGGAGAAGTGGCAGGCGAAGGCAAACGCTGAAATCAGCCAGTAACCGACAAATTCGAAATCCCCCAGCACGCGGCGGTAGGACTGAATGAAACCGAGGCGCACGCCACTGTTAGCCGGTCGGCTGTTCGGTAAAAACAGCCAGGCCTTGATCAACACTGTTGCGGACAGCGCGGTAAACACCCAGAAGCTGCCGCGCCAGCCGAGTGTGGCCTGCAGAAAGGTGCCCGCCAGCGGCGATACCGAGATGAATATCCCGGTGGCCGTGACCATCAGAATCCGCAAACGATCGCGTTCCTCACCTTCGAACAGATCCTGCACCAGCGCCTGGGACAGCACGAAACATCCACAGCCCAAGGCCTGCATCACTCGAAAGACCAGGAACAGCGAGTAATCGGAGGTCATCACGCAACCGAGCGCGCCAAGCATCGATACGCTCATGCCGGCGAGTAACAAGCCCTTGCGCCCGATCACGTCCGAGAGTGGGCCGATCAAGACCTGAGCAAATGCGATCCCCACGGCGAACAGACTGATTGACAGTGCGATGTCTGCCGGTGAATGGCGAAAGTGCGTCGCCAGTGCCGGAAAGGAAGGAAGCAGCACATCCAGTGGAAACACGCCCAACAGCACCATGGCCAGTAACAGGCTGACAGCGGCGCGGCGCTGTCGGGTGGTTGCCACGGATTTTCCTTTATCCATCGATCAGTCCTGCCTTGGCGAAAAGTTTCTGGTTATGGGGAAGGGCAAAAAAACCGGCCTTGCGCAGTGCATCCAGCGTAGCGATGGAACCTGATCGTGCACGCGCACGATTGGCGTGCACCGTTGCCATGCTGCCGGCGATTTCCATCACGTCACTGTCAGCGATGCCGGCTCCTCGCAGACTCTGTTGCAGCCAGCGTTCGTCCGCCTCGAAAAAAATCCCGATGATTTCCAGCAGTGTTCTGCTCGCAAAGGTGCGCTGCCTGCTGTTCATCGACAGCCAGAAGTAATGGAACGCTTCGGCGAAGTAGCGACTGTGGCGGGCTTCGTCGGCCAGATGGTCACGCAGCATGTCGTTGACGCTGGACACCAGACTGTCTCGGCAGACGTCCAGCAGCTCCCGGGCAATGATGGTTTCCGAGACGAAACCCAGCAGAAACCATGCCAGTGCCCGGCTCTTTTCTGGCGTGCGGGCAATCAGCGCATTCAGGCGGGTGATGCGCTGCGGAGTCGCCGGCCGTCCGGTGATTCCATAGAAATTGGCGATCTGCTCAGCGAGCCGATTGGAGAACAGCGCGTGGTAACCCTCGTCGGTGTAGAGCTGCAGCGCCGCGTGCTTCATCGGCAGAGGCACATAAATGGGCAGTTCGCGGTGCACGATGACTTCCACGGCACGATTGACGATGCGATGTTCGAGCAGGGTGGTGTAATCGAGAAAGTGCACCAGGTGGTTGGCTGACAGCCGGTGCAACACATCGCGCCCCGCCGCCTGAATGGCCGGATGTGCCAGATAAGGCAGAAACGCCGGTGGAAACCAATGGCGGGTTTGCAGTTGCAGCGGCACATCGTCGGGCAATTGATAATCATGGGTACTGCTGCGCACGGAGGCACGGCTGTCCCAGTCTCCCAGGGTGAATTTGAGCGCCCAGGACACCGGTGCTTGATCTGCGTCGGTAATCGACTGGGTCATGCTTGCCCCTCGCGCAACAGATCGCGCATTTCGTGACACATCACTTGCCCGTCGCTTTCTCCACAGCCAACAAAAAACAGCGGCTGTTCAGCGCTGCCCTCGATATTGAGGAGTGCTTCGACCTGCTGGTCGGCAAACGCGCCGGTCAGCCAGGTATTGAGGCCCAGTGCTGTGGCGACCAACTGGAAGGTTTGCGACAGGTGACCGGCCTCGACGAAGGCCATCCGATAGGCGCGCGAGTGTTCGTACTTCCACCAGAGCCGGTCGAAACGGGCGGTGATGAACAACCCCAGCGGCAGGTTGTTGATGAAATGCTGACCGCCGAGCAGGTGGCCCAGCGCTGGTTCAGGTAATGGACTGACCCGGCTCAAGGTATGGTCGGCCGGATGGTAGACATAGATGCCGGGATCCAGGCCGTCGACGTTCTGCACCAGCAGGAAGCCTTCGCAAGCGTTCAGGCCGCCGGCGGAAGGACTGCTGCGACGAGCGCTGAGTCCGACGGCGATACTGTCGTCGCGATCATTGTCACGTTCGTGGAGATAACCGAGGGAAAGGTAGAGCAGGGTGCCGACGTCATTCAGCGTTATTGCTGCGCCTGTGTAGCTGCGGCAGGTTTTGCGCTGGAGCAGAACATTTCCCAGGCTTTCGTCATTCAATGCGCACGGCGCGGGCAGGGCGATACGCTGCTCGGGTGCGGGCGTCGGGCGGGCTGTAGTGGGCTGAGGGGTGGCCAGTACTTCGTTGCAGTGCGCCAGATATTGTCTGGACCACTCGTGAATATTCTGTGGGGTATGTTCGCAGGGAATGTTTTGCGTGCCGATGTGATAAATCTTCGACAGTTCATCCCAACCCCATTGCGGACTGTCTATTTTTGAAATGGTTAGAATGCCCGCGCTTAATAGTTGTGTGTCTATTATGTTGTGGGTGTCGAAGAGTTCCGGGTTGTGGATTAGTTGTGCAAGTCGATTGGCATAATCCAGATCGAGTTCATGCTGAGTATGGTTTTTATAGTTCCACACAATTTGCCCGGGTGAGCGCGGCAATATAAATAAGTAAGGGTTGATGTACATATCTGTCAGTTCACTCTGGAAAAAGTCAAAAGGACGCCGGGATGCCGGCACTTCCCAGCGTCCTGACTTACTTAGCGGGCTTTAGGGGCAACCAGAAAAGCCAGGTTCGCGATTTTTTTACTTTCCAGAGAAATACTTTTCATGATGTGAACTCCTTGTTCATTGATGGTTGAAGTCACCTCGTGGTGACAACTTCATAATAGTTTGTAATGGATTATTGGCAAGCGGATATTAAGTAGGAAATTTCCAGTAATTTTGTCGGAGTAATCTTTAGCTGGAAATGCACTTGTAGGGTAAGTTTCAGTGATTAAAGGATGTAAGGAAATATCCTGCACGTCAGCAAGAAAATAATTGTAGGAAGTCTTGATGAATAGCGAAGAGGCAGGGCAGCGTGCAAAAAAAAGGGAGCCTGCTGGCTCCCCTCATATCCGCGTGTATCAGCTGTTGGGCAGCAGGCGGCAGGTGATGCTCTTGATGTAGCGCGTTTCGGCGATGGCCGGGTGTACCGGGTGATCCGGGCCCTGACCGCCACGCTCGAGCAACTGGATGTTGCGATCCAGATGACGGGCGCTGGTCAGCAGGATGTTCTGCAGGTCATCTTCCGGCAAGTGCATCGAGCACGATGCGCTGACCAGGATGCCATCCTTGTTGAGCAGGCGCATGGCTTGCTCGTTCAGGCGGCGGTAGGCGCCTTCGCCGTTTTTCATGTCTTTCTTGCGTTTGATGAATGCCGGCGGATCGGCAACGATCACGTCGAAGCGTTCTTCGCTGGCTTTCAATTCTTTCAGGGCTTCGAAAACGTCGCCTTCGATGCAGGTCATCTTGTCGGCGAAGCCGTTCAGCGCGGCGTTGCGCTCTACGCCGTCGAGGGCGAAGGCCGAAGCATCGACGCAGAACACTTCGCTGGCGCCGAACGCGGCAGCCTGCACGCCCCAGCCACCAATGTAGCTATAGAGGTCGAGGACGCGTTTGCCTTTGGCGTAAGGAGCCAGACGGGCGCGGTTCATGCGGTGGTCGTAGAACCAGCCGGTTTTCTGACCCTGAATGACCGGGGCTTCGAACTTCACGCCGTTCTCTTCCAGCGCCACCCACTCCGGCACCAGGCCGAACACAGTTTCGACGTAGCGGTTGAGGCCTTCAGCATCACGGGCCGCGGAGTCGTTCTTGAACAGGATGCCGCTTGGCTTGAGCACTTGGGTCAATGCCGCGATCACGTCATCTTTATGTGCTTCCATGGTCGCCGAGGCGATCTGGACCACAAGGATGTCGCCGAAACGGTCAACGACCAGGCCTGGCAGTAAGTCGGAATCGCCGTAGACCAGACGATAGAACGGCTTGTCGAACAGACGCTCGCGCAGCGACAAAGCGACGTTCAGGCGGTGCACCAGCAGCGACTTGTCCAGCGACAGCTTGATGTCGCGCGACAGCAGGCGGGCGCAGATCAGGTTGTTCGGGCTCATCGCTACAATGCCCAGCGGCTTGCCGCCGGCGGCTTCGAGGATGGCTTGATCGCCGGCCTGGAAGCCGTGCAGAGGGGTGGCGGCTACATCGATTTCGTTGCTGTAGACCCACAGGTGACCGGCGCGCAGGCGACGGTCGGCGTTGGCTTTGAGGCGCAAGCTAGGCAGGGACATGACGTCGCTCCGGAAAAAAGAGCGGGAGTATAGCGTGTTGCGACTTGTGCCGGGTTTGATGAGCGATGAAACGCTGATGGCCCTTTCGCGAGCAAGCTCGCTCCCACAGGGGATTTGTGGCGGACACAAGACCAATGTGGGAGCGAGCTTGCTCGCGAAGCGGTTTTGACTTCTACGCCGACAGTGCGTCGATCAGCTCTTTGTTGAACGCCGGAATATCATCCGGCTGACGGCTACTGATCAGGTGACCATCCTTGACCACTTCTTTATCGACCCAATTGGCTCCGGCATTGACCAGGTCGTCCTTGAGCGTCTTGTAACTGGTCATGGTTTTGCCGTTGACCAGCCCCGCCGAGATCAGCAACCAGCCGCCATGGCAGATCACCGCAATCGGTTTGCCGGCCGAGGCGCCGGTCTTGACCAGGTGCTGGGCATCCTGATCGATGCGGATGGTGTCGGAGTTTTGCACGCCGCCCGGCAGGACGATCGCGTCGTACTGTTCGCTGCTGGCGCTCTGGAAGGTCTGATCGACCTTGAAATCATCCGCCGGTTTGTCGTGGTTCCAGCCTTTGACCTTGCCGGCCTCGGTGGAAAGGATGTCGACCTGGGCGCCGGCTTGCTCCAACGCTTGCTTGGGACCGGTCAGTTCGACCTGCTCGAAACCGTCTGTTACCAAAAAAGCGACGCGCTTGCCGTTGAGGGAAGTGGCCATCGATAAGCTCCTGAGTCTGTGGGAGTTTGCCGCCGCAAGGGATCGCAGTGATCCGTTGGGCATTACAGATTCCGAAGCCGTGGCCTGAATGAAAGTTCCTGACAATTGCCCACTGGTGTGTCGTCGCGCGGTTTTTAGAGGTTAGAATCGCCGCCTGTCCCAGAGTGTGTACTTATGTCCCAAGAGCTGACCACCGAACAGATTCAACAATCGCTGCAAGGCATCAGTGTGCCTGCGCAACCGCAGATCATGGTGGATCTGCAAATGGAGCAGTACATGCCCGACCCCGACCTGGAGGTGATCGCCAAACTGATCGCCCAGGATCCAGGGTTGTCCGGCTCGCTGCTGAAAATCGTCAACTCGCCGTATTACGGTCTGAGCAACAAGATCACCTCGATTCAGCGCGCGGTTAACCTGCTGGGCAGCCGATCGATCATCAACCTGATCAACGCGCAGTCGATCAAGGGCGAGATGAACGACGACACCATCGTCACCCTCAACCGTTTCTGGGACACCGCCCAGGACGTGGCGATGACCTGTCTGACGCTGGCCAAACGTATCGGTACTCAAGCCGGCGACGAGGCTTACGCCTTGGGTCTGTTCCACGATTGCGGCGTGCCGTTGATGTTGCAGCGGTTCCCCAATTACATGACGGTTCTGGAAAAGGCCTACGCCAATGCCGGCGCCGAATGTCGCGTAGTGGACACTGAGAACAGCGAGTTCAACACCAACCACGCCGTGGTCGGCTACTACACCGCCAAGTCCTGGCGCTTGCCGGAACACGTCAGTGCGGCGATCGCCAATCACCACAACGCCTTGGCAATTTTCAGCGATGAGTCTTCGCGCAACAGCCAGATGAAAAACCTGCTGGCGATCCTGAAAATGGCCGAACACATTTGCGCTTCGTATCGCGTGCTGGGCAACCAGACCGAAGATTTCGAATGGAACGCCGTCGGCCCGCTGGTACTCGACTATGTAGGGCTGTCGGATTACGACTTCGAAACGCTCAAACAAACGATCCGCGACCTCGGCGCGCATTGATTCGAGGACGCCATGCCTGAACTGCCGGAAGTCGAAACCACCCGTCGCGGGATTGCCCCGCACCTGGAAGGCCAGCGCGTCAGTCGGGTGATCGTGCGTGATCGGCGCCTGCGCTGGCCGATCCCGGAAGACCTCGATGTGCGCCTGTCGGGGCAGCGCATCGTGCTGGTCGAGCGTCGTGCCAAGTACCTGTTGATCAACGCCGAAGTCGGCACGTTGATCAGCCACTTGGGCATGTCGGGCAACTTGCGTCTGGTCGAGGTCGGCTTGCCGGCGCTCAAGCATGAACATGTCGACATCGAACTGGAATCGGGGCTGGCCCTGCGCTACACCGATCCGCGACGGTTTGGCGCGATGTTGTGGAGCAATGATCCACTCAACCATGAATTGCTGATTCGCCTCGGCCCGGAACCATTGACCGATCTGTTCGATGGCGAGCGCTTGTTTCAGCTGTCGCGCGGGCGTTCGATGGCGGTCAAGCCGTTCATCATGGACAACGCAGTGGTCGTGGGCGTCGGCAATATCTATGCGACCGAAGCGCTGTTTGCTGCCGGGATTGATCCGCGCCGCGAGGCGGGAGGGATTTCCCGGGGGCGATACCTGAAACTGGCGATCGAGATCAAACGCATTCTTGCCGCTGCCATTGAGCGTGGCGGTACGACGTTGCGTGATTTCATCGGCGGTGACGGTCAGCCTGGCTATTTCCAGCAGGAGCTGTTTGTCTATGGCCGTGGCGGCGAACACTGCAAGGTCTGTGGCACCGGCTTGCGTGAAGTGAAGCTGGGCCAGCGTGCCAGTGTGTTCTGCCCGCGCTGCCAGAGCTGAGGCAAAAAGCTGAAAAAGTCCTACGGTCTATAGTGAGTTGTCTCACTGTTCAGCCCGAAGGATCGTGCCATGAAATCCTTGCTAGCCCTCTTTGTCACGCTGCTGCTGTGTTCCAGTCTGGCTGTTCAAGCCACGGAAAACGGCAGCGGTGACCCGCGCTACACCATCCAGAATCCACCGGCCTACGCGATGATCGGCGACTTGCTGATTGCCCGACCTTTATTGGTGGTGGCGACGGTGATCGGTGCGGGGGCGTTTGTCGTGTCGTTGCCGTTTACCGCGCTGGGTGGCGGGATTGGCGATGCCGGGCAGGCGTTGGTGGTGGATCCGGCGAAGGCCGCTTTTGTGCGGTGCCTGGGGTGTATCGGGGAGGGGTTTGAGCAGCGTGAGTGAGCTGATCAGGGTTTAACTGTGAGGCTGACGGCCTCATCGCGAGCAGGCTCACTCCTACAATTGAAATGCGTTCCAATGTAGGAGTGAGCCTGCTCGCGATGGCGTCGGTACAGAAGCTGAAAAATCAGGCCTTGCCGGTAATCTTGCGGTACTTCTCCATCAACTGTTCTTCAGTCTCCGGATGCGCCTCGTCCAGCGGAATGCAATCCACCGGGCAGACCTGTTGGCACTGTGGTTCGTCGTAGTGGCCGACGCACTGGGTGCACAGGTTGGGGTCGATCACGTAGATCTCTTCGCCCTGGGAGATGGCGGCGTTCGGGCACTCGGGTTCGCAGACGTCGCAGTTGATGCAATCGTCGGTGATGATCAGGGACATGCTAACTCCAGCCGGGGCGGCAGGCCCGGGCGCTATAAATCAATGCGCGCAATTGTGCCGCATTGGCGCGCGCAGTGCACGCTGCTGCGATCAAGGGCTGTAATCAACAGCCAGGATCGCAGCCCGAGCCTTCGGCAACGCCTACTTCTTGAAGCGTAGGGTCAACGCGTCAGCCACGGCCGGGTGGACGAACTTGCTGATATCGCCGCCCAGCGCGGCAATTTCCCGTACCAGCGTCGAGGAAATGAACGAATAACGCTCGGACGGGGTGAGAAACAGACTCTCCACATCCGGGGCCAATTGGCGGTTCATGTTGGCCAGCTGGAATTCGTATTCGAAGTCCGACACCGCACGCAAACCACGCAGGAACACGTTGGCGTTCTGCTCTTTGGCGAAATGCGCCAGCAGTGTCGAGAAGCCGACCACTTCCACGTTCGGCAGGTGTTTGGTGACCTCGCGAGCCAGTTCGACCCGTTGTTCCAGCGGGAACAGCGGGTTTTTCTTCGGGCTGGCAGCGACCGCAATGATCACGTGGTCGAACAGGCGCGAGGCGCGTTCGACCAGATCGCCATGGCCCTTGGTAATAGGGTCGAAGGTACCTGGGTACAACACTCGGTTCATCGCGTCGTCCTGGCGGGAGTCCGTTGGGGAGTCGGATGGTATCGCAGCCGTCCCGGTCGGCCAAGTCGCCTGTTGGGTAAGAAAGCACTATAGACGATGGCAATAATCGGTTTTTTCACGGGTTTCTCAGCCGATCGACGAGGGATGTCGCCAGTTGCGCAGTGAGGCCATACACCGACAGCTGCGGGTTGGCGCCAATGCTGGTGGGGAACAGCGAGCCGTCGTGGATCGACAGATTAGCCAGTTGATGATGCCGTCCGAGACTGTCGGTGACCGCGCTTTTCGGGTCTTCGCCCATCGCGCAGCCGCCCATGACATGCGCGCTGCCGAGCCGGGTGCGGTACAGCTCAAGGCTCAAACCATCGATCAGCGTGCGCGCTTCGGCCAGGGTTTTCACGTAACGGGCGTCGGCGTGCATCGGCATCACCGATTTTGCGCCGCCGGCGAACTGAATCTCGGCCATGACCTGAAAGGCCCGGCGCAGGCCTTCCCAGGCGTAGGGCGAAACCTGATAGTCGAGCACCGGCGAACCATCGCCACGTAATTCGACTGCACCGCCCGTGCTGTCCGGGTGAAATCCATCACGCAGCAAGGCCAGCATGGCGTGGGTGTGTGGCAGGTCAGCCATGTGTTGCGCGCTTTCCTCACCAAAGCCGCCGAGCAGGGTGGCCGCCAGTGCCGGGTGCAGCGGTGGTACTTCAAGTTTGAAGGCCATCGGCCCGGTGGTGCCGTCCTTCCACTGGAAATGGTCGGAATAGATTGACTGCGGCGCCCCGTAAAACGGGTTGATGACTTCGTCGAAGCGCGCGGCGGACATGTTCACCGGGTGCAGGAAGGTACGTTTCCCCAAGGTTTTATGCGGGTCCGGAGCGTCCGAACGCAGCAACAGCGCCGGGCTGTTGATGCCGCCGCCGGCCAATACGTAATGCCGCGCCTTGACGCTGATCTTGCGCCCGGTCGGTTCGACGCAGCGCTCATCCATCGCCACGCATTGCAGGCCAGTGACTTTGTCGCCGTTGATCAGCAGTTTCTCCGCGCGAGCGAGATAAAGCAGCTCGCCGCCCTTTTCCAGGGTCGCCGGAATGGTCGTGACCATCATCGATTGCTTGGCGTTGGTCGGGCAGCCCATGCCGCAATAGCCGAGGTTCCAGCAGCCGCGCACATTGCGCGGGATCACGTGCCAGCTGTAACCGAGGTGTTCGCAGCCTTTGCGGATCACATCGTTGTTGGCATTGGGCGGGACCATCCACGGCGCGACGCCGAGGCGCTGCTCCATTTTCTCGAACCACGGCGCCATCTCGGCGGGGCTGTGACCTTTGACGTTGTGTTCCTTGGCCCAGTGTTCGAGGGTCGGCTCTGGGGTGCGAAAACTCGAGGTCCAGTTGATCAGCGTGGTGCCGCCGACCGCGCGCCCTTGCAGGATGGTGATCGCGCCGTCCTTGCTCATGCGGCCGATGCCTTCCTGATAGAGGCTGCTGTAGGCCTGGTCTTCAAGCATCTTGAAATCGGAGCTGGTTTTCAGTGGGCCTTCTTCGATCAACAGCACTTTGAAACCGGCTGCGCTGAGGATTTCGGCGGTGGTGCCGCCACCGGCGCCGCTGCCGATGATCGCCACGTCGGCCTCAAGGGTGAGGTCGTCGCTCAACTGTGCGCCGTTGTAGGTTTTCCAGCCTCGGGCGAGGCCTTCGCGGAACGGGTCGGGTACGGGCATCGGTCAGGTTCTCTTGTTTTTGTTGTTCTGGCGGGCCTCATCGCGAGCAGGCTCACTCCTACATTTGGAATGCGACCCCCTGTAGGAGTGAGCCTGCTCGCGATAGGTGCGACTCGGTCTCAGACCGAAGGCGGGCCGGGATAGCCGCAATGCGCCCACGATTCTGCGCGGGTATACCAGGCCATCATCACCATCTGCTGCAACGAGCTATGCCCCATGCGCAGCAGGCTCAACGAGCTGTTTTCCCAACGATCAAGAAAATGCCGCATCGCTTCGGCACTGGCATTTTCCCAACTGCCCCAGATCCCGGTGAGTGGCCCGCGCGTCACCGCCATGCCGAGGACGTCGAACAGCTGCCGGGTGAGTTTGAGCATTTCCGGCGACAGGTGATTAAGGCTGTAGTCCAGCGACTTGAGCGTGCCATCGACAGCGGCCGGCATCTTTTCGGCCACCACGGCGCCGTCGAGCATCACCGGAATCAGTGCGCGCAGAAACAGCAGATCGCCGTCACGCAACGAGACAAAACCGTTGGCCGCGACGCTCGACGAGCAGCCGCTGAGGCTGGCGCCGAGTCCGGCGGTGGCGAGAAACGCCGTGGCGCCGAGGCTGAACTTCAGCAGGCCCCGGCGGGACAGTGCGGGTGTTTCGGTCAGGCTTGGGTGCATTATTTTTATTACCCGGCGGTGACGAAGGTTTAGCGAATGAACAGCTTCTGGATCAGTTTCTGAATCGATGTGCCGTAAGGCGGGTAAATCAGTCGGGCTGCGTTGAAGCGCTGTTTGATCAGCACGCCTTTGGCTTTGCTGAAGGTCAGGAAGCCTTCGTGACCGTGGTAGTGGCCCATGCCCGAAGCGCCGATACCGCCGAACGGCATGTCGTCCTGCGCCACATGCAGCAACGTGTCGTTCAGGCACACGCCGCCGGAATGGGTTTCGTGCAGCACCCGGTTCTGTTCGCGTTTGTCGTAGCCAAAGTAGTAAAGAGCCAGAGGACGTGGCCGCTGATTGATGTAAGCAAATGCCTGCTCGAGATCCTGATACGGCACGATCGGCAGCAGCGGGCCGAAGATTTCGTCCTGCATCACCGTCATCTCGTCGCTGACATTCAGCAGCACACTGTGCGGCATGCGTCGGCCCTGGCCCTGTTCGAACAGCGGAATCAACAGCGCGCCCTTGCTGGTCGCGTCGCTGACGTAGCCGTTGAGCCGCGCCAATTGGCGTTCGTTGATGATCGCCGTGTAGTCCGGATTGTCGGTCAGTGTCGGGTAAAAGCCCTGCACCGCCTGGCGATAGGCTTCGACGAAAGCGCCGACCCGATCTTCCGGCACCAGCACGTAATCCGGGGCGACGCAGGTCTGCCCGGCGTTGAGGGTTTTGCCGAAGGCGATGCGCTCGGCGGCATCCTTGAGCGGTACGTCGCGGGAGACGATGGCCGGCGATTTGCCGCCCAGTTCCAGTGTCACCGGGGTGAGGTTTTCGGCGGCGGCGCGCATCACGTGTTTGCCGATGCTGGTGGCGCCGGTGAACAGCAAGTGATCGAAGCGCAAACGGGAAAACGCCACGCCGATGTCGGCTTCACCGAGCACCACGCAGACCAGGTCTTCGGGGAAAATTCGCGCCAGCAACTCTTTCATCAGCAAGCCGGTGGCCGGGGTTGATTCGCTGAGTTTGAGCATCACTCGATTGCCCGCCGCCAAGGCGCCGACCAGTGGGCCGACGGCCAGGTACAACGGGTAATTCCACGGCACGATGACGCCGACCACGCCGAGTGGCTGATAGACCACTTTTGCCGAAGCAGGCTGGAACGCCATGCCCACCTTGCGCCGCGAAGCTTTCATCCAGCCTTTGAGATGGCGGCTGGCGTAGTGAATGCCGTGCAGGCTCGGCATCAGCTCGGCGAGCAGGGTTTCATCGGCGCTGCGCTGACTGAAATCGGAGCTGATCGCCGCGATCAATGCCTGACGCTCGTTGCTGAGCAAATCACTCAGAGCCTTGAGCCATTGCTGACGCTGGGCGGCGGGTGGCATCGGATTGGCGGCATACGCGGCCCGCTGCGCCTCGAACAACCGGTCCAGCTCGGCCAGCGGTTGTTGCAGCGTTTGCAGGTAAGCAATGTCGGCAGTCATGGTCTGCTCCGGATTTATTGTAGTGATGAACTTTTTAGAGTCTATGCTCTAGAAAGTCAAATGACTTCCTTGCACAGCATTGTTTTATCCATTTCCGGTTAGGTCGTAAGATGCCCCCCAACGCACTCTGAATTAAAGCTCAAGCCATGGCCCCACGAATAAAAACCAGCGAGCGTATCGTGCTGAACAGCCTTGAGCTGTTCAATCAGCAGGGCGAGCGCAGCATCAGCACCAATCACATCGCCGCCCACATGGAGATTTCTCCGGGCAATCTGTACTACCACTTCCCCAACAAGCAGGCGATCATCGCCGTCTTGTTCAGTGAGTACGAAAGCCTCGTGGACAGCTTTCTGCGCCCACCGCAGGGGCGCGCGGCGACGGTCGAGGACAAGCGTTTCTATCTCAAGGAATTGCTCTCGGCGATGTGGCGCTACCGCTTTCTGCACCGCGATCTGGAGCATCTGCTCGACAGCGATCCGGAACTGGCCGCCCGCTATCGGCGTTTTTCCCAGCGTTGCGTGATTCAGGGCGCGGCGATCTACGAAGGTTTCGTCGCTGCCGGGATCCTCGATATGGATCGCGTGCAGATCGAATCCCTGACCCTCAATGCCTGGATCATCCTGACGTCGTGGGTGCGCTTCCTGTGCACCACCCGTGAAAACTCCAACCACCTCAGCGAACAAGCCATTAAACGTGGCGTGTATCAGGTGCTGGTGCTGGAAGCCGGGTTTGTTACCGAGCAGGCGCGAGACGAGGTCAATGCGTTGTTCGAGGAGTTCTACGTGCCGCTGGCCCAGGCCCTTGAAGACGTGAAATAAACCGTTCTGTTGAAATCCCTCAGGAGCCTGTTATGCCGATTGCGCAACTGATCAGCCCGCAAACGCTGGATGACCGCAAGGAACAACCGGGGCTGGTGATTCTCGATTGTCGTTTTGCCCTCGAAGACCCGGACTACGGTCAGCGCAGCTATGCAGAAGGGCACATTGCCGGGGCGAGCTTCGCCGATCTTGAACGAGACCTCAGCGGTAAAGTGGTCAAAGGCGTGACTGGCCGTCACCCGTTGCCCGAGCCGGCGGCGTTGATCGAGCGGCTGCAAGCGTGGGGCATCAACGCTGACAGCGACGTGGTTTTGTACGATGACGGTCCCGGTGCCTACGCGGCGCGGGCGTGGTGGTTGCTGGCGTGGCTGGGCAAGCGCGATGGCGTGTTCATTCTCGATGGCGGGCTCAAGGCGTGGCATGCGGCGGGGCTGCCGCTGAGTCTGGATGCGCCGACGGTTACGACGGGCAATTTCAGCGGTCAGCCGGACATGCAACTGCTGCTTAACGCCGAGCAATTGCAGCAACGCCTTGGGCAGCCAACGCTGACCCTGCTCGATGCCCGGGCTTTACCGCGTTTCAAAGGTGAGGTCGAGCCGATTGATCCGGTTGCCGGGCATATTCCGGGTGCGCAATGCGCGGCGTTCACCGACAACCTCGGCGGCGATGGGCGATTCCTGCCGGCGGATCAACTCAAGCAGCGTTTTGCCGCCAAGCTCGGTGAGCGTTCGCCAGCGGATCTGGTTGCCTATTGCGGGTCTGGCGTGACGGCGTGTCACAACCTGTTTGCGTTGTGTCTGGCGGGTTATCCGCTCGGATCGTTGTATGCCGGGTCGTGGAGCGAATGGATCAATGAACCGGCTCGCGGCATCGCCACTGGCGAATAGTCACCACACATCCCTGTAGGAGTGAGCCTGCTCGCGATAGCGGTGTGTCAGTCACCTTTACCTTTACTGACACACCGCTATCGCGAGCAGGCTCACTCCTACAAGGGAACGGCGTTGTCTGAAGGAAACTGTCGGGCGCTGCGGTACGCGGCGGGTCCGACGCCATAAGCCTGCTTGAACTGCCGACTCAAGTGGCTCTGGTCGGCAAAACCCAATTGTGTGGCGACCTCGACGGGCAGGCAGCCGTGTTGCAGAAGTGCGCGCGCCTGAGCGATGCGTTGCTGCATCAGCCAGGTGTGCGGCGGCATGCCGGTGGCGCGGCGGAACACCCGGGCGAAATGGAAGGGCGACAGATTGACCGCTGCCGCGAGCTCTTCCAGTGACGGTGGCGCCGCCAGTTGCGCGTGCAGCAGTTCTTTGCCCAACAGCACCGCGCGGTGTTCTTTACCCGCTCGACCGGGCACCGGCACCGCTGCATGGCGCTGCAACAGCAGCAACATCATCTCGCGCCACAGCGTTTGCTGTTGCAGCGCGGTGGCCGGGCTTTCCAGCAAACGGTGCAACTGGGCAAAGCCGTTGACCAGATCCGCATCGCGGTACAGCGTGGCGCCAAACGCCGGCAGACTCGTGGTGGACAGCTCCAGCTCATCCAGCAGCGAGACGATTTGCGCCGTATCGGGATAAAACGCCCGATACAGCCAGCCGTCCTCGGTGCCCTTGTGCCCGGTGTGCAGCTCGTCCGGATTGATCAACACCAGTGTGCCGCTGCCGGCCAGATGTTCGGCGCCGCGATAGCGATAACGCTGAGCGCCGGCCATGATCATGCCGATCACGAATCCGTCGTGCACATGCGGGGTGAAACGATGCTCGATGTAGCGTGCCGACAACAACTCGACCCCGGCCAGTGGCGCGGTTTGCCAGAAACGGATCGACTCGCCCTGATCGCTCATGCGGGCACGCGAGACAGCCACTGCGGGATGCGTCGTTCCAGATAGTAACCGGGCTGGCGCAGTGAGCCATCGACGAAGCCAACGTGTCCGCCGCGTGCCTGCAATTCAAATGCAGTCGAGGCCGACAGCTCACTGGCTTGCGGCAAACTGTGCGGGAACACGAACGGATCGTCCGCCGCTTGAATGATCAGGGTCGGCGTGCGGATTTCACCGAGGAAATAGCGGCTTGAGGCGCGGCGATAGTAATCCTCGGCATCATTGAAACCGTGCAATGGCGCGGTTACCCGGCCATCGAAATCCCAGAAGGTGCGCATGTTTTCCAGCGAGCCAAGGGCTGCCAGCGCGGCGAGTCCGTCTTCGCGACCGTCATGCTGAAACTGCCGTTGCTTGTTCTTGATGTAGGCGACCATCTCGCGCATGAAGTGCGCCTGATAGACCTTGGAAAATCCCTGGCCGATGCGGTCGGCGCATTGATCGAGGCGAAACGGCACGGACACCGCCACAGCGCCGAGCACGCCACTGGCGCTACCGGTTTCCCCAAGATGTTTGAGCAGCACGTTGCCGCCCAGGGAGTAGCCGACGGCATACAACGGTGCCAATGGTCGTTTAGCGCGCAGGTGCTTGATGGTTTCGGCGAGGTCTTCGCTGGCGCCGGAATGATAACTGCGCGGCAGCAGATTCGGCTCGCCCGAGCAGCCGCGCCAGTTCAGCGCGACACTGGCCCAGCCTTGATCGGCCAGGGCCTTTTGGATACCCGCTACATAAGGCGAGTTGGAAGAGCCGGTCAGCCCATGCAGCACCAGCACCAGTGGCGCCTCTGCCGTGTGCGGGCCGTGCCAGTCGAGGTCGAGGAAGTCGCCATCCTCAAGCCACAGGCGTTCGCGTTCACGCTCGATATGTACGGTTTTGCGCCACAGCGGTCCCCACAAGGTTTGCAGGTGCGGATTGCCAAGGCCGAAGGCGGGGTTGAAGCGATCTGAAGAGGCGGACACGATGGTTCTCGATGCAGAGCGGCGACCCTGTTGGAAGGGGCGCCGCATATTCAGGCCGGTCGGTTAACCGGCGATCTCTGCCGTACGTTGCCACAGCGCGTAGTAAACCCGGCCGGATTTCTGTTCGCGGTGCAGGCGCCAGTTGCCCGGCAGGCCCAGCGTCGATGGCGCCGTTTCGCTTTCAGTGTAGATCCACGAGTCGGGCGCCAGCCACTGACGCTCTTCGAGCAAGGTGCAAACGGTTGGCAGCAGGTTCTGGTTGAACGGCGGGTCGAGGAATACCAGATCGAATGCACTGGCGGTCTGGGTTTCCAGATAACGCAGGGCATCAGCCGTTTGTACCTGACCGTTGGTGCAGCGCAGGGTGCCGAGGTGTTCTTTCAGGCTGGACACCGCAATGTTGCTGGCGTCCAGCGCTTGACCCATGGCGGCGCCACGCGACAACGCTTCGAGAAACAGCGCGCCGCTGCCGGCGAACGGATCAAGCACCTTGGCCCCTTCAACGTACGGTGCGAGCCAGTTGAACAGGGTTTCACGCACGCGATCCGGCGTCGGGCGCAGGCCCGGCGCGTCGGGGAAGCTCAGCTTGCGGCTGCGCCATTGGCCGCCAATGATGCGCAACTGGTTCACGCCGTTGTGGACGTTATGCGCAGGCTTTTTAGGGGTACGAGTCGCCATTAATGCTCCGGAACCCCGAGCGGTTGCTCGGCAGGTTTATCAGATGGGGCCGGTAACGGCTTTTGCGGCACGGTCGGGCCAGCGGTGACGATGACCATTTTGTCCGTGCTCAGGTGTTTGTTCAGGGCGTCGCGGACTTGTTCCACGGTCAGGCTTTGCGACTGACGCATGAAGTCATCCAGATAGCTCAGCGGCAGATTATAGAAGCCCATCGCGCCGAGTTGGCCGACGATATCGGCATTGCTCGCAGTGGACAGCGGGAAGCTGCCGGCCAGTTCGCGTTTGGCGTCGTCGAGTTCTTTCTGCGTCGGCCCGGTTTTCAGGTAATCGGCGAGCACGTCCTGCACCAGTTTCAGGGTGCCTTCGCTCATTTCCGCGCGGGTCTGCAGGTTGATCATGAACGGGCCACGTGCCTGCATCGGGCTGAAGGCCGAGTACACGCCGTAGGTCAGGCCACGTTTCTCACGCACTTCGCTCATCAGGCGCGTGCCGAAACCGCCGCCACCGAGGATCTGGTTGCCCATCGACAGCGCCGCGTAATCCGGATCGTCACGGTCGATACCCAGTTGCGCGAGCATCAGATTGGTCTGCTTCGACGGGAACTCGATGTGGTTGATGCTGGCCTTCGGTTCCTGCGGCTGAGCGATCTTCGCCAGCGCCGGGCCTTTTGGCAGTGCGCTGGAAACCTGATTGGCAATCGCCTCGGCTTCGGTGCGAGACAGGTCGCCGACCAGCGCGATCACCACGTTGCCGGCCGCGTAGGCCTTGGCGTGGAATTCACGCAATTGCGCGAGGGTGATCTTCGGCACGCTTTGCGGATTGCCGTCGCTCGAATGCGCGTACGGGTGATCGCCGTACAGACGCTTCATCAGCTCAAGGCTGGCGAGTTTGCCGGGGTTCTGTTTCTGGTATTCGAAACCGGCGAGCATCTGGTTCTTGATGCGCGCGAACGAGTCGGCCGGGAAGGTCGGTTTGCCGATGACTTCCGAGAACAGCTTTAAAGCAGGCTCGCGCTTGTCGGCAGCACTCAGGCTGCGCAGCGAGGCCAGCGCCATGTCCTTGAACGCACCGTTGCCGAAATCCGCACCCAGGCCTTCAAAGCCCTGAGCGATGGCGCCGACGTCTTTGCCGGCGACACCTTCATTGAGCATCGCATTGGTCAGCACCGCCAGACCCGAAGCGCTGCCGTCCTGGCTGCTGCCGGCGGCGAAGATCAGGCGCATGTCGAACATCGGCAGCTCGTGGGCTTCGACGAACAACACCTTGGCGCCCTCGGCGGTGTTCCAGGTCTGTACGTCGAGCTTGCGGCTGGCCGGGGCCTTGCCGTCGAGTTCGGTGAGTGATTGCAGCTTCTGGCTGGACTTGGCGTTGTCCAAGGCTTCGCTGGCATTGCTGTCAGCGCCTGGCGTCAGGTACAGCGCGGCAGAGCCGATCACCGCCACGGCGATCAGGCCAAGCAGCAGGCGTGGGGATTTGCGCTTACTCATGAGTCGTCTCCAGTGGCAGGACGTGGGCGACGCTGAGACGTTCGCGGGTGAAATACAGCTTGGCGGCGTTCTGGATGTCTTGCGGGGTCACGCTTTCCAGATCGGCGAGTTCGGTGTCCATCAGCTTCCACGACAGACCGACGGTTTCCAGTTGGCCAATCGCCGTGGCCTGGCTGGTGATCGAATCACGCTCGAAGACCAGACCGGCAATCACTTGCGCACGCACGCGCTCCAGTTCTTCAGCGGACGGCGCGGTGGTTTTCAGCTGTTCCAGCAGTTTCCACAGACCGGCCTCCGCTTGCGCCATGGTCTTTTTCTTCTGCGTGTTCGGGGTTGCCGACAGGGTGAACAGGCTGTCGCCACGGGTGTAGGCGTCGTAGCTCGACGAACCGCCGGAAACCAGCTCTTCACCGCGCTCCAGTTGCGTCGGGATGCGACCGCTGTAGCCGCCGTCGAGCAGCGCCGAGATCAGACGCAGAGCGTTGACCGAGCGCTTGTCTTCAGCCGTGGCGATGCTCGGCACGTTGAAACCAAGCATCAAGCTCGGCAATTGCGTCTGCACGTGCAGGGTGATCTGGCGTTCGCCGGGTTCGGCCAGTTCCAGCGGTTTTTTCGCCGGTGGTACGTCGCGCTTGGCGATCGGGCCGAAATAGCGCTGGGCGAGGGTTTTCACTTCGTCCGGAGTAACGTCACCGACTACGACCAGCGTGGCGTTGTTCGGCACGTACCAGGATTGGTACCAGTGGCGCAGTTCTTCGACCTTCATGCGGTCGAGGTCGGCCATCCAGCCAATGGTCGGCGTGTGGTAGCCGCTGGCCGGGTAAGCCATGGCTTTATAACGCTCGTAAGCCTTGGACATTGGCTTGTCATCGGTGCGCAAGCGGCGCTCTTCCTTGATGACTTCGATTTCCTTGGCGAACTCGTCGGCCGGCAGGCGCAGATTGGCCATGCGGTCGGCTTCCAGTTCAAAGGCCACGCCCAGACGGTCGCGAGCCAGCACCTGGTAATAAGCGGTGAAGTCGTCACTGGTGAAGGCGTTCTCTTCGGCGCCCAGATCGCGAAGGATCAATGACGCTTCGCCGGGGCCGACTTTCTCGCTGCCCTTGAACATCATGTGCTCAAGCGCGTGGGACAGACCGGTCTGGCCCGGGGTTTCGTAGCTGGAACCAACCTTGTACCAGACCTGCGACACCACCACCGGCGCGCGATGGTCTTCGCGCACGACGACCTTGAGGCCATTGTCGAGGGTGAATTCGTGGGTCGGTTGCGGGTCGGCCGCCAGGGCCGAAAGGGGCAGGCAGACTGTGCTGAGCAGCAGGCCTGCAGCGCGGCGGGCTAGAGCATTCATTCGTTTTTTAACCTGTTGGGCTGCCCGCTTGGTCTTAGCGTCGGCGGGCGAGAGGGTGCTAGGATACTGATCCGTTTTACTGGCGACCACGCCTATCAGGTTTTCAGACCTGATCCGGCTGAATGGGTTTGCGGCAGAAAGCTACGGTTTATCGACTAAACTTCGCTTTTTCGCCGAATTTGCCGGTTTAGTCCTTCGTTTATACGATTCTTTGGGGTGCCGCTGGCGCCTCGACAAAATGTTGCGCGTGAACAAGCTGGATGAAACACAGTCTGTTCTGCATCGAATATTTATTTGCCGGGGCGCCCTTATGGCGCGTCGCTACCGTGAGATAGCCGTCCTCCATGTTTGGTTCCAACGACGACAAGAAGACCCCAGCTGCGGCTGGCGAGAAGAAAAGCCTGTTCGGATGGCTGCGTAAGAAACCGCAGGAACCCGTCGTCGAACAGCCGCCGGTGATTCCTGAGCCTGCGCCGGAGCCTGCTCCGGTGATAGAAGAAGAGCCGGCACCGATCGTTCTGCCGATTGCCGAGCCGGTGCTGCAGCCGGTTGAGCCAGAACCCGAGCCCGAAGCGCCTGTGGCGGCTGAACTGCCGCTGACCCCGGCGGCCGAGCCGTGGCTGACCTTGCCAGTGGCGGAAGAACCGGTGGCGTTGGTTGAAGAGGCTGCGCCGCATATCACTCCGGTGATTCCTGCGCCGGCTGCGTTCGTTCCAGAGGTTGTTCCGGCGCCGGTGGTTGAACCGGTTGTCGAGCCTGCGCCGGTTGTTGTTGAGCCTGTTGCGCCCGTGTTTGTTGCGCCAGTTGTTCAACAGCCCGAGCCTGCACCTGCACCTGCACCTGCACCTGCACCTGCACCTGCACCTGCACCTGCACCTGCACCTGCACCTGCACCTGCACCGGTTGTCGCTGCTCCTGTTACTCCAGTTGAAGTGATTGCCGAGGCCCCCGTCGAAGCCCCGCGCACCGAAGAAACCAAAGCCGGTTTCTTCGCCCGTCTCAAGCAAGGCCTGTCGAAAACCAGCGCCAGCATCGGCGAGGGCATGGCCAGCCTGTTCCTCGGCCGTAAAACCATCGACGACGATCTGCTTGATGACCTCGAAACCCGTCTGCTCACTGCCGACGTAGGTGTCGAAGCCACCACGCAGATCATCCAGCGCCTGACCCAGAAGGTCGCCCGCAAAGAGCTGGCCGATGCCGACGCGCTGTACAAATCCCTGCAGGCCGAACTGGCCGCGATGCTCAAACCGGTGGAACAACCGCTGAAGATCGTTTCGCAGAACAAGCCATTCGTGATTCTGGTGGTTGGCGTCAACGGCGCCGGCAAAACCACCACCATTGGCAAACTGGCGAAGAAGCTGCAACTGGAAGGCAAGAAAGTCATGCTCGCCGCCGGTGACACCTTCCGCGCTGCTGCCGTGGAGCAATTGCAGGTCTGGGGCGAGCGCAACAAGATCCCGGTCATCGCTCAGCACACCGGCGCCGACTCGGCTTCGGTGATCTTCGACGCCGTGCAGGCCGCCAAGGCCCGTGGCATCGACGTATTGATCGCTGACACCGCCGGTCGTCTGCACACCAAAGACAACCTGATGGAAGAACTGAAAAAGGTTCGCCGGGTCATCGGCAAGCTCGACGCCGACGCCCCGCACGAAGTGCTGCTGGTGCTCGACGCCGGTACTGGCCAGAACGCCATCAACCAGGCCAAGCAATTCAACCAGACCGTCGAACTGACCGGTCTGGCGCTGACCAAACTCGACGGTACCGCCAAGGGCGGGGTGATTTTCGCCCTGGCCAAGCAGTTTGGCCTGCCGATCCGCTACATCGGCGTCGGTGAAGGCATCGACGACTTGCGTACCTTTGAAGCCGAACCCTTTGTCCAGGCACTGTTTGCCGAGCGGGAGCGTTCATGATTCGTTTCGAACAGGTCGGTAAACGCTACCCGAACGGTCACGTCGGCTTGCATGAGCTGAGCTTTCGAGTCCGTCGTGGCGAGTTCTTGTTTGTCACCGGCCACTCCGGTGCCGGTAAATCCACGTTGTTGCGCCTGTTGTTGGCGATGGAGCGTCCGACCAGCGGCAAACTGCTGCTCGCCGGGCAAGACCTGAGCACCATCAGCAACGCGCAGATCCCGTTCCTGCGTCGGCAGATCGGCGTGGTGTTCCAGAATCACCAGTTGCTGTTCGATCGCACGGTGTTCAACAACGTCGCATTGCCGTTGCAGATTCTCGGGCTGTCCAAGGCCGAAATCGCCAAACGTGTCGATTCGGCGTTGGAGCGCGTGGCGCTGTCGGACAAAACCGATCTGTACCCGGGCGACCTGTCCACCGGTCAGCAGCAGCGTGTCGGTATTGCTCGTGCCATCGTGCACCGCCCGGCCTTGCTGCTGGCGGACGAACCGACCGGTAACCTCGACCCGCGTCTGGCGGCGGAAATCATGGGCGTGTTCGAAGACATCAATCGTTTGGGCACCAGCGTGCTTATCGCCAGTCACGACCTGGCGCTGATCGCACGCATGCGGCACCGCATGCTGACCCTGCAACGCGGCCGATTGATCGGCGACGGGGAGGCCGGGGTATGAGTGCAACACGCAGTCCGAAGGTTTCCGAGCGCGTGGCCCCGAAAGCCGCCGACCCGCAGCCGCCGAAGAAGAAAAAACACGACGAAGACGACGGCCCGGACTTTGCCACGTTGTTCCGTGCCTGGGTCGAAAGTCATCGCGCCAGTCTGCTCGACAGCCTGCGCCGTTTGGGCAAACAGCCGATTGGCAGCTTCTTCACCTGCATGGTGATGGCGGTCGCGCTGAGCCTGCCGATGGGGCTTTCGCTGTTGCTCAACAATGTCGAGCGTCTTGGCGGTTCGTGGCAGCGGGCGGCGCAGATTTCACTGTACCTGCAACTCGACGCCAGCCCTGAGCAAGGCGAGTCGTTGCGTGAACAGATCAAAGGCATGCCCGGCGTAGCTGATGCTGAATATGTCGGTCGCGATCAGGCGCTGGAGGAGTTCCAGCAACAGTCCGGACTGGGCGAAGCCCTGCGTGAGCTGCCGGAGAACCCGTTGCCGGGCGTGGTGCTGGTCACCCCGAACGAAGTCGACAAGCCAACGCTGGAAGCATTAAGACAAAAACTTTCCGAGTTGCCCAAGGTACAACAGGCGCAACTTGATCTAGTCTGGGTCGAGCGTCTGGCCGCCATCCTCAAGCTTGGCGATCGTTTTGTCTTCGGTCTGACGGTGCTTTTGGTTTCCGCATTACTTTTGGTGATAGGCAATACCATTCGTCTTCATATTGAAAACCGCCGCACAGAGATAGAAGTGATTAAACTCGTCGGCGGCACTGACAGCTATGTGCGTCGTCCCTTCCTTTATATGGGCGCGTTGTATGGCTTCGGTGCGGGACTGTTGTCCTGGGGTGTATTGGCGTTCGGCCTGAACTGGCTGAACGATGCGGTGGTTGGACTGGCCGGCTTGTACGGCAGTGATTTCGCGCTGGCCGGAGTGCCAGTTGCCGACGGTCTGTCGCTCTTGCTTGGCGCGGTGCTGTTGGGTTATATCGGTGCATGGATTGCAGTCGCACGCCATCTCAGGGAGTTGGCGCCGAAGTAGAATCTTTTTTGCGCGTGATTGACCTCGCGGTTTTTTTGGGAACTTGCACTTGAATTCCCGGTCAATTTTTCGCAGTGCCGAGAGGCACGAGTATGTAAGTGGGAGGTTTTTTCGTATGACCAATTCTTTGCAACCTGCGTATGCGTTGGTTCCGGGTGCGAACCTGGAAGCTTACGTGCACACCGTCAACAGCATTCCATTGCTGACGCCGGAGCAGGAGCGTGAACTGGCCGAGAGTCTCTACTATGAGCAGGATTTGGGGGCGGCTCGGCAGATGGTGCTCGCCCACCTGCGTTTTGTCGTACACATTGCCCGTAGCTATTCCGGCTACGGTCTGGCTCAGGCTGACCTGATCCAGGAAGGTAACGTCGGCCTGATGAAGGCCGTGAAGCGCTTCAACCCGGAAATGGGTGTGCGTCTGGTGTCGTTCGCCGTGCACTGGATCAAGGCGGAAATTCACGAGTTCATCCTGCGCAACTGGCGCATTGTGAAAGTCGCGACCACCAAGGCCCAGCGCAAGCTGTTCTTCAACCTGCGCAGCCAGAAGAAACGTCTGGCGTGGCTGAACAACGAGGAAGTCCACCGTGTGGCGGAAAGCCTCGGCGTTGAACCGCGTGAAGTGCGCGAGATGGAAAGTCGCCTGACCGGCCATGACATGGCCTTCGACCCGGCTGCTGAAGCCGACGACGACAGCGCTTTCCAGTCGCCGGCCAACTATCTGGAAGACCACCGGTACGACCCGGCGCGTCAACTGGAAGATGCCGACTGGAGCGACAACTCCAACAGCAACCTGCACGAAGCCCTGGAAGTGCTGGACGAGCGCAGCCGTGACATCCTCTACCAGCGCTGGCTGGCAGAAGAGAAAGCCACGCTGCACGACCTGGCGCAGAAGTACAACGTGTCGGCCGAGCGGATCCGTCAGCTCGAGAAGAGCGCGATGAACAAGCTCAAATTGTCGATCGCCGTATAACCGGCGCCTCGGCAATAAAAAACGCCCCGATCAGCGATGATCGGGGCGTTTTCATTTCTGCTTCGCCACAAACCAATGTAGGAGTGAGCCTGCTCGCGATAGCGGTGTGACAGTCAGCATTGCCGTCACTGATGCACCGCTATCGCGAGCAGGCTCACTCCTACATTTCGATCCTCGGTGTTATCGCGACCAAGGCGCCCGCCGAGAATCGTTGAGCCCCAACAGATAGCTATCCCCACCCAACTGACTCATTTGCTGCCGAATCCACCCGGCCCGCCGCGACACATAAGCGGTCGGATGGCTGGCACTCCAGACGCGAGGATTCGGTAGAACGGCGGCCAGATAACTCGCCTGTTGCCGTGACAGCGACTTCGCGCTCACGGCAAAGTGATGGCGGGCTGCGGCTTCGGCGCCAAACACCCCGTCATCCCACTCGACGCTGTTCAGGTACACCTCAAGAATCCGCTGCTTGGGCCAGAACACTTCGATCAGCGCGGTAAACCAGGCCTCCAGGCCTTTACGCAGGTAGCTGCGACCCGCCCACAGAAACAGGTTTTTCGACACTTGCTGGCTCAAGGTGCTGGCCCCGCGAATCGAGCCGCCGAGCTCGTTATGGGCAAGGGCTGCCTGAATCGCACTGAAATCAAAACCCCAATGCTCAGGAAACTTCTGATCCTCACCGGCCATGACCGCGACTTTGAGGTCGTCGGAGATCTCATCCCAGGGCTTCCACGTGCGCTGCAGATCAATCGGCTCGCCATCGACCCAGGATTCGACCTTGCGCTCGACCATCAACGCCGTGCCCGGCGGCGGCACGAAGCGAAACACCAGCACCAGCAAAACGCTGCCGCCGGCGAACCAGAGCAGGGCCTTCGTGAGACGACGGAAAATAGTACGCAGCATAGAGATGGCTTGGCCGAACCGGTGGAGCGGGCCATTATACAGACCCTGCCGATCGCGTCTGACTGGAGTTCCCAATGCTGCGTGGCTTTTTGATGCTGGCTGCTTTTTTCGGTTTCACCGGAGTCGCTTTGGGCGCATTTGCCGCCCATGGCCTGAAAAACCGCCTTACACCCGAGTACCTGGCGATTTTCCACACCGGCGTGACCTATCAACTGGTGCACACCTTGGCGCTGTTTGGTGTGGCGCTGTTGGCCACGCAGATTCAGGGTCGGCTGGTTGCTTGGGCCGGCGTGTCGTTCACCGTCGGCATTCTGTTGTTCTCCGGCAGCCTGTACGTGCTGACCATGACCGGCATCAGCAAGCTCGGCATCATCACCCCGTTCGGTGGTCTGGCATTTCTGGCCGGTTGGGTCTGCCTGGGCCTCGCCGCCTGGCGCTTGCAACCAACCGCTTGACGCTTGGTGCTGACCTTTAGGTCATGATCGGGCTAGAATGCCAGCCCCTAAAAATGATGGCGGCGTTACGCATGCGCATTCAGTTGAACGGTGAATCCCTTGAACTGCCCGACGGCGAGACCGTTGCGGCCCTGATCACCCGTCTGGAACTGACTGGACGCCGGGTGGCAGTCGAACTCAATCTGGATATCGTCCCGCGCAGCCAGCATGCCGACACCACGCTCAACGACGGCGACAACGTTGAAGTGGTGCACGCCATCGGCGGCGGCTGATCGTCCGCCCCGCGAGGGCACAGAATTCTGCAAGACCCTCACCCTTAAAGAGGATTCCCCATGAGCATCGTTCGTAGCGACAAGCCTTTTGTTCTGGCCGGTCGTACTTACCAGTCGCGTTTGCTGGTCGGTACCGGCAAGTACCGTGACATGGAAGAAACCCGTCAGGCCATCGAAGCCTCGGGTGCCGAGATCGTCACCTTCGCGGTGCGCCGCACCAACCTGGGCCAGATCGAAGGCGAGCCGAACCTGCTCGACGTGCTGTCGCCGGAGCGCTACACCTTCCTGCCGAACACCGCCGGTTGCTACGACGCCATCGAAGCTGTGCGCACCTGCCGCCTGGCCCGTGAGCTGCTCGATGGCCACAACCTGGTGAAGCTGGAAGTACTGGCCGACCAGAAAACCCTGTTCCCAAACGTCATCGAAACCCTCAAGGCCGCCGAAACGCTGGTCAAGGAAGGTTTCGACGTGATGGTGTACACCAGCGATGACCCGATCATTGCCCGCCAACTGGCAGAAATCGGCTGCATCGCGGTGATGCCGCTGGCCGGTCTGATCGGTTCCGGTCTGGGGATCTGCAACCCATACAACCTGCAGATCATCCTCGAAGAAGCGAAAATTCCTGTGTTGGTCGATGCCGGTGTCGGCACTGCGTCCGACGCAACCATCGCCATGGAACTGGGTTGCGATGCGGTGCTGATGAACTCGGCCATCGCCCACGCCCAACAGCCAGTCATGATGGCTGAAGCCATGAAACACGCCATCGTTGCAGGCCGTCTGGCCTATCTCGCTGGCCGTATGCCGAAAAAACTCTATGCCAGCGCCTCTTCGCCGCTGGATGGTCTGATCAAGTAAGAGCCATTGATGACTGAATCGAACGACACGCCTATCCAGACGGAAGAAGGCGACGAGCGCCAACACCGCCGCATCAAGAGTTTCGTGATGCGCGCCGGGCGCATGACCGAAGGCCAGCAACGCGGTTTGGACCAGGGCGCGCCGCTGTACGTGCTGCCGCTGGCCGACGCGCCGGTGGATTACGATCAAGTGTTCGGCCGTTCGGCACCGCGCTCGCTGGAGATCGGTTTCGGCATGGGCCATTCGTTGCTGGAAATGGCCGCGGCGGCGCCGGAGCAGGATTTCATCGGCGTTGAAGTGCACCGTCCGGGTGTCGGCGCTCTGCTCAATGGTGTGCTGACACAGGGCCTGACCAACCTGCGGGTCTACGATTGCGACGCGATCGAGGTGCTCAACCGCTGCATCGCCGACAACAGCCTCGATCGCCTGATGCTGTTTTTCCCGGATCCGTGGCACAAGAGCCGTCATCACAAGCGTCGCATCGTTCAGGCGTCGTTCGCTGAACTGGTGCGCAGCAAGTTGAAGGTTGGCGGCATTCTGCACATGGCCACCGACTGGGAACCGTACGCCGAATACATGCTGGAAGTGATGAACGTCGCCCCGGGCTACCGCAACCTCGCCGAAGACGGCAAGTGCGTGCCACGCCCGACCGAACGCCCGATCACCAAGTTCGAACGCCGCGGCGAACGTCTTGGCCATGGCGTGTGGGACCTGAAGTTCGAAAAACAGTCCTGAGTATCACGCGGTAAAAAATGTAGGAGTGAGCCTGCTCGCGATTGCGCACTGACAGTCACCGAAGAGGTTGAATGTCAGACCGCTATCGCGAGCAGGCTCACTCCTACAGTCGTTTTGGGGGGGTTGCGGGATCAGCGACGATCGGCAACTACGCCGATCAGGACGAGAACCACCAGCAGCACCGGCGCCAGGCTGTAGTTGTTGAACTGGCTCAAACCCTTGATCACCCATGGCGTGGCGTAGATCAGCGCCGCGCCGCTGCCGATCACGCACAGCAGCGACATCAGCGGTATGCGCAGGGCGCCGGCGATGCTGCCCAGGCGTTGCTCGACCCAGCCTTTGAAGTCGGCGCCGAACAGCACCAGCAGGCAGCCCACCAAGGCCAGAGCGATTTCCGATAGGTTGCTGCGGCTCCAGCGGGAGACGGTGGCGAGCAGGTCGAGTATCAAATCCATGCGGTTTCCCTTGGGACAGAAGTTGAGGGTTGGGCTCAGGTCAGAAATTGTTGCAGCAAGTCGTTGAGGAACAACTGTCCGCGCTCGGTGGCCGCCAGACGTGACGGTTCGACCTGCAACAGACCGCTTTGTTCTGCCGCGGCCCGGCCTTCAGCGAGGCTTTCCAGCGACAGACCAGTGCGCTCCGGATACAGGCGCGATTCGACGCCTGCGGTCAGGCGCAAGGCGTTCATCAGAAACTCGAACGGCATCTCGTCATTGGTCAGCGCTTTCTCGCCGGCCTGAAAGCTTTTTGCCGGGTTGAGATAGTCCTTCGGCAGTCGGGTTTTCCAGGTACGAACGATGCGTCCGTCCGGATGGCTGAGCTTGCCATGCGCACCCGCGCCAATGCCTATGAAGTCGCCAAAACTCCAGTAATTGAGGTTATGCCGCGCCGGGCGCCCGGACTGTGCGTACGCGGACACTTCGTACTGCGCGTAACCGTGCTCGGCCAGCAGCGCCTGCCCGGCCTCTTGAATGTCCCACAGCGTGTCGTCTTCCGGCAGCACCGGCGGCTGATTCCAGAACACCGTGTTCGGTTCCAGCGTCAGCTGATACCAGGAGATGTGCGTCGGATTCAATGCGATGGCCTGGCGCAGATCGCTCAAGGCATCGTCCAGCGATTGATCGGGCAAGCCATGCATCAAGTCGAGGTTGAAGTTATCGAACCCGGCCTGCCGCGCCATCCCGGCCGCGCGCACTGCTTCGTCACCGTTGTGAATCCGCCCCAGCGCCTTGAGTTTTTCCTGCTGGAAGCTCTGGATGCCGATCGACAGGCGATTGATCCCCAGTTTGCGGTAGGCGACGAACTTCTCTTGTTCGAAGGTGCCCGGGTTGGCTTCCAGGGTAATTTCGATGTCGTCAGCAAACGGAATGCGCTGTTCGACGCCTGCCAGCAACCGCCCAAGCGCTTCGGCGCTGAACAGGCTCGGCGTGCCGCCACCAAAAAAGATCGAGCTGATTTCGCGGCCGTAAACCGCGTGCAGGTCCTGATCGAGATCGGCCAGCAAGGCGTCGACGTATTCCTGCTCCGGCAAAACCGGGCTGGCAGTGTGCGAGTTGAAGTCGCAATACGGGCATTTGCGCACACACCACGGGATATGGATGTACAGCGCCAGGGGCGGCAGCGTCGGCAACGGCGCCCGAGGCGAAGAGGCGGCGCCGCCGACAATCAGCGACGACGCGGAAGAGTCACGGGTCATTTCAAACCCAGACGCTGGCGCAGCAGATCCATTGCACGGGCGCGGTGGCTGATCTGGTTCTTGTCGGCCGGGCTCAGTTCGGCGCTGGACACATCACGCTCCGGCACCCAGAACAATGGGTCATAGCCGAAGCCGTGCTCGCCGCTGGCGGCGGTCAGAATCCGTCCATGCCACAGGCCTTCGCAGAGGATCGGCAACGGATCATCGGCGTGACGCACCAGCGCCAGCACGCAAACGAATTGCGCACCGCGCTCGGCTTGCGGCACGTCCTTCAAGGCGTCGAGCAGTTTGGCGTTGTTCGCCGCATCGCCCTTGCCGTCGGCATAACGCGCCGAATAGATGCCCGGCGCACCGCCAAGAAAATCCACTGCCAGCCCGGAATCGTCGGCCAGTGCCGGCAACCCGGAAATCCGTGCGGCATTACGTGCCTTGAGAATAGCGTTCTCGACGAACGACAGGCCGGTTTCCTCCGGCTCGACCTTGCTCCACTCGCCAATCGAGCGCAGTTGCACCGATTCGCCGAGCATGGCCTGGAGTTCTTTGAGTTTGCCGGCGTTATGGCTGGCCAGTACGAGCTGCTTGATGTTCATCATTCGCCGGGAAAGAGTTCTTGGTTGAAATTGATGGTGTTGATCTTGTCGCCGTTCTGCACCTTGATTTCAAAGGTGCGGGTTTCCTGCTGCTCCACCGGGTACTGGGCGATGTAGTAGATCGCGCCTTGTTCGGTGATCTGGCGGAAATTCAGCGGCACGCTCTGGCTGGTCAGGTCTTTGACCGTGCCGGTGACGTTGGCGACCAGCGGTTTGCCGTCCTTGATTACCGAGACATTGATCACGCCCTGATTCTTGCTGCGGATCAGCTCCGCCGCCTTGGCGATGTCCGGTTGCAGGAACGTCGAGTTGAAGGTGTTGTAGTGCACCGTGATGTCGCCAAAGGTTTCCTTGCGCTCACCCTTGATGACGTCGGCCGCCAGAGCGCTGGTGCTCAGGCAGGCAGTCAATAACAACAACGCTAAACGACCCATGATCGTGCTCCTCGAAATGACGGGATTCAGACCGCGACTTTGTGGTCTGCAAGCTGCGGGCTGCTGACGCGGTAGATACCGATCTCACCTAACAGATTAGGCCATAGCTTACTGGCCCACCCGTGACGGTGCTGTTGATCCACGGCAAGCCGATCAATGACCTTCGCATCACGTTCGCGGCAAAGTTCTTCAAAGTCTTCGAAGGTGCAGAAGTGGATGTTCGGCGTGTTGTACCAGGTGTACGGCAGAAACTCGGAGACCGGCATGCGACCCTTGCTCGCCAGGTACCAGCGGCAGCGCCAGTGACCGAAATTGGGGAAGGTGATGATGCATTGACGGCCGACGCGGAGCATTTCGTCGAGGATCTTGTCCGGGTAGTGCACGGCTTGCAGGGCCTGGGTCATGACGACGATGTCGAAACTGTTGCTGGCGAAGTTGCCCAGTCCCTTGTCCAGATCCTGCTCAATGACGTTGACGCCTTTGGCCACGCACTGGGCAATGTTGTCGGCGTCGTTTTCCAGGCCATAACCGGTGACGTTCTTGTTGTCGCGCAACCAAGTCAGCAGCTCGCCGTCACCGCAACCGAGGTCGAGGACGCGGCTGCCGGCGGGGATCCATTCCTGGATGATTTCCAGATCAGCTCTCATGGCTTTCTCACAACGTGATGCGGTTCATGTAATTGCCGAACGCCTGCAAGTAGCGCGGGATCGGAATCAGGAAGGCGTCGTGGCCCTGCGGCGCATCGATCTCCAGATAGCTGACGTCCTTGCGCGCCGCCATCAACGCATCCACCAGCTCCCGCGAGCGGGCCGGGGAGAAGCGCCAGTCGGTGGTGAACGACATCACGCAGAACTTGGCCGTGGCGTTCTCGAAGGTTTTCGCCAGGTTATCGTCGAAGTTCGCCGCCGGATCGAAGTAGTCCAGCGCCTTGGTCATCAACAGATAGGTGTTGGCGTCGAAGCGCCCGGAGAACTCTTCGCCCTGATAACGCAGGTAGCTTTCAACCTGGAACTCGACACTGTGGAAGTCGTAGTTGAGCTTCTCGCTCTTCAGGCCACGGCCGAATTTCTCGCCCATCGAATCGTCGGACAGATAAGTGATGTGCCCGACCATGCGCGCCAGCATCAGTCCGCGCTTGGGGATCACGCCCGCTTCCTGGAACGAACCACCGTGGAATTCCGGGTCCGTGAGGATCGCCTGACGTGCGACTTCGTTGAAGGCGATGTTCTGCGCCGACAGCTTCGGTGCCGAGGCGATGGCCAGGCAGTGACGCACGCGATCCGGATAAGTGATGGTCCATTGCAGCGCCTGCATGCCGCCGAGGCTGCCGCCGATCACCGCTGCCCACTGGCCGATGCCGAGCAGGTCGGCGAGACGTGCCTGGCTGTGCACCCAGTCTTCCACGGTGAGTACCGGGAAGTCGGCGCCGAACGGTTTGCCGGTCTCCGGGTTGATGCTGCTCGGGCCGGTGGAGCCGTTGCAGCCGCCGAGGTTGTTCAGGCTGACCACGAAGAACTTGTTGGTGTCGATCGGTTTGCCGGGGCCGATGCAGCTGTCCCACCAACCGGGTTTGCGGTCGTCGACGCTGTGATAACCGGCGGCGTGGTGATGGCCGGACAAGGCGTGGCAAATCAGCACGGCGTTGCTCGCTTGCGCGTTCAGCGTGCCGTAGGTTTCGTAGATCAGGTCATAGGCGGCCAGCGAACGACCACAGGCCAAGGCCAGCGGTTCGCTGAAGTGCGCGGTTTGCGGCGTCACCAGACCAACAGAATCGGGGGGAAAGGCAGTTGGCATCGACCCTGCTCTCGTTGAAATGAGGCGTAAGTCTAAAGACCGGGGGGGTTAGCGGCAAGCAACTACCTGCGCTCGTTCCCACGCTCTGCGTGGGAATGCCTCATTGGACGCTCCGCGTCCGCTTCGGCGGGGGACGCGGAGCGTCCCGGGATGCATTCCCACGCGGAGCGTGGGAACGATCAGCGCACCAGGTCAGGCAAATCCGGCAACTTCTTCGGCGAGCAGATCTTCACTCGCTTCTGCCGATTCAACTCGCCGCTGAGCAAACTGACCTGGCTTTTGGACACCCCAAACGCCTTGGCCAGAAAGCCCATCAGATACGCATTGGCCTTGCCCTCGACCGGCGGCGCGGTCAGGCGGATCTTCAAACGATCGCCGTGCAGCCCGGCGAAGTCATCGCTGCGGGCTGCTGGTTGCAGGTGACACTCGAGGATCAAGTCGTCACCGTCCCATCGAAACCAGCTCACATCAGCAGACGGAGGATTTCCGGCATCATCGTCATCGCCGCCAGATTGTTGATCACCAGCATGTCGATCAGCTTCAGCGCGAGGAAGGCGAAGATCGGCGACAGGTCCAGGCCGCCGAGATTCGGCAGAAAGCGGCGGAACGGTGCCAGGGCCGGCTCGCAGATCTGGTTGACCAGTTCAGCGCCCGGGTTGTGGCTGCCCGGTGCAACCCACGACAGAATCACGCTGATGATCAAGGCGAAGAAGAAGATCTTCAGGAACAGCGCGGTCACGCCGATCAGCGACCAGATAACCAGTTGCAGCGGGTTACCGGTGGTGCCGTAAGTCAGCAGCAGGGTCAGCGCCATCAGCGCCAGTTGCACCAGAATCGCCAAAACCAGCGACGACATGTCGAGGCCGAACAGGCTCGGAATGATCCGACGCAGTGGCTTGAGCAGTGGCTGGGTGGCTTTGACGATGAACTGGCACAGCGGATTGTAGAAATTCGCCCGTACCAGTTGCAGCACGAAGCGCAGCAGCACGATCAGCAGGTACAGACTGCCGAGGGTTTGCAGCACGTAAACCGCTGCGGTGTTCAATCCAATCATGTAAGGCTCCTTATTTGCCCAGTTGTTCGGCCATTTCGGCCGAGCGGTGCGCGGCGGCGCCGAGTGCGGTTTCGACCAGGGCTTCGAAGCCATTGGCCTGGAATGATTTGATTGCAGCTTCCGTGGTGCCGTTTGGCGAGGTCACACGGCGGCGCAGTTCGGCCGCGTCGACATCGCTGGAAACCGCCATGTGCGCGGCGCCAAGCGCCGTTTGCAGAGTCAGTTGTTCTGCGACGTCTTTCGGCAGGCCGAGTTTGACGCCAGCAGCGGTCATGGCTTCGATCAGCAGGAAGAAGTACGCCGGGCCGGAACCGGACACAGCGGTCACGGCGTCCAGTTGTTGTTCTTCTTTCAGCCACAGGGCGATACCGACGGCGGACAGCAGCTCTTCAGCATGCTGACGTTGCTCGGCAGTCACTTCACTGGTCGCGTACAAACCGCTGACGCCTTGGCGCAGCAGCGCCGGGGTGTTTGGCATGCAGCGCACGATCGGCTGCTCGCCAAGCCACGCAGTCATGCTCGCGCAAGTGATGCCAGCGGCAATCGACACCACCAGTTGATTGGGTTTCAGGCTCGGGCGAATCGCCTCGCACACAGCCTTCATGGCTTGCGGCTTGACCGCCAGCACGATCACATCGACGCCGTCGATGGCTTGGGCGTTGTCGGCAAACGTTTCGATGCCGTGCTCAGCGCTGACCTTGGCGCGAGTTTCTTCGCCCGGATCGCTGGCACGGATGTGTGCAGCTTCCAGACCTTTGGCGCGCAGGCCGCCGATCAAACTGGCCGCCATGTTGCCCGCACCGATAAACGCAATACGTGTGTTGCTCATGTGTGGTCCTTATCTGGAAACGTTCAAGATTGGGAATAGTCGCGGGCGCCAAACAGGGCCGTACCGATACGAACCCAAGTGGCGCCTTGGGCGATGGCCGACTCAAGGTCGTGGCTCATGCCCATGGAAAGTGTGTCGAGCGGCAGATCAAGGCTCGCCTGCAATTTCTGCACGGCGGCGAAGGCCGCGTCTTGCTCGGCGCGATCTTCAGTCGGCTCGGGAATTGCCATCAGCCCACGCAGTTTCAACCGGGGCAGGCCGTTGATAGCCTCGGCCAATGCCGGCAGGTCAGCCGGAGTGCAGCCGGATTTACTGGCTTCGCCGCTGACATTGACCTGAATGCAGATGTTCAGCGACGGCAGCTCGGCCGGGCGCTGTTCGGACAGACGTTGAGCGATTTTCAGGCGATCCACGGAGTGCACCCAGTCGAAATGCTCGGCAATCGCGCGAGTCTTGTTCGATTGAATGGGGCCGATGAAGTGCCAGATCAAGGGCAGGTCGGCCAGTTCGAGCTGTTTGCTCAAGGCTTCCTGCAGATAGTTCTCGCCAAAGTCACGCAGGCCGGCGGCATACGCCTCGCGCAGGGCTGCGGCGGGCTTGGTCTTGCTCACGGCGAGCAACTGGACGCTGTTTTCAGGACGGTGTGCGGCTTGGATCGCGGTCTGGATGCGCGAACCAACCTGAAGAATGTTGTCTGCTATCGTGGACATCAAGAGGCGCCAGCGGTCTGAAGGTTCGCGGCATTCTACTGGAATTGAGGAGCGCTATGGATATCACTGAATTGCTGGCCTTCAGCGCCAAACAGGGCGCTTCCGACCTGCACCTGTCGGCCGGTCTGCCGCCGATGATCCGTGTCGATGGCGATGTGCGGCGGATCAATCTGCCGGCGCTGGATCACAAGCAAGTGCATGAGCTGATCTACGACATCATGAACGACACCCAGCGGGTCGACTTCGAGAAACATCTGGAAACCGACTTTTCCTTCGAAGTGCCGGGTGTCGCGCGGTTCCGGGTTAACGCCTTCAACCAGAACCGTGGCGCTGGCGCCGTATTCCGTACCATTCCGTCGAAAGTGCTGAGCATGGAAGACCTCGCCATGGGCGACGTCTTCCGCAAGATCACCGATGCGCCGCGCGGGCTGGTGCTGGTCACCGGGCCGACCGGTTCCGGCAAGTCGACCACGCTGGCGGCGATGATCGATTACCTCAACACCCACCGTCATCACCATATCCTGACCATTGAAGACCCGATCGAATTCGTTCACGAATCGCGCAAATGCCTGATCAATCAACGCGAAGTCCATCGTGATACCCGCAGTTTCGCCACGGCTTTGCGTTCGGCGTTGCGTGAAGACCCGGACGTGATTCTGGTCGGCGAGATGCGTGACCTGGAAACCATTCGCCTGGCGCTGACCGCAGCCGAAACCGGGCATCTGGTGTTCGGCACGCTGCACACCACCTCAGCGGCGAAAACCATCGACCGGGTGGTCGACGTGTTCCCCGGTGACGAGAAGTCGATGGTGCGCTCGATGCTGTCGGAGTCGTTGCTGGCGGTGGTCTCGCAGACGCTGATCAAGAAGATCGGCGGCGGGCGGGTGGCGGCGCACGAGATCATGCTGGGCACGTCGGCGATCCGTAACCTGATCCGTGAGGACAAGGTCGCGCAGATGTATTCGGCGATTCAGACCGGTGGGTCGTTGGGCATGCAGACACTGGACATGTGCCTGAAGGATCTGGTGACCAAGGGCTTGATCAGCCGCGAGCATGCGCGGGAGAAGGCGCGGACGCCGGATAACTTTTGAGGGGGATTTGTGTCGCTATTACCGGCCTCTTCGCGAGCAGGCTCGCTCCCACAGGGGATTTGCGTCGTTCACAAATCAAATGTGGGAGCGAGCCTGCTCGCGAAGGGGCCAGTGCTGCTTGAGCAGATTCCGAGTCAGTCAGCTCAGCGCTGAACCACGCGCATCTGGCTTTGTTCTTTCGGCAACACACGCTTGGCCACTACGTAATGCTGCTGCCAGTACGGCTTGTTCAGCGTATCGATGCTCACCGCTTTGCCACGACGAGGCGCGTGGATGAAGCGGTCGTTACCCAGGTAGATGGCAACGTGGTTGACCCGACGGCTCTTGATGTTGAAGAAAATCAGATCGCCCGGCTTCAGATCCTTGCGCTCGACTTTCTCGCCGTGGCCGCTGGCCATGGCGTTCGAGGTGCGTGGCAGGTCGAACGTAGCGTCGTTGAACGCGTATTTCACCAGACCGCTGCAATCGAAGCCTTTACTTGGGCTGCTGCCGCCCCAACGATAAGGTGTACCGAGGACGTTTACCGCACGGCTCAGCACATTGCTGCTTTCCTTGCTCGCCATCGGTGGCACCAGCTTGCTGTGGCTCTTGCTGCTCAGCGTGGTGGTTTTGCTTTTGCTGCTTTTGCTCGAAGGAGCCGAAGCATGGGATTTAGGGGTAAAGCCGTTAACGTTAGGAAGACGTTGCTCACGATTGGTGGCGTGGGCGGCCAGTGGCATTAATAGGCAGATGGTTAGCCATGTCTTGAAAAATGGTCGCATTAGGCGTGGCTCTTCAGTGATAGCGCGCAACTTTATAACAGAGTTTTTTTTCATTCCGAGTCCGTTGGTCGATTCAGTTGGCAGCCAACGGAACCAAATAAGCGGCAAATGGACGCAATTGTCGGACAGAAGTCAGGTGCTATAAGGCTTTGACGGTAGCAACGGTAACATTTGCCGTACGTCGGCTACCTGTAAAAAAGTCACAAAGAATTCAAGAATATTTATCTATCGCGTGAATCGAGGTCTTCATGAACCCCTATCAACAAATTGCTCAGCCGCAAGATACACACAGCAAAGTCATCGGTTATCTGCTGTGGATTTTCGGATTTACCGGCGCCCACCGCTTCTACTACGGCAAGCCGGTGACCGGGACGATCTGGTTCTTCACCTTCGGTTTGCTCGGCATTGGCTGGCTGATCGACCTGTTTCTGATCCCGGCAATGGATCGCGAAGCGGATCTGCGTTTTACCGCCGGGCCGATCGAGTACAACGTGGCGTGGATTCTGCTGACGTTCCTCGGAGCATTGGGCGTGCACCGGATGTATCAGGGCAAGTGGATCAGTGGGCTGATCTATCTGCTGACGGGCGGGTTGTTCTTTCTGGGGGTACTGTATGACTTCTGGACACTGAATGATCAGGTCTCGGTGCGTAACGCGCAGAATCGCGGTGCTTTCCAGTAAATATGAGAGACTCGCCAGACCGCTTAGATGAACGGTTTGGCAAGTTCCTCTAATAGTTGTTTTGCTAATGTGTTATTTCAATTGGGCAAATGTGCTTACCTGAAAAGCGATAAACGTGATTGCGCTAGCAACGTAAAATATTGCGATGACTGCATGGTTCGGTATCGACCAATAAACAATGCTCTCCACAAGAATCACCAGTGACACCGTGGCAAGCAAATATGCTGGTATTTTTCGGATTAGACTTGCAGAGAAGCGAGTGCGTGACTTTCGCAATAATAAAATCTGCATTAGGTGGTTAAGTGTCAGTGTCAACCATATAGCAAACATTACGCTAAAGGGGAGGCCGATTGAATCTTGTTTGGCATCGTATATTTGCGCCTCGAGATTTTTAGTGAGTATGAATACGCCGGTGCAAAATGTGACTGCGAGCAAAATGAGATACGTACAACTCGAAAATCTATAGAGTCTCTTCATTTGAGCTCCACTGAGCGGGCATGGAAGATTTTATTAAAATCTACGGGGTCGGTTGAAAGCCAGTTCCGGTGAGCCGTATTTTTTGCTCGCCGAAGATATCGATCTCGTAATGCGTTCCGGAGAATACTCTACCGGCTGTTGTTAAGACTTCAAGCGCTGTTGATCTGTTGCTGGCATCGAAATCATAAGTATCGGTATAGGCTCTGACGACGCCATCGAAAATCCAGGATCCTTGTACATCTCGCGTGAAACTTCCTTCCATGCTCAACGTTATTCTTCCTAGGTAAGCTCCGGTGACGTTGCTGTCATTGATGGTTGCGTAAGGGATCTTCGGATCAGATAAATAATAGGTACCGGCCTCTCGGGTGCTGGCAATTGAATTGGCCAGTAGCGGCAGTTCGTTGGCCCTGACGTTCAGGCCGATATTGTTAATGCTCACTCTCATCCTCTCCCCGTTCCCCCACAGGTAGTGGGCGAAAGCTTTAATTGGGCTGAAAGTGCCGCCCGACAACTCGGTAGTCAATGTTTCGTAATTTAAATTGTATGGAGCTGTCGCTGAAACTTTGATCAGTGCTTCTATCGGGCTCAGTTTCTGCTGCGCAGAAAATGCATCGGCCAAACTGAAATTTATAATCTTGTTCTTAAAGTAGCCGTGGCTAATAACAGCGGCGCTGTTGAGTAGGTAGTTATCGCTTTCAGTGATTCTCCACAGGTCACGAATACCTCCCAGACATCGTTATTTATTGCCTTGCTCATCATTTGGAGCTCATAGGTGAAAGCTTTGATGCCAGATTTCATTTCCAGCCAGGAATGGAACATATCCATTTCCGCTGAAGACAACACAGGCCCATCGCTTAAGGGGAGTGAGTGGTTTGACCATCATGGTTGATAATGGCTTCTCCAGCGCCCTGCCAATCTGCCGTGGCGTAGGTTCCCCAGCTAAAACCATGGTTAACTGTAAAGCCGCCAGAATTCCCTGTTGTGCCCCTGGTGACGATAGGTGGAAGCGTAAGTCCGTTTTTCATATGTTCATCCTTGTTGGTGATTGTCGTCCTTTTTGCAGGTTTTATATTAGGGGTAGCGTATTAAACTTGGATATGGAAATTTTGTAGTCTGTTTCTGGTTGTGCCGAAGTTATTTTCGTAGGAAAGAAAGGTGTCGGAAATTTCTTTGTGGCTCGCGTGCCTTTTCCTACACCTGTTGATGGGGGGCAAATAGCGGGTATTAAACGAGTGTATGTGCTGGTTCAGGAAGGGAGCTGAGCGGAATTTTAGTAATTAGACAATTTGGTGTTACTAACCGAAGTCCAACAGATCGCAGCCCACTACAGGCTGCGATCATTAGAGTTTACGCCTGGTGACTGATCCGCCCATCCACCAGCGTGTAGCGAACCACACCCGGCAAAGTGTGCCCAATGAACGGGCAGTTCTCACCCTTCGACAACCAGTTTTCACCGGCCACCGTCGAAGCCTGCGGATCGAACAGCACGATATCCGCCGCCCCACCCACCGCCAGTTTGCCGGCCGGCAGGCGCAGCGCTTCAGCCGGGCCTGCGCTCAAACGCGCCAGCAAGGTCGGCAGATCGAGCAAGCCATCCTCAACCAGCGTCATCGCCAACGGCAGCAACAGCTCAACACTGCTGATGCCCGGTTCGGTCGCGCCGAACGGTGCCAGTTTGGCGTCACGCTCGTGCGGCTGGTGATGGCTGGAGATCGCCGATACAACACCGGACTTCACCGCTGCACGCAAACCATCGCGGTCAGCACGCGTACGCAGCGGTGGCTGCACGTGATACAGACTGCTGAAGTCGATCAATGCTTCGTCAGTCAGAATCAGCTGATACAGCGCAACATCCGCCGTCACCTTCAAACCACGGGCCTGCGCCTGAGCGATCAGGGCAACGCCGCGAGCGCTGGTCAACTGGCTGAAGTGCGCACGCACGCCAGTCTGCTCGACCAGCAACAGATCCCGGGCCAAGGCCACGGTCTCAGCGGTTTCCGGAATCCCCGGCAGACCGAGGAAACTGGCCACCGCGCCTTCATGAGCCAAACCACCTTCGGCCAGATCGTGATCCTGTGAGTTGAAAATCACCGTCAGGTCGAAGGTCGCTGCGTATTCCAGCGCCCGGCACAGGGTGCGGGTGTTGCGGAAGCTTTCGAGACCGTTGCCGAACGCCACACAACCAGCGTCGCGCAGCGCCACCAACTCAGCCAGTTGCTCGCCGTCCAGACCTTTGCTCAGTGCGCCAATCGGGAACACCTTGGTGTTGCCGGCCTCGCGAGCGCGGTCGAGGATCAGTTCGGCCACGGCGGAGGTGTCGAGCACCGGTTTGGTCTTCGGCGGGCAGCACAGGCTGGTCACACCGCCGGCGGCCGCGGCGCGGGTTTCGCTGATGATCGAGCCTTTACGGCTGTAACCCGGCTCGCGCAGGGCCACGTTCAGATCGACGAGGCCCGGAGCGGCAACGAGGCCTTGGGCATCAATGGTTTCTACTGCCGTGAAACCCGCTGGGGCCGCGCCGAGGGCGACGATCTTGCAGGCTTCAACGTGAATGTCGGTAACTTGATCCAGGCCGCTGCTTGGATCGATGACGCGTGCGCCGAGAATGCTGAGCTTCACTGGGCGTTCTCCTGCTCGAATTGGCGCTGGGCCGTTTGCCCGCTCATGGCCATGGACAGCACGGCCATACGAATGGCAATGCCGTAGGTGACCTGATTGAGGATCACCGAGTGCGGGCCGTCGGCCACTGCGGACTCGATTTCCACGCCACGGTTGATCGGCCCCGGGTGCATGACGATGCAATCGGGTTTGGCCCCGGCCAGACGCGCGGTGGTCAGACCGAACAGGCGGTAGAACTCGCCTTCGCTCGGCAGCAGGCCGCCGGTCATGCGTTCACGCTGCAGGCGCAGCATGATCACCACGTCGACGTCCTTGAGGCCTTCGGTCATGTCGGTGTAGACCTTCACGCCGTATTGCTCGATGCCGATCGGCAACAGGGTTTTCGGCGCGATCACGCGGATGTCCGGGCAACCGAGGGTTTTCAGCGCGAGCATGTTCGAGCGCGCAACCCGCGAGTGCAGGATGTCGCCGACGATGGCCACCGAGAGGTTTTCGAAACCGCCCTTGTGCCGACGGATGGTGAGCATGTCGAGCATGCCCTGCGTCGGGTGCGCGTGACGGCCGTCGCCGCCGTTGATGATCGCCACTTGCGGGCAAACATGCTCGGCGATGAAGTGCGCGGCACCGGAATCACCGTGGCGTACGACGAACATGTCGGCGGCCATGGCTTCGAGGTTGCGCAAGGTGTCGAGCAGGGTTTCGCCCTTGCTGGCCGACGAGGTCGACACGTTCAGGGTGATCACGTCTGCCGACAGTCGCTGGGCGGCCAGTTCGAAGGTGGTGCGGGTGCGCGTGGAGTTTTCGAAGAACACGTTGCACACGGTCTTGCCGCGCAGCAACGGGACTTTCTTCACCGCCCGGGCACCGACTTCGAGGAACGAGTCGGCAGTGTCGAGGATTTCCGTCAGCAACTCGCGGCGCAGGCCGTCGAGCGAGAGGAAGTGGCGCAGCTGGCCCTGATCATTGAGCTGCAGCGGGCGCTTGGTATCTAGAGGCGTCATCGCGAGGGGGACTCTCAATAGGGCGGATTAAAGGTTGAAGTCTTGCAGTTCGAGCGTCAGCGGCTCGGGGCCGGACAGCTTGACCCGTTCGTGAGCGGCCAGCGACAAGGTCGCGCCGACCACATTCGGGCGGATCGGCAGCTCGCTGGCGTCCAGATCGAGCAGGCAGACCAGGGTCACGCTGGCCGGACGGCCGTAGTCGAACAATTCGTTCATGGCGGCGCGGATGGTGCGGCCGCTCATCAGTACGTCGTCGATCAACACCAGATGCTGGCCTTCGATCTCGAAGGGCAGGGCGGACGGGCGCACTTGCGGGTGCAGGCCGTTCTGGCTGAAGTCGTCGCGGTAAAAGGACACATCCAGCGTGCCCAGTGGCGCGTCGCTGCCCAGTTCCTTGAGCAAGGCCTGCGCGACCCAGATGCCGCCAGTGCGAATGCCGATGTAACGCGGTTCAGTGATGTCACGCTGGGCAAGGTGCGCCTTGAGGCGGGTCGCCATCTGGCTGATCAGATCGGCGGGATTTGGCAGGCTCATGGTTGCTCCTTGTTGGGGCGAGTCAGGTCCTTGGACGCAACTCGGTTTTTCACTCAAAAGAAAAGCGCCGAAGCGCTTGTCAGGATTCAAACAATGCAGTGTTTTCATCGAGCCAGCCCTGCAACAGCAGAGCTGCGGCGATGGCGTCCACCGGGTTGTCGCGGTAACTGCCCTTTTGGCCGCCACGCACCAGACGCTCGCCTTTGGCCTCGAAGGTGGTCAGGCGTTCGTCGTGGGTATAGAAGGGCACATTGAAGCGGCCATTGAGGCGGCGGGCGAATTTCTCTGCGCGCAGGCACATTTCGCTCGGCGTGCCGTCCATGTTCAGCGGCAGGCCGACGACCACGGCGTCGGGCTTCCATTCCTTTATAAGGGCTTCGACCTGGTTCCAGTCGGGGACGCCGTTCTGTGCCTTCAAGGTGCACAGCTCGCGGGCCTGGCCGGTAATCACCTGGCCGACCGCGACGCCGATCTGTTTGGTGCCGTAGTCGAAGCCGAGAATCAGGCGCAGGGCCATCAGGCGTGACCTGCCTGGCTGGTCAGCAGGCTGAGGTTGATCCCCAAGTGCCTGGCCGCTGCTTCGAGGCGCAGTTCGCTGCTGGTGTTGAACAGGATGTCGGCGTCGTACGGGCAGTTCAGCCAGGCGTTGTCGGCGAGTTCCGCTTCCAGTTGCCCGGCTTCCCAACCGGCGTAACCGAGGGCAATCAGGCTTTTCGCCGGGCCGACGCCGTCCGCGATGGCGAACAGCACATCCTGCGAGGTCGACAGGGCCAGATCGCCGTCCAGTTGCGCGGTGGCCTGAAAGGTCTTGCCCGCGGGGTGCAGGACGAAACCGCGATCGGTCTGCACCGGGCCGCCGATGAAAATCGGTACGTGCTGGCACAGTGCTGGCGGGTCGATGTCGGGGCGCAATTGCTCAAGGATGTCGGCCAGATTCAGCTCTTGCGGCCGGTTGACCACAATCCCCATAGCGCCATTGGCCGTGTGCTCGACGATGTAGGTCAAGGTGTGGGCAAAGTTCGGGTCGGCCATGTGTGGCATGGCGATCAGGAATTGATGCTTGAGGTAGCTGGGGCTGACGTTTTTCATGTGCGCTAGTGTGGCGTTCGGGGGGCGAACTGACAAGCTGGAGATGTAAGCAACACACCGATCAACTGTAGGAGTGAGCCTGCTCGCGATAGCGGTGTGCCAGAACCAAAATAGTTGACTGACGCACTGCTATCGCGAGCAGGCTCACTCCTACAAGGGGTCTACAGTGTGTCAATTGCTCGAGAGCTTGTCGCCGCGGGCGAATTTCCAGGTGCGAATGATTTCCAGACGGTCGATATCCGACAAGTCCCCGGTAAACGGGGCAAACGGTGCCGCCAGTCGAACAATGCGCTGCGCCGCCTGATCCAGCAGCGGCTGGCCGGAGGATTCCAGCACCAGCACTTCATACAGCGAGCCGTCGCGGTTGATCGAAACCATCAGGCGCAAATTGCCGTAGATCTGTTTGCGCCGTGCTTCCTCGGGGTAATTGAGGTTACCGATGCGCTCGACCTTCTTGCGCCAGTCGTCCTTGTACCAGGCACCCTTGTCGCGCATGGTCGATGCCGCGCTCAAGCGGTGAATACGCGGGCGCTTGGCGTACAGCTGTTGTTCCTTGGCCAGTTCCGCTTCGAGGCTGGCGATGTCGCTGGACAGCTGCGAGCTGTCGAATTCCGGCGCATCAACCGTCGGTTTGACCTCGGTCTTGCTTTCTTCTTTCTTGGTCGGTGCTTTTTTCGGCTTTGGCGCGACGGTGGTCACCGCAGCCTTCGGCGCGGCCTCCTGCACTTCCGGTTTGGCGGCCGGTGGCGGGGTGACTTTTTTGACCTGATTGTCCTGGAACGGCGCCACCTCAGTGGTTTTGGGGATCGCCTTCTTGTCCAGCGTGCCGCTGCCTTCCTGATGCTCTTGGGCGAGAAAGTCAGCCTTCTCCGGCTTCTTTTCGCTCTTGAAAGTGGCGAGGGTGATTTCCAGGGTTTTGCTGATTTGCTTGGGCTCGACCATCGTGAAGCCGACGCCGAGCAGCAGCGCCAAATGAATCAGCGCCGCGAGGAATAGGGTAAAACCGAGGCGATCGGCCGGGCGCACGCCACGGTGGGCGAGTTCTGCGGGCAGATCGGACGGGAGGGTCATGACAAGAAAACCAACATCGCGTTTTTCAGAGGCTGCGCATGATAACGCAATGTTGGTTTCACGCCTTGGGCTTCACGCTTCAAGCGACAGACTGCATGTGACGTGCATCAAGCTTGTGGCTTTTTGCCGGCGGCTTGCAGCTTCTTGGCGATCGCATCCATGAGCATGCCGCCAATGTCAGTGCCGAAGGCATTGTCGATTTCACGGATGCAGGTCGGGCTGGTGACGTTGATTTCAGTGAGGCTTTCACCGATCACATCGAGGCCAACGAACAGCAGGCCTTTCTCACGCAGGGTCGGGCCCACTTGGGCAGCGATCCAGCGATCCTTGTCGGTCAGCGGGCGCGCTTCACCACGGCCACCGGCCGCGAGGTTGCCACGGGTTTCGCCCTGCGCCGGAATCCGCGCCAGGCAGTAATCCACCGGCTCGCCGTCGATCATCAGGATGCGTTTGTCGCCGTCCTTGATTGCCGGCAGGTAAGCCTGGCCCATGATCTGCTGGCCACCGAGGGCGGTCAGGGTTTCCAGAATCACCGACAGGTTCGGGTCGCCCGCGCGGTGACGGAAGATCGACGTGCCGCCCATGCCGTCCAGCGGCTTGAGGATCACGTCGCCGTGCTTGGCGGCGAATTCGCGCAGCACGTCGGCGCGGCGGCTGACGATGGTTGGCGGTGTGCACTGCGGGAACAGCGTGGCGAACAGCTTTTCATTGCAGTCGCGCAGGCTCTGCGGCTTGTTCACCACCAGCACGCCAGCGGTTTCGGCCTGTTCGAGCAGGTAGGTGGAGTAGACAAACTCCATGTCGAACGGCGGATCCTTGCGCATCAGGATCACGTCCAGATCGTTCAGCAGGTTGTCCTGCTCGGCGTCCAGTTCGAACCACTTTTCCGGGTTGGCGAAGACTTTCAGCGGCTTCATGCGCGCCCGGGCCTGACCTTCAGCCTGATACAGGTCGCGCTGTTCCATATAGAACAGTTCCCAGCCGCGCTTCTGTGCGGCCAGCAGCATGGCCAGCGAGCTATCCTTTTTATAGGAGATGCTGGCGATAGGGTCCATGACAATCCCGACGCGAACGCTCATTGGGTTTTCCTCGAAAATTGGCTACCGGATCGGTATTGAAAAAGTGCCGCCAGAGTGGCGCCGGGCGGGTTTTCGGTCAAGGAAAAACCCGTCGATAGATTGCATCTGGAGACTGTGCTAAAAAGGCTGCCATGCCGTGCTGGCCCTTGAGCATCAAGGGTTTCCAGCCATCAGTCATCGCAAAACGGACAATTTGATTCGCAAAGGCGACGGTAGAGCCCTCTTATGGAACAGCAGTCCAGCGCCTTGAAGGTCATGGTGATCGACGACTCGAAAACGATTCGTCGCACCGCCGAAACATTGTTGAAGAATGTCGGTTGCGAAGTGATCACGGCGATCGACGGTTTCGACGCCTTGGCCAAGATCGCCGATAACCATCCCGGGATCATTTTTGTCGACATCATGATGCCGCGTCTGGATGGTTATCAGACCTGCGCTTTAATCAAGAACAACAGTGCGTTCAAGGCCACGCCGGTGATTATGCTGTCATCGCGTGACGGGCTGTTCGACAAGGCCAAGGGGCGGATTGTCGGTTCCGATCAATTTTTGACCAAGCCGTTCAGCAAGGAAGAGCTGCTCAGCGCGATCCAGGCCCATGTTCCGGGCTTCGCCGCCGTTTTGCCGCAGTAAGACACGTACAGTGACGCTCGGCCAGTGGGCCGGGGGTCGACAAGAAAAATGGGGAAAACCATGGCACGTATCCTGATCGTCGATGATTCGCCGACTGAAATGTACAAACTGACCGGCATGCTCGAAAAGCACGGCCATGAAGTGCTGAAGGCCGAAAACGGCGCCGACGGCGTGGCCCTGGCCCGTCAGGAAAAACCCGACGCCGTGCTGATGGACATCGTCATGCCCGGCCTCAACGGTTTTCAGGCCACCCGCCAGTTGACCAAGGATGCCGACACCAGCCACATCCCGGTGATCATCATCACCACCAAGGATCAGGAAACCGACAAGGTCTGGGGCACCCGTCAGGGCGCCAAGGACTACCTGACCAAACCGGTCGACGAAGACACCCTGATCAAGACCCTGAACAACGTGCTCAAAGGCTGATCGCGCGATCATGAGCGAATCGCTGACCGCGTTCGAACTGCTCTGGCAGATCGACCAGCGCTGCCGCTTGCTGGCGGCGGACCTGCCGTCGCAACCGGCGCGCCAGGATCGCTGGAGCGGCATCGGCTTTCGCCTCGGCGAACACTGGTATGTGGCGCCGATGGGCGAAGTCAGCGAAGTGCTGCACGAACCGCGCTTCACCCAGTTGCCCGGGGTCAAGCCGTGGGTCAAAGGCGTGGCTAACCTGCGCGGGCGGCTGTTGCCGATCATGGATCTGTGCGGTTTCTTCGGCCATGAGCTGTCGCCGTTGCGTAAACAACGGCGGGTGTTGGTGGTCGAGCATGGCGATGTGTTTGCCGGGTTGATGGTCGATGAGGTGATTGGTCTGCAGCATTTCGAGCAGGACAGCTTCGAACCGATCTCGATCAGCAAGCGCCAGGGCTCCAAGGCCGAGTTCGTCAAAGGCTATTTCCGCCGCGAACAGAACTGGCGGGTGTTCAGCCTGTTTGCGCTGGCCAAATCCCCGGTATTCATGAGCGTGGCGATATAACAGATTCAACACCGTCCCCTGTGGGAGCGAGCCTGCTCGCGAAGAGGGCGTGTCAGGCAAGATAAATATTGGCTGACCCAGCGCTTTCGCGAGCAGGCTCGCTCCCACAGGGATTGCAGCAGGCCTCAAAGGTGTGGGTTAAGGGCGAGGACCGATGACAAAAGCAAAAACAGGCAAGCCGGCGGAAGGATCGCGCAGTCGCTCGCAGATCATCGTGCTGTTCATCGCACTGATCGTGTTCATCATGCTGCTGTTCGCCAACTTCGCGTACCTCAATACCCAGGCGAACTACGACAAACAGTACATCGGCCACGCCGGTGAGCTGCGCGTGCTCTCGCAGCGCATCGCCAAGAACGCCACCGAAGCCGCCGCCGGCAAGGCTGCCGCGTTCAAGCTGCTCAGCGATGCGCGCAACGATTTCGCCCAGCGCTGGGGTTACCTGAAAAAAGGTGATCCGGCCACTGGCCTGCCGCCAGCACCGGCCACCGTGCGCCCGGAAATGCGCGCCGTGCAGCTCGACTGGGAACGCCTGCTGAAAAATACCGACGCGATTCTCTCCAGCGAACAGACCGTGCTGTCGCTGCATCAGGTCGCCGCGACCCTGGCCGAAACCGTACCGCAGTTGCAGATCGAATACGAAAAAGTCGTCGAAATCCTCCTCCAGCGTGGTGCCCCAGCGGCGCAAGTGGCGATGGCCCAGCGTCAATCGCTGCTCGCCGAACGCATCCTCGGCGCGGTCAACACTGTGCTCGCCGGCGACGAAAACTCCCAGCAAGCCGCTGATGCTTTTGGCCGCGATGCCACCCGTTTCGGACAAGTGCTCAACGGCATGCTGCAAGGCAACCCGACCCTGAAAATCAGCCAGGTCGAAGACCGCGACGCCCGTGCCCGTTTGAGTGAGATTTCCGAGCTGTTCCAGTTTGTCTCCGGCTCCGTCGATGAAATCCTCGAGACCTCGCCGGAGCTGTTCAAGGTTCGTGAATCGGCGAGCAATATCTTCAGCCTCTCGCAAACCCTGCTCGACGAAGCCTCGCACCTGGCCACTCGCTTTGAGAACCTTGCCGGTGGGCGCAACACCGACACCATCGGCGGTTACGTCCTCGGTTTGCTGGCGCTGGCCTCGATCATCCTGATCGGCATGGTCATGGTTCGTGAAACCAACCGGCAACTGCGTGAAACTGCCGAGAAGAACGAGCGCAACCAGAACGCGATCATGCGTCTGCTCGACGAAATCGAAGACCTCGCTGATGGCGACCTCACCGTGACCGCCTCGGTGACCGAAGACTTCACCGGCACCATTGCTGACTCGATCAACTATTCCGTCGACCAACTGCGCGATCTCGTCGCGACGATCAACCTCACCGCCGGCCAGGTCGCCGCTGCGGTGCAGGAAACCCAGGCCACCGCCATGCACCTGGCGCAGGCCTCGGAACATCAGGCCCAGCAGATTTCCGAAGCCTCGACGGCGATCAGCGACATGGCCGAGTCCATCGATCAGGTTTCGGCCAACGCCGCCGAGTCTTCAGCGGTCGCCGAGCGCTCCGTGGAGATCGCCAACAAGGGCAACGAGGTGGTGCACAACACCATCCACGGCATGGACAACATTCGCGAACAGATCCAGGACACCGCCAAACGCATCAAGCGTCTGGGCGAGTCGTCGCAGGAAATCGGCGACATCGTCAGCCTGATCGACGACATCGCTGACCAGACCAACATCCTCGCCCTTAACGCGGCGATTCAGGCGTCGATGGCCGGTGATGCCGGGCGCGGTTTTGCCGTGGTCGCCGATGAAGTGCAGCGGCTGGCCGAACGCTCGTCCGCCGCCACCCGGCAGATCGAAACCCTGGTGCGGGCGATTCAGACCGACACCAACGAAGCCGTAATTTCCATGGAGCAAACCACCACCGAAGTGGTGCGCGGCGCGCGACTGGCGCAGGATGCCGGTGTGGCCCTGGAAGAAATCGAAGGCGTGTCGAAAACCCTCGCGGCGCTGATTCAAAGCATCTCCAACGCGGCGCAGCAGCAGACGACGTCGGCCGGGCAGATTTCCCTGACGATGAACGTGATCCAGCAGATCACCTCGCAGACTTCGTCCGGCTCCACGGCCACGGCCGAGAGCATCGGCAACCTGACGAAAATGGCCAGTCAGTTACGGCGTTCGGTGTCCGGCTTCACCTTGCCGGCGGCGACAGATAAAGCGTGAGTGGAGTGGTTATGGGTGATCGGCACGACTATGTGGCCCTGGAATGGGTCAAAGGCGAAATTGCCGAAACGCTGAAGCTGGCGCATCAGGCGATTGAAGCCGTGCTCGATGATCCGCAGGCTTTTCCCGGGCTGGACGAGTGCCTGGATTACATCCATCAGGTCCATGGCAGCCTGCAGATGGTCGAGTTCTACGGCGCAGCCTTGCTCGCCGAAGAAATGGAGCATCTGGTTGAAGCCCTGCAACACGAACGCGTCAGCCACCGCGACGAAGCCCTGCACCTGTTGTTGCAAGCGCTCGGGCAATTGCCGATCTACCTCGACCGCGTGCAGAGCGCCCGCCGAGATCTGCCGCTGGTGGTGCTGCCGCTGCTCAACGATCTGCGTAGTGCTCGTGGTGAAAGCCTGCTCTCGGAAACCAGTTTGTTCAGCCCGCTACTGCCTGAGTTACCGCCCTTAAGCGCCGAAGCACTGGCGCGGCTTGAGCCGGCAGAGTTGCCGAACGTGCTGCGCAAATTGCGCCAGATGCTGCAAATGGCTTTGGTCGGTTTGTTGCGCGAGCAGGATGACCAGACGCATCTCGAGTATCTGGCGAAAGTCTTCACCCGCCTCGAAACGCTGAGCGGTGATTCGCCTCTGAGCCCATTGTGGCAAGTCGCCTCAGCGCTGGTCGAAGGCATGCGCGAAGGCGTCATCGCCAACAGCCCGGCGCTGCGCAGTCTGTTCAAGGACGCCGACAAAGAGCTCAAGCGCCTGCTTGAGCAAGGCATGGCTGGCCTCAATCAGCCAGCGCCTGCCGAGCTGCTGAAAAGCCTGTTGTTCTATATTGCCAAAGCCGAACATCCCACCGGGCAGATGCTGACCATGAAAGATCGCTACTCCCTGGACGACGCGTTGCCCGACAGCGCGATGGTCGACGAAGAACGCGCGCGCCTGGCCGGCCCCGACCGCGATGCGATGCGCTCGGTGCTGGCGGCGTTGTGTGAAGAACTGGTGCGGGTCAAGGAGCGCCTCGACCTGTTCGTGCGCAGCGACCGCCAGCACACCTCGGATCTGGAAAATCTGCTCGCACCCCTGCGGCAGATCGCCGACACCCTCGCGGTGCTCGGTTTCGGCCAGCCGCGCAAAGTCATCATTGATCAATTGGCCGTGGTGCTCAGCCTCGCTCAGGGCCAGCGCGAACCGAACGACGCGATCCTGATGGACGTTGCCGGCGCGCTGCTCTACGTCGAAGCGACGCTGGCCGGAATGGTCGGCACCGTCGAGCCGGAAAGCCCGGAAGATACGCGCCTGCCAACCACCGACCTGACGCAGATCCATCAGATCGTCATCAAGGAAGCACGCATCTGCCTGCAACAGGCCAAGGACATGATCGTCGACTACATCGACGCCGATTGGGATCGCCAGCACCTGCAACCGTTGCCGGCGCTGCTGACTCAGGTGCGCGGGGCACTGGCGATGATTCCGTTGAACCGCGCGGCAAGTCTGGTCGAGGCGTGCAACGGCTTTATCCGCGAAGATCTGTTGCTTGATCCGCACGAGCCGGGTTGGGAAGAGCTGGATCATCTGGCCGATGTCATCAGCAGCCTCGAGTATTACCTCGAACGTCTGAGCGACGATCCGCAGGCGCCGAGCGAGCAGTTGCTGGATGTCGCGCAGAAGTCCCTCGCCAGCCTCGGTTTCTTTCCAAATGAGCCGCATGTGCCGGTGCTCGACGACGTGCTCAGCCCCAGCGAAGCGCTGGTGATGCAGGACATGCAGGCGCTCGACGATCCGGAAACCGTACAGTCGCTGGCCGACGTTCTGGCCAGTCCGGTGTCTGCGCTCAACCCGCCAGCACTGATCACCCCCGGCAGCCTGATGCCGCCACCGGCCGATGAAGAGCCGGTCGACGATGAACTGCGCGAAGTGTTCCTTGAAGAAACCGACGAGGTCCTCGAAGTTCTACACGAATACCTGCCGCGCTGGACTGCCAATCCGCAGGATCGCGACGCGCTGACTGAACTGCGCCGCGCCTTCCACACCGTGAAGGGCAGCGGGCGCATGGTCCGTGCGCTGATCCTCGGCGAGCTGGCCTGGGCGGTGGAAAACCTGCTTAACCGCGTGCTCGAACAAAGCGTCGAACCCGGTTCGGTGGTGCAGCAACTGCTTACCGACACGGTGCTGTTGCTGCCGGAACTGATCAACGAATTTGCCACCAACAGCCAACGTCAACGCAGCGATGTCGACCAACTTGCTGCCCGCGCACATGCCTTGGCCAAGGGTGATGAACCGCTGGCGGCCGAAGACGTCGACGATGTGGCGGCGCTTGATCCGTTGTTGCTGGAAATCTTCCGCAACGAAGCGGAAACGCACCTCGCTAGCCTCAACCGTTTTCTCGATCAGGCCGCCGAACACGTGCCGTTGCAGGCCAGCGATGAATTGCAGCGCGCCTTGCACACGCTCAAGGGCAGCGCCTCGATGGCTGGCGTATTGCCGATTGCCGAACTCGCTGCACCGCTCGATCAACTGGCCCGCGAGTTCAAGGCGCACCAGTTGCCACTGGACCTCGACGAAGTGGAGTTGCTCCTCGAAGCCGAGGGCCTGTTCCGTGTGGGTCTGCGTCAGCTCAAGCATGATCCGTTGGCGCCGATTGTCGGTGCGCAGTCGCTGATCAAACGCTCGGAAACCCTGCTCGCCGAGCGTCTGGCGTCGATCCTCGATGCGCCGCACACCGGCCTGCGGATCAAGCGCGATCCGCAACTGATCAACAACTTTCTCGCTCAGGGCATGGATATCCTGCTGGATGCTGAGAGCCTGTTGCAGCGCTGGCAGCAACATCCCGGCGAGCGTCAGGAACTCAGCGCCTTGCTGGATGAATTGACGACGCTTGGCGAAGGCGCACACATGGCCGATCTGCTGCCGGTCGACGTGCTGTGTGAAGCCTTGCTCGACCTCTATGGCGCGGTGGAAGAAAGCAGTCTGGCGGTCAGCGAACGGTTTTTTCAGGAAGCGCAGAACGCCCACGAAGCACTGATCAACATGCTCGACGAACTGGCCGCCGGTCAGGAAGTCACGCCGCAACCGGCGCGGATTCGGGCGCTGCATGATCTGCTCGATCAGAGCCTCGATCCTTCTTCCATGGGCCTGATTCGCAGCGATGGCAGCCGCACTTTGAGCATCCGTGAACTGGGCAGCGCCACCGCTGAGTTGCAGCAAAAGGCAACGGCGCTTGAACCCGATGACGAGATTGTCGAGATCTTCCTCGAAGAGGCGATCGACATTCTCGACAGCTCCGGCCAAGCCCTGCAGCGCTGGCTGAGCGATCCCGACAACGCCGCGCCGCTGTCCTCGTTGCAACGTGATCTGCATACGCTCAAGGGCGGCGCGCGGATGGCCGAAGTCGAGGCCATCGGCGATCTGGCTCAAGAGCTGGAAAGCCTTTACGAAGGTCTGGTCGATCGTCGCTATCACTACAGCGAAAGCCTGGGGCGCTTGCTGCTCAAGAGCCATGACCGCTTGGCGTTGTTGCTTGATCAACTGCAAAACCATCAGCCGCTGACCCCGGCGCAGGATCTGATCGACACGATTCGTCAGGTCCGTCAGGGCCACAGCGTCGCCGAAGCGCCGCCTGCAATAGCCGAGCACGACAGCGCTGGCCACGATCCTGAACTGCTGGAAATCTTCCTCGAAGAAGGTTTCGACATCATCGAAAACTCCGGCGCCGCGCTGCTGCGTTGGCAGGCGGAGCCCGGCAATCGTCAGGAAGTGGAAACCCTGCTGCGCGATCTGCACACGCTCAAGGGTGGCGCGCGGATGGTCGAGATCGGCCCGATCGGCGACCTCGCGCATGAGCTGGAATACCTTTACGAAAGTCTTTCCAGCGGCGCTTTGCAGCCATCGGCGGAGCTGTTCGCGCTGGTGCAGCGCGGCCATGACCGTCTGGCGCAAATGCTCGATGGCGTGCGCGCCGGGCAACCGTGTCCACCGGCCGATCGGCTGATCAATGCAATCCAGAATTTCAGCCATCCGGCGACGGTTGAAACGCCGCCAGTGCCACCTGTTCCGGTCAAGACTGACGCGGCGCCGCCGGCTGCCGACGCTGGCGCGGACATGGTCAAGGTCTCCGCCGAACTGCTCGATGAGCTGGTCAATCTGGCCGGGGAAACCTCGATCTTCCGTGGCCGTATCGAACAGCAGGTCAACGACGCACAGATCGCGCTGAACGAGATGGAAACCACCATCGAGCGCATGCGCGATCAGTTGCGCCGCCTCGACACTGAAACCCAGGGGCGGATTCTCAGTCGTCAGCAAGTCGATGCCGAACGCCTCGGTTACGAAGAATTCGACCCGCTGGAAATGGATCGCCATTCGCAGTTGCAGCAACTGTCGCGGGCGCTGTTCGAATCGGCTTCCGATTTGCTCGACCTCAAGGAAACCCTCGACCGCCGCAATCACGACGCCGAGAACCTGTTGCAGCAACAGGGCCGCATCAACACCGAATTGCAGGAAGGTCTGATGCGTACGCGCATGGTGCCGTTCGAGCGCATGTTGCCGCGCCTCAAACGCATCGTCCGTCAGGTCGCTGAAGAGCTGAACAAAGACGTCGCCTTCGTCATTGGCAACGCTGAAGGCGAGATGGATCGCAACGTCCTCGAACGTATGGCCGCGCCGCTGGAACACATGCTGCGCAACGCCGTCGACCACGGTCTGGAGTCCGCCGAAGTGCGGCTGGCGGCGGGTAAACCGGCGCAAGGTCAGATCAGCCTCGATCTGTCGCGCGAGGGCGGTGACATCGTTTTCGACATTCGCGATGACGGTGCCGGGGTGCCGCTGGAAGCCGTGCGGCGCAAAGCAATCAAGCGTGGATTGCTCGCGCCGAATGCCGAGATCAGCGACCGCGACGTGTTGCAGTTCATCCTGCAGCCGGGATTCTCGACCGCCGAAAAAATCACGCAGATTTCCGGACGTGGCGTCGGCATGGACGTGGTGCACGAAGAAGTGCGGCAACTCGGCGGCAGCATGAGCATCGACTCGGTGCCGGGGCAGGGCGTGCATTTCCGCATTCGGCTGCCGTTCACCGTGTCGGTCAACCGTGCGCTGATGGTGCAGTGCGGTGAGGATCAATATGCGATCCCGCTGAACACCATCGAAGGCATCGTTCGCGTGTTGCCGAATGACCTGGAAGGGCACTTCCGGGTTGATCCGCCGCGTTACCAGTACGGCGGCCAGACCTATGAACTGTGCTACCTCGGCGAACTGCTGAAAACCGCGCCACGACCGAAACTGCTGGGGCAGAACCTGCCGTTGCCGGTGCTGCTGGTGCACTACAACGACCGGCGCATCGCGGTGCTGGTGGATACCATGGCCGGCACCCGCGAGATCGTGGTCAAAAGCCTTGGCGCGCAATTCGCGGCGGTGCAGGGCGTATCCGGCGCGACGATTCTTGGCGATGGCCGGGTGGTGCTGATTCTCGATCTGCTCGCGCCGATCCGTGCGATGCAGGCGCGGGTTGTGCAGGCGCCGACGCTGCCGGAGATCGACAGCGAACCGCACAAACCGCTGCTGGTGATGGTGGTCGACGACTCGGTCACCGTGCGCAAGGTCACCAGCCGTTTGCTCGAACGCCACGGCATGAACGTGCTGACCGCCAAGGACGGTGTCGACGCCATGCTGCTGCTCGAAGAACACATGCCTGACCTGATGCTGCTCGACATCGAAATGCCGCGCATGGACGGCTTCGAAGTCGCCACCCAGGTGCGCAATGACGAACGCCTGCAACACCTGCCGATCATCATGATCACCTCGCGCACCGGGCAGAAACACCGCGACCGCGCGATGGCCATCGGCGTTAACGACTACCTCGGCAAGCCGTATCAAGAGTCGGTGCTGCTTGAAAGCATTGCCCAGTGGAGCAAGAAACATGCATGAGCGCCGGCACAATCAGCGCAGCAGCCAACTGACCGGTTTGCTGTTGCCATTGGCGGATCGTAATTTGATCCTGCCTAACGTCGCTGTCGCTGAGTTGATTGATTACCAGGCCAGCGCCTTCGATCTGGATACGCCGCCGTGGTATCTCGGCAAGGTTACGTGGCGTGAGCGGCAGATTCCTCTGCTCAGTTTTGAGTCGGCCTGCGGGCAGAAAATCGTTATCGGCGAGCGCGCGCGGATCGTGATTTTGAATGCGCTCGGTGGGTTGCCGGAGTTGAAGTTCATTGCGCTGCTGGTGCAGGGGATTCCGCGGTCGTACAAGCTTGATAGCCAGTTGAGTTATGTCGATGTGCCGTTGTGTGCGCTGGAGCAGGCGGCGGTGCAGGTCGGTGAGCAAGTGGCGAAGGTGCCGGATTTGTTGGGGCTGGAGGAGTTGTTGGTGGAGGCGGGGCTGGTCCATTGATTGATCGTTCCCACGCTCCGCGTGGGAATGCAGCCCGGGACGCTCCGCGTCCCAAAAAGCCGAACGCAGAGCGTCCGTTGAGGCATTCCCACGCAGAGCGTGGGAACGATCATCCGCGGGCTGATCCAGCCTTTTCGGTACTGCGACTGGCCTCTTCGCGAGCAGGCTCGCTCCCACAATGGATCTCCAGTGATCCCGGATTTTGCGGACGACACAGACCCCCTGTGGGAGCGAGCCTGCTCGCGAAAGCGCCAGTCGCCCCACCCCAATCCGACAGACAAATCCTAAATCTCTGTGAGTAATAAACACCCTTTAGCTCAGCCGTTTAAAGACACCCGGTGTTACGGCTCCCTAGCCTACAAATCCTTGCGCCGCTGCCTACGCATGCACCAGAATCCGCCGGCTTGTGCGCCTAGGGCATGCTGCGTAACTTGATTCCGTCACTGATTTCCAGTGATCGGGTTTAGCAGCCCGTGGTTAATCTAAGGGTGCACATACATCATCGTCAGGCTCAGCGCCTGCATTCGATGGCGGCTGTGCGCAGGGCGCTTCGGCGCGCCGGCTTCCTTAGGTTCCCCGGTCTGCTAACCTGCGTTCAGCTGCCACCCCTTCTTTTAGCAGAGAAGCGGTTCCAGCTTAATTTCGGAACCTGAAGATGATTAAACCTACGCCTAACCCCCCGCTCGCAGACCCGGCATCCCCCTACGAATCCCCCGATTCGAAGAAATTCCACGAAGCCGCCGAACGCGCCCTCGACCATTACCTCGGCCCGACCAACGCCGACCTGATGGCCACGCCCTACACCCCGAACACGCTGTACATGGCCAATCCCAATGCCGACACCGAATCCCTGCTGGCCGATGCCAGTGAAACCCTCGGCTCGGCCACGGTGATGCTCAACAACCATGCGGCAATGGTGGAAGGTACGCACCGCAAGACAGTGCAGGGTATTGCTCAGGTGGTGATGGTGGCGGAGATGGCCGTCAACCGTTTGTTGGACAGGTTGGTGCCGACGGAGTGACTTAAAAGCTGACCCTCACCCCAGCCCTCTCCCGTAGGGAGAGGGGGCCGACCGAGGTGTCTGGCGTTGTACATCGACCTGAAAAACCGAGTCGATTATGGATCTGGTAAACCTAGTAATTTCTGGATTCAGTACAACATTCCCAGGTCGGCGCAATTCCCGAATATCCCCCAATCGGTCCCCTCTCCCCCCGGGAGAGGGCTAGGGTGAGGGCGCTCTTGATCGTTACCCTGACCGTAACGATTCACCACCGCGCTTGATTGATGCCCCCACCCCACACGCCTACCTTAGCTCCACGACAGCGAACCCCGTGGAGTGAGCATGACAACAACAATTTCCCCCGACTCGCGCTGGACGCGGCGGCGCGATGAGAAGCAGCGCCGCCTCGACAAGGTGCGTGGGCTGGCCGACGGTGTGGTGTTGCCCACCGACAAGATCGTCGCCGCGCTCGAAGCGCTGATCCATCCCGGCGACCGTGTGGTGCTGGAGGGCAACAACCAGAAGCAAGCGGACTTTCTTTCTCGTTCGCTGGCCAAGGCCGACCCGGAAAAGCTCCACGACCTGCACATGATCATGCCCAGCGTCGGTCGCTCCGAGCACCTCGACCTGTTTGAACGCGGCATCGCCCGCAAGCTTGATTTCTCCTTCGCCGGCACCCAGAGCCTGCGCATCAGCCAATTGCTCGAAGACGGCCTGCTGGAAGTCGGCGCGATTCACACTTACATCGAACTCTACGCCCGGCTGGTGGTGGACCTGATCCCCAACGTCGTGCTCTCGGCCGGTTTCATGGCCGACCGCGCCGGCAACATCTACACCGGCCCGAGTACCGAAGACACCCCCGCATTGATCGAACCGGCGGCGTTCAGCGACGGCATTGTCATCGTCCAGGTCAACCAGTTGGTCGACGACGTCAGCGAGCTGCCCCGCGTGGACATCCCGGCGTCGTGGGTCGATTTCGTCGTGGTGGCGGACAAGCCGTTCTACATCGAACCGCTGTTCACCCGTGACCCGCGCCACATCAAGCCTGTGCACGTGCTGATGGCGATGATGGCGATCCGTGGCATCTACGAAAAACACAACGTGCAGTCGCTCAACCACGGCATCGGTTTCAACACCGCCGCCATCGAATTGATCCTGCCGACCTACGGCGAATCCCTCGGCCTAAAAGGCAAGATCTGCCGCAACTGGACGCTCAACCCGCACCCGACGTTGATCCCGGCGATCGAGAGCGGCTGGGTCGAAAGCGTGCATTGCTTCGGCACCGAACTGGGCATGGAAAACTACATCGCCGCGCGCCCGGACGTGTTCTTCACCGGCCGCGACGGTTCGCTGCGTTCCAACCGGATGTTCTGCCAACTCGCCGGGCAATACGCGGTGGACCTGTTTATCGGCGCGACGCTGCAAGTCGATGGCGATGGCCATTCCTCAACCGTGACCCGTGGCCGCCTCGCCGGTTTCGGCGGTGCGCCGAACATGGGCCACGACCCGCGCGGTCGCCGTCACGGCACTCCGGCGTGGCTGGACATGCGCCACGACGATTCGCAGCAACCGATGCTCGAACGCGGCAAGAAACTCGTGGTGCAAATGGTCGAGACCTTTCAGGAGGGCGGCAAACCGACCTTCGTAGAAACCCTCGACGCGGTCGAAGTGGCGAAGAAAAGCGGCATGCCGCTGGCGCCGATCATGATCTACGGCGACGACGTCACCCACCTGCTCACCGAAGAAGGCATCGCCTACCTGTACAAGGCGCGCTCGCTGGAAGAGCGCCAGGCGATGATCGCTGCGGTCGCGGGAGTCACCGCCATCGGCCTGCGCCACAACCCGAAAGACACCGAACGTATGCGCCGCGAAGGCCTGATCGCCTTGCCCGAAGACCTCGGTATCCGCCGCACCGACGCCACCCGCGAACTGCTCGCAGCGAAGAGCGTGGCCGATCTGGTCGAGTGGTCCGGCGGCCTGTACAACCCGCCCGCCAAATTCAGGAGCTGGTAATGCACGCATTTAATCTGCAAGCGAAACCGCTTTCTCTGGCTGATCGATTGGCTGATCTGGCGGTGGACGCGTTGATCGACGAAGCCGATCTGTCGCCGAAACCGGCGCTGGTCGACCGTCGCGGCAATGGCGCCCACACCGATTTGCATCTGGGTCTGATGCACGCTTCGGCGCTGTCGTTGTGGCCGGCGTTCAAGGAGATGGCTGAAGCGGCGGTTGCAATCGGCGAAGTCGATTCAACGTTGCGCGAAGCGATTGGCCGCATCGGCCGTGAAGGTGAACAAGCGATGCTCACGACCACCAACGGCGTGAACACGCATCGCGGCGCCATTTGGGCGCTGGGATTATTGGTGACGGCCGCTGCACTGGAGCCGCAATCCTCCAGCGCCAATGCCGTGACCCTGCGCGCCGCACGGCTGGCCTTGCTGGACGACCGCTACGCACCAAAACCTTTGAGCCACGGCGCCCAAGTCGCCCTGCGTTACGGCGCACGCGGTGCCCGAGAAGAGGCGCAGCTCGGCTTCCCTTCGGTGCTGCAACGCGGCCTGCCACAACTCAAACGCAGCCGCGCCAACGCCAGCGGCGAACAGAACGCTCGCCTCGACGCCTTGCTCGCGATCATGACTGACCTCGCCGACACCTGCGTGCTCTACCGCGCCGGCGAAGAGGGTCTGCACGCCATGCAATACGGTGCGCAAGCGGTGCTCGACGCGGGTGGCAGCGCCAGCCTCAGCGGTCGCCGCCGGCTGCATGAACTGGATCAACAACTCATCGCATTGAATGCCTCGCCCGGTGGCGCCGCCGACTTGCTCGCCGCCACGCTGCTGCTCGATCGTATCGAGCGCGACGGCATTCTTCAGGGAGCGTTTTGATGGAAACCCTATCGTTTGAATTCCCCGCCGGGCAGCCGCCACGCGGTCGTGCGCTGGTCGGTTGTGTCGGCTCGGGTGATCTGGAAGTGCTGATCGAACCGGGCCTGGCCGGCAAGCTGACGATCAATGTGCAAACCTCGGTCAACGGCGCGCAGCTGCGCTGGCAGCATCTGTTTGCGCGGATGTTCGACGGCACCACGCCGCCGGCGATGGCCATCGATATCCACGATTTCGGCGCGACGCCGGGGGTGGTGCGTTTGCGGCTGGAACAAGGTTTCGAGGAGATCGGCCATGACTGACAGCGCAGCGTTGCTCAACAAACACAGCTTCGTCGAACTCGGCGCGCGACAACGGGCGAAAGCCTTGCTCGATGCTGGCAGTTTTCGCGAATTGCTCGATCCGTTTCAACGGGTGATGTCGCCGTGGCTGGAACGTCAAGGCGTGGTGCCGCAGGCCGATGACGGGGTGGTGATTGCCAAGGGCAGCCTCGACGGTTTGCCGGTGGTGATTGCCGCGATTGAAGGCGCGTTTCAGGGTGGCAGCCTTGGAGAAGTCGGCGGGGCGAAGATTGCCGGCGCATTGGAACTGGCCGCCGAAGACAACCGCAAAGGCATTCCGACGCGCGCGGTGTTGCTGCTGGAAACCGGGGGTGTGCGCTTGCAGGAAGCCAATCTCGGGCTGGCGGCGATTGCTGATATTCATGCGGCGATTGTCGATTTGCAGCAGTACCAACCGGTGGTTGGCGTGGTGGCGGGTAGCGTTGGTTGCTTTGGCGGCATGTCGATTGCGGCGGCGCTGTGCAGCTATTTGCTGGTGACTCAGGAAGCACGACTCGGTTTGAACGGCCCGCAGGTGATTGAACAGGAAGCGGGGATCGAAGAATACGATTCTCGCGACCGGCCATTCATCTGGAGCCTGACTGGCGGCGAGCAGCGGTTTGCCAGTGGTCTGGTGGATCGGTATGTCGCTGATGACGTGGCGAAGATTCGTCAGCAGGTCGGCGAATTACTGCAGCAAGGTTTGCCGGCGCAACCGCGCAGCCAACGCGCCGAATGGTTCCTGCAACGCCTTGGCAGTCTGAACACTGACCCGCAAATCGAACCGTCGGTGGTTCGCGATCTGTATCAAGGAGAGCGCTCATGAGCGGTTATTCATTGCGCGGTTTGAACTGGTTCGACGCCCTGAGCGCCGGGGCGAAAGCCGTTGAGGGTTTGCCGCCATCGCTGCGGGTTGCTGACGGTGAGCTGGGGCGTTTTATCGCTGTGGTCGCTGATCCGGACAATCGCTTTCCTCGCGCTCGCAATGGCGAAGTCGGCTTGCTCGAAGGCTGGGGTCTGGCCAAGGCTGTGGATGATGCGATCACTGCTGATCGTGATAAAGCGCAAAAGCGCCCGATCATCGCCATCGTCGATGTGCCGAGCCAGGCTTATGGTCGGCGCGAAGAAGCGCTCGGCATTCATCAGGCACTGGCCGGTGCGGCGGACAGTTATGCCCGCGCACGTTTGGCCGGGCATTCGGTGATTGCGCTGTTGGTTGGCAAGGCGATGTCAGGGGCTTTTCTGGCGCATGGTTATCAGGCCAATCGTTTGATCGCGTTGCGCGATCCGGGTGTGATGGTGCATGCGATGGGCAAGGCGTCGGCGGCGCGGGTGACGTTGCGTAGTGTTGAAGAATTGGAAGCGTTGGCCGCCAGTGTGCCGCCGATGGCGTATGACATCGACAGTTACGCGAGCCTCGGATTGCTTTGGGAAACCCTGTCGGTTGAGCAGATTGAACAGCCGACGGCGGAGGATCTGGCGCGGGTGAACGAGTGCCTGAAACAAGCCATCAGCGATGTTTCCAGTACTGACCTGAGCAATCGTCTCGGCGCAAAAAATCGTGCGGCCTCCAGCAAGGTTCGCGAACTGCTGAGGGCGCAGTGGTGAATACGCCTCTGGCCCACGATCTGCTCTGGGGCATGACTCCGGCGCAGTTGCCGGCGGATGCGCCACTGTGGGCAGTCGAGTCGCTGGCCGCCGGGCAACCGGTGGTGGTGCGGCGCGCGTTGAGCGATGAGGGTTCTATCGCAGTCGGCGTGCGCGGTGTATTGCGCGAGCAGCGGCTGGCAGCGTTTATGCCGGTCGATTCGATTGCCTGTCGAGTCAGCCCCGAGGCGCTTTGTCATGTCGATTGCGAGCGTGATTTGCCGGTCATGCACGCGCTCAAACAACTGCGGCCGATGCTCGACGATTGCGGTTGGGTCTGGGGTGCCAGCGGCAGTGTCGGCTTTGAATTGGCCAGTGGTTTTATCGCGATGCACGCGGCCAGCGATCTCGATCTGATTCTGCGTACGCCGCAGCTGATCACGCGTAATCAGGCACGCAAACTCGTGGAGCTTTTCGATCAAGCCGAGTGCCGGATCGACATGCAGTTGCAGACGCCGTTCGGTGCGGTCGCATTGCGCGAGTGGGCCAGCGGATCGGCACGCGTGCTGCTGAAAAACGAGTATCAGGCCTGTTTGGTGACTGACCCGTGGAACCCGCAGGAGCAGGCAGCGTGAGCAGTCTGCTGGTGTTCCCCGGCCAGGGCGCGCAGCAAGCGGGCATGCTGCAGCGCTTGCCTCGGGATACGTTGACCGAGGCCAGTGATGTGCTCGGCGAAGATGTATCGCTGCTGGATTCCAGCGCAGCGTTGCGCACGACAAGGGCGGTTCAGCTGTGCCTACTGATCGCTGGCGTCGCGGCTTCACGGCAGTTATTGCAGGACGGACTCACGGCGGATTACGTCGCCGGCCTGTCCATCGGCGCTTACCCGGCGGCGGTGGTTGCCGGCGCCTTGAGCTTCAGCGACGCGTTGCATCTGGTCAGCCTGCGCGGTGAGTTGATGCAACAGGCTTATCCACAAGGCTACGGCATGACCGCGATCATCGGCCTGCAGTTATCCACAGTCGAAACGCTGCTGGCGCAGGTGCACAGCGAGGATTCGCCGGTGTATCTGGCCAATATCAACGCCGACAACCAAGTGGTGATTGCCGGCAGTGACAAAGCCATGCAAGCCGTGGCCGAACTGGCGCGCAGTCGTGGCGCCGGTCTGGCAAAACGTCTGGCGGTAAGCGTACCGTCGCACTGCCCGCTGCTGGAAAAACCGGCGCAAACCCTCGCCGAAGCCTTCGCCAGAGTCGAACTGAAAACTCCGAAAATCGCCTACCTGAGCGGCAGCCGCGCACGCCCTGTGACCAAAGTAGAAGCGCTGCGCGACGACCTCGCCTTCAACATGTGCCGCGTGGTCGATTGGCGCGGCACCGTACAAAGCGCTTACGAGCGCGGCGTACGTTTACAGATCGAACTGCCGCCCGGTGCGGTGCTGACCGGGCTGGCGCGCCGGGTGTTCGAGCAAGGCACCGTGACTGCCTTCGACAGTGCTCGCCTCGACACCCTGCAAGCGCTGTTGCGTGAGGAGGGTAGCCGCCAACTCTAAACCGCCGCGACTCAAGCTTCGAACAACAAAAACAACATTCGACGATGCACTTTGAGGACTACAACAATGATTATTTACGGTGTGGCGCTGCTCGCGATCTGTACGCTGGCAGGGGTGATCATGGGTGACATGCTCGGCGTGTTGCTGGGCGTGAAATCCAATGTCGGCGGGGTCGGCATCGCCATGATCCTGCTGATCTGCGCGCGGTTGTGGATGCAGAAACGCGGCGGCATGACCAAGGAATGCGAGATGGGCGTCGGCTTCTGGGGCGCGATGTACATTCCGGTGGTGGTGGCGATGGCCGCGCAGCAAAACGTCGTCACTGCGCTGCACGGCGGCCCGGTCGCGGTGTTGGCGGCGATTGGCTCGGTGGTGGTCTGTGGTTGCACGATTGCCTTGATTAGCCGCACGCATAAAGGCGAGCCATTGCCCGACGAACCGGCGGAAATTTCCCCGGTCGGCACCCCAGTAGGAGGCCGCTGATATGTGGGATCTCATCGAGAAAGGTCTGGAACACAACGGGCTGGTTACCGCATTCGCCTTCGTCGGCGTGATCATGTGGGTGTCAGTGGTGCTCTCCAAGCGCCTGACGTTCGGGCGCATTCACGGCTCGGCGATTGCCATCGTTATTGGTCTGGTTTTGGCGTGGGTCGGCGGCACCATGACTGGCGGCCAGAAAGGTCTGGCGGACTTGACGTTGTTCTCCGGGATCGGCCTGATGGGCGGGGCGATGCTGCGTGACTTTGCGATTGTGGCCACGGCATTTGAAGTGCAGGCGACCGAGGCGAAGAAGGCCGGGTTGATTGGTGTGATTGCCTTGCTGCTTGGCACGATTTTGCCGTTCATTGTCGGCGCGTGTATGGCCTGGGCGTTCGGTTATCGCGATGCGGTGAGCATGACCACCATTGGCGCGGGCGCGGTGACCTATATCGTCGGGCCGGTGACCGGTGCGGCGATTGGCGCGACGTCGGATGTGATGGCGCTGTCGATTGCCACCGGGTTGATCAAGGCGATTCTGGTGATGGTCGGCACGCCGGTCGCGGCGCGCTGGATGGGCCTGGATAACCCGCGTTCGGCGATGGTGTTTGGTGGGCTGGCCGGGACTGTCAGCGGCGTTACAGCTGGGTTGGCGGCGACGGATCGGCGGTTGGTGCCTTATGGGGCGTTGACGGCTACGTTTCATACCGGGCTTGGGTGTTTGCTTGGGCCATCGTTGTTGTTCTTCATTGTTCGCGGGATTGTGGGCTGAGCCTCTAACTGATCGTTCCCACGCTCTGCGTGGGAATGCAGCCCGGGACGCTCTGCGTCCCAAAGCGGACGCGGAGCGTCCATTGAGGCATTCCCACGCGGAGCATGGGAACGATCATGGGGTGATCTGGCGATTCGCATACATCCGACACTCCGCCAACAACGCCAGCAAATTCGGATCCCTTTCCTTGGCCTTCAAAAACACCACACCAATGTGCTGCTGCAACCGGTACTTCTCCTGCAACGGAATCAGCTTCACCCTGTTTTCATACACCGCCGCAATCCGCCCTGGCAGCAACGCATAACCCACCCCCGAACTGACCATGCTCAGCAGCGTGAAAATATCATTCACCTGCATCGCCACCTTCGGCTCGAACCCCGCCTGCTTGAATACCCGGTTACCGTCCTGATGCGTGGCAAAGCCCTGGGTCAGGGTGATGAAGGTTTCATCGCGCACCTCGGCCAGATCCACCTCGCTGCGCTGGGCGAACTTTGAATCCGCCGGTGTGGCGAGGAAGATGTCGTCGGAGAACAACGCAATCTGCTCGCAATCCGGGTCATTGATGCTGTCATCCAGTGACACCAGAATTGCGTCGACTTCCATGTTCTTCAGCTTGTAGAGCAGGTCGATGTTCGAGCCGAGGATCAGGTCGATGTTGAGTTCGCTGCGGCGGATTTTCAGGCCCATGATCAGTTGCGGTACGGTTTTCACCGTCAGCGAATACAGCGAGCCGAGTTTGAAGCGTTCAGCCGAGAAGCCGGCCGCTTCGCGGGTCAGGCGTACGCTTTCGACGACGTCGTTGATCAGCTTCTGTGCACGCTCTTCGAGTACGTAAGCACTTTCCAGCGGTGTCAGGTTGCGGCCTTCGTGCTTGAACAGTGGGCAGCGCAAGGCGCTTTCCAGCGAATGAATGGCGCGGTGCACGCTGACGTTGCTGGTCTGCAGTTCGGCAGCAGCGCGGGCGAGGTTGCCGGTGCGCATGAAAGCGAGGAACACCTCGAGTTTTTTCAGGGTCAATTCTTCGTCGATCAGCATGGCGCGGACTCTTTTTGGAATGCGTCGATTGTGCCTTGAAGATCAAAAGATCGCAGCCTTCGGCAGCTCCTGCATTGGAATGCGTTCGAAGGTAGGAGCTGCCGAAGGCTACGATCTTTTGATTGCGCTTTTACGCTCAAGGCCCGAGCCTTGCGCGCTGCGGTAATGAATATGAGGTAAGCAATACATGTATCACGGAGAACGATTGAACGCCTGGACCCATCTGGTCGGGGCGGTGGCGGCATTTATTGGTGGCGTCTGGATGCTGGTGATCGCCAGCCTCGACGGCAGCCCGTGGAAGATCGTCAGTGTGGCGATTTATGCGTTTACCTTGCTGGTGCTCTACAGCGCTTCGACCGTGTACCACAGCGTGCGCGGGCGCAAGAAAGCGATCATGAAGAAGGTCGATCACTTTTCGATCTACCTGCTGATTGCCGGTAGCTACACGCCGTTCTGCCTGGTAACCCTGCGCGGGCCGTGGGGCTGGACGTTGTTCGGGATTGTCTGGGGGCTGGCGTTGATCGGCATCCTGCAAGAGATCAAACCGCGTTCGGAGGCGCGGATTCTGTCGATCGTGATTTACGCGGTGATGGGCTGGATTGTGTTGGTGGCGGTGAAGCCGTTGATTGCGGCGTTGGGCACGACAGGGTTTGCCTGGCTGGCGTCGGGCGGGGTTTTGTACACGGTGGGGATTATCTTTTTTGCCCTGGATCATAGGCTGCGGCATGCGCACGGGATCTGGCATTTGTTCGTGATTGCCGGGAGTTTGCTGCACTTTGTGGCGATTCTGTTTTACGTTCTGTAGCCCGGCTGACTGATCGTTCCCACGCTCTGCGTGGTAACGCCTCCTGTGACGCTCTGCGTCACACTGTTTGGGACGCGGAGCGTCCCGGGCTGCATTCCCACGCAGAGCGTGGGAACGATCAGTCCGGCAAAAAGGTTTAGAAATCACCCCAAAGCTGTTGGGCCACCGCCAGTGCAACCACCGGGGCCGTCTCTGTACGCAACACCCGTGGGCCGAGGCGGGCGGCGTGGAAGCCGTTGCCTTTGGCCTGCTCGACTTCGGCGTCCGTCAAACCACCTTCAGGCCCGATCAGGAACGCCAGCGTCGCCGGTTTGGCATGACTCACCAACGGCTCGGCCACCGGGTGCAGCACCAGCTTCAACTCGGCTTCGGTCTGCTTGATCCAGTCCGCCAGCAACACCGGCGGATGAATCACCGGCACCCGCGAGCGCCCACATTGCTCGCACGCGCTGATCGCCACCTGACGCCAGTGCAGCAGGCGTTTGTCGGCGCGTTCGTCCTTGAGACGGACTTCGCAGCGGTCGCTGAAGATCGGCGTAATTTCATTCACGCCCAGCTCGGTGGCTTTCTGAATCGCCCAATCCATGCGCTCGCCTCGGGACAGGCCCTGGCCGAGGTGAATGTGCAGCGGCGATTCGGCCTGACCGGCGAATTGCTCGTCGATCTGCACGGTCACGCGCTTCTTGCCGACTTCCAGCAGGGAACCGCGAAACTCATTGCCGGAACCGTCGAACAGCTGCACCGCATCGCCCTCGGCCATGCGCAGCACGCGGCTGATGTAATGCGCCTGGGCTTCCGGCAGTTCGTGTTCGCCGGTGCTCAGGGGGGCGTCGATAAAGAAGCGGGACAGTCTCATTTCGGGTCTCTCAGATTAGATCGTTCCCACGCTCTGCGTGGGAATGCCTCAATGGACGCTCTGCGTCCGCTTTGGGACGCGGAGCGTCCCGGGCTGCATTCCCACGCGGAGCGTGGGAATGAGAAGTTACGGTTAGCCCGGATCGCGGAAGCCGGGATGGAAGTCTTTCGGCACTGCGACGCTGACGCTGTCACGCGTGGCGATGTCGATGCCTTCGCTGGCGACTTCGGCGAGGAAGTCGATCTGCTCCGGGGTGATCACGTAAGGCGGCAGGAAATACACCACGCTGCCCAGCGGCCGCAACAGCGCGCCCCGCTCCAGCGCATGCTGGAACACCTTCAGACCACGGCGCTCCTGCCAAGGGTAGGCCTCTTTCGTGGCTTTATCCTTGACCATCTCGATGGCCAGGACCATGCCGGTCTGGCGCACTTCCGACACATTCGGATGATCGACCAGATGCGCCGTCGCCGAGGCCATACGCTGGGCCAGCGCTTTGTTGTTCTCGATGACGTTGTCGTGCTCGAAGATATCCAGCGTCGCCAGTGCCGCCGCGCACGCCAGCGGATTGCCGGTGTAGCTGTGTGAATGCAGGAACGCGCGCAGGGTCGGATAGTCGTCGTAGAAAGCGCTGTAAACCTCGTCGGTGGTCAGGCACGCCGCCAGCGGCAGATAGCCGCCGGTCAGGGCTTTCGACAGGCAGAGGAAGTCAGGACGGATGCCGGCCTGTTCACAGGCAAACATCGTCCCGGTGCGACCGAAGCCAACGGCGATTTCGTCGAGGATCAGGTGCACGCCGTAACGGTCGCAGGCCTCGCGCAGCAAGGTCAGATACACCGGGTGATACATGCGCATGCCGCCGGCGCCCTGAATCAGCGGTTCGACGATCACTGCCGCGACGCTGTCATGATTATCAGCCAAGGTCTGTTCCATGGCGGCGAACATGTTGCGCGAATGCTCTTCCCAGCTCATGCCTTCCGGGCGCCCGTAGCAATCCGGGCTCGGCACTTTGATGGTGTCCATCAGCAGGGCTTTGTAGGTTTCGGTGAACAGCGGCACGTCGCCGACCGCCATCGCCGCCATGGTTTCGCCGTGGTAGCTGTTGGTCAGGGTGACGAAGCGCTTCTTGTTCGGTTGGCCGCGGTTGAGCCAATAGTGAAAGCTCATTTTCAGCGCGACTTCGATGCAGGACGAACCGTTATCGGCGTAGAACACCCGGTTCAGGCCTTCCGGGGTCATCTTCACCAGACGCTCGGACAGCTCGATCACCGGTTGATGGCTGAAACCGGCGAGAATCACGTGCTCGAGTTGATCGACCTGATCCTTGATGCGCTGGTTGATCCGCGGGTTGGCGTGCCCGAAAACGTTGACCCACCAGGAGCTGACGGCGTCGAGGTAGCGCTTGCCTTCGAAGTCTTCGAGCCAGACACCTTCGCCGCGCTTGATCGGGATCAGCGGCAGCTGTTCGTGGTCTTTCATCTGGGTGCAGGGATGCCACAACACCGCGAGGTCGCGTTGCATCCACTGGTTATTCAGGCCCATTTACAGTCTCCTCGAGGCGGCTCGCGTCAGGCGCGGGCAAACAATCGCGCAAGCCTATGCAATGCGTCGCGCGGGGACAACCCATTGTGTCGATTGAGCTACTTTGTATGAGCCGATAGACGTCGCTGGCGGCGTTTTGATGGCTAACGTATTCTTCGCGGTTCTTTGGGTCGTCTGACCCGCAAAAGTGCTTTTTCCTACGTGTATTTCCGGAGTTCGCTGAATGTCTGTCGGTTGGCTGCGCGCCTGTGCGCTGGTGATGTTGGGGCTGTTCAGCGTTACAGCGCTGGCCAAGGATAAAACTGCAATCGTGATCGGCGGCGGCCTGTCGGGCCTGACCGCCGCTTACGAACTGCAAAACAAAGGCTGGCAGGTCACCCTGCTGGAAGCCAAGCCGAGCCTGGGCGGTCGCTCCGGTATGGCCACCAGCGAGTGGATCGGCAACGACAAGACGCAGCCGGTGCTGAACAAGTACGTCTCGACCTTCAAACTCGGTACCACGCCTGCGCCGGAATTCGTGCGGACCCCGGGCTACCTGATCGACGGCGAGTATTTCTCTGCTGCCGATCTGGCGACCAAGCAGCCGGCCACCGCCGATGCTCTGAAGCGCTATCAGAAAACCCTCGACGATCTGGCACGTTCGATCGACGATCCGCAAAACCCGGCGGCGACCAGCACCCTGCACGCGCTGGACCAGATCACCGTATCGAGCTGGCTCGACAAGCAGAACCTGCCGGCCACCGCGCGTCAGCTGATCAACCAGGACATCCGCACGCACTACGACGAGCCTTCGCGTCTGTCGCTGCTGTACTTCGCTCAGCAGAACCGCGTGTATCGCGGCATCTCCGACCGCGACCTGCGCGCTTCGCGTCTGGTCGGCGGCAGCCAGGTGCTGGCGCAGGCGTTCGTCAAACAGATCAAAACCATCAAGACCAACTCGCCGGTGTCGGCGATCGTTCAGGACAAGGACGGCGTGACCGTCAAGGTCGGCAGTGTTGGCTATCAGGCTGACTACGTCGTGTTAGCCGTGCCGTTGCGTGCACTGAACAAGATTGCCCTGACGCCTGCGCTGGATGCCCAGCACATGGCTGCGATCAAGGGCACCAACTACGGCTGGCGCGACCAGATCATGCTGAAGTTCAAGACGCCGGTGTGGGAAAGCAAGGCGCGCATGTCCGGCGAGATTTATAGCAACACTGGCCTCGGCATGTTGTGGATCGAGCCTGCGCTGAAGGGCGGCGCCAACGTGGTGATCAACCTGTCCGGCGACAACGCTCGTGTGATGCAGGCGTTTGGCGACAAGCAGATGGTCGATCAGGTGCTGATTCGTCTGCACGCGTTTTATCCACAGGCCCGTGGCTCGTTCACCGGTTATGAAATCCGTCGCTACAGCACCGACCCGTCGATGGGCGGCGCGTACCTGGCTTACGGCCCAGGCCAGATCAGCAAGTTCTGGCGCCTGTGGGAACGTCCGCTGCAACGCGTGACGTTCGCCGGCGAACATACCGACACCTTGTATCCGGGCACCCTGGAAGGTGCATTGCGCACCGGTCAACGTGCGGCCAGTCAGGTTGAAGATCTGGCGGCGGGCAAATCGTTCGAGCCAGCCAAAGTGGTGCCGGCTGCAGCAGCGGCGGGCGCGGCGGGTGCCGTGGCGGCGAAGAAGGGCAACTTCTTCACTAATCTGTTCGGCGGTTCGGATGACGAGAAGAAGCCAGAGCCTGTGAAGGCGCCAGAGCCGGCTCCAGCCCCGGTAGCACCAGCGCCTGCGCCGACCCCGGCACCAGCGCCAGCTCCGGTGGAAGCGCCGAAGCCAGCGGCCCCGGTGAAAGCCGAACCGGCGAAGAAAGCAGCAGCCAAGCCTGCGGCGAAGAAGCCTGCAGCTAAGACTGAGGCTAAAAAGCCTGCGGCAAAACCGGCAGCGAAGAAGGCCGAACCGGCGAAGAAGCCGGCGGCCAAGCCGGCAGCCACCACTGAGACCAAGGCGCAGTAAGCCTTTGCTTCAATAAAAAACGCGGCCATACCACGGGCCGCGTTTTTTTTTGCCAAAAGCGCGCACTTCAATCCTTGCCGGTGCAGTCTCAAGGCTTACCTTTGCGCAGGACACTTCCCACAAAACAATCAGAACGAAACGATAGCGGGTGCCTGATCTCCAACTTTATGCTTGAAAAAATTGGAGGCGCTTGATGAAAAGGCTAATTGCAATACTTCTGTTGATGACACTTTCTGGTTGTGCCAATGGGCGTTTCTTTCCTGGGGGTTACGGCGCTGAACTTGCCCATCAATGCAAGATAGATCCCTATAGTGCTGATTGTTTACAGCCGCCAGCAGTTTTCAAAAACTAATCAATCACAAACATTCAGGCCTGTTAAAAGTCCCATTTGAAGAACTCCGTGCCGTTCGGCAACTTCCTGAGCCATCTTTGCTTGGGTTTTCGAATTCGTCCGGGTACAAATCCGAAGCGGGCCCAGCGCAGATTCCCGTTGCGCTGATCGTAGATGACCAGGTTGCCATCGTCCTGGAGCGTCATGTACGTGTTGTACCAGAGCGATTTGTCGAGGCTGTGAGTGCTTTCAGCAATCCATAGGCGCCGTCGGGAAGGGTCGTAGAGAAAACCGTTATTGCTGATGACAAACTGCAGTGGCTCACGCATCTTTTTTGGATGCAAAGTCAAACTGTAAGGCTGCTTGTTATCGGCAATCCAGACTACTGCTTCGCCTTCTTTCATCACCAGGTTGCCATCGCTCTGCAATATCAGGCGAAATCGCCCGTTTTCGGATTGCAGATATTGGCCTGGGGTCAGGGTCTGGTTGGGCGGTAACTCGGAAGTACCACTTGCTTGAAAGGGGCTGTAACGAAGAGCCATATTGTTGACCTTCTCAAAGAATGATTGAGTCATCATTTGAGCAGGTGCAGACGTACAACTAGCGATACATAGTTATCGATTGAGAATTTCTCTGGCGACGACCTTCCTGTGATCGCCACCTGCTCCGGGGAGCGTCGGGTCAGCCCGCGAGAATCGAGCAGCATGGCCCGAGCGCTGTGCGGACAAATCGCCTTTAATCTTTCCTTAACACGCCACTTCCAGACTCTTGATCGTATTTCTCGATATTTCAAAGCGAAATTTTCCGCTTTAATTCGATAGATAACTCGCTAGTCTTGGTTCGCAGTTCTCACAGGATTTGGGCAATGCAGCTACGTAACTCTTCTTCGCGCTATGGTTGGGTCAGCATCTTCATGCACTGGGGCGTGGCGCTGGTGGTCTTCGGGCTGTTCGCGTTGGGTCTGTGGATGGTCGGGCTGGATTACTACAGCAGCTGGCGCAAAGAGGCGCCGGATCTGCACAAGAGCATCGGACTGGTGCTGCTGGGTGTGATGGTGTTGCGGGTGCTGTGGCGCTTTATCAGCCCGCCGCCGCCGACGCTGCAAAGCTACAGTCGCATGACCCGTATCGGCGCCAAGTTCGGCCACGGGTTTCTGTATCTGGCGCTGTTCGCTGTGATGCTTGCCGGTTACCTGATTTCCACCGCAGACGGTGTCGGGATCCCGGTGTTTGGCCTGTTTGAAGTTCCTGCACTGGTTTCCGGGCTACCGGATCAGGCAGATACCGCTGGGGTGATTCATCTCTGGCTGGCGTGGGCACTGGTAATTTTTTCCGGTCTCCATGCGTTGGCAGCATTGAAGCACCACTTTATCGATCGTGATGCGACCCTGACGCGAATGCTCGGTCGCAAAGCCTGAAATTCAACCTCGACTCAAAGGAAAAGAAAGCATGTTGAAAAAGACTCTGGCCGCTCTGGCAATCGGTTCTGCACTGCTCTCGGCTGGTCAGGCCATGGCTGCGGACTACAAAATCGACAAGGAAGGTCAGCACGCCTTCGTTGACTGGAAAATCAGCCACCTGGGTTACAGCTTCATCCACGGTATCTTCAAGGATTTCGACGGTACTTTCTCGTGGGATTCGGCCAAGCCTGAAGCCAGCAAGATCTCGGTTGATGTGAAAACCGCCAGCCTGTGGTCGAACCACGCTGAACGTGACAAGCACATCGCCAGCAAAGACTTCCTCGACGTTGGCAAGTTTGCTGATGCCAAGTTCGTCTCCACCGCCGTTAAATCGACCGGTGAAAAGACGGCTGACGTGACTGGCGACCTGACCCTGCACGGCGTGACCAAGCCTGTAACCTTCAAAGCCACATTCAACGGCGAAGGCAAGGATCCATGGGGCGGCGAGCGTGCTGGCTTCAACGCCAAGACCACCCTGAACCTGAACGATTTCGGGATCAAGGGCCCAGGTCCTACCTCGCAAACTGCGGATCTGGACATCTCGCTGGAAGGCGTGAAAGTTAAATAACTTTCGCTCGCCACATAAAAACGCCCCCGGTCGAAAGGCCGGGGGCGTTTTTTATTGCCTGCGACACACACACATCCCGTGTGGGAGCGAGCCTGCTCGCGAAGGCGGCTGGTCAGTCAGCAATGATGTTGGCTGAATGACCGCTTTCGCGAGCAGGCTCGCTCCCACAGGGGATATGCGGTGATTCAGGGGTATTTGTAGCGCCATAAAAAATGCCCCGGCTCTTGCGAGTCGGGGCATCTTTCATGGCGGCGTTAACTCAGCGATTGCGGGTCAGCAGCGCTGGTTTTTCGCCACGCGGGCGGCTTGGCAGTTGATCGAGCTGCTCAGGCGTCGGGAAGCGGTCGGCTTTCGATTCCTTGTGCATGATCTTCGGGCCGTTGCTGCGCGGGTTCTGCACGGCTGGCTCGCTGCGTGGCTGATCGTCACGGGCCGGACGGCGGTTGCGCGACGACGAGGCGGAATCGTCGCGACGCCCCGACTGACCATCACGCGGTGCGCCGTTGCGCGGGCCGCCGCTGCGTTTGGCGGGCGGGGTGCCGGTGCTCGAGCCGTTGCTGTTGCGCGGACCGTTCTGGCGACCCTGCGACTGACCGCCGCGTGGTGCGCCCGAACCTGCGCCAGCACCTTGAGCCGGTGCGCCTGGACGACGGCCGCGACCGCCAGCCGGGGCAGGCTTGGGCACGTAGTCAACGCGATTACCGAAGTTATCCACATCGTCGTCGAGGAACTCGTCCGGTGCACGATCAGCCGCCGCACGTGGCGGTTGGCTCGGACGCTGTTCGCGGGCCGGGGTGCCTTCGCGCGGTTTCTGCTGACGGGCAGGGCGCTCGCCACGTTCACCGGCCGGCTTCTCTTTGCCCTTGTCCTTGCCTTTGTCTTTACGACCGCCGCCACCGCCGCCATTCGGCCCGTCACCGCGTGGGCCACGTGGATTGCGCGGGTTACGCACGTCCGGACGCTCACGCACTTCCGGCTTCTCGGCTTCAATGGTGCTCGAATCGAAGCCCATCAGGTCGCCGTCGGCGATTTTCTGCTTGGTCATGCGTTCGATGCTTTTCAGCAGTTTTTCTTCGTCCGGGGCAACCAGCGAAATCGCCTCGCCCGAACGACCGGCACGGCCAGTACGGCCGATACGGTGAACGTAATCTTCATCGACGTTCGGCAGTTCGAAGTTGACCACGTGTGGCAACTGATCGATGTCCAGACCGCGTGCGGCGATGTCGGTGGCAACCAGGATGCGTACCTGGTTGGCCTTGAAGTCGGCCAGCGCTTTGGTGCGCGCGTTCTGGCTCTTGTTACCGTGGATCGCCACAGCCGGCAGGCCGTGCTTGTCCAGGTACTCGGCCAGACGGTTGGCGCCGTGCTTCGTGCGGGTGAAGACCAGCACCTGTTCCCAGGCGCCGGCGGTGATCAGGTGCGCCAGCAGCGCACGCTTGTGGCTGGCTGGCAGACGGAAGACGCGTTGTTCGATGCGCTCGACCGTGGTGTTCGGCGGCGTCACTTCGATGCGTTCCGGGTTGTGCAGCAGCTTGCCGGCGAGGTCGGTGATGTCCTTGGAGAACGTCGCCGAGAACAGCAGGTTCTGACGCTTGGACGGCAGGCGCGCGAGGACTTTCTTCACGTCGTGCACAAAACCCATGTCGAGCATGCGGTCGGCTTCGTCGAGGACGAGGATTTCCACGTGGGACAGGTCAACGCTGCCCTGGCCGCACAGATCGAGCAAGCGACCCGGGCAGGCAACGAGCACGTCGACGCCACGGGACATGGCCTGAACCTGCGGGTTCATGCCGACGCCGCCGAAGATGCAGGCGCTGACGAATTTCAGGTCACGGGCGTAGATCTTGAAGCTCTCGTGAACCTGGGCCGCGAGTTCGCGGGTCGGGGTCAGGACCAGTACGCGCGGTTGGCGCGGGCCATGACGCTGGGATTTGTCCGGGTGACCATTGGGGAACAACCGCTCCAGGATCGGAAGGGCGAAACCGCCGGTTTTACCGGTACCTGTCTGTGCCGCAACCATCAGGTCGCGACCTTGCAACACGGCGGGAATGGCCCGCTGTTGCACCGGAGTAGGCTCGGTATAGCCCGCATCTTCGATGGCGCGGACTAAAGCCTCGGAGAGACCGAGGGAAGCAAAGGACATGAGTAATCCTGTTTTAGTTAGGGCTTGGCCCAATGGGAGTCTTGCCTGGCGCGAATGGCGTTTAAGAGGACGCAATCCCGTCCGGTCCTGCTGCGGTTCCGAAGGCACGTCTGGAGCGCTCGCGCGGGCTGCAAAGCTGCGCTGTAGCGGGTCGAGAGGCCTATTACGGTTCCGGGCGTCCGGGCGTGAGCCTGGCGGGAACGCCGGAGTATAACAGAGCAATCACTGCGCGCTGCTTTCCTGCTGCTCAACGGTTTTGCGGTTGGCGGTGGCTGAGTTCAGTGAAGGGCTGCCGGCGGGCGCAGCGCCGTAGCGTGCGCTCAGCTCGGCGTAAGCCGGTTCGCGCTTGAATCGCTTGAGCTCGGCGCCAAACCGCTGCACCAGCAAATCCATGCCGGCATTGCGCCGAACCGCGAGAAACTGGCTCTGACGGCTAATAACGGTAGGGTTTTCGCTGATCTGATCGCGAATATTCAGCTCATCAAGCAAATGCTGGCCAACGCGGCGATCAGTGATCAGCAAGTCGATGCGACCGCGCACCAGTTTGCCGAAGTTGGCTTCGTGGGTCGGTGCCGGTTCACGGCTAAAAAACGTTGATTCGCGGAAATCGGGGCTGTACAGATAACCCGGCGAAGTGCCGATGGTCAGGCCTTTGAGCTCTTCGAGTTTACGGAACGGGTGCGGCCGGTCATTGGCGTAGAACATCACGAACTCGACGTCCGACAGCGGCTCGATCGGGTAGAGCAGGGTGGCGTCGCGCTCGTCGCTGTGAAAAATGTCCAGCGCACCGTCGGCCTGCCCGGTTTCAAGCATCGACAGGCAGCGCTTCCACGGCAGGAATTGCCATTCGACTTCAATGCCCAGACGCTTGAAGACGATGGCCGTAGTTTCATAGTCCAGCCCGAGGTTCTTGCCGCCTTCCTCATACACATAAGGCGCCCATGGCTCGGTGACAATACGCAGCTTTTCGCCTCGAGCGGCGAAGCTCAGGCAAGCAAAAACCAGCACGGCGAATAACTGCGTGATCAAAGGCATGGCTTGAGATTACGACGAGAAACGTGAAAGAGCCAGAAAGTGCCTGCACAAGCTCTGTTTCGGGCCTTTAAACGCAAAAGATCGCAGCCTTCAGCAGCTCTTACAGGGTGAACAAAATCCCAATGTAGGAGCTGCCGCAGGCTGCGATCTTTTGATCCGGCTTGTAGCTTTCAGCTTGAAGCTTGTAGCTGCTTTAACGCGGCAACTTCAGGTTATTCCAGATCGCCAGACTAGGCTCAGCCTGGTTCATGGAATAGAAGTGCAGCCCCGGTGCGCCGCCCTGCAACAGGCGCTCGCACATCTCGCTGACGACTTGCTCACCAAAGCGCTGAATGCTTTGCGTGTCATCGCCGTAGGCTTCCAGTTGCTTGCGAATCCAGCGCGGGATTTCCGCACCGCAGGCATCGGAGAAGCGCGCGAGTTTGCTGTAGTTGGTGATCGGCATGATGCCTGGCACGATCGGCAGATCGACACCTTGCGCCTGCAAACGGTCGACAAAGTAGAAGTAGCTGTCGGCGTTGAAGAAGTACTGGGTGATCGCGCTGTCGGCGCCGGCGCGAGCCTTGCGCACGAAGTTGGCCAGATCGTCTTCGTAGTTGCGTGCTTGCGGATGCATCTCCGGGTAAGCGGCAACTTCGATGTGGAAATGGTCACCGGTTTCTTCACGAATGAATTCCACCAGTTCATTGGCGTGACGCAGCTCACCGCTGGTCATGCCCATGCCGGACGGCAGGTCGCCACGCAGGGCGACGATGCGCTTGATGCCGGCGGCCTTGTACTCGTTCAGCAGGCCGCGCAGGTCGTCCTTGCTGTCGCCGACGCACGACAGGTGCGGAGCGGCCGGGATTTTGACTTCGCTTTCCAGTTGCAGAACGGTGTTGAGGGTGCGATCACGGGTCGAACCACCAGCGCCATAGGTGCAGGAAAAAAAGTCGGGATTGTAAGTGGCCAGCTGACGGGCAGTGGCGAGCAGTTTTTCATGCCCAGCATCGGTCTTGGTCGGGAAGAACTCGAAGCTGTAGCGACGGTCTTGGGACATGGTCATACCCTTGGAAACAAGAACCTTCGAGGCGTTGCAATCCCGTGTGGGAGCGAGCCTGCTCGCGAAAGCGCTGGGTCAGACAACACGGATGTTGAATGTTGAGACGCCTTCGCGAGCAGGCTCGCTCCCACAGGGAGAGCGAGCAAGCGCCTGTTAGTAGCGGTAAGCGTGCGGCTTGAACGGGCCTTCGACGGTCACGCCGATGTAGTCAGCCTGTTGCTTGGTCAGTTGCGTGACCACGCCGCCGAAGCCGCGAACCATTTCCAGGGCCACTTCTTCGTCGAGTTTCTTCGGCAGTACTTCAACAGTCAGGCGCTCGGCTTTCTGGGCTGGCGACAGGTCGGCGTACTTCTGGCCGAACAGGAAGATCTGCGCCAGTACCTGGTTGGCGAACGAACCGTCCATGATGCGGCTTGGGTGACCAGTGGCGTTGCCCAGGTTTACCAGACGGCCTTCGGCCAGCAGGATCAGGTAGTCGTCGTTCTGCGCGTCGAAAGCGCCCGGGCCGGTACGGTGGATCTTGTGTACCTGTGGCTTCACTTCTTCCCATGCCCAGTTCTTGCGCATGAAAGCGGTGTCGATTTCGTTGTCGAAGTGACCGATGTTGCAGACAACAGCGCGCTTCTTCAGGGCTTTGAGCATGTTCGCGTCGCAAACATTGACGTTACCAGTGGTGGTCACGATCAGGTCGATCTTGCCCAGCAACGCTTTGTCGATGCTTGCTTCGGTGCCGTCGTTGATACCGTCGATGAACGGCGAAACCAGTTCGAAACCGTCCATGCACGCTTGCATGGCGCAGATCGGGTCAACTTCGGAAACCTTAACGATCATGCCTTCCTGACGCAGGGACTGAGCCGAACCCTTGCCCACGTCACCGTAACCGATGACCAGCGCTTGCTTGCCGGACAGCAGGTGGTCGGTGCCGCGCTTGATCGCGTCGTTCAGGCTGTGACGGCAGCCGTACTTGTTGTCGTTCTTGGACTTGGTCACCGAGTCGTTGACGTTGATGGCCGGGATTTTCAGCTCGCCCTTGGCCAGCATGTCCAGCAGACGGTGTACGCCGGTGGTGGTTTCTTCGGTCACGCCGTGAACGCGATCCAGGACTTGTGGGTACTTGTCGTGCAGCAGCTGGGTCAGGTCGCCGCCGTCGTCGAGGATCATGTTGGCGTCCCATGGCTGGCCATCTTTCAGGATGGTTTGTTCCAGGCACCACTCGTACTCTTCTTCAGTTTCGCCTTTCCAGGCGAAAACCGGGATGCCGGCAGCAGCGATAGCGGCAGCAGCCTGATCCTGAGTCGAGAAAATGTTGCACGACGACCAGCGTACTTCGGCACCCAGGGCAACCAGGGTTTCGATCAGCACGGCAGTCTGAATGGTCATGTGGATGCAGCCGAGGATCTTGGCGCCTTTCAACGGCTGTTCGCCGGAGTACTTGCGACGCAGACCCATCAGAGCCGGCATTTCCGATTCGGCGATGATGGTTTCGCGACGGCCCCAGGCAGCCAGGGACATGTCGGCAACTTTGTAATCGTTAAAATCTGCAGGCGTGATAACAGCGCTCATGAAGAGCCTCCATTCGTAATGTATGCGAATGGGCGCCGTTGTGCGTTTAGTGTCCAGCCTAAGGCCGGTCAACGCCCCATCCGAGCCTGACAGGTTGAACCTGCTGCAGCGCCCCTCGGACAGGTGGCGGGAAAACGGTATCAATTGAAGATGACCGTTTTGAAACGGGGGCGATTATAGCCGTCTAGACTGATCTTCCAAAGGGTTTCTGTCGGCCAGATGAAGATCGTTAATGACGACCATAGTCGAAGCCGCATGGAGCATGACCGCTCAGTCTGCCAAGATACCGTCCATCGTTCGGCAAGACACTCAGGAGTGAAGATGAATTTCCACACCCGCAAATGGGTAAAACCCGAAGACCTCAACCCCAACGGCACCCTGTTCGGTGGCAGCCTGTTGCGCTGGATCGACGAAGAAGCGGCGATTTACGCGATCGTCCAGTTGGGCAATCAGCGCGTGGTGACCAAGTACATTTCCGAAATCAACTTCGTCAGCGCCTCGCGCCAGGGCGACATCATCGAACTGGGCATCACCGCCACCGAGTTCGGCCGCACCTCGATCACCCTGACCTGCGAAGTGCGCAACAAGATCACCCGCAAGAGCATTCTGACCGTCGAGAAGATGGTGTTTGTGAATCTGGGCGAAGACGGCTTGCCAGCACCGCATGGGCGCACTGAAATCAAATATGTGAAAGACCAGTTTCAGGAAGATGAGTTAGTTACCAAGTGACATCAGCGTCGGCTTCATCGCGAGCAGGCTCACTCCTACAGGTACAGCGCAGTCCATGTAGGAGTGAGCCTGCTCGCGATGACGGTTTCAAAGTCAGCGAAGAATCATCTGCCCACTGAACAGCCATGAACCGCCGGGGTCGTAGGTAAACACCACCCCCACGGTTCCCACGCCATGACCACCCCCACTGACGGCAAAACCCCCGACCTCTCGGCCAAAGAGCAGCACGAAGTCGAGAAAAACCAGCCGCCCCGTGCGGCCGTTCTGCACGAAATCATCCGCTCTCAGGGCGATCAGGAGCTGGAGCGCAGCATCGCCGCACTCTGGTGGTCGGCGCTTGCGGCAGGGCTGACCATGGGTCTGTCGCTGATGGGCATGGGCCTGCTCAATTCGCGCCTGCCCGACGGTGACGAATTCAAAGTGATCGCCAGTTTCGGTTACTGCGCCGGCTTCCTTGCGGTGATCCTCGCCCGCCAGCAACTGTTCACCGAAAACACCCTGACGGCAGTGCTACCGGTCATGACCAAGCCGACCCTGCAAAACTTCGGACGGCTGATCCGCCTGTGGACGGTGGTGCTCGTTGGCAACCTGTGTGGCACGATTCTGGTCGCGTACGTGATGCTCGAACTGCCGATCTTCGACAGCAAGACGGATCATGCCTTCCTCGAAATCGGTCGCAAGGTCATGGAGAACCATGCCAGCCAGATGTTCGCCAAAGGCATCGTTTCCGGCTGGATGATTGCCACCATGGTCTGGATGATCCCGTCCATGGAGAGCGCGAAGATGTGGATCATCATCCTCATCACCTATTTGATGGCGCTCGGCGATTTCACCCATATCGTGGTGGGTTCGGCGGAGGTGTCATATCTGGTGTTTGCCGGCGAGCTGCCGTGGAGTGATTTCTGGATGGTCTTCGCGGGGCCGACGCTGGCGGGGAACATCATTGGTGGCAGCTTTATCTTTGCGCTGATCAGCCATGCGCAGATCCGCAGTGAGAGCGGTGCGCCAAAGACGGATAAACCCGCCTCTGGCGAATCCAGCGAGGATGATTCAGGCAGCAAAAGCCGATAGTTTCAGCCGTTGAACGGCGGGCTGACCGGTGACGCGGTCGGCTCGCTTTCAGGCGCCTTGAGCTGACCTTCCCAACGTGCAATGACCAGCGGCGCCAGCGCGTTGCCCAACACGTTCAGCGCAGTCACCGGCATGTCCATCAACCGGTAAACGCCAGCGATGATCGCCACGCCTTCCACTGGCAATCCGGCGGCGGTCAGCGTTGCCGTCAGAATGATGAACATGAAGCCCGGCACGCCCGCCGCGCCTTTGGATGTCAGCACCATGATCAGCACCAGCATCGCCTGATCTGCCAGACCCAGATCAATGCCATAGGCCTGAGCGATGAACAACGTGCCCAGCCCTGCAAACAGTGATGCGCCGTCGAGGTTGAACGAGTAGCCCAGCGGAATGACCATGCTGGTAATCGGGCGCGGCGCTCCATAGCGCTCCATTTTCTCGATCAGTTGCGGCATCACCGTGGCCGAAGCGGCGCTGCTGTAGGCCAGCAGTAGTTCACTGCGTATTTCCCGAATCAGATGGAAAAAACGGATCCCGGCGATTCTTGCCACCAACCCGAGCACGCAGAATGCGAATAGCAGCACGGCTACGTAAGTGATGCCGATCAGCTTGGCCAGCGGCAGCAAGGCACTCAAACCGAAGCTGGCCACGGTCACGCCGATCAGGCCGAAGATGCCGATCGGCGAATAGTGCATGACCAGATGCGTGACCTTGAACATGGTGTCGGAAACCGCTTGCATCACCGCGATCAGCGGCGCCTTCTGTTGCTCGGGCAGCATCGACAGGGCGCAGCCGAACAGGATGGCAAAGAACAACACCGACAGCAGTTTGCCCTGCGACATGGCCAATACGATGTTGTCCGGGACGATGTTGACCAAGGTTCGACCCAGGTTTTGCGTTTCACCCGTAGTGGCCAGGCCGGTGACCGGTGCTTGCAAGGTGCTGCTGAAATCCGCGCCAGCGCCGGGCTGGAATACGTTGCCGATGATCAGCCCGAAGACGATGGCGATGCTGGTGATCGTGAAAAAATACACCAGCGTTTTTATCCCGACCCGTCCCAAGGCCTTGGTACTGCCCGCGCCGGCAATGCCAACGACCATGCAGGCAAAGACCAGCGGTACGACGATCATTTTCATCAGCCTGATAAACAGGTCGCCCGCCGGTTGCAGCAGGTTGTCGATAAACCAGGTCTTGTGTTCGGGAAACTGGTTGAGGAGGATGCCGACGAGGACCCCGGCGGCGAGCCCGATCATGATGCGAGTGACCAGGCTGGTGGATGTTTTGCTACTCATGCTGTGCCCCTTTTTATTGTGTTTGTTGGGGTTGGAATCAATGCGCAAACAGACCGTTGAAGTCCTTGAAGCCTTTGACTTCGATCGGGTTGCCGCTGGGGTCAAGGAAGAACATCGTGCGTTGCTCGCCCGCTTCGCCGGCGAAACGAATCACCGGTGGGATTTCAAAGTGAGTGCCCAGGCGGTTCAGGCGCTCGGCCAGTTCCAGCCATTCCTCTAGAGGCAGCACCACGCCGAGGTGTGGCATCAGCACCTTGTGCTCGCCGACCTGCCCGGTGCGGGTTGTCGCGAAGGGTTTGCCCAGGTGCAGCGAGAGTTGATTGCCGAAAAAGTCGAAGTCGACCCACGTCTCTGTACTGCGGCCTTCGGTGCAGCCCAACACATCTCGATAAAAAATCCGCGTCTGTTCCAGGTCGCAAACATGGTATGCAGCGTGAAAAGGTCTGTTCATGTGATAGCCCTGAGTGAAGGAGCACTCAGGGTAAACAGGCCATGCGGCGGGGCAAAACGGCTTCGCCTTGTTCTGAGCGAAAGGAAAACTTATGGACGTGCGCTTTCTTCAAAGCCTGATCGCGGTAGTTGAAACCGGTTCGATTGCGGCCGCCGCGCGCCGCGAAAACCGCACGGCGGCGGCGATCAGTCAGCGAGTTCAGGCACTCGAACGGTCACTGGGTTATGCCTTGTTGGTGCGCACCGCGCATGCCGTACGGCCATCGGATCTCTGTCTGCAGGTGCTGCCGCAAATCAGGGCGATCATCGAACAGACGCAGGCTTTGCAAAACGATCGGGACCACGATGCTCTGACGGGAGAGGTGAAGATTGGCGCGATCTCGACTGCCTTGACGGGTGTGTTGCCGGGGTTGATCGAACGATTGGCGTTATCGGCGCCGGCGCTCAAATTGAAGATCACGCCCGGAGATTCAAAAAGCCTTTACGAAAAAGTGCTGACGGGCGAGTTGGACGCGGCAATTCTGGTCAGGCCGCCGTTCCAGCCGCCGAAGGCATTGGTGCTGGCTGTGCTCAAGGTCGAACCGCTGGTTCTGATTGCGCCGGCGGCGCGCGTCGGACAGTCGCTGGAAACACTGCTGCGCGAAGGTCCATTCATTCGTTATGACGCACGCTCATGGGGCGGGCAGATCGCTCAGCGATACCTCGACGAGCAGGCGATCGAGCCGAATGTGCTGTGTGAACTGGATGCGCTGGAAACCATCGTCATGCTCGTGACTCAGGGGATGGGAGTGTCACTGGTGCCGCAATGGGCCGGGATGGCGCTGGACGGAATGTATGTCCTGCCGGTGGAAAAGGAGCAGCGTTATTCGCGGGAACTGGTGGTGATGCACAGCTCGACGCCGCACCGCCCGTTGGCGATGCGACATCTGCTCGAATTACTCTGCGACCCGCCATGAAAGTATTCCACGACTGCGCCGCAGTGATGTGTCAGTGCGCGGTTTCGGTCGCAGCACTCGGCTCGTTGCGCGTCGCGTGCTTGACCAGTTTGCCGATGGTCAGCCCCTGCAACAGGATCGACGACAGCACCACAATGTAAGTGATGCTCAGCAACAGATCACGCTCCGGGCCCAGCGGCAGGGCCAGCGCCAGTGCCACCGAGACACCGCCGCGCAAACCGCCCCAGGTCAGAATCCGGATCGTGCCGGCGGGCACTGTCCGCCAGCGGCGCAGCAGCAGAATCGCCGGGGCCACCGTGAGCAGGCGCGAGAGCAGAATGGCTACCGCCAACACACTCGCCGCCGCCACGTGCAGCCAGTTGAACGGCAGCAGCAACAGCTCCATGCCGATCAGCGCGAACAGCAGCGCGTTGAGCATGTCATCGAGCAATTCCCAGAAACCGTCCAGATAACGGCGGGTCATGTCGTTCATCGCCAGATTGCGCCCGAGGTTGCCGATGATCAGACCGGCCACCACCATCGCGATCGGCGCGGAAACGTGAATCTCCGTGGCCATCGCCGAACCGCCAATGACCAGCGCCAGGGTCAGCATCACAGTGATCTGATGTTGCTCGACGCTTTTGATCATTCGATAGACCAGATAACCGATCAGCCCGCCAAAGAGCACACCGCCGATGGCTTCATGAACGAACAACATGGCGGTGGCGCTGACGGTCGGGGTTTCGCCGAGTTGGGCGATGCCCAGCAATACGGTGAACACCACAACAGCTGTGCCGTCGTTGAACAGCGATTCGCCAACGATGGTGGTTTTCAGCGGCTTCGAGGCGTTGGCGGTACGCAGCACGCCGAGCACCGCGATCGGGTCGGTTGGCGAAATCAGCGCGCCGAACAGCAGGCAATACAAGAAGCTCACGTGCCAGCCGAACAAGGCAAAAATGTAATAGGCGAGGCTGCCGATTACCGTGGTGGCAATCAACACGCCGAAGGTTGCCAACAGACCGATGGGCCAGCGGTAGCTGCGCAAGTCATTCAGGTTGACGTGCAAGGCGCCGGCGAATAGCAGGAACGACAGCATCCAGTTCATCAGCAGATCGCCGAAGTCGATCTGGCCGATCAATTGCTGTACGCGTTCTTCAAGACCGGGGTAGCCGAGCACGCTCAGACCTTGCAGGATCAGCGAGAACAACAGCGCGGTGACCATCACGCCGATGGTCGGCGGCAGACCGATGAAACGAAAGTTGACGAAGGTCAGGAGGGTGGTGAGGCAGATGAAAGCGGCGACAAGTTCAAGCATCCGGGGTCCTTTGGATGAGGGGTGGAAGATAGCGCACCGAATCTTTGGCGCAGGGGTTGGATGGGTTGAGTCAGGATCGGGACACAGTTGATGGTGTGATGAGATCAAGAGCCCCCTCACCCCAGCCCTCTCCCTTAGGGAGAGGGGGAAAGGGAGCAGATCTTCAAGTCTTTCAGGGGCTGAGTTCGGCTGGAAATTTCAGGTCGATGTAACTCGAACATTCAACACGGTCAGTCCCCTCTCCCTCTGGGAGAGGGCTAGGGTGAGGGCTAGCCGGACACATTGACCGCAGCCGCCTCACGACGTTGCAGATAAATAAACAAAAGCGCCGTCAGCACCGTCAACACACCGACCAGCGCACCCGTCCACGGCAAGTCCGCGAGATCCGCGCCACTGGCCACCACCAGCCCGCCGATCCACGCACCCGCCGCATTACCGAGGTTGAAAGCGCTTTGATTCAAGGTCGAGCCGAGGTTCGGCGCTTCATGGGCCTGATCGATGATCAGCAGTTGCAGAATCGGGCACAGCGCAAAGGCAAAAATCCCCCACAGCACCAGCGTGATCGCCGCCGGCACCACCGAGTGACTGGTCTGGCTGAACGCCGCCAGAATCACCACCACGGCCAAGGCCACACCGACCAGCGACGGCAACAAACGGCTATCGGCCAGACGTCCGCCGAGCATGCTGCCGCCGGTCAGGCCGACGCCGAACAACAGCAGCATCACCGTTACCCCGTGTGGGCTGACGCCGGTGATGTCTTGCAGGATCGGCGCGATATAAGTGAAAACGCTGAACAGGCTGGTCGACGCCAAAACACTCATGCCCAGCGCCAGCAGCACGTTGACCTTACCCAGCACCTTGAATTCGCTGGCGAGGTTGGCCTTGTCCATCGGGATGTGTTTCGGCAACCACAACCACTGCGCGAGAGCGGCGATCACACCAATCACCGAGACCGCCCAGAAGGTCGAGCGCCAACCGGCGTACTGACCCAACGCTGTTCCCAGCGGCACGCCGAGAACATTGGCCAAGGTCAGGCCGGTGAACATCATCGCAATCGCCTGCGCGCGTTTGTTCGGCGCGACCAGCCCGGCGGCGACCACCGAGCCAATGCCGAAGAACGCGCCGTGACACAGCGCCGTGACCACGCGAGCAGCCATCAGCGTCGCGTAGTTCGGCGCCAGGGCGCAGAGCACGTTGCCGAGGATGAACATCAGCGTCATCCCCAACAAGGTCGCTTTGCGCGGCATGTTCGCGGTGCCGATCGCCAGGATCGGTGCGCCGAACACCACGCCCAGCGCGTAACCGGTAATCAACAAACCCGCGTGGGGAATGCTCACAGAAAGATCGCGGGCAACATCGGGCAGCAGGCCCATGATGACGAATTCAGTGGTGCCGATGCCGAACGCGGCAACAGCGAGGGCAAGCAAGGCGAGTGGCATGCGCAAGGTCTCTGTCGGTAGTCTTGACGCTTTGATCAGGCATACGCAGGCCGACGACCGCTCTCTATGGAGGGCGGTGCAGGCAGGAATTATTGGTATTTTTCTGTGCGCAACTGAGTGCGGCGTGGTCGCTTGCAGTATAAACAGCTGCTGACACATCGCGAATCAATAATCTGACTAATTGGCTCGCTAACAACAATAAGGAGTGGAACGTGCTGGCGACGGGGTTGGTATTGATGGCGGCGCTGCTGCATGCGACGTGGAATACATTGATCAAGTTCAGCGCCGAGCGGCTGCTGGTGGTGGCGTGCATGGACACCGTGGCGTTGCTGGTCGTTGCCATCGCGTTGCCATTCGTGAGCTTGCCGCCCATGGAAATCTGGCCGTGGATTTTGGCGTCGGCAGCGTTTGAATTGCTGTATCGCTACCTGTTGATTCAGGCGTATCGGGTCGGCGATCTCGGGTTGGTCTATCCACTGATGCGCGGTTTGTCGCCGCTGGTAGTGCTGGCGCTGACCCTGATCTTCGCCGGTGAAGTGCTCACCACGCAGCAAATCTTCGGCATCATGCTGATCCCGTTCGGTATGGTTTGTCTGCTGTGGCAGGGTGGCGGTGGCAAGCATTTGCCGTGGTCGATGCTGCCGGTGGTGGCGCTGATTGGCCTGTGCATCGGTTGCTATACCTACATCGATGGCCAGGCGTTGCGGCGTTGGTCGCATCCTTTGGATTATCTGGTCTGGGTCACGCTGCTCAGCGCCTGGCCGTTTCCGCTGTTGGCGTGGGTCGCCAAGCGTCCGGCGTTCATGTTGTTCTGGCGTGAGCAATGGAAGCTGGGGTTGGCGGTGGGCTTCTGCGTATTGGCCAGCTACGCTCTGGTGCTGTGGGCGATGCAATTGGGCTCGATTGCGGAGGCGGCGGCATTGCGTGAGATCAGCGTGATTCTGGTGGTGCTGTTCGGCATGCGCTACTTGAAAGAACCTTTCGGCCGTCCGCGGCTCTTAGCCTGTGGGTTGGTACTGATCGGCATGCTGGTGATGAAGTTCTAACGGCCCGCGAATTCTATAACTCGAAAAAGGACGGCGTTATGACGGTGGCTCTGTGGTGTGTGTTGATTGCGATTTTTCTGCCGTATGTCTGCACTGGCGTGGCGAAAGCCGTGGGCGGCTACCGGTTGAGTGACAACCACGATCCGCGTGACTTTCTTGAAAGCCTCAACGGTGTGGCCCGTCGGGCGCACGCGGCGCAACTGAACAGCTTTGAAGTGATGCCGGCGTTTGCAGCGGCGGTGATCGTTGCGCACCTGGTGGGAACCGCGCAGTTGGTGACGGTCAATGTGCTGGCGGTGATGTTTATTACCAGTCGCCTGCTGTACATCATCTGCTACCTGGCGGACTGGGCGATCCTGCGTTCACTGGTCTGGTTTGTGGGGATGGGGCTGATTGCTTCGTTCTTCTTTGTGTCGGTCTGATTATTTTACTGGTGTTGCTGATGGCCTCATCGCGAGCAGGCTCACTCCTACATTTTGGAATGCGTTCCCCTGTAGGAGTGAGCCTGCTCGCGATAGCTATCTGATTACCTCAGCAGATTCCAAGGCTTACTTCTTCTCTGTATCCGCCACCTGCGGCACTTGCGGCAGCGCCGCGCCTTTTGGCCAGAGCATCCAGATCTGCCCTTGTTGTTTCATGTCCCCGGCCAGTTGCCCGGCCGCATCACCGGTGCCCCAGAACAGATCTGCACGAACCTCGCCGGCAATCGCGCCGCCGGTATCCTGCGCCGCCACCGGGCGGACCAGTGCCGTGCCATCCGGTTTTGTGGTCGACAGCCACAACAGACTGCCCAACGGAATCACCTTGCGATCCACCGCCGCGCTGTAGCCGGCAGTCAACGGTACGTTCAGCGAACCGCGCGGGCCTTCATTGCTGTCCGGGTTGCGGGTGAAGAACACATAACTCGGGTTGCTACCCAACAGTTCGGGGATGCGCGACGGATTGGCTTTGGCCCAATTGCTGATCGCGTTCATGGTCACGTCTTCTTTCTTCAGCTCGCCTTGTTCGACCAGCCAGCGGCCAATCGGCCGGTATGGATGGCCGTTCTGATCGGCGTAGGCAATGCGCAGTTGTTTGCCGTCCTCGGTCTGAATCCGTCCGGAACCCTGTATCTGTAGAAATTGCAGATTCATCGGGTCAGTCAGGTAGGCAACCACCGGGGCTTTCACACCTTTGGATTCGATGGTCGCGGCATCGTCGTATGGCTTGAGCACGCGGCCTTCGAGGCGACCGCGCAGGCGTTTGCCTTTCAATTCCGGATAGATGCTGTCGAGCGAGACGATGATCATGTCTTCCGGCACGCCATACACCGGCACGTTGGCCGCGCCAGTGGGCGTCAGGCTGCCGGGGTAGACCGGCTCGTAGTAGCCGGTGATCAAACCATTGGGGTTGTCGTTTTCAGCGCGCAGGCCGTAGACATCGAGATTCTGTTTGAGAAACGCACGAATCTCGGAGGCGCTCTGTGGAACATTGGCCGCTGCTGCGCAGGTTGTGCCCCAAACCGCATCAGCTTTGAGTCGGGTGCACGCGCTACGCCACGAACCGAAACCGGCGACCAGGTCGCTATCGGATACCGCCGGCAAGGCTTCCCAGGTGGCGCTGGAATAAGTGGCCAGCGCGTGGGTTTTTGGCTTGGCGGTTTCGCCACCGGTGCAGCCGGCGAGAATTGCCAACACTGGAAGGGTGGCTATGAGCGGGTGAAACCAGGCCTTGAGACGGCTGTTCATGGAGTAATTCCTGTGACGGTTGCCTGAGTGCTCCATGCGCTCGAACAACCCGTATTTTTAATAGGGCTATTGGTGTTTGGTGGTGACGCGAGGATACTGGCCGCCGAATTCCGTGACCTGAAGCCACCATGACTCTTAAACGCATTTCTGTTGTATTGCTGGCCTGTCTGACCTTGTCCGCCTGTGGCGGTGTCGATCCGAATTCTCCGCTGGGCCAGCGCAAGGCCATTTTCAAACAGATGCTCAAGACCGGCGAAGACCTGGGCGGCATGTTGCGTGGACGCCTTCCGTTCGACGGGCCGAAGTTCGCCGAAGGCGCGGTCAAGCTCGATGCGTTGTCCCATGAACCGTGGAAGCATTTTCCGCAGGTTCGCGAAGAAGATCACACCAGCGCCAAGGACGATGTCTGGCAGAAGCAGGCGCAGTTTCAGGAAATGGCCCGCACCCTTGAAGCGGCCACCGGTGAATTGGTGATCGCCAGTCAGGTTCAGCCATACAAGGCCAGCAACCTTGGGCCGGCGGTGCAGAAAGTTGAGGATGCCTGCAGCGCTTGCCATAAACAGTTTCGCGATCATTGATAGTTAAAAGATCGCAGCCTGCGGCAGCTCCTACCCTGATCAATGCAGGAGCTGCCGCAGGGTGCGATCTTTTGATTTTTACTTATCGATTTCGTCCAGCGCATCCTGCAGTTCTTTGCGCGACTCGGCCAGTTTGTCTTTGCGCTTGTTGATCTTTTCCGGGTCGCCTTTCTTCATGGCTTTGTCGAGATCCGCCTGACGCTTGCTCACCTCGTGCTTGGCTTCGAGCACCTTGTTTTCGCGTTCTTTCTTCAGGCCCGCGTCGGTGCAATGCTCGGTCACTTCACGCAAGGCCGTTTCCAGGCCGGCCTGCTGATCGGCATTGCCGCGCGACTTGGCCTGTTCGATCTGGTTCATGATGCCTTGCTTCTTGGCTGCGCAGCCGGTCAGGCCCGGGGCGTCTTCGTCGGCCATGACGGGGGCGGCCATTACGCCGCAAAGGGTCAGCATGGCGAGCGGTGCGAGAAATTTCATAAAAGCTCCATGTGCAAAGGCAATCGGGTCGGTCAGGCACTGCGCAGTTTGAGCGCCTAGGTGGCCGATGGGTTCCCGGCGCGCCGGGATTGCGTAGTCAGAAACCGTCGATTCCGGCGGCATGTAAGGTTTCGCTCAAAGCCAGTACCTGCGGATCGCGAAAGAATGCGCTCAGTTGCGCCGCACGTCCCGGGCCGATACCGGCTTCGGCCTGCCATTGTTCGGTGTCACGTTGTGCCAGCGCCCGCCATGAGTCAGGCAGTTGTGCCTGACCTGTCGGTGGTAAGCCCAGGGCTTTGAGCCATTGGACGAAGGGCCGTTGGCGCGCGCTGTGAAAACTGTTCATCAGGCGTTCGCTGCTGCGTTCGCCGAAGCCGGCAATGTTAGCAAGCTCTGGCGCGTCGAGGGTCAACCAATCCAGCAGGTTATTCACGCGGCGTGTATCGAGAAGTTTCTCCCAGGTGCCACGACCGACATGTTGCATCGCCAGCCCGTTTTTACCGCTGAGCCAGGTCAAGCGGGCGAGAAACTGGCTTTCACAACCGTGGGTCGGTTGCCAGCAGCTCAGGGCGTGGAAGTCATCGGCGTTGGGGATATCGATATCTGTGCGTTCGGTGGTGCGCAGTACAACACTGTCGAGCCGAGGAATGGTCAGGCCGGCGAGGCTGATCGCAACCTGATCGCCGGGGCGAATGTCCAGCTCTTGCCAGCGCTTCAACGAACTGGCGCTGACCCGTTTGATTTCGCGGTCATCGAGTGTCACCGGGATCAGCTCGATCACCGGTGTGATGCGGCCGGTGCGACCGATCTTGAAATTGACCTTGCGGACTTCAGCCAATGCCTGAGCAAACGGGTACTTCCAGGCGACCGCCCAGTACGGTGCGCGAGCCTGCCAGCGCTCAGCAGGCGGGCGCAGACTCTGGCGCAACACCACACCGTCGGTGGCAAATGGCAGAGGCGAGCGATACCAGTGCTCGCGCCATTTCTGTGCCTCTGCGAAATCACTGGCGGGCTGGCTGTACGGTTCAGTTGTGGCAAAGCCCAGCGCTGCCAATCGTGAAATCCGTTCGGGCAAATCCACAGGCCCTTGTGGCCAGTCCCAAACGAACAGCCCGATCCCGGCGGCTTGTTCTGCAGTGAAGGATTTGCGGTTCATCAGTCCGGCAACGGTGGCACGGGCGTTGACGCTGCCGGAGCGGGCTTGTACGTGTTCATTCAAGCGCCAATAAAGCTCCCCTTGAACCAGCAGATCCAATGGTTGTGACAGGCGTTGAGGGATAGCGCCGATCTGCTGTGCTGACGGCGTCCAGTCTTGGCCACGCACCCCGTCACCGCGACTGATGGCCTGATGCAAAACGCCCGCGCGGTAAATCAGTGTCACTGCGACGCCATCGATTTTAGGTTGTACCCAGACATCCTGGCGGTCGCGCAGCCACGTTTCCACGGCGGCTGCGTCATGCACCTTATCCAGACCGGTATGGGCGATGGGGTGTGCGATTGAGCCTGAGGCAGTGCGCAGTGGCGCAGGCGTGGGTGGCAAATCGAGGCACCGCCGCCACTGGCTTAACCGCAGACGCGACTGGTCGTAAAGTTCGTCTGCAATCAGCGAGCGGCCTTCGCGGTGATAGGCGTCGTCCCAATGGTCGATCTGTTTTTGCAGGGCGGCGATTTCGCTTTTTGCATGAGTGGCTGGCCAGTTCGGGCAATCGGCGTGGGCGTTGAGGGCCGTACAGGCGGTGAGGAAAACCAACAACAGGCGCAGCGTGACAAGCATTGTGAGCGTCCTTGCTCAGGGGGAATGGTTGAAGGTTAGAAGACGATTGGGAGCTCGGTAGGTGGGGTGTTTTGCGGGGTGTGTCTGGTCGGGAAGTGATGTCGGTCCGGCTGGCCTCTTCGTCGGATCGCCGCCCGGAGCAGGCTCGCTCCCACAGGGTATTGAGCGCGCATGAAAAAGCCCCGCACGGCGCTAACCGTGCGGGGCTTTTTTGTACCGCGGGGAAAGTCTTACAGACCAGCAGCAGAACGCAGGGCGTCGGCGCGGTCGGTTTTTTCCCAGGTGAACGTGGTGAAGGTGTCTTCGCCAACGGTCTTGGTCTCTGGCGTGCGACCGAAGTGGCCGTACGCTGCAGTTTCCTGGTACATCGGGTGCAGCAGATCGAGCATGGTGGTGATTGCGTATGGACGCAGGTCGAACACTTCACGCACCAGTTTGACGATCTTGTCATCACTGATCTTGCCGGTGCCGAAGGTGTTCAACGAGATCGACGTAGGCTGAGCCACACCGATCGCGTAGGAAACCTGAATCTCGCAACGCTCGGCCAGGCCGGCCGCGACGATGTTCTTGGCAACGTAACGGCCAGCGTAGGCAGCCGAACGGTCAACCTTCGATGGATCTTTACCGGAGAACGCGCCGCCGCCGTGACGGGCCATGCCGCCGTAGCTGTCGACGATGATCTTGCGACCGGTCAGACCGCAGTCACCTACCGGGCCGCCAATGATGAACTGGCCGGTCGGGTTGATGTGGAACTGGGTGTCTTTGCTCAGCAGTTCGGCAGGCAGCACGTGCTTGACGATCAGCTCCATCACGCCTTCGCGCAGGTCTTTGTACGACACTTCAGGGTTGTGCTGGGTCGACAGAACTACAGCGTCGATACCGACAACCTTGCCGCCTTCGTAACGGCAAGTCACTTGCGACTTGGCGTCCGGACGCAGCCAAGGCAGCAGACCCGATTTACGGGCTTCGGCCTGGCGCTGTACCAGCTGGTGCGAGAAGGTAATCGGTGCTGGCATCAAAACGTCGGTTTCGTTGCTGGCGTAGCCGAACATCAGGCCCTGGTCGCCGGCGCCCTGATCTTCAGGCTTGGCACGGTCAACACCCTGGTTGATGTCCGGGGATTGCTTGCCAATGATGTTCATCACGCCGCAGGTCGCGCCGTCGAAGCCGACGTCGGAGCTGTTATAGCCGATGTCGAGAATCACGTTACGCACGATCTCTTCCAGATCGACCCAGGCGCTGGTGGTCACTTCACCGGCAACGATGGCCACGCCAGTCTTGACCAGAGTTTCCACGGCAACGCGTGCGTGTTTGTCCTGGGTAATGATGGCGTCCAGCACCGCATCGGAAATCTGGTCGGCGATTTTGTCCGGATGCCCTTCGGACACGGACTCGGAGGTGAAGAGGGAGTATTCGCTCATCTCGATGTTTTCCTGAATTTACCGATGGTGAGTGTCGCCAGTCGGTCGCTGAAAATGGCGAACCTGGATCTGGAAACCATTACGTAAGCCTACATAGAGGCTTTCCCCGGGAACGAGTCCCGCAGCGGTGGCCCAACGGGCCAAATCGTCCTGTTCAAACCCCAACCACAGATCACCGCAGGCCTCCCTGGCCCAACTCTGGTTGTGGCTACATAACTCTGTCACGAGCAGGCTACCGCCCGGTTGCAGCAGGTCGGCCATGTGCTTGAGCGCATCGGCCGGCGCGGCGAAATGGTGCAACACCATGTTCAACACCACGCAATCGGCCTTGAGGCTGGTGCCATTCAATGCATCGGCCAATTGCAGGCTGACGTTAGCCAGCTGTTCACGTTCGCATACCTGACGCGCCAGTTCGAGCATCGCCGGGCTGTTGTCCAGCGCGGTTACGGTGCCGAAGCGGCGGGCCAGTTCCGGCAGAAAAGCACCATCGCCGGGGCCGACTTCAATGGCCGTGGCAGCACCATCGAAGTTCAGTTTGTCGAGCAGGGCCAGCACGCTGTCACGGTACTGCGGCAGGCCTGCGATCAAGTCTTGCTGGGCACGGAATTTCTCCGCCACCCGGGCGAAAAAGTCCTGACTGGCGGCGGCACGTTGGCCGTGAACCTGCTCGATGCGCGCTTGCACGTCGTCAGGCAGATCCAGATTGTCGACTTCTTCTAACAATGCCGCGTGCAACTTGCCGCCGAGCAGTTCGGTGTGGGGCAGGGCGCGGCGATAGAAAATCGCGTTGCCTTCGCGGCGCGTCGCCACCAGGTCGGCTTGTGCCAGTACCTTGAGGTGATGACTCATGCCGGACTGACCGATGCCGAAAATCTGCGCCAGTTCCAGAACACCGAACGAATCGTTGGCCAGCGCGCGCAAGACATTCAGCCGCAACGGATCGCCGCCGGCCTTGCACAGGGCCGCCAGCTCGTCGCAATCGTCATGGCGAATGGAAGGCACGCGTAAATTCATAGGGCCGCAGTCTAGTGATGGGGGGAATTCATCGCAAGGCCAATATCAAAAAGTTTTGATATTGCTCGATAAATGGCACTTCTCACCAGGCGGTTAACTCTACAAACGAGTAGCGGAAAGGTTTCACCAATAGAAAGCGCCGCTATCCATTGGAAAAACGCCCCCGGATGACTATCTGTCATTGCCCCGAGGCGCCCCGGTGAGGGAAAATGCCCTCCTTTTTTCCGTTTCGACTTACCAGAACCCAGGAGATCAGCGATGCCTAGCCGTCGTGAGCGTGCCAACGCCATTCGTGCCCTCAGCATGGATGCCGTGCAAAAAGCCAACAGCGGCCATCCCGGTGCCCCAATGGGTATGGCAGATATTGCCGAAGTGCTTTGGCGCGACTACCTCAAGCACAACCCGAGCAATCCATCGTTCGCCGACCGTGACCGCTTCGTGCTGTCCAACGGCCATGGCTCGATGTTGATCTACTCGCTGCTGCACCTGACCGGTTACGACCTGTCGATCGAAGACCTCAAGCAGTTCCGTCAACTGCACAGCCGCACCCCGGGTCACCCGGAATTCGGTTACACCCCGGGCGTTGAAACCACCACCGGCCCACTGGGTCAGGGTCTGGCCAACGCCGTCGGTTTCGCCTTGGCTGAAAAAGTCCTGGCGGCGCAGTTCAACCGTCCGAGCCACAATATCGTCGACCACCACACCTACGTGTTCCTGGGCGATGGCTGCATGATGGAAGGCATTTCCCACGAAGTTGCTTCCTTGGCCGGTACGCTGGGTCTGGGCAAGCTGATCGCTTTCTACGATGACAACGGCATCTCCATCGACGGCGAAGTCGAAGGCTGGTTTACCGATGACACCCCTAAGCGTTTCGAAGCCTACAACTGGCAGGTGATCCGCAACGTTGACGGACACGACCCGGAAGAGATCAAGACTGCCATCGAGACTGCTCGCAAGAGCCCGCTGCCGACCCTGATCTGCTGCAAGACCACCATCGGTTTCGGCTCGCCGAACAAGCAGGGCAAAGAAGACTGCCACGGCGCTCCACTGGGCGACGCGGAAATCGCGCTGACCCGTCAGGCGTTGAACTGGAACCACGGCCCGTTCGAAATCCCGGCCGACATCTATGCCGAGTGGGATGCCAAGGAAAAAGGTCGCGCAACCGAAGCCGAGTGGGATCAGCGTTTCGCTGCTTACTCCGCTGCGTTCCCGACTGAAGCCAACGAACTGGTACGTCGCCTGAGCGGTGAGCTGCCGGCCGATTTCTCCGAAAAAGCCTCGGCTTACATCGCTGAAGTTGCGGCCAAAGGCGAAACCATCGCCAGCCGTAAAGCCAGCCAGAACACCCTGAACGCCTTCGGCCCGCTGTTGCCGGAACTGCTTGGTGGCTCCGCTGACCTCGCCGGTTCCAACCTGACCCTGTGGAAAGGTTGCAAAGGCGTCAGCGCTGAAGATGCCAGCGGCAACTACATGTACTACGGCGTGCGCGAGTTCGGCATGACCGCGATCATGAACGGCGTGACCCTGCACGGCGGCCTGGTGCCTTACGGCGCGACCTTCCTGATGTTCATGGAATATGCGCGCAACGCCGTACGCATGTCGGCGCTGATGAAGAAGCAAGTGATCCACGTCTACACCCACGACTCCATCGGTCTGGGCGAAGACGGCCCGACGCACCAGCCGATCGAGCAATTGACCAGCCTGCGTACCACACCGAACCTCGACACCTGGCGTCCAGCCGATGCCGTTGAGTCGGCCGTGGCCTGGAAGAACGCTCTGGAGCGCAAGGACGGCCCATCGGCGCTGATCTTCTCGCGTCAGAACCTGCAGCACCAGGAACGCGATGCCGGCCAGATTGCCGACATCAGCCGTGGCGGTTACGTGCTGAAGGACTGCGCAGGCGAGCCTGAGCTGATCCTGATTTCGACCGGTTCGGAAGTGGGTCTGGCGGTTCAGGCTTACGACAAACTGACCGAGCAAGGCCGCAAGGTGCGCGTGGTTTCGATGCCGTGCACCAGCGTGTTCGATGCTCAGGACGCCGGCTACAAGCAAGCCGTGCTGCCGTTGCAGGTCAGCGCACGTATCGCCATCGAAGCGGCTCACGCCGACTTCTGGTTCAAGTACGTGGGTCTGGAAGGTCGTGTGATCGGCATGACCACTTACGGCGAATCGGCTCCGGCTTCGGCACTGTTCGAAGAGTTCGGCTTCACCCTGGAAAACATCCTGGGTCAGGCTGAAGAACTGCTGGAAGACTAAGTCCGACAGTTGTGTTGTCCGGGCTGACGCCTTCGCGAGCAGGCTCGCTCCCACATTGGAACGCGTTTCCCTGTGGGAGCGAGCCTGCTCGCGAAAGCGTTGGTTCGGGCAACATCGCACTACCCGATTCACCACGGTAATCGAGAACCCCATGCCTCAACCGCGTCCCTTCAAAGTTGCACTCAACGGCTACGGCCGGATTGGTCGTTGCGTCTTGCGTGCGTTGTTTGAGCGAGGCGAAGAAGCCGGGTTTGAAATTGTCGCGATCAACGATCTGGCGGACATGGCCAGCATCGAATACCTGACACGCTTTGACTCCACCCACGGCCGTTTTCCGGGCGAAGTGCGAGTAGACGGCGATTGTCTGCATATTAATGGCGACTGCGTGAAGGTCCTGCGCAGTGCCACCCCCGAAGGCATCGATTGGGCGTCGCTGGGCGTCGATCTGGTGCTCGAATGCTCAGGTGCCTATAACACCCGTGCCGACGGCCAGCGCTTTCTCGACGCTGGCGCGCCACGCGTGTTGTTCTCGCAGCCGATGGCCAGCGAGGCAGATGTCGACGCCACCATCGTCTATGGCGTCAATCAGGATTGCCTGACCGGCGACGAACTGCTGGTGTCCAACGCCTCCTGCACCACCAACTGCGGCGTGCCGCTGTTGCGTCTGCTCGACAAGGCCATCGGCCTCGATTACGTGTCGATCACCACTATTCACTCGGCGATGAACGATCAGCCGGTGATCGACGCCTATCACCACGAAGACTTGCGCCGCACCCGTTCGGCGTTCCAGTCGGTGATCCCGGTGTCCACTGGTCTGGCGCGTGGCATCGAGCGCCTGCTGCCGGAACTTGCCGGGCGAATTCAGGCCAAAGCCGTACGCGTGCCGACGGTCAACGTGTCCTGCCTCGACATCACGATGCAGACCGCCACCGCGACTGACGCCAATGAGGTCAACCGGATCCTGCGCGAGGCCGCCACCCATGGCCCGCTCAAAGGCTTGCTGGCTTACACCGAGTTGCCGCACGCCAGCTGTGATTTCAACCATGACCCACATTCGGCCATCGTCGATGCCAGTCAGACCCGTGTTTCCGGCCCGAAGCTGGTGAACATCCTGGCCTGGTTCGACAACGAATGGGGTTTTGCCAACCGAATGCTGGACGTTGCAGAACACTATCTGCAAACAGCAACTTCAAAAAAACCGTAGGAAGTGCGACCCATGACCGTGTTGAAGATGTCCGACCTCGATCTGCAAGGTAAGCGCGTATTGATCCGCGAAGACCTCAACGTCCCAGTCAAGGACGGTGTTGTCACCAGCGATGCGCGTATCCTGGCTTCGCTGCCGACCATCAAGCTGGCCCTGGAAAAAGGCGCGGCGGTGATGGTCTGCTCGCACCTTGGCCGTCCGACCGAAGGCGAGTTCTCCGCCGAGAACAGCCTCAAGCCTGTCGCTGACTACCTGAGCAAAGCGCTGGGCCGCGAAGTGCCGCTGGTGGCTGATTACCTGGGCGGCGTTGACGTCAAGGCCGGCGACATCGTGCTGTTCGAAAACGTGCGCTTCAACAAAGGCGAGAAAAAGAACGCTGACGAACTGGCCCAGCAATACGCCGCCCTGTGCGACGTGTTTGTGATGGACGCTTTCGGCACCGCTCACCGCGCTGAAGGTTCGACCCACGGCGTGGCCAAGTTCGCCAAAGTCGCCGCTGCTGGCCCGCTGCTGGCCGCTGAACTGGACGCACTGGGCAAAGCCCTCGGTGCTCCGGCACAACCAATGGCGGCTATCGTTGCCGGCTCCAAGGTGTCGACCAAACTCGACGTGCTGAACAGCCTGAGCCAGATCTGCGATCAACTGATCGTCGGCGGCGGCATCGCCAACACTTTCCTCGCGGCCGCCGGTCACCCGGTTGGCAAGTCGCTGTACGAACCGGACCTGCTCGACACCGCACGCGCCATCGCTGCCAAAGTCAGTGTGCCGCTGCCGGTTGACGTAGTGGTTGCCAAAGAATTCGCTGAAACCGCCGAAGCCACCGTCAAGCTGATCGCTGACGTCGCGGCGGACGACATGATTCTGGACATCGGCCCGCAAACCGCAGCCAACTTCGCGGAACTGCTGAAATCCTCGAAAACCATTCTGTGGAACGGCCCGGTCGGCGTGTTCGAATTCGACCAGTTCGGTAACGGCACCAAAGTACTGGCCCAGGCCATTGCTGAAAGCTCGGCGTTCTCCATCGCTGGCGGTGGCGACACTCTGGCTGCGATCGATAAATATGGCGTGGCTGAGCAAATCTCCTACATTTCCACCGGTGGTGGCGCGTTCCTCGAATTCGTCGAGGGCAAAGTGCTGCCAGCCGTTGAAGTCCTGGAAAGCCGGGCCAAGGCCTGAGGCCGCCCGTTTGGCCAGGCAAAGGAGTGTTTACATGGTCAGGTCGTTAGCGCTGTTGTTGCTGACCGGTACGCTGGCGGCCTGCGGGAGTAACCCGAAGGCCGAAGCCACGCCGGCGCCGAGCGAGTCGCAGAAGGGCTGTTATCAGGCCGACTGGCAGGCCGAAACCAACCCGGTGCTGAACAAGCGCTCGGGGCCGGACGGTCTGGACAAATACGAGACGCAAACCCCTGCCAAGGAACATGGTTGTCCTTGACGGGTCTGACTCTTTAACTCAGGGCTGGCGGCGTGTGCCGTCAGTCGAGGAACACGGATGAAAGGCTTGATCGCCATTGCGGCGTTGGCATTGTTGGGCGGTTGCGCGCAGTTGAACCTGTTTCAGTCGTCTGCCCCCGCGGACAACTGGACCACCTGGACCTGCGACAGCCAGGCCAAAGTGCTGTGGCGTTACGCCGATGCCGGCCAGAAGGAAGTCGACGTACGACTGGGTGGCGGTGATCAGGTCTATCGCCTGAAAGAAGAGCCGGGCGCTTCAGGCACGCTTTACAGCGACGGCATGCTGGCGTTTCACGTCAAGGGTGAAGAAGGCCTGGTGTACTGGGTTGCCACCAATGACCTGATTGGCCGCGGCTGCAAGGCGCAGTAATTGAAACACCACAGGCCCAATGTAGGAGTGAGCCTGCTCGCGATAGCGGTATGACAGTCACTGCAATATTGACTGCAAGATGGCTATCGCGAGCAGGCTCACTCCTACAGGGGTTCTGCGCAGTAATTAAGAATTGGCTTTATCGAATCACCAGACCGGGCCTCACCCCCCGATCTGCAATCACTTGAATAGCCGCCGCCGCTCCGGCAGGCTGGCACGATTAACGACCCTCAACCGGGAGAGATACACACAATGGCACTTATCAGCATGCGCCAGATGTTGGACCACGCAGCCGAATTCGGCTACGGCGTACCAGCCTTCAACGTCAACAACCTTGAGCAGATGCGCGCCATCATGGAAGCCGCTGACAAGACTGACTCCCCGGTGATCGTTCAGGCTTCGGCCGGCGCCCGTAAATACGCCGGCGCGCCTTTCCTGCGTCACCTGATCCTCGCCGCGATCGAAGAATTCCCGCACATCCCGGTGTGCATGCACCAGGACCACGGCACCAGCCCTGACGTCTGCCAGCGCTCGATTCAACTGGGCTTCAGCTCGGTGATGATGGACGGCTCGCTGGGCGAAGACGGCAAGACCCCGACCGACTACGACTACAACGTCCGTGTTACCCAACAAACCGTGGCCATGGCTCACGCCTGCGGCGTTTCGGTAGAAGGCGAGCTGGGCTGCCTGGGTTCGCTGGAAACCGGCATGGCCGGTGAAGAAGACGGCATCGGCGCCGAAGGCGTTCTGGATCACAGCCAAATGCTGACCGACCCGGAAGAAGCCGCTGACTTCGTCAAACGCACCCAAGTCGATGCCCTGGCCATCGCCATCGGCACCAGCCACGGCGCCTACAAGTTCACCAAGCCACCTACCGGTGACGTGCTGGCGATCGACCGCATCAAGGAAATCCACAAACGCATCCCGAACACCCACCTGGTGATGCACGGTTCGTCCTCGGTGCCACAAGAGTGGCTGGCGATCATCAACCAGTACGGCGGCGACATCAAAGAAACCTACGGCGTACCGGTTGAAGAAATCGTCGAAGGCATCAAGCACGGCGTGCGCAAGGTCAACATCGACACCGACCTGCGCCTGGCATCCACCGGTGCGATGCGTCGCCTGATGGCCACCAACCCGAGCGAATTCGACCCGCGTAAATTCTTCGGCGCGACTGTGACGGCGATGCGTGATGTGTGTATCGCTCGTTATGAAGCGTTTGGTACTGCCGGTAATGCTTCGAAGATCAAACCGATCTCGCTGGAAGCGATGTACCAGCGTTATCTGAAGGGTGAGTTGAACGCTAAGGTTAACTAAGCCTGAGCGTTAGACTGCTTTAAAAGAAACCCGCCGTGAGGCGGGTTTTTTGTGGATGACTCGTTCGCTAAAGCAGAGGGCATAAGTTTGCGGGGTTTAAATTATGCAACATTATACGCATATACCGCTGACCATCTTGTATTGTCAGCGACACCATTTACCAAGGCTGTTGCAACAACTTTTTGTAATCCTCTATCCGGGAAGCTAATTGTAAAGCCAAAATTTCCGTCTCCGTAAGACTCTCCTGATCCCAGCTGAGTCGCGCCGTTTGGAGATAGCGTGACGTAAATCCTGCTGTTAGGAACGGATTTTCCGGTAATAAAAAAGCCATTTACGTCTTTTCGGATGGATGTGATAGTTGTTTCATTAGCCATGTTTATTACTCCTTGTAATATGAGTCGAGTCTTACCTGATTTCTAAATAAGACACGCACGTTCAGCCAATTGTTTTTGCTGTGATAGCTCTTGGCTTGAAGAATGTTAGGCGGTTGTTTTGTAAATTGAACCTGTAATAACTGACAGGTTTTAATATTTATTGGCGATAAACTTATCCTGGTATATAACTTTTGGTAGGTTTAGGGGGCGTAAAAAGGGTATATATTTTTAGATCGTTCTTATAAAAACCCGCCAAGAGGCGGGTTTTTTCCGGAGTAGAACTACTCCTTCAATTCGACATGATCCAGTGCCTGATTCACTGCCAGTTCACCGAGCATGACGACCTGCGCGATCCCCAGCGCGGTCTTGCGGTGTGAGGTGTTCAGCATGGCGGCGAAGTTGTTGAGCATTTCACTGGCTGAACCCAGGGTTTCGCTGGCGTTGGCCAGCAGGGATTCGGTGTTGTACTTCGGGTTGGCGAGGTACATGGGCTCGGGTTTATGCGTGCTGGCCATGATGAAGGCGGACGGTTTGAGGTAATGGTCGAGGGCGCGCTCGGCGGCGTCGTTGAGTTTTTTGGAATCAAGAGATTCGTAGGGCGATGCGGGGTCTGTTTCTGGCGGGTGCGGCGTTGATCTGATCATATTTCGTCTCCGGTAAATGGAGCCGACACCGGATCGCTACTAAACGAAGGGGTGGCAGCTGAACGCAGGTTAGTAGACCGGGGAGACGCGACCGGCGCACCCGAAGGCGCCCTGCGAACAGCTACCATCAAGCGCGGGTTATGCCCGACTGAATGGTGCCAATGCGCATCGCGTAACCACGGGCTACTAAACCCGATCACTGGAAATCAGTGACGCGAATCAAGTTACCGATGGCCCGCCAGGCGCACAAGCCGGCGGATTCTGGCGTAGTGGTAGGCAACGGCGCAAGCTGTTGTAGGCATCCGGAAGTGACGGCCGAGAAAACTAAACGCGTCGTTTAAATAAAGCGTCGCCTGGGTGTAATCCAAATTCGAGAGCGTTCAACCAAGTATCCAGTTTTTGGCTGGATAACTGATCAGGTTTGTTGATTAAACTTCTAAAAAGACACTGGCTATATTTTTTATGTATAAAAACCTGTCAGATCTTACAGGTGTGGAAAGTTTATTGGCGATCTATCGTGGGCGCTCAGTTATCTTTCAGGATGGAAAAAATGCAAAAGGACAAAAGAGTTACCAGTGTTGGTGTTGGCGACGTTCAAATGTTTCTGGCGATTCCCGGGGGGGAAAGCTTTACCGTCTCAATTCGTGGTAGAGAGTTTTTGGAACACAGTGGAGAATATTTTAATTTCAAATTTTTTCAGTATCTAGGCAGGAATGAGTTCTATATTGGTTCCACCTTCCGCAAAAACCTTCCGCTTGACGAACCGCACAATTTGGGTGCCCCCGGCACAGCTGCCCACGTGCAGCTGGAGTTGGACGGGATTGATAATTCTAGGAGCGCCAAGGGCTTTGTTTGTTTGGAGCGAGGCGGAGATTATCCGAAGGGTGTGATCTATTGTGCTGAAGAAAAAGCATTTTCTTTGATTGCGATGTTTGATTTTAAAAGTAGTTAATTTCTTCTTTGCTGCGATATCAATGTCATGCGGCAGACTTGAGAAAGTCTGCCGATTTTGATTTTAAGTCATCGATAATTGATGCTCAGGTCAGTGCCCTGTTATTTATCATGATCAATATCCAGCTTGCTGAAGGTCACTTGCCCGCCCTCACTCGTATACCCGGTGTTGTCCTGCACATAAACCCCAGCCTTGAAATACAGCGGCTTGTTGCGCCACGTCGCGCTGATCTGTGAATCCCACTGATAACCCGCTGCACTCACACCCAACGCACCGCCGGGGCTGAGGTGGATAAGGTAGTTGAATTCGCGATCCAGTTTGATCCCGGTCGCCAGGGTGATGACACGGCTTTCGTCGTCATCCGGATGCATGCGCACCTTGATCACCAGGTTGCCGGTTTCGGTTTTTGTCTTGTACTGATACTCAAGTTTGACCATCGGCTTCTGGCTTTCATATGCATGAATCTGGCCAATGACGATCTTGCCGGAACTCGGCACTTTGTTAACCGTAAGGGTCGCCCGCAGCAGGTTGTCGGCATCCGGGTAATACCAGTTGCGCAGCGTGCCGTTGCTGTAGGTCTCGCGCAGTTCAGTGCGGGGATAAATGGCGTTTTCGGTTTTTGACCCGGTAACCGGTGACCAGAAGAACAAGGTGCCGGTGTCGGAATGGAAGTACTGATCTTTGAAGCCGTTCACCAGTTTGGAGGTTTCGACGGTGTATGGCGGGCTGCCAACGGGAACGCTGAGGTTCCAGGTTGCGAGATCGATCATGTCGGTTCTTCCACTCAAGTTTCACTGCACGCACGTGCCAGAAGCTCTAGCCCGCACGTTTTGGGGCGGCCTTTATAAGCGTAGAGGGATTTTTTGTTAATGCCCGTTTGGCAGATGATTGACGTCAACATCCTGTCGAAATGCCATCTCTGCCGGTTTCCGGGGGCTTCAGCGGTGACCGTTAGTCGGCAAACTCACGCTTTGGTTAAATGATGGCCTGATGACAGCTTCTGCTTTCTTGGATCCAGTACTAGAGTGAAGGCTCAGTATGTGTGCGGTTTTTACCGGAAGCCGACCAAAAGTCCCGACAAGAGAAGCAGCATGGAATGCGCGCAACCCCCGCCAGGTGAAGGCAGCTCTGTCCTTTTGATCGTTGATGATTACCCTGAAAATCTGATCAGCATGCGCGCATTGCTGCAGCGTCAGGATTGGCACGTCCTCACCGCAGCCTCCGGCTTCGAAGCGCTCAATATTCTGCTCTCCCACGACGTCGATCTGGTGCTGCTGGACGTGCAGATGCCGGGCATGGACGGCTTTGAAGTGGCGCGATTGATGCGTGGTAGCCAGCGCACGCGCCTGACGCCGATCATCTTTCTGACCGCCAACGAACAATCCCAGGACGCCGTGATCAAGGGCTACGCGAGTGGCGCGGTGGATTACCTGTTTAAGCCGTTCGACCCGCAGATCCTCAAGCCCAAGGTGCAGGCGTTGCTGGAACACCAGCGCAATCGCCGCGCCTTGCAGCGCCTGAGCCATGACCTGGAAGTGGCGCGCGCCTTCAATGCCTCGGTGCTGGATAACGCCGCCGAAGGCATTCTGGTGGTGGGTGAGGACGGTTTGATACGTTTTGCCAATCCGGCGATTTCGCGGTTGCTGAATGCGCCGGTGAAGGAGCTCGAAGGTAAGGAGTTTCTCGATTTTCTACAGAAGCCGCACATTCCGCTGTGGGCCGATTCCGAGTTTTATGCCAGCTATAAACGTGGCGAGACGTTAAGGCTGCACGACGCCTTGCTGCGCACCGCGCCCGGCCAGCAGGTGCCGGTGGCGCTGTCCTGTGCGGCGTTGCCTGCCGAGCAACACGCGATGGTGGTGACTGTGCTGGACATGTCGGTGGTTCGACACTTGCACCAGCAACTGGAATTTCAAGCGGTGACCGATCCACTGACCGGGTTGCTTAACCGGCGCGGCTTTTACCAGACTGTTGAAAACCTGCTGTTGCGTGGTGAGCGCAGCGACAGCAGTTGGGTGTTGCTGTATCTGGATCTTGATGGCTTCAAACGGGTCAACGATTCACTCGGTCACGATGCCGGCGATCGTGTACTGCGCTGGGTCTCCGAGCAGTTAAAAGCCTGCCTGCGACCGTTCGATATTCTCGCGCGCATGGGCGGTGATGAATTTACCGCGCTGCTCGATCTGGAATTCCCCGAGCAAGCGGCGAAGATTGCCGAAAAGCTCATTGAGCGGGTGTCGATCTGTCAGCAGATCGAAGGGTTGGACATCGCGCTGGGTGCCAGCATCGGCATCGCCACTTACCCGGACTGCGGCTCTAACCTTGACGGATTGCTGCGTGCCTCCGATATCGCGATGTACGAGGCCAAACGCGCCGGACGTCAGCAATATCGCTTTTATGATCATGAAATGAATGGCCGGGCGCGCTCGCGGTTGATGCTCGAAGAGAGTGTGCGTGCCGCCATCGAGAATCGCGATTTCAACTTGGTATATCAGCCGCAAGTGGCCATCGACACTGGCCAGATTCGTGGTTTTGAGGCTTTGCTGCGCTGGCAACATCCAAGTGTCGGTGATGTTCCGCCGGGATTGTTCCTGCCGCTGCTGGAAGAGGCGCGGCTGATCAGCCGCCTCGGCAGCTGGATTTATCATCGCGGCGCCGGTCAGCGCAAAGCCTGGGAAACTTTGTTTGCCGAAGATCTGGTGCTCGGCGTGAGTTTGAGCAACACCCAGTTCAGCCTGCCGAATCTGGTCACCGAGTTGCGTCAGGTGATGGAGCGACATTCCTTGCAACCCCGGCAGCTGGAGGTCGAGGTCACCGAAGAAGCGCTGATGCAAAACCCCGATGAAACCCGCAAGCAGTTACGTTTGCTGCGCAATCTCGGCGTGCGCGTGGCACTGGATGATTTTGGCTCGGGGCCGTGTTCGCTGGCGCATCTGCGCGATCTGGAACTCGATACGCTCAAGCTTGATCGCCATCTCATTGCGCGATTGCCGGACTCGAAACGCGACGCCTCACTGGTCAGCACGGTGATCAGTCTGTGCAAGCAATACGGTTTACTGGTGATTGCCGAAGGTGTGGAAACCATCGAGCAATATCAGTGGCTGCAAGCCCACGGCTGCGAGTACGTGCAGGGCTTCCTTGTCGCGCGTCCATTGATCGCCGAGGACGCTGCGAGCTTCGCCGAACCGTTTGACTGGAGCGCGCTGCCCGGTTGAATTCGCTACACTGGCGCACCTTTTTCGAACCGTGTCGCTCGTCCATGACTGTGTTGAAGTACCTCCAGGCCTATCCCGCGCAATTGCAGGATCAGGTGCGCCAACTGATCGCCGAAGGGCGTCTGGGTGAATACCTGAATCAACGCTATTCGGGGCGCCACGACGTACAGAGCGACAAGGCCTTGTACAGCTACGCGCTGGACTTGAAGCAGGAATACCTGCGCAACGCGCCGGCCATCGACAAGGTGCTGTTCGACAACCGCCTCGACCTGACCCACCGCGCCCTCGGTCTGCACACCACGGTGTCACGGGTGCAGGGCGGCAAGCTCAAGGCCAAGAAAGAGATTCGTATCGCCTCGTTGTTCAAAGACGCCGCGCCGGACTTTCTGAAAATGATCGTGGTGCATGAACTGGCGCACTTCAAGGAATCGGATCACAACAAGGCGTTCTATAAATTGTGCGAGCACATGCTGCCGGGGTATCACCAGGTCGAGTTTGATCTGCGCGTGTACCTGACGTGGCGGGATATGCAGGCTTAACAGTACGCAACCAGGAAGGTGGGGATGGACGTCAGCAAGACCAAAAGCAGTTTCTACCGCCGCTTGTATGTGGCGTACCTGATCGACAGCGGTCTGGCGCCGAGTGTGCCGACGCTGACCGAAGTGACCGGCATGCCCCGGCGCACGGCGCAGGACACGATTGCGGCGTTGGCGGATCTGGATATCGTTTGTGAATTCGAGCAGGAAGAGGGCGCGCGCAACCATGCGGGGCGCTATCGGATTCGCGAGTGGGGGGCGATTGATCGCGGGTGGATCGAGCGTAATTTGCGGCAGATCAAGGCTGTGCTTGAGTATCCCTAAATGCCCTCACCCCAGCCCTCTCCCGGAGGGAGAGGGGGCCGACCGCGAGATGCTCGTAAGTTACGCCGACCTGAAAGTGCTGCTGTGAATCCATAATCGACGCGGTTTTTCAGGTCGATGTCTGACGCAAGACGATAAGGTCAGTCCCCTCTCCCTCTGGGAGAGGGCTAGGGTGAGGGGCTTTTCAGGCACGACGCATCCCGATATGTGGAATGTCATCCTCCAGATACTCCTCCCCCGCCACAACAAACCCGTACCGACCGTAGTACCCCTGCAAATGCGCCTGCGCTGACAGATAGATCGGCACTTGTGGCCAATGCTTCTCCGCCTGTTTCAACGCCTGCTCCATCATTTCGTGCCCCAGCCCTTTGCCGCGCCCTTGTGGTGCGGTAATCACGCGGCCGATCACCACGTCGCCGCCCTGGGATTCCGGATCCAGCAGGCGCAGGTACGCCATCAACTGGTCATCTTCCCAACCCATCAGGTGATAGGTATCGCCCTCCAGATCCTGACCGTCGAGGTCCGGATAGGCGCATTTCTGTTCAACCACGAACACGTCCGAGCGCAGCTTCAACAGCGCGTACAGCTGTTCCTTGCCCAGATCACTGTGATGTTTGCAGACCCATTCGATTGTCATTTGCCGATTCCTTGAACGTGTCGCCCGATACTAAGCGCCTGCGATAAAGATGTCTGTATGGCGTAAGAGTCTGTGACAAAGGTCAAAATGCCATCATTCCTTTCTCGCAGCCCCGGCGACTTTGTGTAATCTGCAGGAGAGCCCTGTGCACTGGCTGCAATGAGCTAATGTTAGGGCCTGGGTTTTGCCGGTAAGGGGCCTTGGGGTTTTGACTGAAAACATGCTGGGCAACTCGCCCGCTAAGGATTTTCAAGCATGCCGCGTTTGCATCGAGCCTTTGCTTTGACCGGATTGCTCTTGCTGGCCCAGACCGCTGCAGCGGACAAGCTGCGGCTGGTGTTTGATATCTGGCCACCCTTTACCGACGACACGCTGGTCAACGGCGGACTGGCCACCGACATCGTCACAACTGCGCTGGCCCGGGCCGGTTATGCCAGCGGCTACGAGCAGGTGCCTTGGGCGCGGGCGCTGCTTGGCGTTGGCGAGGGCCGCTACGATGTATTGGTCAACGCTTGGTACAACGACGAACGGACCAAGCTCGGCCAGTTTTCCGGGGAATACCTGCTCAATCGCATCCGCTTTCTCAAGCGCAAAGACACGCCACTCGAGTATTCAAATCTGCAGCAACTGCACACCTATCCGATCGCTGTGGTGCGCGGCTACGCCTATTCGGCGCCGTTCGATGCCGACACGGCGTTGCAGAAAGTCCCTGTGCATAACTTTGCCATGGCCGTACGCATGCTCGCGGCGGATCGGGTCAAATTGACGCTGGAGGATGAGTATGTGGCGAAGTATTACCTTGCGCGGGAATCCGCCAAGGTGCGCAATTCGGTGGAGTTTTTACCCAAGCCGTTGAGTGAGAACAGCCTGCACATTCTGGTGAGCCTGAAGAATCCGCAGCATGAGCAGATTGTTGCGGGGTTTGATAAGGCGATTGCGGCGATGAAGGCGGATGGGAGTTATGACAAGTTGTTGAGGCAGCATGGGATGTGAGTTTCTGATCACAGAGTTGTGTTGTTGCTGATGGCCTCTTCGCGAGCAGGCTCGCTCCCACAATTTGGAATGCGGTGCCCCTGTGGGAGCGAGCCTGCTCGCGAAGGCATCCTGTCAGCCAGCACTAACCTCACTGGTGTCCTTGATAAGATGCGCCGCTAGCGTCCGCAATGGCCCCAACTGCCGACAGATCAACGCCAACTGCGTCTGCACCAACCGCTGCCCCTCATCAATCTCATCCGGCATTTGCTCCAGCTCATTGGCCAGCGCTTCTTCTTCATCACTCTGAATCGCCACCGGCTGCTTGTTCGCCAGACCTTGGGCGATTTCATCAATGCTCGTCGCCAGTTTCACCCCGGCGCCATCAATCAAATGCTCACGCACATCCGCCGGCAACTGCGTCTCGCGATGCGCGCCGAGCCCTGACAGATAACTCAACAAGGTGTGCGACAACACCAGAAAGCGGAAGCCGACATCCGCTTCCTTCCGGAAATGCCCTGGCTCCATGAGCATGTTCGCCAGCGTTGTCGACAGCGCCGCATCGGCGTTGTGCGCGTTGCGTCGGGCCAGACGATAGGCGAGGTCGTCGCTCTTGCCGGCGGCGTATTGCTGCATGATCTGGCGCAGGTAGATGCTGTTGCAGGTCAGGGTGTTGGCCAGCACTTTGTTCAGCCGTCGACCCTGCCAGTCCGGCAGGAACAGGAACACCGTCAGGCCAGCAATCAGGCTGCCCAACAGCGTATCGAACAGGCGTGGCAGGAACAGCCCATAACCGTCACCGACCTGGTTGAAGCAGAACAGCACCATGATGGTGATCGCCGCCGTCGCCAACGTGTAGCGGGTGGTGCGGTTGGTAAAGAACACCACGCCGGCAGCGATGGCGAAACACGACTGCACCAGTGGGCTTGGGAACAGATCGAACAGCGCCCACGCCACGGTCAGGCCGATGGCGGTGCCGAAAATTCGCTGACCGAGTTTGCGCCGCGTCGCGCCGTAGTTCGGCTGGCAGACAAACAGGGTGGTGAGGATGATCCAGTAACCCTGCGACGGGTGAATCAAATGCACCATGCCGTAGCCGATACTCAGCGCCAGTGGCAGGCGCAGGGCATGACGGAACAACAAAGAGGTCGGCGTCAGCTGCGTGCGCAGGCGAATCCACACATCCTTGAGATTGCGCGGTGAACGGTCGAGCAGGCTGCTGTCAGTCGCATCGGCCAAGGCGTCGGGGTTGCTCGCGTCGCTGAGCAAACGATCGAGGGTGCCGAGGTTGGCGGCCAGTGCGCGCAGCGAACGCAGCAATCCGCGCCACGCCGGGTTGCTCTGGATGCGCAGGTGCTCGAGGGAGGCGTCGAGGTCGCTCAGGGCTTCGGCGAAACTCGCGTCGTAAATGAATGGCTGGCGCATCTGGATCGATTCGGCCAGTGCGCGGCAGGCCTTGCCTTGCTGGCGCAACAGGCGTTGGCAGCGGAACAGCACGTCACTGTGGAAGAACGCTTCGGCCAGCGCGTTGTACGGATAGTGCGAGGAACTGGCGCGTTCGTGGATGTCTTGCGCGAGGAAGTACAGCTTCAGATAGCGGCTGACTTTCGAGCCGGGGCGGCCGTTGCCGACGCGGTGCAGGATGATTTCCTTGGCACTGTTCAGCGCCGCCACCACACGGCCGTTCTGCTGGGCCAGTTCCAGCCGCCGCGCTTCGACATCCATCTGCCGGATCGGCTCGAACAGCGACGACTTCAGCTTTAGGTAAAAACCCAATTCACGGAACAACCGCGCCAGACTCTGCTGCACCGGCTGGTTGGAAAACAGCGCCTGCCACAGCACCGAGAGCAAGCCGTACCAGGCGGCGCCGGCGACCAGCAGCATCGGCTCGTGCCAGAAATCGGTGACCGCGCCGCCGCGCTGATCAACGCCGATCATCGTGTACACCGACAGAATCAACGTCGCCGAAGCAATCGCCCCATAACGCTCGCCGAGTGCACCGAGCATGGTCAGGCCGAAACTGGCCAGCGCCAAAGCAATGGCAAACACAATGGGGTAGGGGAAGAGCAATTCCACCGACAGCGCGGCGATGCTGAAACACACCAGCGTCACCGCGAGGGCATTGAGGCGGCCCTGCCAACTGTCGTCGGTCTCGGCCAGGGCGCTGGCGATAATCCCCAGGAACAACGGGATCAGCAGGCCCATTTCATCCTGATACCAACACAGCGCCATGCTGCCGGTCAGGGCGATGAACACCCGCACGCTGTAGCTGAATTTATCCAGCGCCCACAGGCGCCGCAAAGACTGACGAAACGAGGTCGAGGACATGAAGTGCGAAGGCCTTCCGAGGCGATGCCGCTAAATTGAGCCAGTAATGACGCCGACGCAATGGCGCCGATCACATCTGACAGCAAAAAGTGTTCCTTTTACATACACCACAAACCACTGTGGGAGCGAGCCTGCTCGCGAAAGCGGAGTGTCATTCAACACATATGTCGACTGATATACCGCATTCGCGAGCAGGCTCGCTCCCACAGGGTTTTGTATTTGGCTCTGAGTCAGGCGTACTGCGCAGCCGCGTAACCGGAGGCCCAGGCCCACTGGAAGTTGAAGCCGCCCAGGTGGCCGGTGACGTCGAGGACTTCGCCGATAAAGTACAGACCGGGGCTTTTCAGCGATTCCATGGTCTTGGAGGAAACTTCGCGGGTGTCGACGCCGCCGAGGGTCACTTCGGCGGTGCGATAACCCTCAGTCCCCGCCGGCACGACTTTCCAGCTGCCCAGCTTCTCGGCGATTTCCGCCAGTTCCGCGTGGGTGTACTGCTTCATCGGCTTGGACACAAACCAGTTGTCCGCCAGCAAATTGGCCATCTTCTTGGTGAAGATCTCACCGAGCAACGTTTTCAACTCACTGTTCGGGCGCTCGGCCACTTGCTGTTGCAGCCAGCTCGCCGCGTCGTGATCCGGCAGCAGGTTGATCTCCACCGTGTCGCCGGATTCCCAGAACGAAGAAATCTGCAAAATCGCCGGGCCGCTAAGGCCACGGTGAGTGAACAGAATGTTCTCGCGAAAGCTCTGGTCGTTGCAGCTGACCAGACAATCCACTGAGGTCCCGGACAACTCGGTGCAGAGTTCCTTGAGCTGATCGGTGATGGTGAACGGCACCAGCCCGGCGCGAGTCGGCAGCAGCTCGTGGCCGAACTGCTTGGCAACCTGATAACCGAACCCGGTGGCGCCCAACGTCGGGATCGACAGACCGCCGGTAGCGATCACCAGCGACTGGCACTGGACCTGACCGAGGGTGGTGTCGAGCAAGTAACCGCTTTCGACCTTCTCGATGGTCTGGATCGACGTGTCCAGATGCAGCTCGACGCCGGCCTGATCGCACTCGGTGAGGAGCATTTCGAGGATGTCGCTGGATTTGTTATCGCAGAACAACTGGCCGAGTTTTTTCTCGTGGTAGGGCACGGCGTGTTTGCCGACCATGCCGATGAAATCCCACTGGGTGTAACGCGCCAGTGCGGATTTGCAGAAATGCGGATTCTGCGAGAGGAAATTGCTCGGCTCGGTGTACATGTTGGTGAAATTGCAGCGGCCACCGCCCGACATCAGGATTTTCTTGCCGGCCTTGTTCGCGTGGTCGAGCAGCAATACCTGACGGCCGCGCCCGGCGGCGGTCAGTGCACACATCAACCCCGCGGCGCCAGCGCCAATGATCACGACTTCGGTAGAGCGCAAAACGGTGTCCTCACACAATGATCGTTCCCACGCTCTGCGTGGGAATGCCGCCATGGACGCTCTGCGTCCGTTGTTATGTGACGCGGAGCGTCACGGGATGCATTCCCACGCAGAGCGTGGGAACGATCAGGTCAGAGGATACGAACGCGCAGCGAACGGCCCTTGATCTTGCCGTCGTTCAGGCGCTGCAAGGCCTGCATGGCCACGGTGCGGTCCACGGCTACATACGCCTGGAAGTCGAAGATCGCGATCTTGCCAACCTGTGCACCGGGAATGCCGGCATCGCCAGTCAATGCACCCAGGATGTCTCCCGGGCGAACCTTGTCTTTACGGCCCGCGCCGATGCACAGCGTGGTCATCGGCGGTTGCAGCGGGGCGAGGCCCTGGGACTTGAGGTTATCGACCTGATCCCAGTTCAGCGGCGATTTCTGCAGCTGCTCGATGGCTTGCGCGCGGTGCGCTTCGCCCGGTGCAACCAGGCTGATGGCGATGCCTTTCTCACCAGCACGACCGGTACGGCCAACGCGGTGAATGTGGATTTCCGAATCGCGGGCCAGTTCGACGTTGATCACCATGTCCAGTGCATCGATATCCAGACCACGGGCGGCAACGTCGGTGGCAACCAGTACCGAAGTACTACGGTTGGCGAACATCGCCAGCACCTGATCGCGATCACGCTGTTCCAGGTCGCCGTGCAGGCCGACGGCGGAAATGCCTTTGGCGGTCAGGTGATCAACGGTTTCCTGCACTTGCTGCTTGGTGAAGCAGAACGCCACGCACGACGCTGGGCGGAAGTGGTGCAGGACTTTGGTCACCACGCTCATACGATCTTCCGGGGAGATCTCGTAGAAGCGCTGCTCGATCTGCGTGTCATCGTGGAACGCTTCGGCTTTCACCGTTTGCGGATCACGCATGAATTTCGACGCCAGTTGCTTGATGCCAACCGGGTAGGTGGCGGAGAACAGCAGGGTCTGACGACGCTCCGGGGTCTTGATGATGATGTCTTCGATGGCGTCGTAGAAACCCATGTCAAGCATGCGATCGGCTTCGTCGAGGATCAGCGTGTTCAGGCCATCGAGGACCAGCGAACCCTTGCGCAGGTGCTGCTGGATGCGGCCCGGGGTGCCGACGATGATGTGCGCGCCGTGCTCCAGCGAAGCGATCTGCGGGCCGAAGGACACGCCGCCGCACAGGGTCAGGACTTTGATGTTGTCTTCGGCACGGGCCAGACGACGGATTTCCTTGGCGACCTGGTCGGCCAGCTCGCGCGTCGGGCAGATCACCAGTGCCTGGCAACCGAAGTAGCGCGGGTTGATCGGGTTGAGCAGGCCGATGCCGAATGCGGCAGTCTTGCCGCTGCCGGTCTTGGCCTGGGCGATCAGGTCCATCCCTTTGAGGATCACCGGCAAGCTCTGCGCCTGGATCGGCGTCATCTGGGCATAACCGAGGGATTCGAGGTTAGCCAGCATGGCGGCGGACAGCGGCAGAGTATTAAAAGCGGTGGCGATGGTGGTCACGGGACTGGCCTGCAAAACAAAATGTCGCGCAGTGTAGCAGCCCCGTGCCACTTTCTTCGAAAGTTCTGGACGAACAGTGGTTAATGTTCGATGTGTTCTTCCGGGCGTTTGGCGCGGCGGCCGTCTTCTTTCGACAGTTGCGAGAAGATCGTCGCGGCCAGCATCGCCATGATGCCGACGGTGACGAAGGTCAGCTGGAACGCGCCGAGCACGGTTTCCACGCCATCGTTGCCGACCTCCGCTGTAAACCCACCGAGCAATGCACCAGCGCAGGCAACGCCAAGACTCAGCGACAACTGCGCGACCACCGAGAGCAAACTGTTGCCACTGCTGGCGCTGGCGTCGTCCAGATCAATCAGGGTCACGGTGTTCATCGCGGTGAATTGCAGCGAGTTGATCGCCCCTAGCACTGCCAGCAGACACAGCAGTAGCCAGTACGGCGTTTGCTCGCTGACCAGGCCCATGCTCGCCAGCATGATCCCCAGCGCCAATGTGTTGCCGGTGAGGACGATGCGATAGCCAAGCCGTTCGATCAGCGGCCGCGCGACCCACTTGGCGATCATCGCCGCCGCGGCCAGCGGCAGCATGCTCATCCCCGCTTGCGACGGCGAATAGCCCAGCGCTACTTGCAGCAGCAGCGGCACCAGAAACGGCAGAGCACCGCTGCCCAAACGCGCGAAGAGGTTGCCGAGAATGCCGACGGCAAAGGTGCGGGTCTTGAACAGCGACGGTGAGAACAGCGGGTTTTCGATGTGCCCGGCGCGCAACCAGTACGCCGCCAGACAAGCCATGCCGCCGAACAGCAGCAACATCACCCGCAGGTGCGGCAGGTGCAGTTCGCCGAGGCCTTCCATGGCGATGGTGATCAAAATCATCGCCGCACCAAACAGCAGGAAGCCGAGGCTATCGAAGCGTGTGCGCTCAGTGCCGCGCAGGTCGGGAATGAACTTCCACACCGCGTAGCAGCCGATCACGCCGACCGGCAGGTTGATCAGGAAGATCCAGTGCCACGTCAGGTATTCGACCATCCAGCCGCCCATGGTCGGGCCGATCAGCGGGCCGAGCAGACCGGGAATGGTGATGAAGCCCATGATCCGCACCAGTTCGGATCGTGGGTAAGCGCGCAGCACCACTAGTCGTCCGACTGGCAGCATCAATGCGCCGCCCAGGCCCTGAATGACCCGGGCGCCAATCAGCATGCTCAGGCTGCTCGACAAGGCGCAGAGCAGCGAGCCGAAGCTGAACAGCAGAATCGCGCCGAAGAAGATTTTCTTGGTGCCGAAGCGGTCGGCGATCCAGCCTGAGGCGGGGATCAGCAGCGCCACGGTGAGCATGTAAGAGATGACCACGCCTTGCATGCGCAACGGATCTTCGGCGAGATCGCGAGCCATGGCGGGCAGGGCAGTGTTAAGAATGGTCCCGTCGAGGGACTGCATGAAGAAAGCGATAGCGACGACCCACGGCAACCAGCGGGCGGTGATGGCGTCGAGAGGCGGGCGGTTGGGCATGGAACCTCTGTTGTTGGAGTTAATACAAATCCAAGGTCGAGCACGGTCAGTGTGGGAGCGAGCCTGCTCGCGAAAGCGGTAGGTCAGTCGCCATCAATGTTGGATGACATGGCCTCTTCGCGAGCAGGCTCGCTCCCACAGGTTTTACGTTTACAGGGTTAGCGTCAAACGGCTGACCAGCGCCCCCGGCAGCAATGCCGAGGAGGTATTGCGCTGGCTATATGTACTCGCCGACAGCAGCAACTCACGCTCGGTGGTCAACGCTTCCAGCTGCGAACCGAGCAGGCTGTAAGCACTGTCATCAAAGCGCATGGTGCTGACCGGTGCCTGGATTTCGCCGTTCTCGACCCAGAAAGTCGCGAAGCGGGTCATGCCGGTCATGCGTGCCGCCGGTTGATCCGAGTAGTTCAGGTACCACAGGTTGCTGATGTACAGCCCGGTGCCCAACTGCTTGAGGATCTCTGCTTGCGACAGATCACCCGCCGCCATGTTCAATGCACTGGGCATTTCACCGCCGCCGGCGCCGTTGGCGGCCAGACCGTATTCAGCGGCACTGCGTGAGCCGACCAGTTGATCGCCAGCCTTGCCTTCGACGATCAAACGCAAATCACTGCGCGGATAACCTTCGCCGGAAAACGCCGGGCTCAACGATTCGCTGACTTTCTCGTCCAGCGACAGCAGCGGACTGAACGCCTGATCGCCGACATACAGCTTCTGCAACGGGCTGCTCTTGCTGGCAATCGACTGCGCCGAAAAACCGCCCCAGCTCAACATGCCCATGATTTCTTCCAGCGCTGCCGGTGCCAGGTACGCGCGGTACTGCCCCGGCGCCAAGGTGCGCAGCGGGCGGCCGAGAAACTCCAGTTGCTCGCGCGCCTGGCCGAAGCGCTTGGCGAAACCTTCGCTGCTCCAGTCATGCCCGGCGTAGCTGGCCTTAACCGCTTCACCGTTGTCGTGGAACAGGCTGAAATCGAAGTTGAAGCTGTTGGCCTGATGCCAACCGAACGCCCCTGAAGAACTGGCGAAACCACGGCTGATCGGGCCGGCAGCATAAAAGCCGACCAGATCCAGACCTTCAGCGGCAGCACAGATTTCATCGACCACCTGTTCGGTATCCGGCAGCGGATGCTCCTGCACGTTCTGGCTCTGCCAGCCGTTGTGATTGAGCAGCAGGTACGGATCCTGCGGCAGCAACGGCAGTGTTTCGCGCAGTTGTTGCAGACCTTCGGCAAGCCGTTGCAGATCGCCTTCCTGATCACCGGAGAGGGTCACTTGCAGGTCGGCATGACGCCCGTCGTTGATCAGTTTCAGAACGATATTGGCCTGCTGCACTTGCCCGGCCTGACGCACCTTGGCGTGATTGAAACGCACAAACGCCGAGGATTCGGCGGCAAAGCTGAGGGTGAACTGTTCCGGCTCGCGCACGCTGTCGCGCAGCCACTCGACCATGACCTTGAAGGCGTCGGACTGACTCTTCGAAATGCTCATCAGGCGTCTCCCCCAAACACATCAACGTTGCTGAATACGCAGGCCGGCGAAGCGTGGCCGACGCGGATCACCTGGTTTGGTTCACCCTTGCCGCAGTTCGGCGTGCCCAGCACCTTGACGGTGTTGGCGTCGCCGACGGCGCGCAGGCTTTTCCAGAAATGCGCGGAAATCGCCCGGTAGTTCGGGTTTTTTACCACGCCTTTGAGTTCACCGTTTTCGATCAACTGGCCCCATTCACAGCCGAACTGGAATTTGTTGCGCGCATCGTCGATCGACCAAGAACGGTTGGTGCTCATCAGGATGCCGTTCTCGATGCCTTCGATCAGTTTGTTCAGTGGCTGATCGCCCGGTTCGATATTGAGGTTGGCCATGCGGTCGATCGGCGGCCGGTTCCAGCCGCAGGCGCGGCTGTTGGCAACGCCATCGAGACCAGCGCGGAACTGCGACAGTGCACCGCCCAGTGGGCGCAGCAGCAAACCATCACGAATCAGGAATTGTTTGCTGGCCTTGCTGCCGTCGTCGTCATGACCATAGCTGGCGAGTTCTTCGGGAATACCCGGATCGAACGTCACGTTGAGCAGCTTGGAGCCGTATTGCAGGCTGCCGAAGTCGCTGGCTTTGACGAAACTGGTGCCGGCGTAATTGCGTTCATCACCGAGGATGCGGTCGAGTTCCAACGGGTGACCAATGGATTCGTGGATCTGCAGCATCATTTGATCCGGCATCAGCAGCAGATCGCGCGGGCCTTGCGGGGTGTTCGGCGCGAGCAGCAGTTGCAATGCCTGGTCGGCGACTTGCGGGCCGGCGCCGATCAGGCCGCAGCGGCTGATCACGTCCGCGCCGCCCTGTTGGCCGAAGTTCTCGCGACCGAGGCTACGGGTCTGGCTGTCGTTGCCATCGTAGGCGGTAACGTCGAGGCCCGGGTAGACGAAACGCTGGGCCTGGCGCAATTCAGCCCCGGCGCTGCTCAGGTAGATCTGTTCGACGTGGGTAATGCCAATGCTCACCTGCCAGTTCACCAGGCGCTCATCCTTTGGCACCGAGGCGGATTCCGCGCCGAGCAGCTCGAAGCATTCGCTCAGGGACGGGAAGGCTTGTTCGAGATTGGGCGAAAAGTAATCAGCGCGATCGCTGGACACTGGCTGATCGCGCAGGTCGAGCAAGGCGTGCGGCTTGAGCCGGCGCGCTTGCTGCTCGGCGCGCTCGAGGGCGGCCTGCAGACCTTGTTGCGAGAGGTCGTTGGTTGCCGCGTAGGCCTCAACGCCGTTGACGCGCACGGTAAGCATCGCGCCTTCGTCGCGGCTCAGGCTCGGCGGTTCGGCGACGTTTTTACGCACCGACAGGTACTGACCGGATTCGCGTACGTATCGCAGGGAAAAAAACTCAGCGCCCGTGCGCAAGGCAGCGAAGCGCTGCTTGAGCTGGGGGTGGAAATCGAACATTCGGGAACCTCCTTGTCAGGGGGAAGCGGTAGAGCAGCGGCGGGGAGGGGGTGAAACGGTTGCGCGAGGTCTAGAGTAGGCCTGCGTGGGGGTAGGATCAAGTGAAGAGGGGGTGTAGGGGAATTTACTTGGAACAGAGGGATTTTTGCTGAATTGTAGGGCCTCATCGCGAGCAGGCTCACTCCTACAGTTAATCTCCAGTGTTCACATGATGTGTGTTCACTGGAGATCCTTGTAGGAGTGAGCCTGCTCGCGATCAGCCTTGATACGGTGTAACTGAATTACTGAGCAGCAGGCGTAATATCACGCATCGGCTTGCCCTTCACCGGCGCATCGCCCGCCACATAGTAAGCAGCGGTGCTACGCGGCAGCGGCTGGCGACCACGGATCTTGTCGGCGATTTTCTCGGCGATCATGATCGTTGGCGCGTTGAGGTTGCCGGTGGTGATGATCGGCATGATCGAAGCATCGACCACACGCAGGCTCTGCATGCCGTGCACGCGACCTTCGCCATCAACCACAGCCATCTCGTCGGTGCCCATCTTGCACGAGCAGGACGGGTGGAACGCAGTTTCGGCGTGCTCGCGGATGAACTTGTCCAGCTGCTCATCGGTTTGCACTTCGATGCCCGGGCTGATTTCGCGGCCACGGAAGGCGTCCAGCGCAGGCTGTTGCATGATTTCACGGGTCAGGCGGATGCCGTCGCGGAATTCCTGCCAGTCTTGTTCGGTAGCCATGTAGTTGAACAGGATGCTCGGGTGCTGGCGCGGGTCTTTCGACTTGGCCTGGATGCGACCACGGCTTGGCGAGCGCATGGAACCCATGTGCGCCTGGAAACCGTGCTCTTTCACACCGTTGCTGCCGTTGTAGTTAATCGCTACCGGCAGGAAGTGGTACTGGATGTTCGGCCATTCGAATTCCGGACGCGAACGGATGAAACCGCCGGCTTCGAACTGGTTGCTGGCGCCGATGCCGGTGCCGTTGAACAGCCACTCGGCACCGATGGCTGGCTGGTTGTACCAGAGCAGCGACGGGTACAGCGAAACCGGTTGAGTGCAAGCGTATTGCAGGTACAGCTCAAGGTGATCCTGCAGGTTTTCACCGACGCCCGGCAGGTCGTGAACCACTGGAATGTCGAGCGACTTCAGCAGCTCGGCAGGGCCGACACCGGAACGCTGCAGAATCTGCGGCGAAGCGATGGCGCCGGAGCACAGCAGGACTTCTTTACGGGCTTTGGCTTCAACGCGCTCTTCAGCGTCGCCGACCAGGTAACGCACGCCGACCGCACGCTTGCCTTCGAACAGAATCTTGTCGGTCAGGGCATGGGTGACGATGGTCAGGGTCGAGCGCTTCTTGGCGACGTCGAGATAACCACGGGCGGTGGAAGCACGACGGCCGTTCGGCGTGACGGTACGGTCCATCGGGCCGAAGCCTTCCTGCTGGTAGCCGTTCAAGTCTTCGGTGCGCGGATAACCGGCCTGTACGCCAGCTTCAACCATGGCGTGGAACAGAGGGTTGTTCCCAGCCTTCGGCGTGGTCACGCTGACCGGGCCTTCGCCACCGTGGTAATCGTTCGGGCCGATGTCGCGGGTTTCGGCTTTGCGGAAGTACGGCAGGCAGTCGAGGTACGACCAGTTTTCCAGGCCTGGCAGTTTCGCCCAGCCGTCGTAGTCCATCGCGTTACCACGGATGTAGCACATGCCGTTGATCAGCGAGGAACCGCCGAGGCCTTTGCCGCGACCGCATTCCATGCGGCGACCGTCCATGTGTGGCTCAGGATCGGTTTCGTAGGCCCAGTTGTAGCGACGACCTTGCAGCGGGAACGCCAGAGCAGCCGGCATTTGCGTGCGGAAGTCGAAACGGTAGTCAGGGCCGCCGGCTTCGAGCAGCAGAACGGTGACGCCAGCGTCTTCAGTCAGACGGGTCGCCAGGGTGTTACCGGCCGAGCCGGCACCGATGATGATGTAATCGAATTCTTGGGACATTGAATGCACCCTCTTTAGATGTGGTCAGGTCGGGCCTGACGAGTGCTTTGCACTCGAATCGCAAGTAGGCTCGCTCCCACATTGGAATGGGATCTCCTGTGGGAGCGAGCCTGCTCGCGAAGAAGGCCTCACGAGCAATACAAGACTCGGCTCTTAGAACACCGAGACGTAATCGCCCAGCTCGACCTGTACCGATTTGATGCGGGTGAAGTTGTTCAGCGAGCTGATGCCGTTCTCACGGCCAACACCCGACTGCTTGTAGCCGCCGACCGGCATTTTTGCGTCGGACTCGCCCCAGGCGTTGATCCAGCAGATACCGGCTTCCAGTTGATGAATCACGCGGTGGGCGCGGTTCAGGTCTTTGGTGACGATACCGGCGGCCAGGCCGAAGTCGGTGTCGTTGGCGCGGCGGATCACTTCTTCTTCGGTCTCGTAAGACAGGATCGCCATGACCGGGCCAAAGATTTCTTCGCGGACGATGGTCATGTCGTCGGTGCAATCGGTGAACACGGTCGGTGCCACGAATGCGCCTTTGGCGAATTCGCCGTCGGTCAGACGCTCGCCGCCGCACAGCACGCGGGCGCCTTGTTCTTTACCCTTGGCGATGTAGCCCAGCACGCTTTCCATGTGCGCGAAGCTGACCAGTGGGCCGAAGTTGGTGTTTTCGTCTTCCGGGTTGCCGACGCGAATGCGCGCAACGCGCTCAACGATCTTGGCTTCGAAAGCGGCTTTCAGGTGCGCCGGTACAAACACGCGAGTGCCGTTGGTGCAGACCTGACCGGAGCTGTAGAAGTTGGCCATCATCGCGGTGTCGGCAGCGCGATCGAGATCGGCGTCGTCGCAGATGATCAGCGGGGACTTGCCGCCCAGTTCCATGGTCACGTCTTTCAGCGACGAAGCCGAAGCGCTGGCCATGACTTTCTTGCCGGTGTCGGTGCCGCCGGTGAAGGAGATTTTTTCGATGCGAGGGTGCTCGGTCAGCCAGGTGCCGACTTCACGGCCGCTGCCGGTCAGTACGTTGAACACGCCATTTGGAACGCCGGCTTCGGTGTAGATCTCGGCCAGTTTCAGGGTGGTCAGCGAGGTGACTTCGCTTGGTTTGAAGATCATCGCGTTACCGGCCGCCAGGGCTGGTGCAGATTTCCACAGGGCGATCTGGATCGGGTAGTTCCACGCGCCGATACCGGCAACCACGCCCAGTGGCTCGCGACGGGTGTAGACGAACGAAGTGTCGCGCAGAGGAATCTGCTCGCCTTCGATCGCTGGCACCAGGCCTGCGTAGTATTCCAGCACGTCAGCACCGGTAACGATGTCGACGTATTTGGTTTCGGAGAAGGATTTACCGGTGTCCAGGGTTTCCAGCGCGGCCAGTTCATCGTTGCGCTCGCGCAGGATGTCGACGGCGCGACGCAGGATGCGCGAGCGCTCCATGGCGGTCATCGCGGCCCAGATTTTCTGACCCTTTTCGGCGCTGACCACGGCGCGCTCGACGTCTTCCTTGGTCGCACGTTGCACCAGTGCGAGGACTTCACCGTTAGCCGGGTTGATGGCTTCGAAGGTGGCATCGCTGCCGGCGTCGGAGTACGCGCCATCGATGTAAAGTTTTTGCAGTTCGAAACGGGCCATAGTGTCCTCGCAAGTGCATTGGTGGTTGGCGTTGACCACCGCGGTGAGGCTGCGGTGGCGTTCAGGGGCCGAGCGTTTTCTGTGTGCTCTAGCTCACCTTCTTGGCCAATTGGAAATCCATGTATTCGTAAGCGATCTGTTGCGCCTGCGCCGTGTCGAAAGCGTCTCCCGACAAAGCGCCGCGCAACCACAAGCCGTCGATCAACGCTGCCAGCCCCCGCGCTGCGCTGCGCGCATCTTCGAGCGGCAACACACGGCGGAACTCGCAGCACAGGTTGGAATACAGACGGTGATCGTTGATCCGCTGCAACCTGTGCAAAGACGGCTGGTGCATGCTGGTGGCCCAAAAAGCCAGCCAGGTTTTCATTGCCGGGCCATTGACCTGGCTGGCGTCGAAGTTGCCTTCGATGATCACCTGCAGATGCGCCCGTGGGCTGCTGTCTGCCAGCGCCTGCCGGCGCGCGGTGACGTTCTCGCTGAGGACGTTCATCAGATACCGCATCGTGGCGGCAATCAGGCCGTTCTTGTCCTGAAAGTAATGACTGATGATGCCATTCGAGACACCGGCCAAACGGGCGATCAGCGCAATGCTGGCGTCCCCCATTCCGACCTGATCGACCGCCTGCAAAGTGGCTTCGATCAGTTGTTGGCGGCGGATGGGTTGCATACCGACCTTGGGCATCTTGCACATCTCCTTAGGCCTTCCGAGCGGCGAATGACGCCTATCGGATTGACGGCCAGTCTATTTTGTTTTGATTGAACGTTCAATCAACAAAGAATAAGATCTGCGACAAATCGTCGCTGCCTACAGATTTTTCCTACGTGTAAGTGGCGATAAAACCGACATCCGAAACAGCTCGAAACCTGCGTGGGGCATGGCGCGGTTCGCGATTCGATGGACGTGTTGAAAGGGCAAGACGCTCAGGGCCAGGTTTCGGATGAACGTCCGTCCACCTTCGGCCACGAAAGCGATTCGCAGCGCCATTTCGGCAGGTTCGGGCATTTTTCGGGGTGTCTTTATATCACCCGCCGGTCGGCTGCCAACTAACCGATTGGTCGGGTTCCGTGTTGCCTTGTGTTCTTCTCTCGCACTGCCTGGAGCATTTGTGCCATGAGTTCTGCCTCGCTTATAAAGACCCCGCCCGAGAAGGTGACGGTCAACGGTTGGGTGTTTTACACCTCTACCGCGCTGATTCTGTTGTTGACCGCCATTCTGATTATCGCCCCGCAAGAGGCCGGCAGACTGTTGGGTATCGCTCAGGCCTGGTTGTCGCGCAGCTTCGGCTGGTACTACATGGTGGTCATCGCCGCCTACCTGGTGTTTGTGGTGGGCCTGGCGTTTTCCTCGTACGGCAAACTCAAACTGGGCAGCAAGGATGACACCCCGGATTTCAGTTACGGCGCCTGGGCGGGGATGCTGTTCTCGTCGGGTATCGGTATTTCGCTGCTGTATTTCGGCGCATCCGAGCCACTGGATCACTACTTCAATCCGCCGGAAGGCGCATCGGCCAGCAACATGGCCGCGCGTCAGGCAGTACAGCTGACGTTCCTGCATTGGGGTCTGCACGGCTGGGCGATCTACGCACTAGTCGGACTGGCTGTTGCTTACTTTGCGTACCGTCATAACCAGCCGCTGGCCCTGCGTTCGGCGCTGTATCCGCTGGTCGGCGAGCGTTGGGTCAAAGGCGCGGCCGGTCACGCGGTGGACGGCTTCGGCATGTTCGTGACCCTGCTGGGTCTGGTGACCAACCTGGGGATTGGTTCGCTGCAAGTGTCGTCGGGGCTGGAAAACCTGTTCGGCATGGAACACAGCAACACTAACCTGTTGATCGTGATCATCGTGATGAGCACCGTGGCGACCATCGCTGCCGTGTCCGGCGTGGAAAACGGCATCCGTCGTCTGTCCAACCTGAACATTGTGCTGTTCAGTGGTCTGCTGATTTTCGTATTGCTGTTCGGCCCGACTTTGCACCTGCTCAACGGCTTCGTGCAGAACATCGGTGACTACCTCAATGGCATCGTGCTGAAAACCTTCGACCTTTATGTGTACGAAGGCGACAACGCCAAGTCCGAGCGCTGGATGGGCCTGTGGACCCTGTTCTACTGGGCGTGGTGGATTTCCTGGGCGCCATTCGTAGGCATGTTCATCGCGCGTATCTCCCGTGGTCGTACCGTGCGTGAACTGGTCGCTGGCGTGCTGCTGATTCCGCTGGGCTTCACCCTGGCCTGGCTGTCGATCTTCGGTAACTCGGCGCTGGATCTGGTGATGAACCATGGCGCGGTGGAACTCGGCAAGACGGCGCTGGAACAGCCGTCGATGGCGATCTATCAATTGCTTGAACACTACCCGGCGTCGAAAGTCGTCATCGGTGTGTCGATCTTTGTCGGCTTCGTGCTGTTCCTGACCCCGGCCGACTCCGGCGCGGTGATGATGGCGAATCTGTCCTGCAAGGGCGGCAACGTCGACGAAGATGCGCCGCACTGGCTGCGGATCTTCTGGTCGGTGGTGATCACCCTGGTGACCATCGGTCTGCTGTTTGCCGGTAACTTCGAAGCCATGCAAACCATGGTGGTGCTGGCCGGTCTGCCGTTCTCGGTGGTGCTGGTGTTCTTTATGTTCGGCCTGCATAAGGCGATGCGCCAGGACGTGCAGATCGAACAGGAGCAGGCGCAACTGGCGGAGCGCGGTCGTCGTGGTTTCAGCGAGCGTCTGACGCAACTGGATCTGCAACCGAGCCAATCGGTGGTGCAGCGCTTCATGGACAAGCAGGTCAGCCCGGCGCTGGAAGATGCCACCGCGCAGATGCGTGCGCAGGGTCTGGAAGTGCAGACGCTGCTGGGTAAATCCAAGCGTTGCATGGGCGTGCGCGTCGAGATGGAAGAGGGCAACCCTTTCGTTTACGAAGTGAGCCTGGACGGCTATCTGGCGACCCCGACCGAATCGGCGCAGTCCGATGAAGCGCGCCAGCGTTACTACCGCGCCGAGGTGTATCTGCATAACGGCAGCCAGGATTACGACCTGATGGGCTTTACGCAGGATCAGATCACACGCGATGTGCTCGATCAGTTTGAAAGCCATCGGCAGCTCCTTGGCCGGGTGTATAGCTAAACCGCTAAAACAAAAGGGGCTCGATTGAGCCCCTTTTGCATGATCGTTCCCATGCTCCGCGTGGGAATGTCTCAATGGACGCTCTGCGTCCGCTGTTGTGGGACGCGGAGCGTCCCGGGCTGCATTCCTACGCAGAGCGTGGGAACGATCAGGGATCGCTCACCGCGATCCCTTTTTTTATCCCGTCTTAACCGAGGTTCTTGCCTAACAGCGCGTGATATAACTCGCTGTCGCCCAGGATCCCCACCACATGATTGTCATCGTGCAGCACCAGCTTGTTGCCGGTCTGATAACGAATCTGCAGCGCATCACGCATGCCGATGTTCGAATCCACCAGCGTCGGCTTGCGCTCCAGGCCCTCGACCGCTTGCCCCGGTGCCCAGTTCTGCAGGTTCAGCACCGAACCATTCTGCCGCGCGCCTTTGATGGTGTTGCCTTCAGCCAGATCCAGCCACGAATCGCCGCCCGGATCGAGACACACCGAACCGTTGATACGTTTGCACTTGTCCAGTGTGCGCATCAGGCTGCGGCCGCAGAGGACGTTGAGCGGATTGGTGTGCGCGACGAAGGTGCGCACATAGTCGTCCGCCGGGTTCAGCACGATCTCTTCCGGCACGCTGTACTGGATGATCCGGCCGTCTTTCATGATCGCGATGCGGCTACCGAGTTTCAGCGCCTCGTCGAGGTCATGGCTCACGAACACGATGGTTTTGCTCAGCTTGCGCTGCAGTTCCAGCAGTTCATCCTGCAGGCCCTGACGGATCAGCGGGTCGAGCGCCGAGAACGGTTCGTCCATCAGCAGAATATCGGCGTCCATCGCCAGCGCCCGCGCCAGACCGACACGTTGCTGCATGCCGCCGGAGAGTTCGTCAGGCTTCTTGTTGCGCCATTGGGTCAGGCCAACCAATTCGAGTTTTTCATCGACCAGTTTTTTGCGTTCCTTCTCTGGGCGACCCTGCATTTCCAGACCGAAACTGATGTTCTCGCGCACCGTCAGCCACGGCATCAGGGCGAACTTCTGGAACACCATGGCGATGCGTTTGGTGCGCATCATTTTCAGCTCGGCGGGGGTGCAGGAGGCGATGTCGATCTGGCGGTTTTCATGCTCGACGAACAGTTTGCCGCGGCTCACGGTGTTGAGGCCGTTGATGCAGCGCAGCAGGCTCGACTTGCCGGAACCGGACAAGCCCATCAGCACGCAGATTTCGCCTTTGTTGATATCCAGCGTGGCTTTCTCCACACCGACTATCTGTCCGGTCTTTTTCAGGATCTCGTTGCGGGTCATGCCCTGATCCAGCAGCTTGAGCGCCTCGCGCGGATCCTTGGAGAAGATTACGTCAACGTCTTCGAAGCGAATTATGCTCATGCGTCACCCCCTACTTTGGCGTCGGGTTGTTTGCAGATACGGTCGAGCATGATCGCCAGCAGTACGATCGCCAGGCCCGCTTCGAAGCCCAGGGCGATATCAGCAGTGTTCAGTGCGTTGACCACCGGTTTGCCGAGTCCGTCGGCGCCCACCAATGCCGCGATCACCACCATCGACAACGACAGCATGATGCACTGGGTGATGCCGGCTGCGATGCTCGGCATGGCGTGAGGCAGTTCGATCCGTGAGAGCAATTGGCGACGCGAGCAGCCGAAGGCTTTGCCGGCGTCCATCAGTTCTTGCGGGACATCGCGGATGCCCAGGTAGGTCAGGCGGATCGGCGCAGCGATGGCGAACACCACCGTGGAGATCAGGCCCGGTACCACACCCAGCCCGAAGAGGGTCAGGGTAGGAATGAGGTAAACGAAGGTCGGTACGGTCTGCATCAGATCGAGTACCGGACGCATGACAGTGTAGAACATCGGTTTATGCGCGGCGACGATGCCCAACGGCACGCCGATGACCACGCAGACCAGGGTCGCGAACATGACCTGGGCGAGGGTTTCCATGGTTTCCTGCCAGTACCCCAGATTGAGGATCAGCAGGAATGAGGCGATCACGAAAGCGGTCAATCCCCATTTGCGCTGGATCAGGTGCGCGAGCAGGGCGATCAGGCCAATCAAGACCAGTGGGTTGAACCAGGTCAGCGCAAACGTCACGCCGTGGATCATCGTTTCCAGGGTCACGGCGATTGCGTCGAAGGTGCTGGCGCCGTGTTGCGTCAGCCATTCAACGAAGCCCGCGATGTACTGGCCTAAAGGTATTTTCTGATCAATCAGCATGGTAGTGAACGTCCGCATGCAAGGAAATAAACAGCCCGGACGGCCGCAGCCGTCCGGCATAAGCGATTACTGAGCAATCTTGGCTTTCACGGCCTCCAGGCCAGGTTTACCGTCAATGGTGGTCACGCCAGCGAGCCAGGTATCGAGCACTTGTGGATTCTTTTTCAGCCAGGCCTTGGCGGCCGCGTCAGGCTTCATCTTGTCGTCGAGGATGTTGCCCATCAGTTCGCTTTCCATGTCGACGGTGAACTCCAGGTTCTTCAGCAACTGACCGACGTTGCTGCATTCCGTGGCGTAACCCTTGCGGGTGTTGGTCGCCACGGTCGCCGCACCGAAATCGGGGCCGAAGAAATCATCGCCACCGGTCAGGTATTGAATCTTGAAGCGCTTGTTCATCGGGTGCGGCGCCCAGCCGAGGAAGACCACCGCTGTGTCGCGTTTTTGCGCGCGATCCACTTGCGAGAGCATGCCCGCTTCCGAAGACTCGACGACTTTGAAACCGGCGGTCTTCAGGCCGAAGGCGTCCTTGTCGATCATGCTCTGGATCAGACGGTTGCCGTCGTTGCCAGGCTCGATGCCGTAGATCTTGCCGTCGAGCTCTTTCTTGAATTTGGCGATGTCGGCGAAGTCATGCAGACCTTTGTCATACAGGGCTTGCGGCACGGCGAGGGTGTACTTGGCGCCCTTGAGGTTGGTGCGCACGGTTTCCACGGTGCCGGCGTCGCGGTAGGCCTTGATGTCGTTTTCCATGGTCGGCATCCAGTTGCCGAGGAACACGTCCATGTTCTTGCCGTCGGCCAGCGACTTGTAGGTCACGGGCACGGAGATCATGGTGGTCTTGGTCTTGTAGCCGAGGGCGTTGAGCACGACGGAGGTGGTGGCGGTGGTCGCGGTGATGTCGGTCCAGCCGACATCGGAGAAGTTAACGGTACTGCACTGCGCCGGTTCTGCAGCTTGCGCCAGTAACGGCAGACTCAGCATGGCGGCCAACAACAACGACGGGGAACCTTTCATGGATGGACTCCTTGGTGTTTTTTTTGGCAGTGTTCCGACTGTGGACCACCGCACTTATAGGTTGCGGTTGGATGGCGTTCTGGAGACAGCTCTACCACGGCGCCTTGCAATCGAGTCACAACGATCATGTACCAGTGAAAATCTGACGCCTACAGGGGGGGTCGTATCCAGTACAGGGATGGTCGTATCTAGTGTCGGTGACGTCGTTTACAGCTTTTTTCAGCCCCCGATGGCCATCTGAACCGCATAAAAACGGCGAAAAACCGGGGCGAAAACGGCGCGGCGCTGGTGGACATGAGTGCGTCGGTGTCAGACGCCGTGCGTCCCGACAAAAGCCTGATGATGCGGGCATTCCGGCGGAACGCAGCTTGAGCGTAGCAGCTCCGCCAGCGGGCGCTTTTGCGTCCCGGACCGGCATCCTCAGGAGCTCTGCAGCAATGGCTATCAGCGTTTTCGACCTGTTCAAAATCGGCATCGGCCCTTCCAGTTCCCACACCGTCGGGCCCATGCGCGCCGCGGCGTTGTTCGTCGAGTCGCTACGGGACAAGCACCAGTTGGAACAGGTGCTTCGTATAGAAGTGCAATTGTTCGGATCGCTGTCGGCCACGGGCATTGGCCACGGCAGCGACAACGCGGTGATCATGGGTTTGATGGGCGAGTGGCCGGACGCAATCGACCCGGCGCAGATCGGCCCGCGCATTCAGGCGCTGCGTGAAACTCACACACTGTTATTGGATGGTCGCTTGTCGGTGCCGTTTGTCTGGGCACGGGACATGCGCCTGATTGACGAGAATCTGCCGTTCCATCCCAATGCCATGACGATTGTGGCCGAGGGCGATCACGGCGAACTGCATCGCGATACCTACTATTCGGTGGGTGGCGGTTTTGTCGTCGATCAAAAGCAAGCCTCAAGCGGTGTCGTCGATCTGGATCGCACTGAATTGCCTTACGACTTTTCCAGCGCGGTCGAGCTGTTGGAGTTGTGCAAGAAGAACAATTTGCGTGTTGCCGAACTGATGATGGCCAATGAAAAGGTCTGGCGCAGTGAAGAAGAGATTCGCGCCGGTCTGATGAAGCTGTGGCGGGCGATGCAGGATTGCGTCGAGCAGGGGCTCAAGCACGAAGGCATCCTGCCGGGCGGTTTGAATGTGCGGCGGCGTGCGGCGAAGTTGCATCGCAGTCTTCAGGAATTGGGCAAGCCCAATGTGATCGGCTCGACGCTCAGCGCGATGGAGTGGGTCAACCTGTTCGCCCTGGCAGTTAATGAAGAGAATGCGGCGGGCGGGCGCATGGTCACGGCGCCGACCAATGGCGCGGCGGGGATCATTCCGGCAGTGCTGCACTACTTTATGAAGTTCAGCGAAGCGGTGACGGACGCCAACGTGGTCGACTACTTCCTCGGTGCGGCGGCGGTGGGGATTCTGTGCAAGAAGAATGCTTCGATCTCGGGCGCCGAAGTCGGCTGTCAGGGTGAAGTCGGTTCGGCGTGCGCAATGGCGGCGGCGGGGCTGGCGGAAATTCTCGGTGCTACGCCGGAGCAGTTGTGCAACGCGGCGGAGATTGGCCTGGAACATAACCTTGGGTTGACCTGCGATCCGGTCGGCGGCCTGGTGCAAGTGCCGTGCATCGAGCGCAATGCGATTGCCGCGGTTAAGGCAATCAATGCGGCGCAGATGGCGTTGCGTGGCGATGGTCAGCATTTTATCTCGCTGGACCGGGTGATCCGCACCATGCGTGATACCGGCGCCGACATGCATGACAAATATAAAGAGACATCGCGTGGTGGATTGGCGGTCAGTGCGGTTGAGTGCTGAGTCAGTGACACCGAGGTGAATTCTTCGCGAGCAGGCTCGCTCCTACAGGGGAACGCATTCCAAATGTAGGAGTGAGCCTGCTCGCGATGGGGCCAGACCAGTCAAAATTGCTCATCAAGTGAACACGCGCGATCAATCACGCCACCTTTTAGCGCGTCGCAAACAGATAAGAGTCTTTCCCACCTGTTACACGCGCTCAGCCCTTCTACCGTTCGTCACCCGTGCTTGCGGTGACACTCCCCACAAACTGCGCGCAGGCCAGTTCCCACAAGTGCTACCGATTTGCTCACACGCAACGGGGCAGGGCTTTCACCCACGCTGATGGCACTTCGAAATACCTTTCGTCGGACGTCTCGTATAGACACGTCGCGACGTCGTTTTCAGGAGTTATTGAACGGCCATCCAATTTTAGGCATGGCAATTGCTCTGTCATAACAAAGCCCGTCTCCCACGCGAGAACGCTGGCAATAACAAGAGCCTCCGCCTGAGGCCATCACCCGCTTTGTGTGAGGAGATACCGCGATGACGTCGTTCAACTCCGGGGCCCAACCCCAGAACCGTGCGCCTCAATCCATCGGCTTTCTGCTGCTGGACAATTTCACGCTGATTTCTCTGGCCTCCGCAGTAGAGCCCCTGCGCATGGCCAACCAATTGTCCGGTCGCGAGCTGTATCGCTGGAGCACCCTCACCGTCGATGGCGGCCAGGTGTGGGCCAGTGACGGTCTGCAAATCACTCCCGACGCCTCCATGCACAAAGCGCCGCCGCTGGACACTGTGATTGTCTGCGGCGGTATCGGTATTCAACGCACCGTGACCCGTGAACACGTTTCCTGGCTGCAAAGCCAGGCGCGTCAGTCCAAGCGTCTCGGCGCCGTGTGCACCGGCAGTTGGGCGCTGGCTTGCGCCGGGTTGCTCGACGGTTTCGATTGCAGCGTGCACTGGGAATGTCTGGCGGCGATGCAGGAAGCTTTCCCGCGCGTGGCCATGAGCACCCGTTTGTTCACCCTCGACCGTAACCGTTTCACCAGCTCCGGCGGTACCGCGCCGCTGGACATGATGCTGCACCTGATCAGCCGCGATCACGGCCGTGAACTGTCCGCCGCGATCTCGGAAATGTTCGTCTACGAACGCATCCGCAACGAACAGGATCACCAGCGTGTGCCGCTCAAGCACATGCTCGGCACCAACCAGCCGAAACTGCAGGAAATCGTTGCGCTGATGGAAGCCAATCTGGAAGAGCCGATCGATCTTGATGAGCTGGCGGTGTATGTGGCCGTTTCGCGTCGACAGCTGGAGCGCCTGTTCCAGAAATACCTGCACTGCTCGCCATCGCGTTACTACTTGAAGCTGCGCCTGATCCGCGCCCGGCAACTGCTCAAGCAAACGCCGATGTCGATCATCGAAGTGGCGTCGGTGTGTGGTTTCGTTTCGACGCCGCACTTCTCCAAGTGCTACCGCGAGTACTTCGGCATTCCGCCGCGTGACGAGCGCGTAGGCTCCAACACCACCCAGCAAGTGGCGATGCTGCCGCTGCCGCAGGCAATCGTGATGTCGCCGCTGTCGGGGCCGATGTCGGCGTTGAGTCAGGCGCGCAATGAGTCGACGTTTGCCAGTGTGAGACTGTAGACCGAGTCATCGTTCTTCGCGAGCAGGCTCGCTCCCACAGTAGGAATGCATTCCAATGTGGGAGCGAGCCTGCTCGCGAATGGATTTATCAGGCGCTATGGCTTTGCTGATAGTCCGCCAATGCCGGCAACAACTGTTTGTCGATCGCCTGACGCACCGCCGGCTGAATGCTGGCGCCGCTGGTGTACATGTCCTTGACCATCTTGCGCAGTTCAAACGCGCGAACATTATCCAGACCGCGCACCGCGCACTCGCAAGCCTGATCAGCGGTAGTACCACTGGGTACTTGGATGCCCAACGCCTTGAGCTGGCCCAACAAATCTTCCTGATCGATCAAATCGGCATACATCATGACGCGCATCCTTCTTCAATAACGGAGGTCGTGGCTCGATTCTGGTAGCCACGTCGGGGCACGGCAAGGGCGTTTTGTCGCAGTGGCTGCGACGGCTATGAACAGGTCGTTTTCGGCTAACTTGCCGCTCAAGGGAGTGGGCACACTGAGCTCAGCTCGCAACACGAAGGTTTGGTCACCCTCGCTTGGCAGCTCCTCAACAGTACCCTCTGCCCCGATCCTGTCACGGCTTGTATCGGGGCTTTTTTTTGCTGTGAATCAGTCAGAGATTTGTTGTTTCCGCTGACGCCTTCGCGAGCAGGCTCGCTCCCACAGGTGACCGCGTTCATTCATGGGAATGCGATTAAATGTGGGAGCGAGCCTGTCTCCGGGCGGCGTTCCGACGAAGAACGCTGACGCGGTCTAACGCTGCAACACCAGAATCCGCGACAACAATTCATCTCTGTCGATATAGCAGCCCTGGAAATGCCGCGCCCCCGTGGCTGGATCAAAGGCATTGCGCGCATGCAAAGTGCGGCGGTTATCAAAACACCACAACTCCCCCCAGGCTCTTCACGCCACCAAGCGCGCTGATCAACGGACAAGTACGGAAGTCGGCAACAGCGGCAGCGGTGTTCATGGCGGCTCCTTGCGATCGATGGATTTACCTTGCAGGCGGCAGCGCGATGACGCGGCCGATGTAAGCGGGAGCGGGCAGGTCTTGCTGCTCGGCGACGATGCTTTGCAGGCGGCTCAACGTGTCCGGGCTGAACGGCGCCGAGCGCGGGCCGGCGAGGTCGACGTGCAAGAGCATTTGTTCGTTGCCGGCCAGTTCCTGTTCGTCACCGACCTTGTGCAGGCTGTGATAGAGGTGCAGGCGTTTGCTGTCGTGGGCGATGATTTGCGTGTGCACTTCGACCTCGGTGTCGAGCTTCACTTCGTGCAGGTAGTTGAGGTGCAGTTCGAGGGTGAACAGGGAGTGGCCGCTGGCTTCGCGGTTGCTGCTGTCCATACCGAGGCGGTCCATCAGGGCGTCGGTGGCGTAGCTGAAAATCAGCAGGTAGAAGGCGTCCCGCAGGTGGCCGTTGTAGTCGACCCAGTCGGGGATGATTCGGGTTTGGTAGGTGGTGAGGTTGGGCATGATTGGGTTCCGGCAGTGGGCGGGTCGTTAGGATCAAGAGCTACCCCCTCACCCCAGCCCTCTCCCCCAAGGGGAGAGGGGGAAAGGGAGCAGATCGGGGGCCTTTCAAAACTCGAGTTCGGCTCGGTGGCGCAAGTCGGCGTAGCTCGAACAATCAACACGGTCAGTCCCCTCTACCCCATGGGGAAAGGGAGCAGATCTTCAAGCTTTTCAAGTCCTGAGTTCGGCTCGGTGGTGCAAGTCGGTGTAACTCGAACAATCAACTCGGTCAGTCCCCTCTACCTCTGGGAGAGGGTTAGGGTGAGGGCAGCGATGTCATGCCAACCCCATCACTCGCTGAACGCCATCCCATGCTTTTCCTTGGTGGTCTTCACCGCCTCAAGCACCGCCAGCAAGCAATCATCACGATAGCGCTCCAGCGCCGAAATACTGTGACGACCAAGCTGATCACTGGTGCCATCAACCACATCATCAATCAACTTCTCCGTCAGCTCCGGTGCCGGCAGATACGTCCACGGCAACTGCAACGCCGGGCCGAATTGCGACATGAAGTGGCGCATGCCCGCATCCCCCCCGGCCAGGGTGTAAGTCAGGAACGTACCCATGAACGACCAGCGCAAACCAGCGCCAAAACGGATCGCATCGTCGATCTCGCCAGTGGTCGCGACACCGTCATTGACCAGGTGCAGCGCCTCTCGCCACAACGCTTCAAGCAAGCGGTCGGCGATAAATCCGGGCACTTCCTTGCGCACATGCAACGGGCGCATGCCGAGGGATTCGTAGACTTTCATCGCCGCTTGCACGGCTTCCGGCGCAGTGTTCTTGCCGCCCACGACTTCGACCAACGGCAGCAGATAGACCGGGTTGAACGGGTGGCCTACCACGCAGCGCTCCGGGTGCGTCGAGCTCTCGTAGAACTCACTCGGCAACAGGCCCGAAGTGCTCGAGCCGATCAACGCATTCGGCTTGGCCGCGGCGCTGATTTTGCTGTGCAGATCGAGTTTCAGTTCCAGACGTTCCGGGGCGCTTTCCTGAATGAAGTCGGCATCCCGAACACACTCTTCGATGGTCGCGACAAAGCGCAGACGATCCTGCGAAGCACCCGGCGCCAGACCGTTTTTCTCCAGCGCACCCCAGGCGTTGGCCAAGCGTTTGCGCAGTGCCGCTTCGGCGCCCGGTGCCGGGTCCCAGGCGATCACATCCAGGCCATGGGCGAGGGCGCGGGCGACCCAGCCACTGCCGATGACACCGCTGCCCAGCGCGGCGAAGGTTTTGATTTCGGTGATAAAGCTCATGGTGATTTCCTGAATTCGACTGGAAAAAACTGTGGGAGCGAGCCTGCTCGCGAATGCGGTGGCTCTGCTGCTGAAGATGCTTCGGATGTACCGGCCTCTTCGCGAGCAGGCTCGCTCCCACAGGGGGAAATGAGTGGTCGTTTAGCCGCGCTGGGTCAGGCCCATTTTCTTGCGGCCCTCGGCCGGGGTCAGCACGCGGGCGCCGAGGCGGCTGAGGATCTCGGTGGCGCGCTCGACCAATTGGCCGTTGGTCGCCAGCACACCCTTGTCCAGCCACAGGTTGTCTTCCAGCCCGACCCGCACGTTGCCGCCCAATAGCACCGCTTGCGCCGCCATCGGCATCTGCATCCTGCCAATCCCGAACCCGGCCCACACCGCATCCGTCGGCAGGTTATCGACCATGGCTTTCATGGTGGTGGTATCCGCCGGGGCGCCCCACGGAATGCCCAGGCACAACTGGAACAACGGGTTATCCAGCAAGCCTTCCTTGATCATCTGCTTGGCGAACCACAGGTGACCGGTGTCGAAAATCTCCAGCTCGGCCTTCACGCCCAGCTCGGTGATGCGCTTGGCGCCGGCACGCAGTTGCGCCGGGGTGGAGACGTAAATGGTGTCGCCATCGCCGAAGTTCAGCGTGCCGCAATCGAGGGTGCAGATTTCCGGCAGTAACTCTTCAACGTGGGCGAGACGAGTCAGCGGGCCGACCAGATCGGTGTTCGGGCCGAACTCCATCGGGTTCTCGCCAGCGCCGATTTCCAGGTCGCCGCCCATGCCGGCGGTGAGGTTAACGATGATGTCGACGTCCGCCTCGCGGATGCGCTCCATCACTTCGCGGTACAGCGCCACGTCACGGCTGAACTTGCCGGTCTGCGGATCACGCACGTGGCAGTGCACGACGGTGGCGCCAGCCTTGGCCGCTTCAACGGCGGCTGCTGCGATCTGTTTCGGGGTGACCGGCACATGCGGGCTCTTGGCGGTCGTGTCGCCAGCACCGGTGAGTGCGCAGGTGATGATGACGTCGTGGTTCATGGTGCGGTTTCCTTCAGGCGTGATGGGTCTGTCCGCAGCCTTTTTCGGGGCTGCGAAGCTTCGTCCGGTTCCCTCTCCCCTTGGGAGAGGGCTAGGGTGAGGGGCTTTTAAATGAGAGGGTTATTTGCTGGTCAACTGCAGGTTTTCAGCGGCCGGTTTGCCATCGAACGTGGTCACACCTTCCAGCCAGCGCTGCTTGTCTTCAGGGTGATCCTTGAGCCATTGCTTGGCGGATTCAAAGGCGTCCTTGTGGTCGAGCAGCGGCTGCATCATCCGGCTCTCGTCCTCGGCGGTGAACGTCAGGTTGGTCAGCAGGCGACCGATGTTCGGGCACTGCTCGGCGTATTTCGGCGCGGTGACCGTCCACACGGTGGCCATGCCTTCATTCGGGCCGAGAGCGTCGTCACTGCCGGTCAGATAGGTCATCTGCACATTGACGTTCATCGGGTGCGGCGCCCAGCCGAAGAACACCACGGCCTCTTTGCGGCGCACGGCGCGGTCGACGGCGGCGAGCATGCCGGCCTCACTCGACTCGACCAACTGGAACTTGCCGAGGCCGAACTGGTTCTTGGCGATCATTGCCTTGATCTGCGTGTTGGCGCCCGAGCCCGGCTCGATGCCGTAGATCTTGCCGCCCAGTTCCTTCTGAAATCTGGCGATGTCGGCAAAGGTTTTCAGGCCCTTGTCGGCCAGATAAGTCGGCACGGCGAGGGTCGCACGGGCATCTTTCAGGCTTGGCGCTTCAAGGACTTTGACCTGATTGGCGTCGACGAACGGCGTGATGGTCTGGGTCATCAGCGGGTTCCAGTAACCGAGGAACAGGTCCAGGCGCTGATCGCGGATCCCGGCGAAGATGATTTGCTGGGAGGCGCTGGTTTGTTTGGTGTTGTAGCCGAGGCCGTCGAGCAGGACCTGGGTCATGGCACTGGTGGCGATCACGTCGGTCCAGTTGACCACGCCCATGCGCACGTTCTGGCACGAGGCGGGTTCGGCCGCCATGACGCTGGCGCTGAAGAAAGCGGTACCGCTGAGTGCGAGAACACAGCTGCTGATCAGTCGTTTCATGTCGGGTTCCTCGGCAGGTCGTTTATTGTGAGTTCCGGCATCTGTCGTGCCGGTGATGCAAAGTTACGCAGCTATACGCCCATGAAAGCGCACTGCGGCGACTGGCATTTGCACTGTAGCGACCTGCGCTCTTGAATGCCGAAGACAACTGGCGTATCAACATCCCACGCTACCCGCCAACCGAGTGCGCACATGTCCCAGGATTTCTACTTCTTGCTGATGCCGGGGTTCTCCGCCATCGGCTTTATTTCCGCGATCGAACCGCTACGCGTGGCCAACCGCTTTCGTGGCGAGCTGTACCGCTGGCATGTGTTGAGCGCTGATGGCGGGGCGGTGTTGGCGAGCAACGGCATGTCGGTCAACGCCGACGCGGCACTGGAGCCGTTGAAGAAAGGCGCGACGCTGCTGGTGGTGGCCGGGTTTGAGCCGCTCAAGTTCGCCACCCCGGTGCTGGAGCATTGGCTGCGCCGACTGGACAACGAAGGCGTCACACTTGGCGCCATCGACACCGGCAGTTTTGTCCTCGCTGAAGCCGGTTTGCTCGATGGCCATCGCCTGACCCTGCACTGGGAAGCCATCGACGCGTTCAAGGAATCTTATCCACAGCTCAGCGTGACCCAAGAGCTGTTCGAGATCGACCGCCGGCGCATCACCTCGGCGGGCGGCACCGCTTCCATCGATTTAATGCTCGATCTGATCGCCCAGGCCCACGGCCCGCAACTGGCGATTCAGGTCAGTGAGCAGTTTGTACTGGGACGGATTCGTCCGCGTAAAGACCACCAGCGCATGGAAGTCGCGACGCGTTACGGGATCAATAACAAGAAACTGGTTCAGGTGATTGGCGAGATGGAACAGCACAGCGAACCACCGTTAACCACGCTGCAACTGGCGGAATCGATCAAAGTGACGCGACGGCAACTGGAGCGCTTGTTTCGCCTGCACCTGAACGACACGCCGAGCAACTTCTACCTGCGCCTACGCCTGGAAAAGGCCCGGCAGCTACTGCGCCAGACCGACATGAGCGTGCTCGAAGTGAGCATCGCCTGCGGCTTCGAATCACCGTCGTATTTCACCCGCAGCTACCGCGCAAAATTCGCCCGCTGTCCCCGCGAAGATCGGCGTACCGCCCAAGCCTGAATTGGATGCACCCAAACCCCCTGTAGGAGTGAGCCTGCTCGCGATAGCGGTAAGTCAGACAACACTGATGTCGACTGACACTTCGTCATCGCGAGCAGGCTCACTCCTACAGTTTGATCGGGTTACTTCTTCAGCAACGCCGAACACGCCGCTTTATAAGCCTCATGCTGATACTTGTTCAGCGTCCCCGGCAGCTCGAAATTATGCTTCTTCGCCTGCGCATTGATCGTCTGCGGCGACAACAACGTCACCTCACAGCCATCCAGCAACTGCAAAATCCCTTCAATCTTGAACGTCGTCGGCCCGCCGGCAAACTCACCCTTCTTGCTGCGCTTCTTGATCGCAATCCGGTCAACCGAATTCTCCCGCACAAACGACGCCACCTGCGCCGCAAAGAGCTTAACGTTTGCCGCTTCGTCATCGTCTTCGAGGGCGATCTTCTTGGTGGCAAGGGGAATGTGGCTCAGGGTCGAACCGTCGAGAGCGGCCACGGCGATGATCGCTTCGCTGCCTTTGATTTCGATGCCGCAGATGTTCATGGGGAATTCCTTGAAGTGAGGAGGGCAGCTTACAGCTCTAGCTGATTGGCGGTGATGCCGAACGCCGCTGCAATTTTTTCGCGTGTCGCTTTACGTGGCTTGGACACCGTTTCCTGCTGGGCAAACGCCGGTTGCGAAATGCCCATGCGTTTGGCGACTTCTTCCTGAGTCAGGTTTAGGTATTCGCGCCAGGCACGGATCGGTGTCGCTCCGTCGACCATCCGACTGACCACTTCATGGGGAATCAGATCGGGCTGCATTTTCTGCGCGACGTATTGCGCATAGGGAATGACCACGAAGGCGGGGTTGCCCTCGGCGTCGTTGATGATCTGGATATCTGTGGATAACTTCATATTCGGAGAAATATAAGTCTTTTATAAGATTTCAGAATCTTTGCTTATATTTCTCCCAAGGCCAATCAACAAGAATTGACGGCATGTTACGAGTGGTCAGGATCACTCCTGCCCAATCGACTCCAAGAACTCCGACCGTTCATCACTCATCCGCGCCACGCAGTCATTCTGCGCAATTGTGAAGGCCTTGCTGCCCGCCGTCGCCGGGAACGCTTCCACCGCGCAATCGGCATCCCGCGTCTTCAACCACTGCTGCTGAGCCGTCTTGATCTTGGCGGTGATGTCCGCCAGTTGCGTGGCGTTTTTGCCGTAGGCGGTCTGCATGCGTTCGGTCAGGCTGGCGTAGTTGTCCTTGAGCAGGTCTTCGGCAGTAGTGCGGCTGTAGGTCGAGCATTCCAGGGTCTGGACGTCGTTTTCGACGGCGTCGCAGGGGTTGTTGTCGGATTCTTCGGCGGCGTGTACGCCGGTCGCAAGCAAAGCCAAAGCCAGGAAGATCGATTTCATTGTTGTCGCCGCTCTAAGCCAGTGGTGTTTCCAGGATGCCGCAGATTCTGGCTCAAGCTTGCGGGCTTGAACAGGTAGCTGATCGGAGCGTCTGGCGACCCTTTGTCGCGGATTGACGCTTTCGGCAATTCCCCTGTCGTTTTTGCACCCGGTCGCCCCGGCACCGAGGCATATGCTGGCCCCAAAGCGCCGGCAGACGATTCGGCGCATGAATCGCCAATAAGGGGACGCCTGATGAGCCCAGCCGAATTACACGCCGACAGCATCGTTATCGACGGTCTGATCATTGCCAAATGGAACCGCGAGCTGTTCGAAGACATGCGCAAGGGCGGTCTGACGGCAGCCAACTGCACTGTGTCGGTGTGGGAAGGCTTTCAGGCGACCGTGAACAATATTGCTGCCAGCCAGAAGCTGATCCGCGAAAACAGCGATCTGGTGATGCCGGTGCGTACCACCGCCGACATCCGTCGCGCCAAAGAGCAAGGCAAGACCGGCATCCTCTTCGGCTTCCAGAATGCTCACGCGTTTGAAGACCAGATCGGCTATGTCGAGGTGTTCAAGCAGCTCGGCGTCGGCATTGTGCAGATGTGCTACAACACCCAGAACCTGGTCGGCACCGGTTGCTACGAGCGTGACGGCGGTCTGTCGGGTTTCGGTCGCGAAATCGTCGCCGAGATGAACCGCGTCGGCGTCATGTGTGACCTGTCCCACGTCGGTTCCAAGACCTCGGAAGAAGTCATCCTCGAATCGAAAAAACCGGTGTGTTATTCGCACTGCCTGCCGTCGGGTCTCAAAGAGCACCCGCGCAACAAGTCTGATGAAGAACTGAAGTTCATTGCCGACCACGGCGGTTTTGTCGGCGTGACCATGTTTGCGCCGTTCCTCGCCAAGGGCATCGATTCGACCATCGACGACTACGCCGAGGCGATCGAATACACCATGAACATCGTCGGCGAAGACGCCATCGGCATCGGCACCGACTTCACCCAAGGCCATGGCCAGGACTTCTTCGAATACCTGACCCACGACAAGGGCTACGCCCGCCGTCTGACCAGCTTCGGCAAGATCATCAACCCGCTGGGCATTCGCACCGTCGGCGAGTTCCCGAACCTGACCGAAACCCTGCTCAAGCGCGGCCATTCCGAGCGCGTGGTGCGCAAGATCATGGGCGAGAACTGGGTCAACGTCTTGAAAGACGTCTGGGGCGAGTAACGCTGACTCAAGACCGCCGCCGAACTGCCCCCTCTCCTGTGGGAGAGGGCTGGGGTGAGGGCAGCGGTCACCACTGAATCCACTATTTTTTCTGGAGTTAAGTTTCCATGGCCAAGATCGCCCCGCAATTGCCAATCGAAGTCGACAGCGAGACCGGTGTCTGGACCTCCGACGCCCTGCCAATGCTCTACGTGCCGCGTCATTTCTTCGTGAATAACCACATGGGCATCGAAGAGGTTTTGGGCGCTGACGCCTACGCCGAGATCCTCTACAAGGCCGGCTACAAATCCGCCTGGCACTGGTGCGAGAAAGAAGCCGAATGCCACGGCCTGGAAGGCGTCGCGGTGTTCGAGCACTACATGAAACGCCTGTCGCAACGCGGCTGGGGCCTGTTCAAGATCCAGGACATCGACCTCGACAAAGGCACCGCCAGCGTCAAGCTCGAGCACTCGGCGTTCGTCTACGTCTACGGCAAGGTCGGGCGCAAGGTCGATTACATGTTCACCGGTTGGTTTGCCGGGGCCATGGATCAGATTCTTGAGGCGCGCGGCAGCAAGATTCGCACGGTTGCCGAGCAAGTTTACGGTGGCTCCGAAGAAGGCCACGACGACGGCCTGTTCACCGTCAAGCCGTTGTAAGTCGAGGAACCCGCCATGGCTTTCGAAGCAATGTTCCAGCCGATCCAGATCGGCAAACTGACCATCCGCAACCGCGTGCTCAGCACTGCGCACGCCGAGGTCTACGCGACTGACGGTGGCATGACCACCGACCGCTACGTCAAGTATTACGAAGAGAAGGCCAAGGGCGGGATCGGCCTGGCGATCTGTGGTGGTTCCTCCGTGGTCGCCGTCGACAGCCCGCAGGAATGGTGGAGCTCGGTGAACTTGTCCACCGACCGGATCATTCCGCATTTCCAGAATCTGGCCGACGCCATGCACAAGCATGGCGCCAAGATCATGATTCAGATTACCCACATGGGCCGGCGCTCGCGCTGGGACGGCTTCAACTGGCCGACGCTGATGTCGCCCTCGGGCATCCGTGAACCGGTACACCGCGCCACTTGCAAAACCATCGAGCCGGAAGAAATCTGGCGGGTGATCGGCAACTACGCCCAGGCCGCGCGCCGGGCCAAGGCCGGTGGCCTCGACGGCGTTGAACTGTCGGCGGTGCACCAGCACATGATCGACCAGTTCTGGAGCCCGCGCGTCAACAAGCGTACCGACGAATGGGGCGGCACCTTCGAAGGCCGGATGAAGTTCGGTCTGGAAGTGTTGAAAGCGGTGCGCGCCGAGGTCGGTGACGACTTCTGCGTGGGCATGCGTCTGTGCGGTGACGAGTTCCACCCGGACGGCTTGTCCCACGAGGACATGAAGCAGATCGCCAAGTATTACGACGACACCGGCATGCTCGATTTCATCGGCGTGGTCGGCTCGGGTTGTGACACCCACAACACCCTGGCCAACGTGATTCCGAACATGAGTTATCCACCGGAGCCGTTCCTGCATCTGGCCGCCGGGATCAAGGAAGTGGTCAAGGTGCCGGTGCTGCACGCACAGAACATCAAGGACCCGAACCAGGCCACGCGCATCCTTGAAGGCGGTTACGTCGACATGGTCGGCATGACCCGCGCGCACATCGCCGACCCGCACCTGATCGCCAAGATCAAAATGGGCCAGATCGACCAGATCAAACAGTGCGTCGGCGCCAACTATTGCATCGACCGCCAGTATCAAGGCCTCGACGTGCTGTGCATCCAGAACGCCGCGACGTCCCGTGAATACATGGGCGTGCCGCACATCATCGAGAAATCCACCGGGCCGAAACGCAAAGTGGTGATCGTCGGTGCCGGCCCGGCCGGGATGGAAGCGGCCCGCGTTGCCGCCGAACGTGGCCACGACGTGACCCTGTTCGAGAAGAAAGAATTCATCGGCGGGCAGATCACCACCGCGTCGAAAGCGCCGCAGCGCGATCAGATCGCCGGCATCACCCGCTGGTTCCAGCTGGAACTGGCGCGGCTGAAAGTCGATCTGCGCCTGGGCACGGCGGCCGATGCCGACACCATCATGGACTTGCGTCCGGACGTGGTGGTGCTGGCGGTCGGCGGGCATCCGTATCTGGAACAGAACGAACACTGGGGCGCCGCCGAAGGGCTGGTGGTCAGCAGCTGGGACGTGCTCGACGGCAAGGTCGCGCCGGGCAAGAACGTGCTGGTCTACGACACGATTTGCGAGTTCACCGGGATGTCGGTTGCCGACTTCCTAGCCGACAAAGGCAGCCAGGTCGAGATCGTCACCGACGACATCAAACCGGGTGTGGCCATCGGCGGTACGTCGTTCCCGACCTACTACCGCAGCATGTACCCGAAAGAAGTGATCATGACCGGCGACATGATGCTCGAGAAGGTCTACCGCGAGGGCGACAAACTGGTCGCGGTGCTGGAGAACGAATACACCGGCGCCAAGGAGGAGCGGGTGGTCGATCAGGTGGTGGTGGAAAACGGCGTGCGGCCGGATGAGGAAATCTACTACGCGCTCAAAGAAGGTTCGCGCAACAAGGGCCAGATCGACGTTGAAGCGTTGTTCGCGATCCAGCCGCAACCTTCGCTGAGCGAGGCGGGCGACGGCTACTTGCTGTTCCGCATCGGCGACTGCGTGGCGCAGCGCAACACGCACGCCGCGATCTATGACGCCCTGCGGCTGTGCAAGGATTTCTAAGGACTTGCACCAAACCCTGTGGGAGCGAGCCTGCTCGCGAATGCAATCTGTCAGTGAAAGATGAGCTGACTGATTCACCGCTTTCGCGAGCAGGCTCGCTCCCACAGTAAAGCGGATCGTGTTTCTCCAGGTTGTACTGGTGGGAGCTTCACCATGTTGAACACCCTTCTTCCAATCCTGTTGTTCGCAGCTATCGGCCTTGGGGTCCTCGGCGCGCTGCGGCGGGTGGCCATGTGGCGTCGGGGCCGGGCCTCGAAGGTCGATCTGATCGGCGGCCTGTTGGCCATGCCCAAGCGTTACATGGTCGACTTGCACCACGTGGTGGCGCGGGACAAATACATCGCCAACACCCACGTCGCTACAGCGGGCGGTGCGGTGGCGTCGATTGTGCTGGCGCTGTTGGTCCACGGTTTCGGCCTGCATAACCGCATCCTTGGCTATGCCTTGCTGCTGATGACGGCAGTGATGTTCGTCGGCGCGATCTTCGTTTATCTGCGTCGGCGCAACCCGCCGGCGCGGCTGTCGAAAGGCCCGTGGATGCGCCTGCCGAAAAGCCTGCTGGCGTTCTCGGCGTCGTTCTTTCTGCTGACCTTGCCGGTGGCCGGGATTCTGCCGGAAAACTTCGGTGGCTGGGTGCTCGCGGCGATCCTCGGGATCGGTGTGCTGTGGGGCGTGTCGGAACTGTTTTTCGGCATGACCTGGGGCGGGCCGATGAAACACGCCTTTGCCGGCGCGTTACACCTGGCCTGGCACCGTCGCGCCGAACGTTTTGGCGGCGGTCGTTCCACGGGTTTGAAGCCGTTGGATTTGAACGATCCGAGCGCGCCACTGGGTGTGGAAAAACCCAAGGATTTCACCTGGAACCAGTTGCTCGGTTTTGACGCCTGCGTGCAGTGCGGCAAATGCGAAGCGGCGTGCCCGGCCTTTGCTGCCGGCCAGCCGCTGAACCCGAAAAAGCTGATTCAGGACATGGTCGTCGGCCTCGCTGGCGGTACCGATGCCAAGTTCGCCGGCAGCCCGTATCCGGGCAAACCTGTAGGCGAACATAGCGGTAATCCACATCAACCGATCGTCAACGGCTTGGTCGACGCCGAAACCCTGTGGTCCTGCACCACTTGCCGCGCCTGCGTCGAGGAATGCCCGATGATGATCGAGCACGTCGATGCCATCGTCGACATGCGCCGCCATTTGACCCTGGAAAAAGGCGCGACCCCGAACAAGGGCGCCGAAGTCCTCGAAAATCTCATCGCCACCGACAACCCCGGAGGTTTCGCCCCGGGCGGACGGATGAACTGGGCGGCGGATTTGAACCTCAATCTGCTCAGCGAAAAGAAATCCACCGACGTGCTGTTCTGGGTCGGCGACGGCGCCTTCGACATGCGCAACCAGCGCACCCTGCGCGCGTTCGTCAAAGTACTGAAAGCGGCAAAAATCGACTTCGCCGTGCTCGGCCTCGAAGAGCGTGACAGCGGCGATGTGGCCCGGCGTTTGGGCGATGAGGCGACCTTCCAGTTGCTCGCCAAACGCAATATCCAGACCTTGGCCAAATACAGTTTCAACCGCATCGTCACCTGTGATCCGCACAGTTTCCATGTGCTGAAAAACGAGTACGGCGCGTTCGACGGCAACTACCTGGTGCAGCACCACAGCACTTACATGGCAGAAATCATTCAGGCCGGCGCGCTGAACCTCGGTCAGCACAAAGGCAACAGCGTGACTTATCACGACCCGTGCTACCTCGGCCGCTACAACGGCGAATACGAAGCGCCGCGCGAAGTGCTGCGTGCGCTCGGTATCGAAGTCAAAGAGATGCAACGTTCCGGCTTCCGTTCGCGCTGCTGCGGCGGCGGTGGCGGCGCGCCGATCACTGACATTCCGGGTAAGCAGCGGATTCCTGATATGCGCATGGAAGACATCCGCGAGACCGGTGCCGAACTGGTGGCGGTGGGTTGTCCACAGTGCACGGCGATGCTCGAAGGCGTGGTCGAACCGCGTCCGCTGATCAAGGACATCGCCGAACTGGTGGCCGACGCGTTGCTTGAAGACGCCGCGCCGAGCAAGCCTGCCACTCCGGCCAAACGTGAACCTGCGGAGGCCCACTGATGAGCGACATTATCCGCCGCGACCCGCGCGCCGAATGGATTGCGCGTAACCGCTTGCACCCGTTGCACGCGGCGATGCAACCGGCGCAACACAGCTGGATGGGGCCCAACGGCATCATCCGCAAGAACCTGCACGGCATCGGTTTTATCGGCCCCAACGGCATCAAGCGGATCGACCGCAGCGGCGCGCAACAGGGCGGGGCGGTCAAACGTTCGGCCGCGGTTGAAGTGCAATTGCCGCTGCATCAGGTACCGGCCCCGGCGTTCTATATCAGCGTGGTACCGGACATGGTCGGTGGCCGCTTGAGCAGTCACGACCGTGATCTGCTCGGCCTCGCCCATCAGCTCGCCGGTAATGACGGCGCAGTGTTGGCGGTGGTCTTTGGCGAGCATAAGGAAAACGCCTTTGCGACCGCAGGCGTCGATCGCTTGCTGGTGCTCGAAGGTGAACAGTTCAGCGGTTATGCACCGGAACAGCGAGTGCAGGGTTTGCGTGCTGTGGATAACCAGTTCAACCCGCGTCACTGGCTGCTACCGGACAGCCGCAGCGGTGGCGGCGAACTCGGTCGACGCTTTGCGGCGGCACTGGGCGAGCGCCCGGCCACTCGGGTCTGGCAGGTCAAGGATCAGGAGTGCATCGGCCGCGCTGGTGCTGGGCTGCAAGACCTTGCCCGCCCGGTTGCACGGTTGATTCTGGCCGCTGCCGAATGCGCCGAGCCGGTCAGCGAAACCCGTCATGAAGCGTTGCCGTTGGAGTTATCCACAAGTGTCGCGCGCAGCCTGTCGCGGATCGAAGATCTCGGCGCGGTGGCGGTCGACCCGGCGGCGATTCCGATGGCCGAAGCGGAGTTCATTTTCTCCGGCGGCAACGGTGTCAAGGATTGGCAGCTGTTTCACCAAACGGCGGCGGCACTCGGCGCTACCGAAGGTGCGTCGCGGGTGGCGGTGGACGATGGCTTCATGGCGCGTGATCGCCAGGTCGGCGCGTCGGGCACCTGGGTCACCGCGCGGGTCTATGTGGCTGTGGGTATCTCTGGCGCGATCCAGCACCTGCAAGGCATCGGCGCTTGCGACAAGGTGGTGGCAATCAACCTTGATCCAGGCTGCGACATGATCAAGCGTGCCGATTTGTCGGTGATCGGCGAGAGCGCAGAGATTCTGCAGGCGTTGATCGAAGCGGTCGCGGCTTACCGCAACGAAGCCAAGCGCGATGCGGCTTAAGGAAACGCTATGAACACGAAAGTTATCAGTCTGGTTTCAATCGGCGCCCACCCGACTTCCGGCAGGCCACGCCGCGCCGACCAGGATGCCCGCGCGGTGGAACTCGGTTTGCAATTGGCTGGGGATAACCTGCAAGTGCTGCATGCCGGCGACGTTGCGGAACCGGCGTTGCGCGCCTACTTGGGCATGGGTCTGGAACAGATGCATGTGCTGGAGCAACCGGCTGGCGCCGATGCGCTGCCGGCGCTGACCGCGTATCTGCGCGATGCCGGTGCGCAAGTTGTGCTGACCGGCAGCCAGGCAGAAACCGGCGAGGGTTCGGGGATGCTGCCGTTCTTGTTGGCGGAAGGTTTGGGTTGGCCGCTGGTGGTGGGGCTGGCGCAGGTCGAGTCGATCAATGACGGCTCGGCGCTGGTGCTGCAAGCGTTGCCGCGTGGGCAGCGGCGACGGTTGAAGGTGAAGCTGCCGTTTCTGGCGACTGTGGATAACGCCGCGCCGAAACCTCGGCAGAGTGCTTATGGACCGGCGCGGCGCGGTGTTTTGCAGGCTGAAGACGTCGAAGTGGTGGACGATGAGCTGCTCGCGGTTGCCACTTTGCAAGCGGCCAAGCCACGGCCGAAACGCTTGAAGGTGATCAAGGCCAAGAGCGGGGCGGACCGGATGAAGGCCGCGACGGCCAAGGCCAGTGGGGGTGGTGGGCAGGTGCTCAAGGGCGTCACCGCGCAGGCCGGTGCTGAAGCGATTCTCAAGTTGCTGATTGAAGAGGGTGTTGTTCGCTGAAAAGCCCCCTCACCCTAGCCCTCTCCCGGAGGGAGAGGGGACCTACGGTGGCGCGCTCAAGCGTTACATCGACCTGAGAGATCGGCGTGAACTCAGGTCTGGCCAAGCTAAGGACACCGCATAAGTCGCAGGTCGCTGCACTTTTCCAATACACCTCGGTCGGCTCCCTCTCCCGGAGGGAGAGGGCTGGGGTGAGGGGGGCGATTTACCCACAATCCCTGTTGGCGGATCTGTGGATAACATGTTCGCCCCTCTCTACACCCCACGCCATTCAAGCCCTACAGCCCTCCGATCAAAAAACAACCAGTCTAAGTCACGGATTTTCAGGGCTTTTTCGCTAGGATAACTTGGAAAGTTGCCCCCAATCTCTGTTGGCGCTTCTGTGGATAAGATGTTCGCTATCCGCTGAGACCCATACAAACCGTGGCTTTAAAGGGGTTGATCAAAAAACAGTCAATTCTTCTGTTTCCATCGAAAACTGCCACGTAAACCCCGATTTCACACAGCGTCCAACGCTTTTCCACAGATAAGGCAAAGTTACCCCCGATCTCTGTTGGCGCTTCTGTGGATAACATGTTTGCCATCCTCTACAGGCCATACAAAACGTGGCTTACAAGAATATGATCAAAAATCAACCAATGCGTCTTGCAAACCGTGCTTCTGGATAAGTCACGATTTTTCTTCAAAAATCAGTCAGTTATTTTTTCGTTCATCCACAGTTACCCCCATTTGCTGTGGGTGGGTGTGTGGATAACTTGTTTGCGGAAGGCTGGGAGGCTTGGTGGGTATAGGGTGTGGGGTGATTGATCAGAAATTGTGCAATCAAGGTGTAGGGATGTGGTGAATGTGAAGTAGCTATCGCGAGCAGGCTCACTCCTACAGGGGGAAAGCATTCCCAATGTAGGAGTGAGCCTGCTCGCGATGCTTTTTATCCTTGAACAGGAACGCCTTTGAGGTACGGCGCAGGCTCGGCGCCGAGGTTGCTCAACAGGCGCTCGCTGTACCAATCAACGAAGTTGACCACACCAAACTCATACGTCTTCGAGTAAGGCCCAGGCTGATACGCCGTCGAGTTGATCCCGCGCTGATTCTCTTCCGCCAGACGCCGGTCCTGATCGTTGGTCGCGTCCCACACCTGACGCATGCGCTCGACGTCGTAATCCACGCCCTCAACCGCATCCTTGTGCACGATCCATTTGGTAGTGACCATGGTTTCCTGCGCGCTGATCGGCCACACGGTGAAGACGATGATGTGGTCGCCCATGCAGTGGTTCCACGAGTGCGGCAGGTGCAGGATGCGCATCGAACCCAGATCCGGGTTCTTGATCCGGCCCATCAGTTTCGCGCAGCCCTGTTTGCCGTCGAGGGTCATCGACACGGTGCCCTTGAGCAGCGGCATGCGCACGATGCGGTTGCGCAGGCCGAAGCTGGCATGGGCGTAAGGAATCTTCTCGGCTTCCCAGGCAGCAGCGGACGCAGCAACGTGATCCTTGAACGCCTGATCGGCGCGCGGATCGGTGACGTCGTCCCATTCCAGCAGAGTTTTCAGCAGTTCCGGGTGCGACGCGTTGCAGTGGTAGCACTCGCGGTTGTTTTCCAGCACCAGTTTCCAGTTGGCCTTCTCCATCAAGGTGGTGGTGATCGCCACCTTGGTGTTCTCCATGTCGTACGGTTCCATGTAATGGTTCAGTGTCGACAGGAAGTCATCGATGGCCGGCGGGTTCTCCGCCAGACTGATAAAGATGTAGCCGCCGGCGGTCTTCACGTTCACCGGTTTCAGGCCGTACTGCTTCATGTCGAAGTCGGCGCCCATTTCGGTGCCGGCGAACAGCAGACGACCGTCCAGCTCGTACGTCCACTGGTGGTAATGGCAGACCAGTTTGGCGACCTTGCCTTTTTCACTGGTGCACAGACGCGAGCCACGGTGGCGGCAGACGTTGTGGAACGCATGCACCACGCCCTCGGCGCCACGAATGACGATGATCGGGTTCTTGCCGATCTGCAGCGTCAGGTAGTTGCCCTTGGCCGGGATCTCGCAGGTCATGCCGGCGATCAACCACTCTTTCTGGAAGATCTCCTGCATGTCGATATCGAACAACCGCTCATCGCTGTAGAACGGTTGCGGCAGCGAAAACGTCCGCTCGCGCTCCTGGAGCATTTGTGCGGTGGCCTTGCGTGCGGGTTCCAGCGGATCGCCCAGGCTGATTTTTGCGGTGACGTCCATCGATGTGATCCTCATGGCCATCTGCGTGGCCGGCGAAAAGTGGCTGATCAGGTGTGCTGCTAACGGTTGCTACGCAAGGTGTAAAGAAGCTGTCTTGGTGTTGGGGCGAGTGTGGGCCCGGCGCAGGGCGCAACCTTATCCATGGGCGACATGGTGCAATCTGTTCCCGACGCGCAACCCCCGGTGGTTGGGGGCTGGTCGCGATAAGTATGCCGATGTCGCGGATAGGTAAACGGACGGTTCGCGCTATACGCAGAATCGCCGACATGAGGCCGACAGTCGGCCGTGGAGAACAGCATGTCCAACAGCTTCCTGAATCCGGTCACCACCCAGACCTGGGCCAATGGCCGACACATCGTCCGTTGCGTCAAAGTCATCCAGGAAACCTGGGACGTGCGCACCTTCTGCTTTATGGCTGACCAGCCGATCCTGTTCTTCTTCAAGCCCGGGCAGTTCGTCACCCTGGAGCTGGAAATCGAAGGCCAGCCGATCATGCGCTCGTACACGATTTCCAGTTCGCCGTCGGTGCCGTACAGTTTTTCGGTGACGATCAAACGGGTGCCGGGTGGCAAGGTTTCCAACTGGCTGCACGACACCTTGCATGAAGGCCAGGAATTGGCGGTGCACGGGCCGGTCGGGCTGTTCAATGCCATCGACTTCCCGAGCCCGAAAGTCCTGTACCTGAGCGGAGGCGTTGGCATCACGCCGTGCATGTCGATGGCGCGCTGGTTCTACGACACCAACGCCAACGTCGACATGACCTTTATCCACAGCGCGCGCTCGCCGAAAGACATCATTTACCACCGCGAGCTGGAGCACATGGCGTCGCGGATCGACAACTTCAGTCTGCACCTGATTTGCGAGAAGCATGGCTTGGGTGAACCGTGGGCCGGGTATCGCGGTTACCTGAACCACAAGATGCTTGAGCTGATGGTGCCGGACTTCCTTGAGCGCGAAGTGTTCTGCTGCGGGCCGACGCCGTATATGAATGCGGTCAAGCGGTTGCTGGAAGTGGCTGGTTACGACATGTCGCGTTATCACGAGGAATCGTTCGGTGCGACGCCACCCGAAGCCCGTGCCGATGCGGTGGAGCAGGCCGAGCAGGCTGCGGATGCGCCGGAAATCGATGCGGCGGATCTGCATCAGGTCGAATTCACTTCGTCCGGCAAGAGCATTCGTGTGGCACCGGGTGAGACCGTGCACGCGGCGGCGGCCAAGCTGGGGTTGATGATTCCGAAGGCGTGCGGCATGGGGATTTGCGGGACGTGCAAGGTGCTCAAGCTGGGTGGCGAGGTGGAGATGGAGCACAACGGCGGGATTACCGAGGACGATGAGGCTGAAGGGTTTATCTTGTCGTGCTGCAGTGTGCCTAAAGGGGATGTGCGTATCGATTTCTGATTGGTAAACCCTCACCCCAGCCCTCTCCCAGAGGGAGAGGGGGCCGACGGAGGTGTCTGGCGTTCTGCATCGACCTGAATGACCTTATCGATTATGGATTCGGCAAAGCAGTTTCACGTCGGCGTATTTCTCGAGCATCCCCCAATCAGTCCCTTCTCCCTGTTGGAGAGGGGACTGACTGAGTTGTTCTCTCGAGGTACACCGACTTGAGATATCGAGTCGACTATGGATTCGGTAAAGCAGTTTCACGTCGGCGTAATTCTCAAATATCCCCCAATCAGTCCCCTCTCCCTCCGGGAGAGGGCTAGGGTGAGGGGCTTTTTCAGTCAACAAACAAATCCGTCATCAACGCCGCATTACTCTCCGGTTCAAACCGGTAATGCTCAAACTCGCTTACACCGCTCTCCCGCAAAATCTCCTCATCAATCAACAACCGCCCAGTGATCTGCCGCTCGCGGCTACCCAAAATCACATGCGCCGCATCCGCCATGATCGCCGGGGTCCGCGCCTGCTTGAACGACTCCCGGCTGCCCAACTGAAACTCAATCGCCGCCGTGGCAATCATTGTCTGCGGCCACAGTGAATTGACGCTGATCCCGTAACTGGCAAATTCCTCGCTCATCCCCAGCGTCAGCATGCTCATGCCGTACTTGGTCACGGTGTACGGACTGAACTGCGCAAACCACTTGTTCGCCAGATTCAGCGGCGGCGACAGATTGAGAATGTGCCCGGCGGATTTCTTCAGATAGGGCAGGGCAGCCTGGCTGCACAGCAACACCGCGCGGGTGTTGATCTGGTGCATCAGGTCAAAACGCTTGAGTTCGATGTGTTGCACACCCGTGAGCTTGATCGCCCCGGCGTTGTTCACCAGTGCATCGATGCCGCCGAAGTGCTCATTGGCCTGCGCAAGCGCTTTGCGCACAGCCTCTTCATCACGCACATCCAGTTGCAACGCCAAGGCCTTGCCACCCGCCGCTTCCACTTCGGCGGCGACGCTGTGGATGGTGCCGGGCAGTTTGGCGTGAGGTTCGGCGCTCTTCGCCGCAATCACGATATTGGCCCCGTCCCTCGCGGCACGCAGCGCAATCTCACGGCCAATGCCACGGCTGGCGCCGGTGATGAACAGGGTTTTGCCTTGTAACGACATGCCGATGCTCCTGCTTATTGTTATGTGAGCGAAGGGCTCGACAGACAATGTAGACCAAGAGTCATCGCCATCCCTGCCATTGATCGTTCCCACGCTCCGCGTGGGAATGCAGCCACTGACGCTCTGCGTCATAGCGGTGCTCAGCATGGCGGTAGTGGTGAGGCTGGAACGCGGAGCGTCCCGGGAGGCATTCCCACGCGGAGCGTGGGAACGATCAGTGCGGAGGGAGGGGATCTGATCGCTCCTACGCTCTGCATCCCATTCAATACCAGCACTGAACCTCGATCAGCCCCGGCGTTCCCGCGTAGTTCTTGGCACTCGAATAACGCCAATGCTCTGGCAAATCCACATACCCGCGTTTTACCGGGTTGTTGTGAATGTATTCAAGTTTCTGTCGCATCACCGATTCGCTATAAACCATCTCTGAGTGAGAACCTTCCTGCCATAACTGGTAAACGCGATCCTGCTTGTGTGCACGTTTGCTAAAGCGCAGGCGTTGCAGTGCTTTGTCAGCGCCTTTGCTTTGCAGGTCATTAATGATCTGTCGAGCGGTGAAAGATTTGAACTGACTGAGGCATTTGCTCAGGTCGGGTGCCTGGGCGACGAAGTGAAGATGGTTTTCCAGAATCACGTAGCCGTACAGTTTCAGATCGTGATGAGTCTGTTGATATCGCCAGCAGTTGAGCAGGTGGTCGACTATGTATGGGCGGATGAACAGCGGTAACCATTCCATGATCGTGCAGGTCAGAAAATGCGGTTTGTCCGTTTCGGTAATGGTGTAGCGGCTGCGGCCCATGGGATTCTTCCTTGAATCTTGCGGTGCGACGGGAATGGAACGCGGAGCGTCCCGGGATGCGTTACCACGCGGAGCGTGGGAACCATCAGGGTGAGGCGGGCGAAGAGAACGCGCCAGAGGAGAAGTCTGGTCTCACGGTGGGAAAAATCATTCCCGATCGAAGATCGTTCCCACGCTCTGCGTGGGAATGCAGCCACTGACGCTCTGCGTCATAGCGGTGCTCAGCATGGCGGTAGTGGTGAGGCTGGAGCGCGGAGCGTCCCGGGAGGCGTTCCCACGCGGAGCGTGGGAACGATCAGTGCGGTGGCGGGAGGTCAGGCGGACATGACTTCGCGGATGTCGCGAGCCAGTTCGCGGACGCGTTCTTCTTCGGTGTCCCACGAGCACATGAAGCGCGCGCCGCCCTTGCCGATGAAGGTGTAGAAGCGCCAGTTTTTTGCGGTCAGCGCGGCAATCGCCGGTTCCGACAGTTGCAGGAAAACGCCATTGGCCTGTACCGGGAACATCAGTTCGACGCCGGGAATGTCGCTGACCAGTTCTGCCAGCAATTGCGCGCAGTGGTTGGCGTGGCGCGCATATTTCAGCCAGGCGTCGGTTTCGAGGATGCCGACCCACGGTGCCGAGAGGAAGCGCATTTTCGACGCCAGTTGCCCGGCCTGTTTGCAGCGATAGTCGAAGTCTTCGGCCAGCTTGTGGTTGAAGAACAGGATCGCTTCACCCACGGCCATGCCATTTTTCGTGCCGCCGAAGCACAGCACGTCAACGCCGGCCTTCCAGGTCAGATCCGCTGGCGAGCAGCCGAGGAATGCGCAGGCGTTGGAAAAACGCGCGCCGTCCATGTGCAGGTGCAGGCCCAGCTCTTTGCAGGTGGCGCTGATGGCGCGGACTTCTTCCGGGGTGTAGACGCTGCCGACTTCAGTAGCTTGAGTCAGCGTAACCACGCGCGGTTTCGGGTAGTGGATGTCCTGGCGCTTGAGTGCGACTTCGCGGATCGACTGCGGGGTGATCTTGCCGTTTTCAGTGCCGGCGATCAGCAGTTTCGAGCCGTTGGAGAAGAATTCCGGGGCGCCGCATTCGTCGGTTTCGACGTGGGCGGTTTCCGAGCAGATCACGCTGTGGTAACTCTGACACAGCGACGACAGGGCCAGCGAGTTGGCGGCGGTGCCGTTGAAGGCGAAGAACACTTCGCAGTCGGTTTCGAACAGTTTGCGGAAATGATCGGACGCGCGAGCGGTCCATTCATCGTCGCCATACGCGCGTTGGTGGCCGTGGTTGGCCTGCTCCATCGCAGCCCAGGCTTCAGGGCAGATACCGGAGTAGTTGTCGCTGGCGAATTGTTGGCTCTTGTCGGTCATGGCCGGCTTCCGTGGTCGAGACTCTTGTGAAGGCTCGTGGTCAATGATGGTGCGCACTTTACCGAAGATCTTCCGGGGAGCACACGGGATGTCGCTGGCAGAACATTACATGGACGCAGGCCGATTATGCACCTGAGAAAACGCGACGGCGCACTGGATCTGCTCAAGTGGCTGGCGTTGTTGAGCATGTTGTTCGATCACCTGCGATATGCCGGGTTCTCCGCCGATTGGCTGTATGTGCCGGGGCGGTTGGCGTTTCCGTGGTTTTGTCTGGCGATGGCGGCGAATCTGGCGCGCGATGGTTCGCGGAAGATGGAGTGGCGGTATCTGGGGTGGTTGTTGCTGTTCAGTGCGGTGAGTGAAATTCCGTATCGGTTGTACATTCCAGAGCCGGATACGTTGAATGTGATGCCAACGCTGGCGCTGGGGTTGTTGGTGGCGCGGGGGTGGCAGGATCCATCGATCATGTCGCGATTGCTGGGTGTCGCCGCGCTGGTGCTGGCCGCTGTATTCCCTGAGCGGCTGATGTTCGGTTTCTTCGGCGGTCTGCTGCCGTTGGCGATGCTGCTGGTGTTTCGCCGTCCTTGGTACTTCAGCTTGATGTCGGGATTGGTATGTCTGGCAGCGAATCAATGGCAAGTGCTTTACGACTCGGCAAGGTTCGGTAGCAGCGTTGCCATTCTTGGCATTGCCATCTGTCTGTTTGCGCCCATGCTCGGAATGTTCCTGTTGCGACATGCGCGACATCTCCAGCCACCGCCGATGCGGCGCTGGGCCTATGCCCTGTATCCCGCGCATTTCCTCCTGCTGCTCGCCGTCCGCATGGCATACACCTGACCCCTGTGGGAGCGAGCCTGCTCGCGAAGAGGCCGGCACATCCAACATAGAAGCTGGCTGACCGACCGCTTTCGCGAGCAGGCTCGCTCCCACAGGGGATCTGCGGCGTTTCGAAGAGAGCATTTCCAGTCATGTCGTAAACGCACCTTTGCGTGGCGCGCGCAGGCATTTGAGCTGTCTGCGCCGGTCATACCATCGGCATCAAAGGGCACTGCCTTCATTGCCAGTGCCTTACCGAGACGAATGGCGCACAGATGCCGCTGGGAGAGACGCGATGTTCAGCAAGCAAGACCAGATCCAGGGTTACGACGATGCACTGCTGGCGGCGATGAATGCCGAGGAGCAACGTCAGGAAGATCACATCGAGCTGATCGCGTCGGAGAACTACACCAGCAAACGCGTGATGCAAGCGCAAGGCAGCGGCCTGACCAACAAATACGCCGAAGGCTATCCGGGCAAGCGCTACTACGGTGGCTGCGAGCACGTCGATAAAGTCGAAGCACTGGCCATCGAACGTGCCAAGCAACTGTTCGGCGCCGATTACGCCAACGTCCAGCCGCACTCCGGTTCCTCCGCCAACAGCGCCGTGTACCTGGCGCTGATCCAGCCGGGCGACACCATCCTCGGCATGAGCCTGGCCCACGGCGGTCACCTGACCCACGGCGCCAAAGTGTCGTCCTCGGGCAAGCTCTACAACGCGGTGCAGTACGGCATCAACACTGACACCGGGCTGATCGATTACGACGAAGTCGAGCGTCTCGCCGTTGAATCCAAGCCGAAAATGATCGTCGCCGGTTTCTCCGCTTACTCGAAGACGCTGGATTTCCCGCGCTTCCGTCAGATCGCTGACAAAGTCGGCGCGCTGCTGTTTGTCGACATGGCTCACGTCGCCGGTCTGGTCGCTGCCGGTCTGTACCCGAACCCGCTGCCGTACGCCGACGTGGTCACCACCACCACGCACAAAACCCTGCGCGGTCCACGTGGCGGGTTGATCCTGGCCAAGTCCAACGAAGAGATCGAGAAGAAGCTCAACGCTGCCGTGTTCCCCGGCGCTCAGGGTGGCCCGCTGATGCACGTCATCGCCGGTAAAGCCGTGTGCTTCAAGGAAGCGCTGGAGCCAGGCTTCAAGGCGTATCAGCAACAAGTGATCGACAACGCTCAGGCGATGGCCAGCGTGTTTATCAAACGTGGCTACGATGTAGTGTCCGGCGGCACCGACAACCACTTGTTCCTGGTCAGCCTGATCCGTCAGGGCCTGACCGGCAAAGACGCTGACGCCGCCCTCGGTCGCGCGCACATCACCGTCAACAAGAACGCCGTGCCGAACGACCCGCAATCGCCGTTTGTCACCTCCGGCCTGCGCATCGGCACCCCGGCGGTCACCACCCGTGGCTTCAAGGTGACCCAGTGCGAAGTGTTGGCCGGCTGGATCTGCGACATCCTCGACAACCTCGGTGATGCCGATGTCGAGGCTAATGTTGCCCAGCAAGTGTCGGCCCTGTGCGCAGACTTCCCGGTTTATCGCTGAGTGTTCTGGAGTAACTGACTATGCAACGCTATTCGGGCTTCGGCCTCTTCAAACACTCCCTCAGCCACCACGAAAACTGGCAGCGCATGTGGCGCACGCCAACGCCGAAAAATGTCTACGACGTGGTCATCGTCGGCGGCGGCGGGCACGGTCTGGCGACGGCTTACTATCTGGCCAAAGAGCACGGCATCACCAATGTGGCCGTGGTCGAGAAGGGCTGGCTGGGCGGCGGTAACACCGCGCGCAACACCACCATCGTGCGCTCCAACTATTTGTGGGACGAGTCGGCGCACCTCTACGAACACGCGATGAAATTGTGGGAAGGCCTGTCGCAGGACCTCAACTACAACGTGATGTTCTCCCAGCGTGGCGTCTACAACCTGTGCCACACCCTGCAGGACATCCGTGATTCCGAGCGTCGGGTCAGCGCCAACCGCCTCAACGGCGTCGATGGCGAACTGCTCAACGCCAAGCAAGTCGCTGACGAGATTCCGTACCTCGACTGCTCGAAAAACACCCGCTACCCAGTGTTGGGCGCCACCGTGCAGCGTCGCGGCGGCGTCGCCCGTCACGATGCCGTGGCCTGGGGCTTTGCCCGTGCCGCTGACGCCCTCGGTGTCGACTTGATCCAGCAGACCGAAGTGATCGGCTTCCGCAAGGAAAACGGCGTATGCATCGGCGTTGAAACCAACAAAGGTTTCATCGGCGCCAAGCGCGTCGGTGTGGTCACCGCCGGTAACTCCGGGCACATGGCCAAACTCGCCGGTTTCCGCCTGCCGATCGAATCCCACCCGCTGCAAGCGCTGGTGTCCGAGCCGATCAAACCGATTATCGACAGCGTGATCATGTCCAACGCCGTGCACGGTTACATCAGCCAGTCCGACAAGGGCGACCTGGTGATCGGTGCCGGTATCGACGGCTACAACGGCTACGGCCAGCGCGGTTCGTACCCGGTGATCGAACACACCATTCAGGCCATCGTCGAGATGTTCCCGGTGTTGTCCCGCGTACGCATGAACCGTCAGTGGGGCGGCATCGTCGACACCACCCCGGACGCTTGCCCGATCATTTCGAAAACCCCGGTACCGAACATGTTCTTCAACTGCGGTTGGGGCACCGGCGGTTTCAAAGCCACACCTGGCTCGGGCAACGTGTTTGCCGCGAGTCTGGCCAAGGGTGAAATGCACCCATTGGCCGCACCGTTTTCCATCGACCGTTTCCACAACGGCGCACTCATCGACGAACACGGCGCTGCTGCCGTCGCCCACTAACAGGAGAAATCCCCATGTTGCATATCTTCTGTCCTCACTGCGGCGAACTGCGCTCCGAAGAGGAATTCCACGCATCCGGCCAGGCGCACATTCCGCGTCCACTGGATCCCGGCGCCTGCACCGACGAGGAGTGGGGCGACTACATGTTCTTCCGCGACAACCCGCGCGGTCTGCACCACGAACTGTGGGATCACGTTGCCGGTTGCCGCCAGTACTTCAACGTCACCCGCGACACCGTGACCTACGAGATTCTCGAAACCTACAAGATCGGCACCAAGCCGCAATTCACCGACAAGGCTGATACGGCGAAAACAGCCACGACGGCGCTGGGAGAGAAGGTATGAGCCAGACCAATCGCCTGTCCAACGGTGGACGGATCGACCGCAACAAAGTGCTGAGCTTCACCTTCAACGGTCAGAGCTACAAAGGCTTCGAGGGTGACTCGCTGGCCGCCGCGCTGATCGCCAACGGCGTCGACATCATCGGCCGCAGCTTCAAGTATTCGCGTCCTCGCGGGATCTTCGCCGCCGGTGCCGAAGAGCCGAACGCGGTGCTGCAGATCGGTGCCACCGAAGCTACGCAGATCCCCAACGTGCGCGCCACGCAACAGGCGTTGTATCAAGGGCTGGTCGCGACCAGCACCAACGGCTGGCCGAGCGTCAACAACGACATGATGGGCATTCTTGGCAAGGTCGGCGGCAAGCTGATGCCGCCGGGTTTCTACTACAAAACCTTCATGTACCCGCAATCGTTCTGGATGACTTACGAGAAGTACATTCGCAAGGCTGCCGGTCTGGGCCGTTCGCCGACCGAGAACGATCCGGACACCTACGACTATATGAACCAGCACTGCGACGTGCTGATCGTCGGCGCTGGCCCGGCTGGTCTCGCCGCTGCTCTGGCGGCTGCGCGCAGCGGTGCCCGAGTGATTCTTGCCGATGAGCAGGAAGAGTTCGGCGGCAGCCTGCTCGACTCGCGCGAAAGCCTCGACGGCAAACCGGCGATGGACTGGGTCGCCAGCGTCATCACTGAACTGAAGAACACCCCGGACGTGCTGCTGTTGCCGCGCGCCACGGTCAACGGTTACCACGACCACAACTTCCTGACCATTCACGAACGCCTCACCGATCACCTCGGTGACCGTGCGCCAATCGGTCAGGTGCGTCAGCGTATTCACCGTGTTCGCGCCAAGCGTGTCGTGCTGGCGACCGGTGCTTGCGAGCGTCCGCTGGTTTACGGCAACAACGACGTGCCGGGCAACATGCTCGCCGGTGCGGTGTCGACTTACGTGCGTCGCTACGGCGTGGCACCGGGCAAGAAACTGGTGCTGTCGACCAACAACGATCACGCCTATCGCGTGGCACTGGATTGGCTCGACGCCAGTCTGCAAGTGGTGGCCATCGCCGATGCGCGCAGCAATCCGCGTGGTGCGCTGGTGGAAGAAGCCCGCGCCAAAGGCATCCGCATTCTCACCGGCAGCGCCGTGATCGAAGCCCGTGGCAGCAAGCGCGTCACCGCTGCTCGTATTGCCGCGATCGATGTCAAAGCGCACGCCGTGACCAGCCCGGGCGAATGGCTCGACTGCGACGTGATTGCCAGTTCCGGTGGTTACAGCCCGGTCGTTCACTTGGCTTCGCACCTCGGTGGCAAGCCGACCTGGCGTGAAGACATCCTCGGTTTCGTGCCGGGCGAAGCACCGCAGAAGCGCGTGTGCGTCGGTGGCATCAACGGCGTCTACGGTCTCGGCGATTCGCTCGCTGACGGTTTTGAAGGAGGCGTGCGCGCTGCCGCAGAAGCCGGTTTCCAGACCGTCGAAGGCGTGCTGCCAAAAGCCCTGAGCCGTCACGAAGAACCGACGCTGGCGCTGTTCCAGGTGCCGCATGAAAAGAACACCGCACGGGCGCCGAAGCAATTCGTCGACCTGCAAAACGACGTGACCGCTGCAGCAATTGAACTGGCAACCCGCGAAGGTTTCGAGTCGGTCGAGCACGTCAAACGCTACACCGCGCTGGGCTTCGGCACCGATCAGGGCAAGCTCGGCAACGTCAACGGTCTGGCCATCGCCGCTCGCTCGCTGAACGTGACCATCCCGCAGATGGGCACCACGATGTTCCGCCCGAACTACACGCCGGTAACCTTCGGCGCCGTGGCCGGTCGTCACTGTGGGCACATCTTCGAGCCGGTTCGTCATACCGCGCTGCATGCCTGGCATGTGAAGAATGGCGCCGAGTTTGAAGACGTCGGTCAGTGGAAGCGTCCATGGTACTTCCCGAAAAACGGCGAAGACCTGCATGCCGCCGTTAAGCGCGAATGCAAAGCCGTGCGCGACAGCGTCGGCCTGCTTGATGCCTCGACCCTCGGCAAGATCGACATTCAAGGCCCGGATGCCCGCGAGTTTCTTAACCGCGTGTACACCAACGCCTGGACCAAACTCGACGTGGGCAAGGCGCGCTACGGTCTGATGTGCAAAGAAGACGGCATGGTCTTCGACGACGGTGTCACGGCTTGTCTGGCCGACAACCATTTCGTCATGACCACCACCACCGGCGGCGCGGCTCGCGTGCTGCAATGGCTGGAGCTGTACCACCAGACCGAATGGCCGGACATGAAGGTTTACTTCACTTCCGTGACCGACCACTGGGCGACCATGACCCTGTCCGGACCGAACAGCCGCAAGCTGCTCAGCGCCGTGACCGACATTGATCTGAGCAACGAAGCCTTCCCGTTCATGACCTGGAAAGAAGGTCAGGTCGGCGGCGTGCCGGCGCGGGTGTTCCGCATCTCGTTCACCGGTGAGCTGTCGTACGAAGTCAACGTGCAGGCCGACTATGCGATGGGCGTGCTGGAGAAAATCGTCGAGGCCGGCAAGCAGTACAACCTGACCCCGTACGGCACTGAAACCATGCACGTCCTGCGTGCCGAGAAGGGTTTCATCATCGTTGGCCAAGACACTGACGGCTCGATGACTCCGGACGATCTGAATATGGGCTGGTGCGTCGGTCGCACCAAACCGTTCTCGTGGATCGGCCAGCGTGGCATGAACCGTGAAGACTGCGTGAAAGATCAGCGTAAGCAACTGGTCGGGTTGAAGCCGATCGATCCGAACGTGTGGCTGCCGGAAGGCGCGCAGTTGGTGTTCAACACCAAGCAGGCGATTCCGATGACCATGGTCGGCCACGTGACCTCCAGCTACGCGCACAACTCCCTCGGTTATTCGTTTGCCATGGGTGTGGTCAAGGGCGGTCTGAAGCGCCTCGGTGAGCGGGTGTTTGCACCGCTGGCCGATGGCAGCGTGATCGAGGCGGAGATTGTTTCTTCGGTGTTCTTCGATCCGAAGGGGGATCGCCAGAATATTTGATGGTTCGGCGCCTGGGGAGTGCAGTTGCACCGCGTTGACTTCATCGCGAGCAGGCTCACTCCTACAGGTGATCGCGTACCCCTTGTAGGAGTGAGCCTGCTCGCGATAGCGGTAGATCTGCCTACACAGGGCTCAAGTCAGAATTCAGCAAAGGTGCTTTATGACCACAGCCAATGTTTACCAACAACGCCCGACCACCGGGGCCAAGGCCGAGTCGTCGCTGCACCATGCCGACCTCGCCAGCCTGGTCGGCAAGGGCCGCAAGAACGCCGGCGTGATCGTGCGTGAGAAAAAACTCCTAGGCCACCTGACCATCCGTGGCGACGGCCACGATGCAGCGTTTGCCGCCGGTGTGCACAAAGCCCTGGGTATCGAATTGCCTGGCGCTCTGAGCGTCATCGTCAAAGGTGAAACCAGCCTGCAATGGATGGGCCCGGACGAGTGGCTGCTGATCGTGCCAAGCGGTGAAGAGTTCGCCGCCGAACAGAAACTGCGTGAAGCGCTGGGTGATCTGCACATCGCGATCGTCAACGTCAGCGGCGGCCAGCAAGTGCTCGAACTGAGCGGGCCGAACGTGCGTCAGGTGCTGATGAAGTCGACCAGCTACGACGTGCACCCGAATAATTTCCCGGTGGGTAAAGCGGTCGGCACGGTGTTCGCCAAGTCGCAGCTGATGATTCGCCACACCGCTGAAGACACCTGGGAACTGCTGATTCGTCGAAGCTTCTCGGATTACTGGTGGTTGTGGTTGCAGGATGCTTCGGCTGAGTACGGGTTGAGCGTTCAGGCCTGAAAGATCAAGAGCTACCCCCTCACCTCAGCCCTCTCCCCCAAGGGGGAGAGGGGGAAAGGGAGCTGATCTCGGGCGATTTCAACAGCCGAGTCTGGCTGGCGATAGATTTTCCAGAGCTTGAATTCGGCTCGGTATTTCAGGTCGACGTAACACGAAAGAACACCTCGGTCAGTCCCCTCTCCCTCTGGGAGAGGGCTAGGGTGAGGGAAAAACCTGACACCCCGCACAAAGAACAGGAGTCACCGCACCATGAGCCGCGCCCCAGACACATGGATTCTGACCGCCGACTGCCCCAGCGTCCTCGGCACGGTGGACGCGGTCACGCGTTTTCTGTTCGAGCAGAGCTGCTACGTCACCGAGCACCATTCGTTCGATGACCGCCTCTCCGGGCGCTTCTTCATTCGCGTGGAATTCCGTCAGCCCGACGGCTTCGACGAACAATCCTTCCGTGCCGGTTTAGCCGAACGTGGCCAGGCCTTCGGCATGATCTTCGAGCTGACCGCGCCGAACTACCGGCCAAAAGTGGTGATCATGGTCTCCAAGGCCGATCACTGCCTCAACGACTTGCTCTACCGCCAGCGCATCGGCCAGTTGTCGATGGACGTGGCGGCGGTGGTCTCCAACCATCCGGATTTGAAACCGCTGGCCGACTGGCACCAGATTCCCTACTACCATTTCCCCCTCGACCCCAACGACAAACCGTCGCAGGAGCGTCAGGTGTGGCAGGTGATCGAAGAGTCCGGCGCCGAACTGGTGATCCTCGCCCGCTACATGCAGGTGCTGTCGCCGGAGCTGTGCCGCAAGCTCGATGGCAAGGCGATCAACATTCATCACTCGTTGCTGCCGGGCTTCAAGGGCGCCAAACCGTACCACCAGGCTTACAACAAAGGCGTGAAACTGGTTGGCGCGACGGCGCATTACATCAATAACGACCTCGATGAAGGGCCGATCATTGCCCAGGGCGTCGAGGCGGTGGATCACAGTCATTACCCCGAGGATTTGATCGCCAAGGGGCGCGATATTGAGGGCCTGACGTTGGCGCGGGCGGTTGGGTATCACATTGAGCGGAGGGTGTTTCTCAACGCCAATCGCACGGTCGTTCTTTAGATAGCTATCGCGAGCAGGCTCACTCCTACAAGGGGTACGCATTCCAATGTAGGAGTGAGCCTGCTCGCGATAGGGCCATAACAAACAACGCAAAACCAACAAGCAATAACCCGAGCACTCAACGCGCTGCCTGCCTGGGCAACGCGGTTCCATAAAAACAACAGCGAGGTGAAAGCATGTCTGGCAATCGTGGTGTGGTGTATCTCGGCGCTGGCAAGGTCGAAGTACAGAAAATCGACTATCCGAAAATGCAGGACCCGCGCGGTCGCAAGATCGAGCACGGGGTCATTCTCAAAGTGGTTTCCACCAACATCTGCGGCTCCGACCAGCACATGGTGCGCGGCCGTACCACGGCGCAGACCGGTCTGGTGCTGGGCCACGAGATCACCGGCGAGGTGATCGAAAAAGGCTCCGACGTCGAAAACCTGAAAATCGGCGACCTGGTCTCCGTACCGTTCAACGTCGCGTGCGGGCGCTGCCGTTCCTGCAAAGAGCAACACACCGGCGTCTGCCTGACCGTCAACCCGGCTCGTGCCGGCGGCGCTTACGGTTACGTCGACATGGGCGACTGGACCGGCGGCCAGGCGGAATATGTGCTGGTGCCGTACGCCGACTTCAACCTGCTGAAACTGCCGGATCGCGACAAGGCCATGGAGAAAATCCGCGACCTGACCTGCCTCTCCGACATCCTCCCAACCGGCTACCACGGCGCCGTCACCGCGGGCGTTGGCCCGGGCAGCACCGTTTATATCGCTGGCGCCGGCCCGGTCGGTCTGGCCGCCGCTGCCTCTGCGCGGTTGCTCGGTGCAGCAGTGGTGATCATCGGTGACGTCAACACCATCCGCCTGGCCCACGCCAAGTCCCAGGGTTTTGAAATCGTCGACCTGTCCAAGGACACGCCGCTGCACGAACAGATCGCCGCACTGCTGGGCGAGCCGGAAGTGGATTGCGCGGTGGACTGCGTCGGCTTCGAAGCACGCGGCCACGGCCACGACGGCGTCAAAGCCGAAGCGCCGGCCACCGTACTCAACTCGCTGATGGGCGTAGTGCGTGTGGCCGGCAAGATCGGTATCCCGGGCCTCTACGTCACTGAAGATCCGGGCGCCGTGGATGCCGCCGCGAAAATGGGCAGCCTGAGCATTCGCTTCGGTCTGGGCTGGGCCAAGTCCCACAGCTTCCACACCGGCCAGACCCCGGTGATGAAGTACAACCGCCAACTGATGCAGGCGATCATGTGGGATCGCATCAACATTGCTGAAGTGGTGGGGGTGCAGGTGATCAGTCTGGATCAGGCGCCGGAAGGCTATGGCGAGTTCGATGCGGGCGTGCCGAAGAAGTTTGTGATTGATCCGCATAAGTTGTTTAGTGCGGCGTGAGTTTCTAGCTTTAAAAAGGGCAACCCGGCGGGTTGCCCTTTTTGTTCCTTACTTTTTCTATTCTGCGAACGCGCATTTGCTGGCGTCACCGTCAGACGTTTTACAGTCATCACCTTCCCAGCCGCTTCCGGTGGCTTTGACCGGGGTGCCGTTCCGGTAACCAGCCGAGACGTCAACGTCGTTTTTGCCTTCATACCGGCAGATGACCACCGAATTGGCCGTGTTTTTGTCCTTGATGCGTGCGGACGTGAAGGTGAGATCCTCGGCATTTGTAGGGTGGGTCACCGAGATTGTCGGGCAAGTAGCGGCATAGGCGGTGCTCATCATGGCCAGACTCATCAGGACACCCGTGATAACTTTCAGCTTCATCATTTGTACTCCGTTACATAAGTGGGGGCCGCAATGTTCGCGTGGATGATGATTGTCGCCTACTGTCAGATCTGACAGGTTTATAGTTCGTTTTGAAATATCGATTCGCCTGGTGCGCAACTAAATGGCCTAAAAGATCGCAGCCTTCGGCAACTCCTACACCAATCCATGTAGGAGCTGCCGAAGGCTGCGATCTTTTGATCCTGGCAATTAGAGGGCTGCCAAAGCACCCTGATACAGAACCGGTCCAGTCGGCTGCCCGGTCGGCGAACCACCTTTAGGCTCAAGACTGACCGCCAGCGCAATCGGTTTACCGATCAACGCTTTCTGCGCCTCGTTCAACTCAACCTTGCCTTTGCCCCCCGCCGGAATGACCCCAAGCGAGATCGGTTTGCCGTCAGCCGGAATCGCCCACAGTTCCAGACTACGATCCGCATCAACCGCCGCCAGTGTCAACGGCTCGACCTGCAGATAATCCGCATGCGCCTCGACCTTCAGCGCCGGTTGCGCATCGGCGGTCAGCAGGGTGGCGTGGTAGCGGGCGTCGTCGCGGTTGTACAGCGAGCCGAGGAAGACCAGCACCACGATCGAGCACAGCGCAGCGGTGACGCGCAGCCAGTTCCAGAACGGCCGTTTCTCAGGCACATGCAGCACTTGCGGTTCGATTCGCGCGGTGATGCCTTGCCAGACGCGGTCAGGCACTGGATGTTCCGGCAGCGATTCAGTTAAAGAGCTCAGGCTTTCCTGCCATTGCGCAAGTTCAGCCCTTAATGCCGCGTCATCCAGCAGCAACTGTTCAAACCGCCGCCGCGCAGGCGCAGGCATCAGGCCAATCGCGTAATCGGCAGCCAGCGCGCGGCGCAGGGCAGGGGTCTGGTAGTTCATGATTCAAGGCACCGACGCAGACGTTCCAGGCCACGGCGGATCCACGATTTCACCGTTCCCAGTGGCGTGGCCAGGTGTTCGGCGAGTTCCGTGCACGACAATCCCTGAAAGTACGCCACAGTGATCGACTGGCGCTGCATGCTGTCGAGGGTTTCGAGGCAACGGTTCAACGCATGGGCCTCACGGGCGCTGTTCAGTTGGTCGTGAGCCGAGGGGCTTTCGTCCGGCAGCGCGTCCTGTTCCAGATCGGTCAATGGCCGGTCACGATGTTTGCGCAACTGATCGATAGCCTGATTGCGGGTGATGTTGATCATCCAGGTCAGCGGCGCCGACAGGTGCGCTTCGTAGCGCGAGGCGTTGTTCCAGATGCGCACGAAACTTTCCTGCAGCACTTCCTCGGCCAGATCAGTGCGGCCCATAAAACGTAGGGCCACGCCATGCAGACGCGGGCCGACGCTGCGATAGAGCGTTTCGAAGGCGCGACGATCACCCAGTGAACACTGGGCCAACAGCTGTCGCAGCTGATCGGTGTCGGCGATGGCAATGACGACTCTCCAGGCAAAGGTCGAGCGACGAGGGCTGGGCTCGGACTGTTCACAGGCTAGTTCAGCGACAGCGGTTGTGCCATTCATCGCGAAGGTGTCCGGGATTTCACGTTTTATATACGCAGGCCGAACGAAAATGGATGCGCCGCGCCGGAACATGCCGGCGGATACCCGGTCAAACCGGCAGTTTCACTGCCCGTTCAACGGGTGGTTTTCACAGCGCAAGAGGATGTCTGAATGAAGATTTCACGCGGTATTGCCTTGGCTTCACTGATGACCCTTGCGGCCAGCCCGGTATTTGCTGGTTTCAGCCTCGACGACGTGACCAAGGCTGCTGCCAGCATGCAGGGCGGCAACGCGGCCACCGCTGCGGCTCCGACCTCGGAAACCGCCGGTCTGCTGCAAGCCGTCACCGGTCTGGGTGTGACGCCGCAGCAAGCCGTCGGCGGCACCAGCGCCATGCTGGGCCTGGCCAAGAACCAGTTGAGCAGCACCGATTATTCACAGTTGGCCAAAGAAGTGCCGGGCATCGACAAACTGTCGGGCGGTAGCGGCAACCTGGCGGCGTTGAGCGGGTTGCTCGGTCAGTCCGGCAAATCCGCCGGTCTGGAGAACGCACTGGGCAACGTCAAGGACACCAATGACCTGAACAACGCCTTCGGTGCGCTGGGCATGGACAGCGGCATGGTTGGCCAGTTTGCTCCGGTGCTGCTCAAGTATCTGGGTGATCAAGGCGTCGGCGGCCCGCTGCTGCAAAGCCTGGGCAGCATCTGGGGCGCCGGCACCGGTAGCTGATTCAGCCGCGCTCGCTGCGCAGTTCGGCGATGCGCTGATCTTTCTCGTTCCAGAGCTGGTTGACCCAGCTCTGGACCTTCTCGCGAAACGCCGGATCATTCTCGTAATCACCTTGCCACAGCGCCGGGTCGAGTTCGCGGGTCTTGATGTCGATGATCACGCGCGGCACGTTGCCGCTGATCAAATCCCAGAACCCGGGGATTTTCGCCTGTGGATAAACTACCGTCACATCGAGAATCGCATCCAGTTGTTCACCCATCGCCGCCAGGACAAACGCCACGCCGCCGGCCTTGGGCTTGAGCAGGTGGTTGAACGGTGATTGCTGCTGCGCGCTTTTCGCGGCGGTGTAGCGCGTGCCTTCCAGATAATTGACCACGGTCACCGGCTGACGCTTGAACAGCTCGCAGGCCTGCTTGGTGATTTCCAGATCCTTGCCGGCCAGTTCCGGATGCTTGGCCAGAAAGGCCTTGGTGTAGCGCTTCATGAACGGGTAATCCAGCGCCCACCACGCCAGCCCCAGAAACGGCACCCAGATCAGTTCTTTCTTGAGGAAGAATTTGAAGAACGGCGTGCGCCGGTTCAGCGTCTGGATCAGCGCCGGAATATCGACCCACGACTGGTGGTTGCTGACCACCAGATACGAAGTGTCACCGCGCAAATCTTCGCCACCGCGAATGTCCCACTGGGTGGGAATGCACAGGCGGAAAATCAGCTTGTCGATTTCCGCCCAGGTCTCGGCGATCCACATCACCGCCCCCGACGCGTAATCGCGCCAGCGGCCTGGTGCGACCAGTTTGAGCAGGGCAAACACCAGCAACGGCCCGATCAGGATCAGGGTGTTGAGCAACAGTAGCAGGGTGACGAAACAGCCGGTGAGCAGGCGGCGCATAAGCAACTCTTTGCAAACGGATGGGCGCGCCATGATAAGCAGCTTCGCGCGACAGGCCAAATCGGTGGTGACGAATGTTTCACTTTTGGGCCGGTATGCTTTGCTCAAGCGTTGTGTTGAATGTGCTGGCCTCTTCGCGAGCAGGCTCGCTCCCACACTGGATTCAGGTGTATTAAAAATGTCTGCTCAGCACAAAACCCTGTGGGAGCGAGCCTGCTCGCGAAAGCGATTTCAAGGCGAACGAATGCCTCAATGGGTGTCTAAAATCCCAGTCTGCCGCCCTCAATTTCCAAGGAAGCCCCTTACGTGAAATCCCTCCTTGCACTGTTTGCCCTCGTCGCCCTGCCGGTCATGGCCGCCGAGCCGACCCTGTACGGGCGCTATGAATACATCGCACTGCCGGAAATCGGCGGTGAAGTGCTCAAGGCCAAGATGGACACTGGCGCGCTAACCGCCTCGCTGTCGGCCAAGGACATCGAAACCTTCACCCGTGATGGCGATGAATGGGTACGGTTCCGCCTCGGCACCAAGGACGCCAGTAACAAGGTCTACGAACACAAGGTCGCGCGCATCAGCAAGATCAAGAGCCGTTCGGATGAAGAGGACGAGGGCGAAAGCACCGAAGTCGCCAAACGCCCGGTGGTCGATCTGGAGCTGTGCCTGGGTAACGTCAAGCGTACCGTCGAGGTCAACCTGACCGACCGCAGCAACTTCAATTATCCGCTGCTGATCGGTGCCAAGGCCTTGCGCGAATTTGGCGCAGCAGTGAACCCGGCTCGGCGCTTTACTGCCGACAAACCGGACTGCTGAACCAAGTGGTCTCATTGACGTAACGCCAGGCTTGGGGCACCGTTCGCGCACTTAACCCACGGGCTCGGACGCCATGCCTCATATCCTGATTGTCGAAGACGAAGCGGCGATTGCCGACACGCTGATTTTCGCCCTGCAAGGCGAGGGCTTCAGCACCACGTGGCTGAGCCTCGGCGCGGCGGCGCTGGAGCATCAGCGGCAAACGCCGGCCGATCTGATCATCCTCGACATCGGCCTGCCGGACATCAGCGGCTTCGAGACCTGCAAGCAGTTGCGGCGTTTCAGCGAAGTGCCGGTGCTGTTCCTCAGCGCCCGGGATGCCGAGATTGATCGCGTGGTGGGCCTGGAAATTGGTGCCGACGACTACGTGGTCAAGCCGTTCAGCCCTCGAGAGGTGGCGGCGCGGGTCAAGGCCATCCTCAAACGCATGGCGCCGCGTCCTGTGATTGAAGCCAGTTCAGCGCTGTTTCGTATCGATCCGGAGCGGATTCAAATCCTTTATCGCGGCCAGACCCTGAGCCTGACCCGCCACGAATTCCGCTTGCTGCAATGCCTGCTCGAACAACCCGAGCGGGTGTTCAGTCGCGAACAACTGCTTGATGCGTTGGGCGTGGCGGCCGACGCCGGTTATGAACGCAGCATCGACAGCCACATCAAAAGCGTGCGCGCCAAATTGCGTCTGGTGCGCGCCGACGCCGAGCCGATCCAGACCCATCGCGGCCTCGGTTACAGCTACAGCCCGGGGCACAGCTGATGTCGCTGGGGCTGCGGATCTTTCTGGTGTATGTGCTGTTTGTCGGCCTCACCGGTTATTTCGTGCTCAACACGGTGATGGAAGAAATCCGCCCCGGCGTGCGTCAGTCCACCGAAGAAACCCTGGTCGACACCGCCAACCTGATGGCGGAAATCCTCCGTGACGATTTCAAGGCTGGCACCCTTAGCGAGAACCGCTGGCCGGAGTTGCTGCGCGCGTATGGTGATCGTCAGCCGCAAGCGACGATCTGGGGCTTGCCGAAAAATCAGGTCAACCACCGCATTTACGTCACCGACGCCAAGGGCATCGTGGTGCTCGATTCCAGTGGCGTGGCCGTGGGGCAGGACTACTCGCGCTGGAACGACGTCTACCTGACCTTGCGTGGCGAGTACGGTGCGCGCTCCAGTCGCAGCGATCCGGATGACCCAGCATCTTCAGTCATGCACGTCGGCGCGCCGATCCGCGACAACGGGCAGATTATCGGCGTGGTCACCGTGGCCAAACCCAACAGCTCATTGCAGCCTTATGTGGATCGTACCGAACGGCGTCTGCTGTTTTACGGCGCGGGTTTGATCGGCCTCGGTCTGCTCTTTGGTGCCTTGCTGTCGTGGTGGCTGAGCCGCGCACTGCACCGTTTGACCGGTTATGCACAAGCGGTGAGCGAAGGGCGGCGGGTGGAAGTGCCGCACTATCGCGGCGGTGAGCTGGAGCAACTGGCCACAGCGGTTGAGCAGATGCGCACACAGCTGGAGGGCAAGGCGTACGTTGAGCGCTACGTGCATACGTTGACCCATGAACTGAAAAGTCCGCTGGCGGCGATTCGTGGCGCCGCGGAGTTGCTGCAAGGTGAAATGCCGCCGGTTCAACGTCTGCGCTTTATCGGCAACATCGACAGCGAAAGTGCGCGGATGCAGCAGTTGATCGAACGGTTGTTGAATCTGGCGCAGGTGGAGCAACGTCAGGGCCTGGAGGAACGGGTCGCGGTGCCGTTAACGGTCTTGGTCGATGAGTTATTGCAAGGTCAAGCGGCGCGGATCGAGGGCAAGCAATTGCGCATCGAGCAGACGATTGCGGCGGATCTGCTGCTGATTGGCGAGCCGTTTCTGTTGCGTCAGGCGTTGGGCAATCTGCTGGAAAACGCACTGGATTTCACCCCGGTTGAGGGGCTGCTGCGGTTCAGTGCCGAGCGGGTTGGCGAGCAGATCGAATTTCGATTGTTCAATGAAACGGCGCCGATTCCTGACTACGCTTTGCCGCGTCTGACCGAGCGCTTCTACTCGTTGCCGCGCCCGGACAGTGGGCGAAAAAGCACGGGGTTGGGGCTTAACTTCGTTGAAGAAGTGGTCAAGTTGCATGGTGGATCTATGCAGATTCGCAATGTCGAACGCGGAGTGGAAGTGACATTGCGCTTGCCTTGATACCGAGGCGCGGCCTTCGCGAGCAGGCTCGCTCCCACAGGGGATTTGTGAACGGCACAGATCCAATGTGGGAGCGAGCCTGCTCGCGAAGGGGCCAGTGAAGTCTCCACACAATCTCCATATTCCCCCCACATTCCCCTCATACAGCACCACCAGACTTTCCCCATCCAAACAGGGAGAGTCCCATGAACAAGAATCTGACGATAAAGCTCGGCGCCATCGCCGTGCTGATCCTGCTGTTGCTGATCCCGCTGCTGATGATCGACGGCGTCATCGACGAGCGCCAACAGTTGCGTGATGGCGTGCTCGAAGACATCGCCCGCAGTTCCAGCTCCAGCCAGCAACTGAGCGGCCCGGTGATGGTGGTGCCGTATCGCAAAGTGATTCACAACTGGAAAACCAACGACAAGACCAACCAGCGTTACGACGAGCCGAGCGAAGAGCGCGGTCGTTTGTACTTCCTGCCGGAGCGTTTCGAACTCGACGGCCAAGTGCAAACCGAACTGCGTGCGCGGGGCATTTATGAGGCGCGGCTGTTCCACGCCGATAACCGCATCAACGGCCATTTCTCATTGCCGGCGCAGTTGGGCATCAAGGAAGACTTCACCGATTACCAGTTCGATGCGCCGTTTCTCGCTGTCGGTATCAGCGACATTCGCGGTATCGAAAATGCGCTGAAACTGGAACTTGATGGTCAGCGTCTGGACTTCGTGCCAGGCACTCAAGTCGGCTGGCTTGGTGAAGGCGTGCGAGTGACGTTGCCGCTGCTCGACACCAGCAAAGCCACGGAACTTGGCTTTGGCTTCGATTTGCGCCTGCAGGGCACCGGCTCGTTGCAAGTGCTGCCGGTGGGCAAGACCAGCAGTGTCAGCCTCACGGCCAACTGGCCACACCCGAGTTTTGTCGGCAATTTCCTGCCGGCCAAGCGTGAGATCAACGATCAGGGTTTCAGCGCCGATTGGCAGACCACGTTTTTCTCCACCAACCTGCAAGACGCCATGAGCCGTTGCGTGAGCGGCAATGATTGCGAGGCGTTCAATGGTCGCAGCTTCGGTGTGAGTTTCATCGACCCGGTGGATCAGTACCTGAAGAGCGACCGGGCGATCAAATACGCGCTGCTGTTCATCGTGCTGACGTTCGCCGGTTTCTTCCTGTTCGAAGTGCTCAAGAGTCTTGCTGTGCACCCGGTGCAATACGCGCTGGTCGGTGTGGCGCTGGCGTTCTTTTATCTGTTGCTGCTGTCGTTATCGGAGCACATTGGTTTTGCCCCGGCGTATTTGTTGTCGGCCAGTGCTTGTGTGCTGTTGATCGGGTTTTATGTCTGCCACGTGTTGCGCAGTGTGCGCCATGGTTTGAGTTTTTCGGCGGGATTGGCGGCCCTGTACGGCCTGCTCTATGGCTTGCTGAGCGCCGAGGATTACGCGTTGTTGATGGGCTCGCTGTTGCTGTTTGGCTTGCTCGGCGTGTTTATGGTGCTGACGCGCAAACTGGATTGGTACGGGATCGGGCAGAAGCCGGCCAAGCCGTTGGAGTTTGATGTGGGGGCGATGCAATGAGCCGGTCGCTGGGATTGCGTGAGGATCAGTGCTGGAAGGATGAGTTGGTGACGCGGATTATCGGGTTTTTGCCTGTGGAACCGAGGTGGTGCATTCGCGAGCAGGCTCGCTCCCACAGGATTTGTGCTGAAACAGAGTTCTCTGCCACTCCCAAAACCAATGTGGGAGCGAGCCTGCTCGCGAAGAGGCCGGAACAGGCGCCGCCGATTTAAGGCTTGGGCATCGTGGCGATCATGGACGGTCGCTGACTCACTTCAAAGAACCAGTTGGCCAGTTGCGGATTGGCCTCACGCCAGCCCAGATCCGGGAAACGCAGGTCGAGGTAACCCAGTGCACATGCCACGCTGATCGCTGCCACATCGAAATGGCTGGTCAGCTCGGCAATCGCATCCTTTTCCAGTACAGCGAGGGCACGGCGGATCTTGTCGCGCTGAGCCTCGAGCCATTCGTCCCAATGCTTTTCCGGAGCACGCAGGACCATTTCATAACGCACCATCACCGACGCATCCATGATCCCGTCGGCCATCGAGGCCAGGGTCAGACGCCGCCAGCGCGCCGAACCTTCGCGCGGGATCCGCGGGTTGCCGACGTGCTGCTGGTCGAGGTATTCGAGGATCACACGGCTGTCATGGATGACATTGCCGTCGGCCAGACGCAGGGCGGGAATCTTGCCCAGCGGGTTGTCGAGATTGAGCTCGGTGCTCGGACTGACCGGGCTGAGTACGCAGTCTTGCAAGGCGACGCGATCCTGCTGGCCGGTTTCGTGCAGCAACACCATCACTTTGCGCACGAACGGGGAGAGCGTGTTGTGGTACAGGGTCATGCTGGGGGCGGACATTGGCAGGGTCTCGATCAGAACGATGAGGGAGCAGCATAGCGCGTAACGCCACGTCCTCAAGCCCAGTGCAAAACCAATGTGGGAGCGAGCCTGCTCGCGAAGGCGTCGGTACAGTCAACATTGGTGTTGAATGTCAGAGCGCTTTCGCGAGCAGGCTCGCTCCCACAGGTTTCTTTAGCTTCGCTGCAGCAATCCTCTTATGGCCAGAAATGCCGGCACGCCCAACCCGACCCAGCTCAACGCATCCCAAATCCCATCCCCAAGCAACGCCGCAAACAACCCCGCTGCACTGAGCAACGCAATCACGATCGGCGTGCTGAATACCTTCCAGAAATTCGACTGACGTGGCTTCATGCAGACGCCTCCGCCGTTTCCAGCACAGGCTTGGCCGCTCTGCGCCGCACCACCCACAAATACACGCCACTGCCGAGCACAATGATCGTCAGCACATCAAGCGTGGCCCAGAGGATTTTCATTGGCATGCCGCCGTAGTCACCGAAGTGCAGCGGTTGCGACATGCCCATGGCGTCCATGTACCACGGCCGTTCGGCCACGGCGGTGACCTGCAGCGTGGTGGCATCGATCAGCACCGGCGTCAGCAGATGCGAGGTCAGGTGCGTACCGCCCTTCATGAACACCGAGTAGTGGTGTTCGCTGGAAAACCGTGTGCCGGGGAAGGCAATGAAATCCGCTTTCATGTCCGGTGCCACTTCGGCGGCGATATCGAGCAAACCCGTGGCCGGCGCCAGGTGGGTCAGCGGTGGCGCATCGCGGTAGGGTTCGATCAGCGCAGTCAGTGCATCGTTGCGCCAAGCAGCGATCAACAGGTCTGCGCAAGCGCTGATCACGCCAGTCACGCCGACCACCAGCGCCCAGGTCAGGGTGACAACGCCGATCAGGTTATGCAGGTCGAGCCAGCGCAACCTTGTGGATTTGTCCTGACGCACCGTGCCGAACTTCAAGCGGCGCATGAACGGCAAATACAGCACCGTCCCGGATACGATGGCCACGACAAACAGCAGCCCCATGAACGCCAGCAACAACTTGCCCGGCAATCCGGCAAACATGTCGACGTGCAGGCGCAGGATGAACAGCATCAAGCCGCCGTTGGCCGACGGCGTTTCCAGCGCTTCACCGGTACGCGCATCGAGCATGAAGGTGTGCGACGAATTCGGCTCGGTGCCGGCGGTTTTCGCCATGATCGTCAGCACGGCATTCGGCTCATCGTCATCGAAACCGAAGTACTGCACGACTTCGTCGGGGCGATGCTTTTCGGCAGCCTCGACCAGTTGCGCCAGATTCAGCCGTGGCGTGTCCGCCGGCATCTCGCGCACTTCGGGTGCGTCGCCGAGCAGGTGCTCAATCTCGTGATGGAAAATCAGTGGCAAACCGGTCAGTGCCAGCAGCAACAAAAACACGGTGCAAATCAGGCTGGTCCAGGTGTGGATGAACGACCAGCGACGAATTGTTTTACTTTTCATTTCATGACCTTCAAAAACACCAAAGCCGTCCACGAGGGACGGCCTGGTCACAGGGCCTGTTTCAGCTCAATCGCTTACCACTTGTAAGTGGCGCTGGCGACGACACTGCGCTGGTCGCCGTAGTAGCAGTTGTAGCTGTCGCAGGTGGAAATGTAATCCTTGTCGAACAGGTTGGTCGCGTTGAGTGCCAGCGACGCGCCTTTGAGGCTGTTGTCCAAACGGCCGAGGTCGTAATGCACGGAGGCATCGAACACGGTGTAGGCATCCGCTTTGCCCAGCCAGGTATTGGCTTGATCGCCGTAGGTGTTGCCAGTGTAACGAACACCGCCGCCGACGCCGAAACCATCGAGCATACCGGCATGCCATGTGTAATCAGTCCACAACGACGCTTGCTGGTTAGGCATCAATTGAAGACGATTACCTTTGAAGTCACCTTTTTGCACTTCGGACTTGGCCAACGTGTAGGCAGCGATTACTTTCAGATTGTCTGTGAGGTCGGATGTAGCTTCCAGCTCCAAGCCTTTTACTTTCACCTCACCAGTCTGGCTGGTGATTGGCGTATTACCGACGGTAGTGGTGACCGCGACATTTTTCTGTGTCAGGTCATACACCGCAGCAGTCAACAGGGTTTTGCTGCCTGGCGGCTGGTATTTGACGCCCATTTCCCACTGCTTGCCTTCGGTCGGTTTGAGCGAACCCGTGGCGCTGGCGTCCGCGCCGGCGGTGGTCTGGAAGGATTCAGCGTACGAAAGGTAAGGTACGAAGCCCGAATCGAACACATAGCTGATGGCCGCGTTGCCGCTGAAGTGCTTGTCGCGATCGGTGTTTGTTGCATCAGTTTTGTTGAAGAGGGTGCTGGTATGAACCCAGTCTTCACGGCCGCCTAGCGTCAGGCGCCACTGGTCGAGGGCCATTTGATCCTGCACGTATAGGCCGGTCTGGTTGGTCTTTTGGTTGTAGTCCAGATAAGCCGCCGAGCGATCCGGGCGGATGATGGGTTGGCCATAGATCGGATTGTTGACGTTGGTTTTTAAACCGTCGCCATAGATGGAGAGAAAGTTAGCGTTATTTCGCTGGTGATCCAGACCCAATAACAAGGTGTGGCGAACGTCACCAGTGGCGAAATCGGCCTGGAAGTTGTTGTCTACGGCGAACTGGCTGATGTCTTCGTCGACAGAGGTGCTAGTACGGCCAACGTTGCCTTCGGCATCAACCGGGTTGAACGCGTAGGCGCCAACTGTCAAAGCCTGGAAGGAAAGATCGGATTTGGTGTATCGCAGGTTTTGCTTGAACTGCCACACATCGTTCAGGCGGGTTTCAAATGCATACCCCAATGCGTAGTAGGTGCGATCGTAGTATTCCCAGTCTGGGTCGCCAAGATTTTTGTGGTGGGAAATATCACCGAACGGCGATTTGATTTTGGTGCCCTGAATCGGCAGGAACTGGCTGGTGATGCCGGTATCGTCGCGGGTGAACTGACTCAAAAAGGTGAGTTTAGTGTCCTCGTCGATGTTCCAGGTCAAGCTTGGCGCAATGTTGTAACGCTTGTTCTCAATATGATCAATCTGCGTGTCGCTGTCGCGCACCACACCGCTGAGGCCATAGAGAAACTGGCCGGCGTCATCGATCTTGCCGGTGCTGGCGAAGTTGATCTGGCGATGGTTGTCGCTACCGTACTGCAACTGGATTTCGCTGCTGGCTTCGGCGCTTGGGCGACGGCTGACCATGTCCAGCAGGCCGCCCGGCGGGGTCTGGCCGTAAACCGAAGAGGCTGGGCCGCGCAGCAGGGCGAGGCGGTCGAGGTTCCAGGTTTCCTGTTTCGGGTTGGCGTAAACGCCTTTCGGCAGGGGCAGGCCGTCGAGGAACTGGGTCGGTTCGAAACCACGCACACGCAGCCAGTCGGCGCGGGTGTCGCTGCCGTAGCTGCTGGCGGTGATGCCTGGCATGTAGCGCACAGCGTCGTCGAGACTGTGCACGCTGCGGTCGTCCATTTGCTGGCGGGTAGCGACGGAGATCGAACGCGGTGCCTCGACCAGTGCGGTGTCGGTCTTGGTGCCGGCGGCGGTGCGGGTGGCGGTGTAGCCTTCGACCGGGCCCCAGGCGCTTTCCAGGTTTTCTACGCCGATGACGGAAGTTTCCGGCAGGGCCAACGTCCCTTCAGGCACGGCGACCAGACTGTAGGTGCCGCTGCTGCTTTGTTCCAGTTGCAGACCGGTGCCACGCAGCGCCGCGCGCAACGCACCAGCCGCGTCGTACTGGCCGTTGACCGGTGCCGAAGTCTTGCCCGCCGCCAGCGACGGATTCAGCGACAGCGCGATGCCGCCCTGGCTGGCGATCTGGTTCAGGGTGGTCGACAGTGGCGCCGCCGGCAGGTTGTAGGCGCGCACGCTGGACGCTTGTTCAGCGGCGAGCAACGGACTGCTGATCAGCGGTGCGCTGAGCGCGATGGCGACGGCCAGCAGACTGGGGCGCAACAAGGTGTCTAGCGAACGGGACATACGGCGGCTCCTGAATGGAAATATTTCTCAATTGCCTGTGTGCCGGATGAAAAGCAGAAAGTGATAGGGCTGGATGAAAATAATTTTTATTAGCTGGAAATAGTGTTGCCGCGGATGACGCCTTCGCGAGCAGGCTCGCTCCCACATTTGGAATACATTCTCCTGTGGGAGCGAGCCTGCTCGCGAAAGCGATGGTTCTACCAGCCCACTACTCAGGCTTGATATCAGCCTTCGCGACTGTGACCCAATACGGCGTATGCCGCTCGATCTGCACCGGCAAAGTCGGCAGCAATGCGCTCAAGGCTTTATCGGTGTCATGCAGCGGGAAGCTGCCGGTAATCCGTAAATCCGCCACGTCCGGCGCCACGCCCAGATGCCCGCGACGATAACGCCCGAGCTCATGCACCAGATCGCCGAGTCGCGCGTTATCCACCACCAACATGCCGCGCGTCCATGCGTCGGCACCGGGGGTGAGCGCGACAATCGAGCCTAACCCGTCACTGCGCAGCAGCACTTGCTGGCCTTCATGGAGAATGTGTTCTTCAGGATTGGATTGCGGGTGCGCCGCCACCGCCGACTGCAATACGCTCAGACGCGTGCCTTCGTCTTCACGCTTGACCAGAAACCGCGTACCCAGGGCACGCATGCTGCCTTCGCGGGTTTCGACGATAAAGGGCCGTGCATCGCCATGACCGGTCTCGACGAGAATTTCGCCTTCCTGCAATACGATCAGTCGGCGCTTCTCATCGAACCGCACATCCACCGCACTGTGGGTATTGAGATTCAGCACAGTGCCGTCCGCCAGGCGCACGGTGCGCTGTTCGCCCGTAGCAGTGCGTTGATCGGCGAGCCAGTAATCCAGCGGCATGAACCGTTCGCTGGCGAACAGCCCCAGACCAACAAGCACCACAACGCTGGCCAGTCCACTGCCAAGCTTGCGCACGCGCCGGCGAATGCCTTCGCGCGACTGTAGCAAGGCACTGCGTGCCGGGCCTTTAGCCACACTGAAACGCTGATCGAGCATGCCCAGTTGCCGCCACGCGCGGGCGTGTTCTTCATGGGCCGCGTGCCATTTGGCGAACTCTTCTCGCTCCAGCGGACTACTCGAGTCGAGGGTCAGTTGCCAGGCAATCGCCGCGTCCAGCACATGCGCCGGCACCGGTCTGGAACTGGCCGGACTCATGTCGGTTCCCCGTACAGGGCGATGTAGCACTGCCGAATGCCTTGCGCCAGATATTGCCGAACGCGCGGCACCGAGACGCCGAGCTTCCCGGCGATCTCGGCATGGCTGAGACCATCGAGGCGGTTATAAAGGAAAGCGGCACGGGCCTTGGTCGACAGTTTGCCGAGCAAGCGGTCGATGGCTTTAAGGTCTTCGAGGATCATTTGCTGTTCTTCCACCGACGGTTGCTCGCCTTCGGGGATCAGCATCAGTTCGGTGAGGTAGGCCTGTTCCAGCGCCGCGCGACGGAAGTAGTCAAACAGCAGTCCTTTGGCGATCGCCACCAGAAAGGCCCGCGGCTCGCGCGGTGTCAGCAGGGTTTCGCGACCGAGGAGACGGACGAAGGTGTCCTGGCTCAGGTCCTCGGCGCGTTGTGGACACGTCACATTGCGTCGCAGCCATGCCAGCAGCCAACCACGATGGTCGCGATACATCGCACCGACGAGCTCACTGTTAGGGCTTGGGACTGACGACACCGGACATCACCGATTGGGAAATGTTAACTAACGCGAATTGTTCGCGATTGTGGCAGAGGTGGGAATGGTTAGCAATTGGCCACTGGTCAGGTGGGCGGTTAAAGGCAGACCCTCACCCTAGCCCTCTCCCAGAGGGAGAGGGGACCGATCGGGGGATATTCTTGAGGTACACCGACCTGAGCGATCTTTAGTGAATCCATAATCGACTCGATCTTTCAGGTCGATATAAAGCGTCAGACACTTCGGTCGGCTCCCTCTCCCTCTGGGAGAGGGCTGGGGTGAGGGGCTTTTGATTTAGAACGAAGGCGCCTGCTGCCGCCGCTTCCACTGACTCAATCGCTGCTGCAAATTCAACGGACTATGAATCTGCTGCCCCCGCGCCCGGCTGAACAGAATCAACGCCAACTCCGCCGTCGCCAGCGCATCGGCACTCGCGTTATGTCGCTCGAACACTTCCAGCTTGAACCAGTCTATCCACTCATCCAGCCCGGCCTCACGAATCTGCGCCTGCGGACACACCAGCGGTGCAATGTCGGCGACATCGAGAAACACCTGCTGCAACTTGTGCCCCAAATGTTCCTTCAACGCGCGACCGAGCATGTGCTGATCGAACGGCGCATGAAACGCCAATACCGGGCTTTCACCGATAAACTCCAATAACTCCAGCAGCGCCTCGGCCGGCTCACTGCCGGCGGCAATCGCATTCGGCCCCAATCCGTGAATCAACACGCTGGGGCTGAGCTTCAATTCGCGACATTGCAGCGTGCGTTCGAACTGCTGGCTGAAGTCGATCGCGCCGTCCTCGATCACCACCGCGCCAATCGACAGCACACGGTCTTTGCTCAGATTCAGCCCGGTGGTTTCCAGATCCAGCACCACCCAACGTTGTTCGCGCAACGTGCATTCGCGCAGTTCGGTAATCGTCGGCAACTGCGCCAGGCGCTGCTGAAAATCCACCGGCACCACCGCACTCGCCGGGCGCAGCCACGAGAACAGGCTCATAGCTGATACCGCAAGGTCAGGCTGCTTTGCAGGCGCTGGGCCTGGCGCAGGGATTCACGCAGGATGCGCCGGTCGAGGTGATTGAGGCTGTCCGGGTCGACGCGGTTGGAATAGGGCAGGTTCTCCCGCGTCTGCAGTTGATGCTGTTGCATGCGCGTCTGCTGAATGAAGTGATAGGCCTCTTCATACGCCGCGCCATCCAGCCGCTCGATGACTTCTTTCTCGACCAGCTGCCGGAAGCGATCAAGGGTGTTGTTGGCGTCGATGCCGTTGGCCAGCGCGAGCAATCGCGCGCCATCCACGAACGGCGTCAGCCCCTGCACCTTGAGATCCAGCGTGGCTTTCTCGCCGTTCTTGCGCGCCAGCACAAACTCGCGGAAACGCCCCACCGGTGGACGGTTGCGCAGGGCGTTCTCGGCCATCATGCGCTGGAACAAACGGTTGTCGCCAACCTGATCGAGAATGCCTTGGCGCAGTTGTTCACAGCCTTGTTCATCACCCCAGACCACGCGCAGATCAAAGTAGATACTCGAACCCAACAGATTCTCCGGCGTCGCCTCACGAATAAAAGCCGCAAAGCGCCGTGCCCATTCCGCTCGCGACAAACACAGCTCGGGGTTGCCGGCCATGACGTTGCCCTTGCACAGAGTGAAACCGCACAGCGCCAGACTCTGGTTGATCTGCTGGGCGATCGGCAGCAGCTTTCCGCGAATTTCCGCCGCATGTGCTGCGTCTCTCGCATCGAACAAAATGCCGTTGTCCTGATCGGTGTGCAGCGTCTGCTCGCGGCGGCCTTCGCTGCCGAAACACAGCCAGCTGAACGGCACGCCGGGGTCGCCCTTTTCGGCGAGGGTCAATTCGATCACCCGGCACACGGTGTGGTCGTTGAGCAAGGTGATGATGTGGGTGATCTGCGTCGAGGACGCGCCGTGAGCGAGCATGCGTTCGACCAGTTGGCCGATCTCGCCACGCAGGCTCACCAGTTGTTCGACGCGCTGGGCGCTGCGAATCGTCCGCGCCAGATGCACCAGGTCGACCCGTTGCAGGGAAAACAGATCGCGCTCGGAAACCACGCCGCACAGGCGCTGATCCTTGACCAGGCAGACATGCGCGATGTGCCGTTCAGTCATGGCAATCGCTGCATCGAACGCACTGTGATCCGGCGACAGATAAAAGGGCGAAGGCGTCATGTGGCGCTCGATGGCCTCACTGAAATCGCCGATGCCTTCGGCCACGACATGGCGCAAATCGCGCAGGGTGAAAATCCCCAGCGGCGCCTTGTGCTCATCCACGGCGACGATGCTGCCGACCTGCTGCTCGTGCATCAGCTTCACCGCTTCACGCAATGGCGTGTCCGGGCTGCACGTCACCGGGTGCCGCATCGCCAGTTCGCCCAGTCGGGTGTTCAGCGAGTACTGCGTGCCGAGGGTTTCCACGGCTTTCTGCTGCACTTGCTGGTTGACCTGATCGAGCAGGCTGCTGACCCCGCGCAAGGCGAAGTCGCGGAAGGTGCTGGAGAGGGCGAACAGTTTGATGAACGCCAGTTTGTTCAGTTGCAGGCAGAAGGTGTCTTCGCCGGCCAGGTGCTCGGTGCGCGTCGCGCGTTCGCCGAGCAATGCGGCCAGCGGAAAACATTCGCCGGTGGTGATTTCAAACGTGGTCTCGGTGCCGGGTTTGGTGATGTGCTGACGTTCGCCGACCACCCGACCTTGTTTGACGATATAGAAATGTTCGACCGGGCCGTCGGCGGGTTTGATGATGCTCTCGCCCTGGCCGTAGAAACGCAGCTGACATTGCTCCACCAGATAAGCCAGGTGGGCGTGTTCCATCTGATTGAAGGGCGGGAAGCGCTGGAGGAATTGCAGGGTGCCCTGAATGTTCTGCAATACCGCGGTTTTCCCTGCCTGGGTGAAGGCGTCCGCTTTACTCATAACCATTACCGCAGTCTTTTTCGAATTGTTGTTGTCGGATCGTTGCGGCCATGGTCGACCCCTGCGGGCGGGGTGCCCATTGGACGTAAGTCTAGGTTTTGCCACCATTGGCGCGGTTTCGGAGATGCCCTACGCAAACAGTCGGAAATTCCTCGTTCTACCCCCTTGGAAAAAAATCCGACGAAGTGCACATTGAAGCTCTGCCCAGCGATGTCTGACCACTTGCCAAGGGACTGTTTTGAATACTTAGAGAACGCCATGTCCGACCACGATATTTTGAGCGATGCCGAGCGAGAAGCGCTCAGTGCAGTCATGCTCGAACCTGATCTTCCACCTCAGCGTGTATTGATCGTTGATGACGACAAGGACGCCCGGGAGCTGTTGTCGGAGATTCTCGCGTTGGACGGTATTCGTTGCATGACTGCTGCCAGTGGTGAAACGGCGCTGAAGATGCTTGAAGAAAAACCTTCGATCGGTCTGGTCATTACCGATCTGCGCATGGGCCATGTCGGTGGTCTTGAGTTGATTCGCCAGGTGCGCGAATCGGTGCGGGCGGCGATGCCGATCATCATTGTCTCGGGCGATGCCGATGTGAAGGATGCGATTGCGGCGATGCATTTGAGCGTGGTGGATTTTTTGCTCAAGCCGATTGATACGGGCAAGTTGTTGGCGTTGGTGAAGCATGAATTGGGGATTGAGCCTTAGAAGCCCCTCACCCTAGCCCTCCCGAAACGTCGGACCGCCCAGAGGGAGAGGGGACTGACCGCGGTGAATATTCGAGGTACACCGACCTGAAATTCCTCAGTCGAACTCCGGTTTTGAAAAACACAAAGATCGGCTCCCTTTCCCCTCTACCCTTGGCAATTCCTGAGCCGAGCTCAGATTCTGAAAAGCATACAGATCTGCTCCCTTTCCCCCTCTACCCCTTGGGGGAGAGGGCTGGGGTGAGGGGGATGGATCTCAAGCCCACCACAAAAATCCAATCCACGACACAAACAAAAAAGCCCTGATCTCTCGATCAGGGCTTTTTCATGTCCGGCATTCAGCGCAAGTTACAGGCCGTTGGCCTTTTTGAACTCGCGACGACGACGGTGCAATACCGGCTCGGTGTAACCGTTCGGCTGTTTGGTGCCTTCGATCACCAGTTCGACCGCCGCCTGGAAGGCGATGTTGCTGTCGAAGTTCGGGGCCAGCGGACGGTACAGCGGGTCGTTGGCGTTCTGACGATCCACCACCGGTGCCATGCGCTTGAGGCTTTCCATCACTTGCGCTTCGGTGACCACGCCGTGGCGCAGCCAATTGGCGATGTGCTGGCTGGAGATACGCAGCGTGGCACGGTCTTCCATCAGGCCGACGTCGTTGATGTCCGGCACTTTCGAGCAGCCGACACCCTGGTCGATCCAGCGCACTACGTAACCGAGAATGCCCTGGGCATTGTTGTCCAGTTCGTTCTTGATCTGCTCTGGCGTCCAGTTCGGGTTGACCGCCAACGGGATGGTCAGAATATCGTCCACCGAAGCGCGAGCGCGTTTGGCCAGTTCGGCCTGACGGGCGAACACATCGACCTTGTGATAATGCAGCGCGTGCAGCGCAGCGGCGGTCGGCGATGGAACCCAAGCGGTGTTGGCGCCGGCCAATGGGTGAGCGATTTTCTGCTCAAGCATCGCCGCCATCAGATCCGGCATTGCCCACATACCTTTACCGATTTGCGCACGACCCTGCAGGCCGGTGCTCAGACCGATATCGACGTTCCAGTTCTCGTAGGCGCCGATCCACTTCTCAGCCTTCATGTCAGCCTTGCGCACAACCGGTCCGGCTTCCATGGAGGTGTGGATTTCGTCGCCGGTGCGGTCGAGGAAACCGGTATTGATGAACACCACGCGCTCGCTGGCTGCCTTGATGCAGGCCTTGAGGTTGACCGTGGTACGGCGCTCCTCGTCCATGATCCCGACTTTCAGAGTGTTGCGCGTAAGGCCCAGCACGTCTTCGATGCGGCCGAACAGCTCGTTGGTGAACGCTGCTTCTTCCGGACCGTGCATCTTCGGCTTAACGATGTAGACCGAACCGGTGCGGGTGTTGCGGCGCGAGGTGTTGCCGTTGAGGTTGTGCATCGCCGCGAGGCAAGTGACCAGACCGTCGAGAATGCCTTCCGGCACTTCGTTACCGTCTTTGTCGAGGATCGCGTCGATGGTCATCAGGTGACCCACGTTACGCACGAACAACAGCGAACGACCGTGCAAAGTCACTTCACCGCCATTCGGCGCGGCGTAGGTGCGATCCGGGTTCATGGTGCGGGTGAAGGTCTGACCGCCCTTGGACACGGATTCCGTCAGGTCGCCCTTCATCAGGCCGAGCCAGTTGCGGTAGATCACCACTTTGTCGTCGGCATCGACGGCAGCCACGGAGTCTTCGCAGTCCATGATGGTGGTCAGTGCCGCTTCCATCAGGATGTCTTTGACGCCGGCAGCATCGGTCTGGCCGACCGGGGTGCTGGCGTCGACCTGGATTTCGAAATGCAGACCGTTGTGTTTCAGCAGGATCGCGATTGGCGCGTTGGCGTCGCCCTGGAAACCGATCAGCTGAGCGTCATCGCGCAGGCCAGTGTTGCTGCCGCCCTTGAGGGTGACCAGCAATTTACCGTCAGCGATCTTGTAGCCGGTCGAATCGACGTGGGAGCCAGCCGCCAATGGCGCAGCTTCATCGAGGAACGCACGGGCGAAGGCGATGACTTTGTCGCCACGCACCTTGTTGTAGCCTTTGCCTTTTTCTGCGCCACCGTCTTCGCTGATCGCGTCGGTGCCGTAGAGGGCGTCGTACAGCGAACCCCAGCGGGCGTTCGAAGCATTGAGAGCGAAGCGGGCGTTCATCACCGGCACAACGAGTTGCGGGCCGGCGGTACGGGCGATTTCATCATCGACGTTTTGTGTCGTTGCCTGGAAATCAGCCGCTTCTGGCAGCAGATAACCGATTTCTTGCAGGAAGGCTTTATAGGCCACGGCGTCGTGCGCCTGACCGTTGCGTTCCTGGTGCCAGGCATCGATACGAGCCTGAAAGTCATCGCGTTTGGCGAGTAGGGCTTTGTTCTTCGGCGCCAGGTCATGAATGACCTTGTCGGCACCTTCCCAGAATTTTTCGGCGGTGAGGCCGGTACCGGGAATGGCTTCGTTGTTCACGAAGTCGAACAGGACTTTGGCGACCTGCAGGCCACCGACTTGAACGTGTTCAGTCATTGCTTGCCTCACTCTGCTCAGCTATTTCGCTTTTCAGCTCTTCAATTTGACAATGAAGCCTCTGGCCATTTAAACCACAAACCTGCCGACCAGTACATGCCATTGCGGGCGGCTGGGCTGGGACCAATCAAAGGCTTGGGGCCTTGCTGACGGGGCTTTCAGGGTTGCGAACAGGCCTTGGGCAGACATCGATCCGGCGTTATGTAGTGCGCGCTGCGGCATACTACATGATGAGTTGCGCTTGTGAAAATCAGACTAATTACGTCGTTCTGCGACCTCATGTCGCATTGCGGTCACATCGCGGAACGGGATGTTCTCAAAAAACCATTGGATTGTTCCAGCTAAATATAAAAAGTTGTACACATAAATGCTATTTGGCTGCTATGGCAGCGGTTTATGTGGGAGCGAGCCTGCTCGCGAAAGCGTCGGTCGACTCAACGCAAAATCGACTCTTGCCTATACTTCCCCTTCTATAACAAAAGTCATGACAAGAGGGCTGCGCCATGGACCATCTCGTACTCACTGTTTTCGCCCCGGACAAGCCCGGACAGGTCGAGCGCATCGCCCAATGCATCGCCGAGCACGGCGGTAACTGGCTGGAAAGCCGCATGTCGCGGATGGCCGGGCAATTCGCCGGGATTCTTCGGGTGGGCGTGCCGGCGGAGGCTTACGACGAATTAGTCGATTCCTTACAAGCACTGTCGACGCATGGCATCCGCGTATTGATTGCCGAGAGTGGCATCGAGCAATCCTGCACGTGGAAGCCGATCTCCATGGAGTTGGTGGGCAATGATCGGCCCGGCATCGTCCGCGACATCACACGGCTTTTGAGCGAGCAGGGCGTCAATCTTGAGCGGCTGGTTACCGAAGTGCGCCCGGCACCGATGAGCAGTGAACCGCTGTTTCACGCCGAGGCGATTCTGGCGGTGCCGCTGACCTTGTCGCTCGACGTTTTGCAGTCGCGTCTGGAAACCCTGGCGGATGATCTGATGGTGGAACTGGTGTTACGCACAGACGTTTAAGCGCTGATCGGGTTATCCAGTTTTAACGTGCACCTGCCTGTGGATAACCTGTAGAGACCGGGCGCAGCGTCAAGCCGGCCGGGGCTTGCGCGGAACTGATCAAAAAACCGCCAACATTCAGTGACTTGCACACAAACGGCGGGGATCACGCTGTGGATAACCTTGGGAAGGAACGATGCAGGCCACGAGAACCGTGGCCTGCGAGGGTTTGTGCGTTTTTTGATCAGCTGCGCCGACGCAAACTGATCACCGCATCGACGCTGTAAACGGCCAGACCGGCCCAGATGAAGATAAACGCGACTAACGTGCTCGACGACAAGTGCTCGCCGAACAGCAGTACGGCTTGCAACAGCACCAGGGTCGGCGCCAGGTATTGCAGGAAGCCGATCGTGGTGTACGGCAAGTGACGCGTGGCGGCGTTGAAGCACACCAGTGGGATCAACGTCACCGGCCCGGCCGCTACTAGCCACCAGGCTTGGGACGTAGTCCAGAACTCAGGTTGCGCACTGGTCGCGGTCTGGTTGAAAAGCAGCCAGGCAATCGCGATCGGCACCAGCATCCAGGTTTCCACCACCAGCCCCGGCAACGCCTTGACCGGCGCCTGTTTGCGGATCAGACCGTAGAAGCCGAACGTCAGCGCCAGCACCAGCGACACCCACGGCAGACTGCCGACCTGCCACACCTGTTGCGCGACACCGACCGCCGCCAGACCGACCGCAATCCACTGCATCCGCCGCAAGCGTTCGCCGAGAATCAACATGCCCAACAGCACGTTGACCAACGGGTTGATGTAGTAACCGAGGCTCGCTTCCAGCATGCGTCCGTTGTTCACCGACCAGACGTAGGTCAGCCAGTTGGCCGCGATCAGTGTGCCGCTCAGGGCCAGAATCGCCAGGCGTTTGGGGTTGTCGAGCAACTCGCGCCACCAGCCCGGGTGTTTCCACACCATCAGCAACAGTGCGCCAAACAGCGCCGACCACAGCACCCGATGGATGATGATCTCGACGGCCGGCACTTCGGCGATGGCTTTGAAGTAGATCGGGAACAGGCCCCAGATGATGTAGGCACTCAGGCCCAGAATGTACCCGCGACGCGGGTTGGCGGCTTGCATGCAGAATCCTTGCTTAGGCAGCTAACAAAGGAGGGATTGTAAGGAGATTTGTCTACGAATGCCGTAGCGCAATGGTCGGGAAATTGTGAACACCGAGCAAATGTAGGAGTGAGCCTGCTCGCGATCGCGGTCTGACATTTAACATTTACGTCGACTGACAAAGCGCTATCGCGAGCAGGCTCACTCCTACAAGGGGGAGGTGGTGATCAGAAAAGTTTCAGTGGCTCTTCATTCAGCGCGGACAGTTGCTCACGCAACGCCAGCACCTGATCGCCCCAATAACGTTCGGTGCCGAACCACGGAAAGCTGTGCGGGAACGCCGGGTCATCCCAACGCCGCGCCAGCCAGGCGCTGTAGTGCATCAGGCGCAAGGCGCGCAGCGGTTCGATCAGCGCCAGTTCGCGCGGGTCGAAATCGTGGAACTCGTTGTAGCCATCCATCAATTCCGACAACTGCCCGAGACATTCCTGGCGGTCGCCGGCGAGCATCATCCAGATGTCCTGCACCGCCGGGCCCATGCGGCAGTCGTCGAGGTCGACGATGTGGAACATTTCGTCGCGGCACATCATGTTGCCGGGGTGGCAATCGCCGTGCATGCGGATGTTCTGGTGCGGCGTGTTGGCGTAGGCATCTTCCACGCGCTTGAGCAGGTCGCGGGCGACAGACTCGTAGGCCGGCAGCAGGCTTTTCGGAATGAAGTTGCCTTCGAGCAAGGTGTTCAGCGAGGCGTGGCCGAAGTTCTGCACGGCGAGGGCTTCACGGTGTTCGAACGGCTTGGTCGCACCGACCGCGTGAATCCGCCCGAGCAACTGGCCGAGGCGATACAGCTGATCGAGATTGCCCGGCTCCGGCGCCCGACCGCCGCGACGCGGGAACAGCGTGAAGCGGAAACCGGCATGCTCGTGCAGGGTTTCGCCGTTGTGGATCAGCGGCGCCACCACCGGGATGTCGACGTCGGCCAGTTCGAAGGTGAACTTGTGTTCTTCGAGGATGGCTTCGTTGGTCCAGCGTTGTGGACGATAGAACTTGGCGATCAGCGGTTCGGAGTCTTCGATGCCGACCTGATAGACGCGGTTTTCGTAGCTGTTGAGCGCCAGAATGCGCGCATCACTCAGGAAGCCGATGCTTTCAACGGCATCGAGGACGAGGTCGGGGGTGAGGGTTTCAAACGGGTGGGCCATGCTGACTCCTGCGCGCAGCAGGCTGCCGCGTCCGGCCCAGCATGGTAGCGCAGATGGCAGACCCTTAGGGGTTTGGTGTCTGTGCTGACGCTATCGCGAGCAGGCTCACTCCTACAGGGGATCGCATTCCCAATGTGGGAGCGAGCCTGCTCGCGAAAGCGCTTTATCAGGCGCCGACGACCCCGCCATCCTCCCGAGTAATTGCCATCACCGACGACCGCGGCTTGCCATTCGGCAAATGCTCAGGGAAGGTCGAACCGCCGTTCTCGCCCGGATGCTGAATCCCGACAAACAGGGTTTTCTGATCCGGCGAGAAGCTGATCCCCGTGACCTCACAACCAATCGGCCCGACCATGAACCGACGAATCTCACCGGTCTTCGGATCTGCACAGAGCATCTGGTTATTGCCCATCCCGGCAAAATCCCCGGCATTGCTCGAGTCACCATCAGTGAGAATCCACAAACGCCCAGCCTTGTCGAAGCCCAAACCATCGGGGCTGTTGAACATGTTCTGCGGGGTGATGTTCTTCGAGCCACCCTTCGGTGTCCCGGCATGCACACCCGGGTTGCCGGCGACCACAAACAGATCCCAGGCAAATGTCTTCGAAGCGTGATCGTCGCGGTCGGTGCGCCAGCGCAGGATCTGCCCGTAAACGTTTTTCTCGCGCGGGTTCGGCCCGCCCACCGGCTGGCCGTCCTCGCCGCGCTTGGCATTGTTGGTCAGGGTGCAATAGACCTGGCCGTCCTTCGGACTGACGACGATCCATTCCGGGCGGTCCATGCGCGTCGCGCCGACGACACTGGCGGCGAGGCGTGCGTGGATCAGCACTTCGGCCTGATCGGCGAAACCGCTGCTGGCGTCGATGCCGTTTTTGCCGTGGGTCAGCTCGATCCACTGGCCTTGGCCTTTCGGGTGATCGGGGTTGCCGTCGCCGGCATCGAACTTGGCCACGTACAAGGTGCCGTGGTCGAGGATGTCGCGGTTGGCCTTGGCGTTGCGGTGGTTGATGCGGTCGCGGCTGACGAATTTGTAGATGAATTCGCCACGCTCGTCGTCGCCCATGTACACCACGGCGCGACCGTCGTCGGTCTCGGCCAGTGCGGCGTTTTCATGCTTGAAGCGGCCCAGCGCGGTGCGTTTGACCGGGGTCGATTGCGGATCGAACGGATCGATCTCGACCACCCAGCCGTGACGGTTGAGTTCGTTGGGGTTCTTGGCCATGTCGAAGCGCGGGTCGTACGGGTGCCAGTTGATTTCGCGGCTGGCGACCGAGACGCCGTAGCGCTTTTGCGCCGGGTCGAACTGCTGCTGGGCATTGCTGCTGCCGAAGCAGTCGGTGAAGTTTTCTTCACAGGTCAGATAGGTACCCCACGGCGTTTTACCGTTGGCGCAGTTCTGGAACGTGCCGAGGACTTTCTTGCCGTGTTTGTCGGCGGCGGTTTTCATCAAGTCGTGACCGGCCGCTGGACCGCTGATGCGCAGCGGCGAGTTGCCGTGAATACGGCGGTTGTAGCGCGAGCCCTGAACGAACTGCCACTGACCGTTTTTGCGCTGCACTTCAATCACCGACACGCCTTCGCAGGCCAGTGCCTTGCGCACGTCTTCGGCCGATTGCGGCATGCCGCCGTGCGGGTAGAGGTAGCGGTAGTTGGTGTATTCGTTGTTGATCGCCATCAACGCGCGGTTGCGGTCGTCGGGGAAGGCAAACAGGCTCATGCCGTCGTTGTTGTCGCCGAATTGCACTTCCTGTGCGGCGGCGGTGCCGTTGCCGCTCGGGTCGAAGGCCGGACCGTTTTTCTGCAATGGCTGGCCCCAACTGATCAACACCGAAGACTTGTAGCCCTTTGGCAGCGTGATGACGTCGGTGGTCGCAGCGGGAATGCTCTCGAAACCGAGCAGGCGGCTATTGCCGGCGCTGACACCGGTGGCCAGTGCGCTGCGGCTCAACAGACTACCGCCGAGGAACATCGCTGCACCGCACAGCGCACCGGCGCCGATGAAACCACGACGGCTGAGGCCGACCATTTTTTCCAGGTCAGTGGATTGGTTTTCTTCTAATAGGCTCACATCAGGCTCCCTGCTTGGTTTTGGCAGCTACCTTAATGAGCGTCGATGACGCTTTCGTTGCAGCGCCGGATTACAGCGGCGTGCCGATCAGCACATTGGACGGCGAAAACTGCACCTGCACCGGTTGTTCGACCGTCAGCCCGCGAGTGCGCAAATCGAGTGGCTCAGCCAGAGCGCAGAGGGTATGGCCGTTGGGCAGGGTAATCCGCACTTCACTCGGGCCGTCCTCGGCGTCGAGAATCGCTTCGATGGTGCCTTTGAGAAGATTGTGACCAGACGTTGCAGATTGCTCGCTGCCGAGCAATTCCAGCCAGCCGGCCTTGATCAACGCGACCACTTCGGTGCCGGCTTGCAGCTCCAGATGCACGGTGCTGTCGTGGGTAATCTGGGCGTCGAGGCACAACCCTTCGGCCAGTTCGAGGCGGATCAGGTCATTGCGCCCCTGCGCCTCGATCGCTACGACTTTGCCGTGCAACTGATTGCGTGCACTGGTTCTGAGCATCAAGCGACCGAGCAGGTCCAGGTCGCTGGCGTCTTCTGCTGCTTCCAACACTTGCGCCTGCAAGGCCTGGAGTTTTTGGTACAGGCGCAAAACGCGCTCGCCTTCGCTGGAGAGTTTCGCGCCGCCGCCGCCCTTGCCACCGACGGCGCGCTCGACCAATGGTTTTTGCGCGAGGTTGTTCAGCTCATCAATGGCGTCCCACGCCGCTTTGTAGCTCAGGCCTGCGCTCTTCGCCGCGCGGGTGATCGAGCCCTGTTCGGCAATGTGTTGCAGCAAAGCGATGCGCTGCGGACGGCGGACGATGTGCTGGGACAACAGGGAAGGCATGGACATGGATGGGGTGCTTTTTTGTGGCGGTGGCGTGGAAGTTGGCCGCTAGCGACGCGAGAGTCAAGTCGAGCCGAGATCCCTTGTAGGCCTTCGCCTGCTCGCGATTGCGGTGGATCAGTCAGCATAAATGTTGGCAATGATGACGCTATCGCGAGCAGGCTCACTCCTACAGGGGGGGGGGTGTTGGCTTCAGCTTCCGGGTTTTGGCGTGCGCGCCAGACAATAGACATCGACCCGGGCGGCGCCAGCGTTTATCAGCAACCGGGCGAGAGCCTGTGCAGTAGCGCCAGTGGTCAAGACGTCGTCAACCAGCGCGAAATTTCGGTCTTTTATCTGCGCATCCGGCATGAGGTTGAAAGCATTACGCAGATTGCGTTTACGCGCCTTGGCGTCGAGATCCTGCTGTGCGTCGGTCTCCTTGACTCGCCGCAGAACCTGTTCTTCGCACGGCAGATTCAGCGACTGACTCAACCAGCGCGCCAACATCGCAGCCTGATTGAATCCCCGTTGGCGCAGACGTTTACCCGCTAGCGGTACCGGCAACAACGCATCGGGCCTTGGCAAACCCTCATCGAAGCGATGTTGCAGGTATTGCCCGAGAACGTCGGCGAGCAGGTGGCCAAACGGCCATTTCGCGTTGTGTTTAAAGCGCGTAATCAAACTGTCGACCGGGAAGCCATACAGCCACGGCACCACCACCTGTTCGAACGCCGGCGGCTCTAGCAGGCAGTCACCGCAGGTCAGGCCCGCTGTGGATAACGGCAAAGCGCAGGTGATGCACTGCTCGCCGAGCCATGGCAGATCGGTTTCGCAGGCCACGCAGATTGGCATTTCTGCGTCTGCCGGCTCATCGCAAAGCAAGCAGATTTGTACATTATTTAAACAGATGTAAACCTGTCCTTCGTATCGTGGTTGACAGCGCATGACTCTTCCTTAAATATGCCGAACATCCGTGTCGCGCCTGTGGGTATTCCGTTCCCGCAGCCGCCAGCCAAGCATAACCAAGGAACTACCCATGAGCGCGAGCACCACCGCCACCCTGCGTCACGACTGGTCTCTGGCCGAAGTCAGAGCACTCTTCGTACAGCCTTTCAACGACTTGCTGTTCCAGGCGCAAACGGTGCATCGCGCACATTTCAACGCCAACCGCGTGCAGGTTTCGACCCTGCTGTCGATCAAGACCGGCGCCTGCCCGGAAGACTGCAAGTACTGCCCGCAGTCCGGTCACTACAACACCGGCCTTGAAAAAGAAAAGCTGATGGAAGTGCAGAAAGTCCTCGAAGAGGCTGCCCGCGCCAAGGCTATCGGCTCGACACGGTTCTGCATGGGCGCGGCGTGGAAGCACCCGTCGGCGAAAGACATGCCGTACGTGCTGAAGATGGTTGAAGGCGTGAAAGCCATGGGCCTGGAAACCTGCATGACCCTGGGGCGTCTCGACCAGGATCAGACCGAAGCGCTGGCCAAGGCCGGCCTCGATTACTACAACCACAACCTCGACACCTCGCCCGAGTTCTACGGCAGCATCATCACCACCCGTACTTACAGCGAGCGCCTGCAAACCCTGGCCTACGTGCGTGAGTCGGGGATGAAGATCTGCTCCGGCGGCATTCTCGGCATGGGCGAGTCTCTGGATGATCGCGCCAATCTGCTGATCCAGTTGGCCAACCTGCCGGAGCATCCGGAATCGGTGCCGATCAACATGCTGGTGAAGGTCGCGGGTACGCCTTTGGAAAACGCCGAAGACGTCGACCCGTTCGACTTCATCCGCATGCTCGCCGTGGCGCGCATTCTCATGCCGCAATCCCACGTGCGCCTGTCCGCTGGCCGCGAAGCGATGAACGAGCAGATGCAGGCCCTCGCATTCTTCGCCGGTGCCAACTCGATTTTCTACGGCGACAAACTGCTGACCACCGCCAACCCGCAGGCCGACAAGGACATGCAACTGTTTGCGCGTCTGGGCATCCAGCCGGAAGCCCGTGAAGAGCATTCCGATGAGGTGCACCAGGCCGCAATCGAACAGGCGCTGGTGGAGCAGAAGAGCAGCGAGCAGTTCTATAACGCCGCCGTCTAACCGCAACTTGAAATGCAAAACCTTGTAGGAGTGAGCCTGCTCGCGAAAGCGGTCTGACATTCACCAACGATGTCGACTGATACACCGCCATCGCGAGCAGGCTCGCTCCCACATGGGATCTGTGTCACTTGAAAGTCGAGGCCTGCATGTCTTTCGATCTCGCCGCACGCCTTGCTGCCCGTCGTGCCGAAAACCTCTATCGCCAGCGCCCGCTGCTCGAGTCCCCGCAGGGGCCTGAAGTGGTGGTCGACGGCAAACCGCTGCTCGCGTTCTGCAACAACGATTACCTCGGTCTGGCCAATCATCCGCAGGTCATCGAAGCCTGGCGCGCCGGTGCTGAACGCTGGGGCGTCGGTGGCGGTGCATCGCATCTGGTGATCGGCCACAGCGGCCCGCATCACGCACTGGAAGAAGCATTGGCCGACCTCACCGGTCGCCCGCGTGCGTTGCTGTTCACCACCGGTTACATGGCCAATCTCGGCGCGGTCACTGCGCTGGTGGGGCAGGGCGATACGGTGCTGGAAGACCGCCTCAATCACGCTTCGTTATTGGACGCGGGCCTGTTGTCCGGCGCGCGTTTCAATCGCTATCTGCACAACGACGCGGTGAGTCTGGCCAAACGCCTGGAGAAAGCCACCGGCAATACGTTGGTGGTCACCGACGGTGTGTTCAGCATGGACGGCGACCTCGCGGATCTGCCGGCGCTGGCCCGTGAAGCCAAGGCCAAAGGTGCATGGTTGATGGTTGATGACGCTCACGGTTTCGGGCCGCTCGGTGCGAATGGCGGCGGCATCGTCGAGCATTTCGGTTTGACTCAGGAGGATGTGCCGGTGCTGGTCGGCACCCTCGGCAAAGCGTTCGGCACGGCGGGGGCATTTGTCGCTGGCAGCGAAGAGCTGATCGAAAGCCTGATCCAGTTCGCCCGGCCGTACATCTACACCACCAGCCAGCCACCGGCGCTGGCCTGCGCGACCCTGAAAAGTCTGGAGCTGCTGCGCACTGAACACTGGCGTCGTGAACATCTGCAGACGTTGATTCGCCAGTTCCGCCAGGGCGCCGAGCAGATCGGCCTGGAGCTGATGGACAGCTTTACGCCGATCCAGCCGATCATGATTGGCGATGCCGGGCGCGCGGTGCGGTTGTCGCAGATGTTGCGCGAGCGCGGACTGATGGTCACCGCGATTCGTCCGCCGACCGTGCCTGCCGGCAGCGCTCGCTTGCGCGTAACCCTGACCGCCGCGCACAGCGAGGCGCAGGTGCAGCTATTGTTAGAGGGACTGGCCGATTGCTTTGCCCAACTGTCGTCGGAGCCAAGCCATGCGTGATCGCCTGATTCTGCTGCCCGGCTGGGGCCTCGGCGTGTCGCCGATGGAGCCGCTGGCCGCCGCATTGCAAGGTCTTGATGAGCATCTGAAAGTCGACATCGAGCCGTTGCCGGAACTGGATTTCAGCGACCTGCAGGACTGGCTCGACGAACTTGATGAAAGCATTCCTCAGGACGTCTGGCTGGGTGGCTGGTCGTTGGGCGGCATGCTCGCGTCCGAGCTGGCGGCACGGCGTGGCGAGCGTTGCTGCGGTTTGCTGACGTTGGCGAGCAATCCTTCTTTCGTTGCCCATGAGCAGTGGCCGAACGCGATGCCCGGCGAAACTTTCGACGCGTTTCTTGCCGGTTGCCAGGCCGATCCGCGCACAACTCTCAAACGCTTCTCGCTGCTCTGTGCTCAAGGCGCGCAAGACCCGCGCGGCTTCTCGCGATTGCTGTTGGGCGGCGCGCCGAACACCGCGCCGGCGGCGCTGATGGCGGGACTGGAATTGCTCGCGCAACTGGACACCCGCGAAGCACTGCAAGCATTTCGCGGTCCGCAATTTCATCTGTTCGCCGGACAGGACGCTCTGGTCCCGGCGGAAGCGGCGGGGGCGTTGTTCGCCCTGTTGCCGGATATCGAAATAGGTCTGATCGAACAGGCCTGTCATGCGTTTCTTCTGGAAGACCCCCACGGACTGGCGGGTGCTATCCAGGCTTTTTTACATGAGTGCGGTGATGACTGATTTGTCTCTTGTGCTGCCTGGCGGCTTGCCTGACAAACGCCAGGTCGCAGCCTCTTTCTCCCGCGCGGCGGCCAGTTACGATAGCGTCGCCGAGTTGCAACGTGATGTCGGTACACAGTTGATTGAGCGTTTGCCGCAGGAATTTGTGCCGGCGCGCTGGCTGGATCTGGGCTGCGGCACGGGTTATTTCACCCGGGCGCTGGCCTCGCGTTTTGTTGAAAGCCATGGTCTGGCGCTGGATATCGCTGAAGGCATGCTTGAGCATGCGCGGCCACTGGGCGGTGCCGAGCATTTCATTGCCGGCGACGCGGAGCGTCTGCCGTTGCAGGATTCGACCTGCGACCTGATCTTCTCCAGCCTCGCCGTGCAGTGGTGCGCGGACTTTGATGCAGTGCTCAGCGAAGCCTTTCGCGTGTTGAAACCGGGTGGGATCTTCGCGTTTGCTAGTCTTTGTGTAGGGACGCTGTTTGAGTTGCGCGACAGCTGGCGGCAGGTCGACGGGCTGGTGCATGTCAATCGCTTCCGCGAGTTCGCCCGCTATGAGCATTTGTGTGCGGCCAGTGGTTTGCGCACGCTGAGCCTGGAGAATCAGCCTCATGTGTTGCATTACCCGGATGTGCGCAGTCTCACCCATGAGTTGAAAGCCTTGGGCGCGCACAATCTGAATCCGGGGCGGCCGGGCGGTTTGACCGGGCGGGCACGGATTCTCGGGTTGGTCGAAGCTTACGAGCAGTTCCGTCAGGCGTCGGGGTTGCCGGCGACTTATCAGGTGGTCTACGCCGTGTTGGAGAAACCCGTATGAGCGCAGCCTATTTCATCACCGGAACGGACACTGACGTCGGCAAGACCACCGTTGCCGCAGGGTTGCTGCATGCAGCTCGTTCGGCAGGGCTAAGTACGGCGGCGGGCAAACCGGTGGCGTCCGGGTGCGAAGTGACGCCGAAGGGATTGCGCAATGCCGATGCATTGGCGCTGTTGGCCGAATGTTCGCTGCCGCTGACTTATCAACAGGTCAATCCGGTGGCGTTCGAGCCGGCGATTGCTCCGCATCTGGCGGCGCGTGAAGCGGGTGTGGCATTGACCGTGCAATCGCTGCTGGCGCCGATGCGCGAGATTCTGGCGATGAATGCCGATTTCACTCTGATCGAAGGGGCGGGAGGCTGGCGGGTGCCGTTGGCCGATCAGGATAATCTGTCGGATCTGGCGATTGCCCTGAAGCTGCCGGTCATTCTGGTGGTGGGTGTGCGCCTGGGTTGCATCAGTCATGCCTTGCTGACGGCGGAGGCGATTGCCCGTGATGGCCTGCAATTGGCTGGATGGGTGGCGAATATCATCGATCCGAAGACTTCGCGGCTTGAGGAAAACCTCGCGACGTTGGCCGAGCGAATTCCGGCGCCGTGTCTGGGGCGGGTGCCGAAACTCAAGACCTTGAGTGCAGAGGCGGTGGCCGATCATTTGCAACTGGATCTGCTCGACTAAGCTTTTCTCTATGGGCAGGCACTGTGCCATTAGTGTTTTTGACGGGTGTTTTTCTGGCGCCTCTGCTTCAATGGCGTCATTGATCCTTCCCAAGGATGAGAATCGTTATGGAAATCTCCGGTAACACAGCTTTTTATGCAGGTCTGAGCTCGATTCAGAACGGGCAGAATCGCGTCGATCAGGCTGCCAGCCAGATTGCCAACAACACCATTGAACGTTCGGTCACCAGCCAGTCTTCGGAGGCACAGGTCGATCGTCTGCGTGGTGTCGATCGCAGCCAGCAAATGGACATGGGTAGCGACATGGTTCAGATGGCCCAAGGTAAATTCCAAGTGGAGCTGGGGGTGAAAGTCGCCAAAGCTTCCGACGAAGTGCTGGGTACGATCATCGACACCTTCGCCTGATTTTTTCGTAATCTGCATCTTGAACGCCGCGCCTTGTCGCGGCGTTTTTCGTTGTAAGTCCTTCTCCCTCAACTAATCTTTTTTCAGCGCCCGTGGCTCATTCGAACGCATGGCAGTTTGCTGTGCCCGGCGTTTGAAAGGTGCGATGACGAACGGCAAAAGATCGATGCTTGACAAGATTTCGGCGTAAACGTATGTTTCAAACAACTGTTTGACCGTCACAACAAATCAACACGGTCGTTCATTCCCGGTTACATCAGCAGAGGTTTATCGCTATGCCTGACTACAAGGCCCCCTTGCGTGATATTCGCTTCGTTCGTGACGAACTGCTCGGCTACGAAGCGCACTATCAGAGCCTTCCGGCTTGCGCAGACGCAACTCCGGACATGGTTGACGCCATTCTCGAAGAAGGCGCCAAGTTTTGTGAGCAGGTACTGGCACCGCTGAACCGCGTGGGCGACCTCGAAGGTTGCACCTGGAGCGAGTCCGGCGTGAAAACCCCGACTGGCTTCAAAGAGGCCTACAAGCAATTCGTTGAAGGCGGCTGGCCAAGCCTCGCCCACGACGTCGAGCACGGCGGCCAAGGCCTGCCGGAGTCGCTGGGTCTGGCAGTGAGCGAAATGGTTGGCGAAGCCAACTGGTCGTGGGGCATGTACCCAGGCCTGTCGCACGGCGCGATGAACACCATCTCCGAGCACGGCACCCCTGAGCAGCAAGAAGCCTATCTGACCAAATTGGTTTCCGGCGAATGGACCGGCACCATGTGCCTGACCGAACCGCACTGCGGCACCGACCTGGGCATGCTGCGCACCAAGGCCGAACCTCAGGCTGATGGTTCCTACAAAGTCTCTGGCACCAAGATCTTCATCTCGGCCGGCGAACACGACATGGCCGACAACATCGTCCACATCGTGCTGGCCCGCCTGCCGGACGCACCGGCTGGCACCAAAGGCATCTCGCTGTTCATCGTGCCAAAGTTCATGCCGAATGCTGATGGCAGCGTCGGTACACGCAACGCAGTAAGCTGCGGTTCGCTGGAACACAAGATGGGCATTCACGGCAACGCCACCTGCGTGATGAACTTCGACGGCGCCACCGGTTTCCTGATCGGCCCGGCGAACAAAGGCCTGAACTGCATGTTCACCTTTATGAACACCGCACGTCTGGGCACCGCGCTGCAAGGTCTGGCCCACGCCGAAATCGGTTTCCAGGGTGGCCTGAAATACGCTCGCGATCGTCTGCAAATGCGCTCCCTGACTGGCCCGAAAGCGCCGGACAAAGCCGCTGACCCGATCATCGTGCACCCGGATGTACGCCGCATGCTGTTGACCATGAAGGCGTTCGCCGAAGGCAACCGTGCGATGGTGTACTTCACCGCCAAACAGGTCGACATCGTCAAATACGGCGTCGATGAAGAAGAGAAAAAGAAAGCTGACGCACTGCTGGCCTTCATGACGCCGATCGCCAAGGCGTTCATGACCGAAGTCGGTTTCGAGTCTGCTAACCACGGCGTACAGATCTACGGCGGCCACGGCTTCATCGCCGAGTGGGGCATGGAGCAGAACGTTCGCGACAGCCGCATTTCGATGCTGTACGAAGGCACCACCGGTATCCAGGCACTCGACCTGCTGGGCCGTAAAGTGCTGATGACGCAAGGCGAAGCTCTGAAGGGCTTCACCAAGATCGTCCACAAGTTCTGCCAGAACAACGAAGGCAACGAAGCCGTTGCAGAGTTCGTCGCACCGCTGGCGGCAATCAACAAGGAATGGGGCGAGCTGACCATGAAGGTCGGTATGGCCGCCATGAAAGACCGCGAAGAAGTCGGCGCGGCCTCCGTGGACTACCTGATGTACTCCGGTTATGCCTGCCTGGCGTACTTCTGGGCCGACATGGCTCGTGTAGCAGCCGAGAAGCTGGCAGAAGGCACCGGCGACGCAGCGTTCTATACCGCCAAGCTGCAAACCGCGCGCTTCTACTTCCAGCGCATCCTGCCGCGTACCCGTACGCACGTGGCCACCATGCTGTCGGGCGCCAACAACCTGATGGACATGAAAGAAGAAGACTTCGCACTGGGCTACTAAGCCTTAACGCAGTCTCCTGAAAACCGCTGCTCCCGTTAGGGGGTAGCGGTTTTTTTGTTGGTGAACAGTTCAGATAGTCGGGCTACCGGCCGTTAAAGAGACAGTGTGTGATCTGGATCACATTGTGTGGGCTTGGCTGCACTTTGCAGGCACAATGCCATCTCTTTGATATGACGGGTCGGAGCTTTACCCTTGCCGCGTTCTTCCGCTGTACGTTTCAGCCATTTCCTACCTTCACTGCTGTTGTTACTAGCGGGGTTGGCGGCTGCGTACGTCAAAGACCTCAGCGTGTTCTTCACTTCGCTGTTCAACGTGTTGCCGACCTTGGTGCTGTTGCTGGGCGGCGCGTATTGCGCGGTTTACCGACGTCAGCGCGAACTGTTTCTGATGCTCACGGTGTACATCGCCTACTTCTTGCTCGATACCCAGACCGATTATTACCGCGACAACGGCAAGGTCCGCGAAGACGCTGCGGTGGTCTTCCACCTCGTCTGTTTGCTGCTGCCGTTGTTGTTTGGGCTGTTTGCGGCGTGGCAGGAGCGCACGCATCTGTTCCAGGACATGGTTGCGCGCTTCGCCGTGTTGCTGGCTTTTGGCAGTGTGGCGTTGGGCCTGGAGCAAAGTTATCCGCAGGCGTTGCTGATCTGGCTGTCGGAGATCCGCTGGCCGGCGCTGCACGGCGCGTGGATGAGCCTGATCCAGCTGTCCTATCCGGTGTTTATCTCGGCATTCCTGTTGCTCGCCTGGCAATACTGGCGCAATCCGCGCCCATTGCACGCGGCGCAACTGGTCGGCTTGCTCGGCGTGTTCTGGATGCTGCCGAAAACCTTCATCCTGCCGTTTACCCTGAACATCATGTGCAGCCAAGTGATGTTGATGATTGCCGCCGCCGTTGCGCACGAGGCTTATCAAATGGCCTTCCGCGACGAACTCACCGGTCTGCCGGGCCGTCGCGCGCTCAATGAACGTATGCAACGCCTCGGTCGCAACTATGTATTGGCGATGAGCGACGTCGATCACTTCAAGAAATTCAACGACACCCACGGCCACGACGTCGGTGACCAGGTGCTGCGCCTGGTCGCCAGCAAACTGTCGAAAATCAGCGGTGGCGGTAGGGCTTATCGCTATGGCGGTGAGGAATTTGCCTTGGTATTTGCAGGCAAAACCCTTGAGGAGTGCATGCCGCATCTTGAGGTGATCCGTGAGTCGATTGCTTCCTACAGCATTCAACTGCGCAATCAGGAAAACCGGCCGCAGGATGACCAGCAAGGTCGTCAGCGCCGGGCCGGTTCCGGTGCCTCTAGCGTTTCGGTGACGGTGAGCATCGGCGTCGCCGAACGAGTGGAACAACGCAATCCGGAACAAGTGCTGAAGTCCGCCGACGAAGCGCTATACGCCGCTAAAGGCGCGGGGCGTAACTGCGTGGTTGCATTCGGCCAGAACCGCCGCGGCGCGGTGCGCATGGACACGGCCGCAGGTTGAGTGATGACGGCGCATTCAGCGCCTGCACAATGATTGTCGGGCGTGGTGGCCAGCAGTAGGTTGGAGCAATCTGCTGACGGAGAAGCCACCATGCCTGAGTACAAAGCTCCCCTGCGCGACATGCGCTTTCTGATCGACCACGTCTTCGACTTCCACGCCAATTACGCCGCTCTCGGCGCGCACGACGCCAGCCCGGACATGATCAACGCGATCCTCGAAGAGGGCGCGAAGTTCTGCGAGAACGTTCTGGCGCCGCTCAATCGCAGCGGCGACGAAGAGGGCTGCCATTTCGACAATGGTGTGGTGACAACGCCTACAGGCTTCAAGCAAGCCTTCGCACAATACGTGGAAGGCGGCTGGCACGGTCTGGCCGCAGACCCGTCCTACGGCGGCCAGGGCCTGCCGAGTTCGCTGGGGCTGGTGATCAGCGAAATGGTCGGCTCCAGCAACACCTCCTGGGGCATGTACCCGGGGCTGACCCACGGTGCGATGTCGGCGATCCATGCCCACGGCAGCGCCGAGCAGAAAGAGACTTATCTGAGCAAACTCACCGCCGGGCAATGGACCGGCACCATGTGCCTGACCGAAGCCCATTGCGGCACCGACCTGGGCATCATCAAGACCCGCGCCGTGCCTCAGGCTGACGGCAGTTATGCGGTCACCGGCAGCAAGATTTTCATCTCTGCCGGCGAGCACGACATGAGCGACAACATCATCCATCTGGTGCTGGCCAAACTGCCGGACGCGCCGGCCGGGACCAAAGGCATTTCGCTGTTTATCGTGCCGAAGTTCTTGCCAGATACGGCGGGCGAAGCGGGCGAGCGCAACGGCGTGTCCTGCGGTTCGATCGAGCACAAGATGGGCATCAAGGCTTCGGCCACTTGCGTGCTCAACTTCGATGGCGCCAAGGGCTATCTGATCGGCGAGCCGAACAAGGGCCTCAACTGCATGTTCACCATGATGAACCATGCCCGCCTCGGTACCGGCATGCAGGGTTTGTGTCTGGGCGAAGCGAGTTTTCAGGGCGCGATCAAATACGCCAACGACCGCTTGCAGATGCGTTCGCTGACCGGTGCCAAAGCCCCGGACAAAGCGGCGGATCCGATCATCGTCCATCCGGATGTGCGGCGCATGTTGCTGACCATGAAAGCCTTCAACGAAGGCAACCGCGCGCTGACTTACTTCACTGCACAATTGCTCGATACCGCGCATCTGAGCAGCGATGCCGACGCGCGTCAGGAGTCCGAAGATCTGTTGGCCTTCCTCACGCCGATCTGCAAGGCGTTCATGACCGACACCGGGCTGGAAGTGACTAACCATGGCATGCAGGTGTTTGGCGGCCACGGCTTCATTCGTGAATGGGGCATGGAGCAACTGGTGCGCGACTGTCGGATCGCGCCGATCTACGAAGGTACCAACGGCATTCAGGCGCTGGATCTGCTGGGTCGCAAGGTGCTGGGCAGTCAGGGCAAGTTGCTGCGCGGGTTTACCAAAATCGTCCATAAGTTCTGCGCGGCCAACACTGAGCACCCGCAACTGGGCAGTTTCGTTGCGCAACTCAATGAGTTGAACCAGCAGTGGGGCGACCTGACCATGAAGGTTGGGATGGCGGCGATGAAGAACCCGGATGAGGTGGGCGCGGCGTCTGTGGATTATCTGATGTACAGCGGTTACATCATTCTCGGTTATCTGTGGTTGCGTATGGCATTGGTGGCGCAGGCGCAACTGGAGGCGGGCGAGGGTGAGGCGGATTACCTGCGCGGGAAGTTGGCGACGTGCGAGTTTTACTTCAAGCGTTTGTTGCCGCGTACGGCAGCGCATCGGGCGGCGATTGAGGCGGGGAGTGATTGTTTGATGAAGTTGCCTGCTGAACTGTTTGCGCTTTAAGGAAGATCAAAAGATCGCAGCCTTCGGCAGCTCCTACATAGGATCGCGTTTTACCTGTAGGCGCTGGCGTAGGCTGCGATCTTTTTTGGTGACTAAAAATAACAAAACAGTCACCGGTTGACCCTATGTGTCGCAAAAGTTGTTGAGGTACACTCCGGCTCAACGAAAACACCCTTCCACGAATCACCGTTTAGATCTTGCGAGGTTTGCCATGGCTGACTACAAAGCGCCGCTGCGCGATATGCGCTTCGTCCTCAATGAAGTGTTCGAGGTCGCCAAACTCTGGGCCGAACTGCCGGCACTGGCCGAGACCGTCGACGCCGAAACCGTTGAAGCCATTCTCGAAGAGGCCGGCAAGGTCACCAGCAAAAGCATCGCGCCATTGAGCCGTGCGGCTGACGAAGAAGGCTGCCACTGGGCCGACGGTGCCGTCACCACTCCAGCCGGTTTCCCACAGGCTTATAAGACTTATGCCGAAGGCGGCTGGGTTGGCGTCGGTGGCGATCCGCAATACGGCGGCATGGGCATGCCCAAAGCCGTGTCGGCGCAGGTTGAAGAAATGGTCAACTCCGCCAGCCTGTCCTTCGGTCTGTACCCGATGCTGACCGCCGGCGCCTGCCTGTCGATCAACGCCCACGCCAGCGAAGAGCTGAAAGCCGCGTACCTGCCGAACATGTACGCCGGCGTCTGGGCTGGTTCGATGTGCCTGACCGAGCCGCACGCTGGCACCGACCTGGGGATCATCCGCACCAAGGCCGAGCCTCAGGCCGACGGTTCCTACAAGGTCAGCGGCACCAAGATCTTCATCACCGGTGGCGAACACGACCTCACCGAAAACATCATTCACCTGGTGCTGGCGAAACTGCCGGACGCCCCAGCCGGTCCGAAAGGTATTTCGCTGTTCCTGGTGCCGAAGTTCATGGTCAATGCCGACGGCAGCCTGGGCGCACGCAACCCGGCGAACTGCGGTTCGATCGAACACAAAATGGGTATCCAGGCCTCCGCGACCTGCGTGATGAACTTCGACGAAGCCGTGGGTTATCTGGTCGGCGAGCCTAACAAAGGCCTGGCCGCGATGTTCACCATGATGAACTACGAGCGTCTCGGTGTTGGCATTCAAGGCCTGGCGACTGGCGAGCGTTCGTATCAGAACGCTGTTGAATACGCCCGCGACCGTCTGCAAAGCCGTTCGCCAACCGGCGCGCAAAACAAAGACAAAGTCGCTGACCCGATCATCGTCCACCCGGACGTGCGGCGCATGCTGCTGACCATGAAAGCCTCGAACGAGGGCGGTCGTGCATTCTCCACCTACGTGGCAATGCAACTCGACACCGCCAAGTTCAGCGAAGACGCCACCACCCGCAAACGTGCGGAAGATCTGGTTGCACTGCTGACGCCGGTGGCCAAGGCGTTCCTCACCGATCTGGGTCTGGAAACCACCGTGCACGGCCAGCAGATTTTCGGCGGCCACGGCTATATCCGCGAGTGGGGTCAGGAGCAACTGGTGCGTGACGTGCGCATTACCCAGATCTACGAAGGCACCAACGGTATTCAGGCACTGGACCTGGTCGGGCGCAAGATCGTCGGCAGCGGCGGCGCGTTCTACCAACTGTTCGCCGACGAGATCCGCCACTTCACCGCCACCGCGAGTGCCGATCTGGGCGAATTCACCAAGCCGCTGAACGATGCCGTCGGCACCCTCGACGAGCTGACCTCATGGTTGCTGGACCGGGCGAAAACCAACCCGAACGAAATCGGCGCGGCGTCGGTCGAATATCTGCAAGCGTTTGGATACGTGTCCTACGCCTACATGTGGGCATTGATGGCCAAAGCCTCACTGGGCAAAGAAGCGCAGGACGATTTCTATGCCAGCAAGCTTGGCACTGCGCGCTTCTATTTCGCCCGTTTGCTGCCGCGCATTCACTCGTTGAGCGCGTCAGTGAAGGCTGGCAGCGAGTCGCTGTTCCTGCTGGATGCGGCGCAATTCTGATGCGATAACGTCATGTAAGCATTTGCTTACATGACGTGCTGCTGTTCTCCCATAGGCGTAGATTGGATCCACGGCTAATCTACATTTCATGGACGTCGCGCAGGAAGCGCAAAGCAACAACACGGACACGTAGGATTCTGCCAGGGTGGCGGAGTGAAATGGATGTCAGGGAAACAGTCTGCAAAGCCCCGCTTCGGCGGGGTTTTCTTTTGCCTGCAGAAAAGTAGTCAGGCCAACGGATCCAGCGCCGGTTTCACTTCGCGCTCCATCACTTCTTCCAGCAACGTCTGCAAAAGCGCCAAAGGCGCCTGCTGGCGCTGCACATCGCGACAGACCAAGCCCACTTTCAGCGGCACCCGCGGTTCACTCAGCGGTTTCCAGAGCAGATCCTGATCGTCGTACTCCTTTTGCGAGCGCCCCGGCAGAACCGTCGCCAGTTTGGTATGCGGCAGACTGTCGAGAATCCCCACCATATTGTTCAGCTCTGCCTGCACCTGTGGACGTCGCCCCAGAGCGGTCAGTTGCGCCTGCCAGATCTGGCGGATCTGAAACTCTTCACCCAGCAGCAACATGGGCAGTTCGGCGGCCTGGCGCATCGAGACTTTCTTGAATTCGCGCAATGGGTGGTCCGCCGGGATCACCAGCGTCAGTTCATCTTCGTAGAGCATTACGCCGTGCAGACCCGGTTGGCGCGGCGGCAGATAACTAATGCCGATGTCCAATGAACCGTTGAGCAGGCGCCGCTCGATCTCAAGTCCGGTCAATTCATAAATCTGCACCACCAGATGCGGCTGCGCCTTGCGCACCCGCTCAAGCATTTGCGGCACCAGACTGGTGTGAACCGTTTGCAGCACGCCGATCGCCAGCGTGCGCAAGGCCTGTCCTTTGAAATTCCCCAACGCCTCGCGCGCCCGTTGCAAACCATCAAGCAGCGGCAGGGCATGGTTGTACAAAGTGTGAGCGGCGAGGGTCGGCAGCAAGCGCTTGCTGCTGCGCTCGAACAGGGTTACGTCGAGGTTCTGTTCGAGCTGGCGGATCTGCTGCGAGAGCGCCGGTTGCGAGATCGAAAGACGCTCCGCCGCCCGGCCAACATGGCCTTCTTCGTAGACCGCGACGAAATAACGCAGTTGTTTGAAATCCATAAGTAATGCTTATCGAAAATGCTGGTAAATCGAAATGGCCCGCAAGCCTCGGTGAGCCTAGTCTAACCGCATTCACAAGGCTTACAGGGCCAGAAAGCGCGATGAATAGCGTTCGCTTCGACAGTGTTTGCATAGGCAGTTCAAAACACCCTAAACGAGGTGTTTTTCAATGAATCTGTTCAGTTTGCGGCGTCAGACGCCGAGTCTTGATGACCTCGCCTTTGAGACCGACTCTTCTGAGATCAACGAAAATCTGAGCACCGCGCGCCTGATGCCCAGCGTTGAACGGCCGCAACAGGTGTTTGTTCGTGGTCAGGGTTCTTGGTTGTGGGACAGCAATGATCGCGCGTATCTCGACTTTTCCCAGGCTGGTGGCGCCAACAGCCTTGGTCACAGTCCTTCTGCTTTGGTCAAAGCGATTGCCAACCAGGCGCAGGCGCTGATCAATCCCGGTTTCAATCTGCATAATCGCGGCATGCTCAGCCTTGCCGAGCGTCTGTGCGCCGCTACCTCCAGCGATCAGGCCTACCTGCTCAACAGCGGCAGCGAAGCCTGTGAAGCGGCGATCAAACTGGCGCGCAAATGGGGCCAACTGCATCGCGGCGGCGCCTCGCGGATTATCGTTGCGAAGCAGGGTTGTCATGGTCGCAGCCTGGCGACGATTTCCGCCTCCGACAGCTGCAACCTGCCCAACCGGTTTGCGCCGTTGCTGCCGGGTTTCGATCCGGTGCCGTTTAACGATTTGTCGGCCCTGCACGCGGCGGTCGACGCGCAAACTGTAGCGATCATGCTGGAGCCGATCCAGAGCGACGCCGGCGTTGTGCCGGCGACCGAGCATTACCTCAAAGGTGTCGAACGACTGTGCCGCGAATTGGGCATTCTGCTGATTCTCGACGAAGTACAGACCGGCATCGGTCGCTGCGGCACCTTGCTCGCCGAACAATCCTACGGCGTGCGCGCCGATATCGTTGTGCTCGGCAAAGGGCTTGGCGGCGGTGTGCCGTTGGCGGCGCTGCTGGCGCGGGGCAAGGCCTGCTGTTTCGAGGCCGGCGAGCTCGGCGGTACGCATCACGGCAATGCATTGATGACGGCGGCCGGTCTGGTCGTGCTCGACAGCGTGCACGACCGCAGCTTCCTCCAGCAGATCAAAGATAACGGTCAGCACCTGCGTGAAGGTCTGGCCCGATTGGCACACCGCTACGACCACGGCGAACTGCGCGGCCAGGGCCTGTTCTACGGATTGACCCTGTCAGACGCTTCCGCCGAAGCCGTGGTCCACGCCGCACTGCATGAAGGCCTGCTGCTCAATGCCCCGCAAGCCAACTGCCTGCGCTTCACCCCGGCGCTCACCGTGAGCAAAACCAACATCGACGAAATGCTCCTGCGCCTGGGCCGCGCCTTTTCGCGAGTGCGCACCGCACAACTGCAATGCCGCAAAGGGATTGCCGTCTGAGCTGAAGTTTCCTACCCGATTTCCAGAACCGTCTCGCGGTATAACGCACGCCCCACGCCTGATTCTTTTGGCGTGGGGCGTTTTTTTGTGGCCGGGTTTTGCAGATGGTGTTTAGAGCTTGAGAGTTCGTCGTGCGAATGGTTTTTTAGAAAGTCCCTGCGACATCTGAATTGAAGGATTTATGAAAGTTAGCAAAAGCCTATGCTCAGCTGACCGAGCAGCAGATCCGGGATTTGTTGGCAATGAAGGAGTTTGTGGAGATATTTCATGAGTAAGAAATTCAAAAGTGAAGTTTTTGGATCGATACACGAATCAGCCAGCGCTCTACTGGCTGTCGGCGCAATCAGCAAGGCAACAATGCGGGAGTTTGATGAGTCGTGTCTGGCAACGGTTCCTGAAGCGATCCCGGCGGAACAGATCAAGGCTCTGCGCGAACGCAATAACGTTAGCCAGCCGGTATTCGCTCGCTACTTGAACACGAGCGCGTCGACAGTCAAACAATGGGAGTCGGGAGACAAACACCCGAGCGGAATGGCGCTGAAGTTACTGAGCATCGTGCAGAAGCACGGACTGCAAATTCTTGGCTGAGCTATCAGTTTGATACCGACACCGTGATTAGCACTGAACCCTGACGAGCGGCGCAGGTCGATTAGCTTGTATGGCTCAAGTGAGCCAACCCCCATACAGGAGCTGCCCCATGGATTTCATTCGCATCATCATCGCTATTCTGTTGCCACCACTGGGCGTGTTTCTGCAGGTCGGGTTTGGCGGGGCGTTCTGGTTGAACATTCTGCTGACGTTGTGCGGGTATATTCCGGGGATCGTGCATGCGGTGTATATCATCGCCAAGCGTTGAGTACTGCGGCACCTGATAGATAGCTTTCGCGAGCAGGCTCGCTCCCACAGGGGATTTGTGAACGACACAGATCCAATGTGGGAGCCTGCTCGCGAATGGGGCTGCGCGATTTCAACGGGGCCCCCCTGATCAGTCCGCCAACCCCATCACCCGCCGATAGAACTTCCACTCCTGCTCCAGTGCATGCGCCTGATTGGCCGCGCGGCGGAAGCCGTGGCGTTCGTCGGGGTAGTAATGCGCTTCGACCGCGATGCCGTTCTGCTCGAGTGCCGTGACCATGTCGCGGGTTTGTTGCGGGACAACCACGGCGTCCAGTTCTCCCTGAAAAAAGATTACCGGCACCCGGATGTTGCCTGCGTGCAGCAAGGGTGTGCGGGCGGCGTAGCGTTCGGCGTCCTGTTCGGGATCGCCGATCAGCCAGTCCAGATAATCACCCTCAAATTTGTGCGTTGCCCGAGCCAACGCAACCGGGTCGCTGACGCCGTACAAACTCGCTCCGGCGCGGAAAACCTGTTTGAACGCCAGCGCACATAATGTGGTGTAGCCGCCTGCGCTGCCGCCACGAATGAATGCGCGTTCACCGTCGATCAAACCCTGCTCGGCAAGATAGTTCACCACCGCACAAGCATCCTCGACATCCACTTCACCCCAGCTCAGATGCAAGGCCTGTCGATATTCCCGGCCATAACCGCTGCTGCCGCGATAGTTGAGATCGGCGACGGCGAAACCGCGTTGCGTCCAGTACTGAATGCGCGGATCAAGCATCGGGTAGCAGGCCGACGTCGGGCCTCCATGGATGAACACCACCAACGGTGGTTTCGTCTCGCCGCTCATGGCGGGATAGAAGAACCCGTGAGCTTGGCCCGAACCACTCGGGTAACGCAGGGTTTGCGGACGGCTGATGCGTTCAGCGGGCAGGGGAGCAACACCACCGGCCAGCACTTTCACTTCGCGGCTCGTTCGATCAATAGCGATGACCGCCGAAGGGCTGATCGGCGAGGCGGCGATGCAGTAGATAAATTGCGCATCCAAAGCCAAATGCCGGAAACGGCTGTAGTCACCGGTGAGGTCGTCATCGCCTAATGTCAGACGGCCGAAACCGCCTTCACTCCAACTGGCTAAAACCGAATTTTCAACAGGCAACCAAGTGCAGCCGCCCAGTTGCCACGGTGCCGGCGCGTGATCGGCTTGCGCAGCAGGTAATGGCTCCAAATCGTCGGAGGTCTCAGCCCACGGCTGCCAGAATCCACCACGATCGGTCAGGCAATACAGCTGACCTTCAGCATCAAATCGCGGCTGTTGAATGGATTCTTCAATCTCGGCGCCAGCAACGCATTGCGGTGAAGCGGATGCGCCGTCAGCCAAGCGTTCAGCCACCATCAACCGAGTCGATGTCCACGGCTGATGCGGCCGACTCCATTCGATCCAGGCCAAACGCTGGCCATCCGGGCTGAGTGTTGGCGCAGCATAAAAATCCGCGCCCTCAGCCAGCACATGTCGACGGCCATCAGCCAGATCAATCGCCACCAGCCGATGCTGATCCTGCTGTTCTTCAACCGCCAGCACTTGGCCGAAAGCAAAATGCACATCGCCATAACGGCACTCGCCCGAGGTCAATGCTTCCGGCTCGCCACCGAGCTTCTGGCGGTACAACTGCTGATCCGCCTCAGCGACGAAAACCACCCCATCCGGCGTCAGACAAAACGCGCCACCGCCATATTCGTACACCCGACTGCGCACGCTGAAGCCATCCGGCGTCAGACATTTCGCCACGCCGTCACGCCAATGCCAGATCCGGCACGCGGCATCTTCGGGGCGATATTCATTCCAGAACAGCCCATTGGCGCCGAGCTGCAGCTCGGCGAAGTCCATGCCGGCAGCGACGGCTTGCGAAGCGCTGAAAGGCTCAGCCCTTGGCGATGAGGCGTGAGTTTCGTTCATTGCGGAAGGCCAGTTGTTCGATGGTTTGAGTGGCGGTCTCGGCTTCTTCGCGGGCTTTGAGGATCACGCCGTGATGTTCGGACTTGCTGCACACAGGGTCAGCATTGCTCGCATCACCAGTGAGCATGAACGCCTGACAGCGGCAGCCGCCGAAGTCTTTTTCTTTCTCATCGCACGAGCGGCACGGCTCGGGCATCCAGTCGTAACCGCGAAAACGGTTGAAGCCGAACGAGTCGTACCAGATGTGCTGCATGCTGTGATCGCGCACATTGGGAAATTGCACCGGCATCTGCCGGGCGCCATGGCAGGGCAGGGCGGTGCCGTCCGGGGTGACCGTCAGAAAGATGCTGCCCCAGCCGTTCATGCAGGCTTTCGGGCGTTCTTCGTAGTAATCCGGGGTGACGAAAATCAGCTTGCATGGATGCCCTTCGGCTTCCAGTTTTGCGCGGTATTCGTTGGTGATGCGTTCGGCACGGACCAGTTGCTCTTTGGTCGGTAACAGGCCGACACGATTGAGCTGCGCCCATCCGTAGAACTGGCAGGTGGCGAGCTCGACGAAGTCGGCTTCCAGCGCGATGCACAGCTCGATGATGCGGTCGATCTTGTCGATGTTGTGCCGATGGGTGACGAAGTTCAGCACCATCGGATAGCCGTGGGCCTTCACCGCGCGGGCCATCTCCAGCTTCTGCGCGAAAGCCTTTTTCGAGCCAGCGAGCAGGTTGTTCACTTGCTCGTCACTGGCCTGAAAACTGATCTGGATGTGATCGAGGCCGGCCTTTTTGAAGTCGCTGATTTTCTGCTCAGTCAGACCGATGCCTGAGGTGATCAGGTTGGTGTAGAAACCCAATTGCCGCGCTTCATGAATCAGCTCGGCGAGATCCTGACGCACCAGCGGCTCACCACCGGAAAAGCCCAATTGCGCTGCGCCCATCTCCCGCGCTTCGCGGAACACCTTGATCCACTGCTCGGTGCTCAGCTCTTTGCCCTGCTCGGCGAAATCCAGTGGATTGGAGCAGTACGGGCATTGCAGCGGGCAGCGGTAGGTCAGCTCGGCGAGCAGCCACAGCGGCAGGCCGATCTCAGGCTTGGCCGGCAGATCAGGCAAGTTCGATCCAGTGCTGCGCACGGGCAACCTCCATGAATTGCTCGATGTCGTCACCGAGCTCGGGCACGCCGGGGAACTGCTCATCGAGTTTGGCAATAATCGCCGCAACGTCGCGCTCACCGTCGATCAAACCACCGATCAATGCGGCGCTGTCGTTGAGCTTGACCATGCCTTCCGGGTAAAGCAGCACATGGCCTTTTTGCGCCGGTTCGTACTGGAAGCGGTAGCCGGGACGCCAGGTCGGGACTTTGCTGCGGTCGAAACTCATAAGGTGATTCCTTTATGCCAGACCCGTTGTTCGGTGACGCTGTGGTACGGCGGGCGGTTCAGTTCGTAGGCCATGCTCATGGCATCGAGCATGCTCCAAAGAATGTCCAGTTTGAACTGGAGAATTTCCAGCATGCGCTCCTGACCTTCGCGCGTCTTGTAGTGCTCCAGCGTAATCGCCAGACCGTGCTCGACATCACGCCGTGCCTGACCGAGGCGGGTGCGGAAGTATTCGTAACCGGCCGGGTCGATCCACGGGTAATGCTGCGGCCAACTGTCGAGGCGCGATTGGTGGATCTGCGGCGCGAACAGTTCGGTCAACGAACTGCTGGCGGCTTCCTGCCAACTGGCGCGGCGGGCGAAGTTGACGTAGGCGTCGACGGCGAAACGCACGCCGGGCAGCACCAGTTCCTGGGAGCGCAGTTGATCCGGGTCGAGACCGACCGCTTGCCCGAGACGCAGCCAGGCTTCGATGCCGCCGTCTTCGCCGGGGGCGCCGTCGTGGTCGAGCAGGCGCTGGATCCACTCGCGGCGGATTTCCCGATCCGGGCAGTTGGCGAGGATCGCCGCGTCTTTCAGGGGGATGTTCACCTGATAGTAGAAGCGGTTGGCGACCCAGCCCTGAATCTGCTCGCGAGTGGCGCGGCCTTGGTACATCGCCACGTGATACGGGTGGTGGATGTGATAGTAGGCGCCTTTGGCGCGCAGGGCCGCTTCGAATTCGGTGGGGGACAGCGGGGTGTCGGTCATTGCGGTTCTCCGGGGAACAACCCTAGAAATAGCTGGTGTCTGTGCCGGCCTTATCGCGAGCAGGCTCACTCCTACAGGTGATCGCATTCCAATGTAGGAGTGAGCCTGCTCGCGATAGACCGCGCAGCGGTCTCAAATGCTTACAACACAATACTCATGCCGTCATACGCCACTTCAACATCCCGCCGCGCCAACTCGGCACGCTCCGGCGAATCTTCGTCGAGAATCGGGTTGGTGTTGTTGATGTGGATAAGCACTTTGCGCTGCTCAGGCAACTGCTCCAGCACTTCGAGCATGCCGCCAGGCCCGTTCTGTGCCAGATGGCCCATCTCGCGACCGGTGCGAGTGCCAACGCCACGGCGCTGCATCTCATCGTCATCCCACATCGTGCCGTCGACCAACAGGCAATCGCTGCCCGCCATGATCTCCAGCAACGGCGCATCGACCTTGCCCAGCCCTGGCGCGTAGAACAGCTTGCCGCCGGTGTTCAGGTCTTCAACGATCAAGCCGATGTTGTCGCCCGGGTGCGGATCAAAGCGATGCGGCGAGTACGGCGGCGCGGCGCTGCGCAATGGCAGGGGGGTGAAACGCAGGTTCGGGCACGCGGCCACGGTGAAGCTCTGGTCGAGTTCGATGCGGTTCCAGTTCAGCCCGCCGTTCCAGTGGGTGAGCATCTTGAACAGCGGAAAACCGGTGCTGAGGTCTTCGTGAACCATGTCCGTGCACCAGACCTGATGCGGGCAGCCTTCGCGCAGGCTGAGCAGACCGGTGGTGTGGTCGATCTGGCTGTCCATCAGGATGATCGCGCTGATGCCGGTGTCACGCAGAGCGCGGCCCGGTTGCATCGGGGCGAAGCTTTGCAGCTGCGCGCGGATGTCCGGCGAGGCGTTGCACAACACCCAGTTCACGCCGTCATCGGAAATCGCGATGGACGATTGGGTGCGGGCCTTGGCATTCAGGCTGCCGTCGCGAAAGCCTGCGCAGTTGACGCAGTTGCAGTTCCACTGCGGAAAACCGCCGCCAGCGGCCGAACCCAGAATCTGGACGAACATGAACGCTCCATCATTTCAACGCGGAAAATAAAACGCCCCGGCGAGCCGAGGCGTTGCACTGCAATTCTACGTAAGCAGAACTCAGCGGCTGGCGAAGTACATGGTGACTTCGAAGCCGATACGCAGGTCGGTGTAAGCCGGTTTTGTCCAGGACATGGTGTGTCTCCTCAGGGTGGGTGGGATAGCGCTGTCCATAGGTATAGTCCACGGCAGCGCAGAGATGTTCCAAATAGTTAGGCTGCTATGTTACTCAAAATTTCCAGACAAATGCCCGTGAATCTTTGAGAAAGCTCCTTGCAGCCTCGGTAATGATCAATTTGTCGCTCGCCATGGGGTTGCGGGCGCTTGATCGCTGGCGAGGCAGAGCCAGCCGCGGTCTGCGTTGATCAAACGCTGAGCAGCTGCGAGCAATGACTGGCGATCCAGTTGAAGGATGGCGGCGGTCAACTGCTCAAGATAATCCGACGAGTGGCCCGCGAGCTTTGCCTGCCAGAGCAGTTCGGCGGCGTCTTTGCTGGACAGATTGGTGTCGTCGAATTGATCGGCGAGGCTCTGGCGCTGTTGCTCGAAGCTCGACTCATCCATCTTTTCGACCAGCCTTGGCAGGCTTTCGAAAAACTGTTGAATGTGGTCAAGCAGTTCCACGGGTTGGGTGTTCGGGGATTGCACGCCGAACAGCATGGCCGTTTGGCCGTGAGTCTGGCGCAGTGCGCTGAATACCGCATAGCCCAATTGCAATTCGCCCCGCAGACGCTGATAGAACGGCGTCTGGCACACCTGCGCGAGGAGTCGCCATGCGGCTTCAACGGCAATGTCGCGGCTGGCAGTCGGGCAGCACAGCAGCAAGGCATGCTCGCTGGACGCGGTGTCGATGTGGCTCCAATGTTTGTGCGCAGCCACGGCTGTCGGCGCAGGTAACTGATTGTCCGGGATCCCGGGAATACGGCTCAGGGCCGGGCCCATGGCGGATTGCGTCTGCTGGTCAAGACCCAGAGCGAGGCCGTCCCAGCGTGAAGTTGTCCACAGGTGTTTGGCGTCGTCGCCGGTTTTGGCTGATTCCAGCACATGTTCCGGCAGTGCTTTGAGCAGTTGGCGGATGGGGATCAACGGCGCTTCCGGCTCATTGCGCGGCGAATCGGCGTCAATTTGCGTCAGAGATTTCAGCGCGTGCTCAAGGACGCTAGGCATTGGCTCTTTCAGGCCCGTGAGCTTCAGCAGCCATTGATTGCCAGAGGCGCTGAAACACAAATCGACCCCGGCTTGGCGCGCGTCCTGCTGAGTTTGCCGAAGACTGCGCTGCAACCTTGAGAGCAGATCAGCACTGGCGGCAGCCTCTACTTGCCAGCGCAGATAGATCGCACCCTCATCGCCAGTGTCTGGCAGCGCCTGGCTGAATTGCATCGGTGAACGCTCACGACGACCGCGTGAGCGATCCTGAGCGAACGTGCGCAGCCCCCGGTGGGCGCTGGTCTGGCCGCGAATCAGTCCGGCGTTGGCCAAGGGTTCGCTGGCGCGCAGGAATGGGTTGGCGGCAGGCAGGCGCCAGTGAGCGCTGAAGTTATCCACAGTGCCGATTTTGCCGAGGATGTGAACAAGGGCCTTAACGCCTGCCTCGGACAGGCCATTTTCCAACTGTTCACTGTCGAGTCGCGCCAACTGCAGCGCGCCGCTGACTTGCTGCTGGCGCTGAAGCAGAGTTGCGTATTCTTTGCGCAGTGGCGCCCAATCTTGTTGAGCAAAGAAACTCAGCCAATCCAGCACCTGCGCGCCAATGGCGTTTAACGATTCGGAAGCTGCGATGAACTCCAGATGCAGCAACGCTTGGCTGTCAAAGTGATAGACCGGCGCAGCTTTTAAACCATCAGCCAGATTCTGCTGCTGCAAATGCGCCAGTAACCCGCCGGGTTTGGCGCTGTTCATCCAATGGCAAAGAAACGCCAAAGCCTCGACAGAAGACTCAGGCAAGGCATCGAACGCAAACATCAGGTTGCCGCGTCGCTCACCGAGCTGTTGATAACTTTTTACCGCCAGCGGTATGGATGTCGCCTGCGCAACTTTATCCCCAACGGGCAAAACCGCCGCAAATTGTTCAGCCAGTGCTTTTAGTTCTGCAAGGCTCTGCGGTCCGACCAGGCTCAGGGTCATCTGCCCAGTTTGATAAAACTGCTGGTGGAAGTCCTTCAAGGCCTGTTGAAACGCAGGCTGTTCGACTTGCAGGCTGTCACGATTCCCTGCATGAAATCCGCGCAACGGATGCTCTGCCGGTAAACCTTCGTACACGGCAAACTGCTGCTGCGCCGCAGGATCCTGCGACCAAGCGATAAATTCCGCCTGCAACACTTCGCGTTCACGCAGCTGATCGTCCGGATTCATACGCGGCCTGGCGAGCATGTCTGACAAGCGCTCCAGCCCAGCGCTGAACGCTTGTGTCGGCAACTCAAAGAAAAAATCAGTGGTGCGTTCGCGGGTGCTGGCATTCACCTGACCACCATGACCTTGCACGTAGGCCATCAGCCCTTCGTCCGCCGGAAAACGCTCGGTGCCGAGAAACAGCAAATGCTCGAGAAAATGCGCCAGCCCCGGCCACGCCAGCGGCACGTCATGGCTACCGGCGGCCACGCGCAATGCAGCGGCGCTACGCTTCAGACCTGGCACATGACGCAGGGTCACGCGCAAGCCATTGGCCAGGGTTTCAGAGTGGGGGCGGGGGTGAGTCGGCGCAGGCATGGGCACTTCCAGAACAGTGAAGTGCCAATGCTAGCGGATTAGCGCTTGTTCAGCGCGCCGTAAAGCTCCGGGCGGCGGTCGCTGAGATAGCGATTGGCGGCGCGCGAATCGATCATTAGCTGCCGATCCAGTTCTCCGCTGATCAATGCTTCGTCGAGTCCGGCCTGAGCGATGCGGCTGCCATCCGGTGCGGCGAGGCTGCTTTGCCCGCAGTAGTGGATCTCGCCTTCGCTGCCGCAGTAGTTGGCGTAGGCCACATAGCACTGGTTTTCGAAGGCGCGCGAACGCACGGTGACATCGGCGACGAAATCGAACGGAATCATGTTCGCCGTCGGCACCAGAATCAGCTCGGCGCCGGCGAGCGCCAGACGGCGGGTGTTTTCCGGAAACTCGAGGTCGTAGCAGATCAGGAAGCCGAGTTTCCAGCCGTTGAGTTCGACGATGGGGAAATCATCATCGCCCGGGCTGAACATCGACCGGTCAAGATCACCAAACAGATGCGTCTTGCGGTAATTGCACAGGCGCTCACCGTTTGAATCAATCAACTGCACGGCGTTGTAAATCTGCCCGTCGGCGGTGCGCTCCGGATAGCCGTAAGCAATCGCCAGACCCGCAGCCTTGGCGATTCGCCCGATCTGCTGCGCCCATTCACCGTTGTAGACCTCGGCCAAGGTGCTGACCGCTTCGGCGCCGATGTTGTAGCCAGTCATGAACATCTCCGGCAGCACCAGCAGGTCGGCGCCCTTGGCCTCCATCGCCAGTTGATGCAGGCGTTGCAGGTTGGCGGCGGGGTCCAGGGGCAGCGGTGGACATTGGTAAAGGGCTACACGCATCAGGGATTCCTCTTACTCGGGCAGGGCGATAGGGCCGATGTCTTTGAACACATCACCCGGGCCCGGGTTCGCTTTATGTGTCGAACCGCCGAAATGCTTCATGATCCCCCACACCGCGTTGAGCGATGTTTGCACCGCGCCTTCGACCCAGGCCGGCGTCCACGAAACGTCGTCGCCGGCGATGAAAATCCCGCGTTGCTCGGCCGGCATGTCGTCCTGCATGAAGTGCGCGTACATGCGCTGGTTGTAGCGATAGTGGCCGGGCAGCGCACCTTTGAAGGCGCCGAGGAAGTACGGGTCGGCTTCCCACGACACGGTGATCGGGTCGCCGATGATCCGCGCGGCGATGTCGACTTTCGGATAGATCTTTTTCAACGCATTCAACGCCAGCTCAACGCGTTTTTCCACCGGATGCGGGAGCATCTTCAGCGCGTCACTCATCCACGAGTACGATAGGCAGATTACGCCCGGCTTGTCGTCGCCGTTGTCGAACAGATAGGTGCCACGGGTCAGGCGATCAGTGAGGGTCATGCTCATCAGGTCGCGACCGGTTTCCGGGTCCTTGTCCTTCCAGAACGGCCGGTCGACCATCACGAAAGTCTTCGACGACTGCATGTAGCGCGTGCGGTCGAGGGCCATCCACATCTTCTGCGAGAACAGGCTTTCGTCGCATTCGATCTGGGTGGTCAACAGCCAGCTCTGGCACGTGGTCAGCACGGCGGCGTATTCGCGGGTATCGCCGTTATTGTCGGTGACCGCGAAACGGCCATCTGGTGCATGGGCGATTTTCTTCACGCCAGAACGCGGCGCGCCACGGTGCAGGGATTTCAGGCTGGTGCCTTCGGGCCAGTGCACGCAGCGCTCCGGCACATGTCGCCAGATGCCTTGCGGTACTTGCTCGACGCCGCCAACCACCAGGTGTTGGTGATCGTCGCAGTTGGTCATCACCACGCGAAAGATTTCCAGCATCGAGTTAGGGAAATCCGAGTCCCAGCCGCCGGTGCCGAAACCGACCTGACCGAACACTTCGCGGTGATGGAATGACAGTTTGGCGAAGGCTTCGGAGGTGGCGACGAAGTCGTAGAAGGTGCGGTCGTCCCACAACGGCACAAGCGTGTTCCACAGCTCTTTCAGACGGGGTACATCGCGGTCGCGAATGGCTTGCTGGATATCGGCGAACTGCGAGCCGGCCTCCAGTGCATCCGCCCAAGCGTCAGCCACTTCCTGAAACAGCGCAGGAAGATCCGCCAGTTTCTGTGCGTAATGGGTTTTGCCTTCCAGGTCGATCACGGTGCTGCCGGAGGCCGGCGTCAGCGGGTTCGGGAAAGGTTTGGTCTCAAGGCCAAGCTTGTCGACGTAGTGATAAAACGCGGTGGAAGACACCGGGAAACGCATGCCGCCCAGTTCAGCGACGATGCCGTCAGTGCCGTTGAACGCTTGCGAGCGCAAACGACCGCCAAGCTTCGACGCCTCATAAACCACCGGTTTCAAACCGAGTTTCATCAGCTCATAGGCGGCCACCAGCCCGGCGATGCCCGCGCCGACAATCGCCACTTCGGCGCCGTGATTATGTTCAGGAATAGTGCCGAGACCGGCCGGGTGTTCGATCCAGTCGTCAAACGCGAACGGAAAGTCCGGGCCGAAAATGGTGACTGGTTTCTTACCGTCTGCAGGATGGCGATTGTTCTTGTTCATGGCTGACCTTGCTGGCGACCCGACGCGAATGCGCGTCTGAGTATAGGAAAAGATGCCAGCCATTCTAGGGAGCGTAGAACACGTTAATAAGACGCAAAGTGTCGTCGTTTTGCCAAATTAGCGATCAATATGACGAACGGATACTACACACCGATCAGAATGTGGGAGCGAGCCCGCTCGCGAAGAAGCCCTGAAACTCACCCGAGAAGCCCGATCAAAATCTTAAACCGGCTGCCCCCGATCGATCTTGCTACTCAAAATGATCGACGTCGTGGTCTTCTCCACCCCGTCCACACTGCCAATCTGATCGAGCAACTGATCCAGTTGCTCCGGCGAATCCGTACGCAACCACGCCACATAATCAAACTCGCCACTCACCGCACACAGTTGTTGCACCTGCGCCATTGCACTCAACCGGCGTAGCACCTCTTTGCCAGAGCGTGGCTGTACCTTGATCCCGACATACGCTTGCAAGCCGCCGTCGACCACTCGCTGGCCGAGGCGTACGCCATAGCCGGTGATCACTTTGGCCTTTTCCAGCCGCGCCAGACGCGACGTCACGGTGGTGCGCGCAATGCCCAATTGCCGGGCGAGCATGGCCACGCTCTCACGGGCGTTGATCTGCAGGGCTGCGATTAGTTGACGGTCGATTTCATCAAGCACGGGCGGGCGGATGTCTGGCAAGGGCGGCTCCATGGTGTGTGGGGGCGGTGAGTTGCGAATGTTACAGGCACTACGAGCGACACGCTGCGGGTGATGTTGGAGCGGTTCACCCAATCGTCGACGCTAACGGTGCGCTGAAACAAAACATCGGATATTTGATTTGACTTGCCTGGCCTATTTATCAAGAATGCCAGCAAGAGCGCGAAATCTGCTGCCTTGCAGGGCATTAGCGGACGTAGGTACCTCAGCGATGCTGCAACATCGGTGTAAGGTGAGACCTCTTCATCCCATTTCCTGAGGGTGCAAATATCAGGATTCAAACATCAAGGGCAGCCGAATGGCTGCCCTTTTCTTTGTCTTCAAGAATGTACCGCTTGTACAAAAGCTCGCCTTGGCGGTGTTTGTTCATCGCTCTGGCCGGTGCGTGCATGAAGTTCCAGAGGAGATGCCCGTTTCGCACATCGACCACGACAAGCATGTCGTTTTTTGCCTCATAGGCATTGATGAATGCCATTCGGTGACCGCCATTATCGTAAAGGACTTTCCAGACTTCGAAAGGTCCCGTGAGCGTATCGATGGCATGTCGAACATAGCGCTCTCGGGAGTCTGGACGTTTCTCAACGATATGAGCCAGTTTGTCTCTCATGACTGCCACCCTCCCAATGGGTGTGAGGATAGTGACGGTCAGTACGGACTCGTCGAGAAACCCAAATTGATCCAGAAGGATTTTGAGGGCGTCTTCTGCGTTGTCAGCCCTTTTTATCTCGTCGATTGCCGCTGACCGAAGTTCTCTCGATAACGTTCTCAAATCAGGTAACGCAAGGTTGATCCAGGTTGGTTGGTGGGCTGCTTCCTTTATCAGTGGCGCAGCATTCACGAGCATAAAAACAATCCTGGACGGGCGGTGGCGTCCGGAGATTACTCGTCTGGAGAATTGGTCGACAACGCGCGGAGAGGGGAGAAAACATAGTTTGGGAACATTCCTACAGATCTTGCGGTTATATTCCTAACAATGCGTTTCCGAACATTGCGCTCGCCAAGACTTCGAACCTCAATCCATCACCCAAAAAAAAGCCGCGCATTTGCGCGGCTTTCAATTTGGTGGGCCCACACGGACTTGAACCGTGGACCAAAGGATTATGAGCCCGATTTGGAACGTCGATTTCATTGGGTAAAGCCTTAAAAATCGGGACATGTCTGCGATTCCTGTACATATGTGCCGAATAAAAATATGGCTGAATTGGACGGATGTTGGACGGAAAAATCTCGCGTTTTAGCCTGTTCCTATAGAAGCGCTCGCTCTTCGCTGGTGTGAGTGGAAAGAAATCTAGGATCATGGCCATCACGGTCTATCTTGACCAATCGACTATAAACCACCGGCGGAGTCACCCATGTCTGACCTTTTACGAGATACGCCTGCCGCCCTCAGATGGGCTGAAGAAGCCGAGCTGCGCCACGCTCCGGGGAAATTTGGCGAAATTGTACGCGCCATTATTTGGACTGACTCTCGCAACGAACATGGGGAGTTACAGGTCGACGTTGATCCGGCCAGGCTGGTCGCACAGATCAACAGCAATCCCTTCACCCTTCTTCATAACCACGACCCTGGGCTTCCCAAGGGAAAAGTTTTGGAAAGCGAGTCGTTCGAAAGCGAAGAAGGTCAAAAATTTGTTGCCGCGCTAATCGGGTATTACGCGGGCGGGGATGTGCTCAATTTTGGTGATTTGGGTCTTGATGAGCGAGCGTTGGTGCCACCGCCAGAGACGCTTCCTCCGCTGCCTGATGATATGTGGCTTGAGATCGCAACGGACCCAAGGGAGGTTGAAAAAGAGTGGTTGGACCAGGTCGCCAACGACTCGCCTGTCAAGATTGAGTGCGGTGAGCTTTCTCATAACGCCGCTGATTCCCTGCAAGAGTTAATCAGAATCGGGATCCCGTACGTAATTCTTGTATGGAACCCTTTCGTGAAGGCATTTGCCTCTGAAGCGGGAAAAGCCTCATATGCAGGAGTTCATGCTTGGTTAAAGCGCCTGCTCAGTCGAGCTGCTGAGCGACGTAGCCCCATCCTTGACTTCCACTCGTTCTATGAGGGGTGTCAGATTTCATTCTTGTACAGGGGGACTGACGTCAAAAAGCTTCATGCCGCGCTAGATGCTTCAGCGGGTGCTGCGGGCCAAGCGGCGCGCTTAACCTCCAGACTAAGAGATCGAGGAATGGTTTGTCGGCAGTTGGTTTATGAGTTCGATAAAGAGGCGCTCTTGTGGGTTCCCTCCTTTGCTTTGCTTGACGATGATCGAATTATTACCGACAACCTAGCGCTGATCTCCGTTGAGAATCTTCCGAAAGGCTTGAGTCTCGGGTTAACACGAAGTAAATCTCTCTGAAATCAAGTTCAGCGGCTGGAACACTACGCACCATCCCGCACCCCTTGATCCGCCGGGGTTGCGGGCTTCCTTTGAAGTCCAAGCGATTTAGGGTCTTAGCCGATTTTCTTATCAGTTCTGATTTAAAAATAACGCCAAAATCCTGATTTTTGTGGTTTCCATCCAATGAAATAAGGTGCTGCCGGCGGGCGAAGTGAAAAGACGTTTTCCGAGTAGATGCGCAATGTCTCTGCATTTCTTTTCAATACTTTGCATCATGTGAAATTGACCATAGCCAGCTGAAGCCCATAGCCCGCTTGGGTTAGCGATTCAATTGCACTTCCACGGCGCTTTCAAAAAAAAATGACACGAACTCCGTCGGCGGGAGGGGGATAAGTGCTTTTTCGGATGTTTTTTTGTTGACTGAGGAACTTTGCTGGCCCAAGTGTTCTCACCCAATGGATACGATCTTTGTACCTGGTTGGTACTTTGGGAAATGTCTGATTGTTTTTTACAGAGAGCGTCAGCATGGTGCTGCCTCGATCAACACTGACATGGAGGTCGGCAATGTCCGGCAAACCCGCTGCTCGCAAAACCGATACCGTTAGCTGCCCTCGTTGCGGCGGAACGGCCATCGAGTCCGGTTCACCCAATGTGTTTTTTGATGGTTTACCTGCGGCACGTGTAACGGACTGCACCACCTGCGGCAGTGTCTTGACCATGGCCGCTATGTCCTCGGTGCAGATCAATGGCCAAGCCGCCTTAGTCACTGGTTCGCAAGGTACGCATGGCGACACCGTCACCGGCGGTTCATCGAGCATCATCATCGGTAACAGCTTCACGCCTGCACCGGTCGCTCCCGTTAGTCCGATGCCTGCTCATCTGGCCGTCCCCACCAGCTATGTACCCGCCGACTCGCTCCTGACGCCTTCGCCGGAGCCTGCCGCCTTTGTGGATAACTCCAGTCTGGAGGAAGAGGAAGAAGAGGAGGAGCTTGAGGAAGACAGTTCTGTCGCGATCACTCTGCGCATTGGCGTGTTTTTCGACGGAACATTGAACAACGCAAACAATGGCATATTGGGGTTGTTGTGTGGTGCCAATCACCCCATCAAACCCGAAGACCTAGATGCGGCCTGCAAACCGTACATGAGTGATCCTGACAGCAGTTATGCGAATGATGAGTCGAACGTCAAAAAACTCAGTGATTTGTATTTCTCATCCGATGAGATTCAGGGCGAAGGCGAACAGCGCCAGTTTTTCCAAGCACTCTACATTGAGGGTATAGGCACTTCATCCGGCGAAGAAGACAGCATGATGGGAGCGGCCATGGGGCGCGGAGCAACGGGCGTAACAGCTAAAGTTGAAGGGGCCTTTAGAGAAATTGGGCGAATCATCTATGACTTTTCGCAAACCAACCCGGATTCCAAGATTGTGAATCTGACTTTCGACACTTTTGGTTTCAGTCGTGGTGCAGCAGCTGCACGGCACTTTGCCAATGAAGTCGCGCAGGGACAGAAGGGGCCTCTGGGTGAAACCATCAAGATGTTTCGTCGAGCGTTCCAAGAGTCTTTCGGCGGTGAGTACCAGCGAGATATCCAAATGGGATTTATCGGATTGTTCGACACGGTGGCGTCGGTTGGTGGCCTAGCTAATTTGGGTTATGTGCGAAGTCAGAAAGCGCCTTGGCTTAATCTCTATCTGCCTCGCAGCTTGTTCCCCAAAGTCGTCCAGTTGGCGGCTCGTGATGAAGTACGCGCCAACTTCCCGCTGACCCGCGTGAAAGCCGATCATCCTGAATTCAACTTGCCCGGTGTGCATTCGGACATTGGCGGCGGTTACTACCCCGAGTCTGAAGAGCTCCTGCTGATCAGTCCCATGCAAGCGCTGGACGTTCCCCTAACGACCGATGTGAAATACACCTCAATCTATCGTGATGCCCAACAAGTGAAGGCGAAGTGGGAGGCCAAAGGTTGGCCGGCAGAGATGCTGGAGGTTGTTACACCCTATGTTCGGAGCTTACCTCCGTCTCAGCAGGATCGCTTGAACCCTACCAAGCGTGTCTACGCGGCGTTGCAGCTTAAGCGACCAGTACGAGGTGAGCTGTCGCGGGTTTACCTGCGGGTCATGTACGAACTGGCTAAGCAACAGGGAGTACGATTCATACCAATCAACGATAAGTCTTCGCGCTATGCCATTCCGGCAGAGCTTCAAGCACTTTGTGATCGCTTTGTATCTGGTGACTACAGCACTACGCCAGCGGAAGAGCAGTTGCTCAAGCTGAAGTATATTCACACCTCGGCCAACTGGAACCCTCCCAGGAAGTTGCAAGGCACCACGCCACGCACGGGATTGGTTTATTTTAACGCCCCTACCACGGAAGGGATCCGCGTACAGCATCCCCACGTACCCGACTAGGAGTCACAAGCGTGCGAACACTATGGATTTTGTTAGGGGCATTTTTAACGGGCGGTTGCCAAGCTTCGGGACATTCGGACCTGGACGCCGGCCCGTGGGCACTGGGTTTTATCACTCCCTACGCCATGGACGGCTGGGTTGAGGACAGTGCCACTGTCGATGTCGATGGGAACATGTACCGTAGGATTGGAAGCAGCTCTTCCGGAGGGAGGAAAAACGGCACTCAGGGAGCAAGTGGCTGGCTGGTTACTGGAGGAGGCAAAGAAAGACATGTCGTAGATGCAAAACTTCCGGTACGTATCTATGTTCGCTGGCAATCGCTTGTCGAGCCACAAACCTACCAAGGCTGGATCGAGATACCCGAAAGTGCACGGCAGGTCATGCGCAATGCCCTGACCAAAGAATGCTCAAGTGTTCCAGAGACTACTTTTCTTCCGAAGCGTGCGTCTGTACGGCTGGGGCTAGCTCCCGGCGGTATCGTCCAAGTGTGGGCACTGGACGAGTGTCGACGAGCAATCAAAGTCGCACGCGCTCAAGTAGAAATAGAGCCAAAGGGGCCTGATTTAGGGCTTTCAGGTGGTACTTACTATCCATTGCAGGATGCGTCGAAACTGTATGTCGAAAAGTACGGAATCCCCTACGGCAGTTGGTAAGTCGCTGCATATTTAGCCCGCCAATTGGCGGGTTTTTGCTATCCGGTGATGGGCTTCAATTTCTCGCTCAACGACAGCGCGCTGGTGGCATTGCGTACGAACTCTCCGGCATTGTCTGGCGGAGGTGTTGGTCCATGCTTGTGCGCAGCTAGCTGGCTATTCATCTGTTGCACCAGGTCGAGCAAATCACACAGCACCTGCAACACATTCACTCCGCTCGATCCGATCCATGTCTTTGGCGCCTCCAGTCGTTGACTGACTTTGGCCACGCTCTGACGTAGCCCCTGGATCCGTTCCTGCATATCGCCAGCCACCGTGGCGTTGTACTTCTGTCCCACGACCAGATTCAGATCCCGGCCCGTAGCCTGGTGCAGATCGTCCACCGCCGCCAGGCTCACGGATCCGCCCGACAACAATTTGAGCGCGCCCAGCGCCTCGATCTTTTTCACCCCACCCACAGATTCGGTCGAGTGGTCATCGATCGTCTGCGTGTGGCTCTGGAACTGCTCGCGGTTGTCCAGGGCTTCGACTTCGCGCTCGATCGCCTGATCACGAATCTTGCCATCGGTCTGGCGTAGCCAGTTGCCGTCGGCGTCGACGCGCTGCTGGGCGGCAGCGCTGTGTTGCCACACCTGATCCCCTTTCGGCACCTTCGGCATGCTCAGGCCGTGCGGCAATATCGATTGAATGTAGGGCTTGTTCGGCAGGCCGTAGGCAAAGCAAACCACGACCCGCGTGCCCTCCTCTGGAAAGGCGTAAATGCCCATTTCCTCGCCACCTGTGGGCAGCGGCAACGGAACGCCAGTGAGCGGCGGCATGGCTGGGTCTGGTTCATCGTCAGGGCCAAGCACTTCGATGTCCACGGCATAGCGCGGCCGGAAGTCGTCGCACAGTCCGGCGTCCGCCGGCGCGTCGGCCACGGCGGTAACCCGGGCAAATCGCGGCAGGTGATAGCCACCGGTGAGTTCGGGGAATTGGCGCTCTACAGCGCGGCGGATTGCGTCGTCCATCGGATGGCCATCTGGTCATTGGTGAGTGCAACAGTGGTAACGCGCTCGCCTTTGTTGATCGTTGCACCTGGTCGCAACCCGGGAAGGGCCGCGACCATCGCGCTTTGGTTGCCCTGGTAGCTGTCAAACAGCTCCGTTGGGATTTGCAACGGCGCACGGGCGCCGAAAAAACTGTCGGCCCAACTGCCGGCGAACACTTCACCGTTGCCCAGCTGGTGCCAGGTGAAGTCGGGAATGCTGAACACTCGGGCCAGACTGTCCATCGCCTGGTAACCGGCGGCGAGGCTGTAGAAGTACGGCGTCTTCACGCTGGCGTATGGTTGATCCGGAACGCGGAAGCGCAGCCCGGTTTGTTCGCTGACCTCGGCCAGCACGGCGCGCAGATCCACATGACGCAGGTTCAACGGCAACGGGTTGGCCAGCACGGCGGCCAGCTCACGGCAAAACAACACCTGTTCGACCGCGTTAGCGGCCGTGCAGCGCTCGACGTAGCCGATAAAGTGCCGTTGCAGCGTGCCCTCGTTGTAGCCGATATCCAGCGTCACCAGCCCTTTCAGCGGCACAGGGGATTGAACTGTGAAGTTCGCCCGGCCGGGACTGGTAGCGTCCAGCCTGACGTCCTCCTTGATGAGAGCGATCGGGGCGCCGTTGATGGAAAGTATCTTGTGCAGTTTCACGTCTGCTCACTCCCGCCCAGCCACTTATCCACACGTCCCAGCACTTTTTCAAAGCCGCTAAGCGCGGGGTTGTCGCTGGTTCCATCACCGTTGCCGGCGCCGCCTTCGCCGACCGCACTGCCCGGGGCGCCTTGAGCGTCAACCTTGTTGCCGGCGCGCCGGCCTTCGACTTTCTCCGGGTTCGATTCGCGTTCGCTCAGCGTGAATTGCACAAGCCAGGCTTTCAGGGTGTCGGCTTCCCGCGCACTGACGCCGTCGGAGAACTCCACCTGACGCACGCCGAAGGTTTCGGCCGTGTCGTTCACGATCCGATACAGATGCAACTGACCGCCGCCGGCGGTGGCTTCAGCCATGCGCAACAGATCCGTAAGCTGGGTTTTATCCACAAAGGGGATCATCAGCGAGACCGCCAGCGTCTTGGGCTTGAAGCCCTTATGGGCCTTGTCCGTGTTGCTGGTCTGGCCGGACATATCGCCACTTTCGATTCGCAGATTGGCCGTGACTTTGAGGTTCTTGCCTTGGACTTTTTGCCCGTCGAGTAACAGCGTCATAGGCCTACCAGTTCCCGCACAAAGCTCAATCCTTCTTTGCTGCCGACCAACAGAACCCCGGCACACTGAATCCATTCATGGCCCGGCGCATCGCCGGCCAACAACTCGCGGCGTAATTCTCCGGCAGTGCCTGGGCCGATCATCCGCGCGCGCACGCTGACGTCAGGGTTGCCCCCGGCCAGCAGGTCTTTCAGGTCAGCCAATTGTTTATCTCGCCCCTGCTGCTGGGCGCTCTTGCGAGCTGCCAGAGCTGCCAGATCGGCCAACGGCGAGCTGTCGGCGGCGTAGCCTTCCAGCACGGCTATCTGCCCCGCCATCGACTGTTTGGCAGCTTTGACCACCGTGCAACGCTCCAGCGGCAAACCCTGCCAGCGCGGTAGAGTTCCGGCGCCGGGGATCTCCCACTTTTCACTCTCCAGTTTCACCAGGTGCTGCGCCCGGCGCTCGGTGCGCACCAGGTCAGGGATCGGCAGCAGTGCATTGAAGCGCGCCAAGCTGCTGGCCAACTGTTCCAGGCGCGTGCCCAGGAACAGGATCGACAACGCGTATTGCGGCCCAGTCGGACGCCCACTGTCGCTGGCGTCTTCCAGTTTCTTGGCGAGATGTTCCAGCGCGTTGGGCGCGGACAGAAAGCGCTGATAGCCCGCGCCCTGGCCAACGCCGCTTTGAAATGGCGTCACGACCAGGCACGCCGGAACCTGCCCCATCTGCTCGGCCAACGCTGCGCGTCCTGCCGCGATCGCGCCTTTTGCTGCATCACCGACCGGCCCCGGGTTGGTGTTGGCCAGTCCACTCAGGCCAGCCAGGCGCTGGGCGGTGCTGGCCAGTTCGCCACCGGCCAGATCCTTGGCCGCTGACAGCCCGGCCATCCACTGCGTGGCCTGCTCCGGCCAGCGCATTGTCACCGGTGCCCAGGTCATGCCGGCGGCGTCCAGGTGATGGCCTTCATTGCCTTCAGATTTTTGTCTTTCTGAGCCTTCGCCACAGCTTGGCGCAGTGTTTCCGCGTGCTGCTGCGCCGCTTGCCGGAAGCGCACCAGGTCAAGGCTGACTTTCTGCAGCTGGGCGATGGTGTGCGGCCGGAAGGCCAGCACCTGGTCGATGTCATAGCAGGGGTAAACATCGTCCAGGCCCAGCAGTACCTGGCCGTTCAGGTTCACTTGGTCATCGATCTCGCTGCTGTAGCGGTATGGCCCGCCCAGCGCGCTTGAAGTGAATCCGCTCGCGATGTAGTCCGCGCATCCGGTCGCGATCGCTTGTAGTTTCTGGTCGCGGAGTGCGGCCAGAACGGCCTCGATGTCATCGACCCATTTACCATTCTTCCAGATCTGATTAGGGCCGGGCTTCTTCATGGTGAAACCCGCTGGAACCGCCTCAAAGCCTTCCAGTGTTCGCGGCTCGCCGGTGTCGGTGCTGTACACCACGACGCCGCCGAGGTAATCCACCAACTGCCAAGCGTTACCGTTCCACCAAGCGGCTTTATGCTCCGGAACGGCAGGCGGTTCGACTTCCACGCAGCCACCAGGAATCAAGTAAACGCCGGGTTCCAGAGGGGATTCGTCAGCTGTTACGGAACCAATAAAAATGCCGAGGTGGTCAGTCTGGTACACCAGTTTTTCAGTCATGCTCGATCTCAATACTTGATGCAGTAAAAAAGGGCCAAGTTTCGGGGCCGTGTCTCGATGCCGCCGGCGGCAGCCACGGAGATGCCGTGGGTGTGGTTACCTGCCCCGCCAACCCCAACGTTGTGCGCGTGCTGTCCGGCGGCACCGATGCCGACGTTGTGCGCGTGTTGGCCCTGGTAGTCGGTGCGCATGGGGCGACCGTCGGCATTTTTTCCACCAGGAATTTCAAGTTCAGTCCAGACGCTGCCGCCTGCCGGATAACCCACATTGATGCCTGCGCCGTTGTCGACAGTTCGGAACCCGTGATCATGGTTGCCCTGGGCATCCGTCCAGGCGCTGTGCACGTGATTGCCTTGGGCGTCTGTCCAGGCGCCATGCACGTGATCGCCTACGGCTGCGGCCGAGGCGCCGTGCGCGTGCGAGTGGATCATCATGTCCTGATAGACGCCGAATGCACGGCCAGGATCCAAACCTCGCCCGTCGTCCCAGCCGCGAGGAAACAAGCCGCGCATGTCGGGCAGATTGAACGTGGTTGAACCGTCGCCGGCTCCGTAGTGTGTTGCGATACGTGCAAACAAGCCGGCGAAAGCAGTACGGGAAATCGCCGCACCGTTACATGCCAACCAACCCGCCGGCGGGCTATTCATGGCGAAGGAGGCCACCATGCCGGTCATCGAATCCCCGACTTGTTTTTGCAGCTTGTTCAGCGCGGCTGTCGACGCCACGATCTGGCTGCTGTTGGTTGCTGGATCGTCGCTGATTGCGTTGGGCAAGTTGCCCAGCCCCACGTCTGCTTTGGTGGTTGCCCGGGCGCGCAACTCCGCGTAATCCCCTTTACGTGCCGCCAAATGCTTGATGAGTGCGCCGGCGATCGGCTCAGGCTCACGAGCGTCGTAAATCTCCGTCGGAGATGCGTAATAAGCGATCGGCACGCAGTAATGGCGAACCCCGGCTGCGTCGGTGTAGTCACCTTGCTGTCCGAAAATCACTTTCCACGTCGCGACCCGATCGTTTAATTGCCGCTCCAGGCAAACGTCCAATGTCACTGTGCCTACGGCAACACCCGACAACGGCACAGGCTTTTCCATGAATACCCGGATGCCTTCGATGTAAGCAGTGCCGGCACCCAACTGGAAACCGTTTTCGCCCTTCCCGAATGCCAAGGAGTTACCGAAAAAACAGGCGCGGCCGTACACCTCACGGTTACTCAGGCGCTCTCGCTCATCGATGCCAGCAAGGCGCACCGTAAAGTCATGCTGCCAGGTGCTGGCATCGATCTTTACGCCGGTGAGTTTCATGGCGCCGTCAAAGGCCACCAGAAAATTACGGGTGACGTTGTTGCCGATCTGCTCCGGCGGAATGTTTCTCCGTTTCTGTTGCAGTGGCACCGACGACGCGGCGAACAAGATGCCGTCAGCGTCCTCAAGTCCGACCCAGTTGAAGTCCCAATCCCCGACGTCTGACCCCAGCTGTGCGCTGTACACCACCTGGTTCGGGTTCACGTAACCCGCGTTCTTTTCCGGGATCGTGTAGACGTGAACGATCTGCGCAGCCGGTGGCTTGCCGGCAGCGCGATCGAGCGGCGCGGTCGGATCAAGCCCGGGCACATTCGCAAAGATGAATCGGCTGACGATCAGCGGCTTTTGCTGGCTTTGTTTAAGGGCGATTTGGCTTTCGCCGGCCAAGGTAATACTGGCGCTCACGGTGCGCTCCTACAGGCTGGCAACCAGCGTTTGCTGGTCGTCGTTGAAGTCGATCAGGGCGATTTGCAGCCCCACGGGGGTGATGGTGACGAAGTCGTAGCGCCGGCACGTTCGACCGTATTGCTGGATCAGCACGCGCAACAGTTCAGGGTTCAAAGACAACTGAGCGTTGCTGAACTTCAGCAGCACCACGTCCCAATCGCGGTCGGGCTGGCGTTCCTCGATCTCGACGTAACCCACGCCCAGTCGCTCGAAAATGCGTTTCAAACCGGCAGTGCTGCCGGCGTCGACTGAGTTGATAAACGCGTACTTCACGCGCAGTCGAAACAGGGTCTCGGGTTCGCCCTTGAAGCGCGTCACGTCCCGCTGCCAGGCCCACAGTTCAAGGATGCTCATGTGGCAGGTGTCGGGATCGATCTGCGAGTAAGGCCAGCGCAGCCAGCCGGTGACGGTTTCCCACCACGCCTGTGCAGCCGCGACCAGTTTCGAAAGCTCGGTACCGCCAAGCCAGAACGGCAGTTTCAGTTTGTTCATTGCAGGTTCACCTTCAGTGAAGTCAGGCGCGGAATGTCCAACCCGCTGGTGATGTCGACGCCAGGTGTAAACCGCAATGAGGCGATATCGGCAAACTGCTGGTGCAGTTCTTCCGCGAGGCGACTGAAGCTGAAACGCGACTGGGGATAAGTCAGCGTCGGCTGATAATCGCGGGGCGTGCTTTCCCGAAACGCGGCGCGGATGAATAGCTCGATCTCACTTTTAAGCGTGTCGATCTGCTCGGCGCTCAGATTTGGTTGCGGCCAGAGTGTCATCGCAACACTCACGGGTACTTCGGGCATCACCATGGCCAGCAGATCATCGCCGTGGCCATGGTTGCCCTGGTCGCGAATGTGCGAATTGATTTGCTCCAGGTAAGTCGCCGCCGGCACACCTGCATCAAACAACACAAAGGCATTCGCGCTGCCCGGGCCACGCGGTGCGCCATGTTCGAAGTAAACGCCGTCCGGACGCACGCCCGGAAAGGCCGAGATCATGGCGCGATACACCGCGTCGGTGTGCCACTGATTCACGGCCGAGAACTGGTTGCGCACGCGCAAACGCAGCTGGTCGTTCGGCTCCGGATCCGCACCGGGTGATTCCAGCCAACCGTCCTTGTTCACCACCTGGACAATTCCCGGTACCGGCACAGGCAGGATCGCGTAGTAACCCGGCGCGAGATTGAAGCCACTGCCCGATTCGATCGCCTCAACGGGGACTTCCAGCTGTAACTGACCGGCTACGAACGTCGCCGGCGCCGTGGTAATCAGTTTGTACACGTTGCCGTTGATGGCGGCTGACTGCACCACAATGCCTTTTTCCAGTTCCATGACGCCGTCCGGCAAGGCCCGGGTAAACAGCAATTTACCGCGGGCTTTGGTGGCGCCTTTACGCTCGACGTTCACCGCCCAGGCGAGCATGTCCAGCCACGCGTCCACCGCAGTTTTCACAAAGAAATTCGGCAGCACCGTCAGGCACAGAAAGTCCAACAGCCACAACACCGGTTTGGTCACCAGCGCGGTCATCACCCGCCAGAACGGCGAATAACTGCTGGTGTTGGCCACCTTCGCGCCCTGGGCTTCCACTTCCTTTTCCCACGCAGCTTTCAAACCGGCCTCGGTGGTCGGGATGCCGGCGTCGGCGATCACCTTCTTAAAATCGACCTGGCTCACAGACTTACCTCAATCGAACCGAATTTCAGGGTTTTCGCAGTGACCAGGTACACACCTGGTTCCTGCTGGGTGATGCGTGCCGTACCGGGCACCAGGCGCTGGTCGTCCTCCACCAACAATTCCAGTTGCTGGATGCAGTCGCGCTGCCGCAACCGATCGCGCTCGGCCACCAGTGTCACCAGCAACCCGCTGTCGCGGATCATGTGAGCGATGTCCTGGGCGATGCAGGCGCGGTCATCGACCAGCAGCGGCTGGTGTGACGGATCCAGCGCCAGGTCGTTGTTGACGATCAACAGGTCTACGTACTCGCTCATCCGCCGACCGCCATTGCGACCATGTTTTCCATCTCCAGCGGCGTCATGTTCTTGCCCGTGTGAATGTTCACGTTCTCCACATGCGTGCCCTTGTTCTGGCTGTTGTTGTTGTTCTGGATACTGGTCAGCAGACCACCGGGCGGCACCGCTGAAGGGCGCGCCGGTGAAAGGCTGGGGATTGCCGCGTTGATGGTCTGCTGGGCTTTCTGCGCGGCGTTGGCGGTGTCAGCGGCATTGGTCGCGGCATCGACGCCAGGCACTTCAGGCATACCGCCAAAACGCGCTTCGATGTTCACGCCCGGGATGCTGTTCAGCAGCTCGATCACGCCGTTAACAGCCTTGGTGAAAATGCCGACGATGCTGTCCCAAGCAGCCTTGGCCATGCCGGACCAGCCGCCCATGGAGTTGAACCAGTCGGACAGCTTCTGGAGCTTGTCGGCGACGAACTGGAACGCGGCTGTGTTCATTAGGGCGGACGTCCATTCGTCCCAGTAGTGAACCGCCGCGACAATGACCGCCACCAGGGCGAGAACACCGACCACAATCCACACCATCGGGTTGGCCAACAGCGCCGCGTTGACCAGCCAGATCGCGCCCTGCCAAAGCAGCATGGCGCCGCGCACCAGGGCAAGACCGGCGCTGAGCGTGTAGATCACGGCCATGTAAGCCAGGATCGCCAGTTTCTGCAGGACGAAGCCGGCAACGGTGCGCAGGTTCAGCAACTGCATGACCTTCCACACCGATAACAGGCCCAGCCAGGTCATCCGGGCTACGCCGACCACGAGGGTCAACAACGACATGGCGCCGACGATCGCCATGATGGTCAGTGCGGTGATGCCTATCACCCGGGTGATGTTGGGAAACAGCTGCGACCAGCGCACCAGGGTTTTGCCGATGTCGACCATCTTGCTCATGAACGGCGTCAGTACCGGGATCAGCACCTGGCCAAACACCACCCGCATGACTTCGACCAGGGACGCCCACTGTTGCCACGGATCGACCATCGCCCTGGCCATCTGCTCGGCATTTTCCAGACCGCGCACCTTGCCCAACTGCTCGATGCCGTTGCGCAGTCGATCGGTGTCCTTGGCCAGCGCGCCGATCACCTGGGCACCTTCTCCGCCGAAGGCCTCCATTAACTTGGCGCCGGCCGAGGCGCTGGTCAGGTCACCGAACTTGGCCTGCAGCTTGTCCAGAATAGCCATCATCGGCAGGACTTTGCCCTGCTGGTCGGTGAACTGCATGCCGAGCTTTTCCGATGCGGCGCCGATGTTCTCGAAAAACGCTTTGTAGCGTCCGCCGGCGTCGCCGCCCTCCATGGTGCTGCTCAGCGTGCCGATCACCGCCATCTGTTCGGCAAGGTCGACACCCGATGTGGTGGCGATCGCGCCGGCCTCCTTAAAGGCGTCTTTCATCGCCGCGCCGCTGGTGCGGAACAACTGCACGGCCAGCGCCGTTTGCCCGCCGAGTTTTTCCACCCATGCGCCCTTACCCATCGCATCCGCTTGGGACTTCTGCAGGTTGTAGAGCGTGCCGACGTATTCGCCCATGGTTTCGGCGTCCGTCTTGGTGGCCTTCGCCAGTAAGTTGCTGGTGTTGGTGAACGTGGCGAGCTGGTTGCCGGCAAGCCCCTTAATGGCGCCCTCGATCAGGTAAGCCGAGGCCACAAAATCCTTGGCGTTCTCGCCATAGCTCACCGCGAACTGCAGCGACTTGGCATTGAGTGCCGACAACGCATCCTCAGCCACGCCCAACGATCGGACGTCGCCCAGGGCGCGATTGACCTCCAGCGCCGGTTCCATGGACTCCCGGATCCCGACCACAGCAGCGGTCACGCCGCCCAGACCAAGCCCGATCGTCTTTATGTGTTTTTCACTCTGATCGGCAAGCTCGGAAAAGCCCATTTTCACCTTGCCCAGAGGCGCAGTGACCTTGTCCTGCAAGCTGAGAATGAAAGCCAGGCTGGCGCTACGGTCTGCCAAAGTCGTTACCCGTTCAGCGCAAGGGCGATGCCGTTAGCCACGGCGAACTCCATGCGTCTCCAGTGTTCGTCCTCCAGCCACTTGGCCGTCCCCATCGCCTCGGGCGTGGGTTCGGCACCAGGTAGCCAGCGGTTCGTCAGGGCCATCAACTGGCCCAGTCCGTTTTCGCTTAGGCGCTCAGCGTGCTCGAGCGCTTTTTTACGATCACCTCAACGTTCGGCGCGTACTCCTCGAGCAGCGCGCCGGCGATCTGCATCACCATCACCGGGTTGCCCAGCAGTGGTTTCAGCACGGTTTTTTGTTCCTGCAGCACAGTGGTCATCAACAGGTTGTTGCCTGGGGCGACCTTGTTGGTTTGGGTCAGCGCGTTGAAGTACTTGGTGACGTCGGCCGGGGTCAGGTTGAAGGTGAATTCCTGTTCGCCGACTTCCAGGGTGATTTCGGTGTTGTTCTGTTGGCTCATTGGGTAGATCTCTTGTTGAGGTTGGAAAAATTCCTGTCCTGGTGCGCTGGCGATCGCTGGCACACGCCACGGACGTATTGCTGCAGTCCGACGATCATTTGCCGGCTTAAGGCGAGCTGATCTCGGAGGGTGAAATAATCCGGTCGAGCGTCTGCTGCGAGTTCGGCGCGTCCTGCATCAGCCACGCGGCCGGTGCCGGCGGTGGCGGACAAAGATCCGGAAGCGGGACAGGTGGCGCTGACGTACAGCCGGCCAGTGCCATCGCCAATAGCGCGGCGCAGGCGTTCGTTTTCAGTGCGTGCATCGGTCAATTCCTTAGTGTTTCGTTGGTCGATCGCGTCCCGCTCGGCGAGCATTACGCCGCTGATGCGTGCCGCTTCCCGCAGGCCGCTGGCCTCCCATTTCGCGCTATCACGCTCGCGCCTGGCTTCGTCGCGCTGGCCTTCGAGCGATTCAAAACCGATCCAGGCGACCAGGCACAACACGACCAGGAACAAGGCTTGGCGCAGCATCACAAGCCCTCCGCACACAGCCGGGATTCGGCCAGCCGGCGGTTGTGCAGGCCCGGAATAAAGCGCTTCTGGCCCTTGGCGTCAGTCACAAAGGCCCATACCGGCGTCTTGCCGTCCGGCGCCCATGCCAGAGCTTTGCAGCCCTCGGCGATGCGGCCGGCGTTGATAAGCGCGACCGCTCGACTGGCGCAGGTGCTGGTCACGCCGAAGTTGTGGCCATGACTGGTGAGTGCGTCGAACGTGGTCTGTCCCACGTTCGGGTTCGTGATGCACTCGGCCAACTGCAACTGCGTTTTGCGGATCACCAGCTGCTCCACCTCGGCGCACTTGGCGGGCGACCAGTAGTCGCCGACCACGACTGGGTACGGGCTCGTAAACCGGGTGATGCCTTTGCAAACCGTGGGCAGTCCGCCGGCGAGCTTGTCCGCGTAAACGGTGTTCTGGCCGTTGCCTTCCCAGGTGCCCAGGAAGATCACCAGCGGCGTGCTGGCCAGCGCGATCGCACCGGCCATGATCCTGCCGCGCAAGCTCATGGGAACCACACCCGCAACAGTGCCGGCACCACCATCTGCAGGACGGCGCCAACCAGCGTCAGGATGGTCAGCAAGCGCCCGACCTTCGAGCCGATCACGTTGACCGCCAGGGTCAACGCCTGCTGGCCTTTGTTCAGTTCCTTGAGCTGGCCAGTCATGTTTTCGAATTGCTGCTCAAGCTTGGTCACGCGAGTCGGCACGGTTTCGTGACGACCTTCAAACTCATTCATGCGGTGCTCGATCACGGCAAGTTGCCGCTCCAGCGTTCCCAGACGCGAAGTTTCAGTGGTCATCGGCGTTTACTCTTCTCGACGTCCGTCTGGCACGGGACGCACCGGGTTATGCCTCCGTGCGCCTGGCGCGCCGGCGGGATTGGTGTGTCGCAGTCCTGGCAATGGGTCAGGCTTGGCCCGACCGGCACAGGCGTCAGCAACTGGGCTTTGATCGCCTGGTCACGTTGGCGCTGCTCCAGCTCCTGGGCGCGGTCGAACCAATCCACCATTAACGAATCCCCTCGATCTCGGTAGCGTCGAGGTACGGAACGCCGTTGATGTGAATGAAGTCCGGACTGGTGACGTCAAACGGCACCTTGTGTTTGGTCTTCTCGCCACCTTTGGGATCGATCGACAACAAGCTGGAGATCTTCACCTTGCAGCCGAAGGCCTCCACGCGCAGTTCCTCGTCCTCGCCGGCCTTGGCGAAGAACACCGCATCGAACGGCTTGAGCTTGCGAAAGCTCCCGGCCGATCGCGCCGCATCGATCAGCAATTGAAAGTTGGAGCTGTCCAGTTCCAGTTCGCCAGCAGCAGCCACATCGCCCTCCACGTAGCCGTCAGGCACGCCCCGGGTTTGGGCCACAGCCGAGTTGTCGGTAATGTCCAGGGTGCAGCTCTCGACGTGCAGCGACAGATCGCCCAGGCTCACGTCGAAGTTCTTGCCGCCAATTTTTGCCATGGGGCGTTACTCCGTTTTGTCAGTGGAAAGATCCAGAGCGATGTTCGCCGTGAGGTCTTTCGGGCAGTTGAGGGGTTTGAGCTTGATGTAGGCCGCAACCTTGGTTTTGCTGAGCCATTCCAGCACCAGGTCGCCATCCTTCGGCGGTTCGATGTCACCGGGAAACACCTCGCCGGCGAACTTGATGGACTTGGCCATGGCACGCAGCGGCGCCATCAGCTGGTTGGTGTTCACCGCCATGCTGTTGGGGGTACTGTTCAAGCGGCGATCGGCGACACGGCGGATCAGCAGCGGGCGAATCAGGCGAGCGGCTTTGTCGGTGATGCGCAGGTATTCCACGACTTGAAAGTCACTGCCTGGGGTGTCCAGCATGTTGCAGTCACCCCAGTACACGCCTGGATAGTCTGGGTAGGTCTGGGTGACGGAGAACCGCGCCCGATCCAGTTCGCTGCGCACAGCGGACGGCAGCGGTATCAGCTCCATATCGATAGGCACGTCGCCAAGCCCCAACACCGGCCCGGTGGCCACGCGCATCGGACTATCAGCGATGCTGACTGCCGAATTGGCCAAGCGGCCAGCCAGCACGCCCAGGTCATTACCGTGCAGTTGCGGCACCGGTGAAACGCGCGGCGCTGCCAGACCCGCGACCAACGCTTTTTGCTCGCTCAGGTACTGCGCCCAGGTCTGGTCGACGGCGATGCCGGCGGTGCTTGCCAGAAAGAAAACACGACGGCCGTAGGTGTTGTTCAGGGCGACGGCCGCGTCATTCATGGCCGATAGTTCGTCACCCTTGGCGACAGGTTTGGTGACGATTACCGCTTCCACCGACACCCCTTGTTGCTGGGTTGTCTCCAGAGCCGTGGCCCAGTCGCCTTCGGGGCCGATCGGGGCCGCCATGCAGGCCCAGCGATGGCCACCGTTCAAACGTGCGGCGGCGATTTGGGTTTTCAGGTCGCTCGCCGGGATGCCCAGGGCGGCGTCCAGATCGCTGTCGGTGTTCAGCGGGATGATCTGGCCGACGTTTTTGGCGGCGGGGCCGATGAAAAGAAAGTAACGCTCAACCTCTGTCACGGCGCCCTGGCCTAGATTGAGATTGTCGACGGTGACTTGACCGAGTGCCATGCAGTGCCTCGTTAGCGGGGTGAAGTTAGGATTTGTTGCAACACCTGGTTAATCAGGAGATTGGTTTCGCGTTCAGTTTCGGCGCCGATGAACTGGCGTTTCGGCAGCGTGATTTCCCAGCTCTGGGCACCAGTGCTTTCGCGGCGCTGGTCGTCCAGGATCCGGATCAGCAAGCCGGCCTTGGCGTAGTTCACATGCTGTTGAATCCACGCCACAGACGGCCGGGTCAGCGTCTTTTTGCCTGCTTGACGCACGCGAAATCCCAACCGGCGCAGGCGCTTGGCCTGCTTGTCGGTTGCTGCCAAACCCGGTGGGGTTTTGTTCCATCGGCGCATCTGTTGGGCGGTGCGGCGCTCACTGACGCCGTTGTGCTGCTGCGCGGCGACCCATCGGGTCAGGGCGTTTTTCCAGCCCAGTTCCGCTTCATCAGCGCTTACCCGGGTGACCACCATCAACTTGGCCAGGCCGGCTTCCATCTTCTTTTTGCCCTTGCTGTCGCCCCTGCGTGGAGCGAAGGGCGTGCCGTCCAGGTTCTTCTGCTCACGCACACGCTTGCGGCTCATCGTCCGCACGCGTTTGGTAACCTGGTTCAGCAAGCGGCGGCGCAATTGCGGCGGCAGGCTCAACAACGCCAGTTGTTCGCGTACGCCCAAGCGACCGCGAATGTCGAGTTCGAACGTGCTACGCCCGGCCATCGGTGGCCACCTCGCCGCGCTCTGCAATCCACAGATCAAACGGGACAAAGGCCCAGGTCTTGCCGAAGGCTTCGATCTCGCCGGCAGGGTCTTCGGCCAGATATTGCGGCTCGGCGAATTCCAGCGTGACTTCCACGTCGAAAAGGTCGTTGTCCAACGGCTCCACCGCGAACTCCGGCGCCGGCAATTCATGGCGGTCGCGATCGACATCGTGGTTTTCCAGCCAACTGCCGACCAGGGCCATCAGGCGTGCCGGATGGTCGGCGAAGCGCTCCAGCACGATCGCGGCGCGATAGTGCATGTCGGCGAAGTGCATGCCGCCGACGTCGGGTTTCCAGATCAGCGAAAGCTTTACCTGCTCGGTGAAGCTGTCGAGCTGTTCAGGTGCAACCAGGCGGCGCTCCAAAAGGTAGGCGGTCAGTCCTTGAAGCTTGGTCATAGCAGCGCCGCCGTTATACGGCCACGGCCTTGCAGAACCCGGATGGCTTGCTGGCTGAATTCCAGAAAGGTTTCGCCGCGCTCGGGCAATTCCTTGCCGATGTTTTCCGCGCTTTCGCGACGGTTCACGGTGGCGAATTGGGTCAGTAGGCTGGCTTTTGCACGGCAGTAAACGGCGCGCTTGTACGTCGCAGCGTGAAATGTGCGTTTAGGCAGGACCGTAGGGTCGGCCGTTTCCACGGTGGTGACACCGACGTTCTGCCAGTCGCTTTTGCGCTTGGTCAGATCGCGGTTTACCTCAATCATTGCGGTCTTTAAGTCGGTGACCAGCATGTCTACCAGGTACTCCGCCGGCAGGCGGTAACCCTTCTGAAACTCAGACACGGAGAGGTTCGGCCAAAAGCCGTCGTTCTCGATGGCCTGTTCCACAAAGGTCGTGGGTTTCCCGGAAAAGCTCATTACTGGGCACTCAAATAGGGCGGGGAAACTGTTTCTCATGGGGCGGGCCATAAATGGCCGACTCACGTCCACAGTTCCCCGCAGGGGGGGTAGTCGGGTTATTCGGAGGCGCTTTGAGCCTGTTGTTTTTCCAGTGCCTTGCGAGCGCCTTTCAGGCGCGTTCCCACGCCAATTTCGGAATGCAGTTCTTGGGCACGCTCAAAGTGGCGGACGGAGGTTTCCCATTCCTTGGCGTCGATAGCGCGGATGCCGAGCAATTTGTGATAGCGCGCCGGGATTTGTGCCGGCAGATCCCATTCACCATCCACGAACGGCATCATGTCGCTCAGGTATGGCTCGGGGCTGCGCCCGCACTTTTGCTCGTTCTCGGCCCAATCGATCACTGCGTCACCCACGAACGTCGGCACGTCACGCTTGAATCCGTCGGGCATTGCCTGGCCTTGCTGGATAGCGAACATGGCGACCTGCAAGCCCAGCTCGAACTGCTCGGTATCGAAGAGCCAGACCAGGACATGCACCAGCACCGGATTGGGGTGATTCAGTCCCGAGTCGCGGTAGCGCTCTACGTACTCCATGTACTTGGGCAGCAGCTCGTCACGCTTAATCAGGCGGCGGGTTTCGTGGTTGTTGATGTTGCTGAGCCGCTCCAGATCCACGGCCAATGCGCTTTCCATCAGCTTGAGGTGCTTCTGCGCATTAGCTGGACTGGCCAGAGCCGTGCTTGAGCTGTAGGGCTCCGCACGGGTCGCCGTGCCCGGACCTTCCGCGAGAACACGCCGCTTGTGGGCAAGGGCGATACTCACGGCAGCAGCTCCAGATTGCTGGCTTCGATCGCCGCGAACTTTTCCAGCTGCTCGATCACATAGCCCTCGTTGCGGCCGTTGTAATCTTCAACGCGGGAGCGTTTCGGGTTCTCGATCAGATGGCGGCGCCAACTGCTGTCCTGGAAGTAAATCGAAAGATTGTCCCAACTGGTCACGACAACGCCGGTGGATGGAAAGTGCGGGATGACGAAGGATGGCAAACCGCCGTAGGTGTCGATCACCTGCGCGTTTTCGATGCGTTCTTTTTCGGTCGGCGTGTCGCCTTGCTTGGCGTACAGCTTGCCCTTGTCATTGGCCAACAGATCGCTGCCGATGATTGCGATGAGGTCGCCGGCATCACGGAAAACAGGATCGATCATCTGTTTGACGTCGTGCACCAGGGCGTCAAGGTTGGCGTAGTCACCATCAGGGCCGAGGGTGATTTTGCCCGCGACTTTGCCTTCCTTCAGCACCTGGGCAGGGATCTGCTCGCGAGCCAGTTGCAGCCAACCTTTGTTGACGTCTTGCAGCATCGGGTGGGCCGCAAGGTCGGTCTGTGCCGCCGCTTCGACGCCATGCCAGCCGATCATGATGCGATCCAGCGCGATCTGGCGTTGCACCGCCGCGCCGTAACGCTCTGCAAAGTCCGGGAACTTGGCCCAGCTGTCGATCTTCGCGAATGGCAGACCTACGTCGGATTCAGTGTGATACAGCTCGTAGTCCAAGCCGGACACATCGCTGAAGTCCTTGGCTTCGCGGTCTTTGGTTTTGGTGTTGGTGCGGCTGGACACCGGGCCGGTCACGCCAAGCATGACTTTTTGACCCTTGATTTCATTGACAGGAACCACGTTGATGCGACTGAGAAAGTCGGATTTTTCGGTGATTTTGTCGTTCAGCTCTTGGGCAATGCTCGGTTCTACCGCGAACTGCCGAGACACGTCATGGACGTTGTACGACTCGGCCATGTCGTCCTGCAGAAGCGCGAACTGTTCCTGAGCGTGACTGCTGAGAGAGGCGCCCATTTACAAGGTTCTCCGCTTCGGGCTTTGGGTCGCGCCGGTGGTGCGCGGCACGTTGCGGCCCTTCGGCGTATCCAGTAGCGCGGTGAATTTCTTGTCCAGGTTGGCTACGGCCTTGGCCAACGCCAGGTTGCCGGTCGCGCCCTTGCGGCGACGGGAGTACTCGCGCTCTTCTTCAGCAGTGTCGAGAATGTCCTGCACGGAGGTGCCGACCGCGTCGATTTGGTCCTGGTCTGCTTCAACTTCAGCCGTGTCTGGTTCGATCAAGGTTTGAATGCCGGCAGCGACGAGCAACAGCTGTTCGACCAGTGCGGCCAGCGCTTTGGCTTGGGCGTCATCCATTGGGGTTTGGCTCTCTGATTGGGGGTTCGGGGTTGCTGGGGTTTCTTCGATGCCGAAGCGTTTGAACAGTCCGGAGAACATCGAAAGGAGTTTTTGCAGCTCGCCCTTGGGTTCAGATTCGTCAAATGAACCCAGCGGGAGGGCGGCGCTGTAATAAACGGTGGGGGAGACCTTTTTGCGGGAGAAATACAGCTCTTGGGTGCCAGTGCTGGCAGGGGAGTCGGTCACAGCCAAACCGGTCAAATAGGCTTTGCCTTTGCCACGGAAGTTAGGAGTGATCTCGATGCTGGTGAACAGCTTCTGGCCCTGGTCGTTTAGCCATAGCAATTGATCGTTGGGCTTGAGTTGGGCCTCCAGCGCGACTTGGCCAGGTTCCAGATCCTCGTCATCTTCCACCAGGCGCACTGCGTATACCGTCCCGTGGGATCCATAACCACGTTCGTGTTCGCACCAGATCACTGCCGTGTAAAAAGAAGGCTTATAGGTCTCGGCGATGTCTCGCAGTTCCTGGGGCAGAATCTCGCGGTTATCAGCGGTGGTGCCGCTGGTGGCGACACGTTTCCAGAAAGAAACAAGGGAACGGGGCATTGGCGTTTCTGCGCTCAATCGGTGGTTTGAGCCGCCACGATAGGGAGCGGAAGAACACCAAACAAACGCTTTGCTTTTGCTTTTCTCCTATTTTCAGGATCTAGGATATTCGCGGAATTTAACACCGCGTTTTCAACGTTTTCGCCGCATAGACTGCGGACCATGCTCTATTCAATCGAAGTCAAAGAAGCCGCTAAACGTCTCTATTTGCGTCGGTGCAAGCCGAAAGAGATTCAGGCCCAACTCAAGCTGCCGAATATCCGTATCGTCTATTACTGGATCGCCAAGGGCGGCTGGGACGAGATGCTTTCGGATGAAGAACCGCTGATAGCGGTCAGCCGGCGTCTGACGTTGATCCTTGAGAAACAGACCACGCTGACCAAAGGTGAGTTGGACGAACTGGACCGACTGACCACCGTGCGCGATCGACTGCTGAAGCAGTCCAACAAACCGGCGCAGGCGATCGCAGGTGAGGCGCCCGCGCACGACCAGGGCGATCGCCAAGACAGGCGCCGGGAGCGTGGCGACAGAGGCGGTAAGAAACGCGAAAAGAAAGTGAAGAACGACGTTTCCGGTCTAACCGAAGTCGACTTCCTAGATAAGTTCATCAGCAAGATGTACGGCTATCAAAAGGAATTGTTTGAAGCCAAACAGAACCCACTGACACGCCGAATCCGTAACATTCTGAAGAGTCGGCAGGTAGGTTTGACCTACTATTTCGCTGGCGAAGCGTTCATGGACGCGGTGCTGACCGGGGACAATCAAATGTTCTTGTCGGCCAGCCGATCGCAATCCGAGATTTTCCGTAGCTACATCATCCAGTTCGCCCAGCAGTGGTTCGGATTGGAGCTGACCGGCAATCCTATTGTGTTGAGCAACGGCGCCGAACTGCGGTTTCTCAGCACCAACAGCAGCACTGCTCAGGGGCACCACGGTCACGTCTACATCGACGAGTATTTCTGGATTCGCGACTTCGAAAAACTCAGCACTGTGGCCAGTGCTATGGGCACCCATAAGAAGTGGCGCAAGACGTATTTCTCTACTCCGAGCGCAGTAACGCACCAGGCCTATCCGTTCTGGACTGGTGAGACCTTCCGTAACAGCAAGCGCAAGGCTGCGAAGAATCCCTGGCCAAGCGAAAAGGAAATTGCCGCCGGCGCGCTGTGCCCTGATGGCCAGTGGCGCAAGATCATCACCATTGAGGACGCAATCGCCGGTGGCTGCGATTTGTTCGATCTGGAGCAATTGCAGCTTGAGTACGACGCGGACAAGTTCCAGCAGCTGTTCTACTGCAAATTCATCGACAGCACCCAAGGAGTGTTCGCACTGGCCGATCTGGAACGGTGCTACTCGGATCTGTCGTTGTGGACGGACTTCGAACCCGAGGACGATCGACCCTACGGAAACAGTCCGGTATGGATCGGCTACGACCCAAGTCGAACGCGAGACGACGCCACCTGTGTTGTCCTAGCTCCACCGTTAGAGCCAGGCGCCAAGTTCCGGATACTGGAAAAGCACAGCTGGCGTGGGCATTCGTTCACCTTCCAGGCAGCGCAAATCAAAAAGCTCACGGAGCGTTTCAACGTCCAGCACATCGGCATCGATACCACCGGTATCGGCTACGGGGTGTTTGACCTAGTGCGCGACTTCTACCCGCGTGCGACCTCAATTCACTACAGCCTTGAAACCAAAAACAGCCTGGTACTGAAAGCCCAGGACACGATCCAAGGCAGTCGAATCGAATGGGACGCCGGTTGGAACGACATCGCACAGGCCTTCTTGACCATCAAGCGCGGTGCGACCAGCAGCGGCCAGATCACCTACAGCGCCTCCCGTACCGACGCGACGGGCCACGCGGACATTGCCTGGGCAATCATGCACGCGCTGGCACACGAACCCCTCAACACCAACAAGCAGCGCCGAAGCTCCTACACACTCAGCGGAACAGGTACACATGGGCAAGCGAAGAAACCAGCAAACCGTCAATCCACCACGCGGGCGAGCGCGGGCGTTTTCGTTCGGCGCTCCCGAGCAGGTGCTGACCGAAAACATCGGGCAATACCTAGGCACGTTTGCCAGCCACGACGGCCGTATTTACACGCCACCAGTGTCGCGCCAAGGACTGGCGAAGCTGTTGCGCGCCAACGCGCACCACGGCGCCATTCCGGGTTTCAAACGCAACCTGCTGCTGCGTGAGTTCATCGCCTCTCCCGGGTGCAGCATTCAAACAATGAGCCGCGCTGGGCTGGACTTCATGGTGTTCGGAGAGTCCTATTTCCTTCGCAACCGCAATGTGTTCGGAGAAGTACTAGAAGTGGATCACCTGCCGGCGATCAACATGCGCGTGAAAGTGGATGGTGGTTTCGTGATGCTGTTGCCGGACGGCAAGGAAGTCGAATTTGACCAGGAGGAGGTCGAGCATGTCCTCAACTACGACGTGGAACAGAACGTCTACGGTGTGCCCGATTACCTTGGCGGTATGCAGGCACTTTTGCTCAACGAGGCGGCGACACTGTTTCGCCGGCGCTATTACAGCAACGGTGCCCACGCGGGCTACATCTTCTACACCAACGACCCGAATCTGACCGAAGACGACGAAAACGAGTTGCGGGCGCAGATCAGCGCAAGCAAGGGTGTGGGTAACTTCAGGTCGATGTTTGTGAACATCCCTGGGGGTACCGAAAAGGCGATTCAGATCATCCCTGTGGGAGACTTTCAGGCGAAAGACGAGCTGGAGAAGGTGAAGAACATCACCCGTAACGACGTCATTGCGGCCTGGCGGATGAACCCGGCGCTGGCGGGGATTATCCCAGAGAACAGCGGTGGATTTGGCGACATCGAAAAGATCGATCGGGTTTACACCAACAATGAAATCCGTCCGATCTGTCAATTATTCGATCAGTTGAACGACTCACTGCGGGCCGATCGGCGTATTGGATGGCGTAATCCAGTAGAGGCAGGCGCAGCAGTTTGAGGTTGCTTCAAGTAGAATAGTGTATATACATACACCATTGGGGAAGGGGCACAATGCGGATCACTTGTAGGGATTGTGGGGGTAAGGCTCGTATTGGTTCGCGTGAAAACATGAATCTGGAATATGCGAAGCTGTATTGCCAGTGTCTCAACCCGCACTGTGGGCATACGTTCGTAATGAGCCTTACCTATTCACATCCTTTGCGTCCATCTGCTCAGTCGGTCGACCAGTTGATTTTCGACCGACTCCGTGAAATGCCAATAGCTCAGCAGCGTCAGCTATTCGATCAACTTAGTTCATTGCCCGTCTGATTGAACAATTCTCCCAGTTCTTTAGAACATTCCAGTAATCGGCCATGACTCCAAGTCATGGTCGCTACTACTCCGCCGCTTTCCTCTTCGTTCAGTGGTCTAGCGCCGACTGATACGCTTAATGACATAATTACCTTTGCGACCTCTTCTATGATGTCTCTTGTTTGGATAATAGTTCGCTCGTCCATTTCTATGGCTCCATGCTGGGCGGATCAGATGCAGCGCACTTTACTTATTTAAAAAATAGATTGTCAAATAGTATTTTGGTCGCGTTTGGCATGTGTGTGAAGTTGCCTAAAAACCAAAGCTACACTGTTCTGCCGTATCTGGAAACCCCCGGATTACGGAGCCTTGGTGACATTGTGGTCTGCCTTTAGATCTCAACTTTCTGCATGAATTTATACTTTCGTGTATGCGTAATTACATACGTACGTGAGGGGTTGCGTTCTGGAGATCGGATTTTTTTTAGTTGACGTAGGCTCTTCGTGGCGATGTATAGCTAAACATTTGCGGCATTTTTAAATTATTTGAGTTTTCTTGCTGTTGGGTGTTGTTGAGTTGATTTGCATGAAACTATGTTTTCATGCATGTCAAGCAGTTGAGGTAATAGTGGGGAGGCAGATTTAATAAGGCGCAAAAAAGGGCGCCGAAGCGCCCTTGTCAATAAGACGTTGCTGAAATTTTAGCCGCTAAAAACCATTACGGCTTGTTGCGAGGCGTCGCCAGCGTGACTACGCCATAACGCCGATGTCCATGCGGATCTTCGAACGCGGCAACAACCAGGCCGGCGGGTAACGAGATATGTGCTACGCCATTGCCTGTGTCGTGGTGGAGTAGTGCGGTGGCCTCCACCAGATGAAAGTCGGCGGGCAACTCCATCTGTTTGCGGACATCGTCATACTGCGCCTCACTGACTGCTACAAACTGACCGTCGATCAGCATGGGCTAACTCCTTTCTGTTGTACTGCTATGGGTTTGGCGAGTAGTCGGGCGACCACGTCAGCATCGCGATCGGACAGATCGCCCAAGGTTTGAGCCATTTCGGCCAAGCTTTGGAGACGCTGCCGGGCATCCGGGGTTTTGTGAACCAAGTAGCCGATCAAGGCCGCTCCAATCATCGCCGTCGCGAACAGAGGGCGAGGGGGCTTGAACGTGCTGCTGCGTTGGTCGGGTGGTGTGATAGCCTTGTTCCCACTGCTGCTTGGGTGCTGTGCTTGCATGGTGTTGCTCCTTTCGTGGTGGTTGGTGTCGGGGAGCTGCAACTCCTCGACACCGTCTCTCTCACGCCTGCCGCAATAGGCTTGCCGTGAATACCGGGCGCTGTTCACAGCGCACTTCAAACAGTCCCAGGTCATGCCCATCAACGTCGCGCATATGCACGACCGTGATGAACGTCGGCGTATCCTCCGGGTGATCCCTCCAATGTGCGGCCGCTGCCAGCTCGGCCAGATCTTCCGGTGAGCGCTGGTCGACGTAGCTGCTCGGTAACGGCAGCTCGCCGGGCAGGGTGTTGGCTACGAAGCGAATAATCATTGCTGCCCCCTCCTTACGCTTGGCGCACCAGGTGAACCACAAAGTCAGATGGGATTCCGGAGTGAATGCCCTGGGCTTGCAGATTCATCGCGGCTTTGATCTGGAACTGGGTGCAGTCGTCGGCCAGGAATTGCTTAGCCCCGGCCAGTGCTTTCTCTGCGATCAGGTTCACGAAGTACGGGGTAGTCCACTGCTGGCCGACGAGGATTGGCGCCTCGATCCCCTGCTTTTGCAGTTCGGCTTGAATTGCGCGTAGCCGGGTGGTTTTGCCCGTGGCTTGGTCGCCGGTGATGACTTGTATTTGCATGGTGTTGCTCCTTCTTTATGAGCCTGGGTTTCTTGATCCAGGAGGGTGAGTCGAGTCCGCCAGTAAAAAACGCGCGCAAGACCGCTCGGAGTCCGGAACATCCGGAACATTTAAAAAGTGATTGGCTGTAACCCTTGATTTACGGGGCCTGTAGCTGAGCGAAAATGTTCCGGTACTACCGGAACATTCCGGAACACGTTTTTTTGTGAATCGGCTGTAAGCCTTGTGTTGTAAGGGCTACAGCCGTGTTCCGGTAAAAACGCTGACCGGAACATTGCCGGAACATGACGGAACACAATCCGTTCCGGTGTGTTCCGGAATGTTCCAGTGCGACCGGAACGTTTTTTTGTAAGTAAGTGACTGTATTTATTGATGTTTATATCTATTGAATAGAAATGTTCCGGATGTTCCGGACAAACAAGGGGACTTCGCACAAAAGCCAAGCTCTTACCCATGCACACCCGATACACCTGCTGACCCATACGTTTCATGAGGCCTCCCCCCGCTTGCTGAAGAACCACAGCCACAGAGAACGCTTCTCCAGTCGTGACCGTGCTTTACGCGTCTCAATGAATTTGTGGGTGGTGCTGGTGGCCAATGCACGGCGCAACTGGGTGTCAGGAATGACGTCTTGGCCAGCCTTTCTACAGGCCTGCTGGAAATGCTCGATGTTGATGCCGATCAGTTCTTTGTCGATGCTGTGGTTGAGCGTTTCGCGGGTCTCTTCACGTTCGCCTTCGGCATCGATGATGGTCACCACGTCTTCATTCAAGTAGTGATAGATCTGCCAGAACTTGGCGGCGGTCGGGTTCTCCGATCGGCAGCGCTGTTGGCGATCGATGGCGCGGGCCTCCAGATGCTTAGCCAGGCTTTCTGTGTCTCTGTCCGTCCAGGTGGGAAACAGCGCCTGGGTTGCGTAGGCCGCTGCAAGGACTTGCGCGAAGCTCTGGACGATCCGCGCTTCCGTCAGGGCGTTGATGGACTGAAGACGTTTCTCATAGCGCGGGAATGCCTCGAAGTAGCGTTCCAACCATTGCTTTTCGAAAGCCAGTACACGGCGCAGGAAGCCGCCCAGCTCCTTGGCTTTCATGATCTTCAACCGATCGGCCATCGGCTTCAGGGCCAGCGAGTGGTGATCCTTGGTGCAGTGCATATGCACGATGCGCGAAAGAATGGCCTCGGAGCCATCCACGGTTTCGTTCTGTGAGATGGCCAAGGCACCGCGCCAGATGCTGGTGCGCGTCTCGTTACCGGTAGTCTTCGCGCCGGTTACACGTACAGGGGCGTGATAGTCATACAGCGTCTTCATTTCATCCCAGGCGAACTGCACAGTCACCGAACGGCCCTGAGCATCGGTGTAAGTCCGATCGGATTCGATCAGGACAACTGGTAAGTTGCTGACTTCGGAAAGGGCGCGTGAAAGGCCCACGGCGCTGGCACCGGTGCCACTGGGTTTGATCCCTTCCATATTGTCGCGACCGATCAGGCGCCACAGGAATCGCAGTAGAGTGGACTTGCCCGCGCCTGGTTCGCCGGTCAGCTCGAGGAAAGGGAACGACGCCTGCTGAACGCCAATCTGTTGAACGAACAGCGACGCTGTCCACCACGACAGTGCGGCTAGGCCATTCAGGCTATGAACCGCCAAGAAGTCGGGGAACCATTCCGGATCGAAGTCAGCACCGCGTTCGAACTTTGTATTCACCAGAGCGGTTTTTACCCCGGCACCCTTGACCTCAATGAAACCGTGACTGTTCACCTGCAACTCTCTGCCGCCGTGAAACCCGAACTTTGGATAGCAGTAGGTTCCCGAATCTTCGTCGTAGCCAATGAACGGCAGGCTGCGAACGGTGCGTACCGGGCGCCGCTCATCGTTCAGCCATTTCGCTTTGAGCATCGCCAGCTCACGGGCGCCGCCCTCAAAGTTTCCACCTGGCGTGAAGTCGAGCATTGCCCGGACGAATCCCCGCGGCTCGGCGATCGCGCTCGATGGTAGTGGGGCCTGAACACTGCGGCTCCGATCGGGAAACCGAAAGTCGAAGTAGTAGCGCTGCTCACCAGTGATGATGTCTTTTTCCAGATAGTCCAAGCTGGGTATGCAGTTGGATATCTGCGAGATCTTCACGTTGCGCGAAAAGATTTCTCGGTTGCCCTCAACCTTTTCTTCGCCAAGATCCTTGCTGAGCTCTGCCTGGTTCACGCGGGCCGAAAACAGCTGATTTCGAAACTCCAGCAGATAGAAGCCGGCCGGGCGCCGCAGGTACAGCAGGTAAGCGAGTTTGTTTGTGTTCTCAGCAGTGAACAGTCGGCCGCGATAACAAGCGTCCTCCAGAAACTTGTCGTTCAGTTCGCCATCTCGGTAGACGTCATCCCAATCGCGTTCGCCGGCGAGGGCTACCCAGCCGATTTCCGTCATGCCGCGCAGCATCTTCAGATACTTGGGAATGTATTTATGGCCGGCTTTGTCGTCATCCAGGCCAATGACCCATGTCACCAGTTTGCCTTTGTTCGCCTCCACGATCGCCCATGGGAAGTTCACGCAACTGATCGATGCAATCGCTTTGTAGCCGGCCAGGTGCAGCGCGATCGCGTGAAAGATCCCTTCGACTACAAACACCCGATCGCTCTTTTCGATGGTCTGGCCTGGTGGTGCCCACCCGCTGTTCTGGTAAGACATTTCGAACTTGATGCCGGCTTTGTCGCCTTTGTTGGCGGCTACCATGCTCTCGTCGATGATCCTTTCCCAATAACCGTTGCACAGCGGAAAGCGGACGGTATCGGCCCAAACGCCTGACTTCATTTTGCGTTTAGCTTGGGAATACCAGCCGGCGAGCTTTGCTATGTCAAAACCACGGTTGCGCTTTAGATAGGCGTCGGCGGTGGCGTTGGGGTTGGTTTCTGTAGCCGGGAAACGCTCGCTCAGGTTTTCGAACAGGAAGCTGTAACGCTCCCGGGTTTTCTGTTCGAACTGGCATTCGTTATCTCGGTTGCATTTCAACTGGTAGGGCTTTTCGCGACTGATGAACAGCTTTTGCTGACCGCAGTTGGGGCACGTGCCTTTCTGTAGGTACTTATCGCTGATGTCCTTAAAGTCCAGCTCTCTATCGTTTTCCAACGCCTTGACGACGTCGGACTGATAGATCTCGTCGAACTGATCCTGTGTGAAGCGATTTCTTGCGTTCATCACCGCCCCTCAGCGCTTGGAGGCGGTAGGTTTGGCGGACGCACGTTCGGCTTGTTCTGCTGCTTCCATGGCCAAAGCGACCATATTGATCAACAGTGCTTCTTTAGATCCCTCGGCCTTGGCGCGAATGAGGATTCGGCCGCGCTCGATGTCGTTGCGGATCGCACGTTCGGACTGTCCCGACCGACGCGCAAGCTCCCGAACTGTCGTGTAGGGCGTGTCTATGGTGATCTGCATTTGATAAGCTCCATGTGTATATATGCCGAATAAAGTGGCATATGCACATGTTACGAATGTGCATTCGCACATGTCAATAGGAGCCATGCGTTGGAACTAGGTCAAAAACTCAAGGAAGTGCGGCTGACTGAGCGTCTGACTCAGACAGAAATTTGCGATATCGCGGGCATCAAGCTCGAAACATGGAAGGGGTACGAGTACGGGCGGCGCGCATCCGTAAGCTCTACAGAGCTGTTGAAAATCACCATGCACCCGCGTTTCAAGCGTTACGCGTTGTGGTTGGTGACCGATGAGACGGCACCAGAGATTGGGCAAATAAGCCCGGTCATCGGTCAATGAGTCTCGGTGAAAAGCTAAAGCTGATCCGAACCCGAGAAAGATTTACTCAGGTCGAAATCAGCAATATCACCGGTATCAAGGTTGAGACGTGGAAGGCGTACGAGTACGGGCGAAGTAAAACGGTTGCATCTTCAGAACTGTTGAAAGTCACCCAACACCCTTTGCTCACCAAATACACGATGTGGCTGATGACTGGCCAAACCATACCGGAGGCAGGGCAGATTAGCCCCGTGTAAGTCCGTGCCGATAAGAAAACTACCGGATGGCCGCTACGAAGTGGATTGCCGCCCTAACGGCAGCTACGGCTATCGAACCCGCAGGATTTTCCCTACCAAAAATGAAGCGACCCATTACCACAGCAAGGTCATGGGAGAGGCTGCGTCAGGACGGGTTGCCAAGCCCGCCAAGCACGACGCCAGAAGCATGCTTGAGCTGGTTAATCGCTGGTACGTCGTCCATGGGCAAAACCTGAAGACCGGCAAACAGCGCCTGGCGCTTTTGATCAGCATGGTCAATCGAATGGGGAACCCGAAGGCGCACAAGTTTACGTCTGCTCACTTTGCGCAGTACCGCGCCGAGCGCGCAGAAGGTAAGCACTCCAGGACTACACCAGGCGCTGGCTATTCAAAGGGCGATGCAGATCCGAAACCCGTCAGCGCGAATATGCTGAATCATGAGCTGACGTACCTACGTGCTGTGTTCAACGAGCTGGCCAGGCTGGGGGAGTGGGACGCCGACAACCCGTTGGGCAAGGTGCGCAAACTCAAGTTTGACGAAACAGAGATGGCCTACCTACTGGCGGATCAAATTAAGCTGCTGTTGAGTGACCTGGCTACACGGGATTCAAACGCCGGGTTGATCGCTGAAGTGTGCCTGGCCACCGGTGCCAGGTGGGGCGAAGCGGAAGCGCTTCAACCGCGCCAGGTGCGGAATCAGATGGTGCATTACAGCCGTACAAAATCCAGCAAGAATCGGTCTGTGCCAATCTCGAAACGGCTTGAGGAGCGATTGAAAGCCGCACTGCCATTCAGACCTTGCGCCATCACCTTTCGGCGTAGCGTCGATGCTATCGGCTTGGAGCTACCCGATGGACAGATGACGCATGTCCTGCGGCACACCTTCGCATCCCATTACATGATGAACGGCGGGGACATCCTGACGCTTCAAAAGGTGCTTGGGCATGCAACGTTGGCCATGACTCAAAAGTATGCTCACTTTAGCCCTGGACACTTGGCCGAGGTCGTCAATCTGAATCCGCTGGCCACACTCTTGGAGGCTAAACCAGCGGTCGCTGAGGTAGCGTAAATGTCCGTCCAAAATTGAAATTGGACGAATTTTGGACGGAACGCATTTTTTGCAATCCAGCTGACTGACTTTTTCGAATGCCAGAAACGACGAAAGCCACGTAATACGTGGCTTTCAAGATGGTGGGCCCACACGGACTTGAACCGTGGACCAAAGGATTATGAGTCCTCTGCTCTAACCAACTGAGCTATAGGCCCTCAGTAGGCCGCGGATTATAGCGACGGTTTCTCGGCTGTGCTATCCGAATAATCCGATACGGTTACACGAAGAAACGTCGCGGCGAATTCTTCCGGCGGTAGCGGCAGGCTGACGATGTAGCCCTGGATCTGTTCGCAGCCTTCGGCGGCGAGAAATTGTTGTTGCGCCTGGGTTTCCACGCCCTCGGCGATGACCGTGAATTGCATGCTCCGGCCCAGCGCGATAATGGCTCGGACAATGGCCGCGTCGTGGGGGTCGTCGGGCAATCCGCGGACAAACGACTGGTCGATTTTGAGGATATCCAGCGGCAGGCGCTTGAGGTAACTGAGAGAGGAATATCCGGTACCGAAATCATCGATCGCCAGTTGTACGCCGAGGTGTTTGAGCTGATGCAACACAGCCAGCGCCTCTTCGGCCTGACTCATGATGAAATTCTCGGTAATTTCCAGTTGCAGTAAATCCGGCTGCAGGCCGTTGTCGTTGAGCAGTTGTTCGATGCGCCCGAGCAGATTCGGCTGACGCAGTTGCGCGCCGGCGAGGTTTACCGACAGTGGGCCAAGGCTGTCGTAGACCTGATTCCATTCGAACATCTGCCGGCACGCGGTCTCCAGCACCCAGTCACCGATCTGCAGGATCATGCCGTTCTCTTCCGCGAGCGGAATGAAATGCTCTGGCGGCACGTCGCCGAAGGTCGGATGGCGCCAGCGGATCAGCGCTTCGGCACCGACCAGGCTGTGATCCTCCAGACTGATTTTCGGCTGGTAGTAGAGAAACAGTTCATCGCGCTCGATGGCCCGGCGCAGTTCGTGTTCCAGCGCGATGCGCTCGCTGGCCTGGGCAGTGAGGTCGCGGGTGTAGCTCTCGACGCGGTTGCGGCCCTTGGCCTTGGAGCGGTACATCGCTGCGTCGGCGTTTTTCACCAAGGTGGCGACGTCACAACCGTCCCGTGGGTAGAGGCTGGTGCCAATGCTGGCGCTGATGAAGAACTCATGTTCGCCAGCCTGGAACGGCGCACCAAAGCAGTTGAGCAGTTTGGTGGCGATGTTGTCGGCATCACTGGCCTGTTGCAGGCCGGGCAGCAGAATGATGAATTCGTCACCGCCCAGACGCGCCACGGTATCGATGTCGCGCAGTTGCTCTTTCAGGCGCACGGCGATGCCCTTGAGCAGCAGGTCGCCGACCGGGTGTCCGAGGCTGTCATTGATGTGCTTGAAGCGGTCGAGATCGAGAAACAGCACGGCACCCTGGCCGCCGTTTTCCTGCTGACTGTTCAGTGCCATCAGCAAGCGGTTTTCGAACAGCGTGCGGTTCGGCAGGCCAGTGAGCGGGTCGTGGTGCGCCTGATAGTCGAGTTTGGCTTGCGCATGCTTGAGGCTGGAGATGTCGGCAAACACCGCGACAAAGTGGGTAATGAACTTGTCGCGATTGCGTACGGCACTGATGGTCAGCCAGCTCGGGTACAACTCGCCGTTCTTGCGCCGGTTGGAGATCTCGCCCTGCCAGTGACCTTCGTCGGTCAACTGGTGCCACATTGCCGCGTAGAACGCGCTGTCATGCAGGCCGGAGGCGAGCAGGCGCGGTGTATGGCCGAGCGCTTCGCTTTCGCTGTAACCGGTAATCTCGGTGAAGGCGCGGTTGACCGCACTGATGTGCTGTTGGGTGTCGGTGATCAATACGCCTTCGGCAGTGCTTTCGAACACAGTGGCGGCCTGTTGCAGTTTTTCCTGCATCAGATGGCGCTCGGTGATGTCGCGGGCGATGGTCAGCATGCAGTCTTCTTCACCGATCGGCAGCGGACGGCTGGAGACTTCACAGAGGCGAATCTGCCCGTCACTGCGGCGGATATGGCAGGTAAAGTCACGCACAAAGCCGTCGCGGTGCAACAGGTCGAGCATCTCTTTGCGCTCGTTGAGGTTGACCCAGATGCCCAGATCCAGCGCCGACCTATCCACCGACATGGCGCTATTGAAACCGGTGATACGGCTGAAACCCTCGTTGACCTCCAGTAGCAGGCCATCGCTCTGGCGTGACAACAACAAACCATCCGGCGAGGCATGGAAGGCTTTGGCGAATTTCTCTTCGGAGGTTTGCAGCTGCTGCTGGGTTTCCTTGAGCTGGGTGATGTCACGTACAACGACCACCAAGGCTGGCGTGGTGTCCAGATCGAACGGCTCGGCGGAAATCAGGCCAGTGAACAGTTGGCCGTTGTTGCGGCGAAAGGGCATCTCCAGGTTGCGAATGCTGCCCGCCTGCAAACGTTGCAGCAGCCCCGGACCAACGCCGGGAATGCCCCAGATATTCAGCTCGGTCGCCGTTTGCCCCAGCACTTCCTCGGCTTTCAGTCCGATCTGTTCTTCAAACGCTTCGTTGACCTCCAGCAGGCAACCGTCGGACAGCCGTGCAATCACCAGAATGTCCGGGCATTGCTGGAAGACCGAGGCGAACTTTTGCTCCGAGAGCTGCAACGCCTCTTCAGTGCGCTTGATTTCGCTGATGTCGATCATCAGACCGCGCATTACCGGCTCATGACCATGTTCGATCAGGCTGACGATGTCGCGTACCCACAAGCAGCGACCATCGGCGGTGATCACTCGATAGTCGACGATGTGATCACGGCCTTCGCGCAGGGCTTCCTTGCAGTAGCTTTGCGTACGGGTCAGATCCGCCGGGTGAATGATGTTGTGCCAGAAACCGGGGATCAGCCAATGGGATTGTGGGTAGCCGAGCAGGTCTTCGGCGTGGGGCGAGACATAGCTGTAGGTGAAGTCGCTTATCCGCGCTTCCCAGGCGATGGCCGACAGGCTCTCGACCAGGCCGCGATAGTGGTATTCGCTGCTGCGCAGTTCCTGTTCGAGGTCGATGCGTCGGGCGATTTCCGAACTCAGGCGGCGGTTGATGCGGATCACCACAGCCAGGATCGTCATCAACAGCAACAACCCCGGCAAACCGTAGATCAACAGATCCGACCAGAATGTCCGATGATCAAGGACGTTGCCGACCCAGTGCTCCTGAATGCTGCTGATTTCATCAGGGCTCATGTCCGCGAGCACTTTGTCGAGAATCCCCACCAAGACCTTGTTGTCGCGGGGCACGGCCATTGCCAGTTGGTAGCGATACGGGGTTTCGCCGCTGACGTACAGACCGTCGAGCTTGAGCTGGCGCAGGCTCCAGACGCTGGATGCGAGGTCGCCGACCACAGCGTCCACTTCGTCGGTCGCCAACGCCTGCAGCGCCGAACTGACATTGGGCATGGCGACCAGATTCAGATCGGGGTGGTGGGTGCGCAGCAGTTCGTGGGGCGCATAGTTTTCCACCACGGCGATTTTCAAACCGTACAGGTCGTCGAGTTTGCGCGGTTGCGCGCCGCCGATGTGCGCGAGGATCACGATCGGGAAATCAAGATAGGGGCGGGTGAACGACAGGTAGGTCTGGCGTTCGGGGGTGGACATGATCCCGGGCAGCAGGTCGATCTTGCCCGACTTCACTTGTTCCAGCACCACTGTCCAGCTCACCGGTTCGATGGGCGTCAACTTGATCGCCAGGCGTTGGCGAATCACGTCGATATAGTCGGCAGCCAGGCCCTGATAGCGGTTCTGGTCGTCGCGAAATTCAAAGGGCGGCCACGATGCATCGACACCCAGGCGCAAGTCCGGGTGAGCCGCCAGCCAGCTACGTTCTTCATCGGTCAGAGTCAGCGCGTCAGCCGTTGCGGTCCAGATCATCAGTGACAGCAAAAAAAGCACGGACGCCAATCTGGGCATAACGCTCTCGTTATGGCTCGGGGATGATTGTTTCGAGTGTAGACGGGGTATGCGGGGGAGGGGCGTTGCGAAGGATTTAATCTGCCATATAAACAAAACCCCCGGCCTGGGCCGGGGGTTCTGGTATCACTCGTCGAGGAAGGAGCGCAGATGCTCGCTTCGCGTCGGGTGGCGCAGCTTGCGCAGTGCCTTGGCTTCGATCTGACGGATCCGCTCACGCGTTACGTCAAACTGTTTGCCCACTTCTTCGAGTGTGTGGTCGGTGTTCATGTCGATACCGAAACGCATGCGCAGTACCTTGGCTTCACGGGCAGTGAGGCCGGACAGCACTTCGCGAGTCGCTTCTTTCAGGCTCTCAACAGTGGCGACATCGATTGGCGACTGCATGGTCGAGTCTTCGATGAAGTCACCCAGATGGGAGTCTTCGTCATCACCGATCGGGGTTTCCATGGAGATCGGCTCTTTAGCGATCTTCAATACCTTGCGGATCTTGTCCTCAGGCATCTCCATGCGTTCGCCCAGCTCTTCCGGCGTCGGTTCGCGACCCATTTCCTGCAACATCTGCCGGGAAATACGGTTGAGCTTGTTGATCGTCTCGATCATGTGCACCGGAATACGGATGGTGCGGGCCTGGTCGGCGATCGAGCGAGTGATCGCCTGACGGATCCACCAGGTGGCATAAGTCGAGAACTTGTAACCACGACGGTATTCGAACTTGTCCACCGCTTTCATCAGGCCGATGTTGCCTTCCTGGATCAGATCGAGGAATTGCAGGCCGCGGTTGGTGTACTTCTTGGCGATCGAGATCACCAGACGCAAGTTGGCTTCAACCATCTCTTTCTTCGCGCGGCGGGCCTTGGCCTCACCGATCGACATGCGACGGTTGATGTCCTTGATTTCTGCGATGGTCAGACCGGTCTCGGTTTCCAGCGCGATCAGTTTCTGCTGGCAACGAATGATGTCCGGCTGCACGCGACCGATGGCTTCGGCGTACTTGCTCTTGCCTTTGGCCAGGGCGTCGGACCAGCTTTCGTCGACTTCGTTGCTCGGGAACTGACGCAGGAAATCGGCGCGTGGCATACGTGCATCACGTACACACAGTTGCATGATCGCGCGCTCTTGCTGACGCAGACGATCCAGGGCACCGCGAACACGCTCGACCAGGCCTTCGAATTGCTTCGGCACCAGTTTGATCGGCATGAACAGCTCGGCCAGTACCAGCAACTCGGCAATCGCTGCCTTGTTGTTGCGACCGTGCTTTTTCAGCGCCTTGCGGGTGATTTCCATCTGATCAGCCACGGCGCCAAAGCGCTGGGCAGCGATGACCGGATCCGGACCGCTTTCGGCTTCTTCTTCGTCATCGGAAGATTCGGCTTCATCGTCGTCGGTTTCGTCGTCGGCTTTCGCCACTTTCGCTTCGACAGGCGGCGGCACTTCGGCAGGCGGCGCAATGCCGTCGTCCGGGTCGATATAACCGCTCAGAACGTCGGACAGGCGACCACCTTCGGTGGTGACGCGAGTGTACTCGGAGAGAATGTGGTCAACCGTGCCAGGGAAGTGCGCGATTGCGCTCATCACTTCACGGATGCCCTCTTCGATACGCTTGGCGATTTCGATTTCGCCTTCACGAGTCAGAAGCTCGACCGTACCCATTTCACGCATGTACATGCGCACTGGGTCAGTGGTGCGACCGATATCGGTCTCCACCGCTGCCAACGCAGCGGCTGCTTCTTCCGCAGCGGCCTCGTCGGTATCGGCGTCGGCCAACATAAGGGCGTCCGCATCCGGAGCACTCTCGTGTACGGGGATCCCCATGTCGTTAATCATGCGGATGATGTCTTCCACCTGCTCTGGATCTGAAATATCCTCGGGCAGGTGGTCGTTGACCTCGGCGTAAGTCAGATACTTCTGCTCACGACCCAGTTTGATCAACTCAATAATACGAGACTGCTGTTGCGCTTTTCCGGACATAACACCCTATCCACTGAAGGTCTTGGCGGGCAAAAAACAAGCCGAGGATTATACCTGAGCTATGACCTCACGCGCCAGTTGAGGTCGGGTTTGATGCGGAAACATTGCGACTTAATAGGTCGCGCAGTTGATTTTTCTCTTCGATACTCAGTTCGCTTTGACGCGCTTTCCTGAGCAACTGTTCCAGATTTCGCTCGCGTTGGCGGGCTGACAAGCTAGTAATGGTGTCGAAAAACTGTTGTTCAAGGTTATCTCCGTCAATCAGCCACTCCTTTTCTGCCAGCGCCTTGAGCAAACGACCCTGTTCAGTGCCGTGCCATCGCGCGATCAACTGAAATGAGTTTAGCTTGGGATTCTTCTGTACGGCTTCGAGCAGCGCCACAAGTAACTGGGCGTTGGTCTGATTCTCGTCCGCAATGTGCCCGGCATCTTCGACGCGCTCGGCCAGTTGCGGGTGATGGAGCAGGGTGCGCAGGGCAGTCAGGGTAGGCGATTCGACACCGATCGGCGTGCGTGGGCGCTGTTGTTCGCGATCACCGCCACGTTTGCCGTTCTTGTCCCAGGGTTTCTTGTCCCATTTCTTGCCGCCGGCGCCGGGTTTCTTTGGCGTCCACTCCTGCTGCGGCACATACATGTCCTGTGCCTGCGGCTGATGGTAGTCGCTGTAGTCCGGCATCGCGTCGTAATCGATGCCCGGATCGTAGGCGGGCGGCGCTTCCTGCGGCGCACTTTGTGCGAGCTGGCTGACGGTTTCACTGCTCAGGCCGGTAATTTCGGTCAGGCGTTGACGCATCAGAATCCGCAGATTGGCGCCCGGCACCTTGTCGATCAGTGGCGCAGCGAGGGTGGCCATGTGCGCCTTGCCTTCGAGCGAGCGCGGATCGGCTTCTTCGGTCAGTTGCTGGAAGAAATAATCCGCCAGCGGCTGCGCGTGCTGATTGATTCGTGCCTTGAAGGCGTCAGTGCCTTCAGCGCGTACCAAGGTGTCCGGGTCTTCACCTTCGGGTAGAAACAGGAAGCGTGCACGGCGCCCGTCCTGCAGGCTTGAAAGCGTTGCTTCCAGCGCGCGCCATGCGGCATTGCGGCCGGCCTGATCGCCGTCGAAGCAAAACAGCACGTTCGGCACTACACGGAACAGGCGCTTCAAATGTTCTTCGCTGGTCGCAGTCCCCAGCGTCGCGACGGCATTCTTCAGGCCTTGCTGGGCGAGAGCGATGACGTCCATATAGCCCTCGACGACGATGATTTCGTCGAGGTTGCGGTTGTTCTTGCGTGCTTCATAAAGGCCGTAGAGTTCCTGGCCTTTATGAAATACCGGGGTTTCCGGTGAGTTCAGGTACTTGGGCTTGTCGTCGCCGAGCACGCGACCGCCGAAGGCGATGATGCGTCCACGGGTGTCGCGGATCGGGAACATCACGCGATCGCGGAAGCGGTCATAGCGTTTGCCGGTTTCGGCGTTCTCGATCAGCAGGCCGGCGTCGATCATGGCCTTCTGCTGCAGGGTGTCGCTGCTCAAATGCTTGAACAGGTTGTCCCAGCCGGGTGGCGCGAAGCCGAGCCCGAAATCCCGGGCGATCTCGCCAGTCAGGCCGCGGCCCTTGAGGTAGTCCACTGCAGCTTTTCGCGATGGATGGCTCTTGAGGGCTTGCCGGTAAAAATCGGCGGCAGCGGTGAGTAGCGGATACAGCGGCGAATCGGTCGGTTGGCGCGGTTTGTGCGGTCGGCCGCTTTCTTCGCGAGGGATTTCCATGCCGGCGGCTTTGGCCAGATCTTCGACAGCCTGGGGGAAGTCCAGGTTGTCGTGATCCATGAGAAAGCCGAGGGCGTTACCGCCGGCGCCGCAGCCGAAGCAGTAATAGAACTGCTTGTCGGGGCTGACGCTGAAGGACGGGGTTTTCTCTTTGTGAAACGGGCAACAGGCGGTGTAGTTCTTGCCGGCCTTCTTCAATTGCACGCGCGAACTGACCACATCGACGATGTCGGTGCGGTTCAGCAGGTCGTCAATGAAGCTCTGGGGAATCAGCCCGGCCATGGCGTTCTCGTCGTCTGCGCTGTAATAAGTCCGATGCGTAAGGCTGGCGGACGCGGGTCATTGTTTGAAGCGCGCAAAATATGCGGCTCGACCGGTGTCGTCTGCGTAATCGCTGTCGGGAAGTGTATCTGCCGAAAATCCCCTGACGTTAGTACTCATCAGTCTTCGACTATTTGAAAGTGTTGCGCTGAATCCGCTGACAGCCGGTTAGGGGCCTCGGATAGCTCAATAAAGCGGGCACGCATGCAGGTGCCTTGGGCTGATCGTCGTAAGAGGAATCAGTGGGTGTGCTCGTCAGTAGCCTTGAAAGGCTCGTCAGAAAAGACGTGCACCGCTGGCAAAAGAGCCAGGTCTGACGTGTGAAGCAGATTCGTCTAGGTCGCGTGTGCGGCTTCGACGTTGAAGCATCAAGCGTTTTACGCAAATGCCATTAGCCCGGCTGAGAGCCGGGCTTAGGCAAAGAAGCTTGCAACGAACGTCTGTGTATTAGTACAGACGAACGGCGCGGCGCTGTTCGCGCTGAACTTTCTTGGCGTGACGCTTAACAGCGGCTGCTGCTTTGCGCTTACGCTCAGAAGTTGGCTTCTCGTAAAATTCGCGGCTACGAACTTCAGCCAGTACACCGGCTTTTTCGCAGGAGCGCTTGAAACGACGCAGAGCTACGTCGAAGGGTTCGTTCTCTTTAACTTTGACGGCTGGCATCCAGAGCTACCTTCATTCATTACCGGGGTCAACATCCTCGCGGCAAAAGAGCACTTGAAGACGTCGGTTTTTAAGGGTTGCGGATGTTAACCCCTCATCGCTCGGAATGCAAAGCCTCTGATCGAAAACCGCTGGTCGGGGCATCACGTGGCGACTATTATGCGCGCCTTCGAATTCAGCCTAAACAAGGCGCAAACCCATGCTAGTACTGGGATTAGAAACCTCCTGCGACGAAACCGGCGTCGCATTATATGACAGTGAACGGGGCCTGCTGGCCGACGCGCTGTTCAGTCAGATCGACCTGCACCGCGCTTATGGCGGTGTGGTGCCGGAGCTGGCCTCGCGTGACCACGTCAAACGCATGCTGCCCTTGATTCGTCAGGTGTTGGCCGAGGCGGACTGCGTGCCGACCGAGATCGATGCGATCGCCTATACCGCGGGTCCTGGCCTGGTTGGCGCGCTGCTGGTCGGTGCTTCCTGCGCTCAGGCGCTGGCGTTTGCCTGGGGCATTCCGGCGCTCGGCGTGCATCACATGGAGGGGCATTTGCTGGCGCCGATGCTGGAGCCGAAACCGCCGCAATTCCCGTTCGTCGCTTTGTTGGTGTCCGGCGGCCATACGCAGCTGGTTCAGGTGGATGGCATCGGCCAATACAGCCTGCTCGGCGAGACGCTCGACGACGCCGCCGGCGAAGCCTTCGACAAGACCGCGAAGATGATGGGCCTCAATTACCCGGGTGGCCCGGAAATCGCCAAACTGGCCGAGAAGGGCGTCGCAGGACGTTTTACCTTCCCGCGCCCGATGTGCGATCGCCCGGGTCTGCAATTCAGCTTCAGTGGTCTGAAAACCTCTGCGCTCAACGCCTGGCAGCAGTGCGTCAGCGCCGGGGACGACAACGAGCAAGCCCGTTGCGACATCGCGCTGGCGTTCCAGCAGGCCGTGGTGGAGACTTTGACCATCAAGTGCAAGCGTGCCCTGAAACAGGCGGGCATGAAGCGTCTGGTGATCGCTGGCGGCGTCAGTGCCAACAAGGCCTTGCGGGTTTCGCTGGAGAAAATGCTCGGCGATATGAAAGGTGATGTGTTCTACGCCCGTCCCGAGTTCTGCACCGACAACGGCGCGATGATCGCGTTTGCCGGTTGCCAGCGCTTGCAGGCCGGTCAGCAGGAAAGTCTGGCAATCAGCGTGCAGGCGCGCTGGCCAATGGAGCAATTGTCGCCGTTGTGATGAGAGGCGCTCATGGGCGCTATTTAAAAATGCCGTTCGCGCCCGGCAAACAGGTCGCGTAGATTGCCGCGGTGGCGCCAGACGATCAGCAAGGTCAGTGCGCTCATTGGCAACAGCGCCTCCGGTTCCTGCCAGGCCAGCAACGGCAGGGTCAGCGGCGTGGCAATCAGCGCCGCCAGCGAACTGGTGCGGGTCAGGTAGAACGTCAGTAGCCAGGCGCATACCGCCAGCAGTGCGGCCGGTGGATACAGGCCGAGCAGCATGCCGGCAGCGGTGGCGACACCTTTGCCGCCACGGAAGCGGAAATACAGCGGGAACAGATGGCCGATCACGGCGCACACGCCGATCCATGCCTGATCCTGCAGCGAAAGGCCTACAGCCGAGGCGATCAGCACCGGCACCAGGCCTTTGCACAGATCACCCAGCAGGGTCAGGATCGCCAGTTTGCGACCGGCCAGGCGCAGCATGTTGGTGGCACCGGCATTGCCCGAGCCACTCATTCGCGGATCCGGGTTACCGGTCAGGCGGCTGAGCAAAATGGCGAAGGACAGCGAGCCGAGCAGGTAGGCGAAAGTCGCCAGTAACCAAAACATGCTAACTATTCCGGGCGAGGACGCCCTGATTCTAACGGCGCATTGCGCCCTTGTCGTGCAGCGGAGAGAAGTGCTTGGACAGAGTGTTTATCGAGGGCCTGGAAGTCGACACCGTCATTGGTGCCTACGACTGGGAGCGCGGCATCCGACAGTGCTTGCGACTTGATCTGAGCTTCGCCTGGGACAATCGCCCGGCCGCCGCCGGTGACGACCTGACCCTGGCGCTCGACTACGCTAGCGTTTCCACGCGGATTCAGGCTTTTGCCGAGCAGGCGCAGTTTCAGCTGGTCGAGACCTTTGCCGAACGTCTGGTCGAAGTGCTGATGAGCGAATTCAAAATCACGTGGGTGCGTCTGAAGCTGACCAAGCCTGGCGCCGTTCCGGCTGCTAAGGGTGGCGTGGGTGTGGAGATCGAGCGCGGATGTCGCTGACTCAGGTCTACCTCGGGCTCGGTAGCAATATCGAGCGCGAAACCCATTTGCGTGCCGGACTCGACGCTTTGGCGACATTTCTGGTGGATATCCGCTGTTCGGCGGTGTTCGAGAGCGCACCTGTGGGGATCAAGAGCGGGCCGTTCTTCAACTTTGTGGTGTCGGCGTTTACCGATCTACCGTTGATGGAACTGGATCGACGCTTGAAATTCATCGAGGCGGATAACGGTCGCTACGCGCCTGATCGCAAAGGCTTGCCGCTGGATATCGACGTGCTGCTGTATGGCGAGCTGGCGGGGAATTTCGACGGGTTGGTTTTGCCGCGTGCCGAGATTCTGAAAAATGCCTTTGTGCTGTGGCCGTTGTCGCTGATTGCGCCGGATCGCGTGCATCCAGGTGTGGGAAAAAGCTTCGCGACGTTGTGGGCTGAGGCGCAGATTGATCAGGTGCTGGCGCCGGTTGCGTTCGAGTGGCGCGGGCAGCGGCTCACGCCTTCAGATTTGCTTTAGATCGACTGACGTCTTCGCGAGCAGGCTCGCTCCCACAGGGAAATGCATTCCAAAATGTGGGAGCGAGCCTGCTCGCGAAGCTTTTCAAGCGGACGCCGCGTCTTTGTAGGCTTTTAGCGCCTTCAGTCGCTCACGCTTGAGCGCTTCGCCCAGCTCCGGGCCTTTGAATCCCTTCTCTAGCAATGGCTGCACCGCGACTTCCCGTGCTGCCTTCGCCGCACCACGCAAATAATCGGCCTGTGGATAACTTCTCTGCTCGAGCCCCTTGCGGCCCCGCGCATCCATCTCGCACGCAACAATGAACTCTTCAAACCGCTGCGGCCGGCGATACACGTCAAAACTCTGCAGCAACTCCAGCAATGTCGAAGCCTTCAGCTCCAGCGCCCGGTGGCCATGGGTGTGGTACTGGCCGACCAGTAGCGCCAATTCCTGACAATCCTTGGGTGCCTTGAAGCGTTCGTTGACCGCTTTGATCAGCTTCAACCCCGTGTGCTCATGGGCGATGTGTCGCGGCCATTCTTCTTCCGGGGTCAGACCTTTGCCGAGATCGTGCAGCAGGCAAGCCCAACGCACGGTCAGCGGTTGTTTGTACAGCGCCGATTGCTCCAACACGCTGAGCGTGTGCAGGCCGGTGTCGATTTCCGGATGATGCGCTTCCGGTTGTGGCACGCCAAAAAGCGCGTCGACTTCCGGCATCAGTACTTTCAGTGCGCCGCAGTCGCGCAGCACCTGAATGAACACCTGCGGCTGATCTTCCATCAATGCCCGGGAGATTTCCTTCCAGCTGCGTTCGGCAGTCAGTGCTTCGAGTTCGCCGGAGTCGCTGAGCTGACGCATCAGTTCGAGCGTCTCTGGCGCGACGGTGAAACCGAGTCCGGCATAACGCGCAGCGAAGCGGGCAACGCGCAATACACGGAGGGGATCTTCGGCGAATGCCGGAGAAACATGGCGCAGTAGTCGATCTTCCAGATCGCGCTGACCATGGTACGGATCGGTCAGATTCTGTTGATCGTCCTCGGCCATGGCGTTGATGGTCAGGTCGCGACGGATCAGATCCTCTTCAAGCGTGACTTCGGGGCTGGCGTGAAAAGTGAAACCGCCATAACCGCGCCCGCTTTTGCGCTCGGTGCGGGCGAGGGCGTATTCCTCGCCGCTTTTGGGATGAAGAAACACCGGAAAATCCGCGCCGACCGGCCGATAACCCTTGGCGAGCATCTCTTCCGTGGTGGCGCCAACCACCACCCAATCGATATCCGTGACCGGTTTGCCGAGCAGGCGATCTCGAACCGCACCGCCAACCTTGAAAATCTGCATAAAAAACCTCCGTTAGCCGGACAGGATAACCCTTGCGTCAGACTTTCGGAGGCCAGAACCGGATCAAAGATGAATGACGGCCAGATCCAGTCGACCGTAATCCCCTTCGCTGTGTTCACTGCGTGGCGGAACGTGATGGGTTTTCATGATCTGGTCGCCTTGCAGGGTTTCCAGGTGGATATCGAAGCCCCACAAGCGATGCAGGTGTTTGAGCACCTCGTCGGTGGAATCTCCCAGCGGTTTGCGATCGTGCTGTTGGTGACGCAAGGTCAGTGAGCGGTCGCCGCGTCGATCGATGCTGTAGATCTGCACGTTCGGTTCACGATTGCCGAGGTTGTATTGCGCGGCCAGGGTTTCGCGGATGATCCGGTAGCCGGGTTCGTCATGAATCGCAGGCACCAACAAGTCGTCCTTCTGATCGTCATCCATGATGCTGAACAGTTTCAGGTCACGGATCACCTTCGGCGACAGATACTGCAGGATGAAACTCTCATCCTTGAAGCTGCTCATGGCGAACTTGATGGTCGACAGCCAGTCAGTCCCGGCAATTTCCGGGAACCAGCGACGATCCTCTTCGGTAGGCTCCTCACACATGCGCCGAATGTCGCGATACATCGCAAAGCCCAGCGCGTAAGGGTTGATGCCGTTGTAGTAGGGGCTGTCGAAGCCTGGCTGAAACACCACACTGGTGTGCGAGGTGAGGAACTCCATCATGAAGCCTTCGGTGACCAGTCCTTCGTCGTACAGGTCGTTCATCAGCGTGTAGTGCCAGAACGTTGCCCAGCCTTCGTTCATCACCTGGGTCTGACGCTGCGGATAGAAATACTGAGCGATCTTGCGCACGATCCGCACGATTTCGCGCTGCCACGGCTCCAGCAACGGCGCGTGTTTCTCGATGAAATACAGGATGTTTTCCTGCGGCTCGGCCGGGAAGCGAGCGTTGTCCCTGTCACTGTACTTGTCCGCGCCTTTGGGGATCGTGCGCCACAGATCGTTGATCTGCTTCTGCAGGTGCTCTTCGCGATCCTTTTGCCGCCGGCGTTCCTCTTCGGCGGAAATCGGATACGGACGCTTGTAGCGGTCGACGCCGTAGTTCATCAGCGCATGGCAGGAGTCGAGCAGGTCTTCCACCGCATCGATGCCGTGGCGCTCTTCGCACTGCATGATGTATTGCTTGGCAAACACCAGGTAATCAATGATCGAACTGGCATCGGTCCAGGTGCGGAACAGGTAATTGCCCTTGAAGAAACTGTTGTGGCCATAGCACGCGTGCGCCACCACCAGCGCCTGCATGCAGATGGTGTTTTCTTCCATCAGGTAGGCGATGCAAGGGTCGGAGTTGATCACGATTTCGTAGGCCAGGCCCATCTGCCCGCGGCTGTAGGACTTTTCGGTGCTGAGGAAGTGTTTGCCGTAGGACCAATGGTGATAGCCCAGTGGCATGCCCACCGAGGCGTACGCGTCCATCATTTGCTCGGCGGTGATCACTTCGATCTGGTTGGGATAGGTATCCAGGGCGTAGCGGGCCGCGATCCGGGCGATTTCGCGGTCGTAGGTCTGGATCAGCTCGAACGTCCATTCGGAGCCGGTGGAAATGGGTTGGCGCTTCTGCTCTTTGGCGGTCATGTCACTAACCTGCGCTGGAAGAGTTCACGGAAGACCGGATAGATATCCCCGGCCGAGACCAGTTGCTGCTGGGCAAAAGTGTCAGAGAAGGCTTCGGCGATACGTTCGTACTCGTACCACAGGGCCTGATGTTCGCGCGGGGTGATCTCCACATAAGTGTAGTACTGCACAAACGGCATGATCTGGTTGATCAGGATGTCGCGGCAGATCGGCGAGTCATCGTTCCAGTTGTCGCCGTCGGAAGCCTGCGCCGCGTAGATGTTCCACTCGTTGCTCGGGTAACGCTCGGCCATGATCTCCTGCATCAGTTTCAGGGCGCTGGAAACGATGGTGCCGCCGGTTTCCCGCGAATAGAAAAACTCTTCTTCGTCGACTTCCCGGGCACTGGTGTGGTGGCGGATGAACACCACGTCGATCTTGTCGTAATTGCGTTTCAGGAACAGGTACAACAGGATGAAAAAGCGTTTGGCGATGTCCTTGGTCGCCTGCGTCATGGAGCCGGAAACGTCCATCAAGCAGAACATCACCGCTTTTGAACTGGGGTTGGGCTGCTTGATCAGCAAGTTGTATTTCAGGTCGAACGTATCGAGGAACGGCACGCGATGGATGCGCGCGCTGAGTTTTTCGATTTCCGCCTCGAGTTCCTGGATATCGCCGAAGTTGTCTGGCTCTTCGCGTCTCAGTCGCTCAAGTTCTTCTTTGACTTCGCGCAGTTTCGCCCGGCTGCTGCCGGACAGGGCAATGCGTCGCGCATGAGCCGAACGCAGGGTGCGGATGATATTGATGCGCGACGGGTTGCCTTCGTTGCTGATCCCGGCACGAACGGTTTTAAAAGTGTCAGTACCGCTCAAATTGCGTTTGACCAGGTTCGGCAGCTCGAGGTCTTCGAACATGAATTCGAGAAACTCTTCCTGTGTAATCTGGAAGACGAACTCGTCCATGCCTTCACCGGAATTGCCGGCCTTGCCCGGGCCGCGTCCGCCGCCACCTCCCGGTGGGCGAGCGATGTGTTCGCCGGCGGTGAATTCCTTGTTGCCGGGATGAACCACGGTCTGCTTGCCGCCACGGCCGTGGTGAAGCACCGGTTCGTCGATGTCGCGACCGGGAATGCTGATCTGTTCGCCGTGTTCCATATCGGTAATGGAGCGCCGGCTGACCGCCTCTTCGACAGCCTTCTTGATGTGGTCACGGTAGCGCCGCAGGAAACGCTGGCGGTTTACCGTGCTCTTGTTCTTGCCATTGAGACGTCGGTCGATCACATAACTCATAGGAAGCCCTCCGGGCAGCTTCAAGTTGTGAGCCTCAAGCTGCAAGTAAAAGCAGGTTCCCGGGGATCACTGGGTTACGCGCTTTGTTCTTGCAGCTCGTAGCTGGAAGCTTGCTGCTGCTTCACTGCGACTTCCGGACCCGTAGGTACCATTCGGACAGCAGTCGTACCTGTTTGTCGGTATAGCCACGTTCGACCATGCGTGTAACGAAGTCGTTGTGCTTTTGCTGATCCTCTTTGCTGGCCTTGGCGTTGAAGCTGATGACTGGCAGCAGGTCCTCGGTGTTCGAGAACATTTTCTTCTCGATGACCACCCGCAGTTTTTCGTAACTGAGCCAGGTCGGGTTCTTGCCGTTGTTGTTGGCCCGTGCGCGCAACACGAAGTTGACGATCTCGTTGCGGAAATCCTTCGGATTGCTGATGCCGGCCGGCTTCTCGATTTTCTCCAGTTCTTCGTTCAGAGCGACGCGGTTGAGAATCTCGCCGGTTTCCGGGTCGCGGTATTCCTGATCCTGAATCCAGAAGTCGGCGTACAGCACGTAGCGGTCGAAGATGTTCTGGCCGTACTCGCTGTAAGACTCAAGGTACGCGGTCTGGATCTCCTTGCCGATGAATTCGATATAACGCGGTGCCAGATACTCTTTCAGGTAGCGCAGATAGCGCTCGCGGGTTTCGGCCTGGAATTGTTCCTGTTCGATCTGCTGTTCCAGTACATAGAGCAGATGCACCGGGTTGGCGGCGATTTCATGCGGATCGAAGTTGAAGACCTTGGAGAGGATCTTGAAGGCGAAGCGGGTCGACAGACCGTTCATGCCTTCATCGACGCCTGCCGAGTCGCGATATTCCTGAATCGACTTGGCCTTTGGATCGGTGTCCTTGAGGTTTTCGCCGTCGTAGACGCGCATTTTCGAATAGATGTTGGAGTTTTCCGGCTCCTTGAGGCGTGACAGGACAGTGAACTGCGCCAGCATTTTCAGGGTGTCCGGTGCGCAATGGGCCTTGGCCAGTGAGCTGTTGAACAGCAGTTTGTCGTAGATCTTCACTTCGTCGCTGACGCGCAGGCAGTACGGCACTTTGACGATGTAGATCCGGTCGATGAACGCTTCGTTGTTCTTGTTGTTGCGGAAGGTGTGCCACTCCGATTCGTTGGAGTGGGCGAGCAGGATCCCGGTGAACGGAATCGCGCCGAGGCCTTCGGTACTGTTGTAGTTGCCTTCCTGAGTCGCGGTCAGCAATGGGTGTAGCACCTTGATCGGTGCCTTGAACATTTCGACGAATTCCATCAGGCCCTGGTTGGCCCGGCACAGCGCACCGGAATAGCTGTAGGCGTCGGCGTCGTTCTGTGGGTATTCCTCGAGTTTACGGATGTCGACTTTACCAACCAGTGCGGAAATGTCCTGGTTGTTCTCGTCACCCGGTTCGGTCTTGGCCACGGCGATCTGGTTAAGGATCGACGGGTACAGTTTGACCACGCGGAACTGGCTGATGTCGCCGCCGAATTCGGCCAGGCGTTTGGTCGCCCATGGCGACATGATGGTGTTCAGGTAGCGCCGCGGGATACCGAAGTCTTCTTCGAGGATCGCGCCATCTTCGGTGGCGTTGAACAGACCCAAAGGCGATTCGAATACCGGCGAGCCCTTGATCGCGTAGAAGGGCACTTTCTCGATCAGCTGTTTCAGCTTCTCGGCCAGCGACGATTTACCGCCGCCGACGGGGCCGAGCAGATAGAGGATTTGTTTCTTCTCTTCCAGGCCTTGGGCGGCATGGCGGAAATACGAAACGATCTGGTCGATGCATTCTTCCATCCCGTGGAAGTCTTCAAAGGCCGGATAGCGACGGATCACCTTGTTGGAGAAGATGCGTGACAGCCTCGAGTTGGTCGAGGTGTCGAGCAGTTCCGGCTCGCCGATGGCCAGTAATAGACGCTCGGCGGCGGAAACGTAGGCGCTACGGTCTTTCTTGCACAGCTCCAGGTACTCTTGCAGCGAGAGTTCTTCCTGGCGTGTGGACTCGAAGCGTTGTTGGAAGTGGCTAAAGATACTCATGACGTCACCTCGCTCGATACGTGGAGCCGACGCCGGATCACTCAGTCGATGCTGGCAAGCAGCCGCAGTAGCAGCCGATTGTTTACCCCCCAGAACACTTCCACGATCGACAATCGTGAAAGTCACTCCCGATGACCCGTGCGCCGGTGTACCGGCTCTCCCCTGTTTTGGATGGCCTGGGCTTAAGGATAGTTGGGAATTCAGGAGGTAAAGGCGAGATACGTAATTAGTTGTGGCAAGACCGTTCGTCTGCCCGCGCAGGCCCGCGTCAGCCGGGGCCTGCGCGTGACAAAAAAATTATTCGGCGGTGCCTTGCGCGGTTTCCGCAGGATAAGTCGTACGCCACAATTCGAAGCCGCCGTCCATGCTGTAGACGTCGGAGAAGCCTTGGCTGATCAGGTAGGCCGCAGCACCCTGGCTGGAATTGCCGTGGTAGCAGACGACTACGGTCGGTGCATCGAGGTCAGCGCCTTGGATAAAGGCGTGCAGCGAATGATTGTCCAGATGCTTCGAGCCACTGATATGCAGGGCGGCAAAAGTCGCCGGATCGCGGACATCGACGACAACGGCACCTTGCTCACGCAGGGCCTGGGCCTGTTCCGGGGGGATTCGTTTGAATTCGCTCATGGCGGGTTCCTGTTGCTCGGCTGAAAACGCAGTCTAACGCGGGACGCTGACTGGCGAGGTTTCGGGGATAAGTGGTGCGACGCTTGGCGCTATGCCGCCGTGTTCATCGCATTTGCAGGACAGGCGTTCACCGCTGTCGACGTTCATCAGGGTCAGGCTACCGCCCCAGACACAACCAGTGTCCAGCGCCGAGATGCCTGGCTCATGGATATTGCCTTCGAGTGCCGCCCAGTGGCCGAAGATGATGCGCAGACCCTTGGTCTTGCGGTCCCGGTGCTGGAACCACGGTTTGTAACCGGGAGGGGCGGTGTCGAGGCCTTCCTTGCTCTTGAGGTCGAGCTTGCCTTCGGCGGTGCAGAAACGCATGCGCGTGAAATAGTTGGTGATGACGCGCAGGCGGGCCACACCTTTGAGATCGTTGTCCCATTTCGCCGGCTCATTTCCATACATGCCGTCGAGGTAGGCCGGAAACAGGTTGTCGTCACGCAGGGCGGTTTCGACTTCATCAGCGCATTTCAGGGCGCGGCGCAGTGACCATTGCGGTGGAATGCCCGCGTGAACCATGGCGACATCACGCGTCTCGTCGTAGTGCATCAGCTTTTGTTGGCGCACCCATTCAAGCAGTTCGGCACTGTCCGGCGCTTCGAGAATCTCGCGCAGGGTGTCGGACTTCTTTAAACGCTCGATATTCTTTGCGGCAGCAAGCAAGTGCAGGTCGTGGTTGCCGAGTACGCAGATCAGCGACTCACGCATGCCATACAGAAAACGCAGGGTTTCCAGCGACTGCGGGCCTCGGTTGACCAAATCACCCACCAGCCACAGTCGATCGATTTTCGGGTCGAACGCGACTTGCCTGAGCAGGCATTTCAGCGGTTCGAGGCAGCCTTGCAGGTCGCCGACGGCATACGTCGCCATCAGTGCAGGGCTCCGGGGACGGCGAGGCGGAAGGGCTTGATGATCGCGTCGAAATGCTTGCCGTCAGTGGCGACCATTTCGTAGGTGCCTTGCATGGTACCGACCTTGGTGGTCATTACCGTGCCGCTGCTGTAGGTGTGGCTCTGGCCGGCATCAATCAAGGGTTGTTGGCCGACGACGCCGGCGCCACGCACCTCTTCGACATGCCCGTCGCCATCGGTGATCACCCAGTGTCGCGACATCAGGCGCGCAGGCTGCTCGCCATTGTTCTGCACAGTAATGGTGTAGGCGAAGGCGAAGCGGTCGTGCTCGGGTTGCGATTGGTCTGCCAGATAGTGGGTAACGACGCTGACATCGACCTGGTAACGGGAATCGGACATGCAAGAGGCCTTAAACGAAGCGGAACGCGGGGCGTAGCTGATGGGGAATCAGTCTAGGCAAGTATCGGGCAGTAAACCAGAGTGGCGTCCTGCCCGATAGCGTTCATCGTTTATCAGTCGGCGGCGGGGGAGGCCGGGACTTGTACCGCCAACTGGTCGGCCAGGCGTACGAACGCCGCCAGATCCAGTTGCTCCGGACGCAGGCTGCCATCAACGCCGGCTGCTTCGATCTCGGCATTGCTGAGCAATTGCTTGAGGGTGTTGCGCAAAGTCTTGCGGCGTTGGTTGAACGCTTCGCGCACAACACGCTCCAGTAACTTGTGATCCTTGGCCGGGTGCGGCAGTACCGCGTGCGGCACCAGACGGACGATCGCCGAGTCGACTTTCGGCGGCGGGTTGAACGCGCCCGGGCCAACGTTGAACAGGTGCTCTACGCGGCAGTGATACTGAACCATGATCGACAGGCGACCCCAGTCACCACCGCCAGGGCCTGCGGCCAGACGCTCGACTACTTCTTTCTGCAGCATGAAGTGCATGTCGCGAATGATGCCGGCGTTGTTCAGCAGGTGAAAAATCAGCGGCGTGGAGATGTTGTACGGCAGGTTGCCGACCACACGCAGGCTGTTCGGCGCGGCGTTGAGCGTGTTGAAGTCGAACTTCAGCGCATCGCCCTGGTGCAGGTTGAAATTGCTCTTGCCGGCAAACTGCTGGTTGAGGATCGGAATCAGATCCTTGTCCAGTTCCACCACGTCGAGTTGCGCGCCGGAGTTCAGCAGGCCGGCGGTCAATGCGCCCTGGCCCGGGCCGATTTCCAGCAGGCGGTCTTCAGACTTGGCGCTGATGGAGCGCAGGATGCGGTCGATAACCCCGGCATCGTGCAGGAAGTTCTGGCCAAAGCGTTTGCGCGCCTTGTGTTGGTATTGCTCGGTCATAAACGGGTCTCGGCCATCTGGTAGGCGGTTTCCAGGGCGACTTGCAGGCTGCCGGTGTCGATCTTGCCGCTGCCGGCCAGATCCAGGGCCGTGCCGTGATCGACCGATGTGCGGATGATCGGCAGACCCAGGGTCACGTTGACGGCAGCGCCGAAGCCTTTGTACTTGAGCACAGGCAAGCCCTGGTCGTGGTACATCGCCAGCACTGCGTCGCAGTGCTCCAGATATTTGGGGGTAAACAGAGTGTCGGCAGGCAGCGGGCCACGAAGGTCCATGCCCTCGCCGCGCAGGCGCTCTAATGTCGGTTCAATGATGTCGATTTCTTCATGGCCCAAGTGTCCGCCTTCTCCAGCGTGCGGGTTGAGCCCGCAGACAAGGATACGTGGCTGGGCGATGCCGAATTTGTTTTGCAGGTCGCTGTGCAGAATCCGTGTAACCCGTTCCAGCCGTTCCGGTGTGATTGCGTCGGCAATCTCGCGCAGGGGCAGGTGAGTGGTGACCAGTGCCACACGCAAACCGCGGGTGGCGAGCATCATCACGACTTGGGCGGTTTGGGTCAGGTCAGCGAGGAATTCCGTGTGCCCGGAAAAGGCGATACCTGACTCGTTGATCACGCCCTTGTGCACAGGGGCGGTGATCATCCCGGCGAAGTCGCCGTTGAGGCAGCCATTACCGGCGCGGGTCAGGGTTTCGAGGACGAACGCGGCGTTGGCCTTGTCCAGTTGCCCGGCTACCACGGGGGCGCTGAGCGGTGTGTCCCAAACGTACAGGCTGTTGGCGGGCGCCGGAGCATCCGGCCAACGGCCAGGCGCAACATCCAGCAAAGTGACGGCCAGCCCCAGCTGCGCGGCCCGCTCGGAGAGCAGGTCGCGGCTGGTAATGGCAATCAGGGGATGTGGCTGGGCTTGCGAGGCGAGCAGCAGGCACAGGTCGGGACCGATGCCGGCTGGTTCGCCGGGTGTCAACGCGAAACGCTGGGGTTTCACTGCGCTGCCTGGTCTGCACCAGGGAGTTTGATCTCTACGTACGCTTCGTCACGGATCTGACGCAGCCAGGTTTGCAGCTCTTCGTCGTATTTGCGGTTACGCAGTACGGTCATGGCTTGCTGCTCGCGGGCCTGTTCGGTGCTGTCGGTGGCGCGGCGGCCAAGGACTTCCAGAACGTGCCAGCCGTATTGGGTCTGGAATGGCTTGGACAGCTGACCTTGTGGGGTCTTGGCCATCACTTCGCGGAATTCCGGTACCAATGCGTTCGGGTCGATCCAGTTCAGGTCGCCGCCGTTAAGCGCCGAGCCCGGGTCTTCGGAGTAGCTTTTCGCCAGAGTGGCGAAATCTTCACCTGCGAGGATGCGTTCATACAAAGATTGAACCAGCGCCTTGGTCTTCGCTTCATCACGAATCGGGCTTGGCTTCACCAGAATATGGCGTACATGCACTTCATCGCGCATCTGCGCTTCGCCACCGCGTTTTGCCAGCAGCTTGAGGATGATGAAGCCACCCGGTGTGCGTGCAGGTTGCGTGATGTCGCCGACGGCCATGCTGCTCAACTCGCGGTCGAACGGCGGTGGCAATTGTGCGGCTTTACGCCAGCCCATGTCGCCGCCTTCCAGAGCGTTGTCGCTACCGGACTTGGCCACGGCCATCTGACCGAAGTCAGCGCCTTGCTTGAGTTGCTGGTAAACCGCCATCGCCGTACGGGCAGCGCTCTGAATGGCGTCAGAGTTGGCGCTTTCCGGCGTCGGGATCAGGATGTTGGCCAGGTGCAGCTCTTCGGACAGTTGCATTTTGCCCAGGTCGGAGGCGAGGAAGTTCTTCACTTCCTGCTCGGAGACCTGAATGCGTTCTGCCACGCGGCGCTGACGTACGCGGCTGATGACCATTTCGCGTTTGATCTGGTCACGGGCGTCGTCGTAGGACAGGCCGTCGCGAGCCAGAGCAGCACGGAACTGCTCAACCGTCATGTTGTTGCGCTGAGCAATGGTACCGACTGCCTGGTTCAATTCTTCGTCGGTGATGCGGATGCCGGAACGCTCGCCAATCTGCAGTTGCAGGTTTTCGACGATCAGACGCTCGAGCACCTGTTGATCCAGTACGCCAGGAGGCGGCAAGCCGCCACCACGCTTGGCGATGGTCTGCTGCACTTCATGAACGCGCTGGTCCAGTTGGCTCTGCATGACCACGTCGTTGTCGACGATCGCGACCACTTTATCGATGGATTGAACTGCGGCGTTAGCCGCAGTACCCAGGAACAGCGCGCCCAGCATCAGCGGGCGCAGACAATCAGAAAGCTTGGTCTTCACGTTCACGATAACCTTGAATGCCTTTGTCGAGGAAGCTCTCTACCTTGGCGCCGGTCAGGCCGCCGAGTCCCTTCAGAACAATTTGGAGGAAGACGCCATGGTCGCCTTTTTCGTTTTGCGGAGCTTCCTGGCTGAACTCGTCATAGGAAACCCAGTAACGGTTGATCAGGCGCAGTTTCCAGCAGCAGTTGTCGTACTCGAAACCACCGAAGGCTTCCAGCGTACGGTTGCGGTTGTAGTCGTACTGCCAGCGGCTGATTGCGTTCCACTGTGGAACGATCGGCCAGATGACCGAGAAGTCATGCTGCTGGATCTTGTAGTAGTCCTTCACGTAGCCAGGCGTGCCTGGTGTGCCGTAGTCACCACCGCCCACCGACCATTTACCGGTGTTCTGGTCGTAACGAACCTGGTCGTTGCGATAGCGATAACCGGCGTTGATGACCTTGTTCGGGTTGTCTTCAGGCTGGTAGTGGAACATCGCGCTGCCGGAACGCGGGCTGCGGCTGTCCGGATCCCAGTTGTAGTCGGCCGTGGTGCGCCAATCGCGGTTCCAGCGGTATTCATATTCGAGTGCGTATGGCGAGACGTCGGACTGGGCATCTTTGCGATCCTTGAACGCGATGCCTGGCAGTTGTACTTCACGATCCTTGAAGTAGTAAGCCTGACCGACGCTGATGCGTTGACGCTCGAAACCGTTGTCTTCAATCCAGCGGCTGGTCACGCCCAGCGACAGCTTGTTCTCGTCGCCGACACGGTCGGAGCCGGAGAAGCGGTTGTCGCGGAACAGCGAGGCGTAGTTGAAGGTGTATTCGCTGGTGTCGAATACTGGAATATCTTCCTGATCAACCTTCGGTACATAGAGGTAGAACAGGCGCGGTTCCAGGGTCTGGCGGTAGTTTTTGCCAAAGAACGACGTATTGCGGTCGAAATACAGGCCGCTGTCGATACTGGCGATTGGTACGCCACGGTTCTGGTTGCTGTCGAATTCACCGTTGAGTTTTTTCTGCTCAGCAGTCATCGCATCGATCTGCGATTTACCGGTGTTGTCCAGGTCCAGCTGGTACTGGGTGTACTGATACTTGAGCGACGGTTTCAGGAAGCCGTAGGTCCAGTTCATCGGCAGACTGACGCCCGGTTTGAGATTCAAACGGTCGCCATTGGCACGTGCCAGACCCGTAATGTTGTTGTCCAGGCGCGGTTCGGTTGTGACGCCGTCTTCCTGTACAAAAGTGCCACTTCTCAGATCACGGTCGAAACGAACCAGCTCCGTCTCGTAATCGAAGTTCAGACCTTCCGGGTGATACGGCAGCTGTCCATTGAAGGTGATCTGCGGCAGACGATCGTACGGCGTGATGTTCGAAACGGTTGCTAGTTGATACGCCTGAGCATTCAGGCGAGCGGTATAGCTGTCACCACGGTAAGTCACCGAACCCTGCTGGTTCACGTAGTCAGAACTTTTCACACCGATCTGATCGGTCTGCAGATCCTGGAAGTAATAAGGATCGCTGATCTTGGTGTAGTCAACCTGGGTGAGCACGCGGGAGTCGAGACCGCCCTTGTGCTGCCAGTTGTACATGTAGCGAGTCTCGCTGTAGTCGGACTGACGCTTGCGATCATCGTCCTCGTCATTGAGGTACGCCGCGCCGAACTGACCTTCACTCGACTTGGTCAGGTAACGGAACTCACCTTCCACCAACATGCCACGCTTGCTCATGTAGCGCGGGTACAACGTGGCATCGTAGTTCGGCGCCAGGTTGAAGTAGTAAGGAGTGACCAGCATGAAGCCGGTATCGCTGCCGGTGCCGATGGTCGGCGGCAGGAAGCCCGACTGACGACGGTCGTCGATCGGGAAGTAGATGTACGGCGTGTACAGAATCGGAATGTCTTTTACGCGCAACGTCACGTTGGTCGCGGTACCGAAACCGGTAGCCGGGTTCAAGGTGATGTTGTTGCCCTTGAGCTGCCAGGCGTTGCTGTTCGGTTCGCACGTGGTGTACGTGCCGTCCTTCAGGCGGATGATCGCGTTTTCCGCACGCTTGGCGTACAGCGCGTTGCCGCGAATGCGCGATTTGTGCATCACGTATTCGGCGTTGTCGACCTTGGCTTCACCGGTGTCGAGCTGCACATCGGCGTGGTCGCCGACGATCAGCGCGCCGTTGTCGCGGATACGTACATCGCCATTGAGTTCGGCGCGGCTCTCGGCCTGATACAGGCTGGCCTCGTCGGACTCGACCTGCATGCTGCCCTGACGCAGGACGACATCGCCAGCCAGCGTACCGACTTGATCATCGGTGTTATAGCGCGAGGCTTTTGCGCCGATAAAGGTCGGAGCATCGCTTTTATTCGTCTTGTCATTCATGCCAGGACGAGTGGGTTCGATATAGGCACCAGAGCAGTAAGGCCCGGTCTCGGCCAATTGAGCGGCGGTGAGCTTCTCGCGCGGAACCCAGTCGAGGTGACTGAAGTCTTCGCTACGGGATTTCAAACCGCGGCCCTTGGCTTCGGTGACCAGCGCCGTTTTAGGCGCTGCGTCGGCAGCCGAACCGGTCTCGGTCGCAGCTTCGCCGGTAGCGCTGACGGCACTGCCGTCATGCACCGGACGCGGCGGCAACGCAGCAGCGGTTGATTTGGGCGCACAGGCCCAACCACCCGAAGCCGAGACGGAGCAGTCATACTGCTCGGCGGCAACAACGAATTGACTGGCCAGAGGTTGCATAGCCAGCAGACTGCCGGTTACCAACAACGGAAATTTTTTACGAAACGCGGGGGATTTCAATGCCATCTTATTAGTCCGGGCTTCCTGCGTGCCATCTGCCCGCGGTGTGGGCCGCACGCCTCTCGATGGTCTGAAAAAGATGCTGGATAATAAAGCATGACCCGCTTGACGGCTAGCGCCGTCGGAGACCCTTGCAATGCCTGACCAAGATGTACGCTTGCAACACCTGAAAGTTTGGCTCGATGAGCAGTTGGCAAACCTGTTTGCAGATCAGGGCTGGGGCACCGTGCCCCCGGCCACGTTGACCGCGGCCAGCAGCGACGCGAGTTTCCGCCGTTACTTCCGTTGGGAAGGTGAAGGTCGCAGCTTCGTCGTGATGGACGCTCCGCCGCCCCAGGAAAACTGCAAACCGTTCGTGGATATCGCTTTTTTGCTGGCGAAATCCGGAATAAATGTGCCGAAAATTTACGCCGAAGACCTCGAGCGCGGATTTCTTTTGCTCAATGACCTGGGCAACCAGACCTATCTCGACGTGATCGATGGCGAAAATGCCGACGCATTGTTCAACGATGCCTTGCAAGCGCTGCTGGCTTTTCAGCAGTTGCCGATGGTTGCACCGTTGCCGAGTTACGACGTTGCGTTGCTGCGTCGTGAGCTGGAACTGTTCCCCGAGTGGTATGTGAAACATGAGCTCGGCGTCGAATTCGATTCGACTCAGCAACAGCAGTGGCAGCAGGTCAGCGATCTGCTGATCGACAGCGCACTCGCCCAGCCCAAAGTGCTGGTGCACCGCGACTACATGCCGCGCAACCTGATGCTCAGCGAGCCGAACCCCGGCGTGCTGGATTTCCAGGATGCAGTTTACGGCCCGGTGACCTACGACGTGACGTGCCTGTTCAAGGACGCCTTCCTCAGTTGGCCTGAAGAACGCGTGCGTGGCTGGCTGGAAAGTTATTGGCAGCAAGCCTCGGCGCTGAATATTCCGGTGCAGCCGGACTTCGAGGACTTCCTGCGCGCCAGCGACGTGATGGGCGTGCAGCGTCACCTGAAAGTCATCGGCATCTTCGCGCGTATCTGCCACCGCGATGGCAAGCCGCGTTATCTGGCCGACGTGCCGCGTTTCTTCTCTTATATAGAAGCGGTGATTGCGCGTCGTCCGGAACTGGCGGAGCTGCAAGCGCTGTTCACCAGCCTGCGGGGTGGAGCAACAGCATGAAGGCAATGATTCTGGCGGCAGGCAAAGGCGAGCGTATGCGCCCGCTGACCCTGACCACGCCGAAACCACTGGTGCGTGCCGGCGGTGTTCCCCTGATCGAATATCACCTGCGCGCCCTGGCGGCTGCGGGGTTCAACGAGATCGTGATCAATCACGCCTGGCTCGGTCAGCAGATCGAAGATTACCTGGGCGACGGTTCGCAATTTGGCGTGAGCATTCAGTACTCGCCGGAAGGTGAGCCACTGGAAACCGGCGGCGGGATTTTCCGTGCGCTGCCGTTGCTCGGCGATGACGCCTTCCTGGTGGTCAACGGTGATATCTGGACCGATTACGACTTCAGCGTGCTGCATCAGCCGATCAACGGGCTCGCACATCTGGTACTGGCCGACAATCCGGCGCATCACCCGAGTGGAGATTTCACTTTGGTCGATGGCAAGGTGCACGACGGTCAGCCGGACGCTGCGACCCTGACCTACAGCGGCATCGCGGTGCTGCATCCTCAGCTGTTCGACGGCTGCATCGACGGCGCCTTCAAACTGGCGCCGCTGTTGCGCAACGCCATGGCGGCTGACGAGGTCACGGGCGAGCGACTGAAAGGTCACTGGGTGGATGTCGGTACGCACGAGCGTCTGGCTGAAGCTGAAACCTTGATAGAAGCGAGTCGCTGACATGTTGTGGCCAGGGACTCTGATTGGAGCCGGAGCGGGTTTTGCGATCGCCAGCATTCCGGGGGCCATGCTTGGGGCATTGTTGGGGCAGGCGCTGGATCGGCGCTTGCACTTGCAGAGCTGGGGACACTTGCGGGAAAAGCTCGGCGGTCGGCCGATGCTGCGTAACGACGAACTGTTGTTTGTGTTGCTCGGACGTCTGGCCAAAAGTGACGGTCGAGTCACCGATGGCCATATCCAGCAGGCGCGCAACGAGATGCGCGCGCTGGAAATGAGTGAGCCGGCGACGCGTCGGGCGATTGCCGCGTTCAACCGCGGCAAGTCGGAAAATGACAATCTGCGTGGCTATCTGCGGCGCTTGAGCGCGCAGCCTCATGCCGCCGAGGGTGTGTTGCGGGCGTGCTGGCGGATGGTCTGGGCCGATGGTCGTGCGGGCGTCAGCGAGCGGGAATTGTTGGCGCAGTGGGGCAAATGGCTGGGCTGGACATCGCAGCAGGTTCAGGCCCTGGCCAATGATTACGAGCCGGGCAAACGACCGATCGTCAGCGCTGCGGTGAGTTATCAGGAGGCGATGCGTTTATTGGGCGTGTCGGCGTCCAGCGAACCGGCGCAGATCAAGCGAGCCTATCGGCGTCTGCTCAGTCGTCATCATCCGGACAAGATTGCCGGTACGGGGGCGACGCCAGCGCAGGTGCGCGAAGCGACCGATAAAACCCGCGAGCTGCACAATGCCTACACGTTGATTCGTGAGCGGCGGGATTTTCGCTAGTCGTTAGAGGTGTAGCGACTGCGCTGGCTTCTTCGCGAGCAGGCTCGCTCCCACAATGGATTGTGTACGCAGATCCAATGTGGGAGCGAGCCTGCTCGCGAAGGGGGCGACGCGGTTTACCGATCAGTCCGGATTCTGCGGATTCAGCCAGCCACGCACCCGGCGGAACAACTGTTCCTGTTCAGCCTTGTTATCCGGCAAAGCCTTGAGCGCGACCTGGCTGAACGCCGAGGTCTTCAAGCGCTTGCTCGCTTGCATGCGCTCCAGCGCTGCGTTGCGATCCAGCGGCTTGTCCATGTAGAAAATATCCACGGTCGGCAATTTCAACGTCGGCGTCAGTTCTACCAGCGCCGGTTTGGCCTTGGTCGGTGTCAGCACATCAACCATGACGAACTTTTCGACCTGCGAAGTTTGTTTTTCGCTCAAGTAGCGCGCGGCCCAATAAGCACCGGTGCCGTGTCCGAGCACGACTATGCTGCGCGCGCTCTGCTGCTCGGCGTAGGCAATCGCCGCGTCGATGCGCGCGAAGATTCGTTCGGCGTCAGCCTTGGATTGCTCTTCAGTGGTTTCGGCGACCACTTGATCCGCCACTTCGGCTTCACCGCCAGCGGCTTGCTCGATTGGCTGTGCGGTGGTGGCGTCCTTGCTGCCGCTTTCCGGTGCCTTCGGCGCCGCAGCTGCTTCGACGACGCGCGGGGCAATGGTATCGCTTTGCAGGTCAGGCAGCGTGATGCTCAGGCTGCTCCAATCGGCGTTTGGCAGTTTTTGTCGCAATGGGCCGATCGCCTGCGGCCAGTCGGCGGTTTCGCCGGCGCCGGGGATGATGATCACCGCGCCTTTGGGCTCGGCGGTGTTGGCCGGTTTCCACAGGGCGAGGAAGGTGTCGCTGCCGGCCTGCAACTGTTGCTGTTCTTGTGCCGGGACTTTACGTTCCAGTGCAGCGGCTTCTTCCTGACTACGCTCAAGCAGTGGCTGGCGTTCGGCCGGTTTTTCTTCGGCCGGTTTTTCCGCCGTGGCGGCGGGTGCCGGATCGGCGGCTTCGACGGAAAACGCACAAGGCAGGAGCAGCGACAGGCACAATGCTGGCATTGCCAGGCGGTAAACAGAGGGCATCGGTCATTCCAGGCCAGAAAGTATCCCGGCAGCCTAATGGGTTGGTCAGAATTTGTCAGTGTATGAGACTTCAATGAAGCGATTTTGCTGCCTGTGGGTTATCGGCTGTTTATGGTTTCCCTTGATGGGCTGGGCGGCGCCTGCGCCGCCGTCTCATCTCGCACAGTTGTCGGCGGGCCAGCAGCAATGGCTGGCGCAGCACAATGAATTGCGCGTCGGTCTGGTGTTGCAAGCGCCGTTTGCGCAATACGACCGGCGTTTGCAGAAGCTGTCCGGGGCCAACGTCGAACTGATGAAGTTGCTGGCCAAGTCGCTCAATGTCGAACTGAGCTGGCGCAATTTTCAGGATCTCGCGCAACTGGAAACCGCCGTGCGCGAGGGCGAGATCGATATCGCCCCGGGCCTGAGCCAAACCCCGAGCGCCCTGCGTCTGTGGCAGTTTTCCGATCCCTATATGCGCGTGCCGCAACTGGTGGTCAGTGATCAGAAAGCCAGTGGCGTAGTCGATCTGGAAAAGCTCGATAGCCAGGCCCGCGTCGCCGTGCGCATGCCCAGCAGCACCGCTGACTATCTGCGCGGCAACTATCCCCATCTGAATCTGCAAGGCGTGCCGCTCGAACGTCAGGCCTTGCAGTTGCTGTTGAGTCAGCAGGCTGCCTACGCCGTGGTTGATGAAGCGCAGCTCGGGCGCTTGTCGGTAGAGCCGGAGTTCGCCGAACTAGTGGTGGTCGGCGATATCGGCCTGCCGCAACTGCTGCGAGTCGGCTCGCGCCGCGATTGGCCTGAGTTGGCCGGCATCGTGCAAAGTGCGCTGCGCGCGATCCCGGCCAAGGATCTGGAGCAACTGCACAACCAATGGCTGCAACCGAAATATCCGCGACTGTCGGAGTCACCAGGCTTTTGGCAGAACCTCAGCCTGTTGTTTGCGGTGATGCTGCTCAGTTGTGTCGCGATCGTGTTCTGGCAGCGCCGCCAACAGCACAGCCTTGAGCAGCGACTGCTGGCCGCCCGGGAAGACATCGCCTTGCGCGCGGCCAGCGAAGAAGCGCTGCGGTTGACGCAGTTCTCCATTGATCAAAGCACCGTCGGCATCCTCTGGGTCAACTGGGACAGCCATGTGCGCTACGCCAATCGCGCGGCAGAAATCATGCTCGGGTATGCCTCGGGCGGACTGATCGAACGGCCATTGATCGACTTCGAGCCGGGTCTGCACATGGATCGCTGGCTTAACCTGTGGAAACGCGCGCGGGCCAGCGAAGAAGGGCCGCTGAGTTTCGAAACCAGCTGCGTGCGCGCCGATGGCAGTATTTTGCCGGCGGATGTCTCGCTGAGTTTCCTTCGTTTTCGCGACAGCGAGTACCTGGTGGTTTACCTCACCGACGTCACCGATCGCCGTCGCGCCCTCGCCGCGTTGCAGGAAAGCGAGGCGCGTCTGCAAGGCATCGCCGCCAACGTGCCGGGATTGGTGTTCCGTCTGGAGCGGGCACCGGTGACCGGGCAGATCGACTTTGCCTACATCAGCGAAGGCAGCGAAAGTCTGGTCGGCTACGCGCCGGCCGTTATCGCTCATCGCGACATGGGCCTGCGCAGTCTGGTGCATCCGGATGACAAGGCCAGTTATCACCGCACTCAGGATCAGGCGCTGGACACCGACAGCGACTGGTCGTGGCAGGGCCGAATCCTTACGCGTCAGGGCCAGCAGCGCTGGGCCGAGATCAAGGCGATCACCCGGCAACTGGAGGATGGCGCCTACGTCTGGGACGGCATCGTCTGGGACATCACCGAGAGCAAGCGTATCGAGCTGGAGCTGGCCGCCTCCCGTGAGCAACTGCGCGAACTGTCGGCGCACCTTGAGAGCGTGCGTGAAGAAGAGAAGGCGCGAATTGCCCGCGAGGTTCACGATGAATTGGGGCAGATGTTGACCGTGCTGAAACTGGAAACATCGATGTGCGAACTGGCCTACGCGCAACTCGATCCGGGACTGAACGAGCGGCTGAACAGCATGAAGCGCCTGATCGCCCAGTTGTTCCAGTTGGTGCGCGATGTGGCGACGGCGCTGCGACCGCCGATTCTCGATGCCGGGATTGCGTCGGCGATCGAATGGCAGGCGCGGCGGTTTGAAGCGCGGACGCAGATTCCGTGTCTGGTGCAGGTGCCGGACAATCTGCCGGCGCTGAGCGATGCCAAGGCGATAGGGTTGTTTCGGATTTTGCAGGAGGCGCTGACCAATGTGATGCGTCATGCTCAGGCGCATACTGTGGAACTGACGCTGGCGCTGGAAGGCGACGAATTGTGTCTGACGGTCAGTGATGATGGCGTAGGGTTTGTCCCCGCTGCCGGTCGGCCGACTTCGTTTGGGCTGGTGGGCATGCGTGAGCGGGTGCTGATCATGGGCGGGCGGTTGGTGCTGGAGAGTGAGCCGGGGGAGGGCACCAGTCTGATGGTGCGGGTGCCGGTGAGTGAGGTCTGAAAGTCTGTAGTGTTTGGGCTGACGCTATCGCGAGCAGGCTCACTCCTACAGGGAATGGTGTGTACCTGAAATCTGGAGAAAAGATTTGATCCGTGTACTGGTAGCCGAAGACCACACCATCGTGCGTGAGGGCATCAAGCAATTGATCGGCCTGGCCAAAGATCTGCAAGTGGTGGGCGAGGCGAGCAATGGCGAGCAACTGCTGGAGACGCTGCGCCATGTTCCGTGCGAAGTGGTATTGCTCGATATCTCCATGCCCGGCGTCAATGGACTTGAAGCGATCCCGCGCATCCGTGCGCTGAACAACCCGCCGGCGATTCTGGTGCTGTCGATGCACGACGAGGCGCAGATGGCCGCGCGGGCGCTGAAAGTCGGCGCGGCAGGGTATGCGACCAAGGACAGTGATCCGGCGCTGTTGCTCACCGCCATTCGAAAAGTCGCGGCCGGTGGGCGCTACATTGATCCGGATCTGGCCGATCGCATGGTCTTCGAAGTCGGCCTGACCGATGCACGCCCCCTGCACTCGCTGCTGTCCGAACGCGAATTCTCGGTGTTCGAACGCTTGGCCCAAGGCGCCAACGTCAACGACATCGCCCAGCAACTGGCCCTGAGCAGCAAGACCATCAGCACCCACAAGGCGCGGCTGATGCAGAAGCTCAACATCACCTCGCTGGCCGAACTGGTCAAATATGCGATGGAACACAAACTCCTCTAACAGTCACCGCGATCAAAAATTGTAGGAGTGAGCCTGCTCGCGATAGCGGTGGATCATTCACTGCAGTGTTGGCTGATCCACTGCTATCGCGAGCAGGCTCACTCCTACAAGGGATCTCCTCAGCCTTCGGGGAATGTGGGCATATCTGTTAGCGACAGCCGCTTTTGCTTGTTCTTGCAGCTTGCAGCTCAACCCTCGCCACTGCCTTATCCATGAGCGCCATCCTTGTAGGGCAATCCCTACCCCCAACCTTCCATCCGGCTGAGGCGATTCTCTCCTGCGCCCCGATTTGCGCGGCTGTCAGCAACCACTAGGCTTAATCCACAAGCAGTCATCAACAACAAAGGTGTGGGTATGAGCCAGGTCGATACAAACGCAGGGGCCAGTGATGTGCTGGTCAGCTTTCGTGGAGTGCAGAAGAGCTACGACGGCGAGAACCTGATCGTCAAAGACCTCAACCTCGACATTCGCAAAGGCGAATTCCTCACCCTGCTCGGGCCGTCCGGTTCCGGCAAGACCACCAGCCTGATGATGCTCGCCGGTTTCGAAACACCGACCGCCGGCGAGATTCTGCTGGCCGGGCGCTCGATCAACAATGTGCCGCCGCACAAGCGCGACATCGGCATGGTGTTCCAGAACTACGCACTGTTCCCGCACATGACCGTGGCGGAAAACCTCGCGTTCCCGCTGACCGTGCGTGGCCTGAACAAAAGTGATGTCAGCGACCGCGTGAAGAAAGTCCTCAGCATGGTCCAGCTCGATGCGTTCGCTTCGCGCTATCCGGCGCAACTGTCCGGCGGTCAACAGCAACGCGTGGCACTGGCCCGTGCGCTGGTGTTCGAACCGCAACTGGTGCTGATGGATGAACCGCTCGGCGCCCTCGACAAACAACTGCGTGAACACATGCAGATGGAGATCAAACACCTGCACCAGCGCCTCGGCGTGACCGTGGTCTACGTGACCCACGATCAGGGTGAAGCGCTGACCATGTCCGATCGTGTTGCGGTATTCCATCAGGGTGAAATCCAGCAGATCGCCCCGCCGCGCACCCTTTACGAAGAACCGAAAAATACCTTCGTCGCCAACTTCATCGGCGAAAACAACCGCCTCAACGGTCGCCTGCTCAGCCAGAGCGGCGAGCGTTGCGTGGTCGAGTTGGGTCGTGGCGAAAAGGTCGAGGCGCTGGCGGTCAACGTCGGCCAGACCGGCGAACCGGTGACCCTGTCGATCCGTCCGGAGCGCGTCAGCCTAAACGGTTCGAGCGATCAATGCGTTAACCGCTTCTCAGGGAGGGTGGCGGAATTCATCTATCTGGGCGACCACGTCCGGGTGCGCCTGGAAGTCTGCGGCAAGACCGACTTCTTCGTGAAACAACCGATTGCCGAGCTCGATCCCGCGCTCGCGGTCGGTGACGTGGTACCGCTTGGCTGGCAGGTCGAGCACGTTCGCGCGCTTGATCCGCTTTTAGAGGCGAACTGATCGCCCCGGCAATACCAACACCAACCCTGCACGTGGAGAGAACAATAAATGTTGAGATCCCTGAAGTTCACCGCCCTGACCCTGGGCCTGATGGGTGCGGCAAGCGCAATGGCCGCTGGCCCGGATTTGACCGTGGTGTCGTTTGGCGGGGCGAACAAGGCGGCGCAAGTCAAAGCCTTCTATGCACCGTGGGAAGCGGCAGGTAACGGCAAGATCGTCGCCGGCGAATACAACGGCGAAATGGCCAAGGTCAAAGCCATGGTCGACACCAAGAGCGTGTCGTGGGATCTGGTCGAAGTTGAATCACCAGAGCTGTCCCGTGGCTGCGACGAAGACATGTTCGAACAACTCGACCCGGCGCTGTTCGGCAAGACTGAAGACTACGTCAAAGGCGCGATTCAGCCATGCGGCGTGGGCTTCTTCGTGTGGTCGACCGTACTGGCTTACAACGCCGACAAGCTGAAAACCGCACCGACCAGTTGGGCGGATTTCTGGGACACCAAGAAATTCCCGGGTAAACGTGGCCTGCGTAAAGGTGCCAAGTACACCCTCGAATTCGCTCTGATGGCCGATGGTGTGGCGCCGAAAGACGTCTACAAAGAGTTGGCGAGCAAGGGTGGCCAGGATCGCGCGTTCAAGAAGCTCGATGAGCTGAAACCGAATATCCAGTGGTGGGAAGCCGGCGCGCAACCGCCGCAATACCTCGCTTCCGGCGACGTGGTGATGAGCTCGGCCTACAACGGTCGCATCGCGGCGGTGCAGAAAGAATCCAACCTGAAAGTGGTGTGGAACGGCGGCATCTACGACTTCGACGCGTGGGCCATCCCGAAAGGTCTGGACGCCAAGCGTGCGGAAGCGGCGAAGAAGTTCATCGCCTACTCGGTGCAGCCGCAGCAGCAGAAGACCTACTCGGAAAACATCGCCTACGGCCCGGCCAATACCCAAGCCGTACCGCTGCTGGCCAAGGATGTCCTGAAAGACATGCCGACCACCCCGGAAAACATCGCCAACCAAGTGCAGATCGACGTCAGCTTCTGGGCTGACAACGGCGAGCAACTGGAGCAGCGCTTCAACTCCTGGGCGGCGAAATAAGCCGAACCTGGTGAGGGTGGGCTTGCCCACCCCTGTGGGAGCGAGCCTGCTCGCGAAAGCGGTAGATCAGCCAGCATGGATGTTGAATGTGCTGGCCTCTTCGCAAGCAGGCTCGCTCCCACAGGTAGCGGTGTTTCAACATAGCAGCGGTGGTTCGCCACCTCTGTAACGATCAAAGATTTGCGGAGTACGTCATGGCCATCGCCGTTCCCCTGAACGAGGGCAACAGCCCCACCTTGAAGCAGAAGCTCAAGCGCGCCGAGCGGGTCAACCGCTGGAAGGCTCAAGCGCTGATTGCGCCGCTGGTGCTGTTTCTGTTGCTGGTGTTTCTGGTGCCGATCGTGGCGCTGCTCTACAAAAGCGTCGGCAACCCCGAAGTGGTTGGCGGCATGCCGCGCACCGTGGCGGCCATCGCCAGCTGGGACGGCCGCGGCCTGCCCGCTGAACCCGTCTACAAAGCTGCCGGCGAAGACCTCGCCGAAGCGCGCAAAAACCAGACGCTGGGCGATTTGTCCAAGCGCTTGAACATGGAGTTGGCCGGCTATCGCAGCCTGTTGACCAAAACCGCCCGGGCGCTGCCATTCGCCAGCGAACCGGCCTCTTATAAAGAAGCGCTGGAAGCTCTCGACGAACGTTGGGGCGACCCGGCCTACTGGCAAGCGGTCAAACGCAACACCAGCAGCATCACCCCGTATTACTTGCTGGCGGCTGTCGATCATCGTATCGACGATCTCGGCGAAATCGCCCCAGCCACCCCGGATCAGGCGATCTACCTAGACATCTTCGCCCGCACCTTCTGGATGGGTTTGGTCATCACCGTGATCTGCCTTCTGCTCGCCTATCCACTGGCCTACCTGCTGGCGAACCTGCCCTCGCGGCAAAGCAACCTGCTGATGATTCTGGTGCTGTTGCCGTTCTGGACATCGATTCTGGTGCGCGTCGCTGCGTGGATCGTGCTGCTGCAATCGGGCGGCCTGATCAACAGCGGTCTGATGGCCATGGGCATCATCGATAAACCGCTGGAACTGGTGTTCAACCGCACCGGCGTATACATCTCGATGGTGCACATCCTGCTGCCGTTCATGATCCTGCCGATCTACAGCGTGATGAAAGGCATCTCGCCGACCTACATGCGCGCGGCGATCTCCCTCGGCTGCCACCCGTTCGCCAGTTTCTGGCGGGTGTACTTCCCGCAGACCTATGCCGGTGTTGGCGCCGGTTGCCTGTTGGTGTTCATCCTCGCGATTGGCTACTACATCACCCCGGCGCTGCTCGGCAGCCCGAACGATCAAATGGTCAGCTACTTCGTCGCCTTCTACACCAACACCAGCATCAACTGGGGCATGGCCACCGCGCTGGGCGGGCTGTTGTTGCTGGCGACTGTCGTGCTTTATCTGATTTACAGCTGGCTGGTCGGCGCCAGTCGCCTGCGCCTGAGCTAAGGGGAATTCGAGATGCTGAGTCCTTACATGTCGCCCATTGAACGGGTGTGGTTCTACAGCCTGCGGATCCTCTGCGGCCTGATTCTGTTGTTTCTGATTCTGCCGGTGCTGGTGATTATTCCGCTGTCGTTCAACTCGGGGAGTTTTCTGGTCTATCCGCTGCAGGGTTTTTCGTTGCACTGGTATCAGGATTTCTTCGCCTCGGCGGAATGGATGCGCGCCCTGAAGAACAGCATCATCGTCGCCCCGGCCGCGACAGTGCTGGCAATGGTCTTCGGCACGCTGGCGGCGATTGGCCTGACTCGCGGCGACTTCCCCGGTAAAGCGCTGGTGATGGCGTTGGTGATTTCGCCGATGGTGGTGCCGGTGGTGATCATTGGTGTGGCGAGTTATCTGTTCTTCGCGCCGTTGGGGCTGGGCAACAGTTTCTTCTCGTTGATTGTGGTGCACGCGGTGCTGGGTGTGCCGTTTGTGATCATCACGGTGTCGGCGACGTTGCAGGGTTTCAATCACAATCTGGTGCGTGCCGCCGCGAGTCTGGGGGCTTCGCCGCTGACCGCGTTCCGTCGGGTGACCCTGCCGCTGATTGCGCCGGGAGTGATTTCGGGGGCACTGTTTGCCTTTGCGACGTCGTTTGATGAAGTGGTGGTGACGTTGTTTCTGGCCGGGCCTGAGCAGGCGACTTTGCCTCGGCAGATGTTCAGCGGGATTCGCGAAAACCTGAGTCCGACGATTGCGGCTGCGGCGACATTGTTGATTGCCTTCTCGGTCATCTTGCTGCTGACGCTGGAATGGCTGCGTGGCCGTAGCGAGAAACTGCGCACTGCTCAGGTTTAAGGGCTAGATCAAAAGCTTACCCCCTCACCCCAGCCCTCTCCCCCAGGGGGGCGAGGGGGAAAGGGAGCAGATCTTCATGGTTATCAAAACCTGAGTTCGACTCGATATCGCAAGTCGGTGCACCTCTCCCATCCACCTCGGTCAGTCTTTTTACCTTCGGGGGAAGGGAGCAGATCGTTGTGCTTTTCAAAACCTGAGTTCGACTCGGTATCGCACGTCGGTGTACCTCTCCCATCCACGTCGGTCAGTCCCCTTTCCCTTTGGGAGAGGGCTAGGGTGAGGGGCTCTTGCTTTTGCTCTCGTCTGCGATGGGTCATTCACCACCTGAATAGCAGACAACCCCAAATCCCCAGCTAATCTTGTGCCCAGCTCCCACATCTATAAGAGGCTGCGCACGATGAGTCTGTCCCAGTTCAAAATCGCCCACAAACTGATCACCGGCGCCGCCGCCATCGAGCAATTGGCCGCCGAACTCAGCCGCCTCGACATCGACAACCCCCTGATCGTCACCGACGCCGCGCTGGTCAAATCCGGCACGGTCGAGCTGGCGCTGGTGCAACTCGGTGGACGCGACTACGAGATTTTCGACCGCGTGCTGCCCGATCCGGAAATCGCCATCGTCGAAGACTGCATGCGTGTTTACCGTGAGGGCGGGCATGACGGCTTGATCGGCCTCGGTGGCGGTAGCGCCATCGACATCGCCAAAAGTGTTGCTGCGTACGCCGGTTACCACGGCGCACTGGAAGATCTGTTCGGCGTCGATCAAGTGCCGCGCAAGGGCCCGCCGCTGATCGCCATCCCGACCACCGCCGGCACCGGTTCTGAAGTCACCAATGTCGCAATCCTTTCGGACAACGTCGCGCAACTGAAGAAAGGCATCGTCAGCGACTTTCTATTACCGGACGTGGCGCTGGTCAGCCCGCAGATGACCCTGACCTGCCCACGCAGCGTCACCGCCGCCAGTGGCGTCGACGCACTGGTGCACGCCATCGAATCCTACCTGTCGGTGAATGCCTCGCCGATCACCGATTCGCTGGCCATCGGCGCCATCAAGCTGATCGCCAAAGCCCTGCCCAAGGCCTACGCCAACGGCGCCAACCTGCAAGCCCGCGAAGACATGGCCACCGCCAGCCTGATGGCCGGTATGGCGTTCGGTAATGCCGGGGTCGGCGCGGTGCATGCGCTGGCGTATCCGCTGGGCGGGCGCTTCAACATTGCCCATGGCGTGAGTAACGCCTTGCTGCTGCCGTATGTCATGACCTGGAACAAGATGGCCTGCGTCGAACGCATGCAGGATATTGCCGAAGCGATGGGGGTGAAGACCGCTCATCTGAGTGCCGCCGAAGCAGCGGACAAAGCCGTGCAGGCGATGAGCGATCTGTGCGCGGCCGTGGAAATCCCGGCCGGGCTGCGCAGTTTCGGTGTCCCGGAAGAGGCGATCCCGGCGATGGCCGTGGAAGCGGCAGGGATCGAGCGGCTGATGCGCAACAACCCGCGCAAACTCAGCGCCGTGGACATCGAGAAGATCTACCGCGCGGCGTATTGAGTCAGCGTCGGTCATCCGTCATGGCACAACCCAATCATCGCGGTCACGGTGCGCGCTTGGAAACTTGAGGTATACAATGCGCGCCATCGTGATTTAGCTCAGAAAAGGTGCGTCATGCAGCCCTTCGTAATTGCTCCGTCGATTCTCTCCGCCGACTTCGCCCGCCTCGGCGAGGAAGTCGACAACGTTCTGGCCGCTGGTGCCGACTTCGTTCACTTCGACGTCATGGACAACCACTATGTGCCGAACCTGACCATCGGTCCGATGGTCTGCGCGGCATTGCGCAAGTACGGCGTCACCGCGCCGATCGATGCGCACCTGATGGTCAGCCCGGTGGATCGCATCGTTGGCGACTTCATCGAGGCCGGCGCCACCTACATCACCTTCCACCCGGAAGCCACGCTGCACGTTGATCGCTCGCTGCAGCTGATCCGTGAAGGCGGCTGCAAATCCGGTCTGGTGTTCAACCCGGCGACCCCGCTGGACGTGCTCAAGTACGTGATCGACAAGGTCGACATGGTCTTGCTGATGAGCGTCAACCCTGGCTTCGGCGGGCAGAAATTCATTCCCGGCACCCTCGACAAACTGCGCGAAGCGCGGGCGATCATCGATGCCTCGGGCCGTGATATCCGTCTGGAAATCGACGGCGGCGTCAACGTCAACAACATCCGCGAAATCGCCGCGGCTGGCGCTGACACCTTTGTCGCTGGCTCGGCGATCTTCAATGCGCCGAACTATCAGGAAGTCATCGATAAGATGCGTTCCGAACTGGCGCTGGCTCGCCCATGAGCGGATTTGAGCAGCTGTTCCCGGGAAAACTGCCACGGCTGGTGATGTTCGATCTGGATGGCACGCTGATCGACTCGGTTCCAGACCTGGCAGCGGCGGTGGACACCATGCTGCTCTCCCTCGGCCGTCAACCGGCGGGCATCGATTCGGTGCGCGAATGGGTTGGCAATGGCGCGCCAGTCCTGGTGCGCCGCGCGCTGGCCGGCGGCATTGATCATTCAGCGGTGGATGACGTCGAGGCCGAGCACGCGCTGGAAGTATTCATGGACGCCTACGGCGCCAGCCATGAGCTGACCGTGGTCTATCCCGGCGTGCGCGACACCCTCAAGTGGCTGCACAAGCAAGGCGTGGCGATGGCGCTGATCACCAACAAACCGGAGCGTTTCGTCGCGCCGCTGCTGGATCAGATGAAAATCGGCCGCTACTTCAAGTGGATCATCGGTGGCGATACCTTGCCGCAGAAGAAACCGGATCCGGCGGCGCTGTTCTTTGTCATGAAAATGGCCAACATCCCGGCCTCGCAATCGTTGTTCGTCGGCGACTCGCGCAGCGACGTACTGGCGGCGAAAGCGGCGGGGGTCAAATGCGTGGCACTGAGTTACGGCTACAACCATGGCCGGCCAATTGCCGAAGAATCGCCGGCTTTGGTGATCGACGATCTGCGCAAGCTAATTCCCGGTTGCCTCGGTTCGGCCGCTGAGATAACGTTGCCCGACGCTTCTCACTCCCATTCTGGAAACGCCATCGTGGTGGTCACTCGCAAACTCTGGATGAAAGTCATCAAGGCCCTGGCCCGCTGGCGTTGGCGCGCCTGACTTGTTCCTGGCCGGCCTGCCGGCGCGTTTGCATACCTGACTGATTTGCCCCTCACTCCACGAGGCACCTTATGATCCGCGAAGAATTCCTGCGCTTGGCCGCTGACGGCTACAACCGCATTCCGTTGGCCTGCGAAACCCTGGCCGACTTCGACACGCCGCTGTCGATCTACCTGAAACTGGCCGACCAGCCCAACTCCTACCTGCTCGAATCGGTGCAGGGCGGCGAGAAGTGGGGCCGTTACTCGATCATCGGCCTGCCGTGCCGCACTGTGCTGCGGGTTCACGACCATCACGTCAGCATCACCGTTGATGGTGTCGAGACCGAAAGCCACGATGTTGAAGATCCGTTGGCGTTCGTTGAAACCTTCAAGGCGCGCTACAACGTGCCGACTATCGCCGGTCTGCCGCGTTTCAACGGTGGTCTGGTCGGATACTTCGGTTATGACTGCGTGCGTTATGTCGAGAAGCGCTTGGGCAAATGCCCGAACCCGGATCCGCTGGGCGTACCGGACATTCTGCTGATGGTTTCCGACGCTGTCGTGGTGTTCGACAACCTCGCCGGCAAGATGCACGCGATCGTGCTGGCCGACCCTGCGCAGGTGGATGCCTTCGAACAAGGTCAGGCGCAACTGCAGGCATTGCTGGAGAAACTGCGCCAGCCGATCACCCCGCGCCGTGGCCTGGATTTCAGCAAACAGCAATCCGCTGATCCAGTGTTCCGCTCCAGTTTCACCCAAGACGATTACGAAAAAGCCGTCGACACCATCAAGGAATACATCCTTGCCGGTGACTGCATGCAGGTCGTGCCGTCGCAGCGCATGTCGATCGACTTCAAGGCTGCGCCGATTGATCTGTATCGCGCGCTGCGTTGCTTCAATCCGACGCCTTACATGTACTTTTTCAACTTCGGCGACTTCCATGTTGTTGGCAGTTCGCCGGAAGTGCTGGTGCGCGTTGAAGACAACCTGATCACCGTGCGTCCGATTGCCGGTACTCGCCCTCGTGGCGCGACCGAAGAGGCGGACGTGGCGCTGGAAGAAGATCTGCTGTCGGATGACAAAGAGATCGCCGAGCACTTGATGCTGATCGATCTCGGTCGCAACGACACCGGCCGCGTTTCGGAAATCGGCTCGGTGAAGCTCACCGAGAAAATGGTCATCGAGCGTTATTCCAACGTGATGCACATCGTCTCCAACGTCACCGGCCAGTTGAAAGAAGGCCTGACGGCGATGGACGCGCTGCGAGCGATTCTGCCGGCCGGCACCTTGTCGGGCGCCCCGAAGATTCGCGCGATGGAAATCATCGACGAACTGGAGCCGGTCAAGCGTGGCGTCTACGGTGGGGCGGTCGGTTACTTCGCCTGGAACGGCAACATGGACACCGCGATTGCCATTCGCACGGCAGTGATCAAGAACGGCGAGCTGCACGTGCAGGCTGGCGGCGGCATCGTTGCCGACTCGGTGCCGGCCCTGGAATGGGAAGAAACCCTGAACAAACGCCGCGCGATGTTCCGCGCCGTGGCCCTGGCCGAGCAAACCCCGCAAGCTTGAGCAGCTTGCGCAAAACCCTGTGGGAGCGAGCCTGCTCGCGAAGGCGTTGTGTCAGCCAACATTAATGGCGACTGACACACCCTCTTCGCGAGCAGGCTCGCTCCCACAGTGGGCTTTGTGCTCGGCAATAAAAAAGCGGCGCCTGTGAGGGCGCCGCTTTTTTGTGCCTGCGAGTTAGAAGTCCAGCACAACCCCGACATTAACGCCCTGCTGGGTAAAGTCATCATCCTTGCGCAACGAATAACCGCCACGCAGCGCCAGATCCGCCGTGAGCTTGTGGCTGACGCCCAGGCTCAAGCGATTCAAATGGCTCTGCGGCGTATAACCCTCAAGCTTGAAGTCGTTGGCCGGCAGAGTATTAAGTGCAATACGCACCTTCTGCACGTCATCTTCGTACTCACGCTCGTGAGCGTACTCGCCGAACACCTGCGTTTGCGGGGTGATGTTGTATTTGCCCTGCAAGCCCAACCCCAGACGTTTCGAATCGCGAGTCTGATCATCGAAGGTCAGCGCTGTGGCGCGGTTGCTCTTCTCTGAATAGCCATCGACATCAACGCTGGCGTAGTCAGCGCTGACGAATGGCGACAGGTGCCACTCGCTGCCCGGCTGGGCAATGTCATAACCGACACGGGCGCTGAAGGCCCAGAGGCTGCCGTCGGTGTCGCCTTTTTCTGCGCCTTCGCTGGCACCGAGATCGAACTTGCGCTTGAGGTTGTCGTAGTCGAGTTTGCCGCCGGTCAACGCCGCGTCAGCCCACCAGCGATTTTGCTGGTACTGGGCAAATGCCGTAGCCATATAGCTATTGAGTTTGTAGTCCGAATCGTTATGGCCGGCCTCCAGGTTCTGCCGGTAGAAGCCGCCTGCCACGCCGACGCGCCAGGCCTCATTCAAACGATAACTGCCGCCGACGTTGAGGTTGTAACCGCTGCCATCGGCGCTGGCGCCGCTGCTTTGGCTGTCGACATCCAGATGCTGGCCACCCGCGGAAACAATCGCGCGCCATTGGCCGACCGCTTGCCAGTTCTCCCAGTCCGCTTGCCATTGGTTGCGCAGTTCGTCTTGGTGCGCGCGTACGGTGGCGTGGGCCATTTCCGGTAACAGCGTCAGTTCCCACGGTGCGGCGAGCAGGGAGTAGGCATAGTCGGAGATCAGTTTTTGCCCGGCTTCCGTCGGGTGTACGCCGTCGTTGTAGATCAGCTTGGTCGGATCCGGCGTTGCACTGTTGATCCCGTAACGGGCGTTCTCGGTGCAGCTATTGCCACTGAAGCAGGTCGCGGTCAGGTTCTGATCGGTCGCGAGGCCAAAACGTCCTGGATCGGCAAACACTTCCGACAGCAGCACCGGAATGTTCAGCGGAATGATCTCGGCGTTGATGCCTTGCAGGCGCGTAACCAACTGACTGTTGAACTGGGTGGCGAGTTGGCTGCTGAAAGCTTGCAGTGGCGTACCGTTGATGGCCGGCGTCAGCCCCACATCAGGCAACAGCCAGACCATCACGTATTTGGCGCCGGCGGTTTGCAGGGTTTGCACGCTGTCGGCCAGTCGATCGGCGGCGGCGTTGGCTTGCGGCAGGCTGAGAATGCGCCCTTGCAGGAAGTCGTTGCCGCCGCCGGAAATGTAATACAGCGCATTCGGATCGGCGCGGAAGCCATTCGATGGCAGGTAACCGGCGCGAGTGCGTTCACCGGTAGCGGATTGCGTGGTGATCGAGTCGAGGATCTGGTCGGTACGATAGCCGCCCACCGCCCAGTTGTTACCGTCCGGTTGGCCGTTTTCGGCGCGCACTGCAGAGCTGGAAGAGGCTGTCTGATCTGGCGAAAAGCCAAGGCGTCCGCCGAGCAACTGCGTGGAGTTCAATGAATACAGTTCGCCGCTGCCATCCTGATACACCGGCCCGGTCCGGTTGGTGTAACGCTCGGTGGAGCCGGCCGGTCCGCCGGCGTCGGTGAAGGTACCGGCATCATTGAGGCTGTCGCCAAACACAATGAAACGGGAATAAGGATTGGGCGCTGCATTGGCCTGAGCACAAGCCAGTGCGAGCAGGCAGCCAGCCAGCGGTACAAACAACGTCTGTTTGATCATGAGCAAGTCCGTTTATTTATTGTTGTAGGTGAACGAAACGACAGTACCAAAAACTCCCGGCGTTTTGCCATCGGTCGCGAATCCTCCCCTGGATTTATCCCCCAAAGGCCCGGCCATATTGCACGCTCCGCCCAGCTAAGTTACTGTGCCGGAACGTATGAACGAGACCTCCCCCGTGTTGATCACCAGCAAACTTCTGGATCAAGTCATCAAGGCACACGCCCGCTGGCGTTGGCGCGCCTGAATCTTTTCTGCCGGCCCCGCCGGATCTGTATCGCTTTGCCTTCCTTGCCTGTTTGAAATGCCGCTGTGCCGCCGCGTCTTCCTGCGTCCGACATCGTGCAGCGCCCTGCGGGCAAGTGATCTGAAGGCTGTTTTCAAATCAGAATTCAAGAGGTTCGAAACGCCATGTTGCTGATGATCGACAACTACGACTCCTTTACTTACAACGTTGTGCAATACCTTGGCGAGCTGGGTGCCGAGGTCAAAGTCGTGCGCAACGACGAATTGACCATCGCCGAAATCGAAGCCCTCAAGCCTGAGCGCATCGTGGTATCGCCAGGCCCGTGCACGCCGACCGAAGCCGGCATTTCCATCGAAGCCATCAAGCACTTTGCCGGCAAGCTGCCGATCCTTGGCGTCTGCCTCGGCCACCAGTCCATCGGTCAGGCCTTTGGCGGCGATGTAGTGCGTGCGCGTCAGGTAATGCACGGTAAGACTAGTCCGGTATTCCACGAGGACAAGGGCGTTTTCGCCGGTCTCAATCATCCGCTGACCGTCACCCGTTACCACTCGCTGATCGTCAAGCACGACACTTTGCCCGATTGCCTGGAACTGACTGCGTGGACCCAACACGACGACGGTTCAGTCGACGAAATCATGGGCCTGCGGCACAAGACCCTCAACATTGAGGGCGTACAGTTCCACCCCGAGTCGATCCTGACCGAACAGGGTCATGAACTGTTTGCCAACTTCCTCAAACAAACCGGCGGCACGCGCTAAGGACTTCCCATGAATATCAAGACAGCCCTGAGCCGTATCGTCGATCACCTCGACCTCAGCACCGAGGAAATGCGCGATGTGATGCGCGAAATCATGACTGGCCAATGCAGCGATGCGCAGATCGGCGCGTTCATGATGGCCATGCGCATGAAGAGCGAGAGCATCGACGAAATCGTCGGTGCCGTGTCGGTGATGCGTGAGCTGGCCGATCAGGTCGAACTGAAGACCCTTGATGGCGTGGTCGATGTGGTCGGTACCGGCGGTGACGGCGCGAACATCTTCAACGTGTCGACGGCTTCTTCGTTTGTCGTCGCGGCAGCCGGTTGCACGGTGGCCAAACACGGCAACCGCGCGGTGTCGGGCAAGAGCGGCAGCGCCGACTTGCTGGAAGCGGCTGGCATCTATCTGAACCTGACGCCGGTGCAGGTCGCCCGTTGTATCGACAACGTCGGCATCGGTTTCATGTTTGCCCAGACTCACCACAAAGCCATGAAGTACGCCGCCGGCCCGCGCCGCGATCTCGGCCTGCGCACACTGTTCAACATGCTCGGCCCGCTTACGAATCCGGCCGGTGTGAAACATCAGGTAGTGGGCGTATTCAACAAGGCGCTGTGCCGGCCATTGGCCGAAGTCTTGCAGCGTCTGGGCAGCAAGCATGTGCTGGTGGTGCACTCGAAGGACGGCCTGGATGAATTCAGTCTCGCCGCACCGACCTTTGTCGCCGAGCTGAAAAACAACGAGATCAGCGAATATTGGGTCGAGCCGGAAGACCTCGGTATGAAAAGCCAGAGTCTGCATGGCCTGTCGGTCGACGGCCCGGAAGCCTCGCTGGCGCTGATCCGCGATGCCCTCGGCAAGCGCAAAACCGAAAACGGCCAGAAAGCCGCCGAAATGATTGTCCTCAATGCCGGTGCAGCGCTGTACGCCGCCGACGTGGCGAGTAGTTTGAAACAGGGCGTGGAGCTTGCGCACGACGCCTTGCACACCGGTCTTGCTCGGGAAAAACTCGAGGAGCTGGGTGCCTTTACCGCGGTATTCAGAGTGGAGAATGAGGGATGAGTGTACCGACGGTTCTGGAAAACATTCTGGCGCGCAAAGTTCAGGAAGTCGCCGAGCGTAGTGCTCGCGTCAGCCTGAGCGAGCTGGAAAGTCTGGCCAAGGCGGCCGATGCACCCCGTGGTTTTGCCCAGGCATTGCTGGCGCAAGCCAAGAAGAAGCAGCCTGCTGTGATCGCCGAAATCAAAAAGGCCTCGCCGAGCAAAGGCGTGATCCGCGAGAACTTCGTTCCCGCCGACATCGCCAAAAGCTACGAGAAGGGCGGGGCGACTTGCCTGTCCGTACTGACCGACATCGATTATTTCCAGGGCGCCGATGCGTACCTGCAACAGGCCCGGGCCGCGTGCAAACTGCCGGTGATCCGCAAGGACTTCATGATCGATCCGTACCAGATCGTCGAAGCCCGTGCGCTGGGCGCCGACTGTGTGCTGTTGATCGTCTCCGCGCTGGACGACGTGAAAATGGCCGAGCTGGCCTCGGTCGCCAAAGGCGTTGGTCTTGATGTGCTGGTTGAAGTGCACGATGGCGATGAGCTGGAGCGCGCATTGAAAACCCTCGACACGCCGCTGGTGGGTGTCAACAACCGTAATCTGCACACCTTCGACGTCAGCCTGGAAACCACCCTCGATCTGCTGCCGCGCATTCCGCGCGATCGTCTGGTGATTACTGAAAGCGGCATCCTCAACCGTGCCGATGTCGAGTTGATGGAAATCAGTGACGTGTACTCGTTCCTGGTCGGTGAAGCGTTCATGCGCGCGGAAAATCCGGGCACTGAACTGCAGCGACTGTTCTTCCCGGAGCGTGGCACTTCGATCAGCGGTTCGACCCTCGACTGATTCGCTTCAGACCGAGTCGACGCCATCGCGAGCAGGCTCACTCCTACACTTGGATGCGTTCCCCCTGTAAGAGTGAGCCTGCTCGCGATGGGTTCATCGAAACCTCTGAAGATTTCCATATAGCCGGAGCCTTCCATGCCGCTGCCAACCCCCCTGACCATCGAAGCCGGCCTGCAAGCCGAACAGGATTTGCTGGCCTCGGTCTGCGCCGGCGACTCTGAATTCGGCCTGCTGTTCTGGCAACCCAGCGATCGCGCCCTGGTCATGCCACGCCGCCTCAATCGCCTCCCCGCGTTCGACCACGCCTGTGAAGTCTCCGCCGCTGCCGGTTGGCCAGTCCTGCTGCGTGAAACCGGCGGCGAACCGGTCCCGCAATCTGCCGCGACAATCAACATCGCCCTGGTCTACGCGCCACCGCGCAGCGAAGGCGACCTCAATCGCATCGAAACCGGCTACCACCGTCTCTGCGATCCGATCTGTCAGTTACTGGATGAATTGGGCGGCACATCATCGTTGGGCGAAATCGATGGCGCATTCTGCGACGGTCGATTCAACGTCAACCTCGATGGCCGCAAAATGGTCGGCACCGCGCAGCGCTGGCGCCAGAGTCAGGGCGGACAGCGTCCGGTCGGTCTGGTGCATGGTGCGATGCTGATGGATAACGAGCGCGAATCGATGGTCGCCGCGGTCAATCGCTTCAACGAAGCGTGCGGCCTGGGGCAGCGGGTACGGGCTGAAAGCCACATTGCCCTGCATGAGAAATTCAACGCGCCACAGGCCTTGGCGCGTCTCGATGAGCTGTTTCGTCTGATGCTGGCGCAGATGTACAGCGCCTGATATTCGGGCTTAGCGCGTACCAAAGACCACCATGGTCTTGCCTTTGACATCGACCAGGTTGCGTTCCTCGAGATCCTTGAGCACGCGACCGACCATCTCCCGCGAACAACCGACAATCCGGCCGATTTCCTGACGGGTCACCTTGATCTGCATGCCGTCAGGGTGGGTCATCGCATCGGGTTGTTTGCACAACTCAAGCAAGCAGCGCGCGACTCGACCAGTTACGTCGAAGAACGCCAGATCGCCGACCTTGCGCGTGGTGTTGCGCAGGCGTTGTGCGATTTGTCCGCTGAGCACGTAAAGAATGTCCGGATCCTGCTGCGACAACTCGCGGAACTTGGCGTAGCTGATTTCTGCTGTTTCGCATTCAACCTTGGCCCGCACCCAGGCGCTGCGTTCCTGTTCTTGACCCGCTTGCTCGAAGAGGCCCAGTTCACCGAAGAAATCCCCGGCGTTGAGGTAGGCGATGATCATCTCGCGACCATCGTCGTCCTCGATCAGGATCGTTACCGAACCCTTGATGATGAAGTACAGCGTGTCCGAGCGATCGCCTGCACAAATGATGTTGCTCTTGGCCGCATGGCGACGGCGCTGACAATGCATCAACAGCTTGTCGAGGTTCTTGATTTTGGGTGTGGGGGTAATAGCAACCATGGTTGTATCCCGAAAAGACTGCACGGTGATGTTTGATTTTTTTATGAGGCGCTGAAGGCGGTCGCTACACAGCTGGCATGGGCGCCAGCGAATTGGCGCCAGCTTAACAGACACTTCGTCGAAAATTCGAGAAATTACCTACGTCGTAGAGGCATCCGTCCTAGGATCAGCGCTCGCTGTCAGGCCGGGGCGCTGTGCTAAGCTGGCGACCCTTTTTTCTACAGTGGAGTCTTGGCGATGAAGGCACGCATCCAATGGGCTGGCGAAGCCATGTTCCTCGGCGAATCCGGCAGCGGTCATGTCGTGGTGATGGACGGTCCGCCGGACGCCGGTGGTCGTAATCTGGGTGTTCGCCCGATGGAAATGCTTCTGCTGGGTGTCGGCGGTTGCAGCAACTTCGACGTGGTCAGCATTCTGAAGAAGTCCCGCCAGGCCGTTGAAAGCTGCGAAGCCTTCCTCGAAGCCGAGCGCGCGACTGAAGATCCAAAGGTGTTCACCAAGATTCACATGCATTTCGTGGTCAAGGGCCGTGGCTTGAAAGAAGCCCAGGTCAAGCGCGCCATCGAGTTGTCCGCCGAGAAGTATTGCTCGGCCTCGATCATGCTCGGCGCGGCCGGCGTGGCAATCACCCACGACTACGAAATCGTCGAACTCGGTTGATCCGACATTCAACTATCATAAAAGCAGTGCAGACTCTGGCGATCCCCCGCTGACGTCTGCATAATGCGCCACTTTTTTCAGGGCAGTGATCGGTCAGCCGACGGATCAGCCGCCTGAACAGATAACCAAAATCGCCATCGCGAAGAGGTGTTAACCGTCCTACGCAGGTGCGTTGTTCGCACTTGACGGGCATGCTTGATCACGCGGCTGCGCCGCATACATAGAGAGTTTTTAACGGTGAAAAGCAAACTCAAGCTCCACGGGTTCAATAACCTGACAAAGACCTTGAGCTTCAACATCTATGACATCTGCTACGCGGAAACCCCGCAAGACCAGCAGGCTTACGTCGAGTACATCAATCAAGAGTACAACGCGAAACGCCTGACGCAGATTCTCACAGAAGTTGTCGAGATCATTGGTGCCAACATCCTGAACATTGCCAGTCAGGACTATGAACCTCAGGGCGCCAGCGTCACGATCCTGATTTCTGAAGAGCCGGTAACCCCGACTGAAAGCCAGATTGAAGAATCGCCGGGCCCGTTGCCCGAAATTATCCTGGCCCACCTCGACAAGAGCCACATCACGGTGCACACCTACCCGGAAATCCATCCGGACGACGGTATTGCAACGTTCCGTGTGGACATCGATGTGTCGACTTGTGGTGTCATTTCACCGCTGAAAGCGCTCAATTTCCTCATTCACCAGTTCGATTCGGACATCGTGACTGTGGATTATCGTGTGCGCGGCTTCACCCGTGACGTTGAAGGCAACAAGCACTTCATCGACCACGAGATCAATTCGATCCAGAACTACCTCTCCGAAGACACCCGCGACGCGTACCAGATGACCGACGTGAACGTGTACCAGGAAAACCTGTTCCACACCAAAATGCTGCTGAAGAACTTCGAACTGGATAACTACCTGTTCGGCGACGCCACCAGCAATCTGTCTTCCGAGCAGCGCGCTCAGGTGACCGACCGGGTGAAACACGAAATGCTCGAAATCTTCTACGCGCGCAACATGCCGACCTAAGATTCCCGGGCACAAAAAAGGCGACCTTTCGGTCGCCTTTTTCAATTCTGCCACCCCCTGTGGGAGCGAGCCTGCTCGCGAAGGGGCCCTTTGCAGCAATACCGTTCTCAGATCCGATAAGTACTCTTGGTCATCACCTTGGCCAGAATACTCATCCCGAACTTCACAGGTGCCGGAAAACGGAACCCCCCAGCCTCCAGCGCACTTTCCGCATGATGTTCTTCATCAATGCGCATCTGCTCCAGAATCGCACGGGACTTCTCGTCCTCCGCTGGCAACTGCTCGAGATGTTCGTTCAAGTGCTTGCACACCTGATGTTCAGTCGCCGCGACAAACCCGAGACTGACCTTGTCGCTGATCAATCCGGCCACTGCGCCAATCCCGAACGACATGCCGTAAAACAGCGGATTCAAAACGCTGGTATGGCTGCCCAACTGGTGAATGCGCTGTTCGCACCACACCAGATGATCAATCTCTTCCTCGGCGGCGTGCTCCATGGCCTCGCGTACCTGCGGCAGCTTGGCAGTCAAAGCCTGTCCCTGATACAGCGCCTGGGCGCAGACTTCACCGGTATGGTTGATGCGCATCAGACCGGCGACGTGGCGGGTGTCTTCGTCGCTCATCTGCGTGTCCGGTTGCAAAATTGCTGGCGATGGACGGTACGGCTGGCCACTGAAGGGCAGCAGGGTACGCATCGCGGCATCGGCTTGCAGCAGAAGACGGTCAATTGGCGAGTAGTGACGTTGGGTAGTCATGCTGACCTCCGGGAAGAATCTCGGCGGCCAGTTTAACCGAATCGGCCGGGGGAAGGTTTGCGCTGGGTCATTTGCTGCGCGGTCATGCTTTTTTGTGGGAGCGAGCCTGCTCGCGAAGGCGGAATGTCAGGCACTGATACATTGGATGTGCCGAAGACTTCGCGAGCAGGCTCGCTCCCACAGGGGGATGGGGTACGGATCAGCCCGGTGGCCAGTTCATCTGCCGCTGACCGAGTACGTGCATGTGAATGTGGTAGACGGTTTGCCCACCCTTTTCATTGCAGTTCATCACCACGCGGAAACCGTCTTCGCAGCCCAGCTCCAGCGCCAGGCGCTGTGCAGTGAAGAGGATATGCCCTGCCAGTGCCTTGTCGTCTTCGGTCAGGTCATTGAGGGTGCGCACCGGTTTTTTCGGGATCACCAGGAAATGCACTGGCGCCTGCGGGGCGATGTCGTGGAACGCCAGAACCTGGTCGTCCTCGTAAATGATCTTGGCCGGGATTTCCCGGTTGATGATCTTGGTGAACAGAGTATCCACTGCTGTTTTCTCCGTTGTTTGGGCTGGTCTGAGTGTACGCAGGGCGGCTTATCCCGCCCAGTGTTTTACCTGTAGGGCATTTCAGCGAGGGCAGTAAGCCTTGTTGACCATGCCGACAATGGTGCGATTAAGCCAGCGCGAACCGAGTCGCGGCAAAAACGCGAACCAGCGATTGCGTCGTCCCGGAATGATGATCGCCCGGTTCTTGTCGAGGGCGCGCACGGTGTACAGCGCGACTTCCTCGGGGCTCATCAGCAATTTGCTGTCTTTGAGTTTTTCGCTGTTGAGCTGTGCCGTGCGGAAAAATGCCGTGCGTGTCGGGCCTGGGCAGAGCACCGAAACCTTCACCGCGCTTTGTTTTAGTTCGACCCGCAAGGCTTCGGAGAAGTGCAGCACATAGGCCTTGCTGGCGTAGTAAGTGCTCATCCATGGGCCGGGATTGAACGCGGCCACCGAGGCGACATTGAGAATCTGCCCGCCACCCTGCAACGCCATGCTGTTGCCGATGGCGTGGCAGAGGCGGGTTAGGGCGAGGATGTTCACTTCGATCAGGTCCTGCTCGGTCATCCAGTCCTGCGCGAGAAACGGGCCGCAGGTGCCGATACCGGCGCAATTGACCAGCAAGTCGATTTGCCGGTCACCTTCTTCGAGTTCCAGCAGGAAGCCGGACAGACGCAATGGCTCGCCCAGATCGCAGGCGCGGAACAGTACCTCGACGCCAAAACGCTGGGTCAACTCGATCGCAATGCTTTCCAGCTGATCACGCTGTCGGGCCACCAGAATCAGGCTGCGGCCACGCCGGGCCAGTGCCTCGGCCATCGCCAGGCCAATGCCGCTGGAAGCGCCGGTGATCAGTGCGTAACGGGTCATGCAATTCTCCATCGCAACAGCTCCGCGCCGGCGACGCGGGTGTCACGGCGGGGAGCGCTGTTCATTCTTTCGCAGAGTCTACAGGGGCCTGCGCCGCTTCGGCTGCCTCGTCGGCGTAATCCGCAGGCGCTTGGACCTCTACTTCGACTTCATCAGTGGTCACCGAGCCACTTTCGTAGCTGCTTTCCAGATTGCTTTCATATTCCTGCTGGATGGCCGAGATCCCGCCAAGCATGCCGCCGGCGAACACCAGCGCGAAGAACACGATCCACAGGGAGCACAGCACTTTCACGGCAGTGCTGTTGGGAGGTGGGGGAGGGCCGTAACGGTTGGCGCCGGTATTGCCCGGCACGACCATGATCACCAGCGGAAAGAAACTGCCCACGAATGGCACCAGGTTCAGTAGCCAGAGCCAGCCCGACCAACCGATGTCGTGCAGGCGCTGAATGCTGAACAGGATGCTGACAATCAGGAAAGCGATAAACAGGAAGAACGCAAAGATCCCGCCGATGATCAGACCGGTGGTGGAGTCGCCGGCGACCAGTCCCAAAGCCAGCAGGGCGAACACGCCGACAATGGGCAAGGTCACCAGGCTCAGGACCATTGTCCACGCCAGAAAACGCAGGCGTCCGATTCGGCCTTCGACGCTGAATGGCTTGAGCGTGGCGAACTCCGCCTGGCTTTCGCCAACGCTTGCGCGAGGCGGTGCATACGGCGAGTCCGGTTCGGCCACAACGGCGGTGTGCTCATGGACATCCGCCAGGTTCAGCTCGATTGCCGTTTCAGCTTCAATGCGTGCGTCGATCCCGGTTTTGCTCAGCGCTTGCAGATAGGTCTGCGCATCGCTGTGGGACAAATCACGCTTGAGCGCGACGCTGCGGCCACTGAACAGGCGTTCGATCGCGGCCACATCGCTTTTGAACAGATCCGCCAGATTGAGTTTGGCAGTGGTGATATCGACACCGGGCTGTAGAGCACCGTCGAACACGATCTTGTAACGGGGTTCGCTCATGGCCGAGGCATCCTTGTCGCGAATAAATTGAAAGGTCAGCAGTGTAAGGCCAGCCCAGCGGGGCTGACCCGATTTTTCTTAGCGCGGCCAGCGTTGCGGTAGCTGGGCTGCGCGTTCCTGTGCCTGGCGATACTCGGCGTCCAGCCGTGCGATCAATTGATCCACACTCGGCAGGTCATCGATCTGCCCTACGCCTTGACCGGCCGACCACACGGTTTTCCAGGCTTTGGCCTCATCGCTGATCGGCTTCAACTTGTCACCGAAATTCACTTCGCCTTTGCCTTGCAGAGCAGCCATATCGAAACCGGCCGCCTCCAGGCTCTGACGCATAAAACTCGCCGGCACTCCCGAGACCGCTGGAGTATGGATGATGTCCGAAGCCTTGGCTGTCAGCAGCATCTCCTTGTAGGCGTCAGGCGCATGACTTTCCGTGGTGGCGATAAATCGCGTACCGAAGTAGGCCAAATCCGCGCCGAGCAGCTGTGCGGCGAGAATCTCGTGACCGTGGTTAAGACATCCTGCAAGCAACAGGGTTTTATCGAAAAACTCTCGGATCTCGGCGATCAGCGCAAACGGACTCCAGGTCCCGGCATGTCCCCCGGCGCCAGCCGCCACGGCGATCAAACCGTCGACACCCGCCTCGGCCGCTTTCTCGGCATGTCGGCGAGTGGTGACGTCATGGAACACCAGGCCTCCATAACTGTGTACCGCGTCGACCAACTCCTTCACCGCGCCGAGGCTGGTGATGACGATTGGCACTTTGTGCTCGACGCAAATGTTCAGATCCGCCTGCAAGCGCGGGTTGCTGTTGTGCACGATCAGGTTCACCGCGTAGGGCGCCGGGTTCTCCAGTGTCGCAAGTCCCGCTTCGATCTGTTCCAGCCAGGCTTTGAAGCCGCTGCTTTCGCGCTGGTTCAAGGCCGGAAAGCTGCCGACCACGCCATTGCGGCAGCAGGCGAGCACCAGCTCCGGGTTGGAAATCAGAAACATCGGCGCCGCTACTACTGGCAGACGCAGACGTTGTTCGAGCAAAGCGGGCAGCGACATTATGAACACCCCAAGATCTGTACTTGTTGAAGTTAGAACGGCTTGACCACGACCAGAATTACGATAGCCAGCAATATCAGAACCGGCACTTCATTGAACCAGCGATAAAAGACATGGCTGCGGGTGTTTTCGCCACGGGCAAAACGTTTTACCTGCGCGCCGCACATATGGTGGTAGCCGATCAGCAAGACGACGAGGGTCAGTTTGGCGTGAATCCAGCCACCCATGCTGAAGATGCTCGGGTTGAGATAGATCAGCCAGCCGCCAAATATCAGCGTGGCGATCATCGCCGGGCCCATGATGCCGCGATACAACTTGCGCTCCATGATGCTGAAGCGTTCTTTGCTGAGCGTGTCTTCGCTTTGCGCGTGATACACGAACAGACGCGGTAAGTAGAACAGCCCGGCAAACCAGCAAACGACGCTGACAATGTGAAAAGCTTTGATCCATAGATAGAGCATTTTTAGTTATTCCAGGTTCACGGTAAGCCGGATAGTAGAGGCTTGAGCGTCCGCACGTCACCTTGACGGTTGTCGCAGGGCCGCGCGGCCCCTATTATCGACGGCTTTCCAGTGGTTCTTTGAGGGCAGGTTATGGTCAAGGTCGGTATCGTCGGCGGCACGGGTTACACCGGTGTCGAACTGCTGCGTCTGTTGGCGCAGCATCCGCAGGCAGAAGTGGTTGTCATCACTTCCCGATCCGAGGCCGGCCTGCCTGTGGCTGACATGTACCCGAACCTGCGCGGTCACTACGACGGCCTCGCCTTCAGCGTACCGGACATCAAGACGCTCGGCGCTTGTGACGTAGTGTTCTTCGCCACACCACACGGCGTTGCTCACGCGCTGGCGGGCGAATTGCTGGCAGCGGGCACCAAGGTCATCGACCTGTCAGCCGACTTCCGTCTGCAAGACGCTGAAGAATGGGCCAAGTGGTACGGTCAGCCGCACGGCGCGCCCGGGCTGCTGGACGAGGCGGTTTACGGTCTGCCGGAAGTCAATCGCGAGCAGATCAAGAAAGCTCGCCTGATCGCCGTGCCGGGTTGCTATCCGACAGCGACGCAGTTGGGTTTCCTTCCTTTGCTTGAAGCAGATCTGGCCGATACTTCGCGTCTGATCGCCGACTGCAAATCCGGTGTCAGCGGTGCCGGTCGCGGTGCGGCTGTAGGCTCGTTGTACTCCGAGACGTCGGAAAGCATGAAGGCCTACGCGGTAAAAGGTCACCGTCACCTGCCGGAAATTCGTCAGGGTCTGCGTCGTGCAGCGGGTAAGGATGTCGGTCTGACCTTCGTTCCGCACCTGACCCCGATGATCCGTGGCATTCACTCCACGCTCTACGCGACCGTGGTTGATCGTTCGGTGGATCTGCAGGCGCTGTTTGAAAAGCGTTATGCCAACGAACCGTTCGTCGACGTGATGCCGGCCGGCAGCCATCCGGAAACCCGTAGCGTGCGTGGCGCCAACGTTTGCCGTATCGCCGTTCACCGTCCGCAGGATGGCGATCTGGTGGTGGTGCTGTCGGTGATCGACAATCTGGTCAAAGGCGCGTCGGGCCAGGCGGTACAGAACATGAACATTCTGTTCGGGCTGGACGAGCGCTTCGGTCTGTCCCACGCCGGTATGCTGCCGTAACATTTTAAACGGCAGAGCGAAAAGGCCCGTCTGACGGGCCTTTTTGCATTCTGATCAGCTCGTCGGGTTTATTGATATACCGTAACAATAGTTGACCGATTTTCTCGGACAAGCGGATAATGCGCGTCATCACGCATTATGGCGGCGTAACGCCGGGAGATAGTCAGCATGAGCGTCGAATCCTTCACCCCCACGGCTTTGCAATTCACCCACGGTGCCGCGCACAAGGTGAAGAGCCTGGTCGATGAAGAGGGGAATGATCGCTTGAAGCTGCGCGTATTCGTTACGGGCGGCGGTTGTTCAGGGTTTCAGTACGGTTTCACCTTCGATGAAGATGTGGCCGAGGACGACACCATCGTCGAGCGCGAAGGCGTGAGTCTGGTGGTGGATCCGATGAGCTTTCAGTACCTGGCCGGTGCTGAAGTGGACTACCAGGAAGGTCTGGAAGGTTCGCGCTTCGTGATCAAGAACCCGAACGCCACCACGACGTGTGGTTGCGGGTCTTCGTTCTCGATCTGATCGCGCCGCGCTTCAGATAACAAAACGCCGCAGAGCCTTACGGTTCTGCGGCGTTTTGCTGTGTGCGGTTTAATCAGGCCGGGTAGATGGCGCCGAGGACACGAAGACCGCGAGCGCCGGTGACGCTTGGGCGGTTGGCGGCGATGCCTTCAAGGCAGCAATGGGCGAGCCAGGCGAAGGCCATGGCTTCAACCCAGTCCGGATCAACGCCGTGAGTGGCGGTGCTGGCGACCGTTGCGTTTGGCAGCAGGTCGGCCAGGCGCTTCATCAGTGTGGCGTTGTGCGCACCGCCGCCGCAGACCAACAATTCCTGAGTGTCGGATTGAGCGCTTTGCAGCGACTCGATGATGGTCAATGCGGTCAGTTCAAGCAGCGTGGCCTGCACATTCTCAGCGGCAAAGGTTGGCAGGCGTGAAAGGTGTTGTTCCAGCCATGGCAGGTTGAACACTTCGCGGCCGGTGCTTTTTGGTCCTTTGGTAACGAAGAACGGATCGCTGAGCAGTGACTGCAACAGGGTTGGCTCAATAGTGCCTGATTTCGCCCATTCGCCATTGCGATCGTAGTTTTCGCCGCGCTGCTGCTGAATCCAGGCGTCCATCAGCACATTCCCCGGGCCGCAGTCGAAACCGGCTACAGGTTTGGTCGGCTCAATCAGACTGAGATTGCTGAAACCGCCGACATTCAAGACGGCCTGATTGCCGGTACGCTCTTCGAACAAAGCTTCATGGAACGCGGGAACCAGCGGAGCGCCTTGGCCACCGGCTGCGACGTCGCGGCTGCGGAAGTCGCTGACTACGGTAATACCTGTGAGTTCGGTCAGCAGGGCAGGGTTGCCGATCTGCACGGTGAAACCGCGCGCCGGTTCATGGCGGATAGTCTGGCCGTGGCTGCCGATTGCACGAATGTCTTGGGGTTTGAGTTGCTGCTGGTCGAGGAGGGTATGAATGCCCTGCGCAGCGAGCGTCACCCAGTTCTGTTGGGCAATCGCCGAACGGGCGATTTCGTCGGGGCCGCTGGCGCACAAGCCAAGCAGCTCGGCGCGCAGGGATTCAGGCATGGGAATGTAGTGCGTGGCGATCAGCTTGATCGCCGAGGTCTGTTCGATCAGGGCAATGTCCAGACCGTCGAGGCTGGTTCCGGACATTACGCCGATATACAGGGCCATGACTTAGCGCTTGCTCGAAGCCAGCATGGTGGCCTTCTCTTGATCCATGCGCGCCATCAACGGTTGGCTCTGTGCAAGGAAGCGCGCACGTTCGGCTTTGGCAATCGGATCAGCCATTGGCAGCTTCTGGCCCAGCGGGTCGACGTGAACGCCGTTGACCTGGAACTCATAGTGCAAGTGCGGACCGGTCGAGAGGCCGGTGGTGCCGATGTAGCCGATGACCTGGCCCTGTTTCACGGTACCGCCAGTCTTCACACCTTTGGCGAAGCCTTGCATGTGGCCGTATAGCGTGCGGTAAGTGTTGCCGTGCTGGATGATCACGGTGTTGCCGTAGCCACCACGACGCCCGGCGAGCAGCACTTTACCGTCACCGGCAGCCTTGATTGGCGTACCGCGTGGCGCAGCGTAATCAACGCCTTTGTGGGCGCGGATCTTATTGAGGATCGGGTGTTTGCGGCCCATGGAGAACTTCGAGCTGATGCGGGCGAAATCCACCGGAGTTCGGATGAATGCCTTGCGCATGCTGTTACCGTCAGCGGTGTAGTAGCTGCTGTTGCCTTGTTTATTGGTGTAACGCACGGCGGTGTAGGTCTTGCCGCGATTGGTGAAGCGGGCGGACAGGATCGGGCCATTGCCGACGGCTTTGCCTTTGACCACTTTCTGCTCGTAGATCACATCGAATTCGTCGCCCTGGCGGATGTCTTGAGCGAAGTCGACGTCGTAGCCGAAGACGCTGGCCATATCCATGGTCAGGCTATGGGAGAGGCCGGCACGGGCCGCGGATTGTGAAAGCGAGCTGTTGATCACGCCGTGTACGTAAGCGGTGCGAACGGTGGGTTTTGCGGTAACCCGGTTGAAGGCATAACCCTTGTCATTCTTGGTCAGGGTGATGGTTTCGACGTCGCTGACCTTGCTGTGCAGGCTGGTCAGTTGGCCTTCTGGGTTCAATTCGAATTCGAGTTTCTGGCCGTGCTTGAGCTGGCTGAACTGTTTGGCTTGTTTGTCGCTGGCCAATACTTCATGAACGGAGGCGGCAGGCAGGCCGACCTTTTCGAACAAGGTCGATAGTGTATCGCCTTTGGCAACGATGACTTCACGATGACCTGGCGCTTTTGGCTTTTCAGCGGCTGGTGCCGGTGCTGCTTCAGCGGTTTGTGCGGTGTTTTCGTCAGTGTTTTCGATTTGAGCAAACGGAGAAGCTACTGGCTCATTTGTGGCTTGAGCCGCGTCAGCAGCGTCTTGATCTTGTGTCAGTTGTTCAGCAGGACTTTCCAGTTCAAGACTCAGGGTCGTCTTTTTGGCTTCAACATCACTGGAAGGGAATACCAGGAGTGCCAGGCTAAGAAGGGCGGCGATTCCACTTGCGGCAAGCAGGTGGGTCTTCGGGTAAAGCGGCGGCGCTTTAGACGGTTCTGTGGTCATAGGTAATTTTGACTTTGAAAAATGATGAATTGGAAAAGATGAATGACATGATGAAGATGAAATAACTGTATAAAATATAACCAAATCATCTCTGAAGCAAGTCTACAGACACCGCGTCTGTGGATTGGTGTCCGTGCGCCGGGCAAAACTTGTAATTGGTGCGCGATCTTGTATGGTTGGTTCCCTTTGAATCTGAGCCTTGCGGGTCTGTTATGAAGTCGGTTGAAGAGCAGCTAGCGCTGATTAAACGTGGTGCGGAAGAACTATTGGTCGAGTCCGAGCTGATCGAGAAGCTCAAGCGCGGCCAGCCGCTGCGTATCAAGGCTGGTTTTGATCCAACCGCTCCGGATCTGCACCTGGGTCATACCGTGCTTATTAATAAGCTGCGTCAGTTCCAGGAGCTGGGGCATCAGGTGATCTTCCTTATAGGTGACTTCACCGGGATGATCGGTGATCCGAGCGGCAAGAGCGCTACTCGTCCTCCGCTGACTCGCGAGCAAGTTCTGGAAAACGCCGAGACCTACAAAACTCAGGTGTTCAAGATTCTCGATCCGGCGAAAACCGAAGTCGCGTTCAACTCCACCTGGATGGATCAGATGGGGCCTGCGGACTTCATTCGCCTGACTTCGCAATACACGGTCGCGCGCATGCTTGAGCGTGATGACTTCGACAAGCGTTACACCACTAATCAGCCAATCGCTATTCACGAGTTCCTCTATCCGCTGGTGCAGGGTTATGACTCGGTCGCTCTGCGCGCGGATGTCGAACTGGGTGGTACCGATCAGAAGTTCAACTTGCTGATGGGGCGTGAGTTGCAGCGTGGTTATGGCCAAGAGGCTCAGTGCATTCTGACCATGCCGCTGCTTGAAGGTCTGGATGGCGTGAAGAAGATGTCCAAGTCGTTGGGCAACTATGTCGGTATTCAGGAAGCGCCGGGTGTCATGTACAGCAAGCTGGTTTCGATTCCGGATGCATTGATGTGGCGCTACTTCGAGCTGCTGAGTTTCCGCTCGATGGATGAAATCAATGCGTTGCGTGCCGATGTCGAGGCGGGTGCCAATCCGCGCGACGTCAAAATCAAGCTGGCTGAAGAGATCGTTGCGCGCTTCCATGGTGAAGAGGCGGCGGCCAATGCTCATCGTGCGGCGGGCAATCGCATGAAGGATGGCGAGCTGCCGGATGATCTGCCGGAGATCGAACTGGCCTCTGCTGAAGATATGCCGATCGCGGCTGTTCTTAATAAAGCAGGTCTGGTGAAGAACTCAGCAGCAGCGCGCGACCTGTTGGCGTCCGGCGGTGTGCGCGTTGATGGTGAGGTGGTTGATCGCTCCTTTATATATGTACTGGGCGCAACCCATGTTTGCCAGGCAGGCAAGAAGGCGTTTGCACGTATCACGCTGAAATCCGAGTAAAGTTGAAAATAGGTCTTGACGGCAGATTTCAGATGTCTATAATTCGCCCCACTTCCGGCGCAGTCGAAACGGAAAACTCCTTGAGATTCAATGAGTTATGTAGGTTTCGGCAGTGAGTTGCTTCAGTTCGTCGAAGCCGAAAGGAAGTTGAAAAAGAGGTGTTGACAGCAGCGTGTAACGCTGTAGAATTCGCCTCCCGCTGACGAGAGATCGGAGGCGCAAGTGGTTGAAGTTGTTGAAGAAGTCTTCGAAAACTTCTGAAAATAATCACTTGACAGCAAATGAGGCTGCTGTAGAATGCGCGCCTCGGTTGAGACGAAAGATCTTAACCAACCGCTCTTTAACAACTGAATCAAGCAATTCGTGTGGGTGCTTGTGGAGTCAGACTGATAGTCAACAAGATTATCAGCATCACAAGTTACTCCGCGAGAAATCAAAGATGTAACCAACGATTGCTGAGCCAAGTTTAGGGTTTCTTAAAAACCCAAAGATGTTTGAACTGAAGAGTTTGATCATGGCTCAGATTGAACGCTGGCGGCAGGCCTAACACATGCAAGTCGAGCGGATGACAGGAGCTTGCTCCTGAATTCAGCGGCGGACGGGTGAGTAATGCCTAGGAATCTGCCTGGTAGTGGGGGACAACGTTTCGAAAGGAACGCTAATACCGCATACGTCCTACGGGAGAAAGCAGGGGACCTTCGGGCCTTGCGCTATCAGATGAGCCTAGGTCGGATTAGCTAGTTGGTGAGGTAATGGCTCACCAAGGCGACGATCCGTAACTGGTCTGAGAGGATGATCAGTCACACTGGAACTGAGACACGGTCCAGACTCCTACGGGAGGCAGCAGTGGGGAATATTGGACAATGGGCGAAAGCCTGATCCAGCCATGCCGCGTGTGTGAAGAAGGTCTTCGGATTGTAAAGCACTTTAAGTTGGGAGGAAGGGTTGTAGATTAATACTCTGCAATTTTGACGTTACCGACAGAATAAGCACCGGCTAACTCTGTGCCAGCAGCCGCGGTAATACAGAGGGTGCAAGCGTTAATCGGAATTACTGGGCGTAAAGCGCGCGTAGGTGGTTCGTTAAGTTGGATGTGAAATCCCCGGGCTCAACCTGGGAACTGCATTCAAAACTGTCGAGCTAGAGTATGGTAGAGGGTGGTGGAATTTCCTGTGTAGCGGTGAAATGCGTAGATATAGGAAGGAACACCAGTGGCGAAGGCGACCACCTGGACTGATACTGACACTGAGGTGCGAAAGCGTGGGGAGCAAACAGGATTAGATACCCTGGTAGTCCACGCCGTAAACGATGTCAACTAGCCGTTGGGAGCCTTGAGCTCTTAGTGGCGCAGCTAACGCATTAAGTTGACCGCCTGGGGAGTACGGCCGCAAGGTTAAAACTCAAATGAATTGACGGGGGCCCGCACAAGCGGTGGAGCATGTGGTTTAATTCGAAGCAACGCGAAGAACCTTACCAGGCCTTGACATCCAATGAACTTTCCAGAGATGGATTGGTGCCTTCGGGAACATTGAGACAGGTGCTGCATGGCTGTCGTCAGCTCGTGTCGTGAGATGTTGGGTTAAGTCCCGTAACGAGCGCAACCCTTGTCCTTAGTTACCAGCACGTCATGGTGGGCACTCTAAGGAGACTGCCGGTGACAAACCGGAGGAAGGTGGGGATGACGTCAAGTCATCATGGCCCTTACGGCCTGGGCTACACACGTGCTACAATGGTCGGTACAAAGGGTTGCCAAGCCGCGAGGTGGAGCTAATCCCATAAAACCGATCGTAGTCCGGATCGCAGTCTGCAACTCGACTGCGTGAAGTCGGAATCGCTAGTAATCGTGAATCAGAATGTCACGGTGAATACGTTCCCGGGCCTTGTACACACCGCCCGTCACACCATGGGAGTGGGTTGCACCAGAAGTAGCTAGTCTAACCTTCGGGAGGACGGTTACCACGGTGTGATTCATGACTGGGGTGAAGTCGTAACAAGGTAGCCGTAGGGGAACCTGCGGCTGGATCACCTCCTTAATCGACGACATCAGCTGCTCCATAAGTTCCCACACGAATTGCTTGATTCATTGAAGAAGACGAAAGAAGCAGCCTGTATCGGTTTGTAGCTGAGTTGGTTAGAGCGTACCCCATGCTTTGTGGTTAAGAGCAGGGTGAGGTCGGCCTTAGTAGCTCGAAATTGGGTCTGTAGCTCAGTTGGTTAGAGCGCACCCCTGATAAGGGTGAGGTCGGCAGTTCGAATCTGCCCAGACCCACCAATTTTGTGTGGGAAACGCCTGTAGAAATACGGGGCCATAGCTCAGCTGGGAGAGCGCCTGCCTTGCACGCAGGAGGTCAGCGGTTCGATCCCGCTTGGCTCCACCACTACTGCTTCTCTTGTATAAAGCTTAGAAATGAGCATTCCATCGTTGTGATGGTGAATGTTGATTTCTAGTCTTTGACTAGTTCGTTCTTTAAAAATTTGGGTATGTGATAGAAAGATAGACTGAACGTTACTTTCACTGGTAACGGATCAGGCTAAGGTAAAATTTGTGAGTTCTCTTAATTGAGAAATTCGAATTTTCGGCGAATGTCGTCTTCACAGTATAACCAGATTGCTTGGGGTTATATGGTCAAGTGAAGAAGCGCATACGGTGGATGCCTTGGCAGTCAGAGGCGATGAAAGACGTGGTAGCCTGCGAAAAGCTTCGGGGAGTCGGCAAACAGACTTTGATCCGGAGATGTCTGAATGGGGGAACCCAGCCATCATAAGATGGTTATCTTGTACTGAATACATAGGTGCAAGAGGCGAACCAGGGGAACTGAAACATCTAAGTACCCTGAGGAAAAGAAATCAACCGAGATTCCCTTAGTAGTGGCGAGCGAACGGGGACTAGCCCTTAAGTGGCTTTGAGATTAGCGGAACGCTCTGGAAAGTGCGGCCATAGTGGGTGATAGCCCTGTACGCGAAAATCTCTTGGTCATGAAATCGAGTAGGACGGAGCACGAGAAACTTTGTCTGAATATGGGGGGACCATCCTCCAAGGCTAAATACTACTGACTGACCGATAGTGAACTAGTACCGTGAGGGAAAGGCGAAAAGAACCCCGGAGAGGGGAGTGAAATAGATCCTGAAACCGTATGCGTACAAGCAGTGGGAGCAGACTTTGTTCTGTGACTGCGTACCTTTTGTATAATGGGTCAGCGACTTATTTTCAGTGGCGAGCTTAACCGAATAGGGGAGGCGTAGCGAAAGCGAGTCTTAATAGGGCGTCTAGTCGCTGGGAATAGACCCGAAACCGGGCGATCTATCCATGGGCAGGTTGAAGGTTGGGTAACACTAACTGGAGGACCGAACCGACTACCGTTGAAAAGTTAGCGGATGACCTGTGGATCGGAGTGAAAGGCTAATCAAGCTCGGAGATAGCTGGTTCTCCTCGAAAGCTATTTAGGTAGCGCCTCATGTATCACTGTAGGGGGTAGAGCACTGTTTCGGCTAGGGGGTCATCCCGACTTACCAAACCGATGCAAACTCCGAATACCTACAAGTGCCGAGCATGGGAGACACACGGCGGGTGCTAACGTCCGTCGTGAAAAGGGAAACAACCCAGACCGTCAGCTAAGGTCCCAAAGTTATGGTTAAGTGGGAAACGATGTGGGAAGGCTTAGACAGCTAGGAGGTTGGCTTAGAAGCAGCCACCCTTTAAAGAAAGCGTAATAGCTCACTAGTCGAGTCGGCCTGCGCGGAAGATGTAACGGGGCTCAAACCATACACCGAAGCTACGGGTATCATCTTCGGATGATGCGGTAGAGGAGCGTTCTGTAAGCCTGTGAAGGTGAGTTGAGAAGCTTGCTGGAGGTATCAGAAGTGCGAATGCTGACATGAGTAACGACAATGGGTGTGAAAAACACCCACGCCGAAAGACCAAGGTTTCCTGCGCAACGTTAATCGACGCAGGGTTAGTCGGTCCCTAAGGCGAGGCTGAAAAGCGTAGTCGATGGAAAACAGGTTAATATTCCTGTACTTCTGGTTATTGCGATGGAGGGACGGAGAAGGCTAGGCCAGCTTGGCGTTGGTTGTCCAAGTTTAAGGTGGTAGGCTGAGATCTTAGGTAAATCCGGGATCTTAAGGCCGAGAGCTGATGACGAGTGTTCTTTTAGAACACGAAGTGGTTGATGCCATGCTTCCAAGAAAAGCTTCTAAGCTTCAGGTAACCAGGAACCGTACCCCAAACCGACACAGGTGGTTGGGTAGAGAATACCAAGGCGCTTGAGAGAACTCGGGTGAAGGAACTAGGCAAAATGGCACCGTAACTTCGGGAGAAGGTGCGCCGGTGAGGGTGAAGGACTTGCTCCGTAAGCTCATGCCGGTCGAAGATACCAGGCCGCTGCGACTGTTTATTAAAAACACAGCACTCTGCAAACACGAAAGTGGACGTATAGGGTGTGACGCCTGCCCGGTGCCGGAAGGTTAATTGATGGGGTTAGCTAACGCGAAGCTCTTGATCGAAGCCCCGGTAAACGGCGGCCGTAACTATAACGGTCCTAAGGTAGCGAAATTCCTTGTCGGGTAAGTTCCGACCTGCACGAATGGCGTAACGATGGCGGCGCTGTCTCCACCCGAGACTCAGTGAAATTGAAATCGCTGTGAAGATGCAGTGTATCCGCGGCTAGACGGAAAGACCCCGTGAACCTTTACTATAGCTTTGCACTGGACTTTGAATTTGCTTGTGTAGGATAGGTGGGAGGCTTTGAAGCGTGGACGCCAGTTCGCGTGGAGCCATCCTTGAAATACCACCCTGGCAACTTTGAGGTTCTAACTCAGGTCCGTTATCCGGATCGAGGACAGTGTATGGTGGGTAGTTTGACTGGGGCGGTCTCCTCCTAAAGAGTAACGGAGGAGTACGAAGGTGCGCTCAGACCGGTCGGAAATCGGTCGTAGAGTATAAAGGCAAAAGCGCGCTTGACTGCGAGACAGACACGTCGAGCAGGTACGAAAGTAGGTCTTAGTGATCCGGTGGTTCTGTATGGAAGGGCCATCGCTCAACGGATAAAAGGTACTCCGGGGATAACAGGCTGATACCGCCCAAGAGTTCATATCGACGGCGGTGTTTGGCACCTCGATGTCGGCTCATCACATCCTGGGGCTGAAGCCGGTCCCAAGGGTATGGCTGTTCGCCATTTAAAGTGGTACGCGAGCTGGGTTTAGAACGTCGTGAGACAGTTCGGTCCCTATCTGCCGTGGACGTTTGAGATTTGAGAGGGGCTGCTCCTAGTACGAGAGGACCGGAGTGGACGAACCTCTGGTGTTCCGGTTGTCACGCCAGTGGCATTGCCGGGTAGCTATGTTCGGGAAAGATAACCGCTGAAAGCATCTAAGCGGGAAACTTGCCTCAAGATGAGATCTCACTGGAACCTTGAGTTCCCTGAAGGGCCGTCGAAGACTACGACGTTGATAGGTTGGGTGTGTAAGCGCTGTGAGGCGTTGAGCTAACCAATACTAATTGCCCGTGAGGCTTGACCATATAACACCCAAGCAATTTGCGTCGAAGAGACCAGATTGCGGTGTGTGAAGACGAAACGAACCGAAAGTTCGATGTTCACAAACACCGAAAGCTGTCACATACCCAATTTGCTGAAGCGAGGCCATCTGGTCACGACTCAGTACCCGAATTTCTTGACGACCATAGAGCGTTGGAACCACCTGATCCCATCCCGAACTCAGCAGTGAAACGATGCATCGCCGATGGTAGTGTGGGGTTTCCCCATGTGAGAGTAGGTCATCGTCAAGATTAAATTCCGAAACCCCAATTGCGAAAGCAGTTGGGGTTTTGTTTTGCCCGCAAGAAAAGCATCTGCTTGATTTCTATGCAACGGCCCGGTGCATGGCTATTATTCGGGCCTCATTGTGAGGCGAGACCTGCATGTTGACGTTGTTGAACCTTCTGAAAGATGGTCGATTCCATTCTGGTCAGGATCTGGGCGCCGCCCTGGGGATAAGTCGAAGTGCGGTATGGAAGCAACTTCAGCATCTTGAAGCTGAGCTTGGTCTGTCTATCCATAAAGTGCGGGGGCGGGGCTATCAATTGGCTGCGCCATTGATGCTTCTCGACGCTCTGACGATATCCGCAATTGCTCCATCTTGGCCGGTGACCGTCCTGGATTCGGTCGACTCGACAAACGCTGAGGCTTTGCGTGCAATCGGCCAAGGGGGGCAGGCGCCCTTTTTGGTGCTCGCGGAGCGACAAGTCTCTGGGCGCGGAAGAAGAGGTCGCAAGTGGGTGAGTCCGTTTGCTGAAAATCTCTATTACAGTCTTGTCCTGCGCATCGATGGCGGAATGCGCCAGCTTGAGGGCTTGAGTCTTGTTGTGGGATTGGCTGTCTTGCAGGCTCTGAGAAACTTTGGGGTGCCAGGTGTGGGATTGAAGTGGCCTAACGATGTCTTGGTGGGTAACAAGAAAATCGCGGGCATTCTTCTTGAGCTCGTCGGCGATCCGGCAGACGTTTGCCACGTGGTCTTGGGTATTGGCGTCAACGTGAATATGCAGGTGGCTGATGAGGTGGATCAGCAATGGACTTCAATTCGGCTTGAGTCAGGCAGAAGCAGTGATCGCAACGCCTTGGTGGTTGAGTTGAGTAAGCAATTAAGTGCTTACATTCAGCGCCATCAAGTCGATGGTTTTTCGGCTCTTCAGTCGGAATGGGAGGCGAACCATCTATGGCAAGATCGCTCGGTGTCATTGATCGCCGGTTCCAACCATGTAGATGGTGTGGTGCTCGGAATAGATAGTCAGGGTGCGCTGCGTCTGAAGGTGAGTGGTGTGGAAAAAGTCTTTAGTGGTGGTGAGCTCAGCCTGAGGTTGCGTGATGATTCTTGAGCTCGACTGTGGAAACAGCTTTATTAAGTGGCGTGTGCTGAAGGCTGCGCCCGTCGCTATTTTTTCTGAAGGAGTTGTCGGCTCTGATATCGCGTTGCTTGACAGTTTAAGGTCCCTTGAAGGGCTAGTACTGCGCAAGTGTCGCCTGGTCAGCGTCAGGACTGCGGAAGAGACGGATGTATTGATCGATGCTCTCGAGCGGGAGTTCGGTGTTTCTGCGGTGTGTGCGAAGTCTGCTCGTGAAATGTCTGGTGTCAAAAATGGTTATGAAGACTACGAGCGTCTAGGGCTTGATCGATGGTTGGCCATGCTTGGCGGGTTTTATCTGGCATCGGGCGGCGCTTGCCTTGTACTCGATTTCGGTACAGCGGTAACTGCAGATTTTATTGCTTCTGATGGTGACCATCTTGGCGGCTTTATTTGCCCTGGAATTCCATTGATGCGAGATCAGCTGCGTACTCATACCCGCAAGATTCGCTATGGGGATCAGGCGGCTGAGCGTGCACTGTCCAGTATTGCGCCTGGGCGCACCACCGTTGAGGCGGTGGAGCGCGGGTGTGCATTGATGCTGCGAGGTTTCGTCTTGACGCAGTTGGAGCTGGCGCGCTCTTACTGGGGGGAAGACTTCACAGTCTTTATAACTGGCGGTGATGCTGAATTGGTCGCGGATGTCGCGCCTGAGGCCCGAGTTGTTCCCGACCTGGTATTTGTGGGGTTGGCCATGGCGTGTCCTTTTTCCTGAGGTTTGTATGCGTTGGTTGTTCCTCCTGCTTCTTGTTCTCAACGTTTTCTATTATGTCTGGCATCAGCAAGAGGCGCCCTTGCGGGCGAAAGATGTAACGCCCCTCAGTTTGTATCGGGGTTCCCAGCAAGACATACGCTTGCTCAGCGAAACGACGGGTGATGTTCGGGAGGGGCGAGAGCGGCGACGGCAGGAGTGTCTGTTTCTCGGTGGCTTTTCCAGTCAGGAGTCGCTTTCAGCCCTTCAGCAGCGCTTGGTCGAAATGGGGGTCAGTGTGCAATCTTCTTCGAGGGATGCTTTTGGGGCTGGTTATTGGTTGTCTGTCGCGCCTCAGAGCCAGCGTTTGTTGGGTGACGCTCAGCTACAAAACCTTTCCAACGAATTCAATGAGTTAAAACATAAAATAATGCTGTGTGAGGGGGTTGCACCTGCTGAATAGTTTGCATAGAATGGCGCCCGCTCCACAGCGAAGACCTAAACGGGTATTCAAAGTGAAGTGATGTCAACGCAGCTAACCTCAGGTTTTTAAATGAGAAAATGCTTGACAGGGGTTTGGCATAGTATAGAATGCCGGCCTGATTAGGAGGGGTTCCCGAGCGGCCAAAGGGATCAGACTGTAAATCTGACGTCTACGACTTCGAAGGTTCGAATCCTTCTCCCTCCACCAGATTTAAGCGTGAGCTGCAGGCTCCGCGGGTATAGTTTAGTGGTAGAACCTCAGCCTTCCAAGCTGATGATGCGGGTTCGATTCCCGCTACCCGCTCCAAGTTTGCAGGTTGTGCAACGCGTTTCGCTCTTGTAGCTCAGTTGGTAGAGCACACCCTTGGTAAGGGTGAGGTCAGCGGTTCAAATCCGCTCAAGAGCTCCATATAACAAGGCAGATATGAAAATATCTGCCTTTGTTTTAATGGTTGATATTGTTTGTCTAATTTCTTCTGTTGAGGGTGATATCGATGGCTAAGGAAAAATTTGATCGTTCCCTGCCCCACGTCAACGTTGGGACCATTGGTCACGTTGACCACGGTAAAACCACTCTGACCGCTGCTCTGACTCGCGTCTGCTCCGAAGTTTTCGGTTCGGCCGTAGTTGAATTCGACAAGATCGACAGCGCTCCAGAAGAAAAAGCTCGCGGTATCACCATCAACACCGCGCATGTTGAGTACAACTCGCTGATCCGTCACTACGCTCACGTCGACTGCCCAGGTCACGCTGACTATGTGAAGAACATGATCACCGGTGCTGCTCAAATGGACGGCGCTATCCTGGTTTGCTCGGCCGCTGATGGTCCGATGCCGCAAACCCGTGAGCACATCCTGCTGTCCCGTCAGGTAGGCGTTCCGTATATCGTGGTTTTCCTGAACAAGGCTGATCTGGTAGACGACGCTGAGCTGCTGGAACTGGTTGAGATGGAAGTTCGCGACCTGCTGTCCACCTACGACTTCCCGGGCGATGACACTCCAATCATCATCGGTTCGGCTCGAATGGCGCTGGAAGGCAAAGACGACAACGAGATGGGCACAACTGCCGTCAAGAAACTGGTTGAAACTCTGGATAGCTACATCCCAGAGCCAGTTCGTATGATCGACAAGCCGTTCCTGATGCCAATCGAAGACGTGTTCTCGATCTCGGGTCGCGGTACTGTTGTGACTGGTCGTATCGAGCGCGGTATCGTTCGCGTTCAGGATCCGCTGGAAATCGTTGGTCTGCGTGACACTACCGTTTCCACCTGCACCGGTGTTGAAATGTTCCGCAAACTGCTCGACGAAGGTCGTGCTGGCGAGAACTGCGGTGTTCTGTTGCGTGGTACCAAGCGTGACGACGTTGAGCGTGGTCAGGTTCTGGTTAAGCCGGGTTCGGTTAAGCCGCACACCAAGTTCACTGCAGAAGTTTACGTTCTGAGCAAGGAAGAAGGCGGCCGTCACACTCCGTTCTTCAAAGGCTACCGTCCACAGTTCTACTTCCGTACTACTGACGTGACTGGTAACTGCGAGCTGCCAGAAGGCGTTGAAATGGTAATGCCAGGTGACAACATTCAGATGACTGTTACCCTGATCAAAACCATCGCGATGGAAGATGGTCTGCGTTTCGCTATCCGTGAAGGCGGTCGTACCGTCGGCGCTGGCGTCGTAGCCAAAATCATCGAGTAAGTGGTTGTAATGTATTTTTCGGGCCGGCATAATGGTCGGCCTGATTTTGTTTTAGGTCAGTAGCTCAATTGGCAGAGCGACGGTCTCCAAAACCGTAGGTTGGGGGTTCGATTCCCTCCTGACCTGCCAGATTCACTCAGTGTGTCTGGCTTTCTTTTCACAGGATCTTCATAGATGACTCCTAAAGCTGAAGCTCAAGGCTCTCGCTTCGATCTGCTCAAGTGGCTTGTAGTTGTCGCTTTGGTGGTTGTTGGCGTTGTTGGCAATCAGTATTACTCTGCTTCGCCGATCCTGTACCGTGTACTCGCTTTGCTTGTTATTGCTGCTGTAGCTGCCTTTGTAGGCCTGCAGACAGCCAAGGGCAAGTCTTTCTTTGTACTGGTTAAGGAAGCTCGCACCGAGATTCGTAAAGTCGTGTGGCCAACTCGCCAAGAAACCACGCAGACCACCCTGATTGTGGTGGCTGTTGTTCTGGTTATGGCGTTGCTGTTGTGGGGTCTTGATTCCCTGCTCGGTTGGCTTGTTTCCTTGATTGTCGGCTAAGGGTGTCCCGTGGCTAAGCGTTGGTATGTTGTGCATGCTTACTCGGGTTACGAGAAGCATGTGATGCGCTCGCTGGTCGAGCGCGTAAAGCTGGCTGGCATGGAAGATGGCTTCGGCGAGATTCTGGTTCCCACTGAAGAAGTGGTTGAAATGCGTAATGGCCAGAAACGCAAAAGCGAGCGCAAGTTCTTTCCAGGCTATGTGCTGGTTCAGATGGATATGAACGAGGGTACTTGGCACTTGGTCAAGGATACTCCTCGGGTGATGGGTTTCATTGGCGGTACTGCCGATAAGCCTGCGCCAATCACCGATAAAGAGGCAGAAGCAATTCTGCGTCGTGTTGCTGATGGTAGCGACAAGCCGAAGCCGAAGACTCTCTTCGAGCCAGGTGAAACGGTGCGAGTCAATGACGGTCCATTCGCTGATTTCAATGGCGTTGTTGAAGAAGTTAACTACGAAAAGAGCCGGATCCAAGTGGCAGTGCTCATTTTCGGTCGCTCTACTCCGGTAGAGTTGGAGTTCAGTCAGGTCGAAAAGGTCTAGCTGGGCAAGCATCCCAACCCCGCAGCCCTAGGCTGTGGGGTTTTGTCGTCACTGGGATAAACGCGCAAGTAACCGGGGAGCCTTTCGAGGCGTTCGAACCCGTAATTGGAGTGCCTCATGGCCAAGAAAATTACCGCTTACATCAAGCTGCAAGTGAAGGCCGCTCAGGCTAACCCAAGCCCACCTGTTGGTCCTGCTTTGGGTCAGCACGGCGTGAACATCATGGAATTCTGCAAGGCCTTCAACGCCCGTACTCAGGGTCTTGAAGCAGGTCTGCCGACTCCAGTGATCATCACTGTCTACAGCGACCGTAGCTTCACTTTCGAAACAAAATCCACCCCTGCTTCGGTTTTGCTGAAGAAAGCGGCCGGTCTGACCAGCGGTTCCGCTCGTCCGAACACCGTTAAGGTTGGCACCGTTACCCGTGCTCAGCTGGAAGAAATCGCGAAAACCAAAAACGCGGATCTGACTGCAGCTGATATGGATGCAGCCGTGCGTACTATCGCCGGTTCTGCTCGTAGCATGGGCCTTAACGTGGAGGGTGTGTAATGGCTAAGCTGACCAAGCGTCAAAAGGCTATCGCCGGCAAAATCGAAGCAGGCAAGGCCTACAATATTGTAGACGCCGCTGCACTGCTGGCTGAGCTGTCGACTGTCAAGTTCAGCGAGTCGTTCGACGTTGCTGTAAACCTGGGTGTAGACCCGCGTAAATCTGACCAGGTTGTTCGTAGCGCTACTGTGCTGCCGCACGGCACTGGCAAGACTGTTCGCGTTGCTGTTTTCACCCAAGGTCCAGCTGCTGAGGCCGCTCTGGCTGCCGGCGCTGACCGTGTAGGTATGGACGACCTGGCTGCCGAAATGAAAGGCGGCGACCTGAACTATGACGTAGTGATCGCATCCCCGGATGCCATGCGCGTTGTAGGTCAGCTGGGTCAGATCCTCGGTCCACGTGGTCTGATGCCTAACCCTAAGGTTGGTACCGTAACTCCAGACGTAGCTACCGCGGTCAAGAACGCTAAAGCTGGTCAGGTTCGTTATCGCACCGACAAAAACGGCATCATTCACACCTCCGTTGGCAAGATGGGCTTCGACGCCGTCAAGCTGAAGGAAAACGTTGAAGCCCTGATCGCTGATCTGAAGCGTATCAAGCCAGCTTCTTCGAAAGGTATCTACGTCAAGCGCGTTACCCTGAGCACCACTATGGGCCCAGGTCTGGTCATCGACCAGAGCTCGCTGGACGCGTAAGACAAAAATTGGCGCGAGTATTCGCGCCAGTTGAAAGATTGGGGTCCCTGCCTGGCGGGGGCTATCCAAGACCGTAGGCGACGCAAGTCTTAAACCACCAGCCTACGCAGATGGTGCTCCCGGTTCCTTACCGAATCAGACACCAAAACGACATTCGGTTCCGATCGAATGAAACGGTAACAAGCAGGAGTTAAACCCGTGGCAATTAATCTCGAAGACAAGAAGGCCATCGTCGCTGAAGTCAACGAGGCTGCCAAAGTCGCTCTGTCCGCTGTCGTGGTTGATGCACGTGGCGTAACAGTAGGCGCAATGACCGGACTCCGTAAAGAGGCTCGTGAAGCTGGCGTTTACGTACGCGTTGTACGTAATACCCTGCTCAAGCGCGCTGTTGCTGACACTCAATACAGTGTCCTCAACGACGTGTTCACCGGCCCGACCCTGATTGCATTCTCGAACGAACATCCGGGCGCTGCTGCTCGTATCTTCAAAGAGTTTGCCAAGGGTCAGGACAAGTTCGAGATCAAGGCAGCTGCGTTCGAGGGCAAGTTCCTCGCAGCTAATCAGATCGACGTACTGGCAACTCTGCCGACCCGTGACGAAGCAATTTCTCAGCTGATGAGCGTGATTCAAGGCGCTACCAGCAAATTGGCTCGTACTCTGGCGGCAATTCGCGACCAGAAAGAAGCTGCTGCAGCCTAAGGCTCGTCAACTTCTCGCGTTTTTTGTTTATTTCGATGGTCGCGTAGGCCGTCCCCCAATTCAGGAATTGAGTCATGTCTCTGACTAACGAACAAATCATCGAAGCAATCGGCCAGAAATCCGTAGTGGAAATCGTTGAGCTGATCAAAGCGATGGAAGAAACCTTCGGTGTTACCGCTGCTGCTGCTTCGGCTGGTCCAGCTGCTGCTGCCGCTGTTGTTGAAGAGCAAACCGAGTTCAACGTTGTTCTGCTGGAAGCTGGCGAGAAGAAGGTTAACGTGATCAAGGCAGTTCGTGAACTGACCGGTCTGGGCCTGAAAGAAGCCAAAGAGAAAGTAGACGGCGCTCCTCAGGTTGTAGCTGAAGGCGTTTCGAAAGAAGCGGCTGAAGACGCCAAGAAGAAGCTGGAAGAAGCAGGCGCTAAAGTCGAACTGAAATAAGTATCGACTTTGCTCCTCCAGCCCGAGCGTCAAGCGACAGGCTGATGGCTGGTGGCTCTTGCCACCGGCCTTTTTCCGTTATTGGCAGCCGACTGGGTCGGTGCTGATAAAGGCGCTGTAACCACCCGATGCGGTGGAGCAAACCATGGGGTTTGCACGATTTTCTGGCTGCTCCCGTCGGGAGGGGCCAAACAAGCAGGTGACCAAGCTGGGGAACGCTGATGGCTTACTCATATACTGAGAAAAAACGTATCCGCAAGGACTTTAGCAAGTTGCCGGACGTCATGGATGTGCCTTACCTCCTGGCCATCCAGCTGGATTCGTATCGTGAATTCTTGCAAGCGGGAGCGACTAAAGATCAGTTCCGCGACGTGGGCCTGCATGCGGCCTTCAAATCCGTTTTCCCGATCATCAGCTACTCCGGCAATGCTGCGCTGGAGTACGTCGGTTATCGCCTGGGCGAACCGGCATTTGATGTCAAAGAATGCGTATTGCGCGGTGTAACTTTCGCCGTACCTTTGCGGGTAAAAGTGCGCCTGATCATTTTCGACAAAGAATCGTCGAACAAAGCGATCAAGGACATCAAAGAGCAAGAAGTCTACATGGGTGAAATCCCCCTGATGACTGAGAACGGTACCTTCGTAATCAACGGTACCGAGCGTGTAATCGTTTCCCAGCTGCACCGTTCCCCGGGCGTGTTCTTCGATCACGACCGCGGCAAGACGCATAGCTCCGGCAAACTGCTGTACTCCGCGCGCATCATTCCTTACCGCGGTTCGTGGCTGGACTTCGAGTTCGACCCGAAAGACTGCGTGTTCGTGCGTATCGACCGTCGTCGCAAGCTGCCGGCATCGGTACTGCTGCGCGCGCTCGGCTATACCACTGAAGAAGTGCTGGACGCTTTCTACACCACCAACGTTTTCCACCTGAGCGGCGAAACCCTCAGCCTGGAACTGATTGCTTCGCGTCTGCGTGGTGAAATTGCGGTTCTGGACATTCAGGACGAGAAAGGCAAGGTCATTGTTGAAGCGGGCCGCCGTATTACCGCGCGCCACATCAACCAGATCGAAAAAGCCGGTATCAAGACTCTGGAAGTACCTCTGGACTACGTCCTGGGCCGTACTACCGCCAAGGTCATCGTGCACCCGGCTACCGGCGAAATCCTGGCAGAGTGCAACACCGAGCTGAACACCGAAGTCCTGGCAAAAATTGCCAAGTCCGGCGTTGTTCGCATCGAAACTCTGTACACCAACGATATCGACTGCGGTCCGTTCGTCTCCGACACGCTGAAGATCGACTCCACCAGCAACCAATTGGAAGCGCTGGTCGAGATCTATCGCATGATGCGTCCAGGCGAGCCGCCAACCAAAGACGCTGCCGAAACCCTGTTCAACAACCTGTTCTTCAGCCCTGAGCGCTATGACCTGTCTGCGGTCGGCCGGATGAAGTTCAACCGTCGTATCGGTCGTACCGAGATCGAAGGTTCGGGCGTGCTGTGCAAGGAAGACATCGTCGCGGTATTGAAGACTCTGGTCGACATCCGTAACGGTAAAGGCATCGTCGATGACATCGACCACCTGGGTAACCGTCGTGTTCGCTGCGTAGGCGAAATGGCCGAGAACCAGTTCCGCGTTGGCCTGGTACGTGTTGAGCGTGCGGTCAAAGAGCGTCTGTCGATGGCTGAAAGCGAAGGCCTGATGCCGCAAGACCTGATCAACGCCAAGCCAGTGGCTGCGGCGGTGAAAGAGTTCTTCGGTTCCAGCCAGCTCTCGCAGTTCATGGACCAGAACAACCCGCTGTCCGAGATCACCCACAAGCGTCGTGTCTCTGCACTCGGCCCTGGCGGTCTGACTCGTGAGCGCGCAGGCTTTGAAGTCCGTGACGTACACCCGACTCACTACGGTCGTGTATGCCCGATTGAAACGCCGGAAGGTCCGAACATCGGTCTGATCAACTCCCTGGCTGCTTACGCTCGCACCAACCAGTACGGCTTCTTGGAAAGCCCGTACCGTGTGGTGAAAGAGGGTGTGGTTACCGACGAGATCGTGTTCCTGTCAGCTATTGAAGAAGCCGATCACGTGATCGCGCAGGCTTCGGCGACCATGAACGACCAGAAAGTCCTGATCGACGAACTGGTAGCCGTACGTCACCTGAACGAATTCACCGTTAAGGCGCCTGAAGAAGTCACCTTGATGGACGTTTCGCCGAAGCAGGTAGTTTCGGTTGCAGCGTCGTTGATTCCGTTCCTCGAGCACGACGACGCCAACCGTGCGTTGATGGGTTCGAACATGCAGCGTCAAGCTGTACCAACGCTGCGTGCTGACAAGCCGCTGGTAGGTACCGGCATGGAGCGTAACGTAGCCCGTGACTCCGGCGTTTGCGTCGTGGCTCGTCGTGGCGGCGTGATCGATTCCGTCGACGCCAGCCGTATCGTGGTTCGTGTTGCTGATGACGAAGTTGAAACCGGCGAAGCTGGTGTCGACATCTACAACCTGACCAAATACACCCGCTCGAACCAGAACACCTGCATCAACCAGCGTCCGCTGGTGAGCAAGGGTGATCGCGTTCAGCGTAGCGACATCATGGCCGACGGCCCGTCCACCGACATGGGTGAACTGGCACTGGGTCAGAACATGCGCATCGCGTTCATGGCATGGAACGGCTTCAACTTCGAAGACTCCATCTGCCTGTCCGAGCGTGTGGTTCAGGAAGACCGTTTCACCACGATCCACATTCAGGAACTGACCTGTGTGGCTCGTGATACCAAGCTTGGGCCTGAGGAAATCACTGCGGACATCCCTAACGTGGGTGAAGCTGCACTGAACAAGCTGGACGAAGCCGGTATCGTTTACGTAGGTGCTGAAGTTGGCGCAGGCGACATTCTGGTAGGTAAGGTCACTCCGAAAGGTGAGACCCAACTGACTCCGGAAGAAAAACTGCTGCGTGCAATCTTCGGTGAAAAAGCCAGCGACGTTAAAGACACCTCCCTGCGTGTACCTACCGGTACCAAAGGTACTGTCATCGACGTACAGGTCTTCACCCGCGACGGCGTTGAGCGTGATGCTCGTGCACTGTCGATCGAGAAGACTCAGCTCGACGAGATCCGCAAGGATCTGAACGAAGAGTTCCGTATCGTTGAAGGCGCGACTTTCGAACGTCTGCGTTCCGCTCTGGTAGGCCACAAGGCTGAAGGCGGCGCAGGTCTGAAGAAAGGTCAGGACATCACCGACGAGGTCCTCGACGGTCTTGAGCATGGTCAGTGGTTCAAACTGCGCATGGCTGAAGATGCTCTGAACGAGCAGCTCGAGAAGGCTCAGGCCTACATCGTTGATCGTCGCCGTCTGCTGGACGACAAGTTCGAAGACAAGAAGCGCAAACTGCAGCAGGGCGATGACCTGGCTCCAGGCGTGCTGAAAATCGTCAAGGTTTACCTGGCAATCCGTCGTCGCATCCAGCCGGGCGACAAGATGGCCGGTCGTCACGGTAACAAAGGTGTGGTCTCCGTGATCATGCCGGTTGAAGACATGCCGCACGATGCCAATGGCACCCCGGTCGACGTCGTCCTCAACCCACTGGGCGTACCTTCGCGTATGAACGTTGGTCAGATCCTTGAAACCCACCTGGGCCTCGCGGCCAAAGGTCTGGGCGAGAAGATCAACCGGATGGTCGAAGAGCAGCGTAAAGTCGCTGAACTGCGTACCTTCCTGGACGAGATCTACAACCAGATCGGCGGTCGTAACGAAGATCTGGACAGCTTCTCCGATCAGGAAATCCTGGATCTGGCGAAGAACCTGCGTGGCGGCGTTCCAATGGCCACTCCAGTGTTCGACGGCGCCAAGGAAAGCGAAATCAAGGCCATGCTGAAACTGGCAGACCTGCCGGAAAGCGGCCAGATGCAGCTGACTGACGGCCGTACCGGCAACAAGTTCGAGCGTCCAGTTACCGTTGGCTACATGTACATGCTGAAGCTGAACCACTTGGTAGACGACAAGATGCACGCGCGTTCTACCGGTTCGTACAGCCTGGTTACCCAGCAGCCGCTGGGTGGTAAGGCGCAGTTCGGTGGTCAGCGTTTCGGGGAGATGGAGGTCTGGGCACTGGAAGCATACGGTGCTGCTTACACTCTGCAAGAAATGCTCACAGTGAAGTCGGACGATGTGAACGGCCGTACCAAGATGTACAAAAACATCGTGGATGGCGATCACCGTATGGAGCCGGGCATGCCCGAGTCCTTCAACGTGTTGATCAAGGAAATTCGTTCCCTCGGCATCGATATCGATCTGGAAACCGAATAACACGTGACGCGAATCGAGAGCGGGGCAGGATTGCCCGCTCTCTGCTCCGCCAGGAGGAAAGGCCTTGAAAGACCTACTGAATTTGCTGAAAAACCAGGGTCAAGTCGAAGAGTTCGACGCCATCCGTATCGGATTGGCCTCGCCTGAGATGATCCGCTCATGGTCGTTCGGTGAAGTTAAAAAGCCGGAAACCATCAACTACCGTACGTTCAAACCTGAGCGTGACGGCCTGTTCTGCGCCAAGATCTTTGGCCCGGTAAAGGATTACGAGTGCCTGTGCGGTAAGTACAAGCGCTTGAAGCACCGTGGTGTGATCTGCGAGAAGTGCGGCGTTGAAGTTGCACTGGCCAAAGTTCGTCGTGAGCGCATGGCGCACATCGAACTGGCTTCGCCGGTTGCTCACATCTGGTTCCTGAAATCGCTGCCGTCCCGTATCGGCTTGCTGATGGACATGACCCTGCGTGATATCGAACGCGTTCTCTACTTCGAGAGCTATGTCGTTATCGATCCAGGCATGACCACCCTTGAAAAAGGTCAGCTGCTGAACGACGAGCAGTACTTCGAAGCGCTGGAAGAGTTCGGTGACGACTTCGACGCCCGTATGGGTGCTGAAGCTGTACGTGAACTGCTGCACGCTATCGACCTGGAACACGAGATTGGCCGTCTGCGTGAAGAAATTCCGCAAACCAACTCCGAAACCAAGATCAAGAAGCTGTCCAAGCGTCTGAAGTTGATGGAAGCCTTCCAGGGTTCCGGCAACCTGCCAGAGTGGATGGTGCTGACCGTTCTGCCGGTTCTGCCGCCAGATCTGCGTCCACTGGTCCCGCTGGACGGCGGCCGTTTCGCGACTTCCGACCTCAACGATCTGTATCGTCGAGTGATCAACCGTAACAACCGTTTGAAGCGCCTGCTGGATCTGTCCGCTCCGGACATCATCGTGCGCAACGAAAAGCGTATGTTGCAGGAAGCTGTCGATGCTCTGCTCGACAACGGTCGTCGTGGCCGCGCTATCACAGGTTCCAACAAGCGTCCTCTGAAATCCCTGGCTGACATGATCAAGGGTAAGCAGGGTCGTTTCCGTCAGAACTTGCTCGGTAAGCGTGTTGACTACTCCGGTCGTTCGGTAATTACCGTAGGCCCGACTCTGCGTCTGCATCAGTGCGGTCTGCCGAAGAAGATGGCTCTCGAGCTGTTCAAACCGTTCATTTTCGGCAAGCTGGAAATGCGTGGTCTCGCGACCACCATCAAAGCGGCCAAGAAAATGGTCGAGCGCGAACTGCCAGAGGTTTGGGACGTTCTCGCTGAAGTGATTCGCGAACACCCGGTTCTTCTCAACCGTGCACCGACCCTTCACCGTCTGGGTATCCAGGCGTTTGAACCGGTACTGATCGAAGGTAAGGCTATCCAGCTGCACCCTCTGGTCTGCGCCGCGTACAACGCCGACTTCGACGGCGACCAAATGGCCGTGCACGTACCGCTGACACTGGAAGCCCAGTTGGAAGCGCGTGCGTTGATGATGTCGACCAACAACATTCTGTCGCCAGCCAACGGTGAGCCAATCATCGTTCCGTCGCAGGACGTTGTATTGGGTCTGTACTACATGACTCGTGAAGCGATCAACGCCAAAGGCGAAGGTCGTGTGTTCGCGGATCTGCAGGAAGTTGACCGTGTGTTCCGTGCCGGCGAAGCCGCACTGCACGCCAAGGTTAAGGTTCGTATCAACGAAACCGTCAACGACCGTGACGGCAACAGCGTGAGCGGTACCCGTATCGTCGACACCACTGTCGGCCGTGCGCTGCTGTTCCAGGTTGTGCCAAAAGGTCTGTCGTACGACGTCGTCAACCTGCCTATGAAGAAAAAGGCGATCTCCAAGCTGATCAACCAGTGCTACCGCGTGGTTGGTTTGAAAGAGACCGTGATCTTCGCTGACCAGTTGATGTACACCGGTTTCGCTTACTCGACCATCTCCGGCGTTTCCATCGGTGTTAACGACTTCGTTATCCCGGATGAAAAAGCCCGCATCATCGGTGCTGCCACCGACGAAGTGAAAGAGATCGAGAGCCAGTACGCCTCCGGCCTGGTAACCCAGGGCGAGAAGTACAACAAAGTGATCGACCTTTGGTCGAAAGCGAACGACGAAGTTTCCAAGGCAATGATGGCCAACCTCTCGAAAGAGAAGGTTATCGACCGTCACGGCGTTGAAGTCGATCAAGAGTCTTTCAACTCGATGTACATGATGGCCGACTCGGGTGCGCGGGGTTCCGCAGCACAGATTCGTCAGCTGGCCGGTATGCGTGGTCTGATGGCCAAGCCGGACGGTTCCATCATTGAAACGCCGATTACTGCGAACTTCCGTGAAGGTTTGAGCGTACTTCAGTACTTCATCTCGACTCACGGTGCTCGTAAAGGTCTGGCGGATACCGCGTTGAAAACTGCGAACTCCGGTTACCTGACTCGTCGTCTGGTAGACGTGGCGCAGGATCTGGTTGTAACCGAGATCGATTGCGGCACCGAGCACGGTCTGCTGATGACTCCGCACATTGAAGGCGGTGACGTTGTAGAGCCGTTGGGTGAGCGCGTATTGGGTCGTGTTATTGCCCGTGACGTATTCAAGCCAGGCACCGAGGACGTTATCGTTCCGGCCGGTACTCTGGTAGACGAGAAGTGGGTTGAATTCATCGAGCTGAACAGCATCGACGAAGTGATCGTGCGTTCGCCGATCAGCTGCGAAACCCGCTATGGCATTTGCGCCAAGTGCTACGGCCGTGACTTGGCTCGTGGTCACCAGGTGAACATCGGTGAAGCGGTCGGCGTTATCGCTGCCCAGTCCATCGGTGAGCCGGGTACCCAGCTGACGATGCGTACGTTCCACATCGGTGGTGCGGCAAGCCGTACTTCCGCAGCCGACAGCGTTCAGGTGAAGAATGGCGGTACCGTCCGTCTGCACAACCTGAAACACGTTGAGCGAGTGGATGGTCACCTGGTTGCTGTGTCCCGTTCCGGTGAGCTGGCCATCGCTGACGACTTCGGTCGTGAGCGCGAGCGTTACAAGCTGCCGTACGGTGCTGTGATTTCGGTTAAAGAAGGTGACAAGGTCGACGCTGGCGCAATCGTGGCCAAGTGGGATCCGCACACTCACCCGATCGTTACCGAAATGAAAGGTACCGTGACCTACGTGGGCATGGAAGAAGGCATCACGATCAAGCGTCAGACTGACGAATTGACCGGTATGACCAACATTGAAGTACTCGACGCGAAAGATCGTCCAGCTGCGGGCAAAGAAATCCGTCCAGCAGTGAAGATGGTCGACGACAACGGCAAGGATCTGTTGCTGCCAGGCACTGACGTTATCGCTCAGTACTTCCTGCCAGCCAACGCCCTGGTCGGTGTAGCGGATGGTGCGAAGATCGCGATCGGTGATGTTATCGCGCGTATCCCGCAAGAAACTTCGAAGACCCGTGACATCACCGGTGGTCTGCCGCGTGTTGCCGACTTGTTCGAAGCCCGTCGTCCGAAAGAAGCGTCGATTCTGGCTGAAGTCAGCGGCACCATCGCGTTCGGTAAAGAGACCAAAGGCAAGCGCCGTCTGGTTATTACCCCGAACGACGGTAGCGATCCGTACGAAGAGCTGATTCCGAAGTGGCGTCACCTGAACGTGTTCGAAGGCGAACAGGTAAACCGCGGCGAAGTTATCTCCGACGGTCCAAGCGATCCGCACGACATCCTGCGTCTGCTGGGTGTGAGCGCGCTGGCCAAGTACATCGTGAACGAGATCCAGGACGTTTACCGTCTGCAAGGCGTGAAGATCAACGACAAGCACATCGAGACCATCCTGCGTCAGATGCTGCGTAAAGTTGAAATCGCTGAATCCGGCGATTCCAGTTTCATCAAGGGCGACCAGATGGAACTGACTCACGTACTGGTAGAAAACGAGCGTCTGGGCGGCGAAGACAAGTTCGTCTCCAAGTACACTCGCGTTCTGCTGGGTATCACCAAGGCGTCGTTGTCCACCGAATCGTTCATCTCGGCGGCTTCCTTCCAGGAAACCACCCGCGTACTGACCGAAGCGGCAGTCACCGGCAAGCGCGATTACCTGCGCGGCCTGAAAGAAAACGTGGTCGTGGGTCGTCTGATCCCGGCAGGTACCGGCCTGGCATATCACAGCGAGCGCAAGCGTCGTCGTGAAGCAGACAAGCCGTTGCGCGTAAGCGCCAGTGAAGTGGAAGCTGCACTGACCGAAGCGCTGAACTCGAGCGGTAACTGAGTTCTGCGATAAATGAGTGTAAGGCCCTGATCGCTCCGTTCATCGAATCGAGACATTTTGTCGAGGTTCGAGGGGCGGGGAGGTCGGGGCCTTGCCTTGACTGGGGACAAGATCCTCTTTAGACTCTTGATCCCCTAAATTTGGCGGGAATTCGTTCCTGCCATTTTGCTTTTCTTGCAAGACAATAGCGTCGCAAGACAACAGTGGAGCTAGTAGATGGCAACTATCAACCAGCTGGTACGTCAGCCGCGTAAGCGTATCGTCGAGAAATCCGACGTACCTGCGCTGCAGAACTGCCCGCAACGTCGTGGCGTGTGCACCCGTGTGTACACCACCACGCCGAAAAAACCTAACTCGGCACTGCGTAAAGTATGCCGTGTGCGCCTGACCAACGGTTTCGAGGTTTCCTCGTACATCGGTGGTGAAGGTCACAACCTGCAAGAGCACAGCGTGGTACTGATCCGCGGCGGTCGTGTAAAAGACTTGCCAGGTGTTCGTTACCACACCGTTCGCGGCTCCTTGGATACTTCCGGCGTTAAAGGCCGTAACCAGGGTCGTTCGAAGTACGGTACCAAGCGTCCGAAGTAATCGGCCGTTTTGCAGATTTTCATTTTATTGAGTCGATAAGAGTAAGGTCGGGCACGCATCCATTGGATCTGTCCCGAGCTAACCTGAAGACCGCTTGAGGGCTTATCATGCCAAGACGTCGCGTAGCAGCAAAGCGTGAGATTCTGGACGATCCGAAATACGGAAGCCAGATCCTCGCCAAATTCATGAACCACGTTATGGAAAGCGGCAAGAAAGCCGTTGCCGAACGTATCGTTTATGGTGCCCTGGAAACCGTTGCGACCCGTAAGGCTGGCACCGATCCCCTGGAACTCTTCGAAAAAGCACTCGACGCCATCGCTCCGCTGGTCGAAGTGAAGTCGCGCCGCGTTGGTGGTGCTACTTACCAGGTTCCGGTCGAGGTTCGTCCTTCCCGTCGTAACGCTCTGGCAATGCGCTGGTTGGTAGACTTCGCCCGTAAGCGTGGCGAGAAGTCTATGGCTCTGCGTTTGGCTGGCGAACTGCTGGATGCTGCTGAAGGTAAAGGTGCTGCTGTTAAGAAGCGTGAAGACGTGCACCGTATGGCTGAAGCCAACAAAGCTTTCTCGCACTACCGCTTCTAATTTTAGCTTCACTAATTTTGCGAGGGCTTTATGGCTCGTACTACTCCGATTAGCCGCTACCGTAACATCGGTATCGTCGCTCACGTGGATGCTGGTAAAACCACCACCACCGAGCGCGTCCTTTTTTACACCGGCAAAAGTCACAAAATGGGCGAGGTGCATGATGGCGCCGCGACCACAGACTGGATGGTGCAGGAGCAGGAGCGTGGTATTACCATCACTTCTGCTGCCATCACCGCTTTCTGGAAAGGTTCCGAGAAGCAGTACAAGGACGAGCACCGCTTCAACGTAATCGATACCCCGGGCCACGTTGACTTCACTATTGAAGTTGAGCGTTCCCTGCGCGTACTCGACGGCGCTGTCGTTGTGTTCTGCGGTACTTCGGGTGTTGAGCCTCAGTCGGAAACCGTATGGCGTCAAGCTAACAAATACGGTGTTCCACGTCTTGTTTACGTAAACAAGATGGACCGTGCTGGTGCCAACTTCCTGCGCGTGATCGGTCAGATCAAGCAGCGTCTGGGTCACACTCCGGTGCCGATCCAGTTGGCCATCGGTTCCGAAGACAACTTCCAGGGTCAGATCGATCTGATCAACATGCAAGCTGTCTACTGGAACGACTCTGACAAAGGTATGGTCCCTGTTCGCAAGGACATTCCTGCTGAGCTCCAAGAGCTGGCTGAAGAGTGGCGCAACAACATGGTTGAAGCTGCTGCTGAAGCCAACGAAGAGCTGATGAACAAGTACCTGGAAGGCGAAGAGCTGTCGATCGAAGAGATCAAGGCTGCTTTGCGTCAGCGTACTATCGCCGGCGAAATCGTTCTGGCTGTTTGCGGTTCTTCGTTCAAGAACAAGGGTGTTCCCCTGGTTCTCGACGCCGTTATCGACTTCCTGCCTGCGCCGACCGACATTCCTGCGATCAAGGGTACTGACCCTGATAACGAGGAAATCGAGCTGGAGCGTCATGCAGACGATGCGGAGCCGTTCTCGGCTCTGGCGTTCAAGATCGCTACCGACCCATTCGTGGGTACCTTGACCTTCGTCCGTGTTTACTCGGGCGTGTTGAACTCCGGCGACGGCGTGATCAACTCGGTTAAAGGTAAAAAAGAGCGCGTGGGTCGTATGGTGCAAATGCACGCAAACGCCCGTGAAGAGATCAAGGAAGTGCGCGCTGGCGACATCGCGGCCCTGATCGGCATGAAGGACGTCACCACTGGTGAAACCCTCTGCAACGCTGACAAGCCAATCATCCTGGTTCGCATGGACTTCCCGGAGCCGGTTATTTCGGTAGCCGTAGAGCCTAAGACCAAGGATGACCAGGAAAAAATGGGCATCGCTCTGGGCAAACTTGCTCAGGAAGACCCGTCTTTCCGCGTTAAAACTGATGAAGAGACTGGTCAAACGATCATCTCCGGCATGGGCGAGCTGCACCTGGACATCCTGGTTGATCGGATGCGCCGTGAGTTCAACGTCGAAGCCAACATCGGCAAGCCTCAGGTTTCGTATCGTGAGCGCATCACGAAGAACTGTGAAATCGAAGGCAAGTTCGTTCGTCAGTCCGGCGGTCGTGGTCAGTTCGGCCACTGCTGGATCCGTTTTGCTCCTGCTGACGAAGGTCAGGAAGGTCTGCAATTCGTGAACGAAGTTGTAGGTGGTGTGGTTCCTAAGGAATACATCCCGGCTATCCAGAAGGGTATCGAAGAGCAGATGAAGAACGGCGTTGTTGCCGGCTATCCGCTGATCGGCCTGAAGGCTACCGTGTTCGATGGTTCTTACCACGACGTCGACTCCAACGAGATGGCGTTTAAAGTGGCTGCCTCCATGGCGACCAAGCAACTGGCCCAGAAGGGCGGTGGTGAGTTGCTTGAGCCGATCATGGCTGTAGAGGTTGTTACGCCTGAAGACTATATGGGTGATGTGATGGGCGACCTTAACCGTCGTCGCGGCATGATCCAGGGTATGGAAGACACAGTGTCCGGCAAGGTTATCCGTGCCGAGGTTCCACTGGGTGAGATGTTCGGTTATGCGACCGACGTTCGTTCCATGTCCCAGGGTCGCGCAAGCTACTCTATGGAATTCAAAAAATACGATACGGCTCCGTCGCACATCGTCGAATCCGTAACCAAAAAACAAGGCTGATTCAGCCCCTTTAGGCTAGGAGTTAATTGTCGTGGCTAAAGAAAAATTTGATCGTTCCCTACCGCACGTCAACGTTGGCACCATTGGTCACGTTGACCACGGTAAAACCACTCTGACTGCTGCTCTGACTCGCGTTTGCTCCGAAGTTTTCGGTTCCGCAATCGTTGACTTCGACAAGATCGACAGCGCACCAGAAGAAAAAGCTCGTGGTATCACCATCAACACCGCTCACGTTGAGTACAACTCGACAATTCGTCACTACGCTCACGTTGACTGCCCAGGTCACGCTGACTATGTGAAGAACATGATCACCGGTGCTGCTCAAATGGACGGCGCTATTCTGGTTTGCTCGGCCGCTGATGGTCCGATGCCACAAACCCGTGAGCACATCCTGCTGTCCCGTCAGGTAGGCGTTCCGTACATCGTGGTTTTCCTGAACAAGGCTGACCTGGTAGACGACGCTGAGCTGCTGGAACTGGTTGAGATGGAAGTTCGCGACCTGCTGTCCACCTATGACTTCCCGGGCGATGACACTCCAATCATCATCGGTTCGGCTCGTATGGCGCTGGAAGGCAAAGACGACAACGAAATGGGCACCACTGCCGTTCGTAAACTGGTTGAGACTCTGGATACCTATATCCCAGAACCAGTTCGTATGATCGACAAGCCGTTCCTGATGCCAATCGAAGACGTATTCTCGATCTCGGGTCGCGGTACTGTTGTGACTGGTCGTATCGAGCGCGGTATCGTTCGCGTTCAGGATCCGCTGGAAATCGTTGGTCTGCGTGACACCACCGTTACTACTTGCACCGGTGTTGAAATGTTCCGCAAGCTGCTCGACGAAGGTCGTGCTGGCGAGAACTGCGGCGTTCTGCTGCGTGGTACCAAGCGTGACGACGTTGAGCGTGGCCAGGTTCTGGTTAAGCCAGGTTCGGTTAAGCCGCACACCACTTTCACCGCAGAAGTTTACGTTCTGAGCAAGGAAGAAGGCGGTCGTCACACTCCGTTCTTCAAAGGCTACCGTCCACAGTTCTACTTCCGTACTACTGACGTGACTGGTAACTGCGAGCTGCCAGAAGGCGTTGAAATGGTAATGCCAGGTGACAACATTCAGATGACTGTTACCCTGATCAAAACCATCGCGATGGAAGACGGCCTGCGTTTCGCTATCCGTGAAGGCGGTCGTACCGTCGGCGCTGGCGTCGTAGCCAAAATCATCGCGTAATTCTCTTTTATAGAGATTGCCTGATGCTTTGAAAAAGCCCCCGCTCAGCGGGGGCTTTTTTATTGGGTTGACACCTATCTGGGGCGTCTATAGAATTGCGCCTCCTTTTAACGGGCGTATTGCGCTCGGTGGGAATAGCAGCCGGAGTCTGAAATCCAATGCAAAATCAGCAAATCCGTATCAGGTTGAAGGCTTTCGACCATCGCCTGATCGACCAATCAACCCAGGAAATCGTGGAAACCGCGAAACGTACTGGTGCTCAAGTGCGTGGTCCAATTCCACTGCCTACCCGTAAAGAGCGGTTCACCGTTCTGGTTTCTCCGCACGTCAACAAAGACGCGCGCGACCAGTACGAAATCCGCACTCATAAGCGCGTTCTGGACATCGTCCAGCCAACGGATAAAACCGTTGATGCTCTTATGAAGCTTGATCTTGCGGCCGGTGTGGAAGTGCAGATCAGCCTCGGCTAAGACTCGGTCTTAGTCGTGTAACGCTCTGAAATGGGCGGCCATAGCGGGTGAAAGCCCCGTACACTCATGAGGTTTACAACATGACTATTGGTGTAGTCGGTCGTAAATGCGGTATGACCCGTATTTTCACCGAAGAAGGTGTCTCCATTCCGGTCACGGTCATTGAGATCGAGCCGAATCGCGTCACCCAGTTCAAAACTGAAGAGACCGATGGCTATCGTGCAGTGCAAGTCACTGTCGGCGAGCGTCGTGCTTCGCGTGTAACAGCAGCTCAGGCTGGCCACTTCGCTAAAGCGAACGTTGCCGCTGGTCGCACCACCATGGAATTCCGTCTTGAAGAAGGCGAGTACCAGGCTGGCGATCTGATCAACGCTGAAATCTTCGCCGCTGGTCAACTGGTTGATGTAACCGGTCAGTCCAAGGGTAAAGGCTTCCAGGGTACGATCAAGCGTTGGAATTTCCGCGGGCAAGATAACACCCACGGTAACTCCGTATCCCACCGCGTCCCAGGCTCTATCGGCCAGTGCCAGACTCCTGGTCGTGTATTCAAGGGCAAAAAAATGTCCGGTCATATGGGCGCTGAGCGCGTGACCGTGCAGTCCCTGGAAGTAGTGCGCGTGGACGCTGAACGCAATCTGTTGTTGGTCAAGGGTGCTGTTCCTGGCGCTACTGGCGGCAACCTGGTTGTACGTCCAGCAGCCAAGGCTCGCGGTTAAGGGGAAGCTGACATGCAATTAAATGTAAATGACGCTCAAGCGATCGAAGTTTCCGAACTGACATTTGGCGGCGAATTCAACGAGACGCTGGTTCACCAAGCAGTCGTGGCCTACATGGCTGGCGGCCGTCAAGGTACCAAGCAGCAGAAGACCCGTTCCGACGTTCGTGGTGGCGGTAAGCGCCCATGGCGTCAGAAAGGTACTGGCCGTGCTCGTGCCGGTACTATCCGTAGCCCAATCTGGCGTGGCGGCGGTACCACTTTTGCAGCGCGTCCACAGGATCACTCCCAGAAGCTGAACAAGAAGATGTATCGCGCAGCAATGCGTTCCATCCTTGCTGAGCTGGTGCGTACTGATCGTCTGGTCGTGGTTCAGGATTTCGCTGTTGAAACTCCGAAAACCAAAGATCTGCTGGGCAAGCTGAACAACATGAGCCTGACCGACGTTTTGATCGTGTCGGACGCTGTTGATCAGAACCTGTACCTGGCTGCTCGTAACCTGCCGCACGTAGATGTACGTGACGTTCAAGGTTCCGATCCAGTTAGTCTGATCGCATACGACAAGGTGTTGATCACCGTGTCGGCCGTGAAGAAATTCGAGGAGCTGCTGGGATGAACCAGGAACGCGTATTTAAAGTTCTGCTTGGCCCGCACGTTTCCGAGAAGGCTACGGTTCTGGCAGACAAGAAAGGCCAGTTCGTTTTCAAGGTTGCTACTGACGCAACCAAGCTGGAAATCAAGAAGGCCGTCGAAAGCCTGTTCAGCGTGAAAGTAGAGCGCGTCACTACCCTGAATGTTCTGGGTAAGAGCAAGCGCACTGCTCGCGGTCTGGGCAAGCGTAATGACTGGAAGAAGGCAGTTATCTCCCTTCAGCCAGGCCAAGATCTCGATTTCAGCAGCAGTGCTGAGTAAGGAAGGGGTGCATCATGGCAATCGTTAAATGCAAACCGACTTCCCCTGGCCGCCGTTTTGTGGTCAAGGTGGTCAACCAGGAGCTGCATAAAGGCGCTCCTCACGCACCGCTGCTCGAGAAAAAATCGAAGACTGGTGGTCGTAACAACAATGGCCGTATTACCACGCGTCACATCGGTGGTGGTCATAAGCAGCATTATCGTATGGTCGATTTCCGTCGCAACGACAAAGATGGCATCGTCGCCACTGTCGAGCGTATCGAATACGATCCAAACCGTACTGCTCACATCGCACTGCTCTGCTACGCAGACGGCGAGCGCCGCTACATCATCGCCCCTAAAGGCGTGAGTGCTGGCGACCAGCTGATCGCAGGCGCTCTGGCTCCAATCAAGCCAGGCAACGCTCTGCAACTGCGCAACATTCCAGTCGGTTCTACCGTACACGGCATCGAACTGAAGCCAGGTAAAGGCGCACAGATCGCTCGTTCCGCTGGTGCTTCGGCTCAGCTGATCGCTCGTGAAGGCGTTTACGTTACCCTGCGTCTGCGTTCCGGTGAAATGCGTAAAGTCCTGGCTGAATGCCGTGCGACCCTGGGCGAAGTCTCGAACTCCGAGCACAGCCTGCGTTCGCTGGGTAAAGCTGGTGCCAAGCGCTGGCGTGGCGTTCGCCCAACCGTTCGTGGTGTTGCCATGAACCCGGTTGACCACCCACATGGTGGTGGTGAAGGTCGTACCTCTGGTGGTCGTCATCCGGTATCGCCATGGGGCTTCCCGACTAAGGGCGCGAAGACTCGTGGTAATAAGCGTACCGACAAAATGATCGTCCGTCGTCGCAAGTAAATAGAGGGATACGACAGTGCCACGTTCTCTGAAAAAAGGTCCTTTTATTGATCTTCACCTACTGAAGAAGATCGAAGTGGCGGCGGAAAAGAACGATCGCAAACCAATTAAGACTTGGTCGCGTCGTTCGATGATCCTGCCACAAATGGTCGGTCTGACCATCGCAGTACACAACGGTCGTCAGCACGTCCCAGTTCTCGTTAACGAAGACATGGTCGGCCACAAACTGGGCGAGTTCGCCGGTACCCGCAACTATCGCGGGCACGTGGCTGACAAGAAAGCCAAGCGTTAAGGGGTTAGGAAATGGAAGTAGCCGCTAAGTTGTCGGGCGCTCGAATCTCCGCCCAGAAAGCCCGCTTGGTCGCCGACCAGATCCGCGGGAAGAAGGTGGGCGAAGCGCTCAACTTGTTGGCTTTCAGCAGTAAGAAAGCCGCCGAGATCATGAAGAAAGTGCTGGAGTCGGCCGTAGCCAACGCCGAGCATAACGAAGGCGCAGACGTTGATGACCTGAAGGTCAGCACCGTTTTCGTCAACGAAGGGCGTTCGCTGAAGCGCATCATGCCACGTGCCAAAGGCCGTGCTGATCGCATCGTCAAGCGGTCTTGCCATATCACTGTCAAGGTTGCTGACAAGTAACGGAGTCGAAGAGATGGGTCAGAAAGTACATCCCATTGGCATTCGCCTGGGAATCGTCAAGGAGCACACCTCCGTCTGGTACGCAGACGGTCGGACTTATGCGGACTACTTGTTCGCAGATCTGAAAGTGCGTGAGTATCTCCAAGACAAACTAAAAAGCGCGTCCGTAAGCCGTATCGATATCCATCGTCCGGCCCAAACTGCACGTATCACCATCCACACCGCTCGTCCAGGTATCGTTATCGGGAAGAAAGGTGAAGATGTTGAGAAACTGCGTCAGGACCTGACCAAGCAAATGGGTGTGCCTGTGCACATCAATATCGAAGAGATCCGCAAGCCGGAGCTCGACGGTATGCTGGTTGCGCAGAGCGTAGCTCAGCAGCTGGAGCGTCGTGTAATGTTCCGTCGCGCTATGAAGCGCGCAGTTCAGAACGCCATGCGCATTGGTGCCAAGGGCATCAAAATCCAAGTGAGCGGTCGTCTCGGCGGTGCTGAAATCGCACGTACTGAATGGTATCGCGAAGGTCGTGTGCCATTGCACACCCTGCGTGCCGACATCGACTATGCCAACTACGAAGCTCACACCACTTACGGTGTGATCGGTGTAAAGGTTTGGATCTTCAAAGGCGAAGTAATTGGTGGTCGCCAAGAAGAGCTGAAACCACAAGCACCAGCGCCTCGTAAAAAAGCTGCTAAGTAAGGGGTACGCCAAATGTTGCAACCTAAGCGTACGAAGTTCCGCAAGCAGATGACAGGCCACAACCGTGGTCTGGCTCAGCGCGGTAGCAAAGTCAGCTTCGGCGAGTTCGCGCTGAAGTCTGTAGCTCGTGGTCGTCTCACCGCTCGTCAGATCGAGTCAGCGCGTCGTGCTCTGACCCGTCACGTTAAACGTGGCGGCAAGATCTGGATCCGTGTATTCCCGGACAAGCCTATTTCCAAAAAGCCCCTCGAAGTTCGTATGGGTAAAGGTAAGGGTAGTGTGGAGTACTGGGTTGCCCAGATTCAGCCAGGCAAAGTCCTGTATGAAATCGAGGGTGTTTCTGAAGAGCTGGCGCGTGAGGCTTTTGCCCTGGCTGCTGCAAAGCTGCCGCTCGCCACCGCCTTTGTTAAACGGACGGTGATGTGATGAAAGCGAATGAACTTCGTGAAAAATCCGCACAGCAGCTGAACGAGCAACTGCTCGGCTTGCTGCGCGACCAGTTCAATCTGCGTATGCAGAAAGCAACTGGCCAGTTGGGGCAGTCTCATCTGCTCTCGCAAGTTAAACGTGACATCGCTCGCGTGAAGACTGTGCTCAACCAGCAGGCAGGTAAGTGATCATGGCTGAAGCCGAAAAAACTGTCCGTACGCTGACTGGCCGTGTTGTCAGCGACAAGATGGACAAAACCATCACCGTACTGATCGAGCGTCGCGTAAAGCACCCGATCTACGGTAAATACGTTAAGCGTTCGACTAAGCTGCACGCGCACGACGAAACCAACCAGTGCCACATCGGCGACAAAGTCACTATTCGTGAAACTCGTCCTATGGCCAAGACCAAGTCTTGGGCGCTGGTTGATGTTCTCGAACGCGCTGTGGAAGTCTAAGGACTAGGGGTCGGAGAAATTATATGATTCAGACTCAATCCATGCTCGATGTGGCCGATAACAGCGGCGCTCGCCGTGTTATGTGCATCAAGGTGCTGGGTGGCTCCCATCGTCGTTACGCTGGTATCGGTGACATCATCAAAGTTACCGTGAAGGAAGCAATTCCTCGCGGTAAAGTGAAAAAAGGCCAAGTGATGACTGCTGTTGTAGTCCGCACTCGTCACGGCGTACGTCGTGCTGATGGCTCCATTATCCGCTTTGATGGCAACGCTGCTGTTCTTCTGAACAACAAGCAAGAGCCGATCGGCACCCGTATCTTTGGGCCAGTGACCCGTGAACTTCGTACTGAGAAGTTCATGAAGATCGTCTCGCTCGCCCCAGAAGTGCTGTAAGGAGATCCGACATGCAAAAGATTCGTCGTGACGACGAGATCATCGTGATCGCCGGCAAAGACAAAGGTAAGCGCGGTAAGGTGCTCAAGGTTCTTGCTAATAACCGTCTGGTTATCAGCGGTCTGAACCTGGTAAAGCGTCATACCAAGCCTAACCCGATGTCGGGCGTGCAAGGCGGTATCGTCGAAAAAGAAGCTCCACTGGACGCTTCTAACGTCGCCATTTTCAACGGCGAAACCAACAAGGCTGACCGCGTTGGTTTCAAAGTAGAAGACGGCAAGAAAATTCGTGTCTTCAAGTCGACCCAAAAAGCGGTTGATGCTTGAACACTGCTAGGTAGAAGACCATGGCACGACTAAAAGAGATTTACTGGAAGGAAATCGCACCGAAGCTTAAGGAAGAACTTAAGCTTTCGAACGTGATGGAAGTTCCACGCGTTACAAAAATCACCCTGAACATGGGTCTGGGCGAAGCTGTTGGTGATAAAAAAGTCATCGAGCATGCTGTTGCTGACCTGGAAAAGATCACCGGCCAAAAAGTCGTTGTGACCTACGCTCGTAAATCCATCGCTGGCTTTAAAGTCCGTGAAGGATGGCCGATCGGCGTCAAGGTGACTCTGCGCCGTGAGCGTATGTATGAGTTCCTGGATCGTCTGCTGTCGATCTCCCTGCCTCGGGTTCGCGACTTCCGCGGCCTGAATGCCAAGTCCTTCGATGGTCGTGGTAACTACAGCATGGGCGTGAAAGAGCAGATCATTTTCCCGGAAATCGACTACGACAAGATCGATGCTCTCCGCGGTCTGGACATTACCCTGACCACCACTGCCAAGAACGATGATGAGGGCCGCGCTCTGCTGCGTGCTTTCAAATTCCCGTTCCGCAACTGATTGGAGTAGGAAAATGGCCAAGAAGAGCATGAAAAACCGTGAGCTGAAGCGTCAGCTCACCGTTGCCAAGTACGCCACCAAGCGTGCAGCGCTGAAAGCTATCATCGTTGATCTGAACGCAAGTCCAGAAGCACGTTGGGAAGCTACCGTAGCTCTGCAGAAGCAACCACGTGACGCAAGCGCTTCGCGCATGCGTAACCGTTGCCGCCTGACTGGTCGTCCGCACGGCGTTTACCGCAAGTTCGGCCTTGGCCGTAACAAGCTGCGTGAAGCTGCAATGCGTGGTGACGTACCAGGTCTGGTTAAAGCCAGCTGGTAATTGCTGTCAAAGTCTCGATGTTCGGGTTCGCAAGAACCTGACCATCGGTGGCCTTGAATCTGAATCAAGCCCCTTTTGGGGCTTGATTCATTTCTGGGGTGTGTCTAGAATGACCGGCTCGCCTGAGCCCGTGTTTTTCATGCCCGGAAGTTCTCGGCGACAAGTAGTAGCCGCAAGGCTAATTTTTCTGTATTAGGAGCGTCTAGCCCATGAGTATGCAGGACCCGTTAGCGGACATGCTAACTCGAATCCGTAATGCCCAGATGGCTGAAAAGTCTGTCGTAAGCATGCCATCTTCCACGTTGAAGGCGGCTGTAGCAAAAGTCCTGAAGGACGAAGGTTACATCGCGGATTTTCAGATCACCACCGACGCTAAACCGTCGTTGTCCATCGAGCTGAAGTACTTCGAAGGCCGTCCGGTTATCGAAGAAGTGAAGCGCGTTAGTCGTCCAGGCCTGCGTCAGTACAAGTCCGTTGAAGATCTGCCGAAAGTTCGTGGCGGTCTTGGCGTGTCTATCGTCTCCACCAACAAAGGTGTGATGACGGATCGTGCTGCGCGCGCTGCCGGTGTCGGCGGCGAAGTTCTTTGCACTGTGTTCTAAGGGGGGATAAGCATGTCTCGCGTCGCTAAGAACCCCGTTAAGCTGCCAGCCGGTGTCGAAGTAAAATTCGCAGGCCAACAGCTTTCGGTGAAGGGTGCCAAGGGTACTCTTGAACTGAACATCCATTCGTCCGTTGAGATCGTTGAAGAAGCTGGTGAGCTGCGTTTCGCTGCTCGCAATGGCGATCAACAAACTCGCGCAATGGCCGGTACCACGCGTGCGTTGGTAAACAACATGGTCCAAGGCGTAAGCCAAGGCTTCGAGCGCAAGCTCCAGCTGGTCGGTGTTGGTTACAAAGCGCAAGCAAAAGGCACGGTTCTGAACCTGGCCCTTGGCTTCTCGCACCCAGTGGATTACGAACTGCCGGAAGGCATCACCGCTGAGACTCCTAGCCAGACCGATATCCTGATCAAGGGCATCGACAAGCAGCTGGTAGGTCAAGTGGCCGCTGAGATCCGCGACTTCCGTCCACCAGAGCCGTACAAAGGCAAAGGTGTGCGCTACGCGGACGAAGTCGTCCGTCGTAAAGAAGCCAAGAAGAAGTAGGGCATAGCAAATGACCGACAAAAAAGTTACTCGACTGCGTCGCGCTCGCAAAGCACGCCTGAAAATGCACGAACTCGAAGTCGTGCGTCTCTGCGTGTTCCGCTCGTCGCAGCACATCTACGCCCAGGTCATCTCGGCCGACGGCAACAAGGTCCTGGCAAGCGCCTCGACTTTGGATAAAGAACTGCGCGATGGTGCCACTGGCAACATCGACGCGGCCACAAAGGTTGGCCAGCTGGTCGCTACGCGTGCTAAGGCCGCTGGCGTCTCGCAAGTGGCTTTCGACCGCTCTGGCTTCAAGTATCACGGCCGCGTTAAAGCGCTGGCTGATGCTGCTCGTGAAGCTGGGCTGGAGTTCTAAGTTATGTCAAATAACGACCAAAAGCGCGACGAAGGCTACATTGAGAAGCTGGTTCAAGTTAACCGCGTAGCCAAAACCGTTAAAGGCGGCCGTATCTTCACTTTCACCGCGTTGACCGTGGTTGGTGATGGTAAAGGGCGTGTTGGCTTCGGCCGTGGCAAGTCGCGTGAAGTGCCTGCTGCGATCCAGAAGGCAATGGAAGCTGCTCGCCGCAACATGATTCAAGTTGATCTGAACGGCACCACTCTGCAGTACGCAATGAAGTCCGCTCACGGCGCTTCGAAGGTGTACATGCAGCCTGCTTCTGAAGGTACCGGTATCATCGCTGGCGGCGCTATGCGTGCTGTTCTCGAAGTTGCTGGCGTTCAGAACGTTCTGGCCAAGTGCTACGGCTCGACTAACCCGGTAAACGTGGTTCACGCCACTTTCAAAGGTTTGAAAGCTATGCAGTCTCCTGAATCCATTGCCGCCAAGCGTGGCAAAAGCGTCAAGGAGATCTTCTGATCATGGCTACCGTTAAAGTAACGCTGATCAAAAGCATGACCGGCCGCATCCCTAACCACAAACTGTGCGTTAAGGGTCTGGGTCTGCGTCGCATCGGTCACACTGTGGAAGTCCAGGATACTCCCGAGAATCGCGGGATGATCAACAAGGCTTACTACATGCTGCGTGTCGAGGGTTAATCGATGAAACTCAATGATCTGAGTCCAGCGCCGGGTTCCCGTCGCGAAAAGCATCGTCCGGGCCGTGGTATCGGTAGCGGTTTGGGTAAGACTGGTGGCCGTGGTCACAAAGGTCAGACCTCCCGCTCCGGTGGCACCATTGCTCCAGGCTTTGAAGGCGGTCAACAGCCGCTGCATCGTCGCCTGCCGAAGTTCGGTTTCGTTTCCCTGAAAGCCATGGACCGCGCAGAAGTGCGTCTGTCCGAGCTGGCTAAAGTGGAAGGCGACATCGTCACCGTGCAGTCCCTGAAAGATGCCAACGTGATCAACGTCAACGTACAGCGTGTGAAAATCATGCTGTCCGGTGAAGTGACTCGCGCTGTCACTATCGGCAAGGGAATCGGCGCCACCAAAGGTGCGCGTGCGGCTATCGAAGCAGCTGGCGGCAAGTTCGAGGAATAAATGGCTAAGCAAGGTGCTCTCTCTGCGCTCGGCAAAGGCGGTATGTCTGAACTCTGGGCTCGTCTGCGTTTTCTGTTCCTGGCGATTATCGTCTACCGAATAGGCGCACACATCCCGGTTCCAGGTATTAACCCGGACCGACTCGCAGACCTGTTTCGACAGAATGAGGGGACCATTCTTAGCTTGTTCAACATGTTCTCCGGCGGCGCGCTGGAACGGATGAGCATCTTTGCACTGGGGATCATGCCGTACATTTCGGCATCGATCATCATGCAACTGATGACAGCCGTCAGTCCGCAGCTGGAGCAGTTGAAGAAGGAAGGTGAAGCTGGCCGTCGCAAGATCAGCCAGTACACCCGCTACGGCACCGTCATCCTCGCTCTCGTTCAGGCTATTGGCATGTCCATTGGTCTGGCGGGGCAGGGTGTTGCGTTCACTGGTGACTTTGGCTTCCATTTCGTCGCGGTATCCACTTTTGTGGCTGGTGCGATGTTCATGATGTGGCTGGGTGAGCAGATTACTGAGCGTGGTGTAGGCAACGGTATCTCGATGTTGATTTTTTCGGGTATCGTCGCCGGTCTTCCGAGAGCAATCGGGCAGTCTTTCGAGTCTGCGCGTCAGGGTGATATCAACATCTTCGCCTTGGTTGCCATCGGTTTGCTGGCAGTAGCGATTATCGGTTTTGTGGTGTTCATTGAGCGTGGTCAGCGTCGTATTGCTGTTCACTACGCCAAGCGTCAGCAGGGCCGCAAGGTTTTTGCTGCGCAGACAAGCCACCTGCCGCTTAAAGTGAACATGGCCGGTGTTATTCCGGCTATTTTCGCGAGCAGCATTTTGCTGTTCCCGGCTTCGTTGGGTGCCTGGTTCGGTCAGTCTGAAGGTATGGGCTGGTTGCAGGACATCTCGCAGTCGATCGCTCCTGGTCAGCCGTTGAATATTCTGCTGTTTAGTGCAGGGATTATTTTCTTCTGCTTCTTCTATACGGCGTTGATGTTCAATCCGAAAGACGTAGCGGAAAACCTGAAGAAGTCCGGTGCCTTTATTCCGGGCATCCGTCCAGGTGAGCAGTCTGCGCGCTATATTGATGGCGTTCTGACTCGCTTGACCATGTTCGGTGCTCTTTACATGACGGCCGTGTGCCTGTTGCCCCAGTTCCTGGTGGTTGCAGCAAACGTTCCGTTCTACCTTGGCGGGACCTCGTTGCTGATCGTGGTCGTGGTTGTGATGGACTTCATGTCCCAAGTACAATCGCACCTCGTTTCGCACCAGTACGAATCCCTGATGAAGAAAGCCAACCTGAAGGGTTACGGCAGCGGCATGTTGCGCTGAGTACCCATAAGGTTCGAGGAGTTGGTGATGAAAGTTCGTGCATCGGTGAAAAAGCTGTGCCGTAACTGCAAGATTATTCGCCGCGAAGGTGTTGTTCGAGTAATTTGCAGCGCGGAACCGCGTCACAAACAGCGCCAAGGCTGAGTGTGATCTGCTTGAAGCCCGGCAGCTAGTGCGCTGCCGGGTTGATTATTTGTTATTACAGCGATATTATCTCGCGCCCTATTTCTTGGCTTCCGGGGCGTAGGTAGCTGTCAATTGGAGTCCCACTGAATGGCCCGTATTGCAGGCGTTAACATTCCAGATAACAAGCACACTGTTATCTCGCTGACCTACATCTATGGTGTTGGTCGCACTACTGCGCAGAAAATTTGCGCAGAGACTGGGGTAAACCCAGCCGCAAAGATCAAAGATCTGAGCGACGAGCAGATTGAGCAGTTGCGTGGCGAAGTGGCGAAGTTCACCACTGAAGGTGACCTGCGTCGCGAAATCAACATGAAAATCAAGCGTTTGATGGACCTCGGTTGCTACCGTGGTCTGCGTCATCGTCGTGGTCTTCCAGTACGCGGTCAGCGTACCAAGACTAACGCGCGTACCCGTAAAGGTCCGCGTAAGCCGATCCGCAAGTAATCGCCCACGCGAATCGACAGGAAATTAATCATGGCAAAACCTGCTGCTCGTCCTCGTAAAAAAGTTAAAAAGACAGTGGTTGATGGCATCGCCCACATCCATGCTTCTTTTAACAACACCATCGTGACCATCACCGACCGTCAAGGTAACGCGCTTTCTTGGGCTACCTCCGGTGGTTCGGGTTTCCGCGGTTCCCGCAAGTCCACCCCGTTTGCTGCTCAAGTAGCTGCTGAACGTGCTGGTCAAGCTGCGCTGGAATATGGCCTGAAAAACCTCGACGTTAACGTCAAAGGTCCAGGTCCAGGTCGTGAGTCCGCTGTCCGTGCATTGAACGGCTGTGGCTATAAGATCGCCAGCATCACCGACGTGACGCCAATCCCGCACAACGGGTGCCGTCCGCCGAAGAAGCGCCGCGTGTAATCCAGGAGATTGTAAAGAATGGCTCGTTACATTGGTCCAAAATGCAAACTCGCTCGTCGCGAAGGCACCGATCTCTTCCTGAAGAGCGGCGTGCGCGCGATCGAATCGAAGTGCAACATTGAAGCAGCACCTGGTATCCACGGCCAACGCCGCGGTCGCCAGTCCGATTACGGCACCCAACTGCGTGAAAAGCAGAAGGTCCGTCGTATTTACGGCGTTCTCGAGCGTCAGTTCAGCGGCTACTACAAAGAAGCTGCTGGCAAGAAAGGTGCAACCGGTGAAAACCTGCTGCAACTGCTCGAATGCCGTCTGGACAACGTTGTATACCGTATGGGCTTTGGTTCGACTCGTGCCGAATCCCGTCAGCTGGTATCGCACAAGTCGATCAGCGTTAACGGTCAGACCGTAAACGTTCCGTCGTATCAGGTTCGTGCTGGTGACGTGGTTGCAGTTCGCGAGAAAGCAAAAAACCAACTTCGCATTGTCCAAGCTCTCGATCTGTGTGCCCAACGTGGCCGCGTAGAATGGGTAGAAGTAGACACTGAGAAGAAGTCGGGCGTTTTCAAGAACGTTCCTGCTCGCAGTGATCTGTCCGCCGACATCAACGAAAGCCTGATTGTCGAGCTCTACTCCAAGTAAGGGCTAGAAAATAGGTGCATCCATGCAGATTTCGGTAAATGAGTTCCTGACACCCCGCCACATTGATGTGCAGGTTGTCAGTCCAACCCGCGCCAAGATCACTCTCGAGCCTCTCGAGCGTGGTTTTGGCCACACCCTGGGCAACGCGCTGCGACGCATCCTGTTGTCCTCAATGCCCGGCTGCGCAGTAGTCGAGGCCGAGATTGACGGTGTGCTCCACGAGTACAGCGCCATCGAAGGTGTACAGGAAGACGTAATTGAAATCCTGTTGAACCTTAAAGGTCTGGCCATCAAGCTGCACGGTCGTGACGAAGTTACGCTGACCTTGTCGAAGAAGGGTTCGGGGGTGGTTACCGCTGCCGATATTCAGCTGGATCATGATGTCGAGATCGTTAATCCCGATCACGTAATCGCTAACCTGGCGTCTAACGGCGCCCTGAACATGAAGCTCACCGTAGCTCGTGGTCGTGGTTATGAACCAGCAGACTCGCGTCAGAGCGATGAAGACGAAAGCCGCAGCATCGGTCGCTTGCAGCTTGACTCTTCGTTCAGCCCGGTTCGCCGTATCGCATACGTGGTGGAAAACGCCCGTGTCGAGCAGCGTACCAACCTGGACAAGCTGGTTATTGATCTGGAAACCAACGGTACTCTGGATCCTGAAGAGGCTATCCGCCGCGCTGCAACCATCCTGCAACAGCAGTTGGCTGCGTTCGTCGACCTCAAAGGTGACAGTGAGCCAGTGGTTGTCGAGCAGGAAGACGAGATCGATCCGATCCTGCTTCGCCCGGTTGACGATCTGGAACTGACTGTACGTTCGGCTAACTGCCTTAAGGCGGAAAACATCTACTACATCGGTGACCTGATTCAGCGTACCGAAGTAGAGCTGTTGAAGACTCCGAACCTTGGCAAGAAATCCTTGACTGAAATCAAGGACGTTCTGGCCTCCCGCGGTCTGTCCCTCGGCATGCGCCTCGACAACTGGCCGCCTGCAAGTCTTAAGAAGGACGACAAGGCGACTGCCTGATCGTCGTAATCACCGAACGTAGTGTTTGGTAAGGAATGAACCATGCGTCATCGTAAAAGTGGTCGTCACCTGAGCCGCACCAGCTCGCACCGCAAGGCCATGTTCCAAAACATGGCGGTGTCGCTGTTCGAGCACGAGCTGATCAAAACTACTCTGCCAAAAGCCAAAGAACTGCGTCGCGTTGCTGAGCCGCTGATCACTCTGGCCAAGACAGATAGCCTGGCTAACCGCCGTCTGGCTTTCGACCGTACTCGTTCGAAAGCTATCGTTGGTAAGCTCTTCAACGACCTGGGCAAGCGTTACGCTACCCGTGAGGGTGGCTACCTGCGCATCCTCAAGTGCGGTTTCCGCGCTGGCGACAACGCGCCTATGGCGTACGTCGAGTTGGTTGATCGTGCTACTGCCGGCGAAGCTGTATCCGCCGAGTAAGACGTCAGTCTGAAACAAAGAACCGGGCCTAGTGCCCGGTTTTTTGTGCCTGCAAGAAAATGCGCTGTTCATACAAGCTTCTGACATGTCTCTGTTGTCACTATGTGCTGGGAAACATAATTAGTAATTATCTATCGATGTCTGCAAGTTAATGAATTTGTAGCTATCACATGGATGATCGATACTTCCCGACAAGCCGATTAGCCGGCAGTTTCAAGACTGACAGAGGAAGAAGACCGTATGAGCCAGATCAAAACGCTTACGACCGCCAGTGGCGCACCTGTCGCTGATAACCAGAATTCTCGCTCCGCCGGCCCGCGTGGCCCGCTGCTGCTCGACGACTTTCATCTGATCGAGAAGCTCGCCCACTTCAATCGGGAAAACATCCCTGAGCGTCGTGTTCACGCTAAAGGCTCAGGTGCTTACGGCACCTTTACCGTGACCCGCGACATCACCGAATACACCAGCGCCAAGTTGTTTGAATCTGTCGGTAAACAAACCCCGACGTTTTTGCGATTCTCCACGGTAGGCGGCGAACGCGGCTCTGCCGACACCGAGCGTGATCCGCGCGGTTTTGCATTGAAGTTCTACACCGAAGAAGGCAACTGGGACATTGTTGGCAACAACACGCCGGTGTTCTTCATCCGTGATCCACTGAAGTTCCCTGATTTCATTCACACGCAAAAACGTCTGCCGCAAAGCAACCTGAAAAGTGCGCAGATGATGTGGGACTTCTGGTCGCATTCGCCCGAGGCGCTGCACCAGGTCACCATTCTGTTCTCCGATCGTGGCATTCCTGATGGCTACCGTCACATGCACGGCTTCGGCAGCCACACCTACAGCCTGATCAGCGCAAAAGGTGAGCGTCACTGGGTGAAATGGCACTACAAGACCAAACAAGGCATCAAGAATCTGGCTCCGGCCGATGCTGCGCGGTTGGCTGGCACCGATCCGGATTACGCCCAGCGTGATCTGTTCGAAGCGATCGAGCGCGGTGAATTTCCGAAATGGCGCGTATGCATCCAGATCATGACCGAAGCTCAGGCGGCGGCACATTACGAGAATCCTTTTGACGTCACCAAAACCTGGTCGCAGAAAGAATTCCCGTTGATCGAGGTGGGTGAGTTGGAGCTGAACCGCAACCCGCAGAACTACTTTGCTGAAGTCGAGCAAGCCGCGTTCGGCCCAAGCAACATGGTCCCAGGCGTTGGTCTCTCGCCAGACCGCATGCTGCAAGGTCGCGTGTTCGCCTATGCCGATGCTCACCGCTATCGCGTAGGTACCAATCACCAGCAGTTGCCGGTGAACGCGCCACGCGGCCCGGTGAACACTTACCAGCGTGATGGCTCGATGGCGTTCGGCAGCAATGGTGGTGCCGCGCCTAACTACGAACCGAACAGCTATACCGAAGCGCCGAAACAAGCGCCGCGTTACGCTGAACCAGCGCTGGCCTTGAGCGGTGCTGCAGATCGCTACGATCACCGCGAGGATACCGATTACTACAGCCACGCCGGCGCGCTGTTCCGACTGATGAGCGACGAGCAGAGAGCATTGCTGGTCAGCAATATCGCCGGCGCCATGTCGGGTGTTTCCAGTGATGTGGTCGATCGTCAGCTGCAGCATTTCTACAAAGCCGACCCGGCGTATGGAGAAGCAATCGCAAAGCTGCTCAACGTACAGCTTAACGAAGTCTAAACGAGAAGCAGAACCGCCCTCATTCGGGCGGTTTTTGCGTTATTTAGGCTGCTTTTCTCAGAATATCTTCGCTTTTATTGCGTGAAGCGGGTGACCTTCCAGTCAGGTTGGTTCAAACTACAGCCTTTCAAGTAGGGAGATGTAGGGCGATGCAAGGCCACCCAGACGTAATCGATTACCTCAACACGTTGCTGACCGGCGAACTGGCCGCGCGTGATCAATATTTCGTTCATTCGCGGATGTATGAGGACTGGGGGTTCACCAAGCTCTACGAGCGAATCAACCACGAGATGGAAGAAGAAGCCGGTCACGCTGATGCACTGATGCGCCGGATTCTGATGCTCGAAGGCACGCCGCGCATGCGTCCGGATGATCTGGATGTCGGCACCACTGTGCCGGAGATGCTCGAAGCCGATCTGCGTCTTGAGTACAAAGTCCGAGCTGCGCTGTGCAAAGGCATCGAGCTGTGCGAGCAGCACAAAGACTATGTCAGCCGTGAGATCCTGCGCGTGCAGTTGAACGACACCGAAGAAGATCACACCTACTGGCTGGAAAAGCAGTTGGGCCTGATCAAGCTGATCGGTCTCGAGAACTATCTGCAATCCCACACTTCCTGATTGCAATCGATACAAAAAAGCCCCTGTCACTGATGAAGTGACAGGGGCTTTTTCATGCCTGGCGTTTAAGCCCGATCACGGATCAGCAATGGCTTGAGGTAATGGCCGGTGTGAGATTGCTTCATCTCGGCCACATCCTCAGGCGTGCCGGTGGCAATGATCTGCCCACCTTTGGAGCCGCCCTCCGGCCCCAGATCGACCAGCCAGTCGGCCGTCTTGATCACGTCGAGGTTGTGTTCGATCACCACCACTGTGTTGCCGTGGTCGCGCAGTCGATGCAACACATCGAGCAACTGCTGAATATCCGCGAAGTGCAGACCGGTGGTTGGCTCATCGAGGATGTACAGGGTCTTGCCGGTGTCACGCTTGGACAGTTCGCGGGACAGCTTGACCCGCTGCGCTTCACCGCCGGACAACGTGGTCGCCGACTGTCCGAGCTTGATGTACGACAGACCGACATCCATCAGCGTCTGCAGCTTGCGCGCCAGCGCCGGCACCGCGTCGAAGAACACTCGGGCTTCCTCGATGGTCATTTCGAGGGTTTCGTGGATGCTCTTGCCCTTGTATTTGATCTCAAGGGTTTCGCGGTTGTAGCGCTTGCTCTTGCACACATCGCACGGCACGTAGATGTCTGGCAGGAAGTGCATCTCAACCTTGATCAGACCATCGCCCTGGCACGCTTCGCAACGACCGCCCTTGACGTTGAACGAGAAGCGCCCCGGGCCGTAACCACGAGAGCGTGATTCGGGCACGCCGGCGAACAGTTCACGGATCGGTGTGAACAGCCCTGTATACGTCGCAGGGTTAGAGCGCGGTGTACGGCCAATCGGGCTCTGGTCGATATCGACGACTTTGTCGAGATGCTCCAGGCCTTTGATGCTGTCATGCGCTGCCGCTTCCAGGGTGGTCGCGCCGTTGAGGGCGGTGGCGCTCAGCGGGAACAGCGTGTTGTTGATCAGCGTCGATTTGCCCGAGCCGGACACGCCGGTGACGCACGTCAGCAGACCGATCGGGATATCCAGATCGACATTACGCAGGTTGTTGCCACGCGCGCCTTTGAGCGACAGGTTGAGCTTCTTGTTGCGTGGTGTGCGCTTGGCCGGCACTTCAATCTTCACCCGGCCCGACAGGTATTTGCCAGTCAGGGAGTCCGGATGCGCCATGACTTCCGCCGGCGTACCTTCGGCAACGATCTGCCCGCCGTGCACGCCGGCGCCCGGGCCGATATCGACAACATAGTCAGCCAAACGAATCGCATCTTCGTCGTGCTCAACCACGATTACCGTGTTACCGATGTCGCGCAGGTGCTTGAGCGTGCCGAGCAGTCGGTCGTTATCACGCTGATGCAAGCCGATGGACGGTTCGTCGAGGATGTACAACACGCCCACCAGGCCCGCACCGATCTGGCTGGCCAGACGAATCCGTTGCGCCTCGCCACCGGAAAGGGTGTCAGCGCTGCGATCCAGCGACAGATAGTCGAGACCGACGTTGACGAGAAACTGCAGACGCTCACGGATTTCCTTGAGAATCTTGTCCGCGATCTCGCCACGGCGGCCGGTCATCTTCAGCTGGCCGAAGTATTCGCAAGCATCACCGATCGGCAGATTGGTCACCGCCGACAATGTCTTCTCGCCAACCCAAACGTGCCGCGCCTCGCGACGCAGGCGCGTGCCACGGCAATCCGGGCACGACTGAGTGCTGAGGAACTTGGCCAGCTCTTCGCGCACGCTTGCCGACTCGGTCTCGCGGTAGCGACGCTCAAGGTTGGGCACGATGCCTTCGAACGGGTGCGAACGTTTGACGATATCGCCACGGTCGTTCAGGTATTTGAAGTCGACGTTCTGCGAGCCGCTGCCGTGCAGGATGAATTTCTGCTGGTCGGCCGGCAGTTCGTTGAACGGTACTTCGAGGCTGAAACCGTAGTGCGAGGCCAGTGAGCCGAGCATCTGGAAGTAGTAGACGTTGCGCCGGTCCCAGCCGCGGATCGCACCCTCGGCCAAGGTCAGGTCGCCGTTGACCAACCGCTTGATGTCGAAGAACTGCTTCACGCCCAGGCCATCACAGGTCGGGCAAGCGCCGGCCGGGTTGTTGAAGGAGAACAACTTCGGTTCCAGTTCGCTGATCGCATGGCCGCAGATCGGGCAGGCGAAGCGCGCGGAGAAGATCATCTCTTCGCCCGGCTCATCGTCCATCGGCGCCACCAGTGCAATGCCGTCCGCCAGTTTCAGCGCAGTCTCGAAAGACTCGGCCAGACGTTGCTGCAGATCGGCGCGTACCTTGAAACGGTCGACGATTACATCGATCGAGTGCTTCTTCTGTTTATCCAGTTTCGGCAGTTCGTCGAGCTCACAGATGCGGCCGTTGACCCGGGCGCGTACGAAACCTTGTGCGCGCAGCTCTTCGAAGACCGAAAGGTGTTCACCTTTACGCTCGCGGATCACCGGGGCCAACAGCATCAGCTTGCTGCCTTCCGGCTGCGCCAGCACCAGGTCGACCATCTGGCTGACGGTCTGCGCTTCCAGTGGAATATCGTGATCCGGGCAGCGCGGCGTACCGACGCGGGCATAGAGCAGGCGCAGATAGTCGTAGATTTCGGTGATGGTGCCGACCGTGGAGCGCGGGTTGTGCGAGGTCGACTTCTGTTCGATGGAGATCGCCGGCGACAGGCCTTCGATGGTGTCGACGTCGGGTTTTTCCATCATCGACAGGAACTGGCGGGCGTAGGCCGACAGCGATTCGACATAGCGGCGCTGACCTTCGGCGTACAGTGTGTCGAAGGCCAGGGACGACTTGCCGGATCCGGACAGGCCGGTGATGACGATCAGCTTGTCCCGTGGCAGGGTCAGGTCGATGTTCTTCAGGTTGTGGGTACGGGCCCCACGTATCAGGATCTTGTCCAAAGTGGCCTCGCTCGGCGGGCGTCGAAAACATAGGAGTATACGGGCAAATACTGGATGGATGCACACTATCAAACGAAGGGTTTTTTGCCCCGGATGAAGAGAGTTTCATCTATACGCGTCAAAGCGTCGCGATCTACCCCGTCTTCCGATGGGACTGGTAGAATCGCCGCCGGTTCACACGAGGTTTTTCCATGCACGATCCCCACAGCGAACGCATGAGTGGCAGCGAGACCCGCGCGGCGAGCGGTCTGGCCCTGGTGTTCGCCTTCCGTATGCTTGGCATGTTCATGGTGTTGCCGGTACTGGCGACCTACGGCATGGATCTGGCAGGCGCGACCCCGGCCCTGATCGGGTTGGCTATCGGCGCTTACGGCCTCACCCAGGCAATTTTCCAGATTCCGTTCGGAATCATTTCCGACCGCATAGGCCGTCGTCCGGTGATTTACCTCGGGCTGATCGTCTTTGCCCTCGGCAGTGTGCTGGCGTCTCAGGCCGACTCGATCTGGGGCGTCATCGCCGGGCGGATCCTGCAGGGTGCCGGGGCGATTTCCGCTGCGGTCATGGCGCTGCTTTCCGACCTGACCCGCGAACAACATCGCACCAAAGCGATGGCCATGATCGGTATGACCATCGGTCTGTCGTTCGCCGTGGCCATGGTGGTTGGGCCGCTGTTGACCCGTGCTTTCGGGCTCTCTGGATTGTTTCTTGCCACCGGCGGCATGGCGCTGGTGGGCATCGTCATCGTGATGTTCATGGTGCCGAAATCCACCGGGCCGTTGACTCATCGCGAGTCCGGCGTGGCGCGTCAGGCCTTGATGCCGACGCTCAAGCATCCGGACTTGCTGCGACTCGATCTGGGCATCTTTGTGTTACATGCCATGTTGATGTCGAGCTTCGTTGCATTGCCCCTGGCGCTGGTGGAAAAAGCCGGTTTGCCCAAGGAACAGCACTGGTGGGTCTACCTCACCGCGCTGCTGATTTCGTTCTTCGCCATGATCCCGTTCATCATCTATGGCGAGAAGAAACGCAAAATGAAACGAGTTTTGCTCGGCGCCGTCATGACGCTGATGCTGACTGAGCTATTCTTCTGGCAGTTCGGCGACAGCCTGCGGGCTCTGGTGATCGGTACGGTGGTGTTCTTCACCGCGTTCAATCTGCTGGAGGCTTCATTGCCGTCGCTGATCAGCAAGGTTTCACCGGCGGGCGGGAAGGGCACGGCGATGGGCGTGTATTCCACCAGCCAGTTCCTCGGTTCGGCACTCGGCGGGATACTCGGCGGCTGGCTGTTTCAGCATGGCGGTCTGTCGGTTGTGTTCCTTGGATGTGCCGGGCTGGCTGCACTTTGGTTGGCCTTTGCTGTTACCATGCGTGAACCTCCCTACGTGACGAGCCTGCGCTTGCCGTTGTCGCCCGAGGCGATCCGCGAAGCGGGTCTGGTCGAGCGCCTCAAGGCCCTCGTAGGGGTAACCGATGCAGTGATAGTTGCTGACGAAGCGGCTGTTTACATCAAACTGGACAAAGAATTAGTGGATCGCGACACCCTCGAACGCCTGGTGAACAACCCGGCCGGGGCTGCTTGCGAAGCCTAGGAGAACGTTATGGCCCGTGGGGTTAACAAAGTCATATTGGTCGGCACTTGCGGCCAGGATCCCGAAGTTCGCTACCTGCCTAACGGTAACGCCGTGACCAACCTGAGTCTGGCCACCAGCGAACAATGGACCGACAAGCAAACCGGTCAGAAGGTCGAGAAGACCGAGTGGCACCGTGTTTCGATGTTCGGCAAGGTTGCGGAAATTGCCGGCGAATACCTGCGCAAGGGTTCGCAGGTTTACATCGAAGGCAAGCTGCAGACCCGTGAGTGGGAAAAAGACGGTATCAAGCGTTACACCACCGAAATCGTGGTCGACATGCAAGGCACCATGCAACTGCTCGGCGGCCGTCCACAGCAGGGCGACCAACAAGGTGGTGGCAACAACTACCAGCAGTCCGCTCCAGCGCCACGCCAGCAGGCGCCGCGTCCGCAGCAGTCGGCTCCACAGCAGCGTTCGGCCCCGGCTCCACAACAGGCCGCACCGCAACCGGCTCCGGATTTCGATAGCTTTGATGACGATATTCCGTTCTGATTCGCTGCTGTAACCGCTGCAAATAAAAAGGCCCGTCGCTTAAACGACGGGCCTTTTTTGTGGAGCAAATAACCTGCAATCCCCCCGATCAACTGTGGGAGCGAGCCTGCTCGCGAAGGCGTCGGTCAGTTCAAAAAATGGTTGAATGACACACCGCTTTCGCGAGCAGGCTCGCTCCCACAGAAGGGATTCGGGTTTCAATCAAGGATCAGATGCGGCAGAAACCGGCTCGAATCTTTAGTGATCAGGCTGTTGTCTTCCCTTACACCAATCCCCGCTGCCTGATCGCCGATCACCCACGAACCGATCAACGTGTAGCTGTCGCCAAATTTCGGCAGCGGTGCAAATTCCTGCAGGATAAACGGTGCATCCGTGTAGGGTCCGTCCTCTTTGACGATCAGACCATCAGCCGTTTGCAACTCAATGTTCGCGCCCTCGCGGGAAAAGTACGGCTTGCGTACCCAGCCTTTAGGCACCGCGCTTGCCGGGTTCGGGTCGAGATGCGCCGCCAGCAGATTCGGATGCCCTTTGTGCATTTCCCACAGCAACGGCAGTGCAGCTTTGTTCGACAGAATCGCCTTCCACGCCGGTTCGAAAAACTGCGTATCGCACTCGGCAATCGCCGCGCCGAACGGCTCGTGGAAGATGAATTCCCAGGCATGCAGCTTGAACAGATGCGGGATCCAGCGATCTTCCAGATCGACAAAACGCCCTTCAGCCGTCAAGCCGATGTCTTCAATATCGATGTGCCGTGATTCGATGCCGACCTTCTCGGCGATCAACCGCAGGTAATCCGTGGTGCCCTTGTCTTCGACCGACTCTTTCATCGAAGCAAAGTAGAACGGACGCTTCAGCTGTAATTCGGCGAAGGCCTGGTGCAACTGGGTGTCGATGCTGTTGAACTGGTCGGCATGGCGCGGCAGGGTGCCGCGCTCGATGCATTGTTCCAGCCAGCCCCATTGAAACGCTGCCGCTTCATAAAGACTGGTCGGCGTGTCGTAGTTGAGCTCCAACAGTTTTGCCGGGCCGTTGCCGCTGTAGGAAAAGTCCATGCGGCCGTACAGATGCGGATGACCTTCCAGCCAGGAAGTACGGATCATGTCGTAGTACGGCGCCGGGATGCTCAGGCGATCCAGCAGTTCCTCGCTGTGCACCACACGGTCGACCAGGTCCATGCACATCTCGTGCAGTTCGGTGGTCGGGTCCTCAAGATCGTTTTCGATCTGCGCGAGCGTGAACTGGTAGTACGCGCTTTCGTCCCAGTACGGCTCGTCGTCGATGGTGTGGAACATGAAGCCGAGGCTTTCGGCGGTCTGTTTCCAGTCGGGGCGCTCGGCGCAGAGGATCTTCTTCATGGTCAGCTACTCGAACGACCAGAACCAGAACTGCTGCCCCAGCCACCCCAGCCGCTACGGGCGCTGGACTGGCTGCCGAAGCCGCCGCGTGACGTCGAAGAAGCCACGTTGACCGGTTTGCTTTTGCTGCTCTCGTAATCCGGCTGGCTGCGCGTCGTGGTTTCGGCTCTGCGGTACTGCGTCGAGGTGTTGTAGGGCTGGCGCGTTTCGCGATCGCGGTAAACCGTGCGTTCGGCGTTGTTGCTCATCGCGTTGCCGATCAGCCAGCCGGTCAGCCAGCCATTTCCGCCACCGCTGGAGACGTGCGAAGTGCTTTGCACATTCTGCGCCGTTGCACTACCGGCGGGCATCTGGGCATTGGCGATGGCGTCGAGGTTCTGCGCCGGCTCACCTTCCTGCGGCACTTTGAAGCCGCCGAGTTTCGGCACGAAGCGGCCGTCGGAATTCTTCTGGCACCAGTCAGCGGCGAAATCTGCGTCGCACTTGGCCTTGGCGTCGTACGCCGGGGCGATGCGCCGGTGTTCGGTCAGAGCGGCGACGTAGGCGTTGGAGCAGACATCGGCAGCCACTTCGGCGTCGACGCACTGTTCCACGTTCTGGAAATTGCGCGGTTGATCCGCGGCTGTCACTTGGCCGGAAACGGCCATGGCCACCGAGGCAGCGAGGGACAACTGAACGTATTTGCTGCGTTTCATCTAAGGCTTCCTGCCGATCAGTTGGACGGTGTCATGCACGCCGCGTTGAGCATGCCGACGCTGATCGCGACCGCTGCAACGTAAATGCCGGAAGCGATTTCACCGTTGGCGATGCGCTGGGAGGTGCCTTTGAGCACAAGGCCCGTGGCAAGAAACGCCAGCAGTTGCACGACGGCGGCAATCACCGCCCACAGTACGAAATCGAGAACATTGACCGAAAACGCAATCACGTTACTGGCCGGAATCGCGAAGCCGATGATCGCGCCGGCCAAAGCGATGGCCGCGGCTACGTTGCCGGAGCGAATCAGCTCGAATTCCTTGTGCGGTGTGATGCGCGTGTAGACGAATTGAAACAGCATGAACAGCAGTACGGCGCCGATGAGGTAGACGACGAAACCGACCAGCGCGGTTTTGTTCAGGGAAACGGCCAGCACTTCCAGCATGAAAAACTTCCTTTTTTAAATGGTGCTCAGATCTGTCGTGTACAGCGAAATGCCGAGCGAAGTGCTCAGGCTGACGGTGCCTTCTTCATCCTGTTCGACGGAGAACAGCAGCAATTCGCGGCGATCGGTCAGGCCGGTCTCGCGCGCATAAAGCATGGAGTGGTGTTCGATGGTGTAGCTCTCGTCCGGATTGACCACCTGTTCGGTCATCGGTACGAGTTCGGTCTGGCCGTGCTCGGTGCCCCACTCGCGGGTGTATTCGACACCTGCGTGGGTGTAGGTCGGCAGACCGATCGAACTGTTGGGGCCGGCCAGACGCTGCAGTTCGGCGTCACTGTTGACGGTCACGTAACTGAGGTAGTTGAACAGGGTGACCGATTCGATCTGATCGTCACCGGTGACGTGGATCTGCAGCCAGAAATCCTCGTCATTCATGTAATAGCGGTGCAGTTTATTGGACTGGCCGAGGTCGACCCAGCCGTGACTCCAGATCGCCTGATCGAAGGGCACGCGCACCGTGGTCGAGCCGTCGAGCAGCAGCGCCAGCGTCGTATCGAACCTGACAGCCTTGCCCTGAGCCAAGCCGAGTGGGCCACTGGCAACGGTCGATGTCGGCGCAGCGGTCTGCCAGTTGCTGGTGCCCAGCAAGTCTTTAAACCATCCCATGGGTACGTTCCTTGAAGCGGGTGGAGGTGTTCGTCGGCGAAAAAAACGTGGCTAGTGTACCGGGCTACGCGATCAACGACACGCCACAAACCATGTGGGAGCGAGCCTGCTCGCGAAAGCGTCATGTCAGCTGACTCATATGCCGACTGATATTCCGTCTTCGCGAGCAGGCTCGCTCCCACAGGTTTTGCGCAAATGCTTACTGAGCGGACTTTTGCTTCAGGCGCTCAAGAATCGCATTGGCGCTGCCTTCGTTCGGCGTGATGCCGGCGTCGCGCAGTTTGCGTTCCAGGTCGTTGCCGGTCGAAGCGTCAGCCAGTTCGTCCGCCGCGCTCAGCTCGGCAGCACGTTGCTGCTGCTTGGCTTGCAGGCGGTTCAACGTACCGACGGCGGTTTCCAGTTTGCCATTGGCGCCACCGCTGGCGATGGAAGCGCTGACCTGGGCTTTCTGCACGCTTTCACGGGCCTTGGCCATGTCCACTTGCTGGCGCAGGCTCTTGATCCGCGACTCGGCTTTGCTGATGTCTTTGCGCATGTTTTCGGCGTAAGTGCCGAATTCGTCGCTCTGCTTTTTCTCAACATCCAGCTCGTTGGTCAGGGTCGAAATCGCTTCGGCCACTTCCAGTGCCAGGTCTTCACGGCCGGCGTTCAGCGCCGAGACCGCTTTGGCTTCCAGATCCTTGATCTTGGCGTCGTACTCGCTCACGCGGTCGGCAGCCAGTTTGTGTTTGGCCATGATGGTGACCAGTTCGCGGCGTGCGTTCGACAGGGCGGTGTCGGCGTCGCGGATTTCCTGATCGAGGATGCGCAGGGCCTGTTGGTCGGCGATCGCTTCGCCGACTTCATTGGCGCCGCCGCGCAGTGCGGTGAACAACTTGCTCCAGATGGACTGAGTCATTGGATATTCCCTGTTGATTACTTGAAGAAGTGTTCGAAGGCTTCGCTCGCGCGCTGCACGTTGTCGACCAGGGTTTTCACCTCGGTCACCACGTTGGTCAGGCTCGAGTCGGCGCTGAGGGCGCCAAACATGTTGTAAACGGTCTGCCCGTTCGGCATCGACTCGATACCGATCGACGACAGCGGGAACATTTCCCGGCTGCGCAGCACGGCATCGTTGAAGGCGCGCACGTCGCTGATCGAATCGATGTCCACCAGCACGGTGTCGACGATGATCTGCTGGCCGGCCAGGGCGATGTGAATCGGCAGACCGCCGAATTCGTTCATTTCCAGCTTGATGCTGGGTTCGGAGCTCTGGATCAGCGACAGCGTGATTTCTTGCGAAGCCACCTCGTCCAGGGCCTTGAGGGCGTTGAAGAGGCTATCGATGGTCCAGTTGTTGCCTGCGCTCATGTAATTCTCCGACATGAAAGAGCCAGCCAGAATCGGTTGGCGTAGCTGTTGCTCCATTTGCTTGAGCAAGCTTCGGTTTTCGGGAAGCACCCAAGTTTCGTGTTTCACATAACCGGCAGCGGCCAGGCCCGCGCGCATCTGCTTCATATAGAAGCTCGACGGTTTTTTCGCCGACGGTTTCGCGCGCTCTCCCTTGGGACTTTCTGATTTCGCGGTGGGGGAACGGCTTTTCATGGCAATGGCTCGGTTATGGACATCTCACGCGTGAGCCACACTACAACCAATTCAAAATGCCATCAATGGCTCACGCGTGAGATTTTCATGACAGACGAAAAAAGGCCCGCAATAACGCGGGCCCAGTGTTTTTGCGAAATATGACTCAGCTTTTGGCTGCGAGGAGTTGGTCAGTGGACACCACGCTGGCGTAGGCAAAACCCAGCGCTGACATGAACGCGGCATGGACGTGAGCGGCCGGCACTGTCAGGCCATTGAACTCAAGATCGCGGCTGGCGCAGGCATCGTGAATCACGGTCACGCCATAACCCAGATCTGCCGCCGCGCGGGTAATGCCGTCAACACACATGTGGCTCATGCTGCCGACCACTACCAGTTCCTTGATGCCTTGTTCGTCGAGGATCGCTTGCAGTTCGGTTTCGCGGAACGAGTTGACGAAGTGTTTGAGCACCACCGGTTCATCAGCGCGGTTGAGCACTTTCGGATGCAGCTTGGCGCCGTCCGATCCCGGGGTGAAAAACGGCGCGTCCGCTGAGGTGAATTCGTGGCGAATGTGTATTACCGAATCGCCGGCCTCGCGGAAGGCGGCGATCAGCCGAGCGGCGTTGTCGGCGGCGGCATCAGCACCGGCCAGCGGCCACTTGCCTTGGGGGAAGTAGTCGTTCTGGATATCGACTACGATGAGCGCTTGCTTGGCCATGGGTGTGTCCTCGATGTAGTGGCTGGAAGTGGCTTCAGTATTGGCGCTGAGCAGAGATTCGGGGATTGGCCGCACCGACAATAGACAGGGGAAAACTGACAATGGGCGCAGAAAGAGCTGCCATCGCTGAACTGGGGGTGCTGATTTATCCCGGTGCGCAGATGGCAGCGGTGCACGGTTTGACCGATTTGTTTGCGGTGGCCAACCGGATTGCCGCCGAGCATCAGGCCGCGCAGTTGCCTGTGCTGCGGGTCAGTCATTGGCAGGTCGAAGGTGATCAGCCGCCGACGCGCACTTACGCCAGTCATGCGGGTGACGACAGCGCTTTGCTGGCGGTGCTGATTCCGCCGTCGATCGGCGGGTTCTCGGCGGCGCAAGCACCGGCCAGCCTGATGCAATGGTTACGCGATCAACATGCCCGCGGTGCGACGCTTGGCGGGGTTTGCGTAGGTTCGCTGATGTTGGCTGAAAGCGGTCTGCTCGACGGCCGCAGCGCCACCACCCACTGGACCTCGGCCAAGGCCTTCGCCGAGCGTTACCCGAAGATCAAGCTCAAGGCGGATACCCCGATTGTCGACGACGGCGACTTGATCACCACGGCCGGGTTGATGGCTTGGTCGGAACTGGGATTACGTCTGGTCGACAGGTTGCTCGGGCCGAGCATTGCCACCGGCACCGCGCGATTTCTGGTGATCGAGCACAGTGACAGCGCCAGTGAGTGCGGCAGTAATTTCGCGCCGATTCTCGGTCATGGCGATGCGGCGATTCTCAAGGTTCAGCACTGGCTGCAAAGCACCGGCGCGACGGATGTTTCGCTGACGGCGATGGCGGGGCGGGCCGGGCTGGAGGAGCGCACATTTCTGCGGCGGTTCCGCGCGGCGAGCGGGTTGAAACCGACCGAGTACTGCCAGCATCTACGGGTCGGCAAGGCGCGGGAAATGCTCGAGTTCAGCAATGGCACGATCGATCACATTGCGTGGACGGTGGGCTATCAGGATCCGGGCGCGTTTCGCGCAATCTTCAAGAAGATTACCGGGCTGGCGCCGAGTGATTATCGGGCGCGGTTTGGTGTGACCCCGATCCCGAAAGCAACGAACATCTAATGTAGGAGTGAGCCTGCTCGCGATAGCAATCTGTCAGAAAACCGTGAGGTGACTGACCCACCGCTATCGCGAGCAGGCTCACTCCTACAAGAGACCGCACAAGGTTCGGGATCGTGCAATTTGCCGGGGTTTTGCACGCCGTCGTGCAGATTGAAACAGGCGTGATGCCAGCACCCTGCTGGCAAGTTTCTGATTGGTCTATGATTTTACTAGAGCCGCCGTTGGCCTGATCTCTGCACTCTTCACCGCTACAGTCATCGAACCGATGGAAGGGGGACGCATGACCCCGACACCCCGCAGGAAAATCGTCGTCGCCCACTCAGTGCGCGCCGACGCGCCGCAACATGAAGTACAGACCAACAAGGCCCTGGCGCGATGGCTGGCGCAGATTCTCGGATGCAAATTCGGCGGCAGCTACGACCCGGACAAACATCGCGGCCGTGATCTGTATCTGCTACCGACGCAAACCATTGTCGGCACTGCCAGCGCTCAGCAACTCGGTATCACAGGCCCTGACGATTTGTGGGGTGGCTTTGTCGAGCACGATTTCATCTGCACCAAAGCCATCAGCCACGGTTTGCGCAGTCATCTGGCTCATGCGCCACCTGGGTGGTCGCCACTGTTTTCCGAGCGGACGCGTAACGTAGTGCTCGACGGTCTCAGCGTGTTCGCGCTGGAAGATGCGCGGCCCGCTGCCGAGCATTTGCTGTACAACGGCCCGATTCGTTTGAAGCCGGTTCACGCCTGCGCCGGTCGGGGGCAGGAAGTGATCAAAAGCCTCGATGCCTTTGACGAAATCCTTGCCCGCCCTGACATTGAAAAGCAGTTCAGCGAAGGCGTGGTGCTGGAACAGGACCTGAGCGACGTCATCACCCACAGCGTCGGCCAGTCATTCATCGGCGATAAAGTGCTGAGCTACTGCGGTGATCAATACTTGACCAAGGACGCCCACGGCGAAGAGGTTTATGGCGGCTCGAATCTGCTGGTGGTGCAGGGTGGTTATGACGAACTACTGACGCTGGACCTGCCCGACGATGTGCGTCTGGCCATTGAGCAGGCGCAGGTTTTCGACGCGGCCGCCAATCAAGCCTATCCGCGCTTCTATGCTTCGCGACGCAACTACGACATCGCCCAGGGCCTGGACAGCAACGGCAAAACCCGCAGCGGTGTGCTCGAACAATCCTGGCGCATGGGCGGTGCCAGCAGTGCTGAAGTGGCAGCGTTGCAAAGCTTCGTCAACGACCCGGGGATGCGCGCGATCCGGGTGTCTTCGGTGGAAACCTACATCGATCAGCCGCTGCCAGCGGACGCTATCGAGGTCTATCGCGGGCCGGCTGAGAACAGCGAATTTCTCCTCAAATACGTAACGGTCAAATCTTATGACGGCTAGAAGCGAAAGCATTCAAATCGACATTGATGATGAACAGATGAGCGGGACATTTCTCAGTCCCAAATCGAAAGTCCCGGGGGTGTTGTTTGTGCACGGTTGGGGCGGCAGTCAGGAACGGGACCTTGAGCGCGCCAAAGGCATCGCCGGTCTCGGCTGTGTGTGCCTGACCTTCGACTTGCGCGGACACACCGGCGGTACCGGCATCCCGCTGACTCGCGTCACCCGCGAAGACAACCTGCGTGATTTGCTCGCGGCGTATGACCGCTTGCTGGCGCATCCGGCGCTCGACACTTCCGCGATCGCCGTGGTCGGTACCAGTTATGGCGGTTATCTGGCGTCGATCCTGACCTCGCTGCGCCCGGTGCGCTGGCTGGCGTTGCGCGTGCCGGCACTGTATCGCGACGAGCAATGGCACACACCCAAGCGTGAGCTGGACAAGGCCGATCTGCGCGATTACCGCAGCACGCTGGTGCGCGCGGACACCAATCGGGCGTTGCATGCTTGTTCGCAGTTCACTGGCGATATGTTGCTGGTGGAGTCGGAAACCGACGATTACGTCCCGCATGCAGCGATCATGAGTTACCGTGCGGCGTGTCAGCAGACCCATTCACTGACCCACCGGATTATCGACGGCGCCGATCATGCGCTGAGCGAGCCGGTGTCGCAGCAGGCGTACACCTCGATTCTGGTGGACTGGATTACCGAGATGGTCGTGGGTGAGCGGTTGAGCATTATTCAGTCCGCATGATCTGTGTTGTTCTCCCGGGCACTTTCGCGAGCAGGCTCGCTCCCACATTTGGAATGCATTCAACCTGTGGGAGCGAGCCTGCTCGCGAAGAGGGCATCAGCCTTAGCAACTTTCTCAGGACGGTTTCTTCTCTATTCGCAGCGCCTTGGCCTTGGCCTCAACCACCAGATACATCACCACCGTAATCAACAACGGCAACAGAAAATAAATCGCCCGATACGCCAGCAACCCCGCCACCAGACTGCCGCGCGAAGCCTCGTGTTGCAGCAGCGCCACAAACACCGCCTCCAGCACCCCAAGCCCGGCCGGAATATGCGTGATGACCCCGGCAATCGCACTGATCAACAACACGCCCAGCACCAACGGATAATCGAGCTTGCTCGGCAGCAAGGTGAAAATCACCGCCGCCATCAGCGACCAGTTCAACGCCCCCAGCAGCAGTTGCAGGACCGCCATGCGCAACGACGGCAGATTGATTTCCACGCCGCGAATCGACCATTCGCGGCGCTTGGAAAACTGACACGCCGCGAGATAACCGGCGCTGATCAGCAGTAACAGCACCCCAATGCCTTGCAACGCGTCACTGCTGACTTTCCATCCTGGCGGCATGCTCACCAGCCCGCTGCTGAACACCGCACCGGCGATGGTCATGTAGCCGAACCAGTTGGTCGCCAGGCTCAGACCGAGAATCTTGGCGATGTTGCTTTTGCTCACGCCAAGGCGCGAATACAGCCGATAGCGCATGGCGATGCCACCCACCCACGCGCTCAGATTCAAGTTGAACGCATAGCTGATGATCCCTACCGGCAGAATCTGTTTCCAGGTCAGGTCCTGACGAATGTAAGTACGGCCGATCAGATCAAAACTGGCGTACACCAGAAAGCTCAACAGCGTCAGGCTGGCGGCGATGATCAGCGTACGCACCTTGAAGTCGGCGAGGGTTTGCAGCACTTCGGCCCATTCGATGCGCGTGGCGAACAGCGTCAGCAACACGATCAGCGCGAGGAAAAACAGCAGGGTCAACGGGCGCTTCCAGCGACTCCATTTCGAATGAGTGGCTGGCGCCGCATGGCCGCTCGGGTGCGCTTCGGAGTGGCTCATGGCGTGTTCCCTCGAAATGGCTTGAGCCGCGGTTTATGTGCTGGCAACCATCCGGCCATCGCCGGGAAATGCCGCAGAAAGTGAAACACCAGAAACCCTACGGTCATGTGCCAGATGCGTCCACGTGGGGACTTGCTGGCATCCATGGCTTTGCAATGGTTTTGACTGAGGTCTTCGAGGCGCTCGAACAAGTGCTGATTGAAGGCGCGGTCGCGGATCAGCACGTTGGCTTCCAGATTCAGCGACAGGCTCAACGGGTCGAGATTGCTTGAGCCGACCGTGCTCCATTCTTCATCGACCAGCGCGACTTTGCCGTGCAGCGGGCGCTGGCAATATTCGTGAATCTGCACGCCGGCCTTGAGCAGGTAGTCGTAGGTCATGCGCGCCGCCAGTTTGGCCACCAGCATGTCCGGTTGACCTTGTAGAATCAGGCGCACCTCGACCCCGCGACGCGCTGCATTACGGATTTCCCGCAACAGGCGATAACCGGGAAAGAAGTAGGCGTTGGCGATCACCACCCGGCGTTTGGCGCGGCGCAGTACCTGCAGATAGACGTCTTCGATATCGGAGTGGTGCTGGTCGTTATCACGGAACACCAGACGCACCTGACCGTCGTGATCATTGAAGGCCATTTCCGCACGGCGCTGGCGCCGACGTTGCCACCAGAATCGCGCACGGCCCGGCCGACCACTTTGCAGCAGGGCGAAATGGTGGATGTCAGCGACTGCCGGCCCTTGGACCTGCACCGAATAATCCTGCTTCGCTTCAGGGCCGAAATCAGCGAGGTGATCGCCGGAAAAGTTGATCCCGCCAATAAATGCGATCAGGCCGTCGACCACCACGATCTTGCGGTGCAAACGACGGAACCAATTGGTACGGATGCCCAGGCGTTTCGGCGCCGGGTCGAAGATTTGCAGATGCACGCCGGCCTCGCTCAGCGCGGTGAGATAAGCGGTGGTCAACTCGCCGCAACCAAAGCCGTCGAGGCTGACCGTGGTGCGCACACCGCGCCGGGCAGCGTCGATGAGAATCTCCTGTAACTCGGCACCGACCTTGTCTTCGAAAACGATAAAGGTCTCGAGGAGGATTTCACTCTTCGCTGCGCGCATCGCCTCGAACACTCGCGGGAAATACTCCTCGCCGTTCTCCAGCAACTCGACACGGTTGTTGCCCTGCCAGTGGTACTCGACATCGACCTGGCCGGGCTCGCGTATCGGCGGGTTGATGGCTACCGGTTCCACGGCAGATTTCTCCAGCGGCGCGCTGCTCATAGTTCGATCTCTACCGATAAAGGAACGTGGTCGGAAAGGTGCGACCAGGGCCGGTTCGCCAGAACTTTCGGCTGGCTGGCCTTGAGGTTGCGCACGTAAATACGATCAAGCCGAAGTGTTGGCAGGCGCGCGGGAAAACTGCGCGCCGGTTTGCCCTGATGCTCGGCGAACACTTCGCGCAGGCCACAGGGTTTGAGCTGTGCATCGGCGCGCTGGCGCCAGTCGTTGAAATCGCCAGCGACGATCACCGGTGCGTCGTCGGGCAACTCCGCCAAGCGCTGCATGAGCAAATCCAGTTGGGCGTTGCGATGACTTTCACGCAGGCCCAGGTGCACGCAGATCGCATGTACTTCAGTGCCGTCACCCGGCAGGCGCAGCACGCAATGCAGCAGGCCGCGGTTCTCGTGGCCGTTGATCGACACGTCGAGGTTGTCGTGACGGATGATCTGGAACTTCGACAGCAACGCGTTGCCGTGATCGCCCTCCGGGTACACCGCGTTGCGCCCATAGGCGAACTGCGGCCAGAGGCTGTCGGCGAGGAATTCGTATTGCGGCATCGTCGGCCAATTGTTGTAGCGCTTGGGATGCTGTTCATGGGTGCCATGAACTTCCTGCAGAAACACCACGTCGGCGGCAACGCTGCGTACCGCTTCGCGCAACTCCGGCAGGATGAAGCGCCGGTTGAGCGCGGTAAAACCTTTGTGGGTGTTGACCGTCAGCACGGTGAAGGTGCGCACTGACGGCGCGACCACGCAGCCTTCATCGGTGAAACCGACCGGTTCTGGAATGCTCATGGCAACACTCCTTCACCAGCGGGTTCGCCGGGGGTGGTGGCGAGGTCTTTATCCAGCTCGAAACGATGCAGCAGATCGCGGGCGTCATACGGCGCGCGGACTTTGATGTCGTTGTCGAAATAGCAGAACACCTCTCGGGATTTGCGCGCGTGCGGTTTCTGCCGTGGTGCGATCAGGTGTGCGTCTTGCGGTTGCTCGCCGTGGTGCCAAGCGTCAATGCGCTCGGCCCAGCGTTTGAGTGCCGGTGCGGTGTAGCCGCTGGCGTAAAGTTCTTCGGCACCGTGCAGGCGCAGGTAGACAAAATCGCTGGTGAGGTCTTCGCGGTACGGCCATTTGTCCGCAGTATCGGCGATCACCAGCGCGGTGTTGTGGCGTTTCAACAAGCGCACGAACTCGGGGTCGATGAAGCTCTCGTTGCGGATTTCCACGGCATGGCGCAGCGGCTTTTTGCGCCAGGCTTTCATGCTGGCGTGGCCGTGCAGGTGCGAATCGTGTTGATGGGCGAGGGTGGCGGCGGCTTCGGTGTCGTGGGGCAATAATGCGAGGAAGTGTTCAAAGCGCTCAGGCTCGAATTTGAAGTTCGGCGGAAACTGCCAAAGGATCGGCCCGAGCTTTTCCTTGAGTTCCAGCACCCCGGAGGCGAAGAAATTCGCCAGTGGTTTTTCGATCTCGCGCAAGCGGCGGATGTGGGTGATGAAGCGTGGCGCCTTGACGCTGAAAACGAAGTCGTCGGGTGTTTCGGCGTACCACTGCGCATAGCGTTCAGGCCGTTGCAGGGCGTAGAACGATCCATTGATTTCGATGCTGTTGACCGCTCTCGACGCGAACTGCAATTCGCGTTTCTGCGCCAGTCCCTTGGGGTAGAAGTCCCCGCGCCACGGTGCGTAGCGCCAGCCGGAAATACCGATGTGAATCGTTGCCATGCCGCCCTCCCGTCGAAAGTCCTCGTGTTGCCGGTATCTTTTGATGACTGCTGGCGGACGGGGAAAGTTTCGACGGTATTACGGACGGTCACGTCCAAGGCGAAGATCAAAAGCGCTCCCCCTCACCCCAACCCTCTCCCCCAAGGGGGCGAGGGGGAAGGTGATCTGGCTTAATGATTCTGGACACCCCTAAAGGGCGTTAATCTACGCCCAACGAAGAGGTGTGATTTGACCAGACGATATTTTTCGACAGATTTCAAACGGGATGCGGCTTGCCTGGTTTTGGATAAAGACTATTCGGTGAGTGAAGCCTGCGAAGCAATGGGCGTGGGCCCTACAGCTCTGCGCCGCTGGGTTGAGCAACTGCGTGCGGAGCGCAGTGGCAAGACGCCTGAGAAGTCCAAGGCCATGACCGTTGACCAACAACGCATCCAGGAACTGGAAGCAACAATTCGACGGATTGAGCGCGAGAAGGAAATTTTAAAAAAGGCTACAGCTCTCTTGATGTCGGATTCCCTCGATCGGTAAGGCTGGTCGAGGAGTTAAGCGAGCAATATCCAAGATCCGAGTTGTGTGGCGTGTTTGGTATCAACCGCAGCAGTTATTACGAGCGTCTGAAACAGCGGGCGAAAGTGCATGTCGGGCGCGATCGCCTAAAGATCAAGGCTGCCGAATTACATGAGCAAAGTCGCGGATCAATGGGCGCGCGCAGCCTGTCAAAAGCGCTGTGTAACGAAAAAGAGTCGGTAGGTCGTTACATGGCTCGTAGCCTGATGCGCGAGCTCGGTTTGAAGAGCCAGCAACGGCGCAGGCATCGGTACAAACCCAGCGGTGCGGAGGCGCAATACGCCCCCAATCATTTGGAGCGTAGATTCAAAGTCGAGGCCCCCAATCGAGTGTGGTGTGGCGACGTGACTTACATTTGGGCCGGTACTTACTGGGTTTATCTGGCTGCTGTACTTGATCTGCATGCCCGCCGCATCGTCGGCTGGGCGATGTCCAGAAGTCCGGATTCAGCTCTGACCTGTCGAGCGTTAAAGATGGCTTTCGAGTCGCGAGGACGCCCTGAAAACCTAATGTTCCATTCGGATCAGGGCTGTCATTACAGCAGTAAAGTGTTTCGTGAAACGCTGGCGGACATGCGCATAAAACAAAGCATGAGTCGACGAGGAAACTGCTGGGACAACGCCCCGATGGAGCGTTTCTTTGGCAGTTTGAAATCTGAATGGATACCCAAGGCTGGCTACCGAAACGAAGATGAGGCCAGTACCGATGTATTGCGCTACCTGACCCATTATTACAATCGGATCAGGCTGCACAGTCACAATGGCTACCGAACTCCGGTGGACATGGAGGCCCTGGCGGCATGAAAAAGGGTAAAACCCTATAACCGTGTCCAGTATCGTTTGACCAGATCAAGGGAGCAGATCTTGGTTTTCAGGGTTTGAGTTCGCCTCACAAGGGGTAAGGGAGCTGGTCTTTATGGTTTCCAGAACTTGAATTCGACTCCGGACTTTCAGGTCGATGTAATTCTTGTATTCAACTCGGTCGGCTCCCTCTCCCTCTGGGAGAGGGCTGGGGTGAGGGTGCTCTTGAACTTGCTGTGCAATTACCGATCAGTTCCTTACAGGTTCAGCCAAGGGAGATCGGAGTTTTGGTCAAGTTCAGGATCGCCATTCTGCTGGGAGCACTGCTGTTTCTCGGCGCCAGTGAAATTGACGCCGCCGCATTGCCGGGCGTCCCGGCCACCACCGAAGAAGCGGCTAAACCCGAACCGATTGTGCAGGGCGGTCTGCTCGGTGCGATCAGTTCGAGCATCGACGACGTCCAGGACAAGCTCGATCTCAACGAACACCTGGTCGACGCCTGGCGCCTGCGCGCCGATCGCGCCGCCGATGAAGTCGACAAACTGGTCAATCAACCGTCGAATCGCTCGGGCTGGAGCGTTGCCGGGGACTTCCTCACGCTGTCGGGCGTCTGGCTCGGCAGTTTCGCGTTATTGACCGTGCTCGGTAGTCTATTGGCCAAGCGTCTGCGCGAGGGCCGCTGGTTGCGCACCCGCCAACGCAGCCAGGACCTGATTGGTTACTTGCTGCCGTATACCGTGCCGGCGCTGATCTGCCTACCGCTGACGTTATATGTCAGCCATTTTCTGCAAGCCTCCGTGGGACGCGCGCTGGCGCTGTGTCTGGCTTACGCCACCAGCAGCGGCATCTTTTCCACCTCGATGTTGTTGTGCGTGGTGGTGATGTTCAACGTCGGCCATAAACGTCCGGCGGCGCGGATCATTCGTGATTATTGCCCGCGTCCGCTGTTCCTGATCGGCTTCCTCGCGGCCCTCAGCGATGCGCTGACCAGCCCGCAGATCGCCCGACAACTGGGCGGTAACATCACCAGCAGTATCGCGGTGTTCACCGGCCTGATCGCCTCGATCATTTTTGGTTTGCTGGTGATTCGCCTGCGCCGCCCGGTGGCGCATCTGATCCGCAATCGTTCGCTCAGTCAGCGGCTGAAACAACCCTCGTTGCAGGAGTCGCTGCGGATTTTCTCGGGGCTGTGGTACTGGCCAATCGTGCTGATGGTGCTGGTCTCGGCGGTCAATCTGATCGGCATCGGCGAGGACAATCAGAAAGCCCTGCGCTGCGCGTTGTTCACCACGGTTTTGTTAATCGGCACGGTGTTCCTCAGCACGATCCTGCAGCATTTGTTCAAGTCGCGAAAAGCCGAAGCGATCCAGCGCAGCAGCGCCTACAAGGAACGGTTCCTCAGCCTCTTGCATGCCTTGTTGCGGATCGTCATCGCCATTGCCTTCATCGATATCCTCGGGCGGATCTGGGGTGTATCGCTGCTCGATTTCGCTCAGAGCAGCACGGTCGGCCGGGCGATCAGCAACGCGCTGAGCAGCATCGGACTGATCTTCCTGGTTACGTGGTTGCTGTGGGTGGTACTCGACACGGCGATTCAGGAAGCGCTGAAGCCGCCGCTCAGCAAACGCGCGGCGCGCCAGCCGAGCACGCGGGTGAAAACCATCCTGCCGCTGCTGCGCAACGCGATCAAAATCATCCTCGTGGTGATCTGCGCGATCACCACCATGGCCAATCTGGGGATCAACGTCGCGCCGCTGCTGGCCGGTGCCGGGGTGGTCGGTCTGGCCATCGGCTTCGGTTCGCAGCAACTGGTACAGGACGTGATCACCGGGCTGTTCATCATCATTGAAGACACGCTTTCGATTGGCGATTGGGTGGTGCTCGATTCGGGCCATGCCGGCACAGTCGAAGGGCTGACCATTCGCACCCTGCGTCTGCGCGACGGCAAGGGTTTTGTGCACTCGGTGCCGTTCGGCCAGATCAAAGCCGTGACCAACCAATCGCGGCAGTTTGCCTTTGCGTTTTTCTCGGTGCAGTTCACCTACGACACGGACGTGGACAAGGCCATCGAGCTGATTCGCGAAACCGGCGATTCGATCCGCGAAGACCCGTTCCTCAAGTACAACCTGCAAGGGCCGCTGGATGTGTTTGGCGTGGACAAGATGGATTTGAATGGCGTGGTGCTGACCGCGCAGTTCCGTACGGTCTCGGGTGGGCAGTATGCGGTGAGCCGGGCGTTCAATCAGCGTTTGAAGAAGCTTGTGGATAACAGCCCGGTGGTGCATTTCGCGCAGACTTATCCACAGCAGGTTTTGTTGCCGAAGCGGCAGCAGGAGGGGGCGGTGGTGGCGAGCGAGGTGCCGCAGGAATCGCGGACTTAACTTTCGGATTTTGAGGGGGGATTACCGACGCTATCGCGAGCAGGCTCACTCCTACATTTTGGAATGCGTTCCCCTGTAGGAGTGAGCCTGCTCGCGATAGCGCCAGAACAGTCAACCTCAATGCCGGATCAGCTTGCCGCGCACCTGCTCCATGCCGATCTGATCCAGCTCCAGCCAGAACTGCGGCTTGCCGGCAATCTCCGCCGCCGCCGGCAAGCCATCGCGATACACCAACCGATTACTCACCAACGCCGGCACTTTTACCCCCGGCAACAACGTCCCGGCCAGGTTCAGCGGATCCACTCCACACACCGCCACCAGACTGCCGTCATGCGGCCGACGGCGCACTTCGCGCAACAACGGAATCGCCTCGGGCAAGGCAAACTGTTCCCCCGCCAAACCACTGACAAACCGCCCGCCACGAATCTCGCCGCGCGCTTCCAGCCGATGAAACGTGCGCAGCAATTCGCGCCAACTCGGCAGCCAGTCCGCCTCGCGCTCCAGCAAGCGCCAGAACACCACGCCGTAACGCCGCAATAACGTCATGGCGACATGTTCCAGGGTTTCGCTGTTATCCACAGCCGCGCCTCGCCGCAGTAACGCCCAACGCCCGGCGTCATCCATGCCACCGACAAATGCCCCGCGCCCGCGACGACTGCTGCGCTGCTGGCGCTTGCTCGCCGGGGTGATCAGCGCGCGCAGGCCGGCGAAGCTGTCGGCGTTCACCAGTCCGGCGCCGACCAGTTCCTGCAAGGCGATTTCCAGCTCGGTGCGCAGCAGGTGCGCTTCATGAATCAGCTCATCGAAAAACAACGCGCCGTGCTGGCTCAGCGCTTCAAACACCTTTTGGGTTTTTGGTGACAGCTCGCTCACCGGTGTCTGTTCGGCCAACGCACTCCACAAACCGACCTGACTGCGCGGCAGCAATACAATCGGCGTGCTGCGCAAAGCCGTGCCGCTGACTTTTTGCCGGGCACTGAGGCGCGTCCACACCAGTTTGCCGTTGCGGCACAGCTCATCCAGCCAGCTCGGCGAATAGTCCTTGAGCCGCGCCGGAAGAATGTCGCTGTCCCATGCCGAAGCCGCCGCCGCGTAGCCTTCGAACTGGCCGACAATCGCCGGCAACACGGTGCTGCCCTGACCGCGAGTCGCGGGCGACAGATGCTGCCAATCGAACAGAAACCGCATGAAATCCTGTAACGCGACTGGCTCGATTTCCCGGCGCAGGCGCTTGACCGTGTAGCGATGAATGCGCGCGAGCAGATGCCGTTCACACCATTCCTCGACATTGAGCTTTGGCGTGAATTGACCACGCAGCACATAACCTTCGCGCTCCAGTTGGGCGAGCGCCTGATTGACCCGAGCGGCCGGCAACGCCAGTGGTTCGGCGATGGCAGGCAACGGTAACGGGCCGAACGCACCGAGCCGTGCGCGGATCACTTCGACCAGCGCTTCATCGAACGTCCACGCCTCATCGAATCCCGGCAACGCCTCCAGCTCGGGTTGCAGAGTCGCCTGTGGATAAAGCGCTTGCAGACACGTCAGGCGTTCGCGGGCCAGCCATAAACAATGCTCGGCATCGATCTGCAAACGGCAGGCGCGACCACTCTTGGCCAGATTTTCCAGCCATGCACGCCAGCCTTCGTTCGCTTGCACTTCGTCATCGCTGATGCACGCCAGGCTCATCAACGCCTCGTGCATTTCATCCACAGTGTTCGGTGTCGGCCAGGCTTCTTCACGTACGGCGGTAATCGCGTCGGCATCCAGCGCACCGAGATCATCGGTCGATTGCGGATCGCTCCAGCGCCGGTTGATCACCGCTTGGGTGCGACGTTCTTCCAGCGGTGCATCGTCGAGGAAGGTGTACGGCCGCGCACTGAGAATTTCAGCGGCGAGCGGCGAGGGCGCCGGCAGATCGCGGCTGATCAAACGCACCTCGCCACGCTCCATGCGCCGCAGCAGATTGAGCCAGCCTTCGCTGTCCATCGCCTCGTGCAGGCAATCGTCGAGGGTTTGTTCGATCAACGGGTGCTCGGGAATTTCGCGTTCACCGGCGAGGTTTTCCAGGCAAGCAATCTGGTCGGGAAACACGCTGGCAATCAAGTCTTCGCTTTTCATCCGCTGCAACTGCGGCGCGACTTTGCGTCCGCCGGTAAAACGCGGCAATGCCAGCGCCACCCCGGCATTCCAGCGCCAGCGCACGCCGAACAGCGGCGCATCGAGTACCGCTTGGATGAGGATGTGTTCAGCACTGTTACTGTGCAGGTAACGCCAGATGTCATCGAGTTCAAAGCTGTGGCTGGTGGACAGCGACAGGACGATCGCGTCTTCACTGGCGGCAGCCTGCAATTCGAAGTTGAAGGTGCGGCAGAATCGCTTGCGCAGGGCCAGACCCCAGGCGCGGTTGATGCGGCTGCCGAACGGCGAATGGATGATCAATTGCGTGCCGCCGGACTCGTCGAAAAAGCGCTCCATCAGCAGCGTGTCCTGCGAGGGCAGGGCGCCGAGGGTCTGACGGGCGCGGGCGAGGTATTCGACCAATTGTTCGGCGCTGGCGTGGTTGAGGCCGAGGGTCTGCGTCAGCCAGTCGAGCGCCGGTTGCAGATCGCCGGGGCTGGCGCCGAGCAGTTCGTCGAGCTGCGCTTGCAGACGTGCCACGGCGAACGACAATTCATCACTGCGTCCCGGCGCTTCGCCAAGCCAGAAGGGAATGGTCGGCGGCTGGCCGTGGGCATCCTCGACGCGGACCTTGCCGGTTTCCACGCGCAGGATGCGATAGGAGGTGTTGCCGAGCTGAAACACGTCGCCAGCAATGCTTTCCACCGCGAAGTCTTCGTTGACGCTGCCGATGTTCAGGCCTTGCGGCTCGAGCATCACGCTGTAGTCAGCATTGTCGGGGATGGTGCCGCCGCTGGTCACGGCGGTCAGCTGCGAGCCTCGGCGGCCACGCAAGGTGCGGCTGACGGCGTCGCGGTGCAGGTAGGCGCTGCGGATGCCCTGACGACCGTTGTAGCCTTCGGCGAGCATGCTCAGCAGGGCCTGATAGTGTCTTTCGTCGAGATCGCGGTAGGGCGAGGCTTGGCGGAACATCGCGAGCAAGGCGTCTTCTGCCCATTCCTGACAACTGACTTCGGCGATGATCTGCTGCGCCAAAACATCCAGCGGCGCGACCGGGATGTGCAGGGTATCGAGCTCGCCACGGCGCACGCAGTCGAGCAGGGCGGTGCATTCGATCAGATCGTCGCGGGTGGTGGCGAACAACCGACCCTTGGGCGTACCGCCGACCTGGTGACCGGAACGGCCAACCCTTTGCAGAAAACCGGCGATGGAACGCGGCGAGGCGATCTGACAGACCAGATCGACTTCACCGATGTCGATGCCCAGTTCCAGTGAGGCAGTGGCGATCAACACCTGCAACTCGCCGCGTTTGAGGCGTTGTTCGGCGTCGAGGCGAAACTCCTTGGCCAGACTGCCGTGATGTGCGGCAACGGCTTGTTTACCGAGGCGTTCGCTGAGGTGTCGGCTCAGGCGCTCGGCGAGGCGCCGCGTGTTGACGAAAATCAGCGTGGTGCGGTGCTCGCGAGCGAGTTCGGCGAGGCGGTCGTATACCAATTCCCAGACATCGTTGGCCATGACGGCCGACAACGGCACGGGCGGCACCTCGATGCCCAGATCCCGTGGCCGGGCGTGGCCGATGTCGATGATTTCGCAGCGGCGGTCATCGCCGACGAGGAATTGCGCCACGGCTTCGACCGGTTTCTGCGTGGCGGACAGGCCGATACGGGTCAGCGGTTCGGCGCACAGTGCTTGCAGGCGTTCAAGGCTCAGGGCCAGATGGCTGCCACGCTTGCCGGCGGCCATGGCGTGGATTTCATCGATGATCACCGTGCGCGTGGTGCCGAGCATTTTGCGCCCCGATTCCGAGCCGAGCAGGACGTAAAGCGATTCCGGCGTGGTCACCAGAATGTGCGGCGCCGATTTTCGCATGGCCGCGCGTTCTTTCTGCGGGGTGTCACCGGTGCGCACGGCGGTGGTGATGTGTACTTCCGGCAGGTTCATCTGCCGCAGTTGTTCGATGATCCCAGCGAGCGGGTTTTGCAGGTTGATGCGGATGTCGTTCGACAGTGCTTTTAGCGGTGAAACATAAACGACGAGCGTTTTATCGGGCAAACCTTCGGGGTTTTCCAGGCCACGGTGAACCAGATCATCGAGTACGGCGAGAAAGGCTGTGAGGGTTTTGCCCGAGCCGGTGGGCGCAGCGATCAGCGTCGAACGGCGCTGGCGGATCAACGGCCATGCGCGGGCCTGGGCGGCGGTGACCGTCGGGAAGGTTTTGCTGAACCAGGCGCTGACGGCGGGGTGAAAGCCTGCCAGGGCCGCGTCCGTTGGGATGGGCAGATTCATGGCTTAAGTTATGCGGGCGCTGGGGGGAAGATGCAAGTACCGCCGGGATCTTCAGCGTCTTGGAGGGCCTCTTCGCGAGCAGGCTCGCTCCCACAGTGGATTTATGTGCACCGCAAAATCCCCTGTGGGAGCGAGCCTGCTCGCGAAGGGGCCGGTCGGGACAGCACAAATCCCGGCGATCTACACTTTACGGATGACGGTTGCGCACTAAACCCGCAAAATGCAACGATTCCGGTAATTATCGACGACGGTTCCACGAGATCCGTCGCTAAAGCCATCGTTCCAATCAGACTGGGCCTGCTGACTCTATGCGAATGCGCCTTATGTTACTGGGCGGCGGAAATGCCCTTGGGCAGGCGCTGATTCGCCTCGGTGCGGAGGAAGACATCGGTTTCCTCGCCCCCCGCCCGCCCGAAGACGGCTGGGATGCCGCGAGCCTGACGCAACTGCTCGACGACACCCGTCCCGATGCGTTGATCAACCTCGCCTACTATTTCGACTGGTTCCAGGCCGAAACCGTCAGCGAAGGCCGCATGGCCGGGCAGGAACGCGCCATCGAACGTCTGGCCGAACTGTGCCAGCACCACAACATCGTCCTCGTGCAGCCCTCCAGTTATCGGGTGTTCGATGGTTCGCGCGCCACGGCGTACAGCGAAAAAGACGAGCCGGTGCCACTGGGCCTGCGCGGTCAAGCATTGTGGCGTATCGAACAAAGCGTTCGCGCCACCTGCCCGCAACACGTTTTGCTACGATTTGGCTGGTTGCTCGATGACAGCCCCGATGGCACCCTCGGACGCTTTCTTGCTCGTGCCGAACAACCGGACGAATTGCTCTTGGCCGACGACCGCCGTGGCAATCCGACGCCAGTCGACGATGCCGCGCGCGTGATCATTTCGGTGCTCAAACAACTCGATTGCGCCGCGCCACTGTGGGGCACTTACCACTACGCCGGCCACGAAGCGACCACACCGCTGGCGCTGGGCCAGGCGATTCTGACCGAAGCGCGCAGCCTGCACGCCCTGGCCATCGAAGCGCCGACCGCCCAGGCTCACGCCGCGCGGCCGGACGCTGCCGAAGAGCCGCAACACGCGGTGCTGGCCTGCAAGAAAATTCTGCACACTTTCGGGATCAAACCGCGCGCCTGGCGTGCCGCACTCCCGGGCTTACTGGATAGGTTCTACCGTCATGGCTGAAGGGACTGTTTTAATCACCGGCGGAGCCGGCTTCATTGGCTCCCACCTGACCGACGCTTTGCTCGCCAAGGGGCATTCGGTGCGCATCCTCGACGATTTGTCGACGGGCAAGCGCAGCAACCTGCCGCTGGACAATCCGAAGGTTGAACTGATTGTTGGTGATGTCGCCGATGCGGCGCTGGTGGCCAAGGCCATGCAAGGCTGCAGCGCGGTCGCGCACTTGGCGGCCGTGGCTTCGGTGCAGGCGTCGGTGGATGATCCGGTGAAAACTCACCAGAGCAATTTCATCGGCACGCTGAATGTCTGCGAAGCCATGCGTCTGGCCGGCGTCAAACGTGTGCTGTATGCGTCCAGTGCGGCGGTGTACGGCAACAACGGTGAGGGCGAGTCGATAGATGAAGACACACCCAAAGCCCCGCTGACGCCTTACGCCTCGGACAAACTGGCGGGCGAACATTATTTCGATTTCTATCGCCGCCAGCATGGCCTGGAGCCGGTGATTTTCCGCTTCTTCAACATCTTCGGCCCGCGCCAGGATCCGTCCTCGCCGTACTCCGGGGTGATCAGCATCTTCAGCGAACGCGCGCAGAAAGGTCTGCCGATTACGGTGTTCGGTGATGGTGAGCAGACGCGTGATTTCCTGTACGTCGAAGATCTGGTCGATCTGCTGGTGCAGGGCATCGAAAAGCCTGAGGTGGACGTCGGCCCGGTGAACGTTGGCTGGAATCAGGCGATGAGCCTCAAGCAGATGCTTGAAGCACTGCAAGCGGTGGTCGGTGAGTTGCCGCCCGTCAGCTACGGCCCGGCGCGCTCCGGTGACATCCGGCATTCGCGGGCGAACAATGCTCGTTTGCTGGAGCGCTTCAAACTGCCGCAGCAGACGCCGATGAGTGTGGGGTTGGCGCGGTTGTTGGGGCGTTCCTGAAAAGAGCCCTCACCCTAACCCTCTCCCAGAGGGAGAGGGGACTGACCGAGGTGTTCTTTCGGGTTACGCCGACGTGAAATACCGAGTCGAACTCAGGTTTTGAAAGTCACCCAAATCGGCTCCCTCTCCCGGGGGGGATTGGGGACTGACCGAGGTGTTCTTTCGGGTTACGCCGGCGTGAGATACCGAGTCGAACTCAGGTTTTGAAGAACACACAAATCGGCTCCCTTTCCCCCTCTCCCTGAGGGAGAGGGCTGGGGTGAGGGGGGAGATCCAACTCACGCCACAGGTTTCCAGCGGACATGAAAAAGGCGCCCTTTGACAGGCGCCTTTTTCACGGCCGGAATATGTCGCTACTCCTGTGGCAAGGGGATGTTATCCCCGATCAACTGCGTTCGGTCGCCGTCAGTTCTATGCCTGCTCGCCACCAAGCCTCATTCACCACCACGTGAACGTTCGAAACTCGACTTAGAACTTATAGCCCAAGCCAACCATGTAGATGAACGGATCCACATCGACGTTGACCCGTGCGCGAGTGCCCGGTGCAACCGCGTTGTTCTCGACGGTGGCGCGGGTGTCGATATCGATGTAACGCACTTGGGCGTTGAGCATGATGTTGTCGGTCAGCATGTAGTCTGCGCCGACCTGCCAGGCCAGACCCCAGGAGTTTTTCGCCTTGAAGTTGCTGAAACCGTTGGCGCTGGCTTCGCTGCCGACGTGTTCGTCATAGATCCAGGTGTAGTTGATGCCACCACCGACATACGGCTGGAACGGCGACTTCGAGTCCAGCGGGTAGTAGACGACGCTGAGGGTTGGCGGCAGGTGTTTCAGGGTGCCGAGCTTGCCATTGGCCGCTGGCAGGGCAGTGCCTTTGAGCTTGACGTCATGCTCGAACGGCGTCGCCGCGAGCAGTTCGAGGCCGACGTGATCGGTGAGCATGTAAGCGAAGTTGAGACCCAGTTGGGTGTCGCTGCTCATGGTCGCCTTGCCGCCCAGATTGGTGCCGCTCAACGGCCCCTGATCAACCTTGACGCTGGAACTGTCGGCCTTCGGGTTGACGGTGATCGCACCGGCGCGGATGAGGATGTCACCGGCTTCGTGGGCGTGGGCGAGCGGGGCTGCGAGCGCGAGGGCAAACAGCGAAGCGCTGAGCAAGGACTTGTTCATGGGGGCTCCGAAAGGACGTTAAAAGTTTCTGATGTCCTATGGTACGAAACCAACTGATACGGTCTTTTGACTCAGCTCAATGAAACAGTGAAGGGGTAGATTTCTGTGGAACCTTGAGGGCCTCTTCGCGAGCAGGCTCGCTCCCACCCTGGAATGTGATCACCTGTGGGAGCGAGCCTGCTCGCGAAGACGATGGATCAATCAACACAAAACCGCCGGATTCACTCCGGCAGCTCATACACATAAATCTTGTCCGCATCCATCTGATACCCGGCATCCGCCAGTTCACTGCTCGACGCCTTGACTTGCAACGGTCCCTCGACCCAGTAAGGCTGATACAGCTCATCAAGCTTCACGCCCAACTCGCTTTTCACATGCACAATCTGGTTCGACGGCGGTGGCGGCACGTGGATGCAGGCGCCGAAATACGGCACCAGCAAAAAGTCCGTGGTGCGTCCTTCTTCATTGACTTCCAGCGGCACGATATAACCCGGCAAACGAATGTTCTGACCGTCGAGTGATTGCACCACCGGCGCGTTCGGCAGGTCCTGCTTCGCCGCTGGCGCCGACTCGGCAGACAGCGCATCACTCATCTTCGACATGTCGTGCAGCGGGGTCATGTTCGGCACTTCCGGCGCGGCGTCCGGCGGGATCATTTCCGACCACGTCAGGTCTTTCGGCGCCGCTGCCCACACGGGCAGGGCGACCAGCAATAGCAGCGCAAGTAAGGCGCGGGGCATGGTGAACATCCTCATAAACGGATCGACAGGCCATCGGCCAGGGATTGGCGATAAGCGCGCCAGGCCGGCACGCTGCCCATCAGCAGCGCGGCGGCCAGAATGCCACCGAGCAGCGTCCATTCATACTCGCTCGGCCACGCCAGCGGCAGATACAAACCGTAATTGGCCTGTACGTAGCCCTGCGCTGCAGCGATGCCGATGTACAAAAGTGCTACCCCGGCAATCACCCCGGTCAGCGCCAGTGCAAACGCCTCGAGCACCAACAGGCTCGCGATATGCCACGGTCGCGCCCCGACTGAGCGCAGAATCGCCATCTCGCGGCGCCGCTCGTTGAGGCTGGTGAGAATCGCCGTGAGCATGCCGATCAACCCGGTTAGCACCACGAACAACGAGACCACGAACAGCGCTTTTTCCGCAGTGCTCATCAGGCTCCACAATTCTTGCAACGCTACGCCCGGCAGAATCGCCAGCATCGGTTCGCCACGGAATTCATTGATTTCGCGTTGCAGCGCAAACGTGGAAATCTTGCTGTTTAGACCGAGCATGAATGCAGTGATCGCTTGCGGCGTCAGGTCCATGTTGCGCGCCTGATCGGCGCTGATCCGGCCATTTCCGCGTGCCGGCACACCGTTGTGCCAGTCGATGTGAATCGCCTCCATACCACCGAGGCTGATGTGCAACGTGCGATCGACCGGGGTGCCGGTGCGCTTGAGAATACCGACCACGGTGAACGGTTTGTCGTCGTGCTTGACCAGACTGATCGCCGCCACGCCGTGGGCCAGCACCAGTTTGTCACCGAGTTTGTAATGTAGCGCATCGGCCACTTCGGCGCCGAGCACCACTTCAAACGGATCGCTGGCAAACGCACGGCCGTCAGCCAGTGCCAGGTGTTGCTGGCGACCGTACTGGTAATGCTCGAAATAGGCTTCGGTGGTGCCCATCACCCGGTAGCCGCGATGGGAGTCGCCGAGGGACATCGGGATCGCCCACTTCACTTTCGGGTTGCTGGCGAAGTGTTCGAAGCTGTCCCAGCGAATGTTGTTGGTGGCGTTGCCGATGCGAAATACCGAGTACAGCAGCAGGTTCACCGAACCGGAGCGTGCGCCGACGATCAGGTCGGTGCCGCTGATGGTGCTGGCGAAACTGGCTTTGGCTTCGGTGCGCACCCGCTCAACGGCGAGCAACAGGCACACCGAGAGGGCGATGGCAAAAGCCGTGAGCAAAGCGGTGAAGCGGCGGTTGGCCAGGCTGGCCATGGCCAGACGAAACAGATACATCTCAGACCTCGGCAGACGTGGCGGCGCGATTGAGTTCGGCCAGGGACAGGTGACGGTCGAACAGCGGCGCCAGGCTCTGGTCGTGGCTGACGAACAGCAGACTTGATCCGGCCTCGCGGCATTCGGCGAACAGCAGGCGGATGAAGTTTTCCCGGGCGTCGTAATCCAGTGCCGAGGTCGGTTCGTCAGCGATCACCAGCTCAGGCTGACCGATCAACGCACGCGCAGCAGCGACGCGCTGTTGTTGGCCGATCGACAGCGAATCGGCGCGACGGCTGAGGATGCTTTCGTCTTTCAAACCCAAGTGGGCGAGGAGGGTGGCGGCGGCTTGATCAACGCTGCCATGACGCTGTTTCGCCCGTTGCGCACGCAGCTTGGAAAAGTGGCAAGGCAGCTCGACGTTCTCGCGCACCGAGAGAAACGGCAGCAGGTTGAACTGCTGGAAGATGTAGCCGGTGTGATCGACGCGAAAAGTATCGCGAGCGCCAGCGGAGAGTTCGGTGAGTTCCTGACCGAGCAGGCGAATGCTGCCTCGACCGGGTTTCTGCACGCCGCCGAGCAGGCCGAGCAGGGTGGTCTTGCCGCTGCCGCTGGGGCCTTTGAGGAACAGGGTTTCGCCGGCTTCCAGACGAAATGCCGGGATGTCCAGCAACGGCGGGTGACCGGGCCAGTTGAAGCCCAGGTCGGACAGTTCGATGAGTGCTTGGGTCATGTGAAACCGGATATGGAGTTTAGTGGCCCCTTTGTAGGAGTGAGCCTGCTCGCGATAGCGGTGTACCAGTCAGCACTGAATCAACTGACAGTCTGCTATCGCGAGCAGGCTCACTCCTACAAGGGATCTTCACAGATTTCAGAATTTCAGCGAGGCAGCCTTGGCCGTCACTTCGGTACCTTGCTGGCCGCTGGCGCTGATCAGTTGTACCTGAATTTTCTGCGTCGCCGGGAAGGTATTGAAGACGTTGGCCAGATCAAGGGTTTTCAGGGCGCCCGGTGTGGCGCAGTTGAATTGGTAATGCGCGTGGATTTCGCTGTGGTCGTGGTGATGCTCGTGACCGTCCTTGTCCGCTTCATCGGCGTCATGGTCATCGGCATCCGGCTTGTCGCCGAACAGCGGACTTTCCAGTTCCTGACTGACCACTTTGCAACCGGCAGCGGCGGGCAGGCTGAACAGGGCCAAGGGTTTTTCCAGTTGCGCACGCGCGGCGGCAACTTTGGCCTTGTCGGCATCGCTGGTGGCGATGTGTTCGAAACCCACAAGGTTCATCGCCGGGCTTTCCAGCTCCAGCTCCAGGGTCTGGCCGTCGAGCGCAGCGTTCAGGCGACCCACGCCATGTTCATGTGCACCGAGGCTGCCGTGTTCATGGTCGTGATCGTGGTCATGCTCATCAGCCGCGTGGGCGACAGCCAGCGGCAACAGGGCAAACGGCAAAGCGAGCAGCAGACGACGCATGGCGGTCTCCGGGAAGTAAAGTGAAGAGTTTGTTATGTAATCTTATAACGAAAGTGCGCAGAGTTTGCCCGTGCGCTTGGCGTTGCACAAGTCCCGTGGGAGCATGCAGGTCAGAAAAGTGCAGGAGCGAACTCAATGTTGCGGATACGCGGAACCGTCGGCGATGTGCCGGTGGATTTGACGGTGGAACTGGATGACGGCGATTGGGCGAAGCTCGGTTCAGCGCTGAATGGGCAGGCGCCGGTCGCTCAATCTGAGGCGGTCGCATCAGCCCCGGCGGCGAAACCGCTGAATCAGGACGATGCCTTGTGGCAGTTGGCCAAGGACCTGTTGCGCAAGGCCGGGCAGCTCAGCGGTCCGGACCTGCTTGATCAACTGGAAGGGCTGACCGGCAGCGCGGTGGCAGGCAAGCGCTTGCTGGTGCGCCTGCGCCACAGTTCCGACGTGAAAGTGGTGAGCGGCGGGGATACGCCGCTCTACAGCTGGATCGAGTGAACCGCAAAAGATCGCAGCCTGCGGCAGCTCCTGCAAGGGTGTACACGATCCCAATGTAGGAGCTGCCGCAGGCTGCGATCTTTTGATCTTAATAAAGCGCAGCAAACATCTTGCGGCGGTACATCGTCACCAACGGATGATCATTGCCCAGCAGCTCGAACACTTGCAGTAAGGTCTTGTGCGGCAGACCTTCGCCATAGTTGCGGTTGCGGATGAACAGCTTGAGCAATGCCTCCAGCGCCGCTTCGTATTGCTGACGCGCCAGTTGCTGAATCGCCAGTTGATACACCGCCTCATCGTCCTGCGGATCTTTCGCCAGGCGCGCTTTCAGGTCAGCGGCATCCGGCAAGTCACGCGCCAGGCCGAGGAACTTGATCTGCGCCTTGGCCCCGGCCAGTGCGGCTTTGTGTTCGTCGCTCTTGACTGCATCCAGCACGGTTTGCGCTTCGTCCAGCTCGCCGCGTTCAGTCAGGCAACGCGCGTAGAGAATCAGCGCTTTGGCGTTGCTGTTGTCTTCAGTGAGCATCACCACCAGCGCCGCTTCGGCGTCAGCGTAACGACCGTCATCGAACAATGCCTGAGCCTGTTCGAACGGATCAGCGGCAGCCGGCGGTGGCATTTGCACGTGCGGCTCAAGCAGGGCGCGGACGGCGGACTCTGGTTGTGCACCGGCAAAACCGTCGACCGGTTGACCGTCCTTGAACAGCACCACAGTCGGCAGGCTGCGGATGCCGAAGCGGGCGACGATGTCCTGCTCGATGTCGCAGTTGACCTTGGCCAGCAGCAGTTCGCCCTGATAACTCTCGGCAATGCCTTGCAGCATCGGCATCAACGCCTTGCACGGCGCACACCATTCGGCCCAGAAATCCACCAGCACCGGTTTGTTGAAAGAGGCCTCGATTACCGACTGGTCGAAATCGGCCGTCGTGGCGTCGAAGATGTACGGCGTTTGCTCACTCATGGGGGATCTCGTAGAAGCGTGGATGGGGCAACTATACGGCTTGGCGGGGTGTGGCCGGAAGCGGTCAGCTTTTGAGAGGGGTGTTGCATGGGTGGACGCCTTCGCGAGCAGGCTCGCTCCCACATTGGATCTGTGTCGTTCACAAAACCCCTGTGGGAGCCAGCCTGCTGGCGAAGCTTTTAGCTAGCGCCGCGCATGGTACAGGCTGACATGTCTGAACTCTTCCGGCTCAGCCAGATCCGGCAACGTCATCGCCTCAAGCATTTCAATGCGCTCATACAACGGATGCCGAAAATCCCGAACCCGCGAATCCGCCACCAGCGCTTCTCTTCCACGGCTCAAAAAAGCATCGAGCAACGGCAGATTCGCCCGGTCATACAACACATCCGCCACCAGGATCAGATCAAACCGATCGGCTTCGGCAAAGAAATCCGTTGAATAACTCATTTGCACATCATTGAGCTCGGCGTTCGCCCGGCATGCAGCAATCGCCAGCGGATCGAGATCGCACGCCACCACTTCCAGCGCTCCGGCCTTCACTGCCGCGATCCCGGCAATCCCGGAACCGGCGCCGAAATCCAGCACGCGCTTGCCGCGTACCCACTCGGGAAACTCCGCCAGATGGCGCGCCACCGCCAGACCGCTGGCCCAGCAGAAACCCCAGTACGGTGGCTCGTGCAGAATTCGCTGAATTTCTTCCTGGCTGAATTCGCGATCCATGTTGTCGCCATCGATCAGCCATAGCTGTAAATCAGTGTCCGGCAACGCACAGACTTTAAGTCTGGCGTCGCCGAGCAATTCACCTAACGCCTGTTGCAGGTCGAGCGGTGCATTCATGGTGCTTTGACAAATTGCAGTTGGCCCAGCGCCTGAGTGGTCGGCTGGCTGATGGTTTGCGACGGCAGGTGCAGGATCAACTGGCCGGACTGGCTGGCGCGGCCACGCAACTCAACCCGCGCACCGGCGGGGAAGGCGTCCGGGTTGAAACGCAGGCGGAACGGCAGAATCTGGTTGTTGCCGATCAGACTTGAACTGGCGAGCAATTGTTGCGGGCGATCCTTCTCGTCGATCACCAACAGCGCCAGTTCGACCTCGGCGCCGGCCGGCACGCCTTGCAGGGTGCCGCTCAGTTCGCGTTGATAGGCTGGCAGCGGGCCAAGCTCGGCGGCTTCCTTGGCTTTTTTCTGCGCTTGCTGCGGCGCCGGGCCTGGCGTCGGCGGCTGGGGCTTGGGTGCATCGCTGCCACAGGCCACCAGCAGGCTGAAAAGACTGAGCAAAACGAGCGGACGTAACGGCATTGGATGCTCCGGCAAAATGAAATCCATGGATCAAACGATCATGCCGTTCTGTATACCGCAAAGCCTATGGCTTGTCTTGCCACCGGGATGCGCTACCATGGCCCTCCCTTTTTTTGTTGCCAGCCACCATGCACTGTCCCTTCTGCGGTGCCAACGACACCAAGGTCATCGACTCGCGTCTGGTCGCCGAGGGCGAACAGGTGCGCCGCCGGCGTGAATGCCTGGCCTGCGGCGAGCGTTTCACGACGTTCGAGACGGCCGAACTGGTGTTGCCGCGCCTGATCAAAACCGACGGCAGCCGCCAACCGTTCGACGAAGAAAAACTCCGCGCCGGCATGCAACGCGCCCTGGAGAAGCGTCCGGTGAGCGTCGAGCGCCTCGAATCCTCTCTGGTTCACATCAAGCACAAGCTGCGCGCCACCGGCGAGCGCGAGGTCAAATCCCTCGTGGTCGGCGAACTGGTCATGGCCGAATTGCAAAAGCTTGATGAAGTCGCCTACATCCGTTTCGCCTCGGTGTACAAGCGCTTCCAGGACCTCAACGAGTTCCGCGAAGAAATCGACCGCCTCGCCCGCGAACCGGTGAAAGAATGACCACCGTCGCCGAGCAGGCTATCCTCGACGCCCACTTCATGGCGCGTGCGCTGGAGCTGGCGCGCAAAGGTCACTACACCACCCATCCCAATCCTCGGGTGGGCTGTGTGGTGGTGCGCGACGGGCAGATTGTCGGCGAAGGCTGGCACGAACGCGCCGGCGAACCGCACGCTGAAGTCCACGCCCTGCGCGCCGCCGGTGAGCTGGCACGGGGTGCCACTGCTTATGTGACCCTCGAACCTTGCAGTCACCATGGTCGTACGCCTCCGTGCGCCGATGCGCTGGTGAATGCCGGGGTGAGTCGGGTAGTGGCCGCTATGCGCGACCCGAATCCGCAAGTCGCCGGGCGTGGTTTGCAGCGCCTGGCCGATGCCGGCATCGCCACCGAAAGCGGTGTGCTCGAAGCTGAAGCGCGCAAGCTCAATCAAGGCTTTCTGAAACGCATGGAACACGGCTTGCCGTTCGTGCGGGTCAAGTTGGCCATGAGCCTCGACGGTCGTACGGCGATGGAAAGCGGCGAGAGCCAATGGATCACCGGCCCGGCCGCACGTTCGGCCGTCCAGCGTTTGCGCGCTCAGGCCGCCGTGGTGCTGACCGGTGCCGATACCGTTCTGGCCGACGGTGCGCGCTTGACTGTTCGCGCTGACGAACTCGGCCTGGACAGCGAGCAAACCGCGCTGGCCATGAGCCGTCCACCACTGCGCGTGCTGATCGACGGCCGCCTGCGGGTGCCGCTGGATGCGCCGTTCTTCAAGGCCGGCCCGGCGCTGGTCGCCACCTGCGTCGCGATCGAAGAGCAATACGCTCACGGCCCTGAATGCCTGATCGTGCCGGGTGATGACGGTCAGGTCGATCTGCATCAATTGCTGATTGAACTGGCTAACCGTGGCGTCAACGAGGTGCTGGTCGAAGCCGGCCCGCGTCTGGCCGGTGCTTTTGCTCAGCTCGGTCTGGTCGACGAGTTCGTGATCTTCATCGCCGGCAAGTTCCTCGGCTCCACGGCGCGTCCACTGCTGGACTGGCCGCTGGCTTATATGAAGGATGCGCCGGAGCTGAAAATCACTGAAATTCGCGCGGTGGGCGATGACTGGCGAGTCACTGCCATACCTGTTCTTTCGCCGAGCGTATAATTCCCGGCCATCGTTATTACGCTGGCTTAGTTCTCAAGGAGAACCCCATGTTTACCGGCATCATCGAATCCATCGGCAGTATCCGCGCACTGACCCCAAAGGGCGGTGATGTGCGGGTCCACGTCGCCACCGGCAAGCTCGACCTGAGCGACGTCAAACTCGGCGACAGCATCGCAGTCAACGGCGTTTGCCTGACGGCGGTAGAGCTGCCGGGCGACGGCTTTGCCGCCGACGTCAGCCGTGAAACCCTCGACTGCACTGCCATGAATGACCTGAAAAGCGGCAGCCCGGTCAATCTGGAAAAAGCCCTGACCCCGACCACCCGTCTCGGCGGGCACCTGGTCAGCGGTCACGTCGACGGCGTCGGCGAAATCGTCTCGCGCAGTGACAATGCTCGCGCCGTGGAATTTCGCATCCGCGCGCCGAAAGACCTGGCCAAGTACATCGCCCACAAAGGCTCGATCACTGTCGACGGCACCAGCCTGACCGTGAACGAAGTCGATGGCGCCGAGTTCATGCTGACGATCATTCCGCACACTCTGAGTGAAACCATCATGGCGTCGTACAAGCCAGGTCGCCGGGTGAATCTGGAAGTTGACTTGCTGGCGCGCTATCTGGAGCGCCTGCTCCTCGGTGACAAGGCTGCAGAGCCAAGTGCTGGCGGTATTACTGAAAGCTTTCTGGCCGCCAACGGCTACCTCAAATCCTGACTGAAGGGGGTGCCTTGTGGCGCTCAATAGCATCGAAGAACTGGTTGAAGACATCCGCCAAGGCAAGATGGTCATCCTCATGGATGACGAAGACCGCGAGAACGAAGGCGACTTGATCATGGCCGCCGAATGCTGCCAGGCCGAGCACATCAACTTCATGGCCAAGCACGCCCGTGGTCTGATCTGCATGCCGATGAGCCGCGAGCGCTGCGAACTGTTGAAGCTGCCGCTGATGGCGCCGCGCAACGGTTCCGGTTTCGGCACCAAGTTCACCGTCTCGATCGAAGCCGCCGAAGGCGTAACCACTGGCATTTCCGCCGCCGACCGTGCGCGCACCGTGCAAGCGGCTGCCGCCAAAGACGCCAAGGCTGAAGACATCGTCAGCCCGGGCCATATTTTCCCGCTGATGGCCCAGGCCGGCGGCACCCTCGCTCGCGCCGGCCACACTGAAGCGGCTTGCGACCTCGCGCGCATGGCCGGTTTCGAACCGAGCGGTGTGATCTGCGAAGTGATGAACGACGACGGCACCATGTCCCGGCGCGCTGAGCTGGAAGCTTTCGCGGCTGAACACAACATCAAGATCGGCACCATCGCCGACCTGATTCACTACCGGATGATCCACGAACGTACCGTTCAGCGGATTGCCGAGCAGCCACTGGACAGCGAACTGGGCCAATTCAACCTGGTGACCTATCGTGATTCCGTGGAAGGCGACGTGCACATGGCCCTCACGTTGGGCACTGTTTGCGCCGAAGAACCAACGCTGGTTCGCGTGCACAACATGGACCCGCTGCGCGACCTGTTGATGGTCAAACAGCCAGGCCGCTGGAGCCTGCGCGCCGCCATGGCGGCGGTTGCCGAGGCGGGCAGCGGTGTGGTGCTGTTGCTCGGTCACCCGCTCGATGGCGACGTGTTGCTGGCGCATATCCGTGAAACCGGTGATCAGGCCGCGCCGAAAAAACCGACGACTTACAGCATTGTCGGTGCCGGTTCGCAGATCCTGCGTGACCTCGGTGTGCGCAAAATGCGCCTGATGTCTGCGCCAATGAAATTTAATGCGATATCCGGTTTCGATCTGGAAGTTGTAGAATACGTGCCCTCCGAATAATGACCGGTTGTTTCCGGACCCGAATTCGCGGCAAATAAATCACTGAGGGACGCGTAGCAGACGCGTCCCGGCTCTTTAAGAGAACTGACGAATGACCCTGAAGACCATCGAAGGTACCTTCATCGCCCCTAAAGGCCGCTACGCTTTGGTAGTGGGCCGTTTCAACAGCTTCGTGGTTGAAAGCCTGGTCAGCGGTGCAGTTGATGCCCTGGTTCGCCACGGCGTGAGCGAAAGCGACATCACCATCATCCGCGCACCTGGCGCCTTCGAAATCCCGCTGGTAGCGCAGAAAGTCGCCCAGAAAGGTGAGTTCGCAGCCATCATCGCCCTCGGCGCGGTCATTCGTGGCGGTACTCCGCACTTCGAATACGTGGCGGGCGAATGCACCAAGGGTCTGGCCCAGGTGTCCATGGAGTTCGGCGTACCGGTCGCTTTCGGCGTCCTGACCGTTGATTCCATCGAGCAAGCCATCGAACGTTCCGGCACCAAAGCCGGTAACAAAGGTGCCGAAGCTGCCCTGTCCGCTCTGGAAATGGTCAGCCTGCTGGCACAGTTGGAGGCCAAGTGATTAGCGACGAAAGCGATCGTTTCAACCCGCGCGAACCGCGTCCAGCGGACGCCGGCAAGCCTTCGAAAAGTGAAAAGCGCCGCGCTGCCCGTCAGCTGGCGACGCAAGCGTTGTACCAGCGCCACATGGCCAGTACTTCGCTGAACGAAATCGAAGCGCAGTTCCGCGTCGATAACGATTTCACCTTCGCCGATGCCAGCTACTTCCACGACATCCTGCACGGTGTTCCGGCCAGTCTGACCGAGATCGACACTGCGTTGGCGCCGTGCCTGGACCTGACCATCGAAGAGCTGGACCCGGTTGAACTGTGCGTACTGCGCCTGTCGACCTGGGAACTGCTCAAGCGTGTCGACGTGCCGTATCGCGTTGTGATCAACGAAGGGATCGAACTGGCGAAAGTCTACGGTTCCACCGACGGCCACAAGTTCGTCAACGGCGTGCTCGACAAGCTGGCCCCGCGCCTGCGTGAAGCTGAAGTGAAGGCGTTCAAGCGCTGAAACGCGCTTGATACTTCAATGGGCGAGTTTGAGCTGATCCGCAATTTCTTCGCCGCCGCGCCTTGTGCGCAGGGCGGCGAAGGCGTTGCTCTGGGGATCGGCGATGACTGCGCCTTGCTCGCTGTTCCCCGCGGGGAACAGTTGGCGATCTCTACCGATACGCTGGTGGCCGGTGTGCATTTCGCCGACCCCTGCGATCCGTTTCTGCTCGGTCAGCGTTCGCTGGCCGTCGCGGTCAGCGATCTGGCCGCCATGGGCGCCACGCCCGTTGCCTTTACCCTTGCCCTGACTGTACCGACGGTGACCGCCGATTGGCTGCAAGCCTATGCCCGCGGTTTGAACCGTATGGCGCAGAGCTGTGGCGTCGCGCTGGTGGGTGGCGATACCACGCGCGGGCCGTTGAGCCTGACGGTAACCGTGTTTGGCCGCGTACCTGCGGGTCAGGCATTGACCCGTAGCGGTGCGCAACCGGGCGACTTGCTCTGTGTCGGTGGCGAACTGGGCAATGCGGCCGGCGCTTTGCCGCTGGTGCTGGGGCAGCGTGACGCCGAGGCGGATATCGCTCAACCGCTGCTCGATCATTACTGGTCGCCACAACCGCAACTTGCGCTTGGCCAGGCCCTGCGTGGCAAAGCCACAGCGGCGCTGGATATCTCCGACGGCCTGCTCGCCGACTGCGGCCATATCGCGCTGGCGTCGAAGGTGCGACTTGAGATTGAACGCGAGCGCGTGCCACTGTCGGATGCATTAGTAGCGTTTCTCGGTCAGCGCGGCGCCGAGCGTGCGGCGCTGAGCGGTGGCGATGATTACGTGCTGGCGTTCACTCTACCGTCCGTCGAGTTGCCGCCGCTGCTGGCCAATGGCTGGCCGATCCATGTGATCGGTCGCGTAGCCGAAGGGCAGGGCGTGGTCTTGCTGGACCGCGAAGGGCACGACATCACCCCGCAAATCCGGGGCTATCAACATTTTCAGGAGACACCGTGACAGATCACCCGAAACAGGTTCCGGCCGAATTCGTTCCGCCGTCGGTCTGGCGCAATCCCTGGCATTTCCTCGCGTTCGGTTTTGGTTCCGGCACCCTGCCGAAAGCCCCGGGCACGTGGGGTTCGTTAGTTGCGCTACCCTTCATCCCGCTGTGGCAGATGCTGCCCGACTGGGGTTACTGGCTGATGCTCGGGATCACCATGCTGTTCGGCTTCTGGCTGTGCGGCAAAGTCGCCGACGATCTGCGGGTACACGACCACGAAGGCATCGTCTGGGACGAAATGGTCGGCATGTGGATCACCCTCTGGCTGGTACCGGAAGGCTGGTACTGGTTGCTCGCGGGTTTTCTGGTGTTCCGTTTCTTCGACATTCTCAAGCCATGGCCGATCCGCTGGATCGACCGGCATGTGCATGGCGGCGTCGGCATCATGCTCGACGACGTGCTGGCCGGCGTGTTTGCCTGGCTGGCGATGCAGGGGCTGGTATGGATTTTCGCCTGATACGCGCCGTACAGGGTTAAGTGAGGACACTAGGGATGGTTCGACGCTGGCTGGCGCTGCTGATGTTGACCTTGTTGAGCACTGTCGTCAGTGCTCAGGAAGCTGCGCATGCGCCGGCGGTGATTCATCTGGCCAGCGAAGACTGGGAAGACTACACCGCCGCTGACGGCCACGGACTCGCTTGGGATGTGCTGCGCAAGGTCTTTGAACCGGTCGGTGTGAAGGTCGAGATCCGCAGCGTGCCGTACACCCGCTCCATCGGGCTCGTGCAGTTGAAGGAAGTCGATGCGCTGGTCGGCTCCTACCGCGATGAAGCCGAGCAGGTGCTATATCCGCACTGGAACTTCGATTCCGACCACATCTACGCGTTGGGTCTGGCGAGCAATCCTTCGCCCACCCAGGCGACGCTGGGCAAATATCGGCTGGCCTGGGTGCGCGGTTATCGTTACGAGAACTACCTGCCGAACATCAAGCGTTACAACCAGATCGAACGCCGTACCGGGATTCTGTCGATGCTCAAGCAGGGGCGGGCGGATTACTACATCGATGCGCTGACCGAGATTGAAGCCGTGGTGAAAACCGCAGCCGATCCAGCGCAGTATCGCTATTCACACCTGGCCGAGCTGCCGCTGTTTCTCGGGTTTGCCGACACTCCACAGGCGCGGGCGCTGATGGCGCTGTATGACCAGCGTATGGAGCAGTTGGTGAAGAGCGGCGAGTTGAAGCCGATCTTCGAGAAGTGGAAGCAGCCGTATCCCTTCAACCCGAACTGAAGGTCTGCACAAATCCCCTGTAGGAGTGAGCCTGCTCGCGATAGCGGTCTAACTCAGACATTGATTTAGCTGACACACCGCTATCGCGAGCAGGCTCACTCCTACAAGGGAGCCGCGGCGTCCATGAGGCAGTTATCAAACTTTTTGATCGTTATGCCCGATAATTCAGCCTAAGCGTGTGCAGGAACCTGCTGTTACAATGCCGGCCTGCGAATTTTCAGACTCTTTAGATCAGGAGCACACCGGTGCCTGTCGTCTTTGTCGCCGCTTCCAAGCTGCCAACGCCTTTTGCGCAATTCACCATGCACGGTTTTCTCGATGAAGCCACCGGCCGCGAGCACGTCGTGCTGAGCCTGGGTGAAATTGCCGACGGTGCCCCGGTACTCGGCCGTTTGCACTCCGAATGCCTGACCGGCGATGCCTTGTTCAGCCAGCGTTGCGACTGTGGCTCGCAACTGGAAGGCGCGCTGAAAGCCATCGCCCGCGAAGGCCGAGGCGTGTTGCTCTACCTGCGTCAGGAAGGTCGCGGCATCGGTCTGCTGAACAAGATCCGCGCCTATGAGCTGCAGGACGGCGGCGCCGACACCGTAGAAGCCAACGAACGTCTGGGCTTTGCCGCCGACCAGCGCGACTACGCCATGTGCCTGCCGATGCTGGAGCACTTGGGTGTGAAATCCCTGCGTCTGATGACCAACAACCCGCGCAAGGTCAAAGCCTTGACCGACATGGGCATCACCGTCGCCGAGCGCGTGCCGCTGCACACCGGCCACAACCCGCACAACAAACTCTACCTGGCGACCAAGGCCAGCAAGCTCGACCACATGATGGGCAACGAGCATCAGGGCGAGGTTGATCGCGCGTGACACGGGGGCAGGTGCGGCGCCGGTTGTCGGTTGATTGGTGGAAATACCTGGCGCTGGCGCTGGTGCCGTTGTTTGTCCTCAACGCTCTGTTCGGTCAGGGCGAGGGGATTCTGCCGGTACTGGCGATGCCGTTTTTCATTGCCGGCGTCGCGTCGATGTTTGTCAGTCTGAAGTTTTTCGGTCGCTACAAACATGCGCTGATCGCTACGCAAAAAGCCCTCGATACCCCTGCTGAACCGGCCGCGTGGATTGCCCTCGCAGCCCGTCGTCGTGCGGCTTTTCTCGCGGCAGCCTTGCCGGCGTGGATTGGCGCACTGGCGGTGTTTGTCGGTCTTGAAGCCGTACCGTTGATGCTGCTGGCGTTGTCCACGGCGGTACTGTTTTATCTCTACCGTATCCCGCGTCAACTCGGCTGATGCGCCGTCTCTGGCTGGCGGTTCTGCTGCTGGCCGTCAGTGGTCCTGCGCTGGCGCAACTGCGGGTGGTCAGCCTCGCGCCGTCCCTTTCTGAAATCGTCGTTGAACTGGATTCGGCTGATCTGTTGGTCGGTGTGCTGGATGCCGGTGAGCGACCGGCGGCGATTGCCAACGTTCCGTCAGTCGGTCGCTATGGCCAACTCGATATGGAACAGCTGCTGAGCCTCCAGCCTGATTTGTTGTTGCTGTGGCCCGGGAGTGTCGGCCCGGCGCAACGTGATCAATTGAAACGTCTGGGTATCCCGACCTTTGTCGCCGAACCGCATTCGCTCGAACAACTCACCACCCAGATAGAAGCCATTGCTGCGCAGTTGGGGCGGCCGGAGCGTGGGGTGAAGCGGGCGGCGGAGTTTCGCAAACAACTCGTTGAGCTGCGCCAGCGCTATCGCCGCGATGTGCCGTTGCGGGTCTTCTATCAGGTTTGGGACAAGCCGCTGTACACCGTCGGTGGCGGGCAGATCATCAGCGATGCGCTGGAAGTGTGCGGGGCGCGCAATGTGTTCGCTGACCTGAGTCTACCGGCGCCGCAGGTGAGTATTGAGGCGGTTTTGCAGCGTGATCCTGAAGTGATTCTGGCGGGGGATCAGGCGCAACTTGATGCTTGGAAGGCGTGGCCGCAGGTGGCAGCGGTGAAACAGGGGAAATTACTGTTGGTCACCGACAAAGGCCTCGAACGCCCAAGCGGCCAGATGATCAGCGCCACCGCCAAGCTCTGCCAATTGATCGCGCCGGACCACTGAAACCGTGGTGACTTCTTCGCGAGCAGGCTCGCTCCCACATTGGTTCTCTGGCGGGCACAAAATGGTGGTTGTGCTCAATCTACTGTGGGAGCGAGCCTGCTCGCGAAGAGGGCAGCCAAAGCACTGCAAAGCTCAGATCAAAGCTCTGGCGTCCAGGTGACGCCAAACATCCACACTCGACCTTCTTCGCGATAGCCATACTGGCTGCCGTCATAGCTGTAGTTCGCCCGGCTGTAGCCCTTGTCGAAAACGTTATCGACCTTCAGATCCAGCTTGATCTCGCGATTCAGTGCCCAACTGCTGCGCAAGCCGAACAGCGCATAGCCGCCCAGCGCCTGCGTATTGTCCTTATCGTCATAACTGCTGCTGACCGCCTGCCAACTGGCGCCGAGGCTGACTTGATCAAACTGTCGATCCAGATCCCAGCTCAACGTCCGCCGCGCACGCCGGGCCAAGGTGTGCCCGGTATCCCGATCACGCGGATCGATGATCGCTACGCCAAGATTGCTCTGCCAGCCGAACAACTCCTGCTTCAGCGCTGCTTCGAAACCGTTGATGCGTGCTGAAGCCACGTTCTCTGGACGTGAGTTGCTGCCGAAGATGATCGCGTCTTTGAGGTCGGTACGGTAAATCGACGCTTCCAGGCGACTGCTATCGGTCAACTGACTGCGCCATTGCAGCTCGTAGCTTTTCGAGGTTTCCGGTTTCAGATCCGGGTTGCTGAAGTCCGGGTAGTACAGGTCGTTGAAGGTCGGCGCGCGGAAGCCTTCGCTGTAGCTCAGCAACAGATCGTTGTCCGGGTTCAGCGGCAGGGTGAACGTGCCGCTCCAGGTGTTCTGGCTACCGAATTGCTGGTTATCGTCATGGCGCAGCCCCAGCTCCGTGGAGAAACTGTCGGCCTGATATCGATGCTGAATGAACGCGGCGCGGTTCCAGCGGCTGTCTTCGTCGAATGCGGTGCTGCTGTTGACCCGGTCTTCGTACCAGTCGCCGCCGAGGATCAGGCTGTTGCGGGCATCCAGGGTCAGGTCGTTTTGCCAGTTCAGCGAATCGCGGTAGGTGTTGAACACCGTGCGTTCGTCGCTGAGCTTGTCGAGGGTTTTCTCGCGGTTTTCGGTATGGCCGAACTCGACGCGGGTTTTCCAGAGGTCGTTGACCCGGGCATCGACGTAACTGCTGACGCTGCTGACGTTGAAATCGCTGTAGGGCTGCTGCTGGTAGGACTGATCCGTCGCGAAGTCATATCTACCGAACGGGTTGTCGAACTCGCCCTTACCACGGTTATCGAGCAGATTGGTGCCGATTTCGATGTCATCGCTCAGTGCAAGGCTGAGGCTCAGGCTGACGGATTTATTGCGGTAGGCGTCGTGATCGCCATCGCTTGGATACGACTCATGGGTGCGATCAATCCCGGCAGTCTCATCCAGGCTGGCGCCGAGGTTGAAGCGGGTTTTCTCATCGCCCCCGGACAAGCCGAGGCTGCGCTGCCAAGTCTGGTTGCTGCCGAAACCGACGTGCATCCGGGGCTGCAAACCCTGCTCAGTGCCGCGTCGGGTGAAGATCTGAATCACCCCGCCAATCGCATCGCTGCCGTAAATCACCGAACGCGAACCGCGCAGTACTTCCACCCGCTCGATCTGTTCGATATTCAGATGCTGCAGGTTGCTGTCGCCGGACGTTGAACTGCCGATGCGCTGGCCATCGACCAAAACCAGACTCTGCGCCGACTGCGTGCCGCGAATGTAGATCCCCGGCAGGCTGCCGCGCCCGCCGGCCTGCGCCACTTGCACGCCGGGGACGCGCCGCAGCAGGTCCGGCACGTCGCTCGGTTGCAGACGGTCGATGTCTTCGCGAGTGAATACCGTGTTGGCGGCGCTGCTGTCGTTGCGGGCTTCGACCTGGCGGTTGGCTGAGATCAGCATGTCCGGCAGTTTCAGTGCCTGATCACGCTCGAAGGTATCGGCAAAAGCGTTGGTGGATGGCAGCAGAAGAAAGGGCAGGGCGAGGCGCGAGAGGTTCATGGACAGTCCACTGGTGTTTCAGGTGTACACAAATCAAATGTGGGAGCGAGCCTGCTCGCGAATGCGCTGTATCAGTCAGCCCTGATTTGACTGACAGTCCGCATTCGCGAGCAGGCTCGCTCCCACAAGGGTATTGCGTTTATTTGTCGAGTAAGGCCAGACGCTGACGAATCGACGCTTCGATCCCGGCCTCATCCAGCCCGCACTCGGCCAGCATCTGTGCAGGCTTGGCGTGCTCGACGTAGATATCCGGCAAGCCCAGATGCAGCATCGACTTGAGAATGTTCTCGCGCGCGAGGAACTCGCTGACTGCACCACCGGCGCCGCCCATGATCGCGTTCTCTTCGATGGTCACCAGCAACTCGTGGCTGCCGGCAATCTCGCGTACCAGATCTTCATCCAGTGGTTTGACGAAGCGCATGTCGACCACGGTGGCATCCAGTTTCTCGGCGACTTTCAGCGCCTCGGCCAGTTGCACGCCGAACACCAGCAAAGCCACTTTGCTGCCCTGACGACGGACGATGCCTTTACCGATTTCAATCGGCTCAAGATCTTTCTCAATGGCCGCATTCGGGCCGCTACCGCGCGGGTAACGCACCGCCGCCGGGCCGTTGTACAGGTGGCCGGTGGTGAGCATCTTGCGCAGCTCGTTTTCATCGCTCGGGGTCATGATGACCATGCCCGGGATGCAGCGCAGGTACGACAGATCGAAGCTACCGGCGTGGGTTGGGCCGTCTTCGCCGACCAGACCGGCGCGGTCGATAGCGAACAGTACGTCGAGGTTCTGCACCGCGACGTCATGCACCAGTTGGTCGTAACCGCGCTGGAGGAATGTCGAGTAGATCGCCACCACCGGTTTCGCGCCTTCGCAGGCCATGCCGGCAGCGAATGTCACCGCGTGCTGCTCGGCAATCGCCACGTCGAAGTAGCGCAGCGGGAAGCGTTCGCTGAACGCCACCAGATCCGAGCCTTCCTTCATCGCCGGGGTAATCCCGACCAGACGTGGATCAGCCGCCGCCATGTCGCACAGCCATTCGCCGAACACCGCCGAGTATTTCGGCCCGCTGGCCTGCTTCGGTGCGGCGGCTGGAGCGTCCAGTGGTTCGAGCTTGGTAATGGCGTGGTAACCAATCGGGTCAACTTCCGCCGGGGCGAAGCCTTTGCCTTTCTTGGTGACGATGTGCAGGAACTGCGGGCCTTTCAGATCGCGCATGTTGCGCAGCGTGGCGATCAGCGTGGGCAGGTCGTGGCCGTCGATCGGGCCGATGTAATTCCAGCCCAGCTCCTCAAACAGGGTGCCGGGGACCAGCATGCCCTTGGCGTATTCTTCGGTTCGACGGGCGATTTCCCAAGCGCCGGGCAGACGCGACAGCACTTTTTTGCTGCCCTCTCGCATGCTCGCGTAGGTGCGGCTGGAAAGGATTTTCGCCAGATAATTCGACAGACCGCCGACATTGCGCGAGATCGACATGTCGTTGTCGTTGAGGATCACCAGCATGTTGGCGTTGACTTCCGGCGCATGGTTCAGCGCTTCGAAAGCCATGCCGGCGGTCAACGCACCGTCGCCGATCACGGCAATCGCCTTGCGATCACTGTTCTGCAGGCGGGCGGCAATCGCCATACCCAGTGCAGCGCTGATCGAGGTGCTGGAGTGGCCGACGCCAAAGGTGTCGTACTCGCTCTCGGCGCGGCGCGGGAAGGCAGCGATGCCGTCCTTCTGACGCAGGGTGCCCATGCGCTCGCGGCGACCGGTGAGGATCTTGTGCGGATACGCCTGATGACCGACGTCCCACAGCAGACGGTCGTCTGGCGTGTCAAAGACGTAATGCAACGCGATGGTCAGCTCGATCACGCCCAGGCCGGCACCGAAATGCCCACCGGTCTGACCGACCGTGTAGAGCAATTCCAGGCGCAACTCATCGGCCAGGGTTTCCAGCTCGGCTTCGCCTAACCGGCGCAGGCCGTCCGGCGTATTCGCGCGGTCGAGCAGGGGCGTGGTCGGGCGCTTGCGGGGAATCTCATGAAACGTCGTGGGCATCAGGCGAATCGTTATAGGTATAGAAGATGCGGCAGTTTACCTGATGCATCGCCCCCTGCCCACGCGTTGGTCTTTTTTGGCGGATACGCCGTCAGTTGCGCCGCTCGACGATATACCGGGCCAGCTCGCGCAACGGCTCGGCTGCCGCGTCAAACGGTCGCAGGGCGTGCAGGGCCTGATCGCGCAGTTCCAGCGCGTAAGCCTTGGCAGCGTCGAGACCGAGCAGCGCCGGGTAGGTCGGCTTGTCGCGGGCGATATCGGCACCCTGGCGTTTACCGAGTGTTTCGGTATCGCTTTCGACGTCGAGGATGTCGTCCTGCACTTGGAAAGCGAGGCCGATAGCCTGTGCATAAGTCTGCAGGGCGCGCAGTTCATCCGGCTCGGCACGGCCGCTGGCCAGGGCGCCGAGTTTGACGCTGACTTCGATCAGCGCGCCGGTCTTGTGCCGGTGCATCTGTTCGAGGGCTTTCTGATCGAGTTTGAGGCCGACCGAGCCGAGGTCGATGGCTTGACCGCCGACCATGCCTGCCGGGCCTGCGGCGTTAGCCAGCGCAGTGACCATTTGCAGGCGAATGTCGCTGCTGCAGTCGCTCAGGCGCGGTTCGAGCAGGGCGCTGAAGGCCAGGCTCTGCAAACCGTCACCGGCGAGAATCGCGCAGGCTTCATCGAATTTCTTGTGAGTGGTCGGCTGGCCGCGACGCAGATCGTCGTCGTCCATCGCCGGCAAATCATCGTGAACCAGCGAATAAGCGTGGATCAGCTCGACCGCGCAAGCCGCGCCGTTGGCTTGCTCAGCTTTGCCACCGAGCGCCTCGCACGCGGCGTAGGCCAGCAGCGGACGCACGCGTTTGCCGCCGTTCATCACGCTGTAGCGCATGGCTTCGTAAAGCCGCGCCAACTCTGGCAACGGCGCATTGAACAGGGTTTCCAGCGCTGCGTTAACCCGGGTCTGACTGCTCGCCGTGTACGCGGCAATCATTCTGGCTGTTCCGCGTCGAAGGGTTCCTCGGCGAGTTCGCCATCGCGCTCCAGCAGCACTTGCACCTTCTGCTCGGCCTGCGCCAGCGCTGCCTGGCAATCACGGGTCAGACCGATGCCCTGCTCGAAAGCGGTCAGCGAGTCTTCCAGCGACAATTCACCGTTCTCCAGACGTTCGACCAGTGTTTGCAGGTCGGCGAGGGACTGTTCGAAATCCAGTGCAGCTTTTTTGCGGGCCATGGCGGCGATTTCCGGTTGACGTTAAACCGGCGCGACACTAGCAGATAGGGGGTTTATGGGCAAATGGGCGGGCCGGCTCTCAAGGGCAAAACATGACTCTGTGACGGTTGGGTTTAACGGGCTGCTCTGTCCGGATAATTGATCTGGTAGCGCGTGCTCCGACCGCCCCCCGGCAAGCGTTGCAGGCAACCTTTCTCAAGCAACTGCGCAAGATGTCGGGTCGCCGTGGCCTTCGACACTTTCGCCACCGCTTGATATTGACCGGCGCTGATACCGTGCTCAAAGCCCCGCTCGCCGCCGTCGAGCAGGCGATTGAGTACCTTGACCTGCTCCGCCGAAAGTTCGGACTCGCGGTGTGCCTGCCAGAAACGCGTTTTGCCCAGCACGCTTTCAATCCGGGTGATGGCTTGTTGCAGACTGCGTAGCAAGGTTTGCAGGAACCATGTGAGCCACTCAGTGATATCCAGCGTGGCTTTCTGGCTCGATTCCAGAATCCGATAGTAGCCGGCACGATCATCCAGAATGCTCGCCGACATGGCGTAGAAACGGATGGCTTGCGCTTCGCCCTGTGCCAGCGCCAGATCCGTGATGGTGCGGGTCAGGCGACCGTTGCCATCATCGAACGGATGCAAGGTAACAAACCAGAAGTGGGCGATGCCCGCGCGAAGCATCGGGTCCAGTGCTGTCTGATGCTCGCTGGCCTCGAACCATTGGAGAAATTGATCGAGCTGCTGTTCAAGACCTTGGCGTGGTGGTGCTTCGAAATGAACGGTCGGGCGATCAATGCGACCCGAAACCACCTGCATTGGCTCGTCACCGCGTAGCGCGCCCACATGCATTGAGCGCGCAGTAAGGTCAGCCTCTTGATCAGGAAACAGCCACTGGTGCCATTCCAGCAGGCGTTCCAGCGTCAACGGTTCGGTAAATCGACGGGTGGCATCCAGCATTAGCTGCGCCAGACCTTCACTGCGTTGACTGACTTTATCGCCGTCGATCAACTCCAGGCCCAATCGTCGCGCCAGCGACGACCGTACGGACCCAACATTCAGTTGCTCACCTTCGATGGCCGAAGACGTCACGATATTCTGCAAAAGGGCATCCAGTTCGGTCTGAGCCCCCAAAGAGTCGCCTACTGAACCGGACATACCCATCAACTGACCTTGCGCCTGCACACACTCGCGCAACAACGGTGTCAAGCGTTCTGCCTGCCAGTTGAAGTCGGGCCAGTCGGGCTGCTGCCAGATCCAGTGAGTTGCCATTCGTTGCCTGCCTTGAGTCCGTGAGCCGAATAGAAAAGCTATTCGGCTCATTTTGTGAGCCGAATATGACGCCTATTCGGCTCACCGTCCACTGGATTGGCTGGATTTCTACAGCAATAGCACATGTATCCGATTGTTAAAAAACTGCCAAATGGCTAATCTTCGCGCCTTCTACGACCCCATAGTCACGGGTCTTTCAGACGAAACGCAGTTTCACCGCTGTGAAGTACCGAGGATCGGGTGCAAGGTTTCGTTCAGGCATGGCAGGAGGCATCACATGCGTTCATTTCTTTGGCTGCTGATCGGCCTGGCCTGCGCGCCCGCACTGCTGGCGGCGCCGACGGCCGAGCTGTCGGAGCCGGTGGGCGGCTGGCGCTATCACGGCTTGCTCGACCGCACGGAAAACCCGCAAGTCGCCTACCCGACGCCGCCGATCGATCGCGGCATCCAGCGCAATCGCACGATGATCCAGGGCCAGCTCAAGGCCATCGGCCATATGCGCCCGCCGCACAGTCTCGCCGTGAATGGCAATCCACTGAATCTGTACACCGACGACCAGGGCCGTTTCGCCCGGCCGTACGCGTTCGGCGCGGGCTCCAACAGCGTCGAAGTGATCAGCGCCGAAGGCCAGTCGCTCAAGCGCGTGCAATTTTATGAAGCAAACAATTTGCGCACGCCGGCGCGAATTCGTCTTGTCTTGGGATGGGACGATCCGAAAGCCGAGCTGGATCTGCACATTGTCACGCCCGACGGTCAGCATGCGTTCTGGGCACAACCGGCGCTGAGCAATGGCGGTGGTCTGGACCCTGATGGCGTCGATGGCCCGGGCCCGGAAATGTTCACCATGACCGCGCCGCTGCATGGCACCTATCTGGTTTACGTCAACTATTGGGGCAACTTCGGCAACGGCGGCTATAACTTCGAGGAGACCAGCAACCAGAACGAGGTCATCACCTCGCAAATCACGCTGGTGCTCAACGAAAACACCGTCGACGAAAAACGCGAAACGTTCATCGTGCCCCTGCGGGCGATCGGTGATCTGCTGCTGGTCAAGACTTTCAACTATTAAGCATTCCGCCACGGATGAAATCCTGAGCTTTGGGAAATGAGCGAGAAGATGAGCGATAACACTGTTACTCCGGCTGCCGACACGCCAGCGGCCAAACCTTCGCGGCGCTGGCCTTTGCTTCTGGCCGGGTTGTGCCTGGTGGCCGGCGTGGCGGGTGGTTTTGGCTGGCTGCTGCTCAAGCCCAAGGCACCGCCGGCGGAATTGGCCAGTGACAAGCTTGGCCTCAGCCGCCCGGATGCGTTGCTGGAAACCCGCTCGCTGAGCCAGTTGCCCAAAGACTTGCTGACCGTGCCGTTCCTCAAGGCCACGCTCACCGAAGATTTCGTCTTCTATTACGAGACCCATGCTGATCGCCTCGGTTTGATCGGCAGTCTGCGCCGGATCATTTACGAGCATGACCTGAAACTGCAGGACAGCTTGATCGAACAGCTTTTCGATCAACCGGCCGACGTCGCGTTGTGGCGTGGCGCGGATGGGCGGTTGAAGGATTTCCTGCTGGTGATGGATCGCGGCGGGCTGGCGAAGCTGCTCGAGCCCTTGGCGAAAGTCGCGCTGGATGACACGCAGCTCAGTCAGATGGGCGAACTCAAGGTCGGCGGCGACACTGTGCCGCTGTATCAACTGACCTATAACGCCAGCAAAGCGCTGTTGTTCGCCTCCCATGGTGACAAGTTGGTGGTGCTGTCCAACCCGGCCAAGTATTACGACCCGGAAAGTGGCGTCTCCGAAGAGTCGGGGCACGTTTCGCCACAAGCGCTGGCGGCGCTGCTCAATGGCGAAAAACTCTTCCCTGAAGCGTTCGGCCTGCCAGCGAAAACCCCGGAGACCAAGCAGCGTCTGTCGGTCAATTCCAGTGTTCTCGCCATGGGTTATCAGCGCTTCATCCCGAACTTCGCCGGGCTGCGCTTCGACATGGACGACAAGGGCTGGCACAGCTACCTGGCCATGGACGAGCTGGAAAACCAGCCCGACTTCGATTTCAAACCGGTCTGGCAAGCCATGCCGCTGGGTGCCAGTGCCTGCGTGACTTTGCCGGTGGCTGCCGAACCGCAGAAACCGCTGTTGGTTAAACTCGGCGCTGAAGAAGCGGTAGCGCAGACCCTCACCGAACATGTGGCTGGCGCGGCAGGCCTGTGCTGGTACGCCGATTCGCGTTTGTACACACCGTTGCTGGTGGCCAGTCTGAAAGACGAGGACAGCAGCAAGCTTGATGGCGACCTCGGCAAGCTGTTCGGTTCGATGGTTGGTGCGTTCGAGGCTAATGTCGACGAAAACGTCTTCCCGGTGGTCGAGAAGCAGGAAGGCCAGAGCCACGTCTGGCAGCGCCAGGTCAGCTCCAACTTCGGCCCGTATGCGGCGAAGACTGCCGAGAACCCGGACGCAATCAGCGGCAAGGCGTTCATGAAAGTCAGCCTCGCTCGCCACGGTTCGACGCTGCTGTTTTCCCTCGACGACAAACTCGTCGACAAAGCCCTCGGCACCCTCGACAAACGCTTCCCGCCAATGGCTGACGTGCTGCCCAAAGATGTGCTGATGCCGATCTATTTCGGCCCGGATTCGATGGCGCAACTGATGCAGCAGGAAACCCTCGACAGCCTGCCACAGGACATGGAGCCGGTGTTCTATAACGCTGCACAAACCTACCTGATTCCGAAACTGCGCACCCTCGGCGGCTATGGCAAATATGCCCTGACTTTGCCTGAAGGCAGCGAGCCGGATGGCCACTGGCAGTGGTTGCCGCTGGAGTGGAAAGCGCTGTGACGGCACTGATCCGCAGCCTCGGCCTGCTCGCGCTGCTATTGAGTGCGGGGGCCCGAGCCGTTGAAACGCCAGCTCTGGACCCGGCGCAATCCCAGGTGTTTCGCGCCTGGTTCGTGCGCATTGCCCAAGAGCAACTGAGCCAGGGCCCGAGCCCGCGCTGGTATCAGCAGGACTGTGCCGGGCTGGTGCGTTTCGCCGCCAACGAAGCGCTGAAAGTACACGACGACAAATGGCTGCGCAGCAATGGTTTGTCCAATCGCTACCTGCCGCCAGAGCTGTCGCTCAGCGATGAGCAACGCAAGCTCGCCCAGCAATGGCAGCAGGGCGGCGGCAAGGTCGGGCCGTACGTCAACGCGATCAAACTGATTCAGTTCAACAGCCATCTGGTCAGCCGCGACGTCTCGCAGGCACGGCCCGGTGATTTGATGTTTTTCGATCAGGGCGACGACCAGCACCTGATGATCTGGATGGGCCGCTACATCGCCTATCACACCGGCACCACCACCCCCACTGACAACGGCATGCGTTCGGCAAGCCTGCAGCAACTCATGACATGGAAGGACACCCGATGGATACCCGACGCAGCCAACCCCAACTTCATCGGCGTCTATCGACTGAACTTTCTCTCCCAATGACCGGTGCCCGCATGTTGCGTATCTGCTCGCGAATTCCTTTGCTGCTGGCGCTGTTGCTGCCAATGGCTACCGTCAGCGCCGAAGATTCGGTTGAGCCGAGCGGCTATACGCCGGTGTCCGGTGAGAGCTTTTTCCTGCTGGCCGACAGCAGTTTTGCTGCTGATGAACAGGCAATGGTGCGCCTCGAAGCACCGGGTCGTGACTATCGTCGTTTCCGCATGGAACCGTACGGCGGCGCCGACATCCGCGTATACCGCATCGACAAGCCGCTGGATTTCCTCAAGCGTCAGAAGAACCTGCACCGCGTGGTCAGTGACGGCCAGTTCAAGGGCGAAGGCCTGTCCAACACCCTCGCGTATCTGTGGGACAACTGGTACCGCAAATCCCGTCGGGTGATGCAGCGTGCGTTCTCCTATGAATCGCGCAAACAGGTCACCGAGGAAGTGCCGGAACTGAAGATGGGCAACGCCATCGCCGCACCCACACCGTACGACGCGCAACCGCAATTTGCGCTGATCCCGGGTCTGCCGGTGGTCAGCCAGTTCCGTTATCCGCTGTGGCAGGCCAAGCCGATTCAGCCACCGGCCGGGGTCAATCTGGCCGGGTCTTCCAGCGACTTCGTCAGCGTCGCGCCGGGCAACGTTTATATCCCGCTGGGCAATCTGAAACCCGGTCTGTATCTGGTCGAAGCGCTGATCGGTAAGTACCGCGCGACCACCATGGTGTTCGTTTCCAACACGGTGGCGGTGAGCAAGATTGCCGGCGACGAATTGCTGGTCTGGGCCGCGCGTAAACACGAAGGCAGTTCGGTACCGAAGGTCAATGTGCTGTGGACGGATGGCCTCGGCGTGATGAGCAGCGGTGCGACCGATGCCGATGGCTTGCTGCGCCTGAAACACGTCAGTCCGGAGCGTTCCTTCGTCATCGGTGAGGACGAAGAGGGCGGTGTATTCGTCTCGGAAAACTTCTATTACGACAGCGAAATCTACGACACCAAACTCTATGCCTTCACCGACCGGCCGCTGTATCGCCCGGGTGATTGGGTATCGCTGAAGATCGTCGGTCGCGAGTTCAAGAATGCGCGTGATTCGGTGTTGCCGGGGGCGGCTGATGTCAACGTCAGCGTGCTGGATGCAACGGGCACGGAGTTGCAGCGCCTTGATTTGAAACTCGATTCGAAGGCCGGCACTCAGGGCCGTTTCCAGTTGCCGGACAACGCGGTGGCGGGCGGCTACGAGATTCGGTTCAACTACAAGGATCAGGCCTACAGCAGCGCCTTCCGTGTAGCCGAGTACATCAAACCGCATTTTGAAATTTCGCTGAACCTGGCCAAGCAGGATTACCGCACCGGCGAGCCGGTCAAAGGCAGTCTGGTGCTGCTCTACCCGGACGGCAAACCGGTGGCCAACGCCAAACTGACCCTGAGTCTGCGTGCCCAGCAACTGTCGATGGTCGACAACGAGCTGCAATACCTCGGGCAATTCCCGGTGGAACTGACCAGCACCGAACTGACCACCGACAGCAAAGGCAATGCAACCCTCGACCTGCCTGCCGCCGACAAACCGAGCCGCTACATGCTCACCGTGTTCGCCAGCGATGGCGCGGCGTATCGGGTCAAGACAACCAAGGAAATCCTTATCGACCGTGGCGCGGCAAGCTTCCGTCTGAGTGCACCGCAACGCTTCAGCGCGGTCGGCGACAAGGTTGCGTTCAGCTACGCCAACGAGGGCGGCACTGAACAAAGCAAAGCGGTGACGCCTAGTACGTATGGCTGGGTGCGTCTGGAAGACCAGAGCACTGGCGAAGGCAAACTTGCGGCGACGGATAAAGGCTTCAGCCTCGCTTTCGAACGTCCAGGCACCTACAACCTGACGTTGAAAGATCAACACGGTCGCGTACTCGGTGCCACTGGCCATTCGGTCACTGGCGACGGCGTCAAAGCAGTGCCGGGCACCGTGGAAATCGTCCTCGACAAGCCTGAGTACAAGGCCGGTGATGAAGCGCTTGCGCTGATTACGTTCCCTGAACCGGTCAGCGATGCGTTGCTGTCGCTGGAGCGCGACAAGGTCGAAGCCACGGCGCTGCTGGCCAAGGGCGGCGACTGGCTGAAACTGGAAAAACTCAGCGACACCCAATACCGCGCGCGCATCCCGGTAAAAGACAACTTCGCACCGAACCTGACGTTCTCGGTGCTCTACACCAAGGGCGGTCAGTACAGCTTCCAGAACGCCGGGATCAAAGTGGTCGCGCCGCAAATCGACGTGGCGATCAGCACGGATAAAACGGTGTACCTGCCAGGCGATACCGTCACGGTGGACCTGACCACGCAGTTCGCCGGCAAAGCGGTTCCGGCGCATCTGACCGTCAGCGTCGTCGACGAAATGGTTTATGCGCTGCAACCGGAAGTCGCGCCGACCATCGACCAGTTCTTCTATCACCCGCGCCGCAACAACGTGCGCACCAGTGCCAGCCTGTCGTTCATCAGTTACGACGTCGCGTTGCCGGGCAGCCCGGGCGCACCAGGCAAAGCCAACCGCAGCGAGCGCGGGGTGAAAGTGCTGGAGCGGCCGCGTCGTGAAGACGTCGATACCGCTGCGTGGCAGCCGGAGTTGTTGACCGGTGCCGACGGCAAAACCCGCTTCACTTTCAAGATGCCGGACTCGCTGACCCGCTGGCGCATTACCGCCCGCGCCATCGCCGATGACGGTCAGGTCGGGCAAAAGAAACAGTTCGTGCGTTCGGAAAAACCGCTGTACCTGAAGTGGAGCGGCCCGAGCAAATTCCGCAAAGGTGATCAGCCGCAACTCGGAGTGTTCGCGTTCAGTCAGGCCGAGAAACCGGTCAAGGCTGAACTGGTCACCCATTACGCGGGCGCCGAACAACGCCTGCCGGTGACCCTGAGCAACGGCATCAACTACCTGCCGCTGCCGGCGTTCACATTGGCTTCCAGCGAGTGGACGGCGGAGCTGGTGCAGGACGGCAAGACCGCCGATTCCCTCGCTGTGCGCCTGAGTGCGACCGGTGATGGCTGGCAAGTGACGCAGACGCAAAGCCTTGATGTCGCCAGTGGTGACACTGCGCTGAGTCTGCCGACCGATGCCACCGATATTCGCCTGCGTCTGGATGACCGTCCGCAAGCGTTGTTCCGCTCGGCACTCGATGATCTGCTCAGCTATCCGTACGGCGGCGTCGAGCAGACCGCCAGTCGTTTGCTGCCGCTGAGCATCGCCTATCCGTCGCTGGCGTCGAATCCGCAGATCCGTGATCGCTTGCGCCTGATCATGCAGAACAGCCGCCTGCGTCTGGTACAAATGGCCGGGCCATCGGCGAGCTTCACCTGGTGGGGTTACGACGGTGAGCCGGATGCATTTCTCACCGCTTACGCTTATTACGCCGACTTCAACGCCAGCCAGGTGCTGGAGCTGACCTTGCCGCCGGAGCATTGGCAGCGGGTGCTGGAGGTGTACGCCAAGCAAGCGCCGAACACGCCGTTGCTGCAGCGAGCGTTGATTCTGTCGTTTGCCAAGCAGATGCATCTGCCGGTGAACACGCTGCTCAGCGGCTTGATGGACGATTTGGCCAAGGCCGGGGAAGGCAACGCCGAAACGCTGATGGACGACGGCGAAGACAGTCTGGTGATGAGCGATCCGGATTCGGCGCTCGGTCTGGCAGCGGCACGGGTGTTGACCGCCTCTTTGGCCACACAGTCGAAAGTCGCCTTGCCGGACGCGTTCAATCGTCAGGTGGGCGCTGCGCAACAGCGTCTGTCGGTCAGCTCGCAGCCATTTGCCGAAGCGTTGAACCTGTCACTGCAACCGTTCGATCAGGCGCGTGCGCAAGCGTTGCTGCAACGGCTATTGCCGCAGCAATCGACCCTCGAACGTGCGCTGGCACTGACCTGGTTGCAACGCAGCATCGCCCAGGCTTCGCCGACCATCGCCTTGACGCCGGGTGAAGGCTGGAAGAAAAACTACGGTGCAACTGGTGAGATGTACTGGACTTGGCAAGGCGCCACGCCGGTGCCGAGCGTGCTGACAGTGTCCGGCACGCAAGAGCGTCCATTGCGCGCGGCGCTGAGCTTCCAGACTCAGCAACCGCCAGTCGATCCAATGGCCGTGACTATCACCCGACGCCTGTCGCGACTGGTGCCGGGAGATGAAGCGTTCACCTTCAAACTGGAGCCGGTCGGCACCAAGCCGCTGTCCAGCGACAGTCTGTATCTGGACGAAGTGATCCTCACCAGCAAAGCCGCGAAACCGCTGCGCTACGGCATGCTCGAAGTGCCGCTGCCACCGGGCGCCGATGTCGAGCGCACCACTTGGGGCATCAAGTTGCAGGGCAAGGACGGCACCGAACCGACTGCGCTGGAGAAGGCGCGTTTCGAACCGGGTCAGTTGGCCTACGCGGTCCCGGTCGATGCGCTGAGCGGCGAATTGCGCCTGCGTCATCTGGTGCGCTTCTCGCAGAAGGGCCAGTTCAATCTGCCGCCAGTGCGTTTCAAGCAGGTTTACGCACCGCAACATCAGGCCCAGGAAGCGAAAGCCGCCCTCGGTCAGGTCACGGTTAACTGACATGACTCGGCCGCTGCTGTGGCTGTTGATGTGTGTGATGCCTGCGCTGGCGACGGCGCAGGACGAGCCGTTGCGCGTGGCCTACAAGGGCGAGTTGTTGTCGTTGAGTCAGACGCAACTGATCAAGCGTGAACCGTTGCCGTCATCGCTGGATACGCCGCTGGGCAGTCTGTGGAAGTTGTTTGTCTACGCATGGCTGGTGGACACCGGCGCGCGGGAGCCGGCGTATGAATGTCGCGGGCAGTCGAAGGAGGAGGTTTATTGCTGCTCGGCGGGTGGCAGGATCGAGCGTGATCAGGCGTTGGTGAAATCCTGCGGGTTGTATTTCGAGCCTGCGCGGTTAGGGATTTCGGCGGCGGATTGGCGTACCTATTGGCAGGCGCGGCAGGCGCCGTCGTGGTTGCTGGATTTGCCGTCGGTGCAGCCGGCTCAACGGGTTTCCGTGGTTGAGCTGCTGAAGGTCCTGGCGACTTTGCCGGCGCAGGATCAGGCGCGTCGAGTGCTGCTCGATGTAGTGCTGAATGCGGCGGATGGCAATGTCGTCGGCGAACTGGGCGGGCGCCTGCGGGTGAAAACCTGGAGCTGGCTCGGTGATCAGGACCCGCAATCGCGGCAGGGCGGGTTTGCTGGCTGGACGGCTGATGGCTCGCCGGTCTGGGCGGGTGGGCGAGGCACCAGTCAGATGGTCTTGCGGCATTACGGCCAAGCATTGGCGACCGTGTTGCCGGCAGCCTGGCCCTCGGAGGCGGGGCGTTGTGTCGAAGTCAGCCTGTTTTCGAAGTATCCAGTTTCGAAGGTTTTAGCGGGTGATCGCCTCGCGACATCCGGCCCGTTGCAAGGCGACTACCGCGTCGAATTCGCCAACGGCAACGCGCTGGATATCCACAGCGACGGCGAACTGTTTCTGCTCAACGACAAACTCGTCGCAAGGCTTGATCGCGAAGAGTACGTCGCCCGGGTGCTGGAGCGCGAAGCCAAACCTGAACCCGCCGAAGCAGCCAAAGCCCTGGCCGTGGCAATCCGAACTTATCTGCTGCAAAACGCCACGCGCAACGGCGACTGCCTGAGCATCGACGACAGCAGCAATCGCCAGCGCGTCGCACCACGACCAGCTTCGGCTGAATCCCGCAACATCGCCGCCTGGACGGCAGACCTGGTACTGGCCGGCAGCACCGTCACCTATCACTCAAATCAACCCGGTCCGGACAAACTTGCCTGGCAACAAGCAGTCGAGCAGGCCAATGCCGGCCAGCGCTATGACGCGATTCTGCTGCACGCCTATCCGCGCGCCAGCCTCAGCCGTTGGGACAACCCGGTCGCTTCCTGCGAAGCGCTGCCCGCCGCACAAGACTGGCTGCAGAAACAGCGACGCGGCTGGCGCCCGACGCTGGAAAGCGAAACCGGCTACAACGAAGTCAGCACCTTCGCCGTGTGCAAACTCGCCTTCGGCCGTCCTTTCGTCGACCGCGAACGCCAACGCATCTACGTGCGCGGCGTGCTGACCCTGCAGGATCGCCTCGACCTGACCCACGAATATCTGCACCTTGCCTTTGAAGCACATCCCAACGGCCAGGATGAAACCTACATCGAAGGGCTCGCCCGTCACCTTTTGCTGGAATAGACCATGACACTCCGTTATCCACAGGTCTTGCTGCTGCTCTGCACGTTGACCGCGCTCTCGCCGGTCATTGCTGCCGACAGCGTCAAACTCGACACTCCGGTCGGCGGCTGGCGCAGTGGCGCACCCGAAGGTGAGGGCGAAAGCTTCCGCCAGACCGTCAACTACCCGGCCTCATCGGTCAACACCCCGGTCGGCCAGGCCAATACCGCGCGCATCAGCGGCGAGATCAAAGCTACGCAGAAGGGCAACGAACCCGGACGGCTGATCGTCAACGGCGTGAGCATGCCGCTGAAAATCGACGACAGCGGCCGCTTTGACCGTCCGTTCTCGTTCCCCAACGGCAGCAACAGCGTCGAAGTGCGCAGCCCTGACGGCCAGCAACGCCACCGCACACAATTCCTCAACACCAGCGGCGGCGCCACCCCGGCCAAGCTGCGCGTACTGCTGGCATGGGACAGCGACGGCACCGACCTCGACCTGCACCTCGTCACCCCCGACGGCGCGCACATTTGGTACGGCAACCGCAGCGCCGCCAACGGCGCCGCGCTCGACGTCGACGTCACCACCGGCTATGGCCCGGAAATCTTCGCCATGCCGGCGCCGATCAAGGGCCAGTATCTGGTGTACGTGAATTATTACGGCGGTGGCTATCGTGGGGATGACGAGGGCGGCGATGAAGCGGTGCAGGCGCTGACCACCGCGCAGGTGACGGTGATTACCGAAGAGGGTACGCCGAGCGAGAAGATGGAGACGTTTCTGATCCCGATGCGCGCGGTGGGAGAGCTGACGCTGGTGAAGTCATTCAGTTATCCCTGAGCAGGTACCTGCTCAGGGTTGCACTAGAAGCCGGGCGGAATGTAACCGGGTACGAACGGAACGTTGATGCATTTGCCATGAATGATCTTTCCGTCCTCGATCCGAAACAGTACGATCTTTTTGGCTTTATTGACGGTGGCTTCCAGTTTGCAGTCAGAGCTATGCCCGACCGTCTCGTAGTACTCGGTGTACACCATGCCGTTGCCGGTGTTATTCATGGAAGTACCGGCCGCTTCAGTAGTTGTCCAGCTGGAGGATTTGAACCAGGTCAGGACGGCCAGATTTTCGCCGTTGGTACCGGTCTGTTTTTTCATCGAGTCAGGTTTGCCGAACAGATCGAGTGCTTCCTGAACATCCCGTCCTTCCCAGCGCGACTGCGCAATCAGGTGGCAGCCATTCACCATTGATACTGTGGCTGTTATCAGCAGCGTCAGTAGCGTCTTAGTCCATTGATTCATCATGACTCCCGGTGTCATGTGCGAGACGAAATAGCGCGCTGCAGCGTTAAGAGGTCAGGCTGTTACTTGTTGCCCAGTATCGAATCGAGGTTGTCCATCATCTGGCTTTTTTCCTGAATAGGTGCCAGTTTGAAGAACATTTGCTGCATGCCCTGAATCATCTGCAAGTGCTCCATCTTGCCCACCGCGATCATGTCTTTTTTCTCTGGGGAGCAAACGAAAGCGAGGGCACGCTGCACCCAGAACTCCTTCGGCTGCTGCCATTGCTCGTTCACTTTCAGGTGCCGCAGCAGGTAGGCAATTCGATCCACCGACTGGCCATTCACAAACCGCAGCTTGTTTGTCTTGCACTGAACTTCCAGGTTATAGGCATCAATCATCGGCTTGCCCGGCTCTTCATACACCAGCGTCACCGCCAGCATTTGCGCGCCCTTGGTACGCGTCGACGGCACCACTGATGTGCTGTCGGCGACATACATGATGTTCTTGTGCGGGACGCCGTTGCCGTAAATGATCCACCAGTCGCCGACGGGGTTCGGCTCTTCCGCTGACACTGAAGTAGCAGTCAAGAGGGCAGTCAGTAGAGCGAGGGATTTACTCAGTTTGAAAAACGATGACATGGTGCTGCTCCATTCCTTGGCGCTTTTGTAGTGCACAAAAACAGAATGGAAATTTAGTGGCGGGTGCCGGCTGGGGCAATTAGGGCGGATGTGCTAATGGCTTATTGAAATGGTCGGTGGCTGGGCACTAATTATCGGTAAGGCTCAGGTACAGCGAACGCAACGTCTGTACACGATTGCGCCCCTGATCCTTGGCGCCGTACAACGCCTGATCCGCTTCCGAGAGCAGGCGTGACAAGTCGTAGCCGGATTCACGGGTGGTTACTACGCCGATGCTGACGCTGAGCAAACCCGGCTCAACAATCGACAATTGCGAGAAGGAACGGCGGATTCGCTCGGCAATCTCCAGTGCAGTCTGCTCGTCGCAGTCGCTGAGAAGGCAAGCAAACTCCTCACCGCCGATCCGTCCGCAAACATCTTCCTTGCGCAGGCTCTCGACCACGATCCGGCCGAACGCGATCAACGCCTGATCCCCAACGGGATGGCCATAGGTGTCGTTCAGACGCTTGAAGTTATCCAGATCACAAAGCAATAACGCCGCTGGTTCCGCGTGTTGCTGACTGTCGGCAAGCAACTGGCCGGCGTTCATCATGAACGCGCGACGATTGCCAATGCCCGTCAGCGGATCGCTGAACGCCGCCGCTTTGAGCTTGAGCTCTGCACGTTCCTTGACCATCGCCAGGGTGATGTAGGCAATGCCGATGACATACAGCATCGACTCGAACAGCATGAACGAGAAAAACGGCACGCCCTCGCCACTGCCCAGCAGCGCCTTTGTCACCGGCAGCCCTTCATCGGTCGCACTGCGAACGGCGTAGAACACCGTGTGCAGAACGGTCAGCACCAGCGCCGGCATAAACGCGACGTTCAGGGTGTTTCTGCTGCGCCAGAGTTCTAGCGTTGTCATCACGCCGTAACCGAATGCCAGCAAGGAGTAGATCAAAACCCGATTTGGCATCGACTCGTAGAAGGCGGGAATCAGGCACAAGGTCAGCCAGGCGAGCGCCCCAGCCAGAATGCCGGACACTGACGGCCTGCGCCCGACCAGCGTGCGCATGGCCGTCCAGTTCAGCGCCGCACTGAGCAATAGAACAACATTGCCGAACACAATGGGAATGAAGTCGACCCCTCGATCACGCCAACTGACCAATACCACGCCCAAGGCGCCAAGCAGCATCATGCTGCCGAGGTACGCCAGTGGCGGCTCGCGGGTTTCGCGATACCAGGCGTGCAGCGTCAAAAGCCCCATCAAAAAGAAGACGAAGACCGAAACGACCAGCAGGGTCGGGATATGCAGGGCCATTCCATGGATTCCCGTGAGGCTCAATACCGGAATCCGGCCGGGGTCGGGGATGCGGGTAAAAACAGAGGGGTGGTTACAAGGCGGGATTTAGCACTGTGGGGGTTGGGTTTTGCAAGTGTTGGCGCATTGACCTGAGGATTGCCTAAGCCATTGCGACAGGCAGCGGGGCAATTGTGCAGCAGCAATTGCCCTGTTTCGCTCCGGCGTCAGGCCGCTATGTTGGGACTGAAACTGCTGGAAGTAAGGCGCTCAATTGCGATCCCCAGAGCTTGATCGTCAAATAGCTTGTTTTTTCGCACTGCAGCGCTGGAACCACCATCCCACTTCAGCAGCGCTTCGCGTAAAGCTGGAACGGTTGGCGCAACGCCGTCCTGAATCAGCAACCAGTCGACAGTCGCGAGCAACTCCATGCCAAAAGGTGATTCAAAGCCATCAATCAACTCAGCCGTGCGTTCTAACGCTTGGGAGTATTCCTTGGCTTCAGTCTTGAGGTAGGTCTGCAAAAAGGCTTTGCGATCCTGGTCAAACCAAATCACATCGGTGATTCCCGCATCACTGATGCGCTTGTCGCAATGCAGATAGCTGCCATCCAGATTGTTGAGCAGATGTTCCAATCGATTAGCGTACGGTCCGAATTTATGGGCGACGAATTTAAGATTCAGCGGGTTCTCAGTACCAGGAAGTTTTTCGATTGCACGCTCAAGAAACCACGCCAGCTTCTGAATCTCGAGCAGGCTGCATTCCATCCCCAGAACCCAATAACGTCGCACCAGCTCTGCAATCAGCGCCCGTGCCGGAGTGAGTTGCTCAACTCCGTTGCGTTTAGCGACATTCAGATACTGATTGGAGGGTTCGAACACCAATACATCCACGTCCAGATCGTCCAGTACCTCAACAATTTGCTCACGCACTTCAGGCCACTTCAGCCCACCGTTACCAGCACCTAGCGGCGGGACAGAGACAGACTTCACATCGTTTTCTATCAAGAAACGACGCAGATCATGCAAACCCTCGGTAATCCACGCCATTTGCGACGGAGAGCGCCAATGACGTTTGGTAGGGAAGTTCACGATCCAGCGCGGGCCATCGAGTTCATCGGTGGCCGTCACGTGCATTTTGCCGGTTTCTACTTCACCGGCCTTGCACGCGGCTGCATACAGACGGTAATTCTGCGCAAAGCGTTCTTTGAACATCAACGCGATACCTTTACCCATCACACCCACGGTGTTCACCGTGTTGACGAGGGCTTCGGTTTTGGCTTCCAGCAGGTTGCCTTGGGTGAATCTGATCATTGGAAATACCATTTGGGGCGCGCATGGACTGGCAGCGTCAGGCCTCTAGCGGCAACGTCTGCTTCTATGCGTACTTTCATTGCATCGGTGTGGCACATGATGCCCAGTAGTCCCGTAATCGGTAAGTGGTGGTGAATCAGCGCCTCAGCCTGATAACGCTCCATTTTGCGAGGGTCATCAGGATCGCGCTTGAAGTCGCGCCGTTGAAGGATAGACCAATCGATCTGGTCGAGATCCGTCAGGTCGCTGTAATAGTCTGTCCAATCTGGGTAGGCATGTGCGTTTGTGAAGACAAACGGTAGCCCCAGCTCTACAACGCGATAAAGGCTGGAAACGAGAATGACGATCTCGTCGTTGGTGCGCTGCTGAACGCTCCAGCCAGAATGAATGTTCTGCATCATCACCGAGAAGGGCGTGAAGTAGAAGGGCACGTAGTCGGCCAGCACGCCTTCGGGTGCGATAGGCACCTGGCGGGAACGGCGTTTGTCGATCAAGTCGACGTTGCCGATGTTCACGTACTGAGGTGCCTGTACTTCCGAGTTCGCGCAATGCAGACCGTTATCCAGAATCCAGGGCAGGTTATCGCGATGGACGATACGCCAAATCAGAGCCTTCTCTGGATTCAGGTTGGTGTAGTTCATTGATAAAACATTCTCTGGTTCACGCCCGTGAGCACCTTAACACCGGCCGCCTGCATCTTTGCCAAGCAAAGCGCATCTACTTCTTCATTCGGTGTGAAGATTTTGAAGAACTCAGCGGTTTTAACAATTCCGGGCGCTAGGCATTCCGCCATGCAGATGCTCTTGCAATGTGGGTCTTGGTATTCGCGACTACTCATGACGTCCCACTCGATCGCCTCAAATCCCTGCTCATAATCGAGTAACTGAATAGAGTCGCCAGCCAAAGGGTGGCGGGGGACGATTTTCCAACCGTTTTGCTTGGCCGTTGACCTGTACACCGAGATCAGTACGAACTGGGCTTTCGGCTCGCGGCGTTGGACGGCCCCTTCAAAAGGGTTTCCAGCAAACCAATGGAAAGGAACGTAGTTGTCGAGTTGTTGAAGTTGGCGCTTTTTTAAAATTTCAGCATCGGCTACGTCTGTGAATCCGGAAAGACTCGCGCGTGGCTTAAGACCCTCCTTGAAAATGCCATCCAGATTTTCAACCGAAGTGAGATGGTAGAGAAGCTTCTGTTCCCTGATGTTTCTGACATCCGACATAGTGGTCTCCTTGACCTGCACATCAACCTAAACTGGATTCAGTCCCAGCCTCGCCCCGTGCTGATGTAACCCTCGATCCGTGGGGGTTGGTAGAACAGTGGCTATGATTCTAGTGTGCTACTACTTTTGACCACAAGCCCAGTGTGGAGACTTAGCTAGAAGGGTCGAACAGCAGCAACTTCAACCTTATTCATCATCAAAGTAATCGCGATCCAGCGTCGGCAACCGCAACAAGCGCGATGTCACGCCAACCTCATGATCCATCATCAGATGCACCAGTCGCGTTCCGTCTACCAACACAATGCCATCCACCGATTTAGCGAAGTCAACAGCGTGCGCGGTAAAGCCAGACGTGGTGATGAATACGCCGCGCTTGGCTTTTTGCCCGGCGAGTGCTCCGTAGAACGCCTGCAGTTCAGGCCGGCCAACCGTGTTTTGCCAGCGTTTGGCCTGAACATAAACCTTCTCCAGCCCCAATTTATCGAGCGAGATAATGCCGTCGATACCCGCATCACCGGAACCGCCGACACGTTGCAGATCATTGCGACTGGCGCCATACCCCAGTCGATGAAGCACATCCAGCACGATCACTTCGAAACGGTTGGGGCTAACTTGCAGCAAGTTGTCCAAAAGGTCCGCCGCCGTGGCATCGCGCAATTCCTTTAGCGCTCGCTCCAGTCGGTCGTCAGGGCTTTCGGTGGCGGAGGTCAGGTCTGGCTCAATGTTTGGTTGGTCGTCTAGTGGTTCAGCATCAGGCGCGACCTTCAGCTTCACATTCATGTAGCCGATTGCCAAATGCTCCACGTCCTTGGCCGACAGTGGAAATGCATGCTCCTTGGTGTACTGAGCGCCTGCATCGGTCAATTTCCAGTACCCGCGTTTGGCACTGCTGGAAAGACCGGCACGTTTGAGTCGATCGTGCGCCCAACCTGAACGGTTTTTGTAGGTAGCCTGACCACTGGCGATCAATTCTTCGCGCTGTGCTTCGGTCAGTTGCAGTGTTTTTGCTGCCGCTTCGTGAGCGTCCCGAGCAATCGCACCCTCGGGTTTTGTGGCGAGAAAACGAAGGATCGGCTCGATGAACTGATCGTAGGTTGGAACGGACATAGGCGCATCCCTTTGCTGAAGGTTTTTAACTAACCGGCGGGCGAGTATAAATTAACGCTCGCTGAGGATGCCTTGGAGAGTAAGCACTGTTTGCGTGAAAACGTAAGTCGCTATGTCTCGGTTCGCACATATGTCGAATATCTGGCTGGTTCACTTTCTCACAGGCATTAAAAAGCCGGCTTGTGGCCGGCTTCTCGGGGACTGGCTTGGTCTATTTTTGGTAAACCGCGCCAGCCTTCAAAACGTACATCCGGATCTGCGTCCGGCTGTGGGACTTGGTCAGACGTTGGTCTGCCGCGTCGGGCGCTGTCTGAGCCGCGGGGCGGGTCGATGCGCAAATGTGGGGCGCAGGATACTGAGTTTTGCTTGGGATTCCCAGCCTGAAGTGCGGTTTAGAGCGACTTCTACGCTAGAAATCCGCGATTTGTACCGATTGTCCGGGCCTCTTCGCGAGCAGGCTCGCTCCCACAGGGTTCAGTGCAGACTCGAAGAACTGCATCAAGTCAGAGAAACGGCACCACCGGCCGCCGCTTGCTCACCGTCGACCACCAGAATACCCAGCCCAATATATGTATGCGTTGCTCCTCGATCTGCGCCGGGCGGAACACTTCGTCCGGGTATTCGGCGCTGTTGTGGCTGCGCAGGCGCAGGCCGTTGCCGGGCATGCGGTGCAGGTATTTGATGCGCAGCATGCCGTCGTGTTCGATAGCGTAGATCTCGCCGTCGACGACTTGGGTCAGGCCGCGATCGATGGCGACAACGGAACCGTCCTCGATGCGTTCGGCCATGCTGTTGCCGATCATGTGCGCGCAGATGGCATCGGCAGGGCGGATCTCCAGTTGATCAACCTGTGCACGCAGCAGGCGGATGGACAGGTCCGGGTCCTGAATGACGTGGGTTTTGTCGGAGCCGTTGGTCTGTGGTGTTTCTTTGAAGAAGGCCAGCTCGATGTCATTGGGATGGATGAATCGGTAGGCGCCCTGTGGATCGTGGGCGTCAAAGCTGTCGCCGTTGCTGGCCGGCGGAGTCAGGCTTGGCAGCTCTTTTGTGCCTTGGCCGGTTTTCAGCCATTCGCTGTTGACGGACAGCAGGCGTGAGACTTCTTCCATGCGATACGCCGGGACGCCCCGGGTGTACCAGTTGTGGACATTTTGGGCTTCCGTGCCCCAGAACTTTGCGAAACCCGTCGTCGAGATGTTCGCAGCTTCCAGGAGTGCCTTGAATCTTGGACCGCTAGTGTTCTTTCTCATAAACACGGAGTCTACGGCCGTGCCAGAGCGGTTTGAATAAACCGGACGTTCAAAAACGGGCTGAATTTTGCGACGGGATGTAAGACGTTCTTGTGGGAAATTACACAGGCTAAAACTTTTCTGTAGTCCTCGATAAACACTCTGTTTAAGACAGCTTTTCCCGAGCACAAAAAACCCCGGATCAACCGGGGTTTTCTTCAAGCCTCACGCATAGCGCAGGTGCTTAGCCTTTGTAGGCGGCAACCGACTTGGTGATCGCTTCGCGAGCGGCGTCTGCACCGGCCCAGCCTTCGATCTTGACCCATTTGCCTTTTTCGAGATCTTTGTAGTTCGCGAAGAAGTGCTCGATCTGCTGGATCAGCAGTGGCGGCAGGTCGGTGTATTCCTTCACATCGACGTACAGCTGGGACAGCTTGTCGTGTGGCACTGCGATGACTTTGGCATCGCCGCCGCCGTCGTCGGTCATGTTCAGGATGCCGACTGGGCGGGCGCGGATCACCGAGCCTGGCGCAACCGGGTAAGGGGTCACAACCAGCACGTCGAGGGGATCACCGTCGTCAGCCAGGGTGTTCGGGATGTAACCGTAGTTGGCCGGGTAGAACATTGGGGTGGCCATGAAACGGTCAACGAACAGGCAATCGCTGTCTTTGTCGATTTCGTATTTGATCGGCGCGTGGTTGGCCGGGATCTCGATCGCGACGTAGATGTCGTTCGGCAGGTCTTTGCCAGCCGGAATCTTGCTGTAGCTCATTGGGCGTTGCCCCCGTAGTTGACCAAAAACACTTGGCCGGATTGACCAAAAAGTGGCGGCGATTATAGGCATATTCTGCCGTCGACGCCATGTACCGAAAGTCGTGCAGAGCTTAGTCGTGCGCCTGATAGACCGGGTCTGAGGCCTGAAGTTGCCGCAACCGGCTCAACGGGTCCTGGCGGTAGAAAAGCTGCAACTGCGCATACACCTGTGGATAGGCCTCATGCAGCAGATCCGGGGCGCTGAAGAAATATTCGCTGGTGACCGCAAAGAACTCCGCCGGGTTCTCGGCGGCGTAGGGATCGATGGCAGTTTCGGCGTCCGGGTCATGGTCGAGCTGGCGGTTGAGATCGTCGTAAGCCTTTTGCATAACGATTGCCCAGTCGCTGACGCGCATGTCGGCATGCAGCGGTGGCAGGCCATTGGCGTCGCCGTTGAGCATGTCGAGTTTGTGCGCCAGTTCGTGGATCACCAGGTTGTAGCCTTCCCAGCCACCACTGGCCATGACGCCGGGCCAGGCGAGGATGATCGGCCCCTGCTGCCACGCTTCGCCGCTGTGTTCGCCGTCCCACTCATGCTCGACACCGCTGGCGTCACGATGACGTTGCGGGCTGAGAAAGTCGTCGGGGTAGAGCACGATTTCGTGGAAACCCTGATACCAGTTCAGATCGCCCAGGTTGAGCAGGGGCAATTGTGCCTGGGCGGCGAGCAGCAGGCGTTGTTCCTGATGCAGTTCGACGCCGGGCAGGGCGCTCAGGTGTTTGTCTTCGAGGAACAGTACGCAGGCTTCGCGCAGCCACTGGTCTTCGGCTGCACTGATGCCGTCAAGAAAGCTCAGGTGATGGCGCACCCGTTGCCACATGTCGTCAGCAATCGGGTGCTTCGCCAGAATACGCTGACGACGCCAGGCGCTCAGCGACCACATCGGCTTAGTGCGATTGCGCTTTGGTGCCGCCGAAACGGCTGCGAACCACACCGAGGATCATCGGCACCAGCGACAACAGAATGATTGCCACCACCAGCAACGACAGGTTTTTCTTGATGAACGGTACGTTGCCGAAGAAGTAGCCCAGCGTGACCAGACCGCCGACCCAGAGGATGGTGCCCAGCACGCTGAAACCGAAGAAGCGCGGGTATGGCATCTTCGCCACACCGGCGACGAACGGCGCGAAGGTACGGATGATCGGCAGGAAGCGCGCCAGCGTTACGGTCTTGCCGCCGTGTTTGTCATAGAAATCGTGGGTTTTTTGCAGGTAATCGCGACGGAAGATTTTCGAGTTCGGGTTGCTGAACAGTTTTTCTCCGGCCGTTCGTCCGATCACGTAGTTGGTGCTGTCGCCCAGGATCGCCGCGAGCATCAGCAAGCCGCCCAACAGCACCGGGTCCATGCCACCACCAGCCGCAACGGCGCCGGCAATGAACAGCAACGAGTCACCCGGGAGGAATGGCATCACCACCAGACCGGTTTCACAGAAAATCACCAGAAACAGGATGGCGTAGATCCATGGCCCATAGTTGTTCACCAGCAAATCGAGGTACACATCGAGATGCAGGATAAGGTCGAGCGGGTTGAAATCCATGGGGGCACCTGTTTGACGGCCCGACTCGGCAGGCCTGTGCGGATGACTTCGTGTAAGCCTACAGCGGGGTGTAGTTTTTCTTACAAGCCGGAAAGATCGGGATTATACGGTCTGAAGGATGAAAAGCGCGTTGGTTTTGTAGCGAGGGATGTCGAGGTGTGAACAATTGTCAGGAAGCATTCGGGGTGCCTGAGGGAGCGGGCTCCCTCATCACACGTTGCATTTGCAGTCAGAGTTCTTCGCTGATCGGCAGCACGTAGTTCTTGAACTCGGTGTCTTCCTTGAACCCGATGGACTCATAGGTTTTCTGCGCCACTTCGTTATTGCTGCTGGTGGAGACGCGCATGCGCACGGCCTGGGTTTCCTTGGCCATTTTCTTCGCGGTGCGGATCAGGTTGTCGGCGACCAGTTGGCGGCGCGCATCTTCAGCGACATAGATGTCGTTGAGGATCCACACACGCTTGAGCGACAACGAGGAGAAGCTCGGGTAGAGCTGGCAGAAGCCCATCAGTTTCTTGTCATCATCATCGGCCAGCGCCAGATAGATCACCGATTCCTTGCGGCGCAGGCGTTTTTCGAGGAAGGCGCGGGAGGAATCCGGGTAAGGCAGGGAACCGTAGAACTCGCGATATTTGACGAACAACGGAGTCAACAAATCCAGATGTTCGAGGGTCGCTTGAATAATCCGCATGATAGGTCTCGTCTTCAAGTGGCTGTCTTCAACTGCTCTGACGGCGATGGGAAACCCGTGCGGCCGTGCATCGATCCTGCCTGAAACCGTCGCAGAAACGCAATGCGGAAACGGTTCAGGTTGTGGGCGGATCGAGTAGGAAATTGCCTTTCATATCTACACCAGCGTCCGATTCCAGCGTTTGAACCTGTGCTTCGTCCTTCAGGTTGACCCCCGACAACTGCCGCCGACAGGCTTCGCGCATCAGATAGAGCAAGCGGTGCGCCGCCATGCCGTAGCTCAAACCTTCGAGCCGCACATTGGAGATGCAATTGCGATAGGCATCGGTCAGGCCGATCTTTGGATTGTAGGTGAAATATAAACCGAGACTGTCCGGTGAACTGAGTCCCGGACGTTCGCCAATCAGCATCACCAGCATTTTCGCGCCGAGCAATTGGCCGATTTCATCACCGACCGCGACGCGGCCCTGTTCCACCAGGACAACGGGCGCCATCGACCAGCCGTCGGCGCTCATCTGTTCTTCCAAGCGCGTGAGAAACGGCAAGGTATGCCGATGCACCGCCAGTGCCGACAGGCCGTCGGCCACGACAATTGCCAGATCGACACCGCCGGGATGCGCCGCAGCGTATTCGCGCAAGGCCTGCGCTGATTCATCGCTGAGCTTGCGCCCCAGATCCGGACGTTGCAGATAGCTGTTTCGGTCTACGGCGGCACTGTGCAGCAGCAGGCTTTCGCGCCCGTGCTCACCGAGTTGCGCGCTGAGCCCGGCGTGATCGAACGGCAAGTGCACGGCATCACGTGCCTGCGCGTGGGCAAACTGGAAGTCCAGCTGCGCGTTGGTCGGCAGGCTGGTGCCGGTGCGGCCGAGGGCGATCCGTGCAGGGGTCAGGCGACGCAGTTGCAGCCAAGGGTTCTGCGGGTCGATGGGTGGTTTTTCCATGTGACTCATCCCAGTTGCGCCAGCGCTTGGCGGAAGGCCGGCGGCAAGTTGTTACCGAAGCGAACCTTGCCATCCGCTTGGGTGAAGATGCCCATGTTGGCCAGCCACTGCTCGAACTCCGGCGCCGGTTTCAGGCCCAGGGTCTGCCTGGCATAGAGCGCGTCATGGAACGACGTGGTCTGGTAATTGAGCATGATGTCGTCGGAGCCGGGGATGCCCATGATGAAGTTGATCCCGGCGACACCGAGCAACGTCAGCAGGGTGTCCATGTCGTCCTGATCGGCTTCGGCGTGGTTGGTGTAGCAGATATCGCAGCCCATCGGCACGCCGAGCAGCTTGCCGCAGAAGTGATCTTCGAGGCCGGCGCGGATGATCTGTTTGCCGTTGTACAGGTACTCCGGGCCGATAAATCCTACGACCGTGTTCACCAAAAACGGTTTGAAATGCCGTGCTACGGCGTAGGCCCGGGTCTCGCAGGTTTGTTGATCGACACCGTGATGAGCGTTGGCCGACAGAGCGCTGCCCTGGCCGGTTTCGAAATACATTAGATTTTGCCCAAGAGTGCCGCGATTCAGGCTCAGACCGGCGTCATAGCCTTCCTGCAAGATATTCAGGTTGATGCCGAAGCTGGCGTTGGCCGCTTCGGTGCCGGCAATCGACTGGAACACCAGGTCCAGCGGCACGCCACGGTTGATTGCCTCGATGGAGGTGGTGACGTGGGTCAGCACGCAGGCCTGAGTCGGGATGTCGTAGCGCTGAATGATCGCGTCGAGCATTTCCAGCATTGCGCAGATCGAAGCGAGGCTGTCGGTGGCCGGGTTGATGCCGATCATCGCGTCGCCATTACCGTAGAGCAGGCCGTCGAGAATGCTCGCGGCGATGCCGGACGGCTCGTCGGTTGGATGATTGGGTTGCAGGCGTGTCGACAGGCGTCCGGGCAGGCCAAGGGTGCCGCGAAATTTCGTCACGACACGGATCTTTTGCGCCACCAGCACCAGATCCTGCACGCGCATGATTTTCGACACGGCGGCGACCATTTCCGGCGTCAGGCCGGGGGCGAGATTGCGCAGGCTGGTTTCATCGGCGGCGTCGCTGAGTAACCAGTCGCGGAAACCGCCGACGGTGAGGTGGCTGACCACGGCAAAGGCTTGTTTGTCGTGGGTGTCGATGATCAGCCGGGTGACTTCATCGGCCTCATAGGGAATCAGCGCTTCTTGCAGGAAATGCGTGAGCGGAATGTCGGCCAGCGCCATTTGCGCGGCCACGCGTTCGCCGTCGTTTAGGGCGGCGACGCCTGCGAGAAAGTCCCCGGAACGCGCCGGGCTGGCTTTGGCCATGACGTCCTTGAGGCTGTCGAAGCGATAGGTCTGGGCGCCGACGGAATGGGCGAATGCGGCCATGGGGCGGTGTCCTCCTGATTCTGTGGATAACTCAGTTCCCTGTGGGAGCGAGCCTGCTCGCGAAAGCGGACCGACATTCAAAACAGTTGTCGACTGATACTCCGCTTTCGCGAGCAGGCTCGCTCCCACATTGGATCTTCATGCACTTCTATATAGCGGGCACCGGGCGAAAGGCCCGGTGCCGGTGCAGCTAGATACCTTCGAGCATAGCGTCTGCCGGCGCTTCGGCGCGTTGCTTGGCGGTCAGCTGGAAATACAGGTAACCGGCGGCCATGAAACCAAGGAACACACAGCCGATCAGCGTGTTGAACCACGCCATCGCCACCAGACACACCAGCGCCAGAAACAGCGCAATCGCCGGCACCACCGGATAGCCCGGCGCACGGAAGGTGCGCTCCAGGTTCGGCTCGGTCTTACGCAGTCTGAACAGGCTGAGCATGCTGATGATGTACATCACGATCGCGCCGAACACCGACATGGTGATCATCGCCGCCGTCAGGGTCATGCCTTGCAGATTGACCAGGCCGTCGCTGTAAATCGCCGCAATACCGATCACGCCACCAGCCAGAATCGCCCGGTGCGGGGTCTGGAAACGCGACAGCTTGGCCAGTCCTTTAGGCAAGTAACCGGCACGGGCGAGGGCGAAGAACTGACGCGAGTAGCCGAGAATGATCCCGTGGAAGCTCGCCACCAGCCCGAACAGACCGATCCACACCAGCATGTGCATCCACGTCGAGTTGTTGCCAACCACGGCTTTCATTGCTTGCGGCAGCGGATCGTTGATGTTCGACAGCTGACGCCAGTCGCCGACGCCGCCGGCCATGACCATTACGCCGATAGCGAGGAACACCAGGGTCAGAATGCCGCTGACGTAGGCCTTGGGAATCGTGCGTTTCGGGTCTTTCGCCTCTTCGGCGGCCATGGCGGCACCCTCGATGGCGAGAAAGAACCAGATCGCAAACGGTATCGCCGCGAAGATCCCCGGAATCGAACCGAGGGTGAATTCGTTGGCGCCCGACCAGCCGTTGAGCACGAAATTGCTGAAGCTGAAGCCCGGGGCAACCACGCCCATGAATACCAGCAACTCGGCAACGGCGAGCACGGTGACCACCAGTTCGAAAGTCGCGGCGATGCTGACACCAAGGATGTTCAGGGTCATGAACACGAAATAGGCACCGACGGCGGCAATCTTCGGATCAAGCTCCGGGTATTGCACATTCAGATAGGCACCGATGGCCATGGCAATCGCTGGTGGCGCAAAGACGAACTCGATCAGCGTGGCGATGCCGGCGATCAATCCGCCTTTTTCGCCGAACGCCCGACGGCTGTAGGCAAACGGCCCGCCAGCGTGTGGGATGGCGGTGGTCAATTCCGTGAAGCTGAAGATGAAGCAGGTGTACATGGTCGCGACCATCAGCGCCGTGACCAGAAAACCGAGGGTGCCGGCGGTGCCCCAGCCGTAACTCCAGCCGAAGTATTCGCCGGAAATCACCAGGCCGACGGCAATGCCCCACAGGTGCAAGGTGCCGAGTGTGGGTTTGAGCTGTGTGGTGGAAGTCATAAGTCCTCTCTGGTTTTTATTGTTCGATCTGTTGGACTTTCGGGTGGCGCGGTTGAGGTGGATGGATGCTGTTCACGCAGCGGCAGTTTTCACGCAAAACCTGAATGACGGGTACGCAAGGGCCGTGCCAGAGCGGCCAGGCCATTGATGGTGTGTCAGACAGGACGCCTTCGCGAGCAGGCTCGCTCCCACAGTGGATTTGTGGCGAGCCTGTGTATGTGGTGCGGCACAACTCCCTTGTGGGAGCGAGCCTGCTCGCGAAAGCGGTTGAGCGGGCGACACAGAAATATCTGAGTCGCCCGAAGGTTTTAGAAGAAGCCCAACGGATTGATGTCGTAGCTCACCAGCAGGTTTTTCGTCTGCTGATAGTGATCTAGCATCATCTTGTGCGTCTCACGGCCCACGCCAGACTTCTTGTACCCGCCAAACGCGGCATGCGCCGGGTACAGGTGGTAGCAGTTGGTCCACACACGGCCAGCCTTGATCGCGCGGCCCATGCGGTAGGCGCGGTTGATGTCGCGGGTCCACAGGCCGGCGCCGAGGCCGAACTCGGTGTCGTTGGCAATGGCCAGTGCTTCGGCTTCGTCCTTGAACGTGGTGATGCTCACCACCGGGCCAAAGATTTCTTCCTGGAACACGCGCATCTTGTTGGTGCCCTTGAGCAGGGTCGGCTGGATGTAATAACCGGTCGACAGATTGCCCTCGAGTTTTTCCACCTTGCCACCGGTCAGCAGCTCGGCGCCTTCGCCCTTGGCAATTTCCAGGTACGAAAGGATTTTGTCGAATTGCTGCTCGGACGCCTGCGCGCCGACCATGGTGTCGGTGTCCAGCGGATCACCACGTTTGATTTGCAGGACTTTCTTCATGACGACGGCCATGAACTCGTCGTAGATCGATTCCTGCACCAGCGCACGGGATGGGCAGGTGCAGACTTCGCCCTGGTTGAAGAACGCCAGCACCAGACCTTCAGCGGCTTTTTCAATGAAGGTCGGCTCGGCCTGCATGATGTCTTCGAAGAAGATGTTCGGCGATTTGCCGCCCAGTTCCACGGTCGACGGAATGATGTTCTCGGCCGCGCATTTCATGATGTGCGAGCCGACCGGGGTCGAGCCGGTGAAGGCGATCTTGGCGATGCGTTTGCTGGTGGCCAGCGCTTCGCCGGCTTCTTTGCCATAGCCCTGGACAATGTTCAGCACGCCTGGCGGCAGCAAATCACCGATCAGTTCCAGCAACACGGTAATGCCCAGCGGGGTCTGCTCGGCAGGCTTGAGCACCACGCAGTTGCCCGCCGCCAGCGCCGGAGCGAGTTTCCACGCGGCCATCAGGATCGGAAAGTTCCACGGGATGATCTGGCCGACCACGCCCAGCGGTTCATGGATGTGATAGGCCACGGTGTTGCCGTCGATTTCGGCAGCGCTGCCTTCCTGGGCGCGCAGGCAGCCAGCGAAGTAGCGGAAATGGTCGGCGGCCAGCGGGATGTCGGCGTTGAGGGTTTCGCGGATGGCTTTGCCGTTGTCCCAGGTTTCGGTGATCGCCAGCAGTTCAAGGTTGGCTTCGATGCGGTCGGCGATTTTCAGCAGGATCAGCGAGCGCGCCTGCACGGAGGTCGCGCCCCACGCGTCGGCAGCGGCGTGGGCGGCGTCCAGTGCCTTGTCGATGTCTTCGGCAGTGGAGCGGGGGAATTCGGCAATCGGCTGGCCATTCACTGGCGAGGTATTGGTGAAGTACTGACCTTTGACAGGCGCGACGAACTCGCCGCCGATGTAGTTACCGTACTTGGCTTTGAACGAGACTTTGGCGCCTTCAGTACCGGGGTGAGCGTAACGCATGATGATGTTCTCCTTGGCTTTGTACTTATTAGAGAAACGCGCAAGTGCGCTTGCTATAAGCGTAGAGCAAAGGTCGGGCCACTGCCGTGCAGGGCAGGTAAATCAAGGGCTTGGCTGGTTTTTGTCGGACGAGCGGATTTTGCCTGTGACGGTTTCGGTACAGATGGGGTGACAGTTTGTACCGCTTTTGGCACAGCTAGTGACCGGGCAGTCTCGCCAGCATTGCAATGCGTCGGTGGCTGGGGGATGCTGGGCGTCACCTCAGCATTGGGCCGTCGAGCCTCGGGGAGAACAATAAGAAATGCACGACAACCATTTGAGTCGCCATGCCCAACAGGTTCTCACTGCTACCCAGGGCAAACCGCACCTGCACGGGCCCGGTGCCGATCCGTCGATTGCCCGTTCGTGGCTGCGCTGTCTGGAGGACTACCACCTCGACCCGGCGCTGAGCATGGCGCCGACTGTGCTCGAACACGGCAGGGTACTGGAAAGCCGCGAACGTCTGCAGCAGGTTCTACAGATCGCCGGCAATGAAATGAGCAGCCTGCATCAACAACTCTCCGGCGCCGGCCACGCGGTGCTGCTGACCGATGCGCGCGGGGTGATCCTCAACTGCGTCACCGCGCCCGCCGAACGCAAGATCTTCGAGCGCGCCGGCCTCTGGCTCGGTGCGGACTGGAGCGAAGCCTGCGAAGGCACCAACGGCATCGGCACCTGCCTGGTCGAACGTCAGGCGCTGACCATTCATCAGGATGAACACTTTCGCGGTCGCCACACCGGCCTGACCTGTTCGGCGAGCCCGGTATTCGACCCGCATGGCGAACTGCTGGCGGTGCTCGACGTCTCTTCGGCGCGCCATGACGTCTCGCGGCAAAGCCAGTTCCACACCATGGCGCTGGTCAACCTCTCGGCGAAGATGATCGAGAGTTGCTACTTCCTGCGCTGTTTCGATAATCAATGGTTGCTGCGCTTTCATCTGCAGGCCGAGTCCGTCGGGCTGTTCAGCGAAGGGCTGCTGGCGTTTGACGGCGAAGGGCGGATCAGCGCGGTCAACCAGAGTGCACTGAATTTGCTCGGGCATATTCGTGGCGGCTTGCTGGGGAAACCGGTGGAGGCGTTTTTCGACTGTTCGCTGGATGAATTGCTTGGCCGCGCGAGTGCCAATGCCAGTGCCAGTTGGCCGCTGCGCACTCGTGACGGGAGGCATTTGTTTGCGGTGTTGCGCGGGGAATCGCGTAAACCTGTACCGAGGGTATCGACACCGGTGGTCGCTGAGGCGCCGCGCCTGTCGGGCATCTGCCTCGGTGACGAGGCGTTGCAGGCCGACTTCCGCAAAGCCTTACGCGTTTTCGAACGTGATGTGCCGTTGTTGATCAACGGCGAAACCGGCTCCGGCAAGGAGGCCTTCGCCAAGGCTGTGCATCAGGCCAGCCAGCGTTCGAACAAAGCCTTCGTTGCGCTCAACTGCGCGGCGATTCCGGAAAGTCTGATCGAGAGCGAACTGTTCGGCTATCGCGGCGGCAGTTTCACCGGCGCACGCAAGGATGGCATGCGCGGCAAGTTGCAGCAGGCCGATGGCGGCACGTTGTTCCTCGATGAAATCGGCGATATGCCGCTGGCCTTGCAGACTCGTCTGTTGCGCGTGTTGGAGGATCGCCAAGTGGTGCCGATCGGCGGTGAGCCGGAGTCGGTCAACGTGCGGATCATCAGTGCCACCCACCGCAATCTGCTGGAGCGGGTAGCGGATGGCAGCTTTCGCGAGGATTTGTATTACCGGCTCAATGGGCTGGAAGTGGGGTTGCCGGCATTACGCGCGCGCAGTGATAAATCGCAGTTGCTGGATTTTCTGCTGGCCGAGGAGGCGGGCGGTGAAACGATAGTGATCGACGAGCCGGCGCGTGAGGCGTTGCTGGCGTTCAATTGGCCGGGCAATGTGCGGCAGTTACGCAATGTGCTGCGCACGCTGGCGGCGTTGTGTGATGAGGGGCGGATCGGGGTGGAGGATTTGCCGGTGATGATTCGGCAGGGGCGTCCAGTCCTTCCGTCAGCCGAGTCTGGCGAACACCCACTGGCAGACGCCGAGCGGATTGCCCTGCTTAAAACTCTGGAGCAGACGCGGTGGCATATGACGCATACGGCTGAGCAGCTTGGGGTTAGCCGCAATACCCTTTATAGAAAGCTGCGTAAGCATGGGATTGAGCGGCGAGCCAGTTAGAAAGCCCTCACCCTAGCCCTCTCCCTGTATGTACCGGACACATGGTGGACACATGTTCGGAGACATGGTGGACGGTTTTAGATCTTCTTACCTGCCGTTACGATCTGCAAGTTCAAGTCGATTCGGGCGATACGATGTCTACTCCAGTAGACATCGTGGATGCCGTCCTCCGTCGTCTCCCGGATAGCCACTGACCTCCCGTAAAACGCCTTTCCGACGGTGTATTCACGGTTACCCCAGTAGATCTCGCCCTTCACCTGAACCTTCCTGACCACATCCCCATCGTCGTATTCTGGCGCTGCCGGTTGTTCCTGATATTCCCGTGGGCTGCTGCTGTATCGAGTCGCAGGAACCTGCATGTCCAGTGCTTGATGCGGGCGCTTCTGGTTGTAAATATCACGCCAGATATCAAACGCCCGTTGTGCGTCGTCCAGATCGATGAAGAGCTGGCCTTGCAGAACTTCCCTTTTCAGGCTGCGGTGGAAGCGCTCTAGCTTTCCCTGGGTTTGCGGATGATAAGGTCGGGAGTGGCCGACCTTGATGCCCTGGCTCATCAGCCAGACCTCCAGCGCGGTATAAACGCCGGTTTGGTCACCCCATGGCGAACCGTTGTCCATCGTCATGCGCAGAGGCAGACCGTAGAGCCGAAAGGCCCGCATTAGTTGCTCCTGGACGGTTTGGCGCTGCTCATTGGCACACGCGGCGATGCACAGTGAGAACCGCGAGTGATCGTCCAGTATCGTCAGCGGATGGCAACGTCCGTGGTTCAGGCTGATATGGCCCTTGAAGTCCATCTGCCAAAGATCATTGGGCGCTTCATGCTCGAACCGGATAAACGGTTTAATCTCAGCAGTCTTTGGATCAACGCGCGAATGACGCTGTAAAACCGCATGCACGGTGCTGACCGAAGGCATCACTGCGCCGCTGTCTTCCAGCACGCGCTTGAGCTTACGAGCGCCCCAAACTGCGTACTCCTGACTCACGGTCAGTATCTGCTGCTCAACCTCGTCAGCGCAGCGTTTGGGTGATGTCTTTGGTCTTCGAGACTGATTGATCAATCCCTCTGCACCTGAGGTTTCAAACCTGCTGAGCCATTTGTAGGCAGTGCTTGGGCTGATGTTGAATCGGCGGCAAAGCTGCCGAACATTGACCCCTTCTTGCCGAGCCAAAAGCACGAATTCTGTACGAAGCTGCACGGTGGACACCTCTTCCCAAGACACAGGCCATCTCCTTCGCGATGAGCAATGTGTCTATTAAAATGTGTCCACCATGTCTCCGAACACCTGTCCACCATGTGTCCGGTACATACACTCCCAGAGGGAGAGGGGACTGACCGATTCGCTCTACTGATCTACGCCGACCTGAAATATAGAGCTGAACTCAGGATTTGAAAGCGACCGAGACCGGCTCCCTCTCCCGGAGGACCGACCGCGGTGTTCTGCCAGTTTACGCCGACCTGAAATATCGAGCCGAACTCAGGATTTGAAAACGACGCAGATCGGCTCCCTCTCCCTCTGGGAGAGGGCTGGGGTGAGGGCCGCAGTCTGCAGTCGAGTCGAGATGTTACGGCCCACCCACCCCGCCCCTCACCTAAAGAGTGCGATTTCCCCCTCCCTACGCTAACCTGCGGCCATGTTTTACGAGGTCGACTATGCACATTCATATTCTGGGTATCTGCGGGACTTTCATGGGCTCGATGGCGGTGTTGGCCAAAGAGCTGGGCCATCACGTGACCGGTTCCGACGCCAACGTCTATCCACCGATGAGCACACAGCTGGAAGCCCAAGGCATTCAGCTGACGCAGGGCTATGACCCGGCGCAGCTCGATCCGGCGCCGGATCTGGTGGTGATCGGCAACGCCATGTCCCGCGGCAATCCGGCAGTGGAATATGTCCTGAACAAAGGCCTGCCGTACGTCTCCGGCCCGCAGTGGCTGGCTGATCACGTGCTGCAAGGTCGCTGGGTGCTGGCGGTTGCCGGTACGCACGGCAAAACCACCACCAGCAGCATGCTCGCCTGGGTCCTGGAACACGCTGGCATGAGCCCGGGTTTCCTGATCGGCGGTGTGCCGCAGAACTTCTCGGTATCGGCGCGTTTGGGCGGTACACCGTTCTTCGTGATCGAGGCCGACGAATACGACAGCGCCTTCTTCGACAAACGCTCGAAATTCGTTCACTACCGTCCGCGCACCGCGATCCTCAATAACCTTGAGTTCGATCATGCCGACATCTTCCCGGATCTGCCGGCGATCGAGCGGCAATTCCACCACTTGGTGCGGACTATTCCGAGTGAAGGCCTGGTCATTCACCCGACCACCGAGCCGGCCTTGCAGCGTGTGATCGAGATGGGCTGCTGGACCCCGGTGCAAACCACCGGTGCTGGCGGTCAGTGGCAGGTCAAATTGCTCAGCGAAGACGGTTCGGCCTTCGAAGTAATGTTCGAAGGCGTGTCGCAAGGCACCGTCGAGTGGGAGCTGACCGGTCAGCACAACGTCGCCAACGCCTTGGCTGCCTTGGCGGCTGCGCGTCATGTGGGCGTGGTGCCGTCGATGGGTATCGCTGGCCTGAGCGCGTTCAAGAACGTCAAACGCCGCATGGAGAAGGTCGCTGAAGTACGCGGCATTACCATCTATGACGACTTCGCCCACCACCCGACTGCGATTGCCACCACCCTCGACGGCTTGCGCAAGCGCATCGGCGACGCACCACTGATCGCGATCATCGAGCCGCGCTCCAACTCGATGAAACTCGGCGCGCACCGTGACGGTTTGCCGGACAGTGTGGTCGATGCCGATCAGGTGATCTGGTACGCCCCGGCCAACCTCGGCTGGGACCTCGCCGGCACCGCCGCGCTGTGCAAAGTGCCGTCGATTGTCAGCGACTCGCTGGAAGGCATCATCGAACGCGTGAAGAGCCAGGCGCAGCCAGGCACGCACGTGGTGATCATGAGCAACGGCGGCTTCGGCGGCCTGCACGGCAAACTCGCCGAGGCGCTGCAATGAACACTCGTTTTGAGAGCAATGGCCCCGAACGCATCACGCTGGCAATGACCGGCGCGTCCGGCGCGCAATACGGTCTACGTCTGCTCGATTGCCTGGTGCGTGAAGACCGCGAAGTGCACTTCCTGATCTCCAAGGCCGCACAACTGGTGATGGCCACCGAGACCGATGTGACGCTGCCGCCGAAGCCACAGATGATGCAGGCCTTCCTGACCGAATACACCGGGGCTGCCGCCGGGCAGATCCGCGTGTACGGCAAGGAAGACTGGATGTCGCCGGTAGCTTCGGGGTCGGGCGCTCCGGCGGCAATGGTCGTGGTGCCGTGCTCAACGGGCACGCTGTCGGCAATTGCCACGGGCGCGTGCAACAACCTGATCGAACGCGCGGCTGATGTGACATTGAAAGAGCGTCGCCAGTTGATTCTGGTGCCGCGCGAGGCGCCGTATTCGAGTATTCATCTGGAGCACATGCTCAAGCTGTCGAACATGGGCGTGACCATTCTGCCGGCCTCGCCGGGTTTCTATCACCAGCCGCAGACCATTGACGACCTGATCGATTTCGTCGTGGCGCGGATTCTCAATCTGCTCGGCATTCCCCAGGACATGCTGCCGCGTTGGGGTGAGCATCATCTGAGCAGCGATGAATAAGCTGCTGGCGGTCGGGCTGGCGTTGTTGCTGACCGGGTGTGCGACGGCGCGCACGCTGGATGCGGCCAAGCCGGGTGCGCCGGTGGTGTATTCCGGAACGCGGCTGGATTTGTATGCTTTGAATGGCGGGTGCTGCGCGATGGACCGGTTCGGGGCTGAGGCGCCGAGCTATCCGGGGGTGGATCTGCCGGCGAGTGCCTTGCTCGATACGCTGTTGTTGCCGTTGTCATTGCTGACGGTGATAGGTGTGGGTTTTCAGGCGACTGGCGGATTGTAGGGGAGCGCTGCGCACTCCATTCGCGAGCAGGCTCGCTCCCACAGAGGGACGCGGTGCCAATGTGGGAGCGAGCCTGCTCGCGAAAGCTTTCTTCCAGGCGCTATAGATTATTTGCCTAGCTTGCGCAGTTCATCCGATTCGATCACCCGCACACCATCCTGCTCTTCCAGCGCCAACCGCCACATCGCCCGCGCCAATTGGCACGCTTCGATGCCACGGTATTTACCCGGAATCAGTTTCGACAACGGCCCGGCCAGCTGTTCGGCCAAGCGTGGCTCCGTGCGTTCGCCCAACAACAGTGACGGCCGGCAAATGGTCAGTTGCGGCCAGTCCTGCGCACGCAAGGCCTGCTCCATTTCGCCTTTGACCCGATTGTAGAAAACCGATGATTTCGGATCGGCGCCAATCGCGCTGATCACAATCAGGTGCCGCGCGCCCATCTCCCGCGCGCGCTTGGCAAACGCCACGACCATGTCCAGATCCACCGCGCGGAACGCCGCTTCGGAACCCGCCTGTTTGATGGTCGTGCCGAGGCAGCAATAGGCGATATCGACGCGGCCGCTGAGCTGCGGCAGAAACGCCTGCGGATCACCGACCGGGTTTTCCAGGTGTGGATGTTCTGCCAAGGGTCGACGCGAAGGGGCGAGCACGCGAGAAATCGTTGGCTCGTTGAGCAAACGGTCGAGTAGATGTTCACCGGTCAAACCGGTGGCTCCGGCAAGCAATACGTGCTGAGGCGTCAAGTACATAGTGTCTCTCCCTTGATACTGTTCAGCTTAGTTGCTCTTTATCGCTCCGTCGTTCAATGCAGCACTTTGCAAAGCTTTTCTTGCTTGCTGTTTGCGCAGCAGTTGCCAGTGCGACAGCACGGTTTTCGGTGCCCAGATCTGCGGCTCCGAGGCTTCGAAATTGTCCGCCAGTTCACGCTCGGCGACGGTGGCCTTGGCCAGTTTGAAGGCTTGCTCCAGATCATCGGTCTGGTTCAACGCTTGGGCGAACAGTGCGTCGCCGAAATAGGTGAAGTTGGCTTCTTCCGAGCAGCCGAAGGACACCCGATCCGCACGCGAGGCGGTCATGATCAGCGTGCGCTCGTCTTTCAACGCTGGGATAAAGCCGCCGGAGTAGCACGAGGAAATCACGATGATCTTGTCGCGATTTTTCAGCGGCGCCAGCACGGCGGCGAGTTCGTCGGCGGGCAGGTCGGCCAGTTCCATGCGCGGTTGGTCGAGCACCAGCTCATGCTCGGCGGTGCCGTGGCTGGTCAGGTAGATGAACAGCAAGTCTTCCGGGCCGCTGCGTTCAGCGAGGGTTTGCGCGGCGCGGCGCAGGTTTTCGCGCGTGGCCATCGGCCGGTCGCCGAGGTGGTCGCGGTGGTTGACCAGACGGATCTGGCCATAGGCGCCGAAGCGCGTGTTGAGCATATTGGCGACGTAGTCGGACTCGCGCAGGAACACGCTTTGCTTGCCGTCGCCACCGAGAGTCAGGGTGTACAGCTCGACCGCCGGGGTCGACGCCGGGATGGCGGCCAATGCGTCTTCGAGCAGACGACCCTGAGCGAGCAAACCGAGTTCGAGGGTGTCGGGCAGTAACTTGCCGTCGGCGTCGCGCACGCGCTGGCCGTTGATCCAGGTGCCGCTCATGACGCTGCCATCGGTCAGCACCAGGGTGCCGCGTCCGGCGTAGCTGTCATTGTCGAAGCCGCCGATGTAGAAGCTGCCATCAGGCAGGTTCAAACGGCCCTGACCGCTGAAGCGCCAGTCGCTGAACGCGCCGACGTAATGGCTGCCGTCGGCACCGATCAACTCGCCCTTGCCGGTCAGCGCGCCTTCCTTGAACTGGCCGAGCCAGACATCGCCGTCGGCGTTTTCGTAACGACCTTTGCCGTGCAGCTGATTGTTCTTGAAGCCGCCGACGTAGATATCGCCGTCAGCGCTGTTGAACGTACCGCTGCCTTCCAGCTGACCGTTGACGAAATGCCCGGTGAATGAATTACCGCTGGCGTCGCCGCGCTGGCCTTCGCCGTTCGGTTTGCCGTGGGCGAACTGGCCTTGATAGGAGCTGCCGTCGTCCATCTCCAGACGACCGAGCCCGGAATACTGATCAGCCTTGAATTCGCCACGGTAGGTCATGGCGTTTTCTTTCAGCGTGCCTTCGCCTTCGCGGCGGCCCTGCTTGAAGCCGCCGGTGTAGCTGCTGGCGTTGGTGGTCAGGCTGCCCTGACCGTCGAACAGGCCTTGCTGGAACTGGCCGCGATAGATCTCGCCATTGCTGCCATGCCATTCGCCCTGACCATGCCACTGGCCCTTGTCGAACTGCCCGGCATACCAACTGCCGTTGGGGTAGTCGACGCGGCCCTGACCTTGCAGCAAGCCATCGACCAGTTCACCGCGATAGCGTCCGCCATCGGGCAGGCGCGCATCTGGCGGCAACAGCGATTCGCCGTCGCCGCAAGCGGTGAGCATCAGGGTCAAGGCAAGGGGTGCAAGACGTGCAAGTGAGCGCATAGCGGGATCCGGGCAATTAGGCGACCGAGTATGCCGCAGCTATGTGAACTAATGCAGCCGGTAAAACCAGTGTTGACGCGAAACAGCGTGCGCTGCTTCGCATCCAGAACCATCAGACGAAGCAGAGCGACAGCGGTTCGGCGATATAGGCCGGTTTGTCCGAGCCTTCTATCTCCAGCGTCGCGGTGGCTTTGAGCAGCCACTGGCCCGGTTTTTTCTCAGTCACTTCGCCCAGATCGACCTTGAGCCGGACCTTGGAATTGACCTTCACTGGCTGGATGAAACGCACGCTGTCCAGGCCGTAGTTGACGACCATCTTCACGCCTTGCGGCAGCACGAGGATGTCTTCCATCAATTTCGGGATCAGCGACAACGACAGGAAACCGTGGGCAATGGTGCTGCCGAAAGGTGTTTGCGCGGCTTTGACCGGGTCGACGTGAATGAACTGATAATCACCGGTGGCTTCGGCGAACAGATTGATGCGTTCCTGATCGATGGTGAGCCATTCGGAACGTCCGAGTTCCTTGCCGACATAATCTTTGAGCTCTGCAACTGGAACATAGGGCATTGAGACTCTCCTTGGGTTCATCGGTTTTATAGTTTTTAAGGTGGGGGGATTTGACCTCCCTGCGAACCACTGTAGATCATCATGGCGATTTGCTCCGGTCAACCGACCATGCTTTTGGCGAATGCCGATCCATAGCGCAGGCGTGCTTATAATGCGGGCGACTTGTGGGGGGAGATGTCTGATGTTGCTACGTGGCCTGACCATGCTGGTGCTGTTCCAATTGCTCGGTACGGCGCTCAATCATTTGCTGTTGCCGGTACTGCCGGGGCCGATCATCGGCCTGCTGCTGTTGCTGGTCTTTCTGATCATTCGCGGTGAAGTCGGCGAGCCGCTGAATCTCGCGGCCGGCAGCCTGCTGCGTTATCTGCCGCTGCTGCTGGTGCCGCCGGCCGTGGGCGTGATGGTTTATGCGAGCGACATTGCTGCGGATTTCTGGGCGATTGTCGGCGCACTGGTGCTGTCGCTGATCCTGTCGATGGCCTTTGCCGGCGTGCTGATGCAGCGCCTGGTCAAGCGTCACGCGCCTGCGTCGGAGGAGTCCTGATGCTTTTCGACTGGCAAGGCGCCTGGGCTTCGGTGATTCATCATCCGTTGTTCGGTATCGGCATCACCCTCGGTGCCTATCAACTGGTGCTGGCGGCGTTCGAGAAAACCCGCTGGATCTTTCTGCAACCGGTGCTGGTCTCCATGCTGTTGGTCATCGGTGTGCTGGTTGGCTGCGGCCTGACTTACGCCGAGTACCGCAAGAGCACCGAGATCCTGAGCATTCTGCTCGGCCCGGCCACCGTGGCACTGGCGGTGCCGCTGTACCTCAACCTGCGACGTATTCGGCAATTGTTCTGGCCGATTTTTACTACGCTGGTGATAGGCGGGGTGGTGGCAACGGGCATGGGCGTGTTGCTGGGCTGGTGGTTCGGTGCCGAGCACATGATTCTGATGACCATGGCGCCGAAGTCGGTGACCTCGCCGATTGCCATGCTGGTGGCCGAACAGATTGGCGGCGTTGCGGCGCTGGCCGCTGTGTTCGTGCTGATCACCGGGGTGATCGGCGCGATCTTCGGCCCGGCGCTGCTGACTCGCCTCGGCGTGCACAGTCCCGAAGCGCGAGGCATGGCGCTGGGCATGACCGCGCATGCGGTCGGCACGGCGGTGGCCATGCAGGAAAACGATGAGTGCGGCGCCTTCGCGGCGCTGGCGATGAGTCTGATGGGCGTGGCCACGGCGGTGTTCCTGCCGCTGGCGGTGTCGATGGTGGTGTAAGGAAATGTCTATGAGTCTGCCGCTTTTTCCGTTGAACACAGTGCTGTTTCCCGGCTGCAACCTCGACTTGCAGATCTTCGAGGCGCGTTACCTCGACATGATCGGCCGCTGCATGAAACAGGGCGGCGGTTTCGGCGTGGTGTGCATCCTTGACGGCCACGAAGTCGGCGTCGCGCCTGAGGGTTTCGCGCTGGTCGGCTGCGAAGCGCGGATTACTGATTTCCAGCAGCAGGACAATGGTTTGTTGGGGATTCGCGTGCAGGGCGGACGCCGGTTCAATGTGTTGCGTACCGAGGTGCAGCGCGATCAGTTGATCCTCGCCGATGTCGAGTGGCTGGATGACGAGCCCGAGCAACCGCTACAGGACGAAGACGCTGATCTGGTGGCGCTGCTCAAGGCCTTGGCCGAGCACCCGATGGTGGAAGCGCTGAACATGGGCACCGAGGCGCTCGGTCAGCAATCGCTGGCCAATCAGTTGGCCTATCTGCTGCCATTCGCCGAAGAAGACAAGATCAACCTGCTGCAACTCGACGATCCACAACAGCGGCTGGATGCGATTCAGGCGTTGCTCGATGAGCTGCAAGGCGAGTTGTTTGCCTAGTTGTACTTTGAATTGACTGGCCGGCGTTGCCAGCATTGTCTTGCTGTTGTCTTTGTCTTGATTTCGGACACTACGCCTTCAATGACAAACCGGCGACATTCGTGATCAAGTTGTCCAGGTAAAGCCACGACTGTTCAATAAAAGGCGCCGTTCATTAGTGAGATGAATGGCGCCTTTTTTCAGGCTCGGTAATGTTCGGCCACTGGCCAGATCACGTCGTTGGAGTACGTGTTTTTGCCCTTGGGCAATAGCAGGACAACACCGCCGGAGCCGGCTATTTGATTGATCAAACCGTCATAAGCAGTGCTGCCATGCCAGTAGACATCGTTCCCGTCGGTACCCGCCCACGTGGCTTTCTCTATCGCCTCGGCGTCGTCACCGGCCTGCCGCAAAATATCCTCGACTCTGGCGGCCTTGCTCAGGTCCGAACTCACCAGCCAGATCCTTTCTGCACTGATGCCTCGCGTTGGCATTGATATCCGGCCTTCCAGTCTGTCGCCGTCAAAATCCCTGTCGTTCAGATAGATGTTTTCCACTCGCGGGACTACTTCAATGCCGCGGGTGTCGATGACATACAGGAAGCCAAGTGTCTGGTTGCGCCGCAGCAATGGATAGTCGCGGGAGTCATCCATTTCAAACGATGTATCAGACTCCGCTGCTGAACTGTGTCGATTTCCGCTCGACGAATCACTGTCAGAAAAATGCCCCGGATAACGGTTGGCCTGGCTGTTGTAATGCCGAGGGTTGGAGTAGTAATCAAAGCCCATGTAAGTCAAACCATTGCCCGCACTAAATGTCACGCTGAAAGCCGATTTGGTCGTGGAGTCGGAAGGGTTGCCCCTCAGCTTGATCAACCGCTCGTCCCGTGCCAGCTCAAAAGGCGTGCGCAAGTCGGCGCGAAACATGGCCGGGATGTCCGTTCGGTACAGGTAGTCATGCTTGTTGCGTTTATAGCCTGCATGTTCCAGGTAGCTTTTCAGGAAGCTTTCTTCGTAGCGTTGTTCAACGGGAGGCAAGTCATAGGTATGTTTTTCGCCTTCTTCTCTGAGTCTGAGACTGAAAGGGCCCAGCTCTTGCGCAATCAGCTCAAACCGCTTGTCGTCCAACGTGTTTTGAGTGAGTTGTTTGTGCTGTTCTGCCCATTCGGGAAAGCCGTTTTCCATGTCCGGTCGCAAGCGTTTTTGCTGAGCGTTGCTCAAGTTGTAGCTGCGCAAGAGTTCAGCACACTCACTTCGAGTTTTCTGCGGGTGGGACCACTTCATGGAATCCATGAGGAATTTCTGGTGATTGTCATTATCTGCACGTGTTGCCCATTCCGGCGGTCTGCCACTGGCTTGGGCTTCGGCACGAAACGCCACAACTTCTGCACCATGGATGCTGTATACGTCCCATATTTCGCCATCGGTCCAGTGCGCAAGTTTTGCCGGTACGGAGCCATCTCCGCGAGATTCATTCGGGTCAACTTTAACCAGCCTGCCATGTTCACCAAGCAGGGCGAAGCCGACATTTGTGCGTGTGACCACCCGTCCTTGATACGGTAGGTCGGCCCATTCGTTGACCGTGTAATAGCCTTGGGCATCTGGCAAAGGACGAGAGTAAGAGTTACCCCTGTCATTTAGGGTGTAGCGCTCAGGAGGGTAGTACTCGACGGGCTTGTGCAAACTCCAGAGATTGCTGCCGGCCACTCGATAAAGCGGCGGGCCGGAGGGAACCCGCTCACTGGGCAATTTCGCCCGGTGTGTCTTGATCAAGTCGTGAAACGCCACCATCACCGTCAGCCCGGCGGCTGATCCGTCCTCATTGGCGATGTCTGCGAACTGTCGTCCCTTGTAGCTCTTCAGCCCGTCGGCATCGTGGCCCAGTGTCTGGTCAACGCTTTGCAAATAGGGCTCCAGAGGTGATGTCGTTGCAGGCTGCCGGGGCGCCTGCGTCTCGAGCATCTGCGTGATTGTTATGGCGGGCTCCGTTCTCGTGTTGCGGCCAGGAGAGCTATCGGAATCAATGCCCGGCAACTCGTTCGAGGCATCCGTTCTGACGCGGCCGGGCAAACGCGAATCGAGGTCGGCTGGCCGATCGTAGGGCGCAGGACGGGATGTCGATGTTCCCGGTGTTTCAACTGAGGGGGATGGGCGCAGCGGCCCGGGTTTCTGGCGCATAAAAGTCACTCCATGTGGTTGAGTCAGCCATCCGTTGGCTGAATTGGGTTCAAGGCCGGTCGTGCTCGGGGACCGGCCAGACGACATCATCGGCGAACGTCTTGTCGCCTTTGGGCAGATCCAGTATCACGCCGCCTGAACGGGCGATGTCGTCGATCAGGCTGTCATAGGCGTTGCTGCCAAAGTAACCAGCGACGCGGTTGTCGGTTCCCGCCCAGGTCGCCTGTTCGATTGCCGTGACACGGTCACCTGCTTGCTGCAGCACATCCTTGACCCGGGCGGCGCGGGTCAGGTCGGAATGCACCAGCCAGATGCGCTCTGCACTGATGCCGCGTGTAGGCGTGGAGATATGACCCTCCATGTCGTCGAAGAGGAACTTGCCGTTGCCGGGGTTGAACGCCTTGTTTTCCGCTCCCGGCACCACTTCCATGCCTCGGGTATCAATGGCGTACACAAAGGATGTCGTTTGCTGACGTCGCGTGGATTCATAACCTTTCGAATCATCGAAAACGAACGAGCTGTCAGAGTCGACCTCGTCGCCGGTCCGTTTACCGTCCGAGACTGAACTGCTGCCCGAATCGGAGGACTCGCCGGTACGTGCTTGCGAACGCTGCGGATTCACCCCGGGAAAAAGATTGGCCTGCGAGTTGTAATGCAGCTCGTGATAGAAGCCGCCCCGGGTCGCCGCGTAGGCAGTGGCGTCATGCAGCCCGAAGGTTGCACTCAACGCGCGTTTGTTGGTGGTGCCCGTGGGATTGCCTTTGCGGTACATCATTCGCCCGTCCCTGGCCAATTCGAACGGTAGTCGTGTTTCGCCGCGGAACATCGCCGGGATGTCGGTGCGGTACAACATGTTGTGTTTACTGCGCAGGTAGCCGAGATGGGCCGCGTAGTCAGCTAAAAAACTGTCGCTATAGCGGGTGGCGGGCCAGTGATGATTGAGGGCCAACCCTTGGGATCGCAAGTCTTGAACATAGTTGTCCAGCTCCTCGCCGATCAGTTTGAAACGCTGTTCATTGCTGGCGTCGAGTGTCTGGCGTTTATGTTGTTCGGCCCACTGCGGTATCGGCCCATGACCGAGCTCTTCTCGAAGCTGGCGCAGTTGGACTTTGCTCAGGTTATAGCTGCGCTGTAATTGCAGGCGCTGCTCGAGCGTGAGCTGTGGATGCCGCCACTTCAAGGAGTCGGCGACGTGCCTGTAGTCCTCGGTGTTCTGCACCCGCAGGGCCCACTGCGGTGGTTGGCCGTTTTTCTCTGCCTGCTCACGGAAGTCCGCCAACTGCGTGTCTTGCAGAATGTACATCTGCTGGATGTCCTGATCAGTCCAGTGCGCGAGCTTCGCCGCTGGCGGCATTGGGCTTTTTGCCAGGCTCCAGAGATTGTCCTGGGCTCTGCGATAAACCGGCGGGCCGGGCGCCAGACGTCTGAACGAAATGACCCGGTAGGCCTTGAGGTCCGCATCGTATTGAACACACACGTGATGCAGACCCTCTGTGCCCGCAAGCTGCACGTCAACCCAGTCTTTGCCCAGATAACTGCGGATGCCGGCCGCATTCGGTGCCGGCATGTCGCCAAAAAACGGATGCGCGTAATCCTCAAGTGAACCCGCCGCAAAGAATCCCGTGTCGGCGCGGGTGGCCGGTGAAACACTCACTTCGATTGCCCGGGAGACTGACCGGGACGTACCCGGCTCATCCTGGCGCGGTCGTTTTGGCGAGGAGGGCTCGTCGGGCGAAAAAACACTGCTGGGTGTTTGCAGAGTCGGGGTGTCGGTCGAGCGGTTTAGCGGCGGTGAAGAACTGGCCGCTCGGTCGACGGGTGGGGACTTTGAGCGTGGGCCGGGTTTTTGTCGCATTGGCAGTCACTCCCTGTGGATAAGTCAGCCTTCCGTTGGCTGAACTGGATAGGCGCCGGTGTGGGCCTCTGCTCACGCCCGCGTACGGTTTTTTGGTTGCTCGGAACTCAGGTTTGCGCGGGCGGCAGGATCTGAAGATCTTCCGGTTTGATTCGCGCAAGGGGATCACTGTCCAGGCCCCAGTACTTTCTTACGCTGCTGTAAAACACCGTGCCGGATTTCCCGGGGGCGAAACCGATGTGGGTGACATGAACTTTCGCCGCCAGTTCGTGGCGTTGATGATGTGCATCGATGTCGGCCACCAGGGCTTCGACACTGGCATACCCACGCGCATCGACGACGTACAGTTGGAGCACTTCAAACAGCAGGGAAATCTCATAAACGTTGCCCGCTGAAGTCACTACGCTGACTGACTCCACCGGGGCATCGTCGTCGATATCCGGCAGTTCGACGGTCACGCTGGCGATGTACAAGCGGTTGCCTTCGAGTTTTATATCTGCGCGTGCTACCCGTTCTTTCAACGTCCGGGTGTAGAGGTTCCAGGCCGAGGCATCGGCGGTTTTTGCCGCGGCGCCAGGCGTCGAAATACGAATGATCGAATTGCTTGCCAGCAGTACGTCATAAGACGAACTCTGGCCTTCGAGTACATAAATGCCGGTGTGGGATCGCGCTTCAATGGTGATCCGGCTGGGGTGTGCGGTCAGCACGGGTTTTACGCTCGCCAACGGTCGGACAAAGCGATAGCTGCCATTGCGTCGCTGGAGAAAACTGCGGGTGCTGAGAACGCGAATTCCGGGATTCTTTACATCGTCTTCATAGTCCAGTTCGGGAACTTGAAGCCGGTAGGAAATACCGTCCTGCATGATCAACACCACGTCTTGCACCAGACGGGGCGTGGTGACTTTCAGGCTGTTTCTGCCGCTGTAACCTGTGGCCGCCGGGATGGGCTGAACGATGCCTTTGAAGGTCAGCACTTTCGATGGCAGCAGGACGGACAGGTTGATGTCGCGGTAGTACAAGTGAGTGTTGCCGGAGACGCCTTTGCGCACTTGCACTTCATAAGTGAGCAGTACATCGACAATGTCGGCGTTGTTGAACGCGAGAAAAACCGAGCGGGATGTTTCGGGTGTATCGCGCCGGGCGACAAACTCCACCGGACGATCAGTGCGCGACACGAAATGCCGCTTCATACCGTCTTCCGCGATTTCGACAGTGCCACCATTGATGATATGTACAGCCGGTGCCGGTTGGCCAATGACGGTGACGGCGGGCTCGACAGACAGAGTCGGTGCATCCCCCGGCTCCTTGGGTAGCTGGGCCCGCAGCTCATAGCCATCCGCGGTCTTGAAGGTGAACTGATCGTTCTTCAGTTGGCGTTTGCCATCGATCCACTGGTAGACATTTTCGATCGTCAGCACATGCTCGGGATCGTTGCCATCCTTGCCGCGCAGGGAGCTGACCACCAGCGATGTGCCGACGATCTGCCAGCGCTGAATGATGTCTGCCGGCCAGCCGAATTCGATCAGGCTCGACTGTTCGCCATCCTCGACGAGGGTCGTTCGCGCATTGCTGCTGGCGATGTAGTAGCGGTCCGCGCCAGTACCGCCCTCGACCCGACAGTCCAGCCCGTAGATAGCGATCGTATCATCGCCCGCGCCCGCGCTGATGCGATCGTAGCCGTTGGCCGCAATGCGATTGGCCGCGTCGTTGCCGGTGACGCGGCTGGTGCCTTTGCGCAGGGTCGAGACGTTCTCGATCGAGGTGAGTTGCGCGACGTCGACAGCATCGACAGTCGGATCAAGGCGCCGCAAAGCGACTCTGCCGCTGTGCAGATCGATGTCGTGGCCGATGTGGCGGGTATCGCTGAGCGGCCGGCTGCCTTCAAAGGCCAGCGTGTCGGAACCGGCACCGCCATCGAGCACATTGAGATGGGGTGGTTTGCGGAGGCGGTTCAATTCCTTTTCGGTGACGTCCTGATAAAACGCATCGTTTTTGTCGCCACCGGTCAGCGCTTTGTGATCGTCGCGATAGCTGAACAGATTGGCTTTGTTCTTTACGCCGATGACCCGGTCATTGCCGCTGCCCAGGCGCCAGAAAACGCCTTTGTCGTCGCCGGCGCTGCCCGATACTTTGCCCTTGAGATTGACGGGCAGTCCGTTGCCGGCATCGATCTCGTCGTCGCCCTCGACAATGGCGGCCTGACTGTCGAGCTTGAACGGTTGTTCGCCGGCGCTTTCATCCCACTGGTAGCGCCAGAGTTCCACGGGCTTGAGCTCAACCTGGAAAGCGCCGTTGATCACGTGTTCGATGGAGTGCTTGTACGCGCCCTCGAGCATGTCCCTGGCCGACACGTCGAGCTGCTTCTGGTAATCATGAAACCCCTTGGAGAGCTTGAAGCGATCCATGACCTCTTTGTCCAGTTCCTGGCGGGTAAAGGCGAACCAGCCTGAGCGCATGCGTTCTTCAAAGGTCAGTTCAATGTAGTCATCGATGTCGTCCACCACCCGGGCTGCCTGGTAGATGATCGAGGCTGCGATGAGCAACCCGGCGGCGACCAGACCGACAGGGCCGGCAATACTGCCAAAACCGGCCAGTGCGGCGACACCCAGTACCAGGCTCAAGCTCGCACCCGCTACGCTCAAGCCGCCGCTGACATAGTGATCCTGTGCTTCTTTGCCCTGTGCTGCGGCGGCGGCATTGAATGATTTGATAGCGTCGGCGATGTCGAAGGGCAGGGTGATTGCGCTGGCGAACATCCCGGCCCCCCGGCTCATGTATTTGCCCATCGACGTCAGCGGGAAATACTTCAGCGCGGTGCCGCCGTTTCTCAGCATCGCCTCACCGGTTTTGGTCAGTCCCCGCTCGATGATCAACGAGCCGAATTCGGCGGCGATGGAGCCGCCCTGAAAAATCGCCTCTAGTGTGTCGCCAGCCTTGATCGCATCGATCATGGCCTTGTAACCGCTGTAGATGCCGAATGCCTGCATGCCCACGCCAGCGCCGCTGAGCAGATAGCTTTTGTTTTTGCTGATCCAGCCCGGCGCGTTTTCCAGCGCGTCGACCCGGTGAATGTCGAGTTTCTGCGCGGCCTTGCCCAACTGATTCAGGCGATCCATTGCGCTGCCGGGGTCAATGGCGGTGTCGGCGACGAACAGCGGTGCGGCATCGACGGAACGTTTGCAGGCGATTTCATAGAACAGCATGGCCGCGACGCCGCTGTCGGCGATGTCCGCCGATTTCACCCGCGCCTGCACCTTGTCTGCGTCGAAGTTGAGCCCGTCGATAAAGCCTTGATCCGCGCGCTGCATGCCGGCATTCGCCGGACTGATGGCCTCGCCGTGGACTGTCGCACCCATGGCCTGCAGTTCGACACGGCTGGTCATCACTTCACCGATGCGCAACGGGCCGAAATGCTTGTCGAGGGATTTTAGCGTGCGCCGCCAGGCAGCATCTGCATCATCGGGCGTGATTGCGCTGTTGAGTATCCCGGCCTGGGGCGCATGGGGATTGGCCGAAGCGTTGATGGGCGTGACCTGAACGGGACTGAAGTTGGCCATTTGCAGGGGCGGGCTAATCATTTTTGACATGTCATTAATCCTTTAATGATGAGGTTTGCGCGCCGGTGTCCGTACCGGTGTGTCACGCGTCTTGAGTCAGTGTTTTTTCCGGTTCAGGCCAGCGGATGTCATCGGCGAATTCGTCGCCGTTGCCGGAGAGCCTGAGCACGGGTTTGCCGGCGGTCTCGGCTTTATCGATCAATTGGTCGTATTCGAATTTGTTGCGGTGGCCGGCATGGGTGGCCGCTTCGATGCGCTCGGCGCTTGCGCCGGCCTGTTCCTTGATGTGATCGATCTGTACTGCTTTGGTCAACGCAGAGTTGATCAGCCAGATACGATCGCTATCCAGACCGCTGCGAGTCACCGAGATCAGCCCTTCAAAGTCGTCGGACGGAAACCACGTCGGTTTTGTGTCGCGGGCTGCCGAGTTGAAACTCATGTTTTCTTCATGGGGGACCACTTCCAGATGGCGGGTGTCGAGCGCATACAGAAACATTTCTGCCTGCCGTGTCCGGGTTGGTTCGTAGTGACGGTCGTGATCCCAATGGATCGGACTGTCCGGTTCAGACCAGTCGGAGGAGGTGCTGCTGTGCGAGTCACTGCTATCACTTTCCGAGCCGCTGTCGTCGGCAGTGCGTCCCGGGTACTTGTGAGTCTGGCTGTTGTAAAGCAAGTATTCGGCGGAAGGATTGCGAGCGTACATCTGCCCTTCGTTGAGGCTGAAAGTGGCGCTCATTGGCTTGTGTGTGGTGGCGCCGGGTTCATGGTGATAGCGCGGCAGCATGAAGCCGTCATTGGCAAGCTCGAACGGTGTGCGCTCATCGCCACGGAACAGTGCCGGGACGTCGGTGCGGTACAGGCAATTGTTCTTGTTGCGCAGATAGCCGAGTTTCTTCAGCAGTGCTTCGCGCACTTCCAGGGTCAGGCTGGTTTCGGGGCTGTACCAGTCATGGCGGGCATCGCGTTTGAGGTTGAGCTCATTGACGGCCTCCTGGCTCCACTTCTCCAGGCGCCGGGGATTGCTGACCTCTTCAGTCAGACGTTTATGCACCTGAGCCCATTGCGGGATTGTGTGTCCAGCCTTCAGGTCTTGCCGCAGACGCGTCAATTGGCTGGGCAGCAAATTGTAGGATTGCAGCAAGGCCTCGCGCTGCTTCAACGTCATGCCCGGATGCAGCCAGCGCAAAGCGTCACGCGCCAGGTCGTTGGCCGGATTATCCGTCGTGACGGACTCTGCCCATTGCGGTGCCCTGCCGTGAGTTTGCGCTTCGGCGCGGAACCGTCGGATATCCTCACCCTGAATGCCGTACAACTGCCATATCTCGTGATCGGTCCAATGCTTCAGATGCGTGGGTTGTGCCCCAAAGCCTGCCACCGGTGGATCGACTTCGATCCAGTTGCCGAATCGATCCTTGAAAGCAAACCGGGTGTCAGCGGCGTCGGTCTTGCGAATCGGCGTGAACACGTAATAACCCTGGGCATCCGGCGAACGTGACGAGTGTGCGTAGAGGCGCAGATCAATGAAGGTCGGCGTGCTCGCAGCGCGAGGGTGCTTGGCTTCTGGCTCGCTGGCGACGGCAGCCGGGCGTTTCTGCGATGTGCCGGGTGTCGGCGGTCGCTCATTGCCCACGGCCGTTATTTCGCTGGCCTGCTCGCTCAGGCGCCAGGTTGGCCGGCCATCATTCTTGTAAAGGCGTGGGCCGGAAGGTTGGCGTTCGGTCAGCAGTTTGCTGCGAAAGAGGCCGGACTCATCGAAGCCGACATGGGTGGTGTGCAGGTTGCCTTGGTATTCGACGTCGACAAATCTTCGCCCGACGATCCAGCGAAAACCGTCGCTGTCCGCCGGCTTCATGCCGCGCAGAAAATCGTCGTTCAGCCAGTACTTGGCTGCGGAGCCATCGTGGACGGGGAGGGTTTGGCTTGTGGTCGGCATTTCGTGGATGACCACGGCGGGCGTCCGGGGCAAATCTGTCACGGGGCGGGCGCCAGTGTCAGGCATCGGGTTTGCGTAATCGGGAAAACCGGGCAGTCGATAGCCAGTCTGTGTACCGGTCGCCAGCGGTGTGTCGGGGCGTGAGGTTGCAGGGTTGGCCTGCTCGGGTTGTTGCACTGCGGAAAGAGGCGGTTTGCGCGGTATTTTCGGACTCATGACTCACTCGAAATCAATTGATCCTTAGAACCCTCAATATTTGTAAAACTTGTTTTTCGAGGAAGTTGTAATGATCAATATTTAAGTTGGGGGGTGAATTGGTCGAGTCAATCTAACCGCTTTTCAGACGCGTGGAAGTCATTAGTGTCTGGTTGTTTGTTAAATGTGTAACTTGGATTTTGTTTGGTTTTTTTGCGGGAAGTTGTCGTTTGGTTACTAAAGAAAAGTTACCGGAGAGGGGAAGGTTGGAGTGAGTTAATAGCGCTGCTCTCGTCGGAAGTTTCCTAAAGGAGCAGCGCCAAAATAATAGGTCTTGTTAAATGTTAATTAGTAGGCATAGCGCAGCAATGTATGTGGCAAGTGTCGAAGAACAAAGAAGGCGAACATCGCCACCATGGCCGGCAAGATCAACCACCACACTTTGAATGGCATAGGATTGAGTGGCGTCGACCGCTGGCTCAGCCACAGAACGGCGGCGCAGACGCAACAGGCCAGCATTGCACCGGCCAATACATCGGTCGGCCAATGCGCTCCGAGATAGACCCGTGACAGCGCGATGGCCAGGGCAGGCATGCAGCCGATCAGCAGCCACGTCAGGCGCATGCGCGGCGGCTGACCACGACCGGCCAGCACCGCAAGCGTCAGGAACAGCGCAAAGGAGCCCGACGCGTGACCACTGGGCATGCTGAAAGTCGTCAGTGGATCGGTCAGTACTTCCGGACGCACCCGGGCAAAGAAGTACTTGGTCGCGGTATTGGCCAGCGCGGTGACCAGCAGCGTACCCACTGCGAACAGCGCATGGCGCCATTGTCGGCACAGCAACAGCAGGGCAACGAGCAGCGCGCTGAACATCAACATGTTGCGGAACTCGCCGATCAGCGTCAGCGTGACGGCAACTTCGTCCAGAACCGGCTGGCGATGTTCCTGCACCAGGGTCATCACGCCTTGATCAAGCGCTGTCAAATACGGATAGCCGATGAACAGACCGATCAGAATCAACAGGCTCATGCTGCTGATCCAGATCGTTGCGCGGCGGTGACGACGCAAACTGCTGTTCACACTGAGGCCGACCATTGCCGCAATACTGCCGGCGACAATCCCGGCTTGCAGCCAGAACCCTTCAGGCAATGGCAGGCGGAAGGCCGCGCCGGTGGCCCAGCCCGGCAGCAGATAGGCCAGGCTCCAGCCGGCGGCGGCCAACAGGCTGACAGCGGCGAAACGCGGGAAGGGCATGTCGCACATGCCGGCGACCATGGGCAGCATCGGCCGCAACGGTCCTATAAAACGTCCGACCAACAGGCTGGCAATGCCGTAGCGCTGGAAGTAGCCTTCTGCGCCGGCCATCCACTCCGGGTGATGGCGCAAGCCCGGCAGGCGCCGGATGTTCTGGTGGAAGTGGCGACCGAGGAAATACGAGATCAAATCACCGAGAATCCCGCCTAGGAAGCCCAGCAGCAGGGTTTCGCTAAGCGACAGTGCGCCGCTGCCGGCCAGCACGGCGATGGCAAACAGCAGCACGGTGCCCGGTACGATCAAACCGGCAATCGCCAGGCATTCCACCATAGCCACAATGAACACCGCAGCAGCCAGCCATTGTGGATTGGCCGCCAGCCATCCGGTCACGCTATCGAGCCATGGGCCCATACAGAAAAACTCCAATCATTGATTAACCCGGCAGGCGCAGCCGTCGGCAGCCCGCAGTGGCGTGTGTTTACAGCAGAAAATAATCCCGGCCTTCGACCTGGCCGCGTCGCAGCGGGTTCCGCGTGCACCATTGCGCGTAAGTCGCATCGACGAAACGGTACATCAAGTGTTCGTCCCGGCCATGGGGGATACCCAGGCGGGTGGTCTGAATGATGTGCGAGGGCGCAGGCCCGGTGTCTTCTACCAGAAGGACTTGATGATCGAAACGTTTGGCATCCCACACTGGTACTTTCAGCCCCAGCGCCTTGCACAGCAGGGTCTGCCCGGCGCAAAGCTTTTGCGAGGGGCGCGCACGTCCCTGAGCATCAGGGTTGTTCAGCAGCATCTGCGCCAGGCTCGCCGGCCCGCTGACTTCATCGACCCACGGATAAGCGGATTTGATCAACACCGCATTGCCCGGACCTTGTGCGCTGAAGTTCAGCGAATCACCGCCACGGGCGTAGTACATATAGATGTGCCCGCCATCCAGAAACAAAGCCTTACGCTTTTCTGTGTAGCCGAGGGACGCGTGACTGCCTTTTTCCGCGCAGTAATAGGCTTCGGTTTCGATGATTCGCGCGCTCAGCCACAGATCCCCAACCCGGTGGCGAATGACTTTGCCGAGCAGATCCTGCGCCAGCACTTGCGCATCGCGGTCGAAAAAGGCGTCCGGCAGCCCCAGCGGCAGGCGTTCGGCGCGGTGGCGAGCGGTCAGGTTGGACATGGCAGGCAACGATTATCCAGACTCAGGAGGTCGTGATGATAACAACGCACGGCTTAATTGGGCCTGAACGCCGGTGAATCTGCGTTCATTTTGACCATCCGCCCGTCACCGCTGTTAGTCCCGGGACGCGACAGCTATAATCTGCCGCTTTCCTCTTTGCCAAGACCCCAGCAGACCATGACTGAGTCCGTTCTTGACTACATGACCCGATTGGGTCGCGCCGCCCGCGAAGCCTCCCGGGTCATTGGCCGTGCCAGCACCGCGCAGAAAAACCGCGCCTTGCAGGCTGCTGCCAATGCCTTGGACGCCGCGCGCGCCGAGCTTGCCGCCGCCAATGAGCAGGATCTGGCTGCCGGTCGCGCCAATGGTCTGGAACCGGCATTGCTGGAACGTCTGCAACTGACCCCGGCGCGCATCGACGGCATGATCGTCGGTTTGCGTCAGGTCGCGGCACTGCCGGACCCGGTCGGTGCGATCCGTGACATGAGCTTCCGTCCGTCGGGGATTCAGGTCGGCAAAATGCGCGTGCCACTGGGCGTGATCGGGATCATCTACGAATCCCGTCCCAACGTGACCATCGATGCCGCCAGCCTGTGCCTGAAGTCCGGCAACGCGACCATCCTGCGCGGTGGCTCCGAAGCGATTCATTCCAACCGGGCGATTGCCGCGTGCATTCAGCGCGGTCTGGCCGAGGCCGAATTGCCTGCCGCTGTGGTGCAAGTGGTCGAAACCACTGACCGTGCCGCTGTTGGTGCGATGATCAGCATGCCTGAGTACGTCGATGTGATCGTGCCGCGTGGTGGCCGAGGCCTGATCGAACGCATCAGTCGCGATGCGCGGGTGCCGGTGATCAAGCATCTGGACGGTATCTGCCACGTCTACGTCAGTGCCCACGCCGATCTGGCGAAAGCCCAGCGCATCGCCTTCAATGCCAAGACTTATCGTTATGGCATCTGCGGTGCGATGGAGACGCTGCTGGTCGATCAAACGGTTGCGCAAGATTTCCTGCCGTCGATGGCCGCCCAGTTCCGCGAAAAAGGCGTCGAACTGCGTGGCTGCGAGCGCACCCGGGCGATCATCGACGCCGTTGCCGCCAGCGAAGACGACTGGAACACCGAATATCTGGCGCCGATCCTGTCGATCCGTGTGGTCGACGGTCTGGATCAGGCCATCGAACACATCAACCATTACGGCTCCCATCACACCGACTCGATCGTCAGCGAAAACCTCGCTGACACCCGGCGCTTTGTGGCGGAAGTCGACTCGGCGTCGGTGATGATCAACACCCCGACCTGCTTCGCCGATGGATTTGAATACGGATTGGGTGCCGAGATCGGCATTTCTACTGATAAGCTGCACGCCCGCGGCCCGGTGGGTCTCGAAGGACTGACTTGCGAGAAGTACATCGTGGTCGGTGATGGCCAGTTGCGCGGCCAGGCGACGGTCTGACTTGACCGACCTCGACCTGACAGCGCCGCAAGCCGGCAGCGAGTCGCGTCCCCGTCGCATTGGCGTGCTGGGCGGCACGTTCGACCCGGTGCACATCGGCCATTTGCGCGGTGGGCTGGAAGTCGCCGAAGCGCTGGCGCTCGATGAATTGCGCCTGATGCCGAATGCGCGGCCGCCCCATCGCGGTACGCCGCAGGTGTCGGCGCAGGATCGCTTGGCGATGGTCGAGTGTGCGGTGGCCGGATTGCCGCCGCTGGTGGTGGACGCCCGCGAATTGCAGCGGGACAAGCCGTCCTGGACCATTGATACCCTGGAGTCGATACGCGCTGAAATGCCCGCCGAGACCCAGGTTTTTCTGCTTTTGGGCTGGGACGCATTTTGCGGCCTGCCCACTTGGCACCGCTGGGAAGAGTTGCTCCAGCATTGCCACATCCTGGTGCTACAGCGCCCGGACGCCGACAGCGAACCGCCGGATGCCTTGCGCAACCTGCTGGCAGCGCGTTCGGTGAGCGACCCGCTGGCCCTGAAGGGGCCTAGCGGACAGATTGCATTCGTCTGGCAGACACCGCTCGCGGTTTCCGCCACCCAGATCCGTCAACTGCTGGCCAGCGGTAAGTCGGTACGTTTCCTGGTGCCCGACGCGGTCCTGGCCTACATCGATGCGCACGGTCTGTACCGTGCGTCGAACTGAACAAGGCGTGCTTCACTGATACGAATCACCGTATCGCCAAGCCGCCGAATATATGAGCAAAACGAGTTTTATATGACTGACAAAGACCAAACCAAAGTAAAGCGCAAAGGCACATTCAAGAGCGCCCCGCTGCCAGAACCGGTCAACACCAATGAGCCGCTGAAGGGCGACGAGCTGGTCAAGCTGGCTGTAGCTGCGCTGGAAGACGTCAAGGCACAAGACATCCAGATCATTGATGTTCGCGACAAGCAGAGCATCACTGACTACATGATCATCGCCACCGGTACCTCCAACCGCCAGATCAACGCGATGCTCGACAAGGTTCGCGAAGAAGTCAAAAAGCAGGGCGCCAAGCCGCTGGGCGAAGAAGGCAAGGGCGACAGCGACTGGGTGCTGCTCGACCTGGACCTGGTGATCGTGCACATGATGACCGCCTCGGCACGTCAGTTCTATGACCTGGAGCGCCTGTGGGCCGGTGCCGAGCAGAGCCGTGCGGCCGACGCCAAGCACCACAGCCCGGAAAACACCCACGAGCACTTCACCAAGCTCAACAAAGACCAGCTGTAAGGGATTGCTGTGCGACTGCGCCTGATCGCCGTCGGTTCACGCATGCCCAAGTGGGTGGAAGAAGGCTGGCATGAATATGCCAAGCGTCTTCCGTCCGAGCTGGCGCTGGAACTGGTGGAAATACCGCTCAATACCCGTGGCAAGAATGCCGACGTGGCCCGATTCATCCGTCAGGAAGGCGAAGCCATGCTGGCCAAGGTCGGGCCGAACGAGCGGATCGTCACGCTGGAAGTCCACGGCAAGCCCTGGAGCACCGAGCAGCTGGCGGTCGAACTCGATCGCTGGCGGCTGGATTCGCGCACGGTCAACTTCATGGTTGGTGGCCCGGAGGGGCTGGCGCCGGAAGTCTGTGCCCGTGCCGATCAGCGCTGGTCGTTGTCGCCGCTGACGTTGCCGCACCCACTGGTGCGGATCCTGATCGGCGAACAGTTGTATCGTGCCTGGACCGTGCTGTCCGGTCACCCTTACCACAAGTAATCCAGCCCTCATGTCTCAGCCGATCCGCATCAAGGACCACGAAAAGGACGCACGCCTGGTGCGTAGCCGCGTCGTGTTCGGGGCCATTGCGATCATGCTGCTGATCGGCGTGTTGATCGCGCGGCTGTATTACTTGCAGGTGATCCAGTACGAGTACCACTCGACGCTGTCGGAAAACAACCGTGTCCACGTGCAGCCGATTCCGCCGACCCGTGGGCTGATTTTCGACCGCAACGGCGTGGTGGTGGCGGATAACCGTCCAAGCTTCAGCCTGAGCATGACTCGTGAGCGCTCCGGCGACTGGCAGCAAGTGCTCGACGTCATCGTCGAAGTGCTGGAGCTGACGCCCGAGGACCGGGTGATCTTCGAGAAACGCATGCGTCAGGGGCGCCGGCCGTTCGAGCCAGTGCCGATCCTGTTCGAGCTGAGCGAAGAGCAGATCGCCCGCATCGCGGTGAACCAGTTCCGCCTGCCGGGCGTGGAAGTGGTTGCGCAACTGGTTCGTCACTATCCGCAGGGCGCGCATTTCGCGCACTCGGTGGGCTATATGGGGCGGATCAACGAGAAAGAGCTGAAGAGCCTCGATCCGGTCAACTACAGCGGCACCCACCACATCGGCAAAACCGGCATCGAGCGTTTCTACGAGCCGGAATTGCACGGTCAGGTCGGTTACGAAGAAGTCGAGACCAACGCCCGTGGCCGCGTGCTGCGTGTGCTCAAGCGCACCGATCCGATTCCCGGCAAGGACATCGTCCTCAGTCTGGACATCAAATTGCAGGAAGCCGCCGAGGCGGCATTGGGCGGGCGCCGTGGTGCGGTGGTTGCGCTGGACCCGAAGACCGGCGAAGTGTTGGCGATGGTCAGCCAGCCGAGCTTCGACCCGAACCTGTTCGTCACCGGGATCAGCTTCAAGGCGTATGCCGAGTTGCGTGATTCGATCGACCGGCCATTGTTCAACCGCGTATTGCGCGGTCTGTATCCGCCGGGTTCGACGATCAAGCCTGCGGTGGCGATTGCCGGTCTCGATTCTGGAGTAGTCACGGCTTCGAGCCGGGTGTTCGACCCGGGCTACTACATGCTGCCCAACTACGATCACAAATACCGTAACTGGAACCGCACCGGTGACGGCTTCGTCGACCTCGACACGGCGATCATGCGTTCCAACGACACCTACTTCTACGACCTGGCGCACAAGCTCGGCATTGATCGATTGTCGACTTATATGAACAAGTTCGGCATCGGCCAGAAGGTCTCGCTGGACATGTTCGAAGAATCCCCCGGCCTGATGCCGTCCCGCGAATGGAAACGGGCGACGCGTAAGCAGGCGTGGTTCCCGGGCGAAACCCTGATCCTCGGGATCGGCCAGGGCTACATGCAATCAACGCCGCTGCAACTGGCCCAGGCCACCGCGCTGGTCGCCAACAAAGGCATCTGGAATCGTCCGCACCTGGCCAAATCCCTCGAAGGGGTGAAACCGGTTGACGAGAATCCGATGCCGGACATTGTCCTGCGCGATCCGTCCGACTGGAACAAGGTCAACCACGGCATGCAGCAGGTGATGCACGGTGCGCGCGGTACTGCGCGTAAAGCCGCTATCGGCGCGCAATACCGCATCGCCGGCAAGTCCGGTACGGCTCAGGTCGTGGCAATCAAGCAGGGTGAGAAGTACGACCGCTCCAAGGTTCAGGAGCGCCACCGCGACCACGCCTTGTTCGTTGGCTTTGCCCCGGCCGATGACCCGAAAATTGTTGTTTCGGTGATGGTCGAGAACGGTGAGTCCGGTTCCGGCGTCGCCGCGCCCGTGGTGCGTCAGGTCATGGACGCTTGGCTGCTCGATCAGGACGGACGTTTGAAGGCCGAATACGCCAGCCCAATCAGTGCGGAGGCTACGGCCCGTGATGAATAACTTTGATCGCATGCTCTCCAGTGAGGATGTGATGCGTCGCCGCGCGACGTTGCTGCAACGACTGCATATCGATGGCCCGTTGCTGATCCTGCTGCTGATTCTCGCTGCCGGCAGCCTGTTCGTGCTGTATTCGGCGAGCGGCAAGAGCTGGGATCTGTTGGCCAAACAGGCCACTTCGTTCGGTATCGGCCTGGTGTCGATGATCATCATCGCCCAGTTCGAGCCGCGTTTCATGGCGCGCTGGGTGCCGCTCGGCTATGTGATCGGCGTGGTGCTGCTGTTGGTGGTGGACATCATGGGCCACAACGCCATGGGCGCGACGCGCTGGATCAACATCCCCGGCGTAATCCGCTTTCAGCCCTCGGAATTCATGAAGATCCTGATGCCGGCGACCATTGCCTGGTATCTGTCCAAGCGTACGTTGCCGCCGCAACTCAAGCATGTCGGCATCAGCCTGATGCTGATCGGCGTGCCGTTCGCGCTGATCGTGCGCCAGCCCGATTTGGGCACTTCGCTGCTGATTCTCGCCGGTGGTGCGTTCGTCTTGTTCATGGGCGGGCTGCGCTGGCGCTGGATTCTCAGCGTGCTGGCCGCCGCGATTCCGGTGTCGGTGGCGATGTGGTTTTTCATCATGCACGACTACCAGAAGCAGCGAATCCTGACCTTCCTCGACCCGGAAAGCGATCCGCTCGGTACCGGCTGGAACATCATTCAGTCGAAAGCCGCGATCGGTTCCGGCGGCGTGTTCGGCAAGGGCTGGCTGCTCGGCACCCAGTCACACCTGGACTTCCTGCCGGAAAGCCACACCGACTTCATCATTGCCGTGCTCGGCGAAGAATTCGGCCTGGTGGGCATCTGCGCGCTGCTGCTGATCTATCTATTGTTGATTGGCCGGGGGCTGGTGATCACCGCTCAGGCACAAACGCTATTCGGCAAATTGCTCGCCGGTGCGTTGACCATGACGTTTTTTGTTTACGTTTTCGTCAACATCGGTATGGTCAGTGGCCTGTTGCCGGTCGTAGGGGTGCCGTTGCCGTTCATTAGCTACGGCGGAACTTCGCTGGTGACGCTGCTGTCAGCGTTTGGGGTTTTGATGTCGATCCATACCCATCGCAAGTGGATCGCACAGGTTTGAATAAGGTGAAGAGTTCAATGCAAGTAATGCGTGGCTGGGCGACTCGATGCGCGCCGCTGGTAGGCCTGATGGGCCTTCTGGGTAGCGTCCAGGAAGCGCTGGCCGGCGAATACGAAGGCTCGCCTCAGGTGGCCGAGTTCGTCGGTGAAATGACCCGCGACTACGGTTTTGCCGGTGAGCAATTGATGGCGGTGTTCCGCGAGGCTCAGCGCAAACAGGCGATTCTCGACGCCATTTCCAGACCTGCCGAGCGCGTCAAGCAGTGGAAAGAATATCGCCCGATGTTCATCACCGACGCGCGTATCGCCCGTGGTGTGGATTTCTGGCGTCAGCACGAGGCGACACTGGCCCGTGCCGAGCAGGAATACGGCGTACCGGCACAAGTCATCGTGTCGATCATCGGTGTTGAAACCTTTTTCGGACGTAATACCGGTAATTACCGGGTGATCGATGCCTTGTCGACGCTCGGTTTCGACTATCCTCCCCGTGCCGAATTTTTCCGCAAGGAACTGCGTGAGTTCCTGCTGCTGGCGCGCGAAGAACAGGTCGACCCACTGACCCTCAAAGGCTCTTACGCCGGGGCCATGGGCCTGCCGCAGTTCATGCCGAGCAGCTTTCGCGCGTATGCGGTGGACTTCGACGGCGACGGCCATATCAACATCTGGAACAACCCGGATGATGCGATCGGCAGCGTCGCCAGTTATTTCAAGCGTCACGGCTGGGTCGCCGGTGAGCCGGTGGTCAGCCGCGCCGATGTCCGTGGCGAGCAGGTCGATGAAGGCCTGACCACCGGCATCGAGCCGACGAAAACCGTTGGAGAGTTGCGGGCGCTGGGCTGGTCAAGTCATGATGCGCTGCGCGATGATATGCCGGTTACTGCATTTCGCCTCGAAGGCGAGAACGGCCCTGAATACTGGATGGGCCTGAAGAATTTCTACGCGATCACGCGTTATAACCGCAGCGTGATGTACGCCATGGCCGTACATCAACTGTCTGAACAGCTGGTACAAGCACGGGGCGTCAAGTAATGCGGGCATTGCCTAACAATAAACCCCTGAAGCTGGTGGCATTCGCTGCGTTGGCGGTATTGGTCGCCAGTTGCACGACCAGCCGTTCGCCGACGCCGAAAACCTCCAATACCGCTGTGCGAGCGCAGCCGGGTCTGGACATCAACCGCGCGCACAAAGACGGCGCGCCGTGGTGGGATGTCGATGTTTCGCGCATCCCCGATGCCACGCCGACCCTGCACACTGGTCCTTACAAGGCCAACCCGTACACCGTACTGGGCAAAACCTATTTCCCGTTGCAGGAATCCAAGACTTACGTCGCTTCCGGCACAGCGTCCTGGTACGGCACCAAGTTTCACGGTCAGAACACCGCCAACGGCGAGGTCTACGACCTGTACGGCATGAGTGCCGCCCACAAGACATTGCCACTGCCAAGTTACGTTCGGGTGACCAACCTGGACAACAACCGCACGGTGATCCTGCGTGTCAACGACCGTGGGCCGTTCTATTCCGATCGCATCATCGACTTGTCCTACGCCGCCGCGAAAAAACTCGGCTACGCCGAAACCGGCACCGCGCGCGTCAAGGTTGAAGGCATCGATCCGCAGCAATACTGGGCAGCCAAGGGCCGTCCGGCACCGTTGATGCTCAACGAGCCGCAGGTCGCGCAGAACAGCGCTCCGGTGATCACGGCGTCGGCCGGCACCGTCGAGCAATGGACGCCACCGCCGCAGCAACATGCCTCCGACACCGTCCCTGTGCCGATGAGTGCAAAAAAAAACGCTTCTGCAACAGCAACTGGCCAGTATCTGCAGGTGGGCGCGTTCGCCAACCCGGACGCTGCAGAACTCCTGAGGTCGAAGCTCAGCGGGATGGTGAGCGCTCCGGTGTTCATCAGCTCGATCGTGCGCAATCAGCAGACCCTGCACCGGGTTCGCCTGGGGCCGATCGGCTCGCCGGGTGAAATTGCCCAGGTGCAGAACAGTGTGCGCCTGGCCAACCTTGGTTCGCCAAGTGTGGTCACCGAGTAATACGTAGAACTTGATTGACGATTCGCCAGCGATTGGGGGGTGAATCAGGTTGTTGGCTCGTCGAAGAACAAAAGCCCGGCAAGGGTGACTGGAGTGAGCAACTGAACACGCGATGGCTCGTTAGAAAGTCATCTGATTAAATTTTGTCCGCAAGGACAGTTTCCATTAGCGATTTCGAGAGACGGATGAACATCACCACCTTTGCCAAACGCCTGTGTCTGCTAGTCCCGCTGCTCCTCTCGCCAGCCGCCTTCGCGGCCGAGATGATGCCGTCGCCACCGCAACTGGCCGCCAAAGCCTACGTTCTGATGGATGCCAGCAGCGGCAACGTGCTGGTCGAGAACAATGGCGACCAGCGTCTGCCACCGGCCAGCCTGACCAAGCTGATGACCGCGTACATCGCGACCCTGGAAATCCGTCGTGGCCAGATCGGTGAAAACGATCCGGTGACCGTCAGCGAAAACGCCTGGCGCACCGGCGGCTCGCGGATGTTCATCAAAGTCGGCTCGCAGGTGACTGTCAGCGACCTGCTGCACGGCATCATCATCCAGTCCGGCAACGACGCCAGCGTGGCGCTGTCCGAGCACATCGCCGGTAGCGAAGATGCGTTCGCCGATCTGATGAACAAGACTGTCACCGATCTGGGCATGACCAACTCCCACTTCATGAACCCGACCGGTCTGCCAAATCCTGAGCACTACTCGTCGGCTCACGACATGGCGATTCTGGCTCGCGCAATCATCCACGAAGACCCGGCTCACTATGCGATCTACTCGCAGAAAGAGTTCTTCTGGAACGGCATCAAGCAGCCTAACCGCAACCTGCTGCTGTGGCGCGACAAGACCGTTGACGGTCTGAAAACCGGTCACACCGACGAAGCCGGCTACTGCATGGTGTCTTCGGCAGTACGTGATGGTCAGCGTCTGATCGCCGTGGTGTTCGGCACCAACAGCGAAGTGGCGCGCGCCGCTGAAACCCAGAAGCTGCTGACCTACGGCTTCCGCTTCTTCGAAACCCAGACCTTCTATCAGAAGGGCACCGAACTGGCTCAGGCTCCGGTGTGGAAAGGCACCACCAATCAAGTCAAGGCCGGCCTGGCTGAAGACCTGACCATGACCCTGCCAAAAGGCCAGCTGAAGAAGCTTGCTGCGAGCATGACCATGAACCCGCAGCTGACCGCGCCAATCGCCAAGGGCGACGTGATCGGTAAAGTCGAAGTCAAACTGGAAGACAAGGTCGTGCACAGCGCTGACCTGATCGCTCTGGATGGCGTCGAGGAGGGTGGTATCTTCCGCCGCATGTGGGATAGCATCCGTCTATTCTTCTACGGCTTGTTCAACTGATTTGTGTTGACCTGCATGGCCCCGCCCCGATCCGGTGCGGGGCCATGCGCGTTATCACGGCTTGCGCTCAAGAGGCCGTTACGCCATGACCGATACCGAAGTAAAGGCGCCAAAGATCGAATTCCCGCAGACTGATTATCCGATTAAGGTGATCAGCGATACGGGTGTTGGCAACAAGGACAAGATCATCGAGATCGTCCTGAAACACGCGACCATCAACGATGAGCGCATCGACGAGCGTCAAAGCACCAACGGCAAATACACCACGATTCAGTTGCACATCGTCGCGACCGATCAGGATCAGCTGTACAACATCAACAGCGAACTGCGGGCGACCGGCTTCGTGCACATGGTGCTGTGATGCCGGGCACGCTGGGCTTTCGTGAGCTCGGCCAGATGGCTTACGAGCCGGTCTGGCATGCCATGCAACGCTTTACCAACGAACGCGGCAGCGATGCCGCCGACGAAATCTGGCTCGTCGAACACCCGCCGGTGTTCACTCAGGGCCAGGCCGGCAAAGCCGAACATCTGTTGCTGCCGGGTGATATCCCGGTAGTGCAGGTCGATCGCGGTGGGCAGGTGACTTATCATGGTCCCGGCCAGTTGGTGGCCTATCTGTTGCTGGATGTACGCAAGCTGGGTTTCGGCGTGCGTGATCTGGTCAGCCGCATGGAGCTTTGCCTGATTGAACTGCTGGCCAGCTACGGCGTAACCGCTGCAGCCAAGCCAGATGCTCCCGGCGTCTATGTCGATGGAGCGAAAATCGCTTCTCTGGGTTTGCGGATTCGCCACGGTTGTTCCTTTCATGGCCTGGCCCTGAACGTGGATATGAACCTGGAACCGTTTCGACGGATTAATCCCTGCGGCTATGCCGGGCTGGCGATGACCCAGCTGAGCGACCACGCAGGATCGATTGAATTTGCCGAGGTAAGTGCCCGGCTGCGTGCGCAGCTCGTCAAACACCTCGACTATGCTGAGCAGACGACCCTGACGGGCGGAATCGACTGATATGACTACTGATGCAGTGCAAACCATGATCCCGACGCTCGACGTGACCGAGCGCCCGGCCCCGCGTCCCAAGGTAGAAGCCGGCGTCAAGCTGCGCGGCGCCGAGAAGGTTGCACGCATTCCGGTAAAGATCATTCCGACTACCGAACTGCCGAAGAAACCTGACTGGATTCGTGTACGCATCCCGGTTTCGCCGGAAGTCGACCGTATCAAGAGCCTGCTGCGCAAGCACAAGCTGCACAGCGTCTGCGAAGAAGCGTCCTGCCCGAACCTCGGCGAGTGCTTCTCCGGTGGCACCGCGACGTTCATGATCATGGGCGACATCTGCACCCGTCGCTGCCCGTTCTGCGACGTTGGTCACGGCCGACCGAAGCCACTGGACGTCAATGAGCCGGAAAGCCTGGCCATCGCCATTGCCGACCTCAAGCTCAAGTACGTGGTGATCACTTCGGTTGACCGCGACGACCTGCGCGACGGCGGTGCCCAGCACTTTGCCGACTGCATCCGCGAAATCCGCAAACTGTCGCCGAACGTGCAGCTGGAAACTCTGGTTCCGGACTACCGTGGTCGCATGGACGTCGCGCTGGAAATCACCGCGGCCGAGCCGCCGGATGTGTTCAACCACAACCTGGAAACCGTGCCACGCCTGTACAAGGCTGCGCGTCCGGGCTCGGATTACCAGTGGTCGCTGACCCTGCTGCAACGCTTCAAGCAGATGATGCCGCACATTCCGACCAAATCCGGCCTGATGCTGGGTCTGGGCGAGACCGACGAAGAAGTCATCGAAGTCATGAAGCGCATGCGCGAACACGACATCGACATGCTGACCCTCGGTCAGTATCTGCAGCCGTCGCGCAGCCACTTGCCGGTGCAGCGTTTTGTGCACCCGGACACCTTCGCCTGGTTCGCCGAAGAAGGTTACAAGATGGGCTTCAAAAACGTTGCCTCGGGCCCGCTGGTGCGTTCTTCTTACCACGCCGACGAGCAAGCGAAGCTGGTCAAGGCTGAGCTGCTGGGTTCCTGATCCCGCGCCGAATGAAAAAGTGCCCGCCGAGGCTTCAACGCCCGGCGGGCATTTTTTTGCCCGGATTACCTTCGCTGCTGATTTTTCCTTCAATCCACGGCGTGGCTGACCCCCTTCTGTTTGCCGCCGTTCCTGACTACTGTGTGTGCATGACTTCACAGGGAGATCCAAGGATGACCGTTCGACCGACCCACACACTTTGTCCGCACAGAGCCGTGCCCGCACTGCCTTCAGAGGGACTGATCGGCGTTATTGCACCTGCCGGTCCCGGTACTCTGGACACCGACAAGGCGGTGCAATGGATGCGCGCCCGTGGCTATGGGCTGAAGGTGTTTCCCGGTGTCTATGAAAAGGACGGCTATCTGGCCGGCAGTGACGATGTGCGCCTGCGTGACCTGCACGCGGCGTTCGCTGATCCCGAGGTCGATGCGATCATTTGCCTGCGCGGTGGCTACGGCACGCCGCGATTGCTCGACCGCATCGACTACGACCTGCTGAGCCGCAACGCCAAGCCCTTCGTTGGCTACAGCGATATCACCGCGCTGCACCTGGCCATCAGTCGATACGCAGGATTCGTGACTTTTCACGGTCCGCTGCTCAATGCCGACCTGTTGGGTGACAAGGAGCCACCGACGGTGATTTCGTTCTTCGCCATGCTGCGCGGGCAATTGAAGGCGGGGAGTGTGCTGAGCCATCCGGTGGCTTATCCGTTGACTACCGTCGAACCTGGCATCGCGCACGGACGCTTGCTCGGCGGTAATCTGGCGATGATCGCTTCGACGTTGGGTACGCCTTACGAAATCGATGTCGAGGGGGTGATTCTGCTGATCGAAGACATCAACGAGCCGCTGTATCGCATTGATCGCTTGCTGACCCAGATGCGTCTGGCCGGCAAGTTGGCCAAGTTGCGCGGGGTGTTGGTCGGGGATATTGCCGGCGTGGATGTCGCAGCGCTGAACCGCTTGCTCAAGCAGACCTTCGAGCCTTTACGAATTCCGGTTTTGTCTGGCTGGCGCAGCGGGCATTGCGATCCGAACCTGATGCTGCCGCTGGGCGCACTGGTGCGACTGGATGCCGGGAAGCAGGAATTGATGCTGGAGCAGGATGTGGTGATCAAGGCCTGAAGGTTTATTGCCTGATAGTCAGTCTTCGCGAGCAGGCTCGCTCCCACATTTGCAATGCATTTCAATGTGGGAGCGAGCCTGCTCGCGAAAGCGATATCAGCCATACGGCATTCGTTCTATTGGGGACGCAGGCTTTCCAGCAGTTTATGCGTCGGATAACCATCCGCCGGCCAGCCAAATGACTGCTGGGCACTGCGAATCGCTTTACGCGTATTGGCGCCGATAATCCCGTCCGCGGTGCCGGCATCGTAATTGCGCGCGCTCAACAGGGTCTGCAATTCGATACGCTCGGTGCGGCTCAGCGGCAGGTCATCTTTCGGCCAACTGCCGTTGATCAAGCCGCCACCGCTGAAACGCTCGGACAACAGGCTCACTGCCAGCGCATACGACGAGGAGTTGTTGTACTTGAGAATCGCGCGGAAGTTGTCGAGGATCAGGAACGCCGGCCCACGATAACCAGCCGGCAGCAGCAGGGCGGCAGACAGCTGTTCAGAGCCTGCTGGCACCTGACCGCCATTCGGCAGAGTCACGCCCAACTGACGCCATTCGGCGACACTCTTGCGAGTCGCGCCATCAGCCAGGGTGTAGTTGAAGCTGCTCGGCAGCTGCACTTCAAACCCCCACGGCTGGCCACGCTGCCAGCCGGAGCTTTGCAGGTAATGCGCGGTCGAGGCCAGTGCGTCAGCAGGGCTGCCCCAGATATCGCGGCGGCCATCGCCGTCAAAGTCCACAGCATGGGTGTTGTAGGTGGTCGGAATGAACTGGGTCTGACCCATGGCGCCGGCCCACGAGCCGAGCATCTTCTCCGGCGTGATATCGCCCTGTTGCAGGATCTGCAGGGCGGCGATCAGCTGTGCGTGAGCGAAGCCCGGGCGACGGCCTTCGTAGGCAAGGGTGGCCAGCGAGTTGATCACCGACTTGCTGCCCTGGAACTGACCGAAGTTGCTTTCCATGCCCCACACCGACACCAGCGCCTGACGATCAACGCCATAACGCTGTTCGATGCTTTGCAGAATGTCGGTGTACTGGCTGATCAGCGCCTGACCTTTGCGCACGCGCAGCGGCGACAGTGCACCGTCGAGGTATTCCCACACCGGGCGCGAGAACTCTGGTTGGCTGCGGTCGGCCCGAATCACACTGGCGTCGAAGCTGACATTGGCAAAGGCGCGATCGAACAGCTCTGGGCTAATCCCGGCGGCCAGTGCATCTTTGCGAAAGCCTGCCTGCCATTCGGCAAAGGTTTGGGTCGGCTGGAGATCAAGAGGGTCGGCGGACGGCACTACCGGCGGGATAATCGCTGGGGCCGTGGCGACAGGCGCGGCTTGAAGGGGTTGCGCATCGGCGGCGGTCGGTTTTTCCGCGCAGGCGACAAGCAGAATGAAGCTGGAGGCAGCGATCAATTGGCGAACAGGCCAACGACGGGAAAGACTTAGGGGCATGCACAGTTCCAGGAAAACGAATCAGGTGCAGACCTTAACATGACCGGGGGGTACTGCGCTTCAAGCGGCCAGAAAGTAAGAAGCCTCCCAGCTGTCAGACTGGAAGGCTTCGCGGCGGTAGCTGCCTTTACCCTTGGTTGGTCGTTCCTGGCGACTGCGGAACAGGGGCTGGGCGACGATGGATTTGGCCTTGTTGGGGCCATGTTTCGATGGCTTTTTGCTCATGAGGGTTCTCTCGATTGAGTGGGTTTTGCGGGGGAAATAATCTGCCGATGTCGGGCGTCTGTCCAGTCCCTGTTGTGTAGGAATGTTCTGGCGCTTTCGCGAGCAGGCTCGCCGCCACATCTGGAATGCATTTCAATGTGGGAGCGAGCCTGCTCGCGAATGGCCGTTATGCGGTAGAACAGGTTATTCGGCGGGGAGTGTCAGACGCTGGCCGGACATCAACAATGCCAAGCGACTCAGGCTCATCCACGGCGAACCGGCCGCCTGGCCTTTGATCTGCGCGTCGATGCGCTGTGCTTCGAGCAGCAACTGCGCCCAGCGTTGCGCCGAGTAGCGTTGCAGGGCTTTGCTCATCAACGGTTTGCGCTTGTCCCAGACCGGCGGTTTCGCTTGGCTGAAACACTTGTCCAGCGGCGTGCCCTGACTGTATTGCAACGAGATATTGGCCAGCTGACGTAGCTCGCGAGCAAGCGCCCAGAGAATCACCGGTGGTTCGACGCCTTCGCCGCGCAGCCCTTCAAGCATGCGCAGTGCGTGGGCCGGCTCGCCGTTGAGCACGGCATCGGTCAGGCCGAACACGTCAAACCGCGCACTGTCGGCCACAGCGGCCTGCACGGTTTCGACGGTGATCTGGCCACCTTCGGCCATCAACTTGAGCTTTTCGATTTCCTGCGCGGCGGCGAGCAGGTTGCCCTCGACACGCGCAGCAATCAATTCGACCGCGTCTTGGCTGGCCGACAAACCGGCCTGCGACAAGCGCTGACGAATCCAGCTAGGCAACTGATTGGCATCCACCGGCCATATCTGGATGAACTGGGTTTGCTGACCTTCGACCAGCGCCTTGCCCCACTTGGTTTTCTGCGCGCTGCCATCCATCTTGGGCAGGCTGATCAGCAGCACCGTGTCTTCGGCGGGACGCGAGCAATATTCGATGAATGCAGCGGCGCCTTTGTCACCGGGCTTGCCCGAAGGCAGGCGTAGTTCCAGCAGGCGTTTTTCCGAGAACAACGACATGCTGGCGCCGGCCTGCAACAACGTGCCCCAATCGAAATTGGCGTCGGCGGCGAAGACCTGGCGTTCATCAAAACCTTGCTGGCGCGCAGCACTGCGGATGGCGTCGGCGGCTTCCTGACACAGCAGCGGGTCATCGCCGCTGATGATGTAGACAGGCGCCAAAGTACCTTGCAGGTGTTTACCGAGTTGGGCGGGAGCGAGCTTCATAAGAAAGGTCGAACGGGGCGCCTGAGCGCCCCGAACGTCTTACTGCTGCGGGATTTCGAGCGGCGACTGACGCGGAGTTTCCGCTTCAGCTTTCTGCGCCGCTTCCAACGCGTCGGCTTCTGCCTTGGCGCGGTTGTTCGCAGCTTGCTGCAATTGCTCCAGTTGAACTGGGGTCAGCTGTTGCAGGCGCAGCATCATGCGTTGAACCAGCTCGCGACGGATATCGCGACGGGCGTCGCTGGCTTCCTGGTCGGAGCCGACGAGGTTGTTGCCGTCGTGGATAAACACTTTCTGTACTTCAAGCTTGTCGCTCAGCAGAGAAAGGTTTTTTTCGCCACGGATGTCGTAGCTCAGGACGGTGGTGACCTGATACTCACCGGTACGACCGGCACCTGCGTAGCTGAGGATGCGCTGGCTTTCCTGCTCGTCAGCCAGGAACAATTTGTACGGCGCGCCGCTGTAAACCTTGACGCCGCTCGACTCCAGTACCTGACGCAGTTGCGTGACCGTCTCGCCGTAGGCATTACGGGCGCTCAGATCAAGCTCCTTGATCGTCAGTTCGTTGGTGCCGGTGCCGCGCAGCTGGAAACCGCAGGCGCTCAAGAGAACGGCGAGGCCCATCACCAGCAGATTGCGTTTGATCATTGTGTTGCTCCCCTTGAAACCAGGTGGGCCGACCGTGCGGCCCGAAAGGTTTTATCCGGCGTCAGGCGAGCCTGACGCACAATCCAATTAGCTGGCGACGATATTGACCAGTTTCCCGGGCACTACGATCACTTTACGAATAGTCAGGCCATCGACGAAACGCAGGACGTTTTCGTTGGCACGTGCGGCGGCTTCGACTTCTTCGCGAGTCGCGCTGGCCGGCATTTCGATCTGGCCACGCAGCTTGCCGTTGACCTGAATGACCAGCGTCAGGCTGTCCTGAACCAGCGCACTTTCGTCCACAGCCGGCCAGCCAGCGTCGATGACTGCGTCAGCGTGACCCAGCTTGTTCCACAGTTCGTGGCTGATGTGCGGGGTGATTGGCGCCAGCAACAGTGTCACGGCTTCCAGACCTTCGTGAATCAGCGCACGATCCTGCTCGGTAGCTTGTGCGGCTTTTTCCAGTACGTTCATCAGCGTCATCACCTGGGCGATGGCGGTGTTGAATTTGTGGTTCTGGCCGACGTCATGGCTGGCCTGTTTGATGGCCAGATGGATCGCGCGGCGCACGGCTTTCTGCTCGTCGTTCAGGCTGGCGATGTCCAGTTTGCCCGGCAGTCCCTGAGTAACGTGGGCTTGCGCCAAGCGCCAGACGCGTTTGAGGAAGCGGTGCGAACCTTCGACGCCGGAGTCGGACCACTCTGCGCTCATGTCAGGTGGCGAAGCGAACATCATGAACAGGCGGCAGGTGTCGGCGCCGAACTGATCGATCATCGACTGTGGGTCGACGCCGTTGTTTTTCGACTTGGCCATTTTCTCGGTGCCACCGATTTCCACCGGCAGACCGTCGGCAATCAGTTTGGCGCTGATGACCTTGGCTTTGCTGTCACGCTCGAGTTCTACGTCCGCCGGGTTGAACCAGGTGTAAGCACCGTTGGCTTCGCGACGGTAGTAAGTCTCGGCGATCACCATGCCTTGGGTCAGCAGGTTCTTGAACGGCTCGTTGGAGCTGACCAGGCCTTCGTCACGCATCAGTTTGTGGAAGAAGCGCGCGTAGAGCAGGTGAAGAATCGCGTGTTCGATACCACCGATGTACTGATCGACCGGCAGCCAGTGATCGGCTGCGGATTTTTCCACCAGGCCACCTTCAAAGTGCGGCGAGGCGTAGCGGGCGTAGTACCACGACGACTCGACGAAGGTGTCCATGGTGTCGGTTTCACGCTTGGCAGGCTGGCCGCATTTCGGGCAGCTGCATTCGTAAAATTCAGGCATGCGCGCCAGCGGCGAACCGGCGCCGTCCGGCACCACGTCTTCCGGCAGGACCACAGGCAATTGATCTTCCGGCACCGGCACGTCACCGCAAGTGTCGCAGTGGATGATCGGGATCGGGCAGCCCCAGTAGCGCTGACGGCTGATGCCCCAGTCGCGCAGGCGGAACTGAGTACGCGAGGCGCCCAGTTCTTTCTTGATCAGGGCCACTTCCATGGCGTCGAATGCGCCAGCGAAGTCGAGACCGTCGAATTCGCCGGAGTTGATCAGCGTGCCGTGCTCGCCGTAGGCGTCTTGCCACGGCGCCGGGTTGCTGTCGCCGGAGCTGGTACGCACCACGGATTTAACCGGCAGGTTGTACTTGTGGGCGAATTCGAAATCACGCTCGTCGTGCGCCGGTACGGCCATTACAGCGCCGTCGCCGTAGTGCATCAGCACGTAGTTGGCGACCCAGACAGGCAGTTTCTCACCGGTCAGCGGGTGCTCGACGAACAGGCCGGTCGGCAGGCCTTTTTTCTCTTGCGTGGCGACGTCGGCTTCAGCAACGCTGCCGCCCTTGCATTCAGCGATGAACGCTTGCAGCTCGGCGTTGTTTTTCGCGGCCAGGGTGGCCAACGGGTGCTCGGCAGCCACGGCGACATAGGTCGCGCCCATCAGGGTGTCCGGACGGGTAGTGAAGACTTTCAGGGTGCCGGCTTCGCCGATCGAGTCGACGTTGTACGGGAACTGCACTTCCATGCCGCGGGATTTGCCGATCCAGTTACGCTGCATGGTCTTGACCTGTTCAGGCCAGCCCGTCAGCTCGTCGAGGCTCTCCAGCAGCTCATCCGCGTAGGCGGTGATCTTGAAGTAGTACATCGGGATTTCGCGCTTTTCGATCAGCGCGCCGGAACGCCAGCCGCGACCGTCGATCACCTGTTCGTTAGCCAGAACGGTCTGGTCGATCGGGTCCCAGTTCACGGTGCCGTTTTTACGGTAGATGACACCTTTTTCGAACAGGCGAGTGAACAGCCATTGTTCCCAGCGGTAGTAATCCGGTTTGCAGGTAGTCACTTCGCGCGACCAGTCGACCGCCAGACCCAGGCTGCGCAGCTGGGTTTTCATGTAGGCGATGTTTTCGTAGGTCCACTTGGCCGGCGCGACGTTGTTCTTCATCGCGGCGTTTTCCGCCGGCATGCCGAACGCGTCCCAACCCATCGGTTGCAGAACGTTCTTGCCGAGCATGCGCTGGTAGCGGGAGATCACGTCGCCGATGGTGTAGTTGCGCACGTGCCCCATGTGTAGCTTGCCGCTGGGGTAAGGGAACATCGACAGGCAGTAGTAGGTTTCCTTGCCTGGCTGTTCACTGACTTCAAAGGACTTTTGCTCGTCCCAGAACGATTGGGCGGCGGCTTCTATTTCACGGGGCTGATATTGTTCGTGCATGGCTACTTTTGTACTGGATAGGGGTGGCCTAATCCTCTTCAACGCAGGTTCCGGGGTTGGCCCGGACGAGCTGGAAGTGGAATTACAGGAAGCGCCGTAGCATACATGACCGTGCTTGGCCTAGGGAAACCCTGATTACAGCTGTTTGTCCCGGCAAATTCGTGGCGAGGGCCGTTGGTCGCGGCGTGCAGCCGGTTTGTGCAGCGAAGCTAAGCTCTAACTGGGGAGTGAGTCTTATCTTCAATGAGGTGAGGGATGGTGGAGCAACGGCAAAAAAACGTGACTAAACCCGAGTTGTACGAAAGATTGATCGACCGTCTGGGTATGGCCCTGGACGCAGTAAAAACCGCTGACCGGCTGCGCGACGAGCGCCCCCTGGAACTGGAATTGCGTGGCTTGAGCCCCGCCGAGTTCAAACTGGTCAAGGCCTATCTGGATCGCAGTGAACGTGAAACGCACGGATGCTTGTCACAGGCAGTGAAGCAGCTCGATGCAGCACATTCGGCCAAGGTCATCTGGCTCAAGGACAAGGCGCCCGGCAGAGACACCGTCAAGGTTCGCTCTGTGCAGGCCAAGTAAGCGCATGGCAGGTCAAGAACCGGATCTTTTTCAACAGGATCCCACCTATTGGTTGTAACGCTTTATTAACACTCTTAGGCTTCGGGCATCTCTGGAGATGCTCGATGCCTTTTCGTTATTTCATCAAACAACTTTTATTGCCGCCCGGCATTCTCTTGCTGCTGTTGCTGGCTGCGTGGTGGCTGCGCCGCTCTCGGCCGCGCCTGGCTGGATTGTGCTTTGCCATTGGCTTTGGCGGAATGTGGCTGATGAGCCTGCCGGTGGTCGTGCAGTGGGGCGCAAAAGCGCTGGAGCGCGAGCCACCGCTGGCCCGCGAAGAGTGGGCAACGTTGGCGCAACGGGCTGACGCTATTGTGGTGCTGGGTTCCGGGCGAGAGCGCGGTGATCTGGCGTGGGGTGAGGATCAGCCGACTGGCGTGGGGCTCGAGCGTCAGCGTTATGCGGCGCGGCTGGCGAAGGCATCCGGTTTGCCGATTCTGACCACGGGTGGCTTGCATTACGGTACGCCGCCGACTGAGGCGAAATTGATGGCGGATTCATTGCGCGACGATTTTGGCGTGACGGTGCGTTGGCAGGAAGGTGAAAGCCGTACCACGTGGGAAAACGCCAAATTTACCGCCGATATCTTGTTGCCGCAGGGGATCAAACGTGTGGTCGTGGTGACGCAGGCCTGGCATATGCCGCGCTCGGTGTGGAGTTTTCAGCAAGCAGGGTTTGAAGTGGTGCCGGCGCCGGTCGGTTTTCTCGGTACCGATAACGCAAGACCGTTTGGTGGCTGGCTGCCGGAGTTCAAATCGATCTGGCAGAGCGGGCAGTTGCTCAATGAAGCGGTGGGGCAGGTGGGGTATTCACTGTTTTACCGGGCTGACTGATCGTTCCCACGCTCTGCGTGGGAATGCATCCCGTGGCGCTCTGCGCCACATCCGAAGCGGAACGCGGAGCGTCCCCGGCGGCATTCCCACGCGGAGCGTGGGAATGATCATTGTCGGGGGACTTTAAAGGGTTTTCGACATCCGGCTGGCCATCAGTGCCCAGCCAAACAACAGCAAGCACACGATGATCAACGGCCACGAGCGCCATTGCAGGTAGGGCGTCAGGTTGTGCATCGGCACCACTTCACCGTACAAAATCCCTTGTTCGAACTGCGGAATCTGCTCGGTGATCTGCCCGAACGGGTTGATCAACCCGGTCACGCCGTTGTTGGTTGCGCGGATCATCCAGCGCCCGGCTTCCAGGGCACGCATTTGCGCCATCTGCAAATGTTGCAGCGGGCCAATCGAGGTGCCGAACCACGTGTCGTTACTGATCGTCAGCAGCAAATCACTGCGTGCCGAAAGTCCGGCAGCGAAGTCCGGGTACACCACTTCGTAGCAGATGAACGGCGCAATCTGATAACCCTTGGCTTGCAGCAGCGCCTGATCAGCCGGGCCTCGGGCGAAGTCGGACATCGGCAAATCGAAGAACGCGATCAAGCCACGCAGGACGTCCTGCAATGGCACGTACTCGCCGAACGGCACCAGTTTCTGCTTAAGGTAAGTGCCATCGCCTTCGCCGACCACGGTGATGCCGTTGAAGAAGCGTTTTTCGTGACGAACCATTTCGCGAATCGGCACGCCGGTAATCAGGGCGGATTTTCGCTCGGCGGCGAAGTTACCCATCATGCTCAGGTAGCCTTCGGCAGATTCCTTGAGCACCGGCACAGCGGTTTCCGGCCAGATCAGCAGATCCACCGGTTTCGATCGGAAGCTCAGATCGCGGTACAACGCCAACTGCGCGTTGAGCTCGGCCGGATCCCATTTCATGCTTTGCGCGACGTTGCCCTGAATCGCAGCAACGCTCAACGGCGCGCCCGACGGACTGGTCCAGGCGTAACCCTTAAGCGTAATACCGACGATCCACGGCCCGATCAGCAGTACCAAACCCGCCACCGCAAAACCTTTGCGCCCGGTCTGCAGCAACCGTGGAGCGTTGTAGACCAGCGCTGCGGTCAGCGCCAGAGTGAACGAGACCAACCACATGCCGCCGACCGGCGCGAGCCCGGCCAGCGGGCCGTCGAGCTGGCTGTAACCCGAGTACAACCACGGGAAACCAGTCAGGAACCAGCCGCGAAACATTTCCTGAGCGACCCACAGCGCAGCAAACGCGAGGGCATCGGCCAGCGGCGCTTCATTACGGCGCAACCAACGCGCCCAAATCCAGGCGGGCAGGGCGAAGAACCAGGCAATCGCCGCCGTGAACAACAGCATCAAGAACCCGGCCAGCAGCACCGAAGCACCGCCGAAATGGTGGATGCTGTAATAGATCCAGCTGGTACCGGCGCCGAACAGGCCGAAACCGAAGCACCAGCCGCGGCCCAGCGCCTGACGCGGGCTCAGTTCGCGCAGACCGGCATAGAACAAGCCGACCGCGAGCAAAGCCAGCGGCCAGATGTTGAACGGTGCCAGAGCGAAGGTGGTGATTGCACCGGCCGCCACGGCCAGCAGGTTACCGGGCCAGCCGGGGCGGGTTGTCCAGCGCATTTCAGTCCTTAGAATTAACGAGCAATTGGCGTCAGTCGCAGCAAATGAATCCGACGGCTGTCGGCGTTCAGGATGCGGAAACGATAGGCGCCGATTTCAGTGATTTCGTTGCGTTTTGGCAAGTGCCCGAAAGCACTCATCACCAGACCACCGACGGTGTCGAACTCGTCATCAGAGAATTCGCTGTCGAAGAACTCGTTGAAGTTCTCGATCGGCGTCAGGGCCTTGATCAGGAAGTCACCGCTAGGCAGCGGCTTGATGTAGCTATCTTCCTCGACGTCGTGCTCGTCTTCGATGTCGCCAACGATCTGTTCCAGCACGTCTTCAATCGTTACCAGGCCGGCCACACCGCCGTATTCGTCGATGACGATGGCCATGTGGTTGTGGTTGGCGCGGAATTCACGCAGCAACACGTTCAGGCGCTTGGACTCCGGCACGAAGGTGGCCGGGCGCAGCAGATCCTTGATGTTGAAGCTGTCGCCGTTTTCCTTGAGGATCAGCGGTAGCAGATCCTTGGCCAGCAGCACGCCCATCACGTCGTCATGGCTTTCGCCGATCACCGGATAGCGCGAGTGGGCCGAATCGACCACGGCCGGGAGGAATTCACGGGGTGTCTGGGTCGCCTTGATGCTGATCATCTGCGAACGCGGCACCATGATGTCGCGTACTTGCAGGTCAGCCACCTGAATGGCGCCTTCGACGATGGCCAGCGCTTCGCTGTCCAGGAGTTTGTTCTGATGTGCATCACGCAGCAGCTCGAGGAGCTCCTGACGGTTCTTCGGCTCGTGGGCAAAAGCCTGGGTCAGTTTACCCAGCCATGACTTCTGCCCGTTGCTCGATCGATCTTCGCTCATAGCGATTACTCTGAATCCTTTGTTGTAACGATAGGGGATGTTTCGGGTTCGTCGTCCGCGTACGGATCGGGATAGCCCAATTCGGCAAGCAACTCGCGTTCCAGTGCTTCCATTTCTTCGGCTTCTTCGTCATCTATATGGTCGTAACCAAGCAGATGCAAGCAGCCGTGAATGACCAGATGTGCCCAGTGGGCCTTTAGTTCCTTGCCTTGTTCGGCGGCTTCGCGTTCGACCACGACCACGCAGATCACCAGATCGCCGAGCAATGGGATGTCGAGAAACTCGTCGGGCACTTCAGCCGGGAACGACAGGACGTTGGTCGCGTAATCCTTGTGGCGCCAGGTGTGATTGAGCTCGCGGCCTTCTTCCTCGTCGACCAGACGAATGGTCATTTCCGAGTCGGCGGTGCGCTGGCGCAGGGCCAGTTCGCACCACAGGCGGAAATCGGCTTCACTCGGGGCGCTCGCTTCAGTCGCGATTTGCAGGTCTAGCTCAAGCATTTCGCGAGGTGTCCTTGGGGGCTTCGTCACGGTTTTCGAAGCGCTCGTAGGCTTCGACGATCCGCTGTACCAAAGGATGGCGCACGACGTCTTTGGGCTGGAAGTGGGTGAAGCTGATGCCCGGCACGTCTTTGAGCACTTCGATCACATGGTGCAGACCCGACTTGGTGCCTTTCGGCAGGTCGACCTGGGTAATGTCACCGGTGATGACAGCGGTGGAACCGAAGCCGATCCGGGTCAGGAACATCTTCATCTGTTCGACGGTGGTGTTCTGGCTTTCATCGAGAATGATGAAGCTGTTGTTCAGCGTACGGCCACGCATGTAGGCCAGCGGCGCAACTTCGATCACCTGACGCTCGATCAGCTTGGCCACGTATTCGAAGCCGAGCATTTCGTAGAGTGCGTCGTAGAGCGGGCGCAGGTATGGGTCGATCTTCTGCGACAGGTCGCCGGGCAGGAAGCCGAGTTTTTCACCCGCTTCAACCGCCGGACGCACCAGCAGGATGCGCCGGATCTGCTCGCGCTCGAGTGCATCGACAGCGCACGCCACGGCCAGATAGGTCTTGCCGGTACCGGCCGGGCCAATGCCGAAGTTGATGTCGTTGCCGAGGATTTCCTTCACGTAGCGCAACTGATTCAAGCCACGTGGGCGAATCATGCCTTTCTTGGTGCGCAGGGCGACGGAGGCTTCGGCGGGGGCGTGATTGTCCAGCTCGACCACGGCCGATTCCTGCAGGAACAGGTGCACCGTATCTGGCGACAGCTCTGAACCTTTGGTTTCCCGGTACAGGCGACGAATCAGATTTTCCGCAGACGTGGTGTGTTTGGGGTCGCCGATCAGCTCGAACTGGTTTCCGCGGTTGCGGATCTCGATGGTCAGGCGCTGTTCGATCAAGCGCAAATGCTCGTCGAATTGCCCGCACAGATTGGCGAAGCGGCGAGCCTCAAAGGGCTCGAGGATAAAACGATGTGGTTCTATGGGTGCGTTCAAGGTCGTATTTAGCCGCCCTGGGGCAATTAAGATGAAATCAAGGATAACGCCAGAGGCCTGGGTGCGAAAGCTCTTAAATCATCGCTGTTCCTGTGGGAGCGAGCCTGCTCGCGAAAGCGGTGTGTCAGACACATTGTTGTTGAATGTGTCGCCGCCTTCGCGAGCAGGCTCGCTCCCACAGTGCCCTGTGTTGATTATTGGATCAGCGAGCCTCGCAGCGAGTGCGGCTGCGCCGCATCGATATGCACGTCGGCGAACTGACCGATCAGGGTTGGATTGTCGCAGCGGAAGTTGACGATACGATTATTCTCGGTGCGCCCTTGCAGCTCGCCCGGGTCTTTCTTCGAATAATCGGTCACCAGAATCCGTTGGGTCGAGCCGACCATTTGTCGGCTGATCTCGAAACCTTGCTGGTTCAAGCGATGTTGCAGCGCGTTCAGGCGCTCCTTCTTCAGCTCTTCCGGGGTGTCGTCGGCCAGATCGGCAGCCGGGGTGCCCGGGCGCTGGCTATAGACGAAGGAATAAGAAAAGTCGAAACCGACGTCGGCAATCAGCTTCATGGTCTGTTCGAAATCTTTCTCGGTCTCGCCAGGGAAGCCGACGATGAAGTCCGAACTGATGCAGATTCCCGGCACCGCGGCGCGCAGTTTGCGCAGTTTGGATTTGTACTCCAGCGCGGTGTGATTGCGCTTCATCGCCGCGAGAATCCGGTCGGAGCCCGATTGCACCGGCAAGTGCAGGTGCTTGACCAGTTCCGGCACATCGGCGTGGGCCTGGATCAGGCTGTCGGAGAATTCCAGCGGGTGCGAAGTGGTGTAGCGAATGCGGTCAATGCCATCGATCGCGGCGACAACGCGGATCAGCTCGGCCAGATCGGCCAGACGACCATCATGGGTGGTGCCGCGATAGCCATTGACGTTCTGCCCCAGCAGGGTCACTTCACGCACGCCGTTTTCGGCGAGGTGGATGACTTCGGCGATCACGTCATCGAACGGCCGGCTGACTTCTTCACCGCGGGTATAAGGCACGACGCAGAACGTGCAGTATTTGCTGCAGCCTTCCATCACCGACACATAAGCGCTCGGGCCATCGATGCGCGGCTCGGGCAAATGGTCGAATTTTTCGATTTCCGGGAACGAGACGTCGACCTGCGGTAACTTGGTGATGCGCGCGGCGTCGATCATTTCCGGCAGGCGGTGCAGGGTCTGCGGGCCAAAGACCACATCGACGTACGGCGCGCGATCGCGGATCGCCGCGCCTTCCTGGCTGGCCACGCAACCGCCGACGGCGATGACCATGTCGGGGTTGGCCAGTTTCAGTTCGCGCCAGCGGCCGAGTTGCGAATACACGCGATCCTGGGCGCGCTCGCGGATCGAGCAAGTGTTGAGCAGAATCACGTCGGCGTCTTCCGCACGGGCGGTGACTTCCAGGGCCTGATGTTCACCCAGCAGATCGACCATGCGCGAGCTGTCGTACTCGTTCATCTGGCAACCGTGGGTTTCGATGTAAAGCTTCTTGGCCATGGATTAGTGTCGTCACCTGATTCAAAGAACCCGGCATTATAGGGAACAAGCCCGCAGGTTCCTACCGCTGTGCGTCCGGAGGCTATGCTATAGTTTGCGCCCTCATTTTTATCCCCGATGTTATCCCCCCGCCATGACCAAACGCGAAGCTCCAATCTATAAGGTGATTTTCCTCAACCAGGGCCAGGTGTTCGAAATGTACGCCAAGCAGATCTATCAAAGTGATCTGTGGGGCTTTCTGGAAGTGGAAGAGTTCGTCTTTGGCGAGCGCACGCAAGTGGTCGTCGACCCGAGCGAAGAAAAGCTCAAGGCGCAGTTTGAAGGCGTGGTGCGCAGCTTTGTGCCGATGCATTCGATCGTGCGCATCGACGAAGTGGAACGTCTGGGCACCCCGAAAATCAGCGAAGCCCGTGGCGCGGTCGGCAATGTGATGCCGTTCCCGATGCCGATGCCTGAGAAGTAAGCCGTAACACCGAGTCGCCTCATTCGCGAGCAGGTCGAATCGTCGCACCGTCGCTCCCACAGGGGAATGCATTCCAATGTGGGAGCGAGCCTGCTCGCGAAGAGGCCAGAAAAGTCTATAGAGAAATCAGGGAAGCGGTGAGAAAGGCGTACGCCCATCGGCGCTCTGCAGTTCCATCAGGTATTTACGGAAAATTTGCCCAAGCACCTGGGTCGCGGTTTCGAGGTCTTCGCGGGACATTTTTTCGGAAACTTCGTCGGCCGTGTCCAGCGCATCTTCAGCGCCGTTGACCGCGGCCATCTTCAGCACGATATACGCCTGAATGTTGTTGGCCTGCACGCCTTCACCGTGGAAGAACATCGTGCCGAGCTTGAACTGAGCCTGAGCGTGGCCTTGCAACGAGGCTTTTTCGAAATAGCTCAGAGCTTGATTGAGGTCGCGCGGCGCATTCTTGCCGTCGTAGTAGAACTCACCCAACTCGTATTGCGCTTGCGCATCCCCTTCGTCCGCCGCTTTCTGGCAGGCGGCCAGTGCCTGCGTGACGTCTTGCGGCTGAGTATTGAGGGTGCAACGACCCATCGCCGGGATCAACAACGAGTTGCCGCCTGCTTGTGCATGCGCGAGCAGGGGCTGAAGGAGCAACAGGCAGCCCAAGGCAAGGGTGCGGCCGGTGCGGTTCATGGGAATCGACTTACCTCTGAAGGGCACGCGGACCCATCGAGGGATCCAATAAGCGCGCATTATGAAATAAGCAGGGCCAACCTTACAAAGTCTTTACTCGTTTTTCTGCTGCGCGGGGAATATATCGCCCACTTTAGGGGAGATTTTTAGCAGGGGCATCGGAAAAACAGCGCGGATGTAGGTGAATGCTGACGCTGGCGATAGCCAACGTCAGCGGTACGGCGATTACTTCAGTGCAGCGAAGGCACGCTCGGCAGCGTCCAGCGTCAGTTGCAACTCGGCTTCGCCGTGAGCGATCGAGGTGAAACCAGCTTCGAAAGCGCTCGGTGCGAGGTACACGCCACCTTCCAGCATCAGGTGGAAGAAGCGCCCGAACAACGCAGCGTCGCTGGCCATCACGTCTTCAAAGGTGACGATGTCATCGGCGCCGCTGAAGTACAGGCCGAACATGCCGCCAGCCTGGGTGGTCACGAACGGAATGCCAGCAGCATCGGCGCGTTGTTGCAGACCGTCGAGCAGACGCGTGGTGTAGTCGGTCAGCTCAGCGTGGAAGCCCGGACGGCTGATCAGACGCAGCGTGGTCAAACCAGCGGCCATCGCCAGTGGGTTACCCGACAGCGTACCGGCCTGATACACCGGGCCCAGCGGCGCGATGCGCTGCATGATTTCACGCTTGCCGCCGAAGCAGCCAACCGGCATGCCGCCGCCGATGATCTTGCCGAAGGTGGTCAGGTCAGGATTGACCCCGTAGTACGCTTGAGCACCACCGAGGGCAACGCGGAAACCGGTCATCACTTCGTCGAAAATCAGTACCACACCATGTTTGTCGCACAGCGAACGCAAGCCTTCGAGGAAACCCGGCGCCGGTGGTACGCAGTTCATGTTGCCGGCCACCGGCTCGACGATGATGCACGCCACTTCTTCGCCAACTTCAGCGAGCATCTTTTCCACCGCGTCGATGTCGTTGAACGGCAGGGTCAGGGTGTGTTTGGCGAATGCCGCCGGCACACCGGCCGAGCTCGGCACGCCTTGGGTCAGTGCGCCGGAACCGGCCTTGACCAGCAGGCTGTCGGAATGACCGTGGTAGCAGCCTTCGAACTTGATAATGCTGTCGCGACCGGTGTAACCACGGGCCAGACGGATCGCGCTCATCGTCGCTTCGGTGCCGGAGCTGACCATGCGCACCATGTCCATCGATGGCACCAGCGAGCAGACCAGATCGGCCATCTCGGTTTCCATCGCGGTCGGCGCGCCGTACGACAAGCCGTGTTGCAGCTGATTACGCACCGCATCGAGCACGTCCGGGTGGCTGTGGCCGAGGATCATCGGACCCCACGAACCGACGTAATCGACATAACGCTTATCGTCTTCGTCGGTTACGTAAGCGCCTTCGGCGTGTTTGAAGAACAACGGCGTGCCGCCAACGCTCTTGAACGCACGAACGGGCGAGTTCACGCCACCGGGAATGTGTTTCTGGGCATTGGCAAACAGGGTTTCGGAACGAGACATGATCGGGCTCTCAAATCAGACTTTCAGTAATTCATTGAACGCGCGGGCGCGGCGGGTCACTTCGGCGCTGCTCTCGGCACCAAACAGACCGTGGACCACGGCGAGCAGGTCGACGCCATGGGCCACTAGCGGTGCAGCGTTGTCGAGGGTGATGCCGCCAATCGCGCAGACGGGCAGGTGCAGCGTGCGTTTGGCCTCGTTGAGCAGATCGAGGCTGCAGGTCGGCGCGCCGGGTTTGGTGTTGGAATTGAAGAAGCGGCCGAAGGCGACATAGCTCGCGCCTTCTTTGGCCGCTTGTTCGGCCAGCGCGATTTGCGCGTGGCAGGTCGAACCGATGATCGCTTTGGAACCGAGCAGGGCGCGGGTCGGCGACAGCGGGCCATCGGTCTGACCGAGGTGCACGCCGACGTTGAGGCGCGCCGCCAGCTCAGCGTCATCGTTGATGATCAGTTGCGTCTTGTAGCGCTCGCACAGATCACGTAGCGCTTCGGCCTCGCGTAAACGGCGGGCCTCGTCACTGCTTTTGTCGCGGTATTGCAGCAGGGTGACGCCGCCTTCCAGCGCCGCCTCCACGTAAGACAGAAACTTGCCCGCCAGCAATTGGCTGTCGGTAATGGCATACAGGCCACGTAGTTTCATCGGGCAGACCTCACGACGTTACGAGCAGAAATCCAGCGGCAGGCGACGCGGAACGAACTGGCCTTTGCCCAGTTGTTCGGCATCGCGCAGGGTGCGCCAGGTGTAATCCAGTGCACTGCGCACGGCGCTGGCGAGGTGTTCGCCCTGCGCCAGGCGACCGGCCAAAGCACTGGCCAACGTGCAACCGGAACCGTGATAGCTGCCCGGCAGACGCTGGCAGATAAAGGTTTCACGCAGACCGTCGCGGCTGTACACGCGGTTGTGGATTTCAGTTTCGTCGCCGTGACCGCCGGTGATCAGCAGGTTTTTGACGAACGGCAGGAGTTTTTCAGCGCACTCGTCGGCGGTGCCTTCGGGCAGTTCGGCGAGGATGCGCGCTTCAGGAAGGTTGGGGGTGGCAATGATCGATAGCGGCAGCAGACGCTCACGCATCGCATAGCCGACCTCGTCCTTGCCCAGACGTCCGCCGCCGCCGGCGCGCAGCACCGGGTCGCAGACCACTGGCAAGTGCGGGTGCGCCGAAAGCAGTTCGACAACGGTGTCGACCATTTCCAGCGAACCGAGCATGCCCAGTTTGACCGCAGCGACTTCGGAATCGTTGAGCACGGCATTGGCTTGAGCCAGTACCCACTCACGGTCGAGGACGCGGAAGTCAGTGACGTTGACGGTGTCTTGCACGGTCAGGGCGGTGACGGCCGGAGCCGCGTGGCAACCCTGCGCGAGCAGAGCTTCGATATCTGCCTGCAAGCCGGCGCCACCACTTGGGTCGTGGCCGGAGAGACAGAGGACAACGGGGCGGGAGCTGTAGATATTCATGGTGCGCGAGCTTACCACCAAAGCTGATTTTCGGGTTCAGTGCCGTTGTCCCGGGCCGATAACCTGGCAGGAGAATCCGACCGCTCTGTCACAAGCTGACCAACTCAACAGCTCTAGCTCGCTGCTTTGCTCTGGAACGCCCGTTCTAGAGCCTTTGTAGGAAAAATTTCAATGGTGCTCAATGGCCATCAACGGCTATGCTAGTCTGGATCCAAACCAATAACAGGTAATACCGGTTTTACGTCTACTCAAAGGGAATGGGGGGCTTCCTGACACAACCGGACGAGCCACGCTGGGGCTTCAATGCGCTATCTGCTGATGTTGCTGTTCTGCTTGCCCCTTATGGCGAGCGCCGTCGAATTCGACGAATTTACCCAGAGCCTCCCTCTGGGCCGGTCGCTGCAAGTGTTCGAAGACCCGAGTGGTCTGGCGAGCATTGCCGATGTTCGTGCGCAAGCTGCCGCCGGCAATTTCAAACCCCACGATAAAGCCACGCTCAATGCCGGTTATTCACGTTCGGCGTTCTGGCTGAAGATCGACCTGCATTATCGTCCGAGCAATCCCGCCGCCCAGCGCACCTGGCTGCTGGAACTGGCGTATCCACCGCTCGACCATCTCGACCTGTACATGCCCGATGCCGCTGGCGACTACCGCCTCGTCCGGCAAACCGGCGATGCCTTGCCGTTCGCCAGCCGCGAGATTCGCCAGAACAACTATCTGTTCGACCTTTCATTCAAGCCGGATCAAACGCAAACCGTATATCTGCGACTGGCCAGCGAAGGCTCGATTCAGGCGCCGGTGACGTTATGGTCAAGCACGGCGTACCTCGAAGACCAGCCAGTGCGCCTGTATGTGCTCGGCATCATTTATGGCGTGCTGTTAGGGATGGTGGTCTACAACCTGTTCATCTTCCTCAGCGTGCGTGACACCAGCTATCTCTACTACATCTTCTATATCGCTTCGTTTGGCCTTTATCAGTTGTCGGTGAACGGTGCGGCGGTCGAATATTTCTGGCCGGACAATCCGTGGTGGGCCAACGCCGCGACGCCATTCTTCATCGGTTGCGCCGGGTTGTTCGGCAGCCAGTTCGCCCGCAGCTTCCTGCAGACCAAAACCCACAGTCGCTGGCTCGACCGCTTGTTGATCGGGCTGATTGCCTTCGGAGCATTGGTCATCGGTTTGTCGCTGATGACCAGTTACGCCCTGGCCCTGCGCCTTGCAACGACGCTGGCGCTGACCTTCACTGTGGTGATTTTTGCCGCCGGGATTCTGGCCTGGTGGCGCGGCTTGCGCGTAGCGCGCTATTTCATCATCGCCTGGTCGGCGTTTTTGCTCGGCGGCGTCGTCAACACCCTGATGGTGTTGGGCTTGCTGCCGAACGTGTTCCTGACCATGTACGCCAGCCAGATCGGCTCGGCCATCGAAGTGGCATTGCTGTCGCTGGCACTGGCCGACCGCATCAACGCGATGCGTGAGCAACAGGCGCAGACCCTGTACGACGCCGGGCAGAAACTCGAAGTGCTCAACCAGCAACTGGCCCATAGCAATAAGCTCAAAGATGAGTTCTTGGCGACCCTGACCCACGAACTGCGCACGCCAATGAACGGCGTGATCGGTTCGCTGGAACTGATGCAGACCGTCGATCTGGATCCGGAGCTTGAGCAATATCAGCAGACCGCCGCCGGTTCCGCGCGGGACATGATGCGCATGGTCAACGGCATCCTCACCCTCACCGAATTGCAGGCCGGCAAGCTCAAGGCTGCGCCGGGCAGCTTCAGTCTGCGCGCAGTAGTTGAAGCGTTGCGCGTGCAGTTCGATGGCAACGCGGCGAGCAAGTCGCTGGACTTCAAAGTCGAGGTGCTGCCGACCCTGCCGGATCGCTTGCACGGCGACAGCGCCAAACTCGCGCAATGCCTGGAATGCCTGCTCGACAATGCGATCAAGTTCACCCGTGTCGGTGGGTTGGCGTTGCGCGTGACGGGCAAACCGTCGACGGGCAATCGTCTGGCGCTGTCATTTGCGGTGATCGACACCGGCATCGGGTTCACTGATCTGGGCGAAGCGACGATGTACCAGCGTTTCTTCCAGCTCGACGGTTCGATGACCCGCGAATACGGCGGGCTGGGCGTCGGTCTGGCGATCTGCCGACAATTGGTCGAGTTGCTCGGCGGCAAGCTCACTCATCGCTCGGAGCCCGGGCGTGGCAGCCGTTTCCAGCTGGATGTCGAGTTTGAGTTGCCGGTGGTTGAGGCAGCATCGACGCCGATTCCTTCACACGATTGCGTGCGCGCACCGCAGGACTGCACGGTGTTGCTGGTGGACGACAACAGCGTCAACCAACTGGTGATGCGTGGCATGTTGCTCAAGCTCGGCTTCCGCGTGCGTACCGCCGATAACGGTGCGGCGGCATTGGACTGCCTGCAGCGAGAAGCCTTCGATGCGGTGCTGATCGATTGCCAGTTGCCGGCTCACGACGGCGCGTCATTGTGCTGCCGGATTCATGCGTTGCCGGGCTGCGCGAACTTGCCGGTATTCATGCTGGCGCTAACCGCTGACCGAGAGCTTTGCGCCACGGGGGCGCCGGTCGATTACTTGAATAAACCGGTTAAATTCGAAGATTTGCAGTCGGCTCTGGAGCGTCGGGTGCTGTGCTGCTGACAGGGTAAAAGCGCCGCAAATTCGGCTGATATGACACTTTGACCGGTCGCGGTGCGGTGCTTAACTGAGTTCCTTGGTTGCCCAAAGGAGCCCGTCATGAACCTGCATCAGTTCGCCGAAACCCACGAAGTCACCAACCAGCCACCGTCGCTGGACGGCACCAACCTGTACCGCATCGACCTGCCGTTGCAGGAGTGGTCGCGGCGCTTTGGCGCTGGTTGGGCCGAGTCGCGGATCGATGCCTACGGCGCGCTCGCCGGCGGGCCGTTGATGGAAGCCGGGTTCCTCGCCAATCAGAACAAACCTGTGTTTGCCAGCCATGACCGCTATGGTCATCGCATTGATCTGGTGGAATTTCACCCGGCCTATCACGAGCTGATGCGCACGGCGATCGAGCACGGCCTGACTTCGCTGCCGTGGGCGCATCCACAGGATGGGGCCCACGTCGCTCGCGCCTCGATGACTTATCTGCACAGCCAAGCCGAGGCCGGCAGCGGTTGCCCGTTGACCATGACCTTTGCCAGCGTGCCGGCCCTGCGCTTGCAGCCGAACATCGCTGAGCAATGGCTGCCGAAAGTCCTCTCTACTGAATACGACCCGCGCAACGTTGGCATGGCGCACAAGGCCGGCGTGACCATCGGCATGGCCATGACCGAGAAACAGGGCGGCACCGACGTGCGCGCCAACACCACCAAGGCGTATCCGGTCGGCGCCAGTGGTCCGGGTCAGGCTTATGAGCTGGTCGGGCACAAGTGGTTCTGCTCGGCGCCGATGTGCGATGCCTTCCTGACGCTGGCGCAGACCGACAAGGGCTTGAGCTGCTTCCTGCTGCCACGCCATCGCCCGGACGACACGCGTAATCAGTTCTATATCCAGCGCCTGAAAAACAAACTCGGCAACCAGTCCAACGCCTCCAGTGAAGTGGAGTTTCGTGGCGCGCTGGCGTGGATGGTCGGTGAGGAAGGGCGCGGCGTGCCAACCATCATCGAGATGGTGGCGATGACCCGATTCGATTGCATGGTCGGTTCCAGTTCGTTGATGCGCCAGGCGCTGACCCAGGCCAGCCACCACTGCGCGCATCGCAAGGTCGGCGGCAAACTGCTCAGCGAACAGCCATTGATGCAAAACGTGCTGGCCGATCTGGCGCTGGAAAGCGAAGCCGCTCTGGCGCTCAGCCTGCGCATGGGCAAGGCGCTGGATCATCTGGATGATCGCCATGAAGCGCAATTTGCGCGCTTGGTGACAGCGGTGGGCAAGTATTGGATCTGCAAGCGCGCGCCGGGGATGATCAATGAAGCCGCCGAGTGCATGGGCGGCGCCGGTTATGTCGAGGACAGTATTCTGCCGCGTCTGTACCGCGAGGCGCCGGTGAACTCGACGTGGGAAGGCTCGGGGAATGTGCAGTGTCTGGACGTGCTGCGGGCCTTGTCGAAAGAGCCGGGCGTGCTGGATGTGTTGTTCAGCGAGTTGGGCGACGGGCATGGCGACAAGCGACTGGCTGCGCATATTCAGCAGTTGCAGGCGCAGTTCAAGGATACGAGCGACATTCAGTATCGGGCGCGGCAATTGACTGAAGATATTGCGCTTGGTTTGCAGGCCAAGCTTCTGTTGGAGGCGGGGAATTCAGCCGTCAGCGATGCCTTCATTGCCAGCCGATTGAGCGCCGGCGGCCGCGTCTACGGCGCCTTGCCGCGTGGGCTGGACGTCGAAGCCCTCGTCGCCCGCTCAACCCCACAGATTCTCTGACCCACCACACATCCCCTGTAGGAGTGAGCCTGCTCGCGATAGCGGTGTATCAGTCAATGCAAATGTCGACGGATAGACCGCTATCGCGAGCAGGCTCACTCCTACAGGGATCGGGTCTGCCTGACATATTGTGCGGTTGCCAACATGCCACTGTTCCCGTGACGCCACGATGCAGGCAAGATGAAGCTCTGCAAGTCAGAACACAGGAAGCTGATCGTGACCGAAGCGTTTATTGTTGTTCAAACCGCCGAACAAGCCGTGGATCGTCTGGCCGAGCTGCATGAGCGGGCCACCACTGCGCTGAACTCGGCGCTCAAGCGTTACCTCAAGGATCGCGTCGAACCCGACGCTGCGCAGCGTGCTCTGTTTCGTTATCCCGAACTGCGTCTGACCTATCACTGCCAGGGCGAAGTCCCGCAGACCACCCGCGCTTACGCCAAGGTGCAATTGCCGGGCACTTACAGCGTCACCGTCACCCACCCGGCGGCATTCCGCAAATACCTGCTCGAACAACTGGTGCCGTTGATGCACGACTTCACGGTGACCGTGGAAGTCGGCGTCAGCCAGCAGAACATTCCGTATCCGTACGTGGTCGAGCAGGGTGATGAACTGGCCGGCTCCGGCGTCACCGCTGCGGTGCTGGCGCGGGTGTTCCCGAGTACCGATCTGTCCGCGGCCACCGATGGCATCGCCGACGGTCTCTACGACTGGGAAAACACCGATCCGCTGCCGCTGGCCTTGTTCGACGCCGCGCGTGTGGATTTCTCGCTGCGGCGTCTGGTGCATTACACCGGCAGCGACTGGCGTCATGTGCAGCCGTGGATTCTGCTGACCAACTATCACCGCTACGTCGACCAGTTCATCGTTCATGGTCTGGAACAGTTGCGCAGCGATCCGCGTTTCGTGCGCATGGTTCTGCCGGGCAACGTGATCATCGAAAAGAGCATGGATCACGGCGAAGCTTCGGCGATTGCCGCCGGTGTGGTCTGGCACCGTTACCAGATGCCGGCCTATCACCTGATCGCCAACGATGGCCATGGCGTGACGCTGGTCAACATCGGTGTCGGCCCGTCCAACGCCAAGAACATCACCGACCACTTGGCGGTGCTGCGTCCGCATTGCTGGCTGATGATCGGCCACTGCGGTGGCCTGCGTCAGTCGCAGACCATCGGCGACTATGTGCTGGCTCACGCTTATATGCGTCGCGACGGCATTCTCGACCGCGTGGTGCCGCCGAACATTCCAATCCCGGCCCTGGCCGAAGTGCAAATGGCGTTGCAGCAGGCGGCGGCGAATGTCACCGGCGAAAAGGGCGACGATCTGAAAAAACGCCTGCGCACCGGCACCGTGCTGACCTACGACGACCGTAACTGGGAATTGCGTTGGGCGCAGGAACGGCCGTTGATCAACCTGTCCCGCGCTGTGGCGGTGGACATGGAAAGCGGCACGATTGCCGCGCAGGGTTATCGCCTGCGGGTGCCGTACGGCACGTTGCTGTGCGTTTCGGACAAACCGCTGCACAGTGAAATCAAACTGCCGGGTTCGGCCAACGCCTTCTATGAACGCGCAGTCAGCCAACACTTGAAAATCGGCATCGAAGCGGTGGATCTGCTGCGCACCGAGCTCAACTCGCTGCACTCGCGCAAACTGCGCAGCTTCGACGAACCGCCGTTCCGCTGATTTGTTGATGGTCATTTAACGGTCAGGCTACTAGCATTGGCAGCCCTGACCGTTAGATGTTCTTTTCGCCATGTCCCGTCCTCCACGTCCACCTTCCCGCCGTCCTGGCGCGAAGCCTCAGTCTGCTTCCCCGCGTCGTGTTGCCAAGGCACCACCGGCCGAGCCGAAACTGATCCTGTTCAATAAACCGTTCGATGTGCTGACGCAATTCAGCGACGGTGAAGGGCGGGCGACGCTCAAGGATTTCATCGATGTGCCCGGCATTTATCCGGCCGGACGCCTTGATCGCGACAGCGAAGGCTTGTTGCTGCTGACCAACGACGGGCAGTTGCAGGCGCGTATCGCCGATCCGAAACACAAATTGGCGAAGACCTATTGGGTGCAGGTCGAGGGCGTGCCGACCGCTGAGCAGTTGCAGCGCTTGCGTGATGGCGTCGAGTTGAATGACGGTATGACCTTGCCTGCCGAGGCGCGGCAACTGGATGAGCCTGAGTTGTGGCCGCGCAATCCGCCGGTGCGCTTTCGCGCGACCATACCGACTTCGTGGCTGGAGCTGGTGATTCGCGAGGGGCGCAACCGTCAGGTGCGGCGCATGACCGCGGCGGTCGGTCTGCCGACGTTGCGGCTGGTGCGGGTCAGGATTGGTGACTGGACGATCGAAGGGCTCGATCAAGGCCAGTGGAAGGAAGTGCCGGCGCGCTTATAACGCGCCGGATTCGATCAGGCCGATCACCACACTCTTGATGATGAACGCGGCCACGCCCAGGCCCAGCACGAAGAACAGAATGAACGAGCCAAAGCGCCCGGCCTTGGACTTCTTCGCCAGATCCCAGACGATGAAACCCATGAAAATGATCAGGATGCTGACCAGGCCGGTCATCATCCACTCTTCTAATAATGCTGGATCCATTGGATTTCTCCGGCGCGCATGCGGCTAAAAGGGCGCGGCGAGTATACGCCAAGGTTTGTGGGGTGGCATTGATCTGGGTCTGATCCGGAACTGTTGCCCTCACCCTAGCCCTCCCGAAACGTCGGACCGCCCAGAGGGAGAGGGGACTGACCGGGGTGTCTGGCGCCATACATCGACCTGAAAGATCGAGTCGATTATGGATGCACAGCAGAACGCTCAGGTCAGCGTACTTCTTCAGCATCTCACGGTCGGCCCCCTCTCCCTCCGTGAGGAGAGGGGACTGACCGGGGTGTCTGGCGCCATACATCGACCTGAAAAATCGAGTCGATTATGGATTCACAGCAGAACGTTCAGGTCGGCGTACTTCTTCAGCATCTCACGGTCGGCCCCCTCTCCCTCCGGGAGAGGGCTGGGGTGAGGGTGCCTTTGATCAGTTGCGCAGGTGGGTCAAGGGCAGTTCAGTGCTGTTGAGCACCTGATTCAGTACGAAGCTTGAACGAACGCTGGTCACGCCCTCAATCCGGGTGAGGTGCCCAAGCAACAGCTTCTGATAGTGATCCATATCCGGCACCACCACCTTCAACTGGTAATCCGCATCCACCCCCGTCACCAGACTGCACTCCAGCACCTGCGGCAACGTACGAATCGCCGCCTCGAAGTTTTCGAAGCGCTCCGGCGTGTGCCGGTCCATGCCGATCAGCACATACGCCGTCAGGCTCAGCCCAAGCATCTTGCGATCGAGCAACGCCACCTGACGCGAAATGTAGCCGTCGTCTTCCAACTGCTTGACCCGGCGCGAGCACGGGGAGGGCGACAGACCGATGCGCTCGGCCAATTCCTGGTTGGAGATGCGGGCGTCGCGCTGCAATTCCGCCAAAATGCTCAGGTCGTAACGGTCGAGTTTGCTCATCAATCTGTCCTTGGTTGTAACTATTGCGGCAGATTATCTATCCAGGGTTAAAAATTGCGCAAGTGGTGTTTATTTCAGCAATCTTCGCAATCCTATGTCGCCGCCTCAGGCCTATTCTTATCACCAGAATCACTGCTCGGTAACACAGTCCACGCGGCCCGCCCTATCCGGCCTGCCGCGGCCGCCACCCTCACCGGGGTTGTGCCGGCCCCCGAGCTGCACACTGTCCAGAAGACGGCGTGAGGTGAGCCGACGTCAAAAGCGTCGAGCCAGGACGAAGTTCTCTAGAAGGGAGGCCGACGGGTCTCCCTTTTTTCTTGCCTGCGATTTCATGCCCTAGCGCTCAATAAATAAGTTGCGCGACTGATAACCTGTTGCAGAACCCGGTGTGTGTATTCCCGGTCTTAGTGACAAGTCCTCTTACATTTGCAGGCCCCGCAGTGAGAAAAAGCATGAAGTCGCGCATCTGGCGTCTGGCCGGTGTTGGTTTGCTGTGTGTGAGTGTCAGTGTGCAAGCGCTTGCCGACGAGCCGCAGAATCGCGGCCCGGATGGCGGCGGCCACGGCCAGGATCATCAGGGCAACAATCAGGGCCATGGCGGCAACAATCAGCCGCGCCCGCAGAGCAATCCATCGCAGAATCAGCCGCAACAGAATCAGCCGCGTCCGCAGAACAACGAGATCATTCGTGGCGACAACAGCCGCCAGTTCGAGCACAACGGCCAGCAGCACAACAACAATGGCCAGTGGCAAAACCACGACCAGAACCGCCCGGCCTACAATCCCAACCCGGTGCGCCAGCCACCACCGCCACCGCAACTGCCGGCCAATAGCCTGCCGATCCAGTCGCGGCCCGACACTGTGCGTCAGACCCAGGAGCCGCGTCAGGGTTACTACCGCGACGAGCGTCCGCAGAACGGTTACCACAACCAGCAATGGCAGACCGGCAACCGGCCCAACGACAATCGCTGGCCGGGACGTCCCGACGGACACGGCAACGGTTGGGGCCCGGGTCCGCAATATCGGCCGGGGCATGTGATCGACCGTTTCCCGGATCGCGATTACCGCGTGCCGTATCGCGGGCAGGATTACTTCTTTTCCGGCGGTTACTGGTATCGCCCACAAGGCCCGCGCTACATCGTCGTGCAACCGCCGCGCGGGATCCGCATTCAGTATCTGCCCGATTACGCCCGTGAAGTGTGGATCGGTGGTTCGCTGCTGTTCCTCGCCGCCGGTTCCTACTACGCGTATCAGGAAGCGACGCAAGATTACGTGGTGGTCGAGCCGCCGGTGCAGCAACAGCAGCAGCCGCAATCCCAAGGCTATGAGGTCGAAGCGTATCCAGCCAACGGTCAGTCGCCGGAGCAGGTGCAGCAGGACGGTTATCAGTGCTACCAGTACGCTGTGCAGCAAAGCGGTTTTGACCCGCGCACCGCGACCTATCAACCCGCGCCCGAAGTGGTTCAGGCCTATCGACAGGCTCAGGGCAATTGCCTGAGCAGTCGCGGTTATCAGGTCAGTTACTGAAGCCGGGTTTGCGCCCGTTCTGACTTGACCACTTCCTGCGGGTCGGCGTGCACCAGCACTTCGGCTCGCGGGTAGGCTTTGTGAATGGCATCGGCGGCTTGATCGCTGATGCCGTGCGCCACTGACAAGGTCAACTCCCCCGGCAATTCCAGGTGCAACTGCACGAACCAGTGGTTGCCGGAGATCCGCGTGCGCAAGTCATGCGCGCCCAACACGCCCGGCACACTGCAGGCCAGTTCGAGCATGTGCTGACTGACATTCATCGGCAGCTCTTCATCCATCAGCACCGAAAAACTTTCCCGGGCGATCTGGATTGCGCTCCACAAAATGTACGCAGCAATGCCCAGACCGAACCACGCATCCAGTTGCTCAAAACCAAACCCGGCGAGGATCAGCGCAAGCAGAATGCTGCCGTTGAGCAGCATGTCCGAGCGATAGTGCAGCGAGTCCGCGCGCACGGCGTTGGAGCCGGTCTGCTTGATCACCCGATGCTGCAACACCAGCAGCGCCGCCGTCAGCAGCAACGAAAACACAATCACACCGATGCTCAGCCACGGTGCGCCGATCGGCTCTGGCGTCTTCAACCGTTCGAACGCCTGAAACGCGATCAATACCGCACTGCCGCCAATGAACAAGGCCTGCGCCATGCCCGCCAGCGATTCCGCCTTGCCGTGGCCATAACGGTGATCGTCATCGGCCGGGCGCAGCGCGTAATGCACCGCCAGCAGATTGAGCATCGAAGTGACGCCATCCAGCGCCGAGTCGGTGAGGCCGGCGAGCATGCTCACCGAACCGCTCAGCCACCAGGCGATGGCTTTGGCGACGATCAGCGTGCACGCGACCGCCACCGAGGCGCGGGTCGCCAGCCGTAGCAGGCGGGCGTGTTCGGGGCTGGATGTCATTGAACGTCCTTTTTAAGCGGCGGGTTGCAGGCCGAACATCGCCAATTGTTGAGTGCTGCCCTTGTGTTGAATCAGGCGCGGATCATCCAGTGGGAAATCTCTGCCCAACTCGCTTTCGAGAATAGCCTGCAGCTTGTGATTATCGACCTGACCGTCCGGGCCGATGGCTTGTTTGAGCTTGGCAGGGTCGATCTGCGCGGTGTGGCCGGGTTCGAAGTAGATCGCGCCGGTGGCGAAGTCGACGGCGAACGCGATCAGGCCGGGGATTATGTAGAAGAGCAGGCCTACGGCGTCGAGTACTGCAATCGCCGGGTCGATCTTGCCGTCGATCTGACCGCGCCGGTCCGGGTAGAAAATCGAACCGCACGCGGTGATTTGCGTGAGCAGGGTGGCGACCAGTACACCGCCGATCAGGCGAAAAGGTAAGCGCATGGGAAAATCTCCTGAGTCATCTGATAACGAAGCTTCGTCTTGTGAAGTTAAGACCCTGACGAACGCCAAGCAGTTCGCCGTTATACTCGCGGCTGGCAGGGCGTGCCCACAGTAAATTGCGGCCTCGTCTCACCCCTACCGAAATACGTTGAGGATTGAAGTTGTTTTCTCCAGATCGACACCGCGTGAAGGCTAATGAATCCTATCGGGGTTCGGCCCTCCGGGCTAAAGCTGTGAGCGCGCCATGCTGCGTTGCGGGACTTGGCAAGGAAACGACCCTTACCTGCGTCCCGCGCCTTGCCTGGCACGCTCACAGCTTTAACGCGACTCGCAATTTACTGTGGGCACGCCCTGGGGAGCCAGCATGAATTCTTTGCCAATCGATGAAGTTTTACCCGCCCTGCGTGAAGCCTTGGCGACGCGCCACGAAGCCGTGCTCGAAGCACCGCCCGGCGCCGGTAAAACCACCCGCGTGCCGTTGGCCTTGCTCAATGAAGCGTGGCTGGCCGGGCAGACCATTCTGATGCTTGAACCGCGCCGTCTCGCCGCGCGTGCAGCCGCAGAAAGATTGGCCAGCGAGTTGGGCGAGAAGGTCGGGGAAACCGTTGGTTATCGCATTCGTCTCGACAGCAAGGTCGGCCCCAACACACGCATCGAAGTGGTCACCGAAGGCATTCTCACCCGGCGCTTGCAGGACGACCCGGCGCTGGAAGGCGTCGGCTTGTTGATCTTCGACGAATTCCACGAACGCAGCCTCGATGCCGATCTGGCGCTGGCCTTGAGTCTGAACGGTCGCGAGCTGTTCCGAGCTGAACAGCCGCTGAAGATTTTGCTGATGTCGGCCACGCTCGAAGGCGAGCGTCTGGCCGGGTTGCTCGATGATGCGCCGATCCTGCGCAGCGAAGGGCGCATGTATCCGGTGACGATGCGCTGGGGCCGGCCGTTTCAGCCCGGCGAATACATTGATCAACGCGTCACGCAAACCGTGCTTGAAGCACTGCATGACGAAACCGGCAGTCTGTTGGTGTTTCTGCCGGGGCAGGCGGAAATCCGTCGCGTCCATCAACAATTGGCCGACGCCATTGGTGAGCGCAGCGATGTGTTGCTCTGCCCGTTGCACGGTGAACTCGATCTCAATGCCCAGCGTGCTGCAATTGATCCGGCGCCGGCCGGTCAGCGCAAAGTGGTGCTGGCGACCAACATCGCCGAGACCAGTCTGACCATCAACGGCGTGCGCGTGGTGATCGATGCCGGGCTGGCGCGGGTGCCGCGTTTCGATCCGGGCAGTGGCATGACGCGTCTCGATACTCAGCGGATTTCCAAGGCCAGCGCTACTCAGCGTGCGGGCCGGGCAGGGCGACTGGAGCCGGGTGTTTGTTATCGCTTGTGGTCGCAGGATCAGCACGAACAGCTCGCCGCTTATGGCAGTGCGGAAATTCTCTCTGCGGATCTCGCCAGCCTCGCGCTGCAACTGGGTCGTTGGGGCGTGACGCCGGGCGAACTGGTCTGGCTCGATGTCCCCCCAGCGGCGGCTTATGCCCAGGCGCAGGACTTGTTGCAGCGACTTGGCGCGCTGGAAGGCGAGTCTCTGACGACTCATGGTCAGGTCATGGCCGAGTTGCCTGCGCATCCGCGCATCGGCCATTTGCTCCTGCGCGGTCAGGCGTTGGGTCTGGCGAACATGGCCTGCGACGTCGCCGCATTGCTTGGTGAGCGCGATATCTTGCGTGGAGCCGGGGCGGATCTGCACAGTCGTCTGGTGCTGCTCTCGGGTGAAGAACGTGCCGCCCGAGGTGCGCAGGGCGGCGTACAACGGGCTAAGCAACTCGCCCGGCAATATCGCGGTTACCTGCGCGGCAAGGCCAGCGAGCCGGTCAGCGATCCTGATCATCCGCGCTGGCTCGGTGCCTTGCTGGCGCTGGCCTATCCGGATCGCGTCGCGCAACAGCGGCGTGCCGGTGGCGCTGAATATCGTCTGGCCAACGGTCGTGCGGCATTGTTCGCCGAGGCCGACAGCCTGATGAAAGAGCCGTGGATCGTCATCGCTGATCTTGGCAGCCGCCAGGGCCAGCGCGAAGAACGGATTTATCTGGCAGCGGATTTCGATCCGGCGCTGTTCGATTCGGTGCTGGCCGAACAGGTGCGCAACGTCGATCAACTGGATTGGGATGAGCGCGAAGGCGTGCTGCGCGCCGAGCGTCAACGCAAGGTCGGCGAGCTGATTCTCAGCCGCGAGCCGCTGACCGGTCTCGACGAAAATGCGCGCAGTCAGGCGCTGGTCAATCTGGTGCGGCGCAAAGGTCTGGAGCTGCTGCCATGGACGCCGGAGCTGCGTCAGTGGCAGGCGCGGGTGGCGCTGTTACGGCAGTTGGAATTGAACAATCAGGATGACAGTCAGTGGCCGGATGTCAGCGACGCGACGTTGCTGAACACCCTCGAAGATTGGCTGATGCCCTATCTGGGCAAGGTCTCGCGGCTCAGTCATTTTGCCAATCTGGATCTGTCGAGCATCGTGCGAAACCTGCTGCCATGGCCGTTGCCGCAAAAGCTCGATGAGCTGGCGCCGCATCATTTGAGCGTGCCGTCGGGTTCATCGATTCGTTTGGACTACAGCGAGTTTCCACCAATTCTCGCGGTGCGTTTGCAGGAATTGTTCGGGCTGGCCGATACGCCGCGCATTGCCGGTGGGCGGCAAGTGGTCAAATTGCATCTGCTATCGCCAGCGCGGCGACCGGTGCAGGTGACGCAGGATCTGGCGAACTTCTGGCGCAGCACCTATGCCGAGGTGAAGAAGGATTTGAAGGGGCGTTATCCGAAGCACTATTGGCCGGATGATCCGTTGGTGGCCGAGGCGACCGCACGGGCAAAACCGCGCGGGACCTGAAGATCAAGAGATCGGCAGCGCCTACAAAATTGAAGTCGGCCACAGAATAACGCTACGACATCAATCTACTGTGGGAGCGAGCCTGCTCGCGAAGGCGTCGTTTCAGTCGACGCATTCGTTGCCTGATACAGCGCTTTCGCGAGCAGGCTCGCTCCCACAGTGATCGGTGGTGTGCCGAAGTTGTGAACTACGGAGTGGCGGGGAGCAGGAACCGCGCAATCACCGGCAGGTGATCGGAAATGCGCAAGGTATCGTCCTGCCGAACCAGCGCTTCAACCCGTTTGATCCGCGGGCTATAGAACAGATAGTCGACCGTGCGATCCGGGCCATTCAGACCGGGGTCGTTGGGGTAGTGGGTCAGCCACTGCGCACGGTCGATACCGCTGGCCTCATTGTTGGTCGGGATCATTGGGTACTTGTCCCACAGCAGATGCAGTTCGCTGTCGGCGGAGTAGGGCGTGCGCTGTTCGGCAGACAAACGGCGATACTGGCCGAGCGGTAACAGATTGAAGTCGCCACCGATCAACCACGGCAGGCCCTGACTTTCGTACTTGTCGAGCACTTTGGCCACGGCGCTCACTTGCGCCTGCAAGGTGTCGTCGGGTTGCCTGGCACGCTCCAGATGGGTATTGAAAACGGTCAGTTGCCCGCCATCGCTCAGCGGCAGTTTGGTCGCGAGCAGCGCATCTTTTGGCTGGAATTGACGGCTGATAAAGTTGGCTGAGGCGACCGGCAGTTGCAGGCGCTCGGCGTGTTCGATGCGGTAGCGGCTCAGGGTCGCCAGTTGTCGCCCGACACTGCCGAAAACATGAGCGTCGGGGACGAATTCGGCTTTCCAGTCAAACGCGCTGGCGCTGCACGGATACAGGTCGGCAACGCGTTCCTGCAATAACTTCAGCTGATCCTGGTAGTCGCTGGCCTTGGCGCCGTCATCCAGTTCCTGCAACAGCACCACATCAGGCTGCTCATCTCGGATCACCCGCGCCACCTCATCGAGGCTGAAGGCCATGTCTTCCTGGGTCGGCGCTTCATCGTTGCCCTGGGCCAGATCATTCCAGAACACGTAACGCTTGCCAGCGAGGTACTGCACGTTCCAGGTCATGACTTTCAGCGCCTGGCCCGGCACCAGCGTCGGTGGCGTCCCCGAGCAACTGACCGGCAGGGTTTCGCGGGCATCGGGGCGCCAGGTCAGGCTGAACATGAGCGCGCCGATCAGGACGAGGGCGAGCACGGCAAGTAACAGGGTGTAGCGCAGTAGACGGGTCATGGCTCGGCTTATAGCGTTACAGAAAGTGGCCCCGAGCATACCTGACGGCCGTCTCGAAGCCCAAGCGCAGTGCTGTCAGACCACTCTGTCACGTTTGTCAGGCAATTCGCTGATCAGCATGAACAGGCGGAACAACACCACACTGGTGAACAGTTGCAGGAAGCTGTGAGCGCTGTCGATCAGTATGGCGATCACCGGGTTCTGCGGCTCCGGGTACACCGCCAGCGTCGCGCCCTTGAGCAACCACAGCGGCGTCATCACGCAGAGAATGCACAACAGGATTCGCCAGAAATGCCCACGGGTCAGGCGCAGGCTTTCTTTCATGGCCTGCAAGGGGCCCATGCCGCGCAGCACCAGCAGGTATTCGCCGAACGCGAGCATCACCATCAGCATCAGGCCCGGCAGGAAGTACAGCGACAGGCCCAACAGAATCAGCAAGGTGTTCAGCGCCGTGAGCAGGGCGAAGCGTGGCCACAGAGTGGCAGCCATCGCCAGCAGATCACGGTTGCGCGGCGCCTCGCCACGGCTGCGGGCATCGAGAAAGAGGATCAGCGCCGCGGTGTACAGCGGATACACCAGCAGACCGACGACAATACTGATCGCCGAGATGTTTTCCGGTCCGCTGGCGTGATCGACAATTTGTTGCAGGAACGCTTCGAAAATCACCAACGGCAGGCACAACCGCACGATGCTGCCCAAATGGCGTTTGAAAAAATACAGAGAGTCACGCAGTACTTCGAGGGCATTCATCAGTCGGTATCGCAGGTGGAAAACAGTGGCTCACTTTAACCGATGATGGCTGGCGCGACACAAACGTAAACATTCGGTAAAGGTCATTGAAACGTTTTGTCACCGTCTCCATTACAGGAGAGCACCTCGGCCAACGTGGACGAGGGCAATGTTATCCCCGGCAATCTACGAGGTCGCCATGAACAGCGAAGAGCAAACCCTGATCGATGGACTGTTTTCCCGGCTGCAACAGGCCGAAACGGAGGCAGCCCCGCGCGACGCCCAGGCTGAGGCGCGGATCAAGGAACACCTGACCCGCCAGCCAGCGGCAGGTTATTTCATGACCCAGGCGATTCTGGTGCAAGAGGCGGCGCTCAAGAGCCTCGACGAGCAGAACAAGCAACTGACTCAACAGGTCCAGCAGTTGCAGGCCGAGTTGCAAGCGGCCAAGGCGCAGAGTGCCGCACCGGCGCCGAGCGGTGGTGGCGGTTTCCTGTCGAGCATTTTTGGTGGCAGCCCACGTCCGGCGCCGACCCAGAGCGCCCCAGCCTCGACTGGCGGCTGGCGTGAACCGGCGCCGCAGCAGAATTACGCGGCCCCGGCACCACAACAGAACTTCGGTGCAGCACCGCCTAACTATGCGCAACAAGCCGCTCCAGGGGCGGGCAGCAGCTTTCTCGGCGGCGCCCTGAAAACCGCGGCCGGTGTGGCCGGTGGCGTGATGCTGGCGCAAGGCATCAGCAGCCTCTTTCATCACAATCAACAGCCGGAAGAAATCGTTGAAGTGATCAAGGAAGAGCCGGCGCAGGTCGCCGATCAGAGCAATAACGGTTGGGGCGATGACCAGCGTGTGGCCGATAACGGCTTCTCTGGCAATGACCAGAGCGGGTTCACCGACACCGACTACGGCAACGACAATTCTTCCTTCTTTGATGACGACGATTCCTTCGTCTGACTCACCATTCGTCCGGAGCCCCTTGGGGCTTCGGGCCGATTATTCGCGGAACCCTTCTGATGGCTGGCATACTGAGCGCCTTTTTCGGGCCTGGCGCCTGATCCCGCTTCGTGCGCTTGCGCGCCCACAGGAACTCCGGTGAAAAAAATCGCAGTGTTCGCCGACGTGCAGAACCTCTACTACACCGTGCGTCAGGCCTATGGTTGTCACTTCAACTACGCCGCATTGTGGGCCGACATCAGCAAGGACGGGCAGATCGTCGAGGCCTACGCCTACGCCATCGACCGTGGCGACAGCAAGCAGCAGCAGTTTCAGCAGATCCTGCGCAACCTCGGTTTCACCGTGAAACTCAAACCCTACATCCAGCGCAGCGACGGCTCGGCCAAGGGCGACTGGGACGTCGGCATCACCCTCGACATCATGGACGCCGCCGACCACGTCGACGAAATCGTCCTGGCTTCCGGTGACGGCGATTTCGACATGCTGCTCGAACGCATCATCAGCAAGCACGGCGTGCAAGCGGTCGCCTACGGCGTGCCCGGCCTGACCGCCAACTCGCTGATCCGCGCCGCCAGCCGTTATGTGCCGATCGAAGGCGCGCTGTTGTTGAAGAATTGAGCTGTTACTGAAGAATTGATTTGTACGGAGTTGAACCCGGTTTGGAACGCATTGCAGTCATCGACTTTGAAACCACTGGCCTCTCGCCTAACAGCAGCTGTCGCGCCACGGAAATCGCCGTGGTCATGCTGGAAAACGGCCGCATCGTCGAGCGTTACCAGAGCCTGATGAACGCTGGCGTCCGCGTCCCCGCGTTCATCGAACAACTGACCGGCATCAGCAACGCCATGCTGCGCACTGCACCGTCGGCAGAGCAGGTGATGAACGAGGTCAACGAGTTTGTCGGCTGCACGCCGCTCGTGGCGCACAACGCCTCGTTTGACCAGAAGTTCTGGGACTTTGAACTGGGGCGGATCAAGCGTACGCGGTTGCAGAACTTTGCCTGCTCTCTACTTTTGGCTCGCCGACTGATGCCCGCCGCGCCGAATCACAAACTCGGCACCCTCACCACCTTCGCGCGCCTGCCGCACACCGGCCAGGCTCACCGGGCCATGGCCGATGCCGAGATGGCGGCGAATCTGATGGCGCATCTGGCGGATGAGCTGCGGCACAAGCACGGCGTCAGCGAGCTATCGCATGACCTGCTGTGCAAGTTGCAGAAAGTCCCGGCCGCGAAAGTCAGCGAACACCTGCAGCGCTATCGCTGATCCCCAATCCAGCACACAACCCCTGTAGGAGTGAGCCTGCTCGCGATAGCGGTGTGTCAGTCAATATTTGTTTCGACTGATACTCCGCTATCGCGAGCAGGCTCACTCCTACATTGGATTTGTGGTGATCCGGACTATTTGCCGTTGCTTTCGATGTGGCCGAGCGGCACGCGCTTTTCGATGGCACTCGACAGCACAATCGAGGTCTTGCTGAAACCAAACTTCGCCACCCGATTGATCAACTCCTCCAGCTCCGTCATCGATCCCACCGCGGCCTTCATCATCACGCACGGGTCGCCTGTCACTCGGAAGCACTCGGTCAGTTGCGGGATTTTCACCAGTTCGTCGTAGACCTTCTGACTGCCATTCTGGTGCAGGCGCAATTCGATCATGCACTGGATCGGCAGGCCGATTTTCGACAGGTCGATTTTTGCCTCATACCCTGTGATTACCCCGGATGCCTCGAGCTTGGCCACGCGCTCGGCAACGGCCGGGGCGGAGAGGTTCACTTTGCGCGCGAGGTCGGCGTAGGACGCACGGCCGTTTTCGAGCAGGGCGCTGAGCAGCATGCGGTCGTATTTGTCCAAGATCGACTCCTGAAAATGTCTGACTTTCGAAATCTCGGCTTATACCGCCGATCTCCGTGATTTCAAAAGTGTACTGCCCTGATAAACAGGTTTTGTAACTTATTTTTGCTCTCTGGCCTTTCTAGAATAAGCAGTCCCCGAATCTGACTGTCGAGCTGCCCATGTCTGCCGTGCGCCGTTTTTCCTTGCCGCTGATCGCCGCGTTTTTTGCGCTGTATGTGATTTGGGGATCGACCTATCTGGTGATCCGCATCGGCGTTGAGTACTGGCCGCCGCTGATGCTCGGCGGTGTGCGCTTCGTGATCGCCGGCAGCCTGATGTACGCCTTCCTGCGCTGGCGCGGGGCTCCGGCGCCGACCTGGGCGCAGTGGAAAGCGGCGGGGATCATCGGGATTTTGCTGCTCAGTTTCGGTAACGGCGCGGTGAGTGTGGCCGAGCACACGGGCGTGGCTTCGGGTGTGGCGGCATTGGCGGTGGCGACGGTGCCGTTGTTTACTTTGCTCTGTGGATATTTCTGGGGCGCGCGTAACACTCGGCTGGAGTGGGCCGGGGTGGCGTTGGGGATTGTTGGTATTGCCATGCTCAACATGGGCTCCAACCTGCAATCGAGCCCGCTGGGCGCGGCGCTGCTGATTTTTGCGGCGGCGACCTGGGCGTTCGGTTCGGTGTGGAGCAGACATTTGCCGTTGCCGCAGGGCGCGATGGCCAGTGCGGTGGAAATGCTCGTTGGCGGTGTGGTGCTGCTGATTGGTAGCGCTGTCAGTGGCGAGCGTCTGCAAGCAATGCCGCCAGTTGAAGGCTGGCTGGCGCTGGCGTACCTGATCTTTTTCGGCTCGATCATCGCCTTCAATTCCTACATGTACCTGCTCAAGCACGTGCGTCCGGCGGCGGCGACCAGTTATGCCTACGTCAACCCGGCAGTCGCGGTGTTGCTGGGGATTGTGTTTGTCGGCGAGACCATCGGCATCGAAGAAGCGCTGGCGATGCTGGTGATCATCAGCGCCGTGGTGTTGATTGGCTTGCCGCAGTGGCGTCGTCCGGCACAGCCGCCAGTCGTGGCGCCGACAGCCGTTCCCGCAGAACAACGTACGAATTAGGGTAAACTGCGCGGCATTGCATGCCCGCGTCATTTTTTCCTACGGTACTCCCATGACTTTCGCCACCCTTGGCCTGATCGAACCCTTGCTGCGCTCTCTCGAGACGCTCGGCTACCAGACCCCGACGCCGGTTCAGGCGCAAGCCATTCCGGCCGTACTGGCCGGTCGTGACCTGATGGCAGCGGCCCAGACCGGTACCGGCAAAACCGCCGGTTTCGCCTTGCCACTGTTGCAGTTGCTGGCCATGGAAGGGCCGAAAGTCGCTGCCAACTCGGCGCGTGCGCTGATTCTGGTGCCGACCCGCGAGCTGGCCGAGCAGGTTCATGAGTCTGTGCGCCAGTACGCCGAAAACCTGCCACTGCGCACTTATGCGGTTTACGGCGGTGTCAGCATCAACCCGCAAATGATGAAGCTGCGCGGCGGCGTCGATGTGCTGGTCGCCACGCCAGGTCGCCTGATCGACCTGTTCCGCCAGAACGCGCTGAAACTCGATCAGTTGCAGACTCTGGTGCTGGATGAAGCCGATCGTATGCTCGACCTGGGCTTCTCCGAAGAACTGGCGAACATTTACCGCATGTTGCCGAAAAAGCGCCAGACCCTGCTGTTCTCCGCGACGTTCTCCGATGATATTCGCCTGCTGGCCGGGCAGATGCTCAAAGATCCGCTGACCGTCGAAGTCAGCCCGCGCAACGTTGCGGCCAACACCGTCAAGCAGTGGATCGTCACGGTGGACAAGAAGCGCAAGGCTGAACTGTTCGTGCACCTGATGCGCAAGAACAAGTGGAAGCAGGTGCTGGTGTTCGCCAAGACCCGTAACGGCGTCGATGCGCTGGTGGAAAAACTTCAGGGCCTGGGTGTGAATGCTGACGGTATCCATGGTGATAAACCGCAGGCGACACGTCAGCGTGCGCTGGATCGTTTCAAATTGAGTGAAGTGCAGATTCTGGTCGCGACTGACGTTGCGGCGCGGGGCCTGGATATTGAAGATCTGCCGTTGGTGATCAACTTCGATCTGCCGATCGTGGCCGAGGATTACATTCATCGTATCGGTCGTACTGGCCGTGCAGGCGCGACGGGTGAGGCGATCTCGCTGGTATGCGCGGATGAAGTGAACATGTTGTCGGCGATCGAGATGCTGACGCGGCAGACCTTGAAGCGTCAGAACGAGCCGGATTTCGAACCGGAACACCGCGTGCCGGACACCGATGCCAGCGGTCAGGTGATCAAGAAGCCGAAAAAACCGAAGAAGCCGAAAGCTTCGGGTGGTGGTGGCAAGCGCAATCTGGGCAAGTGGGTCGACAGCGGCGAGACCCAGGCGCCGGAGCCATCGATCAAGCCTGTGCGTAAGGTGCCGGTGTTCAATACCGGGCCGCGTAAGCGTAAGCCTTAAGGTCAAAAGCCCCTCACCCTAACCCTCTCCCGGAGGGAGAGGGGACTGATTGGGGGATGCTCGCGAAGTACGCCGACCTGATCCTATGGCTGTGAATCCATAATCGAAAAAGCTTTCGCCTGACACCTAGGTCGTCTGACCAAATCCATAATCGACTCGGTGTTTCAGGTCGATGTATGGCGCCAGACACCTCGATCAGCCCCCTCTCCCCGAGGCAGAGGGGGCTGATTGAGGGGGCGCGAAATACGCCGACCTGATTTTTGTGTTGTGAATCCATAATCTACAGAGCTTTCGCCAGACACCTCGGTCGATTGACCAAATCCATAATCGACTCGGTTTTTCAGGTCGATGGATGACGTCAGACACCTCGGTCGGCCCCCTCTCCCTCTGGGAGAGGGCTGGGGTGAGGGTTCAGGCAGACGCCTCGGACTTGAGCCACTGCATAATCCCTAACCCCGCCGCCCGCCCACTGGCAAAACATCCCGTCAGCAAATAGCCGCCCGTCGGCGCTTCCCAGTCAAGCATCTCGCCCGCGCAGAACACCCCCGGCAACGCCTTGAGCATCAAGCGCTCATCCATCGCCTCGAACGTCACGCCCCCAGCGCTGCTGATCGCCTCGTCCAATGGCCGCGTTTTCACTAACGTCAGCGGCAGTGCCTTGATCGCCCGGGCCAATAGCGCTGGGTCGGAGAAAGTTGCTGCATCAGTCAGTTCACGCAACAACGCCGCTTTCACCCCATCAATCCCGACCTGACTGTGCAGATGCTTGGCCATCGACCGCGAGCCACGTGGCTTGCTCAACGTCGCCTGCACTTTATCCACAGGTCGGCCGGGCAACAGATCAATGTGAATAACCGCCGCGCCATGTTGATTGATTGCCTCACGAATCGGCGCCGACAGTGCATAAATCAGACTGCCCTCAATCCCGCTCGCGGTAATCACGCATTCGCCCAAACGCGGAACGTCGTCGTTCAAACCGATGGCGATGTTTTTCAGCGGCGCGCCGGCGAACTTGCTGACCATCAATTCGCTCCAGGCCTGCACTTCAAAGCCACAATTACTCGGCTGCAACGGCGCCAGTCCTACACCGTGTTGCTCCAGCGGCAACATCCACGCACCGTCGGAACCGAGGCGCGCCCAGCTGCCACCGCCGAGGGCGAGCAGGCTGGCGTCGGGTTTGACGGTTATTTCACCTTCCGGGCTGTCGATGCGCAGCGCGCCGTGTTCATCCCAGCCGAGCCAGCGATGGCGGGTGTGGATAACTACGCCGCTATCACGCAAGCGTTTGAGCCAGGCGCGCAGCAGGGGGGCGGCTTTCATGTCGGTGGGGAATACGCGGCCGGAGCTGCCGATAAAGGTTTCGATGCCCAGATCATGAATCCATTGGCACAACGCATCGGCGTCGAAGCTGCGCAGCAACGGTGCGATCTGCGGTGCGCGTTCGGCGTAGCGCGAAAGGAACGCCGGGTAGGCTTCAGAGTGGGTGATGTTCATGCCGCCGACACCGGCCAGCAGGAATTTGCGGCCCACCGAGGGCATGCCGTCGTACAGATCAACGCGGATTCCGGCCTGGCTCAGCACTTCAGCGGCCATCAGGCCGGCGGGGCCACCGCCGATGATGGCGACGTGAGCGGGGGAGGAGGCGGAATTCTGGGTCATGGCGTGCGCTGCGGTATGGCGGGATAAGGCGCGCATTCTAACAGCCGAGTTCCTTTGTAGGAGTGAGCCTGCTCGCGATAGCGGTGTGTCAGCCAAGTTAATGTTGAAGGTGCTGACGCTATCGCGAGCAGGCTCACTCCTACAGGATTTGTGTTGGCTCAGAATGTTGGTTGAAAAATGATCAGTGCGCTGCAGGCCATAAGCGGTATGGCCTGTAGTCCCTTTCACTCAGGTTATCCACAGGCAGTTCCACAGCCATTGTGGGTAACGCAGCACAACTCAATGACAACCGTGTGAACGCCAGACCCGCTGCGCGCTGTGATGGAGGATGCCGTGGCGGCGGGCGAGGGCGTGGCGGTCCTTGCTGTAGCCGCCGCCGATCACGCCCATCACCGGAATGTCGCGGCCCAGGCAATGGCGCATCACGCTTTCATCGCGGGCGGAGACGCCTTCGTCGGTCAGTTGCAGATAGCCGAGGGCATCGTCCTTGTGCACATCGACACCGGCGTCGTACAGCACCAGATCCGGTTGGTACAGCGGCAGCAAGTAGTTGAGCGTATCGTCGACCACTTTCAAATAATCAGCATCGCCCATGCCTTTTGGCAGTGGAATGTCCCAGTCACTTTGCGCTTTGCGTGCAGGAAAATTCTTCTCGCAGTGCAGGGAAACGGTAATCGCCTCCGGCGTGTCATGCAGGATCCGCGCGGTGCCGTCGCCCTGATGCACATCGCAATCGAAGATCAACACGCGATTGACCCGACCGCTTTGCAGCAGGTAATGGCTGATGATCGCCAGGTCATTGAAGATGCAGAATCCTGCCGGATAGTCGTAATGCGCATGGTGAGTGCCGCCGGCCAAGTGGCAGGCCAAGCCGTGTTCCAAGGCTTTTTCCGCCGCCAGAATCGATCCGCCGACCGCGCGCACCGTGCGCCGCGCCAAGGCTTCGTTCCATGGCAGGCCAAGACGCCGCTGGTCTTCGCGGGACAACTCGCCGCTCATGTAGCGTTCGATATACGCACGGTCATGGGCGAGGGCGAGGATGTCGTTGGGGCAGATCTCCGGGCGCAGCAGGTCGGCATCGCGGGTCAGACCGCTGCCGACCAGGTGATCGCGCAGCAAACGAAACTTGTCCATCGGGAAGCGGTGATCCGCCGGAAACTCGGGGCTGTAGTCTTCGTGGTAGATCAGCGGCAGTGGCATGGCGGTTTCATGTAGGAACGTAGGAAAGAGTGAAGGATCCTACCAGCGATGTAGACTTGCGGCATGGAAACGGAGGGGCACGATGGAGCCGATACTGGAACTCGAAAGCGCGCGCTTGCTGATGCGTCAGTGGCAGGACGAGGATTTGCCGGCATTTGCCGCGATGTGCGCCGATCCTCAGGTGATGCGCTATTTTCCGGCAGCGTTGAGCCGTCTGGAAAGCGCGTCGCTGATCGGTCGGATTCGCGGGCATTTTGCTGAGCACGGTTTTGGCCTGTGGGCGCTGGAGCGCAAGGACAGCGGTGAATTCATCGGTTTCACCGGGCTCGGCGTGGTCGGTTTCGATGCGCCGTTCACTCCGGCAGTGGAAATCGGCTGGCGCCTGGCCAAGGAGCATTGGGGCCTTGGCTACGCCAGTGAGGCGGCGTGGACTGCTCTGCGTTGCGGCTTTGATCGATTGGCCTTGAAGGAAATCGTCTCCTTCACTGCGCAATCCAATCTGCCGTCGGAGAAAGTCATGCAGGCGATTGGCATGCATCACGCCCCGCAAGATGATTTCGATCATCCCAAGCTTGCCGTCGATCATCCGTTACGCCGGCATGTGCTGTACCGCATCACCCGGGAACAATGGCTGCAAACCTTGCATGGATAAGCCGACACGGACGTTTACAATGGCCGCCATATCATTGGCCCGCGCCAGAATCTGAATCGGCCGCCGCAGCCAAGACTGCGCGGCATAGTGCTTTGTGTGAGGAGAGTCTGAATGAGCCAAGTGTTGGAAGATCTGGTCGACTTGCTGACCCTGGAACCGATCGAAGAAAACCTGTTCCGTGGCCGTAGCCAGGATCTGGGTTTTCGTCAGTTGTTTGGTGGTCAGGTACTCGGCCAGTCGCTGTCGGCGGCCAGTCAGACGGTTGAAGAGGCGCGCCATGTGCATTCGATGCACGGCTACTTCCTGCGTCCGGGCGATGCCAAGTTGCCGGTGGTTTATTCGGTTGATCGCGTGCGCGATGGCGGCAGCTTCAGTACCCGCCGGGTGACGGCGATCCAGAAGGGCCATCCGATCTTCACCTGCAGCGCATCGTTTCAATACGACGAGGCAGGGTTTGAACACCAGAGCCAGATGCCCCAGGTGGTCGGCCCGGAAAACCTGCCGTCGGAGCTGGAATTGACCCAGCAACGCGCACACCTGATCCCCGAGCACATGCGTGAAAAGCTGCTGTGCCCGAAACCGATCGAAGTGCGCCCGGTCACCGAAAAAGACCCGTACAACCCGCAACCGGCCGATCCGGTGAAATACGTGTGGTTCCGCGCCGACGGCGCATTGGCCGACATCCCGGCGCTGCACAAATACCTGCTGGCATACGCCTCGGACTTCGGTTTGCTGACGACCTCGATGCTGCCCCACGGCAAATCGGTGTGGCAGAAAGATATGCAGGTCGCCAGCCTTGATCACGCGCTGTGGTTCCACAACGATCTGCGCGCCGATGACTGGTTGCTCTACGCGATGGACAGCCCGTGGGCCGGCAATTCCCGTGGTTTCTCCCGTGGCAGCGTATACAACCGCGCCGGGCAACTGGTCGCTTCGGTGACGCAGGAAGGCTTGATCCGCCATCGCAAGGATTGGGCATGAGCCTGAAAGAGGTGAAGCACTGGGTGTTCGACATGGACGGCACGCTGACCGTCGCCGTGCATGATTTTGCGGCGATTCGCGTGGCGCTGGCGATTCCGCCGGAGGACGACATCCTCACTCATCTTGCGGCGCTGCCGGCGGATGAGGCAGCGGCGAAACATGCTTGGTTGCTGGAGCACGAGCGCGATCTGGCGCTGGGTTCGACCCCGGCGACCGGTGCGGTGGAGTTGGTGCGTGATCTGCATGCGCGCGGTTATCGCCTCGGCATCTTGACCCGCAATGCGCGGGAGCTGGCGCATGTGACGCTGGAGGCGATCGGCCTGGCCGACTGTTTCGCGGTGGACGATGTGCTGGGCCGCGATGAAGCACCGCCGAAGCCGCATCCGGGTGGTTTGCTGAAGCTGGCAGACGCTTGGGAAGTACCGGCGAGCGAGATGGTGATGGTCGGTGATTACCGCTTTGATCTGGATTGCGGGCGGGCGGCGGGGGCGCGGACGGTGTTGGTGAATTTGCCGGATAACCCGTGGCCCGAGTTGACCGATTGGCATGCGAAGGATTGTGTCGAGTTGCGGCGGATGCTGCTGGCCTGAAATCTTGGGTGCTTTAGCGGGCCTCATCGCGAGCAGGCTCACTCCTACAATTGGAATGCGTTCCCCTGTAGGAGTGAGCCTGCTCGCGATGGCGTCAGATCAATCAGCACAAAACTTATTCGAACAACGCCTTTTGCCCCTCCGGCGAGGTCAGCATCCCATCGCCGTTATGCCCAACCCCGGGCACTTCCACCAACCGCTGATTCACCCCTTCCGGGTGCCGACGCAGCAAATAGCCGAAGTACAACTTCCCACGCTCCAGGCGATACGCACCCTGCGCCTCGGCTTCACAACCCTTGTCCAGCGCCGGATGCTTGGGGTCGGTGTCCTGCTGCCCAAGCAGATAAATCACCTCGCGTTTGATGTAACTGCTCTCAAGCTGCAACGGCGTTTGCCCACCGGCATAGACCGGCATGTCTGACAGACCGTACTTCCAGCGATTGAAACCCGCGCATTTGGCGTGATCGAACGCCACCGGCCGTTGTTCATTGAAGTAGGCATAAGAAGACGGATTGGCCACGACATAGCGCAAGCGAATACCGTTGGCTTTCAGCGCCGGCTGGTCCTTGGCGAGCAGGGCATAGCGCTGCACCACCTGGCCGCCGCCAGAGTGGCCGAAGATCACGATCTGCTTCACGTCCGGAAACTGTTTGCGATCGCTGATCCGTCCGACGATCTCATCGAGCGCGGCGTAGGAACTCAACGGGTTCGGCCCTGTGGATAAACCGCCGCCCATCCACTCGTTGCCTTGCCAGCGCAGCAGTGTCGGCGGCAGCGAATATAAGGCCACATCGCTTTCATTGAGAAACTGCGGCGCAATCACCAGGGTGTGAGCACTTTGTCCTGCCAGTTCGGCCGCACTCTCGGCGCTTTTGCGGTAGGTCTCGGCGTTGCGCAAGCGGCCATGAATGACGATCAGCACGCGCTCGATTTTCTCCGGTGCGGGGCCGATGCCCACCGCCATTTCCCCGGCCTTGAGTTGCAAACGACCGGGGCTGATCGCATCGACACCGGCAGCTTGCGCGGTGCTGCCAACGATCAGTAACGCCAATAGCCATTTATGCATTTACAGGTTTTTCGCCGCGAAGGTGTCGCACTGGCCGACCTGGCCCTGCGCGAATCCGGTTTTGAACCAGCGCACCCTTTGCGCCGACGTACCGTGGGTAAACGAGTCCGGCACCACACGGCCCTGACCCTGTTGCTGCAGACGATCATCACCGATGGCGTTGGCCGCGTTCAAGGCTTCTTCGATGTCGCCCGGTTCCAGCCAGTTCAAACGCTTCTGCGCACTGTAGGCCCAGACGCCAGCGAGGCAGTCGGCCTGCAGTTCCTGACGCACCAGCAAACCGCCGTCGCCTTCCATCTGCCGGCCTTGCTGGCGGGCTGTCTGAATTTTCGCCGAGACGCCAAGAAGCGTCTGCACATGGTGTCCGACTTCATGCGCGATCACGTAGGCCTGAGCGAAGTCTCCGGCGGCTTTGAAGCGTTGCGACATTTCCTGGAAGAACGCCATGTCCAGATAGACCTTCTGGTCGGCGGGGCAATAGAAAGGGCCGGTGGCCGAGGTGGCCAGACCGCAGGCGGAATTGACCCGATTGCTGAACAGCACCAGGGTCGGGTCCTTATATTGGCGACCAGCCTGTTGGAAAATCGAGCCCCAGGTATCTTCGGTATCGCCGAGGATCGAGCGGACGAATTCGGCTTGCTCATCGTTGGCCGGCGGCGCCTGACGGGTTTGTGAGGTGGGCGCGGCTTGCTGGCCTGATTGCCCGGCGAGCTGACCGAGAATCTGCAACGGGTCTTGCCCGGTGATCCAGCCAATCCCGACGATCAGCAGAATCGCGCCCAGGCTCAGACCTTTGCCACCGCCGAAGCGCATGCCGCCACCGCCGCCGGCATCATCACCACGGGCATCGACGACGTTGTCACTGCGTCGGCCTTTTTTCCATAGCATGTGGGAATCCTCTTCTTATCCGGTGGAGAGTAACGTGGTGATGAGTGTTGCTGCTGTGCGAGAGTGGCGCCAGTCCGGTCGTCAGACATTGGGATTGGACTGACAGTTCGATCACTGGTGTGGCATTGATTCACGCTGTTGTCACGGACTATAACTGCGCGCCGTCAAAGGTCCTGCAGTCGCCCTCAGCGTCATTGAAACCGGTATTGAACCATTTGATGCGTTGCTCGGAGGTGCCGTGAGCGAACTCCTTCGGGTTGACGGTGCTATTCGCCTTGCGCATCAAGTAGTCATCACCGGCCATGGACGCGGCCGTCAGCGCTTCATCAATGTCTCCGGGTTCCAGCCATTTGAAGCGCTCTTGCGCGTGCCGCGCCCAGACGCCTGCCAGACAATCGGCTTGCAACTCCAGACGAACACTCAGCCCGTCCGCTCCGGGATATTTTTGACCCTGCGCCTGGGCTTGCTCAAGGCGTGTGAGCACCCCGGTTTCGTTCTGAATATGGTGCCCGACCTCGTGAATGATCGCATAGGCCTGAGCAAAGTCGCTGACGGTTGAGGACTGGACGGCCACTTCTCCCAGTGTTTCGAGATTGATGTAGATCGTTTTGTCCTCAGGGCAGTAAAACAAGCCCATTTCATTCGGGCGCTGTGGCCCGCAGCCCGTCGCGACTTTTTCATCAAACAGAACCAGTGCTGGCGGCTGATACTGTTTGCCCAGTTGCGCAAACAGTTCAGTCCAGACTTCTTCGCTGCTTCCCAGGATGGACTCGACGAAGACGCGATGCGGGTCATCATGGATCTGAAGCTGGAGCTGGATGGCCGCCTCCGTTTGTACCTTGGCGATCACTGCGGCTTCCGGGCCGAATGCTTTTTCAATGTCGGCCCAAAATGTCGCCGAAACGCCCAGCACGGAGGCAACCAGGCCGGCGGCAAGGATTTTCCCTGTCGGGCTACGGACATCCTTGTCCTTTCGTTGGTCGTTTACGTTTTCGCTGCGTTTTGCCTTGTTCCATAACATGATCGATTTCTCTCATAGGTTGATTGGGCGTTTATCGCCGGCCCTATGAATAACCGCAGCGGAAAAAGCGTGCAGGACAGATCTGTAAGAACACGTAAGACGTTTGCCCGGAAATGAGAGAAGTCGACCATTTTCCTCGTCAGTTATCGAATTCGTCCCACACGGGGGCAAACGCCGGATTGACCTGGCGTTCGCGTTTCGACAAACCGGCGATAAGCGCCCGGTCTGCCGGGTCCAGGTCGACATTCAACGCCTGTAGGTTGGCCAGTTGATTGGCCCGACTGCTGGCCTTGGGAATCGCTGCGACGCTGGCCTGCTCGAGCAGCCACTTGAGTGCGACTTGCGTTGGTAACACGTTATGTTTTTCGGCGATCTGTTGGATCTGCGGGATGTCCGACACCTTGTTACGCGCCAGCGGGGTGTAGGCCGTCAGCGTCATATCGTGTTGCCGGGCGTAGTCGAGCAGGGCGTTTTGGCCGAGCAGGACGTGGTACTCGACCTGAATCGCTGACAGACCGATGCCGTATTCCTCGACGACTTTGCGCAGCAACGGCAGCGGAAAATTCGCTACGCCGATGTTGCGCGCCAGGCCTTGCTCCTTGAACGAGGCCAACGTGGCGAGGGTGCTTGGCAAATCCCAGTCGGTGGTCGGCCAGTGGATCATGAACAGGTCGACGTAGTCGCTGCGCAAAGCGGTAAGGCTGCGGTCCATGGAATGGCGCATCGCGTCGGGTTGCAGCTGATCCCACCAGACCTTGGTGGTGACGTGAATCTGCTCGCGCGGTGTCGGGGTATTCGCCAGTGCTTGTCCGACCGCGTCTTCGTTGTTGTAGGCCGCTGCCGTGTCGATGTGTCGATAACCCAGTTCCAGTGCTTGCTCCACGGCGCGAGTGCATTCGTCGCCGAGCATTGGCCAGGTACCGAGGCCGAGTTTCGGCATGTTCAAACCTTGGGCATTAACGATGTGCTGCATGGTCGATCTCCTGTTCGAAAGCAGTCATGCCGGCAATGTGCCGGGCGGCGATGTAACCGAAAGTCAGCGCGGGGCCGATGTTGATACCGCCCGCCGGGTAGTGGCCGCCCATGATGCTGGCCATGTCGCCACCGGCTGCGTAGAGGCCGGCGATGGGCTGTTGGTGGGCGTCCAGCACTTGCGCGTGGCGGTTGACCTTGAGTCCGGCGAAGGTGCCGAAGCATCCGGGTTGGACTTTCACGGCATAAAACGGGCCGCTGTCTATTGGGGCAACGCAGGGGTTGGGAAGGTTCGCCGGATCACCCTGTTTGCGGTTGTAGGGTGTTGCGCCGCGACCGAACAGCGGGTCTTCGCCGTGACGGGCATGGCGATTGTAGTTATCCACAGTCTGGCGCAAGCCGCTCGGGTCGATGCCGCAGGCGAGGGCCAATTCTTCGACGGTGTTACCGGTTTTCAGATAGCCGCTGCGGATAAATTCTGACACTGGCAGCGGAAACGGCCGCGATATGCCCAGTCCATAACGCCGTTGAAAGGCGCGCGTGCAGATCAGCCACGAGGCGACTTCTTCACCTTCCGGCGCAGCAGCGACCATGGCGCTGACGTAGTCGTAATAACCGTTGGCTTCGTTGACGAAACGCTGGCCGTTGCGCAGCACGCCGATGATCCCGGGTTTGCCGCGCTCGATGATGTGTGGGAAGTGGCCGGTGCTGCCGTCGGAATGTGGCACTTGCGATACCGGCGCCCACGCGACGGGCGAAGCTACATCGGTATTGACCCGTGCACCGACGCTTTCGCCCAGGCGCAAACCATCGCCGTTGACGGCCAGCGGTGGTAGCGCCCAATGCTCGTGACCGGTCGGCGTGCGCGGAAACAGGGCTTTGCGCCGCTCGATGTCATTGGCAAAACCACCAGCGGCGAGCACCACGGCTTTGCGTGCATGAATGCGGATCGGGCCTTTGCCTGTGTTGACCACAGCCCCCGAGACGCGCGAGCCATCACGCAGCAGTTCCGTCACAGGCGCCGATTCCCAGAGCAGAACGCCAAGGTCTTCGGCGGACTTCGCCAGCCTTGCCACCAGCGCCACGCCGTTGACCAGTTGCATCGCCCGGCCATGCACGGCGAGGTCGAACAGGTGTCGAGTAAAGCGCCAGGTCACATGCCATGCCGCTTTCAGCGACCGCGTCAGATTGAGGAATGCTGACAGATCCGCCCCGGCCATGATCGGCATGCCCATGAAGGACGTTTCGCGCAGGGTGGTACGAAGGCGCCTGAGCAAGCGTCCGACTTTGCGTCCGTCGTAAGGCGCTGCGATAACCGAGCGACCACCGGTGCCGGCCCCTGGCGTGTCGCCATGAATGTCGGCAATGGCGTTGCCGTCAGCAAATTGCAGGGCGGTGTGCTGCTCGAAAAACGCGACCATGCGCGGCCCCGCTTCAAGGAAGGCGTCGATCATCGCCGGGTCAAAGTGCTCGCCCAGTTCATGGCGCAAATAGGTGCGCGGTTGTTCGATGTCTTCGACGATGCCGGCCCGACGGGCCAGCGGATTGCACGGCACCCACGCCCAGCCACCCGACCATGCGGTGGCGCCACCGAACACCGGATCCTTTTCGACGACGATGACTTTCAAGCCATGCCACGCGGCGGTGACGGCGGCCGACAACCCGGCGGCGCCAGAACCGACGACCAATACGTCGCAGTCGATATCAGGGAGTTCGGCAGACATGAAAGCAACGCTCCAGCGGTTAATTATTTTTGGAATTTGATTCCAGAAAATACCCAGTGCGGAAGTCGATCGACAAGCCTTGATTCAACAAAGCGGGCGTTTATCGAACAGACGGTTCCAGATTTCGCTTTACCGCGGATGTCTTCTAGAATCGGCAAAATTTCCTTTGGATATCCCCATGGCCGGCAGTCAAATCGAACGGGTTTTCAGCGTGCTGGAAAGCCTTACCAGTGATTCGCGCGGGCTGCCGATGCAGACGCTGGCCGAGCAACTGGATATTCCAAAAAGCGCGACACACCGTCTGCTCGCCGAGCTGATCCGTTTGGGCTACGTGCGGCAGAATCCGGAAACCTTGCGTTATCACTTGTCGACCAAACTGGTGGCGATGGGCTTTCAATACTTGTCGAGCAGCGGTGCCGACATCGTCCAGCCGGTACTCGACCGACTGGCGCAGGAAACCGGTGAACTGGTGCGTTTGGGCGTGATCGATGGCGAGCGCCAGACCTGGATTGCCAAGGCACAGGGCGCGCGCACGGGTCTGCGTTACGACCCGGACATGGGCCGCGATGCGCCGCTGTTCTACACCGCGTCCGGGCATGCGTGGCTGGCGTGCATGAGTGACGCCGAGGCGTTGTCACTGGTCGAGCGGCAGGCGGCGGAGGTGCCGGTGGGGATCGGGCCGAATGCGCCGCGCTCCAATATCGAGTTGCTGGAACGGCTGCGCCTGGCCCGTGAACAGGGCTATGCCTGTGTCGAAGAGAGTTCGGCAGTGGGGACTTCGGCGATTGCGGCGGTGGTGAGGCATCCAACGGATGGGCGGGTGATCGGCGTGCTCAGTATCGCCGGGCCCAGTGCGCGGATGCCGGGGGCGCGCTTGCATGAACTGGCGCCGTTGTTGCTGACATTCACCGAAGAGTTATCTGCGGCAAGCCTGGCCTCAGAGCTGTTTATCTAATCCGAATTCACACAGTGCCCTTGTAGGAGTGAGCCTGCTCGCGATCGCGGTGTATCAGTTGGCATTAATGTTGGCTGACACACCGTGATCGCGAGCAGGCTCACTTCTACAGGGGATTTTTTGTTGTCCACGAAGTTGTGCGGTGTTCGCACGGTTTCAGGATGGATGGGTGTTTGATTCTGGAACACGGTTCTAAATTGTTTGCGGAGTGTTATTCCGAGAACAATCACAAAAGGACCGCACCTTGAATTCGCCCCTTCGAATCGCCCTGATCGGCGCCGGCAATATGGGCCAGCAACATTATCGGCATCTGCAAACCCTCAGCGAAGCGACGCTGTGCGCAGTGGCTGATCCCGGGCCGCAAGCCGCAGCGCTTGCGGCTGAATGGGGCGTCAGGCATTTCGCCGATCATCGTCAGATGCTTGAGCTCATCCGGCCAGACGCGGTCATCGTCGCCAATCCGAATAATCAACACGTCAGCACAGCGCTCGATTGCCTGGCGGCGGGTGTGCCGGTGTTGCTGGAAAAACCGGTAGGCGTGCATCTGGATGAAGTGCGCGAACTGGTGGCAGCGGTCAAACGCAGCGGGGTGCCGGTGCTGGTCGGCCATCATCGGCGCCACAATCCGCTGATCGTTCGCGCTCATGAATTAGTGCAGCGCGGGGCGCTCGGGCGGCTGACCACGGTGACCGCACTGTTCCAGTTGCGCAAACCCGACAGTTACTTCGAGATCCCGTGGCGCCGCGAACCGGGCGCCGGGATGTTGCTGACCAATCTGATTCACGACCTCGATCTGCTACGGCATCTGTGCGGTGAAGTGCGCTCGGTGCAAGCGATTACCGACAACGCCGTACGCGGTTTCGCCAATCAAGACAGCGCGGCGGTGTTGCTGCAATTCGAAGGTGGCACCTTGGGAACCCTGAGCGGGTCCGATGCAGTGGCGGCGCCGTGGAGTTGGGAGCTGGGTTCCGGTGAGAACCCGGTGTATCCGCGCCAGGCCGATCAGCCCTGTTATCTGCTGGCCGGGACCGCTGGCGCTTTGAGCATTCCGCAACTCAAGCGTTGGCATTACGCCGCTGATCAGGTCGACGCCGGTTGGCATGAACCCTTGTTGATGGTCGAAGAGTCCTACAGCGGTGACGACGCTTTACGCTTGCAGTTACAGCATTTCGTACGTGTGGCGCGGCGTGAAGTCGAGCCGCAGGTCAGCGCTGCCGATGCCGCCCGCACCCTTGCGCTGATTGAAGCCATTCGCGAGGCTGCCGCTACCGGCCGTGCCTGCGCCCCTGCATTGATCGAGGCTTGAACATGAGCGAAAGAATCCTCTCCTTGGCCAGCCTTACGGTACTGGAGTTGTCGCCGCCGCAAATGGTCGAAGTGGCCGCGCGCGCCGGTTACAGTCATGTCGGCGTGCGTCTGGAGCCGGCGACGCCCGAGGAGCATCATTTCCCGTTGGTCGCTGATGCTGAATTGCGCCGTCAGACTTTGCAGCGCCTGCGCGATACCGGCATCCGTGTGCTCGACGTGGAAATCCTGCGTTTGAAACCGCAGACCGTCGTCGCCGATTTCGAGAAACTTCTGACAGTGGGCGCGGAATTTGGCGCCACGGAATTACTCGTCGCCGGTAACGATCCTGACGAGCCGCGGCTTACCGATAACTTTTCGGCGCTTTGCGATCTGGCCAAGCCTTACGGGTTGCACCCGCATCTGGAGTTCATGCCCTGGACCGATGCGCGCAACTTCGAACAAGCGCTGCGAATTGTCGAAAACGCTGATCGGGAAAACGCTGCGGTGCTGGTTGATGCATTCCACTTTGATCGTTCGGCTTCACGGCTTGAGGATCTGCAAACAGTGTCGCCGTCGAGGCTGCGCTATGCACAATTATGTGATGTGGCGGGGCCGAGACCGTCAGACATGGCCGAGATCTTGCGTCAGGCGCGCAACGAGCGGCGGTTTCCCGGCGAGGGCGATTGCGATCTGCTCGGGTTGTTGAAAGCGCTGCCGACTAATATTCCACTGAGTCTGGAAATTCCCACGGTGAAACTGCTCGAGCAGGGCGTAAGCGGATTAGAGCGAGCGCAGATGGCGATCGACAGAACCCGGGAATTATTGGCGCGGCTTTAAGCGGTGCTGCGCACCTATCGTGGGCAAGCCCGCTGCCACAGTGACCGTGTTGTTCCTGTGGCGGCGAGACTTTCCTGCGAAGGTTTTTGATCTTTTTGGCAACACAAGGAAATCCAATGACCGTCAGCACCCCGCTCTCCGGAGTCAACCAACCCTTCAAGGGGATCTTGCTGATTGTCGTGGCAACCTTCCTGTTTTCCAGTCACGACGCGTTGTCGAAATACCTGTCCGGTTTCTATCCGATCGTGATGGTGGTCTGGGCACGTTATCTGGTGCACACACTGCTGATGGCGGGGATTTTTCTGCCGCAATCCGGGTTGCGCGTCCTGCGGACCAAGAAGCCTTTGTGGCAGTTGACCCGAGCACTTTGCCTGCTCGGCACCAGCCTGTTTTTCACCACGGCGCTGCTGTACATCCCGTTGGCGGAGGCCACCGCAGTCAACTTTCTCGCGCCGGTTTTGGTGACGGCATTATCAGTGCCACTGCTCAAGGAACGAGTGACACGCGGACAATGGATCGCGGTGATCTGCGGCTTTATCGGTGTGCTGATCATCGTCCATCCCGGCGGTGAGTTGTTCACACCGGCGGTGTTGCTGCCGTTCTGTTCGGCGCTGTTTTTCTGCTTCTATCAATTGCTCACGCGCAAGCTTGCTGAAGTCGATAGCCCGACCACCAGCAACTTCTTCGCCGGGTTGTGCAACACGCTGGTGATGAGTGCGCTGGTGCCGTTCTTCTGGCAGGTGCCGACGCTGACCCACGCCGGGCTGATGCTGGCGCTGGGCAGTTGCGGGATGACTGCGCATCTGTTTCTGACCCAGGCGTTCCGCCATGCCGCACCGGCGCTGCTGGCGCCGTTCGGTTATTGCCAGATCGTGTTTGCGGGGTTGTTGGGTTGGCTGCTGTTCAATCACACGCCGAGTCTGTTGACGGTGATCGGCATTGCGGTGATCTGTTGCAGCGGACTGGCGGCAGCGTGGCAGCAGAGCCGCCGCTGAGTAGGTTACGCAAAACCTTGTAGGAGTGAGCCTGCTCGCGATGGCGGTGTGTCAGTCGATGAAGTTATTGACTGACACACCGCCATCGCGAGCAGGCTCACTCCTACAGGTAGCGTTGTGTAGGCAGGTTATTCGGTGAGGGTAGGAATCTTGCGCGGTGCCATGAAGTACATCCAGGTCAGCGCAATGAAGTACATCGCCGGAATCAGCGTGAACAACACGGTGTAGTTGTTGTTGGTGACGGTGAGGATGTGGCCGACGATCTGGGTCATGAACATCCCGCCAATCGCCGCGCACATGCCGCCGAAACCAAACACCGTGCTCATCATGTGCTTGGGCGTGTAGTCCATCACCAGGCTCCAGATGTTCGCCGTCCAGGCCTGATGCGCGCCGATCGCCAGGGAAATCGCCGCCACCGCCACCCACAGATTGGCTGAACCGGCCGCCATGACCACACCGATGATGCAGCAGGCAAACAGGAACATCGACAGCAGCCGCGCCTTGATCGAGTTCATGCCGCGACCGATCAGGAACGAAGACAGAATCCCGCCGCCGACGCTACCGAAGTCAGCCGTGACGTAGATGATGATCAGCGGAATGCCCATCTGGGTGACGTTGATGCCCAGGTTGTATTGCTGATTGAGAAACGGCGGCAGCCAATACAGGTAGAACCAGAACACCGGCGCGGTCAGCGAGTAGGCGAGGGCGAAGGCCCAGGTACCGCGCATCCGCAGAATCTTCGAGAACGGTACGCGGGCCTGTTCCGGTTCGACTTCTTGCTGGATGTAGTCCAGCTCGGACTGCTTAACACTCGGGTGATCTTCCGGGTTGAAGTACTTCAAACCCCAGAACAACAGCCAGATGCCGCCCAGTGCCGACATGCACAGGAACGCCGCTTGCCAGCCCCAGACGTGCAGGACCAGTGGCAGCAGCATTGGCGTGAACATCGCACCGACGTTGGTGCCGGCGTTGAAGATGCCGGTGGCAACCGCACGTTCGCCGGCCGGGAACCACAGGCGCGTGGTTTTCACGCAGGCCGGGTAGTTCGCCGCTTCAGTCAGACCGAGGATGAACCGGCAGACCATGAAACCAACAGCCGAAGTCGCCAGGCCGTGGGCACCAGTGGCCAGGCTCCAGAGCAGTACGGCGCAGAAGAACACGCGTTTGACGCCGACCCGGTCGATCAAGCGTCCCTGCAGGACGAAACCGATCGCGTAGCCGACCTGAAACCAGAAGTTGATGTTGGCGTAATCCATCGCCGTCCAGCTCATTTCCTTGGCAAGGATTGGCTGCATGACGCCGAGGGCGGCGCGGTCGATGTAGTTCAGGGTCGTGGCGAAAAACACCAGCGCCAGCATGCCCCAACGGGTCTTGCCGACGGCCATGGCGCCGCGGATCTTGTCGCCAATGCCACCCGTGGCAGTGCTCATGGCCGGAGCGATGCGGGAAGTCTGTGAAGGAATCATGTGTTCCACCCGTTTTTGGATTTGTTATTTGGTGTGCTTTTTACTTTGCACGCTGCGACCGGTGGTTCAGATCCGGACTCAATGTGCGGTCGATGTTGGGCAGTGGACGAAAAATCGTCAATTCGCCAAACCGCCATTGTGTTCGATAATCGCACGCAAAACTAACCGGGTAGTACACTTTAAATTGCTGCCGCGATCGATGCAGCCAATAATTTCCCTACTATAAAAACCATCCCATGTAGGAGCTGCCGCAGGCTGCGATCTTTTGATTCTGTTTTCACGAATAAAGATCAAACGATCGCAGCCTTCGGCAGCTCCTACAGTAAAGATAAAGCGGCGCAGTCCGGGAGTTGAAACATGCAGCGTTCCATTGCCACCGTTTCCTTGAGCGGCACCCTGCCGGAAAAACTCGAAGCCATTGCCGCCGCCGGGTTCGACGGGGTGGAGATTTTTGAAAACGACCTCCTGTACTACGACGGCAGTCCGCGGGAAATTAAACAGATGTGCGCCGATCTCGGCATCGCCATCACGCTGTTTCAGCCGTTCCGCGATTTCGAAGGCTGCCGCCGCGATCGCCTGGCGCGCAATCTGGAGCGGGCCGAACGCAAGTTCGACCTGATGCAGGAACTGGGCACCGATCTGGTGCTGGTCTGCAGCAATGCCTCGGCCGACAGCGTCGGCGATCAACAAATTCTAGTCGATGACCTGCGCGTGCTGGCCGAGCGTGCCGGTGCGCGCGGCTTGCGCATTGGTTATGAGGCGCTGGCGTGGGGCCGTCACGTGAATACTTATCAACAGGTCTGGGACATCGTGCGTCAGGCCGATCACCCAAGCCTCGGTGTGTTGCTCGACAGCTTTCACACCTTGTCGCTGAAGGGTGATCCAAGCGCCATCGCCGATATTCCCGGCGACAAGATCTTCTTTGTGCAGATGGCCGACGCGCCGATTCTGCAGATGGATGTGCTGGAGTGGAGCCGGCATTTCCGCTGCTTCCCTGGGCAGGGCGAGTTCGATTTGCCGGGGTTCCTCGCGCCGATTATCCAGAGCGGTTACACCGGGCCGCTGTCGCTGGAAATCTTCAACGACGGCTTCCGCGCCGCGCCACCACGGGCCAATGCCGCCGACGGTTTGCGCTCGCTGCTGTATCTGGAAGAGAAGACCCGCCAGCGTCTGGAGCAGGAAACCAAACCTGTGGCCAATCGCGAAATCCTTTTCGAAACACCGAAGGCCAGTGAGTACAACGGCATCGAGTTTCTTGAGTTCGCCGTCGATGAAAGCCTCGGCGCCAAGCTGTCGAACTGGCTGGAGCGCCTCGGGTTCGTCAAGGCCGGGCAGCATCGTTCCAAGAGCGTGAGCTTGCTGCGTCAGGGCGATATCAACCTGATCCTCAACTCCGAACCGTATTCGTTTGCTCACAGCTTTTTCGAGGCTCACGGCCCGTCGCTGTGCGCCACCGCCGTGCGAGTCAAGGACAGCGCCAGTGCCTTGGCCCGCGCCGTCGCTTACAAAGGTCAGCCCTATCGTGGACTGGTCGGCCCCAACGAACTGGAACTGGCGGCGGTGCGCGCGCCGGACGGCAGCCTGATTTATCTGGTGGATGAACAGGCTGATGTCTACGGCACCGATTTCAATCTGCTGGCAGATGCGCCGGCACGCGGCGGTCTCAAGCGCATCGACCACATGGCCATGGCGCTGCCGGCCGACAGCCTCGACAGTTGGGTGCTGTTCTATAAGAGCCTGCTGGATTTCGAAGCGGACGATGAAGTGGTACTGCCGGACCCTTACGGTCTGGTGAAGAGCCGCGCACTGCGCAGCCGCGACAGTTCGATCCGCTTGCCGTTGAACATCTCCGAGAACCGCAACACCGCCATCTCCCACGCGCTGTCGAGTTATCGCGGCTCCGGTGTGCATCACATCGCCTTCGATTGTGATGACATCTTCGCCGAAGTCAGTCGCGCCAAAGAGGCCGGTGTGCCGTTGCTGGATATCCCGCTGAACTATTACGACGACCTCGCCGCGCGCTTCGATTTCGATGATGAGTTCCTCAGCGAGCTGGCGTATTACAACGTCCTTTACGACCGTGACGCGCAGGGCGGCGAGCTGTTCCACGTCTACACCGAGCCGTTCGAAGGGCGTTTCTTCTTCGAGATCATCCAGCGCAAGAATGGCTATGCCGGTTACGGCGCGGCGAACGTCGCGGTGCGTCTGGCGGCGATGGCCAAATCACGCAGTGGCGCGGTGCGCCAGGCGAAGTTGTAGGAAATTCGTAAACGCGGGATTAAACACGGGCCGCGCGGCTTCCTTCACTGTGCTGCGCGGCCCATAATCGCCGCCTGTGCAGTGATGGCCGTGAGCCCGCAATGACGATGAATACAGAACTTTCCGCAGCTCCTGAAGTGTCCGCTGTAGAGCCGCGCAAGAGTCGCAAGAACAACCCGGAAAAGACCCGCGAGAACATCCTGCAGGAGGCGATCGTCGAGTTCGTCCAGCAAGGCTTGTCCGGTGCCCGCGTCGACGCGATCGCCGAGCGCATCCACACCTCCAAACGCATGATCTATTACTACTTCGGCAGTAAGGAGCAGTTGTACGTCGAGGTGCTGGAAAAGCTTTACGGCGACATCCGCAGCACCGAAAACCGTCTGCACCTGGCCGAATTGGCGCCGGTGGAGGCGATTCGGCGACTGGTTGAGTTCACTTTCGATCACCACGACCGCAACGTCGATTTCGTGCGCATCGTCAGCATCGAAAACATCCACAACGCTGAATACGTGAAGCGTTCCGATGCGATCAAGGCGATGAACAACACCATTCTTGATTCACTCGGCGAGATTCTGCGTCGGGGTGCTGAAGAGGGTGTGTTCCGCGCGGGTCTGGATGCGCTGGATGTGCATTTGTTGATCAGTTCGTTCTGCTTCTATCGCGTGTCGAACCGGCACACATTTGGCGAGATTTTTCAGATCGATCTGCCGGATGAAAGCATCAAGCAGCGGCATCGCGAGATGATCTGCGAATCGGTGTTGCGCTACCTGCAAGCCTGACACCGTCCCTGTGGGAGCAAGCCTGCTCGCGAAAGCGGTGTGTCAGTCAGTAAATAGGTTGACTGAAGGTACGCCTTCGCGAGCAGGCTCGCTCCCACAGGTTTTTAGCCATTCATGCTTTGAAAATGCGCCAGCATCCGCTGCGCATCCGGCACCACGCCACTGAACAACTCAAACGCCTTCACCGCCTGAAACACCGCCATATTGCCGCCATCCAGCGTCCGGCAACCCAGCGCGCGGGCATTGCGCAGGAGTTCGGTTTCCAGCGGGAAGTACACAATCTCCGCCACCCACAATTCCTTGCGCAACAGTTCGACCGGCACCGGCATGCCCGGCAGTTTGGCCATGCCCATCGGCGTGGTATTCACCAGCCCGTCCGCTTCATTCAGCGTGCTCGGCAGATCATGCCCGGCCACCGCGCGGCCAAAGCCGAAATGCTCATTGAGATTGTTCGCCAGGCTTTCGGCGCGCTCACGGTCGACGTCGAAAATACTCAGTTGCTGTACGCCTTCGCTCAACAGGGCGTGGGCCACTGCTGCACCCGCGCCGCCGGCACCCATCTGGACTACTCGCTCACGGGCAGCGTCCTTCAGGCCACGGCGAAAACCCTCAGCGAAACCGAGGCAGTCGGTGTTGTGACCGACACGCTTGCCGTCCTTCAGTACCACCGTGTTCACCGCGCCGATGCCTTTGGCTTCCGGCGACAGTTCATCGAGCAGCGGGATGATCGCCTGCTTGCACGGGAAGGTAATGTTAAGCCCGGTGTAGTTCATCCGCTCGGCCGCCAGCAGCAGGTCGGGCAGGGCGGTGTTGTCCATTTTCAGTTGATCGAGATCGATCAATCGATAGAGGTAGCGCAGGCCTTGGGCATCACCTTCGTGCTCATGCAGCGCGGGAGTGCGCGAGGCCTGAATGCCGGCGCCGATCAGCCCGGCGAGTATTACGTTTGAGCGAGACATGCGCGTTACCCCTTCAACCGCTGGCTGAAATGTTCCAACGCCAGGCGATAGCCATGACTGCCAAACCCGGCCATTACCGCTGTGGCAATCGCCGAGACAAACGAGTGATGACGAAATGGTTCGCGGGCGTGGACATTGGACAGGTGCACTTCGATCACCGGCAATTCACTGGCTACCAGCGCATCGCGAATCGCCACCGAAGTGTGCGTCCACGCCGCCGGGTTGATCACGATTCCGGCGCAACGGCCACGGGCGGCGTGAATCCAGTCGAGCAGTTCGCCTTCGTGGTTGGTCTGGCGAAACTCCACGGCCAGGCCGAATTCTTCAGCCGCACGACCGCACAGAGCCGAGATGTCCGCCAGGGTTTCGTGACCGTAAGTCGCCGGCTCGCGAGTGCCAAGCAGGTTCAGGTTCGGGCCGTTGAGCACCAGAACGATAGGGGGCATGAGGGGTAACTCCACTTATTGTTTTTGGCTTTGGCCGAGGGTTTCAGCCTGTGGAGATAAAATGTACTAGATGGTTACCATGGTCAATTGATCAAAAATGGACGTGGCTTTTTATGTTCGGTGATCGCACAGAAGCAATATTGATCGAGATATGACGACAGCTTTGCTTACGTTTTTTACCGGAGATTGACCGACTCATGACCCGTTCCGACGCTAGCCTCAAAAGCGGTGAAACGTCACGTGCTTGATCACCAGTCGTCGGATTTGAAAGGAATCTCGAATCCTGAAACTTTTTAACCTAACGGATGGGTTAGCATGAAGGTGTGCAGCTACAAAGGATTGTCGATTGTCATCATGCTGCGAGATGAACATTGCCCACCACACGTTCACGTGAATGCGGGCAGTTGGAGTGCCCGATTACAGTTCAGTTTCTGGCACAACGATATTGAGCTTTGGGACGTCGTGCCGCTTTCTCGTCGACCACCCTTGGCCGTGCTGGAAGGCTTGTGTCGATCCCTTGAGCAGCCTGCTCATCTGCGACGAGCACGCGGGATCTGGTGGTCGAAATTGCAAACTGTCTGTCTCGACAATCAATTGTGGGACAGCCATTCAAACGAAGTGTTGGGGATGAAACTCGTCACTGACACGACATACAGAGTGGGATCGGCGCGTTATCTGCCAGACGAGGGCAAAACTCTTCTGACATTGATAGACGCATTGGAAGGAGTGGAAATCGATTTATGAAAGTCATCAAAGCTAAGCCATCCGCACGTCGTCCCCTCACGGAGGAGATGATCGACGTCGCCATCCAGCAAGGGCAAGCACGCCGAACGAATAGCTTGCAGGCTGTCTCCGTAACCTTTGAGAAACCATCCCTGATCATCCGTTTTGAAGACGGCAGCGGTGTGTTGCTACCGGTGGATCGTTATCCAGAGTTCGACGGATTCAATGCAGAGGATTATGAAAACCTGACAGTCGGCTTCGCGGGTACTGCGCTTTGTCACGAGGGTAAAGACCTCGACGTTTCCATTTCCGGGATGATTTCGGCGAGCCCATCACTATTAGCCATGGCCGCTTCTGCCGTTGCTTCGCGCAACGGCCGCCAGAGCAGCGCGGCAAAGTCTGCAGCCGCGCGGGCGAATGGCAAAAAGGGCGGGCGTCCGCGTAAGGTCGATCCCGCTTAGTGAACGCGCACAAAAAAGCCGTCAATCACGACGGCTTTTTCGTATCCGGCCTCTGCACTTAGCGCCGGGTCAGCAACACACCCGATTCCATGTGATGCGTCCACGGGAACTGGTCGAACAACGCGCATTTCGTAATGCGGTGCGTGTCGTGCAACTGGGCGATGTTGGCCGCCAGGGTTTCCGGGTTGCAGGAGATGTACAGGATGTTGTCGAAACGCCGGGTCAGCTCGCAGGTGTCCGGGTCCATGCCGGCGCGCGGCGGGTCGACGAAGACGCTGCCGAACTCATAGCTCTTCAGGTCGATGCCTTGCAGGCGACGGAACGGGCGCACTTCGTTGAGCGCTTCGGTCAGTTCTTCGGCAGACAAACGCACCAGAGTGACGTTATCCACAGCGTTTTCGCTGAGGTTGCTCAATGCAGCGTTGACCGAGGTCTTGCTGATTTCGGTGGCCAGCACTTTGCGCACGCGGGTAGCGAGCGGCAGGGTGAAGTTGCCGTTGCCGCAGTACAGCTCGAGCAGATCGTCGCTGCGATCGCCCAATGCCTCGTACGCCCAGTTCAGCATCTTCTGGTTCACCGTGCCGTTTGGCTGGGTGAACGCGCCTTCCGGCTGGCGATAGCTGAAGGTGCGACCGCCGACTTCGAGTTTCTCGACCACGTAATCGAGGCCAAGCACTTCGCGTTTGCCCTTCGAGCGACCGATGATGCTGACGCCGAGATCCGCAGATAGCTTGGTGGCTGCCGCGTGCCAGTGTTCGTCCAGCGGACGGTGATAGCACAGGGTGATCATCGCATCGCCGGACAGCGTGGTCAGAAATTCCACCTGAAACAGCTTGTGGCTCAGCGCCGAGCTGGCTTGCCACGCGGCCTTCAACTGCGGCATCAACTGGTTGATGCGCAGGCTGGCAATCGGGAACTCTTCAATGAGGATCGGTGTGCGCTTGTCGTCTTGAGCGAACATCGCGTAATGCCGATCGCCGCCCTCGCGCCACAGGCGGAATTCGGCGCGCAGACGGAAGTTCTGTAGCGGCGAGTCGAAAACGGTCGGCTCGGGGGCATCGAACGGCGCCAGCAGGTCACGCAAACGCGTGACCTTGGCTTCAAGTTGCTCGGCGTAAGCCTGGGAATCGAAAGTCATGCGTTGAACCAACCCAACTTGATCACAAACAGAATCGACAGAATCACCAGCGCCGGGTTCAGCTCACGAGCGCGGCCGGACAGCAACTTGATCACGGTCCAGGCGATGAAGCCGAACGCGATGCCGTTGGCAATCGAGTAAGTGAACGGCATGGCCAGCGCGGTCACCACGACCGGCGCGGCGACAGTGATGTCGTCCCAGTCTATTTCCGCCAGGCCCGACGTCATCAACACGGCGACGAACAGCAGCGCTGGTGCAGTGGCGAAGGCCGGAACGCTGGCCGCCAGTGGCGAGAAGAACAGTGCCAGCAGGAACAGAATCGCCACGACGATGGCGGTCAAACCGGTACGCCCGCCCGCACTCACGCCGGCAGCAGATTCGATGTAACTGGTGGTGGTCGACGTACCCAGCAACGAACCGGCCATGGCCGCGGTGCTGTCGGCGATCAGTGCGCGGCCCATTTTCGGCATGTGGCCGTCCTTGCCCATCAGGCCGGCACGCTTGGCAACGCCGATCAGGGTGCCGGAGTTGTCAAAAAGGTCGACGAACAGGAAGGCGAAAATCACGCTGACCAGACCGATGTCCAGTGCGCCTTTGATGTCCAGCTGCATAAAGGTCGGCGCCAGCGAAGGTGGCATCGAGGTTACGCCGTTGAACGGGGTGAAGCCCATCGCGATGGAAGTGATGGTCACGGCCAGAATGCCGATCAGTACCGCACCGCGCACTTTCAGCGCTTCGAGGGCAACGATCAGGGCGAAACCGAGGGTGGCGAGGATCGGTGCCGGTTGTTTCAGGTCACCGAGGCCGACCATGGTCGCCGGGTTGCTGACCACGATGCCAGCGTTGTGCAGGGCGATCAGTGCCAGGAACAGGCCGATACCGGCGGCAATGGCCGAGCGCAGTGGCAGCGGGATGCTGTTGATGATCCATTCACGGATGCGGAAGATCGACAGCAGAAAGAAGCACACCGCCGAGATGAATACCGCGCCCAGCGCCACTTGCCAGGTGTGGCCCATGTGCAAGACCACGGTGTAGGTGAAGAAGGCGTTCAGGCCCATGCCCGGAGCGAGGGCAATCGGGTAATTGGCGATCAGGCCCATGATCGTCGAACCGATCGCGGCGGCCAGACAGGTGGCGACAAACACCGCACCCTTGTCCATGCCGGTCTCACCGAGAATGCTCGGGTTGACGAACAGAATGTAGGCCATGGCCAAGAAAGTCGTGATGCCCGCCAGAATCTCGGTGCGCACGTTGGTGTTGTGTGCCTTGAGTTGAAACAGCCTTTCCAGCATGTCTGCTCCCCGTGGCGCGCGTGGCGCCGTGAATGTATCGACCTCAACAGCAAAGCACAGACCGTCGCTAGCGCCTGAAAAATTGTGGTGGGCCGGAAAAAGCCGCGCATCATACCAGCAGCGTGAGGAATATGGCGGTTGTTGGTGTCGATCGTCGGCGAAGTTTTGCCTTGAAGCCAACTGCGCCATACTGCGCGCTGATTTTTTCGGGGCGGGAAGCGCATGAGCAGTTGCTGGATAAAGGTTTTGGGTTTGATTGCCGCACTGATGGCCGGGATGTCGACGGCCTGGGCGGCATCGGCACCGCCGTTGACGCAAGTGAAGGTGATCAAGGTGCAATCGCCTGCCTGCGGCCTTGAAGACATCGGCGATGGGCAGACGCAAACCCAGTGCAATCACAGCGGACCGAATATCAAGGTTTACGTGCTCGAAGTCGGCTACGGCAAGAGCCAGCCCCAGGTCGCACTGGACGGTTTTGAAGTGAACGGCACCCGAGCCCCGGTGTGTGCCTTTGATAACGGCAACCTCACCGAATGCACTCCCGGCAACAAAACCGTCGGTTCTCTTTATACCTTCGATCTGGCGGGCAAGCAGGAAGGCACTTTCACCTTCAGCAACACCTCGATCAACGCGCCACGCAATACAATGTCGACCCAGATTTACATCAAGTAACGGCTGTTGCAGCGCGATCCGGGTGAAGCTGACTACGCTTCACGTATCACCCAGCGGATAGCGCCCATGACCTTTAGAGCCCTGATTACCCTCGCCGAGGGCATCGATGATCTGCAAAGTGTGACCCTGATCGACGTGCTGCGCCGCGCCGGCATCGAAGTGGTCGCCGCCAGTATTGAAGGACGACGCATGCTGACTTGCGCGCGTGGCACGCGCCTGACCGCCGACGGCATGCTGGTCGATGTGCTGGCGCAAACCTTCGACCTGATCGTCCTGCCCGGCGGCGCCGTCGGCGCACAGCACCTGGCGGCGCATCAACCGCTGCAACAGTTGCTCAAGGATCAGGCCAGCGCCGGACGCCTGTTCGCCGCCATCGCCGAATCCCCGGCCGTCGCCCTGCAAAGCTTCGGTGTGCTGCGTCAACGACGCATGACCTGCCTGCCCAGTGCCAGTCATCAACTCTCGGGCTGTACGTTTGTTGATCAACCGGTGCTGGTCGATGGCAACTGCGTCACCGCGCAAGGCTCCAGCGCTGCGCTGGAGTTTGCCTTGACGCTGGTCGAGCAAATCGGCGGCAAGGCCTTGCGGGTGAAAGTGGCGGGGGAGTTGTAGTGGCTGGAGGTGTCAGGCGTGGACAGCGATCAGTTCGATAACCGGTTGCTCCCGATGCTCCGCTTGCCACAGATCGTAGTCGGTTTGTACGCCTAGCCACACACGCGCCTTGCCAATGCCGGCACGCTCAAGACGCACAGCCAGATCCGGACTGATTGGCGCATGTCCGTGTAATACACGGGAAAGATGTGGGCGCGCGAAGCCCAAGTGTCGGGCCAATTCGGTCACGCTGATGCCAAGCTCGGGCAAAACATCCATCAGCAGTGTTTCGCCGGGGTGTGGCGGGTTGTGCATGGGCATGAGCCTGCCTCCTGTCAGTGGTAGTCCAGATAATCGACCAGTTCGATATCCGAACCGACAAAACGAAAGATCACTCGCCAGTTGCCTGAAACGCTCAGCGACCAGTACTCCGTCAGTTCACCTTTCAATCGATGCAGGCGCCAACCCGGAAGGTCCAGATCTGCGGGAATCGTAGCGCGATCCATGAACTGCAGTATGCGCGACAGCCGTTTTGCGTGGTCGGCACGAATCCCGCGAGTCGAACCTGTTTCATAGAAGCCTCGAAGGCCTTTGTGCTGAAAGGATTTGATCATGGGCTCGAGTGTAAGGCGATACATTACACTCGGTGCGGTAACTATGTACCGCACCTTTTCAGTTATTTTGTGTTTTGGAGGTTGTCAGACCTTCACCTCTTCCACCGGCACATGCATCCGGTCCCGGTTCGCCAGCGTCGGGAACAACTTGATCCACGTCCCGGTCACCACCAGCGTGCCGATTCCGCCCATGACCACCGCCGGCACCGTGCCGAACCAGTGGGCGGTGACGCCGGATTCGAATTCGCCCAACTGATTCGAAGCACCGATAAACAACCCGTTCGCCGCGCTGACCCGGCCGCGCATTTCGTCCGGGGTTTCCAACTGCACGAAAGACGCGCGGATGACCATGCTGATCATGTCCGCCGCGCCGAGCACCACCAGCACCGCCAAGGAGAACCAGAATGAGGTCGACAGGCCAAAGGCAATGGTCGCGACGCCAAACACCCCGACCGCGGTGAACATCACCCGGCCGACATTGCGCTCCACGGCAAACCGCGCGAGGAACAGCGACATGCCCAGTGCGCCGACTGCCGGCGCCGAACGCAGCAGGCCGAGGCCCCACGGCCCGGTCAGCAGAATGTCTTTGGCAAATACCGGCAGCAGCGCCGTGGCGCCGCCGAGCAACACCGCAAACAGATCCAGCGAAATCGCTCCGAGAATGTCCGGGCGGCTGCGAATGAAGCGAATCCCCGCCAGCAATGAATCCAGCGTGGCTTTGCCTTTGTTCAACGGCGTTTGCCGCGCGGGCAGGTTGAGCATCAGCGTGCAGGCAATGACGTAGAGCAGCACGGTCGGGCCATAGACCCAGACGCTGCCAAATGCGTAAAGCAAACCACCCAGCGCCGGGGCGACGATCGTTGCTGACTGTTGCGCCGACTGCGCCGCCGCTACGGCCCGAGGGAATAGCGCGCTGGGCACAATACTTGGCAGCAACGCCTGTGTGGTCGGCATCTCGAACGAGCGCGCCGCGCCGAGCAGGAAGGCGAGGATGAAGATCATCTCGCGGGTCACGTGGTCGGTGGCGCTGCCGATGGCCAGTGCCAGAGCGATCAACGCCTGTAACGACTGGCAGATCGCCGCGACTTTGCGCCGGTCATAACGGTCGGCGACATGCCCGGTGTGCAGCATAAACAGCACGCGCGGCGCGAATTCGACCAGCCCGACCAGACCCAGATCGAGGACGTTGCCGGTCAATTGGTAGAGGTTCCAGCCAATCGCCACGGTGAGCATCTGGAAACCGCTGGCGGTAAAGATCCGCGCGAACCAGAAAGCGAGAAACGGGCGGTGATGACGTAACAGCAGGGGCTCTTGGCTGGGCATCTGAAGGCAGGTCTGGCTCGAGGGGAATGCCGAGGTTATCACCAGTCTGTAACAGGAAGTTGCTATGGCAAAAAATTTAGTTAGCCAGACATCGATTTCCTCAAGCTTGCCGCAGGAAATGTCTGGCAGAGCATCGCGGCTGCAATGAGGCAACTTGTCACGCGGCAAACGACCACGCAGTTCATCGGCAAAAATGGGACTACTCTTTCAACGTTGCTTGATCCAGATCAAGACCCACAAGGAATTGATCCGGTGGCCAGTTGGCCAGACTCCCTGCGTTGCGATGGTTGTTTAAAAAGAACGAATCAGAATTCGCCGCACTCCATATCCGTGGGGGCAGTGGGTGCAGGCCTCCGGGTCCGCAGCCGGTATTACCTGACAGAGGAAGCCATATGTTCGGTTTAGAGGCACTGGATCTCGCCCGAATTCAGTTCGCGTTCACCATCTCGTTCCACATACTGTTCCCGGCCATCACCATTGGCCTGGCGAGTTACCTCGCGGTACTCGAAGGCCTGTGGCTGAAAACCCGTAACGACACCTATCGTGACCTCTACCATTTCTGGTCGAAGATCTTCGCCGTCAACTTCGGCATGGGCGTGGTCTCGGGGCTGGTCATGGCCTATCAGTTCGGCACCAACTGGAGCCGCTTCTCGGACTTCGCCGGCGCCGTCACCGGACCATTGCTGACCTATGAAGTGCTCACGGCATTCTTTCTCGAGGCCGGTTTCCTTGGGGTGATGTTGTTCGGCTGGAACAAGGTCGGGCGCGGGCTGCACTTCTTTTCCACCGTCATGGTGGCAATCGGCACGCTGATTTCGACCTTCTGGATTCTCGCCTCCAACAGCTGGATGCAGACCCCGCAGGGCTTTGAAATCATCAACGGTCAGGTAATTCCTACCGACTGGCTGGCGATCATCTTCAACCCATCGTTCCCCTATCGCCTGATGCACATGGCAACGGCTGCGTTTGTCGCCACGGCATTCTTCGTCGGCTCCTCGGCGGCCTGGCACTTGCTGCGCGGCAAGGACAATCCGGCGATCCGCACGATGCTGTCGATGGCGATGTGGATGGCGCTGATTGTCGCGCCGATCCAGGCGGTCATCGGCGACTTCCATGGTCTGAATACGCTCAAGCATCAGCCGGCAAAAATCGCCGCGATCGAAGGTCACTGGGAAAACAAAGGCGACGAAGCCACGCCGCTGATTCTGTTCGGCTGGCCGGACATGAAAGAAGAGAAAACCAAATTCGCCGTGGAGATCCCGTATCTCGGCAGCCTGATCCTCACGCACTCGCTGGACAAACAGGTGCCGGCGCTCAAGGAGTTTCCGCCGGAAGACCGACCGAATTCGACCATTGTGTTCTGGTCGTTCCGGGTCATGGTCGGCCTTGGTTTCCTGATGATCTTCACTGGTTTGTGGAGCCTGTGGCTGCGTAAGCGCGACACGCTCTACACCTCACGGCCGTTCCTCTATCTGGCGTTGTGGATGGGGCCGTCCGGTTTGATCGCGATTCTCGCTGGCTGGTTCACCACCGAAATCGGCCGCCAGCCGTGGGTGGTTTACGGACTGATGCGCACGGCGGACGCCTCTTCGAACCACAGCTTCATGCAGATGAGCATCACCCTGATCATGTTTGTGGTGGTGTACTTCGCGCTGTTCGGCGCAGGTCTCGGTTACATGATGCGTCTGGTGCGCAAAGGGCCGAAGATCAGCGAGGGTGCCGAAACGCCGCAGGGTGGTCCAGGCAAACCGCGCACACCGGCGCGTCCGTTGTCCGCCGCCGACGATTCGGCCGATGCCGATCACGACGACACCCCCAGCCTGACCAAGGAGATTTGAGCCATGGGTATTGATCTTCCGCTGATCTGGGCCGTGATCATCATCTTCGGCATCATGATGTACGTGGTCATGGACGGCTTCGACCTGGGCATCGGGATTCTCTTCCCGTTCATCCCGGGCAAAGTCGACCGCGACGTGATGATGAACACTGTGGCCCCGGTCTGGGACGGCAACGAAACCTGGCTGGTATTGGGCGGTGCGGCGTTGTTCGGCGCGTTCCCGCTGGCCTATTCGGTAGTGTTGTCGGCGCTGTACCTGCCGCTGATCTTCATGCTGATCGGCTTGATCTTTCGTGGCGTAGCGTTCGAGTTCCGCTTCAAGGCCAAGGATGACAAGCGCCACCTGTGGGACAAGGCGTTCATCGGCGGCTCGGTCGCGGCGACGTTCTTCCAGGGTGTGGCGCTGGGCGCATTCATCGATGGCTTGCCGGTGGTCAATCGGCAGTTCGCCGGTGGATCACTGGACTGGCTGACGCCGTTCACAATGTTCTGCGGCGCCGCGCTGGTGGTGGCCTATGCCTTGCTCGGCTGCACCTGGCTGATCATGAAAACCGAAGGCAAGCTGCAGGAACAGATGCATGACCTGGCACGGCCATTGGCTTTCGTACTGCTGGCCGTGATCGGTATTGTCAGTATCTGGACGCCGCTGGCTCATCCGGATATTGCCACCCGCTGGTTCAGCATGCCGAACCTGTTCTGGTTCATGCCGGTGCCAATTCTGGTGCTGGTGACCATGTACGGTCTGATCCGCGCGGTGGCGCGCAATGCCAACTACATGCCGTTCCTGCTGACCTTGGTGCTGATCTTCCTCGGCTATAGCGGCCTCGGTATCAGCCTGTGGCCGAACATCGTGCCGCCGTCGATCTCGATCTGGGACGCCGCCGCACCGCCGCAAAGTCAGGGTTTCATGCTGGTAGGCACGCTGTTCATCATCCCGTTCATCCTGGGTTACACCTTCTGGAGCTACTACGTGTTCCGCGGCAAGGTCACCCACGAAGACGGCTATCACTAAGCAAAAACCTGTGGGAGCGAGCCTGCTCGCGATGGCGTCGGCGATGGCGCCATCAATCTTGAAGAGGTTTGAAGAAAATGACTGGAAAACATTCCCTGCACGACATTGAACAAGCCGAAAAAAAACCGCTGTGGCAGCGGCTCGGCTGGTTGGCCCTGATCTGGGTCGGCAGTGTCGGCGCGCTGTTCATCGTCGCCAGCCTGATGCGCATGTTCATGAATGCCGCAGGCCTGACTACACACTGAATCATCCCGTCCCGGCGCCTTCGGGTACGGCTTTGCAACCCTCCTCACGGAGGGTTTTTTTTGCCTCGGGATTACTTGCGGGCCTTGAGAATCACGAATTTCGGTGTGGCGGCCACTTGTTCGACGCCGCGGAACAGCCGCGCCAGTTTGCTGTGGTAACCCAGATGGCGGTTGCCGACAATGTACAGCGCGCCACCCACCACCAGCGCTTCACGTGCCTGCTGGAACATGCGCCAGGCCAGAAAGTCACCGATCACTTGCTGCTGATGGAACGGCGGATTGCACAGCACCACGTCCAGTGATTGTGGTTCCTGCACGGCCAGACCATCGCCGGCACGCACAATCACCTCGCGATCGCCCAGCGCTGCGCGCCAGTTCTCGGCAGCCGATTGCACCGCCATGAACGACTCGTCGACCAGCGTGTAATGCGCATCGGGGTTTTGCAGCGCACTCGCGATGGCCAGAACACCATTGCCACAGCCCAGATCGGCGACTCGGGCATTGCCCAGGTTTTTCGGCAGATGCGGGAGGAAGGCGCGTGTGCCGATGTCCAGGCCTTCGCGGCAGAACACGTTGGCGTGGTTAAGCAATTCGATCGACGGCTCGTCGAGGCGATACCGCGAAGGGTAGGGCGAGACGACCGGGGCTTTTGCTTCTGGCGTAGCGATCAACAGCCGCGCCTTCTTCACCGCCAGTGAGGCTTGCACGGGGCCGATGTAGCGCTCAAGCAGATCACCGGCAGCGCGTGGCAGGTGTTTGACCATCGCCGCTGCGATCACTTCGGCGCCGGGCGCGAGTTGCCCTTGCAAGCGGATCAGTTGTTCTTCCAGCAGCGCGAGGGTTTTCGGCACACGGATCAGTACCCGGTCGAACGGTCCGACCAATGGCTCGCTGGCGGGGATCCCGCGAATGGCGTCGAACGCCTGGCCATTGCGCAGCAGGTTTTTTTCCAGCCCCTGAAACCCCAGAAACGAGTCGCCGCTGCTGCTGACCTTGACCTTGCCGAGCAGGCTGGCCGCCAGCGCACCAAAGCTGTCGTTGAGCACCAATACGCGCGTGTCGGCCGTCGGTTGCTGCGCAGCCAAATGGTTGAGCAGGTATTCGTCGGCGGCATCGAAGGCTTGCAGCGGTTCGTTCTGCTGTTCTGGCTGGCGGATCAGATCGAGTTGGGCGAAGGGCGTATCAAGCAAAGGCATGGGGCGGGGACTCAGGGTAATCAACAGGGTGTTCCGCAGTTCTGACAGTGTGCGGCGGAACCGACCGAGTGTAAGGCAACGCAGAATGTTCGCGTCATCACTCAGTAGGGCCACAAATGGTACGTTTTTTTCTTTGTTATTACCCGCACGTTTTGTAAAGGAGGCACGACCGATCGACTAGATGATGCCGGCTTTGGTGGCCTTGGTAACAGCGGACATCTTGTTGCAGGCCCCGAGCTTCACGATGAGGTTTTGCACGTGATAATTCACGGTGCGCTCGCTCAGGTTGAGAATCTTCGAGATTTCATAGGCCGTTTTGCCGGCAGCAGATAATTGCAGAACCTCAAGTTCTCGTGGCGACAGGTGTGGCTGGCGAGGTTTGAGAGACTCTCGCGGCAGCGTCCGGGCAAATAGTTCACTCAAGTGACTGGTGGCGTAGAACATATAACCAAAATGTTCATACAGCTCCAGAGGACTGATCGCGCAGTGCCTGCGCGCCAGGCTGATGATGCTGCACAAGCCACTTGGCTCATGATGGAACGCCTGTGACCAGCCATGTTGCAGACCGTACTGTTGTAATCCTTGCCAGAACGGGGGGGTATCTGCGAATACCGATTCGCACCAGACAATAGGCGTCATTGAATGATTGCAGTGTGCTATCAGTGGGTCAACTTTACTGTAGTTGTTTTTCTCGTATTGTGAATTCCATTCGTCAGGGTAGTTATTGATTTGCAAGGGTTTAAGCGGTATGTCGCGATGAAGTGAAACAACCGAAATCGCGCAAAAGTTGAAGCCGAGATTTTCCGCGAATTGCAACAATATCGGATAAGCAGTCTCTACTCCTTTGGCAAAAGTCAGTCTTTTTAACTGTGACTCCTTCCACGTTTCCATCTTGAACACTCCATAGACGTTGCGGGGGCGCCGAATGGATCCAAAGGATCCGGCACGCAACGAAGTGTAGGATGTTTCTTACAATGGGCTTTAAATTTTTTCGAGATTGCGGATAGCGAAATATCCATAAAGCGTTCTTAGGGTTGACGATGTTTATATTTATATTGTCATCTGATAAATACTGCCGGATTGATTAAGTGTTCGAATGCCATTACCAATTATCGGTGTTTAGACCAGTTAATTTGCGCGACACTGACGGCAATCGTTCAATGGAGTACCCCATGACCGCCAGCGCAAAGCAATACACCACACAGACGTTACTCGATGTCCAACCCCTGACCCCGAGCCTGTTTACCTTGCGCACCAGCCGGGATGCCGGTTTTCGTTTCCGCGCCGGGCAGTTCGCTCGGCTGGGTGTGGTCAAAGCTGACGGCAGCATTGTCTGGCGGGCTTATTCGATGGTGTCGTCGCCGTTTGACGACTATCTCGAATTCTTTTCCATTGTGGTGCCGGGCGGGGAGTTCACCAGTGAGCTGAGTCGGCTGCAGGTCGGCGACAAACTGCTGGTGGATCGCCAGGCGTTCGGCTACCTGACCCTTGATCGCTTCGTCGACGGGCGCGATCTATGGTTGTTATCCACAGGCACCGGGGTGGCGCCGTTTCTGTCGATTCTGCAGGACTTCGAAGTCTGGGAAAAATTCGAGCGCATCATTCTGGTGTACAGCGTGCGCGAGGCGCGGGAGCTGGCCTATCAGGATTTGATTGCCGGACTCAGGCAGCGCGACTATCTCAGCGAACATGCCCACAAATTGCAGTTCATCGCGACGGTGACGCGTGAAACACATCCAGGTGCTCTCCACGGGCGCATCACCACCTTGATCGAAAATGGTGAGCTGGAGCACGCAGCGGGCGTGGAACTGTCGGCTGAGCACTCGCGTGTCATGCTGTGCGGCAATCCGCAGATGATCGATGACACGCGCGCGTTGCTGAAAAAACGCCACATGAGCCTCAGCCTCACCCGCCGGCCTGGCCAGGTGGCGGTGGAAAACTACTGGTAAACAAACGGCGCCTCGAAGGCGCCGTTGTTTCTATCGTGCAAGGTTCAGGGCCGGGTGTTCTGGGCCTTGAGCAAGTCGCGGATCTCGCCCAGCAACTCTTCTTCCTTGGTCGGAACCGGTGGCAGCGTAGGGGCCACGGCTTCTTCGCGCTTGAGGCGGTTGATGGCTTTGACGCCCATGAAGATCGCGAAAGCGACGATCACGAAGTCCAGAATGGTCTGCAGGAACTTGCCGTAGGCCATTACCACCGCAGGTGCAGCGCCATCGGCGGCCTTGAGCGTGATGGCCAGATCACTGAAGTCCACCCCACCGATCAGCAGGCCGATTGGCGGCATGATGACGTCACCGACAAACGACGAAACAATCTTGCCGAACGCGGCCCCGATGATGATACCGACGGCCATGTCGACCACATTGCCTTTGACCGCGAAGGCCTTGAACTCACTTAGCACGCCCATAGTTATTTCCTTGTTACAGATGAGTTTGGTGTACGCAGTGTAAATCAGCAAAACGCGTCCTGCGCGAAACACCTTCTTACAATGCCCGTTTTTATCGACACATCAATCGACGATTAGTTTGCAAAGTGCCATCAATCGCGCGCGAAATATACGGTAACTCGCTGATCGGAAAGCCAATTTTCTCAATCATGGCGTTGCGTTCTTTCTATTTATGTTCGACGTCGCAGGCCTCTAGCCTTGGGTTGGCGCATCTGGATGCGCCCCAAAACAACCAGAGGATCCTGATATGAATTCCGCACTTGGACTGGGGGCTTTTCCCCGTCGCCGCACCCTCGGTGTACTCACCGCCAGCCTGTTGACCTTCTCCGTCAACGCCGCTCCGCTGACCCGCGATAACGGCGCCGCCGTCGGCGACAATCAGAACTCGCAGACCGCCGGCGCCAACGGCCCGGTGCTGCTGCAGGACGTGCAACTGATTCAGAAGCTGCAACGCTTCGATCGCGAGCGCATCCCCGAGCGCGTGGTTCACGCACGCGGCACCGGTGCCCATGGCACCTTCACGGTGACCAACGACCTCAGCGACCTGAGCAAGGCCAAGGTGTTTGCCGCCGGCCAGAGCACCCCTGTATTTGTGCGCTTCTCTGCCGTGGTGCACGGTAATCACTCGCCGGAAACCCTGCGCGATCCACGAGGTTTCGCCACCAAGTTCTACACGGCTGACGGTAACTGGGATCTGGTCGGCAACAATTTCCCGACCTTTTTCATTCGCGACGCAATCAAGTTTCCCGACATGGTGCACGCGTTTAAACCGGACCCACGGACTAACCTCGATGACGACTCGCGTCGATTCGACTTCTTCTCCCATGTTCCAGAAGCTACTCGTACGCTGACCGAGTTGTATTCGAACTCGGGCACTCCCGCCAGTTATCGAGAAATGGACGGCAACGGCGTACATGCGTACAAGTTGATCAACGCCAAAGGCGAAGTTAACTATGTAAAGTTTCACTGGAAGAGCCTGCAGGGAATTAATAACCTGACGCCAAAACAAGTCGCCAATGTTCAGGGTCAAGACTACAGTCACATGACCAATGATCTGGTGAGTAACATCAATAAAGGCAATTTTCCGAAATGGGACTTGTACATTCAAGTGCTGAAACCACAAGACTTGTCCAAGTTTGATTTTGATCCATTAGACGCCACCAAGATCTGGCCAGGTATTCCTGAACGAAAAGTTGGACAAATGGTGTTGAACCGTAATCCGGCGAATGTCTTCCAGGAAACCGAACAAGTGGCCATGGCGCCAGCGAATATTGTTCCGGGTATCGAGCCTTCCGAAGACCGTTTGTTGCAAGGTCGAGTGTTCTCTTATGCCGATACGCAAATGTATCGCCTGGGTGCCAATGCGCTGCAATTGCCGATCAATGCGCCGAAAGTTACCGTGAACAATGGCAATCAGGACGGTGCAATGAACTTCGGTGCCAGTAACACTGGAGTGAACTATCAGCCGAGCCGACTGCAACCGCGTGAGGAGACCCAGAGCGCGCGTTACAGCCAGTCGGCGCTGTCGGGCAGCACTCAGCAGGCGAAAATCCAGCGTGAGCAGAACTTCAAGCAGGCCGGCGATCTGTATCGCTCGTTCAGCCCGCAGGAGCGTCAGGACCTGATCGACAGCTTCGGCGGCTCGCTGGCGACCACCGATGTCGAGAGCAAGCACATCATCCTGTCCTTCCTTTATAAGGCCGACCCGGAATACGGGACCGGTGTGACCAAAGTGGCCAAGGGGGACCTGAGCCGGGTCAAGGCGTTGGCAGCCAAACTGGCCGACTGATACCGACGTAGCGCACGCGGGGCCTGAGTCAGGCCCCGTTCCGTTCAAGGAGACTGCTGATGCGAATCTGTCTTTTACTGTTGGCCGGTTGCCTGTCGTTCGCGGCGTGGGCGGCACCGGTCGAGCAGAGTCCCGAAGCGATCAAGGCCCAACTGCAGGACTACTACTTCGACGCGGCCCGGCGCGGTGATGTACCGATGCTCGACACCTTTATCGAGTCCGGCTATTCCCTCGATACCCGCGACAGCAAAGGCTACACCGCGCTGATTCTGGCGGCTTATCACGGTCAAGCGCCGGCGGTGGAGCGGTTACTCGCGGCCGGCGCCGATGCCTGTGCACAAGATCAACGCGGCAACACAGCGCTGATGGGGGCGATTTTCAAAGGTGAATTACAGATCGCCCGGCGCCTGATGGCCACCGATTGCAGCCCCGATCAGCGCAACGGCGCCGGACAGACTGCGGCCATGTACGCCGGGTTGTTCAAGCGTCTGGAACTGCTCGATGCACTGAAGGCCAAGGGCGCTGACCTGAATGCCGAAGATCCGTTGGGCAATAGCGCCGCGCGTCTGGCCAGCGGCGAAATCCGCAATGCTGCGCCGCGCTGATCGACGGCCCGTGCGTTATCATCACGGTTTTTGTCGGGGGTTCTGATGGCCAAGGCCAAGCGCATGTACGGCTGCACCGAGTGCGGCGCAACCTTTCCCAAGTGGGCCGGGCAGTGCGGTGAGTGCGGTGCCTGGAACACCCTGACCGAGACCATGATCGAAAGCGGCGGTGCCACGGCACCGACCGGACGCACCGGTTGGGCCGGGCAACAGGCGCAGATCAAGACCCTGGCCGAAGTCAGCATCGAAGAGATACCGCGCTTCTCCACTGCGTCTGGTGAACTGGACCGGGTTCTCGGTGGCGGTCTGGTCGACGGCTCGGTGGTGTTGATCGGCGGTGATCCTGGCATCGGCAAATCGACGATCCTGTTGCAGACCCTGTGCAACCTCGCCAAAAGCATGCCGGCCCTCTATGTCACCGGCGAAGAATCCCAGCAGCAAGTGGCCATGCGCGCCCGGCGTCTCGGTTTGCCCCAGGATCAACTGCGGGTGATGACTGAAACCTGCATCGAAACCATCATCGCCACGGCCCGTCAGGAAAAGCCCAAGGTGATGGTGATCGACTCGATCCAGACGATCTTCACCGAACAACTGCAGTCGGCACCCGGCGGTGTTTCCCAGGTACGTGAAAGCGCGGCGTTGCTGGTGCGGTATGCCAAGCAGAGCGGCACGGCGATTTTCCTCGTCGGCCACGTCACCAAGGAGGGCGCGCTGGCCGGTCCTCGCGTCTTGGAGCACATGGTCGACACTGTGCTGTATTTCGAAGGTGAGTCCGATGGGCGTTTGCGTTTGCTGCGCGCGGTGAAAAACCGTTTTGGTGCGGTCAACGAATTGGGCGTGTTCGGCATGACTGACAAGGGTTTGAAAGAAGTCTCCAACCCGTCGGCGATTTTTCTTACTCGTGCGCAGGAAGAAGTCCCGGGCAGTGTGGTCATGGCGACGTGGGAGGGCACTCGACCGATGCTGGTAGAAGTGCAGGCGCTGGTGGATGACAGTCATCTGGCCAACCCGCGTCGGGTGACATTGGGGCTTGATCAGAACCGTTTGGCGATGTTGCTCGCGGTTTTGCATCGTCATGGCGGCATCCCGACCCATGATCAGGACGTGTTCCTCAACGTGGTGGGCGGGGTGAAGGTGCTGGAGACGGCGTCTGACCTGGCGCTGATGGCGGCTGTCATGTCGAGTCTGCGCAATCGGCCGTTGCCGCATGATCTGTTGGTATTTGGTGAAGTGGGGCTGTCCGGTGAGGTGCGTCCGGTGCCGAGCGGGCAGGAGCGATTGAAGGAAGCGGCGAAGCATGGCTTCAAACGGGCGATCGTGCCGAAGGGCAATGCGCCGAAAGAATCCCCGCCGGGTTTGCAGATCATCGCCGTGACCCGCCTCGAACAGGCCCTCGACGCCCTCTTCGAATAAACCACCGACCCCTGTAGGAGTGAGCCTGCTCGCGATAGCGGTGAACCAGTCAACGCAAATGTTGAATGACAAATCGCTATCGCGAGCAGGCTCACTCCTACATTTGATCTGTGGTGGATTCTAGATTTCGATCAGGGCGCCCAGTTCGCGCTCAAGTTCTTGCGGATCAGCCAGGTTCAGCTCGATCACCCGTCTCAAGCGCTGGATCGATTCCAGGCTGATATGTCGGCAGACAAAGCCCAGCTGGCCATTTTCTTCGTGGGCCAGATGCACATCCATCTCGATATCGACGTCATCGCTCAGGTGAATGTCGACGAAAAAATCCTTCTCCGCATCCCCCAGCCACGGCTCAGGCCGTTCGATCAGCAGCCCCTTGAGCGACAGATCAATCAGCTTCACCGGCCAGATAAACTGCCCCTGACTCAGCTCGGTTCTGGCATCGAACGCAATACGTTTGAAGCGACGACGGTTGGCTGGGTGCTCGCTCATGGCGCAATCCTCATGAAGGTTCGCTGACTATAGACCGCGAATGCGGGCGCCAGCCAATCGCTAAAGCGTCTAGACCAACGTCGGGGTATGGCCTTTGGCGCCGTAAGCGCTAAACTCGGGGTGGCTGTCTTTCTTGTCCACCCTGGCTGGAATAATAAAATGAAAAATAATAATAGCCTGCTACGCCACTTACCCTGGCTAGTGCTGGCAATCGTAGGAGCGTGCGCCCTGGGCGTAGTGGCATTGCGCCGCGGCGAGGCGATCAACGCCTTGTGGATCGTGGTCGCAGCAGTGGCCATTTATCTGGTTGCGTACCGTTACTACAGCCTGTTCATCGCTAACAATGTGATGCAACTTGATCCACGTCGGGCCACCCCCGCCGTGCTCAACAACGATGGTCTGGACTATGTGCCGACCAACAAACACATTCTTTTCGGTCACCACTTCGCTGCCATCGCTGGCGCGGGGCCTCTGGTCGGCCCGGTATTGGCGGCGCAGATGGGCTACTTGCCCGGCACGCTGTGGCTGATTGCCGGTGTGGTGCTGGCGGGCGCGGTGCAGGACTTCATGGTTCTGTTCATGTCGACCCGGCGCAATGGCCGTTCCTTGGGCGACATGGTGCGTGAAGAAATGGGCCGCATTCCCGGCACCATCGCACTGTTCGGCTGCTTCCTGATCATGATCATCATCCTCGCGGTGCTGGCATTGATCGTGGTTAAAGCGCTGGCCGAAAGCCCGTGGGGCATCTTCACCGTGATGGCGACCATCCCGATCGCGATGTTCATGGGCATTTACATGCGCTACATCCGCCCGGGTCGTATTGGCGAAATCTCCGTGGTCGGCGTGTTGCTGCTGCTCGGTTCGATCTGGCTGGGCGGGCAGATTGCCGCTGATCCGGTGTGGGCCAAGGCGTTCACCTTCACCGGCGTGCAGATTACCTGGATGCTGGTCGGTTACGGTTTCGTCGCGGCCTCGCTGCCGGTGTGGCTGATTCTGGCACCGCGTGACTATCTGTCGACGTTCCTCAAGATCGGCACCATCGTCGCTCTGGCGATCGGTATTCTGATCACCATGCCCGAGCTGAAAATGCCGGCGCTGACCCAGTTCGTCGACGGCACCGGTCCGGTGTGGAAGGGCGGTCTGTTCCCATTCCTGTTCATCACCATCGCTTGCGGTGCGGTTTCCGGTTTCCACGCGCTGATTTCTTCGGGCACCACGCCGAAGCTGCTGGATAACGAAACCAACGCCCGTTACATCGGTTACGGCGGCATGCTGATGGAGTCGTTCGTGGCGATCATGGCCATGGTTGCTGCTTCGGTGATCGAGCCTGGCGTGTACTTCGCCATGAACAGCCCGGCCGCCGTGGTCGGCAGTGATGTCGCTTCGGTTGCGCAAGTGGTTTCCAGCTGGGGCTTCGCGATCACGCCGGAAGCGCTGCAAGCCGTGGCGCATGACATTGGTGAAACCACCATCCTGGCCCGTGCCGGCGGTGCGCCGACCCTGGCGGTCGGTATCGCGCAGATCCTGCACAGTGTCCTGCCGGGTGAAAACACCATGGCGTTCTGGTACCACTTCGCGATCCTGTTCGAAGCGCTGTTCATCCTCACCGCTGTCGACGCCGGTACCCGTGCCGGACGTTTCATGCTGCAGGATCTGCTCGGCTCTTTCGTGCCAGCGCTGAAGCGTACCGAATCGTGGACGGCCAACCTGATCGCCACCGCTGGTTGTGTGGCGATGTGGGGCTGGTTGCTCTACCAAGGCGTGATCGATCCACTGGGCGGCATCAACACCTTGTGGCCACTGTTCGGTATCTCTAACCAGATGCTGGCCGGTATTGCGCTGATGCTCGGCACCGTGGTCCTGATCAAAATGAAGCGCCAGCGCTACATCTGGGTCACGCTGCTGCCAGCCACTTGGCTACTGATCTGCACCACGACCGCGGGCTTCATCAAACTGTTCGATGCCAACCCGGCGATCGGCTTCCTGTCGCTGGCCAAGAAGTACAGCGATGCGCTGGCCAATGGTCAGGTGCTGGCCCCGGCAAAAAGCGTCGAGCAGATGCAGCACGTGATCTTCAACGCTTACACCAACGCAACGCTCACCGCGCTGTTCCTGTTCGTGGTCTTCAGCATCCTGTTCTATGCGCTCAAGGTCGGCATCGCCGCCTGGGGCAAAAAAGAGCGCACGGATAAAGAATCGCCATTCCAGGCTCTGCCGGATGCGTAACCAGAGGATTGCAGCATGTTCAATGACCTGAGTCGCCTCGGTAAATACCTCGGTCAGGCCGCGCGCCTGATGGTCGGCATGCCCGACTACGACACCTACGTCGAGCATATGCAAACCAAGCACCCGGACAAACCGGTGATGAGCTACGAGATGTTCTTTCGCGAACGTCAGGAAGCCCGTTACGGTGGCAAGGGTGGGCCGAAGTGCTGTTGAGCTGACAGCGCAAGGTTGAGGTAGTCCCCCTGTGGGAGCGAGCCTGCTCGCGAATACGGAGTGTCAGTTGATGAATGATTTGACTGACACACCGCTTTCGCGAGCAGGCTCGCTCCCACATTTGTTTTTGTGTTGTTCATTCATTTTGTGAAGGGGATCTGTTTTGTCTTCTCCCATACCTGTAACGGTACTCAGCGGTTTTCTCGGCGCCGGCAAGACCACCTTGCTGCGCCATATTCTGAAAGCCGAGCACGGCCTGAAAATCGCCGTGATCGAAAACGAATTCAGCGACGCCGGCATCGACACTCAGTTACTGGGTGATGAGCCGGTGCAAGTCATGACCCTGGCCAACGGCTGCGTCTGCTGCACCATTCACACCGACCTGACCAAGGCGCTGTACTTGCTGCTTGAACGGCTGGACAGCGGTGAGATTGCGTTCGATCGTCTGGTCATCGAGTGCACCGGCCTGGCCGATCCAGCACCCGTGGCGCAGACCTTTTTCATCGATGAGGAATTGCGCGAGCGTTATCTGCTCGATGGCATCATCACCTTGGTCGATGCCGCGCACGCGGACGTGCACCTGACCCAGACCATCGCTCAGGCGCAGATCGGTTTTGCCGATCGCCTGCTGGTGAGCAAGACCGACTTGGTGGACGAGGCGACTTTCAACGCGTTGAGCGAACGCCTGACGCGGATCAACCGTCGCGCGCCAGTCCGTGTGGTTGATCACGGCAACATCGATCTGGGTGAATTGCTCGATGTGCGCGGCTTCAACCTCAACGCTGATCTCGGCGGTGGTTTGAGCTTGCGCCCGGTGAGCAAGGCGCCGTCGATTGATCGTATTTCCAGTCTGGTATTGCGCACCGATCAGCCGCTGGATATCGATCAGCTCAGCGAGTTCATGAATGAACTGCTGGAAGAGCACGGCAAACAATTGCTGCGGTACAAGGGCGTGCTGAACATTGCCGGTGAGGATCGGCGTTTGGTGTTTCAGGGCGTGCTGAAACTCTATGGTTTCGACTGGGACACCGAGTGGGCCGAGGGTGAGGCGCGGGAGAGTGTGATTGTGTTTATTGCTGATGAGTTGCCGGAAGAGAAGATTCGGGCGGGGTTTGCCAGGGTGGCTTCTGCCTGATGGGTTTGTAGTGTCAATGATGACGCCATCGCGAGCAGGCTCACTCCTACAGTAGAACGCGTTTCAAATGTAGGAGTGAGCCTGCTCGCGATAGCAATCTAACCTGCAACACAATGCTCAAGGTCTGAACCCAGCAGGGTCTGCTCAAGATGATCCAGATGCTGATTCATCAGCATCCCGGCCTTGGAAGCATCCCGATTTTCCACCGCTTCAATCAACGCCAAATGCTCCTGCCAAGCGCAACAACTGTGCGTAGAACCCTTACTTCGCGCAATCGCCAATGACGTCAGCGGCACCAAACTGCCGAGAAAATGCGCCAACGGTGCATTCCCCGCCATCTGCGCCAAGTGCAGATGAAACTCCCCCGACAAGCGAATCGCCGTCCCGCGCCGATCCTGCTCGACCGCCTGACGCTCGCGCTCGATCAACCCGCGCAGCCGTTTCAAGCCTGATGTTTGCGGGCGCTGGCAGGCCAGACGTACCAAGGTGTTTTCGGCCAGTCGCCGCGCATGCAGAGCCTGCCGCGTCTGCTCCCGATCAGGTGCTGCCACACGCGGCCGATGATTGGCGCGCAGCACAATGACCTGCTCAAGCGACAACTGCGTCAGTACCCGCCGCACATCGGCACGACTGGCGCAGAACATCTCCTTCAAACTGTCTTCGGTGAAACGGCTGGCCGGATCGATGCGCTGCTCGAGAATCGCGTCGAACAGTCGCGGGTACAGATCCTCCGCTGGCACTCTTACGCGGGAGAAGGGCAGGGGCGCAGTGGTCGGGTGGGTTTGCGACGGTGAAGCGAAACTGTTCATGGCCTGTCTCCAATAGAAATCAGCGACTCAAGTTGTCATCCGGAATGTTCAGCTCAATCCCCATGCGCTGACCTTCGCGCAAAATGTGCCGACGCATTTCGGCGCTGGCCTGGGCGCTGTTCTTGCTGCGGATCGCGCGGACCACCGCTTCGTTTTCTTCCAGCCGCTCGGCCAGATGCTCCGGCGAATTGCGCAGCACCTCGGCGCTCTGCTTGAGGGCGTTGCTGGTTTGCTGCACCACGCTCTGGAAGATCGGATTCGAGGTCAGGGTGAACAGCTCTTCGTGGAAGGCGATGTAAGCGCTGACCCCGGCTTCGCTGTCACCAGCCTCGAGGGCTTCGCGCATGTCCATCAGGGTCAGGCGCAACTGGCCGACTTCCTTGCTGCTGATCGACTGCGCCACCAGACCGACAATGAACGGCTCCAGGGTGTAACGCAGTTGCAGCACGTCTTCCAGGCTGGCGCCGGCGACTGCGCTGTCGTGGCTCTGGCTGTCGCCGATTTGCGCGTCGAGCACGACCACGCCTTTGCCCGGCATCGAGCGCACCAGACCCAGGGTTTCCAGGACGATCACCGCTTCGCGCAGGCTCGGGCGGCTGATGCCCAGTTGTTCGGCCAGTTCGCGCTGGCCCGGCAGCATGTCGCCGGAGCGCCACTGACCACGGGCCAATGCGGCGCGCAGTTTTTCTACGACTGAGTTGACGACGGTTGATGTGGTAATCACTTGTCTTGCTCCATGTGCCTGTCGGGGCGCCGCAAATCAGGATCAAAGATCGCAGATTGCGGCAGCGCCTCCAGGGTTTAAATCAGAACTCCTGCTGGTGCGCCGGAGTTGCTGGTTTACGCGGCTGAAAGGTGTAGCCCTGCTGACCGCTGAGTACTTTGTTGGCGCGTTGGACGTCGATGTCTTTTTCCCAACGGGCGATCGCAACCGTGGCGACGCAGTTGCCGATCAGGTTGGTCAGTGCGCGGCCGATGCCCATGAACCAGTCCACCGCCAACACCAGCACCAGACCGACCACCGGGATCGCCGGAATCGCTGTCAGCGTGGCCGCCAAAATCACCAGCGCTGAACCGGGAATACCGTGAGCGCCTTTGGAAGTGATCAGCGACACCAGCAGAATCGTCAGCAAGTCAGTCATCGCCAATGGCGTGCCGGTGGCGTTGGCGATGAACACGATGGCCAGGGTCAGGTAGATCGAAAAACCGTCGAGGTTGAACGAGTACCCGGTCGGAATCACCAGCCCTACGGTCGAGCTGCCTATGCCGAGGTGTTCGAGTTTGCGCATGATTTGCGGCAGCACAGCGTCGGACGAGGCGGTGCCCATGACGATCAGCAGTTCTTCACGCAGATACTTCAACAGCGGCCACATGCGCAGGCCGGAGGCGCGCATCACCAGACCGAGAATCACGCTGACGAAAGCGATGCAGGTCAGGTAGAACAAACCGACCAGACTGCCCAGATGCTGCAGCGAATCCAGGCCATATTTGCTGGTGGTGAAGGCAATCGCGCCGAACACGCCGATCGGCGCCAGACGCACGATCATGCCCATGATCCGGAAGATCACATGGCTCAGTTCGTTGATCAGTCGGGAGATCCCGGAGGCCGCTTCGCCGACCAGATTCAAGGCGCTGCCGAACAGCACTGAAAACAGCAGCACTTGCAGAATGTTGTTGTCGGCAAAGGCACCTATTACCGAGGTCGGGATCAGGTCCATGAGGAACTGCGTGGTGGTGTGCATGTGCTGGCTGCGTTCGGCGAGATCGCCCATGTCGGCGGTCGACAGCTGCTCCAGATGAATATTCGCGCCGCTGCCAATACCGGTGCTGAAGGCGAAGACCAGGCCGATGATCAGGGCGATGGTGGTCAACACTTCGAAGTAGATCACCGATTTCAGGCCGATGCGCCCGACCTTCTTCAGATCGCCCGCGCCGCTGATGCCGCTGACCACTACGCAGAACACGATGAGGCCGATGAGCATCTTGATCAGTTTGATGAAGCCGTCGCCGAGAGGTTTGAGCTGGGCCGAATATTCAGGAAGGGTCAGCCCGCAGACGATGCCGAGCATCAGTCCGAGAACCACTTGGAGGAAGATTGAACGCGAGCACCATCTGAGCATGGGAGGAATCCTGGTCGGTGTCCTGGCTGCCGTGCGCGGGGCGCATCAGATTCAGGACTTAATTATTGTGGTCTTACCGGTATGTCCAGTGCGGGTGCAGTCTAGGCGCTGTTTTTTAGACATCGCAAGTGAAAATTGATGAATTGGCATGACCGGTCTGACCAGTTGTGCGGTGAGTCCCATTCTTGAGCGGTTCAGGCGTTTGAAAAAATTCAGGCGAAAAAAAACCGGCCAATCACTTGGCCGGTTTTTCATGCTGCGGGTTTACCGTCGCATCAAGCGCCGTACACCGGCAGTTTCTTGCAGATAGCTTTGACTTTCTCACGAACGGCGTCGATCACCGCTTCGTTGTTCAGGTCAGCCAGGATGTCGCAGATCCAGCCGGCCAGCTCTTTGCACTCTGCAACCTTGAAGCCACGAGTGGTCACAGCCGGAGTACCGAAGCGCAGGCCGGAAGTGACGAACGGCGAGCGTGGGTCGTTTGGCACGGAGTTCTTGTTCACGGTGATGAACGCTTTGCCCAGAGCTGCGTCAGCGTCTTTACCGGAGATGTCCTGCTTGATCAGCGACAGCAGGAACAGGTGGTTCTTGGTACCACCGGAAACTACGTCGAAACCGCGCTCGATGAACACTTCGGCCATGGCTTGGGCGTTCAGCACCACTTGTTCCTGGTAGGCCTTGAACTCAGGCTGCAGCGCTTCCTTGAAGCAGATCGCCTTGGCAGCAATCACGTGCTCCAGCGGGCCACCTTGGGCGCCCGGGAATACCGCGGAGTTCAGCTTTTTCTCGATGTCGGCGTTGGCGCGCGCCAGGATCAGGCCGCCACGTGGACCGCGCAGGGTCTTGTGCGTGGTGGTGGTCACGACGTCAGCGAAAGGTACCGGGTTCGGGTAAACACCCGCGGCAACCAGACCGGCGACGTGAGCCATGTCGACGAACAGGTAAGCACCGACTTTGTCAGCGATGGCGCGGAAGCGCGGGAAGTCGAGAATCTGCGAGTAGGCAGAGAAACCGGCGACGATCATTTTCGGCTTGTGCTCAACCGCCAGACGCTCGACTTCGTCGTAGTCGATCAGGCCGTTGGCGTCGATGCCGTACTGCACAGCGTTGTACAGTTTGCCGGAGGAGGAAACGCTGGCGCCGTGAGTCAGGTGACCACCGTGGGCCAGGCTCATGCCCAGAATGGTGTCGCCACCTTGCAGCAGGGCCAGGTAAACAGCGGCGTTGGCTTGCGAGCCGGCGTGCGGCTGAACGTTGGCGTAATCGGCGCCGAACAGCTCTTTGGCGCGGTCGATGGCCAGTTGTTCAACGATGTCGACGTACTCGCAACCACCGTAGTAACGCTTGCCCGGGTAACCTTCGGCGTACTTGTTGGTCAGGACCGAGCCTTGAGCTTCCATCACCGCTGGGCTGGTGTAGTTTTCCGAAGCGATCAGCTCAATGTGTTCTTCCTGGCGCTGAGCTTCTTGCTCCATGGCGGCAAAAAGGTCGGCGTCGTACTTGGCAATAGTCAAATCACGGCTGAACATGGCGGTCCTCAAGGATCGGGGGCAGAAAAGGGGGGCATTCTAACCCAATGGGTTTTGGAAGGCATATGAAACGACATCATGTCGCAGACAAGTGGCGTTCATGACAGATGTGCGGTGCTTTTGAAGGCCTCTTCGCGAGCAGGCTCGCTCCCACAGTAACCGGGGTGCTCTTGCGATTTCCTGACCGACATCAATCCCTTGTGGGAGCGAGCCTGCTCGCGAATGCCGCGCCGTAGGACTTCAGTCGAACATGAACAGCGCGTCATTACTGAACTGCGCCTCGAACCGCCCCGCCGGCATCGGCCGCCCGAACAGATAGCCCTGAACCTCATCGCAACCATGTTCGCGCAAGAAGTCCAACTGCTCATGGGTTTCCACACCCTCGGCGATCACCGCCAGATTCAGGCTGTGCGCCATGGCGATGATCGCCCGGGCGATCTGCGCATCCTGCTCACCCGACGGCAGACCGTCGACAAACGTGCGGTCGATCTTCAGCACGTCGATCGGGAATTGTTTGAGGTAGTTCAGCGATGAGTAACCGGTGCCGAAGTCATCGACCGCGATGCTCAGGCCAAGGTTTTTCAGCCCGGCAAGAATCTGCATCGCTTCGCTGACTTCACGCATCAGGATACTTTCGGTCAGTTCCAGCTCCAGGCACGCCGGCGGCAGGCCGGTTTCGCGCAGGATCGTCGCGATACGTGTGCCGAGCTGGCCGTCGGAGAACTGCCGTGCGGAGATGTTCACCGAGACCTTCGGTACACGCACGCGGTTCTGGTGCCAGGTCTTCAACTGACGGCACGCCTCGCTGATCACCCAGTCGCCCACGTCCACTACCAGCCCGAGCTCTTCCAGCACCGGGATGAAATCCCCCGGCGGCACCAGTCCACGGCGTGGATGACGCCAGCGCAACAGCGCTTCGGCACCGGTCAGACGCTTGCCGTCGCCACTGAACTGCGGCTGGTAATACAGGACGAATTCGTTCTGTTCCAAGGCATGGCGCAAGTCGCTTTCCAGCTCCAGACGCTCCAGCGCACTGGCGTTCATGTCGGCCTGATAGAACTGGAAGTTGTTCTTGCCGCGTTCCTTGGCGTGGTACATCGCGGTGTCGGCGTTCTTCATCAACTGGCTGAGTTCGTTGCCGTCCTGCGGACTCAGGGCGATGCCGATACTCGCGGTGACGAAGAACTCGCGACCTTCAAGCACGAACGGTCGGACGAGGCTGCCGAGAATCTGTTCGGCGACATGAATCGCCCGGTTCAACGCCATTTCGCGGCTGGAGCGGTGTTGCAGCAGCAGCGTGAATTCGTCACCGCCCATGCGCGCCACGGTGTCGTCATCATCGACGCAGGCCAGCAGGCGCGTGGCCATGTCTTTCAACATGCGGTCGCCGGCGGCGTGGCCGAGGGAGTCGTTGATCGGTTTGAAACGGTCGAGGTCGAGGAACATCAGCACCACCCACGACTTCTGCCGTTCGGCCGATTGCAGCGCAGTGTGCAGACGATCCTGGAACAGCGTGCGGTTCGGCAGGTGTGTCAGGGCGTCGTAGTAGGCGAGGCGGTGAATCCGTTGCTCGCTGGCCTTGCGCTCGCTGATGTCGCTGAAGAAGCACACGTAACTGGCCAGATCACCCTCGTCGTCGAGCACCGCGGTGATGCCGACCCACGCCGGGTAATGCTCGCCGTTGCGGCGCTTCATCCAGACTTCGCCTTCCCACGTGTTGTGCTCGTGCAATTGCTTGATCACGTAACGCAGGTGTGCGTCCTGCTGCTCATCAACGGTGAGCATGTTCGGCAACTGGTCGAGCACTTCGCTCACGGCGTAACCGCTGACGCGGCTGAAGGCTTCGTTGGCTTGCACGATGTAGCCGGCCGGGTCGGTGATCAGGATCGCCGAGGTCGAGTGCTCGAAAACCGTGGCGGCCATGCGCAGGTCTTTCTCGGCGCGGCGTTGCTGACTGATGTCGCGACCGACACCGAGTACGCCTTCAAACGCGCCATGTTCGTCCCATACCAGCACCAGACGCAGCTCGATCGGGATCTTGCGGCCATCGGCGCGCAGGCAGTCGAACAGGAACATTTGCGTCTGCACCTGATTGCGCAACACCGCCAGTTGCTCGGGTTTGTCCAGCGCCTTGCTGACCCGATCCATCAGCGTGTAGATGCCGCTCAGTTGCTGCGGGTTGGCGATGGTCGATTGCCAGCCGTTCTGGAAAATCCACTCGGCGTCATAACCCAGCACAGCCTGCACCGACGGGCTGACGTAGTTCAGCGAGAGTTTGCTGTCGGTGGAGAAAATCACGTCGCTGATGCTTTCAGCGAGCATGCGGTAGCGCTGCTCGCTGTCACGCAGGGATTCGCTGGCCTCGATCTGTTCGGTGATGTCCTTGGCCACGCCGATGATCCGCGTGACCTGATCGTGTTTGTCGCGGGCCAGCGCCTGTTCGCGAATATCGAAACGCCGCCACTTGCCGTCGCGATGGCGGAAGCGCAACTGACATTGCAGCAACTGACTGTAACCGGCGTGACGCTGCAACTGGCGCGAACGATGGTAATAGTCGGCGTCTTCCGGGTGCAGGAGGATTTCCCAGAAATACTCGCCCATCTGGTGCAGTTCGGTGCGGTTGTAGCCGAGGGTCTGGCCGAGGTGGTGGTTGCTGAAAATCATCCGCTGGCTGATCACGTCCTGCACGTACAGATGATCCGGCACGGTGCGCACCACGTCCGACCAGAAGCCTTCGCGCTCGAGCAGCGACAGTTCGATCAGCTTGCGACTGGTGATGTCGTTGATGCTGAGGATCACCGCTTTGTAGTCGTGCTGCTCGGTCGGCAGGCGCAACACCATCCACAGGTGTTGGTCGCGGCCATTGATGTCCGGCAGTTTGATTTCCAGTTCCAGCTGCTTTTGTTGCTGCAGGACGGCGTCAAGCACTTGATTGCCGATCGCGCACTGGCGGTGTGGATGGCCGTCGATCAACAGTTGCCAGGCGTGCTCGCAGGAATTGACGTTAAGCAGTTGCAACGCGACCTGATTGACCTCGGTGACGCGCAGTTCCTGCAGCAGTTGCTGGCGTTGCTGCGGTTGGTCGAGCCAGGCCTTGAGCTGGTCGCTGGTCTGGATCTGCGCCTTGTCGAAGACCTGCTTCAAACCGGATAGATCAAGCACACAGAGGGCCACGCCGGTGCCTTCGAAAATGTCCTGATAGCGTCGACGACCTTCGTGCAACTGGCGCTGGCGGCGGCGCATGTTCAACAGCGCAATCACCGGCAGCAGCGAGAACGCCAGACCCAACAGGCACTTGCCGATAAACGCCGGCAGCAGTTCTTCGAGCACGCGCTGACGGTCGAACAGGCCACGCAACTGCCAGTCGCTGCTGCTTAGCGGCACGGTCAGCACGGTGTTGGCCATGTCTTCCGGACTCAAAACGCCGGGCCTGGCCGAAGGCTGCGCTTCGTCGCGGCTGATGATCTGATGATTGACGCGGTTTTCTACCAGCCACAACGGGCGGATGCCGGTTTCGCCCTGTTTGGTCAGCGAGTCGAAGAAGGTCGGGGTCAGGCGTAACGCCCAATAACCGCGCGTGCTGCCGCTGGCCTGATGTAGCAACAGATGCACCACAGAACCGTCATCGGCGTTGCTGAAGTAATGCGCCTGTGCACGGCTGCGGCGCACCAGTTCGCTCAGGTAATCGGCGTCGTGGCTGTTGTCGGCACTGTCGCTGATGATCTTGCCGGAAGGGGTGAGCAGGGCCAGGCTGCGCAGGTCAGGCAAGGATTGCTGGAGCTTGCGCAGCAACGCCTGCTGTTCGTCGGGTGATTGCGGTTGTTCGACGATCGGTAGCAGATTGAGGGCGATTTGCGCGTTCAGCGCCATGTTCAGGCTGACCTGCGAGGCGAGGTCGGCGGTGTAATCGATGGTGTATTGACGCTGGTTTTTCTGGGTTTCGCGCAATTGGTCGAGCAGTTGCCAGAACAGCAACGCGAGCAACAAAAGCACGAGTGTCGCCAGCGCACCCTTTAATGTACCGCGCAGGGACGAGCCGGGCGCCGGTGGGGTGCTGCTCACAGAAGCTGGCGGAGTGACATTGGACAAGCTGTAATCCTGCGGTTTGGCTGGACTGGCGCGACGTGCACTATAAGCCGGACGCCCAAAGGGCGGCTAGCATGCCTTGAGTCGTGGCGAAGTGCCAGCCCCGCGCGGCTGGACTGCCTTTCATCAATCAGGTAGCTTTGCCGGTTACGCGGGAGCGTTCCAGCTCCTAGACTCAGACTTTTTCAGCGCGCACGCATTGATAACCATCAAGTGAACGACGCGCATGGTCTGGCCGGGCATCGCCTGCGCTGCAATCATTCATCTGTCACTGACCCAAGGTTCTCCATGGCTCAATACGTCTTCACCATGCATCGGCTGGGCAAAGTTGTTCCGCCGAAGCGGGAAATTCTCAAAAACATTTCGCTGTCCTTCTTCCCCGGCGCCAAGATCGGCGTACTCGGCCTCAACGGTTCGGGTAAGTCCACGCTGCTGAAAATCATGGCCGGCGTCGACACCGAGTTCGAGGGCGAAGCCCGTCCGATGCCGGAGCTGAACATCGGTTATCTGCCGCAAGAGCCACAACTTGATCCGACCAAGACCGTGCGTGAAGTGGTCGAGGAAGCGGTCAGCGTGATCAAGAACGCCCAGGCTCGCCTGGACGAGGTCTACGCGGCTTACGCTGAAGAAGACGCCGACTTCGACAAACTGGCAGCCGAGCAAGCCAAGCTCGAAGCGATCCTGCAAGCCAGCGACGGTCACAACCTCGATCGTCAACTGGAAGTCGCCGCCGACGCACTGCGTCTGCCGGCCTGGGACGCCAAGGTCGAATTCCTCTCTGGTGGTGAAAAACGTCGTGTGGCCCTGTGCCGTCTGCTGCTGTCCGCCCCGGACATGCTGCTGCTCGACGAACCAACCAACCACTTGGACGCCGACTCCGTGGCGTGGCTGGAGCACTTCCTGCACGACTTCCCGGGCACCGTGGTAGCGATCACGCACGACCGTTACTTCCTCGACAACGTCGCTGGCTGGATTCTGGAACTCGACCGCGGCGCGGGCATCCCGTACGAAGGCAACTACTCGGGTTGGCTCGAAGCCAAGTCCGATCGTCTGGCCGCCGAATCCAAGCAGCAGTCGGCCCACGAAAAAGCCATGAAGGAAGAACTGGAGTGGGTGCGCAAAGGCGCGAAAGCCCGCCAGTCGAAATCCAAGGCTCGTCTGCAACGCTTCGAAGAAATGCAATCGCAGGAATTCCAGAAGCGCAGCGAAACCAACGAGATCTACATCCCGGCTGGTCCACGCCTGGGCGACAAGGTCATCGAATTCAAGAACGTCACCAAGGGCTACGGCGATCGTGTGCTGATCGACAACCTGTCGTTCGCGATGCCGAAAGGCGCCATTGTCGGCGTGATCGGCGGTAACGGTGCCGGTAAATCGACCCTGTTCCGCATGCTGATGGGCAAGGAAACACCGGATTCGGGCAGCATCGAAGTCGGCGAAACCGTGCAGCTGGCCTGCGTCGACCAGAGCCGCGATGACCTGGATGGCAGCAAGACTGTGTTCCAGCAAATCTCCGATGGTTCCGACCAGATTCGCATCGGCAACTACGAGATCCCGTCGCGTACCTACGTCGGTCGCTTCAACTTCAAGGGCGGCGATCAGCAGAAGTTCGTCAAGGACCTGTCCGGTGGTGAGCGCGGTCGTTTGCACCTGGCGCTGACCCTGAAGGAGGGCGGTAACGTCCTGCTGCTCGACGAACCGTCCAACGACCTCGACGTTGAAACCCTGCGTTCCCTGGAAGAAGCCCTGCTGGACTTCCCGGGCGCCGCCATTGTGATCTCTCACGATCGGTGGTTCCTTGACCGTGTGGCGACGCACATCCTGGCGTACGAAGACGACTCGCAAGCGATCTTCTTCGAAGGTAACTACACCGAGTACGAAGCGGATCGCAAGAAACGCCTCGGCGAAGCGGCTGCCCAGCCACACCGGGTACGTCACAAGAAACTGGCCTGATATCGGGTTGGTTGCATAAAAAAGCGGAGCCTTCGGGCTCCGTTTTTTTTGCCTGGTTTTTGTCAGCGGGACCGAGGTGCGGCCATCGCGAGCAGGCTCACTCCTACATTTGAAATGCGTCCCCCCTGTAGGAGTGAGCCTGCTCGCGATAGCTGTATAACTGGTGGTGCATTTCTTGAAACCAGACTCCCCATTCAGGTGCAAAACAAGCTCAAAAAATCGCCTGATTTATATCCTGTGCACCATTTAATTTCATAACTGCGACATTTTGCTCTGTTCCTGTGCGCATTTCGTTTGTTACAGTCCGGCCCAATCTCCTCCAACGACAATAAATTTGCCGAGACTTTTCCCATGATCGAATCCGTCGAATCCTTCCTCGCCCACCTGAAAAAACGCGACCCGGATCAACCCGAATTCCACCAGGCCGTCGAAGAAGTCTTGCGCAGTCTGTGGCCGTTTCTAGAGGCCAATCCGCATTACCTGACCTCGGGGATTCTGGAGCGCATCTGCGAACCGGAGCGTGCCGTGGTGTTCCGCGTGTCATGGGTCGACGATCAGGGCAAGGTCCAGGTCAATCGCGGTTTCCGCATCCAGATGAACAGCGCCATCGGCCCTTACAAGGGCGGCTTGCGCTTCCATCCGTCGGTGAACTTGGGTGTGCTGAAATTCCTCGCCTTCGAACAGACCTTCAAAAACTCCCTGACCTCGCTACCCATGGGCGGCGGCAAGGGCGGCTCGGACTTCGATCCGAAGGGCAAGAGCGACGCTGAAGTCATGCGGTTCTGCCAGGCCTTCATGAGCGAGTTGTACCGCCACATCGGCGCCGACGTTGACGTGCCGGCCGGTGATATCGGCGTTGGTGCGCGCGAGATCGGTTTCCTCTTCGGCCAGTACAAACGCCTGAGCAACCAGTTCACCAGCGTTTTGACCGGTAAAGGCATGACCTACGGCGGCAGCCTGATTCGTCCGGAAGCCACCGGTTTCGGCTGCGTGTACTTCGCGGAAGAAATGCTCAAGCGCCGCGAGCAGACCGTTGAAGGCAAGTGTGTGGCGATCTCCGGTTCCGGCAACGTGGCGCAATACGCCGCGCGCAAAGTCATGGATCTCGGCGGCAAGGTGATTTCCTTGTCCGACTCCGAGGGCACGCTGTACTGCGAAGCCGGGCTCAGCGAAGAGCAGTGGCTGGCGCTGTTGGAACTGAAAAACGTCAAACGCGGACGCATCAGCGAATTGGCCGCAGCATTCGGTCTGGAATTCCGCGCCGCTCAGTTGCCGTGGTCTTTGCCGTGCGACATCGCGCTGCCGTGCGCCACGCAGAACGAACTCGATGCCGAATCTGCCCGCACGCTGCTGCGCAATGGCTGCGTGTGCGTGGCCGAGGGCGCGAACATGCCGACCACGCTGGAGGCTGTGGATATCTTTATCGAGGCCGGCATTCTGTTTGCCCCGGGCAAGGCGTCCAACGCCGGCGGCGTGGCGGTGAGCGGTCTGGAGATGTCGCAGAACGCCATGCGTCTGCTGTGGACGGCGGGTGAGGTCGACAGCAAGCTGCACGCGATCATGCAGTCGATCCATCACGCTTGCGTGCATTACGGCGAAGAGAACGGCCGGATCAACTACGTCAAAGGCGCGAACATCGCCGGCTTCGTCAAAGTCGCCGACGCAATGCTCGCGCAGGGCGTGGTTTAAGCCGGTTCGATTCGGATCACTTCAATCACTTGATCGCCGGCGGGGCGCTGCCACAGCACCTCGTCGTTGAGTCGGGCGCCAAGCAGCGCCCGGCCCAGCGGTGAACCCCAATTGATCAGGCCCTTGCTCGCATCGGCCTGATCTTCGCCGACCAGTTGCACGCGGCTTTCGGTGTCGTGCTCATCGGCGTAGGTCACCCAACTGCCGATCTGCACTTTGGCGGTGGACGTCGCGGCAACCGCGACTTGTGCGCTGCTCAGGCGCTGATTGAAATAACGCAAATCACGTTGCAGATCCGCCAGCCGTTGCTTGTCGGCCTGCTCACCTCTGGCTGATTGTTCGGCATGCAGGGTTTGCAGCTCGGCGACTTTCGCCTGCAACTGCACCAGGCCCTGCGCGGTGACGTAATTGGGCTGCGCGCTGACCTGCCGTTCGACCGGCTGATCGGCTTGCGCGGCGGCGTTGTCTTCGTTGACGAATGCGCGACTCATGGTGTCCTCCTCGTATGAGGTTTGGGCCATGCTCGCAGGCATTTGGTTTCACTGGATGTCTGGGAGCGACCTATGGCGAGCGATAAGCCCGCCCGGCGTCCTGATCTTTCTGCTGCTGCCAGGCGCGTTCGCGTTCGTCCCAGTGCTCGTTGCGATACTGTTCGCGATCCTTGTTTTCCAGCATCGCCTGACATTGGCGAAAGCCGTCGGTCCAGCCTTCGGCGTATTGCTTGTCCTTGAGATAGCGCGGCACGTTTTTACGGAATTCGCCGCTGATCGAACCGGCGGCCTGACGACCGCTGATGCAGCCGTCATCGAAGCCGTCGGCGAAGGCCGGTGGGTAACCCTTGGCGATCAAGTCTTCATGGGTGGTCTGGCAACCGCCCAGCAACAACACAACACCCAACAAACCCGCACACCGCCACATCGCACTCTCCCGCGCCGGTTGTCCGGCTTATGGGGAAAGTCTAGAAGGGGATTCGTCGGGCGTTGGTGAAAGGCATGTGAGTAATTCGTTGAACACCACAAATCCCCTGTAGGAGTGAGCCTGCTCGCGATAGCGGTGTATCAGTCACCGCAACAGTGACTGATGAATTGCTATCGCGAGCAGGCTCACTCCTACAGGGGCCAGGCTCGGGATCAATAGTGATACCACTTCACTTCGAGCATGACTTCAGTCTCCGGGGTGGCAAGGTGGCTGAACTCACGCTGCGCACTCAGGCGCAAACCGAGGTTGCGCGACAACTCCCACTGCTGATTCAAACTCAGGCTGCGGCGTACTTCGCCATTGAAAAAGTAATCGCCCTTGGCCTCCAGGCTCATATTCCCCAACGGGTTTTTCCACAACACGCCGGTATTGAAACCGCCGGCTGGGGAGACGAATTCGGCGAAGTCATTGTTGTGTTCAACCCGCACCGTGCCGAGGGCAAAACCCAGCACATCATCACCCAGCGCCCAGGTGCCGCCACCGCCACCATTCACATGGCTGACCAGCGTTTCGTCATCATGCTTGCCCGGTACGCGCTCAAGACCGCCAGTGACTTGCCACGACAGCGGCTGCAATAGCTCGTTACGCGGTGTCAGCGAGCGAATCGTCGCCAGATCCAGTTGCTGGAACTGCCAGTGATTGCCCTCGTACTGACGCAGCTTCATCTGCAGGATTTCAATCTGCGCGCCGAGCGGGAAGCTTTCGGCATTATCGTTGAGATCGTGATAGGCCATGCGCAAGCCGTACTCGCCGAACGCACGATCACCACGGGTGCCAAGACCGGCCTGCCAGGTACGCGATTCGTGGCCGTCTTCCGGCAAGCCTGGCTGCGGAATGTCCAACTCAGGCGCCGGGTTCTTGTTGATCGCCCGCAGCAATTCAAAACTGCGCTGCGCCCGTTGCGGATCACGTTCCTGGCCGTTGGCGCGGTAGCGTTCAAGACGATATGCAGCGTCGATGATCAACGCTTGACGGTCACGGGGCAGGGCTTTGAACGCCGGATCCTGCAACTGCTGCTGATCGGCGCTGACTTTCAGCACCCAATCCTGTTCTTCACCGCTGAGCGGCTCGGCACGGCTAAGCAATTCACGCTCACGGGACGGACGATATTCAATGCTTTCCACCAGCCCGGCTTCTTTCACCGCTTTGACGGTGTCGGTGGGAATCGCGGTCAGCGGGAATTGTTCGGTCAGGCGCAGACTCGGCCGCGCCACCTGCAGCAACTCAAGCAGACGATACGAGCAGTTTTCATCGAAGAAGAAATAGTCGAACTGGATCTGCTTCAGCTCCCACACATGCTCGACCATGCGCGCGGTTTCTTCCTGGGTCAGATTCAGTCGGTACTCCCACAGGTCGCGGTTTTCCAGACTGCGGTATTCCGAGAGTTTTTCCTGATACGGCACCAGCGCGAACAATCCCGGATAACCGCCCATCAAACCTTTCCAAGCGTAGAGAATGCTGTTGTCCGAGCCTTCGATGTAGGCGCCGAAGTTGATCGCGTAACTCAGCAGCGACGTTTTGTCGGCCTGCACGTCGGCCTGGTCGATGCGCAGCAGGGTGTGGCCGAACATCGATGACGGACTGTTCAAGTACGCCGCCGGGAAGATCATCACCGCGCTGTGCGGCGAGACATCCTTGAACCATTTCTTGTACTCGGCGCATGCCGGTGTCGGCAGATCGCTGAGATTGAGTTGCGCTTTCAGCCAGCGAGTGCGCGCTGGATAAACGCATTGCGCATGTTGCTCGCCGAGACTGGCCGGGGCGTACAGCGCTTGCACGGTGGCCGCCAGTTCACGATCGGGATGTTCGTTGCCATCGGGCGCGAGAAAGAATTTCTTGTCGCTGACATAGCTGCGCCAGCCACCAAGCTTGGCGGTTTCGTAGTGACCGAGGGAAATCCAGAAGCGGTCGTTGGCCAGTTGCTGCAAACGTTGAGGGTCGATATGTGGCGCGGCGGACAGCGGGGCGCAGACACAGAGCGCCAGCCAGGCAAGGCGTTTGAGCATAGTCGGCAACTTGAACAGGAAAGAAATAAAGACCCAAGGAGGGCGGGCCGAAAAAATAAAACCCGCTTCCCGAAGGAAGCGGGTGGGGTCGAGCTTAAGCCTGAGTTGCGTACTTGGCCAGACGAGGATCCGATTTCAGTACGGCCAGGGTGTTGGTATGCACGTCTTCAGCGGTCACGTCAGCCTTGCTGAAGATCTGCTGGAAGTGCTCGTGAGTCACAGCAGCGAAGTGCGCACGATCTTCCGGCGCCACGCCCAGTACCACGGCATAAGTCGTCAGCGCTTCGCCGTTGCCTTTGGCCATGTCTTCGGACAGCTCGTTCATCATGCCATTCATGGCAAACCAGGATTTGCCGCCGTAGGTCAGCGATGCGTTGGTCGAGCAACCGTTGGTGCCGGACGTCATGCCGAAGGTGGCGTTGCCGGAAGTGCCGTTGGTGGTGGAAGCGAGGAAGTGCGCCGGGGTGCCACGCTGACCTTCGAACAGCATGTTGCCCCAACCGCAATCCGGGCCGCCTGGAGCTTGCGCCATTGCGTTGATGGATACAGCGGTGAAGAGAGTACCGAGAAGAATCCGTTTCATAGCTTTTTTCTCTTTGTGTGCATACCAATGGACAGGGTTCTGGCCCCCAAGCTCTGTACAAGACAGACCCAAACGAAGCCAGTGGGCCGGTATTAGTTCCAGCCGCGCAGTTTGGAGTTTAGGCACGTTCCAGGGGTTCCGTGGTTTTTTGCAAAATATTTGGAATAAACCCCGGTTTCCGGGGGCGGGCCGCAGGCTTGGCCGGTTGTCTATGCTTTGTGGTGTGGCGCGCCTTGCCAGTGGGGCACGGGCAGCGCCAGAATGCCGCTATCTGCCCCGCCTGATTGTTAAGGAAGCCCGATGCCTGATCCTGTTGCTGCCAGCTTGCGTCTCGCGCCCGAAGCGCTGACCCGTCCGTTTTCCGCTGAACAGTTCAGCTTCACTACCACCAATGATCTGGAGCCCTTTCGCGGTGTGCTCGGCCAGGAACGCGCGGTCGAAGCCTTGCAGTTCGGTGTGGCCATGCCACGCCCCGGTTACAACGTCTTTGTCATGGGCGAGCCCGGCACCGGCCGTTTCTCGTTCGTCAAACGCTACCTGAAGGCCGAAGGCAAACGCCTGCAGACCCCGGCGGACTGGGTCTACGTCAACAATTTCGACGAGCCACGCGAACCGCGCGCCCTGGAACTGCCTTCGGGCACTGCTGGCGCTTTCATCGGTGACATCAACGGTTTGATCGACAACCTGCTGGCGACGTTTCCGGCAGTCTTCGAGCACCCGTCCTACCAGCAGAAGAAAAGCGCCATCGACCGCGCCTTCAACCAGCGCTATGACAAGGCTCTCGACATCATCGAGCGTCTGGCCCTGGAAAAAGACGTCGCCCTGTACCGCGACGCCAGCAACATCGCCTTCACGCCGATGCTCGATGGCAAAGCGCTGGACGAGGCCGAATTCGCCCAGTTGCCGGAAGCCGATCGTGAGCGTTTCCACGATGACATTTCCGGCCTCGAAGAGCGCCTGAACGAAGAACTCGCCAGCCTGCCGCAGTGGAAGCGTGAGTCGAACAATCAACTGCGTTCGCTCAACGAAGAAACCATCACCCTGGCCTTGCAGCCGTTGCTGTCGCCGTTGTCGGAGAAGTACGCCGAGAACGCTGCGGTCTGCGGTTATCTGCAAGCGATGCAGGTTTACCTGCTGAAAACCGTGGTCGAGCAACTGGTCGATGACAGCAAGACCGACGCCGTCGCGCGCAAATTGCTGGAAGAGCAATACGCGCCAAGCCTGGTGGTCGGCCATCCAATCAGCGGTGGTGCGCCGGTGGTGTTCGAACCGCACCCGACTTACGAAAACCTCTTCGGCCGCATCGAATACACCACCGATCAGGGCGCGCTTTACACCACCTATCGCCAGTTGCGTCCGGGTGCCTTGCACCGTGCCAACGGCGGTTTCCTGATTCTTGAAGCGGAAAAAATGCTCAGCGAGCCGTTCGTGTGGGACGCGCTGAAACGCGCCCTGCAATCGCGCAAACTGAAAATGGAATCGCCGCTGGGCGAGATGGGCCGTTTCGCCACCGTGACCCTCAACCCGCAGCACATTCCGTTGCAGGTCAAAGTCATCATCATCGGTGCGCGGTCGCTGTATTACACGCTGCAAGACCTCGATCCGGACTTCCAGGAGATGTTCCGCGTCCTCGTGGATTTCGACGAAGACATCCCGATGGTCGACGAGAGCCTGGAGCAGTTCGCCCAGCTGTTGAAAACACGGACTTCGGAAGAAGGCATGGCGCCGCTGACTGCCGACGCAGTAGCGCGTCTGGCGACTTACAGCGCACGACTGGCCGAACACCAAGGGCGTTTGTCGGCGCGAATTGGCGATCTGTTCCAGTTGGTCAGCGAAGCGGATTTCATCCGTCACCTGGCCGGCGATGAAATGACCGATGCCGGGCACATCGAACGTGCGCTGAAAGCCAAAGCCACGCGCACCGGGCGTGTCTCGGCGCGGATTCTCGACGATATGCTCGCCGGGATCATCCTGATCGACACCGATGGCGCGGCGGTCGGTAAGTGCAACGGTCTGACCGTGCTTGAAGTCGGCGACTCGGCGTTCGGTGTGCCGGCGCGGATTTCCGCCACGGTGTATCCGGGTGGCAGCGGCATCGTCGACATCGAACGTGAGGTCAACCTTGGGCAGCCGATTCACTCCAAAGGCGTGATGATCCTCACCGGGTATCTGGGCAGCCGTTACGCTCAGGAATTCCCGCTGGCGATTTCCGCGAGCATCGCCCTGGAGCAATCCTACGGTTACGTTGATGGCGACAGTGCGTCGCTGGGCGAGGCGTGCACGCTGATTTCGGCGCTGTCGAAAACACCGTTGAAGCAGTGCTTCGCGATTACCGGTTCGATCAACCAGTTTGGCGAAGTGCAGGCGGTCGGCGGGGTCAACGAGAAGATCGAAGGCTTCTTCCGTCTCTGTGAAGCACGCGGCTTGACCGGCGAGCAGGGCGCGATCATTCCCCAGGCCAACGTTGCCACGCTGATGCTCGATGAGAAAGTGCTGGCGGCGGTGCGTGCCGGGCAGTTCCATGTATACGCGGTGCGTCAGGCTGACGAGGCGCTAAGTCTGCTAGTGGGCGAGCCGGCCGGTGAGCCGAATGCCGATGGCGAATTCCCCGAAGGCAGCATCAACGCACGGGTGGTCGAGCGCTTGCGCGACATCGCCGAGATGATCAGTGAAGAAGACCTCAAGGAAGCCGAGAAGGAGTTGGCCCAAGAGGCATTAGCCGAAGCAAAACCGGCCTGAGCCTAAACGCGGTCAAACTGTAGGAGTGAGCCTGCTCGCGATAGCGGAGTGTCAGTCAGCGAAAAAGTTGCCTGGCACACCGCTATCGCGAGCAGGCTCACTCCTACATTTGTTTTGTGTTGATCTTCAGGGAATTCGCCACAACTCTGACGCCAATATTCACACTATGACCATTCGGCGCCTTCTGGTTCCATTCGGCTTGCGCAGCGGACTTTTCTTCTATTCTCAGCTCAAGGATATCGACAGTATCACTGGATCGAGCCAGTCCTCCCGTGGGGGCTGAATACCGGCTTCACCGAGGGTCGCCGCCATGTCGCGCAACCTCTGTCTCACCCGTCAGTGCCTGGGTCTGGTGACCCGTATCGAATGCGCCATCAAGCCGTTGGCCGGCGATAACGGCATGTGGACGCTGCTCTTCGCCGCCGGCATGGCCGGTGAACAACCTTCCGCCATCAAGGCCCAGGGCCCGTTTCATGGGCCGGTCGCCGCCGAATCGATACTCGACACCATTGTCGAAAGTCTGACCTTGCATGGCTACGAACTGGCCGACGATCCGCAGATCTGGAGCCTGCACCTGCAAGCTCAACTGCGGCAGATCAATGGTGGCCGTGGCCGCGCCCTGTAGGAGCTGTCGCAGGCTGCGATCTTTTGATCTTGCCCTTCAAGGCGCAGTCTCAGGCACCTGCGCCTTGTCGAGTTTGACCTCAAAGCCGTATTGCACAGTGGCGAGGTCAGTTCGCTGATAGGTTTCCACGTGGGTCGGGCGGCCATAAAAGTAATGCACGCCAAACAACGCCGGGCCTTCTGCGCTCGCATCGTGGCTGACTGAGAGAATCTGTTTGAGATAGTTGCCGCTGTCGTCCTTGACGAAGAAGCGCCACTCGTTGGGCGGGAACAGTTTCAGGTCCACCACCAGTTGGTTGTTCTTGATCTCCAGGCCTTTGGGCAGGGACTTGGCGTCGTACGTCTGTTTGGCCACCGTGGCGAGAAACAGCGGCATCGAGCCGACGGCAATCGCCGGGGTTTCCGGGAACAGATTCAGATCATAAGTAATCGTCGCGCGCAGCGGATCGACTTGATACGCCTCGGGCGGCAGTTCGATCGGTTCATCGAGCTTGCCGCTGCGCTTTTCGGTGAAAAACGTTACAGGGCTGACACCCGGACTGAAGTCATCGCCAAGCAATTCATCGTTGAAGGTACGGCGATGAGAGAACTCGATGCGCGCGGCGCTCGGTTCTTCCACGGATTGATGGATGCGAATCCCGGCCTTCAGTTGTTCTTCGGTGAGGCTCGCACCCTTGAGCCAGTTGACCGCCAGGTCGTCGTAAACCGTCACCGACGGATCCAGCGGCTGGATGGTTTTCTCCGTGGTGTGCTGATTGAACGTGCGAATCGGCAGATCCAGCGGTTTACGCGTCACCGTCGCCGAGGAGAAGTCGAGCACGCTGACTTCCAGCGTTTCGATCGGGCCATTGAAATACACCTTGTTGTAGCGACGCGGGTGTTTCTGCTCGAAATCCTGCTGTTCCTGGGTGAGCTGTTTTTCCAGCGTATCGCTCCAGCCTTTCTGCTGTTGCAGGTACGCCAGTTGTTTCTGGTAGAAGGCCACTTGCTCCGGGCTTTCATTGATCGAGCCGGCGCGCACCAGATATTGCCCGGTTTTATCGCGGGCCTGGACGATCAGCGGATTGAGCTGGGCATCGGCGACTTCCGCAGCCAGTGGCAAGTTGTTGCTGAATTCGACTTCGGCATAGTTGTTTTCGAGCTTCAGCAGTTTGACGCTGAGGTTGTCGTTGCTGCGGGTCTGGCCGACGTCCTTTTGCGTCAGGTCGAAGCTGTACAGGCGGCGCGGCGCGATGACTTCGATCTGGCCTTGCAGGCTGACCGGTTGCGGCAGGGTCTTCTTGTCCACATCCAGCCCGTCAATGAACGGGTAGGTCACGGTCAGGTCATCGGGGTTGGTGACATTGGAACTGGAAGGGCTGAGCTGAATGCCCGGATCGGTTTCCGACCATTCCGGCTGATAAGCGATCACGCGTTTGTTGCTCAACGTCACCGACTGCCATTCCACGCCATGGGGGAACAGGAAACCGCCGGGAATGTTCAGGTTGAACGGGAACACCGGTTGCAGGTCGGTGAGGTAATCGGAGCTGGCGTCCTTGTGCAGCACGAACAGTCCATTGATAAAAGTGTCGACCAGCGTCTGCGGGGCGGGGTAGTGCTTGAGCACGGCGAGGGCGTCTTCGCCGTACTCGGTGCGCGGTGGATTGTCGTCGAGTTTGATCTGCGCACGTTCGAGCAGTAGCAGTGAGCCGCCGAGTTCGGTGATGGCGTCCTTGAGTTTTGGATCGGTGATGGCGTCCAGTGACTGTTCGAACTTTGCGGTTTTTTCTTCAAGGCTGGCGGCGTGTTTCTCGTCGCCGGGCGAGCAACCGCTGATCAACAGAGCAAGGCATATTCCGGCGGTCGTTATCGGCAATCGCACATCCATTTCCACACGTCCTGTCTGCAGTCACTGGGCTGTCAATGGCTTGGACACTAGCAGAAAAAAATCACACATACGCGCAGGTGGCGGATTTTCCGGCAGTTTCTGGCTGTCACAGGGGGCTGGTATACTCGCCGCCATTTCCAGCCCCCCTGTGTGAGATTCAATGGAACGCTTTATCGAAAATGCAATGTACGCCTCGCGCTGGCTGCTGGCGCCGATCTATATCGGGCTGTCTCTTGGGCTGTTGGCGCTGGCACTGAAATTTTTCCAGGAAGTTTTTCACATCCTGCCCAATGTCTTCTCAATGGCCGAGTCGGAACTGATTCTGGTGCTGCTGTCGCTGATCGATATGGCGCTGGTCGGCGGCCTGCTGGTCATGGTGATGATTTCCGGCTACGAGAACTTCGTCTCTGAACTGAACATCGATGAAGGCAAGGAAAAACTCAGCTGGCTCGGCACCATGGACTCTTCGTCGCTGAAGATGAAAGTCGCCGCTTCGATCGTGGCGATCTCCTCGATCCACCTGCTGCGCATCTTCATGGACGCCAAGAACGTCGATCCCGAGCACTTGATGTGGTACGTGATCATCCACATGACCTTCGTCGTTTCGGCGTTCGCCATGGGTTACTTGGACAAGGTCACCAAGCACTGATCAACCGTTGATCGCTGCTAAAACACCGCCCGTCTGTTGCGAAACAGACGGGCGGTGTCGTTTGTGGCTTGTGCTTTGGTGCGTGCGGGCATATCCCTGTAGAGGTCCTGATTCGCCACTGTGTGAGGTGCGTTCATGAACCTGCAAGAGCTGAATGCGTTTGCCATCGCCAAGAAGGTTGATGAGCTGAATCTGATTTCCATGGAAGGCGGGATTTATCTGCTCGAAGCGCGGATGCACGGGGCGGCGTATCCACTGAGAGATCCCAAGGGCGATATGCTGACGCTGCGTTCGGTGGAGCATGCGCGGGAATTGCTGCATGCCTTTCCGGTACTGCCGTTCAATCTCGTGCACACCTCGGTACACGATGAAATGTGTGGCCTGGGCGCCAGTGGCGAGGAAAGCCTGAAAGTGCCGCTCGCGTGGCGTTCAGCCCTGTAGGCGTTGCGCGCCATCGCCGGAGCATCTGTGCTAGTCTGCTCGCCCTTTTGGTTCCGGGCGCGCCGGGACGCGCTGTGCACGCACGGCAAGTCCTGTGGCCGTCCGCACAGCGGAGCAGTGTCATGTCCGAAGTAAATCTGTCCACCGACGAAACCCGCGTCAGCTACGGCATCGGCCGTCAGCTGGGTGACCAGCTGCGCGACAACCCGCCACCGGGCGTTAGCCTGGACGCCATCCTGGCTGGCCTGACCGACGCGTTCGCCGGTAAGGAAAGCCGTGTTGGCCAGGAAGAAATGTCCGCCAGCTTCAAGGTGATCCGCGAAATCATGCAAGCCGAAGCGGCTGCCAAAGCTGAAGCCGCTGCTGGCGAAGGCCTGGCCTTCCTGGCTGAAAACGCCAAGCGTGATGGCATCACCACCCTGGCTTCCGGCCTGCAATTCGAAGTGCTGACTCAGGGCGAAGGCGCCAAGCCGACCCGTGAAGATCAAGTGCGTACTCACTACCACGGCACCCTGATCGACGGCACTGTGTTCGACAGCTCCTACGAGCGCGGCCAGCCTGCAGAGTTCCCGGTTGGCGGCGTGATCGCTGGCTGGACCGAAGCCCTGCAACTGATGAATGCCGGCAGCAAATGGCGTCTGTACGTGCCGAGCGAACTGGCTTACGGCGCTCAAGGCGTTGGCAGCATCCCGCCGCACAGCGTTCTGGTATTCGACGTCGAGCTGCTGGACGTTCTGTAAGACCGGGCCTGCCTTGATGGCGGGCTAATGTAGGAGTGAGCCTGCTCGCGATGGCGTCTCTTCAGTCGACGAATTCGTTGCCTGATACACCGCCATCGCGAGCAGGCTCACTCCTACAGTTTTTTCCGCGTTTCATAGTTCTATCTTGTGATGCAGCTCACTGGTCGGGCGCAACGCCCGGGCATAGCAGAACAGGAACAGATTGCGCACCAGCTCCTTGAGCACCAGCGGCTCGCTGGAATTGAGGCTGCTGACGTCCAGATCCCCTTGATCCTGCAGTTCATGCAGAGCTTCTTCTTCAAGCACCGCACAGACTTCACCGGTTTCCCGATGGAGGATTCTGAGGTAAGGGTGTGGGCGATCCAGCCACGCGTCGATCAAATAAGTCATGGTTCTCATCTCCTTGAAGGGTTTCAATGAGAATAATTCTTATTCGTCAAATAGCAAGCATCTATTGGCGGATTGTGAAATTTTCCGGGTAAAGATTGCGTAAGGTCAAAACGGCTGGCGTTTGGCTATTGCTTGGTTTTGCTGGGGCGGAGCGGGGAGGGCGAAGCTCCATCCCACGGCAGGCGCGGGATGGATGACAGCGGAATCAGACCTTTCTGACGAATTCGGATTTGAGTTTCATCGGGCCGATACCGTCGATCTTGCAGTCGATGTCGTGGTCGCCATCGCATAGACGGATGTTCTTGACCTTGGTGCCGACCTTGACCACCAGCGAGGTGCCCTTGACCTTCAGATCCTTGATCACGGTGATGGTGTCGCCGTCCTGCAGGACGTTGCCGACCGAATCTTTCTTCACGGCATCATCGGACGCCACTTCGGCTTCGCCACTGGCGGACCACTCGTGGGCGCACTCCGGGCACACCAGTTGGGTACCGTCTTCGTAGGTGTATTCGGAATTGCATTTCGGGCAGGGTGGCAACGTGCTCACTAAGGCTCCTTGGGGTGTGGATCGCTAAAAGTCGCACATTGTATAGGGTTTTACGCGAGGGAGGGCATAGCGCAGAAACAACTGTGGGAGCGAGCTTGCTCGCGAAGGCGTTTTGTCAGTCAGCATTGGTATCGACTGGCAGAATGCTTTCGCGAGCAGGCTCGCTCCCACAGTGGGCAGAATCAGTGCGTACGCGCGACAGCAAACTCGCTCAGTTCCACCAGCGCATCGCGATATTCACTGGCCGGCAGCGCCTCAAGGCACTTGATCGCACGGGCCACGTAATCACGGGCCAGTTGCGCGGTGTACTCCAGCGAGCCGGAAGCTTCTACGGCAATACGGATGCTTTCCAGGTCTTCGATCCCGCCTTTCTGGATCGCCTGACGCACCAGTGCAGCCTGTTCCGGTGTGCCTTCGCGCATGGTGTAGATCAGCGGCAGGGTCGGCTTGCCTTCGGCCAGATCGTCACCGACGTTCTTGCCCAAGGTCTCGGCGTCGCCCTTGTAGTCGAGCAGGTCGTCGACCAACTGGAACGCAACACCCAGGTGATCACCGAAGGTACGCAGGGCTTCGCTCTGTTCGGCGGTAGCGCCGGCCAGTGCGGCGGCACTGTGGGTCGAGGCTTCGAAGAGCATCGCGGTTTTGCCGCGGATGACTTCCATGTAGGTTTCTTCGGTGGTGCTGGCGTCGCGCACCTTGGACAACTGCAACACTTCGCCTTCGGCGATGATGCGCGTGGCCTGGGAGAGGATCTTCATCACCGGCATCGAGCCCAGTTCGACCATCATTTCGAACGAGCGCGAATACAGGAAGTCGCCGACCAGCACGCTCGGAGCGTTGCCCCACATGGCGTTGGCGGTCGAGCGGCCACGGCGCATGCCGGACATGTCGACCACGTCGTCATGCAGCAGAGTGGCGGTGTGCAGGAATTCGATGGTGGCGGCCAGCAGACGCATGTCGTCGCCTTCGCGACCCAGGGCCTTGCCACACAGCAACACTAATAAAGGACGCAGACGTTTGCCGCCGGCCGAGGTAATGTAATCGCCGATTTTCGATACCAGCGGTACTCGGGAAGTCAGCTGCTTCTTGATGATGCCGTCGACGGCGCTAAAATCGTCCGCCACCGCGCGGTAGAAAGCTTGGGGTTGCATCAGCGAGAGTCGCTCCAGAAGGGTTGCGCGGCATGCTAGGACCCCCATCCGGACCTGTCAAGGCGCGATAGACGGCTACTTGCAAGCCTGCCGCGCCTTGCGTACAATCGCGCACCCTGAACTTCCTGGGCAGCACCTGCCTTACGCAATTGCAACGGGCCTTCCAGCCTTATGCAGCCATGCCAGCCAATACCTCTTCCTATAAAGAGCTGGGTGAGCAGGATTATCGGAGAAATACCATGTCTTATGCAGTAATCGTTACTGGCGGCAAGCAGTACAAAGTCGCCCCAGGTGAATACCTGAAGATCGAAAAACTGGAAATCGCTACCGGCGAATCCGTTACCTTTGATCGCGTTCTGTTGGTTGCCAATGGCGACGACGTGAATATCGGCGCTCCAGTTGTTGCTGGCGCTACCGTGGTGGCTGAAGTGATCTCCCAAGGTCGTCACGATAAAGTCCGCATCATCAAGTTCCGTCGCCGTAAGCATCACATGAAGCGTATGGGCCACCGCCAGTGGTACACCGAGATCAAAATCACCGGTATTCAGGCTTAATTTCAGCCTAATTCCTCACTAGGAGAATTGACTCATGGCACACAAAAAAGCTGGTGGTAGTACCCGTAACGGTCGCGACTCAGAAGCCAAACGCCTTGGCGTTAAGATGTATGGCGGCCAGAAAATCATTCCGGGCAACATCATCGTGCGTCAGCGCGGCACCCAATTCCACGCTGGCTACGGCGTTGGCATGGGTAAGGATCACACCCTCTTCGCGAAAATCGAAGGCGTGATCAAGTTTGAAGTAAAAGGCGCGTTCAACCGCCGTTACGTGAGCGTTGTCGCAGCTTAATTGCGCGATCGCTGGAAAAGCCCTGTCTCGCGACGGGGCTTTTTCGTTTGTGGGGTGAGTCTCTTGCAAAACTGTTTGTATGGGCTGTCGGCGTGCGATGCAGGTCGTGTTTTGGGGTCGCTGCGCTCATTTTTGCAAGAGTCTTATGTCTTGATTGTTTTTCGGCTCGTCCGTATGGCGAGAGGCGTTGGTTATGAAGTTTGTTGATGAAGTATCGATTCGCGTAAAGGCTGGTGACGGCGGCAATGGCGCCATGAGTTTCCGTCGGGAAAAATTCATCGAAAACGGTGGCCCGAACGGCGGTGATGGCGGTGACGGCGGTTCCATCTACATGATGGCTGACGAAAACCTCAACACCCTGGTCGACTACCGTTACACCCGGCACTTCGATGCCGAGCGTGGCTCCAACGGCGGCAGCACCGACTGCACCGGTAAAAAAGGTGAAGACCTGATCCTGCGCGTGCCGGTCGGCACCACGGTGATCGACTCCGCTACTCAGGAAGTCATCGGCGACCTGACCAAGGCTGGCCAGAAGTTGATGGTAGTGCAGGGCGGCTGGCACGGTCTGGGTAACACCCGTTTCAAATCCAGTACCAACCGTGCGCCGCGTCAGACCACGCCGGGCAAGCCGGGTGAGCAGCGCGACCTGAAACTGGAAATGAAAGTACTGGCCGACGTCGGTCTGCTGGGCTTGCCGAACGCCGGTAAAAGTACCTTTATCCGCTCCGTTTCGGCGGCCAAGCCGAAAGTTGCCGATTACCCGTTCACCACGCTGGTGCCGAACCTCGGTGTGGTCAGCGTCGATCGCTGGAAGAGCTTCGTCATTGCCGACATTCCGGGTTTGATCGAAGGCGCTTCCGACGGTGCCGGTCTGGGTATTCGCTTCCTCAAGCACTTGGCGCGTACGCGTCTGTTGCTGCACCTCGTCGACATGGCGCCGCTGGATGACAGCAGCGCACCGGATGCCGCTGAAGTGATCGTCAACGAACTGATCAAGTTCAGCCCGTCCCTGGCTGAGCGTGATCGCTGGCTGGTGCTGAACAAGTGCGACCAGATCCTTGAAGAAGAGCACGATGAGCGCGTCAAGGAAATCGTTGATCGCCTTGAGTGGATCGGTCCGGTTTACGTGATCTCGGCCATCGCCAAGATCGGTACCGAGCGTCTGTGCCACGACATCATGCGTTACATGGAAGACCGTGCTGATCGCCTGGCCAATGACCCGGCTTACAAGGAAGAGCTGGCCGATCTCGATCAGCGCATCGAAGACGAAGCCCGCGCGCAACTGCAGGCGCTGGATGACAAGCGTGCCCTGCGTCGCAGCGGCGTGAAGTCGGTCCATGACATCGGTGACGATGATTGGGATGAAGAAGATGTAGATGACGAAGACGGTCCGGAAATCATTTACGTGCGTGACTGATTCGTTGCAGTAAACTTAAGCGCCGCTCAATCGAGCGGCGTTTTAGTATCTGGAAATCGCAAGTCACAAATAACGTCATGGGCGGCGCTGGGTCGCGTTGCCCTCAAGCTAAGGTTGAAGATGATGCGGAGCAAGGTGACAGGTGCGCAGCGTTGGGTCGTGAAGATCGGCAGCGCTTTGCTGACAGCTGATGGCAAGGGGCTGGATCGCGCGGCAATGAGTGTCTGGGTCGAGCAGATGGTGGCCTTGCATGAGGCTGGCGTCGAGTTGGTGCTGGTGTCCTCCGGGGCAGTGGCGGCCGGCATGAGTCGTTTGGGCTGGACCGCGCGACCCAGTGCGATGCACGAGCTCCAAGCGGCCGCTGCAATTGGTCAGATGGGTCTGGTGCAGGCGTGGGAGTCGAGCTTCGCTGAGCATGGCCGGCACACTGCACAGATTCTCCTGACGCACGACGACCTGTCCGACCGCAAGCGTTACCTGAACGCCCGTAGCACCCTGCGCGCATTGGTCGAGCTGAAAGTCATCCCGGTGATCAATGAAAACGACACCGTGGTCACCGACGAAATCCGTTTCGGCGACAACGACACGCTGGCGGCGCTGGTGGCGAATCTGGTCGAAGCGGATCTGCTGGTGATCCTTACCGATCGCGACGGCATGTTCGACGCCGATCCGCGCAACAACCCTGACGCGCAGCTGATTTACGAGGCGCGCGCTGATGATCCGAGTCTCGATGCGGTGGCGGGCGGCACGGGTGGTGCGCTGGGTCGTGGCGGCATGCAGACCAAGTTGCGTGCGGCTCGACTGGCGGCGCGTTCCGGCGCGCACACTATTATCGTCGGTGGGCGTCTTGAGCGCGTGCTCGATCGCCTGAAGGCGGGTGAGCGCATCGGCACGTTGCTGTCGCCTGAGCGCGGCATGCTCGCGGCACGCAAACAATGGCTGGCGGGTCATCTGCAAACTCGCGGCACCTTGGTGCTGGACGAGGGGGCGGTGTCGGCGTTGTCGAAGGGCAACAAAAGCCTGCTGCCCGTCGGTGTGAAGTTGGTGCAGGGCAGTTTCCGTCGCGGCGAGATGGTCGTCTGTGTGGCGCCGGATGGTCGTGAGATTGCTCGAGGCCTGGCCAACTACAGTGCGCTGGAAGCACAAAAAATCATCGGTCAGTCGTCGGATGCGATTGTCGGTTTGCTCGGTTACATGGCGGAGCCGGAACTGGTTCACCGTGACAACCTGATTCTGGTTTAAGGAAAACTCGATGCGTTTAGCGAAAGGATTGTTGGGCTTGCTGATGGCGATGCCATTGCTGGCCTCGGCCGAGGAAATCGGTCAAGTGTCGACGGTGTTCAAGTTTGTCGGCCCTAACGACCGCATTGTGGTCGAGGCTTTCGACGATCCGAAAGTCGAGGGGGTTACCTGCTACCTGTCGCGCGCCAAGACTGGCGGTGTGAAGGGTGGTCTGGGTCTGGCTGAAGATCGCGCCGAAGCTTCGATCGCCTGCCGTCAGGTGGGGCCGATCAAGTTCAAGGGTGATCTGAAGGATGGGGATGAGGTGTTCAAGGAGCGCACTTCGCTGGTGTTCAAGACCATGCAGGTGGTGCGATTCCTGGACAAAAAGCGCAATACGCTGGTGTATCTGGTCTACAGCGATCGCTTGATCGAAGGCAGTCCGCAGAATGCCGTGACCGCCATCCCGATTCTGCCGTGGGTGCCGGTCCAGCAATAACACCGCAAATCCAACTGTAGGAGTGAGCCTGCTCGCGATGGCGTTGTATCAGTCAATATATGCATCGACTGATACAACGCCATCGCGAGCAGGCTCACTCCTACATTTTTTTGCGCTGGATTCACCAGATTTCAGGCATAAAAAAACCGACCCTAAGGTCGGTTTTTTTAATGACTACGTCGATTAAGCAGCTTCTTTCAGCGCTTTGACGTGGCCATTCAGACGGCTCTTATGACGAGCAGCCTTGTTCTTGTGGATGATGCCTTTATCGGCCATACGGTCGATAACTGGCACAGCCAGAACGTATGCAGCTTGAGCTTTTTCAGCGTCTTTTGCGTCAATGGCTTTAACTACATTCTTGATGTAGGTGCGAACCATGGAACGCAGGCTGGCGTTGTGGCTGCGACGCTTCTCAGCCTGTTTTGCACGTTTTTTGGCGGAAGGTGAGTTGGCCACCGTCGAGCTCCTCGAAAGACTTTTTAGGAAATAGCAAACAAAATAGGCCGCGAATCATGCCGATGAAGAGAAGTCTTGTCAAGGGCACTTGAAACGTTCCGCTAAGTGGTAGGTATAAAGAGGCGGGATATTTATTTCCGGCGCTTGACCTGTAAACTCGCGAGCTTTGGCTCTGTGCTGCTGCGGCGCGGAGTATCGCACAAGTAGGCGCTTTGTTCGCCTGCTGTTTATCGACAGGCACAAATTCCCTCAATGAATCTGCTCAAATCGTTGGCCGCCGTCAGCTCTATCACGATGCTTTCCCGGATTCTGGGCTTTGTTCGTGACACGCTGATTGCCCGTACATTCGGCGCCGGGATGGCGACGGATGCCTTCTTTATTGCCTTTAAATTGCCCAATCTGTTGCGGCGGATCTTTGCCGAGGGCGCTTTCTCGCAGGCATTCGTGCCGATTCTGGCCGAATACAAAAGCCAGCAGGGTGAAGAGGCGACCCGAACCTTTATTGCCTATGTGTCGGGTCTGCTGACGCTGGTGTTGGCGGTAGTGACGGCGCTGGGCATAATCGCCGCGCCTTGGGTGATCTGGGCCACGGCCCCGGGTTTTACCGACACGCCGGAAAAATTCCAGCTCACCTCCGATCTGTTGCGGGTGACGTTCCCCTATATATTGCTGATCTCCCTGTCCTCACTGGCGGGCGCGATTCTCAATACCTGGAACCGTTTCTCGGTGCCGGCCTTTGTGCCGACCTTGCTCAACGTCAGCATGATCGTGTTCTCTCTGTTCCTCACGCCGTATTTCGATCCGCCGGTAATGGCGCTAGGTTGGGCAGTATTGGTCGGCGGTCTGGCGCAATTGCTCTATCAGCTGCCGCACCTGAAAAAGATCGGCATGCTGGTGCTGCCGCGCCTGAACCTGCGCGACACCGGCGTCTGGCGCGTGATGAAACAGATGCTGCCGGCGATTCTCGGCGTCTCGGTCAGCCAGATTTCGCTGATCATCAACACCATCTTCGCCTCGTTTCTGGTCGCGGGCTCGGTGTCGTGGATGTATTACGCCGATCGCCTGATGGAATTGCCTTCGGGTGTACTGGGTGTGGCGTTGGGTACGATTCTGCTGCCGACGCTGGCCAAAACCTACGCCAGCAAGGATCGCCACGAATACTCGCGGATTCTCGATTGGGGTCTGCGTCTGTGCTTTGTGCTGGTGCTGCCGTGTTCGCTGGCGCTGGGAATTCTCGCTGAGCCACTGACTGTTTCGCTGTTCCAGTACGGTCAATTCAGTGGCTTCGACGCCGAAATGACCCAGCGCGCACTGATTGCTTATTCTGTCGGTCTGCTCGGGATAATCGTGATCAAAGTGTTGGCGCCGGGCTTCTATGCGCAACAGAACATCCGTACCCCGGTGAAAATCGCAATCTTCACCCTTGTGGTCACTCAGTTGTTCAACCTGGTGCTGATTGGCCCTCTGGCTCACGCCGGTCTAGCCCTGGCGATCAGTGCCGGTGCCTGTCTCAACGCTGGGTTGCTGTTCTATCAACTGCGCAAACAACAGATGTATCAGCCGCAGCCGGGCTGGGCCAGGTTCGGTTTCAAACTGGTTGTCGCCGTGGCCGTGATGTCGGCAGTGTTGTTGCTGGGCATGCACTTCATGCCAGCGTGGGATCAAGGGCACATGCTTGAGCGCTTCCTGCGTCTGGGCGCATTGGTCGCGGCGGGTGTGGTGTCCTATTTCGGTATGTTGCTACTGCTCGGTTTCCGCTTGCGTGACTTCAATCGGAAGGCCTTGAGCTGAGGTTTTACCCTTTATAAACAGGCGCGGGCCGGCAGTTTTGTCGGCTCGTTCACTTTGCGTTACGGTGTTGCCTGTCGTCGGCCGTCGGGTGTGGTTATAATCGACCACTTTATGAGCAAGAAGCGCGTTATGCAGCTGGTTCGAGGCCTCCACAACTTGCGCCCCCAGCATCGGGGCTGCGTCGCCACTATTGGCAACTTTGACGGTGTTCACCGTGGTCACCAGGCTATCCTGGCCCGACTGCGTGAGCGTGCGCTCGAGTTGGGCGTACCCAGCTGCGTGGTGATTTTCGAGCCGCAGCCACGGGAATTCTTTGCCCCTGAGACTGCGCCAGCGCGTCTGGCACGGTTGCGCGACAAGCTGCAATTGCTGGCCGCCGAAGGCGTTGACCGGGTGTTGTGCCTGGCCTTCAACCAGCGTCTGAGCAAACTCAGCGCCAGTGAGTTCGTCGACACCATCCTCGTTGATGGCCTCGGCGTGCAGCATCTGGAGGTCGGTGACGATTTCCGCTTCGGTTGCGACCGCCTCGGCGATTTCGACTTCCTGCTGCAGGCCGGGCAGATGCACGGTTTCACTGTTGAAGCTGCACAAACCGTCGAGCTGGACGGGATTCGCGTCAGCAGCACGCAAGTGCGCAACGCGTTGGCCGCCGCCGATTTTGCTCTGGCCGAACGTTTGCTCGGTCGCCCGTACCGGATTGCCGGTCGCGTGCTGCATGGCCAGAAACTGGCCCGGCAACTGGGTACGCCCACTGCCAACATTCAACTCAAGCGTCGTCGCGTGCCGTTCACCGGGGTGTATCTGGTGGATGTCGATATCGACGGCAAAACCTGGCCCGGCGTCGCCAATATCGGCGTGCGGCCCACGGTACAAGGTGATGGCAAGGCCCACCTTGAAGTCCATCTTCTAGATTTTGCCGGCGATCTGTATGACCGGCGTTTGACGGTGGTTTTCCACCAAAAGCTGCGTGAAGAGCAGCGCTTCGCCTCCCTGGAGGCATTGAAAACGGCGATCAATGCGGATGTCGCCACCGCCCGTGCACTAGCCGCACCTAGCGCCCATCGCTAATGAAGAGCCTTAAATGACCGACTATAAAGCCACGCTTAACCTTCCGGACACCGCCTTCCCAATGAAGGCCGGCCTGCCACAGCGCGAACCGCAGATCCTGCAGCGCTGGGACAGTATTGGCCTGTACGGAAAGTTGCGCGAGATTGGCAAGGATCGTCCGAAGTTCGTTCTGCATGACGGCCCTCCGTATGCCAACGGCACGATCCACATCGGTCACGCACTGAACAAGATTCTCAAGGACATGATCATCCGCTCGAAGACCCTGTCGGGTTTCGACGCGCCGTACGTTCCGGGTTGGGACTGCCACGGCCTGCCGATCGAGCACAAGGTTGAAGTGACCCACGGCAAAAATCTGGGCGCGGACAAGACTCGCGAGCTGTGCCGTGCCTACGCCACCGAGCAGATCGAAGGCCAGAAGTCCGAATTCATCCGTCTCGGCGTGCTGGGCGATTGGGCCAACCCGTACAAGACCATGGATTTCAAGAACGAGGCCGGTGAAATCCGCGCGCTCGCTGAAATCGTCAAGGGCGGTTTCGTGTTCAAGGGCTTGAAGCCTGTGAACTGGTGCTTCGACTGCGGTTCGGCCCTGGCTGAAGCGGAAGTCGAGTACGAGACCAAAAAGTCCTCGACCATCGACGTTGCTTTCCCGATCGCTGACGAAGCCCAACTGGCTGCCGCATTCGGCCTGCCGTCGCTGGGCAAACCTGCCTCGATCGTGATCTGGACCACCACCCCGTGGACCATCCCGGCCAACCAGGCGCTGAACGTCCACCCGGAATTCAACTACGCGCTGGTTGATGTCGGCGACAAGCTGCTGGTGCTGGCTGAAGAGCTGGTCGAAGCCTGCCTGGCGCGCTACAGCCTGGAAGGTTCGGTCATCGCCACCACCACTGGTAAAGAACTCGAGCTGATCAACTTCCGTCACCCGTTCTACGACCGTCTGTCGCCGGTGTACCTGGCTGACTACGTCGAACTGGGCGCTGGCACCGGTGTGGTTCACTCCGCTCCGGCCTACGGCGTGGACGACTTCGTGACCTGCAAGAAATACGGCATGGTCAACGACGACATCCTCAACCCGGTGCAGAGCAACGGCGTTTACGCGCCGTCGCTGGAATTCTTCGGCGGCCAGTTCATCTGGAAGGCCAACCCGGCCATCGTCGACAAGCTGACCGAAGTCGGTGCGCTGCTGCACACCACCGTCATCGAACACAGCTACATGCACTGCTGGCGTCACAAGACCCCGCTGATCTACCGCGCCACCGCGCAGTGGTTCATTGGCATGGACAAAGAGCCAACCAGCGGCGACACCCTGCGTGTGCGCTCGCTCAAAGCCATCGAAGACACCAAGTTCGTCCCGGCCTGGGGCCAGGCGCGTCTGCACTCGATGATCGCCAACCGTCCGGACTGGTGCATCTCGCGTCAGCGCAACTGGGGCGTGCCGATCCCGTTCTTCCTCAACAAGGAAAGCGGCGAGCTGCACCCACGCACCGTTGAGCTGATGGAAGAAGTCGCCAAGCGCGTTGAAGTCGAAGGCATCGAAGCCTGGTTCAAGATGGACGCCGCCGAACTGCTCGGTGACGAAGCGCCGCTGTACGACAAGATCAGCGACACCCTCGACGTCTGGTTCGATTCGGGCACCACGCACTGGCACGTCCTGCGCGGTTCGCACCCGATGGGTCACGAGAGCGGCCCGCGTGCCGATCTGTACCTGGAAGGTTCCGACCAGCACCGTGGCTGGTTCCACTCGTCGCTGCTGACCGGTTGCGCCATCGACAACCACGCGCCATACCGCGAACTGCTGACCCACGGTTTCACCGTCGACGAAGCCGGGCGCAAGATGTCCAAGTCGCTGGGCAACGTGATTGCGCCGCAGAAAGTCAACGACACCCTGGGCGCCGACATCATGCGTCTGTGGGTTGCATCGACCGACTACTCCGGTGAAATGGCGGTTTCCGATCAGATCCTGCAACGCAGTGCGGACGCCTATCGTCGTATCCGTAACACCGCGCGCTTCCTGCTTTCGAACCTGAGCGGTTTCAACCCGGCCACCGATATCCTGCCGGCGGAAGAAATGCTCGCGCTGGATCGTTGGGCGGTCGACCGCACTCTGCTGCTGCAGCGCGAGCTGCAAGAGCACTACGGCGAATACCGTTTCTGGAACGTCTACTCGAAGATCCACAACTTCTGCGTGCAGGAGCTGGGCGGTTTCTACCTCGACATCATCAAGGACCGTCAGTACACCACTGGCGCCAACAGCAAGGCCCGCCGTTCGGCGCAAACCGCGCTGTTCCACATCTCCGAAGCGCTGGTGCGCTGGATCGCGCCGATCCTCGCCTTCACTGCCGATGAGCTGTGGGAATACCTGCCGGGCGAGCGTAACGAATCGGTGATGCTCAACACCTGGTACGAAGGTCTGACCGAACTTCCAGCCGACGTTGAACTGGGCCGCGACTACTGGGAACGCGTCATGGCGGTCAAAGTAGCGGTCAACAAAGAAATGGAAATCCAGCGCGCAGCGAAAGCCGTCGGTGGCAACCTGCAAGCCGAAGTGACGCTGTACGCCGAAGACGCCCTGAGCGCCGACCTGGCCAAGCTGAGCAACGAACTGCGCTTTGTATTGATCACCTCGACTGCCAGTGTTGCGCCGTTCGTCCAGGCTCCAGCCGATGCGGTAGTGACTGAAGTCAGCGGCCTGAAGCTGAAGATCGTCAAATCGGCCTTCCCGAAGTGCGCCCGTTGCTGGCACTGCCGTGAAGACGTTGGCGTGAACCCGGAGCATCCGGAAATCTGCGGTCGTTGCGTCGACAACATCAGCGGCGCTGGCGAGGTTCGTCACTATGCCTAATGCCGTTGGCCGTTTTGGACGGTTGAGCTGGCTGTGGTTGAGTTTGCTGGTGCTGGTCATCGACCAGGCCAGCAAGTTCTACTTCGAAGGCAAGCTCGAAATGTTCCAGCAGATCGTGATCATTCCCGATTACTTCAGCTGGACCCTGGCTTATAACACCGGCGCTGCCTTCAGCTTTTTGGCTGACAGCTCCGGCTGGCAGCGCTGGCTGTTCGCCCTGATCGCGATTGTGGTCAGTGCGGTGCTGGTGGTCTGGCTCAAGCGCCTGGGCCGCAATGACACCTGGCTGGCCGTCGCTCTGGCGCTGGTGCTGGGCGGCGCGCTGGGCAATCTGTATGACCGCATTGCCTTGGGCCATGTGATCGATTTCATTCTGGTGCACTGGCAGAACCGCTGGTACTTCCCGGCGTTTAACTTCGCCGACAGCGCTATTACCGTTGGCGCGGTGATGCTGGCACTGGATATGTTCAAAAGTAAAAAGACCGGAGAAGCCGTTCATGACTGAACAGGTATTGGCTGAGCAACGCATCGGCCAGAACACGGAAGTCACTTTGCACTTTGCATTGCGCCTGGAGAACGGCGACACCGTCGACAGCACGTTCGATAAAGCCCCGGCGACCTTCAAGGTCGGCGACGGCAATCTGCTGCCGGGTTTTGAAGCGGCGCTGTTCGGTTTCAAGGCCGGCGACAAGCGTACGCTGACCGTCGAGCCGGAAAACGCTTTCGGCCAGCCGAACCCGCAGAACGTGCAGATCATCCCGCGTTCGCAGTTCGTCGACATGGAGTTGTCGCCGGGTTTGCTGGTTATCTTCAACGATGCGGCCAATACTGAGCTGCCGGGTGTGGTGAAAGAGTTCGACGACACGCAAGTGACCATCGACTTCAACCATCCGCTGGCAGGCAAGACGCTGACCTTTGACGTCGAGATCATCAACGTCAAAGCGATCTAACTGACTCTATGGAGTCAAATGTGGGAGCGAGCCTGCTCGCGAATGCTGACTGACATTCAACATAGATGTTGTCTGACACACCGCTTTCGCGAGCAGGCTCGCTCCCACAATGTTTTCAATCGTTTTCGCTATTTCTTGCGCGCAAGACACGAGGCACAGCATGCAAATCAAACTCGCCAACCCCCGTGGCTTCTGCGCCGGCGTGGACCGGGCGATCGAAATCGTCAACCGTGCCCTGGAAGTCTTCGGGCCGCCGATCTACGTGCGCCATGAAGTGGTGCACAACAAGTTCGTCGTTGAAGACCTGCGCAGCCGCGGAGCGATCTTCGTCGAAGAGCTGGATCAGGTGCCGGACGACGTCATCGTGATCTTCAGTGCCCACGGCGTCTCTCAAGCCGTGCGCACCGAAGCCGCCGGCCGTGGCCTGAAGGTGTTCGATGCCACCTGCCCGCTGGTGACCAAGGTGCACATCGAAGTGGCGAAATACAGCCGCGACGGTCGTGAGTGCATCCTGATCGGCCATGCCGGTCACCCGGAAGTCGAAGGCACCATGGGCCAGTACGACGGCAGCAATGGCGGTGCGATCTACCTCGTTGAAGACGAGAAAGACGTCGCCGAATTGCAGGTGCATAACCCGGACAAACTGGCTTTCGTTACCCAGACCACGCTGTCGATGGACGACACCAGTCGCGTCATCGATGCCTTGCGCACGCGCTTCCCGGCCATCGGTGGTCCGCGCAAGGACGACATCTGCTACGCCACGCAAAACCGCCAGGACGCGGTCAAGCAATTGGCCGACGAGTGTGACGTCGTGCTGGTAGTCGGCAGCCCGAACAGCTCCAACTCCAACCGTCTGCGTGAGCTCGCCGAGCGCATGGCCACGCCGGCCTACCTGATCGACGGCGCCGAAGACCTGCAAAAGAGCTGGTTCGATGGCGTTGAGCGTATCGGCATTACCGCCGGTGCCTCCGCGCCGGAAGTGCTGGTGCGTGGCGTGATTCAGCAATTGCAGGCCTGGGGCGCCACCGGTGCCGATGAACTGGCCGGGCGTGAAGAGAACATCACGTTCTCGATGCCTAAAGAGCTGCGCGTACGTTCGATCTGACGTTTTCGGTTTTTTGACACAGCGCCTGCTCAGTCTCTTGACTGCTCAGGCGCACGCGACCGGTCGCCGCCAGCACTATCTGGCGCTGGCTGACCGGCTCGCGAGCCGAGCAGACATGTAATGTCCCTGCCTGAAACGCCCGCCCGGGCATCAGCGGTTGCCCCAGACTGCTGAAGCGTACGTAACGACTTACTGACCAATTGCCGACAATTGGCACCTGTGTGTCGCTCACACTTTCTTGCAGCAGCGGATTGCTGTTGTCTTTCGACCCCTTGCCGCTGATATCCAGAATGATCCGCCAGCCCTGACTCCAGTCGCCGTTGATGCCATGAATCACCACGCTCTGATTGCGCGTGATGGCCTGGGTGCGAGCGTTGCGCAGGCCATCGAGCAAGGATTGCGCTGCCTGATCCCGATGGTTCGATTCTCTGAGCGTGGCAAACGCCGGACTGACCAACAGCAGAACAATTGCGCCAATCGCCAGTCCCATAAGCAGTTCGATCAGGCTGAAACCCTGTTGCGGCATGAAAACTCCCTCCATGGAGTGTGATGAACGGCGCGCTCCGTGCGCCGGGCAGGGTAAATCAACCGACGCGGGCCGGTTGAATGTTCTAGCGTGTAGAAGCAGGTATAGCCGACGGCAACGGAGGGCATTGATGGATCTTCGTACAAAAGGTTTCACGCTGATCGAGTTGTTGGTCGCGGTCGCGATTTTCGTGGTTCTGATCACTCTGGCGGTGCCGGCGTTCACCCGTTCGGTACAGGGCAGCAAGGCCGATACCGAGATGGGCGACCTGCAACGGGCAATCAATTACGCCAGGCTCGAGGCCATCGACCGTGGCACTACCCTGCGCCTGCGCCCGACCGCTGGTGGCAGCGTCTGGACCGGTGAGTTGTCGGTCTACGACAGTACTGGCAATCCGGCCAATGTGTTGCGGGTTGTTCCCGCGATGAGCAGCGGCGCGACTCTGACGCTACCCTCAGGAGTGACTGCACTGGATTTCAACAATCTTGGTGGTCTGGCAGCGCCGTCGACGGCGGTGACCATCAGTTACACGTTGGGAACGCAAAGCAGGACGCTGAACGTGTGTTTGAACGGACGAATTCAATTGGGTGGAACTTGCGGATGAGGGCAGGGAGTGAACACGCACAGCAGGGCATGACGCTGATCGAGGTACTGGTCGCGTTGCTGATTCTGACGGTCGGGCTGCTGGGGGCGGCGGCCGTGCAACTGAATGCGCTTAAGTACACCGACAGTTCACGGATGACCAGCCAGGCCAGTTTCATCGCCTACGACATGATGGACCGCATCCGCGCCAACTCCGGCGCCGACTACACGGTTACACCGCCGACCTCGGGCAATCTGAGCGTTGCTCGCGATCAGGACCTCTACGACTTCACCACCAACATCATCAACTTCGGTGGACCGACCGCGACTGGCAGCATCACCCTCAATCAGCGGGTCTACACCATCACCATCAACTGGAGTGACGCGCGGGCAGCCAACACCGCCAGCGCTCAGCGCAGTTTTGTCCTGACCAGCCGCACTGCCGTCGACCCGGTGGCGACACCATGACGCGCCATCAGCGTGGTTTCGGCCTGATCGAGCTGCTGATTGCCCTCGCACTGGGCTTGATCATCGTGCTGGGGGTTGTGCAGATTTTCATCGCGGCGAAAAACACCTACGTCAGCCAGAACAGCGCCGCGGCGATGCAGGAAGACGCGCGTTTTGTGCTGAGCAAAATGATTCAGGAAATTCGCATGGTCGGGATGTTCGGATGTCTCGGCACCATTACGGACTCCAGTTCGGCGGGGGATTTCAATGCGTCGCAGATAGCGCCGATCAACTGGGACAACGCCAACCTGAAACTGACACTGGTCACCGCCGATATCGGCAGCGGTGGCGGCACGCCGACCTGGACAGTGGTTTCCGATTGCCGCAACAGCGCCACGGCGTATACCGGGTTGCGAGCGGCGGCGAGCGGGCAGATCGCCTTCCCGATCCGGCGTCTGATCTACAGCTTCAGCAACAACCAGATTCTCATGGGCACCGGCAGCGGCACGCCGACCCAGCAGGTGTTGGTGAACAACGTCAGTGCCTTTAACGTGACGTTTGGTCTGGCCAGTTCGGCGACAGATGTGGCGGCCTCGACCTACAGCGCCAACCCCAGCGACCCGGCGCGCATTCGCAGTGTGCGCCTGAGCCTGACCCTCACCGACCCCAACAGCCGGGTCGCCACGCAAACCTTCAACGTGGTTGCCGCTTTGCGCAACCGCTTGCAGTGAGGACCGTGGCGATGCGGATTTCTCTTCATGACCGGCAAACGCAACGCGGCATGGCGTTGCTGGTCAGTCTGGTGTTTCTGTTGTTGCTGACGTTGATTGGTCTGTCGTCGATGCAAAGCGCCAACCTGCAGGAAAAAATGGCCGGCAGCGTGAGTTTGCGTAATCAGTCGTTTCAAACGGCCGAGGCGGCGTTGCGGGTGGGGGAGAGTGCGGTTCAGCTTGATACCTACACCTTGGCGGTGTGCAGCGGCACGACGCAATGCGCACCGCCGGCGGAATCATCGGTGGTCAGTGCGGCGGGGCTGAATTCAACTTCGGGTGTGACGTGGATCGCTTCCGGTAATGGTTTCTATGGTGTGCAGAATATCGGCACCACGCTCACGGCAGTGAACGTGCCGAGTAACACTTCGGCGACGTTGTACAGGGTCACCGCCGTTGGAATCGCCGGCACTTCGCGCAGTGTGGTGGAGAGTGTCTATGCGAAGTATTGAGCGGTGTGGATCGCTGTTGCTCGGCCTGTTGTTGACCTTGTATCTGGCGTCGCCGGCCTACGCATTTACGCCTTCCGATTCACCGCTGTTGAGTGCGGCGGCGGTACCACCCAACGTCATGCTGCTGATCGACGATTCGGGGAGTATGAACAGCATCATTTATGCGGCTGGATTCGACCCGACGGCTGATCGCACGCCGGCGCGGCAGTGCAACGCGTTTCTCGGGTTATGCACCCCTCTGAACGCGCCAACGATCACTGGCGATCCTGTGTTTTTATCAAGCCTTCCGACCTCCGGGTGTTCGGGAGGCGCGTACGCGTTTTACAACAACAGTGTCGCGCCACTGTGTCTGAAACTGCCGGACCCTGTGGGTGGCGGCAACACGCGATATACAGGCGATTACATTTCCTACGTCGTCAGTCTGGCCATCAACAATGGCACGCGCGATTTCACCACAGGGGCGATTCCCAACGACTACCGAATCAACGTCGCGCGTAACGTGTCGACGGCGCTGGTCACCAGCAATCGCACTTTGCGTATTGGCCTGTCGACTTTCAACCCGGTCACCAACAACGACTCTGGTAATGGCGGTTATATCGCCCGCTCGATCAGCGACTTGGCGCCGGTGTCCGGAAGCGTCACGCAGGCGCAGGCAGACACCAACTACAACGCGCTGATCTCATCGATCAATGGTTTGAGTGCCGTGGCCAACACGCCGTTGGCAGAAACCTACTATGAAATCACCCGCTACATGCGCGGCATGGCGCCGTACTACAACAGCACGCCCGCGACCTACACCAGTCCGATCCAGTACCGCTGCCAGAAAAATTATGGCGTGGTGATAACCGATGGCTTGCCGACCTTCGACCGAACCTTTCCGAGCAACGACCCATTGGGCGGCAGCCGGTTACCGAACTGGGACGGTGTCAGCAATGACGGTAACAACCTCTTCGGCGACAAAGAAGGGGATACGTTGTATCTGGATGACATCGCCAAGTTCGCCTTCGATATCGACATGCGCTCGACCGGTACCGACGCGGCGGGCAAGAGTTGGAACGCGGTGGATTTTCCCAAGCAGAATATGAACACCTATACCGTGGGCTTCACCGCCGACAATGACATGCTGTCGGACGCGGCCAGTTACGGACAGGGCCGGTATTACCAGGCGACTGACAGCACCGGGCTCAACGCCGCGTTGTCGTCGGCCCTAAGTGATATCACTTCCAAGGCCGGTTCCGGCGGTAGTGGTGTCACCAGCGGCACCACACTGGCGAGCGGCACCAGTTACTTTCAGACCAGTTACGACCCCAAGGATTGGCGCGGCACGATCAAGTCCTTCGGCTTCAATGCATCCGGAGCGGTGAATACCTCTGCGGTGCTCTGGACCACTGACACCACTATCGTACCGAGTGCGACCGCACCGACCTATCAGTCGTGGAACACTACAAGCAACACCGCCGTTGCGCTGGCCTACGGTAATTTCTCCGCGCCCCAGCAGACGACACTCAGCCAAGGCCTGCCCACCGGCATCTCCGGCAGTGATCTGCTGGAGTGGAGCAAAGGCACCAACAAGACCGGGCTCAAAGTGCGTAGCGTGCTGCTCGGCGACATCATCAACTCGCCGTTGGTGCTGGCCTCACCGACGGACAAGACAGCCTCCGATCTGTCGGGCGACACCACGTACACCGCTTACCTGACCACCAAAGCGGCAAACATGAGTGCCAGTCTGGTGGTGAACGCCAACGACGGTTTCGTCAACGTCATCAACTCGGCCAACGGCACTCGACGCTACGCCTACATGCCGTCCAGCGTATTGCCGTCGCTGCGGCTGATTGCCGATCCGAACTACATCAACGGTGTCAGCCACAAGTTTATGGTCGACGGCCAGGTCGGCGTGTATGACGCCCAGCTCAATAGCGCATGGAAAACCCTGGCCATAGGCGGAACCGGTGCCGGAGGCAAGACGTTCTACGCGCTGCAACTGTTCGACGCTTCGGCGGGTAACGTTTTGCGTGCGTTGTGGGAGGTCAGTGCGCCGGCGACTGCAAGCACCGCCAACGCTTTCAATGATCTGGGTTATGCCTACGCACGCCCGGAAGTGGCACGCTTGGCCGATGGTCGCTGGGCGGCTTTCATTGCCAACGGTTACGGCAGCAACTCCGGCGTGGCGGCGTTGTATGTGCTGGACGTACGTGATGGTTCGCTGATCAAGAAAATCGTCATCGACAGCACCGAAACCACCAATGGCTTGTCGTCGGTAAAACTCAAGGTCAATTCTTCGAACGTGGTGCAGGCCGCTTATGGCGGCGACTTGAAAGGGCGCCTGTGGAAATTCGATCTGAGCGCGACATCGACGGATAGCTGGGGCGTGGCATTTTCCGGCAAGCCGCTGTTCACGACGGCGGGTGGGGCGACTCAACCGATCACCGCGCAACCGCTGCTGGCGGACAACTCGCTTGGCGGCAAACAGATTTTCGTCGGTACCGGTAAATTCAACGAGACGGCTGACAAGACCAACAAGGATTTGCAGGCGTTCTATTCGGTGTGGGATGCCGATGGCAGCTCAGGGAACATCACTGTTGGCAGTTTGCAGGCGCAGGCGGTGACTGGCGTGTTCTCCGGCAGTACCGGGCAGTTTGTGACAACGACGCAGAACGACACGACCTATCCGGGAGAGAAGGGCTGGTACTTGCCCTTGGTGTATAACAACGCGCTGATCGGTGAGCGCGTGATCAATCAGGCCAGTCTGGTGCTTGGGCGAATCGTCTTCACCACCGCCAGCGTCGATACCACCGATCCCTGTTCCAGTTTCGGAACCGGCAAAGTGGCCGAGCTCGATGCGTTCAGCGGTAAGATGCTCAACTATGCGGTGTTCGATACCAACGGGGATGGAGTGGTTGACAGCAGCGACACGATTTCCAGTGGTGTGATATTTACCGGTGGCATTCCGACCTTGAACGCCATCGTCAACGGCGCAACACGCAAAATTTTTAACGATTCCAGCGGTAACATCACTACCTTGGTGGAAAAGGGCGGTGGCGGCAGCCGTCGTATCATGTGGCGACAAATACAGTAAGTGAGAGTTTGAGGCATGCGCAGATTCAACCGAGGCTTTACCCTGATCGAAATCATGATCGTGATTGCGATCATCGGGATCGTCATCACCATCGCCGCACCGAGCTATACCGAGTACCTGAAAAAGGGCCGCCGCGCTGAAGTGGTGTCGCTGCTCTCCGAGCAGGCACAGAGCCTCGAACGCTTCTACACCAAGAACAATGTCTATACCGGCATCACCGGTCTGAGCACGGGCAATGATTTCTACACCATCACCCCGACCATCGCTGACCAGACTTTCCTGCTGACCGCTACCCGCAAAACGGGTACGTCAATGGCCACCGACAAGTGCGGGGATTTTACCCTGACCAACACTGGTGTCCGCAGCATGAACAACGCGACCACCGGGCTGACCACCAAGGATTGCTGGGGCCGCTGAGGCGCTTTCTTTCGGGTGCCTTTTGCGCCCACTGTCTTTTTTACGGTTGGAACAAACATGACCAGGCAACAGCAAGTGGTGATTGTCGGTGGCGGGGTGATTGGCCTGCTGACCGCCTACAACCTCGCCTCCGAAGTACGCAGCGTGGTGCTGCTCGATCGCTCGAACCTCGGCCAGGAATCGTCCTGGGCGGGCGGCGGTATCGTTTCGCCGCTGTATCCGTGGCGCTATAGCCCGGCAGTCACCGCACTGGCGCACTGGTCGCAGGATTTTTATCCACAGCTCGGCGCGCGTCTGTTTGCCGACACTGGCGTTGATCCTGAAGTGCACACCACGGGCCTGTACTGGCTGGACCTGGACGATGAAGCCGAAGCGCTGGCCTGGGCCAAGCGGGAAAATCGCCCGTTGCGGGCTGTGGATATCTCGGCGGCGCATGATGCGGTACCGGTGCTCGGTGGCGGCTTCTCGCGGGCGATCTACATGGCGGATGTCGCCAACGTACGCAATCCGCGTCTGGTGAAATCACTGAAAGCGGCACTGCTGGCATTGCCGAACGTAACCATTCACGAACAATGCGCAGTCAGCGGGTTTGTCCGCGAGGGTGAGCAGGTTGTTGGCGTCGAGACGTCGAAGGGTGTGATCAAGGGCGATCAGGTCGTATTGACTGCGGGGGCGTGGAGCGGCGATCTGCTCAAGACGCTGGATCTGACACTGCCGGTCGAGCCAGTCAAAGGCCAGATGATTCTCTACAAGTGTGCGGCGGATTTCCTGCCGAGCATGGTGCTGGCCAAGGGGCGTTATGCGATCCCGCGTCGCGACGGGCATATCCTGATAGGCAGTACACTGGAGCACGAGGGTTACGACAAGACGCCGACCGATGTGGCGCTGGAAAGTCTCAAGGCTTCGGCGGTTGAATTGCTACCGGCGTTGGCCGATGCCGAAGTGGTGGGACATTGGGCCGGGTTGCGTCCAGGTTCGCCGGAGGGCATTCCGTACATTGGCCGGGTGCCGGGGTTTGACGGGTTGTGGCTGAACTGCGGGCATTACCGTAATGGGCTGGTGCTGGCGCCGGCGTCGTGTCAGTTGTTTGCCGATGTGATGCTGGGAAGGGCGCCGATTATTGATCCGGCGCCGTATGCGCCGGAAGGCCGTATTTAGTCAGGTATTTCTCTGTAGCTTGGTAGATCGCTTTCGCGAGCAGGCTCGCTCCCACAGTTGATCTTTGTCGGTCACACAATCCAATGTGGGAGCGAGCCTGCTCGCGAAGGGGCCCTCAATCCAGGCCTAATTTTTTCAGCCTGTACCGCATCGACCTGAACGAAAGGCTCAACCGCTGCGCCGCCGCCGTGCGATTCCAGCGTGTCTCCTCCAGCGCCTGCAAGATCAGCTTCCGCTCAACGTTCTCCAGATAATCCTCCAGATTATCGATCTGCGTCAGATCGGCAATCCCGCCCTCCGCCGCGCAATTGCCGTCACTCAGGCGCAAGTCTTCGGCCTCAATCGTACGGTTTTCACACAAGGTGTGCGCCCGTTCGAGAACGTTCTCCAACTCCCGAACATTTCCCGGAAACCGGTAGTTCTTCAATGCTTCCAGCGCCTGCGGATGTAGTCGTGCTGGCGGTTGGCCGGTGTCCTTGGCCAGACGCTTGAGCATATTGGCCGCCAGCACTTCAATGTCATCACGCCTTTCGCGCAGTGACGGCACGCGCAGTTCAATCACGTTCAAGCGGTAATAAAGGTCCTGACGAAAGCGTTCGGTCGCGACCTCTGCATCAAGATCCTTGTGCGTGGCGCAGAGAATCCGCACATCCACCACGTTCTCTTGCTGGCCACCGACACTGCGTACGGCTTTTTCCTGAATCGCCCGCAGCAGTTTGACTTGCATCGACAACGGCAAGTCCGCCACTTCATCGAGAAACAGCGTGCCGCCATTGGCCGCCTGAAACAGCCCGGGCTTGTCTGCGAGCGCGCCAGTGAAACTGCCTTTGCGATGACCGAAAAACTCGCTTTCCATCAGCTCCGACGGGATCGCTCCGCAGTTGACCGGCACAAAGGGTTGGCTGGCGCGTGGACCTTGTTCATGAATCAGCCGTGCGACCAGTTCCTTGCCGCTGCCCGATTCGCCGCTGATGTAGACCGGTGCCTGGCTGCGGGCGAGTTTGTCGATTTGCTTGCGCAGACTGCGCATCGGCGGCGAGTCGCCCAGCAAGCGTCGATCAATCGATGTAAAGCTGCCGCCTGCCGCCGGCATGCGCAGGGCGGTGCCGACCAGTTCGCGCAAGCGGGTGAGGTCGACCGGTTTGGTCAGGAAGTCGAAAGCCCCGGCTTTCAAGGCGTTGATCGCGGTTTCCAGACTGCCATAGGCGGTGATCATCGCCACCGGCAGTTGTGGATAACGGTGTTGAATATGCTGCACCAGCTCCAGCCCCGTGCCGTCGGGCAACCGCATGTCGGTCAGGCACAGGTCGAAGTTCTCGCGGTTCAACAGCGCCTGGGCTTCAGCCAGATTGCGCGCGCTGTAGGTGTCGAGTTTCATCCGTCCCAGGGTGATTTCCAGGAGTTCGCGGATATCCGGTTCGTCGTCGACGATGAGGATTTTTTGCCGTGGGCTCGTGTTCAACTTTGTTTCCGTCCGTGAGCAAAGGTGATGCGAAAGCAGCCGCCGCCTTGGCGTGATTGAAAGTCTAGGCGCGCTTGGTTGCTTTCGCACAGCTCACGGGACAGATAAAGCCCAAGGCCGGTGCCTTGGCTGCTGGTGGTGAAGAACGGTTCGAATAGATGTGTCTGTTCATCGGCTGGTACGCCGGGGCCGTTGTCCTGCACTTCGAGCACCGCCAATTGGCTGTCGGGATCGCTGAACAGGGCCAGCCAGACTTCGGCTTGATCATGCAGCAGGGCGCTGTGGCGCCAGCCGTTGCGTAACAGATTATCGAGAATTTGCGTGAGCTGGTTGGGGTCCATCAGCGTGGTGAAATCCCCCGAATTGATTCGCAGATGAATCTGCTGGCGCTCGCTGGCTTGTTCGCGGCTTTCGGCGACGAAGTTTTCCAGCCACGGCTTGAGATCCAGCCGTTGTGGCGCGCTCTGCTGGCGGCGGGACAGTTGCAGGACGTTTTCGATGACTCGGTTCATGCGCTGGGAGTGGTCTTGAATAATCTGCGTCAGACGCCGATCGGCGCTGTCGAGTTCCTCGGATTCAGCCAATAGCTGCGCGGCGTGACTGATGGCACCCAGCGGATTGCGGATCTCGTGGGAGATACCGGCGGTCAAGCGCCCAAGTGCGGCAAGTTTCAATTGCTGGGCTTGTTGCGCGATCTGCGCCAGGTCTTCGAGAAATACCAGGGTTTGCTGGTTGGGGCTTTGTTCGAGGGCGATGAAGCTCGGTTGCAGTTCCAGGCCATTACCGGGGACTTTCAGGCTCTGCGGGCGCAGGGTCGGGTTGTTCATCCACAGTTGCAGGCGATCAACCAGCGCCGGCGAATAGTTATCGATCGGATGTCCCTGAAGATGCGATTGCGCGAGCAGGGTTTGCGCGCTGTGGTTGGCCAGTTGCACCCGACGCTCCTCGTCGAGCACCAGAATGCCGGTACGCATGCGTTGCAGGATCAGCGCATTGAGGGCTTCGAGGCTGACCACTTCGCTGGCGCGTTGCTCGGCCAGTGTTTCGCTGACTTCGAGGCGCCGAATCAACCCCTGCACCAGCAACGATGCGGCAAAACACAGGGCGCCGAGAGTGCCGGCTTGCAGGTATTCATTGGCGCTGAGGGGGTGGTTGAAACCCAGCAGGAAACTCGAACCGACGATGCCCAGCGCACCGATGGCGGCGATCAACAGGCCGATGCGTCGCCGTAGCAAAGTGTTGCTGATCGCCACCGAGACAATCAGCAGATTGCCCAGCGCACTGCCGACGCCGCCCGCCGCAAAGAACAGAACGCATAAAAGCAGGACATCAACGAGGGCCAGACTGAACAGTTGCGCCGGCCGTCGGGTGTTCTCGAGGAATACCACCAACAGAATGTTGAGAATCAGGTACAGCCAACTGCCGCCGCGCAGCAATTCATCGTTGGCCGACGTCAGCAGGCGGTTGTCCATGTTGCTGGAGATCAGCAGCACCAGAGTGATGCCGACACTTAAACGGTAGAGATGATAAAGGCGCAGCAGGCGCTGCGCCTGTTTGCTGTCGGCGCTGGTGGCCTCAGCGATCACTGGTACCCGGGCCTTGCTCAAGGTGAGCCTGGCTGCAATACCACTGTTGTTGCACGCTTAGCGCGCGGTCGCGCGGCAGATGCACGCCGCAATGGGCGCAGCGCACCATCGGTGGCGCGTCCTGCTCGCGCGGGGCGCGATGGGATTGATTGGACGCGGCGGGCGCCTTGAATTTACGCCACAACCATATCGCGGCGAAAATCACGACGATCCAGAACAATAAACGAAGCATGATGAGCGGCTTTCCGACTGATGATCCGCCAGTTTAGCCAAGCTCCCGACAAGCGCACAGCCTATTAATGCGCGGCAATAAAAAAGGGAGATCCGCAGATCTCCCTTTTCTGTACATCCGGTGTGATCAGTCGAACACGCCGAAAGTCATGTAGCTGAACCACGAGCGGTCGGTGTTGCTCGACTCAGGCTCTGGCTCTTCGATCACGTCACCGTTTTCGTCTTTAGGCTTGAGCTCGTTCGGGATCGCGTCTTTCGCGTCCTGGAACTGCTTCTGCACGTCCTGGTTGGCGCGGGTTTCGCCCGGCGGCAGCGGTGGACGCGACTCGATCAGGCCCAAAGTCGCCTTGCTCAGGAACGAGCGGTTGTCGGCTTCGGCAACCCGTGGCACGAACTGACCGTCCTGCAGGCTTGGGTGGTTCGGGTAGTTGAGCTTCAGGGTTTCCAGGCTGGTGTTGGCCAATTCGTCCAGGTGCAGACGCTGGTAGGCTTCAGTCATCACCGCCAGGCCGTCACCGACCGATGGGGTTTCCTGGAAGTTTTCTACGACGTAACGACCACGGTTGGCTGCGGCTACATAAGCCTGACGGGTCAGGTAGTAGTCGGCCACGTGAATTTCGTAGGCCGCCAGCAGGTTGCGCAGGTAGATCATGCGCTGCTTGGCGTCCGGCGCGTAGCGGCTGTTCGGGTAGCGGCTGGTCAGCTGGGCGAACTCGTTGTACGAGTCGCGCGCGGCGCCCGGGTCACGCTTGGTCATGTCCAGCGGCAGGAAGCGCGCCAGCAGTCCGACGTCCTGGTCGAACGAGGTCAGACCTTTGAGGTAGTACGCGTAATCCACGTTCGGGTGCTGCGGATGCAAACGAATGAAACGCTCGGCGGCAGACTTTGCAGCTTCCGGCTCGGCGTTCTTATAGTTGGCGTAGATCAGCTCCAGCTGCGCCTGATCGGCGTAGCGACCGAACGGATAACGCGACTCCAGAGCCTTCAGCTTGGCTGTGGCGCTGGTGTAGCTGTTGTTGTCCAGGTCAGTCTGAGCCTGCTGATACAGCTCGGCTTCGCTGAGGTTTTCGTCTACGACTTCCTTCGATGAGCAAGCAGCGGTCAATGCGAGGATGGCGATCAGCAGCAGGTGTTTCACTTGCATGGCGGCTTGCGTCCCTATGACGGCCGCTGTCTTGGGCGGGGCCGTCCTGTTATGATGAGCGCCCCGTTGAAAAGCCTCGGGGCAAAAGACGCCGTATTTAACCACAAGCGCGCAGCCGAAACCAAAAGCTGTGCCGACGCACAGTCAGAGCATGTCCGATAAAATTGAACTTCGCGCAGAGGTGCCGTCCGAATTGGGCGGCCAACGCCTCGATCAAGTCGCTGCCCAACTCTTCGCTGAGCACTCTCGCTCGCGCCTTTCCGCCTGGATCAAAGAAGGTCGCCTGACTGTGGACGGGGCGGTCATCCGCCCGCGCGACATCGTGCACGGCGGTGCCATCCTTGAGCTGACCGCCGAGCAGGAAGCCCAGGGCGAGTGGATCGCCCAGGACATCGAACTCGACATCGTCTATGAAGACGACGACATTCTGGTGATCAACAAGCCTGCGGGCCTGGTGGTGCACCCGGCTGCCGGTCACGCCGATGGCACCCTGCTCAACGCCTTGCTGCACCACGTGCCGGACATCATCAATGTCCCGCGCGCCGGCATTGTGCATCGTCTGGACAAGGACACCACCGGTCTGATGGTGGTGGCCAAGACCATTCAGGCGCAGACCAAACTGGTTACTCAGTTGCAGAGTCGTAGCGTCAGCCGCATCTATGAGTGCATCGTGATCGGTGTCGTGACCGCCGGGGGCAAGATCAACGCCCCGATCGGTCGCCACGGCCAGCAGCGCCAGCGCATGGCGGTGATGGAAGGCGGCAAGCCTGCCGTCAGCCACTACCGCGTGCTGGAGCGCTTCCGCTCGCACACCCACGTACGGGTGAAACTGGAAACCGGTCGTACTCACCAGATCCGCGTACACATGTCGCACATCAACTTCCCGTTGGTCGGCGATCCAGCGTACGGCGGTCGTTTCCGCATTCCGCCAGCCGCGAACCCGACGATGGTCGAGTCCCTCAAGCACTTCCCGCGTCAGGCACTGCACGCGCGCTTCCTGGAGCTGGATCATCCGACGACCGGTGAGCGCATGAGCTGGGAATCGCCGCTGCCGGAAGATTTCGTCTGGCTGCTGACCTTGCTCAAGCAGGATCGCGAGGCCTTCATCGGATGAACTGGCTGACGCCGGACTGGCCCGCGCCGGCCAGCGTCAAAGCCTGCGTCACCACCCGCGAGGGCGGTGTCAGCGAGGCGCCGTTCGACAGCCTCAATCTGGGCGATCATGTCGATGATCGTCCTGAGGCTGTTGCCGAGAACCGTCGGCGCCTGACCGAACACTTCTCTATACAGCCTGCCTGGTTGCAGCAAGTACACGGGATTACCGTGGCTCATGCTGATCCGGGCATTGTTGCGACCGCTGATGCCAGCTGGACGGCAACGCCCGGAATTGCCTGCACGGCGATGACGGCGGATTGCCTGCCGGCATTGTTCTGCGATCGTGCCGGCACGCGTGTCGCGGCCGCCCATGCCGGTTGGCGTGGTCTGGCGGCGGGCGTGCTTGAGGCAACTCTCGACAGTCTTGATGTTCCGGCCGCAGAAGTGCTGGTCTGGCTTGGCCCGGCCATCGGTCCGCAAGCCTTTGAAGTCGGCCCGGAAGTGCGGGAAGTCTTCATCAATCAACTGCCGGAAGCAGCCGAAGCCTTTGTACCAAGCATCAATGCCGGCAAGTTCATGGCGGACATCTATATGCTGGCGCGCCTGCGTCTGGCTGAACGTGGTGTCACAGCGGTTTATGGCGGCGGTTTCTGCACCGTGACCGATCCGCGCTTCTTCTCCTATCGCCGTGCTTCGCGCACCGGTCGCTTTGCCTCTCTTATCTGGCTTACCCGCTAGACTTGCCTGACCTGAATCAACTCTCTGACGCTTGAATCTCCCAGAATCGACCGCATCTATAGGGGTATCTGGCAGGTTTCTTTATTCAGGATGGTTTTTAGGTCCGGCCTGCTCAAAAGGAAGGTGACTTATGCGAATAGACCGTTTAACCAGCAAATTACAGTTGGCCTTGTCCGACGCCCAGTCGTTGGCAGTCGGCCACGATCATCCGGCGATTGAGCCGGCGCACTTGATGCAAGCCATGCTCGAACAGCAGGGTGGTTCGATCAAACCTCTGCTGATGCAGGTGGGCTTCGACGTCAACAGCTTGCGCAAAGAGCTGACCAAGGAGCTCGACCAATTACCGAAAATCCAGAACCCGACCGGCGACGTCAACATGTCGCAGGATCTGGCGCGCCTGCTTAACCAAGCCGATCGTCTGGCCCAGCAGAAGGGCGACCAGTTCATCTCCAGCGAACTGGTGCTACTCGCGGCGATGGACGAGAACAGCAAGCTCGGCAAATTGCTGCTCGGCCAGGGCGTAAGCAAGAAAGCCCTGGAAAACGCGATCAACAATCTGCGTGGCGGCGAAGCGGTAAATGACGCCAACCACGAAGAGTCGCGCCAGGCGCTGGATAAATACACCGTCGACCTGACCAAGCGCGCCGAAGACGGCAAGCTCGATCCGGTGATCGGTCGTGATGACGAAATTCGTCGCACCATTCAGGTTCTGCAACGCCGCACCAAGAACAACCCGGTGCTGATCGGCGAACCTGGCGTGGGTAAAACCGCCATCGCCGAAGGTCTGGCCCAGCGCATCATCAACGGCGAAGTGCCGGACGGCCTCAAAGGCAAGCGTCTGCTCTCGCTGGACATGGGCGCGCTGATTGCCGGTGCCAAGTATCGCGGTGAGTTCGAAGAGCGCCTGAAATCGCTGCTCAATGAGCTGTCGAAGCAGGAAGGGCAGATCATTCTGTTCATCGACGAACTGCACACCATGGTCGGCGCCGGTAAAGGCGAAGGCTCGATGGATGCCGGCAACATGCTCAAGCCAGCACTGGCGCGCGGCGAGTTGCACTGCGTTGGCGCGACCACGCTCAACGAGTACCGCCAATATATAGAGAAGGACGCGGCGCTCGAGCGACGCTTCCAGAAAGTCCTGGTGGATGAGCCGAGCGAAGAAGACACCATTGCCATCCTGCGTGGCCTCAAAGAGCGCTACGAGGTTCACCACAAGGTGGCGATCACCGACGGCGCGATCATCGCCGCGGCCAAGCTCAGCCATCGCTACATCACTGACCGGCAGTTACCGGACAAGGCCATCGACCTGATCGACGAGGCTGCCAGCCGCATCCGCATGGAGATCGACTCCAAGCCGGAAGTGCTTGATCGTCTGGAACGTCGCCTGATTCAGTTGAAGGTGGAATCTCAGGCGCTGAAGAAAGAAAGCGATGAAGCGGCGATGAAACGTCTGGAAAAACTCCAGGAAGAAATCGTCCGTCTCGAACGTGAGTACTCGGATCTGGAAGAAATCTGGAACTCGGAAAAAGCCGAGGTGCAGGGTTCTGCACAGATTCAGCAGAAGATCGAGCAGTCGCGTCAGGAACTGGAAGCCGCGCGCCGTAAAGGCGACCTCAATCGCATGGCTGAATTGCAGTACGGGGTGATCCCGGATCTGGAGCGCAGCCTGCAAATGGTCGATCAGCACGGCAAGAGCGAAAACCAGCTGCTGCGTAGCAAGGTGACTGAAGAAGAGATCGCCGAAGTCGTATCGAAGTGGACCGGCATTCCGGTGTCGAAAATGCTCGAAGGCGAGCGCGACAAGCTGATGAAGATGGAAAGCCTGTTGCACAAACGGGTGATCGGTCAGGAAGAAGCGGTGGTCGCCGTCGCTAACGCAGTACGGCGTTCGCGAGCCGGGTTGTCTGACCCGAATCGTCCAAGCGGCTCGTTCATGTTCCTCGGTCCTACCGGTGTCGGTAAAACCGAGCTGTGCAAGGCGTTGGCCGAATTCCTCTTTGATACTGAAGAGGCGATGGTGCGGATCGACATGTCCGAGTTCATGGAGAAACATTCCGTGGCGCGTCTGATCGGTGCGCCACCGGGATACGTCGGTTACGAAGAGGGCGGTTACCTGACCGAGGCTGTGCGTCGCAAGCCGTACTCGGTGATCCTGCTGGACGAAGTCGAGAAGGCGCACCCGGATGTGTTCAACATCTTGCTGCAAGTGCTTGAGGATGGTCGCCTGACCGACAGCCATGGCCGCACGGTGGATTTCCGCAATACCGTGATCGTCATGACCTCGAACCTCGGCTCTGTGCAGATTCAGGAGCTGGTCGGTGATCGTGAGGCACAGCGTGCTGCGGTGATGGATGCGCTGACGTCGCACTTCCGTCCGGAGTTCATCAACCGGGTCGACGAAGTGGTGATCTTCGAGCCTTTGGCACGGGATCAGATCGCGGGCATTACCGAGATCCAGTTGGGCCGTCTGCGCAGTCGTCTGGCCGAGCGCGAGCTGAAGCTGGAACTCAGCCCGGAGGCGATGGACAAGTTGATCGCCGTTGGTTACGACCCGGTGTATGGCGCACGTCCTTTGAAACGGGCGATTCAGCGCTGGATCGAAAACCCGTTGGCGCAGTTGATCCTTTCGGGGCACTTCATGCCAGGCGACACGGCAACCGGCGCTGTCGAGAACGACGAAATCGTTTTCAACTGAGTCCAAGTGCCAATGAAAATTGGGAGGCCCTACATCGTAGGGCCTTTTTTTTCGTTAGGCTGTTGAACTCAAAGGAAAAGGCTTGTAAAGTGCGCCCCGCAGTCAGTCGCCAAGACGGTCTCAGCTCACTGAGCTGAAATCTGAAATAAGTTGCAAATCATTAACTTGAAAGCAATTTAGGGGGTTGACAGAGGTGTTCTAGGTTGTAGAATAGCGCGCCTCAGACACACGAACGCAGCGATGCGAACGAGTGACTGGATGCAACAAGTTTCACCGTTGTAAATTGAAATATGTAGTTCCGTGATAGCTCAGTCGGTAGAGCAAATGACTGTTAATCATTGGGTCCCAGGTTCGAGTCCTGGTCACGGAGCCAATTTCAAGCCGGGGTATAGCGCAGTCCGGTAGCGCGCCTGCTTTGGGAGCAGGATGTCAGGAGTTCGAATCCCCTTACCCCGACCATTTTTGGGTCGTTAGCTCAGTTGGTAGAGCAGTTGGCTTTTAACCAATTGGTCGTAGGTTCGAATCCCACACGACCCACCATTTTTGAAACCAGTTAACGCTGGGATCGAATCTTAAGATCAGAGGCCAAAAGCGCTGATCGAAGAAGGCGATCTTTGAAAGGTCGCCTTTTTTTTACCGGGGTATAGCGCAGTCCGGTAGCGCGCCTGCTTTGGGAGCAGGATGTCAGGAGTTCGAATCCCCTTACCCCGACCATACTAAAAATCCTCGTATCGAAAGATACGGGGATTTTTTTTGTCCGACAAAAACTCATTTCCCCTTCAAGTCATCATACAACCTGCCGATAGCCCGCTAACACGAGGGGACTGCCATGGCTTCGCCCCTTGAATCTGGCCAATACAAGAATAAGGGCGTTCCTCATGTTGCTTCGTCAGTTGAATATTGCTCCCCGGGCGGCCCTGGGGTTCGCCCTGATCGCGGTGTTGGTGGCTTTGCTCGGCGTGTTTGCGCTCGGGCAGATGTCGAGTATTCGCGACAGCGAGGTCGCGGTAGAAAACCAGTGGCTGCCGAGTATTCGTGGCGGCGACGAGATTCGCGAGATCATGCTGCGTATCCGCACCATCTCGTTGCGCATGGCGCTGGATCAGGACACGAACAATATCGCCACCTACCGCAGCCAGATGGACACCCGCGACAAGGAGCTGAGCGAGAAAATCGCCGCTTACGACAAACTGGTCAACACCCCGGAAGGCCAGCAGCTATACGACCAGTTCAAAAAGACCTTCGCCGCGTATCGCAGTGGCATCGCCCAATCCTTCGCCCTCGCCGAGCAAGGCAAGCGTGATGAGCTGACCAAATTGTTGCTGGTCGACATGAAAACCGTCGTCGATGGCTCCGGAAAGCAACTCAACGACCTGGCGGACCTGTTCGCCAAACAGGTCGCGGCTGAAAGTCAGAAGTCCGCTGCGCACTACGAAAACTCGCGCACGATTGTCAGCTTGTTCATTGCCTTGGCCGCGCTGGCCACCGTAGCACTGGCGATGATGCTCACGCGCAGTATCGTTCGCCCGCTGAGCAGCGCCGTGAGTGCAGCAGAAAGTGTCGCGCAGGGTGATCTGACCCGACCGATCGAAACCCATGGCAACGATGAAGTCAGTCGTTTGCTTAAAGCCTTGGCGACCATGCAGCAGAACCTGCGTGAGACGCTGCAAGGCATCAGCGGTTCGGCCACACAACTGGCGACCGCTGCCGATGAACTCAATGCGGTGACACTCGACAGCACACAGGGGCTGCAGCAGCAGAACAACGAAATTGAACAAGCTGCGACTGCAGTCAACCAGATGACGGCCGCAGTGGAAGAGGTCGCACGCAATGCGGTGTCGACGTCTGACGCGACTCGCCAGTCCAGCGAGTCGGCACACTTGGGCCAAGTGCGCGTCAGTGAGACCGCCACCGCCATCAATGCCCTGGCCAGCGATGTGCAACAGACCGGTGAGTTGGTGCACTCACTGGCCAACCAGTCGCAAGACATTGGCAAAGTGCTGGACGTGATTCGGGCGATTGCCGAGCAGACCAACCTGCTGGCGCTCAACGCAGCAATCGAAGCGGCTCGCGCCGGCGAGAGCGGGCGAGGGTTTGCCGTAGTGGCCGATGAAGTAAGGGCTTTGGCTTATCGTACGCAGCAATCGACGCAGGAGATCGAGCAGATGGTCCAGGGCATGCGCAGCGGTTCGAGCCTGGCGCTGGATTCGATGCAGGCCAGTACCGCGCGGGCGACCACCACGCTGGCGTTGGCTGAGCGTGCCGGTGAGGCACTGCAAACCATTACCGCGTCGGTGCATGAGATCCATGAGCGCAATCTGGTCATTGCCAGCGCTGCGGAAGAACAAGCGCAAGTCGCGCGGGAAGTGGATCGTAACCTGGTGAACATTCGTGATTTGTCGGTACGTTCTGCCGCTGGCGCTAACCAGACCAGCGCCTCCAGCCATGAGCTGTCGCAACTGGCCAACGCCTTGCAGGGTATGGTGCGGCGCTTCCAGTTGTAAAACCGCAGGCATGAAAAAGCCGCGTTTCTCTCAGGAGAAGCGCGGCTTGTTTTTTTACTGCCGATCAAGCGCCGTCTTGATCTTTCAGGTGCTCGAACAAGCCTTTTGGCATCTTCTTGCCGTTGGCTTCAAAGTTGGCCTTCACGTTGTTGTAGGCCTCCTGCTCGTCGATGAAACCGTCATGGTTGGTGTCGATCTTGTCGAAGTCGGACTTCGGCGCGACTTTCAGAAATTCGGCGCGGGAAACCTTGCCGTCACCATCGCTATCAGTCTTGGCCATCGAAGCATCGCCACATTTACCTTCACCGCATTTGCCTTCCGGCGCTTTCACCGAGGTTTCTGCCGAGGCGACCATGTACCCCTGCGCCAGTGGTTGAGCGGCAAACACCGAACCGGACAGCATCAGGCCGCCCGCCAGCGCGGCGCCGATCAGGCCAATGGATTTTTTACCGAGGGTCGAAGTACGGGACATTTACATTCTCCTGGGCTGCACTGCGCAACCACACATTAAGGACGCTTGCCTGAGCAGGTGTTGCTCGGGTGTGGCCATTAAGCGGTGGCGGTGTATCGCGACTGTGTCGCGCAGCAGGGGAGTTTGTAAGCGAAGGAGGGAAAAGCGGGGCGGGGATACAGTAAGAAACAGATCTTTCGATCAACACAAAACATTGTGGGAGCGAGCCTGCTCGCGAAAGCGTCGGGTCAGTCGCATTAACATTGAATGACAGAACGCATTCGCGAGCAGGCTCGCTCCCACAGGTTTTTTAATGCAATTTCAGACGCGGCTCGGTGCCTCGGCCAATCTTGCTGCCCAGCATCAGCATCGCCGTGCGGAACGGCCCGTACAGCGCCATCTGGTGCATGCGATACAGCGACACGTAAAACATCCGCGCCAGCCAGCCTTCGAGCATCACGCTGCCGGTCAGGTTGCCCATCAAGTTACCCACAGCCGAAAAACGCGACAGCGAGATCAGCGAGCCGTAGTCGGTGTACTTGTACTCCGGCAGCGTCTTGCCTTCGATGCGCAATTTCAGCGATTTGGCCAGCAGCGACGCCTGTTGGTGAGCGGCTTGCGCCCGTGGCGGCACGTTGCGATCGGTGCCCGGTTGCGGGCACGCGGCGCAATCGCCGAAGGCGAAGATGTTTTCATCGCGCGTGGTTTGCAGGGTCGGCAACACTTGCAGTTGATTGATGCGGTTGGTTTCCAGGCCGTCGATGTCCTTGAGGAAACCCGGTGCGCGAATACCGGCAGCCCAGACTTTCAGGCTGGCCTTGATCTCGTTGCCGTCGGCGGTGATCAGGCTGTCGGCGGTCACTTCGCTGACTGACGCATTGGTCATCACATTGACCCCGAGCTTTTCCAGGGTCTTGTGCACTGGCCCGCTGATGCGCTCCGGCAGGGCTGGCAACACCCGTGGGCCGGCTTCGATCAGGGTGATGTGCATGTTTTCCGGTTTGATCCGGTCCAGACCGTAGGCCGCCAGTTCATGGGCGGCGTTGTGCAATTCTGCCGCCAGTTCAACACCCGTGGCGCCAGCGCCGACGATCGCGACGCTGATCTGCTCGACCACATCGGTTTGCCCGGCGTGCGCACGCAGATAGTGATTCAACAGTTGCTGGTGGAAACGCTCGGCCTGTTTGCGCGTGTCGAGGAACAGGCAGTGCTGCGCCGCGCCCTGAGTGCCGAAATCATTGGTGGTGCTGCCGACGCTGATCACCAGCGAGTCGTATTGCACTTCACGTGCAGGCACCAGTTCTACGCCGTTTTCGTCGTAGGTCGCCGCCAGCTGGATTTTCTTCTGCGCGCGATCGAGCCCGCTCATGCGCCCCAGCTGGAACTCGAAGTGGTTCCATTTCGCCTGGGCAACATAGTTGAGTTCGTCTTCGGAAGAGTTCAGCGATCCGGCGGCCACTTCGTGCAACAGCGGCTTCCAGATGTGTGTCAGGTTGGCGTCGACCAGCATCACGCTGGCCGTGCCGCGCTTGCCCAGAGTCTTACCCAGACGGGTAGCCAACTCCAGACCGCCGGCGCCGCCGCCGACAATAACAATACGATGGGACATAGGGATAACTCGCAAGGTTTTTAAAGGAAATCGGTGCGGTTACCCAAGCGAGCGCGAGGCAGCTCATAGCGTCAGGTAACTGATAAATCGGCTCAACAGGCCCAGGCCAATGGTCACTGCCAGCACCAGCACCAGGAGCATCCACGGCCGGAAAGGCCGGCGCTCGACTCGGTGTTGGGACAGTTGCAGGTACTCTTCGACATGTTTCTGGTCTTCGGGGTTCAGGCGGCTGGTCATATTTGCCTCGTCAGGTAGACGTTGCTGAATGGGCAGAAGCTACAGCGGTTTTTATCCGGGGTTGAACGCAGCATAGCCGCTGTCCGGAACCGGTTCGACGCTCACGCTATCTTCAAGGCGAATGATCCCGCTTTGTAACACCCGCGCGGTAATTCCGCCATGCCCGCGCACCGCTTGAAAGGTGCCGGGGCCGAGGTTGTTCTGCAGCCGTGCGCAGGGCTGACACCAGCCCGTGGTTTCGAATATTGCCTGACCGATGCGAAAGCGCCGACCCTTGAGGCTAAACAAATTGATACCGCTGATAACGAGATTACGCCGCAGATCTTCAGGCCTGACAGGTTGATCATCGGGGCGCCCCATCAAGGCGTTGATCACCGGCAGATGTTCCCACTGAATCAGCGTCACCTGCCGCGCGTTACGCACACCGGGGCGGGCGTGATCGCCGGTCAGTCCTGCTTCCAGGCGCGCCTCCACGGCATCGAGTTCGATCATCGGCCCGCGCGACTCGGGGCGCACGCCGATCCAGCGTACACGCCCACTCTGCGGCACATCGGCGATCAATTGCTGAAGTGGTGTCACAGGCTGATTCCCACATCAAAAACAATGCTGCGACCGAGGTTGCTACGCAGAAAGTCCGGTGCGTCCGGATGGGCGAACAGCACACGGGCGAAGGTCGGGCCGACCAGAGAAAGCGAGCGCCAACCCTGACGCAGATATTCGGTAGGTGGCGGAAAATGGCTGTTCAAGTCCAGTACTTCACGTTTAAGGCTGGCGAAGGCGATGATGTCCAGTTCGCCCAGATCCATGCCACGTTCTTTGTAGTTGTGCGCCTTCTTGCGCAAGGTCGGCGCCAGTCGCAGCAGGAATTCATTGGCAGGAATGCGTTTCGGCTTGGCTTCGCGGCGCACCAGTTGGCTGAGGGAAAAGGCGCTGCGTCGGCGCTGCAATTCATCGCGCCATTCGTCGTTGAGCCGACGCCCCTCGTCGAGAACGAAGAACACCTCGAAATTGGCATCGCGAAACAGCACGTCCGGCGGCTCGCCGGCTGGTGCGAATTCGTCGGCGCGGTAGGGAATGTTCAGGCCTTGCAGCAGGCGCTGGCAAACCCAACGCTCACGCTCCCATTTGCGGGCATTGGACAGAAAGGCGTTGGCCTGCTCGGCCGCGATGGTCAGCAGGCGTAAATAATCTGAGTCATCCATAGGCCCAAGCTTAGCGTTCAAATGCGACAAGCAGAAAGCTTTGCTTGAACCGTCCGTTCACCTTGCCCTTGTAGGAGCTGCCGAAGGCTGCGATCTTTTGATCTTGCTGTTAAATAAAAAATCAAAAGATCGCAGCCTTCGGCAGCTCCTACAGCTGAATGTCGATGGAGGGTGAGGGAATGATTGGAGCTGAACTGCTTTCCACCGCGAGCCTGACGCTCGGCTGGCTGATTTATGTGCCAGTGCTGCTCTGGGCGATTGTGCGTGCGCCGTGGGTCGAGTTGTTCAGTGACAGCCGCCGTCAGCATCTGTTGTTTGGCACCGTGTTCGCCTTGTTTCTGTTGTGGCTGGTGCGCAGGGATTTCGACACGGGCGTGTCTTATCACTTCATCGGCATGACCGCGGTGACATTGCTGCTGGACTGGCCGCTGGCGATTGTCGGTGGGCTGGTCGCGCAGATCGGTCTGGTACTACTGGGCCGACAGGATCTGCTGGCCATCGGGGTCAATGGTTCGCTGCTGATTCTGTTACCGGTGTTGATCACCGAATGCGTGGCGATCCTCGTCGAGCGCGCACAGCCACGTAATCCGTTTGTTTATATCTTCTGCTCGGGTTTTTTTGCCGCCGCGCTTTCAGCGTTGTTGTGCCTGATCCTGAGCCTCACCCTGCTGTGGTACGACGGTCTCTTTGCCATGCCGGAGTGGCTGGAAGATTTCGTCGGTTATCTGTGGCTGCTGCTGTTTCCCGAGGCGTTCATCAACGGCATGATCATCAGTGCGCTGGTGGTATTCAGCCCGGAATGGCTGGAGACGTTCAATCGCACGCGCTACCTTTCGGCGCCGTGGAAGGACGACGACCCCAAGTCTTGATTCATATCAAATCCGCCACGCGCGGGAAATTTCATGCTCGCGCAAATCCCTTCAGGAGCAGCGGCATGAGCGTTTACGAGTGGGCAAGGCAGGAAACCCGGCAGAGTCTGGACATGGCGCAGGAGGTGGGCTTTGACCCGGGGTTGAGTTTGCGCGCCTTGCTCAGTGCGGTGGTGCAGCAGAGCAAGGCCGTACGCAACGCCGAAGACCTGGCCGACGAATTGCGTTTTCTCGCGGAAAACCTCGACGACGATCAGGACTACGGCTTTATGCGGCCCTGATCGGGATCAGTGGCGTGGATCGAAATCGCCGGAAAACAGTTCATCTTCGGCGTCCGGTGCGAGCGGAATCTTGTGTTCTTCCGATGCCCAGGCGCCGAGGTCGATCAGTTTGCAGCGATCGGAGCAGAACGGCCGAAACTTGTTTTCGGGGGTGAATTCCACGGGGGCGCCGCAGGTCGGGCATTCAACGGTGGGGATCTGGCTCATGCTTGGCCTCCGGATAAAGTCAGGTAAAAGTGATGCAGGCGCTCGACTTCGCTGTGCAACCAGGCGAGGTCGCGGTCATTGACCACCACGTCGTCGGCACGGCTCACACGGTCTTCGCGGCTCGACTGAGCCTTGAGGATCGCCTGAACCTGCTGCTCGCTGGTCTGGTCACGCTGCAAGGTGCGTTCGATCTGCAGTTGTTGCGGGGCGTCGATCACCAGGATGCGCTGGGTCATTGCGTATTGCCCGGATTCGATCAACAGCGGCGACACCAGAATCGCGTAAGGCGATTTTGCCAGCGCCAGATGATGGGCGATTTCCTCGGCGATCAACGGATGCAGCAGGGCTTCGAGCCAGCGGCGTTGCTCCGGCACTTCGAAAATCAGTTTGCGCAGGGCCGCGCGATCCAGTGTGCCATCGGCCTGCAAAACACCAGTGCCGAAATGTTCGGCAATCTGCGCCAGCGCCGGGCGCCCCGGCTCTACCACCCAGCGCGCCGCGTGATCGGCATCCACCACGTGGACACCCAGATCAATGAAGTGCTGGGCCGCCGCGCTTTTGCCGCTGCCGATGCCGCCGGTGAGGCCGAGAATCCAGGGTTTTTCCACAGGGGTATTCATTTCAAACCGACAAACTGCCAATAGAAGTCGGTTATTTGACCACCCCAGAGCAAGGCAATCCAGCCGGCAATTGCCAGATAAGGGCCGAAGGGGATTGGCGTCGAGCTTTTCTGCTCGCGCAGGCGCAGCAAAATCACCCCGATAATGGCGCCGACCAGTGATGACAGCAGAATGGTCAGCGGCAGAATCTGCCAGCCGCCCCAGGCGCCGAGCAGCGCCAACAGTTTGAAATCACCGTGACCGATGCCGTCCTTGCCGGTCAGCAATTTGAACAGCCAGAACACTGACCACAGCGCCAGGTAACCGGCCACCGCGCCCCACAGCGCATCGTGCAACGGCACGAACAGGCCGAAGCTGTTGACGATCAACCCCAGCCACAACAACGGCAGCACCAGCACATCGGGCAGCAACTGATGCGCGGTGTCGATCAGGCTCATCGCCAGCAAACCCCAGGTGAGAAAGATCAGCAGGCACGCCGGCCAACCGAAACCGAAATGCCAGGCGATGAAGGCCGAGAGCAACCCACAGGCCAGCTCGGTCAGCGGATAACGTTTGCTGATGGGCGCAGCACACGCGGAACAACGCCCGCGCAGCCACAGATAACTGAGCAGGGGAACGTTCTCCCACGGGCGAATCCGATGGGCACAATGTGGGCATTCGGAGTGCGGCAGCATCAGGTTGTAGGTAGGCAGTGGCGTTTCGCCGGGCAATCCGAGCACGTCTTGGGCCTGCTGGCGCCAATCGCGTTCGAGCATTTTCGGCAGACGCCAGATCAGCACGTTGAGAAAGCTGCCGACCACCAGACCCAGCAGCAGGGCAGTGAAAACAAAGGCCCGCGGATACACGGCAAACAGTTCGTCGATAGGCATGTCAGATCGCTGAGCCGAGTTGGAAGATCGGCAGGTACATGGCCACCACCAGCCCGCCGACGATCACCCCCAGCACGACCATGATGAACGGCTCCATGAGGCTGGTGAGGTTGTCGACCATGTTATCCACTTCCTCTTCGTAAAACCCCGCGACCTTGTCGAGCATCTCGTCCAGCGCGCCGGACTCTTCGCCGATCGCGGTCATCTGCACGGCCATGTTGGGAAAGACCCCGGTGCTGCGCATCGAAAAATTCAGCTGCATGCCGGTCGAGACGTCCTGGCGAATGCGCAGCACGGCACGCTTGAACACCACGTTGCCGGTAGCGCCGGCCACCGAGTCGAGCGCTTCCACCAATGGCACACCGGCAGCAAACGTGGTCGACAGGGTTCGAGCGAAGCGGGCTACCGCTGACTTGTACATCAGCGTGCCGACCAAGGGCAGTTTCAACAGCCCGGTGTCTTTGCGATCACGTAGCGCCTGGGAGGTTTTCAGTGCGTGACGGGTGCCGAAAATCGCCGCGACCAGCGCGCCGAGCATCGCCCACCACCATTGCTGCATGAATTCCGAGAGGCTGATGATCATCAGGGTGAAGGCCGGCAGCTCAGCGCCGAAACCGGAAAAAACCGACTGAAACTGCGGCACCACTTTCACCAGCAGGATCCCGGTCACGACTGCCGCCACCAGCACCACGGCGGAGGGGTAAGTCATGGCTTTCTTGATCTTGGCCTTGAGCCGTTCGCTTTTTTCCTTATAAGTCGCGACACGTTCGAGCAAGGTGTCCAGCGCGCCGGACTGTTCGCCGGCGTCGACCAGATTGCAATACAGCTCGTCGAAATACTGCGGCTTCTTGCGCAGGGCTGTGGCGAAGCTGTTACCGGCCGCGACCTCCTGTTTGACCTCGTCCACCAGCTTGCGCATGGCCGGGTTTTCAAAGCCTTCGCCAATGATGTCGAACGACTGCAGCAGCGGCACGCCGGCCTTCATCATGGTCGCCATCTGCCGGGTGAACAGAGCGATGTCCTGAGCCTTGATGCGTTTGCCAAAGCTCAGCAACGAGGCGGACTTCTTGCGCACCTTGCCGGGATTGATCCCCTGTTTACGCAGTTGTGCCTTGATCAGTGCAGGGTTCTGTCCACTTAGTTCACCGGTGACTTTACTGCCTTTCCTGTCCGTACCTTCCCAGGCATAAATACTGATTTTCGCTGCCTTGACCGCCATGTTCAGTCCTTGGTGACCCGGTTGATTTCTTCAAGGCTGGTGATGCCTTGCATGGCCTTGTGCAGCCCGGAGGTGCGCAGGTCGTCGAAGCCGTCGCGGCGCATTTGGCTGTCGATTTCCAGCGAGTTGCCTTCGGCCATGATCAAGCGTTGCAGCTCCGGTGTGTTTTTCACCACTTCATAAATCCCCACGCGTCCCTTGTAACCGCCGTTGCAGTGATCGCAACCGACCGGCTCGTAGATCGTGAAATGGCCGATGCGTTCCTCGGGGAAGCCTTCTTTGATCAAGGTTTCACGCGGGATCTCGATGGCTTTCTTGCAGTGGCTGCAGAGCTTGCGCGCCAGACGCTGAGCGATGATCAGGCTGACCGAGGTGGCAATGTTGAAGCCGGGAATGCCCATGTTGTGCAGGCGCGTCAGGGTTTCCGCGGCACTGTTGGTGTGCAGGGTCGAGAGCACCAGGTGACCGGTCTGCGCAGCCTTGATCGCGATCTCGGCGGTTTCCAGGTCGCGGATCTCGCCGACCATGATCACGTCCGGGTCCTGGCGTAGAAACGAGCGCAGTGCTTGGGCAAAGTCGAGCCCTTGCTTGGGATTGACGTTGACCTGGTTGATGCCTTCCATGTTGATTTCCACCGGGTCTTCGGCGGTGGAGATGTTGATGTCGACGGTGTTGAGGATATTCAGGCCGGTGTAGAGCGACACGGTTTTACCCGAACCGGTGGGGCCGGTGACCAGAATCATCCCTTGTGGCTGCTTGAGCGCGGCCATGTACAGGTCTTTCTGCACCGGCTCGTAGCCGAGCGCGTCAATGCCGATCTGCGCGCTGGACGGGTCGAGAATTCGGATCACCACTTTTTCGCCCCACAACGTCGGCAGGGTGTTGACCCGAAAATCGATCGACTTGCTTTTCGACAGGCGCATCTTGATCCGCCCGTCCTGCGGTTTGCGCCGTTCCGAAATATCGAGGCTGGCCATGACTTTCAGGCGTGCGGCGATGCGCCCGGCCAGTTGAATCGGTGGCTTGGCCACCTCGCGCAGGATGCCGTCGGTGCGCACCCGTACCCGGTAGTTCTTCTCGTAAGGTTCGAAGTGCAAGTCGGATGAGCCGCTTTTGATCGCGTCGAGCAGCATCTTGTGAACGAAACGCACCACCGGCGCATCGTCGGCATCGAGTCCGCCGATAGCGTCTTGCTTGTTGTCGTCGATGGACTCGACATCGACCCCGTCGAGATCGACATCGGCCATGTCCTCCAGGCCACTGGTGTGGGTGTCGAAGAACTTCTCGATGGCATCGCTGAGCTTGTCGTCCTCGACCAGAATGGCTTCGGTGCTCAGTCCGGTGCTGAACTGAATGTCGTTGATCGCTTGATGATTGCTCGGGTCAGAAATCCCCACGAACAGTTTGTTGCCGCGTCGCCACAAAGGCAGGGCATGGTGCTGGCGTACGAGTTTTTCGCTGACCAGGCCTTTGGGCTGGGTTTCCTTGTCAAGGCAATTGAGATCGAGGAACGCCATGCCGAAATGCTCGCTGGCGACCTCGGCCACCTGCCAGCTTTTTATCAGTTTGTTCTGCACCAGATAGCTGACCAGCGACAAACGATTACGCTGGGCCTGTTGCCAGGCTTGCTGGGCACTCTTTTCTGTCAGCAGTTCGGCCTGCACCAATTGCTTGGCCAGACCGCTCAGAGCGATGTCATTCATGGGGATTCCGCACACTTGCAGTTCATGACTTATAGCCTAGTCAAGTGACAGCGCCAAACACGGCGGGTGCAGGTGACAAAAAGTGTCAGATAGTGCGGTTGCGCGTTGTAGGAAATAGCGTTGTAGAGGGTTCGCGGCCAACGGGCGGGGCTTGGAGGCGTTGGCATGGCCTATGCTGCGTCCCTTGCAGATCATGAGATTTCGACTCATGCATGGAGCGTGTCTATGAAAAAACAACAAGGTTTTACTCTGATCGAGCTGCTGATCGTGGTGGCGATCATCGGGATTCTGGCGACCATCGCCCTGCCACAGTATTCCAAGTATCAGGCGCGGTCGAAGGTGACGGCGGGGCTGGCGGAGATCAGTGCGATGAAAGTGCCGTTCGAGGACACCATCAACCAAGGTACCGCTCCGGATATAGCCGCTGTGAACGGCGGTACAACCACCACCTCCAACTGTACGGTGGCGGTTACAGGTACAGCGGCGACGGGGGCGGGCAGCATCAGCTGCACACTGCTCAATGCTCCGGGACCCGTACTGGGCAAAACCATCACGCTCACTCGTGCGGGTGCTGCTACCGGTAATACCTCTGGTTTGTGGACCTGTGCCACTACTGTTCACCCGGATTATTCGCCAAAAGGCTGTACCGCCAGCGGTACGTGATTGCTAGCGTGTGATGACCAAATGCCCTGCCACGCAGGGCATTTTTCTTCATGCGGTGAAAATAAAAGTCTCAATAATTTCAGCAGCTTATGAACTTTCCAAAAAGCCGCAACTTGCATGTGAATATTGCTCAAGTCATGCATTTTGCATGAATCCGAAAATCAGCGATTTTCATAAGTCATTGTTTTTTAATGAAATTAACCAGTTGTAAAAGTTGGCACAGCGTTCGCAACTACCTTGGTAACCCTGCTGACAAGACAACCAGCAGACTTTCCAGAAAAACAGGAGTTACTCGTATGAAGAAGTTCGCTATCACTGCCGCTGCTGCTACCGCGCTGACCCTGACCATGGCTTCCGGTGCATTCGCACAATCCACTCAGGCTACCCAGGCTCCAATGACTCTGGCTGCCGGTGAAGTCACCAAGGCGAAAGAAGCTACTTCCGACACTTGGATCACCACCAAAGTCAAAAGCGATCTGGTCACCGAAAAAGGCATTCCGGGCACCGACATCAAAGTAGAAACCAACAAAGGCGTGGTTTCCCTGTCCTCCACTGTTGCAGTGACCGAGGCTCAGAAAACCACCGCAGTGAACATCACCAAGAAAATCAAAGGCGTTAAAGCGGTCTCCGCTGACGGCCTGAAAGCCGAGTAAGGCATGACTTCTCGCCTGGACCGGGAGAAGACGCGACAGACGGGCCGAGCAATACGTCTGCCGCAACTTTAGAGTTCATGCGAACGGTCACACGGATGTGACCATTACAGGCCCCGCCACTTGTGTCGGGGCCTGTTCTATTTCAGGGGCAACACAAAACAAATGTAGGAGTGAGCCTGCTCGCGATAGCGGTGTGTCAGTCAGCAATTTGATTAGCTGACAGACCGCTATCGCGAGCAGGCTCACTCCTACAGGGGGAATCGGTGTTGGTTTAGTTACCGCGCTTGCTGTTGATCTGCCGCAGGCGATTGCCTTCGAAGCGCAAGTATTGATACATGCCGTTGCTCGGGCCGTAGGTCCATTCCTCGACCTGAAACTCCTCGCGGCGATCGGCGCTGCGCTTGTAACCGAGCACATCGCGGCTGACCGGCTCACCGCACTTTTGCAGGACTTCGCTGGAGCGGTCGCCAAGGCTGATCAACTGGCTGCCGCAGCGCAGCGTATCGGACGCCGAGGCGTGACTGGCCGCGAACGTCATTGCGAGCAAGGCCAGCCACTGCAGTTTCATCACTCGGCATCCAGGTGCATTTGCGTGACCACGCGGCCATCGCTCTCGGCTTCACCGAGATTGGCGTCGATGAAGTACACGCGGTCGTCCGCCAGTTGGCCTTTATCGACCAGATAATCCTTGATGCTGCTGGCACGATCCTGACCCAACTGACGCAGCAACACATCGCTGCCACTCCAGAACTGGATCACGCCTTCGCGCATCTTCGCTGTGCGTTCTTCCTTGCCCAGATCCTTCCATTCCGCCGGAGGCTGGGTCTTCAGACGGGTACGGTAGATGCCTTCGAGCAGTGGACCTTTCTCGCCCTCTGGCACTTGCAGCAGCGACGCCTGAGCCGGGACTTTATCGCCACGACGCTGGAGCATCTTGTAGTAGTTGTACTGGTATTCACGTTCCAGACGCTGCTCGGCGAGCAACGGGCCGTCACTGCTTTTGGCGGCCGTGCCTTCGATCTCCAGACGCAGTGCCGGACGCTCCTTCAGTGCCTGAGACAGTTTGATCAGCGCCGCTTCGGCATCCTTGCTCAACTCGCTTGAACCCGGAGCAAACGACACGGTGCCAAGGTCTTGCGAACTGCCACCACTGATCAGGCCGCCAATCATCTTGAATGGCGCGGCAGCGGCTTTGACGATCAGGTTGCGCAGGGTCTGCCAGACAATCGGCATTACGCTGAATTGCGGGTTGTTCAAATCACCGGTCACCGGCAACTCGATGGAGATCTTGCCGTCGACGTCCTTGAGCAGGGCAATCGCCAGTTTCAGCGGCAGGCTCACGGCATCCGGGCTGTCGACCTTCTCGCCGAGCTGCAATTGCTCGACCACCACTTTGTTTTCGGCTTTGAGCTGGCCCTTGGTGATCAGGTAATGCAGGTCAAGGTTGAGTCGACCCTTGCGGATACGGTAGCCGGCGAATTTGCCGGAGTAGGGCGTCAGCGTGGTCAGTTCGACGCGTTTGAAACTGGTGGCAATGTCGAGGCTGGCCATCGGATCGAACGGATTGACCGCGCCCTTGATGGTCACCGGCGCATAGCGGTCGACCTTGCCTTTGATATCGACGCTGGCCGGTTTCGCCTGACGGCTGTCGATGGTGCCGATCTGGCCGTTGAGTTGCTGCACCGCGGTGGCGAAGTTCGGCGTCAGGCTGAAGTCGGCGAAGTTGGCCGAGCCATCATTGATGGCGATGCCACCGATGTGAATGCCCAGCGGTTTTTCGTTGCTGGCCGGTTTGGCTGCCGTGGTTTTCGCGCCACTGTCGGCCGGTTGCGGGATCAGCAGGTCGTCGATGTTGGTGGTGCGATCGTCGTTGATCATGAACCGCACATACGGCTGAAACAGGTTGACCTTGTCGATCGACAGACTGTCGCCATGTTGATAATTCAGGCCCTCGACCACCACTTGCTGCCACTTGAGGAAGTCGCGGGTTTTCAGGGTGTCGAGGGTGTGCAGTTGATCGATCTGCGCCCGTCCGGTCACGCTGAGCGCAAGCGGTTCGGTGCTCTTGAGATTGACCTTCAGGTCACTGGCGAGCATGCCGCTGCGCAGTTCCAGGCGAATGAACGGGTTGATGTAGGACTGCGCGACACGCAGGTCGATGTCCTGGGTTTTCACGTTGAGCTGGGCATTGACCGGGGCGAGATTGACCGTGCCGTCTGCGGTGATCTTGCCTTGCTTGCCCACGCCGCTGTCGAGCTTGAGCTTGAAGGGCGAACCGTTGAGGCTGTCGAAATCCTGCAGGTCGACGTTCAGCGGGGTGATATCCAGGGCAACGGCCGGTTGGGCCGAGCGGTCGGCCAGATGCACGGTGTAGTTACGTAATTGCACGTCTTTGAGCAGCACCTGCCATGGTTTGCTCGGCGCGGGCGGTGTTTTCGGTGAGTCGGCAGCGGCCGGTGTATTGGCCGGTTCTGCGGCGGCTTTGGCGGCCGGTTTTGACGGTTGGCTGGCGAACAGTTTCTGCCAGTCCAGTTGGCCGTCGGCTTCGAGCGCCGCCCAGGTTTCCAGTTTGTTGCTGCGGATCTTGCCGACCACCACTTGCTGCTTGGCCAGGTCCACCGAGGTTTCGCTGACGTCGAGACGTTCGAGTTTCGCCAGTGGCCGCCCGTCCGGAGCCTTGATGGCGAACGGCGCGATGCTCACCGCCACGTTGTTCAACTGCAGTTCGGTTTCTTTCGACAGATTGAGTTTGTATTCGCTGCTGAGGCTGATCACACCGTCTTCGAGGACCAGCGGCACTGAGTCTCGCACGTAGGGCCAGAAGGCTTTCATCTTGCCGTCGGTGACTTTCAGAGTGCCTTCGGAGGTGAACGGGATCAGGCTGAAATTGCCACTCCAGTCGATCCGGCCGCCAGCGGGGCCGATGGCGACCAGGGTCATGTCGGCGCTGTCTTCGGGCAGGGTGCTGAGGTTTTTCAGTTCGAAGCTGAGGTCATCGTAGAGAAACTCGATGGGCTCGCTCGGGCGCACGTCTTCAAAGTGCACGACGCCGCCGGCCAGTTTGATGTTGTCGATGCGCAGCGGGAAGGGCTTGGCGTTCGGATCGGCTGGTGTCGGCTCACTGGCCGGCACATTGAACAGGCCGAGCAGGTTGAGTTTGCCGTCTTTGGCGAAAAGGATTTCGGTTTTCGGCTTGTCCAGCTCGATGTTGGCCAGATGCAGGGCTTTGGTCCACAGGCTGTCGATTTGCAGGTCGGCGTACAGGCGATCGAAACCGATCTGCTCCTTGCCCGGCTCGCCAATGACCAGCCCCCACAGGGTGACTTCAAGGCTGAACGGGTTGAGCTCGATACGCTGGATATGCGCAGGCACTGTCGCGTAATTGGCCAGTTGTTGATTGGCCACACGCAGGGCGATGCCCGGCAAAATCAGAAACCCCAGCAGGCTGTAGAGGGCCAGAGCAGTCAACAAGGCGCCAATTGCGCGAATCAATCCTTTGGGCATGTGCGGCTTCATCTGTCTGAATCGGAGTGCCTTGGAGTATGGCACGCGATTCTGGTTCCGAAGTACCTCGCATGGAGCAGGATTGTTCAGATTCTTCTGTAGGAACGCTTTCCATGTGGGAGCGAGCCTGCTCGCGAAGGCATTCTATCAGTCACTCTATCTGTTGGCTGATACACCGCTTTCGCGAGCAGGCTCGCTCCCACATTGGACAGTTGTCAGCCGTGCGAGCGATTCAGAGCTGCAGGATCAGGGTTTTCAGCGGCGGTTGCTGGTCCATGGACGGGAAGTCGGCGCCTGGGGTCATCACGCTCCACTCGCGCACAGGCCGCCCGGCCTTTTCGGCGCAGCGCAGGACCTGCTCGCGCCAGTCGTCCATGCTGACTTTCGCCAGGTTGTTGCAGCAGATCAGCACGCCGTTGTCGGCAGTGGTGAGCAGGGCCGGTTTGAGCAGGCTCTGATAGTCGCGCAGCAGGTCGACGGTGCCGAATGCGCTCTTGGCCCAGGCGGGCGGGTCGAGCAGGACCAGATCATATTGGCGCTGATCGAGGCGCTGGTAGCTCGGCAGTTTCTGTCCACGGCGCTGACTGATCGGCAGACCGGCGAGTTGCCGGATCGCCGGAAAGTAATCGGACTGAATGAACTGCATCTCGGGCAACTGCGGATTGAGCAGACCGTTTTCGCGACCGACCGCCAGATTACCCTCGGCGAAATCCAGGTTGCACACTTCGCGCGCGCCACCTGCGGCCGCACTGAGGCCAACGCCGCAGGTGTAGGCGAATAGGTTGAGCACGGATTTGCCTTGGGCGTGATCCTTGACCCAGCCACGGGTGTTGCGCAGGTCGAGGAACAGCAGCGGATCCTGTCCAGCATGGCGTCCGCGCACCCGGTAGTTGAGGCCCCATTCGTGGCCGACCAGATCGGCCAGTGCCGCGTCTTCAGCTTTGTAGACGCTGTCTTCCCGGTCGATGCGCGAGTTGCCACGGGAACGGTCGTTGTAAACCAGCAAGGTTTCCATCCCCAGGCTCTGATTAACCATGGCGTGCAGTTGCAGCAGGTCTTCCCGCTCCAGCGTCTGGTGGAAGCTTTGCACCAGCAGTTGCGGGCCGTAGCGGTCGATGGTCAGGCCGCCAGCGCCTTCCTGGCTGCCGTGGAACAGCCGATAGCAATCGGTGCCCTGGCGGTGCAGCTCGGCCAGCAGATCCTGGCGTTGATCGAGGGCGGCGCGCAGCGCCTGGTTCAAGGAAGACATGCGGGCGCCTTGCTGGAGAGAATGGGGGCGCGGGAGTTTAGCAGCTTGGCGGGCAATCGAGTTGCACCCTTCGCGAGCAGGCTTTAGGTCAGCAAACCCATCCGGCGTTTGGCGCGTTGCACCGAACCATTGCGCATCGCCCAGCGCAGCATCGGTGCACTGCGCCTCACGCTGGCGCGAATCAATTGCCGTTGCAGCGAGCTCTGCCGGACATCAAGCATATCGCTGGCCCAATCCGGCAGTAGATCAATGCCAGCCTTCATCATCAGATCGCCAAACGGCCGGGCCAGAACACTCGGCGCCGGTGCGGCCAGCAATAGACGCAACACCTCACGGCTGCGCTCATCGCACAGCAACTGCGGGCGCATGCGTTGCAGATAATCGGCTACGGCTTGCCGCGATTTCGGCACATCCCGCGCACCGAGGCGTTCGGCAATCACGGCGATTTCCGCGTAATAACGATCCTGATCCGCCCCCGACAACTGCGGATTGCGATAACGCAAATGTGCCGCGAGAAAGTTACTGACTTCGGCCACGTGCACCCAGGTCAGCAAATCCGGATCGCTCGCTGCATAAGGCCGGCCATCCGGCGCAGTGCCGACCACTTGCAGATGAATGGTGCGCACTTTCTCGATCAGCCAGTCGGCATCCCGCCGCGAACCGAAGGTGGTGCCGGAAACAAACTGACTGGTACGGCGCAAGCGTCCGAGCATGTCTTCACGGAAATTCGAATGATCCCAGACCCCGGCCAACGCCAACGGATGCAAGGCTTGCAGCAACAGCGCACTGATGCCGCCGATCAACATGCTGCTGAAATCGCCGTGCACCTGCCAACTGACCGAATCCGGGCCGAACAGGCCGGGATCGCCCTTGGGGTTTTCCAGATCGAGTTGGCCGAGGGACAGCCCGGTCAGGCTCATGAGTTGGTTTTCAATACGACTGCGGATGAATTCCATGACCACTCAGTGCGAAAGGGCGGGCGCGGCCGGTTGACCGCGCCCGGGATGTTACTGATTGAGGCGCTTGTCGATCAGGCCTTGCACCACGCTCGGGTCGGCCAGGGTCGAGGTGTCGCCGAGGCTGTCGAGTTCGTTGCAGGCGATCTTGCGCAGAATGCGCCGCATGATCTTGCCTGAACGGGTTTTCGGCAAGGCCGGCGCCCACTGGATCAAGTCCGGTTTGGCGAAGCTGCCGATTTCCTTGCTGACGTGCGCCAGCAATTCTTTTTTCAGCTCGTCATTCGGTTCGGTGCCGTTCATCGGCGTGACGAAGGCGTAGATGCCCTGACCTTTGACGTCGTGGGGGTAACCGACCACGGCGGCTTCGGCGATGCTGTCGTGCAGCACCAGCGCGCTTTCCACTTCAGCCGTGCCGATGCGGTGGCCGGAGACGTTGATCACGTCATCGATGCGCCCGGTGATCCAGTAGTCGCCATCCTCGTCGCGCCGTGCGCCGTCGCCGGTAAAATAGTAGCCGGGATAGGGTTTGAAATAGGTGTCGACCATCCGTTGCGGGTCGCCGTATACGCTGCGGATCTGTGCCGGCCAACTCGATTTGATCGCCAGCACGCCGCTGCCGGCGCCTTTGATTTCCTTGCCGTGCTCATCGAGCAACACCGGTTGCACGCCGAACATCGGTTGCGTGGCGCAGCCCGGTTTGATCCGTTGTGCGCTGACCAGCGGGCTGAGCATGATGCCGCCGGTTTCGGTCTGCCACCAAGTGTCGACGATAGGGCAGCGCTGTTCTCCTACGACGTTGAAATACCATTCCCACGCTTCCGGGTTGATCGGCTCACCGACGCTGCCGAGTAATCTGAGGCTGGCGCGCGAGGTTTCCTTCAGCGGTTCGGCACCTTCACGCATCAACGCGCGTAAAGCGGTAGGAGCTGTGTAGAAAATGTTGACCTTGTGTTTATCGATGACCTGCCAGAATCGTGAACTGTTCGGATAGCTCGGCACACCTTCGAACATCAACGTGGTCGCGCCGTTGGCCAGCGGGCCGTAGACGATGTAGCTGTGGCCGGTGACCCAACCAACATCGGCGGTGCACCAGAACACCTCGCCGTCGCGGTAATCGAGCACGTATTTGAAAGTCATCGCCGCTTGCAGCAGGTAGCCACCGGTGGTGTGCAGCACGCCTTTGGGTTTGCCGGTGCTGCCGGAGGTGTAGAGGATAAACAGCGGATCTTCGGCGTCCATCGGTTCCGGTGGGCAATCGTCGCTGACATCGCGCACCGCCTGGTGATACCAGAGGTCGCGGCCTTCGACCCAATCGACCTTGCCTTGGCTGCGCTCGACCACCACGACGGTGGCGACGTCCGGGCAACTTTGCAGGGCTTTGTCGACGTTCTGTTTCAGTGGCACGAACTTGCCGCCGCGCACGCCTTCATCCGCCGTGATCACCGTGCGGCAATCGGCATCGAGAATGCGGTCACGCAGGGAATCCGGGGAGAAACCGCCGAACACCACCGAGTGAATCGCGCCGATCCGCGAACAGGCAAGCATGGCGTAAGCGGCTTCGGGGATCATCGGCATGTAGATGCACACCCGGTCACCTTTCTTCACGCCACGGCTTTTCAGCACGTTGGCCAGGCGGCAGACGTGATGATGGAGTTTTTTATAAGTGATTTGCGCCGATTCGGCCGGGTCGTCGCCTTCCCAGAGCAGGGCGGTCTGCTCGCCGCGCTTTGCCAGGTGGCGGTCGATGCAGTTGAAGCTGACGTTCAGTTTGCCCCCGGCAAACCAGGCGGCTTCCCCGGTTTTCAGGTCATAGCGCTGAACGGTCTGCCACGGTGTGCTCCAGTCGAGGAACTGCGAGGCCTGCTCGGCCCAGAAGGTGCTGGGGTGTTCAATGGATTCGCGGTACAGGCGCCGATAGTCTTCCTGACTCAATTGCGCAGCCCGGCGGACGGCATCGGCTTTGGGGAACGTGCTGATATCGAACATGACGGTTCCTTATTCTTGTGGTGCGACAAGGATAAAGATGCGCCGAGAGATGTAGAGGTTCAAGTCATGTGTAAAACAACTGTGGGAGCGAGCCTGCTCGCGAATGCGGTGTGTCAGTCAACAAATAGGCTGAATGACACACCGCATTCGCGAGCAGGCTCGCTCCCACATTGGAGATGGGTTGCCCACTGGAATTGTGGGCAACCCATTCACATCAACCGCGGTGACGGCCGCGGAAGTAGTTGATCAGGCCTTGGGTAGACGGATCATCAGCAGTGCTTTCATCGCTGCCGACCAGACGGTTGTAAACGCCTTTACCCAGTTCCTTGCCCAGCTCCACGCCCCATTGGTCAAAGGCGTTGATGCCCCAGACCACGCTTTGCACGAACACTTTATGTTCATACATTGCCACCAGTGCGCCGAGACGACGTGGGCTGATGCGTTCAACCACGATGGTGTTGCTCGGACGGTTGCCCGGGATCACCTTGTGTGGCGCGAGTTTGTGTACTTCTTCTTCGCTCATGCCCTTGTCGCGCAACTCTTGCTCGGCTTCCGGCAGGGTCTTGCCGAGCATCAGCGCCTGGCTCTGCGACAGGCAGTTGGCGTACAGCCACTGATGGTGGTCGGAAACCGGGTTGAAGCTGACGATCGGCACGATGAAATCGGCCGGGATCAACTGCGAACCTTGATGCAGCAGCTGGTGGTAAGCGTGCTGACCGTTGCAGCCGACGCCGCCCCAGATCACCGGACCGGTATCGGTCGACACCGGCGTGCCGTCCTGGCGCACGCTCTTGCCGTTGGATTCCATGTCCAGTTGTTGCAAGTGCTTGGTGATGTTGCGCAGGTAGTGGTCGTACGGCAGGATCGCGTGGCTTTGCGCGCCCCAGAAGTTGCCGTACCACACGCCGAGCAGGGCCAGCAGCACCGGCATGTTCTGTTCGAACGGCGCGGTCTGGAAATGCTGGTCCATGGTGTAGGCACCGGACAGCAATTCCTTGAAGTTGGACATGCCGATGGCCAAGGCAATCGGCAAACCGATCGCCGACCACAGCGAGTAACGCCCACCGACCCAGTCCCACATCGGGAAGATGTTTTCTTCGCGGATACCGAAGGCCACGGCAGCGGCGTTGTTGCTCGATACGGCGATGAAGTGACGATACAGTTCGGCTTCCGAACCGCCCTGCGCCAGGTACCAGGCGCGCGCAGCTTGAGCGTTCTTCAGGGTTTCGAGGGTGTTGAAGGATTTCGACGAGACGATGAACAGTGTGGTCTCGGCGCGCAGTTTCTGCGTCAGCTCGTGGAATTCGCTGCCATCGATGTTCGCCAGATAATGGCAACGCACGCCTTTCTGCGCGTAGGACAGCAGTGCTTCGGACACCAGTTCAGGGCCGAGGAACGAGCCACCGATGCCGATGTTGACCACATCAGTGATCGGCTTTTCGGTGTAACCACGCCACAGGCCATCGTGGATACGGCCGACCAGATCGGTGATCTGGTTCAGGACCTTGTGCACTTCCGGCATCACGTTGACGCCGTTGACCGACAGCTTGTCGCCTACCGGGCGGCGCAGGGCGGTGTGCAGCGCCGGGCGGCCTTCGGAAGTGTTGACGATTTCGCCTTCGAACAGCGCTTTGATGGCGCCTTTGAGATCGACTTCATTGGCCAGACCCACCAGCAGATTGCGGGTCTGGGCGTTGATCAAATTTTTCGAATAATCGAGAAACAGTCCGCAGCTGCTGAGGGTGAATTGATTGAAGCGCTGCGGATCGGCGTTGAAGGCTTCGCGCATGCTGAAATCCTGCATGGCTTGGCGGTGATCTTTCAACGCTTGCCAGGCGGGCAGAGCGGTAACGTCTTGAGGAGTGAGGTAATACGCCATCGCTGCGGTTTTCCTTTTTACTTGAACGGCCTTTTGAACACTGAACAGACCCGGCACGCCATGTTTGGGCATGGGATCAACTGCGTCGACACGATTTCCGGACACAGGGCGAATACAGTAAACCTCGCGCTGCGTTCTGTCTTGACTTTGTCTGACCAGATCCCTGTACTTTTTTAACATCCAGACCGGGAACTGGCCGACAAACGGAGGGGGCGGGGCGAAATCGGGATCAGGCGAGCTGAACCGGGATGGCGTTGCTGGTGTGGCTCAGCTCATTGCCCGGCGCCATGTAGAGCATGCGCGGCTTGAAATTGACCAGCTCGGCTTCGCTGTAATGGGCATAGGCACAAATGATCACGCGGTCGCCGACCTTGGCCTTGTGCGCAGCGGCGCCATTGACGGAGATCATCCGCGAACCTTCTTCGCCACGAATCGCGTAGGTGGTGAAGCGCTCACCATTGTCGACGTTATAAATCTGGATCTGCTCGTATTCACGGATGCCGGACAAGTCCAGCCACTCGCCATCGATGGCGCACGAACCTTCGTAATCGAGCACCGCATGAGTGACTTCGGCGCGGTGCAGTTTGGCCTTGAGCATGATCGCGTGCATGAGGGTTTTCCCGGGTTGGAATCGAACGGCGGGCAGTGTGCCCGAAGGCTTTGAGGGCGGCAATATGGCGTGAAATGCAATTTTCATAACACCGAAAACCACTGTAGGAGTGAGCCTGCTCGCGATAGCGGTGTGTCATTCAACACTAATGCTGACTGACACACCGCTATCGCGAGCAGGCTCACTCCTACAGGGGGTATTGCGGTGTCTTTAAACCGGGGTATCGAGATTCAGGTGCAGGTTATCGATCAACCGAGTGGTGCCGAGGAACGCCGCCACCAGAATCACCAGATCACGGTCTTCAGCCGTCGCTGGACGCAATGTCAGCGCATGGCGGATTTCCAGGTAATCCGGACGCAGGCCCGCCGCTTCCAGCTGCTGCAACTGGGCGCTGACCAGTGCCGGGTAATCCCGTTCACCTTGCTTGATCGACTCGGCAATGTTGCTCAGCGAGCGGTAAACCACCGGTGCAACCGCACGTTGCTCCTCATTGAGGAAGCCATTGCGCGACGATAACGCCAGGCCATCGGCGGCGCGTACGGTCGGCTCGCCGATGATCTGGATCGGCATGTTCAAGTCATGCACCAGCGCACGGATCACCGCCAGTTGCTGGTAATCCTTCTGGCCGAAAATCGCCAGATCCGGCTGGACCATGTTGAACAGCTTGCTGACAACAGTCGCCACACCTTCGAAGTGCCCCGGACGGCTGGCGCCGCACAGGCCTTCGGACAATTGCGGCACGCTGACCCGGGTCTGCCCGGCCATGCCGTCGGGGTACATTTCTTCGACAGTTGGCGCGAACAGTAGAGAGCAGCCCGCTTCCAGCAGTTTTTCCTGGTCCGCCGCCAACGTGCGCGGGTATTTGTCGAGGTCTTCGCCGGCGCCGAATTGCAGCGGGTTGACGAAAATGCTCGCGACCACGAAATCGACGCGCTGCGTGGCTTTGGTGATCAGTGCAACGTGACCGCTGTGCAGGTTGCCCATGGTCGGCACGAAGCCGATGCGCTTGCCTTCGCTGCGGGCGCGGGCTACGGCGGCGCGCAGTTCGCGTACGGTTTTAACGGTGTTCATGCAGAGAATCCGTGTTCGATGCCAGGGAACGTGGTGGCTTTGACTTCGTTGACGTAAGCCTTCAGCGCGGACTGGATGCTGTCCTGACCGTGCATGAAGTTCTTCACGAACTTTGGCACGCGGCCAGTGATCGACAGGCCGAGCATGTCGTGCAGTACTAGAACCTGGCCGTCGGTGGCGTTACCGGCGCCGATGCCGATCACCGGAATCTTCACGGCCTGGCTGATTTCAGCGGCCAGTTCGCTCGGTACGCATTCCAGCAGCAGCATCGCCGCGCCGGCCTGCTCCAGCGAGATCGCGTCGGCACGCATCTGCCGCGCCTGGTTCTCGTTTCGGCCCTGCACTTTATAGCCGCCAAGAATGTTCACCGCTTGCGGGGTCAGGCCCATGTGCGCGCACACCGGTACACCGCGCTCGGCGAGCAGACGAATCGATTCGGCCAGCCACAGCTGACCTTCAACCTTGACCATGTGTGCGCCGGCCTGCATCAGCATGGCGCTGTTAGTCATGGTTTGTTCGAGGGTGGCGTTGGCCATGAACGGCAGGTCGGCGAGGATCAGGGCGTCGCTGTTGCCGCGTTTGACGCAGGCGGTGTGGTAGGCCATTTCTGCGGTGGTCACCGGCAAAGTGCTGTCGTGACCTTGCAGGACCATGCCGAGGGAGTCGCCCACCAGCAGCACTTCGACACCAGCCTCGTTGCAGGCGTGGGCGAAGGTCGCGTCATAGCAGGTCAGCATGGTGATCTTTTCACCTTTCTGCTTGAGGCTCTGGAGCGTGGTCAGGGTGATGGCTGGCATGTAAAAAATCCTCGTTCAGGCGCTCTGGAAACTACTGCGAGTAACGCGCGTGATTCTTCATCTACTCAGGCGCACGCTCTTTTGTCGTGCTTATAAGGCCTGGATTGCGCCCGTATGTGCCGGGTTGGCGGCAGCGGGACGCCTATAGTCGTGATGAGCCAACAGGAAGTCAATTGCGTGTGTTACCGCATTGTTACGAGGGGAGTGTTACCGGCGTTACTGATGCGATTCAGCGGCGCGGCGGGGCTGATTCGCGAGGTTTTTGTCTGACAATAAATCTGGATATGGCGCAGACACTGTAGGAGTGAGCCTGCTCGCGATAGCGGTGGATCAGCCAATAAATCTGTGGCTGACAGAACGCTATCGCGAGCAGGCTCACTCCTACAAAGGGCGGATTTGTGTCAGGCGTGGGGGAGGCGTTCCAAGCCGACGAACGGGCAGGCCGCTAGCAGATCGGTAAGGGTGCGGCCGTCGGCCAGGCGCAAATCTTGCGGGGCCAGTTCGGCAAGGGGGTAGAGCACGAACGCGCGTTCCTGAATCTGGTAATGCGGGACTTTCAGGCGCGGCTCGTCGATCAAACGATCACCGAACAGCAGAATATCCAGATCCAGCGTACGCGGACCCCAACGCTCAAGGCGTTCGCGACCTTGATCGTTCTCGATGGCTTGCAATGCATCAAGCAATTCAATCGGTGCGAGTGAGCTGTCGAGCGCTGCAACCGCGTTGGTATATCGCGGTTGGCCCGGCAGCAATGAATCGCTTTGATAGAAGGCAGAAACGCCGGCGAGTGTGGTCTGCGGCAATTGCCCCAGCGCCTCGACGGCGCTGTGCAATTGTTCGGCGGGGTCAGCGAGGTTGCTGCCCATGCCGATGTAGATGCGTTCCATGCCTTTACTCGCCTGTAGCACTCGGGGCGCTGGCGCGTTTGCGCTTGGAACCGCTGCTGCGGCGACGTTTGCGCGGAGCACCGCTGGCGTCATCGCCCTTGCCGCTGAGGTCGCGGATCATGTCGCGACGTTCACTGTCGTTGGCGTCCTGATAATCCGTCCACCATTCACCGAGGCCATCGGTCTCTTCGCCAGCGCTTTCACGCAGCAACAGGAAGTCGTAACCGGCACGGAAACGCGGGTTGTCCAGCAACAGGTCAGCGCGTTTGCCGCTGCGCCGTGGCAGACGCTCCTGCATGTCCCAGATCTCGCGGATCGGCATGGTGAAGCGTTTCGGAATCGCAATGCGCTGGCACTGTTCGGCGATCAGCTCGTGGGCGCCCTCCTGCATCGCCGGAATCGGCGGCATGCCGCGTTCTTGCAAGCGCAACACGCGGGCCGGCAGAGCAGGCCACAGCAGCGCGGCAAACAGGAACGCCGGGGTCACCGGTTTGTTCTGCTTGATGCGCAGGTCAGTGTTGGTCAGCGCTTCGCTGATCAGCGTGTGGGTGTATTCCGGGTTGTGTTCCAGCGCATCGGCACTGGCCGGGAACAGCGGGGCGAACAGTTGCAGGTCGACCAGCATTTCAAAGGTGATCGCGCCGTGTCCTGAGAGGAACAGCTTTAGCACTTCTTCGAACAGACGCGCCGAAGGGATCTCGCGCAGCATTGGCGCCAGTTCACGAATCGGCTGCACGGTGTGCTTCTCGATGCCGAAGTTGAGCTTGGCGGCGAAACGCACGGCACGCAGCATGCGCACCGGGTCTTCCTGATAGCGCTGCTTCGGATCGCCGATCAGGCGGATCAGGTGATTGCGGATGTCGTGTACGCCGTTGGCGTAATCGAGGATGCGCTCACTGACCGGATCGTAATACAGGGCGTTGATGGTGAAGTCGCGGCGTTGCGCGTCTTCTTCCAAGGTGCCGTAAACGTTGTCGCGCAGAATCCGCCCGCTCTCGTTACGCGAGGACTGGTTGCTGTCTTCGTCGTCTTCGTTGATCGGGTGGTTGGCGCGGAAAGTCGCGACTTCGATGATTTCGCGACCGAAATGAATGTGCACCAGTTTGAAGCGACGGCCGATGATCCGCGCATTGCGGAATTCGGCACGAACTTGCTCGGGCGTGGCGCTGGTGGCGACGTCGAAGTCCTTGGGCGTGATGCCCAGCAGCATGTCACGCACGCAACCGCCGACCAGATAAGCCTGGTAACCGGCACCTTGCAGGCGTTCGACGATATTCACCGCATAGCGGCTGAATTGCGTTTTCTGCAGCGAATGTTGGCCGCTGTTGAGCACTTCAGGGGTGCTGCGGATGTGTTGCGTACGACGCACGGGAGTCCGGAATGACTGGAACAACTTCTTCAGCATGGGATGCACTGTTTGAAGGAATGTTCGGCCATACCAAAGAATGACCGCATGATGGGCGCAGATTCTAGCATTTAGTCGAGGGATGGTGTAGGACACGGCCGATTTGAGCTGCAAGCCGCAGGCTACAGGCATCGCGCGCGATAAAAATGGGGGATTTTGCAGCGGAGGAGAAACTACAAGGGGAGCCGAAGCTCCCCAAGAAGTAGTTGCGTGCTCTTTTTATTATTGATTCGGGCTTCTTGTTTTTGTTGAGTGCCCTCGCCACGAAGTGTTTCCTTCGTGACCCTCCCAATCGGGAGCCAAGAGCAAACGGATTGCTTTGGTCGCTGAATTGCAGTGATCTCTCGATCCAACCAGTACAGGCTCTGTCTTAGGACAGTTTTTGTTGTTCTCGGCCTGGTCGTGGGGCAAGCCCCAAATACAACGCCTCTCCAAAAGAATCAGTTAGCTGCGCCTCTCGCCGTCTTGTTTTTATTGTGCGTGAGTCGATTCGTCTTATTTTTATTGTCTTGTGCATTGCTTGTTATTGTTCTTGTACTAAACATATAGCAGGGGGCGTGCCAACTTTTGTGAAGCCCAATAAAACAAGGGGTTAGGTCGATATAACCGTTTTGTCGGGGCGAAAAAAAGCCGGGGTTTCGTTACCGATAACCCCGGCTTCTGTTACGTGAATCGACTGCGGTAACAGTTTTTTCACACCTTCAAGCGTTACCCGCACACTCGACAGGTAACGTTCAGCTCTCGCTGGCGACCCCGGTCTTGCGCCGTGGGATGCCCAGACGCTGACGGCGTTCCCACAGACATTTGCGGCTGACGCCCAGTTTGCGCGCCAGTTCGGTCTCGGTCATGTGGTCCTGATGCTCGAGGACGAAGTGCTGGAAGTAGTCCTCCAGCGACAGGTCTTCGGTCGGCTCATGGCTGCTGTTGCTGGCGTTACCGCCCGTTTGCGGTGGCAGACCGATGAACTCGTCGTCCTCCAGATCGCTCAACTCGATGTCGATGCCCAGCAGGTCGGCGGAGATTTCCGGACTTTCGCTCAGAATCACCGCGCGCTCGACCGCGTTCTCCAGCTCTCGCACGTTACCCGGCCAGGAATAATGCCGGATCGCCTGTTCGGCATCCGCGGCAAATTTCAGGTCGGTACGGTTGATGCGAGCGCTCTGGCGAGCGAGGAAAGCCGTGGCGATTTCGTTGACGTCGGCGCCGCGCTCGCGCAGGGCCGGCAGTTTCAGGGCGATCACGTGCAGACGGTAATAAAGGTCTTCACGGAACTGGCCGATTTTCGCCAGGCTCTTCAGGTCCCGGTGAGTGGCCGCGATCAGGCGCACATCGACTTTCTGCGATTGCACCGAGCCGACCCTGCGAATTTCACCTTCCTGCAACACACGCAGCAGGCGCGCCTGAGCTTCCAGCGGCAATTCGCCGATTTCGTCGAGGAACAAGGTGCCGCCGTCTGCCGCTTCAACCAGACCGGCACGCCCGGCGCTGGCGCCAGTGAATGCGCCTTTTTCGTGGCCGAACAGTTCGGACTCGATCAGGCTTTCCGGGATGGCCGCGCAGTTCACCGAAATCATCGGCGCCTTGGCGCGTTTCGACAGGTTGTGCAGGGCGCGGGCCACCAGTTCTTTACCGGTGCCGGACTCGCCCTGGATCAACACATTGGAATCGGTTGGCGCGACTTTGCGGATCTTGCTGTACAGATCCTGCATCGGTGGGCAGGAGCCGATGATGCCGATTTCACCGTTACTGTTGTCGACGGCGGATTTGCCGCTGCCATTGGTCGGTTTGCTGGCAACCGCTTCGCCGGCAGCCGGTGCCGATTGCCGATCACGCAGGATCCGCGCGACAGCTTGAAGCATTTCATCGTGGTCGAAAGGCTTGGCGATGTAGTCCACCGCGCCCATCTTCATCGAGTCGACCGCCGAGCGCAGGCTGGCGTAACTGGTCATGATCAGCACCGGTGTGCCCTGGCCGAGCTTGATCAGCTCGGTGCCCGGCGCGCCCGGCAGACGCAGATCGCTGACGATCAGATCGAACGTAGGAATGGTGAAGCGTTCTTGTGCTTCCTGCACTGAACCGGCTTCGCTGACCTGGTACTGGTTGCGTTCCAGCAGGCGGCGCAAGGCGGAGCGGATAATTGTTTCGTCTTCGACGATCAAAATGTGCGGCATTGATTCGATACTCTCGACGGTCTCAGTTCACAGCGGACGTCGCTTCGACATGACGCGGTAAGGTCACCCGGATACGGGTGCCGCGTTGGCTTTGTACATCAGCCGGGCTGTCGATGGTGATTTGTCCATAATGCTCTTCAACGATGGAATAGACCAGTGCAAGGCCCAGACCGGTGCCTTCGCCAGGATCCTTGGTGGTGAAGAAGGGTTCGAACAATCTATCCATGATGTTCTTCGGAATACCGCTGCCTTCGTCTTCGACGATCAGATCGACCGTGTGTTCGCCGGCTTCGCTCTTGACCCGTACCGCGCTGTGCGGCGGCGAGGCGTCGCGGGCGTTGGAGAGCAGATTGATCAAGACCTGGGCGAGTCGCTGCGGATCGCCTTCGACCCAATGATCAGGATCGCAGAGGTTGTAGAACTGCACTTCGAAATTGCGTCGGTTCAGCGCCAGCAGGCCAATCGCATCCTGGGCGACTTCGGCCAGACAAACGGGCTCGTCGCTGTGCTGATGGCTGCCGGCATGGGCGAAGCTCATCAGCGACTGGACGATGCGTGACACACGTTTGGTCTGTTCGAGAATCTGTCCGCTGATTTCCGTCAGCTCGCCGTCGTCTTCACGTTCTTCGCGCAGGTTTTGCGCTAGACAGGCGATGCCGGTGATCGGATTGCCGATTTCGTGGGCCACACCGGCCGCAAGGCGACCAATGCTGGCCAGGCGCTCGGAGTGCACCAGTTTGTCTTCGAGCATCTGCGTTTCGGTCAAATCTTCAACCAGTAACACCAAGCCACTGTTACCCGGTGCCAGCGGTTCATCGATGGCCGCTTTGTGCAGATTCAGCCAACGAGTCTGGCCGTCGAGGGCCAGATGCTGTTTGTGCAAATGCTCGTCCGGCAGATCGATGAAACCTTGCAGCAGACCTTTCCACGGCTCGCCGATGGTACTCAGGCGCGAACCGACCACACGCTGCGCGGCGATCCCGGTGAGTTCTTCCATGGCCTTGTTCCACATCAGGATCTCTTGATCCTTGGCCAGCGAGCAGACGCCCATCGGCAATTCCTGCAGGGTCTGGCGGTGGTAACGACGCAGGGCATCGAGTTCGGCGGCCAGGCCAGTGAGGCGCGAGTGGTAATCCTCAAGGCGGCTTTCGATGAAGTGGATGTCTTCGGTCACATAGTTTTCGCCGCCGGCCTTGTACGGCAGGAAGGTTTCCACCATATCCTGCGCCACGCTCGGGCCCATCAGGCCGGAGAGGTTGGCTTCGATGCGGTCACGCAAACGGCGCAAGGCGTACGGGCGGCGTTCGTCGAACGGCAGATAAAGATCACGCAGCGCTTGCTCGACTTCCTTCTGTGCAGCCTTGGCACCCAACGGTTTCGCCAGTTGTGTAGCGAATTCCTGGGGGGAGGCGGCGTGCAGTTCGCGCCGTTGCGGGCGACGAACGTTATCCACAGCGCAGGCTTCGGCAGCGCTGGCTTCTTCGGGACTGGCGTTGGTGAACAGCGAGATCAGGGTGAACATCAATACGTTGGCCGCCAGCGAGGCGATCGCGGCCATGTGCCAACTGGTGTCGTCGAGCACGTAAATCATGTTCAGCAGCGGAATGTAGAAACCCTGCAGATTGCCGACCAGCGGCAACAGCATGGTCACTACCCAGACCAGAATCCCCGCCAGCAGACCGGCGATAAAGCCGCGACGGTTGGCAGTCGGCCAATACAGTACCGACAACACGCCGGGCAGGAATTGCAGGGTCGCGACAAACGCGACGATGCCGAGGTTGGCCAGATCCTGCTCGGCGCCGAGCATCAGGTAGAAACCGAAACCGGCCATGATGATCGCGACGATCAATGCGCGGCGGGTCCACTTCAGCCAGCGGTAGATATTGCCTTCGGCCGGTGGCTGATAAAGCGGCAGCACCAGGTGGTTCAACGCCATGCCTGAGAGTGCCAGCGTAGTGACGATGATCAGGCCGCTGGCCGCCGACAGACCGCCGACATAGGCGAGCAACGCCAGCGGCTTGCTGTTGGCAGCGATACCAATGCCGAGGGTGAAGTATTCCGGGTTGGTCGTGGCGCCCAGTTTCAGGCCGGCCCAGAGAATCAGCGGCACCGCCAGGCTCATCAGCAGCAGGAACAGTGGCAAGCCCCAGCTCGCACTGACCAGCGAGCGCGGATTGAGGTTTTCGGTAAACGTCATGTGATACATGTGCGGCATCACGATCGCCGAGGCGAAGAACACCAGCAACAACGTGCGCCACGGGCCTTCCTGCAATGGCGTGTGCAGGGCGGCGAGGGCGGTCTGGTTTTGCAGCAGCCACAGTTCAAGTTGTTGCGGGCCGTCGAACACGCCGTACAGCGCATACAAACCGACGCCGCCGAGGGCAACCAGTTTGATCACCGATTCAAAGGCAATCGCGAACACCAGGCCTTCGTGCTTCTCGCGGGTGGCGATATGCCGGGAGCCGAAGAAAATCGTGAACAGGATGATCAGCGCACAGAACGCCAACGCCACGCGGCTCTGAATGGGCTCGCCGGTGAGGATGCCGATGGAGTCGGCCACCGCTTGAATCTGCAGCGCCAGCAACGGCAGCACACCGATCAGCATGAAAATCGTGGTCAGCGCGCCCGCCCAGGTGCTGCGAAAGCGGAAGGCAAACAGATCGGCCAGCGAAGACAGTTGATAAGTACGGGTGATCTTCAGAATCGGATAAAGCAACACCGGCGCCAGCAGAAACGCGCCAGACACGCCAAGGTAACTGGACAGAAAACCGTAACCGTACTGATAGGCAAGCCCCACCGTGCCGTAGAACGCCCAGGCACTGGCGTAAACACCCAGTGACAGGGTGTAGGTCAGCGGGTGGCGAATGATCGCGCGCGGGATCATGCCCCGTTCGCTGATCCAGGCAACGCCGAACAGCACCGCCAGGTACGCGGCGCTGACCAGGATCATCTGGGTCAGGCTAAAGCTCATCGGCATCTTTTTGGCTCTGCAGGATGAAGGTTACGACAATCAGGATCAGCCAGAGCAGATAGGGGCGATACCAGGCGCCCGTAGCGTCGATCCACCAATCCATGATGGCGGGGGAAAACAGATAGATCCCCACGACTAAAAGCAGGACCAAGCGATAGATGTACATCCCGGCCTCTCTTTTTTATGCGCGTGCCCGAAAACGTGCGGCGATGGTAACGGATGGGTGGACGACTGCAAGTGTCGTCATTGCAGTTGCGCCTCGGGCAGGGTCAGTGTGCGCGGGATCTTTGTCGCATCCCAGTGCGCGCTGCCCCACGCCAGCAACTCTTGCGGCGTGGCGTGAGCCAGTTCGGCGTCGGGGTTTTGCCCCAAGGCGCGCAGGGCGCGCAGCAACAGTGGCGTGGCTTGATCCGCTTCAAGCGGCGGCGAGCGGTAGGACTTGCCGAGCTTGTTGCCGTCCGGCTGGATGATCAGCGGCAGGTGCAGGTAGCGCGGCTGGCGCAGGCCCAGGAGTTCCTGCAGATAGAGCTGGCGCGGTGTCGAGTCGAGCAGGTCGGCACCGCGGACGATGTCGGTGATGCCTTGCCATGCATCGTCGAGCACCACGGCCAATTGATAGGCGTAAAGCCCGTCGCGGCGGCGGATCACGAAATCGCCAACGTCGCGGCCCAGATGCTGACGGTATTCGCCCTGCACTCGGTCGATGAAGTGGTATTCCAGCTCTGGCACGCGCAGGCGGATCGCCGCATTTTGCTGGTCATGGCCGGCATTGCGGCACAGGCCCGGATAAATGCCGTTGTACGGTTCAAGCTGTTTGCGCGAGCAGGTGCAGGCGTAAGCGAGGCCGTGATTGAACAGGCTGTTGAGCACGTCGGCGTAGGCGTCATGTCGATCGCTTTGACGCACCATGTCGCCGTCCCATTCGAAGCCGTAACTTTCCAGTGCCTTGAGGATCGCGGTTTGCGCGCCAGGTTCTTCACGGGGCGGATCGAGATCTTCCATGCGCACCAGCCAGCGACCGCCGACCGAGCGAGCGTCGAGGTAAGAGGCGAGGGCGGCAACCAGCGAACCGAAGTGCAAGTGGCCACTGGGGGTTGGGGCGAAGCGGCCGATGTAGGCGGGGGATGTTTTGGCAGTCATGAAGACGAAACTACTTTTCAGGCTATACGCAGGTCAACCTGTAGGAGTGAGCCTGCTCGCGATATCGGTGTGACATTCAACACCGATATTGACCGACCCACCGCTATCGCGAGCAGGCTCACTCCTACAAAAGGCAAAAGGCAAAAGGCAGAAACAAAAACGGAGCGTTCGCACGCTCCGTTTTTTGTTCAGGTCGCGATTACTTGCCGACCTGCTTTTCCTTGATCTCAGCCAGGTTCTTGCAGTCGACGCACATGTCGGCGGTAGGACGGGCTTCAAGGCGCTTGACGCCGATCTCGATGCCGCACGAATCGCACCAGCCGTATTCGCCGTCTTCGATCAGTTGCAGTGTCTTGTCGATCTTCTTGATCAGCTTGCGCTCGCGATCACGGGCACGCAGTTCAAGGGCGAACTCTTCTTCCTGACTGGCACGGTCGGCCGGGTCGGGAAAGTTGGCCGCTTCGTCCTTCATGTGATCAACAGTTCGGTCGACTTCCTGCATCAAGTCCAGTTTCCACTTGGTCAGGATCTTGGTGAAGTGCGCGCGCATGGGTTTGCCCATGTACTCTTCGTCTTTGGCCTGAACGTAAGGTTCGAAGCCACTGATCGCCGTTTGCTGCTGTTGCTTTGCTTGGGTGGGCATGAAATGGACCGCCTCTACTCTTGTAATCCATTGCGCAGGATTGCTCCATCACCGACACCTGCCGGCCCTGCGGCTGCAAGCGGGCGAACTTACCAGATCAATTCGGCCTGCGCTACTCCCGGATGTCGAGGCCCCGGCGGGTGGCGCTTGCAAATGTTTGGCAAGCCGTGTCTGGTGGTGTTGAAGACCTGTTCAATCACTGATTTTAGTCAATCCTGGAGCGTACGCTCATATCGTTACAGTCCAGCGTTCTTGAGGCTGTGACCGCTGCGGGTTCTCGCTCGTTCCGGCAGATGGGTAGAATCGTCTCTTTTTCCCTGCCGAAGGAAAACCAATGGCTCAGCCTTACAGTGCGCGCAGTCGTGCGATCGAACCGTTCCATGTAATGGCGCTGCTGGCGCGGGCCAATGAATTGCAGGCTGAAGGCCACGACGTGATCCATCTGGAGATCGGCGAGCCGGACTTCACCACTGCCGAGCCGATCATCCGCGCGGGGCAGGCTGCACTGACGGCGGGCAAGACCCGCTACACCGCCGCGCGCGGCATTCCCGAGTTGCGCGAAGCGATTGCCGGGTTTTACCAATCGCGCTATGGCCTGAACATCGATCCGCGACGGATTCTGATCACGCCGGGTGGCTCCGGCGCGTTGTTGTTGGCCAGTGCGTTGCTGGTCGATCCCGGTAAACACTGGCTGCTGGCGGATCCGGGTTACCCGTGCAACCGGCACTTCCTGCGTTTGGTCGAAGGCGCGGCGCAGTTGGTGCCGGTGGGGCCGGACGTGCGTTATCAACTGACTCCTGATCTGGTCGAGCGGCATTGGGATCATGACAGCGTCGGCGCACTGGTCGCTTCGCCGGCCAACCCGACCGGGACGATCCTGACCCGGGATGAGCTGGCCGGGTTATCCACAGCCATCAAGGCCAAACACGGGCATCTGGTGGTGGACGAGATCTATCACGGTCTGACCTACGGCACCGATGCCGCCAGCGTGCTGGAAGTCGATGACAGCGCTTTTGTCCTGAACAGTTTCTCCAAGTACTTCGGCATGACCGGCTGGCGTCTGGGCTGGCTGGTCGCGCCGGAGGCGGCGGTCAGTGATCTGGAAAAGCTCGCGCAGAACCTCTACATCAGCGCCCCGAGCATGGCGCAATACGCTGCATTGGCGTGTTTCGAACCGGACACCATCGCCATTCTGGAAGAGCGCCGCGCAGAGTTCGGTCGTCGTCGCGATTTCCTCCTGCCGGCCCTGCGCGAGTTGGGTTTCAACATCGCCGTGGAGCCGGAAGGCGCTTTCTATCTCTACGCCGATATCAGCCAGTTCGGCGGCGATGCCTTCGCGTTCTGCCGACATTTCCTCGAAACCGAGCACGTTGCCTTCACTCCGGGTCTGGATTTCGGTCGCTATCAGGCCAGTCACCATGTGCGTTTTGCCTACACGCAAAACCTCCCGCGCTTACAGGAAGCGGTGGAGCGCATCGCGCGTGGCTTGAAGAGCTGGCAAAGCTGATGCGCTTTTATCCCCCTCTGGAAGAGGCGCGACTGATCCGTCGTTACAAGCGTTTTCTTGCCGATATCGAAACCGTTAGCGGCGAGTTGCTGACCATTCACTGCCCAAACACCGGTTCGATGCTCAATTGCCAGGTCGAGGGCGGGCAGGTCTGGTTCAGCCGCTCCAACGATCCGAAACGCAAATTGCCCGGCACTTGGGAAATTGGCGAAACCCCGCAGGGCCGTTTGTTCTGCGTCAATACTGCTCGTGCCAACGGGTTGGTCGAAGAGGCGTTACAGGCGGGCGTGATCACCGAGTTGAACGGCTTTACCGCGTTGAAGCGTGAAGTCGCCTACGGGCAGGAAAAGAGCCGTATCGATTTCCGTCTCGAATACCCGAGTGGCCCGGCTTATGTGGAAGTGAAAAGTGTCACCCTGGGTTTCGACGGTACAGCGGTGGCGGCGTTTCCCGATGCCGTGACCCAGCGTGGCGCCAAGCATCTGCGCGAGTTGGCACATCTGGCGCGGGACGGAATTCGGGCGGTGCAGTTGTATTGCGTCAATCTGAGCGGGATTGAAGCGGTGCGGCCGGCGAAGGAAATCGATTCGGCCTACGCCGATGCGCTTCTCGAAGCGGTCGCTTGTGGCGTTGAGGTTCTGGCATATGGCGTGCGGCTGGACCATGAAGAGATGGTCATCGACCGGCGTCTCGACGTGCTGCTTAACGGTTAAACATCGATCCACAGGCCTTGCGCATCTTCACGGCAATTGATGGCGGTGAGTGCTTGCCCGGCGCAAGGCCCGGCAACGCATTCACCGTCCTCGATCAGAAACAGTGCGCCGTGGGTGGCGCACTGGATCAGGCTGTTGCTCGGGTCGAGAAACTGGTCAGGTTGCCATTCCAGCCCGACGCCACGGTGTGGGCAGCGATTGAGATAAACGTACGCTTGCCCATTGCGGCGCACGGCGAACAGCTTGTTTCCGTTGACTTCAAAGCCACGGCTGGCCGCTTCGGCGAGTTCAGTGCCCGCGCAGAGAAACTTCATGGCTATCCTCTAATGTCCGCTCGTGTCCGGATATGTCCGAGCTTGACGTTTAAATGCAAACAATTATCAAATGGCGGCCTTCGCCCGCAGGCGGCTGGCAGATGTCGAGGATACTTGGCCTGCCATCCTGATGCCCGGGAAAAACCTTATTCAAGGAAGCTGTGTATGCGCCTGAGTACCCGCGTTGCCGTGCTGTGTGTCGGACTTTTGGTCAGCCACCAGGCTGCAGCGGCTGATTTGCCGCAACGTTGGGTCAGCGCTGGCGGTGCGCTGTCGGAGTGGGTCAGTGCCTTGGGCGGTGAGTCGAAACTGGTTGGCGTCGATACCACCAGTCAACATCCAGAGTCGTTGAAGTCGCTGCCGAGCATTGGTTACCAACGCAGTCTTTCAGCAGAGGGCATTCTCAGTCTGCGTCCGGACATTCTCATCGGCACTGAAGAAATGGGGCCGCCGCCGGTTCTGTCACAAGTCAAAGCGGCCAAGGTCCAGGTGGTGTTGTTCTCGGCTCAACCGGATCTGCCGACGCTGGAGAAAAACGTCACTCATCTGGGGCAGTTGCTCGGCACAGAAGCCCAGGCAAAGCAGCTACTGCAAAGTTATCAACAGCAGCTCGATGCGCAGAAGGTGCGGGTTGCAGATGCGCAGTCCAAACACAAAGCGCCGGGTGTTCTGCTGTTGCTTGGGCATGCCGGTGGCAAACCGTTGATCGCCGGCAAGGACACCGCCGCTGACTGGCTGCTGCAACAGGCGGGCGGACATAATCTGGCAACTCACACGGGTTACAAGCCGTTCTCCGTAGAGTCCCTCGCCAGCCTCGATCCTGAAGTGCTGGTGTTCGCCGACCGTGCGTTGACCGGTGAGGCGGCGAAAGCGGCGCTGTTCAAGGAAAATCCTATTCTCGATTCAAGCCGCGCGGCCAAGGCCGGGCGCGTGCTGGAGCTGGATCCGACCCTGCTGGTCGGTGGGCTCGGGCCGCGTTTGCCGGCAGCGCTGAAAACCCTGACTGACGGTTTCTACCCGGCCAAGAGCGGCCAATGACCACACTGGTAAAACCCCGTGGCTTGTTCATTGGCCTGACGCTTCTGTGTTTGCTGTCGATTTGGCTGTCGTTGGCGTTGGGGCCGGTGAGCCTGCCGCTGATCGATACGTTGCGCGCAGCTTTGCGCATGCTCGGCGTGCCGTTGGCGCCGGACGGACTGGAGCAGGCTGAACTGATCCTCGGGCAGATTCGTCTGCCGCGAACCCTGCTCGGGCTGGCGGTCGGTGGTGTCTTGGCGTTGTCCGGCGTGGCGATGCAGGGCTTGTTTCGCAATCCGTTGGCGGATCCGGGATTGGTCGGTGTTTCCAGCGGCGCGGCATTGGGCGCAGCGATCGCGATTGTCGGCGGTTCGCTTTTTGGCGGTCTGCCGGAATGGTTCGGGCCGTATCTGCTGTCGGTCTGCGCGTTTCTCGGCGGACTCGGTGTGACGGCTCTGGTCTATCGCCTCGGCCGCCGTAATGGCCAGACCAATGTCGCGACCATGTTGCTCGCTGGCATTGCCCTGACGGCGTTGGCCAGTTCCGCGGTCGGGCTGTTCACATATCTGGCGGATGACGCGACGCTGCGTACGCTGACCTTTTGGAACCTTGGCAGCCTCAATGGCGCCAGTTACGCGCGGCTCTGGCCATTGCTGATCATCAGCGCCGGTGTCGCGCTGTGGTTACCGCGGCGGGCGAAAGCGCTGAATGCCTTGCTGCTCGGCGAGTCCGAGGCTGGGCATCTGGGCATCGATGTCGAACGGCTCAAGCGTGAACTGGTGTTCTGCACGGCGCTGGGGGTTGGCGCAGCAGTGGCGGCCGCCGGGATGATCGGTTTTGTCGGGCTGGTGGTGCCGCATCTGGTGCGCTTGCTGGCGGGGCCGGATCACAAGGTATTGCTGCCGGCCTCGGTGCTGGCGGGGGCGAGCCTGTTGCTGTTGGCTGATCTGGTCGCGCGGCTGGCGCTGGCGCCGGCGGAGTTGCCGATCGGCATCGTCACCGCGTTTATCGGTGCGCCGTTCTTCCTTTATCTGCTGCTGCGAGGACGCGCCTGATGTTGCGTGCGCAAAATCTGCACATCCATCGAGGTCGCGAGACCGTGCTCAGCGATGTCACGCTGCAACTTGAGTCGGGTGAAGTGCTCGGCGTACTCGGGCCGAACGGTGCTGGCAAAAGTACCTTGTTGGGCGCCTTGTGCGGTGAATTGGCGGCGAGCGCGGGCGGGATTTCACTCGACGGCCAAGCGTTGAGTCACTGGACCGGCCCGCAGCGCGCGCAGCGATTGGCGGTGTTGCCTCAGGTGTCGACGCTGGATTTTGCTTTTCGCGTCGAAGAAGTGGTGGGCATGGGCCGCTTGCCTTGGCAAAGCGGGCGGGTGCGCGATGACGAAATCATCGCGGCGGCATTGGCGGCGGCGGATGCCGGGCACTTGAGCGGTCGCAGTTATCTGGCGCTGTCCGGTGGCGAGCGTCAGCGTGTGCATCTGGCGCGGGTGTTGGCGCAGCTCTGGCCGGGGCAGGCCGGGCAGACGTTGCTGTTGGATGAGCCGACGTCAATGCTTGATCCGCTGCATCAGCACACCACGTTGCAGGCGGTGCGCGAGTTTGCCGATCGTGGCGCAGCGGTGTTGGTGATCCTGCATGATCTGAATCTGGCGGCGCGTTATTGTGATCGCATCCTGCTGCTTGAAGGCGGTCGCCCGGTGGCGCTGGATACACCGCAGCAGGTTTTGCGACCGGACACGCTCCAGGCCGTATTCGGTCTCGAAGTGTTGGTGCAGCCGCACCCGGAGCGTGGGCATCCGCTGATCATCGCCCGCTGACTTTCATCGAGGTGGTGACATGCGTGGGATGTGGTTAATGGCGGTGTTGGTGCTTGCCGGGTGTCAGCATGCTGTTGCGCCACCGCCGGTCAGTGGCGAGATTCGCGATCTGCGCAGTGGTCAGGTGCTGACGGCGCAGCAGTTGCTGACGCGACTTGCTGAGCCCGAGCAATTGATTATTGGCGAGCAGCATGACAATGCCGATCATCACGCCGTGCAGTTGTGGGTATTGCGCTCGCTCGGTGAGCAACGGCCGCAGGGCAGCCTGTTGCTGGAAATGCTTACGCCGGATCAGCAGCCTCGCATTGATCAAGTGCATCAGTCGATAACGCCGCCCGCTGACCTGCCTGGTGCATTGGCCTGGCAGGACGGCTGGGACTGGAACCTCTACGGGCCGATTGTCCGCTTCGCCCTCACTCAGCCGTATCCACTGCTGGCGGCAAATCTGAATAGCGCCGAAATCCGCACCGTCTATCGCAACCCACCAGTGTTGAAGGGGGAGCGCAGCAATGCCGAGTCGGTGAAAACGCTGTTGTTGGAACAGATCAGCGATTCCCACTGTGGCTTGCTGCCTGAATCACAGATGCCCGCCATGCTGGCCGTTCAGCAACAACGTGATCGGCGTATGGCTGAGCGTCTGCTGGCAGCGCCCAGACCTTCAATCTTGCTGGCTGGCGCGTGGCATGCGCGCAAGGATGTTGGCGTGCCGCTGCATGTTGTGGATTTGGGCGCCACAGAGACTCCGACAGTGCTGATGCTGGCAGAGCAGGGCGCCGAAGTGACCGCCACGATGGCCGACTACGTTTGGTATACGCCTGCAACACCAAAACAGGATTACTGCGAGCAGATGCGCAAACAGTTCGGCAAATGACTTTTCCACGGGCAAAAAAAGACCCGGTAAAAAACCGGGTCAAATAACCGTGATTAGCCTGATGAGGAGATAATCTGAGAGTCCGAACCAAGGGCTTTTCAGAATATCGACTGATCTCGCGACCAGTTGTGATAATCATAGCGATTCTCATTAGCGCGTCAACAACTGTTTTCTCATTTCTTTGATTTAGTCTTGGAAATGGCCGTAATGGCCCGGAAACAAAGGACATGGCGTCAGGTTCTGTTTGCGCTCAATTGGGTCACTTGCTTGTTCAATTGGCCGATCCGCCGCGCCATGCTCTCGATCAGGCTGTGGGCGATCTTTGGATTAGTGCGGGTCATGCTCAGGAATTGATCACCGGGAATCAGCATCACGGTGCTTGCCTCTCGGACAATGACCGTGGCATTGCGCGGCTCGCCAGTGAACACGGCCATGGCACCGAAAATCTCGTCCTTGGCCACGTCGCCAACCTTCTGCCCGTCTACAAATGCTTCGGCATGCCCCTCGATAATTACGAATACATGGTCAGCCGCGTCACCCTGCCTGATCAGCGTTTCACCCGCCTCGACCCGCTTGAAGCCATTGGTGCTGCGAAACTCGCGCGGTTTCAGCTCCGCGACGGCATGGGCAAGGATCGCCACTTGCCCCAGCAGATACTCGAGAAACTGTTCTGCCCGACGAGAGTCAGCAAATAAATGCTGGAAGACTTCCGGACGTCGATAGGGTGTCAAACGTAACGTGCCCTCACTGCATAAGCGGCAATCCGCCCAGTCGTCTCCCTGCTGAAGGCCGATCACATCGCCCTCCTGCCAATAAAACAGTGGCCGGGTTCCGATGCAGCCATTGATCACACCGTCATTGAGCAGAAACAACTGATCAGCGGGTAACTGCGGTATCAGATCGTCCGTCGCGTCAAGTTGCAGAACCGGCCCGCAAGGCAACAGATCGCGCAGCCACAGCGAGGGCAAGCTCTGCAAACTGTTGATCAAGGCATCGACGTGAGCCGATTGTTCCCCCAGTAAATACATGACGGTCTATGCCCGTTCAGTTCTTGTGGCGCGAGGAAATGGCTTCGAGTTGTTTGTTCAGGGCGTCCTTGCGTTCGGCGGGGATGTCGTTCCAGTGCACATCCATCAGCGCGCCTTCGATCGCATACAACAACACCTTCGATGCGCGAAACCCGCGGGTACGCACGGCCCGGTAGGCGTCCACCGCGCCCAGGCGACGCAAGTCCGAGGCGCTGTGGATGCCCACGGCATGCAGCCACTGCGCCGACGTCTTGCCAAGATTCTTCAGGTGTTGCAGTTCATCATTCATCAAGCCTCCTTGCGACGGCCGAATGGTGCGTGGGCGAGCTTCTCAGGAGTGTAGCCATCAGTAGGAAAAGCGTGGTTGTTTGGTCGGATTCAACGCAAACGCTTCTAAGAAAGGGCGCTTGAACGGCCTGCGAACGCAGATGAGGAGGGGGGAACACAAATCAATGTAGGAGTGAGCCTGCTCGCGATAGCGGACTGGCAGGCACACATGTGTTGAATTTTAAACCGCTATCGCGAGCAGGCTCACTCCTACAGGGAAGGCGTTGTGTCAGGGAGCGATGAGGCGATCAGCGGGTGCGATAACGCAAACGCGTACCGAAATTCATCGACATCAGAATTTCGTCAGCACTCAGCTCCGGCGGGAAATACGCCCCGGAAATCTGTGCGTGAGCCAGGCTTGCACCTTCCAGCGATGCTTTACGGAAATCGATGCCACGTAAATCGGCGGAACGGAAGTACGCGTCCCGGAAATCCACGCCATCGGCGTTCAGTTCGCGCAGATCGAGACCACGGAAATCGCCGCCGACCATGTCGATCGGGCCGTCCTGTGGACGCTCCTTGTTGAAACCTGTGATGTCATCTTTGTGCAGCAAGGCATACAGCGGGGTGTCGAGAAGTTTCGGCTGGCTCATGTCATATCACCGTTGGTTTTATGACGCCAGTATAGTGCCACTATTTGACGGCCGTGAAGCAAGCGAGGGCTTCACGGCCGAAATAGTTTCTTACAGGCCTGGCAGGCGCTGACGAATCTGCGCAACCACGGTGTCCAGCGTGCCGGACTCATTGGTCTGCACGCGTTTGCTGCGCAGGATTTCTTCCGGCGTCAGCGCTTCGCGGTTGGCCTGCTGCGCTTCGATCACGGCCAGCGTAGCGTCGGACGGATCCTGTTTGTCCGCCTGACGAATCGCCAGCCAGCTCTCGATCACCGCTTGCGGCGCGTTGCAGTCGAGGATCAGGAACGGTGTGCCGGTGGCTTCGGCAATTTTTGCCGCGTTGTCGCGTTGTTCGCGCTTCAGATAAGTCGCATCGATCACCACCGGGAAACCGGCGTGCAGGATCACTTCAGCGATTTCATGCAGGCGCGCGTAGGTCGCGACGCTGGCATCGGCACTGTAAATGCCGGCCTGCACGTCGTTGGCAACAGTTTGCTCGCCGAACAGACGCTTGCGTTCTACGTCCGAACGCAGACGAATGGCGCCCAGCGCTTCGACCAGACGCATGGCCACGTGGCTCTTGCCGACAGCGGAAACGCCGTGGGTGATCGCCATGAAGCGCGACGGAATGGTGCTGTAGCTTTCCGCCAGGTTGGCGTAGTTGCGGTACTGGCGCAGGGTGGTGGCGCGCTGCACCGGAGTCGCGTCCGCCGGCATGCTGAACAGCGCAACCTTGGCGCGCACCAGTGCGCGGTAGGCTTTATAGAAGTTCAGCACTTCCAGGCCCTGATAGTCGCCAGTCAGTTCCAGGTATTGGCTGATGAAGCGGCGCGCCAGGGATTTCAGGCCGCGGTCTTCCAGATCCATCGCGAGGAAACCGGTGTCGGCCCAGACGTCAGTGAAGCGGAACGGTTCGTTGAACTCGATGCAGTCGAAGATCACCACTTTGCCGTCGATGACGGTGGCGTTGCCCAAGTGGATATCGCCGTGGCACTCACGGGTAAAACCTTCGACCTTGCGTTGGGCGAACAACGGCTTGAGACGTTCGAAGCTGCTTTCGGCCCAGGCTTTCAACGCGTCGAGTTGCAGCAGATCGTTTTTGTCGCTGAGGAACGGCAGGATCTGCTCAAAGTTTTGTGAGACCGGCGCCATCACGCTGTCCGGGGTGCCGGCGTCGTGTTCAGCCGGGACTTTTGGCGCGGCGAGGTGGAAGCGCGCAATCTGCTCGGCCATCTCGTCGATGTGCTGGGTGGTCAGCTCGCCGTTGGCTTGCAGGGTGCTGAGCAAACCGCTCTGCGGGAACTGGCGCATTTTCAGCACATATTCGATGGCCGGGCCGTCGCCGCCCAGTTGCGGTGCCTCAACGCTGCCGGTCACCGGCAACACTTCCAGATACAAATCATCGGTCAGACGCTGGTTCAGACGCAGCTCTTCAGCGCAGAAATGCGCGCGCGATTCGAGGCCGGTGAAGTCGAGGAAGCCGAAATTCACCGGCTTCTTCACTTTATAAGCGAACGGGCCAGTGAGAATCACCCACGAGATATGCGTTTCGATGACCTGAAACCCTTCGACAGGGTGCGGGTAGAGGGCCGGGTTTTGCAGGGCAGCGATCAGTGACTGGCTCACGGGCGATCCTTCAGAGACTGGGGGAAATTCGAGGCGGCCATTATGGCCGCTCGCCAGCCTGACGCAAACCTCGGAGCGCTCCTGTTGAGGATGAATAAAGTGCGTATAATCCGCCGCCATGACTCGAACTCGATCCCCCCGTACCAAGAAAAAACCACCCTCCAAGGGCCTTAGCCCATGGTTGAGCTGGGCCATTAAACTCAGTCTGGTCGGCCTTGTCGTGCTGGCCGGCTTCGCCGTTTACCTCGATGCCGTGGTGCAGGAGAAGTTCTCCGGCAAGCGCTGGACCATTCCGGCGAAGGTTTACGCGCGCCCGCTCGAGCTGTTCGTCGGACAAAAGCTCAGCAAGGACGATTTCCTTACCGAACTCGATGCCCTCGGCTATCGCCGCGAAGCCGTGAGCAATGGCCCCGGTGCAGCGGCCGTCAGCGGCAATACTGTCGATCTCAATACCCGTGGCTTCCAGTTTTATGAAGGCCTGGAAAAACCGCAGCCGGTGCGTGTGCGTTTCTCTGGCGATTATGTGGCTGAGCTGTCGGCGACCAACGGTTCGAAATTGTCCGTTGTGCGCCTCGAGCCGCTGATGATCGGCGGGATTTATCCGAAAAATCTCGAAGACCGCATTCTGATCAAACTCGATCAGGTGCCGCCGTACCTGCTTGAAACTCTGGTGGCTGTCGAAGACCGCGATTACTACAGTCACTGGGGCGTGTCGCCGAAGTCGATTGCCCGCGCTATCTGGGTCAACACCTCGGGCGGCAAGATGACCCAGGGCGGCAGTACGCTGACCCAGCAGTTGGTGAAAAACTTCTACCTGACCAACGAACGCAGCCTGACCCGCAAGCTCACCGAAGCAATGATGGCGATGTTGCTGGAACTGCATTACGACAAGAAGGAAATCCTTGAGGCCTACCTCAACGAAGTCTTCGTCGGGCAGGACGGTCAGCGTGCGGTGCACGGTTTCGGTCTGGCCAGCCAGTTCTTCTTTGGCCAGCCATTGTCCGAGCTGAAACTGCACCAGGTGGCGTTGTTGGTCGGCATGGTCAAAGGCCCGTCCTACTACAACCCGCGTCGCAATCCCGAGCGCGCTCTGGAGCGCCGCAATCTGGTGCTCGATGTGCTTGAGCAGCAAGGCGTGGCAACGGCCGAACAGGTCGAAGCAGCGAAGAAAATGCCATTGGGTGTGACCACGCGCGGCAAACTGGCCGACAGCTCGTTCCCGGGCTTTATCGATCTGGTCAAACGCCAGTTGCGTGAAGACTACCGTGACGAAGACTTGACCGAAGAAGGCCTGCGCATCTTCACCAGCTTCGACCCGATCCTGCAGATGAAAGCCGAGGCGTCGGTCAACGACACCTTCAAACGTCTGTCCGGGCGCAAAGGCTCCGATGATGTGGAAGCGGCGATGGTCGTGACCAATCCGGAAACCGGCGAAGTCCAGGCGATGATCGGCAGCCGTCAGGCCAGTTACGCCGGTTTCAACCGTGCGCTGGATGCGGTGCGACCGATCGGCTCGTTGATCAAGCCTGCGGTTTATCTGACTGCGCTGGAAAAACCGAGCCAGTACACCCTGACCAGTTGGCTATCGGACGATCCGTTGTCGGTCAAAGGCGCAAACGGTCAGGTGTGGAAACCGCAGAACTATGACCGCCGCTCCCACGGCACCGTGTTCCTCTATCAGGGGCTGGCGCATTCCTACAACCTGTCGACCTCGCGTCTGGGTCTGGAAGTCGGCGTGCCTAACGTGCTCAAGACCTTGGGGCGTCTGGGTGTAACGCGCGAGTTCCCGGCCTTCCCGTCGATGTTGCTCGGCGCCGGCGGCATGACCCCGATCGAAGTGGCGACCATGTACCAGACCCTCGCCAACGGTGGTTTCAATACGCCGATGCGCGGGATTCGCAGCGTGCTGACTGCCGAGGGCGAGCCGCTCAAACGTTATCCGTTCCAGATCGAGCAGCGTTTCGATCCGGCGTCCATCTATCTGATCCAGAACGCCATGCAGCGTGTGATGCGTGAAGGTACCGGCAGCTCGGTTTATAACGTCTTGCCGAAGACCCTGACGCTGGCGGGCAAGACCGGTACCAGTAACGATTCGCGGGACAGCTGGTTCGCCGGTTTCAGTCAGGATCTGCTGGCGGTGGTCTGGCTGGGGCGTGATGACAACGGCAAGACACCATTTACCGGTGCGACCGGTGCGTTGCAAGTGTGGACCAGTTTCATGCGCAAGGCCGATCCGCTGCCGCTGGACATGCCGCAGCCGGACAACGTCGTGCAGGCGTGGGTCGATTCGCGTACCGGGCAGGGCTCTGATGCCAACTGCCCGGGGGCGGTGCAGATGCCGTATATTCGCGGCAGCGAACCGCCACCCGGCGCCGCGTGTGCGGGCGAAACGCCTGCTTCCGGCGAGTCGGTGATGGATTGGGTCAAGGGCTGGATGAATTAAGCAAAGAGGGTTTCAAGTGAACAAGTGGTTGATTCCAGCGGTGACCGCCGTGGCTTTGCTCAGCGGCTGCTCTACCGTACAGCGTGGTTCGATTCCGGTGGTTGATTCCGGTACTGCGGTGTCCAACAGCGAACGTATTTCGGCCAATGGCGGTTTCCGCCAAACGACGGTCAAGCGCCCTGCGCAGGGCCAGACTCAGGCGATTCCGCAAGGTGACACTGGCGTGGTCGTGATGGTGCCGGGCGGCGGCGCTGCCGTGTCGACACCGATCAGCGCTTCGCCAATCGTGCCTGGGCCGGCATCCGGCGGTATCACGTCGGGGCCGTACAACCCTTCGCCGGCTGAGTCTGCGCCGATCAACTCCGGCAGCTACAGCATGCCATCGACGCCGAGCGGCATTCCTTCGGCGAGCAGTGGCGGCGGTCTGTCGGCCGATGAGCAACTGGACGGTCCGGTACTCGCTTTGCTGACCACTGCGCAGCAGCAACAGGCCGGCGGCGACCTCAACGGTGCATCGTCCAGCCTTGAGCGAGCCCAGCGTGTCGCTCCGCGTGAGCCGCAAGTGCTTTATCGCCTGGCGCAGGTGCGCATGGCTCAAGGTGATGCGCCGCAAGCCGAGCAGTTCGCCCGTCGTGCGCTGACCATGGCCAACGGTCGCCCGGACCTGCAAGCCAACCTGTGGGAAATCATCGCTCAGTCCCGCGAGAAACAAGGCGATTCCGCCGGTGCCGCTCAGGCCCGTCAGAAGGCCAAGGTTTCGCTGTAATGGATGCTCGCTTCCCGAAAATCGCCGATCAGCTGTTGCTGATCGAGCGTGAACTGCGCACTCAGGGCTGGTGGGATGAAGTTCAGCCGTCAGCAGAAGCGTTGAGCAGTGTCGAGCCGTTTTCGGTCGATACGCTGGATTTCGAGCAGTGGCTGCAATGGATCTTCCTGCCACGCATGAAGATGATCCTCGAACAGGATCTGCCTTTGCCGAACGCCTCGGGGATCCAGGAAATGGCTGAAATGGTCTTCGCCCAGCGCAATGTGCAGGGCAAGGATCGTCAGCTTCAGGTGTTGCTCAAAGAGTTTGACCTGCTGATCACCGCCTCACGTTAACCCCCGATCCTTTTCGGGGCGGGCATCTTTCCCGGTAACCCCGATCTTGTCGGCGTTACACCGGAAACGGTAGGAGCTGCCGAAGGCTGCGATCTTTTGATCCTGTTCTAAAAACAACATCAAAAGATCGCAGCCTTCGGCAGCTCCTACACATATCTATTCACAATTCTGTGCAATCTGCTTCTGCGCCTCAACAATCCGCTCCTGACGCTGCGCATCGTCCAGCCGTCGCATCTGTCCCTCCACTTCCTCCCTCAGACGCGGATTGTTCTGCAATTGCGCAAGGTTCGTCCGTGCCTGTTCGCAAAACTGTTTGAGCTGCGCCTGCTGATCCGCAACCTGCTGCTTCACTTTGTCATCGATAGCCTTCTGATCACCCAGCACACCGCTGCCCGGCAATGCCGCCGGTTTCGGTGGAGGCGAGGAGGGCGTCTGCAAGGTTGTCGACGGCTGACCCGGTGGCGGCTGCGCATCGAAGTGCGTGACGCCTTGGGCATCGACCCATTTGTAGATTTGAGCGGCCATGCACCATGGGCTGAGGCCGATCAGCAGAGTAAGGAGGAGCGTTCGCATGCTGATTCCTTGGCAAAATTGCGCAATTGACACTAACAGAGTAGCGGTTTTCAGGTTTTTTCTTGCGTTCTCATGTGCTTACCCACAATTAACCACACAGACGACTTGACTTGGAGAGGGCGAAACAGAAGAATCCAAAGTCCGCTGTAGAGGGACTGCCAGAAGCAGACCCACTCGGTAGATCATGAGGCGCACATCCGCGCCGACCTGTTACACCCGCAACGCGTTACCTCGCGCTGGGTGGGAAAGGCCCGCAACACTTGGGACGATCCCAATACTTGCTCAGTCAGTGCTGACGTAGTCGGCGACCACCGTCGCTCATGCTCTGCCGAGAAGTAAACCTATTAAGACCCGCCCCTTTTTTGTGGACGGTATTCTGGCGTTTTAGAGGTGAACAACGTGGAGCTTTTATCTGGCGGTGAGATGCTCGTCCGCTTTTTGCGTGACGAAGGCGTCAAATATATCTACGGGTACCCGGGTGGTGCTCTCCTGCATGTTTACGATGCCCTGTTCAAAGAACCGGAAGTGACTCACATCCTGGTTCGTCACGAACAAGCGGCAACCCATATGGCTGACGGTTATGCCCGTGCCACCGGTAAAGCCGGCGTGGTATTGGTGACGTCCGGTCCTGGCGCCACAAACGCCATCACCGGTATCGCGACCGCCTATATGGACTCGATTCCAATGGTGATCATTTCCGGTCAGGTGCCAAGCACCATGGTCGGCACCGACGCGTTCCAGGAAACCGACATGATCGGTATCTCCCGGCCGATCGTGAAGCACAGCTTCATGATCAAGCACGCTTCGGAAATCCCGGAAGTCATGAAGAAGGCCTTCTACCTGGCGCAATCCGGTCGTCCGGGCCCGGTCGTGGTCGATATCCCGAAAGACATGACCAACCCGGCCGAGAAGTTCGAATACATCTTCCCGAAAAAAGCCAAGCTGCGTTCCTACAGCCCGGCCGTTCGCGGTCACTCCGGACAAATCCGCAAGGCAGCAGAAATGCTTCTGGCGGCCAAGCGTCCGGTCATGTACTCCGGTGGCGGCGTGATCCTCGGCAACGGTTCCGCACCGCTGACCGAACTGGCGAAAATGCTCAACCTGCCCGTGACCAACACCTTGATGGGCCTGGGTGGTTTCCCGGGTACTGATCGTCAGTTCATCGGCATGCTCGGCATGCACGGCAGCTACACGGCCAACCTGGCGATGCACCATGCTGACGTGATCCTCGCGGTCGGCGCGCGTTTCGACGATCGCGTGATCAACGGCCCGGCGAAGTTCTGCCCGAACGCCAAGATCATCCACATCGACATCGACCCGGCTTCGATTTCCAAGACCATCAAGGCCGACGTGCCAATCGTTGGTCCGGTGGAGAGCGTCCTGACCGAAATGGTTGCGATCCTCAAGGAAATCGGCGAGACCCCGAACAAGGAGTCGGTGGCCAGTTGGTGGAAGCAGGTGGATGAATGGCGCGGTGATCGCGGCCTGTTCCCCTACGAAAAGGGCGACGGCAGCCTGATCAAGCCGCAGACCGTGATCGAAACCCTCTGCGAAGTGACCAAGGGCGATGCCTTCATCACTTCCGACGTGGGCCAGCATCAGATGTTCGCGGCGCAGTACTACACGTTCAACAAGCCGAATCGCTGGATCAACTCCGGTGGTCTGGGCACCATGGGCTTCGGTTTTCCGGCGGCCATGGGCATCAAGTTGAGCTTCCCGGATGACGATGTTGCCTGCGTCACCGGCGAAGGCAGCATCCAGATGAACATCCAGGAACTGTCGACCTGCCTGCAATATGGCTTGCCAGTGAAAATCGTCATCCTCAACAACGGTGTTCTGGGGATGGTTCGTCAGTGGCAGGACATGAGCTACGGCAGCCGTCACTCGCACTCCTACATGGAATCGCTGCCTGACTTCGTCAAGCTGGCTGAAGCCTACGGCCACGTCGGCGTACGCATCACCGAATCGAAAGATTTGAAGTCGAAGATGGCAGAAGCGTTCGCCATGAAGGATCGCCTGGTCGTGATCGATATTTCGGTCGACACCAGCGAGCACGTCTATCCGATGCAGATCAAAGACGGCTCGATGCGCGATATGTGGCTGAGCAAGACGGAGCGTACTTAATCATGCGGCACATTATTTCCTTGCTTCTGGAAAACGAACCTGGCGCTTTGTCTCGCGTAGTCGGCCTGTTCTCGCAGCGCAACTACAACATCGAAAGCCTGACCGTGGCGCCGACCGAAGACCCGACCCTGTCGCGTCTGACGCTGACCACCGTGGGCCATGATGAAGTCATCGAGCAGATCACCAAAAACCTGAACAAGCTGATCGAAGTGGTCAAGCTGGTGGACCTGTCGGAAAGCGCTCACATCGAGCGCGAACTGATGCTGGTCAAGGTCAAGGCCACTGGCGCCCAGCGCGCCGAGATCAAACGCACCACCGATATTTACCGTGGACAGATCGTCGATGTCAGTGCCAGCGTGTATACCGTTCAGTTGACCGGTACCAGCGACAAGCTCGACAGCTTCATTCAGTCCATCGGCACCGCATCGATTCTGGAAACCGTCCGTAGCGGCGTGACCGGCATTGCCCGCGGCGACAAAGTACTCAGCATCTAAACCAAATTAGCGAATGGCCTGAACGGCCTGGATATAAAGGGGAAATTCATGAAAGTTTTCTACGATAAAGACTGCGACCTGTCGATCATCCAGGGCAAGAAAGTTGCCATCATCGGTTACGGTTCCCAGGGCCACGCCCAAGCGTGCAACCTGAAAGATTCCGGTGTCGACGTTACCGTTGGTCTGCGCAAAGGTTCGGCCACTGTTGCCAAAGCTGAAGCTCACGGCCTGAAAGTGACCGACGTTGCTTCCGCTGTTGCTGCCGCCGACCTGGTCATGATCCTGACCCCGGACGAGTTCCAGTCCTCGCTGTACAAGAATGAAATCGAGCCGAACATCAAGAAAGGCGCCACCCTGGCCTTCTCCCACGGCTTCGCGATTCACTACAACCAGGTTGTGCCGCGTGCCGACCTCGACGTGATCATGATCGCGCCGAAAGCACCAGGTCACACCGTACGTTCCGAGTTCGTGAAGGGTGGCGGTATCCCTGACCTGATCGCGATCTACCAGGACGCCTCGGGCAACGCCAAAAACGTTGCACTGTCCTACGCGGCAGGTGTTGGTGGCGGTCGTACCGGTATCATCGAAACTACCTTCAAAGACGAGACCGAAACCGACCTGTTCGGCGAACAAGCCGTTCTGTGCGGCGGTACCGTTGAACTGGTAAAAGCCGGTTTCGAAACCCTGGTTGAAGCTGGCTACGCGCCGGAAATGGCCTACTTCGAGTGCCTGCACGAACTGAAGCTGATCGTTGACCTCATGTACGAAGGCGGTATCGCCAACATGAACTACTCGATCTCCAACAACGCTGAGTACGGCGAGTACGTGACTGGCCCGGAAGTGATCAACGCCGAGTCCCGTCAGGCCATGCGCAACGCCCTGAAACGTATTCAGGACGGCGAATACGCCAAAATGTTCATCAGCGAAGGCGCAACCGGCTACCCTTCGATGACCGCCAAGCGTCGTAACAACGCCGCTCACGGCATCGAAGTCATCGGCGAGCAACTGCGCTCCATGATGCCGTGGATCGGTGCCAACAAGATCGTCGACAAAGCCAAAAACTAAGTCGTTGTCCCTTGTATGAAAAAACGCGGCCTCGGCCGCGTTTTTTCGTTTGGGGCTGTGGTTCTGGTATAAAGCTGCAGCGTTTGTGGCCGAACTGTCGTCCTCAAGCACCTGTCGAATTTTCTTCAAACCGTTGCAAGGTAATGTCCATGAGCGAACGTCCCGAAGAGCCGAACAAGGCTTCTGACGCCGAAAGCCTGCTGCCCATCGATGAACACATCGAAGAAGGGCACGACGCAGAAGGTCGTAAAGTCCGGCATCGTGGTATCTATCTGCTGCCGAATCTGTTCACCACTGCGAACCTGTTCGCAGGGTTTTACTCCATCATCAACTCCATGAGCGCTCAGGCTGCTCTAAGTGCTGGCGACTCGGCCAATGCGAGCAAGTATTTCGCGTTCGCCGCGATCGCGATCTTCGTCGCCATGGTGCTCGACGGCCTCGACGGTCGTGTGGCGCGCATGACCAACACGCAAAGTGCCTTCGGCGCCGAGTACGACTCGCTGTCGGACATGGTTGCGTTCGGTGTTGCACCGGCGCTGCTGGCGTTCGGCTGGGCATTGGGTGACATGGGCAAGGTTGGCTGGATGGTCGCCTTCATCTATGTAGCGGGCGCGGCATTGCGTCTGGCGCGCTTCAATACTCAGGTGGGTACGGCTGACAAGCGTTACTTCATCGGTCTGGCCAGTCCGGCTGCAGCCGGTGTGGTCGCGGGGATTGTCTGGGCGTTCAGCGATTACGGCATTCAGGGTTCGAAGATGTCGTTCCTGGTCGCACTGATGGTTGCGGCGGCCGGCATGCTGATGGTCAGCAACATCAAGTACAACAGCTTTAAGGAGCTGGACCTGAAGGGCCGCGTGCCGTTCGTGGCGATCCTTGCTGTCGTGCTGGTGTTCGCCGTGGTCTTCAGCGATCCACCGCGCATTCTGCTGCTGGTGTTCCTCGCCTACGCCGCTTCTGGCCCGGTGCAGTACCTGTTGCATCTTCGTCGGCACAAAAAAGCCGAGTGATGTAATTTCCCGCATACTCCGCAGTCTATGGGTGCATCAGTCCTCCAAAGCCTGCGGAGTTGCCATGTTGATCAAAGTCCCCAAAGCGTCCGATTGCCACGAGTCGGATGTCACGCCTGAAGCCATTTATCTCTCTCGCCGCCAATTGCTGGGGGCCACTGCTGCCGGTATCGCCGTCAGTAGCTTGCCACGTTGGGCCAATGCCGAGGATGCCGCTCGGTACGCCGATGTCGAACCCGGTAAAGCGCCTGCCTGGTTTAACGACAAGCTGTCCTCTACTAAATGGGGAGCAGTCAACGTCAAGGATGAGGCGATCACGCCTTATAAAGATGCAACTCACTACAACAACTTTTATGAGTTCGGTACCGACAAAGGCGATCCGGCAGCTAATGCCGGCTCACTGAAAACCGAACCGTGGAGTGTGGTGATAGACGGGGAGGTGGGTAAGCCGGGGCGATATGCACTGGAAGACTTCATGAAGCCTTATCAACTTGAAGAACGAATCTATCGCCTGCGCTGCGTAGAAGCGTGGTCGATGGTCATTCCGTGGATCGGCTTTCCAATCTCGGCGCTGCTCAAGCAGGTCGAGCCAACGTCCAAAGCCAAATACATTCGCTTTGAAACCTTGCAGGATCCCAAGAGCATGCCCGGGCAGCGCTCGGGTTTTGCCTTGATCGACTGGCCTTATGCAGAAGGCTTGCGACTGGATGAGGCGATGAATCCTTTGGCGATTCTGGCGGTAGGCATGTATGGCCGCGAACTGCCGAACCAGAATGGCGCGCCGCTGCGTCTGGTGGTGCCGTGGAAGTATGGCTTCAAGAGTGTCAAATCCATCGTGCGTATCAGTCTGGTCAGCGAGCAGCCGAAAACAACCTGGCAAAGCATTGCGGCAGATGAGTACGGGTTCTATGCGAACGTGAATCCAACGGTTGATCACCCACGCTGGACCCAGGCTCGGGAGCGGCGTCTGCCGAACAGTCTGTTCAAACCGAATGTGCGTGATACGCAAATGTTCAACGGCTATTCGGATGAAGTCGCTTCTTTATATACAGGGCTCGATCTGCGGAAGAACTACTGATGCGATTTCCGTTCTGGCGTATAGGCGTTTTCATTGCGGCGGCTATCTGGCCGATGCTGTGGCTGTATCAGGCTCTCGAGGATTTACTCGGGCCGGATCCCGGCAAGGTGTTGGTGGATCGGCTGGGCTTGGGGACGTTGGTGTTGTTACTGATCACTCTGAGCATGACGCCTATGCAGAAGCTCACCGGCTGGGCAGGGTGGATTGCAGTGCGCCGTCAGTTGGGGCTCTGGTGTTTTGCCTATGTGGTTTTGCATCTGTGTAGCTATATGGCGTTTATTCTGGGTTTCGATTGGTCGCAGCTGACGGTCGAGTTGCGCAAGCGGCCCTACATAATAGTGGGGGCGTTGGGCTTTCTCGGATTGTTGGCGCTGGCGCTGACGTCGAATCGCTACAGTCAGCGTCGTTTGGGTTCGCGCTGGAAGAAGCTGCATCGTCTGGTTTACGTGATTTTGGGCTTGGGTCTACTGCATATGTTGTGGATCGTGCGAGCTGATCTGGAGGAGTGGGCAATCTATGCCTTTATAGGCGCAGTGCTTCTGTTGCTGCGTATTCCGCCGGTGATGCGCCGAATCCCGCGATTGATGGCGAAAAAGCAGGTTTTGCAAGAAAAGCGAAATTAACGGTTGACGGCAGATTTCAGATGTCTATAATTCGCCCCACTTCCGGCGCAGTCGAAACGGAAAACTCCTTGAGATTCAATGAGTTATGTAGGTTTCGGCAGCAGGTTGCTTCAGTTCATCGAAGCCGAAAGGAAGTTGAAAAAGAGGTGTTGACAGCAGCGTGTAACGCTGTAGAATTCGCCTCCCGCTGACGAGAGATCGGAAGCGCAAGTGGTTGAAGTTGTTGAAGAATTCTTCGAAAGCTTCTGAAAATAATCACTTGACAGCAAATGAGGCTGCTGTAGAATGCGCGCCTCGGTTGAGACGAAAGATCTTAACCAACCGCTCTTTAACAACTGAATCAAGCAATTCGTGTGGGTGCTTGTGGAGTCAGACTGATAGTCAACAAGATTATCAGCATCACAAGTTACTCCGCGAGAAATCAAAGATGTAACCAACGATTGCTGAGCCAAGTTTAGGGTTTCTTAAAAACCCAAAGATGTTTGAACTGAAGAGTTTGATCATGGCTCAGATTGAACGCTGGCGGCAGGCCTAACACATGCAAGTCGAGCGGATGACAGGAGCTTGCTCCTGGATTCAGCGGCGGACGGGTGAGTAATGCCTAGGAATCTGCCTGGTAGTGGGGGACAACGTTTCGAAAGGAACGCTAATACCGCATACGTCCTACGGGAGAAAGCAGGGGACCTTCGGGCCTTGCGCTATCAGATGAGCCTAGGTCGGATTAGCTAGTTGGTGAGGTAATGGCTCACCAAGGCGACGATCCGTAACTGGTCTGAGAGGATGATCAGTCACACTGGAACTGAGACACGGTCCAGACTCCTACGGGAGGCAGCAGTGGGGAATATTGGACAATGGGCGAAAGCCTGATCCAGCCATGCCGCGTGTGTGAAGAAGGTCTTCGGATTGTAAAGCACTTTAAGTTGGGAGGAAGGGTTGTAGATTAATACTCTGCAATTTTGACGTTACCGACAGAATAAGCACCGGCTAACTCTGTGCCAGCAGCCGCGGTAATACAGAGGGTGCAAGCGTTAATCGGAATTACTGGGCGTAAAGCGCGCGTAGGTGGTTCGTTAAGTTGGATGTGAAATCCCCGGGCTCAACCTGGGAACTGCATTCAAAACTGTCGAGCTAGAGTATGGTAGAGGGTGGTGGAATTTCCTGTGTAGCGGTGAAATGCGTAGATATAGGAAGGAACACCAGTGGCGAAGGCGACCACCTGGACTGATACTGACACTGAGGTGCGAAAGCGTGGGGAGCAAACAGGATTAGATACCCTGGTAGTCCACGCCGTAAACGATGTCAACTAGCCGTTGGGAGCCTTGAGCTCTTAGTGGCGCAGCTAACGCATTAAGTTGACCGCCTGGGGAGTACGGCCGCAAGGTTAAAACTCAAATGAATTGACGGGGGCCCGCACAAGCGGTGGAGCATGTGGTTTAATTCGAAGCAACGCGAAGAACCTTACCAGGCCTTGACATCCAATGAACTTTCCAGAGATGGATTGGTGCCTTCGGGAACATTGAGACAGGTGCTGCATGGCTGTCGTCAGCTCGTGTCGTGAGATGTTGGGTTAAGTCCCGTAACGAGCGCAACCCTTGTCCTTAGTTACCAGCACGTCATGGTGGGCACTCTAAGGAGACTGCCGGTGACAAACCGGAGGAAGGTGGGGATGACGTCAAGTCATCATGGCCCTTACGGCCTGGGCTACACACGTGCTACAATGGTCGGTACAAAGGGTTGCCAAGCCGCGAGGTGGAGCTAATCCCATAAAACCGATCGTAGTCCGGATCGCAGTCTGCAACTCGACTGCGTGAAGTCGGAATCGCTAGTAATCGTGAATCAGAATGTCACGGTGAATACGTTCCCGGGCCTTGTACACACCGCCCGTCACACCATGGGAGTGGGTTGCACCAGAAGTAGCTAGTCTAACCTTCGGGAGGACGGTTACCACGGTGTGATTCATGACTGGGGTGAAGTCGTAACAAGGTAGCCGTAGGGGAACCTGCGGCTGGATCACCTCCTTAATCGACGACATCAGCTGCTCCATAAGTTCCCACACGAATTGCTTGATTCATTGAAGAAGACGAAAGAAGCAGCCTGTATCGGTTTGTAGCTGAGTTGGTTAGAGCGTACCCCATGCTTTGTGGTTAAGAGCAGGGTGAGGTCGGCCTTAGTAGCTCGAAATTGGGTCTGTAGCTCAGTTGGTTAGAGCGCACCCCTGATAAGGGTGAGGTCGGCAGTTCGAATCTGCCCAGACCCACCAATTTTGTGTGGGAAACGCCTGTAGAAATACGGGGCCATAGCTCAGCTGGGAGAGCGCCTGCCTTGCACGCAGGAGGTCAGCGGTTCGATCCCGCTTGGCTCCACCACTACTGCTTCTCTTGTATAAAGCTTAGAAATGAGCATTCCATCGTTGTGATGGTGAATGTTGATTTCTAGTCTTTGACTAGTTCGTTCTTTAAAAATTTGGGTATGTGATAGAAAGATAGACTGAACGTTACTTTCACTGGTAACGGATCAGGCTAAGGTAAAATTTGTGAGTTCTCTTAATTGAGAAATTCGAATTTTCGGCGAATGTCGTCTTCACAGTATAACCAGATTGCTTGGGGTTATATGGTCAAGTGAAGAAGCGCATACGGTGGATGCCTTGGCAGTCAGAGGCGATGAAAGACGTGGTAGCCTGCGAAAAGCTTCGGGGAGTCGGCAAACAGACTTTGATCCGGAGATGTCTGAATGGGGGAACCCAGCCATCATAAGATGGTTATCTTGTACTGAATACATAGGTGCAAGAGGCGAACCAGGGGAACTGAAACATCTAAGTACCCTGAGGAAAAGAAATCAACCGAGATTCCCTTAGTAGTGGCGAGCGAACGGGGACTAGCCCTTAAGTGGCTTTGAGATTAGCGGAACGCTCTGGAAAGTGCGGCCATAGTGGGTGATAGCCCTGTACGCGAAAATCTCTTGGTCATGAAATCGAGTAGGACGGAGCACGAGAAACTTTGTCTGAATATGGGGGGACCATCCTCCAAGGCTAAATACTACTGACTGACCGATAGTGAACTAGTACCGTGAGGGAAAGGCGAAAAGAACCCCGGAGAGGGGAGTGAAATAGATCCTGAAACCGTATGCGTACAAGCAGTGGGAGCAGACTTTGTTCTGTGACTGCGTACCTTTTGTATAATGGGTCAGCGACTTATTTTCAGTGGCGAGCTTAACCGAATAGGGGAGGCGTAGCGAAAGCGAGTCTTAATAGGGCGTCTAGTCGCTGGGAATAGACCCGAAACCGGGCGATCTATCCATGGGCAGGTTGAAGGTTGGGTAACACTAACTGGAGGACCGAACCGACTACCGTTGAAAAGTTAGCGGATGACCTGTGGATCGGAGTGAAAGGCTAATCAAGCTCGGAGATAGCTGGTTCTCCTCGAAAGCTATTTAGGTAGCGCCTCATGTATCACTGTAGGGGGTAGAGCACTGTTTCGGCTAGGGGGTCATCCCGACTTACCAAACCGATGCAAACTCCGAATACCTACAAGTGCCGAGCATGGGAGACACACGGCGGGTGCTAACGTCCGTCGTGAAAAGGGAAACAACCCAGACCGTCAGCTAAGGTCCCAAAGTTATGGTTAAGTGGGAAACGATGTGGGAAGGCTTAGACAGCTAGGAGGTTGGCTTAGAAGCAGCCACCCTTTAAAGAAAGCGTAATAGCTCACTAGTCGAGTCGGCCTGCGCGGAAGATGTAACGGGGCTCAAACCATACACCGAAGCTACGGGTATCACCTTCGGGTGATGCGGTAGAGGAGCGTTCTGTAAGCCTGTGAAGGTGAGTTGAGAAGCTTGCTGGAGGTATCAGAAGTGCGAATGCTGACATGAGTAACGACAATGGGTGTGAAAAACACCCACGCCGAAAGACCAAGGTTTCCTGCGCAACGTTAATCGACGCAGGGTTAGTCGGTCCCTAAGGCGAGGCTGAAAAGCGTAGTCGATGGAAAACAGGTTAATATTCCTGTACTTCTGGTTATTGCGATGGAGGGACGGAGAAGGCTAGGCCAGCTTGGCGTTGGTTGTCCAAGTTTAAGGTGGTAGGCTGAGATCTTAGGTAAATCCGGGATCTTAAGGCCGAGAGCTGATGACGAGTGTTCTTTTAGAACACGAAGTGGTTGATGCCATGCTTCCAAGAAAAGCTTCTAAGCTTCAGGTAACCAGGAACCGTACCCCAAACCGACACAGGTGGTTGGGTAGAGAATACCAAGGCGCTTGAGAGAACTCGGGTGAAGGAACTAGGCAAAATGGCACCGTAACTTCGGGAGAAGGTGCGCCGGTGAGGGTGAAGGACTTGCTCCGTAAGCTCATGCCGGTCGAAGATACCAGGCCGCTGCGACTGTTTATTAAAAACACAGCACTCTGCAAACACGAAAGTGGACGTATAGGGTGTGACGCCTGCCCGGTGCCGGAAGGTTAATTGATGGGGTTAGCTAACGCGAAGCTCTTGATCGAAGCCCCGGTAAACGGCGGCCGTAACTATAACGGTCCTAAGGTAGCGAAATTCCTTGTCGGGTAAGTTCCGACCTGCACGAATGGCGTAACGATGGCGGCGCTGTCTCCACCCGAGACTCAGTGAAATTGAAATCGCTGTGAAGATGCAGTGTATCCGCGGCTAGACGGAAAGACCCCGTGAACCTTTACTATAGCTTTGCACTGGACTTTGAATTTGCTTGTGTAGGATAGGTGGGAGGCTTTGAAGCGTGGACGCCAGTTCGCGTGGAGCCATCCTTGAAATACCACCCTGGCAACTTTGAGGTTCTAACTCAGGTCCGTTATCCGGATCGAGGACAGTGTATGGTGGGTAGTTTGACTGGGGCGGTCTCCTCCTAAAGAGTAACGGAGGAGTACGAAGGTGCGCTCAGACCGGTCGGAAATCGGTCGTAGAGTATAAAGGCAAAAGCGCGCTTGACTGCGAGACAGACACGTCGAGCAGGTACGAAAGTAGGTCTTAGTGATCCGGTGGTTCTGTATGGAAGGGCCATCGCTCAACGGATAAAAGGTACTCCGGGGATAACAGGCTGATACCGCCCAAGAGTTCATATCGACGGCGGTGTTTGGCACCTCGATGTCGGCTCATCACATCCTGGGGCTGAAGCCGGTCCCAAGGGTATGGCTGTTCGCCATTTAAAGTGGTACGCGAGCTGGGTTTAGAACGTCGTGAGACAGTTCGGTCCCTATCTGCCGTGGACGTTTGAGATTTGAGAGGGGCTGCTCCTAGTACGAGAGGACCGGAGTGGACGAACCTCTGGTGTTCCGGTTGTCACGCCAGTGGCATTGCCGGGTAGCTATGTTCGGGAAAGATAACCGCTGAAAGCATCTAAGCGGGAAACTTGCCTCAAGATGAGATCTCACTGGAACCTTGAGTTCCCTGAAGGGCCGTCGAAGACTACGACGTTGATAGGTTGGGTGTGTAAGCGCTGTGAGGCGTTGAGCTAACCAATACTAATTGCCCGTGAGGCTTGACCATATAACACCCAAGCAATTTGCGTCGAAGAGACCAGATTGCGGTGTGTGAAGACGAAACGAACCGAAAGTTCGACTGCACTTAAAAAAGCAGCACAAAACACCGAAAGCTGTCACATACCCAATTTGCTGAAGCGAGGCCATCTGGTCACGACTCAGTACCCGAATTTCTTGACGACCATAGAGCGTTGGAACCACCTGATCCCATCCCGAACTCAGCAGTGAAACGATGCATCGCCGATGGTAGTGTGGGGTTTCCCCATGTGAGAGTAGGTCATCGTCAAGATTAAATTCCGAAACCCCAATTGCGAAAGCAGTTGGGGTTTTGTTTTGCCCGCAGGAAAGTTTTTTGCTCGCGGTAGCGAACAAATTTGCACAGTTATTTTCGAATCAGAACACTAGAATAGCCCCACCTTATTCGGAGCCAGAGCCTTTATGTCAGAGTCGGTTGACGCCCCCGGGCTGTCAGATTTACCGCTGGAAGACTTGGTGGCCTGTCACGAGTGCGACCTGCTGTTGCGCAAGCCAACGCTTGCTCACGGAGAGAAAGCGCTCTGTCCTCGCTGCGGTTACGAACTGTACGCTCACCGTCATAACGTGGTGCAGCGCAGCCTTGCCTTGGTGATCGCAGCATTATTGCTGTACATCCCGGCAAACTTTTTACCCATCATGCAACTCAATATCCTCGGACAATCTTCGCAGGATACGGTCTGGAGCGGCGTACTCGGCCTGTTCAATACGGACATGCAGGGCGTTTCGATTGTCGTATTCCTGTGCAGCATGGCCATACCGCTGCTCAAGTTGCTGTGCCAGTTATTCGTTTTGCTGACGATTCGCTTCAATGCCGGACGCAGCTATGGCTTGCTGCTCTATCGCATTTACCACCACCTCAAAGACTGGGGAATGCTCGAGGTTTACCTCATGGGGGTACTGGTGGCGATCGTCAAACTGGCTGATATGGCAGCGATCACCGTAGGCCTCGGCCTGGCATGTTTTATCGGCTTGTTGTTGGTACAGGTCTGGCTGGAAGTGGTGATGTCACCGCATCAGATCTGGCAGGCGTTATCAGGAGAGGACGCTCATGCGGGCGATTGATGCGGGCATTCTGGTGTGTACCGAATGCCACGAATTGAACAAACAGGAAGCGGACACCGACGAGCAAACCTGCAGCCGTTGCGGTGCGCTGGTTCACGCCCGGCGTCCGAACAGCCTCGCGCGAACCTGGGCGCTGCTGATCACGGCTGCAATCATCTACATTCCGGCCAATGTCTTGCCGATCATGACTGTCAGTTCTTTGGGGCAGGGTGATCCGAGCACCATCATGTCCGGGGTGATCCAACTGGTGCAGCACGGCATGATTCCGATCGCCGCCGTGGTGTTTATCGCCAGTATTCTCGTGCCCACCTTCAAACTGGTGGGTATCGCGCTGCTGTTGTTTTCGGTGCAACGACGCCAGCCGTTATCCGCTCGTCAGCGCATCTGGATGTACCGTTTTATCGAGTTCATTGGCCGCTGGTCGATGCTCGATATATTTGTGATCGCCATTCTCGTGGCGGTCGTCAACTTCGGCCGGCTTGCCAGTGTCGAAGCCAATCTTGGCGCCATCGCCTTCGCCAGTGTGGTGATTCTGACGATGCTCGCCGCAGTAACTTTCGATCCCCGACTGATTTGGGATAACACGGAGTCGGACGACGACCATGACTGATTTGCCCGTAGCGAAAACCCGACCGGCTTCGAACTGGTCTGCCATTTGGGTTCTGCCTCTGATCGCGCTGATCATCGGTGGCTGGCTCGGCTGGCGCGCCTATTCCGAAACCGGTATCGAGATCCAGATCCGCTTCGAGAGTGGCGAAGGTATCCAGGCCAACAAGACCGAGGTCATGTACAAGGGCATGTCGGTCGGTAAGGTCAAGGCGCTCAAACTCGACGATGAGGGTAACTCCAAAGGCGTCATCGCCACCGTCGAGATGAATAAAGACGTTGAGCAATACCTCAAGACCAGCACGCGCTTCTGGCTGGTCAAACCGAGTGTGACCCTGGCCGGTATCACCGGACTGGAAACCCTGGTATCCGGTAACTACGTGGCTATCAGCCCCGGCGAAGGCGAGCCTGTGCGCAAGTTCAAGGCACTCTCCGAAGAGCCGCCGCTGTCCGACGCCAAGCCTGGCCTGCATCTGACCATCAAGGCTGATCGTCTTGGCTCGTTGAGCCGTGGCAGCCCGGTGTTCTACAAGCAGATCAAAGTCGGCCAGGTCAAAAGCTACCTGCTCTCGGAAGATCAAAGCACAGTAGAGCTGAAAGTCTTCATCGAGCCGACTTACGCCAAACTGGTGCGCAAACACACGCGTTTCTGGAACGCCAGCGGCATCAGCATCGACGCCAACCTGTCCGGCGTGAAAGTGCGCAGCGAATCGCTGGCCAGCATCGTCGCCGGCGGTATCGCTTTCGCTACACCAGAGAACCGCAAGGACAGCCCGCCGACCGATCCAAGCCTGCCGTTCCGTCTCTATGAGGACTTCGACGCTGCGGCTGCCGGGATTCGCGTAAAGGTCAAACTCAGCGACTTCGAAGGACTGCAGGCTGGCCGCACACCGGTGATGTACAAAGGCATTCAAGTCGGCAACATGAAGGCGCTGAAGGTTGATCCTGACCTGAACAGCGCCACAGCCGAGCTCACCCTCGATCCATTGGCTGAGGACTATCTGGTCGATGGCACGCAGTTCTGGGTAGTTAAACCGTCGATTTCTCTGGCAGGGATCACCGGTCTGGAAGCCTTGGTGAAGGGTAACTACATCGCCGTACGCCCGGGCGATAAAGGTGCGGCACCGAAACGCGAATTCGAGGCCCGGCCAAAGGCGCCGCCGCTGGATCTGCGCTCACCGGGCTTGCACCTGGTGCTGTTTACCGATGTCCTCGGCTCGATCGATGTGGGCAGTCCAATTTTGTACAAACAGGTCAAGGTCGGTTCGGTGCAGAGCTATCAGTTCTCCAAGACCAAGAAGCAATTGGTCATTGGCGTGCACATCGATAAGGAATACGAAAACCTGGTCAACGCCTCCACGCGCTTTTGGAATGTCAGTGGCATCACGTTGACCGGCGGACTGACCGGTGGCATTCAAGTCAAGAGTGAGTCGCTGCAGACCCTGATGGCCGGTGGCATCGCCTTCGAGACACCGCAAGCCAAGGCGCCGCTGCAGAAACGTATTCCGCGTTTCCGCCTGTTCGCCAACCATGATGAGGCGAATCAGAAAGGCACGGTGGTGACGATCAAAGTCGATCGCGCTGATGGTCTGCGCAGTGGTACCCCAGTGCGCTTCAAGGGGCTGGATGTCGGCAAGATTGAAAGTGTTGATCTGACCGATGACTTGCAGTCGGTCATCCTCACGGCGCGCATCACCGAAGTGCCAGAGAAGATCGCCCGGGTCGGCAGTCAGTTCTGGGTGGTCAAACCGGAGCTGGGCCTGATCAAGACTGCCAATCTGGAAACCCTGGTGACCGGGCAGTACATCGAAGTGCAGCCGGCGGCGAAGAATCTCGGCCCGCAGAAAAACTTCGTTGCCCTGGCCAATGCGCCGGAAGTCACAAAACAAGAGGCGGGGCTGAGTCTGGTATTGAGCGCTGCCCGTCGTGGATCGCTGAAACCGGGTGTGCCGGTGACTTACCGTGAAATCACTGTGGGTAAAGTCACCGGTTATGAACTGGGACAGACGGCGGACCGGGTGTTGGTGCACATTCTGATCGAGCCGAAGTACGCGCCGTTGGTGCGCAGCGGTAGCCGGTTCTGGAACACCAGCGGTGTTGGTTTTGATATCGGTCTGTTCAACGGGCTGACAGTGCGCACCGAGTCGCTGGAGACGGCGATTCAGGGTGGGATTGCTTTCGCCACGCCGGATGGCGAGCGCATGGGCAACCCGGCGCGGGCTGAGCAGACCTTCCCGCTGTTCGACAAGTTTGAGGATGAGTGGCTGACGTGGGCGCCGAAGATTTCCCTCGGTAAGTAAATCCTGCGGTGTCTGAAGTGGCGCCATCGCGAGCAGGCTCACTCCTACAGGGGAACGCATTCCAACTGTAGGAGTGAGCCTGCTCGCGATAGGGCGAGCCAATTCTGCACAAATCCCAAGCCATAAAAAAGGGCCGCGATCCAAACAGATCGCGGCCCTTTTTATTGCCTTCAGTTAACGCCGATCAAACCGCATCCAGCTCCGGCTCATCTGCTTCAACATTGACCGTAGCCTTCACCACATCATGCCGACGGATGTACTTCCAGTCCGCCTCATCGATGTAGATCCCCGCCGGGCCGCTGCCACCTTCCAGGTCGATCGCGACACTGGCGCAGACCTGCGGCTTCACACTCGCCAGAATCGGCACGAAGCCCAGTTGCAGACTGGTTTCCAGCAGCGCGGCCTGGTTCTTCTCATCGATATCCGCCGCCTCGTCGAGGTAGTACGGCAGGCGCACGCGGCCGGCCTGATCGCGATCCATCAAGTGCAGCAACAAATACATGTTGGTCAGCGCCTTGATGGTCATGGTCGTACCGTTGGACGCCGCGCCATCGATGTCGGTGTGGATCACCGGTTGGCCGTTGACCTTGGTGATCTCGAACGCCAGTTCGAACAAGTCCTTGAGACCGAGCTGGTTGTGGTTTGCCGCCACCAGCCGCGCCAGGTATTCCTTGGCCTCTTCGTTCTTGTTGTCCTGCTCGGCACTTTGGCTCAGATCGAACACCGACAGGGTTTCGCCTTCTTCGTACTGACCGGCGCTGTGGATGATCTGGTCGATGTGCTTGAGGGCTTCCTTGTTCGGCGCGAGGACGATACGGAAGCTCTGCAGGTTGGACACCTGACGCTTGTTGATCTCGCGGTTGAACAGCGCCAGTTGGTGCTCGAGGCTGTCGTAGTCGCTGCGAATGTTGCGCAGGGTCCGGGCGATATCGGTGACCGCCGCACGACGCGCCTTGCCCAGCGTCAGCGCTTCATCGGTGCGGTGCGCGTAAGCGTTGATCAGTAGCGACAGGCGGCGCTCCATGTCGTCTTCGCTGTCGAACTTGGCCACGCCTTTCAGACGCACTTGCGCGTACAGCGCTTCGATCTGGCCATCGGCGCGCAGCAATCCTTGCCAGCTGTCCTGATAGTCGTTGAGCAGCGGCAGCAGGTTGTCCATCGAATCGTCGACCGGATCCATGAACGGCGTACCGAACGGCAGATCTGCCGGCAGCAGCTGACGACGACGCAGGGCATCGTCGAGGGTGCGTTGCTTGGCTTCCATATCCGCGATCTGGCGGCCGACCAGTTGCAGCTTGGCCGACAGCTGCTGGACGCGCTCGGTGAAGGCATCGCTGGAGCGCTTGAGTTCGTCCTGCGCGCCTTCCATCTGCGCCAGTTGCTCGAGCTTGTCGCCTTCTTCAGCGCTCAAGGTCTGCGTGCGGCGGAAATCTTCCAGGGCTTTCTGCGCATCCAGCACTTGCTGATACAGCGCTTCGGTCTGGGTCTTGCTCGCAGCGCGGTCGGCGGCCACGGCCTGCTGGGTTTTCAGTTGCTTGAGTTCTTTTTCCAAGCGTTCTTTCTGATCGCGCAACGCGGCACGATCGGCCAGTGCTTGCAGGGCCGGCGGCTCGATGTGCGAGATGTCGATCGACAGGCCCGGCACTTCGAAGCGCTCGCCTTTGAAACCATCGAGAATCAGCTCAACCGATTTGACCCACGCGCCATCGTCGTCGAGGGTGATGCCGTGTTCGCCCAGCGGCAGGCTGAACAGTGCGCTGTTGAACAGGCGCATCAGGCGCTCGACGTCCTGTTGCGAGAATTCTTCGCGCAGTCGGGCGTAGCTGTTGTTGTCGGCGTGATCGAGTTGCTGCTTCACCGACTTCAGGCGTTTTTCCAGATCGCGCACGCGCTCTTCCAGATCTTCCGCACTGAACTGACGCGATTGCGCCAAGGCGCCGGCCAGTTCGTCGTGGGCGTCTTTGGCGGCGAGCAATTGTTGCTCGAGCACTTTGACGTCGTCGACCAGGGCAAAGCGATTCTTCAACACCGACAGCTCGCCGAGCCAGCGCTGAATGCCGGAAATTTCCCGCTCCAGACGCATCAGCTCCTGGGTGCCACCGCGCTGATTGTTTTGCAGACTGTCCTGCTCGCCACGGTAGTGGTCGGCCTGAATGGTCAGTTCTTCTTTGCGCGCACTGGCGTAGTCCGACCAGGTGCCGAGCAACGAGTCGAGCAGCGGCGACAGGCGATGCAGCTTGCCGCGCAGCACGTCACGCTGTTTCACGCCGTTGGCCAGGGCTTCAACCAACGGGCCGGCAGCGACCAGCGAGTTGTAGTCCTGTTCCATCCGGCGCACGTCGCGGAAAGCTTCTTCGCAAGCAGCGATGTAATCGACGCTGCCGGAACGCAGGCTGTGTTCGAAGGCATCGAGGAACAACTGCTTCAACTTCGCCGCAGTGATTTCGCGCATGTGCAGCAGGTTGATGAACAACGCGCGGAAGGTCTTCAGGCTCTGCTCGCTGGTGGAGCGCAGCGGGATCAGCGTCAGATCGAGCGGGATCGACGTGTGACCGCCCACCAGCAAGCGACGCAGTTCGTCCGGCTTGAGTTCGTAGGCTTTCAGGCCTTCTTTCTCAAGGTTGCTGAACAGCTCCTTCTGACGCAGGCAGGTGTCGTTCTTCTGGTAATGCGCCAGATCGAGCTTGCCGGCGTAGGCGAAGAACTGGTGACCGAAACCACCGCCCGGGCCGCGACCGACCACACCAATGACGTGCGGGCCGTGGGGCAGGTTCACTTCGACAAGGATGTAGCTGGTGTCGGAGGCGAAGTAGAAACGCCGCGATTGTTCGAGGCTGTACTTGCCGAAACTCATGTCCGACATGCGCGCCAGAATCGGGAACTGCAAGGCGTTGATCGACGCCGATTTACCGAGGTTGTTCGCGCCGTAAACCGACAACGGTTCTTCCAGCGGGAACAGGCCGAGGCTGTAACCGGCGGTGTTCAAAAGGGCAAAGCGGCGGATGCCGTAGCGTTCCTGGCTCATGCGTCGGACTCCTGTTCTTCGGCAATGGCGCGGGCCAGTGCGTCTTCTTCGCTCTCTTCATCAAACTCGGAAAGATCGAGCGGATCGTCGGTTTCGAGGAATTTGGCTTCCGCCGCTTCGTCGATCAGCACCGGCGCCGGCAACGGCAGAACGCTGTGCACGCTGGCCGCCAGATCGCGGTCCTGCTGTACCGACAGGCACACATCGAGGAAACGGTGCATCGGCGGCAGGAAGCGATAAACGCCGTTTTCTTCGCTGGCGAAGCCCAGTTGAGTCATGCGGCGCATTATCTTTTCTTCGAGTTCTTCAACGGTCTGCACTTCGGCCTGAATGAACAGGTCGCGGTATTTTTCCAGCAGCGATGGCAGTTCTTCACGGCCGAGGCTGCCGCCATCGAGCACGGCGATCGGGTCGCGGCCCTGATCGGCCAGATGTTCGACGAGGATGAAGGTGAACAGCGCCAGACGCTGCGCAGTTTTGTTCACCGCTGCGGCGGCCATGTCCGGCACAAAGTAGTAGAAACCACGGGTGTCGCAGACCAGTTCAAAGCCCAGCGCCTTGAACAGCGTGCGGTATTGATCCTGGAAGTTCGACAGTTGCGCGTACAGCTCCGGGTCGCGGCGGCTGACGTGGTAACCCTTGAACAGCTCGCGGAAGATCGGTGCGAGTTGCGACAGTTCGGAAAGATCAAGATGCATTGGGGATGCTCGCAGAATCCTCGGCGGCGGTATCGCTGGCCGAGAGCAGGGCGAAGGAGCGCAGGCTGACCTGGTGCTCATGAGTGTGGTATTCGCGGCGTTCCAGACGCTCGCGCTTGAAGCGTTTTTCCCGCGACAGGCGCGAGAACCAGTAGAGCAATTCGTCAGTGGCGCCGTCCGGCTCCTGCTCCAGCAACCAGGTCATAAGATCCGGCATCGGCAGGGCTTCTTCGCAACGGTCGACCATCTCGCGCACAGTGCGTGGCGCGCGTGGGGCTTCGCCTTTCTGGGTTTTGTGCGCCTTGGGGAAACGCGCCGGTTTCGGCTCGAAACGCGCCAAGGCGTACACGTAAGCTTCCACCTGACTAGCGCTGCCGAGGAAGGTGCTTTGCGGGCGGGTGAACAGCGGCATCGCCGCTTGCGGCACGGCATCGATGCCTTTACGGCGAATCGCTGCCAAAGCCAAAGCAGCACCACGGGTCACGGCGTTGTGCCGGCGCGCTTCTTCACGCAGCGGCAGCAACAGTTCGCGGGCATGACGCAAAGTCAGCTGGGCGCTGGTCTGCATTTCGAGGATGCGCGCGTGGGTGCGCAGCAGCATGTCGTCATCGACCAGATGGCCGAGGCGCTGCTGTTCGCTGAGCATCTTCAGCAGCACGGTTTCGACCTTGCGCACGCCTTGTTCGAAGGCGCCGTCGGCGTTGACCAGATCGATCATCGGTTCGACGTATTCGTCCCACGTCGCCAGTACTTCGGCGTAACGCTGACGTAGCGGAATCTGCCGGTCGCTGGTCTTCGCCCGTTCGGCGACGGCGACCAGGGCCTGTTCGTCGTTGTCGAGCTTCTTCAGCACGTCGCGCACGCGCATGTCGAGCAGGCGCAACTGGCGGGCAAGGTCGTGGCCATCGCGGACTTCGAACGCGTCCTGAATGTAGCCGGCCAGACGCTCGAGATGGCGCAGATAGGCTTCGATTTCCAGGCACAGGCCCAAGCGGTGTTCACGCCGCAAGTAGGCGAGGAAGTCGTGAATCTGCGCGTTCAGCTCGAAACGGTTCGGGCTTTTCGCCACCGGAATCAGAATATCGAGGCGAATCCACACATCGAGCAGGCTGGTGATGTCCTGCGGCGTGCTGTCCAGTTGTTGGGCGGCGAGTTGCGCGCGCAGTTCGTTGAGGCTCAATGTGCCTTGGTCGAAATGCTCACACAGTGGCTCAAGCAGTGCCCAGTGTTCAGCGAGGGCGCGCAAGACGCGCTTGGGTTCGATCATCGGAATGCCCGGCTGGTTGGCAATGAAAAGCGGCGATTGTACTGCATCACGAAGGATGCGATTCACTCTTGGGACGGACTGTTGCTTTCTATGGGTGAAGCGCGTCGGCAAAGGGTGTTGGTCAAGTCTATCGATCAACAACGGGCGATCTTGAGCGAAGGGCGGTAGAATCAGCGCACTTCAGTTATCCACAAGTGGCCGACCCTTGCTAATCGAGTCCCGCCGCCGCGCCTATTTGAACGCCATGCAGGTGGTCAACTGGCTGCCGCGCACCGAATTGCCCTTCGCCGCACCCTCGCGGCCCGAGCTGCTGGACATGCCCGAGCCCGAGGTAGAGGCGCTGGTTGTTCTCGCGCCTCAGGCCGAAGCACCCGCGCAGCCTGCCGCTCGTCCGGTCGAACGGCCGAAGATCGAAGTACCACGTCCGTCGTTGGCCAGCACCCGGACCAACGCCAAACCGGTGGAAGAGGCCGACGACACGCCAGTGGTCGCCAAACCGGCACCGGTGCCGCCACCGCGTTTCGCCCTGCAACTGCTCCGTGCCGGGCGTTGCCTGCTGCTGGTCGAGTTACCCACAGGCGAACCGTTCCAGAGCCGCGATCCGGCTTATCTGTTGCTCAAAGACATGTTGCGTGCCGCCGGTCTGCCGGATGCACCGCAAATTGTCGGCGAGCCGGTGCGTTGGCCATGGCTCAATCGCGGCACTATGGATCAGGGCCCGGAAGCGGCGCGTGACTTTGTGCAGGGTTTCCTTTCCGTGCAAATGGAAGCCGCTCCGTGTGCCTGTCTGTGGCTGATCGGCCTGCCGGCCGTGCGTTTTGCTGGTGAAGCGGATGCCGAAGCGTTCAATCGTGAATTGCAGATCGAAGGTCTGGGCCCGGCCTGGGCCATTCCCGGTCTGGAATTGTTAATGGAAGAGCCACAGCGCAAGGCCGCTGTGTGGCAAGCCATGCGTCGGCTGATGGCGCGCTGGAAAGAATCGAATGAGTGACGCTGTATCGTTCCGCCCGATGACCGAGGCGGATCTGGAAACCGTGCTGAAAATCGAGTACGCCGCTTACAGTCATCCGTGGACTCGCGGGATTTTTCTCGACGGGCTGGGCAAGTACCAGATCTGGCTGATGTTCGAAGGTGAGCAGCAGGTTGGCCACGGCGTGGTGCAGATCATTCTGGATGAGGCGCATCTGCTCAATATCACCGTCAAACCGGAAAATCAGGGGCGCGGGCTGGGGCTGACGTTGCTCGAGCACTTGATGTCGCGGGCGTATGCGGCTTCGGCGCGGGAATGTTTTCTGGAAGTGCGTGACAGCAATACGGGCGCATTCAAGTTGTATGAGCGTTATGGCTTCAACGAGATTGGCCGGCGCCGGGATTATTATCCGGCGGTGGGTGGGCGTGAAGATGCGGTGGTCATGGCCTGCACTCTGGTCGATTAAACCTTAAAAGCATCGCGAGCAGGCTCGCTCCCACATTGGACTCAGGGCGTTCACCCAATTTGTGCGCAACCCGAAACCCTGTGGGAGCGAGCCTGCTCGCGAAAGCGTCCTGTCAGGCAGCGAAGATCAGCGGTTACCATCCAGCGGCTCACGCCGCGCCAGTTCCGCCTCATCCAGCCCATTGCCACCGCCAATGTCATCCTCGTCGACAATGCTCAAATCCCAATCCGCCTGATTGCCTTCCCCGGCCTCTTCGGCATCCCGCGCACCGTCTTCATGAATCAGCGTTTCCGGGCTCAGGTCATCGTCAGTCGGCTCGTGATCACTGACTGAACCCCCGGTCATCCCGGCCTCGCGCACCCGTTCACGCGGCATCAACTGCTCGCGTTCACGTTCGGGAATCTCATCACCGATTTTCGCGCTGGGTTCGTCTTCGTCGAAATCCAGTTCATGCACCGAACCCATGCGGTCTTCGTTATCATCGATGGGCTCTGGTTGCACCGCATCGTAAGGGCGTCGTGAATCAGTCATGGCAATTCCTCATACTGTGGGCCTTACTTAGGTGGACTCACCGGGCACACGAGAATTCCAATGAAATCACTTGCGATGGCGGCGTGACCCCGACGGGTGGTCGTCTGTCATACCAGCGCATCTTTCTTGAGGCCTTACAGCATGCATGACTTACAAGACCTGATTGATAACAACGAGCGTTGGGCTGACGCGATCACCAAGGAAGACCCGGATTTCTTCGCCAAACTGGCACGCCAGCAAACGCCGGAATATCTGTGGATCGGTTGTTCGGACGCGCGCGTGCCGGCCAACGAAATCGTCGGCATGTTGCCGGGCGATCTGTTCGTGCACCGCAACGTCGCCAACGTCGTGCTGCACACCGACCTCAATTGCCTGTCGGTGATCCAGTACGCGGTCGACGTGCTCAAGGTCAAACACATCCTTGTCACCGGCCACTACGGCTGCGGCGGTGTGCGTGCGTCGATGCAGGACCGGCAGTTCGGTCTGATCGACGGCTGGCTGCGTTCGATCCGTGATCTGTATTACGAAAAACGTGAAGAACTGGCCAAGTTGCCGACCGAAGAAGAGCAGGTTGATCGCATGTGCGAGCTCAACGTGATCCAGCAAGTGGCCAACGTCGCCCACACCAGCATCATCCAGAACGCCTGGCATCGCGGGCAGAGCCTGTCGATCCACGGTTGCATCTACGGCATCAAGGATGGCCGCTGGAAAAGTCTCAACACCACCATCAGTGGCTTCGAGCAATTGCCGCCGCAGTATCGTTTGCGGCCGGTCGGCGCGTTGTAAGCCGCTTTTCAGCGCACCCTTCAGCGCACCTTTCAGCGCAATCTGGAATGCCGCCAGCGCTGTAGAAAGTGGTGGCCTTCGAGGCTGGGTGGTTCGTCGAAACCGGTGATCCACCCGCGGCAACGTGAGGAACCGCAACCGCAGGCGAACTGGTGCAAGAGTTTGTCTTCGGTGGCGGCGTAGTCCATGGTCAACCGTTCCCCCCTGTGGATATCTTTCAGCGCCCACAGCCATAACTCGCTCATGTCGAGAAATACGTTGGGGTCGCAGGCGTGTTCGATCAATCCGCAGAAGCGCGGGTCGTAAATGTGGATCCCCGTCAGCAATTGTCGAGTCTGTCGGCAACGATAGGGCAGCAATTGCCCTGACACCCGGCACATCCGGTGGGTGTGCAGAAACTCGCGCCGCGACCGCCGTTGGGGTGCCGTGCTCATCCTGGATGATTTCGAAATCGACGCTCGCTGGAAACCCCAGCCGCACGGGCAGACCGGCGAAAGGATAAATGCCTTCAGTATCGCGTGACGCCGATTGCGCCATGGCGTGGATATTCATATCAGTCCTTGTCGCAAGGCTTTGCGACTTCCTTGGGTTGACGTCCTGTCACTACTGCAACGCTGCTGCTTGGATCCAATCGTGTCCTATTAGGTATAGCGGGTCTACTGTCAGATCTGACAGGCGATTTAGGCGCTTTCCCGCGTCAGCATTGGCTGACACGGGAACGCTTCAAGCGGTTATAGGTGCGGGGCAGGGACGGCGGTGGCTGGCAACGGAGCTTGCAATTGCTTCAGTTGGGCCTTGATAGGGGTGGTGGAGCACTTGGCGGTGGCTTGTTCCGGGGTCAGATTACGGATCGAGGTGTAGAACAGCTCGCAGGTTTTGACTTTCTGCGTGACCTGCCACGTCTGTGTGCAACTGCTGAGGGTAGCCTGGGCATCGCTGCCCGGTTTGCTGCCCATCCCGGCCTGCCAGCAGGCCGCGCTCAAATCCTGACCCATGACTTTCAGGCCTGCTGCATCGGCCTTGGCCTGGGCATCATCGCCGGTGTAGCTCTTCGGGTCAGCGGCGTACCAGATATAACTCGGGTGGTTGGAACCCAGCACCGGCACTTTCACGCCTTCGCTTGGGCTGATCGTCGCCAGGCCCAAGACATTCACGGTTGGCCCATATTGCTGCTTGATCCAGTTACGCACCGGCGCGCCAAACGCGACCATCGGCAGCGTCGTGCCGCTGGCGGTCTGGCTGAACTGTTTGACCAGCGTGGTCTGGTAGTCCTTGAAGTAGTCATACACGCCTTCCAGATCACTGCCAGCATTGGACGGCGCAGCGATCGGAGCGATATCGATGATGGTTTGATAGGCCGGTGTCTGCTCGGCAGGAATGCCATTGTCAGTCAGCAGCGTCGCCCAGCGATCGGTGGTATTCGAACGCAGATAATCCTGCGCCTGGGTCAGCGAATAATCCGGCGGGAAGTGCAGCAGTTCGACACTTTTACGGTTCTCCAGGGCCATGCCCAGTGGCAGGAACAGATACCAGCTGTAGGCCCATTTGCCGTCGGCGTTGAGTTTGCTGGCGCCGGTGTAGGCCAGATCCCCCGCATCCAGCAGCGCCGACAGCGGTTTGTCGTAATCCTTCGGCACGCCGGTGATTTCGGCGTAGAGCTGGCCGTTGTCGGTTTTTACCAACACCTTGGCATCGGCATAACCATCGCGTTGCACGCTCTGGTTCAGGTAATGGGCGACGGTCTGTTCCAGCGTCCAGTTGCGGAAACAGATGACGTTGCAGTTGTTGGGGTAAGCGAAGAGGCGGGTGACGCGTTCGGTGCTGCCCAGTTTCAAGTCGACATCGGCGTGGGCGGCCGCGCTCAGCGTGAGTGCGGTAAGAGCCAGTGCAACGGGGGTAAGTCCTGCGAGTTTGAACATGCTCAGATCCTTTTCAGCGTCGGTTCCCCGCGTTTCGGGGGCGGCTCATAGTGGAGCAGCCGCGTTTGACAGAGAAGCCGTCATCGGCAGAATTTTGCGCAAACTCGCAGGGCTGGTTTTCAAGCCTGAAAATGCAGGGCGTTGGTCAGATCGCCCATGGGTTTCTGGCCCCGGGCAATCATCGCTTCGTCACGTTGTTTAAGGCCGTCGAGGGTCTCCAACTGGAAGACCCGAGTGATCAGCCGCAGGATCGACGCGGTGTCGTAGACCGTGTGATCCACCGTACCTTTGCGCGCGAACGGCGACACCACCAGCGCCGGCACGCGTGACCCCGGGCCCCAGCGGTCGCCCTTGGGCGGTGCGACGTGGTCCCACCAGCCGCCGTTCTCGTCGACCGTGACGATCACCACCATGTTTTGCCATTGCGGACTTTCACGCAGCACTTTCAACGCACGCACAATGTGCCGATCCCCGGACGCCACATCGGCGTAACCGGCGTGCATGTTCAGGTTGCCCTGGGGCTTGTAGAAACTCACGGCCGGCAACTTGCCGGCTTCGGCATCGGCGAAGAACTTGTTGCTGCTCGATTCATCACCCAAGCCAGCATCACGCAGACGCTTGTTGCGCTCATCGGGGTTCTCCGGACCTTGCTGTTTGAAGTAGTTGAACGGCTGGTGGTGATACTGGAAATTCGGAATCTTCGGGATGCCGCCGGAGTCCTTGTATTGATCCAGCGTCGCCTGCCACGCACCGGCGTACCACGCCCAATCGATGTTGTTTTTCGACAACTTGTCGCCGATATGCTCGTGTGTCTGCGGCACCATGACGTTGGGCAGATCCGCTTTGGAATACGCCGGGCGCTCAGGGTCGCGAATCCAGGTGGGCCAGTAGGGCGGGGCGAGGGTGTTGACGCCGAAGCCATCCGGGGTCAGCGCACTCGGCCCGAACTGCGGCGGGCCGGTCATGGCGCTGGCCGGCGATGCGTCCAGCGGCTTGAGGCGCGGGTCGCTCGGATCATCACTTTGCAGCGCGGCGATCTGTGATTTGGCGACGGAGTTGGCCGCGTCCGGATAGAACGGCGCGGTGGCGCTGATCAGGTATTGATGATTGAGGAACGAGCCACCGAAGGCGCCCTGAAAGAAGTTGTCACACAGCACGAATTCCTGAGCGACGTCCCACAGGCGCAGGGAATAACGGCTCTGCGCGTAGTGGCCCATGGTCAAGCCACCGGAATCGGCCCAGGCAACGAAGCCATCGTTTTTGCCGCCGTTGATCTGCATCTGGTTCTGATAGAACACATGCCATAAATCGCGGGTGACCAGGCCAAATGGCAAATCTTCAGCGTTCGGGCCTTTGAGGGCGAACGGTGCATTGGCCAGGTTTTGCTGAAACTGCATGGCGCTGGGGTAGGTCACGCCATCGAGAGTTTGCGGGCCGATCTGCAGAACGCCGCCCCAGACGGGCGGCAGGGTTTGCAGCAGCGAGCCGTCGCGGTCACGTTGTTGATAGTCGCCTGGCTTGAGCGTTGCCAGCGGTTTTTCGACACCGGGGAAATCGCCGAACAGGTTGTTGAAGCTGCGGTTTTCGGCGTAGATCACCACCACGGTTTTCACTTGGTCGTGCAGGGCCTTGTCCAGCTCGGCAGGCGTCAGCGGGCGCTCGACCGGTTTGCCCGGTTGATCGCTGGCGCTGCCACACCCGGCCAGCGTGGCACCGACACCGAGCACCGCGACGCCGCCGAGGAAGCGGCGGCGACTGGTGTCGGTAGGGTGATTGGATTCGGGTGCATCAGTGCCGTCTGTGTCGTCTTTCATCTGTCAGCCCGTTCTTGCTTAATTGTTTCAGTATGTTTCGGGCGGACGCTAGCAAGTGAATGTGACGGATGGATGACAAGCGGCACTGGCGCTGCTTGCCTAGCCGGGCATGAGTTGGCTGAGCGAAAAACCGAGTCTGCTGGCTGCCGTGATCGCGGTCATGACCACCAGAAAGAGCAATTGCAGCGGACTGAAGTGCGCCCAGTGCAGCGCTGTCAGCCAAGGGCGGCGGTGGCTCAGCTGCGGATCGAGCGAACCGATACGGCGTTTGTGCACCAGCCCGATCAGCAGCGTGCCGACATACGTGAGCGCCCCCAGCGGCCCGAGCATCAGCGAAAACAACAGCAGCATCACCACCTGCGGAACCCCGTGGCGTATCACCAGCCAGCGCGTGTCAGGGTTCCATTTGCGCGGAATCAGTCCCTCGGTGAGCCACAGATCCGGCACGATCACGTGGGCCGTGAGCACCACCCACCAACTCAATGCAAAGCGAAAAAACCATACCGGTACGCAGGCAAAGATCATCGGAATGAAGATCAGATTGGCGGCATCTCTTTTCTCGAGGCCCAGATAAAACAGACACAGCGCCAAGGCAATGGCCGCCCACACGCGTACCCAGGTTTCGGCAGCGATGGGCCGTGGAAAAAAACGCCGCCAGTAAAAAGCATCGGCATAGGGCAAACGTGCGAGCAGTTCGGGGAAACGCCACGTGAGTTTTTCCGACAGGTCATGGCAGGCCTGCCATTCATTCTGGCCAAAGCCGTCGATGATCTTCTTCTGCTGCCGGGGCTTGAGCGGATTGATCAATAGATGCGCCGCCTGCACGTCGGCCGCCCAGGTGCGGTCGCTTGCAGCCTTGGCGCGCAGATTGTCGTAGAAACTTTCCTGATTGCAGCGTTCGATCAACGTGTCCCAGAGCCAGTCCGGTTGCGGGTGCAGGCCTTTGTTGTGATCCCAGCCGAACAGTTGGCCGATGCGGTCGAACAGCGGCACGCTCCACTCAGTGTCATTGAGCAAGTGCAGCAGGGTTTGCTGCCATTGTTCGCGGCGATCGAAAACCTGCAGCCACGGTTGGGCGCTGTAGCGTTTGAGCAGGTTGAGAAACTCGCGTTCGCTCTGGCTTTCGAGCAGCGCTTGCAGGTGGTCTCGATAGTCGGCCATCAGATTCTCGGCGAGAACCTCACGCTGGCGATCATTGATCATCACGTCCTGCCACGGCCCCAACCATCCAAGTTGCTCGACGGCCCAGTTCAGCACCGGGCTGCGCAGTTGCGGCTGTTCAAAACACAATTGCAGCAACAGCCTTTCGAAGGCCTTGGCGCAGCCTTGCTGTTGCGCCTGATCCCAACGCTCGTCGAGGTTTTCGGGCGACAGCCCCTCAAGCAGTTGCCGTGCGGCCTGCGCTTCAAGCGCATACGCCTCTGTGTCCGGGGCCGCCGTCAGTGGCTCGACAGGCAAAACATCATCCTTCGCTGGCGGCGCAAAAGGCTCGGGGGCTGCCGGGGTGACGGGCGGAACGTCGAGATCGGCAAAATCCCACGACGGGTTTTGCCGGTGGCTGTGTTTGTTTGCCAATGCAGCATCGACCGCCAGCGCGGCAAAGGCGCTGGAAGCCGTGGCCACGGCGACGTCTTCTTCGTCGGCAGGCTCAGCGTTTTCAAGGCGCCATTGGGCAATCGCCAGCGCTTGTTCGTAGGCTTCGCGCAAGCGCTGGAAACCTTCGGCATCCTCATCGGGGCGGAAGGTTTTCAGCAGGCGCGCATAGGCGCGCTTGATGTCGCGGGTTTCAGCGTCATCGTGCAGGTGCAGCACCGACCAGCAATCCATGGCCAGGCTCCTTATTGCCACGGAGTGCGATCAAGTTCGCTCAGGCGGCGGCTCAAGTCGGTGCGCACTTCACGGATCTGGCGCTCGTCCTGAGAGTCGAGGGCTATCTGGAATTGCTTGGCCCAATCGCCCATCAGGTCACGCAGATCGCCCAGGCTTTCCTGATAGAGGCGCTCCAGACGTGCAGTCAGCAGCGTGTTGACCTGTTGCTCGCGCGGGTGAATCTTCAGCTGTGCCAGGTTCTGCAGGCGTTGCTGGATCTCCTCGGGTGACAGCACGCCCGGGTTGTTCTCGATGACCAGCGAATGCTGTTGTCCGGTCAGGGGGATTTTCACCTGGGCTTCGAGCAGACCGTTGTTGTCGTAGGTGAAACGCACGTCGAGGGCGACTTCGCCGGCCTTGCGTTTCGGTACCTTGATGTCCAGTTCGCCGAGCGCCACGTTGTCTTTGACCAGACGGCTTTCGCCCTGAAAGATGCGCACGACTACCTGTTCCTGATTGTCGTGCAGCGTGTACACGGTTTTCACCCGACTGACCGGGACGATGCTGTTGCGCTCGATGATCGGCAGGTAGTGGCCGCTCTCATAGTTGCGACCGACCTGCGTCGAAGTCTCGATGCCCAGCGTGTAGGAGCAGACATCGGTCAGCACCACTTCTTCCAGCGCGGCGGCGCGGGCTTTGAGTGCTGCTTGAATGGCCGCGCCCTGTGCCACGACCTGATCCGGGTCGAGGGTGATCGACGGGAAGCGGCCGAACAGCCCGGCAGCGAGTTTGCGCACCAGCGGCATGCGCGTAGTGCCGCCGACCAGCAGAATCTCGTCGAGGTCGCTGACACGGATGCGCGCATCGCGCAGCGCCCGTTCAATCGGCGCGCGCAGGCGCTCGAGCAGCGGCATGTACAGCGTCGCCAACTGTTGCTGGGTGATGGTTTGCGTCCACTGGCGCTCACCGAGTTGCAGGCGGAATTCGGCACTGTCGTCCTGACCCAGCGCCTTGCGCACGCGCTCGGCCTCGCGACGCAGCGGCTGGATGACGCTGCTGCGCTCCGGGAAGTCTGCGGCGGAACGGTGATGGCTGATGAAGTGCTCAAGCAGCACGGTGTCGAAGTCTTCACCGCCGAGGAAGTTGTCACCGGCGCTGGCGCGGACCTCCATCACGCCTTCGAACAGCTCCAGAATCGACACGTCGAAGGTACCGCCACCGAGGTCGAAAACCAGGAACGAAGTTTCCTTGTCCCGTTGGTGCAGTCCATAGGCGAGGGCGGCAGCGGTCGGTTCGTTGATCAGCTTCTCGACCTTCAGCCCGGCCAGTTCGCCGGCGATCCGCGTAGCCTTGCGCTGGGCATCACTGAAGTAGGCCGGGACGCTGATCACGGCTTCGGTGACGGTTTCGCCAAACGCGCGCTCGACGTCTTCCTTCAAACTCTTCAGCACCAGCGCGGACAGTTCTTCGGGGCGAAACGCCTTGTCGGCCAGGTACGTTTGCGTGGCGCTGCCCATGTGGCGCTTGAACAGCGATGCGGTCAGACGCGGATGCGTGTGCAGACGCTCACGTGCCGCCTGACCGACCAGAATCCGGCCTTGATCATCCAGGCCGACAACGCTCGGTGTCAGGAACTGGCCCAGGGCATTGGGTACCAACTCGGTGGCATCACCACGCCAGACGGCGACCAGGCTGTTGGTGGTTCCCAGGTCAATCCCTACGATCATTGCAACGAACTCCCTTTGCGCTTGGTAAAAAATGGAAACATTTATCGGCGCGCAGAATATTACCGAGGGTGCGATGCGGTAAAGCAGGATGATGGCTCTGAGCCATTATTTGCGACAGGCAGCCATGCCGGCAGACGCACAGGGCTGTTTCAAAAAGAAAAGTGCGGGGCGCCGCCATGATGCCGCGCCCCGCTTGGGATCACGGCATGACGGGCGGTGTATACGCCAAAGTCGTCCCCAGCGCCCAGAGCAAAACCAAGACCAGCGGCGTGTGCACCAGCAACTGCACGAAGGAGAAACCAATCAGATCCCGCGCCTTCAACCCAAGCACGCCGAGCAGCGGCAGCATGTAGAACGGGTTGATCAGGTTCGGCAACGCTTCGGCAGCGTTATAAATCTGCACCGCCCAGCCGAGGTGGTACTGCAGATCGTTGGCGACCTGCATCACGTACGGCGCTTCGATGATCCACTTGCCGCCGCCCGACGGAATGAAGAAACCGAGAATCGCCGAATACACGCCCATCAACAACGCATAGGTGTCGTGGGAGGCGATGCTGACGAAGAACGTCGAGATGTGGTGCGCCAGGGTCTGCGCATCCGCGCCTTTGACCGTGGTCATCAGTGCGGCAATCGAGCCGTACAGCGGAAATTGAATCAGCACGCCGGTGGTGGTCGGCACCGCACGCGCGACGGCATCGAGGAAACTGCGCGGCCGCCAGTGCAGCAAGGCGCCGAGCATGATGAACAGGAAGTTGTAGGTATTAAGGCCGGAAATCGCGGTGATCGCCGGTTTGGTCGAAAACTCGTGGAACAGCCATCCCGCTGCCAACAGCACCAGCAGGATGATCAGCAGCGGACTGTGTTCCAGCCATTCACCCGGACGGGTGCGCGGTTGCAGTGGTGGCAGGTTGAATGCCGGGTCGATGCCGCAGGCCTTGGCATCGCGCGCCGAGTTCGGCCCGGGAGCGGTGGCGTAGGCGATGATGATCGAGATCACGATCAGCGCCAGCAGCATCACTCCGGACTGCCAGAGGAAAATCGTTTCGGTGAACGGAATCACCCCGGTAATCGACAGGATCGACGGCGGCAGGCTGGCGGGGTTGGCTTGCAACTGCGCGGCCGACGACGACAAACCCAGCGCCCACACCGCGCCAAGGCCCAGGTACGCAGCGGCACCGGCGGCGCGGTAATCCATTTTCAGATCGGTGCGGCGGGCCAGGGCGCGGACCAGCAAACCGCCGAACACCAGCGACAGGCCCCAGTTCAGCAACGAGGCAACCATCGAGATCAACGCGACCCACGCCACGGCGGAACGGCCGTTTTTCGGGATCCGCGCCAGGCGATCAATCAGTTTGACTGCCGGTGGCGAACTGGCGACCACGTAGCCGCCGATCACCACGAAAGCCATTTGCATGGTGAATGGGATCAGGCTCCAGAAGCCGTCACCAAACGCCATCGCCGCATCGGTGGGCTTGGCGCCCATGGCCAGTGTGGCCAGGGCGACGATGATCACGGCCAGCGCAGCGAATACCCAGGAATCGGGGAACCAGCGTTCGGCAAAGCTTGAACAGCGCAGGGCAAAGCGTGCGGAGCGGCTATCTTCGATATCAACGGCCACAGGGAGTACCTCGGATTTTTATGATTATTGTGATCCGCGGGAACGCTCGCCGATCTCGACAACACAGAGATCCCTGTGGGAGCGAGCCTGCTCGCGAAGAGGTCGGCACATTCAACATTGAAGTTGGCTGGGCTGACGCTTTCGCGAGCAGGCTCGCTCCCACATGGGATTCACGGCGGTTGGCCGGCGTTGGCGTGGTCCCGTTGGACAGGCATTAACAGTAATTCAACTGCCGATGCTTTGTGAGCAGGTTTTGCAAAACCGGGACTATGGTCTAACGGGTTGTCCATCCGCGCATTTGCGTAGACCATGGGCGCCTTGGTTTTTGCCTGATCCAGAGTTCTTTGCCATGACTGCCCAATCCCCGGCCAAACCCGCGCCGTTCAGCCGTTCCGACTACAAGACCCTCGGTCTCGCAGCCCTTGGCGGGGCGCTGGAAATCTACGATTTCATCATCTTCGTATTCTTCGCCCTGACCCTCAGCCAGCTGTTCTTCCCGCCGGAAATGCCCGAATGGCTGCGCCTGCTGCAAAGTTTCGGGATTTTCGTCACCGGTTATCTGGCGCGGCCCTTGGGCGGAATTCTGATGGCGCATTTCGCCGACAAACTCGGGCGCAAGAAAGTCTTCAGCCTGAGCATCCTGATGATGGCGCTGCCGTGCCTGCTGATCGGGATCATGCCGACTTATGCACAGATCGGTTATTTCGCACCGCTGCTGTTGCTGGCGCTGCGCATCCTCCAAGGTGCGGCGGTGGGCGGTGAGGTGCCGAGCGCCTGGGTGTTTGTCGCCGAGCACGCGCCGGCCGGCCATCGCGGGTATGCCTTGGGCTTTTTGCAGGCCGGCCTGACCTTCGGTTACCTGATCGGCGCGCTGACCGCGACGTTTCTGGCACAAGTCTTCACTCCGGCGGAAATCCTTGATTACGCCTGGCGCTATCCATTCCTGCTCGGTGGCGTCTTCGGTGTGATCGGCGTTTACCTACGGCGCTGGCTGAGCGAAACCCCGGTGTTCATGGCCATGGAAGCGCAGCGCGAGGCGCGGGTCGAACTGCCGCTGCGCACGGTGTTGCGTGAGCATCGACTGGCAATGCTGCCGGCGATGTTGCTGACCTGCGTGCTGACCTCGGCCGTGGTGGTGTTCGTCGTCATTACGCCGACCATGATGCAGAAAACCTTCGGCATGACCGCCAGCCACACGTTCGCTCTCAGTGCATTGGGCATTGTCTTCCTCAATATCGGCTGCGTGATCGCCGGGTTGCTGGTCGACCGCATTGGCGCGTGGCGCACGGTCATGCTCTATAGCTTGCTGCTGCCCTTGGGCATCGGCTTGCTATATGGCTGCCTGATCACGGGCGGTAACTGGGTAGGCCTGGCTTACGCGGTGGCCGGTCTGGCTTGCGGTGTTGTCGGCGCAGTGCCATCGGTGATGGTCGGGTTGTTCCCGGCACGTATTCGCGTGTCAGGCATTTCCTTTACCTACAACATTGCCTACGCCATCTGGGCCAGTATCACACCGCTGTTGCTGATCGGTCTGATGCCGTGGAGTCCATGGATCTGCGTGATGTTCTGCGCGGTGATGGGCGTTGTGGGTCTCCTGACGGCGGCGTATTTCGGCTCGCGGATGCCGCGCACGGGACCTTGCCAGGTGGCCGGAACTGCGTGATTTTACCGTTCAGAACTATTTTTGACCGTCGGGTCGCAAACGCTCTTCAGAAAAGATTTTCAAGGCCGATGGTTAGGCTGCATCCCGCTTTCCAACCTGCCCATCGGTACTTTCCCATGTTCAACAAACGCCTGAAGCAAGAGCTGGCCGCTCTTCGTGAAGAACTCTCCAGCCTCGTGCAGGTGAAGGAAAGCCTGGAAAGCGAGATGCTGGTGCTGAACCTTGAGCCCGACGGGCGCATTCAGTCGGTCAACCAGAACTTCCTCACCGAGATGCTCTACAAGAGTCAGGACCTGATCGGTCGTGCCATTGAAGACATCGTCCCGGCGCACGTGAAGTCCGACGAATTCCACCACCGCTTCAAAAATGCCATGACCCGAGGCGAGCATTTCGCCGGTGCCGTGCGCCTGCTGCGTGGCAATGGTGAAGAAGCGTGGCTGCGCTCGATCGTGCAACCGGTGCGTTCTTCGGATGGGCGGATCAAGCACATTTCGCTGTTCGCCAGCGACCTGACCCGCACCATCGAAGCCTCCCGTGAACACGAAAACCTGATCGGTGCGCTGGTGCGTTCGACCGCGGTGATCGAGTTCGACCTCAACGGCAATGTGCTCAACGCCAACGATCGCTTCCTCAGCGGCATGGGTTACAGCCTGGCGCAGATCAAGGGCAAACATCACCGCCTGTTCTGCACCCCGGAGGAATACAACAGCGCCGAGTACCAGAACTTCTGGCGCCGTTTGAACAACGGCGAATTCGTCGCTGACCGCTTCAAGCGTGTCGACAGCCACGGTCGTACGGTGTGGCTGGAGGCGTCCTACAACCCGGTGGTCGATGCCAACAACAAACTGTACAAAGTGGTGAAGTTCGCCACCGTGATCACTGATCAGGTCAACCGCGAACAAGCCGTCGCCGACGCGGCGAGCATTGCCTACAGCACCTCGCAGCAAACCGACAGCACCGCCCAGCGCGGTACCACGGTGGTAACTGAAGCGGTCAACGTAATGCGTGATCTGTCGCGGCACATGCAGGCTGCCGGTGAGGGCATCGAGGCACTGAACGAGCAGTCGCAGGTGATCGGCACCATCGTCAAAACCATCAGCGGCATTGCCGAACAGACCAACCTGCTGGCGCTCAACGCTGCCATTGAGGCGGCGCGCGCCGGTGAGCAGGGCCGTGGTTTTGCCGTGGTGGCTGACGAAGTACGGCAACTGGCCTCGCGCACCAGCCAGGCGACCGAAGAAATTGTCACCGTGGTGCGGCAGAACCAGGAAATGGCGCGCAACGCCGTGGCGCTGATGACCGACGGCAAGCTTCAGGCTGAACAAGGGCTGGCGCTGGCGGCAGAAGCGGGCACGGTGATTGTCGAGATTCAGGACGGTGCGCAGAAAGTCGTCAACGCCGTCGGCCAGTTCGCCAATCAACTCTCCCACTGACCTGCACTAAACCCTGTAGGAGTGAGCCTGCTCGCGATCACGGTCTGACATTCAACATTTGTGCTGACTGATACACCGCTATCGCGAGCAGGCTCACTCCTACAAATTTGCGTTGGCGCTACAATCGGCTCCTTTTCCCCGGAGCAGACTCCCATGAGCGATTCCCACCGCCGCCCGGTGCCCCTGAACAAAGCCTACCGTCTGCTCAATCACGGACCGACCGTTCTGGTCAGCGCCGCCCACGACGGTCAGCGCAATATCATGGCCGCCGCCTGGGCCATGCCGCTGGATTTCGAGCCACCGAAAGTCGCCGTCGTTCTCGATAAATCCACCTGGACCCGCCAATTACTCGAGGCGTCTGGCACCTTCGTGCTCAACGTCCCGTGCGTCGATCAAGCCGACATCGTGCAAACCGTCGGCAATACCTCGGGCCTGGAGATCACTCAAACCCAAGGGCAAGACAAGTTTCAGGCGTACGGCTTGCAGACGTTTGCCGGCGAACAAGTCCAAGCCCCTCTGCTCGACGGCTGCGTCGCCTGGCTGGAATGCCGTTTGCTCCCGGAGCCGCGCAACCATGAGCAATACGACCTGTTCCTCGCCGAAGTCATCGCCGCCCACGCCGATGAACGCGTGTTCAGCGACGGGCGCTGGCATTTCGAAGGGCATGACGGATTGCGCACCTTGCACCACGTGGCGGGCGGGCATTTTCTGAAGATTGGTGATGCGGTGGATGGCAAGACGCTAGCGGTGTGAATAGCGGCTGATGGCAAAACATTGCGGGATGTTGCAAGGTAGAGGGCATCGTCGAACCCAATCAGGCGCATACCCCCATGGATTTTTCCCTTTCGAGTTATCTGGCGCCGTTGCTGTCGCTGGCCCTGTTGTGGACAGTCGCGGTGGTCACCCCCGGCCCGAACTTCTTCAACATCGCGCAACTGGCGGTCAGCCGTTCCCGCCGCCACGGTGTCGTCGCGTCGCTCGGCGTCGCCAGCGGAACCGTGTTGTGGGGGCTGGCGGGTGGCCTGGGCATTCAGTCGCTGTTCAGTGCCGCACCGACGCTGTACCTGAGCTTCAAGATTGCCGGTGGCTGCTACCTCATCTACCTCGGGCTCAAGCAGTTCAAGCGCAAGGCGCCGATCGTCGCGGGCACGCTCGATGACTCGCAGCAAACGTTGCTCGGCGCTTACGGGCGGGGCTTTCTGGGCAACATGACCAACCCCAAGTCGGCATTGTTCGTCGCGACCATCTTCGCCACCGCCATGCCGGCTCACATCCCGCCACTGTTACTGGCGCTGGCGGTGATGACCATGGCGACGCTGTCGTTCAGCTGGTATTGCTGCGTGGCGCTGTTCTTCGCCAGTCGGCGGATTGCCGGTGTGTATGAGCGTTCGCGGCAATGGCTGGATCGCTTCGCGGGTGGTTGTTATTTGCTGTTTGGGGCGCATCTGGTGGCTAATCGCTGATCGTGAACAAGGCTGCGTTTGCAGCCTTGTTCACGACCATCAGTCTTTCAGCGGAATGTACAACTCGACCACGCTGCGCGGGTCCATCGGACCGAAGAACCGCTCGCCGCAATACTCGAATTCAATCCCTTCGTCTGGCGCCATGCCGGCGGCGGGCAGCCATTCACTGTAAGCGGCGCGAAAGGTTTCCGGCAGCGTTGTGACTGTTCCGTGGTGCTCCACGCGGGCATAACGACGAGCCGGTATCTGCAATTCGACCATGCCAGAAATCAGCGGGGCACTGTGTCCCACCGGCAGGCCGGCGATGTAGCGCCATTGACCGTCTTCCAGCGGCTGGCACACGCCGAACGTGCCGAGCGGTTCATGCAGACGGTCGATCTCTTCTTCCCGTGGTACAAACCGCTGCCACATGTCGGCGATGGTGCCTTGGTCATCTTGTTGCCAGGTCATGCCCATGATTCGCAGGGCGGGATAGTCGATACGTGCAGGCGTTTGCATGGCCGGCAGCGGCCGGTCCGGTTGTGCAAGATAACGGTTCAATTGTCCTAAAACGTTTTCGCTGCGCTGGATATCGGCTTTTAATTGCTGCGCATGCTTTTCGAGGGTTTCACGCAGATTGACGACACTGTCCAGCCCGCCATTGGCGGACAAGACTTTGATCTCGTCGAGTCCCATGCCCAACTGTTTGAGCCAGATGATCCGGCCAAGCGTGACGATTTGCTCCGGGCGATAGTAGCGATAACCGTTGTCTCGGCCGGTGGCTGCCGGGCTGAACAGGCCAATGCTGTCGTAATGACGCAATGCCTTGGTGGTGAGCCCGTGGCAGCGGGCCATTTGTCCGATGGTAAGCATGAACCTCTCCTGTTGGCTGCTTGGACTCAACGGTAAAGCTTGCCCCAAGGGCAAACTCAATCCCCTGATTGTTCCATCCGGAATTTGAATGCTTCGGTCGGGTTATAGCGCGGAAATTGCTTGGTTTCGTAGGCTTCGATCAAGATGATCATGGCCTCGAAGTAGTTACCTTCCGGGGAGTTACGTTCCGGTTCATTGTCGAAAAGCGCAGAAACGTCTTGCAGCGCCGCACGGTAGTCTTCTTCGGTATGAATCGGAAGTATGTTCATGAGGTGCTCTGATTTCAGCGGGCGATGACTCCGGCTTGCGGTGCCCCCTCGCCCAATCTTTGGCTACAGGAAAAATCCGATGCCTGTGCGGGCATCGGATTTTTTATACGCCGAAGTAATGTAAACCGGGTTGGCGAGGTACATGGGTTCAGCTACGCGGGCGGACGCCATGATGTGAATGGTCGGTTTGAGGTAGTGGTCGAGGGCGGCCGCTTCGTTGAGTTTTTTGCTGTCGATGGTTGCGTACGGGGATGTTGGGTCGGCGTCTGTTTCTGGGTGATTGGGTGTTGGTTTTTTCATGGTGTTCTCCGATCAGGATTGGAGCTGGCCGATTCGGTTTCCGAACGAATAGGTGGTAGCTGTACGCAGGTTGGAAACCCGGGGAACGGAGAACCCGGTTGACCCGAAGGTCTCCCGCGCACAGCCGCCATAACGGAGTGCACACCATGAAGGTGCGCAAGGATGCGTTATGAAAGGCGCTTATGCGCTCGGTTCTACTCGGGGTTTCCAATCCCGGTCACTGAATTGGCAGCGACGAGTACAGGCTAGAGAGCTGACGTCCGACGGACAACCTGAAAACCTTGTGGGACGGTTCTCTGTTTACCTCGCAGCTTTTAAACATCCCGATTTGAAATACGCAGTGTGCTAAGCAAAAGGCCTACCTCGCGGTAAGCCTTTTTTGTTTTGCGTCCTAGCCTCAATCCCCCAGCGCTTCCCCCTCACGCCGTGGATCCGCGCCACCCTCCAGTGACGCTTTCCCCTGCGCATCCTTGACCCGCACGATGGCCTGGGTGCCGCTGGTCATGTCGATTTCGTTCACCGCATGCCCTTTGTCCTTCAGTGCCTGAATCAGCGCCGGGCTGAACTGGCCTTGTTCCAGTTCGGTCGGGCCATTGCGGCTGCCGAAGTTGGGCAGGCTGATGGCGCTTTGCGGGTCGAGGTTCCAGTCGAGCAGGCCGACGGTGGTTTTTGCCACGTATTCGATGATTTGCGAACCGCCGGGCGAGCCGACCGTGGCGACGAATTCGCCGCTGTGGCGATCAAAGATCAGCGTTGGCGCCATCGACGAGCGTGGACGTTTGCCGGGTTCGACGCGGTTGGCGACTTTCTGGCCGTTCTCTTCGGGGATGAACGAGAAGTCGGTCATCTGGTTGTTCAGCAGGAAGCCCTGAACCATCAGGTGCGAGCCGAACGCGGCTTCGATGGTGGTGGTCATCGACACCGCGCCGCCGAGATCATCCACCGCGACCACTTGCGAGGTGGAGATGCGCAGCGGCGAACGGTCCGGGGCGTAGGCGACCTGCACGCCCGGCGGTGTGCCCGGTTTGGCGCTGCCCATGCTGCGCTCGCCGATCAGGCTGGCGCGACTGGCCAGATAACCCGGGTCGACCAGGCCTTTGACCGGCACTGGCACGAAGTCGGTGTCGGCGACGTATTGCGCTCGGTCGGCGTAGGCCAGACGTTCGGCTTCGGCGATCAGATGCACGGCTTGCGGATCCGGTTCGATGCCGGCCGGTTTGTCGGTTTTTACCGGTTTGAGCGGCGTCAGGGAAAGACGTGGATCGCGGGTTTCCAGGGCCTGCAACGTGCCGAGAATCTGCGCCACGGCGATGCCGCCCGACGACGGCGGCGGCATGCCGCAGACCTGCCAGCGTTTGTAATCGGTGCACAGCGGCGCACGTTCCTTGGCCTGATAGCGCTGCAGATCGTTCAGCGACAGGCTGCCGGGGTTGGCGTGGCCCTGCACCTTGGCGACGATTTCTTCGGCGATCGGACCTTTGTACAGGGCGTCCGCGCCTTCGTTGGCGATGCGTTTGAGCACTGCGGCCAGCGCCGGGTTTTGCAGGCGCGTGCCGACGGCTTTGACGCTGCCATCGGCATTGAGGAAATACTTGGCCATGTCCGGCGACTGGCGGATGACTGGATCTGATTCCAGCAGCGAGTGCAGACGCGCAGAGATCGCGAAACCTTGCTCGGACAGTTTGATCGCCGGTTCAAACAGCTTCGCCCACGGCAGACGACCGTGTTGTTTATGCGCCAGCTCAAGCGCACGCAACACGCCCGGTGTACCGACCGAACGACCGCCAATCTGCGCCTGCGGGAACGACATCGGCTGGCCATCGGCACGCAAGAACAGCTTCTCGGTCGCGCCGGCCGGTGCGGTTTCGCGACCGTCGTAGGTGCGCACCTGTTTACCGTCCCACAACACGATCATCGCGCCGCCGCCGATCCCGGAAGACTGCGGCTCAACCAGGGTCAGCACCGCTTGCATCGCAATCGCCGCATCAATCGCCGAACCGCCCTGACGCAGCATCTCGCGCCCGGCTTCAGCCGCCAGTGGATTGGCAGCGGCGGCCATGTGTTGGCTGGCGTGGCGGGTTTGCAGGTCGGTGCGGTAACCGGACGCGGCTTCCGGTGCAAGCGGCAAGGTCGAGGAGGGCGGGGCGTTGCAGGCGGTGAGGGTCAGGGCGCTGATGATCAGCGTCAGGGCTGGCAGGCGCAAGCGGCTCAGGGGCAGGGCTGGAAACACGTGGTGCTCTCCGTCCATGGGGTGAAAGGTCTGACGGACTTTATCGACCGCTCGGTCGCGACGCAAACCGATGGGCATTTTTGTCTTTCTTTTCGGGGCGGATGTTCGCTACGGTCAATGTCAAATTTATGGAGCACCAACATCCCCTGTAGGAGTGAGCCTGCTCGCGATAGCGTCATTACGGCCAACATCAGTGTTGACTGAACCACCGCTATCGCGAGCAGGTTCACTCCTACAGGTAAAGGCATAAAAATCACAAGAGGCCACGCATGCACAGCGAGTTCCCCACCGAATCCAGCTACCGCGGTCAACGCGAACAGTTCATCGCCGCCGCCAACGCCGCCGGCGCCACACTCACCTCCTACACACATCCACGTTGCGGGCCATTCGGCGAACCCCTGAGCACCGACGTCGCCATGCTCGGCGATCCACAGGCCAAACGCCGGCTGGTAGCGCTCAGCGGTACCCACGGAGTCGAGGGCTATTACGGCTCGGATTGCCAGATCGATTGGCTGAAGGCATTCGTACCGGGCTCGCTGCCCAAGGATGTCGCGGTGGTGATGGTGCACCTGATCAACCCATGGGGCACCGCATGGCTGCGTCGGGTCAACGAAGACAACATCGACCTCAACCGTAATCACCTGGATTTCACCGGGCCGTTGCCGGATAACCGCGCTTACGGGACCTTGCATGAGATTTACGCCTGCACCGATTTGAACGGTTCGGAGCGCGCGCGGACCGACGCCTTGCTCGATGCGCAGATCAACGAACACGGCTGGCCAGCGGTGATGTCGATTGTCGAGGGCGGTCAGCACAGTCATCCCGATGGACTGTTTTACGGTGGCCGCGCGCCGAGCTGGTCGAATCGCACGTTGCATCAAATCATCGACGCGCATCTGGCTGGCGCTGAAACCGTGATGTGTTTTGACCTGCACACTGGCGCTGGCGAATACGGCCATCCGATGTTGCTGACCATCACCCAGACGCCTTACCCGGCACTCGCGCAGGCCCAGGCAATTTATGGCCCATGGCTTTACACGCTGCACACTGGCGCCGACACCTTGAGCGAAACCGGAGTGGCAGCGACGGCTACCGGGTACACCTCGCAGGCATTGCTCAATGCCTTGCCGGGCGTGCAACTGATGCCGTTCGTGATCGAGTGCGGGACGTATCCGGGTCCGGATGTGCATCGGCATTTGCGTGATGACCATTGGCTGCATCTGCATGGCGATCCGCTGGATGCGACGGGGCGGAGGATCAAGTTGAATCTGCTGGAGCAGTTTTATCCGGCGGATCCGGACTGGCGCGCAATGGTCGGTTTGCGCACTCGACAGATCTGGGCGAAAGGGTTGTCGGCGCTGGGTAACTGGTCGCAGTAAATCATCAGTACCTTGGCTGTCGGCACTTTCCTCCAGGCACAAAAAACGGCTCACTTTGCGGTAAGCCGTTTTTTTGTATTTGTGGTGCGCGATCTACTTCATACCTGGATCGAACCCGTTTCCTACAGCGTTTTTTCAACCAGATCGCTCGGTACCGATTCTGTCGAATGAAAAGGCATTTCGCGCCTGTAGTACCTCGCCCCCGACCTAGCGGTTGTTCTGTATTTCTCCTACAGATTTTTCAGGTCGACAACTTACGCGCCTTTACCTGAGGATATTTTCTGTTGTTTTCTCCAGGATGGATTTCAGATGAAAGGGATAAGTCCGTTGCCATTCAATTCTATTTTCAGTCGGCCATTGTCATGAGTGTTTCCAATGAGGATCGCGATTTTCTGGTGGCGATGGGCAGTCGCATTGCTCACTTACGCACAGTGCACGAGATCACACAGACTCGGTTTGCAAGGGCTTTAGGTCTTTCCCGGCAAACCTTTCAGGGCTACGAGGAGGGCACGCGCAGCATGCCGGTCACGACACTGGTGAAGATGGCATTTGCGCTGCGCGTGCCTGTTGAAGACCTGCTCGGGGTTCCTTCGTACACGGAGACGCCCTGGCGCAGCTTGACCTCGACGTGGTATCGACGGCTGCAGTCCATCAATGAGCTTTCGAAGGTTCAACAGAAGGTCATTGCGCAGATGCTCGACGCCCTGATCGCACAGGCAGCGACCAAAGCGAGCAACGAAGAGAAGGATATTTTGAAGTAACAGATTACCGAGACTTTTCTCGAGGCATAAAAAAACGGCCTACCTTTCGGTAAGCCGTTTTTAGTACTTGGTGGCTACACAGGGACTTGAACCCCGGACCCCAGCATTATGAATGCTATGCTCTAACCAACTGAGCTATGTAGCCAAGTGGCGCGCATTATTCCCCTGAAATGGAAAAGCGTCAAGCGTAAATTTAAAATATTTCTTCTTATTTTCAACCGCTTATCCTCCAGCCCGGAAAATCCGGGCTGGGCAGGGCCTCAACGCAGCTGAAATCTTGCCGTATTGGCGCTCAAGGCGTGGCTGCCCTGACTCAGGGTATCCGCCGCGAGGTTCACCGCCCGTGCACCTTCGAGCAAACGCACGGCCGCCTGATCGACCTGCTGGATATTGCCGCTGACTTCGTCGGCGGTGCTCGCCTGTTCCTCGACCGCCGTGGCGATCTGCGCCAACGTGTCGGTAACACTTTGCACGGCGCTGGCGATTTCTCCTAAACGCTCACCGAGACCGGTGACCGACTCGGCATCGGTTTGCGCCTGGCCGCACGCGGCTTCCATCAGGCTCACGGCTTCGTTGACCGTAGCGCGCAGGCTGTCGACCGTGCCGGCGATTTGCGCGGTAGACGACTGCGTGCGTTGCGACAGGCTGCGCACCTCATCGGCGACCACAGCGAAACCGCGTCCTTGTTCACCAGCTCGCGCGGCTTCGATGGCTGCGTTGAGCGCGAGCAGATTGGTCTGCTCGGCGACGCCGCGAATGGTGTCGACGACCAATTGAATCTGCTGGCCTTGCTCGCTGACCCGGCCCAGCGCTGCAGCAGTTTCGTTCAAACGCTGATTGAGCTGTTGAATACTCGCGGTGGTGCGCTGGCTGTCGCGGCTGCTGTCGGCGGCGATGCGCCGGGTGTGCTGAGCGCTGCCGGAGGCCTGCTCGCAACTCTGCGCCACACCTTGCGAGGTTGCGGCCAATTGCGTGGCGGCTGCGGCGATCTGGCTGATCTGCAACTGCTGCGCTTCGACTTCGCCGAGAGCGCCGCTGGAATGCTCGTTGAGGCTGCGCACGGCGTTGCTCAGTTGCGAGGTTTCGTGATCGACACCGAGCATGCTCGTGCGCAGTTGCACCACGGCAACGTTGAGTGCGGTGCTGATCGCGGCCAGTTCATCGCGGCCCTCCACCGGCACTTGCAGACTGAGGTTGCCGTCACGCAACGCTTCGGCGAGCAGGGTGATGCCGCTGGCGCTGCGGCGGATCGAGGCTTGCAGGCAGATGAACAGGTACAGCGCCGCGAGCAGCAGGCAGCCGAAGATGGCTGCGACGATGATGAACTGACGGATTGCTGAGCTGTGGTAGGCGTCGAGGCGCTGATCCAGCGACACCAGCGATTGCTGGCGCAGGGCGGCGAGGTCGCTCAGCATGGCGTCGAGGCTGCGTTCGAATTCGTCCGGCTTGAGCGTGATGCTGCCGCCGAACACGCCGTCATCAAGGACCTTCAGGCCGCTGTCGAGGCGTTTCAGGCTGTCGTGGTATTGGCTAGCCCAGCTCTGCTGATCTTTCGGCAGGCGTGCTTCGAGCAGCGTGGCGGTTTTCACCAGTTGCTCGCGGGCATCGCCGATGCGGCTGCGCAGGTCACGCAACTGCAAACGGCTTTGCAGAGTGAATTGGCCGGAGACGACCGAGGCTTGGCCGACTGCTGCGAGACGTCCGACGCGTTCGATCAGGTCCGGCGCGTGCTGCGTGGAAATTTGTGTCAGCAGATAGGTTTCCAGCCACGGCGCGAGGGTCAGGCGATTGTCCATGACGATTTGTTCGCGCAACGCTTGCAGGGCGCTGAGGGCGTTGGTGAAGCGGTCGTAACCGTCCGGCCACCAACCGACGCTGCTGAGGCTTTTCGAGTCCAGGCTGTTGAGCGCGGTTTGCAGTGCTTGATAGCGGGTGAGGGTTTCGCCTTCGGCACCTTCGTTTTTCAGTGCGTTGCCCAAATCGGTGGTGGCTTGCAGAACTGCCGGTTGTACCGCGTCGAATGCACCCATGGCGGCGAGCGTGGCAGGCGTCGGTTGGCGATTGGTTTCGGTGGCGCGCCAACGGGCGGCACGGTCGCGTTGCGCGGCGAGCAGGTTGTCCAACGCATCCAGCGCAAGCAACTGCCGCACGCCAGCGCGTTCGCCGGAAATCAGATTGAGTTTGTCGCGATAGTCCTGGCCGATCATCAACAGGCTGCCGGCCAACGGCAGAATGAACAACAGAAACAACAACTGGAATTTACCTGCGAAGCCAAACCGCCCCAGCAAATTGATCCCCGGTGAAAGGAAAGCCTGCATGCCCCATGACTCCTCTGGACACCACGCACCAATGGCGTGCATCGCGGTCGTGCGACCTGGATGTTGTGCCCTGCTAAAAGGCCTCGAAAGTTCACTCTCGCCCGCTCTGTAGGCCGGCTCTGTAGCGAAACTTCCCATTGTCGGTCGCCTTTGTAAGGCGCCCGCGTTCAAGGGGAGAAGCAAGGCAAGATTCAGACCATGGCGTTGCGCTATCACTTTGCAGTCGACGACCAGTCAGTTAGTTAGCTGGCTAAGGGGATGGCGCTGGCGCACCGAAAAATGGCACATTGACGCACCTGCCTGCGTGCACCCATCTGCTGTCCGGAAACTTTCATGGCTATCAGCAACGTTCAGACCGCCGCTGCCTCGGCGCCCGCTGCTCCGCAAAGCAGCCCATTGGTGATGCGTATCATCGGCGCGGTGGCGTTGGCGCATTTGATCAACGACCTGATCCAGTCGGTGCTGCCGTCGATCTATCCGATGCTCAAGGCCAATTACGGCCTGACGTTCACCCAGGTCGGCCTGATCACTTTGACCTTTCAACTGACTGCGTCGCTGTTGCAGCCGTGGGTCGGTTATCACACCGATCGGCATCCGAAACCCTGGCTGTTGCCGGCGGGGTCGATTTGCACGTTGATTGGCATCGTGATGATGTCGATGGTCGGCAGTTTCCCGTTGATTCTGCTGGCGGCGGCGCTGATTGGTATCGGCTCTTCAACGTTCCACCCGGAAGCCTCGCGGATTGCCCGACTGGCCTCGGGCGGACGTTTTGGTCTGGCGCAATCGACCTTCCAGGTTGGCGGTAACGCCGGTTCCGCGTTCGGTCCGTTGCTGGCGGCGGCGATCATTATTCCGTTCGGCCAAGGCAACGTGGCGTGGTTCGGTTTGTTCGCAGTGTTTGCGCTGTTCGTGCTGTACCGCATCAGCCGCTGGTACGCCCATCACTTGAATCTGTTCAAGCTCAAGGCTGGTCAGGCCGCGACTCACGGGCTGTCGAAGGGCAGGGTGACCAGTGCGCTGGTGGTGTTGGGGCTGTTGGTGTTTTCGAAGTATTTCTACATGGCCAGCCTGACCAGTTACTTCACGTTCTACCTGATCGAGAAGTTCGACTTGTCGGTGGCCAGTTCGCAGTTGCACCTGTTCCTGTTCTTGGGCGCGGTGGCGGCGGGGACGTTCTTCGGCGGGCCGATCGGCGACAAGATCGGCCGTAAGGCGGTGATCTGGTTTTCGATCCTTGGCGTTGCGCCGTTCACGCTGCTGATGCCTCACGTCGACCTGTTCTGGACCACGGTTCTCAGCGTTGTGATCGGCTTCATTCTGGCTTCGGCGTTCTCGGCGATTGTGGTGTACGCGCAGGAACTGGTGCCGGGGAATGTCGGGATGATTGCCGGGGTGTTCTTCGGTTTGATGTTTGGTTTTGGCGGGATTGGCGCGGCGTTGCTCGGGCATCTGGCGGATGTGCACGGGATTGAGTACGTGTATTTCCTGTGTTCGTTCTTGCCGTTGTTTGGGGTGCTGGCGATTTTCCTGCCGCGCACCAAAAAGCCCTGATTCACACATTACCCATTGTAGGAGTGAGCCTGCTCGCGATGGCGGTGTGTCAGACAGCACATCTGTAGCTGATAGAACGCTATCGCGAGCAGGCTCACTCCTACAGGGGATTGGTGGTGTGGCGGACAATGTCTCAGGCACAAAAAAGCCGCGTATCAAACGCGGCTTTTTCTTCGGCGTAACGCTTACACGTTGAAGCGGAAGTGCATCACGTCGCCGTCCTTGACGATGTAATCCTTGCCTTCCAGACGCCATTTACCGGCTTCTTTGGTACCGGCTTCGCCCTTGTACTGGATGAAGTCGTTGTAGGCGATCACTTCGGCGCGGATGAAGCCTTTCTCGAAGTCGGTGTGGATCACGCCGGCAGCCTGAGGTGCGGTGGCACCGACTTTGACAGTCCAGGCGCGGACTTCTTCGACACCGGCGGTGAAGTAGGTCTGCAGGTGCAGCATTTCGTAGCCGGCGCGGATCACGCGGTTCAGGCCAGGCTCTTCCAGGCCCAGGGCCTCGAGGAACATGTCCTTCTCTTCGCCGTCATCGAGCTCGGCGATTTCCGCTTCGATCTTGTTGCAGACCGGAACGACCATCGCGCCTTCTTCTTCGGCGATGGCGCGAACCACGTCCAGGTGCGGGTTGTTCTCGAAACCGTCTTCAGCGACGTTGGCGATGTACATGACCGGTTTGGTGGTCAGCAGGTGGAAGCCCTTGATCACCGCTTTTTCGTCGGTGCTCATGTTCTTCATCAGGCTGCGTGCCGGCTTGGCTTCGGTGAAGTGCGCGATCAGTTGCTCAAGCAGAGCCTTCTGAACCACGGCGTCCTTGTCACCACCCTTGGCGTTACGCGCGACTTTCTGCAGTTGCTTCTCGCAGCTGTCGAGGTCGGCGAAGATCAGTTCCAGATCGATGATTTCGATGTCGCGTTTCGGGTCGACGCTGTTGGAAACGTGGATCACGTTTTCGTCTTCGAAGCAGCGCACCACGTGAGCGATCGCGTCGGTTTCGCGGATGTTGGCGAGGAACTTGTTGCCCAGGCCTTCACCTTTCGAGGCGCCGGCAACCAGGCCTGCGATGTCGACGAATTCCATGGTGGTCGGCAGGATGCGCTTCGGATTGACGATGGCCGCCAGGGCTTCCAGACGCGGATCCGGCATCGGCACGATGCCGCTGTTCGGCTCGATGGTGCAGAAGGGGAAGTTCTCGGCCGCGATACCGGATTTGGTCAGGGCGTTGAACAGGGTGGACTTGCCGACGTTAGGCAGGCCGACGATGCCGCAATTGAATCCCATGGTGTTTCCCCTCGGAGTAGAGTCAGGCCTTCTGGCTGTGCAGGTTTTTCATCGCGCGGTTCCATTCCCCGGCGAGGATATCCGGCAGCACGCCGAGGGCAAAGTCGATGCTGGCATCGAGTTTTTCCTGTTCGGCGCGTGGCGCACGACCCAGGACGAAATTTGAAACCATACTGGCGACGCCCGGGTGGCCAATGCCAAGCCGCAGGCGGTAGAACGTATTCTGATTGCCCAGTTGCGCAATGATGTCGCGCAACCCGTTGTGACCGCCATGGCCGCCGCCCTGCTTGAGCTTGGCAACGCCCGGAGGCAAGTCGAGTTCGTCATGCGCCACGAGGATTTCTTCAGGCTTGATGCGGAAGAAACCGGCGAGTGCCGCCACGGCCTGGCCGCTGCGGTTCATGTAGGTGGTGGGAATCAGCAGACGAACATCCTGACCCTGATGCGAATAGCGCCCGGTCAGGCCGAAATATTTGCGATCGGCCACAAGATTCACATTCTGTGCGTGGGCGATGCGCTCAACAAAAAGGGCCCCTGCGTTATGCCGGGTCTGGTCGTATTCGGCGCCTGGATTTCCCAGGCCAACGATCAGTTTGATGGCAGTCACGATAGGGGCCCTTCCTTTGAGTGGTGAGTAACATCGCCGCGATCAGGCAAAGCGGCGAAAGTGGACGAAAAATGCTCATTTACCATGGATGTAAACTCCGCGTTCTCGCCCGCTTTCTCGCTACGTTCCAGTCCGCGATGTTACTTGCTCACTCAGGCATGACAGAGTGAATTACTCTGCTGCGCCTTCTTCAGCTTCTGGAGCAACGCGTGGAGCGTGTACGTTTGCAACAGCTTTGTCGTCGCCGTGAGCCAGTGCAACGAACTCAACGCCTTTAGGGGCTTTGAGGTCGGACAGGTGGACGATTGCGCCGATTTCCAGAGCCGACAGGTCGACTTCGATGAACTCAGGCAGATCTTTCGGCAGGCAAGTTACTTCGATTTCGTTCAGGACGTGCGAGATCTCGCCGCCTTTCTTGATCGGAGCTTCTTCACCAACAAAGTGCACAGGCACGATAGCGGTCAGTTTCTGGCCGGCTACGACGCGTACGAAGTCAGCGTGCATGACGTGACCCTTGGACGGGTGACGTTGCAGAGCTTTGATGATGACGTTCTGCTTTTTGCCGCCAACGTTCAGTTCGATAACGTGGCTGTAGGCAGCTTCGTTTTCGAGCAGTTTGGCAACTTCTTTGGCCAGCATGCTGATGGATTCAGGGGCTTTTTCGCCACCGTAAACTACAGCTGGAACCAGGCTAGCGATACGACGCAGGCGGCGGCTCGCACCTTTCCCCAGGTCGGAACGCACTTCAGCATTCAGAGTAAAATCGTTCATTTTGTATCTCCAAAATAGCCATGACCGGAGTGGCGTTTGCGACCAGCGCCAAACACGGTATGGGCAAAAAAGCCCCGCCCCGGCAGGAATGCCGGGGCGGGGCGCTTTTCGTCAACGAGACATTTCGAGAAGGGCAGGGCCCTTAACGGAACATCGCGCTGATCGATTCTTCATTGCTGATGCGGCGAACCGCTTCGGCAACAACCGGTGCGATATCCAGTTGACGGATACGTGCACAGGCTTGTGCTGCAGCGGACAGCGGGATGGTGTTGGTCACCACCAGCTCGTCCAGCACGGAATTTTCGATATTCTCGATGGCCCGACCCGACAGCACAGGGTGTGTGCAGTAGGCAAAGACCTTGGCTGCGCCATGCTCTTTCAGGGCCTTGGCCGCGTGGCACAGAGTGCCGGCGGTATCGACCATGTCATCGACCAGAATGCAGGTACGCCCTTCGACATCACCGATGATATGCATCACTTCAGAGTGATTGGCTTTCTCACGGCGTTTGTCGATGATCCCGAGATCCACGCCCAGGGATTTGGCAACGGCACGTGCACGCACGACGCCACCAATGTCCGGGGAAACGATCATCAGGTTTTCGAAGCGCTGATCTTCAATGTCATCCACCAGAACCGGGGAGCCGTAGATGTTATCTACCGGAATATCGAAGAAACCCTGAATCTGGTCAGCATGCAGATCAACCGTGAGAACACGGTCGATGCCGACTACGGTAAGCATGTCAGCAACGACTTTCGCGCTGATAGCCACACGTGCGGAACGCGGACGGCGATCCTGACGGGCATAACCAAAATAAGGAATAACAGCAGTGATACGAGTAGCCGAGGAGCGGCGGAAGGCATCAGCCATCACTACCAGTTCCATCAGGTTATCGTTGGTCGGAGCGCAAGTCGGCTGAATAATGAAAACGTCTTTACCGCGAACGTTTTCATTGATCTCGGCAGTAATTTCGCCGTCGGAGAACTTACCGACAGAGATGTCACCGAGAGGGATATGCAGCTGACGTACAACACGCCGAGCCAGATCGGGGTTAGCATTCCCCGTAAAGACCATCATCTTGGACACGCGCAGTACCTAGAGGCTGAGGGTAACCTGGATGAGTATAGAAAATGGCAGGGGCGGCTGGATTCGAACCAACGCATGGCAGGATCAAAACCTGCTGCCTTACCGCTTGGCGACGCCCCTGTATCTGTTGCATCAAGTGCCGAGCACCTGGTTCCTTTAGAGCAGACTTTGCAGCTTGCGGTGCAACATCGAAACGTTGCTGCCTTTCGCTACAAACCCTGTAAGGGTCTCTGTCAGAAGGGCCGAGACTTTATCAGCTTCAGCTTTGCTTGGGAAGCCCCCAAACACACAACTTCCAGTTCCGGTGAGTTTTGCTTCGGTAAATTTACCTAACAAATCCAATGCGTTACGTACTTCTGGATAACGCCTTGCAACCACCGGCAAGCAGTCATTTCGACTGTTTCCCTCGGGAACGGGGCGCACTTTAATGGGCGGCGTGTTACGTGTCAACAAAGGATCGGAAAAAATTTCTGCCGTACTTACAGAGACTTGCGGTACGAGTACCAGATACCACGGTTCTTCGGGATCCACCGGGGTGAGTTTCTCACCCACGCCCTCGGCGAAAGCCGCATGACCACGGACAAAAACCGGCACGTCGGCACCGAGCGTCAGGCCCAGTGCGGCCAGGCGATCTTCGTCCCAACCCAGCTGCCATAAATGATTCAGGCCGAGCAAAGTCGTCGCCGCATTCGAACTGCCGCCACCGATACCGCCGCCCATGGGCAGGACTTTATCAATCCAGATATCGATGCCGAGCGAACAGTCGGACTGTTGCTGAAGCATTTTCGCCGCGCGCACGATCAGGTTGCTGTCATGCGGCACGCCAGCGAACTCGGTGTGCAGTTGAATCACACCGTCATCACGCACGGCAAAGGTGATTTCATCGCCGTAATCGACAAATTGAAACAACGTCTGCAACTCGTGATAACCGTCTTCACGGCGCCCGAGAATGTGCAGCATCAAATTGAGCTTGGCCGGCGAGGGCAGGGTCAGGCGTGCAGCGGTCATGGGTTATTGCCCCAGCTTGCGCGGCTGCCAGGTCTTGATCACCAGCGTCACGTCGAGGTCAGTGCCGTGCAGCTTGATGCGTTCCGGCAACCAGTAACCGTTTTGTTCGGTGTAAGCGGTGTATTCGACTTTCCAGCCATCCTGTTCCAGGTTGGCCAAGCGGCTGTCGGCATCCAGACTCAGGCGACTTTTGCTATCAGGCGCCGGCAGGCCACGCACCCACCAGGCCAGATTCGACACCGGCAGTTTCCAGCCAAGCTGTTCTTCGAGCAGCGCTTCCGGGGATTGCGATTCGTAGCGACCCTGGTTGGCAACTTCCAGCGAGACTTTGCCCGGACGCCCGGTCAGGCGTGCCGCACCACGACCCAGCGGGCCGGACAGACGGATGTCGTAATAGTCCTGACGTTGCAGCCAGAACAACGTGCCGCTACCGGAATCTTTCGGTGCGCGGATGCCGATCTTGCCGTCGATCTGCCAGCCGTCGAGGCCGGTCAGCTGTTGTTTGTTCGCGGCCCATTGAGCCGGGCTGCCGTGGCCCTCGACCGATTCACGAGTGCCAAAACCCGAGCAGCCAGCGAGCAGGGCGATGAAGCTGAAAACAATAACGTGGCGCAAAAACATGAGTTAAAGAGTCTCGGATCCGGTCAGGCGCTTGATGGTGCTGCGCAGAATGGTGCTGTCGGGCTGATCCTTGAGGAATTTGCCCCAGATTTGTTTGGCTTCACGCTGGTTGCCCTTGGTCCACAACACTTCGCCCAGATGTGCGGCGACTTCGTGATCCGGGAAACGCTCCAGCGCCTGACGCAGATATTTCTCGGCGTCATCCAGATTGCCCAGGCGGTAATTCACCCAGCCGAGGCTGTCGAGTACGGCCGGGTCTTCCGGGTTGATCTGGTGTGCCTGCTCGATCAGCGTTTTGGCTTCAGCGTAGCGCGTGGTGCGATCGGACAGGGTGTAGCCCAAAGCATTGAGTGCCATGGCGTTGTCCGGATCACGCTTGATGATCAGGCGCAGATCTTTTTCCATCTGTGCCAGGTCATTGCGTTTTTCCGCGAGCATCGCCCGGGTGTAGAGCAGATTCAGATCGTCCGGGTATTGCAGCAAAGCTTGCTGCAAGACTTTCCAGGCCTTGTCGTCCTGTTTATTGGCCGACAGGGTTTCCGATTCGATCAGGTACAGCTGAATCGCGTAGTCCGGTTGCTCGTCGCGCTGGGCGGCGAGTTTGCTTTGCGCTTCAGCGGTTTTGCCGTTGTTCATCAGAATATCGGCCTGACGCAATTGCGCCGGCAGATAGTCGTTGCCCGGGCCGACCTGGGCGTACTCGATGAGGGCGCCTTGCGGGTCGTTGCGTTCTTCAGCGATGCGTCCCAGGTTCAGGTGCGCCGAATCGACGTGGCTTTCACGGGCGATCAAGTCTTCCAGATAACCCTTGGCTTCATCCCACGCTTTGGCTTCCAGGCAGACCAAGGCCAGCGAGTAGCGCAGTTCGTCGTCTTCCGGGTATTGCTGCACAAGGCTGGAGAACTCGGCTTTGGCGTCGTCCATGCGGTCTTGTTCGACCAGCATGCGTGCGTAAGTCAGGCGCAGGCGTTTGTCGTCCGGATACTTTTTGATGCTTTTCTGCAGCAGTGGCAGCGCTTCGTCGCCTCGGTTGAGAATTTGCAGCAGGCGCGCGCGCAGCAGAATCGGCGCGATCTCGCCGTCATCCGGCGGATTGTCTTCGAGCAATGCCAGCGCGGCTTTGTTGTCGCCGTCCTGTTGCAAGAGCAGGGCCTTGCCGAAAATCAGCTGGCTGTTGTTCGGATGACGCTGCAACAAACGGTCAAAACTTTTCATCAGACCGTTGCGGGTTTCCTGATCGGTATCCGCTGCCGACAGCGCGAGGAAGTCGAAATGGGTATCGCCCTTGCCCTGCAGGACTTTCTCCATATAGACCATCGAGTCGTCATAGCGCCCGGCGCGTGCCAGTTGCACGGCGGCGGCGCGTTGCGCTTCGAGGTCGTCCGGGGCATTTTTCGCCCAGATCAGCGCGGTATCGAGGGCCGGTTGATCGGCGCCCAGATATTCGGCGATACGGAAGGCGCGTTCGGAGACACCCGGATCCTGCGTATTGATAGCCTGGGTCACGTAGTTATCCAGAGCAATGTCGAAACGATTGCGCTGGCCGGCGAGTTCGGCGCTCAACAGGCTGAAAACGGTTTCCTCGCTGAACGAGCTGTAAACCTTGGGCTTTTCAGGCGCAGGCGTGGTGTCTTCAACCGACGGCGTACCGTCCGGCGAAACGGGAGCCAAGGCCTGGCAGCCGCTGAGGAAGACAAAAGCGAGGAGCAACGCGGAAGATCTATTCATATAGGAAGAGGACGACTAACCTGCGGTCGGATCATCATGACACAAGCCTTCGGCCAAACATAACCGAGACTCAATTGTGCCCATTATAGGGGCTGACGATTGGGACAATAGTCAGCGGTAGTTGTTCTGAATCTTTCGAAGGTGGACAATTGCCGGCTTCACGTCACCATCAGCGACCTTGAATGGCCTTCCTTGCACTCGGTATCAACCACAAGACTGCTTCAGTAGACGTCCGCGAGCGCGTGGCTTTTACTCCTGAACAGCTGGTGGAGGCCTTGCAGCAGCTCTGCCGACTGACCGACAGCCGCGAAGCCGCGATCCTCTCCACCTGCAATCGCAGTGAGCTTTATATAGAACAGGATCAGCTTTCTGCCGATATCGTGCTGCGCTGGCTGGCCGACTATCACCATTTAAGCCTCGATGAGCTGCGCGCGAGTGCTTATGTGCATGAAGATGATGCGGCAGTTCGTCACATGATGCGCGTCGCCTCCGGGCTCGACTCGCTGGTGTTGGGCGAACCGCAGATTCTCGGCCAGATGAAATCGGCCTACGCCGTGGCCCGCGAGGCCGGCACCATCGGCCCGCTGCTGGGGCGACTGTTTCAAGCAACGTTCAATGCCGCCAAGCAGGTGCGCACTGACACCGCCATCGGTGAAAACCCGGTATCGGTGGCGTTTGCCGCCGTCAGCCTGGCGAAACAGATTTTCAGTGATTTGCAGCGTAGTCAGGCTTTGCTGATCGGCGCCGGCGAGACCATTACTTTGGTCGCCCGCCATTTGCACGAGCTGGGGGTCAAGCGCATCGTCGTCGCCAACCGCACGCTGGAACGCGCCAGTCTGCTGGCCGAACAGTTCGGCGCTCACGCGGTGTTGCTGTCGGACATCCCGGCGGAACTGGTGCGCAGCGATATCGTGATCAGTTCGACTGCCAGTCAGTTGCCGATTCTCGGCAAGGGCGCGGTTGAAAGCGCATTGAAGCTGCGCAAGCACAAACCGATCTTTATGGTCGATATCGCCGTTCCCCGCGATATCGAGCCGGAAGTCGGCGAGTTGGACGACGTTTACCTTTATAGCGTCGACGATCTCCACGAAGTGGTCGCCGAGAACCTCAAGAGTCGCCAGGGCGCAGCCCAAGCGGCGGAAGAAATGGTTTCGGTCGGCGCTGACGATTTCATGGTGCGCCTGCGCGAGCTGGCGGCGGTCGACGTGCTCAAGGCCTATCGTCAACAGAGCGAACGCCTGCGCGACGAAGAGCTGCAAAAGGCCCTGCGCCTGCTCGCCAACGGTGGCAACGCTGAAGACGTGCTCGGGCAACTGGCCCGTGGCCTGACCAATAAACTGTTGCACGCGCCTAGCGTGCAACTGAAAAAGCTTTCTGCCGAAGGCCGCCTTGATGCGCTGGCCATGGCCCAGGAACTCTTTGCCCTTGAGGGCTCACCGGATAGCTTTTCGGATAAAAAACCGCAATGAAAGCGTCACTGCTCAATAAGCTGGATGTTCTCCAGGACCGTTTCGAGGAACTGACCGCGCTGCTTGGCGACGGCGAAGTCATTGCCGATCAGGCCAAATTCCGCGCCTATTCCAAGGAATACGCCGAACTCGAGCCGGTGGTACAAGGCTATAAAAAGCTGCTCAGCGTACAAAGCGATCTGGAAGGCGCGCAGGCGTTGCTCAAGGACAGCGACCCGGACATGCGCGAAATGGCCGTGGAAGAAGTCCGCGAAGCCAAGGAATTGCTGATCACCCTGGAAGCCGATCTGCAACGCATGTTGCTGCCCAAGGATCCGAATGACGGCCGCAACGTCTTCCTCGAAATTCGCGCCGGCACCGGTGGCGACGAGGCGGCGATCTTCTCCGGCGATTTGTTCCGCATGTACTCGCGTTACGCCGAGCGCCGTGGCTGGCGGGTCGAGATCCTTTCGGAAAACGAAGGCGAACACGGTGGCTATAAAGAAGTCATCGCGCGCATTGAAGGCGACAACGTTTACGGCAAACTGAAATTCGAATCCGGCGCGCACCGCGTACAGCGCGTACCCGCCACCGAATCCCAAGGCCGCATCCACACTTCGGCCTGCACCGTGGCGGTATTGCCTGAGCCCGACGAGCGCGAAGCCATCGAGATCAACCCGGCGGATCTGCGCGTCGACACGTTCCGTTCCTCCGGGGCTGGTGGTCAGCACGTCAACACCACCGACTCCGCGATCCGCATCACCCATATACCGACCGGCACCGTCGTCGAGTGTCAGGAAGAACGTTCCCAGCACAAGAACCGAGCCCGAGCGATGGCGTGGTTGTCGGCCAAGCTCAATGATCAGCAAACCGCAGCGGCGGCCAATGCGATCGCCAGCGAGCGTAAATTGCTGGTGGGCTCGGGCGATCGTTCCGAGCGCATCCGCACCTACAACTTTGCCCAAGGCCGGGTTACAGACCATCGCGTCAACCTGACCCTGTATTCCCTCGATGAAATTCTTGCCGGTGGCGTTGAAGCGGTGATCGAGCCATTGCTGGCGGAATATCAGGCTGACCAACTTGCAGCGATAGGTGAATAAATGACCATCATCGCCAGCCTGTTGCGCGCCGCCGAACTGCCGGACTCGCCCACCGCGCGTCTGGATGCCGAATTGCTTCTCGCCGCTGCACTGGGCAAATCGCGCAGCTTTCTGCACACCTGGCCCGAGCGCATCGTGCCAAGTGAAGCAGCGCTGACCTTTGCCGAATATCTGCAACGTCGCCGTGGCGGCGAGCCGGTGGCCTACATTCTCGGGCAGCAGGGGTTCTGGAAACTCGATCTGGAAGTCGCACCGCACACGCTGATCCCGCGTCCGGACACTGAATTGCTGGTGGAAGCGGCGCTGGAATTGCTGCCCGCGACCCCGGCCAAAGTGCTCGACCTCGGCACTGGCAGCGGTGCGATTGCTTTGGCCTTGGCCAGCGAGCGTCCGGCGTGGAAAGTCACCGCCGTGGATCGCGTTCTTGAAGCCGTAGCTTTGGCCGAGCGCAATCGCCAGCGCCTGCATCTGAACAACGCCACGGTGCTGAGCAGCCATTGGTTCAGCGCGCTGGAAGGTCAGCGTTTCCAGTTGATCATCAGCAACCCGCCGTACATTGCTGCCGCCGATCCGCATCTGGTCGAAGGCGATGTGCGCTTCGAACCGGCCAGTGCGCTGGTTGCCGGGGAAGACGGGCTCGATGATCTGCGTTTGATCGTTGCACAGGCCCCGGAACATCTGGAGGCCGCTGGCTGGTTGATGCTCGAACACGGCTATGATCAAGCCGAAGCCGTACGCGATCTGCTGCTCACGCGTGGCTTTGAAGACGTCCACAGCCGCACCGATCTGGGCGGTCATCAACGCATCAGTCTGGGGCGCCTGCCGTGCTGAATGATCAGGAATTGCTGCGCTACAGCCGGCAGATTCTGCTGCAACACATCGACATCGACGGGCAGTTGAAGCTCAAGGACAGTCGCGTGCTGATCGTTGGTCTCGGCGGCCTCGGTGCGCCGGTTGCGCTGTATCTGGCCGCGGCCGGTGTCGGCCAATTGCATCTGGCGGATTTCGATACCGTCGACCTGACCAACCTGCAACGCCAGATCATCCATGACACCGACAGCGTCGGCATGAGCAAAGTCGACTCGGCGCTCAAGCGTCTGGGCGCGATCAATCCCGAGATTGAACTGATCGCCCATCGTCAGGCGCTGGACGAGGATTCTCTCGCCGCTGCCGTGGCGGCGGTGGATCTGGTGCTCGACTGTTCCGATAACTTTTCCACGCGCGAAGCGGTCAACGCTGCGTGTGTGGCGGCGTGCAAACCTTTGGTCAGCGGCGCGGCGATTCGTCTGGAAGGGCAATTATCGGTGTTCGACCCACGTCGTGCCGAGAGTCCGTGCTACCACTGTTTATACGGGCACGGCAGCGAAGCCGAACTGACTTGCAGCGAGGCCGGTGTGGTCGGGCCGCTGGTGGGACTGGTCGGCAGCCTGCAAGCGCTTGAGGCCTTGAAGGTGCTGGTCGGTTTCGGTGAGCCGCTGGTGGGTCGCTTGCTGTTGATCGATGCCCTCGGCTCGCGTTTCCGCGAGTTGCGCGTCAAGCGTGATCCGGGTTGCAGCGTCTGTGGTTCGCGCCATGCGTGAAGCGCCGATCGGCGTGTTCGACTCCGGTGTTGGCGGCTTGTCGGTGCTGGCGGAAATCCAGCGTTTGCTGCCCAATGAATCACTGCTCTATGTCGCCGATTGCGGGCACATTCCCTACGGAGAGAAAACCCCGGAATTCATCCGCCAGCGCTGCAGCGTGATGGCCGGGTTTTTCCGTGAGCAGGGCGCCAAGGCCTTGGTGTTGGCCTGCAATACGGCCACGGTTGCCGGCGTTGCCGATTTGCGCCGCGACTTTCCTGACTGGCCGATTGTCGGCATGGAGCCTGCAGTCAAACCCGCCGCCGCCGCGACCCGCAGCGGTGTGGTCGGCGTGCTCGCCACCACCGGCACATTGCAGAGCGCCAAATTCGCCGCGTTGCTGGATCGCTTTGCCGCTGATGTACGCGTGATCACCCAGCCATGCCCCGGCCTGGTCGAGCTGATTGAAAGCGGCGATCTGCACAGCGCCGAGTTGCGTCAGTTGCTGCAAAGCTATGTCGACCCGCTGTTGGCCAGCGGTTGCGACACAATCATTCTGGGCTGCACCCACTATCCCTTTCTCAAGCCGATGCTCAAGTCGATGATCCCTGCGGACATCAGCCTGATCGATACCGGTGCTGCTGTAGCGCGGCAACTTCAGCGGCTTTTGGCGGAGCGCGATTTGCTCGCTGCCGGCCCGAACCAATCGGTCAGATTCTGGACCAGCGCTGATCCTGCCTACTTCAAAAACATCCTGCCGCTACTGGGTCAGAGTGCCGGCGAAGTACAAAACTTCGACTTGTAAAAAATTTGTGAAATAACTAAAAAATCAGCTGAACTTCTGAGCAGGCGCTAGCTTCTATAGCGAAGAGTTATCTAGAAAACCAAACGATCGTTCCGGAAAAGGAAGTTTCAACGTGAAGCGACTATTCTGCTTGGCCGCGATTGCGGCCGCACTGATGGGGCAAAGTTTTACTGCACAAGCGGCAGGTGTTGAGTTCGCGGTGGGGGCCACCAGCGACTCGACCATGACGTACCGCTTGGGCATGAATTTCGACTGGGACAAGAGCTGGCTGCAAAGTGACGTCGGTCGCCTGACCGGTTACTGGAGCGGTGCTTACACCTACTGGGAAGGCGACAAGACCTCGAGCAACAACAGCCTTTCGTTCTCGCCGGTGTTTGTTTACGAGTTTGCCGGCCAGTCGGTCAAACCGTATATCGAAGCGGGGATCGGTGTGGCGGCCTTCTCTAACACCAAGTACGAATCCAACAATCTCGGCGGCTCTTTCCAGTTTGAAGACCGCCTCGGTTTTGGTCTGCGTTTCAATGGCGGGCATGAAGTCGGGATTCGGGCGACGCACTATTCCAACGCCGGCCTTGCCAGTGACAACGACGGTGTAGAAAGTTACTCGCTGCATTACACGATGCCGCTCTAAGCCGAGCGCATAACCCCTGTAGGAGTGAGCCTGCTCGCGATAGCGGTGTGTCAGTCACACATATATTGACTGACACACCGCTATCGCGAGCAGGCTCACTCCTACATTTGTTTTGGGGTGTTCTTGGGATCAGCGGTAGGCGGTCGTGATGCCTTTGCGCTCTTCAATGCACTCCGGCGCGCCCATCTCGAACTCGCGGCAAATCAGCGGACGCTTTTCGTAAATCGTGCACATCATCGTGTCGCGATCCAGCGCCGCGCACCAGCCGTCGTCAAGACGCAGCATCACTTCGCCGCCCCATTCATCGGTATCGATAAAGCGATCAGGCACGCCGGTGTCGGTGATCAGCATCACTTCGAGTTGGCAACAGCACGCCGCGCAGGTCGAGCAGGTGACTGCAGGCTCGGTGATTTGCTGGTGGGGAATGGTTTTCATGGCGGCAGTGTAAGGCAGTCGCCGCCGTGCGTGTGAAAGCTCTGACAGACGCTCAGTGCGCCAGCCGCCGCGCCATCGCATGCAGCAGTGGAAAAAGCAGTGCCCAGAGCAGGCCGATGCCGATCAATGTCGGTAACTCGCCATAGGGAAATTGCACCCCGGCCAGTCGCCCGCCAGCGTAATACGACAACGCGCCGCCGACCGCGCCCAGCACGCTGGCCAGCCACCATGGCCGGGCGCTCCATGCCAGGCAATGACGCAACGTGGTCGCCAGCAGTGCCCAGAGCAGCATCAGCCACAGCGGAATCAGCGGCGACTGATCCTGAAACTCGAACACCCCGACACCGCGCAACACACTGTCCACGGCTGTGCCGACAATCACCACGCTCAAAATCAAACGGCCTTCAGCCGCCCAATTGCTGATCCAGCGCAGATGAATCACCAGCACCGCCAACGCGACCAGCAACCACAAACTGTTGCCGCCGAGCACGCAGGTCAGCCAGCCGATCTGGAACAACACGGCATTGGCGACACGCTCAAGCATCGAAGCGTCCGAGCAGCGGTGCGGTCATTGCGGCCGGTTTGGCCAGCAGCAATTGCGCGGTGCCAATGGTGCGTTCGAGGAATCCACCTTCGCAGTAACACAAGTAAAACTCCCACAGCCGCAGGAAATAATCGTCGTAACCCAACTCGCTCAAACGGCCGTGGGCGCGGCGGAAGTTCTCGTGCCACAGGCGTAGGGTTTTTGCGTAATGCAGGCCGAAATCTTCCATGTGCAGCAGGTTCATATCGGTGTCGCGGCTGACCACTTCGAGCATTTTCTGCACGCAGGGCAGGGCGCCGCCGGGGAAGATGTAGCGTTGAATGAAATCGACGCCGCGTTTGGCCTGTTCGTAGCGCTGCTCGCGGATGGTGATCGCCTGGATCAGCATCAAACCGTTGCTCTTGAGCAAGTGCGCGCATTGTTTGAAGTAGGTCGGCAGGAAGCGGTGACCGACCGCTTCGATCATTTCGATCGACACCAGTTTGTCGTATTCGCCGGTGAGGTCGCGGTAGTCCTTGAGCAGCAGCGTGACCTGATCCTGCAAGCCCAGTTGTTCGATGCGTTGTGCGGTAAACGCGTACTGTTCTTTCGAGAGTGTTGTGGTGGTCACGCGGCAACCGTAATTCTGGGCGGCGTAAAGCGCCATGCTGCCCCAACCGGTGCCGATTTCCAGCAAATGGTCGCTGTCCTTGAGCGCGAGCTTTTGACAGATGCGCTCCAGCTTATTCAACTGCGCCTGCTCCAGGCTGTCTTCGGGCGTAAGGAACTGCGCCGCCGAATACATCATGGTCGGGTCGAGAAACTGCTCGAACAGATCGTTACCGAGGTCGTAGTGCGCGGCGATGTTTTTCTGCGAACCCTTGCGCGTATTGCGGTTGAGCCAGTGCAGACCTTGCACCAACGGCCGACCGAGGCGTGCCAAGCCACCCTCCATGGCATCGAGCACGTCGAGATTGCTGACGAACACGCGCACCACCGCAGTCAGATCCGGTGAACTCCAATAACCGTGGATAAACGCCTCGCCGGCACCAATCGAACCGTTGCCGGCAACCATGCCCCAGACGGCCGAGTTGAGCACATGGATTTCCCCGAGCAAGGCACTGCCCGGCGTGCCGAACATCAGCCGTTCGCCATCCTCGACCACCAGCAGTTGCCCGTTTTTCAGTTGGGCCAATTGGCGCAACACGCCACGGCGCAGCAGCGATCCGGTCAAACCGTTGGCGCTGAACCGACTGACCGACAGACTAGAGGATTTCATGGCGGTGCTCCTTGGGAGGCACAGTGGCGGTTTGAAAACTGCCGTCGGCAGCCTGATGAGCAAAGAGCGGTGCGCGTTTGAGCAGCAGGCGCAGTGCCTGCCAGTAAATCGCCAAGGCGGTTTTCGCGGTCATCCACGGAAAGCGCCGCAAGTAACGATGCAGGCTGCGACGATCAAGATTTTCGCGTTGCAGATTGAGTGTGGCGTCGAACAGTTTTTGCTCGCCTTGCCAGTCGGCCATGTGCACGCCGAGGGCTTGCGCGGCGGGACTGAAACTCATGCGGTATTCGAGATCGCGCGGCAAAAACGGCGAAACGTGAAAGGCCTTGGCCACGGCGAAGTGCTGATGAAAATCCTGCAGGTTGGCGGGCGTGCGCGCTGGCAGCACGTAGTGATAGCGCTCGCGCCACGGCGTGTTGGTGACTTCGCAGACAATCGCCGCCAGTTGCCCGTCGGCCTCATGGCAATAAAAGAAACTCACCGGATTGAAGGACAACCCCCAACTGCGCGCCTGGGTCAGCAGGCAAATCGCGCCTTGCGGTTCATGGCCAATGGCGATGCCGACCTGCTGACGCACGGCATCGATCAGGCGCATGCCTCGGCCGGTAAAGGTCTTCAGGTAGTCGGTCTCGCGAAATGAAAACGGCGCAAAGCGACTGCGCCCGGCCAGCGGCGACAGTGCAAGCACGGCGTCCTGTTCGCTGAGGTCGAGGTAGAGCAGACCGATCCGATAGCGGAATTCATGGCGGCGCGGCGAGAAACGCCGATGGCCGATCCAGCCGCTGTACAGGGCGCTGTTCATAAGGTTTCCCCGAACGCAGCGGCCACGCGCAAGGCGCTGACCACACCGTCCTCATGAAAACCGTTGGCCCAATAGGCGCCGCAATAATGTGTGTGCTGCGCGCCATCCAGTTCGCCCCAGCGATTCTGTGCCGCCACCGCAGCGAGGCTGAATTGCGGGTGGGCGTAGGTGTAACGGGCAAGCACTTTGTCCGGGCTGATGCCGGCGCTCTGATTGAGGCTGACGCAGAACGTGGTGTCGCTCTGAATACCCTGCAAAATGTTCATGTCGTAGGTGACGGCGGCGTGGGTGTGGCCGGCGCCGCTGAGCCGATAGTTCCAGCTCGCCCAGGCCAGTTTTCGTGTCGGCAACAAGCGCGTGTCGGTGTGCAGCACCACTTCGTTGGCGGCGTAGGGCAGGGCGCCGAGGATCGCGCGTTCGGCATCGCTCGGCATCGCCAGCAGTTTCAACGCTTGATCGCTGTGACAGGCGAACACCACCTGATCGAAGTGTTCGAGGCCTGCCGGGCTGTGGATAACTACGCCATGCACGTCACGATCAACCCGGGTTACCGGGCAATTGATACGAATCCGCTCCTTGAACGCGGCTGTCAGCGGCGCGATATAGGCGCTCGAGCCGCCTTCGATAACTTGCCATTGCGGCCGCTCACTGACCGACAACAAGCCATGGTTCTTGAAGAAACGCACAAAAAACTGCAGCGGGAAATTGAGCATCTCCGCCATTGGCATCGACCAGATCGCCGAGCCCATCGGCACGATGTAATGCAGGATGAAACGCTCGCCGTAACCGCCAGCCTTGAGGTATTCGTCGAGGGTGGTGTCGGCGGCGATGCGCAGTTCGACGAGGTCGCGCTGGGCTTCTTTGTTGAAGCGCAGAATGTCGCGCAACATGCCCCAGAACCCGGGCGAAAACAGGTTGCTGCGCTGGGCGAACAGGCTGTTGAGGTTGTTGCCGTTGTACTCCAGACCGGTGTCCGGGTCGGTCACCGAGAAACTCATTTCGGTCGGTTTGAACGCTACGCCAAGCTGGCCGAGCAGACGGATGAAATTCGGGTAGGTCCAGTCGTTGAAGACGATGAAACCGGTGTCCACGGCGTACTGCCGTCCAGCGACCGTAACGTCGACGGTGTGCGTGTGACCACCGACCCAGTCGCCGGCCTCGAACACCGTCACTTCATGGCGGCGATTGAGCAGGTAAGCGCAGGTCAGCCCGGCGATCCCGCTGCCGACGATGGCTATTTTCATGTCGGATCCGTCAGCGGTGGGGACTTGCGCACCATGCGCTTGCCGATCGCCAGTTGTACCCGCGATGGAAGTTTCGATAGCGGCCACAGCGCGGCCATGAACAGCGCCGGGAAGGCGATCTCCAGCGGCCGGTCCTTGAGCTTGGCGAAGATGTGCCGTGCGGCTTTATCCACAGGCCAGCTCAAGGGCATGGGGAAATCGTTTTTTGCGGTCAGCGGTGTTTCGACAAAACCCGGGCTGACCACGGTGACTTCAATGCCTTCGTCGGCCAGATCGATGCGCAGCGATTCGAACAGGTAACGCAATCCGGCCTTCGAGGCGCCGTAGGCTTCGGCTCGTGGCAGCGGCAGGTAGGTCACCGAACTGGCCACGCCGATCAGATGCGGCGCAGTGCCTTTGCGCAGCAGCGGCAGGGCAGCCTCGATGCAATAACTGCTGGCGAGCAAATTGGTGCGCACCACATGCTCGATGATCGAGGAATCGAACTGCTTGGCGTCGACATATTCGCAGGTGCCGGCGTTGAGAATCACCGAGTCCAGCGAACCCCAGTCTGCGGCGATCTGCTCACCGATTTCGCGCACTGTCTGGCTGTTGGTCAGATCTCCCGGCACTACTAAAACCTGCCCTGGATAGCGTTGCGACAAGACCTTGAGCGGAGCGACCTGACGGGAACTGACCGCCAGGTGCGCACCGGTTTTCAGGATCTCTTCAGCCAGCGCCGCGCCGATGCCACTGCTGGCCCCGGTCAACCAATAACGCCGTGGAGGTGTACGACTCATCCCATTCTCCTTTTCAGCCAGGCGATGACCCGGCCCAATACTGGCAAGTGTTCATACAGCAGCGCCCCGGCATCGAAATAATCCCGGTGGCGATAAACCTTGTCGTGCCACAACAGATGCGAGCAACCGCTGACACGAATCACGCGGCCACCCGCCAGGCGTGGATGGCGATAGCTCATGACCCAGCGCAGGTAACCTTCGCAATCGCCGATCTGGTCGAAACCATGAAAGTCGAAATGCAGTTCGCTGACGTTGGCGTATAGCTCGCCGAAATAGTCGCGTAACTGCGCCAGCCCCTGGACCTCGTGCAGCGGGTCGGTGAAATGAATGTCATCGCTGTACAGCTCGGCAAGGCTTTGCAGGTTGTCTTTGTTCAACGCTGAAAATTGCCGGGCGAAGCGGCGCAGGAATTCACTCATCATCACCTCCTGAAGACGTACGCGAAGGTAGATTCTTGAAGGCTGCCAAGGCCCGTTGGCGCGAGGTGCTGAGGTTGACGATCGGCGACGGATAGTCGGCGGCGCCGAACAAGCCACCGACGTCGGCAGGGTTGTGCACTTGTTTTTTGTTGAGGTCGGCCAGTTCCGGGAGCCAGTGCTTGATGAACAGACCTTCGCTGTCGAATTTTTCCGACTGGCTCAGCGGGTTGAAGATGCGGAAGTACGGCGCCGAATCGGTGCCCGTCGACGAACTCCATTGCCAGCCACCGTTGTTCGCCGCCAGATCGCCATCAATCAGGTGGCGCATGAAAAAGCGTTCGCCTTCGCGCCAGTCGATCAACAGGTTTTTGGTCAGGAACATCGCTACGACCATGCGCAGGCGATTGTGCATCCAGCCGGTTTCGAGCAATTGGCGCATGGCCGCGTCGATGATCGGCAGACCGGTGCGCGCTTCTTGCCATGCGGCAAGATCCTCCGGCGCATCACGCCAGGCCAGCGCTTCGGTTTCCGGGCGGAAAGCGCGATGGCGGGAAACGCGGGGATAGCCGACCAGAATGTGTTTGTAGAACTCGCGCCACAGCAGCTCGTTGATCCAGGTGACCGCACCGACCTTGCCGCTTTCGAATTCGCCCTGATTGCTTTGCAGGGCGGCGTGCAGGCATTGCCGTGGCGAGATCACGCCGGCAGCCAGATACGCCGAGAGCTGACTGGTGCCGGGCTTGGCCGGGAAGTCGCGTTCGCTCTGGTAGTAATCGATCTGCGTGTCGGTGAAGGTGTCGAGGCGGCGTCGGGCTTCCTGTTCACCGGCTGGCCACAGCGCTCGCAGCGAGTCGCTCGGGGTCGCGAAGCCTTTGACGGAATCAGGAACCGGGTCGCTGTCGATGTTCAAAGCGCTTTGTTTGCCGGGAGCCTTTATCAGCGCAGGCATTGAGCGATGCAGGCGTTCGTAACAGACTTTGCGGAACTGGCTGAACACCTTGAAGTAACTCTCGGTCTTGGTCAGCACGCTGCCGGGTTTGAACAGCAACTGGTCGAGATAGCTGTGAAAGGTGATGCCCTCGGCCTTCAATGTTTCGGCCACCGCTGCATCGCGACGGCTTTCATGGACGCCATATTCTTCGTTGACGTGGACGGATTCGATCTTCAGTTGCCGACAGAGCTTGAGCAGTTCCGCCGGGGCCTGATCCCAATGGTTTGCAGTGCGAATCAGCAACGGGATGTTCAGTTGGTCAAGGCTTGCACTCAACTCACGCAGGTTGCGCAGCCAAAAGTCGACCTTGCACGCTGCATCGTCATGTTCCAGCCATTGCTGCGGACTCAACAGATACACGGCGACCGTCGGGCCACGTGCTGCGGCGGCCGCGAGAGCGGTGTTGTCATGTTGGCGCAAGTCGCTGCGCAGCCAGATCAATTGCATGTCGGAACTCACTGCGTCCATTAGATCAGCCCACGCTGAACGAGTACCTGGTGCGCCAGCAGCGCGTCTTCAGCCAGGAACACATCAGCCATCTCGGAAGTTCTTACGGACAACTCGGCGTGGTGGATGCATACCGTTGGTCCGACCAGCATTTTCGGGCAACTGACTCCGTTCAATAGTTTCGGCAACTGCGCAAGGTTCATGGCTTTGCTGGAATACAGCAGTACGCCACGGGCTTGCAGATGTTCGACCGCCAACGCCAATTCGGCGGCCGGCAGCGGCCAGTCAAACACTTGCACCGGACAATCAGCGCTACTGATCAGCCACGCGCACAGCCACAGATGAGGTTCCAGTGGCAGGTCGGAATGATTGATCAATAACAGCGGGGCGCCATGTAACTGACGATTGTTATGGTAGATGCGTGTGCCGAATTTGCTGCGTAACCACGAATAAAAGAACACCCGCTCCATCTGCGCGCCGAACTGGCCTTGCCAGCGCTGCTCCAGTTCCGCCAGCAGCGGCATCAGCAATTGCTCGCACAACGTGCGTGGCGGGTAGAGCGCCATGGCCTGATTGACGCTGTCGTCGAGGCTGCGTTCATTGAGTTGCGTGACGGCGGCAAGCAGGGTTTGGCGCAAGCGTTGCCAGTCGTTTTCCACCGATTCGCTGAACGCCTGTGGTGCGTCGAGCAGCGGTTTGACTTGGCTGACTGCAACGCCACGGTTGAGCCAGGTGAGAATGGCCAGAATTTGCTGCACGTGTTCGGCGGAGTAGAGCCGGTGACCCTTTGGGGTGCGTTGCGGTACGACCAGCCCGTAGCGGCGTTCCCACGCACGCAGGGTGATCGCGTTGACGCCGGTCTGCCGGGCGACTTCGCGAATCGGCAGCCAGCCCTCGTCGAGGGCTTTTTTAAAATCCGCGCCAAGATCTTCCCGGGCGCTGGTATCCATTTTGTCGTTCATTAGATTGCGTTTCGCAGGCTGAGGTTTTCCGGGTGCGGTTGCAGGTAAACCTGTTGCGCGATGTACGAATCCGGATGGAGGCGAAAGTGATGTTTGAGCAGCGTCAACGGCACCACCAGCGGCACGATGCCCTGGCGGTACTGGCCGATGACGTGCTGCATTTCCTGTTTGTCTTCGGCGCTGATTACCTGTTTCAGATAACCGCTGATGTGCAGCAGCACGTTGCAGTGGGTGCCACGGGTGGCGCATTTTTTCAGCGCCGCCATCAGTTCGCTGAAGTAGCGTGGGCCTAGTTCGACTGGATCGGTATCGGCCATGTTGCCGAGCAGTTTGCCCAGCGCTTTGTATTGCGGCGGGTTGTGCGCCATCAGCAAATATTTGTAGCGCGAATGGAATTCGGTGAGGGCGCGACGGCTCAGGCCATTGGCGAGGACTTGCTGCCATTCGCTGTAGGCGAACACGCGGGTGATGAAGTTCTCGCGCAACACCGGATCGTTGAGGCGCCCGGCTTCTTCCACGGGCAGATCCGGGTGCTGTGCGCAGAACGCCTGGGCATAGATTCCGCGCCCACCGCCGTTCACCGGGGCGCCGTTGGCGTGGTAGACCTTGACCCGCTCCAGGCCGCAGGACGGTGATTGCTGCATGAAGATATAGCCGCAGATGTCATTGAGTTCGGCGGCCATTTTCTCGCCGTATTCGGCCAGCGGCTGGGTAACGTTGATCGCCCGGTTCATCGTGCCGACCGCTTGTGGATGCTCGGCATCGCCAACGAGACGGATCGGTTCGCGCGGGATGCCCAGGCCGATCGCGACCTCCGGACACACCGGAACGAAATCGAAATGCTCGGTGAGGGTACGGCTGCACAGGCGTGATTCCTTGTGGCCACCGTTGTAGCGCACCTCAGCGCCCAGCAGGCAGGCGCTGATGGCGATTTTTGGTTTGGCTAGGCAAGGGTCAGACATGGGCACCTCGAATCTATACCTGTACAGACGTTGATCTCTGTACAACTTTGCTCAGCATAGATTCCTGGGTATACAAGTCAAATTATTTGTATAACTTTTTCGGTTGATGCGATTTCTTGTAGGAGTGAGCCTGCTCGCGATGGCGCCGTCTCAGGCAACATCGATGTTACTGACAAACCGCTATCGCGAGCAGGCTCACTCCTACAGGGGGTTTTATTGCCAACCCAATAACCAGTGATCGGTGTTCTTGAGGGTTTGCCAATCGAGGCGCTCAGCACGCTTGGTCAACACCGCCTGCAACTCGACTTCCAGCACTGTGCCTTCCTCGTCGCGAAACAACTCGGTCACCAGAAAGTGTTTTTCACGGTTTTGCGGGTGAGCTGCTGTCCATTTCGACAGCAGCAATTTACCCGGATTGATGCGGTTCATTGCAGGTGTTCGTGTAAGCGCTTTGCAGCTTCCTGGCCACTGAGCCAAGCGCCTTCGACACGCCCGGACAGGCACCAGTCGCCGCAGGCGTACAAGCCCAGATCGGCATCGGCCAGCGTGCCCCATTCGTGGCCCGTCGCCGGGCGCGCATAGAGCCAGCGGTGGGCGAGGCTGAAGCTCGGCGCGGGCATGGCGCTGTGCAGCAACTCGGCAAAGGCGCCGTGCAGTTGCTCGATCACCGCTTCCTTGGACAGGTCGATATGTTGCCGGCTCCACGCGCTGGTGGCGTGCAGCACCCATGTGTCGAGAGTGTTGTCGCGCCCCGGTTTGCTGCGGTTGCGCGCCAGCCAGTCGAGCGGGCTGTCCTGCACAAAGCAACCTTCGATCGGCGTATCCAGTGGTGTTTCGAAAGCGAGGGCGACGGCCCAGGTCGGGTCCATTTTCACCCCGGCGGCGGCACCGGCCAGCTTCGGCGCAGCGGCCAGTAATGCCGTCGCTTGCGGCGCTGGCGTGGCAATCACCACGTGGCTGAACGGCCCGTGGGTGAAGCCTTCGGCGTCTTGCAAATGCCAGTGTTCTTCACCGCGAAAAACCTCGGTAATCCGGCAGGCGAAATGCACTTCCAGACCGTCGAGCAAACCACGGGTGATGGCGCTCATACGCGGCGCACCGACCCAACGGGTCTGCTCGTCCGGCGACAGGTTCAGTTGCCCGCCCTGGTAGGTGTAGAGCTGCGGCGTCCACTCGGCGACCCAGCCCTGGCTTTGCCAACGCTGCACTTCGGTGACGAAGCGCCGGTCGCGGGCAGTGAAATATTGCGCGCCCATGTCCAGCGAGCCAGCGTCGCTGCGCTTGCTCGACATGCGCCCGCCGCTGCCGCGACTCTTGTCGAATAACTGGACGGTGTGCCCGCTCTCTGTCAGAGCCTGGGCGGCGGAGAGTCCGGCGATGCCGGTGCCGATGATTGCGATAGGTACAGTCATAGGGGCCTCGTTTACCTTTCTGTACAGACTACGCCGTGGATGAAACCTGTATAATTTTGTTTTTTGGTATAACTTCTAGCATTCTCGTTCTGACAGCTTGGCCTATGGTTAAACAATAGAGCCTGCCCGATAGAAAAGATCCCTGCTTATAAAAATAGACTAGTGATCCGGGTTAAACGCCACGCGAGGAAGATGTCATGCACATATTGCTGACCGGCGGTACTGGTTTGATCGGACGTCAGCTCTGCCGACACTGGTCAGGGCAGGGCCATCGCCTGACGGTGTGGAGTCGCAAACCGGAGAAAGTCGCGAAAATCTGCGGTGCGCAGGTGCGTGGTATCGCGCGTCTGGAAGACCTCGGCGAGGAGCCTGTCGACGCCATCATCAATCTGGCCGGCGCGCCAATTGCCGATCGGCCGTGGACCCATCGCCGCAAGGCGTTGTTGTGGAGCAGCCGCATCAAGCTCACCGAAACGCTGTTGGCGTGGCTCGAAACCCGCGCGCAGAAACCGGCATTGTTGATTTCCGGTTCGGCGATCGGCTGGTACGGCGATGGCGGTGAGCGCGAACTGACCGAAGATTCGCCGCCGGTGATCGACGACTTCGCCAGTCAGTTGTGCATCGCCTGGGAGGAAACCGCACTGCGCGCCGAAGCGCAGGGCATTCGTGTAGTGCTGGTGCGCACCGGGCTGGTGCTGTCGGCCGAGGGCGGCTTTTTGTCGCGCTTGCTGTTGCCGTTCAAACTCGGGCTGGGCGGGCCTTTGGGCAATGGTCGGCAGTGGATGCCGTGGATTCATATCAACGATCAAATCGCCCTGATTGATTTTCTTCTGCACCGGGATCAGGCCAGTGGTCCTTATAATGCGTGCGCGCCGCAACCTGTGCGCAATCGCGAATTTGCCAAGACGCTGGGCAGCGTGTTGCACCGCCCGGCGTTCATGCCGATGCCGACCCTGGCGCTGAAGGTCGGCCTCGGCGAGATGTCTTTGTTGTTGCTCGGCGGCCAGAAGGCCATACCGACACGCTTGCTGGAAGCGGGTTTCACTTTCCAGTTCACGGATTTACGCGCGGCTCTGGATGACCTCTCCAGCCGCCTCTGAAATAGGACGTTGCATGACCGATCACGCCTTGCTTCTGGTCAACCTGGGTTCCCCGGCCTCCACCTCGGTGGCCGATGTGCGCAGCTACCTCAATCAATTCCTGATGGACCCGTACGTGATCGACCTGCCATGGCCGGTGCGGCGTCTGTTGGTGTCGCTGATCCTGATCAAACGCCCGGAGCAATCGGCCCACGCCTATGCCTCGATCTGGTGGGACGAGGGTTCGCCGCTGGTGGTGCTCAGTCGTCGCCTGCAACAGCAGATGACCGCGCAGTGGAGCCACGGCCCGGTAGAACTGGCCATGCGTTACGGCGAACCGTCGATTGAAACCTGTTTGCTCAAGCTGGTCGCGGCGGGGCACAAGCGCATCACGCTGGCGCCGCTGTATCCACAGTTCGCCGACAGCACCACGACCACGGTGATCGAAGAAGCGAAACGGGTGATCCGCCAGAACAAGCTCGATGTGCAATTGTCGGTGCTGCAACCGTTCTACGATCAGCCGGAATACCTCGATGCGCTGGTGGAAAGCGCCAGACCGCATCTGCAGCAGGATTACGATCACCTGCTGCTGAGCTTCCACGGGTTGCCTGAGCGGCATCTGACCAAACTCGATCCGACCGGCAATCACTGCTTCAAGAATGACGACTGCTGCAAGAACGCCTCGCCTGCGGTCTTGGCGACCTGTTATCGCGCGCAATGCCTGCGTACCGCAGCGTTGTTCGCTGAGCGCATGGGCCTGCCTGATGGCAAATGGTCGGTGTCGTTTCAGTCGCGTCTGGGACGGGCCAAGTGGATCGAACCGTACACCGAAGCGCGGCTGGATGAACTGGCGAAAAGCGGCGTGAAGAAGATTCTGGTGATGTGCCCGGCGTTTGTCGCCGATTGCATCGAGACGCTGGAGGAGATTGGTGATCGCGGCAAGGAACAGTTCCGCGAAGCGGGGGGCGAGGAATTGGTGCTGGTGCCATGCCTGAACGACGACCGGCAATGGGCCAAGGCCTTGGCGACGCTCTGCGAAAGAGCACCGCTGGCCCTGTGATGATCGTTCCCACGCTCCGCGTGGGAATGCAGCCCGTGACGCTCCGCGTCACTGGACGCAGAGCGTCCCTAGAGGCATTCCCACGCAGAGCGTGGGAACGATCAGATCTAAAGGCTTAGATCAGCGGCTCATCCGCCTTCTTGTTCTTCCAGCCATCATTGCCCGGCAGAATCAGGTTCAGCGCAATCGCCACCACCGCGCACAGCGCGATGCCTTTGAGGCCGAAATCATCCGGACCAGTGCCGGTGCCGACCAGCACACCGCCGATACCAAACACCAACGTCACCGAAACAATCACCAGATTGCGCGCTTCGCCCAGATCGATCTTGTGCCGGATCAGAGTGTTCATCCCCACCGCCGCGATCGAACCGAACAACAGGCACAGAATCCCGCCCATCACCGGTACCGGAATGCTTTGCAGCAGCGCGCCGAACTTGCCGATGAACGCCAGGCTGATGGCGAAGATCGCCGCCCAGGTCATGATTTTCGGGTTGTAGTTCTTGGTCAGCATCACCGCGCCCGTCACTTCGGCGTAGGTGGTGTTTGGCGGACCGCCGAACAGGCCGGCGGCGGTGGTGGCAATGCCGTCACCGAGCAGGGTGCGATGCAGGCCCGGCTTCTTCAGATAGTCGCGACCGGTCACGCTACCGACGGCAATCACGCCGCCGATGTGTTCAATCGCCGGCGCCAAGGCAACCGGCACGATGAACAGGATCGCCTGCCAGTTGAACTCCGGCGCGGTGAAATGCGGAATCGCGAACCATGGCGCAGCGGCAATCTTCGCCGTGTCGACCACGCCGAAATAGAACGCCATAGCAAAACCGACCAGCACACCGGAAATGATCGGCACCAGACGGAAGATGCCTTTACCGAACACCGCCACGATCAACGTGGTCAGCAATGCCGGCATCGAGATCAGCATTGCGGTCTGGTAATGGATCAGTTCAGAACCGTCGCCAGCCTTGCCCATCGCCATGTTCGCGGCAATCGGCGCCATGGCCAGGCCGATGGAAATGATCACCGGACCAATCACCACCGGCGGCAGCAAACGGTCGATGAAGCCAGTGCCTTTGATCTTCACGGCAAGACCGAGGAAGGTGTAGACGAAACCGGCCGCCATCACACCGCCCATGGTCGCGGCGAGGCCGAACTGGCCCTTGGCGAGAATGATCGGGGTGATGAAAGCGAAGCTCGACGCCAGAAACACCGGCACCTGACGCCCGGTGACGATCTGGAACAGGATCGTCCCCAGACCCGCGGTAAACAGTGCCACGTTCGGGTCCAGGCCCGTGATCAGCGGCATCAGCACCAGGGCGCCGAAAGCCACGAACAGCATCTGGGCGCCGGACAGCACCGTGCGCCAGAGCGGATCGTTGAACTCTTGCTGCATGGTTACGCGTCCTTCTGCTTGGTGCCGAAGATCTTGTCACCGGCGTCGCCAAGTCCAGGGATGATGTAACCGTGCTCGTTCAAGCGCTCATCGATGGACGCGGTGTAGATGGTTACGTCCGGGTGAGCTTTTTCTACTGCAGCAATGCCTTCCGGCGCGGCAACCAGCACCATCGCGCGGATGTCCTTGCAGCCGGCTTTCTTCAACAGATCAATGGTCGCAACCATCGAGCTGCCGGTAGCGAGCATCGGGTCGATGATCATCGCCAACCGTTCGTCGATTTCCGGAACCAGTTTTTCCAGGTAGGTGTGCGCTTGCAGGGTTTCTTCGTTACGGGCGACGCCCACAGCGGAGACCTTGGCGCCCGGGATCAGGCTCAGCACGCCTTCAAGCATGCCGATGCCGGCGCGCAGGATCGGCACGACGGTAATCTTCTTGCCGGCGATCTTCTCGACCGACACGGTGCCGCACCAGCCTGCAATATCGTAGGACTCCAGCGGCAAATCTTTTGTAGCTTCATAGGTCAACAGGGCGCCGACTTCCTGAGCGAGCTCACGGAAGTTCTTGGTGCTGATATCGGCGCGGCGCATCAGGCCGAGTTTATGACGGATCAGCGGATGGCGGATCTCGAGGATGGGCATGGAAAAACTCCGGCGGCGGGCAAAAAAACCGGCCTAGATTAATCTATCCGAGGGTGATGTCCTATAGGACATTCTGTACGTTAGTCCATAAAGGCTTGATTCGGCCCCGCGAGATGCGTACCTTTGCCCGCTTTTCGCAGCCATACCCCCCCACATTCCCCCCTGGAGAGCGCCATGTCCGCTGATCTCGAGCATATCCGTCAAATCATGCGAGAGGCTGACTGCCTGTACACCGAAGCTGAAGTCGAGGCGGCCATCGCCCGTGTCGGTGCACAAATCAACGAACAACTGGCTGACAGCAACCCGGTGGTGTTCTGCGTGATGAACGGCGGCCTGATTTTCTCCGGCAAGCTGCTGACCCATCTGCACTTCCCGCTGGAAGCGTCCTACCTGCACGCGACCCGTTATCGCAACGAAACCAGCGGCGGCGACCTGTTCTGGAAAGCCAAGCCGGAAGTCTCGTTCATCGACCGCGACGTGCTGATCATCGACGACATCCTCGACGAAGGTCACACCCTCGGCGCGATCATCGACTTCTGCAAACACGCTGGCGCGCGCAAAGTGCACACCGCCGTACTGATCGACAAGGATCACGACCGCAAGGCGCGTCCTGACCTGAAAGCCGATTTCGTCGGCCTGCCGTGCATCGACCGTTACATCTTCGGTTACGGCATGGACTACAAAGGCTACTGGCGCAACGCCAACGGGATTTTTGCCGTTAAAGGCATGTAAGACCCCCGCGCTATCCCCTGTGGGAGCGAGCCTGCTCGCGAAAGCGATCTTTCATTCAGCATAAGTGTTGAATGTGAAATTGCCTTCGCGAGCAGGCTCGCTCCCACAGTTGTTTTGTGTGTGCTGATCCATCCGCGATACCCATGCTAGAGTGCTCGGCCCCGCCCCCCGGAGCCTGTCATGCGCCTTTTGATCCGCAGCTTTGCCGCCCTGTTGTTGGCCCTCAGCCTGCCGCTGTCCGCCGCGCCGATGCACAGCCAGTTCCTGCCGCCGGACGATCTGACCGTACGCGATGCCGAACCCGAGCAGCAGCAACTCATGCAGGTCACCGACTATTCCGTAGTGATCGGCGCGCAACGCCAGTCCAATCAGCAGCCGATTCCGGTTACGTCGCCATTGATGATCCGCCTCAAAGGCAAATCCCTGAACAAGGGCGCGACGATCACCCAGGTGCTGGTCAATTTCGACGGCGAAAGCAAAAGCCTGAAAAAGCCGATCTACGACGACAAGAGCAAAACCCTGACACTGTTTTATCCACAGGCTCAATACCGCGTGATCATCGATCTGCTGCGCAATGACACCGTGTATGTGCAATTCCTCAGTTACGCCAACGGCCATATCTGGGCCGATTTGCACACCGGCGCTGTGCGATCGCGTTGAGCCGGGCGGCCGGGCAGGGGTAAACTGCCCGCCCCGTGTAATGTCTGCGAGCTGGAGTCGGCAATGCGTAAAGATAAGAAACAAGTGATTGGTGACGAGATCGGCGATGAGCAGATCAAGCTGTTCCTCGATTTTGAGCCGGTCGACGCCACTTCGCCGTCGCTGCACAAACTGATCAAGGCTTACCGTGGCCTGCGTATCGATGACTTCGAGCGTTTTCTGGGCTTCTTCGTCGCTGCCGGTTATGACGTTGATGGCAAAGACGAGCAGGGCAAGACCTTCGTTGAGCTGATCGCCGATCAGCGCAACGCCCCGGAATACATCGAGCTGATCGAAAAGTCCCGCGCCTGAGGCTTTTCCCAAGCATAAAAAAACGCCCCGCACTCACTGAGTACGGGGCGTTTTTTATGCGGCAAGATCAAGCGTAGCTTGGGGTCTCGCTGCTTTCTTCAACCAGCTCCAGCGCGATGTTGTTCTGCGTGTTGATCTTGCGATACAGCGCAGCATCGGTTTCCAGGACCTTTTCACGGGCTGGGAAGATTTCCGCCAGTTTGCCGGCCCACTCACCCTTGGCCTTGGCTGGGAAGCACTTCTCGATCAGTTCGAGCATGATCGAAACGGTCACCGACGCGCCTGGCGAAGCACCGAGCAGGGCGGCGAGGGAACCGTCCTTGGCCGAGACCAGTTCGGTACCGAACTGCAGGATGCCGCCCTTTTTCGGGTCTTTCTTGATGATCTGCACCCGTTGGCCGGCCACTTCCAGGCGCCAGTCTTCGGCTTTCGCCTCAGGGTAGAAACGGCGCAGGGAATCCAGACGCTGTTCCATCGATTGCATCACTTCGCTGACCAGGTACTTGGTCAGGTCCATGTTGTTTTTCGCCACGGCCAGCATCGGCCCGATGTTGCCGGCGCGAACCGACAGCGGCAGGTCCATGAAAGAGCCGTGCTTGAGGAACTTGGTGGTGAAACCAGCGTATGGCCCGAACAGCAGGGATTTCTTGCCATCGACCACGCGGGTGTCGAGGTGCGGCACCGACATCGGTGGCGAACCTACGGCAGCCTGGCTGTACACCTTGGCCTGGTGGTGCTTGACCACTTCCGGGTTGTCGCAACGCAGCCACTGGCCGCTGATCGGGAAGCCGCCGAAGCCTTTGCTTTCTTCGATGCCCGACGCCTGCAGCAACGGCAGCGCCGCGCCGCCAGCACCGAGGAAAACGAACTTGGCGTCGACTTCGCGGGTGTTGCCGTTGTTGACGTCCTTGATGCTGACGGTCCAGCCGGCGCCGTTACGTTTGAGGCCGGTTACGCGCTTGCAGTATTTGACTTGAGTGTCGGGAGCGCTGGTCAGGTGCTTGAGCAACTGATTGGTCAGGGCGCCGAAGTTGACGTCGGTGCCGTTCATCACGCGGGTCGCGGCGAGGACTTCGTCTTGCGCGCGGCCCGGCATCATCAGCGGCATCCACTCGGCCATCTTGGCCTTGTCTTCGGTGTACTCCATGTCAGCAAAGGCGTGGTGCTTGCTCAACACGTCGAAGCGCGATTTGAGGAAAGACACACCGCTGTCGCCCTGGACGAAACTCAGGTGCGGCACCGGGCTGATGAAGGATTTGCACGAGCCGAAGGTGCCTTGCTTGGTCAGGTACGACCAGAACTGCTTCGACACCTCGAACTGGGTGTTGATATGCACGGCTTTCTTGATGTCGACGGTGCCATCGGCGGCTTGCGGCGTGTAGTTCAGCTCGCACAGGCCGGCGTGACCGGTACCGGCGTTGTTCCATGGGTTGGAACTCTCCGCAGCACCGGAATCCATCAGCTCGACGACTTCCAGCTTGATCGCGGGGTCGAGCTCTTTGAGCAGCACGGCCAGGGTGGCACTCATGATGCCCGCCCCAACCAGAACTACGTCGACTGCTTCGTTATGCGCCATTTAACGCGTCTCCAAAATCTGCAGCACCAAATTGTCGGCATGGCTGCCAGGCGTTCCGGGACAGATCAGTTATGCCCCAGCTATCCGTGGTCAGGTCGCCATGTCCGAATCTTCGCAATTTTTCGCAACTTCGACGGATGTATGCGGCTTGGCTTTCAAGAGCTCCATGAACTCATTTCAGCGCGCAGCTGGCAATTCGACTTATGGTCGAGACATCCGTTTTTGTGCAACCAAATCCGTAGCGGACAGGCTTCAGGCTCCGATATTCGAGGTATACCCGGTCCTGTGTCGTTGGGCTGTTTCAGACGCTAATGGTGCATGTTCAGACGCAAAACTTTTCATTTGCTCGCCACACTCTTGTGAAGTTGTGAAAACCCGTTTTTTTCACGCTCTTTTGAAGACGTGAACCTCAAAAAAGGGCTGTCCAGGCCTGGCACCTTGCCCGAGGGCAAAAACAACGCGGTGGCCGAGCGTCATGACAGCTCTGCAGATTCGCGAAAAGCGGGGTTTTTGCCGGAAGAACAGGCAAGCGCGCCAACTTCACTCGATCTGTGTGGGCGGCTCTCTGTGGGCGATTTTGATGTCAAATGCATGCGCATTGACGCTGTTGCGGGGCCCGATCAGGAGACGTCCTTATAATCGGGGGGAGATTGTATCGAAGAAATGCGGGCAGTTGCTCGTGTTTAATGACTTTTATTAGGCATCCGGTCAGATGCTCAACATCGCTTGCACCCGTGCACGGGGCTGCGACGCTATGACGCGGGCGCTGGCGGGCAGTGGCTGGTGCAACCAGTTGAGGCGGATTTCTTCGATTTCCACCCAGCCGTCGCCCATTGGCTGCAGGCTGCACTGCTTGAATGCCTGGCAATGGCCATTACGGTCGAGCAGGGCGAAGCTGCGATGCAGCGGGCGCGGTGCGAACAACGAGATCAGATAACGCATGGTTGAGTACCTTGTGGGGGACTGATTGCAAGGTTGCCAAGGCGCCGTGACGTCAACGTGTATGGCGGGTGAATAATCTGTGACAGGAACCGCTTTCCCAAGGGTTTGTCAGACATTTCAGTATTCACTGTCGGGCGCTGGTTACCCGCAGTGGCCCACCGCTATACTGCCGGCCTGTTTGTGCCTGATTCTGGAGAGAAGAGCATGTTGCAACGCCTGTTGTTCGGTTTGATCACTGTGGCCGGTTTGACCCTGGCCGGCTGCGCCCACAGCCCGCAACAACTGAACCCGGAGCCGAAGCTGACCACCCAGCTGCCAGCGGTCGGCCGTGGCCAGCCCGTTGTCGTGCGTGTGGTTGACGGTCGTCCGTCGCCAACCCTCGGCACCCGTGGCGGTCTGTACCCGGAAACCAGCGCCATCACCGTGCAGCGCGAGCAGATCCTGCCGAAGCTGCAGGCTCAGGCTGAAGCTGCCGTGCGCCTGTTGGGTTTCACCCCGACCAACAACGCGCCAAACGCTCCGCAGCTGACCGTAACCCTGGCCGAGCTGAAGTATCAGTCGCCGAAAGAAGGCATGTACGTGACCGAAGCGACTATCGGCGCGACCTTCCGCTCCGACGTGCAGAACGCCAACCGCCGTTACAGCGGTCGTTACGGTGCTTCGCTGGACCAGCGCTTCGGAATGGCGCCGAACCAGGAAACCAACACCAAACTGGTCAGCGATGTGTTGAGCGATGCGCTGACGCGTCTGTTCAAGGATCCGACTGTGGGTCAGGTTCTGGCTGAGTAAGTTTTCGGCTGATGTGAAAAGCCCGGGGCCAGTGATGGTTTCGGGCTTTTTTGTGGGTGTCAGGGTTGGAATTTGTGTTGGATGAACAATCGATCCCCCTCACCCCAGCCCTCTCCCCAAAGGGGAGAGGGGGAAAGGGAGCCGATCGGGGGCTTTTCAGAATCTGAGTTCGGCTGGATATTTCAGGTCGATGGACCTCGACCAAACAACTCGGTCGGTTCCCTCTCCCTACGGGCGGTCCGACGTTTCGGGAGGGCTAGGGTGAGGGTACTTTTGATTTTTCAGGCAGCCTGAGAATAAAAGTCGAGAACGCTGACACCCGTCAGCAAATCCGTCTCAGGCAAATCTGCATGCTGATGCCCACCCAGCGCGCAATACACCAGCCAATGGCGGTCCTGCACATTGAAAGCGAGACTACCGACGAGGCTCTGTTGTTCGTCGTAAGGCGTGATGAGGTACAGACGATCCTGGTTTTCAGCGTGAAGCATTTCGCGTTCCATGTGTGTTTCGAGGCGCGCAGGGTGGCCTATCCACATGACGAAGCCGTGACACAGGACAGCCATCGGTCGATTGTCAGGTAATTTGTCGCAAAGGCTGGGGCAGGGAAGCAAGGTTTCGGTAGAATTCGCGCCGCGGTCGTCGATCTGGCGCCTGCCATACCGGTTCAGATAGAGGTCTGTGATGTCGCTGCACTTGATGACGCTGTTTACCGCCCATCCCGCCAAGTTGATCAACCTGCTGGCGTTGCTGTTGGCGTTTCCCGGCAGTTGGCTGCTGCACGCCACCCGCCGCCGTGAACAGCGCGCGATGGCCAGCATTGCCGCCCAGCGTCAGGCGCAGCCGAATGCCGAGCCGATCCTGGATTGGGCGACCTTGCGCATGAACCGGTTTTTCTATCGTTTTGGTTTTGCCTGCCTCGCTCTGGCCCTGATCGTCTCCTGGATCAGTACTCGCTTCTGAAAGCTTCAGGCATAAAAAAACGGCGCCCGAGGGCGCCGTTTTTGCATCTGGTAAAACCGTTTACAACGGTAACCCAGCCTTGACCCGGTACTGATTGCGCACCGGCGTCGCATATTGCAGCACCAGATACGGACGATGCTCCTCAGGGCAAGCGTCCAGCCGGCTCTGCCATTCTTCCTGCGCCTTGGCCAGCTCATCCGCCGGGAATACCTCGGCAGCTTTCGGCACGTTCAACTGCGGATCAGCATCGGCCCACTGCGCATACGCCAGGTAATGCACCGGGAATAACCGGTAGCCGCCGAGAATCTGCTTGTCCATTTCGACCGCCAATTGCTTGGTGTCTTCGAACAACTCAGTGATCGGCGCGGCAAAGTTCACGTGCACCCGGCCTTTGTAGCCGGTGATGCCCTTGGCAATGCTCACGTCATCCTCGCCCGGCGCTTTCGCGTAGGTGCCGGTGGTGGCGCGGATGTACAGCTCGCGGGCCTTGGCCTGGTCGCACGGGTCGTATTCGTAGCTGATCGACACCGGGGTGACGTTCAACGAGCGAATGACTTCGCCGAACGGCTCGTCCTTGCGGCTCATGTGGAACATCTTGAGGATCGCCGACTCGGTACGGTCGTCGCCGTCCTTCGCCCGACCTTCGGCCTGAGCGATCCAGATCGAGGCGCAATCGTTGCGGATCGAGTGATTGATGTATGCCGACAACAGTTGATACGCGGCCATTTTCTCGCGACGGCCGGTGATCGAACGGTGAACGATGAAGCTCTTGTTCAAACGCATCAGGTCGCTGACAAACGGCTTTTGCAGCAGGTTGTCGCCAATTGCGATGCGCGGCGTCGGCAGGCCGGCGTGGTACACGGCATAGTTGACGAAGGCCGGGTCCATCACGATGTCGCGGTGGTTGGCGATGAACAGATAGGCGCTGCCCGACTTGAATTGCTCGACACCGGTGTAGGTCACGCCGTCGGTGGCGCGCTCGATGGTGTGGTCGACGTAGGACTCGACCTTGTCCTGCAACGTCGCCACCGAGGTCACGTCGGCGAACTCACGACGCAGCCGATGGGCTATAAGTGGTTTGAGCATCCAGCCGAAAGCACCGGCAAAACGCGGGAAGCGGAAGTGGGTGAGGATATCTAGAAACGCCTTGTCGCCGAGCAGTCTTGCCAGTACCACAGGTACTTCGCTGTCGTCGTAAGGTCGGATGGCATCGAATTCGCCCATCATGCTCTCTTGTTGGAAACGGCTAGGGTAAGTAAAGGTTTTGATCGAAAACCCGCGGGGCACGGTCTGAAAAAGTAGCCAGACAAAAATAGCCCTGCAAATAGACCGGCGATTATACGCACAAGTCACTTGGGAGACCGCGATGCTGGAAGCCGCTGAATACGAATGTCCTTATTGTGGTGAGACGGTCGAGACGTCAGTGGACCTGTCCGGCGGCGATCAGACCTACATCGAGGACTGTCAGGTGTGTTGTCGGCCGATCACGTTCGTGTTGCAGGTCCATGGAGAGGACTGGTTTCTGGAAGTCTTCAGCGAAAACGAGTGAGGGCCGCGTATGCAGCGAATCTACGAGCCGGAAAACCTGATGGAAGGCGAAATGCTCAAGGGCATGCTCGCCAGCGAAGGCATCGAGGCGCACTTGATAGGCCGTGATTTGCTCGGTGGAACGGGCGAGCTGCCGATCTTCGGTCTGTTGGGCTTGTCTGTGGATAACGATCAGGCCGAATACGCCCGCGAGCTGATCACCGCGTACAATGCCGCGCTGCCGCTGCCCGGCGATGAACCGGAGAGTTTCCCCGGGACGCTGGTCTGTTAGGCTGAGCTTCGTTTTACTTCAGAGTCGTGTTGCCCCATGTGTGGACGTTATGCCCTGTTTCGCTGGAACCGCGATTTCGCGGCCCTGCCAGGTTTTCCCGCCGATCAGCAGGCGCAGTGGAACATTTCCCCCAATGATTCGGTGTTGATGCTGCGTGCCGGTGAAGATGGCGAGCGCACTCTGGCCCGCGCCCGTTGGGGGCTGACGCCGCCGTGGCTGACCGATCTGTCGAAAACACCGGCGCATGCCCGTGCCGAAACGGTTGCCGAGCAGCCGATGTTCCGTGAGGCGCTGCGTCAGCGTCGCTGTCTGCTGCCGGCGAATGGTTTTTACGAATGGCGCGGAACCCAGCGCAAGCGCCCGTACTGGCTGACGCCGGGGGAGGGCTCGTCACTGTTTTTTGCGGCGATCTGGGAGGCGTATCCGGTGCAGGAACAGGTCTGGTTGAGTACGGCGGTGATCACTCAGCCGGCGTCGAGTCAGCGGCGGCCGTTGATTCTCGATGAGGCGGGGCAGGCGGCGTGGCTGGATCCGGAGACGCCGTTGCATGTGTTGCAGGGGCTGTTGGCGAGTGAACCGGCGGCGTTGCGCGAGCGGGTGTTGGCGAATCTGATTAATGATCCGAAGCTCAATGGGCCGGAGTGTTTGACCCCGGGTTAAAGCCTGCAGATCAAAAGCCCCTCACCCTAGCCCTCTCCCGGAGGGAGAGGGGACCGACCGAGTTGTCTCCCGCCATGCATCGATCTGAAAAATAATGGCGATTATGGATTCGCTGAAATACTTCCAGGTCGGCGTATTTCGCCAATATCCCCCAATCAGTCCCCTCTCCCTTTGGGAGAGGGTTAGGGTGAGGGTGCTCTTGGCTTTTCAGACCTTGAACTGATTGATCAACCGCCGCTGCTGCTCCGCCAGTTTGGTCAAATCGGCACTCGCCGAACTCGACTCATCCGCACCGCCCGCCACTTCATTCGCCACTTGCCCGATGTTGATCACATTGCGATTGATGTCATCGGCCACCGCGCTCTGTTCTTCCGCTGCGCTGGCGATCTGCGTATTCATGTCGTTGATCACCGACACCGCCTGAGTAATCGTTTCCAGCGCCTCAGCCGCTTTCGCCGCGTGTTGCACGCTTTCGTCGGTGCGGTTCTGGCTGTCTTCCATGACCCGCACGACATCGCGCGTGCCCTGTTGCAGTTGCTGGATCATGCTCTGGATTTCTTCGGTGGCTTTCTGGGTTTTCTGCGCCAGATTGCGCACCTCGTCGGCGACCACGGCAAAACCACGACCCTGCTCGCCGGCACGCGCCGCTTCAATCGCCGCGTTCAGCGCCAGCAGATTGGTCTGCTCGGCAATCCCGCGAATCGCCGTGAGGATCGCGTTGATGTTCTCGCTGTCCTTGGCCAGCGTCTGCACCACATCTACAGCCTTGCCGATTTCCAGCGCCAGCACGCCGATCGAGTTCGACGTGTCACGAACGATCTGCATGCCCTGACTCGCCGCCTGATCGGCATGGCTGGCCGCTTGTGCAGCCTGCGTCGCGTTACGCGCGACGTCCTGCGCGGTGGCGGTCATTTCCTGTACCGCCGTGGCCACCTGATCGATCTCGGCCATTTGTTTCTGGATGCCGATGTTGGTGCGAATGGCGATGTCGGCCGTGTGTTCCGAGGAATCGCTGACGCTCTGCACTGACGTCACCACCTGAGTGATCATCGCCTGCAACTTGGCGAGGAAGGTGTTGAAGCCCTTGGCGATCGAGCCCAGTTCATCGCTGCGATCGCTGCTCAAGCGGCGGGTCAGATCACCTTCGCCCTGAGCGATGTCATTGAGCATCGCGACCATCTGCTTCAGCGGCCGGGCGATGCCGTGACCGACCAGCCAGATCACTAGCAGGCCGAGGCCGGCGATGAGCAGACCGACCATGGCCATGCCGAAGGTGTCGGACTTGCGTTGCGCATCGAGGTCGGCCTGCAGCTTTTGCAGATCAGCCATCACCGCGTTGAGTGGCAATTGCAGCATCAATGTCCAGCGCGCGTCGGTCTGGCCGATGCCGAACGGCAGGTACAACTCGATGCGGCCCTTGTCCTTGTTGACCGAGTAAGTCACTTCGCCGCGCTTGAGATTGGCCATGTTGGCGGTCTGCTCGGCGTCGAGGATGTCGCTGACTTTTTCACCGAATTTGCTCGGGTCTTTGGTGTAGGCAACGATCCGGCCATTGCCGCCGATCAGGGCCATTTGCCCGGCGCCGCTGTAGAGCTTCTGGTTAGCAGTGAGGAGCATTTCCTGGATGAAGTTCACCGACAGGTCAGCACCGACGATGCCCTGGAAGGCACCATTGAGCATGATCGGTTCAATGAAGGAGGCGAGCATGACGATCTTGTCGCCGACCTTGTACGGCGCCGGATCGATCACGCAGGCTTTTTTGCTCTCTTTCGAGCACAGGTAGTACTCGCTGGCGCGCACGCCGGTGGACAGGGTTTTCTGGTCGTCGACGTCGACCAGTTTGTCGAGGCCGAGGGTGCCGTCGTCGTTGCGGAACCACCACGGCAGGAAGCGCCCGTTGGCCGCGTCGATGCCGATCACGCTGGTGCCGACGTAGGCCGCGTCATTGTGGTCGAGGGCGTTTTTTTCCCAGCCGATATACGTACCGAGAATTTTCGGGTTCTTTTCGACGTTTTCTTTGATCAGGCTGATCAACTGCTCGCGACTGACGGTCAGGCGCGGCTGGCCATCGACGCCCGGTGTGCCGAGCAGGGCGTTGACCCGCACCAGTCCGCCGGCAATCAGCAGCGGCGCTTCGAGTTCGCGCTGGATCTGGCTGACCTGGGTTTGCGCCAGCGAAGTCAGGCGCTGTTCGATGACTTGCTCGAACTGGGCCTGGGTGCGCTGTTGCACCATCTCTTGCGTACGGGCGCCGGAAAACAGCGCGTACAGCACCAGCGCGGCCACCACGCTAAGGACGATTGCGCCGGCCAGGGCAGCGACGGAAAACTGGATCGACTTGAACTTCATGGGAGCTCCGCACGCAAGAGGACGTCTGCGCTGATGTATCGGCAGGCGGCATTGGGCCATGAGTGCGAGCAGGTGCAATTGCAAGCCGATGTCGCAAATGGATCAGTGCACGACGCAGTTGCTGCGGGGCTGGCGATCGCTGTGAATTTTTTACGACAGCTCAAGTGGGAAACGTCTGAAAGTCGCTGCAACACGTCCGTTGTATCTGGCGCCGATACAATTACCCGCCTAGGATACGCGACAGGTTTTCAGGGAGCTTTTGAATGAACAAGACATTGGTTGTAAGTGCACTGAGCGCAGCGCTGTTGCTGGCCGGTTGTCAGTCGGTCAACACCACCAGCGGCGGCGCCGTGGGTGTGGAGCGCAAGCAGTACATGTTCAGCATGCTGTCCTCGCAAGAGGTCGACCAGATGTATGCCCAGTCGTATCAGAAGACTGTCGGCGAGGCCTCCAGCAAGGGTGTGCTGGACAAGACCAGTCCTGAGGCCAAGCGGGTTCAGGCGATTGCCAACCGCCTGATCGCCCAGGCGCCGAAATTCCGTGCGGATGCGGCGCAATGGCAGTGGGAGGTCAATCTGATCAAGAGTGATGAACTCAACGCCAACTGCGGGCCTGGCGGCAAGATCATTTTCTACACCGGGCTGATCGACAGCCTGAAACTGACCGACGATGAAATCGCCGCGGTCATGGGCCATGAAATCGCCCACGCCCTGCGCGAGCACGGTCGTGAAGCGATGTCCAAGGCCTACGGGATTGAAATGGCCAAGCAGGGCGCGGGTGCCTTGCTGGGTCTGGGCCAGGACAGTCTGGCGCTGGCCGATACTGTGGCCAACTACGGCATGACCCTGCCGAACAGCCGTGCCAATGAAAACGAAGCTGATCTGATCGGCCTGGAACTGGCTGCGCGCGCCGGGTACAACCCGAACGCCGCGATCACTTTGTGGAACAAGATGAGCAAGGCGTCGGAAGGTTCGCCGCCGGAGTTCATGAGCACTCACCCGGCCTCGGCCAGCCGGATTGCCTCGTTGCAGGCGGCGATTCCGAAGGTTATGCCGCTGTACGAACAGGCGCCTAAATCCTGAGTCGATGATCGTTCCCACGCTCTGCGTGGGAATGCATCAAGGGACGCTCCGCGTTCCAATGGGACGCAGAGCGTCCCCGGCTGCATTCCCACGCAGAGCGTGGGAACGATCGGCGTTGGCAGGGTTAAACCCAGCCACTGCTCTGCATGGCTTTGTACACCGCAACAATTGCCAGAATCATGAATGCCGAGGCCGCGAGGCGACGGATCAAGGTCAGTGGCAATTTGTCCGCGGCAAAGTTACCCGCCAATACCACCGGCACGTTGGCAATCAACATGCCCGCCGTGGTACCGATAATCACCAGCCACAGTTCCGGATATTGCGCGGCGAGCATCACCGTCGCGACCTGAGTCTTGTCGCCCATTTCCGCCAGGAAGAATGCAATCAGTGTGGTCAGGAACGGCCCGAACTTGCGCGCGGTGCTGGTTTCATCGTCGTCCATTTTGTCCGGAACCAACGTCCACAAGGCGGTGGCGGTGAAGCTCGCGGCGAGAATCCAGTGCAGCGTCGCATTCGAGAAGAAACTGCCGAACCAGGCGCCGACCGCACCGGCGGCTGCGTGGTTGGCCAGAGTCGCGGCGACAATACCGGCAATGATCGGCCAGGGTTTGCGGAAGCGAGCGGCGAGAATCAGCGCGAGCAGTTGCGTCTTGTCGCCGATTTCGGCCAAGGCAACGATTGCGGTGGGAACGAGTAACGAGTCCAGCATCAGGATTTCCTAAGGGGCGGGTCGACACGGCTATGACACGTACAGCCTTCCCGCCCCGGGTAAGGTGTGCGTGTCATAGGTCTTGTCAAACCCTGCGATCCGTCTGCTGCGGACGCTTGGGTCGCATACGCCATGATCTGAGGATCAAGTATGTTGACGTATGCCGGACGAGCTTGGTGCTCGTGGGAGACTACTCCCCTAGGACGGAGCGGATTCTGCCTAGGCAAATCCGATTGAGCAAGCCTCTTTTTTAAAAGAAGTTTCAGCCGCGCTTGGCCCGGTAAATCCGGAAACCATTGCCTTCAGCCTTGATCGCACACACGCCAAGATGCTCTTCGATCAGCGGCTGATACTTGAGGAAGCTGTTCGCCACTAAGCGCAGTTCGCCGCCATTTTTCAGATGTTTGGCCGCTTTTCGCAGCAAGTTTTCGGTGGCGAAATAGTCGGTGTGCACGCCGACGTGGAACGGTGGATTGCTCAGAATCGCGTTCAAACCCATCGGCGCGGCATCAATGCCGTCACCGGTCAGCACGTCGGCTTCCAGACCGTTGGCCGCCAGCGTCAGACGGCTGCTGGCAGCAGCGAAAGCATCCACGTCCAGCAACGTCACTTGATTGTGCGGATAGCGACGTTTTACCGCAGCCCCCAACACGCCTGCGCCGCAACCGAAGTCGAGCAGATGGCCGCTCGGCAGTTTGTCCAGATGCTCCAGCAGCAGGGCGCTACCGCGATCGAGGCGACCGTGGCTGAACACGCCCGGCAGACTGATGACCTTAAGCGGACCTTCGGCCAACGGCAGTTCATAGGTCTGCGCCAGACTTTCCAGAGACTGGGCTTCTGGCGCGTTGGCCACGGTGACTTGCCAGAGCTGACAATGACGCGCGCTGTCGAGTTTGCGCGGCTTGCCAAACGGGTTGAGCTGCTTGGACGCGCCTTCGATGCCGCTGCGTTTTTCCCCGACCAGAAACACTTCACGCCCGGCCAGACGTGAGGCCACGGCGTTGAGGATGTAATCGGTCAGGTCCTTGGACTTGGGCAGGAACACCACGGCGCTGTCGAACTCGCGCTCGGGAATGTTCACGCCGAAATGGCTGCGCCCTTCGAAGCGGGCGTCCAGTGCGGCCTGGTCGCCGGCATGCCAGCACCAGCCGAATGCGTTGGGCAGGCGTCCGAGCAAATCGTCGGCGGGCAAACCGGCCAACAACAACGAACCCTGGAACAACTCGGGCTGACGAAGCAGTACTTCACTGCGCGGATCCATAACTGCTCCTCAAAAAAAAGTGCCGCAGTTTATCAACTGACGACCCGCAGCGCCTTACCGCTGAAGAACGCCTGAGCGTTTTCGGTCAATTGGCCGACGATGCGTTGCCGTGCTTCGCGACTACCCCAGGCGTTGTGTGGCGTAACGATCAGGCGTGGGATGTCCGCCGCGAGCAACGGATTGCCTTGGGTCGGTGGCTCGACGCTCAACACATCAGTGGCCGCGCCGCCCAGATGCCCGGCGCGCAGAGCGTCGGCCAGTGCCTGTTCGTCGATCAGGCCGCCGCGTGCGGTGTTGACCACGAAGGCGCCGGGTTTCATCGAGGCCAGTTCGCGGGCGCCGATGAAGTGGCGGGTGTGTTCGTTGAGCGGGCAGTGCAGGGTGAGGGCGTCGATTTGTGGCAGCAGTTCATCCAGCGGCAGGCGATCCGGGCGAGCAGGGCGCCCGGGAATCTGCCCGAGCAACACGCGCATGCCAAACGCTTCGGCCAATCGCGCCACGGCGCCACCGAGTTCGCCATGACCGAGCAAACCGAGGGTTTTGCCTTCCAGCTCAACGATCGGATAGTCGAGCAGGCAGAATTGTTTCGCCTGCTGCCAGCGACCTTCGCCGACGGCTTTCTGATAATCGGCCAGACGCGTGGCGAGGTTGAGCAGCAACATGATCGTGTGCTGCGCCACCGACGGCGTGCCATAACCCTGGCAGTTGCACACGGTGATGCCCTGCGCGCGGGCGGCGGCGAGGTCAACGTTGTTGGTGCCGGTGGCAGTGATCAGAATCAGTTTCAGATCGGGGTTGGCGGCCATCGCGGCGGCGTCGATCAGGATCTTGTTGCTGATCGCCACTGTGGCACCTTGCAGGCGTTCGGCGACTTGTCCGGGCAACGTTTGGGCGAACAGCTGCAGATCGCTGAAACACTCGCGCAACGGACTGAGGTCGAGGTCGCCGAGATCCAGCGAAGGGTGATCAAGGAATACCGCGCGGCGCGTGTTCGTCATCAACTGTACCTTTTGTGCTGTGAGCGTTGGGCGTAATCTGCCGAGCCTACCAGATGAAACAAATTGATACGCTTGGCCGAAAGGAGCCCCCATGTACTGGACCGAGTTCTTGACCGTTGCACTGATCCACTTGTTGGCCGTCGCCAGCCCCGGCCCGGACTTTGCCGTTGTGGTGCGCGAGAGCGTGACCCACGGTCGCCGCGCCGGCACCTGGACCGCGCTGGGCGTGGGCACGGCGATTTTCCTCCACGTTGGTTATTCGTTGCTGGGGATCGGCCTGATCGTGTCGCAGTCGATCGTGCTGTTCAACGCCTTGAAATGGGCCGCAGCCGCTTACTTGCTGTACATCGGCTTCAAGGCGCTGCGCGCGCAACCGGCGAAAGTCGTGGCCGATGATCTGCACAAAGAGGCGGGCGTTCGCACCGCTCGCGGCGCGTTCACCTCAGGCTTCGTGACCAATGGCCTGAACCCGAAAGCCACGCTGTTCTTCCTGTCGCTGTTCACCGTGGTGATCAATCCGCACACGCCGCTGGCGGTGCAGGCCGGTTACGGGGTTTATCTGGCGGTCGCGACTGCGTTTTGGTTCTGTCTGGTGGCAATGCTGTTCAGTCAGCAACGTGTACGTGCCGGTTTCGCCCGCATGGGTCACTGGTTCGACCGCACCATGGGTGCGGTGCTGATCGCTCTCGGTGTGAAAATCGCGTTTACCGAGATGCATTGATCTCAGAACCGCGACTTGAACCTGTGGGAGCGAGCCTGCTCGCGAAGGCGTTGGGTCAGTCGACATTATTGGTGGCTGAAAGACCGCTTTCGCGAGCAGGCTCGCTCCCACAGGGTCTTACACAAGCTCGCTGAGCTTGCTCAGGGTATTCAGATATTCGCGGGGATTTTCCCCAAGCAAACGACGAAACATCGCGCTGAACGCCCGCGCGCTGCCGTAACCCAAATCCTGCGCCACACGCTGCACGCTGTCGCCGGCGAGCAGGCGCGGCAGGGCTTCCATCAGGCGCAGTTGCTGGCGCCAGGCGTTGAAACTCATCTGCACTTGTTGCTGAAACAGCCGTGCCAACGTGCGTGAGCTGGCGCCGACCTGCTGCGCCCAGTCTTCCAGCGTATTGGCATGATCGGGGGTGTGCAGCATTGCCAGACAGATGTTTTGCAGGCGCCGGTCAGTGGGCATCGGAATGTGCAGTGGCAGGTTTTCCAGGCTGGCAAGTTCCTCCAGCATCAGTTGCTGAATCAGCGGATTGTCGGCATGCGGCGGCCCTTGCACAGCTCGCAGGATCAGCTCGCGCAGCAGCGGCGTCACGGCCAATACGCAGCACTGTTGCAGGCTGGCGGGTGACAATTCTGGCGCGATGAACAGCGAGCGCATCTGCACATCGCCGCTCATGAAAATCTCGTGCTCCACCTCGGGTGGAATCCACACCGCGCGACTCGGCGGAATCACCCACGCACCCGATTGCGTGACCACACGCATGATCCCGCTGACGGCATACAGCAGTTGCGCCTCTCGGTGCAGATGCAGCGGCTGGTGCGCGCCATCCAGATAATCCCGGGGGTAGGCACTCACCGGGCCGTGTTCGAAATGACTGATCAACATGTCTGATTTGATGAGTTGCTTGGCAGGAATGCGCTTTACGGCCAACTTAGCATAAGCGCCACACAACAACGTAAAGCGTGCCGCCATGAATCAATCCAGAAACGTCATTCGCTATATCAACGCCGCGCATGTGATCGATCACATGTTCATGCTGATTTTTCCCGCCGCCGTGCTCGGCATGACTCAAGCGTTCGGTCTCGATTACGCCGCGCTGATCGGCCTGTCGCTGGGCGGCTTCATTGCCTTCGGCGCCTGTTCGCTGCCCGCTGGTTGGCTCGGCGATCACTGGAGTCGGCGGCAGATGATGCTGGTGTTTTTCTTCGGCATCGGCGTCTCGGCGATTTTTACCGGCCTGAGTAACAGTCCGACCATGCTGGTGATCGGCCTGACCCTGATCGGTATTTTTGCGGCGATCTATCACCCGGTGGGCACGGCGATGTTGGTGGCCTACGCGCAAAACCGTGGCCGTGAAATCGGCATCAACGGCATGTGGGGCAATCTTGGCGTGGCGTTTTCGGCGCTGATCACCGGTTTGCTGGTGGCGCAGTTCGGCTGGCGCTCAGCGTTCCTGTTACCGGGGGCGGTGGCGATTGTGCTGGGTTTTGGTTTCGCCTTGCAGGTGCGTGAGGAACCGATTCCGAAGCGTGCGCACACACCACTCAAAGGCGCCGCCGGCCAGCGTATCTCGATGATGATGGTGTTCGGCGTGCTGGCGTTGGCCACGGCCACCGGCGGCGTGGTGTTCAACGCCACCACCATGACCTATCCGAAGCTGTTTCAGGAACGTTTGCATGAGCTGTTCGCCTCGCCGCAAACCCTCGGCGTGGTGGTCAGTCTGGCGTATGCCTTTGGCGCGGTGGCGCAGTTGAGCATTGGTCGTGTGTTGCATCGGCTCAGCCTGAAATGGCCATTCATTGTCCTGACGCTGTGCCAGGCGCCGCTGTTGTTCGCGCTGGCTTATGCCGACGGCTGGGCGGTAATCGCCCTCGGTGCAGCGTTCATGTTCGTGGTGTTCGGGCAGGTAACAGTGAACGATGCGATGGTTGCCAACTTCGTCGCCCCACAGTGGCAATCACGGGTGTTCGCCCTGCGTTACTGTTTATCCTTCGGTGCCAGTGCGACGGCGATTCCGCTGATTTCCTATGTCGAACCGCGCCACGGTTTTGTAGGCCTGTACTTGATTCTTGCGGGTTTCGGCGCTTTGACCTTCCTCGCAGCGGTGGTTTTCCCACGCACGCCGTCTGAAGAGGCTGTGGGACAAACCGCCTGACCGAAGACGAAAACCGGCAAATGCTGGCGCAAAGCTAGCATTTGTACGGCTTTGCAAATCATTCCTTTGGCTGATTTGGCTGGCGTATAAGGGTTCTAGAGTACCAATCTCTACGCCAACACCGTGCAGTCAGAAAAGGGATTCTTATGTTGCAGACTCGCGTCATTCCCCCGGCCGATGGGGCCTACCAGTATCCATTGCTGATCAAACGGCTGCTGATGTCCGGTGCCCGTTACGAGAAAACCCGCGAGATCATTTACCGCGACCAGATTCGCTATAGCTACCCGACCCTGATCGAGCGCGTGGCGCGGTTGGCCAACGTGCTGACGACGGCCGGTGTGAAGGCCGGTGACACCGTGGCGGTGATGGACTGGGACAGCCATCGTTACCTGGAATGCATGTTCGCGATACCGATGATTGGCGCGGTGATCCACACGATCAACGTGCGCCTGTCGCCGGAACAGATCCTCTACACCATGAACCACGCTGAAGACCGCTTTGTGCTGGTCAACAGCGAGTTTGTCGGCCTGTATCAAGCGATCGCACCGCACCTGACCACGGTCGAGAACACCCTGCTGCTGACTGATCTGCCGGAGAAAACCGCCGATTTGCCGAATCTGGTCGGCGAGTACGAGCAACTGCTGGCGGCCGCGAGTGCGCAGTACGACTTCCAGGACTTCGACGAAAACTCGGTCGCCACCACGTTCTACACCACCGGCACCACTGGCAATCCGAAAGGCGTGTATTTCACCCACCGGCAACTGGTGCTGCACACCATGGGCGTGTCGACGATCATGGGCTCCATCGACAGCGTGCGCTTGCTCGGCACCAACGATGTGTACATGCCGATCACCCCAATGTTCCACGTTCACGCCTGGGGTCTGCCGTACGTGGCGACCATGCTTGGCCTTAAGCAGGTTTATCCGGGGCGCTACGATCCTGAGTTTCTCGTGGAGTTGTGGCGCAAAGAGAAGGTCACCTTCTCCCACTGCGTGCCAACCATTCTGCAAATGCTGCTTAACGCCAAGGGCGCACAAGGCACCGATTTCGGCGGCTGGAAAATCGTCATTGGCGGCAGTGCGCTCAATCGCACGCTGTACGAAACCGCCAAGGCGCGCGGCATTCAGCTGACTGCCGCGTATGGCATGTCGGAAACGGGTCCGCTGGTGTCCTGTGCGCACCTCAATGACGAGTTGATGGCCGGCACCGAAGACGAACGCACCACTTACCGGATCAAGGCCGGTGTACCGGGGCCGCTGGTGGAAGCGGCGATTGTCGACGGCGAGGGTAACTTTCTCCCGGCCGATGGCGAGACCCAAGGCGAATTGGTGCTGCGTGCGCCATGGCTCACCGAGGGCTATTTCAACGAACCGCAGAAGGGCGCCGAGCTCTGGGCCGGTGGCTGGCTGCACACCGGCGATGTCGCCACGCTCGACAGCATGGGCGTGATCGACATCCGCGACCGCATCAAGGATGTGATCAAGACCGGCGGCGAGTGGATCTCCTCGCTGGACCTCGAAGACCTGATCAGCCGTCACGTCGCGGTACGCGAAGTAGCAGTGGTGGGCATCGCCGATCCGCAGTGGGGCGAGCGTCCGTTTGCCTTGCTGGTGATCCGCGAAGGGCACGTGATCGGGGCGCGCGAGCTCAAGGAACACCTCAAGCCGTTCGTGGAATTGGGCCACCTGAGCAAGTGGGCGATTCCGAGTCAGATCGCCCTTGTTACCGAAATTCCCAAGACCAGTGTCGGCAAGCTCGACAAGAAGCGCATCCGCCTCGACATCACCGAATGGCAGGCCAACAACAGCACCTTCCTCTCGACACTTTGAGTGTCTGCTGGCGCGCCGAAAACGGCGCGCCAGACCCACCAAGCAAGCGCTTGGCTTGTGAAATCGAAAAATTAGGCCATCCTTGCCGTGCCGACATGCGTCGGACTGGCGAAAGGACTGTTCCAGAGTGGCCGGCAGCTGCAAATCACACTTTAGAGGGATCAAGCAGTACCACCTGCTGGCTATAGTCCGCTCAAGGATTTTTAAGAACGGGGCACACGCACAAATCGGGGCGATGCATCTTTGGAGTGACGTCGGGCTGTCTCTGGCACCCGGTCCTTCGGACGTTTTTAAAAGTACTCACTGCCATAACAATAATGCACATGGAGTAGCGTCGATGACCTCAGTAAACCAGTTCTGGCGCCGGGCGAAACTGCCTCTGGCAGTCAGTCTTGCCTCTTCGCTCGCCGGGCCCGCATTCGGCGTCAGTTTCAACGTCGGTGAAATCGAGGGCCAGTTCGACTCGTCCCTGTCGATCGGTGCCAGTTGGTCTACTCAGAGCCCGAACAAGAACCTGATCGGCGTCAACAACGGCGGCCACGGCCTGTCGCAGACGTCCGATGACGGTCACGCCAACTTCAAGAGCGGTGAAACCTTTTCGAAGATCTTCAAGGGCATCCATGACCTTGAACTGAAATACGGCGACACCGGTGTGTTCGTCCGTGGCAAGTACTGGTACGACTTCGAACTCAAGGATGAAAGCCGCGAGTTCAAGGACATCAGCGACTCGGGTCGCAAAGAGGGCGCCAAGTCGTCCGGCGGGCAGATCCTCGACGCCTTCGTCTACCACAACTACGCGATCGCCGATCAGCCGGGTTCCGTGCGCCTGGGCAAGCAGGTCGTGAGCTGGGGTGAAAGTACCTTCATCGGCGGCGGCATCAACTCGATCAACCCGATCGACGTTTCCGCGTTCCGTCGTCCGGGCGCCGAGATCAAGGAAGGCCTGATCCCGGTCAACATGTTCTACGTATCGCAGAGCCTCACCGAAAACCTGTCGGCCGAAGCGTTCTATCAGCTGGAATGGGACCAGACCGTCGTCGACAACTGCGGCACGTTCTTCTCGCAGCCGGACATCGTGGCCGACGGTTGCAACGACAACCTGCGCGTGCTGAACAAGCGTTCGCAAATCCCGGCCATCGCTTTGGGGCCATTGGCGGCCAACGGTGTCAACGTCAACGAAGAAGGCGTTCTGGTGCGCCGTGGTCCCGACCGCGATGCCCGTGACAGCGGCCAGTGGGGCGCGTCCTTCAAGTACATGTACGAGCCGCTCGATACCGAGTTCGGCGCCTACTTCATGAACTACCACAGCCGTGCGCCGATCTTCAGCGCCACCGGTGCTCCGCAATCGGTCTACAACACCGCGCGCGCTCTGCCGGGGCCGTTTGCGGCACTTGCACCACTGTTGGTCGCGGGCAACTCGAACTACTTCATCGAATATCCAGAAGACATTCGCCTCTACGGTCTGAGCTTCTCCACCACTCTGCCTACCGGTACGGCGTGGAGCGGTGAGATCAGCTACCGTCCAAACGCGCCGGTACAACTGAACTCCACCGACATTCTGTTCGCCGGTGTGCGTCCGATCGGCGGTGCACTGACCAACGCATCGATACTCAATGGTGTGCCGGGTCAGGACCTGCATGGCTACGAGCGCAAGGAAATCACCCAGATCCAGACGACGTTCACGCACTTCTTCGATCAGGTCATGGGCGCCAGCCGTCTGACCCTCGTCGGTGAAGTCGGCGCGACCTACGTCGGCGGGCTGGAAAGCCGTTCCGACAAGCGTTATGGCCGCGATCCGGTGTATGGCCCGGGTGAATTGCCAGCCACTGGCACAACCGACACCTGCGCCAACATTCTCAACGCCAGCACCATCAACGGGGCCGGGCCGGGTTCGCCGCAGAACAACCGCAGCCGCAATTGCGATAACGACGGCTTCACCACCTCAATGTCGTGGGGCTACCGTGGTCGCGCCATCTGGGAATACAACGACGTCTTTGCCGGTGTGAACCTCAAGCCGAACGTGGCCTGGTCGCACGACGTCAGCGGTTACTCGCCAGGCCCTGGCGGCAACTTCGAGGAAGGTCGCAAAGCGGTCAGCCTGGGTGTTGATGCCGAATACCAGAACACCTACACCGCGAGCCTGGCTTACACCAACTTCTTTGACGGCAAGTACACCACTGTGGATGACCGCGACTTCGTTGCGCTCAGCTTCGGCGTGAACTTCTAAGCACTGCATTCAGGACGAACGAATTTATGAAAATAACAAAGAGTCTGTTCCACGCCGGTGTTCTGGGTCTGTCGCTGCTGGCGACCGGCGTCATGGCCGCGGTGCCTGCTGCCGAAGCCGATAAACTGGGCAAGAGCCTGACGCCGATGGGCGCGGAAATGGCCGGCAATGCCGACAATTCGATCCCGGCGTGGAAGCCGCTGGCGAAAAACGCCGGCAGCGTCGATGCGCGGGGCTTCCTGTCCAACCCTTACGCCAGTGAGCAACCGCTGTTCACCATCACTGCCAAGGATGTCGACAAGTACAAGGACAAGCTGGCGCCGGGTCAATACGCGATGTTCAAGCGTTACCCGGAGACCTTCAAGATGCCGGTGTATCCGTCCCATCGCGGTGCGACCGTGCCGGATGACGTGTTTGCCGCCATCAAGAAAAACGCCACCACCACCAACCTGGTGTCCGGCGGCAACGGTCTGGAGAACTTCGATACCGCCGTACCGTTCCCGATTCCGAAAAGCGGTGTGGAAGTCATCTGGAACCACATCACCCGCTATCGCGGCGGCAGCGTGACCCGTCTGGTAACCCAGGCCACGCCGCAACCGAACGGCTCGTACAGCCTGGTGTACTTCCAGGATCAGTTCGTGTTCCGCGACAAGATGAAGGACTACGACCCGAAAAACCCGGGCAACATCCTGTTCTACTTCAAGCAGAAAGTGACCGCGCCGGCGCGTCTGGCCGGTGGTGTGCTGCTGGTGCACGAAACCCTCGATCAGGTGAAGGAGCCACGTTCGGCGTGGGTCTACAACGCCGGTCAGCGTCGTGTGCGCCGCGCGCCACAGGTGTCCTATGACGGTCCGGGTACTGCGGCAGATGGCCTGCGTACCTCCGACAACCTCGACATGTTCAACGGTGCACCGGATCGCTACGACTGGAAGCTCGAAGGCAAGAAAGAGATGTACATCGCCTCCGACAGCTACAAGCTCGACGATCCGAAACTGAAGTACGCCGACATCATCAAGGCCGGCCACATCAACCAGGACCTGGCGCGTTACGAGCTGCGCCGCGTCTGGCATGTGGTAGCAACCCTGAAGGAAGGTCAGCGTCACATCTACGCCAAGCGTGATTTCTACATCGACGAAGACACCTGGCAGGCTGCGGTGATCGACCACTACGACGGTCGTGGCCAACTGTGGCGCGTCGCTGAAGCCCATGCGGAGAACTACTACGACAAGCAAGTGCCGTGGTATGCCCTGGAAACCCTTTACGACCTGCAGTCCGGCCGCTATCTGGCACTGGGCATGAAGAACGAAGAGAAGAGTGCGTATGACTTCGGTTTCACCGCCACCACCAGCGATTTCACCCCGGCCGCTCTGCGTCAGGATGGTGTTCGCTAACCCGCTGTAACCCGAGGCCGCATCCTCGTGAAAACGCCCCGACTGGTTCGGGGCGTTTTTTTGCTTTTTCTGGCGCAATGTTGAACCGCTTTTGTAGGAGTTGCCGCAGGCTGCGATCTTTTGATTTTGACTTTTCAACAACAAAAGCCAGATCAAAAGATCGCAGCCTTCGGCAGCTCCTACAGGGGTGGGTCCAAAGGTGGGTGTAGCCTTTTTGTAGCCATTTGTAGCAGTAACCTTCATAACCGGTTCGTTTAAGGCTAGTCTGCGGACATCTGCAACGCCGCCAACAGCCATTCGAACAAGAGCCGGCCATGACTGATCTGTCCCCACTTCCGGGTCCCGCAAGCGTTGCCGTCGCGGCACTGGACGGGCGTTTTTTTCGCCCGCCGTTGCCCGACGGCTACGTCTTGCGACCACGTCTTTGCGAGCGCCTGCAGGCCGGGCTCGGTGGGCGGCTGTTGCTGGTCAGCGCCCCCGCCGGGTTCGGCAAAAGTTCGCTGGCGGTGGAGTTCTGTCAGAGTCTGCCGGCGCACTGGCAAAGCCTCTGGCTGGGCCTGAGTCCTCGCGACAGCGACCCCGGACGCTTTCTTGAACGTTTGCTTGAAGGCTTGCAGGACTACTTTCCGCAACTGGGTAGTCGCGCACTGGGACTGCTGAAAATGCGCCAGCGCCATCAGCCGTTTGCCTTCGAAGAATGGCTCGACGGCTTGCTCGATGAACTGACCCTGCACCTCGACTCCGGCGCACCGCTGCTACTGGTGCTCGACGATTACCATCTTGCGCAAGGCCCGGTGCTCGATCGTTGCCTGCAATTTTTCCTCAACCATCTGCCCGATGGCTTGCTGGTCATGGTCACCAGTCGCCAGCGCCCGGACTGGCATCTGGCGCGTTTGCGTCTGTCCCGGCAGTTGCTGGAGCTGCACGAGCAGGATCTGCGCCTGACCCACGACGAAGCCCTGACCTTGCTCGATCGCCACAGCAGTTCGCTGCGCGGTGAGGCACTGGAAAACCTGATCCAGCGCAGTGAAGGCTGGGTTGCCGGCTTGCGCTTCTGGCTGCTGGCGGTTTCCGAAGCGGGCAGTGATGCGGCGCTGCCACAAGCGCTGAACGGCGGGGAAGGGCTGATACGCGACTATCTGCTGGAAGAAGTCATCGACTGTCTGCCAGCCGAAGTGCAAGCCTTTCTCTACGACACGGCGCCACAGGAACGCTTCTGCAGTGAGCTGTGCGATGCTGTGCGCGAAGCTCATGACAGCGCCGAGATCCTGCGTTTTCTACTGGCGCATCAGGTCTTTCTGGTGCCGCTGGACGAGCACGGGCACTGGTATCGCTATCACCATTTGTTCTCGGATCTGCTGCGCAACCGACCGATTGCTCAAGCCATGGTGCCGACCGCGACGCTGCACCTTCGCGCCTGTCGCTGGTTCAACGCCCAAGGCTTGCTCGACGAGGCGGTAGAACAGGCGTTACGCGCAGGCCACCTCGATGTGGCGGCAAATCTGGTACAGAACCTCTCGGAGGAGCAACTGCTGGCCGAGCAAAACGTCGGCATGCTGCTGCGCTGGAAGATGGACTTGCCCGACAGCCTGTTGATCAGCACCCCACGCTTGATCGTGCTGTACAGCTGGGCACTGGGGCTGGCCTGTCAGCTGGATGCCGCCGAAGAGTTGTCCAGCCATCTGAGCCGTTTCCTGCCGGCGCCTTCTGCCACCGCGCAGAAGTCGATGCTGGCGCAATGGCTGGCATTGAGCGGGATCATTGCCCGTGGTCGCGGCCATCGTGAGCTGACGATCAGATATTGCACCGAGGCCCTGGAAAGCCTGCCGGCCAAACGCTATGGCCAACGGCTGATGTGTTTATCGACCCTGTCCAATCTGGCCATCGCCGACGGCGATCTGTGGCGTGCACGCGGTCTTAACCGTGAATCCCTTGAACTGGCGCAACGGGTCGGCAATCCGCTGTTCGAAGCTTTGGCCCATTACGACCGTGCACGGGTCTTGCAATCGCGTGGTGAAATTCTGCGCGCACTCGATGAAGTCCATCAGGGCCTGGAGCGCTTGCGTGGCTTGTCGCCACAACGTCTGTACGCGGTGCGCGCACGGCTGACGTTGTATGAGGGTTTTCTGTTGGCGATGCGCTTGCAGCCTCAGGCGGCACGCGTGCGGTTGTTGGCCGGAATCGGCGAGGCACGCGCCTGTCGCGATATCAGCGTGTTGATCGGCCATTGCGTCATCGCTCGACTGGATGGCGGCAGCGGCGAGTTCGCCAAGGCCTTTGCCGAACTGGCCGAAGCCGAACGCCTGATGCACATCTGGGACGTGCCGCCGATCTACTATCTGGCGATGATCACCCTGGTCAAATGTGAACTGTGGCTGGCCCAGGGGCGCACCGATCTGGCTGAGGCGTGGCTGGCGCGATTGGGCCAGACTTACACGGGGGAGCATGCTGCGGCGCCACCGGAATTTCATCCACAGTTGCCGCTGCACGTGGAGCTGCAACAGGCGTTGCTCGATGTGATTAAAGGGCAGCCGATGCTCGCCGAAGGGCGGTTGAATGTGTTGCATGAGAATGGACAGCAAACCGGGCGGCAATTGCTTAGCGTGATGGCGTTGACGCAGAAGGTGGCGCTGTTGCTGATGGGGGGGCGTGAGCCGGAGGCCAGAAAAGTACTGAGCCAGGCGTTGGAAGCCGCGGCCGGTGGCGTGTTGCAGCCGTTCGAGGGGTTGATGAAAGGACACGCTGATTGGTTGCGTGGGCAATTGCAGATTTCACCGACATTGCCTGGGCAACGGTTGCTGGAACATTTTCCGCCTGCCGCAACGCGCCCGGTTGCCGAGTCTGGCGCAACTGAACAACTCAGCATTCGGGAGTTGGCGGTGCTGAGCCTGATAGCCCAAGGTTGTTCGAATCAGGAAATCAGCGACCAGTTGTTCATTTCCCTGCATACGGTGAAAACTCATGCCAGCCATATCAATAGCAAGTTGGGAGTTGAGCGGCGTACCCAAGCGGTAGCGCGGGCCAAGGCGCTGGGCTTACTGAGTTAGGCGCAAAATGCGCAGGCAAAAAAAACGCCCCGAACCAGTGGGGCGTTTTTCTTTCCGGGCGATGAAACAGGCCAGGAGTCTCTGTTATGGCCTTCAGGCCAGCAGATCGTTGGCACTGAATGTATTGACACCAACCAACTGGATTTCGAAATCCGCGCCAGCGTTACCGCTGACGTTGCCTGACAGCACGTGGTCCACGAAACGCAGTTGGCCTGCACCGCTGAAATCACCGGCACCGATGAACGTAAAGCCGTTGAAGCCGGCAGTCATCAGATTGGCATCGAACGCTGTCAAGTCGATTTTATCGCCTTGCAAGGCGTTGAAGTCGTTGATGACATCACGATTAGTACCCACGCCCATGTCACTGACATGGCTGAACTTGAAGATGTCGGCACCGGTACCACCGATGAGGGTGTCGACGCCGGCTCCACCGTCCAGAATGTTGTTGCCGGCGTTGCCGGTGAGGGTATTGTTCAGCGTATTGCCGGTCAGACTCAGCCCAGCGTTGCCCAAAAGCACGCCATCTTCAACGTTGGCCGACAGTGTATAGCTGACGTTAGAACGTATCAGGTCATGACCTTCATCGGCCGCTTCGATCACGGTATCGCCTACGCCGTTGATGTAGTAGGTGTCGTCACCGGCCCCGCCAATCAGGGTGTCGGTACCGCCCAGGCCATCGAGGACGTTGTTGCCGGCATTGCCGGTCAGGGTGTTGCTCAAGGCATTGCCGCCAAAGTTGATGTTGGCGGTGCCCAGCAGCACGCCGTCTTCGACATTGGCCGAGAGGGTGTAGCTGACAGAGGAATGGATGACGTCGCGGCCTTCACCGGCTGCTTCGATCACGCTGTCGCTGCGGGTGTCGACAATATAGACATCATCGCCAGCACCACCGATCAGGGTGTCGATGCCAGCACCACCGTCCAGGGTGTTATTGCCGGCGTTCCCGCTCAACGTGTTGTTTTGCGCGTTACCGGTCAGGCTCAGGCCGGCGGTGCCCAGCAGTACGCCGTCTTCGACGTTGGCCGAGAGGGTGTAGCTGACGTTGGAGCGGATCACGTCGCGGCCTTCACCGGCCGCTTCGATGACGATGTCGTCCTGGCCATTGATGTAGTAAATGTCGTCGCCGGCCCCGCCGATCAAGGTGTCGGTGCCACCCAGACCGTCGAGGACGTTGTTGCCGGCGTTGCCGGTCAGGGTGTTGCTCAAGGCGTTGCCGCCGAAGTTGAGGTTGGCGGTGCCCAGCAGCACACCGTCTTCGACGTTGCTCGAGAGGGTGTAGCTGACGTTAGAACGGATCACGTCATGGCCTTCACCGGCCTGCTCGATCACGGTGTCGTCCCGACCGTTGATGTAGTAGGTGTCGTCACCGGCCCCGCCAATCAGGGTGTCGGTACCGCCCAGGCCATCGAGGACGTTGTTGCCGGCATTGCCAGTCAGGGTGTTGCTCAAGGCATTGCCGCCGAAGTTGATGTTGGCGGTGCCCAGCAGCACGCCGTCTTCGACATTGGCCGAGAGGGTATAGCTGACGGAGGAGCGGATGACGTCGCGGCCTTCACCGGCTGCTTCGATCACGGTGTCGCTGCGGGTGTCGACAATATAGACATCATCGCCTGCACCACCGATCAGGGTGTCGATGCCGGCGCCACCGTCCAGGGTGTTATTGCCGGCGTTCCCGCTCAACGTGTTGTTTTGCGCGTTACCGGTCAGGCTCAGGCCGGCGGTGCCCAGCAGTACGCCGTCTTCGACGTTGGCCGAGAGGGTGTAGCTGACGTTGGAGCGGATTACGTCGCGGCCTTCACCGGCTGCTTCGATGACGGTATCGTCCTGGCCATTGATGTAGTAAATGTCGTCACCGGCCCCGCCAATCAGGGTGTCGGTACCGCCCAGGCCATCGAGGACGTTGTTGCCGGCGTTGCCGGTCAGGGTGTTGCTCAAGGTGTTGCCGCCGAAGTTGAGGTTGGCGGTGCCCAGCAGCACACCGTCTTCGACGTTGCTCGAGAGGGTGTAGCTGACGTTAGAACGGATCACGTCATGGCCTTCACCGGCCTGCTCGATCACGGTGTCGTCCCGACCGTTGATGTAGTAGGTGTCGTCACCGGCCCCGCCAATCAGGGTGTCGGTACCGCCCAGGCCATCGAGGACGTTGTTGCCGGCGTTGCCGGTCAGGGTGTTGCTCAAGGCGTTGCCGCCGAAGTTGATGTTGGCGGTGCCCAGCAGCACGCCGTCTTCGACATTCGCCGAGAGGGTGTAGCTGACGGAGGAGCGGATGACGTCGCGGCCTTCACCGGCTGCTTCGATCACGGTGTCGCTGCGGGTGTCGACAATATAGACATCATCGCCTGCACCACCGATCAGGGTGTCGATGCCGGCGCCACCGTCCAGGGTGTTATTGCCGGCGTTCCCGCTCAACGTGTTGTTTTGCGCGTTACCGGTCAGGCTCAGGCCGGCGGTGCCCAGCAGTACGCCGTCTTCGACGTTGGCCGAGAGGGTGTAGCTGACGTTGGAGCGGATGACGTCGCGGCCTTCACCGGCTGCTTCGATGACGGTATCGTCCTGGCCATTGATGTAGTAAATGTCGTCGCCGGCCCCGCCGATCAGGGTGTCGGTGCCACCCAGACCGTCGAGGACGTTGTTGCCGGCGTTGCCGGTCAGGGTGTTGCTCAAGGCGTTGCCGCCGAAGTTGAGGTTGGCGGTGCCCAGCAGCACACCGTCTTCGACGTTGGCCGAGAGGGTATAGCTGACGCTGGAACGGATCACGTCATGGCCTTCACCGGCCAGTTCGATCACGGTGTCGCTGCGGCTGTCGACGACATAGGCATCATCACCAGTACCACCAATGAGGGTGTCATTTCCGGCCCCGCCATCAAGAATGTCGTTGCCTGCGTTTCCTGAGAGAGTGTTGTCGGCAGCGTTGCCAGTCAAGGCGTTGTCCTGGGCGTTGCCGGTCAGACTTAGCCCGGTGTTGCCCAGCAGCACACCGTCTTCGACGTTGGCCGAGAGGGTGTAGCTGACGTTGGTACGGATCAGGTCATGACCTTCATCGGCCGCTTCGATCACGGTATCGCCTACGCCGTTGATGTAGTAGGTGTCATCACCGGCCCCGCCAATCAGGGTGTCGGTACCGCCCAGGCCATCGAGGACGTTGTTGCCGGCATTGCCGGTCAGGGTGTTGCTCAAGGCATTGCCGCCAAAGTTGATGTTGGCGGTGCCCAGCAGCACGCCGTCTTCGACATTGGCGGAGAGGGTGTAGCTGACGGAGGAATGGATGACGTCGCGGCCTTCACCGGCTGCTTCGATCACGGTGTCGCTGCGGGTGTCGACAATATAGACATCATCGCCTGCACCACCGATCAGGGTGTCGATGCCGGCGCCACCGTCCAGGGTGTTATTGCCAGCGTTCCCGCTCAACGTGTTGTTTTGCGCGTTACCGGTCAGGCTCAGGCCGGCGGTGCCCAGCAGTACGCCGTCTTCGACGTTGGCCGAGAGGGTGTAGCTGACGTTGGAGCGGATGACGTCGCGGCCTTCACCGGCTGCTTCGATGACGGTATCGTCCTGGCCATTGATGTAGTAAATGTCGTCACCGGCCCCGCCAATCAGGGTGTCGGTACCGCCCAGGCCATCGAGGACGTTGTTGCCGGCGTTGCCGGTCAGGGTGTTGCTCAAGGTGTTGCCGCCGAAGTTGAGGTTGGCGGTGCCCAGCAGCATACCGTCTTCGACGTTGGCCGAGAGGGTGTAGCTGACGCTGGAGCGGATCACGTCATGGCCTTCACCGGCCAGCTCGATCACGGTGTCGCTGCGGTTCTCGACGACATAGACATCATCGCCTGCGCCGCCAGTAAGTGTGTCGATGCCAGCCCCGCCGTCGAGGATGTTGTTGCCGGCATTACCGGTCAGGGTGTTGTTGAGCGCGTTGCCGGTACCGTTCAGGTTGGCGCTGCCCAAGAGGGTAAGGTTCTCCAGGTTGGCGCTCATCGCCCAACTGACGGTCGACTGGACAGTATCGATTCCGCTGTTGGCGGAGTCGGTTTCGATGACTACGTCTTGGGCATTGTCGACAAGGTACAGGTCATTGCCGTCACCGCCGATCAGCGTGTCCGCCCCGGCGCCACCGTCCAGGGTGTTATTGCCGGCGTTGCCGGTCAGGGTATTGTTCTGCGCATTACCGGTCAGGCTCAGGCCGGCGGTGCCCAGCAGTACGCCGTCTTCGACGTTGGCCGAGAGGGTGTAGCTGACGGAGGAGCGGATCACGTCGCGGCCTTCACCGGCCGCTTCGATGACGGTATCGTCCTGGCCATTGATGTAGTAAATGTCGTCACCGGCCCCGCCAATCAGGGTGTCGGTACCGCCCAGGCCATCGAGGACGTTGTTGCCGGCGTTGCCGGTCAGGGTGTTGCTCAAGGCGTTGCCGCCGAAGTTGAGGTTGGCGGTGCCCAGCAGCACACCGTCTTCGACGTTGGCCGAGAGGGTATAGCTGACGCTGGAACGGATCACGTCATGGCCTTCACCGGCCAGTTCGATCACGGTGTCGCTGCGGCTGTCGACGACATAGACATCATCGCCTGCGCCGCCACTGAGTGTGTCGATGCCAGCCCCGCCGTCGAGGATGTTGTTGCCGGTATTACCGGTCAGGGTATTGTTCTGCGCGTTACCGGTACCGTTCAGGTTGGCGCTACCCAAGAGGGTAAGGTTCTCCAGGTTGGCGCTCATCGCCCAACTGACGGTCGACTGGACAGTATCGATTCCGCTGTTGGCGGAGTTGGCTTCGATGACTACGTCTTGGACATTGTCGACCAAGTACAGGTCATTGCCGTCACCGCCGATCAGCGTGTCCGCCCCGGCTCCGCCGTCCAGGGTGTTATTGCCAGCGTTGCCGGTCAGGGTATTGTTCTGCGCGTTACCGGTCAGGATCAGGCCGGAGGTACCCAGCAGCACACCGTCTTCGATGTTGTCCGCAAGGGTGTAGCTGACGAATGTACGGACCGCATCGCGACCTTCACCGGCAGATTCGATGATGGTGTCAGTGAGGCTGTCGATGATGTATGTGTCATCGCCGGCGCCGCCGATGAGTGTGTCGGCCCCGGCACCCCCGTCTAGCGTGTCGTTGCCGGCACCGCCGTTGAGCGTGTTGTTGCCGGTGTTGCCCGTCAGTATGTTATTGAAAGCGTTGCCGGTGCCGTTCAGGTCATCCTCACCGCGCAAAACAAGATTTTCCAGGTTATTGCCCAGCGTCCAGTCCAGCGAGGCAAAGACCGTATCAATCTCGTTGACCGAGGTGCCGTTTTCCACAATGACGTCGCCGGCATTGTCTACATAATAGGTGTCGTTCCCGGCGCCACCAGCCATGGTGTCCGCACCGGTCATGCCATCGAGGATGTTATTGCCTGTGTTGCCGGTCAGAGTATTGTCAAGGGCGTTACCACCAAAATTGATGTTGGCATCGCCCAGCAGAACGCCGTCTTCGATATTGGCTGACAGGGTATAGCTGACCGATGAACGGATTACGTCACGGCCTTCATCGGTCGCTTCGATGACGGTGTCGGCGCGGCTGTCGACGATGTAGATGTCATCGCCGGTGCCACCGATCAGCGTGTCGCTACCTGCGCCTCCATCAAGCGTGTCAGAGCCGGCTCCTCCGGTTAATACGTTATTCAGTGCGTTCCCCGTCAGGACATCGTTGAACGCCGAGCCGATGGCGTTCTCGATCTTGGCCCCGTACGCAATTGCTAGCCCGTCATTGATCGCGGTGTTGCTGTTCAGGTCCGTGAAGGCCTTGCCGATCTGGCTGTAGCTGCCTTCATTCAAGTTGATGTTGACGGCTGCCAACTGATTGCTGCCATCAATGGTGTCGTTACCGCCTGCGTCCCAGATGGTTTCGAAGATTGACTGGTTGGCATCCCACTTATAAACAGTGTCACCGGTCTGCCAAAGCATGTTGGCGCCATACAAACTCTGAATCGCAATAATATCCAGCACCATCGGTGTGGTTGGCTGGTAGGAATAGTTGTTGTTGTAGCTCATTACTGTGAAATGAACATCGTCCAGTAATGGACTCAGCAGGGTCTTGTTGGTGGCGCTGGTATCGAAGGGATGCTTGAGTCCTAGCGCATGACCGATTTCATGAATGAACGTCATGTAATCGTATGTGCCCTTCACCGGATTCGGATTGCTGGTTGCCGGGCCGATCCATACGTCGCCGGAAGAAGGGAGGTTGTCAGGAAAGTAAGCCCAGGCCGCAGTTTGGAGATCCATCTCATCGAAACCTCCAAAACGTAAGTCGCCCACGTTGGTAGAGGTATCGCTGGTCAGCGTGAAGTTGAAAGGTGCGACTGCACTCCATGCAACCAGGGTACTGACGACTGCAGTTTTCTGCGCTTCGGTCAGTTCATACAGCCCGTTGTACTCGCGGTCCGGGCTATAGAAAGGAGCAAACTTCGAAGTCCCCGGTGCCATGAAACTAAAGCTGAGATCGGTCGAACCCCCGAACGGCCAGTTGGACCCAAGCCAGTAATTTCCGGAAATCAGGCTGTCAACAGTAGCGTTTCCGGTCAGTGAAGCTGGTAATGCGAAGGTAAATGTCTTTGGCGTCGGCATGGGATTTCCTGAGTACCATGCGGCCCTTCCTGAATGCGACCGCTACAAAAAAATGCGATTTTGCACCAGAAGCAATACATTTGACATCATTGAGCCATCATTTTCTGATTGATGGCGTCAAATAACTGACCGGGCGATCTGTATCGGCACGTGCAGTAGAATTCTGAAACCAACCACTGCGCCGTTCGTCCAGGATTTTCCCATGTCAGTTCCCAGCCCAATACTCATCCGCGAAACATTCGCCGTCGGCCCGCTCCAGTGCAATTGCACGATCATCGGCGATCCGGTCACCAAGAAAGCCATCGTCGTCGATCCCGGCGGCAACCCCGATCTGATCATGGCGCGCCTCGATGCGCATGGCCTGAAAGTCGTCAGCATCATCCACACCCACGCGCATCTCGATCACTTCCTCGCTTCCGGGCAGATGAAAGAGAAGACCGGCGCGACCCTGCATTTGCACAAGGAAGACCAGTTCCTCTGGGATAACCTCGAAATGCAATGCCAGATGTTCGGCGTGCCCTATACCCCGGTGCCGTCACCGGATCGCTGGTTGAGCGACGATGAAGAACTGGCCTGCGGTTGCGGCGTGGCCCTGCATACGCCGGGACATACACCCGGCTCCATGAGCTTTTGGTTTTCCGAGGCTAAGCTGTTGATTGCCGGCGACACGTTGTTTCGTCGCGGAGTAGGGCGCACGGACTTATGGGGCGGCGATCAGGCGACTATCCTGCGTTCGATCAAGCAGCGGCTATACACCTTGGACGAGGACGCGACCGTAGTGAGCGGACATGGGCCGGATACGCGTCTGGGTGACGAGATGCGCGAAAACCCGTTTGTGCGCGCCTAAATATTTTGTCACGAGTGCCCGGCGGAATTTTTGTGCATTGTCACGATCAAACGCCCGCGCAGGTCCATTTAACCCAGTGGCCGCTGCACCACAGAATGCGAAAAACCAGGAGCTCTCCATGTTCACCACGCGTCGTTTGATTATTGTCGCTACTGCCGTGGCCTTGCTGTCCGGCTGCGCCTCGCCTAACCCGTATGACAATCAGGGCCAGGCCGACGGTGGCTCGCAAGGCATGAGCAAAACCGCCAAATACGGTGGCCTCGGTGCACTCGCCGGCGCACTGGCCGGTGCCGCCATCGGTCACGACAACCGCGGCAAAGGCGCATTGATCGGCGCCGCTGTGGTTGGTGCTTCCGCTGCCGGTTACGGTTATTACGCCGACCAGCAAGAAAAGAAACTGCGCGCGAGCATGGCCAACACTGGCGTTGAAGTGCAGCGCCAGGGCGATCAGATCAAGCTGATCATGCCGGGCAACATCACGTTCGCCACTGATTCGGCGAACATCGCCTCCAGCTTCTATCAGCCGCTGAACAACCTTGCGGGCTCGTTGAAAGAGTTCAGCCAGAACCAGATCGAAATCGTTGGCTACACCGACAGCACGGGCAGCCGCCAGCACAACATGGACCTGTCCCAGCGTCGTGCGCAGAGCGTGGCGACTTACCTGACCTCGCAAGGTGTCAGCGGTGCCAACCTCTCGGCCCGCGGCGCCGGTCCGGATAACCCGATTGCCAGCAACGGTGACGTGAATGGCCGGGCGCAGAACCGTCGCGTTGAAGTCAACCTGAAGGCGATTCCGGGTCAGCAGTATGGTGGTCAGCAGCAACAGCAGCCGGGTACGGTTCAGCAGTATCCGTAAGCGCTTGCCTGAATGAAGAAATGCCCGGTCCTGTGATCGGGCATTTTTTTTGTCTGGCCAGTGCCGGCCCCTTCGCGAGCAGGCTCACTCCTACAGGGGAATGCATTTCAAAATGTAGGAGTGAGCCTGCTCGCGATGGCGATCAAATTGGCCCCACAAAACTATCAGGTACAAAAAAAAGCCCCCGGACACATCACTGTCCGGGGGCTTTTGGTTTGTCAGCGAAGGCTGATTACTTCTTCAGACCATAGTGCTCATCGAGCATGCCCGGCGAGTTCGGGGTCTTCGGTGCGTAGTCGCGCGGTGGCTCCTGATCGCGCGGTGGCGTCAGGCGTTCACGTGGCGCGACTGCCGCGTCAGCGTGCAGGGCGGCGATCAGGCGCTGGCGGGTCTGCTCGTCCAGGGCCAGACGATTGGCGCCCTCGGCGAGATGATCCTGCACTTCCTGATAGCTCTGGGTCAGCTTCTTGACCAGCATCGCGGTGCTGTTGAAGTGGGTGACCACCTCGTTTTGATAACTGTCGAAACGCTCCTGGATATCATCCAGTTGACGCTGCGTACGGCTCGGCGCGGCGTTCGGCGCAACGCGCGCGATCAGGAATCCAATGGCGACACCCACAACCAGGGCAAGAGTCGGTAACAACCAAACTAAGAGCGAGTGTTCCACGAGTCCTTCCTCTATAAACGGCTTTGCTTTACGTTAACGGCTCGAACCTGCGCTGTATACCGCGATTCACTCGCAATAGATTGGCACAGACAATTTGCTAGACGAGTCGACCCGATTCGAGGTCACGGAGTTCCTTCCTTGCTGATGCGTGAAACCCCTGTAGTGATTGACGGCCCGGTGGGTCAACTTGAGTCTCTGTACCTGGATAACGAGCAGCCAATCGGCATTGCGCTGATCTGTCATCCGAACCCGGTGCAGGGCGGCACCATGCTCAACAAGGTCGTCTCAACCCTGCAGCGCACCGCGCGCGATGCGGGCCTGATCACCTTGCGCTTCAACTATCGCGGCGTCGGTGCCAGCGAAGGTTCGCACGACATGGGCACCGGTGAAGTCGACGATGCTCAGGCTGCCGCTGCATGGCTGCGTGAAAAACACCCGGATCTGCCGCTGACCCTGTTCGGTTTTTCCTTCGGCGGATTTGTTGCAGCAAGTCTCGGCGGTCGACTCGAAGCGCAGGGCGAGCAGCTCAAGCACCTGTTCATGGTCGCCCCGGCGGTGATGCGTCTGGGCGAGCAGGATCAACTGCCGCAGCAGGGTGAACTCACGGTGATCCAGCCGGAAACTGACGAAGTCATCGATCCGCAGCTGGTTTACGACTGGTCGGAAAAACTCCAGCGCCCCCATGAGCTGCTGAAAGTGGCAGAATGCGGACACTTTTTTCATGGCAAGCTGACCGATCTCAAGGATCTGATCCTGCCGCGTCTCTCGAATTGATTGCAGTCTGACAAGCGATTACCCATGACGAACCGTACCCGAATCCTCACCGGCATCACCACCACCGGCACGCCGCACCTGGGCAACTACGCCGGCGCTATCCGCCCGGCGATCCTCGCCAGCCGCGACAGCAATGCCGATTCGTTCTACTTTCTGGCCGACTACCACGCCCTGATCAAATGCGATGACCCGCTGCGCATCCAGCGCTCGCGTCTGGAAATCGCCGCGACCTGGCTGGCCGGTGGCCTCGATGTCGACCGCGTGACCTTCTACCGCCAGTCCGACATCCCGGAAATCCCTGAGCTGACCTGGCTGCTGACCTGCGTCGCGGCCAAGGGCCTGCTCAACCGTGCGCACGCTTACAAGGCCTCGGTGGACAAGAACGTCGAAACCGGTGAAGACCCGGATGCAGGCATCACCATGGGCCTCTACAGCTACCCGGTGCTGATGGCCGCGGACATCCTGATGTTCAACGCGCACAAGGTGCCGGTCGGTCGCGACCAGATCCAGCACGTGGAAATGGCCCGCGATATCGGCCAGCGCTTCAACCACCTGTTCGGTCAGGGCAAAGAATTCTTCACCATGCCCGAAGCGCTGATCGAAGAGAGCGTGGCGACGCTGCCGGGCCTCGACGGTCGCAAGATGTCGAAGAGCTACGACAACACCATCCCGTTGTTCTCCAGCGCCAAAGAGATGAAGGACGCGATCTCGCGGATCGTCACCGACTCCAAAGCGCCAGGCGAAGCCAAGGATCCTGACAACTCGCACCTGTTCACCCTGTTCCAGGCTTTCGCCACGCCAGCGCAAGCTGAAGAATTCCGCAGCGAACTGCTGGGCGGTCTGGGCTGGGGTGAGGCGAAGAACCGTCTGTTCCAGCTGCTCGACAACGATCTCGGCGAAGCTCGCGACAAGTATCACCAGTTGATCGAGCGTCCGGCGGATCTGGAAGACATCCTGCAGATCGGCGCCAAGAAGGCCCGTGCCGTGGCAACGCCGTTCCTCAACGAATTGCGCGAAGCCGTTGGCCTGCGCTCTTTCGTCAATCAGGTTCAGGTTGCCGCGACGACCAAGAAGAAAGCCGCGAAAGCCGCGCGTTTCGTCAGCTTCCGTGAAGACGACGGCAGCTTCCGCTTCCGTCTGCTGGCGGCCGATGGCGAGCAACTGCTGTTGTCGCGCAACTTCGCCGACGGCAAAACCGCAGGGCAGGTGACCAAGCAACTGCAATCCGGTCAGCCGCTGGACGTGCGCAGCGAAGACCTGAGCTTCAGCGTCTGGCTTGAAGGCGAGTGCGTCGGTGGTAGCCCGACGTTCGCCGACGCTGCAGCGCGGGACGCGGCCATCGAGGCGCTGCGCGTTGCGCTGACCCCGGTTCAGGACTAATCGGCGGCACGGTCCGACCAAGGGCCGATTGCCATTCCCACGGGCCGTCGCTACAGTGACGGCCCGTTTTTGTTGCCTTGCTAACGAATTATGACGCCCCTAGAACGATACCAAGCTGATCTGAAACGCCCGGACTTCTTCCATGACGCCGCGCAGGAAACTGCTGTGCGTCATTTGCAGCGTCTGTACGAGGATCTGATCGCCGCCGATCAGAACAAGCCGGGTCTGCTGAGCAAACTGTTCGGCAAAAAAGATCAGACGCCGGTCAAGGGCCTGTATTTCTGGGGCGGCGTAGGTCGCGGCAAGACTTACCTGGTCGACACCTTCTTCGAAGCGCTGCCGTTCAAGGAAAAGACCCGCACCCACTTCCACCGCTTCATGAAGCGCGTGCACGAAGAAATGAAAACCCTCGGCGGCGAAAAAAACCCGCTGACCATCATCGCCAAGCGCTTCGCGACCGAGTCGCGGGTGATCTGCTTCGATGAATTCTTCGTCTCCGACATCACCGACGCGATGATCCTCGGCACGCTGATGGAAGAGCTGTTCAAGAACGGCGTGACCCTGGTCGCGACCTCGAACATCGTTCCGGACGGTCTGTACAAGGACGGTCTGCAACGTGCGCGCTTCTTGCCGGCCATCGCGCTGATCAAGCAGAACACCGAGATCGTCAACGTCGACAGCGGCGTCGACTACCGTCTGCGTCACCTCGAACAAGCGGAGCTGTTCCACTATCCGCTCGACGAAGCCGCTCACGAAAGCCTGCGCAAGAGCTTCAAGGCGCTGACGCCGGAATGCACTGCCGCGGTCGAAAACGATGTGCTGATGATCGAGAACCGCGAAATCCGTGCCCTGCGCACGTGCGATGACGTGGCCTGGTTCGACTTCCGCGAACTGTGCGACGGCCCGCGTAGCCAGAACGACTACATCGAGCTGGGCAAGATCTTCCACGCCGTGCTGCTCAGCGGTGTCGAGCAGATGAGCGTCACCACCGACGATATCGCCCGCCGCTTCATCAACATGGTCGACGAGTTCTACGACCGTAACGTGAAGTTGATCATTTCGGCTGAAGTCGAGCTGAAGGACCTGTACACCGGCGGCCGCTTGAATTTCGAATTCCAGCGCACGCTGAGCCGTTTGCTGGAGATGCAATCGCACGAATTCCTGTCGCGGGCGCACAAGCCTTAAGCTGATTTTCGGCAAATAAAAAGGGCCTGCAATTGCAGGCCCTTTTTTATGTCCAGAATTCACCGCAATACCCTGTAGGAGTGAGCCTGCTCGCGATAGCGGTGTATCAGTCACATAAATGCTGCATGGACGGACGCAATCGCGAGCAGGCTCACTCCTACATGGGTTTGTGTGTGGGCAGAGGGTTATGCAGCCTGCTGAAACTGCTGCCGATACTGGTTCGGCGACAGCTCGGTGTGCTGGCGGAACAGCCGCGCAAAGAAGCTCGCGTCGTCGTAACCGACCTCATAACTGATGGTCTTGATGCTCTTGCGGCTGCCGGACAGCAAGCCTTTCGCCGTCTCGATGCGCAGCCGTTGCAAGTAATGCAGCGGTTTGTCACCGGTGGCTGTCTGGAAGCGCCGCATGAAATTGCGGATGCTCATGCCATGCTCGCGGGCGACGTCTTCGAAGCGGAACTTGTCGGCGAAATGCTCTTCGAGCCAGTGCTGGATCTGCAGGATGATCACGTCCTGGTGCAGCTTCTGCCCACCGAAACCGATGCGTCCCGGCGCATAGCTGCGCTGGACTTCATAGAGAATGTCGCGGGCCACGGCTTGCGCGACGTTGGCCCCGCAAAAGCGCTCGATCAGGTAGATGTAAAGGTCGCAGGCTGAGGTGGTGCCGCCAGCGCAATACAAATTGTCGGCGTCGGTCAGGTGCTTGTCCTGATTGAGATAGACCTTGGGAAAACGCTCGGCGAAGGCATTGAAGAAGCGCCAGTAGGTGGTCGCTTCCTTGCCGTTGAGCAGGCCGGCCTCAGCCAGCCAGAACACCCCGGTGGCTTCGCCGCACAACACCGCGCCACGGGCGTGCTGTTCACGCAGCCACGGCAACACTTGGGGATAGCGGCCGCACAGTGTGTCGAAATCGTCCCAGAACGCCGGGAGGATAATGACATCGGCGTTTTCCAGGCCACCATCGACCGGCATCACGACGTCACTGAAGCTGTTCACTGGTTTGCCGTCGGGGCTGACCAGGCGTGTTTCAAACGCCGGCGTCAGGCCGTGGCCCAGTTGTTTGCCATAACGCAGGCTGGCCAGATGGAAGAAATCCTTGGCTTGCATGAGAGTGGAGGCGAAAACCCGGTCGATTGCCAGGATGCTGACGCGCCGCAAGGGCGTGGAGACTTGCTTGGACATAATTCAACTTTTGTTTTGTTTTTATAAGGGAAAGTGGTCACCAGACGGCTGGATCGTCTTATTTTTTGTCGGATGTGTCCAGTGTCCTGTGTCAGAGGGGAGGCTTAGTCTCTGAAGGTCATCTCCCTCCAACAAGAAAGAAAGGTGCCGCATGATCCCCAGAACCTTGTTCAGCTCCGAGCACGAATTGTTTCGCGACAGCGTACGAACCTTCCTCGAAAAAGAGGCGGTGCCGTTCCATGCGCAATGGGAGAAACAAGGTTATATCGACCGCAAACTGTGGAACAAGGCAGGGGAGGCGGGGATGCTCTGCTCGCACCTGCCGGAAGAGTACGGCGGGTTGGGGGCGGACTTTCTTTACAGTGCGGTGGTGATCGAGGAGGTCGGGCGACTGGGCCTGACCGGCATCGGTTTCTCGCTGCATTCGGACATTGTTGCGCCGTACATCCTGCATTACGGCAGCGAAGCGCTGAAGCACAAATACCTGCCGAAACTGGTTTCGGGCGAGATGGTCACGGCCATCGCCATGACCGAGCCGGGTGCCGGTTCCGACCTGCAAGGCGTGAAGACCACCGCCGTGCTGGACGGTGACGAATATGTGATCAACGGCTCGAAAACCTTTATCACCAACGGCTTTCTCGCGGACCTGGTGATCGTCGTCGCCAAGACCGACCCGAAGGCCGGCGCCAAGGGCACCAGCCTGTTTCTGGTGGAAGCGAATACGCCGGGCTTCGACAAGGGCAAGCGCCTGGAGAAGGTCGGCATGAAGGCGCAGGACACCTCGGAATTGTTCTTCCAGGATGTGCGCGTACCGAAGGAAAACCTGTTGGGGCAGGCTGGGGCAGGGTTTGCTTACCTGATGCAGGAATTGCCGCAGGAGCGTTTGACTGTAGCAATCGGTGGTCTGGCCTCGGCCGAAGCGGCGTTGCAGTGGACGCTGGATTACACCCGCGATCGCAAGGCCTTCGGCAAAGCCATTGCCGACTTCCAGAACACCCGCTTCAAGTTGGCGGAGATGGCGACTGAAATCCAGATCGGCCGGGTGTTCGTCGATAAGTGTCTGGAGCTGCACCTGCAAGGCAAGCTGGACGTGCCGACGGCAGCGATGGCGAAATACTGGGGCACCGATCTGCAATGCAAGGTGCTCGACGAGTGCGTGCAGTTGCATGGTGGCTACGGCTTCATGTGGGAATACCCGGTGGCCCGGGCGTGGGCGGATGCGCGGGTGCAACGGATCTATGCCGGCACCAATGAAATCATGAAGGAGATCATTGCGCGGTCGCTTTGATGATCGTTCCCATGCTCTGCGTGGGAATGCCCGCCGGGGACGCTCCGCGTTCCGCTTTGGTGGTGCTCTGATCGGCCTCTTCGCGAGCAGGCTCGCTCCCACAGGGGATCACCGTACCTGTGGGAGCGAGCCTGCTCGCGAAGCTTTTAGCGGTCAATCAAGGCGCTGGGTTCGGATGATCCTTGTGAATCGCCTCAATCCCCGCCAACACCTCATCCGACAGCTTCAGATCAAAACTGGCAATGTTGCTGTCCAGTTGCTCCAGCGTCGTCGCACCAATGATGTTGCTGGTGACGAACGGTTGCTGAGTCACAAAAGCCAAGGCCATCTGCGCCGGATCCAGACCGTGTTCACGAGCCAGCGCCACATAGCGGCTGCACGCTGCTTCCGACTGCGCATTGAAATAGCGGCTGAAGCGGCTGTAGAGGCTCAGACGGCCTTTCGGCGGACGAGCGCCACCTTCGTATTTACCCGACAGGAAACCAAACGCCAGCGGCGAATAGGCCAGCAGGCCGCATTGTTCGCGGATGGCGATTTCTGCCAGGCCCACTTCAAAACTGCGGTTGAGCAGGTTGTACGGGTTCTGGATCGACACCGCGCGCGGCCAGCCACGGGCTTCGGCCAGTGCGAGAAAACGCATGGTGCCCCACGGGGTTTCGTTGGACAGGCCGATGTGGCGGATCTTGCCGGCCTTCACCTGTTCGTCGAGCGCTTCGAGGGTATCTTCGAGTGGCGTCAGGTTCGCTTCGATCTTGTGCTTGTAGCCCAGTTGTCCGAAAAAGTTGGTGCTGCGCTCCGGCCAGTGCAATTGATACAGGTCGATGTAATCGGTCTGCAGGCGCTCGAGGCTGGCGTCCACCGCTGCGGTGATGTGCTGGCGGTTATGGCGCAGGTTTTTGTCGCGGATGTAGTCGATGGTATTGCCCGGGCCGGCGATCTTGCTGGCGAGAATCCAGTCGGCCCGGTCGCCGCGACTTTTGAAGTAATTGCCGATGTAGCGCTCGGTGGTGGCGTAAGTTTCGGCTTTCGGCGGCACCGGGTACATCTCGGCGGTGTCGATGAAATTGATCCCGGCTTCCTTGGCTCTTTCTATCTGCGCGAAGGCTTCAGCTTCAGTGTTTTGCTCGCCCCAGGTCATGGTGCCGAGGCAGATTGCACTCACGTTCAGGTCGGTACGGCCTAGCTGGCGATAGTCCATCAGGTGCTCCTTGGGCAAAACAATCATAAAAGCAGGTTGAAATATTTTTCGCAATCTGCATAATTGCCGACCTCTTTCTGCAGTGGAAGTGATGCGCCGCCGCCGAAGAATCTTGCCGTTGAACGGACGCGCCGACCCGAGCCCCCGAAAGCGTCTGTATCCGGCTGCCTTTGACTTGTCAAAGTACGCACTATTCAGTAAGATCCGCCGTCTAATTTACAGGGCGGCCCCTGAGGCTATAAAGAATGAAAACTTTTACTGCTAAACCGGAAACAGTAAAGCGCGACTGGTTTGTCGTCGACGCTGCTGGTCAGACCCTGGGTCGTCTGGCCACCGAAATCGCGAGCCGTCTGCGTGGCAAGCACAAGCCTGAGTACACTCCTCACGTTGACACCGGCGACTACATCGTCGTAATCAATGCTGAGCAGATTCGTGTTACCGGTGCTAAAACCACTGACAAAATGTACTACTCCCACTCCGGTTTCCCGGGCGGCATCAAGTCGATCAACTTTGAAAAGCTGATCGCTAAAGCCCCTGAGCGCGTGATCGAGACCGCGGTTAAAGGCATGCTGCCTAAAAACCCACTGGGTCGCGACATGTACCGTAAGCTGAAAGTCTATGCGGGCGCTGCACACCCACATACTGCTCAGCAGCCCCAAGAACTGAAGTTTTAACGGAATAGTACATTATGTCGGCGACTCAAAATTACGGCACTGGCCGTCGCAAGACCGCAACCGCACGCGTTTTCCTGCGTCCGGGTACTGGTAACATCTCCATCAACAACCGTTCGCTGGAAAACTTCTTCGGCCGTGAAACTGCCCGCATGGTAGTTCGCCAGCCGCTGGAGCTGACTGAGACTGTCGAGAAGTTCGACATCTACGTCACCGTGATCGGTGGTGGTGTAAGTGGTCAAGCTGGCGCAATCCGCCACGGCATCACTCGCGCTCTGATGGACTACGACGAAACCCTGCGTGGCGCTCTGCGCAAAGCTGGCTTCGTTACTCGCGACGCCCGTGAAGTTGAACGTAAGAAAGTTGGTCTGCGTAAAGCGCGTAAGCGTCCGCAGTACTCGAAGCGTTAATTCCGCTTCCGCGTTCAAAAAGAACGCCCGCCTCCTCACGGAAGCGGGCGTTTTTTTATGCCTGTGATTTATTAAAGAATTGCGCTGCGACAACTTGCCACTTCCGTAGACCCCCTATACTGCAAGGCTTGAGGGTATGAGCTCCGGGTAATTCCCTTGTCAGAATGGGGGCTTTTCATTACCATCTCGGCAAAATTTTTATAAGTAACATTGATTTATTTAGTAGATGCCTGATTTAACAGGCCACAAAAGCTGATGGGAGAGGACTGAATGAGCAATGACGGCGTGAATGCAGGCCGGCGTCGCTTCTTGGTAGCAGCCACATCCGTGGTGGGTGCTGCAGGAGCGGTGGGGGCTGCGGTCCCGTTCGTGGGGTCATGGTTTCCCAGTGCCAAGGCGAAAGCCGCCGGTGCACCGGTGAAAGTGAATGTCAGCAAAATCGAGCCAGGACAGCAGATGATTGCTGAGTGGCGCGGCCAGCCGGTGTTCATTGTCCGCCGTACTACGGAAATCCTGGGGAATCTCAAGAAGATCGAGGGCCAGCTCTCCGATCCGAACTCCAAAAACTCCACGCAACCCACCTATGTCGACCCTGAAACGCGTTCGATCAAGCCGGAAATTCTGCTGCTGATCGGGATCTGCACGCACCTGGGTTGCTCGCCAACCTTCCGTCCCGAAGTGGCACCTGCGGATCTCGGTAAAGACTGGGTCGGTGGCTATTTCTGCCCTTGCCACGGTTCTCACTACGATCTGGCTGGCCGCGTCTACAAGTCGCAACCTGCGCCTTTGAACCTGCCAGTTCCGCCGCATTCCTATGAGACCGATGACCTGATTGTCATTGGCGTCGATACGGAGAAAGCGTGATGAGCAAGTTCATGGATTGGGTTGATGCGCGCTTTCCTGCGACCAAAATGTGGGAAGACCATCTCAGCAAGTATTACGCTCCAAAAAACTTCAACTTCTTCTATTTCTTCGGCTCTCTGGCGCTGCTGGTGCTAGTGAATCAGATCGTCACCGGGGTCTGGTTGACGATGAGCTACACGCCGTCGGCAGAAGAAGCCTTCGCTTCCGTCGAATACATCATGCGTGACGTCGAGTACGGCTCGATCCTGCGTCTGCTGCACTCGACCGGCGCTTCGGCGTTCTTCATCGTGGTTTATCTGCACATGTTCCGTGGCTTGCTCTACGGCTCGTACCAGAAGCCGCGCGAGCTGGTCTGGGTCTTCGGCATGCTGATTTACCTGGCGCTGATGGCCGAAGCGTTCATGGGTTATCTGCTGCCGTGGGGCCAGATGTCCTACTGGGGGGCCCAGGTGATCATCTCGCTGTTCGGTGCGATTCCCGTCATCGGCAACGACCTGACCCAGTGGATTCGGGGTGACTACCTGATCTCCGGAATCACCTTGAACCGCTTCTTCGCCTTGCACGTTGTCGCGCTGCCGATCGTGATTCTCGGTCTGGTGGTGCTGCACATTCTGGCGTTGCACGAAGTCGGTTCGAACAACCCTGACGGCGTCGACATCAAGAAGCACAAGGACGAAAACGGCATCCCGCTGGATGGCATTGCCTTCCACCCTTACTACACCGTGAAGGACATTGTCGGTGTTGTAGTGTTCCTGTTTATCTTCTGTTTCATTGTGTTCTTCTTCCCGGAAATGGGTGGTTACTTCCTCGAAAAACCAAACTTCGAGCAAGCTAACCCGTTCAAGACACCAGAGCACATTGCGCCGGTTTGGTACTTCACACCGTTCTACGCAATCTTGCGTGCGATCCCGGACAAGCTCATGGGCGTGATCGCCATGGGGGCGGCGATTGCGGTGCTGTTTGTGCTGCCATGGCTCGATCGCAGCCCGGTCAAGTCGATGCGCTATAAAGGCTGGCTGAGCAAAATCTGGCTGCTGGTGTTCTGCATTTCGTTCGTGATTCTCGGCATTCTCGGTGTACTTGCGCCGACACCGGAGCGAACCTTGCTCTCGCAGGTCTGCACCTTCCTGTACTTCGCCTACTTCATTCTGATGCCGTTCTACACCCGGCTCGAGAAGACCAAACCGGTTCCGGAAAGGGTGACTGGCTGATGAAAAAGTTATTTTTTGCTCTGATTTTTGCTGCGTTGCCTGTGCTGTCTTTCGCCGCTGAACACGGTGGTCCGGAGCTGGAAAAAGTCGACATCGATGTCTCCGATAAAGCTGCTCTGCAGGATGGTGCGCGCACCTTCGCCAACTATTGCATGGGTTGCCACAGTGCCAAGTTCCAGCGTTATGAGCGCGTCGCCGATGACCTCGGTGTGCCGCACGAACTGATGCTGGAGAAACTGGTGTTCACCGGCGCCAAGATTGGCGATCACATGAACATCGGCATGCAGTCGGCTGATGCCAAGACCTGGTTCGGCGCGGCACCACCGGATCTGACCCTGGTCGCTCGCGTGCGTGGCACTGACTGGCTCTACGGTTACCTGAAGTCGTTCTACGAGGATCCGGCACGCCCATGGGGTGTGAACAACAAGGTCTTCCCGAACGTCGGCATGCCTAACGTACTGGTCGGCCTGCAAGGTCGTCAGGTCGTGGGTTGCAAGCAGGTGCAGATCGTCGAAGACGGCAAGAAGCAATATGATCCGCTGACCGGTACGCCTCTGACCCATGAAGCGTGCGATCAACTGACCATCGTGCCGAAATCCGGTGCTCTGAACGAAGAGCAGTTCGATGAGAAGGTCAAGAATCTGGTAACCTTCCTGGCTTACTCGGCTAACCCGGTTAAGCTGCAACATCAGCGCATCGGTACTTATGTCTTGCTGTACCTGGCGTTCTTCTTTGTGTTCGCCTACCTGCTCAAGCGTGAATACTGGAAAGACGTGCACTGATACGCTTCAAGCATTGCTGTTAATCGCGCGCGCCCAAGGGCGCCTCCGATAGCGCAACGTCTGGTCAGCCAGAGGTTGCGGGAGGCGCCCTCTGGGCGCGCGCGTTTTTCCGGTTCCGATAATTTCAACAAGCGAGGAGGATCGCCATGGGCGTGACCAATCGGTTGGCCTGTTACTCCGACCCCGCCGACCACTATTCCCACCGAGTGCGCATTGTGCTTGCAGAGAAGGGTGTCAGCGCCGAGATCATTTATGTGGAAGCTGGTCGTCAGCCGCCTAAACTGATTGAGGTAAACCCTTACGGCAGTCTGCCGACGCTGGTCGATCGTGACCTGGCGTTGTGGGAGTCGACCGTGGTGATGGAATATCTGGATGAGCGTTACCCGCACCCGCCGTTGATGCCGGTTTACCCGGTGGCGCGTGCCAACAGTCGGCTGCTGATTCATCGTATTCAGCGCGACTGGTGTGGTCTGGTGGATCTGATTCTGGATCCCAAGTCCAAGGAGGCCGCGCGCGTCGTGGCGCGCAAGGAATTGCGCGAAAGCCTGACGGGCGTGTCGCCGCTGTTTGCCGACAAGCCGTTTTTCCTCAGTGAGGAACAAAGTCTGGTGGATTGCTGCCTATTGCCAATACTCTGGCGTTTGCCGATTCTGGGTATTGAACTGCCGCGGCCAGCCAAGCCGCTGCTTGATTATATGGAGCGCTCGTTTGCGCGTGAGGCTTTCCAGGCGAGTCTGTCTGGTGTCGAACGCGATATGCGCTAAGGCTTAAGGAGCCGCTATGAACTCCAGTCGACCTTATCTGGTCCGCGCGCTCTATGAGTGGATTGTTGATAACGATTGCACCCCGCACATGCTGGTCAATTCCGAATACCCGGCGGTACAGGTACCACAGGGTTTCGCCAGTGACGGGCAGATTGTCCTGAACATCTCGCCAAGCGCGGTGCGTCATCTGCACATGGACAACGACGTGGTGACCTTCGAAGGTCGCTTCGGTGGTGTCCCGCACAGCTTGTACGTGCCGATCAGCGCGATCCTGGGTATTTACGCCCGGGAGAACGGTCAGGGCATGGTGTTTGATCTCGAGTCGCCGATGGATGACGAAGAAGAGATCGAGTCGGATGACGACTTGCCGCCACCGGACAGCGAGCCACCGCGCCCTAGCGGCCGGCCTAGTTTGAAAGTGGTGAAGTAATAAAAAAGGCGATCCGGATGGATCGCCTTTTTTGTGTGCGTTGCAAAATTGTAGGAGCTGCCGAAGGCTGCGATCTTTTGATCCTGGTCTTTTAAAAGCAAGATCAAAGGATCGCAGCCTTCGGCAGCTCCTACAGAGATCGTGTATCAGTCGATGTATTCGAACAGCTTGACGATTTTCTGCACGCCGGAAACACCCTGCACCAGATTGGTCGCCTGAGTGGCTTCCTGTTTGGTTAGCAGGCCCAGCAGGTAGACGATGCCGTTCTCGGTCACGACCTTGATGCGCGAGCCAGGAATGCTGGCGTCGGTGAGCATTTGGGTCTTGATCTTGGACGTCAGCCAAGTGTCGTTCTGGCGCGCCAGGAAACCGGACGGTGGGATGACCTGCAGTTCGTTGTGAACGGTTTTTACCCGTTGGACGGCGGCTGCTGCCTGCTCAGCCTTGGCTTTCAAGTCTGCGCGAGGGGTTTGGCCGGCCAGCAGTACGACGCCGTTGAAGCTGGTGACGACGATGTGCGAATCGTTGTCCAGGGCCGGGTCGGCTTTGGCCACGTTCACGCCCACTTTGGTTTCAATCAACGAGTCGTCGATCTTGCTGCCGAAGGTGCGGGTGCCACGATCGTCGTCGATCGGCGCTTCACGGCTGGCGTTTACCACCGAGGTGCAGCCGCTGATGCCGAGGCACAGGGTCAAGGCCAGAAGGCCAAGGCGATTAGGGGTCATTCTTCACTCCCGAACAGTTGGCTGTCGATCAGATCGCAAAGGCAATGGATCGCCAGCAAGTGGACTTCTTGAATACGTGCAGTGACATTGGCCGGTACGCGAATCTCGACGTCCTCGGGCAACAGCAGCGACGCCATGCCGCCGCCATCGCGTCCGGTCATAGCTACGACAATCATTTCGCGATCATGTGCGGCCTGGATCGCTTGAATAATGTTCGCCGAGTTGCCGCTGGTCGAAATCGCCAGCAAGACATCGCCTGGCTGACCGAGCGCACGGATCTGTTTGGAGAACACTTCGTTGTAGCTGTAGTCGTTGGCGATCGAGGTGATCGTCGAGGTGTCGGTGGTCAGGGCGATCGCCGGCAGGCTCGGGCGCTCGCGCTCGAAGCGGTTGAGCAACTCGGAGGAGAAGTGCTGGGCATCGCCGGCCGAGCCGCCATTGCCGCACGAAAGCATTTTGCCTTCGTTGAGCAGGGCGTTGACCATGATCTGGCTGGCTTGCTCGATGTGCGGTGCAAGTACGTCCATCGCCTGTTGCTTGGTGTCGATACTGGCCTGGAAAAGCTGGCGAATTCGGGATTGCATGTCCATCTGTGTGACCTTAAGTAGCGCGGCTGTCCGGCACATGAATGTGCAGCCCGCAAAGCAAAGAGCAAAATTTGTCGGTGGAATTGTCCGGGTCGCAACGCCTGCGATCAACTGTCGAAAGCATTCTGCAACCAGTTCAGCTGATCCGGATGGCTGTCGATGGCCACCACGTCGAAGCGGCAAGGGGAATTGGCCCAACGCGACTCGCGCTGAAGAAAATACTGCGCAGCGAAAATCAGTTTCTGCTGCTTGCGCCCATCGATGCTAGCGAGCGCGCCACCCCATTGAGTGTTTTTTCTGTAACGAACTTCAACGAATACTACTGTATCGCCATCAAGCATGACCAGATCAAGCTCGCCGCGCTTACAAAACCAGTTCTGCGCCAGCAGGCGCAGACCTTGTTGTTGCAGATGCTCGAGCGCCTGGCGCTCGGCATCCTTGCCGCTTTGCGAGCGTGACCTGTCGGGCATCAGCGCGGGGTGTCCGGCAGGCGCTGTACCTGGCCGCTGACGAACTGCGCCCAAGGCAACTGACGTACAACGCGTTGGGTCTGGGTCATGCCGAGGCTGCCCGACTCACCATCGATGCGGCTGTCCGGCAGGGCTTTGAGTTGACCCAGACGTGGTGCCAGACGATAGGCATCCACGCCCATCGCGTACAGGCGGCCGAGGCTGCCGGCGGCTTGCGGCCATTGCGCAACCACTTGCTGACGCAGTGGATCGCTGTTGTCCAGTAGCCATGGGGTTTCGCAGAAGCGAATGCCGTTCATGTCGTTGTACTGGTTGACGTCGCCACTGGCGCTGTAAACGTGCGAAGTCGCGTAAACCGGCACGTCACCGGCGTATTGGAAGTTCAGGGTCGGCTTGATCTGCTGCGCCTGTTGCGGCGTGGCGGCAAGGAAGATGAACTCGATGTCCTGACGGCGCGAAGGCTGCGCGGCGACGTTAGTGCCAGCGGCATTTTGCAGGCTCTTGGCGCGGGCCTCGCTCTGACGCAGCTGGAACATGTCAGCGATCTGCTGGGCCAGTTGCACCGGCTGATCAACACGTTCGGTGGCGACGATGCTGCCACCGTTGGCCTGCCAGTCCTGGCTGAAAGCGCGCAGTACACGGTCGCCCCATTCGCCTTTCGGCACCATGATCGCGGCGCGATGCAGGCCGTCGGCACGGGCGCGGCGCGAGACTTCGCGGGCTTCGTCTTCAGCGGCCAGACCGAACTGGAACAATTGCGCCGGGCCTTGATCACCTTCGCTGTAGTTCAGCGCGAGGGTGGTGATCGGCAGTTGCGGGCGGGTGCTCAGTTGTTTGACCAAGGGTTTTTCCAACGGGCCAACGACCAGTTGCACGCCATCAGCCTGAGCCTTGCGGTAGAACTCGTCCATCGAGGTCAGCTTGGAGCTGTCGTAGAACTCGATCGCTGGCGGCTTTTGTCCGGCTTGTTGGGCTTGGTAGTGCGCAGCCATGAAGCCTTCGCGCAGTGCTTTACCGACCGCTGCCAGTTGGCCATCTTGCGGCAGCAGCAGGGCGATTTTGCTCAGGGGCTGGCTGGCCAGTTCCTTGAGTTTGGTCAGCGGCAGCGGCAGGTTGATTGCGGCTGGGTGCTTTGGATTCTGCGCGCGCCAGGTGTCGATCGCGGCTTGTTGTTGTTCCAGGGTGCCGGCGGATTTCACTGCCAGTGCCAGACCCATCCAGCCGCCGAGGTCGTCGGTGGTGTTGGGCTGCAGTTGATCAGTTGGCAGCGAGCCGATCAGGGTCCAGATCGCTTCGTGGTTCTTGCTCGCGGCTTCGCCTTGCAGCATCGGTGCGATGAACACGCGCTCGCGAGCGGCTGCGAGTGTCTGACCGTCGGCCTCAAGGGCGCGGGCGTGAACGGTGCCGGTGCGCACTTGCTGCTCTTCAGGCATCTCGCCCAAATGTTGCAGGCTTGGATGGCTCAGGGCAGTCAGCGCGGCTTTCGGCTGATTGCGGGTCATCGCCAGTTCGGCATTCAGCGTGCTGGCAAAAATCTGCTGGCCGGGCTTCAGTTGCTCCATTGGCACTTGTTGCAGGATCTGCGCGGACTGACCGGCATTGCCCTGGCGATAAGCCAGGTCTGCAGCACTCAGGCGCAACAGGGCGGCTTTTTCCGGGGTTTTCGCCTGGGTAGCCTGTTCGAGCAGTTGCTCGATGCTGGCATCCGGAGTCCGTGGAAGTTCGCCAAGGCTGGAGGAAGGGGAGCTGGCGCAAGCCGCCAACAGGGCAGCGAGGCAGAGGGCAGTGAACAGCCGCAGGCAAGCGATCATGTAAGTGTTCCTGATACTCGATCAAATTAGCGTCGAATTGTACCCAAGCACTGGCCGGGGCGCGATGTTACTGGTGTGAATCGGACGATTTAGCTGGAGTAAATGTTGCGGCGGCGCACAACGGCGTGCAAAACCGGGCTCGGCTTGAACGCATCGCAAGCCTCGTGACGCGCTACAATGGCCGCTTTTACCGATCACGAGGTGTGCGCTTTGACTGTTCCAGGTTCCCTGAATTCCGCTGCTGGCTCGCTTTATGTGGTGGCGACGCCCATCGGCAACCTGGACGACATCAGCGCCCGGGCCCTGAAGATCCTCCGCGAAGTCGCCTTGATCGCTGCCGAAGACACCCGTCACTCGGCGCGCCTGATGCAGCACTTCGGGATCGGCACGCCGTTGGCTGCGTGTCACGAACACAATGAACGAGATGAAGGTAGCCGCTTTATTACCCGTCTGCTGGCGGGCGATAACGTCGCGCTGATTTCCGATGCGGGGACACCGCTGATTTCCGATCCGGGTTATCACCTGGTGCGCCAGGCTCGCGCGGCTGGAATCAATGTGGTGCCGGTGCCGGGAGCTTGCGCCCTTATCGCCGCACTGTCGGCGGCCGGTCTGCCGTCCGACCGCTTCATCTTCGAAGGTTTTCTGCCGGCCAAATCGGTCGGGCGCAAGGCGCGACTGGAAGCCGTCAAGGAAGAGCCGCGCACGTTGATCTTCTATGAAGCGCCGCACCGCATTCTTGAATGCCTGCAGGATATGGAAGAAGTGTTCGGCGGTGAGCGTCAGGCATTACTCGCCCGGGAAATCACCAAAACCTTTGAGACGCTAAAAGGTCTGCCGCTGGCTGAGCTGCGCGCGTTCGTCGAATCCGACAGCAATCAGCAGCGCGGTGAATGCGTAGTGTTGGTGGCAGGCTGGACGGCGCCGGAGTCCGAAGACGCCGTCAGCAGCGAAGCGATGCGCATCCTCGATCTGTTGCTTGAAGAGATGCCGCTCAAGCGTGCCGCTGCGTTGGCCGCGCAGATCACCGGCGAGCGCAAAAACGTGTTGTATCAGGTCGCGCTGGAGAAACAGAAAGGCGTGTAAGCCGTCGCCCATAGCGGTCTTGAGGCTTTTAGCGCTTGTTCTTCGTGCGCTCTGCCGTTAACCTTCGCGGCGGAGAGTCGATCGGGCAGTCGCTGCCCCCTATGAAAATTAGGGGGGGGAGGAAAGTCCGGGCTCCATAGGGCGAAGTGCCAGGTAATGCCTGGGAGGCGTGAGCCTACGGAAAGTGCCACAGAAAATAACCGCCTAAGCGCTTCGGCGCCGGTAAGGGTGAAAAGGTGCGGTAAGAGCGCACCGCACGTCTGGCAACAGTTCGTGGCTAGGTAAACCCCACTTGGAGCAAGACCAAATAGGGTCCCAAGGCGTGGCCCGCGCTGGGACCGGGTAGGTTGCTAAAGATGTCCAGTGATGGCCATCGTAGACGAATGACTGTTCAAGACAGAACCCGGCTTACAGATCGACTCTCCACCTTTTTCTTTCCCTGCTTGAATCATTGGCAACAGGGCTGTGTAATATCAGCAGGCCTGCTCTGAAAGTTCGGCAGCGGCACACGCAGTAATAGCCATTTCCCACCTTGCTTCAATCAACAGCAGAAGCGCTTCTGTAATACCGAAAAAATCTTACTCTTAACAAATCACTTTAACTTTCGAGCGCAGCTTTCAGTGCTGCATCAAGTTATTGATCAAAAGTATCCGCCAGATTGTCGTTGCACCTCCTTTTATGCTCCTAAATCTCCGTTCTGTAAGGCTTTTCCTTTAATCCGCGCCTTGACGGTGTGGTGGGCGCATTCCTATAGTGTGCGCAAGTGGCGGAAAGTGGCATGAAGTGGGTTTTTTGAGCTCAAAACGATAAAAATTGGAGAAACGCAGACGTGTTTCGCGGAGCTAACGCTATCAGTCTCGACGCAAAGGGCCGTCTCGCTATGCCGAGCCGGTACCGTGACGAGCTCGATTCGCGCAGTTCCGGCCAATTGATCGTGACCATTGATGCCGTTGATCCGTGTCTGTGTGTCTATCCGCTCGACGAGTGGGAAATTATTGAAACCAAGTTGCGCGCACTCCCTTCGCTTCGCGAAGAGAACCGCCGCTTGCAGCGTTTATTGATCGGCAACGCCGTCGACCTCGAGCTCGATGGCAGTGGCCGTTTTCTGGTTCCACCGCGTTTGCGCGAATACGCCAAGCTCGATAAGCGCGCGATGCTGGTGGGCCAACTGAACAAGTTCCAATTGTGGGACGAGGATGCATGGAACGCGGTATCTGCCGCTGACCTTGCTGCCATTCAACAACCGGGCGCGATGCCTGATGAACTGCGTGATTTGATCCTGTGACTATTGATAGCGGCTTTAACCACATCACCGTACTGCTTGACGAAGCCGTCGAGGCTCTCGCCGTACGTCCTGATGGCTGCTATCTGGACGGAACGTTCGGGCGCGGCGGACACAGCCGGTTGATCCTCAGCCAGCTCGGCACGGACGGTCGGCTCATCGGATTCGACAAAGATCCACAAGCGATTGCCACCGGGCAAACGCTAGCGGCCGAAGACGGCCGCTTTGTCGTTGTGCAGCGCAGCTTTGCCGAGCTCGGTTCCGTCGTCGCTGAACAAGGTCTGAGCGGCAAGGTCAGCGGTATTCTGCTCGATCTGGGCGTGTCTTCGCCGCAGCTCGACGACGCTGAGCGCGGCTTCAGTTTCCTCAATGATGGCCCGCTGGACATGCGCATGGATCCGTCCCGCGGCATCAGCGCTGCCGAGTTCGTCAACACCGCGCCGGCTGAGGAAATCGCCCGGGTGTTCAAGGAATACGGCGAAGAACGTTTCTCCGGGCGTATGGCTCGCGCCGTCGCCGAGCGTCGCGATATCAAGCCTTTCGAGCGCACTGCCGATCTGGCTGAAGTATTGAAAGTCGCCAACCCGGCATGGGAAAAGGGCAAGAACCCGGCCACCCGTGCATTTCAGGGTTTGCGCATTCACGTCAACAACGAACTGGGCGATCTGGAAGCCGGCCTCGAAGCCGCACTGGACGCTCTGGAAATTGGCGGTCGTCTGGTGGTGATCAGCTTCCACTCGCTGGAAGACCGCATCGTCAAACTGTTCATGCGCAAGCTGGTGAAAGGCGAAGCCGACAACCTGCCGCGCAACCTGCCGGTTCGCCACGTCGCGTTCGAACCGAAAATCAAAGTCCATGGCAAAGCGCAGACGGCCTCCGACGCCGAACTCAAAGCCAACCCACGTTCCCGTAGCGCCGTCATGCGCGTCGCGGAGAAGCTGCGGTGAGCAAGCTTTTCGCCAAGCCACTGCCCGGCGGCAGCTTTCTGATGCTGCTGCTGTTTATCGGCGTGCTCGTCTCGGCCATCGCCGTGTCGTACAGCGCGCACTGGAACCGGCAGTTGCTCAACACCCTTTATAACGAACTCAGCGTGCGCGACAAGGCGCAGGCCGAGTGGGGGCGTTTGATTCTCGAACAGAGCACGTGGACCGCGCACAGCCGCATCGAAGTGCTGGCCACCGAACAACTGAAAATGCACATCCCTGGCGCGGCTGACGTGAAGATGGTGGCGCCATGATGAAACTCGAAGGCGCACTGTTCCCATGGCGCTTCCGCCTGATGGTGGCGCTGCTCGGCGTGATGGTCGCGGCGATCTGCTGGCGCATCATTGACCTGCAAGTGGTCGACCGTGACTTCCTCAAAGGTCAGGGCGATGCGCGCAGCCTGCGTCACATTCCGATTCCGGCTCACCGTGGTCTGATCACCGACCGTAACGGCGAGCCTTTGGCCGTGAGTACCCCGGTGACCACGCTGTGGGCCAACGCCAAGGAAATGCAAACGGCGAAAGAGAAGTGGCCGGCACTCGCCGCCGCGCTGGGTCAGGATCCGAAAGCCCTGACCGAACGTCTCGAAGCTCAGGCCAACAAAGAATTCATTTATCTGGTGCGCGGGTTGACCCCCGAGCAGGGCCAGTCTGTGCTCGATCTGAAAGTGCCGGGCGTTTATGGCATCGAAGAATTCCGCCGGTTTTATCCGGCCGGTGAAGTCACCGCACACATGGTCGGGTTTACCGACATCGACGACCACGGTCGCGAAGGTGTCGAGCTGGCTTATGACGAATGGCTCGCCGGGGTGCCGGGCAAACGACAGGTCATCAAGGATCGGCGCGGACGGCTGATCAAGGATGTCCAGGTCACCAAAAACGCCAAGGCCGGCAAGCCCTTGGCGTTGTCCATTGACCTGCGTCTGCAATATCTGGCCAACCGCGAGCTGCGCAACGCGATCATCGAGAACGGCGCCAAGGCCGGCAGTCTGGTGATCATGGACGTCAAGACCGGCGAGATTCTGGCCATGGTCAACCAGCCGACCTACAACCCGAACAACCGTCGCAACCTGCAACCGGCGATGATGCGTAACCGCGCGATGATCGACGTGTTCGAACCGGGTTCGACCATGAAAGCCATCTCGATGGCCGCTGCCATCGAAACCGGCCGCTGGAAACCGAGTGACACCGTCGAGGTGTATCCGGGCTCCCTGCAGATCGGCAAGTACACGATCAAGGACGTCTCCAAGAGCGAAGGTCCGGTGCTCGACCTGACCGGCATCCTGATCAATTCCAGTAACGTCGGCATGAGTAAGGTCGCGTTCGATATTGGCGGCGAAACGATTTTCCGCCTCGCGCAGAAAGTCGGCCTCGGCCAAGACACCGGCCTTGGTTTCCCGGGCGAACGTGTCGGCAACCTGCCGAACTACCGCGATTGGCGCAAGGCTGAAACCGCAACGCTTTCTTACGGCTACGGTATTTCCGTGACCGCGATTCAACTCGTCCACGCGTTCTCGGCGCTGGCCAACAACGGTCGTCTCGCACCGCTGACCCTGATCAAAACCGACAAGCCACCGCAGACCACGCAAGTGCTGCCGGAAGCCGTGGCGAAAACCCTGCAAGGCATGCTCACTCAGGTGATCGAAGCGCCGCGCGGCGTGTTCCGTGCGCAGGTGCCGGCGTACCACGTGGCGGGCAAGTCGGGTACCGCGCGCAAGACCTCGGTGGGTACCAAGGGCTACGCGGAAAATTCTTACCGCTCGCTGTTCGCCGGTTTCGGTCCGATGAGCGATCCGCGATACGCGATTGTTGTGGTGATCGATGAGCCGTCCAAGGCCGGTTACTTCGGTGGTCTGGTTTCCGCGCCGGTGTTCAGCCGCGTGATGTCCGGCACCCTGCGCCTGATGAACGTAACGCCGGACAACCTGCCGACGACGCAACAAGCCAACGCTACCCCGGTCATTCCGCTGAAAGCCAATGGAGGGCGCGGCTGATGTCATTAAGTCTGAACAAGATATTCCCCCACGCCGGCCACGATCTGTTGATCCGTGAATTGGCGCTGGACAGCCGTAACGTACGCGCGGGCGATCTGTTCCTCGCCGTGCCTGGCGGCAAATTCGATGGCCGTGCGCACATTGCCGATGCCCTGCAACGTGGCGCGGCGGCGGTAGCTTATGAAGTGGAAGGCGCCACCGTGCTGCCGATCACTGACGTGCCGCTGATTCCGGTCAAAGGTCTGGCGGCGCAGTTGTCGGACATCGCCGGGCGTTTTTATGGCGAGCCAAGTCATCACCTGAATCTGATCGGCGTCACCGGCACCAATGGTAAAACCAGCGTGACTCAATTGGTTGCGCAGGCGCTGGATCTGCTCGGTCAGCATTGCGGCATCGTCGGCACCCTCGGTTCCGGCTTCTATGGCGCCCTGCAAAGCGGTCTGCACACCACGCCGAACCCGATCGCCGTGCAAGCGACTCTGGGCGACCTGAAAAAGGCCGGCGCCAAAGCTGTGGCCATGGAAGTTTCGTCCCACGGACTGGATCAGGGCCGCGTCACGGCGCTGGCGTTCGACGTGGCGGTGATGACCAACCTGTCTCGCGATCACCTGGATTATCACGGCACCATGCAGGCGTACGCCGAGGCCAAGGCCAAGCTGTTCGCCTGGAATGATCTGAAGTGCCGCGTGGTCAACCTCGACGACGATTTCGGCCGGCAACTGGCCGCTGAAAAACGTGAGTCGCGCCTGATCACTTACAGCCTGCTCGACAGCAGCGCTTACCTGTTCTGCCGTGAAGCGCAGTTCGACGACCACGGTGTGCGCGCCACATTGGTGACGCCGCAGGGCGAGCATCATCTGCGCAGCACGCTGCTCGGCCGCTTCAATCTGAGCAACGTACTGGCAGCCGTCGGTGCCTTGCTCGGTCTGGATTACGCGCTCGACGAAATTCTCAAAGTGCTGCCAAAACTCGAAGGCCCGGCCGGTCGCATGCAGCGTCTGGGGGGCGGTACGCAGCCGTTGGTGGTGGTCGATTACGCCCACACCCCGGACGCGCTGGAAAAAGTCCTGACCGCGCTGCGCCCGCACGTCAAAGGTCAGTTGCTGTGCCTGTTCGGCTGCGGCGGTGACCGTGATCGCGGCAAACGTCCGTTGATGGCCGAAGTGGTCGAGCGTCTGGCCGACCAAGTGCTGGTCACCGACGACAACCCGCGCACCGAAGATCCTGCAGTGATTTTCGATGACATCCGCGCCGGTTTCACGGCTGTGGATAAAGTCACCTTCGTCGCCGGCCGTGGTCAGGCGATTGCGCAACTGATTGCCGGCGCGTCCGCCGATGACGTGATTGTTCTGGCCGGTAAAGGTCACGAGGACTATCAGGAAATCAACGGCGAGCGCCACGCTTTCTCCGATCTGGTCGAGGCCGATCACGCCCTGACCGCTTGGGAGGTGGCCCATGCTTAAGGCCCTCAAACTCAGCGAACTGACCAACGCGCTCGACGCACGTTTGATCGCGGGTGATGCCAGTTTCGACGGCGTCAGCATCGACAGCCGCGCGATCCAGCCCGGCCAACTGTTTATTGCGTTGACCGGCCCGCGTTTCGATGGTCATGACTATCTGAATGATGTCGCTGGCAAAGGCGCCGTTGCCGCGCTGGTCGAGCGTGAAGTCGCCGACAGCAGCTTGCCGCAACTGCTGGTCAAAGACACCCGTCAGGCCCTCGGCCAATTGGGCGCGCTGAACCGTGCCGCATTCACTCAGCCAGTCGCCGCGATTACCGGTTCCAGCGGCAAGACCACCGTCAAGGAAATGCTCGCGAGCATCCTGCGCACGCGCGGTCCGGTATTGGCGACCCGTGGCAATCTGAACAACGATCTCGGCGCACCGCTGACCCTGCTCGAACTGGCTCCGGAGCACACTTCGGCGGTGATCGAACTGGGCGCCTCGCGCCTGGGCGAAATCGCTTATACCGTCGGGCTGACCAAACCGCACGTAGCGATCCTGAACAATGCCGGCACCGCGCACGTTGGTGAGTTCGGCGGCCCGGAAAAAATCGTCGAAGCCAAAGGCGAAATCATCGACGGGCTGGCGGCCGATGGCATCGCCGTGCTCAACCTCGATGACAAAGCCTTCGGTATCTGGAAGACCCGTGCGGGCGCTCGCAAGGTATTTAGCTTCTCTCAGCTAAATGCCGCTGCAGATTTCTATGCAAGCTTTATCGTCCCTGACGCACGTGGGTGCCCTGCGTTCGAACTGCACACCCCGCAAGGTGTTGAGCGAGTTCAGTTGAACTTGCTTGGCGGTCACAACGTTACTAACGCCGTTGCCGCCGCCGCTGCCGCTCACGCCTTGGGCGTGTCGCTGTTCGGCATCGCCACCGGGCTTGGCGCCGTGCAACCGGTCAAGGGGCGCACCGTCGCGCAACTGGCGAAAAACGGTATGCGCGTGATTGATGACACTTACAACGCAAACCCCACCTCGATGTGTGCGGCCGTTGATATACTCGCCGGCTTTTCCGGCCGCACCGTCCTGGTGCTCGGAGATATCGGCGAGTTGGGCGATTGGGCGGAGCAGGGGCACCGCGACGTGGGCGAGTACGCCCGGGGCAAGGTTTCCGCGCTTTATGCCGTTGGGCCAAACATGGTTCACGCCGTAAACGCTTTCGGTGAACAGGCGTATCACTTCGGCAGCCAAGCCGAACTGATTCAGGCCCTCGACGCCGAGCAGGACACAAACACCACCATTTTGATCAAGGGTTCGCGCAGTGCAGCGATGGAAAACATCGTTGCGGCTCTGTGCGGGTCCAGTCTGGAGAAACATTAATGCTGCTGCTGCTAGCGGAGTATCTGCAACAGTTCTACAAAGGCTTCGCGGTCTTTCAGTACCTGACCCTGCGCGGGATTCTCGGTGTGCTGACTGCGCTGGTTTTGTCGCTGTGCTATGGCCCGTGGATGATCCGCACTTTGCAGAACCGTCAGATCGGCCAGTCCGTTCGTAACGATGGTCCGCAATCGCACCTGTCCAAGTCGGGCACCCCGACGATGGGCGGCGCACTGATTCTGTCTTCGATCGGCGTCAGCACTCTGCTTTGGGCTGACCTGAGCAACCGCTACGTCTGGACTGTTCTGTTGGTGACCCTGCTGTTCGGCGCCATCGGTTGGGTCGACGATTACCGCAAAGTCATCGAGAAGAACTCCCGTGGTCTGCCGAGCCGCTGGAAGTATTTCTGGCAGTCGGTGTTCGGCCTCGGCGCGGCGATCTTCCTTTATATGACCGCTTCCACTCCGGTGGAAACCACGCTGATCCTGCCGATGCTCAAGGACTACAGCATTCCGCTGGGCCTCGGTTTCATCGTGCTGACTTACTTTGTGATCGTCGGTTCGAGCAACGCAGTCAACCTGACTGATGGCCTTGATGGCTTGGCGATCATGCCAACCGTGATGGTCGGCGGTGGCCTCGGCATCTTCTGCTACCTGTCGGGTAACGTGAAATTCGCTGAATACCTGTTGATCCCTTACGTGCCGGGTGCGGGCGAACTGATCGTGTTCTGCGGTGCGCTGATCGGTGCTGGTCTCGGTTTCCTGTGGTTCAACACCTATCCGGCGCAAGTGTTCATGGGCGACGTCGGTGCACTAGCACTCGGCGCGGCTCTGGGCACCATCGCGGTGATCGTCCGTCAGGAAATCGTCCTGTTCATCATGGGCGGCGTGTTCGTGATGGAAACCCTGTCAGTCGTCATTCAGGTTGCGTCCTTTAAGCTGACCGGTCGCCGTGTGTTCCGCATGGCACCGATACACCACCATTTTGAACTCAAGGGCTGGCCCGAGCCGCGCGTGATCGTCCGTTTCTGGATCATCACCGTGATTCTCGTGTTGATCGGCCTTGCCACCCTGAAGCTGAGGTAGAACGAGTGTCTCTGATCGCTTCTGACCACTTCCGCATCGTTGTCGGCCTCGGCAAGAGCGGCATGTCCCTGGTTCGCTTCCTGGCGAACCGGGGCACGTCGTTTGCCGTGGCGGACACGCGGGAAAATCCACCGGAACTGGCCACGCTCAAACGTGACTATCCGCACGTGGAAGTGCGTTGTGGCGAGCTGGACGTCGAATTCCTCTGCCGTGCCGACGAGCTCTACGTGAGCCCCGGCCTGGCGCTGGCGACCCCGGCCCTGCAAGCCGCTGCGGCCCGTGGCGTGAAACTGTCCGGCGACATCGAACTGTTCGCGCGTAACGCGCGGGCGCCGATCGTGGCCATCAGCGGTTCCAACGCGAAAAGCACCGTGACCACTCTGGTCGGCGAGATGGCGGCTGCGGCCGGCAAGCGCGTCGCCGTCGGCGGCAACCTCGGCACGCCGGCGCTGGACCTGCTCAGCGACGATGTCGAGCTGTACGTGATGGAGTTGTCGAGCTTTCAGCTGGAAACCACCGACCAGCTCAACGCTGAAGTGGCCACCGTGCTGAACATCAGCGAAGACCACATGGATCGCTACAGCGGTCTGCCGGCGTATCACCTGGCCAAGCACCGGATTTTCCGTGGCGCGAAGCAGTTCGTGGTCAACCGTCAGGATGCGCTGACCCGTCCGTTGATGGGCGAGGGCCAGCCGTGCTGGACCTTTGGCCTGACCAAACCGGATTTCAAGGCATTCGGTATCCGCGAAGAAGACGGCGAGAAATACCTGGCCTTCGAATTCCAGAACCTGATGCCCGTGCGTGAGCTGAAGATTCGCGGCGCCCATAACCAGTCCAACGCCCTCGCGGCATTGGCGCTGGGTCATGCCGTGGGCTTGCCGTTCGACGCCATGCTCGCGGCGTTGCGCACCTTTGCTGGCCTCGAACATCGCTGCCAGTGGGTACGTGATCTCGACGGCGTGGCGTACTACAACGATTCCAAAGCCACCAACGTTGGCGCCGCACTGGCAGCCATCGAAGGCTTGGGCGCGGATATCGACGGCAAGGTCATCCTGATCGCCGGTGGCGATGGCAAGGGTGCCGAATTCAACGATCTGCGTGATCCGGTGGCGGCCAACTGCCGCGCCGTGATCCTGATGGGCCGCGACTCCGACAAGATCGGCGCGGCCATCGGTGATGCCGTGCCATTGATTCGCGCGACCTCGCTGGTTGACGCCGTCGCACAATGCCGCGCCGCCGCCCAGCCGGGTGATGTGGTGCTGCTGTCGCCGGCCTGCGCCAGTTTCGACATGTTCAAGAATTACGAAGACCGTGGTCACCAGTTCGTCCGCGCTGTGGAGGACCTGGCATGAGCCTGTTCAATATCATCAAGCCGTATCCGTCGCCGATCATCACCGGGCGCGGCATCGACCTCGACTTCCCGATGCTCGCCGGTTGCCTGGCGCTGCTCGGTCTCGGTTTGATCATGATCGCCTCGGCTTCCACCGAAGTCGCGGCGGCGCAGTCGGGCAGTCCGCTGTATTACATGATTCGCCACCTTATTTATGTGGTGCTCGGTTTGGGCGCGTGCATCGTCACCATGATGATTCCGATCGCCACCTGGCAACGTCTCGGCTGGCTGATGCTGATCGGTGCGTTCGGCTTGCTGGTGATGGTGATCATCCCCGGCATCGGGCGCGAAGTGAACGGTTCGATGCGCTGGATCGGTTTCAGTTTCTTCAACGTGCAGCCGTCGGAAATCGCCAAAGTGTTCGTGGTGATCTACCTCGCCGGTTATCTGGTGCGCCGTCAGAAAGAAGTGCGCGAGAGCTGGATGGGCTTCTTCAAGCCGTTCATCGTGCTGCTGCCAATGGCCGGTCTGTTGCTGATGGAGCCGGACTTCGGTGCCACCGTGGTGATGATGGGCGCTGCGGCGGCGATGCTATTCCTTGGCGGGGTCGGGCTGTTCCGCTTCTCGCTGATGGTGGTGTTGGCGGTCGGGGCCGTGGTCTTGCTGATTCAAATGCAGCCGTATCGTATGGCGCGTCTGACCAACTTCGCCGACCCGTGGGCCGACCAGTTCGGCGCCGGTTATCAGTTATCGCAAGCCTTGATCGCTTTCGGTCGCGGCGAATGGCTGGGCGTCGGTCTGGGCAACAGCGTGCAGAAGCAGTTCTACCTGCCGGAAGCGCACACCGACTTCGTGTTCTCGGTATTGGCTGAAGAACTCGGCGCGGTCGGTTCGCTGTGCACCGTCGCACTGTTCGTGTTCGTGTGTATTCGCGGCATGTACATCGGCCTGTGGGCGGAGAAAGCCAAACAGTTCTTCGCCGCTTATGTTGCGTACGGTTTGTCGTTCCTGTGGATTGGTCAGTTCCTGATCAACATCGGCGTGAACGTCGGCCTGCTGCCAACCAAGGGTCTGACCTTGCCGTTCCTCAGTTATGGCGGCAGCTCGCTGGTGATCTGCTGTGCCTGTCTCGGCTTATTGCTGAGGATCGAGTGGGAGAGTCGAACCCACCTGGGCAGTGAAGAAATGGAATTCCATGAAAGCGACTTCGCTGAGGAGCCGAATCATGGGCGCTAACGTATTGATCATGGCCGGCGGTACCGGCGGCCACGTGTTCCCGGCGCTGGCTTGTGCCCGCGAGTTTCAGGCGCGCGGCTACACCGTGCACTGGCTCGGCACGCCACGCGGGATCGAGAACGAACTGGTGCCGGCCGCAGGGCTGGAACTGCACCGCATCAACGCTACGGGCCTGCGCGGCAAGGGCAAGCTGTCGCTGCTCAAGGCGCCGTTCATGCTGCTGAAATCGGTGTGGCAGGCGCGGGCGATCATTCGTCGCTTGAAGCCGGTTTGTGTGGTCGGCTTCGGTGGTTATGTGACTGGTCCTGGTGGCCTCGCTGCAAAAATGGCCGGCGTGCCGGTGATCGTTCACGAGCAGAACGCTGTGGCCGGCACCGCCAATCGGTTGCTGGTGCCGTTCGCCGCCCGAGTGTGTGAAGCGTTCCCCGACACCTTTACTCTGTCGGACACCCGCCGTACCACCGGAAATCCGGTGCGCAGCGAGCTGTTCCTCGACACATCGCGACCAGCCCTGGCCGGTCGCAAAGCGCGTTTGCTGATCCTCGGCGGAAGCCTTGGCGCAGAACCGTTGAACAAGTTGCTGCCTGAAGCCCTGGCCCAAGTCGCTGCCGATTTGCGCCCGGAAGTGTTTCATCAGGCCGGCAAAAACCACGATGAAGTGACTGCAGAGCGCTACCGCGCCGCCGGCGTCGATGCGCAGGTGCAGCCGTTCATCAAAGACATGGCCCAGGCCTATGGCTGGGCTGACCTGGTGGTGTGCCGCGCAGGCGCGTTGACCATCAGTGAGCTGGCTGCCGCCGGTCTGCCCTCGATGCTGGTGCCTTTGCCCCACGCGATCGACGATCACCAGACCCGCAACGCCGATTATTTGGCCCGTGAAGGCGCTGCCTTCCTGATGCCGCAAAGAACGACTGGTGCCGCGGACCTTGCCGCGCGCCTGACAGAGGTCTTGATGCAACCGCAACGACTCGAAGATATGGCCCAAGCGGCCCGCCGTCTGGCGAAACCCGATGCCACCCGTAGTGTGGTCGATACCTGTCTGGAGGTGGCCCATGGTTGAGAATCAGAAAGCCATGCCACAACCGGAAATGCGCCGCATCCGTCGCATCCACTTCGTCGGCATCGGCGGCGTGGGCATGTGCGGCATTGCCGAAGTGTTGTTGAACCTGGGCTATGAAGTCTCCGGTTCCGACCTGAAAGCCTCGCCGGTGACCGAGCGCCTGGAATCGTTCGGCGCGCACATCTTCATCGGCCACCGTGCCGAGAACGCCGCGACCGCCGATGTGCTGGTGGTGTCGAGCGCTGTGAACACCTCTAACCCGGAAGTCGCGACTGCGCTTGAGCGTCGTATCCCTGTGGTACCGCGCGCAGAAATGCTCGCTGAACTGATGCGTTATCGCCACGGCATCGCCGTTGCCGGCACTCACGGCAAAACCACCACCACCAGCCTGATCGCTTCGGTGTTCGCCGCCGGTGGTCTGGATCCGACGTTCGTGATTGGTGGTCGTCTGAATGCCGCGGGCACCAATGCCCAGCTCGGCACCAGTCGTTACCTGATCGCCGAAGCCGATGAAAGCGATGCGAGCTTCCTGCACCTGCAACCGCTGGTGGCCGTGGTCACCAACATCGACGCCGACCACATGGCAACCTACGACGGTGACTTCAACAAACTGAAGAAAACCTTCGTCGAGTTCCTGCACAACCTGCCGTTCTACGGTTTGGCGGTGATGTGCCTGGACGATCCGGTAGTTCGTGAAATCCTCCCACTGGTGAAACGTCCGACCGTGACCTACGGCTTCAGCGAAGACGCTGACGTGCGCGCGATCAATATTCGCCAGCAAGGCATGCAAACGTTCTTCACCGTGCTGCGCCCGGATCGTGAGCCGCTGGACGTGTCGGTGAACATGCCCGGCAACCACAACGTGCTGAACTCGCTGGCAACCATTTGCATCGCCACCGACGAAGGCGTCAGCGATGAAGCCATCGTCCAGGGCCTGTCGGGTTTCCAGGGCGTTGGTCGACGCTTCCAGGTCTACGGCGAACTGCCGGTGGACGGCGGCAACGTGATGCTGGTCGATGACTACGGTCACCACCCGACCGAAGTCGCCGCGGTTATCAAAGCCGTGCGCGGTGGCTGGCCGGAGCGCCGTCTGGTGATGGTGTACCAGCCGCACCGTTACAGCCGCACCCGCGACCTGTACGACGATTTCGTCAATGTGCTGGCTGACGCCAACGTGCTGCTGTTGATGGAAGTCTATCCGGCCGGCGAAGAGCCGATCCCCGGTGCCGACAGCCGCAAGCTTTGCAACAGCATCCGCCAGCGCGGTCAGCTCGACCCGATCTACATCGAGCGTGGCGTCGATCTGGCGCCGCTGGTCAAGCCGCTGTTGCGTGCCGGCGACATCCTGTTGTGCCAGGGCGCCGGTGATATCGGCGGTCTCGCGCCGAAGCTGTTGAAAAGTGAATTGTTCGCTGGCGCCGTGGCGGCGTCGGTCGAGGGGAAGTTGAAATGACTGCTGCCTACGCCAAGCTGTTTTCCACTATCGCGCCGAAAGACTTCGGCCGTGTCGCCGTGCTCTTCGGTGGCCTGAGTGCCGAGCGTGAGGTGTCGCTGAAATCCGGTAACGCCGTGCTCGACGCGCTGCAAAGCGCTGGCGTGGACGCGTTCGGCATCGACGTTGGCGACGACATTCTGCAACGTCTGCTCAGCGAAAAGATCGACCGCGCCTTCATCATTCTTCACGGCCGTGGCGGTGAAGACGGCTCCATGCAGGGCCTGCTCGAAGTGGCGGGCATTCCGTACACCGGCAGTGGCATTCTGGCCTCGGCATTGGCGATGGACAAACTGCGTACCAAGCAGGTCTGGCACAGCCTCGGGATTCCGACGCCGCGTCACGCCGTGCTGTGCAGCGAAGCCGATTGTATTTCCGCGGCGACGGAACTGGGCTTCCCTTTGATCGTCAAACCGGCGCATGAAGGTTCAAGTATCGGGATGGCCAAAGTGAGTTCTGCGTCCGAGTTGATCGACGCATGGAAAGCGGCCAGTACCTACGATTCGCAAGTCTTGGTTGAGCAATGGATTCAAGGTCCGGAGTTCACCATCGCCACCCTGCGTGACCAGGTGTTGCCTCCTATCGCCCTGGGTACACCGCACACGTTCTACGATTACGACGCCAAGTACATCGCCAACGATACCCAGTACCGCATTCCGTGCGGGCTGGATGCCGCCAAGGAACAGGAACTCATGGATCTCACGGCCAAGGCCTGTGAGGCGCTGGGTATTGCCGGTTGGGGCAGGGCGGACGTGATGCAGGACGCCGACGGGCAGTTCTGGTTTCTGGAAGTGAATACCGCTCCGGGCATGACCGATCACAGTCTGGTACCGATGGCCGCGCGTGCGGCCGGTCTGGATTTCCAGCAACTGGTTCTGGCCATTCTGGCCGCCAGTGTTGAAGACGCTCGAGGTTAAGACGATGCAAGGCGCTCAGCTCCGACATCAGCCTCCCGCACCCGGCCGCAAGCCGGTGCCACGGGGTGCCAGCCGAATGGTGGCGAAAGAGCCGATGTCCGCGCGCCTGCCGAAAGCCAATTTCAGCTTTCTGAAAAGTCTGTTCTGGCCGGTGCTTTTGGTGGTGCTGGGCTTCGGTACTTACGAAGGCGCGACGCGTTTGTTGCCGTACGCCGACCGGCCGATCACCAAGATCGCCGTGCAGGGCGACCTGAGCTACATCAGCCAGCAAGCGGTGCAGCAGCGGATCGCCCCGTACGTGGCGTCGAGCTTCTTCACCATCGACCTGGCCGGCATGCGCACCGAGCTTGAGCAGATGCCGTGGATCGCCCACGCCGAAGTCCGTCGCGTGTGGCCGGACCAGGTGGTGATCCGCCTCGAAGAACAACTGCCGGTCGCACGGTGGGGCGACGAGTCGTTACTGAACAACCAGGGCCAGGCGTTTACGCCCAAGGAACTGGCGAACTACGAACACCTGCCACAGCTGTTCGGTCCACAACGGGCCCAGCAGCAAGTGATGCAGCAGTATCAGGTGCTGAGCCAGATGCTGCGGCCGTTGGGCTTCTCGATTGCGCGCCTGGAATTGCGTGAACGCGGGAGTTGGTTCCTGACCACCGGTGCCGGCAGTTCCGGCCCCGGCATCGAGTTGCTGCTGGGACGCGGCAACCTGGTGGAAAAGATGCGCCGCTTTATCGCCATCTATGACAAGACACTTAAAGACCAGATTACGAACATTGCGCGCATCGATCTGCGCTACGCCAACGGCCTTGCTGTTGGCTGGCGGGAACCAGTAGCGCCGACGACAGCCCAACCCGCTGTCGCAAAGAATTAAGAAGAGGCAGGACCCATGGCAAACGTGCAAAGCGGCAAAATGATCGTCGGTCTCGATATCGGCACCTCCAAAGTGGTGGCGCTGGTCGGCGAGGTTTCCGACGACGGCTCGCTGGAAATCGTCGGGATCGGTACCCATCCGTCCCGTGGCCTGAAGAAGGGCGTGGTGGTCAACATCGAGTCCACCGTGCAATCGATCCAGCGCGCGATCGAAGAAGCCCAACTGATGGCGGGCTGCCGCATTCACTCGGCGTTCGTCGGCGTGGCGGGCAATCACATCCGCAGCCTGAACTCCCACGGCATCGTCGCGATCCGTGATCGCGAAGTCAGCTCGGCCGACCTTGAGCGCGTCCTCGACGCCGCTCAGGCTGTGGCGATCCCGGCTGACCAGCGTGTGCTGCACACCCTGCCGCAGGATTACGTGATCGATAACCAGGAAGGCGTTCGCGAGCCACTGGGCATGTCCGGCGTACGTCTGGAAGCCAAGGTTCACGTGGTCACCTGCGCCGTCAACGCTGCACAGAACATTGAAAAATGCGTGCGTCGCTGCGGCCTGGAAATCGACGACATCATTCTCGAGCAACTGGCCTCGGCCTACTCGGTCCTGACCGACGACGAGAAAGAACTGGGCGTGTGCCTGGTCGACATCGGCGGCGGCACCACCGACATCGCGATCTTCACCGAAGGCGCGATCCGCCACACCGCAGTGATCCCGATTGCCGGTGATCAGGTGACCAACGACATCGCCATGGCGTTGCGCACCCCGACCCAGTACGCCGAAGAGATCAAGATTCGCTACGCCTGCGCCCTGGCCAAACTGGCCGGTGCCGGTGAAACCATCAAGGTGCCAAGCGTTGGCGACCGTCCACCGCGCGAACTGTCGCGTCAGGCCCTGGCCGAAGTGGTTGAGCCGCGTTACGACGAACTGTTCACGCTGATTCAGGCCGAGCTGCGTCGCAGCGGCTACGAAGACCTGATCCCGGCCGGCATCGTCCTGACCGGCGGTACGTCGAAGATGGAAGGCGCCACTGAACTGGCCGAGGAAATCTTCCATATGCCGGTACGCCTCGGCGTGCCGCATGGCGTGAAAGGCCTGGATGACGTGGTGCGCAACCCGATTTATTCCACTGGCGTTGGCTTGTTGATGTATGGCCTGCAAAAGCAGTCCGACGGGGTTTCGTTCTCCGGCATCGGCAGCCGCGACAGCTACAGCAACGAAGAGCCACAGGCGCCGTTGCTGGACCGATTGAAGAAGTGGGTTCAAGGCAACTTCTAAAGCTTTACCGCAACACCGCAACAAAAAAAGCAGTAGGCGAAAAAACTAGAGAATGTAAGGAGAGGGAAAATGTTCGAACTCGTAGACAACATCCCCGCAAGCCCGGTAATCAAAGTTATCGGTGTTGGCGGTGGCGGCGGCAACGCTGTCAATCACATGGTCAAGAGCAACATCGAAGGCGTTGAATTCATCTGCGCCAACACTGATGCTCAAGCGCTGAAAAACATCGGCGCACGTACCATTCTGCAACTGGGCACCGGCGTGACCAAAGGTCTGGGCGCTGGCGCCAACCCTGAAGTAGGTCGTCAGGCCGCTCTCGAAGACCGTGAGCGCATTGCCGAAGTCCTGCAGGGCACCAACATGGTGTTCATCACCACTGGCATGGGCGGCGGTACCGGTACCGGTGCTGCGCCGATCATCGCCGAAGTGGCCAAGGAAATGGGCATTCTGACCGTTGCTGTCGTAACGCGTCCGTTCCCGTTCGAAGGCCGCAAGCGTATGCAGATCGCCGATGAAGGCATCCGCATGCTCTCCGAAAGCGTTGACTCGTTGATCACCATTCCCAACGAGAAGCTGCTGACTATCCTCGGTAAAGACGCCAGCCTGCTGTCGGCTTTCGCCAAGGCTGACGATGTACTGGCCGGTGCCGTTCGCGGTATCTCCGACATCATCAAGCGTCCGGGCATGATCAACGTCGACTTCGCCGACGTGCGTACCGTGATGAGCGAAATGGGCATGGCGATGATGGGCACTGGCTGCGCCAGCGGTCCGAACCGTGCACGTGAAGCCACTGAAGCGGCGATCCGCAACCCGTTGCTGGAAGACGTGAACCTGCAAGGCGCACGCGGCATCCTGGTGAACATCACCGCCGGTCCTGACCTGTCTCTGGGTGAGTACTCCGACGTGGGTAGCATCATCGAAGCCTTCGCTTCCGAGCACGCGATGGTCAAGGTCGGTACCGTTATCGATCCGGACATGCGCGACGAGCTGCACGTAACTGTAGTTGCCACCGGTCTGGGCGCGAAAATCGAGAAGCCTGTAAAGGTCATCGACAACACCGTTCACACCTCCATGGCATCCGCCCAGGTACAACAACCGGCTCCGGCCCGTCAGGAAGCGCCAGCGGTTAACTACCGTGATCTGGACCGTCCGACCGTCATGCGCAACCAGGCTCAGGCCGGTGCTGCGGCTGCCGCGAAGATGAATCCGCAAGATGATCTGGATTACCTGGACATCCCGGCTTTCCTGCGTCGTCAGGCCGATTGATGGAATGTATCAGGGCTATGAAGGTGATTGGTGTTCAGCAAAGGCATGGTCTGCTATCATCGCCAGCCTTTGTTGATACCAGTTCGCAATTTGCGCTCAAGCGGCCCATGCCATGATTAAACAACGCACACTGAAAAATATTATCCGTGCCACAGGTGTCGGCCTGCACTCCGGTGAGAAGGTCTATCTGACCCTCAAGCCTGCGCCTGTCGACACTGGCATTGTGTTTTGTCGCGCTGACCTCGATCCTGTGGTGCAGATTCCTGCCCGCGCGGAATACGTTGGTCAGACCACTATGTCGACGACGCTGATTAAAGGCGACGTCAAAGTGCACACGGTAGAGCACTTGCTCTCGGCCATGGCTGGCCTGGGCATCGATAACGCCTACGTCGAGCTCTCCGCGTCCGAAGTCCCGATCATGGATGGCAGCGCTGGACCTTTCGTATTCCTGATTCAATCGGCAGGCCTGGAAGAACAGGACGCCGCCAAGAAATTCATCCGCATCCTGCGTGAAGTGACAGTGGAAGACGGCGACAAGCGCGCCACTTTCGTCCCTTTCGAAGGGTTCAAGGTGAGCTTCGAGATCGATTTCGATCACCCGGTATTCCGGGACCGCACCCAAAGTGCAAGCGTGGATTTTTCCAGCACTTCGTTCGTAAAAGAAGTCAGCCGCGCCCGTACCTTTGGTTTCATGAGTGATATCGAGTACCTGCGCAAGCACAACCTCGCACTCGGCGGCAGCGTGGAAAACGCAATCGTGGTCGATGCCGATGGCGTGTTGAACGAAGACGGCCTTCGCTATGAAGACGAATTCGTGAAGCACAAGATCCTCGATGCCATTGGCGACCTGTACCTGCTGGGTAACAGCCTGATTGGTGAGTTCAAGGGCTTCAAGTCCGGCCACGCACTGAACAACCAGCTGCTGCGCAAGTTGATTGAGCAGACAGATGCTTGGGAAGTGGTGACGTTCGAAGACGCCAGTACTGCACCGATCTCTTACATGCGCCCGGTTGCGGCGGTGTAAGTAAAAAACCTCTCTAGTTTTTTGAAGGCCATCCTCGGATGGCCTTTTTTTATGCCTGCAGTTTTTGTGTTGCCTGGGCCGGCCCCATCGCGAGCAGGCTCACTCCTACATTTGAAATGCATTCCCCTGTAGGAGTGAGCCTGCTCGCGATAGGGCCGGTGAAGCCACTACATCTATCAGGAAGCCACCACCACCCGATTACGCCCACCTTCCTTGGCCTGATACAACGCCTTGTCCGCCGCAAACAACAACTGCTCCAGCGTCATCTCACTCGCCGCCGTCCACGTCGCGATGCCAATGCTCACCGTCATCGGCCGCTCGGCCCCATCGACCAACGGCAACTGCTCCACCGCCTGACGAATATGCTCGGCAATCTGTTGCGCGCCATGACCGTCGGTCTCGGCGAGAATCACCGAAAACTCCTCGCCACCATAGCGCGCGACCAGATCCGCCGGTCGCCGCACACTTTCAGTAATGACCCTGGCCAGCGTCTTCAGCGCCTGATCCCCGCCCTGATGGCCATGCCGATCATTGAACGCCTTGAAGTGGTCGGCATCGATCATCATCACCGACATCGGCTTGCCCGAGCGTTGGGCGCGGAACCACTCATGACGCAACGCCTGATCGAGCATCCGCCGATTGGCCACACCGGTCAGCGCGTCGGTGGCGGCCAGTTGCGCCAGCTCGCGCTCGGCCCGCTGGCGCAAGCGCAACTCGCGGGCCAACAGCCAGGTCAGCCACAGCAAACCCACGCACAACACCCCCGTGGCGCCGCTGATCAACAGGGCGGTACGACGCCACGTGCCGAACACCTCGTCGCTGGACAGCGCGACCATCACGATCAACGGCAGATTGCCGACCCGCGAATAGGTATACAGGCGCTGTTGATGGTCGATGCTGGAAACGCTGTTGAAACTGCCATTGCCACTCTTGTCGCGCAGAATCCGTATGACGTTGGGCCGGTTGCCGAAGCTTTTGCCGATGGAATCACTTTGCAGATAAGGCTTCTGCGCCAGCAGCACGCCGTCGTTATCGATGATGTTCAGCGTACTGTCTTTGCCGATGTCGAGGCTGTTGAACAGCTGGTCGAAGTAGTCGAGCTTCATCGACGCCACGGCCACGCCGGCGAACTCACCTTTTTCCGAGGAAATCCGTCGGCTGAAGCTGATTCGCCACTGGTTGGCTTCGTCGCAGTCACAACGGGTCTTGAACGGGCGGCTGATGAACATGCCGACATCGCGGTTGAGCGCGTGGGCGAGGAAGTAGTCGCGGTCGGCAAAGTTGCCCGGTTTCGGCTCGATTCGCGAAGAGTCGGCGACCACATCGCCGTGTTTGTCGAGCAACAGAATGTCGCCCTTGAAGCGCGCGGTGGTGGAGCGGTCGAACAGCGCCAGATGACGGATCTGCGGTGAGACAGTTTGCAGATCATCGCGTTGGGCGGCAGCGATCAGGCCTTGCAGGGACAAGTCGTACAACTCGACGGTGCGCAGCACATCGGCGTCGATCAGTTGCGCAATGGTGGTGGCGCTGCGGGTCGCCGACTCCTGAGCGTTGGCGTGCTCGCGGATCAGCAGGAATGTGACGATGCACAGAATCGCGATCACGGTCAGCGAACTGCCGCAGATCAGCAGCAACTCGGGGCGTCCGGTCTTGCCCGAAACGGGTGGGGTACGGCTCGCGATCATGATTGGGCTGTCGGTTGGGGGAGTCTTATAAGCGTAGTAGGCCAAACACCACAGCCGAAGCCAGAAACCATTCCTAATGTGGGAGCGAGCAGGCTCGCTCCCACAGGGTGCATCACTGAATTCAAGACGGTGTTATGGGCGCCGATCTTAGAAGACGTTGATCGGGTAGTCGATGATTACGCGGTATTCATCTGTGTCCGAATCAATCACGCCGTAACCGTTGCCGCCACGGTTGGTCGCCCATTGCAGGTGCACCGCCAGATCCTTGGCCTGACCGCTCTGCACCACGTACTGCAAGTCGAGATCGCGTTCCCAGTGTTTGGCGTTGCGGCCATCGGCGCTGTACCAATTGGAATAGCCTTTGCTGTCAGGGTCGACCTTGGTCAGATCCACCGTGCCGCGCGAGTAGGACACAGACGAGGTCAGTCCCGGTACGCCGACACCGGCGAAGTCATAGGCGTACTTGAGCTTCCACGAGCGTTCGTTCGGGCCGTTGAAGTCGGAATACTGCTGTGAGTTATCCAGATAAACGCTGTCGCCCTGACTGATGTAGTCGAACGGCGTGTTGCCGTTGACCCGCTGATACGCGGCAGTAACGCTGTGATTACCGACGCCAACGGTGAAATGCAGGCTGTAGGTGTTGTTGTCGATGTTGCCCAGCAGCGCATCACCGGTGTCTTGCGTGTGATAGAAGTGCAGGCCCGGGTTGAGGCTGACCAGATCGTTCAACTGCCACGTGTAGTCGAGGTCGTAGTAGTACTGGTTCCAGATGTCCTTCAACTCCGAGGCGTAGAGGCTGCTGGTCAGGCCTTCGACACCGCTCCAGGCCACGCCGGCCCAGTTCAGGTGCTGACTCTCGTCGCCCTCGGCCAATGTCCCGTAGGAAGTGCCGATGCGTGTGTGGCCACTCTGGTTGTAAGGCTTGGTGAAACTGGCCTGGCCGCCTTCGATCAACCAGCCGTCGAAGCTGTGGTTGGTCAGGCTCACACCACGGAAGGTCTGCGGCAGCATGCGCGTGTCACCGCCGGCAATCACCGGGTTGGTGAGGAACAGATCACCGGCCTTCAACTCGGTATCGAACGCGCGCATTTTCAGCGTGCCACCTGCGGTGGAAAACGCCCCCGGCGCTTTGCCGCCGTTCTCTCTGACCGGCAGGATGCTCGAATCGTCGGTGCCGCCACCGCCATCCAGTTTCAACCCGAGCATGGCGTGGGCATCAATGCCGAAACCGACCGTGCCTTCGGTGTAACCCGACTGGAAAACCCCGAGAAAGCCCTGGCCCCACTCGATGTTGTCGTCCGCTTTCTGCAAGCGGTTGCGATTCATGTAGTAGTTGCGGGCGTTGAGGTTGAGGCTCGAACCCTCGACAAAACCTTGTTTGGCAGGCTCGTCGGCTTGAGCGGCAGGGGCAATCGTTGCGGCAATTGCAATGAACAGCGGGGTGAAGCGGACTGGGTAACGCACGTGCAATGGAGCTCCTTGGGTCAACTGGCGCCTCTATATTTTGAGGCGCTCGATGTTTCTTGTTGTTACAGACGAACCAAACGGCTTTCAGACCACAACGAAAAAAGGCCGCTGAAAGGCAGCGGCCTGGAATGACGACGGTTGAACGGGAAGAGCCAAACAACCGCGTCGAGGGAAACGTTGGCGCGGTGCGCGACTCAGCTGTCTTTCTCGCTTGCTTGAGCCTGGGAAGTGGCAGCCTGTGGGGCTTGCGAGGCGTCCTGAGCCTTGGCCATCACTTCGGCCTTATGCTGATCGAAGGCCTGAGCGCGAGCGACATTGTGCGCCACGAACGACTGCGATTCTTCAGCCATCGCCATCGGCGACAGGATCAATGAGGACAAAACGAACGCGCTGGCAATACCCATACTGTTGGACATCTTGAAAACCTTCTCGCTTGGCGAGTGCTGTTTGGTGCGGGCAAAGATAAGGTCGCCGGGCGTTGGGAAACAGCGTGATTTTCATAAATGACTGTTGCGCGGGAGGTAAAAGTCGAAGATCGCGGTGCAGCCAAGAGCAACCCCCTCACCCCAGCCCTCTCCCCCAAGGGGGCGAGGGGGAAAGGGAGCCGATCGGGGGCTTCAGATCGTTCCCACGCTCTGCGTGGGAATGCCTCATCGGACGCTCCGCGTTCGGCTTTGGAAGGGACGCAGAGCGTCCCGGGCTGCATTCCCACGCGGAGCGTGGGAACGATCAGTGGAGGAGGGTCAAACCGGCAAATAAATCCCGAATGTATTCATCCCCCGATCACTGCGCACAAACACATCTCCACCATGCATCAGCGCAATCGCCTTGACGATCGCCAGCCCCAGCCCATGGTTATTGCCACTGTTGCTACGCGACGCATCCACCCGATAAAAGCGCTCGAACAACCGTGGCAAATGCTCACTGGCAATCGGCGATCCCGGATTGGCCACACCAATACTCACCTGATGCGCTTCAACCTCAATCCGCACCTCGATCACCTGACCCGCGCCGGTGTGCTGCACCGCATTGCTCAACAAATTGATCAGCGCCCGGCGCAAATGCGCGACCTCGATCTGCACCAGCGCATCACCGCTGACCTGCACTTCAACCTGTGCGTCTTCAAGAATGAAATCCAGATATTCCAGCGTCGTTGCCACCTCATCGGCCAGGGAAGTCGAGGTCAGTTTGGTCGCCTTGTTGCCCTGATCGGCACTGGCCAGAAACAGCATGTCGTTGATGATCGAGCGCAGCCGTTCCAGCTCTTCCAGATTGGATTGCAGCACTTCGAAGTAGTGTTCTGCAGAGCGTCCACGGGTCAGCGCCACTTGCGTCTGGCCAATCAGATTGGTCAGCGGCGAACGCAGTTCATGGGCGACGTCGGCGTTGAACGATTCCAGCCGCGAATAGGCGACTTCAACCCGTTCCAGCGTCGAGTTGAACGAGTCGACAAACTGCTCAAGCTCCGGTGGCAGCGGCGACAAACGCAAGCGCCCGGCCCGCAGCGGCGGCGCCAGACGCTGGGCTTCATGGGACAGTTTGATCAACGGTTTGAGACCAATCCGCGCCACCCAATAACCCAGCGCCGAGGCCATCAGCACACCGACAATCGCCAGGCCGATCAGCGCGATCAACAGGTTGTGCTGAGTCTCATGAAACGTCTCGGTATCGATGCCGATCATGAAGCGCAGCGGCGGGCGCTGATCTTTGGCCGGCAACTCGGTCAGCAGTACTTTCAGCGGATAAGGATGGTCGGGCAACTGCAGGTCGTGCATGCCCAACGGGCCTTGGGCAAAGGCGCGAATCGCTGCATCCGGCTGACCGTATTCATAACCCGGATCGCCGCTCACCACCCAGAAATGAATGCGTTTGTCTTCCTCGCCGAGCAGCTTCAACTTGGCGTTGATCTTCACCCAATGCTCGGGTGTACCAAAGCGATTGAGTGCCGATTCGAGCACGCTGTAACGCGCATCCAGCTCGGCTTCCGGGAGCAATCCCAGGCCTTTGTCGACCTGCTGATACAACGCGCCGCCGATCAATAGAAACACCAGCAGCGCCACCAGCGTGAACATTCCACTGAGGCGCAGGGCAATCGAATTACTGGACACCACGGCTCTCCAGCACATAACCCATGCCGCGAATGGTGTGCAGCAACTTCTCGTCGAACGGCCCGTCGAGCTTGGCGCGCAGGCGTTTGATTGCGACCTCGACGACGTTGGCATCGCTGTCGAAATTGATGTCCCAGACCATCTCGGCAATTGCGGTTTTCGAGAGGATTTCACCCTGGCGGCGGGCCAACACGCTCAACAGCGAGAACTCTTTGGCGGTCAGATCCAGACGAGTGCCGGCGCGAGTGGCCTTGCGGCTGATCAGGTCTATCCACAGGTCGGCGATGCTCACCTGCACGGGTTCATGCCCGCCGCTGCGCCGGGTCAGCGCTTGCAAACGTGCGACCAGTTCAAGGAAGGAAAACGGTTTGCCGAGGTAATCGTCGGCGCCGTCGCGCAGGCCTTTGATGCGGTCTTCGACGCGCTCGCGGGCGGTGAGCATGATCACCGGGGTTTGCTTGCGCGCACGCAATGCGCGCAGCACGCCGAAGCCATCGAGGCCCGGCAACATGACGTCGAGGACGATCACCGCGTAGTCGCTTTCCAGCGCCAGATGCAGACCCTCGACGCCGTCGCGGGCCAGATCCACGGTGTAACCCTGTTCCGTCAGACCGCGGTGCAGATAGTCCGCGGTTTTTTCCTCGTCTTCGATAATCAGAACGCGCATGACCCGCCTCAGTCTGTAGTTGCTAGCGCTGGTAAAGGCGCGGGCTTAGGCCGATGGAACAGCCGCTCGAGCCACAAGTATATGACCGGAGTGGTGAACAACGTCAGCATCTGGCTGACCAGCAAACCGCCGACCACCGCGATCCCCAACGGTTGGCGCAGTTCGGCGCCGGTGCCGTAACCGAGCATCAGCGGCAGCGCGCCGAGCAGGGCGGCGAGGGTGGTCATGATGATCGGCCGAAAGCGCGTGATGCACGCCTCGAAAATCGCATCCTGTGGCGACAGGCCTCGGTGGCGCTGCGCTTCGAGGGCGAAGTCGATCATCAGGATGCCGTTCTTCTTGACGATACCGATCAGCAACACCAGCCCGATCAAGGCCATGATCGAAAAGTCCTGGCCGCAGATCCACAGCATGATCACCGCACCCAAACCTGCCGCCGGCAGCGTCGAGATGATCGTCAGCGGGTGCACGAAGCTTTCATAAAGCACACCGAGAATGATGTACACCGCCACCAGCGCCGCGAGAATCAGCCACGGCTGACTGGCCAGCGAACTCTGGAAGGCCTGCGCCGCGCCTTGGAAATTGCCGCTGATCGCCGTCGGCATGCCGATTTCGGCCTTGGCCTCATTGAGCAGAATCACCGCATCACCCAACGCCACACCGGGCGCGAGGTTGAACGACAGGTTGGCGGCGGGGAACATGCCGTCATGCGCGATCGACAGTGGGCCAATGGTTGGCGCATCGAATTTTGCCAGCGCTGACAGCGGCACCATCTCGCCACTCAGCGGTGAGCGCAGGTAGAAATAGTTGAGGCTTTCGGCCTTGCCGCGTTGTTTGGTGTCCAGCTCCAGAATCACGTTGTACTGGTTGACCTGAGTCTGGAATTCATTGATCTGGCGCTGGCCGAACGCATCGTACAGCGCCTCGTCGACATCGCTGGCGGTCAGGCCGAAACGTGCGGCGGCGCTGCGATCGATGCTGATGTGGGTAATGCTGCCGCCCAATTGCAGGTCGTTGGAAATGTCGCGGAACGCCGGGTTGCTGCGCAGTTTTTCCGTTAGGCGTTGCGTCCATGTGGCGAGGGTCGCGCCGTCGTTACTCTTGAGCACGTATTGGTACTGCGCGCGGCTCGGGCCGGAGCTGAGGTTGATATCCTGACCAGCGCGCAGATAGAGAACGATGCCGGGGACTTTCATCAGTTGCGGACGGATGCGGTCGATGAACTGGCTGGCGCTGACATCGCGGTCGCCGCGTTTTTTCAGGGCGATCCAGAAGCGGCCGTTGGCGATGGTCTGGTTGCTGCCGGAGACACCTACCGAATGGGAAAACGCCTGCACGGCCGGATCAGCGGCGACGATTTCGGCCATCGCCAGGTGTTTTTTCACCATGTCGCCGTAGGAAATATCCGCCGCAGCTTCGGTGGTGCCGAGGACGAAACCGGTGTCCTGCACCGGGAAGAAACCTTTCGGGATAAAGATGTAACCGCCGATGGCCAGCGCCAGCGACAGACCGAACACGCCGATCATCAATTTCTGATGGTCGAGGGCGCGGCGCAGACCTCGTTCGTACCAGCCGAGCAGGCGTTCGCTGAAACCCGGTTTGGCGTGGGCGTGGTGCACCGGTTTACGCATGAACAGCGCCGCCAGCGTCGGCGCCAGGGTCAGCGACACCACCACGGAAATCATGATGGTCGAGGTCGCGGTCAGGGCAAATTCCTTGAACAGGCGCCCGACCACACCGCCCATGAACAGCAGCGGAATGAACGCCGCCACCAGCGAGAAACTGATCGATACCACGGTGAAGCCAATCTCGCCTGCGCCCTTGATTGCGGCATCGCGCATGTCATCGCCGGCCTCCAGATGGCGGTGGATGTTCTCCACCACCACGATGGCATCGTCGACGACGAAACCAACCGCGACGACGATCGCCACCAGCGTCAGGTTGTTCAGGCTGAATCCGAGGATGTACATCAAAGCGAAACTGGCGATCAACGACACACCGAGTACCGCCGAAACAATCAGGGTTGCCGACAACTGGCGCAGGAACAGCGCCATCACCGCGACCACCAGCAGGATCGCGATCAACAGGGTGATCTCGACCTCATGCAGGGATGCACGAATGGTCTGGGTGCGGTCGATCAGGGTTTTCACCTGCACCGAGGCCGGCAGCATCGCTTCGAGGCCGGGCAGGGCGGCTTGAATACGGTCGACGGTTTCAACGATGTTGGCGCCGGGTTGGCGCGAGATCACCAGGTTCACACCGGGTTGATCGCCGGCCCAGGCTTGCACGTAGGCATCTTCCGAACCGTTGACGACTTTGGCGACATCGCGCAGGTGAACCGGCGCGCCATCCTTGTAGGAAACGATGAGTTGGCTGTAGTCCTCGGGGTGGAACAACTGGTCGTTGGTCGACAGCGTCGAGATGCTCGATTCGCCGTACAGCGCACCTTTGGCGAGGTTGAGGCTGGTCTGCTGGATCGCCAGACGAATGTCGGCAAGGGTCAGGCCGATCGCCGCGAGTTTGTCTGCCGAGGCTTGCACGCGAATCGCCGGACGTTGCTGACCGGTGATGTTGATTTGGCCTACGCCGTCGATCTGACTGATCTGACGCGAGAGCAGGGTTTCCACCAGGTCGCTGAGTTCGGTGCCGGGCATTTGCGTCGAGCTGACGCTGAGGATCAGCACCGGGCTGTCGGCCGGGTTGACCTTCTTCCACGTGGGCAGGGTCGGCATGTCCTTGGGCAGTTTGCCGGCGGCGGTGTTGATCGCCGCTTGGACTTCCTGCGCGGCGGTGTCGATGCTTTTATCGAGGGTGAATTGCAGGGTCAAAAGGCTGGAGCCCAAGGCACTGCTGGAGGTCATCTGGGTCATGCCGGGGATGGCGCTGAATTGCACCTCCAGCGGCGTGGCCACGGACGAGGCCATGGTGTCGGGGCTGGCGCCGGGCAACTGCGCGGACACCTGAATCGTCGGAAATTCCGCTTCCGGCAGTGGGGCAATCGGTAAACGCGGGAAGGCAATCAAACCGACCAGCACCAGCGCGATGGTCAGCAGAATGGTTGCGACCGGGTGATCGATGCACCACGTCGAGACGCCTTTGTGCGCCTTCATGGTTTCGGCTCCGCTTGCACCACCTGCGCCGGCTCGCTCATGACTTGCACCGTTGAACCCGGTTTAAGCCGCGACTGGCCATCGGTGACCAGCACGTCACCGGCCTTCACGCCTTTGATGATGTCCTGACCGCTGCCTTGATAAACCATCTGCACTTGCACGGCTTCGACCTTGTCGCCGTTGACCCGGTAAACGAAGTGTTGGTCGAGGCCACGTTGTACAACGGTGGGCGGGACGACCAGCGCATCTTTGTCGAGGGCTGTCTGGATTTTTACCGTGACCAGCAGGCCGGGCCAGAGCTTCTGGCTGGCGTTGTCGAATTCGGCTTTGGCGCGGATGGTGCCGGTGTTGGCGTTGATCTGGTTGTCGATCAGGGTCAGGTGACCTTCGCCGAGCAGGTTGCCGGTTTCGCCATCGGTGTCGGCGCCGATGTAGGCCTTGACCGGTGCGCGCTGCGGATCGTTGATCAGGCCTTGCAGGGTCGGCAGCATTTGCTGCGGCAGGGAGAATTCGACGGCGATCGGGTCGATCTGGGTGACGGTGAACAGGCCGGCGGTGTCGGTCATGCGCAGGAAGTTGCCTTCGTCGACTGTGCGAATACCGACGCGGCCGGTGACCGGGGAGCGGATTTGCGTGTAGGAAAGTTGTACTTGCGCGGCGTCGATCGAGGCTTGGTTGCCTTGGGCGGTGGCCTTCAACTGGTTGACCAGGGCTTGTTGCTGGTCGTAGGTCTGTTTCGAGATGCCGTCGTCGACGGTGAGCAGTTTGTAGCGTTTGAGGTTGACCAGGGCGACTTGCAGTTGCGCCTGGCTTTCGCCCAGTTGGGCGCGGGCCTGGTCGAGGCTGGCGCGGATGGAGCGGTCGTCAATGGTGGCCAGCAGGTCGCCTGCTTTGACGAGTTGGCCTTCTTTGACGAGGATTTTGGTGAGGATGCCGTCGATCTGGGGGCGCACGACCACGCTGTGTAATGAGAGGACGGAGCCGATGCCGCTGGTGTAGCGGGGGACGTCTTTTTCGCTGACCGCTATGACTCGCACGGGGATTGCGGTGGGGGTGGCGAGTTTGGTCGGGGCGGGTTTCAGGGCGTACCACAGACCTGCGCCTGCGAGGACGATCAATAGGGTGGCGAGCAGGGCTTTGTTCTTTTGGATTCGCATGCGGGGTGGGCGCCGGAGGTTTGGAGTTTGGGCAGGTTGGGTAGTTATAAACTTGTTTGGGGGTCAGGAGGGTGACGGCTAGCTGTCGGCGCTGTCAGTTTCGTTGTGTACATATCCGTTGTTGCGGGTGTTGCTGATTACGGTTCCGCCCTTACGGCGGGTCACTTTTTCCAGACGCCGAAAAAGTAACCAAAAAGGCTTGCTCCTACGTGCGGCCCGCTCGCTGGGGCTCGGGGTTCCTTCGCTGCGTGATCGATCCGGGCGCAGCGCCTACGGTTTGCTTCGCTGCACCTCCTCTCGCTGTGTTTGGCTGCGCCAAACGGTCGCTGCGCTCCCACGCCCGGATCAATCCCTCCACTCAGCCTTCCGACGTCGCCCGTGGGTCAAGATCAAGAGCAGGCGAGCTGACACTCGGCCTATTGAGTGGTGAAGAGCGGGGCGTGGTCGGCTTTGGATTTGTGGTGGATTTGCCCCTCACCCCAGCCCTCTCCCGAGGGAGAGGGAGCCGATTTTCGGGCGTTTCAAAACCTGAGTTCAACGCGGTATTTCACGTCGGTGTACCTCTCCCAAACACCTCGGTCAGTCCCCTCTCCCTCTGGGAGAGGGCTAGGGTGAGGGTTGGCTTTTGGCTGTTTAAATTTGTGTCAAATAACCAGAACCTTCCCACAAGGTTTTCAGGTTGTCCGTCGGACGTGCGCTCTCTAGTCTTGGGTTGTCGCCGAAAACTCGGTGATCGGGTGTGAGAACCCTGAAAAATTAGGGAATCAGTCCATCAGTCCGCATAATTGCCGGCGGCTTGTCCGCTGCTTGCAAATGCTTCATGGCGGCTGTGTGCGGGCAGACTTCGGTCTGGCCGGTTTCCTATTTTTCCGGTTTCTCACCCCGCACATAGCTGCCACCCACTTCGCCGCGTGAGAAACGGCAAGGGATGGCTCCCATTTGCAAAATAGGGTTTCCAATGACTAAGCCAGTTCCAGATCCACCCATCGATCCCACCACCCCACTCGAAGACGCCCTCCGCGCCGACGACCAGCTCAAAACCCGCGAAGCCATCAAGCGCGCCCTCGACTTCTACCTCTGCCCCGAACCGGTCAAACCGCGTCAGCCCAGTACGATGTTCCTCATCCACCCGAACATCGACACCGAAAGCCTGCTCGCCCACGCCTGCGAATCGCTGGCTTCAGCCAATGTCATGGCCGGTGATCTGGCTGATCAGCTCAGTCGCCCGCAGCGCAGTACGGCGCTGGCGATCCAGCAGATCGTCATGCTTGCCGAGCTTGCGGTGAACCGGGCGCTGGATCGGGTTGATCCACAAACGTAATCCGTCCGAACAGCGCGTTATCGTTCTTCGCGAGCAGGCTCGCTCCTACAAGGGGACCGCAATCCAAATGTAGGTGTGAGCCTGTTTGCGATGGCGATTGTTCTGTGGCCGCTGTCTATGGAAATATTCGCAAGGTTGATAAGTCCCAAAAAGGGACCTATCGTTCCCTTTTTGGGACTCTTTGGCCTTCACAGTGGAAACTATCTCTCTAAGCGAAGCGCTGTTTACCACCACTCAACAAAAAGTGTTGGCTCTGCTGTTCGGTAAGCCTGACCAGACTTTCTATGCCAATGAGATCGCGCGCTGGGCGTGTGTTGGCAAAGGCAGTCTCATGCGTGAACTCGACCGTCTGCAGCGAGCCGGTGTGTTGCGCATGACAAGGGTGGGCAATCAGAACCATTACCAGGCCAATCCCAGCTGTCCCATCTATGCCGAACTACTGGGCATCGCCCGCAAGACGTTTGGCATCGCCGAGCCTCTGCGTCAGGCATTGCAGCCATTTACCGAGCAGATCACCTGGGCGTTTGTCTATGGCTCCATCGCCAAGGACACAGCAAACACACTCAGTGACATTGATCTCATGCTGATTGGCGAAGGCCTGCACTACAGTGACGTCATGGAACGGCTCATGCCCATGGAGGAGCAATTGGGTCGTCCCATCAACCCGACGCTTTACACCCCGCAAGACTGGGCGGCGAAACTGGCTGCTCAAAACAGCTTTGTCGTGCGGGTGGTGCAGCAGGAAAAAATCGATCTGTTAGGGGCAAACCCTTTGGAGTCCAAGGATGGGCAGCAACGAGAGTCTGGAGAATCTTCTACGTAGCGGTGGGCTGAAAGCGGAGCCGCCGGATCGCAAGGAGTGTGAGGGCTTGATGCGCTCGGCCGTGGACCGGCTCAAGGATGCGCAAACTTCTACGTTGTCTTTTTCCAGCCGTTTCGACTTGGCTTATAACGCAGCGCACGCATTGGCGCTGACGGCGCTTCGATTGAGTGGCTATCGATCAGATAAACGCTATCTGGTCTTTCAGTGCCTGGTGCATACGGCGCATATCAGCAAGGTTCAGGTGCGATTGTTCGCGCTGTGTCATGAGCGGCGCAATCTCGCGGAATACGAAGGGTATATGGATGAGGATGACGCGCTTCTGGCGCAGTTGTTGGAAAGCACCTCGCAATTGTTGAGTAACGTTCAGCAACGAATGAACTGACATCCTGCACGGCTTGCGATCCTGACTAGTCTCTTAAAGATCCGCCTCTATGAGCGGATACAGCTTGTATGGCTCAGGCCGCGCACGGCGCATATCTCTCTGGGCCGCTCACCCCGGGAGTGTCTTGAAATGAAGCTGAAAACCGCTCTGCCGTCCGTGCTTCTCTTGCTTCCACTCACAGCCTTCGCCGCGCCGGCCAGTCAATCCGGCGAGATCCGCTTCACCGGGCAAATCGTTGATTCGGGCTGTCAGGTCGGACCGGTCGGGGCGTTTGCGTCTCGTGAGTCTCGCCAGATCGAAATCAAGCCCGGCGTGAGCGTCGATGTCGACACTGATCGCAACGCCTGCAGTCATCAGGCGCTGCCGATTTCCATGCGCTACGAAGCGCTGAAGACCACAACCGACAAAGGCATCGTCATCATCAGTTACCTGTAAACCGTTCGGCGTGCGCTGCAAAATCTTCAGGTGCCGAGTCAAGGCGCACAGGTATACTGCGCGCCTTCGCGGCTCACTGATCGGGCCCGACTTTTTGCTTTCCGGAGCTTTTATGACTTCCCCGACCCTGCCGCCGGTTGACGACGCCGTGAGCGATGTCCCGGCTGAACTGGCCGACACCAGCGATACCAAAGCCGATATCCCGGCCTTCAAATTTCCGTTCAAGCCGGGCGAGCTGGCCTCTGCCAAAGGCTCGAACCAGCCGTGGTACAAGAACGGCGCCAAGAATGGCCACACCAAGACCCCGGGCATGGCGCCGCCGGGTACCCGTCGTTCGATGGGCAAGCGCTGAGTTTTAATCCCGCCTGCGCTCAACGCGGCGATTGATACTGCCTGTGCCGGACCTTTCGCTGGCTTGCCAGCGATGAGGCCCGGGCGGACGCTAAAGAAACTGGATCAAGCCGCCCGCAGCGAAATGAACGCATACGTCTGCGCCGGTTCAGTCACCACCTGCGCCCCGGCCGCCACCACTTGCCCGGCCACATCATCCCCGGACACATGAAACACCCACTCACTCGGAGTCGTCGTCAGCGGTTGTGTGGTCACCTGATCAATCACCGAAGCAAAAGCGCTCATATTCGGCAAGTACGCAGTAAACCCGTCACCCTTCAGCGCCGTGGTACGAATGCCGAGCATCGCGCAAATCGCGTCCTTGATGCCGATGTCATCCCGATCGGCCTGGCGCGAGCGTTGAATCAACTCCACCAGTTCCCGATCTACCAACTCACCACCGGCAATCAGCACCGGCCCCTGTTGCCAGGACTCCGGCGGGCAGTCCTTGGCGGCAGGGTTGAGCGGGATATGCGGATTGATTTCCGCCGGATAAATGCGACACACCAATGGCCGGCGCTCGTAGATCCGGCACAGCTTGTCTTCGTCAAGATTCCGACAGGGGCCGACGTTGTACGCGGCGAAGGTGATCGCCACATGGGCGTCTGTCGCGCCGCTGCGAACGACCGCTGAACGCCGTTCGGCATGTTCACGCTGCTGCGTCGGCAAACCCAGGCCATTACCAAGAAAGGCCTCGACCAGCACGATCACCTGACCGCCATCCGCCGCCCACATGCGGGCTTCGGCCAGGGTCAGCGGGACATGGTGGTCGGTGCAGCATTTGCCGCAGCCTACGCAGGAAAACGTCGTATTCATTGAGCGATCTGTCTTCAATCAGGGTGTGAAACGGTGGCGGAAAACCACCGCACAGGCGCGGATCGAAGCAAATTATGCGCCACTCAGTGGGATTTGGCGGTCGGGCGGATCGAGTCCCACTCGCTGACGAAGGCGATTTTCGATTTTTTGTTGTACAGGCAAAGCTCGGTGCCTTGCTGGCCTTTCATGTGTTTTTGCGGGTATTGGCCTTGCAGCAACACGGCGGTGTAGCCGACACGGTCGTCGAATTGCGCGGCCGTGCCGACCGGTTTGGCGTTTTTCAGGCCGCTGGCCTTTGTACAACTGGCGAGCACGGTTTTGTCGTAAGCGGCCCAGGCATCGGGGCTGGAGGCGTGGGCCTGGGAGGCGAGGGCGGTGAGGCAGAGCAGGCTTGCGGTGATGGCTTTCATGGTGGGGCGTCCTTGGTCGTGGGTGGCCAAGGTTTGAGTCTGCCTGAGTGTTAGAAGTTGCCTGTGCCGGCCCTTTCGCGAGCAGGCTCGCTCCCACAGTTTGAAATGCATTCCAGGGTGGGAGCGAGCCTGCTCGCGAAGACGGTCTATCAGTCCGGCACCAGCTCGCGGCGGACCACATACATCCCGGCACTTTCATACAACCGCTGCGCCCGCCGGTTGTCTTCCAGCACCTTCAGATCAACAAACCCTTCACGGCGCTGCTGAAACACCTTGAATGCATTGAGCAACAACGCCCGGCCCAATCCGCGGCCCTGCATGCGCGGATGCACCACCAGATTCTTGATATAGGCGCTGGTCCAGCATTGCACCACGCCGACCACGCCTTCGCCATCGTGGGCAATAAAGCACAGCGACGGATCGTATTCGGGATCGGTCTCGAATTGCTGCTGCCAAGTGTTCAGAGCCGGCACTCGGCCGCCACCTTCGCGATAACCGAGTTGCATCAAGTCATGCACATCCGCCGCCAGTTCGACGGAGTACGTGCACAGTTCAATGTCTTGTGGCCAAGGTGCATCCGGCGCGTCTTTGCCAAGATCGCGCCGCATCAAAAAACAGTACGTCTCAGCCAAGACTCAGTGCCCTTGGGCGGCGACGTGTTTGGCCGCTTCGATCAGGCAGTGGGTCAGTTCCGGCGAGGAGAACTTGGTCAGCACACCGTTCGCCCCGGCCAGGCGCGCTTTTTCGCTGTTCATCGCGCTGTCGAGCGAGGTGTGCAGCAGCACGTACAGATGGGCGAAGTCCGGGGTTTCGCGCAGGGTGCGGGTGAAGGCGTAACCGTCCATCTCGGACATCTCGATGTCGGAGACAATCAGGTTGATCTGCTGAGCCGTGCCTTGCAGGTCGAGCAGGCAGTCGATGGCTTCCTTGGCACTGCGGGCGGTGTGGCATTGCAGGCCGAGGTTGCGCAGAGTGTGCACCGATTGCTGCAGCGCCACCTGGCTGTCGTCGACCACCAGAATCCGCGCGTTGCCGAGCACATCAGCGTCTTCCATGCTCAGATCGGTCGGGGCCATTTCGATCTGCGCCGGGGCGATGCTGTGGATAACCTTTTCGATATCCAGCACCTGCACCAGCGTGCCGTCCACCGACGTCACGCCGGTGATGTAGGCGCGCGAACCGCCGGAACCGAACGGCGGCGGTTTGATGTCGGTGGTCAGGCAATGGACGATTTTGCTCACCGCCTGCACGTGCAGACCCTGCTTGGAGCGGCTGACGTCGGTGACGATCAGGCAGCCGCCGTTCGGATCTTCCAGCGGGCGCTCGCCGATGGCTCGGCTGAGGTCGATGACCGACAGCGAGGCGCCGCGCAACGTGGCGATACCTTTCACGTGCGGGTGCGACTCCGGCAGTTTGGTCAGCGGCGGGCAGGGGATGATTTCACTGACTTTCAGCAGGTTGATCGCCATCAACTTGCCGCTGCGCAAGGTAAACAGCAGAAGCGAAAGTGAGTCTGCGCGGGCTTTGGTGGAGGACATATGAACCTTCTGTGGAAAGGTGGTGGGCGAGGGTGGGAATCGCCAGAAACTATTGATGCCGGGTTATCGGCGTTAAAGGGGTGGGCTTTAGGTTAGTTGTCGGTGGTCGGTTTGAGTTTATCGCTGTTCTCTCGAACACTGCCCCTCACCCCAGCCCTCTCCCAGAGGTAGAGGGGGCCGACCGAGGTGTCTGGCGTTGTACATCGACCTGAATGACCGAGTCGATTATGGATTCGGTAAAGATCTTTCACGTCGGCGGAACTCTTCAATATCCCCCAATCAGTCCCCTCTCCCTCCGGGAGAGGGCTAGGGTGAGGGTGTGCTTTTAGCTCTTCATGCCTAGTCGTTTGGCCATGCGGCCGAGGTTGGCTCGGTCCAGCCCCAACTCCCGCGCCGCACTCGCCCAGTTATCCTGATTACGCTCCAGCGCCGCACTGATCAAACGCCGCTGATACTGCTCGGTCGCACTGCGCAAATCTCCAGTGATCAACGGCATCTCAGCCACGACACCGACACCAGCCTCAACCGAGTTATCCACAACCTCGCGCGGCAGATCCAGATCCGCCGCGCTCAAACTGAGAATCTTCGGCCGCACCTTGCAATTGCCCAGCGCCTTCAACGCACTGCGCCCGATCAAGTGCTCCAGCTCGCGCACGTTGCCCGGCCAAGTGTAGGCGAGCAGTGCTTCCTGGGCGTCGCTGTTCAGGCGCAGGCTGTTGAGGCCCATGCGCGAGCGATTCTGTTCGAGGAAGAAACCACTGAGCAGCAACACATCGCGGCCACGATCACGCAGCGCCGGCACGCGCAGGGGGTACACACTGAGGCGATGATAGAAGTCGGCACGATAACGGCCGCTGCGCACTTCTTCCGCCAGGTCGCGGTTGGTCGCGGCAATCAGGCGCACATCGACCTGATGCTCCTTGTCCGAGCCCAACCGTTGCAACTGGCCGCTCTGCAAGACGCGCAGCAATTTCGCCTGCACGGTCAGCGACAACTCACCGACTTCGTCGAGAAACAGCGTGCCGCCATTGGCCAGTTCGAACTTGCCACGCCGGTCGCTGGTGGCGCCGGTGAAGGCGCCGCGCACGTGGCCGAACAGTTCGCTTTCTACCAGCGTATCCGGCAGCGCGGCGCAGTTGAGGCTGATGATCGGTTTGTCGGCGCGGGGAGAGGCGGCATGGATCGCTTGGGCGACCAGTTCTTTGCCGACGCCGGTTTCGCCGGTGATCAACACGGTCAGATCGCTGCCGCCGACCAGATTGATCTCTTCCACTAACTTCTTCAGCGCTTTGCTCTGACCGATCATCTCGCGGTTCTGCTGGCCGCTGGCCTGGCGATAAACCTCGGCGCGCTGGTGTTCGTCCTCCGCGCGATTGGCCAAGCGCTGGATGCGTTCGGCGGCGTTGACCGTGGCCGAGGCGAGGCTGGCGAAGGCTTGCAGGGCGTCCAGTTCGATCGGTTCGAAACGCTCGGGGTCGAGGGCGTCAAGGGTGATCAGGCCCCAGAGTTTTTCATCGACAAACAAAGGACAGCCGAGGCAATCGTGAACCTCCAGATGCTCGTCGAGGCCGTCGACCAAACCGTCATAAGGATCGGGCAAGTCGCTATTGGCGGCGAATCGCGTGGGTCCGGCACCGCTGAGGAGTATTTCAAAACGCGGATGTTCGCTGACCTTGAAGCGCCGGCCGAGGGTGTCGGTGCTCAAACCGTCCACCGCCAGCGGCACCAGCGCTTCGCCGTCGAGGCGCAACAACGCTGCAGCGTCGCAGGGCAGCAAGGCGCGCATGGCTTCAAGTAAACGTCGATAACGCTCGCCCTCGGGCAGTTCGCGGGACAGGTCGGAAACTAATGGCAGCAGGGCGGTGAGCAGGGATTTGGCGGTCATGGTCTTGTAGTCAAAGAGACAAGATGTAGTCGGGATGACTATAAAGGTCTTTGAGTCTTTATGACTACGTTATTCTCAAGCCATTGATTTATATGGACAAATAAGTTGGCACGAAACCTGATAACCCCAAGGTAACTTTTCAAGAAAGCTCAGGAGTCATTCTTATGCTTAGCGTCCAGGATCGTGCCATCGTCAAATCCACTGTACCTCTGCTGGAAAGTGGCGGTGAAGCGCTGATCACTCACTTCTACCGCATGATGCTCTCTGAATACCCGGAAGTCCGTCCACTGTTTAACCAGGCCCACCAGGCCAGCGGTGACCAGCCGCGTGCTTTGGCCAACGGCGTGTTGATGTATGCGCGACACATCGATCAGCTCGACCAGTTGGGCGATCTGGTGGCGAAGATCATCAACAAGCACGTGGCCCTGCAGATCCTCCCGGAGCATTACCCGATCGTTGGCGCCTGCCTGCTGCGCGCCATCTCGGAAGTGCTCGGCGAAGAGATCGCCACACCAGAAGTGATGAGCGCCTGGGGCGCGGCGTACGGCCAATTGGCTGACATTCTGATCGGCGCCGAAACCGCGATCTACGACCAGAAAGAACAAGCCGTTGGCGGCTGGCGCGGGGCGCGTGAGTTCATCGTTGCGGCCAAAGTCGAGGAGAGCGCGGAGATCATTTCGTTCTACTTCGAACCGGCAGACAAAGGCCCGATTCTCGCCGCCGAACCGGGTCAGTACATCGGCATGAAGCTGATCCTTGATGGCGAAGAAATCCGCCGCAACTACTCGCTGTCGGCCCTGGCGAATAACGGTCAGTACCGCATCAGCGTCAAACGCGAACCGGGTGGTCGTGCGTCCAATCACTTGCACGATCAACTGCAGGTTGGCGCGAGCATTCAGCTGTTTCCGCCATCGGGGGAGTTCACCTTGACTGCAAGCGACAAGCCATTGGTGCTGATCAGTGGTGGGGTGGGTATCACGCCGACTCTGGCGATGCTTGAAGCGGCGCTGGAAACCGAGCGGCCGGTGCACTTTATTCACTGCGCGCGCAACGGCAGCGTGCATGCGTTTCGTGACTGGATTGATGATTTGGCTGAGCGTCATCCGCAACTCAAGCGTTTTTACTGCTACGCCGAAGATGACGGTGTGAGTCCGGCGGCGGACAAGGTCGGGATGTTGAGTCAGGAGTTGCTGGGCGAGTGGTTGCCGGCTCAGCGTGATGTCGACGCCTACTTCCTTGGACCGAAGGGCTTCATGGGCGCGATCAAGCGGCATCTGAAAGCGTTGGGTGTGCCGGAGAAACAAAGCCGTTATGAGTTCTTTGGGCCGGCTGCTGCTTTGGAGTGATCTGAAACCGGGTTGCCTTCATTCGCGAGCAGGCTCGCTCCCACAGGGGATTTGTGTTCGACGCAGATCCAATGTGGGAGCGAGCCTGCTCGCGAAGGCCGTTACGCGGTCTCGATTCTTAAATTCTGTTTAAAGGTTAATCGTTTCTTAACCGCTTTATCGTTTATTCCCCCGGTGTAAACTTGCGACAACCTTCAGCCGCAAGCCAGCTGAACCATGGACATATAAGGGAAACGCGATGAGCGAGGAAACGATTCGGTTGGGCCGTGAGCGGCGCTTTCTGGTGTTGCTGGGCATTATCTGCCTGGCACTGATCGGCGGTGCGCTGTACATGCAGATCGTGCTCGGCGAAGCACCTTGCCCACTGTGCATTTTGCAGCGCTATGCGTTGCTGCTGATCGCGTTGTTTGCGTTCATCGGCGCAGCGATGCGCAGCCGTCGCAGCATCACCGTGTTCGAAGTGCTGGTGGTGATTTGTGCGATTGCCGGGGCGGCTGTGGCCGGGCATCACGTTTACACCCAGTTCTATCCGGCGGTCAGCTGCGGCATCGATGTGCTGCAGCCGATTGTCGATGATCTGCCATTGGCGAAGATCTTCCCGCTGGGCTTCCAGGTCGACGGTTTCTGCTCGACGCCGTACCCGCCGATCCTCGGTCTGTCGCTGGCACAGTGGGCGCTGGTGGCGTTCGTGCTGGTGGTGATCCTGGTGCCGCTGCTGACCTCGCGTAATCGAAAAGCACTGCGCTGAGTCAACTATTCGGCTGTCTGGCCGATACAGAAAACGCCTCGATTTGCGTATCAGCATATCGGGGCGTTTTGCATTTCAGAGTGTTGGTGAAAACACCGTGACGGACGGCAAGGGAGGGTGTGGCGAGTGTGCGACATGTTGTCACACGCGCCGTGTCGCAGGGCTCTTGAGTGACGCGGAATCGGCCGTTGTTACAAAAAAGGATTGGTCTGTTTCGGGGTTTTTCGGCTTTAGCACGTGAGTGCCATAGCAGGCAGTTTTAACAAGCGCTGGCATATGGCCAAAAGCCTTGGGTTATCGGGCTTTGCGCTGTTCGAACCTTCGGAAAAAGCCTTCAGAGCTGTCTGAACTGACGCGGGTACACCTACAATTTTTGGTGTTTTTGTTGAGAAATGTTTTCGATAACATGCGGAACTTTTGCAAAAATGGCGATGGATTGTTGCTCGAATCGATAAAAATTATTTCGGGATAAGACATGGTGTATAGGGCGCTACCTATCTACAATCGCCCGCACTGAATTCCCGGCACTGTTCAGCCTTTATTAAGGAACGCTTTTTATTAAGGCGCTGCGCAGAAAGTCGGGTGTCGAGTGAGTCGCAAGGCTTCCAAGACACCCAGGTGTCGGTGCCTTCCAACTTTCCGCACCAAATGGAATTGGTCTGTAACAAGGCCTTTGACCACGAATTCGAATAAGAACTGACCGCTGTCCCAGGTTTTGTCGAGCGTCTGACGCGCGACGGGCGGCCCTTATTCAATCCAAAGAAAATGCCAACCCTTGGCAGGGTGAAGTGTTGGCGATCAAAACCCAACTGCATTGCGCAAGCTGCTTTAGAGGTCGTGAGATGAGTAAAAACAGGTACCCCAGATTACTAGGCCTAGTGCCGCTGCTCGGCACGTTGTTGCTGGGAGGCTGCAACATGACCTTGCTCAATCCAACGGGCCAGGTTGGCCTGGAACAGCGAAACCTGATCATCACCGCGACCCTGCTGATGCTGTTGGTCGTCGTGCCGGTTATCGTCATGACCTTCCTGTTCGCCTGGAAGTACCGCGCGTCGAACAAGAACGCCGTCTACACCCCGAAATGGTCGCACTCGACCAAAATCGAAGTGGCAGTCTGGACCATCCCGGTCCTGATCATCATTGCCCTGGGTTACATCACCTACATTTCGACCCACGAACTGGACCCGTATCGTCCGATTCAATCCGACGTCAAGCCAGTGACCATCGAAGTGGTCGCGCTGGACTGGAAGTGGCTGTTCATCTACCCGGAACAAGGCATTGCCACGGTCAACAAGATCGTGTTCCCGGCGCACACGCCAATCAACTTCAAGATCACCTCTGACGCTGTGATGAACTCGTTCTTCATCCCGGGTCTGGGCGGCCAGATCTACGCGATGGCGGGCATGCAGACCAAGCTGCACCTGATCGCTGACCGTAACGCTGAAATGGACGGTATCTCCGCCAACTACAGCGGCGCGGGTTTCACCGGTATGAAATTCAAGGCTATCTCCACCACTCAGGAAGATTTCGACGCCTGGGTAAGTGAAGTCAAGAAGTCACCTAAACAGCTTGATCAAGCTGAATACGCGGCCCTTGCCAAACCGAGCCAGAACAACCCAGTCGAGCTCTACTCCTCGGTCACGCCGAACCAGTTCCAGATCATCGTCGACAAGTACGAAGGTATGAAGCCGGGCAAGCCGCTGAAGCACGAGAAGAAAGAGAAAGAAGTGGCGGCCACGGAAATTGACTCGAGTTCGCATTCAGCTGCCGGGGCAGAGGAGTAAACGATGTTTGGTAAATTAAGTTGGGAAGCAGTCCCATTCCACGAGCCGATCGTGATGGTGACCATCGCCATGATCGCCCTCGGTGGTCTGGCGCTGTTCGCTGCAATCACCTACTTCAAGAAGTGGACCTACTTGTGGACCGAGTGGTTGACCTCGGTCGACCACAAGAAAATCGGCGTGATGTACATCATCGTCGCCATGGTCATGCTGCTGCGCGGTTTTGCCGACGCCATCATGATGCGTACCCAGTTGGCCATGGCCACCGAGGGTTCGCCTGGCTACCTGCCACCTGAACACTATGACCAGATCTTCACCGCTCACGGTGTGATCATGATCATCTTCATGGCGATGCCATTCTTCACCGGCCTGATGAACCTTGCAGTGCCGCTGCAGATCGGCGCGCGTGACGTTGCGTTCCCGTTCCTGAACTCCCTGAGCTTCTGGCTGCTGGTATCCGGCGTAGTGCTGATCAACCTGTCCCTGGGCGTCGGCGAATTCGCCAAGACCGGTTGGGTTGCCTATCCACCATTGTCGGGTCTGCAATACAGCCCTGGCGTGGGTATGGACTACTACATCTGGGCGCTACAGCTATCCGGGTTAGGTACGACGTTAACGGGGGTCAACTTCCTCGCGACCGTACTGAAAATGCGTACCCCTGGCATGAAACTGATGGACATGCCGATCTTCACCTGGACCTGCACCTGGGCAAACGTTCTGATCGTGGCTTCGTTCCCGATCCTGACCGCTACCCTGGCACTGCTGACCCTTGACCGTTACATGGATTTCCACATTTTCACCAATGAACTTGGTGGCAATCCAATGATGTACGTCAACCTGTTCTGGGCGTGGGGCCACCCTGAGGTTTACATCCTGATCCTGCCGGCATTCGGCATCTTCTCGGAAGTGATCTCGGCGTTCACCGGCAAGAAACTGTTCGGCCACCACTCGATGATCTACGCCTCGGGCGCGATCTCGGTACTGGGCTTCATGGTTTGGCTGCACCACTTCTTCACCATGGGTTCGGGTGCCAGCGTCAACGCCTTCTTCGGTCTGGCGACGATGCTGATTTCCATCCCGACGGGTGTGAAACTATTCAACTGGCTGTTCACCATTTACCAGGGCCGTCTGCGCTTCACCAGCCAGGTTCTGTGGACTCTGGGCTTCATGGTGACTTTCGCCATCGGCGGCATGACCGGCGTACTGCTGGCCATCCCGGGTGCTGACTTCGTTCTGCACAACAGCCTGTTCGTGATCGCGCACTTCCACAACGTGATCATCGGCGGTGCGGTATTCGGTTACATCGCTGGTTTCGCGTTCTACTTCCCGAAAGCGTTCGGCTTCAAGCTGCACGAAGGCTGGGGTAAAGCAGCGTTCTGGTTCTGGATCTCGGGCTTCTTCGTCGCGTTCATGCCGCTCTATGCACTGGGCTTCATGGGCATGACCCGTCGTCTGAACGCCACCACCAACCCTGAGTGGGTACCGTACCTGTACGTTGCCATGTTCGGTGCGGTGATGATCGCTGTGGGTATTGCCTGCCAGCTGATCCAGCTCTATGTGAGCGTGCGTGACCGTAACAAGCCAGAGAACGTTTGCGATCACGGTGACCCGTGGAATGCACACACTCTGGAATGGTCGACCTCGTCGCCACCGCCGTTCTACAACTTTGCCGTGCTGCCTAAGGCTGACTGCATCGACCCGTTCACCGAAGCCAAGGAAAACGGTACTGCGTACCAGCGTCCGGCCAAGTACGAGCCGATCCACATGCCGAACAACACCGCCACTGGCGTGGTGATGGGCGCACTGTTGACCGTCTTCGGTTTCGCGATGATCTGGCACATCTGGTGGTTGGCGATCGCCAGCCTGGCCGGCACCATCATCTACTTCGTGATCCACGCTGCGCGTGACGACCAGGGCTATATGGTTCCGGTTGAAACGATCGAGCGTATCGAAGCCGAGCAGCACAAGCGTCTGGTTGCGGCGGGGAAAATCCCGGCCGGTGCCACCCGTGTTGAAACCTCGTTGGAACAGGCTTAAACCATGTCGAACTTAGTGACCAATGTTGGACACGCCCATGGTGACCATGGGCACGATGACCATCACCACGACTCGGGCGAGATGACCGTATACGGTTTCTGGCTCTACCTGATGACCGACTGCATTCTGTTTGCGTCGATCTTCGCGGTGTACGCAGTACTGGTAAACAACGTAGCCGGTGGCCCAGCGGGCCACGACATCTTCGAACTGCCATACGTGCTGGGCGAAACCGCTCTGCTGTTGTTCAGTTCGATCACCTACGGCTTCGCCATGCTGGCGTTGTTCAAAGGCAAGAAGCAGCAGGTTCTGGGTTGGTTGTTCATGACCTTCCTGCTCGGCGCAGGCTTTATCGCCATGGAGATCAACGAGTTCCACCTGCTGATCTCCGAGGGCTTCGGTCCTAGCCGTTCGGGCTTCCTGTCCGCGTTCTTCACCCTGGTCGGTACCCACGGTCTGCACGTATCTGCGGGTCTGATCTGGATGGGCATCATGATGTACCAGGTCAACAAGCACGGCCTGACGGCGACCAACAAGACCCGTCTGAGCTGCCTGAGCCTGTTCTGGCACTTCCTGGACGTGGTGTGGATCTGCGTATTCACCGTTGTTTACCTGATGGGGACTCTGTAATGGCTAATGCACACTCCCATGACAGCCATGATGCTGGCCACGGCAGCGTAAAGTCGTACGCCATTGGCTTCATCCTGTCGGTGATCCTGACCGTCATCCCATTCGGTCTGGTGATGTACCCGAGCCTGCCGAAGGCCACCACGCTGGCAATCGTTCTGCTGTTCGCAGTGATCCAGGTGATCGTTCACCTGTATTACTTCCTGCACCTGGACCGTTCCATTGCTCAGCGTAACAACGTGATTGCATTCGTCTTTACGGCGATCGTGATCGTGCTGCTGGTTGGCCTGTCGTTGTGGATCATGTTCAGCATCCACACCTACATGATGGCGAAGTGAGGTAAGACCCGATGTCGCTCAAGCACTTTATCCAAATCACCAAACCGGGGATCATTTTCGGTAACGTGCTTTCTGTGGCAGGCGGGTTCTTCCTGGCCTCGAAAGGGCATGTGGATCTGGCGGTGTTTCTGGCTGCCATGATCGGTACATCCCTGGTTGTTGCCTCCGGTTGCGTGTTCAACAACTGCATCGACCGCGACATCGACCTGAAGATGGAACGCACTAAAAACCGGGTGCTGGTGCAGGGCTTGATCTCCCTGAAACTGGCCCTGGTCTACGCGACCATCCTTGGTGTTCTCGGCGTTGCGTTGTTGTACAAGGTGGCCAACCCGTTGGCCGCTTTGTTCGCGGTGATCGGCTTCATCATCTACGTCGGCTTCTACAGCCTGTACCTCAAGCGCAAGTCGGTTCACGGCACGCTGGTGGGCAGTCTGTCGGGCGCCATGCCGCCAGTGATCGGTTACGTTGCCGTAACCAACAGCTTCGACATGGCCGCGCTGACGTTGCTGGTGATGTTCAGCCTGTGGCAGATGCCGCATTCCTACGCCATCGCGATCTTCCGCTTCAACGATTACCTGGCCGCATCGATTCCGGTGCTGCCAGTGAAGCGCGGGATTCAAGTGGCCAAGAAGCACATCCTGCTCTACATCCTGGCGTTCCTCGTAGCGACCTTGATGCTGACCTTCAGCGGTTACGCCGGCATGAGCTACCTCGCCGTCGCCGCAGCCATGGGCATGTACTGGTTGTACATGGCCTGGACCGGCTACAAAGCGGTGGATGATTCGGTCTGGGCACGCAAGCTGTTCGTGTTCTCGATCTTCACCATCACTGCGTTGAGCGTCATGATGTCCCTGGACTTCAAGGTGCCCGCAGAGCTGCTGCTGACGTACGCGCCGTAAGGCTCAAAGGCTTGAAGAAAAACCCCGTACATTGAGAGATGTGCGGGGTTTTTTGTTGGGTGGATTATGCTGATTTGATGTGCTGCCATTCGCGAGCAGGCTCGCTCCCACATTGGATCTGCGTCGATCACATATCCCCTGTGGGAGCGAGCCTGCTCGCGAATCCCAACGTCACTGAATTTGCTGGGTTGCTGGTTGCAGACTTCCACTAAACCCCCTAGATTTGGATCCAACCATGACAGTGGTAGCGCCTTGCCATTGGCCGCTGCCTGGCTGTCTTAACCTGCGGTTCTTCATGCACTGATCATAAGGCTGGGCGAAATGACTGAGAGGATGACCTGCGACGAGCGTTTTATTGCCCTGGCCCAAGAGCTGAACTACGACATTTATGGTGAGAACACCGCCGGCGGCAATTACGCGCCGCTGATCCGTCATCATGATGAGCTGTACATCAGCGGTATGGTGCCGCGCACTAACGGCAAGATTCAGTACCCGGGTCGCGTCGGACTGGAGCTGACCCTCAAGGATGCGCAAGCCGCCGCGAGCATCAGTGCGATGCGTTGTCTGGCGCTGATTGTTGATGCGGTGGGTTCGCTGGACAAGATCAAGGCGTTGTTGCGGGTGACGGTGTATGTGAAGTCGACGCCGGACTTCGTTGACCTGAGCGAAGTGGCCAACGGTGCCTCGGACGTGTTCAGTCATGTGCTCGGCGATGCCGGCCGGCACACGCGCACCACGGTGGGGGTGTACCAGTTGCCGAAGAATGCGGCGATTGAGGTGGACATGATTGTAGCGTTGCATCCTTCGGCTTGAGGGTGGTTTAGCGGCTTGCCCTCACCCTAACCCTCTCCCTGAGGGAGAGGGGACCGACCGAGGTGTCTTGCGCTATACATCGACCTGAGAGGTCGAGGCGATTGTGGATTCGGTACCGCACTTTCATTTCGGCGAACTTCCACAATATCCGCAAATCGGCTCCCTCTCCCTCAGGAGAGGGGACTGACCGAGGTGTCTTGCGCTATACATCGACCTGAGAGATTGAGGCGATTGTGGATTCGGCGCAGCACTTTCATTTCGGTGCATCTCTTGAATATCTCCCGATCGGCTCCCTCTCCCTCGGGAGAGGGCTGGGGTGAGGGGCTGGGATTTACGCCATTCCGCTAATCCCAAGCCGAAAACCAAAAAGCCCCGCACTGAATCTCAGCGCGGGGCTTTTTCGTACAGTGGCTGCGCTATTACTGCGCGGCGATGCTGTAACCATCAAACGCAGTCTGCTGTTGCAGTGCGGTGATGATGTTCTTGCGGTTCACTGCCTGTTCGGTACCCGCGTTGTCGACGAAGACTTCGCTTTCCAGCTCAGCTTCTTCGCCTTCACCAACGAAGGTGAAACCGAGGAATTCCAGCGCTGCACGGTCAACGTTCAGGCGCGAGCGTGGCGTGCGCAGAGGCAGGGTCACGCTGATGCCGTCCTTGCTGATGGTGAAGATTTCGACTTCTTTCTTCTTCGCAGCCTTGCTCTTGCCGCCGCTCGGATTGCTGATCGCCTGATGGGTCTGGTTCAGCACTTTCAGCGCGAGGCCGTAAACGATTTCCTGGAACGCCGGATCGTCCTTGAAGCTGGACAGGATGCGGCCGATCGAGAACTTGCTGCTGAGGTCTTCAAGGGCGGCGAGGTCCGCCGCTTCAGCGTCTTTCAGCGCCTTGAGTTCGCCCATCAGCTCGTAGGCCTTGTCGTCATCGAAGCTGTCGTGAGCCTGACGGATCGCTGCGCGCAACTCGCGGATCTGGTCGCTTTCGCGGGTCGACTGGAACGCGTCCAGGACCATCTCGCTGATGATTTTGGCTTGTGGCAGGTGTTGTGAAAGATTGATGGAGTTTTCGTATTCCGCTTTGGACGATTCGGTGACTACGGATTCAGCGGTGTTGAAATCGGACATTGAAATTTCACTACTTTTTAACTTGAGTGGAGATGAGAAAACCGAGGGCTTTTTCAGGCCGACTAATTTAGGGGAGCGGGGCGGCGTTGTCACGGAGCAACGGGCCGGCGGTCTCAACTATTTGCCCTGGCTGTGCAAATTCATTGAACGCATCATCCATTGTTCGGCGCTTTGTTGATCTGTTGATAGCGATAAGCGGAACGTCGCGCCACGCCCGCTCATGCCCAGTAACTGTATATCGCGCCCGTGTAATTGCAGGATACGGTGCACGATACGCAGCCCCTCAGGAAAAACCGGTGTTGGTGAAAAGCGGTTCCTGAATCATTGGGCGCCCAATGGCGGGCGTTGAGCCTGAAGGGTGCGCAGCAAACGGTAATATTTCAGTGAGCGAGCGCTAATCAGACCACTGATAAGGCCTGATGCTGCGGCTTTGAACAGCAACATATCCGGGGCGGCAGCGCGCTCTGGGTGCGCGTCATCCTGATAACCGAAGTAGTAGTTCACTGCAAAAAAAAGCAGGAGCAGAATCAGCGCTTTCCAAGTGCCCGGCACGATCAACCCGGTTTCCGGATCATCAAGATTTATCCCCTTGTTGGGGAAAATCAGCGATGCCGATAGAGCGCCCAGTAACAAAGCAATGAGCCAGCCGCTGAGGCTCAAGCCTGGATCAACCGTCAGGTTCAACGACAACAGCGACCAGCCCAACAACACCAGCGGGGTCGACAGCAGGGAAAACCGGCTTTCATGTTGGGGTTTTCGGGCCTTGAGGCCGAAATACACCAGAACCAGAAAAACCACATAAACCCACAAGGGAGTATTTTGAAGAGTGACGAGCATCGCGCAGCGTCCATGCTGGAAAGAGAAGCTGATCATAGCGGTTGCCAGAGCGCCCGCCCGTTATTTCAATCGCGGTCGCTCCATGGCAATCACCGACGTCTCAAAACCCAGGCGGGCAAAAAAGGCTTCGGCGCCTTCTCGTCCTGCACGCAGTACCCAGGTGATATCGGGGTTATCGCCCATGACATGCTCAACCAGTCTGCGGCCAATGCCTGTGCGTCGATACTCGCCATCGACCACGACCATCGACAGGTAACCGTTGGACAAGCCATCGGTTATGCCCCGGGCAAAGCCAACGATCTGCGCGCCGAGCAGGGCAATCGCCGTGCGTTGCGAGTGTTCGATGAGTTGCGCGAAATGTTCGCTGGAACCGGTACGGTGCCCCCAGCCATGTTGGCCGAGGAACAGCCGTACCGACTCCACTTCGTCAGATAGCAGGTCGCGTACGGTCAGGTCGTTGTTCATCTTCGCTTCGACTCCTTGTCAGTAATTCTTCGAGACAATGTCCAGGTCGCTCGTTTTTAGGATCTGCCCCATGTCTGCATCGCGAATTCGACGAAGCGGCGCAGCTTCGGCAAACGATAGCGATCCGGAGCATAAAGCAAATGCAGGGGGCGGCTTGGAGGTTGATAGTCGGGAACGACGGTCACCAGTTTGCCGTCGCGCAGATCCTGTTCCACCAGCGCATCGGGCAGCATCACGATGCCCATGCCGGTGCGTGCGGCCTGGTGCAACCCCGCGGAAGTGTTCATCAGCATCGGCCCGCTGACGTCGACGAGAATTTCCCCGTCCGGGCCGCTGAGGCGCCAGCGTTTTTCCACCGATTGCCAATCGTCGCCGGCAGGGTAGGCGAACGACAGGCAGTCGTGTTGTTGCAAATCTTCAGGGGTTTGCGGCATGCCGCGTCGGGCCACGTATTGCGGGGAGGCGCAGACGGTCAGTGTGTAATCGATCAGAGGGCGGGCGATCAGATTCGACTCGTCGAAATGCCCCAGCCGAAACGCCACGTCCAGACCACTTTCCAGCAAGTCTGGACGGCTGTTAGTCAGCACCACGTCCATTTTGACCTGTGGGTACTGCAGGGAGAATTCGCTGAGCGCCGGCGCCAGGCGCTCTACACCAAAGGTCAATGGCGCGGTAATGCGCAGCAGGCCACGCGGCTCATCGAGTGCTTGTTCCGCCAAGCGTTCGGAGTCGGCCACCAGTCCCAAGACATCCAGACAACGCTGGTAGTAGACGCTGCCAAATTCAGTCAGCCGCTGTCGCCGTGTCGTGCGTTGTAGCAATTGCACTCCGAGCCGCTGTTCCAGCGCACGCAGGTGATTGCCGACCATGGTCGTCGACATATCGCACTGCAACGCGGCGGCCGTCATGCTCCCGGCTTCGACGACTTTGACGTACACGCTCATCGACTGGAACAGGTCCATTATCAAGCCCTGCTTTTAAATGAATGAAGTTTTGCCGAGTTTATCCAGTTTTGCTGGCTAACCATACTGCCAGCACACCGACCTGCACTGGAGTTTGAAGTCATGACCGCCGCCCTGATGAACACCTACCAACCACTGGCCTTGAGCTTCACCAAGGGCCTGGGCACTCGCCTGTGGGATCAGGCCGGCCGCGAGTATCTGGATGCGGTGGCCGGTGTCGCGGTGACCAATGTCGGCCACTCGCACCCGCGGATTGTTTCGGCGATCAGCGAGCAGGCCGGGTTGTTGCTGCACACCTCGAATCTGTACAGCATCGATTGGCAGCAACAATTGGCTAAACGGCTGACCGAACTGTCGGGGATGGAGCGTGCGTTCTTCAATAACTCGGGTGCCGAGGCCAATGAAACGGCGCTGAAGCTGGCGCGTTTGTACGGCTGGCGCAAGGGTATCGAACAGCCGCTGGTGGTGGTCATGGCCAACGCGTTCCATGGCCGCACACTCGGTACCTTGTCGGCCAGTGATGGTCCGGCGGTGCGCTTGGGTTTCAACGAATTGCCGGGGGATTTCCTCAAAGTGCCATTTGGTGATCTCGCTGCGCTCGAGCAGGCGCAGAAAAAGCACGGCGAGCGCATTGTGGCGATTCTGGTCGAGCCGATTCAGGGCGAAAGCGGCGTGCAGCTCGCGCCCTCTGGTTATTTGAAAGCCCTGCGGGAACTGTGCAATCGCCATGCGTGGTTACTGATGCTCGATGAAATCCAGACCGGCATCGGCCGCACCGGGCGTTGGTTCGCGTTTCAACATGAAGGCATCGTCCCGGATGTCATGACCCTGGCAAAAGGGCTGGGCAACGGCGTGCCAATCGGCGCGTGCCTGGCCCGGGGCAGGGCGGCGGATCTGTTTACGCCCGGCAGCCATGGCAGCACCTTCGGCGGCAATCCGCTGGCGTGTCGGGTCGGTTGCACGGTGCTGGACATCATCGAAGAACAGGGCCTGCTGGAAAACGCCCGGATTCAGGGGGAACGGCTATTAACTCGCCTGCGCGCAGAGCTGGCGGACAATCCCAATGTGCTGGCGATTCGCGGGCAGGGCTTGATGATCGGGATCGAGCTGAAACAACCGGTGCGTGATCTGACCCTGATCGCCGCGCGGGATCATGGGCTGTTGATCAACGTCACGCGTGGCAAGACGATACGGCTGCTGCCACCGTTGACGATTGATGAGCGGGAGGTGGAGATGATTGTCAGAGGTGTGGGGCATACCATCAGTAGTGATATTTGCAGCTAATAACGCAAATCTCACCACCTTCAATGCTGTAGACCAAACGATGCTCACCCGATACTCGTCTGGACCAAAAGCCGCTCATGTTGTGTTTGAGCGGCTCAGGTTTGCCGATACCTTCAAACGGTTCGCGCTGGATTGCTTTGATCAACAGATTGATACGTTTGAGTCCGGCCTTATCGTTCTGTTGAAACCACAAATAGTCTTCCCAACCTGATGGCGTGAACTCGATTTTCATTCTTCGATCAATTGCCTCACTTTGGCTTTGCCGGCACGCATTTCGCCAATCGATTTGATCAACCGCTCGGCATTGGCGGGAGAGCGCAGTAGGTAGGCTGTTTCTTCGAGTGCGTTGTACTCAGCCAGAGACATCATCACGACGGGCTCACCTTTTTGGCGTGTGACCAGAAGGGGAGCACGGTCCTCGTTAACGCGGTCCATTGTTTCGGCCAAATGCGCACGGGCGGTGGTGTAGTTGATGGTTTGCATGAAGTAGTCCTCGCTATTAGCAAAGAACGTACAGAAATGAGTACATGATGACAAGGTGATACCTATCAGTGGTTGTTTCGCAGAAGGCTTGCTGCGAGCACGTTCAGTATCACTTAAGAGCGCTGGAGACGTTTCTGAGAAGGCTGTAATCCTTGTCCACTGCCTCGGGCAGCGAGAAACCGCCGCGTTGTCGGCATTCGGCATTCCCGGTGTAGGAAAAAACTATGGCTAGTCCGGATAATCCGCCAGATCCGGCGCCAGCATCCGTGTCTTCGCCTTGCCATTCGAATTGTGCTGAATGATCTCGCGCGGCTGCCCCTGCTCATTGAAAAACACCTGACCGATCCCCGCCGAGTTCCATAGGCGTTCGCCAGCCTCAGCATGTTCCGGCGTATACGGCACGATGCGCATGCGTCGGCGTTTGGTAAACCAGTTCAGCGGTGAGCGTGGCGAGTAGAGCCAGCGGTTGAGGCGGTCGAACCATTCCAGCAGGCTTTTCGGAAACTCGTTCTTGATCCCGCTGCTGGTGATCTGCCAGATTCGCGGCCCGGCCTTGCGGTGTCGGATAAGTACTTCGTAGACGAAGGAATAATGCACATCGCCGGAAAGCACCACGTAGTTACCCGGTGTGCGCGAGTGGCGGAAAATATTCAGGATCACCTGCGCAGCACCGCGATGGGCCATCCAGTTTTCCGCGTCAACCAGCAGCGGGTAACCGCACCAACTGAAGACCTTTTGCACCGTTTCGATCAGCTTCACGCCGAAGATCGGCGCCGGTGACACGATGATCGCCGACGGGTGATCGAGCAGTTCCTGTTGCAGTTCACTCAGTGCCTCCCAGTCCAGCAGACCTGAAGGTTGCTTGAGCGCCATCTCACTGCGCCAGCGTCGGGTGCGCGTGTCGATGACCACCAGCGCGGGGCTGGTGGGCAGGACGAAATGCCAATGCTGAAAGCGCAGCAGGTCATCGATCAGATCATCCTGCACCGGGCTGTCGAGGTACTGATCATCACCGCTGGCGCTAAGGCTCAGGTTTTTCCCCAGCACATCCTTGAACGCATCGGGATTATTGCCCCAGCCCTGACACAACATGTAGGCGATCAGCGCATTGCCGATGATGCGTTTGGAGAACGGATGGCCGTAGGCCGTTTCCTCCCATTGCGCAGACAGATTCCAGTCATCGGTGATGTCGTGGTCGTCGAAAATCATCAGGCTCGGCAGATGCGCCAGCGCGCGGGCGACCTTGCCTAATCCAGTCTTGAAGGCATCGATGCGAGTCTGTTCGAGGGTGTAGCGCTTGAGGCGTTCGGGCGTTAACTCGGGTGCTTGCGGATTGATCAGCGACCAGGCGGTCGGCGACCACACCAGCAAGTACATCGCCATGACTTCGGCGAACGTCACCAAGTGATTGTCAGCGCTGCTGCTGGTGAAAATCGGCTTACGCGCACCGCCGAAAAATCGCTCGCGCAATGTCTCGTTGCTCTCCAGCGCCGGTAACAAATCCGCACGGTGGTAGTAACTGGCCGGATGTTCGTAGAGCTTGGCGCTGTCGCTGACGACGGCGCCTTCGAGGTGTTCGTCGAACAGGCCGAGACGTTCGATCAAGGCATGAATCGCCCGCAACATCGGGCCGGCCACGTCGTCGGCGTAGACCTGATCGCCGCTCATCATCAACAGGGCGGGGCGTTGTTGCGGATCGGTTTCCGTCGCCAGCAATTGGTCGACGCACAGCAAACCATCCGTCGCCGGGTGATGCGGCTTGCGGCAAGAGCCGTGCAGCAGTTGATCGATCCGCGAGCGCAGGACGAAGTTCGGACTGGTTGCATCGCCGTACAGCAAATGCGCCGCCCAGTCGGCGATGCCCGTCGCGTTGTCGATCAGCAGGTCATAGTCGATCCGCGTATCGCAGGGCAGGGCGCTGTCGAGAGAAACATCGATGAGATGAACAAACGCCTGACGACCTACGGGAATGACTGTGCATTTCTCCGCGTCGAGAGGAATGTCTCCTACACCTTGCAGGCGCAATGTCAGCGCCAGATGGCGCGTACCGATCAACCACAGCACCAACCGCTTCGGCTCCAGCCTGCGCAGCAGTGGGCCGGCCAACACGGCAGGCAACGAAGAGGGATCAGCGAGGTGTCGGGACATCGGAGGGCAAAGCTCAAGGCGCACAGGCCGGCGATGATAGCGCAGCCGGCGCCTTGAACCCTTAAATCAGCCTTAAGAGTCGGCTTTTTGCAGTTTCAGCGCCAACAAACGCCATTGCGCAGGCATCGCGTCAACTCGCGGCTGCTCTTGCACGGAGCAATCGAAACGGTAGGTGACATCGTCGCCGTTCATGTTGCGCGCCGTGACGGTGTTGTTGAAGGAGTAGACCTGATCCTTGAAGCGGTGGCTGACCAGCGCCTTGCTGTCAGCAAACCGTGCCGAAGCGGGAAAGCGCAACGTGCTGGTTACAAACGGGCTGCACATGACATACGCAATCATCGACTTGTCGGCCAGTGCGTCGCCGCGCAATTTCTTGTTCAGCGCTGCCAGGGCCATGCGACCGTCATAGTCGCTTTGATCGAGCACGGTCTGTAGTCCGATTGATTTCGGCGCCCGGCTGGCGTAGTTCGGCAACAGTGCGGAGTCGGCGGGAGACGGCTTGTCATCCGGCTCGATGGCAGCAAAAGCCGGCGCATCCTTCAGATCGGCAGCGGGTGTGACTGCCTCGGCTTCAGGCAATAAAGAGGTCGGCTCGGTAACTTGCGTGTTTTCGGCCTGTGGGGCTTCGTAGTCATGCGACGAAGGAAACAACGACAACGTGATCGACAGCACCACCATCGCCACAATGAAGCCGCCCGCTGCGCCAACGATGTTGCCGTAGAAAATATTCCAGCTGCCACGGTTCTGCACCACCCAGCGCCACATGAACCCCCAGACCGCAACAATCGCCAGAAAACGCAGAAACTCCATTTGATCCTTTCCTTAAACCTTCAACACCTGAAATCAACGCACGCCTGACAGTGAACGCTGACGATGGGCGGCAAGATAACAAAACACACGTGTAATACCAGTGACGAGAGCGCTGCTCAGTGAAAGTTGAGCGCGAAAAACACCAACGTCGTCACACCAGCAGCCAATCCACAGATCGCGGCGAACAGTTGCCGGGCCAACGGATGCTCTGGCTTCGGACGCCTGACCAGCCACATCCAGACGCCCGCCAGCACGCCGAACGTTGTCATCACTTGCAGCACGCTACTCGCCAGTTTCTCGGGTGAGGGAGGCACGTGCGCCGGGAAAAGGCCCGAACAGACCACTGAAAAAATCATCGCTACGATAAAGCCGCTGGCAGCACCCGCCAGGTTGGCGAGGATCAGGTTCCAGGCACCACGGGTCTGCACGACCCAAGCCCAAATGGCTGCCCAGACGAAAAAGTACAACACGGCCATCAAGGTGTTTCTCCCTCTGTAAATTGACTCCATCGAGGCGCTGGCGACCTCGTTACTGGCAGTGGACGGCAAGATAGCAAAATAGTAGCGTCGCGCCACCGCTCTATCTCAGTAACGGACTACCTATGCCAGTCAGTACCCAATCCTTGCGCCTGCTCTGCGCGATCACACTCGCCGCTGCAATGACCCCAGCATTCGCCGCCGTGCAAGAGCATCCGGAAAACAGCTGGAAGTATTACGCCGGCAACTGCCAGCGCGCGCAGGAAAAAATGGCCGACGTGCAGAGCGGTCGAACCACCGCCTACGACGTGATGTTTGCCCTGGAAAGCAACCTGCGGACCATGAGCGAACACCGCTCGAACCTGACACCCAATCACCTCGGCTCCCGAGAATTTGCACAATGCGAAAACGTAGCGGGCCAGGCTGAAGCGATGATCGCCCAAGGCAAAGCCGAGTTCGCCGCAAAAATGCAAGGTGCAGCGGAGGAAGGCCGCATCGCCCACCAGAACTCCCCCGCCTACCAACGCGCCCGCGCGCTCGGCTACAGCGACGTCGGCGACATATCCTTCCTCAAACTGCACGAAGACACCGACGGCGAAGCACGCCTGAAAACCATGCTGATCACCGTCGACGAAATCTGCGGCCAATACTTCCGCGCCACGCAATACGTGAAGCCGTATGTGATCTATACGGTTCGGCCTTCTGACGGCGGTTGTGGCGAAGTGAAACGTGTCGCGGTGGTTGGCGGCCGATCAGTGGAGAAGGGCGATTACATTGATGAGAAGGGCGAGTTTCAGTATTTGGGCTGGAAAAAACTTGTTGGCGCTGATGGATTTCCGACCGATATCCGCGTGCTGAAAGCCCGTCGTTGAACCAAAGAACTACCGGGATGTTTTCTTGAAGATGAGGATGGACAGATGATCGACTTCAACAACAAAGGTTTCTTCAAACTCAAGCAGAACGATGAATACGCCGAACGCGTAAGCGCGCTGTTGCTGGACGGTGAGGAAGTGATCGACTCTTACAAGGCCATGCGTGACGGCGTGGTGTTTACCAACAAACGCATCATCGCGGTCAACGTTCAGGGGATTACCGGCAGCAAGAAGGATTTCACATCCTTGCCGTACAAGAACATCGTCGCGTACTCGGTGGAAACCTCGGGTACTTTCGATCTGGATTCGGAGCTGGAGATTTACTTCTCGTCACTGGGGAAAGTGAAGTTTGAATTTACCGGGAAGACGTCGATGGTGGAGATCTCCAAGTACATCTCGAAGCATCTGCTGTAACGGCTGTAGTGTTTTTTTGAAGAATTTTATGGAGGTGGTATGAGTATTGGAAGCTGTCGAGGCGAGGAACGCAAAAGGAAGATCGTGGCTGAATATGATATCCGCCCACTGTTCCACATAAAAATGATTGAAGGGCAAGATGTTCTTGAAGGCTGCTGTGGGAAAGTCTCGGATCGTTACTACCATTTCGAGGCTACCTCCAAGGTTACCAAGGACGTTGAAAGCTTTGTGGTTGGATATGACTGCGCGGAACAATTGCTGGATATGGCAGAGCTAGAGTATCTGCCGCTGTTTAATCCACTAAGCCATAAGGGGAGCGGAAGCGGGAGTGGGAGTGGTGGCTCACAACAAGTCAAAAGCGGGGTAAATGGCAAGGCATCCATGGCGCCTCTTAATAAAGAGTTGTCGGACGCGATTCATCTGCTTTGTATGTCTTGGAAAGGCGTGCCCCGCGGTCGCTTGCTAAGCTCTCTGGATTTTATTAGAAGGCTCCCGGGAATACCCACGAAGAACTTTTCAATTGTCGGATTAAATGAAGTAATCGCTAAAGACATTCGCCAGAGGACCCTTGCTCAAATGATTGATGATTTGAGGAAACAAAGTCCGGGGTTGCGCAGTTTTGAGTTCCCACTGATGCAGCAGGTTTTAGTCATGGAAAAAAAGGTTAGCCTGCTCTCATAGAGGGTAGAAAGTCGCATCTCTGTGCATCAGTACTGTTGTTCAGTTGGAGAAAGTCGTCACAGTATGTCTTTCAGATAGCCCTTCAGCGCGAGGAGCGGCGCGTCAAGTTGCTCCAGCGATTGAGCCTCTCCGAGTTCAGTCTTCAACTTGTGCAGTTCGCGTCCCAAGGGTTTGTCGACTCCGCCCAAAGCGTCCATCGCGAGCCCCAGGCATTCATTCACTTTGAACTGAATGGTCTCGACATCTCCGCGCCGCACCAGCAATTCGAACACGTCTTTCTGATAATCCCCCATGACCATGTCGTCCCGCAAAATCGGGCTCGAGCCTTCTTCCTCATAAGCGAGTTTGAGGGAGAAAAGGGCGACTGTTTCCAGTGACGTTTCCATGGGGTGCCTCTAGCGACGTCCGTCAGTGTGAGAGTTGATGCCTGGATGCACCCGCCGTCAGGTGCAAGATGCGTAGGGCTACTTTCAGAGGGGCGTGATTATACGGATCGGGATCAACAACTGCAGCCCAAAGGCGAGGCCGGGCACGCTGAAGCCGATCAATAACCTTCACAGGATTGAGCGGCATTTCCATCGGAGGTCGGCGAGTATTATGGTTAGCCTTCACATACTCGACGTTAACTGTTGGATACGAATGGAGTGACGACCATGGAATACGACGACAAACTGATGGAAGACGCCGTGCTTGCCCTGTTGGCAGCACTCAGTTCTGACGATGGCAATGCCTGGAAAGGGTTCGACTTCGAGATCATGAACCGATTGCATGAGCAGGGTTTCATCAGTAACCCGGTGAACAGGAACAAGTCGGTCTGGTTGACGGAGGAAGGGCTGGAGCGGGGGAGGGCGATAGCGGCGCGGTTGTTTGGGGGGAGTGCTCAGGCTGAGCCTAAAACCGACTCCGACACCTGAGTCCGCGCAATGTCACGTGCGACCCGCGCAGTGGTGAGCTTTCAGCATTGCGCGTCCACTTTTCGGGAGACGAAAAAAAAGGCCTTGCTAAGCAAGACCTTTCTTAATTTTGGTGCCCCGAGGGAGACTCGAACTCCCACTCCTTTCGAAAACGGATTTTGAATCCGCCGCGTCTACCAATTCCGCCATCAGGGCTCAATGGCGGCGAAGTATAGAGATGAGATTACCGTCGGTCAATCAGGTACATAGAGAATTTTCGATATTTCCGCTAGACTTTCCGGCCCTGCTAGACGAACCCCATCATGCGCGTTGCTGACTTTACTTTCGAGCTCCCTGATTCGCTGATCGCCCGCCACCCTTTGGCCGAGCGTCGCGGTAGTCGCCTGCTGACCCTTGACGGGCCTAGCGGCGCCCTCGCACACCGTCAATTCACTGATTTGCTTGAGCATTTGCGCCCGGGCGATTTGATGGTGTTCAACAATACCCGGGTGATTCCGGCGCGGCTGTTCGGGCAGAAAGCGTCCGGCGGCAAGCTGGAAATCCTCGTTGAGCGGGTGCTCGATACGCACCGCGTGCTGGCCCATGTGCGCTCCAGCAAGTCGCCGAAGCCGGGTTCGAAGATCCTTATCGATGGCGGTGGCGAAGCCGAAATGCTTGCGCGTCACGATGCATTGTTCGAGCTGGGCTTCGCTGAAGAAGTGTTGCCGTTGCTCGACCGCGTCGGGCACATGCCGTTGCCTCCTTATATAGACCGCCCGGACGAAGGCTCGGATCGCGAGCGTTATCAGACCGTGTACGCCGAGAAACTCGGTGCGGTGGCGGCGCCGACCGCCGGGCTGCATTTCGATCAGTCGCTGATGGAAGCGATTGCCGCCAAGGGCGTCGAGACCACATTCGTTACGTTGCACGTGGGCGCGGGGACGTTCCAGCCGGTGCGCGTCGAGAAGCTTGAAGATCACCACATGCACACCGAGTGGCTGGAAGTCGGCCAGGACGTGGTCGATGCGGTCGCGGCATGCCGTGCGCGTGGTGGTCGGGTGATTGCGGTCGGTACCACCAGCGTGCGTTCGCTGGAAAGTGCTGCGCGCGATGGCGTGCTCAAGCCGTTCAGTGGCGACACCGATATCTTTATCTTCCCGGGCCGGCCGTTCCATGTGGTCGATGCCTTGGTGACCAATTTCCATTTGCCGGAATCCACGCTGTTGATGCTGGTTTCGGCATTTGCCGGTTATCCCGAGACCATGGCCGCCTACAAGGCCGCCGTCGACAACGGTTACCGCTTTTTCAGCTACGGTGATGCGATGTTCATCACCCGTAATCCCGCACCGACTGCCCCTGAACAAACAGGCCCAGAGGAAACAGAATGAGTCGCGAATGTCGCATGTCCTTTGAACTTCTGGCCACCGATGGCAAGGCCCGGCGTGGTCGTCTGACCTTCCCGCGTGGCACCGTCGAGACCCCGGCTTTCATGCCGGTGGGCACTTACGGCACGGTCAAGGGCATGTTGCCGCGTGACATCGTTGCCACCGGCGCAGAAATCATTCTCGGCAACACCTTCCACCTGTGGCTGCGCCCTGGCACCCAAGTGATCAAGGAACACGGCGACCTGCACGATTTCATGCAGTGGAAAGGCCCGATCCTCACTGACTCCGGCGGTTTTCAGGTGTTCAGCCTTGGCGCGATGCGCAAGATCAAGGAGGAGGGCGTGACCTTCGCTTCCCCGGTCGACGGCGCCAAAGTGTTCATGGGCCCAGAAGAATCGATGCAGGTGCAGCGCGATCTCGGTTCCGACATCGTGATGATCTTCGACGAATGCACGCCGTATCCTGCTGATGAAGACGTCGCGCGCGTATCGATGGAATTGTCGCTGCGTTGGGCCCAGCGTTCGAAAAATGCCCACGGTGAAAACACCGCGGCATTGTTCGGCATCGTTCAGGGCGGCATGCACCAGGATCTGCGCATGCGCTCGCTGGAAGGCCTCGACAAGATCGGCTTCGATGGCCTGGCCATTGGCGGTCTGTCGGTGGGCGAGCCGAAGCACGAGATGATCAAAGTATTGGATTATCTGCCGGGCATGATGCCGGCTGACAAACCTCGTTACCTTATGGGCGTTGGCAAACCGGAAGATCTGGTTGAGGGTGTGCGCCGCGGTGTGGACATGTTCGATTGCGTGATGCCAACCCGTAATGCCCGCAATGGGCATCTGTTCATTGATACCGGCGTGCTGAAGATCCGTAACGCGTTCCATCGCCATGATGAATCGCCGCTGGATCCGACCTGCGATTGCTATACCTGCCAGAACTTCTCCCGCGCTTATCTGCATCACCTGGACAAGTGCGGCGAAATGCTGGGAAGCATGCTCAATACCATCCATAACTTGCGCCATTATCAGGTGCTGATGGCTGGTTTGCGCGAGGCTATTCAACAGGGTACATTGGCCGCCTTTGTCGATGCCTTCTACGCCAAACGCGGGCTCCCCGTTCCGCCTTTGGACTGAGTTTTCTGACCCCAAGATTCAACATTTGCAACTGGAGTGCTAAATGAGCTTTTTTATCTCTAACGCCATGGCTGACGCGGCTGCACCGGCTGCTGCCGGCCCAATGGGCGGCGGTTTCGAGTGGATTTTCCTGGTCGGTTTCCTGGTCATCTTCTACCTGATGATCTGGCGTCCACAGGCCAAGCGCGCCAAAGAGCAGAAGAACCTGCTGAGCAGCCTGCAGAAGGGCGACGAAGTTGTGACCACCGGCGGTATCGCTGGCAAGATCACCAAAGTGGCTGATGACTTCGTGGTTCTGGAAGTTTCCGACACCGTGGAAATGAAGTTCCAGAAAGGCGCCATCGCCGCCACGCTGCCAAAAGGCACGCTGAAAGCGATCTGAAGCAACAACTTCTACTCAATCGACGGGGCGCGCAAGGCGCCCCGCGTTCATAACGGGCGGCGTGATGCTGAACAAATATCCTCTGTGGAAATACATTCTGATCCTGGCGGTGCTGGCGATCGGTCTGATTTATTCCGCTCCGAATCTATACCCCGATGACCCGGCCATTCAGGTCAGCGGTGCAAGCACTGCGCTGCAAGTCAATCAGGCTGATCTGGATCGTGTGAGCACTGCGCTCAAGGAGTCCGGGATCAACGTCAAGGCAGCCACGCTGGCCGCCAACGGCAAGGGCGGTCTGATCCGTCTGAGCAAGGCTGAAGACCAGCTGCCGGCCAAAGACGTTGTGCGCAAGGCGTTGGGTGATGACTACGTCGTCGCGCTGAACCTGGCACAGACCACCCCGCAATGGCTGCGCAATCTGGGCGCGCACCCGATGAAGCTGGGTCTGGACTTGTCCGGTGGTGTGCACTTCCTGCTGGAAGTGGACATGGACAAAGCCCTCGATGCCCGCCTGAAAGTCTACGAAGGCGACGTCAAGAGCCTGCTGCGCAAAGAGAAGCTGCGCTATCGCAGTCTGCCGCAACTGGGCGGTGCCATTCAGTTGGGCTTCAGCGATGAAGATTCCCGCGAACAGGCCCGTGCACTGATCCGCAAGAACTTCAACGATTTCGACATTGTTCCGGCCGACCTTAATGGTCAACCGGTGCTGCGTCTGGCGATGACCCCGGCGAAGCTGGCGGAAATCCGCGAATACTCCATCAAGCAGAACTTGACCACGGTACGTAACCGCGTCAACGAGCTGGGTGTTGCCGAACCGATCGTTCAGCGTCAGGGCGCCAACCGCATCGTGGTTGAGCTGCCGGGCGTGCAGGACACTGCCGAAGCCAAGCGTATTCTCGGCAAGACGGCCAACCTTGAGTTCCGTCTGGCTGCTGAGCCGGGTGCTTCGAAAGCCACCTCCGAAACCTTCGAGTTCCGTGAAGGCAATCGTCCGCCAGCACAGATCGAGCGTGGTCTGATCATCACCGGTGACCAGGTCACCGACGCCAAGGCCGGTTTCGGCGAGCACGGCACGCCTGAAGTGAACATCCGTCTGGATGGTCACGGTGGTGAGCTGATGAGCCGCGCTACTCGTTCGAACGTTGGTCGCAGCATGGCGGTGATCTTCATCGAACAGCGTCCGATCACCACTTACACCAAGCAAGTGGTCGATGGCGTCGAGAAAGACGTTGCGGTGCAAACGTTCAAAGAAGAGAAGAAGATCATCAGCCTGGCGACCATTCAGTCGCCGCTGGGTGCTCAGTTCCGCATCACTGGCCTGAACGGTCAGGGCGAGTCGTCCGAGCTGGCGCTGCTGCTGCGTGCTGGTGGTCTGGCTGCACCGATGTACTTCGCTGAAGAGCGCACCATCGGCCCGAGCCTGGGTGCTGACAACATCACCAAAGGTATCGATGCGTCGCTGTGGGGCATGCTGTTCGTGTCGCTGTTCATCATCGCCATCTACCGCTTCTTCGGCATCATCGCCACCGTCGCTTTGGCGGTGAACATGGTGCTGCTGCTGGCCCTGATGTCGCTGCTGGGGGCAACGCTGACCCTGCCGGGTATCGCCGGTATCGTATTGACCATGGGTATGGCGGTCGACGCCAACGTGCTGATCTTCTCGCGGATTCGTGAAGAGATCGCCGCTGGCATGACCGTGCAGCGTGCAATCAACGAAGGCTTCGGCCGGGCATTCACCGCGATTCTCGACGCCAACCTGACTACCTTGTTGGTCGGCGGGATTCTCTTTGCCATGGGCACCGGCCCGGTCAAAGGTTTCGCAGTGACCATGTCCCTCGGGATCTTTACCTCGATGTTCACGGCCATCATGGTGACCCGCGCAATGGTCAACCTGATCTTTGGCGGACGTGACTTCAAGAAGTTGTGGATTTAAGGGGCTGCCATGTTACGTACAATCAACTTCATGGGCGTTCGCAACTTCGCGTTCGGCGTCACAGTATTCCTCACCTTGCTGGCTATGTTCAGTGTCGCTACCAAGGGCATGAACTGGGGTCTGGACTTCACCGGCGGTACGCTCATCGAGCTGACCTACGAGCGTCCAGCTGACGTTACCAAGGTGCGTGAAGAGCTGGTGACTTCGGGTTACCACGAAGCCATCGTGCAGAGCTTTGGTGCAACCACCGATCTGCTGGTGCGCATGCCGGGTGAAGACCCGCAGTTGGGCCACCAGGTCGCGCAAGCGCTGCAGAAACTCGGCGGTGACAACCCGGCGACGGTCAAGCGTGTCGAGTTCGTCGGCCCACAGGTCGGTGAAGAGCTGCGCGACCAGGGCGGCCTCGGCATGCTGCTGGCGCTCGGCGGCATCCTGATCTACCTGGCGTTCCGCTTTCAGTGGAAATTCGCGGTCGGCGCCATCGTTTCGCTGATTCACGACGTGATCGTAACCATCGGTATCCTGTCGTACTTCCAGATCACTTTCGATCTGACGGTGCTGGCGGCGGTGCTGGCGATCATCGGTTACTCGCTGAACGACACCATCGTGGTATTCGACCGGGTTCGTGAGAACTTCCGTGTCCTGCGCAAGGCAACGCTGATCGAGAACATCAATATCTCGACCACGCAGACCCTGCTGCGCACCATGGCGACGTCGATCTCCACCTTGCTGGCGATTGCGGCACTGCTGTTCTTCGGCGGTGACAACCTGTTCGGCTTCTCGATCGCGCTGTTTATCGGTGTTCTGGCGGGTACTTATTCGTCGATCTACATCGCTAACGTGGTGCTGATCTGGCTGAACCTGACTACCGAGGATCTGATTCCTCCGGCCAACACCGAGAAGGAAGTCGACGACCGTCCATAACGGCCATCGTTTTCCCGGCTGTCAGCCCAAGAAAGGCGCGAGTTGAACTCGCGCCTTTTTTTATGCTCCAAGGCTGGGAGAAGCGCGGGCGCGTCCCGCATGTGATGGTCAGGAGGTTCATGTGAACAAGTCGTTGCTGGTTGGTGCGGTATTGGGTGCTGTCGGTGTGACTGCCGGGGGTGCTGTTGCCACCTACAGCCTGGTTAAAAGCGGCCCTGAGTATGCGCAAGTATTGGCCGTTGAACCGGTTAAAACACAGATCAAGACTCCACGTGAAGTGTGCAAGGACGTGACAGTGACTCGTCAGGCACCGGTAAAGGATCAACACCAGATCGCCGGTACCGTTGTTGGTGCGCTGGCAGGTGGATTGCTGGGTAATCAGATTGGCGGCGGCACCGGCAAGAAAATTGCCACGGTCGCCGGTGCGGTCGGTGGCGGTTATGCGGGTAACAAGGTGCAGGAAGGCATGCAAGAGCGTGACACCTACACCACCACGCAAACCCGCTGCAACACGGTCAATGACATCAGCGACAAGGTCGTCGGTTACGATGTGCGTTACTCGCTCGATGGCAAGGAAGGCAAAGTGCGGATGGATCGCGATCCGGGCAACCAGATTCCGGTCGACAAGGAAGGCAAGCTGATTCTGTCGCAGAATGAGCCGGGTCAGTAAGTACCGACTGTTTTAACAGGAAGCACCCTGCGGGGTGCTTTTTTTGTGCCCGCGATTTAAGCAGCACAGCAAATCCCCTGTAGGAGTGAGCCTGCTCGCGATAGCTATTTATCATTCAATACAGGTGGTGGCTGATACACCGCTATCGCGAGCAGGCTCACTCCTACATTGGTCCGGTGGTGTGGCGGGTGACGAATTCCAGGCATAAAAAAGCACCCCGAAGGATGCTTTTTTCGTTTCGCGTGAAGCTTAGCGCTTCAGCGAGGCCGGCAGGTGCGGCTGGATCGCCGTCAGAACTGCCTTGAAGCATTTGGTGTTGCCGGCAACGATGTGGCCTTTTTCAAGGAAGTCGTGACCGCCGGTGAAGTCGCTCACCAGACCGCCAGCTTCTTGAATCAACAGGGCGCCTGCAGCCATGTCCCACTCGGACAGACCCGATTCCCAGAACGCGTCGAAACGACCGGCAGCTACATAAGCCAGGTCCAGGCTTGCCGAACCGGCGCGGCGGATGCCGGCAGTCTGGCCAACCAGAGCGCGGAACATGCCCAGGTAGTTGTCGAGGTTGTCCATCTGGTCATCACGGAACGGGAAGCCGGTACCCAGCAGGGCGCCGTCGAGGCTGGTGCGACCGCTGACGCGCAGGCGACGACCGTTCAGTTGGGCGCCGCGACCACGGCTGGCGGTGAATTCTTCCTGACGAACCGGATCCAGAACAACAGCGTGTTCCAGGCGACCGCGGTATTTGCAGGCGATGCTGACAGCGAAGTGCGGAATGCCGCGCAGGAAGTTGGTGGTGCCGTCCAGTGGATCGATGATCCACAGGTACTCTTCGCCTTCGATGCCGGTACCGGCGTGCATGCCAGTCTCTTCACCGCGGATGGAGTGGTTCGGGTAAGCCTTGCGCAGTGCGTCGATGATTTTCTGTTCAGCGGCGCGATCGACCTCGGATACATAATCCTTGGCGTCTTTTTCGTCGACCTTGATGGTATCCAGGCGCTCGATGGAGCGGAAGATCAGTTCACTGGCGCTGCGGGCGGCGCGCAGCGCGATATTCAGCATGGGCTGCATGGATGTGTCACCTAAGGTTGTTAAAGAAAGCCGCGCATTCTATCAGAACTTTTCTTCAGGTGAAGGACGCTGTTCGCTTTCATAGCTTAACGGTAGGCTGTTCTGTAAGATTTGCACCCCTTTCCTGTGTCCGAGAGCGCCTCCCTTGCTGCAGAACATTCGTGTCGTCCTGGTCAATACCAGCCACCCCGGCAATATCGGCGGGGCCGCGCGCGCCATGAAAAACATGGGTCTGTCGCGATTGGTGCTGGTCGAACCGCGCCTGTTTCCGCACCACGAGGCCGATGCTCGCGCCTCCGGTGCCGGTGACATCCTGGAAAACGCGCAAGTCGTCGCCACCCTGGAAGACGCCTTGGTCGGCTGCAATCTGGTGCTTGGCACCAGCGCCCGTGACCGTCGTATCCCCTGGCCGCTGCTGGATCCGCGCGAATGCGGCACCAAAGTGGTCGAGGAAGCCGGGCAGGGCGCCGAAATCGCCCTGGTGTTCGGCCGTGAAGATTCCGGCCTGACCAATGACGAGTTGCAGCGATGTCACTTTCACGTGCACATCCCCTCCGACCCTGAGTTCAGTTCGCTGAACCTCGGCGCGGCGGTGCAGGTATTGAGCTACGAAGTGCGCATGGCCTGGCTGGCGGCACAAGGTCAGCCGAGCAAGATCGAGAAAGAAGAAGTGGCTTCGGTGAAAAGTGCCGAGCTGGCGACCATGGATGAGCTGGAGCGCTTTTATGAGCATCTGGAGCAGACGCTGGTCGCCATCGAATTCCTCGATCCCGAGAAACCCCGGCACTTGATGGCGCGCCTGCGCCGGTTGTACGGACGCAGCTCGGTCAGCCGGGCGGAAATGAATATTTTGCGTGGCATCCTCACGGAAACCCAGAAAGCGGCCCGTGGTGAGCTTCTTAAGCGGAAGGACTAAATGATGTTTGAGCGTTTGCGTGAAGATATCCAGAGCGTATTCCATCGAGACCCGGCGGCGCGTAACGCTTTTGAAGTCCTGACTTGCTACCCCGGTATGCATGCAATCTGGATTCATCGATTGGCCGGCATGCTGTGGCGCAACGAGCTGAAATGGCTGGCGCGGCTGGTGTCGAACTTCGGCCGCTGGTTGACCGGGATCGAGATTCACCCGGGCGCCAAGGTCGGTCGTCGTTTCTTTATCGACCACGGCATGGGCATCGTCATCGGTGAAACCGCTGAGATTGGCGATGACGTGACCATTTATCAGGGCGTGACCCTGGGTGGCACCAGCTGGAATAAAGGCAAGCGCCACCCGACGTTGGGTGATGGCGTGGTTGTTGGTGCGGGCGCCAAGGTGCTTGGCCCGTTCACGGTTGGCGCCGGTGCCAAGGTCGGCTCCAATGCTGTGGTGACCAAAGAAGTGCCGCCGGGCGCCACTGTTGTCGGTATTCCTGGACGAATCATCGTCAAGTCCGATGAGGAGCAGGACGCCAAGCGCAAGGCCATGGCGGAGAAGATCGGTTTCGATGCCTACGGCGTCAGCGAAGACATGCCCGACCCGGTGGCGCGCGCCATTGGTCAGTTGCTCGATCACCTGCAAGCAGTGGACGGGCGGCTGGAAGGGATGTGCGGCGCGCTGAAGGATCTTGGCAGCAATTACTGTGCGAAAGATCTGCCTGAGCTGCGTGAAGAAGACTTCGCCTGCGTCAAAGGCAAAGACGAGTCGAAAGCCAGCTAAACCGCAGCGCGTCCTTCGCGAGCAAGCTCGCTCCCACATTGGAATGCATATCCCTTGTGGGAGCGAGCCTGCTCGCGAAGAACGATAACGCGGTACCGCTGGCTGCATGCCGCCAGCCTTTGCTATGATGCGCGCGCTCTTTTGCGGGTAATCCTGACTAAAGTACTAGGTCTTAAAGTTGACTTAAATACTCGGGAATTGCATACTCGCCCCATTCTGAACTCCGTGGTAACTGTCCATGCGACTGACTACAAAAGGCCGATACGCCGTGACCGCCATGCTTGACCTGGCGTTGCACGCGCAGCACGGGCCCGTGTCCCTGGCCGATATCTCCGAGCGCCAAGGCATCTCCCTGTCCTACCTCGAACAGCTGTTCGCCAAGCTGCGCCGCAGCAACCTGGTTTCCAGTGTTCGCGGCCCGGGTGGTGGCTACCAGTTGTCCCGCGACATGCAGGGCATTCAGGTCGCTCAGGTGATCGATGCGGTAAACGAATCGGTTGATGCCACCAAATGCCAGGGCCAGGGCGATTGCCATTCCGGCGACACCTGCCTGACCCATCATCTGTGGTGCGATTTGAGCCTGCAGATTCACGAATTTCTAAGTGGTATCAGCTTGGCTGATCTTGTGACTCGCCGTGAGGTGCAAGAAGTAGCCCAGCGTCAGGACCAGCGCCGTTGCAACAGCAAGGCGCCACGCCTGGACAAGATTGAAGCGTCCGCCGTCGAATGACAGCCAGAGAGCTAGCGGCACGCCAGCCCTGATTTAGGAGATAGTCCATGAAATTGCCGATTTACCTTGATTACTCTGCGACCACCCCGGTTGATCCGCGTGTTGCGCAAAAGATGAGTGAATGCCTGCTGGTCGACGGAAACTTCGGTAACCCGGCGTCCCGTTCCCACGTGTTCGGCTGGAAGGCTGAAGAGTCCGTCGAAAACGCCCGTCGTCAGGTGGCCGATCTGGTCAACGCTGATCCGCGCGAAATCGTCTGGACCTCCGGTGCCACCGAATCCGACAACCTGGCAATCAAGGGTGCGGCGCATTTCTACGGCTCCAAGGGCAAGCACCTGATCACCTCCAAGATCGAGCACAAGGCTGTCCTCGACACCATGCGCCAACTGGAGCGTGAAGGTTTCGAGGTTACTTACCTCGAGCCGACCGAAGACGGTCTGATCACCCCGGCCATGATTGAAGCTGCATTGCGCGAAGACACCATCCTGGTCTCCGTGATGCACGTGAACAACGAAATCGGCACCGTCAACGACATCGCAGCGATCGGCGAACTGCTCCGCGCCAAGGGTGTTCTGTTCCACGTCGACGCCGCTCAGTCCACTGGCAAGGTCGACATCGACCTGCAGAAGCTGAAAGTCGACATGATGTCGTTCTCCGCCCACAAAACCTACGGCCCTAAAGGCATCGGCGCGCTGTACGTCAGCCGCAAGCCGCGTGTGCGCATCGAAGCGACCATGCACGGCGGCGGTCACGAGCGTGGCATGCGTTCCGGCACCCTGGCGACCCACCAGATAGTCGGCATGGGCGAAGCGTTCCGTGTGGCCAAAGAAGACATGGCTGCCGAAAACGTCCGTATCAAAGCCTTGAGCGACCGTTTCTACAAGCAGGTCGAGCATCTGGAAGAGCTGTACGTCAACGGCAGCCTGACCGCCCGCGTTCCGCACAACCTGAACCTGAGCTTCAACTACGTTGAAGGCGAGTCGCTGATCATGGCGCTCAAGGATCTGGCGGTATCGTCCGGTTCGGCGTGCACCTCGGCGTCGCTGGAGCCTTCGTACGTGCTGCGCGCCCTGGGCCGCAACGACGAACTGGCACACAGCTCGATCCGCTTCACCTTCGGCCGTTTCACCACCGAAGAAGAAATCGACTACGCCGCGCAGAAAGTCTGCGAGGCCGTTACCAAGCTGCGCGCTTTGTCGCCGCTGTGGGACATGTACAAAGACGGCGTCGATATCTCGAAAATCGAGTGGGCGGCACACTAAATATAGAAGCCGCCAGATACAGATCCTGTAGCGACGCGGCGGTTTACGCAGCGCAGTTGCAGGGTCTCAAGAGCGGCCCTGATGAGTGAGGATTGAGAATCATGGCTTACAGCGAAAAGGTCATCGACCACTACGAAAACCCGCGCAACGTCGGCAAGATGAACGCGGAAGATCCTGATGTCGGCACCGGCATGGTCGGCGCTCCGGCGTGCGGCGATGTGATGCGTCTGCAAATCAAGGTCAACGACGCTGGCATCATCGAAGATGCCAAGTTCAAGACCTACGGCTGCGGTTCGGCTATCGCTTCCAGCTCCCTCGCCACCGAGTGGATGAAGGGCAAGACCCTGGACGAAGCAGAAACCATCAAGAACACTCAGCTGGCCGAAGAACTGGCCCTGCCGCCAGTGAAAATTCACTGCTCGGTACTGGCTGAAGACGCTATCAAAGCGGCTGTTCGCGATTACAAGCAGAAGAAAGGCTTGATCTGACTTTCTGGATTTGGCGACGAGTAAGGAGTCACCGATGGCTATCAGCATGACAGAAGCGGCTGCTCGACACGTGCGGCGCTCCCTCGACGGGCGCGGCAAAGGTGAAGGGATTCGTCTGGGTGTTCGCACCACGGGCTGTTCCGGCCTTGCCTACGTGCTGGAGTTTGTCGACGAGGTGGTTGCAGAGGATCAGGTGTTCGAAAGTCACGGCGAAAAAGTGATCATCGACCCGAAAAGCCTCGCCTACCTGGACGGCACCGAGCTCGATTTCGTCAAGGAAGGGTTGAACGAAGGCTTCAAGTTCAACAACCCCAACGTACGCGGTGAATGTGGCTGCGGCGAAAGCTTCAACATCTGAGGCTTGTCGTGGGTATTCCTTGTCATTTCGCTTTATTCGAGCTGCAACCGGGTTTCCGTCTGGATCTCGAGCAGTTGGCCACGCGCTATCGTGAGTTGGCGCGCGGCGTTCATCCTGACCGCTTTGCCGACGCTTCCGAGCGTGAGCAGCGGTCGGCACTCGAGCAGTCTGCACGGCTCAACGACGCCTATCAGACGCTCAAGAGTCCGGCCCAGCGTGCACGCTACCTGCTGACCATCAGCGGGCATGAAGTGCCGATGGAAGTCACGGTCCATGACCCCGAGTTTCTTCTGCAGCAGATGCAATGGCGCGAAGAGCTCGAAGACCTCCAGGACAGTGCCGACCTTGACGGTGTCGCGGTGTTCAAGCGGCGCTTGAAAGTGGCTCAGGAAGAACTCAATGAAAGCTTCGCAGCCTGTTGGGATGATGCGGCGCAACGCGAACAGGCCGAACGCCTGATGCGGCGCATGCAGTTCCTCGACAAGCTCACCTACGAAGTGCGCCAGTTAGAAGAGCGCCTCGACGATTAACCCAGTGCCGCTCCGGTCGCACGCCTGATATACAGATAAGTCCTGATCACGATGGCCCTACTGCAGATCGCCGAACCCGGCCAAAGTCCTCAACCGCACCAGCGTCGTCTGGCTGTGGGGATCGACTTGGGCACTACCAATTCGCTGGTCGCTGCGTTGCGCAGTGGTCTTTCCGAGCCGTTGGCTGACGCAAACGGGCAGGTCATCCTGCCGTCCGCTGTGCGTTACCACGCCGATCACGTCGAAGTCGGCGAGTCGGCCAAGCTGGCCGCCGCTTCCGATCCGTTGAACACTGTGCTGTCGGTCAAGCGCTTGATGGGTCGTGGTCTGTCCGACGTCAAGCAATTGGGCGAGCAACTGCCATACCGCTTTGTCGGTGGCGAGTCGCACATGCCGTTCATCGATACCGTGCAGGGCCCGAAAAGCCCGGTCGAAGTCTCCGCCGATATCCTCAAGGTGCTGCGTCAGCGCGCTGAAGCGACGTTGGGCGGCGAACTGGTGGGGGCGGTGATCACCGTTCCTGCGTATTTCGATGATGCCCAGCGTCAAGCGACCAAGGATGCGGCCAAATTGGCGGGTCTGAACGTGCTGCGTCTGCTCAATGAGCCGACTGCGGCCGCTGTGGCGTACGGTCTGGATCAACACGCTGAAGGCCTGGTCGCTATTTATGATCTCGGCGGCGGCACCTTCGATATTTCGATTCTGCGTCTGACTGGCGGTGTTTTTGAAGTTCTGGCCACTGGCGGCGACAGCGCGCTGGGCGGCGATGACTTCGATCACGCGATTGCTGGCTGGATCATCGAGAGCGCCGGCCTGTCCGCCGATCTCGATCCGGGCGCACAACGCAATCTGCTGCAAACCGCTTGCGCGGCCAAAGAATCCCTGACCGACTCGGCCAGCGTTGAAGTGGCCTATGGCGACTGGAAGGCACCGCTGACCCGCGAAGCCTTCGATGCGCTGATCGAGCCAATGGTCGCGCGCAGCCTGAAAGCCTGCCGCCGTGCCGTTCGCGACTCCGGCATCGAGTTGGAAGACGTGCACGCGGTGGTCATGGTCGGCGGTTCGACCCGCGTGCCGCGTGTTCGTGAAGCCGTTGCCGAAGCCTTCGGTCGTCAGCCTCTGACTGAAATCGATCCGGATCAAGTGGTGGCCATCGGTGCCGCGATCCAGGCCGATACGCTGGCTGGCAACAAGCGCGATGGCGGCGAACTGCTGCTGCTCGACGTGATTCCGCTGTCCCTGGGGCTGGAAACCATGGGCGGCTTGATGGAGAAGGTGATTCCGCGCAACACCACCATCCCCGTCGCCCGCGCACAGGATTTCACTACTTATAAAGATGGCCAGTCGGCCATGGCGATCCACGTCCTGCAGGGTGAGCGCGAGCTGATCAGTGACTGCCGTTCGCTGGCGCGCTTCGAATTGCGTGGTATTCCGGCGATGGTTGCCGGTGCAGCGAAAATTCGCGTGACCTTCCAGGTTGATGCCGACGGTCTGCTCAGTGTTTCTGCCCGTGAACTGGGTTCGGGCATTGAGGCGAGCATTCAGGTCAAGCCGTCCTACGGCCTGACCGACGGCGAAATCGCCAAGATGCTGAAAGATTCGTTCCAGCACGCCAACGACGACAAAGTCGCCCGTGTTCTGCGTGAGCAGCAAGTCGATGCCCAGCGCCTGATCGAAGCGGTGCAGGGCGCTCTTGAGGTTGATGGCGAGCGTTTGCTCGACGCCGAAGAGCGCATGGTTATCGACCTGCAGCTGCAGGAATTGGCCGAACTGATGAAAGGTACTGATGGTTACGCCATCGAGCAGCAGACCAAGCGTCTGTCGCAAGTGACCGATGCTTTTGCTGCCCGCCGCATGGATCTGACGGTGAAAGCCGCTCTGTCGGGGCGCAATCTGAATGAAATCGAGGATATCTGATGCCGCAGGTCATTTTTCTGCCCCACGAGAAGTTCTGCCCTGAAGGCATGGTGGTCGAGGCTGCGCCCGGCACCTCTATTCTCGAACTGGCCCACGAACACCACATCGAGATGGAAAGCGCCTGCGGCGGCGTGTGTGCTTGCACCACCTGCCACTGCATCATCCGCGAGGGTTTCGACTCGATGGAAGAGGCTGACGAGCTGGAAGAAGACTTCCTCGATCGCGCCTGGGGCCTGGAAGCGCAATCGCGTCTGGCTTGCCAGGCGATCGTCGGTGAAGAAGACATCACCGTCGAAATTCCGAAATATTCGCTTAACCATGCGGCTGAAGCGCCGCACTGACTGGTAAGACTGTCATGAGCTACGGTTGGAATGATGTTCAGCGTATTGCAGAAGAACTGGCCGAGGCCCATGCCGGCGTCGATCCGTATTCTGTAGGTTTTGTCCGTTTGCAGCAGATGATCCTGGAACTGCCTGACTTTGATAGCACTTCTGGCCGAGTCGGCGAGAAGGTGCTGGAAGCGGTTCAGGAGCTCTGGGCCAAAGAATTGGACTGATCGTCTCGCAGGTTAGGCAATACCCAAGAACCCGCGTATAATTCGCGGGTTTAATTTTTCGTAAATTACCGTTTCTGGAGTTACACCATGGCTGTTCAACGCACTTTCTCCATCATCAAGCCTGACGCTGTTGCAAAAAACGTCATCGGCGAAATCACCACTCGTTTCGAAAAAGCCGGCCTGCGCGTTGTAGCTTCGAAACTGAAGCAACTGTCCAAAGCTGAAGCTGAAGGCTTCTACGCTGAGCACAGCGCTCGTGGTTTCTTCGGCGACCTGGTTGCTTTCATGATCTCCGGTCCTGTTGTTGTTCAGGTTCTGGAAGGCGAAAACGCTATCGCTCTGAACCGTGAGCTGATGGGCGCTACCAACCCTAAAGAAGCTGCTGCCGGCACCATCCGCGCTGACTTCGCTGATTCCATCGACGCCAACGCTGTTCACGGTTCGGACTCCGAAGCCGCAGCTGCTCGTGAAATCTCGTACTTCTTCGCAGCTACTGAAGTAACCACTCGCTAAGCATTGGCTTAAGAGTGAAGGTGAATCCATGACTACATCGACTGTAAAAACCAACCTGCTGGGTCTGACTCAACAGGAAATGGAAAAATTCTTCGACTCAATCGGGGAGAAGCGTTTCCGTGCCGGTCAGGTAATGAAATGGATTCACCACTTTGGCGTCGATGATTTCGACGCCATGACGAACGTCAGCAAGGCCTTGCGCGACAAGCTCAAGGCTATTGCTGAAGTCCGTGGTCCGGAAGTGGTCAGCGAGGACATCTCCAGCGACGGCACCCGTAAGTGGGTGGTGCGCGTGGCGTCCGGCAGCTGCGTCGAGACCGTGTACATTCCCCAGGGCAAACGCGGCACTCTGTGCGTTTCGTCCCAGGCAGGCTGTGCCCTGGATTGCAGTTTCTGCTCCACCGGCAAGCAAGGCTTCAATAGCAACCTCACCGCCGCCGAAGTCATCGGTCAGGTGTGGATTGCCAACAAATCTTTCGGCAGTGTCCCGGCAACCGTCGACCGTGCCATCACCAACGTGGTGATGATGGGCATGGGTGAGCCGCTGCTGAACTTCGACAACGTTGTCGCCGCCATGCATCTGATGATGGATGACCTCGGCTACGGGATCTCCAAGCGCCGCGTGACCCTGTCCACCTCGGGTGTGGTGCCGATGATCGATGAGCTGGCCAAGCACATCGACGTGTCCCTGGCGTTGTCGCTGCACGCACCAAATGACGCATTGCGTAACCAATTGGTGCCGATCAACAAGAAATATCCGCTTAAGATGCTGCTCGAGTCGTGCCAGCGCTACATGTCGTCCCTGGGCGAGAAGCGTGTGCTGACCATCGAGTACACCTTGCTCAAGGACATCAATGACAAGGTTGAGCACGCCGTCGAGATGATCGAGCTGCTGAAGAACATTCCGTGCAAGATCAACCTGATTCCGTTCAACCCGTTCCCGCATTCCGGGTACGAGCGGCCGAGCAACAACGCGATCCGTCGTTTCCAGGATCAGTTGCATCAGGCCGGTTTCAACGTCACTGTCCGCACCACCCGTGGTGAAGACATCGACGCTGCATGTGGTCAATTGGTAGGGCAGGTGCTGGATCGCACCCGTCGCAGCGAACGTTACATCGCCGTGCGCGAGTTGAGCGCCGACAGCGATCTGGCACAGAACGCCGCGAACACAAATTAAGAGAGGATCTCTATGTCCCTGCGCTTTGCGCTGCTGTTGCTGTTGACCAGCCTGTGTGCTGGTTGTGTCCTGTCGGGTGACTACAACCCGATGAAGACCAGCAAGGGCCGCGATGAAGCGCGGGCTGCCTACGTGCAGTTGGGGCTGGGATACTTGCAGCAAGGCATGACCGAGCGGGCCAAGGTGCCGCTGAAAAAAGCGCTGGAGATCGACGGTTCCGATCCTGACGCCAACGCGGCCCTCGGCTTGGTGTTTCAGTCCGAAATGGAGCCTGAGCTGGCCGACGAACACTTCCGCAAGGCTTTGTCCTCCCGTCCTGCCGATGCGCGCATCCTCAACAACTACGGCAGTTTTCTCTACGAACAACAGCGTTATAAAGAAGCCTACGAGCGTTTTGAACAGGCCGCCGCCGATACCCTGTATCCTGAGCGTTCGCGTGTGTTCGAGAACCTCGGCATGACGGCGGCGAAGCTCGGTCAGCGTGATCTGGCGCAGCAACAGCTGGAAAAGGCGCTGCGTTTGAACCGCCAACAGCCACGCGCATTGCTGGAAATGGCTGAGTTGTCCTTCGAAGACAGGCATTATGTGCCCGCGCGTGACTATTACGACCGTTTCAGCCTGCTCACCGAACAAAATGCACGTAGTCTATTGCTCGGCGTTCGGCTGGCAAAAGTGTTTGAAGATCGCGACAAGGCCGCCAGTTATGGCCTGCAATTAAAACGACTCTATCCCGGTACGCCGGAATATCAGCAATACCTGTCGGAGCAATGATGAAAGCGGCGCATCCCGAAGTTGTAGCAGCGAATCGCGTTAACCCCGGTGAGACCCTGCGCCAGGCCCGCGAAAGCAATGGCTGGTCGCTGGCCGAAGTGGCCCTCAAGCTCAACCTCACCGTGACCTCCCTGAGCAACCTTGAAGCCGGCGCTTTCGACAAGCTGCCGGGGCATACCTTCGCTCGCGGTTACATTCGCGCTTATGCCAAATTGCTCGGCATGGACCAGACCGTTCTGGTTCAGCAATTCGACCAGTCCACCGGCACCGATTCCCAGGGCAGCAACGTTCATGCCCTCGGCCGTATCGAAGAGCCGGTACGGGTTTCCCACACCATTTTGCGTATCGTCAGCCTGCTGTTGCTGATCGCGGTCATCGGCGGCGGTTTCGTCTGGTGGCAGGATCAGACGTCGCTGCGCAGCAAGGATGTGGCTTCTTTGGCGCCTGAGCACGTTGAAGTCGAAGGTGCTGACGGCACCACCCAGATTCACCCGATTGACGAGCCGGAAGACCAGGCTGTCGAGGAGAACCAGGTCGATACTTCGACAGCGCTGGCGCTGCCTCAGTCTGAAACCACCGCTGAATCGACCGGTGCCGAAGCTACCACCCCGGCAACCACTCCCGCCGCACCGGTTGCGCCGGCTGCACCGACGACCGCCCCGGCTCATACGCCAGCGCCAGTTGTCGCTACCCCGGCCACTCCTGCGCCAACCGTTCCTGCTACCCCAGCGCCACCCGTTACCGCTCCAGTGGTTCCTGCTACACCGGCACCAACCGCAGAAGCGGCCGCTCCGGTGGCTGGCGACGGTCAGGTACAACTGCAGTTCAGTGCCGATTGCTGGGCTCAAGTGACCGATGGCCGTGGCAAAGTGATTTTTAGTGGTCTGAAGCATAAAGGCGATAGCGTCAGCGTTTCCGGCAAGCCGCCGCTTAATGTACGTCTGGGCGTTGCCCGTGCTGCACAGGTCAGCTACAACGGCCAGCCGGTCGATATCGCTCCGTTCACCAGTGGCGAAACTGCTCGCCTGAAGTTGGGTCAATAAGTCATGCACGGCGAATCTCCAATCAAACGTCGCGTTTCGCGCAAGATCTGGGTCGGCAACGTACCGGTGGGCGGCGATGCGCCGATCGCGGTGCAGAGCATGACCAACAGCGACACCAATGACGTTGCCGCCACTGTTGCGCAGATCAACCGTCTGGAAGCCGCTGGCGTCGATATCGTCCGCATCTCGGTGCCGGACATGGACGCTGCCGAGGCGTTCGGCAAGATCAAACAACTGGTCAAGGTGCCGCTGGTTGCCGACATCCACTTCGACTACAAGATCGCTCTGCGCGTAGCCGAATTGGGCGTGGATTGCCTGCGCATCAACCCGGGCAACATCGGTCGTGAAGACCGTGTTCGCGCAGTGGTCGATGCCGCGCGTGATCGCGGGATTCCGATCCGCATCGGCGTTAACGCCGGCTCCCTGGAAAAAGACCTGCAGAAGAAATACGGCGAGCCGACGCCAGCCGCGCTGGTTGAGTCCGCTCTGCGCCACGTTGAACACCTCGAGCGCCTGAACTTCCAGGATTTCAAGGTCAGCGTGAAGGCCTCCGACGTGTTCATGGCCGTCGAAGCCTACCGCTTGCTGGCGAAAGAAATCGTTCAGCCGCTGCACCTGGGCATCACCGAAGCCGGTGGATTGCGTTCGGGCACAGTGAAATCCGCCGTGGGCCTAGGTATGCTGCTCGCCGAGGGGATTGGCGATACCATCCGCATCTCGCTGGCGGCCGACCCGGTCGAGGAAGTGAAGGTCGGTTACGACATTCTCAAGTCTTTGCATCTGCGTTCCCGTGGCATCAACTTCATCGCCTGCCCGAGCTGCTCGCGGCAGAACTTCGATGTGGTGAAAACCATGAACGAGCTGGAAGGGCGCCTTGAAGACCTGCTGGTGCCGCTGGATGTCGCGGTGATCGGTTGTGTGGTCAACGGCCCCGGCGAAGCCAAGGAAGCCCATATCGGCTTGACCGGCGGCACGCCAAACCTGATTTACATCGACGGCAAGCCGTCGCAGAAACTGACGAATGACAATCTGGTGGACGAGCTGGAAAAGCTGATCCGCCAGAAAGCGGCCGAAAAGGTCGAAGCTGACGCTGCGGTTATTGCGCGCGGCTGAGCCTGACTGAACGCCGAACGAATTTAAGGATTTAAAGTGAGCAAGTCTCTGCAAGCCATTCGTGGCATGAACGACATCCTGCCCGAACAGACTCCCCTGTGGCGTTATTTCGAGGGCACTGTTGCGCGTCTGCTGGATAACTACGGTTACAAGCAGATCCGCATGCCGATCGTCGAGTTCACCGAGCTGTTCAAGCGCTCGATCGGTGAAGTGACCGACATCGTCGAAAAAGAGATGTACACCTTTGAAGACCGCAACGGCGACTCCCTGACCCTGCGTCCGGAAGGCACCGCTGCATGCGTGCGTGCCGTGCTCGAGCACGGCATCACCGGTGGTGGCCAGGTGCAGAAACTCTGGTACATCGGCCCGATGTTCCGCCACGAGCGTCCGCAGAAAGGCCGTTATCGCCAGTTCCACCAGATCGGTCTGGAAGTGTTCAACCTCGACGGTCCGGACATCGACGCCGAGCTGATCACCATGACCTGGCGCCTGTGGGGCGAGCTGGGTATTCGTGATGCGGTCAAACTCGAACTCAACAGCCTCGGCACCAGCGAGTCCCGTGGTCGCTATCGTGAAGCGCTGGTCGAGTACCTCTCGGCGCACCACGACAAGCTCGACGAAGACAGCCAGCGTCGCCTGAAAACCAACCCGCTGCGCGTGCTCGACACGAAAAATGCCGACACTCAAGCGGTGCTGGTCGATGCGCCGAAAATGGCCGACTACCTCGATGACGAGTCGCGAGCGCACTTCGAAGGTTTGAAAGCGCGTCTGGATGCCGTCGGCATTCCTTACGTGCTCAACCCGAAACTGGTGCGCGGCCTCGACTACTACAGCAAAACCGTTTTCGAATGGGTCACCGACAAGCTCGGCGCCCAAGGCACTGTCTGCGCCGGCGGCCGTTACGACGGTCTGGTCGAGCAGATGGGCGGCAAGCCAACCACCGGCGTCGGTTTCGCCATGGGCATCGAGCGCCTGGTGTTGATGCTCGAAACGCTGGAACAGATCCCGGAAGAAATCTCCCGTCAGGTTGATGTCTACCTCTGCGCCTTCGGTGAAGAAGCGGAGCTGGCCGGTCTGGCCCTGGCTGAACGTGTTCGTGATCAACTTCCAAACCTGCGCCTGCAAGTCAATGCCGGCGCCGGCAGCTTCAAAAGCCAGTTCAAGAAGGCCGACAAGAGCGGTGCGCTGTACGCACTGATCCTCGGTGACGACGAAATGGCCCAGCAAGTGGTAGGTTTCAAACCCCTGCGTGGCCAGGGCGAACAACAAAGCATTGCCTGGGATGCGCTCGCCGCTCACCTGGCCACCTGCGTCGTGCAGGGTTGAAGCTGTCCAAACAGCCGATTTAGCGATTAAGGAGTATTGGGGTGTCGAGTACCGAAGACGAACAGTTGGCGGATTTGAAGGACTGGTGGACACGCAACGGCAAACCTCTGGTCACCGGCGGCCTGTTGGCGCTGGTCATCGTGTTCGGCTGGCAGGCTTATCACAAGTATCAGAGCAACCAGTCGCAAGGCGCCTCGGTGCTCTATCAGCAATTGCTGGAAACCACGCTGACGCCTGACGGCAAGCCTGATGCTGCCCGCGTTGCGGATCTGGCCGGCAAGCTCAACAGCGAGTTCGGCGGTTCTGCCTACGCGCAGTACGGCAGCCTGTTCGTGGCCAAAGTGGCGGTCGACAGCGGCAAGCTGGATGACGCCGCGACCGAGCTGAAAGCCATCGTCGACAAACCGGCCAACCCGGCGCTGGGCGAAATCGCCCGTCAGCGTCTGGCGCAGGTGCTTGGCGCGCAGAACAAGGCTGAAGACGGCCTGAAACTGCTCGACGGCGACGCCGACAAAGCGTTCCTGGCCACTCGCGAAGAACTCAAGGGCGACCTGCTGGTGCAGCTGGGCCGTACCGATGACGCGAACAAGGCGTATCAAAAAGCCAAGGCGGCACTGTCGGATGAAGCGGCGGTCGGTGGCCTTCAAATCAAGCTCGACGACCTGGCCAAAGGGGATGCGTGACGTGATCCGTTGGAAGCATGCAGCATTGCTGGCTCTGGCCCTTCTGGCCGCGGGTTGCAGCAGCAACAGCAAGAAAGAATTGCCACCGGCTGAACTGACCGACTTCAAAGAAGAAGTGGTTCTGCACAAGCAGTGGAGTCGTTCGATCGGTGACGGTCAGGGCGAAACCTACAACATGCTGGTGCCGGCGATCGACGGTGACACCATCTACGCCGCCGATGTAACTGGCGTGGTGATGGCCATGGATCGCGGCAATGGCGATGTGAAATGGAAGCAGGATCTTGATCTGCCTGTCTCCGGCGCTGTCGGCGTTGGTTATGGTCTGGTGCTGATTGGCACCCTGCGTGGCGAAGTGGTCGCTCTGGACACCAGCAACGGTGAAGAGAGGTGGCGTGCTCGCGTCAACAGCGAAGTCCTCGCGCCGCCGGCTAACAACGGTGACGTCGTGGTAGTGCAGACTCAGGACGATCGTCTGATTGGTCTGGATGCATCTACCGGTACCCAGCGCTGGGTGTATGACAGCACCCCGGCCGTACTGACCCTGCGTGGCACCAGTGCCCCGCTGGTCACCAACCGCCTCGCGGTGGCTGGCCTGTCGACCGGTAAAGTGGTTGCTCTGGACATTTCCAACGGCGTGCCGGTCTGGGAACAACGGATCGCGATTCCACAAGGTCGTTCGGAACTGGAGCGCGTGGTCGACATCGACGGCGGTCTGCTGCTGTCCGGTGGAACGCTGTACGTTGCCAGCTATCAGGGTCGCGTGGCGGCACTGGACCTGGAAAGCGGACGTCAACTCTGGCAACGCGATGCGTCGAGCTACGCCGGTATTGCTCAGGGTTTCGGCAGCGTTTACGTGAGCCTGTCCTCGGGCACGGTTGAAGGCGTCGACGAACGTTCCACCACAGCATTGTGGAGCAACGATTCGCTGGCTCGCCGTCAACTGTCGGCACCGGAAGTGTTCTCCAGCTATGTTGCAGTGGGTGACCTGGAAGGTTACCTGCACCTGCTGAGTCAGGTTGACGGTCGTTTCGTCGGCCGTGAGCGCATCGACAGCGACGGCCTGCGTGCCCGTCCGCTGGTGGTGGGTGACACGATTTATGTATATGGCAACAGTGGCAAACTGGAAGCCCTGACCATCAAGTAACAACTATGCTTGGGGTTAACACCCCCAGGCAGCTTCACTTGTGAGTATGAATGTGGGAGCGAGCCTGCTCGCGATGGGCGTCAACGATTACGCAGATGGCCTGAATAAACGCGGTGCTTTGGCGTTTTTCGCGAACGGGCTCGCTCCCACAAAGAACACCCACAGTGTTGCCCCGAGCACCAGCCGCTGCCTCGCAGCGGCTTTTGTATTTTCTGAAATAACGAAGTGGAGAGCCGCATGGTTCCCGTAATCGCCCTGGTGGGCCGACCGAACGTCGGCAAATCCACCTTGTTCAACCGCCTGACCAGGACTCGTGACGCCATCGTCGGCGACTTGTCCGGTCTGACCCGTGATCGCCAGTACGGTGAGGCCAAGTGGCAAGGGCGTTCCTACATTCTGGTCGACACCGGTGGTATCTCCGGTGACGAGCACGGTATGGACGAAAAAATGGCCGAGCAGTCGCTGCTGGCCATTGAAGAAGCGGATGTTGTGCTGTTCCTGGTAGATGCCAAGGCCGGTTTTACCGCCGCCGACCAGATGATCGCCGAACACCTGCGCAAACGTAACAAGCGTTCCTACGTGGTCGCCAACAAGGTCGACAACATCGACCCGGAAATGGCCCGCGCTGAATTTGCCCCGCTGGGCATGGGCCACGCGATCCCGATCGCCGGTGCTCACGGCCGTGGCATCACGCAGATGCTGGAAATCGCCCTGGGTGATTTCCCCAAAGACGAAGAAGAGCCGGAAGACGGCGAAGAAGAGATCGTTGCCGAAGGCGAGGAAGCCAAGCGCATTCCTGGCCCGAGCGAAAAAGACGGGATCAAGATCGCCATCATCGGTCGTCCGAACGTCGGCAAGTCGACCTTGGTCAACCGCATGCTCGGTGAAGACCGGGTAATCGTCTATGACCAACCCGGCACCACCCGCGACAGTATCTACATTCCGTTCGAACGCAATGAAGAGAAGTACACGCTGATCGACACCGCCGGTGTGCGCAAGCGCGGCAAGATCCACGAAGAAGTCGAAAAATTCTCCGTGGTGAAAACCCTGCAGGCGATCAAAGACGCCAACGTGGTGATCTTCGTGATGGACGCCCGCGAAGGTGTGGTCGATCACGACCTCAACCTGCTCGGTTTTGCCATCGAGTCGGGTCGTGCGCTGGTCATCGCGATCAACAAGTGGGACGGCATGACGCCGAGCGAGCGCGACTTCGTCAAGGTCGAGCTGCAGCGTCGTCTGTTCTTCGTTGATTACGCCGACATCCACTTCATCTCGGCCCTGCACGGCACTGGCGTGGGTAACCTCTACGCGTCCGTACAGAACTCGTTCAAGTCGGCGGTCACCCGCTGGCCGACCAACCGTCTGACCCAGATTCTCGAAGACGCGGTTGGCGAGCACGCGCCACCGATGGTCAACAACCGCCGGATCAAGCTGCGTTATGCCCACTTGGGTGGTGCCAACCCGCCGATCATCGTGATCCACGGTAACCAGATCGAGAAAGTGCCGAAGTCGTATGTGCGCTATCTGGAGAACACTTACCGCCGTGTGCTCAAGCTGGTCGGTACGCCGATCCGCATCGAGTTCAAGGGTGGCGAGAACCCGTACGAAGGCAACAAAAACACGCTGACCGACCGCCAGGTCAACAGGAAGCGTCGAATGATGTCGCACAGCAAGAAAGCCGACAAAAAGCGCCGCGACAAGAAATAAGGTCGCAGGTCGCTGATCGTTCCCATGCTCCGCGTGGGAATGTATCCCGTGACGCTCTGCGTCACATAAGCGGTGGACGCAGAGCGTCCAAGGCTGCATTCCCACGCAGAGCGTGGGAACGATCAATATGAGACAGGGGTGCCATCCGGCGCCCTTTTTTTATGGGCGCCGGATGGGCTATCCTCGGGCTCTCCCGCGCCGTCGTCAGAGCCGGGTGTTGAGCAGGGAACCCCCGATGATCACCAGTAAGCTGCCGAATGTCGGCATCACTATTTTCACGCAGATGTCTCAGCTCGCCGCGCAAACCGGCGCGATCAACCTGTCTCAGGGTTTTCCTGATTTTGACGGCCCGCAGTCGTTGCGCGATGCGGTCGGTCGGCACATTGCCAGTGGTCATAACCAGTATTCGCCGATGACCGGATTGCCGGCCTTGCGCGAGCAGATTGCGGCGAAAATCGCTCGCAGCTATGGCGTGCAGGTCAATGCCGACAGCGAAGTGACCGTGACGCCGGGCGCGACCCAGGCGATCTTCTGTGCGATTCAAGCGGTTATCCACAGCGGCGACGAAGTCATCGTGTTCGATCCGTGCTACGACAGCTACGAGCCGGCCACGGAGTTGGCGGGCGGTCGCTGCGTGCATGTGCAACTGAACCCGGACGATTTTTCCATCGATTTCGACCAACTCGCCGCGGCCCTGAGCCCGCGCACGAAAATGATCGTCATCAATACCCCGCATAACCCGAGCGGTGCACTGATCAGCCGTGCGGAGCTGGATCAACTGGCGGCGCTGATCCGTGATCGCGATATCTACCTGATCAGCGACGAAGTCTATGAACACCTGGTGTTCGACGGTGTGCCGCACGTCAGCGTGCTCGCCCATGAGGAGCTGTATCAGCGCGCCTTCGTGGTCAGCTCGTTCGGTAAGACTTACCACGTTACCGGCTGGAAAACCGGTTACGTCGTTGCACCGCCGGCGCTGACCGCCGAGCTGCGCAAGGTGCACCAATACGTCAGTTTCTGCGGCGTCACACCGCTGCAATACGCGCTGGCCGATTACATGGCCGAGCACCCGGAACACGTCGAAGAGTTGCCGGGTTTCTATCAGACCAAGCGCGATCTGTTCTGCGATCTGCTGGCGCCGTCGCGCTTCACTTTCAGCCGTGTCGCCGGCACTTATTTCCAGTTGGTGGATTACTCGCAGATCCGCCCCGACCTGAATGACGTCGAGATGGCCATGTGGATGACCCGCGAACACGGCGTGGCGAGTATCCCGGTGTCGGTGTTCTACCAGAATCCACCGCAAGGCCAGCGCCTGGTGCGTCTGTGCTTTGCCAAACGCGAGGAGACGCTGCGTGAAGCGGCGGCAAAACTATGCGTGATCTGAGTGCGTTGCCCGATCTCAACCTGGCGCTGATCCAGACCAGCCTGGCCTGGCACGACCGCCAGGCCAATCTTGAGCATTTCGAGGTATTGCTGGAGCAGGCGCGCGGGGCGGATCTGATCATCCTGCCGGAGATGTTCACCACCGGATTCTCCATGGAGTCCGAGACCCTTGCCGAAGCCGAGAACGGCCCGACCAGCAAATGGCTGCGCGTTCAGGCGGCCAAACTCAATGCAGTGATCACCGGCAGCGTGATTATTCAGGCGTCTGACGGCAGCCATCGCAACCGCCTGCTGTGGGCGCGACCGGACGGCGAAGTCTTGCATTACGACAAGCGTCACCTGTTCCGCATGGCCGGTGAGCATAACCACTACACCCCCGGCGAACGTCAGGTGCAGTTCGAACTCAAGGGCTGGCGAATCCGCCCGTTGATTTGTTACGACCTGCGTTTCCCGGTGTGGAGCCGCGATGCGCAAGATACCGATCTGCTGTTGTACACCGCCAATTGGCCGGGGGCGCGACGGTTGCACTGGAACCGCCTGTTGCCGGCGCGGGCGATCGAGAACCTTTGTTATGTGGCGGCGGTGAATCGCGTCGGCACTGATGGCAAAGGCTTTGCCTACACCGGTGACAGCCAAGTACTGGATTTCCAGGGTGAAACCTTGCTGGCGGCGGGGGAGGCGGACGGGGTGTTCAAGGTGGTTTTGGAAGCCGCACCATTGGCGGCTTATCGCGAGCGTTTCCCGGCGAATCTGGATGCCGACACCTTCGAGTTCACCTGATCCTCGCAGCGCCTGTCAGGACACCTTCGCGAGCAGGCTCGCTCCCACAGGTGAATGCATTCCAAATGTGGGAGCGAGCCTGCTCGCGAAGGGGCCATAAAAGTCAGCAAAAAAGCATCAGGCAAAAAAAGGCCCCGGAGTTTGCACTTCGGGGCCTTTTGCATTTCAGCGATCGATTACGCCGCTTTCGCCTCAGGCTGGCTCAGCGAGCGGTTCAGCGCGCTGAACAGGGCCTTGAAGCTGGCCGTGGTGATGTTTTCATCGATACCCACGCCGTGTACCGCACGCTCGCCATTCACACGCAGTTCGATGTACGCCGCTGCCTTGGCGTTGGTGCCTGCGCCGATCGCGTGTTCGTTGTAGTCCATGATCTCCACCGGAACTGGCAGGCCGGCCACCAGTGCTTCCAGCGCACCGTTGCCCTTGCCGCGCCAGTGCAGGTTGGTTTCGCCCTGACCCTTGCTCGCTACTTCCACTTCGACGGCGCTGTTGCCGTTTTCTTCCTGCAAGCGATGGCTGACCAGCGCGTACGGGGTGTTGGCTTGCAGGTATTCGCTGATCAACAGCGAGTGAATCTGCTTGGCGGTCATTTCCAGGCCGAGACGGTCGGTTTCACGCTGCACGACCTGGCTGAATTCGATCTGCATGCGACGTGGCAGGCTGATGCCGTATTCCTGCTCCAACAAGTAAGCGATGCCGCCCTTGCCCGACTGGCTGTTGACGCGAATCACCGCCTCGTAGCTGCGGCCAATGTCGGCCGGGTCGATTGGCAAGTACGGCACTTCCCACAGTGCGTCTGGTTTCTGCTGGGAGAAACCTTTGCGGATCGCATCCTGGTGCGAGCCGGAGAACGCGGTGTGCACCAGGTCGCCAACGTACGGGTGACGTGGGTGCACCTGAATCTGGTTGCACTCTTCGACGACTTTGCGCACGCCGTCGATGTCGGAGAAATCCAGCTGCGGGTCGAGACCCTGGGTGTACATGTTCAAGGCGACGGTGACGAGGTCGACGTTACCGGTACGCTCGCCGTTGCCGAACAGGCAGCCTTCGACGCGATCGGCGCCGGCCATCAGGCCCAGTTCGGTAGCCGCAACGCCAGTGCCACGGTCGTTGTGGGTGTGCAGGCTGATGATTACGCTGTCACGACGGTTGATATTGCGGCCGAACCACTCGATCTGGTCGGCGTAGATGTTCGGCGTCGCGCACTCAACGGTGGCGGGCAGGTTGAGGATCATCTTGTGCTCAGGCGTCGGGTTCCACACCTCGATCACTGCATCACAGACTTCCTTGGCGAATTCCAGCTCGGTGGCGCTGAAGGTTTCCGGCGAGTATTCGAAGGTCCATTCGGTGTCCGGCTGCATCGCCGCGTATTTGACGAACAGCTTGGCCGCGTTGACGGCGATGGCCTTGATGCCGTCCTTGTCCTGGTTGAACACGATGCGACGGAAAGACGGCGAGGTAGCGTTGTACAGGTGGACGATGGCTTTCTTCGCGCCACGCAGGGATTCGAAGGTGCGCTCGATCAAGTCTTCACGGCCCTGGGTCAGCACCTGAATGGTGGTGTCGTCCGGGATGTGGCCTTCTTCGATCAGGGTACGCACGAAGTCGAAGTCGGTTTGCGAAGCGGCCGGGAAGGAGGCTTCGATTTCTTTCACACCGACCTGCACCAGGGTTTTCCAGAAGCGCAGCTTCTTCACCGCGTCCATCGGTTCGATCAGCGACTGGTTGCCGTCACGCAGGTCGGAGCTGCACCAGATCGGCGCGGTGTCGATGGTTTTCGACGGCCAGGTGCGATCCGGCAGGTTGATGACAGGAAACGCGCGGTATTTCGAAGACGGATCTTTGAGCATGCTCATCGGGAAATTCCTTATTGTCTGGGCCGAAAAAAGGCGGCCTGCCGGTGTTACGAATGTTCTGGGAAAAGCGTGGGACGAGGTGCCGCGATTCAGCCTGGCAGTCGTGCGCTGACGAGGCACAGGCTGCGGTGCTGGCGAAGCTGAATGAGGGTGTGAGAGGTTTTCATGCCTTCAACCCTAACCGCGAGGGCAGAGGATGGCAAGCAGTCGAAAAAAATTGAGAGGAATACTCGGAAAGCGAGGTTATGCAGGATTTTATTGCGCTTAAGGCGGTGGATCTTATTGATGTTTGCGTGAGGTTAGATTGGGGCGCAATTGAGTTTTTGAAGATTTATTGAGTGTGGCGGTGTTTTATAGGCCGCCTTCGCGAGCAGGCTCGCTCCCACAGGGGATCTTTGTTGTGAATAAGATCCAGTGTGGGAGCGAGCCTGCTCGCGAAGAGGCCGGGCGCCTCAACACATATTCAAGGTTGAAATGCGCCAATGAAAATCGCCGGATCCACCCGCGCATCATTCAGGCTGACATTCCAGTGCATGTGCGGACCGGTCGCGCGGCCGGTCATGCCAACCTTGCCGACCACCGCGCCCCGCGCCAGTTGATCGCCGACCTTCACATCAATCTTCGACATATGGCAGAACATGCTGATAAAGCCCTGCCCATGGTCGACAAACACGGTGTTGCCGTTGAAAAAGTAATTGCCGGTGAGGATCACCTTGCCCGCCGCCGGGGTCTTGATCGGCGTGCCCATCGGCACCGCGAAGTCGAGGCCGGCATGCGGATTGCGCTCTTCACCATTAAAGAAACGGCGCACACCAAACTTGCTCGACAGCGGTCCATTGACCGGTTTGTCCAACAGCAGATTGCTTGGCGTGTTCGGGCTGAAGCTTCGATACGCCTTGATCTGCTCGGCCAGTTCGCCTTCGATGCGCTTGAGGTTCGACTGATCCGGGTTTACTTGCTGTTTGTTCTTCAGGGTGATGCGCTGTTCCGGGTATTTCTTGTTGCCCACGGTGAATGGCAGATTGCGCCCACCGCTGCTGATCTGCTGCGCGCCCGGCTTCACCGTCAACGGCACGCCGACAATCGCCAGCCAGTTGTTCTGTTCTTTTACCACCAGCACCGGTTTGCCCTGATACGTGGCTTTCGGTGCCTGCGCGGCCGCGCCCAGATCAACCACCGCCACGCCACCCGGCACCGGTTTGTTCAGTAGCCGGGTGATGTAACTGTCGGCGTGGGCATTGACGGTCAGGCACAGCAGAAACAGTGGAGCCAGAAAACGCGGCATGGATCAGTCCAGTAAAGAGAGGGTGACAGGCGTCAGGTGATTGTCCTCGACGCGCACTTGCAGTTCGCCTTCGCCAAGTTTGGCCTTCAGGCGCTGGCCAGTGTGGGTCTGCGCGGCGTTGCTGATCGCGTGGCCACGTTCATCGAGCAGAATGCTGTAACCCCGACCGAGCGTTGCCAACGGGCTGACCACATGCAGTGTCTGCATCTGGCTGTGCAATTGCAGGCGACGGTTTTTCAGGCCTTCGCGCATGGCGCGGGGCAGACGTTCGGCGAGACTGTCGAGACGCTGACGCAACATCGCCAATTGCCGCCCGGGATGTTGCCCGGCGAGGCGGGTTTCCAGGCGAATCAAGCGTTCGCGGCGGGTGTTGAGGTGACGCTCGAACGCCCGGCGCATGCGCATGTCCAGATCGTCCAGACGCTGCGCCTGCTGGCGCAGACGTTCACCGGGATGGCGCAGGCGACGGGCCATGCCTTCCAGGCGCAGGCGATCACGCATCAGACGGTCGCGGATGCGCATCACCAAACGGCGATGCAGGCTTTCGACCTGACGGATCAGATGACTGGAATCGGGCGCAAGTAATTCGGCAGCCGCAGACGGCGTCGGTGCACGGACGTCGGCGACAAAGTCGCTGATCGATACATCGGTTTCATGGCCGACAGCACTGACAATCGGCGTCACACAGGCATCGACGGCACGGGCCACGGCTTCTTCGTTGAAGCACCAGAGGTCTTCCAGCGAACCGCCGCCACGGGCAAGGATCAACGCGTCAAAACCACGGGCATCGGCCATTTTCAGTGCGCGGACGATTTGCGCGGTGGCTTCACGGCCCTGCACAGCGGTCGGAATCAGCGTCAGTTGGACTTGCGGCGCACGGCGGCGGAACACGCTGATGATGTCGCGAATCACCGCGCCGGTCGGCGAACTGATGATGCCGATGCGTTGCGGATGCGCGGGCAGCGGCACTTTGCGTTCGGCGCTGAACAGACCTTCGGCGCTGAGTTTTTCTTTCAGCGCATCGAAAGCCAGACGTAGCGCACCGTCACCGGCAGGCTCCACGGTGTCGAGAATCAGTTGATAGTCGCCACGGCCTTCGAACAGTGAAACCTTGCCGCGCACTTTGACCGCCAAGCCGTCCTTGAGCGCCTGGCGCACCCGAGCGGCGTTCTGCCGGAACAGCGCGCAACGCACCTGCGCACCGCTGTCCTTGAGGGTGAAATAGATGTGGCCGGACGCCGGGCGGGCAAGGTTGGATATTTCGCCTTCGACCCAGATATTGCTGAACACGTCTTCGAGCAACACCCGCGCGCGGCCGTTGAGCTGGCTGACGGTCAGGACTTCACGGTCCAGGCCAAGTCTTGCAAAGGGATCTTTAATCATGGGGCGCAGTTTAAAGGCATTTGCCTGCCAATCACCACAAGTCCCCTGTAGGAGTGAGCCCGCTCGCGATAGCGGTGTGTCAGTCGCAGGATAGGTTGAATGTTCAACCGCTATCGCGAGCAGGCTCACTCCTACAAGGGGGTGTGAAGGTTTCGATGAAGTGGTGAGTCAGGGGTGTGGGGTTCTGGCGATAGGCGAGGGCGACGGTGCTTTGGCAGTCGGCATCGGCCAACGGTAGAAAGCGTACGCCGCTCGGGGCGATGTCCTGCATCGATTCCGGCAGCAGTGCAATGCCGAAGCCGGCCTGAATCAATTGTAATTGCGTGGTCTTGCGCGACATCACCCGCGCCGCTTTAGGGAAGAAACCCTGACGCATGCACAGATCGGCACACAGATAACTCAAGCCGCCGCGTTGCGGGTGCGGGATCGAGATGAACGCTTCGTCCTTCAGTTGGGCCAGGTCGACACGCTCAGCCGCGGCCAACCGATGATCCATCGGAACCGCCAGCAGCAACCGTTCAGTAAACAGCGGCACAATCTGAATCCCTTCACGCTGGCGCAACACCGGCAGGCGCAGCAAGCCAATATCGAGTCGGCCCTCGGCCAACTCTTCCAGTTGCGCCTCGGAAGACAACTTGCCGATGTCCAGCGACACACCGGGTTGTTGCTGCAGATACGCACCGATATCACTGAGCAAACGGCCGCTGATCGACACGGTGCTGGAATGGCTGAGGCGCAAGGTGCCGAGCTGACCATTGCCGACCTCAGTGGCCATGGCGCTGGCCTTGCTCAGCTCATTGAGCAGATTTCTTGCCCGCGGCAGAAACGCTTCGCCCGCCGCCGTCAGTCGAGGCTGGCGCGCGGTGCGTTCGAACAACGGCGTTTGCAGACGCGTTTCCATGTCCTTGATTTGCCGGCTCAGCGCCGATTGCGCGATAAACAGGCGCTCGGCCGCCGCACTGAAGCTGCCGCATTCGGCGATTTCCACGAAGTAGCGCAATTGACGGGTTGAAAGCACAGCAATGCCTTTTTGAGATGGCTCGGTATCTTTGAAGATATTAGTCGCAACGCTCGACGCTGGCTAAAGTCATCTCAGGCTTATTTAAGGATGTGGATCGATGAGCGTGGCGGGGTTGTTGAGTGAGTGGTCGTGGGGCGCCGAAGGCTGGGTGATCATCGGCTTGGGCATCGTGCTGGCTTATATCGTCTTCGGTATCGCCGGGTTCGGCACGGCGCTGGTGGCGGGGCCGATTCTGATTCTGTTCATGCCGTTGTCGAAGATTGTGCCGCTGCTGGTGCTGCTGGATTTTGTCGCGGCGTTCGGCAACCTGCTGCCGTCGCGGCGCGATGTGGCAAAACCGGAGTTGTTACGGCTGCTGCCGTGCATGGCAGTCGGCTGCACATTGGGGGTGATTTTCCTGCTCAACCTCAAATCCGATGTGTTGCTGTTGTTGATGGGATTGTTTATCAGCGCTTACGCGATTTACAGCCTGTGGGTGAAAGCGCGGCCGACGCAATTGTCAGCGGCGTGGGCGGTGCCGATGGGCACGGTGGGTGGGTTGTTTGGGGCGCTGTTTGGCAGTGGCGGCTTTTTATATGCGATTTATCTCAACAGCCGACTGCCGAAAGAGGCCGCCCGGGCCACACAAAGTGCGCTGATCAGTTGCAGCACGGTGGTGCGTTTGAGCCTGTTTGCCATCGCCGGCGTGTATGCCGAGCTACCCTTGTTGATGCTGGCGCTGTGTCTGTTGCCGGCCATGGCGCTGGGGCTGTGGATCGGGCGGCGGTTGACCATGCGTTTGTCACGCGAGGCGTTTGTGCGGTTGGTGACGTGGCTGGTGCTGGCGAGCGGGATTGCGTTGATCGGGCGTTACCTCAGCACTTGACCGGATTTTGTCAGGGATTAAGCTGCCGGCCTTTAGGGCCTCTTCGCGAGCAAGTCGAATCGTCGCACCGTCGCTCCCACAGGTAGCGCATACCAATGTGGGAGCGAGCCTGCTCGCGAAGGCGTCAGAAGCCACACCGCAGGACTTTCCATGAATTCGCAAAGCATCATCGTCCCGAAAATCTCCACCCTGCCGGTCCACGAACCCCGGGCCCGGGCGATCGTGCGCTGGCTGGTGCGCAAGAACATCATCAAAGAAGAGCTGAGCACCTGTGGCCGCACCGGTAACCGCATGGCTTACGCGATTGCCGATGGCGCCCGTGCTGTGGTGCTGCACCCGCAAGCGTTGCCATTCGGTGAGCCGATCAATGGGCTGGAGATCGTCACCAAGCGCTGTATCTATACCCCGGCCAAAGGCTTCCTCGAAGAAGCCGGTTGCGCCGAATGCCGTCGTGAGGTCGGCGAAGCGCTGTTCGAAAGCCTCGAAGACTGGTTCCCAGGCCGCACCGACAACTTCACTTGCCCGGAATGCGGGCATGAAGATGACATCAACGGTTTTCTGTTTTTGCAGGAATGTGCGTTTTCCAACCTCGGTTTCATCTTCAACAACTGGCTGGAGGCGGGCTTCAAGCAAAGCTTTATCGACGAGTTCGCCGATTGGCTCGATCAACCTGTCTCTTGGGTCAAGGTGGAGCTGTAGGGCCGGGGATTTCCCGTACATCAGCAACATTGATATTAAGCTGAGTTTTACATTGAACAGCAGGGGGTGTCTGACTATAATGGCGCGCTTCCATTTTCCCGCTCGGGAGCCCCCGCGATGCTGCGTATCAGCCAAGAAGCTCTGACATTCGACGACATTCTCCTAGTGCCTGGTTATTCCGAGGTGCTTCCTAACGAAGTCAGTCTCAAGACCCGCCTTACCCGTGGCATCGAACTGAATATTCCTCTGGTTTCTGCTGCAATGGACACCGTCACTGAAGCCCGTCTGGCAATCGCCATGGCTCAGGAAGGTGGCATCGGCATTATCCACAAGAACATGACCATCGAGCAGCAAGCTGCCGAAGTGCGTAAGGTCAAGAAGTTCGAAGCCGGCGTCGTCAAGGATCCGATCACCATCGAGGCTGATGCCACGGTTCGTGATCTGTTCGAATTGACCCGCATGCACAACATTTCCGGCGTTCCGGTGCTGCACGATGGCGACCTGGTCGGCATCGTCACCTCCCGTGACGTGCGTTTCGAAAGCCGTCTGGAAGCCACCGTCCGTGAAGTGATGACGCCCAAAGAGCGTCTGGTCACGATCAAGGAAGGCGCGAGCAAGGACGAAGCACGCGAACTGCTGCACAAGCACCGCATCGAGCGCGTGCTGATCGTCGACGACAAATTCGCCCTCAAAGGCATGATGACCGTCAACGATATCGAAAAAGCCAAAGCCTACCCGCTGGCCAGCAAGGACGATCAAGGTCGTCTGCGCGTTGGCGCCGCTGTCGGCACCGGTAAAGACACCGGTGACCGTGTAGCCGCGCTGGTCAATGCTGGCGTGGACGTCGTGGTAGTCGATACCGCGCACGGTCACTCCAAAGGCGTGATCGACCGCGTTCGCTGGGTCAAAGAGAATTTCCCTGAAGTGCAGGTGATCGGCGGCAACATCGCCACCGGCGCCGCTGCCAAGGCTCTGGCCGAAGCAGGCGCTGACGCCGTCAAGGTCGGTATCGGCCCTGGCTCGATCTGCACCACCCGTATCGTCGCTGGTGTCGGCGTCCCGCAAATCAGTGCCATCGCCAACGTTGCCGCTGCCCTTGAAGGCACTGGCGTTCCGTTGATTGCCGACGGCGGCATCCGTTTCTCCGGTGACCTGTCCAAGGCCATCGTAGCCGGTGCTTCCTGCGTGATGATGGGCTCGATGTTCGCCGGTACTGAAGAAGCGCCGGGCGAAATCGAACTGTTCCAGGGCCGTTCGTACAAGGCTTATCGCGGTATGGGTTCGCTGGGCGCCATGTCCCAGGCTCAAGGTTCTTCCGACCGTTACTTCCAGGACTCCTCGGCAGGCGCCGAGAAACTCGTTCCGGAAGGCATCGAAGGCCGTGTGCCGTACAAAGGCACCCTGAGCGCGATCATTCACCAGTTGATGGGCGGTCTGCGTTCCTCGATGGGCTACACCGGTAGCGCCAACATCGAAGAAATGCGCACCAAGCCTGAGTTCGTGCGGATCACCGGTGCCGGTATGGCCGAATCCCACGTGCACGACGTGCAGATCACCAAAGAAGCGCCAAACTACCGCGTAGGTTGAGCCTTCAAGCAATAAAGTAAGCAACCGGGGCTGTTTGATTCAGCCCCGAGTTGTTTCTGAATCACGACTGTTTCTGAACGACTTAGACGAGACTGAATCATGGCCCTCGATATTCACGCTCACCGCATCCTGATCCTCGACTTCGGTTCGCAATACACCCAACTGATTGCCCGCCGCGTGCGCGAAATCGGTGTGTACTGCGAACTGCACCCGTTCGACATGGACGAAGATGCGATCCGCGAATTCGCTCCTAAAGGCGTCATCCTCGCCGGCGGCCCCGAGTCCGTGCACGTCGCCGACAGCCCGCGCTGCCCACAGGCAGTGTTCGATCTGGGCGTACCGGTCTTTGGTATCTGCTACGGCATGCAGACCATGGCCGAGCAACTGGGTGGCAAGGTTGAAGGTTCCGAACTGCGTGAGTTCGGTTACGCCCGCGTTGACGTGGTCGGCAAGAGCCGCCTGCTCGACGGCATCGAAGACCACATCGACGCTGACGGCCTGTTCGGCCTCGACGTATGGATGAGCCACGGTGACAAGGTCACCAGGATGCCGGAAGACTTCCACATTCTGGCCAGCACCCCGAGCTGCCCGATCGCCGGTATGTTCAACGACGACCGTGGCTACTACGGCGTGCAGTTCCACCCGGAAGTGACCCACACCAAGCAGGGCGGTCGTATCCTGTCGCGCTTCGTCCTCGACATCTGCGGCTGTGAAGCCCTGTGGACGCCGTCGAAGATCGCTGAAGACGCCATCGCCAACATCCGCGCCCAGGTCGGCACCGACAACGTGCTGCTGGGTCTGTCCGGCGGCGTTGACTCCTCGGTGGTTGCCGCGCTGCTGCACAAAGCCATCGGCGACCAACTTACCTGCGTCTTCGTCGACAATGGCCTGCTGCGTCTGCACGAAGGCGAGCAAGTGATGGCCATGTTCGCCGAGAACATGGGCGTCAAAGTCATTCGCGCCAACGCTGAAGAGCAGTTCCTGAACAACCTGGCCGGCGAAGCCGATCCAGAGAAGAAGCGCAAGATCATCGGTCGCACCTTCATCGACGTCTTCGATGCCCAGTCGAACAAACTGGAAAACATCAAGTACCTCGCTCAGGGCACCATCTACCCGGACGTGATCGAGTCGGCTGGCGCGAAAAGCGGCAAGGCTCACGTGATCAAGTCGCACCACAACGTGGGCGGCCTGCCGGAAGAGATGAACCTGAAACTGGTCGAGCCACTGCGCGAACTGTTCAAGGACGAAGTCCGTCGTCTGGGCCTGGAACTGGGCCTGCCGTACGACATGGTCTACCGTCACCCGTTCCCGGGCCCGGGCCTGGGCGTGCGCATCCTCGGTGAAGTGAAAAAGGAATACGCCGACCTGCTGCGTCGCGCTGACCACATCTTCATCGAAGAACTGCGCAAAGCCGACTGGTACCACAAGGTCAGTCAGGCGTTCGTCGTGTTCCAGCCGGTGAAATCGGTTGGCGTTGTTGGCGACGGCCGTCGTTACGCTTGGGTGGTTGCCCTGCGTGCCGTGGAAACCATCGACTTCATGACCGCGCGTTGGGCTCACCTGCCTTACGAACTGCTGGAAACCGTCTCCGGCCGCATCATCAATGAAATCGAAGGCATCTCCCGCGTCACTTACGACGTGTCGAGCAAGCCGCCGGCGACCATTGAGTGGGAGTGATCCCGCTGCAGGTTGATTAACGAAAAACCCTTGGCCTGAAGCCAAGGGTTTTTTCGTTTCATGCCCTGAAAACAGTTAGCTGGGTATGCGACTTTGCAGGGTCAAGCCGATCTCTATCAGGCGCTGGGATAACGCACCGATGTCACGGAACATGATGCCGCTGATCCGCGGCATCGACTGTGCCCAGATGTAAACCTGACCATCCCCTCGGCGATTCACCATGGTTCGAACGATATTGCCGTCGCTGTTGCGACGCACAAGCGTGTATGCATTCTGCGTTTTTCCGAGCATGAACATGCCGTTGCGATTCAGCAGTGTATTCACCGTTGCCTCAGTCCACTGCGGCACAGGTGTTGCGATCTGCAAGCGCAAATCCGCGAATAGAAAGTCGGATGAGTTGCGCGTCGATGCCCCGTTATCAAACGGGCCCCGAGCGACTTCCAGTCCTGGGTCGACTCTGATGCCGGCCACTTCGGTGGACGTCGCTTCTTCAATCCGTAAACCGATACCGCCCCTGAGTTCGCTTATGCCTGGCAGATTTCTGAAGGTATTGGTGTTCGTTGCCTCGACCAGGGCAACCCATTTGCCCGGCCTGTTGAGGAGTTCGTCACCCCACATGATTTGCGAGGCAAGCCGGGCGTGGATCATCTGCTCTTCGATCGAAGTCAGCGGTACCTTCAGCTTGTAACTGTGCGCGACTTCAAGACCTTGGGTGCGGATGCCATTGGCCTGGGCAGCCTTGATCAGCTCAAGCATGTTGAACCGGCCATCAGGGTCGGTACCCAGGCTGGACAAGTAGCCTCGAAGATCCTCTGACATCTCTCCCGACAGGTGAAATTCGTTGAGATCTGTCTGGGCAAAATCGTTCAGCAAACCCCGCACGTACAGTGTGTCGATATGCCGTGCGAACGCCGGCATGTTTTCGATCATGAAACGCATGCTGGCGATGCGATCAAGGGTTTCGCCGACGACCAGTCCATCGGTATTGGCAAAGATGCGATCAATCAGCTCAGCCGTCTGCATCTCGACATCGATTTGCGGGATGACTGGCCGTGCGGGCAGGTTGGTCCAGTTCAGCTCTGAGTAATACTCTTTGGCCTCGTTCAGCAGGGACGTGCGTCTTTCGCGGAAATGGGCCGCATATGTATCGGCCGTTGATGGTTTACTGCGGTTTGCACTGGAGAGCTCGGTGAAAGTTTCAGGCAAGTTCATGGCCCATCTTTTCATTTTCGCCATGTCCACTCCTGCGATGTCGTTGAGGGGAGTCACCAGGCGCAGTGGTCGCGCGACCGGTGAAACCGGGTCGACGAGGGGAAGCTCCGCTGACGGCGTTGCTGTAGCCGGGGCCGAGGACGAGGACTGGTCGGTGTCCAGGAAACCAGCCTTGCCCACGCATTGGCCGCCTCCCCTGAGACGCAGCGCAGGTATGCGTTGCCACTTGCCGCTACTGCCGAAGCGGACTGGCAACGAGTAAGCAAACTGATTAGGTCGCTCGGGATCGACGATGGCCCAGTTGCCAGCGTCTTCGGAGTCGGCAAAGTAGCGCACGTAGTACGCGGTACCCTCCATTTCAATGGCATGGCCCGGCTCCTTGTCCAGGCGGTAAATCCCCTCATATTTGCCTGGCGCTGCCTCTACAGAACGGTGGGCCAATATCTCATTGCATCGATATTTGGCAGGAATCCTTGGAACAGACCAATCTTGGCGCGCAGCCGCCGTGGCCAACTGCCGGGTGGATTCGAGGGTAGTCTCGATGGCGATTTCGTTTGTCAGCTCAACGGGCACTTCTGGATCAACTACCGGGATTGGCGGTTGATCCAGAGGCGGCAAGAAGGGTGTGTCAGGCGAAGTGAACTCGATCAATCCGCGCATTTCTTCAGCTTCGGCAAACTCCACCTGCGGGCCCACTTCAAGTTGCGCGCCAGTGCTGATCAGAAACGGAATGTTGAACACAATGTCGATGGCATTGAGCACTGCGCCAGTAACACCGGCCTTGCGTTCGGTTGGCGTAGTGCCGTTGATGGCCTGATCGATGTTCAATCCCATGTTCGCGATGCTGGCGCCAATCAAAGGCAACGCCACAGGCCAGCCCACCGCTGCCATCGGGCCGAATACTTTCAAACCGGCACTCAAATAACCGATCCAGAGTTTTTTGCGCAGGTCACTGTTGGACGTGAGCGCCAGGTGCGCCTCGGCAACCATGCTCGAGCGTGTCGACTCACTTAACCAAGTGAATGCGTCACCGCTGATCGCGACGTTGCTGCGATTGATCATGCGGTGATCGCTGTGACCCCAGGTGCTGACCAGACGGTTCATCAGATCGGTGAGGTTTTCGTTGAGGTGATGGCGGTCAGCCAGCGGGAAATGCTGGAGAAATGCCGTGCGCTTGTCGTCTGAATTCATCTGCTCAAGTATCCACCAATGCAGATCCGCTTCATTGTCCTTAAAGAGGAATGCCCGGGCCTCGCCTGGCAAGTAAAGGGTCTGGCGGCCGCTGCTTTCCACCAGACGCAGCGCATTGACGGCGACGTGGCCATCGAGATCCAGCGCCCGCACTTCAACACCGACCGGGTGTAACGCTTGCAGCATTTGCAAGGTGACGGGCCAGGTGACGGGCCCGATTACCGAGCCGACGATGCGCTGAAAATCAGCGCCATCAAGGTCACCCTGCTGCAACGCCTGCACCGCCAGACTGAGAAAGTTGCACTTTGCCAGGGCGCGGAAGTTATCCGACGAGGTTTGCCAGAATCTCGTCAGTTGACCTGTGTAGCGCGCGCTGAAGTCGACATCCCAGAATGCCCTCAGCACATCGCTGCCGAGCAATCGCACTTCATTACTCTGATTGAAGTTTTCCGCCTCCGGGCCATCCGAGTAGAAGCCGCAGTAGAGGCCAAGCAGATCTGCGTTGTCTTGATCGGTCGCACGAAAGCGATGGATCACCAACTGCGTGAGGGTGAGCGTTTCATAAGGCTTTTCCAGCACATGCTCCCAACCCGTGAAGGTCAGCGAGCTGCTCTGCGCCGTTTTGAAACGGTGGAAGTAAATCCGGTCGGGATCGAGGCCCGACAGTCCTTTTTCCGCCAGGATTTCGTTGGCGACTTGCCGGGCTGCGTCGAGCAGACTCGGGCAGGTCTGCACGATAGTCGCGGCAATGGCTTTGAGGGCAGTTTTGTCCGCTGCGTTTGGCAGCAGACGTCGTTCGGGTGAGGTCATGCGTTCTTCATCCATGAGAAACAAAAACTGAGCATGACCGATTCGCGCAAGGGCAGTGCACTACCCGGCTACCGCATATTGTCCCCTATTGATAATAGAGTGGGGGTGATGGAGGAGGACTGTTTGTCCGGCGTCCTCCAGGCACCTGTCGCCGGTATCAAAGATATTGGGATCGAATCAGATCCGTATCGAACGGCGTCAGCCCTTTATCTAGCGCAAACACTGCCTCTGCCTGCTGCGGCGAATCCACTCGTTTTCCCCGTGCTCGAGCATGTAAGTCGAACAGCGTTTCCAGATCCGGCCGTGGTGTATGCACCAAGGCTCGCAGCATCAACGATACCCCGCTGAGGTTATTATCGACGTTGTTCCACCGGGGAGATGAAGTAAGCCCCAGATCTGCCCAGATCATGCGTCGTTCCTGCAAGTCCATCACGAATGGCAGGCAGATAACTGTGTCGGAGGCGATATCGATACGGTCGAACACGGATCGCGGCTCGAATACTTCACCCGACGCCGTGTCGGTGCGGGCCATCCAGCCAGCGAAGCATTCCGGAAGATCGCAGTACGGCTGTTCGGTGAATGAAGTGATAGACGTGACGACGTAGCGGATGCCCTTCTCAACCAGAACATCAAGGTCGAGGTCGATGAATTCCGAGGCCCCATCGGGCGCATCGACGATGTCGCCGCTGTGGTATCCGCCGTACCCTTTCAGGTTGTAGTACGCAACCGTTTCTCTGAACACGAAGTTGGCATCGAAAAATGCGGCGGACAAGTCGATATCCGTACGGCCCCTGCCATTCTTCCACCACAGGAACAGGCGAATAAAACGTGTGTCAGGGATAGGCAACCGACTGCCTCGCACCAGCGTACGTAGCGACTTCGAAGAGGCGCGCTGCACTAGCGGCACCCTGTATTCGCGTAATGCCGGATCGATGAAGCAACGCCCTAGCGGCGGCAGTGACGCAAATCGCTGTACGAGAGCGTCCTCGCAGATTCGGGCTGCATGCGCCAACACTTCAGGTGCAAGAGGCTCTCGGCGATCGTTGATGGCATAGACTTTGGCGAATGAACCTTTCGGAGTGAAGGCGCGCAGGGGCAGGGGGCGCGGTGCACGAACCTGGGCCAGCACCTGCAGCAGGACAGGTGAGGACACTTGTGCGGCAACGGCCTCGAATGCGTCGAGTACCGAGTCGGCTTCCGTCGCGCGGCGCAGGGTCACGTCAAGCCGTCGTGCGAACTCACCAGGTCGGCTTTGTAGTATTGGCACAAGCGTGGCGATGTCACGCTGGACCAGCAATGTTTCGACTCGTGAATTAAATGTGGTGGGCGGTTCGTTTCGACGCGCTGCCGTGATAGCGGCCAGAGCGTGTGGATATTTATCGGCGTAGTCGCCCGGATGCAGTACTTCAGCCAGGCGTTTCCAGCGCTCCGCATGACGCATTACGTCTTCGGCAGCGTTGGGTATTCTATCGAGCAGGTGCAAAAACAGACGGCGCATCGAGCGCTTCATCGGTTTGAAACGTGTCGTAGCGGTCGCCAGCGACACGTCTCCTCCGCTTAGGGCGACTGCCAGTCGTAGTACGTCAGTCGCTGTTTCGACATTCCGCTCCAGGAATGTGTCTACCCGTTTGTCGCCAGCGACATGCAGGATCAGTGCGCCGCCAACCTGTGCACGGATCTCCCGGAACGGGATGGCCTCGGGCAGCTGGCGGAACACATCGCTTTTGTAGTTTCGGATAAACCAGGCAACATCAGCAGTATCCTCTTCAGAGAGCGAGGTGCGCGATGAAACCAGCGGTTCGAGCAGTGACTCGAACTCAGAGACGCTACCCGTTTCAATCACCCAGGATATGAAGTTGCCTTCAAGCATCGGAGGTCGAGCGTTTTCAGTCGGTGGCAAACGCCGAAGCGTGAGGTAGTGCATGACGGCGTTAAGGTACAGCTCTGCCTCTGGGGCTTTCAGAACCTGCTCTGGAAAGTCTGGATAAAACGGCCGGTGGTTCACATGAGCGCCGGCTCTTCGTCGCAAGACTCTGATAATTTCGCGTAGCCAGTACTTGAGTTCTGACGCCGACAACATGCCTATTTGCTCAATCAGGGACTCTGACAGTACGCATCGAAACGCCGCGATTTCCTGGACGGCCGATGCGACTTGAGCGCGCGTGGCACCGCCAGTGCCCGTTGGCACGTGAACTTTGCTGCGGCGACGCAGGAACAGCTCCTGATTCATGCTTGATTTTCTCCTTTGGTCGCCGTCACGGACGAGCTGCAGCATCGTGTCTACAGCAGATGTAAAAACGCCTGCAAAAAGCAGGCGCGGTGTGGAGAGCGAAACCCCTAGGTCATAGGAGGTTTAGAAGGAAGGTGTTCCATAGCCACGGCGGCATTCTACGTAAGGCTGTTCTTTTTTGTCAGCTTACTGCGTATCTCAACGGTAACAAGCTGCTTCGCCAGAAGAGTGTGCATTACCGACTAGCCTCAATCAGGGATCCGGCTACGCAATATCAGTCCGGTATCGGACAACCGCTGAGACATGTCCTTCAGATTGGCGAACTCGATGTCATTCACACGCTGCCACGCAGGTCGGTGGAGCGAGACCTTGCCGTCACTCAATCGAGTTATCGGCGTGCGCTGGAGCATGCCCTGTTTGCTGCGGTGGATCAGGGTGTAGCTGTCGCCCGCTTTTTCGAACAGATACATGCCACGCCTGTACAAAAGATTCTCCAGCGTCTCCTCGCTCCAGGCCAGCTCGGGTGCCTGGACTTTCAAGCGCAAGTCGGCGCGCAGAAGATCCGGATTTCCTTGCCTGACAGTGCCACCGGGCGAGCTGCCGCGTGGTACTTCAATACCCGGATCGACATCCACGCCCAGCTCTTCACCAATGCCGACTTCATCGATTCGCAGACCGATTGCTCCTTTCAACTCACTGATGCCCAGTAGTCCTCTGAAGGTATTGGTGTTGTGAGCATCCGTCACTACGATCCATTTTCCCGGGCTGTTGAGGTAGACATCGCCGGTCATGATGTCGTTTGTCAGATAGGTGCTCATCATCTGCTCGTCGACGGAGGGCAGCGGGGTTTTCATTTTGTAGCTGGCGGCGCAGTCGATCGCCTGGACCCGAACCCCGTTCGCTCGTGCGACCTGGACCAGTTCCAACGGGTTGAATCGACCGCCGGGATCGGTGCCGAGGCTGTTCAGGTAAGTGCGTAAATCCACGGTCATCTGGCCGCTGATGAAGTAGCGGTTCAGTTCAACCTGAGCGAAGTCACTGAGCAGCCCGCGCATGTAGAGGGTTTTCGCGTGGCGGGCCAATGCCGGCATGCTTTCAATCAGAAAACGCAGGCTGGCGATGCGATCAAGGGTTTCTCCCACCACTAGCCCTGAAGCACTTCCAAAAATCCCGTCGACAAGATCGGCCAGCGTCATCAGGCGGCTGATTTCGCGCATTGCCGGACGAGCAGGCTGAATAACCCACGGCAGGTTCCTGAAAAAGGCCTCGGGCTGAACTCTGCAGGAGTTGGCGTTTGCCGGCGGCATACAACTCGAACGGGTCGTCCATGCCGAAACTGCCAGCACCGTCGGGCTGCAGTTGGGCATGTGTTTCGTTGAGATTCAGTGCCCAGGCTTTTATCGAACGACGCACCGGCGGGTCGATGTCGTAGGCGCTGGTCACCGGGCGCGGGGGCCGTGATGTCGAGGATTGCGGTTCTGCCACTGGTTGTGCGGGCGTCTCCGGTGATGCCGGTTCGAAGGTACCGAGTTCGATATCAGGGGCGCATTGCTTGCCCATGCACTGGCCGCCTCCCTTGAGGCCCAGTGCTGGCATGCGCTCCCATTCACCTTCGGCATTGAGACGGACAGGCAGGGCGTGGACGAGCTGGTTGGGTCGCTCAGGATCTATGATCGCCCAGTCACCACTGCCCCGAGAGTTGGCGAAGTAGCGCACGTAGTACGGAGCGTCATTCATCAGGATGGCGTAGGGCGGATCAGCGTCGAGACGGTAGATTCCGTGGAACTTCCCGAACTCCTTGCCGAGTGCCGTGCCGTCGAGCAACTCGTTGCATTGATAACGTTCGGGTACTGCTGGCGATGGGGCGTTCTGCGCAGGAATCAGCGTCGTTTCATCGACATTTGGCAGGGTGATTTCGGCATCGTCCGGCACCATGATCTGCATTGGCTTGTCAGCCTCGGAGGGAGGATTCAGCGCTTCGCTGTACTCGGCCATTTCTGCGGCCTCTGCCGCATCGACTTCGGCGCCAATCTCCAGCATCGGCCCGGTGCCGATCAGCAATGGAAGGTTGAATAACAGGTTGATGCCACTCAGTACCGCCCCCAATACGCCGGCCTTGCGTTCGGCGTTGGTCTTGCCGTTCTGCGCCTGATCGATATTCAGGCCCATGCTGGCGATGGTCGCGCCTATTACCGGCAACGCCAGCGGCCATCCGACAGTGGCCATCGGCCCGAACACCTTGAGACCCGCACTGAGGTAACCGATCCACAACTTTTTGCGCAGATCGCCATTGGATGTCAGGGACAGGTGCGCTTCTGCGAACATTGCCTGGCGGGTCGAGTCGCGTAGCCAACAGAATGCATCATCGCTCAGCACTTGGTTTGTACGGTTGATCAGGTGATGGTCGGCCCGGCCCCAGGTGGCCACCAGGCGATTCATCAGATCACTAATGTTCTCGCTCATCTGCTGACGATCGGCGAGAGCAAAATGATTCAGGAAGGTCGCGCGGCGTTTTGCGTCGTTCAGCTGATCCAGCACCCACCAATGCAGGTCCGCCGCCGTTTCCTTGACCACAAATGCCTCGGCTTCGTTGGGCAGATAGATAATCTGCCGGCCGGCGGGGGCGACGAGGCGCAGTAGTTGCGGGGCGACGTGTCCGTCAATGTCGAAGGCGCATACCTTCCCCGTTGGTGTGTGACTCGCTTGCAGCATGCTCAAGGTGACCGGCCAACTGAGAGGCCCCACCACGGAATCCACCAGCCATTGAAAGTCACTGCCGTTGAGCTGCCCAAGATCCAGAGCCTGCACCGCACGGCTAAGGAAATTGCACTTGGCCAAGGTGCGGAAATCCTCGCCGTGACTGTTCCAGAAGTCCGTCAGAATGGCCGTGTAGTGCCCACTGAAATCGAGGTTCCAGAACGCCTTCAAGACCTCATTGCCATGCAGGCGCACCTGGTTCTTTTCGTCGAAATTCTCAGACTGCGGACCTTCCGTATAGAAGCCGCCGTACAGATCGAGAAGATCGGCATTGTCCTGGTCGGTGGCGCGAAAACGATGAATCACCAACTGCGTCAGGGTCATCGATTCGTAGGGTTTTTCGCGGATGTGCTCCCAGCCGGTAAACGAGCGGCTACTGCTCTGGGCCGTCTTGAAACGATGGAAATAAACCTCATCCGGATCAAGGCTGGACAAGCCTTGGGCTTCCAGCAGATCACGGGCCGCTTCACGGGCGGCGTCCTGCAGGCCGGGGCAGTTCTGCACGACGGTATAGGCGATTCGCTTCAGAGCAGCCTTGTCTGCCGCGTTCGGCAGAGGGCTTGGTTGGGTGGCGTACATGCTTTCTCCATCCTTGAGAAATGAAGGCCGAGCATGGCCGATTCGCTCAAGGGGAGTGCACTACATATGTACCGCACAGGATCGTTGGAAATGTGCCGGGGTCAGCGCCGTGCCACGTCGGAAAAGTAGAACTTGTCCAAGGTGTGCCGCGATTCGGTGTACTCGAACTGACGACCGTCCTGAAGGAAGGTCTGGTTGCTGACCACGATCACATGGCTCTGGCCGTCGAGGTCCAGGTGCAGTTGATCGTCCTTGCTGCGCGGCACGGCTTCGATGGTGCGTTGGGCGTAGGCAATCTGTAGCTGCAGGGTCTGTTCGATATGGGCGTAGATCGACTGCTCGGCAATATCGAGGGACAGACCGGGAATGACTTCGCTGACGAAGTGGTTGATGTCGAGGATGACCCGTTTGCCGTCGATCCGCCGCACACGCTTGATCCGCGTGATGAGGCTGCCCGGTTCGGCATGGATGTGTTCGAGCAGGGCGCCTTCGAGCGGGATCTGACTCAGTTCGACCACTTCGGTGCTGACGTCGTTGCCCAGGCGTGGGTAGGTCTCTTGAAAGCTGACGATGCCGCCGAGCTGAAACTCGATCGGGTTGGTCGAAAGCACGAAGGTGCCCTTGCCGTGGATCTTCTGCGCAAAGCCGCGTTCCTGAAGCAGTTCGATCGCCTTGCGCACCGTGCCACGGCTGGCCTGATAGCTGTCCATCAGTTCGGTTTCGGAAGGCAGGCGGGCGCCGCGCTCCAGGCGTTCAGTCGTGATGCTGGCCAGCAGATCGCTATAGATCTGGTTGTATTTGCTCATGGGTAGGCTCGGTGCCGACTGTGCTCAAAGCCACGAACCTTAAGGCCAGGGTAGGGCTTTGTCCATGTGGACGATGGAAATCACCTTAGGGCTGAGTAGGAAAATTCGTCTTCGGTCTGGCGGGAATAACCATAAACAAACTCGTCTGTACGAGTTGTTGCATTAACTCGTACAGACGAGTATTTTTCGCTTCGGCGTGCTGCCAATAACAACAATCCATAGCGGAAGAACTAGCATGAGCCACGACTACCCGAATATCGCCAGGCAATTGCTGCAAAGCCTCGGCGGCAGCGAAAACCTCGAACAGGCTGCCCATTGCGTCACGCGGTTGCGGCTGGCCCTGAAGGACCCGAGCCTGGTCGACAGCGCCACACTGAACCAGATCGACCTGGTCAAAGGCTCGTTCTTCACCGGCGGCCTGTATCAGGTGGTGATCGGTCCGGGCGAAGTGGAAAAGGTCTATGCCGAACTGCGTCGCCAGACCGGTCTCGCGGCGTCGACCATCGCTGACGTCAAACAGAAGAGCGCCGAAAAGATCAACGCCGTGCAGCGGCTGGTGCGGGTGTTTTCCGACGTGTTCATGCCGATCCTGCCGGCGCTGATCATTGCCGGCCTGTTGATGGGCATCAACAATCTGCTCGGCGCCAAAGGCATGTTCATCGAAGGGCGAACCCTGCTCGATGCCTACCCGAAACTCGACGGGCTGTGGAGCCTGATCAACCTGATGGCCAACACCTCGTTCGTGTTTCTGCCGGCGCTGGTGGGCTGGTCGGCGGCCAAACGCTTTGGCGGCAGCGAGATCCTCGGCATTGTGCTTGGCCTGATGCTGGTACATCCGGATCTGCTCAACGCCTGGAACTACGGCAAGGCCGTGGCCGGGCTGGACGGGCAGCAGTTGCCGTACTTCGACATTCTCGGTCTGTTTCAGGTGGAAAAGGTCGGTTACCAGGGGCAGATCCTGCCGATTCTGCTGGCCGCCTACGTGATGAGCGTCATCGAAAAATGGCTGCGCGCGCGCGTCCCCAACGCCATTCAATTGCTTGTGGTGCCGATTACCACCATCGTCGTCACCGGCGTGCTGGCGCTTGCAGTGATCGGCCCGGTGACCCGCCATATCGGCATCTTCATCACCGAGGGGCTGGTCATGTTGTTTGACCTGGCGCCGATGGTGGGTGGCGCGATTTTCGGTCTGCTGTACGCGCCGCTGGTGATCACCGGCATGCACCACATGTTTCTCGCGGTCGATCTGCAATTGATTTCGACCCAGGGCGGCACCTTCATCTGGCCGATGATCGTCATGTCCAACCTCGCACAGGGCAGTGCTGCCTTGGCGGTGTTCTGGATGACGCGCAATGCGCGGGACAAGAGCATGGCGTCGACCTCGGCGATTTCCGCCTACTTCGGTATCACCGAACCGGCGATGTTTGGCGTCAATCTTCGCTACAAGTTTCCGTTTTACGCCGCGCTGACCGGCTCGGCGCTGGGCTGTGTGTTTCTTTCGTTGAACAAGGTTCAGGCCTCGGCCATTGGCGTTGGTGGCCTGCCGGGATTCATCTCGATCATTCCGCAGTACATCCCGATGTTTGTGCTGGGGATGCTGATTGCCATGCTCGTGCCGTTTGTTCTGACCTGTGCATTGAGCATGAAGATTGTCCGGCCCGGTTATCGGGTTGCCTGATCAAGCACTTTCGCGAGCAGGCTCGCTCCCACAGTTGATCGCATTTCAATGTGGGTACGAGCTGCACGGACTTATTGAAGGAGTTGCGCCATGCAAGACTGGCAACGTTCGGTGATCTACCAGATCTACCCGAAGAGCTTTCATAGCCACGCCGGCAACCCGACAGGTGATCTGCTCGGTATCGTCGCCAAGCTCGACTACCTGCACTGGCTGGGCGTCGACTGCTTGTGGATCACGCCATTCCTGCGTTCGCCGCAACGCGACAACGGCTACGACATCAGTGATTACTACGCCATCGATCCGAGCTACGGCAGCATGGCCGACTGCGAGCTGTTGATCGCCGAAGCGGGCAAGCGCGGGATCAAGCTGATGCTCGACATCGTGGTCAATCACACCTCGATCGAACACGTCTGGTTCCAGCAGGCGCGCAGCAGCCTCGACAATCCTTACCGTGACTTCTATATCTGGCGTGATCAGCCGAACAACTGGGAATCCAAGTTCGGCGGTTCCGCCTGGGAGTACGAGGCCCAGACCGGTCAGTACTACCTGCACCTGTTCGACCACACCCAGGCCGACCTGAATTGGGACAACCCCGAGGTCCGCGCCGAAGTGTTCAGAATGATGCAGTTCTGGCGGGACAAGGGCGTTGGCGGTTTTCGTCTGGATGTGATCAATCTGATCTCCAAGCCCGAAGACTTTCCCGAAGACAGCAGCGATGGCCGCCGCTTTTATACCGACGGGCCGAATGTCCACGCGTACTTGCAGCAGATGCACCGCGAAGTCTTCGAAGGGCACGAGCTGATCAATGTCGGCGAGATGTCATCGACCAGCCTCGAGCACTGCATTCGCTATTCGAATCCGCAGTCGAAAGAACTGTCGATGACCTTCAACTTTCACCACTTGAAAGTCGATTATCCGAACCTGCAGAAGTGGGTACGCGCCGACTTCGATTTCCTTCAGCTGAAGAAAATTCTGTCCGACTGGCAGACCGGCATGCAGGCCGGTGGCGGCTGGAACGCGCTGTTCTGGTGTAACCACGATCAGCCGCGCGTGGTCTCGCGTTTCGGCCATGACGGCGAGTACCGCGAACGCTCGGCGAAGATGCTCGGTACCGCGCTGCATTTTCTGCAAGGCACGCCGTTCGTCTATCAGGGCGAAGAGCTGGGCATGACCAATCCGGGGTTCGAATCGATCGAGCATTATCGCGATGTCGAGACGCTGAACATCTTTCGCCTCAAGCGCGAAGCCGGCAGCAGCGATGCCGACAACATGGCGGCGATCATGCAGAAGTCCCGCGATAACGGTCGCACGCCGATGCACTGGGACGCTGGGCCGAACGCCGGTTTCAGCAGCGTCGAACCGTGGATCGGGGTACCGGCCAATGCCGCGCAGATCAACGTCGCCCATCAGCTCGACGACCCGGACTCGGTGTTGCATCACTACCGCCGTCTGATCGCGCTGCGCCGCAGCGAATCGTTGATCACCGACGGGCTGTACCAACAATTGCTGCCTGAGCATCCGCAGGTCTGGGCGTATGTGCGTGAAGGTGACGCCGAGCGTTTGTTGGTGGTGAACAACTTTTACGGGACAACCTGTGAAGTGGAGTTGCCGGCGACGGTCATCAGCGAGTCGATGAGCCAGCGCCAGTTGATCAGCAATTATGCGGACGGGCCGTTGCGCAAGCGCCAGGTGACTTTAAGACCTTACGAGTCATTCGTTCTGCACCTGATCGATCCCTGACCGTTAACTAAAAAAACAGCTTTCAAAACAACACGCAGAGCACTGCGCGGGGGATTTCTGCGCGCCGAATTCATGCAACCAGACAATAAAAACAATGGGGTGGCTTATGAAAACAACAATAAATCGCAGCCTTGCAGTCGCAGGTTTTTGCCTGGCTTTACCGCCAGCGTCACAAGCGCTGGAGTTTGGCGGCTACTTGCGTAGCGGTGTCGGCACGTCGGTCAACAGCAGCGGTCAGTCGTGCTTCCAGTTACCCGGTGCGCAGACCAAATATCGTCTGGGTAACGAGTGCGAGCAGTACGGTGAACTGGAGTTGCGTCAGGATCTGTACACCCTCGACGATGGTTCGGTCCTGAGTGTCGACGGCATGGCCTCGCTGTATAACCGCTACGACCGCAGCCCCACGTTCAAAGACGACAATGGCTCGATACGCTTGCCGCAAGCCTACGCACAGTGGTCGGCAATGCCGGCGCTCAATGGCGGTTCACTCTGGGCCGGGCGCCGTTATTACAAGCGCAATGACATCCATATTTCCGACTTCTACTACTGGAACCAGAGCGCCACCGGGGGCGGGGTCGAAGACGTATTGATCGGCGACCTTAAATACAGCTACGCCTTCTCGCGCAAGGACAATCTGTACCAGAAGGACTACATCAATCGGCATGACTTCAACGTTGCCGGTTTCAAGACCAACCCGGGCGGTGAGCTGGAGTTCGGCTTGAGTTATATCGACAAACCCGACAGCCGCGATGCCCACCGAGGCTGGGCAATCACCACGCAACATGTGCAAAAGGATTTTCTCGGCGGCAAGAACAAACTGGCGCTGCAATACGGTGAGGGGCCGGGCACCGGACTGGGCTACACCGGCAACGTCAAACTGGACGACAACAACAAAAGCTACCGGATCGTCGAGTTTTTCGACTGGCAGGTGACGCCGCGCTTCGGTGGTCAGGTCGAGGCGGTGTATCAGAAAGACATTCGCCCGGACGGTGTCGAGCAGAACTGGATCTCGTTGGGGGTGCGTCCCGCCTATGCGCTCAGTGAACACTTCAAACTGGTCACCGAACTGGGTCACGATCAAGTCGAAGCCCCGGGTGGCACGCGCAAGCTGAGCAAGTTCACGTTTGCCCCGACCTGGTCGCCCAAAGGCCCGGAGTTCTGGGCGCGTCCCGAGGTGCGTCTGTATTACACGTACGCCACCTGGAACGAGGCGGCGAAACGTGCGGCCAACGAACTGGCGAAAGGCTCGGCATTGTCTGACACCGGCTCTTTCGGCACCGCTCGCCACGGTGCGAATGTCGGATTGCAGGTCGAATACTGGTGGAAATAAGCGATGCTGATGGAGCGTCGCGCTCCATCGGCACTTCAAAGAACAAAACTGCAGGTGACGTCATGGCCACACCCCAACCTTTGCAACTGCTGGCTCCCTTGTCCGGTGTCCTGATGGCGCTCGAGCAAGTGCCCGATCCGGTGTTTTCCGGACGCGTGATCGGCGACGGTCTGTGCATCGATCCGACCTCGTCGACCTTATGCGCGCCCTTGGCCGGAGTTATCAGCAACGTGCAGGCCAGCGGGCATGCCGTGAGCATCACGGATGACAACGGCGTGCAGGTGTTGATGCATATTGGCCTCGATACGGTGAACCTCGGCGGGCAAGGTTTCACTCGCCTGGTCGAAGAGGGGCAACGGGTTGCCGCCGGGCAGGCGCTGATCGAGTTCGATGCCGATTACATTGTTCGGCATGCGCGCAGCCTGATGACGTTGATGCTGGTGGTCAGCGGTGAGCCGTTTACCTGACTGGTCGCGTCGAGCGGACAGGTCGAAAGCGCTCAGCCGTTGCTTGAAATAGCCAGCACCCAGGCACTCAGCGAGGAAGCAGTGGCGACAGAGGGGCAGGCTGTTTTCTCGCAACCATTGAAACTGCCCAACCCCAATGGTCTGCACGCGCGCCCGGCGGCAGTTTTCGCGCAAGCGGCAAAGGTCTTCTCGGCAAAGATTTACCTGCATAAGCAGCAGGCTCAAGCCAACGCCAAATCGCTGGTGGCGATCATGGCGTTGCAGACCGCGTTCGGCGACAGCGTGCAGCTCAGTGCGGTGGGCGAAGACGCTGATGCAGCGATCGAGGTGCTGACTCGACTATTGGCCGAAGGCTGCGGTGAAACGGTAACGGCAGTGGCGCCTACCGAGGTCGTCGTCACGGAGGCGCTAACGCTTCTGCGGGGCGTCTGCGCGTCACCCGGTTCGGCATTGGGCCAAGTGGTGCAGATCAGCGAACCGGTCTTCGACGTCAGCGAATTTGGCGGCGGAGCAGAGGTCGAGCGTGCGGCCCTCGCCAATGCCCTGATCGAAGCCGATCTGGCCTTGCAGCATTTGCGTGATACCGCTGCTGGTGCAGCCGAAGCCGAGATCTTCAAGGCCCATCAGGAACTGCTCGAAGATCCGGGTCTGCTCGATCAGGCGCAAGCGTTGATCGACGAGGGTAAAAGCGCGGCCTTCGCCTGGCGCGCCGCCACTGAAGAAACCGCGATCATGTTTCGCCAGCTCGGCAGTGCACTGCTGGCCGAACGGGCGGCGGATCTGACCGATGTCGGGCGCCGGGTGCTCAAGCTGTTATTGGGGATTGGTGATCAGGCGCTGGAGCTGCCGCATGGAAGCATTCTGATTGCCGATCAACTGACCCCGTCGCAGACCGCCGGTATCGATACCGGCAAGGTACTGGGTTTCGCTACGGTGGGGGGCGGCGCGACCAGTCACGTGGCGATTCTCGCCCGCGCCTGTGGCCTGCCATCGATCTGCGGGGTGCCGGTGCAAATGCTTGCGCTGGGCAATGGCACTCAAGTACTGCTCGATGCCGACAAGGGCGAACTGCATGTGCATCCGGACTCGGCGGCGATCAAACAATGGCAAGCGCGCCACGCGCAACAGCGCCAACGCCACGAGCATGAGCTGGCCAATGCAGCGCTCGCGGCGCGCACCCGTGACGGCCATCACGTCGAGGTGTCGGCCAATGTCGCCTCTTTGTCTGAAACCGGGCAGGCCATGGCCTCGGGGGGCGCGGGTGTCGGACTGCTGCGTTCGGAGTTTCTCTACCTGGGCCGCAACCACGCGCCGAGCCATGACGAACAGGTCGCCACTTACAGCGCGATCGCTCGCTGCGTGGGGCCTGCGCACAATCTGGTGGTGCGCACCCTCGATGTCGGCGGCGACAAACCGCTGGCCTACGTACCCATGGACAGCGAAACCAACCCGTTCCTCGGCGTGCGCGGCATTCGCTTGTGCCTGGAGCGCCCGCAATTATTGCGAGAGCAGTTCCGCGCCATGCTCGGCTGCTGCGATCTGACACGTTTGCACATCATGTTGCCGATGGTCACGCAGCTGTCGGAGCTGCGTCTGGCGCGGCAGATGCTCGACGAGGAAATCCTCGCGCTAGGGCTAACGCAACGGCCGAAAATGGGGATCATGATCGAAGTGCCGGCCGCAGCGCTGATGGCGGATCTGTTTGCGCCGCTGGTGGATTTCTTCTCGATCGGCACCAACGACCTGACGCAATACACCCTGGCGATGGATCGCGACCACCCGCGCCTGGCCAGTCAGGCGGACAGTTTTCATCCCTCGGTGCTGCGTCTGATCGCCATGACTGTGAAGGCCGCGCATGCCCATGGCAAATGGGTCGGCGTGTGCGGGGCGATGGCCTCTGAACGTCTGGCGGTGCCGCTGTTGCTGGGGTTGGGTGTGGATGAGTTGTCGGTGAGCGTGCCGATGATTGCCCCGGTCAAGGCAACAGTGCGCGAGCTTGCGCTGGCGGATTGTCAGATCATCGCCCAACAGGTGCTCGGTCTGGAAAGTGCCGGGCAGGTGCGCGAGGCGTTGCAGCTGTTTCACGAGGCAACCGTCGATACTTTGCGGGTTCTGGAGAACTGAACATGTTCGATCAATTGCAGAAGGCATTCTGGAAAGCCCTGACCCCGGATCTGGTCGCGGACACACCGACAGCTGCGGCCGAGCAGAGCGACGGATTGAGCGCCGATATCGTCGCGGCGCTGGGCGGTGTGGATAACCTGAAGTCGCAGCAACCGCTGGCGTTGACGCGGGTGCGTGTAGTGTTGCGTGATGTGTCGCACATCGACCAACGGGCGTTGAGCGCCGCCGGAGTCGCGGGCGTGATGCCCTTGGCGGACGGTGTGGTGCACCTGATTACCGGGCTGCGGCCTTAAGCCGGCAGGTGATGTGCGGCCTCAGGTCGCCCTTACTGTTTCTCAACCGCAGGTGTATCGTATTCGCCTTTTGCAGGCCTTCAGGGCCTGTCGCTGATACGTGAGGTAGTTGAGTTCATGTCCTTTACCCGTCGCCAAATCCTCGGTGGCCTGGCCGGTCTTGTTGTCGTTGGCGTTGGTGCGGGGGGCGCGTCGCGTTATTGGCTCGGCAAAATGGCCGACGCCGAGGCGGGCCACGATTATGAACTGATCGCCGCACCGCTGGACGTCGAGCTGGTGCCGGGGCACAAGACCGAGGCCTGGGCATTCGGCCCGTCGGCGCCGGGCACCGAGTTGCGTGTGCGCCAGGGTGAATGGCTGCGGGTGCGCTTCATCAACCACCTGCCGGTGGCGACGACCATTCACTGGCACGGCATTCGTCTGCCGCTGGAAATGGACGGCGTGCCGTACGTGTCGCAGCTGCCGGTGTTGCCGGGCGAGTACTTCGACTACAAATTCCGCGTGCCGGATGCCGGCAGCTATTGGTATCACCCGCACGTCAGCAGCAGCGAAGAACTCGGGCGCGGGTTGGTCGGGCCGCTGATCATCGAAGAGCGCGAGCCCACTGGTTTCAAGTACGAAAAAACCTTGAGCCTGAAAAACTGGCACATCGATGACGAAGGCAATTTCGTCGAGTTCAGCATTCCCCGTGAAGCCGCGCGTGGTGGCACGGCGGGGCGGTTGTCGACCATCAACGGTGTGCCGACCCCGGTGATCGAACTGCCGGCCGGGCAGATCACCCGGGTGCGTTTGCTCAACCTCGACAACACGTTGACTTACCGCATCAACATTCCCGGCGTCGAAGCGAAGATTTATGCGCTGGACGGCAATCCGGTCGAGCCACGGCCGTTGGGCAAGGAATACTGGCTGGGTCCGGGCATGCGCATTTGTCTGGCGATCAAGGCACCGGCGGCGGGCGAAGAGTTGTCGCTGCGCAATGGCCCGGTACGTCTCGGCACCCTGCGTTCGGTGGCCAATAACGAGGCGCCGACTGACTGGCCAAAAGCGCTGCCGGCCAACCCGGTGGCTGAGCCGGACCTGGCCAATGCCGAGAAACTCAACTTCAATTTCGAATGGGTCGGCTCGGTGTCGGTCAACGTCGACAATGGCCGGCCGCCGAGCCTGTGGCAGATCAACGGCAAGGCCTGGGACATCACCGACAAGACCTGCGCTGATCGGCCGATCGCCAGCCTGAAACTGGGGCAGAGCTACATCTTCGAATTGAAGAACATGACCCAGTATCAGCACCCGATCCACTTGCATGGCATGAGTTTCAAGGTGATCGCGTCGAACCGGCACAAGATCATTCCGTACTTTACCGACACTTATCTGCTGGGCAAGAACGAGCGCGCGCAAGTGGCGCTGGTGGCCGATAATCCGGGGGTGTGGATGTTCCATTGCCACGTGATCGACCACATGGAAACCGGCCTGATGGCCGCCATCGAGGTGAAGTGATGCGCCAGATTCGCCCCGCCGCGATCATCGACCGCAGCCGAGACCGTGACTTCATGCGCGAAGCCCTGACTCTCGCGGCACAAGGCGCAGCCCTCGGCGAAGTGCCGGTGGGCGCGGTGCTGGTGCAGGATGGCGAAATCATCGGCCGCGGCTTCAACTGCCCAATCAGCACCAGCGATCCGAGTGCCCATGCGGAAATGGTCGCCATTCGTGCGGCCGCGCAGGCAGTGGATAACTATCGCCTGCCGGGCAGCACGCTGTATGTGACGCTGGAACCGTGCAGTATGTGCGCCGGTTTGATCGTGCATTCGCGAGTGGCGCGGGTGGTGTATGGCGCGCTGGAGCCGAAGGCGGGGATTGTGCAGAGTCAGGGGCAGTTTTTTACCCAGGGCTTTTTGAATCACCGGGTGTTGTATGAAGGCGGGGTGTTGGCGGAGGAGTGTGGCGCCGTGCTGACCGAGTTCTTCCGGGCCCGAAGAGCAAAAAGCCCCTCACCCTAACCCTCTCCCAGAGGGAGAGGGGACTGACCGGATTGGATAGGCGAGGTCCGCCGACCTGAGATACCGAGTCGAACTCAAGTTTAGAAAAGCCCAAAGATCGGCCCCCTCTACCAGCGGGAGAGGGGACTGACCGAGCTGGATGGGCGAGGTCCGCCGACCTGAGATACCGAGTCGAACTCAAGTTTTGAAAAGCCCGAAGATCGGCTCCCTCTACCAGCGGGAGAGGGGGCTGACCGAGCTGGATGGGCGAGGTCCGCCGACCTGAGATACCGAGTCGAACTCAAGTTTTGAAAAGCCCGAAGATCGGCTCTCTCTCCCTGGGGAGAGGGCTGGGGTGAGGGGTGAGTTCACCGCGGTGTTTGAGAGGTCGGATTACTTCTTCGCGACAATCACCGCACGCATCGGCGCCGGCAACCCTTCGATGGTTTTGCTGTGGTCTTCCGGATCAAGGAAATCACTCAGCGACTGATACTTCATCCACTCAGTCCCGCGCTGTTCTTCAACCGTGGTTGTGCTCACATCCACGCAACGAATGTCGGTGAAACCGGCGCGACGCAGCCACAACTCCAGCGCCGGCACCGACGGCAGGAACCACACGTTTCGCATTTGCGCATAGCGATCTTCCGGCACCAGCACCTGATGCTTGTCGCCTTCAACCACCAGCGTTTCCAGCACCAGCTCGCCGCCCTTGACCAGACAATCCTTCAGCGCCAGCAAGTGCTCGATCGGCGAGCGACGGTGGTAGAACACGCCCATCGAAAACACCGTGTCGAAACCTTCCAGATTCGGCGGCAGGTCTTCAAAGGGGAACGGCAAATGCCACGCGTTCGGCTCTGAGAGATAACGTTGCACCGCCTGAAACTGGCAGAAGAACAGCCAGTTCGGATCGACACCGATCACACTGTTCGCGCCGGCGCCGAGCATACGCCACATGTAGTAGCCGTTACCGCAGCCGACATCGAGGATACGTTTGCCCTTCAGGTCCAGATGCGGGGCGACCCGCGACCATTTCCAGTCCGAGCGCCATTCGGTGTCGACGTGCACGCCAAACAGATCGAACGGCCCTTTGCGCCATGGCGACAGGCCCATCAGCGCAGTACGCATCTGCGCGCGGGTTTCGTCGTCGCAATCGGTGTCGAGTCTCAGGCCATTAAGCAGATCGATTTCGCTCGGCTGAATCTTCGGCAAGGCGTCCAGCGCACTTTGCCAGCGCTCCAGATCGCCGTGACCTTTCTCCATTTTCTTGTCGAGTTGCGCTTGCAGGGTGTTGGCCCATTCGGCCAGCGGTGTACCAGCCAGACGGCGGGCGAGGGGGGACAGATCAATCATGGCAAGGCAATCAACGAGGCAAAGTTAAGACACTGGAACCACGGCACGACTTTCGAGAACCCGGCGGCCAGCAGGCGTTCGCGGTGTTCTTCGAGGCTGTCGGGCTTCATGACGTTTTCGATGGCGCTGCGCTTCTGGGCGATTTCCAGTTCGCTGTAGCCGTTGGCGCGTTTGAAGGCGACGTGCAGATCGGTGAGTAAGGCGTGTTCTTCGGCATCGTTGAAACGCAGCTTCTCCGAGAGGATCAGCGCGCCGCCCGGCAGCAGCGACTGGCGGATGCGTGAGAGCAACGCGGTGCGCTGATCCGGGGCGATGAATTGCAGGGTGAAGTTCAGCGCCACCACCGAAGCAGGTTGAAAATCGAGGGCGAGAATGTCGCCTTCGATCACTTCAACCGGCAGCAACTCCTGGAACATCGAATCCTGACCGTTGAGGTATTCGCGGCAGCGTTCGACCATCGCGGCGGAGTTATCCACAGCGATCACCCGGCAACCGTCGGTGCGCACGTGGCGGCGCAGGGCTTGAGTGACCGCGCCCAGTGACGAGCCGAGGTCGTAGAGCACGCTGTTCGGCTGGGCGAACTGCGCGGCGAGCACGCCGAGGTTTTCGACGATGGTCGGGTAACCCGGCACCGAGCGCTTGATCATGTCCGGGAACACCCGCACCACGTCTTCGTTGAAGGCGAAGTCAGGTACCTGGGCCAGAGGCTTGGCGAAAATGCGATCGGGTTCTTTGCTCACGGCGGTTCCGGCGGTGTCGGTGGAAAAGGCCGGCATTTTAGCCAAAGTGGCGTCGGGATGCTTGGGTTGTCTGATAAAGCGGCAAATCAAAAGATCGCAGCCTGCGGCAGCTCCTACAGGGGAATGCGGTTTTCTGTAGGAGCTGCCGCAGGCTGCGATCTTTTAAAGGCTGGCGCGTTTACTTTGAGAGAACGCCGAGGCGGCAATGCCCCACTGGCCCAGCCAGTAGCTGAGGATGATGACGTAAGGTGCCGCGTGGAATGGCGATACAAAGCGATCGATACCGATCACGCTGTCGGAGAACACAAACGCCAGCGCACCGCCCGCCGCCAGAAGCGCCGAACGTTTGGGCACATCGGTGCCAAGGCGAGCGAGGGCGCGCCAGAGCATTGCGCTGATCGCCGTGCCATAGACAATCACCGGTACTAGCAATGGCCCGAGTCCGCTGGAAATGAGCATCCCCAGCAACACCGCGCCAACACCGAGAGCAAGTGCCAGCGGCAAAATCGCCAGACGCTTGCAGTCACTCAAATAAGCCTTCAGATACGCCAGATGTGCGACCAGAAACGCACCGAGGCCAAATACAAACAGATCGCCCGGCCACGCCAGCAACACATCACCCAGCAACGAGAAAATCAGCCCGAGGCTGATCCAGCGCCGATAGTCGCTGGGCGGCGCATCATGTAGCCAGCCGAGCAGCGCCAGCACCGGCAGCGGTTTCACCAACAGGCACAGCAACGCCGCATGGGTGCTGACACCGTAGAGAAACGTCACCGCGCCCATCAGCGCCAGAATCAGCCAGCCCACGATCAGTTCACCGAAATGGCGCAGTCAAAGGTTTCTACCGGCAGCACTTCCGGCGCCCATGGCTGTTGCGAGGTCAGACGCAGACGCCCGGTGCCGGGGGCAAAAGCCTGGAAGCGCCAGGTCGACAGACCCGCTGCACCGACCACGCCGGCATCTTCCGGATTGCTGTAGACCTCGGGGCTGAGCGCGCGCAATACGCCGCCAGCGGAATCCTGGATGGCCCAGCGATAACCGGTGGTCGGGTTGCTTGGCAGCATGATGATGAGGTTTTGCCCGTTGGTCAGCCGTACTGGGCATTCGCTTTGTTTTTCCACTGTCACGTTGTGTTTCGGTTGCGTGGCGCAGGCGGCCAGCAACGAGAGGGCGAGGGGGAGAAACAGGCGAGTGGGGGACATAGGGTCAGCGGCTCCGAGCGTTCACGACGAACGGCGAGCATAACTGAAGATGAGACAAAGTGTGACAGTCGGGGAGTGTTGGTGTCTGGGCTGACGCCATCGCGAGCAGGCTCACTCCTACAGTGGGTTGTGGCGTTCACAAATCAACTGTTCACCACAGAACCCTGTAGGAGTGAGCCTGCTCGCAATAGCGGTGGTCATATCACCGCAGAACTATCAGAACAGCACCTTCGCCACATCTGCGAACTTCTTCGCGAAGTGCACAGTAATCCCTTCCTTCAGATAATCCGGCAATTCCTCAAAATTCCCCCGATTCGGCTCCGGCAAAATCAGCTCAAAAATCTTCTGCCGTCTTGCCGCAATCACCTTCTCGCGAACCCCACCAATCGGCAGTACATGCCCGGTCAGCGTCAGTTCACCCGTCATCGCCACGCCTTTTTTCGGCGGCTGATTACGCGCCAAAGACAACAACGCACTAGCCATGGTCACGCCGGCGCTCGGGCCGTCCTTCGGTGTCGCGCCTTCCGGTACGTGCAGGTGGACGAAGGCTTCGTCGAAGAACTTCGCGTCACCGCCGAACTGTTTCAGGTGCGAGCTGACGTAGCTGTAGGCGATCTCCGCCGATTCCTTCATCACATCACCGAGTTGCCCGGTGAGTTTGAAGCCACGGTTGAGCGTGTGAATCCGCGTCGCTTCGATCGGCAATGTGGCGCCGCCCATGCTGGTCCAGGCCAGACCGGTAATCACGCCGGTACCAGACAGCACTTGTTCGTTGCGGAACACCGGATGACCGAGTGACGCTTCGAGGTCTTTCGGCCCGAGCTTGATCACCGCTTTCGGGTCATCAATGAGCTTCATCACCGCTTTGCGCACCAGTTTGCCCATTTGCTTTTCCAACTGACGCACGCCGGCTTCACGGGCGTAACCGTCGATCAGGGCTTTGAGCGCGGTATCGCTGATGCTCAAGCTGCCCTTGGACACGCCAGCCTTTTCCAGCAGTTTCGGCCACAGGTGACGCTTGGCGATGGCAACTTTCTCTTCGGTGATGTAGCCCGACAGGCGAATCACTTCCATGCGGTCGAGCAACGGACCCGGAATCGAATCGAGGGTGTTGGCGGTGCAGACGAACAGGACTTTCGACAGGTCCATGCGCAGGTCGAGGTAGTGGTCGAGGAATTCGACGTTCTGCTCCGGGTCGAGGGTTTCCAGCAGCGCCGAGGCCGGGTCGCCCTGGTAGCTCTGGCCCATCTTGTCGATTTCGTCGAGCATGATCACCGGGTTCATCACTTCGACGTCTTTCAACGCCTGCACCAGTTTGCCCGGCTGTGCGCCGATGTAGGTGCGGCGGTGGCCCTTGATCTCGGCTTCGTCGCGCATACCGCCGAGGCTGAAGCGGTAGAACGGCCGGCCAAGGGATTCGGCGATGGATTTGCCGACGCTGGTTTTACCCACGCCCGGCGGGCCGACCAGCAGCACGATGGAACCGCTGATCTCGCCTTTATAAGCACCGACGGCGAGGAATTCGAGGATGCGATCCTTGATGTCATCGAGGCCAGCGTGGTGTTTGTCGAGGATTTTGCGCGCGTGCTTGAGGTCGAGTTTGTCCTCGCCGTACACGCCCCACGGCACCGAGGTCGCCCAGTCGAGGTAGTTGCGGGTAACCGCGTATTCCGGCGAACCGGTCTCGAGGATCGACAGCTTGTTCATTTCCTCTTCGAGGCGCTTCTGCACCTGCGCCGGCAGGACTTTGCCTTCCAGGCGTTGTTCGAACTGTTCAAGGTCGGCGCTGCGGTCGTCCTTGGTCAGGCCGAGTTCCTGCTGGATGACCTTGAGTTGTTCCTTTAGGAAAAATTCGCGCTGATGCTCGCCGATCTTGCGGTTAACTTCGGCGGAAATCTCTTTTTGCAGACGCGCGACTTCGACTTCCTTGCGCAGCATCGGTAGGACTTTTTCCATGCGCTTGAGCATCGGCACGCAGTCGAGCACGCCTTGCAGCTCGGGGCCGGTGGCGGAGGTCAGGGCGGCGGCGAAGTCGGTGAGTGGCGACGGATCGTTGGGGCTGAAGCGGTTGAGGTAGTTCTTCAGTTCTTCGCTGTACAGCGGGTTGAGCGGCAGCAGTTCCTTGATCGCGTTGATCAGCGCCATGCCGTAGGCCTTGACCTCGTCGGTCGGCTCGGTGGGCTGGTGCGGGTATTCGACTTCGACCAGATACGGTGGGCGGTGGTGTTTCAGCCAGGTTTTGATGCGTACGCGGCTCAGGCCTTGGGCGACGAATTGCAGTTTGCCGTTTTCGCGGCTGGCGTGGTGGACTTTGACCAGGGTGCCGTACTGCGGCAGGGCGCCGGTGTCGAAGTGGCGCGGGTCTTCCTGGGGCGTGTCCATGAAGAACAGGGCCAGGGAGTGGTGTTCGGATTTGCTGACCAGTTCGAGGGTTTCGGCCCACGGTTCTTCGTTGACGATGACCGGCAGGACTTGGGCCGGGAAGAACGGGCGGTTGTGGATCGGGATGATGTAGACCTTGTCCGGCAGGTTCTGGCCGGGCAGGGCGAGGCCTTTGCCGGAGGAGGTATGTTCGATGTCGGTTTCGGTGTAGTCGTCGGGGTTTTCCGGGAATTCTTGCTGGTCGCTCATGGGGCACCTGCGCAATGGGGTATGGGTCTTAGATGGGGCAGGGCTTGGGTGGTTTCAATGGGGGGCGGTGTTTCTGATTGTGTGTTCAGGGTTTTGACAGGGTTCACGCTTTTCGACTTGGCGGCCTTTGGGCCGACCATGTTAGGGGTGTTTGGTGTGTATATCCGTTATTTAGGTAACGGCGGCTTAGGGTTTCGCCCTGACGGCGACTCACTTTTTTGACAAACCCCTCAAAAAAGTAAGCAAAAAAACGCTTGCTCCTACGTGCGGCCCGCTCGCTGGGGCTCGGGGTTCCTTCGCTCCGGGATCGATCCGGGCGCAGCGTCTACGGTTTGCTTCGCTGCACCTCCTCTCGCTGTGTTTGGCTGCGCCAAACGGTCGCTGCGCTCCCACGCCCGGATCAATCCCTCCACTCAGCCTTCCGACGTCGCCCGTGGATCAAGATCAAAAGCAGGCGAGCTGACACTCGGCCTATTGAGTGGTGAAGAGCGCGGGTGTTCGGCTTTTGATTTGCGTTGTTGCTGCCCCTCACCCCAGCCCTCTCCCGAGGGAGAGGGAGCCGATTTATGTGCTTTTCAAAGCCTGAGTTCAACTTGGACTTTCACGTCGGCGTAACACTCTCAAACACCACGGTCAGTCCCCTCTCCCTACGGGCGGTCCGACGTTTCGGGAGGGCTAGGGTGAGGGGCTTTTGATCTGATTCAGAATCTGAGTTCAACGCGGTATTGCACGTCGGCGTAGCTCTCCCAAACATCTCGATCAGTCCCCTCTCCCTCCGGGAGAGGGTTAGGGTGAGGGGCTTTTCGGCTGTGTTGTTGGCAATGCGCAGATCACCTCTGATGGTTATTTCACTTCGGTCAATTTCACATCATCGACCAGCATATCGATCAAGCTCCGCAGGTATTTGAAACCCTCATCTTTCTTCCCCCAGCGATCAATGAAAAACAAGCCGTGGTCATTGACCTGGATCGGTGTCACAACGATGTCGCCGGTCTTGGATTTATGTACCAGACGGGGCCCGTCCGTGCCCGTACGTTCGATCATGAACATCCCGGAATGGGTCAATTGGCTGCGGCTGACAGACGGCGTCGGGTCTGGCTGCTTCGTTCCGGCGACGGCCACTTCCATCAGGAAATCGCTGCGCAAGGCCCGGCTATTGGTGCCGCGTTTGCTGTCCACCACTTCCCACGCCCCGCGATGGATATCTCTGGCCAGTTCCGGAGCAGTGTCGCGCACGTGGAGACTGACCGCCGAGAGGGTATCCGCCAGACCCGGCACACCCAGGTTGTAATTGGTGTGGGCATTGCCGATAAGGGCCACCCATTTATGCGGTCCGTGTGCCAGTTGGTCGGCTTCGATCACTTGGCTGGCGAAATAGCTGAACATCTCGTTTCGCGAGATAGCTTCGTCAGACACACCCTTGAGGTGGTAGGACGCCGTGCAGTCGAGCGCCCTGATTCGGATTTCGTATTTGGCCGCCGCCTGACAGACCTCTGTGTACGTATCGTTACCGTCATGGGAGGGCATGTGGCCACGGTCCTGGACGCGCAGGTAATCTTTCAATCTGTCCGGCATGCGCTGTGTACGATAAAAAATATCCAGATCGGCCTGGTGCAAATCAGTGAGCAGATGTTCCACGTAAAGCGTGTCATACCCGGCTCGCTTAAGCGCTTTCATGTGCTTTTTCAGCAGCGCTTTGCTCGCTATGTGGGAATGGGCCTCGCCGATCAGCAGGTTCAAGCGTCCGTCGGCCATCAGCCGCAAAAACTCCTCGAACGTGGTGTCGGAGGTGAGCGTCGGGAGCGTGGCCGCTTCGGGGGGCGTGTAGTGAGCAAAAGCATCACTGGCCTTTTTCTCCAGGCGCCCGCGGTTGGCGATGAACGCCTCGAACGCCCGTTTTTCACGCGGTACGGTCGGGGTGTAGCTTGAATCCATGGCGTAGGGCTGATGCAACATTTGCGCGATATCGTCACGCATCGAAGGCGCAATATCGTATTCGCTGAAATGCTCGACAACGGGGGTAATCGGTGCGGGCCGGGAGACGGGCTGAGGCGCCTTGTACGCCGTCGGCCATTGCACCCGATAATCGCCCCTGGCGGCCGTATCCCCGGCGATGGCACCGGCTGAATCGAGGGCGATGCGTGCCGGCTGATCGAGTGCGACATCTTCCACGCGCACGGCAACGGCCGCGTGCAGGTCGGCCAGGCCGGGGGTGTTGTTGAAGGTGCTCATGCGTGATTGTTCGGTGAGGACCACCCAACGTTCCTCAGGCGCATCGGCGATATCGGCGGTCAGCGTCTTGTGCGAATAGAAATTCCTGAGGCTATTGCTGCGCGGGGTCAATGGCGAGACGTCGTTCAGTACCATCGCTCCTTCCAGTTGGTAGCTGGTCGAAGCATCCAGCGCATGGATTTTCAGACCTTTTTCGCGAGCCGCACGCACCAGTGCCAGATAAGAGAATGGCGCGTTTTTCTCATGGCCCAGCGCACGGTCGACGGCTTCAAGATGGGTTTTGATGTGTCTCCAGGTTCCGCCCTTGTTCATCTTTTCCAGCTTGATATTGAAGACATCCCCCGCCAGGTATTCCACGTAAAGTCGCTTGAAGCCTGTGCTCACGAGTTGGTCCACACCATCGATCAGCAGTTGTTTGCTGGCGATCGAACCGGGCTGGGCGCCGATCACCAGGTTTTTCCCTTTGACGGCGTCGCTGGCCAGTAACCGGGCAAACGACAGGTCGTTGCCGACGGGCGGGACTTCGGCGCGGGCTGGCAGCGGGGCAAGTTCGGCGAAATGCGCGGTGGCGTCTGCGCTGAGCTTTTCGACCTGCTTCAGGTAGGCGGTGCGTGTCGAGGCAAGTTCATCGACGACGCCGGCAATTATCAAGTACGGACTGTTGGCTATATCGTCCTGACCGCGCATGAGGATGTCCTCGCGGGTTTGCGGATTCATCACTGCTTCGACGCGCTGCCGGTATTTGCGCTCCACGCCATAGACCTTGTAGGGGCCGGGTGTCTCTGGCACGGCTTGGTACTTGGGCGCGCCGCCGGCCATGCCGCTGCGTACCATCATCCCGTCGGAATTGCGCACGGTCAGGATGCCGGTAGAAACGAGGTCAGGGGAATTCGGCTTGCTCCGATAGAGCAGATAACGACCGAGTGCGTCGGGGCTGTTCGCGGTAAAGAACAGCTGGTGTCGGAAAACCACCACGCGCATGTCATCCCAATCAGGTTGGGGTGCCACTTGGTCGATCACGGACATGACATTCTGTTGTTCGCTGCTGGCACTGGCGCTGGCGGTGCTCTGACGCAAAGGTCGACGCGCGGGCTTGAGCGAACGCAACGCCGGACGCAGGTCGGTCAGCACCGCGCCGGCACTGTTGAACAGATAGCCGAGCAGATGCTGGAAGGCTTCGCTGTGGTCACCCTGACGGTACGCGTGCAGGGCGAGCATGGCGTCCTTGAACGCCAGGAGCAGGCCGGTGCTCAAGCTCAGCAGCGGGAACGGCGCCGTGGCAATGGCGGCGATCCATTCGACACTGGTCCAGACCAGACCGGCGATCATCTCGGCACGGCTGGTGGTGGTGGCGTTAACGTCGTCGATACGCCGTTGCAGCTTCATGTTGTAAAGGGCCGTGCGCAGATCACTGACCGCCGCGACCGTGCGGGTCGAGTCGTAACGTGCAGGGCTGGGTGTGGTTTTATTGAGGTCTTTGGGCAGCCCTTTCCTGATGTTTTCAAGGTGCGTGCGAACCCGCGTCCGGGCGCTGACGCCGACGCGCAACGTCAGGTATTCGAGCATGCCGGACTGCTGCTGAAGCAGGTAATTGAACAGCCGCGCTTCGCGGAAAGCGACACCGTCGGGCGCCTCCGGGGTATAGAGCAGGACCGGGTTGTCGCCATGGCTGAACAGCCACGCATCGAGCACCCATTCGCCGTCGATCATCAAGCGCTGGAACGGATATTTCGTGCGCATCGACCCGGACGTCTCAGCCATGCTGTCGATACTGTGCTCCAGCCATTGCAGATCATGGCTGGCGATATGGCCTTGCAGTTGGCATTCCAGCGCGGCGCTTTTCATCTGGCGCTGGGTAATGGCCAAGGTCGCGTTGCGCCTGAAGTCGTAACCTTCGCTCGTCGAATTTTGCAGTTCAGCCTTGACCTTGGCGATGTAGCGCTGGCCGATCCACACACCGGTGACCGAGCGCGCGACATTCTGTGCGGTCAGGTTGCTGATATCGATGCCCTGCGGCCCTCTGAAGCGCGCCGAGCGGGAAAATTTCTCATCGAGAAAACCGATGCCGTCGGCGTAGCCATCGCGATAGAGCGCTGTGTAGGTCAAAGGTTTTGGCGTCCACGAGCGCACGAGGGAGGTCGGCGAGTAAGCCCACACGGTATCCGGATCGACATCGTTGGTCGTGCGCCTGAGCAAGCGGTTCAAGCTGATTTTTGCTTGTTCGTGCACATAGTCATCAAAGACCGGAAAGCGACTGCCCGACAAGGCATGGCTGTTGAACGCACGCAAGGCGCCTTCGGCGTCTTCGCTCAGGGTCGTCAGCTTCCTGCGGTTGGCGGCAGTGGTGGCGCGATACCACAGCGGTGTACAGAAATCGTAGTCGTCGATCCGTGTGGCGAGCACCAGTTCAGCCATCGTACGCAGGCAATCGGAATGACTGTCGGCGTAATCGAACGTGACCTTTTGATGCTCCAGCGCCTCAGGTTTGAAACTCAGCCCGGCCAACACGTGACGCACCTTCGCGCGAAAGCGCATGGGCGCGCGGCTGATCAGGTAGCCGGCCATGCTCTCGGCGACATCACTGTGCCTGGCCCAGCCGAGCAGGTGGGTCTGGCATTCGCGCTCACTGTCGAAGGTCTGGAATTGTTGGTCTCGCGGCGCCTGTGGCGTGCACAGCAACAACCGTTTGAGCGCGCCGCTGTCATCGTTCTGGCGCAGCACCCACAAGTCCTGCAACTGCGCGCCGTGCAGTGACAGGGTGGCGGCGCGCAGGCGCGGATCGCTGCCGTCGCGCAGGCGCTGAATCAATTGCAGGTCACTGTCGAGCAAGTGCCCTTGCAGCACAGCCGTGTGAGCGAGGGCGACGATACGTTGATCGAGCATCTGCCTGATGGCGGGGTTGATCGCAGGTTTGGCCTGTAGCGCTTTTTGCAAGTGATGGAAGTCAATCCGAGGTTGCAGTTCCACGGCTTGCTTGATCAGCCACGCCGGCGTCACGTCAGCGTAGGCTGGCGGCAGAGGCGCGCCATCGTAGGTGAGGGTGGTGTGCTTCAAAAACGCCGAGCCCGGTAATTCATCGCCGGTGTGCGGGCCGCGCAAGGACAGTTCGAGCAGACTGGATTGATGCACATAAACGCCGTAGCCCGGCACTCGGCGATCGGTCGAAAGGCTTAACTTTTCCGGCTCGAGATCGTCGATTTCCAGGTCTTCGCTCAAGCGTTCCAGCCATTGCTGGCGGGCCAGTGTCGTCAGGCTGCCTACCGGCTCCATCAGGTTGAGCAGGTGTTGCCGCGCCTGCTGGTAGTTGCGCAGATGCTCAGCCAATGCGTCTTTCTGCGCGGTGCTGGCGCTGCGGTACCAGTGCGGTGAGCTGTAGCGCAGGTGGCGTTCGAACAAGGTTTGCGCGCGTAATGCCAGACGCGGCGTGAGATCCGGCAGCGCGGCGGCAATTGCGCGCTCCAGCGCTGTAAGCAATTGCTTGGGGTCTTGCTGCGGGTTGTCGGCGAAGCTCAAGGCGCGCTCGATGTCCTGCGTGCGTTTTTCGATCAGCGCATCGTAGGTGTGTTCGAACAAGGGTTTGCTGTCGATCGGCGCGAGCAGCAGCGGCCAGATTCCTGCTGCGCCCACCGCGTGATAGCGCCTCGGCAGCATGAGCATGAATTCTTCGCTACCGCTGGCCTGGTTCAGGGACGAGCGCAACTGGTTGTCGAGATCAGCCAGGGAGTTGAAGCATTCGATACCTCTTGCGGGGGTGAACAGCAGGGCGAAACCCATGCTCTGGTCGGTCTGCAGGTCCTTGACTCGGCGAGTGTCCTTTTCCGTGACAACAAAGGCACCGGCCAGCTCAACGGTGGTGTTTTGATAGTTGAACTGCAGCGCGTACATGGCCGGACGCAGCATCGGGGCCAAATCGAGCTTTTGCAGCAGTTCGCCGGCTTGCGGATGCAACAGGCGGTCGGTGACAGCCTGCCTGGCTTCGTGGCCGATGGCGGTGAAGCCGGCATCATGGTTGAGGAAGGTTTTCGCCGGTTTATCGTCGATCCGGTCGCTCTTGTCCATGTTGATCAGTTGCGTGGCCAGTCTGACTTTCAGCGTGGCGATCAGCTGTTTGCCTGCATCGCTTTGCAGATCGCTGTTATCCAACGCCTGAAACAGCGCACGGCTGCGTTGCAGGTAGCTTGTGCGGTAGCTGTTCAATTGCTGGTCGAGGCGTTTCAGAAAGGCCTGTTCGGTGGTCGGTGGCTGCTCGGGAAGCAATGGGGTTGGTGTATCAAACAGATGATGGCCGATCGCGTTGAGATCGTTTTTGATCTCTTCAGGTGTGGGAGCTGTGGCGGGGTTCATGGGCGCTTTTCCATGCTGAGGGTGAGCGGCCAGCATGGCGAGGGGCAGTGGGGGGCGGGTGGTATCTATGTATAGGGGGCTAGTGGTCTGTCGATATAGAGCTTGGGTTTGGCTGGGTATTTCACGTCGGCATGCGTCTGCCATACACCTGTGATGGAACGGCAGGCGCACGATTAACCCGACGAGTGAAATCCTGACCTGTTTGTTAGATAGGGTAAGTCAGTTCCTGGAGAAAAAAGTATCCGTTACCGGTGAGTTCACGTGTTTCATCACCGTGGACTGCCTTGGCGGAAAGTTGCAAATTATCGAGAGAGTATAAGTACAGGCTTTCATTTAGTTTGCTTACAGCGATGCCGGAAGAGGATGTCACTTTATAGTCATAAGGCTGAATTCCTCGTTCAGTCACGACATATTCAAAGTAGCCAGCGATTGAAGGATCCAGCAGCTTGCGAAGCGAGATGGAGAGTTTTCGCCTGCTCGATAAACCGTGATTATCTTCGAAAGAAAAATTGTAACCGCCCAGCTCATTGACAGACGCAGAAATGCTGGTCGTCAGGAAACTGGTCAGATTGACCGGCGTGCCGCCAATGGTGCCTTTTACATCAACGTTGAGAATACCGTTTACCCAGACTGCTGGAGATGCCTTTGGATGGGTCATGGGGGACTTCCTGTGCCTGATTTGGTTGGAGAAGGAAGTCTGAGTGGGCGAGTGAATACAGTGAACTGTCATATCTGACAGGTTTTTATACTTGTTCGCGATGACGCTTCTTGATTGGGGTTATATAAAAAGCGCAGTGCTGATCAAGTGTGGGGCAGACCTGCTCGCGAAAGCGCTGTTTCAGTCACTCAAACCGCTGAATGGGCTGACGCCTTCGCGAGCAGGCTCGCTCCCACAGGGGGTTAGCTGTGTGGTGGAGATTGCGGGATTTCGTGGTTATCCAGCACGCGGTTCACCGCCAGTTCGGCGAGCATGATGATCTGCTGAATCGCCAGAATCGTGCGCCGTTGCGGCAGGTCGATGTAGGCGGCGATGTCGCTGGTCATGAGGCTGGCTTGCGCCAGGGATTCGCAGGCGTGGACCAGCAGGCTTTCGCTGTCCTGCTCGGGGGCGACCTGGAACATGGTGCTGGGTTTGTGGAAGCGCAGGGTCAAGGCGTTGGGTTTGAGGTAGTGGTCGAGGGCGCGTTCGGCGGCTTCGTGGAATTTCTTGGAATCGGGGGATTCGTAGGGCGAGGTGTCATCGGTTTCTGGCGGATTGGGTGTCGGCTTTTTCATTTTTGACTCCTTGGGAATGGTGGAGCCATCCCTCTAGTTGCCGCGAAGCAATTCGAGGGTGGCAGCTATACGCGGGTTCGCGGACCGACTCCCAAGGCACTTCGGCATACCCGAAGGTATCCCGCGCACAGCCGCCATAAAACAAGCTGACAGACACTTATGTGCGTTAGTCAGCGGGGCGATTATGCCTTAAGAGGTCGGGCCGCGACGCCCGTTCGCTGAATTTGCAGCGACCCCCAGAGCCTATCCAGCCGATTTCCGAGGCACAACCGACGCGACTTGTCGGAAAACTCCGCGCCACTTTCAACGTCTGTAGGACAAGCACATTTCCCACAGATCAACGCATTTCAACCTGTGGGAGCGAGCCTGCTCGCGAAAGCGGTGTGTCAGGCACCGTAGCTGTTGAATGTGCTGACGCCTTCGCGAGCAGGCTCGCTCCCACAGGGTTCTCCTGTGGATGCAGAAATGGCGTGCACAAAAAAGGCGATGTCCCTTGCGGGCATCGCCTTCATTTTTACCGCCGCTAAAACTTACTCCGGCAGTTTGTACGCAATCACGTAGTCACCCATCTTGGTGCCCAGCGAGCCGTGACCGCCGACAACCAGCAGCACGTATTGCTTGCCGTCCTTGCCGGTGTAAGTCATCGGGGTCGCTTGACCACCCGCCGGCAGACGCGATTTCCACAGCTCTTTACCGCTGTTCACGTCGTACGCGCGCAGGTACTGGTCGAGGGTGCCGCTGAGGAAGCCGACGCCCCCAGCCGTGACCATCGAACCGCCCATGCTCGGCACACCCAGGGTGAAGCCGATCGGGATTGGCGAGCTGTCGCGGCTGGTGCCGTTTTTACGTTTCCACACGACTTTGCCGGTGGTCAGGTCGATACCGGCCACGTAGCCCCAGGCCGGTGCCTGGCACGGTACGCCGAGTGGCGACATGAACGGGTGCATGATCACCGCGTATGGCGCGCCGGTGTTTGGCTGCACACCAGCGGTTTCGCTTTCGCGTTTGCTGCCGGCGGCGACTTGCTCGCGTGGCACCATTTTCGAAACGAAGGCCATGTAGTTCGGGCTGGTGAACAGCATCTGGCGAACCGGGTCGACCGAGACGCCGCCCCAGTTGAACACGCCAACGTTACCCGGATAGATCAGGCTGCCCTGTTCCGACGGCGGGGTGTACTGGCCTTCATAACGCAGTTCCTTGAACTGGATGCGGCACAGCATCTGGTCGAACGGGCTCGCGCCCCACATGGCTTTTTCGGTGAGTTCCGGGGCCAGCAGGTTGAGGTCCGAACGGGCCTGGGTCGGTGCGGTGTGGTCGCCTTTGACGGCGCCTTGCGGGACCGGGATTTCCTTGATCGGAATGATCGGCGTGCCGTCACGACGGTCGAGGACGTACAGGCTGCCCTGTTTGGTCGGAGCGATCAGCGCCGGTTTCACGCCGTCGGCGGTTTTCATGTCGAGCAGGGTTGGCTGGCTGCCAACGTCCATGTCCCACAGGTCGTGGTGGGTGAACTGGTAGTTCCAGCGCACTTTGCCGGTGGCCAGGTCCAGAGCAACTACACCGGCGCTGAATTTCTCGGCGCCCGGGGTGCGGTCAGCGCCCCACTGGTCTGGAGTCTGGTTGCCCAGTGGCAGGTAAACCATGCCGAGTTTTTCGTCGACACTGGCCAGCGACCACATGTTCGCGGAGTTGCGGCTGTAGGTTTCGCCCGGTGCCAAAGGCTCGGTGGCGTCTGGCTTGTCGCTGTCCCAGTTCCACACGAGGTGACCGTCGCGCACGTCGAAAGCGCGGATCACGCCCGATGGCTCGTTGGTCGATTCGTTGTCGGTGACGTGACCGCCCATGATCACCAGATCACGGGTAATCGCGGCCGGCGAGGTGGAGTAGTAGCCACCAGCGGTGAACGGGCCGATGCCTTGAGTCAGGTCAACCACGCCTTTGTTGCCGAAGCCTTCGCAGATCTTGCCGGTGTCGGCGTTCAGTGCGATCAGGCGAGCATCAGCGGTTGGCAGGTACAGACGACGCGGGCAGGCCTGAGCAACGGCTTTGCCAGCTTCGGAAATCACCGCCGAGGCTGCGTTTTCAGTTTTCGCGTAAGCGGCTTCGTCGTAGTACGACACGCCACGGCAAGTCATGTGCGCGAAGCCTTTGAAGCCGACCGGGCTCTTGATCTGTGGGTCGAAGCGCCACAGTTCTTTGCCGGTGTCCGGGTCCAGGGCCAACACTTTGCTGTGCGCGGTGCAGGCGTAGATCATGCCGTTGGCTTTCAGCGGGGTGTTTTCATTGGTCAGTTCGACCGGATCATCTGCCGTTGGCAGGTCGCCGGTCTGGATGCGCCAGGCTTCTTGCAGCTTGCCGACGTTGGCCGGGGTGATCTGCTTCAGCGGCGAGTAGCGGTCACCGAATTCGGTGCGGCCGTAGGCCTGCCAGTCGCCATCGGGCATGGCTGGCGCGGTGCTGGTGGTGTCCGCGGTGTCGCGGCCCAGTTCGCCGAAGGTTTCGCCCGGGTGGGTGAACAGGCTGGCCAGAGCGGTGACGCCGGCCAGCACCACAGCGACGGTCAGACCGCCAGTGCCCATCGGCGCCGGGCCGTCAAGCAGCAGCGGACGACGGAACCACGGCAGCAGCATGACGAAGCCGAGGACAAACCACAGGGCCAGGCGTGGCACCAGTTGCCACCAGTCCAGACCGACTTCCCACAGCGCCCAAACGGTGCTGGCAAACAGAACGATGGCGTACAGGCCCAGCGCCGCGCGACGGCGCATCAGCATCAGAATGCCGGACAGCGCGATGCCGATACCGGCCAGCAGGTAGTACAGCGAGCCGCCGAGCATGCTCAGCTTGACCCCACCGGCCAACATGGCCAGGCCCATCAGTAGAAGCAGAATGCCGAGCAGGCTCGGTAGCAAACGGCCCCGACTCGAAGCACTTTCGGTGCTCATAGTGTGATTCTCCGTGACGTTTTATGTAGTCCCGCGCTGTAGTCACTTTAGATGACGATTTGGCACAGGCATGGTTCAGATAAAAACTTGTCTAGCTTGCTAAATTCATCTGTAGGAGTGAGCCTGCTCGCGATAGCGGTGTTTCAGTCACTGGAGATGTCGCCTGAAACACCGCTATCGCGAGCAGGCTCACTCCTACATTTGATCCGTGGTGTGCTTTAGAACGAGGACTGGATCTTGATCCCGCCGATCAGGGCGTCGTCGACGTTGTTCACGCCACCGGGGTGGCGGATGTATTGCAGGTTCGGGCGTACGGTCAGCCAGTTGGTCACGTGCACGCCGTAATACAGCTCGGCGCTGTATTCGGTGTCTTGCGGCGGCAGGAAGGACGGATCGTCGTAGTCGTACACGGCGTTGGCGCGGTTGCTGGCTTCGGCGTTTTTGCGGAAGGCCGGGTTGACGTGCACGCGGGCGAGGGCGAAACCGATGTCATCCTTGGCGCGCGCATCGAACGGGCCTTTGTAGGTGATGCCGGCCTGCACGTAGTTGTCGATCGCGTTGGTTTTCTTGTCGTGCATCGTGCCGTTGGCGAACACGCTGAGGCCGCGCGAGTTATCGCTGGCCATGCTGGTGATTTGCTGCTGAATACCCAGCCACACGCCGTGTTTGCTCGACGCGCTGCGATAGGCTTCACCGCTCAGGGCCGCCGGTTGGCCGTGGCTGTCTTTATAGACGTCGCTGGCGTTGGCGTTGCTGTAGTAGTAACCGGCACGGTATTCACCCGGCAGGCCGTTGAGTTTCGGCGTCCACACCAGTTCGATCGGCAGGATCGCGCCCTGGGTGCCGCTGCCGCTGAGTTTGAAACCGTTGCCGCGATCGAGGTTCGACGGGTTCTGCTCGTAAGCGCCGACCTGTGCGTACAGCTCTGGGGTCAGGTGATATTTGACGCGCAGCGCCCATTGGCTGACCGGCCAGTTGTACCAGATGCCGCCGACCCAGTTGCCGACCTGCGAGCCGCAGAACGCCAGGTTCTGGAAGTCGCACGGGAAGCTGTTGAAGTCTTCGCCTTCGCCGAAACGACCGACCTTGATGTCGAGTTTCTGATCGAAGAATTTCTGCTGATACCACATCTGCGTCAGGCGCGTGGTCTGGCCACGGCCCCAGACTTCCTGGGCCGAGGTGAAGCCGCCAACGCGCGGATCGTTGATGCGGTCGTTGCTGATGTTGTTGCCGCTGCGTTTGGTGATGGTCAGTTGAAACTCGGCATCGTCCCAGCCGAGGATCTTCTGCAAATCCAGGTGCGTGCCCAGGCCGAACTGATCGCTATAGCGCGCAGTGCGGTCGTGGTCGTAGCCGCCGTGCAGGTTGCTGCCCATTTCGCCGGTGTAATCGAGCTTGAAGTCGTAGCCTTTTTCCGAGAGTTCGGTGCGCGTGCCGTTCCAGTCACCGAGCATGTACGGTGATTCACTGTCGAACGCGGGCGCCGCTTGAACGCAAGTGGCGAGGCCGAGGGCGGTAAAGCCGCCAAGGGTGCGCAGGGTTGAGATAGCGCTGTCTCGGGAGAAGGAAAAATCGGGCATGGCTCAGTCTTTTTTTGGTGTTTTCGGGGTGCAATTCGAGCGCTTCAATATGTCGCAGGCAGTGAAGCGATTCAGCGGAAGGGCGGCAGGATAAAGATCTGTTACAAAAAGACAAAGGCCTTTTGTGAACATGCAGCGTTTCGGATTCGGTAACAGTGCGGCAAACGGGCGCATTGTCGGCCGGGTCGTGGCCTGCGATCTTTCCAGGTTGGCCTACATTTGAAGTCAGGCCTTCCACCCGGTCAGCCCCTCGGCTAAGGTGCGCGGCTTCCGCATTTTCACTTCGCCCAAAGGCCTGGCATGAACGAACAAACTCCCGATCCGCTGCACGGCGTCACCCTTGAACAGATCCTCAATGCACTGGTGAGCCATTACGAATGGTCGGGACTGGCCGAGCGCATCGATATTCGCTGCTTCAAGAGTGATCCGAGCATCAAGTCGAGCCTGACGTTCCTGCGTAAAACGCCATGGGCGCGCGAAAAGGTCGAGCGTCTGTACGTGAAATTGATGCGCACCAAGCGACCGCTTTGAGATGGACGCCGGTTGTTGGCGCCGTCGCCTGATCACCTGCGCAGCCGTATTGGGCTGGGCGGGGTTGGGCATTCAGCTTTACCTGATTTTTTTCGCGCGCCTGAGTGTCGGCGCCAGCCTGTTGGGCGGGTTGGTGAGTTTCTTCAGTTACTTCACGATTCTGACCAATACGCTGGTGGCGACGGTGCTGACCTGTGCCGTGACTGATCGTGAATCCGCCGCGCGCCGGTGGTTTCTGCAGCCGTGGGTGAGTAGCGCGATTACCGTGAGCATCGCTGTGGTCGGCCTGGCCTACAGCCTTTTGCTGCGGCATTTGTGGCACCCGGAAGGCTGGCAGTTTATCGCTGACGAGTTGCTGCACGACGTGATGCCGTTGCTGTTTCTGGGGTATTGGTGGGTGTGCGTGCCCAAGGGCACTTTGCGCTGGTGGCACCTGCCGGTGTGGCTGATTTATCCGCTGGTGTATTTCATCTACGCCTTGCTGCGCGGGCATTTGCTCGGCGCGTATGCGTATCCGTTCATTGATGTGGCGCTGTTGGGTTATCCACAGGTGCTGGTCAATGCCGGGGGGATATTGCTGGGGTTTGTGCTGATTGGGTTGTTGGTCATCAGCCTCGACCGCTGGCAAGCCGTACGAAGTTAAAGCACCTGTAGGAGTGAGCCTGCTCGCGATGGCGGTGGAACAGTTGCAAATTTATTGACTGACACTCCGCTATCGCGAGCAGGCTCACTCCTACAAGGGATATCACTCTTCTTCGGAACCTTCGGCGCGCCAGTAGCCGACGGCTTTGATCAGTTGCTCATCCAGCCCATGCTCATCGATCAGCACCCGGCGAATCTGCCGTGAAACTTTCGTTTCGGTCGCCACCCAGGCATACAGATTGCCCGTGGGCACCTGCAATTGCTTCACCGTCGCCAGCAAATTGTCCTTGCTGCCTTCGCGCAGCACCCAGATCACATTGACCTGCGCCGGGCTTTCCAGCACTTGCTGCTCGGCGCCGTTTTCCACTTCGATCACCACCAGCGCCTTGCGATTGGCCGCCAGACCTTCGAGGCGACGGGCGATGGCGGGCAGGGCGGTTTCGTCGCCGATCAGCAAATAGCTGTCGAAAATGTCCGGCACGATCATCGAGCCGCGCGGGCCGCCGATGTGCAGGAATTGCCCCGGTTTGGCTTGTTCCGCCCAGGTCGACGCCGGGCCGTCACCGTGCAGGACGAAATCGATGTCCAGTTCCAGCGCATCGAGGTCGTAGCGACGCGGGGTGTAGTCGCGCATTTCGGGTTTCGGTCCATCGTCCTTGCCAGCGCCGAGCACCATCGTCTCCAGCGCCGCCGCCTGTTCGGCGTTCTGCGGGAACAGCAGTTTGACGTGGTCGTCGGTACCGAGGCTGATAAACCCGGCCAGCTCCGGCCCGCCGAGGGTGATGCGGCGCATGCGTGGCGTCAGGTCGACCACGCGCAACACCTCAAGCTTGCGGCGTTTGATTTCGTGCATCACGCGGTGAATGGTTTGGGTATCGACTGCAGTCATTCGCTTTTCTCCGCAACAGGTTGAACGGCAGGGCCGTCGACGATGGCTTTGGCGGTGTCGTTGAGCAGGTCACGCACGCGCAGGATTTCTGCCGGGCTCCAGCGGCCGTGGTGCATTTGCAGGGCATGACGCAGGTTGTGTACCGCCTCGTGGATTTCCGGCGGACGATCATGGCCGCGCAGTGAACGTTTGCTCACATCGATGCGCATGCGCACGCCGTCGAGGGCAACGGCTTGTTCGCTTAAAGACAAACGCCCGGCCTCGGTGACGCTGTAGCGTTTTTTGCCGCCCTCGGCGTCGCCGGTGATCAGCTCGCTTTCTTCGAGAAAGGTCAGGGTCGGGTAGATCACCCCGGGGCTTGGGCTGTAGGCGCCATCGAACATGCCTTCGATCTGGCGGATCAGGTCGTAGCCGTGGCATGGCTGCTCGGCGACCAGCGCGAGCAGCAGCAATTTCAGGTCACCGGGGGCGAACACCCGTGGACCACGGCCGCCGCGCTCGCGTCCGGGGCGTTTTTCGAAGCCGTCACGGCCGTCGCCGTGTTCGCGGTGGGGGGAATGATGGTCTCTCATTTCGTCTTCTCTCGTCGTGTTTAGATACAACTTAAGATATATCTTAAGCGCGACGCAAGACGTTTTTCTGAAAAACGGGGTGTTGGCTGACGAGCGGCAGAAGCGAAACGAACGCAAGCAGACATTTTTTGACCGGATGTCGGAAACAATAACTTCAGAGTTAAAGTCATCACTCTATTTGCTCTAGAGTACATATTCTAAATAACTGCAAGTTACCGTGGTGGCGAGACGAAGTTGCTGTATGGTTTTTTAACTGAAACTGTCTGTAGGGTGGAACTTACAGTCGCTGTTTCGAATATCTGTTTTTTGTTCTTTTTTCTCGCAGGTCTTAGGGTTGATTAACTACGACGTTGTCGGAAGTTGCCTGCTTACATTCCAGAGGTAACAGTCGATGATGCCCGGGCATTGAAAGTTCAAGTTTGACCTGGCTCAACTCGGGCAGCGACTCGGGCAGTGATTGTCTTGAACTTTCAATGTTCATCCCCCTATCAAGAAAACAGGTACATAACGATGTTCAAGAAACTCGCAATCGCCGCTCCACTGGCTCTTCTGGCACTGGGTTCCACTGGCGCATTCGCCGCTGGTGAAGCGTCGCACTCGATCAGCCTTGTCGCGCATGTGCCGACCAACGGTTTCTATGTAGTGCCGACGGATCCGGATCTGGTCAACAAGGACCAGGACATGAGCTATCAGCCAACCACCGGCAAGATGCGCGACGTCAACGGCTTCTTCGATGTGCGTAACAACAACGGCTCGGTACACGCCAGCCTCGAAAGCCAGCCGAAACTGGTCGCCGGTAACACTTCGATCGACCTGCAAGTCTTGCTCAATAACAAGGAACTGACCCTGACTCCACAAATGGTCGTCGGCGAATCCGAGTCGGATGTCAACTACCGCGCACCGCTGAAAATCAGCGCTCGCGGCAGCAACTTCCAGCCGGGCGATTACACCGGTTCCGTGGCAATGATCTTCGATGCCGTGCCACCGGTTGCGACCAACTGATCACATTGATCAGGCACTAAGCGTGCACTTTTAAAAGTGGCGCTAACCGACGGGGCAGTCAGCAGTGTTTGCCCCGCCGGACTTTCCTTGTTTGTAAATCAGAGTACGAGTTCATGTTCCCGATGACACCCATCGCGGCTGCGCTTGCGCTGTTGTTTTGTGCCAGCGCAGCCGTGGCTTCCAACTCCACCGGTACCACACCCCGCAGTTTGCTGGCGCAGGCGAAGGGTTTGCCGGCGGATTTCGAGGAGCATTTCTTTGATGTGCCGCTCGCGGTACGGGTCGAAGTCGACCAGCAACCGCTGGGTGAGGCCATGGTGGTGTTGTCCCGCGATGACCGCATCACCCTGCTCGAATTCACCGACACCAGCGAAAACCGCTTTGGCCCCGCCGAACGTGAAAAGTGGGCGAGTTATCTCAAGCCCGGCGTGCCGCTAGGGGCGTGCAGCGGTTCCTGCCCGGACCAGTTTCTGGCGGTGCACTACAACCTGGAAAATTCGCTGGTCTCGATCCTCACTGAAAACGCCGAGCGCGATGTTGAGGCCAAGCGTTACTACGAACAGCCTGATGGCGGAAGCCATGGCTTGATGGTGCGCAACCAGCTCAATCTCAATGGTGGTCAGGACCAGGATCTCGGCGGACGCTTCGGCCTCGAGGCCAGTTCAAGCCTGGGCAACTGGAGCCAGACGCTCAACCTGCAATTGGCCCGTCTCGGCGGTCCGGACGACAAGCTTTATCACGCCATTCAAGAGCTGCACACCCAGCGCGAACTGCAAGGCAGTTTCTTCCGTCTGGGTTATTTCACCCCCAATTCCGAAGGGCTGACGCGCCAGCCGCGTACGTTTGGCACCAGCCCCGACACCGCCGTCGGCGTGATGTATGGCAGCTCCGACAGCCTGGCCATCAACAGCCCGATGCCCAGCGTTTATCCGATCTACGTCACCGCCAACCGCCAGGGTTCCGTCGAGATCTGGCGCGATGGCTTGCTGATCAATACGCAATCGGTGCCCGCCGGTTTGCAGACCCTCGATACCCGACCGTTGCCCGGCGGTATTTATGAAGTGGAAGTGCGTCTGATCGAAGACGGCCAGATCACCTCCACCACCCAGGAGTTGGTGTACAAGCCCAACAACTGGCGCAACCTCGACGAACGCTGGCGCTACAACGTGTTCGCCGGTGAAGAACAGAAACTGCTGAGCAACTGGGACACCCAGGCCAGCGGCAGCCCGACCGCAGGTGCCTCGCTGAACTACTTGCTGCATCCACGGGTGATTCTCGGCCTGTCGGCGCGGCAGATTCGTGAAAAGCTGCAATACGGCACGTCCATCGACTGGACGCTGGCCAATCACATCAGCCTGTACGCCAACGTTTATAAAACCGAGGACTACGGCACCGGTCTCGATCTGCAAAGCCTTTACAACTATGGCTCGGGCAGCGTGGTCGTCAGCCACAACCGCAGCTGGCTCGACACCACTTACACCTACGACACCTTGCCGGACGGCACCCGCGTTCGCCCGCGCAATGTGTTTATCGGCCAGACCAGTAACTCGTCACTGGCGCTCAACCATCGGCTGAGCAGCAAAAGCTCGGTTAACGCGAGGGTTTCCCACAGCGAGGGCAATGTCGAGGGCATGGGTGTGGATCTGGGCTGGACCCAGCGCACGATGGTGCTGGGTAGCGATGCCAGTTGGCGCCTGTCGATTTTCGATCGGCCGGGCAGTTTCAGCAGTGGCGATGCGCGCAATCGCGGGGTCGACCTGAGCATCAACATGGCGCTCGGCGCACCCGGCCAGCAGATCACCGGCAGTATCGGAACGCGCACGGCCCGCGACGGCACGCGTGACAACAACGCCTCCCTCGGCTGGCGCAAGGATTTTCAGGATCACGTCCTGCAAAACGTGTCGCTCACGGCACTCACCGACACTTACGGGGTGGGCGTCGCCAGCCTTGCCAACTTCCGCACCGACGCGGTCAATGGTGATGGCTTCATTCAGCGCTCCTCCTACAACGGCAACTTCACTGGCGGCCTCAACGTCGACAGCACCTTGGTGGTCGGCGGCCAGCAGATGCTCATGACCAGCCAGAGCGAGGTACGCGGCGCCGGGATGATCGTCGATGTCGAGTCGGACATCGACGACATCGTCCTGCGCGCTGACGATTACAGCGGTGGCGGAGCGGCGTTGAAGCCGGGGCGCAACTTCATCCCGATTACCGCCTATCAGAACAGCTCGGTGAGTTTCGACTTCGAAGGCAACAACGTGCCGGCCGCCACCATCGAACCGGCGCGTACCCGCTATCACCTGAACAAGGGCGGCGTCGAGTACCGCAAGGTCCGCGTGATGAAAACCCTGACCGTGCTCGGCCGACTCATCGACGAGCAAGGGCGGCCGCTCAAGGGCCATCACGTGATCAACCACGCCAGCCGTGGGGTAACCGAAGTCGATGGGTTCTTCTCGATGGAAATGAATGCCGGTTCGCCGACCCTGGAAGTGCGCCAGGGCAATCAGTTGCTGTGCCAGTTCCGCCTCAACGAGTCCGACCATCGCAGCGAGAACAACGTGTTGATGATCGGCGACCTGCGTTGCACGCCGGACACCCTGGCCGACGTCACCTCCACCGAACAGAAGGCAGGTTGATCTTATGAAGATATTTACAGGTGGTTGTGCATTGGCGCTGGCGCTGAGTATGTCCACGGCACAAGCGATCAATCAGGAAATCCGCGCGTTGTTTCAGCCTGACCCCTCGCAGCCGGGCAAGAATCTGTTCATCAATCAGACACCCAATAGTGGTTATTGCGTGAACTTCCCCGCGCAATGCGCCAGCAACAACATGTTCAGCATTGAGTTGCCCGTCCGCTTCAGCTCAGGCGAGCTTAGGCAGGGTGACGATGTCTCGCTGCAGGTTCCTGCTGGCTGGAAACGGTTGGCGGTGACTAATCAGGATACTCAGGAAACGGAGACCGTAGAGGTACGCATCACCGGCATTGGCTCCCGATTTGTCCTCAGCGATAGCGTGGATGACCTGACCGGAGTAGCAGCCCCCACAGGCCATGACATCCTCTGGACGTCCCTTAGCGGTTGGCTCTATGCCCCGGCGCCTTGCCAAGGCACTAGCGTTGCCGGGTACAGCGATCGCACCTATCGTTTTTTCTGGCAGACGCCTGTGCAAGCGCCCTGCACCAAGACCGCTGCTTTCCGAATCCCCTCGATGTATTTTGAGAAGATTGATTTTGCGTATGAATTGAAAACCCCTAACCCGTTGGGCATGTCGAGCGGTCTGTATACCGGATCGACCACCTACTCGATGGGACCCGGCGGCGATTTCGACATGGGTGCGACGTTTCAGCCGGACGACGGCAACCTGACCCTGGACTTCGTGCTGGACGTGCAGCACACCCTCAAAGTCGATCTGCCACCGGGTGGCAACAAAGTATCGCTGGAACCTGAAGGTGGCTGGGCGCCATGGATCGACAGCGGGCGCAAGCCGAAGCGGATCTTTCGCGATCAACCCTTCTACATTTCTGCGTCATCGCGCTTCAAAGTCATGATGCTGTGCGATTCCCAGGGCGGGCCGTACTGCAACCTCGGCAGCCCTTTGGGCAACTCCGTTCGGGTCAGGGTCTCGATGAGTTTACCGGCGGGAATCGACGGCCCCGGTGGTCCCGGTGTTCCCGTCAACAGGATTCCATTGAACGTCAATGATTGGTCCAGCTCGTTCCAGCCCAGTCTCTATGTGGATCGCAAACCCGGCGCGATGCATTTCGAGCTGGAACCCTCAGCGATCGATTTCCTCCTGCGCCCCGGTCTGAACGACCGGCTGCGCGGCAACATCACCATTATCTGGGACTCGGATGTGTGAGTGCCCCAGTCCGGCCCTTTTCGAATTTCATGGAGTTGAACGCGATGAAACGTGGTTTTCTGCTGGGCGTGCTCAGTGTGTTTTGCCTGACGGCGCAGGCCGGTCCGCAGATCAATGTCGGCACTGTCTACGACTATCTCGATGCCGATAAAAGTACCTACCTGAAACGGGTGTTCAACAGCGGCGATGCCACGGCGTTCGTCAAGATCAACGTGCTGGAAATCATCTATGGCGCTGATGGACTGCCCAAGGAAGTGCCCGTGGCAAATGCCGCCGATGGCGCTTCGCGCAATGGTGTGATGGCCAGCCCGGCGCGGCTGATCGTGCCGGCTCAGGGTATGCAAGGGACGCGTTTGCTGTACATGGGCGAGCGTGATCGCGAGCGATACTTTCGCGTGCGCTTTGTCCCGGTGGTGCCGGAAAAGGAAGACGAATTTGTGGTCGGCAACGAGGAGCGCGAAGACTATAAAAACTCGCTCTCGGCCGGGGTCAACGTGATGACCGGCTTCGGCACGATCTTCTTTGTGCGGCCCAGGAATGCGCGCTTCGCCACCGTCATCAATGACACCGACAGCCGCTATGAACTGCGCAACGACGGTAACACCGTGCTGATTGTCGATGAGTTCAAGAGCTGTTCACTGAGCAAGGAAAGCGACTGCGGCGCGACCACCAAACACCATGTGCTGGCGGGCAAGACCTTCGCCTTCGACAAGGAAAAGGGCCGCCAGTACAGCTTCTTCCTGGTCGAGGGCAGCGAGAAGAAAACCATGAAGACCGCCAGTCGCTAGGTTTGTTTTCCATTGACGCATCGGGTACCCAACATGATCAAGCAATGCACTGCCGCCGCGCTGCTGGCCGCCACGGCGCTGGCCGGCACCGGGGCGTGGGCCGCGCGCGAAGAGCACACCTTCGAAGTGTCCCTGACCATTCCCAGCCGGCCGTTCTACATCATCCCGGCGGAGCCTGGCTGGATTCACCGGCCGCAGCGGCTTGAGTGGGATTACCCGCGCTCGACCCTGAACGGGCTGATGCGCAATTTCGATGTGCGCCATGACAGCAGCGCGATTGAAGCGCGCCTGGCCTTCGACCCATACCTGGCGAACGGCCGGCCCGGTGAAGTGATCGATTTGCGTGTGTCATTCAATGATGTCGAGCTGAGTTCGCACATCATCCCGCGTCAGGTGTTGTCCGAGGAAGAAGCTTCCGGGGGCAAGCGTGTGGCGTTGAAGATCGACCCGATCGAGCCTGCTGGGGGTTATCGCTCAGGCGATTACTACGGCAATGTGGTGCTGATGTTCAACGCCAAGGCGCCGGGTGCGGAGTGAAGAACACTGAAAATGCCCGACAGAGGCAGAGGTGTAGATGAAAAGGTTTGATTGGCTGGTGTTGCTGGCAACGTTAGTCGGCGTGCATTCCGGCCAGTCCTTGTCTGGGCTGGCCGGGTGTTAACGTTCGTCGTCAGAGACCGGCCGTGGTCATGGCTTTACGAGTCAATTTTCTGGAAAGCTCTTTGCGAGCGTAAGCGATTTTGTCGAACAGTCGTGTGTAGGTCTTATCGCTCATGGCGTCGCCGCTGAACACCTCAGCCTGGGAAACACCCAAGAGATCGGCGAGTCTTTCCAGTTTTCGCGCCAGCTCATTCAGAGGTGTCTGGGGGGTGGCGTTGGCCCATTCAGCCTGCGCGCTGCGCAGCTCTTCGAGCTGCCCTGATTTGTCGTCGAACAAACGGTCATTGGCTTCGTAGTCTTTCGGGTGGGTACGGCGTAAATGTTCTTCCCAGAAGTTTTCGGAGGTGAGATCGATCATCCCGTTGACCAGTCCGTCGCCCTGTTCGAGCTTGGTGATCATCCTGAAGGCAGTTTCGATTTGTTCTTTGAAGACACCGGAACGCAAGGGATAAAGCATGCTCTCGGACTGCCAGGGCAGTTCCAGTCTCTCGGCCAGACCTATCTCGAATGCCAGATGAATTTCCGCCTCGTCTGGCGCGGGTATACCGGGATCCATGAGGTTTTGTTCAATCTGGTTTTTGTACTCGACCCGGGCTTCATCGGCAACCCGGTCCAACCGGGCTGCACTGCGCGCCAGGCGCACCAGCCTGGCGTCCAGCTCGCTGGCTGAGGTCGACCCGGCGTATGCCTTCGATACCAGCACTTTCATTCCCAATGAGTTGAACAACTGCGCGCCGAGATCTCCGCAGTCTTTGGGTGACACAATCTGCTTGAACAGTTTTTCCCGCAGCCGGTCATCAAGCGCGGCAGCATCGACCATTTCCCAGACCCGCTGGGTCAAGCGTCTGCGGCCATGATCCGTTTGGTAGTCGGCGCTCTCTCGCTGCTTGCGAATCACGCTGAAAAAACCTTCCGAATAGGGTTCGGCCATCAGGTCATGCCAGGACTCCTTGCGATACTTGCTGAGCGATCCTGACGGACTGAAGTCAATGGAATCCTTGGGAAACAATTGCCAATAGCTGATCTCGTTTTTTGCGGCCGGAAAGTCATCCTGCACGAAAGGGAGGCCTATGGATTCACGGTATTGGCCATACCGCAGGCGATCTTCGTTGGACAATCGCTCCGTATCGAAGCGCGCCCGGTTCAGCATTTTTGCCTGAGCGGGTCCGGAAACGACCTCGGGCAAGGTGTTGATTGGCGCACCGCGCAGATCCAGAAAGAAGCTTTGTGGCCGCTGTTTGTCGACTGCGTCGACGCCAAACAAACCTTCAGGCCAGGTCTGGATTTTCGTCTTGGCCAGGCGCAGTTCAGTCAAATGATCCATCCGTCCGACATCGGGTGGCTGATGCAGGGGATTGCCATTCAGATTCAGCGTTCGGAGTTGATCCAGCCCGGCCAGTTGCTGGCTGGATTCGTTGGTCAGTGTGATGTGGTTATCGGCCAGATCCAGATCTTTGAGCTGGCGCATCAACCCGAGGATGGACGGTATTTCTTTCAACTCGCAGTGGCGGGCGCTCAATTGGCGAAGGTCAGGGAAGGTACTCAGCAGAGCGCTGGGGTCTGAAGAAAGGCGCGCCCGGTCAAGTTTCAATGCCGTGATGCGATCAAAGTATTTTTTCATCTTTGGCCGCCTGCGCAGGTCATTCCACCAGCGCTCAAGGTCGTGACCCGGAAACTCAAAAGACAAGTCCAGCGTATAGCCTTGCTCAGGATGCACGTTGCGCTCACCTGAAAATTCGCTTTGGCGATCAAAGCAATCGATCAGCCGTGTTTCGATAAATTGACCGCCTTCGTGCAAGTAGTCCCATGAAAGGGAAATGTATTCTGATTCGGGGTCCGGTTCGCGATACCTGTTAGCCCAATTCGCCAGTTCTTCGTGCAGTTCCTTGCGATCGTTTTCAAGGCGCATGATCGCGTCTGCCGGCTCGCCCTTGCGTGCCAATGCCTCAATGAACGCGCCTGCTTCCCTTTCACTCATTTTTGGATACATGTCCCTGACTTTTTCCTCCAGTGTCGATCGACGGAGGAACCGCGGTAAGCCGCGTACCAGGGCCTCTGTTTCCATGCTCACCACCGGGCGAATGGGCGGTTCGGCCAGCACGGTCCGGCGCTCGGCAGGCGGCTCGGCTTTTGCCATGATCCAGCGTTTCAGTGCATGACTGCGGCCGTGTTGATGCCCGAATACCGACTGGGTCTGTTCGGGTACCACGCGCAGCAGCGATGCATAGAAATCGTCGGCGTCATGCAGCGTGCGGTTGCTGCCGTCGAGCACCGCATAGCGGCCCTGTTCATCGCGGATCAGGCGCCGCACGCTGGTCGCATCCTGTGGTCCGGCGCTGCAGCGCAACGGGCCGTCCCAGGTTCCGTCGCGGACCTCGATGCGCTGGTCGCTGAAGCTGTCGATGTAAAATTTCAAGGTGTTGAGGGCCAGTCTTTCGGTGTCGGCGGTGATCAGCTCATCGCGAAAAAAACCGTCGTAGGCGCGGGCGGCGCAGGCTTCGAAATTCAGCTCTCGGGCCTGGTTCTTCAGGCGCAGAGACAGGCGTTGTTCGTCGACGACTCTTTGCAATTCGGCCGGGCTGGCCTGGGCCACGACTTTCTCCGCCAGCACTAGTGGAAGCTCGGGAAAGGTCTGTTTGACCACGCGGATGTCGGCGTTGCCGGAGCGTTCACCGGCCTGATAAACGTGACGCGCGACGGCGCTGCGACGCTCATCGACCGCGTCCGCGAGCCGATTGCGCAAGAAGGCGATACGGTCGTCGCGGGTGGCAGCGTGGCCGGTCAGATGATTCAAGTCCTCGTCACCGAGAAAGTCCACCACCCGATCCACTAACCGGCCCGCGTTGAGATCGCCCTGACTGATGCTCAACGTATCGGTCGGCGCCGCCTGCGGGTTGCCGTATTTGCGCGAATAGCCGCTCAGGCTGGCATCGGCAAACACCTCCATTGCTTTGCTGTCCGGCCAGCCCGGCAACGCGGTCAACATCGGTTCCAGCCAGACCGCCTGCGCATCGATCGGGCGACCGCTACGTATGTCGGCACTGGCCGTCAGCACCTCGTCGTAAGCGCTGAAACGTTTGACCGTATCGGCCAGTAGCGGCGGGGGCGGGCTGTTGTCGATATGCATTTGGCGCAGCGTGTTGTGATCGGTGCCGCTGCCAACGCGGATCTGTTCCAGCTCGGTAGGGGAGAAGCGTTCGACGCTGTGGCCCAGTCGCCGCATCAGCGCTTGATCCGGCCAGTCTTGCGGTGTTTCCACTTCATGCACCCAGGCGCCGTGGCCGTTGTGTTCGATCTTGGGTTTGTAGGCGTTGGCGCGGGTCGGGTGTTTGATGCGGTGGGTGTTGGACGTCGCGTCAGTCGAGGCTTTTTCGACGAAGTACAGCTTGCCCTCCAGCGGCAGGATGTTTTCGTTGCCGTGCTGATGCAGGCCATGGCGGTCGGGTTTGGCGTCTGGCGAGAGCATCAGGTCGTTGCGTTCGTAAGGACTCAGGTCCGGGTGCCATAAGCTGTTTTTGCCATTGGGCAGTTTCACCGGTTTCATGCCGTCAACCAGCGGTGACAGCTTGACGCGAAAGGCTTCGCCGATCTGCGCGCCGGCGGTGAAGGCGGCCAGCTGAATGATGTCGGTCACCACGCTGATGACATGCCCGGCGGCTTCCTGCCACAGGCCTTCGGCCAGATCGACGATGCCTTCGATGACGTCGCTGGTCAGTTGGTAAGCGGTGTAGGCCATCATCAATTCGCCCAGCCCGGGCACGAACGGTGTGGCGATCAACAGTGCGACATTGAAAATGTCCGAGAGGATTTTCTTGAAGTTGTCCCACCAGGCCCAGCGTGCCTTGCTGTCGGTATCGGCAGTGGAGACGGCGATTTCCCGCGCGTCGTTGAGGATCTTGTTGAGCTTTTGCTGGTAGGCGTGGCGCCAGTAATCGCCCGATAATTGCACCCGGCTGAATTGCAGGTTCGGGTTGTCCAGCGGATCCTTGCGCCACGCCGGTCGCTGATCGATCGGATCCTGCCGCGGGTGATACCTGACGATAAACAGCCGTTGTTCCAGCTCGGCAAAGAAGTGCCCGCGCTGCTGCTGATCAACGAACTGGCTGAAGAACTGACGGTAGGTCTGTCCGGTCGATTCGCTGAGTCGGTCTTCACGAAACTGGCGCACCAATTCATCGCGGAACGCCTTCAGAGAGTCGTACTCCTTGAGCGGATGATCCGGGTCGTGGGGGATGTAGACGATCAGGCGTCGAACGCCGCGACTGTCTGAAACCGTATGCGTCAACAGCAGGATGCCGGTCAGTCGGGTGCCGAGCAACGACAGGTCAGAGCACTGCATTGAGCGACCGTTGAGCAGCAACTGCGGTTTGTCTTCGGCCAAGGTCAGCAGCATCTTGTAGGCGTCGTACTGGATATCTTCCTTGATCAAGGCCAGATGCGCAGCGACGGCGAGGGCGTCTTTCTGACTCTCGTTCACCTTGTATTGCAGTACGCCTGCGGCCAGCGGTTCGCCGGGCAACAGGTAGCTTTCCAGATGCTTTTTATACTGCGCACCGATGTCCAGATCGCGGCACAGCGTCTGGAACTGGCTGATGGGCATTGCACCTTTGATCGGCACGACATCGAACAAGCCTCGCGCATCGGGTTGGCTGATGTAGTCCGAGCCATGCCCGATGGTTTCACTGCTGGCGAAGTTGTGCAGGGCGGCATCCAGTAGCGAGACCGTGCGGGTAACGACGCCCCTGGAAACCTCAATGGCGTACCACGGTTTGTCTTTCGGCAGGTACAGGCGCAGAAAGGTACTTTTGACGTCCGGCTCGATGCCGTGACGTTCCTTGATTTTCGCCTTGAGCAGCGGCTCGGCGAAGGCATACAGATCGGTTTTGGCCAACAGCTGATCAACGCGGTTCTGCGAACTCCAGGCCTTGAGATTGGCGGCGGCGAGTTTGTTCAGGTATGCGGCGGGCGCGCTGGTGTACCAGGATTGAATCTTCAGTGGCGAAGCTGCCAAGGCGACGCCCCGGCTGACGGTGGCGGTTTTGAAATTGTCGTTGACGGCGGACTTGATGAAATCGTAGTGCCGTCCTTTGTCCGCGTTGTCCGCAGGCAGGGGAGAGAGAGACATGGCCAATCATCCTTGATTGTTGAGGAGTGATCAGCCTACCCACGGCAGGGCAAAACAAAAGTTCAAAGATCGGGAGGCAAACAGCGCTGCGACTGGCGAACCCGACGAAAATTCGAATCTGAAAAATACATAAGTACCACCCGCGACAGCGAAAAAACGTCACCCTGATGCAGAAATACCTGACACGAATTGTTACCTCGCTGTAGGGCGTGGCGCCTCGACCATTGCGATGCTCGCCGTCTGCGTTGGCTTGCATTGCGAGTCGCTGCCCGGTTGCAGATACGGCGTCAGAATCGGTGCCATGCCTTTGAGCACCTGCACGGGCAGGGCCGAGGTGAATTTGAAGTTCTCCGCCGAGCGCCCCGGCACGAACGCAGTGAGGGTGCCGAAATGGTGATCGCCGATGTAGAACACGAAGGTTGCGGTACGGTTGATCGACTTCGAACTGAGGATGCGTCCACCCGAACCGATGGCCTCGATGCGGTTGTCGCCAGTACCGGTTTTGCCACCCATGGCCAGTGGGCTGCCATCAGCCAGTTTGAAACTGCCGGAAACACGTTTTGCCGTACCGGCATCGACCACTTGCGACAACGCCTCGCGCATGGCCGTGGCGACCTCGGATGGCATCACCCGTTTGCCGACATGCGGGTCGTTGACCAGTTGCGTTTCGTACGGCGTGTCGGCGGCGAAATGCAGACTGTCGATGCGCAGCGTCGGCATGCGCACGCCGTCATTGAGGATGGTGCCGATCAGTTCGGCCAGTGCAGCAGGACGGTCACCGGAGCTGCCAATCGCGGTGGCCAGTGACGGCACCAGGTGATCGAACGGATAACCGACTTTCTGCCAGCGCTGGTGAATATCGAGGAACGCCTCGATCTCGAGCATGGTGCGAATACGGCTGTCGCGGGCGCCCTTGTGTTTGCTTTTGAACAGCCAGCTATAGACTTCCTGACGTTCGAAATGGCTGGCCTTGACGATCTCGCTGAAGGTCGCGTCAGGGTGGTGGAGCAGGTAGCCGATCATCCACAGGTCCAGCGGGTGCACCTTGGCGATAAAGCCCTGATCGGGCAAATCGTAACTGCCGGGACCGTAGGAATCGTAGAGGCGGATCAGGCGATCATCGGTGAGTTTTTCGTTGAGCTTGGCGCCTTTCAGGTGGGAACGGACGAACGTGTTGAAGTCTGCCTGACTGGCATCCGGCAGCAGGTAGCGATGCACGGCAGCCATGCGGATCGGCGTCGGACGCATGCTGTCGAGGAACGTGTCGAGACGCGCTTGGGTGTCCTTGTTTTTGTACTTTTTCCAGAACTTGAGCTGGAACGAGGTGCCTTCGCGGTCGGCGAAACTGGCCAGGTATTCCTGGCGACGGGGGTCGCGATCATCCTTGAGCAATTCGGCACTGTTGTTGGGGCCGGAATAGGTGGTGTAACGCACCAGATCGCGCATCAGGCGAATGAACGGCAGGTTGATCGACTCGCGCAGGGCATCGCGCAGGGTCGGTAGGCGGCCGTTGTCTTCCTTGCGAAAGTTGTGGAACGTGTGCAAGCCGCCGCCGGTGAAAAATGCCTCGCCGGGGCTGGCCGAATATTTGCGGTCGAGGGCTGCGCCGAGCAGCTTCGACAGGTCGTGATCCTTGTTCTGCATCAGGTAATCGATGACCCACTGACTCAGGCGATCCTGATCGGGGACTTCGACCTTTTTCAGTTCCGGCACGCTCATGGCGCCGTACTTGTCGTGCAGTTCGGCGATGATTTGCAGGTACGTGGTCAGCACACGCATTTTCGCCGTTGAGCCGAGTTCGAGCTTGCTGCCTTCGTTGATGTCGAACGGCTGGTCGGTGCTGTCGGTCTGCACCCGCACGCGGGAACCGTCCGGGGTCAGTTCAAAGAGGGTGAAGCTGTAGCGCACTTGCGTGGTGCTGGTCGGCGTCAGCAAGCGTTCGCCGAGCAGGCCGATTTCGGCGGCATAGGCCGGGTCGGCGAGTTTCTTCAGGTACGCGGTGGCTTGGGTTTGCAGCTCGCCCTGCAGGGTGCTGGTGGCCGAGAGGTCGAGACGATCGAGGTCGTACAGCGGCCGGTTGAGCATGCTCGCCAGACGACTGCGGGCGGCGCTGATGCCTTTGTTGGTTTCGATGGGCTGCATGGTCGGCTGGGTCTGCCAGTCGCGGTAGCTGACCTTGCTCGCGAGAGCGGCATCGGCCAATGCGCCATCGATCACCGCGTTCTGTTTGAGCAGACGCAAATGGCTGTCGGTGAGATCAGCGAGTTCCTCGCGGCCCTTGGTCAGATAATACGAAGGGCGACGCTGGGCGATCATCAGCGAGAGCATCTCGCGCAGGGCCAGGCCTTTGGCAGCCATGGTTTTCGGATCGGTGGCCGGGCTGTTCAACTGTGCGTTGGCCTGGTTGAAGTCACTGCCGTACCAGACGCGCAGACCTTCCGCCATGCCATGCACTTCACCATGCCCCGGCACCGCCGACAGCGGCACGCTGTTGAGATAATCGCGCACGATGTTCTGCCGTGCCCCCAGGGTTTGCGGCCCGGGCTGATAGGCGCGCACGCTGGCGGACATCATCTGCCGCAGCTTCTCGGCACCGGACACCGTCAGGCCTTCCGGTGAATGCCGGTACTTTTCCAATTGCGTCGCCAACGTACTGCCGCCCGCCGATTGTCCCGGCAGACGCAGCAATTTGGCGACTTGCGACCACGCCGCCATGCCGAAGCGCGGCCAATCCACTGCCGGATTGGCCAGCGGTTGTTTCGGGTCGAGCAGAAAACGGTTCTCGATGAACAACAGGCTGCTGACTACCACGGGCGGGATCGCCGCGAAGCTTGCGTACAGCTGTTGCGGATAGTTGTACTTGTACAGCGGCGCAGCCCGGCAATCGGTGATCGACAGCCCGGCCTGGATCTTTTCCGAATACGGCACGAACAGGCCTTTGTCGGTGTAGCTGAGCAGCGCCGGGGAAAACCGCGTCTGCTCGGTGATGACATAGTTGCGTTTGAGCAGGCGCGGCAGGAACTCATCGAGGGAGCTGTAACCCAGGCGCAGATCGAACGGCCCGTTGCCCGGATAGCGAATCGCTTCGCTGGGGCCGGGTTCGAGATGGTAAGTCAGCGAAGCGGCGTATTGGCTGAGCTCGCGCGACTGAAAGCGCGAAGTGCGCATTTCCTTGGATGCGGCCAGCCCTACCACGATCGCGATAATCACCAGCAACAACCAGAAAGCCTTCCACCCGTGCCGATTACGGCGGGTTTTTTCAGGGACAGGCGCTTCATCCACTCGTTCAGTCGGAACCACGGCTTTACTCGAATCGGTTTGCCACAAAGCGCCCATAGTCGATTGATCCATTCACGCAGATTGATCGGACTTGTCTGAAGCTTAGACGGTGGTTGGCGGCGGGGAAGAAAATGTGCGGGATGGGCGAGGGGTAGTTGCTGAATAAATCTGAACGGCTGGTGCCGAGGCGAAGACCTGCAAGTCAGAGCGCTCTATAGGGCAATGCTGGCCGAGCGGACACATGACGATGCACCAATGCTGTGCAATACTCGGCGACTTTTTCAGTGGCGAATATTCCTACGTAAAGCAGGTAATGCCTCTCCGCAAACCGGGCTATTGCCGAGAGTTGTCGCTGAATGTTGTGGTTTATAGAGTGAAAAGTCCTGCCCAAGGCTTTTTATACTGCACGCCCCGCTGATCTTGCAGGTTGACCTGCAGGACGCGTTTGCCCACGAGGTACACGCGGTTTCACAGCAGCCAAGGCTTATCGGCCGACGCTTCGATACTCGGTGGTCATATCCAATAACAAGACGAGGTTGCACCCCTATGCCAGTCGGCAATCAACTGCCTCACGGCGACACCGCTCAGGGCGGTCCGCTCAAACGCGAACTCGGCGAACGGCATATTCGCCTGATGGCGCTCGGCGCCTGTATCGGCGTTGGTCTGTTTCTAGGTTCGGCCAAGGCCATCGAAATGGCCGGCCCGGCGATCATGCTTTCGTACATTCTGGGTGGTCTGGCGATTCTGGTGATCATGCGCGCCCTCGGCGAGATGGCCGTGCACAATCCGGTCGCTGGCTCGTTCAGCCGCTACGCGCAAGACTATCTCGGTCCATTGGCAGGCTTCCTCACTGGCTGGAATTACTGGTTTCTGTGGCTGGTGACCTGCGTCGCGGAAATCACCGCGGTGGCGGTGTACATGGGCATCTGGTTTCCCGATGTGCCGCGCTGGATCTGGGCCCTCGCGGCGCTGATCAGCATGGGCTCGATCAACCTGATCGCGGTGAAGGCCTTCGGCGAATTCGAGTTCTGGTTCGCGCTGATCAAGATCGTCACCATCATCGCCATGGTCATCGGTGGCGTCGGCATCATCGCCTTCGGCTTCGGTAATGACGGTGTGGCACTGGGGATTTCCAACCTGTGGGCCCACGGCGGCTTCATGCCCAATGGCGTGACCGGCGTGCTGATGTCGCTGCAAATGGTCATGTTCGCCTACCTCGGCGTCGAGATGATCGGCCTGACCGCCGGTGAGGCGAAGAACCCGCAGAAGACCATTCCCGATGCGATCGGCTCGGTGTTCTGGCGGATTCTGCTGTTCTACGTCGGCGCACTGTTCGTGATTCTGTCGATCTACCCTTGGAATGAAATCGGCACTCAGGGCAGCCCGTTCGTGATGACCTTCGAGCGTCTGGGCATCAAGACCGCCGCCGGCATCATCAACTTCGTGGTAATTACCGCAGCCTTGTCGTCGTGCAACGGCGGCATCTTCAGCACCGGGCGCATGCTCTACAGCCTGGCGCAGAATGGCCAGGCGCCGGCCGGTTTCGCCAAGACGTCGAATAACGGTGTACCGCGTCGTGCGCTGTTGCTGTCGATCGGGGTGTTGCTGTTGGGCGTAATGCTCAACTATCTGGTGCCGGAGAAAGTCTTCGTCTGGGTGACCTCGATTGCCACCTTCGGCGCGATCTGGACCTGGGTGATGATCCTGCTGGCCCAGCTGAAATTCCGCAAAGGCCTGAGCGCCAGCGAACGTGCCGGCCTCAAGTACAAGATGTGGCTGTACCCGGTCAGTTCGTACTTTGCCTTGGCGTTTCTGGTGCTGGTGGTCGGCCTGATGGCGTACTTCCCGGACACGCGCGTGGCGCTGTATGTGGGCCCGGCGTTCCTGGTGCTGCTGACCGTGTTGTTCTATGTGTTCAAGTTGCAACCGACCAACGTAGCGCAAGGCGCGGTGCGTTCGGCGTCGTAAGTTGTAGCTGCGTAAACAACGAAGCCCCGGTCGAGAGATCGGGGCTTTTTTGTTACCCGTGCCACTGATCGCCTGGCAAGGCTGAACGGGACATCACCGCCGATCTGAAAGAGCGATACAACGCCTGCGAGAAGGCTCAAAGCTTTAGTGCTTTCCAATCCCGCGCGGCAGTCAACAGAGGTGCAGCAATGAGGACGGGCGAATGTCTCGAACGAGAACTCAGTCGACGTCAAATTGTGCTGTTTTTTCTGCTGCCTGAACGCAAAAGCTGAAGCGTCAATCGGTTGTACAGACTGACGCTTCATTCAGGCTCAGGCCGCGGCCACTTCCAGCGGCTCGAAACTGTCCGCCCGCGCCATCTGCCACATCCGCGAATAGAACTCGCCATTCACTTCGCCGGTGAGCAATTCCCCCGGTTTCAGGAACACGTGCAACTGCGAGAACAGTTTGATCTCGGTCGCCGACATGCGCCGCACCAGATGCTTGGCCGACAGTTGTGATGGCTGTTCCAGCCCGGCTGCGGCGAGCATTTCCGCCAGCGCCTTCAACGTATTGCGATGAAAGTTGAACACGCGCTGCGCCTTGTCCGGCACCACCAGCGCACGTTGGCGCAAGGCATCCTGAGTGGCCACACCGGTCGGGCATTTGTTGGTGTGGCAGCTTTGCGACTGGATGCAGCCGATGGCGAACATGAAGCCGCGTGCGGAGTTGGCCCAGTCGGCGCCGATGGCCAGCACGCTGGCGATGTCGAAGGCGCTGACGATCTTGCCGCTGGCGCCGAGTTTGATCTTGTCACGCAGGTTCAGGCCGACCAGCGTGTTGTGGACAAACAGCAGGCCTTCGCGCATCGGTACGCCGATGTGGTCGGTGAACTCGACCGGTGCGGCGCCGGTGCCACCTTCCTTGCCATCGACGACGATGAAGTCGGGAAGGATGCCGGTTTCCAGCATGGCTTTGGCGATGCCCATGAACTCCCACGGATGGCCGAGGCAGAACTTGAAACCCACCGGTTTGCCGCCGGACAGTTCACGCAGTTGCTGGATGAACTGCATCATTTCGATCGGCGTGGAAAACGCGCTGTGGCGTGACGGCGACACGCAGTCTTCGCCCATCAGGATCCCACGGGTTTCGGCGATTTCCTGGGTGACTTTGTGCTTGGGCAGGATGCCGCCGTGGCCGGGTTTGGCGCCCTGGCTCATCTTGATTTCGATCATCCGCACTTGCGGATTCTGCGCTTGGGTGGCGAAGCGTTCCGGGTCGAAACGGCCGTCGCTGGTGCGGCAACCGAAGTAGCCGCTGCCCAGTTCCCAGGTCAGGTCGCCGCCGTGTTCGCGGTGATACGGACTGATACTGCCTTCACCGGTGTCGTGGGCGAAGTTGCCGAGTTTCGCGCCTTGGTTGAGTGCGCGAATGGCGTTGGCACTGAGCGAGCCGAAGCTCATCGCCGAAATGTTGAACACCGAAGCCGAGTACGGCTGGCTGCACTGCGGGCCGCCGACGGTGACGCGGAAACTGCTCGGGTCGCTCAGTGGCGCCGGGCGCATCGAGTGGCCGATGAATTCGAATCCGGATTGATAGACATCGATCAGCGTGCCGAACGGCTTGTCAGCGGTTTCGTTTTTCGCTCGCGAATAGACCAGCGAACGCTGCGCACGGGAGAAGGGCAGGGCGTCGCTGTCGGACTCCAGCAGGTACTGACGGATCTCCGGGCGGATGCCTTCGACCAGATAGCGGATGTTGCCGAGGATCGGGTAATTACGGCGTACGGCGTGCGGGCTTTGCAGCAGGTCGAACAGACCGATCAGGCTCAGTACGCCGGTGACCGCAGTGATCGGCCACAGCCAGTCATGTTCGAGGAAAGGCAGGCTGGCGAGGGTAAATATCACGCAGACGGCAAAGAAGGCGTAGCGGCTCAGGAGTGACAGGCTCATACGGTTTCCTTGGTTCGGACTCAGAGATTTCGGCGAAGGCTCAGGGATGTACAAAATCCCTGTGGGAGCGAGCCTGCTCGCGATAACGGTATATCAGCTACAAATGATTTGACTGACCCGACGCCATCGCGAGCAGGCTCACTCCTACATGAGGCAACTTCACCAAACGATCAGGCGTTTTGCGCCTGAAGAAATATCGAAAACAGCTCGGACTGGGATTTGATTCCCAGCTTGCTGTACATGTGTTTCTTATGGACTTTCACGGTTTCTACGGAGATTTCCAGCTTACGGGCGATCTCTTTACTGGAGCAACCGCTGAGCATCAAGCGCCCTACATCCAGCTCGCGGGCGGTCAGTTGCGCACCTTTGAGTTGTTGCACCGACGCTTCCAGTTGCACCCGCCAGTCTGCCCGGACAGGGGCGGCGGCGAGGGCCACGGTTTCGTTGATCTCATAGGGTAGTCGTTGGCGCAGCAGGCCCAGCACCCAAGGCTGGATCAATGACAGCAAGGCGATATGTTCGCCAGTGAAACGTTTTTCACTGCCCAGCGACAGACACAGCGTGCGATCGCCTTCGAGCTGACAATTGAACTGGATTTCGTCGGCCACGACATTCAGACGAAAGTATCGCTGGTAATACTCGGTCAGTTCGAAATGTTCCGGCGCCACCTCGGACAAGCGATACAGACCGGTGCGCGTTTGCTCGCGACAGGCGATGTAGAACGGGTCGAGCAGGTACAGGCCGCGCAGATAATCCTGAAACAACGGGTCAGGGTTGCCGTCTGCGCCCGGGCATTCGGCGAAGACTTGCGGGTGTTGATCGGCGCTGAACAGCAGCACCACCCAGCTATCGAACGGCACGTATTGGTCGAGCAAACGCACCATTTGCGCCCAAAAATTCGGCTTGTCGAGCGCGTCGATCAGTTGCCCGACGGCGCGGTGCCAGGTGATGTCGTCAAACGAAAGTGTCATCGATCTACCCCTATCGGGTTACCCCGGCCGCGTAATTCCCTGGCCGCTCGCTTGCTGCGCATACTGGCCCACAGACAGCCACCGGGCAATCTTTCCGCGCCCGCCGCTCATAACAAGGGAATCCCCATGAAAGTCGAACTCGCCCAACTGGCGGGCCGTGACAATGCCACGGCATATAACCTCGAACGCGCACTCGCAGCGATTGCCGCGTGCGCGGCCGACACGCAATTGATCGTGTTCCCGGAAACCCATTTGATGGGCTTCCCGACGGCCGAGACCGTCGCGCAAACCGCCGAACCCCTCGACGGCCCGACCGTCAGCGCCGTGCTGGCCGCAGCGCGCGAACGCAACATTGCGGTGGTGATCGGCATGGCCGAGAACGACCACGGGCGCTTCTACAACACCACGCTGCTGATCACCCCTGAAGGTATTGCGCTGAAATACCGCAAGACGCATTTGTGGGCGTCGGATCGTGGCGTGTTCGAGGCCGGCGACCGCTATGCCACCTGTGAGTGGAACGGTGTGCGCGTTGGCTTGCTGATTTGCTACGACATCGAGTTTCCGGAGTCGGCCCGTGCCCTCGCGCAACTGGGTGCCGAGTTGCTCATCGTGACCAACGGCAACATGGACCCGTACGCATCGACTCACCGCACCGCGATCATGGCCCGTGCTCAGGAGAATCAGGCGTTTGCGCTGATGGTCAATCGTGTGGAGGCGGGGGACGACGGTTTGGTGTTTGCCGGTGGCAGTGCGCTGGTCGATCCGCTGGGGACGTTGCTGTTCGAGGCCGGGCGGGAAGAAGGGACGTTCAGCGTTGAGCTGGATTTCGACCGGTTAGAGATTGCGCGCAGGGATTATCGCTATCTGGATGATCAGCGTTTGAAGTTGCCGGGGGAGGTGGTGGAGCGCGGCGATGGTGTTCGTGAGTTGTTGATTCCACGCCGTTGACCGCTGCCCTCACCCTAGCCCTCTCCCGGAGGGAGAGGGGACTGACCGAGCTGATTGTTCGAGATACGCCGACCTGAAATACCGAGTCGAACTCAGGTTTTACCCGATCGTTCCCTCGCTCTGCGTGGGAATGCAGCCCGGGACGCTCCGCGTCCCAAGAGCGGACGCAGAGCGTCCATTGAGGCATTCCCACGCAGAGCGTGGGAACGATCAGCCAACAAAAAGAACCGAAACATTCGCCGAACTCGGCTCTGCCATAAATCCAATAAAACTCGGAGTAAGTCGCCCATGGCTCGTTTGCAACGCACCCTTTCATTAGGGTCGGTGGTGCTGTTCGGCATCGCCTACATGACGCCGATCATTGTCCTCGGCACCTTCGGCATTCTCGCCCAGTCCACCGCCGGTATGGTCCCCGCCGCCTATCTGGCGGCACTGATCGCGATGTTCTTTACGGCGATGAGCTACGGCCGTATGGCCGCTGCTTTCCCGGTTGCAGGTTCCGCCTACAGCTACGTGCGCAAGGCGATCAGCCCCAAGCTCGGTTTCATCGCCGGTTGGGCGGTGCTGCTCGATTACCTGTTTTTGCCAATGGCGATCTGGCTGATCGGTGCGGCGTATCTGGCGTCGGCATTCCCGTCGATCCCGCAATGGATCTGGGTGCTGGCGTTTATCGGCATCACCAGCGCAATCAACATCATTGGCCTGAAACTGGCCAACGGCATCAACGCCTTGCTGATGCTGGTGCAATTCCTCGTGTTGATCGCTTTCGTTGCGCTGTGCGTGCACTACATCGGCGGCGATGCGAGCACGCCGTTGTGGTCTATCAAACCGTTCTTCAACGGCGACATGCAGATGCCGCTGATCATGAGCGGCGCGGCCATCGCCAGCTACTCGTTCCTCGGTTTCGATGCGGTCAGCACCTTGACCGAAGAAACCCGCGACCCACGCCGCACCATCCCGCGGGCGATCATGTTGATCACCTTGATCGGTGGGCTGATCTTCGTCGGCGTGTCGTACTTCGTGCAGATCGCGCACCCGTCGTTCCAGTTCGACAATGTCGATTCGGCCGCCTATGAAATCGCCCGCAACATCGGCGGTGATCTGTTTGTGTCGATCTTCCTGATCGGTCTGATTGTCGGCCAGTTCGCTTCAGGGCTGTCGGCGCAGGCCAGTGGTTCGCGCCTGTTGTTTGCCATGGGCCGTGACGGTGTGTTGCCGAAGTCGTTCTTCGGCACGCTGCATGCGCGCTTCGGCACACCGGTCAACAGCATCCTGCTCTGCGCCGTGGTGGCGTTGCTGGCGCTGAAACTCGACGTGACCACCTCGACCTCGTTCATCAACTTCGGCGCGTTCCTCGCGTTCAGCCTGGTCAACCTGTCGGTGATCTTTCATTACTGGATCGGCGGCGAGAAAAAAGGCCCGCGTGAGTTGGTGCTGTTTTTGCTCTTCCCGTTCATTGGTCTGGTCGCGGATCTGTGGCTGATGGTCAGCCTCGATCACCTGGCGGTGTATCTGGGCCTGAGCTGGCTGGCGATCGGCGTGGTGTATCTGGCGGTGCTCACCGGTGGCTTCCGTCGGCAGCCGCCGGAAATGGACTTTCAGGAAACGACCTGAGGCACCTTTACGCAGCGGGCCGGCTCTGGCGCATCGGCAACTCGACGCGAAAGGTCGTGCCCACCCCCGGTTCGCTGCGTACCGAAATATCGCCACCGTGCTTTTTCACAATGCCGTACGACAAGGACAAGCCAAGCCCGGTGCCTTGGCCGACCGGTTTGGTGGTGAAAAACGGATCGAAGATTTTCTGCAGGATGTCCGGCGCAATCCCCGCGCCGGTGTCCGCGACCTCCACCCAGGCCGTGTCTTGTTGTTGCCCGGTGCGCAAGGTGATGGTGCCGCGTTCGGGGCCCATGGCCTGTGCCGCATTGACCACCAGGTTCATGATCACCTGATTGATTTGTGATGGCAGGCACTCGATGTCCGGCAGGGGCTGGTACTCCTTGATCAAGTCGGCCTTGTACTTGAGTTCGCTGGCAACGATATTCAGGGTCGACTCGATGCCTTGTTGCAGATTGGCCCACTGCCATTGCTGATGGCTATCGACCCGCGAGAAGTCCTTGAGGTCCTTGACGATCTGCCCGACGCGGCCAATGCCTTCCTTGGATTCGCGGATCAGCACCGGGATGTCTTCGAGGAGAAAATCCAGGTCGGCGTCTTTGCGCAATTGCTCAAGCCGTGCCACGGACTCACTGTCTGGCGTGGGGCCAAGCGTCTGCCAGGTATCAAGTACGCTCAGCAATTGTTTGAAGTAGCCGTCCAGGGTGCCGAGGTTGGAGGAGATGAAGCCGATCGGGTTATTGATTTCATGGGCCACACCCGCCGCCATTTGCCCCAGTGACGCAAGTTTTTCCGACTGCACCAACTGACTTTCCAGTTGCTTGCGCTCATCGATTTCCCGCTGCAGTTCTTCGCTGGCCTGCTTGAACTGGGCTGTGCGTTGATCGACCAGATGTTCCAGGTGATGCATCTGCAATGACGCGCGTTCGGTCATCTGCCACTTGGTCAGCAGGGTGTTGGCCATCTGCTGCACTTCGATGTTGTCGAACGGCTTTTTCAGAATCAGCAACCGATCATGCGCCTGCAGGCGCTCCAGCAGTTCATCCCAGGAATAATCCGAGTAGGCGGTGCAGACCACCACTTGCAACTGCGGGTCCTGTTGCCAGAGATGTTCAATGGTTTTCGCGCCGTCCCAACCGTCGGGCATGCGCATGTCGACAAAGGCCAGCGCGTAGGGGCGTTGTTCTGTTTGGGCCTGTATCAGTTTGCCCAGACCTTCCTCGCCGCCGTAGGCCGAGTCCAGCTCGAACGGCGGACGTTCGGCGCGCACCTGAGCGCCAAACAGTGCCGCTTCCATCTCGTCCAGTTCCACCGACTGCGCCGCCGGCGGCGCGAGAATCTTGCGAAAGTCTTCATGGATCGACGGCATGTCGTCGATCAGCAGAATGCGGCGGTTCGACAGCTCGCTCATGCGTTCTCCGTGACGCTGATCAGGGGGATCTGCAAAGTGAACAACGCACCCTGGCCCGGGCCGTCACTGTGCGCAGTGAGGTGGCCGTTCATCTCGATGGCGGCCAGGGCGCAGCTGTGCAGACCGAAGCCGTGGCCTTCCTTGCGGGTGGTGAAACCGTGGGCAAAGATCCGCGTCATGTTTTCCGCAGCGATGCCTTCGCCATCGTCCTTGACGCTGATTTCGAGGAAGCTGTCATCGACAATCCTGACCGCCAGGGTCATGGTCCGGGGGCGGTTGCTGAGGTCGGACATGGCGTATTTGGCGTTGCTGATCAGGTTGATCAGGATCAGCAACAAGCGGTGTTTGTCGCCCATCACCTGCGGCACGTCGGCGTATTCCCTGACCACCGTGACGTGGTGCCGGGTCAGTGCGCCGGCGTTCATGCGCAACGCGTCTTCAAGCAGTTCGTTGATGAACAGCGGTTCGGTCATGCTGTTGGCGCCGGCATAGGATTGCTGGGTGGCGACGATGTCCTTGATGTGGTCGACGCTTTTGTTCATCTGATTCAATTCGTCGAGCATTTCCTGTTGTTCCTGGGCAATCGCGACCACCAGTTGGTTGAGGTAGCCGGGGAGCAATTTGCCTTTGGCGTCTTCGCTGAGGAACCCGCCGAGGTCATCCGGGTGTTCGTTGATCAATTGCATGGCCTTGCCCAGGCCTTGACTCTTGCTGCTGCGCAGCTTGCGCGTAATCAGGTCGCTGGAGATGTTCACGCTATTGAGCACGTTGCCGACGTTGTGCAGCACATTGGTGGCGATTTCCGCCATCCCGGCCTGACGTGCCGCGTCGAGCAGTTCGCTCTGGGCGTCCCGCAGTTCCCGGGTGCGTTCTTCGACTCGTTGTTCCAGCGCATCGTTGGCCGTTTGCAGGGCGTTATTGACCCGGTTGATCTCGGCGAAGCTGCCGATCAGGCGGATGGCCAGCCACACCAGCGACAACATCAACAGCACCGAAAACAACAGCAGGTAGAAGTGGTATTGCCGATCGACCTGATCGGCGCGCTGCTGATCGTGATCGAGCATGGTGGTGATGTTGTCGAGGCTGTCAGCCACGGGGATGTTTTCGATGTTTTCGAGCAACTGGTTGACCAGTGGCTGCTCGCGCGCAATCAGCGAGATATGGCTGCTCATGATTTTGATCGGGGTCTGAAACGCCGGCGGCAGGCGTTGCGCGTTGACCTTCAGCTTGTTCAGGCCGACCTCGATGTCGGCGGCCCGATCGTCGGAGGTGACCTGGGCGAATTCGAGGGCACTGAGCAGCAGGTCGTAGGTGTCGGTAGTGATGTTCTGCAGCTGCAATTTATCGAAGTCCGACAGGCTGGCCAGTTGCTGTTGGATGTCGTCTTCAGCGGTGGGCAAAAAGGCCAGGGAATTACGCAACAGCGCGTTGTGCGATTTGAACTGTTCGACCAGACGGGTCTTCTCCTGCATCGCCTGCAGGAAACTCTCGTGAGCCTCGTTCCATTGCGCCGAGTCGTTGCGCCCATGTCCGGACTCGATCGCGTCGAAGCGCGCCCAGAGCCGGTTCATCTCGTTCATCGGCGACACCAACGGATCGTAGTTGTGGGTGAGCGCCACCCGCGCCTTGAGGAGCTCGTTTTCCCACAGTGAGTTCTGCTGTTTGATCTGCCGGATCAGATCCCTCGATTCGGTGTACGTCATGGTCTGGTCAGAGCTGGACTTGATGTACAGGAACAGCAGGATCGAGGCCAGCGCCAAAGCGACCAGGGTCAGCAACAGCAGGCTGCGTCGCCGCGAGATGTTGATCATGGCTTGTCTTCCCGTTGGCCGGTCAGGGTTGTAAGAAACAGCATGATCAGCCGTTTGTCCTCAGCGCTTGGCATGCGCCCCAACTGGTACTGGAACATCACATCCACGGCGCGTTCGAGGGTGGGTGCCGAACCGTCGTGAAAGTACGGCGCGGTGATCGCGACGTTGCGCAGGCTCGGCACCTTGAACACGGCCCGGTCTGCTTCGTCGCCGGTCACGTTGAAGCGGCCCTGGTCGGCCACGGTCGGGTTGCCGCGATCGGCAATGTAATCGCCGAACACACCGAACTTCTGGAACATGTTGCCGCCGATGTTCACCCCTTGATGGCAGGCAATGCAGCCGTACTCCTTGAAGCGCTGGTAACCGTACTTTTCTTCCAGGGTGAGGATGTCGGTATTGCCTTGCAGGTATTGATCGAAGCGCGAATCGGGCGTCAACAGGGTACGCTCAAAACTGGCCAGCGCCTGCTGGACATTGGCCCTTGTTACACCGTCCGGGAAGATGGCGGCGAAGTCGCGGCGATAGTCGGGGTTTTGCCCGAGCCGCTCGATGACTGTGTTCCAGTCGCTGCCCATTTCATGCGGGCTGGTGATGACTACGTTGCTTTGTTCCTCCAGCGTTTCGACGCGGCCATCCCAGAACTGGCGGAAGTTGAGGGCCGCGTTGAACACGGTGGGGGTGTTGACGGCCACCGGTTTGCCGTCGAAGCCCAGTGACAAGGCGCGGCTGTCGGCACCGTTCTTGTCGAGTTGGTGGCAGCTGGCGCAGGACAGTGTGTTGTTGATCGACAAGCGTGGCTCGTGGAACAACCGTCGCCCGAGCTCCACGTGCCGGGCATCTTGCTGTGGTATTGCGGGCAACGGTTTGAGCGGCTCGTCCAGTGGCTCGGCACTGGCGCCGACACAGAGTCCGCACAGCAGTAACGCCATGGCGTGGTGGAAAAGCTTCATTGGCAATTGTCTCCCTGACTCAAGGCCGGTTTCACAGTGTTGATCCCATCGTCCACGGCGCGGGTTCCGTGCCGGCCAGCAAGCGTGCAAACGCATCTGCCGGCAGCGCTTTGCTGAAAAAGTAACCCTGGCCTTCTTCGCAGTGATGGGCCTTGAGAAACGCCAGTTGTTCGGCGGTTTCGATGCCCTCGGCGATGACGTTCAGGCCCAGGCTCTTGCCCAGGTTGATGATCGCGCTGACCAGCGCCGCATCGCTGCGGTCGTTGCACAGGTTGCGAATGAACGATTGGTCGATCTTCAGCACATCGATGGGAAACCGCCGCAGGTAGCTCAGGCTGGAATAGCCGGTGCCAAAGTCATCGATGGCCAGACGCGTGCCCAGCGTCTTCAGGCGATTGAGCGCAGTCATCGTCGCCTCGACGTTTTGCATCAGCACGCCTTCGGTGATTTCCAGTTCCAGCCACTCGGGCGCCAGACCTGTCTGTTGCAGTACGCGCTCGATGCCGGCGACGAAGTCACGCTGGCGAAAATCGATGGGTGAAGTGTTGACCGACATACGGATCGGCGGCAGTCCGGCCAGTTGCCAGGCCCGGGTCTGCCGACAGGCCTCAGCCAGCACCCATTTGCTCAGCGGCACGATCAGACCGCTGTCCTCGGCCACCGGGATGAAGTCCGCCGGATAGACCCAGCCATGCCCCGGTTTTTGCCAGCGTACCAGTGCTTCGGCACCCACCACTTTGGTACTGCGCAGGTCGATTTTCGGCTGATAGTGCAGGACGAATTCATGCTCTTGCAGCGCTCGGCGAATGCCCGACTCGATGCTGTGCTGTTCGCGGGCGTGCTGGTTCATGGCTTCGATGAAGAAGCCGATGTTATCGGGGCCCTGTTCCTTGACGTTGCGCATCGCGGTCTCGGCCTTCTTGATCAGCTCGGTGGCTTCGAGGCCGTCATCGGGGTAGACGCTGATGCCGACGCTGGCGGTGACGCTGACATCGTGGCCGACAATCGTCTGCGGCAGGCGAATGGCGGCGAGGAGTTTTTCCGCGATGCCGTGGGTTTGCTGAGGGTGGTTGATGTCGCCGAGGATCACCACGAACTCATCGGAGCCGTAGCGAAACACCGAGTCCGAATCACGCACGCAGGACAACAGTTGCCGGGCGACCCGTTTGAGCATCTCGTCACCCGCCGGATGGCCCAGCGCGTTGTTGATGCGCTTGAAGCGATCGAGGCCGAGAAACATCACCACCAGTTGTTTGTCATGCCGCCGGCACACCGCCATGGCCTGGCTCAGTCGATCACCGAGCAGGGTGCTGTTGGGCAGTTCCGTGAGGCTGTCGTACTGCAGCAGGTGCGAGACCTTGAGCAGTTCGTGCACCCGCGCCTCGATGGTTCGCTCAAGGCTGAGCATCTTCAGTGCCGCGTCCTGTGCCAGTTGCCATTTCCAGGTCAGGGCGTTGGCCATCTGACGGATTTCCAGACTGTCGAACGGCTTTTTCAGGATCAGCAACTGATCGCCGAACTCCAGCCGTTCGGCCATCGCCTCCCAGCTGTAGTCGCTGTAGGCCGTGCACAAGGCGATTTGCAGGTTCGGGTCGACCCGCCACAGTTGCTCGATGGTTTCCAGGCCATCCCAGCCGGGCGGCATGCGCATGTCGATAAAGGCGAGGGCGTAGGGATTGCCACTGGCCAGTGCGCGGTTGACCAGCGCCAAGGCTTCCTGGCCCTGATAGGCGGAGTCGAGCTGGAAGCTCAGGCGCGGCGTCTGCTGGCTGCCGAACAGCGTCTGTTCCAGTTGCTGCAAATCGACGGCGTCCGCCACCTGCGGGGCGAGGATCTTGCGAAAGTCCTCGTGGATCGCCGGCGTGTCGTCGATGATCAGGATGCGCCGGTTGGTCTGGGGAAAAGGCGTTTTCATGCCTCGTCCTCCTTTGGCGTCAGACGGGCACTGTCCTTGAGCAAATGCCTGGCCTGTTCGGCGCTGACCGCTGCACTGAAATACATGCCCCGGGCGCTCGGCAGCGGGGGCGCGGCGGGTGGTGTGCACGGCTGATCCGACGACGGCTGGCCTTCAGCGATGATGCCAATGTCCAGGTCCCGGGCGAAGTTGACGATCGCGCGCAGGGCATTGGCTCCGGCGATATCGTGGGCAGCACTGTCAACGAAACTCTGCGCCAGTTTGAGGTGATTGACCCGGTAGGTTTTCAGGTAGTCGAACGAGGAATATTCAGTGCCGAAATCATCGATGGCGATACTCACGCCCAGTTCACGCAGGCGCGGCAACGCGTCGTTGTGCGTCCACTTGGTTTGGGCCAGCGTAGCCTCGGTAACATCGAAGCGCAGGTCCCAGGGCGCAAGTTCCCAGCGGGCGGTGGTGCGCAGTACGTTGTAGATCAGTTCGGGGCCACTCTTGAGTTGGGCCAGCGAAAGTTTGATCGCCATCACCGGCGGCGCGACGCCCTCATTACGCCACAGATGCATCTGGTGGCAAGCGTGATCCAGCACCCAGCGCCCGAGCGGAATGATTGCGCCGGTTTTCTCCGCGATCGGCACGAAGTCGGCAGCCGGCAGCAGGCCGTGACGAGGATGCTGCCAGAGGACTTGTGCCTCCATGCCGAGAATCCTGCCGCTGTGCAGATCGACCTCCGGCGCATACCGCAGCATCAGCTCATTGCCCTCGAGGGCCGTCATCAGTTCGCTGACGAGGGTCATGCGTTCGGCCACTTCCCGGGAGATTTCCTCGGAGTGGAAGTGGTACTGGTTGCGCCCCATTTCCTTGGCGCGGTACAGCGCCATGTCGGCCTGTCCGAGCAGCGTGTCGGCATCGAGGCTGAGGTCGCTGTAACTGCTGATTCCAATGCTCACCGAAATATGCAGCGCATTGCCGGCCAGGTTGTAGGGCGCCAGCAGCGTGTCGCGAATCTTGGCGGCCATCGCGGCCGATTGGGTCGGGTCGCTGACGTCCAGTTGCAGGATCGCGAATTCGTCGCCGCCCAGGCGCGCCACCACGTCGTTTTCGCGGACGCCGAACCTGATGCGCCGGGCGACTTCCTGCAGCAGCAGATCGCCCACCGGGTGGCCCAGGGTGTCATTGATCCGCTTGAAATGGTCGAGGTCCAGGTAGAACACCGCGAACGGCATGGCCCCCCGTCGCGCGGCGGCGAATGCCTGATGCAGGCGTTCGATCAGTGTGGCGCGATTGGCCAGGCCCGTCAGGCCATCGGAGCGCGCCAGCAAGGCCAGTTTGTCCTCGGCCAGGCGACGTTCGGTGATGTCGAGAATGATGCCTTCGACTTCCAGCAGACGGCCGTCCTGATCGCGCACCGGGATGTAGCGGTTCTCCACCCAGCGCCAGGTGCCCTGACCTGTGCGCATGCGGAACTCGATGGATGCGCCCGACGCATGCCGATCCAGCACCCGGGCCATGGCGGCATCGACGTTCGCCTGATCGTCCGGATGAATCAGTGCCTGTGCCCAGTCGGGCGACCCCACCAGGTCGGCGGCGACATGGCCGTAACGGGTGATGTTGTGGGAGATGTACATCAGTGCAAACGAGGGTTCGCCGCGCAAACGGTAAAGAATGGTCGGGCTGTTCTGCACGATCGCGTTGGCGTCCGACAGCTCCCGGGTGCGTTCCTGCACCGCTTGCTCCAGCAGGCTCATCTTCAGTTCTGCGTCTTCGGTCATCTGCCATTTGACCGTGAGGGCGCTGGCCATCTGGCGGATCTCGATGGCGTCGAAGGGCTTTTTCAGGATCAGCAACCGGTCGTTCAATGTCAGACGCTGGTCGATATCCTCCCAGGAATAATCGGAATAGGCCGTGCACAGCGCAACTTGCAGCTTGGGGTCGACCTGCCACAGCCGTTCGATGGTTTCCAGACCATCCCAGCCCGGCGGCATGCGCATGTCGATGAAAGCCATGGCGTAGGGGCGGTTTTGCGCCAGCGCGGCTTCGAGTTTGTCCAGCGCTTCGCGGCCCTGAAACGCCGAGTCCAGCTCGAAATGTTGGGATTGTTTTGCAGACGGGGTGCCGAACAACAGATTCTCGGTTTCGCCCAAACCATCGTCGCCGGGGATGACCGGGCTGAGAATCTTGGCGAAATCGCCATGGATCGCCGGGCTGTCGTCAACGATCAGCACGCGGCGATTGATGTGCACGGTTGGCGTTGTCATGCCGCGCCACCCGTGGGGAGGCATGCTGTGGTGATCCGGGGCATCCTTTTCCCTCGCCATTTGCCTGTTTGTATCAGCCGATGGAGTCTTGCGCTGTGTTCAGCATAGTCGGCTCCCCGGTACTGCGCTTTCGGCCCCGGACAAAGATCGGCGTGAATGCCGGCCAAAATCATCTAGCCTTGGACTCAGGCGCGGACCGGCGAAGCGTTGGGTCGGTGCGTCGTTATTTCCCTGTTTGCTTGAGGCCATGCCATGGAAGAGCTATCCGCGCCGATGTCGGCGCATCGACCCACAGTGCTGCTGGTCGATGACGAGGAGTCGATCCTCAACAGCCTGCGCCGCCTGTTACGCGGCCAACCCTACGATCTTCTGTTGGCCACCAGCGGCGTCCAGGCGCTGGAGATCCTCGCGCAGCAGCCGGTGAATCTGGTGGTGAGTGATGCGCGCATGCCGGGCATGGACGGTGCGTCGTTGTTGGCGCATGTCCGTGAGCGTTTTCCGGCGACTGCGCGGATCATGCTCACGGGATATGCCGACCCGGCGGCGATCATCAAAGCGATCAATGACGGGCAGATTCACCGTTACATCAGCAAACCGTGGAACGACGAAGAGTTGCTGCTGATTCTGCGCCAGTCCCTCGAGCACCAGCATTCCGAGCACGAGCGCCAGCGTCTGGAGCGCTTGACCCGGGTGCAGAACGAGCAGCTCAAACTGCTCAACAGCACCCTGGAAAAGCATGTCGCGGCGCGCACCGCCGAACTGCAGCAAACCGCCGACATGCTCGATCTGGCGTACGAAGAGCTCAAGCACAGCTATGTCACCGGCACCGAAGTGTTTTCGCTGCTGGCCAATCTGCGCTTGCCACCTGCCAAGCAGACCAACCGGCAGATCATCGAACTGGTGCGCAGCTACTGCAAACAGCACGGCCTGGACGAGGCCACCAGCCGTGATCTGACCATGGCTGCGGCGCTGTACAACATCGGCAAGCTGAGCTGGACCGACGCGATGATGACCACGCCCTCGGATCTGTTGCGTCATACCGAACGCGAGCGCTATCGCAGTTATCCGAAGCAGAGCGAATCGTTGCTCATGACCCTGGACCCGATGAAAGATGCGGCGCGTCTGATCCTGCATCATCAGGAGCGCTGGGACGGCAGCGGCTTTCCCGACCGGCTCAAGGGCGAGGGCATTCCGTTCGGTTCACGCTTGCTGAAACTGGCGGTGGATTTCGTCGAGTTGCAACGCGGTCTGATCCTCGAGCGGCAGATGAACAGCGATGAAGCGCTGCTGTACCTGCGCCAGTACGCCGGGCGCTTATACGACCCCGATCTGGTCGAAGATTTCATTCTGGTGTGCGCGGCGTTTCTCAGCGACGTGACGCTGGCCGATCCGTCGGTCAAGGTACTCTCCACTCGGGATCTGGCGGCGGGGATGATTCTGGCACGCAACCTCAATGCCGATAACGGCATGCTGCTGCTCAATGCCGGCAAGGTACTCAGCGCGCTGTTGGTGGAAAAGCTGATTGCGTTCGAAGCCATGGAGGGCGGCAAGTACACGATTTTCGTCAAGGTGCCGGAGGAGGTTGAAGCCGTGCTCAAGGCCCAGGGGGAATGATTTACGGGGTGACCTCAGCGGGGCGCGCATGGGATCCTTGCGGTTTTTCCAGGCCGGTGGCTGACCCATGACTTGTGCATCTGTTAACTCTGCAAACCTCATTCGTATAGCCGCCGCGCTGTTGCTCAACCCCGAAGGGCAAACCCTGCTGGTACGCAAGCGTGGCACCACGGCGTTCATGCAACCGGGCGGCAAGATCGAAGCGCACGAGTCGCCGGTGCACGCGCTGGCGCGTGAGCTGGAGGAGGAATTGGGCTTGCAGATCGACTCGGCGCAGGCGACGTTTCTCGGGCAGTTTTCCGCCCCCGCCGCCAACGAGCCGGGATGCGTTGTGCAGGCGCAAATCTTTCAACTGACGATCGACACTGAGGTCATGCCGGCAGCGGAAATCGAAGAAGTGATCTGGGTCGATCCGGCCACTGATCCTGCGGTCGTTCTGGCGCCATTGACACGCGACCTGATCCTGCCGTTTTATCGCAACTCGCTGAGCGCAATTGCCTGATCATCCACGCAAAGGACTTTGCCATGATCCCGCTTCAAGACTTGCTGATCTTCGCCGCTGCCGCCTTGCTGATGGTGCTGACGCCGGGCCCGAACATGATCTACCTGATCTCGCGTTCGATCTGTCAGGGACGCAAGGCCGGGGTGACCTCGTTGCTGGGCGTGGTGGCGGGGTTCTTTGTGCATCTGTTTGCGGCAGCGGCGGGTTTGACCGCAGTGTTTCTGGCGGTGCCGATGGCCTACGAAGTGTTGAAATGGGCCGGTGCGTTGTACCTGCTGTGGCTGGCTTGGCAAGCGCTGAAACCCGGTGCTCGCTCGCCGTTCGAAGCGCAACAATTGCCGGCGGACTCGTCGCGCAAGCTGATCACTATGGGCTTTCTGACCAGCGCACTGAACCCGAAAATAGCGGTGTTCTACCTTTCGGTATTCCCGCAATTCATCACCCCTGAACACGGCTCGGTGTTCACCCAAAGCATCATTCTCGGCCTGACTCAGATCAGCGTCAGTTTCTGCGTGAATTTGCTGATCGCGCTGTTCGCGGCGGGCATCGCTTCGTGGTTTGTGCGCAACCCGACATGGCTGGCGCTGCAGCGTTATTTCATGGGCTTCGTTTTGGCTGGTCTGGCCGTGCGCCTGATGTTTGAGCAACGCAGGACGGCGTGATCATGTGGATCGAACGGCTGGACGCCAGCCATGCCCTGGCCTACCGGGAACTGATGCTCGAAGCCTATGACCGTCATCCGCAGGCGTTCACTTCCAGCGTACGCGAACGGGCGGTAATGCCGTTGAGCTGGTGGGAGGGGCGCCTGACCAGCAAGCTCGACGTGGTGCTCGGCGCGTTTGAAGCCGGCACGTTGGCCGGGATTGTCGGGCTGGCCTTTGAACCGCGCGAAAAGGCTCGTCACAAGGCCACGCTGTTCGGCATGTACGTGTCGGCGGATTTTCGCCAGCATGGCCTGGGCCATGAACTGGTGCAGGCGGCCATTGCCGAAGCACAAAACCATCCGGCGCTGAAACTGCTCCAGCTCACCGTCACCGCCGGCAATGAAGCCGCGTTCAACCTCTACCAGCGCTGCGGCTTCATCCAGTTCGGCCTCGAACCATTGGCGGTGCGGGTGGGTGAAGACTACTTCGACAAGATCCATATGTGGCGCGAGATCTGATTTCACACTGATCCCTGTGGGAGCGAGCCTGCTCGCGAAAGCGATGTGTCAGTCAGCAACGTTGGCAACTGACCGATTGCATTCGCGAGCAGGCTCGCTCCCACAGAGTTCGCGCTGTACTTGAGTCATCGCACGGCGCTGACACCGTCCAGCGTCGAGAACGATGTGTCCTTGGCCGTCAGCAGAAAATCCCGCATGTACGGTGCATCGAGCATGTCGGTGCGAATCGCCGCGTACAACGTCGCGAACAAGCCTTTTTCCCCCAGCCGTTTGCCCTTCACGTAGCCGCGCGAGCTGTATTCGTGCAGCGCCCAATGCGGCATGCCGCAGACGCCACGGCCGCTGGCGACCAGTTGCATCATCATCACCGTCAGCTCTGAAGTGCGCACCTGTGCCGGCTCGATATCGGCCGGTTCGAGGAAGCGCGTGAAGATATCGAGTCGGTCGCGTTCCACCGGGTAGGTGATCAGCGTTTCCGTGAGCAAGTCTTCGGGGACGATGTACGGTTTGCTCGCCAGTGCATGCTGATTGGCCACGGCCAGCATGGCTTCATAAGTGAACAGCGGCACATAGGTGATGCCAGCGATTTCCAGTGGATCAGACGTCACCACCAGATCCAGATCGCCACGGGCCAAGGCCGGCAGCGGTGCGAAGGCGAACCCCGAGGCGAGGTCGAGTTCGACTTCCGGCCAGGCATCGCGGAACTGGTCGATGGTCGGCATCAGCCACTGAAAGCAACTGTGGCACTCAATGGCCATGTGCAAACGCCCGGCGGTGCCACCGGCCAGACGACCGATATCGCGTTCAGCAGCGCGCAGCAGCGGCAGGGTCGCATCGGCCAGTTGCAGCAAGCGCAAACCGGCGCTGGTGAAACGCACCGGTTTGGTCTTGCGCACAAAAAGGGCCATGCCCAAGCGTTCCTCAAGCTCCTTGAACTGGTGGGACAGCGCCGATTGCGTCAGGTGCAAACGGTCAGCGGCGTCCACCAGACTGTCGGCTTCGCGCAGGGCATGCAGGGTTTTCAGGTGGCGGATTTCAAGCACCGATGGCTCCATGAGGAAAACTTGTGGTCAACGCAAAAGTGTTGAGTTTGTCTCATGTTTAGTGGGCTGTCGACGATTACGAAATCCTTTTGCCCGCAGAGTGTCACCTACCCGCTGCGCAGTTTCTGAGTGGGGGCTGCCGATCACTGACTCCAGCGCGTTTTATGAATTTGCCCTGGCGGGTCGAGCATATAGCTGACGTTATCGATGTAGAGCGACCCCTTGACCTTAAGAGGATCAGAGGGAAAGGACACTTGCAGTTGGGCGCTCACTACACCTGCCAACATGACGCCGGAGTATTCGAAAGGCATTTGCGCAGGTTTCAGCCACCAGCTACCGACGTCGTACTGGATCGTTCTGCCGTCCGCTCCATAGCCCGAGATGATAAAAAACAGAATCGGGTGCGTGTCGATGTTCGGCGGATCCTGATGGTATTTGGCCTCAGGCGCGGATGCATCGATCTGCACGGTAAAGGCCCCGGGTGGGGCGTCGAATCGATTCAACAGTACGACGCCGTTATCTACACCAGGCAGCACCTTCGCTTGATAGCCGAGGTTATGCTGAACGACGCTGACCTTGCCTTGGAATGCATGAACCTCCCAAGGCGCAAACTTGCCAGTGCCGAAGTCGCCGTTTTGCAGAAGATTTTTATTCATGTCTGCCATCCTGTAATCGTATCGACGGTTCACCATGAGTTCCGTCGTCGAACCATTGGCTGCGTAAACGCAAGATCACGCTACTGTCAGATCTGACAGTAGCGACGGACGGTCCGCTGAATCTTGCTCAAATGGCTTCGAAATGACCCAGCACCACCGACTGCCTGCCAATGTCCGAATACGGCAGGGTGGCATCGTCAGCGTGGGTCAGGAAGCGGTGCTCAGGCAGTTTCAGGTGAGCTTTTTCGAACTGACGAAAATCAGGCGTTGCACTGCGGTAATGAAAGTGCGCATACCACAGCAGGTAAGGCGGTTGTGCGTTGACGTTCCAGATCTCGTATTCCTGCATGTAGTCTGGATAACCCTGATACTGGCCCAGTGGCTGGATCGACTGCGTACGCCGTATCTCCACGACATGTTGATCGATGAGGTCGTCGAGCATGCCATCGGTTGGCTTCGGGCTGGTCAGTGAGCGTTCGGTGCGGATGGCTCGCCCGGCAGCCGTCAGCTCTGTGGCCTGGTCGCGCAACGTCTGGATGATCGGGTGTTGCGCAGACTTGGCTGCGATGTCGTCGGCGCGGGCGATGAACTCGTTTGCTCTAACGTCCATCATGTGTTGCAGATCAATGGGTAGCATGCCCCTGTCAGCGTTACTTTGAACCGTAGCCCGGAAAGTCGCGACGTTATCCACACGTTGTCGGGCTGCGCTCACCAGGGAGGCCAGACTCAATCCTGCGGGCGAGCGCGCCACTGAGGTTCGCGGGTTGGTCAGACGTAATATGCCATCGGCGGCTTGTTCCCAGATTTCCTCATGGCCGCCAGGCCCGGTGCATGTGTATCGGCGGGTCTGGGTCACGTTGTCCCATTGCTCGACGCCATGGCGCAATTGATTGTCAGCCGTGGTGAATACGCGTTGCAGAGGTGGCCCCCCGGGCCTTCGTACCGGCGCCGACGGCGTATTGATCCCGGCGCGCGCCCGATCGGCCAGGCGGTCAATACCTTCCAGCAAGGGCTCGACCACTTCGAGATGGAAGAATTGCGGGTAGCTGGCGATCCACACGCCCATCTCGCGACGAAAGCGCTGGCACAGCTCGACAGATTCCTGAAGCATGCGGTTTCGTTGGGCTGTTGTAGTCGCGATATTCGGCAGGTCGTACTGGCGGTACAGGACGCGATCAATGTCCGCGCGAAGCGGCTCGGCAACTCTTTGAAAATAGAGCCACGACGCAGGGTCGGCGTGGCCCGCTTTCTTGACAATTTCCAGGCGCTGCGAGGTTCTCAGGTATAGCAGGGCGGCATCACTGTATCGGGTGTTGATGTTGTCAACGAGTGTCGAAATCTTCGGCCGTTCTTTTGCAAGCATGTGTCCATACCAGTGATTGACCTGCTCCTTGAATGCCTCCATGTCTTCGAGTTTTTTCACGATCTCGATACGCAGTCCACGCATCTCTTCCAGGATGATCAAACGTTGCGGCAGGCTGTCGGGGGGCAAAGCGTTGCGGGCCCGTTTCAGCTCCCTGATTTTCAGGGTCATGGCATGAACGTTGTGCGAGGCGTGAACAGCGCGGCGCCGATAGCGATCGGTCAGGAGCCACGCGCACTTGCTTTGCATGCCGACGACTTCCCTGAGTTTTCCGCCATGGGTCAGCTCGGTCAGCTCGGTCAACGTTTGATAACGTTGTTCAGCCAAGCGGATATCGACAACGCAAGCGGCTTCGACTGCGGGCAACTTGGCCGGGCGTTGTTCCAGCGTGGCTTCGCTATAGACGTTGATCAACCGATCACTTTGGGTTCCGCTGACCTGCAACCGATCGGCCAGATCATCCGCAGCGGCAGTCAATTGATGTTGGCGCCGAAAGTTCCGATCCACCAGCCAGCGCGGCAAGCGTTGGCGAATCACCGGAGGCCAGTAAGGATCCAGCGTATCGGCCACGCGCCCGACGACATTGCCACCCCCCGCCAGGCCGCCGTCGAAGGTCGTTCCGTAGACGCCGAACCAGGTGTCCCAGGCCCCGGTTTCATCCAGTGCGATCGGTTGCTTGTAGGTTTTTTGCGAGTTGCCTGACAAGCGCCACTGGCGCGAGTCCTTGCTCAGCTCAACCTGGTAGAGGCGACCCTGACGTTCGATGAAGTCGCCGTCGGCATGCCGGTAGATACCGCGATAAAGACCGTGGGTGGCGGGTTCAGTCCCTGCCAGTGAAAGCGGTTTTTCATATTCGTAATCCTTGAAACGCGCCAGCACTTGTCTGGCCTGGCGCTGCGTTTTGCCGTGCAGGGCCGCAACGTTGCCGATCAATGCGTGAAGTTGGCGAGCCTGTGTCAACGCGCGTGTCGTCCGGGAGAGGGTCGAGGCCACCGCTTCGCCCGGGAGCAGATCCATCAGCGCGTCGATCAACGACAGCAACATGGACTCGACTTCCGCCAGACCATCAGCGACATCACCGCGCAAAAATGCTGCTGTGGCCTGATTGGCCGCTGTCCAGGCTTGATAAAGGGCCAGCACGCTGCCGACAAAGGGCACCATCCCCAGTGCCATTTTTATGTAGTTGAAGGCACGCGGGCCTTTCAAGGCGTAGCGCTCGAAGAACAGCTCGTCGTTGGAACGCGAGGTACCGCGATGGGCTTCGACCAGGCGTCCCCTGTGCGCATCGAGCAGGTGCGCGGCCAGCGATGTGCTCGCCGGCCAGCGCACGCCCACTTCGATGATGGCATCGAAGTTTTTTGCCACGGCCTGAGCGATCCGGCTGACATGTGCCCTGACGTTGCCCTGCAAGGCCCGGCCCGCGAGGTATGCGACCCACTTGTCGCTCCCGCACAACCTGAACAGCCCTGTGCGCGCCGCTTCGAGCGTGTCGTAGCGGCGGAAAAACTGCCCGTCGTGGCTGTCTGGCAGGTACAACAGGGTGACGCCGCTGATCTGTTCTTCGATGAAGCTGATGCTGGACAGGGTCACCGGGCCTTCGCCGGGGGTGTCCTTGCCGCCGACTTTCAGAGATACCGGCAACAAGACAATGCGCTTGCCATTGGCTTGCCACGCTTCTGCGGTGCAGGCATCAATGGCGATGTTCAGCAGCGCGGCCTCGTCACGGTTGATGTGCTTTTGCAGGCGCGCATTTTCACTTTGAATCTTGAGCAGCAGACGCCACGGTTCGATGAGGCTTTCCCGGCGATGCTGTTGGATAAACGCCGACTCGTCGGCGGCCCCCGTGAAGGCGTCGTGGATCTTCTGTTCATAGGCCTTGGGCAGATCGAGTTCCGGCAGCACCTTGCGCAGATAGGTCAGGTTGATGCCATTGAGCAGGCGCGTACGATCCTTTTTCAGCGTCGCGGTGACCTCCAGGCGCAAGAAGATCAGACGCTGTGACAGCGCATCGTTGAGCACCGAATGGACATTATCGATGTTGAGCTGGGCAAGGTCTTCGAGTGACATTTTGCTGCGGGTTTGGCTGGGCACGATGACAGTGGTTTTGCGGTTACCTCCTGGCCCGGATTCAGGGATTTGCTCGGTTTTGGTCGAGTCGGGCAGTTCGACCTGGATGGAAAAGTGACCTTCAAGGGAAAAATCCTTGCGCAGTCGGGCGTACAGGTGGCGGCGGGTGAAGTCGTCACGAGGTTCCAGTGCGAGGGTCATCAGAGCGTGGCTTTGGCGCATTGCCGCGATGTACGCCTCAATGTTTTGTTTGAGCCCGTTACGCTCGTTTTCCTTGAGCTTGATCAGCCATTCCGGCAGATGGCCGGCGAGAGTGCCGCTGCGTTCCTGCTCTTGCAGGTGAGCAAAGGACAGGCTTCTGGCGGCGTGAACCGGCACCTGCACAGCGGCAAGACAGGCCTGGCGCAGCGTTTCCAGAGCGTCAGCCTGCTCGGGTTTGCCGCGCAGGCGGGTAGCTTTCGCTTCGAAGTCGGCGATCAGTTCATTGAGGCAGTAATGCAGCGGGTCCGCGGTCAGGGTGCTCAGTTGCAGGGCCAGTTCGCTGTCCTGATCCTGAATCTTGAACACCTCGCGCGCCAGTGTGCGACGGTCGGCGAATCGTTGCAGACCACCACCGGTGCCCGGCCAGTAGAGCATCAGGCTGGCGCTTGAGGTGCTGTCCGAGAGTGCGGCCTGAGGTGCGATCACCAGTACGCCCTTGAGCGTTTCGCTCTGCGTGGAGGTAATCCCGTCTTTTGTTTCGCTCATCGACAAGGTCAGGCTGGCCGCTGTGAAGTCAATGTCGCGTTCGGCCGCGATGGGGGTGTTCAGCACGGCTTTGAGCAGATCGTGTTCAGTACTGTCGAGTTGGCCCAGTGCTGCTTGCAGTCTGGCTTCGGCATGCAAGCCGTCCTTGTGCGCCTGAAGGAGCGCAGCGAACGCTGTGTTGAAGGCGCTTAAATCAAGACTTTCGCGGTAATGCAGCGATGTGGCGGCGCGCTCACCGGCTTGTTCGGCGGTCTCCAGTGCTTTGAGGGCGTCCTTGCATTGGCGGTAACGAGAACCGTCGCCGTCGTTGTCCTGCAAGCGCTTCAGTGCATCGCGCTCGCGTTTGAGCGCGGCCTGGCGCACGGCAAGTGGAATAGCGGCCGACAGGCTGCCGAACAGCGGCTTTTCATCGAACTCGCCGTCGCTGACAGGCGTGGCTGGTTTTGGCGGCGCTGCCACGATGATCGCGTTGCTGCGCTGATGATCGATCAGGTCGACATGCACCAGGGATCGCGCGCCGTGCTCCCTGATCCCGGTTTTGTCTTTGTTGGTATTGCTCAAGGCATCAAGCTGCGCATGGTGTCGGTCGGCGAACAGATCGCTCGCCCCGGTGACCATCGGGTCGAGCGCTGCGCTGTAGTCAAAGCGCAGGATGTCCTTGGGCAGATCGGTGGGGATTTGCACATGGCTGGTCAGCCAGGCTTGCAGGTCGGCGCGGCTCTTGAAGGCCTGGATCGACACGGCGCTGCTGGGCAGATACAGCAGCGGCGCGGCCGTGGCCAGATCACCCACGCTGATCACCCACGCCCCCGGAAGTTTCACTTTACTGTGATTGCTCAGTACCAGCGCCGGCTTTTGCGTGTGGATGGGTTGGCCGTCAAGGGTCAGTGCGCCGGTGTCCGAATCGATGACCTGTTGCAGCGTTTTGAGTTGAGCAGCGCTAAGGGTCTGGTTGGCGAGCGCCGTGTGCGCGGTAGCTTCGAAATGCGCACGGTAAAGCTGCGTGGCACGGCTGCTGCGTGACACCGGTGTGCGCGGCGCGCGCGCTTCCCAGAAGTTTCTCCAGCGTGTGGCGTGGCTCTTCGCGGGATCGAGCGATTTGAGCTTTTCCAGGAGTTGCAGGGGTTTCAACGCGTACAACGCATGATTTGTGCTGATGCCGGTGAGGTGGCAACGCTGATCCAGACCGGTTTCCAGCGTCGGTTGCTGGGCGACGAAGGCACACGCATCGGTAAGGCTGACGATATGTTCGGGGTGCTCATCAGTGGCAGCAAAGTGCAAGTGCGTGGTTTCGCCGTCCAGTTGCAGTTGTTGGCGCAGTAACTCATTGATCGTGTCGCGCAGGGCCGGGCTATCGGCAAACAATTGGCGCAAGCCTTCGCTGCTGGCGCGCCAGCGGTGGCTGGCCTGCTGCAACAGGCTGTCATCGGTCACTTTCGGCAGGTGCCCGGCTACCGTGGGCAATGGTGAGGGGGCGCTGGCTTCATCCAGATTAAGGCGATCGGGCATGGTGGCATGACTCGCAAAGGGAACGGCTCATCCGTTCCGGAACGGGTCATTCAAGACAAATCGCGCAAGGCGATGGCGGTACATAGATATTGTTTGCAACAACCCCGCGTGACCGCTCGGCACTCTTCATCAAACTGTCATCGAACTGTGGCAGCGCGCTTGTACAAACTTCATCAGACTCGCGCTCTACTGGGGTTCTGCGTTTCGGTGTTTTTCATGCACAAGGTGTTTTTATCCGTCGCGGCCATGTTGGCCGCGCTTTTGTTCAGTGCGCCGTCGATGGCGGCAGCGCGTTGTGATGTCAACGTGCCGACCGAGCACGCTGATCTGCAACAAGTCAGCATTGCTTATCAGAGCATTGGGCGGGCGTCGGACCCGGCGTTGCTGCTGGTGATGGGCCTGGGCGGGCAGTTGATCCACTGGCCGGACGAAGTGGTGGTTGCGCTGTGTCAGCAGGGCTTTCGGGTGATTCGCTACGACAACCGCGATGTCGGCTTGTCGACCTGGCGTCAGGCGCCGGTTGAAGCCAACCTGACCTTCGAAGTGCTGCGTTACAAGCTCGGTTTGCCAGTGGCGGCGCCGTACAGCCTGACCGATATGGCGGACGACGCGCTGGGTTTGATGGACGCTTTGCACGTTGAGCAATTCCATGTACTGGGCGCGAGCATGGGCGGGATGATCGCCCAGCACATGGCGGCGATGGCGCCACAGCGGGTCGAAAGCCTGACGTTGATCATGACCACGTCTGGCGCCGAAGGTTTGCCGGCACCGAGTGCTGCGCTGGTGCAACTTCTCTCGCGACGCGGTGCACCGAATCGTCAGGTGGCACTGGAGCAACAGGCGGATTTGCTCGCGGCACTCGGCAGCCCGGCGGTCACCGATGATCGGCAGGTCTTGTTGCAGCAGGCAGCCGCGTCGTATGACCGGGCGTTCAACCCCGAAGGCGTGAAACGGCAGATCATGGCGATCCTCGCCGAGCCGAGTCGGGTGGCGTTGCTCAATCAATTGCGCGTGCCGACGCTGGTGGTGCATGGCACGGCGGACCCGTTGTTGCCGGTGATGCACGGCGTGCATCTGGCGGCGCATATTCGTGGCAGTCAGTTGAAGCTGATTCCGGGGCTGGCGCACCGCTTTCAAGAGGCGTTCAAGGAGCCATTGCTGGCGGCGGTGCTGCCGTATTTGCAGGCGCATCGTGAAGACACCTCGCATTGGGCGCAGATTGAGCCGGTGGTGGGCGGGAATCTGCTGTAACCGAGGTATTTGTGTTGTCTGAGCGGGCCTCTTCGCGAGCAGGCTCGCTCCCACAGGGGAACGCACTCCAAGGGTGGGAGCGAGCCTGCTCGCGAAGGGGCCGCTATAGTCAGCAAAAATCTGCAGCAGGTGTATCGTGCAAACTTTCCCGCCCGATCTCCCCTCGCGAGGTGTGTGATGAGTTCCGCTTTGAAAATCGATTTTGTCAGCGACGTCTCCTGCCCGTGGTGCGTCGTCGGTTTGCGTGGTTTGTTACAGGCGCTGGAGATCTTGCGCAACGAAGTGCAGGCCGAGATCCATTTCCAGCCGTTCGAACTGAATCCGAAAATGGGCGCCGATGGGCAGAACATCGCCGAGCATATTCAAGAGAAATACGGTTCAACCCCGGAGCAGTCGCAGAAGAACCGCGAAGCGATCCGCGCTCGTGGTGCAGAACTCGGGTTTGCCTTTCGCACCGACGGCAACAGCCGTATCTACAACACTTTTGATGCGCATCGCTTGCTGCACTGGGCCGGGCTTGAAGGTTTGCAATTGCCGTTGAAAGAGGCGCTGTTCAAGGCGTACTTCAGTGATGGAGGCAATCCGTCGGATCCTCGGCAGCTTGTGCAGATTGCGGAAAGTGTCGGGCTGGATCGCCAGCGTGCCGAGGCGGTTCTGGCGTCGGACGAGTTTGCCGATGAGGTGCGTGAAGAAGAGCAGTTGTGGCTGCAGCGCGGGGTGAGTTCGGTGCCGACGGTGGTGTTCAACGGGCAATACGCGGTGACGGGCGGGCAGCCGGTGGAGACGTTTGTCGGGGCGATTCGGCAGATCATGGCCGAGTCTAAGGGTGGTACGGTTAGTTGATATCGGTCAGAAGTCAAAAGCCCCTCACCCTAGCCCTCTCCCAGAGGGAGAGGGGACTGATCGGGGGATGCTGCAGTGATACGCCGACCTGAGCGTGTTGTAGCGAATCCATAATCGACTGGATCTTTCAGGTCAATGTCAGACGCAAGACACCTCGGTCGGCCCCCTCTCCCTCTGGGAGAGGGCTGGGGTGAGGGTCAGCTGTGCAACCGAACCCAAACCGTCACCAACACCGTAGCAGCCATCAACCAGGCCACCGCCGCTACCGCCAGTGAAGCCTCTAACCGCATCCGATCGACCATCACATACAACGTCGCCAGATACACAAAGTACGGAATGATCGACCACATGCCGAACACGATCGTGGTCTTCAGATCATCAATCGAACGCCCTTTGCCAACGATGTAATGCGCAATCAGCGCAAACGTCGGAAACAGCGGCACCAATCCGGCGATGTAGTAGTTTTTGGTTTTCGATAGCGCCGCGATGATCAGAACTACCGCGGCGCCCAACAGGGCTTTGAAAAACAGATCCACATCGTTCTCGCTTAATGGCTCAGACCGTATTTTTTTACTTTGTCGAACAGCGTGGTCTTGGCCATACCCAGTTCCAGGCTGGCCTGAGTCAGGTTGCCGCCACTGCGTTGCAGGGCATCGCTGAGCAGGTTGCGCTCGAACGCTTCCACCGCTTCGGCAAACGCCAGCCCTTGTCCGCCACTGTTGGCCCCCGACTTCTTGAACGCCGGCAGACCGAGGGCGAAGCGTTCGGCGACGTTGCGCAGTTCGCGCACGTTACCCGGCCAGTCGTGGCTCATCAGGTTCGACAGGGTCTGGTTATCCAGCTCCGGCAGCGCGCGATCAAAGCGCAGCGCCGACTGCTGGGTGAAGTGCTCGAACAGTTGCAGGATGTCTTCGCGGCGCTCGCGCAACGGCGGCAGTTCCAGCGTCACCACATTGAGGCGGTAGTACAAGTCGCTGCGAAACTCCCCGGCCTTGCTCGACTCGTCGAGGTCGGACTTGGTCGCCGCGATCACTCGGCAATCCACGGCCACGCTCTGGTTCGAACCGAGGCGTTCGAGGGTACGTTCCTGTAACACACGCAGCAGTTTGATCTGCAACGGCAGTGGCATGCTTTCCACTTCGTCGAGGAACAATGTGCCGCCGTCGGCGTGTTCGATCTTGCCGATCCGGCGTTTACCGGCGCCCGTAAACGCGTTGGCTTCGTGGCCGAAAATCTCGCTTTCGAAGAGGTTCTCCGGCAGGCCGCCGCAGTTCAACGCGACAAATTGTTTGCTGTGGCGGCGACTGAAGTCGTGCAGGCAACGGGCGACCAGTTCTTTACCGGTGCCGGTTTCGCCTTCGATCAACACGTTGGCCGAAGTGTCGGCGACGTTGGCGATCAGTTCGCGCAGGTTCTGCATCGCCGGCGAGCGGCCGATGATCCGCCCCTCGAGGGAATCACGCTCGGCCAGTTGCCGACGCAGCGATGACACTTCGCGAGCCAGACTGCGTTGCTCCAGCGCCCGTCGCGCGACATCCACCAGACGCTCCGGCGAGAACGGTTTTTCCATGAAGTCGTAGGCGCCTTTCTGCATCGCGCCGACGGCCATGGAAATGTCGCCGTGGCCGGTGATCAACACCACCGGCAGGCTGCGATCGCGCTGCTTGAGGCGGGTCAGCAGTTCCAGGCCATCAATGCCCGGCAGGCGAATGTCGCTGATGACGATGCCGGCAAAATTGTCGCCGACACGCTCCAGCGCTTCCTCGGCACTGCCGACGCCGACGCAGGGAATGTCTTCGAGGGTCAGCGCCTGTTGGCAGCCGAGCAGCACATGGGGGTCGTCTTCGACGATCAGCACACTAAGGTCGTGGTTCATATTGGCTCGGCAGGAGTAGGGCTTACCAACGGTAAACTGAGGACGAAGGTGGAGCCACCGCTGGCCGGGTGTTCGACACCCAGATGCCCGCCGGTGGCAGCGGCGAGGCTGGCGGAAAGGGTCAAACCAAGGCCCAGGCCTTGTTCGCCGGGCTTGGTGGTGAAGAACGGCTCGAACAGATGCTTGCGCGCTTCGGCGTCGATGCCGTGGCCGTTGTCGCGTACGCGCAGGCGATACTTGGCGTTGAACTCTTCGCCCTCCAGCCACAGTTCGGGCTGTGGTTGCGCCTGCATGGCGTCGAGGGCGTTGCCGATCAGGTTGACCAGAATCTGTTCGAGGCGGGTCTGGTCGATCTGCACTTGCACGTCGATGAACTGACGATGCACGTTCAGCGCCGAGGTTTCCACCCGGGCGCCCAGCACTTGCAAGGCGGCATCGACCGCTTTGCCGAGGCTGGCCTGACCCTTGTTGTCACCGCGCCGGGCGAACGAGCGCAGGCTGGCGGTGATCCGGCCCATGCGGTCGATCAGGTCGTTGATGGTTTTCAGGTTGGTGCTGGCCACATCCAGCTGACCGCGCTCGAGAAAGCGTACGGTGTTGCCCGACAGCGTGCGCATCGCCGCCAGCGGCTGGTTCAATTCATGAGCAATGCTGGTCGACATCTGGCCAATGGCGGCGAGCTTGCCGGCCTGCACCAGCTCATCCTGCGCACGCCGCAGGGTCTCTTCAGCCTGGCGGCGTTCGCGGATCTGGCTCTTCAGCCGTTCGTTGCTGGCGCGCAGGTCGGTGGTGCGTTCGGTAATCCGACGCTCCAGCTGATTGTTGGCTTCCTGCAAGGCTTCACGGGCCGCGAGGCGGGTGGCGATGACCTTGCGCCGTTCGTTCCAGGCGATCAGCAGGAAGGCCACCAGCGCGAACGCGACGGCGACGAGAATGCCTTGGTTGATCGCTTCGCGGCGCAGGTCCTGCAACGGCGTAAGCAGGGTGAAATTCCACGGCGTGTCGCTCAGCGGTCGGGTTTGCGCCAGATAGCTGATGTCGTCCTCGCCGGACTGCACTTCGCTGTTGGCCGGGAAGGTGAATTTTTCTACGCCCTCGGACAAGGTTTCGCGAGCCAGAGGTTGCAGCTCGTTGAGCGGGAACCAGTAGTACTGCAGGCTGCGGGCGAGTTTTTCCTTGGTGGCTTCACTCAGCGGAATCACTGCTTTCAGGCGCCGGGCCGGATCGCTGGAGAGAATGATGATGCCGTTTTCATCGCTGACGAACGCTTCCAGACGCGCGCGTTGCCAGCGTTCTTCCATGGCTTCCAGGCGCACTTTGACCACGGCGACGCCAATGATCTTGCCGTGCTCTTCGAGGCCATGAGCGAGGTAGTAACCGGGTTCGCCGTTGGTGCTGCCGATGCCGTAGAAACGCCCGGGTTCGCCACGTACGGCTTTTTGGAAGTAAGCGCGGAAGGACAGGTCTTCACCGAGGTAACTGTCGACATCGCGCCAGTTGCTGGTGGCCATGACGCGTCCGGTGGTGTCCATGACGTAGATGGCCCGACTGCGGCTGCGCCGGTTCAGGCCTTCAAGGTAATCGTTGACCTTTTGCCGGTGCTCCGGGCTCGGGTCGGCCAGCAGCTGCGACACACTGGTTTCGAGTTCCAGCAGGCTGGGCAGGTAGGTGTATTTGCTGATCTCGCTTTCGACCGCGCGGGCGTGCAGTTCCAGCTGGCGCTGGCCATTTTCGCCGAGGCTGCGAATGCCGAAATGTTCACTGGTCCAGAAGCCGATAAAACCCAACCCGATCATCAGGGCGATGATCAGTGGCGGCAGGAACAAATGACGAATCAGACGGGGCTTCACGGCAAGTGATGGCGGCGCGGCGCGATAGAGATTGGGGTCGCATTTCATCACAGTTGCCTTGGGTCAACCACCACACTTGTTGCAAGGGCAACGCCGGCCCTTGTGGGAGCGAGCCTGCTCGCGAAAACGGACTGACATTCAACATCCAGGCTGAATGTAATGACCTCTTCGCGAGCAGAATCGCTCCCACAGGGAAGGAGCAATGCCCCGGCGGGTGTGTTGCTTTTAGTGCTGCAGGATTTTCTCGAGGAAGTGCTGCGCGCGTTCGGAGCGGGCACTGATGTCGCCGAAGAATTCCTCTTTCGGGCAGTCTTCGATGATCTTGCCGGCGTCCATGAAGATCACGCGATCAGCCACTTTACGGGCGAAGCCCATTTCGTGGGTTACGCACATCATGGTCATGCCTTCGTGGGCCAGTTGCACCATCACGTCGAGCACTTCGTTAACCATCTCCGGGTCGAGCGCCGAAGTCGGTTCGTCGAACAGCATGACGATCGGGTCCATCGCCAGCGCACGGGCAATCGCCACACGCTGTTGCTGACCACCGGACAGTTGCCCCGGGTGCTTGTGGGCGTGCGCCGACAGACCGACGCGCTCGAGCAGTTGCAGACCTTTCTTGGTCGCCTCTTCCTTGCTCCGGCCCAGCACCTTGATCTGCGCGATGGTCAGGTTTTCGGTGATGGTCAGGTGCGGGAACAGCTCAAAATGCTGGAACACCATGCCGACGCGCGAACGCAGTTTCGGCAGGTTGGTCTTCGAGTCGGCAATCGACGTGCCGTCGACGACGATGTCGCCTTTCTGGAACGGCTCCAGCGCGTTTACGCATTTGATCAGGGTCGATTTGCCGGAACCCGACGGGCCGCAGACCACGATCACTTCGCCTTTTTTGACCTCGGTGCTGCAATCAGTCAGCACCTGGAAGTCGCCATACCACTTGTTGATGTTCTTGATAGAGATCATACGGCAAACCTTTTTTGCAGACGCTTGACCAGCAGCGAGGCGGAAAAGCTGATGATGAAGTAGACGACACCGGCGAAGATCAGGAACTCGTTGGAACGACCGATGATGTCGCCGCTGGAGCGGGCGGAGTTGAGGAAGTCCACCAGGCCCACGGTGTAGACCAGCGAGGTGTCCTGGAACAGGATGATCGACTGTTGCAGCAGCAACGGCGTCATCTTGCGGAACGCCTGGGGCAGGATGATCAGACGCATGGTCTGGCCATAGGTCATGCCCATCGCCTGCGCGGCGGCCATCTGGCCTTTGGGGATCGACTGCACACCGGCCCGGACGATTTCGCAGAAGTACGCGGCTTCGAACATCATGAAGGCCACGACGCAGGAGGTGAACGCACCGATCGGCGTGTCTTCACCGGTGATCCAGCGCAGCACGAACGGCACCGCCAGGTAGAACCAGGTGATCACCAACAGCAGCGGAATCGAACGGAAGTAGTTCACATAAGCGCCGGCCACGCGGGACAGCAATTTGCTCGACGACAGGCGCATCAGCGCCAGGATCGTCCCCAGCACGATGCCGCCGACCACACCCATGACCATCAACTGCAAGGTCATGACCATGCCGTTCCACAGGCCCGGGATAGCGGGGATGATGCCGCTGAAATCGAAGTCCATTATTTACCCCCCACGGAGATCAGGCCGGGCACCGCGACTTTCTTCTCGACCATGCGCATCAGCAACATCAGGCTCATGTTCAGGGTGAAGTAGATCAGCGTGGCCAGGGTGAAGGCTTCAAACAGGTTGGCCGAGAACTCAGCGGTCTGTTTGGTTTGCGCCAGCAGTTCCATCAGGCCGATCAAGGACGCCACGGAGGAGTTCTTGAAGACGTTGAGGAATTCCGAGGTGAGCGGTGGAATGATGATCCGGTAGGCCTGGGGCAGCAGCACGTTCCAGTAGATCTGCGGCAGCTTGAAACCCATGGCGCGGGCGGCGGATTCCTGGCCGCGTGGCAGCGCCTGGATACCGGTACGCACTTGTTCGCAGACACGGGCAGCGGTAAACAGACCCAGACAGACGACAACGCTCAGGTAAGCCGAGGTGGTCGGGTTGAGGTCCTGTTTGTACCAGTCCTGCAGGTTTTGCGGCAGCAGGTCGGGTACCAGGAAGTACCAGATGAACAGCTGAACCAGCAGCGGCACGTTACGGAACAGCTCGACGTAGCAGGTGGCAATGCCCGATACGATGCGGTTTGGCACCGTGCGCATGACGCCCAGAATGGAGCCCAGCAGCAAGGCGATGATCCACGCCACGATGGCGATGGCAATGGTCCAGCCCAAACCGGTGACGTACCAGTCGAGATAAGTCTCGCTGCCGACGCCGGTGGACTTGAAGAACACGCCCCAGTCCCAGTTGTAATTCATTAGGGTCTCCCCTCGAGATCGATCGATGTACAAGCACCCGCTTGGGGAAGATCCTTTCCCGCCTGACGTTGAACGTCAGGCACACGCGATCGGCTCGAAAACCGCCAGGTCGAGTGTTCCACAGTACAGCCCGCAGGTAGTAACAGACGCCTGAGGGAGAGTGGCCCCCTCAGGCAATAAGGTTAGTCAGGAATCAGATTTTTACGTCAGGCGCCGGCTTGTCGCTCGGGTTGGCGATCAGATCTTTTACCTTGTCGCTCATCGGGAAGTTCAGGTTCAGGCCTTTTGGTGGAACCGGGCTTTCGAACCACTTGCTGTAGATCTTGTTGATCTCGCCAGACTTGTACAGGGCGACGATGGCATCATCGACCGCTTTCTTGAAGGCCGGATCGTCTTTACGAACCATGCACGCATAGGCTTCGAAGGACTGTGGCGTACCGGTGATGATCCAGTCGTTCGGCTTCTTGGCCTTGGCTTCTTCGCCGGCCAGCAGAGCGTCGTCCATCATGAAGGCAACGGCGCGGCCGCTTTCCAGCATGTTGAAGGATTCGCCGTGGTCTTTGGCGGAGATGATGTTCATGCCCATCTGCTTGTCGGCGTTCATCGCTTTGATGATGCGCTCGGACGTGGTGCCGGCGGTGGTCACGACGTTTTTGCCTTTCAGGTCGGCAAAGTCAGCGTAGGACGGCTTGCCATCCTTGTCTTTCTTGACCAGCAGACGGGTGCCGATTTCGAAGATGTTGACGGTGAAGTCGACTTGCTGGGCGCGTTCGGCATTGTTGGTGGTGGAGCCGCACTCGATATCCGCGGTGCCGTTCTGGATCAGCGGGATACGGGTTTGCGAGGTCACCAGGTTGTATTTGACCTGCAGGTCTGGCTTGTTCAGGTCTTTTTTCAGGGCTTCAACGATGGCCACTTGAATGTCGTGGGAGTAGCCCACTGGTTTGCCGGAAGCATCCGCGATGTAGGAAAACGGAATGGAGCTGTCACGGTGAGCGAGCGTAATGGTGCCCGAATCGTTGATTTTCTTCAGGGTGCCGGTGAGTTCGGCGGCGAAAACTGGCGTGCTGATCAGAGCGGCCGCAATGGCTGCGCCCAGGATATGGGGAACGATGCGCATCAAATTTTCCTCGAATTGTTTTTTTTATGGAGCCAGTTCGTCGGCCCTTTTGTGCTTCGAATGCCTGACGGCTCCTGAAGTGTTGGCACAACAAGCATTCGTCGAGAGAGTGTAGAGCATGACTCGTGCCAGACCAGCGACGTGTACTTAAGTTGATGATTTATAACGTTATTAAAGTTTTGTGATGGTTTGTTTTGGCGTAACTGATCCGGTTTACCGAATCGACCGGGAAGTTGCGTTCGGAAAACCGAACGAGCAACAGCCCCTCACCCTAGCCCTCTCCCAGAGGGAGAGGGGACTGAACGCGGCGACTGGGTGAGATGCACCGACTTGAGATACCGAGTCGAACTCAGGCTTTACAGAGCACCTCGATCGGCTCCCTTTCCCCCTCTACCCCTTGGGGGAGAGGGCTGGGGTGAGGGGGAAAGATCTAACTGACACAATCAGGTTCAACAGAACCCACAAAACAAAAAGCCCCTGAATCTCTCAATTCAGGGGCTTTCGTTTAAGCGATGTTCAAATCACGCCGCTTCGATCTTGCTACGGTTCTGTTCGACCTTACCCAGATACGCCGCAAGCTTCTCTTGCTCTGCCGGGGTAGTGAAAAGGCCCAGCTTGCTACGACGCCACAGAATGTCATGCGCCGTAGTCGCCCACTCTTCGCTGCACAGGTAATCCACTTCGCGAGTGTAGAGCCCGCCGCCGAGGTGTTCGCCCATGTCGGCCAGGGTTTCCACCCCTTCAAGCATGCGCCAGGTGCGGCTGCCGTAAGTGGTGGACCAGCGACGAGCGATCTCGGTCGGCACGAAGTCGAACTTGTCGCGAATCTGCGCGCACAAGGCTTGTGGCGTGGTCATGTCTTCGCCGCCGGGCAGGGTAGCGGTGGCTGTCCAGCTCGGGCGCATCTGGGTGAAGAACGGCAGCAACTGCGCCATCGCCGACTCGGCGAGTTTGCGGTAGGTGGTCAGCTTGCCGCCGAATACCGACAATAGTGGCGCTTCTTCGGTGTTGCCGGACAGTGCCAGGGTGTAATCGCGGGTGACGGCCGATGGGTTGTCGGATTCGTCGTTGCACAGTGGGCGTACGCCCGAGTAACTGTGCTGGATGTCGTCGCGGCTGACTTGCTGCTTGAAGTGGGCGTTGACCACTTTCAACAGGTAATCGGTTTCACCTTCGGTGATGGCCACTTTCGCCGGATCACCGGTGTATTCACGGTCGGTGGTGCCGATCAGGGTGAAGTGGTTCAGGTACGGAATGGTGAAGACGATGCGCTGATCTTCGTTTTGCAGAATGTGCGCATGATCACCTTCGTACAGCTTCGGCACGATGATGTGGCTGCCCTGAATCAGACGGATGCCGTACGGCGATTCCATCTTCAGATCGTCACGAATGAACTTGGCGACCCACGGGCCAGCGGCGTTCACCAGCGCTTTGGCAGTGATCGAAAACAGGCTGCCGTCGGCACGTTCCAGATTCAGGTGCCACAGGCCTTTGGCGCGACGGGCGCTGACGCAGCGCGTCTGGGTGTGCACATGGGCGCCCTTTTCGCGGGCGGCCATGGCGTTCAAAACCACGAGGCGGGCGTCGTCGACCCAGCAGTCGGAGTATTCGAAGCCTTTCTTGATTTCGCTTTTCAGCGCGCTGTCGGCGCCGAACTTCAGGCTTTTCGAACCTGGCAGTTTTTCGCGCTTTCCGAGATTGTCATACAGGAACAGGCCGGCACGAATCATCCACGCCGGGCGCAGGTGCGGACGGTGTGGCAACACGAAGCGCATCGGCTTGACGATGTGCGGCGCCTTGGCTAGCAGCACTTCGCGTTCGGCCAGCGCTTCACGCACCAGACGGAATTCGTAATGTTCGAGGTAGCGCAGGCCGCCGTGGATCAGCTTGCTGCTGGCCGACGAGGTGTGGCTGGCCAGATCGTCTTTTTCACAAAGGAACACCGAAAGCCCGCGACCGGCGGCATCCGCTGCGATCCCCACGCCATTGATCCCGCCGCCGATAACGGCGATGTCGTAGATCTCGGAGATTGGGGGCGTACGCAAGGTAGAGGTGGACATCGGCTGGCCTCGGGTTCTTTTGATTTTCTATATTGGAAATTGAACATGAATGTTCATTTGCGAAAATGGTAGCCCATAAAGACGCGCGCAGCCAGTCGCATTCGATTGAAAAAACTCATCGAAGGGCGGCTAAAAGAAAATTTTCGAACATTAAAAGCAAAAAATCGCAGCCTTCGGCAGCTCCTACAGGTCAAGTGAACCCATGTAGGAGCTGCGGAAGGCTGCGATCTTTTGATCTTGAGGGTTTTTAAACGACTTCCAGGCGAATCTTGTGCTGGCTCAACAACTGCGCCAGCGCCGGCACCGGCTGCTGATCGGTCACCAGGCAATCGATCAGGCTGATTGGCCCCAGTCGAATCATCGCGTTACGGCCGAACTTGCTCGAATCCGCTGCCAGAATCACCTGTCGCGCATTGGCAATGATCGCCTGCGAAACCCGCACTTCCTGATAATCGAAATCCAGCAAACTGCCGTCTTCATCTATCCCGCTGATCCCGACCAAGGCGAAATCAACCTTGAACTGATTGATGAAATCGACACTGGCCTGACCGACCACACCGCCATCACGGCGCACATTGCCGCCGGTCAGCAGCACATCGAAATCATCCTTGGCACTGAGCATAGACGCTACGTGCAGGTTGTTGGTGATGATTTTCAGATGATTGTGATTGAGCAGAGCGCGGGCAATCGATTCGGTGGTCGTGCCGATGTTGATGAACAGCGAGGCGTGATCGGGAATCTGTGCGGCGATGGCTTCACCGATGCGTTGTTTTTCATCGCGCATCTGATCGGCGCGCATCGCATAGGCAGTGTTTTCAACGCTGGAATCATAGGCGGCACCACCATGGTAGCGACGCAGCAGATTGGCTTCCGCGAGCTGATTGATGTCGCGGCGGATGGTTTGCGGGGTAACAACGAACAGCGTGGCCATTTCCTCGATGCTCACATAGCCGCGTTCGCGGACCAGCTCGAGGATTTGCTGCTGACGGGGAGGCAGATTCATGGGGCTTCCTTTGGGCTGCCGTGCAAAATTTGCCCATGATGACGCAGGAATCCGCTCCCTACCAGTTTCCAAACAACGTGAAAGCTACTTCGTGCTGGGCGCCTACGGCGTTACGCAAGCCATCCTGCGTTAAAAACAGGCTCGGACTGTTCATTTACAAACCCGTAAAGTCGAGTGCGACCCCAGCCGGTCCTCGCCTGTTTTTGCCTTGGCTTGCCTTCGCTCGCTACGCTTTCACGCTGTTTGGACCGCTTTAGCCAGTCCTAAGGTTGGCTTATTCAGCGTCTTCACGCGCCCAATCACGGGTACGACTGACGGCTTTTTTCCAGCCTTTATAGAGTTTCTCTTTCTCCGTTTCGTCGAGGCTCGGCTCGAACTCGCGCTCGATCACCGCTTTGCCGCGCAGTTCTTCCAGGCTGCCCCAGAAACCGCACGCCAGACCAGCCAGATACGCTGCGCCAAGCGCTGTGGTTTCACGCATTTGCGGACGCTCGACCTGCGTGCCGAGGATGTCGGCCTGGAACTGCATGAGGAAGTTGTTCGCCACCGCGCCGCCGTCCACGCGCAGGGCTTTGAGCCGTTCGCCGGAGTCCTGTTGCATGGCGTCGAGCACGTCGCGGGTCTGGTAAGCGATCGATTCCAGCGCAGCGCGAATGATGTGATCCACGCGTACGCCGCGGGTCAGGCCGAACAGCGCGCCACGGGCATACGGGTCCCAGTATGGAGCGCCCAAACCTGTGAACGCTGGTACCAGGTACACGCCGTTGCTGTCCTTCACTTTATTGGCGAAGTATTCGGTGTCGTGGGCGTCGTTGATGATCTTCAGTTCATCGCGCAGCCACTGCACGGTCGAACCGCCGTTGAACACCGCACCTTCCAGCGCGTAAGCGACTTCGCCACGCGGGCCGCAGGCGATGGTGGTGAGCATGCCGTGTTGGGATTTCACCGCTTTGTCGCCGGTGTTCATCAGCAGGAAGCAGCCGGTGCCGTAGGTGTTTTTCGCCTGGCCCGGCTCGACGCACATCTGGCCGAACAGCGCCGCTTGCTGGTCGCCAGCAATACCGCCGATGGCGATGCCGCTCTTGGTACGACCGTAGATTTCCGAAGAAGCCTTCACTTCCGGAAGCATCTCGCGCGGAATGTCGAGAATCTCTAGCATCTTCGAATCCCACTCCAGCGAGTGAATGTTGAAGAGCATGGTGCGCGAGGCGTTGGTGTAGTCGGTGACGTGTACTTTGCCGCCGGTGAACTTCCAGATCAGCCAGCTATCGACGGTGCCGAACAGTAATTCGCCGTTGCGCGCGCGTTCGCGGCTGCCTTCGACGTTGTCGAGGATCCACTTCAGTTTGGTGCCGGAGAAGTACGGGTCGGTGACCAGACCGGTGTTGTCGCGGATGTACTCTTCGTGACCGTCGCGCTTGAGCTGCTGGCAGATCTCGGTGCTGCGGCGGCACTGCCAGACGATGGCGTTGTACACCGGACGGCCGGTGGTCTTGTCCCAGACCACGGTGGTTTCGCGCTGGTTGGTGATACCGATGGCAGCGACCTGATCGTGGTGCAGACCGGCCTGAGCCAAGGCCTCAACCATCACAGCGCTCTGGGTGGCGAAGATTTCCATCGGGTCATGTTCGACCCAACCGGCCTGTGGGTAATGCTGGGCGAATTCGCGCTGCGCGGTGCAGACCACGTTCGCATCGCGGTCGAAAATGATCGCGCGGGAGCTGGTCGTACCCTGATCGAGGGCAATGATGTAGTTCTTATTCTGAATGTCGGTCATGTCGATTGCCTTGGACGAAATAAGGGAGAGTGGGCCGTGGCGCAGGCTCTATAGGGCAGGAGCCTGCGCCGACTGTTTCAAGAAGTTCTTGGTTTGCCGTCAATGGCCGGTTCTGCATCCTTTGTAGCAGGTGTGGCGCCGGTCAGGTGACGGGCGATGAGCCCGCGATACCCGGCAGCGCCGAGGCAGGCACCGACAATCGGTGCAAAAATCGGAATCAGGAAGTACGGAATATCACGACCGCCAGTGAAGGAAATTTCACCCCAGCCGGTAAAGAAAGTCATCAGTTTCGGACCGAAGTCACGCGCCGGGTTCATTGCAAAACCGGTCAGCGGGCCCATCGAGCTACCAATCACCGCGATCAGCAAACCGATCAGCAGCGGCGCCATCGGGCCTCTTGGCAGGCCATTGTTGTCGTCGGTCAGGGCCATGATCACGCCCATCAGGATCGCGGTGATGATCATCTCGACCAGAAATGCCTGAGCAATGGACAGCACCGGATTCGGGAAGGTCGAGAACACCGACGCCAACTCAAGGCTGGCGGTCGAGCCACGAACCATTTGGTGAGTTTGTTCGTAATCGAAGAACAGATTGCTGTACAGCGTGTAAACCAACAGCGCGCCGCAGAAGGCGCCAGCGATCTGGGCAAGAATGTAGAACGGCAGTTTGCGCTTTTCGAAGTCGGCGAAGATCGCCAGCGCGATGCTCACGGCCGGGTTCAGGTGCGCGCCGGAAACGCCGGCAGTGAGGTAGATCGCCATGCTCACGCCGACGCCCCAGATGATGCTGATTTCCCACAGGCCAAAGCTGGCGCCCGCGACTTTGAGCGCGGCGACACAACCGGTGCCGAAAAAGATCAGCAGTGCAGTGCCCAGAAACTCGGCCATGCATTGGCTCGAGAGCGTTGGTTGCTGTAAAGCAGTTGTCATTGAAAACCTCGGTTTTTGTTGTTGTCTGGCGCGCTGCCGTCAGGGCAGGGCGCGATTTTCCCCGTTCAGGAATCCCCATTCCTTTCCCGGTTTACTGCTGGGTGCTGCGATGACGATAATTCTTACATTATTCAGATTCGAAAAAATATAGACAAGAAACAAACCTGTCAAAGGTCGAAAGTGAACCATCAGTCACAATAAAACTATTCGTTGTGTGAATGATCCTCTGCCGTCGCTGCAGTGTCGTGCGCTCGAAAAGTCTGTAAGCCACGGGAATCGTGGCTTGGGATAGAGCCTTTTAGGGGCTGATCACCTAGAATCCGGCACAGTGTTTTTCCGCCACTGCCGAGCCCGGAGCTGCCATGACCCCTGCGTTGGACTTGTTGAAAAAAGTTCGTGCCGAACATCGCGTGCACAGTTACGAACATGACCCAAAGGCCGCGTCCTATGGGCTGGAGGCCGCAGAGAAACTGGCGCTTGAGCCGGCGCAGGTGTTTAAAACCCTGCTCGCGGCCAGCGAAAAGGGCGAGTTGCTGGTGGCGGTAGTGCCGGTCGTCGGAAGCCTCGACCTCAAAGGTCTGGCGCATGCGGCAGGCGTGAAAAAAGTCGAGATGGCCGACCCGGCAGCAGCCCAGCGTTCCACCGGTTATCTGTTGGGCGGCATTAGCCCGTTGGGGCAGAAGAAGCGCCTGCGCACCTTCATCGATAACTCGGCTCAGGGTTTTGCGACTATTTATGTCAGCGCCGGTCGGCGAGGCCTGGAGGTCGAACTGGCACCCGCCGTGCTCGCCGAACATACCCAAGCGAAATTTGCCGATATCGGCCGCGCGTAACCGTTATCGCTGTATGTAGAAAATTGCCCGGTTCTGTCACTGGCGTTGAGCGCATCGTGGTTGCATGCTCTGGCGACTGACTTAGGGAGAAGGTTATGCAGCTCGAGTTTCATCAGGTCGACGCGTTCAGTGAACGGCCGTTCAGTGGTAATCCGGCGATGATTTACCGGTTGGATGCATGGCTCGCGGATGAGCTGATGCAGAAGATCGCCGGCGAACACAATCTGGCGGAAACTGCGTTTCTGGTGCGTGAGGGATCGGTCTGGCATATCCGCTGGTTCACCCCGACCACTGAAGTACCGTTGTGCGGGCACGCCACGCTGGCCAGCGCTTATGTGCTGTTCGAGATCTATAAGGAAACCGCCGAGCGTATCGACTTCACTTGTAAGTCCGGCGCACTGAGCGTCACGCGAGAGGGTGATCGGTTGTGGCTGGATTTCCCCTCGATCGTACCGTCAGAGATTGGTGTGACGCTGGACGTCGAGCGGGCGCTGGGTGTTGAGGCGGTGGATGTGCTCGGCTCGAACGAACTGTTCGTGGTGCTGGAGTCGGAGCAGGCCGTGCTTGATTGCAAACCGGACATGGTTGCGCTGGCCAAGCTGCCGTGGCTGGGTGCGATCGTCACGGCGCGCGGCAATCAGCACGATTTCGTCTCGCGCTATTTCGCCCCGGCGATTGGCATCAATGAGGATCCGGTGACCGGTTCGACGCATTGCAGCCTGATTCCGTATTGGTCGAAACGACTGGGCAAGTCGAGCCTGACCGCCTGTCAGCGTTCGGCGCGGGGCGGGGAGTTGTTTTGTAGATTGGAGGGCGAGCGGGTGAAGATTGGCGGCAATGCGACGCTGGTTGCCAGCGGCACCTTGATCCTGGGTTAACGCAACCCCCTGTAGGAGTGAGCCTGCTCGCGATAGCGGTGTGTCAGTCGATATATATGTTGATTGACACACCGCTATCGCGAGCAGGCTCACTCCTACAAGGAGAATGGGTGTTGGATCAGAGCGCGGCGCTGTAGCGGCGCACACCGTTTTCCACTGCCGGGATTTGTGCGGCGGTGCTGCCCGATGCCTGGAACAGTACGAGGTGTTCGGCGGCAACACGAATTCCCACTTCCGCGCCAACCTGATGATCAGCGTGGCTCGGAAAAATCGACTCCAACTGCGCCCCCGTCGGCAATTGCAGGCGATACAGCGTCGAAGCACCCAGGAAGGTCTTGCCAACAATCCGCGCTTTCAACTCACTGTCCGGCGCATACACAATGTCATCCGGGCGCAGCAGCACATCCACCGCGCCGCCAATCGGCCACGTATAAGCACGATTGCCGCGCAGCTCACCCAGTTCGGTCTGCACCGATTCCGGGCTGCCGAGCTGGCCGCGAATGAAATAACCCTGACCAATGAAGCTGGCCACATAAGGCGTTGCCGGCTCGTGATAGAGGTTGTATGGCGTGTCCCACTGCTCCAGTCGACCTTCCTTGAACACGCCAACGTGATCGCTGACGGCAAAGGCTTCCTCTTGGTCGTGGGTCACCAGAATCGCGCTGGTGCCACGGGCCTTGAGAATGTCGCGCACTTCATGACTGAGCTTGCGCCGCAACTCGCCATCAAGGTTGGAGAACGGCTCATCGAGCAGCAGCAATTGCGGCTCCGGCGCCAATGCGCGGGCGAGGGCTACGCGCTGTTGCTGGCCGCCGGACAACTCGTGCGGGAAGCGTTTGCCGAGGTTTTTCAGGTTGACCAGTTCGAGCAGTTCTTCGGTGACGCGCTCCTTGTTCGGATGCTTGCGAATACCGAAGGCGATGTTGTCGGCGACGCTCAGGTGCGGGAACAGCGCGTAATCCTGGAACACCATGCCGATCCGGCGTTTCTCCGGCGCCAGGGTGAAGCCGGCGCTGGAAATGGTTTCGCCACCGAGGGTGATTTCACCTTCGTGCACCGGCTCGAAACCGGCGATGGCGCGCAGGGTGGTGGTCTTGCCGCAGCCGGACGAGCCGAGCAGGCAGCCAATGTCACCGGCGTTGAGGTGCAGATTGAGGTTCTGCACCACACGTTGATCTTGATAGCCGCAAGCGAGGTTGCGCAGGTTCAGCAGTAATTCATGGCTCATGCGTGGTGATATGCCGGTTCGACGAGGAACTCGAGCAGGGCCTTCTGTGCGTGGAGACGGTTTTCTGCCTGATCCCAGGCGACGGAGCGCGGGTCATCAAGCAGGTCGAGGCTGATTTCTTCGCCACGGTGCGCAGGCAAGCAGTGCATGAACAGCACGTCCTCGGCAGCGAGGTCGAGCAGGGCGCGGTTGACCTGGAACGGGGCGAACAGCTTGAGGCGCTTGGCAGTTTCCTCTTCCTGACCCATCGAAGTCCAGACATCGGTGCTCACCAGGTGCGCGCCGCGTACGGCGTCGGCAGGATCACGGACGATGGTCACTCGATCGCCAGCCTTGGCGACGAACTCTGGGTTGGGCTCGTAGCCTTCCGGGCAGGCAACGCGCAACTGGAAGTCGAACTGCATCGCCGCTTCTATATAGCTGTTGCACATGTTGTTGCCGTCGCCGATCCAGGCCACGGTCTTGCCTTGAATCGAGCCACGATGTTCAAGGAAAGTCTGCATGTCGGCGAGCAACTGACACGGATGCAGGTCATCGGACAGGCCGTTGATCACCGGCACGCGCGAGTTGGCAGCGAATTCGGTCAGGGTGCTGTGGGCAAAGGTACGGATCATCACCGCATCGAGCATGCTAGACATGACGATGGCGCAATCGCCGATCGGCTCGCCACGGCCCAGTTGGGTGTCGCGCGGCGAGAGGAAGATCGCCTGGCCGCCGAGCTGGATCATGCCGGCCTCGAACGAGATCCGGGTGCGGGTCGAGGACTTCTCGAAGATCATGCCCAGCACGCGGTTTTTCAGAGGCTCGAACAGTACGCCGCGGTTACGCAGGTCTTTGAGCTCAACGCCTCGACGGATCACGCTGACCAGCTCTTCGGGCGTGCAATCCATCAGGGAGAGAAAGTGCCTTGCGCTCATCATTGACTACCTTTTGCTACAAACCGCAGATGCTCAAAGCCTTGTTTAGCGGAACAACGGGCGAGACCTGCGGCGTAAGCCGCACGGGGCGACGAAATAGGGGAAGGCGCGATATTGACACTAAATGTCGCGTTTTTCCAATAGGCTACGGTTTTTGCGGAAATCGAAGGGCGCACTGGATGTTGCAGTCGCGCATTTGCAGCCGGGTTCAGGGGCGCCGCGAGCCTCTTTGTACACTGGCCTCGCAGGGCTTGGCAATGCGGCGTGGCGGGGATCGTGTCGCTTGGGTCGGTTTACGACCGTGGCGCCATGCCATCATTTGGTCGGATGCTCAGGCTGAAACATTTGCTAAAGCAAAGTGCTGGGTTATAAATAACTTTCGAGCGACGCAGGAAGCCTCCGCATGGAATCGAAAGAAAAACTGTTAATGGAATTGCTGGGCCATACGGCTCGCTCTCTGACCCATCTCACCGCGTCGGTCACCTCAATGTCTTTCGAACTGCTGCGCAGCGAAGACGAAGTGGTGAAGACCGCCGGTCGCCACATGATCGATCGCATGGCGACCATCAGCGCCGGCCTCGATGAACACTGGCGATTGATCGGCGAACTCACCGGCGTGCACGTCGCCCACGAGCAGATCGAAACCATCCAGGAAATTCAGCTGGCCGCGCCGCCGCAGTTGCCGTCGAACTGATCATGGCGGTTTATCGGCTCACCTGATAGGTGTCGATTCACAAGACGAACGTCGCTGGCGCCTGAACGGCGCCGGGGCCATAGTTTTGTTCCCGCGGGCGTGATTACCCGCCCAGAACAAGACAGAGACTGGCCATGACCAAGACTCTCCATCACCGTGCCTGCCACCTGTGCGAAGCCATTTGCGGGCTGACCATTGAGACCACCGAAACTGACGGTAATGTCGCGATCACCTCGATCAAGGGTGATGCGCTCGACACCTTCAGCCGTGGCCACATCTGCCCCAAAGCCGTGGCCCTGCAAGATATCCAGAACGATCCGGATCGTCTGCGTCAGCCGATGCGCCGGGTGGGCAGTGAATGGCTGCCGATCGAATGGGACGAGGCGTTTACGCTGGTGGCTGAAAAGCTGGCGGCCATCCAGGAGCGTCATGGGCAGAACGCCGTGGCGGTCTATCAGGGCAATCCGAGCGTGCACAATTATGGGTTGATGACCCACAGCAACTATTTCCTCGGGTTGTTGAAGACGCGTAATCGCTTCTCGGCGACCTCGGTCGATCAGTTGCCGCATCACCTGAGCAGTTATCTGATGTACGGCCACGGCCTGCTGTTGCCGATTCCAGATATCGATCACACCGACTTCATGCTGATTCTCGGCGGTAATCCGCTGGCGTCCAACGGCAGCATCATGACCGTGCCGGATGTCGAGAAACGTTTAAAGGCAATCCAGGCGCGCGGCGGTAAAGTCGTTGTGGTCGATCCACGGCGCAGCGAGACGGCGGCGATAGCCGACCAACATTTGTTCGTGCGTCCCGGGGGCGATGCGGCGTTGTTGTTTGGCGTGCTCAACACGCTGTTTAGCGAGGGGCTGACCCGCGACAGTCATCTGCCGGTTGATGGCATGGACGAAGTGCGTGCAGCCGTCGCAGGTTTCACTGCTGAAGCCATGAGCCCGCTGTGCGCCGTGCCTGCTGAGCAGATCCGCCAACTGGCCCGCGACTTCGCCGCAGCGCCGAGTGCGGTGTGCTATGGGCGCATGGGCGTTTCGACGCAAGCGTTCGGTACGCTGTGCCATTGGGTCGTGCAGTTGATCAATCTGGTCACTGGCAACCTCGACCGGGTTGGCGGCGCGCTGTGCACCGAACCTGCGGTGGATCTGGTGGCGTCGACCTCGGGCGGGCATTTCAACAAATGGCAGAGCCGGGTCTCGGGACGTCCTGAATACGGCGGCGAGTTACCGGTCTCGGCGCTGGCCGAAGAGATGCTTACTGAAGGTGAGGGCCAGATCCGTGCACTGATCACCGTCGCTGGTAATCCAGTGCTGTCGACGCCGAACGGGCGGCAACTGGAGCAGGCGCTGGACGGTCTCGAGTTCATGGTCAGCATCGACCTGTACATCAATGAAACCACGCGCTATGCCGACCTGATCCTGCCGTCGACCTCGGCGCTGGAGAATGATCACTACGACACGACGTTCAATCTGTTCGCGGTGCGTAACGTCACCCGCTTCAACCGCGCGATCCTCGCCAAGCCAGAGGGCGCCTTGCATGACTGGGAGATCTTCGTGGGCCTGGCCAAGGCCTTTGCCGAAAAGACCGGCAAGGAGCTGAAACCGACCATGCCACCGGCGAAGATGATCGACATGGGCCTGCGTATGGGGATGTACGGCGACGCGTCTGAGCAAAAGCTGTCACTGGCGACGTTGTTCGATCATCCCCACGGGATTGATCTGGGGGCGCTGAAAGCGAATCTGGCGTCGCGTCTTAAAACGCCGAATCAGCGCGTGCAGGCCGCTCCGCCAGAGATTCTCGCTGACCTTGCACGTTTCGCTGCGCTACAGGCTCCGGCCGCTGATGAGCTGCTGATGATTGGCCGCCGCCACGTACGCAGCAACAATTCGTGGATGCACAACTATCACCGTCTGGTGAAGGGCAAGCCGCGTCATCAGTTGCTGATGCACCCGGATGATCTTGCCAGCCGTGGGCTTAACGATGGTCAGCTTGTGCGCGTCAGTTCGCGGGTCGGTCAGATCGAGGTGGAAGTGCTCGGCAGTCTGGACATGATGAAGGGTGTGGTCAGTTTGCCGCACGGCTGGGGCCATGCGCGGCCAGGTGTGCAAATGGCGATTGCCAGTGGCCAGCCGGGGTCGAGTGCCAATGACCTGACCGATGAATGCCAGCTTGATGAGTTGTCGGGTAACGCGGCGCTTAATGGCGTGCCGGTCACGGTGGCGGCGGCCTGAGCATGACTGTCGGGGAGACCGAGCATGGCGCTCGGGATTCCGTTACAATGCGTCACCGTGCCGACCCATGAGTCGGAAAGTTCAGCCGAGGTGCTCCATGGATATCATCGAAACGATTAAAGAGCAGATTGCCAACAACACCATTCTGCTTTACATGAAAGGCTCGCCGAATGCCCCACAGTGTGGCTTCTCCGCGAAAGCTGCGCAGGCTGTCATGGCGTGTGGCGAAAAGTTTGCGTACGTGGACATCTTGCAGAACCCGGAAATCCGCGCCAACCTGCCGAAGTACGCCAACTGGCCGACTTTCCCGCAACTGTGGGTCGGCGGTGAACTGGTCGGCGGTAGCGACATCATGACCGAGATGGCTGCAGACGGTTCGCTGCAAAGCACCATCAAGTCGGCTGTTGAAGCGGCTGCTGCGAACAAGTCCGAAGCCTGATCCGGCTTTTGTGGGAGCGAGCCTGCTCGCGAATGCTTTCTGCCGCTGACGACGTTCTCGGCTGACATGATGCTATCGCCAGCACGCTGGCTCCCACAGGGTTTCAGCATTGACTGAAATCCGGGCAATAAAAAGCCCCGCGCCTCGAAAGAGGGCGGGGCTTTTTAGTGTCTGGAGTTTAGCGGGCGCTAACTTACTCTTCGCCCATCTGCGATTGCAGATAGTTCTCAAGACCGACTTTATCGATCAGACCCAGCTGGGTTTCCAGCCAGTCGATATGTTCTTCTTCGGATTCGAGAATGTCTTCAAGCAGTTCACGGCTACCGAAGTCACCGACAGTTTCGCAATGTGCGATCGCGGTCTTCAGGTCAGCGTGACCGGTCTTCTCGATACGCAAGTCGCACTCCAGCATTTCCTTGGTGTGCTCGCCGATGTGCAGCTTGCCCAGGTCCTGCACGTTCGGCAGGCCTTCGAGGAACAGGATGCGCTTGATCAGCTTGTCCGCGTGTTTCATCTCGTCGATGGATTCTTTGTATTCGTGCTTGCCGAGCTTGTTCAGACCCCAATCTTCATACATGCGCGCATGCAGGAAGTACTGATTGATCGCGACCAGCTCATTGGCAAGGATCTTGTTGAGATGCTGGATGACTGTAATGTCGCCTTTCATGATCGGAGTCCTGCCCTGTATTCGCTGTATATACGGCAGAGTTTGAGCTTCGTACTTATAAGTGTCAAACCTAAGTTATTGAATAATATATGAAAATTAATCGGAATAAGAATGTTTGTGTTCCGCGTCTGGAGCCTAAGCAATTGATTTACAGGCATAAAAAAACCGGACATAAGTCCGGTTCTTTGGAATGGGGTGTTATTACGCAGCGGTAAATTCTACCGGATAGGGGATCGCGGCCTGAGCGGTTTGCAGCTTGGTCAGGGTTTCGCGGACCACTTCCTTGGCAAGGCAGGCACATTTGCCGCATTGGCTGGCGACGCCGGTGGCCTGGCGGACTTCTTTATAGCTGCAGCAACCTTCATAGATCGCTTCGCGGATCTGTCCGTCGGTGACGCCAGTGCAGAGACAAACATACATAAGTGAGAACCGTCGCTGGTTGTGACTCAATTGCGATGGATCTTAATGTTAACGAGAATGATTGTCAAAGTGCTTTCGGAACGCTTCAGCTGATTAATAGCCATGACTGACGAACGGTATTTGCTGGCGATTTGCCTGGCCCCGTAAATGCAGCGCCGTTCTGCGCCTGCTTTAAAAAACCGTTAAGGACAGGCCAAATTCGCAGTGTATGATGGTCGGCCCTTGCGAAGGGGGTTCGTGTCACAGGGCTGTCGCCTGAGGGTGGCAGGCTGGCGCGGACCCTGAACTTCAAGTTTTTACACCAGGAGATATCAATGAGCGTACTCGTAGGCAAACAAGCCCCTGACTTCACCGTCCCGGCCGTACTCGGCAATGGCGAGATCGTTGACAGCTTCACTCTGTCCTCGGCCATCAAAGGCAAATACGGCCTGGTGTTCTTCTACCCACTGGACTTCACCTTCGTCTGCCCGTCCGAGCTGATCGCTCTGGACAACCGCATGGCTGACTTCAAGGCACGCAACGTTGAAGTGATCGCTGTGTCGATCGACTCGCACTTCACTCACAACGCATGGCGCAACACTCCAGTGAACAATGGCGGCATCGGCCAGGTGAAATACACCATGGCTGCCGACATGAAGCACGACATCGCCAAGGCTTACGACGTTGAGTCCGAAGGCGGCGTGGCTTTCCGTGGCGCGTTCCTGATCGACGACAAAGGCGTTGTCCGTTCGCAGATCATCAACGACCTGCCGCTGGGCCGTAACATGGAAGAGCTGATCCGTCTGGTCGACGCTCTGCAATTCCACGAAGAGCACGGCGAAGTCTGCCCTGCCAACTGGAAAAAAGGCGACAAAGGCATGAACGCTTCGCCAGAAGGCGTTGCTGCATACCTGACCGAGAACGCTGCGGCACTGTAAGGCGCAACGTCGAGGTACAAAAAAACCGGCCCACGTGGCCGGTTTTTTATGCGCGGGATTTACCCGACGACCAACAATCAGTCGTCGAAGTCTTCCCAGCCGCCCATCTGTTTCCAGCGGTTGACGATGCCGCAGAACAGCTCAGCGGTTTTCTCGGTGTCGTAACGTGCCGAGTGCGCCTCACGGCCATCGAAATCGATGTCGGCAGCCTGGCAGGCTTTCGCCAGTACGGTTTGACCGTAGGCCAGACCGGCCAGCGTCGCGGTGTCGAAGCTGGAGAACGGATGGAACGGGTTGCGCTTCATGTCCAGACGCGCAACGGCCGCGTTGAGGAAGCCAAGGTCGAAGCTGCTGTTGTGACCGACCAGAATCGCGCGCTTGCAGCCGTTGGCCTTCAGCGCCTTGCGGATGCCACGGAAAATGTCGGTCAGCGCAGTTTCTTCGCTGACCGCCATGCGTAGTGGGTGATCGAGCTTGATCCCGGTGAACTCCAGCGCCGCTGCTTCGATGTTGGCGCCTTCGAACGGCTCAACACGGAAGAAGTAGGTGTGGTCCGGGTAAACAAAACCCTTTTCATCCATGGCGATGGTGGTCGCGGCAATCTCCAGCAACGCATCGGTGGCCGAGTTGAAACCACCGGTTTCTACGTCGACGACTACCGGCAGATAGCCGCGAAAGCGTGCTGCCATCGGGTGACGGGAACCGCCACCACCACTTTGACCGTCCAGTTCGTCGTCGAAATGGTCTTCACTCACGCGTGTTCCTCCAGCAGGCGCCAGCGCAGTTTTTCACCGGCGCGCAGCGGGATAACGGTCAGCTCGCCGAATGGCAGGCTGGTCGGGGCGGTCCATTCTTCACGAACCAGGGTGATGCGATCGGTGTTTGCCGGCAGGCCGTAGAAACGCGGGCCGTTGAGGCTGGCGAAGGCTTCGAGCTTGTCCAGCGCGTTACGCTGTTCGAAGGCTTCGGCATACATCTCGATGGCGGCGTACGCGGTGTAGCAGCCGGCGCAACCGCAAGCGGCTTCTTTGGCGTGCTGCGCGTGCGGCGCCGAATCGGTGCCAAGGAAGAACTTCGCGCTGCCGCTGGTGGCGGCGTCGAGCAGGGCTTCCTGGTGCGTATTGCGTTTGAGGATCGGCAGGCAATAGAAGTGCGGCCGAATCCCGCCCACCAGCATGTGGTTGCGGTTGTAGAGCAGGTGATGCGCGGTGATGGTCGCGCCAACGTTGGCTGAAGCCTCGTTGACGAACTGCACGGCGTCGCCGGTGGTGATGTGTTCGAACACCACTTTCAACGTCGGGAAACGCTCGACCACGCGGCGCATGTGCTCATCGATGAAAATCTTTTCGCGGTCGAACACATCGACGTCGCCACGGGTGACTTCACCGTGGATCAACAGCGGCATGCCGACTTCGGCCATGGCTTCGATCGCCGGCAGAATCTTGTCGATGCTGGTCACGCCGGAATCGGAGTTGGTGGTCGCGCCGGCCGGGTACAGCTTGGCGGCATAGACAAAACCGCTGGCCTTGGCCTCACGAATTTCTTCGGGCTGGGTGCGGTCGGTGAGGTACAGCACCATCAGCGGCTCAAAGCGACTGCCGGCCGGGCGGGCAGCGAGAATCCGCTGGCGATAGCCGTCGGCTTCAGCGGCGTTGCGCACCGGGGGTACCAGGTTGGGCATGATGATGGCGCGACCAAAAGTGCGCGCAACATCGGCAACGGTATTGGTCAACACGGCACCATCGCGAAGATGAATGTGCCAGTCGTCGGGACGCAGCAGGGTCAGGCGGTCGGACATGAGGGGATTCCAGGCGGGTCAAACTGAGGCGAATGCTACCGGAAAAGACTCTTGCAGGCACTCGCTATCAAGTTTTGCGGGAAGCTTCCGATATCCCGTAGGTATGCCGTAAACATAGTGTGAATCGGTCTTTGTGTTTCAGAAGCCAATGGAGCCTCCCGTGCGCCAGCGTTATTTAGCCTTGCTCAGTGTGTTTGCCAGCCTTCCCGCGATGGCGCTCACGTACCAGACCCGTCTGGAGAACATTGAGTGGACGGTCGCCGGCGACAAGTTCGAATGTCGTCTGACCCAGCCGATCACCGATTTCGGCTCGGGCGAGTTCGTGCGCAAGGCGGGCGAGCAGGCGATCTTTCGTCTGAACGCCTACAACGCCATGCTTGGCGGTGGTTCGGCAACGTTGCTGGCAGCCGCTGCGCCTTGGCAGCCGGGGCGTGGTGACATCAATCTGGGCAGCGTCCGGCTTGGCAGCGGCAACGTGCTGTTCAGCAGTTCGCAGTCGCAGGCCGGTGGTCTGATCAGCGGTCTGCTGGACGGGCGCAGCCCGGTTGTACGTCGCGCGTCTGGCGATGGCCGTGTCTCGGAAGTGCGTTTATTGCCGGTGAAATTCAGCAAAGCGTTTAACGACTATCAGACCTGTGTGGCGAAATTGCTGCCGCAGAATTTCGACCAGATCAAGCAGTCGCAGATCGGCTTCCCCGGCGAGGGCGTTGATCTGGACGCCGCCGCCAAGGCCAAGCTGCAAGTGATGCTCGAATTCATGAAGGCCGATCCGACGGTCAATCACATCGAGCTCGATGGCCACTCGGACAACAGCGGCAATCGCCTGACCAACCGTGAACTGTCGCGCCGCCGAGCGCTGGCAGTGGTCGACTTCTTCAAGGCCAACGGCATTCAGGAATCGCAGATCACCGTACGCTTCCATGGCGAGCAATATCCGATCGTGCCGAACACCAATGCGGCCAATCGTGCGAAGAACCGTCGGGTCAATGTAAAACTGGCGCGCGTGGCTCCAGTGACCGCTCCAGCACCGCAAGCGAGCACGCCAGCCAGCACTGCAGCGACTTCCTGACCCGCCGGTCATCGTCGCGCTCTCGACAGATTCTGTCGCTTTGTCGTCTTAAGCTGTCGCGCCTCTGTAAATTATCGCGTTTGAGCGGTAGACTCCTCGGCTTTCCGTAGAACCCCGTGGAGTGATGGCATGGCGGACGTAAACAAGGTCGTTCTGGCGTATTCCGGCGGCCTGGACACTTCGGTGATCCTCAAGTGGCTGCAGGATACTTATAACTGTGAAGTGGTGACCTTCACCGCCGATCTCGGTCAAGGCGAAGAGGTCGAGCCGGCCCGCGCCAAGGCCCAGGCCATGGGCGTCAAAGAAATCTACATCGACGATCTGCGCGAAGAATTCGTGCGTGATTTCGTGTACCCGATGTTCCGCGCCAACACCGTTTACGAGGGCGAGTACCTGCTGGGTACTTCCATCGCACGTCCGCTGATCGCCAAACGTCTGATCGAAATCGCCAACGAAACCGGCGCTGACGCCATTTCCCATGGCGCCACCGGCAAGGGCAACGACCAGGTGCGTTTCGAACTGGGTGCCTACGCACTCAAGCCAGGCGTAAAAGTCATTGCACCTTGGCGCGAGTGGGACCTGCTGTCCCGCGAAAAACTGATGGACTACGCCGAGAAGCACGCGATCCCGATCGAGCGTCACGGCAAGAAGAAGTCCCCGTACTCGATGGACGCCAACCTGCTGCACATCTCCTATGAAGGCGGCGTGCTGGAAGACACCTGGACCGAGCACGAAGAAGACATGTGGAAATGGACCGTCTCTCCGGAGAACGCTCCTGATAAACCACAGTATCTGGAACTGACCTACCGTAACGGCGACATCGTTGCGCTGGACGGCGTCGAAATGACTCCGGCCACCGTGCTGGCAACGCTGAACAAGATCGGTGGCGCTCACGGTATCGGCCGTCTCGACATCGTTGAAAACCGTTACGTCGGCATGAAGTCCCGTGGTTGCTACGAAACCCCGGGCGGCACCATCATGCTGCGCGCTCACCGCGCCATCGAGTCGATCACCCTGGACCGCGAAGTCGCTCACCTGAAAGACGAGCTGATGCCGAAATACGCCAGCCTGATCTACACCGGTTACTGGTGGAGCCCTGAGCGTCTGATGCTGCAACAGATGATCGATGCTTCGCAGGTCAACGTGAACGGTGTCGTTCGCCTGAAGCTGTACAAAGGCAACGTGATCGTCACTGGCCGCAAGTCCGACGACTCGCTGTTCGATGCCAACATCGCGACCTTCGAAGAAGACGGCGGTGCTTACAACCAGGCCGACGCGGCGGGCTTCATCAAGCTCAACGCGCTGCGCATGCGCATTGCGGCCAACAAGGGTCGCAAGCTGTTCTAAGCGTTGCAGACTGACGCGCAATGAAAAGGGCGGCCTTGTCATCGAGACAAGGTCGCCCTTTTTGCATCATTCTTTGCCTATCTCTGATCGAGCCGTGCTCCTGGTCTTCGCGTTCGTGGCTACGACTCATCTTTCATGCCCGTCCCAGCAGCGTCACCGCTTGTGAGCACAGGTTATAAACAATACAAAGCGTTTTGCCTGAGCCTTTTTTAACCTGCTTGATGTGCAGCAGCGCATTTTTCGTCAGTAAAACGTCCGACACATGATTGGAAAGAAACACCACCACACGGACAGTTTTCCTGTCGAGGTTTCGGATATTTTCCAGAATCGTGGCTAATTCTTTCGACGCGTCGACATCTCGCGCATCAATGAGATGCAGGTTGCTGATCGACGCGGGCAACTGGATGTTGTGCTGAACAATCAGACTCGACTTGGTGTTGGTCCCCCCAGGTGGGTCGGGCGCGGTGTGCACTGTGCACGAGACTTTGCATTCCACTGTGGCTGACTCGTTGGGCACGATACAACTTGATAGTTCAAATGTACCTTGCGTGGATGACTGCTGAGTCGAAGTGTTTCGTTTGCTCTCGCGGTCATTGTTGTCGATTGTTTTTAGAAAACTCTTGTCTTTGCCGAAGTCTGATGGCGAATAGAGAGAGCGGTAGTTAAAGTTTAAAGTAATAAAAAACAGAAATAGCAGATAGAATGGAAAGCTGATCAGAAACCACACGTAAATCTCTCTGTCTTTGTTGTCGAGAAAAGGCAGGGAAACTGCGGCTGATGTTTCCGAAATGGCTGCAAATATGGCAATTACTGTCATTGGGTTAGTGATCTTGTTTTTTATTTTTAGCATGTTTGTGCTCTTGTGTCTGGTCTTTCTCATGGTTAATGGTTTGTGTTGGTTGAGAAGTGGGTAGTTGGTTTTCAGGTATTTATATTTATAGTAAAAGTATTGGGTCGGGTATAAATATCTTGTTTCAAGTGTTTATATTCTGCTCGCTGTTATCGAGTCCGTGTGTCTGCTATTGCGTTATGTTTGCGGTTTGTAATAAATGTCGTCTGCCGGGCGCAAGCTCAAGGGGAGCGAGGCCGTTTTGGCCAGTGCAGGTCAGCGGCGAGTCACCAACTCGATGTCGTCAGTCGTAGTCTGTAACAAGTTGGAAGAGAACTATTGCTTTGGATGGAGGAGGGAATAACGTCGGATTTTTAGGAGGGTAGCGATTTTTTGTAGGATTAATCCGCGATCGCTGTAGGGGATGTCTCTCGATGCAAGTGCATGATAACCCCGGCATGCCATAGAGCAAGTGACTGGGCTATTGTGCGTGTTCTAAAAATTCGAACAGCGAAACTGGACTTGCCCATGAATAAAGTGCTGATCGTGGATGATCACCCTGTCATTCGTCTTGCGGTACGTATGCTGATGGAACGTCATGGCTACGAAGTCATCGCAGAAACTGATAACGGTGTGGATGCGTTACAACTTGCTCGCGAACAAATGCCGGATATTGTCATTCTGGATATAGGAATACCAAAACTTGATGGTCTGGAAGTTATTGCACGCCTGACGTCGACGGCGATGCCTATTAAAGTACTGGTGTTGACTTCCCAGGCGCCTGGGCACTTTTCAATGCGCTGCATGCAGTCGGGGGCTGCCGGTTATGTCTGTAAACAGCAGGACTTGACCGAGTTGCTCAGCGCAATCAAGGCCGTCTTGTCCGGCTACAGTTATTTTCCCAATCAGGCTTTGCATACAGTGCGTACCAGTCTGGGTAATGCCAGTGAAGCCGACATGGTCGATCGTCTGTCCGGTCGGGAAATGATGGTGTTGCAGCAGTTGGCGCGGGGCAAGACCAACAAGGAAATCGCCGATGGCATGTTTTTGAGCAACAAAACCGTGAGCACCTACAAGACTCGCTTGTTGTTGAAGCTCAATGCGCGCTCACTGGTTGATCTGATCGAGCTGGCGCAGCGTAATGGTCTGGTCTGAATGTATCGATGGCTGACAGGATCATGGGCCGATCAAACTCAGCTAGCCGCAGAAAGTGAAAAGCCTCCGGTTCGGGAGGCTTTAAGTATCAGAGATCAAAATCGTAATCGGCCAGTTGCTTTTGCAACCGGCGTTCCTCAAGCATGTTATCGATCGTGCGGCGCTTGCTCAGATTGGTCTTGGCGACCTCGACCACTGGTTCTGCGTCATCGGGGTCAGCGGCAGTAAACTCGTCCTCTACGTCCAATTGCTTTTCATCGCTACTCATAAGGTTAGCTCCCGGCTAAGACTGCCTTTGGCGCTCCTTATATCGATATTCCTGCGGCGGGTAAAAAAGATTTTTTCAATCGACTTATCAATTTTCCCAATAGCCGGTCAATCGTCCGAAGTTTTGTCTTTGTACTCGCATAAATCCTCGATGCGGCAACTGCCGCAGCGTGGCTTGCGGGCCAGACACACATAACGGCCGTGAAGAATCAGCCAGTGATGAGAGTCGAGCAGGAATTCTTTGGGTACGAACTTCATCAGCTTCTTTTCCACTTCAACCACATTTTTACCTGGTGCAATGCCGGTACGGTTGCTGACCCGAAAGATGTGGGTGTCGACGGCCATGGTCAGTTGCCGGAAAGCCGTATTGAGTACGACGTTGGCGGTCTTGCGGCCCACTCCCGGCAAGGCTTCGAGCTCTTCACGGGTTTGCGGAACCACACTGCCGTGGCGTTCGACCAGCAGGCGGCAGGTTTCGATGACGTTCTTGGCCTTGCTGTTGTAGAGACCGATCGTCTTGATGTATTCCGATAGACCTTCGACCCCTAAAGCGTGGATCGCCGCCGGCGTATTGGCCACCGGAAACAGCTTTGCCGTGGCCTTGTTGACGCCGACGTCAGTCGACTGCGCAGAAAGAATCACGGCGATCAACAGCTCGAACGGCGAGGAGTAGGCCAGCTCAGTCTTCGGCTCCGGATTGTCTTCGTGCAGGCGGCGGAAAATCTCCAGACGTTTTGCAGCATTCATGGGCGATGCGTTTCCTTGGATATCGAGTTCGGGCGAATCAACGCCTGGCGCGCCGCCAACAGCAGCGCCAACAAAATAAAAGCACCGGGGATCAAGGTGATCAGGTGCAGCCCTTCGCTAAATACAACAAAACCTGGCCAGTCTTCGGACAGCCCCCGGCCGAGACTACCGTGACCGATGAGTTCACGCAGCCCGGCGAGCAGCAACATCAATCCGCCGAACATGCCGCAGAGTTTCAAGCGCTCGACCAGCGATGAGCGCCAGAAGCCATTGTGTTCCAGTACCACGCATTGCAAGGCGATCAGGCCGGCATAGAGGCTGAATGTTTGCTGCCAGGGCAGAAACCAGCGTTGCGCCAACAGGTCTGCACAACTGCTGAAGGTCGCGGCGAGCAGCAGGCCAGCCAGCAATGCGCTCGTGCCAGTGAGGCGAGAGCGTAAAACAGGCATGCACAGGCCATACAGACCCACGACACTGGCGAACATCAATAATGCCCCCAGTGCGCCTGCCAAGGAGTCACTGGTGCCAAGCAGCAGTGTCAGCATCAAAGCATTCGAAAGGGCTGCCGAGCGGTTCATGTTCCGCTCCCCAGCAGTGCCGACCGATGTTCATCGAAGTAGCGCAGCGCATCATGGATAGCGCTGATCGCCGCGCGAGATGTGATGGTCGCACCGGCGATTTGATCAAATTGTCCTTGATCCTTTTTCAGCGCCCAGCCTGCATCGGTCGGCTCTTTGGCTGATTGGCCGGTAAACGTTTGCAGCCAGGCATTCGGCCAGTCACCCAGATGCCCGCCGAGTGCCGGGGTTTCGGTCTGTTCAAGGGTTTTCACCGCCAATAATTTGCCGGTGGTATCGATGGCGATCAACAGCTCAATGGCACCCGCATAACCCTGGGTCTGAGTGCGCAACAGTATCGCGACGGCCTGGCCGTCTCGAGTCGCGCGATAGCCGCCCGACAAGGTGCTGTGACTCAGGGTGGTGTCTGTCAAAGCCAGAGGCTGTTCCAGCGGTTGATTGTCGTAGGTCTCGAGCGGGAGCAGGTCGAGCAGTTTGCGGCTTTCGATCAAGCGCTGTTCGGCGGCAATCTGCGGTGCGTTAATGCGCTGTACGAAGTAGGTCGCGCCGATGCCGATCACCGCCAACAGCAGCACAATAAACGCGCTCGCCGTACGATTCATGGCCTCACCTCAACCTGACGGTCAGTGGCAAATCGCTCCAGCGCCGGCACGCAAAGATTCATCAGCAGCACCGCAAACGCCACGCCATCCGGATACCCACCCCAGGTGCGAATCAAATAAGTCAGCAGCCCGACCCCGATGCCGAACAGCAGGCGGGCGAGCGCGGTTTTAGCTCCCGAGACCGGTTCTGTGATGATGAAGAACGCGCCCAGCATGGTCGCGCCACTGAGCAGGTGGAACAGCGGCGACCCCTGCGAGTCCGACCCGGAACCATTCCAGAACAGCAGGCTGACAACAAACAGGCTGGCGAGCATGCCTGCCGGTGCGTGCCAACCGAAGACCCGGCGTTGCAGCAAAAACAAGCCCCCGGCGAGAAACGCCAGATTCACCCATTCCACACCGTGGCCGCCAAAGCGACCGAACGCCGGATTGCTGGCGAACAATTCGTCCATGGTCAGGCTTTTGTTGATGCGCAGGCTGTCCAGCACCGTGGCCTGCGCCCAAGCGTCCGGCGCCTGGCCTGCACCGAACACCTGTTGAAACGCTGCCGTCAGATCCAGGCCATGGGCCGGCCAATGGGTCATCGGCTGCGGGAACATCACCATGGCCAAGGCAAACCCGAGCATCGCCGGATTGAACGGATTTCGACCGACGCCGCCGTACGCGTGCTTGCCAAACAACAGACCCGTGGCAATCGCCGTCACCGTCAGCCACCACGGGCAATAAGGTGGCAGGGCGGCGGCGAGCAATGTCGCGCTGACCAGTGCACTGCCGTCGCGGAGTGTCGGCTGCATTGGCTGTCGACGCAGTCGGAGGACAGCTGCTTCGACCATCAGCGCGGTGACGATAGCCAACATCAAGTTGATCAACACGCCCCAGCCGTACAACCAGAACAGCGTCAGCAGCCCCGGCAACGAGGCCAGCAGCACCCGTTTCATCGCCTGTTGCAGGCGGTCTTCGGGTGCCTCAAGGGGCGACATGATCTTGCACCTGGCGCTCGGCGTCTTGCAGGCGGGCGCGGGCCTTGTCGAGGGTTTCACTGGGCGTGTCGGCGCGACGTTCGAGTTTATTGAGGTCCGCGCGGGCGTAGGCCAATTCGGTTTTCAACTGGCGAAGCTGGCTGTCGATAGGGCGTTTTTCGACGCGCACCAGGTCAGGCAAAGGTTGATCGCTGTTGGCTTCGGCGGCGTGCAGGGCCTGCTCGGCATCGCTTAATGCTTGTTCCAGCGCGGCGATCTGCTCCGGCGCCGCTTCGGCGGTTTGGGCTTTTTTCAGATCAGCGCGGCGCATGGCCAACTGGATCTTCGCCCGTTTCAGATCGGCGTCTTTGGCAGGGGCAGGCACTGTGGGTGCTGGCGCAGCGCTGCTTTCAACGGCCGCCAGAGCCTGTTCGGCCGCTTCGAACTGCTGCTGCAACACGATCAGTTGGGTCTGCTGCTCGAACGTTGGCGGATGGCCGAAAGCTTTCAACGATTTGTGCAATTGCGCACGGCTCATGGCCACATCGATCTTGGCTTTCTTCAGCGCCGCATCAGCGGTCGCCGCTTTCTGCGCACGCACCCGTTCCAGTGCTGCCTGTACCGGATCGGTTGCAGTCACTTCAGGTTGCGCCGCCCGTTTTGCCCGCGCTTCACGCTCTGCCTGCTTTTGTTGTTCTTCGCGTTGCAAGCGCTGGTTTCGACGCTCGAAACGTTGACGCGCGTGGTCGCGTTTGGCCGCCCGTGCGCGCTGTTCTTCAAGACTGAATGCCAGACCGCCAACCACCGGCAACGTGCTCGGTGGCAATGGATGCATTTCGATGCAATCCACCGGGCACGGCGCAACACACAAGTCGCAACCGGTGCATTCGTCAATGATCACCGTGTGCATCAGTTTCGCCGCGCCGACAATCGCGTCGATCGGGCAGGCCTGGATGCACTTGGTGCAGCCAATGCATTCGGCTTCACGGATGAACGCCACTTGCGGCGGCGCTGTGCCGCGACTGATGTCCAGTTCCAGCACCGGCACTTTCAACAGTTCAGCCAGCGCGGCAATGGTTTCGTCACCGCCCGGCGGGCACTTGTTGATCGGCTCGCCTGCGACGATGCCTTGCGCATACGGCTTGCATCCGGGATGGCCGCATTTACCGCATTGGGTCTGCGGCAGAAGGGCATCGATGCGTTGAATCAGACTCATGTTTTGATCAGTCCACTGAATCCGAGAAAAATCACTGCGATCAATCCGGCGCTGATCAAATCGATCGGCAAGCCACGAAAGGGCAGGGGAATGTCGTTATCGGCCGTACGTTCACGCAAATCCTGGAACAGGCTCAGTACCAACCAGAAACCCAGCCCGGCACCCAGGCTCAAAGCGGTCGCCTGCAGCAGGCCCCGATCGTTTTGCGCATTGATCAGTGCCAGCCCGAGCACGCCGGCATTGCCCAGCAACAATGGCCACAAACCTCCGAAGGGCAGATTCGGCAGCCTGCGCGCGAGCAGCTTCAACAGTGGCGCAATCAGCAACACACTCAACAGCAGAAACACAAACAGGCGCAGCGCCTCAAGTTGCAACGGCACCAACAGCCAATGCCAGATCGCATAACCCGCCACACCGACAACCAACATCAGGCACAACGTCGCGAGCCCCAACGCATGCACCTGACGACGACTGGCCGCCAACAGCGGATCGACGCCCAGCGGCCAGTGCAACACGAAGTTGTTGAGCAGCGCAGCACTGATAAGCGTAAGCACGAGTTCGGTCATGGTTCTGCCAGCGAAACGGGCGGGTGTCTCTTAAGGTTAGGCATTATCCGGCCAGATATGAAAAATCCCACAGGCATGCCGGGCACGCCTGTGGGATCAATTCACCGCCGAGTGTTACTTGATGCGTTGACCCGGCTTGGCGCCGCTGTCAGGGCTCAGCAGGTAGATTTCTTCACCGCCAGGGCCGGCCGCCATCACCATGCCTTCGGAGATACCGAACTTCATTTTCCGTGGCTTGAGGTTGGCGATCATCATGGTCAGGCGACCGTCGAGTTTGGACGGATCCGGATAGGCGCTCTTGATGCCCGAGAACACGTTGCGTTGCTCGTCACCGATGTCGAGGGTCAAACGCAGCAGCTTGTCAGCACCTTCCACGTGTTCGGCCTTGACGATCAGTGCGACGCGCAGGTCGATCGCGGCAAAGGCATCGAAGTCGATTTCCGGCGACAGCGGATCCTTGGCCAGTTCGCCATTGCCGGCCGGGGCGGCGGCGCCGGTGTCGGTCTGGCTGGCGGTCAGGTCTTCTTTCGAGGCGTCGCTCATGGCTTGTACTTTTACCGGGTCGATGCGGGTCATCAACGGTTTGAATTCGTTGAGCTGGTGGTTGGCCAGCAGCGTGGTGTGGTCGTTCCAAGTCAGCGGGGCGACGTTGAGGAACGCTTCGGCATCGGCGGCCAGCAGCGGCAGCACCGGTTTGAGGAAGATCACCAGTTGGCGGAACAGGTTGATGGCGGTGGCGCAGATCGCCTGGACTTCATCCTGCTTGCCTTCCTGCTTGTTCAACGACCACGGTGCCTTGTCGGCGATCCACGCGTTGGCGCGGTCGGCCAGGGCCATGGTTTCACGCATGGCGCGGGCGAAATCACGGGCCTCGTAGGCGTCGGCAATGCTTGGCGCGGCAGCGAGGAACGCCTCGGTCAGCTCCGGCGCGGCATTGGTGCCGACCAGCAGGCCAGCGTTACCTTTCTGAATGAAACCGGCGCAACGGCTGGCGATGTTGACCACTTTGCCGACCAGGTCGGAGTTGACCTTCTGCACGAAGTCTTCGAGGTTCAGATCGAGGTCATCGACGCCACGGCCCAGTTTGGCCGCGTAGTAGTAGCGCAGGTATTCCGGCGACAGGTGATCCAGATACGTACGGGCCTTGATGAAGGTGCCGCGCGACTTGGACATTTTCTGGCCGTTGACGGTCAGGTAGCCGTGTACGTTGATGCCGGTCGGCTTGCGGTAGCCGGCGCCTTCAAGCATCGCTGGCCAGAACAGCGCGTGGAAGTTGACGATGTCCTTGCCGATGAAGTGGTACAGCTCGGCGGTGGAATCCTTGGCCCAGAACGCGTCGAAATCCAGATCCGGCGTGCGGTCGCAGAGGTTCTTGAAGCTGGCCATGTAGCCGATTGGCGCATCCAGCCACACGTAGAAATACTTGCCTGGCTCGCCCGGGATCTCGAAACCGAAGTACGGCGCATCGCGGGAGATGTCCCACTGTTGCAGGCCGGCGTCCAGCCATTCGGCGATCTTGTTGGCGACGGCGTCTTGCAGGGTGCCGCTGCGGGTCCAGGTCTGCAGCATTTGCTGGAAGTCTGGCAGTTTGAAGAAGAAGTGCTGGGAGTCCTTGAGCACCGGGGTGGCGCCAGAGATCGCCGACTTCGGATCTTTCAGGTCGGTCGGGGCGTAGGTCGCACCACATTTTTCGCAGTTGTCGCCGTACTGGTCTTCGGTGCCACATTTCGGGCAGGTGCCCTTGATGAAGCGGTCGGCCAGGAACATTTTCTTTTCCGGGTCGAAATACTGGGTGATCGAGCGCTGGGCGATGTGCCCGGCGTCACGCAGCTTGATGTAGATCTGGCTCGACAGCTCACGGTTTTCTTCGGCGTGAGTGGAGTGGAAGTTGTCGAAATCAACCAGGAACTCGGCAAAGTCGGCGCTGTGTTCAGCCTGCACATTGGCGATCAGTTGTTCCGGGGTGATGCCTTCCTTTTCCGCGCGCAGCATGATCGCCGAACCGTGGGCGTCGTCGGCGCAGACGTAAATGCATTGATTGCCGCGATGCTTCTGGAAGCGCACCCACATATCGGTCTGGATATATTCCAGCATATGGCCAAGGTGAATCGAACCGTTGGCGTAGGGCAGGGCGCTGGTGACGAGGATCTTGCGTGGTTCGGACATGTGGGGCTTCGCTACTTGATGAAACGGAGGTCGGCCACTATAAAGCGCCGGGCAAGATATTTCACCCCTGCAAATCGTTGCCGGGCGTGCCGTCCGGAGGATAGAAGGGGTAGGATACCCGCCATCTTTTCCCAGTCTTGTTATCGGAGTTGCCCATGAGCGCCGTCACTCGCGCAGCGGTGGAAGCCGTCCTCAGCCAATACACCGACCCTTACCTGAACCAGGACCCGGTCAGCGCCGGTTGCGTGAAGCACATCGAGATCGTCGGTGACCGCGTCAACGTGCAGCTGGAAATCGGTTACGCCGCCGGTCTGTTCAAGAGCGGCTGGGCGCAATTGCTGCAACTGGCCATCGAGAATCTTGATGGCGTGGTGATCGCCAAGGTTGAAGTGAACAGTGTTATCGCTGCGCACAAGGCGCAGGCGCAGATTCCGGGGCTGGCCAACGTCAAGAACGTGGTCGCCGTGGCGTCGGGCAAGGGCGGCGTGGGCAAGTCGACCACCGCCGCCAACCTCGCGCTGGCCCTGGCCCGTGAAGGCGCCAAAGTGGGGATTCTCGACGCTGATATCTACGGCCCGAGCCAAGGCATCATGTTCGGCATTCCCGAGCGCACCCGCCCTGAGGTCAAGGACCAGAAGTGGTTCGTGCCGCTCAAGGCTCACGGCGTTGAGGTCATGTCGATGGCGTTCCTGACCGACGACAACACGCCGATGGTCTGGCGCGGGCCGATGGTCTCCGGCGCCTTGCTGCAACTGGTCACGCAAACCGCGTGGGGCGATCTGGATTATCTGGTCATCGACATGCCACCGGGCACTGGCGATATCCAGCTGACCCTGGCGCAGAAAGTCCCGGTGGCCGGCGCAGTGATCGTCACCACGCCACAGGATCTGGCACTGCTGGACGCACGCAAAGGCGTGGAAATGTTCCGCAAGGTCAACATTCCGGTGCTGGGCGTGGTGGAAAACATGGCCGTGCACATCTGCTCGAACTGCGGGCATGCCGAGCATCTGTTCGGTGAGGGCGGTGGTGAAAAACTGGCAACCCAGTACGGCGTAGAGCTGCTGGCGTCGCTGCCATTGTCGATGTTGATCCGCGAACAGGCCGACGGCGGCAAGCCAACGGTGATTGCCGAGCCGGACAGCCAGATTGCCATGGTCTATCAGGAACTCGCCCGCCACGTCGGCGCGCGGATTGTGTTGCAGGAAGCGGCGACACCGGCGATGCCGAACATCACCATCAGCGACGATTGATGCATCCGCAACACTGAATAAACCTGTAGGAGTGAGCCTGCTCGCGATAACGGTCGATCATTCAACACATTTGTTGAATGTTAATCCGCTATCGCGAGCAGGCTCACTCCTACATTTGTTTTGTGTTGGCAGTTAGATCCGCAGCCCGCCATCCATCTCCAGAATCCGCCCGGTGTAATAGTCGTTTTCGAAGATATACGCCGCCGAGTGCGCAATCTCTTCCGGCTTGCCCATGCGCTTGAGCGGAATCCCCGAAGTCATCTTCTCCAGCGCTTCCGGCTTCATGCCCAGGGTCATCTCGGTTTCGATGAAGCCCGGCGCAATCCCCGCCACGCGAATGCCATATCGCGCCAGTTCTTTCGCCCAAGTCACCGTCGCCGCCGCTACACCGGCCTTGGCCGCCGAATAGTTGGTCTGGCCAACGTTGCCCGCCCGCGAGATCGACGAAATATTGATGATCGCGCCGCTGGTCTTCAGCTCGACCATTTTCGCCGCCACCTCACGGGTGCAGAGGAACACGCCGGTCAGGTTGACGTCGATGACGGCCTGCCACTGTGCCAGGCTCATCTTGGTCATTTCACCGTCCTTGACCTTCAACAGCAGGCCATCACGCAGGATCCCGGCGTTGTTGATCAGGCCGTGGATCGCGCCGAAATCGGCGGCGACCTGAGCGACCATGTGCTCGACCTGCTCTTCATTGGCGACGTTGCACAGATAGCTGCGCGCCTCGACGCCCTTGGCCTTGCAAGCCGCGACCGCGTCGTCGAGCTTTTCCTGATTGAGGTCGACGAGGGCGAGCTTCGCGCCTTTGCCGGCGAAATACTCGGCCATCGAACGGCCCAAACCCTGGCAACCGCCAGTGATAATGATTACTTTGTCGTTGAGTTGCATTCGCATGCCCCGATAGCAGGTCTGAGTAGTTTTTGTTTTCAGCGACTCCCGATCTGCACCGGCCGTGGCAGGTGTGCACATGAGAGTTGCCCGCTGGCGTGACGGGGACTTGATCCCGGGCGCCCGTCCGTTTTTTCGACGGATACTATTTAAGGAGTCATAAATTGAGCGTTGAAGTGGCGAAGAATGCCCGAGAATTGCTTCTCAAGGAATACCGTGGAGTGCTGTCGACACACTCCAAATCGATGCCTGGTTTTCCTTTTGGCTCCGTGGTGCCGTACTGCCTGGACGAGCAGGGCCGGCCGCTGATCCTGATCAGCCGCATCGCCCAGCACACCCACAACCTGCAAAAAGACCCGAAATGCTCGATGCTCGTCGGCGAGCGCGAGGCCGATGATGTGCAAGCCGTTGGTCGCCTGACCTATCTGGCCGAAGCGCAAAAGCTCGAAGACGCAGCTGCCATCGAAGCTGCCGCCGAGCGTTACTACCGTTACTTCCCGGATTCGCAGAACTACCACAAGGCCCACGATTTCGACTTCTGGGTATTGAACCCGGTGCGTCACCGCTACATCGGCGGTTTCGGCGCGATTCACTGGATCGATCAACTGACCCTGGCCAATCCGTTTGCCGGCAAGGCCGAAATCAGCATGGTCGAACACATGAACAGCGATCACGCCAAAGCCATCGCGCACTACGTCGACCTTGCCGGTCTGCCGAAAACTGTACCGGCGCAACTGGCCGGGATCGACACCGAAGGCATGCACCTGCGCATCGGTCAGGCACTGTACTGGTTGCCGTTTCCGGCACCTTGTAATACGCCGACACAAGTGCGCGAAGCCCTGGTTTCATTGGCTCACGCCGAGGTCTGGGGAAAAAATACAGTGGCCGATGCTTGAATTCACGAAAGGGCGACGTCATCTAAGGCTTACTGCAAGGCATTTCTTGCGTTGAGGAAACTTTGATGCGCCCTTTTCTGTTGCTCTTTCTGCTGTTTCCAGTGCTGGAGCTGTTCGTATTCGTCAAAGTGGCAGGCTCAATCGGGTTTTTCCCGGCCCTGCTGCTGATCATTCTCGGCTCGATGTTCGGTGTTTTTGTGCTGCGCGTCGCCGGTCTGGCCACCGCCCTGCGTGCCCGTGAAAGCCTGAACCGCGGCGAACTGCCCGCGCAAACCATGCTTGAAGGGCTGATGCTGGCGTTGGCCGGCGGCCTGTTGATCCTGCCGGGCTTCATCAGCGATGTGGTCGGTCTGGTCATGCTGCTGCCATTCAGCCGCCGGTTGCTGGCGAACAAAATGCGTCAGCGCGCCGAAGAACAGGCCATGCGTCAGCGTGCGTTCGCCGACGACCTGCAGCCCCGTGGCGGTCCTGCACCGCGTCAGCCTCTGGGCCGCGAGGGTGATGTGATCGAAGGCGAGTTCGAACACCGCGACAGCAAGTAACTGCGTTAGCCACACGGCACCTTCGGGTGCCGTGTTCATTTATGGGCCTCCAGAGTGAAAAATTTTCTGGGCTCGCCCTTGTAATAAGCTTATGCGCCCTTATGTATCGGTCACCGAAAGGTTTCTGGCATTTGAGCCAGTCAGTCTTCCGCGGTTCGTTCGACGAACCGCAACCGGCGCAGGCCGGATTTGTTAAACCCGCCGGGACTACACCGGCCGATGAAAACCACAATTAGGAGAGATCGACAATGAAGCTTCGTCCTCTGCATGACCGCGTCGTAATCCGTCGCAGCGAAGAAGAAAAGAAAACCGCTGGCGGTATCGTCCTGCCAGGTTCGGCTGCTGAAAAAGCCAACCACGGTGTGATTCTCGCTGTAGGCCCGGGCAAAGCTCTGGAAAACGGCGAAGTGCGCGCACTGTCCGTTAAAGAAGGCGACAAGGTTGTGTTCGGTCCTTACTCCGGCAGCAACACAGTGAAAGTCGACGGCGAAGACCTGCTGGTAATGAGCGAGAACGAAATCCTCGCTGTTATCGAAGGCTGATACCCCCGTTCATTTTCCCGCTACTACAAAGTATTTAAGGAATATCGATCATGGCTGCTAAAGAAGTTCTGTTTGGCGATTCCGCCCGTAAAAAAATGCTCAAGGGCGTCAACGTCCTGGCTGACGCAGTAAAAGCGACCCTGGGCCCGAAAGGCCGTAACGTGATCATCGAGAAGAGCTTCGGCGCTCCGACCATCACCAAGGACGGCGTTTCCGTCGCCAAAGAAATCGAACTCGAAGATCGCTTCGAAAACATGGGCGCGCAGCTGGTCAAAGACGTTGCCTCCCGTGCCAACGATGACGCTGGTGACGGTACTACCACCGCTACCGTTCTGGCTCAGTCGATCGTCAACGAAGGCCTGAAAGCCGTCGCTGCCGGCATGAACCCGATGGACCTGAAGCGTGGTATCGACAAAGCGACCATCGCGATCGTCAAAGAGCTGAAGAACCTGTCCAAGCCATGCGCTGACACCAAGGCAATCGCTCAGGTCGGCACCATCTCGGCCAACTCCGACAGCTCCATCGGCGACATCATTGCCGAAGCCATGGAAAAAGTCGGTAAAGAAGGCGTGATCACCGTTGAAGAAGGCACTGGCCTGGAAAACGAACTGTCGGTTGTTGAAGGCATGCAGTTCGACCGTGGTTACCTGTCCCCGTACTTCGTCAACAAGCCAGAGACCATGGTTGCCGAGCTGGACAGCCCGCTGATCCTGCTGGTCGACAAAAAGATCTCGAACATCCGCGAAATGCTGCCAGTGCTGGAAGCCGTTGCCAAAGCCGGCCGTCCACTGCTGATCGTTTCCGAAGACGTTGAAGGCGAAGCCCTGGCGACTCTGGTTGTGAACAACATGCGTGGCATCGTTAAAGTCGCCGCCGTCAAGGCGCCAGGCTTCGGCGACCGTCGCAAGGCCATGCTGCAGGACATCGCTGTTCTGACCGGCGGTACCGTTATCTCCGAAGAGATCGGCCTGAGCCTGGAAGCCGCTACCCTGGAAAACCTCGGTAGCGCCAAGCGTGTGACCATCTCCAAGGAAAACACCATCATCGTTGACGGTGCTGGCGTAGAAGCTGACATCCAGGCGCGTATCACTCAGATCCGTGCCCAGGCAGCTGAAACTTCCTCGGACTACGACCGTGAAAAACTGCAAGAGCGTCTGGCCAAGCTGTCCGGCGGCGTTGCAGTGATCAAGGTTGGCGCTGGTTCCGAAGTTGAAATGAAAGAGAAGAAAGCCCGCGTTGAAGATGCCCTGCACGCAACCCGTGCAGCCGTTGAAGAAGGCGTGGTACCTGGCGGTGGCGTTGCGCTGATCCGTGCTCTGCAAACCCTGAACGACCTGAAAGGCGACAACGCTGATCAGGACGTCGGTATCGCTGTTCTGCGCCGCGCTGTTGAAGCGCCGCTGCGTCAGATCGCTGCCAACAGCGGCGACGAGCCAAGCGTTGTGGTCAACGAAGTCAAGAACGGCAAAGGTAACTTCGGTTACAACGCTGCAACTGGCGAATACGGCGACATGATCGAAATGGGCATCCTGGACCCAACCAAGGTGACTCGTTCCGCTCTGCAAGCGGCATCGTCGATCGGCGGTCTGATCCTGACCACCGAAGCGGCAGTAGCTGACGCGCCGAAGAAAGACGGCGGCGCTGGCGGCGGCATGCCAGACATGGGCGGCATGGGTGGCATGGGCGGCATGATGTAAGCCAGCCTTGCCCCTGTAACGCAAAACCCCGCTGGCGAAAGTCAGCGGGGTTTTTTATTGCCCAAATATCAGCGTCACCCCCAAACCCCTGTGGGAGCGAGCCTGCTCGCGAAGGGGACGGATCAGCCAGCATTAATGTTGAATGACACAGCGCATTCGCGAGCAGGCTCGCTCCCACAATCGGATCTATATTTCAGGCGCTGATGGGTTGCGCCTTGACCACGGCCGCGGTTTTCACCGCCGGGCGATACAGCACCCAGTAATACGACCCCAGACAAATCAGCCAGCAGAAAATCGCCGTCCATACGTTGTGCGAGAAGAAGTGCGCACCCTGCATCATCCGGCTGATCGAAAACACCGAACCCAGTGCGAAGGCAAAGATAAACGCCTGACGGGCCAGGCGTGGACGGCGATCACGCAAGACAAAAAACAGCGCAAAAAGAGTGAACCCCGTCGCCGCATGACCACCCGGCCAGCAACGGCCTGGCTTGTCGGTCTGCGGGCGATGCTCCATCAGTTTGCTGTAGGTTTCATGGCCGCCGAATTGTTCCAGGCTCCAAGGGCATTGCACCGCAGTCACGGCTTTGACCGGAGTGACGAACGAGGTCGCCAGGCCCAGCGACAGCACCAGGCAGCCCAGTTCACGCTTGAATGGCTTCAGTCTTGCGATAAAAAACGAGCCGATAAAGCCCAGTACCGCAAACACCGAGAAGCCGATCACCACCTGTTTGGCGCGATCGTGCAGGATGTCTTCAAGGAAAAAACTGTGGCGGCCAATGAAGTCGCCGGCCACCGGGTCATAGAACAACCGCGCCAGCACCATGTCCAGATCAGTCATTTCCAGCAGGACCAGCGTGAGCGCTGCAACGACGGGAATGCCCAGATAAAGCCACAGATTCATCGGGCGAGGAGTGGGGCGTACAACAGTTGATGACATGTTGGTTCCTGAATAAAAGAAAACGCCCCGGGGCATCAGCCCGGGGCGCTTCGATTAACGTTCGCTGACTTGTGGAGCACCCTCCTTGGGTGCTTTCCAGGCAAGCAGCTGTTGCTTGAAGCCATAACTGGCGGTTTGGTAATAAGTGATCGCGCGGCTGATCAGTGGATCATCACTGGTCGCTCGGGATTCGCGGCTCTCGGTCAGCGCATCGTCATGCCGACGCAAGCCCTGACGCGGGCTGAGGATCGCCAGATCCTTGCCGTCGAACAGGCCCAGATGCTGGTAGTTGCCGACCACCACACGTGGTGGCAGCGGGTTATCCTGCAACAGGTTGCGACCGAAGAACGTCGATTGGTAATCCATGTTCAACAGGCCCAGCAGCGTCGGCGCAAGATCGATCTGGCTGGCCAGTTGGCCACTTTCACGCGGCTCGACCAGTTTCGGCGCATAGATAAACAGTGGGATTTGATAGTTGGTGATCGGCAAGTCTTCTTTACCGGCGCTACCGGCCGTGTGGTCGGCGACGAAGATGAAGATCGTGTTGTCGAACCACGGTTTCTGCCGCGCCTGCTCAAGGAACTGGCCAATCGCGTAGTCGGTGTATTTCACCGCGCCATCACGACCGTTACCGGATTTGATGTCGATCCGGTCGTCCGGATAGGTGTAGGGGCGATGGTTGGAGGTGGTCATCAACTGCAACAGAAACGGTTGCTGCTTGGCATAGTCAGCATCGGCCAGTTTCAGGGTCTGTTTGTACAGGTCCTCGTCGGCCATGCCCCAGGCGTTCTTGAAATGAATCTCGGCTTCGTCAACGCTGCTCTGATCGACCACGCGGTAACCATTGCCACTGAAAAACGCGTTCATGTTGTCGAAGTAGCCGCGCCCGCCATAGACAAACACGCTGTCGTAGCCCACCGCGCTGAGTTGCTGACCGAGGCTGGCGAAACCGCTTTCACGACCGATGCGTTTGACGATCGAACGGCCCGGGGTCGGTGGAATGGCCAGGGTGATGGCTTCCAGGCCGCGGTCGGTACGGGTACCGGTGGCGTAGAAGTTGTTGAAGTACAAGCTCTGTTTGCGCAAGGCATCCAGATTCGGTGTCAGGTTACGCTCGTCGCCATTGCTGCCCAGGTACTTGGCGCTGAGGCTTTCGATGGTTACCAGCACGATGTTCGGTTTGCGTGGGGTGCCGGGGTTGTCGATCATCCGGCGGATGTCCTGCGGGTCCTTGCCGATGAACTGCGCGTTGGGTTCATTCAGTTCGGCACGAATCTGCTGGGCGACTTTTTCCGGCGCCAGGCTGCCGTAAAACTGCGTGTAGTCCAGTTCGTTGTTCCGGAACGCGGCGAAGAACTGATATGGGCCATTGCTTGCCAGTTCGTTCTGATAGGCGTTGCCGCCCTGCGCACGCGGCGCATCCTGGCTGAGCAGTTGCAGGCTCAGGCCGGCGACCACCAGCAACGCCAATGCATTGAGCAGACGTCCACGTAACGGCGGCAGCGGAGCGTCCAGCGCAGAGTTGAACGGCTTGCGCAGGGCAAAACTGATAGCAATGGCCAGCAGCGCCAGAATGCTCAACAGCGTACCGATCGGATACGACTCCAGCACGTTGTTCAGCACTTCGTCGGAATACACCAGATAGTCGACGGCGATGAAGTTGAAGCGCACACCGAACTCGTCCCAGAACAGCCACTCGGCCACCGAGACGAACAGCATGGCGAACAGGCTGACGGTCAGCAGCCCTTGCAGAAACCAGCGATGGCCACGGCGACGCCACAGCGCTGGCGGGCAGAGCAGCAGGTACAGGCCCATCGGCAGCGCGGCATAGGCGAGGAAACCCAGGTCATACAAAAGACCGATGCCGAACACGGAAAGCGCAATGCCGCCGGCCTCATCAAGGTGAGTCAGCAGCAGGACGGTTCGAGTCAGGAAGAACAGCACCAGCCAGACGCCAGTGACCAACAGCAGAAGGCGCATGGGCGCCGTCTTGAAAAAGTCCATTGTCTACATTCCTTATATCTAATGGCGCGAGAGTCTCGCGTTGTCACTGTAGTCAGGTTGTGAACCAATAGTGAAAAACTCGTTAAGCTTTGAATTTGCCTGAGAGAGTTGATTTACGAAGTTTTCAGCCCTAGCCCTGAGCTGGCGATGGCCTTAAGCTGCGCGAGCCATGACGGCCGTTACTGTGTACGGAGGAGTGCCCATGCGAATTCTATTGGTTGAAGACAACCGCGATATCCTCGCCAATCTGGCCGATTACCTGGGGCTCAAAGGCTATACCGTCGATTGCGCCCAAGACGGTCTGTCAGGCCTGCATCTGGCCGCCACCGAGCATTACGACCTGATCGTGCTCGACATCATGCTGCCCGGCATCGATGGCTACACCCTGTGCAAACGCCTGCGTGAAGACGCCCGTCGTGACACGCCGGTGATCATGCTCACCGCTCGTGATCAGCTCGATGATCGTCTGCAGGGGTTCAAGTCCGGGGCTGACGATTATCTGGTCAAACCGTTCGCCCTGTCGGAACTGGCCGCGCGCGTCGAAGCGGTGATGCGGCGTACCCAGGGTGGCGGACGCCGGGCGTTGCAGGTCGGAGATCTGAGCTATGACCTCGATACACTGGAAGTGACCCGTGAAGGCAAGTTTCTCAAGCTCAACCCGGTCGGCCTGAAGTTGCTGGCGGTGTTGATGCAGAAGAGCCCGCATGTCTTGCGTCGGGAAATTCTTGAGGAGGCGCTGTGGGGTGATGATTGCCCGGACAGCGACAGCCTGCGCAGCCACGTACACCAATTGCGTCAGGTGATTGACAAACCGTTCGCCAAACCACTGCTGCACACCGTGCATGGCGTCGGTTATCGCTTGGCCGAGGGCCGCGATGGAGTTTAAGCAAAGCCTTTCCCAGCGGATCATCATCGCTTTTGCGCTGATGAGCGCACTGGTGGCCGGCGCGTTTGCCATGGGCATTGTTGCGACCGTGCACCTTGTGGAAGAGAAGTTGATTTCGGCCGGGCTGGGCGGCGACCTGCAGCGCCTTTTGCTCATGGACAATGTTTCGGACTGGAGCCACCGCCCGGAACCGGACCAATTGTTCTATTTCAGCGGCGGGCCGGGTGATTTCGAGCTGCCCAAGGACTTGCGTCACCTCGATGCGGGTTTCCATGAAGTGTTCCGCGAGCAACTCTCGTATCACGCGATGGTCGAGATCGTCGACGGTCGGCGTTATGTGCTGCTGCAGGATCAAAGCGATTTCGAAGAGCGCGAGCGGGTACTGTTTGCCGTGGTGCTGGTGGGCTTCGTGCTCAGCCTGGCCCTGGCGGTATTCCTCGGTTGGGTACTCGCACGCAAGGTGATGGCGCCGGTGGTGCGGCTGGCCCGACAAGTGCGCCATCGCGACCAGTTACTCGGACTGGCACCGCCGCTGGCGCCGGATTATGCGGCAGACGAAGTCGGCGAACTGGCGGTGGCGTTCGATGCCACGCTGGGACGTCTGCGTCAGGCGCTGACCCGTGAAAGATTGTTCACCAGCGACGTCAGTCACGAGTTGCGCACGCCATTGATGGTGCTGGCCAGCTCCTGCGAGCTGCTGATGGAAAACCCGGCCATCGATCAGCGCGGGCGTAATCAGGTCGAGCGCATTGCGCGAGCCAGTGAGGAAATGCGCGAACTGGTGCAGACCTTCCTGATGCTCGCCCGCTCCCAGCGCGAAGATGCCGGCTCGGCGCCGCAACAGAATCTCGCTCAAGTTGCGGACAGCCTGTTGTGCGTGTGGCGTGAGCCGATCGAAAGCAAAGGGTTGACCTTGCAGTTCGAACCGGGGAATCCGCCGCACACGTGCTACAACGCGACCTTGCTGACCGCGGTGATGGGCAACCTGTTGCGCAACGCTTGCCACTACACCGAGAAGGGCTTTATTCGCCTGACGCTCAACGGCAGCGGTTTCGTGGTGGAGGACTCCGGTGTCGGCATTCCGGAAGAAAAACGCGAAGCCATGTTCGAGCCTTTCGTACGTGGCAGCGAAAAGCGTGGCGAAGGTCTGGGACTGGGATTGTCGCTGGTGCAGCGGATCTGCGAGAACCAGGGCTGGACCGTCAGTTTGAGCACGATGGAGCCCAATGGCTGCCGCTTCGAGGTGGATCTGGGCAAAATCTGACGCAGGGGGTGGCGCAAGGCTACTCCCTCTAACCTGTCTGAATCCTGTATAACGCTGTAATAATTTGTCTGTTTACCGGACATTTTTTTCACAAACGGATGACCTGACGCTGACACGCCGCTCTTTAAGGTGGTGACATCAGCAATTCAGGAGTCCAGGTGATGGCCGGTCCGATCAAACTCGATTTTTCCGAGAAGTACGACGATCAACATGCGCAGAAATACCTGCGCAAGCACAAAGAAAGCCTTGGACGTCGTCTCTCCCACTGGCGTGACGAACAGATGGCCCGCAAGGCGCTGGCGTCGGTGGGTGAGCCGGGACTGGTGCTGGATCTGCCTTGCGGTGCCGGGCGTTTCTGGCCCTTGTTGGGCGAAAAGGCCAACCGGGTGATTATCGGCGCGGACAATTCCGAGTCGATGATCAAGACGGCTATGCAGTCGCAACCGGCCGATGTGGTGAAACGGGTACAACCCTTGCACACATCTGCCTTCGACATTGCCTTGCCTGACAACGCCGTCGACAGCATTTTCTGCATGCGTCTGCTCCACCACATCGGTGAAGCCGAGCATCGCCGGGCGATTCTGCGCGAATTCGAGCGCGTTACCCGGGACAGTGTGATCGTTTCGCTGTGGGTTGATGGCAATTTCAAAGCCTGGAAACGCCAGCGAGCCGAGCGCAACCGTGACAAACGCGAGTATCAGAATCGCTTTGTGTTACCGGCCGCTACGGTGGAAAAGGAATTCGAGGAAGCAGGTTTTCGGATTCAGGAACAACTGGACTTTATTCCGCTCTACGCCATGTGGCGGGTTTACGTATTACGCAAGAGGTAACAGGATGGCAGTGCAATTGGCAGCAGAAACGGATGTCGCTCCGCAAGATCGCTTTGACTTTTACTGGAACCAGCGTGGCGAGTGGGTGGAAGAACCCAACGTTCGACGCGGTGGCGAAAGTGGCGTGCAAAGGGTCGTGGGGCGCGATGGTCAACTGCTGTATGCCAAGCGCCAGACCGGTCATATCTATCGCAGTTGGTTGCACCCTTTTGGCCGTCCCACTGTTCTGCGTGAGCTCGACGCGCTGACCGGCGTGAGCAAGCTCGGTGTGCGCGTGCCAGAAATCGTTTTCTGCGGCGCCCAGCCTGATCCGCAGCACAAATGGCGCGCGCTGCTGGTGACCAAGTCCCTGGACGGTTTCCAGGAACTGGAACATTGGCTGGCGGCTGCCGGCGGTCGCGATCAGTGTGGCGATGGGGTTTACGAGCGTGTGCTCAAGGACCTCGCCGAGAACCTGGCGCGCATGCACAAGGGCCGTTGGCAGCACAGCTGCATTTACATCAAACACGTGTTTGTGCGGGTGACGGGCGAGGGCGAGTCGGCCAAGGTCGAGGTTGCCTTGATCGATCTGGAGAAGTGCCGCCAGCGTCTGACCGCCTATCGCGCCGCTTCCCACGACATGAAGCAATTGCGCCGCCATTCGTCGTTCCGCGACGCGGACTGGAAAAAACTCGTCTACTTTTATGAGACGGCGTTTGGCAGCGCTATCAAAGGTTTATAGCGATGAAACTAGAAATTGCACGAGGTTTGTTTTTGGTTGGAGCCTTGGCAGTTGCGTCATTGGCGGTGGCTGCCTGGGAGCAGCCCCGCATGCAGGTGGTTGGCGCGTCCGTAGACGACGCCCACTGCGCAGTCCCACGGGTGGCGAAAGCCTCCGTGGCGACCAGACCCGATCATGATTTATTGCTGTTCATGTTCGGACTTTCTCAAGGGATGAGGCCGCAGAGTTGAACCGATTGAAGCCCACATAAAAGGCCTCGCAGATGCGAGGCCTTTTTTTTATGCCCGAGACGACACAGATCCCTTGTAGGAGTGAGCCTGCTCGCGATAGCGGTGTGTCAGTCAGTATTTAAGGCGACTGATCCACCGCTATCGCGAGCAGGCTCACTCCTACAGGGGGTTATGCGGTTGGTTTGGGATCAGGTTTCGCCAGCAGGGTGTAAACACACGGCAAGACAAACAGCGTAAACAACGTGCCGATCGACATCCCCGTGGCAATCACCATGCCGATATCAAAACGGCTCACCGCCCCCGCCCCCGTGGCGAGAATCAACGGCACCATGCCAAACACCATCGCCGCCGTGGTCATCAGCACCGGCCGCAAGCGAATCGCCGCCGCTTCCTCAACGGCTTCACGCGCCGTCAGGCCTTTGTCCTTGCGCAACTGGTTGGCGAATTCGACGATCAGAATCCCGTGTTTACTGATCAGCCCGATCAGCGTCACCAACCCGACCTGGGTGTAGATGTTCATGCTCGACCAGCCGAGGAACAGCGGGATCAACGCTCCGCAGATCGACAACGGCACCGTCACCAGAATCACCAGCGGATCGCGGAAACTCTCGAACTGCGCCGCCAGCACCAGAAAGATAATCGCCAGCGCCAGCGCGAAGGTTACCCACAGGGCACTGCCTTCCTGCACAAACTGGCGTGAGGCGCCGCCATAGTCGAAGGCAAACCCGGCCGGCGCTTCTTCGCGGGCAATCTGCAATACGGTGTCGATGGCTTCGCCCATGCTGACCAACGGGAAACCGGAAATCTTCGCCGCGTTGAGTTGCTGGAACTGGTTGAGCTGGCGCGGTCGCGCGCGGTCGCTGACCTTGATCAGCGTCGACAGTGGCAGCAGCTCACCCTGGGTGTTCTTCACGTAGTAATTGTTCAGCCAGTCCGGGTTGTCGCGGTACGGCCGTTCGACTTGAGCGATCACCTTGTAACTGCGCCCTTCGATGGTGAACCGGTTGATTTCCGCCTCACCGAGCAGCGTCGCCAGCGTGCCACCGAGGTCCTGCATCGACACGCCCATCTGCGCCGCTTTGGCGCGGTCGATATCGACCACAACCTCGGGTTTGTCGAACGCCAGATCAAGGTCGACGAAGGCGAACTTGCCGGATTCCATCGCGCGTTTCTTGATCCGGTCGGCGACTTGCAGCAGCAGTTCGTAATCGTTGGCGGTGTTGACCACAAACTCGAACGGCAAGCCTTCACCGGTGCCGGGCAAGGAGGGCAGGTTGAAACCGAAGATCTGCAGACCCGGGATGGCGCCCAGTTTGCCCTGCACTTCGGGGAGAATCTGCATCTGCGTGCGGCTGCGTTCGTTCCACGGTTTGAGCAGGAAGCCGCCGATGCCTGCCTGCACGCCGTTGTAGCCGTTGATCTGGAACGAGGAGTAGTACTCCGGGAATTCCTTGAAGATCTTGATGAATTCGTCGGTGTAGGTGCTCAGGTAATCAAGGTTGGTCGGCTGCGGTGCGTTGGCCATCATGAAAATGATGCCCTGGTCTTCGTCCGGGGCCAGTTCCGATTTGGTGAACTTGAGGAACACCGGGATCAGGCACAACACGATCACGGCGAACACCAGCACTACCGGCCGTGTGTTCAGCGTGCCGTGCAGCATGCTCTGATAGCGGCGCTTGAGACCTTCGAAAACACGGTCGAGCCGATGCGCCAGGCCACTGGGGTTTTCCTCGTGACGCAGCAAAAATGCGCACATCATCGGCGACAGGGTCAGGGCGACGATGCCGGAGATCACCACTGCGCCGGCCAGGGTCAGGGCAAACTCCTTGAACAACGCCCCGGTCAGCCCGGTGAGAAAACCGATCGGCGCATACACCGCCGCCAGGGTGATGGTCATCGAGACCACCGGCATGGCGATTTCTCGCGCGCCTTCCAGCGCTGCATCAAACGGCGTCTTGCCTTCCTCGATGTGCCGGTGAATGTTCTCCACCACGACAATCGCATCGTCGACCACCAGACCGATGGCGAGCACCATCGCCAGCAGCGTCAGCAGGTTCATCGAGTAGCCCATCATCTGCATGAAGAACATCACGCCAATCATCGACAGCGGAATGGTCACCACCGGGATCACCACCGAGCGCAGTGCGCCGAGGAACAGGAACACCACGACGATGACGATCAGCACCGCCTCGAACAGGGTTTTCACCACTTCATCGATCGAGGCCTGAATAAACAGCGTGGCGTCGTAAGCGATCTCGCTTTTCAGGTTCGGCGGCAGTTGCGCTTCCAGCTCGGGCATCAGCTTGCGCACTTCCTTGATCACGTCCAGCGGGTTGGCGCCGGGTGTCGCCTTGATGCCGATGTACACCGACGGCGTGCCGCCGAACGAGCTGATCGAGTCGTAGTTTTCCGCGCCCATTTCCACCCGCGCGACATCGCTGAGCAGCACGCGGCTGTCGCCACTGACCTTGAGCGGAATCGCCGCAAAGGCCTCAGCGGATTTCAGTTCAGTGTTGGCGTTGATGCTGGTGACCACGTACTGGCCTTTCACTTCGCCGGCGGCGGAGAGGAAGTTGTACTGGCGCACGGCGTTGGTCACATCGGCGGCGCTGAGGCCGAAACCGGCGAGCTTCACCGGGTCGAGCCACAGGCGCATGGCGAACACCTGATTGCCGAGGATTTCCGCTTCGGCCATGCCCGGCAGGGTTGCCAGTTTTGGCTGGATCACCCGTGACAGGTAATCGGTGATCTGCGGGTTGCTCAGATCCTTGCTGAAGAAGCTGATGTACATCAGCGCCGAGGCGTCGGCGGACTCTTTGCTCAACACCGGGTCTTCGGCGTCCTGTGGCAGCTTGTTCTTCACCTCGTTGGCCTTGGCCAGCAGCTCGGTGAACAAGCGGTCGGTGTTGGAGCCGATGCGCGCGTAGATCGAGATCACCGAGAAGTTCTGCCGGCTGACCGAGGTCATGTAGTCGATGCCCTCGGCACTGGCCAGACTCTGCTGCATCGGCTGGGTGATGTAGCCCTGAATGGTTTCGGCGTTGGCCCCGGGGTAAGCGGTGGTCACCGTGATCAGGGCGTTTTCCATTTGCGGGTATTGGCGCAGCGGCAACTTGCTCCAGGCCTGAAAGCCGAGCAACACAATCAACAGGCTGACCACGGTGGCGAGCACCGGGCGGCGGATGAACGGATCAGTAAAAGCCATGGGGATTCCTTGATCAGTCGGCGCGCGGCGGACTGTTCTGCTCGCCGAGGGTCTTGTCGTCGCTGATGGCAATGTGCGCGCCGTTGTCCAGTTTGATCTGGCCGGCCGTCACCACTTGTTCGCCGCTCTGCACGCCCTTGTTGATCATCACCAGGCCATCGCGGCGTTCACCGGTTTCGATGAAGCGGCGTTCGGCGATCAGCACCGGTTGGCCCTTGTCATCCTTTTCGACGCTGCCGTCCGCGGCTTTCTTCTGCCCGACCACGTAGATCGAGTTGCCGTAGAGGGTGTAGGTGATCGCGCTTTCCGGTACCACGACGTGTTTTTGCGGATCGGGCAGCAGCACTTCAAGGCTGGTAAACATGCCCGGCAACAATTTGCCGTCAGGGTTGGCCAGCGTGGCGCGGATCAGAATATTGCGCGTGGTGCTTTCAACGATCGGGTTGATTGCGCTGATCTTGCCGGCGAAGTTTTGCCCGGGATACGCGGCGACCGCGATTTGCACCGGTTGGCCGATGGCCAGTTTCGGGATCGATTGTTCGGGCAGGTAGAAGTCGGCGTAGAGGCTGCTCAAATCCTGCAGGGTCGCGATTTTGGTGCCGCTGGCGAGGTAGTCGCCAATGTCGACCTGGCGGATGCCGATGGTGCCGCTGAACGGCGCGAGAATGCGCTTTTTCGCCAGCGCTGCGTTGAGCTGATTGACCGTGGCTCGCTCCTTTTGCAGAACCGCCGAGAGCCGGTCGTATTCACCTTTGGAAATGGCGCGACTGTCGATCAGTTGGCTGCCACGGCCGAAGTCCAGCTGCGCCAGACCCAGATCAGCCTTGGCGGTCTCCAACAGGGCGGTTTCGACGCCACTGTCGAGTTGCAGCAGCGGTTGCCCGGCCTTGACCTTCTGTCCGGATTCGAACTTGAGTTCGGTGACGGTGCCGGCCACTTCCAGGCTCAGCTCGACACCTTGCAGCGCCTTGAGCGTGCCGACGGTCGGCAGGCGCAGCTGCCACGGCTGTTCGCTGGCGTTGGCCACGGCGACGCTGATCGGCGGTTTCGGCTTGGAGAAGCCCTGGATCATCGTGTAGATCGAAAAGGCTTTGTACCCGCCCAGCACCAGGACGATCAGCAAAACAACACCCAACATGATCAGCATGCGGCGACGCAGCATATTTCCAGTTCCTTGGATAAATCAGGTGAGACAGGCGGGCACATTACTCCGAGTACAGGGGGGATTCCAACTGGCAGTTATTACAGGTAATGAAAAGGGTAAGGGGGATGAAAACCTCCTCACCCTCAAGGTGATGTCAGCAGATGAAGCGCACGCTTATGCCATCAGATGCAGATGGTTGTCCCAGAGCCCCGCCGGCAATTCCAGCGGCTTGGCCAGCAGCTCATCCTGACGGCAATCGTAGTACCGGCAACGTCCTTGCCCGGAGGTCACGACAAAACCGTCCTTCACCGCACCGACACCGGCGCAATCGGGCAGCGGCGCATCGAGGCGTACTTCGCCACTGTCCAGATCCCAGATAAAGAAACGGTTGCCGCGCGGCGCTGTCAGGGCGACCAGACGCAATTCACTGTGTACCGCGACGCTGGCGGTGTAGTGCCCCATCGACTGCAACTGATGATCCGGCACCGGGAACGCCACGAACGGCTGCCCCGGACGCTTGATCGCCAACAGTTCCGAGCGCTCATGCGAGGCGCCCATGAATTGCTGACCGGCGACGATGGTGCCGTCACTGGCGATGCCCAGATGGCGCACGCTGTTCATCTGCTGGGCGAGGGTTTCCTTGCTCAGCAAAGTGCCGTCACGTTGCATCAAGACCAGACTTGGCTCCATGGCGTTGAGGTTCATGTCGACGCGGCTTTCCGCCTCGGTACGAATCCCGCCATTGGCCACCACCAGCGTCTCGCCGTCGGGCATCCACGACACCTGATGCGGGCCGAGGCCGTGGGTGGAAATCTCGCCGCTGTGCACCAGTCGTTCGCCTTCGAACTTGTACACACCGAGCAAACCACGGCCAGGATCGGTCGTGTCGTTCTCGGTGGCGTACAGGTATTCGCCGTCCTTGTGCACCACGGCATGCCCGTAGAAATGCCGGTTCGGCTGCGAGGTCACGGTCTGCAGCAACTTACCGTCACGCAGGTCGATCAGGTAACTCTCGGTGCCCGGACGACGGGCGACAAACAGCGCGATTGGCTGCGTCGGGTGGTTGATGATGTCGTGGCAACGCTGGCCGACTTCGGTGGCGAACACCCGCGTGCCATCGAGCCGATAACCGACGGCGTAATGCTTGCCGTCAGTGTCGTCGCGCGCCGACAGCAACAGCGGGCTCTGATCCTTGCGTTTGAACAGCGTCCAGCCGCCCAGCGTCACTGCTCCCAGCAGTGCACTACCTAAAGTCAGAACCTGACGTCGCAGCATGGCACTTGCCCTCATCAGTCACCGTCGTTGGCGTTGAAGCCCAGTTGGATGCCCAGCGCCTTGGCCAGTTCGCCTTCGTGCAGGCGATGGACGACGTTGAGGCTGTCGTAGATGTCGTTGAGTTGCTGACGACCAGCGTCGTCTTCAAGCATTTCGCCGAGCGAACGCTGGGTGCTGTCGAACAGCTTCAGCGACGCGGCGTAAGCGGCATCGATCTTGTCGGCCAAAGGCTTTTGCTCAGTTGGCAACAGACCGCGCAGACCTTTGTTGTCGACGCCTTCCCAGACGGTTTTGGCCGCTGCGAGGCTGGCTTCCAGTGCGGTCAGCGAAGACTGGCTGCGCCATGCATCGGCCTGGAACGGCTGTGGCACGCCCTTGCTCTGGCGGCCCATTGGCGTGCCGAGTTTTTTCTTCAGGGTGTCTAGCGCGGTGACTTGCACACGCAGCAGATCAGCGATCGCTTCGTGGGAGTCGGCGTAGCGCTGGTTGGGGAACTTGGTCATCTGCGCGAGCATGCCGTCGGTGTTGTTCCAGTTCTGCAGAATCTCTTCGGCCAGTTGCTTCTGACGTTCGCCGATGGCGATCAGCAGCGGGCAGTACTTGGCTTTCTGCTCGGCGTTGGCCACGTCAGGCTTGGCGTCGAACAGGATGTATTCGTAGGCCGACAGACCCTGAACGACAACGCTGGATTTGGCCAGTGCAGCGGCATCGATCTGCGGCTGCGCGACGACCAATTGCTCGACCTGACGGCCGACGAGGTTCTTCTTGTCCGGCCAGAACTGCACCTGCCACGAACGGTTGCCCTCGGCCAATGGACCGATCAGCAGCGGTTGCAGCTCGGCCCAGGCTTTCTGTGCGTGGAGGAAGTCGGCGCGGGCGGTTTCCAGGGTTTCTTTGCCCTGGCAGTAGGCGAGGGCGCTGACCGCCAGTTGCTTGTCGGCCTCGACCCAGCGGGTGTAGGTCGGCAGGATCACCGATTTGGCGATGGCTGCCGAGGTGACCGCTTGTGGATCCTGCGGTGAGCAGGCGCCGAGGGCGAGCGCGGCAAGGCTGGTGAACAGTAGCTTGGGACGGAACATGTCGGGCTCCCGATTCTTTTATCAGTGTTTAAAGTGAGTTCAAAAACGCCAGCAGCGCGGCACGCTGCTCGGCATTGAAAGACAAAACCTGTTGCTGCGCCGCTTTTGCCTCGCCGCCGTGCCAGAGCACCGCTTCGAGCAGATTGCGCGCGCGACCGTCATGCAAAAACTGTGTGTGGCCGCTGACCGCTTGCGTCAGGCCAATCCCCCACAACGGCGGCGTGCGCCAGTCGCGGCCGGAGGCCTGGAATTCCGTGCGGTGGTCGGCCAGACCGTCGCCCATGTCATGCAGCAGCAGATCGCTGTACGGGCGAATCACTTGATTGGCCAGTTCAGGTTCGGCCGCGTTGGCGGCGGTGGTGTATTTCGGCGTGTGGCAGGAATCGCAGCCAGCCTGGAAAAACAGGTTCTTGCCGGCCAGCACTTCTGCATCGTTGATGCCACGGCGTGCAGGCACGGCGAGGTTGCGGCTGTAGAACAACACCAGACGCAGGATGTTGTCGCTGACTTCCGGTTCGCCATCCGGCCCATTGCCGTTCGGCGCGTGTTTGCAGGCAGTTTGCGCGTCGGTGCAATCATCAAAGGGTCTCAAACTCGTCGTAAGACCCATATCACCCGAAAACGCGTGAACATTCTGTTGATTGAGGTTCGGTTGCCCGGCTTTCCAGCCAAATCTGCCCATGACGGTCTTCTGCAAGGCGTCATCCCAGACCTGATTGGGGCGGCCATTGATACCGTTTTTGTCTTTTGCCTGTGCGGCGGCGTTGGCAAGGATGGCTTCTTCGGGGATCGCTTCGAGCAGGCCCAGGCCAATCATCGGCGGCGCGACGCGGGCGGAAAAACGCGTGTCCGGGTGCATCGGGCCGTAGCCGAGCTGGGTGATCTGCAACACCGGTTTGCGCAGTTCGACTTCGGTGCCGTCTTTGAAACGCACGGGCACGGGTGTGTAATCGACGCGCACCTTGCCTTCCGGGGCGACGCCGGGCACGGCCATGTCCTGGAACTGGCCGCCGTAGACCGGCTCCGGCACTACGCCGACCTGCTCGATGAGCTTGGCGAATTGCGGCGCATCAGGGATCGACAGCCTGACCAGCATCGACACCGCGTTGGCGGCATCCGGCGTTGGCGGATGGCCGCGACCGTCTTTGATGTGGCAGTTCTGGCAGGCGTTGGTGTTGAACAGCGGGCCGAGACCATCGCGTGCGGTAGTGGTCGACGGCGCAATCACCCACGGACTGCGAAAGAAGCTGTTGCCGACACTGAAATCCACCCGCCGCGACGGTGGCAGATTCGCCGAAGGCAAAGAGAACGCATTCTGATCAGTCTTGCGCACGGTCGCTGCACCGCCCGAACGGGCTTCACCGGGCTCGGCCTTGGTGAAACGCGGGGCGTCATCGCAGGCACTCAGGCCCAGGGCCAGCAACAGTGCGGACAAGCGAAGAGGCAGCGAGGGCATCAGACATCCTGCGGACGGGCAAAAATAAAGGCGCAAAGTCTAACAGGGCCGGGATGATTGAATAAGAGGAATTATCGTTTGCTTGATACAGCGCAAATCTGAAGAGCAATGCAAAACCCCTGTAGGAGTGAGCCTGCTCGCGATAGCGGTGCATCAGACACTAATTCGTCAACTGACACTCCGCTATCGCGAGCAGGCTCACTCCTACAAAGGGCCGTGTACGGCAGACATGAAAAAGGCGACCCGAAGGTCGCCTTTTTGACGCAGACGCGGTTGATCAGAACTCGTGATCAGCGTTGTCCGGGTTCAGGTCACTGATGCCCAGTTTACCGGCAGCGGCTTCGATCGAACCGGTCTGCTTGACCAGCGAGGCGATGGCGTCGCGAACGATCTGGTTGCCAGCGGTGTTGCCGGCAGCGATCAACTGGTCGTAGTGCTCACCCTTGTTGGCGTGATCGACCATGACCTGGATCTTCGCTTCAGTGGCAGCCAGATCGGCTTTCAGTGCAGTGTCGGCAGCCGGGTCAGCCTTGGCCACCAGCGACGACAGGCTGGCGCCGGTCATTTTGCTGCCGTCAACACGGGTGTACTCGCCCAGGTAAACGTTACGAATGCCTTTGGCATCGTAGAAGTGCGAGTTGTGCGTGTTGTCGCTGAAGCAGTCCTGCTCGTCTTCAGGGGAGTTGGCTTCCAGGGACACCTTCATGCGCTCGCCCGCCAGTTCGCCCAGCGACAGGCTGCCCATGCCGAAGAGCATTTTGCGCAGACCGCTTTCGCCCGGCTCGGCTTCCAGGGTGGCGCGGTAGTTGTCAGCCACGTTCGGCTTCCAGTTGCCGACCATTTCTTCGAGGTCGCTGACCAGCAGTTGGGTCACGGACTTCAGGTAGGCACGGCGACGATCGTTGTGACCGCCAGTAGCGCCGGCGCCTTCCAGGTAGTCGGAGGCCGGACGGTTGCCAGCGCCAGGGCCGGTGCCGTTCAGATCCTGGCCCCAGAGCAGGAATTCGATGGCGTGGTAGCCGGTGGCGACGTTGGCTTCGGAACCGCCCAGCTCGTTGAGGCTGGCGAGTTTTTCCGGGGTGATGTCTTTGACGTCGACCTTGTCTTCGCCGACCTGAACTTCGGTGTTGGCGATGATGTTGGCGGTGGCGCCCGGGTTACCCAGTGCGTGCTCGTAGGATTTGTCGACGTAGTCGATCAGACCCTCGTCCAGCGGCCAGGCGTTAACCTGACCTTCCCAATCGTCGATGATGGTGTTGCCGAAGCGGAACACTTCACTTTGCAGGTACGGAACGCGCGCGGCGACCCAGGCAGCCTTGGCGGCTTTCAGGGTGTCGGCGTTCGGCTTGGCGAGGAAAGCGTCGACGGCGGTCTGCAGGGTTTTCGCGGTGGATTCGGCATCGCTGTAGACGGCGAAGACCATGTCGGCATAGTGCGCGACCACAGCCTTGGCGGTGGCTTCGTCGACTTTACCGGCAGCGGCAGGAGCAGCCGCAGGTGCGGTGGTGCTGGCGGCTGGCGTCGGTGCGGCCGGAGCGGCGGCCTTGTCTTTGCCTTCGCCGCAACCGGCGAGGGAAATAGCGATGGCCAGCAGACTGGCGGTAGCCAGAGGCATACGAATCATGGCGAACATCCTGCTTCGATAGTTGAGTGGACTCGCGCTGGGGGTGCGCAAAACTGCGACATAATGCAAATCTTTCGCATTATGTGTAAAGGGTTGTGGCTGGAAATATTTCTTATTTACGCAGATCAAAAGATCGTCCGATCGCGGCCCGAGCCTTCGGCAACTCCTACAGGGGGAACACATTCCAAATGTAGGGGCTGCCGCAGGCTGCGATCTTTTGATCTTCTAGAGAATGGCCGCGTTAGTGCGTTGTGCCTGTTTGAGATAGGCGCCCAGTTCCCGGGCCGGCAGCGGTTTGCTGTAGTGGTAACCCTGACCTTCGTGGCAGCCTTCGGAAATGATGTAGCTTTCCTGTTCGGCGGTTTCCACGCCCTCGGCAATCACCTGCATGCCGAGGCTTTTACCCAGTTGAATGATCGCGCGAACAATGGTCGCATCGTCGTCGTCATCGAGCAGATCCTGTACGAAGCTCTTGTCGATCTTGATCTTGTCCAGCGGCAGACTTTTCAGATAGCTCAGTGACGAATACCCGGTGCCGAAATCATCGATGGCAATCAACGCACCGGAACGGCGCAGGCTCAACAGGTGCTGCGCGGCGGTGCTGATGTCTTCCATCAGGCCGGTTTCGGTGACTTCCAGTTCCAGACTGCGCGGTGGCAGGCGGTACATTTGCAGCAGGTTATTGACCACTCGCGGCAGCTCGGCGTGGTGCAACTGAACCGTCGACAGGTTGACCGCCATGCGCAAGTCGACAAAGCCCTGATCGTGCCATTCGCGCAGTTGTTTGCAGGCCTGATCGAGCACCCATTCGCCAATGGCGATGATCGTACCGTTCTGCTCGGCCAGCGGAATGAACAGGTCCGGCGGCACCAGACCGTGTTCTGGATGCTGCCAGCGAATCAGCGCTTCGACGCCGACCACGCGGTGATCGCGATAGCTGATCTGCGGCTGATAGACGAGGTAGAACTGATCACGCAACAGCGCATCGCGCAGGTCTTTTTCCAGTTCGCGGCGGCGACGCATCTCGCTGTCGACGCTGGCGATGTAGAACTGATAGCGGTTGCGCGAGCGGGTCTTGGCCAACGTCATGGTCTGCTCGGCTTTCTGCAACAGCTTCTCGGTGCTGTCGCCGTCCTCCGGGAACAGGGTGATGCCGATGGTCGCGCGCAGGCGAATCTCCTGATGGTCGAGGGCGAACGCCGCTTCCAGATCATCAAGGATGCTTTGCGCCAATTCCGCCGCTTCGTAAGGTTGTTCGATGTCGGCCTGTACCAGGGCGAACTGATCGCCACCCAGGCGGGCGAGGGCGCCTAAGCGGCCACTGTGGGCACGCAAGCGATCGGCCAGAGCCAGCAACAATTGGTCGCCGGTCTGGTAGCTGAATTGCTCGTTGATGCCTTTGAAATCATCCAGCCCCACGCACAGCACCGCGACCCGGCGTTGCAGCTTGCCGGCGTCGACCAGAATCTTGTCCAGTTGCTGCTGCAACTGCTGGCGATTCGGCAGGCCGGTGAGGAAGTCGTATTGGGCCATGCGCAGCAGGCTGTTTTCAGCTTCGTGGCGCAGATGGGTGTTGCGTTCGATCGACTCAAGCAACTGGTTGGCGGTGTTGATCCAGATGCCCAGTTCGTTTTTCTCGTGGCCCTTGAGCTGCGGAATCTTGTGCTCGCTGGGGCGATCCGGGTTGATCTCGGTGAGGTGTTCGATGATCCGCGACAACGGTTTGGTCAGCAGCCAGTGATAAACCAGATACAGCACCAGACCCATGGCCAGTGCGCGCAGCACGCCGGAAATGAAAATGATCACCGAACTGACGATAAAGCCCTCGCCATAGGTGGCGGTGTCGAGGGTGATACTCAAATCGCCGTAATACTCGCTGTACGGGCCACGCCCCACCAGTTGCGTGGTGAAGGTGCGTTCCTGGCCAAGGATCAGGTCGGTCAGCCAGCGGCTGTTGGACTGCTGCAGGTCGCGGGATTTCTGCGCGAGCATGGCTTCGTTGGGATGGCCAATGGAGGCCTGACGCACGGCATCGTCCTGGAACAGGCCTTCGATCACCTGCATGCCCATCTCCCGGTCCAGGCTGTAAACGGCCTGGGTCGACGGGTCGCGGAACATGTCGAGGATGCGTTCGGCGTCGCCAGCAACGGCCTGACGGGTTTTGTAAGCGTCGAAAACAATCTGCGCGCAGCTCAAGACTACGCCGACGATCAATGCCGACAGGAGCACGACCCGGAGCAACTTCACCGACAAGCTGTTCTTGAGTTCCAGCTTCAAAGGGTTATTCCTTGTTCCGTGCGGGTAGCGTCAAGTTGCCATGAGTATTGGCAATCCCGTGTTGGCAGTCAAAGGGACAATCAGACCGGGGATGATTTGCCCGTGGCCTAGGCCGAAATGCTGCTGTCTGGAGTATTAGCCCTAATTTGTACTATGTCGGTAGTTTCGTCCCTCAACTTGAGCGGTTCGCAGCATTTTTTCCTCTTTTTGATGGTAGCCCGCAGTGGCACGGCAGCAAGCGGCGGTAGACGGCTTGATCGTTCCCACGCTCCGCGTGGGAATGCCTCCAGGGACGCTCTGCGTCCAGTGACGCGGAGCGTCACGGGCTGCATGCCCACGCGGAGCGTGGGAACGATCATCGTACGGGGTTTATCCGGGCATAAAAAAACCCGGCAAAAGCCGGGTTTTTTGACTGGCGCGCAGCTTAAGCGGTGAAGGTTTTGCCTTCGAACTGCTCAGCAACGAACTTCCAGTTGACCAGGTTCCAGAACGCTTCGACGTATTTAGGACGAACGTTGCGGTAGTCGATGTAGTAAGCGTGTTCCCAGACGTCGCAGGTCAGCAGCGGGGTGTCGCCGCTGGTCAGCGGGTTACCGGCGCCGATGGTGCTGGCCAGAGCCAGGGAACCGTCAGCCTTTTTCACCAGCCAGCCCCAGCCGGAACCGAAGGTGCCGATCGAGGTTTTGCTGAACTCTTCCTTGAACTTGTCGAACGAACCGAAGGCTGCGTTGATGGCTTCAGCCAGCGCGCCGGTTGGTTGACCGCCGGCGTTTGGCGCCAGGCAGTTCCAGTAGAAAGTGTGGTTCCAGACCTGAGCGGCGTTGTTGAAGATACCGCCCGAGGAAGTCTTGACGATTTCTTCCAGGGTCTTGCCTTCGAACTCGGTGCCTGGCACCAGGTTGTTCAGGTTCACGACATAGGTGTTGTGGTGCTTGTCGTGGTGGTATTCCAGGGTTTCCTTGGAAATGTGCGGCTGCAGGGCATCGTGTGCGTAAGGCAGCGGCGGCAATTCGAAAGCCATGATGATTCTCCTAATCAGGTCTGTTGCGGTGAGCGCAAGGCCGATCACGGGCGGCCAGAAATGCACCGGCGAGTTTTTACTCTTTGCGGCGCAGGGTTTCGATCATAGCACCGGGGTTGCGGCATAACCACGCAACAACTGTGTGGGATAGAGGTTCAAGGGGATGCCCTCACTAAATGACGGATCGTCATTTAGTGAGGGCATCCCCTTAGCTGTTTGGAATAAATCAGCCCGCAATAATTAACTGTCCTGCAACCGTGAACATCATCAATGCCACCACCAGATCGAGAATCCGCCAAGTGCTCGGACGCGCCAGCCATGGCGCCAACCACGCAGCGCCCAATGCCAACGTGAAAAACCACAGCAACGAAGCGCTCGCCGCGCCCACTACATAAGCGCCCGGCACCGATTGCTGCGCGCCGAGAGAGCCGATCAGCAACACCGTATCCAGATAAACGTGCGGGTTGAGCAGCGTCACGGCCAAAGCGCTGAGCATCACCGCCCGCAGGGAGCGCACAGTCTGGTTCTCGCCCTGACCCAGGCTCTGTTTCGAACAGGCCCGGCGCAGCGCCTGGCTGCCGTACCAGATCAGAAACGTCGCGCCGCCCCAACGGGCAATGGCGAGCAGCGTCGGGTTCTGCGCCAGAATCGTCGCCAGACCGAATACACCGGCCGCAACCAACAGCGCATCACAGACCACGCACAATGCCGCCACCGGCAGGTGATGTTCACGGCGCAGACTTTGCGCCAATACAAAGGCGTTCTGCGTACCGATCGCCATGATCAGCCCCAACGCCACCAGCAAGCCGTTCACATAGCTTTGCCACATAACAATTACTCCGCGTCGGCTGCGAGATCACGCAGCACTTGCATGGCGCGTTGGGCGTCGGCCTGACCGACGAACAAATGGTCGTGGTAATAGCCGGCAATCACGTCGCAACTGATCCCGGCCTGGCCCAATGCCGTGGCAAACGCGGCGGTGAGGCCAACGGCTTCCAGCGCCGAATGCACATTCAGAGTTATCCACGCCGCGACGTAGTCGAAGCTCAAACCGGCCTGTTCGGCATGGGAACGTTCAAGAATCACCGTCAAACCTTCCTGTTCGCGGAAGCTGCCGACAATCTCCAGACCGCTTGGAAGCAGACCGTCGCGCAGGGTGCAGAACACGTATTCGCCGACGTTGAGTTGCGGGCTCATGCTGCGCAACAAAGTCGTGAGTGAAGTTTCGCCAGCCATGAAAGTGATCCTTGAGAAAGAGTGCTTGCTGGCTATTCTCCGGTCGAAACCTGTATAAGAAAAACCAATAGTGCTGATCGCTCATTAGGAAAACTGATGTTCGACTACAAATTGCTTTCTGCTCTGGCCGCCGTGGTCGAGCAGGCGGGATTCGAACGGGCCGCGCAGGTATTGGGCTTGTCGCAATCGGCGATCTCGCAGCGGATCAAATTGCTTGAAGCGCGGGTCGGCCAGCCGGTGTTGATTCGCGGCACGCCACCGTCGCCGACCGAGATTGGCCGGCGCCTGCTCAACCATGTGCAGCAGGTGCGTTTGCTTGAGCGCGACCTGCAAACCCTGGTGCCCGCGCTGGACGAAGAGGGTTTGCCGGAGCGTCTGCGCATTGCGCTGAATGCCGACAGCCTTGCCACATGGTGGGCTAAAGCGGTTGGCGATTTCTGCGCCGAACAACATTTACTGCTCGATCTGATTGTCGAAGACCAGACCGTCGGCCTCAAACGCATGCGCGCCGGTGAAGTGGCCGCGTGCCTTTGTGCCAGTGAGCGTCCGGTTGCGGGCGCGCGCAGCGTGTTGCTCGGCGCGATGCGTTATCGCGCGCTGGCCAGCCCGGCGTTCATCGAGCGGCATTTCCCCGACGGCGTGCGTGCCGAACAATTGCCGCGCACCCCGGCGCTGGTATTCGGCCCGGACGATTTTCTTCAGCATCGCTATCTCGCCTCGTTGGGCGTCGATGGTGGATTCGAACACCATTTGTGCCCGTCCTCGGAAGGTTTTATCCGCCTGACCGAAGCGGGACTCGGCTGGGGGCTGGTGCCGGAACTGCAAGTGCGCGATCAACTGCAACGCGGCGTGTTGCGCGAACTGTTGCCAGATAAACCGATCGACGTGCCGTTGTACTGGCATCATTGGCGCAATGGCGGTCAGCTTCTAGGCTTGCTGACCGAGCAATTGGTGCGTTCATCGGCGCAATGGCTGGTGCCCTGGAAGCAGCCATGAGCGTCAAGCTGCAAGCGGCAAGTTCAGCGCTGCGCACCGTTTTAAACTTGCAGCTCGAAGCTTGAAGCTCGCAGCTGGTTTCATTGGAGTTTTGCATGAAAATTTTGGTCACCGGCGCAAGCGGCTTCATTGGCGGACGCTTTGCGCGTTTCGCCCTGGAGCAGGGCCTGGACGTGCGGGTCAACGGTCGCCGGGCCGAGAGCGTCGAACATCTGGTGCGCCGGGGTGCCGAGTTTGTCCCCGGCGATCTGACCGATCCCGATCTGGTCCGTGAGTTGTGTTCCGACGTCGAAGCAGTGGTGCATTGCGCTGGCGCCGTCGGATTGTGGGGCCGCTATCAGGACTTCCACCAGGGCAACGTGCAGGTCACCGAAAACGTTGTCGAAGCCTGTCTCAAACAGCGCGTCCGCCGCTTGGTGCATCTGTCGTCGCCATCGATCTATTTCGATGGTCGCGATCATTTCAACCTGACCGAAGAGCAAGTGCCCAAGCGCTTCAAGCATCACTATGCCGCGACCAAGTACCTGGCCGAGCAAAAGGTCTTCGGTGCCCAGGAATTCGGCTTGGAAACCATCGCCCTGCGCCCGCGTTTTGTTACCGGTGCCGGCGACATGAGCATTTTCCCGCGCCTGCTCAACATGCAGCGCAAGGGCCGGCTGGCGATCATCGGCAATGGCCTGAACAAAGTCGACTTCACCAGTGTGCAGAATCTCAACGAAGCGATGCTCAGCAGCTTGCTGGCCGCCGGCTCCGCACTGGGCAAGGCCTACAACATCAGCAATGGCGCGCCGGTGCCGCTGTGGGATGTGGTCAATTACGTGATGCGCAAAATGGAAGTGCCGCAGGTCAGCAAGTACCGTTCGTATGGACTGGCCTATAGCGTCGCGGCGCTCAACGAAGGGGCGTGCAAGCTCTGGCCCGGGCGTCCGGAGCCAACCCTGTCGCGCCTGGGCATGCAGGTGATGAAAAAAAATTTCACCCTCGACATCAGCCGCGCCCGGCATTATCTGGATTACGATCCGAAAGTCAGCCTGTGGTCGGCGCTGGATGAGTTCTGCGCGTGGTGGAAAGCTCAGGACATCCGTTGAAACGATTCGGCCGGGCGGCAATGAACCGTGTAGCCGCTTGGGGGTCAATCCCTGCGGCTGCGGCGGTTATACTTCGCAGCATTTAGCCATCACCGCGTTTCCCAAAGGTTGCCTCAATGTCCATGCGTAATGATGCCCACGACGATTTCGATGATGTCCCGAGCCTGCGTGCCGACAACTTCGACGACGATGACATTCCGACCACCGCCCGCACCTCCGTACACTCGCGCACGCCGCCGGTGGTCAAGGCCGCGAGCACCGGGCCATTGTGGGCCTTGGTCGGTGCGCTGTTCTTCGCCTTTGTCGGTCTGGCCTGGTGGAGTTTCCAGCAGATCTCGCTGATGGAGCAGCAACTGGTCGCGACCCAGGAAAGCTTCGCGCGGATCAGCGAAGAAGCGGCCGGACGCTTGCAGGACATTTCCGGCAAGGTCGTCGCCAGCCAGTCCAACGTCACCAGCGACAGCGAAGCCTTGAAGCTGCAGATCAAACAGCTCGAAGGCAAGCTGCTCGATCAGAGCAAACAGCAGCAAGGCGTAGCAGGACAGGCCAGTGATCTGGACAAACGCCTGGCGCAGATGACCGCGCAAACCACCGAACAGCAGAACGCCAATACCCAGTTGCAAGCGCAGGTCAAAGCCTTGAGCGCGGAATTGGCGACGGTGAAAAGCACACCGGCCGACACCAGCAAGGTCGACACGCAGTTGAAAGCCTTCGATGCGCAGTTCAAAAGCCTCGGCGCCGATATCGCGGCGTTGAAGAAACAGGGCAATCCGAGCGCGGCGATCGATCGTCTCGAACAGGAAATCGTTGTGCTCAAAAGCGAACAGGACAACCGCCCGGCAGCCGCGCAGGGCGGCGGCAATACCGCCGAGTTCGACGCCTTCCGTGGGCAGATGACCCGCAATATCAACACCCTTCAGGCGCAGATTCAGAATTTGCAGCAGCAGATCAATTCCCGCCCATAAGCTTTGTTGATCAGGGGATTCTGTAATCCCCTGCATCATTCTGAATACTCGTACATCACCCCAAGCCGTCTACGCTCTTGAAACACCAACAAGAACGAGGGATGCGCTATGGGGTTTTTGCATAAAGTGGCCTGGCTCGGCGTGATGTTACTGGCCGGTTTCGGCCAGGCCAGCGCCGCCACCACCGCCAAGGATGACAGTCAGGCCGCCATTGCCTTGCTGGAAAAAGCCCTGGCCTACTACCACGACAACGGCGACAAGGCGTTCGCCGCGTTCAGCCGCCAGGGCGAGTTCGTCGACAAGGATCGCTACGTGTTCGTCCTCGACACCAAAGGCGTGATGCTCGCCAGCGGTGGGCCTTCGTCGGCGTTGATCGGTCGTGACGTGAGTGAGGTGCTCGGCCCGGATTTGCAGAAAACCTTCAAGGATGCGTTGAAGGTGCCGGAAGGCAACGGCATCCAGCAGGCCGAGTACCGTTGGCAGAACTGGGCCGATGGCAAGGTCGAGCGCAAGCATGTGTATTACCAGCGCATCGGCCAGCGAATTCTGGCAGTGGGTTACTACTTGCCGCGAGCCTCGGCCGAACAGGCCAAGGCGTTGCTCGACAAAGCGGCGACTGATTTGGGCAAAGACGAGAAGGGCACGCTGACGGCGATCAACTCGCTCAAGGGTGGCTATTTGCAGGATGACCTGTACGTGTTTGTGGTCGATCTGAACACCCAGCGCTACGTCGCCCACGGCACCAATCTGCGCTTGATCAACACCGACTTTGGCAAGATCAAGGATCCGGATGGCAAACCGGTAGGCGAGCCGATTCTGGCGCTGATCGGCAAGCAGGATGAAGGCGAGTATGAATACCGCTGGAAAAACCCGGTGACCGGCAAGGTCGAGGACAAGCATGCCTACCTGAAGAAGGCCGGGCATTTCCTTGTGGCCGTGGGTTACTACAGCCCTTGAATGAAACACCGTCTCCCCTGTGGGAGCGAGCCTGCTCGCGAAGGCGTCGTTTCAGCCAACATCGTGGTTGAATGACACACCGCTTTCGCGAGCAGGCTCGCTCCCACAGGGTTTTGTGGTGTTGCGGTTATTTTGCGCCGTGCTCACGTCCGCGCAGCAGGTTGTTCGGCATCGCAATCGCTGCCGCCAGTCCCAGCAATGACACCGCCGCACTCACCCACAACAAATGCCGGAATGTCACCAGCAATTCCGCACGCAGGGCGTTCTGCGCGTCTCCCGGCGCGGCGTTCAAACCATCCAGCAAGACGTTGCCCGAATGCCCCTCGCTCATCAGCGAACTGCTCGCCAGATGGGCGAAGCTGGAGTCCTGTAACAACGCCAGCAACAGCGCCGACATCAACGCCACACCCACTGCGCCGCCGAGGGAGCGAAACAGATTGGTGGTACTGGTCGCCACGCCGATGTCGCGTTGTTCCACCGAATTCTGGGTGCCGACCAACGAGGTCGGAAACTGCATGCCGCTGGAAATACCGCAGAGCAACATGAACAGACCGCTGACCAGTGTCGCCTCGGGCGGGCTGAACGCCATGCCGAGAATCGCGATCGGCATCAGCATCGCACCCGTCAGGATCTGCGGTTTATAACGCCCGGTGATCGACGTACGTCGGCCAGCGAAAAATGCACCAATCGGCAGTCCCATCGCCAACGGCAGCAAGTGCAGGGCGGCGCTGTCAGCACCGGCCCCGGTCACGGTCTGAAAGCGCAGCGGCATCAACACAATCAAGGAAATCGCCTGGAAACTGGTGAAGAAAATCGTGCACCAGCACAGCAGGGCATTGCGGTTGGCAAACAGGTGCATCGGCAGCAAAGGCTCCCGAGCACGGCGCTCGTGCCAGACAAACACCGCCAGTACCACCACTGCACAAGCGAACAGGCCAAGCACTTCAGCGCTGCGCCACGAATGACCCTGACCAACCTGAGTAATGCCCAGCAGCAGGGCAGTCAGGCCGATGATCATCAGCAAGGTGCCGATATAATCGATGATCGGTTTGCGCTGCGGAATCGGCAGCCCGCGCAGATTGCGCCGCGCCACCCACCAGGCACCGAGGCCCAGCGGCAGGTTGATCAGAAACACCCAGCGCCACGACAGGTATTCGGTCATGTAACCGCCGAGCACCGGGCCGGCAACGCTGGCCACCGCGTACATGCTGCTGAAGTAACCCTGATAACGCCCGCGTTCACGCGGCGGCACGATGTCGCCGATGATCGCCTGACTCACCGAAATCATCCCGCCGGCGCCGATGCCCTGAAGGATCCGCGCCAGTACCAGTTGCTCCATGCTCTGCGCCATGCCGCAAAACAGTGAGGCGAGGGTGAACAGGCCCATGCCGAACAGCATCAGTTTGCGCCGCCCGTACAAGTCGCCGAGCTTGCCGTAGATCGGCACGGCCACCGTCATCGCGACCATGTACCCGGAAATCACCCAGGCCAGCAGGCTGACGTCCTTGAACTGTGCAGAGATGGCCGGCATCGACACGGCGACGATGGTTTGATCCAGCGCGCCGAGAAAGATCGCCATCATCAACGCGACCAGCACGCTGCGAATGGCCGGTTTGGGCGTTTCGGGGTGATTGAGATTGGTCACGGGCAAAACCTGCGGGCAGTGAGAGTCCCGCAGATCGTCAGGCGAGCGGGGATGCTCGCCAGTGTAAGTCGGTAGCAGGCTATTCGATAGCCTCATAAGGAAGTCCGACGTAATTTTCTGCAATGGTTTTTCGCCCTGCTTCTGAACTGACAAAGTAGTCCAGTTCCGAGGCGCTGATGCGCTGGCTGAACGCATCGTGATCATCGAAGCGGTGCAGCATCGAAGTCATCCACCAAGAAAAGCGCTCGGCTTTCCAGACGCGGCGCAGGCAGATTTCCGAGTATTTTTCCAGCAGGTCGGTGCGGCCGTCGCGGTAAACCTTCAGCAGAATATTGAACAACGTGCTGACGTCACTCGCCGCCAGATTCAAACCCTTGGCGCCAGTGGGCGGGACGATATGCGCGGCGTCGCCGACGAGAAACATCCGTCCGTACTGCATGGGCTCGACGACAAAACTACGCAGTGGCGCGATGCTTTTTTCAATCGACGGACCAGTGACCAGTTTCTCCGCGAGCGCCACCGGCAGGCGATTTTTCAACTCATCCCAGAAGCGTTGATCGCTCCAGTCATCGACCTTCTCATCCGCCGGCACTTGCAGGTAATAACGGGTGCGCGTTGCCGAACGCATGCTGCACAAGGCAAAGCCGCGTTCATGGCTGGCGTAGACCAACTCGTCATGCACCGGCGGCGTGTCCGCCAGAATGCCCAGCCAGCCAAACGGATAAACCCGCTCGAAGACCTTCAGGCTGTCGGCCGGAATCGCCTGCCGAGCGACACCGTGGAAACCGTCGCAACCGGCGATGTAATCGCAATCGACGCGAAAGGTTTCGCCGTCCTTTTCGAAAGTGACAAAGGCTTCGTCGCTTTTCATGCCGTGAGGAACGACATTGCTCGCCTGGTAAATCGTCGGCGCGCCGGCCTCCCGACGAGCGGCCATCAGGTCGCGGGTGACTTCGGTCTGGCCGTAGATCATCACGCTCTTGCCACCGGTCAGCGCGTGCAGATCGATGTGCACCTGACGCCCGTCCAGGGCCAGATCGAAACCGCCATGCACCAGACCTTCGGCGTCCATGCGCTGACTCACGCCAGCCTGACGCAACAGCTCTACCATGCCCTGTTCGAGCACACCGGCGCGGATGCGACCGAGGACATAATCCGGGGTCTGGCGTTCGAGGATGAGGGTATCGATGCCGGCGTTGTGCAACAACTGGCCGAGGAGCAATCCGGACGGACCGGCGCCGATAATGGCGACTTGGGTTTTCAGCGTTTTCATTGTTTTTATGACTCGCAAGCTTCACGCGGCCAAGACCGGTGAATGATTTTTATGGATCGAGTGCTTGCATTTTTCCCTTGCGGGTCTGTCAATTGAAGGTGAAAACTGAGCCGATACCTGTACATTCTGCCAATCGGTGCGATTATCGCCCACAACCCCGAGGCCTGGATTGAAGTGATGAACAAGCCTGAGCTGCCTTCGATTCCAGTGTTCAAGCTCTACGGTGAAAGCCTGGACTGGCCGACCCCTGACTTGCTGCACTGTGAAACCATTTCCTCCCGCAGTCGCGAACACGAGTGGGAAATCAAACCCCACCGCCATGCTGATTTGTGCCAGTTACTCTTCGTCTTCAAAGGTCAGGCAGAGCTTGAGATCGAAGGGCAACGCACGCAACTCGACACCCCGGCCATCCAAGTGCTGCCACCGCTTTCGGTGCACGGCTTTCGTTTTTCCGAAGACGTCGAAGGGTTCATCGTTACTCTCGCCACACCGCTGATCAACCACTTGCAGGCGCAACTGGGCGATTCGGTACATGCGCTGGCCAGCGCAGAAAACTACCCGGCAGGTAACGACGGCGATTACCTCAACAGCCTGTTCTCGGCGTTGCAGGCCGAATACAACGGCCACCAGCCGGCGCGGGAAATGCTCATGCATTCGCTGGTCAGCGTGATCATGGTCTGGGTCAGCCGTCAGGCGATCGTGCGGCACAAAGCCAGTCAGCGTCCGCAGCGTCAGCGCGAATACCTCAATGGCTTTATCCAGTTGGTCGAGGAGACTTATCGCCAGCACGTGAAAGTCGAAGACCTGGCCCACCGACTGGGGATTTCGGTGTCGCACCTCAACGGCACCTGCCGTGAGCTGGCGGGACAACCGGCGTTGCAGATCATGCACGAGCGCCAGTTGCTGGAAGCCAAGCGCTTGCTGACTTACACCAGCATGACGATTTACGAGATGTCGGAGCTGTTGGGGTTTTCCGATCCGACCAATTTCACGCGCCTGTTTCGGCGCAGGGTGGGAATATCGCCCAAGGCTTTCCGCGACAGCCTCAAGGCCGAGCAATAACCCTCTAAGCGCTGCGGTCTACTGTGGGAGCGAGCCTGCTCGCGAAAGCGGTGTGTCATTCAACATCAATATTGACTGACCCACCGCTTTCGCGAGCAGGCTCGCTCCCACAGGATCACATTCCAGCCAGACAAATCAGCGTAATGCGTTCAGCGTGGCATTGTGCGGAATGCACCGCTCAAAGTTGCAGCTCGCATACTCGCGCGGCAGCTGTCGCTGCTGTTCGACCCGCCAGGCAGCGGTGCCGTACAGCGCCAGCGTGGCGGCGCAGGTGATGAAAATCGCGAAGTACCTTCTTGTTTTGATGTTCATGGCGTTGACCTCTGAACGACATACCCTGCGGTATTACTTTCAGCATAGGTCAGCGGTGGGGAGTTGCCAGCGAATGTGCTTGAGCTTGTAACCCACCATTCAGCACATCGATAGCCACTGTGGGAGCGAGCCTGCTCGCGAAAGCGGTGTCTCAGTTACTGAAAAATTGGCTGAACGAACGCTTTCGCGAGCAGGCTCGCTCCCACATTGGATCGGGTTTACAGATCAACGTCCCATTGCGGATGCTCAGGAAAGCGCTCTACCAGAAAATCCAGCATGCTGCGCAGCGCCGCCGGCATGTGTTTGCGCGAGGCGTACACCGCGTAGATGCTCATCTGCCGCGGTTCGGCATGGGGCAGCAGTCGAACCAGTTCACCGCTGTGAATATGCACCCCGGCCTGATAGGTCGGCAGCATCGCCACTCCGGCGCCGGCCAATGTCGCGCGCAATAACGTGCTGGCTTCATTGGCGCTGATATTGCCCTGTACCGGCACTGAAACCGGTTCGCCATCCTCCTCGAAATGCCACAGGCTCTTGCCGAAATACGAGTGCGTCAGGCAGTTATGCCGACTCAATTCCTCGACCCGCAACGGCGCCGCTTGCTCCTGTAGATAAGCCGGCGCGGCACACACCACCGAACGACAAACGGTCAGGCGCCGGGCGATCAGGTTGGGGTCGAGATCGTTACTGGTGCGAATTGCCAGATCGATTCGTTCATCCACCAGATTCACCGTGCGATCGAGCATTTGCAGATCGATGCTCACACCCGGATAGCGTTTGACGTAGGCGGCCATCGCATCCGCCAGTTGCGCCTGGCCGAACGAGGTGCTGACGCTGATCCGCAGCAAGCCGCGCGGGGCGTCGTGGGGTTCGCTGACGGCGGCCTGCATGTCCGTCGACAGTTCGATCATCTGTCGGCAACGCGGCAGAATTTCACTGCCGGCGGCGGTCAGGCTCAGCTTGCGTGTGGTGCGGTGCATCAGCCGCGCGCCGACCCAGTTTTCCAGCTCCGCCAGATAACGTGAAACCACCGGCCGCGAAAGGTCCAGATGATCGGCCGCTGCCGACTGACTGCCCAGATCCACCACGGTGACAAACACCCGCATTGCTTGGAGACGATCCATGATTTGCCCGCTTTCAGAAACAAACTATGTTCAAGCATCGCATTTTTTGTACCGAGTCAGGCAACTAAGCTCTGTCCCATCGCCAAACACGGCATTCCGACACCGGAGCAACAGATGATCGGTTTCACCACACTCAAACGCGTTCTGCTCGCCACCGCATCCCTGGGTTTTGCCGCGCATGCAGCGGCAGCCAACCTGAACCTCGACGTCTACAACCCGGGGACAAACGCGATTTTCCCGGTGACCTCGGTGCTGGTCAGCGGCGAGAAAGACGCAATCCTCGTCGATGCACAATTCGGCAAGTCCCAGGCTGAACACGTCGTGGAAAAGATCCGCGCCAGCGGCAAACACCTGACCACTATCTACATCAGCCATGGTGACCCGGATTACTACTTCGGCCTCGATACCCTGACCCAGGCCTTCCCTGACGCCAAGGTGCTGGCTTCGCAACCGACCGTCGATCACATCAACAAAACCGTCGCCGGCAAACTGGCTTTCTGGGGGCCGAAAATGGGCGCTGACGTTCCGGCGAAAACCATCGTGCCGGGCGTGCTCAAGGGCGACAGCCTGATGCTCGAAGGGCAGAAATTGCAGGTCATCGGCCTCGACGGCAAACAACCGGATCGCAGTTTTGTGTGGATCCCGTCGCTCAAAGCCGTGGTCGGTGGTGTGGTTGTCGCCGAAAACATCCACGTATGGATGGCCGATACCCAGACCGCGCAATCCCACGCCGACTGGCTGGAAACGTTGCACTCGATTGAAACCCTGAAACCGAACACCGTGGTGCCGGGTCACTACTTGGGTGACAGCAGCCGTTCGCTGGTCAGCGTGAAATTCACCGCCGACTACATTAAGGCTTTTGACGTGGAAACCGCCAAGGCCAAAGATTCCGCCGCACTGATCGCCGCGATGAAAAAGCGTTACCCAAAACTGGGCGAAGAAAGCTCGCTGGAGCTGAGCGCGAAAGTCGCCAAGGGCGAAATGCAGTGGTAAGCCGATTCTGAAAAACGCAGCACTCTCAAGCCAACTGGAGAATGTCATGAGCAAGATCGCAATCATTGGTGCCACTGGCCGCGCCGGTAGCCAACTGCTGGAAGAAGCCCTGCGTCGCGGCCATAGCGTTACCGCTATCGCCCGCGACACCTCGAAGATCGGCGCCCGTGCCGGTGTGGTCAGCAAGAATGTCGATGTGCTGGATTCGGCCGCGTTGCAGGACGCGGTGGCCGGTCACGATGTGGTGATCACCGCTGCGCACTTCGCTACCGTTCCTGCGAGCGCTATTGTTGGGCCAGTGAAGCACGCCGGTGTGCAGCGTTTGCTGGTGGTCGGCGGTGCCGGTTCGCTGTTGCTGCCGGACGATACGCGAGTGATCGACAGTGCGGGTTTCCCGGCGGAGTACAAAGCTGAAGCCAGTGCTGGTGCGGCGTTTCTTGAGGCGTTGCGGCAAGAGAAAGAACTGGACTGGACCTTTCTGTCGCCGTCGGCAGAGTTTGTCGAAGGGGAGCGCACGGGGAGTTTTCGTGTCGGCCAGGATCATTTGCTGGTGAGTGCCGAAGGGCGTAGCTGGATTACTTTTGCCGATTACGCGATTGCGTTGATCGACGAAGTGGAAACGCCGAAGCATTCGCATCAGCGGTTTACTGTCGGGTATTGATATACAGCTTTACCCTCACCCCAGCCCTCTCCCGGAGGGAGAGGGAGCCGACCGAGGTGTCTGGCGTTGTACATCGACCTGAAAAATCCAGTCGATTATGGATTCAAAGCCAATCGTTCAGGTCGCTGAACCTCTTCAATATCCCCCGGTCAGTCCCCTCTCCCTCTGGGAGAGGGTTAGGGTGAGGGAAAAAAGCCTCACCGCAAATGCGCCTGCTCAACCAACCAGATCATCAATTCTTCCAACTGCGGCGAAGGCTCGGTTCCCGCAGGCACCACCACGTAATACGCCAGCCCCGTCTTCACCTTCAACTCGAACGGCATCACCAGCCGCCCCGCGCGCAAGTCATCACCAATCAACGACCAATCGCCGATCGCCACCCCCGTTCCGTGCGACGCCATCGACATCGCCTGATCCAGCGTTTCGAAATGCTGGCCGCTGCCGATGTTGTTCAGCCGCAGCTCAGCCGCGTTCAGCCACACCGACCAATCCTGAATATCGTGAGTGGGGTGCAGCAACAGATGCTGTTGTAGATCCGCCGGCGTATACAGAGCCGGTGAGCCCTTGAGCAACAGCGGCGAACACACCGGCGTCAGTTGCTCGTCGAACAGGTGCAGCGCGCCCGGCGAGTTGTCCGGCGGCGGGCCGTAGATCACCGCGGCATCAAATTGCTCGCGCTGAAAGTCCACGCCGTGTTGCAGCGAGGCGGTGAGTTTTACCGGCACGTCCGGGCGTTCTTTCTGCCATTGCAGCAAGCGCGGCAGCAGCCAGCGCATCACGCAGCTCGGCGCTTTGAGTTGCAGGGTTTCGCGCTGCAGGCCGATTTGCTCGGTGGCTTCGCTGATCAGGCCGAAGACTTTTTCCACACGAGGTAGCCATTCACGTCCTTCGGCGGTCAGCGCCAGGCCACGGGCCAGGCGGATGAACAGCGGATAACCGAGATGCGCCTCCAGCCCGGCGATCTGCCGGCTCACTGCGCCCTGGGTGATGTGCAACTGCTCGGCGGCCCGGGTGAAGTTGCAGCACTGCGCGGTGATCAGAAACGTATGCAGAGCGGGGAGGGGAGGCAGGCGTTTCATAGGGATCCAAGGTATGACGTGAGGACATGGCTAGTATGACTTTTAATCGATTGTTGCCGCTACCTGCCGACCGTTCCAATGAAGCCATGAAGGGCTCTTTGTAGGAGTGAGCCTGCTCGCGATAGCGGTGAGTCAGTCACCGCAATGTTGAATGTCCAGACGCCATCGCGAGCAGGCTCACTCCTACAGAAAGGCTCTGTGTCTTCAGCGAACAAGAAGGGCAATCGACATGGCGACGTGTGGCGAAGTACTGGTCAAGTTACTTGAGGATTATGGGGTCGAGCAGGTATTCGGCATTCCCGGCGTGCACACCGTGGAGTTGTATCGCGGGCTGGCCCGTTCGAGCATCAACCACGTCACCCCACGGCATGAGCAGGGCGCCGGTTTCATGGCCGACGGTTATGCGCGCACCAGCGGCAAACCGGGTGTGTGCTTCATCATTACCGGGCCGGGCATGACCAACATCACCACGGCGATGGGCCAGGCCTACGCCGACTCGATCCCGATGCTGGTGATCTCCAGTGTGCAATCGCGCAGTCAGCTGGGCGGCGGGCGCGGCAAGCTGCATGAGTTGCCGAATCAGAGCGCACTGGTCGCAGGTGTTGCGGCGTTCTCGCATACCTTGATGTCCGCCGCTGAATTGCCGGTAGTGCTGGCACGTGCTTTTGCCTTGTTTCAGGCCGGTCGCCCACGTCCGGTACACATCGAAATTCCGTTGGACGTGCTGGTCGAAAACGCCGATGAATTGCTCGCCAGCGTACCGGTCAATATCGACCGCGCCGGCGCTGCGCCAGCGGCCGTCAAACGCATGAGCGAGCTGCTGGCTGAAGCCAGACGTCCGCTGATTCTGGCTGGCGGCGGTGCCATCGACGCAGCGCCAGAGCTGACCAGACTTGCCGAGTTGCTCGACGCGCCGGTGGCGCTGACGATCAATGCCAAAGGCATGCTGCCGGGCAACCATCCGCTGCTGATTGGTTCGACCCAGACGCTGGTCGCCACCCGCGCGCTGGTCGCCGATGCCGATGTGGTGTTGGCCATCGGCACCGAACTGGCCGAGACCGATTATGACGTCACTTTCGCTGGCGGTTTCGAGATTCCCGGCAAACTGTTGCGCATCGATATCGACGCCGATCAAACCGTGCGCAACTACCCGCCGCACTTGGCGTTGGTGGCCGATGCACGCAACGCCGCGCAAGCTTTGTTGAACATGCTGTCGCAGGAAAAACTCGGCGAACGCAGCAGCGATTGGGGCCAGGCCCGCGCCGGCAAACTGCGCGCCGAACTGGTCGCGAGCTGGGATGCACCGACTCTCGCGCAAACCCGTTTCCTCGACACCGTACTTGATGAGCTGCCCAACGCCGTGTTCGTCGGCGACTCGACGCAACCGGTGTACACCGGCAACCTGACGTTCAACCCGGATCACCCGCGCCGCTGGTTCAACGCGTCGACCGGCTACGGCACGCTCGGCTACGCCTTGCCGGCGGCGATTGGCGCCTGGCTCGGCGGTCAAACCGACCAAGGTGCGCGGCCACCGGTGGTGTGCCTGATCGGCGACGGCGGCCTGCAATTCACCCTGCCGGAACTGGCCAGCGCCGTCGAGGCACGCACCCCGGTAATCGTCCTGCTGTGGAATAACCAGGGCTACGAAGAGATCAAGAAATACATGGTCAACCGCGCCATCGAGCCGGTCGGCGTCGACATCTACACCCCGGATTTTGTCGCTGTGGCCAAGGGCCTCGGCTGCGCGGCTGAAGCGATCAGCAGCATCGAACAACTGCGCACCGCGTTGCGTAGCGCAAGCGATCGTCAGGGCCCGACCCTGATTGAAATCGACCAGAACCAGTGGATGCAGGCGGTGGCGCAATGATCAGTTTCCCGACCACACTCGACGGCCTCTACATCAACGGCCAATGGTCGGCCGGCCGCGAACATCTGCGGGTGATCAACCCGGCCACCGAAGCGCTGCTGACCACGGTCAATGGCGGTGATGAGCACGCGGTCGATCAAGCCGTCGCCGCGGCCACAGCAGCGTTCAAGGACTGGTCGCAAACCAGTGGTGCCGAGCGCGGCGCAATCCTGCGCAACATCGCCAATGGCGTGCGTAACGGACGCGATCATTTGATGAATCTGCAATCGAGCAACAACGGCAAACCGCAGTTCGAAGCGGCCATCGACGTCGACGATGTGATCGCCACATTCGAGTACTACGCCGAACTCGCCGAAGGCCTCGACGCCAGACAAGACAGCAACGTGCCGCTGCCCAGCGATGATTTCAGCGCACGCCTGCGCCGCGAGCCGTGCGGTGTGGTCGGGCTGATCGTGCCGTGGAATTTCCCCATGGTCACTACGGCGTGGAAGCTTGCACCGGCGTTGGCGGCGGGTTGCTGCGTGGTGCTCAAGCCGTCGGAAGTGACACCGCTGCCGGAGCTGGAACTGGCGGCGATCATCGCGGAGTCGGGTCTGCCAAACGGCGTGTTCAATCTTGTCTGCGGCACAGGACTGGCGGTCGGTGCACCATTGGCGGCGGATCCGCGTATCGCCAAAATCTCCTTTACCGGCAGCAACGCGGTCGGCGTGCAGGTCATGCAGCGCGCGGCGGAAACGGTGAAGGGGGTCAGCCTGGAACTGGGCGGCAAATCTTCGCTGCTGGTGTTGGCGGATGCAGATCTCGATCTGGCGGTTGAGCTGGCCTGTGGCGGCGCATTTTTCAACGCCGGGCAGATGTGTTCGGCCACCAGTCGTGTGCTGGTGGCTGAGGAGCTGGAAGAGGAATTCCTCCGCCGTTTGCACAAGCGTGCACAAGCGATTCGGGTTGCCGATCCGTTTGACCCAGACGTGGAAATGGGTGCGCTGGTCAATCAGGCGCAGTACCAGCGAGTGCTTGGGCACATCGACCGTGGGCTCAGCGCGGGTGCGCGATTGATCTGTGGCGGCAATCGCCCGGCGGAGCTGCCGCGCGGCTATTTCTTGCAGCCGACCGTGTTCACCGACGTGCCGCTGGACAGCGCGCTGTGGTGTGAAGAGATTTTCGGGCCGGTGCTGTGCGTGCGCAGTTTCACCACTGAAGCGCTGGCGATTGCCTTGGCCAATGACACGCCGTTTGGTTTGGTAGCCAGTGTGGTGACGAGCGATGCTGCTGCGGCGGATCGCGTGGCCAATGCCTTGCAGGCGGGGATGGTGTGGATCAATGCGCCGCAAGTGATTTTCCCGCAGGCAGCGTGGGGCGGGTACAAGCAGAGCAGTATTGGCCGCGAGCTGGGGCCTTGGGGGTTGGCAGCGTTTCAGGAGATCAAGCATGTGATCCGGGCGATCTGATCCAGAGGTTTTTTCGTCTGAACTGGCCTCATCGCGAGCAGGCTCACTCCTACATTGGGCGGGTGTACACCTGACCCTGTAGGAGTGAGCCTGCTCGCGATAGGGTTGTAAGCCCAATGACATTCCGGATCAGACAGACAACCGCAACCGCGCCAAATCCCTTAACGGCGGCGCACCAAACAAACGGCTGTACTCGCGGCTGAACTGCGACGGACTTTCATACCCCACCCGATACCCCGCCGCCGAAGCCTCCAGCCCCTCCGCCAACATCAACCGCCGGGCCTCTTGCAGGCGCAACTGCTTCTGATACTGCAACGGACTCATCGCCGTCATCGCCTTAAACCGGTGATGCAACGTCGACACACTCAGATTCACTTCCTTGGCCAGATCATCAATGCGCAATGGCTGTTCAAAGTTGCCGTTCAACCATTTGATCGCCTGGCTGATGCGATGGCTCTGACTGTTGGCAATCGCGATTTCATACAAGCGATGACCCTGCGGACTGCGCAGCAGGCGATAAAGAATCTCCCGGCGAATCAGCGGCGCGAGCATGGCGATGTCTTTCGGCGCATCGAGCAGACGCGCCAGACGCAACACCGCATCGAGCATCGAACTGTCGATCTTCTCGACATACAAACCGCGCCCGGTCGGCCGGGTCGGTACACCCATGGGACCTGCGTCGGCGATCAGTGCGGTGATTTCGGTCGGGTCGATGTCCAGGCGCACGGCGAGGATCGGATCCTCCGGCGAAACGTTGACCACGCGCCCGCTCAGCGGCATCGAAACCGAGACCACCAGATAATTCAGCGGGTCGTAATTGAAGTACTCGTCGGCCAGCCGCACCTCTTTGCGTCCCTGCGCCATGATGCACAGCGCCGGTTGTGCGAGCACCGGGGCGAAGTCATGGGACTGGGTGTGGCGCGACATGAACAGCGAGCCGATGGCGGTCTCGTAGCTGCCATCGTCAGTGGTGTTGCGGCGGATGATCGCCGCCAGTTCCGCGCGCTGTTTTTCCATGTCAGCGCTGGGTTCGGCTTGAAAACGATCGAATGACGTCATGCACGGCATCCTCGGCAGGGGAGGTGGAATGGAGCAGAGCATATGTTTGTGCAAGCGCGAGCGGTAGACACATCCTGCGAAATGCTTGCCTGATTCTGCCTGGAGCTGTTTTCGCGCCTGTCGCGATTCAACCCTGTAGGCGCTGCCGAAGGCTGCGATCTGTTGATCTTTAAAGCAAAATCAAAAGATCACAGCCTTCGGCAGCTCCTACACAAAACGCGTATGACAACCGTGTGACGCAGTTTTACAGGTTGTTACAGGTTCTGCATGCAGTCTCGCAGGATTGTGCAACGCGGCGGCAGGAATCGACTAACGGCGGCGGGCGTGCGGCCCTTAACCTTTGATCCTGTCGCAGCCCGTCCCCCGGCTGCCACGCGACTCCCTGGGAGGGTTGAACATGTCCAAGCAGATTCCCGTCAGTCATATGGCCTTCGTTCGAGCGCGCGCCGGGCGTTCGGCGGAACTCGGTGTGCGCCTCAGTGCGTTGATCGATCCGTCCCGCGCCGCCCCCGGTTGCCTGAGCTTTGCCTTGCAGCATTCGCAGTGTGATCCCGAGTTGTGGCTGGTCTCCGGGTTCTGGAGCAGCCAGCAAATGATGACCAACTATTTCAACAGCCCGTCGATGGAAATCTTCGCCGAGCTGGTGCAGGAACTGGTGGTCAACAGCCTCGACTTCCACACCTTCAAGGACGTGTCGGCGGCACAAGCCCTCGGCCAATGCCCGGCGCCGGTACACAAACTCGTCGGTTGAGGGTTTAATGTCCGGCTTAATTTGTCTGAGCCGGGATGTGTGACATGGCACGTAAAGAGTTCGAACACTTCGAAGCAGTTTCCGCAGTCGTCCCCGTCGAGTTGGGCGGCAACAAGGGCTATCACGCGGCAATCGCGGTCAAGGCCCTGGTCGATGGCGGCGCACCACGCTTTCACAAACTGCTGAATGACCAGATCTTCCCCGGCGCCATTGCCGCCGATGAAGCGGCGATCAATGAGCTGGATAACCTCAAGGGCGTCACTGACGACGCCGAATTGATCTGGTAACGCGTTACTTGTTGGCACCCGGACGCCACATCTTGAACAGGGCCTCAGGCCCCAGCTGGAAATAATCCGCCGGCCCGCCGCCGCGCAGAATCGGTTCTGCCGCGGCGGTGTCGTAGATGCCGTCCTTCAACAGCCACTTGGCAATGTGAACGGCGACCACTTCGCCGAGGACCAGCCAGCTCGGCACCGTCTCGCCATCGGCACGCTGCAACTGAATGATCTGCGTGACCTTGCACTCGAAGGACACCGGGCTTTCGGCAACCCGTGGCACCGAAATCACTTTTGACGCCACTGTCGTCAATCCCGCCAATTCAAATTCATTGACCTCAGGCGCGACCATCGCGCAGCTTTGGTTCATCTGCTCGGCCAACGGGCGGGTGGCGAGGTTCCAGACGAATTCGCCGGTCTGCTCGATGTTGTTCAGGCTGTCTTTGCGCCCGACACTGGAAAAACCAATGATCGGCGGAATGTAGTTGAAGGCGTTGAAGAAGCTGTACGGCGCCAGGTTCAAGCGGCCATCGACATCCTGCGAAGAAATCCAGCCGATCGGGCGCGGACCGACGATGGCGTTGAACGGATCGTGGGGCAGACCGTGGCCGTTGGCGGGTTCGTAGAAGTGGATGTCATCGGGCATGGTGGGTGGTCCTGGAGAGTGCTGGAACAGGTAGCCAATAGTGCAAGCAGACGCCGCATATTTCTAGCCAGACACCGATATTCCAAGCTATGAAATTCCCCTGTGGGAGCGAGCCTGCTCGCGAAAGCGCCGGATCATTCGCAACGATGTCGACTGAAATGACGTCTTCGCGAGCAGGCTCGCTCCCACAGGGTTTTGTGTGGGTTTCAGAAATTGTCATCCCCCAGAAATGACTAAGCCCGGCCAAGGCCGGGCTGTGGGAGGACTGCTGATACTTAGCTGATGGCAGCGGCGGTGCCGGTTTTGTCGAAGCCGTCAGCAGCGACCGTTTTACCCAGGTTGGTCTTGTCGAAACCATCGGCAGCCACAGCTTTGCCAATGTTGGTTTTATCAAAACCGTCAGCAGCATAGGTGCCCGAGTGGCTGGTTTCGATCGCGGCGCTGGCGCCGTTGATGAAGTCGGCGGATTTGGTGCGATCCGAGCCGTCGGCGGCGAAGGTGTTGGCGGCCAGTACGGAAAGGGTCAGGGCGAGGATCAGTTTGGTTTTCATGTCGGTTACTCCAGATTCGTTGGCGGGTGTGTCTTGCTTGGGTTTAATGCTACGCCAACTAAATTGATTAAAAAGCGCAAATTAATGCTAAAAACAATCGGTTAAATTGATATTAAGGACGGCGCAGAGTATTCGCTTTCGTCGTCGGTGCGAGCGTCGCGCAGGTCATCGATCAGGTGATTGCAGAATGCAGGGGCAGCATTAATTAGCGATTAATCGCTGTTTTTGCGCGTGTGACAGATTTTTCATACTTTGCCGACCGCATTTTCACTGCCGCAACGCCAGTCTGCCCACGGCCAGAAAACCAAGAACCGGCCGTCACACACTGGAGCGTTGCTTGCGATGAATAAACTTCCTCAAATCACCCTGGCCTTCTGGGTCATGAAAATCTGCGCGACGACCCTGGGGGAAACCGCGGGCGATTTGCTGTCGATGACCCTTAACGTCGGTTACGCCATGAGCTCGCTGATTCTGATCAGCGTGTTTGTCCTGACGCTGATCACGCAGTTGATGGCCAAGACGTACAAACCATTGCTGTACTGGCTGGTGATCCTGTCGACCAGTACCGCCGGCACGACCATGTCGGACTTCATGGATCGCACCCTCGGACTGGGTTACGCCACCGGCTCGATGATCCTTATCGCGATCCTGCTGGCGATCTTTGCCGCGTGGCGCCTGAGCGGTGACTCGCTCAACGTCAGCAAGGTGCAGACCTTCCGCGGCGAGATGTTCTACTGGATGGCGATTCTGTTTTCCAACACCCTCGGCACCGCGCTGGGCGACTACCTTGCCGACGATTCAGGGTTGGGTTTTGCCGGTGGCGCGCTGCTGATCGGCTCGACCATCGCGGCGGTCGTGCTGCTGAAATACTTCACGAAGATTTCCACAGTGGTGTTGTTCTGGGTGGCGTTCGTGCTGACCCGGCCTTTTGGCGCGACGTTGGGCGACTTGATGACCAAGCCCCATGAGAAGGGTGGGCTGGACTTCGGCACCATCGGTTCTTCTGCGGTGCTGGCGGGGATTCTGCTGGTGATGATTGTCGGGGCTTCGTATGCGCAGAAGCGGTATGGCAGACAGGGGGCGGCTGCCGAAATGTCCTGATTGATCCGAAGTCGAGTTGAGGCATTCGCGAGCAGGCTCGCTCCCACAGGGGATTTGTGTCGATCACAGATCCAATGTGGGAGCGAGCCTGCTCGCGAAGAGTCCATCACAGCCACCATTGCAGTGGCTGTGAAATCCCGATCAGTCGGTGACGATACGAGAATGCTTCTGGGTGTCCTTCATGGTGATGTACACCAGCAACGACACCGCGATGCACGCCGTCACATACCAGTAGTAACCGGTTTCCATGCCGATGCTCTTGAACCACAGCGCGATGTATTCAGCGGTGCCACCGAAGATCGACACGGTCAGTGCATACGGCAGTCCGACGCCCAGGGCGCGGATTTCAGTCGGGAACAATTCTGCTTTCACCACGGCGTTGATCGAGGTGTAGCCGCTGACGATGATCAGCGCCGCCATGATCAGGAAGAACGCACCCCACCAGGTTTGAATGGTGTGCAGGGTCATCAGGATCGGCACGGTGAAGATCGTCCCCAGCACGCCGAAGGCGATCAGGATCGGGCGACGACCGATCTTGTCCGAGAGGCCACCGATGATCGGCTGCAGGCACATGAACAGGAACAGCGTAGCGGCAGAAATGGTGGTCGAGTCGGAGATGCTCATGCCGACCGTGTTCACCAGGTATTTCTGCATGTAGGTGGTGTAGGTGTAGAACGCCAGGGTGCCGCCCATGGTCAGGCCGACCACGGTCAACAGCTCTTTGGGGTGGCGCATCAAGGTGCGCATCGCGCTTTCCTTGGACTTTTCTTTCTTGGTGAACGACTCGGTTTCTTCCATGCCGCGACGCAGGTACAGCGCCACGACCGCACACAGCGCGCCGATGGCGAACGGAATACGCCAGCCCCACGCGTACAACTGCTCAGTGGTCAGCACGTTTTGCAGCACGATCAGTACGCCCAGCGCGATGAGCTGGCCGGAGATCAGGGTCACGTACTGGAAGCTGGAGAAGAAGCCGCGACGTTCCTTGGTCGCCATCTCCGACAGATAGGTCGCCGAGGTGCCGTATTCGCCACCGACCGACAGGCCTTGCAGCAAGCGCGCGAACACCAGCAGGATCGGCGCGCCGATGCCGATGGTTTCGTAGTTCGGGCTGAGGGCGATCAGCAGCGAGCCGAAGCACATCAGGTAGACCGAGGCCATCAGGGCTTTTTTACGTCCGACCTTGTCGGCGTACATGCCCATCAGCCAGCCACCGATCGGACGCATCAGAAAGCCGACGGCGAAAATCGCGGCGGTGTTCATCAGTTGGGCGGTGGTGGAACCGGCAGGGAAGAAGGTTTTCGCGAAGTACAGGGAGAAGGCGGCATACACATACCAGTCGTACCATTCGACCATGTTGCCGACGGAACCGCTGAAGATCGATTTGATCCGGCTGGCGGTGGTTCTTTCTTTGGCGGGCACGGCAGCCGACCCAAGTGGCAGGGCGTTGGAGTTATCCATTGAAGGATCCTTCGTTTAATTGTTTTTGTGGAGCGCGTTGGAACGCAGCCTGCGAGGGCTATAGCAGGAGGTGTGCCAACGGGGGGAGGGCCGGTTTAGAGGGGGTGGCGGGATTGGGTGAGCGGGATATCGCCGAAGAATCTGGTTTGATGAGCGGATTTCCGCTTATTGGGGCGAAGATCAAAAGCCCCTCACCCTAACCCTCTCCCAGGGGGAGAGGGGACTGACTGCGGTGTTTATTCAAGATTCACCGACCTGGGATATCGAGTCGAACTCAGGTTTCGAAAAGCATGAAGATCGGCTCCCTTTCCCCCTCGCCCCTCTGGGGGAGAGGGCTGGGGTGAGGGGGATGGATTTCAGCCACACCAAAAAATCCCGACCCTGCCTCACTCAGCCAAAAACATCTCCCGACTCAACCCATGCCGCTGCATCTTTTCATTGAACGTGCGGCGCGGCAGTTGCAGTTCTTCAAGAACCGCTTTCACATCGCCCTTGTGCCGGGTCAGCGCTGCACGCAAACACTGCGCCTCAAACGCCTCCTGTTGCGCCGCCAGCGATTGCCCCGGATCAATCTCCGGCGCAGGCTCATCCAGCCCCAACACCTGGCGTTCGGCAACGTTGGCCAGTTCGCGCACGTTGCCCGGCCAGTCGTGGCTGAGTAGATGGCTCAATTGCGCACCACTCAAAGGTGGAAAGGTGCGCCCCAGGCGTTCAGCGGCATGGTGGGCAAAGGTTTCGAATAGCAACGGAATGTCTTCGCGACGATCGCGCAACGGCGGCAAACGCAGCTCGGCGACGTTGAGGCGATAGGCCAGATCCTCGCGAAAACGTCCGGCCCGAGCCTCGTCGAGCAGATCCGGTTTGGTCGCCGCGACAATCCGCAGGTCGACGCGAATGCTCTGGTTCGAACCCAACCGTTCAAGCTTCTGCTCCTGCAACACCCGCAGCAGTTTCACTTGTTGGGCCAGTGGCATGCTTTCGATTTCATCGAGAAACAAAGTGCCGCCGTCGGCGTATTCCAGTTTGCCGATGCGCTTGCCCGAGGCGCCGGTAAACGCGCCGCTCTCGTGACCGAACAACTCGGCCTCGAACAGCTGCTCAGGGATCGCCGCACAGTTCAGCGCCACGAACGGCTTGGCCGCGCGCGGGCCGAAATCATGCAGGCAACGCGCGACTAGCTCTTTGCCACTGCCGGTTTCACCACGGATCAATACGTTGACCGGCAACGCCGCCAGATCCAGCACTTGCCGACGCAGGGTCTGCAAGCCACGGGACACGCCGAGCAGCGTTGCGTCGAGCTTGGCGCGGTTATCAGCCTGTTCGTGCAGGGCACGGTTTTCCAGAATCAGCCGGCGTTTGTCCAGCGCCCGGCGCAAGCTGCCGAGCAGGGTTTCCGGGCTGAACGGTTTTTCCAGAAAGTCGTAGGCGCCGTCGCGCATTGCCTCGACGGCCATCGGTACATCGCCATGGCCGGTGAGCAGAATCACCGGCAGATCAGCGTCGCGTTTCTGCACCTCGGCCAACAACGCCAGGCCGCCCATGCCGGGCATGCGCACGTCACTGAGGATCACCCCGGCAAAGTGCGCGGGCAGGGCGGCGAGGCAATCTTCGGCGCGGCTGAACAACTGCACCGCGAACCCCGACAGGCTCAACCACTGCTCGACGGCGCTGCGAATGCTGCTTTCGTCATCGACCACCATTACCGAATTGAGCATCAGATGTGTGCCTCCAGATCGATCGGCAAAGTCAGGCTGAACACCGCGCCGCTGTCGCCATTTTCGGCGCTTAGACGACCGCCGGATTCATGCACGATAGCGAAGGATACCGCCAACCCCAGGCCCAGACCGTCGCCCACCGGTTTGGTGGTGAAGAACGGATCAAAGACCTGGCCCAAATGGTCTTCGGCGATGCCTCCGCCATTGTCGCTGACGCTCAGCCGCCACAGTTGTTCATCGGCTTCCAGACGGATTTCCAGACGCTTGCAGGCTTTGCCCTGCATCGCATCGAGGGCGTTGCGCAGCAGGTTGATCAGCACCTGTTCGAGACGAATCGCATCACCGCGTACCCACGCCGGACGGGTCAGGTGCAGCACCAGACTGACCTGTTCGTCGCGCAGCCGTGCATCGAGCAACTGCAACGACTGATCGACCACCGTCGCCAGATCCAGCCGCTCGCGCAAGCCGCTGGGACTTTTGCGCGCGAAGGTCTTGAGGTGGCCGGTGAGGGCGGCCATGCGCGTGAGCATGTCGTCCACCGGTTTCAAGGCTTTATAGGCATCGTCGACGCGGCCATGGTCGAGCAGCAGGCGCAGGGTCGCCAATTGCATGCGCTGAGCGGTCAGCGGCTGATTGATTTCGTGGGCCAGCGCGGCGGACATCTGGCCGAGCGCGGCGAGTTTGGCCGATTGCACCAGACCGTCCTGCGCGGTGCGCAAGTCGCGGGTGCGTTCTTCCACCAATTGTTCAAGTTCTTCGCGGTTGCGTTGACGAATCTTCGACAGGCGCCAGCGCTGGTTGAGAAACAGCAACAGAAACACCAGCGCTAGCCACACGCCGGCGGCGGCGAGGCCGGCGTTGCGCAGGTCTTCGAAGGCCACTTGCGGATGGCGCAGCAGGTGCAGGGTCCAGCCTTCGGCGCTCAGTGGCAGCGATTCCCATAGATAATCCGCCGTGCCTTGCGGGCCTTCGACGCGGCGCAGATCGCTGTTGTCATCGAAACTGCGCAGCGACAAATGCGTCAACGGCAGCAGGGATTGTTTGTCGTACTGCCGGGTGGCTTTGATCTCATCCATATCGCGGGCGTTCAATGGCCGCAGCGCGCGATAACGCCAGCCGGGCTGATTGGCGATGAAGATGATTCCGCGCGCATCGCTGACCAGCAGGGTGTCATTGCCCTGACTCCATTCGCGCTCCAGCTCGGGGAATTCCAGCTTGACCACCATCGCGCCAAGGAACTCGTCGTTATCGCCGAGCACCGCGCTGGAGAGGAAGTAGCCGGGAATCCCGCTGGTCACGCCCACCGCGTAAAAACGCCCGCTGCCTTGGGTGCGGGTCTGGCTGAAATAGGGACGAAAGCCGTAATTGTGGCCGACGTAACTGCTCGGCAGACGCCAGTTGCTCGCCGCCACGGCAAGCCCGGTGTGATCGAGTAGTTCGAGGGTCGAGGATTGTGCCGCGCCGTTGATCTTCTCCAGTTTCAGGTTCAGCGCCGTCTGTTCGTCGGCATTGACCGTCCCGGCCAGCGCCGAGCGCAGTTGCGGGTCCAGCGCCAGCACGGCGGGCAGGGCGCGGTAGCGGTCGATCAGGGTGTGCAGGGAATTGGCGTACAACGCCAGTTGCTGGTTGGCGCGGGCGGCGTCTTCCTCCAGCGCCTGACGTTCGGCGTGGCGGATCGCAAGTGTGGCGGCAAGCGCTGCGCCGGCGATGATCAGCAGGGTATACAACGACAGACGCAAGGTACGGGAAGTCGGCAGCATGCTGGGCAAACGGATGGCAGTCGGGCGGGCACGATAGCATGTCGGCAGGCGGGAACATTGTCCCCGCTTAGAAAGCGGCCCATTTACGCGGCGGCGTGGTGAGCAGTTCTATGCTTTTGCACCGTTAACGCCAGACCGTGGAGCATGTCGGTGATTCGGGCTGTTTCCTGGTCTAGATCGTTGAGGTCGACGCCGTTCATGCTGGTTCTGCCAAGTGCGTGAGCATACTCATGGACCGAGTCGTTACTCGCCTCGATAGCCTGTGCAAGTCCGAGAATTTTCCCCTCGAACTCAAACATTTTTTCGCTGGATTTTCCAGAGATGGCCTTGGCCGCTTCATTGACAATTTCCGGCAAACTCCATAACGCCGCGGCTCCGCTAGCGATGGCGCCGGCCGCTGCGGGAGATAGTGAATTGAGAGTTCCCTTCACACCCGTCGCCGTTAGTTGAGCGCCTGCCTCCTTCACCAACTTGAGTCCGGATTTTTTGTCGCGAGGAATCATGCCTTGGAGTTTGGCGTTTAAATACTCAAGCGGCTGCATTTGTTTGTGTTGGGCTTTCTCGATAATAGTGTCCGCTGACACTTTGGAGGTTTTCAAATTGACCGACGCGCTCAGTCCGCTTCTTTCAGCCGCGTAGTCGATGAGCGCGCTGACCCCGATTTTTGCGGCGTAGCCCATCCCTGCGCCTATCACGTTGCCGACACCGGGTGCCGCGGCGCCTAGAGCCTGAGCACCGACACCGACCGTTAGACCGACGCCATAACTGAGGGCTTTGCTTGCGACCAATACCAGCGTTCTGCGTGTTGTCGCCAAGGCAATGTCGCTGCCTGAACCCATTCTGTCGAGTTGCTTGGCGGCATCGCTGGCGCGGCGCTGGGTAATCCCCAGAATTTCAATGTGCTGCATCATCTGATCATTCATTTGGCGGGCCATACGCTTTTCTGCAAGGCGTTGCGCATTTTTGGCATAGCTCTTGTTTTGCGAAGCAATGATGCGATCCACTCCGGCATTCATATCGTCCAAAGTAGGCCACTTGGATTCACCGTCGACGTCGACATGGCCAATCGGATCGTTGCCGACGAAGGCGTAAAGATTCAGCCCATCCACGTCGCCTGCCGGGTCCGCGCTGATCCAGCGTTGCAGCCATGGTGCGTAATACCGTGCGCCGTAGTAATACAAACCGCTGACGTCCATTTCCTTGCCCGAATAACGGATGAATCTGTAGCTGACTTCAGTCTCCGAGGGCGCGCTCATCCACGCCGTGGCGCCGAAGGGGTAATAACCTTCCTCGCTGACCCGTCGCGCCTGCTGATCCAGTTCGATCACGCAGGAGCCGAGGTGATCCTGGAGGCTGTAGCGCAGTTGATCGTTGTCGATGTCATCGGGTTTTTTCGCCAGCCAGTGCAGGCAGCGCGCATTGCCGAGGCTGATGATGTGCAGTTCTTCGCCGTTGTCGCGGGTGCGGATTTCCAGCCCCGGAAGGTAGCGCACCTGCTGGAAATGTTCGGTGGTGGCAGTGAAGGTTTCGTAGCGTTTGAACACACGCATGCCCCGACTGTACCCGTAACCCTCGGCATCATTGCGCCCGTTTGTGCGGGGTAGCAGGGTCACCTTCAACAGTTGGTCGCGGGCATTCCAACTCATGGATTGGCCTGGCTGTAGCGCCTGCTGGTTTCCGTGTGTATCGAACAACTTGTCGAAATCCGGCTCCGCATCGCCTTGTTTCCAGCGCACACCACGATTGCTCTGTGGGTCGATGCGCATCTGCTGGGTGAAGTTATTGCCGGCTCGCACGTGACAAAGTTTTGTCAGGTTGCCGCTTCTGTCGTACTGGTAAGTCTGGGTGTAATTGAGGCGATTGTTCGGGTCGCCCGGTTGCGGCAGGCCAGGTATGTCGGGCGGTGGGGCGTCGTCGTAACCGGTGGCGCTGGTCAGCCGATAGAGCGAGTCGTAGGTGAAATCGCGGTGGCCATCGATCAGTTGGTTGGCGAAGTGGCGCGGCTGAAAAGCGTGGTCCTTGATGCGGGTGATATTGCCGACGCGGTCGTAGAAATATTCGAGGTTTTGCAGGACTGTGTAAACGTCCTTGTGGCTCGACTGGGTGTGCAAACGACCGTCCGCCGGGTCATATGTCCACTGACTGAGGACGCGATTGCCGGCCAGTTGTTCGATGATCTGGTCGTTGGCGTTGTACTGCGCGTCCTGCAACACCTCTTGCCAGTCAGGCGTACCGCTGATCAGCAGTTCAGTTTTTTTGAGGTGCCCGGCCAGGCCGTAGCGCGAGCGTCGTTGATGGCCGCCGGCGTCGGTCTGCTCCAGCAGCGCACCGAGCGGGCTGAACACCTGTGCGCTGGTGAACGCTTCACCGTCCTGGAAGGTTCGGGTTTCGCACAGCGGCGGGCCGGTCAGGGAAAAACTGTCCGTCAACAGCGAACCGGCACGGTCTTTTTGCTCCAGCAACTGCCCGCGTTGGTTGAACTGCGCCTTCGCCGAGGCGTCGGCGTAAATAAAAACATCCACATCGGGTTCACCATTTTCCTCGACCGCTACCACCCGCAGTTGCTGATCGAAGTTCATGTGCCAATGGCTACCGCGCTGGTCCCAGCGCTGCAAAGGCTCACCGGCCAGTCCCGGGAGGGTCAAGCGCCAGCCGGCGTCAACGCTGTCAGTCCTTACGACATCGCCGTTTAGCGAGTAGACGTTAGTGAGATTCGCAGTGGGCAGACGCGGATCCCGCTGCGCCACCAGACGGCCGGCCACATCGTATTGTTGGCGCGTCACGAGTGCTCCAGGGGGCTCGTCAGCCAACGTGCGCAGGTAGGCGACCTGACGGATCGGCAGGCCACGACCATCGACCGCCGCCAACGTTGGAGTGCGCCTATGAACGGGGTCGTATTTCATTTGTATTTGTGTTTGGTGAAGGGCAGAACAAATTTCTGAAACTTCTTCCAATTCGACTCTGGTTTCGCTTGTTTGCGCAAAAACCTGTTGTCTGTGAGCAAGTCCTCTTTGTACCACTTCATGAAGGTCTGAGTGCTTTCGATATACCCCAGGGCCTTATTGGTCTCCTCTCGCAAGGTATCGAGTCGAATGGTTTTGGCAGCCTTCAGGCGGCTCGCATCAGGTAGTACACCAGCGGAATTGATCGTGTCTTGTCCTAAGCTTCTGAAGGCTTTCTCTATATCGGCCATTCGCGAAGTGAGGGCTTGTTTCCAGCCGGAGAGCATCGTTTCGATTTTTTCAATCTTGACCGGATCCAGACCATGTTTAATGTCCTCCACTTCCTGCACCCGCGCACCGATATTAAGTGCCGCGCCTACGCCTGGAAGATATGATCCGACGCCGCGGGCCAGTAAGGTGTTGGCGGCATCGGCCGGGGTGAAACTCGATGAACTCTCTGTGATGCCGACCTTTTGATCAATGGCTGCGACGCTCATTACCGAAGTTTGTGGAATCAATGAGGTGGTCATATTTGCAACGGACGTGTATTTGCTGGCGATCGACTCGCCGATATCGCCGCTGACGTGCATGGCAATCATCTCGGACAAGTAGCCGACGAAGGAGGGCATACCGGCGGTAAGTGTTGAACCTGCGAACCCGCCGCCGAAATAACCAGCGAAGAAGCCGGCAATGCCAATAAGTGATTCTGCAACAACGTTCGCCAGCAGCTCGGTCCCGTACTTTTTCTTTGATATCTTCTGCATCTTGTCCTGCGTAGTAGCGGCGTAATCACTGAGCTCGGTCACGAAGTTCGAGAAATTGACGATGTCGAATTTCTCTCCGCTGTTGCCATGCACATCGATAAAAGAGACCGGGTTGTTCCCGACAAACCCATACAGATTCAGCCCATCCACGGTCCCCGCCGGGTCCGCACTGACCCAGCGCTGCAACCACGGCGCGTAATACCGTGCACCGTAGTAATACAACCCGCTGACATCCATTTCCTTGCCTGAATAACGGATGAATCTGTAGCGCACTTCCACTTCGTGTCGTGCCGCCAGCCACGCGGTTCCGCCGAAGGGGTAATAACCTTCCTTGCTGGTTATGTCGGCCTGTTGATCGAGCTCCATCACGCACGAGCCGAGGTGGTCTTTCTGGCTGTAGCGCATTTGATTGTTTTCGATGCTGCCGGGGCGCCCGGTGATCCAGTGCAGGCACCGCGCATTGCCGAGGCTAATGACGTGCAGTTCTTCGCCGTCGTCCTTGGTGCGGATTTCCAGGCCGGGCAGGTAACGCACCTGATGAAAGTGGCGGGTGGTGCCGGTAAACCATTCATGGCATTTGAAGACTCGCTGGCCCTGGCTGTTACGGTAATGCTCGGCGTCACTGTTGCTGTTTTTCCGGATGACCAGAGGCACGCTTTCCAGCTCGTCGCGCGCGTTCCACTGCAATGTCGGACCTGGCTTCAGAGTCTGTTGATTGCCGTGAGGATCAAACAACGTGTCGAAATCCGGCGGTGCGTCGCCGGATTTCCAGAGCACGCCGCGGTTGCTGTTCGGGTCGATACACATCTGACGGGTGAAGGTATTACCGTCTCGTACATGACACAGTTCGGTCAGGTTGTCGCCGTCGTCGTATTTATAGCTCTGGGTGTAATTGAGGCGGTTTTTCGGGTCGGTCGGTGTCGGCCAGCCGGGAATGTCCGAAGGCGCAGCGTCGTCGTAGCCGGTGGCGCGGATCAACCGGTACAGCGAGTCGTAGTTGAACTCGCGGTGACCGTCGATCAGTTGATTGGCAAACCAGACAGGCTTGAAGATGGGGTCTTCGACGCGGACAACATTGCCGACCCGGTCGTAAAAATACACAAAACTCTGCAGTAACTTTTCGCCTGCCCGGCTGCACTGGGTGTGCAGGCGCCCGTCGGCCGGATCGTAGGTCCATTGGTTGAGCACGCCGTTGCCGGCCCGTTGCTCGATGATCTGATCATTGGCGTTGTACTGCGCATCGAGTAACACGGATTGCAATTCTGTGCCGTTTATCCACAGGTCCACCTGTCTGAGTTGCCCGGCGAGGCCGTAACGTGACCGTCGACAATGTCCGCCGGCATCGGTCTGCTCCAGCACGACGCCGAGCGGACTGAACACATGCTGGCTGGTGAACGCTGCGCCATCATGGAACGTACGGGTTTCCTCCAGTGGCTGGCCGGTGAAGGCATAGCGGGGGATGACCAGTGAACCTGAGGGATCGACCTGCAGGATCAGTTTGCCGCGTCGGTTGTGGGTTGCGCTCTCGGCCCCCTCGGCATAGGTGAAAGTATCGAGCTGATTCTGACCGTTGCCCGAAAGCTCCATCGCCACCACGCGCAGTTGGCTGTCAAAGGTCGAGCGCCAGTGATGGCCGCGCTCGTCCCAACGTTGCAGCGGCTCGCCGGCGAGGCCGGCGAGCACATGGCGCCTGCCGCTATCGACGCTGTCGGTGAGCACCGCCGTGCCGTCCAGCGCGTAAACGGTTGTGGCGTTCGCTATGGGCAAGCGAGGATCGTGTTGCGCCACCAGACGGCCGGCCACATCGTGTTGTTGGCGCGTCACGAGTGCTCTAGGGGTCTCGCCAGCCACCGTGCGCAGGTAGGCGACCTGACGAATCGGCAGGCCACGGCCGTCGATCACCGCCAGCGAGGGCGTGCGCGAATGCACACTGGCGTTCATTGTTTCGGCACCTTGGAAGGCTGCGCTTCTTCGGCGGTGTCGTTGAAATCGTAGGAGGCGCGATACCAGGGATGGTAAGTCTCTCGGGAAAAGTAGCCTTTGGCGTTGAGCACTTTAACCACGCGGCCCAATGGGTCATAAAACAGCTGATCGTACAGTCCGAGTTTGTGCAGTGATCGATCGTTGACGTAGCAATGCCTGTTGGCAAAAAACGGCCGGTACTGGCGCGTCGGCAACCCCTTGTTGTTGTACTCGACGCGTTCGCTGATGCGCCAGCGCGGATCGGCAGGCGACTGGCCTTTATCAATGAGCAGCGAGCAGTCTGTCGGGTCCACTTCGTACGCCTCACCCGGATCGACCCGTTGCTGGGTTTGCAACGGCCGGCCAAAACCGTCGACACAGGCCTTGACCATCTGGATCTGTGGCTTGATTACGTCGCAGGGGTAGCGATCGACGCTGAGAGTCAGCGTGTGTACCGGCTCGCGCCAGACTTTTTTTACCGCCCCAAGCAATGCCAGTTCATCAGGCGTCAGGTCTTTGTCGTAGGTCAGTCGATGGCGGGTGCTGGCGCGAATATGCCCGCTGGGTAACAGCAGCCGCTGGTCTATCCATTTTGAGTACAACGCCGCCCCGGGCGGAATCTGTCCCATCCAGCTGAACAGATCTTTATGCAGCGTACTCGCCGCACTTTGCACGGTGTCTTCCGGATTGGCGATGGCCCATTCAGGGTGGGTATCCGGCAGAGGGTTATATTCGCTCAGTGGGCAGAAGCCGACGGCCGCCCCCCCTTCGCTGCCGTAAAAACTGATCCTCATGGGTTGCCCGAAGGCGTCGAAATCCACTTCCTCGACGTTTTCATTGGCGTCGGTGATTTCCCGAGGCAGTAGATGGTGGTCATCGTAGCGGGTTTGCGTCACACAACCGTCGGGCAGTTCAACGCGGATAATCCTCAGTGCAAAGGAATCATAGTCGGCGCTGGTCCAACCGTGGCTGAGTGTTTCGCGATAACGGCGGACGTGATGGAAATGGTCGCTATCGTGGTATTCGACATCATTGAAGTTCGCAGACCACAAGTCCCGATGTGTGCTGCCTCGCGGGATTATCCCGAACAGAAACGGCATTGGGGTGTAACCGATTTTTTCCAGTTCAGCCCGCACGTCAATATCCACGCCGGGCAGGCTGTAGGCCTCCAGTGCGGTTTTGTCCAGCAGCGCCACTTCCACCCGGCCTGACAAGGCTTCGAAACCGGCTTCACCATCATTGAGTGGCTTGCCGTCTGTGCCGACATAGCGCTGCACGGATTGTGTCGTCAGTACACGCAGGTCGTGCCAGGTTTTCGAATCCTGATGTTGCGTAAAGTTCTCGTAGGACGCCTGCGCCGGATCGAGCCCGGCAGGCAGCGTGCCTTTGCGCAACACCAGCGCATTTTCACGTTGTTGGAAGGGCAGGCCCAGTCGCCATATTTGTGGAGTGTGCAGATCAATGAATCGGGCACGCAATTCCTTCAAATAGAACGATTGCTGTGCCTCGTCGTGGGCGTCGCGCCAAAAATCGTTTTCATCTTCATCTTCATCGGCGTAGGGAGGGGGACTGTCGGCCGTCAGCCTGCGGGCGTAACTCACGTTGAACCCATGGATCAATTGTCCGAAGTCGTTCCAAAGCAGGCTGATGCTGTGCTGACAACGCGGGTCATTGACGAAACCGTCGTATTGATAGTTGATTTCCTCTGCGAGCAGCGGCAGCAGAACTGCGGCGGCATACTGATTCTGGGGCCGAACTTCGCGCACCAGAAAACGCCTCTCTACGACCGAGTACGGGGTGGTGAGGCGCGGTGTGTCGGCGTACGTCTCGCTGCGCAGAACCGAGCCGACCAAGGCCCGCGCAATCTGGTATTCGCTTTCGGCGTCGAGCGTTGTTTTGACGATTTTATCGACGCCTTCTTTGTGTTCAAAACGGGTAAACAAGGTTTTTCCCAGCGCGATAGCCTGCTCATCTCTGTTGAAATAGGGCAGGCGGGAGCGATTCATCGCGCGGCCCATGTGGTACCAGGTCAGTACCCGTACCGGCTGGCTGAAGCCTGGGTCTGGATTGATCGTGGCCGCTTCGCTGTCGGTCTGCTGCACGTGACCAAAACCACGGAATTCGCGCTCCTTGGGATCGTAATACCCCTCCTGCCAGGTAAAAAACTGGGTGAAGCAGTTACCGGTGATCTCATCGAGTTGCTGCTGTTGCTTGACCACCGACACCGCAAACGGCAAGCCGCAATTTGCCTGGCGCCGGCGTTTGAGCAAGGCACGCTTTTCATCCAGCCATTCCTGTGCCGAACTGCGATAGGTCACACGGGTGCTGCAACCCATGTTGTTATTACTGGCGATCAGTTGATAGGGTTTGGCCGAGACGAAGTCGTAGCGCCAATGCTGCGGCTTCATGTGCGTCACGGTCAGGATCAGCGTCGCGCAACCCAGCCCCTGCAGGTCGGCGAAGATAACGTGGCACAACGAGTCGTACCGCACGCCAGCCGGCCAGGGGACAATCACGGGCGTTTGTCTGAAACCGTTGCCCGCGCAGTTCAGATAGATCTCGAAAGCATCGGATTTCAGATAAATCAGTGCCGGTGCGCCGGAGCCGTCAAGGTCGGCAAGGCGTACACGCGACGAGTCGAACTCTCCATAGTTGAACGGCAACTCGCTGATCTTGCGACCTCTGCCGAATTTGCCATGACCGAGACTTGGCCAATAATCGACCTGGTCATGGCGGATGCGGCACAACCCGGGAATATCACTGCCAGTCAGATTGCCCAGCAGGACCAGTTCACTGCGTGAATTGCTGAACACTGGCAAGGGGTCATCGTCGTCATGAGCAACTTCCTCAGCCGGCGCGAAGCCTTCCTCACGGAGATTCTTGTAGTAGCGGACGTTTTTACTGGCAATGATTGCCATTGAAGGCAAACCGTCTCCGCCGAAGTCGCCGACGACTGCCTGCGGGGAGAAAAACTCCGTCGGCCAGGCGTCGAAGCACATGAAGTCAGAGAAGTCACACTGCTCGGTCAGTTCACGAAAACCACTGAAGCCCGGTTGTGCGGTGACCCATTGCAGACGTCCGCTACCGATCTGGTCGGTGAGCATTTGCAGCACGGCGCTATTACGGTTGGCGACCGGGATCTTTTCCAGCAACTGCCATTGCTCATAATCGACCTGGTCGGTGTTGGGCTTCGCGCGCTTGGGGGGGCGGTAATACCAGGCCCGGTCAGAGCGGTAGAGCAAACCCGGCAGGCCTTCGCCACACAGATCGATACAGCTGTAGAAACGGCTGTCCTCGATGCCATTTTGCTTGTCGGATTCGAGAAAGCGCTGCGGGACGTTATTGATGTTGAACGCCGAGTACTTGAATTCCACTGGCGGTGAGTTTTCGTCGCTACCGTCGGCATTGAACCCTTGATAGTGCGCCGCGCGGATCTGGCTGTAGGGCTGCGCATCTGACAGCGGTCCATATTCCAGCAGCAGCCGGCGCGCGAGTTTGGCGTTTTCGACTGCACCGTCAGGAAAGTGATGAAACATCAGCACCTGGTGGCACCGTCTGCGGGTGCCCAGTTCAAACCCTTGTCCGTGGGTCAGAAAAGAGTCGTCACGCACGGGCCAGGGCTTGGTGCTGGCATATTCCGGCTTATCGGTGAGTAGTGTGCCGCGCTCGCCATAATCGAACAGCACCTGGAAATACCATCGCGCAGTGGCCGCCGGGTTATCGGAGGTCCAACTCAATAGTCGGTTGCTTGCCACGACGTTGCCGTAGCACACCCGGCGCAGATAGCGCTGGGCACGATAGTCATGAACCGGATCAGGCTCAGCATCGTCAGCTTTATATTCGTAGCAGATGTGCTGGCCGCGCGCGTTCATGCTTTCGCACAGCAGCCAGGCGCTGACGCGAGACGGATCGTCGGGGTCGGCAAGGCGTGAAGCGGCAGTCATGCCGTAGACGTGCAATGAGCCGTCAGCGCCATGCACCAGCCAGAACCACGGTTCATCGGCTTTCCTGGTCTGCCGTTGCCAGCACTCGCACAGGGCGAAATCGCTTTCGATTCGCGGCCAGTAACGCACCACTTTATGCGGGCCGATGTCCTGGCCGTTGTATGTGCTCTCCAATCGGTATTTGAGATCGCCGTTTTCATCCAGTTCGGCCATGCACACTTCGCCATTCTGATTGACGATTTCATCGTGAACGGTGTAGCGCGGCACACCCTTGTTGGTGCGGCGGCTGATCCGGCTGATGTCTATACCCCACCCCACGCCGAAGGGGCCGTTGCCGCTGTTGCTGTTGTGACGCAGGGTCAGTTGCGGATCATAGCCGCGTCCGGCAGTCGTCGGGACAGGCAGTTCGAGTCCAGCCGTACCGGTCGGGCCTACGGCGCTCCAACTGTTGCCAATGGTGGCGATTGATGAGCTTTTGGCGATGGAAGGAGCAGTAATGCTCAAGTCTTGATCGGGCATAGGGAAATCCATCGCGCTTGACGTGGGCGTGTATGGATTGACGCTAACAAGAACAGGCTGAAATTGAACCTGTCAGATCTGACAGGTGCGCAAGATCATTTTGTGTGCTTTGGCAGATTTTTTATCGCGATCGGTTCGCACAAACAAAAACGGCCGGTTCATCGTTGCAGATGAACCGGCCGTTTTTATGAGAGCGAAATGCTTACTGCACTTCTACCGCCAGGCTTTCGCTGATCTTCTGTTGCCAGATCGCCGGACCGGTGATGTGCACCGACTCACCTTTGCTGTCCACCGCAACGGTGACCGGCATGTCCTTGACCTCGAACTCGTAGATCGCTTCCATGCCCAGTTCGGCGAACGCCAGCACTTTCGACTTCTTGATCGCCTGAGCCACCAGGTAAGCAGCGCCGCCGACAGCCATCAGGTATACGGCTTTGTTGTCCTTGATCGCTTCGATCGCAGTCGGGCCGCGCTCGGATTTGCCGATCATGCCCAACAGGCCGGTCTGCTCGAGGATCTGCCGGGTGAACTTGTCCATCCGCGTCGCGGTGGTCGGGCCAGCCGGGCCAACCACTTCGTCACCGACCGGATCAACCGGGCCGACGTAGTAGATGAAGCGACCTTTCAGATCGACCGGCAGGGTTTCACCTTTGTTGAGCATCTCGACCATGCGCTTGTGCGCGGCGTCGCGACCGGTGAGCATTTTGCCGTTGAGCAGGACGGTTTCGCCCGGCTTCCAGCTCTGCACATCTTCCGGGGTCAGGGTGTCGAGGTTGACGCGGCGAGCCGACGGGCCGGCTTCCCAGACGATTTCCGGGTAGGCGTCCAGCGGTGGCGCTTCCAGCGAGGCCGGGCCGGAACCGTCGAGCACGAAGTGTGCGTGACGGGTGGCGGCGCAGTTGGGGATCATGCACACCGGCAGCGAGGCTGCGTGGGTCGGGTAGTCCATGATTTTCACGTCGAGCACGGTGGTCAGGCCACCGAGGCCCTGGGCGCCAATGCCCAACTGGTTGACCTTCTCGAACAGCTCCAGACGCATTTCTTCGATGCGGTTCTGTGGACCACGGGCCTTCAGCTCGTGAATGTCGATGGATTCCATCAACACTTCCTTGGCCATGACCGCGGCTTTTTCGGCGGTGCCGCCGATGCCAATGCCGAGCATGCCCGGTGGGCACCAGCCGGCGCCCATGGTCGGAACGGTCTTGAGTACCCAGTCGACGATCGAGTCGGACGGGTTGAGCATGGCCATTTTCGACTTGTTCTCGGAACCACCGCCCTTGGCCGCCACGTCCACTTCCACGGTGTTGCCCGGGACGATGGAGTAGTGAATCACGGCAGGGGTGTTGTCCTTGGTGTTTTTCCGAGCACCCGCCGGGTCGGCGAGGATCGAGGCACGCAGGACGTTTTCCGGCAGGTTGTAGGCGCGACGCACGCCTTCGTTGATCATGTCGTCCAGGCCCATGGTGGCGCCATCCCAACGCACGTCCATGCCGACGCGCACGAACACGGTAACGATACCGGTGTCCTGGCAGATCGGGCGGTGGCCGGTGGCGCACATGCGCGAGTTGATCAGGATCTGCGCCATCGAGTCACGGGCCGCTGGCGATTCTTCGCGCAGGTAGGCTTCGTGCATCGCCTGGATGAAATCCACGGGGTGGTAATAGGAAATGAACTGCAGGGCGTCGGCAACGCTCTGAATCAGGTCGTCTTGCTTGATCACGGTCATGAGTCGCGCTCCTCTAAAAGACGGGAACATTCTATGGGGCAGCTACAAGCTTCAAGCTTTCAGCGGCAAGTTGGAGCAGTACGCGGACTGCTTGAGCTTGCGGCTTGAAGCTTGCAACTTGAAGCTGGCCCTTGGGGCCGGGCACGCCGGGGCTGCTGGCGCGACGCTAAAAAGGCGCGGCAGTATACCGCGCCTGGATGGGGCGTACACGCGCCGGCAGTCATTCGTTGGTCGCATGGGTGGGCGAATATCGGACAGAGGGTTTGCACTTCAACAGCCACCCCCTCACCCCAGCCCTCTCCCCCAAGGGGGCGAGGGGGAAAGGGAGCCGATCTTCGTGCTGCTCAGACCTGAGTTCGACTCGGGAAAGGGAGCTGATCTTCGTGCTGTTCAGACCTGAGTTCGACTCGGGAAAGGGAGCTGATCTTCGTGCTGTTCAGACCTGAGTTCGACTCGGGAAATGGAGCTGATCTTCGTGCTGTTCAGACCTGAGTTCAGCTCGGGAAAGGGAGCTGATCTTCGTGCTGTTCAGACTTGAGTTCGACTCGGGAAAGGGAGCTGATCTTCGTGCTGTTCAGACCTGAGTTCGGCTCAGTAAAGGGAGCTGATCTTCGTGCTGTTCAGACTTGAGTTCGACTCGGGAAAGGGAGCTGATCTTCGTGCTGTTCAGACTTGAGTTCGACTCGGGAAAGGGAGCCGATCTTCATGTAGTTCAAACTTGAGTTCAACTCGGTATTTCAGGTCGGCGTATCTCGAACAAACAACTCGGTCAGTCCCCTCTCCCTCCGGGAGAGGGCTAGGGTGAGGGGCTTTTGGCGGTATACGCAGGCCACACTTTTGACGTCAAATTTCGAGCCCGAAAATCGGTGGTCATTTATCGACTACGCCTCTAAAGTGGCAGCCGGTCTGTAGAGTAGGACACTCGGTCAGCCTCTTATCGCACGGTGAGTCAACGATTGACCCATAACGCCATTCAACGTCTTTTGCTCAAACGCTTTGCCCTCGCTGCGGCCACCTATGGATTGGCTTTGCTGCTGCTGTGGCTGGCGTTTTTCACCGGACATTACGCCCAGCCTGTCAGCTCGGTGGCCATCGGCAGTGCGCTGGTGGTGATCAGTCAGTCGGTGCTGTTCGCGCTGTTCTGGAGCGGGCGCAACCTGCGCTTTGCCGACCCCAGCCTGACCGAAGCACAGGTGCTGATCGGCCTCGGCTGGCAGACCTGGCTGATCGCCCATCTGGATGAAGCCCGTGGCGCCTTTCTGGTTTTCTACGTGCTGATCCTGCTGTTCGGTCTGTTCCATCTCAGTCGACGGGCGTTCATCCGCTGTGCTTTGCTGGTGTTCTTCAGTTTCTGTGCAATCACGCTGTGGGACGGTTACCACTTCCGCTTGCGCGAGCCAGCGCTCGCAGCCTTGCAGGTGTGCATTCTGGCGATGGTGCTGGCGTGGCTGGTGCTTTACGCACGCTTCGTCCAGGTGTCGCGACAACGCCAGCGCCAGCGCCGGTTTGCCTTGCAGGCGCATCAGGACACCCTGCGCGGGATGATGCGTCAGCTCGAAGATCTGGTCGCCACCGATGAATTGACCGGACTGTTCAATCGTCGACATTTTCTGCGCCTGGCCACGCGAGAGCTGAATGAAATGGACGAGGATGTCGTGCACGGTCTGGCACTGATCGACCTCGACCACTTCAAACGCATCAATGACCTGCACGGCCACGCCGCCGGCGATCAGGTGTTGCAGGCCTTCGCCGGCGTCGCTCAGGCGTGTCTGCGCGACGGCGATGTACTGGCGCGTTATGGTGGTGAGGAATTCGTCGTGCTGTTGCCCGATTGCGATGCCGAACGGCTGACCGCGTGCTGTGAGCGTCTGCGCATCGCCTTCACCGACGTTGAACTGGTCGGCCTGAATGTGCGCAATCTCAGTCTCTCGGCCGGCATGACCCTGCTGGCATTGGGCGATGATCTGGACGACGCCTTGCAGCGCGCCGATCAGGCGCTGTATCGGGCCAAGCGTGACGGGCGCAATCGGTGTGCGGCCGCGTGGGAGAACGTTGATGCCTGAACTTCGCGTCGGTGAGCGACAATGGTCAGTGGCAGCGGGCAGCAACCTGCTCGATGCCCTCAATCAGAATGGCGTGGCCGTGCCTTACAGTTGCCGCGCCGGCAGTTGCCATGCCTGTCTGGTGCAATGCGTGCAGGGCCTGCCCGCCGACAATCGCCCGGACGCCTTGAGCGCCGAACAGCGTCAGCAAGGCTGGCGTCTGGCCTGTCAGTGTCAGGTTGTCGAAGACTTGCAGGTGCACACTTTCGACCCGATCACCGACGGTCGCCCGGCAGTGGTCGAGGCGCTGGACTGGCTCAGCGACAGCGTCCTGCGCTTGCGTCTGACCCCGCAGCGGCCGTTGCGCTACAGCGCCGGGCAACATCTGGTGCTGTGGATCGATCACATCGCCCGGCCGTATTCGCTGGCGAGCCTGCCGGAAGAAGATCGTTTTCTCGAATTCCACCTCGATTGCCGCCAGCCCGGCGAGTTCAGCGACGCCGCGCGGCGCTTGCAGATCGGCGACTCTATCCGCCTCGGTGAACTGCGTGGCGGCGCCTTGCATTACGACCCGGACTGGCACAACCGGCCGCTATGGCTGCTGGCCGCCGGTACCGGTCTAGGCCCGTTGTTCGGCGTGCTGCGCGAAGCCTTGCGTCAGGATCACCAAGGCGCGATCCGCGTCATTCACGTGGCTCATGACGATCGCGAGCACTATTTGGCCAAACCCCTTGCCGCACTGGCCGCACAACGGGAAAACCTCACTGTCGAGCTGTGGACAGCGGCCGAGTCAGCCGCCGCTTTGGCGCAACTGCGCCTTGTTTCCCGGCAAACCCTGGCCTTAGTCTGCGGCTCGACGGCCAGCGTCGACGCCTTCGCCCGACGTCTGTACCTGGCCGGATTGCCGCGCAACCAACTGCTGGCCGACGTATTTTTGAGCCGTGGTTGAGCGCTGAATTTTCAGACGCGAGACACGCCATGACTGATGCCATCCTGCTGGAACGCGAACGCGGTTTGCTGACCCTGCGCCTCAACCGCCCGGACAAGAAAAACGCCCTGACCCGCGCCATGTACAGCCGCCTCGCCGAAGCGCTGAAGCAGGCCGATGGCGATCCTGAGATCAACGCCGTGCTGATCACCGGCAGCGCCGAGTGCTTCACCGCCGGCAACGACATCGCTGACTTTATCCAGCAACCGCCGAGCGACCTCGACAGCCCGGTGTTTCACTTCATGCTCAACCTGCTCGAATGCCGCAAGCCGGTAATAGCTGCTGTGGCCGGCGCGGCGGTGGGCATTGGCACCACGTTGTTGCTGCATTGCGATCTGGTCTATGTCAGCCGTGATGCGCGATTGCGCATGCCGTTCGTCAATCTTGGATTGTGTCCGGAATTCGGCTCCAGCCTGATCCTGCCGCGTTTGCTTGGGCAGGCCAAAGCGGCGGAGCTTCTGTTGTTGGGCGAAGGCTTTAGCGGTGAACAGGCTGCGCAGTGGGGGATTGCCACCGAGGCGTTGGGCAGTGGTGATGCGGCGTTGCGCAAGGCACGGGAAGTGGCATTGCGTTTTGAAGAGTTGCCGGCGGAAGCTGTTCGTATCAGCAAGCAATTGATGAAAGCCCCGGATCGCGAGTTGATTCGTAAGGTGATCGAGGAGGAGGGCGCATTGTTCACTCAAAGACTGCGCTCGCCAGAAGCAATGGCGGCGTTGACCGGTTTTATCAAACGGCATTGAGATATTTGTTGTATGGATTGACGCCATCGCGAGCAAGCTCACTCCTACATTTGAAATGCGTACCCCTGTAGGAGTGAGCCTGCTCGCGATGGCGTCGGATCAGTCGACACATCTCCTGGATCAGACAACAAAAAGCCCCGGCACTCACATGCCGGGGCTCTTGTTTTTCAGCGCGTCACTCAGACCTGCGGATCACCCACGTGCAGGATCTTCATGCCGTTGGTGCCGCCGGTGGTGTGGTAGCTGTCGCCCTTGGTCAGGATGACCCAGTCGCCTTTTTCCACAACGCCGCGCTTGACCAGTTCGTCGATCGCTTTCTGGCTGACTTCGTGCGGTTCCAGCGAAGCCGGGTCGAACGGTACGGTGTACACGCCCCGGAACATGGCTGCGCGCGCCTGAGTTTCACGGTGCGGCGAGAACGCATAGATCGGCACCGAAGAACGGATGCGCGACATGATCAGCGGGGTGTAGCCACTTTCGGTCAGGGCGATGATCGCTTTGACGCCCGGGAAGTGGTTGGCGGTGTACATGGTCGCCAGCGCGATGCTTTCGTCGCAGCGGGTGAATTCCTTGCCGATACGGTGGCTGGAGGTTTTACCGGTCGGGTGCTTTTCAGCGCCGACGCAGATGCGCGCCATCGCTTGAACCGCTTCCAGCGGGTACAGACCGGCAGCGGATTCAGCAGACAGCATCACGGCGTCGGTGTAGTCGAGCACGGCGTTGGCCACGTCGGACACTTCGGCGCGGGTCGGCATCGGGTTCTGGATCATCGACTCCATCATCTGGGTCGCGACGATCACCGCCTTGTTGTGGCGGCGTGCGTGCAGAATGATTTTCTTCTGAATGCCCACCAGCTCGGCGTCGCCGATTTCCACACCCAAGTCACCACGGGCAACCATCACCGCGTCGGAAGCCTTGATCAGGCCATCGAGGGTTTCGTCGTCGGCCACGGCTTCAGCGCGTTCGATCTTCGCTACCAGCCAGGCGGTGCCGCCGGCTTCGTCGCGCAGTTGACGGGCGTATTCCATGTCGGCAGCGTCACGCGGGAAGGACACCGCGAGGTAGTCGACTTCCATTTCGGCGGCGAGCTTGATGTCGGCCTTGTCTTTTTCAGTCAGGGCCGGTGCGGTCAGGCCGCCACCGCGACGGTTGATGCCTTTGTGGTCGGACAGCGGGCCGCCGATGGTCACGGTGCAATGCAGTTCGGTGGCGGTGGCGGTATCCACGCGCATTACCACGCGGCCGTCGTCGAGCAGCAGCTCGTCGCCCACGCCGCAGTCCTTGACCAGGTCCGGGTAGTCGATGCCGACCACTTGCTGGTTGCCTTCGGTCAACGGATGGCTGGTGGAGAAGGTGAACTGGTCACCGATCTTCAGCTCGATCTTCTTGTTGGCGAATTTGGCGATACGGATTTTCGGGCCTTGCAGGTCACCGAGCAGGGCGACGAAGCGGCCGTGTTTGGCAGCGAGGTCACGCACCAGCTTCGCGCGAGCCTTGTGCTCGTCGGGGGTGCCGTGGGAGAAGTTCAGACGGGCAACGTCCAGACCAGCCAGAATCAGCTGTTCGAGAACTTCCGGCGAGTTACTGGCCGGGCCAAGGGTAGCGACGATTTTGGTACGACGGACGGACATGCAAAGACTCCTGAGTTCAAGCGCTAGCGAAGGCTACTATGCTCTTGGGGTGTAGTCATTGTTCGAATGCACTACTTATTGTTTTCTTTATTGAACACGACGATTGGCGCAAACACTTCTGAAGATTTCTCGGCAAGGGTCGATAAAGAGCACAAGACAGGAGAACCCTCATGCGATTCGTACCCATTGCCGCCCTTGCCCTCAGCGTCCTCGCCGTGACGGGCTGCACCCGTTGGTCGATGAACCATCATTTGAACAACGCCTACAGCGCCTATGATCGCGGCAATTGCGAGCAGGTCATGCTCGAGCTGTCCAAGGTCGAACGCGCCAGCCGTGCCCGCCCGTATGTATGGCCGGAAGTGTCGATGATGCGCGGCCAGTGCCTGGAACGGCAGAAAATGTTTGTCGACGCGGCGCAGACCTACCAGTTCATCATCGCCTCGTACCCCAACAGCGAATACGCCTACCGCGCCCGCGCGCGTCTGGAAACCTTGCAGAGCCTGGGCCACTACCCGACGCGCAGCGCCGCTGCGGTGGTGCGCCCGACTCGTTTCTGATGACAGTTGTCATACAAAATCTGGCCGCTTGTACAGGCTGAGCTATAGTCGAGTAACCCGGGTTTGGAGCTGAATCTGTAAACCCGGAGCAACACCTGCGACTGGCAAGTGGTCAGGTGACGGCGACTTGGTGACCGTCACACCGGAAGCGGGGAGAGCGGGCCCGCGACACAGGCACGTTCCGAAGCAAAGGTGCGGCTCTGTCATGGAGCCTTGCATGGCGAACTGCGCATGTTTACCGACCGCCGGATCGAACGGCACCAGTTGCCGTACTTCCTCAGAGTGTTCAACAGCGTTACCGACAAGCCCATCGGTTTTCTCGGCAATGTCTCCGCAGACGGGCTGATGCTGATCAGCCAGTTGCCGATGATGATCGGGGTGGACTTCCAGTTACGCCTGAAAATCCCCGCCAGCGATGGCTGCCAGCAAGTCATCGACTTCACCGCGTGTTGCGTGTGGTGCCATGAAGACGCCACGCCGCTGCATTACGACGCCGGCTTCATCGTGCAGCGCCCCCCGCCGGAATTCGGCCAACTGGTGCAGGCGTTGCAGCAGTACTTCAGTTTTCAGCCGATGCCGGCTTCGGCCTGATTCAAAACCGCTAAAAGCTTTGCGAGCAGGTTCGTTCTCACCTGCGATCTGTGGCGTACACAAAGCCTGTGGGAGCGGGCTTGCCCGCGAAAGCGTTCTTACCCACACACCGAAATTGACGGTCAGGTTGGGTCAATTACCCCCTCGTTATTCCGGCTTTTTCTCTAGCAACGGCGCACTTTTGATCGACTGATCGTTCGCTGCCGGTTTGCTTTTTGCAAGGTGCTACCGTTCGTCGGGACTGTCAGATTTTACAGGTAGGAATAATCCGACTGCTGTGGCTTTCTGTCTTTCTTTGTCACTGTATCCGAAGGTGATGCATGAACGACGATACCCACCATGCTCCTCAGGCAGCCACTTTAATTATTGATGAGCCAGCGGACGGATCGGAGATTGATTTCAGAAGCAATACCATTTCAGGTAGGGGGCTGATCAACAATGAGACGGTTTACATCCAAATCATTGGGCCTCTTGTTACTCTGAATTTCGAGGTGTCTGCCAAGGGCGGGGTCTGGAGTTTTACCCTGCCACACTTCATGCCCACTGGCAAAAACCGGGTTACGGCGCGCAGCTCAATTTTTGAGGTGACGAATTACTTCACTGCTACTCAGCCTCCGCCAAGGATTGCTCCTCAAGAAGGTACGGGAGTCGAGGTTAACGGAACCGGCGTATGGGGTACCAGCATACTGTTACACGGCCAGGATTCGGATGGACAGGGCGCGTTCGGGACTGCTGTTGTGGGCACTGATGGCAAGTGGACTCCCGAGTGGCTCGAAGGGTTTGAACCCCAAGAGCGGGAATATGTATACGTAGCATGGAGTCGTTTTTTCATCGACGATAAAGCATTCCTCTCCGATAAATCTGACCCCGAAACCTACGCGCCGGGCATTCGCAAGCCGATAATCACTTTCCCGGTCATTGAGTTGCAGGAGTGTCATTTCTTACTGTCAGGTATCGACGGCGTCGTGGGCGCAATTCTTTATATCTATAAAGATTTGACGTTGGAAAAACTGGGTGAGACTGCCGTCACGGCGACTGATTGGTGCTTGTCTGTGACGCTCGAGCCTGGACCGGCTTCACTTGTCGCAATTCAGGTATTGAACGATAAACCGTCCGGGAGAAGCGCAACCCGCTCGTTCCGAATCCGCCCTCCCAAACTGGAAAAACCTGAGGTCACCTTTTTCCCGGATACAAGCTTGAAGTTCTCCGGCCGCGGCCATTTCGATCAAAGCCTCTCGACCGAAATCCAGTTCTCTGCCAGCAACGGCTCGCTGCCTTTGCCTCCCAACACCCGCGTCGATGGGCAAGGCGAGTGGGAAACGGCCCCGGTTGTCTTGCCTCTGGGCAGCCACGATGTGACGGTGATTCAACAAATCGCCGACAACGCCAATGGCTGGATCGAATCGCTGGCTCTTGATTTCAAAGTCCACAACGACATGCCGAATATCACCAAGGCGAGCTACAGCAAGGAGTATCGACCCGTCTTCAGCGGCGAAGGTTACTCAGGCGCTACCGTCTCGCTCAGAGATCCCGATACACACGAGGTTGCGCGAAGTGTAGGGGTCGTGAACGGCCAATGGTCGACGCCAGCATTGGAGGAGTGGGGGCCAACCGACAAACGACAAGTGCTGATTACCCAGCGTCTGGGAGACCACTCCTCGCAATGTCCTTTCATCCTGTACGTCACGATTCCACCGCTGGCGCCAGGCCTGGATGATCCTTCCGAGGAAGGGCTGGAGCCTGAATTCAGCGGCACTTGCTTGCCGGGCGCCACGGTGAGCATCACGTTCAGCGACGATACCGAGACGTATGTGGCGACTGTGACGGCCACCATCTGGACGTTTCAGCGACCAACCCCGTTCGAGGCGAATATCGAACATACCGTGGAGGTCACGCAAACAATCCTCGATCTCCCTTCAAAGCCGGCTTCGAAAACCTTCACTGTCCACAGAGTCATATTGCAACCGCGCATTGTCGCGCCGGTATCCGGTTCAGAAGTTGGGTACGACGTCATCATTGAAGGTGATGACGGCATGCAGGGCGCGGTGATGCAATTGCATGACAGCCAGATGGGAGGAGAGTTGGGTGCTCCGCTCGAATTGCTTAAGGAGGGCAAATGGTCGATCGAACTACGTGATCTGGAGCTGAGGCATTATTTCCTCCACGCGCAACAGATACTCAACGGGCAAGAGTCGACCAACAGCGATGAGCACGAACTCAAGGTGGTGGTGCCGCCGCCTCGATTCACGACGCCGATCCCTGGCGGGAAAGCGCCGCGCACCTCGAAGATTGCTGGCACTGGCCGACCTGGCGCGCGGGTGGAGGTCTGGCTGCAAGGCGCTACTGAGCCATTGCTGACGGATATCCTGGTGAACGCGTTAGGCGACTGGGAAGCCGAAGTGAGTTTGCCTGTGGGAATCACAATCATCTGGGCCTTTCAGACATTCGTCCTCAATGGCATTGCGCAGCGTTCTCAACCCAATGAGCGTCTGCGTTACAAAGTCGTGCCGGCGGCTGCGATTATCGAAACCCCGACTGCCCTTGACCATGTCGGCCTAGAGGTCGAGGTGTCGGGTTTCGCGACGCACGGCGACACCGTGACCGCGACGCTGGGTAGCGACCAGGCAAGTGTCGAGGTGCGGGAAAACCGGACGTGGTCGGTAACGCTGAAGCCTGGGCAAGTCGAGGGCAATCATGAACTGAAAGTTGTGGCGGCCTGCGAAGGGTTTGAATCCGATAGTGCGAAACGCATGGTTCAGCTGGCAACTTATCAGCCCACCATTGAGATACCAGCGCCGGGACGCAGGGTTAGCAACCCGGTGCTGTTTGCCGGCAAGGGCCGTCAAGGCATCGGTGTTCTGGTCGACCCGTTCAACCCGGACAAGATATGGGTAGCGTCGATTCAGGCCGACCCTGACTGGAAAGGTCAGGCTGAGCACGCGCTATCGCTGGGTGGCAACTGGTGTTGCTTCAGGCTGCTGCCAAGTGAAAGCGATCCGATCGGGTCTGACTGGGTTGTCAGCCAACGGTTTGAAGTTGAATCAGCGCCGGCAGATAAAACTGGATTGAAAATCCGATGAGTGGTCATAAAACCTGTCATTTATGACAGTTGGCGATAGCCATTTTCAAGCGCTAAATCCTTATTGAACGCTGGGTCGCCTGACACAACCGTCAGGCAGCCCGGGCCTGTTATCGACTCAAGGAATGTGATCATGGCTGATTCGCTCCGTCCCGCCGCGCAGTTGTTCGTTCAGCTGTTTGGTGAGCAAGCGCCCACCAGGCAAAACCGGCTTTGGAAGCTCTGGACCTACATAGCGGAGGGGGGATCGATTTTCCCTCTGGTCGAAAGGGGTCTTCCGTTCCTGGTCGGCGAGTACGGACTTGAACAGGAAGAGGCCCGGCGTTTCTTGCGCCGGGCCAACAGCCTGGCGACTTATGTGCGGCGCCGGTATATCGAGCATGACGTGCATCGGGACAAAGCCGGCTCGACAGGACCGTCCAGCGGGTTGATGTCACTCGTAGCGGGACCGCAACTGGAGCGGTTATTCGATCTGCAATTGAGAGCCAAATGCCCTCCGGATTCTTTGGAGTCCATATTCGGGCCGGCGGCGTATCTCGTCTTCCTGTACAGCTTGATCCGCGATCTCATCGAATCCGTTGGTGACGACGAACGCAAACTGCCATTGCATGAGCGCCGCACGGATCTGATGGCGTTGACGGTCGACAGTAAAACGGTGAACGCGCCGGAGTCATCGGTCGACGTTATCGTTCGCGTGTTGCAGGCGTTCATTACCGCGAACACAACTGTTCCACTTAAACAGGCATTGATCAAAGCGCGCTATCCCAACAGTCTGCCGTACAACCAGGATTGGAGCTCGGTCGATGGGGTTGCCGGTTTCAACGGTAAATCGGTGGGGGATTTTACCAACATCGTAGACGTGAATTTCCCTAACTTCTTGCACTCCGGATCCCTGACGACGCTAGCCGCTGCCGCCCTGGCTCATGCCTCTCGGCTGGGCCCGTACCAGCAATGGTTGCTGACTGAAAAATACTATAACTCTGAAGATATGTATCAGTTCTATCGGGATAACTTTGGCACCGAAGACCTTGAGTACCTGAATGTCAATCAGGCATCTTTTTTGGCTGCACGTACGAATCTTGTGGCCGAGGAGGTTACCAGGCTTTTTTCGGTCGGTGACTACGCGCCGCGGCGTTCGGCCAATGTGAAATACCCCAGTGAGCCCGACGTCCCGGAAGGCGGTCGATCCGGCTCGGTTTACATCAATGAAAACAGCCACCCTGCTATCGGCTTCACCAACCAGTCAGGGAATAACTTCCATCGGATAATCGTTAATCCCAATAGTCCAAAAGGCTTGAATGTATTTGACCGGTTGAACCGCAAGTTACGCCTGGACAAATGGCTGAATCAGCCCTCTGAGCAGATTGACGCCTTGTTGGTGGCAGCGATCAAGGCCGTAGCGCGCGGTGCCGAAAAGACTGAGGAGTGGGCGATTTCGGTAGACGTGATCCATGCATTGGGTCTGTTTCAGCGACTGCGTGAACGCTACAACTGCACGATAGCGGATTTCGCCGTGTTTCTCGATGAACTGTCACTCTACAGTCACGGTGATGCACTGTCGCAGTTCGATCAGGTCTTCAATAATCAGGGCAATTATCGTGAGCCGCTGAAACTCGACGACACAACGTTTGCGCTGATACCGATATCGGAAAAAGACAATCTTACGGTCAGCCAGCTATGCAGTGGTTTGGACATTGATCTTCAGACCTACCACTACCTGGCGCTGGCGATAGCCCAGGCACATGAGCTTACCGATAATCTGGTACGCAGTTCGGCGGTCATTTCCAGTTTTTACCGTTTGGTAAAACTGCCCCGGCTGTTGAATATCACGCCGGTCGAAGGCGTACTCATGTTGCGAGTGCTGAGTTCGCAGGGGGATGATTCCTGGCTCAACGGGCTGGCAGGCAAACCGCGTATTGTCAGCATAGTGGATGAGGACAGCCGTAAAGAAGACACGGCTGACAGTCCGGGTGTGCTGAGCTTGATCGAAGCCATGCAGTCCTGTGTGCAATGGTGCGAGCAAAGCAACATATCGGTGCTGTGGATGTTGCAACACGTGAGTGCACCACTGCGTCTGAGCGAGTCCTCCCAGCAGGATCAGCAGTTATTCGACAAGATCGGCACCCTCCTGCCCAGCGCGCAGTTATCCAATAATTCTTTTCTCGTGGCCGGTATTCCGTCGGCCGGAGAAAACGACTGGCTGGATTTGCTCTCGATTGACAGTGAGGGGCTGGCGCCGGTTGTCGACGTCAATGGCCTGGTACTGGCCACTGACCTGACGCCGGAAGATTATTTGGACTTCGCCCGCGAGAAGCTCGAATGGGCCGTCAGGAACGGCCTGGACATTGAGGAAACCCAGGTCAGCGTCCTGGCCGGGATCATGCTCGCCGTTCTTCTGCAGGCCAGAGACGCTCAGGTGTCGCTGGTCAGGGAGTCGCTGGCAATCTACGCCGGCATCGAGGGCGAATTGGCCATTCTGGTGCTGAACTGGGTCGATGCTTCGGTGTACCAACTGTTGCGCCAGGTGTATGACCGCACCGCCCTCGAATCGCCAGCGACGGAGCGCAGGCGCGACGAACCTTCAGATCCGTTACTCGAGCTGCTGGCTGTTGTGCGTCAGCGCGCTGAAGTTGTTTCGACACTGGGCTTGAGTGCGGCATTGATCCGGGATTATCTGGGTTATGGATACGAAGCCTGGATTGGCCGTCGAAAAAAAATCGACTCCAGTCAAAAACATGAGTTCTCGGTGCGCATACTTTATGCACTGACCACGCTGACCCGCGCGTTCAGTCTGAGCGAACAGCCGGAGCAGAACTTGCTGGACTATCTGCGTCAGGTCCATTCGCTACCATCCTCTCCCAGCACCGATGCATTACGCGTGGTGCAGCAAGCAGCGGCCATCAAACTGGCTGAATTCTTTGCCTGGAGCGCGCAGGAAGTCAGCGAATGTGTTCGCCATATCGATCCTCAAACCCAAGTGTTGAAAACCCTGGAACAACTGGATCTGCTGATGCGCGTTTACCAGTTGTCGATGCAGACCGGTATGGATGCCCGGACCATTTTGCGGATCGGTACCTTGCCGGAGACGATCGAAGCCAGTGAGGCCTATGCGCAAGCGGCTGAACTGGCTTTGCTCAGTCAGACCCAGAGGCGTGTGCCGGTCTTGCAAATACCGGGTGAACTGAACCAGTTGGTCAGGATGACTTGCACCGTAACGCCTACAGAAGTCTTCGCTGGTAAACCAGACGAGAAAGCGATCATTACGATGACGCTCACCGACGCCCAAGGTGCAGCGTTGAAAGGTGTCCCTGTTGTCTGGCACTCCGAGCTAGGGACCATCAGCTCGGGTATCACCGATACCGAAGGAGTCCTCAAGGCTGAGTATGTTCCGGGCAAAGTCCTGGGCACGGACCGCCTTTATTTTTCCATGAGCCTGCTCGAGCCTAAGTGGGCAGTGAACCTCAACGTCATCGCCGACGCCAACAGCATGACTTTCCCGACCGGGGAAATGTCTCCGGTGCCAACGTCGGTCGTGGCGCTTGGTCAGGAAATCACACTTTTCGCCAAGATGGTGGACCAGTTCGGAAACCTTGGGGCCAAGATGCTGGTGGACTGGGCCTGGGAAGCAGGAACAGATCCCGAAAAAAGGCCAACGTTCCACCCGGCACAGGGTTTCACCAATAAGCAAGGTGTAACCAGTGTTCGTGTTTCCAGCGCTTTCAGCGGTGAATTCGAAATCGGTATACGCAGCCTGGCAAGCGGGCAGGGGGTTGTCTTCGACCCCATCAAGTTTGGGTGACGCAAGGCCGCAGCCAGTCGCTTGAACAAGCGTCACCGCCTTCCGGCGGTGACGTGGGAACCTCTTCCACGGAGCAAGGATCATGACCTCGAACAACATTGGTCTGTTACAGGAAAAACTTCGTACCGCGTTGCTTGATTTTTGCATCGGGCAAGTAAGGGCGGAGCGTTACCCGCGTTTGCAGACCGCGGACGACGTGTCCGAATTGCTGCGCATCGACCTGCTGGACAGTGCTCGGGTGCAGACGTCGGGGGTGGCCGAAGCGATCAGTTGTGCGCAGTGGTACATCAATGCGGCGCTCAACAATATGGAGCCCGGTTACGAAAACCTCGAGTTTCCCGCTGATCACCTGGAAAACTGGGCGCTGGATAACAACTACTCGGATTGGGCTGCGCGGCAGATGATCGTGCACTACCCGGAAAATTACATCACTCCGTTTGTGCGTCAGCGCAAGACGGATCTGTTCAAGACCCTTGAAAACAATCTCAACCATACCAGTCTGAGCACCGATTCGGTTCAGGCGGCGCTGCAATATTATTTGCAAGCCTTGGAGCAGATCCTCGATATGGATTTGCGCAGCGTCTACATGGATGGCACGACCCCTGAGCGCGCTGATTATTATTTTGTCGGATGCCAGCGAATGCCGCCGTACCAGCACTTCTGGCGCAAGGCGCAAATCGAGATCACGCCCACTTGTCTCGCCGTCAACCCGGCCGCGTGGAGTGAGTGGAAAGTGGTGGATATTCAACCTGCCGGGCGGTTGCTGGACATGCGGGCGGTGCGTTGGAATCGCCGGCTGTGTATGGTCTGGGCGGAGTGGCGGGACAAGGTCGGCGAGATCATCAAAGCCGATCCTCCGAATTCTTCGGAAGATGACAGATCCCGGTTCGTACCGCATCAGCTGGATATCTATGTGGCCTTCATGAGGCAGAGCGGCCAGTGGTCGGCGCCTTTGAATTTATGCCATAGCGAGTTTGATGAGGATCTCTCTGCAGGTGCCCGCTTGATTGCAACCGTATGGGTCGACTCTCAGAATCCCAAAGGCAAGCTCGGGGTATTGCTGGACAATGATAAAACCGGCACAGGTGCCTTGAAAAAGACTGCGATCATCGATGTGCTGATGAACCCCGTTGCCGAGGACAGTGGTACCTGGCTGGAGCTGGCCAAGGAAGAACGATTTGTTTCTGCCTTGACGGTTCAGCACCCCTTGGGTCTTGAGGTTACTGTGGTTCCAAGTGAGTCACCCTCAGGCTCCATGGCAGCTTTTCTGGGGCTGACCGTCTTCGCCTTGCGAGTGGGTGACAACGATGTGCTGACGGTGGAAGGTTTTTGCCGGCCCACAGGTTTGTCAGAGAACAATACAAACTTTACCTTGCAGTTGGAGAATTTCGCCGGTGACGACCCCAAGCCGGTGACGCTTGAGGTGTCTACAGCCGGCGGTTGGGCAATTAAATTTTTGGATAGCTTCACTCGACCCAAAGGTACTTGGGACAACGTCAAGTTCACCCTGAAGAGTGAAGAAGAAGGTTTTGGTGGCAAACAGTTTGACCTGAAGATTGTCAATCTCTCTGATTTCCTCCCGCCAAAGCTGCTGAAAAACACCACGGATGCCGCCCAGTTCCTCGACTTTCAACTGGGCGATGACTGGGCGTTGCGCTACGTTCGGCTTAATTCGCTGTTCGGTCCCCATTTGGTCACAAGCTCGACTGTCTCTCCAGCGACTCTGCTTAGTTGGGAATCCCAGCATCAGCCCGAGCCACCGCCCACCGGTGTTGTTTTCGAGGAGCGTAATGGCGCTTTCGACAGTGCCAACGGGCTGTTTTTCTGGGAGCTGTTTTTCCATTTACCGCATCTGATCGCGAAACGGTTGAGTGATGAAGAGCGGTATGCCGATGCGCAGAAATGGTTGCATTTCATCTTCGATCCCCGGGCTACTGCCGACAGCAGCTCGGTACCCGAAAAACCGAATTACTGGCGCTGCCGACCGTTGATCAACGATCTGGGCAATGCCGGCTGTGAAGCTGTGGCGCCCACCGACCCGGATGCGATTGGATATTCAGCGCCTGTGCATTTGAGGCTGCTGATGTTCATCGAGTACGTGAAGAACCTCATGGCCTGGGGGGACTGGCATTACCGCCGACTGACCCGCGAAAGCCTGGCGGCGGCAAAGCAGTGCTATATGCAAGCGGGGTCATTGATGGGCAAACCACCTCTGACTCAAACGGTAAACTTGTGGCAGACCGCGACACTGGGCGACCTTCTGACCCAAAGTTGCACGCGTACGGCACTGGAAACTTTCGAGCGGACATTGAATTACAGCCTGGACGATGTTTCAGCCGGCTCCGATACGTCTCCCATGCTGGGGGTGTTGGGGTGTCCGCCGTTCAGGACCCCCATCAATGATGATTTGCTCGCCTGGTTCAACGCGCCGCAGTACCGCATGAACAACTTGCGCAACAACCTGACCATTGATGGCAAGCCCATGCTCCTGCCGTTGTTTAACCCTCCGACTGACCCGAAGCTATTGCTGCAAGCTCTGGCAGCAGGTGGCGTCGGTGGCGCCAGACCGATGGGGGGACGGCTGGTGGTGATTGCATTTCGCTGGCGCGTGATCTTCGAAGTTGCCTTGCGCGCCGTGCAGACCTTGCAGGATTACGGCAGCCAAGTGCTCAACCTGCTTGAGCGGCGCGATCGAGCCGAGCAGGAAGAGCTGCAGCAAAACCATCTGGTGGAGTTGGGCAGCTACGCCAGAACCGTGCAGGAGCAATCCATCGCTCAGTTGGAAGCGAGCAGGACGGCGCTTGAGCAGAGCCGGACAGTGGCGCAGGAACGGACTGATGCTTTCGCAGCCCGCTATGACGACAACGTGTCGAACGTCGAATATAAGGTCATGGAAAACCTGGACCAGTCCAAAGAGCTGGCGCTGACTGCCAAAATCCTCAAACCGGTCGGCGCGGCGGTGGCGGCTGCGCCTAATATTTTCGGTATGGCGAACGGTGGTTTTCGGGTCGACAAAGTTACGGATGCCATCTGCTTCGGCCTGGAAATAGCTTCGTCGATGCTGCAAATCGATGCAGACAAGCAGGCCACCACCGAAGGCTATCGCCGTCGCCGCAATGAATGGGGGCTGCAACGCGATCAGGCGCTGGCAGAAATCGCGGCCATCGATGCACAGATCGTCGCGCAGAACCATGCAATTGATGCGGCCAGAACCAACCTCGCGCAAACGCTGCGAGCTAACGCTCAGGCGTTGACGATGTACAACTATCTGAAAAAGCGTGCGACCAATGCCGAATTGTTCGGCTGGATGCTGGGCCAGCTCAAGGCTTTGCACTATCAGGCTTATGACGCGGTGGTCAGTCTGTGCAACAGCGCGCAAGTGGCGATGAGCGCCGAAACCGGCGATTACGATTCACATATTCCGTTGTCTCAAGTGTGGCTGGATAAGCGCCACGGTTTTACTGCTGGCGAGCATTTGCGCGCGCATCTGCTGCATATGGAGCATGAATACCTGCAGCGCACCGAGCGGCGACTGGAACTGGTGAAGACCATCTCCTTGCGTCGCCTGTTCAACGATGCAACAGACCCTCAGGTCGGCATCGCTACCTGGGAGGCTGCGCTGGCGCAACTGCGGACCACCGGCTCGCTGAAGTTCAGACTGACGCAATTGCTGTTCGATCGGGATTATCCGGGGCATTACTGCCGGCAGATCAGTTCGGTAGAAGTCGATTTGCCAATAATGACGGAACCTTTCGGGGATGTTCACGCGATCTTGCTACAGGTCGGCAGCATGACGGCGAGCCGGCCTTCGGTGCAGTCAGTGAAGTACTTGCACAATCTTGATCCTGGGGAGATGGCCCCTCCCGATGTGCTGTTCAACTTACGTCCGGGCCAGCAGATCGCCCTGTCGGTGGGTATTGCCGACAACGGCATGGCGGCGGCGAAGCCAGATGAAGGTATGCTCTATCCATTTGAAAATACCGGTGCGGTGTCCGATTGGGATCTACATTGGCCATGGCATGAAGAGCCATCGCAGGAGGCCATGCTGCGCTCGATGAACGATTGCATCTTGCGCATTCGCTATACGTGCAAGAGCGGAGATCAATTGTTTACCGATTCGGTGAAGGAGTTGGTCAAAGCAGCGAAAGGGGGCTTGGCCGGCAAGGGGCAAGGGAGTGCGCAGTCATGAGTGATCCTGTCGTTCAGATGAATGAAAACCTGGTATGCAACGGTGATTTCGAAGGAAGGTTCGAATATTGGGCAAGGACGGGGACGGTTGCTATAGGCACGGCGTATTACAACAACACGCCTATCAAGCACATCAAAGCGCCGAAGGGCGCGGGTGTCACTCAAGACGTCACACTTCCCAGAGATCCCGATGGCAATGGTGTTTATTGGTTGAGTTTTCTCTGGGAAAGCAGTTTCAGCCAATCAGGCTATGTGAGGATTTCTCAGGGAGACATCGAGCATCACCGCATCGAACTCAAACCCGCCGGTAAACCTGATCAGGCACAACAGCGCGAGGGTTTCGGATCAGGGCCAGAGAGGCGATTCAGTCCGACCCTGCATGAAGTGGAACTGACATCGGACATCTCAAGCTTAAAGTTGCTGCGCATCGAAATATTCAGCTCGACAGACTCTTCGAGTCCATTTGGCGAACTCTGGGTTACAGGCGTCACAATCGAGTTGAAACTCGCGCCACTTGAATTGCAGGAAATTGAGCTGGACGGCCTGTCGTTCCAGCCCTTGCGTAAAATGTACCTGTGTCAGGGCGCCAGCACGGGCGGAGCTTTTGGCAGCGACGCATTGATCACGCCGCACGTGCTCGGTTTTGTACCTGTGCCGGATAACCCTTGGCACGGCACCCCGGTTGCATTGAGCATCGACAATAATCCGCAGGGCGCGATTGTCGCGACGCCTGTGTGGGACACCCAGCAAGCGCTGGACGCGCCATGGACGCTCGATTGCCCGTTGATCGATGATCAGGACTACGAATTCACCCTGAGCTTGCGCAACCGTTACACCTCGCAGGCCTACGAGATCCCCGTATCGCTGGGGCATCATCGACTGATTTTTCGTGAGGTGGTCGAGGCTGCTTACTACCCGTTGATTGAGCAAAGTGTCCGTTTGGGTGTGCAAGTGGCGTCGTATTACACCGGCCAGCCATTTGCCGGGCTTACGGTGAACTGGGCGACCGTCGAGCACGGGGTGTTGGCGGCTGCCGTTACTGATGAACAAGGTTGGGCCTACTTCGATTATGCGGCGAAGGCAGCAGGGGACTTCGTTATCGAAGCGTCTGTGGTCAGCCTTTATTACGAGCAGGGTGTGTGGACTCAGACGTTCGACGTGCTAGTACTGGGGGAGGATCCGTGGGCACAGTTGACTGTCTGTGAAAACACCGAGATCAGGGACTGGATTGATAACAGTTATCCGAATCGGGGTTCTACCCATTTCATTGATGTAATGCTGGCGGCCAACAGTCGTCTGCGAGGCAGGGACTTCTATCTGCATTGGCACGGTGACAAGCCTGGGCAATTGGGTGTCGTAGTCAGTCCGCCACTGGAAACATCGGTACCCATGCCGATCGATGGAGAGGGCACTGCATCCTGGACGCTGAACTGCGAAGACCGCCGCGATGGGATATTCGAGTTGTCACTGGTCTGCTCGAAGCTGTTGTTGCCGTCGCCCAGGAAGCGCATGTCGCTGGCGCGCAACAGGATCAAAATCAAAGAGGTACGCCAGGCCGCGAATAGTCCGGTGGTCGAGGAATACGAAAGTGCGTACCTGCGTTTGCAGGTGGTGCATGTTACTGATCAGGGCGACGGCGAACCGGTCATCGGTGCGCTGGTCGATTGGCAAATGGCCGACAGCGTCGTGCAGAGCCAAACGGGAAGCGGTGGTTGGGGGAGCCTGAAGTTTTACACCAGAGAACCCGGTACTCATGGGATCACCGCAGCGGTCCGAGCGCATGAATCTGCTGAGCCGCATGAGTGCGAATTCAGCGTGACAGCGATTGCCAGGAGTTCATGGAAGGACAAGGTCAACATCACATTTGATCGTGGTCTGATCGACCAGAATCTAGGGGTTGCCTGCAAACGAGGTCTCACCCATTCCCTGGTGGTCACTGCCCTCGCCGGCAGTCCTCTTATCGGCCAGGAAATAACGCTGGTATGGGGCATCGACGAACCAGAAATCGGGCTGGTGGTGAGTGAACTTGGCGAGCCCAGGGTATTGCGGCCAGATGAACCGCTGATCTGGACTCTGAGTTCTGAATTCGCCAAGAGCCGCAGCAGCATGTTCGGACTGCGGTTGTTGACCGATTCACTGGAAGATCGAGAGTTGCTCGGCCGCTTGGTTTCACCGGACATTTACGATGAATTCACTCTGGAACTGGATCAGATGAGCACCGACCGAGGTCAGTTGCTGTATCCCTGCCTGGGTGCCGTACACCGATATATTTTCAGAACCAAAGCACTGAGTGCCCTGGTGGGGCTTGCCATGGATTTGCAATGGTCCGGAACTCCAGCGTCAGAGATGGACATCGTTCTCGACCCGCCTCCACATAGCCACACTGTTATTGATGAAAGTGGCATGACCTGGACACTGGATTGTTCCGATAGTCAGGGGGGCGGGGCGTTCGGTCTGAAATTCTTGACGGTGGGGGCTGGCTCGACGGATGTCACCAGAATGCACTTGGGCCACAACAAACTCAGCATTGAAACCGTGCGTGAGTCTGCCGTTTTCCCGATCGTGGATCAGGACCCGGCATGGATGTGGGCGAAGGTACGTTCGGATTTCTCGGAAGATGCCATGGTTCAAGTGCCAACGCAGTGGAAGGTTGATGGTCACTCTGAAGAGCATGTGACTGCTGACGATGGCTGGGCAGGCTTTGCGTATGGGGCAACCACAGGCGGATCGGCAACGGTTGAAGTGTCGGTCACCAGTCCGTATGACAATGCTACAGATACACGTTCGATGGAGGTCTGTTCGCTGGCCAGCGACCCTTGGGATCGCTTGCTGTTCAGTATGGATTTCGGCCCGGCACAGCCTATCGGCCAGGACACCGGTTTTGCGCGTCGCAAACTGACCCATAGAATCGATATAACTGCCCCGGAAGACACCTTCTTGTCCGGTCGAAAGTTAACGCTGGGCATGGCCGGCACCGGACCTGAGGCACTGGGCATTCGTTTTACTCAGCCAGTACTCGGTTTGCCAAGGGTCTTCAGCAGCTACGCGGGATTCACCGATTCATTCTCGGTCGATGACAAGCGTAATGGCAGTTTCGGTTTGTTTCTGGCCTGCGAAGACCTGGCTCGATGGTCACCTGTCAATGCAATGTCGGTGGGTGAAGGCGCGCAAGTGGTGAAAATCGCCGAGCGTTCGCGGGTCAGTCAAGCGCTGTTCTGGGGCCAGGCTGTGTTCGAACGAATCACCATTGTTTCGGTTATCAGTGGCAGGCCGATGGCGGGAATGACGGTTGTCTGGAGAAGTCTGGATCTGGGCGAGGTGAGAACGACCACCAACTTCTATGGCGAGGCGTGGATCCGCTTTGTACCTACAACACCGGGAGCGGCACAGCTGACGGCGACAGTGGGGGATTCGCAGTATTCGGAATCGATTTCGTTACCGTATTTCCTGCATGAGCCTCGACAGATCAAGGAACTGTTCAGCGATGATTTGACCGGTTATCCGGGGCAAGAGATTTCAGCGCAGGCTTTGGTGGTTTCAGCCAATACCGGCGAGCCTTTGGCTAATGTCGAAGTGATGTGGGAGTACGGCAACACATCTTTACCGGCAACACTGACGGGTACCGATGGCATGGCAACGGTGCGCTTTGTCTTGGGCACTGCAGGTGAGGCAGCATTGTGGGCGTCGGTAAAGGGCGGCTTGGCTGGCTGGGATGTGGAAACGCTGCGGTTGAATGTCACTGAACGTCCGGCGGTTGTGAAGTCCGTTGTCGCCTCGCCGAATCCGGCTTTCGTGAACGACTGGGTAGACATGACTGCGTTGATCGTAGACAAGGCTTCTGGAGAGCCGATGCCGAAAAGGAAAATTCTTGTCGCCATTAACGGGAGGCCATTTATTGAGTCCAGTACAAATGGCGATGGTAAATACAAAATCTCCTGGAGGGTGATGGACCTGTCGGAAACCGTTTCCCTTGACGTCAAAGTCGAGAATCCTGACGGGACCTCGAGCAGCGGGTCTGTGCTCGTCCGGATCGAGAGATGATCAGAGCGCCGCACTGCGTTTCCAACTGAGATACTGCGTCACCAGTTCGGCCCCCAAATCTTTAGGCCGGACATCCACTACCGGGACGCCATGAGCACTCAACCGCTCATGGAGTTCTGCCCGTTCATTCAGGTAACTCAGCGTGCCGCAGTAAGCCAACGCCTCGGGCAGGGTTTGCACCGCTGACTGGCGTAACGTATCCAGCGTCTCTTCGCGCAGACTGGCGACCAGCACCCGATGTTGTGCGCTCAGGCGTTTGACCGCGCTCAGCAGTTCCTCATCATCCTCATCGCGCAGGTTGGTCACCAGCACCACCAAGGCCCGGCGCTTCTGCCGCGTCAGCAGTTGATTGGCGGCGGCCTGATAATCGGCAGGGCGCTGCGTGCTGTCGAGGTCATAAACCGTGTTCAGCAGCACGTTCAGTTGGCCGCTGCCTTTGACCGGGGCGAGATGGCGCGGGTGTTCGCTGGCGAAGGTACTCAGGCCCACCGCATCGCCCTGGCGCAACGCGACATAACTGAGCAACAGGCAGGCATTGAGCGCGTGGTCGAAGTGCGACAGTTCATCATCCTGGCTGCGCATGCGTCGGCCGCAGTCGAGCAGGAAGATAATCTGCTGGTCGCGCTCGTCCTGATATTCGCGGGCAATCGGCGTGCGTTGACGGGCGGTGGCTTTCCAGTCGATCTGGCGCAGGCTGTCGCCTTCGCGGAATTCGCGCAGTTGGTGAAACTCCAGACCCTGACCGCGACGTTGCCGCTGGCGCACGCCGAGCTGGCTGAGCCAGTTGTCCACGGCTAGCAACTCACCGCCGTAGAGACGGGCGAAATCGGGGTAGACGCGGGTCTGGTCGCTGACATTGAGCAGGCGTTTGCCTGACCATAACCCCAAAGGGCTGGGCAGGTTGATTTCGCAGTGGCTGAAGTTGAAATGACCGCGTTTGAGCGGGCGCAGACGGTAGCCGAGCAGGCTGCGCTGGCCGGGTTGCAATTCAATCGACAGTGGCAGGTTTTCGAAGCTCAGGCCTTCTGGCGGATGGTCGAACAGTTGAATGTGCATCGGCTCGCTGAAGTCATGTTCGACTTCCAGACGCACTTCACCCCAACGGCCGAGTGCCAGACTGCCGGGCATCTGTCGTGTGACGCGCGGTGTTGGCAGACGTTGCAGGCGCAGCGCATCCAGCACCGCCAAGGCCAGCAACGCCAGCAGTAAACCCCAGTTGATCGATATCAGACTGGCCGGGAGGTCGATTTCCAGTGTGCGCAACGTGCCCAGCACAATGCCGATGGCCAGCAACAAGGCCAGCCAGATCAACAGCAGTTTCGACGGTTTCATGCCTTCACTCCGTGTAGGAGCTGCCGAAGGCTGCGATCTTTTTGGCTCATCCCGAATTTCACAGACGCGGCGCCGGAATCTGCTCAAGCAGTTGCTGGAGCACTTGATCGACCTGCAGGCCTTCGATATCCAGCTCCGGGGCAATGCGCACGCGATGACGCAGCACCGCCAGCGCGCAGCCTTTGACGTCGTCGGGAATCACGAACTCACCACCACGCAGCAAAGCGCGGGCACGGGCACAACGCACCAACGCAATCGAGGCGCGCGGCCCGGCGCCGAGGGTCAGCCCCGGCCAGGTGCGCGTGCTGCGCGCCAGGCGCACGGCGTAGTCGAGGACTTGGTCGTCCAGCGGCAAATCACTGGCGATGCGTTGCAAGGCTTGCACATCCTTGGCTTGCAACACGGTGCGCAGCGGTTGCACATCGAGCATATCGGCGCGGGTAGAGCGGCAGACCTGACGCACCATGTTCAACTCCTGATCGGCGTCGGGATAATCCATGCGCACCTTGAGCATAAAACGGTCGAGCTCGGCTTCCGGCAGGGGATAGGTGCCTTCCTGCTCAATCGGGTTTTGCGTCGCCAGAACCATGAACGGTTGCGCGATCGGCAGGGCGCGACCTTCGAGCGTGACCTGACGCTCCTGCATCGCTTCGAGCAAGGCTGCCTGGGTTTTCGCCGGCGCGCGGTTGATCTCGTCGGCCAGCAACAGGTTGGTGAACAACGGACCTTTGCGCAGCTTGAACTGCTCGGTTTGCAGGTCGTACACGGCGTGGCCGGTGACATCGCTGGGCATCAGGTCCGGGGTGAACTGAATCCGCGCAAACTCGCCACCGAAGCAACGGGCCAAGGCACGCACCAGCAGGGTTTTGCCCAGCCCCGGCACGCCTTCGAGCAGCACGTGGCCGCCGGCGATAAGCGCTGTCAGCACGTCGTCGATCACCTGATTCTGGCCGATCAGGGCTTTCTGCAATTCGCCGCGCACCGCTTGCGCCAACTGGCTGGCACGCTGGCGTTGCTGGGCGGCGTGGCTGGCGCTGCCGGGCTCGATATGTTCAGTCATAGCGTGTTCCTCAGGGTTTGCAGGTGGGCGACCTGGCGGCAGAAATCGGCGCTGGATATGCGCCGGTTCGGCACCGGGCTCAGGGCCTGGCTGATAGCGCGGGTGGGTTGCCGGGTCAGGCGCGACAACGCCAGCCATTGTTCGGCAACGTTCAATTGATCAAAGCCAGGATGCCGGCGACGGGCGCGGCGCAGCACATCCTGTTGCAGTGCTTGCAGCAGCGCTTGCTGGCCGTTGTGGCGCAACAGGAAATCGGCACTGGCGCGCAGGTGCTCCTGCAATTGCCGACGTCCACTCTGAGCGGGCAATTGCAGTGGGCCGTCGCGCACACCGACGTGCCAGAGCCACAGGCCGATCAAGGCGAGCAGGGCGACGATGGCTTGCGGGAAGTAACGCCAGAGCAAGGTCAGCAGACCGTCGTGCTCGGTGTTGTAGATCAACGCAACGTCGGTGTCGGCGCTCAGGTACCAGAGCAGCCAGGCGTTGTCGTATTGGCTGATGGTCTTGTTCTTCCACAACTCGGCGTCGGTGACCACGGTGATCGTGCCAAGGCTGTAGGGCAGCTGCATCATGTGCGTGGCCTTGGCACTGTTAGCCCAGGCTTGCGCAAGATTCTTCGGGTCGTCGAGGTGGAAGTCGGTGTCGAAACCGGCGTAGGCCGGTGCGTCTTCGTCCTCCAGATAAAGTTTGGTCAGTTGCGGGAAACGGTCTGGCTCAACGTCTGCGGGTAAATCTTTCAGATCCTTGCTCAGGGATTGATGCAGTTGCACCCGGTCGAGCAACAGGTCGTTGCTTTGTTTGGTCTGCTCATCCCACAGCGATTCGGCGACGAATACCAGACGCCCGCCGGCGCGCGTCCAGTTCAACACTTGCTCGACCTGACGCGGAGTCATGCGAGAGCGGTCGTTGAACAGCAGAAGCGTATGGCGGCGCGGATCGATATCGGGGAGCACCGCGAGGCTTTCGGCATGGTTGACGTTGAGGCCGCGTTCGCGCAAGAACATTTCGGCCGCCAGATAGGGATTGGCTTGCGCGGCGGGCGAGGGGCCGTGATCGACTTCTTCCTGATAAGGCTTGGCCTTGAGGTAGAGGAAAACGCTCAGCGCGCCCAGCAACAGGGCGATCAACGCAGCGACCCAGCACAATGTCCGGCGACTCAACGGGCGGCTCCGGGGCCGAACAAGGCGCGCCAGCCATCGCACAATTCCTGCTGCATGGACGCCGGTGGTACGCGATGCCCGTAGGCCATGTTCTGCCAGTGATTGGTCAGGTTGCGGCTGAAGGCGAGCAGTTCGGCGCGCTGCAATTGTTCAACGTGCGCCAGCACCTGGAGTTCGGTGTCGGCGGGTTTCAGGGTCAGGTCGAAGTCGTGGAGCAGATGGCTGAGCAGCCCTCGATAGAGCAGGCCCAGCGCTGCACGGGGTTGGCTTTGCCAGAGTTGTTCGGCATGGGCGGCGATGTCATCAGGCAAGGTGTCGCGGTTCAAATCCAGACCGAAGGCTTGTTGCGGCAACGCGCGTTTCGGTTTGGCAGGCAGCCTCGGTCTGCGGCTGACGAAGGCTTGCAGAAACTCGCGATAACGCCAGATCAGCCAGCCGAGCGCAGCAATGACCGTGCCCCACAACAGCACTTCAATAATCTTCGCCAGTCCATTCAAGTGTTGCCCGTCGAGCCAGCCCAGCAGGGTTTTCAGCCACTGCGGCGCTTCACCCGGTGTTTGCGCTTCGGCAGGTTTCGCCGGGTCGTCGCCAAACCGGTAGCGGGTGACGGATTCCTTGTTCTTGAACGGCGGTTGCTCAAGCAGCGCCTGGATGCTGTCACGGGATGCCTGACTGGTGAGTGGCTGATTCAACAGTCGCGGCGCCTGGGGACTGTCATCCGGCTCGGCTGCCCACGCCGAAGGCACATTCGGCAGCAGCAGAAAGACCGCCAGCAGCACCCCCAAAACACCGTTGTTGAGACGATGACGCAAGCGGCGGAACACCAACTCGATATCCCATGCTTCCAACTGTGTGCGTCGGTTCAGATAAAGGCTGAAGCCGCAGGCGACGTAGATCGGCTCCCACACCACCAGCACCAGCGCGTAGAAAACATTGGTCAGGTGTTCGAGCCAGCGCCAGTCGTGATCCGCTGCGAAGATCAGTGATTGCCAGTCCCAATCCGTTTCGATCTGCTGCGGCAATAGCATGTAGAACAACACCATCAGGCCGATCCACAGCGCAGTCTCCAGATGCACGCCGATAATGGTCAGCCACTGCGCGGCACCGGCGTTGCGTTGCAGCAGCACTTGCAGGCGTTGCTGTCGGGCATTGCCATCGAGGCCTTCGAGTTGCACTACCGGCAGCAGAAAGCTGCGACTCAAACTCAAGCGGCGCCAGGTCAGGCTGGCCAGCAGTTGCGGTTTGAGCAGGCGCGGCCATTCGCACAAGGCTTGTTTAAGTGTCGGCGTTTCGCCAAACAGCGCTTTCGACAGGATGTACAGCGGCAGGCGCTCATACGCCGGTTTCAGCCACCAGAAGATAAACACCGCCAGCGACGGCGAATCCCACAGCAGCAGGCTGAGCAAAGCGAACAGCGGCAGGGTGACAATCGCCCAACTGGTCATCAGCAGACGCCGATGTTGCTGGCTCATCAGCACACCCAGGTCCATGGCTTCCCAGGTCGTGCGCGGACGGATCACCACGGTGGCGTCACTCAGGCGCATGGCGGGTCCTTCCGGCGAACAACAGATAGAGCGCGACCAATGCCCACAGCCCGGCGCCGACCAGATATTTGGTCAGCGGCGTGACGCTGGTTTTCGATGACCAATAGGCTTCGATAAACGCAGCAATCAGCAGGAACATCATCACGCCGCACACCAGCAGCACACTTTTGCGCGCCGCCCGTTGCAGCGCTTCGCTGCGGGTCAGCCGTCCGGGCGCGATCAACGCCCAGCCGAGTTGCAGACCGGCCGCGCCGGCGAGGGCGATGGCGGTGAGTTCAAAGGCGCCGTGGGCGATGACGAATGACCAGAAGGTCTGGCCAAAACCGATTTCGCTCAGATGCCCGGCGACCGCGCCGATGACCATGCCGTTGTAGAACAGAAAAAACGCACTGCCCACGCCCATCAGCAAACCGCTGGCAAAGGTCTGAAAGGCGATGCCGATGTTGTGCATCACGTAGTAACCGAACATCACCCAGTCTTCGCTGGCTGCACGTTCGGCGGGGCGCCCGAGGTGGCCGGCAACCGGGTCGTACATGCCTTGCATCTCACGCACTTGATCGGCGGGGATCAGGTTGTAGACCAGTTCGGGAAACACATACACCAGCATGCCGACGCCGATCAGGCTGCCAAAGAACAGCAGGCTGGCGACCAGCACAAAAGGCCACTCGGCACGCACCAGTCTGGGGAAGTCGGCGAGGATGAAACTCAGCAGATTGCCGCCGAGTCGGCTGCGATGACGGTACAGCTGTTGATGTCCGCGCAGTACTTGTTGCTGCAGCGAATCAATGAGGAAACTGCTGTAACCACGCTCCTGAGCCAGCGCCAGATGTTGGCAAAGCCGTCGATAGGCCTTGGGGAAACCGCCGACTTGCGAGGTGTCCTTGCCACGTTCGAGGCGTTCGAGGGCCAGCGCAAAACGCTCCCATTCGGCCTTGTGGCGACTTTCGAAAAGGCTTTGCTTCATGTCGGGCCCAACAAACCGCGAGCGATGCCATTGAGTTCAGCGACAGCCTTTGGCGCAGAAATATGCAGCGGCTGGGCGAGCAGCGCCGCCAGTTCATTGACCCGCGCTGGCGATAAATCACCTTGGCGCTCGGCAAAACCCAGCACGGCGCGTTGTTCGGCGAGTGTCAGGGCAACAGGTGAGCGGCGAGGTTCGGCATTAGGCAGTTGCGGACGCATCAGCGGACGTTCGCTATAGATCACCAGCGTACCGGCAGCCATGTCACCGAGGCGTTTGAAGGCCGGGTGGTGCAGGCAACTGAGGGTGCCGAGGAAGTAGCCGAAGGGCAGCAGATCGACAAAACGCAGCAGATTGCGCAGCAGTGAGGCCGACCAGCCAATCGGTGTGCCGTCGTCGTGTACCACGCGCAGCCCCATCCACTGTTTACCCGGCGAGCGGCCCTGACGCAGCACTTCGAACAGCACCATGTACCACCAGCTGATCGCAAACAGCAGCAGCGAACCAAGACCCATGCCGAGCTTGCCGAGAAACGCCAGGGCGATGAACAGCACGCCCATGATCACGCCGCGTATGGCCAGATCGATCGCGAAGGCCACGGCCCGCACCATCAACCCGGCGGGACGCAACGGCAGGTCGATACCTTCCGGCGTTTCGACCTGATGCCGCGTATCCAGCGGTGCTTTCCTTGGCGGTGCTGTGGGCTCGAGCATGGGCTACCTGATGTTCGCCTGTTCGGGGTGCAAGTGAGGCCGATGCTAGCAGCCTCTCGGGGGAAAACGACATAACTATGTATTGCACATCGTAAAGCGCGAAGTGTTTGAATGACGCGAGGCTGGCCGCGAGCGCGGTCGAGCGCCTAGACTTTGCCGATCTTCAGTTCAGGAACCGCCCGTGACTTCAATCTTCTGGTACGACTACGAAACCACTGGCATCAATCCGCGTAACGACCGCCCGTTGCAGGTGGCCGGGATTCGCACCGACCATGCGCTCAATGAAATCGACGAGCCGGTCAATCTCTACTGCCAGCCCAGCGAAGACATCCTGCCGCATCCGGCGGCGTGCGCGATCACCGGCATCACCCCGAGCCAGCTCGCCGAAAAGGGTTTGAGCGAAGCGGACTTCATGACGCGGGTGCACGCTCAACTGGCGGCTCCCGGCACCTGCGGCGCCGGTTACAACACGCTGCGTTTCGACGACGAGATGACCCGTTACAGCCTGTATCGCAATTTTTTCGACCCGTACGCCCGGGAGTGGCAGGGCGGCAACAGCCGTTGGGATCTGATCGATGTGGTACGCGCCGCCTATGCGTTGCGTCCTGACGGCCTGGTCTGGCCGACCGATGACGAAGGCCGGGTGACGCTCAAGCTCGAACGCCTCACAGCGGCGAACAATATCGATCATGGTCACGCCCACGAAGCCTTGTCAGACGTGCGCGCCACCATCGCACTGGCGCGGTTGATCCGCGAAAAACAGCCGAAGCTGTATGACTGGCTGTTCCAGTTGCGCAGCAAGCAAAAGGTCATGGATCAGATTCGTCTGCTGCAGCCACTGGTGCATATTTCCGGGCGTTTCTCGGCCGCGCGCAGTTATGTCGGTGTGGTGCTGCCATTAGCCTGGCATCCTAAAAACCGTAACGCCTTGATCGTCTGCGATCTGCACCTCGACCCGCAGGGGTTGCTCGATCTGGACGCGCAGACCCTGCGTCAGCGGTTGTACAGGCGTCGCGATGATTTACTGGAAGGCGAGTTACCGGTGCCGCTCAAACTGATTCACATCAACCGTTGCCCGGTGGTGGCGCCGCTTGCGGTTTTGCGCGCGCAAGATCAGCAACGGCTGGGGCTGGACATGGCGCTGTATCAACAGCGAGCACTGCGGCTAACTGACGCACAACAAAGTTGGAAAGATAAAGTTGCAGAGATTTATGTCAGTGAAGATTTCACGCCGAGCGAGGATCCGGAACAACAGTTGTACGACGGATTTATCGGCGACCGCGACCGGCGCCTATGTGAGCAAGTGAGGAGCGCTGACCCGGCACAACTAGCGCAAGAGCAATGGCCTTTCGATGACGAACGTTTGCCAGAATTACTCTTTCGATATCGCGCACGTAACTTTCCCGAGACGTTGAATTTCGAAGAGCAAGAGCGCTGGAGAATATTTTGTCAGCAGCGTTTGTCCACGCCTGAGTGCGGCGCACCGAATACCTTGAAATCTTTTACCGAGGCGGCCGAGCAATGGTCGATTAATGCCACGCCAATGCAGAGTGAGGTGCTCAATGAATGGCAGAATTATGTCCAGGCATTGCGCAAACGTTTGAATCTTTGAAATCGAACATGACCGGGCGTAAATGCCGGGCATAAAAAAACGCCAGCATTCGCTGGCGTTTGTTTTTTCGCGGATCGCTCTGCGAAGGCGTTGCGGCTTAGCCCAGCAGGGTAGCCCAGCCTTCAACCACGTCACCGCCCCACTTGGCTTTCCACTCTTTCAGAGTTTTGTGGTTGCCACCTTTGGTTTCGATGACTTCGCCGTTGTGCGGGTTTTTGTATTGTTTAACTTTGCGAGCACGCTTGGTGCCGGTAGTTTTTACTGCGCCGCCGCGTGGTGCTTTGGTTTTTGACTCTGGGTCCAGCAGCGCGATGATGTCACGCAGGGACTTGGAGTATTCGCCCATCAGGGTGCGCAGTTTGCCTTCGAATTCCAGCTCGGTTTGCAGTTTGTCGTCTTGGGACAGGTTCTTCAAACGGGCTTGCAGCTCTTTGATAGCTTCTTCGGTGGCGCGATATTCGTTGATCAAGGACATGATTACTACCTTAGTAGAGTGCGGGATGGCAGGGGGACAGTGCCGCAATAATAGTCAGGCTGTTTCATCAAGTAAACATTTAACCGGAGTTTTTATTTAAATTAGTTACGAGAAACTGCGTTCTATTGAATATTCAGTTAAATAGTGTGATCCAGTCATCACAGATATTCACAGTTGCCTGATCAAGCGATGTCAAACGGTGGCCCTCAGCTTGATGGTGACGCCAGCGAAAAACCGGAGTGTCGGGCCTGGCGCGCACCGATGCTGATCAATACTGCAGTTTTCCCCCGCAGCCGCTAGAATGGCGGCCTTTGCGAAGTTCTGGAGTTTCCCCCTCATGCGCACTTTCCGCCTGGTGATTTCTTGCCCGGACCGCGTTGGCATTGTTGCCAAAGTCAGTAATTTTCTGGCAGCCCACAACGGCTGGATCACCGAAGCGAGCCACCACTCGGACAATCAAGTGGGCTGGTTCTTCATGCGTCACGAAATTCGTGCCGATTCGCTGCCTTTCGGTATTGAAGTGCTGCGCGAGAAGTTTGCGCCGATCGCCGAAGAGTTTTCGATGGACTGGCGCATCACCGACACCGAGCAGAAAAAGCGTGTTGTGCTGATGGCCAGCCGCGAATCCCACTGCCTCGCTGACTTGCTGCACCGCTGGCACAGCGACGAACTGGACTGCGAAATCTCCTGCGTGATTTCCAACCACGATGACCTGCGCAGCATGGTCGAGTGGCACGGCATTCCTTATTACCACGTTCCGGTCAATCCGCAGGACAAGCAACCGGCCTTCGATGAAGTGTCGCGCCTGGTCAAACAGCACGACGCTGAAGTGGTGGTGCTGGCGCGCTACATGCAAATCCTGCCGCCGGACATGTGCCGTGAATACGCGCACAAGGTCATCAACATTCACCACAGCTTCCTGCCGTCGTTCGTTGGCGCCAAGCCATATCACCAGGCGTCGCTGCGTGGCGTGAAGCTGATCGGTGCGACCTGCCATTACGTTACCGAAGAGCTGGACGCCGGTCCGATCATCGAGCAGGACGTGGTCCGCGTCAGCCACAGTGACAGCATCGAAGACATGGTGCGTTTCGGCCGTGATGTCGAGAAGATGGTGTTGGCGCGTGGCCTGCGTTATCACCTCGAAGACCGCGTGCTGGTGCACGGCAACAAGACTGTGGTGTTTTGATCTAAACCACACCGGCTTGAAAAACCAAGGGTCTGGGCGTTCAATCGCCCAGACCCTTGTTCATTTCAGCTTTGAGGAAAAGCCATGACCGATCCACTGGACAAAGCCACTTCCAAAGCACCGGCAACTTTGGGCGAGGGTTGTTTGAGTCGATATGATCCCGAGGACATGAGCCCGGAGGATGGTACCGAGTTTCCCGGCGCTGCCGAGTTGTGGGAACAACTCAAAGAGCAGGAGCAGGACGACGTCAAGAAGCCTGTCTGACGTTCATCAGCTTCTTCAACAGCGGCCGCCCCAACATCAACAGAAACACCGGGCCACCGACCACGAGATAGAAGTAATACGTCACCACCCGCCAAATCAGAATCGCCGCCGCTGCGGTGGATTTACCCACCATCGGCGCCAGCAGCGCTGCCGACGTCAATTCCGCCGCTCCGGCACCGCCCGGCAGCAGACTGAATTGTCCGGCTCCGAGCGAAAGCATCTGCACCAGAAAACTCCACGCCCACTGCAAATCGGCGCCCAACCCGCGCAGCGCCAGATACAGCACGCTGTAACGTAGCAACCAATGCACGCACGTCAGCGCAAAGACCTTGATCAGTGTCTGCCAGGGCAACTTCAACGTATCGGTAAACGCGGCGAGAAAATGCAGCAACTTGCGCGCCCAGCGACGCCGGGTGCGGACCTTGACGTTGGCCCTTGCCAACAGACGCCCGCTCAGTCGAATCAACGCGCGGTGGTAGCGCGCGACCAATACGCAACTGAACAGGCCGCCAAACAACGACACGGCGCTGACCGTCAGCAGCCACTCCAGCCGATCGCTGAGGTGTTGAAACAGCGCATAAATCAGAATCCCGCTGAGGGCGCAGAGAAAGAACAGCAAATCACTCAGTTGATCCATGGCAAACACCGCGCTGCCCCGCGCCGGCCGCACACCCGAACGGGCCAGCAGGGCCATGATCGTCAGCGGTCCGCCACTGCCGCCGGGTGTTGCGCAATAAGCGAATTCGGCGGCCATGACCACGCCAAGGCTCTTCAAGGGTGTTATGCGATCACGTTGATCGCCGAGCAACAACCGTAAACGCAGGGTATTGATGCCCCAGCACAGCAGGATCATGCCGAACATGATCAGCAGCCAGTGCAACGGGAAACTCTGCAGTCGCGCCCAGGTTTCGCCGCCGCCGAGCACAACGGGGATCAGCACCGCCGCAAGCAGGCCGATCAGCAACAGAATGCCGCGACTCATGCGACGCGTTCCAGTCGACCGCACTGTTGAGCGAGCCAGTTCATTTTGGTCATCGGTACGCGTCCTTCGTTCAGCAGTCGTTCAAGAGTATGCAACCAGTAGTCGCGGGAGAAGCGGTGGCGCATGTCCACCGGGTGCAAGCCTAGCCGAATCACCGGCGCCTGGCGCCAGCGCTGTTCCCGCTGCTCGCAGACCAACTTTGACAGGCCCCGGCGCCAGGCACTGCGGGCGCTCCAGACCAGACCGGGGGCGTCGATAGCGGTGAAATCCGGCAACCGATAAAGATGCTGCGGATCGCTGGTGTAGCTAAACGGCAATTCACGCAGGGCCTGGCGGGTGCCGTCGCTCATCAGCCACGCCGGGGCGACGAAACCGTGCAGCGGCCAGCCGTGGCGCTGGAAAACATCGATGCCATCGCGCAGGCGGGCGAGGGCGGTTTCGCGGGACAAACGATAGAACTCGCCTTCATGGGTGTAGACCCGGCGCATGAACCAGTCTCGTGGTGTCGTTGGGCGGGGCTCCTGGTCATCGTGGAAATAACCATGTAACGCCAACTCATCGCCACGGGCGGCGCGCGTGTCGAGCATTCGACAAAATGCCGGGTGAGCGTCGAGGGTGTTGTGCCGGTGGAAGTTCGGTACGACCAGCCACGTCATTGGCACATTGCCCAATGCGTCGACCGCCTCGACAAACGGTTGGTAATCCGTCCACGTCGACGGTGCCACGTCGTGCAATACCAGCAACACGGCGGGATTGTTCATCGATTCAACCATTGGCCGCCCGCGGCAGCGTTTGCCCAAGTACCGCGTGATAGTGGCCCAGTAAACTGTCGACCACCGTGTCCCAGGCGTAGTGGGTTTCGACATGCTGGCGGGCCTGTGCGCCCAGTTTGCCGCAGCCGCGACTGAACAGTTCGCGCACGGCATTGGCCATCGCCTGCGGGTTGTTTGGCGCGCACAGCAGGCCGCAAGACTCCGTGACAATCTCTTCGAACGCCCCGGCAGCCACCGCCACCACGGGAATGCCGCAAGCCATGGCTTCGAGGATCACCAGGCCAAAGGTTTCCTGATCGCCGGCATGGATCAACGCATCGGCACTGGCCATCAACTGCGCGACGCGTGGCGCGGGGCAGAATTCGTCGATCACACTGACATTGTCCGGCACTGCCGCCGGCATCGAAGAACCGACCAGCAACAAGTGATAACGCGGGCCAAGGCGTTGCATGCATTTGAGCAGCACCGGCAGGTTTTTCTCTTTCGAACCGCGTCCGGCGAAAATCAGCAACCGGGTGTCTTCGGCGATGCCCAGTTCTGCGCGCAGTTGCGGGTCGCGGACACTGGGGTGAAAGGTCTGCAGATCGACGCCCAACGGTTGCACGAAAACATTGCGTACACCGAGCCCGCTGAGCTTGTCAGCCATGACCTGGCTAGGTGCCAGGACCCGATCGAAGTTGCCGTAAAGCTTGGTGACGTATGCCTCGATATTCGGCGTGACCCAATGGCCCATGCGATTGCTGATCAGCAGCGGCAGATCCGAGTGATAGAAGCCGATCACCGGCACATCGAGCTGCCGCCGGGCATCCAGCGCGGCCCATGCGGTCAGGTAAGGATCACCGACTTCGATCAGATCAGGCTGCAAATCCTGCAGGACATTTCGCCAAGGCGCGAGGCGTACAGGGAAGCGATAACCCTTGCCGAAGGGCAGGGCGGGGGCGGGAACCGTGTAAATACCGTCGTGTTCGCCGAAATGCGCACCTGGAATCAACAGGCTGTGGCGAATGCCGGGTTTGACGCCCAGCCTGCGGTGTTTGGCATCCAGATAAGTGCGCACGCCACCGCTGGCCGGGGCGTAGAACATGGTGATGTCGGCGATGTGCACGGTGATCATCCCTCCGCTGCGTGGTTCTCCCTTGGTTGACCTTTATCAAGAATAGATGTTCGGTCGGGATTGCGCGGTGGGCTTAAGAGCGCCCTCACCCTAGCCCTCTCCCAGAGGGAGAGGGGACTGACCGTGGTGGATGTTGGAGATACGCCGACTTGAGAGACCTGAGTCGAACTCAGGTTCTGAAAAGCACGAAGATCGGCTTCCTTTCCTCTCTACACTTGGCAATTCCTGAGCCGAGCTCAGATTTTGAAAAGCATATAGATCTGCTCCCTTTCCCCCTCGCCCCCTTGGGGGAGAGGGCTGGGGTGAGGGGGAGGCTTTTGATCTTAAATGCGGAAACTGCCAACCAACTGCTTCAGACGCGAAGCCTGCTGCTCCAGATCCGAACACGCCCGCAACGTCGCCTGCAAGTTCTCCACACCTTCCTGGTTCAGCGTATTGATCTCGGTGATATCGACGTTGATCGACTCAACCACAGCGGTCTGCTCCTCGGTCGCCGTGGCCACCGACTGGTTCATGCCGTCGATCTCGCCAATGCGCTGCGTCACGCTGTTCAAGCGCTCCCCGGCAAGGTTGGCAATTTCCACGCTGTCCTGACTGTGGCGCTGGCTGTCGCTCATGGTGCTCACCGATTCACGGGCGCCGACCTGCAGCTCCTCGATCATGGTCTGCACCTGTTGCGCCGATTCCTGGGTGCGATGCGCCAGATTGCGCACTTCATCGGCCACCACAGCAAAACCACGACCGGCCTCACCGGCACGCGCGGCTTCAATCGCCGCGTTAAGCGCTAGAAGGTTGGTTTGCTGGGAAATGCTGGTGATCACTTCGAGAATCTGGCCGATGTTCACGGTTTTGCTGTTCAGCGACTCGATATTGCTGCTCGACGCGCTGAGCATGCTCGACAGCTGATTCATCGCTTTAATGCTGCGATCCACCACTTGCTGGCCGTCTTCAGCCAGACCGCGCGCGTCGCTGGCCTGATTCGAGGCTTGTGCGGCGTTGCGGGCGATTTCCTGTGCGGCGGCGCCGAGCTGGTTGATCGCCGCCGCCACACTGCTGGTGCGCGAAGCTTGCTGATCGGAGTTGTACATCGACGAGTTTGACGCCGCGACCACGCGCAGGGCGACTTCGTTAACCTGGCCGGTCGCCGAAGACACTTCGCGGATCGAGCCGTGAATGCGCTCGACGAAACGGTTGAATGCGGTTCCGAGGATGCCGAACTCATCGTTATTGACGATGGTCAGGCGTTTGGTCAGGTCGCCTTCGCCATCAGCAATGTCTTCCATGGCGCGGGTCATCACGTGCAGCGGCTGGATCAGCAGGCGGATCAGCATGCCAAGCAGGGCAATGATGATCGCCACCGCGATCACGGTGGCGATCACGGCCGAGGTGCGGAACTGACTGAGCATGGCGAAAGCCTGATCCTTGTCCACCGACAGACCGATGTACCAGTTCACCGACGGCAGACCTTTGATCGGCGCGAAGGTGACGATGCGGGTCTTGCCGTCAACGGTGACTTCGCTGAAGTCGCTGCTGATGCGCGGGGTGTCCTGCGGATAGGCTTCTTTCAGTGATTTCATCACCAGCGCCTTGTCCGGGTGCACGAGGATCTTGCCGTCGGCGCTGACCAGGAACACGTAACCCATGCCGTCGAAGTCGCGGGCGGCGAGGGTGTCGACCAGCGATTGCAGGCTCAAGTCGCCACCGACCACGCCCACGCTCTGACCAGCCTTTTTCGAGGCGGTGGCGATGGAAATGATCAGTTGGCCAGTCGCGGCGTCGATGTACGGCTCGGTCAGGGTCGAGGTACTGCTGCTCTCGGCACCTTTATACCAAGGGCGCACCCGTGGATCGAAACCGTCGGGCATCTTCGCATCAGGACGGATGGTGAAGTGGCCAGTGGCATCGCCGAGGTAGGAAGCCATGAACGTCGACGTCAGGGCTTTCTGTTCCAGCAGGCTGGCGACATTGGCCGGTTCCGGGTTAATGGCAATGTTCTGGGCGGCGTTCTCGATCAGCAGAATGCGACCGCTGAGCCAGGTCTGGATATTGCCGGCGGTGACTTCGCCCATCTCGTTGAGATAGTTGTTCAGGTCATCGCGGATCGCATTGCGCTGTAGCCAGTCGTTGTACAAGGTAAACGAGGCGAAGGCGGCAATGACGATAAGGGCGGCGGCAAGCAAGATTTTATGGCTGAAGCGCAGATTTTTGTTCATGGCTTGGGGTTCCGCTAAGGTCTTAATGTCCAGGGCGTGCTTTTATAGAAGCGCGCAAAATGGGCAAGGGTGAAAACAAGCTGATATTTCCGTCTCTCCTTAGGGAAATGTCCGGCCTGACTTGTGGTCGGGTCTCTCACTCTTCTGTATCGGCCATGCGTAATCAAAGATTAACCATTGGGTGACAAAATGCCTGACTCCTCGCAACTCGTAATCGGCGCTGATCTCGCGGGCCAGCAGATTGCTCAGGCCATGCGCCTGGCGAACCGCCACGGACTGGTCGCCGGCGCCACCGGTACCGGTAAAACCGTCACTTTGCAGCGTTTGGCCGAGGCGTTTAGCGACGCCGGGGTCGCAGTATTTGCCGCTGACATCAAGGGCGATCTGTGTGGCCTCGGTGCCGCCGGCAACCCGCAGGGCAAGGTTGCCGAGCGTATCGCCGGGATGCCGTGGCTCAATTACACGGCGCAGGCTTATCCGGTGACGCTGTGGGATATCCACGGTGAGTCCGGTCATCCGCTGCGCACCACGCTGAGCGAAATGGGCCCGTTGCTGATCGGCAGCCTGCTGGAGCTGACCGACAGTCAGCAGTCGGCGCTCTACGCAGCCTTTAAGGTTGCCGATCGCGAGGGCCTGTTGCTGCTGGATCTGAAAGATCTGAAAGCGCTGCTCAATCATCTCAAGGAAAACCCGCAACTGCTGGGCGAAGACGCGGCGCTGATGACCACTGGCTCGAGTCAGGCGCTGCTACGCCGTCTGGCGATCCTTGAGCAGCAGGGCGCTGAAGCCTTGTTCGGCGAACCGGCACTGCAACTCGAAGACATTCTGCAACCGACCGCCGATGGTCGTGGGCGCATTCACTTGCTCGACGCCAGCCGTCTGGTGCACGAGGCGCCGAAGGTCTACGCAACGTTCCTGTTGTGGCTGCTGGCTGAGCTGTTCGAGCAGTTGCCGGAGCGCGGCGATGCCGACAAACCGCTGCTGGCGCTGTTTTTCGATGAGGCGCATTTGTTGTTCGGCGATACGCCCAAGGCCTTGCAGGAGCGCCTCGAGCAAGTGGTGCGCTTGATCCGTTCCAAAGGGGTTGGCGTGTATTTCGTCACGCAGTCGCCGGCGGACTTGCCGGATGACGTGCTGGCGCAACTGGGCCTGCGAATCCAGCATGGCTTGCGCGCTTTCACCGCCAAAGAGCAGAAATCCCTGCGCGCGGTGGCGGACGGCTTCCGGCCGAATCCGGCGTTCGACAGTTTGTCGGTGCTGACTGAACTGGGCATTGGCGAGGCCTTGGTCGGCACGCTGACCGAGAAAGGCACGCCGGAAATGGTCCAGCGCGTGCTGGTCGCGCCACCGCAATCGCGGATCGGGCCGTTGACCGAGACCGAGCGCACGGTGTTGATCGCAGGTTCGCCATTCAAGGGGCGCTACGACAAGCCGATTGATCGGGAATCGGCGTATGAAATTCTGATGGGGCGCAAAGGGCTGGCGCCGGAGGCCGAGGTGCCAGAGGGTAAGCCAGCAGTTGAAGAGCCGAGCCTGGCCGACAGGGCAGGGGAGTTTCTGGGTACGGCGGCAGGGCAGGCGCTGAAGTCGGCGATGCGCCAGGCGGCCAACAATCTGGGCAAACAACTGGTACGCGGCCTTATGGGCTCTTTACTCGGTGGCAGCAAACGCCGCTGATCTAATGTAGGAGTGAGCCTGCTCGCGATTGCGGTATGCCAGGCACGACAATGTCGACTGTTTCACCGCTATCGCGAGCAGGCTCACTCCTACAATTGTTGCTGTCAGGACTTGTCTTTGGCGTGCGCCGCCAAACGCTCCAGCGCCGCACGCAACCCCGGATCAGTGATCCCGTCCGCCGTCGCCTGAATCGTCGCCGCCGCTTCCGTGGACAAATCCATCGTGTGCCCGACCGCTCCACGCTGCACCGTCGGCGGCTGCACCTTGAACAGAATCCGCGTCAGACTGGCGAACTCGTCAAACATCTGCAATTGCCGCTGCAAGCGTTTTTGCTGATAGCGCAGACGTGTCGCCCAGTGGCCGTCGGTGACAATCAACAGCAAACTGCCCTCACGCCACGAGGCCACATGGCAGTGTTCCCGGGCGGCAGGTTGCAGTTGGCTTTCGAGCAGGCGCTGCAAATGCCCCAGTCGTTGGGCATGGCCGAGGATGGCTTTGAGCGGCTTGGCTTCGCGCAGGAGAACGGCGGGTGCTCTGGCCGTAAGAGGGCGGAATGCCATGATCGAACACCTGAAGTAACAGAAACGCCATGGTAGCAGAAAGGCCGAAATCACTCGCCCATTGCTTTTGCCCCCGCTTTACCCATTAAATCAACGACTAACTTCTGCCTTGTATGACTTGAAGTTGAGCAAAACGCCCCTATTTTAAGTGAGCCCCGTCAAAGCGCAGTGCCAGCATCGTGGAACATCGCCACTTTCCTCACTTCCGTTTCCGGGTAGAATGCTCGTTCGCATGCGGCCATGAGGGCTGCACGGGCGACGCTCACGGGGCCGCCCTCCATCCCTTTAGTGTGGAAGATCCTGCCGATATGTTTGCGCCTTTGTTAAAGAAACTTTTTGGAAGCAAGAACGAGCGTGAAGTCAAACGCATGCTCAAGACGGTGCAGCTCGTCAATGCCTTCGAAGAGCAAATGGTAGCCCTTTCGGACGATCAATTGCGTGCCAAGACCGCTGAGTTCAAGGCCCGCATCGCCAAAGGGGAAACCCTCGACAAGCTGTTGCCAGAAGCCTTTGCGGTCGCCCGCGAAGCCGGCAAGCGCATCATGGGTATGCGCCACTTCGACGTACAGCTCGTCGGTGGCATGACCTTGCACGAAGGCAAGATCGCCGAAATGCGCACCGGTGAGGGTAAAACCCTCGTAGCGACCCTGGGCGTTTACCTCAACGCACTGTCCGGCAAGGGCGTGCACGTTGTGACGGTGAACGACTACCTGGCGCGTCGTGACGCCAACTGGATGCGTCCGCTGTATGAATTCCTCGGCCTGACCGTCGGCGTCGTGACGCCGTTCCAGCCGCCGGAAGAGAAACGTCTGGCCTACGCCGCCGACATCACCTACGGCACCAACAACGAATTCGGTTTCGACTACCTGCGCGACAACATGGCGTTCAGCATGGAAGAAAAATTCCAGCGCGAACTCAACTTTGCCGTGATCGACGAAGTCGACTCCATCCTCATCGACGAAGCGCGTACCCCGCTGATCATCTCCGGTCAGGCCGAGGACAGCTCCAAGCTGTACATGGAGATCAATAAACTGATCCCGCAGCTGGAACTGCACGTTGAAGAAGTCGAAGGCGAAGTCACCAAGGCTGGCCACTACACCGTTGACGAGAAGACCCGTCAGGTCGAACTCAACGAAGCCGGTCACCAGTTCATCGAAGACATGCTCACCCGCGTCGGCCTGCTGGCTGAAGGCGAGAGCCTGTACTCGGCACACAACCTGGGCCTGCTGACCCACGTGTATGCCGGTTTGCGTGCGCACAAGCTGTTCAACCGCAACATCGAATACATCGTGCAGGACGGCCAGGTCGTACTGGTCGACGAACACACCGGCCGTACCATGCCGGGTCGTCGTCTGTCCGAAGGCCTGCACCAGGCCATCGAAGCCAAGGAAGGCCTGAACATTCAGGCCGAGAGTCAGACCCTGGCGTCGACCACGTTCCAGAACTACTTCCGTCTCTACACCAAGCTGTCCGGCATGACCGGTACCGCCGACACCGAAGCGTTCGAATTCCACCAGATCTATGGTCTGGAAGTCATGGTCATTCCGCCGAACAAACCGTTGGCGCGTAAAGACTTCAACGACCTGGTGTTCCTCACCGCCGAAGAGAAATACGCGGCGATCGTTGCGGACATCAAGGAAAGCATGGCGGCCGGTCGTCCGGTGCTGGTGGGTACTGCCACCATCGAAACCTCCGAGCACATGTCCGCACTGCTCGTGAAGGAAGGCATCGAACACAAGGTTCTCAACGCCAAGTTCCACGAAAAAGAAGCCGAGATCATCGCGCAGGCCGGTCGTCCGGGCGCTCTGACCATCGCCACCAACATGGCCGGTCGTGGTACCGACATCCTGTTGGGCGGTAACTGGGAAGTTGAAGTCGCGTCGCTGGAAGATCCGACCCCTGAGCAGATTGCCCAGATCAAGGCCGACTGGCAGAAGCGTCACCAGCAAGTGCTGGAATCCGGCGGTCTGCAAGTGATTGCGTCCGAGCGTCACGAATCCCGTCGTATCGACAACCAGTTGCGTGGCCGTGCCGGTCGTCAGGGCGATGCCGGTTCGAGCCGCTTCTACCTGTCGCTGGAAGACAGCCTGATGCGCATCTTCGCGTCTGATCGAGTGAAGAACTTCATGAAAGCCCTCGGCATGCAGCCGGGCGAAGCGATCGAGCACCGCATGGTGACCAACGCGATCGAGAAGGCGCAGCGCAAGGTTGAAGGCCGCAACTTCGACATTCGCAAGCAACTGCTCGAGTTCGACGACGTCAACAACGAACAGCGTAAAGTGATTTATCACATGCGTAACACGTTGCTGGCCGCTGACAACATCGGTGAAACCATCGCTGATTTCCGTCAGGACGTGCTCAACGCCACCGTCAGCGCGCACATTCCTCCGCAATCGCTGCCAGAGCAGTGGGACGTGGCCGGTCTGGAAGCCTCGCTGCAGAGCGACTTCGGTGTAGCGTTGCCGATCCAGCAATGGCTCGACGAAGACGATCACCTGTACGAAGAAACCCTGCGCGAGAAGCTCATGACCGAGCTGATGGCGGCGTACAACGAGAAAGAAGATCAGGCTGGTGCCGACGCACTGCGCTCGTTCGAGAAACAAATCGTACTGCGCGTGCTGGACGACCTGTGGAAAGACCACCTGTCGACCATGGATCACCTGCGTCACGGTATCCACTTGCGTGGCTACGCTCAGAAGAACCCGAAGCAGGAATACAAGCGCGAGTCGTTCACGCTGTTCTCCGAGCTGCTCGATTCGATCAAGCGCGACTCGATCCGTGTGCTGTCGCACGTTCAGGTGCGCCGCGAAGATCCGGAAGCCGAAGAGCAACGTCTGCGTCAGGAAGCCGAAGCACTGGCCGCCCGCATGCAGTTCGAACACGCCGAAGCGCCAGGTCTGGAGCAACCGGAAGTACTCGGTGAAGAGGTCGATGTAGCCCTCGCCACCGCGCCGGTGCGCAACGAGCAGAAGCTGGGCCGCAACGAACTGTGCTACTGCGGTTCGGGCAAGAAATTCAAGCATTGCCACGGGCAGATCCAGTAAAACCCGTTTCAATCGCTGAAATACCCGCGCCGCGACCGGCTCCTGCCGTCGCGGCGTTTTGCCATTTAAACCACCGTCGCTGCGCGTGGCGGTGCTGACATCATTGAGTAAGGAGCGCATTCATGGCTGTTGGTCTTGGTCCTTTGCCAACGTTGCACCCGGTTGCCGGTTTTGAACTCGGTATCGCCTCGGCCGGCATCAAGCGCCCGGGGCGCAAAGATGTCGTTGTGATGCGCTGCGCCGAAGGCTCGACCGTGGCGGGCGTGTTCACCTTGAACGCTTTTTGCGCCGCGCCGGTAATCCTGGCGAAGAAGCGCGTACAGAACGCCGTGCGTTATTTGCTGACCAACACCGGCAACGCCAACGCCGGTACCGGCGAGCCGGGTCTGGCCGCTGCCGAGCGCACCACCGCCAAACTGGCCGAGCTGACCGGTGTCGATGCCAGCCAGATTCTGCCGTACTCCACCGGCGTGATCGGCGAGCCACTGCCGGTCGAGAAGATCGAAGGCGCCCTGCAAGCCGCGCTGGATGATCTATCGGAAAACAACTGGGAAGCCGCCGCCACCGGCATCATGACCACCGACACCCTGCCGAAGGGCGCCAGCCGCCAGTTCGAGCACGACGGCGTGACCATCACCGTCACCGGCATCAGCAAAGGCGCCGGCATGATCCGCCCGAACATGGCGACCATGCTCGGCTACATCGCTACCGACGCCAAAGTCTCCCGCGACGTGCTGCACAATTTGATGCTCGACGGCGCCAACAAGTCGTTCAACCGCATCACCATCGACGGCGACACCTCGACCAACGACTGCTGCATGCTGATCGCCACCGGCAAGGCTGCACTGCCGGAAATCACCCGCGCTGAAGGCGAGCTGTTCGCCAAATTGAAGCAGGCGGTGTTCGAAGTGTGCATGGACGTGGCCCAGGCCATCGTGCGTGACGGCGAAGGCGCGACCAAGTTCGTGACGGTTGAAGTGAATGGCGGCGGCAATCATCAGGAATGCCTGGACGTTGGCTACACCGTGGCCCACTCGCCGCTGATCAAGACCGCACTGTTCGCTTCTGACCCGAACTGGGGCCGTATTCTGGCTGCCGTTGGTCGTGCCGGCGTGCCGGATCTGGACGTGAGCAAAATCGACGTGTTCCTTGGCGAGGTGTGCATCGCCAGCCGTGGCGCCCGTGCGGCGACCTACACTGAAGCCCAGGGTTCGGCGGTGATGCAGCAGGAAGAGATCACCATCCGCATCGAACTGGGTCGTGGCGATTGCAGCGAAACCATCTGGACCACCGACCTGTCGCATGAGTATGTGAAGATCAACGCTGAATACCGCACCTGATCCAAGACCTGGTTGCTTCTTTCGCGAGCAGGCTCGCTCCCACAGAGGATTTGTGGCAACACGATCCAATGTGGGAGCGAGCCTGCTCGCGAAGACGGCAGCTCAAAGAATGCAAGTCTCCAGGTTTCTCCTCTGACGAAAAGGCGCCACACCCATGTCCCTGCACCTGATCATCGGCGACAAACTGCTTTCCTCCTGGTCCCTGCGTGCCGCCCTGGCGCTCGAACTGACCGGCGCACCCTACAGCGAAGAACTGATCAAACTCGGCAAGCCCGACACCCGCGCGCTGCTGCTCAAGCATTCGCCGACCGCTAAAGTCCCGCTGCTGCAAACGGCGCGCGGCACCATCGCCGACTCACTGGCCATCGCCGAATACCTCGCCGAGACGTTCCCGTCCGAGCAGCTCTGGCCGAGCGATATCTTCGCCCGCGCCCAGGCCCGATCCGCCTGCGCTCAAATGCACAGCGGCTTCTTCGCCATGCGTAATCACATGCCGTTCAACCTCAACCATGACGCACCGCTGAACCCGGTACCGCCAGAAGTGAAGGTCGACATCGACCGCATGCTTGCGCTGTGGGCCGAGTGCCGTGCCGCCGCCACCGAGAGCGGGCCGTACCTGTTTGGACGCGTCAGCCTGGCCGATGCCTTCTTCGCGCCGATTGCCGTGCGTCTGCGCACCTACCAAGTGCAGCTGCCCGCCGCCGACGAAGCCTATGTTGAAACCGTCTACCAATGGCCCGCCTTCAAGGCGTGGCAAAAGGCTGGACTGGAGGAGTTGAATCCGTGAAACGTGTACACGTCGCCGCTGCGGTCATTCGTGACGACAGTGGCAAAATCCTCATCGCCCGCCGCGCCGACACCCAGCATCAGGGTGGTCTGTGGGAGTTTCCCGGGGGCAAGGTCGAGGCTGACGAGTCGGTCGAAACTGCGCTGGCCCGGGAGCTGCACGAAGAGTTGGGCATCGTCGTTGGCGCCGCCCGCCCGCTGATCAAAGTGCGTCACGATTACCCGGACAAGCAGGTATTGCTGGATGTCTGGGAAGTGTCGGCATTCACCGGTGAACCACACGGTGCCGAGGGCCAGCCTTTGGCTTGGGTGACCGCGAAGGAGCTGGCGAACTATGAGTTCCCGGCCGCCAATCAGCCGATCGTTGCCGCCGCGCGTCTGCCGGCGGAATACCTGATCACTCCTGAGGACCTGGAAACCCCGGCGTTGCTGCGCGGAATCCAGAAGGCGATTGCCGGCGGGATCAAACTGATCCAGCTGCGCGCACCGAACGGCTACGACCCCAAGTACCGCGATCTGGCTGTTGATGCGGTGGGGCTGTGTGCCGGCAAGGCGCAATTGATGATCAAGGGGCCGTTCGAATGGCTGGGCGATTTCCCGTCTGCCGGATGGCACATCACCTCTGCACAGCTGCGTAAATATGCGGCGGCGGGGCGCCCGTTGCCCGCGGAGCGCTGGCTCGCGGCGTCGTGCCACAACGCTGAAGAACTGGCGCTGGCCGAGCAGATGGGCGTGGATTTCGTCACGCTGTCGCCGGTGCAGCCGACCTTGACGCACCCGGACGCGCAGCCGTTGGGCTGGGAGCAGGCTGAGGCGTTGATTGAAGGCTTTAGTAAGCCGGTGTTTCTGTTGGGTGGGGTTGGTCCGGCGGAGCGGGACAAGGCCTGGAATGTTGGCGCGCAGGGTGTCGCGGGGATTCGCGCGTTCTGGCCTGACTCTGTTTAACGGCTACTGACCTCATCGCGAGCAGGCTCACTCCTACAATTGACCGCGTTACTTCAGGTAGAACGCAGTCAACTGTAGGAGTGAGCCTGCTCGCGATGGCGTCCTATAGGGCGCTACTTTTCTGCAGGCTTGGCAGCCGGCTGCCAAAGAATCTCCGCAATCCCCTGCCGCCGCGCAATCAACCGCGCCGCCACAAACAGCAAATCCGACAACCGATTGATATACGCCAGCCCAACCCCGGCCAACGGCTCCAGCGCATTCAGATGCTGACACCGCCGCTCGGCACTCCGCGCCAGGCTCCGGCAGACATGGGCCTGGGCAATCAACATCGACCCGCCCGGCAGAATGAAATTCTCCAGCGGCCCCAGTTCTTCATTCCACACATCGATCGCAGTTTCCAGTCGTTCGATTTCTGCCGCGTTCAATGCCTGATACGCCGGCATCGCCAACTCGCCACCCAGATCAAACAAGCGATGCTGACAAGGCGCCAACACCTCGATCAGTTCATTCAGCCCCGGATACGTGTCGCGCTCGGCCAGCAACCCGGCCAGCAATACACCGACCTGACTGTTCAGCGTATCGACTTCACCAATCGCCTCGATGCGCGGGTGATCCTTGGGCACGCGACGGCCGTCACCCAGGCCGGTTTCGCCTTTGTCACCGGTGCGGGTGTAGATTTTCGACAGGCGAAAGCCCATGGGTTACCTCGATAATTGATTGGTTTCGGCAGCGATGGGCAGCGGTTGCGTCAGCGGCAGGCGCAAAGTGAAACAAGTGCCCTGGCCCGGTGCTGACTGCACCTCCATCTGTCCTTTGTGATTATTGGTGATGATGAAGTACGACACCGACAAGCCAAGCCCGGTGCCTTGACCGATTTCCTTGGTGGTGAAGAACGGCTCGAAGGTGCGTTTGCGCACGTTCTCGCTCATGCCGATGCCGTTGTCCTCGACCTGAATTTCAGCCCATGGCGGATTGAGCTTGGTGCGCAGGATGATCCGCCCCGGCTCACTGTCGTCTTCGCGCTGGTGAATCGCCTGCGCGGCGTTTTTCAGCAGATTGAGCAGCACCTGTTCCAGTTCGTTGGCGGTGCCCGGCACCGGGCCGAGCGCCGGGTCGAACTGGCGGATGATCGCTTGGCCCTTGAAGTCGAAACCGATGGCCAGGTCGAAGTCGTTGCCGGCGATTTCCACGGCTTGATCGATCAGCGCCGGCAGATCGCAGGGCGCCATCTGCCGGGTACTGCGACGGCTGAAGCTGAGCATGTGCGTGACGATTTTCGCTGCCCGGGCACCGGCCTGTTGAATGCCATCCAGCAACTGCGGCACTTCGCGGCCCTGCAGGTAGCGGTTCACCGTGTCCAGGTCGATGTTCAGTTGCTCGGCGGTTTCGAGGTTCTTTGGCAGGTCGGCGGACAGGCGTCGACGGATGTTTTGCACGTTGTGCAGGATCGCCCCCAGCGGGTTATTGATTTCGTGGGCCATGCCGGCGGCGAGGCCACCGACCGAGAGCATTTTTTCCGACTGCACCATCATTTCTTCCAGCGACAAACGCTGGGTGATGTCATCGATGCGGATCACCACGCCACGCCCGGCACCGCCCATCAATGGATAGAACGTCAGCGCGTAATGCTTCGGTTCTTCATCCTTGAACCAGGTTACCCGCTCGATTTTCGCTACGGTGTGCTGCTCGACAGTCTGCTTGAGTTGCGGCAGAAATGGCTTGAGCGGTTCGAAGGCTAGGAAGATCGGCTGGTTCAGCGCTTCGTCCAGCCGCGTACCGGAAAGGGCGCTGGCCTCCTGGTTCCACTGGGTGACGTAGAGCTGCTCGTCGAGGGCGATCAGCGCCGAGGGCATCGAGTCGATGATGCTGTTGAGGTAGTTCTGGAAACCGGTGAGTTTCTTCTCGATCTTGCTGCGCACCTGGACTTCGAGTTCCAGCTTGCGGTTGGTGTGGCGGGTTTCCTCGGCCAGCCCCTGGGCCTGATCGTAGGCGGCTTGCGAGTCGTCGCGGGCGCGCTTGAGTTGCTGTTCGCGGGCTTCGATGCGCGACAGCATGGTGTTGAACGCCTCCGCCAGACTGCCGATTTCGTCGTGGTTGCCGCGTGAGGCGCGCAGGGCGTAGTTTTCTTCGCGGGTGACTTGGCGCGAGAGCTCTTCCAACTGATGAATCGGGCGGGTAATCAGACGTTTGATCTGCCGGGCAATCACCAGCCACAACAACACACTGAAAATCAGAATGCCGAGGCTGGCGGTCAGCGTGCCGGTGTAGAAGGCCATCGGCAGTTCGCTGCTGGCCACCAGCAACAGATGGCCCGGCGCAGTGCCGGGGCGGGGCAGGGTGATCAACTGGTTGCTGCGAAACTCGGTCAGTTGCCACGCTTCGATGTGCCGATAACGTTCCGGCAGGCTGAGTTTGTCGCCGTGCTGGACTTGCGCCAGGCGTTCGCCCTTGCCGTCATACAGCGCGGCGGCGCGCAGCGGTGAGTAGCTGTCGAGCTCTTTGAGCAGGCGCTCGGCGCTTTGCGGTGATTGCAGGGCCTCGCTGACCAGACTCGGGTTGGCAATCAGTCGGCCGATGGTCTGCAAGGCCTGCGGCGCCATGCTTTCCTGGGAGATGTAATAGGCGGCGCTGATAAAGGTCAGGTTGGCGACCAGCAGAACCGTGGTCAACAGCACCAGCAGGGCGGCCAGCAGTTTCTGGCCGACCGGCAGGTTTTCGAGGCGCTGGCGCAATGGCATCAGGTTTATCGCAGCAAAGGAACAAGTGGCCAGCGTAGCCGCTGCTCAGTCGCTGGGCAATCCACGGCTGTTCAGATGCGCGATCAGCCGCTGCTGCAATTGATTGAGGTGCGGCAGGTTCAACTGGTGGCGCGCAGCGACTTTGCAGGCATAGCCCAATAGATAGCTGATTTCGGTGCGGCGTTGATTGGCGACGTCCTGATACATCGATGAGTAATTGGCGGCGGTGGCGTGGATGACCCTTTCGACTTCCTGTTGCAGGTTTTCTGCTGCAGCCGGTTGGCCGCAGCGCTCCAGCAGTTCGGCCAGTTCGCCGCACAGCGTGGCGACTTCGCAGTGATGTTCCTGCAATCCGCCGTTGCGGCATTCGTGCAACACAGTGAGCGGATTGATCGCACAGTTGAGCGCGAGTTTTCGCCATAACCGGGTGAGGATATCGGTGCTCCACTCGTGGGGGATCTTCGCGGCGTCGAGATCATCCAGCCAGATCGGCGCGACCGGATGCCCGGCATCGCCCAGCCAAGTAAAACCGTGACCGGCGAACACCACACGCCAGTCGCCATCGCGGAAGGCACCCTCGGTACTTGAAGCGCTGATGCAGCGTGCCAATGGCACAAGGTTGGCGACAGCGTCCTGACTGCCGAGGCCGTTTTGCAGAAGGATCAGTTCGGCGTCCGCTGTCAGCCGTGGGGCGAGGCGGGCAACAGCGCTTTCAGCGTCGTAGGCCTTGCACGCGACCAGCAAGCGCCGAATCGGCTCGGGGCTGTCGGGTGTTTCGCCGGGAACCGCATAGCTGCTCGCCACACCGTGCTCCACCAGCGTCAAGCCGCCCGCTGCTTCATAGCTGCGCAAGCGCTCGGCATTACGCACGATCAACCTGACCGGCAGACCCGCGCGGGCCAGACGTGTGGCCCACAGTGTGCCGAGACTGCCGGCGCCCAGTACATGCCAGGGGGTGGACATCAGTTTTTTGCTCGATTGCGTACAGGCATGTGCGGCTCGCCGTGTCGGTGGGAAAAGACCCGTTATAATGAGCCCGATTTTAACCGCAAGCCAAGCGCGCTCCATCCACATCGAGCGCGCCTTTTTATTGGAGAGATTACATGCCGTCGTTCGACGTGGTATCCGAACTGGACAAACACGAACTCACCAACGCGGTCGAGAACGCCGTGAAGGAACTCGATCGTCGTTATGACCTGAAAGGCAAAGGCAGCTTCGAGTTCAAGGAAAAGGACCTGACCGTCAGCCTGACCGCTGAAGCCGGATTCCAGCTGGAAGCGATGATCGAAATCCTCAAGCTGGCGCTGGTCAAGCGCAAGATCGACGTGCAGTGCCTTGAAGTCAAAGACGCCTACGCATCGGGCAAGCTGATGAAGCAGGACGCCGTGCTCAAGGAAGGCATCGACAAGGAACTGGCGAAGAAGATCGTCGGCCACATCAAGGACGCCAAGCTCAAAGTGCAGGCGGCCATTCAGGGCGAGCAAGTGCGTGTGACTGGCAAGAAGCGTGATGACCTGCAAGAAGCCATCGCGGCATTGCGTGCCAAAGAATTCGGCATGCCGCTGCAGTTCAACAACTTCCGCGACTAAGCTCGGTCCGATGACCTGTGGGAGCGAGTTTGCTCGCGAAGGCGGTGTGTCAGTCAACTCATTGCTGAATGACACGGCGCCTTCGCGAGCAGGCTCGCTCCCACGTTGTTTTTTGTACACCCGGCGGGTTTCTGCCGCTTATTTTTCGCGTGCCGAATGGCCGGAAATCAGGAGATAGAACATGGATTTGAATGCTGAGGTGGACAACCTGGTCAAGGCGTCCCAGGCGTGGATTCCGATGATCATGGAATACGGCAGCCGCGTGCTGTTGGCAGTGATTACCCTGGCCATCGGCTGGTGGCTGATCAACAAGGTCACGCAAAAACTCGGCGGTCTGCTGGCCCTGCGTAATGCCGATCTGGCGCTGCAAGGCTTTATCAGCAGCTTGGCGAACATCATTCTCAAAGTGCTGCTGATTGTCAGCGTCGCTTCGATGATCGGTGTTGAAACCACCTCTTTCGTTGCCGCGATCGGTGCGGCCGGTCTGGCGATCGGCTTGGCGTTGCAGGGCAGTCTGGCGAACTTCGCTGGTGGCGTGCTGATTCTGCTGTTCCGTCCGTTCCGTATCGGTGACTGGATCGAAGCGCAAGGTGTGGCGGGGACTGTCGACAGCATCCAGATTTTCCACACGGTGCTGCGTACTGGCGACAACAAAACCATCATCGTGCCAAACGGCAATCTGTCGAACGGCATTATCACCAACACCAATCGTCAGCCAACCCGCAAAGTGGTGTTCGATGTCGGTGTGGATTACGAAGCCGATCTGCAAAAAGCGCGTCAGGTACTGCTGGATCTGGCCAAGGATGAGCGTGTGTTGCAGGATCCTGAGCCACAGGCCGTGATTTCGACGCTGGGTGACAGTTCGATCACTGTTTCCCTGCGTGTGTGGGTTAAAACTGCAGACTATTGGGACGTGATGTTCATGTTTAACGAACAGTCGCGTGACCGTTTAAAGACTGCCGGTATTGATATTCCTTTTCCACAACGCGTGATACGTGTGGTACAGGAATCGGTCACACAATGATAGGTTGCTAATTAATTGCCTGACTTATCGGTCAGGCAACTATTGCAAGTGACAGGCAACAAAAAAGGCCCATCGCAAGATGGGCCTTTTTTTATGCTTCCAAACTAACCACTGACGATTACAAGATGTTCAGTGGGTATTCGGTGATCAGACGGAACTCTTTGACGTCGCCTTCGCCTTCGTCAGCGTTGGCAGTGTGCCAGGCTTGACGAATGCGGAAGGACAGGTCTTTAGCCGGGCCAGACTGAACAACATACTTGGCTTCGAAGTTGGTTTCGTGGTGTTTGCCATCTTCACCGTACAGCGGAGCGCCAGTGTTGGTGCGGTATTGGCTGTTAGCAGCCAGACCGGTACCGTCGATGTCCCAACCTTTAACGTAACGAACCATGAAGCTCAGGCCTGGAACGCCGTACTCGGCCATTTTCAGGTCGTAACGGGCTTGCACGGATTTCTCGCCAGGACCGTTGAAGTCAGAGTACTGGATGGAGTTGGCGAGGAAGATCGAGTCGCCGCCACGGTTGTTTTTACCCACACCGACGTAGTCGAACGGGGTATCGCCGTTGACCTTCTGGAAGGCCAGGGTGAAGGTGTGTGCTTTCAGGAACGACAGCGCGGTTGCCAGGGAGAAGGCAGTGTTGCTGATGTCACCCGCCAGCTTGTCACCGGTGTCGGTGGTGCGGTAGATGTTGAAGTCAGTGTTCAGCGAAGTGTCGCCACCGAATGGAGTGGTGAGGTTCACGTTGGCGTAGTACTGGTTCCAGATGTCTTCCAGCTTGGCGCCGTAGAGCGATGCGCTCAGGTTTTCGGTGATGCCGTATTTGCCACCGAAATAGTCGATGGTCTTGGCTTCCTGGCCTGCGTAGTTAGCGTACAGGCCGCCATCACGGGCGTTTTTGTCCTGGCTGGTCGCCGAGTAGAAGTGACCGGCTTCGAGGTCAAGGTCTTTGACTTCGCTGCTCTGCAACTGGAAGCCGCTGGCAGATTGAGGAATTATGCGGGAACCACCGACAGCGAACACTGGAGCAGTGCTTGGCTGTTGGTCACCGATTTTCAATTCGGTTTTGGAGATGCGGAATTTAACGGCAGCACCGGCTTTACCTTGGCTGTCGTTAACGTCGTGAGCATAGCCGTTAGCCTTCAGAGTGTCGCTACGGCTCATGTTGCCAGTGCCGGAAGTGCCGTCACCGCCATCCAGTTTGATCGCCAGGTAACCGAATGCATCGATACCTACGCCGACAGTACCTTGGGTGTAACCGGAGGTGAAATTACCCAGAAAGCCTTGGGTCCAGTCTTTCTGATCATGGCCACCGTCTTTGTTGTCGCGGTTGAAGTAGTAGTTCTTCAACGTCTCGGTGAGTTTCGCGTCTTCAACAAAACCTTTGGCTTCAGACTGGTCACTTACAAACGGTGCGGCCGTAGCCATTTGAGTACTGGCGGCTGCAGCAACTGCCAGTGCGATCATGCTCCACTTCATCACGCGCATCGTGATTTGCTCCTTTGGTTTTAGAAGAGTACTGCCGTCCCACCTGTTTTATTATCTGGGCGGCTCTTTCTTTTTGTGTCGGCGCAAACTTATATCACGCCGACAATGTTGGCGATACTTGCGAATCTAACCTTTCAGCTTCTTTACGACGTTGTCGCAAATGGCGCGGTGGATGTCGCAAATTCACAGTACCAATGCAGCCGGACTGACAACTTTCTCGCTGTTTATGGGCCTTTTTGCATCGGTAAAAAAGAGTCCCTGGCAAAACACTTGAATCTCCATCGGGCAACCCTGCCACTGTTCTTATGGGGCTTAAGGCATCCACTTCCAGTGGTGCGCTTATAGTCCATATGGGTACGAATGCAACAAGCGTGCACAAACCGCGATTTCGTTGCGGTTATTTTTCTGAACACCCGCCTGCGCTTGTGAAAACCTTGTGAAAGCTGGGCTTCAAGCCTGATTTTTTCTGTGCTTGACGCCATTCCTCCTATGGTGTTGCCACGCCGAGAAACGCGCGTGACAACCAAAAACGTTACCGGTTCACCCCGCCAGTGAGTATTTGGCGGATGCCCGACGCAGTGAGCGTAGACGCACTGTGCGGTTTTGGTGCAAAAAAATTTACAGCTGTTCTGAATTCATACAGCTTGAAGGAACATGACGCTGCACGTCTCTGCTGATTCTGGTCATTTTTTCGCGCTGAACGTCGATGTTGGTTCCGTGCTGGTGCGTCGCGCTCGCAAATGTCACATCTCGGGGCGTTGGCAGAGCGGCGGGATTCACCGTCGTCGTGAAGGCTGGCGCATTCGCAGGTATGCTGCCGTCCTGTCGCTTGGTGCGCTGTCCCCATGGATCGCCGCTAAGCTGAATAATGAAGATCAGCCGGGAGTGCGCGCAGTGTTTGCTTTAGATTCACGACTTCAACAGGACACGCTGACGATCGGTGATTTCCCTCTCTGCCGACTGCTGCTGTCCAATGATGCCAATTACCCTTGGTTCATCCTGGTACCTCGTCGGGACGATATCAGTGAGTTGTTTCAGTTGGATGTCGCCGACCAACAGCAGTTTTGGCAGGAAACCACCGCGCTGGCTGAGCTGCTCAAGGATTTGTTCGATGCAGACAAAATGAACGTCGCGACCTTGGGTAACGTTGTCAGCCAGATGCACATGCATGTGATTGTGCGCAAACGCGACGACGCAGCCTGGCCGGCACCGGTCTGGGGCAAGCACCCGGCCAGGCCATATAGTGCCGAGCAGGTCGCTGCCATTCGCGAACGGTTGCGGCTGGTCCTGACCGAGCATTTCACCTTTGTGGAGGGCTGAGTCATGAGTCTGGAAGAACGCGTTACCGATCTGGAAAGCCGCCTGGCGTTTCAGGATGACACCATTCAGGCGTTGAACGACGTACTGGTGGCTCAGCAGCGCGTGGTCGAGCGCCTGCAATTGCAGATGGCAGCCCTGCTCAAGCGCCAGGAAGAGATGGTCGGCCAGTTCGAATCCTTTGAGGATGAGGCGCCACCGCCGCACTACTGAGGCGGGTAGTTTTCATCAGGTGAAAAAAAACCGCGAGCAGCATGCTGTTCGCGGTTTTTTCATGCCTGAATCAGCGTCGCGGCAGAGCGGCGATCACGTCCTCGGCTTGCAGGCCCTTGTCCCGGTTCATCACCGAGAACTCCACGCGCTGGCCTTCGACCAGTACGCGGTGACCTTCGCCACGGATCGCGCGAAAGTGCACGAAAATATCATCGCCGGAATCCCGGGAGATAAAGCCGAAGCCTTTGGAGGTGTTGAACCACTTGACGGTACCGGTATCGCGATTGGTCATGTCATAGCTGGTTGGAGCGGCAGCCGGTGAAGAACGATAGAAGCTCACAGCCAGGTGCAAGACCACGGCAACCAGTGCGATCACCAGGGTGAACAGCACGGCTGGCTGGCCGGCGATGACGGGCATCGGGGCGATCAGGGTCAAGGTTTGCAGGACGACGGTCAGTACCAGAAGAGCGCTGACCAGGTTTTGCAGATGCTGACGAGGGCCTTTGTTCCAGTAAGGAATCACTGGGGCGATCACCAGGTTAAGCAGGCCGAAAAAGGCCAGATAAAGTGCATCGGGTTGTTGCAGGTAGGGAACAGCTTCGGATTTCAAGCTGGGTATGAACGACAGCAGCAAGGCTGCTGCGCCCATTAGCAGGTGGACGATTTTCAACATTTTGATTGGCTCACGTTTATGACGGCTCACAAGGAAGAGCTGAAGGCGCACGGTTCGCTTCGGAACAAAATAAGAGGCGGTGGACACGTTCACGGCATCAGCCTATGCGCAACACCCCGAAAAATGGGGCATGGCGACACACTGCCTATTTAACAGCAAAGCCTGCGGCTACTCAAATCAGCCCGGCCAGCGGCAGGTGTCGGTCGATTTGTCGCAGCACCTGCACCCGATCCGGGCTGCGGGGAGTCGGCAGGCTTGCTAGAGTGGGTCTGCACCTGTTGGATGAATTCAATCGCCGTTAGGGGGTAAAAATGGCAATCGATATCGGTATCAGTGTAGAAGACCGCAAGTCCATCGTCGAAGGCTTATCGCGTCTGCTGTCGGACACCTACGTGCTGTATCTGAAAACCCACAACTTCCACTGGAACGTCACCGGCCCGATGTTTCGCACGCTGCACTTGATGTTCGAAGAGCAATACAACGAACTGGCGCTGGCCGTTGATTTGATTGCCGAGCGTATTCGCGCCTTGGGCTTTCCGGCGCCGGGCGCCTACGCCACGTACGCGCGCCTTTCTTCCATTAAGGAGGAAGTCGGCGTACCGAGTGCTGAAGACATGATCAAGCAACTGGTCGATGGCCAGGAAGCCGTGACCCGCACCGCGCGTGGCATCTTCCCGCTGCTCGACAAGGTCAGCGATGAGCCGACCGCCGACCTGCTGACCCAACGCATGCAGGTTCACGAGAAAACTGCGTGGATGCTGCGCGCGTTGCTGGAAGCTTAATCCTGCGGGCGCGCAGGCCAGCATTCGAAGGACTGCGCGCTGTCCGGAATCTTACCTGTATCGTTGGCTTATCCTACGGAGATGGTCAATAAGTCGTCTGGCTATAACTTTGTGTCTGCGCTTTTATGAAAGCCACAGGATGTGACTTTTCAAACAAGCAGAGATGGCAAAGGAGTGTCACCGATATGGTAGAGGGAGACAGGCGAGGCGACAGGATTGTCGGCTTGCCACATGAATTGAAAGTCGATCCGTTCGTCAACGAATTCGACATGGCACTGGTTCAGCCATCGTCACGATCCGTGCGTCTGAACGGTTATGCGACCTGCCTGCGGCTGGAGCGGGTCTACTGGAACATCCTCGGCAAAATGGCCGCAGACAACTGCTGTTCGATCAGCTCGCTGTTGTCCCACGTCGACCGTGAAGTGCATTTGCGTCACGGCGGGGTGAGAAATTTCAGCGCGCTGGTGCGGGTGGTGTGTGTCATGAACGGCGTCAAGCACGGTGCACCTGCCGAATCGCTCTGAAGCGGCGGTTGCAAACGAGGTCGCGGCCTGTGCAGTCTTACGGCTGCACAGGCCGCATTTAATCGATATAATCCCGCTCTTTCGCCGCAAAGCCCTGCGCGCGGTGGCAATCTGATCGCCGAGACACCCCCATGCCGATGTACGATTATCAATGTGCTTCCTGTGGTCATCAGTTGGAAGCCATTCAAAAGATCAGCGAGGCCCCGCTGGTCGACTGCCCTGCCTGTCAGGCGCCAGAGCTCAAGAAACAACTGTCGATGCCAGGCTTTCGCCTCAGTGGCGGCGGTTGGTACGAAACCGATTTCAAGACCGGCGCCAAGAAGAACCTGGCCGGTGGCGACAAATCTGACTAGGGTTCAACCTCAGGTTGAACGACACGCGTGAGTTCCGCATTGCTTGAAAAGCAACGGGAGCTCCACCGAATTTTTCGAATTACGAGAAGCGAACCACGACCATGATGCGCAGCCACTATTGCGGCCAACTGAACGAAAGCCTGGAAGGCCAGGAAATTACCCTTTGCGGATGGGTTCACCGTCGTCGCGACCACGGCGGGGTGATTTTCCTCGATATCCGTGATCGTGACGGTCTGGCCCAGGTGGTTTTCGATCCGGATCGCGCCGAGAGCTTCGCCGCTGCCGATCGCGTGCGCAGCGAGTACGTCGTGAAGATCACCGGCAAGGTGCGTCTGCGTCCGGCCGGTGCCACCAACGCCAACATGGCGTCGGGCATGATCGAAGTGCTGGGTTACGAACTGGAAGTGCTGAACGAGTCGGAAACCCCGCCGTTCCCGCTGAACGAGTTCTCCGACGTCGGCGAAGAAACCCGTCTGCGTTATCGCTTCCTCGACCTGCGTCGTCCGGAAATGGCCGAGAAGCTGCGTCTGCGTTCGCGCATGACCACCAGCATCCGTCGCTTCCTCGACGAGAACGGCTTCCTCGACGTTGAAACGCCGATCCTGACCCGTGCCACCCCTGAAGGCGCACGTGACTATCTGGTGCCAAGCCGTACCCACGCCGGTTCGTTCTTCGCCCTGCCGCAATCGCCGCAGCTGTTCAAGCAACTGCTGATGGTTGCCGGTTTCGACCGTTACTACCAGATCGCCAAGTGCTTCCGCGACGAAGACCTGCGCGCTGACCGTCAGCCAGAATTCACCCAGATCGACATCGAGACTAGCTTCCTCGATGAAAAAGAGATCATGGGCCTGACCGAAGAAATGATCCGCAACCTGTTCAAGGAAGTGCTGGGTCTGGAATTCGGCGACTTCCCGCACATGACTTTCGAAGAAGCCATGCGCCGTTACGGTTCCGACAAGCCAGACCTGCGTAACCCGCTGGAACTGGTCGACGTTGCCGATCAACTGAAAGAAGTCGATTTCAAAGTGTTCAGCGGCCCGGCCAATGATCCGAAATGCCGTATCGCTGCTCTGCGCGTTCCAGGCGGGGCGAGCATGCCGCGCAAGCAGATCGACGATTACACCAAGTTCGTCGGCATCTACGGTGCCAAGGGCCTGGCGTACATCAAGGTCAACGAGCGCGCTGCCGGTGTTGACGGTCTGCAATCGCCGATCGTGAAAAACATCCCGCTGGAAAACCTCAACGCCATCCTTGATCGCGTGGGTGCTGTTGACGGCGACATCGTGTTCTTCGGCGCCGACAAGGCCAAGATCGTCAGCGAAGCCTTGGGCGCACTGCGCATCAAGCTCGGTCACGACCTCAAGCTGCTGACCTGCGAGTGGGCGCCAATGTGGGTCGTCGACTTCCCGATGTTCGAAGAAAACGACGACGGTAGCTTCTCTGCGCTGCACCACCCGTTCACCGCGCCGAAGTGCTCTCCTGAAGAGCTGGAAGCCAACCCGGCTGGCGCTCTGTCCCGCGCATACGACATGGTGTTGAACGGCACTGAGCTGGGTGGCGGTTCGATCCGTATCCACCGCAAGGAAATGCAGCAAGCGGTATTCCGTCTGCTGGGTATCAATGAAGCGGAACAGGAAGAGAAGTTCGGCTTCCTGCTCGATGCGCTGAAGTACGGTGCACCGCCGCACGGTGGTCTGGCCTTCGGTCTGGACCGTCTGGTGATGCTGATGACCGGCGCCCAGTCGATCCGTGAAGTGATCGCCTTCCCGAAAACCCAGAGTGCTGCCGACGTGATGACGCAAGCGCCGGGTGTGGTGGATGCCAAGGCACTGCGCGAACTGCACATTCGTTTGCGCGAAACGCCAAAGGCTGAGTAAGACGGGCCTGAAGGCGCATCTTCGGATGCGCCTTTTTTCTTTCTATAGAGAGCAGGTCGAGATTTTTTGTTTGCTGGCCGCTGCATGAGCAGGGCGGGCAACGTTTCAAAGAGAATTCGGAGCGAGTTATGGCAGGTCATTCCAAGTGGGCGAACATCAAGCACCGCAAAGAACGTCAGGATGCCAAGAGAGGCAAGATCTTCACCAAGTGGATCCGCGAACTGACCGTTGCGGCCCGCCAGGGCGGCGGTGACCCGGGCTCCAACCCGCGTCTGCGTCTGGCGCTGGACAAGGCGCTGAGCGCGAACATGAGCCGCGACATCATCGATCGTGCCGTTGCGCGCGGCGCTGGCGCCACCGAAGCGGACAACGTTGAAGAGCTGACCTACGAAGGCTACGGCCCGGGCGGAGTGGCGGTGATGGTCGAGTGCATGACCGACAACCGCAACCGTACTGCGGCAGCCGTTCGTCATGCGTTCAGCAAATGTGGTGGCAACCTCGGCACCGACGGTTCGGTGGCTTACCTGTTCGAGCGCAAAGGCCAGATCAGCTTCGCGCCGGGCGTTGATGAGGACGCACTGACCGAAGCGGCGCTGGAAGCCGATGCTGACGACGTGGTCAGCCACGAAGACGGCTCGATCGATGTGTTCACCTCGTTCACCAGCTTCTATGCCGTGCGTAACGCGCTGGAAGCCGCCGGGTTCAAGGGCGATGACGCGGAAATCGTCATGCAGCCGACCACCAGCGCCGAACTGGATCTGGAAGGGGCGGAAAAGGTGCTCAAGCTGATCGACATGCTTGAGGATCTGGATGACGTGCAGAACGTCTATTCCAACGCGGATATTCCGGAAGACGTGGCCGCTCAGCTCGGTTAAGAGCGACTACGATTCAATGTGGGAGCGAGCCTGCTCGCGAAGGCGGATTTTCAGGCAACATCGTTGCTGATGATGAAACCGCTTTCGCGAGCAGGCTCGCTCCCACATTTGTTATGGGTTGATTTGAAAATCGTGCTTTTACCGAATCTGCAGGCGCTATGACTTTAATTCTTGGTATCGACCCCGGTTCGCGCATTACCGGTTACGGCATTGTTCGTGATACCGGGCGTGGTGGCTGCATTTATGTGGCTTCGGGCTGCATCCGTACCGGTGCGGGCGAGTTGCACGAACGTTTGCAAATCGTTTATCGCGGCGTACGCGAGATCATCCAGACTTACGGCCCGGTAACCATGGGCATCGAAAAAGTCTTCATGGCGAAAAACGCCGACTCCGCGCTGAAGCTCGGGCAGGCCCGTGGCGCCGCGATTGTTGCCGGTGCCGAAGAGTGCCTGGAAATCGCCGAGTACACGGCCACTCAGGTCAAGCAGGCGGTTGTGGGCACAGGCGCCGCGAATAAAGAACAAGTGCAGATGATGGTCATGCACATGCTCAAACTCACCAGCAAACCGCAAATCGATGCCTCGGACGCCCTTGCTATCGCCATTTGTCACGCACATACACGTTCCAGCCTGCTGCCGCACGGCTTGGGAACGGCACGCAGTCGTGGCGGGCGCCTGCGTCTCTGATAGCATCAGCATCAATTTTCCTGAAAGCGGATTTCTTGCGCCTGGGTCGTCGGCCCGGAATCCGCCTTTCGACAGTCGCCAGCCCACGGCTGGCCAACGCTCAAGGATCTGAAACGTGATTGGACGCTTGCGCGGCACTCTGGCTGAGAAACAGCCGCCGCACCTGATTCTGGATGTAAACGGCCTCGGGTATGAGCTGGAAGTGCCCATGACCACTCTTTATCGTCTGCCGTCGGTCGGTGAACCGCTGACCCTGCACACCCATTTGGTCGTACGTGAAGACGCGCAGTTACTCTATGGTTTTGCCGGCAAGCGTGAGCGAGACTTTTTTCGCGAGTTGATCCGTCTCAATGGTGTCGGGCCGAAATTGGCCCTGGCGTTGATGTCGAGTCTGGAAGTCGACGAACTGATCCGTTGCGTGCAGTCGCAGGACACCTCGGCCCTGACCAAGGTGCCGGGGGTCGGCAAGAAAACCGCCGAGCGTCTGCTGGTCGAGCTGAAAGACCGCTTCAAGGCCTGGGAAACTACGCCGGCCATGTTCGCGCTGGTACCGAATCAGCCGGACGGCCCAGCGCCGGTCAATACCGCCGAGAACGATGCGGTCAGCGCGCTGATTTCCCTGGGCTACAAGCCGCAGGAAGCAAGCAAGGCGATTACCGCCATCAAGGACAAGAATTTGAGCAGTGAAGACCTGATCCGCCGCGCCCTGAAGGGAATGATTTAAGTGATTGAAGCTGATCGTCTGATCACCGCCGCGCACAGCCCGCGCGAGCGCGAAGAAGTCCAGGATCGGGCCATTCGCCCGGTCAGTCTGGCCGACTATATTGGCCAGCCGACGGTGCGCGAGCAGATGGAACTGTTCATCCAGGCTGCTCGTGGTCGTAGCGAATCCCTCGACCACACGCTGATCTTCGGCCCGCCAGGTCTGGGCAAGACCACGCTGGCCAACATCATCGCCCAGGAAATGGGCGTGTCGATCAAGAGCACTTCCGGTCCGGTACTGGAGCGCCCGGGTGATCTGGCCGCATTGCTGACCAATCTTGAGCCGCACGACGTACTGTTTATCGACGAAATCCATCGTCTGTCGCCGATCGTTGAAGAAGTGCTGTACCCGGCGATGGAAGATTTCCAGCTCGACATCATGATTGGCGAAGGGCCGGCAGCGCGTTCGATCAAGCTCGATCTGCCGCCATTTACCCTGGTGGGCGCAACCACTCGCGCCGGTATGCTGACCAACCCGTTGCGTGACCGCTTCGGTATCGTCCAGCGTCTTGAGTTCTACAGCACGGCCGACCTGGCGACGATTGTCAGCCGTTCGGCAGCCATTCTCGGTTTGCCGCTGGATCCGGAAGGTTCTTTTGAGATCGCTCGTCGCGCCCGTGGCACGCCGCGAATCGCCAACCGTCTGCTGCGTCGGGTGCGTGATTTCGCCGAAGTACGTGCCAAAGGCCATATCACCAAAGCGGTGGCGGATCTGGCGCTGAATCTGCTGGATGTCGATGAGCATGGCTTCGATCATCAGGACCGGCGTCTGTTGCTGACCATGATCGAGAAGTTCGATGGCGGCCCGGTCGGTATCGACAGCCTCGCCGCCGCAATCAGCGAAGAACGCCACACCATTGAGGATGTGCTGGAACCGTATCTGATTCAGCAGGGCTACATCATGCGCACGCCGCGGGGCAGGGTGGTGACGCGTCATGCCTACCTGCACTTCGGTTTAAACATCCCGTCACGAATGGGTGAAATGCCCGTGGCAGACGAGTTTCTCGATGCCGTGGACGATTGATACACATTTTTTGTCGATTTATTCAGGGTTTGTACGGTCATAGGACGGTACTTTTGCGGTAAAGCTCTGAAACCATGAAAAACAGTTGCCTGGCCGGATTGGCAACCTGAGGAGTAAGCACTAGAGTATGCGCGCGCAAAACGGGCTTGAGCCGTTCGCACATCGTTGTCGCGTTTATTACGAGGACACCGATGCGGGCGGCATCGTGTATTACGTTAATTACCTCAAGTTTATGGAACGGGCTCGAACCGAGCGGCTTCGCGAGCTGGGCTTTGCCCAGTCGCAGTTGGCAGGGGAGGACCTGTTGTTCGTCGTGCATTCCAGCGAAGCGCGCTATCACGCGCCGGCGCGACTGGACGACGAACTGCTGGTAAGCGCTGATGTAATCGAATTGAACCGGGTCAGCCTGCGCTTCAAACAGCAGGTCAGGCGGGCAACGGATAATGTGCTGCTCTGTGAAGGGCAGTTTTTGGTGGCCTGTGTGCGCACTAACAGTTTGAAACCCCGGGCCCTTCCCGAAGACTTGCGTGCGGCCTTCGCCGACGCGGTCGGCCCGGGTACACACTCAAAGCAGGAGATAAAGCGTGGAAGCTAACGTCGTCGACCATTCCTCCATGTGGAGCCTGGTCAGCAATGCCAGCATCGTGGTGCAGTTGGTAATGTTGACCCTGGTGGCCGCATCGGTGACCTCATGGATCATGATCTTTCAGCGCAGCAATCTGCTGCGCGCCGGTCGACGCGCCCTGGAGAGCTTCGAAGAGCGCTTCTGGTCGGGTATCGACCTGTCCAAGCTGTACCGTCAGGCGGGCAGCAATCCTGATCCGGATTCGGGCGTGGAGCAGATCTTCCGTGCCGGTTTCAAGGAATTCTCCCGTCTGCGTCAGCAGCCAGGCGTTGATCCTGAAGCAGTAATGGAAGGCGTGGCGCGTGCCATGCGCGTGGCCATCTCCCGCGAAGAAGAAAAGCTGGAGCAGAGCCTGCCGTTCCTCGCCACCGTCGGTTCGGTCAGCCCGTATATCGGTCTGTTCGGTACCGTGTGGGGCATCATGAACTCCTTCCGCGGTCTGGCCAGCGCCCAGCAAGCGACCCTGGCCACTGTGGCCCCGGGTATCGCTGAAGCCCTGATCGCCACCGCGATTGGTCTGTTCGCCGCGATCCCTGCCGTAATCGCTTACAACCGTTTCGCTGCTCGCAGCGAAACCTTGCTGGGCCGCTACTACACCTTCGCCGATGAATTCCAGGCGATCCTGCACCGCAAAGTGCACACCAGCGAAGAATAAGCAGGTAATTTCCAATGGCTTTAATCGCTCGAGCTCGCAAAAAGCGCAAGCCGGTCGCCGAGATGAACGTGGTGCCTTACATCGACGTGATGTTGGTACTGCTGGTCATCTTCATGGTGACCGCGCCGATGCTCAATCAGGGCGTGAAAGTTGATCTGCCCAAGGTTTCCAGCGAAGCCTTGCCGCAGGACAACAACACGCAAGTCCTGACCATTTCGATCAAGGCTGACAAGACCTACTACTGGAACCTTGGCAGCGAAGTCGATACCGAGAAGCAACAGGACAGGGCCATGACCCTGCCGCAAATGACCGACGCGGTGACCAAGATCATTCGCGCCGGCACTGAAGGCGGCAAGCGTACCCAGGTCTTCATCCGCGGTGACAAGACCGTCGATTATGGTTCCGTCATGGGCGCCATGGGCGGGTTGCAGAAAGCCGGGGTCGGTAATGTTGGTTTGATTACCGAGGCCCCCTGATGCAGCAACAGCGAGAGCCGTCCGCCTCGGAAAGCTACTTCTGGCCTAGTGTTCTGGCGATTGTCCTGCACGTGCTGGTGTTCGGCATGCTGTTCGTCAGTTTTGCCTTTACACCAGAGCTGCCGCCGGCCAAACCGATCGTCCAGGCGACCCTCTACCAGCTGAAATCGAAAAGTCAGGCAACCACCCAGACCAATCAGAAGATTGCGGGTGAGGCGAAGAAATCCGCCGCGCGCCAGACCGAAGTCGAGCAGATGGAACAGAAGAAGGTCGAGCAGGAAGAGATCAAGGCCGCTGCGGAACAAAAGAAAGAAGAAGCGGCTCAAAAAGCCGAGGAAGCCAAGAAGGCCGACGAGTCGAAGAAAGCAGACGAGGCGAAAAAGGCTGACGAAGCCAAAAAAGCCGACGAAGCCAAGAAGACCGCCGAAGCCAAGAAGGCTGAAGAGAAACAATTGGCTGATATAGCCAAGAAGAAATCTGAAGAAGAAGCAAAAAAGGCTGCTGAAGAAGAGGCCAAGAAAGCCGCTGCTGAAGAAGCCAAGAAGAAGATCGTCGAAGACGCGAAGAAGAAAGCCGCCGAAGACGCCAAGAAGAAAGCTGAAGCTGAAGAGGCGAAGAAGAAAATCGCCGACGAAGCGAAGAAGAAAGCTGCTGCCGATGCTGCGAAGAAGAAAGCGCAGGATGCGGCACGCAAATCGACCGAAGATAAAAAGGCTCAGGCCTTGGCCGATCTGCTTTCCGACACGCCGCAGCGCCAGCAGGCCTTGGCTGATGAGCAGGGTGACGAAGTCGCGGGCAGTTTCGATGACCTGATTCGTGCGCGAGCGGCAGAAGGTTGGGCTCGTCCTCCTTCGGCACGCAAAGGCATGACGGTTGTATTGCAGATCGGCATGTTGCCGGACGGTACGGTGACCTCGGTTAGCGTGGCCAAGTCCAGTGGTGATGGTCCGTTCGATGCGTCGGCAGTCGCTGCAGTGAAGAATATTGGACGTTTGACAGAAATGCAGGGAATGAAGCCGAGCGATTTCGCTCCGTATCGTTCATTCAAGATGACATTCACACCTGAGGATCTAGCCTTGTGAGAAACCTTCTTCGAGGAATGCTGGTCGTGATCTGCTGCATGGCAGGGATCGCGATGGCGGATGAGAAAAACATTCTGGTTACCAGCGGCAGCGATCGGGCTACCCCGATTGCCGTTGTACCGTTCGGCATGCAAGGCGGTGCCGTGCTGCCGGATGACATGGCTGAAATCATTGGTAACGATTTGCGCAACTCGGGCTACTACTCGCCGATTCCAAAGCAAAACATGATCAGCCAGCCAAGCCAGCCGAGCGAAATCATCTTCCGTGACTGGAAGGCGGTGGGTGCTCAATACATGATGGTCGGCAGCATTGCGCCAGCCGGCGGTCGTCTGCAGGTGCAGTGGGCGCTGTTCAACGTGGCCACCGAACAGAAAGTGGCTGACGGCAGTGTTTCCGGTACCACCGAACAACTGCGTGACATGGCGCACTTCATCTCCGATCAGTCGTTCCAGAAGCTGACCGGTATTGAAGGTGCGTTCTCGACGCGTCTGCTGTACGTGACGGCTGAGCGCTTCTCCGAGAAGAACACCCGTTACACCCTGCAACGTTCTGACTATGACGGTGCCCGCGCCGTGACTCTGCTGCAATCGCGCGAGCCGATCCTGTCGCCGCGTTTCGCACCGGATGGCAAACGCATCGCTTACGTATCGTTCGAGCAGAAGCGTCCGCGCATCTTCATGCAGAACATCGACACCGGTCGCCGCGAGCAGATCACCAACTTCGAAGGCCTGAACGGTGCACCAGCCTGGTCGCCGAACGGTGATCGCCTGGCGTTCGTACTGTCGAAGGACGGTAACCCTGACATTTACGTGATGAATCTGGCTTCGCGTCAGATCAGCCGCGTAACCAATGGGCAAGGCATCAATACCGAACCGTTCTGGGGCAAGGATGGCTCGACCATCTACTTCACCTCCGACCGTGGCGGCAAGCCGCAGATCTATAAAACCAGCGTCGGTGGCGGTGGTGCCGAGCGTGTTACGTTCATTGGCAACTACAACGCCAACCCGAAACTGTCGGCAGATGAAAAGACTTTGGTGATGATTCATCGTCAGGATGGCTTCACCAATTTCAAGGTGGCAGCTCAGGATCTGCAGCGAGGTAGTGTAAAGATCCTCACTGATAGCACTCTGGACGAGTCACCTACTGTTGCGCCCAACGGCACCATGGTAATCTACGCCACCCGCCAACAGGGCCGGGGAGTCTTGATGCTCGTGTCCATTAATGGACGCGTTAGGCTCCCGCTTCCTACCGCTCAAGGCGAAGTCAGAGAACCGTCCTGGTCCCCTTACCTGAAGTGAGCGGGCGCTACACGTTTTACTTAACACACTGGGGTTCATTAGGAGTTTCACGATGGAAATGCTGAAGTTTGGTAAATTTGCTGCGCTGGCTCTGGCCATGGCTGTAGCTGTAGGTTGCTCGTCCAAAGGCGGCGACAACGCCGGTGAAGGCGCTGTTGATCCAAACGCTGGTTACGGCGCAAACACTGGTGCCGTTGACGGTTCCCTGAGCGAAGAAGCTGCTCTGCGCGCAATCACCACCTTCTACTTCGAATACGACAGCTCGGACCTGAAGCCAGAAGCCATGCGCGCTCTGGACGTTCACGCCAAAGACCTGAAAGCAAACGGCGCTCGCGTTGTTCTGGAAGGCAACACCGACGAACGTGGTACTCGTGAGTACAACATGGCACTGGGCGAGCGTCGTGCGAAAGCCGTTCAGCGCTACCTGGTACTGCAAGGTGTTTCCCCAGCTCAGCTGGAACTGGTTTCCTACGGCGAAGAGCGTCCAGTTGCTACCGGCAACGACGAGCAGTCCTGGGCTCAAAACCGTCGCGTCGAACTGCGTAAGTAATTCGATATGCGAACGTGCCGTCGTGCTGTAACTGTTCTGGCTCTCAGCCTCGCGCCGCTTGCGGCGTGGGCTGCGGTTCCTGTGGTCGATGACAACTCCGGTTATAACAATAGCGGGAGCAGTTATCCGCCTGCGGGTTACGGTACGAACGGCGCCTATGCCGGGGGAGCGGCTTCGGCCCCTACCTCGGCACAAGGCATGCTGTTCAACCAATTGCAACAGATGCAGGATCAGATATCGCGCCAGCAAGGTGTGATTGAAGAACTGCAGAATCAGGTTGCGCGCATGAAGCAGGAATCCCTGGAGCGATACCAGGATCTTGATCGGCGCATAGGATCCGGTGCTGCACCTGCCGCGACTCCTGAGAATTCTTCTGCCGGTGGCGATGCAAGTGCTGCTGCCGGTGCTGCCGCTGGCGCCGGGGCTGCTGCCCAGGCACCTGCTGCAAGCAGCGAACCGGGTGATCCGGCCAAGGAAAAGCTGTATTACGATGCCGCTTTCGACCTGATCAAAGCCAAGGATTTCGACAAGGCCAGCCAGGCTTTTGCCGCTTTTCTGCGCAAATACCCGAACAGCCAATACGCGGGCAACGCCCAGTACTGGTTGGGTGAAGTGAATCTGGCCAAAGGCGATCTGCAAGGTGCAGGTCAGGCTTTCGCCAAGGTTTCGCAGCTGTATCCCAAGCATGCCAAAGTGCCGGATTCGCTGTACAAGCTGGCTGATGTAGAGCGCCGCCTCGGTCATACCGACAAGGTCAAAGGCATTCTGCAGCAGGTGGTGGCCCAATATCCGGGTACCTCTGCCGCTCAGTTGGCTCAACGCGATCTGCAACGCATGTAAGCAAGCTTGACCCGTTTGGAAGAAACCCGCGCTTGTCGCGGGTTTTTTCGTTAGAATTCACGCCCTTTTTCTGAAACACGCTTCTTGCGGTCTACGCGTTGGCGGGATTGCCTGAAGTGCCTGACGGAGGCGGACAGCCTGTTTAGCTGTTACGCCCGTGGCGACTATGCAAGACACATTGAGAATCACCGAAGTTTTCTACTCGTTGCAGGGGGAAACGCGGACTGCCGGGCTGCCCACGGTTTTTGTGCGCCTGACCGGTTGCCCTTTGCGTTGCCAATACTGCGACAGCGCCTATGCCTTCAGCGGCGGCACCATCCGCACCCTCGACGACATCCTCGAGCAAGTGGCCGGATTTCGTCCGCGCTACGTCTGCGTCACCGGCGGCGAGCCGTTGGCACAGCCGAACGCCATTCCTTTGCTTAAACAGTTGTGTGATGCCGGTTATGAGGTCTCGCTGGAAACCAGTGGCGCCCTCGACGTCTCGGCGGTCGACCCGCGCGTCAGTCGCGTTGTCGACCTGAAGACGCCGGATTCGAAAGAAGCCCATCGCAACCGTTACGAGAACATCGAACTGCTGACGCCCAACGATCAGGTGAAGTTTGTCATCTGCTCGCGGGACGACTATGACTGGGCCGTCTCCAAACTGATTCAGTACGGTCTCGATCGGCGTGCCGGTGAAGTGCTGTTTTCCCCAAGCCACCATGACCTCAATGCCCGCGATCTGGCGGACTGGGTGGTGGCGGACAACCTGCCGGTGCGGTTGCAGTTGCAGTTGCATAAATATCTGTGGAATGACGAGCCGGGGCGCTGATATGACCGAACAACTGAACACTCTCGAAAAACGCGCAGTCATCCTGCTGTCCGGGGGCCTCGATTCGGCGACCGTCGTGGCCATGGCACGCGCCGAAGGCTACCGCTGCTACACCATGAGCTTCGACTACGGCCAGCGTTCGCACGCCGAACTGCACGCCGCTGCCCGCGTCGCCCGCGACCTGGGCGTGGTCGAGCACAAGGTGATTGGGTTGAACCTCAATGGCATGGGCGGCTCAGCGCTGACCGACACCAGCATCGACATCCCCGAAGAGCTGGGCGAAGGCATTCCGGTGACGTACGTGCCGGCGCGTAACACGGTGTTCCTGTCGCTGGCGTTGGGCTGGGCAGAAGTGCTCGGTGCACGCGACATCTTTATTGGTGTCAACGCCGTGGACTATTCCGGTTACCCGGATTGCCGCCCGGAGTTCATCGAGTCGTTCGAGCGCATGGCCAATCTGGCGACCAAGGCCGGCGTTGAAGGCAACGGCTTCCGCATTCAGGCGCCACTACAGAACCTGAGCAAGGCGCAGATCGTCGAGGCGGGCGTGAAGCTCGGCGTTGATTATGGCCTCACCGTGTCCTGCTATCAGGCCGACGATGACGGCCGCGCGTGCGGTAAATGCGACAGCTGCCGCCTGCGTGCAGAAGGCTTCGCGGCAGCTGGTGTGGACGACCCAACACCTTATTTTTGATTATTTTCAAAAAGGTGTTGAATAGTCCTTAAAAATCAGTATTATACGCGCCACCACACAGCGGGTCGTTAGCTCAGTTGGTAGAGCAGTTGGCTTTTAACCAATTGGTCGTAGGTTCGAATCCCACACGACCCACCATATTTGGCGGTTTAGAAAATCCGGAAGGCCCACGAAAGTGAGGATTTCCGGGTTTTTTTTTGCCTGCAATTTCGCTCCGCGTTATTTCAATACCCGCAGCGCTGACGCAGGTCAGAATCATCTTTTGTATCAACGGGATATTCTGTAGCCTTGCGCAGCTTCAACGCTGTCCGTGCCTGATAATACTCACTCTCCCGGCGGTACCCTCAAGCGGTCCGGAGCCGGGTGTATACTCGACTTTCGCGCGAAAGCGCCTGCAGGTCTTGCGAACATGACGCAGATTTCCGAACGCCTTCTGGTTCAAGCCCACCTCGATGCCAAACAGCCCAAACCGCTGACGGCTGAGGAAGAGGCTTATTACCGTTCTGCCATCGCCGCCGAGCTCAAGGCTCAGGACGCGGTGCTGGTGGCCCACTTTTATTGCGATCCGGTGATTCAGGCTCTGGCCGAAGAAACCGGTGGCTGTGTCTCTGACTCCCTGGAAATGGCCCGCTTCGGCAACGCTCATCCGGCCAAAACCGTGGTGGTCGCCGGCGTGAAGTTCATGGGCGAGACCGCGAAGATCCTCAACCCGGAAAAACGTGTGTTGATGCCGACGCTTGAGGCAACGTGCTCGCTGGATCTCGGTTGCCCGGTCGACGAGTTCTCGGCGTTCTGTGATCAGCACCCGGAGCGCACGGTGGTGGTCTATGCCAACACCTCTGCGGCGGTCAAAGCCCGGGCTGACTGGGTAGTGACGTCGAGTTGCGCGCTGGAGATCGTCGAAAGCCTGATGGACAACGGCGAGACCATCATCTGGGGTCCGGACAAGCACCTCGGCACCTACATTCAGCGCAAGACCGGGGCGGACATGCTGCTCTGGGACGGTGCCTGCATCGTTCACGAAGAGTTCAAGTCCAAGCAGCTCGAAGACATGAAGGCGCTGTACCCGGATGCTGCGATCCTCGTGCACCCGGAATCGCCAACGTCGGTGATCGAGTTGGCGGACGCCGTCGGTTCTACCAGTCAGCTGATTGCCGCTGCACAGTCATTGCCGAACAAGACGCTGATCGTTGCTACAGACCGTGGCATCTTCTACAAGATGCAGCAGTTGTGCCCGGACAAGGTCTTCATCGAGGCGCCAACCGCCGGTAACGGCGCCGCGTGCCGCAGTTGCGCACATTGCCCGTGGATGGCCATGAATACCCTTGAGCGCACGCTCAAGAGCTTGAAGGAAGGGACGAACGAGATCTTTGTTGATCCGGCGTTGATTCCGCAGGCGATTCGGCCGTTGAAGCGGATGCTCGACTTTACTCAAGCTGCACGGATGAAGCTGGCCGGTAACGCCTGAGATCTTTCAGGCAACGAATAAACCTGTAGGAGTGAGCCTGCTCGCGATAGCGGTGTGTCAGATAACAATTATGTTGACTGATACACCGCTATCGCGAGCAGGCTCACTCCTACAGTGGTTTTTGGCGTCTGGAAATTATTTGGTCTTCTTCGGGATCCGGACGACGCGGGTATCGGAATAGATGTCATGCCACGTGCGCTTCTGCTTGTCGTACAGCGACCAGAAGAATCCCAGCCCCACGCACAGCCACGACGCAATCGACACCATAAACCGCAACAGCGCCTGCCACAGGCTGATCGCCGTGCCATCGGCGTTCTGCACACGAATGCCCCACACCTGCATGCCCAGTGTCTGCCCGCCATGGGTCCAGAACTTGGCGAAGAATCCGAACAGCACCAGTACCAGCACGGTGGAGTACAAGGGATCACCGTCCAGTTGCCCGGCATCTGTCATTACCCGCAGGCGCTCTTCGCCGATGATCGCTGCCTGGATCATCTTGTAGATGCCGCCGGTTACGATCAGCAGCGCGGTGCACAGCAGAAAGTCGTAGAACATCGCTGCCAAGCGACGGCCAAGGCCTACCGGAGGGAAATCCCCTTGGGGCGTGAGCAGGTTTTTCGACATGGCAGCCTCTGGACGCAAAATGAAGCGCCATTTTACGGATTCGCGCGCACAAAAAAGCCCCTGATATCAATATCAGGGGCTTTTTCGTAACAGAAATCAGGCTTCTGCTTGTACTTCGTCAGCCTGCATGCCTTTCTGGCCTTGCACAGCAACGAAGGTCACTTTCTGGCCTTCTTTCAGGCTTTTGAAGCCGTTGCCCTGAATGGCGCGGAAATGCACGAACAGATCCGGACCGCTTTCTGGAGTGATAAAACCAAAACCTTTCTCGTCGTTAAACCACTTGACGGTACCGCTCTGACGTGTGGACATTTCTTATTTCCTTTGACGCAAAAATTGATGACAGTCTCTTTCTCATGAAAGAGTACTGGGGCTGGTTGCAGGAGAGTAAGAAGACGTCGAACGGGATGTAGCTAACTTGTAGGCTACTGCCCAGGTCACGATTCCAAGCTGACCCATGCAAACACAGTGGACAAACTCTACGCCAACTACGGGAGAAAAAACAAGCCCTGCGAAGCCCCCGGTTTTACTGAGCTTTAGCAAGTTAATCCTTTCACTAGTGCGGGCTTAGACGATTGGCTCGTTCAATTGTTTTCGAACGTTATAAGCAAAGTTCATATTCGAATCGATTGTTAGAAAATGCACTTTTTTGTGGCGATTGCGTGACACATTAGTGCACGCATTACGCAATCGCGTTACTTATAGAAACAGTCAATCAACCACGATAGTAGCGTTGTGGAACAAATGGCATTTTGCTTACAAGCATTTGCACCTTTTTCCCACGCACGATGGCCCAAACCGGTGTATCGATGGCGACATAAGCGCTGTCGAGGTAACCCATTGCCAGCGGACCGCCCAGCGTCGGACCGAAGCCGCCGCTGCACACGCTGCCGATGATTTCGCCGGCTTCGTTGACGATTTCTGCGCCTTCACGCACCGGGGTGCGTTCCTGTGGCAGCAGGCCGACGCGTTTGCGTGCGACACCGTTCTGCTGCTGAGCGAAAACGTTCTCCGCGCCCGGGAAACCGCCGGCCCGCGCGCCATCAGCGCGACGTGGCTTGGAGATCGCCCACAACAGGCTGGCTTCGATTGGGGTGGTCTCGGTGTTCATGTCGTGGCCATACAGGCACAGGCCGGCCTCCAGGCGCAGCGAATCGCGGGCCCCGAGGCCGATGGCCTGGACTTCCGGTTCAGCGAGCAGGGCGCGGGCGAGTTTTTCCGCGTCGGCGGCCGGAACGGAGATTTCGAAACCGTCTTCACCGGTGTAGCCCGAACGGCTGACGAAGCAGTCGACACCCAGCAGATTCACACGGGCGAACTGCATAAAAGTCATTTTTTCAACGGAAGGTGCCAGTCGCGCCAGCACGGTGACCGCCGCCGGACCTTGCAATGCCAACAGCGCACGCTCTTCGAACAGCGCCGTAATGGTGCACTGAGCGCCGATGTGTTTTTGCAGGTGGGCCAGGTCCTGATCCTTGCACGCGGCATTGACCACCAGGAACAGTTCGTCATTGCCGAGGTTGGCGACCATCAGGTCATCGAGGATGCCACCGGTCTCGTTGGTGAACATCGCATAACGCTGCATGCCCACCGGCAGATCGATGATGTCCACCGGCACCAGGGTTTCCAGGGCTTTGGCGGCATTGGCGCCGGTCAGGCGGATCTGGCCCATGTGCGAGACGTCGAACAACCCGGCCTGTTCACGGGTGTGCTGGTGTTCCTTCATAACGCCGAGCGGGTATTGCACTGGCATGTCGTAGCCGGCGAACGGCACCATGCGGGCGCCGAGTTCGAGGTGCAGAGCGTGCAGCGGGGTTTTCGACAGTTGTTCGGTGGACATGCGTGGCTCCTTGAAAATTTGAGTTTGGGTAAGAGGCAAGATCAAGATCAAAAGCCCCTCACCCCAGCCCTCTCCCAGAGGGAGAGGGAGTTAGGTACGTTTATCTCCCGGAGGGAGAGGGCTGGGGTGAGGTCAGCATTCGATAATGTTGACCGCCAGACCGCCGCGGGCGGTCTCTTTGTATTTGCTTTTCATGTCGGCGCCGGTCTGGCGCATGGTGCGGATGACTTTGTCGAGGGAGACGAAATGCTGGCCGTCGCCTCTCATGGCCATGCGCACCGCGTTGATGGCTTTCACCGAGCCCATCGCATTGCGCTCGATGCACGGCACCTGCACCAGTCCGCCAATCGGGTCGCAGGTCAGGCCGAGGTTGTGCTCCATGCCGATTTCCGCCGCGTTCTCCACTTGCTGAACACTGCCACCGAGCACTTCACACAACGCGCCGGCGGCCATCGAACAGGCCACGCCGACTTCACCTTGGCAGCCGACTTCGGCGCCGGAGATCGAGGCGTTTTCCTTGTAGAGAATGCCGATGGCCGCCGCGGTCAGCAGAAACCGTACGACGCCGTCGTCGTTCGCACCGGGGATAAAACGCATGTAGTAATGCAGCACTGCGGGAATGATCCCGGCCGCGCCGTTGGTGGGTGCGGTGACCACGCGCCCGCCGTTGGCGTTTTCTTCGTTGACCGCGAGTGCGTAGAGATTGACCCAGTCGAGCACTGACAACGGATCGCGCAAGGCCGATTCCGGGTTCTTGCACAGTTGCCGATGCAGCGCCGCCGCACGACGTTTGACCTTCAAGCCGCCCGGCAAAATACCTTCGTTACGGCAACCTGCAGCCACGCAGTCCTGCATCACCTGCCAGATGTTCAGCAGTCCGGCGCGGGTTTCCGCTTCCGGGCGCCAGGCGCTTTCATTGGTCAGCATCACCTGACTGATCGACAGACCGTAGGTGGCGCAATGCCCGAGCAAGTCCTTGGCGCTTTTGAACGGGAAGGTCAGCGGCGTGGCGTCTTCGACGATGCGATCGGCACCAGCCGCGTCCTCGTCGACAACAAAGCCACCTCCGACCGAGTAGTACTCGCGGCTGCGAATCTGCAGGCCTGCCGCATCGAAGGCGCGGAAGATCATGCCGTTGGGGTGATAAGCCAACGGCTTGCGGATCATCGCCAGATGTTCTTTCTCGTTGAACGCAATGCTGTGTTCACCGAGCAGGTTCAGCCGGCCGTTGCCGCGAATCTCTTGCAGGCGCGCGGCAACGGTTTCGGTATCGACGGTGTCCGGGTGTTCGCCTTCGAGGCCGAGCAGCACGGCTTTGTCGCTGCCGTGACCTTTACCGGTGGCGCCGAGGGAGCCGTAGAGTTCAACGCGCAAGCTGGCGGTGGTGGTCAGCAGGTTTTCACGTTGCAGGCCTTCGGCGAAACGCGCAGCAGCACGCATCGGGCCGACGGTGTGGGAACTGGAGGGGCCGATGCCAATCTTGAACAGGTCGAACACGCTTAACGACATGAGTGGTTCTCCGGTTTCTTGTTATAGGAATTGGCAAAGTTTTGCGGCTGACCGCATTCCCTTGTAGGAGTGAGCCTGCTCGCGATAGCGGTCTGTCAGTCGACATCATTGGTAAATGTCAGTGCGCTATCGCGAGCAGGCTCACTCCTACAGGGGATCAGCGGTGTGTGCGGGATCAGCGATAACTGATCCCCCATCGGTTTAAGCGTAGCTTTCGATCGACGGGCAGGCGCAGACCAGGTTGCGATCGCCGAAGACGTTGTCGACGCGACCGACCGGTGGCCAGTATTTGCCTTCGATCAACGACGCAACCGGATAAACGGCCTGCTCGCGGCTGTACGGGTGAGTCCACTCGCCAACCAGTTCCGCAGCGGTGTGCGGCGCGTTTTTCAGCGGGTTGTCGTCCTTGTCCAGCGTGCCGTTTTCCACCGCGCGGATTTCTTCGCGGATGCGGATCATGGCGTCGCAGAAGCGATCCAGTTCTTCCTTGGATTCGCTTTCGGTCGGCTCGATCATCAGCGTGCCAGCAACCGGGAACGACATGGTCGGTGCGTGGAAGCCGAAGTCGATCAGGCGCTTGGCGACGTCATCAACGCTGATGCCGCTGCTGTCTTTCAACGGACGCAGATCGAGAATGCACTCGTGCGCCACCAGACCGTTGCTGCCGGTGTACAGCACTGGGTAGTGCTCTTCGAGGCGACGGGAAATGTAGTTGGCATTGAGGATCGCCAACTGCGAAGCGCGCTTCAGACCGGCGCCGCCCATCATGCGAATGTACATCCAGGTGATCGGCAAAATACTTGCGCTGCCGAACGGTGCCGCGCAGACCGCGCCTTCTTTGCGTTCCATCTGGCCGTGGCCCGGCAGGAACGGGGTCAGGTGCGACTTCACGCCAATCGGGCCGACGCCCGGGCCGCCACCGCCGTGCGGGATGCAGAAGGTTTTGTGCAGGTTCAGGTGCGAGACGTCGCCGCCGAACTTGCCCGGTGCGCAGAGGCCGACCATCGCGTTCATGTTGGCGCCGTCGATGTACACCTGACCGCCGTTGTCATGAATGATCGCGCAGATTTCGCGGATGCCTTCTTCGAACACGCCGTGGGTCGACGGGTAAGTGATCATCAGCGCGGCGAGGTGTTCGCGGTGCTCGATGGCTTTGGCACGCAGGTCTTCGATGTCGACGTTGCCGCGCGCATCGCACGCGGTCACGACAACGCGCATGCCGGCCATGTTGGCGGTAGCCGGGTTGGTGCCGTGGGCGGACGACGGGATCAGGCAGATGTCGCGGCGCTCATCGCCACGGCTCTGGTGATAGGCGCGGATCGCCAACAGGCCTGCGTATTCACCTTGCGAACCGGCGTTCGGTTGCAGCGAGATAGCGTCGTAACCGGTGGCGGCGCAAAGCATCGCTTCCAGCTCGTCGGTCAGTTGCTGGTAACCGGCACTTTGCGCGGCCGGGGCGAACGGGTGCAGCGCACCGAATTCAGCCCAGGTCACCGGAATCATTTCGCTGGCGGCGTTGAGCTTCATGGTGCACGAGCCCAGCGGGATCATGGTGCGATCCAGCGCCAGATCCTTGTCCGCCAGTTTGCGCAGGTAGCGCATCAGCTCGGTTTCCGAGTGATAACGGTTGAACACCGGGTGGCTGAGGATTGGCGACTGACGTACCAGCGAGGCTGGGATGGTGCTCTGCACGGAGGCGGCCAGCGCAGCGAAGTCCGGCAGGTTTTTGCCGTCGGCGAACAGGCCCCACAGGGTTTCGATATCAGCCTGGGTGGTGGTTTCGTCGACCGACAGGCCCAGACGCTGAGCGTCGATCACGCGCAGGTTGATCTGCGCCACGTGCGCCTTGTCGTGCAGCGCAGCGGTTTGTGCGCCGGTGGCTACTGTCAGGGTGTCGAAGAAGCTGGCTTGTTCGATTTTCGCGCCCAGCGCGGTCAGGCCCTTGGCCAGAATCGCGGTCAGGTGATGCACGCGGTTGGCGATCTGCGTCAGGCCTTTCGGGCCGTGGTAGACGGCGTACATGCTGGCGATGTTGGCCAGCAGCACTTGCGCGGTGCAGATGTTCGACGTGGCTTTCTCGCGGCGGATGTGTTGCTCGCGGGTCTGCATCGCCAGACGCAGCGCCGGCTTGCCGAAACGGTCAACCGAAACGCCGACCAGACGGCCCGGCATGTCGCGTTTGAACGCATCTTTGGTGGAGAAGTAAGCCGCGTGCGGGCCACCGAAGCCCAGCGGCACACCGAAGCGTTGTGCCGAACCGATGGCGACGTCAGCGCCGAACTCGCCAGGGGCGGTCAGCAGGGTCAGGGCCAGCAGGTCAGCGGCCACGGCTACCAGCGCGTTGGCGGCGTGGAAGCGTTCGGTCAGATCGCGATAGTCGAAGACATCACCGTTGCTCGCCGGGTATTGCAGCAGCGCGCCGAAGAACGGCGTTACGTCGGTCAGTTCGCGCTCATCGCCGACGACAACTTCGATGCCCAGCGGCTCGGCACGGGTGCGCAGCACGTCGAGGGTTTGCGGGTGGCTGTGGATCGAGGCGAAGAATTGGTGGCTGCCCTTGTTCTTGCTCAGGCGTTTGCAGAAGGTCATGGCTTCGGCAGCGGCGGTGGCTTCGTCGAGCAGGGAGGCGTTGGCGATCGGCAGGCCGGTGAGGTCGCTGATCATGGTCTGGAAGTTCAGCAGCGCTTCGAGACGGCCCTGGGAAATTTCTGGCTGGTACGGGGTGTAAGCGGTGTACCAGGCTGGATTTTCCAGAAGGTTGCGCAGGATCGGCGACGGCGTGTGGCAGTTGTAGTAGCCCTGGCCGATGTAGGTCTTGAACAGCTGGTTTTTGCCAGCGATGGATTTGATCATCGCCAAGGCATCGGCTTCGCTCAAACCGTCGTCCATGCCGAGCACGCTGGTGCCCTTGATGCTTTCCGGGATGACGCTGGCACTCAGGGCTTCGAGCGAGTCGAAGCCGAGGCTGTTGAGCATGGCTTGCTCGTCACCGGCGCGCGGGCCGATGTGACGGGCGATGAATTCGTTGGCGGTGCCAAGGTTTACTTGAGTCATGTCGGTATTCCTCAGGCTTCGGCTTGGGCTTTGATCAGACGGTCGTACGCGTCCTGGTCGAGCAGTTTGCCAACAGCGGCGGCGTCGCTTGGCTGGAAGCGGAAGAACCAGCCTTCGCCCAGCGGATCTTCGTTGACCAGTTCCGGGGCGTCTTCCAGCGCCGGGTTGATTTCCAGTACGTCGCCGTCGAGCGGCATGTACACGCCGCTGGCGGCTTTCACCGATTCCACGGTGGCGGCTTCAGCGCCTTTTTCGTAAGCCTGCAGCTCAGGTAGTTGCACGAACACCACGTCGCCCAGGGCGTTCTGCGCGAAAGCGGTGATGCCGACAGTAACGCTGCCGTCAGCTTCGGTGCGCAGCCATTCGTGATCTTCAGTAAAACGCAACTCGCTCATGGAAACTCCTCAGGGGGCCAGACTCGTCTGGTGGACGCGGTGGAATAGTCGGGCGCGAAGGCCCTTATTTATAAGGGGATGAATAGCAAGAATGCGGCCAAGGTTGATTTATCGTTACAAATCAATAGGTTATGTATTTTTGCTATGCGGTATGCACTGACGTGTGTAGCGAAATCGCTACAGTGTGGAGCGAGGAAAAAAGCTGAACGGGATCAAAGCCTTGCACAGCGGTGATCAGAAGAGGCTGTATCGATATCGTTCCGCTGTAGCGCTTTCAGTACAGTTGAAGGTCGTTTTTGAACGGATTACGAATCCGCCACAAATAAATGTAGGAGTGAGCCTGCTCGCGATAGCGGAGTGTCAGACGTCGCAAATGTTGAATATCAGACCGCTATCGCGAGCAGGCTCACTCCTACAGGAGGATTTGTGGTGGGTTCAGGGTTTGTTGGGGATGCCGTATTTGCGCAGGCGATGGGCAATCGCGGTGTGCGAAGTTTGCAGGCGGCTGGCCAGTTGCCGGGTCGAGGGGTAGCTGACGTAGAGTTTTTCCAGCAGCGTTTTCTCGAAGGACTCGACCGCTTGTTCGAGGCTGTCGACGTCGCTGTCAGCCTGACGCGCGACCGAGGTGCCGGCAATGTCGAGGTCGCCGATATCCACCAGGCTGCTCTCGCAAATCGCCGCCGCACGGAAGATCACGTTCTGCAATTGCCGCACGTTGCCCGGCCAGCGGTTGCCGAGCAGCGCCGGGTAAGTCCCCGGAGCGAGGCGGCAGACCGGGCGCTGGATCTGCGCGCAGGCCTGCTGCATGAAATAACGCGCCAACAGCAGAATGTCCTGACCACGCTCACGTAGCGGCGGCACTTCAACGTTGAGTACGTTGAGGCGATAGAACAGGTCTTCGCGGAACAAGCCTTCGCTGACCATTTTTTCCAGATCGCGGTGGGTCGCGCTGAGGATGCGCACGTTGACCTTCACCTCACGATCACCGCCGACCCGACGGAAACTACCGTCGTTCAAGAAGCGCAGCAGCTTGGCCTGCAGATACGGCGACATCTCGCCGATTTCATCGAGAAACACCGTGCCCTGGTTGGCCAGTTCCATCAGCCCCGGCTTGCCACCGCGCGCCGCGCCGGTGAAGGCACCGGGGGCGTAGCCGAACAGTTCGCTCTCGGCGAGGTTTTCCGGCAGCGCCGCGCAGTTCAAGGCGAGGAACGGTGCGCTGTGGCGAGTGCTGATCGCGTGGCAGGCACGGGCGACCAGTTCTTTACCGGTGCCTGTTTCGCCTTGAATCAACAGCGGCGCGTCGAGGGCGGCGACTCTTTGCGCGCGGGCCTTGAGCGTGCGGATTGCCGGGGATTCGCCGAGCAGCGCGTCGAAACCTTCGGCGTGGTCGTGGTGCAGCGCCGAGAGTTGTTCGCCGATGCGGTTCGGTTGATACAGCGTCAGGAGGGCGCCAGCGTCGGTGATCGGTGTGGCGTCGAGCAGCAAGGTCTGGCCGTTGACGGTTATTTCGCGCAGTGGCAAGCGGAAGCCGTGTTCGAGCAAGGTGTCGAGCAGGGCCGGATCGTTGAACAGTTCAGAGACGCTTTCACCGGCCGGTTCGCGACCGTAGAGCGCTATTAATGCCGGGTTGGCCAGCAGCACTTTGCCGGCACTGTCGAGCGCCAGAACCGGATCGGTCATCGCCGCCAGCAACGCGTCAAGCTGCAGGTGCCGACGCTGGCCAGGAAGAATGTCGACCACAGTCACCGCTTCCACGCCGAGCACGCGAAACAACGCGTCTTTCAGCTCTTCGAGCACTTGCGGGCTGAGGGTCGGTGCGTCGATGTAGACGTTGGGCGGGATCATCTCCACCGCATCCAGATTGAGATTGCGCCCACCGAGGATAGCCAGGACTTCCTGGGTGATGCCGACGCGGTCGATGAAACTGACGTGGATACGCATGGGGCGGTTCAGTGATCTGCAGAGCGGAGGGTGGCAAGTATGCCTTGGGCTTGGAGAGAGGTGAAAGCAAAAGCACCCTCACCCCAGCCCTCTCCCGGAGGGAGAGGGGGCCGACCGAGGTGTCTGAGGTTTGCCATCGACCTGAAAGAACCAGTCGATTATGGATTCGGTAAAGCGAGTTGAGGTCGGCGTAACTCCGACGCATCTCCCAATCAGCCCCCTCACCCCAGCCCTCTCCCGGAGGGAGAGGGCGCCGACGGAGGTGTCTGAGGTTTGACATCGACCTGAAAGAACCAGTCGATTATGGATTCGGTAAAGCGAGTTCAGATCGGCGTAACTCCGAAGCATCTCCCAATCAGTCCCTCACCCCAGCCCTCTCCCGGAGGGAGAGGGGGACGACCGAGGTGTCTGAGGTTTGACATCGACCTGAAAGAACCAGTCGATTATGGATTCGGTAAAGCAGGATCAGATCGGTGTAACTCTAGAGCATCCCCCAATCAGTCCCCTCTCCCTCTGGGAGAGGGCTAGGGTGAGGGGCTTTTGAGGGTTATTCGAAGTGCTCAAGATTGACCGGATCCCCGGACTTCATATCAAGTTGCTTGCGGATGTCTTCAAACATCATGTCGTAATGCTTGTGAACCGAGCCGATCTGGCTGTGCGTCTTGGGAATGCCGTACTTCTCGGCGATTTTCGTCACATTGTTGGCAAAGTTGTAGGCCTCCTCTTTGGGCAGGAAGAAGGTCTCTTTCATGTCCTTGCCCTGAAGGTTGCCATGCATCGTGAACTGGATGCCTTTGCCTTTTTGCGGATCGCTGAACACTTCATAGTCGAGGTGCACGTTGTAACTGACGTCATCCGGCGTCAACGCGTGCCGCTCAATATGCAAATGACCGGGTTCAAACTGGGCCATGAGTTTCTCCTTTCAAGGCATGGGAGAAGGGCAGACCAGGGGCCTGCCCCCGGAGTTTCTGATTATCGGTAAGTGATGCCCGGCTTCGCCGTGGTCACGCGAGTACCGGCAGTACCCTGGACAATCGCTTCGATATCCGCCAACGAACCGATCACCGCGACCTTGCCAGTATGGCGCGCGAATTCGCAGGCTGCCTGTACCTTCGGCCCCATGGAACCAGCGGCGAAACCGAGGCGTTCGAGTTCGTCCGGGTGCGCTTCGGCAATGGCTTTCTGCGTCGGTTTGCCGTAATCGATGAACGCCGCGTTGACGTCCGTGGCGATCACCAGCAGGTCGGCTTCCAGTTGCTCGGCGAGCAGCGACGAGCACAGGTCCTTGTCGATCACCGCCTCGATGCCTTTGAGGTTGCGGTTCTCGTCGTACATGGTCGGAATCCCGCCGCCACCGGCGCAGATCACGATGCTGCCCTTGTCCAGCAGCCATTTGATCGGGCGGATTTCGAAGATGCGTTTTGGCCGTGGGCTGGCCACCACACGGCGGAACTTGTCGCCATCTGGAGCAATCGCCCAGCTTTTTTCAGCAGCGAGTTTTTCTGCTTCGGCCTTGTCGTAAACCGGGCCGATCGGTTTGGTCGGGTTCTGGAAGGCCGGGTCTTTGGCGTCGACTTCGACCTGAGTGAGCAGGGTGGCGAACGGCACTTCGAAGTCGAGCAGATTGCCCAGTTCCTGTTCGATGATGTAGCCGATCATGCCTTCGGTTTCGGCACCGAGCACGTCCAGCGGGTAAGGGGTGACGGAGGTGTAGGCCGCCGCTTGCAACGACAGCAGGCCGACTTGCGGGCCATTGCCGTGGGCGATGACCAGTTGGTTGCCAGGATGGATCTTGGCGATTTGCTCGGTGGCGATGCGGATGTTGGCGCGCTGATTGTCAGCGGTCATCGGTTCACCACGGCGGAGCAGGGCGTTACCGCCCAGCGCTACGACGATACGCATGGTGCATGTCCTTCTAATCAGAGGAGAGGCAAACAACTCGATCTTCCTGTAGGAACCGGGATCCCCTGTGGGAGCGAGCCTGCTCGCGAAGGCGTCAGATCAGTCGACATCTCTGTTGAATGACCCACCGCTTTCGCGAGCAGGCTCGCTCCCACCTTTGGCACCGGTTCCTTCAGTGGGAGCTATTTCAGTTACAGATCAGCCAGGGTCGAGACCAGAATCGCCTTGATCGTGTGCATGCGGTTTTCCGCTTGCTCGAAGGCGATGCAGGCAGGCGACTCGAACACGTCGTCGGTCACTTCGATGCCGTTTTTCAGGTGCGGATACTGCTCGGCAATCTGTTTGCCGACTTTGGTATCGCTATTGTGGAACGCCGGCAGGCAATGCATGAACTTGGTGCGCGGGTTGCCGCTGGCTTTCATCAGTTCAGCGTTGACCTGATACGGCAGCAGTTGCTGGATACGCTCGGCCCACGCTTCCACCGGTTCGCCCATCGATACCCAAACGTCGGTGTGAATAAAGTCGACGCCTTTGACCGCCGCTTTCGGGTCTTCAGTCAGGGTGATACGTGCGCCACTTTCTTCCGCATATTTGTGGCAACGCTCGACCAGATCATCCAGTGGCCACAGCGCTTTCGGTGCACAGATGCGCACGTCCATGCCGAGCTTGGCGCCGACCAGCAGCAGCGAGTTGCCCATGTTGTTGCGCGCATCGCCGAGGTAGGCGTAGCTGATGTCATGGATCGGCTTGTCGGCGTGTTCACGCATGGTCAGCACGTCGGCGATCATCTGAGTCGGGTGATATTCATCGGTCAGACCGTTGAACACCGGCACACCGGCGAACTTGGCCAGCTCTTCGACGATTTCCTGTTTGAAGCCACGGTACTCGATAGCGTCGTACATGCGCCCCAGCACGCGGGCGGTGTCTTTCATGCTTTCTTTGTGGCCGATCTGCGAGGAGTTCGGGTCGATGTAGGTGACGTTAGCGCCTTGGTCATACGCCGCCACTTCGAACGCGCAACGGGTACGGGTCGAGGTTTTTTCGAAGATCAGGGCGATGTTGTTGCCCTTCAGGTGTTGTTGCTCGGTGCCGGTGTATTTCGCGCGTTTCAGGTCGCGGGACAGGTCGAGCAGGTAACGCAGCTCACGTGGGGTGTGGTGTTCCAGGCTGAGCAGGTTACGGTTGTGAATGTTAAAAGCCATGATGGATCTCCTTCGGTGTCGGTTATCCCCCTGGCCGCACGTTGTAAGTGTCGGCCAGGGCTCAGAGGTTTAGTAATCGATCGGGTCGCGGATGATCGGGCAGGTCATGCAGTGGCCGCCGCCACGGCCTCGGCCCAATTCACCGGCGCTGATGGTGATGACTTCCACGCCGGCCTTGCGCAGCAGGGTGTTGGTGTAGGTGTTGCGGTCGTAGCCGATTACCACGCCCGGTTCCACCGCAACCACGTTGTTGCCGTCGTCCCATTGCTCGCGTTCGGCGGCGAAGCTGTTGCCGCCGGTTTCCACCACGCGCAGCTTCGGCAGGTTGAGGGCTTTGGCCACGGTGTCGAGGAAGGTGCCTTCTTCGCGGCGGATGTCGATGCCGCCCTGTTTGCTTTCGTCAGGGCGCAGGGTGAACGCGACGATCTGATTCACTACTTCCGGGAAAATCGTCACCAGGTCGCGGTCGCAGAAGCTGAACACGGTGTCGAGGTGCATCGCGGCGCGGGACTTCGGCAGGCCGGCGACGATGACTTTTTCCACGGCTTTGTTCTTGAACAGGTTCAGCGCCAGTTGGCCGATGGCTTGGCGGGACGAGCGTTCGCCCATACCGATCAGCACCACGCCGTTGCCGATTGGCATGACGTCGCCGCCTTCAAGGGTCGAGCTGCCGTGTTCCTTGTCCGGATCGCCGTACCAGATCTCGAATTCGGCGTTGGTGAACTGTGGGTGGAATTTGTAGATGGCGGTGGCCAGCAGGGTTTCCTGACGGCGCGCCGGCCAGTACATCGGGTTCAGCGTCACGCCGCCGTAGATCCAGCAGGTGGTGTCGCGGGTGAACTGGGTGTTCGGCAGCGGCGGCAGAATGAAGCTGGAGTGGCCGAGGAAGTCGCGGAACATCTGGATGGTCTTGCCACCGAAGCTGTCCGGCAGGTCATCGGCAGACACGCCGCCAATCAGGAACTCGGCGATGTGCCGTGGCTCGAGGCTCTTCAGCCAGGACTTCACTTCGTTGATCAGGCCCAGGCCCACCGAGTCGGCGGTGACCTTGCGCTCGAGAATCCAGTCCAGTGCCTCAGGGTTAGCGACGATGTCGGTGAGCAGGTTGTGCATTTCCAGCACATCGATGCCGCGCTCACGCATTTTAGTCACGAAGTCGAAGTGGTCGCGCTTGGCCTGGGCCACCCAGAGCACGTCGTCGAACAGCAGCTCATCGCAGTTGTTCGGGGTCAGCCGCTGATGGGCCAGACCTGGGGAACACACCATGACTTTGCGCAGTTTGCCGGCTTCGGAATGGACGCCGTACTTAACTTTTTCCGTGGTCATTTCAGATCCTCCAGATAACAAATCAATCAGGGATTACAGAGTCAGGAAGCCGTCGTAGAGACCGTAGGCCGCCACCAGGGCACCCACGACCACTGCGGCGAAAATCAGCTTCTCGACGTTAGTGAAAATCGGTTGTTTGAGTTCCAGCTTGGCCTTGGCGAACAGGATCGCGCCGGGTGCGTAGAGCAGGGCCGAGAGCAGCAGATACTTGACCCCGCCGGCATACAGCAGCCACACCGCATAGATCAGCGCGATGCCGCCGATAATCAGATCCTTGCGCCGTTCGGCCGCGAAGCCTTCGTAACTTTCACCGCGCACCGCCAGCAGCAGGGCGTAGGCAGCCGACCACAGGTACGGCACCAGAATCATCGAAGTGGCGAGGTAGATCAGCGACAGGTAAGTACTCGCCGAGAACAGCGTGATGATCAGGAAAATCTGCACCATCGCGTTGGTCAGCCACAGGGCGTTGACCGGTACGTGGTTGGCGTTTTCCTTGCGCAGGAACTCCGGCATGGTGTGGTCTTTGGCAGCGGCGAACATGATCTCCGCACACAGCAGCACCCACGACAGCAGCGCCCCCAGCAGGGAAATAATCAGGCCGACGCTGATCAGCACCGCGCCCCAGTGACCGACCACATGCTCAAGCACGGCGGCCATCGACGGGTTCTGCAGTTTCGCCAGTTCCGGTTGGGTCATGATGCCCAGCGACAGCACGTTGACCAGCACCAGGAACAGCAGCACGGTGATGAAGCCGATCACGGTGGCCTTACCGACGTCCGAGCGTTTTTCGGCGCGGGCGGAGAAGATGCTCGCGCCCTCGATGCCGATGAACACCCACACGGTGACCAGCATCATCTTGCGCACCTGGTTCATCACACTGCCCAGATCCGGATTTTTGATGCCCCAGATGTCGGCGGTGAAGATGTCCAGTTTGAAGGCGAACACTGCGATCAACACGAACAGCAGCAGCGGTACGACCTTGGCGACCGTGGTCACCAGGTTGATGAACGCCGCTTCCTTGATCCCGCGCAGCACCAGAAAGTGCACCGCCCACAACAGCACCGAGGCGCCAATCACCGCAGCAACGGTGTTGCCCTCACCGAAAACCGGAAAGAAATAGCCGAGGGTGCTGAACAGCAGAACGAAGTAACCGACGTTACCCAGCCAGGCGCTGATCCAGTAACCCCAAGCGGACGAGAAACCCATGTAATCGCCAAAACCGGCCTTGGCGTAGGCGTAGACGCCGCCGTCCAGGTCAGGCTTGCGATTGGCGAGGGTTTGGAAGACAAAAGCGAGGGTGAGCATGCCGACAGCGGTGATGGCCCAACCGATAAGTACCGCACCGACGTCGGCGCTGGCGGCCATGTTTTGAGGCAAGGAGAATATCCCGCCACCGATCATTGAGCCGACTACCAATGCAACCAGTGCACCTAGTCGTAGTTTTCCGGGAGCTTCAGACATTTGCATGACTCCATTGCAGGAGAGAAGAGATCACAGCGTAGTTCTGTTGTCTGTTCAAACAGCTGACTTAGATCAGTGCATGGTCACATTCCATTGTTAATGAATGACTTAGGCTTCGACTGAAGGCATAAAGCTCCTACCTGCAAGGCCCGTCCTAGAGGCGTTGTGGCTACATCTTTGGGAATGACTAGTATTACTTTCGAATTATCACGCTAGTTCTTTTTCAGCTTTTGGCAAATTTTCCGCCTCTGTTTTCAGTACAGAATTGAATTATCGGGATCAGCGCACAAAACCGACTTAGCGTGCTAGAGCGTTAGCGTCATCGGCTATATAAAAATGGGCGTTGATTGGCGTTACTTGATAAACGTCATCTACCTTTATCCGTTTAGTTAATCGTCGTTAAAATCCAATTCTCACCACACATTCAAAGGGAAACTGAAATGTCGCAACCGACGCAAAAGCTGCGATTAGGCGCGTTGATCGCCCTGGTGGTGGGTTCGATGATTGGCGGGGGGATTTTCTCGCTGCCACAGAACATGGCGGCGCGCGCCGATGCCGGGGCGATTCTGATCGGCTGGGGGATCACCGCGATTGGCATGCTGACCCTGGCGTTCGTGTTTCAGACGCTGGCCAATCGCAAGCCGGAACTGGATTCCGGCGTGTATGCCTACGCCAAGGCCGGGTTTGGCGACTACATGGGTTTCTCGTCGGCGTGGGGTTACTGGATCAGTGCCTGGCTGGGCAACGTCGGTTATTTCGTCTTGCTGTTCAGCACCCTTGGGTATTTTTTTCCGGTGTTTGGCCAGGGCAATACTCCGATCGCCATCGGCTGTGCCTCGGTGTTGCTGTGGGCCGTGCATTTTCTGGTGATGCGCGGGATCAAGGAGGCGGCGCTGATCAATCAGCTGACCACGGTGGCCAAAGTCGTGCCGCTGATCATGTTCATCGTCATCGCTGCCGTCGCCTTCAAGGCTGACATTTTCACCCGCGATATCTGGGGCACCAGCAACCCGAATTTCGGCGGGGTGATGGATCAGGTGCGCAACATGATGCTGGTCACGGTGTTCGTGTTCATCGGCATCGAAGGCGCCAGTGTGTATTCGGCGCGAGCGGAAAAACGCAGCGACGTCGGTCGCGCCACGGTCATCGGTTTTGTCGGCGTGCTGGCGCTGTTGGTGCTGGTCAACGTGCTGTCGCTGGGGATCATGAGCCAGCCGGAACTGGCGAATCTGCAGAACCCGTCACTGGCGGCGGTGCTTGAGCACATCGTCGGGCCGTGGGGCGCGTTGTTGATCAGCATCGGTCTGGCGATTTCACTGCTCGGTGCGTTGCTGTCCTGGGCCTTGCTGTGTGCGGAAATCCTCTTCGCCACGGCCAAGGACAAGACCATGCCGGCGTTCCTGAAAAAGGAAAACAAGAACCATGTGCCGGTCAATGCGTTGTGGCTGACCAACGTGATGATCCAGATTTTCCTCTTGATCACGCTGTTTTCGGCGGGCACTTACACCAGCCTGATTTATCTGGCCTCGTCGATGATTCTGGTGCCGTATCTGTGGTCGGCGGCGTACGCGGTGCTGCTTAGCGGACGCGGCGAAACCTATGAGCATGCCTCGGCCGAACGCACCAAGGACCTGCTGATCGGCGGCATCGCGCTGGGGTATGCGGTGTGGTTGCTGTACGCCGGCGGGGTGAAGTATTTGCTGCTGTCGGCGTTGCTGTATGCGCCGGGGGTGATCCTGTTTGCCAAGGCCAAGCATGAGGCGGGCGAGCCACTGTTCACCCATGTCGAGAAGGGCATTTTTACCTGCGTGGTCATCGGTGCGGGGCTGGCGGCTTATGGTTTGTACAGCGGTGTGCTGTCGTTGTGAGGTTGTCGCTTGAGTATCAGCCACCGTATGACTGGGCGGCGATGTTGGGGTTTCTCGCGGCGCGGGCGGTGGTTGGGATGGAGGTTGTGGTCGATGGAATGTACTCGCGCAGCATCGGGTTGAACGGGCTTCATGGCACGGTTTCAATTTGGCCTGAGGCAGGGAATGCCTTGGTGGTTGAGCTGGATTTTCCTGATCCGTTGATGGTGCCCGAGATCGTTATCAGGTTGCGGCGGATGTTTGATCTGGATGCGGATCTGGCGCTGATGCAAGGGCATTTGGCGAGTGATCCGTTGCTGGCGCGGTTGATTGCCGAGCGTCCGGGGCTGCGGATTCCCGGTGCGTGGGATGGCTTGGAATTGGCGTTTCGCGCGGTGCTCGGGCAGCAGATTACGGTGCTGGCGGCGATTCGTTTGGCGGGGAAACTGGTTGGGCAATATGGCGCGCCGCTGGATTCGGGCGTGCCTGGATTGACCCATGTGTTTCCTGAGGCGGACGTGTTGGCAGCGGCAGATCTGGCGGCGCTGGGCATGCCGAAAAGTCGCGGGCGGACGCTGTCGGGTGTGGTGCAAGCGTTGCTGGATGAGCCTTCTTTGTTTGAACCGAATCGCGAGGGTGGCGTGGCGCGGTTGTTGGCCTTGCACGGGATTGGCGAGTGGACGGCGCAGTACATTGCGTTGCGGCAGTTGCGCGATCTGGATGGGTTTCCGACCAGGGATGTCGGGTTGTTGCGAGCGTTGGAGGTGCTGGAAGGCGAGCGGCCGACAGAGCGGGAATTGTCGTTGCGCGCTGAGGCGTGGCGGCCTTATCGAGGGTATGCGGCGCAGCTTTTGTGGACATCTTTGAGCCGTGCGGACTGATCCGAATGTCGCTTGGTCAATTCAGGCCTCATCGCGAGCAGGCTCACTCCTACAGTAAACCGCGTTCCATCAGTAGAAATGCGGTCAACTGTAGGAGTGAGCCTGCTCGCGATAGCGGTTTCAGATTCACCACTGTGGCCGGTGCGAACCCAGTTCTGTGGCCGGCAACGCCCACTGAATCGGTGTGCCGCTGATCTTCACCGGCACCTGCAAGCGATGCGCCGGGCCCCACGGGGTTTGCTCCACCGACACCACCTGATCCTGTTCATCCTCGGCACGTAGCGCTTCGGTTGTCCCCGGCGCAGACTCGATCAACAACTTCGCCGTCCGCGCCAGCGACAATCGCGCCGAGCCCGCTCGGCCATTCGCCAACCGCTCAGTCAGCAATCTGATCGCACTCGCCGCCATCAAATACCCCGTCGCATGATCCAGCGCCTGCACCGGCAACGGCGTCGGTTTATCGGCCTGTTGCCAGCGCTGGCCGGCCTCGGCGATGCCGCTGCTCATCTGCACCAGACTGTCGAAGCCGCGGCGGTTCTGCCACGGGCCGCTCCAGCCGTAGGCGTTGAGGGCGACATCGATCAGGCCCGGTGCGAGCTGACGACGGCGCTCAACGCCGAAACCGAGATGCTCCAGTGCGTCGGCGCGGTAGCCGTGCAGCAGAATATCGGCGTCCTTCAGCAGACTTTCGAACACCGCACGATCTGCCGAGTCATGCAGATTCAACCGCGCGCAGCGTTTGCCGAGGGTCATTTCCGGGACGACACCGGGCTCGTTCCAGGTCGGGGAATCGATGCGCAATACGTCGGCGCCAAGGCCCGCGAGAAAACGGCTGGCAGTGGGGCCGGCGAGTACGCGCGTCAGATCCAGTACCTTGATCCCGGCCAACGGTTGCGCCACCGAGCCTTGCCAGGTTTGGCTGCTTTTATCTTGCGAATCGAGGAAATGCACCAGCGGCTCGGCATTCACCGCCAGCCCCTGCGGATGCGTCTGCCACTGGGCCCAACTGCGCATTTCGGCGGCGCAGCCCTTGGCCTCGACCACCGCTTGTTCCAGATCCGTACTTGCCCATTGCGCGACTTTCGCCGCCATCGCAGCACGGTCGGCGCAGGCACCGAGCACACGTTCAGCGGCAGCGCGGTGATGCGGGGCGTTGGTGTGCAGGCGGATCCAGCCATCCTGTGTGGCGTAGTCGCCGGCAACCGGGTCCCACAGCGGTGGTACTTGCCAGCCCATCGGGCGCAGCGAGGTCGAGAACCAGAACGAGGCCAGGCGTCGGTCGACTTCAACGTCGGGCAAGTGACCGGTCTGCTGTTCGATCAATTGGCTAACGGCCTGACCGGCCGCGGCCATGCTGGCGCAGGCAAGCTCGGTAACGGCGAACGCCGAGGGCAGGGCGCCACGATCTGTGAACGGAATCGGCGTGTGTGACAAGCCGAGTGCGGCTTGAATGGACGTGAGTAAATCAGTCATCGAAGGCCCTCCGGAGCGAGAGGGCGATGATAGTGCAAAAAATCATTGGATTAGATGAAAGCTCCTGTAGGAGTGAGCCTGCTCGTGATCGCGGTGGGTCAGTCGACACATGCTCCACTGATCCACCGCGATCGCGAGCAGGCTCACTCCTACAAGGGAAATGCAGTGTGGCTTAGACGCGGAACTGATCCATCAACTTCATCTGCTGACTGGCCAAAGCATTGAGCTGGCTGCTGATCGCTGCCGATTCAGTGGCTTGTTCAGTCAATGTTTCGGTAACGGTACGAATCGCCGAGACATTGCGATTGACCTCTTCGGCCACCGCACTCTGCTGCTCAGCCGCGCTGGCAATCTGCAGGTTCATGTCGCTGATCACCGTCACCGCATCGCTGATCTTGCCCAGCGCATCCACCGCCTGACGAATCTGCCCGGCGTTGTTATGCGCCTGGGTCTGGCTCGAATGCATGGTCGCGACCACGCCACGGGTGCCGGTCTGAATGCGCTCGATCACGATGCGGATTTCCTCCACCGAATCCTGCGTGCGCTTGGCGAGGTTGCGCACTTCGTCGGCGACGACGGCAAAACCACGGCCACTCTCACCGGCGCGAGCGGCTTCAATCGCCGCGTTGAGGGCGAGCAGGTTGGTCTGTTCGGCGATGCTGCGGATCACTTCCAGTACCGAGCCGATCTGCTCGCTGTTCACCGCCAGCGCTTCAACCTCGGTCACCGCTTTGCTGACTTCATCGGCCAGTTGATTGATGTCGCGGGTGCTGCGCTCGATGATCGACATGCCGTCCTTCGCCGACTGATCGGCACCTTTCGCGGCATTGGCTGCGTTCGATGCGCTGTTGGCGACGTCGTGGGCGGTGGCGCTCATTTCGTTGGAGGCGGTGGCGACCTGGTCGATCTCGCGGAACTGCACCTGCATGCCTTCACTGGTCTGGCGGGCGATTTCCGAAGACTGGTCGGCGGTGCCACGGGCTTCGGTGATGCTCTGTTTGATCTGCGCGATGGTCGGTTGCAGCTTGTCGAGGAAACGGTTGAACCAGTTGACCAGTTCGCCCAGTTCATCTTTTTTGCTGTAGTTCAGACGCTGGGTCAGATCGCCTTCGCCGCTGGCAATATTTTTCAGCATCTCGGCGACGCTGTTGATCGGCCGGGTGACGCCGGACGCGGTCAGCCAGATCAGCAGCAGGCCAACCAGGCCGGCAACCACGGCGACCAGCAGCGCTGTGATTACGCCGGTTTCCTGAGCATCGTCGAGTACCGCTTGCAGTTTGACCGAGTCAGCCAACAACACTTGTTTCGGCAGGTCGATGACCACGCCCCAAGCGCGCGAGTTACCGATCGGATCGACCGGGTACACCGCACGAATCAGGTCGCCCTGTTCGAGGATCTTCGGTGTGCCAGAAGTCAGCAGTTGCAGCACGTCTTTGCCATCGGCACCGAGGGTGTCGCTGATCTTTTTGCCGACCTTGCTCGCGTCGGAACTGTCGGCGCCGAGCACGCCGCTGCCGGAGACGATCAGCATATGCCCGGCGTTGTTGAACAGGCTGCGCTGGGAATCCACAGCCGCCGCTTGCAGGGCGTCGAGGGCGATGTCGACACCGACCACGCCGATGGCTTTGCCGTCGACGATCAACGGCACGGAAATGGTCGTCATGAGCATTTCCTTGCCACCGACGGTGTCGGCATACGGGTCGAGCAGGCAGGTACGCTTGTTGTCGCGAGGGCAGGTGTACCAACTGTTGTAGGGCGTGCCGCTGACGCTGAGGGTGGTTTTGGTCAGGTCTTCTTCGACCATGATGGTGTTCAGCGAGGCACCGGCGGCGCGGCTCCAGTAAGTCGCGAAGCGCCCGGCTTCGTTGGATTGGCGGGCGGCATCGTTGGCGAATTCGCTGTCCTTGCCGTCGAGAGCATTCGGTTCGAAAGCGAGCCAGATGCCCAGCACTTTGTCGTTGCGTTCAAAAGCGGTTTTCAGGCTCAGGTTCAACTCTTCGCGCAACGCACCGGCGTCCAGTGAACGCTTGGCGGCCATTACCCGCATGTCCTTGATCTGATCCGCTACGGCCGTGATCACCGTCAGGCTTTCGCCGAAGGTTTTCTGCACCCGCACCGCTTGTTCGGCGGCTTTGGCTTGCAACAGATTCTGCACACTGGCGGTGAGCAATTTGTTGCTGGAGTTGCTGACCAGTTCGTCGTTCTGGTTGGTCTGGTAGATGTTCATGCCGACGATCAGCGCGACCACACCGAGCAGGCACAGGCCGGAGAGCAGAACGATTTTCAGGCGAATGGACAGAGCGTCGAACATGGGGCGATCTCGCGAATGAATAAACGGGTGGCAGGCGGATATGAACTATCCGGTTCGCCAAATCCATTCAGCGCCATTCAATGCTCATCGGCGTGGAAGCAGAGGTCATGAGGCGCGTGCCGACGGACGGTCAGCGCTAAACGTTTGCGCAGGGGAAAGTGCTGAAAAAGCGAATAATTACAGGGATGTTTCAGGACGGTGACGGCGCTTGTCACGGGCGGGAGAGACTTGTGGCGAGCGTGATCAGACAGTTTTAGCCAGAGATTCCGGGCGCGACCAGATCCACAGATTGCCCAGGCTCATCCCGGCAATCGCCAGATAGACCGGCCAGCCGTGCTCGAGCATCACCAGCATTAACGTCGCGCAAAGCAACATGCTCACTGTCGCGCTGACTTTGGCCTTGCGCGCGATGATCTTGCCGTTGCGCCAGTTGCTGAGGATCGGCCCGAACAGCCGATGGTTTTCCAGCCAGGCACTCAGGCGCGGCGAACTGCGGGTCGCGGCCCAGGCGGCGAGGAGGATGAACTCGGTGGTCGGCAGGCCGGGCACGACAATGGCGATCAAGCCGATGCCAAGGCTGACATAGGCCAGCAGGCCGAACAGCAGACGGGCGAGTTTCGAGGAGGCGGGTTGCGGCATGGGCTCAGCGGTGGCTTCTGAAGCGGAATGGAGATCTTACAGGTTGTTGCAGTTCCCCTGTAGGAGTGAGCCTGCTCGCGATAGCGGTGTATCAGTCGACATTCATGTTGAATGACAGGACGCCATCGCGAGCAGGCTCACTCCTACAGGGGATGTGTGTTGTGTCAGGCCGGTTCGGCTTCGGTGGCGTAAGCCTGTTCCAGCAGTACGGTGAAGCGGTTGAACGCGTCGATCGCACCTTGCTCGACTTCAGCTTCTTCTTCAGCGCTGAACTGCAGCGAATCGAGGGTGCGTACGAAGCTTTTCCAGCCTTCGGCCCGGCCACCTTCTGGCTCACCCAAGTGACGGGCGCCAAAAGATTCGCTCAGCTCCAGCGCCACGGCGCGTTTGATCAGGAACGCCGCACCGAGCTTCGAACCTTCGGAGACAAAAATCCAACCCAGTGCGCGAGCCTTGCTCGGGTTTTTCACCGCGCCTGCGACCGGTGCCGGCACTTCGGTGTCGAGGTCGGCTAGGTCAGCCTTGGCCGCTTCGGCGCGGCAACGCGCCGGCAGATCCGGGACGATCGCAGTCAATTCTGCATCGTTGTACAGCTCGACCAGTTCCGACTGGAACAGGTACTGCGCGACGACAAAACGGGCGAAATTGGCGCGGGTCTCGAACGGCGCGTGAGCCTTCACCAGCGCATCGAGTTTGCTGTGCGGCTCATGGGTGATCTGGTTCAGGCGTTGTGAACGCAGGGCTTTTTCCGAAGTGGTCATGACATGTCCTTGATAAAAGAGGCGCTTGATAACGAGACGAACAAGGCGACGTGCAAGCGTAAAAAAACCTCACGGCGCGGTGCCAGAACACGCGCAGTGAGGTTCGCCGGATCAGATATCCCAGATCAGATTGATCGCGAAGTTGCGGCCCGGTTGGGTCAGGCGATCGAGGTTGGCCGGCTGCGTCACCGAGGCTTCGCCGACGCTGTCGTAACCGCGCACGTCATCCCACAGCCAGTATTTCTTGTCGGTCAGGTTGTAGATGCCGCCGCTGACGGTGACGTCGTCGGTGACTTTGTAATAACCGGCCAGATCAAGGATGCCGAAGCCCGGGGTTTTGAACTGGCTGCTGACGCCATCCGGCGACTTGAAGTTGCTGTCGTCGACGCGATCCTTTTTCTTCACCACGGTCCAGCTCAGCAGGCCACCGTAGTTGTCCTGGTCGTAACCCAGACCGAACACGCCGGTCAGCGGGTTGACGCTGTTGATCGGCTCGCCGTTGTCGTTGTTGCGACCGTAGGCATAGGCAATCGAGCCTTGGGTGTAGAGGCCTTGCGGCGCGCCGAACGCATCCAGATTCAGGCGACCTTTGACTTCCGCACCCTTGATCGTGGCGTGCTTGATGTTGGCCGACTGGAAGGTCAGCTCGTTGCGGCCCGGGGTCACAGCGTCTTCGTTGATGAAGTCGCGGTACTTGTTATAGAACACCGCTACGTCAAACGAACCGTGTTCGAAGTTGCCGCGCAGACCGGTTTCATAGCTTTTGCTTTTCTCCGGTTCGAGGTCCGGGTTCGGCGCCACGCTGTAACCGGTGGTGGTGTTTTCGAAGCGGCCGTACAGGGCTTTCGCGGTCGGGGTGCGGAAGCCTTCGGCGTACTGACCGTACCAGGTGTAATTCTCGGTCAGGGCGTAGGTCAGGCCGAATTTCGGCGAGACTTTGTGCCAGGTCCTGTTCTCGTCGCTGACCGTGCCTTGGCCGTCCGCCGCCACGGTGTTGAGGAATTCCTGAGTGATGTGCGGCTTGAGCTGGGTGTAGTCGTAGCGCAGGCCCGGCAGGAAGGTCCAGTTGTTCCAGCTGATCTGATCCTGAGCGAACACGCTGTAGGTGTTGATGGTCGGGTCCGGGAAGTCGGTGGCTTTGGCCAACACGTCAGCGGTACTGGTCGCACCGATGGCGGTGCAGCCACGACCGACGGCCAGGCAAGTGCCGTCGCCGCTGCGCGAACCGGTGACTTTCTGTTGCTTGAGGGTGGTGCCGTAAGTCAGGACGTGATCGGTGTCGCCGATGGCGAACGCCTTGTCCAGTTGCGCATCGAAGACCCACTGCTTTTCTTCGTAGATCGTGTCACGAGTACGCAGCACTTGGCGGGTGATCGGGTAGTAGAACTCGGTGGTGCTCTGGTCGGTTTTGGCGATCTGGTGGTTGAGGCTCCACTTCACGTTGTCGACCAGCAGGCTGTCGAGGGCGAACGAGTGCTCGATGCCGAAACGCTCACGGGTGATCGTATCGTTGCCGGTGCGCCACTGGTACATGCCGCCGGGCAGCACGCTGTCGGGGATGGTCGGGGCGCCGTTGAAGTACGGGCCGCCGTAAGCACTTTTCTGATCGGTGTCGCGATCATCCTTGTACTTTTCGTAGGTCAGGCCCAGACGCGAATCTTCGTTGTAGTTCCAGCCGATCTTGGCTAGCACGTTGTAGGCGTTCACGTCTTCCGGGTTGGCCGCAGTGCGTTCAAGGCCAGTGCCATTGTTGCTGCCGTAGGAATCGGTCTCGTGACCGTCGCGTTGGCTGTAGTGCAGCAAACCGTCGAACTGGTCGGCACGGCCGGCAACCGTGGCGGACTTCAGCCAGCTGTCATCGGCGGAGCTGTAACCGGTTTTCAGACGCGCGCCGACGTCTTTGCCGGGCTTGATGATGTCGTCGGCATCGAGGGTGTAGTAGCTGACGGCGCCGCCGATGGCGTTGCTGCCGTAGAGCACCGAGGCCGGGCCACGGAGGATTTCCACGCGCTTGACGATTTCCGGGTCAACGTAATTACGCTGGGTCTTGGCATACGGGCCGTTGAAGAAACCGTCTGGCACTTCCACGCCGTCAACCTGCGTCAGGATGCGGTCGCCGTCGATACCGCGAATGTTATAGCCGCTGATACCGCCACGGGTGCCGGCGCCGCCGACGGATACGCCCGGCTCATAACGCACCAGATCCTTGATGGTGTTGACGTTGTTGCGGTCCAGGTCCTGGCGGGTCTGCACGGTGACGGTGGCCGGCACGCTGTTGACCGACTGCTCCTGACGGGTGGCGCTGATGGTCACCTGATCGAGATTGAGCGTGCCGCTGGCGTTGCGCTTTTCCAGCACCACATTATTGTTGCTGATTTTGCGGAAGCTCAGGTTGGTCCCCACCAACAGACGCTCCAGGGCTTTTTCCGCTGGCAGCGAGCCACGCACGCCCGGCGACGACACGCCCTGACCCAGTTCTGCCGGCAAGCCGACCTGCCAACCGGTCACGGCGGTGAAGGCATTGAGTGCCGACACCAGCGGCTGCTGGCCGATGGCGAACGAGTAATCGCCCATGTTGCGCGTCGGTTGCTCGGTGGCAGCCATCAGTGGCGCAGTGCCGGCCATCAGGATGGCCGCGGTCAGCAGCGACAAGACGCGGGAAGGGGAGGAAGTCTGGCGGGTAAGGTGTGAGGACATCGATAGCGCTCCGTGTCGCACGAATCTTTATAGGGGCTGATTGGCTTCGCGTGTTGCGAATCAATTGCATTGGCTATAACGAGACGTACTGACGTTGGCTATCGAGTAAAAATAATTCTCATTTAGTTCAGGATGACCACGGCGGGGAATTCTTTCAGTTGCGCCGAGGTGATCTGAGCGAGGGAGCGAACCACGTCGAGCGGCTGATCGAGACGGTAATTGCCGGTCACGGCGACGTCGGCCAGTTGCTCGTTGGTGTTGATGATCCAGCCCGGGTAGTAGCGGCGCAATTCGGCCAGCACCTGATTCAGCGGGCAGTTCTCGAACACCAGTCGGCCCTGGACCCAGGCCAGATCGGTGTTGGCGTCGAGTTTGGCCGGGCGGTCGAAACCGTTGGGGCCAATGCGGATGCTCTCACCGGCAGTCAGACGCACGCGAGCATCGTTGTGGGTGGCGCGCAGATCGACGTCGCCACGTTGCACATTGACCTGCGCGACGCCATCGAGATAACGCACCGCGAACGCAGTATCGCGCACGCTGGCAGTGACCGGCCCGGCATCGATTTCCAGCGGTTGACTGCGGCCGCTGGCAATCTCGAAAAACGCCTCGCCCTGAAACAACCGGGCAACACGCTGTTGATCGTTGATGGTGCTGGAGAATGCCGAGTTGGTATTGAGCAGAACTTTCGAGCCGTCCTCCAGTTGCAGACGCTGACGCTCGCCAACCACCGTGAGGTGATCGGCCTGAAGGCGCATCGGCAGATTACTGAAACTGAACAAGCCAAGGATCAGCACCGCGGCGGTGGCCAGCGGTTTCCAGTGCGGACGCAGACGCTTGAGGACGGTGACTTTCGCAGGTTTCGCCGCCAGGCTTTGCGCGCACAGGGCGACTTGCGGGCCGTCCCAGATCGCCTGGGCCTTGGCAAACGCATCGGCATTCAACGGATCGGCCGCCAGCCAGGCATGAAACTGCCGGGTCTGCTCCTCGTCCGGGCTGCCGAGCACGATGAGCCAGTCCAAAGCCTGGTCCATTGCGTTTGCAGCGTCCTGCACCGAATCCGGCGAAGGCGAGCGGTGGGTGTCCGTCACGGTGTTTCCTCGGCAGTGTCTGCGCACGGCTGTTTTTTCAAGTGAAGCGTAAAAGTCGGGCAAGGGTAACAAAGCCCGATGATCCGTGCAGTCGATCCTGGCACTTACAGAAAAGCCCTACAGCCTCAGTCGCCATTCAGACGTTCGGCGACGCCGATGCAAATGCTCATGATCAGCTTCAATTCTTTTTGTACGGTGCTGAGGGAGACGTTCAGCTCATCAGCGATTTCCTGATAACTGTTCCCGTGCAAACGGCTGAGGATGAAAATCTGCTGCTGGCGGGGGCTGAGTTGACTGAGGCTCACGTTCAGGCGCTCCAGCATCTGTTCGGCGTGGGCGGCGTCTTCGGCGCTGCTGGCCGGGGCGGCGATGCTGTGCACGACATCCTGCGGCACATCATCGACCATCGTTCGCGAGTGGATCTTGCGCGCGCGCAAATGATCCAGCGCCAGATTGCGCGCGGTCTGGAAGACAAAAGGTTCGAGGTGATCGATGGCCCGCTCGCTCAACGCCCGCGTCACACGCAGGTAGGTCTCCTGCAGCAGGTCTTCAGCGGTGCTGTGATTGTTGACCATCCGTTCCAGCGTTCGCAGCAAGGAGGTGCGCTGGGTGAGGAAGACGTGGTTGAAGCGCGATTGACTCACGGGAGGACCTGATCGATTTCAAGCGAATGATAATGCTTATCATCTAGTCGAATGGTCAAGCCCTGATTTTGAAAGCTGCGCAAAAAACTGTGGGAGCGAGCCTGCTCGCGAAAGCGGTGGATCAGCCAACATAAATGTTGAATGACACATCGTATTCGCGAGCAGGCTCGCTCCCACAGAGATAGGGGATTGCTTGAGATTATTCGGCGTTACACAGCGCCAGGCAGTTATCCAGCATGCGATTCGAGAAGCCCCACTCGTTGTCATACCAGGCCAGCACTTTCAGCAGTTTGCCGCTGGATTTGGTGTGGTTGGCATCGAAGATCGACGACAGCGGATTATGGTTGAAGTCGCTGGATACCAGCGGCAGGGTGTTGAAGCCGAGAATCTTCGAGTGTTGGCTGGCGGCTTTCATCAGCGCGTTGACTTCCTCGGCGCTGACTTCTTTTTTCAGCTGCACGGTCAAATCCACCAGCGACACATTGATCACCGGCACTCGCACGGCCATGCCGGTCAGTTTGCCGGCCAGTTCCGGCAACACCAGGCCCACCGCTTCAGCGGCGCCGGTCTTGCTCGGGATCATGTTCTGCGTGGCCGAACGCGCGCGATACGGGTCGGTGTGATAGACGTCGGTGAGGTTCTGATCGTTGGTGTAGGCATGAATAGTGGTCATCAGACCGCTTTCGATCCCCAGCTCGCGGTGCAGCACTTGTGCCACCGGTGCCAGGCAGTTGGTGGTGCACGAAGCGTTGGAGATGATCTGGTGCGATTGGCGCAGAATGTCGTGGTTCACACCATAAACGACGGTGGCGTCGGCGCCTTTTGCCGGGGCAGAGATGATCACTTTGCGCGCGCCGGCAGTAATATGCGCGGCGGCTTTGGCGCGGTCGGTGAAGAGACCGGTGCATTCGAACACCACATCAATCTTTTCCGCCGCCCATGGCAGTTCGGCCGGGTTGCGAATCGCGCTGACCGCAATGCGGTCGCCGTTGACGGTCAGACTTTCATTGTCATGCTCGACTTGCGCGTCGAACGTGCCGTGAACGGTGTCGTATTTGAGCAGATGGGCATTGATCGAGCTGTCACCCAGATCGTTGATGGCGACGATCTGCAAATCCTGTCGATAGCCTTGGGTATACAGTGCGCGCAGGACATTACGGCCGATGCGGCCAAAACCATTGATTGCGATTCGAAGAGTCATGGAACAGCGCCGCCGTCGTTTTGTTGTTGGAATTACAAGATTATTCGCATAAAAATAGAAAACAAGCCTTTTTAGTGGCAATATTTTGTTTTATCTACAACGAGTGACCTGAATCAACTGGTCCGAATGGTCAAAAAAGCCGTCTGTCATTCCAACAACAACGGCGTTTGATCAGCATAGACAATCAGGTCGCCACATCCGTTAGCCTGGAGTTCTACACATGCATCCCCGCGTCCTTGAGGTCACCGAACGGCTTATCGCCCGCAGCCGCGCCACGCGTCAGGCTTACCTTGCACTGATTCGCGGCGCCGCCACTGACGGGCCGATGCGCGGCAAGCTGCAATGCGCCAACTTCGCCCACGGCGTGGCCGGGTGCGGCAGCGAAGACAAGCACAGCCTGCGGATGATGAACTCGGCGAACATCGCCATTGTTTCTTCGTATAACGACATGCTCTCGGCGCACCAGCCGTACGAAGTGTTCCCGGAACAGATCAAGAACGCCCTGCGCGAAATCGGCTCGGTCGGCCAATTCGCTGGCGGCACTCCGGCGATGTGCGACGGTGTCACCCAAGGCGAGCCGGGCATGGAACTGAGCCTGCCGAGCCGCGAAGTGATCGCCATGTCGACCGCTGTGGCGTTGTCGCACAACATGTTCGACGGCGCACTGATGCTCGGCATCTGCGACAAGATCGTCCCGGGCCTGATGATGGGCTCGCTGCGCTTTGGCCACCTGCCGACGATTTTCGTCCCGGGCGGGCCGATGGTCTCGGGGATTTCCAACAAGGAAAAAGCCGACGTGCGCCAGAAGTACGCCGAAGGCAAAGCCACCCGCGAAGAGCTGCTGGAATCGGAGATGAAGTCCTACCACAGCCCGGGCACCTGCACCTTCTACGGCACCGCCAACACCAACCAGTTGCTGATGGAAGTCATGGGCCTGCACTTGCCGGGCGCCTCTTTCGTCAACCCGAACACGCCGCTGCGTGATGCGCTGACCCGCGAAGCCGCGCATCAAGTGACGCGCCTGACCAAGCAGAACGGCAACTTCATGCCGATCGGCGAAATCGTCGACGAGAAGTCGCTGGTCAACTCGATTGTCGCGCTGCACGCCACCGGCGGTTCGACCAACCACACCCTGCACATGCCGGCCATCGCCATGGCCGCGGGCATTCAACTGACCTGGCAGGACATGGCCGACCTCTCCGAAGTCGTGCCGACCCTGAGCCACGTGTACCCGAACGGCAAAGCCGACATCAACCACTTCCAGGCTGCGGGCGGCATGTCGTTCCTCATTCGCGAACTGCTCGGCGCCGGCCTGCTGCACGAAGACGTCAACACCGTGCTCGGACACGGTTTGAGCAAGTACACCAAAGAGCCGTTCCTTGATAACGGCGAACTGGTCTGGCGCGAAGGCCCGGTCGACAGCCTCGACGAAAACATTCTGCGCCCGGTCGCCCGTGCGTTCTCGCAGGAAGGCGGTTTGCGGGTGATGGAAGGCAACCTCGGTCGCGGTGTGATGAAGGTCTCCGCTGTCGCGTTGGAAAACCAGATCGTTGAAGCGCCAGCAATGGTGTTCCAGGATCAACAAGACCTGGCCGATGCGTTCAAGGCCGGTCTGCTGGAAAAAGATTTCGTCGCGGTGATGCGCTTCCAGGGCCCGCGCTCCAACGGCATGCCCGAGTTGCACAAGATGACGCCGTTCCTCGGCGTGCTGCAGGATCGCGGCTTCAAAGTCGCGCTGGTGACTGACGGGCGCATGTCCGGCGCCTCGGGGAAAATCCCCGCAGCGATTCACGTCAGCCCAGAGGCTTATGTCGGTGGCGCTTTGGCGCGCGTGCAAGAGGGCGATATCATCCGCGTCGATGGCGTCAAAGGCACCTTGGAACTCAAGGTCGACGCCGCAGAATTTGCAGCACGCGAACCCGCCAAAGGCCTGTTGGGCAACAACATTGGCAGCGGGCGTGAACTGTTTGGTTTTATGCGTTTGGCCTTCAGCTCGGCGGAGCAGGGCGCCAGCGCCTTCACTTCTGCCCTGGAGACGCTTAATTGAAACTGGCTTTGGTCGGTGACATCGGAGGCACCAACGCGCGGTTCGCGTTGTGGAAAAACCAGCAACTGCAATCGGTTCAGGTGCTGGCCACGGCCGACCACGCCAGCCCGGAAGAGGCGATCAGCCTCTACCTGAGCGGGCTCGGTCTGGCGCCGGGTTCGATCGGTTCGGTGTGCCTGTCGGTGGCCGGCCCGGTCAGTGGTGATGAATTCAAATTCACCAACAACCACTGGCGCCTGAGCCGCACCGCGTTCTGCAAAACCTTGCAGGTCGAGCAGTTGTTGCTGGTCAACGACTTCTCGGCGATGGCGTTGGGCATGACCCGTTTGCAGCCGGGCGAATTCCGCGTGGTTTGCGAGGGTACGCCGGAGCCGTTGCGCCCTGCTGTGGTGATTGGCCCGGGCACTGGCCTTGGCGTCGGTACCTTGCTTGATCTGGGTGAAGGTCGTTTTGCGGCGTTGCCGGGCGAGGGCGGTCACGTCGATCTGCCGCTGAGCAGCCCGCGTGAAACCCAGTTGTGGCAGCACATCCACAACGAGATCGGCCATGTCAGCGCGGAAACCGCATTGAGCGGCGGCGGTCTGCCACGGGTTTACCGGGCGATCTGTGCGGTCGATGGGCATGAGCCGACACTCGACACGCCGGAAGCTATCACCGCAGCTGGTTTGGCCGGTGACCCGATTGCCCTGGAAGTTCTGGAGCAGTTCTGCTGCTGGCTCGGCCGTGTCGCCGGCAACAACGTGCTGACCACGGGCGGACGTGGCGGGGTGTATATCGTTGGTGGTGTGATTCCACGCTTTGCCGATTTCTTCCTCGAAAGCGGTTTTGCCCGCAGCTTTGCTGACAAAGGCTGCATGAGCGATTACTTCAAAGGCATTCCGGTGTGGCTGGTGACAGCGCCGTATTCCGGGCTGGTTGGCGCCGGTGTAGCCCTGGATCAATCAATCCCGACCTGAAATGCAATCCAATTGTGGGAGCGAGCCTGCTCGCGAAAGCGGTGTGTCAGTCAACAGATCTGTTGAATGTTAAAACCGATTCGCGAGCAGGCTCGCTCCCACAGGGGTTTCTGTAGTGTTTGTTAGTTTGATGCTTAAGGCATAATCCGCCCCAATTCCAACAACAAGGATGCCTTCGAAGTGAGCTCAGTCAACAAGTCGATATTGTTGGTCGATGACGACCAGGAAATACGCGAGTTGCTGGAAACCTACCTGACCCGCGCCGGGTTTCAGGTACGGGCCACCGCCGACGGTGCCAGTTTCCGTCAGGCTCTCAACGAGGCGCCGAGCGATCTGGTGATCCTCGATGTCATGCTGCCCGACGAAGACGGCTTCAGCCTGTGCCGTTGGGTGCGACAGCATCCGCGTCAGGCGCAGGTGCCGATCATCATGCTCACCGCCAGTTCCGACGAAGCCGACCGCGTGATCGGTCTGGAACTCGGTGCCGACGACTACCTCGGCAAACCCTTTAGCCCGCGCGAACTGCAAGCCCGCATCAAGGCATTGCTGCGTCGCGCGCAATTCGGCCAGGAGCGCAGTGGCAGTGACGTGCTGGCCTTCGATGAATGGCGTCTGGACATGGTCAGCCATCGGCTGTTTCACACTGACGGCGAGGAAGTGATTCTCTCCGGTGCCGACTTCGCCCTGTTGAAGCTGTTCCTCGATCACCCGCAGGAAATCCTCGACCGCGACACCATTGGCAACGCCACCCGGGGTCGCGATCTGATGCCGCTCGATCGCATCGTCGACATGGCCGTCAGCCGTTTGCGCCAGCGCCTGCGCGATACCGAGAAACCGCCACGACTGATTCGCACCGTGCGCGGCAGTGGCTATCAACTGGCAGCCAACGTGGTTGCCGGCAATGCTCACTGAGTCGTTGCGCAAACTCGCCGCCAAAGTGCCGGTGCCGCGTTCGCTGCTCGGGCGGATGTTGTTGCTGACCTTGCTGGCGGTGTTGTTTGCGCAGACCTTGTCGAGCGTGATCTGGGTTTCGCAACTGCGCGCCACGCAGCTCGAAGGTCTGGTCACCAGCGCCCGCAGCCTCGCCCATTCGATGACCGCCAGCGTCAGTTACTTCCGCTCGTTGCCGGTGGCTTATCGACCGCTGGTGCTCGATCAGTTGCGCAGTATGGGCGGCACCCGCTTTGTCGTGACCCTGAACGACAAACCATTGGGCATGGACGTGCTGCCGGTCACACCGCGTAAAGCGGCGGTGATGAAGGCGGTCGACGAAGTGCTGCGGCAGACCTTGGGCCATGACACCGATATTTCGGTGACTTTTGTCAGCCCCGAGGATCTGCGGATTTTCAACGCCGGGCTGAAGCTGGATGAATTACCACGTTCCTGGGCGCATTACGCGCTGACCCTGGAACCGGTGAATCCACCCGTGCTGGTCACGCAGATTCAGATGGCGCCGGGCGAATGGCTGTACATCGCCTCACTGTTGCCCGAGCCGTACACCAGTCTTGAAGAGCAAGGCCTGCCCTCGCAACAGGTGTGGTTCATCGTTCTCACCAGCGGATTCTTGCTGCTGTTCATCGGCCTGCTGGTGCACTGGCAGAGCCGGCCGCTCAAGCGTCTGGCACGTGCTGCACGGGATTTGTCGCTGGGCGCCGACGTCGAACCAGTGGCCGAGGGCGGCGGCAGTGAAGTGGTGGAAGTGGGCCGCGCCTTCAACACCATGCGCGAGCGTATCAGTCGCTACCTGACCGAGCGTAGCCAGTTGTTCAGCGCGATTTCCCATGACCTGCGTACGCCAATCACGCGTTTGCGTCTGCGCGTCGAATTGCTTGAAGACGAGAAGCTGCAGGCCAAATTCGGTCGCGATCTGGATGAGCTGGAGTTGTTGGTCAAAGGTGCGCTGCAATGCGTGAAAGACACTGACATCCACGAGAACATCGAACCGGTGGATCTCAATCACGTGCTTGATTGTCTGGTCGAGCCCTATCTGGCACCGAATGGTAATGGTCGCGTGACTCAGCATGGCCGGGCGTTGGCGGCGTATCCGGGCAAGCCTTTGGCGTTGAAACGCTGCATCGGCAATTTGATCGACAACGCGTTGAAGTATGGGCAGAACGCGCATCTGCACATTGATGACGATGACAGCGCGTTTGTCTTGCACGTTGATGATGAAGGGCCGGGGGTGCCGGAGCAGCGGCTGGAGCAGGTATTTGAGCCGCACTTCAGGCTGGCGGGGCAGCAGCAGGGCTATGGCTTGGGGTTGGGCATCGCGCGCAATATTGCCCACAGTCATGGCGGGGAAGTGACGCTGCAGAATCTGCGTGAGGGTGGGTTGCGGGTGACTCTGCAATTGCCGCGTTCGGCGGATTAGGTCAAAAGCGCCCCTCACCCTAGCCCTCCCGAAACGTCGGACCGCCCGTAGGGAGAGGGGACTGACCGAGTTGTGCAGTGGTCAACTAATTCCGGACACCTCGATAGGTGGTTCTGACGCCATCGCCCGCTCATAGACGGTCGGTGGCAGATATCCCAGTTTCGAGTGCAGCCGTTCGTTGTTATAAAACCCAACGATGTACTCGGTGATGTCGCGGATCGCTTCAGCATGGTTGGCGTAGTCACGTCGCCATACCCGCTCCATTTTCAAACTCAGGAAGAAGCGTTCCATCACCGCATTGTCCCAGCAATTACCTTTACGGCTCATGCTCTGCTGCATGTCGTTTCTTGCCAGTAACTCTCTGTAAGTTGCACTTGCGTATTGACTGCCCCGATCTGAGTGGGCAATCAAGCCTGGTGGCGGTTGACGCTGCGCGATAGCCAGTTGCATCGCGGTGCACACCAGCTCTGCCGGCATGTTCGGAGCCATCGACCAGCCCACTATCTTGCGCGAGAACAAGTCCAATACTACGGCCAGATACAACCAGCCACTGCGGGTGCGGATATAGGTGATGTCGGCTACCCAGGCCTTGTTTGGCGCTACTGGATCAAATTTTCTGTTCAGTACATTCTCTGCAATCGGCAGGTCATGATTACTATCGGTTGTGTGTACAAACTTGCGCTTCCAGGCTGAACGCAGTCCGTTAGCCCGCATCAATCGACGGATTTTATACAGCCCGACAAGCATGCCTTTACCGCGCAAAGCGTCGCGCAAAGGGCGGCTGCCGTAGCAGCCTCCACTCTCGGCGAAAGACGCCTTGAGTTGCACAAGAACAGGACAACTCTGCCGAACAGGCGCATCGGCACGCTTCTGAAACTCATAGAAGCCTGAACGACTAATGCTCAGCAACCGACAGACATGTGCCACTGAGTAAGCCTTCTGTTGCAGCTGCCGAACCAGTCGATACCTTACTTCAGCTCGCGGGCAAAGAAGGCGGTAGCCTTTTTTAAGATGTCGTTATCCATCTTGAGCTGCCGATTTTCTTGTTCCAATTGCCGGATGCGCTGCTGTTCCGCCGTCAATGGCTTGCCGATTCCGGCCTGCCCCAGTTGCTCTGCCTCGTATTGCTGCACCCAGCGTCGAACGGCTGTCTCACCAATGTTCAGATCTTGGCAAACCTGCACAACGGTCAGTCCCTGATCCTTGATCATCTTCACGACTTGCAGCTTGAAGCTGTCGTCGAATGCCCTGCGTTTTTTAGTCATGAATAACTCCTCGATAGATGTATTTTCCACCTATCGGGGTGTCTGGGGAAATTAGACCACTGCATTGTCTTGCGTCATACATCGACCTGAAACACCGTGTCGATTATGGATTCGCTGAAAAACTTTCAGGTCGGCGTAACTCTTCAATACCCCGCGGTCGGCCCCCTCTCCCTCCGGGAGAGGGCTGGGGTGAGGGTGGCTCTTTTGTCACGGATCAGTGACAAACCCCGCCCCCTTCGTTACAAGCCCACCCCGGCCCGTTGTTTAGACTCCCCGCAGTCATAACAACAAAAAAGGCCACCCATGGATCTCTTCCAACCCGGCTTCAGCAGTTGGCTGAACGCCCCTGCCCACCAGCAATGGCTCGCCGCCGAAGGCCTGCGTCTGCTGGATTTCGCCAAGGCAGCAAAACTCCCACAAGGCTTCGGCAACCTCGACGAACGCGGCCGTCTGCCAGCGAACGCGCAAGCTGAAACCATGAACACCGCGCGCATGACCCACAGCTTCGCCATGGCCCATATTCAGGGCCTGCCGGGTTTTGCCGATCTGGTCGATCACGGCATCGCCGCCCTGCGCGGGCCGTTGCGTGATGCGTTGCACGGCGGCTGGTTCGCGGTCGCCGAACACCGCGATGACAACACCGGCAAGAACGCTTACCTGCATGCCTTTGTCGCGCTCGCGGCGAGTTCTGCGGTGGTCGCGCAACGCCCCGGTGCGCAGGCGTTGCTGGATGACGCCATCGATATCATCGACACGTATTTCTGGAGCGAAGAAGAGGGCGCCATGCGCGAGTTCTTCAACCGCGACTGGAGCGAAGAAGAAGCCTATCGCGGCGCCAACAGCAACATGCACGCGACCGAGGCGTTCCTCGCGCTGGCTGATGTCACCGAAGATCCGCGCTGGCTGGTGCGTGCGCAACGCATCGTCGAGCGGGTGATCCACGGACATGCTGCCGCCAACGGTTACATGGTCATCGAACATTTCGACCGCGACTGGCAACCGCTGCGTGAATACAACCACGATAATCCTGCCGACGGTTTCCGCCCTTATGGCACCACGCCGGGCCACGGTTTCGAGTGGGCGCGGCTGTTGCTGCACCTCGAAGCGGCGCGGGTTCAGGCCGGCATGCTCACCCCCGGTTGGCTCGCGACCGATGCGCAGAAACTCTTCGAGAACAATTGCCGTAACGGTTGGAACGTCGATGGTCTGCCGGGCATCGTCTACACCCTCGACTGGAGCAACAAGGCTGTCGTCCGCCATCGCCTGCACTGGACACACGCTGAAGCCAGCGCTGCTGCGAGCGCGTTGCTAAAGCGCACAGGCGATGCGCAATACGAAACCTGGTACCGACTGTTCTGGGAATTCTGCGAGATGAATTTCATCGACCGTTGCGACGGCAGTTGGCACCACGAACTCAACCCGCAAAACATTCCCAGCGCCGATATCTGGCCGGGCAAACCCGATCTGTATCATGCCTGGCAAGCCGTGCTGATCCCTCGTCTACCCTTGTCACCCAGTATGGCGACTGCGCTGGCACAGTTATCCCAGAGCAGTCCTGTGTAACCATGTGGTGACATTCGCGCGTCCCTTCGTTACCTGCGAAGGGAAACGTCCTGTTTAAACTCCTGTGCAGCGCAAGCACCAGACTTGCATGCATAACAACAAGAAAGGTACATCTCAGATGAATGCGATTTCTCGCCTCGCTACTGTCATTTCTGTCGCCTCCCTGTTCCCGCTCGCAATTCTGCCTCTCAGTGTTTCCGCTGCCGAATCCAAAGGTTCGGTCGAAGTCGTGCACTGGTGGACGTCCGGTGGCGAAAAAGCCGCTGTTGATGTGCTCAAGGCGCAAGTCGAAAAAGACGGTTTCACCTGGAAAGACGGCGCTGTCGCCGGTGGTGGCGGTGCAACGGCCATGACCGTGCTGAAAAGCCGTGCAGTCGCCGGCAACCCGCCTGGCGTCGCTCAGATCAAAGGCCCGGACATCCAGGAATGGGCGTCGACCGGCCTGCTCGACACCGACGTGTTGAAAGACGTCGCCAAGTCGGAAAAGTGGGACAGCCTGCTCGACAAGAAAGTCTCCGATACCGTGAAGTACGACGGTGATTACGTGGCCGTGCCGGTGAACATTCACCGTGTGAACTGGCTGTGGATCAACCCGGAAGTGTTCAAGAAAGCCGGGATCACCAAGAACCCGACCACCCTCGAAGAATTCTACGCCGCTGGCGACAAGCTCAAGGCTGCGGGTTTCATCCCGTTGGCTCACGGCGGTCAGCCTTGGCAGGACAGCACTGTGTTCGAAGCCGTAGTGCTTTCGGTCATGGGTGTCGATGGTTACAAGAAAGCCCTGGTTGACCTGGACAACGCCGCGCTGACCGGCCCGGAAATGGTCAAGGCGCTGACCGAGCTGAAGAAAGTCGCGACCTACATGGACGTCGACGGCAAAGGTCAGGACTGGAACCTGGAAGCGGCCAAAGTCATCAACGGCAAGGCCGGCATGCAGATCATGGGTGACTGGGCCAAGTCCGAATGGACCGCTGCCAAGAAAGTCGCTGGCAAGGACTACGAGTGCGTCGCCTTCCCGGGCACCGACAAGGCGTTCACCTACAACATCGACTCGCTGGCCGTGTTCAAGCAGAAGGACGCAGGCACTGCGGCCGGTCAGCAGGACATCGCCAAAGTCGTGCTGGGTGAAAACTTCCAGAAAGTCTTCAGCATCAACAAAGGCTCGATCCCGGTTCGCAACGACATGTTGAACGACATGGAGAAACTCGGTTTCGATTCCTGCGCACAGACCGCTGCCAAGGACTTCCTGGCAGACGCCAAGTCCGGCGGCCTGCAGCCAAGCATGGCGCACAACATGGCGACCACGCTGGCGGTGCAAGGCGCGTTCTTTGATGTCGTGACCAACTACATCAACGACCCGAAAGCTGACCCGGCCGACACCGCCAAGAAACTTGGCGCAGCGATCAAGTCGTCCAAATAAGCGTCGGTAGGACAGGCTTCTCCTGTGGGAGCGAGCCTGCTCGCGAAGGCGTTGTGTCAGTTGCTCCATCCGTCGACTGACACACCGCATTCGCGAGCAGGCTCGCTCCCACAAGGGATCTCACTGTAGTTTTTATTCCCTGTACTGGATTTCCCCATGAGTTCTGTTGCTGTGTTCAGCAAGGCCTCGCCGTTCGATGCATTGCAACGCTGGCTGCCCAAACTGGTGCTGGCGCCGAGCATGTTCATCGTGCTGGTGGGCTTCTATGGCTACATCCTGTGGACGTTCGTGCTGTCGTTCACCACCTCGACGTTCCTGCCCAACTACAAGTGGGCCGGTCTGGCGCAATACGCGCGGTTGTTCGACAACGATCGCTGGTGGGTCGCGAGCAAAAACCTCGCGGTTTTCGGCGGCATGTTCATCGGTATCACTCTGGTGATCGGCGTGTTGCTGGCGGTGTTCCTCGACCAGCGCATCCGTCGCGAAGGCTTTATCCGCACCATTTACCTGTACCCGATGGCGCTCTCGATGATCGTCACCGGTACCGCATGGAAATGGCTGCTCAACCCGGGCATGGGCCTGGACAAATTGTTGCGTGACTGGGGCTGGGAAGGCTTCCGTCTCGACTGGCTGATCGACCCGGATCGCGTGGTCTATTGCTTGGTGATCGCCGCTGTGTGGCAAGCCTCGGGCTTCATCATGGCGATGTTCCTCGCCGGCCTGCGTGGTGTTGATCAATCGATCATCCGTGCCGCGCAGATCGATGGCGCGAGCATGCCGACGATCTATTGGAAAGTGGTGCTGCCAAGCCTGCGTCCGGTGTTCTTCAGTGCAGTGATGATTCTGGCGCACATCGCGATCAAGAGCTTCGACCTGGTCGCCGCGATGACTGCTGGTGGCCCGGGTTATTCCTCCGACCTGCCCGCAATGTTCATGTATTCCTTCACCTTCAGTCGCGGCCAGATGGGCATGGGCTCGGCCAGTGCGATTCTGATGCTCGGTGCGATCCTCGCGATCATCGTGCCTTACCTGTATTCCGAGCTGAGGACCAAGCGCAATGACTAGTCTCGCTGCCAAACCTGCTATCAGCCTGAGTCGCATCGCGATCTACGCGGTGCTGATCCTCGCCGTACTGCTTTATCTGGTGCCGCTGGTGGTGATGTTGCTGACCAGCTTCAAGACCCCGGAAGACATCAGCACCGGCAACCTGCTGAGCTGGCCGACCGTGGTCAGCGGTATCGGTTGGGTCAAGGCCTGGGCCACGGTTGACGGCTACTTCTGGAACTCGATCAAGATCACTGTGCCAGCCGTCATCATCTCCACCGCCATCGGTGCGTTGAACGGTTATGTGCTGTCGTTCTGGCGTTTCCGCGGTTCGCAGTTGTTCTTCGGTCTGCTGTTGTTCGGCTGCTTCCTGCCGTTCCAGACCGTGCTGCTGCCGGCCTCGTTCACCCTCGGCAAGATGGGCCTGGCGAGCACCACTACCGGTCTGGTGTTTATCCATGTGGTTTACGGTCTGGCGTTCACCACGCTGTTCTTCCGTAACTACTACGTGAGCATTCCGGATGCGCTGGTGAAAGCTGCACGCCTCGACGGCGCAGGTTTCTTCACGATTTTCCGCCGCATCATTCTGCCGATGTCGACGCCGATCATCATGGTTTGCCTGATCTGGCAGTTCACCCAGATCTGGAACGACTTCCTGTTCGGTGTGGTGTTCTCCAGCGGTGATTCGCAACCGATCACCGTGGCGCTGAACAACCTGGTCAACACCAGCACCGGCGCCAAGGAATACAACGTTGATATGGCAGCGGCGATGATCGCCGGCCTGCCGACCCTGCTGGTCTATGTGGTCGCAGGCAAGTATTTCGTGCGCGGGCTGACGGCCGGCGCAGTCAAGGGGTAATCATGGCAACGCTCGAACTTCGCAACGTCAACAAGACCTATGGTGCCGGCCTGCCGGACACCCTGAAGAACATCGAACTGTCGATCAAGGAAGGAGAATTCCTGATCCTCGTCGGCCCGTCGGGCTGCGGCAAGTCGACCCTGATGAACTGCATCGCCGGTCTGGAAACCATCACCGGCGGCGCGATCATGATCGGTGATCAGGACGTCAGCGGGATGAGCCCGAAGGATCGCGACATCGCCATGGTGTTCCAGTCCTACGCGCTGTACCCGACCATGAGCGTGCGCGAGAACATCGAATTCGGCCTGAAGATTCGCAAGATGCCGCAGGCGGCGATCGACGAAGAAGTCGCGCGCGTGGCCAAGCTGCTGCAGATCGAACACTTGCTCAATCGCAAACCGGGTCAGCTCTCCGGTGGACAGCAACAGCGTGTGGCGATGGGCCGTGCCCTGGCGCGTCGGCCGAAGATTTATCTGTTCGACGAACCGCTGTCCAACCTCGATGCCAAGCTGCGCGTCGAGATGCGCACCGAAATGAAACTGATGCACCAGCGCCTGAAAACCACCACGGTCTACGTGACCCACGACCAGATCGAAGCGATGACCCTGGGCGACAAGGTGGCGGTGATGAAGGACGGCATCATTCAGCAGTTCGGTACGCCAAAAGAGATCTACAACGACCCGGCCAACCTGTTCGTGGCGAGCTTCATCGGTTCGCCGCCGATGAACTTCATTCCGCTGCGTCTGCAACGCAAGGACGGTCGTCTGCTGGCGCTGCTCGACAGTGGTCAGGCGCGTTGCGAACTGCCGATGAGCATGCAGGACGCTGGTCTCGAAGATCGCGAAGTGATCCTCGGCCTGCGCCCGGAGCAGATTGTTTTGGCGAACGGCGAGGGCAATGGTCTGCCGAGCATTCGTGCCGAAGTTCAGGTGACCGAGCCGACCGGTCCGGACACCCTGGTGTTCGTCAACCTGAATGAAACCAAAGTCTGCTGCCGTCTGGCGCCGGACGTGGCACCGCAGGTGGGCGAGAACCTGACGCTGCAGTTCGATCCGTCGAAAGTGTTGTTGTTCGATGCCAAGACTGGCGAACGCCTCGGCACTGCCGGGCAACCACAGACCGATGCGCGGTCTGCGAACGTGGCGCAATTCAAAGGCCGCTGAGGAACAGTGTAGGAGTGAGCCTGCTCGCGATTGCGTCCTGTCAGTTGATGTAGTTGTTACCTGACACACCGCTATCGCGAGCAGGCTCACTCCTACAAAGGAGCAAGCGGTGCCCGGCCTGTCGAGCATCGCAATTTATGTAAACCGCGTTAGATAAAAACAGTTAATAACAATAAAGACGAGGATGTAGGGATGAAAAAGAAACACGTCAATGCCCGGTTGATCTGCCAAGTGTCGGCTGCGGCGGCCTTGGTCCTGGCCGGTAACGCCATGGCGGCGGATGCCTTCAGTTCCGATTCGAAGTGGATGACCGGCGACTGGGGTGGCGAGCGTACCAAGCTGATCGAGCAGGGTATCGACATCAAGGCTGACTACGTTGGGGAAGTCGGTGGCAACCTGAACGGTGGCTACAACGACGACAAGACCGCGCGTTACGCTGACCAGTTCGGTCTGGGCGTGGCACTCGATCTGCAAAAGCTGTGGGGCTGGGATAACACCCAGGCGAAGATCCAGCTGACCAACCGTAACGGCTACAACATCTCCAACGACCGCGTTGGCGATCCGCGTGCCGGCACCCTCAGCTCCTCGCAAGAAGTTTATGGTCGTGGCCACATGGTGCGTCTGACCCAGTTGTGGATTCAGCACCAGTTCTTCGACAACAAACTCGACGTCAAGGCCGGTTACTTCGGTGAAGGCGAAGACTTCAACACCTTCCCGTGCGACTTCCAGAACCTCGCGTTCTGCGGTTCGCAAGTGGGTAACTGGGCAACCAACATCTGGTACAACTGGCCCGTCAGCCAGGCCGCGATCCGCGTGAAGTACAACATCAACGACGAGCTCTACGCGCAGATCGGTGCGTACAACCAGAACCCGTCGCAGCTGGAACACGGCAACGGCTTCAAACTCAGCGGCAGCGGTACCAAAGGTACTGTGTTGCCGGTCGAGTTGGTCTGGTCGCCGAAGGTCAACAGCCTGCCGGGCGAATACCGCGTCGGTTACTACAAAAGCACGGCGGATGCCGACGACGTTCGCGAAGACGTCAACGGTTTCGACGCTGCTACTACTGGCGATGCCTACAAGACCCACAGCAGCAAAAGCGGCTACTGGTTTGTGGCGCAACAGCAACTCACCAGCCACAACGGTGATGCGACCCGCGGTCTGAACATCGCCGCCAACGCCACGTTCCACGACAAAGACACCAACTTCATCGACAACTACCAGTCGGTGATGTTTGTCTACAAAGGCCCATTCGACGCGCGTCCGAAGGATGATGTCGGTATCGGTGCGGCGCGTATCCACGTCAACGACGACGTGAAGAAAAACGCCGAGCTGCTGAACGCCTCCAACGGTGTTTCGGATTACGACAATCCGGTGTTCTCGCCGATTCGTGAAACCGAATACAACTACGAGATCAACTACGGCTTCCACGTCACCAACTGGCTGACCGTACGCCCTAACCTGCAGTACATCACTCACCCGGGTGGTGTGGATGAAGTCGATAACGCTTTGGTCGCTGGCCTGAAAATTCAGTCTACGTTCTAACGCGTCTGCGATAAGCTCCTCTCTATGTGCGCATATTTGCGGACAGCCCAGGCTGTCCGCTTTTTTTTGAGGGTTCGCGCAGCCCGTTACAGTGAATTCGGAACCGTGGCAAATGCATGAGCATCCGCTACAACGCTTTTTCAAATCCCTGCGTGAACAACCGGTGTTCGCCTGGGAGCGCTATCAGATGCGCGACGTGTTGGTGATCGATCACCCGCTGTGTCAGGCGGTGTTCAGTCGTCAGGGCGCGCAGTTGCTGCACTTTCAGCCGCGTGGGCAAAAGCCGTGGTTGTGGTGTGCGGCGAAGTGGCCGCACGTAGGTGCCATTCGCGGTGGCGTGCCGGTGTGCTGGCCGTGGTATGGCCGTCATCCGAGCGAAAACGCCTGGCCATCGCATGGTTGGGCGCGTTTGCTCGACTGGAAGTTGCTCGACAGCAGCAGCGCCGAAGATGGCGTGCGCCTGCACTGGCAGTTGCAGCTGTGCGACTGGCAGGTTGACCTGCATGCGCATCTGGGCGAACGCATGGAACTGCGTCTGAGCACCGAGCATCAGGACGACATGCCGTGCCAGTTGAGCCAGGCTTTGCATGCTTACTGGCGTATTGGCGATGTCGGTGAGATAGCGCTGTCTGGGCTCGAAGGTGCGCAGGGTTATGACCAGTTGAATCGCCAGGTTTGTCAGCAGGAAGGTGAATTGCGCGTTGATGGTGGCTGTCAGCGAGTGTTCCAGCATGACGGCGAATTGCAGCTGAAAGATCACGCCTGGCAACGCGAGTTGTGCATTGATACCGGTGACAGCGCGGACACGGTGGTCTGGCATCCGGGGGCGCGGCCGTTGTTGGGCGTGACGTGGGATGAGATTTCCGAGTTTGTCTGTGTGGAAGCGGCGGCGGGCGGAACGGACAGTCTGCATCTGGCGCCGGGGGAGAAGGCGCATTTGAGTTTGCAGGCGTGGGCGGCGGCTTGAGTGTGTCAAGCACACCGCGACCCTCACCCTAGCCCTCCCGAAACGTCGGACCGCCCGGAGGGAGAGGGGACTTACCGAGTTGGATTGGCTATATCCACCGACTTGCGACTACAACGGTGATCTTGGCTTGGCCAAACCTGAGGTCGGTTTGAACGTTCAGGTCGATGTAACTCCTGAGAGCACCTCGGTCGGCCCCCTCTCCCTCCGGGAGAGGGCTGGGGTGAGGGGCTTTTGATCTTCAGTTGAACTCGTCACCCACCGGATACCGGCTCGCATTCAAGCTCTCTTTGATCTTGCGCAGATGCGGCTGGAAATCCACCCCGCGACGCAAGGTCATCCCGGTCGCCAACACATCCAGCACCGTCAACTGAATGATCCGCGAAGTCATCGGCATATAAATGTCGGTGTCTTCCGGCAACGGAATGTTCAGGCTCAAGGTACTCGCTTTGGCCAGCGGCGAATTTTCCGCCGTCAAACCCAACACCGAAGCGCCGTTCTCGCGAGCAATGCGCGCCACTTCCACCAGTTCACGCGTACGCCCGGTGTAGGAAATGATCACGAACAACTCACCGGTGTGCGCCACCGAGGCAATCATCCGCTGCATCAGCACATCGGCATGCGCAGTGACCGCGAGGTTGAAACGGAAGAACTTGTGCTGTGCATCCAAAGCCACTGGCGCCGAAGCCCCGAGGCCGAAGAAGTGAATCTGCCGCGCCTGAATCAACAGGTCGACGGCGCGGCTGATCAGGTTCGGGTCCAGCGCCTGACAGGCACTGTCCAGCGACGCGATGGCGCTGCCGAAAATCTTCTGCGTGTACGCCTCGGGATTGTCATCGGCCTCGACCGCGCGGCTGACATACGCCGCGCCACTGGCCAGGCTCTGCGCCAGTTGCAGCTTGAGCTCGGGGTAGCCGCTGACACCGAACGAACGGCAGAAGCGGTTGACCGTCGGTTCGCTCACCGAGGCGGCCTGGGCGAGGGCGGCGATGCTGAAGCGGGTGGCCTGCTGCGGGTTGAGCAGGATCACCTCGGCGACTTTGCGTTCGGCCTTGTTCAGGTCTTCAAGGCGACTCTGGATCTGTTCCAGTAAATTTCGCACGCGGTCCATATGGAATTCCTAATTCACCTGCGCAAAGGTGCGCCGGGCTATGCAAATTGGGCCTTTGATATGGCCCGTAACGGTGGCCTATCCTACTGATGGCTCCGACTGACCACCACTCGGAATCTGTATTTTGCGAAAATGTTGTGGTTATTACTACATTTTCCCTTGAGTGATGCCTTGAAAAAAGGTATTTGTAGCTTAACTTGATAAAAGAACAAACATCATGCCTTCGATTACGGTTGAACCGTGCACCTTTGCCTTGTTCGGCGCGCTTGGCGATCTGGCCCTGCGCAAGCTGTTTCCTGCCCTTTATCACCTCGATGGCGCCGACCTGCTGCACGAGGACACGCGCATCATCGCGTTGGCCCGTGAAGAAGGTTCCCAGCAGCAGCACATGGCGTTCATCGCCGCCGAACTGCGCCGCTATGTAGGCAAAGAGCTGGACGAAGCCGTCGCCGAGCGTTTTCTCGCACGCCTGACCTACCTGCACGTCGACTTCCTTAAATCCGAAGATTATGTGGCGCTGGCCGAACTGGCCGGCAGCACGCAACGCATGATTGCCTACTTCGCCACACCGGCCGCGGTGTACGGCGCGATCTGCGAGAACCTGGCGAAAGTCGGTCTGGCAGAAAACACCCGTGTGGTGCTGGAAAAGCCGATCGGCTCCGACCTCGAATCGTCGCGCAAGGTTAACGACGCCGTGGCGCAGTTCTTCCCGGAGAACCGCACCTACCGCATCGACCACTACCTGGGCAAAGAAACCGTTCAGAACCTGATCGCCCTGCGTTTCGCCAACAGCCTGTTCGAAACCCAGTGGAACCAGAATTACATCTCCCACGTGGAAATCACCGTGGCCGAGAAGGTCGGCATCGAAGGCCGCTGGGGCTACTTCGACAAGGCCGGCCAGCTGCGCGACATGATCCAGAATCACCTGTTGCAGTTGCTCTGCCTGATCGCCATGGACCCGCCGGCCGACCTGTCCGCCGACAGCATCCGTGACGAGAAAGTAAAAGTGCTCAAGGCACTGGCGCCAATCAGCCCGGAAGGCCTCACCACTCAGGTGGTGCGCGGCCAGTACATCGCCGGCCACAGCGAAGGCAAATCCGTACCGGGTTACCTCGAAGAACCGAATTCCAACACCCAGAGCGACACTGAAACCTTCGTCGCTTTGCGTGCCGATATCCGCAATTGGCGCTGGGCCGGCGTGCCGTTCTACCTGCGTACCGGCAAGCGCATGCCGCAGAAACTGTCGCAGATCGTCATCCACTTCAAGGAACCGTCGCACTATATCTTCGCCCCTGAGCAGCGCTTGCAGATCAGCAACAAACTGATCATTCGCCTGCAACCGGACGAAGGCATTTCCTTGCGCGTGATGACCAAAGAGCAAGGCCTGGACAAAGGCATGCAACTGCGCAGCGGCCCGCTGCAACTGAATTTCTCCGACACCTGGCGTAGCGCGCGGATCCCCGATGCCTACGAGCGGTTGTTGCTGGAAGTGATGAACGGCAATCAGAACCTGTTTGTCCGTAAAGATGAAATCGAAGCCGCGTGGAAATGGTGTGACCAGTTGATCGCCGGGTGGAAAAAATCCGGTGACGCGCCCAAGCCGTATGCGGCCGGGTCGTGGGGGCCGATGAGCTCCATTGCATTGATCACGCGGGACGGGAGGTCGTGGTATGGCGATATCTGATGTGCAACTGCCTGCGGGCGTGAATGCTCACGAATTCAACAGCCCAGTGCTGTTGGCCGAAGGTCTGGCGCTGAACGTTGCCAAGCAATTGAGCGAGGCCATTGCGGCACGCGGCAACGCGGTGCTGGTGGTGTCGGGCGGTCGTAGCCCGGTGGCGTTTTTCCAGCACCTGGCCAAGCAGGAACTGGACTGGTCGAAGGTCGTCGTGACCCTCGCCGACGAGCGTTGGGTACCGGTTGAACACGCTGACAGCAATGCCGGTTTGCTCAAGCAATACTTGCTCAAAGGCCCGGCGGCCAAGGCGCAGTTCCTCAGCCTTTATAGCGCGGCGGCCAACGTCGAGCAGGCTGCGGAACAGGCTGATCGTCTGCTCGCCGAGTTGCCGCCGATTGATGTGCTGGTGTTGGGCATGGGCGATGACGGTCACACCGCGTCGCTGTTCCCCGACAGCCCGAACCTTGCCGAAGCGCTGCAAACCGCTGGCACACGCCGTTGCTGGCCGATGCTGGCGCCGAGCGTGCCGCGTCAGCGCCTGACCATGAGCCGTGCGCTGCTGGCCTCGGCCAAGCACAAGATTCTGTCGATTTCCGGTCAATCGAAACTGACCACCCTGAATGCCGCACTGGCATCCGACGACGTCGCCGCCATGCCGGTGCGCGCGTTTCTGCAACCTACGTTAGAGATTTACTGGTGCCCATGAGCCAAGGAACAGCCGCTATGACAACCCCATCCCCGACCGTTTCCATGGCGGACAAAGTTGCCCTGATCGACAGCCTCTGCGCCAAGGCGCGGATCCTGCCGGTGATCACCATCGCTCGCGAACAGGACGTGCTGCCATTGGCCGACGCCCTGGCTGCCGGTGGCCTGACCGCGCTGGAAGTGACCCTGCGTTCGCAGTTCGGCCTCAAGGCTATTCAGATCCTGCGCGACCAGCGTCCGGAACTGATGACCGGTGCTGGCACCGTGCTCGATCGCAACATGCTCGCGGCCGCCGAAGCCGCTGGCTCGCAATTCATCGTCACCCCGGGCATCACCCGTGATTTGCTCGAAGCCAGCGTCGATAGCCCGATTCCACTGTTGCCGGGCATCAGCAACGCCTCCGGCATCATGGAAGGCTACGGTCTGGGTTATCGCCGCTTCAAGCTGTTCCCGGCTGAAGTCAGCGGTGGCGTAGCGGCAATCAAGGCACTCGGCGGCCCGTTCGGCGAAGTGAAATTCTGCCCGACTGGCGGCGTCGGCCCGGCCAACATCAAGAGCTACATGGCGCTGAAAAACGTCATGTGCGTGGGCGGTAGCTGGATGCTTGATCCGGAGTGGATCAAGAACGGCGACTGGGCCCGTATTCAGGAATGCACCGCCGAGGCGTTGGCGCTGCTGGACTGATTGTTACCAGACACTTCGTTGTGTGTTCTACGGCTTTACGGTGCGCTTGGTCGGTGCACCGTTTTTTTTGCCTTGAAGAAAGTGTCAGGACATCACGCGATACATAGTTACCGCACAGCCGCGTTTGCGTGGCGCTAATCTGCGTTCATCTTACGGAAGAGAGAACGCCTCATGGACGACCATCAATCTGTCGCTTTATCAATCAACGCTCTGCGCCCGCGGCAGTTGCCCGTGGTTGGCAGTTTCGATTGGCACAACAGTATGGGCAAGGTGCGCAACATCAGCGCGGGCATCGAAGGTTTGCCCCTTGTATTGCGGCTGACCCTGGTCGATGCAATGACCGGCGAGCCGGTCAGTGGCGCCGTGGTTCGCATCGAGCAGCACATTGGTACCGACACACTGTGCGGCAGTCAGTCGACCGACAGTAAAGGCATCGTTCGTTTCACCAGCCTTTACCCGGATCGGCAAACTGCCTTTTCGTGCATCGCTCTGAGCGTCGCCATCGCCAATGACGATCAACAGCCGCAGCTGTACCAGGAGGCCTGGGCGGGGCGCCTGCATTTGCCCTGTGCCTGCAATTGCACAGCCGTTGATAACGATGCCGTTCGGCTGGGATTGCGCCCGATCACGGACGCTGGCCCGGAGGACGGCTACTTCGGCAACCTGACGATCGGCGTCGACACCTTTGCACTGTCATCGCAGATCGGCGTGGCGGGCTACGACAAATACCTGATCACAGTGTTTTAGCGCAGCTCGTTCAGCGCGCGGACCAGCAACTGCATGTCGCCAGCGGTGGTGGTCAGGCCCGGTGTAATGCGGATGCTCGGCCCGCTGGCGGCGCCGTTGCGCACCACGGTGAACAGGTTGTAATCGTTGAGCAGACGCTCGGCCATCGCCTGTTGATCATCGTGCCGGGTGAATCGCAGCGATGTGATGCCGCAATACAGCCGAGGATCATCAGGCGTCATTACCTCGATGCCCGGCAAGTGCCGCACCGCGCTGACCCACAGATTGCGCAGATAATTGACGCGAGCGCCTTTGGCCGGCGCACCGCCGAGGGAACGGTGCTCCTCGAACACCAGCGGCAAGGTCATCAGCGCCGGAATGTTGGGCGTGCTGTACGAGGTGCGCGCACGGATGTCATTCACCGGGTAATGCATTTCGCCCATGTCCGGATCGATATCGGCCAAGCGTTGCGGCGCGATATAGAGGAAACCGAGGGTGAGCGGCGCGCCGATCCATTTGTGCAGGTTGTAACCAGCGAAAGCGATGCCCAGTGCTTCAAGATCGAACTCAATCTGGCCGAGCGCATGGGCGCCGTCGAGGATGACATCGACGCCATGTTCCTTGGCGAGCCTGGCGATGGCTTGCACGGGCATGACCAGACCGGTGCGGTGAGTGACGTGAGTCAGGGCCATCAGCTTGATCTTCGGATGACCGACGAAGGCCTCGCGGTAAGTCTCTAGCAGGCTGTCGTAGCTCGCCGGGTGTGCGTGGGCAATCTCGATCACCTCGGCACCGCGATGTCTGGCCAGCCAGCGCATGGCGCCTTTGACCGTATCGTATTCCAGATCACTGATCAGCACCTGATCGCCCGGTTGCAAGCGGTTGTAGTTGCGGATCAGCGACTGCAAGCCTTCGGTGGCGTTGCGGGTGAACGCGACGCTCTGTGCGCGTACGCCAATCAGCTCGGCCAGTTGCGCGCGGATATCGAGGTTGTCGTGCTGCTCGAAACGCTGGCGCACATACACCGAATTACTCGTATTGATCAGCTCGATATTGCGCTGGTACTCCTCGATCACCGTGCGCGACATGCGCCCGAAGTAACCGTTTTCCAGGTTCACGGGGCCGGGTTGAACGTCGTAACGGTCGGCGAACGTTTGCCAAAAGGCTTCGTCACGGGCGCGGCGGGTGTTATCGGGCATGGTCGGCTGACTCTGAGAGAGGAGGGTGCTTCAGTGGCGCGGGGCAGGTTTGCCGTGTTTGGCGCGCAGCGGTTCGAGCAGGTCCGAGAGGCCGTTATGGTCGATCTCCTGCATCAGCGCGAGCAAGCCACCGAGTTCGCCGTGCGGAAAACCTTCGCGGGCAAACCAGTTCAGGTATGGCCCCGGCAGGTCGGCAATGATCCGCCCCTTGTATTTGCCGAAAGGCATTTCGCGGGTGATCAGCAGTTCGAGTTTTTCGGGATTCATCAGGGTTTTCGTCTGGCTTCAAAACAATCAGGAAAATACAGGCATTCTGCATGCAGGCCAAATGACAGATCATGCAAATAACCGTGATACAGATAGTTCACTTATCTTTAAGTTGTTGATTTACAACAGTTTATTAGAAATAAAAAAGCTGGCACGCACGCTGCAATATCCCTTGCATCTTCAACCAATCGCAAGGAATTGAAAAATGACCGACATGAATAAAGAAGCCATCTCTGTACTCAATGACCTGATTGAAACCAGCAAGGACGGTCAGGAAGGGTTCAAGACTTGCGCTGAAGACATCAAACATCCAGAGCTGAAAACCCTGTTTGTCACTCGCTCCGCTGATTGCGCCACTGCTGCCGCTGAACTGCAAGCCGAAGTTCGCAAGCTGGGCGGCGATCCGGAAACCTCCACCAGCGTCAGCGGTGACCTGCACCGTCGCTGGGTCGACGTCAAAGCCATGTTCACCGGCAAAGACGAAGAGGCCGTGCTGAACGAAGCCGAGCGTGGTGAAGACCATGCGCTGAAGGCTTATCGTGAAGCCATCGAGAAGATCAACAAGCACAATCTGGTGGGTATTCGTGACCTGGTTGAACGCCAGTATCACGGCGTGCAACGTAATCACGACCAGGTGAAAGCGCTGCGTAACCAGGCTCGCGCTCGTTCGTAAGCGTTCGCCGGGTACAAAAAACGCCAGCTAGTCTGGCGTTTTTTTATGTCTGGGGGAAAGCCAAAGCAAGGGCCCCTCACCCTAGCCCTCTCCCAGAGGGAGAGGGGACTGACCGAGGTGGATGTTGGAGATACACCGACTTGAGCGATCTGAGGTGAACTCAGGTTCTGAAAAGCATCAAGATCGGCTCCCTTTCCCCCTCGCCCCAGAGGGAGAGGGCTGGGGGAGAGGGGATTGATCGGGGTGTTCTTTCGAGGTACGCCGACCTGAAATATCCAGTCGAACTCAAGATCTGAAAACCACGGAGATCGGCTCCCTTCCCCCTCGCCCCCTTGGGGGAGAGGGCTGGGGTGAGGGGGAAAAGCTCTCACTGACACACCAAAAATCAATCAGCCAATGCTGATCGCCGGCAGCGTCGGCAACGTCACCGTCTGCTGCTTGCGCGGTGCCAGAATCTCCGCCTCACCATCCACCACCAACTCATCACGCTGGTTGAACACACGAGTGGCAATGCGCACACGAAACTTCGGCAGTTTCTCGAGGATTTCCAGACGCACGGTCAGCGTGTCGCCAATCTTCACCGGCTTCTGAAAGCTCATCTGCTGGCCGATATAAATAGTGCCCGGCCCAGGCAACTCGCACGCCACTGCGGCACTGATCAACGCACCGCTGAACATGCCGTGAGCGATACGCTCTTTGAACATGCTTGCGGCGGCGAACTCGGCGTCCAGGTGCACCGGGTTGTGGTCGCCCGACATCGCGGCAAACAGTTGAATGTCGCGCTCTTCGACGGTCTTGCTGTAGCTGGCGGTCTGGCCGACTTCGAGGGCTTCGTAAGGGATGTTGGTAACCTGGGTCATCGGGCTTGATTCCTCTGATGGATTAAATGAATCCACAAAAAATTATTCGCTGCGATGCGGGCGTGGATGGCTCAGGGCCTGATCGATCCAGGCCAGCACATCCGCGATCACTTCGTCGCGGTTGGTTTCGTTGAACAATTCGTGCCGCGCCTGCGGGTAGATCTGCAGTTGCAGGTGCTGGCTGCCGGCCGTGCGCAAGGCATTGGCCAGATCTGTCAGACGCTTGCCTTCACTCACCGGATCACATTCGCCGCCGATTACCAGCAGCGGCAGGCCCGGGTCGATCTGCGCGAGATTGGACGCTTTGCTGATCTGCTGCAAGCCGCCGAGCAGGTCGATCCACAGTTGATTGGTGCAGCGAAAGCCACACAGCGGGTCGTTGGCGTACAGGTCGACCTCGGCCGGGTCGCGGCTCAACCAGTCGAACGGTGTGCGCACCGGTTTGAATTTGTTGTTGAACGAGCCGAACGACAGCCATTCGATCAGCGCACTGCGGCCCTTGCCACCCTGACGCAGTTTTTCCAGACGGGCGATTTGCCGCGCAGCGCGATACAGCGCAACAGGCTGAAAGTTGGAACCACTCAGAATCGCCCCGTGCAGGCTGGCGCTGTGGTGCAGCAAATAACCTTGGGCTAAGTAGCTGCCCATGCTGTGCCCCAACAGGATGATCGGAACACCGGGGTGCTGCTGGCCGAGGTGCTGATTGAGGCTGGCCAGATCGCCGAGCACTTTGCACCAGCCGTCGTCATCGGCGAAGTGGCCGAGGGTTCCGTGATTGGCGGTTTTGCCATGTCCGCGCAAATCCGGGGCGTACACGCCATAACCTTTGTCGCAAAACGTGTCGGCCAGTCGCGCGTAGCGACCACTATGTTCAGCCATGCCGTGGGCCAGAAGGATCACCGCTTTCAACGGCGCCGTAGGCAGCCATTGATTGACGAACAGGCGGCTGCGGTCACTCGCGTCCAGCCATAGGGTGTCGTGGATCATGGCGATTCCTTTGCTCAGAGTCGGATCATTGTATAGCGCGTCTGATCAGCCCACGCCACGGCAGGAAGATTCACACGATCAATGACGGCTTTGTCCATATTTGCCTCAATGGCCATAGCTGCTAGTGTCCGTGAACCTCCGCTTTTTCAGAAATGACAGAAAGCGGCCCCGGATCGGCTCAGGTAAAGAGGACAAGAACAATGCAACCTGATTTCTGGAACGATAAACGCCCGGCCGGCGTACCGCTGGACATCGACATGGGTGAGTTCAAGTCGGTGATCGAGGTGTTCGAGCGTTCCTGCAAGAAGTTCGCCGATCGCCCGGCGTTCAGCAACATGGGCATCACCCTGACCTACGCCGAGCTCGAGCGCCAGAGCGCTGCCTTCGCCGGTTACCTGCAAGCGCATACCGATCTGGTGCCGGGGGATCGCATTGCGGTACAGATGCCCAACGTCCTGCATTACCCGATTGCCGTGTTCGGTGCACTGCGTGCCGGGCTCATCGTGGTCAACACCAACCCGCTGTATACCGCGCGGGAGATGCGCCATCAGTTCAAGGATTCCGGCGCACGAGCACTGGTGTACCTGAACATGTTCGGCCAGAAAGTCCAGGAAGTGCTGCCCGACACCGACATTCAATACCTGATCGAAGCGAAGATGGGCGACCTGATGCCCAGCGCCAAGGGCTGGCTGGTCAATACCGTGGTCAGCAAAGTGAAGAAGATGGTCCCGGCGTATTCGCTGCCGCAGGCGATCTCCTTCAAGAGCGCACTGCGCATGGGCCGCGGCCTGGGGATCAAGCCGCTGAAGGTCAGCCTCGACGACATCGCTGTGCTGCAATACACCGGCGGCACCACCGGGCTGGCGAAAGGCGCGATGCTGACCCACGGCAATCTGGTGGCGAACATGCAGCAAGTGCGCGCCTGTCTCGCCCAACTCGGCCCGGACGGTCAGCCACTGCTGCGCGAAGGCCAGGAGGTGATGATCGCGCCGCTGCCGCTGTATCACATCTATGCCTTTACCGCGAACTGCATGTGCATGATGGTTTCCGGCAACCACAACGTGCTGATCACCAACCCGCGCGACATTGCCGGCTTCATCAAGGAGCTGAAGAACTGGCGCTTCTCGGCGTTGCTGGGCTTGAACACTTTGTTCGTGGCGCTGATGGAACACGCGGATTTCAAGACCCTCGATTTCTCCAGCCTGAAGCTCACCAACTCCGGCGGCACCGCGCTGGTCAAGGCCACCGCCGAGCGTTGGGAGCAGATAACCGGGTGCCGCATCACCGAAGGTTACGGCCTCACCGAAACCTCGCCGGTGGCCTGCACCAACCCGTACGGCGATCAATCGCGTCTGGGTACCGTCGGTTTGCCGGTACCGGGCACGCTGCTCAAAGTCATCAACGATGACGGTGTCGAACAGCCAATGGGCGAGCGCGGCGAGTTGTGCATCAAAGGCCCGCAGATCATGAAGGGCTATTGGCACAAGCCTGAGGCCACGGCCGAAGTGCTGGATGCCGAGGGCTGGTTCAAGTCCGGTGATATCGCGGTGATCGATCCGGACGGTTTCGTGCGCATCGTCGATCGCAAGAAGGACATGATCATCGTCTCCGGTTTCAACGTGTACCCCAACGAAATCGAAGACGTGGTGATGGCCCATCCGAAAGTCGCCAACTGCGCAGTGATCGGTGTGCCGGACGAGCGTTCGGGCGAGGCGGTGAAGCTGTTTGTGGTGGCGCGGGAAACCGGGGTCAGCCTCGAAGAGCTCAAGGCCTACTGCAAAGAGAATTTCACTGCGTATAAGGTGCCGAAACACATCGTATTGCGTGAGTCATTGCCGATGACGCCTGTCGGGAAAATTCTGCGGCGCGAGTTGCGCGATATCGCGTAAAAATCAACGGCTGCGCTGCGCGCATTCGCGAGCAGGCTCGCTCCCACAGGGAAAGATGTGATCCTTGTGGGAACGAGCCTGCTCGCGAATTTTTTTGGCCGATGTCCCCGAAAACCGGGGCTTTCAAGGTGGTCTAGGATTTTTGCTCTAAAATGACTGCTAGATAGTCTTGAGTCATGATAATGACTGTAGGGGCCGCTTTTGGCTCTAGTCGACCCTTGGCAAAGCTGCTACTCTCGGCGCGCTTTGTGACTTCTCGGCCTATATAAAAGCCAGATTCACCAATACCAAACACACACCAATAATAATCGCATCAAATGCGGTGAAGAATTCGCGTTGCTGAGGAGTGGGCTTCCATGATCGAAGACTTTTGGAAGGATAAATACCCGGCTGGAATTGCTGCCGACATCAATCCGGACGAGTATCCGAACATTCAGGCAGTGTTGAAGCAATCCTGCCAACGCTTCGCCAACAAACCGGCTTTCAGCAACCTGGGCAAGACAATCACCTACGGTGAATTGTACGAATTGTCCGGTGCGTTTGCCGCGTATCTGCAACAGCATACCGATTTGCAGCCCGGCGATCGAATCGCCGTGCAACTGCCCAACGTTCTGCAGTACCCGGTGGCCGTCTTCGGTGCGATTCGCGCCGGGCTGATCGTGGTCAACACCAACCCGCTGTACACCGCGCGGGAAATGGAACACCAATTCAACGACTCCGGCGCCAAAGCCCTTGTTTGTCTTGCGAACATGGCGCACCTGGCCGAAACCGTGGTGCCGAAAACCGGCGTCAAACACGTCATCGTCACCGAGGTCGCCGACCTGCTGCCGCCGATCAAGCGTCTGCTGATCAACAGCGTCATCAAGTACGTGAAGAAGATGGTGCCGGCCTATCATCTGCCGAAAGCCGTCAAGTTCAACGACGTGTTGAGCAAGGGCCAGGGCCAACCGGTGGCCGAAGCCAATCCGGACAGCGGCGACGTTGCCGTGCTGCAATACACCGGCGGCACCACTGGCGTGGCCAAAGGCGCGATGCTGACCCATCGCAATCTCGTCGCCAACATGCTGCAGTGCAAAGCGCTGATGGGTTCCAACCTCAATGAAGGTTGCGAGATCCTGATCACGCCGCTGCCGCTGTACCACATCTACGCGTTCACCTTTCATTGCATGGCGATGATGCTGATCGGCAACCACAACATCCTGATCAGCAACCCGCGCGACCTGCCGGCGATGGTCAAGGAACTGTCGAAGTGGAAGTTCAGCGGTTTCGTCGGCCTCAACACGCTGTTCGTGGCGCTGTGCAACAACGAAGGTTTCCGCAAGCTGGATTTCTCCGCGCTGAAAGTCACCTTGTCCGGCGGCATGGCCCTGCAACTGGCCGCTGCCGAGCGCTGGAAAGCGGTCACCGGTTGCGCCATCTGCGAAGGTTACGGCATGACCGAAACCAGCCCGGTGGCCACGGTCAACCCGATCCAGAACATCCAGATCGGCACCATCGGTATTCCGGTGCCATCGACCCTGTGCAAAGTCATCGACGATGCCGGCGTCGAGCAGCCGCTGGGTGAAATCGGCGAGCTGTGCGTCAAGGGCCCGCAAGTGATGAAGGGCTACTGGCAGCGTCAGGAAGCCACCGATGAAATGCTCGACAGCGAAGGCTGGCTGAAGACCGGTGACATCGCGCTGATCCAGCCGGACGGCTACATGCGCATTGTCGACCGCAAGAAAGACATGATCCTGGTCTCCGGTTTCAACGTCTATCCGAACGAACTGGAAGACGTGCTGGCGACCCTGCCGGGCGTGTTGCAGTGCGCGGCCATCGGCGTGCCGGACGAGAAGTCGGGTGAGGCGATCAAGATTTTCATCGTTGCCAAACCAGGCGTGACCCTGACCAAGGAAACGGTGATGGAGCACATGCGCGCCAACGTCACTGGTTATAAGGTGCCGCGCTCGGTGGAATTCCGCGATGCGCTGCCGACCACCAACGTCGGCAAGATTCTGCGTCGCGAGCTGCGGGATGAAGAGCTGAAGAAGATCAAGGCCAAGTCCGCCGCCTAAACACCAAGCCCCGCAGATGCGGGGCTTTTTGTTGGTGTATGCGGGGGAGTTTGCAGTGCCCGGTAAATCCTACCCCCTCACCCCAACCCTCTCCCCCAAGGGGGCGAGGGGGAAGGGAGCCGATCGGGGGGCCTTTCAGAACCTGAGTTCGACTCGATGTTTCAGGTCGGTGTAGCTCGCCCAAACAACTCAGTCAGTCCCCTCTCCCTTTGGGAGAGGGCTAGGGTGAGGGCTATTGACGAAACGGCGCAAAATTCACGTTAGTCCCCGCCGGACGCATGTCCTGCAGATACGAATCCTTGTCCGCACTCAATTCCAGGCTCAATGCCGCTTTACGCTTGCCTTCATTGCGAATCACCAACCCTTCAAGCTTTTCACGCAGAAACACCGTCGGCACTTTCAGGTGCAGCAGTTCATCGGTGGCCGGCGTATGCATCAGCAAGTGAATCCACTCGTACTGACCGATGGCCAGACGCGACACCGGCAGGTCGAACCACCAGATGTTGCGGTTACGGTTCAGTTCGGCGAAGTGGCAGTTGTTGGTGCCGAGCACGGCACCGCCCAGTTCCTTGTTGCGTCGGGCGATGGCCTGCGTTTTATCGAGTTTCATAACATTCCTGCGGTATCGGTTCCTGGCGCTTGGCGCCCATATGTTGCGCATTCTCGGGGCTACGCACGCAAACATAAAGCTCAACCTGCACGCCACGACGAAATGAACCCCCGAAAATAAATGAAACTTGGCGCAAACCCGGCCAGTCAATCATTACGTACTGACTTTTCCCCCTAATTGCACCAAGGAGAAACACCATGAGTAGCACAGGCGATAAAGTAAAAGGCATGGCCAACGAAGCGGTCGGCAACGTCAAGCAAGGCGTCGGTAAAGCCACCGACAACACCAAGCTGCAAGCCGAAGGCAAGATTCAAGAGAAAAAAGGCGAAGCCCAGCAAGCGGTCGGCAAAGCCAAGGACGCGGTCAAAAAAGGTGTCGACAAGGCGTAACTCAGCCTTGAACGAAATACACGAGCGGCCATCCAAGGATGGCCGTTTTTGTGTCAAAAGCCTGCGACGACCCGACGAGGTTCGCCAAACAGGCTAACGTGATGTAAAAAACGCCCCTGAGTCGCCACGACTTCAACCTGTTCTGCGGCGAAAGGAGACGCGAATGATTTTTCCGGACATGAAAGGTCTGCCCCTGCACCGGGTGATGGTGCGCACGGTCACTGAATTCGTCGACGACGAGATGTCGACCTACGCCTCGGCACTGGCTTACCAGATGCTGTTCTCGCTGTTCCCGTTCATTCTGTTCCTGATCGCCCTGATCGGTTTCCTGCACCTGCCGGACTTTTTCTCCTGGCTGCGCCTGCAGTCGGAACTGGTCCTGCCACCGCAGGCGCTGGAGCAGGTCAATCCGGTGATCGACCAGTTGCAGCAGTCCAAGGGTGGCCTGCTTTCCGTCGGTATCGTTATCGCCCTGTACACCGCCTCCGCTGGCGTGCGTTTGATGATGAGCGCAATGAACGCGGCGTATGACGTGGTCGAAGGCCGACCGGTCTGGAAGCGCTTCCCATTGTCGATTGTCTACACCGTCGGCATTGCCGGCATGCTGCTGGTGGCCGCCGCGCTGATGGTGCTCGGGCCGCAAGTCATGGGCTGGATCGCCGCGCAGGTGGGGCTGGAAGATTTCATCGTCACCGTGTGGACCATCGCGCGCTGGCCGGTGATCGTGATTCTGATGATGGTCGCCGTGGCACTGATTTACTACGTGATGCCCGACGTCAAACAGGAATTCCGTTTCATCACACCCGGGTCTGTGTTGGCCGTGGTGGTGTGGATCATCGCCTCGTTGGGCTTTGCTTTCTACGTGAAAACCTTCGCCAACTACAACGCAATGTATGGCAGCATCGGGGCGATCATCGTGCTGTTGCTGTACTTCTACATTTCCGCCGCGGTGCTGTTGCTCGGCGCCGAGATGAACGCGGTGATCGAACACATGTCCAGCGAGGGCAAGGATGCGGGTGAGAAAGTCCCCGGCGAACTCGATGAACATCCCAAACAACACGTCTCGGGCCTGGGCCGCGATCACTCGCTCAAGCCGGACACTGACGAAGTCTGATCATGATCCGTGAAATTCTGAAAATGGGCGACGAGCGCCTGCTGCGCATCGCCCCGCCCGTGCCGGCCGAGATGTTCGACAGCCCTGAGCTGTGGCAACTGATCGACGACATGTTCCAGACCATGGAAAGCGTCGGTGGCGTTGGCCTGGCTGCGCCGCAGGTGGGTGTCGATCTGCAATTGGTGATCTTTGGTTTCGAACACAGCGAACGTTACCCGGACGCTGAAGCGGTGCCGCAGACGATCCTGATCAATCCGTTGATCACCCCGCTGAGTCCACTGACGGAAGAGGGCTTTGAAGGCTGTCTGTCGGTGCCGGGTTTGCGTGGCGCGGTGGAGCGTTATCAGCAGATTCGCTATGAAGGATTTGATCCGAAGGGTGAGCCGATTGTGCGTGTCGCCTCAGGCTTCCACGCACGCGTTGTGCAGCACGAATGCGATCACCTGATTGGCCGGTTGTACCCGTCGCGCATTACCGATTTCAGCAAGTTCGGTTTTACCGAAGTGATGTTCCCGGATCTCGATCCCACTGCTGACGATTGATTCAAGACCCAGCAAATATCCCTGTGGGAGCGAGCCTGCTCGCGAATGCGCAATATCAGTGACAGATTCTGTGACTGACACAGCGCCTTCGCGAGCAGGCTCGCTCCCACATTGGTTTTGCATTGCACATCAGGATTGTGAGGGGGCCAGCTCCATCGCAATCATCGGCTTGCTCCGCGCATACCGGCTCAATCGCTCCGCCATCGCTTGCGGCAGCGCCGGGTCGAACGTGAACCCGCGTCGCTCATAAAACTCACGCAAATCCGGATGGCAGAACAGCCACACCGGCTCGCTCACATCCTCCACCGCCGCCGCGATCAACTGCGCGGCAATCCCTTGTTCACGGCAGTCCGGATCAACAAACAACCCGGTCAACCAATGTCCGCCCGCCACCGGCCGCAAGCACAACGCACCCACAATCTCTCCGCGCCGCGCGACCCACAATTGCGCATCACGAACCGCTTTCATCGAGGACTGGTGACTGCGGTAAAACTTGTTCATCAACGGCCAAAGCGACTCGTCGAGCAGGCTGTATTGGGTGTCGGGCATGGGATCGGACTGTCGGTGGGCAAAGCGGCGATTATAAAAGAACGCACGGCTCTGGATAGGTGTATACCTGACCTCACATCCCCTGTGAGTGGAGTACGCATCATGTCCAAAGGTATGGATTCAAAGAAAGCCGCGAAGAAGAAACCGGCCAAGACCGCGATTGAAAAACGCGCAGAGAAGAAAGCCAAAAAGGTCGACATCTTCGGTCACTGATCACGCCTTTCCGGAGCCCGGTTCTCGGGCTCCTGCCTGCACCCGAAAATAATCTGCAAGATTGCACCGCGTCGTTGCACAGAAGGGCAAGAATCCCGTTCCGAGCAACGCCATGCCCCATTACTTCGACGCCGCCCATCGTCAGCAGATCGAAACCCTGCGCCAACGCTTTACCGCCCGCACCGAATGGCCGACCTGGCTGTTGCTGATCGGCGTTTATGCTGGCTGGTTCGCCATTGTGCTCAACAGTCACTGGCTGGGCCGTGCCTTGAGCACGCTGTTGCTGATCCCGCTGCTGGTGTTGTGGCTGTCGGTGCAGCACGAGTTGCTGCACGGGCATCCGACGCGCTGGGTGCGCTTCAACAAGATCCTTGGCTACGCGCCGTTTGCCGTGTGGTATCCGTACACGTTGTATCGCGACAGTCATTTGCTGCATCACCGCGATGAGGATCTGACCGTGCCCGGCGTCGATCCGGAAAGCCGTTACCTGACCCGCGCTGGCTGGCAGGGCAGTTCGCTGTTTGAACGCAGCTTGCACTGGTTGAACAAAACCGTGCTCGGGCGTTTTTTGATCGGTGCTCCGCTGACGCTGATGGCGCTGGCCAAAGAAGAGTTGCTGCGGCTGAAGAATGGCGAGCGCCAGGCCTGGTTGATGTGGCTGACCCACGGCCTGCTCACGTTATTGATGCTGTGGTTCATCGCCCGTTTCAGCGTGCTGCCGGTCTGGCATTACCTGCTGCTGATCAGCGTGCCGGCGCTGTCGATCGCGATGATCCGCTCCTACTACGAACATCGCCCGCATGTGCAACCCGAGCAGCGCACGGTGTTGAACGAAGCGGGTTGGCCGTGGCGCTGGTTGTTCCTGAATCTGAATTTTCATCTGGTGCATCACGACTTGCCGAAGCTGGCGTGGTACGACTTGCCGACGGTTTACCGGATGCATCGCGAGCAATGGATCGCACGCAGTGGCGGGTTTCTCGTTCAGGGGTATGGCGAGTTCTGGCGACGTCATGTCTTGAAGCCGATCGACAGTCCCGAGCATCCTTACCACTGACCCAAGAACACCACAAAACCCTGTAGGAGTGAGCCTGCTCGCGATAGCGGTATATCAGTAACATTTTCAGTGCCTGACACACTGCTATCGCGAGCAGGCTCACTCCTACATTGAAACGTGCTGCCCGGGAAAAATGTGTATGACCCAACACCACACCGAACTCCTGATGTACGTCGCCCCCGAGCCCATCCGCGCAGCCAATGAGCGCTGGATTGCGCGCATTCTCGAGCAACTTGGCCACACCCGCCTGAGTGCTGAAGGCCTGTCATTGCCCGAACTCTGGTTATCCCCCGATCTGCTGCTCACACAAACCTGCGGCTATCCGCTGATGACTGCATTGCGCGGGCAAGTGCGCATCGTCGGCCGGCCCCGTTACGAACTCCCCGACGCCAGCGCCGGCAATCATTGCAGCCTGATCCTCGGCCGCGCTGACGACCCACGTAAAACGCTGGCGGAGTTGCGCGACAGTCGCGGGGTGATCAACAGTGAGGACTCCAACAGTGGCATGAACCTGCTGCGTCAGCGCTTGGCGCCACTGAATCAGGACGGACAATTCTTCGCCTCGGTCGGCATCAGCGGCGGCCATCGCGAGAGCCTGCGTTGGCTGCGCGAAAACCGCGCCGATCTAGCCGCCATCGACAGCGTCACCTACGCCTATCTGGCGCAACATGCGCCGGAAGAAGTCCGTGCCTTACGGGTGGTTGCGCGCAGTGCCCTGAGCCCGACCTTGCCGTTCATTACGGTAGGTAGCGCTACGGATGAGCAGATCGAGCAGCTCCGACAGGTAATGAATAAAACCTTGCGCGAACTCCCTGATGTCGTGGAGACCTTGGGATTGCCTGAGGTGTTTGCGGCCAGTGAGCGCGATTATCAAATCCTGCTCGACTATCAGCGTGAGGCTGAAGGACTTGGCTATGGCCGCTTGCGCTAAGGATCGCAGCCTTCGGCAGCTCCTACAGGGGATCGGTGTAGGAGTTGCCGAAGGCTGCGATCTTTTGATCTTTTATTTGCAAATGGAATATAAAAATTCGTTTTAAGTATTTTTAACGAATAAGGCGCCTTGCTACGATCGCGCCACCGGAACACCGGACATTCAGCGACCCCTAACCAGGAGCCCCTATGTCCGGCGCCGAGCTTTGCCATCGCAACACCGTGGACGATCTGTTTCGCGCTCACTATCGCTGGCTCTGTGCTTACCTGCGCGGGCATCTGCACGACGCGGCCGGCAGCGAAGACATCGCCGCCGAAACCTTCGCCCAATTGCTTGAAGCCCCGGCACTGAGGGCCATCCGCGAACCCCGCGCCTTGCTGACGACCATCGCCCAGCGCCTGCTCTATCAACGCTGGCGACGCGGTGATCTGGAGCGTCGTCATCGCCAGCAGCTTGCTGTCGATTACGCCGTCTCGCCTGAAGACCTGGTCACGCTATCGCAAACCCTCATCCGCCTCGATCACAGCTTGCAACGCTTGCCCGCCAAGGTCCGCACGACGTTTCTGCTCGCCCGTATCGATGGCCTGACCTACCCGCAAATCGCTGCCGAACTGGGCATCTCCCAGCGCTCGGTCAGCGAGTACATGAGCCGTTCCCAAGCGCTGTGCGATCGCCACAGCGCCAACCAATCCCTGCAAGACAAGAGGTCCGCATGAGATCGATCAAAACCCTGCTCGGCACTTCGCTGCTGGCGTTGAGCCTGAGTGTTGGCGCTGTTTCGGCGACGGAAAAAACCGCGCCGATCCACTTCGGCGACATCACTTGGGAAAGCGGCAGTTTCATCACCGAAGTGCTACGCCTGATCGTTGAAAAAGGTTACGGCTACCCGACCGACACGTTGCCTGGCAGCACCGTCAGCCTGGAAGCGGCGCTGGCGAAAAACGATATCCAGGTGATCGGCGAAGAATGGGCCGGGCGCAGTCCGGCGTGGGTCAAAGCGGCCGCCGAAGGCAAGGTGTTCGGTTTGGGCGACACGGTCAAAGGTGCCACCGAAGGCTGGTGGGTGCCGGAGTATGTGATCAAGGGCGACCCCGAGCGCGGCATCAAAGCGTTGGCGCCGGAGTTGAAGTCGGTGGCGGACCTGCCGCGCTACAAAGACGTGTTCCGCGACCCGGAAGACCCGTCTCGCGGGCGTTTCCTTAACAGCCCGACTGGCTGGACCTCGGAGATCGTCAACAGCCAGAAGCTCAAGGCTTATGCGCTGAACGACAGTTTCGTCAACTTCCGCACCGGCTCGGGCGCGGCGCTGGATGCCGAGGTGGCGTCATCGATCAAACGCGGTAAACCGGTGTTGTTCTACTACTGGTCACCGACACCGCTGCTGGGTCGGTTCAAACTGGTGAAACTGGAGGAGCCGCCGTTCGATGCCGAGGCCTGGAAAACCCTCGCCGATGCCAATAACCCGAATCCCAAAGGCACCCGTTCGATGCCGGCGAGCCTGGCGATCGGTGTGTCGGCGCCATTCAAGGCGCAGTACCCGGAACTGGTGACGTTCTTTGAAAAGGTTGATTTGCCGATTGATCTGTTGAACCAGACGTTGGCGGGAATGAGCGAAAAACGTTTGCAGCCGAGAGTGGTGGCGCAGGCGTTTTTGCGTGAGCAGCCGCAGGTCTGGAAGCCTTGGGTGCCTGCGGAGGTGGCGACCAAGGTGAGTGCAGGTTTGTAGATTTTTCCTGATGTTTTGGTAGTGCGACGACTATTGCTATCGCGAGCAGGCTCACTCCTACATTTGATCGTGTGAACATCGCAGATCAAATGTAGGAGTGAGCCTGCTCGCGATGGCCATCCCCCGATACAACGCCCCGCGCTGAACCGTTTCTTGTGCAAAAAGTGCCAGATACTGGCCGACTAGTGGCCTTGCGCAGGCCTTTGCACTGGCTATGCTTCTCGTAACTAACTATGTCGACCGTCATGTCAAAACATGGCAGAAACGCATCGTTGGTCCGTGAATTCATGCTGCCAGAGTGCGCAACCCAAGGCACCGACACTGAACCAACAAGGAGCGTCGCTTACATGGAAGTTCTTCAACGCGTTAGGGCTGGCCCGCGTGCGGGCTATCAAGAGAAGGATGTCTTGATTAGAGCGTCGCTGCATGGACGCTCCGATTGATCATCATTTATCACCTGACAACTTCCTCCCGTGGAGGAATGCGTGTGCCTGTTCTGTGGAACGTAGTGGTGGATCGTGAAAGAACTGAACTTTCATCAAATCAAAAGTCCGCGCGGAAGGTGATACAACCATGTTCAACCTACATCACAAGGCTGACCTGCAGGAAATCGAGCGCTTCAGCTGCGCCCTGACCGAGGCCAACGCCAAACTGGCCGCGATCAGCCGTTCGATGGCCATGATCGAGTTCAGCCCTGACGGCATCGTTCTCGATGCCAATGAAAACTTCTGCAAGACCATGGGCTACAGCGCCGATGAAGTGCGTGGCAAACATCATCGGGTGTTTTGTGAAGAGGCTTTCTATCGCAGCGAGGAGTACGCCAAATTGTGGCGTGACCTGGCGCGCGGTGAGCCGATCAGCGGCACTTTCCTGCGCTTGAACAAGGCCGGCAGGGAAGTCTGGCTCGAAGCCAGTTACATGCCGGTTTATGGCCCGGACAAACAAGTCCGCAGCGTAATCAAAGTCGCTGCCGACATCACTGCTCGAGTGAATAAAGAACACGAAGAAGAAAGCATGCTGGCGGCGATCAGCCGCTCCATGGCGGTGATCGAGTTCACCCCGGAAGGCAACGTCATTTCCGCCAACGACAACTTTCTGCAAACCATGCAGTACTCGCTCAACGAAATCGTCGGCCATCATCACAGCCTGTTCTGCCATCGTGCCGAAGCCGAGTCTGCGCAGTACAAGGCATTCTGGGCCTCACTCAATCGCGGCGAATATCACTCGCACCGTTTCGAGCGCAAGAACAAGTCCGGGCACATGGTCTATCTGGAAGCGTCGTATAACCCATTGTTCGACGCCAAGGGCCGCCTGTACAAAGTGGTCAAGTTCGCCAGCGACATCACCCATCAGATGACTACGTTGCAGAACGCTGCCGAATCGGCCCACAGCACTTCGGTACAAAATGACGCCTGCGCGCAAAAAGGCTCACAGGTCGTGCAGCAAACGGTGCAGATCATTCAGGACATTTCCCGCGACCTCAACGAAGCGGCGGCGAGTATCGATGCGGTGAGCAAACAGTCAGACATCATCGGTACCATTGTTCAAACCATTCGCGGCATTGCCGATCAGACCAACTTGTTGGCGCTTAACGCTGCCATCGAAGCGGCGCGGGCCGGTGAACATGGGCGTGGTTTTGCGGTGGTCGCGGATGAGGTGCGCAGCCTCGCGGCGCGGACCAGTCAGGCGACCCTGGAAATTGTCGATGTGGTACGCAAGAACCATGACCTGTCGCTGAGTGCGGTGTCGAGTATGCAGTCGAGCCTGAGTCGTACCGGGCTTGGCGTGGAGCTGGCGAACGAGGCGGGGGCGGTGATTCAGGAGATTCAGCAGGGCTCACGGCATGTGGTGGATGCGATCAGCCAGTTCAATGAAACCCTGCAATTGAACTGATCTTTCCTGAACACACAAAAAACTGTGGGAGCGAGCCTGCTCGCGAAGGCGGCGGAACATTCAACATCTACGTTGATTGGTTCACCACCTTCGCGAGCAGGCTCGCTCCCACATTTGATTTCAGGCGACCTGGAGATCAGAGTGCGGCGAGAAACTTGTCCGCCTGCTTGTCACTGTCCTTCACATCGTTGTCTTTTTCCGCCTGCGCCAGCTTCATCTTGTCCTGCAAGCGCTCGGCGATCTCTTTGCCGATGGCCAGTTGTTTCTCCGGCGGCATGGCTTTGATGTCGTCTTCGGTCAGCCCCATCGACTGCAGGATACTGTCGCGCAGACGCTGTTCCGGCGTCTTGCTCATGTAGTCCTTGAATTCATCGGTGGCGGATGTTGCCGAGGCGCTGGTGGCGTCGGTCGATTGCAGGTTCACGCGGGTCTTGGCGAACGCTTCGTCGACGTTATCGCTGATGCGAGTGGCTTCGCTGACTTGCTGGGTGGCGATCTGCGTGGCCGAGTCCTGCACCTTGGCGGTGGCTTCGGCGGTTTGCGCCTGGGTCTGGTTTTGCAGGGTTTGCAGCATGGCGCCGTGCAGACCTCCTTGCAGACCGGCTGCGGCGATGGACGTCGCATCGTCATTCAGCGCTTTGGGCAGATGAATGATTTGCTGTTGTTTGGCACTGATCAACATGATGTGTGGACCTGTAGGTAATTACTTGACTGCCGTATCACAGCAATTACCGTGCCTTCTGAATAAATCCTTTTATTTCAACAACTTGATCATCAGTCCGGTGTTCGCGGCGGTCATCCATTGCCGATAAGCGGCAGAGGGTGACCGTTGCCAACCATCAGCGATGCGCAATATTCTCCAGCGCCAGATTGCGCGTGCGCGGACCGAACCAACCGATGGTCAGCATCACGATCAGCATGCTACTGACGATAAACGCCAATACCCCCGGTGTGCCGAAGTTGTCGAGAAACAGGCCGATCAACAGACTGCTGAACACCGTCGACAAACGACTGAACGAATAACAGAAACCCACCGCCCGGGCGCGGATGTTGGTCGGGAACAGTTCGCTCTGGTACGAGTGGTAACTGAAGCTGAGCCAGGCGTTGCAGAACGTGATCATCACCCCGCAGAAGATCAGCCCGAAGGCGCTGGTCTGCAGGGCGAACAAGGTGCCGAAGGTCATCGCGCCGAGGGCTGAACCGACGATCTGCCATTTGTTCTCGAAACGGTTGGCGAATTTAACGAACAGCAGCGGCCCGAGCGGGTAGGCGAGGGTGATGATGAACGCGTACATCAAACTGTGGGTGACGCTGACGCCCTGGCCGGACAGCAACGCCGGCAACCAGTTGCCGAAACCGAAGAAACCGATGGCCTGAAAGATGTGGAAGACGATCAGCATCAACGCGCGGCGGCGATACGGTGGCTGCCAGATATCGGCAAAGCGGCCCTTGCCTTCGACGTCGACCGGGACCGTTTCGGGCACGTCCAGTGGCTTGCCGTGATCCTTCTCGCAGCGTGCTTCGATGCCATCGAGAATCCGCTTGGCTTCATCAAAGCGGCCATGCTGCGCGAGCCAGCGCGGCGATTCCGGCAGACGCTTGCGCAGCCACCAGATAAACAGCGCAAACACCGCGCTGGCCAACACCACCCAGCGCCAGCCGGACACGCCGAATGGCGCTTGCGGCACCAGCCACCACGACATCAGCGCCACCGCCGGCACCGACAGGAACTGCACGAAAAACGCAAAGGCAAACGCCGAACTGCGCATGCGCTTGGGCACCAGTTCCGAGAGGTAGGCGTCGATGGTTACCAGTTCGATCCCCAGACCGATGCCAACCAGAAAGCGCATGCAAATGATGCCCAGCGCTGAACTCTGAATGCCCATCAACACCGTCGCCACCGTGTACCAGACCAGGGCAAAGGTGAAGATCGCGCGGCGGCCGAAGCGATCCGCCAACGGGCTGAGCAGGCTGGCGCCGAGGAACAGGCCGAGGAACGTCGCCGAAGCAAACGCTGCTTGATCAGAGAAACCGAACACACCCTGATTACCGGTGGCAAAGATGCCATCGCGAATCAGCCCGGGGCTGATGTAGGCAGTCTGGAACAGATCGTAGAGTTCGAAGAAACCACCGATCGACAGCAGCGCTACCAGCCGCCAGATCGTCGCGACCGCCGGAAGGCGATCAATTCGGGCGGACACCTGAGCGGCGCGGATCGGGTCGATGCCGTCGCTTTTGCGCGGCGGCGGGAGCGTGTGCAGTCATGGGCAGGTCCATTTTTTATTGATGGAAAAGCTTAGCCTGCTATCGGAGTTCGCGGATTGTGAATATCGGCGGTTTAACCTGCTAAACCGCTGATTTCTTGCAATATCTGCTTACGAATTAACGATTTATGCCGCAGCCGTCGAATCCGGTAGCGCCGAGGCCGGCAAGCCGAAGATCCGGTCGAACAGCCAGTTGAAGGCGAACGTGTAGCAGGGGATGAAAATGATCAGCGCCAGATCCAGCAGAAACGCCTGCACCAGACTGATGTTCATCCACCACGCGATCAACGGAATCAGGAACACGATCAACGTCAGTTGAAAACCGACCGCGTGAGCGATGCGTCGTTTCACCGTGCGGGTGCGCGATTGCTGGCGGCTTTCCCAGTGCTCGAACAGCGAGGTGTAAATGAAATTCCAGGTGACGGCGATGGTGGTGATGATCACCGCCAATGGCCCGGTGCTGCCTGGCGAGGTGCCGGACAACAGCGCCAGACCGAGGGCGGAGAAGGTCATGCCGATCACTTCGTAGAGCGACACATAGACCAGTTTGCGTTTGACGCCTTGCATGGGGATTTGCCTCTTTCTTGCCGTTTGTTGGCCAGTGGGACTGGCGAAGGCGGCGAAAGATAGCTTCAATAGGGCTGACAGAAAAAGTCAGCTACTTTCAGTTCTATTGATAGGTGTTTGAGGTGAATTTCAACAGCGACAGCATCGAGCTGTTTCTTGCCGTGATCGAGCGTGGCTCGTTTTCGGCGGCGGCGCGTGCGTTAGGTCGGGTGCCTTCCGCCGTCAGCATGGGTATTGGCAACCTTGAGGCCGAACTCGGTTATCTGCTGTTCGATCGCAGTCATCGCGAACCGCAACCCACGGCGATGGCGCTGTCGCTGGTGCCGCACGCACGGCTGATCGCCGAGCAACTCAAGCAACTGCAAGTGCATGCCGTGGAATTGTCATTGGGGCTGGAGAGCAAGTTGTCGATCGGCGTGGTCGCGGACATCGATCGCCGTCGTTTGCTGGCGGCGATCAAGGTGATCGCCGAGCGGCATCCGCTGCTCGACATCGAAGTGCTGACCGCGCCGCAGGATGACGTGCTGGCGATGCTGCACAGCGGCCGCGTCAGCGTGTGCCTGGCGTTTGCCGGGTTGAGCATGAATGTGCTGGAGCGTTTTCAGTTTGTCGGCAGCGAGCGGATGATCGCCACACTGGCGGCGGACAGCCCGCTGTTGCAGGGGCAGGATGTGTTTCTCGAGGATCTGGTGCATGTGCGGCAGATCATCGTCGCCAGCCGGGACTTGCCGATCAGTGAGACGCGGCCGTTGGTGGCGGAGTCGTACTGGCGCACGGACAGCCTTGAAACGGCGATGGAAATGGTCGAGGCGGGATTGGGCTGGGGCAATTTTCCGCTGTCGGTGGTGCAGCCGCGACTGGACAGCGGACGGCTGAAACGGCTGAATTTCCGCAACATCGAAAACGGACTGGTGATGCCGGTGCATGCGGTGTGGCTCAAGAGCCAGCCCTTACAAAAAGGCGCACTGGCCCTCGTTGACTTGCTCAGCCATTGAACATTGCGCAGATCCCCTGTAGGAGTGAGCCTGCTCGCGATAGCGGAGTGTCATTCAACACATGCGTCGCCTGACACACCGCTATCGCGAGCAAGCTCGCTCCCACAGGGGATTGTGTTTCAACTCAGCATTTGTGAGCACCACATAAAACCTGCGGGGGGGCGACAGCGTCAGGTACTTTCGCGGATCTTCAGTTCAAAGCCCATGTCTTCTACCGGGCGCGCCACGCTGTTACCGGCCATCAACGTCAGCATCTGCTCCGCCGCGCGCCGGCCGATCGCTTCACGCGGGGTGTTGATGCTGCTCAGGCGCGGCACCATGTGCTCGGACATCGGCAAGTCGTTGAAACCGAGAATCGCCACTTGCTCGGGAATCTTGATGCCGTTGCGCAACGCTTCCAGCAACGCACCCTGCGCCAAATCGTCGTTACCAAAAAAGATTGCATCAACATCCGGATGCGCCGCGAGCAACTGCAAAAACAATTCCCCGCCCAAGCCCACCGACGAAGAGCGAGGCGTCAGCACTTCCAGATCCGGGTCATAACGGCCGGCCTTCTGCAGCGCTTTGCGGAAACCTTCACCACGCAACAACGTGCGCTGATCAAGCTGCGCACCAATGTAAGCCAGGCGTTTGCGCCCACGAGAAAGCAAATGCTCGGCCGCCGTTTCACCGGCACTGAGCTGCGAGAAGCCGACGCAATTCACCCCGGCGGCGCTGTCCAGTTCCATCATGTACACGCAGGGAATGTTGCTCGCCTCGATCATCCGCCGCGAACTTTCCGTGCGATCAAACCCGGTCAGCAAAAATCCACGCGGCTGATAAGCCATGTAGTTGCGCAGCAGATTTTCTTCTTCATCGCGCGAGTAGTGGAAGTTGCCGATCAGCACTTCGAAGCCCTTGGGCGTGAGCACCCGATGAATGGCTTCCAGCGTATCGATGAACAGCAAGTTGGATAACGAAGGCACCAGAACCACCACCGAATGGCTCTGCGCCGAGGCCAACGCGCGGGCGGCAGGGTTCACTACGTAGTTGAGTTCGAGGGCGGCTTTCTGCACTTTTTCCACAAGTTCCGTGGCGACCGTGCTGACCCCACGCAAGGCGCGGGAGGCGGTAATCGGGCTGACACCGGCCAGGCGGGCAACTTCATTCAGGGTGGGACGGCCAGTGGTGCGAGTGTTTTTATCGTTTTTAGGGGAGGTCATCGGGCGGCTTGCCAAACAAAAATCAAGGCACTAAGGTAGCGCTGTCCTGATGCAGCTGTAAATGCGTAAGCGAGGTCCTGCCTGATCTTCGCTTTTTGGCGTTGGGAACAAACCTGCTGCAACCCAAAAAAACGACAAGAAGGCGTCGGCAACTTCTGCCTGTGCACTAGAGTCATAGCTAGCAAAGGTAGCGCTGTCTGCGCGCTGAGGTGTTATATGAGTCATCCCATCACCGCCCTGGTCATCATGGGCGTTGCCGGTTGCGGCAAGACGTGCGTCAGCGAGGCCCTGTGCCAATTGAGCGGCGCCACTGCCATTGAAGGCGATACTTTCCATCCGGCCGCGAACATCGAAAAGATGAGCGCGGGGATCCCCCTGGACGACGACGACCGTGCCGGCTGGCTCGACAGCCTGTGCGATGAACTGCGTCGTGTCGATGCATCGGGCAAACGCCCAGTGCTGACCTGCTCGGCCCTTAAACACAGTTATCGCGAAGTGTTGCGCAGTGCCTTGCCGGGCCTGGGCTTCGTGTTTCTTGAATTGACCCCTGAAGTTGCCGCTGAACGTGTGTCCCATCGTCCGGGCCACTTCATGCCGGCCACGTTGATCGAAAGCCAGTTCGCCACCCTCGAGTCGCCCAAGGGCGAACCGTTGACCCTGGCCCTGAATGCCTCGATCCACAGCGTTGAAGAACTGGCGTCCCAGGCTCACGTCTGGTGGCAGGCCCACGGTCTGAAGCAGGCGGTATGAGTGTGTTGAAAGAGATAGCGCTGTCCTCCCGACTTCTGTTTAACCCGCTTTAATAACAACAACAATCCAGGAGACACCCCCAATGTTTGGCATGTCCCATGAGACGTTCCTGCTGCTCGATGCAGTGGTCACGGTAATCGGCCTGATTATCCTGATCACCAAGTTCAAGATTCACCCGTTCATTTCCCTGACCATCGCCGCCGCGTTCCTCGGCCTGACGTCGGGCATGCCGATCGGCACCATCATCAAGGCGTTCCAGGACGGCTTCGGTGGCGTGCTCGGTTTCGTCGGCATCATCCTTGCGTTGGGCACCATGCTCGGCAAAATGATGGCCGAGTCGGGCGGGGCGGATCAGATCGCCCAGACCCTGATCCGGGCGTTCGGTAAAGACAAAGTCCAGTGGGCAATGATGTTCGCCGCGTTCCTGGTGGGCATTCCGCTGTTCTTCGAAATCGGCTTCGTATTGCTGATTCCGCTGGTGTTCATCGTTGCGCGCCGTACGGGCGTGTCGATCATCAAGATCGGTATCCCGCTGCTCGCTGGCCTGTCCGCCGTGCACGGTCTGGTGCCACCGCACCCGGGTCCGCTACTGGCCATCGGTGTGTTCGGCGCTGACATCGGCAAGACCATTCTTTATGGTCTGATCGTTGCGCTGCCGACCGCGATCATTGCTGGTCCGATCTTCGGTACGTTCATCGCCAAGCACATTCCGGGTCACCCGAATCAGGAGCTGGTCGATCAACTGGCCCGTGAAAACGACGACTCGACCACGCTGCCGAGCTTCAGCATCACCCTGATCACCGTGCTGTTGCCGGTGTTCCTGATGCTGCTGAAAACCTTCGCTGACGTGGCGCTGCCGGACGGTCACTTCTTCCGTACCTGGATGGACATGATCGGCCACCCGATCTCGGCGCTGCTGCTGGCCTTGCTGCTGTCGCTGTACACCTTCGGGCACAAGCAGGGCATCGGTTCCCAGCAGATGCTCAAGTGGCTCGACGCAAGTCTGGCGCCAACCGCCGCGATCATCCTGATCATCGGTGCTGGCGGTGGCTTCAAGCAGATGCTGGTGACCAGCGGCGTGGGCGACGTGATCGGCCACATGGCGGTCAGCGCGCAGATCTCGCCGATCCTGCTGGCGTGGCTGGTGGCGGCAGTGATTCGTATCGCTACCGGTTCGGCGACTGTGGCGACCATCACTGGCGCGGGCATTGTGGTGCCGGTGGTGGGGATGATTCCGGGCGTTAACCGTGAGCTGCTGGTGCTGGCTACCGGTGCCGGCTCGTTGATCCTGTCCCACGTGAACGACGCCGGTTTCTGGCTGGTGAAGCAGTACTTCAACATGACCGTGGCCGAGACGTTCAAGACCTGGACGGCGATGGAAACCATCCTGTCGGTGGTTGCGTTGGGCTTTATCCTGCTGCTGTCGCTGTTCGTTTAAGCGACGCTTTGCAGGCACAAAAAAACCGCAGCGATGCGGTTTTTTTGTGGGTGAAATTTCGAGGCCGGACACATTCCCTTGTAGGAGTGAGCCTGCTCGCGATAGCGGTGTGTCAGTGCCATTTACGGTGACTGACACACCGCTATCGCGAGCAGGCTCACTCCTACAGGTTTTGCGTTAGCCGCCAGTTTTTGCGACTAAGCCATCCGCCCGGAACATCCCGCGAATCCCGCGCACAGCCTGACGAATCCGGTCCTGGTTTTCGATCAGCGCAAAGCGCACATGGTCATCGCCATACTCACCAAAGCCGACCCCCGGCGAGACGCACACCTTGGCCTCAGCCAGCAATTTCTTGGCAAACTCCAGCGAACCCAGATGCGCGTACTGGTCAGGAATCTTCGCCCAGACATACATCGACGCCTTTGGATTTTCGACCATCCAGCCCAGTTCATGCAGACCTTTGACCAGCACGTTACGGCGCTGGCGATACTGCTCGGCGATGTCGCGCACGCATTGCTGATCGCCTTCCAGCGCAGCAATCGCCGCCACTTGCAGCGGGGTGAAAGTGCCGTAGTCGTGGTAGCTCTTGATCCGCGCCAAGGCGTTGACCAGTTCCGGGTTACCGACCATGAAACCGATGCGCCAGCCGGCCATGTTGTAGCTCTTCGACAGAGTGAAGAATTCCACCGCAATGTCCTTGGCGCCCGGCACCTGCATGATCGACGGGGCTTTCCAGCCGTCGTAGACGATGTCGGCGTAGGCCAGATCGTGAATCACCAGCACGTCGTACTGCTTGGCGAGGGCGATCACCCGCTCGAAGAAATCCAGCTCCACACACTGCGCGGTCGGGTTCGACGGGAAGCCGAGGATCATCATTTTCGGCTTCGGAATCGAGCCGCGAATGGCCCGTTCCAGTTCGTCGAAGAAGTCCACGCCCGGCACCAGCGGCACCGAACGCACCTGGGCGCCGGCAATCACCGCACCGTAGATGTGAATCGGGTAGCTCGGGTTCGGCACCAGCACGGTGTCGCCCTGATCGAGGGTCGCCAGCATCAAGTGCGCCAGGCCTTCCTTGGAACCGATGGTGACAATGGCTTCGCTTTCCGGGTCGATATCGACCTCGTAGCGCTGCTTGTACCAGTTGGAAATCGCCCGGCGCAGGCGCGGAATGCCCTTGGACGTCGAATAACCGTGGGTGTCTTCGCGTTGCGCAACCTGTACGAGTTTTTCGACAATGTGCGGCGGCGTAGCCCCGTCGGGGTTGCCCATGCTCAAGTCGATGATGTCTTCACCACGACGACGCGCGGCCATCTTCAGCTCGGCGGTGATGTTGAAAACGTAAGGGGGGAGTCGATCTATGCGCGCAAAGCGGCGCGGCGAACCTTGTTCGGCCATTGTTGCCTCGGATAACGTAAGCGCCCGGAACCGTCCGAGCGACGCTGGTCACTGCGGTGACCTGTGGCGGAAGATAAGGTCAGTGATGGCATACTGTCCAGCCCGTTTGTAAACAATTTTGTCCCAAGGAAATCGGTAGATGGAATTCACCAGCGGCTTCTTGCTGAGCCTTTCGCTGTGCCTGGATATCGGCGTGGCCAACATTGCGATGATCACGCTGGCGATGCAGCGCGGTTACTTTCAGGGCTTTGCGCTGGGCCTTGGCACCTGCGTCGGCGACCTGATTTACGCGGTGCTGGCGCTGGCCGGCATGACGGTTTTGCTGCAATACGAAACAGTGCGTTGGGTGTTGTGGATCGGGGGTTCGGCGTTGCTGATCTACTTTGCGGCGAAGATGATTTACTCGGCGATCCATCACGAAGCGCTATTGGCCGAGACGGCAGAGGTGGGGCACAACTCCCATCGCAAGGAATTCTTCCGGGGGATTTTTCTCGCTATGTCATCGCCAAGCGCGATTCTCTGGTTTGCCGCGGTCGGCGGCACCTTGATCGCCCGTTCCGGTGGCGGTGGCCCTTTGAGTTCGGCGCTGTTCCTTGGCGGTTTCCTTTGCGCCGGGCTGCTGTGGTCGGCGGGTTTATGCTTCGCCGCAAGCCACGGTGGCAAGCTGTTGGGCGACAAGCTGCTGCGCTATTCCTACATGGCATCTGCAGCGATCTTCTGCTATTTCGCGGTGTACGTGATCGTATCCGGCTACAACGAATTTGTCGGATCAGGTGCCGTCGAGCAGTTGCATTCGCTGTAAGCGTGCGAATTGGGTTTGGCTTTCTATACTCCCAGCCGAACCCCTTTTTTGTTCCAGGAGTCGAGTCATGGATGAGCAAACACGCGTCGAAGTGGCTGAACCTCGCTTCGAACATGGACACTTCCTGCTGATTGCAGGCTTTCGCGGTCGATTTACCCAAGACACAGCAAAAGACATCCCCGCGCTGTGGGAAAAGTTCTTGCCGCACCTGGGAAAGATTCAGGGGCAAAAGAACGAAGTGACATACGGCGTCTGCAGCAATTTCGACGGCAAGGGCGGCTTTGATTACATCGCCGGGGTGGAAATCAGCAAGCTCGATGACCTCGATCAGAAGGTCTACCAATGGGTCGAAGTGCTGCCTCGCCAGTACGCAGTATTCGAGCACAAAGGACCGCTCGAACAGTTGCCGCAAACCCTGCAATACATCTACAAGACCTGGTTGCCGACCTCCCACTACGTGGAGCTCAACGCCCCGGAACTGGAGCGCTACAGCGCCGATTTCAATCCGAAGCTGCACACCGGCAAACTGGAAATCTGCGTGCCGGTCGATACCAAGGCCTGAGCCGACAAGCATGAGGCGGATCAATGATCCGCCTCATGGTTTTCAACCCCGCTTGCCTTTGCCCAACCGTCGCGCCCGCAACAGGTCGATGCCCAAAGTGATAAAGCCGAATGTACTGATGCCCAACACCAGCAACAGGCCGATTTCAACGCTGCTCATAAAGCGGTTTCCCCCAAGGGTAGTCAGAGACACACCTCAGAAATAGCCCGCCGCCTGCACGAAGAAAAGCGCTTATACGCAGACTTTACGCCGCCCGTGCGCATCGATATGCAGGCCTTATTCCTTTATGCTTTCGGCACTTTCTTCTGCTGATTTCCGAGCCGCCATGAACACCGTTATCCGCAACGTCACCGCCGCCGACCTGGACCGCTGCTACGCCATCGAAACCGTCGCCTATGAAGGTGATGAAGCGGCCACCCGCGAAAAAATAGCCACGCGCATCGCCACTTGGCCGGAAGGTTTTATCGTTGCCGAGGTGGACGGTGAGGTCGCAGGCTTCGTCAACTCCGGCGCGGCGTTTGATGTGCAGATGTCGGATGAAGCGTTCAAGGAGCTGATCGGCCACGACCCGAAGGGGCCGAACGTGGTGATCATGTCGGTGGTGGTGCACCCGGATTATCAGGGGCAGGGTTTGGCCAAGCGTTTGATGGGCGAGTTCATCGATCGCATGCGCGGGATGGATAAAGCGACGATTCACCTGATGTGCAAGGAGAAGCACATTCCGCTGTATGCCGGGTTTGGTTTTGCCTACATCAAACCGTCAGAGTCCGACCACGGCGGGATGGCGTGGCACGAGATGATCCTGACCCTCTGACCCAACACCGATCAAAACCTGTAGGAGTGAGCCTGCTCGCGATAGCGGAGTGTCAGACAACATCGATTTAACTGGTACACCGCTATCGCGAGCAGGCTCACTCCTCCAGGGGACCGTGTTGAGTCAGTAAAGCGTGTCGCTCACACATTTTGGCGCTTCGCGCTCGTAGCTGTCGGCGTCGATCAGCTCGTCGTTAGAAACGTTCGTTGCTTTCTACTCCCTACGAAGAATGCTCTGGACTGCAGTCACCGCCTTATCGAGAACGGCTTCCTCACTTAGGTCGGTTGTATCGATTCTTATCCAGTTCACTAGACCGCAGCGCTCATAACTGGATCTAACTCGATTCTGATAGTCAATGAAGCCCTTCTGGGGATCTGCATTGGCGCCATCATAGGCTCCACTCTCGCTAAGGCGAAATGATCCTTTTCTCTGTGCTGCCATTGCCGGATCAACATCTAAAAAAATTATGAAGTCAGGTTTTCTGATTGTTGAGAACATTGTCAACGCATCCTCAGCCAAATCAGTACTCTTCAGCAAGAAGCGCGCCAGGTATTTATAATGCCAACCATCGGCGATGCAACTTGCGCCAGAATTGATTAAAGGTTTTATAGCCGCATGATCTGTGGCGTGAAACCACGCTGTTATGAGGCTCATCCAGTGTTTGTCACCTAATTGTTCCAGAGGAGCGTTGTCCGGATAATCCCATAAGACTTCACGTAGCCGAGACATATGAAACTCTGTATAGCCTGTAGGCACTGGAGGGCGGTTTTTGTCTATATAGTGCATTGCAGAATGGGATTCAAGAATTCTGTCATAAGTCGCTCGCGCAACCGTTGATTTTCCTGCACCATCGGTACCTTCGAATGCAATAAATACTCCTTTGTTCAAAGAATAATTCATGCAAAACCTCCTAAATACGCTTCAGTATCTAAAGAGTTTCTTCCACTTCCTTCTATTAACGGTCTAAAGCCTTCTCTATGATAAATTTCTGACATTTTTTTACCGAGTGTACTTAGGAAGTCAACGGAAGGACGCGCTTTTGTAGAGTAGTATGAGCCTGCATCGGGGTGGAATACTGCAACCGCGGGCACCACTCCCATATTTCCGAAATATTCGATTCCTTCAATGATTGACTCTAAAGGTTCCATGCCTGCCACAAAGCCTGCGTATACATTTCCGCGACCAAGAACTTCGACAGCGGCTTCAAACGCAGAGAGGAAGCGTGCTCTTGTGTAATCCTGTGATTTTCCAGGGCAAACTTCAGAAAACAAATCTGCATTGAATACTTCCAGGCTCATGGATAAATTATTGCCCAGTCCTTTGAATCGCTCGAATAGCCGGAAATCTTTGGGTGGCATCGAAATTAAGTGGTATTCGAGTTTGCTTGCAGTGTTTCTCTCTTTGACTCGCTCCATTAAGTCTAAATGCATTGAGTAGCCTTTATCATAGTCCCGGATCGTGCCGCCATTAAACAGTACTCTCTTGTAACGTCCACTCTCGACCTCAGTGGCTATCTCTACTGCTTCTCCTGCCAAACCACCTTTGATACGCATTTTGTGATCGGAAAGGTTTTCTCTGGCAGCGCCCAGAGAGCAGAATTTGCACTCTCGGCCATTATTGAAGTAGTAACAGTGGCCAGGTGAGAATACTCCGAGGGTGGAGTTTCCATAGACGGTTAAATGTGTTTCGAATAACTCGCCGTTGCTTAGATGTTTTCCATAAGCCGTCGGTCTAGTGGGGAACGTGATTTTTATAATTTTACTTCCATGCCTTAATGCAGGGTATCCTTGTGCTAAGACGACTTGGTACGCTGAATTAGGGTTGTAATTAGCGGCTGCGATGATTTGTCCATCTAGAATTATTTCCTGCGGTGTGTGGGTGTTTGATTCAAGTATTACACTATCACCTGTACCATATGCTCGTCTTTTTTCAATGTGAGTCGATTGGTTCTGAAAGTAATCTAGGAATTCTTTAGAGAAATTAACACCATTAGACAATAATTCGAGTTTTAGGGCGACTGTTTCGAATAGCATGATTCGTCTCCAGTTCAGTATGTTATAAAAGTAATCGTATAAGTTCTTTCGTGGATAGGGCTATTAACGTTCCGGTGTCCGATAGCGATGTTTGTGAAGGGGGGAGACTGTTTCTGATACCACCTTTGTCGTCGAATAATGCGCCACCCGCCTCTCTGAGTATCAACTCTGCTGCGGCAATATCACAACTCCGTTCGTGTCCGGGTGCGCCTACGTCAATAAAAGCATCAAGTACCCCGGCAGCAATAAGACAGATTTCCAGTGAGGAACAGGAATAAATTCGAACCTTCGCCGCGGACCATATTATTTTTTCAATTCTGGATCTCTCCTGAACGTTTTTGGGGCGATGTAAAGAAACTCTCATATCTGTTAGAGAGTGGGTGGTGCGTGTTTTAAGTCTTTTAACAATTATCGAGGATTGCAGATACGCTCCCTCGTTTAATGCTGCCGTGTACACTAAATCTCTTGATATGTCATACACCCATCCAAATATATATGCGCCTTCGTGATAAAGCGCCACACTTGATGTGTAGCCAGGGAAGCCAAGGACTGCGTTGTGCGTAGCGTCTAATGGGTCAATAAGAAGTGAGAACTCTTCGCTTTCATCGGAGCTGCTGAAGTTGTCAGTTTCTTCCGAGTATATTGTGATCTTGAAACTGATATTTGAAAGGCATTCAAATAATATAGATTGGCAATCTAAATCTGATTGTGTTTGGGCGTTTATCCACTTGTCTTGTGGTATGTCGTAGTCGGGTAAGCATGCGAGCGTTCCAGCCCAATAACGACGTAGTTGCTTCCTAGCCTTGTAGAGACATTCTTCCAGTTCAGAAACGTGTTCATCTCTGAATAAAGCTCTCATGTTGATTGCTCGGATATGAGTTGTGTGTGCCAGGTTTCTCTGTTCAGGCGTGATGCGTAGAGTCTCACTTCAAATAGTTTTCCTCCGTAAACGGCGTAATCCGCGCTCATGAATGCGCTAAATGTTTTCGGGAACAATGCGAGAGTTCTAACCTCAGCTTTATAACCTATTTTTTTTCTAATCATATTCCCAGCTTGCCTAAGGCTACCGCCTGTATATGACTTGTCTATAATCAACCAAGGCTCATTTGTTATTTCTTTGTCAGGGAAAATATCCAAAAACTCACTATCGCGCGTCAGTAAATTTGCATCGTTTTGTCGATGAATTTCTGAAAAGAATATCTTTTCATCTCCAGTTGCTGCGAGATAACCTAGAGCAATAGGTAGTCCAGCTGATAATAAAAATAGTTTGTTCTTGGATAGTGTTTTGATCTTATGCCAGATTGGATGGTCTTCGTAAATATATCGGGTGTTCAACGTGATGCAGCTGTCCCAATGCTCGTGTGATATGTAGGCACTGTAAAATGCGCAGAAGCGGTTATGAAAGTTAATGGTGTTATCATTGGTATCTATGAGTAATCTGTTTTTCGATATCCCACGCTTCGTTGATTGGGTGTGTGAGGATCTTTTCTGTTTCATCAATTTCGGTAGGATTTTTTCGATTAACTCATTTTTAAAATCGAGGAGCTTTTGCTTACTTGGCCCAGAAATAGCTATTTCCGGTGATAGGCCATCGCCTAATATTTTGCGCATGCCTTCAAATTTTGATTGATTAATGGCTGAGTTGATTTGATACCAGGTTTTCACTATTTGTAAATCAGACATGTAGTTAAAAATCGGCTCGAGATTGCTCAAGTCACATATCATTACCTCGGGGTGGCGTAGTTCGAATAAAGCACGTTGAAGATGACACCCATTAAGTAATGCGTTGCGGTATGCGTAATAGTCGGTAGTTTGTAATCCGCTCAATGTTCGCCAGGCATGATGCTCGCTAATTATCGTTGTCAAAGTTGACTGCTGATGTTTTGTGTTGATAAATGAGGAGGTCTGTCTCATTGGTCGATTCTCGCAAAACTAATTAGGAAAGGTCAGCGCTGTTTTATTCGGTGTAGGTTCTCTTCAATGCAGAGTGTTTTAGATGCGTATTTTAATGTGCACCTTAATCTCCAGAGTAAAAGCAACATTAAAGTAAATGAGCATAGTGCTAATGCCAGGAATATTGAGCGCACGTTGTGCTCGTAGAGTAATAATAGGGTTGCTGAAGAAAGCACACCAAAAATGTTTAGTGTCAGTATTGTCATTATTGTGGGTATCCAAAAGTCGTTCATACTTCTTAAAGTCAATCTGGCGACAACGAAGATAAACTCAAATACTAAAAAGGGTATTGAGATAATGATGTTGTTTTCTATGAGAATCCTCGTCGCTGTGTCGGATGTGTAGATTAGAGCGATACGTTCACTAAAAAAATAAAAAGACACTAGGATGGGTGCCAGTACGAGTAATCCGAGTCCGATAGACAATAGGAATGTTTTTGAGATTGCTTGGATATTCTTCGTAATGTAATGGCGTGCTGTAATTATTCCTGCGGCATTTCCTATTCCTATAGAAATCATATATATGATACTGGCTGCATGGATAGAAGCTTGGTATGCAGAAAGGCTGATGTCATTTATATGTTTTGATATCAGGGAAAGTAAAAAGAAAAGGAGGCTTTCGCTGCCTAAGCACAGTGCCATAGGGAAGCCGTTAATCGTGTACTTTATATAGTCATCTCTTGATATATTGAGGCGGGGAGAGCTTTTAAAGAGTCTGTTTGTTGTTGTTCTGAAAAAGATCAGCGCTGCACATGAGAACACATAACGCAGGCAAACGTATGTGATGATGAAGTCGTATAGATTTATACTTGACTCTATGTTCATGAGTGCAAAACATGTCAGTGCGAGTGCGCTATTTAATAGCCATGTGTAAGTGAGTTCGTATTGCGTTTTTCTGATGCCATTATAGACGTTGAAAATGGTGGTTTGTAGGAAAACGGCAGGCAGCGAAATCGAAAGTGTTAAAAGTACTTTGAAGTCTTCCAGGTTGTTGGGGTCGGTATCCAGTTCTAAAAAAATTTTACCTGCTAGAAATATCGTGACCGGAACTAATAGCCCATAAAAAATTGCAAGATTAAATGATGTGGTTATTTCGGAGTTTATGCTGGTGGTGCTTAAGTTGTTTGCGCCTGCAACGGTTACTAATGTTTTTGAAAAGAAACCGATCCCGACAACGGTCAAAAAAGATATTGAAGCCAAAGCGAATGACGCTGCACTCAGAGAGTCGACAATGTGATGGCCGATAAATGAGAAAAAAATCAGTGACCCTATCATATCTCCCAATCTCGAAAGCATCAGTGGTACAGATAATTTAAGTACTTCCATAGTGTGGGTCGCTTGTGGCGTTTCGGGAGGGGATTAGTCCCATTCTTTAAGTAATGTCGTTAATGGAGGAGTCTGGGAAGCAGCAAAATACTTTTTCCTAAAGTAGTACTCGCACACAGATGTTTTATGTTTGGTTTGCTTGCGTTCATTGAATTCATTATCAAGCGCGGCAAGGGAGGTTTCTGTCGTTGGATAGATATCTGTTGTTTTTAGAAGGCCTTCAATCGCGAGGAATACCAAGTCCATGTAGTCCAAAATCTCTTGTATGTAAGATCTGCATTCTGTTTCCGTAGTTGCTCCTTGCCTGGCTAAATCGAAAAACTTATTTTTGATGGCGTCGAACCCTTCAATTCGATACATATTTGAATATATCCACTTGTAATGCTTGTTCGAGGTGCCAGTGAGGTAGGTGAAACTCATGGATGTTTTTAGCATCATGTCCCTGGCTATCTCACAGCCCATCCATAGATTTCCTGACTGCCAGCAACCTTGAATATCCTGAAATGCGTAAAAAACTGGAAGCTTTTCGCGATGTGCAATGTAGATATGTTTTTTTAGAGGGATTTGTGCTCTTATTGAATCAAATTTTTCTTCGTTGGTAATTGCATGCCCGATAATAGAGCGGTGAACGATGTTGTTCTCTGTATTTGTGAGTACAGGGTCATATAGAAATCGTTGGTCCGAACTAACTTCATCAAATGCTTTGTTGATTTTTTTATATATATCTTCAATTTCTGAGAAGGTGATGTAGTCGGCGTCGATGTGGATGCTCGTATCGCCGTAGAAGTCGGTTGTGTTGTGAACTTTTTCGTTTTTTGTAATATGGCGATAATTCTCGTCAGTGACAAATGCGTGTTCGATATCTTTAATGTTGCAAGCTTTGGGGTGTTCGTCGCAGAGTATAATGCAGTCGATGTCGGAGTGAATTGTTCCGATGCCCTCAATTAAAGATCCGGAAATAATCAGGATGCTTGTCGGTTCTAAAAATGCTTTCTCTCGGAGATAGCTTTTCGGGATTGAGATTATTCCGTCCAATATGATTATTTCATTGGGCGTGATTTTTGATTTGGCGGTTTTTATTAGAGTGTCTATCATGTTGTTCTCTTTATTATAAAAAAAACGAGTGGTGCAGTGATTTAAGTTTCCGTTTATATGTTGAAGGCCGATGTTCGAATATATATATAGGCTGTTGAGTAATTAATAAATTTGCTCATGGCTAAAACCTAGATTGTTTGACAGCGAGGCGTCAATATCCAGGATGAAAATCAGAATTTACTTACAGGGTTTTATCTGTTTTAAATGATTTGAGATTTGTTCATGGGATAACTCTTACAGGATGATTTAGTCCTGTAAGAGAACATGAGATCTTTTTTCAGTAGAGGCTTTCGCGCACCCGCGTCGGTGCTTCGCGGTCGTAGGTTTCGGCATCGAACTCGCCATCGTTCAGGCGCTTGTGGAACGCGCCAGCAGAGGGCAGGGCCGAGCGTGGCAGATGCGTTTCCGGGTTCCACGCATCCGAACGGACGAAGGCTTTCGAGCAATGAAAAAACGCCGCTTCCACCGTCACCAGCAACACCGTTTTCGCCGGTTTGCCATTCACCGCAAAGCTTTCCAGCAACTGCGGCTCCGCGCTGATCGTCGCCGTGCCATTAACCCGCAACGTTTCACCAATCCCCGGAATGATGAACAGCAGCGACACCCGCGAATCCTGCAGCACATTGCGCAAGGTATCGATGCGGTTGTTGCCCGGGCGATCGGGCAGGGCCAGCGTGCGCTCATCAATAATCCGTACAAACCCGGCTTTGTCACCGCGCGGCGAATTGTCGAGCCCATCAGCCCCCACCGAGCTGACAATCACCAGCGGCGAAACCCGCACCATCGCCTGATAATCCTCGTTGAGAAAACCGATCTGCTTGCGCACCGCGCGCTCGTGGGGCAGTCCGTAAATCGCTTCCAGCGCTTCGATTGAATCGATCATCGTGCTTCCCTCGATGACTTAGAAAACCAGGCCCATGCGCCGTTCGTAACCGATCCGGCCCTTGTACGCTTCGCCGCTGTCGACATAGCCGTGTTTGGCGTACAGCGCGATCGCCGCGTCATTGTCTGCGTCCACCGACAATTCCAGCCCTTTGATCTCCGGCCAGGCCTGACGCGCGACTTCGGGCAACGCTTGCAGACACGCCTTGCCGAAACCTTTGCCCTGCGCGCGGCGATCAACCTGCAACGCATGCAATGTTGCACTGTGCTCATTGGCCCAGGCTGGCAACACCGGCGGGCGCTTGAGCAGCAGAAACGCCACCGGTACCTCATCCGCCAACAGCGCGAAACCTTTCACGCCGGGGCCGGGTTTCGACAGCAGGGTGTGCAAGGCACCGTGGATATCGCCGGAGAACTTGATCTGCTCGGCATGGATTTCAATCGCCTCGACTTGCTGACGCTGCAAGGCGTTCAGGCTGTCGTACGGCACGAGTTGGGCTGACACGGGAATTTCCTTTTTCCTACAAAGATGAGCCTCGGATTCTAGCGATTTTGGCCTCAGGGGAAATTTTTTGTTTCGACTGTCGATCTGCCTGTATGCCGAACGACTAAGGGTGTCTTCACAACAAAAACCACGGAGAACAGCATGAGCGCACAATCTGAAATCCAGACCCTGATCGACACCTACCGCGAAGCCGTCATGACCAAGGACGTGGAGAAAGTCATGGCGTTGTATGCCGACGACATCGTCTCCTTCGATGCGATCAAGGCCCTGCAATTCAAGGGCAAACCCGCCTACCGCGCGCACTGGGTCGCGTGCATGGAAATGTGCCCCGGCCCGCACGTCTTCGAATTCCAGGAAATCGCCATCGAAAGCGCCGACAACATCGCCTTCGCCCACTGGGTGGCCAACTGCGGTGGCACCAACGACAAAGGCGAAACCCAGAGCTGCTGGATGCGCGTCACCGCTTGCTACCGGCAGGTCGGCGGGGCGTGGAAAATCGTCCACGAACACTGGTCGGCGCCGTTCGATCCGATGAGCGGCGCGACCCTGTTCGATGTGACCCCCTGATCTTCAGCCATAGTTGAACCGTCCGCTTCAGGAGAACGCCATGAAGTATCTATGCCTGGTCTACAGCGATGAGCGCCTGCTGCATTCGTCGCCCGACAGCCCGGAAGACGCCGAATGCTGGGCTTATGCCGAGTCGATTCAGGGCAGTGGGCGGATGGTCGCCGCCGAAGCGCTGGAGTCGGTGCAGACCGCCACCACGGTGCGTATGCGCAACGGCAAACTGTCGATCACCGACGGCCCGTTTGCCGAAACCAAGGAGCAACTGGCTGGCTTTTACCTGATCGACGCCAAGGATCTTAACGAAGCGCTTCAGGTCGCCGGCAACATTCCGGCGGCGCGGGTTGGCAGCGTTGAAGTGCGGCCGGTGCGGCAGTTGAATGTCTGAGGTTCGGGCGCGGGTCGAGCAGGTCTATCGCGAAGACTCGCGGCGGATTCTGGCGACGCTGATTCGTCTGCTCGGTGATTTCGACCTCGCCGAAGAGGCCTTGCATGAGGCGTTCTTCGTCGCGGTCGAGCGCTGGCAACGCGACGGCGTGCCGGATAATCCGCGCACCTGGCTGGTGTCGACCGGGCGCTTCAAAGCGATTGATGTGTTGCGTCGCCGCGCGCGGTTCAAGGCCTCGCAACCCTTGCTGTTGGCGCAACTGGAAGAACTCGAACAGTCCGACTGGAGTGGCGAAGACGTGGAAGACGATCGTCTGCGGCTGATCTTCACCTGTTGCCACCCGGCACTGGCGGCGGATGCGCAAGTGCCGCTGACCTTGCGCGAAGTCTGCGACCTGACCACCGAGGAAATCGCCCGTGCATTTCTCTCCGCGCCAGCGGCGATTGCCCAGCGCATCGTGCGGGCGAAAGCCAAGATTCGTGATGCGAAAATCCCTTATCAAGTACCGAGCCTGAGCGAATTGCCCGAGCGCCTCGACAGTGTGTTGCGGGTGATTTATCTGGTGTTCAACGAGGGGTATTCGGCGTCGGGCGGGTCTGAGTTGACCCGTGAAGATCTGACGCGTGAGGCGATCAGGTTGGGGCGGCTGTTGATGGAGTTGCTGCCGGAACCGGAGGTTTTGGGGTTGTTGGCGATGATGCTGCTGCACGAATCGCGACGTTCGGCGCGCACTTCGCCGGACGGTGAATTGGTGCTGCTGGATGATCAGGACCGCTCATTGTGGGATGGCGAATTGATCGCTGAAGGTTGTGCGCTGGTCGAGCGTGCGCTGACCACGCGGCGCTTTGGGCCATATTGTTTGCAGGCGGCGATTGCGGCGGTTCATGCTGAGGCGCCGTCGGCGGCAGAAACCGATTGGGAGCAGATCGTTGGTTTGTATGATGTGCTGTTGCGCGCGGTGCCTTCGCCGGTGATCGAGTTGAACCGGGCGGTGGCGGTGGCCAAGCGTGATGGGGCGTTGGCCGGATTGAATCTGATTGAAGGGATTTTGGCACGCGGCGAGCTGCAGGATTATCACTTGGCGCATTCGGCGCGGGCGGAGTTTTGCCGGCAGTTGGGCAGGGTGGGAGAGGCGAGGGCGGCGTATCTGCGGGCATTGGAGCTGACCCGGCAGGAGCCGGAGCGGCGGTTTATTGAAGGGCGGCTTTCGGCGCTGGAATTGCCCTCACCCTAGCCCTCTCCCAGGGGGAGAGGGGACCGATTGGGGGATATTGCAGAATTTCACCGACTTGAACGATCGGTTTTGAATCCAGAATCGACCCAGTCTGGGCGAGGTTTAAGGTCGCAATAAAATCCATAATCGACTCGGTCTTTCAGGTCGATGTCGGACGCAAGACACCTCGGTCGGCTCCCTCTCCCTCCGAGAGTGTATGTACCGGACACATGGTGGACAGGTGTTCGGAGACATGGTGGACACATTTTAATAGACACATTGCTCATCGCGAAGGAGATGGCCTGTGTCTTGGGAAGAGGTGTCCACCGTGCAGCTTCGTACAGAATTCGTGCTTTTGGCTCGGCAAGAAGGGGTCAATGTTCGGCAGCTTTGCCGCCGATTCAACATCAGCCCAAGCACTGCCTACAAATGGCTCAGCAGGTTTGAAACCTCAGGTGCAGAGGGATTGATCAATCAGTCTCGAAGACCAAAGACATCACCCAAACGCTGCGCTGACGAGGTTGAGCAGCAGATACTGACCGTGAGTCAGGAGTACGCAGTTTGGGGCGCTCGTAAGCTCAAGCGCGTGCTGGAAGACAGCGGCGCAGTGATGCCTTCGGTCAGCACCGTGCATGCGGTTTTACAGCGTCATTCGCGCGTTGATCCAAAGACTGCTGAGATTAAACCGTTTATCCGGTTCGAGCATGAAGCGCCCAATGATCTTTGGCAGATGGACTTCAAGGGCCATATCAGCCTGAACCACGGACGTTGCCATCCGCTGACGATACTGGACGATCACTCGCGGTTCTCACTGTGCATCGCCGCGTGTGCCAATGAGCAGCGCCAAACCGTCCAGGAGCAACTAATGCGGGCCTTTCGGCTCTACGGTCTGCCTCTGCGCATGACGATGGACAACGGTTCGCCATGGGGTGACCAAACCGGCGTTTATACCGCGCTGGAGGTCTGGCTGATGAGCCAGGGCATCAAGGTCGGCCACTCCCGACCTTATCATCCGCAAACCCAGGGAAAGCTAGAGCGCTTCCACCGCAGCCTGAAAAGGGAAGTTCTGCAAGGCCAGCTCTTCATCGATCTGGACGACGCACAACGGGCGTTTGATATCTGGCGTGATATTTACAACCAGAAGCGCCCGCATCAAGCACTGGACATGCAGGTTCCTGCGACTCGATACAGCAGCAGCCCACGGGAATATCAGGAACAACCGGCAGCGCCAGAATACGACGATGGGGATGTGGTCAGGAAGGTTCAGGTGAAGGGCGAGATCTACTGGGGTAACCGTGAATACACCGTCGGAAAGGCGTTTTACGGGAGGTCAGTGGCTATCCGGGAGACGACGGAGGACGGCATCCACGATGTCTACTGGAGTAGACATCGTATCGCCCGAATCGACTTGAACTTGCAGATCGTAACGGCAGGTAAGAAGATCTAAAACCGTCCACCATGTCTCCGAACATGTGTCCACCATGTGTCCGGTACATACAGAGAGAGGGCTGGGGTGAGGGGCTTTTGACTTCAGGCTTGCCAGCGATTGGGCGCGAAGTTATTCCAGCATCTTGCTCAACAACCAACTCCCCGCCGGCCCCGGTGGATAAAGCCGCGACCACAACGCATCGACAAACACCGGCTTCGGCCAGCCGCGCACCTTCAATTCCACCAGCAAATCATTGCCAAACCGCTGCGCCAGCCAACGCGGCAACGGCGCCCAGCCAAAGCCTTTCTCGGCCATTTCCAGCAACATCAGATAACTCGGTGCCGACCACACCCGACCTTTGCCACGACTGTCATACGGATTGACGATGGTCGCCAGACGCAATTCGCGATGCTGCTCAAGGATCTGCTGATCAATGTGATCAAGCTTGGCCAGCGCATGGTCGCGATTAACGAACAGGGCGATTTCCGTGCGTTCGGCCACCGTCGACGTCGCCAGATCCGGCGGATAGTTTTCTTGCATCTCCGCGAAGGCCAGATGCGCACGACCACGCTGCACCAATTCGATCAGGTCATCGCATTCGGCAATCAAACATTCCAGCTCCAGATCCGGATAACGCTGCTCAAACCCGACCAACGCCGCTTCAAAACGGTCCGACTGATAGGTATCGGAAATCGCCACCGTCAGCTTCGGCTCGACGCCTTGGGACAACTGTCGCGCGGTCATTTCCAGGCGACTGCTGGCCGCCAGAATCGCCTCGGCGCGTTGCAGCATCACATGCCCGGCCGGTGTCAGGGTCGGTTTGCGGCTGCTGCGATCAAACAACACCAGGTCCAGATCGATCTCGAGGCTGGCCACCGCCGCGCTGATGGTCGATTGGCTGCGCCCGAGCTTACGCGCCGCCGCGGAAAACGAACCTTGGGTGGCCGCCTGGACAAACGCGAGCAGCACTTCCTGAGAGATCATCAACTATCGCCTTGATCGATGGTTATTGGTTATGAAGTATCGATGCGAGCATAGATCATGGCAACCATCTTCACTCAAGGAGTCAGGCCATGACTGCCCACAAATCCATCACTGAACGTATTTTTCAGGCCATCGGTTTCGAACTGCTGGCCATTCTGATCTGCACGCCGTTGCTGGCGTGGATCATGCAAAAACCGATGCTTGAAATGGGCGCCGTGACGGTGTTGATCGCGCTGTTGGCGCTCGGTTGGAACGTGGTGTTCAACCGCTTCTTTGATCGTTTGCTGGAGCGCATGAACCTCCCGCACAACGCTTGGGTGCGAGTGGTGCACGCGCTGCTTTTCGAGGGTGGTTTGATCGTGATGGGCGTGCCGCTGATTGCCTGGTGGCTGTCGGTCAGCCTGTGGCAGGCGTTTCTGCTCGACATCGGTGTGCTGCTGTTTTTCCTGCCGTACACCTACGTGTATCACTGGGGCTATGACGTGGTGCGCGAGCGCTTCATGACCCGCAACACTTTCCAGAACTAACCTCGATCCCCGTGTAGGAGCTGCCGGAGGCTGCGATCTTTTGATCTTGCCCTTTAAAATCAAGATCAAAAGATCGCAGCCTTCGGCAGCTACTACATGTGACGGTGTTTCAGCGTTGGTTAGAGGAACATGCCGCCTGATGCCTCGACCCGTTGGCCATTGATCCACTGTCCGCCCGGCGACAGCAGCAGCGCCAACGCTCCGCCAATATCGTCCGGCTGCCCGGCACGGCCCAGCGCGGTGTTGCTGGCGACCATCGCATTCAGCGCCGAGTTGTCGCGCACGGCGCCACCACCGAAGTCAGTTTCGATAGCGCCCGGCGCGAGAATGTTCACGCCAATCTGCCGCGCACCCAACTCCTTCGCCTGATATCGGGTCAGCACCTCCATCGCGCCTTTCATCGCCGCATAAGCGCCGTAACCCGGCAGGCTGAAACGGGTCAGGCCGCTGGAAATATTGATGATGCGTCCGCCGTCGTTAATCAGTGGCAGCAACTGCTGAGTCAGAAAGAACGGCCCTTTCAGCTGGATATTCATCAGCAAATCGAACTGCTCCGGCGTGGTTTCGGCGAACAGTGCATGCACACCGATCCCGGCATTGTTGATCAGGAAATCAAAACGCTGACGGTCGAAAGTCTGCTGCAACGCCTGCTCAACGTGTTTAGCGAAATCGGCAAAGCTTTCGCTGCGACCGACGTCCAGTTGCAGCATTACGGCTTTGCCGCCGAGTGCTTGCACTTCGCTCACAAGCGCCTGGGCTTCATCAGCACGGCTGTGGTAAGTGCCGATGATGTCGATGCCCTGAGCGGCGAGGTGCAGGGCGGCGTTCTTGCCCAGGCCACGGCTGGCGCCGGTGATCAATGCGATTTTACGATTCATGGAGGCTTCCTCGATTGCGGTGAGTGGTGATGGGACTCAGTTTATTTATCCGCCGTGAGGTGATAAACAGAGTGAAACCGGAATCACTGATCGGCTCAGCCGAACAATCGACAGGTGCCTAATGAACAAACTGGAACTGCTGCGCACCTTCGTGCGGGTCAGCGAACTGTCGAGTTTTACCCTCGCCGGGGAAAATCTCGGTCTCCCGCGATCGACCGTTTCCGAGCATGTGCAAGCGCTCGAAGCGTTACTCGGCACGCGCCTGCTGCAACGCACCACGCGCAAGGTGCAGGCGACGCAGGACGGACTGGTGCTGTACGAACGCAGCAAGGATCTGCTCTCGCACATGGACGAGATCGAAGGCTTGTTCCGCCAGGACGAGGCTTCGCTGACCGGGCGCATTCGGGTCGATCTGCCGAACATTCTCGCGCGGCGTCTGATCATGCCGCGCTTGCCGCAGTTCATGGATCGCCACCCGAATCTGGAGCTGGAAATCAGCAGCACCGATCGCCGCGTGGATCTGCTCAGCGAAGGCTTCGATTGCGTGGTGAGGATTGGCGCGCAACCGGATCAATCGGTGGTCGCGCGGCACCTCGGTGACTTCCCCATGGTCAATTGCGCCAGTCCCGCGTACCTCGCGCGCTACGGCGTGCCGCAGACACTGGAAGATCTGGCGCAGCATCGGCTGGTGCATTACGTTGGCGTGCTCGGTTCGCGTTCGGAAGGGTTCGTGTACGAGGAGGGCGGGCAGGTTAAACGCTTGCCGATGGCTGGCAGCATTACGGTCAACAGCACAGACGCTTACGAGTCGGCGTGCCTCGGCGGTTTCGGTCTGACGCAGGTGCCGCGTACCGGCATGCAGCCGCATCTGGACAACGGCGAACTGGTGACGGTGCTACCGCAATTCACCGCGCCGGCGATGGGCATTTCATTGCTGTATGCGCGGCAGCGGCATTTGCCCTTGCGAGTGCGGGTGTTTATGGATTGGCTGGGCGATCTGATTCGCTCCGCGCTCTAAACCTGAACACCGGTCAAAACTGTAGGAGTGAGCCTGCTCGCGATAGCGGTGTATCAGTCAACATTGATTAAACTGACCCACCGCTATCGCGAGCAGGCTCACTCCTACAGGGGATCTTCGTCCGTCAGAAGATCTGGGTGAACAGCCAGTACAGGCTGCCTGACAGCAGGATCGCCGCCGGGAGGGTCAGCACCCACGCCATCAACAGATTGCGGATGGTCTTCATCTGCAACCCGCCACCGTTGGCGACCATGGTCCCGGCCACACCGGACGACAACACATGCGTCGTCGACACCGGCAAACCAAACATGTCCGCCGCGCCAATGGTCAGCATCGCCACGGTTTCCGCCGACGCACCCTGCGCATACGTCAGGTGGGTCTTGCCGATCTTCTCGCCGACCGTCACCACAATCCGCTTCCAGCCGACCATGGTGCCCAACCCGAGCGCGATGGCCACGGCGATCTTCACCCAGAGCGGAATAAACCGCGTGGCGTTGTCGATCTGTTGCTTGAACAGTTGCAGTTTGCCGCTGGTGTCGGCGTCGAAATTGCCGACCTTGTTCTTGTCCATCAGGCGAATGCTTTCGCTGGCCAGGTACATGTCATTACGCACGTTGCCCATGGCTTCGGCCGGGACTTTTGCCAGCGAACCGTAACCTTTGACTTCCTCACCAATGTGCCCGGTGAGGGCGGCGAGGGCGGGGATCAGTTGCGGCGTGGCGTCCTTGCTGCGCACATAGTCGGAGAGCACTGCACGCGGATCGGCAGGCGTTGGTAGCGGTGCACTTTTCACCAGCGCTTGCTGGGTGACTTGCGCCACGGCGGCAAACTGCAACGACTGTTCTTCCGGCATGGTGCGGTTCAAGGCGTAAGCCATTGGCAGTGTGCCGACCAGAATCAACATGATCAGGCCCATGCCTTTCTGCCCGTCGTTGGAGCCGTGGGCGAAGGACACGCCGGTGCAGGTCAGAATCAGCAAACCGCGAATCCACCATGGCGGCGGCGTGTTGCCTTCCGGCGCTTTATACAGCGAACGATTCTTCACGAAGGCGCGCAGCGCCAGCAGCAACAGTGCCGCACAACCGAAACCCACCAACGGCGATAGCAGCAACGCATAACCGATCTTGGTCGCCTGTGCCCAATCGACACCGCTGGTGCCGTCGCGGCCATGCATCAAGGCATTGGCCACACCGACGCCGATGATCGAACCGATCAAGGTGTGCGAAGACGAGGCTGGCAAACCCAGCCACCAGGTGCCAAGGTTCCATAGGATCGCCGCAATCAGCAGGGCGAAAATCATCGAGAAACCAGCGGACGAACCGACCTGCAGAATCAACTCCACCGGCAGCAAGGCAATGATGCCGAACGCCACCGCACCACTCGAAAGCAGCACGCCGAGAAAGTTGAAGAACCCCGACCAGACCACGGCGACATTGGGTGGCAGCGAGTGGGTGTAGATCACCGTCGCCACGGCGTTGGCGGTGTCATGGAAACCGTTGACGAACTCAAAGCCCAGAGCAATCAGCAGCGCGACGCCGAGCAGCAGAAACGGCGTCCACGTGGTGACCACCGTGCCGAGTTCGTGCATGTCGTGCATCAGGCTGTAAGCGGTAAACAGCATTCCCATCGCCAGCACGGCGAAAAAGATCACGTAGGTGAATGGGCCGGTTTTCTTGTCGAGGGCAGGCCTGCCGCTGGCGGCGGACGCGGGGCTGGCGGTCAGGGAGGGAGTAGCCATAGCAGGACAATCCTGAGCGAGGGAAGGAATGTCGCCCATGATCGTTGCAGAATGTTACAGAGAGACTGCGCCATGTCAGTGTTTGGCGGATTAATCCCACCGTCGGTCTTAAGGCCGATGAGGTCCCCCGTGGGAGCGAGCCTGCTCGCGAAGACGGAGTGTCAGTCACCATCATTGTTGAATGACAGATCGCTTTCGCGAGCAGGCTCGCACAGGTGATCTGTGCTGGACATCAGGTTCGGTGGTCAATAATCCCCGCGCTTGCGAAATGCCCAACGCCCGGCAATCACGGTAAACGTCGCCACCAGCGCGACCAATATCCAGAACCCCTCCGGATCCTGCGACAACGGCACGCCACCCACATTCATTCCGAAAAAACCGGCAATGATGTTGATCGGCAGCGCCAGCACCGTGACCACGGTCAGGGTGAACAGCGTGCGGTTGCTCTGTTCGTTGAGGTTGGCGGCGATCTCTTCCTGGAGCAGTTTGATCCGCTCGCCGAGGGCAGTGAGGTCGTTGATGATCAGCGCAAACTCCTCGGTGGATTTGCGTAGTTCCTTGACGTCCTCCTTCTGCAACCACGGCGGCGGCCGGTTGAGCAGACGCAGCAACGAGCCCGGCTCCAGCGCCAGCAGCCGTTGCAGGCGCACCAGCACGCGGCGGTTGGCACCGAGTTCTGCACGGTTGGTCGACAGCCGCGAGGAGAGCAATTCGTCTTCGACCTGATCAACACTCAGACTGGTCTTGCGCACGATCTGCGTCAGCACCTCACCCTGATCACGGAGCAGATGCACCAGCAGTTCCGAGGGCGAACGAAAGCGCTCGCCGGCCTTCACCGATGAGCGCAATTTGTCCACCGAGTGCAGCGGTTGCAAGCGCGCGCTGACGATCAGTTTGCTGCGCACACAAACCCATAGCGTCGACACATCCGAAGAAACCATGCTGCTGAGGTTGAACACCACATCGTTGACCACCGCCAGCAATGCCGAGTCGACATGCTCGATGCGCGTCGAACGCGAGCCTTCGTGCAGCGCCTCGAAAAACTCTTCGGGCAATTGCAGATGACTTTTCATCCAGCGCTCGCACGCTGCATGCGCCAGATTGAGGTGCAGCCAGAGGAATTCGCCGCTGTCACTATCGTCCTGCAAACAGCGCAGTGCCGTGGCCGAATCGACTTCGCGGCCCCGTTCGCCGGGCAGGAAACGGAAGCCGTAGAGCAGGCCAAACAGATCAGGATCGCGATGACTGATATCGAGGCTGTGGTTCATGAAGGCTCGCTGCGAGGAGGGTGCGTCGGTCGCGCAAATGGCAGGTTCACTGAGCCGCATCATCGCAATGTCACATGACATTTATATGACAGTAAAGTGACGTCAAATCAGCGACTTACCGACGGTCGGATTTTCTTCAAGAAGCGCTCTGGCGCGCCGATCACAGTTGCGTTAGGTTGCGCGCCATTGGCCATGAGCCAAGGCTCGCCGACATGGATGTCCGGCACAATTTCACGCCTTACCGGGCGTGCCTCATTCTTGTCCTGAGTATCTTTCGATGCTGCAAAAATCCCTGAGAGCGCAAATCCTCGCCCTGCTGAGCGGCAGCTTGCTGGCGGTGCTGTTGATTGCGCTGGCCTGTTTTCATTTCCTCTCCAACGGCGTGCAAAGCTACAGCCAGTTGATCGCCGGTCCCCTGCACACCTCGCAACTGATCGACGAAGCCAACCTGCAATTCAAGGTGCAGGTGCAGGAGTGGAAAAACGTCCTGCTGCGCGGCAAACAACCGGCGGATCTGGCCAAGTACTGGGGCCAGTTCGAAGACCGGCAGCGCGATGTACAGAACATCCTTGGTGAACTGGCCGGGCAGAAAGGCATTGAGCCCAGTCTGAAATCGCGCATCGAACGCCTGCGCGACGAACACCGTCAACTGGGTAGCGCCTATCAGAAGGGACGCGATGCCTACGTGGCTGCCGGTGGTGATCCGGCGGCGGGTGACGCGGCGGTCAAAGGCGTTGACCGTGCCGCCAGTGATCAGATGAGCGAACTGGTCGCTGAGTTGCGCAAGCAGGGTAGTGCACAGTCGGCGCTGATCAGTGCCGAGGCCGATCGCACCGTGTGGCTGGGGCTGCTGGTGATGCTCGCGTCGGGCCTGTTGATCGGCCTGCTCAGCCTGTGGCTGGTCAACCGCAACCTGGTCGATCCGATCCGCAAACTCATCGATTACGTCACCCAATTGAGCCGCGGCAAACTGGCCGAACGTGTGGTCAGCGACCGTCAGGATGAACTGGGCAACCTCGCCGCAGCGGCCAATACCCTGCGCGATTTCCTCGCCGACACCTTCACCCGTTTGCAGCGCAGCGCCAGTGATCTGGACAGCGCCAGCGGTGAGTTGAATGCGATCGCCACGACCATGGCCGGCGGCACCAACGAGCAGTTCAACCGCACCGATCAAGTGGCCACGGCGATGAACGAAATGTCCGCCACCGCCCAAGAAGTGGCGCGTCACGCTGCCGATGCCGCGCGTGCTGCGGACGATGCCGACCAGTCTGCCCAGCAGGGTGAGAAGGTCATGCAGAGCACCATTCACTCGATCACCCAGATGCGCGGTGAAATCGCCAACACCGCCACGGTGATTCGTCGTCTGGAAGCCGACAGCGGCCGCATTGGCAAAGTGCTGGAAGTGATTCGTGGCATCGCCGAACAGACCAACCTGCTGGCGCTCAACGCTGCGATTGAAGCGGCGCGGGCCGGTGAGGCCGGGCGTGGTTTTGCGGTGGTTGCCGATGAAGTGCGCAATCTCGCACAGCGCACTGCCGAGTCGATCATCGAGATCAACCAGATCATTCAGAGCGTGCAAACCGGTGCGGTGGACGCCGCACAAGCCATCGACAGCGGCCAGACGCGTAGCGAAGAAAGTGTCGAGCAGGTGACCCAGGCGGGCGCGATGCTGGAACGCATTACTCACGCCGTAGAAGCGATCCGCGACATGAACCGTCAGATCGCTACCGCTGCCGAAGAGCAGACCTCGGTGGCCGAGGACATCTCGCGCAACCTCACCGAGATCACTTCGATCGCCAGCACCAACCTCGACAACGTGCAGCGCACCGAAAGTGCCAGCCAGAACCTGCACGGTCTGTCCGGGCAACTGAACGAAGTCACCGCGCGCCTGAGCGCCTGACGCCATCGACTGTGTACCGGTTCGGATACCGAGTCGGTACACAGTCGATCTCAATTACCTGCGGCCATGGTCGATGACCGGTTATCTATAACCGGCATTGGAGCCTTTTCATGGTCAGCATCACTTCTGTTTCGATCAATCAGACCGTCAGCGCACCGACCAGCAAAACGTCGATCAGTGACGTTGGTGACGACACGTCTACCTCAGCAACCGCCAGCACGGGTGCGACTGCCGATAGCGATAAAGTCGCCGCCGGTGGAGGGGCCGCTCCGGCGGGTGACAGCAGTTCCAGCAGCAGTGAAGAATCGGATTCGGTGAAGGAATTGCGCAAGCAGATTGCCGAGTTGCAAAAGCAATTGCAGGAAGAACAGCAGGCGTTGCAAGCGGCGCAGGCGAAGCAGGAAAGTTCGGATGCCAAGGTTGCGGAAGTAGCCGCCGCACAAGCGCAGATCACCGCTACCTCGGCGTCCCTGTCCACCGCCACTGCCTCGCTGTTGCAGGCGTTGCAGGATTCCGACTCGAGCACTTCGGGCTCGTTGGTCAGCACCTCGGCGTGATGCCCTTTCCCCTCACCCTAGCCCTCTCCCAGAGGGAGAGGGGACTGACCGCGGTGATTATTCGAGGTACGCCGACCTGAAATATCGAGGTGCACTCAGGTCTTTGGTGTTTTCTTGTCGGCTGCAAGATTGCGAGTCGAACTCAGGCCTTGAATAGCCCCCGATCTGCTCCCTTTCCCCCTCGCCCCCTTGGGGGAGAGGGCTGGGGTGAGGGGGAGAAAATCTCACTGACAACCAATAAAAAAAGCCGAACACAAAAAAGCCGCACGATCTTTCAATCGTGCGGCTTTTGATAGTGCGTTCAATCAAGTGTCTTGCTTGTTGCTCAGCACCTTGCCAGTGGTCGCATCAAAGTCCACATCAAACTCTTTACCATCAGCTGTCTTCAGCTCAACTTCATACTCATAACCATTGAAGTGGTTGTCCAGATCCGTGTCAGTAATAGTCGCACCCGGATGCAGTTTCAGCGCTTCGGCGTTCATCGACTCCAGCGACTTGATCTTGCCCGACTTAACCAGTTCAGGAATCTGGTCGACGCGGACATCAGCCTGGGCCAGGCCAGCGGTAAGAGTCAGGGCAGCGGCGGTAAACAGGGCAGTCAAAGTTTTCATCGGTTCGTTCCTTGGGGTGATTCGTTTAAGTGGCCTCAGGTTAACCGGCACAACTTAACTCACCCTTAAAACCCCGCACCCAAACAAAACGGGCAAGCCATGCACCTGCACAGAACCTCTGGTAGCGTGGCTTGCCCGCGATATAGGCGCCTCGATTTCAGATCAGAAACCGTTGCTCTTCAACACCTGATCAACAGTGCCAGCCGCCGGGCGTTTGTAGAATTTCAACAGTTCGCTGGCACGGTTGGTGAAGATGCCGTCGACACCGGCTGCCATGACTTTCTCGAAATCTAACGGTTCATCAACGGTGTAGACGTGCACCAGCAAGCCTTGATCGTGGGTGTACTGGTTCATCCACGGTTGCACCAGATCCGAGTAGCTCTGGTCGCCGCCCTTGGTCAGCTTCGCCGAAGGGCCGGTGCCGATTGCACCCTGGGCCTTGGCGTAATCCACCCATTGTTTGAATTCGGCTTCGGACTTCGGCTCTTGCTTGCCGTAGAAAACGTTTTTGTCTTTCTCGCCGGATTCGGCAAACGTCACTTTCGATTTCGGCTCGATGCTGCCTTCGCCGACCCACAACAGGAGGATTTTCGGCACTTGCGGCATTTCTTTTTCCAGCAGTTCGAGGCTGTTTTTCTCGAATGTTTGCAGGATCACCTTGCCTTTACCCTGACCAACACCCAGCGCACTTTTCGCCAGTTTCGAACCGGCCGGGCTCAGCCAGCCACGATCCTGCAGCTTCTCTTTCAGGTCTTTCTCGATCCCGGGAAACAGTTGCGGCTCTTTGGTCTCGATGTACAGGCCCGGCTTGTGTTGCGGGTTGGCCTGGGCGATGTCGATGATTTCATCGAGGGTCAGAATCTTCAGCCCAGCGTAGGACGGGCGCGCGCGATCCGGGTACTTGGCGTTGAACCAGCTGCCGGCGTCGAGGGTTTTCAGTTCGGCCATGGTAAACGCGGTGGCCGAGGCGTCCTTGCGCTCCGGGAATTTGGTCGCAACGTCGGTGGTGCGTTGCAGGTTGTCGTCGTGCAGGGCGAACAGCACGCCGTCCTTGCTGCGCTGCAAGTCCATTTCCAGGTAATCGGCGCCCAGGTCACGAGCCAGTTTGTAAGACGCCGCAGTGGATTCCGGTGCATCGAAAGACGCGCCACGGTGGGCGATCACCGCCGGGTGCGGGATGCCGTTGGCGGCAGCGAGCGCTTTCGGATCGGTTTGGCTGGCGGCGTGCGCCTGACCGAGGCCGAGCAGCAGGCTCAGGACCAGAGCACTTTTGGTGAAAGTAGCGGGCATGTTCGAGTTCCTTTCGCAGGGCATTTTCAAAGACCTACCTTTTAACAACTGAATCGCTCGGGTGCTATCGCAGGACCGACATAAACGTATTAAAAGCGATTTTTCCTGCACTTTTGTGGCGCGGTTTGCAGTACGCTTGACCTCGGCAGACGTCCCGGCAGAGGGCGCGCCGCTCTGTTGCCCTGCGTGTAAACCATCGATCATTTTTCGTGAGGTTTACCATGCGCATCACCTCCCAACTCATCTGCCAGGCTGCCGACGATCTCAAGGGTTTTGTCGGCCTCAACCGCAAAACCGGTCAATACATCGTGCGTTTCAGCGAAGATTCGTTCGGCATGGACGTGGCCGATGACGGCATTATTCCTGTGAATGAATTCGTCTGGGCGCCGGCGACAGCGCAGACCATGACGCTTAAACGCGAGTTGATTCAGTTGTTGCTGGATCAGAATATTGATGACCGGATCAACATCACCGAGCCGTTGCGCGTTTATATGAGCAAGGTTGAGGTGCCGGAGATTGTGGCGGTGCGTAGTCTGGTGCGGGGCTGAAGATTTGCTGTGAGGGTGAGGGCCTCTTCGCGAGCAGGTTCGCTCCCACATTGGATCTGCGTCGATCACAAATCCCCTGTGGGAGCGAGCCTGCTCGCGAAGGCGGCCGCCAATGCGCCGCCATTTTATGGCCCGAACCGATACTCGCGTTCAACCTTGCACACCCGCGTATGAAACGCCGAATACCACTCCAAACGCCCACGGGCCTGAATCACCTGATGTTCAGGGTTCTGCCGCCACGCCAGAATCGCTGCCTCGCTCTCCCAATACGACACCGTAATCCCGACGCCATCCGCCCCACGAACCGACTCCACCCCAAGAAACCCCGGCTGCTCACTGACCAACGCAGCCATGCGCTCGGCCGCCTCGGCATAGCCGTTGTCACCTTCGGTTCGAGTCGAAGTAAAAATCACCGCAAAGCAATCAGTCATAAACGTAACTCCCCACAAGCTTCAACAAACGCCCGCACCAGCGGCGGCATCAACCCTTTAAGCGCCGCACGTTCCGGTTGAAACAACGTCGCGACAAAGAAGCAGTGCTCCTTGAGTTCAATCGCGCGTAAATCCCCTGACGAATCATGCCCCACTGCCTGTAGACGATCGTTCAACAGTTGCTGTTCGAACAGCGGATTCACACCGAAGCGGCAGCGATAGCCTTCACGAATCTGCGACGTTTCGTACGCCTTGGCGATCAACGAGTCGGGAACCAAGTGAATGCTGTCGACCGCTTCGACCAGCGAACAGGTCAACGGCGTGAGTACCGCGCGTTCAGAGTCGGGCGATGTTTCACCGTGTTCCGCATCCTCCCAACCCAACACGTTGCGGGAAAACTCCAGCACCGCATGCTGAAAACCGCCACAGGTACCGAGGAAAGGCCGCTGCTGTTCGCGGGCAAAACGGATCGCCCGCAGTGCGCCGGCTTCGCTTTTGTAAGGGCTGGCGGGGACGCACCAGAAACCGTCGAACCGCTCGAGCGGCGTATCGGCGTGGATCTGCTCGGTGGGCAACCATTCCAATTGCACGTTGCGGTTGAGGTGTTCGGCGACCAGCCCGAGGGCGACGGGAATGGCTTGGTGAGCGGTGACCTGCGGGTCGTAATCGCCAATCAGGGCGATACGGATGGCGCTGTTTTCCATGGGGGTTCCCTGCGCTTGTTGATTGATGGCACTCACTATAGATTGGCGTTCACGCACTCAATATGGGCGTTTCCCCAAGTGATCAATGCAGCCACGCACTATCAGCTCGACTACCCCGATCTTGCCCTGATTCTGGCCTTGGTGCGCGGCGGCTCTCTGGCCCGCGCTTCGCAGCTGTTGAAGGTCGACGTATCGACGGTGTTTCGCGCCGTGCGCCGTCTCGAAGCCGCACTCGGTCAGCAACTGTTCGAAAAAAGCCGCGCCGGCTATTTACCAACAACTCTCGCGCAGACACTGGCCGAGCAAGCCGAACGCGCCGAGCAAGCACTAGAGGCCGCGCGCATTGGCGTGGAGCAGGGCGGCGAAGTGGTCAGCGGCACGGTGCGTCTGACCTGTACCGATTCGGTGCTGCAGAGTTTGCTGCTGCCAGCACTGGCGCAGTTCATGCCCAATTACCCAGCGCTGACCATTGAGCTCAGCACCTCCAACGATTTCGCCAACCTCAGCCGCCGCGATGCCGACATTGCCCTGCGTCTCACGCGCACACCGCCCGAGCATCTGGTCGGAAGGCAACTGGCGAAGATTTCCTACCGGGTCTGCGCCAGTGCGGGTTATCTGCAGAACGTTGATGCGTCGGATCTGGCGGCGCTGACGTGGATCGCCCCGGATGACTTTCTCCCCGATCATCCGACGATTGCCTGGCGTCGCCAGCATCTACCCGGCGTGACACCGGGCTATCGCTGCAACAGCATGTTGTCGGTGACGGAGCTGGTTCGCGCGGGCCTCGGCGTGGCGGCGTTACCGGACTTTCTGATCACCGGCGGTTTGCAGGCGTTAAGCGAGCCGCTGCACGGCTATGACACCGCACTGTGGCTGCTGACGCGCCCGGATTGCCGGGCCTTGCGCTCGGTGGTGACATTGTTTGATGAGTTGGGGCGGGCGCTGCGGTTGCCGTGATCAGCGCTGCGGGTTCTGGCGCATGTGATCGTGCAGCTCGCTGGTCAGGTTGGCAATGCGCTCGGTGAGGTTTTTGGTCATCTCGGTCAGGCGGGTGTTCTGCTCCAGCAGTTCAAGCAGTTGCGCGGTGTTCTTCGCGGCTTGGGCCTGACGCTCGGTATTGGCCTGTGCCAGCGCTTCACGGTGTTGCGCATCGGCATCGGCTTGCGCCTTGTCGCGGGCGGCCTGACGGGTTTGTGCGAGCAGAATCAGCGGCGCGGCGTAGGCCGATTGCAGGCTGAAAGCGAGGTTTAACAGGATGAACGGGTAAACGTCGAAGGTGGTCACGCCAAACGCGTTGAGGCAGACCCACAACAACACGATCAGGGTTTGCGCGCCGAGAAACATCGGCGTGCCGAAGAACCGCGCAAACGCCTCGGCGCGCAGGGCGAACTTGTCATTGCCGAAGGTGGTGCTGAGGTGGGCATGGCGGCGGTGGAAGCGCAGGTGATCGACGGGAGCTGATTCCGGTGTTGCGGGTTTTTCAGTGGTCATGATGCACTCGGCAGGGCTTGGGACTGAAAGTCACTATAGTCCTGCATTGCAGCTCATGGCCCTTTCGCGAGCAGGCTCGCTCCCACAGGTAGCCGGGGTATTCACAAATATTGTGATCAACCTAACCCCTGTGGGAGCGAGCCTGCTCGCGAAGGCCACGACGCGGTCTACCTGCCTTGCACAAGCCTTAACCCGGCACTCGCTCATTGGCAAACATGCTCACCGCATCCACCGCCTCACTGGCGCCATCACGAATCTGCAAGATCACCGTGCCCGCCTGATTCGCCAACTCGACCCCTTCAGCCGCGCGCCCCCGGGTGCCTTCCATACTCTTGATGGCTTGGCGGGTCTCGTTCTGGATCAGCCCGATCATGCTGGAAATCTCCGCGGTCGAGCCGCTGGTTCGAGCCGCCAATTGCCGCACTTCGTCAGCGACCACGGCAAAACCGCGACCCTGTTCACCGGCGCGCGCTGCTTCGATCGCAGCGTTGAGCGCCAGCAGGTTGGTCTGGTCGGCAATCGCGCGGATGGTGTTGACGATGGCGGTGATCTGCTCGGAGCGTTCACCCAGTTGTGCAATCAGCGTTGAAGACTCGGCAATGTCCTCGGCGATTTCACGCATTTCACTGGCGGCTTGCTGGATCACCTGCGTACCTTGTTCGGCGACTTTTCGCGTCGCCACCGAGATGTGATACGCCGCGCTGGCACTGCGTGCGTCCTGTTCGTGTTGCTCGACTCGGGCGGTCACGTCGGAGGCGAATTTCACCACTTTGCACAAGCGCCCGGCAGCGTCGTAAACCGGGTTGTAGTTGGCTTCGAGCCACACCGTTTGCCCGCGTTTATCCACGCGTTCGAACTGACCCTGGAAAAGCTCGCCCTGGTTCAAACGCCGCCAGAAATCCTCATACGCGCTGCTATTGACCAATGCCGGCGTGCAGAACAAACGGTGATGTTTACCTTTCAGCTCGGCGAGGGTGTAACCCATGCGCGTCAGAAAATTCTGATTGGCCGTGAGAATACTGCCGTCGAGGTTGAATTCGATGACCGCCATTGCCCGGTCAATCGCTTGCAACTTGGCATTGGCCTCACTTTCCTGCTGCACCTTCGCGGTCACGTCCATGGCGTACTTGACCACTTTCACCACCCGTCCCGAGGCATCCTTGATCGGGTTGTAACTGGCTTCCAGCCAGATCGGCTGACCCTTGCCGTCGACCCGTTCAAATGTCCCGGACTGAAACTGGCCGTTTTTCAGGCGTGACCACAAATCAGTGTACTGAGCACTACGGCCGAACTCTGGCGTGCAAAAGCGCCGATGCGCTTGGCCGATCGCTTGTTCGGCGGTGTAACCCATGGTCTTGAGAAAGTTGTCATTGGCACGCAGCACCACGCCATCGAGGTCGAACTCGATCACCGCCATCGAGCGATTGATCGCATCGAGCAGGCCGGCTTGTTCGGTGAGGGTGCGCTGAAGATCGTCGATGACGGATTTGTGGCGATTGAAGAACATGCTCGCAGTACTCTGGAAGAAGGGGAAGATCGAGGATTCAGTCCCTATTTCCGCGCTGGCAGACCGAATGCGCGGACGGCATTCGGCGGTGACTGCTCAATGCCAGCATTCCTTAACTGGCAGATGGCTACTTATACAAAACTTCATAAAGTTGTACAAGAAAGTAATTATTTGTAATTTTGTATAACTTTTTAGGCGCTGACGTTGTCCGCCACTGCACGGCTCAAGGCAGTGCTGATGGTGTTGCGGCCCTTATGTTTGGGGGTGTAGAGCGCTTCGTCGGCATCGTCCAGCCAGTCGAGGGCATCCTTGTACAAGGGCTGATACCGCGCCAGACCGATACTCAGACCCACTCGCAAGTCTGGCACCTGTGGATGACAACATGAATTCAATGCTTCACCCATCGCTCCATCAAGCCTCCATGCCTCGTACAGCGGCAACTGGCAGGGAGCGGGTTACAGGTGGAGGGCGATTTAGAGCTGATAGCAGGCCAGAAACATCTCCAGCGCCGATTCGGCGACGGTGTTCTGCATCTCGACATCGAGGGCTGCGCGGCCCATCGACATCTGTGGCCAGAAGCCAAAGGTCTTGAGCAAACCTTGTACTTGATGGGCGGCGAATTCCGGATCGACCGGTTTCAAGCGGCCATCGGCCTGCGCGGCGCGAATCCACACGGTCAGACCTTCTTCGCGCTCGCCCATGCGCTCGATCATGTTCTGCGCGCGCTCCGGTGAATGAATGGTCGCCGCAATTGCCACCCGTGCCAGGGTCAGAAAATTCTCGTCAGCCATCAACTGCACCTTGGCCTGCAGCATCTGCCGTAATTGCTCGCGCAAGGGCTGATCGCGGTTGTAGGTCACCGATTGCTCGGCGCTGATTCGTGCCCACAACTGGTTGAGAATTTCGGCGAACAACTCTTCTTTACTGGGGAAATGGTTGTACACCGTGCGCTTCGACACACCGGCCGTGGCCGCGATTTTGTCCATGCTGGTGATCTCGAAACCGTGGGCACGGAATTCGGCAATCGCCGCCTGAATAATGGCTTCGCGTTTACGGTCGGTGAGGCGCTGTGGAGCTGTCATAAGTACGCTTCGGCAGAGAAAAGATGAAATTACACTTGGCAGTTTACTTGTCATCCGCTTTGATGCAACCTAGAAACTACACCGAGCAGTGTAATGTTGCGTTAATCCTCGCAACCTAAAAAACAGCAGTTCGGCCTATGCGTGCAGCTTTGGCCATCTATCGTCCACCGTGGAAAAACCGCGAATTGTGCGGTTTTTCTGGAGTCATTCAGTCATGGCCAATCCAGTTTCGCTCCCGGATAACACATCCACGCCTGAAGCCTCGCGGCAGCATCAGGGGCTGTTTCGCAACCACGCACCTGTGCAACGCGAAGGCGTACGCAAAATGCTGCGGATCATGTGGAACATGATTTTCCACAAACCGCGCAACACCCGACCCGCCGCGCCGATTCCGGTGCAAGCGTTGACCCGGGAAGAACTGCTGGCAGCGCCCAATCACAGCGTCTATCGCCTCGGTCACTCGACCTTGTTGCTGAAGCTGCGCGACAAATTCTTTATCACCGACCCGGTCTTTGCCGAGCGCGCATCACCCGTACAGTGGGCCGGGCCGAAACGCTTCCACCAGCCGCCGATCAGCATCGACCAGTTGCCACCGATCGAAGCGGTAATCCTGTCGCACAACCATTACGACCACCTCGATTATCAGGCCGTGCTCAGGCTGGCCGCCAAAACCAACCTGTTCCTGACCCCGCTCGGCGTCGGCGACACCCTGATTAAATGGGGCATCGATGCCAGCAAAGTCCGCCAGTACGACTGGTGGCAGGGCGCCGAAATTGCCGGCATCCGCTTCGTCGCCACACCGTCGCAGCACTTCTCCGGCCGTGGTCTGTTCGATGGCAACAGCTCACTGTGGGCGTCATGGGTAATGATCGACGGCGACACGCGGATCTTCTTCAGTGGCGACAGCGGCTACTTTGACGGCTTCAAACGCATCGGCGAACAGTACGGCCCCTTCGACCTGACCCTGATGGAAACCGGCGCCTACAACGTCGAATGGCCGCACGTGCACATGCAGCCCGAAGAAACCCTGCAAGCGCACATCGACCTCAAGGGCCGTTGGCTCTTCCCGATCCACAACGGCACCTTCGACCTGGCCATGCACGCCTGGCACGAACCATTTGACCGGATTCTGGCACTGGCGTGGGAACGCAGTATTTCCATTACCACGCCGCAGATGGGTGAGGCGTTTAACATCGCTCAACCGCAACGCGGGGAGGCGTGGTGGTTGGCGGTTGAAGGGGAGAGTGAGGCGGTGGTGCAGGGCGCCTGAAGTCTCATTCCACCGGGCGAATCCTGATGCGGATGGGCTGTTTATCTATATGAATTAGCGCTTTTTTGTGTCGGAAAAATCCGCTTACTTTTGTAGTGGCTACGAGTCAGGATGACTTTTCCTACTGCATGTGGTCTGTTTTGCCGACAGCTCTTTCCTACGTCCTCGTTAGGCTGTGTCGCGAGTGAATGACTCACCCGTGCATAGCCTAAACAAGGACGATAAACATGAAACACCTCTTCAAACACTGCGTGAATAAACTGGCGCTGGCCATCGTTCTGCCGATGGTCGCGATAAATGTTGCCGTTGCGGCCGATGCCCTGGAATACGCAAGCGTCAGTGAACTGGGCAAGCTGATGGCCGACAATGAGTTGACCGCCGTCGCCTTGGTCGAGCACTTGACTGAGCGAATGGCGAGCCTGGACAAACAAGGCCCTACTCTCAACGCAATTATCGAGTTGAATCCGCAAGCCGTTGAAATCGCCACGGCTCTTGATCAGGAGCGCGCGCAAGGCCACATCCGTGGCCCGCTGCACGGCATTCCGGTGCTGCTCAAAGACAGCATCGATACAGCGGACATGTTGCAAACCAGCGCGGGCTCTTTGGCGATGGTGGGTCAGCCTGCGAGCAAGGATGCGTTCATCGTTGAACAACTGCGTGAGGCGGGGGCGATCGTATTGGGCAAAACCAATATGAGCGAATGGGCTTATGTGCGTGACATGGAGCTACCCCATGGCTGGAGCGGCCGAGGCGGTCAGAGTAAAAACCCACATGTGTTGAGTGAAGGCGTCTGTGGTTCCAGTTCCGGTTCGGCGGTTGCCGTCGCAGCGGGTTTCGCACCGCTCTCCATCGGCACCGAAACCAACGGTTCGATTACTTGCCCGGCAACGGCCAACGGTGTGGTCGGGGTCAAACCGACGCTGGGGTTGTTCAGTCGGTCCGGTATCGTGCCAATTACGCGCCTGCAAGATACTCCCGGCACATTGACCCGCTCTGTTCGCGATGCCGCGATGATGTTCAACGTGCTGCAAGGCATGGACTCTGCTGATGCCGCCACAGCGGGAGCGCCTCAGGGCATTGATTACACCGCGCTGCTCGCCAACGATGCCTTGAACGGTAAGCGGATCGGTTACCCGATCGCGTATACAGGCTCCCAAGGCACGCCGCTGACGCCGAGTTTTGAATTCCTGATGGCGATGGCCACCATGCAAGAGCTGGGCGCGACCCTTGTTCCTCTGACGATGCGCTTGCCCGACATGGGGGACTACTTCACCGGTTTGATGGGCGGTATGAAGCATGAACTGCCCGAATATCTCGCCAGTCGAACCGGACTGCAGGTCCAGTCGTTGCAGGAACTGATCGACTTCAACACGCTCAATCCCGGCCATGCTGGCTACGCTCAGTCGATGCTGGAAGCAGTCAATGCGCTATCGACGACTCATCAAGAAGCAACGGCGATCATTGAAGCCCTTAACGCGGCCTTCAAGGAGGCCATCGACGAACAACTGCGTGAGCACAATCTCGATGCTTTGGTTTCCGAAGACGACGGTTTCTCACAGTTTTCTGCCGCTGTCGCGAGTTATCCCGCGATTACTCTGCCATCGGGTATGAACGGCGATGGGTTGCCGACTTCCGTGTTCTTTTTTGGCCCGCGCTGGAGTGAACCACAATTGCTGGCAATGGCTTACAGCTACGAACAGGAATCGCTGGAACTGCAGCATCCGGAGTTCAAATAACGGCTAATAAAAGCGGCATCGTTCTTCCGGGACGATGCCGTTTTCGCCTTGAGAAATTCGTCGCAGGCACAGCGTTTAATCAACCATCGCAAAATCCGCATGCCCTGCCGATTCCCGAGCCACGCTCACCGAGCGCCCAGGGGCAAACCCGGGAAAGAACACCATCCCCCGCGCCTCAAACCGGTAAGCCAGCGCCAGTCGCGCCGCATCCGCGACATCCTGCTGCGCTTCAAAGCGTTGGATGTCTTCAACCGAAACCTCAGCCTCCCGCGAGAGCTGTTCCACGCTCCAGCCCAGCATCGCTCGGGCCTGGATGCAGTGCGTCGGGGTGAACTGGAAAAGGGCAATGCGTTCGAGGATGTGGTTCATCGCAAGAGAGGCCATGGTGTGCTCCGGGCTCAAGAGTGCTGATTGAAAATGTACTGTGTTTTTGTACAGTTGTTTTCGGCCGGGATCAAACGCATTTTTTGATTTGCGCTAATTCGCCGCCTCCAACCAGACGGACGGTGCCTGCCCGAGGATCCGCCGGAACATCGTCGAGAACGCCGCCGGGCTTTCATAACCGAAGTCCAGCGCGATGCGCGTCACCGCTTCACCCGAGGCCAGCCGCGCCAGCGCCAGGACCACGCACGCCTGCTGCCGCCATTGCCTGAAGCTCAGCCCGGTTTGTTGGCGAAACAGTCTGTTGAAGGTACGCAAGCTTATGTGTAATTGGTCAGCCCACTGCTGTGGTGATTGGTGGGCGTACGGCTGATGCAGAAAGGTCTGACACAGAGACAGGAGCTTTCCGTCAGTCGGCAGCGGAATGTGCAGCGGCAGCGGCGCACTGCGCGTCAATTCATGCAGCAACAGATCAATCAACACACCATCGCGCCCGCCGAGGTCATACGTTAGCGGTACCTCCACGGCCTCCATCAGCAAATGCCGCATCAACGGCGACACGCTGATCACCTGACAGCGCGCCCCCAAATCCACTGCACCCGGTTCGATGTACAAGCTGCGCGTGCTGACCCCAAGCATCAACACCTCATGCGCCACCCCCGGCGGAATCCACACCGCGCGCTGCGGCGGCACCACCCAGTTGCCGTCATGGGTGCTGACTTGCATCACCCCGGTCGCGCCGTACAACAACTGCGCCCGTCGATGCGTGTGAAAAGGCAGCAAGTCACCGTGGGAATAATCCGTACCGATCGCCACCACCGCGCGCGGTGTGTCATCCAGCAGATTGATCGAGACATTGCGCATCAGGTGTTTCCCAGTGGTTGGCGTAAACGCAAACATTATTGGCTGAGTTGCTGAAGCAGGCCAAGCGGCGCCGCTCTATCGTCGACCGCTCTCCCACTACGGACGCCTCGACATGTTCTATTTACTGCTGACCCTCTTCGGCTGCCTGACCGGCATTACCGCCGTGCTGTTCGGCTTCGGCGGCGGCTTCGTCGTGGTGCCGCTGCTGTATCGCCTGCTCACCGCCAGCCACGGCGCCGACGACCCGATCAGCCAATCGGCGATGCACATCGCTGTCGCCACTTCGACCTGCGTGATGATCGTCAACGCCCTGATCGCCACCGACAAACACCGCCGCGCCGGCAATCTCATTCGTCATTACCTGTGGCCGTTGGGAGGGTTTATCGGCGTGGGCGCAATCGTGGGTGCAATAGCGGCTGTGTGGGTCAGCGGCGACGTGATTCGCTATGCGTTCATCGGCTACCTCGGTGTAACCATTGTCGATTGCTTGCTCAGGCGCGGGTTTCTCACTCAGAACGCAGGCGTCATCCCACGCCGACTTGGCGCTACGGAAACTTCCGCAGGTGGTGTAGGCATCGGCGCCATCGCGACGTTTCTCGGTGTAGGAGGCAGCGTCATGACCGTACCGCTGTTGCGCCGTTGCGGATTGAGCATGTCGCAAGCGACGTCCATGGCCAATTCTTTAAGTGTGCCGGTGGCATTGGCCGGGACGCTGACGTACATGGCGTTGGCCGGGTTCAGTCAGGCAGAACTGGGGGCGTGGTTTATCGGGTATGTGGATCTGCTCGCGTTTGCGGTGCTGACGGTTGGCTCGCTCATCGGGATTCGATTGGCCCAGCCATGGATTGGACGAATCCCGGATCGGGTGCATGCGCGTGTGTACATCGGGCTGTTGCTGATGGTGATGATCAGCATGTGCTTGAGTTGAAAGCGACAGCGCTCGATTCCCCCGCGCAACCTCGACATAATCCGCAGCTTCTTTTGGCGGGCAGTTGCTCGTTTATTCAAGGATGAAGTGATGTTCCGAGGATTGTTACGCCTTTTCGCTGTTCTTTTTCTGACGGGCTTGTTTGTCTCGACTGCAACGTGGGCCGACAACGGCGCGCAGGTGTACACCGGCACCTTGGGTAAAGCGGCCATCGTCCTCGAAATAAACACTCGCACTGGAGACGGTCGTTACTTCTATAAGAAGTATCGCAAGGATCTGCCACTCGACGGTGCCCTGGACGGGGAAACACTGATGCTGGAAGAAGGTTCGCGGATGGAAGACTCGCGCCCGACCCTTCGTCTGCAGCCGACAACTCATGGTTGGTATGGCGAGTGGACGAGTACCGCTGGGAAAATCCTGAAGGTCGAGTTAGAACCAGCCGTCATCCCCGATGTACCCGACGATGCCTTGCCCTTTTTCACCATCCTTCACGACAAGTATCCTTACGAATATCTGCGACTGCAGGGCGTCACCCTCAAAAAAGGCAAGACCGACACCTTCATGGGCTACACGCTGCAGTGGTGGACTGAGCCGAAGACAGGCACTTCTCTGTTTGAAGTGTTGACCGGTTACTCCCTCGAAGACCGTCGACTTATTAACCAACAATTGATGGCGCGTTTGTGGGGCGAAGTGTTGTCGTCTTATGGCTGTTCTGGAAGTTATGCGCAGTGGAGCCAGCCACTGTGGATGTCGCCCACAGTGATGAGTGTGCGGATTTCATCGGACTATTACTGTGGCGGTGCCTATCCGGATCAAAGCCACGACGCGCTCAACATCGATACCAAGACAGGCAAGCTTCTGACCCTTGATGATGTTTTGTGGGTGGGGCAGGGCAAGCCGTTGCACTACGAGGAATATGAAGATTTCGCCGCGGGCTCACCCGGCTCCTCGACAGCGTGGTCGAACTACCGCAACACTGAACTGGCACCTTGGTTGGTCGCACAGTTGCTGAAACTCTACCCAAACGAAATGACCGTCACCCTTGAGGGTGAAAACGATTGCGGCTACGACGAGGATTATCCCTGGCATTATCCGGGTTGGTACTTCACGGAACAGGGCATCAAGCTCGAGCCATCATTTGCCCACGTCGCGGCGGTCTGCGGATTCGTGGACTGGAGCGTTCTGCCGTACACAATCGTCAAACAACATCCGGGCGGGGTTGCACTGCAACTGCCTTGAGGTGGCGTTATCTTTCAAGCGCAGACTCTCGATTACCAGGCGTAACCCCGCCATAATCGCCGCGAATTTATCCGCGCCGGCCCTCCAATGCCGGCGCGGCCTCCGCCTCTTTCAAGGAACGATCAATGCTCAAGGGACTGATGCGCCTGGCAACCTGCGCCGCTGTGTTGTTCTCGCTGCAATCCACCGCACACGCTGAAAACAACCGGATGGTGTTCACCGGCACGTTGGGCAAAATGCCGATCGTCTTCGAAGTCGATATTAGTGACCCGGGACAAGTCACCGGTCGCTACTTTTATGAGAAATTTCACCGCGATCTAGAGCTTAACGGCACCTATCAAAATGACATCTTGCTGCTCACAGAGGGCAGCAATCGTATGGACCCGGACAAGCCATTACCGACCCTCAAACTGCAACAGATTGATGGCGGCTGGAAGGGCGAATGGCAAAACCCGAAGGGCAAAAAGTTGCCCGTACTCGTCACTGATACGCCACTTCCCGAAGTGCCGGCGAATGCATTGCCCTACATCGCCAAGTTGCCCAAGAGCGAGCCCTACGAATATCTACGGCTTCAGGGACTGAGACTCAAACCCGGTAAAAAGCAGGACTTCATGGGCTACTCCCTGCAATGGTGGGAAGAGCCTGATACCAAGATGTCCATGTTCAGCATCGAATCCGGGATGCCAAAAGAAGATCTGCAACGGGTTAACCAGCAGTTGCTCGGGCGCTTGTGGGACGAGGCCATCAGTTACTACGGTTGCCAGTTGCGAGGTCGCGGTTACGCCGAATTCCTGCAGGACGTCACCCCGACATTTATCTCGCCCAGCGTCATCAGCCTGAACATCTCCACCAGCTACGACTGCGGCGGTGCGCACCCGGACTTCGGCGATTCACCACTTAACATCGATGTGAAAACCGGCCATCCGTTGTCGCTCGAAGACGTGCTCTGGGTGGGCGAGGGTCAGCCAATCCTTCACGCTGATCGTTACCGAGGCGGTGACCAGCCATTGACCGAGGCCGAAGACGCAGCGCGCTCAAAGTACCAACGCGAAATCTTCAAGCCGTGGCTAATAAAGCAGCTCACCGCACTGTACCCGGATGAAATGAAGAAACCGGCAGGCGGAGATGAAGACAGTTGCGACTTCACCAATGAAGACAACTGGAGCTATTCCAACTGGCACTTCACCGAAAAAGGTTTGTACATCGGAGCGTACTTCGCCCGCATAGAACGAGCCTGCGATTCACCCGACTGGTCGATCCTGCCGTACTCCCTCGTCAAACAACACCCCGGCGCCGTCAAACTGCAACTGCCCCAGGGCTAACCGTCACTCCAGGCCCGGCGCTTCACGAATAATGAAGTGGTCCAGGTTCTCGATATTGGCATTGAAGACCTCGAAAGGCTTTTCGGGGTTCTTCTTGCCGGGCACCTGCCTCAACTCCGGCGTCACCCCATAGAAGAAACAGAACAACGCCTTGTCGCTATCCGCCGCGTGCTTGATCTCTTCCAGAAACGCCTTGCGCTTGCGGTAGTTGTCGATCAGCTTCTTGTTCAGATAAACACTGACCGGATACGGCTTCTTCTTACTGTCCTCGGGCTTCTTGAACCAGACCTTGTCCTCGAAATCGATACGAAAACTGGCACTGTGGAAGTCCTCGATCTTCTTGATCCGCCCCCAGTAAATCAGCCCCTTGTTGTCCGTCAGATACTCGATCTTCTTGAAGAACGAACTGTACGGCGCCGTATGCTCGCCGACCTTCAACGGCATCCGCTTAAGCAACTCCTTGTCCGCGAAGTTGGAAACAAAACATTCCACCGGATGCGCAAACACACTGGTCTTGTCAGGCGCCGACTCACGATTCGCCGACTCTTTACCACTGTCCGCCGCCACCCGCACCGGATCATCCCGCAACACATCCGCCGCCCCCGCTGGCGCGACAGGCTTGCGCACATACTCACGCCGGGTCAGCAACAACTCCGATGGAAAGTGTTCCTCACGCCCGTCATCCACCTCTCCATCCGCCGTCTCAACGCCAGACGCTGAAGCCTTCAAACTCACATACGGACAACCCGCCACATGCTGCGTAGTGGGCAGATTCTTGAAGTGCGGCGTGCGCACGTAATTCACGTTCTTAGCGTTGAACGTGCCCAACTCGTTGGAAGCCTCGAACGCCGAACGACAGGCATCGTTGGGGCACTGGAAGTGTTCCTTCGCAGAGTCAAACGCCACCGTCTCATCGAAATTGAGATCGCGAACGTCATAGATCGACAACTTGTCGTCGAGGCTGAGGCAGTAGGCGAGATCGAATTTCATGGTGGGGCTCGGATCCTTGAGTGGGGGATGGGTATTAATAGCGGGAGGCGGCGCGGGTTGCACTGATTGTTTTCAGGATGATGCGGGATTTGTGGGAGCCAGCCTGCTGGGGATTCTTGGCATCAATCAGATTTCAATACTCACACCGCAATTGCAGGACACGCATCACCCTGTGGAGAAGGAGCTTGCTCCCGCTTGGCTGCGGAGTAGTCCCAAGAACAGCAAATACGGTTAGTCAGATAAACCGCGATTATTCCTTTTCGAGTCTTCCAACGTTGTCATACAGCCATGCAGTGAAAGTCTCTCTGTCGTCCGAATGGTGGCAACGTTGGTGACAGTTAGGACACAACGCCACAACATTCGTCTTAAGGTCCGAACCCTTTTGCGACATGTGCTTGACGTGATGCACTTCTAAAAACGGTTTCCCATCCTTTTCAAATGGCGCTGCTTTGCCACAACCTTCGCACTTTCCATTGGCTTGCTGACGAACCCAACCCCTCAATTCAGGATCGCGAAAGTAAACCTTTCTAGTGGAAGTCGTTTGGATTGGTGTTTTTATCCCTTTGGGGACGTAATCAAATTGCTTTCGCTCAAATTTAGCCGCGCGTTGCTCAAGCAATGCTTCGTCCGCCGTTGGATCAGAATCTTCAAGTGTCAGAACAGTAGAAGCATCAAGTGCCTTAAGGATGCTGCGCGCTACATTCGCGCCAACATTCTTGGCAGGTTTGTAGCCTTCAATACGCGTTCGACCCATTTCTACCAGCACGGTAGAGATGTTCTGCATCCGAAACTCGACCGAGCCTTTAGTCCGACCGGTTAAGGGGCCTTCACGCAAGATTCGATTTTCCTCAGTCTTGACGAATTTCTGGCCGCTCTGCTCGCGTGCCAGCATTTTGAGATAGGCGTCGACTGCCGCCTGAATCTCTACGTCACTCCAATCGCTATTACTTTTTTTCGTGTCCATACAATCGCCGAGGGTTGAAAACCCTCGGACGATACTGAGTGGCCATCACATCTGTCTACGAAAAGTCCTACAGGAAATAACGACGAATCCTGCGCGGTCCTACAAACTTGTTCCTAACCCATCGAGTGCTTCGAGAACTGAAACACCTGCGTAACCCTCCGCCACCAGGGCTTCTCTAGAGAAGCTCGTCGTGGATTTTGATCGTTCAACAGGTAAGGCATATCCCGCAGCCGAATCCAGCCTTCATCCTGCCAATGCAACAAACTCAAAGACATCTCCGGCCAATCCAACAAACTCAACATTGGCCGATTTGAATTTCCCGAATCCTGCGCATCGCGCAAGGTCGGCACTACCTCATTGGTCAGCCACTCACGCAACAACCGATTCCCCGGTACGTAGTGATACACCAACAGTGCATAAACCCCGGATTCACTAAGCATCAGATGCTGTTCTGGTTCTCGAAAGTACTCAATCCACATGACGCGGCGTTGATCGCTATCTAGCTTGTTGACCACCCGATCATTCAGATGGAAACCCATCAAACGGCCAACATCGCGGGCGGAAAACCATGGCTGGTTTTCGAGTAGAAGGGCACGCAGAGAAAGGTTGTGGCGAGAGAAGACGGTTACCGAGCATGGGTTAGACATATCTATGACCTCTACGTTTGGAATTTTGGGAGGGCCTGACCCAACGTAGAGCGGACGTAAGAAATCCCAACGAGCAGAGCAGTTGCCACCGACGATTTACACGTCAGTGTCACTGACCAAGCTTTCTACGTTGGGCGTTTCTTAGGCACCTGCGATAGAGCTTATTAGTGCTCGTGGCAGGCTTCAATGGGAAGCGACTGTAAGTGCTGTAGGAGATTGAACGCTGTGACGTAGGCGTAAAAAGGCTTACCGATCGCCCATAAAAAAGCCCCGATCAGATCGGGGCTTTTTGCTTTCTCGACTTGCCGACTCAAACCGCAATCGTCAAATCGTGCCGAGCGAGACTATTAGTCCCAGCTCAACGCACCACCAGTTTGGTATTCGATCACACGAGTCTCAAAGAAATTCTTCTCTTTCTTCAAGTCCATAATCTCGCTCATCCAAGGGAACGGGTTAGTCGTCCCTGGATATTCCTCTTTCAAACCAATCTGCGACAACCGACGGTTAGCGATGAACTTCAGATAGTCCTCCATCATCGCCGCGTTCATGCCCAGTACGCCGCGAGGCATGGTGTCACGTGCGTATTCGATCTCCAGCTGCGTACCTTGCAGAATCATCTGGGTCGCTTCTTCCTTCATTTCGGCATCCCACAGGTGTGGGTTTTCGATTTTGATCTGGTTGATCACGTCGATGCCGAAGTTCAGGTGCATGGATTCGTCGCGCAGGATGTATTGGAACTGCTCGGCGACGCCGGTCATTTTGTTGCGGCGGCCCATGGAGAGGATTTGGGTGAAGCCGCAGTAGAAGAAGATGCCTTCCAGAACGCAGTAGTAGGCGATCAGGTTGCGCAGCAACTCTTTGTCGGTGTCCGGGGTGCCGGTTTCGAACTTCGGATCGGAGATCGAACGGGTGTACTTCAGGCCCCAGGCTGCCTTTTTGGCGACCGATGGGATCTCGTGGTACATGTTGAAGATTTCGCCTTCATCCATGGCCAGCGATTCGATGCAGTACTGGTAGGCGTGGGTGTGGATCGCTTCTTCGAACGCCTGGCGCAGGATGTACTGGCGGCATTCCGGGTTGGTGATCAGGCGGTACACGGCCAGTACCAGGTTGTTGGCAACCAGGGAGTCGGCGGTGGAGAAGAAGCCGAGGTTGCGCATGACGATGCGGCGCTCGTCGTCGGTCAGGCCTTCCGGGTCTTTCCAGAGGGCGATGTCGGCGGTCATGTTGACTTCTTGCGGCATCCAGTGGTTTGCGCAACCGTCCAGATATTTCTGCCAGGCCCAGTCGTACTTGAATGGCACGAGTTGGTTGAGGTCGGCGCGGCAGTTGATCATGCGCTTTTCGTCAACGGCGACACGGGCGGAGGCGCCTTCGAGTTCGGCGAGGCCTTCGGCGACGTCGAGGGAGTTCAGTGCAGCCTTGGCGCGGGCGACAGCGGCCGAGTCGTCGGCGGTCACGGCGCGAGCTTCGATCGCGGCGGCACCGCCAGCGTTGTCGAGGCGGTCCATGTTGGCTTCAGTAGCGTGGCCGGCATTGGCGCCTTTCACGGTTGCTACTTCACTGTCTTCTTTGTCGAATTCGTCCCAGCTCAGCATGACGTGTCGTCTCCTGCGTGAGGGCCTGTGCCCGTGTGAAACCTGATTGGTTGGTTTTTCACACGGTCGTACAGACCGCGTTGGATGTCGTTTTTTGCAGCGATGCACGCAGGCAAATAAACAGAAATTTTGACGGGTTCCGAGAGCCTCTGATGGGCGCAATCAGCTTTGAACGCTGCTGCGGGGCTTCAGAATGGCTTTTGCTCCCTGTAAGGGAATATTGCTGACCCGTATGGGGCGGCATTATAGGGAAAAAAACACGGCTGTGCTGAGGCGAATCCGCGCATGGAGCGGTCGAGGAGGGTGGTTTTTCGACGAGAGTGAGGGTTTACAGGGCTTTGCCGGGGATAGATTTTTTTTCGCAAAAATCTCGCAATTGTCGATTTGCTCAAAAAACGAACAAAAAAACCGGTTTTTCACTACATCTAGTGGTTTGCAAGCATTTTTGATGACTTCAAACACAACTGAGCCCGACCGAAGTCGGGCTGGAATCGACCCTCAATGAAGCGCTGAGAGATCCAATTCGGTGCAGTCTCGAATCATCAATTGGTGCAGCCGTTGCCCATGACGCTGTAACGCAGGATGTGGCGCTGGCCTTTGGAGTCGTCGTACTCCATTTTTGCAGGGACTACTTCGCAGACGTTGGGAATTTCACTCATCGATACAACGTTGGCGATGTCCAGGTGAGTGGAGTAAGTGTATTCCTCGATCACCGGTTGTTGCTGCGCGACATCAGTCGGAACCTCATCTGCCATGGCGGTTGCGCACAGACTGCTGAGGGCCAGAACCAATAAAGCTTTCATTTCAGATTTACCTTTTTGAGGTCGAGTGGGGTCACGCAACCTTTATGGGGTTGCGTGTGTAACTTCATCGTTTGCAGTTATTACTTGAGAGCTGGATTAACGGCCTTCGTGGGGGCTGTATCGTTGTTAATCGCGTTTGCCTTGTTGGCGAGGTGGATTTTAGGGAGATGGGGCGGGGGTAAACAGAGCGGGTTTTGATAAACACCTTTGGCAGATTTGGTAACAATCCCTTGAGATGGGGATTGATAACCGGGTGTTTTGTCTGTGGGACCGAGTTGTCTGATTCGCTTGCAGGCAAGCTCCCACAGGGTTCGGGGGTGTTTTGGAGGTTGGTGTCTGGCTAGTAAACGGGGTATCTGGAGGATTTGTAGGGGCTTGTTACTACCATCGTCGAATGGTTCTATGGCCCCCGCCCCGTTACAACAGGGTCATACAAAAACAACTATTACACCGAGGTAGGAAAGATGAGTGCGGCTTCTCTGTATCCCGTTCGTCCCGAGGTTCTGGCTAACACGCTGACTGACGAGGCGACCTACAAAGCCATGTACCAGCAGTCGGTCGTCAACCCTGACGGCTTCTGGCGCGAGCAAGCCAAGCGTCTCGACTGGATCAAGCCTTTCACCACGGTGAAACAGACGTCGTTCGACGATCACCATGTCGACATCAAGTGGTTTGCCGACGGCACCCTGAACGTTTCCTACAACTGCCTCGACCGTCATCTGGCCGAGCGCGGCGATCAAGTCGCAATCATCTGGGAAGGCGACGATCCTTCCGAGAGCCGCAACATCACCTACCGCGAACTGCACGAACAAGTCTGCAAACTGGCCAACGCCCTGCGTGGTCAGGACGTGCACCGTGGCGACGTGGTGACCATTTACATGCCGATGATTCCCGAAGCCGTGGTCGCCATGCTGGCCTGCACCCGGATCGGCGCGATTCACTCGGTGGTGTTCGGCGGTTTCTCGCCGGAAGCCTTGGCCGGTCGCATCATCGACTGCAAATCGAAAGTGGTGATCACCGCTGACGAGGGTATTCGCGCCGGCAAGAAGATTTCCCTCAAGGCCAACGTCGACGACGCACTGACCAACCCGGAAACCAGCAGCATCCAGAAAGTCATCGTCTGCAAGCGCACCGGTGGCGACATCAAGTGGAACCAGCATCGCGACATCTGGTACGAAGACCTGATGAAAGTGGCGGGCACCGTCTGCGCGCCGAAAGAGATGGGCGCCGAAGAAGCGCTGTTCATCCTTTATACCTCCGGCTCGACCGGCAAGCCGAAGGGCGTGCAGCACACCACCGGCGGTTATCTGCTGTACGCGGCGATGACCCACGAGCGCGTGTTCGACTACCGTCCGGGCGAAGTTTACTGGTGTACCGCCGACGTCGGTTGGGTCACTGGTCACAGCTACATCGTCTACGGCCCGCTGGCCAACGGCGCGACCACGCTGCTGTTTGAAGGCGTGCCGAACTATCCGGACATCACCCGGGTGGCGAAGATCGTCGACAAGCACAAGGTCAACATCCTCTACACCGCACCGACCGCGATCCGCGCAATGATGGCCTCGGGTCAGGCTGCGGTTGAAGGCGCGGATGGCAGCAGCCTGCGTTTGCTCGGTTCCGTGGGCGAGCCGATCAACCCGGAAGCCTGGGACTGGTATTACAAGAATGTCGGCAAGTCGCGTTGCCCGATCGTCGATACCTGGTGGCAGACCGAGACCGGCGGCAACATGATGAGCCCGCTGCCGGGCGCTCACGCGCTGAAGCCGGGTTCGGCGGCACGTCCGTTCTTCGGTGTGGTGCCGGCGCTGGTCGACAACCTCGGTAACATCATCGAGGGCGAGGCTGAAGGCAATCTGGTGATTCTCGATTCGTGGCCAGGTCAGGCGCGCACGCTGTATGGCGACCATGATCGTTTCGTTGATACCTACTTCAAGACTTTCCGTGGCATGTACTTCACCGGTGACGGCGCGCGTCGTGATGCCGATGGTTACTACTGGATTACCGGGCGTGTCGATGACGTGCTCAACGTGTCCGGTCACCGCATGGGCACGGCGGAGATCGAGAGTGCGATGGTTGCGCATCCGAAAGTTGCTGAGGCAGCGGTGGTGGGTGTGCCGCATGACATCAAGGGACAGGGCATTTATGTCTATGTCACGTTGAAGAATGGCGAGGAGCCGACCGAGCAGCTGCGTCTGGAGCTGAAGAACTGGGTGCGCAAAGAGATCGGGCCGATTGCTTCGCCGGACGTGATCCAGTGGGCGCCGGGGCTGCCGAAGACGCGTTCGGGCAAGATCATGCGCCGGATTCTGCGCAAGATTGCCACGGCGGAATATGACGGGTTGGGGGATATCTCGACGCTGGCGGATCCGGGTGTGGTGCAGCATTTGATTGATACGCACAAGACCATGAATGTGGCTTAAGCGTTAGAAGCATAGGAGCCCTGTCCGGTTTTGCCGGGCGGGGCTTTTTTGTGTCTGGAGGTTTTGTGGTGACTGGGCTGGCCTCTTCGCGAGCAGGCTCACTCCTACAGGGATCGCATTCCACCTGAAGAAACGCGATCAACTGTAGGAGTGAGCCTGCTCGCGATAGCAATCTGTCAGACGCCATCGCAGTCCATTGTCAGACCACCAACGCACCCAACCAATAATTATCGATCTACCCCGTAAGACATTTCCCGCTGTTACCCAACACCCTCCACGTAACCGAATGTGTAACCGCCCGCCCCGCGACGGGGCAAAGGGAAACGCATCGCCCCGTTTTAGAGCCTTAAAACCACCAGTGAAAAATAAGACACAACGCTGCGCTTGCCGGATTAGAAGGGTTTGCGAATAATAGGCCCGCAATTTGCAGCATAGATCGGTTCACTGTCTTTCGCTCTTGCATGAAATTGCAGGGCTGTCAATGTGCCAAAGTCGCTTTCTCTGTGCATCTGTAATTAGTTGTCGCATTGAAGAAATATCGGCTTCCGGCCTGTCGTTAGAATGCCGATCACTCGCTCATCGTGGCTGACGTTGAAACCTCCTTCGGTTTCAATGGGAAATTTCCCACCGATGCAGCAACCGATTTCCCGATTCACCCATTCGCATATTGGGCTGTCGCTCACTCTGCCGTTTTTGCCCTTTACCGATGGAGTCCCAAGATGAAGAAACTTGTGCTGCTTGGCGCCCTGGCACTGTCCGTGCTGTCGATGAACGCCTTCGCTGACGAAAAACCTCTGAAGATCGGTATCGAAGCGGCTTACCCTCCGTTCGCTTCGAAAGCACCGGATGGCAGCATCGTCGGTTTCGACTACGACATCGGCAACGCTCTGTGCGAGCAGATGCAGGTCAAGTGCGTGTGGGTCGAGCAAGAGTTCGACGGTCTGATCCCTGCACTGAAAGTGCGCAAGATCGATGCGATCCTGTCGTCGATGTCGATCACCGAAGACCGCAAGAAGTCGGTCGACTTCACCAACAAGTACTACAACACTCCGGCCCGCCTGGTCATGAAGGCCGGTACTCAGGTCAGCGAAGGTCTGGCTGAGCTGAAGGGCAAGAACATCGGCGTGCAACGTGGTTCGATCCACGAGCGTTTCGCCCGCGAAGTCCTCGCGCCACTGGGTGCCGAGATCAAGCCGTACGGCTCGCAGAACGAAATCTACCTCGACGTGGCCGCCGGTCGTCTCGACGGTACCGTGGCTGACGCCACCCTGCTGCAAGATGGCTTCCTCAACACCGACGCCGGCAAAGGCTTCGCGTTTGCAGGTCCTGCGTTCACCGACGTCAAATACTTCGGCGACGGGGTAGGCATTGCCGTGCGTAAGGGCGACGCCCTGAAAGACAAGATCAACGCTGCCATCGCGGCCATCCGCGAAAACGGCAAATACAAAGCAATCCAGGACAAGTACTTCGCCTTCGATATCTACGGCAAGTAACACGTCTCTGCGACAAGTCCGAAATGGCGCAAGCAACAGGATCTCTGCGGTTTGCGCCATTTTTTCATCCCAACTTTCGAGGACCTGAATCATGTTGAAAGGCTACGGGGCTGTCATCCTCGATGGCGCATGGCTGACGCTTCAGCTCGCCTTGTCGTCCATGGCTCTGGCCATCGTTCTCGGGCTGATCGGTGTCGCGTTGCGCCTGTCGCCGGTGCGCTGGCTGGCCTGGCTGGGCGATCTGTATTCCACGGTGATCCGCGGGATTCCCGATCTGGTGCTGATCCTGCTGATCTTCTACGGCGGTCAGGACTTGCTCAACCGCGTCGCACCGATGCTCGGCTATGACGACTACATCGATCTGAATCCGCTGGCCGCCGGTATCGGCACCCTCGGTTTCATTTTCGGTGCGTACCTGTCGGAAACCTTCCGTGGCGCGTTCATGGCCATTCCCAAAGGTCAGGCCGAAGCGGGCATGGCGTACGGCATGAGCAGTTTTCAGGTGTTCTTCCGGGTGATGGTGCCGCAGATGATTCGTCTGGCGATCCCGGGCTTCACCAACAATTGGCTGGTACTCACCAAGGCCACCGCGCTGATTTCCGTGGTCGGTCTGCAAGACATGATGTTCAAGGCCAAGCAGGCGGCAGATGCCACCCGCGAGCCTTTCACCTTCTTCCTCGCAGTGGCGGCGATGTACCTGGTGATCACCAGTGTTTCGTTGCTGATCCTGCGTCAACTTGAGAAGCGCTACTCGGTAGGCGTAAGGGCGGCTGATCTATGATCTTCGACTACAACGTCATTTGGGAGGCCATGCCGCTGTACCTCGGCGGCTTGCTGACCACCCTCAAACTGCTCGCGCTGTCGCTGTTTTTCGGTCTGCTCGCGGCCCTGCCGCTGGGGCTGATGCGCGTCTCGAAGAACCCGGTCGTCAACGGCGCCGCGTGGCTGTACACCTACGTGATCCGTGGCACGCCGATGCTGGTGCAACTGTTCCTGATCTACTACGGTCTGGCGCAGTTCGAAGCGGTCCGCGAAAGCTTCTTGTGGCCGTGGCTGTCCAGCGCAACGTTCTGCGCGTGCTTGGCCTTTGCGGTCAACACCAGCGCCTACACTGCGGAAATCATTGCCGGCAGCCTCAAGGCCACGCCGAACGGTGAGATCGAAGCGGCCAAAGCCATGGGCATGTCGCGCTTCAAACTGTACAAGCGCATCCTTCTGCCATCGGCCCTGCGCCGGGCACTGCCGCAGTACAGCAACGAAGTGATCATGATGCTGCAGACCACCAGTCTGGCCTCCATCGTGACCCTGATCGATATCACTGGCGCAGCACGTACCGTCAACGCGCAGTTCTATCTGCCGTTCGAGGCGTACATCACCGCTGGCCTGTTCTACCTGTGCCTGACGTTCATTCTGGTCAAACTGTTCAAACTGGCCGAGCGTCGCTGGTTGAGCTACCTGGCCCCGCGGAAGCACTGATATGGAACGCATCGACCACGTATTGCCGTGGAGCCACCTGGGCAGCGAGCGCAAGATTTCGGTCTTTCGCTTCGGCCACGGCGAGCGCAAGGCCTACATTCAGGCCAGCCTGCACGCTGATGAGTTGCCGGGCATGCGCACTGCCTGGGAGCTGAAAAAGCGCCTCGGCGAACTCGAAGCCAAAGGCTTGCTCAACGGTGTTATCGAGCTGGTGCCGGTCGCCAACCCGTTGGGTCTCGGGCAATTGCTGCAAGGCAATCACCAGGGCCGTTTCGAGGCCGGCAGCGGCAAGAATTTCAACCGTGATTTCGTCGAGCTGAGCGCGCCGGTTGCGGCAGCATTGGCCGAGCGTCTCGGTGATGATCCGCATGCCAATGTGCGTCTGATCCGTCAGGCCATGGCTGATCACTTGGCGGCATTGCCGGAGGCGAGTAGCCAGTTGCAAGGTATGCAGCGTGTGTTGCTCAGCCATGCCTGCACCGCTGATGTGGTGCTCGATCTGCATTGCGATGCCGAAGCCGCGCTGCACATGTATGCGTTGCCGCAGCACTGGCCGCAGTGGCGTTCGCTGGCTGCGCAGCTGAATGTGAAGGTGGGGCTGCTGGCGGAAGATTCCGGCGGTAGCTCGTTCGATGAAGCCTGTTCGCTGCCGTGGCTGCGCCTGTCGCGGCAGTTCCCTGATGCGCAGATTCCACTGGCGTGTCTGGCGACCACGATTGAGCTGGGCGGTCAGGCCGACACCGGTCGCGCTGAAGCCTGCGCCTATGCTGAAGGCATTCTCGCGTTCCTCGCCGAGCAAGGTTTGATCACCGGCGAGTGGCCGAACCCGGCGCACGAAGCCTGTGAAGGCATGCCGTTCGAGGGCACTGAGTTGCTGTTCGCGCCGCACCCTGGCGTGGTGAGTTTTCTGCGCAAGCCCGGCGAGTGGGTCGAGGCGGGCGACGAGATTTTTGAAGTGATTGATCCTCTGTCCGATCGGGTCAGCACGGTGTGTGCTGGTACCTCCGGGGTGCTGTTTGCCATTGAACGGCTGCGTTATGCCCAACCCGGTTTCTGGCTGGCCAAGGTGGCGGGGCGCGAAGCGCTGCGTCACGGGCGCTTGCTCAACGACTGACTGACTGTTTTTGTGAGAACCGACCGCATGTACAAACTTGAAGTCCAAGACCTGCATAAACGCTATGGCAGTCACGAAGTGCTCAAGGGCGTGTCCCTGAAAGCGGCAGCCGGCGATGTGATCAGCATCATCGGCTCCAGTGGCTCCGGCAAAAGTACTTTCCTGCGCTGCATCAACCTGCTCGAGCAGCCGCACGCGGGCAAGATTCTGCTCAACAACGAAGAGCTGAAACTGGTGGCGAACAAGGACGGCGCGCTGAAAGCCGCTGATCCGAAGCAGCTGCAACGCATGCGTTCGCGCTTGTCGATGGTGTTCCAGCATTTCAACTTGTGGTCGCACATGACTGCAATTGAAAACATCATGGAAGCGCCGGTGCACGTACTGGGCGTACCCAAGTACGAAGCCCGCGAGAAAGCCGAGTACTACCTGAACAAGGTCGGCGTGGCCCATCGTAAAGACGCGTTCCCTGGGCACATGTCCGGTGGCGAGCAGCAGCGTGTGGCGATTGCCCGTGCGCTGGCGATGGAACCTGAGGTAATGCTGTTCGACGAACCGACCTCGGCGCTCGACCCTGAATTGGTTGGCGACGTGTTGAAGGTGATGCAAGCACTGGCTCAGGAAGGTCGCACCATGGTTGTGGTCACGCACGAAATGGGCTTCGCCCGTGAAGTGTCGAACCAGTTGGTGTTCCTGCACAAAGGCGTTGTTGAAGAAAGCGGCAACCCGCGCGAAGTGCTGGTGAATCCGCAATCGGAACGTTTGCAACAATTCCTCTCGGGCAGTTTGAAATAAATCAGGGCTGCCGTTGTGCACCGTGATAGTGCATGCTTCGCAGCCAGAAGGCCGGCCTGCGATCTCTGTGGGAGCGAGCCTGCTCGCGAATGCGATGTGATATCCGACATAGATGTCGACTGATCCACCGCTTTCGCGAGCAGGCTCGCTCCCACAGTTGGATCTCTGCCTGGATCTCGGTTGGTTTCAAGATTTGTGTTCATTTACGGGCTAGCATTGGCCCATGCCTTCATCACTGTTCTTCGCTTCGGATTGCCCGCCCATGACTGCCCATCGAATTGGTTTCCTGATTTGGCCCAGCACTAAAGCGTTGACGCTGGCGCTGGCGGAGGAAGCCTTGCGTGTTGCTCAGCGGGTGCACCCGGACGTGGTTTACGAACTGTCGTTCCTGCAAGCCGAGCCACCGGCCGAAGGCGCCTGGCAATTGCCCGGCGAGGCATGGACCGGCAAGCTCGAAAATTTCCAGAAACTGTTCCTGCTCGCTGACGAGCCGCCGACCACGTTGGCCCCGGCGCTCAGCAGTGCGCTCAAGCAACTGGTGCGTGCGGGCACGGTCATCGGCGGTCTGTCCGCGGGTGTGTACCCGTTGGCGCAACTCGGTTTGCTCGACGGTTATCGCGCTGCCGTGCATTGGCGCTGGCAGGACGATTTCGCCGAGCGTTTCCCGAAAGTCATCGCCACCAGTCATCTGTTCGACTGGGATCGCGATCGCTTGACTGCGTGTGGCGGCATGTCCGTGCTCGACTTGTTGCTGGCGGTACTGGCCCGTGATCACGGTGCGGAACTGGCCGGCGCTGTCTCGGAAGAATTGGTGGTTGAACGTATCCGCGAAGGTGGCGAGCGCCAGCGCATCCCGTTGCAGAACCGTCTCGGTTCCAGTCATCCGAAGCTCACCCAAGCGGTGTTGCTGATGGAAGCCAACATCGAAGAGCCGCTGACCACCGACGAAATCGCCCAGCATGTGTGCGTGTCCCGTCGTCAGTTGGAGCGGATCTTCAAGCAATACCTCAACCGTGTGCCGAGCCAGTACTACCTTGAACTGCGCCTGAACAAGGCCCGGCAGATGTTGATGCAGACCAGCAAGTCGATCATCCAGATCGGCCTGTCTTGTGGCTTCTCCTCGGGGCCGCATTTCTCCAGCGCCTATCGAAACTTCTTCGGTGCCACGCCGCGGGAAGATCGCAACCAGCGGCGCAGCAGCAGTCCGTTCGAATTGTCGTCAGTGCCACCCGAGCGCGGTTAGACCGCGTCGAGCGCCGGGGTCAATCGGAAAACGAAAGGTCCTGGAAGTCATCCAGCGCTTCGTTTGTGCTGGCTCGCGTTTCTCGATCCTCCAGTCTGCGGGCGATCAGTGCCTCGTTGTACGTTCTCAGGCGATGCTCGCTCTGCGTGCTTAATGGATTGCCACTGAAGTCATAAGTGGCCCCTGAACCGAGGGTCGGTGACGGCAGCGGGTCAGGAAGCTCGGTAATGGCGTTGGCGGACAGATCGGCATAATTCAAACGGGGCAGTTCGAAAAGCCCGGCTGGAAGGTCACTCAACCCGCTGTGGCCCAGATGTAACGAGTAACACGTCCGCAGGTTTCGCAGGTCTGGTGCCAGCCCCAGCGGGTTGTGGCTCAGGTCGAGAACTTGCAGGTTTTCCATGCGTGCCAGGGCGCTCACCGTTTGCGCGTTCAGGGTGATTTGGCAATCGGGCAGTTCCAGGTCAGTCAGCTTGTTCAAGGTGAATACCGCTTGGGGGATCTCATTGAGCTGATAGGCCCGTATGTCCAGTTGCTCCAGATTCGGCAGCAGCTCAAGCAGGCGATCAACCCGAGGATGTACTTTCGCGGTACTGGTCAGTGTCAGCTCGCTGATCTGCTCGAAGCGCCCGCTCAGTGTTGGCAACTCGCCGGTGAACGAAAGATCACAGGTGAGTTCGGTGGAGGAAAAACCTATCGGAGCTTCGCGCAATCTGCGTTCCAGGCCATTTACGAACCAGGCTCTTTTGGCATTTTCCTGCCGCAGTGCTTCGCCCTCCAGGGTGGCGCCTGTGACTGGATCGCGCGGGGCCTCCTTCGCCCAGGCCCCGAGTTCGCCCAGTAATGCCGCAAGGTCGCTCTGCCGGCGCAGCAATTCAAGATGCCCCTCGGCGAGCGTGCCGGGCAGCCTGTAGATCAGATGGTTAGCATCGACTTCGCTGATGCGTGGGTATAACGATTGCGTCAGGGCAATGTCCGCTTCTGCGGCCGTTACACCCAGATGCTGGCGAGTGATCTGGTAGTCGGTTTTGATTCGGTCTCTGGCGGCGGCGGACAGCGGATTGGCCCGCAGGTCGACCCCGTTGGCAGCGAAGCCAGTCATGTCTTGCGGCAAATCGACTATGGCGTTTTCGCTCAGCAGCGCGTAGCGCAGCCGCGGCAATTGGCCCACGCCGACGGGAACCTGGCTGATAGCGGTGCGACTGAGGTCGAGTGTTGTCAGAACTCGCAATGAGCTGACATCCGGCGCGGTGCCAAGGGGGTTGTTGTACAGGTCCAGCGCCTTCAGGCGACTCAGTCCGGTGAGCGTGGTCTGCCCCACGCTATCGAGAACGATGCCGCAACTGCTCAGCGTCAGTGTTTCCACGGCCGGCATCAGTGAGAGTGCACGGGGCATTCGGCCCAAGGCAAAACTGCGCAGTTCCAGCACCTGCAATCCGCTGAAGCACGACAGAAAACCCGTGGGCGCATTCAACGCCTCATTGCCGCGTATGGACAGACGGATGACGTGGCTGAAATCGGCCGTCAACGACGGTAATTCACCGGCGAAGGACGCATCAAATTCCAGCGAGTTCAGCCTCAACTCGAGTTTGTTCGGGTTTCTGCCGCGCCAGAATTCCTCCAGTTTCTCACTGAACTGTTTCCTGTTGCTCCTTTCCAGTGTTCGTCGGAATGCCCCCCAGTGTTCGCCGGTCGCAGGGTTGCGCACCGGTACGCGTTCGGTCCAGGTATTGAGGTCGCTGAGCATCTGGCTGATCTCCACCTCCCAGCGCGCCAGTTGCGCCGTACCGGCCTGCAAGCTGCCAGGCAGGTGATAGATCATGTGACTGGCGTCGTCGACATCCATCTCCGGGTACAGCCGTAGCGCGCTGCTCAGATCGCTGACGTCCGGCATCACATCGAAGTGGCGTCCGTGCTCGACATAAAAAGTCTTGATACGTTCGCGAGCCGCCAGGGACAGCGGGTTGTTGCCCAGATTGAGCCCGTCGGCAAGGTCCAGATCGATGCTGAAAAAAGCCTCGGGGAGATCGCTGATACGGTTGTCGTTCAACAGGGCGTTTTTCAGGTTCGGATGCCTGGCGATGCCTTCGGGCAGGGCGGGAATACCGGTATTGCTCAGCAGAATGTCACGCATGGCCGGGAAGGACTGAAGATCAGGTGCCGTCGATAGCGGGTTGTGGCTCAGATCCAGCAGCTCAAGGTTTTGCCGTGTCGCAAGGGTGCTCTGGTCGAGGGCGGTGAAGGTGATGCCGCAATCGCTCAGCGTCAGTTCCTTGAGCTTCGTCAGACGAGTCACGGTCTGGGGGATTTCGTCCAGCGGGAATTTTCGCAGTTCCAGTTCCCGCGCGTTCACGAACAAATCGGTGAACGCATCCGGTGCGCCGATGGCGGCGTTGCCTTTGAGTTTCACGCCTGACACATGGCTGAAATCCGTGGTCAGTTGGGGGAAGTCTCCAAAGAACCTCAGGTCGGCTTCGAGAAAGTCGGCGCGCATCCCTGATTCGCCATAGCGGTGACGCCAGAATCGCTCCAGCTGCTGGCCGAATTCGGATCGGGCGGCGTACTGGTCGAACAGCTCAATGGCCGTGAGGATCTGCCCAGTGAGCGGGTGAGTGCCTGGCACCTGGGGAGCCCACAAGGTCAGGTCGGTGGTCATCTGATTGAGTTCGGCGCGCCATTGAACGAGCTGCGTCCGGCCATCTGCCAAAGTGCCTGGCAAGTCATAGAACACATCGCTGGCCTCTTGTTCGTCCAGGGACGGGAACAGTTGACGCATCAGGGCGATGTCGCCTTCATCGGCGCGCACGTCGAAGTCGAAACCGGTGCGTCGGTAATAGGCTTTTATTTTATTGTGCGTTGCACTCGATAGCGGATTGTCGGAGAAGTCCAGTCCGTCACTTTGATTGGCCGTCATTTCAAAAACGGTATCGGGGATTTCGCTGATACGGTTGCCGCTGAGAATTGCGGTGCGCAGGTGCGGGTGGCTGGTCAGTCCGTCGGGCACTACGTTGATGCCGGTGTTGGACAGATCGAGGTAGGTCAGCTCGGGCAGCATATTCAGATCGGGGAAGGTCCCCAGCGGGTTGTTGCTCAAATCCAGCGTATGCAGGTTGTTGAGTGATACCAGTGTCGCCTGATTTTCCGGGGTCAGCACCACACCGCAGTCGTTGAGCTCGAGGACATTGAGGCCCGGCAGCCTGATCTCTGACAGCGCAACCGGTTCAAGGTCGAAGGCGTGCAATTCCAGCGTGTTCAAATGTTCAAAACGGCGCACGAATGGCAACAGAGCGGTGATGTTTTTGTTGCCCGTCAGCCTTAACCGGGAAACATGGCCGAAGTTGGCGCTGAGAGCGGGCATGTTTCCGGCGAAGTCCAGATTGGCCGCCAGTTCGCTTTGCCTGGCCGATGCCGATCTGTTGCGCCAGAACTGCTCCAGGTTATTGCGGAACGTCTCCCTTGCACTGCGTTCCAGGACTTGCTCCTCGAGCGTCAACGGGCGCTTGAACACGGGGTCGAGCGCCGGAGTCTGCTGGGCCCACGCGTCCAGTTCGGTTTTCAGCGTGCTGAGTTCGGCTTCCCAGCGGGCCAGTTGGGCTCGACCTTCAGCCAGGGGGCCGGGTATCCGATACAGAAGTTCACTGGCCTGATCAATCTCCAGCGCCGGAAACAGTGCCACCGCGCGCTCGATGTCTGCAGCCTCCGGCCGTACCCCGAAGTGTTTTCCGGTGTGGTTGTAGAACGTCTTGACCTTCTCTCGTGTTGCCGCCGTCAGCGGGTTGTCCGCAAACCCGAAACCGTCACTGAGCGAGCTGGCCAGATTGAAAAAGGATGGCGGTATTTCGGTGATCCGGTTGCCCTGGAAGTTGCCGGAAATCAGCACCGGATGATCGAGCAGATTGTCCGGCAGCGTCGAAATACCGGTTCGCGACAGATTGACGTAGCGCAGCGAGGGTAGAGCGCTGATATCGGGTAGCGCATTCAGCGGATTACTGCGCAGGTCCAGCAGCGAGAGCTTGGGCAATGCCGCAAGCACTGCCTGGTTGGCCGCCGAGTGGCTGACGCCGCAGTTGCGCAGGATCAACTGGCGCAGATGGGGCATGGCAGTGAAGGCTTGGGGCAGATTCGGCAGGTTGAGGTTTTGCGCATCCAGATACAGCATTCCCGGAAAGCGTTGCAGAAAAACATCCACGGCCCCGGTACTGGCACTGCCATTGATCGAGAGCATGGAGACGTGGCTGAAATCCGCCTCCAGCAAAGGCAGGTCACCGACGATCGGTTCAGCGATCTGCAGCATGTAGCCTGAGGGCCCGCGAGTCTGTCTGCGCCAGCAGCGTAAAAGTGCCTCTCTGAACAGGGCACGATTCTGTAGGGCTGCCCGGCGCTGCATGTAGGTCAATGGCAGGCCGCTGGCCGGGTCGTTGGCGGGGACATCGGTTTCCCAGCGCCGCAGGTCATCACTGAGCTTGAAGTGCTCGTCGCGACGTGCGGCCAGTTCAGCGTTGAGTGCTGTCGGATCATTCTGGAACGGGGCGACATAAGCTCGTGCTTCGTCGGTGGAAATGCCTCGAAAGACCTCTTGGGCGCGCTCTTCGGGGCTGATGATTCGCTGGCCGGTGGTGGTCAGGTTGTCCTGGTTTTCAATGCCCACCGCACCGAGTTCGCCCGCCTCAAAAAAATCGACATCTTCAACGCGCCTGGGTGTATTCAGTCGCTGATTGCCAAAGCCTTCCAGGCGCAGCGTATCGACGACAGGCTGGCGGATCGGCGCCTCGAACAACACGGTGCGCAGCTCGTTGCGCGCCAGTGTCCGCTCACGGATCGCCGAGTACAGCCGATCGTTCTGGCCAATCTGCATCTTCAGGTTTTGGCGTTCACCGTCGGGCAACGCATACAAAACGCTGGAGTAGAAATCAGTGGCCGAATGCAGTTCCTGACCGCGTTCGTCATAGGGCTGGTAGCGACAGTCCTGTTGGCGAACCAGTACTTTGCGTGCGGGCGCGGTTTCGATGCCGATGCTGTTGAGTACGAGACCTTCGTAGCGTTCATCGCGGATTTCGAGGCGTACGTCGCCGCTCCAGCCTGGCAATAGCTTGAGGCTGTGCAGAGCGAGTGCATCGGAATCGGGATTGTTCATCGAGTCCAGTGCCAGCCCTTCGTAAGCACGGGTAACGCGTACTTCCTGATTGGCCAGTTGCATGAGGTCCTGTTGACGCTCCGGCAGGTCTCCCTCGTTGATCTGCAACAGCTCGCTGCCACTGGCGGTGTCGAGCAGTTCCCGGGTGATGCTGGCCGGCAGTGTCGGATCGCGGCTGACAAGGGCTTGGGCCAACGGGTCGTCGACACGCTGGAGCGCCTGATAGCGCGATTCGAACAGCGAGCTGCGATGGCGGCGAGCGAGAGCGGCCAGTTGCTGGCGCAGGTTTTGGCTGCGCACGTCGAGCGAAGGCATTGGCCCGCCGAACGGTTCTGCGAGCAGGGCTTTGGCTTGTTGTTCGTCGAGGGTAGCCAGCAGGCTCTTGAGCAGATCGCCATCGATCAGGCGACTTTGATCAAGCTCGGTCAGCGGCAAGGTTTCGTCCGCCGAAGATTGCCAGATCAATTCACCCTGCCGATCGACCAAACGCAGGCGCCGGGTGTTGGGCCAGCGACCGTGCTGAGTCAGCAGTTGCAGTTGCGTCGCGGGATCGGCCCGCAGGAATTCCTCGCTGACGTCGCTATCGAGCTGATTGATCAGGCGTTGCAGTTGCTGATCGATCTTGAAGCGCTGGATGCTATCAGCCAGCAGTGGTGGCGGCGTTTGCTGATCGACATGCATTTTGCGCACGGCATCTTCGGTGACGCCGCTGACCCGCAGCAATGCCTCGCGCTCGGTCGGTGAGAACGACTCGACTGCCGGACCGATTCGCCGCAGCGCCGTGTCGGTGTCCCACTCCAGCGGTCGTTCCAGTTCGGTGTGCCAGGCGCCGGCGCCATTGTGCCGCACCACCGGCTGGTAAGCGTCGGCTCGGGTCGGGTGATCAATGCGGTACTGGCCGGGAACCGCGCCTTCACTGACTGCAAAGTGGGCATTCTCAAGTGGCAGCAGTTGTTTGTCCTGGTGAGTGTGCAAGCCCAGTTCATTGGGTATTGAACTGGCATCGGGTTCTGCCGGGTGTTGGTACCGGGCCAGATCGGGCTCCCAGTAGCGGGTTGCACCGCTGGCCAGCTTCACAGGCTTGAAGCGGTCGATGAATGCGACAACTTCCTTGGGCAAGACCTTGCGAAACTCGCCGGCGCCAATCGCACCGCCCATGCCGAAGATACCCAGCTGGATCAGCGATTCGACGGTGCCCATCAGGTGTGTGAATGCTTCGGTCGTGCGACCCTGTCCCCATTCGATGATGCCCTCGAAGGCTTCATCGAGCATTTGATAGGCCATGTAGGCCATCATTGCTTCACCCAGCACCGGCACGAACGGTGCGACGATCAGCGCGGCGGCCTGCACGATGTTGGAGATGACGTTGCTCACCGAATCCCAGAACGCCCAGCGTGCTTTTTGATCGACGATAGCGGTGGGTACGGCGATCACTCGGGCGTCATTGAAGATCTTGTTCAGTTTCGTTTGGTAAAGGTGTTGCCACAGACCGTCATGGAACGGTGTCAGCGTGGTCTGCAGATCGGGATGCTCGACGGCCGTTTCGCGCCACGCGGGCAGTGAGCTGCCGGGCTCTGGCGGATGCCACTCGATCTTCGTCAAGCGGCTATTGAGGGTGCTGAAGAAAAAGCCGCGATGTTCGTGGTTCACGAAGCGGCTGAAAAACTGCTGGTAGTCTTTCGAGCGTAACTGGCGCGTCAGTTCGACGATCAGATCGTTGGTCGAGGCGTATTCCTTGAAGGGGTGCTCGGGATCATCGGGGACGTAAGCCACCACGCGCGCAGGGTCGCGTGATGCGTACAGATCAGGGGCAAACACGACGATTCCGGTGAGCGGCGCGCACAGCATCCCCATGTCATGGCACAACACGGGCGCCCCGCTGACGTACAGGCCTTTCATGCCGTCGAGCACGGCGTCGATCAAGCGAAAATAACTTTCCGATACATCGCGGTTCATCCGCGCCCATTGCAGGGCGGCTTTCATCGCGGCCTTCTGACTGTCGTCCAGTTTGCTGCGCAATACGGACGCCACCATCGGATCGGTATAGCCGAGGTTGTCTTCGAGATGGGTTTTGTACTGAGCGCCGAGGTCCAGTCTTCGGCACAGTTGGGTGAAGGCGGCAATGCTCAATTTGGTCTTGATTGACGGCAGGGTCGTGAACTGGCCGGTGGCGGAGGGCCGGGTGACAAAGGTTGAGTCTACGTCGAAGGCGTCGTCACCGGTTTCCGACTCCTCGAAATTGTGCAGCGCAGCGTCCAGTAACGAGACCGTCCAGGCACGCGTGCCGGTTCTGATCGGGAACCAGGGCGTGGTGGCGGGGATGTACAGGCGCACGAAGGTTTCGCGCACATCCAGATCCAGGCCAAAGCAATTGTTCAGTTCCTGTTTGAGCAGAGGTTCGGCAAAGGCGCTGGCGTCCTGCAGATGTTCCAGGCTCTGGTCGACCTTGCTTTGTGCGGTCCAGTGCGCGGCGTTGAGGGCCTTCATCTGTTGATGTTGCTCGACAGGCGCTGCTTGAAGGGAAGCTGACATCTGCGGCGGGATGTCTTTGAGTCGCTGGCGCCGGCTCGATGAAGCGTTGCCGAGCCAGTCGGGCAGAGCGTTTTTCAGCGGCAGATAATGATCGTCTTGATACTGCGCGTCACTCGTGGCGGTCGAGGCTGCCGCAGGGTGTCGTTGAGTCAGGTGCATGGGCCAATCCTTGGCGTTGAAAGAACGCGCAGCAAATCAGGAATGGGCCACCCTTGTGCGGTACATATTTATATCTTTGTCGCGGGGTTGAATTGGTATTCTCAGCAACCTGCCGCAAATCGGCGGCGCCCGGTAAACTGCGCCTTTGCGACGCTATTTGTCGCATTGCCGTAAACCCGGGAAAATCCGGGGTTTGCGCTATAAGAAGTTGTCGCTTGGCGACAAGGCCGGGCAGAAAACTGTCCTTACAATCCCCCCATCGCTCGCCAGTTTCAGGCGGGTGGCCCTCATCAGGAGACTCCGATGTCCGTTGAGCACGCTGCGGTACAACGCGCCGATTTCGACCAGGTAATGGTTCCCAACTACGCGCCTGCCGCTTTCATTCCGGTGCGTGGCGCCGGTTCCCGTGTCTGGGATCAGGCCGGCCGCGAGCTGATCGACTTCGCCGGCGGGATTGCCGTTAACGTATTGGGCCACGCGCACCCGGCGCTGGTCGGTGCCTTGACCGAGCAAGCGAACAAGCTGTGGCACGTGTCCAACGTGTTCACCAACGAACCAGCGCTGCGCCTGGCGCACAAGCTGATCGACGCCACGTTCGCCGAGCGCGTGTTCTTCTGCAACTCCGGCGCTGAAGCCAACGAGGCCGCGTTCAAGCTGGCCCGTCGCGTGGCGTTCGACCGTTTCGGCACCGAGAAGTACGAAATCATCGCCGCGCTGAACAGCTTCCACGGCCGTACCCTGTTCACCGTTAACGTCGGTGGCCAGTCGAAGTACTCCGACGGTTTCGGCCCGAAAATCACCGGCATCACCCACGTGCCTTATAACGACCTGGCCGCGCTGAAAGCCGCAGTTTCCGACAAGACCTGTGCGGTCGTGCTGGAACCGATCCAGGGCGAGGGCGGCGTACTGCCGGCCGAACTGGCTTACCTGCAAGGTGCCCGCGAGCTGTGCGACGCGAACAACGCGCTGCTGGTGTTCGACGAAGTGCAGACCGGCATGGGCCGCAGCGGCAAGCTGTTCGCCTACCAGCATTACGGCGTGACCCCGGACATCCTCACCAGCGCGAAGAGCCTGGGCGGCGGTTTCCCGATCGCGGCGATGCTGACCACCGAAGCGCTGGCCAAACATCTGGTCGTCGGCACTCATGGCACCACCTACGGCGGCAACCCGCTGGCGTGTGCGGTCGCGGAAGCGGTGATTGACGTGATCAACACCCCTGAAGTGCTGAACGGCGTGAACGCCAAGCACGACAAGTTCAAGGCGCGCCTCGAGCAGATCGGCGAGAAATACGGCCTGTTCACGCAGGTGCGTGGCCTCGGTCTGCTGATCGGTTGCGTACTGAACGATGCCTGGAAAGGCAAGGCCAAAGACATCTTCAACGCCGCTGAAAAAGAAGGCCTGATGATTCTGCAGGCTGGCCCGGACGTGATTCGTTTCGCTCCTAGTCTGGTGGTGGAAGACGCCGATATCGATGCCGGTCTGGATCGTTTTGAACGCGCTGCTGCAGCACTGACACAAGCCTGATAGACCCTTCGGCGCCTGGAGTTTTTCAGGCGTCGATCAAAATTTTATGCCGGACCAGATCAACTGTAGGAGTGAGCCTGCTCGCGATTGCGGTATGTCAGTCGACTCATTGGTTTCTGACAGACCGCAATCGCGAGCAGGCTCACTCCTACATTGATCTCCATGTAGGCCCGGTATTTCTTCTGTGAATTGATAAGAGAAAAGGAGTGACACCATGCTGGTGATGCGCCCCGCGCAAATGGCTGATCTGGGCGAGGTACAGCGTCTGGCTGCGGACAGCCCGATTGGTGTCACTTCCTTGCCGGATGACGTGGAACGTCTGAGCGACAAGATTGCTGCGAGCGAAGCCTCGTTCGCTGCCGAAGTGAGCTTCAACGGTGAAGAAAGCTATTTCTTCGTCCTCGAAGATTCCACCACCGGCAAGCTGGTCGGCTGCTCGGCCATCGTCGCCTCGGCCGGTTATTCGGAGCCGTTCTACAGCTTCCGCAACGAGACCTTCGTGCACGCCTCCCGCGAGCTGAAGATCCACAACAAGATCCACGTGCTCTCGCAGTGCCACGACCTGACCGGCAACAGCTTGCTGACCAGTTTCTACGTGCAGCGCGAGCTGGTCGGTTCGCCATGGTCGGAACTCAACTCCCGTGGCCGTTTGCTGTTCGTCGCCAGCCACCCGGAGCGTTTCGCCGATTCGGTGGTGACCGAGATCGTCGGTTATAGCGACGAGAACGGCGACTCGCCATTCTGGGATGCGATCGGTCGCAACTTCTTCGACCTCAACTACGCCGAAGCCGAACGTCTGTGCGGGCTGAAAAGCCGTACGTTCCTCGCCGAGCTGATGCCGCATTACCCGATCTACGTGCCGCTGCTGCCGGATTCCGCCCAAGAGGCGATGGGCCAGGTGCACCCGCGTGCGCAAATCACCTTCGACATCCTGATGCGCGAAGGCTTCGAGACCGATCACTACATCGACATTTTCGACGGTGGCCCGACCCTGCATGCACGTGTTTCGGGGATCCGCTCGATCGCCCAAAGCCGTGTGGTGCCGGTGAAGATCGGCGAGCCGGTGAAAGGTGCCGGGCGCCAGTATCTGGTGGCCAACGCGCAGTTGCAGGATTACCGCGCGGTATTGCTGGAGCTGGATTACGCGCCGGGTAAACCGGTGACTCTGGATCTGGAAGCGGCCGAAGCCCTGGGCGTCGGTGAAGGTGCCAGCGTGCGCCTGGTGGCGGTTTAACGCCTTAGCGAGTTTCACGGGTGGCGAAAGCGGCCCGTTTGAGGAGATAGCATGATTGTTCGTCCCGTACGCAGCAGCGATTTATCCGCGCTGATCGACCTGGCCCGCAGCACCGGCACCGGCCTGACCACATTGCCGGCCAACGAAGAACGTCTGGCCCATCGGGTCGGCTGGGCCGAGAAGACTTTTCGCGGCGAAGCCGGCCGTGGCGATGCGGACTATCTGTTCGTGCTCGAAGACGATGACGGCCGCGTGGTGGGGATTTCCGCCATTGCTGGCGCCGTCGGTATGCGTGAGCCTTGGTATAACTTCCGGGTTGGCCTGACGGTCAGTGCCTCGCAAGAACTGAACATCTATCGCGAAATTCCGACGCTGTTTCTGGCCAACGACCTGACCGGCAATTCCGAGCTGTGCTCGCTGTTCCTGCATGCCGATTACCGCAGCGGTCTCAACGGTCGCATGTTGTCGAAGGCGCGGATGCTGTTCATCGCTGAATTCCCTGAATTGTTCGGCAACAAGATCATCGCCGAAATGCGCGGTGTCTCCGATGACGCCGGTCGTTCGCCGTTCTGGGAAAGCCTCGGTCGGCACTTCTTCAAAATGGAATTCAGCCAGGCCGATTACCTCACCGGTGTCGGCAACAAGGCGTTCATCGCTGAGCTGATGCCGAAATTCCCGCTGTACACCTGCTTCCTGTCCGAAGGCGCGCGTAGTGTCATCGGTCAGGTTCACCCGGACACCGAGCCGGCACTGGCCATGCTCAAGGGTGAAGGTTTCAGCTATCAGGGTTACGTCGACATCTTCGACGCCGGCCCGGCCATCGAATGCGAAACCGGCAAGATCCGCGCGGTGCGTGACAGTGAAGCGCTGGTGCTGGCCGTAGGCACGCCGGGCGACGACGCCACGCCGTTCATCATCCATAACCGCAAGCGCGAAGACTGCCGCATCACCGCTGCGCCGGCGCGTCTGGCTGCCGGTACGTTGGTGGTCGATCCGCAGACCGCCAAACGTCTTCAACTCAACGCAGGCGACCAAGTGCGCGCCGTGGCGTTGTCCGCTGCACGGGAGTCGAAATAATGAATTCGCTATACATCGCAGGTGAGTGGCTGGCCGGTCAGGGCGAAGCTTTTCAATCGTTGAACCCGGTGACCCAGCAAGTGCTGTGGTCGGGGGAGGGCGCCACCACTGCTCAGGTTGAATCGGCGGTGCAGGCTGCGCGTCAGGCGTTTCCGGGCTGGGCACGTCGTACGCTGGAAGAGCGCATCAGCGTGCTTGAAGCTTTCGCCGCGTCGCTGAAAAACCACGCTGACGAACTGGCTCGCACCATTGGTGAAGAGACCGGTAAACCGCTGTGGGAATCTGCGACCGAAGTGACCAGCATGGTCAACAAGATCGCGATATCGGTGCAGAGCTACCGTGAACGTACCGGCGAGAAAAGCGGCCCGTTGGGCGATGCTACTGCCGTGTTGCGCCATAAGCCGCACGGCGTAGTCGCGGTGTTCGGCCCTTACAACTTCCCCGGCCACTTGCCGAACGGTCACATCGTTCCGGCATTGCTGGCCGGTAACAGCGTGCTGTTCAAGCCAAGCGAACTGACGCCGAAAGTCGCCGAGCTGACGGTCAAGTGCTGGATCGAAGCCGGTCTGCCGGCAGGCGTTTTGAACCTGCTGCAAGGTGCTCGCGAAACCGGCATCGCGCTGGCGGCGAACCCGGGCATCGACGGTCTGTTCTTCACCGGTTCCAGCCGCACCGGCAATCACCTGCATCAGCAATTTGCCGGTCGTCCGGACAAGATTCTGGCGCTGGAAATGGGTGGCAACAATCCGCTGGTGGTCGATCAGGTCGCGGATCTGGATGCAGCGGTTTACACGATCATTCAGTCGGCGTTCATTTCTGCCGGCCAGCGCTGCACGTGTGCGCGCCGTCTGCTGGTGCCGCAGGGCGCGTGGGGCGACAGCCTGCTCAAGCGTTTGGTTGAAGTCAGCTCGACCATCGAGGTCGGTGCATTCGATCAGCAACCCGCGCCGTTCATGGGCTCGGTGATTTCCCTCGGCGCGGCGAAAGCGCTGATGGACGCTCAAGCACATCTGTTGGCCAATGGCGCCGTATCGCTGCTGGCAATGACGCAGCCGCAGGCGCAAGCCGCGTTGCTGACGCCGGGCATTGTTGACGTGACGGCGGTTGCCGAGCGCCCGGACGAAGAACTGTTCGGCCCGTTGCTGCAAGTGATCCGTTACGTCGATTTCGAAGCGGCGATCGCTGAGGCGAATGACACGGCTTATGGTCTGGCCGCTGGTTTACTGTCGGATTCCGAAGCGCGTTATCAGCAGTTCTGGCTGGAAAGCCGCGCCGGGATCGTCAACTGGAACAAACAGCTGACCGGTGCTGCGAGCAGCGCGCCGTTCGGCGGTGTCGGTGCTTCGGGCAACCATCGCGCCAGTGCCTATTACGCAGCGGATTACTGCGCGTATCCGGTGGCGTCGCTGGAAACACGGAGCCTGACTTTGCCAGCAGCCCTGACGCCTGGCGTGAAAATGGCGTAACGGCCATCGCGAGCAGGCTCACTCCTACAAGAGCGATGAAAATCCCTGTAGGAGTGAGCCTGCTCGCGATAGCCGCGACGCGGTCTGACTGAATTGTTACCTGAAGCCTATAACAACAGATTCTCGTGGAGCCTCGCTGATGAAATCCTATGAAGTCAACTTTGACGGTCTAGTGGGGCCGACCCATAACTACGGTGGTCTGTCCTACGGCAACGTTGCCTCCCAGAGCAACAGCCAGCAGTCTTCGAATCCGAAGGAAGCCGCGCTGCAAGGTCTGGCGAAGATGAAAGCGCTGATGGAAATGGGCTTTCAGCAAGGTGTGCTGGCACCGCAGGAGCGTCCGGACGTGGCCGCTTTGCGCCGTCTGGGGTTCAGCGGCACTGACGCGCAAGTGATCGAACGTGCTGCCAAAGAGGCGATGCCGCTGCTGGTCGCCAGTTGCTCGGCGTCGAGCATGTGGGTGGCCAACGCCGCCACGGTCAGCCCGAGTGCCGATACCGCTGATGGCCGCGTGCATTTCACCGCCGCCAACCTCAACTGCAAATACCACCGCAGCATCGAGCATCCGACCACCAGCCGTGTGCTCGGTGCGATGTTCGCCAATCAGCAGCACTTTGCTCATCACGCAGCATTGCCAGCGGTCGCGCAGTTCGGTGACGAAGGCGCGGCCAACCACACGCGTTTCTGCCGTGAGTATGGCGAGGCGGGCGTCGAGTTCTTTGTGTTCGGTCGCAGTGCGTTCGACAACCGTTTCCCGGCGCCGCAAAAGTACCCTGCGCGCCAAACCCTCGAAGCGTCGCAAGCCGTCGCCCGTCTGCACGGTCTGCGTGACGAAGGTGTGGTCTACGCCCAGCAAAACCCGAACGTGATCGATCAGGGCGTGTTCCACAACGACGTGATCGCCGTGGGTAATGGCGAGGTGCTGTTCTATCACGAGGACGCCTTCCTCGACACCGACTCGATGCTGGCCGAGTTGCAAAGCAAGCTGGCCAAAGTCGGCGGCAATTTCCAGTCCGTGTGTGTGCCGCGTTCGGCAGTCACCGTGGATGATGCGGTACGTTCCTACCTGTTCAACAGCCAGTTGCTGTCGCGTCCTGACGGCTCGATGCTGCTGATCGTGCCGCAAGAGTGCCAGGCCAACGAGCGCGTCTGGGCGTATCTGCAAAGCCTGACCAGCTCCGGTGGTCTGATCCGCGAAGTGAAAGTTTTCGATCTCAAGCAAAGCATGCAGAACGGCGGCGGCCCGGCGTGCCTGCGACTGCGCGTCGCGCTTAACGAAACCGAACTGGCGGCGGTCAACCCAGGGGTTATCATGACGCCACCGTTGTACGGTTCGTTGACCGCATGGGTTGAAAAGCATTACCGCGACCGCCTGAGCGAAACCGATCTGGCGGATCCGCAATTGCTGCTTGAATGCCGGACGGCACTGGATGAACTGACGCAAATCCTTAAACTGGGCGCGGTTTATCCATTCCAGATCAATTGATGGCCGGCGCGTCGCCTGAACGCGGCGCGCGGCTTGTCTCCCCAAGAGAGTAAAAACATGAGCGATTCCCTGCAGCTGATCCTTGAAGACACCGACGGCACGCAACTGGAGACTTCCTGCACCCGCGTCGCGGTCATGTGGCAAGGCAAAGAGCTGTGGATCCAGCAGGACGGCCGTGGCCAACTGCTGATCGGCGTGGACGTTGAAGAAGGTGACGCCGAGTACGCCAACCTGCTGCTGCGCCCATTGGCGACTAATCTGGTAAGTCTGCAACTGGAAATGGAACCGGCTGACGTCGGCGACGACGAAGACCACGTGCACGGCCCGGATTGCAACCACGACCACTAAGGAAACCGCTCTATGCTCGCCCTCGGCAAACTGCTTGAACTGACCCTCGCCGGCCGCGAACCGGCGGAGAAGACTCAACTGACTGTCGAAGGCGTGCGGATGCGCTGGTTGAGCGAAGGTGCGCTGGAAGTCCGGCCACCCGAAGCACGCGACAACGGCCTGGACCTGCTGCTGTCGGCGGGCATCCATGGCAACGAAACAGCGCCGATCGAGTTGCTTGATCGGCTGCTGCACGACATCGCGCGTGGCGATCTGAAGCCGCGCGCACGCATTCTGTTCCTGTTCGGCAACCCGGAAGCGATTCGCAAAGGCGAGCGTTTCGTCGAGCAGGACGTCAATCGGCTGTTCAACGGCCGTCATGAACAAAGCAGTGGCAGCGAAGCGCTGCGTGCCTGTGAGCTGGAGCGGTTGGCGGCGAGTTTCTTCAGCCTGCCGGATCGCCAGCGTCTGCACTACGACTTGCACACCGCTATTCGCGGCTCGAAGATCGAACAGTTCGCGCTGTATCCGTGGAAGGAAGGTCGCCAGCATTCACGCCTTGAGCTGGCGCGCCTGCGCGCTGCCGGCATGGAGGCGGTGCTGTTGCAGAACAAACCGTCGATCGTGTTCAGCTCGTACACCTACGACAAACTCGGTGCCGAGGCTTTCACGCTGGAACTGGGCAAGGCGCGGCCGTTCGGGCAGAACGACGGGGTTAACGTCTCGCTGCTGGAAACTCGTCTGAAGCAGATCATCGAAGGCACTGAGCCGGAGATGGCTGAACCACGGCTGGATGGTTTGCAGCTGTTCAGCGTCGCGCGGGAAATCATCAAGCACAGCGATGCCTTTCGTTTGAACCTGCCGCAGGACATCGAAAACTTTTCAGAGTTGGAAGTGGGTTATGTGTTGGCCGAGGATTTGGCCAATACCCGTTGGATCATCGAAGAGCAGGGCGCGCGGATCATCTTCCCCAATCCCAAGGTCAAGAACGGCTTGCGCGCGGGCATCCTGATCGTCCCGACCACCGACGAAAATCTCGCCTGATCCTACGCAAAACCCCTGTAGGAGTGAGCCTGCTCGCGATTGCAATGTATCAGTCACTACAGTGGTCGACTGACACTCCGCTATCGCGAGCAGGCTCACTCCTACAGTTTTGGTTCCGTGTTTACACGGCTACAGCATGCGGCTCAGTACGGCGCAGCGCGCGAACCTTGCGCAGCGTATCCGCGCAAGTCCGCGCCGCTTCCTGACCCTTGTGCACAAAGTGCTCAAAGAAGAACTTCTGATGTTCGTCGCCAGCATGGAAGTGATGCGGCGTCAGCGACACCGAGAACACCGGCACTTCGGTTTCCAGTTGCACCTGCATCAGGCCGCTGACCACCGACTGGGCGACGAACTCGTGACGGTAGATGCCGCCGTCCACGACCAAGGCTGCGGCGACGATGCCGGCATAGCGACCGGTCTTGGCCAGCAACTTGGCGTGCAGGGGCATTTCAAAGGCGCCGCCGACTTCGAAGATGTCGATGTCCGATTCCTGATAACCCAAGGCAATCATTTCGGCGACGAAGCCTTTACGGCTCTGGTCGACGATTTCCTTGTGCCAGCAGGCCTGGATGAACGCGACGCGCTCGCCGTGAGGGTGTTTGTTTTTGCTGTCGATAGCGGTGGGTTGCATGTTCTGACTCCTGTTTGTGTGAAAAACAGGGCGTTATGAATCGAAAGGGATTCAAGGGTGCGCACACGCACAACATCGCGCGGACGGCCCTTTGGCGTTAATCCCGTTCTCTCTTCATCCGGACTATGACCGTCGGCCCCGGAATCACACCGGGTCTGCTGACCTTGCCGCCGCGCACAACCAAAGCCGTGTCAGCACCAAGCGCTCGCGGGCTATACGCGTTGCGCGCAATTACCGCCGGTGGGGAATTGCACCCCGCCCTGAGAACGTTTTTGCCGCCCTTTCTCGGGCGGCGCAGCGTTTTTAACACATATTTTCCGGCCCTGCACAGAACCTGTGGGAGCGAGCCTGCTCGCGAAAGCAGTGTGTCAGTTAGCAGATGTGTTACTGACAGACTGCTTTCGCGAGCAGGCTCGCTCCCACATGGATGGTGTGTTCTCAAGAAGTAACCTGACCTTTTCGCGCTCAAGGGTTGATTAATCCACGCGATGCCCGCAGTAATTCCACTTCGTAAAGGGATTTCCCCTGCTGACTTGAGGCCAGGTTCATGAGCGTTATCGATCTTCGCAGCGACACCGTCACCCAACCGACTCCCGCCATGCTCGACGCAATGACTGCGGCGGACACTGGCGATGACGTGTACGGCGAAGATCCGACGGTCAATCGTCTGGAAGCCGAATTGGCCAAGCGTCTGGGGTTTGCTGCAGCGCTGTTCGTGCCGACCGGCACCATGAGTAATCTGCTGGGGTTGATGGCGCACTGTGAGCGCGGCGACGAATACGTCGTGGGTCAGCAGGCGCATACCTACAAGTACGAAGGTGGGGGCGCGGCGGTACTCGGTTCGATCCAGCCGCAGCCGCTGGAAGTACAGGCCGATGGATCGCTGGATCTGGATCAGGTCGCCGCAGCGATCAAACCTGACGACTTCCATTTCGCCCGGACCCGTCTGCTGGCGCTGGAAAACACCATGCAGGGCAAAGTCCTGCCGCTGGAGTATCTGGCTCGGGCCCGTCGCTTCACTCAGGACAAAGGCTTGCAACTGCACCTCGACGGCGCGCGCCTGTACAACGCGGCGGTCAAGCTGGGTGTCGATGCGCGGGAAATCACTCAGTACTTTGATTCGGTGTCGGTGTGCCTGTCCAAAGGTCTTGGCGCGCCGGTCGGCTCGGTGTTGTGCGGTTCTGAGCAACTGATCGGCAAGGCCCGGCGTTTGCGCAAAATGGTCGGTGGCGGCATGCGCCAGGCCGGGTTGTTGGCGGCGGCGGGGCTGTATGCGCTGGATCACAACGTCGAGCGTCTGGCCGACGATCACGCCAATGCGCAATTGCTCGCCGAAGGTCTGCGTGAAGCAGGTTTCATCGTCGAACCCGTGCAAACCAACATGGTTTATGTGCAAATGGGCGACAAAGCCGAAGCGATCAAGGCCTTTGCTGCCGAACGCGGGATCAAGTTGAGCGCCGCCGCGCGCCTGCGTATGGTCACGCACATGGACGTCAATCGCTCGCAAATCGAGCAAGTGATCGCGACATTCGTCGAGTTTTCGCGCAAGTGACAGCGTTAGCCGTCCAATTGACCGTTTCTATCGTATAAACACGCTGTACCCCGCGCGCAGGGCCGATATAATGCGGCCCTTTGCCGTCGCTTCGTCTGTTGACGTTTCGAACAGGCCTTTGGCCGCAGCCTCCGTGGAAGAACCTAATGAAAAGCGCAGAAATCCGTGAAGCCTTCCTTCGCTTCTTCGAAGAGCAAGGCCACACCCGTGTAGCCTCCAGCTCTTTGATTCCGGGCAACGACCCAACCCTGCTGTTCACTAACGCGGGGATGAACCAGTTCAAGGACTGCTTCCTGGGCCAGGAAAAACGTGCGTACACCCGTGCGACCAGCAGCCAGAAATGCGTGCGTGCCGGTGGCAAGAACAGCGACCTGGAAAACGTCGGTTATACCGCTCGTCACCACACGTTCTTTGAAATGCTCGGTAACTTCAGCTTCGGCGACTATTTCAAGAAAGACGCGATAACCTACGCGTGGACCTTCCTGACCGGCGTTCTGCAACTGCCGAAGGAAAAACTCTGGGTCACCGTCTACGCCTCCGACGACGAAGCGTATGACATCTGGACCAAAGAAATCGGTGTGCCGGTCGAGCGCATGATCCGCATCGGCGACAACAAAGGCGCGCCATACGCCTCTGACAACTTCTGGACCATGGGCGATACCGGTCCGTGCGGCCCATGCACCGAGATTTTCTACGATCACGGCGACCATATCTGGGGCGGCCCACCGGGCTCGCCGGAAGAAGATGGCGACCGTTACATCGAGATCTGGAACAACGTGTTCATGCAGTTCAACCGCACCGCCGATGGCGTGTTGCATCCGTTGCCAGCACCGTCGGTCGACACCGGCATGGGCCTGGAGCGGATCAGTGCGGTGATGCAGCACGTCAACTCCAACTACGACATCGACCTGTTCAAGAACCTGCTGAAGGCCTCGGCTGAAGCCATCGGTTGCGAAAATGGCGATCAGTCTTCGCTCAAGGTTGTTTCCGATCACATCCGTTCGTGCGGTTTCCTGATCGCCGACGGCGTACTGCCATCCAACGAAGGTCGCGGTTATGTACTGCGCCGGATCATCCGTCGCGCTTGCCGTCACGGTAACAAGCTGGGCGCCACTGGCAGCTTCTTCTACAAGATCGTCGCGGCGCTGGTTGCCGAGATGGGCGAAGCCTTCCCGGAACTGAAGAAGCAGCAGAGCAACATCGAGCGCGTGCTCAAGGCTGAAGAAGAGCAGTTCTCCAAGACGCTGGAGCACGGTCTGAAGATCCTCGAGCAGGATCTGCTGGAACTCAAAGGCACCGTGGTGCCGGGCGACGTGGTGTTCAAACTCTACGACACTTACGGTTTCCCGATGGACCTGACCGCCGACATCGCCCGCGAGCGCAGCCTGACTGTCGACGAAGCCGGTTTCGAGCGTGAGATGGAAGCCCAGCGTGTTCGCGCGCGTTCGGCCAGCTCGTTCGGTCTGGACTACAACACCTTGGTCAAGGTTGATGTGGCCACCGAGTTCACCGGCTACAAAGACACCAGCGGTTCGGCAAAAATCGTCGCTATCTATAAAGATGGCCAGTCGGTCGACGTCTTGAATGAAGGCGAAGAGGCGGTGATCGTTCTGAACCAGACGCCGTTCTACGCTGAATCCGGCGGCCAGATCGGCGACTGTGGTTATCTGCAGGCTGGCAACGCACGTTTCGACGTACGTGACACCACCAAGACCGGCGGCGCGTTCCTGCACCACGGTGTGCTGGATTCGGGCAGCCTGACCATTGGCGCGCCAGTGGAAACTCACGTCGATGCCGAAGTGCGTCACGCGACTTCGCTGAACCACTCGGCCACGCACTTGCTGCACGCTGCGCTGCGTCAGGTATTGGGCGAGCACGTTCAACAGAAAGGTTCGTTGGTCGATAGCCAGCGCCTGCGTTTCGACTTCAGCCACTTTGAAGCGATCAAGCCGGAACAGATCAAAGCACTGGAAGACATCGTCAACGCCGAGATCCGCAAGAACTCCGCCGTTGAGACCGAAGAAACCGACATCGAAACCGCCAAGAACAAAGGCGCGATGGCGCTGTTCGGCGAGAAGTACGGCGACAACGTGCGCGTGCTGAGCATGGGCGGCGATTTCTCCGTCGAGCTGTGCGGCGGTATCCACGCCAACCGTACCGGCGACATCGGCCTGCTGAAAATCATCAGCGAAGGCGGTGTGGCATCGGGCGTGCGTCGTATCGAGGCAGTCACTGGTGCGCAAGCACTGGCCTACTTGAACGCGGCAGAAGAACAACTCAAGGAAGCGGCCAGCCTGGTCAAGGGCAGTCGCGACAACCTGATCGACAAGCTGTCGGCTGTGCTGGAGCGCAACCGCCAACTGGAGAAGCAACTCGAGCAGTTGCAAGCCAAGGCGGCCAGCGCTGCGGGCGACGATCTGTCGTCCTCGGCACTGGACGTCAAAGGCGTGAAGGTTTTGGCCGCACGTCTGGATGGTCAGGACGCCAAAGCGCTGCTGGCGCTGGTTGATCAGTTGAAGAACAAACTCGGCCGCGCAGTGATCCTGCTCGGCAGTGTCCATGAGGAAAAGGTCGTTCTGGTTGCTGGCGTAACCAAAGACCTGACTGGCCAACTCAAAGCCGGTGATTTGATGAGGCAGGCTGCTGCGGCAGTGGGCGGGAAGGGCGGTGGTCGTCCGGACATGGCGCAGGGCGGCGGTATCGACGCCGGCGCGCTGGATGGCGCATTGGCGCTGACCGTTCCATTCGTCGAGCAGGGTTTATAAGACGGCACGGCGGGCCCGCAGTCTAGTGGCGGGCCCGGCGGCTGTTCGAGTGATTATTGGGCGCCCTTCATGGGCAGAGGCGGCTTTGAAATGGCTTTGATCGTACAGAAATTTGGAGGCACCTCGGTCGGTACTGTCGAGAGAATCGAGCAGGTCGCCGACAAGGTTAAGAAATTCCGCGATGCCGGCGATGACCTGGTGGTTGTGCTGTCTGCAATGAGCGGCGAAACCAACCGTCTGATCGATCTGGCCAAGCAAATCAGTGGCGATACTCAACCGGTTCCGCGTGAACTGGACGTGATCGTTTCCACCGGTGAGCAGGTGACGATTGCCCTGTTGGCCATGGCGCTGATCAAGCGCGGTGTGCCGGCGGTGTCGTACACCGGTAACCAGGTGCGGATCCTGACCGACAGTGCGCACAATAAAGCGCGTATCTTGCAGATTGATGACCAGAAGATTCGTGGTGATCTGAAAGCGGGTCGCGTGGTGGTTGTCGCCGGTTTTCAGGGCGTCGACGAGCACGGCAACATCACCACCCTCGGTCGTGGCGGTTCCGACACCACCGGTGTGGCACTGGCTGCCGCGTTGAAGGCTGACGAGTGCCAGATCTACACCGACGTTGATGGTGTTTACACCACTGACCCGCGTGTCGTGCCAGTCGCTCAGCGTCTCGACAAGATTACCTTTGAAGAGATGCTGGAAATGGCCAGCCTCGGTTCCAAGGTGTTGCAGATCCGTGCGGTGGAATTCGCCGGCAAGTACAACGTTCCGCTGCGCGTACTGCACAGCTTCAAGGAGGGTCCGGGCACCCTCATTACTATTGATGAAGAGGAAACCATGGAACAGCCGATCATTTCCGGCATCGCTTTCAACCGCGATGAAGCCAAGCTGACCATCCGTGGCGTGCCAGACACCCCGGGCGTGGCGTTCAAGATTCTCGGCCCGATCAGTGCCGCGAACATCGAGGTCGACATGATCGTGCAGAACGTTGCGCACGATAACACCACCGACTTCACCTTCACCGTACACCGCAACGACTACCAGGCCGCACAGACCGTGCTGGAAAACACCGCTCGCGAGATCGGTGCCCGTGAAGTGGTTGGTGACACCAAGATTGCCAAGGTCTCGATCGTCGGCGTCGGCATGCGTTCCCACGCAGGTGTGGCCAGCCGCATGTTCGAGTCCCTGGCAAAAGAAAGCATCAACATCCAGATGATCTCGACTTCGGAAATCAAGGTTTCCGTGGTCATCGAAGAGAAGTACCTGGAACTGGCCGTGCGCGCCCTGCACACAGCTTTCGAACTGGATGCTCCGGCCCGTCAAGGCGAGTAATTCCGTTTCTTGAAGGGCGCGGTCTGACCGCGCCCTTTATTTTTTGAATGGCGCGAGCCCTGAACTGTTCTTTTGCTCGCGCTGGTCAATACTCAGGCATGTAGGGCTACGATCGCTCCGGTTGTAGGTCGGGTGCCTTTTTTTTGCAGACTGTTGTCCCTGAACTGAATTGCGTGAGGAGAAAGGTATGCTGATTCTGACTCGTCGGTGCGCAGAAAGCCTGATTATCGGTGATGGCGAAATCACCGTGACCGTGCTCGGCGTTAAAGGAAACCAAGTGCGTATCGGCGTCAACGCCCCGAAAGAGGTTGCCGTGCACCGTGAGGAAATTTACCTGCGTATAAAGAAAGAGAAGGACGAAGAACCAAGCCATTAATTTTTATCGATTTTTATGTTTGCAAACGGGGAAAAGGTTGGTTAAGATACGCCCCGTGTTGCGGAGAGCTGGCCGAGTGGCCGAAGGCGCTCCCCTGCTAAGGGAGTACACCTCACAAGGGTGTCGGGGGTTCGAATCCCCCGTTCTCCGCCATTATTTGCTTAGTACGTCGTAATCTGGCTTTTTCTGTAAGTTGTTGAAATTAATAGAAAAAGTGGTTGGAATAGAGATTAGACGGGCTATAATGCGGCGCAACAAATGCACTCGTAGCTCAGCTGGATAGAGTACTCGGCTACGAACCGAGCGGTCACAGGTTCGAATCCTGTCGAGTGCACCATTTAAGAGTCAGTTACAGCAATGTAAATGACTTGGCTTCAACCAGATGTGATCTGGTCTAAAAACACAAATGCACTCGTAGCTCAGCTGGATAGAGTACTCGGCTACGAACCGAGCGGTCACAGGTTCGAATCCTGTCGAGTGCACCATTTAAGAGTTAGTTGCAGCAATGTGAATAACTTGGTTTCAGCCAGTTGTGGTCTGGTCTAAAAACACAAATGCACTCGTAGCTCAGCTGGATAGAGTACTCGGCTACGAACCGAGCGGTCACAGGTTCGAATCCTGTCGAGTGCACCATATACCGAAAAGCCCGCGTTTAACGCGGGCTTTTTGCTGTCCGCGATTTGGCTTTTGCCTTCACGCATCCTCTCTCGTCAAAATCTATTTGAGCACTCCTGCCTCGCTTGAGGTCGTATCGATAGCTCGTCGTCGATGTTCGAATATTCACTTTGTCCGGTTTGCCTAGCGCGCTTTCAACATCTTGCTGACTCATGCCGGCAATCACGCGTTGATTGATGATCGCGGCGCGACGTTGTCTCGCGTCGATCAGGTTTCCGCATTTGTCTTCAGTGTGGCCAACAATGCCTGGTTCTCTATTTCGCGTTGTCATGCCTGATGTTTCTTCATGGTTGTGTTCCGGCATCACTGCCACAACCGATCCGGGTGAGTAGGGGTGGACTTCCTGTGCTGAGCGCTGCTCGCCTTGTGCGCAGCTCATCGAGGTGAACGTGATGCTGCCGTCAGCGGCTTCGCAGCGATGGAGGGTGAGGGCGGCCCCGGTGGGTGGCAGGCAGAGCAGGCTGGTGAGTACGAGGTGGGATGGTTTCAATGGCATTCGGCGTCCTCCATGACGATCTACGCTCAAGGGTAGTCGCTACATCTTTCGGCGCTGGTGTGTTTTCTTTTCAGGATGAGTCGTCGCATTTGCAGGGATCAGGACAGTGCTCAGGTTTGTTTCGCAAGCGCTTGTTTCGACCGCGATTTTTTAACGTTTTAAACCGTCAGGCGGTGTATCATTGCGCCCGTCAGCCCCGCCGGGGCTTATGGAAAACCTCCATGGACTTACCCAGTAGTTACTCAGTAAATAGTTTCACCAATCATGAATTGACTGATTGATCCTTCCGGCGTGCCCCGCTGCTGGGAGTGGAGTTCGCCTATGTCTGAAATCGAAGTAAAGAAAACACAAGAAAGCCTGCAGGATCGCCTGGCTCAGGTCGTCGAACTGCTGCAGCGTCAGCGGGTCGTCGAAGACCTGACTCACCGCCAGGAAGGCGCGCATCACGATCGCGTCGAAAACCTGGTTCACCGACAAAACCTCGTCGAGCTGCAACGCAAGCTCGATGATCTGCACTCCGCTGACGTTGCCTACATCCTTGAAGCCCTGCCGCTGGACGATCGTCTGACGCTCTGGCAATTGGTCAAGGCTGATCGCGACGGCGATATCCTTCTCGAAGTATCCGACTCCGTTCGTGAAACGCTGATCGCCGACATGGACGATCACGAGCTCTTGGCTGCGGCCAAGGACATGGACGCCGACGAACTTGCTGACCTGGCTTCCGAGCTGCCGCGAGACGTCGTCCATGAGCTGATGGAGAGTCTGGATAACCAGCAACGTGAACGCGTACGCTCGGCCCTGTCTTACGACGAGGAGCAGGTTGGTGCGCTGATGGACTTCGAGATGGTGACTATCCGCGAGGATGTCAGTCTCGAAGTGGTTCTGCGCTATTTGCGTCGTCTCAAAGAGCTTCCTGGTCACACCGACAAGCTGTTCGTGGTTGATTACGACGGTGTGCTCAAGGGTGTGCTGCCGATCAAGCGTCTGCTGGTCAATGACCCGGACAAGCAGGTTGCCGAAGTGATGGCCAGCGATCCGGTGAGTTTCCATCCGGACGAAGACGCTTACGACGCCGCGCAGGCGTTCGAGCGTTACGACTTGATCTCGGCCCCTGTAGTCGACAAGAACGGCAAGTTGATCGGCCGTCTGACCATTGATGAAATGGTTGACCTGATTCGTGAAGAGAGTGAGAGCGAAGTTCTCAACATGGCCGGTCTGCGTGAAGAGGAAGACATCTTCGCCTCCGTCTGGAAGTCTTTACGCAACCGTTGGGCATGGCTGGCGGTCAACCTGATCACTGCGTTTGTCGCCTCTCGAGTGATCGGTCTGTTCGAAGGCTCGATCGAGAAGCTGGTAGCGCTCGCAGCGCTGATGCCGATCGTGGCGGGTATCGGTGGCAATTCCGGTAACCAGACGATCACCATGATTGTTCGCGCCATGGCGCTCGATCAGGTCAGCACTGGCAATACCTCGCGTCTGATGCGCAAGGAGTTGGCGGTGGGCTTGATTAATGGCTTGGTCTGGGGCGGTGTGATCGGCGTCGTTGCTTATCTGCTCTACGGCAGTTGGTCGTTGGGCGTGGTAATGACGGCAGCGATGACGCTGAATCTGTTGCTGGCTGCGTTGATGGGAGTGTTGATCCCTATGACCCTGGCGAAGATGGGGCGAGATCCGGCGATGGGGGCGAGCGTGATGATCACTGCGATGACGGACAGTGGTGGTTTCTTCATCTTCCTGGGGTTGGCGACAATCTTCCTGCTCTGATCGGTATTAGCGAAACTGCCCGCCAATTGGCGGGCTTTTTTGTGTCTGCGAAATCTCAAATGCCGCGCAAAAAAAAGCCAGCAATTAAGCTGGCTTGAGATGTTCGGTATGGCTCAGGACGCGTCTGCTGCCATTTCGGCGTCATGGGCAATCAAGGACACCAAAGCGTTTTGCTGACGATGAGATAGCTGGCGGAAACGTTGCAACAGCTCGCGCTCGTGCAACGACAGCTCCGGGCTGTCCAGGCGCATGCTCAGCTCTTCGCCCAGTGCGCCTTCCTGAATAAGACTCTGCTCAAGGCGCGCAATGATCTCGGAGTTCATGCTGCGATGATGATTGCGAGCCACCTCGGCAATGCGTTCACGCATTCCGTCTGGCAGACGTACGACAAACTTGTCAGCCGTACGGCTGGAATAAATTGCCTGTTTCAATGGGCGCATATATTTAACCGGTTAGTTCAGGGGAGCGGTTCTCGGGATTGGCCGCAGGATGTGTGGTAGGACAAGCATCCGCGCCAAATGGTTCAACCTGAATTGTTAAGAGGCCCGCATCATGCCTCAAAATTGCCAGATCATTGGCGTCAATTCTGTGACAAATATTGAGCTGGGTAAAGGCGTAATGCCAGCACCAATTATCAGAAATGCGGACTGGTTTGAAAACTTCGCCTCTGTCCGCATCCTTGCCCGCTTCCTGCTGCACATGAATTAATGTCCGAAGGCATCAGAACGTGCATTCTATGCGGGTTCTGCATCCTTGTTCCTTACCTTTACAGGATAGTGGCAAATTGCCGATTTACTAGTGGCAGGCACCCGCTGGAGGGCGTTTTCAGGATGGATGGCAAGCTAATTTATTTGATGGGGCCTTCCGGTTCAGGCAAGGACAGTTTGATTGAGGCAGCTCGGGAGCCATTACGCGCTTTGAATTGCCATGTGATGCGCCGGGTGATCACACGATCTGCCGAATCGGTAGGGGAGGATGCTATTGGTGTAACACCGGACGAGTTCGAGCGTGGTGAGCATGCTGGCAATTTCTCGCTGGCATGGCGTGCCAATGGTCTTGCCTACGGGATTCCGGTGGAAATGGATCAGCGCCTAAGCGATGGGCAGCATGTGCTGGTCAATGGCTCTAGGGCCAATCTGCGTCAGGCAATTGAATGCTATCCAGCGTTGCTGCCGGTTTTGCTGACGGTCAGGGATGAAGTACTGCGAGAGCGTCTGCTCAAGCGTGGTAGGGAAACGCTTGAGCAAATTGATGCAAGACTGGCTCGCAATGCGTTGTTCAAGGATAGGAGATCAAGTGATGGGCCAGTACATATTGTCGACAATTCCGGAGATCTGGCGGACGCCGTCAATGATCTCTTGCGTCTGATCCGGCTCAGCGTAAAACCGGATCAAATTTGATCTTTCGTCCTGCTGCCAGTGCCAGCACAAATAGCACGGCAAAAACGGCGCAGCCAATCAGGGGCAGGGTGATTTCAGCGCCTTCGAACAGCGATAAATGCGCAACGCCACTCAAAAGGGCGAGGATCAGAAATCCCGCAGCTGACTTGGACATGTTGTACTCCTGAAGATATTTCAAAAAACCAGATGTTCGGAGGTCAGTGCTGGTCGCACTTGCTCAGAGCTACTGACGGCCAGCGGTGTTGATGTGCCCTGATCGCTCAGTACTGCCAGTTGGGGGGCTTTTTGTACCTGCAAGTAATGCGGCATACGCTGGGCCAATGGCTCCGGCGAGTCGCTTGCGGGGATAAAATGGAAGCTCACCAAAACCGCCAGAGCAATTGCGTTTGCAAGCAAAAGGGTGCTGTTCATGGGCGTAGCTCCGAATGTTCTTCTATTGAACAGACATAGCAGCCGTCGTGCCAACAGTCTAACCTCTGTTAAGTCCTTTAAAAACAAGCATTTGAGCGAGTTTTTCGGATTGTGCAGGTTGCAATCTGCACTGATGGCTTTTAAGGCGGCGTGCAAAATGCACGGTAATTCTTCCCGCAGCATCACAGGGCGCCTGCCTACACTTAAAAAGCCCTACGGACGACATGACAAATCGGGGTTCGGTGGTTAACATGCACGCCGTCCGTCATGCAGCGTCTGCTGCGACGAAACGTGTGTCTCAGTAGCTCAATTGGATAGAGCATCCCCCTCCTAAGGGGAAGGTTGGCAGTTCGAACCTGCCCTGGGACACCATCTACTATAGAAACTCCTCTCCTTTGCTGTTCGCTAACCCAATGCTCAAGGCTCTGGCTTTGTCATGGGCCAAGGGGGCTTGCCTGCGCTTGCTGCTAGAGGGGCTGTCTCCTTGATTTTGAATCAGGCGTGCGTAAGCGCCTCTATCGTCTATATAGAAGGCTTTTTCCACTGATCGATAGAAAAGCCAAATTAACGGTTGACGGCAGATTTCAGATGTCTATAATTCGCCCCACTTCCGGCGCAGTCGAAACGGAAAACTCCTTGAGATTCAATGAGTTATGTAGGTTTCGGCAGCAGGTTGCTTCAGTTCATCGAAGCCGAAAGGAAGTTGAAAAAGAGGTGTTGACAGCAGCGTGTAACGCTGTAGAATTCGCCTCCCGCTGACGAGAGATCGGAAGCGCAAGTGGTTGAAGTTGTTGAAGAATTCTTCGAAAACTTCTGAAAATAATCACTTGACAGCAAATGAGGCTGCTGTAGAATGCGCGCCTCGGTTGAGACGAAAGATCTTAACCAACCGCTCTTTAACAACTGAATCAAGCAATTCGTGTGGGTGCTTGTGGAGTCAGACTGATAGTCAACAAGATTATCAGCATCACAAGTTACTCCGCGAGAAATCAAAGATGTAACCAACGATTGCTGAGCCAAGTTTAGGGTTTCTTAAAAACCCAAAGATGTTTGAACTGAAGAGTTTGATCATGGCTCAGATTGAACGCTGGCGGCAGGCCTAACACATGCAAGTCGAGCGGATGACAGGAGCTTGCTCCTGAATTCAGCGGCGGACGGGTGAGTAATGCCTAGGAATCTGCCTGGTAGTGGGGGACAACGTTTCGAAAGGAACGCTAATACCGCATACGTCCTACGGGAGAAAGCAGGGGACCTTCGGGCCTTGCGCTATCAGATGAGCCTAGGTCGGATTAGCTAGTTGGTGAGGTAATGGCTCACCAAGGCGACGATCCGTAACTGGTCTGAGAGGATGATCAGTCACACTGGAACTGAGACACGGTCCAGACTCCTACGGGAGGCAGCAGTGGGGAATATTGGACAATGGGCGAAAGCCTGATCCAGCCATGCCGCGTGTGTGAAGAAGGTCTTCGGATTGTAAAGCACTTTAAGTTGGGAGGAAGGGTTGTAGATTAATACTCTGCAATTTTGACGTTACCGACAGAATAAGCACCGGCTAACTCTGTGCCAGCAGCCGCGGTAATACAGAGGGTGCAAGCGTTAATCGGAATTACTGGGCGTAAAGCGCGCGTAGGTGGTTCGTTAAGTTGGATGTGAAATCCCCGGGCTCAACCTGGGAACTGCATTCAAAACTGTCGAGCTAGAGTATGGTAGAGGGTGGTGGAATTTCCTGTGTAGCGGTGAAATGCGTAGATATAGGAAGGAACACCAGTGGCGAAGGCGACCACCTGGACTGATACTGACACTGAGGTGCGAAAGCGTGGGGAGCAAACAGGATTAGATACCCTGGTAGTCCACGCCGTAAACGATGTCAACTAGCCGTTGGGAGCCTTGAGCTCTTAGTGGCGCAGCTAACGCATTAAGTTGACCGCCTGGGGAGTACGGCCGCAAGGTTAAAACTCAAATGAATTGACGGGGGCCCGCACAAGCGGTGGAGCATGTGGTTTAATTCGAAGCAACGCGAAGAACCTTACCAGGCCTTGACATCCAATGAACTTTCCAGAGATGGATTGGTGCCTTCGGGAACATTGAGACAGGTGCTGCATGGCTGTCGTCAGCTCGTGTCGTGAGATGTTGGGTTAAGTCCCGTAACGAGCGCAACCCTTGTCCTTAGTTACCAGCACGTCATGGTGGGCACTCTAAGGAGACTGCCGGTGACAAACCGGAGGAAGGTGGGGATGACGTCAAGTCATCATGGCCCTTACGGCCTGGGCTACACACGTGCTACAATGGTCGGTACAAAGGGTTGCCAAGCCGCGAGGTGGAGCTAATCCCATAAAACCGATCGTAGTCCGGATCGCAGTCTGCAACTCGACTGCGTGAAGTCGGAATCGCTAGTAATCGTGAATCAGAATGTCACGGTGAATACGTTCCCGGGCCTTGTACACACCGCCCGTCACACCATGGGAGTGGGTTGCACCAGAAGTAGCTAGTCTAACCTTCGGGAGGACGGTTACCACGGTGTGATTCATGACTGGGGTGAAGTCGTAACAAGGTAGCCGTAGGGGAACCTGCGGCTGGATCACCTCCTTAATCGACGACATCAGCTGCTCCATAAGTTCCCACACGAATTGCTTGATTCATTGAAGAAGACGAAAGAAGCAGCCTGTATCGGTTTGTAGCTGAGTTGGTTAGAGCGTACCCCATGCTTTGTGGTTAAGAGCAGGGTGAGGTCGGCCTTAGTAGCTCGAAATTGGGTCTGTAGCTCAGTTGGTTAGAGCGCACCCCTGATAAGGGTGAGGTCGGCAGTTCGAATCTGCCCAGACCCACCAATTTTGTGTGGGAAACGCCTGTAGAAATACGGGGCCATAGCTCAGCTGGGAGAGCGCCTGCCTTGCACGCAGGAGGTCAGCGGTTCGATCCCGCTTGCCTCCACCACTACTGCTTCTCTTGTATAAAGCTTAGAAATGAGCATTCCATCGTTGTGATGGTGAATGTTGATTTCTAGTCTTTGACTAGTTCGTTCTTTAAAAATTTGGGTATGTGATAGAAAGATAGACTGAACGTTACTTTCACTGGTAACGGATCAGGCTAAGGTAAAATTTGTGAGTTCTCTTAATTGAGAAATTCGAATTTTCGGCGAATGTCGTCTTCACAGTATAACCAGATTGCTTGGGGTTATATGGTCAAGTGAAGAAGCGCATACGGTGGATGCCTTGGCAGTCAGAGGCGATGAAAGACGTGGTAGCCTGCGAAAAGCTTCGGGGAGTCGGCAAACAGACTTTGATCCGGAGATGTCTGAATGGGGGAACCCAGCCATCATAAGATGGTTATCTTGTACTGAATACATAGGTGCAAGAGGCGAACCAGGGGAACTGAAACATCTAAGTACCCTGAGGAAAAGAAATCAACCGAGATTCCCTTAGTAGTGGCGAGCGAACGGGGACTAGCCCTTAAGTGGCTTTGAGATTAGCGGAACGCTCTGGAAAGTGCGGCCATAGTGGGTGATAGCCCTGTACGCGAAAATCTCTTAGTCATGAAATCGAGTAGGACGGAGCACGAGAAACTTTGTCTGAATATGGGGGGACCATCCTCCAAGGCTAAATACTACTGACTGACCGATAGTGAACTAGTACCGTGAGGGAAAGGCGAAAAGAACCCCGGAGAGGGGAGTGAAATAGATCCTGAAACCGTATGCGTACAAGCAGTGGGAGCAGACTTTGTTCTGTGACTGCGTACCTTTTGTATAATGGGTCAGCGACTTATTTTCAGTGGCGAGCTTAACCGAATAGGGGAGGCGTAGCGAAAGCGAGTCTTAATAGGGCGTCTAGTCGCTGGGAATAGACCCGAAACCGGGCGATCTATCCATGGGCAGGTTGAAGGTTGGGTAACACTAACTGGAGGACCGAACCGACTACCGTTGAAAAGTTAGCGGATGACCTGTGGATCGGAGTGAAAGGCTAATCAAGCTCGGAGATAGCTGGTTCTCCTCGAAAGCTATTTAGGTAGCGCCTCATGTATCACTGTAGGGGGTAGAGCACTGTTTCGGCTAGGGGGTCATCCCGACTTACCAAACCGATGCAAACTCCGAATACCTACAAGTGCCGAGCATGGGAGACACACGGCGGGTGCTAACGTCCGTCGTGAAAAGGGAAACAACCCAGACCGTCAGCTAAGGTCCCAAAGTTATGGTTAAGTGGGAAACGATGTGGGAAGGCTTAGACAGCTAGGAGGTTGGCTTAGAAGCAGCCACCCTTTAAAGAAAGCGTAATAGCTCACTAGTCGAGTCGGCCTGCGCGGAAGATGTAACGGGGCTCAAACCATACACCGAAGCTACGGGTATCATCTTCGGATGATGCGGTAGAGGAGCGTTCTGTAAGCCTGTGAAGGTGAGTTGAGAAGCTTGCTGGAGGTATCAGAAGTGCGAATGCTGACATGAGTAACGACAATGGGTGTGAAAAACACCCACGCCGAAAGACCAAGGTTTCCTGCGCAACGTTAATCGACGCAGGGTTAGTCGGTCCCTAAGGCGAGGCTGAAAAGCGTAGTCGATGGAAAACAGGTTAATATTCCTGTACTTCTGGTTATTGCGATGGAGGGACGGAGAAGGCTAGGCCAGCTTGGCGTTGGTTGTCCAAGTTTAAGGTGGTAGGCTGAGATCTTAGGTAAATCCGGGATCTTAAGGCCGAGAGCTGATGACGAGTGTTCTTTTAGAACACGAAGTGGTTGATGCCATGCTTCCAAGAAAAGCTTCTAAGCTTCAGGTAACCAGGAACCGTACCCCAAACCGACACAGGTGGTTGGGTAGAGAATACCAAGGCGCTTGAGAGAACTCGGGTGAAGGAACTAGGCAAAATGGCACCGTAACTTCGGGAGAAGGTGCGCCGGTGAGGGTGAAGGACTTGCTCCGTAAGCTCATGCCGGTCGAAGATACCAGGCCGCTGCGACTGTTTATTAAAAACACAGCACTCTGCAAACACGAAAGTGGACGTATAGGGTGTGACGCCTGCCCGGTGCCGGAAGGTTAATTGATGGGGTTAGCTAACGCGAAGCTCTTGATCGAAGCCCCGGTAAACGGCGGCCGTAACTATAACGGTCCTAAGGTAGCGAAATTCCTTGTCGGGTAAGTTCCGACCTGCACGAATGGCGTAACGATGGCGGCGCTGTCTCCACCCGAGACTCAGTGAAATTGAAATCGCTGTGAAGATGCAGTGTATCCGCGGCTAGACGGAAAGACCCCGTGAACCTTTACTATAGCTTTGCACTGGACTTTGAATTTGCTTGTGTAGGATAGGTGGGAGGCTTTGAAGCGTGGACGCCAGTTCGCGTGGAGCCATCCTTGAAATACCACCCTGGCAACTTTGAGGTTCTAACTCAGGTCCGTTATCCGGATCGAGGACAGTGTATGGTGGGTAGTTTGACTGGGGCGGTCTCCTCCTAAAGAGTAACGGAGGAGTACGAAGGTGCGCTCAGACCGGTCGGAAATCGGTCGTAGAGTATAAAGGCAAAAGCGCGCTTGACTGCGAGACAGACACGTCGAGCAGGTACGAAAGTAGGTCTTAGTGATCCGGTGGTTCTGTATGGAAGGGCCATCGCTCAACGGATAAAAGGTACTCCGGGGATAACAGGCTGATACCGCCCAAGAGTTCATATCGACGGCGGTGTTTGGCACCTCGATGTCGGCTCATCACATCCTGGGGCTGAAGCCGGTCCCAAGGGTATGGCTGTTCGCCATTTAAAGTGGTACGCGAGCTGGGTTTAGAACGTCGTGAGACAGTTCGGTCCCTATCTGCCGTGGACGTTTGAGATTTGAGAGGGGCTGCTCCTAGTACGAGAGGACCGGAGTGGACGAACCTCTGGTGTTCCGGTTGTCACGCCAGTGGCATTGCCGGGTAGCTATGTTCGGGAAAGATAACCGCTGAAAGCATCTAAGCGGGAAACTTGCCTCAAGATGAGATCTCACTGGAACCTTGAGTTCCCTGAAGGGCCGTCGAAGACTACGACGTTGATAGGTTGGGTGTGTAAGCGCTGTGAGGCGTTGAGCTAACCAATACTAATTGCCCGTGAGGCTTGACCATATAACACCCAAGCAATTTGCATGCTCCGAGCTGAAAAGCGAGAGAGACCAGATTGCGGTGTGTGAAGACGAAACGAACCGAAAGTTCGATGTTCACAAACACCGAAAGCTGTCACATACCCAATTTGCTGAAGCGAGGCCAACTGGCAACGACTCAGTACCCGAATTTCTTGACGACCATAGAGCGTTGGAACCACCTGATCCCATCCCGAACTCAGCAGTGAAACGATGCATCGCCGATGGTAGTGTGGGGTTTCCCCATGTGAGAGTAGGTCATCGTCAAGATTAAATTCCGAAACCCCAATTGCGAAAGCAGTTGGGGTTTTGTTTTGCCCGCAGGAAAGTTTCAGCTCTGGCAGTACATAGTCAACAACCCCGACTAGTGTGGCCTGTCGGGGGGGGGGTATATCCATGCGGGTACGTTGCAGATTAATCTTCGGCGCCGCTTCCTGCTTTACCCACTGAAGTACTTACCTGAGTAATGCGTCGCCGTCCATGGACTTCATACTCGCGCTCTTGTTCTATCGAGCCCGGTTTACGCATCGTCAGCTGCGCGTACAGTCCGTCTTTTTTGCCGTAGTTTCCGAAATGGTCGTTCAGTCTGGCGATAAAACATTCATTGCCGATGGTCACCGGAAAGTCGGCGATCATTTCAATCACATAATAGCCCGCGCCATAACCGTAATATTCCTCGGGCTCCTCTGCCGACTGAGGAATAGGGCACAGCGGTTTTCTTTTCCCATCAGTGTCGGATGATTCTTCGCCCACCGTCGCGAGACCTTTTGCAAGTGCGCGCCGCAGTTTGGGTTCCAGCGTGTAAGTGGTCTTGTTGTCCTCTTTAGTCTGATTGCGGGGAATGTTGAGCTGATAGCGATAGCGAACCGTCAGCGTGGGCACTTCGACATTGACTTGCAGCGGGCTGAGTAAATAGACCTGATCAACGCCATAATTGCTGTCGCGATAGGCGGCATAGACCTTGCCGCGAATGCTGATCCAGTTCACCGACTGATTGGCGCCGCGATCACTGATGGAATACAGCGAGCTGCCGACACCTGATTCTTCGCCGAGTGCAGCAGTTCTGCGAATGAAGCGATCACCGTCGCGGCGATAGGTTTCGAAGAAACTAAACAACCCCGTGCCTCCGGTGTAGGTCTGGACGATTAAGTCGCGTTGCCCGTCTTCGTTCAGATCCAGCAAGTTGAACGTGGTCTGCCCCTGCTCAGTATCATTGTCCAGATTGGACGCCAGCAAAGCCTTCCACTCACTTTGTGTAACACCCTTGGGGGCGGTTTTCGGAAAGTGGGTTTTTTCGGCGTATTCACCCTCGTCCGGTTCTGCGTCAAACATAGTCAGTGGACTTTTAATCGCTAAAGAAGCGAGCGTCCGTTCCAGGGCAAATTGCGGATCACTTTTGCTTGCCGCTTGAGTACGCTTTTGCAGATCGTCCAGGGCCTGTTTATCGATGTCATTCGGCTTGTAGACTACCGCTTCCTTCCACTGCGCCTTTAATACTTGCAGGTGTTCGCTGTAGCGACGTTCGAGACAAGAGACATCATCCGTGCATTCGTCACGGGTGTTTAGCCACTGACGCTGAAGCGTCTTGAGTTCAGATTTAGCGTCTGCTGAAACCTTCATCAATCCCCGATAAACCACGCCCATCTGCGCATCCAATTCATACAACGACTTGTTCGCGCAAACAGTGTTTTCGGCGGCATTCGCCGCTTTTGTGCAGTCCATTCCAGCCGCCATTGCCTGCTGAACAAGCAGCAGAGCGCAGGCGGAAACGATGCAGCGTCCTTTGATGTACACGATGTAAACCTTGTAGTGGAAAGTTGTCCTGGCGCGCAGGGTAAATGCTCGCAGAGGAATCTTGAAGCCCTGGCTTCAGGGAACAGCACTTCTGGCCGATAACCCATTCGGTGACTTAAAAGTCGCGCGAAATCGCTTGATAGCATTTGGCCGCCAGCTATCATCTGCGCGCCTGAAATTGCCCTCACTTCAATTGCCTGGAAATCTTCGATGCTGTCGTATCACCAAAAGAGTTTTCTGATCGTCGATGATTTCTCGGATTTCCGCAGTTCCGTGCGTTCGATGCTGCGCGAGCTTGGGGTCAAGGACGTCGATACGGCCGACACCGGTGAGCAGGCGCTGAAGATGTGCGCACAGAAGTCCTACGATTTCATCCTGCAGGATTTCCATCTCGGCGACGGCAAGAAGAACGGTCAACAGGTTCTCGAAGACCTGATGCTGGAAAAGCTCATCAGCCATGAAGCAGTGTTTGTCATGGTCACCGCCGAGACCAGTCAGGCGATGGTGCTCAGTGCCCTCGAGCATGAGCCGGATGCGTACCTGACCAAGCCGTTCAACCGTTCCGGTCTGGCCCAGCGCCTGGAGCGTCTGGAGCAGCGCAAGACGTTGCTCAAACCGATTCTGCAAGCCCTCGACCGTGGCAAACCGGTCGAGGTGCTCAACGCTTGCATCGCCCTGTGCAAGCAGGACATCCGCTATTCGCCGCTGTGCCTGCGCTACCGCGCTGATGCGCTACGCGACATGAACCAGAACGAAGCGCTGGAGCGCCTCTACGACAGCATCATTGCTGACCGCCCATTGCCGTGGGCATTTGCCGGGCTGGGCAAGTTGTTGTTCAAGCGCGGTCAGGTTGCACAGGCTAAAGGCGTTTATGAGAAAGCGCTGAAGGTGTTCCCGATGATGCCGTCGCTGTACGACGGCATGGCCGATGTGCTGGTATCGGAGGGGGATACCAAAGGCGCGCAACAGGTGCTCGAAGAGGCCATTCGTCTTTCGCCACTGGCGGTGCGCCGACAGGCTTTGCTCGGCAAACTGGCGATGGCCAACGAAGATTTCGACACCGCCTCGCGTGCTTACCGCCAAGCGGTGTCGCAAGGTGCGCAGTCGCGCTTCAAGGATCCGGAAAGCAACCTCGGGCTGGCCCACGCGCTGATCAGCAAGGGCAGCGAACGTGGTCTCGATACGCGCACGCGTCTTGAGATCAACACCACCCTCAGCGCCGTGGCCAAAGAAAACCCGACCGACCCGGGCCTGCAGATTCGTGCACGTCTGATGAAAGCCACCAGTCTGCTCCTCAACGATGCGGAAACCGCTGACAAGCTCACCGAACAAGCACTGATGCGCCTCGACGGCATGGAGCAGTTCATGAGTCCAGAGGCGGCGTTGCTGGTCGCCAAGCAGTTGCAGATGCTCGGGCAGGCCGAGGCGGGCACCTCGATGCTCAAGAGCTGTGCGGAGATCTACGGGGATGACCCTGCGGTGATGAAAGACATCGCCAAGCTCACCGATGACCCGACTATTCTCAGCTCCAGCAACGCTGCTGCCGACCTCAACCGTCAGGGCGTGCGGGTGTACAAGACCGGCAACCTGGTGGAGGCTCGCGAGGTTTTCCGCAAGGCGCTGAAGATGCAACCGAAGAACATCAGTATCGCGCTGAACATGGCCCAGTCGCTGCTCCACGGCACCGACACCAGTGTGCCGTCGGCGGAGCTGGAAGAATGTCGGGCCTGCCTGAAAATGGTTGGCCTGATGCCCGACACCGACGCGCGTCATGCGCGTTATCAGAAGCTGAAAAGCAAGGCGTTTGGCGAATGAGCAACGACAAGCAGGCGCTGGATTTTTCCACGGTGATCGCCTCCACCGTCCACGACATGAAGAACTCGCTGGCCTTGCTGATGCAGGCCCACAGCCAATGGCTCGCGCGCTTGCCGCAAGAACTGCGCGAAGGCACTGAGCAGGGCGTCATCGACTTCGAGTTCGCCCACCTCAACGGCATGCTGGTGCAGTTGCTCGGGCTGTACAAGCTCGGCGTCAACCAGATGCCGCTGCAACCGGCGTATCACGAACTCGATGACTTTATCGAGGCGCAACTGGCGGCGCATCAGGAAGTATTTGCCAGTCGCGGCATCGTCGCCACTTATGAGGTTGATCCGCTGAGCCCGCTGGGTTTCTTTGATCGAGAGCTAATTGCTTCGGTGCTCGGCAACTGTATCAACAACGCCATTCGCTATGCCCGCGAGTCGTTGCTGATCACCGTCAGCGACGAGGCTGGACAACTGGTCCTGACCATCAACGATGACGGCGACGGCTACCCGGCCGAGATGCTCGAGCGTCAGGCCGATTACGTGCAAGGCATCAATCACAGCAGTGGCAGCACCGGACTCGGTTTGTATTTCGCCAATCGTATCGCCGCGCTGCATCAGCGCAACGGTGTCGAAGGGCGCACCGAAATCCGCAATGGCGGACCGCTTGGCGGCGGGGTGTTCAGCCTTTATCTGCCGTGACACAGGTTTTTGTTTGACGCTGCTTGATATTCCGAACAGCCGAAGCCTATTTTGTACGGGTCGCCGTTCGCGGCTCGCACAATAACAAGGATTGCGTCATGACAACCGATGGCCAGCGTTCACTCGCGCAGCGATTGACGGGCATTGATGAGATTGAATGTGTCACGCCGGATTTGAACGGCGTACCCCGGGGCAAAGTGATGACCGCCGAGGGGTTCCTCGAAGGACGGCGTTTGCAGTTGGCGCGGGGTGTGCTGCTGCAATGCATCATGGGCGGTTATCCGGCAGCGCGGTTTTACGGCAGCGATGACGGAGACCTGGCACTGGTCGCCGAGCCGACCCAGATCCATCGCTTGCCGTGGAGCGACGACCCGCGTGCCCTGGCCATTTGCGATGCCGATGAACTGACCGGCGAAAGCTCCAGTCTGTCGACCCGTGGCCAGTTGAAAAAAGTCATTGCCCGTTATGCCGCGCGGGGCCTGGCGCCGGTGGTGGCGACCGAGCTGGAATTCTTTGTCTTTGCCCCCAACACCGATCCGACCCAACCGTTCCGCCCGCCAGTCGGTCTCGACGGTCGCCGCGAGGATGGCCAATCCGCGTTCAGCATCAGCTCCAATAACGGTCTGCGGCCATTCTTCAACGAAGTCTATAAATGCATGGCGGCACTCGGACTGCCGCGCGATACCTTCATGCACGAAATGGGTGTCAGCCAGTTCGAGATCAATCTGCTGCACGGCGATCCGCTGTTGCTCGCCGACCAGACCTTTCTGTTCAAACATCTGCTCAAGGAAGTCGCGCTCAAGCACGGTCTGACCGTGGTGTGCATGGCTAAACCGCTGGCACACACGCCGGGCAGTTCGATGCACATTCACCAGAGCATCGTCGACATCGGCAGTGGCAAGAATGTCTTCAGCGACGAAAGCGGCCAGCCGACGGCGATGTTCCGCCACTTCATCGGTGGTCAGCAGGCAGGCATGGCTGATTTCACCGCACTGTTTGCACCCAATGTGAATTCCTATCAGCGGCTGTGCCATCCCTATGCATCGCCGAACAATGCGTGCTGGTCCCACGACAACCGTGCGGCCGGGCTGCGAATTCCGGCGAGTGCGCCGGCTGCTCGTCGGGTGGAAAACCGTTTGCCGGGCGCCGATGCGAACCCGTATCTGGCGATTGCGGCCAGTCTGGCTGCCGGTTTGCATGGCATCGAGCATGAGCTGGAACCGAGCGAGGCGATTCAGGGCGAGTTCGAAGTGCCGGACAACCTCTCGCTGCCGTGTACTTTGCATGCCGCGCTCGAACGTCTGAAACGTAGCCAATTGGCGAGGGAACTGTTCGGACAGGAGTTCATCGAAGGCTACATCGCTTCGAAGACCATGGAGTTGACCAGCTTCTTTGATGAAATCACTCCCTGGGAACGACGTGTTCTAGCAGCCCAGGCCTGACGTACCGCCGCCATCGGGCTATCGTTCTGGTAGCCCGATATTTACTGCAAGGAGCCGCTCGGAACGCCGATGCGCCAAATCTGGAAATCCTTTCGAGCGCTGTATTTCGCCTCGCTGATGATGTTGATCGGCTCGGGCCTTCTATCCACTTATCTGGCCTTGCGTCTGGCCGCTGACAATGTCGACGGCCTCTGGGTCGGTGCGCTGATGGCGGCCAACTATTTCGGCCTGGTGCTGGGCGGCAAGATCGGTCACCGGCTGATCGCCCGTGTCGGGCATATTCGTGCTTATTCCGCCTGTGCCGGGATCGTCGGGGCGGCGGTGCTCGGCCATGGGCTGGTCGATTGGCTGCCGGCGTGGCTGGTGCTGCGGACCATTGTCGGTCTGGGCATGATGTGCCAATACATGGTGATCGAGAGCTGGCTCAACGAGCAGGCTGACGCCAATCAGCGAGGTCTGGTGTTCAGCGGTTACATGATCGCGTCTTACCTTGGCCTGGTGCTGGGTCAATTGATTCTGGTCATGCACCCAGGGCTGGGTCTGGAACTGCTGATGCTGGTCGCGCTGTGCTTTGCGCTGTGTCTGGTGCCTGTGACATTGACTCGAAGGATTCACCCGGCGCCCCTGCATCCGGCACCGATGGAACCGCGCTTCTTTATCAAGCGGGTGCCGCAGTCTTTGAGCACGGTGCTCGGTGCCGGTTTGATCATCGGTTCGTTCTACGGTCTGGCACCGTTGTATGCCTCGCAGCAGGGACTGTCGACCGAGCAGGTCGGTCTGTTCATGGGTAGCTGCATCTTTGCTGGTTTGCTGGTGCAGTGGCCGTTGGGCTGGTTGTCCGATCGTTATGACCGGGCGTTGCTGATTCGCTGCTTTGCCGGGTTCCTCGCGGTGGCGGCGTTGCCGTTGGCGGTGTTGCCGCAGGTGCCGCTTGAGGTGCTGTTCGGGGTTGGCTTTCTCTGTTCGCTGGTACAGTTCTGTCTGTATCCACTGGCGGTGGCGTTCTCCAATGACCATGTCGAGGGTGATCGCCGGGTGTCGCTGACGGCGATGCTGTTGGTGACCTACGGGGTCGGTGCGAGCATCGGGCCGTTGCTCGCGGGTGTGCTGATGAAGCTTTTCGGCAGTCAGAGCCTGTATGCGTTTTTCAGCTTCTTCGCGCTGGTGCTGGTATGGCGGATACGGCCGAAAGCCGTGACCAATCTGCATCAGGTCGACGATGCGCCGCTGCATCACGTGGCCATGCCCGACAGCATGTCCAGCTCGCCACTGGTGGCAGCGCTTGACCCTCGAGTAGACGAGCAGGTGGTGCAGGAGCAGATGGTGCAGGACCCTGTGCAAGCGCCGCCGACTCCCGAGCCGGAGCCTGAAGCCGATGCGCAGCCAGAGCCTGCAGCAGAAGCGGAATCGGATAGCGGTAGCGACAAGCCTGCACCGGATCTCAGCGGCGGAAGACCCTGAACTGAACAAAAAGCACCGCGCATAAAAAAGGGCAGTCCCACCAGGGGCTGCCCTTTTTATTGTCGCTGCGAATCACATATCGTCTTTGTCGAAACGGCGTGCTTCACGTTGCAACTGATACACGAAACGCTCAACGTTGCGCGCTGCCTGACCACTGATGTTGTGGAAGCGCAGGCCGGCAAAGGTGATGTTGAGTTTTTCTTCGAAGTGCAGATAGCGCAATTCGACGGAGGTCGGCTGGTTGCCGAACAGTGGCGGCGCGATCAGGCGGTCATAGACTTGGCCCAATTGCAGACGATCAGTGATATCGCCTTCGAAACGCAGCTTGCAGCCGGTCGCGGAGATATCCAGCAGTTTGCCGTTGATCGGAGCCTTGAGCTTTTCGCCGCCCAGTTCAACGCTGACCAGATCAGTCAGTTTCAGCGCGGCGCGGAAGGCATTGCGGCGCTGGTGGTAAACCACTTCAGTGGGCAGCTCGCCGGTGTAGAAACGATCACCTTCGGACTCTTCGATATTCAGCGTGCCGGTGCATTCCCAGGCAATGCGCACACCGTCATGAAAACCTTCGACCTTGAATGGTTCGCCGGCGAGCAGAAAGCGTTCGCCATCACGCGGGATCATCTCGTCCAGCGCGATCGAAGCGCTGTCGCGGTCAACTTTGATCAGATAGCTCTGGAAGCGCTGGCTGCGCTCATGAAAGGTGATGATCAGCGGATCGTGGCTCTCTTGCAGCTGGCGCAGGTTGCTGGAGATTTCCAGTGGCGTGGTAAGCACCTTAGGGGGCTGCGGAGCATCATCCGCGCTGAGGGCGTTGGACACGGTTTATCAATCTCCAGACAAAATATGACGACTTGCCAGCATTTTGCCAGCATGTTTCTCGGGTTGATAGTGCTGGCGCATCAACGGCTCATGCCTGGCTGAGCGGACGCGGTGTGGCGGGTTTGGCAAAAGTGCCGCTGGCGTTATACAGCGCCGGCGCTTCACCACCCGTGAGGATCTTCAGCTGATTGGCCGTGGCGGCCTGCTGGATCTGGATCGACTGGCCGTTCTTGACGTTGGCGGCCTGGCATTGAGCAATCAGATCGGTCAATGCATCGCCTTGCGTCAACAACTGCTCGCCAATGCTCGACTGGCCAGCCAGTTGCTCCAGACCGCTGCGGTCTGTCGGCAAGTTGAGGCTGGCGAGTATTTCGCTGCGTTTGCGGCCATGCTGTTCAAGCAGAATGATCAATGCCTGTTTGTGCGCCAGAATTTCTTCCAGCAGGGGCATGTCGCGACCGTGCAACGCGAGAGATTCGGTTTGCAGCAACTCCAGCAATTGTTGAGCTGGAGCAAAGTCGTCGTTGATCAGTTGCAATAAATTAGTGTCGTGCATGGCTGGCCTTGGGTGTTAAGCGTCCAAAAGCCTCGCGCCGGCAAAGGCCTAGCGCTGGGCTTCGAAGTTGAGCAGTTTGCTGGCTACACGGTTGCTGTCGACTTTATAGCTGCCATCGGCAATCGCGGCTTTCAACTCGGCCACACGGGCTTTGTCGACAGCAGGTTGATCGCGCAGCTTGTCAGTGACCTTCTGCAACTGTTGAGCCTCATTGCTGAGGTGTACCGATTCCCCGCTTTTTGCGGTACTGGCCGGTTCGGCCTGGGTATTCAGCGGCGCGGAGGTGCCGGTTTCGGCGGTTTCCTTGGCGTTGCTGGTACGTGTACTGCCCGTAAGTGACGAGGAGCTGTTCAAACGGCTGAAATCGATGACCATGATAAAAACCTCTGGGAATTTGGACGCTTGCCATGTTTTCGGCCATCCCCTGGAAAACTTTAGGCACATTTACAATGAGCCTTGCATGCGCCGGCGCGTGTCCTGCTGCGGCACAGTTTAGGGAACAGCCGGGGTCAGCGCCAGTTTTCTACATCGCGACTTCCACTTGGCCCGGCGCGGTGACTTGCGCCTTGATGACCCGTTGCGAGTTGAGGTTTTTCACCCGGATCTGTTCCTTCAAACCGCCATTGGCCAGCGCTTCCCCGGGCATGCGCACGGCGAGCGTGCCGCTGCGGGCGGTGATGACCACTTGATCGCCTTTGCGAATGACTTCGGCCTGTTCCAGATGAACCAAGGTGATGACCTGATCGGCTACCGTTGGTCGGGTTAATTTCTGCCCGATCGCTTCGTCTACCGACGTCAGAAAGCCTTGGTTGATCGTGCTCACGTCGCGCTCACGCAGGGTCACGTCCTGTGGTTCGATAATCCCTGCACGTTTCAGCGGTCGGGTGGTGGTCACGATCTCGCGAAACAGGCGGACTTGAGCGGGCACGAACACGGTCCAGGGCGAGGCGCCTTCGCAGCGAACCTTCACGGTAACCCGGCCCAACGGACGTGCGGGACTCTCCAAAGTCGCTGTCAATTCCTTGTCGCACATAGGCATGCGCATGCGGGGGTCGAGCTGGTTTACTTCGATTTCGTAGCGGCCTTCCGTTTGACTGGTTGCCAGATAGTCTTCTACGGTGAACTCAAGAAAGCCCTGAGTGACGCCGATAAGCATGTCAGGCAAGGTAACCGCATCAGCAATGGCAGGGCTGCCAGCAAAAAAGCAGCAAATAGCGCCCGCAGCACAAAGCCCTCTGCGGAGGGGAGATGTCAGGCGTCGAAAAAATGTCGTTTGAGCGTTCATACGAGTTAAAAAGCAAGCGCCGTGCCGTTTAGCAATGAATGTGCGTCGCAACAACACTTGGCGTTGATGTAGGAGTCTGGGCATGGCTGGTGTAATGGATTCGGTGAACCAGCGCACGCAACTGGTAGGGCAGAATCGCCTGGAGCTGTTGTTGTTCCGTCTTGACGGTCAGCAGCTCTATGGAATCAACGTGTTCAAGGTGCGGGAAGTGTTGCAGTGCCCGTCGCTGACGTTGATGCCCAAGTCCAGTCCTGTCGTGTGCGGGGTGGCAAATATCCGGGGGGCGACCATTCCGATCCTTGATCTGGCAATGGCCACCGGTTCCGGAGCGTTGAAAGACAAGAACAACCCGTTCGTGATCATCACGGAGTACAACACCAAGACCCAGGGTTTCCTGGTCCGCTCGGTGGAGCGCATCGTCAACATGAACTGGGAAGAGATTCATCCACCGCCCAAGGGCACGGGTCGCGATCATTACCTGACCGCTGTGACTCGGGTGGACAATCAGTTAGTCGAAATCATCGACGTCGAGAAAGTGCTGGCGGAAGTTGCGCCGACACCGGAAGCGATTTCGGTGGGCGTGGTCGATGTCGAGACCCAGACCAAGGCACTGTCGTTGCGTGTCTTGACGGTCGATGACTCGTCGGTGGCGCGCAAGCAGGTCACGCGTTGTCTACAGACGATCGGTGTCGAAGTGGTGGCGCTGAACGACGGCAAGCAGGCGCTGGATTACCTGCGCAAGCTGGTCGACGAGGGCAAGAAGCCGGAAGAAGAGTTCCTGATGATGATTTCCGACATCGAGATGCCGGAGATGGACGGGTACACCCTGACGGCGGAAATCCGCGGCGACGCACGCATGCAAAAGCTTCATATCATCCTGCATACTTCGTTGTCCGGGGTATTCAATCAGGCGATGGTCAAGAAAGTCGGTGCTGATGACTTCCTGGCCAAGTTCCGCCCTGATGACCTGGCATCCCGGGTAGTCGACCGGATCAAAGCAGCAGATATCAGCTAGGGGCCTTCTGCCCCTGGCGGTCAACACGATTTAAGAGGCGGCATCATTGTCTACGGGTAATTTGGATTTCGAACAGTTCCGGGTGTTCCTGGAAAAAGCCTGTGGCATTTTGCTCGGTGAAAACAAGCAATACCTGGTCTCGAGCCGTCTCAACAAACTGATGGAGCAGCAAGGCATCAAATCCTTGGGTGAGCTGGTTCAGCGCATCCAGACCCAGCCGCGCAGCGGTTTGCGCGAGCAGGTGGTCGATGCCATGACGACCAACGAAACCCTGTGGTTTCGTGACACCTATCCGTTTGAAGTCTTGAAGAACAAGGTACTGCCTGAAGCGATCAAGGCCAGCCCCAACCAGCGTCTGCGGATCTGGTCGGCGGCGTGCTCGTCGGGCCAGGAACCGTACTCGCTGTCGATGTCGATCGACGAGTTCGAGCGCAGCAACCTTGGCCAGTTGAAGATGGGTGTGCAGATCGTTGCCACTGATTTGTCCGGCCTTATGCTGACCAACTGCAAGACGGGCGAGTACGACAGCCTGGCGATCGGTCGTGGTTTGTCGCCGGAACGTTTGCAGCGTTACTTCGACCCGAAAGGGCCGGGGCGCTGGGTGATCAAGGCGCCGATCAAGAACCGCGTGGAGTTCCGTTCGTTCAACCTGCTCGACAGCTATGCCGCGCTGGGCAAGTTCGACATCGTGTTCTGCCGCAACGTGTTGATCTACTTCTCTGCCGAAGTGAAGAAAGACATCCTGTTGCGCATTCACAGCACGTTGAAGCCGGGCGGTTATCTGTTCCTTGGCGCTTCCGAAGCGTTGAACGGTTTGCCGGACCATTACCAGATGGTGCAGTGCAGCCCGGGGATCATTTACCAGGCGAAGTGATTGCATCGGCAACACAAAAAACGGCAGGCCCGCAAAGGCCTGCCGTTTTTTGTGCCTGCGGAATTTCTCCCTGACACCACAAAACCCCTGTAGGAGTGAGCCTGCTCGCGATAGCGGTAGCACATTCAGCATCATCGGTGCCTGACACACCGCTATCGCGAGCAGGCTCACTCCTACAGGGACCGTGGTGTGTATGAGATGGACGGCAAGCGGCAGAAAAGCGGCATCCGGCGGAAACCGGTTGCCGCTTTTCTGGCATTGCCGCTTTGCCGACTCCCGGCAAAGCCCCGGTTTATAGGGGGATTATGGTTTGGCACGGCGCTTGCTAAAGCTCAGTTACGAAAAACCGGTCACCTGAAGGTTCCCGACATGAGCATCAGCTTCGATAAAGCGCTCGGCATTCACGAAAAGGCATTGGGCTTCCGCGCCCAGCGTGCCGAAGTGCTGGCCAACAACATCGCCAACGCCGACACCCCGAACTACAAGGCGCGGGATCTGGACTTCTCCAAAGTGCTTGAAGCACAGACCCAGAAAAACGCCAACGGCACCATCGCCCTGAACATGACCAACAGCCGTCACATCGAAGCTGAAGGCCTGGGCAACGGCGACGAATCGCTGATGTATCGCACGCCGATGCAACCTTCGATCGACCAGAACACCGTGGACGCCCAACTGGAACAGTCGAACTACGCGGAAAACGCCGTCGGCTTCCAGGCCAGCTTCACCCTGCTCAACAGCAAATTCAAAGGGCTGGTATCAGCCCTGCGCGGAGAGTAATTCATGTCCCTGTCCAGCGTTTTCAACATTGCCGGCAGCGGCATGAGCGCACAGACCACGCGTCTGAACACCGTGGCCTCGAACATCGCCAACGCCGAGACCGTCTCGTCGAGCATCGACCAGACCTATCGCGCCCGTCACCCGGTATTCGCCACCATGTTCCAGGGCGGCCAGAACAGCGGCAGCAATTCGCTGTTCCAGAGCCAGGACGCGGCCGGTCAGGGCGTACAGGTGCTCGGTGTGGTCGAAGACCAGAGCAACCTCGAAGCGCGCTACGAGCCGAATCATCCGGCGGCTGACGCCAAAGGCTACGTCTACTACCCGAACGTCAACGTGGTGGAAGAAATGGCTGACATGATTTCCGCGAGTCGTTCGTTCCAGACCAACGCCGAAATGATGAACACCGCCAAAACCATGATGCAGAAGGTACTGACCCTCGGTCAGTAATAAGGGGCGACTGCCATGAGTGTTACCGATACCACCGCTACGCCGAGCCTGAAGGACATCCTCGCCAACTCGGCGAAGACCAGCAGCACCACGACGGGCGGCATCGCCTCGGCGACCAACAGTGCCACCGGCGGTCAAGCGTTGGGCAAGGATGCGTTCCTGCAATTGCTGGTCACCCAGCTGAAAAACCAGAACCCGCTCGACCCGCAGGACAACAGCGCATTCGTTGCGCAGTTGGCGCAGTTCAGCAGCCTCGAAGGCATCACCACGCTGAACTCCACCGTGAGTGGCCTGGCCGGCAACTACAACTCGTCGCAGGCGCTGCAAGCTTCGTCGCTGGTCGGTCGCAATGTGATCGTGCAGACCAACACCGCGCAGCTCGACGATCCGAGCAAAGGCCTGACCGGTTCGGTGAACCTGTCGACGTCCATTGCTGAGGGTACCGTGACCATCACCGACAGCAGCGGCAAGACGGTTCGCACCATCGATCTGGGCAGTCGCGCCGCTGGTAGTGCCAGCTTCACCTGGGACGGCAAGGACACGTCCGGCACCCTCGTGCCGACCGGTACCTACACCTTCAAGGCGAGCGCACCGATCAACGGCACCGCGACCGATCTGGCCACTTACCTGCCGGCAACGGTCAACAGCGTGACGATCAGCCAGACCGGTGGCGAGCTGATGCTCAACCTGGCTGGCAAGGGCTCCGTTGCCCTGTCCAAAGTACAAACCATTGGTATATAGAGCCGACTAACCGGCAACAAAGGAGTGGAATATGTCTTTCAATATCGGCCTTAGCGGTCTCTATGCAGCCAACAAACAACTGGACGTGACCGGTAACAACATCGCCAACGTCGCGACCGCCGGTTTCAAGTCGTCCCGTGCAGAATTCGAAGACGTTTACTCGGCGACCCGTCTGGGCACCGGCAGCAAAGTCATCGGCAACGGTGTTCGCCTGGCCAACGTTTCCCAGCAGTTCACTCAGGGTGACATCAACAACACCGGTAACGTGCTGGACATGGGTATCAACGGTTCCGGCTTCTTCACCATGAGCAACAACGGCTCGATTTCCTACACCCGTGCCGGTACTTTCAAAGTCGACGACGCCGGTTTCATCACCAACACCGACTACACCTCGCGTCTGCAAGGTTACGCCGTGGATTCCAGCGGCAAGATCATCAAGGGTGTGTTGACCGACCTGAAGATCGACACCTCGAACCTGGCGCCGAAGTCCACTTCGGCCGTGGCTTCGAGCATCAACCTGAACTCGTCGGCACCGGTGATCGTTGATACCGGCACCAACGCTGTCAAGTTCGACCCGTCCAAGGTCGAGACTTACACCGAGTCGTTCAGCACCCCGATCTATGACACGCAGGGCAACAAGCACAACATGGATCAGTACGTCGTGAAGACGGGCGAAAACACCTGGAAGGTGTACACGCTGGTCGATGGGCGCAACCCGGATGCCACCGGCAGTGATCCAAGCAAAGCTGCCACTCCGCCGATTGCATCGACTTTGACGTTCGACTCTGCCGGCAAACTCGTCCAGGTCAGCACGCCTGCCGCGGTTGCAGGTGATCCTCCGGTGATCAGCAGCGATCTGACCCTGATGAACTGGAAGCCAGGCACAGTGACCAACGGTGTCTTTACACCTAACGGCGCAGCTGCCAACCCGGATGGTGTAACCATTTCGATGGCCAAGACCACTCAGTACAACGCTGACACCTCGCGTACCATCCCGACTCAGGATGGTTACGCCACTGGCCAGATAACCAACCTGACCATCGACGGCACCGGTACGCTGTTCGCCAACTTCAGCAACAACCAGAACAAGGCGATCGGTCAGGTTGCCCTGGCCAGCTTCACTAACGAGCAAGGTCTGCAAGCGGTAGGTGGCACCAGCTGGAAGGAGACTTTCGCTTCAGGTATCCCGGGTTATGACGCTCCGGAAACCGGCACCTTGGGTTCGATTCAGTCCAACTCGCTGGAAGAGTCAAACGTTAACCTGACCAATGAGCTAGTGGACCTGATCAAGGGCCAGAGCAACTATCAGGCGAACGCGAAGACCATTTCGACCCAGAGCACCATCATGCAGACCATCATTCAGATGACCTGATGTGATCGAATCGCTGCACTGAAAACCGACGCCTTGGGCGTCGGTTTTTTTTTGCCTGCTGTCAGGCTTTTCTTAGAGACCTACCGTTCGTCGGCAGCTGTGGTGCAGTAATTGCAGATGCCCCGAGCAAAGGAGGGGGCGCGTCAAACTTCCGCAGGTCATGGAGACCTCTGGTTGCAGGGCGGTTAAACGTCTCATCAATGACCAAGCGCAAAAGTACTCGGCCTTGTCGAGGCGATTCTGAAGCATTGCGTTGACTATCGATTCATCAAAAAGGCAAGGAAGAAACAATGGCAGTTATAAACGGAACGTCGGGTACGGACACACTGGTAGGCACGTCAAGTGCGGATGAGTTGTATGGGTTTGCAGGAAATGACTCGCTGAGTGGTGGCGAGGGCAATGACCTGCTGGATGGCGGGGCAGGTGCTGATGTCTTGAATGGCGGGAACGGTATCGATACCGCGTCTTATGCCAACTCGACAGCCGGGGTAACCGTTAACCTGGTTTCAGGCACGGGTATTGGCGGGGATGCGCAGGGTGACACCTTGACCTCCATTGAGACGGTCGTCGGGTCTGCGTTCAACGACAACCTGACCGCAAGTCTGGCGGGCAACAGTTTGATCGGCGGCGCGGGCAACGACGTGTATTTCGTCAACGGCTCGGCAGTCAACGTGATCGAAACCGCCGGCGGTGGCGATGACGAAGTACGCACTGTGGTCACCAACCTGCGTCTGGCCGACAACGTCGAGCGCCTGACTTACGTTGGCAACAGCAGTTTTGTCGGGTTCGGCAACGGTCTGGACAACGTCATCACTGGCGGCGCCAACAATGACACCCTGTCGGGCGGCGCCGGCGCTGACCAGTTCATCGGCGGTGCTGGCACTGATACCGTGAGCTACATCGACAGTCCCGGCTCGATCACGATCAACACCAAAACTGGCGTCCACACCGGCATTGCCGAGGGTGATACGTATGTTGGCATTGAGGTGATTCAAGGTTCGAACTCCGACGACATTTTCATCAGTGGCGCAGCCGCCGATACGTTCGATGGTTCGATGGGCAATAACGACGCCGTTGATTACTCGGGTTCGGCAAGCGGTGTGACGGCGAGCCTGCTCAGTGGTGCGGTCGGTGTCGGCGGTGACGCGCAGGGCGACCGACTGTGGAACATCGAAACCGTGATCGGCTCGTCCTTCGATGACTCGCTGACTGCGAGCCTTGCAGGCAACAAACTGATCGGCGGCGCGGGCAACGACGTGTATTTCGTTAACGGCTCGGCAGTGAACGTGATCGAAACCGCCGGCGGTGGCGATGACGAAGTACGCACCGTGGTCACCAACCTGCGTCTGGCCGACAACGTTGAGCGCCTGACTTACGTCGGCAACAGCAGCTTTGTCGGGTTCGGCAACGGTCTGGACAACGTCATCACTGGCGGCGCCAACAACGACACCCTGTCGGGTGGTGCAGGCGCTGACCAGTTCATCGGCGGTGCGGGCACCGATACCGTGAGCTACATCGACAGTCCCGGCTCGATCACCATCAACACCAAAACCGGCGTACATACCGGGATTGCCGAGGGTGATACGTTCGTTGGCATTGAGGTGATTCAAGGCTCGAACTCCGACGACATTTTCATCAGTGGCGCAGCCGCCGATACGTTCGATGGCTCGATGGGCAATAACGACACCGTTGATTACTCGGGTTCGGCAAGCGGTGTGACGGCGAGCCTGCTCAGTGGCGCGGTCGGTGTCGGCGGTGATGCGCAGGGCGACCGACTGTGGAACATCGAAACCGTGATCGGCTCGTCCTTCGATGACTCGCTGACCGCGAGCCTTGCAGGCAACAAACTGATCGGCGGCGCGGGCAACGACGTGTATTTCGTCAACGGCTCGGCAGTGAACGTGATCGAAACCGCCGGCGGTGGCGATGACGAAGTACGCACCGTGGTCACCAACCTGCGTCTGGCCGATAACGTCGAGCGTCTGACTTACGTTGGCAACAGCAGCTTTGTCGGGTTCGGCAACGGTCTGGACAACGTCATTACTGGCGGCGCCAACAACGACACCCTGTCGGGTGGTGCAGGCGCTGACCAGTTCATCGGCGGTGCGGGCACCGATACCGTGAGCTACATCGACAGCCCTGGCTCGATCACCATCAACACCAAAACCGGCGTCCACACCGGGATTGCCGAGGGTGATACGTTCGTTGGCATTGAGGTGATTCAAGGCTCGAACTCCGACGACATTTTCATCAGTGGCGCAGCCGCCGATACGTTCGATGGCTCGATGGGCAATAATGACACCGTTGATTACTCGGGTTCGGCGAGCGGTGTGACGGCGAGCCTGCTCAGTGGCGCGGTCGGTGTCGGCGGTGACGCGCAGGGCGACCGACTGTGGAACATCGAAACCGTGATCGGCTCGTCATTTGACGACTCGCTGACCGCGAGCCTTGCAGGCAACAAACTGATCGGCGGCGCGGGCAACGACGTGTATTTCGTCAACGGCTCGGCAGTGAACGTGATCGAAACCGCCGGCGGCGGCGATGACGAAGTACGCACCGTGGTTACCAACCTGCGTCTGGCCGACAACGTTGAGCGCCTGACTTACGTCGGCAACAGCAGCTTTGTCGGGTTCGGCAACGGTCTGGACAACGTCATCACTGGCGGCGCCAACAATGACACCTTGTCGGGTGGTGCAGGCGCTGACCAGTTCATCGGCGGTGCGGGCACCGATACCGTGAGCTACATCGACAGCCCTGGCTCGATCACCATCAACACCAAAACCGGCGTCCACACCGGCATTGCCGAGGGTGATACGTTCGTTGGCATTGAGGTGATTCAAGGCTCGAACTCCGACGACATTTTCATCAGTGGCGCAGCCGCCGATACGTTCGATGGTTCGATGGGCAACAACGACACCGTTGATTACTCGGGTTCGGCAAGCGGTGTGACGGCGAGCCTGCTCAGTGGTGCGGTCGGTGTCGGCGGTGATGCGCAGGGCGACCGACTGTGGAACATCGAAACCGTGATCGGCTCGTCCTTCGATGACTCGCTGACTGCGAGCCTTGCAGGCAACAAACTGATCGGCGGCGCGGGCAATGACGTGTATTTCGTCAACGGCTCGGCAGTCAACGTGATCGAAACCGCCGGCGGCGGCGATGACGAAGTACGCACCGTGGTTACCAACCTGCGTCTGGCCGACAACGTTGAGCGCCTGACTTACGTCGGCAACAGCAGCTTTGTCGGGTTCGGCAACGGTCTGGACAACGTCATCACTGGCGGCGCCAACAATGACACCCTGTCGGGTGGTGCAGGCGCTGACCAGTTCATCGGCGGTGCAGGCACTGATACCGTGAGCTACATCGACAGTCCCGGCTCGATCACCATCAACACCAAAACCGGCGTCCACACCGGCATTGCCGAGGGTGATACGTTCGTTGGCATTGAGGTGATTCAAGGCTCGAACTCCGACGACATTTTCATCAGTGGCGCAGCCGCCGATACGTTCGATGGCTCGATGGGCAACAACGACACCGTTGATTACTCGGGTTCGGCAAGCGGTGTGACTGCGAGCCTGCTCAGTGGCGCGGTCGGTGTCGGCGGTGACGCGCAGGGCGACCGACTGTGGAACATCGAAACCGTGATCGGCTCGTCATTTGACGACTCGCTGACTGCGAGCCTTGCAGGCAACAAACTGATCGGCGGCGCGGGCAATGACGTGTATTTCGTCAACGGCTCGGCAGTCAACGTGATCGAAACCGCCGGCGGTGGCGATGACGAAGTACGCACCGTGGTCACCAACCTGCGTCTGGCCGATAACGTCGAGCGTCTGACTTACGTTGGCAACAGCAGCTTTGTCGGGTTCGGCAACGGTCTGGACAACGTCATCACTGGCGGCGCCAACAATGACACCCTGTCGGGCGGCGCAGGCGCTGACCAGTTCATCGGCGGTGCTGGCACCGATACCGTGAGCTACATCGACAGTCCCGGCTCGATCACCATCAACACCAAAACCGGCGTCCACACCGGCATTGCCGAGGGTGATACGTATGTTGGCATTGAGGTGATTCAAGGCTCGAACTCCGACGACATTTTCATCAGTGGCGCAGCCGCCGATACGTTCGATGGTTCGATGGGCAACAACGACACCGTTGATTACTCGGGTTCGGCAAGCGGTGTGACGGCGAGCCTGCTCAGTGGCGCGGTCGGTGTCGGCGGTGACGCGCAGGGCGACCGACTGTGGAACATCGAAACCGTGATCGGCTCGTCATTTGACGACTCGCTGACCGCGAGCCTTGCAGGCAACAAACTGATCGGCGGCGCGGGCAACGACGTGTATTTCGTCAATGGCTCGGCAGTCAACGTGATCGAAACCGCCGGCGGTGGCGATGACGAAGTGCGCACTGTGGTCACCAACCTGCGTCTGGCCGACAACGTCGAGCGCCTGACTTACGTGGGCAACAGCAGCTTTGTCGGGTTCGGCAACAGTCTGGACAACGTCATTACTGGCGGCGCCAACAACGACACCTTGTCGGGTGGTGCAGGCGCTGACCAGTTCATTGGTGGCAATGGTTTTGACGTCGCCAGCTATATCGACAGCCCGACCGGTGTGACGATCAACACCAAGACCGGCGTGAACTCCGGCATCGCCTTGGGTGATACGTATGTCGGTATCGAGCAAATTCGTGGATCAAATAGCGGCGATATCTTCGTCGGTGGGCTGGGTGCGGATAATTTCGACGGGAGCGGCGGCACCGACATCCTCAGCTTTGCGAGTGAGACTTCCGGCGTCACGCTGGATTTGAGTCCAACAGTGCTTACCGGTATTGCTGCGGGCGACGCCTACACCTCGATCGAGGCGTTCCAGGGCACAAGTTATGCCGACACTTTTACCGGCAGTGCCAGAGCCGCCGAGAGTTTCATTGGCGGCGGCGGTGCGGATACCTTGACCGGTGTGGGTCGAGGTGATGGCGCCTGGTACGTCAACAGTTCCGATGCAGTGCAGATCAATCTTCTGACAGGTTCCATCTCCGGCGGCGATGCCCAAGGTGATGTGCTCATCAATATCGATAATCTGATCGGTTCGGCGTTCAATGACACCTTGACCGGTAACACCTACGCCAACGTGTTGGAGGGGGGAGACGGTAACGACGTCTTGTATGGCGGTGATGGCAACGACACTCTGTACGGACATAGCTTCACGGATATCAGCGCTCTGGCCGTAGCTGTCTCGACGCAAAACCAGTCCGACACCATTTATGGCGGTAATGGCGATGATTACATCATGGGTTACGCGCGCGATGTGGGGTCGGTCTTTTATGGTGAAGCCGGTAATGACAACATCACGGTCTTTTCAGGCATTGCCAACGGAGGCGACGGTAACGATACGTTGACGGGCTCGGGTCATGGCTACGAACTGCATGGCGGGGCGGGCGCGGACAAGCTGTACCTGAATGCTTCGGGTGACGCGTATGGTGGCGAGGGCAGCGATGCATATTTCGTCTCTTCCAAAACCATGGTTGCGATTTCCGATGACGGCACCGCGGGCATCGATATCGTCACCCTGAAAAACATCCAGAGCTTCAATGATGTCCGCATCATGACCAACGACCAAGGCGTCTACATCTTCAATGCTGCGGACGTGCAGAGCGGCAACCTGGACTCCGGTCTTTTCCTGAAGGACTGGAACAAGGGGGCCAACACCATTGAAACCTTCTACACCAACAACGGCGATTCTTTCACCATCCCGGTGGTAGGGCAGGCAATGGCCGAGTCCTTGATGAGCTGACGGAGGCTGCAACATAAAAACGGCGAGGCCCGCAATCAGGGCTTCGCCGTTTTTTATGCCTGTGGTTTTTTCCAGACAAAAGAAAACCCCCGACACACCAGAAGTCTGTCGGGGGTTTTCTTTTGCCTGAAGAGTATCAGGCGTCTCGCAACGCCTGATTCAGCTCAGCTTATTGGCAAGCTTCGCAATCCGGCTCGTCGATCGCGCAAGCCTTTGGCACTGGAGCAGGACCGGCAGGAGCAGCCAGAACCGAATCGTCGCCGTGGTTGCCGCCGCTGGAAACAGCGTTCAGTTTGCTGGTGCTGATGGTCGACTTCTCGGTGCTGGTCGCGGCCAGGGCACGGAGGTAGTAAGTGGTTTTCAGACCACGGTACCAGGCCATGCGGTAGGTCACGTCGAGCTTCTTGCCCGATGCGCCGGCGATGTACAGGTTCAGCGACTGGGCCTGGTCGATCCACTTCTGACGACGGCTGGCCGCGTCAACGATCCACTTGGTGTCCACTTCGAACGCGGTCGCGTAGAGCTCTTTGAGTTCTTGCGGGATGCGCTCGATCTGCTGAACCGAACCGTCGTAGTACTTCAGGTCGTTGATCATGACCGAGTCCCACAGACCGCGAGCCTTGAGGTCGCGAACCAGGTACGGGTTGATCACGGTGAATTCGCCCGACAGGTTCGATTTCACATAGAGGTTCTGGTAGGTCGGTTCGATCGACTGCGATACGCCAGTGATGTTGGCGATAGTCGCGGTCGGTGCGATGGCCATGATGTTCGAGTTACGAATGCCTTTCTGTACACGGGCGCGAACCGGTGCCCAGTCGAGGGTTTCGTTCAGGTCGACATCGATGTACTTCTGGCCGCGTTGCTCGATCAGGATCTGTTGCGAATCCAGCGGCAGGATGCCTTTGGACCACAGCGAACCCTGGAACGTCTCGTACGCGCCACGCTCATCAGCCAGGTCGCAGGAAGCCTGGATCGCGTAGTAGCTGACCGCTTCCATCGACTTGTCGGCGAACTCGACGGCAGCGTCGGAACCGTAAGGAATGTGCTGCAGGTACAAAGCGTCCTGGAAGCCCATGATGCCCAGACCGACCGGACGGTGCTTGAAGTTGGAGTTCTTCGCTTGTGGCACCGAGTAGTAGTTGATGTCGATCACGTTATCGAGCATGCGAACAGCGGTGTTCACGGTGCGTTCCAGCTTGGCGGTGTCCAGCTTGCCGTTGACGATGTGGTTCGGCAGGTTGATCGAGCCCAGGTTGCAAACGGCGATCTCGTCCTTGTTGGTGTTCAAGGTGATCTCGGTGCACAGGTTCGAGCTGTGAACCACGCCGACGTGCTGCTGCGGGCTGCGCAGGTTGCACGGGTCTTTGAAGGTCAGCCATGGGTGGCCGGTTTCAAACAGCATGGAGAGCATTTTGCGCCACAGGTCTTTGGCCTGGATGGTCTTGAACAGTTTGACCTTGCCTGGGTATTCGGTCAGCGCTTCGTAGTACTCGTAGCGCTCTTCGAAGGCTTTACCGGTCAGGTCGTGCAGGTCCGGCACTTCGGATGGCGAGAACAGGGTCCACTTGCCGTCATCGAAGACACGCTTCATGAACAGGTCAGGGATCCAGTTGGCGGTGTTCATGTCGTGGGTACGACGACGATCATCACCGGTGTTCTTGCGGAGTTCGATGAACTCTTCGATGTCCATGTGCCAGGTTTCCAGGTAGGCACACACAGCGCCTTTGCGCTTGCCACCCTGGTTAACGGCTACCGCGGTGTCGTTCACTACCTTGAGGAACGGAACCACGCCTTGCGACTTGCCGTTGGTGCCCTTGATGTACGAACCCAGTGCACGCACCGGCGTCCAGTCGTTGCCCAGGCCGCCAGCAAATTTCGACAACATGGCGTTATCGTGGATCGCGTGATAGATGCCCGACAGGTCATCCGGCACGGTGGTCAGGTAGCAGCTCGACAGCTGTGGACGCAGGGTACCGGCGTTGAACAGTGTCGGGGTCGACGACATGTAGTCGAAGGACGACAGCAGGTTGTAGAACTCGATCGCACGGTCTTCTTTCTTCTTCTCTTCAATCGCCAGGCCCATGGCCACGCGCATGAAGAAGATCTGCGGCAGTTCGAAACGAATACCATCCTTGTGGATGAAGTAACGGTCGTACAGGGTTTGCAGGCCCAGGTAGGTGAATTGCTGATCACGCTCGTGGTTGATCGCCTTGCCCAGTTTTTCCAGGTCGAAGGAAGCCAGCACAGGGTTCAGCAGTTCGAACTCGATACCTTTGGCGATGTAGGCCGGCAGTGCCTTGGCGTACAGGTCAACCATTTCGTGGTGAGTGGCGCTTTCGGCCACACCGAGGAAACCCAGACCTTCGGCACGCAGGGTGTCCATCAGCAGGCGGGCGGTCACGAACGAGTAGTTCGGCTCACGCTCAACCAGGGTACGAGCGGTCATCACCAGGGCGGTGTTGACGTCGGTCAGGGCCACGCCGTCGTAGAGGTTTTTCAGGGTTTCGCGCTGGATCAGGTCGCCGTCGACTTCTTCCAGACCTTCGCAGGCTTCGGTGACGATGGTGTTCAGACGACCCATGTCCAGCGGCGCCAGGCTGCCGTCAGCACGGGTGATGCGGATCGACGGGTGAGCGTTGACCGCTTCTTCGGCCGGCGCGTGGGCAGCGCGTTCTTTCGAACGACCGTCACGGTAGATCACGTAGTCGCGCGCAACTTTCTGCTCGCCGGCACGCATCAGGGCCAGTTCGACCTGGTCCTGGATTTCTTCGATGTGGATGGTGCCACCCGACGGCATACGACGCTTGAAGGTGGCGGTGACCTGTTCGGTCAGGCGCGCAACAGTGTCGTGGATTCGCGACGAAGCGGCAGCGGTGCCGCCTTCAACTGCGAGGAACGCTTTGGTGATAGCGACGGTGATCTTGTCATCGGTGTAAGGAACGACAGTGCCATTGCGCTTGATCACGCGCAGTTGGCCAGGCGCGGTGGCTGCCAGATCCGAATTCGAATCAGCGGCCTGCGGCAAGGTGCCCTGCGGGTTCTCGCGAGTTGTGTCGGTTTGCATGGGGGGTGGTCTCCACATTCTCTATGTTTGTTTGGGCACCATCATGGTGCCCACCGTTCTGTCCAGAAGCACTACAGCCGACGGGCGTCGGGTATAACAACTTCGGGACAGTAGGAAAAAAGGCTGATGAAGCCGCATCCTTGCCGAAGTTTTTGGCTACGAGCCAGGGCTCGAACCGGATTCCTTCCCAGGTGACAGTAATGACTGCAACACCCGTACCGTTCTCGCCGCTGCGAGGTAAAAAACGGTGCCATCCGCAAGTGCGGTTTGGGCTTTGAAAAACTTGCTTGGTTCAACCGGAAACCGGCAATAAATCGCTTGAGTTTCAGGTCTGAAATGTGGTTGGGCGTTTAAGTCAAAAACCCTATATGTAGGGTTTTTTTTTCGCCGTGCTACAAGATAATGCGTTTCGAGGGGTGTTGCAACGTACTACCTGTGGATAAACCTGTGCGTAAATTGTGTGTGAAACGAGGAACAAGCGTGTAGGCCGCGAACCTGCTGAGCTAGACCGTTTGTCTCCGTTTTTTCACCGGGAAAAACGCTTCAGCGGTTTTTTAAGGGCGCGAACCCTATCACAAAAAACTGCCGTCTCCGAACGCATTTACCGACTTGTGTTCTGGCTGTACGCCGTTTATACAATCGGCCCATGCACAGGCATTCTTATCCTCCCGAAACATGACAAAAGGACGGGAGGATCTGAAACTGTGGGAGCGAGCCTGCTCGCGAATGCGCTGTGTCATCTGACTCAGATGTTGGCTGATACGACGCCTTCGCGAGCAGGCTCGCTCCCACAGGGAAGTGTGTCGAGGCAGACGTTCCTCTTTTATCAATAACAATAGAAAGCAGAGGTCACCGGTGGAGCAACAAGCCTTTCAGGTATTGATCGTCGAGGATGACCAGCGACTGGCCGAACTGACGCGCGACTACCTGCAAGCCAATGGACTGCGCGTGGACATCGAAGGCAACGGTGCGCTGGCGGCGGCACGGATCATCAAGGAGCAGCCGGATCTGGTGATCCTTGACCTGATGCTGCCCGGCGAAGATGGCCTGAGCATTTGCCGCAAGGTGCGCAATCATTTCGATGGGCCGATTCTGATGCTCACCGCGCGCACCGACGATGCCGATCAGATCCAGGGGCTCGACCTCGGTGCCGACGATTACGTGTGCAAACCGGTGCGCCCGCGTCTGTTGCTGGCGCGCATTCAAGCGTTGCTGCGACGTAGCGACACACCTGAACCGGTCGCCGAAAAATCCCGTCGTCTGCAATTTGGTCCGTTGGTGGTCGACGACGCCTTGCGCGAGGCGTGGCTGAGTGACAATGGCATTGAACTGACCAGCGCCGAGTTCGATCTGTTATGGCTGCTGGTGTCCAACGCCGGGCGCATTCTGTCCCGCGAAGAAATCTTCACCGCCCTGCGCGGCATCGGCTATGACGGCCAGGACCGCTCGATCGATGTGCGCATTTCGCGCATTCGCCCGAAAATCGGTGACGACCCCGACCATCCACGCCTGATCAAGACCATTCGCAGCAAAGGTTATCTGTTCGTTCCCGAAGCCTGCGTAGACCTGCCGCTGTGAACTCGATCTTCCTGCGCATCTACGGCGGCATGTGCGCAGCGATCATTCTGGTGGCGGTGCTCGGGGTGCTGGCGCTGAACCTGCTCAACCAGGTGCGCAGCGAGCAGTACCGCGAACGTCTGGCCCACGGCACGTTCTCGCTGATGGCCGGCAACCTGCAGCCGATGAACGAAACCGAGCGTCATCGCGCGTTGCTGGTGTGGGAGCGTTTACTGGGGATTCCGCTGGCGCTGAAGAAATTTGCCGAAACCGACCTTGATCTGACCCAGCGCACCCGCGTGCAGCGTGGTCAGGCGTTGGTCGAGCAGACCGGACCGCACGCGGCGAAGGTCTATCGAATGGTCAGCGACAAAGAGCAACTGGTGCTGGTGGGGGAAGTGCAGCAGATCAGCGAACAACTGGCTCGCGCGACTATTTACCTGTTGGCCGATGAGCTCGTGCGCGTACCGGTCGGCGAGCAACCCAAGCGCCTCGCGCAGATAAAGGAAGAGAAAGGCTTCGGCTTTGATCTGCGCCTGGTCACGGTGAATGACGCCGACATGGACGAAGACCAGAGCCGCCGCGTGGCCGAAGGCGATACGGTAATGGCGCTGGGCAAGGGCGGCGATTCGATTCGCGTGTTTGCCGGCATGGTCGGCACGCCGTGGGTGCTGGAGATCGGCCCGCTGTATCAGATGAACCCGTACCCGCCGGAATGGCTGGTGCTGATTGCGGCACTTGGTCTGAGCCTGATCGGCCTTATCGTTTATCTGTTGGTGCGTCAGCTCGAACGCCGTTTGCGCGGCCTCGAAGCAGCGGCCACGCGGATTGCCAAGGGCAGCCTGGAAACCCGTGTGCCGGCGCGCGGTGCCGACTCGGTGGGGCGTCTGGCGTCGGCGTTCAACGGCATGGCCGAGCACTTGCAACAGTTGCTGGCGATCCAGCGCGAACTGGTGCGCGCGGTGTCCCACGAATTGCGCACGCCGGTGGCGCGCCTGCGTTTCGGCCTGGAAATGATCGGCTCGGCGACCACGCCGCAAGCGCTGGAGAAGTACCGCGAAGGCATGGATCACGACATCGAAGATCTCGATAAGCTGGTCGATGAAATGCTCACCTATGCGCGACTGGAGCAAGGTTCGCCGGCGCTGACCTTCCAGCGCATCGATCTGGATGCGCTGGTCAATCAGGTAATTGAAGAGCTGGCGCCGTTGCGCGCCGAGGTCACCGTGCAGCGGGGTTTGTGCCTGTCTGCTGCGGACAACGATGATGCCTGGGTCGAAGCCGAGCCACGCTATCTGCATCGAGCGCTGCAGAATCTGGTGAGCAACGCGATGCGCCATGCACGTTCGAACGTGACGGTGAGTTATCAGGTCGGGCAATTGCGCTGCCGCGTGGATGTCGAAGATGACGGGCCGGGCGTGCCGGAAGTGGCGTGGGAGCGGATTTTTACACCGTTTCTACGTCTGGACGACAGCCGCACACGGGCGTCGGGCGGGCATGGTCTGGGGTTGTCGATTGTGCGACGGATCATTCACTGGCATGACGGCCGGGCGATCATTGGCAAGAGCAAGAGTCTGGGGGGGGGCTTGTTTTAGCCTGAGTTGGCCGCGCAATCAGGAACGCCGGTAATTCTTGTGGTGGCCGCGATGCCGCCTTCGCGAGCAGGCTCGCTCCCTCAGGGGAATGCATTTCAAAATGTGGGAGCGAGCCTGCTCGCGAAGAGGCCTGAACAGGCGCTGAAGATTTCAGGCCTGAATGCTGACCAGACTCAACAACTGCCCATCCTGCACCCCGAACTGCGCCTCCAGTTCAGTGCCGTTGCGCCATTCGGCAGACAAGTCCGTCAACAAGCGCAACCGGACTTCACCGGCCTCAGTCCACTCCAGCACTTCAGCGTGCTCGAAATAAAAGCGCTGCTGCACAATCGGGTACAGCGCCTTGAACAAACTTTCTTTCACCGAAAACGTCAGCGTCACCCACAACGCCAACTGATCGCGCGAGGCGGCCGTCATGCGTTGCATTTCAGGTGGCGTCAGAATCTCCCCAGCCAAGCGCTCGGCGCGTTCGGTGTTGAGCAGGTTTTCCAGATCCATGCCCAAACCGCGCCAGTGCCTTTTGTTGGCGACAATTGCTGCCGCACGTCCGGTGCTGTGCGTGATCGAGCCGCAGATATGCGCGGGCCAGATCGGCGCGCGATCCTCGCCAATCGCTGGCACAACACTGCTGCCTTCCAGTTGCTCCAACGCCGCCCGGGCGCAAATTCGCCCGGCTAGAAACTCAGCCTGACGCTTGGCCACCGAACGCTGAATGCTTGGCGGTGCAACGACGGCACTGCGCTGAAAGTCATCGCCGAGCAGTCGGGTCGGGTCGAAATGGGTGCTGAGCAGCACGGTGTCGGGCAACACCGTCGGCAACGGCCAGTGGCTGTCGAGCGCGGTGCAGCAGGAGGGCAGGATGGGGGTGAGATTCATGGCGGGCATTTTGCCGGTTAGTCGGGCCGAGGTCGAGATAGCGGTGAAGCTATCGCGAGCAGGCTCACTCCTACAGGGGAACGCATTTCAATTGTAGGAGCGAGCCTGCTCGCGAAGGCCGCGCTGCGGTCTCTCTGATCAGCTGAAGATTTTCTGCAAGAACGCTTTCATGTCCGCCCAGGATTTTTCATCCGCTGCCTTGTTGTACCCGATGTCCGGGCCACCGTGCTCGCCATGGCTCAGGCGATCGGCATCCGGATTGGTGAAGCCATGCTTGGCGCCATCCAGACTGACAAATTTATAGTCAGCCCCGGCCTTGTCCATTTCTGCCTTGAACGCCGTGACGTTATCCGCCGTAACCATGCTGTCCAGTGCGCCATGCTCGACCAGAATCTTTGCTTTCACACTGCCGGGCGTCGCTGGGGTTTTGGTCGCTAGCGCACCGTGGAAACTCACCACGCCCGCCAATGGCTCACCTTGCCGCGCGGCGTTGAGCACCACGCCACCGCCGAAGCAGTAACCGATGGCGGCGATTTTGTTGGCGTCGGTCTGCGGCTGTTTCTTCAGCAAGTTCAGCCCTGCCTCGAAGCGCTTGCTGGAAGCCGCCGCATCCTGGGTCGCCGCCTGCATGAACGCCATCGCGTCTTTCGGGTGCTCGGTGTTCTTGCCTTCGCCGTACATATCGATCGCCAACGCGCTGTAGCCAAGTGCGGCGAGATCGCGTGCGCGGCGTTTGGCGTAATCGTTCAACCCCCACCATTCGTGCACAACGACGACGCCCGGACGCTTGCCTTTGATGGCGTCGTCGTAGGCGTAGTAGCCGATCAGTTTCGTGCCGTCGGCGCTCTGATAGGGGATTTCTTCAGTCTTGATCGCAGCCTGAGCAAGGCTGCTGACAGCCAGCAAGGTAAGGGCGAGGAACAGGCGCATGGTCGGGTCTCCTGACAGTAAAAGGTCAAAACAGCCTAGTTCATTTGGTTCAGGTCAGGTTCAGAGACGGTTCAGGGGCGGTACAGGGGAGGGTCAGTAACCTTGCGCCATACCCAAACAGCAACTGTGAAAGAGGAAATACCCATGACTCGTTTTAACAAACTGCTGCTGGCATTTACCCTGTTAGGCTCCAGCATCGCGGCCAATGCCGACGACACCAGCAACTTTGCCGGCCTGACGTTCGGCCAGACCAGCGACAAGATCGACAAGTCCCACGCACTCAACAACAACCTCGACCACCCGAACGCCACCGGCGCCATCGACGGTAACAACACCTACGGCGTGCGCCTCGGTCAGCAAAACAGCCAGGGCCGCTACTACGCCACCTACGACAACGTGTCGGGCTCGCACAATGGCATTAAACTGCGTCAGGAAAACCTGCTGGGCAGCTACGATCTGTTCTACCCGGTGGGCGGCAGCACCAAGTTGTTCGGCGGTGCCACGGCCGGTCTGACCAAGTTGACTCAGGACTCGCCAGGCTACAGCCGCGACAGTGACATCGGTTACGCCGTCGGCGGCCAGTTCGGTGTGTTGCAGCAAGTCTCGCAGAACACCTCGGTCGAACTCGGTTACCGTTACCTGATGAGCAACGCCAGCACCGAGATGAAAGAGAGCGGTGGCAGCAAGCAAGGTTCGCTGGACTTGAACAGCAGCGCGCAGACTTACCTGTCGGCTAACTACAATTTCTAAGGAGTTGCCAGCAGGTTCAATGTGGGAGCGAGCCTGCTCGCGAAAGCGGTGAATCAGTCGATCAATTTATCGACTGACACACAGCCTTCGCGAGCAGGCTCGCTCCCACAGGTGTGTTTTTGGAGATTCTGGATTTACCCGGGAGAGCGTTATGAAACTGTTGGTCGTCGAAGATGAAGCGCTGTTGCGCCATCACCTGCAAACCCGCCTGACGGAAAGCGGTCACGTGGTCGAGTCCGTGGCCAATGCCGAAGAGGCGCTGTACCAGACCGGACAGTTCAACTTTGACCTGGCGGTGATCGATCTCGGCCTGCCGGGCATGGGCGGTCTCGACCTGATTCGCCAATTGCGCGCGGGCGGCAAGACCTTCCCGATCCTGATCCTCACCGCGCGCGGCAACTGGCAGGACAAGGTCGAAGGCCTCGCCGCCGGCGCCGACGATTACGTGGTCAAGCCGTTCCAGTTCGAAGAACTCGATGCGCGCCTGAATGCCTTGCTGCGCCGCTCCAGCGGTTTCACCCAGTCGACCATCGTCGCCGGTCCGCTGCTGCTCGACCTCAATCGCAAACAGGCGACCCTTGACGAGCAACCGCTGGCGCTGACCGCCTACGAGTACCGCATCCTCGAATACCTCATGCGCCACCATCAACAAGTGGTGCCCAAGGATCGCTTGATGGAGCAGCTCTACCCGGACGACGACGAGCGCGATCCGAATGTCATCGAAGTGTTGGTCGGCCGTCTGCGCCGTAAACTCGAAGGCCCGGCCGGGTTCAAGCCGATTGATACCGTGCGCGGCCTCGGCTACCTGTTCAATGAGCGCTGCACTTGATTCGTTCCCTTCGCGTTCGCTTGATGCTCGCCGCCACCACGTTGGCGGTGTTGTTCATGCTCGCCTTGCTGCCGGCGATGCAAGGCGCGTTCAGCCTCGCGTTGCAGGACTCGATCGAGCAGCGCCTGGCTTCGGACGTGACCACGCTGATCTCAGCCGCGCGCATTGAAAACGGTCGGCTGGTGATGCCCAATCAGTTGCCGGATGAGCGCTTCAATCTCACCGACTTCCGATTGCTGGGCTACATCTACGACCGCGAAGGGCATCTGGTCTGGCGCTCGAAAGCCACCCAGGAAGAGCAGATCAACTACAAGCCGCGCTACGACGGCCTCGGTAACGAGTTTGCGCGGATCCGTGAAACCAATGGTCAGGAATTCTTCGTCTACGACGTCGAAGTGAAACTGCTCGGTGGCAAAAGCGCGGCGTTCAGCATCGTTGCCCTGCAACCGGTGCGCGAGTACGAAACCACCCTCGAAGGCCTGCGCGAAAATCTCTATCTGGGCTTCGGCGCTGCGTTGCTCGTGCTGTTGGCACTGTTGTGGATCGGCCTGACCTGGGGCCTCAAAGCCTTGCGCCGGCTCAGTCAGGAACTCGACGAAATCGAAGGTGGCACCCGTGAAAGCCTCACCGAACAACATCCGCGCGAGTTGCTGCGCCTGACCGGCTCGCTCAACCGTTTGCTGCACAGTGAACGCCAGCAACGTAGTCGTTATCGCGATTCTCTCGATGATCTGGCGCACAGCTTGAAAACGCCGTTGGCGGTACTGCAAGGGGTTAGCGAGGACATGGCCCAGCGTCCCGAAGAACGCGATCAAGCGTGGGTGCTGCAGAGTCAGATCGAACGCATGAGCCAGCAGATCAGCTATCAACTGCAACGGGCCAGCTTGCGCAAAAGCGGACTGGTGCGCCACCAGGTGCGCCTGCAACCAGTGCTGAAAAGCCTCTGCGACACCCTCGACAAGGTGTACCGCGACAAGCATGTGCGCGTGGCATTCGATCTGCCTGAGCACTGTTATGTGCCGATCGAGCAGGGGGCGTTGCTGGAGATGCTGGGCAACTTGCTGGAGAACGCTTATCGCCTGTGTCTGGGCGAAGTGCGCATCAGCGTGCGCGAGACGCTGGCCGGGATCGAACTGTGCGTTGAAGATGACGGCCCGGGCGTGCCGCCGGATCAGCGTGCGCGGATTCTCGAGCGCGGTGAGCGACTGGATGCCCAACATCCGGGGCAGGGCATCGGGTTGGCGGTGGTCAAGGACATTATTGAAAGCTACAACGCCAAACTGGCGTTGGGCGACTCGCCGATGGGTGGGGCGGCGTTCAGGATTCATTTTCCTGCGGTGTGATCGGGAGTTGCCCTCACCCTAACCCTCTCCCAGAGGTAGAGGGGACTGACCGAAGTGTCTTGCGAAAATGATCGACCTGAGCGATTTGCAGCGAATATGGATTCAATAGAGAGCTTGCAGGTCGGCGTACATCTTGAACATCCCCCAATCAGTCCCCTCTCCCTCCGGGAGAGGGTTAGGGTGAGGGGCTTTTGATTTATCGCCTCATTGCTCCTGCGCCCGATAAGCCCCCGGCGTCAGCCCCGTCCACTTCCTGAACGCCCGATGAAACGCCGATCCTGAGGGTGTCTGGCGTTCTACATCGACCTGAAATAGCCAGTCGATTATGGATTCAGTAGCGAGCGTTCAGGTCGGCGTACATCTTGAGCAACCCCCAATCAGTCCCCTCTCCCTCCGGGCGGTCCGACGTTTCGGGAGGGTTAGGGTGAGGGGTTTTTGATTTAGCGCCTCACTGCTCCTGCGCCCGATAAGCCCCCGGCGTCAGCCCCGTCCACTTCTTGAACGCCCGATGAAACGCCGACGGTTCGGAAAATCCCAACTGCTCGGCAATCTGCTGCAACGACAGCTCCGCCCGGCCTAAATGATAAATGGCGATATCCCGCCGCAACTGATCCTTCAACTCCTGAAAACTCGTGCCTTCCTCACGCAAATGCCGGCGCAGGGTTTGCGGGCTGATGTGCATATGTGCCGCCACCGCTTCCAGATCCGGCCAGTTCGCACTGTCACGACTGAGCAAACGACGCAGGCGGCTGCTCAGGCTGTCGCCGTCGTCCGGGCGTGAGAGCAGGTCGGCGGGCGAGCGTTCGAGGAAATGTTTGAGCGTGCGTTCGTCCTGCAACAGCGGCATAGACAGATAGCGACTGTGAAACAACAGGCTGCTCTGCTCAGTGCCGAAGGTCATGGGGCAGGGGAACAGCAGGTCGTATTCGGCACCATGTTCGGGGCGCGGATAGCTGAAAGTCGCCTGTTCAAGGCGAATCCGCTGGCCAATCAGCCAACTACCGAGGCGATGCCAGATCACTAGCAGGCTTTCAGTGAGAAAGTGATCCGGGTCCCACATCTGCGAATCATCGAGGCTCAAACGCACCCATTCGTCTTCGCGCGTCAGGCTCAGGCGCGGGGCTTCGGGGAATAGGCTATAAAACAATAAACCGCGTTGCAGTGCCTTCTCCAGATTGCGGCAGTGAATCGAGGCATGGCACATCATCGCGAAACTGCCGGGCTTGCTCGGGGCGTTGCCGAAACCCAGGTATTCGTCGTCCAGCGCCAGCCACAGGCCCTGAATCAATCGGGTGAATTGTTCCGGAGCAATGCGCGCACGCGGCTCATCGAGCAATTCAGGGCTGATGCCCAGTTGCAGCAGCAGGCCCGAGTAATCGAAACCCACGCGGCGTGCGCCGCCGAGGGCGGCACGGGCAAAATGACTGGCGATGGTGCGTTCGCGCATAAGCGGCAGATCCTTCCTCAGGCGCCGGATGGTAGCCGGCGGCTGGACACGCCTACAAGGCGGATTTCCGCCAAATTGTAGGACGAGAAGCGGCGAGTTGGCGGAAATCCGCCACACTTGAGTAACCGGATGGTGACATCCATGCACCTGTGATCCCTGATATCAAAAGGCTTGCAGGCAATCGCACCAAAGTGGCACGACGTTTGCGATACAAGCCACAGAAGCGTGCGTTTGGCCCAGATGGAAAACGCTGCTCCAACAACAAATCCCTCCAGTGCAGGAGGGTTCGCAATTCAGGTTTCGCGGTCAACAGATGGATGTTGCCACGCGAGGCTCTTGAGGAAATCTGCAATGACGACTCGTCAGCCACTGTACAAATCCCTGTATTTCCAGGTGATCATCGCAATCATCATCGGTATTGCGCTTGGTCATTACTACCCGCAGTTCGGTGTCGCGGTTAAGCCACTGGGTGACGGGTTCATCAAGCTGATCAAAATGATCATCGCTCCGATCATCTTCTGCACCGTGGTCAGCGGTATCGCCGGCATGCAGAACATGAAGTCGGTCGGCAAGACCGGCGGTTACGCACTCCTGTACTTCGAAATCGTTTCGACCATCGCGCTGCTGGTCGGTCTGGTCGTGGTCAACGTTGTGCAACCGGGCAACGGCATGCACATCGACGTCGCCACCCTCGACGCTTCGAAAGTCGCTTCTTATGTAGCGGCTGGCGCTGACCAAAGCGTTGTCGGTTTCCTGCTGAACGTGATCCCGACCACCATCGTCGGCGCGTTCGCCACCGGTGACATCCTGCAAGTGCTGATGTTCTCGGTGATCTTCGGTTTCGCCCTGCATCGCCTGGGCGCCTACGGCAAGCCGATCCTCGACTTCATCGATCGCTTCGCCCACGTCATGTTCAACATCATCAACATGATCATGAAGCTCGCGCCAATCGGTGCCTTCGGTGCAATGGCATTCACCATCGGTGCCTACGGTGTTGGTTCGCTGGTGCAGCTGGGTCAACTGATGATCTGCTTCTACATCACTTGCCTGGCGTTCATCCTCATCGTCCTTGGCGGTATCGCCCGCATGCACGGCTTCAGCGTGCTGAAGATGATCCGTTACATCCGTGAAGAGCTGCTGATCGTCCTCGGCACGTCCTCGTCGGAATCGGTACTGCCACGCATGCTGATCAAGATGGAGCGTCTGGGCGCGAAGAAATCGGTAGTGGGTCTGGTGATCCCGACCGGTTACTCGTTCAACCTCGACGGTACCGCGATCTACCTGACCATGGCCGCCGTGTTCATTGCTCAGGCCACCGACACGCACATGGACATCACTCACCAGATCACTCTGCTGGTAGTGTTGCTGCTGTCCTCCAAAGGCGCGGCGGGTGTAACCGGTTCGGGCTTCATTGTGCTGGCAGCGACCCTGTCGGCGGTAGGTCACCTGCCAGTGGCCGGTCTGGCGCTGATCCTCGGTATCGACCGCTTCATGTCCGAAGCACGCGCCCTGACCAACCTCGTTGGTAACGCAGTAGCGACCATCGTGGTTGCCAAGTGGGTGAAAGAGCTGGACACCGACACGCTGCAAACCGAGCTGGCCTCGGGCGGTCGTGGTATCGCTGATACCCGTCCGGAAGATGACCTGGGTGTGGCTGAAGGCCCGACGCCTAGCAGCGTCAAGTAACCCTCGCTTCATGAAAAACCCGCTTCGGCGGGTTTTTTCTTGCCTGCTGTTTGAGCGTAACGGTCACACCCGCTGACATTTGCGGTGATTGCCGTGCGCGGCATCGCTGCCTAGGCTGAGTGCATCGCTTAAGGAGTTCGCCCATGTCCGCACCGCTGGCCTCACTGAAAATTCTCGATTTCTCGACGCTGCTGCCGGGGCCGTTTGCCTCGTTGTTGCTGGCGGACATGGGCGCCGAGGTGTTGCGCATCGAGTCACCGACGCGCCTGGACCTGCTGCGCGTTTTGCCGCCGCATGATGGCGGAGTCTCGGCCAGTCACGCCTACCTCAATCGCAACAAGCGCAGCCTGGCGCTGGATCTGAAACAGCCTGAAGCCGTGGAAGTGGTCAAGCAGTTGCTGGCCGATTACGACATCGTCCTCGAGCAGTTTCGCCCCGGTGTGATGGAGCGTCTGGGCTTGGGTTATGAAGCGCTGAAGGCGATCAACCCGAAGCTGATTTATGTGTCGATCACTGGTTACGGCCAGACCGGGCCGTACAAGGATCGCGCCGGGCATGACATCAATTATCTGGCGCTGGCCGGGCTTTCCAGTTACACCGGCCGCGCCGACAGCGGGCCGTTGCCGCTGGGCATGCAAGTGGCGGATGTCGCCGGTGGTTCGTTGCACGGGGTGATCGGCTTGTTGGCAGCGGTGATTGCGCGGCAGCAGAGCGGGCAGGGCACGCATCTGGATGTGAGCATGACCGATTGCGCGTTCAGCCTGAATGCCATGGTGGGGGCGGGGTATCTGGCGTGCGGCGAAGAGCCGGAGTGGGAAGACCAGATGCTCAACGGCGGCAGCTTCTACGATTATTACCGCTCTCGCGATGGCCGCTGGATGTCGGTAGGCAGTCTGGAACCGGGGTTCATGCAGCAACTTTGTACGGCGTTGGGCCGGCCGGAGTTGGCGGCGCAGGGCTTGTCCTCAAAGCCTGAGCAGCAGCGGGCGTTGAAATACGCGCTGACGGTCGAGTTTGAAAAGCATGACTTTGCTGAATTGTGCGAGATGTTTGCCGGGATCGATGCGTGTGTCGAGCCGGTGTTGAGCCTGGGTGAGGCGGTGCGCCATCCGCAATTGCAGGCTCGGGAACTGGTGACGCAGGTGCCGCGTGATGATGGCACGACGCAGGCGCAGATGGCCTGTCCGTTGAAGTTTTCCGAGGCGTTGCCGGCGCCGCGGCATGTTGGCGCGGTGTTGGGGCAGCATACGGATCAGGTGTTGGGGGAGTTGGGGCTTAGTGCTGAGCGGATTGCTGAATTGCGGCGGGCCAAGGTAATTCTCTAGTGCTTGTACAGGCCCCATCGCGAGCAGGCTCACTCCTACAGGGGAACGCATTCCAAATGTAGGAGTGAGCCTGCTCGCGAAGGGGCCAGCCAAGGCACTGCAAATCCGGGTTATTCCACCCGCATCTCACCACTGAACACCAAGGTACTCCGGCAGCTACGACACAAATACCGCCGCCCCTGCCGCACCAGACTATGGCGCTGCGCCGAAAACGGGAAATCGCTGTCGGCGCACGGGCATTTGTAGATATAGCGGGTCACGCTGCGGCGTTTGATTGCATAGGTGTGGCAGCGATCCGGCGGCAGTTCGTAAACCCCGCGCATGATCAGTTGCCACTCTTCGCCATGCGGCTGGATACGGTCGCCAAACAACTGATGGGCGATCAGGTGCGCGACTTCGTGGGCCACGGTCTGCTTGAGGAAGTGTTCGGCGTTTTCCCGGTACAGCTGCGGATTGAAGCGCAGCAGGTTCTCGTGCAGATGCGCGACACCGGCTTTTTGCCCGCGCAGCTTGAGGCTGACAACAGGACGAGGGAATGAACGTTTGAAAAAGGATTCTGCGAGTTGGTAACAGTCTTCGACGCGGGTATTGAGTTGCTCGGGCATGCTTGATGGATCTCCAGAGGCGTCGAGTATGCCGCAACGCCGCAGACTTGCGAATCATCGAGCTGCCGAATGGTCATCCGCCAAACGACAAGGCCGCCTTGCGGCGGCCTGTATTCAGCCTGTCGAGTCAGTTCGTGTAAACGGGCCCTACGCCCAGCCCCCAGACAATCACGGTAAACGCCATGATGGCGACCAGCACCACCAGACCCACCGCCAGCACCGAGCTCGAGAACAGAAAACCCTCGTCCGACGGAATATTCATGAACGTCGGCAGACCCACATACAGCAGATAAACCGTGTAACAGATGGCCGCCGTGCCGACGATCATCCCCAGCCACATATGCGGATACAGCGCTGCCAGCCCACCGACAAACAACGGTGTCGCCGTGTAAGTGGCGAAGGCCACGCAACGGGCAAGGCTTGGATTGGCGTCATAGGTGCGCGCCATCCAGTGCACGAACGCGCCCATCACCGCGACGCCGCCGAGCATCGCCAGGTACGACATGACGGTCATCCAGATTGCGCTTTCGACGGTGAGCATCACCGGTGCGCGGTTGCCGATCACCCAGCCGACCTGAGTCGTGCCGATAAACGCCGAGACAGCGGGGATCGCCGCCAGAATCAGCGTGTGGGTGAGGTACATGTGGCTGATGCTTTCCTCTTGGTCGCCACGGATTTCCTTCCATTCCTGATCGGGGTGGGTAAAAAGTCCCACTACGTGATGGATCATGCCAGTCACTCCTCTTGTTATTGCCATCGCCCCCCAACGGAGCGCCTACGGGCCAAGGTGGCCGAGCAAATACAGGTCTTCAGATTGTGTGCGACCTTATGTCGCAGTATAGAAAGGTCTTACCCGCACAGGTATTGGGGGCTTAGAGCAAATCGCGCTGTAAACAGGGCGGGTAATCGCCTCGGGGTCTGTTAACCCGTTGTCGGCTGACCGCGACAACCTGTGCCCACAACGCCGGGGTTTTTGCGTAAAATGCCGGCCTTTCGTCACACCTCACGGATTTCGCGTCATGGGCACTCTTACGGTCAACCAGAACAAACTGCAAAAGCGCCTGCGCCGCCTGGCCGGCGAGGCGGTCGCCGATTTCAACATGATTGAAGATGGCGACAAGGTCATGGTCTGCCTGTCCGGGGGCAAGGACAGCTACACCATGCTCGACGTGCTGCTGCACCTGCAGAAGGTTGCCCCGATCCAGTTCGAGATCGTCGCGGTGAACATGGACCAGAAGCAACCGGGCTTCCCCGAACACGTGCTGCCGGCCTATCTGAAAGAGCTGGGCGTCGAGTACCACATCGTCGAGAAAGACACCTACTCGGTGGTCAAGGAGCTGATCCCGGAAGGCAAGACCACCTGCTCGCTGTGCTCGCGCCTGCGTCGCGGCACGCTGTACACCTTTGCCGACGAAATTGGCGCGACCAAAATGGCCCTCGGTCACCACCGCGACGACATCGTCGAGACGTTCTTCCTCAACATGTTCTTCAATGGCAGCCTCAAGGCGATGCCGCCGAAGCTGCGTGCCGATGACGGTCGCAACGTGGTGATCCGTCCACTGGCGTACTGCAACGAGAAAGACATTCAGGCGTATTCGGACCTCAAGGAATTCCCGATCATCCCGTGCAACCTCTGCGGTTCGCAGGAAAACCTGCAGCGTCAGGTGGTCAAGGAAATGCTGCTGGACTGGGAGCGCAAGACCCCGGGCCGCACCGAAAGCATCTTCCGCAGTCTGCAGAACGTGATCCCGTCGCAACTGGCCGACCGCAACCTGTTCGACTTCACCAGCCTGAAAATCGACGAGACCGCGGCTTCGCGCTTCGTTAACGTCGTCAATTTGTAAACACCTTCAAATGTGGGAGCGAGCCTGCTCGCGAAAGCGGTGTTTCATTCAACTGATTTGTTGACTGAGACTCCCACTTCGCGAGCAGGCTCGCTCCCACATTGGTTTCTTCGCTTCATTCAATAGGAGAGGGCATGCGCGATTACAAGTGGCTGCACGAATACTGTCTGAACCGCTTCGGTTCGGCGGCTGAACTGGAAGCCCATCTGCCCGTTCCCAAGACCCCGGCGCAACTGCGCAAGATCAGCGACGACCGCTACCTCTCGACCATGGCCCTGCGCGTATTTCGTGCCGGCCTCAAGCACAGTCTGGTCGACGCCAAGTGGCCGGCCTTTGAGGAAGTGTTCTTCAAGTTCGACCCGGAAAAAGTTGTGTTGATGAGCGCCGAACATCTCGAGCGCCTGATGCAGGATGCGCGGATCATCCGTCATCTCGGCAAACTGAAAAGCGTGCCGCGCAATGCGCAGTTCATTCTCGATGTGGAGAAGGAGAAGGGCAGTTTCGGTGCGCTGATTGCCGACTGGCCGGTGACCGATATCGTCGGGCTGTGGACGTACTTGAAAAAGCACGGTCATCAACTGGGCGGGCTGTCGGCGCCACGCTTTTTGCGCATGGTCGGCAAGGATACGTTTGTGCCGAGCTATGACGTGGTCGCGGCGCTGAATGCACAGAAGATCGTCGACAAGGCGCCGACCAGTCTGCGCGATCTGGCGATTGTGCAGGATGTGTTCAATCAGTGGCATGAGCAGAGTGGTGGGCGGCCGATGAGCCAGATTTCGATGATGCTCGCGTACACCGTTAACCATTGAGACCGAGTCGCCCCATTCGCGAGCAGGCTCGCTCCCACAGTTTGGAATGCTTTCCCCTGTGGGAGCGAGCCTGCTCGCGAAGGCGTCCGTTTAGGCGACGGAGATTTCGCCTTCACCAGCCAGTTTGCGATTCAACTGATACCGCCACCGCACATACAACAGCGCCGAGCAGAACACCGCCAGGCTCGCGACCATTTCCAGCACACCAAACAACTGGCGGTTCGGGTCATACGCCGCCAGTGCGCCTTTGATGAAATACAGATTCACCACAAAACACATCCACGAATGCCCACGGGCGCTGCCCATGATCATCGCCGGGGCTAGGACGATCCACGGGATCAGTTCGACCAGCAGAATCACCCACGGCCGCGCGCCGTGCAGGTCGGCGAACAGCAAGTAGTAGGCCGCCAGCAAGCCGGCGAGGGCAAAAAAGCTCAGCAGACTGACAACCCGCATCGCTTTCACCCGTGGCTCAAGCCACTCGACACTCGGCAGAATCTTCGGCTTCTTCGCCATCTCAGCCCTCCAGTTTCTGAGCGGTTTTAGCCAGCCGCAGACCCAGCGCGCGACACAGCGCCACTTCATGCTGATCGAGGCCTTTTTTACCGTCAGCCCCAGCGTGATGACTGGCACCGTAAGGCGTACCGCCGCCCTGGGTTTCCAGCAAAGCCGACTCGCTGTACGGCAGGCCGGTGATGAGCATGCCGTGGTGCAGCAGCGGCAGCATCATCGACAGCAGCGTGGTTTCCTGACCGCCGTGCAGGCTGGCGGTGGAGGTGAACACGCCGGCCGGTTTGCCGACGAGGGCGCCGGTCAGCCACAGGTTACTGGTGCCGTCGAGGAAGTATTTCAGCGGTGCGGCCATGTTGCCGAAACGCGTCGGGCTGCCAAGTGCCAGGCCGGCGCAATTCTTCAGGTCATCGAGCGTGGCATACAGCGCGCCTTCGTCCGGGATGTCCGAAGCCACGGCTTCGCATTCGGTGGAAATCGCTGGCACCGTACGCAAGCGCGCTTCGAGACCCGCCTGTTCGACACCGCGGGCAATTTGCCGGGCCATCTCGTTGGTCGAGCCGTTGCGGCTGTAATACAGCACCAGAATGTACGGCGCGCTCACGGCAACAACTCCAGGATATTTTCCGGCGGACGACCGATGATGGCTTTGTCACCCGATTCAAGAATCGGCCGCTCCATCAGTTTTGGATGCTGGGCGATGGCGTCGATCAATTGCGCTTCGCTGAGGCTTTCGTCAGCCAGTTGAAGCATTTTGTATTCATCTTCCCCGGTGCGCAGCAACTGGCGTGCGCTGATCCCGAGCTTGCCGAGCAGGGCCTTGATTTGCGCCGCGTTCAAAGGGGTTTCGAGGTAACGCACGACGTTCGGGGTCAGGCCGCGGGCTTCAAGAAGTTCCAGCGCGCCGCGGGATTTCGAGCAGCGCGGATTGTGATAAAGCGTCAGATCGGTCATGGCGGGTCGCTTCTGGCGTAAAGTGGCGGCTATTCTAACTGTGCAGCGCGCAATCCAGAACCTTCGGAGGCAATGGGTCGCAGGCGCCTTCAAATTTTCACAAGGAACACGACATGACACGGCGATTGGCAGCGGCATTGACGGTAATCGGGGCGTTGATGCTGGGGGGCTGCGGCAATGATTACGGTATCGACCAGAACGGTCAGAAGGTAGCGTCGGAGCGTCTGGACAAACAATGGGTGGTGCTCAACTACTGGGCCGAATGGTGCGGCCCGTGCCGGACTGAAATCCCGGAACTCAACCATTTGGCTGATGAGCTCAAGAGCAAGAACGTCGGCGTGTTCGGGGTCAACTTCGACAATGTGCAGGGCGTGGAACTGAAAGACGCCAGCGAGAAGCTCGGCATCAAGTTCACCGTGCTGGCGCAGGATCCGGCGGAGTTGTTCGAGTTGCCACGCAGTGAGGCACTGCCGGTGACGTACATCATCGACAACAAGGGCAAGGTGCGTGAGCAGTTGATGGGGGAGCAGACGGCGGCGGGGGTGATGGCCAAGCTTGAGGCGTTGCAGGCGACCCAGTAACGTCAAAAGCCCCTCACCCCAGCCCTCTCCCACGGGGAGAGGGGGCTGACCGAGGTGTCTGGCGAGTTACATCGACCTGAGAGATCGAGTCGATTGTAGATTCGCCAAAGCAAGATCAGGTCGATTATGGGGTCGCCAAAGCAAAATCCGGTCGATTATGGATTCGGCATAGGCCTTTCAGGTCGGCGTAGCTTCCCAATATCCCCCAATCAGTGCCCTCTCCCCCTGGGAGAGGGCTAGGGTGAGGGCATTGGCCGACTCACCGACCTAAAAGACCCAGTCGATTATGGATTCGATGAAGACCTTTCAGGTCGGCGTAGCTCCCCAATACCCCCCAATCAGTCCCCTCTCCCTCTGGGAGAGGGTTAGGGTGAGGGCTTTTTAGCCTTCTTCCAGCCACCAACGCAAGGGCTTGCCTTCAGCCGGCCAGAAGCGCATCTGCTCGATCGGCGAGATGTCCCAGCGCTCGACATGTTCCAGCGCCTGCAGAAAGCGTTGTTCCTGTTCCATCAGCGCTGGTGCACAGAGCTTGCGGGTCTTGCCGATCTTGCCGAAGGTCAGCTTGTCACCGTCCAGCGTATACGGCGCGAACCAATGGTTGCAGCCACCGTTGCCGTAAGCGCGGCCATCATCGCCCAGGGTCACGGTCAGATGGCTGTAATCCATCAACGGCCGCTCGCCGATCCACTCCAGAATGTAGCTGCGGTTCTGTTGCAGTTGCACTGGCTCCGCAGCGCACCCCACCAGACCCACACCGACCAACGCGGTCAGGGCAAAGCGTTTCATCACGCAGGCTCCTGGCATTTCGGGCACAGGTGCTTGTCGCCAAAGGCTTTCCAGCCCAGCTCGGCGATGCGCGCGGTGGCAGCCGGTTTCTCGGCGGCTTTGCCGAGTTTGGCGTCCACGGCGAATTCGAAACTCAGCTCTTTGGCGCAGCTGTCGCAGTTGACCTGCCAGGTGTGGATCGCCAGTTCACCGAACACCGGGCCGGTGGTCATCGCGGTCCATTGGCCCGGCGGATTGATCAGGTGGCGGACGGTTTCAACGGTCAGGCGCATGGACAAGTCCTTGCTGCCTTTGAGGGTGACCAACAGCGCGTCACCGATGCGAATCGAGCCACCATTGCCGGTGACCTGATAGCGGCCCGGAACAAGGGCGCGGCATTCGGTGAGGGTGTGTTGCGGGTTCATCAGGGTGTAGCGGAAATCGTGTTCGACCATGGGTCCTCCAAATATGCGCGACATGCTAGCACGGGCTTGATTGCAGAATGATGCGCGCGTGTGACCTTCGATCAGGTTCAATTGAGGCGACGCTCATGGCAAACTGCCGGCCTCGACTCTGAAGGAACGGAACATGGCGCTGATCGAATGTTATGAATGCAAGAAGAGCATCAGCTCCGAAGCCAACGCGTGCATTCATTGTGGGGCTCCAATGGCGGAGCAAGCAGTACACGCGCAGACCGCAGCCGCGCCAGTACAGGCTGCAACAATCTCGTTTGGCAGCCTGCCGCGTAACAAGGCTGTGCCCGAAGTCAGTGCTCCAGCGCCTGAACCGCAACCTTTACCGAAAGTCATGCCGGCCGCCGCGCGGCGTCGGCGCCAGCAGCCAACCGAGCAACCGGCCACTGAGCAGGCCAATGCCGACGGCAGTCGCCCGGTGGAAGGTTGGCTGAAGATCATGATCTTCCTGTTGCCGATGTTTTTCGTCTGGTTCCTGCTGCGCAACGGCCACTCGATGAAACAGCGCTTTTTTGGCTTCGCCTGGCTGGCGTTGCTGATTCTGGCGTCCTCGCTTTCACCTAAGTAAGCTGAAAAGCGCTCAGCCCTCGACCTGGTTCTGTGGCGTTCCCGCCGCCCAGGTCGCGATGTTGTGCAGGGTGGTTGCGGCAATCGCCCCCAGTGCTTCACGCGTCAAAAAGGCCTGATGCGCAGTAATGATCACGTTGGGAAAGGTCAGCAAGCGCGCCAGCACATCGTCCTGCAAGGGCAGGTCGGAACGATCCTCGAAAAACAGTTGCGCCTCTTCTTCATAGACATCCAGCCCCAGATAGCCGAGCTGGCCGTCCTTCAATGCATCGATCAGTGCCGGGGTGTCCACCAGTCCACCGCGACCGGTATTGATCAGCATGGCGCCGGCCTGCATGTGCGCCAGTGAATCGCGGTTGATCAGGTGTTTGCTCTGCTCGTTGAGCGGGCAGTGCAGGCTGATGATCCGCGACTGCGCGAGCAGTTCCGGCAGGCTCAGATAACGCGCACCCAACGCCAGAACATCCGGGTTCGGAAAGGGGTCGTAGGCGAGCAGCTCACAACCGAAGCCGTGCATGATTTTCGCGAAGGTCGCGCCGATCTGCCCGGTGCCGACAATCCCCACCGTTTTGCCGACCAGATCGAAACCGGTCAGGCCGTGCAGGCTGAAATCGCCTTCACGGGTGCGGTTGTAGGCGCGGTGCAGACGGCGGTTGAGGGCGAGGATCAGCGCCACGGCATGTTCGGCCACCGCGTGCGGCGAGTAGGCCGGCACGCGCACCACGGCCAGTCCGAGACGTTTCGCTGCGGCCAGATCGACATGGTTGTAACCCGCCGATCGCAGGGCAATCAGGCGTGTGCCGCCAGCGGCCAGACGCTCGAGCACCGGCGCGCTGAGGTCATCATTGATGAAGGCGCAGACCACTTCATGTTTGTCGGCCAGGGCCGCCGTATCGAGGCTGAGTCGCGCTGGTTGAAAGTGCAGCTCGATAGCCGCCGGGCAATCGGCGGCGAGGAAGCTGTCGCGGTCATAGGTTTGGCTACTGAAAACGAGCGTGCGCATGAAATCCTCCTTGAGCATCGACACGGATTGAATCACCCGAACCCACTTTAGCGCTGCCGGTGTCGGCCGGCATTGCCGTGGATCAGGCGCTGATCTTCGCTTGCGCCGCCAGCCGGTTGATTGCGCGCTCCAGTTCTTCCAGCGCTGCTACGGCCTTCGGGTCGTCCTGCTTGAGCAGGGTTTCGCTGCGCTGACAGGCCGCGCGCAATTGCGGTACGCCGCAATAACGGGTGGCACCGTGCAGGCGATGGACACGTTCGATCAAGGCGTTCTGGTCGCGGTTTTCGCACGCCGTACGAATGGCTTCGCGGTCGGCTTCCAGTGAGGCGAGCAGCATGGCCAGCATGTCCGCCGCCAGATCTGCCTTGCCAGCGGCCAGACGCAAACCTTCCTCGTGATCGAGCACTGGCAGTTCATTGTTGCCCGCCGTACTGTCGCTGATGCGCTCCGGTCCTTGATTGCGCAAGGCCAGGCCGGTCCATTTCAGCACCACTTGCGCCAGTTGCCGCTCGCTGATCGGTTTGGTCAGGTAGTCGTCCATGCCGCTTTGCAGCAGCGCGCGTTTTTCGTTGGCCATGGCGTGGGCGGTGAGCGCGACAATCGGCAGCGGCGTGCAATGCCGCTCGCTTTCCCACTGGCGAATGGTTTCGGTGCTTTGGCGACCGTCCATGCCCGGCATCTGCACGTCCATCAGCACCAGATCGAAGGACTCGCTCTGCACCGCTTTGACCGCCGCGTAGCCGCTTTCCACGGCGAGCACCTTGGCGCCCATGTCTTCGAGCAGGGTTTGCACCAGCAGCAGGTTGGCCGGGTTGTCGTCGACACAGAGCACTTTCGGTGCCCGGCTCGACAGCGGTTCGCCCGGCTCATTGCGCGGCTGGCGCGGGTTGACCAGATCGGCCAAGGCGCGGCGCAATTTGCGTGTGCAGGCCGGTTTCGCTTGCAGTTGACTATGTGGATTGGGCACCGACAAATGGAACAGCGTCTGTTCGGTGGTCGGGCACAGCACCAGCACTTTGCAGCCGAGGTGTTCGAGGTCCCAGATGTGCTGATTCAAACGCTCGGGCAGCATGTCGTTGCTGGTGATACCGATGACTGCCAGATCAATCGCCTGATCGGTCTGGTGGGCACCGGTGACACCATTGGTCAAGGTTTCGAGCGTGTTGAATGGCGTGACATCGAGGCCACAGTCTTCCAGTTGATGCTGCAAGGCCTGCCGCGCCAGTTCGTGACTCTCCAGCACCGCCACGCGGCGCCCGAGCAACGGCGCAGCCGGCAAGTCTTCGGCGTCGTCGCGGGTCTTGGGCAGGCTCAGGCTGATCCAGAATTCCGAGCCTTCGCCCGGGGTACTGTCGACGCCGATTTCGCCGCCCATCTGTTCGATCAGGCGTTTGGAAATCACCAGCCCCAGACCGGTGCCACCCGGTTGCCGCGACAGCGAGTTGTCGGCCTGACTGAACGCCTGGAACAACGCGCGCACGTCCTGGTTCGACAAACCGATGCCGGTGTCCTGAATGCTGATGCGCAGTTGCACGCTGTCTTCTTGTTCATCTTCAAGCATCGCTCGGGCGACGATGGTGCCTTCGCGGGTGAACTTGATCGCGTTACTCACCAGGTTGGTGAGGATCTGCTTCAGACGCAGCGGGTCACCGACCAGCGACAGCGGCGTGTCGCGATAGACCAGACTGACCAGCTCCAGCTGTTTGGCGTGCGCGGCCGGGGCGAGGATGGTCAGAGTGTCCTGCAGCAGGTCGCGCAGGTTGAACGGAATATGGTCGAGCACCAGTTTGCCGGCTTCGATTTTCGAGAAGTCGAGGATCTCGTTGATGATCCCCAGCAGGCTGTCGGCGGATTTTTCGATGGTGCCCAGATAGTCGAGCTGACGCGGGGTCAGTTCGCTTTTCTGCAACAGATGGGTGAAACCGAGAATGCCGTTGAGCGGCGTGCGGATCTCGTGACTCATGTTGGCGAGGAATTCGGATTTGATCCGACTGGCTTCCAGCGCCTCTTTGCGCGCCAGGTCCAGTTCAATGTTCTGGATCTCGATGGTTTCCAGATTCTGGCGCACGTCTTCGGTGGCCTGATCGACACTGTGCTGGAGTTCTTCGCGGGCGTTTTGCAGGGTGCCGGCCATGCGGTTGATGCCCGACGCCAGCTCATCCAGTTCCTGACTGCCGAGCGGCGGTAAACGCGTTTCCAGATGGCCGTCCTTGAGCTGCGCGACGGCTTGTTTGATCTGGCTCAGCGGGCGGTTGATGGTGCGGCCCATGCGCAATGCCAAGAGCGCCGCGCCCGCCAGACCGGCGGCAATCAGCAGCAGGCTGGCAAACAAGCTGCGATAACCGCGCAGCAGCATGCCGTTGTGCGACAGTTCCAATTCGACCCAGCCGAGCAAACGCTCGGACTCTTCCGGGATCAGTTCGCCAGCGAGATTGCGATGCTTGCCGAATACCGGCATCAGATAACGCGTCGCGTCATTGCCGCTGCGCCGTTGCAAATGCGCGCTGTCGCCGCTCGGCGCCTGATTGAGCATGGTCGGGCCGGCGTGGGCCAGCGGTGAGCGGTCCGGGGCGAGGAAGGTCACCGCGCGCACATCCGGTTGTTCAAGGGACTGCGTGGCAATGCGCTCCAGCAGATCGCTGTTGCCGTGACCCATGGCGGGGGCCACCAGCGGCGCCAGTTGCTCGGCGATCATCTCGCCGCGCTGCATCAATTGGCTCTGCAAGTCGGACTGCTGCGTCCAGGTGAAATAACCACCCAGCACCAGCGCCATCAGGCTGGTCGGCAACAAGGTCAGCAACAACACGCGACCTTTGATTCCCAGTTTCTTGAGCACGCCTATCTCCTGCATCCCGCTGATCTGTTGACTCATGCGTGCATCCGGCACGCGGCATGGGCGCAGTGTAGCGATTTGCTCGCAGGCAATCTCCGGAAAAATGCTGTCAGGGTGGGTCAGGGCGCCGGTGCTCGTTTGTCAGAAAGGGCAGCCTTGTGTTGCCCGTTGCCCGGCAATCTTGAATAATCGCGCTCAACTGAGAATTACTTGCAGATACTCATGACTCCTGTTTCCGTCGGCCAGCCACGCATTCTTTCCATCGAAGACGATCCGGTTCTCGGCGCCTATGTTCACGAACATCTGGGCCGCAGCGGCTTTCAGGTGACCTGGTGCCAGAATGGCCAGGAGGGCCTGAGCATCGCCACACGCCAGCCGTTCGACGTGGTGCTGATGGATATCCTGTTGCCGGGCATGGACGGTTTGCAGGTGTTGACGCAATTGCGCCAGAGCCATTCGACGCCGGTGCTGCTGATGTCGGCCCTCGGTGCCGAGGCGGATCGCATCAGCGGTTTCCGTCTGGGCGCCGATGACTATTTGCCCAAACCCTTCAGCATGGCCGAGTTGCATGTGCGCATCGAAGCGATCCTGCGTCGGGTTGCGCTGGATCGGCGCCCGGCCGCGCCTGCGATGCCCGTAGCCGCCGGTACGCTGAGGTTCGATGACGAACAGTGCGATGTGTTTTTTCGCGAGCAACCCGCCGGTCTGACCCGCAGCGAATTCCGCTTGCTGGAAACCCTCAACCGCAATGATGAGGAAGTGCTGAGCAAAGCCTTCCTTTATCAGCACGTTCTGCAGCGCGGCTACGCGGCGCACGACCGCAGTCTCGACATGCACATCAGCCAGATCCGCCGCAAACTCAAAGCCATCGGTTACACCGAGCGTGAAGTGCGCACCGTGTGGGGCAAGGGTTACGTCTTGAGCGCCGCCGATGAAACGCTCTGAACTGCCGGGGCGGCATTCGTTGTTCTGGAAACTGGCGTTTCTGCTGGTCGCATTTTGTCTGCTGATGATCTGGCTGAGCTGGTCGTGGGGTCGTTATATGGAGGAGCGCAACCAGTTCCTCTCCGACGAGGCACGCGGCACGCTCAGCCGTTATGCCGCGCAAGCGGAACAGGCGTGGCAGCACGGCGGCCGCAGCGGGGTCGATGACTGGTTGCAGAGCATGGAGTTGCGTGAAGCCAGCTGGGTCGGCGTCATCGGCGGCAACTTGCAGTCGCTGAGCAGCGATCCGCTGAATGAGCAGGAGATCCAGCATCTGACTTTCCTGCGTGGTCTCGACTGGCCGATTCACAAACAGAACCGGCCGTGGCTGCGCATACCTTTTCCCAAAGAACCGGCCGCCGGCAGCCTGGTGATCGAGCTACCCGAGCGTTTCCTGCCGGGCAAATATCGGCTGTTCTGGCGCGTTATCACTAATGGCGTGATTCCCGGTCTGTTCACCTTGTTGCTGTGCGTCGGTCTCTATCGCCTGTTGGTTGTGCCACTGAACAACCTGCGCGAACAGGCCAATGCCTGGCGCGCCGATCAATTGAATGTGCGCCTGTCGAGCGGCATCACCCAGCGCCCGGATGAACTTGGAGAGCTGGCGCGAGCGTTCGACTCGATGTCAGAGCGCCTGCAATCGACCGTGGCTCTGCAACAGCAATTGCTGCGTGATCTGTCCCACGAATTGCGCACGCCGTTGAGCCGCTTGCGCGTGGCCAGCGAAAGTGAACAGGGTCTGGTGCAACTGCGCGAGCGCATCGGTCGTGAAGTCGACGGTATGCAGCGTCTGGTCGAGGAAACCCTGCAACTGGCCTGGCTCGATACCGACCGTACGCCACTGCCTGACGAGGCGATTCAGATCCAGGCCCTGTGGGAAATGCTCACGGATAACGCCTGCTACGAAAGCGGCTGGCCGAGTTTGCAGTTGCAGTGCGCGGTCGAAGCGTCGTGCTGGGTGCGGGGCAATCTGAACACGCTGGCGCAGGCGCTGGAGAACATTCTGCGTAACGCCATTCGGCATTCGCCACCGGGCGGGATCGTACGACTGGATGGACGGCGCGATGGCGATTTCTGGCATCTGTGGCTGGAAGATCAGGGCGGCGGCGTAGCGGAAGGGGATCTGGAGCGGATCTTCTCACCGTTCACCCGGCTGGATGGCTCGCGGCCTGGGGACGGTGGATTTGGCTTGGGGCTGAGCATCGCGCGCAATGCCGTGCAGCGTCAGGGCGGAAGTATTTGGGCGGAGAATGGCGGGGTGGGGTTGCGGTTGAATTTGCGGTTGCTGGCGGATGATTGTGTTGCGCCGTCTGACGCTTTCGCGAGCAGGCTCGCTCCCACATTGGAGCTCGGTTCGCCGCAGATTGTGTGATCAACAGCTAATAGGGTCATCACTGCTGACACTATTCTGCGAATGACACTACTCCCTGTGGGAGATTCTATGGTTCATGCCTAGCCCCTAAACGGCTTTAGTTGAGTATTCGCTCTGGTTTTTCAACAGAGCAAATACCACCCGAGCAAGCTTGCGGGCTAGTGCGACCAGTGCTTGGGTAGTGCTCAATCCGCGCGCTCTCAAAGCCTCATAAAACCCTTTCCACGCCGAGGTCCGGCTCGCCGCCATTGCAGCGTTGTGCAGCAACCGACGCGCCTCTGAGTCGCCTCGTTTGGTCAGGCAGCGACGGCCTTTCTTTTTGCCTGAGTCAGATATGCGCAGATCCAGGCCTAGAAAGGCGATGAAAGCGTCGGCATTCCTGAAATCCCCACGCTGAAAGGATGCGAGCAAGCGGGCGCCGGTCAACGTACCGATGCCTTCTACCTTCATGCAACGCTTGAGCTGAGCGCCTAAACCGGCTTCGTCTATCTGCGTCAGGATCGTTTTCTCCAGCAGGATTTCCAGTCTTTGCATGGCGTTTATCTGATTTTTGAAAGCGGTTTTGAGCAACGGCTCATTCTCCCAACTCTGCTTGAGGCTGACACGAGCCTGGACCAGAGCCGCACGGCGCCGGAAAAGACTGATGAGCCGGCAATACAAGGGCGACGGCGGTGTCCAAGGGTGTAAGTGGTCCCCTTCGTTTGTCAGATAACGGGCCAGTAATCGGGCATCCAGCGCATCAGTTTTAGCGCGAACGTTCACGCCTTTGCGGTAATGGCTGAGCTCATAACCGCCAACCATATAGATCACGCAACCATTGGCATACGCCAGATCAGCAAATTCCTGGTGATAGATATTGGTGGCTTCGATGGCGATTGCCACTGGCTTGGCTACAGTTTTGAGCCATTTTTTGATTGCTGCTTTGGTGTTAGAGATTGTCTCGAGCTGATCTGATTCGGCGCAATAAATCACCAGTTCGTCCTTGGCGACATCAACCCCGATGATCGACTGAGTAGTAACGACGGGCATTGCCATGAGAAATCCTCCGGGCTAAGGTTTGAACACTTGAAGGGTTCACCCAGAGGCGCAGGCTTGTTCCTATCGTCGGTCTAGGCCAGATGCATTCTTTATCGGCGCTTGGGTGAAAGGAGGAGGGTGAAATCTCCCACGGTCTGTACTGCGCTAACAGTCAGAATCGAGCCTTGTCCCTCCTCCTCCCTTCAAGTCCTACCATACAAGCGAGCCTGCTCGCGAAGAGTCTCTGCGCATCACCACCAATGAAAATGGCTCAACACAAAAGTCGCACCACTGGTGCGACTTTTATCGCTTACTCCCATCCCATAGGGAGTGTGTTTTACCCGCAGATTGTTTGAGCAATACAAGACAGTGTCAGCACTGCTGACATTATTAATAGAGCAACACGGGTCACTGTGGGAGCTGGCTTGCCAGCGATGAGGCCATTTGCATCACCGCAAAAAAAGATGACCCAGCGTAAAAGTCTCACCAGTGGTGAGACTATTGCTGCTTATTCCCATAAACCATAAGCACCGCACTTTGCGTGATATGGCCTGCGCGGGTTTGCCGGTATGATAGGCGCCCCCGCACGTCTGGATTGCGAATACGCCATGACCCTGCAGTACCCAACCATCGCCGATTGCGTCGGCAACACTCCGCTGGTGCGTTTGCAGCGCCTGCCCGGTGCCACCAGCAACACCCTTTTGCTCAAGCTCGAAGGGAATAACCCGGCGGGTTCGGTCAAGGACCGTCCGGCGTTGTCGATGATCACTCGCGCCGAGTTGCGCGGGCACATCCACGCCGGCGATACGCTGATCGAAGCAACCTCGGGCAACACCGGCATCGCGCTGGCCATGGCCGCTGCGATCAAGGGTTACAAGATGATCCTGATCATGCCGGACAACTCCAGCGCCGAGCGCAAAGCGGCAATGACCGCGTACGGTGCCGAGCTGATTCTGGTCAGCCAGGAAGACGGCATGGAAGGCGCGCGCGATCTGGCGCAGCGTATGGAAGCCGAAGGCCGTGGCAAGGTGCTCGATCAGTTCGCCAACGGCGATAATCCTGAAGCGCATTACACCACCACCGGCCCGGAAATCTGGCGTCAGACCCAGGGCACCATCACCCATTTCGTCAGTTCGATGGGCACCACCGGTACCATCATGGGCGTGTCGCGCTACTTGAAAGAGCAGAGCGACAGCGTGCAGATCGTCGGTCTGCAGCCGATGGAAGGCTCGGCCATTCCCGGCATCCGCCGCTGGCCGCAGGAATACCTGCCGAAGATCTATCAGGCTGACCGCGTTGACCGCATCGTCGACATGGCGCAAAGCGAGGCCGAAGACGTCACCCGGCGTCTGGCCCGCGAGGAAGGCATCTTCTGCGGCGTGTCCTCAGGCGGTGCGGTGGCAGCGATGCTGCGCCTGTCCAAAGAAGTTGAAAACGCGGTGATCGTCGCGATCATCTGCGACCGTGGCGACCGTTATCTGTCGACCGGCATTTTCGACGCGCCCAACTGATGGCCAAGCACGAGAGAGGCCTGCGCTTCCAGCCCACGGGTGGCAGCAAGGCCGCGCAAATTCCGACCGGTAAAAAGCAGCGCTTGAGCATCGAGCGCCTGGCCAATGACGGTCGCGGTATCGCGTTTTTCGAAGGCAAAACCTGGTTCGTCCTCGGCGCGCTTGCCGGTGAAGAGGTCGAAGCGCGGGTGCTCGGCGCCCACGGCAAAGTGGTCGAGGCGCGCACCGAGCGCGTGTTCAAGGCCAGCGAATTGCGTCGCCCGGCACCGTGCCAGCACGCCGGCCGTTGCGGCGGTTGCAGCGTTCAGCATTTGCCCCATGACGAACAACTCGCCCTGAAACAGCGCATGCTCGCCGAGCAATTGTCGCGCGTTGCCGGTGTCGAACCTGAAGAATGGGCAGCACCGCTGACCGGTCCCGAATTCGGCTATCGCCGTCGCGCCCGGATCGCGGTGCGCTGGGACATGAAGGCGAAGAAACTCGAAGTCGGTTTCCGTGCCGCCGGCAGTCAGGACATTGTCGCGATCAGCGAATGTCCGGTGCTGGTACAGCCCTTGCAACCGATCATGACCCGTTTGCCGGAGATGCTTCGTCGCTTGAGCAAACCGCAAGCGCTGGGTCACGTCGAGTTGTTCAGTGGTTCGTCGCTGGCGGTATTGCTGCGGCACATGGCGCCGTTGTCCGAAGCGGATCTGAACATCCTCAAGGACTTCTGCCAGTTCCATCAAGCGCAGTTGTGGCTGCATGGCGAAGGTGAGCCACAACCGGTGGATGCGACTCAGTCGCTGGGCTATCGCCTGGAACAGTGGAATCTGGATCTGGCGTACCGGCCGGGCGACTTTATCCAGGTCAACGCCGGCGTCAACGAAGCGATGGTGTCGCAGGCGCTGGACTGGTTGAAACCTGGCAGCGACGAGCGCGTGCTGGATCTGTTCTGCGGCCTGGGCAACTTTGCTTTGCCGCTGGCCAAAGCCGTGCGCGAAGTGGTGGCAGTTGAAGGCGTGCAGACCATGGTCGATCGCGCCGAAGCCAACGCCGCTAGTAACAATTTGCATAACACAAAGTTTTTTCAAGCCGATTTATCCCAGCCTTTGACCGATGCCCAGTGGATCGGAAACGGCTTTTCTGCGGTACTCTTGGACCCACCGCGTGACGGTGCTTTCGAGGTGGTTCGCAAGCTGGCGACCCTGGGTGCCAAACGGTTGGTGTATGTGTCGTGCAACCCTGCAACTCTGGCGCGCGACACGGTCGAATTGATCAAGCAGGGCTACCGGTTAAAACGTGCCGGGATTCTCGATATGTTTCCTCAGACGGCACATGTCGAGGCCATGGCGTTATTTGAAGCGAGCCAGGATGGCTCGTCTGAATCCGTCTGATCTGTCCGCGCAGCGCTCGCTTTAGCCCCGCGAGCGCAAACGGACAATAAGGATCAGCGATTTGACGCATTGAATCTGCGTCGTAGGGAAGGTAAAGCAAGATGGTACAGGTGAGAGCACACCAGCCGATCAACACTGACGGCAGTATCAATCTCGAGGCTTGGCTCGATCACGCGGTCAGTGTCGATCTGGCACTGGATCGCGAAGCCTTGAAGGAAGCCTGCGAGTTCGCTCGCGAGGCCGAACAACAGTCCAATGCCAGGAAGAATCTGTGGGCCGAAGGCTCCGGCAGTTTCAGTACGGGCCTGGAAATCGCCGAGATTCTCGCCGACCTCAAGCTCGATCAGGATTCGCTGGTCGCAGCGGTCCTGTATCGCGGCGTGCGCGAAGGCCAGATCGAACTCGCGGCGGTCGGCCAGCGCTTCGGCCCGGTGGTGGCCAAACTGATCGACGGCGTGCAGCGCATGGCGGCCATCAGCGCCAGTCTCAGTCCGCGTCAGTCGATGGTCATGGGCACGCAAGGGCAGGTGGAAAACCTGCGCAAAATGCTCGTCGCCATGGTCGATGACGTTCGCGTTGCGCTGATCAAACTGGCCGAACGTACCTGCGCCATTCGCGCGGTGAAAACCGCCGACGACGAAAAGCGTAACCGTGTCGCCCGCGAAGTCTTCGACATCTATGCGCCGCTCGCGCACCGACTCGGCATCGGTCATATCAAATGGGAACTGGAGGACTTGTCCTTCCGTTATCTCGAGCCGGATCAATACAAGCAGATCGCCAAGTTGCTCCACGAGCGACGGCTTGATCGCGAGCGTTTCATCGCCGACGTGATGACCCAGCTCAAGGATGAATTGCAGGCCACCGGCGTCGACGCTGACATCAGCGGCCGGGCCAAACACATCTATTCGATCTGGCGCAAAATGCAGCGCAAGGGTCTGGAATTCAGCCAGATCTACGACGTGCGTGCGGTGCGCGTGCTGGTCCCGGAAATGCGCGACTGCTACACCGCGCTGGGCATCGTCCACACCTTGTGGCGGCACATCCCGAAAGAATTCGACGACTATATCGCCAACCCGAAAGAGAACGGCTACCGCTCGTTGCACACGGCGGTAATCGGCCCTGAGGGTAAAGTGCTTGAGGTGCAGATTCGTACGCACTCGATGCACGAAGAAGCCGAACTCGGCGTCTGCGCACACTGGCGCTACAAGGGCACCGACGTCAAATCCGGCTCGAACCACTACGAAGAGAAAATCTCCTGGCTGCGTCAGGTTCTCGAGTGGCACGAAGAGCTGGGCGATATCGGTGGTCTGGCGGAACAGCTGCGTGTCGATATCGAGCCGGACCGGGTGTACATCTTCACTCCGGACGGTCACGCCATCGACTTGCCGAAAGGTGCGACGCCGCTGGACTTCGCCTACCGCGTGCACACCGAAATCGGTCACAACTGCCGTGGCGCGAAGATCAACGGGCGCATCGTGCCGCTCAACTACAGCCTGCAGACCGGTGAGCAGGTCGAGATCATTACCAGCAAGCACGGCACGCCGAGTCGCGACTGGCTGAACTCCAACCTCGGTTACGTCACCACCTCGCGGGCGCGGGCGAAGATCGTTCACTGGTTCAAGTTGCAGGCGCGCGATCAGAACGTTGCCGCCGGTAAAACCCTGATCGAACGCGAACTGACGCGCCTCGGTCTGCCGGCGGTGGACTTCGACAAGCTGGCCGACAAGGCCAACATGAAAACCGCCGAAGACATGTTCGCCGCCCTCGGTGCTGGCGATTTGCGTCTGGCGCAACTGGTCAACCTCGCGCAGCAACTGGTCGAGCCGGAACGCGGTAACGAGCAACTGGAACTGATTCCGCGCAAAGCCACCGGCTACAAACCGGGCAAGCGTGGCGACATTCAGATCCAGGGCGTCGGCAACCTGATGACGCAGATGGCCGGCTGCTGCCAGCCGCTGCCGGGCGATGCGATTGTCGGCTACATCACTCAGGGCCGTGGCGTGAGCATTCACCGTCAGGACTGTGCCTCGGTGCTGCAACTGGGCGGGCGCGAGCCAGAGCGGATCATCCAGGTCAGCTGGGGCCCGGTGCCGGTGCTCACCTATCCGGTGGACATCGTCATCCGCGCCTACGACCGTTCAGGGCTGCTGCGTGACGTTTCGCAGGTGCTGCTCAACGAGCGCATCAACGTGCTGGCGGTCAACACCCGCTCGAACAAAGAGGACAACACCGCGTTGATGTCGCTGACCATCGAGATCCCGGGTCTGGATGCGCTGGGGCGGTTGCTCGGGCGGATTTCGCAGTTGCCGAATATCATCGAAACGCGGCGTAACCGTACGCCCTGAAGATGACCAATGTAGGAGTGAGCCTGCTCGCGATGAGGGAGTGTCAGTCAACATTAATGGTGGCTGATACACCGCGATCGCGAGCAGGCTCACTCCTACAGGATTTTGTGGTGAGACAGCTAAATGATGTACAGCCTTGAAGACCTGCTCCACCTCATGAGCCGTCTGCGCGATCCGCAGTACGGTTGCCCGTGGGACATCAAGCAAACCTACGCGACCATCGTTCCGCACACCCTCGAAGAAGCCTACGAAGTCGCCGATGCCATCGAGCGCGGCGACTTCGATCATTTGCAGGGCGAGTTGGGCGATCTGCTGTTCCAGGTGGTGTATTACAGCCAGTTGGCCAAGGAAGAAGGGCGCTTCGAATTTGCCGGGGTGATCGACAGCATTACCCGCAAGCTGATCCGTCGTCATCCTCATGTCTTTCCGACTGGCGATCTGTACGCGCCGCTGGATGTTCCGCGCTTGAGCGAAGAACAGGTCAAACAACGCTGGGAAGAGATCAAGGCCGACGAGCGCGCCGAGAAGTCTGCCGCGCCTGAGCAACTGTCACTGCTCGACGATGTGCCAGCCACGCTGCCGGCATTGTCGCGTTCGGCCAAGTTGCAGAAGCGCGCAGGGCAGGTCGGTTTCGACTGGCCAGACGCCTTGCCGGTGCTCGACAAGGTGCGCGAAGAGCTCGATGAAGTCCTCGAAGCCATGTCGGAAAACGATCCCGTTGCCGTGGCCGACGAGATCGGTGACCTGCTGTTTTCCGTGGTCAATCTGGCCCGGCATCTGAAGGTCGATCCGGAAACTGCGCTGCGTGGCGCCAACGGCAAGTTTGAAAGACGTTTCCGATTTATCGAACAGGCATTGCGCGACACCCACCGTCCCATAGAAGATTGCACCCTCGAAGAGTTGGACGCCCTGTGGGGTGAAGCCAAACGTCAGGAAAAGAATGTGCCCGGCTGCGGCTGAGCAACTGCCCAAGTGAGTAAGTCCCATGAGTATTTCCCTTCGCGACCAGTTGCTCAAAGCAGGCCTGGTCAACCAAAAGCAGGCCAAACAGGTCAGCAAGGACAAGCAGAAGCAGCAGCGTCTGGCCCACAAAGGCCAGATCGAGCTGGATGACTCGCAGCAACGCGCCGCCCAGGAAGCCATGGCCGAGAAGGTCAAGCGCGACCAGGAGCTGAACCGCCAGCAGAAAGAGAAAGCCGAGGCCAAGGCGCGTGCGGCGCAGGTCAAGCAGTTGATCGAAGTCTCGCGTCTGCCGAAGCTGACCACCGAGGACTACTACAACTTCGTCGACGACAAGAAGGTCAAGCGTATCTCGGTCAACACGCTGATGCGCAACAAGCTCAGCAGCGGTTCGCTGGCGATCGTCCACCATGCCGGCGGCTACGAAGTGATCCCGCGTGAAGCGGCCCTGAAGATCCAGGAGCGCGACCCGCAGCGCATCGTCCAGCTCAACGTGCAGACTGAAGAGGTCAGCACCGAGGACGATCCGTACGCCGCGTATCAGATCCCTGATGATCTGATGTGGTAAATCGATAAAGCTGTAACAACGACAAACCCCGCTCATGGCGGGGTTTGTCGTTTTCAATGCTGTGCTTGAATCAGGAGGAGCGGGTTTCGCGTTGTTGCTCTTGCACTTCGAGTTCGGCCTTGTAGTTGTGGGCATCGATCTCGTTGTGGAACATGCCGACCAGCAAGTCTTGTTGATGCACATCCCAGATGCGGATACCGGCGGCTACGCCTTCGTGGGACATGTGTGAATCGTCGCGTTCAGTTACTTTTACAGTCATCTGCTAGCTCCAAATCTCAAGTTATCTGCAGCAAGGCGTGTGCAGGACTCTGTTATATGGTTTGTTAGCTTGCTAAGTAAACGCTCAATTTGTGCAATGTATTTTTGCGAAAACCGCAACATTGCTACAGCCCGCGGAATCCGCGACATTCGGTCGCAGGGCGCAAAGTTTCATGACAGAAGTTTCATCTCCAGAACACCGCAGCCCCCTGTCTTTGATCGTTCCCACGCTCCGCGTGGGAATGCCTCTGGGGACGCTCCGCGTCCAGTAACGCGGAGCGTCACGGGCTGCATTCCCACGCAGAGCGTGGGAACGATCAACAACACGGACCGGTAGTGTCCCGGCTATTTTCTGCAGACGAAAAAAAACGCCCCGAACCAGTCGGGGCGTTTTCATGTGTGGCTCAAGCGGGGGGAATTACTTGCCTTCCCAGCGCTTCAGTACCAGCGTGGCGTTGGTGCCGCCGAAGCCGAAGCTGTTGCTCATCACGGTATTGATGGTGGCGTTCTCGCGGGTCTTGGTCAGCACCGGCAGATCGGCCACTTCCGGGTCCAGCTCGTCGATGTTGGCGGAACCGGCAATGAAGTTGCCTTCCATCATCAGCATGCAGTAGATCGCTTCGTGAACGCCGGCGGCGCCCAGTGAGTGACCGGACAGGCTCTTGGTCGAGCTGATCGCCGGTGCCTTGTCGCCGAACACTTCACGCACACCCTTCATTTCCGCGACGTCGCCGACCGGAGTCGAGGTGCCGTGGGTGTTCAGGTAGTCGATCGGGGTATCAACGGTGGACATCGCCATCTGCATGCAGCGGATCGCGCCTTCGCCACTCGGGGCAACCATGTCGTAGCCGTCGGACGTTGCGCCGTAGCCAACGATTTCCGCGTAGATCTTGGCGCCACGGGCCAGAGCGTGTTCCAGCTCTTCAACCACGACCATGCCGCCACCGCCAGCGATGACGAAACCGTCACGGTCGGCGTCGTAGGCACGGGAAGCTTGTTCCGGGGTGTCGTTGCGCTTGCTGGACAGAGCGCCCATCGCGTCGAACAGGAACGACTGGCTCCAGTGCTCTTCTTCACCGCCACCGGCGAAAACGATGTCCTGCTTGCCCATCTGGATCTGTTCCATGGCGGTACCGATGCAGTGAGCACTGGTGGCGCAGGCAGAAGCGATGGAGTAGTTCAGGCCCTTGATCTTGAATGGCGTGGCCAGGCAAGCGGAAACGGTGCTGCTCATGGTCCGCGTTACGCGGTATGGGCCAACGCGCTTCACGCCTTTCTCGCGCAGAATGTCCAGCGCTTCCATCTGGTTCAGCGTGGAAGCACCGCCGGAGCCCGCCACCAGGCCGGTACGCGGGTTGGACACTTGCTCTTCGGTCAGGCCGGAGTCAGCAATGGCGTCTTTCATGGCCAGGTAGGCGTAAGCCGCTGCGTGGCCGACGAAGCGATAGATCTTGCGATCGATCAGTTCTTCAAGGTTGAGGTCAATGGAGCCGGAAACCTGGCTACGCAGACCCATTTCGGCATATTCCGGGTTGAACCGGATGCCAGGGCGGCTTGCACGCAGGTTAGCGGAGACGGTCTCTTTGTCATTGCCCAGGCACGAAACGATGCCCAGACCAGTGATAACGACGCGGCGCATGCGAATAACCCTTAGAAGTTGTCAGTGGAGGTGAACACGCCGACGCGAAGGCCTTCGGCGGTGTAGATTTCGCGACCGTCGACAGTCACCGAACCATCGGCAATGGCCAGGTTCAGCTTGCCCTTGAGGACGCGTTTGATATGAATGTTGTAGGTGACTTTCTTGGCGGTCGGCAGCACCTGACCGAAGAACTTCACTTCGCCCGAACCCAGCGCACGGCCACGGCCCGGCAGGCCTTGCCAGCCCAGGAAGAAACCGACCAGTTGCCACATGGCATCCAGACCGAGGCAGCCCGGCATTACCGGATCGCCTTCGAAGTGGCACGCGAAGAACCACAGGTCAGGGTTGATATCCAGTTCGGCGACCAATTCACCTTTGCCGTACTTGCCACCTTCTTCGCTGATCAGGGTGATGCGATCGACCATCAGCATGTTCGGGGCGGGCAGTTGCGCGTTACCTGGGCCGAACAGCTCACCGCGACTGCAGCGCAGCAGATCTTCCCGAGTAAAGGCGTTTTGTTTGGTCATGCGAGCTCCTCAATAATCCCATGCGGCAGGTGGGGCAAATCTTCCCGACCGTTCGAAGCGTTCATGCCTCGAACCGGCAGCCTACTCATAGACTATTGCGTTGTGGTGAAAGTCACAGCACCAAGGACATGAATGTACACTTGTGCACTGAAATTTTTATTCAAGCCCCTTTTGAGGCTCGTTCGGGTGCCTAAGACTGCCGCACTTTCGCTTTTCACGCCAGTCGCAGATGGTCGAAAGGCCCACACTACGACACCCAGCGCTGCAGAATCTGCTGCAGATCATTACGTTTGAACGGCTTCGCCAGATAATCGTTCATGCCCGCCGACAGACAGGTTTCACGGTCGCCCTGCAAGGCGTTGGCGGTCAGCGCGATGATCGGCACCTCACTGCGTCCAGGCAGCCGCCGGATCTGCCGGGTCGCTTCGTAGCCATCGATGATCGGCAAACGGCAATCCATCAGAATCACCTCAAAGTCGCTGCCCTCGGCACTGCGCACGGCTTGTGCACCATCAGTGGCAACACTGACAGTAAAGCCCAGACTGCGCAGCATCGCTTCGATAACTGTCTGGTTCACCGGATTGTCTTCGACCAGCAAGACATTGCGCCCTTCACCGTGCTCTTTGCCGTTAAGTGCACGCGGCGCGGCCAGTGGCGGCAGCGCCTGCTTATAGAGTGCCAGCGGAATTTCCAGGGTGAACACCGAACCGCGACCTTCCTCGCTCTGCGCGCGCAAGGTGCCGCCCATGCGTTCGGCCAGCGTACGGGCAATCGGCAGACCGAGACCGGTGCCGCCGTAACGCCGTGAAATCGAACTGTCGGCCTGCTGGAAGGCGTTGAACATCAACTCCAGACTTTCAGAAGAAATACCGATGCCGCTGTCGCGCACCGAACAGGTGAACCACAGCAGTTCGTGATCCAGCGACTGCCACTGCGCCTCGATGCTGACCCGACCTTGCTCGGTGAACTTAAGCGCATTGCCGACCAGATTGACCAGAATCTGCCGGATCCGCGTCGGATCGCCCTGCACCTGCAAACCGCGCATGTCGTCCGGGATCCGCAGATTCAGCGCCAGCCCTCGCTGTACCGCGCTGTGCTGGAACGACTGCGCGCAGGCGCCGATCAGTTCGGCGAGGTTGAAGGGGATGTGCTCCAGTTCCAGCTCCGAACGCTCGATGCGCGAGAAGTCGAGAATATCGTTGATGACTTTCAGCAGGTGTTCGGTGGACTCCGAGGCGAGGGCGGCGTATTCGACCTGCTCCTCGGTCATCTCGGTGGTTTCCAGCAATTGCAGCATGCCCAGCACACCGTTCATGGGCGTGCGCAGTTCATGGCTCATCATCGCCAGAAAGTCGGACTTGGCGTTGTTGGCCTTTTCCGCTTCTTCACGGGTCTGGATCAGTTGTGCCATGGCTTGATGCTGCTCACGGCTGGCCTGTTCCAGGGCTTGGGCGAGGTTGTTGATGTGCTGCGACAGCGCGCCCAGTTCGGTGTCATCGACGATCGGCAGCGGGGTTTTATAATCGCCGTCCTGAATGGCCTTGACCGCATCACCGATATTGCGGATCGGCTGCGACAGGCTACCGGCCAGGCGCCGCGCCAGGACAAAGGTAAACAGCAGGGCGAACAGCGCGAGAATCCCGGCCTTGAACAGGATTTCCTGCTGGCGCTGGCTGAAGGCATCATTGGACAGACCGACGATCACCCGGCCCAGATAGTCCTCGCTGGCTCCGCCATTGCTGACCTTGCCGTCCTGAAAGAAATCATTGTGCAGGGCGATGCGTTGCAAGCGTACCGGTGCCTGAAACACTTCGACCTGATGCGGTCGACCGTGCGCCGCGGCGGGTTGTTCGACGTACACCAGAATCCGGTTGGCGCTGTCCTGGACTTCGAGAAAACGTACGTTGGGCGTGGCCAGTGTGGCTTTGAGCAGGCTTTCCAGCACTTCGTTGTTGCCGGAAATCACCCCGTATTCGGTGGCGGGTGCCAGTTGGTTGGCGATCAGTTGGCCGGTGTGATTCAGCTCCTGGCGCAAATCCTGAATGCGCACGAAGGTGAAGAAGCTGATCAACAGCAGGGTCAGCAACAACGCCGGGCCGAGGCTGATCAACTGGGTGCGGGTATTGATGTCCCAACGGCGACGGAAACTCATGGGCGGTGTTCTCCTTCAGCCAGCGCGCTGGCGACAGACGCTTCATTCAGCGGCTCGATACCGAGTGAACGAGCGACCTGCGCATTACTTGAGACTTTAAAACGTGCGGGGTAGAGCGTCCGCGGCCAACTGGCCGAGGGTTGGTCGAGCAATTGATCGAGCATCGCCAGCCAGTCGTTCTGATCGCTGTACGTGCTGGCCAGGCTGCCGGCGCGGACGAAAGCAATGTTGGGACCGACCAGCGCGACTTGCCGTGAGTAGCTGCTGAGCAGCAGGTTCTTCGCGGTTTTCGGGTTGTACAGATCGGGATCGTCGAGCCCCAGCAGTACGTCGCTGTTTTTCAGCACGGTTTGCAAAGGGCGGCTGTCGTGGGTGTTGTCCCAGCGCTCGCTGACGATTTGCAGGTTCAGCGGCGCGGCGGCGAGATTCAGCTCCTTGAGGAGGAATTCGCTGTGCTCATCGAACAACACGCCGATCCGCCGGGCCTGGGGCAGAATGCGCCGGATCAACTGCAACTGGCGGCTCAGCGGCGGATCACTCCACAGCAAACTCAGGTGTGCCGGTTGCGTGCTGCCGAGACGCTGGCGAGCCTGCAAGCGACTGATGCGCAGCACCAGCGTCGCCGGGCCTTGGGTTTCTTGCAGACGCCAGTCGAGGCTCGGCAGATCGAGCAGAATCAGGCGCAGACTGGCGGGCAGTTTGCCCGGTGCCGGCAGACTGGCCAGTGGCTGGAAGCGCACGTTGTCGGTCGGGCGCAATTCGCTGAGCGCCTGGACGAACGCTTGCACGCCGGGGCTTTCCTCGGCGCCGGTCAACAGAATATCGGCGGCCTGCACCGCCACACCGTGCAGCCAAGCGGTCAGAAACAGACACACCCCGGCCAGCCAGTGGCCAAAGGTTGGCAGCTTCCGTGACGGCCCGTGGCGCATCCTAGAACTCCAGCTCGGCGCTGAAATACATCACCCGACGCTCGTCGTAATTATTGTCGACGAAGGTGGTCGGCTCATGGTCTAGACGCTGTTGCAGCACGCCAGCCAGTTGTAACTGCGCTTTGCCCAGCGCGATGCGTTTGGCGATGCGCGTGTCGACCCGCTCGAAGCGGTAACCGTTGAGTGCATTGTCGCCGTAATAGAAGAGGGCGCTGTTCCAGCCGTGGCCCCAGTCGCGCAGCCAACCGGCCGAACCGCTGTTACGCGAAGTGAACTGCTGATCCAGTGGGTTACTCGCCTCGGCATCGACAAAGGCGTAGGTGAAGCGCAAGCGGTCGGCCAGGCTCACGCGCCAGTCGAGCTGGGTTTCCGTGCCGCGAAAACGCGAGCTGTTGGCGTTGCTGGCGATGTACTGGTTGTTACGCAGCGGCTCGCTGATCATCCCGGTGATCTCGTCGTAGAACAGCTTCACATCCACAGCCAGACCCAACTCGGCGAAATAGCCGTTGTAGCCCAGTTCCCGTGAACGCATGTGCTCCTGATCGAGATCGCCCGGCCCCCGCGTCTTGACGAAGTAGCGCGCCGAAGACTGGCCGTAGGCGGAAGGGTGCAGGTTGCTGACCTGATAGCTCCAGTTGACGTTGTTCTCGAACATGTCCGGCGAGCGGATTGCTTCCGAGTACACCGCACGCAGGCCATGGCGCGGGTTGATCAGGTAATTGACGGCGAAGCGCGGGGTCAGCGAACTGCCGATCAGTTGCGTGTTTTCGAACATCGCACCGCCCTGCAACAGCCAGTGTTCCGTGGCGCGCCATTCCAGTTGGCCGAACGCGCGCCACGTGGTGTCGTCCAGCGTGCCATTGAAGTAGGTTTCGGAGTCGGCGCGGTCGTAACGATAGTTCATGCCGCTGACCAGACGCAGGCTGTCGGACAGGCTGAGGGTGTCCTGCAGTTCGAGGTCGTAGCGCGATTCGCGGGCACTCTGGTCGATGTCGCCGCACAGGGTTCGGCTGGCGCCGTTGCGCCATTGCTCGAGCACCTGATTGGCCAAGGCCATTTCCTGCGGTGTGCCGGGCGCCGCGCCGGGGCCGGTGAACCGGGTGATGTTGCGCGCCAGACGTTCGGTGTAATTCGGGTTGAGCTGCCACAGTTGCGTCAGCTCGGGGCTGAATGACACCTCGGCATCGCAGGCGCGCCAGGTTTGCTGGCGATCCCAGTGTTGCGCCGAGCCTTGTATATAAAGGCTGTGTTCCGGGTTGATGTCGAGGTTCCAGCGCACCGAACCGGCGTAATCCTTGGCCACCACGTCGGAATTATTCCCGGCGGCGGTAATCCCGGAGAACACCGGGCGGTAGGTGTACGGTCGCTGGTTGGTCCCATCCTTGGCGTTGACCTGCCAGTCGAGGCTCTGGTTATCGCTGAGGGTGTGGCTGACCGCAAGACTGAAACGGTTCAAGCGGCGGCTGTCACGGTAATCGGCACCACTGCGATCGCTGTCGAAGCCATCGTCTTCCTGGCCAGACAACGACAGGCGTAAATCACCGCCATTCCAACCGGTGCCCTGGCTGGCATAAAAGTCATTGATGCCGCGCTGGCCACGGGTGTACTTCAGGCGTGTGCCGTGGCTGTCCGCCGGGTGGCGGGTGATGATGTTGACAACTGCCATCAACGCGTTGGCACCGTAACTGACGGTGTTCGGGCCGCGAAATACTTCGATGCGCTCGATGTCTTCCATGGCCACCGGAATATCGCTCCAGTCCACCGTAGACAAACCGGCGCGGTACACCGAGCGGCCGTCGATCAGCACTTGCATGCGCCGCGCTTCGCTGGCGTTGGTGCCGTGGTAATTGACCGCTGCCTGATTGCCATTGATGTTGCCGACCATCATCCCCGGCACCAGCCGCAGCAGTTCGCTGATGTCGCGGGCACCGCTGGCGTTGATCAGTTCGCTGTCGAGTACGGTCATGCTCCCCGGCACCTCCGCCGGCGTCTGTTTCAGGCGCGTGGCCGTCAGCACCTGCGGCAGCGCTTCGCTGTCGACAAACAGATCGTCCGCCTGCAAAACCGGGCTGAACAGCAGCGCCAGCAACAGAGACGAACGCGGAGGAAGAGAACCGACGGACACGACACAGCCTTGAAAGCAAAGAATTGGCGCGCATGTTAACCGAGGGCAGCGACTTTTCCAGTCACGTTGCAGGCATTTTCCTAGGTTTTATCGGTCTTCTTCCTACAAGTGTCGGTAATTGTTGCGGGGGCTGGCCGCGACCGGGTCGCCCCGTATAATGCCGGCATCGCCACTGGTATGGATTAACGGATTGCATATGACTGAACAGCGCCCGATTGCGGTCCTGGGAGGCGGAAGTTTTGGTACCGCCGTGGCCAATCTACTGGCCGAGAACGGCCATCAAGTCCGGCAGTGGATGCGTGACCCCGAGCAGGCCGAGGCCATCCGGGTCAATCGCGAAAACCCGCGTTACCTCAAAGGCATCAAGATTCTGCCGGGGGTGACTGCTGTCACCGACCTGCAGGAAACCCTCGACGCCTGTGATTTGTGCTTCGTCGCACTGCCGTCCAGCGCATTGCGCACGGTACTCGCCGCCCATGCCGAGCGCCTGAGCGGCAAGATGCTGGTCAGCCTGACTAAAGGCATCGAAGCGCAGACCTTCAAACTGATGAGCCAGATTCTCGAAGAGATCGCCCCGAATGCGCGCATCGGCGTGTTGTCCGGGCCGAACCTGGCGCGGGAAATTGCCGAGCACGCGCTGACGGCCACCGTGGTCGCCAGCGAAGACGAAGAGCTGTGCAAAGCCGTGCAAGCCGCGCTGCACGGTCGTACGTTCCGCGTTTACGCCAGCGCCGACCGTTTTGGTGTCGAGCTGGGCGGTGCGTTGAAGAACGTCTACGCGATCATCGCCGGCATGGCGGTGGCGCTGGAAATGGGCGAGAACACCAAGAGCATGCTGATCACTCGCGCCCTCGCCGAGATGACCCGCTTTGCGGTGAATCAGGGCGCTAATCCCATGACCTTCCTCGGTCTGGCCGGTGTCGGCGATCTGATCGTGACTTGTTCGTCGCCGAAGAGTCGCAACTATCAGGTCGGTTTCGCGCTGGGTCAGGGCTTGAGCCTCGACGAAGCGGTGTCGCGCCTCGGTGAAGTCGCCGAAGGCGTCAACACCTTGAAGGTGCTCAAGGCCAAGTCGCAGGAAGTCGGCGTCTATATGCCGCTGGTCGCCGGGCTGCACGCGATCCTGTTCGAAGGACGCACGCTGGAGCAGGTGATCGGTCTACTGATGCGGGCCGAGCCGAAAACCGACGTCGATTTTATTTCCACCAGCGGTTTCAACTGAGTGAGCCGGGAGTAGCAAGCCATGAACGATCCGAAAACCGAAGCCAAGTACGAGTCCATCCTCCTGCGCGTGTTGTGGATGATCGTCTATGTGCTGGTCTGGCAAGTGGCGCAGTTCATCCTCGGCGCGGTGGTGCTGGTGCAATTGATCTATCGTTTGATCTATGGCGCCCCGAGCGCCAGCCTGATGAATTTCGGCGACAGCCTGAGCCAGTTTCTGGCGCAGATCGGCCGTTTCGGCAGTTTCCACAGCGACCAGAAACCCTGGCCGTTCGCCGACTGGCCAACGCCGCGTACCCCGGAAGGTGAAGCGCCGCACGCCGTTGCCCCGGCGCCACATCCGGTTCGAGATGAGGAACCCAAGCTATGAAACTCTGGGTATTGCGTCACGGCGAGGCTGTGCCTTACGGCTCGTGTCCCGACTCCGAACGGGAACTGACCGAGCACGGTCGCAAAGAAGCCTTGAGCAGCGCCGCCCGGTTGATCGGCCAGCCGCTGACGGCAATCTACGCCAGCCCCTATCTGCGTGCGCAGCAAACCGCGCAGATTGTTCGCGAAGCGTTGGGTTTCGAGCCGGAGATTCGCACGGTCGAGTGGCTGACGCCGGAGGTTGATCCGGACAAGGTCACCGATCAACTGGTGTCGGTGAGCAATGTGCTGCTGGTCAGCCACAACCCGTTGGTGGGCAATCTGCTGAGCTATCTGCAGCATGGCGCCGGGTATCCGCCGGAGAAGGTCAGCACCGCCGGGTTGGCTGAGCTGGAGAGCCCAGAGTTGCTGATTGGTTCGATGACCCTCAAGAGCCTCAAACATCCGTAACGCTGATCCCTTGTGGGAGCGAGCCTGCTCGCGAAAGCGGCGTGTCATTCACCCTTTATGTGTCTGACACACTGCATTCGCGAGCAGGCTCGCTCCCACATTGGTTTCTGCGTACACCCTGAAATTATTTGTGTGAATTTTCCAACCAAGCACTTGCTTGGTTGACTACGCTTGCTCCAGACCCGAAAAACAGGAGCGAGTCGCATGTCTGCCGCCTTCCGTTTGCCGCTGGACGTGTTCTACGAACGTGAAGCCCGGCACCCGCGCCAGCGCTTCCTCGTGCAGCCCATTGGCGGCGGCCAGGTCGAAACCCTGAGCTGGGCCGACGTCGGCCATCAGGCTCGCTGCGCCGCGCATTGGCTGCGCGCTCGCGAGTTGCCACAAGGCAGCCACATCGCCCTGATCTCGAAAAACTGCGCGCACTGGATCATCGCCGACCTGGCGATCTGGATGGCCGGGCACGTCTCCGTCCCGTTGTATCCCAACCTCACCGCCGACTCCGTCGCGCAAGTACTCAATCACTCGGAAAGCGTTCTGGCCTTCATTGGCAAACTCGACGACTGGCCGGGCATGGCCAAAGGCGTGCCGGCGGATCTGCCGACCATCAGCCTGCCACTGCACCCGCCCGGGGATTTCGATTTCAGCTGGGCGGACTTGCAGCGCAGCTCGCCGATTCAGGACGACCCGCGTCCAGCGGCCGAGCAACTGGCGACGATCATCTACACCTCCGGCACCACTGGCCTGCCCAAAGGGGTGATGCACAGTTTTGCCAATCTCGGTTTCGCTACCACGCGCGGCACCCAACTGTTCGGGCTTAACGAGAGCGACCGGCTGCTGTCGTACTTGCCGCTTTGCCACGTCGCCGAGCGCATGTTCGTGGAACTGGCGTCGATTTATACCGGACAGACGGTGTTCTTCGCCGAGAGTCTTGAGACGTTTATCACTGACTTGCAGCGAGCGCGGCCGACCGCGATGTTCGGCGTGCCGCGCATCTGGACCAAATTTCAGATGGGCGTGTATAGCAAGATCCCGGCGCAGCGTCTGGATTTTCTCCTCGGTCTGCCGTTCATTGGCAAGCGGGTCGGACACAAAGTGCTCGCCGGACTCGGGCTGGATGCCTTGCGTGTGGCGTTGTCCGGTGCTGCGCCAGTACCGCAGACCTTGCTCGCCTGGTACCGGAAACTTGGCCTCGATGTGCTGGAGGTCTATGGCATGACCGAGGGCTGCGGTTACTCGCACATTTGCCTGCCCGGGCAATACAAACAGGGCTGGATCGGCAAACCGTGCCCGGATGTCGAAGTGCGTATCGATGCGTCGGGCGAGGTGCAGGTACGCAGTCAGGCGAACATGCTCGGCTATTTCAAGGAGCCGCAGAAGACCGCCGAGACCCTGACTGAGGACGGCTTTCTGCGCACCGGAGACAAGGGCGAGCAGGATGCTGAAGGGCGCCTGCGCCTGACTGGCCGACTCAAGGAAATCTTCAAGACCAGCAAGGGCAAATACGTTGCTCCGGCACCGATCGAAAATCGCCTGGCGGTGCATTCACGCATCGAGCAGGTGTGCGTGGTGGGTGACGGGTTAAGTGCGCCGTTGGGTTTGTGTGTGCTGTCGAGCGTCAATCAGGAGGAGGGCCGGGCGAGTCTGCATTCGAGTCTGGAAAAACTCCTGGAGGAGGTCAACGCCGTGCTCGACAAGCACGAACGCCTGCGCCGGTTGGTGGTGGTCAAGGACAGTTGGGCGGTGGAAAACGGCTTCCTCACGCCGACCTTGAAGATCAAGCGCAACGTCATCGAAGACACCTATGGCGCGCGTTTCGAAGAATGGAGCGAGCGCAGCGAGGCGGTGCTGTGGCAGGATTGAGCGACCCCTAAAACAACAAAGGAAGTCTGCGATGAGCCTGTGGCGTACCACTCCGAACATCGAGCAGTTGAACGCGATCCAGAAGAACACCATCGGCGAAGTGCTGGACATCCGCTTCGAAGCGTTCGACGAAGAATCGCTGACCGCGAGCATGGTCATCGATCATCGCACCCATCAGCCCTACGGTTTGCTGCACGGCGGCGCGTCGGTGGTGCTGGCGGAGTCCGTCGGTTCGATGGCCAGTTATCTGTGCATCGATGCCAGCAAGTTCTACTGCGTGGGGCTTGAGATCAACGCCAACCACTTGCGCGGCTTGCGCAGTGGCCGGGTGACGGCGGTGGCCAAGCCGATTCACATTGGCCGCACCACCCATGTGTGGGATATCCGTCTGACCAGCGATGAAGGCAAGGCCAGTTGTGTGTCGCGCCTGACCATGGCGGTGGTGCCGTTGGGTGAGCAGCCACCCTCACCCTAACCCTCTCCCAGAGGGAGAGGGGACTGACCGAGTGGTTTATTCGAAGTACATCGACCTGAGATACCGAGTCGAATGCAGATTCGGAAAAGCATGGAGATCGGCTCCCTTTCCCCTCGCCCCCTGGGGGAGAGGGGACTGACCGAGTGGTTTATTCGAAGTACATCGACCTGAGATACCGAGTCGAATCCAGATTCGGAAAAGCATGGAGATCGGCTCCCTTTCCCCCTCGCCCCCTTGGGGGAGAGGGCTGGGGTGAGGGGGTAGCGATCCGACTGACTCACCATAGCCCTGAGCGGACTGTCATCATTCCTGGCAGTTACGGTCATTGCTGCCGGACTCGGTCTTGCGGACAATCAACGCACGTTTCCCGCTCATGGATTTGCCCGTATGTCGCAACCGATCTTTTTCGCCCACGCCAACGGGTTTCCCTCGGGCACCTATGGCAAGTTGTTCGCGGCGCTGGCGCCCGAGTACCGGGTTGCGCATCTGGAGCAGCATGCCCATGACCCGCGTTTTCCGGTGGACGACAACTGGTACAACCTGGTTGATGAGCTGATCCACCATTTGCAGCAGCAGGATCAACCGGTGTGGGGTGTCGGCCATTCTTTCGGCGGCGTGCTGCACCTGCATGCAGCTTTGCGTTGCCCGGAGCTGTATCGCGGCGTGGTGATGCTTGATTCGCCCGTGCTGACCCGCACCGATCAGTGGGTGATCCGTGCCGCCAAGCGTTTTGGCTTCATCGACAAGCTGACCCCGGCCGGCCGCACCCTCGGCCGGCGTGAAGAATTCGCCGATCTCGCCAGTGCGCGCAGCTACTTTGCCGGTAAAACACTGTTTCGCGGTTTCGATCCGGAATGCTTCGATGCCTACCTGCAACACGGTTTGCACCAGGTCGGCGACAAGCTGCGTCTGCGCTTCGATCCGGCGACCGAAATCAGCATCTATCGCGGCGTGCCCCACACCAGCCCCGGTCGCACCCGACAATTGCAGGTGCCGCTGGCGGTGGTGCGCGGGCACACGAGTCGCGTGGTCATGCGTCATCACACCCGTTTCGTTTCGCGTCTGGCCCAGGGTGAGGCATTGAGCATGCCCGGCGGGCACATGTTCCCGCTTGAGCGCCCGCAGGACACCGCACGGTTGTTGAAGAATCTGTTTACCCGTTGGCAAAACCGTCAGGACAAGGATTGCGCATGAGTCCGACTTTCGAAGAAGTGCGCCTGAGCCTGCCGCATATCGAACTGGCCGCGCATTTGTTCGGGCCCGAGGACGGTGTGCCGGTGATCGCGCTGCATGGCTGGCTCGACAACGCTAACAGCTTTGCCCGTTTGGCGCCGAAGCTCAAAGGCTTGCGCATCATCGCTTTGGACATGGCCGGGCACGGGCATTCCGGGCATCGGCCGAACGGTGCCGGGTATGCCCTGTGGGACTACGCCCATGACGTGCTGCAAGTCGCCGAGCAACTGGGCTGGAAGCGGTTCGGCCTGCTCGGGCATTCGATGGGCGCCATTGTCTCGATGGTGTTGGCGGGTTCGTTACCGGAACGCATCAGCCATCTGGCGCTGATTGACGGCGTGATTCCTCCTACAGATAAAGGCGAAAACGCCGCCGAACGTATGGGCATGGCACTGCAAGCGCAACTGGATCTGCGCGAGAAACGCAAACCGGTCTACAACACCCTCGACCGCGCCATCGAAGCGCGGATGAAAGGTCTGGTGGCGGTCAGTCGTGAGGCGGCTGAACTGTTGGCTCAGCGCGGTCTGATGCCAGTGCCCGGCGGCTACACCTGGCGCACCGACAATCGCTTGACCCTGCCGTCGCCGCTGCGCCTGACCGAGGAACAGGCAATGGCTTTCGCGCTGCGGGTCAGTTGTCCTACGCATCTGGTGGTCGCGGCTGACGGTATGCTGGCCAAACATCCCGAGTTGCTGGAGCGTCTACCCTTTAGTCGGGAACAGTTGGCGGGCGGGCACCATTTGCACCTGAACGATGAAGCCGGGGCCGACCTTGTCGCAGACTGTTTCAATCGCTTCTTCGCCATTCCTTGACTTGCTGCGGGCAACTGTCGAGGCTGGTCGGGTTGAAATGGGAGACAACCACGATGGATTTCTACACCGCTGCGACCTCGAATTACCCAGTCATGCCGATCCGATGAGCCTGACTATGCGGTCACTCAGTCTGTTGGCACTGTGCTGTTTCAGTACCGTTTCGTTCGCCGCCGATGTGCCGGGCAGTCAGGATCTGCAGATCGTGCCGCGTCTGGCCGATGCACAGATCGTCGACTATCGCCCTCCGGTTGAACTGGAGCGGATCTATCCGCTGGGTTCGATCCGCAAGATCAGCGGGCAACTGCGTTTCGACGGCCAGGTCACCGCCCGTGGCCAGACCACTTCGGTGACCTATGAGTTGCCACCCGAACACTCCGCCAACGAAGCCTTTACCGCTGCTCGCGAAGCCCTGCAAAAACAGGACGCCGAATTGCTGTTCTGGTGCCAGGCACGGGATTGCGGCGAAAGCAGCCTGTGGGCCAACGAAGTGTTCGGTAACGCCAAACTGTATGGCGCCGACGAGCAACAGGCCTACCTGCTATTGAGGTTGGCCGCACCGCGGGACAACACGCTGGTGGCGCTTTACAGCATCACCCGCGGCAATCGCAAAGCCTATCTGCATGTCGAACAGTTCGAGGCGGTAGCACCGTTGGGTGAGCTGTTGCCGACCTCGGCGACCCTGTTGCGTCAACTGAAAAGCACCGGTGAGCTGGATTTTCCTGATCGCGTGGATGAGCCGGATGACACCTGGCTACGCCTGATTTCCCGTGGCCTTAATCTCGACACGACGTTGCGCGTTACGGTATCCGGGCCCAAGGCCGAGGCCTGGCGCCAGGCGCTGATCAATCAGGGCGTGCGGGCGGCACGCATGGAAACCGGCAGTGTCGAAGGCTCTGGCCTGCGCATCGATCTGTTGCGTTAAGCTGTTTCGGCGAGCACGCGCGGCGTGTTCGCCTACTCTTTGCCTGACTGACTTTTTCGAGACCTCACATGCTCAATAATGATCGCCTGCTGGTGCAGATCCTGCTGCTGGTGTTGTTTGGTGCCAGCCTGTGGGTGATGGCGCCGTTCTGGTCGGCGCTGTTCTGGGGCGCGGTGCTGGCGTTTGCCAGCTGGCCGCTGATGCGCCTGTTGACCCGCTGGCTCAATGGTCGTGAATCGCTGGCTGCAGGGATTCTGACGCTGGGCTGGATGTTGCTCGTGGCCGCGCCGCTGGTATGGCTGGGGTTCAACGTGGGGGATCATGTGCGTGATGCCACGGCGTTCATCAAGGATGTGCAGGTCGATGGTCTGCCGGAAGCGCCGGTGTGGCTGGTGACTGTGCCGTTCGTGGGCGAGCGACTGGTCGGGCTGTGGAACAGCATCGATCAGCAGGGCGCCGCACTGATGGTGTCGATCAAACCTTATCTGGGGCAGGTCGGTAACTGGCTGCTGGCGCGCAGTGCGCAGATCGGCGGCGGGATTCTCGAGCTGACGTTGAGCATTGTCTTTGTGTTCTTTTTCTACCGTGACGGGCCTCGGCTGGCGGCGTTTGTGCACAGTCTGCTGGAGCGCTTGATCGGGGATCGTGCCGGGTATTACATCGAGTTGGTGGCGGGTACGGTGCAGCGGGTGGTCAACGGGGTGATCGGCACGGCGGCGGCGCAGGCGGTTCTGGCGTTGATCGGGTTCTTGATTGCCGGGGTGCCGGGGGCGTTGGTGCTGGGGATTGTCACCTTCCTGTTGAGTCTGATTCCGATGGGGCCGCCCTTGGTGTGGGTGCCGGCGACGGCCTGGCTGGCGTGGAAGGGTGAGTATGGGATGGCGGTGTTTCTCGGGATCTGGGGGACGTTCATCATCAGTGGCGTGGACAACGTGCTCAAGCCGTATCTGATCAGTCGCGGCGGGAATTTGCCGTTGGTGATTGTGTTGCTTGGGGTGTTTGGCGGGTTGATTGCGTTTGGGTTTATCGGGTTGTTTATCGGGCCTACGTTGTTGGCGGTGGCTTATAGTTTGTTGACGGATTGGAGTAAGAGCCAGGGGCGGGTTGAGGAGCGGCGCTAGCGGGTTTGGGATCGGGTTTGGGGTTGGGTGAATATCCGTTGCTGCGGTAACGGCGGCTTAGGGTTCCGCCCTTACGGCGGGTCACTTTTGGCAAACGCCCGGAATGCCGGCCCAGCCAAAAGTAACCAAAAGGGCTTGCTCCTGCGTGCGGCCCGCTCGCTGGGGCTCGGGGTTCCTTCGCTGCGGGATCGATCCGGGCGCAGCGCCTACGGTTTGCTTCGCTGCACCTCCTCTCGCTGTGTTTGGCTGCGCCAAACGGTCGCTGCGCTCCCACGCCCGGATCAATCCCTCCACTCAGCCTTCCGACGTCGCCCGTGGATCAAGATCAAGAGCAGGCGAGCTGACACTCGGCCTATTGAGTGGTGAAGAGCGGGTGTTCGACTTTGGTTTTGTGGTGGATTCGCCCCTCACCCCAACCCTCTCCCGAGGGAGAGGGAGCCGATGGTGGGCCTCTCAAAATTTGCGTTCAACTCGGTATTTCACGTCGCTGTAGCTCTCCCAAACACCTCAATCAGTCCCCTCTCCCTCTGGGAGAGGGTTAAGGTGAGGGGCTTTTGATTGTCCGCGGCAAATAATGTCGTCGACTCAAGTCGCCACATTCAAATACTTGCCCACCGACGCCGTCTTCTCCAGCGAGTACTGCTTGCTCAAATTGGCAATCATGCGGTTCAGCGCTTCTGTCGTGCTCTGGGTCGAAGCGGTCTGTTCTTCGTCAGGTCGTTCACGCCCAGCCTGTAAAGCCGCTTTCAGTTCATCACTGCTCACGCCACCACTGCTGTCACTATCGAGCACCTTGAGCAGCGCGGCGCTGGTGTCGGTGCTGGTCGTTTCGGTGCTGTTGTTGCTGGTTTGCAGTGCGCTGCTCAGTTCTGTCGCGGTCACGCTGCCGTCGCCATCGGCGTCGAGTTGGCTGAACAGCTCGTCGCTGTTGATTTGCGGGGGAGGTGGCGGTGGTGGGGTCAGGCTGGCGGTGAGTTCGTCCTGGCTGACGGTGCCGTCCTTGTTCTTGTCGAGGGCGGAGAAGAGTTCGTTGCTGTCGGCAGTGCTGCCGGCGCTGGTCAGGCCGCTGCTCAGTTCGTCGCTGCTGATGGCGCCGTCGCCATCGCTGTCGAGGGCGCTGATCAGGGCGTCGGCCAGGTCGGTGTCTGGTGCTTGATCGTGTGGTGGCGGGGGTGGCGCCATGGCGGTCATTTCTTCGGCGCTGAGGCTGCCGCTGGCGTCGCTGTCCAGATCGCCGAACTGTTTGCTCAGGTTGACCAGCAGGCCGTCGTCGGATTTCTGCGACAGGGCACTTTTCAGTTCGTCCTGGTCCACCGCGCCGTCGCCGTTGCTGTCGAGTTTGGCGAACAGTTCTTTTTGCAGTTGCTGGCTGCGGGCGTTTTGCGTGGAGGTGCTGCTGGTGCTGGTATAGCTCGTGTAATTGCTGACGCTACCGATCATCGGACTCACTCCCTGGAATGGCAAACCGGTGGGTGTACCGGCTTATGCAGCGTCAGGGCGCAAGTTGTCGGGGGTATGTGGGGTTTGTACCGATGGGTACACAGACTGAAATTTCACCTCCACCCCTGTAGGAGTGAGCCTGCTCGCGATAACGGTGTGTCAGTCAAAGCAACTCTCACAGATAAACCGCTATCGCGAGCAGGCTCACTCCTACAAGGGGATGTGTGTTTCTCAGGGGCGCGGCAGGCGAATGACGGCAGTGAGACCACCGCCGGGGGTTTCTTCGAGGTTGAGCTGCCCACCCAAACGCTGCGCCGCCTCGCGGGCAATAGTCATGCCCAGACCTACACCGCCGGAGTTGCGATTGCGCGAGCCTTCCAAGCGATAAAAAGGCTCAAACACCGCTTCACGCTTGTCTTCGGCAATCCCCGGGCCGTGGTCGATCACGCGGATCAGCAGTTGTTCGCGCTGATCCTGCAACTCGATGCGTGCCTGGCCGGCATAACGCAGGGCATTGTCCATGAGGTTGTTGATGCACGAACGCAGCGCCATCGGTTGCACCGGCAACGGTGTGCAATGGCCGCTGACTTGCACGTCGGCACCTTGGTCCTGAGCGTTTTCGCACAGTGACTCGACCAGCGCCTGCACATCCATCAACTGCAAGGCTTCACTGGTGCGCTGTTCGTGCAGGTAGGTGAGCGTGGCGTCGAGCATGCCGATCATGTCGTCGAGATCCTGACGCATCTGGCCTTGCAGCTTTTCGTCGCTGATGTTTTCCAGGCGCAGTTTCAGCCGAGACAGCGGCGTGCGCAGGTCGTGAGATACGGCACCGAGCATCCGCGCGCGCTGCTGCACCTGTTCGCGAATGCGCCGTTGCATCAGGTTGAAGGTGTGCGCCGCTTGCCGGGCTTCCCGTGGGCCGGACTCGTCGAGCGGCGGGCTGTCGAGGTCTTCGCTGAGGCGTTCGGCGGCATCGCTCAGGCGCTGGATCGGGCGACTGAGCAGTTTGGCGCCGTACCACGCCGCGATCATCAGCGTGATGAACTGGAAGGTCAGCGGCACCACCGGCCCACCGAACCATGGGCGCGGGGGCCGTGGCGGGTAGCGCGGGTCCTGCGCCATCGGTTGGCCGTTGGCGCCCTGGGAGAACTCCGGAGGTGGCGGAGGCGGGCCGTAGAGGCGGAACCAGGTGAAAGCCAGCAGGTGCGCGAGGACGATCGCCACGAACAGTACGCCAAACAGGCGCCCGAACAGCGTGTCGAAGCGCGCCCGCATCAGCCGATGTCTCGCGCGTCGAACAGGTAACCTTCACCGCGCACGGTTTTGATCAGCTGTGGGGCTTTCGGGTCGTCACCGAGTTTCTGCCGCAGGCGCGACACCAGCAAATCAATGCTGCGATCGAACGCTTCGATCGAACGACCGCGGGCCGCATCGAGCAATTGTTCGCGGCTGAGTACCCGGCGCGGACGTTCGATAAACACCCACAGCAGGCGGAATTCGGCGTTTGACAGCGGCACTACCAAGCCATCGTCAGCGATCAACTGGCGCAGCACGCTGTTCAGGCGCCAGTTGTCGAAACGAATGTTGGCCCGTTGCTCGGTGCGGTCATCACGCACCCGGCGCAGGATGGTCTGAATGCGCGCGACCAGTTCGCGTGGCTCGAACGGTTTGGCCATGTAGTCATCAGCGCCGAGTTCCAGGCCGATGATGCGGTCGGTCGGTTCGCAGCGGGCGGTGAGCATCAGGATCGGGATGTCCGATTCGGCGCGCAGCCAGCGGCACAGCGACAAGCCGTCTTCGCCGGGCAGCATCAGATCCAGCACGACGACGTCGAAATGCTCGGCGAGCAGCGCCTGACGCATCGCCGCACCGTCGGTGACGCCACTGGCGTGGATATTGAAACGGGCGAGGTAATCGATCATCAGCTCGCGGATCGGCACGTCATCGTCGACGATCAGCGCACGAATGCTCCAGCGCTTGTCGTCTTTAGGCTCATCCGTCGCGGTCATTTGGGTGTTGTGCATGAGGCTGTTCATCTGCCAGTAGGCCGCCAACCACAAAAGATGGGCTGCGAGGTGGTGGTTTCAGCATAGGCGTCCGGCCGTGAGGCGGGAAGTGCTGATGTAAGGACGTGTTGCGGCTGGCGAGGCTAGCGCGGGTGCTTGTTGCTGGCATGTCGGTTGTGTATCGGAGTCGACACAATAGCAGCGAGCGCTATGCTGATCACGGTCGGCGCGACGATTTACCGATCATCGGGTGCCGCGCCGCCGCCGGTTCCGCTACAATGCGCGCCGATTTCGACCTGCCTGAGAGCCCATTCATGTCCGCCTGCCAGACTCCTATCATCGTCGCCCTGGATTTCCCCACCCGTGACGCCGCACTGAAGCTGGCCGACCAGTTGGACCCGAAACTGTGCCGGGTCAAAGTGGGCAAGGAACTGTTCACCAGTTGCGCCGCAGAAATTGTCGGCACCCTGCGTGACAAGGGTTTTGAAGTATTCCTCGACCTGAAATTCCATGACATTCCCAACACCACCGCGATGGCCGTGAAAGCCGCTGCCGAGATGGGCGTGTGGATGGTCAACGTGCATTGTTCCGGTGGCCTGCGCATGATGGCTGCTTGCCGTGAAGAGCTGGACAAGCGTAGCGGCCCGCAACCGCTGCTGATCGGCGTGACCGTGCTGACCAGCATGGAGCGCGAAGACCTCGCCGGTATCGGTCTGGATATCGAACCGCAAGAGCAGGTTTTGCGTCTGGCTGCGCTGGCCGAGAAGGCTGGCATGGACGGTCTGGTGTGCTCGGCGCTGGAAGCCACGGCGCTGAAAACCGCACATCCGTCGCTGCAACTGGTGACCCCGGGGATTCGTCCGGCCGGCAGCGCGCAGGACGATCAGCGCCGTATTCTGACCCCGCGTCAGGCGCTGGATGCCGGTTCCGATTATCTGGTGATTGGCCGTCCGATCAGCCAGGCGGCTGATCCGGCCAAGGCATTGGCGTCGGTTGTAGGCGAAATCGCCTGATCAGGCACCGCAAAACTCTGTAGGAGTGAGCCTGCTCGCGATAGCAGTGTGTCAAACAACGTTAATGTTGACTGACACACCGCTATCGCGAGCAGGCTCACTCCTACATTTGTTTTGTGGTGATTTTAGATTTTCAGTACCAACTTGCCAAAATTCTCGCCGCTGAACAATTTCATCAGCGTCTCCGGAAAGGTCTCCAGGCCTTCGACGATATCTTCCTTGCTCTTGAGCTGCCCCTTGGCCATCCACCCGGCCATTTCCTGCGCCGCACTGGCGTACTGCGCCGCGTAATCCATTACCACAAAGCCTTCCATCCGCGCGCGGTTGACCAGCAGCGACAGGTAGTTGGCCGGGCCTTTGACCGCTTCCTTGTTGTTGTACTGGCTGATCGCGCCGCAGATCACCACGCGCGCCTTCATGTTCAAACGGCTGAGCACGGCATCAAGGATGTCACCGCCAACGTTGTCGAAATACACGTCGACGCCTTTCGGGCATTCGCGTTTAAGCCCCGCTACGACATCTTCGGACTTGTAGTCGATGGCACCGTCAAAGCCCAATTCGTCGATGAGGAATTTGCACTTGTCGGCGCCACCGGCAATGCCAACCACACGGCAACCTTTGATCTTGGCAATCTGCCCGGCAATGCTGCCCACTGCACCCGCAGCGCCGGACAACACTACGGTGTCACCGGCCTTCGGTGCGCCGACATCGAGCAGGGCGAAGTAGGCGGTCATGCCGGTCATGCCCAACGCTGACAAATACACCGGCAACGGCGCCAGTTTCGGATCGACTTTGTAGAAACCTCTTGGCTCGCCGAGGAAGTAATCCTGCACGCCAATGGCACCGTTGACGTAATCCCCGACCGCAAAGCCCGGATTGTTCGAAGCGATGACTTTACCTACGCCCAGCGCGCGCATGACTTCACCGATACCGACCGGCGGGATGTAGGACTTGCCTTCGTTCATCCAGCCGCGCATGGCCGGGTCGAGGGACAGGTATTCGTTTTTGACCAGAATCTGGCCCGCCGCCGGTTCGCCGACCGGTACTTCCTGATAGGTGAAGGTCTCGCGGGTAGCCGCACCCACCGGGCGTTTGGCGAGCAGAAACTGGCGATTGGTCTGATTGGTCATGGCAGGCACTCGAACGGAATGAAGCCTTGTTGATAGACCCTCGACAGCATTGGCGCAAGGTCGGCTGATGCGGCGAATGCACGCCGATCCAGTGCAGTGATGATCACTGGGCAGGTTTTATCACTGCGATGCATGGGCACTTAAACAGCCGTTGGATAGTGCTGACGTCCGGCATACCTCAATGGCTATGCTGCCACTCAACAAATCCCCCTGCATCCATCCCTTCGAGGACATAACAATGAGCATGACGTTTTCCGGTCAGGTTGCCGTAGTTACCGGCGCGGCCAACGGCATCGGCCGTGCGACCGCGCAGGCGTTCGCCGCCGAAGGCCTGAAAGTTGTGGTCGCCGACCTGGACGCGGCAGGGGGCGAGGGCACGGTGGCGCTGATTCGTACAGCCGGAGGCGAAGCGACCTTCGTGCGCTGCAACGTTACCGTCGAAAGCGAAGTGAAAAATCTGATGGACGAGGTCATCAACACCTACGGCCGTCTCGACTATGCCTTCAACAATGCCGGCATCGAAATCGAAAAAGGCAAACTGGCCGACGGTTCGATGGATGAGTTCGACGCGATCATGGGCGTCAATGTCAAAGGCGTCTGGCTGTGCATGAAGTATCAACTGCCGCTGATGCTGGCGCAGGGCGGCGGGGCGATCGTCAATACCGCCTCGGTAGCCGGGTTGGGCGCGGCGCCGAAGATGAGCATTTACGCGGCGTCGAAGCACGCGGTGATCGGTTTGACCAAATCGGCAGCCATCGAATACGCCAAGAAGAAAATTCGCGTCAACGCGGTGTGTCCGGCGGTGATCGATACCGACATGTTCCGCCGCGCTTATGAGGCCGACCCGAAGAAAGGCGAGTTCGCCAATGCCATGCACCCGGTCGGTCGCATTGGCAAAGTCGAGGAAATTGCCAGTGCCGTGTTGTACCTGTGCAGCGACGGTGCCGCATTTACCACCGGCCACTCGCTGGCAGTGGACGGCGGCGTCACCGCATTCTGAATAAAGCGCCAGAAAAAACCGCCCGCATTCAATGCGGGCTTTTTTTGTGGGGCACGGCCAGTTCCGTGAAGTCCCTTAAACAATGTGTATCAAACGGTTAGAACGGTCGCTTTTGGCGGCGTTGTCGCACAGCCTGTCCGGCGCGGCTGTGATTTACTGCCGCCAGCAAAACGGACAGGAGTTTGCTTGCTCATGGAATTGAGAATTGATCGACAGGCAATGGTGCCGGTCGTGCAGCAGATTGTTGACGGACTGACCGAGTGGATCCTGCAAAGTGGCGTACCGCCGGCCACCCGTTTGCCCTCCGTGCGGCAAATTGCCCGGGGCAACCTGCTCAGCCAGTCGTGTGTGGTCGAGGCGTGTGAACGGCTGGTATCGCAGGGCATTCTGAGCTCATGCCAAGGCACCGGGTTCAGTGTCGCCGCCTCGCCATCGACACTCGGCGCAGAGGATGAATTGGCGCCATTCGAAGGCCGGTTTGCCTGGTGCGATGCCGTCTGCGAGGCCGCAGGTGGCTTGAATCTTGGTGCCGGCGGACTGCCGCAAAGCTGGCGCGAGCCTGACGACCTCAGTTATGCCCTGCGCGAGGTGGCGCGCACCGACATGGCCAGCCTGTTCAACTACAGCACGCCCCTGGGTCTTCCAGCGTTGCGCGAGCAAATTGCCAAACGCCTGAAGCTGTTCAGTATCGAGGCCCGCAGTTCGCAGCTGCTGAGTACCGGCGGCGCCAGCCATGCGCTGGATCTGATCGTGCGCACCTTGTTCAAGGCCGGAGACTGCGTGGTGGTCGAAACGCCGGGATACGCGCCGCTGTTTGATCTGCTGCGCCTGCATGGCGTGCGTATGCTTGAGGTGAGCCGAACCCCGAACGGGCCGGATATCGAAGCGCTGGAGACTTTGCTGCAACAGTTTCGGCCCGGTGCGTTGTTCATCAACAGTCATCATCACAATCCTACAGGCAGTTGCCTGTCGCCGAGCGTGGCGCAACGCATCCTGCAACTGAGCAAAGCCTACGATCTGCGTGTGATCGAAGATGACGTCTACGCGGACTTGCACACCGGTAACGGTACGCGACTGGCGGCGCTGGACGATGGTGGGCGAGTCATCTACGTGGGCAGTTTTTCCAAGACGCTGAGCAGTTCCTTGCGGGTCGGGTTCGTCTTCGCCGACAGCGACATTGTCAGGCGCCTGGCGCAGGTCAAAATGATCAGCGGGCTGGGGGTGTCGAGGTTTTCCGAGGCCGTGTTGGCCAGCCTGATGGTCAGTGGCGCTTACCGCAAACTGGTGCAACGCCAGCGTCAACGGCTGAATGCCGATCGCGCGGCCGCGTTGCAGGCGCTGGAGGACGCCGATTGGGAGGTTTTCGGCAAGCCTGCGGGTGGCTTGTTCATCTGGGCGCGCTCGCGCATGAGCGATCAGATTCGGGTGCGCCGGCAGGCTCAACGCTACGGTGTGTTGCTGTCAGCGCCTGATACCTTCAGCCCCAGTGGCGAGTCGGGCGATTGGCTGCGTATCAACGTCGCCTACGCGTGTGATCCACGCGCCCGGCAGTTTTTTCGCCACACCGGTTCGGATCGACCTCAAGCGTTCTGAAAACGACGCAGGCGTAGCTTTTTGCCATTATTCCGACGCCAGAGACTTGTGCCGGTGGATGGCCGTTGCGACTCTTCGCTCTACTGACAATGGCAGGGGACTACGCGCAATGATTTCGGCCATGCAAGGACGTTTTGCCAACCTCGGTATGGCAAAAAAACTGGGTATCGGGTTTGTGCTGGTTTTGCTCCTCACGGCGCTGGTGGCAGCTATTGGCGTCTGGTCCCTGCAAACCATCAGTCAGCGTTTCGACGGGCTGAAACAGATGTCTTCGCTCAACAGCAGCCTGCTCAAAGTGCGCCTGCTCGAGCAGGAGTATGCCTTGCGAGGCGATCCGAAAACGGCCGATGCCTTGCGTAAGGGCGTCGACGAGCTGGTTGCTCTGGCTGATCAGCTCAAAGCGCAGTCGGCGGCCAATGTGTCGGTCATGAATGATGTGCAGCAGTCGCTCGGCGCTTATCGCAAAGCGTTCGACGAGTTTGTCTCGTTGACTCAGGCCAAGGATCTTGCGCTGGAAATGGCCAGTTGGTCGGTGTCCAGTGTGGCCAACAACCTCGACGTGTTGCAGGCCGGGCTTGCCGACGACGGTGCGTATACCTTGAAGGACACCGAGGGCAAGGACGGTGCCCAGTTCATTGAGCAGGCCAGCCAAGTCAGTCAGGTGTCGCGGCTGATGCTGCAAGCGATGAACGAAGCGCGGATTCGCCTCGACCAAAGCCGCAAGGGCGATCCCGACAGCGCCGGCAAGGGCAATATCGAACAGGCCGCTCAGGCCCAGACGCAGGCCGAAGAACTGAAATCTACGGTCAAGGACGAGGGTTACCTGACCGTGCTCAATGAGGTGTCCGGGCATATCGCCGGTTTCAACGACAAACTGGCCGAATACACCGGTTTGCTCGCCCAGGAAAAAACCGTCTACGAGCAATTGCACCAGCGCGCCAACGAGGTGGTCGAGCGGGTGAATCAGGCTTATGTCGCTGAAGATGGCGCGATGCAGGCGGAACTGAAGAAAAACTCGCTGTTGATCATTGGTTCATCGGCGTTGGCTTTGCTCGTCGGGTTGCTCGCTGCGTGGCTGATCACCCGACTGATCGTCGCGCCATTGCGCAGCGTGATTCAGGTTGCCCAGCAGATTGCCGCCGGCGACTTGAGTGCGACCGTTGAGGTGACTCGGCGCGACGAGATCGGTCAGTTGATGCTGGCGATGCAACAGATGGGCGCGGGTCTGAACACCATTGTCAGTGGTTTGCAGGCGGGGATCGAGCGACTGGCCAGTTCAGCGCAATCGTTGTCGGCGGTCACCGAGCAGACCAACCTTGAGGTCAGCAGCCAGAAGGAAGAAACCGAGCAGGTCGCCACGGCGATGAACCAGATGACCGCCACCGTGCATGACGTCGCACGCAATGCCGAAGAGGCGGCGCTGGCCGCGCAGACGGCGGATGACAAGGTCGAGAGTGGTCAGCAGGTGGTGCGCCAGAGCATGGCGCGCATCGAGCAGTTGGCTGATTCGGCGACGTCGGCCAGTTCCAGCATCGAAAGCCTCAGTGCTGAAATCCAGAATATCGGCACGGTGCTGGGAGTGATCAAGAGTGTCGCCGAACAGACCAATCTATTGGCGTTGAATGCTGCCATCGAGGCGGCGCGGGCCGGGGAGCAGGGCAGGGGCTTTGCGGTGGTGGCCGATGAAGTGCGTGCGCTGGCTCGACGCACGCAACAATCGACTGAGGAAATTGAACGGCTGGTCAGTGCGTTGCGCTCGGCGGCGCATTCGTCGGTGCAGCAGATTCAGAGCAGCGGGGAGTTGGTGAAGCTGGCGGTCAGTGATGCGTTGCAGACTGAGAGTGCGCTGGGGAGTATTGCGGCGGCGGTGTCGTTGATTCAGCAGATGAATCAGCAGATTGCGGCGGCGGCCGAGGAGCAGAGTTCGGTGGCGGAGGAGATCAACCGCAGTGTGACGAGTATTCGTGCGAGTGCGGATCAGTCGTCGATCGCGATGCGTGGGAATGCGGCTTCGAGTGTTGAGTTGGCGCAGTTGGGGAGTGAGTTGCGTGGGATGGTTGGGCATTTTCGGCTTTGACGCTTTGATGCTTTGGGCTTGGCGGCCTTTGGGCCGGCCATGCTCTTGGGGTTTGGGTGTATATCCGTTTTTTCGAGTGCTGCTGCTGGCGGTTCCGCTCTTACAGCGGGTCACTTTTGGCAAACGCCCCAAAAGTAACCAAAAGGTCTGCGCCCTGACGTTCGGCCCGCTCGCTGGGGCTCGGGGTTCCTTCGCTCCGTGATTAATCCGGGGGCATCGCCTACGGTTTGCTTCGCTGCACCTCCTCTCGATGTGTTCGACTTCGTCGAACGGTCGCTGCGCTCCCACCCCCGGATCAATCCCTCCACTCAGCCTGCCGACGGGCCTTAAGATCAAGAGCTGCAGCCGAGCTAACGCTCATCCTGTTGAGTGGTGAGAAGCGGAAGCGGTTGTGAGGTGGGCGTTGCTTTTGCTTTTCTGTGGGAGCGAGCCTGCTCGCGAAGGCGGCCTGACAGCCGACCAATCCTCTATCGGATGTACTCAGTCCCAATGTAGGAGTGAGCCTGCTCGCGAAAGCGGCCTGACAGCCGACCAATCCTCTATCGGATGTACTCAGTCCCAATGCAGGAGTGAGCCTGCTCGCGATCGCGGCCTGACAGCCGACCAATCCTCTATCGGATGTACTCAGTCCCAATGTAGGAGTGAGCCTGCTCGCGAAGGCGGCCTGACAGCCGACCAATCCTCTATCGGATGTACTCAGTCCCAATGTAGGAGTGAGCCTGCTCGCGATCGCGGTCTGACAGCCAACCCATCTCTGTCAGATGTGCTCAATCCCCTTTGTGGGAGCGAGCCTGCTCGCGAAAGCGGCCTGACAGCCGACCAATCCTCTATCGGATGTACTCAGTCCCAATGCAGGAGTGAGCCTGCTCGCGATCGCGGTCTGACAGCCAACCCATCTCTGTCAGATGTGCTCAATCCCCTTTGTGGGAGCGAGCCTGCTCGCGAAAGCGGCCTCACATTCACCGGTTTTCTATCAGATTCACTCCCGCGAGCCCACAAAAAAGCCACCTCTCGATGGCTTCTCTTTCAACCTCTGCACTCAGTCGTAAATCACTTTCTTTTTCCAGTCGGCATCGGCCTCTACATCTTTGAGGCCGGCAGTCAGTTGGTTCTCTTCACCTTCAACCGGTGCAATTTTGTCCATGACCTGGGCGTTGGCGCGGGCCAGTAGTTTTTCCAGGTATTGCAGTTGTTCTGCGTACATCTGCGGATCCTGCTGTTTGCGCAGGTATTGCACGCCGCGTTCGAAGGCGAGGCGGGCCTGGCCTGGCTGGTTTTGTTGCAGGGACTGTTGGCCGAGGTTGTTGAAGAATTCGATGTGCAGCAGCACCAGAATGTGGCGGACTTCGCGGATCCAGTGTTTGGCTTCGTTCGGCGGCAGGAATCCGTCGTGGGCGGCGCGGGTGATCTGGCCGTGGAGGGCTTCGAGCAGGAAGCGCACGTCTTTGGCTTTGGCTTCGGTCAGGATCGGTGCCGGTGGGTTGTTGACCGGGATCGATTCACCTTGGGCGACCAGGGCGCTCAGTTCGGTGATGCGCGCTTTGGTGGTGGCGCTGGTTTTTTCCAGGTTCAGCAGGCGCTGGCAGACGTTCAGTTCCAGACGGGTCAGCAGCAGCTTGAGGGCCGGGGTCATGAACTGGCCCGGGAAGGTTTCGGTCAGTTCGCCGCAGCGGCGCAGGCGGTCGTTGAGTTCGACCTTGGTGCGGGCCTTCTCCAGTTTGTTGTTTTCCACCACATGGTTCATGTAGCCAATGGCGATCAGAATTGCGATCCCGGCTATGACAAGCAGGGTGATCATGAGTGGTGTCACCGGTAAGACCTCTTTATAGGGTTCGCATGCGAGTGTAGTGGCTGGGCATTTAACCGCCTAGCGCCGCTCGACGAGTTGGATCGGCAGGTTCAATCTGTATCGGCCGCACGCTGCTTATATGAATGCTGGCGCTGCGGGTGCAGATTGCCATCACTGTGCGGTGGACTATAACGTCTTGGCGAGTGGCAGAATATAGGCGTCAATCGTCGGGCGACGGAAAAGCCCGGTTGTCGCCGTAAAGCAGGTCGAAGTCATTGATTTAAATAAATTTATATCAAGGGGTTGACGACCTCTCAATCCATCCATAGAATGCGCGCCACTTGCAGCGTAAAGCACACAGCGAAGCGCGGCAGGGAGTGAATGTTGTAGTGTGTCCCCTTCGTCTAGTGGCCTAGGACACCGCCCTTTCACGGCGGTAACAGGGGTTCGAGTCCCCTAGGGGACGCCAATGCGGGAATAGCTCAGTTGGTAGAGCACGACCTTGCCAAGGTCGGGGTCGCGAGTTCGAGTCTCGTTTCCCGCTCCAATTTTAAACAGTAGCGCTTTCGGGCGGTGCTGAGTGAAACCAGAACCAAGTCTTCGGACAAGGATCTGGACACCGAAACACACACCATGTGTTCCGGGTAGCGTGTCCCCTTCGTCTAGTGGCCTAGGACACCGCCCTTTCACGGCGGTAACAGGGGTTCGAGTCCCCTAGGGGACGCCATTTGCGGGAATAGCTCAGTTGGTAGAGCACGACCTTGCCAAGGTCGGGGTCGCGAGTTCGAGTCTCGTTTCCCGCTCCAAATTCTAAAGACGCCGCTCAGTGAGCGGCGTTTTTATTAGTGAAAGTTGTAGCCTGTGTCCCCTTCGTCTAGTGGCCTAGGACACCGCCCTTTCACGGCGGTAACAGGGGTTCGAGTCCCCTAGGGGACGCCATTGCGGGAATAGCTCAGTTGGTAGAGCACGACCTTGCCAAGGTCGGGGTCGCGAGTTCGAGTCTCGTTTCCCGCTCCATATTCACAAAAACGCCGCTCAACAGAGCGGCGTTTTTGTATGCGCGTGATTTGTGTTTGTGCCATCAGGTCATGAAGAAAAAGGCCCGTCGAAGCGATTCGATGGGCCTTTTTGCATTTTCCGTCTGTTTACCAGGACAGCATCAAGCGCCCGGCAAACAGGATCAGCACCACGCCCATGGTGCGTTCGAACCAATGTCCCATGCGCATGAACAGCACTCGAACCCGACTGCTCGAGAAAAACAGCGCGACCACGACAAACCACAGCGCATTCACAAAACACATCCACAGTCCGTAAAAGGCCTGGATTTGCAGTGGCGTGCTGGCGCTGATGATCGTGGTGAAAATAGCCAGGAAAAACAGTGTGGCCTTGGGATTGGTCGCGTTGGTCAGAAACCCGGTGCTGAAGGCTTTGAACAGGGTTTGTTCAACCACCGGCTCCTCGCTGGTTTTCTCACCTTCAATGGCCGATTTGGGTTTGCTGCGCAGCAGGCTGACACCCAGGTACAGGATGTAGGCACCGCCAATCACTTTGGCCACGGTCAGCAACCACGGGGTGGTGTGCATCAATGCGCCCACACCGAGCAGCGTGTACAGCACGTGTACGGAAATCCCCGCGCCAATACCCAGCGCCGTGCAAATCCCCACCAGTCGGCCGAATCGTACGCTTTGGCGAATGGTGACCGCGAAGTCGGGGCCGGGAGCAACCACGGCCAGAAAGTGAATAGTAGCCAGCGCCAGAAACTCGCCCAGATAATTCGAATACATCTCAGCTCCAGTAGGTCAGGGGTGAAGCATTGCCGCGATAGCCGACAAAAAACGAAAGACTCAAACGCGGATCGGCCACGCCCGGGGTCACCGAGTGCATGCGCCGCGAATTGAACATGATGAAATCGCCGGGTTGCGGTCGGACTTCGAGGGCGGGCGGGCCGAGCAGCGCCGGTTCAATGCCGTAGCTGTCGCCACGCATCTCGTCGAATTGATCCGGGCTGATGTCGTCGTCCCACATCTGCAGCGCGCCGCCCTCGGTCGGCATGTTCAGATAGACGTTGCAAGCGAACTGCGCCTCCAGGCTGCGGGCCTGGAAGCTGTCCGGGGCGTCTTTGGCGAAGATGTCGTGGTGGGCGAGGAAGCACACGCCGGGTTTCACCACTCGCGAAAGGCCGACATACATTTTCCGTCCATAGAGGTTTTCCAGGTGCGCACCGGCCGGCCAGGACTCGTCGAGCATGCAGCGCAAGGTGTCGATCGGTGAAGAGTAGGGCGCGCAGCGATTGCGCAATTCGGCGATGTTGCTGGTGGCGCGTTCGAAGTAATCCTCGATCAGCAGCGGCTGGTTTTCCGCCTCGTAAAAGGCCATGCCGATGCGGCCGATACTCGGTGCGTTGATGTAACCCTCAAAGCCTGGAGCGAGAATCTTGTCGCCAATCTGAATGGCCAGCGGCTCCGGCAAAAAGCCTTTGACGCGAATGGCGAGGACTTCTTCGTTGGCCAGTTTTTTTATGCACGTCTCATCGAGACGCTCGACGTCTAGCATCATTTTTTTTAGGTCCATCTATCGATAGTCTACGGAAGCTGCGAGTGCAGTTCCCCGGCGTCGGACGCTGCGTGAGGCAACGTCCGGAATGCTCAATCCACGCTGTAGTGGACGGACAGCGTGCCTTTCTTCTGCGAAAGGGACGCGATCGTGACTGTGCCCAGATCCTTCAGGCTACGTACATGGGTGCCGCCGCAGCCATAAGCCGGGAGTTCACCGAAACCGATCTCCCGCGCACCTTCGCGCAGCGAGGTCAGGCGGGGCAGATCGTGCTCGATCCACTGGCCGATGCCGCACTGAACGGTCTCGGCGTCGACTTCCTGCGCGGCATCACCGGGTTTGAATTGCACGCGACCTTCATCCGGCCAGTGGTGGGCCTTGATCGGCATCCAGCCCATGGCCTGAACGAAATGCCCGATCAAGTGGCCGGCTGAATGCATGCGCGTATTGAACCGGCGACGCTCTTCGTCAACGCGAATACAGGTCATGCCGAGCTTTACCGGTCGGTCTACAAAATGAATGATCCGCTCCGGCTCCTGCACTACACGCAGTACCTGGCTTTCGCCGATCCAGCCGGTATCACATGGCTGACCGCCGCCTTGCGGATGAAACAGCGTGGCGCGCAATACCACGGCGAATTCGTGCTCTTGGGGCGTGCAGTCGAGGACTTCCACATTGGCCTTGAGGTCATCACTATGGAAAAAGAGGCGAAGCGTCATATTCCATGCCCTTATTAAAGTTTCTGTTTTTATTATATGAATCGTGCAATAACGTGATAATCCGTTCAAACATCAAAGGACTTGTGCGCTGTGAGCATCAATCTGCCGCTACCGCTGCTCGGTGAAATGGCGATTTTCGTCAAGGTTGTGGAGACCGGCAGCTTCTCTGAAGCCGCTCGGCAACTGGGCTCATCGCCGTCAGCGGTGAGCCGTAGTATTTCGCGGCTGGAAAAAGCCTTGGCCACGCGGCTTCTGCAGCGCACCACGCGCAAGCTGCGTTTGAGTGACGGCGGCGAGGAGGTGTTCAAGCGTTGTCAGGAAATGGTCAGCGCGGCCAAATCGGTGATGGAAATCAGCGGCCAGTTCACCCATGAAGCGGAAGGACTGGTGCGGGTCAGCGTACCGAAAGCGGTAGGTCGCTTCGTGATTCATCCGCACATGCCCGAGTTTCTGCGACGCTATCCCAAGGTCGATGTCGAGTTGCTGCTGGAAGATCGCCAGGTCGATTTGATCGACGACCATGTCGATCTGGCGATTCGAATCACCGATCGACCACCGGCCGGACTGGTCGGTCGGCAATTGTTGACCATCGATCATTTGCTCTGTGCCACGCCGCAATACCTGGCTGAGCACGGCACACCGACCCACCCCCATGATTTGCTCAATCACAGTTGTATCTATCTGGGTGAAACCCCCAGTGATGCACGCTGGAAATTCAAGAAAGGCAGCAAGGCAGTGACGGTGGGTGTGCGTGGTCGCTATGCCGCCAATCACACGGGCGTGCGCTTGGGCGCGGTGTTGCAGCACATCGGCATTGGCAGCCTGCCGTACTTCACTGCCCGTTACGCACTTGAGCAGAAGTTGATTGTGCAGGTGCTGCCGGACTGGACCTTCCTCGCGTCCTACCATGGCGGACTGTGGTTGCTGCATTCGCCGACGCGCTATCTGCCTCCCAAGTTGCGGGTGTTTATCGACTATCTGGTGGAGTGTCTGCAGAAAGAGCCGACCTTGAGCAAGCCAGGCAAGTCAGGTGGTGCGAGTAACGCAGCCATGGCGTATGAATTACCGGAAAGCGAAGGGCTGCTCTAACGCCAATGCAAAAAAATGCCCGCATGGACAACCATGCGGGCGTTTTCATAACGGCGCGAAAATCAGTGCTTGCTGTCCTGAGCGGACATCGCGAGCAGCTGTTTTTCCTGATTCCAGTCGAACGGTTCGTCGTTCTGTTCAGCTTCGTAACGGCGTTCTTCCAGCGCCTGATACAGGTCGATCTCTTCATCGGACAGGTAGTGCAGGCAGTCACCGGCGAAGAACCACAGCAGATCGCGCGGGATCAGGTGGGCGATTTGCGGGTAACGGCTAATCACTTGAGTCAGGATGTCCTGGCCCAGGTACTGGCTTTCGATCGGGTCGATCGGCAGCGATGCGAGCAGTTCGTCGAAGCGCTCCAGGAACAGGGCATGGCTTTCTTCGGGAACCTGTTCGGCCTCACCTACGGCGACCAGGATGCTGCGCAGGTGGTCGAGCAAAACAAGATGATCGGCAACGACGTTGGACACGAGATAAGTCCTCAAGAGCAAAACGGGCGCGGGAGTATAAAGCTCCCGCGCCCTCTTGGACATGGTTGTCAGGATCAGCGGACTTTGCCCTCTGCCAGTTTCAACTCCTCTTTGTCGAAATCATCGACGTCGATCACCTTGCGTCGCGCCGCTTCGGCATCGCGCAGGCTCTGCGCTTCCACCGGTTGCAACACCCCGGCCTCCAGTGCTGCATCGATGGCATGTTCACCCGCGACCGGTTTCACCTGACCGCTTTTCAGCGAAGTGTGCAGTTTTTTGTGCAACGGCTGCGCGGCGTTCAGCAAATCGCTGGCATGTTGCAATGCCCCGACCGCATCGTCTGCAGACTGCGGGCGATAGCAACCGGCAAGCAGCTCTTCCAGCGCCGGATCGCCCTTGGCGCGACCAATGACGCCAGCCACTTCGGCACCGAGTTTGTCCGACGGGCCTTTGTGACGACGACCAAACGGGAAGACGATGGCGCGCAACAGACAGCCAAACACTTTGTTCGGGAAGTTGCGCAGCAATTCATCCAGCGCCCGTTCCGATTGGCCGAGGCTTTCTTCCATCGCCCAACGGAACAGCGGTTCCATGTACGCCGGCGAATCCAGATCGTGATAACGCTTGAGTGCGGCCGAGGCCAGATACAGGTTGCTCAACACGTCACCCAAACGTGCCGACAGACGTTCGCGACGCTTCAGCTCGCCACCCAGCAACATCATGCTGAAGTCGGCGAGCATGGCGAACGCTGCCGCCTGACGGTTGAGTGCGCGGAAGTAACCCTGACTGATCTTGTCGCCCGGCGCATGTTCGAAGTGGCCAAAACCCAGGTTCAGCACCAGCGTGCTCGCAGCGTTGCTCACGGCGAAACCAATGTGTTTGAGCAGCAGGCCATCGAACTCTTTCAGCGCCTGATCCTTGTCCTCACGACCCGCCAGCGCCATTTCCTTCAGTACAAACGGATGGCAGCGAATCGCGCCCTGACCGAAGATCATCAAGTTGCGCGAGAGGATGTTCGCGCCTTCCACGGTGATGAAGATCGGCGCACCGTTCCAGCTGCGCCCCAGGTAATTGTTCGGCCCCATGATGATCGCCTTGCCGCCGTGCACATCCATCGCATGGCTGATGCACTCGCGGCCGCGTTCGGTGAGGTGGTACTTGAGGATCGCCGACAGCACCGAAGGTTTTTCGCCCAGGTCCACCGCGTTGGCAGTGAGCATCCGCGCGGCATCCATCATCCATGCGTTGCCGCCGATGCGCGCCATGGCCTCCTGAATACCCTCGAACGCTGACAGCGGCACGTTGAATTGCTCACGAATCTGCGCGTACTGGCCAGTGACCAGACTGGTGAATTTCGCCGCGCCGGTACCGACGGCTGGCAACGAAATCGAACGGCCGACCGACAGGCAGTTCATCAGCATCATCCAGCCCTTGCCGAGCATTTCCTGACCGCCGATAAGGAAGTCCAGCGGAATGAACACATCCTTGCCGGAGTTCGGACCGTTCATGAATGCCGCGCCCAGTGGCAGGTGACGACGACCGATTTCCACACCGGCGGTATCGGTCGGGATCAGCGCGAGACTGATACCCAGGTCTTCCTTGTCGCCCAGCAGATGTTCCGGGTCGTAAGCCTTGAAAGCCAGACCGAGCAGGGTAGCGACCGGGCCGAGGGTGATGTAGCGTTTTTCCCAGTTCAGGCGCAGGCCGACGACTTCCTGACCTTCCCACTGACCTTTGCAGATGATCCCGGTGTCGGGCATCGCACCGGCATCGGAACCCGCAAGCGGTCCGGTGAGGGCGAAGCACGGGATATCATCGCCACGGGCCAGACGTGGCAGGTAGTGATTGCGTTGTTCGTCGGTGCCGTAGTGCAGCAGCAGTTCGGCCGGGCCGAGGGAGTTCGGCACCATCACGGTGGAGGCGAGGTCACCGCTACGGGTAGCGAGTTTCATCGCCACCTGCGAGTGGGCGTAAGCCGAGAAGCCTTTGCCGCCGAACTCTTTCGGGATGATCAGGGCGAAGAAACCGTGTTCCTTGATATGTGCCCAGGCTTCGGCCGGCAGGTCCATCGACTGGCCGATCTGCCAGTCAGTGACCATCGCGCAAAGTTCTTCGGTCGGGCCGTCGATGAACGCCTGTTCTTCTTCGCTCAATTGCGCCTTGGGATAGGCCAGCAGTTTGTCCCAGTCCGGACGGCCGCTGAACAGCTCGCCATCCCACCAGACGGTACCGGCGTCGATCGCGTCGCGTTCGGTCTGCGACATCGGCGGCAGGGTTTTCTGGAACCAGTTGAACAGCGGCGCCGTGAAATGCTTGCGGCGCAGGTCAGGCAGCAGCAACGGTGCGGCGACCACCGCCAGCACGACCCAGAACACCAGCAGCAGCCAGCCCGGTGCATGACTGAAAATACCCATCGCCAGCAGGTAGACGGCAACAATGCCCAAGGCCGGCAGAGGGGAAATACGTCGGTGGGCGAGATACGCCACACCAACGATCAAAACCAGTATCCACAACAACAGCATATTCAGTCCTCCGTGAACCAAGGCAAATCGACCCTCCAGAGCTTAGACGGCATCTGTAAAACCGGGTGGTCAGACCAAGGTGATTGAAATCGTGGGAAACCCCGGATGGTTTTCGTAGGTTCGGTGGGCAACGCGCGTGGGAAATCGTTCGCTGATTCCGCGTCTTTGCGTGCAAGTTTGGCCGAAACGTCGTTATCTCTGTGCTGAAGCTGTCGCTAGACTCGGGGCTCACCCAGGAGATTGTCGTCATGCACGAATATCTGAGCCCCGGCCGCTTCATCGATAGTGACCACCCGGCAGTGGTGGAGTTCGCCGAACAACACCGGGGTGCCAGCCGCGATCCGCTCGAGCAGGCGATCAGTCTTTATTACGCCGTGCGTGAGGCGGTGCGCTACAACCCGTACACCTTCAGTCGTGATCCGCAGACCCTGTGCGGCAGTTATGCGCTGGCGACGGGGGAGAGTTATTGCGTGCCCAAAGCCACACTGCTAGCCGGTTGTGCACGGCATTGCGCGATCCCGGCGCGCATTGGTCTGGCCGATGTGCGCAATCACCTGTCGACCCCGCGCCTGCTTGAACTGCTGAAGAGCGACATGTTCGCCATGCACGGTTACACCGAGCTGTTCCTCAATGGACGCTGGGTCAAAGCCACGCCGGCGTTCAACCAGAAGCTCTGCGAGTTGTTCAACGTCGCGCCGCTGGAATTCGACGGCATCAACGACAGCGTTTTTCATCCGTTCAACCGTGACGGGGCGCAGTTGATGGAGTATCTGGTCGATCACGGTCAATTCGCCGATGTCCCGGAAACATTCTTTTTCGAACATCTGCAAAAGTGCTATCCGCATCTGTTCACTGATCTGCAGCCGCAACTGCTGGGCGATATGCAGAGTGATTTGAGCCGTCCCTGATCCGGCGTATGCTGCCTGCCCACTCATTTGAAAAGAGGCGGTCATGCTGAAGATCTGGGGACGGAAAAACTCATCGAATGTCAGGAAGCCGTTGTGGGCTGCCGAGGAACTCGGTCTGGCTTACGAGGCGATTGATGCCGGTGGCGCATTCGGCGTGGTCGACACGCCCGAGTACCGGGCGATGAACCCGAACGGCCGGGTGCCGGTGATCGAAGACGACGGTTTCGTGTTGTGGGAATCCAACGCCATCGTCCGCTATCTGCTGGCCAGACATGCGCCCGACAGCCACTGGTATTCGGCGAATCCGCAAACCCGCGCCGTCGCTGACAAGTGGATGGACTGGACCACCTCGAGTTTTGCCGGTCCCTTCCGCACGGTGTTCTGGGGCGTGTTGCGCACGCCAGCGGACAAGCAGGACTGGACGGCAATCAATGCAGCGATCAAGGAATGCAATGAGTTGCTGAGCATGGCCGACAGTGCCTTGGCCAGTCAGCCTTACCTTTCCGGAAAAGACATCGGCATGGGTGATATCCCGCTCGGCAGTTTCATTTATGCCTGGTTCGAGATGCCCATCGAACGCGCGCCGCAAGCGCATCTGCAAGCCTGGTACGAGCGCCTGAAGCAGCGTCCGGCCTACCAGAAAGCCGTCATGACCGCGTTGACTTAATACCTACTATCGACACACTTGACTGTACTTGTACGGCGGCGGCAAGCACCATTGCGCACTTGCGCTGCGGTTCGATCCTTCGCCGCCGTCTCCTTTTTCCCTTCAATGGTGCGTAAATCAGATATGAGTTCCGCTCTGTCCATCCGGCAGCTAACCAAAACCTACGGCAACGGGTTCCAGGCCTTGAGTGGTATCGATCTGGACGTCGCCGAAGGTGACTTTTTCGCCTTGCTCGGCCCCAACGGTGCCGGCAAATCCACGACCATCGGCATTCTTTCGACCCTGGTCAACAAGACCAGCGGCACGGTGAATATCTTCGGTCATGACCTGGACAAGAATCCTGCGCAGCTCAAGCGCTCGATCGGCGTGGTGCCCCAGGAATTCAACTTCAACCAGTTCGAAAAGACTTTCGACATCGTCGTGACCCAGGCTGGTTACTACGGCATTCCGGCGAAGATCGCCAAGGAACGCGCCGAGCAGTACCTCACTCAACTGGGCCTGTGGGACAAGCGCGACGTGCCGTCACGTTCGTTGTCCGGCGGCATGAAGCGGCGCTTGATGATCGCTCGTGCGCTGGTACACGAACCACGTCTGCTGATCCTCGATGAACCGACCGCAGGTGTGGATATCGAACTGCGCCGGTCGATGTGGACGTTCCTCACCGAACTGAACCAGAAAGGCATCACCATCATCCTCACCACGCACTATCTGGAGGAGGCTGAGCAGTTGTGCCGCAACATCGGCATCATCGACCACGGCACCATCGTCGAGAACACCAGCATGAAACAATTGCTGGGCCAGTTGCACGTGGAAACCTTCCTGCTGGACCTGAAAAGCGACTTGCACGCCACGCCGCAATTGCTCGGCTATCCCGCCCGGTTGATCGACGCTCACACCCTGGAAGTCCAGGTCGACAAATCCATGGGCATCACGGCGTTGTTCACCCAGTTGGCGCAGCAGAACATCGAAGTGCTGAGCCTGCGTAACAAAACCAATCGCCTCGAGGAGCTGTTCGTGTCCCTGGTGGAGAAAAATCTGTCGAAGGTGGCGGTATGAGTTCCGAATTCCGTCCCAACCTCGTCGCCCTGCAGACCATCGTTTACCGCGAGGTCAAACGCTTCACGCGGATCTGGCCGCAAACGCTGCTGCCGCCGGCGATCACCATGGTTCTGTACTTCGTGATCTTCGGCAATCTGATCGGTCGGCAGATCGGTGACATGGGTGGCTTCACCTACATGGAATACATCGTGCCGGGGCTGATCATGATGTCGGTGATCACCAACTCCTACGGCAACGTGGTCTCGAGTTTCTTCGGCAGCAAGTTCCAGCGCTCCATCGAAGAGCTGATGGTGTCGCCGGTGTCGCCGCACACGATTCTGATCGGCTTCACCATTGGCGGCGTGTTGCGTGGCCTGATGGTCGGCGTGATCGTGACCATTCTGTCGCTGTTCTTCACCCATTTGCAGGTGCATCACCTCGGTGTGACCATTCTGGTGGTGGTGCTGACGGCGACGATCTTCTCGCTGCTGGGCTTCATCAACGCGGTGTTTGCGCGCAACTTCGATGATATTTCGATTATCCCGACCTTTGTGCTGACGCCGCTGACTTACCTGGGTGGGGTGTTTTACTCGATCACCTTGCTGCCGCCGTTCTGGCAGACCGTGTCGCTGGCCAACCCGGTGCTGCACATGGTCAACGCCTTCCGTTACGGCATTCTCGGTGTGTCGGATATCAAGATCGGTATCGCGATCACCTTTATGCTGGTGGCGACGGTGGTGCTGTATCTCGGTTGCGCACGGTTGCTGGTGAGTGGGCGCGGGATGCGGACCTGACTCCAGACCGAGTCGTGGCCATCGCGAGCAGGCTCACTCCTACAGGGGAACGCATTCCAATGTAGGAGTGAGCCTGCTCGCGATAGGGCAATACAGACGCCACAAATCAAAACGGCCTCCCACTGCGGAGGCCGTTTTGCATTCAGCGCATGCGACTTTTCTTGCGTCGCGCCCATTGCCGCGCGACCCACCAGCGCCAGTACATCATCACCAGGCAATAGGCGAGGGCGCCGAGCACCAACCCCACCACCACCGAGCCGAGCAAGAACGGCTGCCACAACGTCGACAACTCGCCGCTGATCCACTCCCAGGTCAACTCGTCCGGAAGATGCCGGGCAGGCACGTCCATCAAAAACGCCCCGGCCTGATACGTGCAGAAGAATACCGCCGGCATGGTGATCGGATTGGTCAGCCACACCAGGCTGACGGCAATCGGCATGTTCCCCCGCACCATGACGGCGAGTGCGGCGGCCACCAGCATCTGCGCCGGAATCGGCAGGAACGCAGCAAACAGGCCGACCGCCATCGCCCGGGCGACCGAGTGGCGATTGAGGTGCCAGAGGTTCGGGTCATGCAGCAACTTGCCGAGAAAGCGTAAGGATTTGTGTTCCCTGATGCTCGTCGGATCGGGCATGTAACGTTTGAATAAGCGCCGGGGCATAAGGCTTCTCGGTCGGTTAAGGCGGCAAGTATGTCTGGATTCTACGAAGCGCCCATTCAGACTTTGTGACAATTGTTGACGACGCCTGTGCCCGACACCCGCTATGCCTAAGTGCGGGACTCTCAAGGACGGGCTTATGCGCACAGGGATGATGGCGCTTGCAGTCGGTCTGCTCGCCGCGGTTTTTATGCCGGCATTACCGCCGGTCTGGTTGCTGCTGTTGCTGCCGGTGGCGGCTTTGATGCTGCTGCCGTTTCGCAGCTATCCGTTGGCGTTTTTGCTGTTTGGCTTCTCGTGGGCCAGCGTCGGTGCGCAATGGGCGTTGAATGATCGTTTGCCAACTGAACTGGATGGCGAAACCCGTTGGCTCGAAGGACGGGTTATCGGCTTGCCGCAGAGCGCCGAGGGTGTGGTGCGTTTCGAGCTGGCGGATGCGCGCTCGCGTCATGAAAAGCTGCCATCGCTGATGCGCCTCGCCTGGTACGCCGGGCCGCCGGTCAACAGTGGCGAGCGCTGGCGCTTGGCGGTCAAGCTCAAGCGTCCCGGTGGTTTGCTCAACCCGGACGCCTTCGATTACGAAGCATGGCTGCTCGCGCAACGCATCGGTGCGACCGGCACGATCAAGGACGGCCAACGCCTGAGCGAAGCAAGGTGGGCCTGGCGCGACAGTATTCGTCAGCGTTTGCTGAGCGTGGATGCGCAGGGGCGAAGCGGCGCACTGGCGGCGCTGGTGCTGGGCGACGGTTCGGGACTCAGTCGTGAGGATTGGCGGATTCTGCAGGACACTGGCACCGTGCACTTGCTGGTGATTTCCGGCCAGCACATCGGTTTGCTCGCGGCGGTGATGTATTGGCTGGTCGCAGGGTTGGCGCGATTTGGTCTGTGGCCATTGCGTTGGCCGTGGCTGCCATGGGCCTGTGGGCTGGCGTTCGCGGCAGCGTTTGGTTATGGCCTGCTTGCCGGGTTCGATGTGCCGGTGCAGCGGGCCTGCGTGATGGTCGGGCTGGTGCTGTTGTGGCGGCTGCGCTTTCGCCATCTGGGGGCATGGTGGCCGTTGCTGCTGGCGTTCAATGGTGTGCTGTTGCTGGATCCGCTTGCCAGTTTGCGTCCAGGTTTTTGGCTCTCGTTTGCGGCGGTGGCCGTGCTGATCTTTACTTTTGGCGGTCGTTTGGGCGCGTGGCGCTGGTGGCAGACCTGGACGCGGGCGCAATGGTTGATCGCGATCGGCTTGTGCCCGGTGTTGCTGGCACTGAACCTGCCGATCAGTCTCAGCGGGCCGCTGGCCAATTTGTTCGCGGTGCCCTGGGTCAGTCTTGTGGTGTTACCGCCGGCGCTACTGGGGACGGTGTTATTGCCTGTTCCTTATGTCGGCGCCGGCCTGCTGTGGCTGGCCGGCGGTTTGATCGACGGACTGTTTCGCGCGCTGGCAATGATTGCCGGGCATTGGCCGGCGTGGATCGCACCCTCGCTACCCGCTTGGGTCTGGGCCATTGGCAGCCTCGGCGCCGTGTTGTTGCTGTTGCCGCGCGGCGTGCCGATGCGTGCACTGGGCTGGCCACTGTTGTTGCTGCTGGCCATGCCACCCCGCGAGCGATTGGCCGAAGGCCTGGCCGATATCTGGCAGCTCGATGTTGGCCAAGGCCTGGCCACCCTGATCCGTACCCGGCATCACTCGCTGTTGTATGACGCGGGGCCACGCTTTGGCGATTTCGATCTCGGCGAGCGGGTGGTGTTGCCCGCGTTGCGCAAACTCAGCGTGGGAGACCTCGATCTGATGCTGCTCAGCCATGCGGACGCCGATCACGCGGGTGGTGCGCTGGCGATCATGCGCGGTTTGACCATTGCGCAAGTGATCAGCGGCGATCCGGCGCCACTGCCCGCGCAATTGGGCGCCGAAGCCTGCGAAAGCGGCCGGCAATGGCAGTGGGACGGCGTGCGTTTTCAACTTTGGCAGTGGACGGACGCTCACGACAGCAATCAGCGTTCGTGCGTATTGCAGATCGAGGCCAATGGCGAGCGCCTGCTGCTGACTGGCGACATCGACACCCACGCCGAGCGCTCGCTGCTCGACAGTCCGCTGGCCGTGCCGACGCAATGGCTGCAAGCGCCTCACCATGGCAGTCGCAGTTCGTCGTCGATGGCGCTGCTCAACGTCTTGAAGCCTGAGTCCGTGCTGATTTCGCGAGGTCATGGCAATTCATTTGGTCATCCCCACCCGACCGTGCTGGCGCGTTATCGGAAACTCGGCCTGCACATTTACGACAGCGCCGAACACGGCGCCATTCATCTGCAATTGGGCCGCTTCAAGCCGCCGTGGACGATGCGTCAACAGCGGCGTTTCTGGCGCGATACGCCTGCGCTCGCCCGTTGATCGGTGCCAGCATGGATGCCACCTCACGGTCGTCGGGGCGGCGGGTCTTAATCGCGGATCGGTATGGTAAAGTGGCGCACTTTTTCGAGGGGACTGTCACTGTGTGGGAATTGGTCAAATCCGGCGGCTGGATGATGTTGCCGATCATTCTGAGCTCCATCGCGGCCATGGCGATCGTCGCCGAACGCCTGTGGACCCTGCGCGCCAGTCGCGTCACCCCCGAGCATCTGCTGGGCCAGGTCTGGGTCTGGATCAAGGACAAGCAGCTCAATAAAGAAAAGCTCAAGGAATTGCGCGCCAATTCGCCGCTGGGAGAAATCCTCGCCGCCGGTCTGGCCAACTCCAAGCATGGTCGCGAGATCATGAAAGAGTGCATTGAAGAGGCCGCCGCCCGGGTCATTCACGAACTCGAGCGCTACGTTAACGCGCTGGGCACCATTGCCGCCATGTCGCCGTTGCTCGGTCTGCTGGGTACCGTGTTAGGCATGATCGACATTTTCAGTGCCTTCACTGGCTCAGGCATGACCACCAACGCCTCGGTATTGGCCGGTGGTATTTCCAAAGCGCTGATCACCACCGCTGCGGGCCTGATGGTCGGTATTCCGGCGGTGTTCTTCCACCGGTTCCTGCAACGCCGCATCGATGAGCTGGTGGTCGGCATGGAACAGGAAGCGATCAAACTGGTTGAAGTGGTGCAGGGCGACCGTGACGTCGATCTGGCCGAGGGCCGGGTGTGAAATTCCGTCGCAAGCCTCGGGAAACCATCGATATCAACCTCGCGTCGCTGATCGACGTGGTGTTCATTCTGCTGCTGTTTTTCGTCGTGACCACCACGTTTACCCGTGAAACCCAGTTGCGCGTCGACCTGCCGGAAGCGGTCAGCGGTTCACCGGCCGAAGATCAGCAGCTCAAGCAGATCGACGTGACGATCAGCGCTGAAGGCGTGTTCTCGGTGAACAACAAGATTCTGCCGAAGAACGATCTGGCGACATTGATGGAAGCGATGCAGAAAGAATCCAACGGTGACACCAACATGCCGTTGTCGATCAGTGCCGACGGCAAGACTCAGCATCAATCCGTGATCACCGCCATGGACGCGGCCGGCAAGCTCGGTTTCAGCCATCTGCGCATGACCACGGTCGAGGCGGCGCCGAAATCCTGATGAGCCTGTCCGATCGTTTGCTCGCCGCTTGGTATCAGGGGCATCCGGCCCTGACGCTGCTGCGGCCGCTGGAGTTGTTGTACCGCCGCGTGGTGATCAACAAACGCCAACGCTTTCTCGACAATGAAGGCGAAATCTATCAGTCGCCCGTGCCGTTGATCGTGGTCGGCAATATCACCGTTGGCGGCACCGGCAAGACGCCGATGATCCTCTGGCTGATCGAACATTGCCGGCGCAGCGGTTTGCGCGTCGGCGTGGTCAGCCGTGGTTACGGTGCCAAACCACCGCAGTTGCCGTGGCGCGTTGAGGCCGAGCAAAGCGCTGACATTGCTGGTGATGAACCGTTGTTGATCGTCCAGCGCACAGGTGTGCCGCTGATGATCGACCCCGATCGCAGCGCCGCCGTCAAAGCCTTGCTCGCCAGCGAACCGCTGGATCTGATCCTCTCCGACGACGGTATGCAGCATTATCGTCTGGCGCGGGATCTGGAACTGGTGCTGATCGATGCCGCTCGCGGCCTCGGCAACAAGCGTTGCCTGCCGGCCGGGCCTTTGCGCGAGCCAATCGAACGCTTGCAAAGCGTCGACGGCGTGCTGTTCAACGGTGCCACCGAAGATCGCGCCGACGGTTTCGCCTTCCGCCTGCAACCCACCGCGCTGGTCAATCTGCGCAGTGGCGAGCGCAAGCCGCTCGATCATTTCCCCTCCGGCCAGGCCGTCCACGCGGTCGCCGGGATCGGCAATCCGCAACGTTTCTTCAATACCCTCGAAGCGCTAGACTGGCGAGCGGTTCCGCACGCGTTTGCCGACCACGCCGAATACAGCGTGCAGGCGTTGAATTTCACACCGTCATTGCCGTTGGTGATGACCGAAAAGGACGCGGTGAAGTGCCGTGCCTTCGCTGCTGCCGACTGGTGGTATCTGGCGGTCGATGCCGTGCCGTCGCCGGCCTTCGTGGCCTGGTTCGACACTCAGCTGATGCGCCTGTTGCCCGATCGGCTTTTGCCTTAACTTTTTTATCCAGGGAATGTTCATGGACACCAAATTGCTCGATATCCTCGCGTGCCCGATCTGCAAAGGCCCGCTCAAGCTCAGCGCCGACAAGACCGAGCTGATCAGCAAGGGCGCCGGTCTGGCATACCCGATCCGCGACGGCATCCCGGTGATGCTCGAAAGCGAAGCCCGCACCCTGACCACCGACGAGCGTCTGGATAAATGACCACTGCCTTCACCGTTGTCATCCCGTCGCGTTTCGCCTCGACCCGTTTGCCGGGCAAACCGCTGCTGGATATCGCCGGCAAGCCAATGATCCAGCACGTCTGGGAACAGGCGAGCAAAAGCAGCGCCTCCCGCGTGGTGGTTGCGACTGACGATGCGCGCATCGTCGAGGCCTGCCAGGCGTTTGGCGCCGAAGTCGTGCTGACCCGTGAAGATCACAATTCCGGCACCGATCGTCTGGCTGAAGTCGCAGCGAAACTTGGCCTGGAACCCGATGCGATCGTGGTCAACGTGCAGGGCGACGAGCCGCTGATTCCGCCAAGCGTGATCGATCAGGTCGCCGCCAACCTGGCGGCTCACACTGACGCGCGTATGGCTACGTTGGCCGAGCCGATCGAAGACATTGAAACCCTGTTCAACCCGAACGTGGTCAAGGTCGTCAGTGACATCAACGGTCTTGCGTTGACCTTCAGCCGCTCCACTTTGCCGTGGGCGCGCGATGCCTTTGCCAAAAGCCGCGAGCAATTGCCCGAAGGCGTGCCGTACCGTCGCCACATCGGCATTTACGCCTACCGCGCCGGTTTCCTTCATGACTTCGTGAGCTGGGGCCCGTGCTGGCTGGAAAACACTGAATCCCTCGAGCAACTGCGTGCCCTGTGGCACGGCGTACGCATTCATGTCGCCGATGCACTGATCGCGCCGCCCACCGGTGTCGACACTGCCGAAGACCTCGAGCGCGTTCGTCGCCTGCTGGGGGCCTGATGCGCGTTCTGTTTGTGTGCCTGGGCAACATTTGCCGTTCGCCCACGGCCGAAGGCGTGTTGCGGCACAAACTGCGCGAAGCGGGGCTGGCGGATCAGGTCGAAGTGGCTTCGGCTGGCACCGGTGACTGGCACGTCGGCAACCCGCCGGACAAACGCAGCCAGGCTGCCGCCAAAGTGCGCGGCTATGACCTGTCGGCGCAACGCGCGCAGCAGGTCAGCCGCGCGGACTTCGCCAGTTATGACCTGATTCTGGCGATGGACAACAGCAACCTGCGCAACCTCAAGGCGTTGCAGCCGTCCACCGGCAAGGCTGAGCTGGACCTGTTTCTGCGTCGCTACGCCGGCGTGGTCGATGAAGTGCCGGATCCGTATTACGACGGCGATCAAGGGTTCGAGCAGGTGCTGGATCTGATCGAAGCGGCTTGTGACCAATTGTTGATCGAAGTGAAGGGCCGGTTATGAGTTTGCAGGTGCAACCGCAGGTTTCCCTGAAACCGTTCAACAGTTTCGGCGTCGATGTGCGCGCGCAACTGTTCGCCGAAGCTCACAGCGATGCCGATGTCCGTGAGGCGCTGGCGTATGCCACGGCTCATGATGTGCCATTGCTGGTCATCGGCGGCGGCAGCAACTTGCTGCTCACCGCCGACATTGCGGCGCTGGTGCTGCGCATGGCCACCCGTGGCATTCGTGTGATCAGCGATGACGGCAGCCGGGTGGTGATCGAGGCTGAAGCCGGCGAGCCGTGGCATCCGTTTGTCCAGCACACACTGGCGCTGGGCTTTTCCGGACTGGAAAACCTCAGTCTGATTCCCGGCACTGTCGGCGCTGCGCCGATGCAGAATATTGGCGCTTACGGTGTCGAGATCAAGGATGTGTTTGCCGGGCTCACCGCGTTGGATCGTCAGACCGGCGAGTTGCGCGACTTCACTCTCGAAGAATGCAACTTTGCCTACCGCGACAGTCTGTTCAAGCAGCAGCCGGGGCGTTGGTTGATTCTTCGCGTGCGCTTCAAACTGGATCGCGTTGCGCATCTGCATCTCGAATACGGTCCGGTGCGCCAGCGCCTGACCGAGCAGGGTATCGAGCAGCCGACGCCGACCGATGTCAGCCGCGCCATCTGCAGCATTCGCAGTGAAAAACTGCCGGACCCGGCAGTGCTCGGCAATGCCGGCAGCTTCTTCAAGAATCCGCTGGTGTCGGCGGCCATCGTCGCGCAGATCAAAGCGCAGCATCCGGATGTGGTCGCCTACGCGCAACCGGACGGGCAGATGAAACTGGCCGCGGGCTGGTTGATCGAGCGCGCTGGCTGGAAAGGCTTCCGTGAGGCCGATGCCGGCGTGCATAAATTGCAGGCGCTGGTGCTGGTCAACTACGGCGCGGCAACCGGGCTGCAACTGCTCGATCTGGCGCAACGCATTCAGAAAGACATTGCCGAACGTTTCAATGTCGAGCTGGAAATGGAGCCTAATCGGTATTGAGGCTACGCTTTCAAAGCACCAACCAAGGCCCTGCACTGATTAAAAAGTGCAGGGCTTTTTCGTTAATGCTGAGTTAACTTAGCGAGCTAACGATAACCGTCATTTGCTCCACCAAAGGCCCGGTGCAGACGTTCCCGTCGGCACAAGAGAGCCTCATTAGCCTGAGTCGATCTGCGTGAACCACCGCCGATTCAATGGCGGCAGATTGCTCGACCCGATAACCACCAAAAATATGCGGGCGTGCCCATGATTACCCTGAAACTCAATGGCCAAGACCATTCACTTGATGTCACGGAAGACATGCCGCTGCTCTGGGCTATCCGCGATGTTGCTGGTTACAACGGCACCAAATTCGGCTGCGGCATGGGCCTGTGTGGCGCCTGCACCATTCATATCGATGGCTTGCCGGCGCGCAGTTGCATCACGCCGATTGGCTCGGTGGTCGGGCAGAACGTCACCACCATCGATAACCTGCACGCCGACCCGGTCGGCCAGGTGGTTCAACAAGCCTGGCTGGACACGGCTGTCGCCCAATGCGGTTTCTGTCAGGGCGGGCAAATCATGTCGGCCACCGCGTTGCTTAAAACCAACCCAAACCCGAGCGACGAACAGATCGAAGAAGCCATGGTCGGCAACATTTGCCGTTGCGGCACGTATAACCGAATCAAGACTGCGATTCGCCAAGCCTCCACCCATTTGAAGGAGGCCAAGTCATGAGTCGTCTCCCGAATGATTTCGCCCTGAGCAATCTCAGCCGTCGCGGTTTTCTCAAAGGCGTCGGCGCCACCGGTGCGCTGGTGCTGGCGGCGAGTTGGGGCTGGCAGGATGCGTTGGCCGAAGACAAACCGAAACAGTTCGGCGCCGATGGCATGCCCAACGGCTGGATCGATGATCCGAAGGTCTACGTCAGCATCGCCGCCGACGGCACGGTCACCGTGGTGTGCAACCGCTCGGAGATGGGCCAGGGCGTGCGCACCAGTCTGACCATGGTTGTCGCTGATGAGCTGGAGGCCGATTGGGCGCACGTCAAAGTGCAGCAGGCACCGGGTGATGAAGTGCGTTTCGGCAACCAGGACACTGACGGTTCGCGCAGCATGCGCCATTGGTATGAACCGATGCGGCGTTGCGGCGCGGCGGCACGGACGATGCTCGAGCAGGCCGCCGCCGCACAGTGGAAAGTGCCGGTCGGCGAATGCCACGCGCAGTTGCACAAAGTCATTCACAAGCCGTCCGGCCGTGAGCTGGGTTATGGCGAGCTAGCCGCCGCAGCCAGTGCGTTGGCAGTACCGACACGGGACAGCTTGCGTCTCAAGCAGCCGTCGGAGTTTCGCTACATCGGCAAGGAAGGTACGAAAGCCATCGATGGTGACGACATCGTCAACGGTCGCGCGGTGTACGGTGCTGATGTGCATTTCGACGGCATGCTGTACGCGACCATTGCCCGTCCGGCGGTGTACGGCGGCAAGGTCAAATCGCTGGACGACAGCGCCGCGCTGAAAGTCCCCGGCGTGCTCAAAGTGCTCCAGATTGAAGGCCGTCCATTGCCTTCTGAATTCCAGCCATTGGGTGGCGTGGCGGTTGTTGCCACCAATACCTGGGCTGCAATCAAGGGCCGCGAGGCGCTGAAAATCGAGTGGGACGACGGCCCGAACGCCAGTTACGACTCGATTGCCTATCGCAAGGAGCTGGAAGCCGCCTCGCTGAAACCCGGCAAAGTGGTGCGCAACACCGGCGATATCGACAAGGCCTTGAGCGGCGCTGCCAGCACCCTCGAAGCGTCTTACTATTTGCCGCATCTGGCGCAAGCACCGATGGAACCAATGGTCGCCATCGCCCGTTACAAGGATGGCGTCTGCGAAGCCTGGGCACCGAGTCAGGCGCCACAAGTCACCCGCGAGCGAATCGGCGAGCGCCTTGGTTTGCCGTTCGACAACGTCACCTTTAATGTCACGCTGCTCGGCGGTGGTTTCGGTCGCAAGTCGAAACCGGACTTTGTCGTCGAAGCGGCGATCCTCGCCAAGGAGTTTCCGGGTAAAGCCGTGCGGGTGCAGTGGACGCGTGAAGATGACATCCACAACTCGTATTTTCATACCGTGTCCGCCGAGTATTTGAAGGCTGGCGTGGGTAAGGACGGTATGCCGTCCGGCTGGTTGCATCGCACCGTGGCGCCGAGCATCACCGCGTTGTTTGCGCCGGGGATGAATCATGAGGCGGCGTTCGAGCTGGGCATGGGTTTCACCAACATGGCCTACGCCATTCCCAATGTGCGCCTGGAAAACCCCGAAGCGACCGTGCACACGCGGGTCGGCTGGTATCGCTCGGTGTCGAACATTCCGCACGGCTTCGCGATCCAGAGTTTCGTCGATGAGCTGGCACACAAGGCCGGTGAGGATCCGCTCAAATATCAGATCAAACTGCTCGGCGCGGATCGGCAGATCGATCCGCGTACCTTGAGCGAGGAGTGGAACTACGGCGAATCTCCCGAGCGTTACCCGATCGACACCGGACGCATGCGCACCGTGCTGGAAACTGCGGCCAAGGCTGCCGGTTGGGGGCGCAAACTGCCCAAGGGGCGTGGTCTTGGCCTGGCGGTGCATTACAGCTTCGTCACCTATGTGGCGGCGGTGATCGAAGTCGAGGTCAAGGACGACGGTACGCTGATCGTGCACAAGGCTGATATTGCCGTGGATTGCGGGCCACAGATCAACCCCGAGCGCATTCGCTCGCAGTTCGAAGGCGCTTGTGTGATGGGCCTGGGCAATGCTGTGCTGGGTGAAATCAGCTTCAAGGACGGTAAGGTTCAGCAGGACAACTTCCACATGTACGAAGTGGCGCGCATGTCGCTGGCGCCGAAGGAAGTTGCCGTGCATCTGGTGACACCGCCGGGCGACGTGCCGTTGGGCGGCGTCGGCGAACCGGGCGTACCGCCGATTGCCCCGGCGCTGTGCAACGCGATTTTCGCCGCCACCGGCAAGCGTATTCGCAACCTGCCGGTGCGCTATCAGTTGCAGGGCTGGCAGAAGGCAGAGGCCTGATGGACAGCGTCGACCTCAATGTCCTGCGCAGCGTCCTCGAATGGCGCCGCGCCGGACAGCGGGTGGTGTTGTTCAGTGTGGTGCAGACCTGGGGCACGGCGCCTCGCGCTCCCGGCGCCATGTTGGCGTTGCGCGAGGATGGCGTGGTGATTGGTTCGGTGTCGGGCGGGTGTGTCGAGGATGACTTGATTGCCCGCCTGCACGACGGCCGCATCGCCAGCGATGGGCCGCCGGTGCAGTTGATCACTTATGGCATCACGCGAGAGGAGGCGGCGCGCTTCGGATTGCCTTGTGGCGGTACGTTGCGCCTGACCGAAGAGCGCGTTGGCGATCCTGCTTGGGTCGCTGAATTGCTGGCCCGTTGTGAGGCTCACGAGATCGTTGCTCGCGAATTGAACATCGACACCGGTGAAGTGCTTCTGTCGCTGGCAAGTAAATCCGATGCGCTGGAATTCGACGGTAAAACCCTGCGTGCGATTTACGGTCCGCGTTGGCGGCTGCTGTTGATCGGTGCCGGCCAGTTGTCGCGCTACGTCGCGGACATGGCACGGTTGCTGGATTTTGAAGTGCTGATCTGCGATCCGCGTACCGAGTTTGTCTACGGTTGGGAAGAGCACCACGGGCGTTTCGTCCCGGGCATGCCGGATGACGCGGTGTTGAGCATCCAGACCGATGAGCGCACGGCGATTGTCGCGCTGACTCACGACCCGCGTCTGGATGACATGGCGTTGCTCACGGCGCTGGATTCGCCAGCCTTCTATGTGGGGGCGCTCGGTTCGCGGGTCAACAGCCAGAAGCGTCGGGAAAATCTCGCTCAGCTAGGCTTGTCGGTACAGGCGATCGATCGATTGCACGGGCCGATCGGTCTGCACATTGGCAGTCATTCGCCGGCAGAAATTGCCTTGTCCTTGCTGGCGGAAATTGTAGCGATCAAGAACGGGGTCGAATTGAAGCAGAAGAAAACTTTGGAGGACGCATGAGTCGATCCATTGCAGTGATTGTGCTGGCTGCAGGCGAGGGCAGCCGCTTTCGCCAGGTGGCAGGTGCCGATAAGGACAAGTTGCTGGCGGATTGCACTGGTCGTGATGGTGCGGTGCGTTCGGTGATCGAGCAGGTATTGGTTAATCTGCCGGCCGATCTTGATAAGCGTGTGTTGGTGACGACTGAGGCGCGGCCACAGGCGATGCGCATGGCGCAGGCCTATGGCTGTGACGTTGTCTCAATCGAGTCGACCGGAATGGGTGACAGCATTGCCGCCGGGGTTGCAGCTTGCCCGGATGCCGATGGCTGGTTGATTGTGCTGGGGGATATGCCGTTTATCTTGCCGTCGAGTATTGAGCGGGTGGTCGCGGCGATTGCTGATGATGCGGTGAGCGTGCCGGTGCAGGAGGGCGAGTTTGGCCATCCTGTGGGGTTTGGGCGTTCGTTTGGCGCGGGGTTGCAGGGGTTGAGCGGCGATCGTGGGGCCAGGCCTTTGTTCAAGCAGGGCAGGGTGGTGGAGGTTGCCGTCGATGATCCAGGCGTTCTGTGGGATATCGATGTGCCTGAGGCTTTGGTATTTCCCCAATCCTGAGCCTTGCTCAGATCCCCTGTAGGAGTGAGCCTGCTCGCGATAGCGGTGTGTCAGTTGATACTACTTTTGCTGAACCACCGCTATCGCGAGCAGGCTCACTCCTACAGGAGATAGCGTTAAGGCTTAAATTGCAGGCATAAAAAAGCCCCGCCAGGTTTTCACCGGGCGGGGCTTTTTATTGGCTTTGGAAATTACACGAGTGGTTTAGGCTCGTGCTCTTTTTCCTCGGCCTCTTGGTGTTGCTCGACCGCGTCCTGAACGGAGCGTGGTGCTTCAGCGATCACCGCTTCGACAACCGCTTCTTCAGCGACCGGGGCAGGCGCTGCCTCGACCACTTCAGCAACCGGAGCAGCAGCGGCAGCCAGTTCGGCTTCCTTCTGCAGACGCTCTTCTTCACGCTTGCGACGACGCACTTCACGTGGGTCGTTCGGCGCGCGGCCGCTTGGTGTCAGGGCGCTGACCGGAGCCGGTGCTTCAACCACTGGAGCTGGCGCTTCGGCAACGACAGGTGCTTCGACCACCGGTGCTGGTTCAGCAACGACCACTGGCTCGGCAACTTTGCTCTCTTCAACCACAGGAGCTTCAACCACCGGGGTTTCGAACACTGGCGCTTCAACAACCGGTGCTTCAACCACTGGCGCTGGTGTTTCAGCAACAGCCGGCTCGGCGACCCAGTTGAAAGCGGTCTGCTCTTCGCGAACTTCACGCACGGTTTCGGTCACGGTTTCAGCAACGCTTTCTACCACCGGCTCGGCCACTACAACTGGCGCAGGCTCTACCTGAGGCAGGGTTTCCTGAACCGGTGCCACTTCGACTTCCGGAGCAGCAACCACTTCGACCGGAGTGGTCGCTTCAACGACCGGCGCTTCCACTGGCGCAGTTTCCTGAACAGCAGCGGTAGCGCGTTCGGCTTGCTCGTGGGCTTGTGCTTCGGCCGGAGCGCTGATCACGGTGCTGGCAACAGCGGCGGTGACAGCCAGACCAGCAGCCAGATCGGCGGTGCTTGGCTCTTCAGCGTTTTCGCCGGCTTCGGATTCTTCCGAACCTTCGATCACGTTGCCGTTGGCATCACGCTGACGCTCACGACGGTTGCTGCGACGACGCTGACCGCGCGAACGACGACGTGGACGATCGCCTTCGGCGTTCTCCGAACCGTCTTCCGGCAGTTGCTCTTCGTTGATGTTCACTTCTTCTTCAGCGACGGCAGCAGCGGCCTGCTCGGCACGCGGTTGACGCTCTTCACGCGGCGGACGCGGTGCGCGCTCTTCACGTGGCTGACGGGCCGGACGCTCTTCAGCGGCAACGGCTGCGGTGGCTGCTGCAACTGGAGCGGCGTCCAGTGGCTCGCGCAGTTCACGTACACGCTCTTCACGCTCGCCACGTGGCTTGCGGTCTTCGCGCGGTGCACGTGGAGCACGTTCTTCACGCGGAGCACGTGGTGCGCGTTCTTCGCGGGCAACTGGCGCTTCGGTACGGGTTTCGCGAGGCTCGCGGACTTCACGGGCTTCACGTGGCGCGCGCTCTTCGCGCGGCTCGCGTGGCGCACGTTCTTCACGTGGGGCACGTTCTTCGCGTGGCTTGCGTTCTTCATCGCGGCGACCGTTACGGTTGCGGCTCTGCTGACGACCGTTGCGACGTTCTTCGTTGCGGGCCGGACGTTCGCTGGCTGGTTTTTCAACCACAACCGGAGCGGCTGGCTCTTCTTTGGTGGCGAACAGGCTGACCAGCGATTTCACCAGGCCTTTGAACAGGCTTGGCTCTGGCGCGGCAACCGGGGCCGGTGCTGGAGCGGCAGGCGCGGCGACTTCGGTCGGAACCGGAGCGTTGGCACGGGCCGGAGCAGTCTTGACCGCGGCTTCCTGGCGAACCAGGGTGCGGGTCGCGGCGGCTGGCTGGACTTCTTCGACTTCGGCAGCGGCAGCAGCGATTTCGTAGCTGGACTGGTTGGTCGCGGCTTCCGGGCTGTCGTCACGCAGACGCTGAACTTCGAAATGCGGGGTTTCGAGGTGATCATTCGGCAGAATGATGATGCGGGCACGGGTGCGCAGTTCGATCTTGGTGATCGAGTTGCGTTTTTCGTTGAGCAGGAACGCGGCGACCGGGATTGGCACCTGAGCGCGCACTTCGGCAGTGCGGTCTTTCAGGGCTTCTTCTTCGATCAGGCGCAAGATCGCCAGCGACAGCGATTCAACGTCACGGATGATGCCGGTGCCGTTGCAACGCGGGCAGACGATGCCGCTGCTTTCGCCCAGCGATGGACGCAGGCGCTGACGGGACATTTCCAGCAGGCCGAAGCGCGAGATGCGGCCGATCTGCACGCGGGCGCGGTCGGCTTCCAGGCATTCGCGGACTTTCTCTTCCACGGCGCGCTGGTTCTTGGCTGGGGTCATGTCGATGAAGTCGATGACGATCAGGCCGCCGATGTCGCGCAGGCGCAACTGACGGGCGATTTCTTCGGCGGCTTCAAGGTTGGTCTGCAGAGCGGTTTCTTCGATGTCGCTGCCTTTGGTGGCGCGCGCCGAGTTGATGTCGATGGACACCAGGGCTTCGGTCGGATCGATGACGATGGAGCCGCCGGAAGGCAGTTCAACGACGCGCTGGAAAGCGGTCTCGATCTGGCTTTCGATCTGGAAGCGGTTGAACAGCGGCACGCTGTCTTCGTACAGCTTGATCTTGCTGGCGTACTGCGGCATCACCTGACGGATGAAGGTCAGGGCTTCGTCCTGGGCTTCAACGCTGTCGATCAGCACTTCGCCGATGTCCTGGCGCAGGTAATCGCGGATGGCGCGGATGATCACGTTGCTTTCCTGGTAGATCAGGAATGGCGCGGAGCGATCCAGCGAGGCTTCTTTGATGGCGGTCCACAGTTGCAGCAGGTAATCGAGGTCCCACTGCATTTCTTCACTGCTGCGGCCCAGGCCGGCAGTGCGCACGATCAGACCCATGTCGGCCGGTGCTACCAGGCCGTTCAGCGCTTCACGCAGTTCGTTGCGCTCTTCGCCTTCGATGCGACGGGAGATACCGCCGGCACGCGGGTTGTTTGGCATCAGCACGAGGTAACGACCGGCCAGGCTGATGAAGGTGGTCAGGGCTGCGCCCTTGTTGCCACGTTCTTCTTTTTCGACCTGAACGATGACTTCCTGGCCTTCGCTCAGGACGTCCTTGATGTTGACGCGGCCTTCAGGGGCTTTCTTGAAGTATTCGCGGGAGATTTCTTTGAGGGGCAGGAAGCCGTGGCGCTCGGAGCCGAAATCGACAAAGGCAGCCTCAAGGCTTGGTTCGATGCGAGTGATGCGGCCTTTATAGATGTTGGCCTTCTTCTGCTCGCGTGCACCGGATTCGATGTCCAGGTCGTAGAGGCGTTGGCCATCTACCAGTGCAACACGCAACTCTTCGGGTTGAGTTGCGTTAATCAGCATTCTTTTCATGTAGTACCGTCGGTTTCCGGGCTGCCGGAAACGGCGTTCGGCACACACGACTTCTCACGGTCGGTGTCAGGTGCGTCGGGAGTGGTTGGCCATTCCCGTGTCCAGCGATATGCGGCCAATTGGGCCGATATAGCGACGTACGCGTCCTGCTTGCTGTGGCTACTTAAGCACTCAGTCAGGAGGAGGAATCAACCAGCGGCTGTGGACGAGATGAAGCGTCTTGATAAAGCCTATTGCTACACAGTCCAGCGGTTGTGCATCTCCACCCTACACGTATCCCTGATAATTCGGGTGCTGCCGCGCGCAGAATCCGCAGCGGGTTGGCATTTACCGTGAGCTCCGAAAGGGGAGGTCACGCATCATGGCTAATTCAGGCGTTGTTTCCGAAGCATTCGCTCGGGGTCATCTGCAGCTGACTGCACTTTGTGAACTGGCCTTGAATGTGTGCCTGTCAGGCGAGTAAAAACTCTGCTCGACGGTGTAATTCAGGCCTCATGTCACCTGCGCTTGTTACAACTGCAAACTCCACCGTTACGTAGCGAAAGCCCCGTAGGACGGCCTCGCGTCCTGGTGAATTGCGTTGGTCAGGGCCGGTTTTTGACCGTGGTTCCTCTGTCCAGGCCGCTTTTGGCGGCGTTCGCGACTATAGCAGCAATGATTAAGTGCTTCAATTCCATAAAAATTGTTATCATCCGCGGCATGACAACTACTGCCCCTTCGACTCCAGGCGTTCAATTGCTTGAAGTCTCGCCGGAGTATGCCGGCCAACGAATCGACAATTTCCTCCTCGCCCGGCTCAAAGGCGTGCCCAAGACCTTGATTTACCGCATTTTGCGCAAAGGCGAAGTGCGTGTGAACAAAGGTCGGATCAAGCCCGAATACAAGCTGCAGGCCGGTGATATCGTGCGCGTGCCGCCGGTTCGCGTGCCTGAGCGCGATGAGCCGGTGCCACTCGCTCAAGGCCTGTTGCAGCGCCTGGAAGCCTCGATTGTCTTCGAAGACAAAGCCCTGATCGTGATCAACAAGCCCGCCGGCATTGCGGTTCACGGTGGCAGCGGCCTGAATTTCGGCGTGATCGAAGCCTTTCGTCAGTTGCGTCCCGATGCCAAGGAGCTGGAACTGGTTCACCGTCTCGACCGTGACACCTCCGGCCTGCTGATGATCGCCAAAAAGCGCAGCATGTTGCGCCACTTGCACGAGCAGTTGCGCGGCGATGGCGTCGACAAGCGCTACATGGCGCTGGTGCGCGGCAACTGGGCGACTTCGATCAAGAAAGTCAGCGCGCCATTGCTCAAGAGCAATCTGCGTTCCGGCGAGCGCATGGTCGAAGTCAATGACGAGGGCAAGGAAGCCCTGACCATGTTCAAGGTGCTGCGCCGCTTCGGCGATTTTGCCACCATGGTCGAGGCTAAACCGGTTACCGGTCGCACCCACCAGATTCGCGTGCACACCTTGCATGCGGGCCATTGCATTGCTGGTGACAGCAAGTATGGCGATGAGGATTTCACCAAGGAAATTCGCGATCTGGGTGGCAAGCGGCTGTTTTTGCACGCCTACATGCTGACCGTGCCGCTGCCCGATGGCGGCAAGCTGACCTTGCAGGCGCCGGTCGATGAAATGTGGGCCAAGACCGTGGAGCGATTGAGTGCGCCCATCTGATTACAAGCTGCTGATTTTTGATTGGGACGGCACACTGGCCGATTCCATCCATCGGATCGTCGAGGCGATGCACTCTGCATCCGGGCGTTCCGGCTTCGAGTTGCGTGATGACTTTGCCGTCAAAGGCATCATCGGCTTGGGTCTGCCCGAGGCGATCCGTACGCTGTACCCCGAAATCAGCGATGCCGAAATGACTTTGTTTCGCGAGTATTACGCCGATCACTACATCGCTGCCGAAGCTGTGCCTTCGCCGTTGTTCGAAGGCGTAGTCGAATCGATGGCGTCGTTTCGTGAGCAGGGTTATCACCTGGCTGTCGCCACCGGCAAGAATCGTCGCGGGCTGGATCGGGTGCTCAAGGCCAATGGCTGGGAAGAATATTTCGATATCACCCGTGCTGCCGATGAAACTGCCAGCAAGCCGCACCCTCTGATGCTGGAGCAGATCCTTGCTCATTGCGGCGTGCGCGCCGAACAGGCGCTGATGGTTGGCGATTCGTCCTTCGATCTGCTGATGGCGCGTAACGCGGGGATGGACTCGGTGGCGGTCAGCTATGGCGCGCAATCGATCGAATCGCTGCAGCAGTTCGAACCGCGCCTGTCGATCGACCGTTTTTCCGAATTGCATGCCTGGCTGGAGAAGCAGGCTTAATACGTTTTTGCTGGGGTGGATGGCATGACCGACGAATGGAAAGCACCGGCCAAGGCAAGTGCCGACGACGGTGATCAGAAAAGCTGGAAGCTATTGGAAAAAACCCTGCTGGCCGGTGTGCAAGAGCAGCGGCGTTCACGGCGTTGGGGGATTTTCTTCAAGCTGCTGACGTTTGTTTATCTTTTTGTTGCGCTGATTTTGTTCACGCCGCTGATGGATATGGAAAAAAGCGCCACCCGTAGCGATAACTACACCGCGTTGATCGATGTCACCGGGGTGATCGCCGACAAGGAGCCTGCCAGCGCCGATAACATTGTCGGTAGTCTGCGCGCCGCGTTTGAAGACAAGAAGGTCAAAGGCGTCGTCCTGCGCATCAACAGCCCGGGCGGCAGTCCGGTGCAGTCGGGTTATGTGTATGACGAGATCAAGCGCCTGCGTGGCCTGCACCCGGATATCAAGGTGTATGCCGTGATTTCCGATCTGGGCGCGTCCGGCGCTTATTACATCGCCAGTGCGGCGGATCAGATCTACGCCGACAAGGCGAGTCTGGTCGGTTCGATCGGTGTGACGGCGGCCGGTTACGGTTTTGTCGGCACCATGGAGAAGCTTGGCGTTGAGCGTCGCACGTACACCTCGGGCGAGCACAAGTCGTTCCTCGATCCGTTCCAGCCGCAGAAGCCGGATGAAACGGCGTTCTGGCAGACGGTGCTGGATACCACGCACAAACAGTTCATCAATAGCGTCAAGCAGGGTCGCGGGGATCGCCTGAAGGACAAAGAGCATCCGGAGCTTTTTTCTGGGCTGGTCTGGTCGGGCGAGCAGGCGCTGCCGTTGGGGTTGATCGATGGGCTGGGAAATGCCAGCTCGGTGGCGCGGGATGTGATCGGCGAGAAAGAGCTGGTGGACTTCACTGTGCAGGAGTCTCCGTTTGATCGTTTCTCGAAGAAGCTCGGTGCCAGTGTTGCTGAGCAGTTGGCGATGTGGATGGGTTTCCACGGGCCTTCGTTGCGCTGATTCGTTGTAAAGATCAAAAGATCGCAGCCTGCGGCAGCTCCTACGGGGTTTTACAGTCCCCTGTAGGGGCTGCCGCAGGCTGCGATCTTTTGCTTTATGGGATCTGCACGCCTTCAGTCAGCAGCATGTCGATCAGGCGAATCAGCGGCAGGCCGATCAGGCTGGTGGCGTCAGGGCCTTCGGTGGACTGAAACAGGCTGACGCCCAGTCCTTCCGCCTTGAAGCTCCCTGCGCAGTCATACGGCTGCTCGATGCGCAGATAACGCTCAACGCGCGCCTGATCGAGCTGACGCATGTGCACGGTAAACGGCACGCAGTCGACCTGGCATTCGCCGGTCTGGCTGTTGAGCAGCGCCAGGCCGGTCAGGAAGGTCACGCTGGCGCCGCTGGCGGCCATCAGTTGCTCGCGGGCCTTCTCAAAGGTGTGCGGCTTGCCAATGATCTGCTCGCCGAGCACGGCAACCTGGTCGGAGCCGATGATCAAGTGCGCAGGGTGACTGTCAGCCAATGCCCGGGCTTTTTGTTCGGCGAGGCGTTTGACCAGCTCGATGGCTGACTCGCCCCGGCGATGGCTTTCATCGATATCCGGCGAGCTGCAGACGAACGGCAGGTGCAGGCGGGCGAGCAATTCGCGACGATAGGTCGAGCTTGAAGCGAGTAATAAAGGCAGCATTCGCGTCTCCTGAGGCAGGTGCGAATTCTAGCGGAGGCACGCAAGTGACGGACAGGGCACAATTTCCTTTGACATGGGTGGGTGCATCCCTATAATGCTGCGCCTATGTTGAATGACCCGATTCCACCTCACGTTGACCCGCGCAAATTGGCTGACCGTGGCACCACCCTTCAAGGTGAAATGCTGCTGGCCGATTTGGAGAGACTCTGCGACCCGCTTTCCGACAATGTCGGTACGGTGCAGGCGAAATTCGTTTTTGAACGAGATGAACGTAAATCTGTGGTAATCCACAGCTTTATCGACACCGAAGTCAAAATGGTTTGCCAGCGTTGTCTTGAGCTGGTCACCCTGCCGATCCACAGCGAATGCAGTTATGCTGTGGTGAAAGAGGGTGCGAATACCCAGTCGTTGCCGAAAGGTTATGACGTGCTGGAACTGGGCGAAGATCCATTGGATCTGCAGTCACTGATCGAGGAGGAGCTTCTGCTCGCCTTGCCCATTGTGCCTGCTCATCATCCGGAAGAATGCCAGCAGCCGGCGGGTCTCGATGAGCCCGAACCGAGCGAGGACGAGTCAACGCGGTCCAACCCGTTCAGTGTATTGGCGCAGTTAAAGCGTGACCCAAACGTTTAGGAGTTAATCAATTATGGCTGTTCAGCAGAACAAAAAATCCCGCTCTGCCCGTGACATGCGCCGTTCGCACGACGCTCTCGAGGCTAGCACCCTGTCTGTAGAAAAAACCACTGGTGAAGTTCACCTGCGTCACCACGTATCGCCAGAAGGCGTATACCGTGGCCGTAAAGTGATCGACAAGGGCGCTGACGAGTAATCACTTGTCCGCTCAAGTCATCGCGATTGACGCAATGGGCGGGGACTTCGGTCCCCGCAGCATTGTTCAGGCCAGCCTTGCTTGCCTGTCTGCTACGCCCTCGCTGCACCTGACCCTCGTCGGTCAACCCTCCCTTCTTGAAGAACTGATCAACGGCCAATCGGCTGCCGATCGCGCGCGCCTGACGATTGTTGCGGCCAGCGAAGTCATCACCATGGACGAAAAACCGACCCAGGCCTTGCGTGGCAAGCCGGACTCGTCGATGCGTGTCGCCCTGGAACTGGTGCGTGATGGCAAGGCTCAGGCCTGTGTCAGCGCCGGCAATACCGGAGCGTTGATGGCGCTCTCGCGATTCGTGCTGAAGACGTTGCCGGGTATTGATCGTCCGGCGATGGTTGCCGCGATTCCGACGCAGAAGGGCTATTGCCAGTTGCTCGATCTGGGCGCCAACGTCGATTGCAGTGCTGAGCATTTGCTGCAGTTTGCGGTGATGGGCTCGGTGGCGGCGCAGACGCTGGGTATCCATCGCCCGCGTGTTGCGCTGCTGAATATCGGCACCGAAGACATCAAGGGTAATCAGCAGGTCAAGCTCGCGGCGACGCTGTTGCAGGCTGCTCGCGGTATCAACTACATCGGCTTCATCGAAGGCGACGGTTTGTATCGTGGCGAGGCCGATGTCGTGGTGTGTGACGGTTTCGTCGGCAACATCCTGCTCAAGTCCAGCGAAGGCCTGGCGACGATGATTGCTGCGCGCATCGAAGCGCTGTTCAAAAAGAATCTGGTCTCCCGTGCAGTGGGGGCTTTGGCATTGCCGTTGATGAAGCGTTTGCAGGCGGATCTGGCGCCGGCGCGACATAATGGCGCAAGCTTTCTCGGCTTGCAGGGCATCGTCGTGAAAAGTCACGGTTCGGCCGGGGTTCAGGGCTTTCAGAGTGCTATTTCGCGTGCGCTGATCGAGATCCAGGAGAACCTCCCCGAGCGCCTTCACGGCCGTCTGGAGGATCTGTTGTCTTAGGCGTTTTCGTCGGACAATGCTTAAATGTGACCGCCCGGTTCAAAGGGCCATCCAACTGTCAGTTTCTTGCGTCCCCAAGCGGGGCGTCATTTTCCGACGACAAGATCATTAGGGGCTTGTTACATGTCTGCTTCCCTCGCATTCGTCTTTCCAGGACAAGGTTCGCAGTCCCTCGGCATGCTGGCCGAGCTGGGCGCGGAATATCCGTTGATCCTCGAAACTTTCAAAGAAGCCTCTGAGGCTCTGGGTTATGACCTGTGGGCACTGACCCAGCAGGGCCCGGAAGAACTGCTCAATCAAACCGATAAAACCCAACCGGCCATTCTGACCGCTTCGATCGCTCTGTGGCGCCTGTGGCTGGCTGAAGGTGGTGCGCGCCCGGCATTCGTTGCCGGTCACAGCCTGGGTGAATACAGCGCGCTGGTCGCTGCTGGCAGCCTGACACTGGCTGACGCGGTGAAGCTCGTTGAGCGTCGCGGTCAGTTGATGCAGGAAGCGGTTCCGGCCGGGCAGGGCGGCATGGCTGCCATTCTCGGTCTGGAAGACGCTGATGTACTGGCTGCCTGCGCCGAAGCTGCGCAGGGTGAAGTGGTCAGCGCCGTCAACTTCAACTCGCCGGGCCAGGTGGTGATTGCCGGTGCCAAGGCTGCGGTCGAGCGCGCCATCGAAGGCTGCAAGGCGCGTGGTGCCAAGCGTGCCATGCCGTTGCCGGTGAGCGTGCCGTCGCACTGCGAGCTGATGCGTCCGGCCGCTGAGCGCTTCGCCGAATCCATTGCTGCCATCGACTGGCAGGCGCCGCAGATCCCGGTAGTACAGAACGTTAGCGCGCAAGTGCCGGCCGATCTGGAAACCCTCAAGCGTGATCTGCTCGAACAATTGTACAAGCCAGTGCGCTGGGTCGAGTCGGTACAGACTCTCGCTGCCAAGGGCGCGACCAATCTGGTCGAATGCGGCCCGGGCAAAGTCCTGGCCGGTCTGAACAAGCGTTGCGCCGAAGGCGTGGCGACATCCAACCTCAATACCCCAGACGCTTTCGCTGCCGCTCGTGCAGCGCAAGCCTGAATCAGGAGAAACTTGCATGAGTCTGCAAGGTAAAGTTGCACTGGTCACCGGTGCAAGCCGCGGCATTGGTCAGGCTATCGCGCTGGAACTGGGTCGTCAGGGCGCCATTGTTGTTGGCACCGCGACCTCCGCTTCGGGTGCTGAGCGCATTGCCGCGACCCTGAAGGAAAACGGTATTCAGGGCACTGGCCTTGAGCTGAACGTCACCAGCGACGAATCGGTCAGCGCGGTGCTGGCAAGCATTCAGGAGCAGTTTGGTGCGCCAGTGGCGATCCTGGTCAATAATGCCGGCATCACCCGCGATAACCTGATGATGCGCATGAAAGACGACGAGTGGTACGACGTGATCGATACCAACCTGAACAGTCTGTTCCGCCTGTCCAAGGGCGTTTTGCGCGGCATGACCAAGGCGCGTTGGGGCCGAATTATCAGTATTGGCTCGGTAGTGGGTGCCATGGGCAACGCTGGCCAAGTAAACTATGCAGCCGCCAAGGCCGGTCTGGAAGGTTTCAGCCGTGCAATGGCGCGTGAAGTCGGTTCGCGTTCGATTACGGTCAACTCGGTAACCCCAGGGTTTATCGACACCGATATGACCCGCGAGCTGCCTGAAGCACAGCGTGAAGCCTTGCAGACGCAGATTCCGCTGGGTCGTCTGGGACAAGCTCAAGAGATCGCGTCTGTGGTCGCTTTTCTTGCATCCGACGGTGCGGCATACGTCACTGGGGCTACAATCCCGGTGAACGGTGGGATGTACATGTAAGTAAAATGTGACGGATTGCTTCAAAAAAATGTCATACGAGCTGTCTAAAATCCGTTATAAAGCTGCAATCTATTTATAGGCAGAGGGCTGCAGGGTTTGAGGAGTGAAGCTTTCAGTTGAAAAACTGAAAAGTCTTTCTATACACTTACCCACTGGCCAGCTGCCTGAATTTGTCCATTAGGAGTGAAAACAAGGTATGAGCACCATCGAAGAGCGCGTCAAGAAAATCGTTGCCGAGCAACTGGGTGTTAAAGAAGAAGAAGTGGTCAACACCGCTTCCTTCGTAGAAGACCTGGGTGCCGACTCCCTTGACACCGTTGAGCTGGTGATGGCTCTGGAAGAGGAATTCGAGACCGAAATCCCTGACGAAGAAGCTGAGAAGATCACTACTGTACAAGCTGCAATCGACTACGTTACTAGCCACCAGGCGTAATAGTTTGTAATCGTTGTTTGCTGTCATGGAAAAACCGCACTGCCATCATGGCGTGCGGTTTTTTCTTTAGGCCTGATGCAAAGTCGTCGTCATTTGAAAAAGGAGAGTGCTGTGTCGCGTAGACGCGTCGTAGTCACCGGTATGGGTATGTTGTCGCCACTGGGCACGGATGTGCCGAGCAGTTGGCAGGGCATTCTGGCTGGCCGCAGTGGCATTGGTCTGATCGAACACACCGACCTTTCTGCCTATTCCACCCGCTTTGGCGGCTCGGTAAAGGGCTTCAATGTCGAGGAATACCTGTCGGTCAAGGAAGCGCGCAAGCTCGACCTGTTCATTCAGTACGGCCTCGCCGCAGGCTTTCAAGCCGTGCGCAACGCCGGTCTGGAAGTCACTGACGCCAACCGTGAACGCATTGGCGTGGCCATGGGTTCGGGGATCGGCGGTCTGACCAATATCGAAGAAACCAGCCGTACTCTGCATGAGACGGGCCCGCGTCGAATCTCGCCATTCTTCGTGCCAGGCTCGATCATCAATATGATTTCCGGTTTTCTGTCCATCCACCTGGGTGCACAGGGACCTAACTACGCTATCGCCACCGCATGTACCACCGGTACGCACTGCATTGGCATGGCCGCGCGCAACATCATGTACGACGAAGCCGACGTGATGATTGCCGGCGGTGCCGAGATGGCCGCGTGCGGCCTCGGCATGGGCGGCTTCGGCGCGTCCCGTGCGCTGTCGACCCGCAACGATGAGCCGACTCGCGCCAGCCGTCCGTGGGACAAGGGCCGTGATGGCTTCGTCCTGTCCGACGGCGCCGGTGCCCTGGTTCTCGAAGAGCTGGAACACGCCAAGGCGCGCGGTGCGACCATCTACGCCGAGCTGATCGGTTTCGGCACCAGCGGCGATGCGTTCCACATGACCTCGCCACCGGCCGACGGCGCCGGTGCAGCACGCTGCATCACCAACGCGCTGCGCGATGCGAAGATCAACGCCGATCAAGTGCAATACATCAACGCTCACGGTACTTCGACTTCGGCCGGCGACCTCGCCGAAGCCAATGCGATCAAGACCGTGTTCGGTGATCACGCCTACAAACTGGCAGTGAGCTCGACCAAATCGATGACCGGTCACCTGTTGGGTGCGGCGGGCGCGGTTGAAGCGATCTTCAGCGTGCTGGCGATCAACAGCCAGGTAGCGCCGCCGACCATCAACCTCGATGAGCCGGACGAAGGTTGCGACCTCGATTTCGTGGCGCACACCGCGCGCAACATGGACATCGATGTCGTGCTGTCCAACTCCTTCGGTTTTGGCGGCACCAACGGCACCTTGGCGTTCCGCCGGTTCGCAGGCTGATGGACAGCTGGGTCGACGGTCAACCGGCTGACGCTCTGTCGCTGAAAGATCGCGGCCTGGCTTACGGCGATGGTCTGTTCGAGACCATCGCCGTGCGTAGCGGCCAGCCGATCCTGCTGGATCGACACCTGACGCGCCTGGCCGACGGCTGCTCGCGTCTGGCCATCGCGGCGGATATCGAACTGATCCGTCACGAGCTGCTGAGCTATGCGGCAGCGATGGGCGAGGGCGTGCTCAAGCTCATCCTCACCCGTGGTGACGGTTTGCGCGGTTATGCGCCCGACCCGACGGCGCCGGGCCGCCGCATTCTGCAAGGCAATCCTCCTGCGGCTTATCCTGCTGTGCATGCTGAACAAGGCGTCCGCCTGTTCCCGTGCAGCACCCGCTTGGCCAAGCAGCCGTTACTCGCCGGACTCAAACACCTCAATCGCCTTGAACAGGTTCTCGCCCGTGCCGAATGGCAGGACAGCGAGCACGCCGAGGGCTTGATGCTTGATCAGGTCGGTCGAGTGATCGAAGGTGTATTCAGTAATCTGTTTCTGGTGCGTGACGGTGTGCTGATCACTCCGGACCTGAAGCGCTGTGGCGTCGCCGGTGTGATGCGCGCCGAAATATTGTTTCAGGCCGAGTCATTGGCCATCCCCACGCAAATCGCCGACATCAGCCTCGATCAACTGCAATGGGCTGATGAAGTGTTTGTCTGCAACAGCGTGTATGGCGTCTGGCCGGTACGCGCCTGTGCTGCACTGAGCTGGCCGGTTGGCCCGCTCACCCGTAAACTGCAAACCATTGCCCGCGCCCTACTGGATGCCTGATTTGTGAGACGTAAACTTTTGCTGCTGCTGGAAACCGGACTGGTTCTGGCAGGGCTGTTGATGGGCGCCAGCGCCTGGAAGATTCACTCTGCACTGGAACAGCCTCTGAACATCACGCAGGAAGAACTGCTGGATGTGCCGAAAGGCTCCACTCCGACCCGTACGTTCCTTTCCCTCGAAACCGATGGCGTCATCAAGGACGCGTTCTGGCTGCGGGTTTACTGGCGTTTCAATCTCGCCGGCACGCCGATTCACAGCGGTGAATACCGCATGCAGCCGGGCATGACCGTCAATGGTTTGATCGACTTGTGGAAGCGTGGCGAAGTGGTGCAGTACAGCCTGACGCTGGTGGAAGGCTGGAATTTCCACCAGGTACGCGCCGCGCTGGCCAAGGATGACAAGGTCGAGCAGACCCTGAACGGTTTGAGCGACAGCGACGTCATGGCCAAAATCGGCCATAAAGGTCTGTTCCCGGAAGGCCGTTTCTTCCCCGATACCTACCGCTTCGTGCGTGGCATGTCTGATGCCGAGTTGCTGAAGAAAGCCTTTGACCGCCTCGATGAAGTTCTGGCGAAAGAGTGGGAGAGTCGTTCTGCCGATGTGCCGTACACCGAACCTTATCAAGCGCTGATCATGGCGTCGCTGGTCGAGAAGGAAACCGGCGTGCCGCAGGAGCGTGGGCAAATTGCCGGTGTCTTCGTGCGTCGCATGGCTCTGGGCATGCAGCTGCAGACCGATCCGACCGTCATCTATGGTCTGGGCGATCGCTACACCGGCAAGTTGACCCGCGCACATCTGAAAGAGCCGACGGCGTATAACACTTACGTGATCCCCGGCCTGCCGCCGACGCCGATCGCGATGGTTGGCCGCGAAGCGATTCACGCGGCATTGAACCCGGTGGACGGCACCAGCCTGTACTTTGTTGCGCGTGGTGACGGCAGTCATGTGTTCTCTGACGATCTCGATGCGCACAACAATGCGGTGCGTGAGTATCAGCTCAAGCGCCGTGCGGATTACCGCTCCAGCCCTGCGCCAGCGGTAACGCCTGAAGCGGCTCCCGCTGCCGAGGATGCGATTCCTGCGGCCTCTCCGGACACAGCGCCAGAGTCGATGCCACAAGTTGCACCACAGGAGCCAGCGCCGACTCCAGAAGCCGCCGCCCCACAAAATACGCAATGACGTTGATTAAGGACTGCCTGTGACTGGCTTGTTTATTACTCTGGAAGGCCCCGAAGGCGCCGGTAAAAGCACCAACCGCGAATACCTCGCCGAGCGCCTGCGCGCCGCCGGTATCGAAGTGGTGCTGACCCGCGAGCCCGGTGGCACGCCGCTGGCCGAGCGGATCCGCGAAGTGCTGCTGGCGCCGGCCGACGAAGTCATGAATCCGGACGCCGAGCTGTTGCTGGTGTTTGCTGCGCGTGCCCAGCATCTGGCAGAGGTGATTCGACCGGCCATGGCCCGAGGCGCGGTGGTGCTGTGTGATCGCTTTACCGATTCCACTTACGCCTATCAGGGCGGCGGTCGCGGTCTGTCGCTGGAGCGTATCGCCGCGCTGGAAACCTTTGTGCAAGGCGATCTGCGCCCGGATCTGACACTGATTTTCGATCTGCCGGTGGAAATCGGTCTGGCCCGCGCCAGTGCCCGTGGTCGTCTGGATCGTTTTGAACTGGAAGGCCGGGCATTTTTCGAAGCCGTGCGCAGCGCGTTCCTCAAACGCGCCGAAGCCGATCCTGCGCGTTATGTGCGCATCGATGCCGGTCAGCCACTGGTCAAGGTTCAACAATCGCTGGATACCCTGATTCCTAACTTGCTGGAGCTGGCCCGTGGCTGAGGCCTATCCATGGCAGGACAGCCTCTGGCAGCAACTGGCCGGGCGTAAGCAGCACGCGCACGCCTATCTGCTGCACGGGCCGGCCGGTATCGGCAAGCGCGCGTTGGCCGAGCGCCTGATGGCCAGCCTCTTGTGTCAGCGGCCGACGCCGGAAGCCTGCGGCGAATGCAAATCCTGCCTGCTGCTCAAGGCTGGCAGCCACCCGGATAATTACATCCTCGAACCGGAAGAAGCCGACAAGGCGATCAAGGTCGATCAGGTGCGCGATCTGGTCAGCTTCGTGGTGCAGACCGCGCAGCTCGGCGGGCGCAAGGTGGTGCTGATCGAGCCGGTCGAGTCGATGAACATCAACGCCGCCAACGCCTTGCTCAAGAGCCTTGAAGAACCGTCCGGCGACACGGTTCTGCTGTTGGTCAGCCACCAGACCAGTCGTCTGCTGCCCACCATCAAGAGCCGTTGCGTGCAGCAGGCCTGTCCGCTGCCGGGCGAGGCGATGAGCCTGCAATGGCTGGCTCAGGCGCTGCCGGACTGCTCGGAAGAAGAACGTGTCGAACTGCTGACGCTGGCCGCCGGTTCGCCGTTGATGTCGGTCAGCCTGCAATCCCAGGGCGTGCGCGAACAGCGCGCGCAAGTGGTCGAAGGCGTGAAGAAGCTGCTCAAGCAGCAGCAATCGCCGACGCAACTGGCGGAGGAATGGAAAAGCATTCCAATGCTGCGGCTGTTCGACTGGTTCTGCGATTGGTCGAGCCTGATCCTGCGTTATCAATTGACTCAGGATGAAGCCGGCCTCGGTCTGACCGATATGCGTAAAGTCGTGCAGTACCTGGCGCAGAAAAGTGCGCAAGGCAAAGTCCTCGAAATTCAGGACTGGATTCTCGCCCAGCGCCAGAAAGTCCTGAGCAAGGCCAACCTCAACCCGGCCTTGCTGCTGGAAGCGTTGTTGGTGCAATGGGCGGGATTGCCTGGCCAAAGATAAGAATGTGTACCTAGACTCTGAACATCAGCAGTGGAGGTCAACATGAATGAATCTGTCAGCCCGGGGCCGCGTAACGGCATTTTGTCCCTGACCATCAAGGACAAGTCGGTGCTCTACGCCGCCTACATGCCGTTCATCAAGAACGGTGGCCTGTTCATCCCGACCAACAAAAGTTACAAGTTGGGCGACGAGGTGTTCATGCTGCTCAACCTGATGGACGAGGCCGAGAAGATTCCGGTGGCCGGCAAAGTCGCCTGGATCACCCCGAAAGGGGCGCAAGGCAATCGCGCTGCCGGTGTCGGCGTGCAGTTCAACGACGGCGACAACACCGCGCGCAGTCGCATCGAAACCCATCTGGCCGGAGCCCTTAAATCCGACCGTCCCACTCATACGATGTAAGTAGCCGTCTTTTTTATGCTCGTAGATTCCCATTGTCACCTTGATCGCCTCGACCTCGCCGCCCACGACGGCTCGCTGGATGCTGCACTCGATGCGGCCCGTGAGCGCGGAGTAGGGCACTTCCTGTGTATCGGCGTGAGTGCCGACAACGCCGCCGACGTCAAAGCCCTGGCTGAGCGTTATGACGATGTCGATTGTTCCGTCGGCGTGCATCCGCTCGATGTGCAACCGGGCGCGGCGCCAGCGCTGGACTGGCTGTTGCACGAACTCAATCACCCGAAAGTGGTGGCGATCGGTGAAACCGGTCTGGATTATCACTACGAACCGGAAGCCGCCGAGTTGCAGCAGGAGTCGTTCCGTCTACACCTGCAAGCGGCGCAGCAGACTGGCAAACCGGTGATCATCCACACCCGCGGCGCGCGTGCCGATACCCTTGAATTGCTGCGCGAAGCGGCGTTGCCTCAGGCCGGTGTGCTGCATTGCTTCACCGAAGACTGGGATATGGCCAAGGCTGCACTGGACATGGGTTATTACATTTCCCTGTCGGGCATCGTCACCTTCCGCAATGCCGATGCGTTGCGCGATGTTGCGAGCAAGGTCCCGGCGGATCGCCTGCTGGTGGAAACCGATTCACCGTATCTGGCGCCGATCCCTTATCGCGGCAAGCCCAACCTGCCGCAGTACGTGCGCGAAGTGGCGGAATTCCTGGCGATGCTGCGCGGTGAGAACTACGAGCGTTTTGCCGAACAGACCACCGAGAACTTCAAGCGGCTGTTCCCGCTGGCGAGTGTTAAATCTGCCCTGTAAGCGCTAGCCAAATCGCAGGCAAAAAAAACCCGGGTTCTGGGGGGTGAATCCGGGTTAAGACCATTAGGAGTAAAACAAAGGCACGCGGTCCCTTGGTACCTTTATCGGCGCGACACTTGGGGGAGATGTCGCCCGACAGTTCAAGTATTGATCAGTCTGGCGTGCAGTCCAGTTAGCCGGTCGGGGTTTTTAAACAAATTTGGAATACGTTCGCTTCAGTTGAGTTCTCATTGCGCCCAAAACGTTCTCAAAATGAACAAGAAACACAGATATGGTCGGATGATCCGTGCATTTTTGCGCAAGTTAGGCATAATACGCGGCTTCGAATTTTGACCCTTCAGACCTTTTCTTATGCACAAAGAACCTCGTAAGGTCCGTGAGTTTCGTCGCCGCGAGCAAGAAATTCTCGATACCGCGCTCAAGCTGTTCCTCGACCAAGGTGAAGACAGTGTCACCGTCGAGATGATTGCTGATGCCGTGGGTATCGGCAAAGGCACGATCTACAAGCACTTCAAATCCAAGGCCGAGATCTATCTGCGCCTGATGCTCGATTACGAGCGCGATTTGAACGAGCTGCTGCATTCGGCTGATGTCGACAAGGACAAGGAAGCGCTGTCCCGCGCCTACTTCGAATTCCGCATGCGCGACCCGCAGCGTTATCGCCTGTTCGACCGTCTCGAAGAGAAGGTCGTCAAAGGCAATCAGGTGCCGGAAATGGTCGAGGAGCTGCACAAGATCCGTGCCTCGAACTTCGAACGCCTGACCCTGCTGATCAAGGGCCGCATCAGCGAAGGCAAGCTCGAAGACGTGCCGCCGTACTTCCACTACTGCGCAGCCTGGGCGCTGGTGCACGGCGCTGTCGCGCTGTATCACTCGCCGTTCTGGAGCAATGTGCTCGAAGATCAGGAAGGTTTCTTCCAGTTCCTGATGGACATCGGCGTGCGCATGGGCAACAAGCGCAAGCGTGATCCGGAAACGCCGAGCAGCTGAGCCATTCAGCTGCCTTATTGCGCCATGATTTCGCTACATGACGCAGTACCGCAGGAATATACTCAGGCATAGGGCTTGCTAAAACTTGATTTGTGAGTCAAGTTTTAGCGGCTCGAAATTCTTTCGCCGGAGTGATCATGATCGTTGACCGTCAAGGCAGGCGTTTTCGCAATTTGCGCATCAGCCTGACCTCAGCCTGCAATTACGCGTGTACCTACTGCGTGCCCAACGGCAAGCGGCTGGTGGCTGCGCAGGATGAACTGTCGGCCGAAGCCATGGCCCGCGGCGTGGCGTATCTGATCGAAGCCGCCGGCATCGAACGGCTGCGCATTACTGGCGGCGAGCCGCTGGTCAGCCCCAAACTCGAATCGTTCATGACCGCCGTCGGCAAGATGGGCCTGGACGACATCAGTCTGACCACCAACGGTCAACTCCTCGCGAAAAAACTCCCGCTGCTGGTGGAAGCCGGTCTGCGCCGGATCAACGTGTCCCTTGATACCCTCGACGCCAGCGCGTTCCGCAGCATCGCCCGTGGTGGCGATCTGGCCACGGTGCTCGATGGCATGGATCAGGCGAAAGCGGCGGGGATGAAGATCAAGGTCAACATGGTGCCGTTGCGCGGGCAGAACCTTGATCAAGTCATGCCGCTGCTGGATTACTGTCTGGAGCGTGGATACGAATTGCGCTTCATCGAGCTGATGCGCATGGGTCACTTGGCCAAGGACAACAATGCGTTCCTGCAACAGTTCGTCAGCCTGCAACAGCTGCTGGCGCTGATTGGCGAGCGTTATGAGTACGCGCAAACCGACGCACCAGTGGATGCTACGGCCGTGCGTTACGCAATTCCCGGTCTTGGCAATTTTGGTGTGATCGCCAACGAGAGCGTGCCGTTCTGCCGGACGTGCTCGCGCTTGCGCCTGTCGTCCACTGGTTGGTTGCATGGCTGCCTGTCCTCGAGTAACCGCCACTATGTCGGCGATCTGCTCGACAAGCCGCGCCATCAGGCGTTGCCGGCGCTCCAGCGTTTGCTGGTCAAGGCGTTGGGGGACAAGCAGGAAGTGGCGTTCTCAGGTGGCGCGACAGTGATGAAGATTATCGGCGGCTGATCAACCGCTTTCGCGAGCAGGCTCGCTCCCACCTTGGAATGTATTCCCCTGTGGGAGCGAGCCTGCTCGCGAATACGATTTAACCATCAACAAATTTCTTGAGCTGGCGCAAAAGCTGCATCCAACGGCCATTCGCCGGTTTTCCGTCACCGGCCTCTGGAGGAATAGGATGCGTAGCCTGGTTTTGCTGCTGGCCGTTTTGGCGCTTGGCGGCTGTATGACTGTCAGCGATATGGCCGAAGGCACTCGCTATCAGATGAGCGACGCAGGCTTGCTGGATCACAGCGACAGCCGCCGCGTGAACAACTTCCGCATTCAGCCGGACTCGTTCATCTACATCGCCCAAGGCGCGTTCGCACCGCCGGGTGGTTCTTACCCGCGCCCGAATGTGGTGGCTGAAGAAGCTTTCAAAGGTTTCGTCGAATATTTTCCTATGGTTCGCCGCGCCCGCGCTCCCGAGGGACTCGATCAGGCGATGGGCGAAGCTCGCGATGCCGGTGCGCACTATCTGCTGTACACGCGTTTCGCCAAGGCTGACGACCGCATCGGCAACTCCGATGAATGGCTCGATGAAGAGGCGGTGGATCGCCTCGGCATCGACGGCGGCGTGATTCAGATCATGTTGATCGAGACCAGCACCCAGTATTTGATTGATACTGCACGGATCAAGAGTCGTGGCGGTTTACTGACGTTCCACGACAGCAAGCCCGAAGACCTGATCGGCCCGCCGCTGGCACAGTACGCGCGCAGCCTGTTGGGAGTCGGCGACCAATAATTCAAGGAGAACGCCATGAGTGGCCCGCAAAAAGCCAATGACCTGTTGGGACAGATCCCGAAAACCAAAGGCTTGCCACCGGTGCACTTGTGGAACCCGGACTTTTGCGGCGACATCGACATGCGCATCGCCCGTGATGGCACCTGGTATTACCTGGGTACGCCGATCGGGCGCAAGCCGATGGTCAAGCTGTTCTCGACGATCATGCGCCGCGATGGCGATGACTATTTCCTGATCACACCGGTCGAGAAGGTCGGGATCAAGGTCGACGATGCGCCGTTCGTGGCGATTGCGGTCGAGGTTGAAGGCGAAGGGGAGGCGCAGCTGTTGCGCTTCACCACCAACGTTGATGAAACCGCCGAGGCCGGGCCTGAGCATCCGATCCGCGTCGAGATTGATCCGACGACGCAAGAGCCCGCGCCTTACGTGCATGTGCGTACCAACCTTGAAGCGCTGATTCATCGCAATGTGTTCTACCAACTGGTGGAACTGGCGGTGAGCCGCGAAATCGACGGGCAGCGTTGGCTTGGCGTGTGGAGCGGCGGCGAGTTCTTTCGCATCGGCCTGGAACCCTGAAACACAACCCCTTGTAGGAGTGAGCCTGCTCGCGATAGCGGTGGATCAGTCAATACTTATGGTGACTGACATACCGCTATCGCGAGCAGGCTCACTCCTGCACTGATTTGTGTTCCTGCAGTAAATCCTTATTGACGCGCAATCGTATGATGATTAGCTTGATCACCCATCGCGATCCGCTTTGAGGTGTTCATGTCCAGCAGCTTTCATGCGTCGACCGTTGACTGGCTGGGCAGCTGGATCGCCGCTGGCCAGGTCAAACCCGGGCAGACCATCAAGGTCGAGGCCGATCTGGGCGAACAGCTCGGCGTCAGCCGCACGGTCATCCGCGAAGCGATCAAAACCCTCGTCGCCAAAGGCATGCTTGAAGTCGGGCCGAAGGTCGGCACCCGCGTGCTGCCGGTACGGCGCTGGAACCTGTTCGATCCGCAAGTGGTCGGTTGGCTGTCGCGCAACGGCTTGCCGGAAAACTTCGTCGATGACCTGCTCGACCTGCGCCGCACCATAGAGCCGATGGCCGTGCGCTGGGCATGCGAGCGGGCGACCCTGGAACAGATCGAAGCGGTGCAACTGGCCTATAACGCCCTTGAGCGTGCGGTCGACAGCGGCATCGATTACAACCGCGCCGATCAGGTCTTCCACGAATGCATTCTCGCCGCCAGCCATAACCAATTCATTGAACAAATGGTCCCGGCGCTCGGCGCGTTGCTCGCTGTGTCGTTTGAAGTTTCTGCGGCCGACCCGGATGAACTGCGCCGCACTTTGCCGATCCACAAAGACATGGCCGACGCCATCGCCGCCCGGGATTCTGCGCGCGGCGTGTGGGCTTGCATGACCTTGATCGACAACGCAGACCTGGCGATCAAACGCTTTTACCCGAAAGTCATGGCCGACAAAAAAGCCAGTTGAATACACCGAAATCCCCTGTAGGAGTGAGCCTGCTCGCGATAGCGGTAGATCAGTCGCATTGACGTCAACTGACACTACGCCATCGCGAGCAGGCTCACTCCTACAGAAAATCACAAGAACAATGGAGACCGTTATATGCCGTGGACCGCCCTGACCCAACACCGCGCCCAGCTCGGTGAAGGCCCGTTCTGGGACGCGCCAACCCAGGCGCTGTACTGGGTCGACATCGCCGGCAAACAGGCCCTGCGTCTGATCGGCCAGAACGTGCAGATCTGGCAAATGCCCGAGCACGTTTCCGCGTTCATCCCCTGCGCCAGCGGCGATGCGCTGGTGACCCTGAGCAGCGGCGTCTACCGTCTCGATCTTGACTCCCCAGGCCTCGAACCGCGCCTGACACTGTTCTGCGTCGCCGACCCGCAACCGGGCAATCGTCCCAACGAAGCACGCTGCGATGGCCAAGGTCGTCTGTGGCTCGGCACCATGCAAAACAACATCGGCGAACAGGGCGAAGATCTGCCGATCACCCGTCGTTCCGGTGGTCTGTTCCGGATCGATCCGGATAAACGTGTCACGCCGTTGTTGCGCGGCCTGGGTATTCCCAACACGCTGTTGTGGAGTGACGACGGCACCACGCTGCTGTTCGGCGACAGTCTCGATAACACGCTGCACCGCTATTTCATTCACACCGACGGCAATCTCGACGCCGCGCAAGTCTGGTATGGCCCCGATCAGCAGGGTGGCCCGGACGGTTCGGCGATGGACGCCGAAGGCTATATCTGGAATGCCCGCTGGGATGGCAGTTGCCTGCTGCGGCTGACGCCGGATGGCAAAGTTGATCGCAGAATCGATCTACCGGTCAGCCGCCCGACCAGTTGTGTGTTCGGCGGCGAAGACCTCAAAACCCTGTTCATCACCAGCGCCCAGAGCCCGCACAACCATCCATTGGATGGTGCAGTGCTGTCGATGCGCGTGGATGTCGCAGGAAAACTCTGTACGCGGTTTGCGGATTAAATCCCAAAATATGGGATGCAAAATTATATATTGAGATTATTTGGCGGTCGGGTTTATAGTCGGCTCCAGCAGTAACACGCACTCACACTTAAAAAGAACAAAACAGGTGAAGTGATGCAGCGAATGTCTATCGCACTCCCGCGTGGAGTCCGCGTCTCGCAACGGCTCGATGCCGTCGGCCGCGCCTGCCTGTTTCGTTCAAACCGCCTTCCAGACCGGACATCGGCAGATGCCCGGTTTTTTTGTGCCTGCGAAACAGGAGTCCTGATCCATGGCTGAACCCCTTTCCCTGCCGCCGGTGCCCGCGCCGCCGAAGGGCGCGCGTCTGAAAAACAAGGTCGTGCTGCTGACCGGCGCCGCGCAAGGCATTGGCGAAGCAATCGTCGCGGCCTTCGCCTCGCAGCAAGCGAAACTGGTGATCAGCGATATCCAGGCTGAGAAAGTCGAGCAGGTTGCCGCGCACTGGCGTGGGCAAGGCTATGACGTGCAGGCGCTGAAGGCGGATGTCTCGCGTCAGTCTGATCTGCATGCCATGGCCAAACGCGCTGTTGAACTGCACGGGCGCATCGACGTGCTGGTCAACTGCGCCGGGGTCAACGTATTCCGCGATCCATTGGAAATGACCGAAGAAGACTGGCGTCGCTGCTTCGCAATCGATCTGGACGGCGCCTGGTTTGGCTGCAAAGCGGTGCTGCCGCAGATGATCGAGCAGGGCGTTGGCAGCATCATCAACATCGCCTCGACCCATTCCAGTCACATCATTCCTGGCTGCTTCCCGTACCCGGTGGCCAAGCACGGTTTGCTCGGCCTGACCCGCGCACTCGGCATCGAATACGCCGCGAAGGGGATTCGCGTCAACGCCATCGCGCCGGGCTATATCGAAACGCAACTAAACGTCGATTACTGGAACGGTTTCGCCGACCCGCACGCCGAGCGTCAGCGTGCTTTCGATCTGCACCCGCCGAAACGCATCGGTCAGCCGCTGGAAGTAGCGATGACTGCGGTGTTTCTGGCCAGTGATGAGGCGCCGTTCATCAATGCTGCATGCATCACCATCGATGGTGGGCGCTCGGTGATGTACCACGACTGAGCACAGTGGCTTTCATGCGGATAAATCCGTTTGCAATCCAATCATCATACGATATGACTATTGTCAGAAGATTTTGCAGGAACACGCTTTAACGCTTTTCAAACATTGCTCAAAAAAAATAACAAGGAGTCAGCTTATGAAACGTCGTTTCGGGATTCGTACCCTGTGCAGTACCGCCCTGGCGGTTACCGCGTTCAGCCTGAGCAGTGCGCTGCTCGCTGCCGACACCGTGAAAATCGGTTTCCTGGTCAAACAGGCGGAAGAACCGTGGTTCCAGACCGAGTGGGCCTTTGCCGAGAAAGCCGCCAAGGACAAGGGCTTCGAACTGATCAAAATCGCCGTGCCGGATGGCGAGAAAACCCTGTCGGCCATCGACAGCCTTGCCGCCAACGGTGCCAAGGGCTTTGTGATCTGCCCGCCGGATGTCTCGCTCGGCCCGGCGATCATGGCCAAAGCCAAACTCAATGACCTGAAAGTGATTGCCGTCGATGACCGCTTCGTCGACGCCAACGGCAAGTTCATGGAAGACGTGCCGTACCTCGGCATGGCCGCGTTCGAGGTCGGCCAGAAGCAGGGCAACGCCATGGTCGCCGAGGCGAAGAAGCGTAACTGGGACTGGAAAGACACCTACGCGGTGGTCAACACCTACAACGAGCTCGACACCGGCAAGAAGCGCACCGACGGTTCGGTGAAATCCCTCGAAGACGCCGGCCTGCCGAAAGATCACATTCTGTTCGCCGCGCTGAAAACCCTCGACGTACCGGGCAGCATGGACGCCACTAACTCGGCGTTGGTGAAACTGCCGAGCGCGGCGAAAAACCTGATCATTGGCGGCATGAACGACAACACTGTGCTCGGCGGCGTACGCGCCACCGAAGCCGCCGGTTTTGCTGCGGCCAACGTGATCGGTATCGGTATCAATGGCACCGACGCCATCGGCGAACTGAAAAAGCCTAACAGCGGCTTCTTCGGCTCGATGCTGCCAAGCCCGCACATCGAAGGCTACAAGACCGCCGAGATGATGTACGAGTGGGTGACCACCGGCAAAGAACCGCCGAAGTACACCGCGATGGACGACGTCACCCTGATCACCCGCGAGAACTTCAAGCAAGAGCTGGAAAAAATCGGCCTGTGGAACTGATGCCGCGACGGCCCGGGCAGCCCGGCCGTTTTTCGGTGTGAAGAGGTGGCTTTATGCACGCGCAAGTACAAACACAACAACACAGCGCCAGCGGCAGCCTGCGCTTCAACGGGATCGGCAAAACCTTTCCCGGAGTGAAGGCGCTGGACGCGATCAGTTTCGTCGCCCATCCGGGGCAGGTTCACGCCTTGATGGGCGAGAACGGCGCCGGCAAGTCGACCCTGCTGAAAATCCTCGGTGGTGCTTACATCCCGAGCAGTGGCGAGTTGCAGATCGGCGAGCAGACCATGGCGTTCAAGTCGACGGCTGACAGCATCGGCAGCGGTGTCGCGGTGATTCACCAGGAGCTGCATCTGGTGCCGGAAATGACCGTCGCCGAGAACCTGTTTCTCGGCCATCTGCCGGCCAGTTTCGGTTTGATCAATCGCGGCGCGCTGCGCCAGCAAGCGTTGAATTGCCTTAAAGGTCTGGCCGATGAAATCGATCCGCAGACCAAAGTCGGGCGCTTGTCCCTCGGCCAGCGGCAATTGGTGGAAATCGCCAAAGCGCTGTCGCGTGGTGCTCACGTCATCGCTTTCGACGAACCGACCAGCAGTCTTTCGGCCCGTGAGATCGACCGCTTGATGGCGATCATCGGCCGCTTGCGCGACGAGGGCAAAGTCGTGCTCTACGTTTCGCACCGGATGGAAGAAGTGTTCCGCATCTGCGACGCGGTGACGGTGTTCAAGGACGGTCGCTACGTGCGCACTTTCGAGGACATGAGCCAGTTGAGCCACGATCAACTGGTGACCTGCATGGTCGGGCGCGACATTCAGGACATCTACGATTATCGCCATCGTCCACGCGGCGCCGTGGCGCTGAAGGTATCTGGGCTGCTTGGCCCGGGCCTGCGCGAACCGATCAGTTTCGAGGCGCACAAAGGTGAAATCCTTGGCCTGTTCGGACTGGTCGGGGCAGGGCGCACCGAGTTGTTTCGCCTGCTCAGCGGGCTGGAACGCAACACCGCCGGACGCCTCGAATTGCGCGGTCATGAATTGAAACTGCGCTCACCGCGCGACGCGATTGCCGCGGGGATTCTGCTGTGTCCGGAGGATCGCAAGAAGGAAGGCATCATCCCGCTAGCCAGCGTTGCCGAAAACATCAACATCAGTGCGCGCGGCGCCCATTCGGGTCTCGGTTGCCTGATTCGTGGTTTGTGGGAAAAGGACAACGCCGACAAACAGATCAAGGCGCTGAAAGTGAAAACCCCGCACGCCGGTCAGCAGATCAAATTCCTCTCCGGCGGCAATCAGCAGAAGGCCATTCTCGGTCGCTGGCTGTCGATGCCGATGAAGGTCCTGCTGCTCGACGAACCAACGCGCGGCATCGACATCGGCGCCAAGGCTGAGATCTACCAGATCATCCATAACCTCGCCGCCGAGGGTATTTCGGTGATCGTGGTGTCCAGCGATCTGATGGAAGTGATGGGCATTTCCGACCGCATTCTGGTGCTCTGCGAAGGCGCCCTGCGCGGCGAAATCAGCCGTGACCAGGCCAATGAATCCAACCTGCTGCAACTGGCTCTGCCGCGCCACCGCGCTGACGGCGTGGCGAACTGAGAGGTGACTATGATGACAACCCAAAACGAAACCCTGCCCAAAGAGCGCAAACCGCTGGACATGCGGCGCTTCCTTGATGACTGGGTCATGTTGCTGGCGGCTGTGGGCATTTTCGTTGCCTGCACGCTGCTGATCGACAACTTCCTCTCGCCGCTGAATATGCGCGGCCTTGGCCTGGCGATTTCCACCACCGGCATCGCGGCGTGCACGATGTTGTATTGCCTGGCATCGGGGCACTTCGATTTGTCGGTGGGCTCTGTCATTGCCTGCGCCGGGGTGGTCGCGGCGGTGGTGATGCGTGACACCAACAGCGTGTTTCTCGGGGTCAGTGCGGCGTTGGTGATGGGCCTGATTGTCGGGCTGATCAACGGCATCGTGATTGCCAAGTTGCGCGTCAATGCCTTGATCACGACGTTGGCGACCATGCAGATCGTTCGTGGTCTGGCGTACATTTTTGCCAACGGCAAAGCGGTGGGCGTGTCGCAGGAATCGTTCTTTGTCTTCGGCAATGGCCAGTTGTTCGGCGTGCCGGTGCCGATTCTGATCACCATCGTCTGCTTTCTGTTTTTTGGCTGGCTGCTGAATTACACCACCTACGGGCGCAACACCATGGCCATCGGTGGCAACCAGGAAGCGGCGCTGCTGGCGGGTGTGAACGTTGACCGGACCAAGATCATTATCTTTGCCGTGCATGGCGTGATCGGTGCGTTGGCGGGGGTGATTCTGGCGTCGCGGATGACGTCGGGGCAGCCGATGATTGGTCAGGGGTTTGAGCTGACGGTGATCTCGGCTTGTGTGTTGGGCGGGGTGTCGTTGAGCGGCGGGATTGGTATGATCCGGCATGTGATTGCCGGGGTGTTGATTTTGGCGATCATCGAGAATGCGATGAACCTGAAGAATATCGACACGTTTTATCAGTATGTGATTCGTGGGTCGATCCTGCTGCTGGCCGTGGTCATTGACCGACTGAAGCAACGCTAGAATCAAGAGCCCCTCACCCCAGCCCTCTCCCGGAGGGAGAGGGGGCCGACCGAGGTGTTTTGCGTCCTGCATCGACTTGAAAGACCTAGTCGATTATGGAATCGGAAAAGCACTTTCGTGTCGATTGTGGATTCGGCGAAGCACTTTCAGGTCGGCGAACTTCTTGAGCATCCCCCATTCAGTCCCCTCTCCCTCCGGGAGAGGGCTAGGGTGAGGGTGCTTTTGACTTTCAACCTTCTGTCTCTTCCCCTAAATTTCCCTTGCCCGCCCACACCCGTTTCGGGTATCAATTTGTACATGATTAGACAGGTACGATTTGACAAGAAACAACGGGTGGTCGACGAGCTCGTCCGGCGCATCGAAAGCGGCCTCATGGAGGACGGTTTTCTATTGCCCGGCGAGCATCAGTTGGCTCAAGAATTCCAAGTCAGCCGCGGCACGCTGCGCGAAGCGCTGGCCGAACTGAAACGGCGCAATTACATCGCCACGCAAAGCGGCGTCGGCTCGATCGTCACCTTCGACGGTGTCGCCCTCGACCAGCGCAGCGGCTGGGCGCAGGCCTTGGCCGATAGCGGGGCGATGATCAATACCGAAGTGCTGCGTCTGGAAGCCGTGACCCGGCAAGACCTGCTTTCGCGGTTCGGCACTGACCAATTCATCACCCTCGACCGTCGCCGCCGCTCCAACGAAGGCACGCTGGTCTCCCTTGAACGCTCTTTGATGCCGGCGACCGGCGGCCTGGAAAGCCTGCCGCGCGTCGGTCTGATCGACAATTCCCTGACCATCACCCTGGCCGCGTACGGCTACATCGGCGAGCGCGGCGATCAATGGATCGGCGCCGAACCGCTGAATGCCGAAGACGCCGAACTGCTCGGGCGCCCGGCCGGCACGGTTTTCCTCAAGGCGTTGCGCACCACTTACGACCGCCAGAACCGTTTCATGGAGCTGGTCGAAAGCCTGCTCGATCCGGTGCATTTCCGTCTGCACCTGCAATTTGGAGAATCGAAATGACCGCGCTCAACCGTGCCCTCGGCGCTTTCTACGGCCTGGCCCTCGGTGATGCGCTGGGCATGCCGACCCAATCGCTGAACCGCGAAACCATCAAGACCCGCTTCGGCCAGATCACCGATTTGCAGGATGCCGGCCCCTTGCAGCCGATCGCCGCGAACATGCCCAAAGGCTCGATCACCGACGACACCGAACAGGCGATTCTGGTCGGCGAATTGCTGGTCGAAGGCAAGGGCCGCATCGAACCGGCAATCCTCGCGCAACGCCTGATCGAGTGGGAAGCCGAGATGCAGGCGAAGGGCTCGCAGGATTTACTCGGGCCGTCGACCAAACGCGCGATCGAAATGATCCTCGCCGGGCACTCGCCGGAAGAGGCCGGGCGTTACGGCACCACCAATGGCGCGGCGATGCGCATCACGCCAGTGGGGATCGCGGCAGATGTTGCCGATCCTCAACGCTTTATTGCGGCGGTTGTGCAGGCTTGTCAGGTCACCCACAACACTACGTTGGGGATTTCCAGCGCGGCGGCGGTGGCGGCGGTGGTATCCGCTGGCATCAATGGCTTGGATCTGGGCGAGGCGTTGAACCTCGGCCAGCAAATCGCTCAGCAAGCCGAGGTGCACGGGCACTGGGTCGCCGGTGGGCGTATCGCCTCGCGCATTAGTTGGGCGCGCACCATCAGTGTCGATAGCGACAAGGCACTGCTCGCGGATCTGCTCTACGACGTGATCGGCACTTCGGTGGCGTCGCAGGAATCGGTGGTGGTTTCGTTCGCACTGGCACAGCAAGTGGCCGTCGGTGAGATGAGCGCGTTTGATGCACTGTGCATGGCCGCCAGCCTTGGCGGTGACACGGACACCATTGCGGCGATTCTTGGCGCCATGCTGGGGGCCTGCCTGGGTCTTGAGAGCTGGCCGGTGCCGATGATCGATACAGTGAAAGCGGTCAATCATCTGGAGCTTGAGCCGTTGGTGCAGGGGCTGCTGGCCTTGCGTTGACCGAGCCGAAGTCTTCGCGAGCAGGCTCGCTCCCACAGGGGTTATGTGAACGCCACAAGTCCAAATGTGGGAGCGAGCCTGCTCGCGAAGGCCGCACCGCAAATTTCGAATTTTCAACCCGCAATGGACCGCGCAGACAGGCCGAGGACGGCCGCGATGTCTTGTCGTTTTGCATCATTGCCACAACCACAAAAAAGGCAAACAGGAGCACCTTCATGAGTTCATCAAACGCCGGGCAAAGCGCCGGGCAACTGGAAACCCGCGGCATCGAACCGGTGCCGGAAGCCGAGTGCAACGGCCATCCGCTGCAACTGTTCTGGGTCTGGTTCGCCGCCAACATTTCCATCCTCGGGTTGCCGTTGGGTGCCACGCTGGTGGCGTTTCGCGGGCTGGCGATCTGGCAGGCGATCATCGTCGCGATCATCGGTGCTGCCGGTTCGTTCGCGGTGGTCGGGATCATCTCGATTGCCGGTCGCCGTGGCCGCGCGCCGAGCCTGACCTTGTCGCGGGCGATCTTCGGCGTGCGCGGCAATATCGGCCCGACGCTGGTCTCGCTGATGTCGCGTCTCGGTTGGGAAACCGTCAACACCACCACTGCCGCTTTCGTGCTGCTGTCGCTGTGCTCGATTCTGTTCGGCTCACCGGTCGAAGCGAAAAGTGCGCCGATACTGACGCTGATCTTCATCGCGATTTTCGTCCTGCTGACCCTGTCGGTGTCCGGCCTCGGCCATGCGACCTTGCTGGTGATCCAGAAGTGGGCGACCTACGTGTTCGGCGCGCTGAACATTCTCGTTGGCGGCTTCCTCTGCGCGACCATCGACTGGAGCGCGGTATTCAACGCCACGCCGGCGCCGATGAGCGCAATGATCATCGGCATTGGCACCATGGCCGCCGGCACTGGCATCGGTTGGGCCAACGCTGGCGCCGACATGTCGCGTTATCAGCACCGCAGCGTCAAGGCTGTGCGTCTGGTCGCGTCTGCCGCATTCGGCGCGGGTATTCCGCTGGTGCTGCTGATCACCCTCGGCGGCTTGCTCTCGGTGGGCAACAACGACCTCGCCTCGGCGACTGACCCGATCGTGGCAATTCGCGACATGCTGCCAACCTGGATGGCGGTGCCGTATCTGATCACCGCTTTCGGTGGCTTGCTGCTGTCGAACAACCTGTCGGTGTACTCCGCCGGGCTGACCACGCTGACTCTCGGCCTCAAGGTCAAACGCGTCTACGCGGTAGTGGTCGATATCGTCGCGATCTTCGCCGGTTCGATCTACTTCATGCTGATCGCCGACAGCTTCTACGGCCCGTTCATTACCTTCATTTCCCTGCTGGCGGTGCCGATCACTGCGTGGGTCGGGATCTTCGTCGTTGACCTGATTCACCGTCATTATTACAGCCCGAAAGACCTGCTCGACGTTAGCCCGAGCAGCGCCTATTGGTATCGCGGCGGTATCGAATGGCGCGCATTTGGCGCGTGGGCGATTGCCATCGTCCTCGGCTTCAGTTTCACCACCATCGGCACCACCGCTGAAAACGTCTGGTTCAAAGGCTTCCTGTCCGACTCTTGGCTGGGCCACAACGGCCTCGGCTGGATCGTGACCTTCGTCGTCGCTGGTGGCATTTACTTCGTCCTCGGCGGGGCGAAAGATCGCCGCGCCGCGCAAACCGAGAATGCTCATGCCTAAGATGTTGCACACCGGCCAGGTCATCATCGACCTGGTCATGGCCGTGGATAAACTGCCGCAGATTGGCGGTGACGTGCTGGCGCAGTCGGCGGGTTTCGAAGCGGGTGGCGGTTTCAACGTGATGGCGGCGGCGGTGCGCAATGGCCTGCCGGTGGTGTATCTCGGTCGGCATGGCAGTGGGCGTTTCGGCGATCTCGCGCGTCAGGCGATGAATGCCGAGGGAATTCACATCGGCATCACCGAAACGGCACAGAAAGACACCGGTTTGTGTGTGGCGCTGACCGATGCGTCGGCCGAGCGCAGTTTCATTTCCTACATCGGCGCTGAAGGTGAGGTGAATGAGGCAGATCTGAACAGCGTGCCGGCCGAGGCGGGCGATTACGTTTATCTCAGCGGCTACAGCCTGCTCCACGAAGGCAAGGCCCAAGCGTTGCTCGACTGGACGTTGGCGTTGCCGGCGACGATCAATGTGGTGTTCGATCCGGGCCCGTTGGTGGAGTCGCCGGATTCACCGATGATGCAGGCGTTGTTGCCACGCATCGATGTGTGGACCAGCAACAGTGTTGAAGCGTTGCGGTTTACTGGTGCTGATGATATTGGCGTGGCGCTGGATCGTCTCGCTGAGCATTTGCCCAAAGAAGTGCTGATGGTGGTGCGGGACGGGCCGCAGGGTTGCTGGATTCATCAAGGTGACGAGCGTCGGCATGTGCCGGGGTTTGCTGTGAAAGCGGTGGACAGCAATGGTGCCGGCGATGCCCATGCCGGCGTCTTTGTCGCGGGACTGGCGCAGGGTTTGACAGCGCATAAAGCAGCGCGACGGGCGAATGCGGCGGCAGCTTTGGCGGTGACGCGGTGGGGGCCGGCGACTTCGCCGGGAGCGGCTGAAGTGGATGCATTTATCCGCGAGTCCGGCGACGCCTGATAGATAGCTTTCGCGAGCAGGCTCGCTCCCACAATGGAATGCACTTCAAATGTGGGAGCGAGCCTGCTCGCGAAAGGGCAATTAGTTTCAACACACAATTCAATCCTGGATACCGCTCGCCGCATCGGCAACGAGCGGCCGCAGGACTACTGCAGATCCAGCTTGCGCGCGGCCTCAACGCCAGCCGCACTGAGCTTGATCGGCAGGTTCAACGAATGCTCGCCAGCCTCGTTGCAGGTCACATGCCCGTGGTGAATCAGTCCACGATCCTGCAAAGCAGCGAGGGCGCTGGCCACGACTTTCTCGCCCCGGTAATTGTCCAAAACCTCCTTGCCCAGACCACTCGGATGGGCGTGCAGCAGGCGGGTGAGGACTTCTTTTTCCAGGTTTTTATCGACGTTCATGGTTACCTCTTCATTGGATTGAATAGGACGCTCGCGTCGGCGAACTACTGACCGGAGCCTTCGGAACCGGAGCCACCGGTGGTGGTTTTCGAGCCGATGCCGGGGCCAGCATTGTCTGGCGTTGCGGGGGCATCGGGGGTGTTCATGCCGCCCTGACGGCCCGGATCGCTGCCCTGGGTGCGCGGATCAGTACCGGTCGCAGGAGGCTGATTGATCAAAGGCACGCCCGAGCCATCGGTGTTCATACCGGGGGCACTATTGATGGCGGGGGCTCTTGGCGGGGTCGGGTCGGTAGGGCCAGTGCCCGCAGCGGTGGCGGATGCGGCGAAAACCGCAGGGCAGAGCAGGGCGCTGAATACGAAAGCGGTCAACCTTGACGGGATCATAGGGCGTCTCCAGTGATTGGAATCCTTACCTGTCGTTGGTCTGCCCTGTGATCGGATTGGTGCCTGATCAGCGACGAACGGTCTAGGTTGCCTGCGCGGCTTTCAGACTGATCCGCCGCCAGAGCAAGCGGCCAAGGGTAATCAACCAGTTGGCCAACGCGACGATCAAAACCGTCAAAAGCAGCGTGCTCATGTCGTGCTCAACGATGATTTTCCCGGCCAGCAACGGGAAACCAAACACACCGATAAAGTACGCAAGACTGAACAGCAACAAGGCCTGTGACGTGGTGCCGGCCGGTGCTTCGTTGGCCGCCAAACCGTTGATCACCGAATAGGTCAGGCCATAACCGACGCCGAGCATCATCGCTGCCAGCAGATAACTGAAGCCGCTGTGCACGCCGAACGCGAACAGCACAATCGAAGCCAGCATCAGTCCGGACAACAGACACGACGCGCGCAGCGGATCACGTTTGACCACATAACCTGCGATCAACATCCGGCTGCTGATGGCCGCCCCCATGAAACCCAGAAAGAACAGTGAGTAATCCAGCGAGCGGGCGGTGGCATAGCTGGTTTGGAAACTCGACAGACCACCGAACACGCATCCGCCGAGACCGACCATGATGATCGGGAACAGTGCGCGCGAGCCGAGCACTTGGGTGGTCGCTCGCCAAGTGATTCTTGCGGCCGAGGTTACTTGCGTGCTTTTCAATCGAGCCCCGAGTTGCCAGAACAACAGCACGCCAACCAGGCTCGCCAGTGCCGCCAGATAAAACGCCGAGGTCACCGGCAAACCCACTGCACTCGCCGCACGACCTAGCAACGGGCCGCTGCCGATGCCGGTCATCATGCTGCCCGACAACAGCGCAAAGTATTTCGCTCGTTGCGTTGGCGTCACCAGACTGGCGACGATGATCGGCCCCAACGTATAGAAAACGCCCCAACCCAATCCCAACAACAAACCAAAAAACAACAGCAGATGGCCGACCCCCTGCGTCAGCGCAAAGCCCAGACTCGCCGCGACCAGCAACAGCCCGAACACCGCAATCGAACGCGCCGCCCCGAGCCAGTCCGACAAATGCCCGGACACCAGTACCGCGACAAACGTACTGAGCATCGCCGCCGAAATCACACTGCCGGCATCGTGTTCATTGCCACCGCGAGAAGCGATCAGCAGCGACAACAAAAACGTCGAGCCGTAGGACAGCGACAGCAGATAACTGGCGAGACAGAGCAGGCCGAACAGCTTGCCTGAAACCTTGGGTGTTGCTGGCGACATGACGCGGTTCCTTGACCGGAAAAATTCAGCGTCGTCTGTTTAACACGTCAGGCGCGCAGGTTAGGTCTGAGGTTAGCGAAGTCAGGATTGCTGTGCGCCGGAGTAACGTATCAGGTGAGACCGATCTCTTCCTTGAACTGCTCCATGAAGCCCTTCAGACGCTGATGACGGACCTGCGCCAGACGCTGGCCGGCGGCAGTCTGGAAACCGTCGGCGAGGTGCAGCAGTTTGGTCTGAAAATGATCGAGGCAAAAACGTTTGTCGTCGTAGTCGCGCTGTTTCGCTTCGGGATCCTGCGGGTCGTACAGCGCCGAGCCCATGCGCCCGGCAATGTAGAAGGTACGGGCGACGCCGAGCATGCCCAGAGAGTCGAGGCGGTCGGCGTCCTGGACGATTTTCGCTTCGAGGGTGAGCGGGGTGATGTTGGCGGAAAAACTATGGGCTTCGATGGCGTGGGCGACGGCGGCGATTTTTTCTTCGGGCCAGTTCAGATCGGCCAGCACTGACGAAGCTTTATCTGCCGCCAGCCGCGAAGCCTGCGAACGCAGCGGTGAATTCTTCTCGACGGCCACGCAATCGTGCAAGAGCACGGCGGCCAGCAGCACCTCAAGATCTCCACCTTCTTCTTCATGCAACGTACGCACGTTGTGCCAGACGCGCTGCAAGTGGGCGAGGTCGTGGGCGCCGTCGTCGGACGGCTCCAATGCGTGCGGCAGCAACTCTGCTGCCAGTGCCTCCACGGGTGTAAAAAACTCAAGATTCATAAGCATCCTTTCAGGTTGTCGAAGTCCCTGTGGGAGCGAGCCTGCTCGCGAATGCTGTCTGTCAATCAACAATGCAGGTGACTGAAAGGACGCCTTCGCGAGCAGGCTCGCTCCCACAGGGAACTGCAGTGTTTGCAACATTGCGCAGGGTAGTGTGTGTTTTGCCATGTGACGAGCGCCGCTCACCACCTTAGTATGGCGTTTTCCTTTTTCCGACAAGGCCCGTTCATGACGATCGACATCCGCCCGGCGACCCCCAGCGATGCCCCGCAAATTCTCGCCTTCATCACTGAACTCGCCGATTTCGAAAAGGCCCGTCACGAAGTCATCGCCAGCGTCGCCGACATCGAACGCAGCCTGTTCGGCGAAGGCGCCACCGCCCACGGTCTGATCTGCCTGCGCGATGGTTTGCCGATCGGTTTCGCGGTGTTCTTCTTCAGCTATTCGACCTGGCTCGGCAGCAACTGCCTGTACCTCGAAGACCTCTACATCACCCCCGAACAACGCGGCGGCGGTGCCGGCAAAACCCTGTTGCGCCACCTGGCAAAAATCGCCTGCGACAACGACTGCGGCCGCTTCGAATGGAGCGTGCTCGACTGGAACACCCCGGCGATCGAATTCTACAAATCCCTCGGCGCGCAACCTCAGGAAGAGTGGGTGCGCTACCGCATGGATGGCCAGGTTTTGCGTGAGTTTGCCGAGGGTTGAACACGATGATGGCAATCCGGCAGTAATTCGATTGTCGCCAGCGCTCTAGTCCGGCATTCTACGCGCCATTTTTGCGTGCTCACGGACGATACCTGCAATGCCTCTGGCACAACTTCTCCACGCCTGTGGAGCCTTCGCTGCGTCAATGAGTGACCGGCGATGAGCGGACTACGGGCGACAATGCGTCTGTATGGCCTGGTGAAAAACTCAGGCTTGAGCGACAACCCCCAGCGCCAACCGGTCGACATTCTGTGCACGATAAACAGCACGGGCGGCAAAGCCATTCGTGCGTTCGTGTCACGCCTCGATGCCGAGTTGATGACCCGCAGCGCCGGGCTCGCCGAGTACCGCGTGATAGCGCTGCGCACCTTCGATCCGACGGCGTTTATCGACGCCCATCAGGGCTGGCTGACGCTGCACATCTGTTGTGGTTTCGTCGCCCCTGCCGGGCATTCGCTGCTCAAGGACGGCGGGTTGATGCCGATGGGCTGGTACGTCTATTCCGAGATCGGCCAGTGGACGGCCCAGCATCATCTCGACCTCGGCACACAAATGGCCGATTTGCTGCAATCGACTTACGAACGCAATCACCTGCGCAACTACAACGCCTGGCTCAACGAGCTGGATGACGCGACGCCTGCCGAGCTGGCATGGCATGTCGATCAAGCCTGGCAACATCTGCAGATCGCTACATCCCCCGACAGCCGTGAACACTGCCACGCCCTGTTCGACCCCGTCGACAACCGCTGGCGCTTCGCCGCGACCGAAGTCGATCTCCACCAGCCGCACCCGGAACCCCTGAAGCAAGGAGCTTTGAATTGAGTGGTAAACCTGCTGCACGCGTCACCGACCCGACCGCTTGCCCATTGCCAGGCCATGGCACCAACCCGATTGCCTCCGGCTCGCCGAACGTCTTCTTCGACGGCCTCGCCGCCGCGCGCATGACCGATAAATCGGCGTGCGGCAGCCCGATTACCGGCGCCGTTTCCGGCACCGTATTCATCAACGGCCTGAACGCGGCCACGCTCGACAGCACCGGAGGCCACGGCAATGTCGTGGTGGGTGGCTCGGGGACGGTGATTATCGGCCAGAGTGGCGGCGGGGCAGCGTTTAGCGGATTGCTGCCGATGCCGGTGCATTTTACGGACAGGTTGCAAGTGGTTAACGAGGCGACTGGCGAGCCTATCCCCGATCATCCGTATGCGATCCAGCGAGGTGATGGGCGCATAGAACATGGCATCACCAATGAGCAGGGCTTTACCCATATGGTGAGTTCTCACTTGGCTGAAACTATTAAATTGTTTGTAGAGTGATCGAAATGGAAGTCGAAAATCCTGCACTCAGAGACTGCAAAACTGAAGTGGCTGGTCATGAGTTGACCTGCAAGACTGACCAGAGCGTCAAGCAAGTTACTGTCAAAGTGAAAAAGGTAGCCGTTTTCTTTATTGGCGGTGCTGGGGATAAAGAGGAGTATTATCAGAATGAACCTCCTCATCATAACGTGCAAAATGCGTGGAATCAGTTGTCGAACAGACTGTCTCCGGAACAAAAGCTCGACGTTAATTTGCCTTATATAAGCTATAAGGATGTTCGCGGTGAGAAGGATATCGAGAAGTATGTAATACGCCCGTTAAAAGGTGATAAGACGGTTTATCTTGTGATTGTTGGTCATAGCCTTGGGGGGTGGAATGGTGCACATTTGACCTCGATTTTGAAAGAACGAGGTTATACAGTCAAGATGTTGGTAACACTCGATCCTGTTGGCGGTGGTACAGGTGTATGGATGTTCTCTGATATCTATTTTACGACGCCAAAGCCCGTGGCAGATTACTGGATAAATATATTGGCATCCCCCAAGGAAAAAGACGATTCAGATACTGTTGCCAGTTTGGGAGAGCGCTGGATCATGACATCTGGACCGAATATAAATGAGGCGGTCAGTGCGAATCACCGGCAAGCAGGTATGCTGTTCGCCTCCAAACTTCAAAGTGGAAAGTCTGCGTGCGATATAGTTTATGAGCGAGTGACTCAATATTTGGAATCGAAAAAATGATACGGCTATTTATTCTGCTTACGATGCTTCTATGTAGTTCTTGTGCCAAGCGGCCGATTCTTCCTGATACCGAGATTGAATTCATTTCTGTCGCTACAGGGGGCGATAGTTTGTCTTGGAATGTTCGCTTTAGTTCGAAGACCGATGTGTTGAATTTTTTTAAGGATGCGACGGGAGAAACACAGTTGGGTGAAACATTGTTTTGCTCTCTGGATAAAGAGCTTGAATTTGAAAACTCCGATAAATTGACCAATTATTTTGTTGGTAATCTTGTTGAGGTTGACGCCGATAAGTCTGGTTTAGACCATATTTATACGTCTAGATTGTCCGCAGTGAGAAAGGAGGATGAGGGCGTTTCAAATGTTTTCATGAGCGCGGAAGAACTGCTGGCATTATTAAATGAACGTAACGCCGTCTCTTGCAGAGTGTTTACCTCAGCTTACTCATTCGGGGGATACTATTCGAAGTCAATGCTGATTCCAGCAACTGACCTCGTACACGTCATTGAACAGCAGCGCGTGCAATGATTGCTTTGTCCCATAATGTGGGATGCAAAATTACATATTGAGATTTCCCGTCTGGGAGGGCTATAGTCCATCGCACTCACTGCCAAAAACAAAACAGGTGAAGCGATGCTGGCGCAATTGATCGCGCTCGACTGGGGGACGACCTCATTACGTGCTTACAAACTCGCGGCGGGCGGTGTGGTGCTGGAGCAGCGCGCGCTGTCGTCCGGGATCATGCAACTGCCGAAGACTCCGCGAGTCATCAACGGTCGCGAATGCGCCGATGGTTTTGAACTGGCGTTCGATGAGGCGTGCGGCGATTGGCTCGATGCGCAGCCGGATCTGCCGGTGATTGCCTGCGGCATGGTCGGCAGTGCGCAGGGCTGGCGTGAAGCGGCCTACTGCGAGACGCCGGCGAACGTCGCCAATCTCGGAAACTCCCTACAAACAGTGATCAGTCTGCGCGGCACCGCGGTGCATATCGTGCCGGGCGTGATTCAGCGTTCGCGTCTGCCTAACGTGATGCGCGGCGAAGAAACCCAAGTCCTTGGCGTCCTGCAGAATCTGCCGGTCGAGGCGGGTGCTGATCTGTTGATCGGCCTGCCGGGCAGCCACTCGAAATGGGTCGACGTGGTCGATGGCTGCATCACCCATTTCGATACGTTCATGACCGGCGAAGTGTTCGCCGTGCTCAGCGAACACAGCATTCTTGGCCGAACCCTGAAGCAAGGCGCGACGTTCGATGCTCTGGCGTTTGACCGCGGTGTGCAGGTTGCGCAGTCGACGGACGGTGAGCTTGGCGTGCTGTCGACCTTATTCAGCGCCCGTACCTTGGGACTGACCGGCGAACTCAGCCCGACCGCGCAGGCGGATTATCTGTCCGGCCTGATGATCGGCCATGAATTGGCCGCGCTCGCCATCGTTCAGCGGCGTCGTCGCAACAACCTGAATCTTCCATCGATCATCCTCATCGGCAACGCGCAACTCTGCGCGCGCTATAGCCGTGCCCTCGATGCCTGCGGTTTCGCCAACGTGACGCTGGCCGAGCAGGCCACCGAGCGTGGTCTGTGGCAACTGGCGCTGGCCGCCGGACTGATCGATTCCTCATCCCGTTAACCCTGACTGGAGGCCTGACATGCTCAAGCAAGCATTGGCGCAAAACGGTCTGATCGCGATCCTGCGTGGCCTGCATCCGCAGGAAGCTGCCGCTGTCGGAGAAGTCCTGTATGCCGCCGGATTTCGCGTCATCGAAGTACCGCTCAATTCCCCTTCGCCGTACGAAAGTATCCGCATCCTGCGCACGACCTTGCCCGCCGATTGCCTGATCGGTGCCGGCACGGTGTTGACCCCGGAACAGGTCGGGTTGGTGAAAGAAGCCGGCGGCCAAGTGATCGTCATGCCGCACAGCGACGCCAAGGTCTTGCGCGCGGCGAAAGCGGCGGGGATGTTCCTGTCGCCGGGCGTTGCCACACCGACCGAAGCGTTCGCGGCACTGGAGGAGGGCGCGGACATTCTCAAGATGTTTCCGGCCGAGCAGATGGGCCCGGCGGTCGTCAAAGCCTGGCTCGCGGTGTTGCCGGCCGGCACGGTTTTGGCACCGGTCGGTGGCATTACTCCGGACAATATGCAGGCGTTTATCGACGCTGGCGTGAAAGGTTTCGGTCTCGGTTCCGGTCTGTTTAAGCCGGGCATGACGGCGGAGCAGGTGGCAGTGAACGCCAAGGCCTACGTGGCCGCGTGGAAGGCCCTTCGCTAAGACTTTCTGGCGCTGCGTGCGCTGCATCTAATAAGAGCTGCATTTACAAAAGAGAGCAGAGATGAAAATCACCAAACTCACGACCTTCATCGTCCCGCCGCGCTGGTGTTTCCTCAAGGTCGAAACCGACGAAGGCGTGACCGGTTGGGGCGAGCCCGTGGTCGAGGGCCGCGCGCACACCGTGGCCGCTGCCGTCGAAGAATTGTCCGACTACCTGATCGGCAAAGACCCACGCAATATCGAAGACATCTGGACCGTGCTCTATCGCGGCGGCTTCTACCGTGGCGGCGCGATTCACATGAGCGCATTGGCCGGTATCGACCAGGCGTTGTGGGACATCAAGGGCAAGGCGCTTGGGGTGTCGGTGAGTGATCTGCTCGGTGGTCAGGTACGTGACAAGATTCGCGTGTATTCGTGGATCGGCGGCGATCGTCCGGCCGACACCGCGCGTGCGGCGCAAGAGGCGGTGAGCCGTGGTTTCACGGCGGTGAAAATGAACGGCACCGAAGAGCTGCAATTTCTCGATACCTTCGAAAAAGTCGATCTGGCGCTGGCTAACGTTGCCGCCGTGCGTGATGCGGTCGGGCCGAACGTCGGCATCGGTGTCGACTTCCATGGCCGCGTGCACAAGCCGATGGCCAAGGTGCTGATGAAGGAACTCGATCCGTACAAACTGATGTTTATCGAAGAGCCGGTGCTCAGCGAAAACTATGAAGCGTTGAAAGAACTGGCGCCGCTGACCAGCACGCCGATTGCCCTCGGTGAGCGGCTGTTCTCGCGTTGGGACTTTAAACGGGTGTTGAGCGAAGGCTACGTCGACATCATCCAGCCGGACGCCTCGCACGCCGGCGGCATCACCGAAACCCGCAAGATCGCCAACATGGCCGAAGCTTACGACGTGGCACTGGCGCTGCACTGCCCGCTGGGGCCGATTGCGCTGGCGGCGTGTTTGCAATTGGACGCGGTTTGTTACAACGCGTTTATCCAGGAGCAGAGCCTGGGCATCCATTACAACGAGAGCAACGATTTGCTCGACTACGTGAAGGATCCACGGGTGTTCGATTACGACAAAGGCTTCGTGAAGATTCCGAACGGGCCGGGCCTGGGCATCGAGATCAACGAGGAATACGTGATCGAGCGCGCGGCGGTCGGGCATCGCTGGCGCAACCCGATCTGGCGTCATGCCGATGGCAGTTTTGCCGAGTGGTGATTTGTCTCTGACACACCACAACCCCCTGTGGGAGCGAGCCTGCTCGCGAATGCTATGTCACATCCGACATCGATGTGACTGATCCGACGCCTTCGCGAGCAGGCTCGCTCCCACAGAGTGCAGTGCAGTGCAGTGCAGGCCTCAGGCCGACCTCAATAAACATAAAAAGAGGCTCTCCCCATGCAACCGCAAACCCTCACCGGGCAGGCGTCTTTAGTCACGCCCAGTCGCAAGCGGTTTTTTATCATGGTGTTGCTGTTTATCACCGTGGTTATCAACTACCTCGACCGCAGCAACCTGTCGATCGCCGCGCCGGCGCTGACCAGTGAGCTGGGCATCGACCCGATTCACGTCGGCCTGATCTTCTCTGCGTTCGGCTGGACCTACGCCGCCATGCAGATCCCCGGCGGCTGGCTGGTCGATCGTGTGCCGCCGCGCATTCTTTACAGCGTCGCGTTGCTGCTGTGGTCGCTGGCCACGGTGATGCTCGGTTTCGCGGCCAGTTTCATTGCGCTGTTCGTGCTGCGCATGGCGGTCGGTGCACTGGAAGCGCCGGCGTATCCGATCAACAGCCGCGTGGTCACGACGTGGTTTCCCGAACGTGAACGCGCCACGGCGATCGGTTTCTACACCTCCGGGCAGTTCGTTGGTCTGGCATTCCTGACCCCGGTGCTGGCCTGGCTGCAGCACGAATTCGGCTGGCACATGGTCTTCGTCGCCACCGGTGCCGTCGGCATCATCTGGGCGGCGATCTGGTACGCGGTGTATCGCGAGCCGCGGGATTTCAAAGGCGCCAACGAAGCGGAAATCGACCTGATCCGCGAGGGCGGTGGTCTGGTCGATATTCAGCAAGAGTCGGCCAAGGTCAAAGCCAAATTCAGCTGGACCGATTTGGGCATCGTTCTGACCAAGCGTAAGTTGTGGGGCATCTATCTCGGCCAGTTCTGCCTGAACTCGACGCTGTGGTTTTTCCTCACGTGGTTCCCGACCTACCTGGTGAAATATCGCGGGATGGATTTCATCAAGTCCGGCCTTTTGGCGTCGCTGCCGTTTCTCGCAGCGTTCGTTGGGGTGCTGTGTTCGGGGTTCTTTTCCGACTTTTTGATTCGTCGCGGTTGCACCGTCGGCTTTGCGCGCAAGTTGCCGATCATCGGCGGGCTGCTGATTTCCACCTCGATCATCGGCGCCAACTTCGTTGAATCGACGCCGCTGGTGATTGCCTTCCTGGCGTTGGCGTTCTTCGGCAACGGTCTGGCCTCGATCACCTGGTCGCTGGTGTCGACCTTGGCGCCGGCGCGTTTGCTAGGGCTGACCGGCGGGGTGTTCAACTTCATCGGCAACCTGTCGGCGATTGCCACGCCGATCGTCATCGGCTTCCTCGCCAGTGGCGATTCGTTCGCGCCAGCGATCACCTATATCGCGGTGCTCGCCTTGATCGGTGCTTTGTCCTACGTGCTGCTGGTCGGCAAGGTCGAGCGTATCGAGTTGTAGTGGTCTGCGTCGGGCGACCATAATGCCGCCCGTTCCCTCGCTCAAACGGTAAAAGGCTGGATATGCAGGAAGACGCCCCGGAAAAAACCAAGGACGCCGCGCCCACCGGCACGCAGACGCTGTTGCGTGGCTTGGGTGTGGTGCAAGCGGTGGCCAGTGGCGCCCGCGATCTCAAGGAGATTGCCCGGCTGATCGGCACCACGCGCAGCACCACCCATCGTCTGGCCAGTTGTCTGGTTGATGAGCGTTACCTGCGCGTGGTGCCGCAAGTCGGTTACCTGCTCGGGCCGAAGCTGATCGAGCTGGGTTTTCAGGCGCGCGAAGAGTTGCCGCTGGTGACCTTGGCCGGGCCGTATCTGGACGAGTTGTCGGCGCTGACCGGCGACACCGTGCACTTGGGCATTCGTGAAGGCGATGAAGTGCTGTATCTGCTGAAGAATCCGGGGCGTAATGGCCCGGAAATGCGCTCGCGGGTCGGCCATCGCATGCCGTTGGCGCGCACCGGGATTGGTAAGGCGTTGATGCTCGATGATTCGCCGAAAGATTGGCAACGTCTGTACGACATCAGTCTGCCGGCAGGTGGGAAAAGTCAGTTCTGGCCGCAGCATCCCCAGCAGTCGTGGGAACAGCTGGAGCAGCGCATGACCGAGTACGTCGCCGGTGGCTACGCCTTCGATCTGGAGGACAACGAACCGTCGATCCGCTGCGTGGCGGCGCCGATTCGCGATGCGAGCAAGGGCATCGTGGCGGCGATCAGTATCGCCAGTACCGTGCCATACATGCCGCTGGAAAAAATGGCCGAGCTGATTCCCCTGATCAAAGGGGTCACAGCCCGGCTTTCGGCGGAGCTCGGCTTGAAGGTATAAGGCAGATTTAAACCTTGAGCGTCGCCATGTCGATGACGAAACGGTACTTCACGTCGCCGGCAATCATCCGGGCGTAAGCCTCGTTGATCTGGCGGATGTCGAGCATTTCGATGTCGCAGGTGATGTTGTGTTCGGCGCAGAAATCCAGCACTTCCTGGGTTTCGGCGACGCCGCCGATCAACGAACCGGCCAGCACGCGACGGCTCATCACCAGTTTGCCGGCGTGTACCGGCGGATCAATCGGTTCGATCAGACCGACCAGAATGTGCACACCGTCGAAACGCAGAGTGTCGAGGTACGGGTTGAGATCGTGCTGCACCGGAATGGTGTCGAGCAGGAAGTCGAAGTAACCGGCCGCGGCTTTCATCTGCTCGGCGTCGGTGGACACGATCACGTGATCGGCGCCCTGACGACGACCTTCTTCAGCCTTGCTCGCCGAGCGGGTGAACAGTGTGACTTCAGCGCCCATGGCCTTGGCGAATTTGATGCCCATGTGGCCCAGACCACCCATGCCGAGAATCCCGACTTTGTCGCCCGCTTTTACACCGTAATGCTTGAGTGGCGAGTAGGTGGTGATGCCGGCGCAGAGGATCGGCGCGGCGCTGGCCAGTGCGAGTTTTTCCGGAATACGCACGACGAAGTGTTCGCTGACGACGATGCTGTCGGAATAACCGCCCATGGTGTTGCTGCCGTCGATCCGATCCGGGGTGGCGTAGGTCATGGTCGGGCCTTCGAGGCAATATTGCTCAAGGTTCGACTGGCAGGCTTCACAGGTGCGGCACGAATCGACCATGCAGCCAACCCCGACCAGATCGCCTACTTTATGTTGGGTGACATTCGCACCGATCGCAGTGACTTTTCCGACGATCTCGTGGCCGGGCATCAACGGGTAAACGGCAATGCCCCATTCGTTGCGCGCCTGGTGGATGTCGGAGTGGCAGACGCCACAGTAGAGAATCTCGATGGCAACGTCGTCGGCGCGCGGGCTGCGACGTTCGAATTTCATCGGGGCGAGGGGGGTGGTGGCCGATTGGGCGGCATAACCGATGGCGGTGTACATATGAAACCTCGCAAAAGCAGGAACAAGTGAGGCGGCGCATTTTGGGCGCCGACTGACCGGTCGGCCATGACGATTCCTCCGGGTCTCATGCCTAATCCTCCGGCATGCGGGTTTGATCGGTCGCATTGGCAAAGGGATCTGCGATGATGCTTTCATCCCCTGTTTCCGTGATTTTTTGTGAAGAACAATTCGATGCAATTAACCCGTCATCTTGATGCCAATGCGCGGCTGGTTTCGCTGATCGAACCGCTGGCGCTTCGCGATGGTTATTCGCCGACCGGATTGCCCGGTGTGCAAGTATTGCGCGCCAGTTGCGACGTCGCCCGTGGCCCGCACATTTATGAACCGAGCCTGATGATCATCGCCCAGGGCAGCAAACTGGCGTTTCTCGGGCCACGCACTATGGAATACGGCGCCGGGCATTATCTGATTCAGGCGCTGCCGGTGCCGTTCGAATGTGAGACCTTCGCCTTGCCGGATGCGCCGTTGCTCGGCGTTTCGGTGGCGATTGATCGGGTGTTGCTCGGGGAACTGGTGCTGGCCATGGGGCTGGCGCCGGGCCGGCATATTCCGGCGCAGACGCCGGAGTCGATGACCTCGGTGGTGCTCGACGATGGCATGCGTGGCTGTGTCGAGCGGCTGTTGAGTTGCCTGCACGATCCGCTGGAATGCCAGATTCTCGGGCCGGCGAGGGTGCGCGAGTTGTTATTTGTCGCGTTGCGCGGGCCACAAGCGGATGTGTTGCGCGCGTTGGTGGAGCAGCAGGGGCAATTCGCGCGGGTGGCGGCGTCGATCAGTCATCTGCATGCGCATTACACCGAGCCATTGAACGTGGAGACGCTGGCCGGTTGCGCGAACATGAGCGTGTCGACCTTTCATGAGCATTTCAAGCGCAGCACGCTATTGTCGCCGGTGCAGTATCTGAAACGTTTGCGCTTGTTGAAGGCGCAGACGTTGCTGGTGGCGGAAGGGCTGGGTGTGGCGCAGGTGGCGCATCGGGTGGGGTATCAGAGTACGTCGCAGTTCAGCCGCGAGTACAAGCGCTACTTTGAGCGCAGCCCGGGTGACGAGCGCGCTGCCTGATTCGACGAAGATCCCCTGTAGGAGTGAGCCTGCTCGCGATAGCGGTGTGTCAGTCAGCATCATCGTCAACTGACACACCGCTATCGCGAGCAGGCTCACTCCTACAGGGTTCGGTGGTGTTCGAGGAATTTTGGACAACAAAAAGGCCCCCGATTCGGGAGCCTTGTTGTTCAGCGGTTCGACTTACATATTCGGATAAGTCGGGCCGCCAGCGCCTTCCGGCGTGACCCAGGTGATGTTCTGCGAAGGGTCCTTGATGTCACAGGTCTTGCAGTGCACGCAGTTCTGGGCGTTGATCTGGAAGCGCTTCTCGCCGTCTTCCTTGGTGATCACTTCGTAAACGCCGGCCGGGCAGTAGCGCTGCGCCGGTTCGTCGTACAGCGGCAGGTTCTTGCTGATCGGGATGCTCGGGTCGGTCAGCTTCAGGTGGCAAGGCTGTTCTTCTTCATGGTTGGTACCGGAGATGAACACCGAGCTGAGCTTGTCGAAGCTGAGTTTGCCGTCCGGCTTCGGATAGTCGATCTTCTTGCAGTCCGCCGCGAGCTTGAGGCAAGCGTAATCCGGCTTGGTGTCGTGCAGGGTGAACGGCAGTTTGCCGCCGAAGATGTTCTGATCGAGCCAGTTGAAACCGCCGCCGACGATAGCGCCGAACTTGTGGATCGCCGGGCCGAAGTTGCGGCTGGCGAACAGTTCGTCGTAGAGCCAGCTCTTTTTGAACGCGTCGACGTAAGTGGTCAGTTCTTCAGTGCCGTCCTTTTCAGCGAACAGCGCGTCGGCCACCGATTCAGCGGCGAGCATGCCGGACTTCATCGCAGTGTGGCTGCCTTTGATCTTGGCGAAGTTCAGGGTGCCGAGGTCGCAACCGATCAGTGCGCCGCCCTTGAAAACCATCTTCGGCAGCGAGTTCAGGCCACCTTTGCAGATCGCGCGGGCGCCGTAGCTGATGCGCTTGCCGCCTTCCAGGTACTGAGCCAACACCGGGTGGTGCTTGAGGCGCTGGAACTCGTCGAACGGCGACAGGTAAGTGTTGCTGTAGGACAGGTCAACGATCAGACCGACCACCACCTGGTTGTTTTCCAGGTGATAGAGGAACGAGCCACCGGTGTTCTCGGTGCCCATGATGTCCAGCGGCCAACCGGCGGTGTGTACCACCAGGCCTGGCTGGTGCTTGGCCGGGTCGATTTCCCAGATTTCTTTCAGGCCGATGCCGTAGTGCTGAGCGTCGGCATCGCTGTCGAGGTTGTAGCGCTTGATCAGTTGCTTGCCGATGTGGCCACGGCAGCCTTCGGCGAACAGCGTGTATTTGCCACGCAGTTCCATGCCCGGGGTGTACAGGCCTTCTTTCGGGTTGCCTTCGCGGTCGACGCCGAGATCACCAGTAATGATCCCGCGCACCACGCCTTGTTCGTCGATCAGCGCTTCCTGAGCGGCGAAGCCTGGGTAGATTTCTACGCCAAGGTTCTCGGCCTGCTGAGCGAGCCAGCGGCACAGGTTGCCGAGGGAAATGATGTAGTTGCCTTCGTTGTGCATGGTCTTGGGCACAAAGAAGTCTGGGATTTTTTGCGCGTTTTCGGCGTTTTTCAGCACGAAAATATCGTCGCGGGTGACTGGCGTGTTCAGCGGGGCGCCGAGTTCTTTCCAGTCCGGGAACAGTTCGTTCAGAGCGCGTGGTTCGAACACGGCGCCGGACAGGATGTGTGCGCCGACTTCGGAGCCTTTTTCGACCACGCAGACGCTGATTTCCTTACCGGCTTCGGCGGCCTTCTGCTTCAGACGGCAGGCGGCGGACAGGCCAGCGGGGCCGGCACCGACGATGACCACGTCGAATTCCATGTATTCGCGTTCCACAGGCTATCTCCTACTCAAGGCTCAACAGTTTTTTTTCTAATTTGGAGGTTTGATGTCGCATCCGCTATTCCTTTACGTTAACGTCAAGGGGAATATTGGAGAACAGACCTTTCTCTCTAGGCGGCGCATTATATCTACACCACTCCGAGCGTCCAATACAAACGTTTGTTTGAATCGGCTCCAGCCCAGAGAAATCAAAGAAGCGCGGCTTATGAATGGTCATTTTGCTGTATTGACCGGAATAGGCGTTCCGGTCAAGATACGGGCGGTTTTGCGCTCGTCGTAGGCAGACTGGCGGTTTCAAGAGCACGTCTAAAGACAGGGCACAGGCGGTTGAGAGTGATGCGCAGCGCAGTCTGGCGCGCAGTTTACACAGCGTGAGGATCAATGACTTGTCGGTCACCACTGACGAACGGTCGCACCCCCTTCACATCGTGGAATCATTTCGCACCCCGGTCGGCGTTTTTAGAGGTGCCCTTTTAGCCTGATGAGCATCAACCGCCAGGTTCGCCTAGGCGACTTTCTTTTCACCGGAGAGTAACGAGGAATCCATGAAGGTTCTTGTAGCTGTCAAACGCGTTGTGGATTACAACGTCAAGGTTCGCGTCAAGGCGGACAATTCCGGCGTCGATCTCGCCAACGTCAAGATGTCGATGAACCCGTTCTGCGAAATCGCAGTGGAAGAAGCCGTACGCCTGAAAGAGAAAGGTGTTGCGACTGAAATCGTCGTCGTCTCCATCGGCCCGACCACCGCTCAGGAGCAGCTGCGTACCGCACTGGCTCTGGGTGCCGACCGTGCCATCCTCGTCGAATCCGCTGAAGATCTGACCTCGCTCGCCGTGGCCAAGCTGCTCAAGGCTGTGGTCGACAAGGAACAGCCACAGCTGGTGATCCTCGGCAAACAGGCCATCGACAGCGACAACAACCAGACCGGCCAGATGCTCGCTGCACTGAGCGGCTACGGTCAGGGCACGTTCGCCTCGAAAGTCGAAGTCTCGGGCGACAGCGTTGCCGTAACTCGCGAAATCGACGGCGGCGCGCAGACTGTTTCCCTGAAACTCCCAGCGATCGTCACCACCGACCTGCGTTTGAACGAGCCGCGTTATGCGTCCCTGCCAAACATCATGAAAGCCAAGAAGAAGCCTCTCGAAGTGCTGACTCCGGACGCTTTGGGCGTTTCCACCGCCTCTACCAACAAGACCCTGAAAGTCGAAGCGCCGGCTGCACGCAGCGCAGGCATCAAGGTCAAGTCGGTGGCTGAACTGGTCGAGAAACTGAAAAACGAAGCGAAGGTAATCTGATCATGACTATCTTGGTAATCGCCGAACACGACAACAAGGTGCTGGCCCCGGCCACGCTGAACACCGTGGCTGCTGCTGCCAAAATCGGCGGCGACATCCACGTTCTGGTTGCTGGCCAAGGCGCTGGCGCCGTGGCTGAAGCCGCTGCGAAAATCGCAGGCGTGAGCAAAGTCCTCAACGCTGACAACGCCGCTTACGCGCATCAGCTGCCGGAAAACGTTGCTCCGCTGGTTGCAGAGCTTGGCGCTGGCTACAGCCACATTCTGGCTGCCGCCACCTCCAACGGCAAAAACATCCTGCCGCGCGTTGCTGCGCAGCTGGACGTTGACCAGATCTCCGAGATCATCTCGGTCGAAAGCGCTGATACCTTCAAGCGTCCGATCTACGCCGGTAACGCCATCGCTACCGTGCAGTCCACCGCTGCAATCAAGGTGATCACCGTGCGTGCCACCGGTTTCGACCCGGTTGCTGCTGAAGGTGGTTCGGCTGCTGTCGAAGCAGTCGGCGCTGCACACGACGCGGGCACTTCGAGCTTCGTTGGCGAAGAGCTGGCCAAGTCTGATCGTCCAGAGCTGACCGCTGCCAAGATCGTCGTTTCCGGCGGCCGCGGCATGCAGAACGGCGACAACTTCAAACACCTGTACGCCCTGGCCGACAAGCTCGGCGCTGCTGTCGGTGCTTCGCGCGCTGCGGTCGACGCAGGTTTCGTACCGAACGACATGCAGGTCGGTCAGACCGGCAAGATCGTTGCGCCACAGCTGTACATCGCCGTCGGTATCTCCGGCGCGATCCAGCATCTGGCCGGTATGAAAGACTCCAAAGTGATCGTTGCGATCAACAAGGACGAAGAAGCGCCGATCTTCCAGGTCGCCGATTACGGTCTCGTGGCGGATCTGTTCGAAGCCGTCCCTGAGCTGGAGAAGCTGGTCTAATCCAGCGGCTTCACTTATAAAGAGCCCGACCTTTTGGTCGGGCTTTTTTTTGTCTTGGATTTGAGTGGGAGCGTGTTGCCATGGATCTGCGCTGCAGATGGTTGTTGGGATTGGCCCTGTTGCCGGGGCTGGTGATGGCCGCCGGCAAATGCGAGCGCCTTGTCGTCACCGGCAGCCCGGATGCACCGCCGTATCTGTGGCAGGACCCGCAGAATCCCAAGCAGTTGATCGGTGCCAGCGCCGACCTGTTGCAGCAAGTGGCCAAGGATCTCGGCATCAAGGTCGAGTTGCTCTACGCCGGCAAACGCTCGCAAGCCCTCGACGAAGTGCGCAGCGGGCGCATGGACATGCTGGCAGATGCGCCGCTGACCTTCACTGAGCTGGAAAACCTCGACTACATCTATCCGCCGCTGCTGCAAAACGACTACCTGGTGTGGACGCGCAAAGGCTCGACCCTGGTCTACGGCGAAGCCAAAGACTTGCACGGCCACGCAGGTGCGCTGTCAGAAAAGTCTCGAATCACCCAGGCATTCGGCACTTTCGCCGAGCAGAATCTGACCCTGACCAAGACAGCCAACCTCACTCAAGCCTTTCAGAAACTGCTCCTCGGTGAGGTGGAATATGTACTCGCCGGCCGTTACTCAGGCATGGCCGCCGCGCAGGCATTGGGCATGGCCAATGACCTGCTGGCGTTCGAGCAGCCCATAGACCGCCCGGGTCTGTTTCTCGCGGTTTCGCATAACTCGGCGTGCAACGATCCGTGGTTGCGCGGACAGCTAGCCAAAAAGATGACAGAATTGCCCGCGTCCGGACTGACGGAAGCCGCGCTGCAACGCAATATCGAGCGCTGGAAGGCGCAGCAGCAACAGCCGCAACAACCTGTCAGTGCCCCAAAACAGTAGGGATTCTTAGTGAGTATTCGACCTCTTTTCGCGGCTGTGGCCGTTCTGGCTCTGGCTGGTTGCGCAACCGATCCGGCACCCATCGAACAAATGCGCCTGACCGAACAGGCCATCACCCAGGCCAAGGCTGTGGGTGCCACCGCTGATGACGTGCCGGAAATGAAACTGGCCGAAACCAAGTACAACCGCGCCAAAGGCAACATGGCGGACGAGTCCTACCGCAACGCGCGCATGCGTGCGGAACAGGCCGAACTGGATGCGCGTCTGGCCGAAGCCAAAGTGCTGACGCAAAAAAGTGAAGAACAGGTGAATGTGCTTAACACCCGCATCGTCCGTCTGCGCAAGCAACTGGGAGATGCCCAATGAGCCTCAAGTCCAAAGCTGTCGGCGGCCTGATCCTCGCCGCTTGTGCCAGTCTGTACGGCTGCGCCGGTCAGCACAGCGAATCGGCGCTGCAAGAAGCCAGCGCCGACTTCCAGAAGGTCAAGGAAGACTCCAACGTGCTGCGCATCGCGCCGAAAGACGTGATTCGCGCCGGTGAGTCGCTGGCCCGTGCCGATCGTCTGTCGACTTATTGGGGCAGCGGTTCCGACGTCGTGCATTACGCCTACCTGAGCCAGCGTTACAGCGAAATCGCCCGCGAGCACACCAATCAAGTGCTCAACGAAGAGCGCGCGGCCAAGCTCGAACTGGACCGCCAGCGCCTGCAACTGGCCCTGCGTGAATCCAAGTTGCTTAGCGTGCAGCAGCAGGGCAAGTGGCTGGAAGAACAGATCGTTGCACTGGCCACCACGCAGACCGACCGTGGACTGGTGATGACCCTCGGCGATGTGCTGTTCGACACCGGTGAAGCGGAGCTGAAAAACTCGGCCAATCGCGTCGTGCTGAAGATTGTGCAGTTCCTGCAACTGAACCCGAAACGCGTGGTGCGCATCGAGGGCTACACCGACAGTACCGGCGGCAAACAGGAAAACCTCAAGCTGTCTCGTGACCGCGCGCAATCGGTCGCCGACGTGTTGATGGATCTGGGCATCGACGACAAACGCATTCAGGTCGAAGGTTACGGCGACGAATACCCGGTGGACGCCAACGCTTCCGAGCGCGGACGAGCACAGAATCGTCGGGTTGAGATTGTCTTCTCCGATGAAAAAGGCCAGCTCGGCGCCGCCCGTTAAGGGTTGCGTCTCTGGAAAGCCCGGGCTGTCATGCAGTGCCGGGCTTTTTTACGTCTGTCGAATGGCTCGCAAATCAGTACAGTCAGGGGCAGACACCGCACTGTATGGTCGAGTAATGTGGCAACTGTCCCAGTACACTTCTAAACTGTTCCGGTATTGTTTCACACAAGAATAAAATGCCCGTGAAATCGAGTGCTGCGTCATGACCAATCTCTTGCTCTACCAACGTATTGCTCAGCAACTGGCCGAAGACATCCGCCGTGGCGTCTATCAACCGGGGGAGCGCGTGCCTTCGGTGCGCAAGATGAGTTCGCAGCTCAACGTCAGCCATGCGACGGTGTTGCAGGCTTACGCCAATCTTGAAGATCAGGGGCTGATTCGCGCACGGCCACAGTCCGGTTATTACGTACACCAAACGCCTGCGCTCACCGCGCCGACGCCGGACATTGCCCGGGTCGAGCGGCCGGGGCTGGTCACTCGCAGCAGCATCATTCAACAGGTGCTGGTCGAATCACGCCGTGAAGGTGTGTTCCCGCTGGGTGCGGCTGTGCCCAGCGTGGATTACTTGCCGGTACGCGCACTGCATCAGCAACTGGCCAAGGTCACTCGTTTCCATAGCCCGCGCGCCTTCAGCTACATGTTCAGCCCCGGTTTTGAACCGCTGCGCCGGCAAGTGGCGATCCGTATGCGCGATGCTGGTGTGGTGGTCGACCCGTCGGAAGTGGTCATCACTCACGGCTGTGTCGACGCCTTGCAGATGTCGTTGCGCGTGCTGACCCGGCCGGGCGATCTGATCGCCGCTGAGTCGCCGACCTATTACGGTTTGCTGCAACTGGCTGACTTGCTTGGCCTGAAGGTTATCGAGATCCCCAGCGATCCCGCCACCGGCATGAGCCTCGAGGCTCTGCAACTGGCCGCCAATCAATGGTCGATCAAGGCGCTGGTGCTGACCACGCGCCTGAGCAATCCGCTGGGAGGCACCATGCCCGAAGAGCGGCAGAAGCAGTTGCTGCGTCTGGCCTCGGATTTCGATATCCAGATCGTCGAAGACGATATCTATGGCGAACTGATGTTCGAGCAAGGCAAAACCAAAGCGCTCAAGGCTTATGACCGACTGGACCGGGTGATCTACTGTTCGAGTTTCTCCAAGACCCTGTCCCCCGGTGTGCGCATCGGCTGGATGATCGCCGGCAAGTACCAGCAGGAAATCCAGCGCTTGCAGACCTTCAGCACCCACTCGGCGTGCAGCGTGACGCAGATGGCGATTGCCGCTTATCTGGAAAACGGCGGTTATGACCGGCATTTACGGTACATCCGCCAGGAATACCGGAAAAACCTCAGTGCCTTCCAGTTGGCGGTGCAGCAGTACTTCCCCGAAGGCACGCAAATGACCCGGCCCACCGGCGGTTTCATCCTCTGGGTGAGCCTGCCGGGGCGGGTGAACACTCAGGAATTGCATGTCCGCGCGTTGCAGCAGGGCATCAGCATTGCGCCGGGACTGATCTTCAGTAATACCGAGCAGTTCAACCACTGTATCCGCCTCAACTGCGGGATTCCGTGGAACCGCGAGGCGGAGCGCGCGCTGATGACCTTAGGCATGTTGGCGACGCAACTGTGTCAGGAAACTGCTGGCGGATTCTGAACGAGCGCTGGCTGATGCTTGTCTTGTGGCGCCCAACAAGCGAGCATATGGCCCTCTGCCGTTAGTGTCGTTGGGTCCATGAAAGCGATTTTTCCTGCCGCTTGGGTTTTGTTGGGTTTGCTGATGATCGGTCATGCGTCTGGAGCTGTGGCCGCTGCGGATCAGGAAAAATCGGCTGCGACGAGCCCTGCGCAAAAAAATCCACCCGCGCAGAAGGCCGCTACGGCGAAGAAAACCCAGCAAAAAGTCATCAAGAAGCGCAAGCCGGTCGCCTCGAAATCAAAACCTGCCAGCGAAGTGGTGAAAACCAAATTGCCGCCGGCCAGACTCGATCTGAGCCTGCCCAAGGACATGGTCCAGGAGCTGAAGCCCAAAGGCACGGTTGAGTTGCCCAAGCGCGAGCCGATCCTGCCGCAGATGTTTGGCGAGAAAAACAACGGATTCCAGCTCAACGGCCGCTTGCTCAGCAATGAAATGCAGTTGCAACTGCGCAACGAAGAGCGTCGTGAAGTCGAAGGCGCAGCGCTGGATTTTGAGTTCAAGCAGTAAACCCCGGCCCATCTGTGACCCGCAGACCAGACGCTTTGTCGGAGACTGGTCAGTCACATTCAGTTATCGCTAAAAACCCCGGTTCAGGGAATTTAAAACAGCCGTTTTAGCGGTTACTCTGTCCGCGTCCCTTTTACACATCGCCCATCGCGAGGAAACGTTCGTCATGAAATGCCGTGAAGGCTGTGGCGCTTGCTGCATTGCCCCTTCCATCAGTTCGCCGATTCCCGGCATGCCTGATGGCAAACCTGCTGGCGAACGTTGCGTGCAACTCTCGGTCGAAAACCTGTGCAGCATTTTCGGCCGCCCGGAGCGCCCGGCAGTCTGTTCGGGCTTTGCTGCGGATGTCGAAGTCTGTGGCAGCAGTTCGGAAGAAGCGATCAGATTGATCGGCTGGTGGGAGCAAATGACGGCGGCGTGATGTGTCAAACGAACGGAACTTCAACAATAAGGAATAAGACTATGGGTTCGCTGCATCGTATCGCTGTGTTGTGTGGTTTGACCGCTGTGCTGGCCACGTCCGTCGCTCAGGCTGAAGACTGGAAAGTCGCCAAGAACGAGGACGGCATCAAGGTGTCCCTCAGTGAAGTGCCGGGTTCGGACTACAAGTCCTACCAGGGCGTTGCGCTGATGAAGACCACCGTCGCCAAACTGCGCGCACTGCAGGAAGACGTTTCCGGCGCCTGCGCCTGGATTCACGAGTGCAAGACCCAGAAACTGCTCAAGCACGAAGGCGACAAGAGCTGGACCTACACCCAGTTCAACACCCCTTGGCCGGTAACTCCGCGTGACTCGGTGATCGAAGTCACCACCGTCGAAGGCGCCGACGGCAGCCTGACCCGCAACCTCAAAGGTCTGCCGACGTACGTTCCTGAAGAAAAAGGCTTTGTCCGCGTGCAGCAGGTCAAAGGCTTCTGGAAGTTCGTACCGAAGGGCGACCAGGTTGAAGTCACTTATCAAGTGCACACCGAACCAGGTGGCAGCGTGCCGGCAATGGTTGCCAACAAATTTGTCGTCGATGCGCCGTTCAACACCCTCAAAGCTTTGAAAGAACGCGCCGAGAAGTAATCGGCCCGCGTTCAGCGAAACGCCCCGAACAAGTCGGGGCGTTTTGTTTTGTATCTATATTGTGTTTCCAGATATGCGTTGCACGAAATTTTCACAAAGTGTTCAAGACAATTCGCCCGCGCTGTTTGCCCGCTGCCATAAATGAAAGTGTCTGGCGGCGGGGCAGTAATCAATGGCAATGGTGCGGGTGATCGTGCAACATTTGCGCACCGCGCAAGCCCCGGGGTCTGGAATGACCAATAGAGGGCATGGCGCCGCTGTATTTTTGCAACTTCAACTTCCAATGGGTCCTAAAACGACATGGCAAACCCGGACGCCCTGAATCAGCAGCGATCTTCTGCTCGCCTGCTGCAACCGACCGTCAAATCGCATCTGGCCTACACGCTGCTTTGCGCGCTAGTCATGATGGTGATGTTTTCCGTGCTGCGCCTCGCGCTGCTGGTCTACAACCGCGAGATGATCCTCGACACCCCGGCTTCGACCTTCCTCGAAGCCTTCGCCAACGGCCTGCGTTTCGACCTGCGCCTGGTGGTTTACCTGTGCATTCCGCTGGTGCTGGCACTGTTCAGTGCCCGCGCCATGGCTGCCCGCGGCTTTTTCCGTCTGTGGCTGACGATCGCCTCGAGCATCGCGCTGTTCCTCGGCTTGATGGAAATGGACTTCTACCGCGAGTTCCACCAGCGCCTCAACGGTCTGGTGTTCCAGTACGTGAAAGAAGACCCGAAAACCGTGATGAGCATGCTCTGGTACGGTTTCCCGGTGGTGCGCTACCTGCTGGCGTGGGTCATCGGCACTGTCATTCTGACCCTTGCGTTCAAAGGTGCCGATCGTGCCACGCGTCCGCGCGGGCCTTTCAGCGGCGGTAGTGTCAGCAGCCGCCAAGTCGCGCCGTGGTACACCCGTCTGGCGGTGTTCGTGGTCTGCCTGCTGATCTGCGTGGTCGCCGCCCGTGGCACCCTGCGTCAAGGCCCGCCGATGCGTTGGGGTGACGTGTACACCACTGATTCCAACTTCGCCAACCAGCTCGGCCTCAACGGCACGCTGTCGCTGATCGCGGCCGCCAAGGACCGCATGGGCGAAGACCGCGACAACATCTGGAAAGGCACACTGCCGCAAGAACAAGCGCAGAAAGTCGTGCGCGATATGTTGCTGATGCCGGATGACAAACTGGTCGATGCCGATATCGCCGCCGTGCGCCGTGAATACACGCCGCCGGCCGACAAGACCCTGCCGATCAAGAACGTCGTCGTGATCCTGATGGAAAGCATGGCCGGTCACTCGGTCGGTGCGTTGGGCGCGCCGGGCAACATCACGCCTTATCTGGACAAACTGTCGAAGGAAGGCCTGCTGTTCGATCGCTTCTTCTCCAACGGTACGCACACCCACCAGGGCATGTTCGCGACCATGGCCTGCTTCCCCAACCTGCCGGGTTTCGAATACCTGATGCAGATCCCGGAAGGCAGCCACAAACTGTCCGGCCTGCCGCAGTTGCTCAGCGCCCGCAACTACGACGACGTGTACGTCTACAACGGCGATTTCGCCTGGGACAACCAGTCGGGCTTTTTCAGCAATCAGGGTATGACCAACTTCGTTGGCCGTAACGACTTCGTCAACCCGGTGTTCTCCGATCCGACCTGGGGCGTGTCCGACCAGGACATGTTCGACCGTGGCCTGCAGGAGCTCAAGGCGCGCGAAAACGGCAAGCCGTTCTACGCGCTGCTGCAAACCCTGTCCAACCACACGCCGTACGCCTTGCCGACGCCATTGCCGGTCGAGCGTGTGACTGACCGTGGCAGCCTCAACGAACACTTGACCGCCATGCGTTACGCCGACTGGGCACTGGGTCAGTTCTTCGAGAAGGCGCGCAAAGAGCCGTACTTCAAGGAAACGCTGTTCGTCATCGTTGGCGACCACGGTTTCGGCAACGAGCGCCAGATCACCGAAATGGACCTGGGTCGCTTCAACGTGCCGATGCTGATGATCGCGCCGGGCATCCAGGAGAAGTTCGGTACCCGTGACCACACCGTGGGCACGCAGATCGACATCGTGCCGACCATCATGGGTCGTCTGGGTGGCGAAGTGCGCCATCAGTGCTGGGGCCGTGACTTGCTCAACCTGCCGGAAGGCGACACCGGTTTCGGTGTGATCAAGCCGTCGGGCAGCGAGCAGACCACAGCCATCGTCACTGCCGACCAGATTCTGGTCCTGCCGAAAGACAAGGAAATGGGTCCGAAGATCTGGCAATACCAATTGGGTGCCAATCCACATGCCGAGATCGTTCCGAATGCACCGCGCACGGCCGAGTTGAAACTCAAACTCGAGGCGTTCCTGCAAACGGCGACCAAGAGCCTGATGGACAACACTGCCGGTGTAATCAACGGCAAGCCGGACTGATCGCGCAGCGATCATAAAATCCGTGCAATAAAAAAGAGGCCCTGAACAGGGCCTCTTTTTATTGCGCTTGAATCGTTATATCCGACCGAGTAACAGCAGGACCAACAACACCACCAACACCACGCCGATAATGCCCGAAGGACCATAACCCCAACTTCTGGAGTGCGGGAAGACCGGCAGACCACCGATCAGCAACAGGATCAGGATAATGATTAGAATTGTGCCCATGTCGATTTCCTTGTTGATAGTGTTCGAGAAGTCTTGGTATTCAAAGGGCGACTGGAGACTAAGTAATTCCAGACGGCTTACAAATTCCGACCGGTGTGTGTGAAAGAAAATTCAATGTTTTTTTAATGTATTTGGATTGCTCGTTTATTTCCTTTGAAGCACAAGATCAAAAGATCGCAGCCTTCGGCGGCTCCTACAGGAGTTCGATGTAGGAGCTGCCGAAGGCTGCGATCTTTTGATCCTCCATTCAGCAATCTGATGGAGCGTGGGCGCGCGCCGATCCTTCGCTACACTCCGCGCATCTTCCCCGGAACAACAAGGCTGTCTGCTATGCAAAATCGCATGATGATCACTGGTGCGGGCTCGGGCCTGGGTCGCGAAATCGCGCTGCGCTGGGCGCGTGAAGGCTGGCAACTGGCCTTGTCGGACGTCAGCGAACCCGGCCTGCAGGAAACCCTGAAAATGGTCCGCGAGGCGGGTGGCGACGGCTTCATTCAGCGCTGCGATGTGCGTGATTACAGCCAGCTCACCGCGTTCGCTCAGGCGTGCGAAGAGAAGCTGGGTGGCATCGACATCATCGTCAATAACGCCGGTGTTGCCTCGGGCGGTTTCTTCAGCGAATTGTCGCTGGAAGACTGGGACTGGCAGATCGCGATCAACCTGATGGGCGTGGTCAAGGGTTGCAAAGCGTTTCTGCCGCTGCTTGAACAAAGCAAAGGCAAAATCATCAACATCGCCTCCATGGCCGCATTGATGCAGGGCCCGGCGATGAGTAATTACAACGTGGCCAAGGCTGGCGTGGTAGCACTTTCGGAAAGCCTGTTGATTGAACTGGCGCAACAGGAAGTCGGCGTGCACGTGGTCTGCCCGTCATTCTTCCAGACCAATCTGCTCGACTCTTTCCGTGGCCCGACCCCGGCGATGAAAGCGCAGGTCGGCAAGTTGCTGGAAAGTTCGCCGATCACGGCGGCGGACATCGCCGACTACATCTATCAGCAAGTGGCAGCCGGCGAGTTCATGATCCTGCCCCACGAACAAGGGCGCATGGCTTGGGCGATCAAGCAGAAAAACCCGCAACTGCTCTATAACGAAATGACTTCCATGGCCGAGAAAATGCGCGCCAAGGCCAAACAGAACAACGGCTGAGCTTGCCCGTAACAGACGGCGTCGTTAGGGTGGCCGCAATGGTCACCCTGTCGAGACGCATCAATGCTCAATTACTTGTGGTTCTTCCTCGCGGCGCTGTTTGAAATCGCCGGTTGTTTCGCCTTCTTCATGTGGCTGCGCCAGGGCAAAAGTGCTCTGTGGGTGATTCCTGCGCTGCTCAGTCTGACCTTGTTCGCGTTGTTGTTGACTCGCGTCGAAGCCAATTATGCCGGGCGCGCCTACGCCGCGTACGGCGGGATCTACATCGTCGCGTCGATTGGCTGGCTGATGGTGGTCGAGCGGGTGCGTCCATTGGGTTCGGACTGGATCGGCGTGGCACTGTGCGTGATCGGCGCCAGCGTGATTCTGTTCGGGCCGCGATTTTCTGCGGCGTGAGGGTTGCTTGTCGGAAACGTCTGACGGCTTGATGCGAGCATGGCTGTAAGGCAAAACTGATTTGCCCGCCATGCATTGTAGAGCCGCGGCAAGCCGCGCATCTTCAGGGCTCGCTAACCCTGAAGGACGAATCTCATGCTTGTACTCAGCCGTGTCGTTGGTGAGTTGATTTCAATCGGTGATGACATCACCTTGCGCGTTCTGTCAGTGAACGGCTCCAGCGTGCGCTTTGGCGTCGAGGCCCCGCAAAAGGTCAACGTGCACCGCGCGGAGGTCTATGAGCGGATTCAGCGCAAGCAGGCCACGCAGAAAGTTCGCTGAGGATTTCAGTCGAACAGATGCTTGGGCACGTCGTGCTTGAGCATCAACTGGCACTGCTCGCTTTCGGGGTCGAAGACGATCAGTGCCTGGCCTTTGGTCAAGGCTTGACGCACGCGCAGCACGCGGGTTTCCAGCGGCGTGTTATCGCCGTTGTCGGTGCCGTCGCGGGTGACGAAATCTTCGATCAGGCGGGTGAGGGTGTCGACTTCAAGCGCGTCGTAGGGAATGAGCATGGGCACCTCGGTCAAATCAATGTCGGGATGCTACGGCGATTGCGGGTTGGCTGCCAGTTTTGTGTTGCCTGGACTGACGTCATCGCGAGCAGGCTCACTCCTACAGGGGAACGCATTCCAAAGGTAGGCCTTCGCCTGCTCGCGATAGCGGTACTCCAAACATCGATGATTTAACTATCGGAACGCTGCCCCACCAGACTGTCCACCGACGGCACCCGCGTATCACTCTCCATCTGCGTGTCATGCTCAATCTGATGACTGAAGCGGTCCAGCGAAGCATTCGCTGGCGCTGCATCGCTGGCGAACACCGGTGGGCTCAAAATGTAAGCCCCGAGCAGTCGGCTCAGCGCCGCCAGGCTGTCGATGTGCGTACGCTCATACCCATGCGTCGCATCACAACCAAAAGCCAGCAGGGCGGTGCGGATATCGTGGCCGGCCGTCACTGCCGAGTGCGCATCGCTGAAGTAATAACGGAACAGGTCGCGGCGTACCGGCAGTTCGTTTTCACCGGCCAGACGCAGCAAATGTCGCGACAGGTGATAGTCATACGGGCCGCCGGAATCCTGCATCGCCACACTCACCGCGTGTTCGCTGGAGTGCTGCCCCGGAGCGACCGGCGCGATGTCGATGCCGACAAATTCGCTTACGTCCCACGGCAATGCTGCCGCCGCGCCGCTGCCGGTTTCTTCGGTAATGGTGAACAGCGGATGGCAGTCGATCATCAGTTCCTGACCGCTGTCGACGATGGCTTTGAGTGCCGCCAGCAGCGCGGCAACCCCGGCCTTGTCATCGAGGTGACGGGCGCTGATGTGGCCGCTTTCGGTGAATTCCGGCAGCGGATCGAACGCCACCACGTCACCGATGCTGATACCCAGCGAATCGCAATCGGCCTTGGTCGCACAGTAGGCGTCCAGACGCAGTTCGACGTGATCCCAGCTGATAGGCATTTCATCGACGGCAGTGTTGAACGCATGTCCGGACGCCATCAGCGGCAACACGCTGCCGCGAATCACACCGTTGTCGGTAAACAGGCTGACGCGGCTGCCCTCGGCGAAACGGCTCGACCAGCAGCCGACCGGGGCGAGGGTCAGGCGCCCGTTGTCTTTGATCGCACGGACGGCGGCGCCGATGGTATCGAGGTGCGCCGAGACGGCGCGGTCAGGACTGTTCTTTTTGCCTTTGAGTGTGGCGCGAATAGTGCCGCGCCGGGTCATTTCAAACGGAATGCCAAGTTCTTCCAGACGCTCGGCGACGTAGCGCACGATGGTGTCGGTGAACCCGGTGGGGCTGGGAATGGCGAGCATTTCCAGGAGGACTTTTTGCAGGTAGTTGAGATCCGGTTCGGGGATTTGCGTGGTCATGGAAACTCCTGATGGGTTGAGCACACCGATGGTTTCGATGAGGAAATATGGGTAGTGGATTTAAGGGCCTCTTCGCGAGCAGGTCGAATCGTCGCACCGTCGCTCCCACATTTGGAATTCATTCCCCTGTGGGAGCGAGCCTGCTCGCGAAGGCGTCAGCCCGTACAAAGCAGATTCAAGAGACAGCCGGCTGACTGTGCGGAAACAACAAATCGACAAAGCGCTCCGCGGTCGGCTGCGGCTCGTGGTTGGCCAGCCCGGCGCGTTCGTTGGCCTCGATAAACACGTACTCCGGTTGATCCGCCGCTGGCACCATCAAGTCGAGGCCAACCATCGGAATATCCAGCGCCCGCGCCGCCCGCACTGCGGCATCGACCAGCGTCGGATGGAGAATCGCGGTGACATCTTCCAGCGTGCCGCCGGTGTGCAGATTCGCCGTACGTCGCACAAACAGATGCTCACCCGCCGGCAAAATGCTGCTGTAGTCGTAACCCGCGGCATGCAAAGTGCGCTGGGTTTCGTGGTCCAGCGGAATCTTGCTTTCGCCGCTGGTGGCCGCTTGCCGCCGACGGCTTTGCGCCTCGATCAACGCGCCGACCGAATGCTGACCATCGCCGACCACTTCCGCCGGTTTGCGAATCGCCGCCGCGACCACTTCAAAGCCAATCACCAGAATCCGCAGATCAAGGCCTTCATGGAAGCTTTCCAGCAGCACGCGGCTATCAAATTGCTTCGCTGTTTCGATGGCTTGCTGCACCTCTTCGATGCTCTGCAAATCCACCGCCACGCCTTGACCCTGTTCACCGTCGAGCGGCTTGACCACCACTCGTTGATGCTCATCGAGGAAGGCCAGATTGTCGTCGGCATTACCGGCCAGTTGCTGCGACGGCAGGTTCAACCCGGCGCCTTTGAGCACTTTGTGCGTCAGGCTTTTGTCCTGACACAGGCTCATGCTGATTGCACTGGTCAGGTCGCTCAACGATTCGCGGCAACGCACGCGGCGCCCGCCGTGGCTGAGGGTGAACAGCCCGGCATCAGCGTCATCCACTTGCACATCGATGCCGCGTCGATGGGCTTCTTCAACGATGATTCGCGCGTACGGGTTGAACTGCGCCTCCGGCCCCGGGCCGAGAAACAGCGGCTGATTGATGCCGTTCTTGCGCTTGATGGCAAAGGTCGACAGGTTGCGGAAACCGAGCTTGGCGTAGAGGTTTTTCGCCTGACGGTTGTCGTGCAATACCGACAGGTCGAGATAGCTAAGGCCGCGACTCATGAAGTGCTCGATCAGGTGCCGCACCAGCACTTCGCCGACACCCGGTCGCGAGCACTGCGGATCAACCGCCAGGCACCACAGGCTGCTGCCGTTTTCCGGGTCGTTGAAGGCTTTTTGATGGTTCAGGCCCATGACGCTGCCGATCACCGCGCCGCTGTCTTCATCCTCGGCGAGCCAATACACCGGGCCGCCCTGATGGTGCGGAGTCAGCCGCGTGGCATCGATCGGCAACATGCCGCGTGCCTGATACAACTGATTGATCGCCTGCCAGTCCGCCTCACTTTGCGCGCGGCGGATACGAAAGCCGCGAAACACTCGGGTCGCCTGCCGGTAATCGCTGAACCACAGGCGCAAGGTGTCGGATGGATCAAGGAACAATTGCGTCGGCTCCAGGCCGAGAATCTGCTGCGGTGCTGCAACGTACAAAGCGATATCGCGCTCGCCGGGCTGCTCTTTGAGCAGCTCCTGCGCCAGAGACGCAGGATCGGGAAAGGTGTGGCCGATCAGCAACCGGCCCCAGCCGCAATGCAGCGCAATCGGCTCGGCGGCCAGCGTGCTGCCGTCTTCGGCCAGACGTGCCTGCAAGCGTTCATAAGACGGTGTCTGACCGCGTAGCAGCCGTTGGTTGATGGCCGTGGCGTGGGGTTTCATCGATCAGATTCCTTGTTCACTGAGCCACAGGTTCAGGGCTGCCAGTTGCCACAGCTTCGAACCGCGCAACGGCGTCAGTTGGCCTTGCGGATCGGTCAGCAATTTGTCGAGCATGGCCGGGTTGAACAGGCCGCGATCCTGACTCGGATCGAGCAGCAGTTCGCGTACCCAGTTCAGGGTGTCGCCCTGCAAGTGCTTGAGACCCGGCACCGGGAAGTAGCCTTTTTTGCGGTCGATCACTTCACTTGGAATCACTCGACGCGCGGCTTCTTTCAAGACTTGTTTGCCGCCATCGGGCAGCTTGAATTGGCCCGGCACTCGCGCCGACAGTTCGACCAGTCGATAGTCGAGAAACGGCGTGCGCGCCTCCAGACCCCAAGCCATGGTCATGTTGTCGACACGTTTGACCGGGTCGTCGACCAGCATCACCGTGCTGTCCAGACGCAGAGCTTTGTCGACGGCAGCATCAGCGCCGGGCTGGGCGAAATGTTCTTTGACGAAGTCGCCGGCAGCGTCGTGCGCAGTCAGCCATTGCGGTTGTACGGTGGCGGCGTAGTCGTCATAACTGCGGTCGAAAAACGCGTTGCGATAGGCCGCATACGGATCGGCTGCGCCATCGACTTGCGGGTACCAGTGGTAACCGGCGAACAGCTCATCCGCGCCCTGGCCGCTCTGTACCACCTTGCAGTGCTTGGCCACTTCGCGCGACAACAGATAGAACGCGATGCAGTCATGGCTGACCATCGGCTCGCTCATCGCACGGAACGCGGCGGGCAGTTGCTCGATGATCTCTTTCTCGTCGATACGCAACTGATGGTGTTGGGTGCCGTAGTGTTTGGCGATCAGATCGGAATACTGAAACTCGTCACCGCGCTCACCGCCGGCATCCTGGAAACCGATGGAGAAGGTCGACAGGTTCTCCACGCCGACTTCACGCAACAGGCCGACGAGCATGCTCGAATCGACACCGCCGGACAGCAGCACGCCGACATCCACCGCCGCACGTTGACGGATCGCCACCGCTTCGCGAGTGCTGTCGAGGACGCGGTCAACCCAGTCTTCCAGCTTCAGGTTTTTCTCGTCTTCCTGTGGGCCGTAGGGCAGGGTCCACCAGGTTTTCTGCTCGGTGGTGCCATCGGCTTCAACGCGCATCCAGGTCGCCGGTGGCAGTTTTTCAATGCCGGCCAGCAGGGTGCGCGGCGCCGGGACCACGGCATGGAAATTCAGGTAGTGATTGAGCGCCACCGGGTCGAGAATCGGGTTGATGTCGCCGCCCTTGAGCAACGCCGGCAACGCCGAGGCAAAGCGCAAACGCTGACCCGTGCGCGACAGGTACAACGGCTTCACGCCGAGACGGTCGCGGGCGATGAACAGGCGTTGGGCGTCGCGTTCCCAAATGGCAAAGGCGAACATGCCATTGAGCTTCGGCAGCAACGCTTCGCCCCAGGCGTGATAGCCCTTGAGCAGCACTTCGGTGTCGCCACCGGAATAGAAGGCATAACCCAGCGCTTCGAGTTCGGCACGCAGTTCCGGGAAGTTGTAGATCGCGCCGTTGAAGGCCAGGGACAGGCCCAGTTGGCTGTCGATCATCGGCTGCGCCGAGCCGTCCGACAGGTCCATGATTTTCAGGCGGCGATGTCCCAGGGCAATCGGCCCTTGGGCATGGAAGCCCCACGCGTCGGGGCCGCGAGGGGCAAGGTGATGGGTGATTCTCTCGATCGCTGCAAGGTCTGCAGGTTGTTGATCAAAACGTAACTCGCCAGCTAATCCGCACATAAAATCCTTACCGGTTTTTCCGTTGGGGAGGGGTCAAGCCGTACCTCGCCAGAAGAGCGGGTACTCAGAAACTGACCAGACTCGGTAGGGGGAGTTTTAGATCGATAAGTTATAAAGAGGCGACTCTGCCTTTTGCGCGACAGTTATGAGGGCTGATCGGAAGACGCGGTCTTTGCGCGCGCCGATGCGCTTTTCAGCGTCAGCGCGTCAGGGGCACGGTAATGCTCGCCGGGTGGTGCAGGGCTATTTTATTCATGACAAAAAGTGCTTGATTGGCCTGGATTACCCACAGGATTTTGAGTTGTTAATCACTGCGCGTCACCGCTAACGTCAAAGGCTCAACCGCAATAAAGGACTATTGCCATGCTCGCCCAAGACAACAAACCTGCTCAGGCTCAAGGGGCCATCCTGAGCACTTTATTCGACGCAACCGGCGACCTCGACACCGCTGAAACTCTGGAAAAAACGCTCCCGGCGTATTTGCTCCAGGCGTCGGCCGCCAGTCTGGCAAGGCTGGATGAAATCAACCGTGAACTGTACGCCCGGCAACTCAAGGTCAATAAGGATCTGGCCCGGCTAAAACCGTTGGCCGACTTCTGTATCAGCGAACTCAACGCGGCACTGAGCCAAAAATGGCCCGCGCTTTATGACGCAGGCGCGGATGTGCTCAGTCTGCCGGGTGTTGATTGTGGCTGCGAAACGAACGCGACCGATCAGGCCGGGATAGACCTCGTCAAACACGCCTCGCAAACGCTCTTGCAGGCTGCCATGCAAAATTTTACCGAAGACGAGGAGCAGGCTGACGCGTTTCCCGATGGCAGTCAGGTGCGCCTGAAAAGCGCGCCGCAGGGTGTGAGCGGCTTGACCCCAGCGGCGTTTGCCGCGTTTTGCCGTCAACTGGATCTGGGCCAGAAATACCAGGAGCATCTGCAGCAAGTGTTCGGCCTGTGTGATGAAAGCGGCAAAATCGTGGCGACCAGTGCCATGACCCGTGATATCGCCGCGTTGAAACAGTCGCTATTGGAACTGGATGCGCACCTGGCCGTGCTCAAAGGCGATATCACAGCGGCAGGCTTGCGCATGTTGCAGGACCTGGTGATGGCCGAGGGCGCGTTGACGCCAACCCTGCGGTACGGCGAAGAACCGCTGATCATGCAGGGCATCCAGATGCTCGACAGCTGCGTGTGGGGCGTCGTCGTTTTTTCCAGACGCTCCGTGGAACAATACCCTGAGGACGGATGCATGGTGTACATGGCCGGCGAGCCTGAGCGGGCCGTGTACGAATACCCGAGTTTCAATGCATTCAAGCGCTACCTGGTGCAACAACTGAAAAGCGTGGATTATCGGGACTACTTTGCCCGCAGCCTCGACGAAGATGACAAGGCGGATTTCTTCCAGACGCTCGCTGAAAAAGGCGATCTGGGTCTGGTCAAACAATGGCCGATCAGCGTGCCGCTCTTCGATTTCATGGTGCAAAGCCATGTCGGCAAGTTGCAGATCGACGCACGCAAACTGGCAGTGCCTACTGCTGATATCGATGAAGAGACGCGCCGCAAGCGTCTGCTCGATTTCGTTCAGCGCGGAGTGAATATTGCCTCGGTGGCCGGGCTCTTCGTGCCGGTGCTCGGACAATTGATGATGGGCGTCGCGGTGGGGCAATTGCTTGGCGAAGTGTACGAAGGTGTCGAAGACTGGCAGCGCGGTGATCATCAGCAAGCCCTGTCGCATCTGCTCAGCGTGGTCGAGAACATCGCGTTGATGGGCGTCTTCGCCGGTGGGCAAAAAGTGTTGGGGACACTGGGTCGCAAACTGCTGCGCACGCACCCGCAGTTCTTTGGGGAATTCACTGCCATTCTCAATCACGCCGGTAAAGCGCGCCTGTGGAAGCCTGATCTCGCGCCCTACGAGCATTTTCTTCCGGCAGGGGTCACCATCGATCCCGGCTCGAAGGGGTTTTATCAGATTGGTGCAAAAACCCTTGGCAATGTTGACCATCGTGTGTTCGCCGGCAACTACGATATCGATGCTAACCTGTGGCGTCTGGAGCACGCCGAACGAACGCAAGCCTATACCCCGGAACTGGTCCGGCACGTCGAAGGCGGTTGGCGGCTACCCGGCGAAGAGCCGGAGGAATGGGGCAGCTCCGCGTACTCACTCAAACGCATCGATCCGCACTTGCGCGAATTCGTCGACAGCGACCTGGACATGATGCGTCGACTCAGCGACACCTCGCATCAGACCGTGCTCGACACCTTCAGCGACAATCTGAGCCTGCCTGAGCGCCTGCGCGATACCGTCGAGCGTGTACGCATCGGGCTCCAGTTGCGGGAGTTGACCGTGGCGCTGGAAAACGGCGGAACCCATTCCGGGCAATCTGGCGAGACGCTGATGCATGCCTTGCCGAAACTGCCGGGCTGGCCCACCGACCGCTATATCGAGGTGGCCGGAGAAGAAGGGGCCGTCGAAGCAACCTATCCGGCGAACAGTACGATCGACGAAACGCTGGGTGTGGTCGTTACCCGGGACCAATTGTCCCGGGGCCAATTGTTGCAAACGGTTATCGATGGTCTGTACCAAAACGAGGTCGATGCATTGCTTGGCGGCAAAGTCGCAAGAAGCACTGAGGAAAGCGCACTGGCGAAAAAGCTGGGTGCGGCGCTCAGGTCCGATTATCGCGCGGTGTTCGAGCGTCTGTATCAACGCTACGACGAGATTCAGGCGGATGAGCTGCTGAATTTGCGCAAGGTTTTCGCCGACATCCCGGCACGCTATGGACAACGGCTGATCGACCGCGCACCCAGTGTCGAGCGCCAGCACCTGCGCGCCACCGCACGGGTGCCATTGCGGCTGGGGCAGCGCGCCCGGGCCGCTGCCGCCAAGGTGCGGCTCGACCGTGGGTTGACGGGATTTCACTGGCCACTGCTGGCGAATGCCGATACCGACAAACTGGCCATTCAATTGCTGCCACGCCTTGGCGGCTGGGATAAAAAACTGCGCCTGGAGGTGCGCGAAAAGGCGTTGACCGGGCCCGTGCTGGAAGCCATCGGCGATGCGTCCGCGACCGCCGACGATACCTGTTACCTGGTGAAATCCGCTGACGGTTATGAAGCATTTGACGGCAACAAAAAATCCCTTGGCAAGGTGGCGTCGGCGCCCGACGCGTTGTACACCGCCATCCTGAAGGCGCTCCCGTCACGTCAGCGTGAAGCGAGCGGATTGATCGATGCCGGGCAGCCAAGCAGACAGCGCTTGCGCAGAAAATTGCTCGACGCAGGGTTCGAAGAGCGCGAAGCCACCGCGCGCGCACTGGTCAACGGCAAGTACGAACCGCCGGGCGTCGAGCCGGCCTGCGTGCAAGGCGATCAGGCCCCGGCGACACACCACTCAGGCAAGTTGCTGCGCAAAGTGCGCAAACTCTATCCCCGCCTGGATGACGCGCAGGCCAGTCAATTGCTTGATGAGCTGGGCGACGATCCGCTGAGCCGGGCGATTCGGGTCAAAGCCTTGCGTCAGGATTTGAAAACCCTGCGTGACGTTCTTTTTATCTGGAGTGAAGATGGCACCGCCCTGGAGGCGATGGGTGGGGAACTGGCCGAAGCGCGGCAAAGCCGCAAGATGGTGGCCGAGCTGATCGTAGAGGGCTTTCGGCGGTTTGACTGGACCGAGGGTGAACAGGGCAAATCGGTCTGCGCCCTCAATCTCGATCGAATGCGCATCGGCAAGCTGCCGAGCATGCCTGCGGGATTGAGCTTTGACCATATCCAGCATTTGTCGATGAAAGACATGGCGCAGAATGATGATGTCACGTACTTCCTCAAATCCTTCAAACAGCTTGAGTCGCTGGAACTCGACAACAATAAAATCACCCGGCTCCCCGAGGTGCTGTCGCATATGCCCAACTTCAAGCGATTGAGCCTGGAGGGCAATCAGCTAAAGCTGACCGAGCAGACATTGACGAAGCTGAACCGGCTGCGCACGCTGACGTACCTGAATCTGAACAACAACCCGTTGGGCGCCACCCCGGATGTCAGTCAAATGAGCAACCTGCGTCTGTTGTTGCTGCGCGATACGGGGATTACCGAACTGCCTCAAGGTCTGCAGAATCTCGCCCATATCGAATGGATGGATCTGAGCAAAAACAAGATCAAGGAGTTGCCCGATTGGCTGTTTCAAAAACCGCGACGGTTTACCCGGGTGCTCAACCTGGGGCTCAATCCCTTTACTGAAACCAGCCAAACGTATCTGGATAACTACCGCAATAATTACGGTACAGGAATGGGTTACACCGCAGACGACATTGCCCGACTCCACGAGCAAACTGCGCGCTCATTATGGCTCACCAAGACGACCGGTGAGGAATGGCTGACGCAGGTGCGGATCTGGCAGGCGTTTCGCGACGATCCCCGTGCCGAAGGCTTGTTCCAGTTGCTGGCGCGACTGGGCGATACCGCCGACGGGACGAAGGGCAGCGCTGACATGCAGCGACGGATCTGGGAAGTATTGAAGGCAGCAGAGGCTGATGGCCCTCTGTGCGATGAGTTGCTCGATATGGCCGCCAACCCGATCAATTGCGATGACACAGCGGCGATCAATTTCAGTCATCTTGAAGTTGCTGTTCACGTCGATCATGTCACCAAGGGAGCCGGCGGCAAGGTCACTGCCAAACCGCTGCTCGAACTCGGCCGCAGGCTGTTCCGGCTGCATCGACTCAACGCGATTGCCCACGACCATGCGGTCAAGGTCGGGAAGCTGGATGAAGTCGAGGTGAACCTGGCTTATCGCATCGGGCTGGCGAAGACCCTGGACCTGCCCGGCCAGCCGCAGAACATGCTGCTCGGACCGGAGAGCGGCGTGACCGCCGCTGATCTGGAAAAGGCGCAACACCGGATCGCTACAGATGAACTCTCCCCCCAATGGCTCGAATTCATGCAGCAGCAGACGTTCTGGCGTGACTACCTGAAACGTACGTTTACGCGTCAGTTCTCGCTGATTGAAGCGTCGTTCGCGCCGCGGATGAGTGCCCTCGATGAGCAGGCGGACACACTGCCCAGTGCTGACTATGTGAGTAAGGGGCTTGCCCTCAAACTTCAAAAGGAGCAGGCGCAAGAGGCAGAGTTCAAGCGCCTGACGCAAGAGTCTATCCGCCTGATGGACCTGGGCCTGTGCGTGATGCCAGACATGTGAGATTCACTTGCCGCGAATCAACTGCCGCAGGGCGAAGCGGTTAGGGTGACAGGCTTCGGCGACACTGCGTGGCAGCGGCAGCGGCTCGTTGTCCAGCCACGCGGCGAGCAGTTCGCCTGACAGCGGCGCGGTGATCAGACCGCGAGAGCCGTGGCCGCTGTTGATGTACAAGCCGTCGAGCCAAGGGCAGGCGATGTCTGGCACCTGACGGGCATCCTTGCTCAGGGCGGCATAGGCGTCGAGGAAGGCGTCGCGATCGGCGAGCGGGCCGACAATCGGCAAATAGTCAGGGCTGGTGCAGCGAAAGGCGGCGCGGCCCTGCAGGTTGTCGACCGGCTGTTCGCGGATGTGCAGACGCGCGACGAGGTCGCTGGAGATCTCTTCGAGCATCGCCAGATTGCCCACATGCTCGGCGGTGGTCGGCGTCAGGTCATTGCTGTTGAAATCGAAACTGGCACCGAGGGTGTGCTCGCCCAATCGGGCCGGGGCGACGTAGCCTTCGGCACATACCACGGTGGCCAGTGCCTGACTGTCTGCGGTTTCGGCGAGACGGGTGATTTGCCCGCGAATGCGCTTGAGCGGCAACTCGGCACTCTGGGCGAAACGTTTGATCTCGGCAGCACCGGCCAGCACCACGACCGGCGCGCTGGCGAGCAAACGCTCACCGTCCAGCGCCTGCCACTGATCATCGACCTTGCGCAGTTGCAGCGCTTGGCAATGGCTGAGCAGTTCGATGTTCGGCTGCGCCGCTTGTGCCTGACACAGCGCCGGCGGATGCACCCAGCCAGCTTCGGGATAGTACAAACCGCCATGGCTCACGCCGACCCCGGCGCGGGCTTGCGCCTCGGGCTGATCCAGCCACTGCAACAGATCTTCGGGAAAGGCTTGCGCCAATTGCGCGTGGCGCTCGGCTTCCTTGGCATTGAACGCCAGTTGCAGCACGCCGCAATCGTCCCAATCGGTGCCGCGTTGCAGGGTTTCCAGCAGGCGCCGGGTGTAACCGAAACCGCTGACGATCAGTTGCGACAACGCCGTGCCGTGGGCGGACAGTTTCAGGTACAGCACACCTTGTGGATTGCCGGAGGCTTCCTGCGCCACGGCGTCATGGCGTTCCAGCAACGTGACCTGCCAGCCGCGTGCGGCCAGACTGGACGCCGTGGCACATCCGGCCAGACCGGCGCCGATCACCAGCGCACGCCGCTCACCGACAATCGGGGCAGGGCGCGCGAACCACGGCTTGTCCGGCACTGGCGGCGCAACTTCCGCTGGCCAGCCGAGAAACTCGCCACGGAGGATTTCCCACTTGTGGCCGATGCCCGGCGTGCGCTTCATTTTGAACCCGGCGGCATTCAGCAAACGCCGTACCCAACCGGTGCTGGTGAAGGTGCTGATGGTCGAACCGGGCGCTGCCAGTCGCGCCAGTTCGACGAACAGTTCGGCGGTCCACATGTCGGGGTTTTTCGCCGGGGCGAAGCCGTCGAGAAACCACGCGTCGATCTGCGCATCGAGCTGCGGCAGCTGTTCCAGTGCATCGCCGATCAGCAGCGTCAGCGTCACGCGGCCGTTGGCCAACGTGATGCGCTGAAAACCCTGATGGATCGCCACGTAGTGCGTCAGCAACTGATCGGCCAACGGCTTGAGCTCTGGCCACAAGGCCAGGGCCCGGTGCAAATCGGCAGGGCTCAGCGGGTATTTTTCGACGCTGACGAAATGCAGCCGCGCACCGGCCACCGCATGCTGCTCGAACAACTGCCAGGCGCAGAGAAAATTCAGTCCGGTGCCGAAGCCGGTTTCACCAATAACCAAACGACCGCTTGCCGGCAATGCGGCAAAACGCTCGGCCAGACGGTTTTGTTCGAGGAATACATAACGGGTTTCGTCCAGACCTGATTTGTCGGAAAAATACACGTCGTCGAACACCCGCGAACGCGGGCGTCCCTGGTCATCCCAGTCGAGTTGGGCGTGGGGCAATACAGGTTTCATGGCAGGCTCGGCAACGACAAGGCGGCCATTCTAGCCGATCGCGCAGGGGCTGCTTGATCCATGGCAAGGCTTGCGGTCACTGACTCACGGACAATCCGCCACCTGCGGGAATTTCTGCGCCGCTGCTATGCCCAATCCGCTAGTCTTGCTGAATCCTGGAAGGAGCCGTCCCATGTTTGAATCCGCTGAAATCGGTCACGCCATCGACAAAGACACCTTTGATGCGGCCGTCCCGGCATTGCGTGAAGCCTTGCTCGAAGCCCAGTTCGAATTGCAGCAGCAGAAGCGTTTCCCGGTGATCATCCTGATCAACGGCATCGAGGGTGCGGGCAAGGGCGAGACGGTCAAATTGCTCAACGAGTGGATGGACCCGCGCCTGATCGAGGTGCGCACTTTCGATCAGCAGACTGATGAAGAGTTGTCGCGGCCACCGGCGTGGCGCTACTGGCGGATGCTCCCGGCCAAGGGGCGTATGGGGATCTTCTTCGGTAACTGGTACAGCCAGATGCTGCAGGGACGGGTGCATGGCTTGTTCAAGGATCCGCGTCTGGATCAGGCGATTGCCGGTGCCGAGCGTCTGGAAAAGATGCTCTGTGATGAAGGCGCGCTGATTTTCAAATTCTGGTTTCATCTCTCGAAGAAACAGATGAAGGCCCGGCTCAAGGCACTGGCCGATGATCCGCTGCACAGCTGGCGCATCAGCCCGCTGGACTGGCAGCAATCGGAAACCTACGACAAGTTCGTCAAATACGGCGAGCGCGTGCTGCGCCGTACCAGCCGTGATTACGCGCCGTGGCATGTGATCGAAGGCGCCGACGCCAACTACCGCAGCCTGGCGGTCGGCAAGATTCTCCTCGAAGGTTTGCAAAATGCGCTGAAACGTGCGGACGTGCATCCGCACGATGTCAGCGCCGCGCCGTTGGGCACGCCGGTCGATCAGTTGAACCTGCTCGACAGTCTCGACCTGACCCAGCGCCTTGAGAAGAAAGACTACGAAGAGCAACTGATCACCGAGCAGGCGCGCCTGTCCGGGCTGATGCGCGACAAACGCATGCGCCGCCACGCGTTGGTGGCGGTGTTCGAAGGCAACGACGCGGCGGGCAAGGGCGGGGCGATCCGTCGGGTCGCGGCGGCGCTCGATCCACGTCAATACAACATCGTGCCAATCGCTGCGCCCACTGAAGAGGAACGTGCGCAGCCGTACTTGTGGCGTTTCTGGCGGCACATTCCGGCGCGCGGCAAGTTCACCGTGTTCGACCGCTCCTGGTACGGCCGGGTCTTGGTCGAGCGGGTCGAAGGTTTCTGCACGCCGGCCGACTGGCTGCGCGCCTATGGCGAGATCAATGATTTCGAGGAGCAACTGGCCGACGCCGGAGTGATCGTGGTCAAGTTCTGGCTGGCCATCGACAAGGACACACAGATGGAGCGTTTCCAGGAGCGCGAGGAGATCCCGTTCAAGCGCTTCAAGATCACCGAAGATGACTGGCGCAACCGCGACAAGTGGGATGAATACCGTGCCGCCGTCGGCGATATGGTCGATCGCACCAGCTCCGAGATCGCGCCGTGGACCTTGGTTGAAGCCAATGACAAGCGCTGGGCACGGGTTAAAGTGCTGCGTACGATCAACCGTGCCTTGGAAGAAGCCTTCGAGAAATCCGACAAGCACGCAAAAAAACACAAGGACTGAGGCGATAGACGCGCATACGCGGGGTGAATGATTGTCGCGGTGGTTGATGCGGTGGACTTATGCTCGGTCCACTCTCAACTGACCACAACAATGAGGTATGCCATGCGTGAAGTGGTGATCGTCGACAGCGTGCGGACTGGCCTGGCCAAATCCTTTCGCGGCAAGTTCAACCAGACCCGTCCCGATGACATGGCGGCCCATTGCGTCAACGCGCTGCTTGAGCGCAACGACATCGACCCGGCCAGCGTCGAGGATTGCATCGTCGGCGCCGGCTCCAACGAAGGCGCGCAGGGCTACAACATCGGCCGTAACGTCGCGGTGCTGTCGCGTTTGGGCACTGGCACCGCCGGCATGACCCTCAACCGTTTCTGCTCGTCGGGCTTGCAGGCGATTGCGATTGCCGCCAACCAGATTGCCTCGGGTTGCAGCGACATCATCGTTGCCGGCGGCGTCGAGTCGATCAGCCTGACGATGAAAAGTGTCAACACCGATCACCTGATCAACCCTGCGCTCAAGCAGCAGTCGCCGGGTATTTATTACACGATGGGCCAGACCGCCGAAGTGGTGGCGCGACGTTATGGCGTCAGTCGTGAAGCGCAGGATCGTTACTCCCTGCAAAGTCAGATTCGCACTGCGGCGGCGCAGGCCGCCGGGTTGTTCAACGATGAAATCGTGCCGATGGCGGTCAAGTATCGCGTCGAGGACAAAAACACCGGTGAAGTGCAGATTCTCGACGGCGTCGTCGACCGCGACGACTGCAACCGCCCGGACACCACCTATGAAAGTCTCGCAGGACTAAAACCGGTATTCGCCGAGGACGGTTCGGTAACGGCGGGCAACTCGTCGCAACTGTCCGACGGTGCGTCGATGACACTGGTGATGAGCCTGGAAAAAGCCTTGCAACTGGGCCTCAAGCCGAAAGCGTTTTTCCGTGGTTTCACCGTGGCCGGTTGCGAACCGGACGAGATGGGCATCGGCCCGGTGTTCTCGGTGCCGAAACTGCTCAAGGCCAAGGGTTTGCAGGTGGCGGATATCGACTTGTGGGAGCTGAACGAGGCGTTCGCTTCGCAGTGCCTCTATAGCCGGGATCGGCTGGAGATCGATAACGAAAAGTACAACGTCAATGGTGGCTCGATTTCGATTGGCCACCCGTTCGGCATGACCGGGTCGCGGCAGGTCGGGCATCTGGTGCGCGAGTTGCAGCGGCGTAATTTGCGTTATGGGATCGTAACGATGTGTGTGGGCGGCGGGATGGGCGCGACCGGGTTGTTTGAGGCGGTGCGTTAAGGCAGGAAGAGTTTTGTAGACGGGTGGATTGCTATCGCGAGCAGGCTCACTCCTACAGTTGGAATGCGTTCCCCTGTAGGAGTGAGCCTGCTCGCGATGGCATCAGTTGGGTGTCCGGTTGGAATCCGGCAGCTGCATCCGCGCGATATACGCCTTTATTTCCTGCTCAGCCTTCTCGGCATTCTCAAACGGCCCTTCAAGGGTATTTTCCCGAGTGCTGAAAAACAGTTCGCCATTGATCCGGCACACCCGGTCGCTGCGAAAGTGCATTTCGGGGGCGCTGTCGCGGGCGCGCATTCCTAACATGAGCGGTCTCCTTGGCTGATGTGCTGGAAGGGATCCAATGAGCTTATGCCTGAAGCACTTGGCTCGCCCGGCCAGCCGATCAACGGCGGCGCGTCAATTTAATGCTGCGACCTGCACAGTTTCATTCGCGTCCTGGCCTTAACTGTCCCTGTGTGCCGATCCAGGGCGCGCCTAGAATGAGCGCACTTGTCAGCAGGCTTTGGGGTTTCCATGCACATTTCATCCGGTCGCTGGGTTTACGGCTTGTTCCTGGCGCTGCTGACCGCGTTTCTGTGGGGCATCCTGCCGATCAAACTCAAACAGGTCTTGCTGGTGATGGACCCGATCACGGTGACCTGGTTTCGTCTGCTGGTGTCCGGCGGCTGTCTCTTCATCTATCTGGCGGCGGTAAAACGCCTGCCCAGCCGCAAAGTGCTTGGGCCCAAGGGTGGCTGGCTGGTGTTGATGGCGGTGCTCGGGCTGGTCGGCAACTATGTGTTGTACCTGATGGGTCTCAATTTGCTCAGCCCCGGTACCGCACAACTGGTGGTGCAAATGGGTCCGATCATGTTGCTGATCGCCAGTCTGTTTGTGTTCAAGGAACGCTTCAGTATCGGTCAGGGCATTGGTCTGGCGGTGCTATTGATCGGTTTTGTGCTGTTCTTCAATCAGCGCCTGGCCGAGCTGCTGACCTCGCTGTCGGATTACACCGCAGGGGTTTTGCTGGTGCTGTTGGCGTCGACGGTGTGGACCTTCTATGCGCTGGGCCAGAAGCAATTGCTGACGGTGTGGAATTCGCTGCAGGTGATGATGGTGATCTATCTGTTCTGTGCGCTGTTGCTGACGCCGTGGGTGCATCCGCTCGAAGCGCTGCAACTCAGTCCGCTGCAGGGCTGGCTGCTGCTGGCGTGCTGCATGAACACGCTGATTGCCTATGGCGCGTTCGCCGAGGCGCTGGCGCATTGGGAGGCGTCGCGGGTCAGCGCGACGTTGGCGATTACGCCGTTGGTGACGTTTGGCGCGGTGGCGATTGCAGCCGGGGTCTGGCCGGAATATGTGCATGCCGAGCAGATCAATGGGTTGGGTTATGGCGGCGCGGTGCTGGTGGTGTTGGGTTCGGCGCTGGTGGCGTTGGGGCCATCGTTGATTGCCGGGTTGAAGGCGCGGCGGTTGAAGATGGCGGCCAGTTGAACCGCGCCGCTGCCATTCGCGAGCAGGCTCGCTCCCACAGTTGACCGGATTCTCATGAGAGGAATGCAATCGAATGTGGGAGCGAGCCTGCTCGCGAAGACGGACTTTCAGGCGCCAAAAATCTCAGCCCTTGGCTCCAGCCTCGATCATATTCTCCGGCCGCACCCACGCATCAAACTCTTCATCGGTCAGATACCCCAGTCCCAACGCCGCCTCACGCAACGTCAGCCCTTCGCTGTAGGCCTTCTTGGCAATCTCCGCCGACTTGTCATAGCCGATGTGCGGGTTCAGCGCCGTCACCAGCATCAACCCACGCTCAAGATGTCGCGCCATGACCTCGGCATCCGGCTCTAGCCCGGCAATGCAGTGCTGCTGGAAGTTGCTGCAGCCATCGGCCAGCAGACGAATCGATTGCAGCAGGTTATGGATGATCACCGGTTTGAACACGTTCAACTGCAAGTGGCCCTGACTCGCGGCAATGCCGATGGTCACGTCGTTGCCCAGTACCTGACAGGCGAGCATCGACAATGCCTCGCACTGGGTCGGATTGACCTTGCCCGGCATGATCGAGCTGCCTGGCTCATTCGCCGGCAGGCGTACTTCGGCAAAACCTGCGCGTGGGCCGGAGCCGAGCAGACGCAGGTCGTTGGCGATTTTCATCAGCGCCACGGCGAGGGTTTTCAGCGCGCCGGAAAGACTGGTCAGCGGCTCGTGGCCGGCGAGGGCGGCGAACTTGTTCGGCGCGGTGACGAAGGGCAGGCCGGACAGCGCCGCCAGCTCTGCGGCAATCGCTTCACCAAAGCCGTGCGGCGAATTCAGCCCGGTGCCGACCGCGGTGCCTCCCTGCGCCAGTTCACACACCGCTGGCAGTGCGGCGCGGATCGCGCGTTCGGCGTAATCCAGCTGCGCGATGAAACCCGACAGCTCCTGACCGAAGGTAATCGGCGTCGCGTCCATCATGTGTGTGCGTCCGGTTTTCACCAGTTTCATGTGCCGCGCCGCCAGTTCAGCGAGGCCGCCGGACAGCTCGGCAATCGCCGGCAGCAGTTGTTCCTGCACGGCCTGGGCGGTGGCGATGCTCATGGCGGTGGGGAAGCAGTCGTTGGAGCTTTGCGAGCGGTTGACGTGATCGTTGGGGTGCACCGGCGTCTTGCCGCCGCGCGGGTTGCCGGCCAGTTCGTTGGCGCGACCGGCGATCACTTCGTTGACGTTCATGTTGCTCTGGGTGCCGCTGCCGGTCTGCCAGACCACCAGCGGGAATTGGTCGTCGTGCTGGCCATCGAGGACTTCGTCGGCGGCCTGTTCGATCAGGCGGGCGATATCGGCGGGCAGATCGCCGTTGCGGTCATTGACGCGGGCGGCGGCTTTCTTGATCAGGGCCAAGGCGTGCAGCACCGGCAGCGGCATGCGTTCCTGACCAATGGCGAAGTTGATCAGCGAGCGTTGCGTCTGAGCACCCCAGTAAGCGTCGTCCGGGACTTCGATCTGGCCCAGGCTGTCGGTTTCGATACGGCTCATCGTGCACACTCCTGTTGGTCTGTTTGCGCAGTTTAGGCCGGCATCGGCCGTGGTGGTTCCCTCGAACCGATTGTTGACCGGTAAAACCCCGCCAATCAAGCGCGGCAAGGCTCGGGGGTTGAGCGACAAGGTTTTTTAGGCGCAGAATGGTCGCCCTTGGGGTTTGACCTCGCTTTGCTTAAAAGGAAACTCGATGACTCGTCTTCGTGCCATCTGCACCGCGGTTGCACTGGTTTGCGCCAGCGGCCAGGTGCTTGCCGATACCGCCAGCCACAACGCCAGTGCCGAAGCTTTCCTGACCCTGGCTCACGCTGACAAACTCGGCACTCCGGTGTACATGCAAGTACAGCAAATGTTCGCTCAGCGTTTTGAGCAGACCAAAGCCCCGGAAGCCAAGAAAGCCGTTTTGGAAACCTACCAGGCCAAGGCCAACGCCGCGCTGGACCAGGCCATTGGCTGGAACAAGCTGAAGCCGGATATGGTCAAGCTCTACACCACTAACTTCAGCGAATCCGAGCTGAAAGATCTGGTCGCGTTCTACCAGTCGCCACTGGGCAAGAAAGTCCTGGAAAAAATGCCGCAGCTGACTCAGCAATCGGCCCAGATGACCCAGGCCAAACTGGAAAGCGCCGTACCGGTCGTCAACAAGCTGCTCGACGACATGACCAAAGAGCTGGCCCCAGCAGCTGCGCCGGCCAAGAAGAAGTAAGCGGAGTTCGTGATGACCATGCAACAACGCATCGAATCGACGCTGGCCCTGCTTCAGCCTGAGCACCTGCAAGTGCTGGATGAAAGCCATATGCACAGTCGCGGGTTACAGACGCACTTCAAGGCAGTGGTGGTCAGCGCGCAGTTCGACGGCCTGAACCGGGTCAAGCGCCACCAGAAAGTCTACGGCACGCTCGGCGAGCTGATGGGCGAGTTCCATGCGTTGGCGCTGCACACCTACACCCCGCAGGAATGGGCAGAGATCGACGCCGCCCCGGCGTCGCCGACCTGTGCCGGCGGCAGCAAGCATTAAGCTTCGGTTTTTTGCTAGAATCCGCAACGCGCCGCTCACCCGGCGCGTTTTTTTTTGAATCCGGTTCACCCTTTGCGAGGGTAGCCACCTGGAGAAATACCCATGACACAACCGATTGTCGTGGCGGCACTGTATAAGTTCGTCACCCTCGAAGATTACGTTGACCTGCGCGAGCCCCTGCTGCAAGCGATGGTCGACAACCAGATCAAAGGCACCCTGCTGATCGCCGAAGAAGGCATCAACGGCACGGTCTCCGGCAGCCGCGAAGGCATTGATGGCCTGCTCGCCTGGCTGAAGAACGACCCACGCATGATCGACATCGATCACAAAGAGTCGTACTGCGACGAGCAGCCGTTCTATCGCACCAAGGTCAAACTGAAGAAAGAGATCGTCACCCTCGGTGTCGAAGGCGTCGACCCGAACAAAAAAGTCGGCACTTACGTTGATCCGCAAGACTGGAACGCGTTGATCAGCGACCCCGAAGTGCTGTTGATCGACACGCGCAACGATTACGAAGTGTCGATCGGCACCTTCGAAGGCGCCATCGATCCGAAAACCACCAGTTTTCGCGAATTCCCCGACTACATCAAAGAACACTTCAACCCGGCCGTGCACAAAAAGGTCGCGATGTTCTGCACCGGTGGCATTCGCTGCGAAAAAGCCTCGAGCTACATGCTCGGCGAAGGCTATGAAGAGGTTTACCACCTCAAGGGTGGCATCCTGAAGTACCTTGAAGAGGTGCCGCAGGAGGAAACCAAGTGGCAGGGCGACTGCTTCGTGTTCGACAACCGCGTGACCGTGCGTCACGACCTCAGCGAAGGCGACTACGATCAATGTCATGCCTGCCGCACACCGGTCAGTGTTGAAGATCGCGCTTCGGAGCATTATGTGGCCGGCATCAGCTGCCCGCATTGCTGGGACAAGCTGAGTGAGAAGACCCGCCGCAGCGCGATCGATCGGCAGAAGCAGATCGAACTGGCCAAGGCGCGCAACATGCCGCACCCGATCGGCTACAACTACAAGCAAGCATCCACCGAGGCTTAACCATGTCTGCGCGCCTGCTCTATGTGATGGATCCGATGTGTTCGTGGTGCTGGGGATTTGCTCCGGTGGCCAAGGCATTGGTCGAGCAGGCGCAAGCAGCCGGGGTGGAGTTGCATCTGGTGGTCGGCGGGTTGCGCACTGGCAGCGGTTCGGCGCTGGAGCCGACCACACGGCGCTATATTCTTGAGCACTGGCAAGCGGTCACCGAGGCCACCGGCCAGGCGTTCAGGTTCGACGGTGCGCTGCCCGACGGTTTCGTCTACGACACCGAGCCGGCCTGCCGCGCAATCGTCACCGCGCGCAGCCTGGCACCGGATTGCGCGTGGACACTGGTCGGGCTGATCCAGCAGGCGTTTTACGCAGAAGGTCGCGATGTCACCCAGGCCAGCGTACTGGTTGAGCTGGCAGAAAAGGCCGGCGTGCCGCGCATCGAGTTCGCTGCATTGTTTGATCATGCCGATCAACATAAAGCCACTCAGGCCGATTTCAGTTGGGTGCAGGATCTCGGCATCGCCGGTTTCCCGACCCTGCTCGCCGAACGCAACGGCCAACTGGCACTGCTGACCAACGGCTATCAACCGCTCAGTGAACTGTCGCCGTTACTGGGTCGATGGCTGGAGCGTGCGGCCTGTGTCTGATCTGGCCGATGACACGCCAGCCGTAAAGCGTGTCGACCGGCTGAGCTGGGCAGAAGTCCGGCGACTGGCACTCACTCACAAAAAATCCCTGTGGATCGCCAACGGTGTGGCTGTGCTGGCGACGTTGTGCAGCGTGCCGATCCCATTGCTGCTGCCGTTGCTGGTCGATGAAGTCCTGCTCGGCCACGGCGATGCAGCGCTGAAAGTCATGAACCATGTGCTGCCGACAATGTGGCAGCAGGCGGCGGGTTACATCGGCTTGATGTTGTTGGTCACCCTGACGTTGCGATGTGGCTCGCTGTGCTTTGGCGTGTTGCAGTCGCGGCTGTTCGCACGGCTGGCCAAAGACATCGTCTATCGCATTCGCGTACGCCTGATCGAACGCCTCAAGCGGATTTCCCTCGGCGAATACGAAAGCCTCGGCAGCGGCACGGTGACCACGCACTTGGTGACTGACCTCGATACCCTCGACAAATTCGTTGGCGAAACTCTTAGCCGCTTTCTGGTGGCGATGCTCACACTGGTTGGCACCGCGAGCATCCTGATGTGGATGCACTGGAAGCTGGCGCTGCTGATTCTGCTGTTCAACCCGCTGGTGATCTACGCCACGGTGCAGTTGGGCAAGCGCGTCAAACACCTGAAGAAACTCGAGAACGACAGCACCTCGCGCTTCACTCAGGCGTTGAGCGAAACCCTCGATGCGATTCAGGAAATCCGCGCCGGCAACCGTCAGGGCTTCTTCCTCGGGCGACTCGGCCTGCGTGCGCAGGAAGTGCGTAATTACGCGGTCAACTCGCAGTGGAAAACCGACGCCTCCAACCGCGCCAGTGGTTTGCTCTTTCAGTTCGGCATCGACATCTTCCGCGCGGCGGCAATGCTCACGGTGTTGTTCTCCGACCTGTCGATCGGCCAGATGCTCGCGGTGTTCAGTTACCTGTGGTTCATGATCGGCCCGGTCGAACAACTGCTCAATCTGCAATACGCCTATTACGCGGCGGGCGGGGCGTTGACGCGGATCAACGAACTGCTGGCGCGCGCCGATGAGCCGCAATATCCCGGCGGCGTCGATCCGTTCAAGGGCCGCGACACCGTCGGCATTCAGGTGCAAGGCCTGAGCTTCGGCTACGGCGATGAACTGGTGCTGGATCAACTGAATCTGTCGATTGCTCCCGGTGAAAAAGTCGCGATTGTCGGCGCCAGCGGCGGTGGCAAAAGTACCTTGGTGCAATTGCTCCTCGGGCTGTACACGCCGCTGGCCGGCACCATCCGTTTCGGCGGCTCGACCCAGCAGGAGATCGGCCTGGAAACGGTGCGGGAAAACGTTGCCGTGGTGCTGCAACACCCGGCACTGTTCAACGATACCGTGCGCGCCAACCTGACCATGGGCCGCACTCGCAGCGACGAAGCCTGCTGGCAGGCGCTGGAAATCGCTCAGCTCGAAGCGACCATCCGCGCCTTGCCCAATGGCCTGGACAGTATCGTCGGCCGCTCCGGCGTGCGCTTGTCGGGCGGTCAACGGCAACGCCTGGCCATCGCGCGGATGATCCTCGCCGAGCCGAAAGTCGTCATCCTCGACGAAGCCACTTCGGCCCTCGACGCCGCCACCGAATACAACCTGCATCAGGCCATGGCGCGTTTCCTCAATGGCCGCACCACGCTGATCATTGCTCACCGACTGTCGGCGGTGAAACAGGCTGATCGCGTGCTGGTGTTCGATGGCGGTCAGGTCGCTGAGGACGGCGATCACCAGCAGCTGATTGCCGATGGCGGTCTGTATGCCAAGCTCTATGGTCACCTGCAGCAGATCCAGCGCCCTTGAGTTTCGTCCCGGTTTCTGTGCTTAGTGCTTGAATTGCATTGAGTAAAATCAACCGGAACGCTCAAGCAGACCAGCCATTTGCACAATCGACCCAGAGGACGGCAGAGCTGTCCCTTTGACTTGGCGAAAATTAGCCTAGGCTGAGCTGTCAGGAACGGGATTTTCCGGTGTTCATCTGGCAGTGCTTGCGCAAGGGATCTCATGAAGCAAAAGCGGACTCTCGGAACGCCACGGTTGTTGGGCATCGTCTGGCCATTTATTGCCGTCGTGTTATTTCAAGCGTTATTGGGCGGCGTGAGTCTTTACGTGCTCTCGGCCGTTCGCGGTTATGTCGCTGGTGAAAGCCTTTGGTCCAAAGGCCAGAAAGACGCGATCTATTACCTCAATCTGTACGCCGACAGTCGCGACGAGGCAATTCTCCTCAAATACCGCAACGCGATTGCCGTGCCACAGGGCGGGCATCAGTTGCGTCTGGCGCTGGATCATCAGCCGCCGGATCTGGCCGCAGCGCGTGAAGGTATTCTCAAGGGCGGCAACCACCCGGATGACGTCTCCAGCCTGATCTGGCTGTACCTCAACTTCCGCCATTTCAGTTATCTGGAAACTGCCATTGATCGTTGGACGGTCGGTGACGCCTATCTGGTCGAACTGGATGACGTGGCGCAGGAGATGCACCGCAGCATCTCGCAGAACACCGCCAACAGTGCCGATGTCCAGCGCTGGAAGGCGCGGATTTTCGCTATCAACGATGGTGTGACGCCGGCCGCGAAAGCCTTCAGCGATGCCTTGGGCGAAGGTTCGCGGATGATCATGCGTCTGCTGCTGTTCACCAACCTGGCCACGGCACTTGGGCTGATCGTGCTGGCCTTGTGGCGCACGCACAAATTGCTCAAGCAGCGCCACGCTTTTGCCGAGGCGCTGCAACTGGAGAAGGATCGGGCGCACGTCACGCTGCATTCGATCGGTGATGGCGTCATCACCACCGATGTCAGCGGCGCCATTGATTACATGAACCCGGCCGCCGAAGCCATGACCCACTGGAAGGCTGAGCAGGCGGCCGGCCTGCCGCTGGCCGCGCTGTTCAATTTGCTCGACGACAACGCTCAGGCTGAAGGCCTGACGCTGATCGAGCACATTCTCAGCGGCCAGCTCAGTGGCGGCAGCGAGCATTCGAAACTGATCCAGCGCCTGGATGGCACGACATTGTCGGTGACGCTGGTCGGCGCGCCGATCCGCAATGCCGGCAAGGTCAGCGGCACGGTGCTGGTGTTGCACGACATGACTCAGGAGCGGCAATACATCGCCAATCTGTCGTGGCAGGCCACCCATGATGCGCTGACCGGGCTGGCCAATCGTCGCGAGTTCGAATACCGGCTGGAGCAGGCACTGCACAACCTCACGCGCCATTCCGGTCGGCATGCGCTGATGTTCCTCGACCTCGATCAATTCAAACTGGTCAACGACACCTGTGGTCACGCCGCCGGTGATGAGTTGTTGCGGCACATTTGTACGCTGCTGCAATCGGGGCTGCGCGAGGGCGATACGCTGGCACGACTTGGCGGCGATGAGTTCGGCATTCTGCTGGAGAACTGCGCACCGGACGCGGCGGAGAAGATTGCCGAGGCGCTGCGCCAGACTGTGCAGAATCTGCATTTTGTCTGGAAGGGGCGGCCGTTCCTGACCACGGTGAGCATTGGTCTGGTGCATATCACGCAGACCCCGACCACCCTTGAATCCTCATTACGCGCCGCCGATATGGCCTGTTACATGGCCAAGGAGAAGGGCCGCAACCGGGTGCAGGTCTACCACGCCGACGATTCCGAGCTGTCGCTGCGCTTTGGTGAAATGGCTTGGGTGCAACGTCTGCACATGGCGCTGGAAGAAGACCGCTTTTGTCTCTACGCCCAGGAAATCGCCCCGCTCAAGCCGGGCGACAACAAGGGTGGGCACATCGAGATTCTGCTGCGACTGCATGATGAAGCCGGGCGGATGATTCTGCCGGACAGTTTCATTCCTGCTGCCGAGCGTTATGGTTTGATGAGTCAACTGGATCGTTGGGTAGTTCAGAACGTATTCAAGGTTATTGCTCAATGTATTGCGCAAGAACATCAAGAGCCTTTAGCAATGTGTGCGATTAATCTGTCAGGCATTACTATAGGAGATGACGCGTTTTTGCACTTTCTGCGCGAGCAGTTTGTTAACTACGCAATACCGCCTGAAATGATTTGTTTTGAAATTACAGAAACCAGTGCAATTGCAAATCTCGGCAGTGCAATAAGATTTATTAATGAACTCAAAGGCTTAGGTTGCTACTTTTCGTTAGATGACTTTTGCGCCGGAATGTCTTCATTCGCTTATCTGAAACATTTGCCTGTAGACTTCCTGAAGATCGACGGGAGTTTCGTAAAGGATATGCTGGACGACCCGATTAACCGCGCAATGGTCGAAGTGATCAATCACATCGGGCATGTCATGGGTAAGCAGACAATTGCCGAGTTTGTTGAAACAACCCAGATCGAGCAGGCATTGCTTGAAATTGGTGTGGATTACGCTCAGGGTTATGTTATAGAACGCCCACAGTTGTTTACCTGTGACAGTTTGCAAAGTCGGCCCGCCAGACCGCAACCGCTGTTATTCAAAGCGCCTGGCACGTTCCGTTGAAGTCTCTCGCCGATCCTTACAATCACAAATCAAAAGGAGCCGAACAGTGATCGACACATTCAACCGAACCGGACCACTCATGGAAGCTGCAAGTTATCCAGCCTGGGCGCAACAGCTCATACAGGATTGCAGCGAGAGCAAGCGCCGGGTTGTCGAACATGAACTTTACCTGCGCATGCGTGATAACAAGCTCAGCGCCAGAACCATGCGTCAGTACCTGATCGGGGGCTGGCCGGTGGTTGAGCAGTTTGCGTTGTACATGGCGCAGAATCTCACCAAAACCAGGTTTGCCCGTCACCCGGGCGAAGACATGGCGCGGCGCTGGCTGATGCGCAATATCCGCGTTGAACTCAATCACGCCGATTACTGGGTGCATTGGAGTCGTGCCCATGGCGTCAGCCTGGAAGACCTTCAGGCCCAGCATGTGCCGCCGGAACTGCATGCGCTGAGTCACTGGTGCTGGCACACCAGTTCGGCTGATTCGCTGATTGTGGCCATCGCCGCGACCAACTATGCCATCGAAGGCGCGACCGGGGAGTGGTCGGCGCTGGTCTGCTCCACCGGCGTGTACGCCGCAGCGTTTCCCGAAGAGGATCGCAAGCGCGCGATGAAGTGGCTGAAGATGCATGCCCAGTATGACGATGCCCATCCCTGGGAAGCGCTGGAAATCATCTGTACCCTGGCCGGGATGAACCCGAGCAAGGCCTTGCAGACCGAGTTGCGTCAGGCGGTGTGCAAGAGCTACGACTACATGTATCTGTTTCTGGAGCGTTGCATGCAACTGGAAACGTCGGAGCGCTTGTTGGTCAACCGAGAGCGCAGGGCGGTAGTCGAGAGCTGATTTCGGCTTAACGCAAAACCAATGTGGGAGCGAGCCTGCTCGCGAAAGCGGTCCGTCAGTCAACTCATGGTTGAATGTCAGATTGCATTCGCGAGCAGGCTCGCTCCCACACTGTTTTGTGTTGGTTGGAAAGCCTTAGCCGGCCATGGCCAGCCGATTCCGGCCTTCACGCTTGGCCACATACAGCGCACTGTCGGCACGGCGCAGCAAGCTGTCGGCCGATTCGCCCGGCAACAACGTCGAACATCCCAGGCTCACAGTCAATTCGATCAACTGCCCGTCCGCATAGTATTCAGCTGCCTGCGTCGCATAACGCAACCGTTCGCCGACCATTGCGGCCGCATCCCGGCTGGTATTGGACAGCAGCACCAGAAACTCTTCGCCACCGTAACGAAACACCATGTCGACGTTGCGCAGTTGCGCCTTGATGGTCGCGGCGATGGCTTTAAGTACGTCATCGCCGGCGCTGTGGCCATGGCTGTCGTTGACCCGTTTGAAGTGATCGATGTCGAGCATCAACACCGAGAGCGGCTGCACATGCCGACGCGACATGTCGATCTCGCGCTGCAAGGTCTGCTCCATGGCGATGCGGTTACCGGCGCCGGTCAACGGGTCACGCAGGGCGCTCTGCGTGGCGGCGCGGTAGAGCAGGGCATTGCGCATCGGGTACAGCAGCGACGACAACAGCGATTCAAGGTTGCCCTGATCCTGTTCGTTGAAGCGCTGATTGCGGCGGAATATCAGTTCACCCATGTGCTCGCCTTCGTGGCTGAGGCTATAGCTGATCGAGTGGTGGCCGCGAGTACCGAACTCCAGGCGCAAATCGCTGCCTTGGTGCACATAGCTGAGCGCGTCCAGCGGCACGAGGCGCTGAACTTCGCGGAAGAACAGACCGAGGATGCGTTGCGGCTCAAGGCTGGTCTGCAGTTGCAGGCTCATTTGCTGGCGCAGTTGCGCCAGGCTGGCCGGTCGCTCCAGAAGGGGAGGCAGTTGACCAAAGCCCAGGCGTTGCAATTTGGCACTGTCAAAGTCAATTGCATTGGTCTGGGAGGGTGATTTCATATGGCGTGAACCCTTAGCGGTAAGTCCGTCTTACAGGCTGGGTGAGAGCGGCTATGGGCTGCGCGTCATACTGATCCATCAGTCCCGTAGGACGTTTGGCGTAAGTCTAGTCTGCCGGATAACGATTAGTCAGCTATCGAAATCGGCTTCGCCCCATTGCCTTCACGCGGCTTGCTTTGAGGGAAATTAGAGCGAAAGTCGTGCCATTCAGTTCGGTTTTATTTAACCCGTTTGTAATCAATGGCTTGGCTTTAAAGGTAAGAGACTGGTGCTGGAAAATTGACTGGATTGTGACGCTCTCGGGCGGCAAATGCATGCCGCGACAGGAATCTGCCGCGGCAACAAATGCGACGTATGGCAGTTATTGCGCGTTGAACGCCTGACCGTTGATGCCGGTGCTGTCCGGGCCCATCAGGTACAGGTAGACCGGCATGATTTCTTCCGGTGTCGGATTGTTCAGTGGGTTTTCGCCCGGATAGGCTTGCGCACGCATGCTTGTGCGGGTGCCGCCCGGGTTGATGCTGTTCGAGCGTACTGGCGCCACACCGTCGACTTCATCGGCCAGGGTTTGCATCAGACCTTCGGTGGCGAACTTCGACACGCCATAGGCGCCCCAGTACGCCCGACCCTTGCGGCCGACGCTGCTGGAGGTGAACACCACCGAGGCATCTTGCGACAGCTTGAGCAGTGGCAGCAGGGTGCTGGTCAGCATGAACATGGCGTTGACGTTGACCTGCATGACGCGCATGAAGTTTTCGCCGGACAACTGCTCGATCGGCGTGCGTGGGCCGATGATCGAAGCGTTGTGCAGCAAACCGTCGAGGTGGCCGAATTCGGCTTCGATCATCGCTGCCAGTTCATCGTACTGATGAGGCAGGGCGGTTTCGAGGTTGAACGGAATCACCGCCGGTTGCGGATGGCCTGCCGCTTCGATTTCGTCGTAGACCTGGGTCAGATTGGCTTCGGTCTTGCCCAGCAGCAATACCGTAGCGCCATGAGCGGCGTAGGTTTTCGCCGCAGCCGCGCCAATGCCACGACCGGCACCGGTGACCAGAATGACCCGATCCTTGAGCAATTCGGGACGAGCGGAGTAATCAAACATAAAAACCTCATCAAGTCAGATCGTTCCCAAGCTCTGCGTGGGAATGCAACCAATGACGCTCTGCGTCAGGTCTCAGCAGCTGCAAAGCGCGCTATCGAGCACCTTGCGCAACTCCGACGGATGATCCACCACCACGTCCGCACCCCAGTGACGTGGGTTGTCGTCCGGGTGAATGTAGCCAAACGTCACCGCAGCGGTTTTCGTACCGGCGTCGCGGCCCGATTCGATATCGCGCAGATCATCGCCGACAAACAGAACCGTCGCCGGATCCAGATCAAGCATTTTGCATGCAAGGATCAACGGCTCCGGATCCGGCTTGCTGTTTTTCACGTGATCCGGGCAGATCAGCAGTGCCGAACGCTCGGCCAGCCCCAGTTGTTGCATGATCGGCTCGGCAAAGCGCAGCGGCTTGTTGGTGACCACGCCCCAGATCAAATTGGCCTTTTCGATATCGGCGAGCAGTTCACCCATGCCGTCGAACAGCTTGCTGTGTACGGCGCAACCGACCAGATAGCGCTCGAGGAACTCCAGACGCAGTTCTTCGAAGCCCGGCGACTCGGGGTCCATCGAGAACGTCACCGCAACCATGGCCTTGGCGCCGCCGGAGATTTCGTCGCGGATGTGCTTGTCGTTGATCGGCGGCAAGCCACGATCCGCGCGCATCGCCTGGCAGATGGCGATGAAGTCCGGCGCCGTGTCGAGCAGGGTGCCGTCCATGTCGAAGAGAACTGCTCTGATGGCCATCGGCTTACTCCTCGCGCAGGGTCTGGATCATGTAGTTGACGTCAACGTCGTTGGCCAGCTTGTAGTGCTTGGTCAGCGGGTTGTACGTCAGGCCGATGATGTCCTTGACGGTCAGGCCGGCCATGCGGCTCCAGGCACCGAGCTCGGACGGGCGGATGAATTTCTTGAAGTCATGGGTGCCGCGCGGCAGCAGCTTCATGATGTATTCAGCGCCGATGATGGCGAACAGGTACGCCTTCGGGTTGCGGTTGATGGTCGAGAAGAACACCTGGCCACCGGGCTTGACCATGCGGAAGCAGGCGCGAATCACCGACGACGGATCAGGCACGTGCTCGAGCATTTCCAGGCAAGTGACCACGTCGAACTGCTCAGGCATTTCTTCGGCCAGGGCTTCGGCGGTGATCTGGCGGTATTCGACGCTGACGCCGGATTCCAGCTGATGCAATTGCGCGACCGCCAGTGGCGCTTCGCCCATGTCGATGCCCATCACGGTGGCGCCACGCTGGGCCATGGCTTCGCTGAGGATGCCGCCGCCGCAGCCGACGTCGAGGACTTTCTTGCCGGCCAGATTAACCCGCTCGTCAATCCAGTTGACCCGCAGCGGGTTGATGTCGTGCAGCGGTTTGAATTCGCTTTCGCGGTCCCACCAGCGATGGGCCAGGGCTTCGAATTTGGCGATTTCGGCGTGGTCGACGTTACTCATGTTAAATCCTCTGAAACTTGAAAAAGGCTGTAGCCCTAGCGTTCGCGCCGGGGTGTTTACGATTCGGTGTGGCCGCTGATGCGCTGGCCCCAGGCCCGGGCGGTGACGCCTAGCTGTTCTTCGTCGAGTCGGGTCAGGCGCCGGTCGTCGAGCAGTTGTTTGCCGGCGACCCACAGGTGTTTCACGCAATCGCGACCGGTGGCATATATAAGTTGCGAAACCGGGTCGTACACCGGTTGCTGCGCCAGGCCGGACAGGTCGAAAGCGACGATGTCGGCAGCTTTGCCGATTTCCAGCGAGCCGACTTGCGCTTCTATGCCCAGTGCGCGCGCGCCATTCAGGGTGGCCATGCGCAGCGCCCGATGGGCGTCCAGCGCGGTGGCGGAGCCGGCGACGGCTTTGGCCAGCAGCGCGGCGGTGCGGGTTTCGCCGAGCAGATCGAGATCGTTATTGCTGGCGGCGCCATCGGTGCCGACCGCGACATTTACCCCAGCCTGCCACAAACGCTCGACCGGGCAGAAGCCGCTGGCGAGTTTCAGGTTGGATTCCGGGCAATGGATCACGCTGGTGTTGCTTTCTACCAGCAACGCCAGGTCATCCTCGCTGATCTGGGTCATGTGCACGGCCTGGAAGCGCGGGCCGAGCAGGCCGAGACGGCCGAGGCGAGCGAGCGGACGTTCGCCGCGCTGCTCCAGTGACTGCTGAACTTCGAAAGCGGTTTCGTGCACGTGCATATGGATCGAGGCGTCCAGTTCCTCGGCAATCACGCGGATTTTCTCGAGGTTTTCGTCGCCGACGGTGTACGGTGCATGGGGGCCGAAAGTGATCTTGATGCGTTCGTGGTGCTTCAGATCGCCGAACAGTTCGACGCCCTGACGAATGGCTTCATCGGCGTTGCTGGCGCCCGGAATCGGGAAATCAAGGATCGGAATCGCGATTTGCGCGCGAATGCCGCTGTTGTGTACGCGTTCGCTGGCGACTTTCGGGAAGAAATACATGTCCGAGAAACAAGTGATGCCGCCCTTGATCTGCTCGGCGATGGCTAGATCGGTGCCGTCGCGGACGAATTCTTCATCGACCCATTTCGCTTCGGCCGGCCAGATGTGGTTTTCCAGCCAGGTCATCAGCGGCAGATCATCGGCCAGACCGCGGAACAGCGTCATCGCCGCGTGGCCGTGGGCATTGATCAGGCCGGGGGCGAGCAGTACGTCCGGCAGTTCGCGGATTTCCGTGGCGTTACACTTCAATGCTTCGGCGCGCGGGCCGATAAACACGATGCGACCGTCGCGGATGCCCAGGCCGTGCTCCTTGAGCACAACGCCTGCAGGTTCGACGGGTACCAGCCAGGTCGGCAGCAATAATAAGTCGAGCGCAATGGCAGGTTTCGGCATCGAGGGTCGGTTCCAGTGCTTTTGTAAAGGATGGCGAAGTATACCCGAGCGTCTTCGCGGGGGGATCGCTATAATCGGCGGCTTTTGTTCATGAGTGCGGGGTGTGGGATGCGCGATCGACTGTTGGCTGCGGAGAAAGTGAAGGCCATCGATTGGCGAGACGGCGCGCTGCACCTGCTGGATCAGCGTATTTTGCCGTTCGAGGAAACCTGGATCGCCTACACCAGCGCCGCTGGCGTGGCTGAAGCGATTCGCTCGATGGTGGTGCGTGGCGCACCGGCCATCGGCATCAGTGCCGCTTATGGCATCGTCCTCGCGGCGCGTGCGCGAATCGCTGAAGGTGGCGACTGGTATGCGGCGCTGGAAGAGGATTTCGCCTTGCTGGCGGATTCTCGTCCGACGGCGGTCAATCTGTTCTGGGCCCTGGGGCGCATGCACGATCGCCTCGACCGCCTGAAGGAAAACGCCGATCCGCTGGCGGCGCTGGAAGCTGAAGCCATTGCCATTCATGAAAGCGACCGCGAAGCCAACCTGACCATGGCCCAGCTCGGCGTTGATCTGATCCGCAAGCATCAGGGCAATGCCCAGGCGATTCTGACCCACTGCAATACTGGCGCGCTGGCCACTGGCGGTTTCGGCACGGCGCTGGGGGTGATTCGTGCGGCTTATCTGGAAGGCATGGTCGAGCGCGTTTACGCCGACGAAACCCGCCCATGGTTGCAGGGTTCACGCCTGACTGCGTGGGAGCTGGCCAATGAGGGCATCCCGGTGACGCTGAATGCCGATTCCGCCGCTGCACACATCATGAAAACCAAAGGCGTGACCTGGGTGATCGTCGGCGCTGACCGCATCACCGCCAACGGTGACGTGGCGAACAAGATCGGCACCTATCAACTGGCGGTCAACGCCATGCACCACGGTGTGCGCTTTATGGTGGTGGCGCCGAGTTCGACCATCGACATGAATCTGGCCAGCGGTGACGATATCCCGATCGAGGAACGTGACGGCGCCGAGTTGCTGGAAGTTGGCGGCAAGCGTGTCGGCGCGGACGTTGAGGCGTTCAACCCGGTGTTTGACGTGACCCCGGCGGACCTGATCGACGCGATCGTTACCGAGAAGGGCATCGTCGAGCGTCCGGATACCGCGAAAATGGCCCAGTTGATGTGCCGCAAACGCCTGCACTGATTGGCTTGATGTCTGCGTTGTCTTCTTCGCGAGCAGGCTCGCTCCCACAGGTTTTGTGATCACCACGAAGCAATGTGGGAGCGAGCCTGCTCGCGAAAGGGCCCTAAACGTCAATAAACATCGCTAAACCGAACCCCATTTCTGCATTCAAAGAAGCTCTGAGCCTCTCTCGTCCCCGTTAAGCCTGTCACCGGTCAACTAACTATGCTCCATGCGCATCAGGGGGATAGGTGCGTGGCGGCCTTTGTGATAACATCCGGCGTTTTCCGAGGCAGCTCCACGGAGCTGTCTTTACTGCGCAAATCCGCGATCCAATGTTGATTTGTCGTAAGTCGGCGCATGGCACTCGGCCTGCCCCGACGAGCTTCGTTGCTCCCACATGGATATGACGAAGTTTCACCAGAAAAAGGAATCAGGCTTCTCATGGGCGAACTGGCCAAAGAAATCCTCCCGGTCAATATCGAAGACGAGCTGAAACAGTCCTACCTCGACTACGCGATGAGCGTGATCGTCGGCCGTGCACTGCCGGATGCGCGCGATGGCCTCAAGCCCGTGCACCGTCGCGTACTGTTCGCGATGAGCGAGCTGGGCAACGACTTCAACAAGCCGTACAAGAAATCTGCCCGTGTTGTCGGCGACGTGATCGGTAAGTATCACCCGCACGGTGATACCGCGGTGTACGACACCATCGTTCGTATGGCTCAGCCTTTCTCCCTGCGCTACCTGCTGGTAGACGGTCAGGGCAACTTCGGTTCGGTCGACGGCGACAACGCTGCGGCCATGCGATACACCGAAGTGCGCATGACCAAGCTGGCGCACGAACTGTTGGCTGACCTGCACAAAGAAACCGTGGACTGGGTGCCGAACTACGACGGCACCGAAATGATCCCGGCGGTCATGCCGACCCGTATTCCCAACCTGCTGGTCAACGGTTCCAGCGGTATCGCCGTGGGCATGGCGACCAACATTCCGCCGCACAACCTCGGTGAAGTCATCGACGGTTGCCTGGCACTCATCGACAACCCTGAGCTGACCGTCGATGAACTGATGCAGTACATCCCCGGTCCGGACTTCCCGACCGCCGCGATCATCAATGGTCGCGCCGGCATCATCGAAGCCTACCGCACCGGTCGCGGGCGTATTTACATGCGCGCTCGTTCGATCATTGAAGACATCGACAAGGTCGGTGGTCGTCAGCAGATCGTTATCACCGAACTCCCTTACCAGCTGAACAAGGCGCGTCTGATCGAGAAGATCGCCGAGCTGGTCAAAGAGAAGAAGCTCGAAGGCATCACCGAACTGCGCGACGAGTCCGACAAGGACGGTATGCGCGTCGTGATCGAACTGCGTCGCGGCGAAGTGCCTGAGGTCATCCTCAACAATCTCTACGCCCAGACCCAGCTGCAATCGGTTTTCGGCATCAACATCGTTGCGCTGATCGACGGCCGTCCACGCATCCTGAACCTCAAGGATCTGCTGGAAGCCTTCGTCCGTCACCGTCGCGAAGTCGTCACCCGCCGTACCGTGTTCGAACTGCGCAAGGCGCGTGAGCGTGGCCACATTCTCGAAGGCCAGGCCGTTGCCCTGTCGAACATCGACCCGGTCATCGCCCTGATCAAAGCCTCGCCGACCCCGTCGGAAGCGAAAGAAGCGCTGATCAGCACGCCGTGGGAATCCTCGGCGGTGGTGGCGATGGTTGAGCGTGCCGGTGCCGATTCGTGCCGTCCGGAAAACCTCGATCCGCAATACGGTCTGCGCGAAGGCAAGTACTTTTTGTCGCCAGAACAGGCACAAGCCATTCTGGAACTGCGTCTGCACCGTCTGACCGGCCTGGAACACGAAAAACTGCTGGCCGAGTATCAAGAGATCCTCAACCAGATCGGTGAGCTGATCCGCATTCTCAACAGCGCTGTGCGCCTGATGGAAGTGATCCGCGAAGAGCTGGAAGTGATCCGCGCCGAATACGGCGACGTGCGTCGCACCGAGATTCTTGATGCCCGTCTCGACCTGACCCTGGGTGACATGATCCCGGAAGAAGAGCGCGTCGTGACCATTTCCCACGGTGGCTATGCCAAGACTCAGCCATTGGCTGCGTACCAGGCTCAGCGTCGTGGCGGTAAAGGCAAGTCGGCCACCGGCGTCAAGGATGAGGACTACATCGCTCACCTGCTGGTCGCCAACAGTCACACCACGCTGCTGCTGTTCTCCAGCAAGGGCAAGGTGTACTGGCTCAAGACCTACGAGATCCCGGAAGCGTCCCGCGCTGCCCGTGGTCGTCCGCTGGTCAACCTTCTGCCATTGAGCGAAGGCGAATACATCACCACCATGCTGCCGGTCGATCTCGAAGCCATGAAGCGTCAGGCTGATGAAGAAGAAGCCGAAGGCGCCGAGGCTGATGTAGAAGAGATCGAAAACAGCAACGAGACTGATGAAGAGCGTCGCGCTCGCATCAAGGCTGCCGACCGCAAGAAGGCCCCGTTCATCTTCATGTCGACCGCCAACGGTACCGTGAAGAAGACTCCGCTGGTGGCCTTCAGCCGTCAGCGCAGCGTCGGCCTGATCGCGCTGGAACTGGACGAAGGCGACATCCTGATCTCCGCCGCCATCACCGATGGCGAGCAGGAAATCATGCTGTTCTCCGACGGCGGCAAAGTGACGCGCTTCAAGGAATCCGAAGTTCGCGCCATGGGCCGTACCGCCCGCGGTGTGCGTGGTATGCGTCTGCCGGAAGGGCAGAAGCTGATCTCCATGCTGATTCCGGAAGAAGGCAGCGAAATCCTCACCGCTTCCGAGCGCGGCTACGGCAAGCGCACGGCGATCACCGAGTTCCCTGAATACAAGCGTGGCGGTCAGGGCGTGATCGCCATGGTCAGCAACGAGCGTAACGGTCGTCTGGTCGGCGCGGTTCAGGTGCAGGACGGTGAAGAAATCATGCTGATCTCCGATCAGGGCACTCTGGTGCGTACCCGTGTCGACGAAGTGTCGAGCCTGGGTCGTAACACTCAAGGTGTCACGCTGATCAAGCTGGCCAAAGATGAAACCCTGGTCGGGCTGGAGCGGGTTCAGGAGCCTTCGGAAATCGAAGGTGAAGAGCTTGAAGGTGAAGAGGGCGAGGAATTCGAAGGCACTGTCGTAAACGACGATGCCGGTGAAGACCAGCAACTCGACGCCGCAGCAGACGAAGAACCGCAAGAATAAGCGGACAAACGAGGGGGCGGATGAAAATTCGCCCCCTTGTTATTTGTCCGGTGTGAAATTTCGTCAGGCAAGGAGATTCCCCTGTAGGAGTGAGCCTGCTCGCGATAGCGGTGTGTCAGTCAGCGAATGTTTATCTGATACACCGCTATCGCGAGCAGGTTCACTCCTACACTGGAAAGCGCTTCATCGCTGTTCCTGTGTCGACGGTCGATACGATTTAATGCGTGATATCAAATCAGAGCGAGATTGGATGTGAGCAAGCGAGCCTTTAACTTCTGCGCCGGTCCTGCGGCGCTTCCTGAAGCTGTCCTGCAACGTGCCCAGGGTGAACTCCTTGATTGGCACGGCAAGGGTCTGTCGGTCATGGAAATGAGCCATCGCAGTGATGAGTTCGTGTCCATTGCCACTCAGGCCGAGCAGGATCTGCGTGACCTGCTGAATATCCCGTCGAACTACAAAGTGCTGTTTCTGCAAGGCGGCGCCAGCCAGCAATTCGCGCAGATCCCACTGAACCTGCTGCCTGAAGGCGGTTCTGCCGACTACATCGATACCGGTATCTGGTCGCAGAAGGCCATCGAAGAAGCTTCGCGCTACGGTCACGTCAACGTTGCCGCTACCGCCAAGCCTTACGACTATTTCGCCATCCCGGGCCAGAACGAGTGGAAGCTGTCGAAAGACGCTGCTTACGTTCACTACGCGCCGAACGAAACCATCGGCGGTCTGGAATTCCAGTGGATCCCGGAAACCGGCGACGTGCCGCTGGTAGCTGACATGTCTTCGGATATTCTGTCGCGTCCAGTCGACATCTCGCGTTTCGGCATGATCTACGCCGGCGCGCAGAAAAACATCGGCCCGAGCGGCATCGTCGTCAACATCATCCGCGAAGACTTGCTGGGCAAGGCGCGCGCGCTGTGCCCGACCATGCTCGACTATAAAGTCGCGGCGGATAACGGCTCGATGTACAACACCCCGCCGACCCTGGCCTGGTATCTGTCCGGCCTGGTGTTCCAGTGGCTGAAAGAGCAGGGCGGCGTTGAAGCCATCGCCAAACTGAATGACGTCAAGCAGCGCACACTGTACGACTTCATCGACGCCAGCGGCCTCTACAGCAACCCGATCAACAAGTCGGATCGCTCGTGGATGAACGTGCCGTTCCGTCTGGCTGACGATCGTCTGGACAAGCCGTTCCTCGTTGGCGCCGAAGAGCGCGGCCTGCTCAATCTGAAGGGCCACCGCTCCGTGGGCGGCATGCGCGCCTCCATCTACAACGCCGTCGACATCACCGCGGTTAATGCGCTGGTGGCGTACATGGCTGAATTCGAGAAGGAACACGGCTGATGTCCGAGCAAGAACTCAAGGCACTGCGCGTTCGCATTGACGCTCTGGACACCAAAGTCATGGAGCTGATCAGTGAGCGTGCGCGTTGCGCCCAGGAAGTCGCGCGAGTAAAGATGGCCTCGCTGGCCGAAGGCGAAGTGCCGGTGTTCTATCGTCCTGAGCGCGAAGCTCAGGTGCTCAAACGCGTGATGGAGCGCAATCAGGGGCCGCTGGGCAACGAAGAGATGGCGCGGTTGTTCCGCGAAATCATGTCGTCGTGCCTGGCACTGGAGCAGCCGCTGAAAGTGGCTTACCTCGGCCCTGAAGGCACCTTCACTCAAGCGGCGGCCATGAAGCACTTCGGTCATGCGGTGATCAGCAAGCCAATGGCGGCGATCGACGAAGTGTTCCGTGAAGTGGCGGCTGGTGCGGTGAATTTTGGTGTGGTGCCGGTGGAAAACTCCACCGAAGGCGCGGTCAACCACACGCTGGACAGCTTCCTCGAACACGACATGGTGATCTGTGGCGAAGTCGAGCTGCGTATTCACCATCACCTGTTGGTCGGTGAAAACACCAAGACCGACAGCATCAGTCGCATCTACTCCCACGCGCAGTCGCTGGCTCAGTGCCGCAAGTGGCTGGACGCGCATTACCCGAATGTCGAGCGCGTGGCGGTTTCCAGCAATGCCGAAGCGGCCAAGCGGGTTAAAGGCGAGTGGAACTCGGCGGCGATCGCCGGTGACATGGCGGCAGGGCTGTACGGCCTGACCCGTCTGGCCGAGAAGATCGAAGACCGTCCGGACAACTCGACGCGCTTCCTGATGATCGGTAATCAGGAAGTGCCGCCAACCGGCGACGACAAGACTTCGATCATCGTGTCGATGAGCAACAAGCCTGGCGCGCTCCACGAGCTGCTGGTGCCGTTCCACGACAACGGGATCGACCTGACCCGTATCGAAACGCGTCCGTCGCGCAGCGGCAAATGGACCTACGTGTTCTTCATCGACTTTGTCGGCCACCACCGTGATCCGTTGATCAAGGGTGTGCTGGAAAAGATCAGTCAGGAAGCAGTAGCACTCAAAGTGCTGGGTTCCTACCCGAAAGCAGTTCTCTAAGGGGCGGTAGCAAATGAGTGGCAACTTCCTCGCTCTGGCACAGCCGGGCGTGCAACAACTTTCGCCGTACGTTCCGGGCAAGCCTGTAGACGAACTGGCGCGCGAGCTGGATCTGGATCCGGCAAAAATCGTCAAACTGGCGAGCAACGAAAACCCGTTGGGTGCCAGCCCGAAAGCCTTGGCGGCAATCCGCGAAGAGCTGGCCGAGCTGACTCGTTATCCGGACGGCAACGGTTTCGCGCTGAAATCGCTGCTGGCCGAGCAATGCCGTGTCGACCTGAACCAGGTCACGCTGGGCAACGGCTCCAACGACATTCTTGAACTGGTTGCGCGCGCCTATCTGGCGCCGGGCCTGAATGCGGTGTTCAGTGAGCACGCGTTCGCTGTGTACCCGATCGCCACTCAGGCAGTTGGCGCGCAAGCCAAAGTAGTGCCGGCCAAGGATTGGGGGCACGACCTGCCGGCGATGCTCGCGGCCATCGATGCCAATACCCGCGTGGTGTTCATCGCCAATCCGAACAACCCGACCGGCACCTGGTTCGGCGCGGAAGCGCTGGACGAGTTCCTGCGGGATGTTCCGGAGCACGTGTTGGTGGTGCTCGACGAGGCGTACATCGAATACGCCGAAGGCAGCGATCTGCCGGACGGACTGGATTTCCTCGCCGCTTACCCGAATCTGCTGGTCTCGCGCACCTTCTCCAAGGCCTATGGTCTGGCGGCATTGCGCGTTGGCTACGGCCTGTCGACCCCGGTTGTGGCTGATGTGCTGAACCGTGTTCGCCAGCCATTCAACGTCAACAGCCTCGCCCTCGCGGCAGCCTGTGCGGCGCTGAAGGATGAGGAATATCTGGCGCAAAGCCGTCAACTCAACGAGGCGGGCATGCAGCAGTTGCAGGCCGGTTTCCGTGAGTTGGGCTTGAGCTGGATCGAATCCAAAGGCAACTTCATCTGCGTCGATCTTGCTCAAGTCGCGGCCCCGGTGTTTCAGGGCTTGCTGCGCGAAGGCGTGATCGTGCGTCCGGTGGCCAACTACGGCATGCCGAACCACCTGCGGGTGACCATCGGTCTGCCGGCGGAAAACAGCCGCTTCCTCGAAGCGCTGCGCAAGGTTCTGGCTCGTGGGTGATGTCACTGCACTGCAATCTGCTGCACCTATGATCGGTCGCCTTGTGGTGGTCGGTCTGGGGTTGATCGGTGGTTCGTTTGCCAAAGGCTTGCGTGAAAGTGGCATCTGCCGCGAAGTGGTCGGGGTCGATCTCGATCCGCAATCGCGCAAGCTGGCGGTCGAGTTGGGTGTGGTCGATCGTTGTGAAGATGATCTGGTGGTGGCCTGTCAGGGCGCTGACGTAATTCAGTTGGCGGTGCCGATTCTGGCCATGGAAAAAGTGCTCGCGCGTCTGGCGGGCATGGATCTGGGGCAGGCGATTCTGACTGATGTCGGCAGCGCCAAAGGCAATGTCGTGCGCGCAGCCACCGAAGCGTTTGGCGCCATGCCGCCGCGTTTCGTGCCGGGCCATCCGATTGCCGGCTCCGAGCAGAGCGGGGTGGAAGCCTCCAATGCCGAACTGTTCCGTCGCCACAAAGTGATCCTCACGCCGCTTGAGCAAACCGACCCGGCCGCGTTGGCGGTGGTTGATCGTCTGTGGCGCGAATTGGGCGCCGACGTCGAGCACATGCAGGTCGAGCGTCACGATGAAGTGCTGGCTGCGACCAGTCATTTGCCGCACCTGCTGGCCTTTGGTCTGGTCGACTCGTTGGCCAAGCGCAATGAAAATCTTGAGATCTTCCGTTACGCTGCGGGCGGTTTCCGCGATTTCACAAGAATCGCCGGAAGCGACCCGGTGATGTGGCACGACATCTTCCTCGCCAACCGCGAGGCTGTCCTGCGCACTCTCGATACATTTCGCAGCGACCTCGACGCCTTGCGCGACGCGGTCGATGCAGGGGATGGGCACCAATTGTTGGGCGTTTTCACTCGCGCCCGGGTTGCCCGCGAGCATTTCAGTAAAATCCTGGCCCGCAGGGCCTATGTGGACGCTATGAATTCCAACGATCTGATCTTCCTGGCTCAACCTGGTGGCCGCCTGTCCGGTCGGATTCGCGTACCGGGTGACAAATCGATTTCCCACCGCTCGATCATGCTCGGCTCGCTGGCCGAAGGCGTCACTGAAGTCGAAGGCTTCCTTGAAGGCGAAGACGCCCTGGCGACCTTGCAGGCATTCCGCGACATGGGCGTGGTCATCGAAGGCCCGCATCACGGCCGCGTGACCATCCACGGTGTCGGCCTGCATGGCCTGAAGCCGGCACCGGGCCCGATCTATCTGGGCAATTCCGGTACCTCGATGCGTCTGCTGTCCGGTTTGCTGGCCGCGCAGAACTTCGACAGTGTTTTGACGGGTGATGCGTCGCTTTCGAAGCGCCCGATGAATCGCGTAGCCAATCCACTGCGTGAAATGGGCGCGGTGATTGAAACTGCTGCTGAAGGTCGTCCACCGATGACCATTCGTGGCGGTCACAAACTCAAAGGCCTGACCTACACCATGCCGATGGCCAGTGCCCAGGTGAAATCCTGCCTGTTGCTCGCCGGTCTGTACGCTGAAGGCAAGACCACTGTGACCGAGCCGGCTCCGACTCGCGACCACACCGAGCGCATGCTGCGTGGTTTCGGCTACCCGGTAAATGTGGATGGCGCCACGGCTTCGGTTGAGTCTGGCGGCAAGCTGACCGCGACCCACATTGAAGTGCCAGGTGATATCTCCTCCTCGGCATTCTTCCTCGTAGCGGCCTCGATCGCCGAAGGTTCGGAGCTGGTGCTCGAGCACGTCGGCATCAACCCGACTCGTACCGGCGTGATCGACATCCTGCGCCTGATGGGTGCGGACATCACTCTGGAAAATCAGCGTGAAGTCGGCGGCGAGCCTGTGGCTGACCTGCGCGTGCGGGCAGCTAAACTCAAAGGTATCGAGATTCCCGAAGAGCTGGTTCCGCTGGCCATCGACGAATTCCCGGTGCTGTTCGTCGCTGCGGCCTGTGCCGAAGGGCGTACCGTGCTGACTGGCGCTGAAGAGCTGCGGGTCAAGGAATCGGATCGTATCCAGGTGATGGCGGACGGTCTGTTGGCGCTGGGCGTGAAATGCCAGCCAACCCCGGACGGCATCATCATCGACGGCGGCCAGATCGGCGGCGGCGAAGTGCATGGTCATGGCGATCACCGTATTGCAATGGCATTCAGCGTGGCCTCCCTGCGCGCCACCGCACCGATCCGCATCCATGATTGCGCCAACGTCGCGACGTCGTTCCCGAACTTCCTCGCGCTGTGCGGGCAGGTCGGTATTCGTGTGGCACAAGAGGCTCAGTCGTGAAGAACATTGCACCGGTCATCACCATTGATGGGCCAAGCGGCTCGGGCAAGGGCACCGTAGCCGGGATTCTGGCCAAGCGTCTGGGCTGGAATCTGCTGGACTCCGGTGCGCTTTATCGCCTGCTGGCGTTTGCTGCGCACAACCATGGTGTCGACCTGACCAATGAAGAGCTGCTGAAGAAACTCGCCGCTCATCTGGATGTTCAGTTCATTGCGGCGACCGATGGTCAGTTGCAACGGATCATTCTGGAAGGTGACGAAGTCAGCGATGTCATTCGCACCGAAAGCGTCGGCTCCGGCGCTTCGCAAGTGGCCGCACTGCCGGCCGTGCGCGAGGCGCTGCTGCAGCGCCAGCGCGCATTCCAGGAAGCGCCGGGCCTGGTGGCCGATGGTCGCGACATGGGAACGGTGGTTTTTCCGGATGCGCCGCTGAAGATTTTCCTGACCGCCAGTGCCGAGGAGAGGGCGCGCCGTCGATATTTGCAGTTGAAGGGCAAAGTCGAGGGTGTTAGTCTGTCGAGTCTGCTAGATGAGATCCGTGCACGCGACGAGCGTGACACCCAGCGAGCGGTAGCCCCGCTTAAGCCGGCGGCTGACGCCATACAGCTGGATTCCACGGAGTTGTCCATCGATCAGGTGCTTGAACGCATCATGAGCGAGATCGCCATTCGCGATATCGCCGGGTGACCAAGAAGGCCACAGGGGACCAGTCATAGTCCTGCGGCGCTTCTTCTATATGAAACTAACCCACACCGTCTGGGGTGTGGAGATGGGCGTATCCTTCGCCCTCATTTACAGGAATTAAAATGAGCGAAAGCTTTGCGGAACTCTTTGAAGAAAGCCTAAAAACCCTGAACCTTCAGGCAGGCTCCATCATCACCGGTGTTATCGTTGATATCGATTACCAGGCTCGCTGGGTAACCGTTCACGCTGGCCTGAAGTCTGAAGCACTCATCCCGCTTGAGCAGTTCTACAACGACGCTGGCGATCTGACTATCAATGTCGGTGACGAAGTTCACGTTGCTCTGGACTCGGTTGAAGACGGTTTCGGTGAAACCAAGCTGTCCCGTGAAAAAGCCAAGCGCGCTGAGTGCTGGATCGTTCTGGAAGCAGCATTCGCAGCTGAGGAAGTGGTCAAGGGCGTTATCAACGGTAAGGTTAAAGGCGGCTTCACTGTCGACGTTAACGGCATCCGTGCGTTCCTGCCAGGTTCCCTGGTTGACGTCCGTCCAGTGCGCGACACCACGCACCTGGAAGGCAAAGAGCTGGAATTCAAGGTCATCAAGCTGGACCAGAAGCGCAACAACGTTGTCGTTTCCCGTCGCAGCGTCCTGGAAGCCGAGAACTCCGCCGAGCGTGAAGCTCTGCTGGAATCCCTGCAGGAAGGCCAGCAAGTCAAAGGTATCGTCAAAAACCTCACCGATTACGGCGCATTCGTCGATCTGGGTGGCGTGGACGGCCTGCTGCACATCACCGACATGGCCTGGAAGCGCATCAAGCATCCTTCCGAGATCGTCAACGTTGGTGACGAAATCGACGTCAAGGTTCTGAAATACGATCGCGAACGCAACCGTGTTTCCCTGGGCCTGAAGCAACTGGGCGAAGATCCATGGGTTGCTATCAAAGCCCGTTACCCAGAAAGCACTCGCGTTACCGCTCGTGTAACCAACCTGACCGACTACGGCTGCTTCGCTGAGCTGGAAGAAGGCGTTGAAGGTCTGGTGCACGTTTCGGAAATGGACTGGACCAACAAGAACATCCACCCTTCGAAAGTCGTACAAGTCGGCGACGAAGTGGAAGTTATGGTTCTGGACATCGACGAAGAGCGTCGTCGTATCTCCCTGGGCATCAAGCAGTGCAAATCTAACCCATGGGAAGATTTCTCTGGTCAGTTCAACAAGGGCGATAAAATCTCCGGCACCATCAAGTCGATCACCGATTTCGGTATCTTCATTGGTCTGGACGGCGGCATCGACGGTCTGGTTCACCTGTCCGACATCTCCTGGAACGAAGTGGGCGAAGAAGCTGTTCGTCGTTTCAAGAAGGGCGACGAGCTGGACACCGTTATCCTGTCGGTTGACCCAGAGCGCGAGCGTATCTCCCTGGGTATCAAGCAACTGGAAAGCGATCCGTTCTCCGAGTACGTCTCGGTTAACGACAAAGGCGCAATCGTTACTGGCACCGTGAAAGAAGTTGACGCCAAAGGCGCCATCATCGTTCTGGCCGACGATATCGAAGCGACTCTGAAAGCCTCCGAAATCAGCCGTGACCGCGTTGAAGATGCGCGCAACGTTCTGAAAGAAGGCCAGGAAGTAGAAGCCAAGATCATCAGCGTTGATCGCAAGAGCCGCGTAATCCAGCTGTCGATCAAATCGAAAGACGATGCTGAAGAGAAAGAAGCTATCCAGAGCCTGAAAGCAGCTCCGGAAGGCGAAGCAGCTGACACCACTATGGCGGCACTGCTGCGTCAAGCAATGGCCAAACAGAACTAAGTTCTGCTTGATCATGAAAAAGGGCGACTTCGGTCGCCCTTTTTTGTGCCTGCGATTTAGTGCTTCGTGGTTTGTGTGAGGATTCTGGTGAAACCAATCTTGCTTCCGGGCGGTCTGTTTCTTTAATCGGATCAATCGCCTATTCACGACTAAGCTTGGTCTTAAGCGTGTAGTCGTCGGGCAGCTGCCTGGCATAAGGAAGTGGATGAACAAGTTTATTGTCCTCATGGCTGTACTGGTTCTGGCTGGCTGTACGACCAGTGCCAAGACCCATGCTGTGCGTGGTGTCAGTGGTATAGAGGTCGATTGCTCCGGGTTGGGCTCTGGCTGGGAGAAATGCCAGAAGCGCGCGGCAAAGGAGTGCAAGGGCGCGGGGTACAAAGTGATCACGCGATCAGATGATGCCAAGGATGAAGATGAGTTTCCTTTTGGCTTCAACCCTGCGGGCTATGTGACACGTACCATGCTGGTGATATGTCGTTGAGTATGTCGTGCCCTGTTTGTTGCTGTGATGCCCTGAAAACGGGCGTTTCGACGCGGTGGAAGATATGTCAATCCCTGGGCTGTTCAAAATCTTCCGGGCGTGCTAAAACCTTTCAAGCGCTGATCTAGCTGCTTGAAAAAGAAGGGAAAAATATGACGAAGTCGGAGTTGATCGAACGAATTGTCACCCATCAAGGGCTGCTCTCATCCAAGGATGTAGAGCTGGCCATCAAGACCATGCTTGAACAAATGTCCCAGTGCCTGGCCACAGGTGATCGTATCGAGATCCGTGGGTTTGGCAGCTTCTCCCTGCATTACCGCGCGCCTCGTGTTGGCCGCAATCCAAAGACTGGCCAGTCTGTCAGCCTTGACGGTAAATTCGTTCCGCATTTCAAGCCGGGTAAAGAGCTGCGTGATCGGGTGAATGAGGAAGAGGAGGAGGGGGTTTGATAGTCACGATCTCTCAAGGTGTTATTCATGCGTAACCTCAAGCGCATATTTCTTGGCGTTTTTATTCTTTTATTGGTTTTGGTGATTCTCGCGTTTGTGCTCGAAAATCAGCAGCCGGTATCGTTATTGTTTCTAGGTTTGTCCGGGCCGCAATTGCCGGTTTCGCTTGTTGTGGTTCTGGCATTGCTCTTCGGTATGCTGATTGGGCCGATGGTTGGCTGGTTTCTGGGGCGCTCGTCCAGAGCAGGGCGCAAACGTCTTGTCTGAAAACGACAGGTGCGGGGCATACGTCGAATTTGCCCCTTTGCTTTTCTTTATCCATTAGTAAAACGTTCGTTAAGCTGTAAAATACAGCCCTTGTTCGACAGTGCCTTGATTGCACGTTCGATTCAGACTGACTCTGACGGAGGCCTCGGATTTGATGGCTTCTGCATTCATGGATTAGACGGTGCTCGTTGATGGTGCCGTCCGCAGCTCAAGGGTATGGTTTCGCGTGAAAATTCTAGTTACCGGCGGTGCCGGGTTCATAGGCTCGGCAGTCATCCGTCACATCGTCTCAAACACCACCGATTCTGTCGTTAACGTCGATAAGCTGACTTACGCCGGTAACCTGGAATCCTTGGCGCAGGTAAGCCAGAACTCCCGTTACTCGTTCGAGCGTGTTGATATCTGTGACCGTGAGCAGGTGGATCGTGTTTTGCGCGAGCATCAGCCGGACGCAATCATGCACCTTGCTGCCGAATCCCACGTAGACCGTTCTATCTCCGGGCCTTCGGAGTTCATCCAGACCAACATCATTGGCACTTACACTTTGCTTGAGGCTGCACGCCACTATTGGGCTGCCCTGGATGGTACGCGTAAAGACAACTTCCGCTTTCACCACATTTCGACTGACGAGGTTTACGGAGACCTTGAGGGTCCGGAAGATCTGTTCACTGAAACCACGCCTTATCAGCCAAGCTCGCCGTACTCCGCCAGCAAGGCCAGTTCTGATCATTTGGTTCGCGCTTGGGCCCGTACGTATGGGTTGCCGACATTGGTTACAAACTGCTCGAACAACTATGGCCCATACCACTTCCCTGAAAAGCTGATACCGCTGATTATCCTCAACGCGCTGGAAGGCAAGCCGCTGCCGGTATATGGAAAAGGCGATCAGGTTCGCGACTGGCTGTATGTCGAGGATCATGCGCGTGCGTTGTATAAAGTCGTTACCGAAGGCGTGATCGGCGAGACCTACAACATTGGTGGTCATAACGAAAAGCAAAATATTGAAGTGGTGCATACCCTTTGTGCGCTGCTTGATGAGCTGCGTCCTGACTCGGCGCACCGTCCGCATGCCAGTCTGATCACCTATGTGCAGGATCGTCCTGGACACGACCAGCGATATGCTATTGATGCCAGCAAAATCCAGCGCGAGTTAGGTTGGGCGCCCGAAGAAACGTTTGAAACCGGCATTCGCAAGACAGTCGAGTGGTACTTGGGTAACACTGTCTGGGTCGAGCATGTGAAAAGTGGTAGCTATCAGCAGTGGATTGACCAGAACTACTCGGATCGTTCGAGTAAAGCATGAAAATCCTTCTGTTGGGTAAGGCAGGACAGGTTGGGTGGGAGCTGCAGCGCTCTCTGGCTCCTCTTGGTGAATTAATAGCGCTGGATCGTCATTCGGTCGATGGTTTGTGTGGCGATCTTTCGGATCTCGATGGCCTTCGCTCGACGATCCTGCGAATCAAGCCTGATGTCATTGTAAATGCGGCGGCGTACACCGCCGTCGACAAGGCCGAGTCCGAAGTCGAATTGGCTGAGCGCGTAAATGCTCAGGCAAGTCGTGTCATGGCTGAAGAGGCAGTGACCCTCGGTGCTTTGCTGGTTCACTACTCTACCGATTACGTTTTTAGTGGCCAAGGCTCCGAACCTTGGCAGGAAACGGATAGCGTGGCACCGGTCAATCAGTACGGTGCAACCAAACTTGCCGGTGAGCAGTTCATTACGGCATCGGGCTGCAAGCATCTGATTTTCCGCACAAGCTGGGTCTATGGCGCTCGTGGCAACAACTTCGCCAAGACCATGCTGCGCCTTGCAAAAGATCGCGACACTTTGAGGGTGATCGCCGACCAGGTCGGAGCACCTACCGGTGCGGACTTGATTGCCGATGTCACAGCGTTGGCTATTCGCCAGACTCTGCAGCATCCAGAGCTTTTTGGGCTATATCACTTGGCGGCTGGCGGCGAAGTGTCATGGCACGGATACGCAAGTCACGTGATTGCCTTTGCTCAGGCCAATGGCGAACCGCTCGCCGTACGCGCAATTGATCCGATCGATACGAGCGCGTACCCGACACCTGCGTGCAGGCCTCTGAATTCACGCTTGAATACCCAGAAACTGCGTGACAATTTTTCTCTACACTTGCCGGATTGGCAAAGTGGTGTAACCCGAATGCTTAGGGAAGTTCTGAATAAATGAACACGACAAATCGTAAAGGCATCATTCTTGCCGGTGGGTCGGGTACGCGCCTGCATCCGTTAACGCTTGGCGTTTCCAAGCAAATGCTGCCTATCTACGACAAGCCGATGATTTTTTATCCGCTGTCGGTGCTGATGCTAGCCGGTATGCGTGAAATCCTGATCATTTCAACGCCGGAAGACTTGCCCTTGTTCCGCAAGTTACTGGGTGATGGCAGTCTTTACGGTATCAAGCTGACCTACGCTGAACAGCCTAGCCCGGATGGTCTGGCTCAGGCGTTTATCATCGGCGAAGAGTTTATCGGCAATGATCCCTGCTGCCTGATTCTTGGCGATAACATTTTCTACGGTCAGCACTTTTCGGATAATTTGCGCTCTGCCAGCTCACAGCTTCAGGGGGCGACGGTATTTGGATATCACGTGTCTGATCCGGAGCGTTTTGGTGTTGTCGAGTTCGATAAAGATGGCCGGGCGTTGAGCATTGAAGAAAAACCGCTGAAGCCCAAGTCGAACTATGCTGTAACCGGCTTGTATTTCTACGATAACGACGTCGTTGAAATCGCCAAGAACATCAAGCCTTCTGCACGTGGTGAGCTGGAAATCACCGACGTCAACCGTGCTTACCTTGAGCGCAAAACCCTTAACGTTGAGATGTTGGGCCGTGGTTTTGCGTGGCTGGACACCGGTACACATGACTCCCTGCTGGAAGCCAGTCACTTCGTGCATACCATCGAACATCGTCAGGGCTTGAAAGTCGCTTGCCTGGAAGAAATTGCCTATCACAACCGCTGGATCACTGCTCAGCAATTGGGTGCGCAAGCCGATGCGCTGAAGAAGACGGGGTACGGTCAGTACTTGCAAAAGCTTCTGGACTCGCCTTCTCACTGATTTGAATATTCTGTCGTTCGAACAGTAGCGCTCAATCGGCTCAAGCAGGAATGGCATGCCAGTAAATTATCCCAAGGTCGCGGTTTTACTGGCGGCCTACAATGGTGAGGAGTGGATCGAAGAGCAGTTGGCCTCGATCCTTCGCCAGTCGGCAGTTGAGTTGACGGTCTACATCAGTATCGATCCTTCCTCCGATGGCACTGAAGCTCTGTGCTGCGCTATTTGTGCTGAACACCCAAGTGTTATTGTGCTGCCGGCCGCCGGCGTTTTTGGCGGTGCTTCTCGTAACTTCTTTCGCCTCATTCGTGATGTAGACTTTGACGGTTTTGACTTCGTCGCTTTTGCAGACCAGGATGATGTCTGGCACTCGAACAAGCTCCAGCGCGCCCTTCAAGCAATCGAGGCGCATTGTGCAGACGCCTATTCGAGTAACGTGACGGCCTTCTGGCCGGATGGCAGTACTCACTTGCTGGACAAGGCACAGCCTCAGGTCGAATGGGATTTTTTGTTCGAGGCGGCGGGACCGGGCTGCACCTATGTAATGAGCAGAAAACTTGTCGATACCCTGAAGGCTTCGATGCTGTCGCATTGGCAGCTATTGCAAAATGTGAGTCTGCATGATTGGTACTGTTATGCGTTTGCTCGGAGCAAAGGCTTTCGCTGGTACATAGACCCAGTCCCGTCTATGGATTATCGCCAGCATGAGCGTAACCAGGTGGGGGCCAACAAGGGGTTGAGCTCGTTGATTGCCCGCTACAGAACCATTCATGACGGTTGGTGGTTTAATCAGGTTCGATTGATAGCTCGGTTAGTCGGCCTTGGCAGTGATTCCTTTGTAAGGACATGGTTGAGCTTTCGTCGTCTCCAGTTGTTGACGCTCTCCTTCAGCGCCTGGCGTTGTCGGCGTCGTTTGCGCGATAAAGTTTTTTTCTTTTTTGTCTGCTGGATGACTGCCTTGATAGGACGGAAAACCAAATGACTGCCCCCAAGGTATTAGTGACAGGGGCGGGCGGCTTTGTTGGTGAGGCCGTGGTGTTAAGATTGTTGGTTGATAAGAAGTTTTCGCCAATTGCGGCTGTTCGTGGTGCCAGCCGATTGCACGGATTATGTCCAGCGATAACTTTTGACTTGAGACACACCGTACTGCCAGATCTTGGCGACGTTCAGGTAGTTATTCATGCTGCAGCCCGCGTTCATGTCATGAATGAAACGTGCGTGGATGCCTTGACCGAATTTCGAAAGGTCAACGTTGAAGGGACCCTTAGGCTTGCAAGGCATGCTGTGCAATCGGGCGTTAAGCGCTTCATTTTCATAAGCTCAATCAAGGTTAATGGCGAGAGCACAATTGTTGGGCAGCCTTTCACGGCCGATGATCAACCGAGACCACTGGATCCTTACGCAATATCCAAGTTCGAAGCGGAAGAGGCCCTAATGCAAATTGGCCAGAGCACAGGAATGGAGGTTGTGATCATCCGTCCTCCACTCGTTTATGGTCCCGGCGTAAAAGCCAATTTTTTGAGTTTGCTGAGTTTGGCAAATACGGGAATCCCGCTACCGTTGGGCGCAATTCGAAATCAGCGAAGTCTTGTGGCGATTGGCAATCTGGTTAGTTTTGTCATCACTTGTATTGATCATCCTCGCGCGGTTAATCAGAGATTTCTGGTCAGTGATGGGCAGGACCTGTCGACGACACAATTGTTGCAGCAGTTATCTAATGCACTAGGTAAACGCGTTCGGCTCCTGCCGATACCGGAACAGTTATTGAAACTGGCAGCGTTCATCTTGGGCAAACAAGCGGTTGTCCAGAGGCTTTGTAGTTCATTGCAACTTGATATCGCCAAAAATCGAGAATTACTGGCATGGGTGCCCCCGGTGAATATGCATGTCGCCATGCGTCGGACCGCTAGCCATTTTTTGGAAAAACAGACGAAATGAAAAGTTGGTGGTTTTTACTCCTGGTATTTGTAATGTCCTGGGGGCTGACTTTTTTCTTGCGTCGTTATGCGCTGGCGAAGAGTTTGATGGATATTCCCAACGAGCGCAGTTCCCACACGATACCAACGCCACGTGGAGGGGGAGTCGCCATTGTGATCTCCTTTCTATTGGCTCTACCTGTTATCAGCGGGCTTGATTTGTTGAGCCACTCTGTTTTTTACGGGGTATTTGGCGCAGGCCTGTTCGTGGCCATCATTGGATTTGCTGATGATCATGGACATATCGCCGCAAGGTGGCGACTGCTTGGACATTTCACTGCCGCTGCATGGATGCTCTACTGGCTAAGCGGTTTGCCGCCGATCGGTTTTCTGGGGTTTACGGTAGATTTGAGCTGGTTCGGTAATACTTTGGCGGTGGTATATCTTGTCTGGATGCTGAATCTATACAACTTCATGGACGGAATTGATGGTTTGGCGAGTATCGAAGCTATCAGTGCCTGCGTGGGGATGTGTCTGATTTATTGGTGCCTCGGGCATGTTGAACTGATTTGGGCACCCTTGATTCTGGCGACTGCAGTGGCAGGGTTCATGTACTGGAACTTTCCACGTGCGCGGATCTTTATGGGTGATGCGGGAAGTGGGTTTATCGGAATAGTTCTAGGTGGAATAGCGCTACAGGCAGCGCATATTTCGATCGAGTTGTTTTGGAGTTGGCTCGTTCTCCTCGGTGTTTTTATTGTTGACGCCACCTGGACGCTGATCCGGCGCTTGGTACAAGGCGAGAAGTTGTATCAAGCACATCGTAGTCACGGATATCAAAAAGCCGCTATCCGATGGGGGCACCAGCGAGTAACCTGGATGGTGGCAATCCTGAATATTGGTGTTTTGCTTCCGGTGGCAGCATTGGTGGCCACAGGTGTGTTCGATGGCATGCTCTCAACATTGGTGACTTATACCTGCCTCTCGTACCTGGCGTATATGGCGAAAGCAGGTATTAAGTAGCGATGTCTTGTCACGTTGGGAGTGGCAAATCTGTTTTGATCAGGTCGGTTAATGCTCAGCGCGCAGACGTCTTTGCGGCGTGGGTGCTTCGCCGAGTCTACAAGGGATCTATTGTAGCAACGACGGCTCGCTGTCTTACGAAGGGGAGGCACCGCTTTTGCTCTCGGCCCCGTCTCACCAAACAGGCAGCCCCAAGCTGATTGAGTTCTGGTGAGGCTCACTCTGAGAGTGATTACAAGATTTTTTTGACCGTCAGCCTGGGTAAAACCGGATTGTAGATAACGCTTTTTACTGGGATAATCTCTTCCTTTTCTGCTCGCATTCAGTATTTCTGATAGAAAAGCTTGGTCTAATCCTAGGGGAGGGTGTCTAGTTTTATGATGAATTCGCTTCTCCGTCGTGAATCACCCGCCTGTCAGTGATTGTTTCAAGGTAAATATTTTGTCTCAGTTCTGTCCATATAGCGGCTTGGCGGCATATATCAATTGGTTCAGAACGTATGAGTATAAGATTTAGCTTAACCACATGTTTTCTGCTGATCGCTGGAATTGCATTCTATGACGTGCAAATGGTCGTGATCGTAAAGGCATTCAGCCATCCCTTCGCATTGGTTTGGAAATTTCCGGCTTAATCGTATGAACATGGATACAGCGAGCCATCATCAGGCTTCATCGACCTCCACGATAGTGGGCCTGCACAAAGCGCTCAACACTCGCAGTCCGGAGTCGCCTTCGGAGGCGAGTGTCGGGGTGTCAAAAAAATATCTTCCAGCTTTACAGGCTTTCAGCTCAAGTAGCGAAAAGCCTTTGAACGTGCCTTCCCAGCGCATCAATTGTTCGCGAATCTTTGCATCGCCCTTTGGCGTCTGGCATTTGCAGCTTTCATATGTGCCAGCAACGTCCGCGAGCATAATCTCTCAAGAAAATATCACTAATCATACAGTTCTGGTGACAGCTTTATTATGAGTGTTTTTTTTCTTTTTTTAATTTGTAAGAACAGGAATTCTTAATGAAGGATTTAGTTGAGATTATTAATCCACACGCTAGAAGGTCAATTACGTTAAGAGGACTTCTCGGGAGTTTGTGGCGAAATAAGCGATTGATTTCGCAGATGACAAAAAGAGAAGTCGTCGGGCGATATAAAGGTTCCGCTATGGGCTTGGCGTGGTCGTTTTTTAATCCGATCGTTATGCTCGCTGTGTACACCTATGTTTTCTCTGAAATATTTAAAACCCGCTGGGTAGGGACCGCTGCGGACGAAAGCAAGGCGCAATTTGCGTTGATTCTGTTTGTCGGGATGATCGTACAAGGACTTTTTGCAGAGGTTTTCAACAAATCGCCGGGTTTGATCATTTCTAATGTTAACTACGTTAAGAAAGTTGTTTTTCCTTTGGAAATTCTCCCAGTAATCACGTTGGGAGCGGCACTGTTCCATAGTTTGGTAAGTTTTCTGGTTCTGATAATGGCGCTCTTCATTTTCAAAGGATCGGTGCACTGGACAGCTATTTTCATGCCAGTTGTAATCTTTCCGTTGATTGTCATGATCATGGGCTTTTCGTGGTTTCTGGCGTCGCTCGGTGTTTTTGCTCGCGACATAGGACAGTTCACCGCGATTATCACCACGGTACTCACATTTCTGTCTCCGGTTTTTTACCCTGTCTCCGCCGTTCCAGAGGCTTTCCGCCCATTCATGATGGCAAACCCCTTGACGTTCATCATTGAACAGGCGAGGGAGGTGCTCATATGGGGCCATCTGCCTGATTGGACAGGCCTGTCTGTGTATATGTTGACGGCTACAGTTTTTGCTTGGGCAGGTTTTGCCTGGTTTCAGAAAACACGAAAAGGTTTTGCCGATGTCCTCTGATCAAATTGCAATACGCGTGACGAATGTCAATAAACGCTATGAGATTTATGGCGCGCCATTGGATCGGCTAAAGCAATTTGTTTTGCCTCGTGTTCGGTCTCGTGAGCAGAATGGAGAACGCCGCAAATACTTTGATGAATTTTGGGCGTTGAAGGATGTCTCCTTCGAGATAAAACGCGGCGAAACCATTGGTGTTATCGGTCGTAACGGTAGTGGCAAGTCTACACTTTTACAAATGATCTGCGGGACCTTGACTCCAACAAGTGGAGAAATTGAAACCCGTGGCAGAATTGCTGCATTGCTTGAATTGGGTTCTGGATTTAACCCCGAATTCACCGGACGTGAAAACGTCTATATGAATGCAGCAATCCTGGGTCTCACGAAAGAAGAAATCGACGAGAAGTTCGACGATATCGAGTCATTTGCTGATATTGGGCATTTCCTCGATCAGCCTGTAAAGACATATTCAAGTGGTATGGTCGCAAGGCTGGCGTTTTCGGTAGCGGTACAAGTGGATCCCGATATTCTAGTGGTTGACGAGGCGCTAAGCGTCGGCGACATGGCTTTTCAGGAGAAGTCCTTCACACGAATGAAGAAAATTCGCGATGCTGGAACGTCGATTCTGTTCGTGTCGCACTCAACATCAGCCATTCGAAATTTCTGCGATCGCGCTATTTGGCTCGACAGAGGTGTGGTGCGGTCAATTGGTGAGCGTCAAAGCGTTTGCGACCTGTATCAAACCGAAATGGAATCGGAAATACGCAAGGAAAACAACACGCCAACAGCGGCTCTTAACCAACCAATCGCCGCACCGTCCGTGCCGAGAGCCAAAACGATATCTATCGTTTCAGTCTCTATCGATAAACCCTCCTACAAGATGGGAGAGGACATACGTGTTGACGTGAAGCTGGCGTTCTCGGATGTAGTTCCGACGTACGGCGTTGGGTTGATCATTTATGATGCAAACGAGAAAGTGGTTACGATTCTCAGTAGCCTGAGAGATGACCTGTTTTTCTCCTCGGCTAAACCCGGTGTTTCTCTGGTCATAAGAAATAATAATTTTATACCTGGTTCATACAGAGCCACCCTCTCTGTCTCTGATGAGCAGGGTATGTTTTCTTACGATAAACTCGAGACATGCTTCAAGTTCGATGTCGATATGGAACGTAGTTCGCGTGGCCTCGCGAAAGTTGATGGCATGCTCAGGTCTGACCATGAATGGATTGATAATGCCGGCTGGAACCTGAATGAGGGTGAGGCCCTCTGGGTGCGTCCGGGTCTACCCTCCAGGACTGGTGACAAGGTTCCTCTACTGGTATTGCTGAGGGTGCGTAATGAGGAGCTTATTCTAAAAGATACGCTCGACCATCTTTCGACGTTTGCTGACTATATCTGTGTATACGAAGACGCCAGTACGGATAGTACCCGAGAGATACTGAAATCTTGCGAGAAAGTCGTGCTCATTGTGGAGAACAACCACTGGCAATCAGGGATTGATAATCGCCTTCTATCTGAAACCCGGCATCGTGGGATGCTTCTGGATTTTGCTCGTCTACACTTTGATTTTCAATGGTGCATGTGTTGCGACGCGGATGAACGCTATATCGGTCCCATCCGAGAGTATGTGACTACGTCTCCAGAAATGAAGCCGGAAGCGGTCAGAATACAACTATTCGACGCTTATATGACCCCAGGAGATGATGCTCCTTACTTGCCGGGAACACCGCTGTTGAACTTTCGGCGGTACTTCGGTGTGGAGCGACGAGATATCTTGATGCTGTGGCAGAACAGCGACACTGTGAAGTTTCAGGGGTTGGATGCCAGGGAACCGGTTGTTTCAGGTGTTACAGACGTCAACTTTTATTGCCAGCATTATGGCAAGAGTCTCTCGTATGAGCATTGGGATGCAACGTGTGATTACTACAGTGCAAATTTTCCCTGGATACCTTACGGGGAGAAGTGGTCGAAACGGAAGGGGCACGCGCTCCATGATTTATCCGATTTTGGCCGCGATTTGCACCAGTGGTGCGTCACGTTGTTTGAAAACTCAATAAAGATTAACTGATATGAGTCAGACTGAAGCGAATAAAAAAAAGGCGCTGGTGGCCTGTTCAAGGCTGGTGGATTTCGCGGGTGCAGAGATTGCCGCCTTGGAAATTGCCACTACCTTGGCTGATCTTGGTTTTGATGTTGTGCTTGCTGCGCTTGAGGTAGGTGGCGCCATTGAGTCCGAATTAAACGCCGCCGGGATTTCCTATGTTGATTTATCAGTCACTCGCTTGAGTAATGCGAGTTTTGATTTTGTATGGCTAACGCATTACGTTGTCGTCTATCAATTATTCGCCCGGGATCGGATATCGGCGAAGAGCGGGTTTTATTCTTCGCTGTCACACTTTGAGCCTCTCGAAAGTCCACCCGTCCCCAGTATCTTTTTCTCCCAGTATCTGGTCCACTCGCAAGAAAATTTTGAACACTTTTCCCAGAAATACCCTCAGTTTGTCGGAAGAGTCAGCATCCTTCCTAACTCCTCTCCGGAGGGGTATTTCCAGATGCCACGGCGCGCGATCTCCAGCACGCTTGAGTCAGTGTGCATTGTCTCAAATCACGCACCTGATGAAGTTCTTGAACTGGTCGGTTTGCTTGAGGCGCGCGGAGTTGACGTCGACATAATTGGTATTCAAGGCACACCCAAGCGGGTGACCCCGGAAGTTTTAGGCCGTTACAGTGCTGTTATAACCATCGGTAAAACAGTGCAGTATTGCCTGGCCGGAGGCGTGCCCGTTTATTGTTATGATCGGTTTAGCGGCCCGGGTTGGATCACGCCAACTATCTTAGCCCAAGCCTCTGAGAAGAATTTTTCTGGTAGATGCACACCGGTAAAGAAGTCGGCTTCACAAATAGTCGATGAATTGATTTTAGGGTATCGTTCCGTTTTGGAGCAGTCCGAAGTACTTAAAAATATTGCCAGCGAAAAATACTCACTCAAGAATAATGTAGCCAAACTTATTGAGACTTTTGATCGGCTGCCTATGTGCGTAACTCTTTCGGAGACCGAGTTCGAGGTTCTTTCCAAGGACTCAGAAACCTTTTGTTCGCAGCGCAATGTTATAAGAAACTACCAGGAAGTTGTTAAGAATTCTGAATTAAGGTTGAGCCACCTCGCCAAATCGGAACATGAGAAAGAAATAAAGATGAATGAGATTAGTAAGGCGTTGGCCGACCGGGAAGCTCAAATTGATCTCGTTACTTCAACGCTATCGGATTTCGAGGATAAAATCGCGCAATTGACTAGCGTTTTAGGCAGTCGTGAGATGGATGTTGAATCGTTAAATATGATCCTCGCAAATCGGAAGGAAAAAAATGTTGCAAGGTCGGGTGCCATGGAGGAGGCCACTGACCAGATTATTCTCGATCGTTATATTACTCAAAAGGAGTCGCAGATCTCCATTTTCAGTAAAGTCCTTTCCGAGCGAGAAGCAGAAGTTGCAAGATTGAACCAAGAGCTTTCTCTATTACGGCAGGAGTTAAAGCAGTCGCTGCAGTCGAGTAAGTCCGATACCAGCAGTACTGATGATCGGCTTGCTGAACTGGAGCGTTTTCTGGCGTTGTCTCGTGATGAGTTGAACGCCGTTTTGAACTCCAATAGCTGGAAAATCACCTCTCCGGTTCGTCGGCTAGCATCAAAGTTTTCGCTGAAAATAGCGTCTTTGAAATTGTTGGCCAGGAATTCTGTGTTTGTTCTGCGGCAAGAAGGGGTGTTGGCGTTTGTTCGTCGGACCGTCAGTTTTTTAGTGCGTCGCAGGCAGCGCAAGATCGCCTCTTCAGCGCTGGAGCGGTTTAGCCGGGAAATAGATGATTTGGGCGCGAATCCAGCGCCTCTGGTTTCATTTGTCATACCTATTTACGATCGGGTCGATGTACTGCGAGTCACTGTCAATTCAGCGCTTGCGCAGACGCAGCAGGTATTTGAAGTCATATTGGTCACTGACGGTTCGCCTGCTCAGACCATGGCGGTCGTGGAGGAATTTCGGAATAACCCTCTTGTAAGAATTTTTAGTTTCCCCACTAGTTCCGGAAATGCGGTGCGTGGCCGAAATAAGGGAATTCTCGAAGCCAGGGGTAAATATATTGCATTTCTGGATAGCGACGATATTGCAGCCCCTGATCGCTTGGAAGTATGCCTGCCAATTCTCGAGTCGGGTGTAGATGTCGTTTATGGCGGTTGGCGAGCACTGTTGGACGGTAGCCGTGAAATTGATGGACTCGTTAATGGTCAGGAGGTTTACAGTCCTGATTGTGATTTGAGCATGCTGGAAAAAGTCTGTGTTCCTTGCCAAAGTACTGTGATGGTGAGAAGAGAAACGCTTCTGAATACGGGGTTCCTGAAGCATAAAATGGAGTACCGTGAGGACCACGAGTTGTGGTTGCGCCTCGCTTACAATGGCGCAAAGTTCAAATCTGTTCCGCACGTATTGACTGATCTCCGATTGCATGCCGGGAATAATGAACTGAATTTCAAGGATAATGACGGTCATTGGGAAACTCTGCTTAAAGAAGAGTATCGGAGAAAGGGGCCTGTGCCGAAGAAAATAGCCTTTCTACTCGCTGGGCTTGGTATTTCGGGTGGTGCTGCAGTTGTCCTGAAGCATGTAAGTCTGCTCATCGAGGAAGGTCACGATGCGTTCGTGATAGATTTGGGTGGCTACGGAGATATTCAATGGTTTGGGAACCCGGCAATTCGCGTATATACCATAAATGATATATCCCAGTGTGGTGTCGATAACATCGATATGCTCTTCGCTACGTTCTGGACGACAGTTGAATGGCTCGAAAAGATTCAAGCCAAGAGGAAGCTGTATCTGGTGCAGTCTGATGAGCGTCTTTTTTATGATGATTATTTATTAAAAGAGCGCGTAGAACAGACTTATAAGAAGGATATTGAGTATGTCGGTATCGCGCAGTGGATTGTCGATTTTTTAAGATTGGAGTTTGGTCATTCTCCAGTCTACTTGCCCAATGGTCTGGACCCGGCATTGTTTTACCCGGATACCCCTTTACAGGAAAAAAATCCGACGCGTTTGCGCGTATTGATTGAAGGACCTATTTCGGTCCCGTTCAAAGGTATGGCTGACGCTTATGCAGCCGTTAGCGAACTCGATTGCGACTTGTGGATAGTGAGCAGTGATGGCATGCCTGAACCGCATTGGCGACATGAGCGTTTTTTCCAGAAGGTGAAACAGGAAGACATGCGGAGAATATATTCGTCCTGTGATATTTTGCTGAAGATGAGCAAGATAGAGAGCTTTGCATATCCTCCACTTGAAGCCATGGCCTGCGGCTGCACGGTTGTCATCATGGATGTCAATGGCGGTATCGAGTATGCAGTTGATGGGGTGAACGTCTTGAAGATCGGAAAGGGCGATATCCAAGGTGCGCGACAGGCTGTCAAGAGTTTGCTCGATGATGATTCGCTACGTAACAAGTTGAGGCAGGCCGGCTTCGATACCGTGCAAAACTGGACTTGGGACCCAGCGAAAAAAGTATTGGCCGAGTTGACATCATCTTGATTGGGACCGCCTAACTGTTTTTACCTCATCGACTCAGCGAGGTTTAAGGCTTTCATCAAGATAAGTTGGTTTCCAGACCCGCGAGGTACATTAAGTTATCTCGTGGGTCTGGCTTTATTTGGGCCTCATTGCCGGCTGGTGTAGGCGAAGGTTGAATTGGCAGTTGTCGGCGTGCTTGGGAACTATATCTTGTTAAAAAGAATTGCGAGACAAAGGCTGATGTTCCCTTTTAGTGTCTGCCGGTAGATTCCGGATTTTTTTAACAGATAAATTCTTTTGAAAAAATTGCTTTCACGACCTTGCTTGAACTCATTAAGCGTTTTTCTACTGCTCGCTGTTAGTTCAGTCTCTACGCAGTCGAGTACCTTGAGGTTTGAATCGCTCCAATTGCGGAACTGTCCATCGATTACTTTTCCGAATCTGATGATGCGTTCCTTGATCCCGGTATTGGCGCCAATCACGTTGCCGCTATGTTGTCGATAGTCCAGTGTGGGTTGGATGTCGTAAATTACCGTGCCACCACAACCACTGGTTAAGAGATATGTCAGCCAGTCATGCGCAATGATGTTGATATCTGCAGGTATGCAATTCAAAAGCTTTCGTGTTGAATTGTTTATAAGCATTGTATTAGCACCCGCTATGCTCTGAATCAATGCATTCTGAAAGTTCGGGTTTCGAATGAATTTCGGAGAATAGCCGATAATATTTCGATTCTCATCAATCAATCGAGTGCGCGAGCAATACATGGCCGGCAGGTTTTGCGGTAATAACTTTAATTGATCAATACTTCGCTCCAGCTTGTCCTGGAACCAGATGTCATCCTGATCGCTGAAAGCAAAATAATCCGCGATTATTTTATCGTTCCTGATAAGCGATATAAAATTTTGGGCAAACCCGGTGCGAGGTCCGGCGAATATTTTAATGCGATTTGTCGCAATAAGATCCCTGTATTCTTCGAACACGGCGAGTGTGCCATCGCTGGATCCATCATCAGACACATAAAGCGTCCATTTTTTATGGGTTTGCGCTATGAAAGACTCAATTTGTTCTTTGAGAAATGGCCGCCCGTTGTAGGTGCAGAGAAGAATGGCCACTTCAACAGCAGACGCCCCATCGGCGGGGGACTCCAAGGAGTGAGTCAGTTGAAGGGCTTGCGGCGTTGGGTGCTCCATGCGTCCTCACACTTGAAAATATTGAGTTATGACTGCTGCAAAAAAGCACGCTGATGGCTTCTTGATATCGTTTTGCATGAATAATACTCGCTGAACGCTAATTTTATCTGTCCGAAGGGTTAAATCTCTACTCTTTTGCGCTTTAATGGAGTGCGCTCGTTAGCCCATGTCTAGTCTGGCAATACTCTGTGCTGTTGCATGTCGAGTAGGATGTAAAACGGGAGTGATATCTTTGCCTGGTCGGAGCAACCGAGATTGAAATGGAACATCGTGTAATGGACAAATTGCGACTTTTCCTCCTTAGAATGCCGCGTCAGAGAAAACGTCTGATTCAGGTAGTGATGGACGTGTTTCTGGTCTGGATTTCATTGTGGGGCTCTTTCGTGGTTCGCTTGGGGATCGAGGATGTCTTGGATCCTCTCAGAACCCATCTCTGGTTGTTTATCTGTGCCCCGATAGTCGCGATTCCCCTGTTCATCCGCTTCGGCATGTACCGTGCGGTCATGCGATATTTCGGGAATGACGCGCTGATCGCGATCATCAAGGCCGTCAGCCTTTCCTCCCTCATTCTTGCGCTTGTCGTCTTCTGGTACAGCAATCATCAGGCTGTCGTGCCGCGCTCGATCATCTTCAACTATTGGTGGCTGAGTCTGGTGATAATCGGCGGATTGCGACTGTGCATGCGCCAATACTTCATGGGCAACTGGTTCACTGCCGCTCAACACGTACCGTTCGTCAACCGCGAAGACGGTCTGACCAAGGTCGCTGTTTACGGTGCGGGTGTCGCGGGTAATCAATTGGTCGCAGCTCTGCGGATGGGGCGTGTTATGCGTCCGGTGGCATTCATCGACGATGACGCGAGTATTTCCGAGCGATCAATTTCCGGCCTTCAAGTCTATAAACCCAGACACATCCAGCAGATGATTGATGAGACCGGCGCACAGGAAATTCTTCTGGCTCTACCTTCCTCTACGCGTGCCAGGCGTAGGGAAATATTGAATCTGCTCGAAGGTTTCCCGCTTCACGTGCGGAGTGTCCCCAGTTTCAGCGATTTGGCCAGTGGGCGGGTCAAAGTGGAGGATATTCAGGAGGTCGATATTGCCGACCTGCTTGGTCGTGATGCGGTACCGGCACAGTCGGATCTTCTGGAGCGCTGTGTCAAGGGCAAGATTGTGATGGTCACCGGTGCCGGCGGTTCAATCGGATCTGAACTCTGTCGGCAGATTTTCGCTTTGGCTCCGACCACGCTAATTTTATTCGAACACAGCGAGTTTAACCTTTATACGATTGTGTCAGAGCTCGAAGGCCGCGGGTGCCGGGAATCGGCGCCCGTTCGACTGCTGCCGATTCTTGGATCTATTCGTCATCAGGAAAAGCTTCTCGATGTAATGAATATCTGGAGGGTAGATACTGTTTATCACGCTGCCGCTTATAAGCATGTGCCGATGGTTGAGCACAACATTGCTGAAGGTGTTCTGAACAACGTAATAGGTACGCTCAATACCGCTCAGGCTGCTTTGCAATCAGGCGTTTCGAACTTTGTCCTGATTTCGACTGACAAGGCCGTTCGTCCAACCAATGTCATGGGTAGCACAAAACGCCTGGCAGAGTTGACGCTGCAAGCTTTGAGTCGGGAGATTGCACCGGTGCTGTTTGGTGATAAATCCAATGTTTCGCGAGTAAATAAAACCCGGTTCACCATGGTGCGTTTCGGTAATGTGCTCGGCTCCTCCGGTTCTGTGATCCCGCTGTTTCACAGTCAGATAAAATCCGGCGGACCGTTGACGGTTACTCATCCCAAGATCACTCGATACTTTATGACCATTCCTGAAGCCGCGCAGTTGGTTATCCAGGCCGGCTCATTGGGGCAGGGGGGAGATGTATTCGTGCTGGATATGGGAGAACCGGTAAAAATCGTCGAGCTTGCAGAGAAAATGATCCATCTTTCCGGTTTGAGTATTCGTTCCGAACGCAATCCTCAGGGTGATATCTCTATCGAGTTCACTGGGCTGCGCCCAGGTGAAAAACTCTACGAGGAGCTGCTGATCGGCGACAACGTGGCCGCTACACCTCATCCGATGATCATGACGGCAAGTGAAGATCACTTGCCTTGGGATGTGCTCAAGAACCGGTTGCATGATTTGCTGGTTGCGGTTGAAAAGGATGATTACTCGCGTGTCCGCCAACTCCTGCGCGAAACCGTCTCCGGCTACACCCCCGATGGCGAAATCGTCGACTGGATCTACCAGCAGCGTCGGCTTGAGCCCTGATTGTTTCACATCCTGTAACGCACGCATTTTTGACATCGCTCCACCATGGCCTACGTTTGGAGAGCAGCTTCGGAAAAGCTGCTTTCTCAAACGATGATGGAGCGTCACTAATGCGTACCGGTTACTTCTATTCTCTGATCTTTGCTTTCCTCACCAGCGCCTCGATCGCCGCTATTGCCGCACCTGTTGCGCCAGCGGAGGCGCCTAAAGCGCCTTTGGTCATGGATACAGCGGCACCCGCACAAAGCGCAAAAGTCGATCTCAATGATGCCGACGCGGCGACGCTGCAAAAGGAACTGGCTGGAGTGGGTGAGGCCAAGGCGAAAGCGATTGTTGCCTATCGTGAAACAAACGGGCCGTTTTCATCAGTAGATGAGTTGCTGGAAGTGAAGGGGATTGGCAAAGCGATCCTGGATCGCAATCGCGACAAGCTGGAAGTCAACTAAGCTTACTGTTCAACGCCAAGGGGGCCGGTCTTAGACCGGCCTTTTTCATTTGGCGCAGTGCTTGGCTGCGGGTGGGAGTGGAGAGGGCACCCGTCGGACGATTTAAAATTACGGCTATCATATCTCCTTTAGATTATGCCTATAATAATTTGCCGGGGCGTCGAGCCGACACGTCTCATCGGCAACTTCCTTCATCAAGCATTTCAGGAGCATTCTCATGAATTCCGCACACTCCCAAGGTACTGCTCTCGTTACCGGCGCATCGTCCGGTATCGGTGCGATTTACGCTCAGCGCCTGGCGGCGCGTGGTTTTGATCTGCTGCTGGTTGCCCGTGACAAGGATCGACTGGAAAGCGCCGCGAGTCAGTTGCGCGATGCCCATGGTGTTCAGGTCGAAGTGCTGAAAGCAGACCTGACGCAAAAGGACGATGTACTCAAACTCGAACAACGTCTGCGCAGCGATTCCAGCATCAGCTTGCTGGTCAATAACGCCGGTGTGGCGTCGGACGGTTTACTGGCCAACGCCGACATGGACCAGTTGGAGCGCTTGATCCAGTTGAACATCACCGCCGTCACGCGCCTGGCATCGGCCGCGGCCGCGAGTTTCGCCAAGGCCGGACGTGGCACGATCATCAATATCGCCTCGGTGGTGGCGTTGTTTCCGGAACGCTTCAACGCCACCTACAGCGCTAGCAAAGCTTATGTACTGAGCCTGACCCAGTCGCTGAACACTGAACTCGAAGGCACCGGCGTGCAGATCCAGGCCGTGCTGCCGGGTGTGACTCGCACCGAAATCTGGGAGCGCTCCGGCATCGATGCCAGTGGCATTCCGGCAGAAATGGTCATGGACGCAGGCGAGATGGTCGATGCGGCGCTGGCCGGTCTGGATCAGGGCGAGTTGATCACCATTCCTTCGCTGCCTGACGCAGGCGAATGGCACGCCTTTGTTGCGGCTCGCCATGTCATGGCACCGAACCTTTCCCGCAGTGCCGCAGCACAACGGTACAAGTCCGGCAATTGAATTGATCAGAGGTCACTACAGTATGGATTCGCGTCGAATAGTCGTCACGGGCATGGGCCTTGTTTCACCCTTGGGCAGCGATCGTGAAGTCGTCTGGCAGCGTTTGCTGGCCGGACGTTCTGGTTTGCGTAACCTGCCTGAGGCAACGGTCGCTGATTTGCCCACGCGTGTCGGCGGCGCGGTGCCAACGCTGGAAGAGGACGCTGAGGCAGGATTTGATCCGGATCGCGCCACGCCACCCAAGGAACAGAAGAAGATGGACCGCTTTATTCTGTTCGCCATGGAAGCTGCCCGGCAGGCACTGGAACAGGCTGGCTGGCACCCCTCGGAAAGCAAAAGCCAGGAGCGTACAGCTACGATCATCGGCTCCGGTGTCGGCGGTTTCGGCGCGATTGCCGACGCTGTACGCACCACCGATAGTCGCGGTCCTCGGCGTTTGTCACCGTTTACCATTCCGTCGTTCCTGGTCAATCTCGCGGCAGGGCACGTGTCGATTCAACACGGCCTCAAGGGACCTTTGGGGGCGCCGGTGACGGCGTGCGCTGCGGGTGTTCAAGCGATTGGCGATGCGGCGCGCTTGATCCGCGCCGGTGAAGCTGATATTGCCGTGTGCGGTGGCGCGGAAGCTTGCATCGACCGCGTCAGTCTTGCCGGTTTTGCGGCAGCGCGGGCACTGTCGAGCGGTTACAACGACACCCCGCAGCGCGCCTCGCGGCCGTTCGACAGCGGGCGCGACGGTTTCGTGATGGGCGAGGGCGCGGGGTTGTTGGTGATCGAATCCTTGGAGCATGCGCTGGCGCGTGGCGCGACGCCGCTGGCGGAGCTGGTCGGCTATGGCACCAGCGCCGACGCCTATCACCTGACGGCCGGGCCTGAAGATGGCAGCGGGGCGCGGCGGGCGATGACGCTGGCACTGGCGCAGGCGGGTATCGAGCCGGATCAGGTGCAGCATCTCAATGCGCATGCTACCTCGACGCCAGTGGGCGATCTGGGTGAGTTGGCCGCGATCAAGGCGTTGTTCGGTACCGAGAATAAAATCGCCGTGACCTCGACAAAGTCAGCCACCGGTCATTTGCTCGGCGCTGCCGGCGGGCTTGAAGCCATTTTCACACTGTTGGCCATTCGTGATCAGGTCGTTCCGCCGACGCTGAATTTCGACAATCCCGATCCGGCGAGCGCAGGGGTGGACATCGTCCATGGCCAGGCGCGGCCGATGTCGATCGAATATGCACTGTCCAATGGTTTCGGGTTTGGCGGAGTCAATGCCAGCGTGCTGTTCAAGCGCTGGCAGGCTTAGTCGCGGTTCTTCAGGTGATCGCGGGTGACATCGAGAATGCGTTGCGCAAACTCGGCATCCGCGACGCTGCGTGACAGCAGCAGCGCGCCGACCAGGGTCGACATGATGACGATGGCGCGGTCTGCGCTGTTCTCACCTTCGAGGCTGTTCTCGATCTGCTCCAGCCGAGCATTGAGGACCTCGTCGCTGGTAGGACTCGGTTGTCCACGCAGGCCCAGTTCGGAAGAAATGGTCAGCAACGGGCAGCCTTCATGAGGCGAAGTTTGATGCCATTCCGACAGGTATGTCTCGATAAAGACATCGAGCGGATTGTCCTGGGCAAAAATCTCGGCACACAACCCGTCGACCTGGTTGCCGGCCTCTTGCAAGGCCTTCTCGACCAACTCGTCCTTGGACTTGAAATGCGAATAGAAACCGCCATGGGTCAGCCCCAGCGCTTTCATCAAGGGTTGCAGACCCGTAGCGCCGATTCCGTCCTTGCGAAAGCGTGCCGAAGCCTCCTTGATAATGCGCTGATGGGTCTGGGCTTTATGGTCCTGCGAGTAACGCATCTGGAACTCTCCGCAACAATGTCCCCATCTTAACCAAGGAAAATTAGATGGTGACTGTACTTCTACTTCTTAAAAGCGTGCAGATAGCTCCAATGGCTATAAAAAGCACAAACCCCGCCGATCAGGCGGGGTTGTGTTCAGCGATCTTGGGCGTCTTTGGCGTCGGCTTCGGCATTGCGTTGGGCAACGCGTCGGCGTTCTTCATCGGTCAGATCGACCTTGTTGGCGGTGTCGCGCAACATCATTAATCCGCCGACGATCGAGCCGATTGCAACGACCAGAATCAACCAGGCATACCAGGGCATAACGGCTCTCCTTAAGGGCAGGTCGACGGGCGAGGATTTCGCCGTGCAACGCTGCATACCACGTTTGAGCGAAGTGACTTCGCAGTGGTTCCATTCTAGGCCGCTTGCACCCGGTTCACCCGAAATCCCTCAATTGCCCGTCAGCATCGCATCGGCCGGTGCGTTGGCGCGCAGTTGCCCGGTGAGCAGAAAGTAGCCGAAACCGACCGCCATGAATCCGAGGAAGATCAACCCGATCAGCGTGTTGAACCACGCCATCGCCACCAGACAAACCACCGCCAGCACCAATGCAATCATTGGAATCAACGGATAGCACGGCGCGCGGAAAGTACGCTCGAGATTGGGTTCCGATTTACGCAGTTTGAACAGGCTGAGCATGCTCATGATGTACATCACGATGGCGCCGAATACGGCCATGGTGATCATCGCTGCGGTGAGGGTCATGCCACCGAGGTTGATCAGGCCGTCGCTGTAAATCGCGGCGATGCCGATGATGCCGCCGACAATGATTGCGCGATGCGGTGTCTGGAAGCGCGAGAGTTTCGCCAGTGACGCTGGAAGATACCCGGCGCGGGCCAGAGCGAAGAACTGCCGCGAGTAGCCGAGGATGATCCCGTGGAAACTGGCGACCAGACCGAACAGGCCGATCCACACCAGCATGTGCAGCCAGCCCGAGTTGTCGCCGACCACGGTTTTCATCGCCTGCGGCAGCGGGTCGTTGATGTTGGCCAGGGTACGCCAGTCGCCAACGCCGCCGGCAAAGAACATCACCCCCATCGCCAGCAACACCAGGGTCAGAATGCCGCTGATGTAGGCCTTGGGAATCGTGCGCTTCGGATCCTTGGCTTCTTCGGCGGCCATTGCCGCGCCTTCGATGGCGAGGAAGAACCAGATCGCAAACGGAATCGCGGCAAACATCCCGGCAATCGCCGGCGCGCCAAATACATCCGACCCCGCCCAGCCATTAAGGGCGAAGTTGCTGAAGCTGAACGCGGGCGCAACTACGCCCATGAATACCAGCAACTCGGCGACGGCCAGCACGCAAACAATCAGCTCGAACGTGGCCGCCAGCTTCACGCCAAGAATGTTCAGGCCCATGAACACGATGTAGGCGCCGACTGCTGCGTGTTTCGGATCGAGTGCCGGAAACTGCACATTGAGGTACGCGCCAATCGCCAGGGCAATGGCCGGCGGAGCGAAGACGAATTCGATCAGCGTCGCCAGGCCTGCAATCAATCCACCTTTTTCACCGAAGGCGCGACGGCTGTAGGCAAACGGCCCGCCGGCATGGGGAATCGCGGTGGTGAGTTCGGTGAAGCTGAAAATGAAGCAGGTGTACATGGTCGCGACCATGAACGAGGTCACCAGGAAACCCAGTGTCCCGGCCACGCCCCAGCCGTAACTCCAGCCGAAATACTCACCGGAAATCACCAGCCCTACGGCGATGCCCCACAGGTGCAAGGTGCCCAGTGTGGGTTTGAGTTGTGTGTTCATGCGGTTGCTCCCTGAACGGTTTGGAAAGCTCGGGGAAGGGCGTTTGCAGTGGGCGTGCCAGTGCGCTGAAACAAGTCGTAATGAGTTGAAAGCTGTCGTATCGGGGATGTTCGCGGCTGGATGGGTGTTTTTTGTGCGCCAGTTGGGTGCGATGTTGGCGGTTATGCCGTCTTCGCGAGCAGGCTCGCTCCCACAGGTGTCACCGGTGTCTGGACCTGCGCATTTCAAAATGTGGGAGCGAGCCTGCTCGCGAAGAGGCCCGCCCATACAGCGCAAAACCCACCTGTAAAGCCTGCATAAACCCACTCTTTACGCTTTCTTTATGCCCAGCCAACCCCCTCGCTCTCGTTCCTTTACAGCCTCCTTTCCGACAATGCCTGCACACACGGCAATACGCCGTAACACGGAGATCTTCCATGAGCGTTCTGGACGGGGTGTCACTGCTATTGGCAGTGGGGCTGTTCATTTATCTGTTGGTTGCGCTGTTGCGCGCGGATCGGAACTAGGAGCGGCTATGCACAGTTATGACTATTGGCTGATCCTCGCGTTTTTTGCGGTGGTTCTGTTGCCGGCGCCGTTCCTCGGGCGCTTCTACTACAAAGTGATGGAAGGTCAGCGCACCTGGCTGACGCCGATTCTCGGCCCGGTCGAGCGCGGTTGCTACCGCATCGCCGGGGTCGACCCCGAGGCTGAACAGAGCTGGCAGAAATACACGCTGGCACTGCTGGCGTTCAACCTTGCCGGTTTCCTGCTGTTGTTCGCGATTCTGTTGTTTCAGGATCACTTGCCGCTGAACCCGCAAAATCTGCCGGGCCAGGAATGGACCCAGGCGTTCAACACCGCGGTCAGTTTTATGACCAACACCAACTGGCAGTCCTACAGCGGTGAAGCGACGCTCAGCTACCTGAGCCAGATGGTAGGCCTCACCGTGCAGAACTTCGTCAGCGCTGCCACTGGCCTCGCCGTGCTGGTTGCGTTGTGCCGTGGCATCGGCCGCAAATCGACGAAAACCCTTGGCAACTTCTGGGTCGACATGACCCGCGCCACCCTCTACGGCCTGCTGCCGCTGTGCCTGTTGCTGGCGCTGTATCTGGTCTGGCAGGGCGTCCCACAAACCTTCGCGCAATATGTGAACGCGGTGACGATGCAAGGCGTTGATCAAGTGATCCCGCTCGGCCCGGCCGCCAGTCAGATTGCGATCAAACAACTGGGCACCAACGGCGGTGGTTTCTTCGGCGTCAACTCGGCGCATCCGTTCGAGAACCCGACCGCGTGGAGCAACTTGTTTGAAGTCGCTTCGATCATTCTGATCCCGGTGGCGCTGGTGTTCACTTTCGGCCACTACGTCAAAGACCTGCGCCAGAGCCGCGCGATCATCGCCTGCATGCTGGCGCTGTTCCTGATCGGCGGCGCGACCTCGCTGTGGGCCGAATATCAGCCGAACTCGACCCTGAACAACGCTGCGGTTGAACAGACCGCACCGCTGGAAGGTAAAGAAGCGCGCTTCGGCACCACCGCCACCGTGCTGTGGTCGGTGACGACGACGGCCGCCTCGAACGGCTCGGTCAACGGCATGCACGACAGCCTCAATCCGCTAAGCGGCATGGTTGCACTGGTCAACATGATGGTTGGCGAAGTGATCTTCGGCGGCGTCGGTGCCGGGCTTTACGGTATGTTGCTCAACGTGTTGATCGCAGTGTTCCTCGCCGGTCTGATGATCGGGCGTACGCCGGAATACCTCGGCAAGAAACTCCAGGCGCGAGAGGTGCAATTACTGGTGGTGACCCTGCTGGTCATGCCGGTCGGCGTGCTGGTGCTCGGTGCGATTGCCGCCGCGGTTCCCAGTGCTGCGGCGACCATCAGCAACCCTGGCCCGCACGGTTTCAGCCAGTTGCTTTATGCCTACACCTCGGCGAGCGCCAACAACGGCTCGGCGTTCGGTGGTCTGAGCGCGAACACGCCTTTCCATAACCTGATGCTGGGCCTGGGCATGTTGATCGGCCGCTTTGGTTACATCCTCCCGGTTCTGGCCTTGGCCGGCAGCCTGGCGATGAAGAAAACCGCACCGATCGGCCAGAACAGTTTCCCGACTCACGGCCCGCTGTTCGTGACCCTGTTGACCGTGACCATTTTGCTGGTAGGCGGCCTGACCTTTCTGCCGACTCTGGCGCTCGGCCCGATTGCCGAACATTTAAGTATGGGCTTCTAAGGAATCCATCATGAATATGCACGTTCCTGCAAAACCTGCAGAGCCGACCAAGTCGGCAGAAGCACCGAAAACCGCGATCTCGGCCCTGTGGCGGCCGGCGCTGCTGCAAGCTTTCGTCAAGCTCGACCCTCGGCAGCTGAAGCGTTCGCCGGTGATGCTGGTGGTTGAGCTGACGGCGATTTTCACCACCGTGCTGTGCTTTATTCCCGACGCCGACGTGCCGACCTTCGTCGCCGCGCAAATCGCCCTGTGGCTGTGGTTCACCGTGCTGTTCGCCAACTTCGCCGAAGCCTTGGCCGAAGGTCGCGGCAAGGCGCGCGCCGATAGCCTCAAGGCCGGCAGCGAAGGCCTCAGCGCGCGACGCAAACTGGCCAACGGCAGCTTTCAGGTCGTGCCGGCGGCGAGCCTGCGCAAAGGCGATGTGGTGCGCGTCGAAGCCGGGGAGATGATCCCCGGTGACGGTGAGGTCATCGAAGGTATCGCGGCGGTCAACGAAGCGGCGATCACCGGTGAATCAGCGCCGGTGATTCGTGAGTCCGGCGGCGATCGTTCGGCGGTCACTGGCAACACGCGACTGGTCTCCGACTGGTTGCTGGTGCAGATCACCGTCAATCCGGGTGAGTCGACTCTGGATCGCATGATCGCGCTGGTCGAAGGCGCCAAGCGCCAGAAGACGCCCAACGAAGTGGCGCTGGATATCCTGCTGATCGGCCTGACGTTGATCTTCCTGCTGGTGGTGGTGACCCTGCAACCGTTCGCCCATTTCGCCAACGGCAGCCTGCCGCTGGTGTTTCTGGTAGCGCTGCTGGTCACGCTGATCCCGACCACCATTGGCGGTTTGCTGTCGGCGATCGGTATTGCCGGGATGGATCGTCTGGTTCGCCTCAACGTGATCGCCAAGTCCGGTCGTGCGGTGGAAGCAGCGGGTGACGTGCATGTACTGCTGCTGGACAAGACCGGTACCATCACCTTCGGTAATCGTCGTTGCAGTGCGGTGTATGCCGCGCCGGGTGTGAGTGGTCGCGAGCTGGCCGAAGGTGCGCTGTTCGCTTCTTTGGCTGACGAAACCGCTGAAGGTAAATCCATCGTCGAATACCTGCGCGGTCTGCACCCGCAGCCTGAGCCGGCGCTGGAAACCTTGACCGCTGTGCCGTTCAGCGCTGAAACCCGTTTGTCCGGCGTCGACTATCAGGGCCGTGTCTACCGCAAAGGCGCGGCGAACTCGCTGCTGAGTTTCCTCGGGCAAAAACGCGCGGATCTGGCCCCGGCGCTGTCGCGGGAAATCGACAAGATTGCGCAGAGCGGCGGCACGCCATTGCTGGTCTGTGCCGACGGCAAACTGCTCGGCGCGATCCACCTCAAGGACGTGGTCAAACCGGGCATTCGCGAGCGCTTTGCCGAGCTGCGTAAACTCGGGATCCGCACGGTGATGGTCACCGGCGACAACCCGCTGACTGCCGCTGCCATCGCCGCTGAAGCGGGCGTCGATGATGTCCTCGCCGAAGCCACGCCGGAGAAGAAACTCGCGCGTATTCGTCACGAGCAGAACGACGGTCGTCTGGTCGCGATGTGCGGCGACGGCGCCAACGATGCCCCGGCGCTGGCTCAGGCTGACGTTGGCATGGCGATGAACGACGGCACGCAAGCAGCACGCGAAGCGGCGAACATGGTCGATCTCGACAGCGACCCGACCAAGCTGCTCGACGTGGTGCAGATCGGCAAGGAATTGCTGGTGACCCGTGGCGCGCTGACGACCTTTTCCATCGCCAACGACGTGGCCAAATACTTCGCGATTCTGCCGGCGCTGTTCGCTTCGATTTATCCGCAACTGGGTGTGCTGAACATCATGCAGTTGACCAGTCCGCAGAGCGCGATTCTCTCGGCGATTGTGTTCAACGCCTTGATCATCGTTGTGCTGATTCCGCTGGCGCTGCGTGGTGTGCGCGTGCAGGCGGCGAGTGCGGCGGCGTTGCTGCGGCGCAATCTGTTGATCTATGGATTGGGCGGGATTCTGGTGCCGTTCGTGGGGATCAAGGCGATCGACATGCTGCTCACGGCGCTGCATCTGGTGTGAGGCTGACATCGCAGCCCCTCACCCTAACCCTCTCCCGGGGGGAGAGGGGACTGACCGAGGTGTTTACGAGAGCTACACCGACCTGAAATACCGAGCCGAACTCAGGTTTGAACTGCACAAAGATCGGCTCCCTTTCCTCTTGTCACCTTCGTGGGAGAGGGGACTGACCGAGGTGTTTACGAGAGCTACACCGACCTGAAATACCGAGCCGAACTCAGGTTTGAACTGCACAAAGATCGGCTCCCTTTCCTCTTGTCACCTTCGTGGGAGAGGGGACTGACCGAGGTGCTTGCGGGAGCTACACCGACCTGAGATACCGAGCCGAACTCAGGTTTTGAACTGCATAAAGATCGGCTCCCTTTTCCCTTGTCACCTTCGTGGGAGAGGGGACTTACCGAGGTGCTTGCGGGAGCTGCACCGACCTGAGATACCGAGCCGAACTCAGGTTTTGAACTGCACAAAGATCGGCTCCCTTTTCCCTTGTCACCTTCGTGGGAGAGGGGACTTACCGAGGTGCTTGCGGGAGCTACACCGACCTGAGATACCGAGCCGAACTCAGGTTTTGAAAAGCACATAAATCGGCTCCCTTTCCCCCTCGCCCCCTTGGGGGAGAGGGCTGGGGTGAGGGGGAAAAGATCTCCCTGACACCCCACCAAAGTTTGCCCAACGAATTCGAGGATTTTGCAATGTCCACAATGATACGTCCGGCCCTGAGCCTGCTGGTGCTGATGACCCTGGTCACCGGCGTCGCCTATCCACTGGTGGTAACAGGTGTCGCGCAAGTCGCCTTCCCCGCGCAAGCCAACGGCAGCCTGGTGCACGACGCCGACGGCAAGGTCCGTGGTTCGTCACTGATCGCCCAGGATTTTGTCGGCGATGCCTGGTTCCATCCACGTCCCTCCGCCGGTGCCTTCGCGACCGTTTCCAGCAGCGCGAGCAACCTGGCGCCGAGCAATCCGGCACTCGCCACGCGGGTGATCGACGACGCCAACAAACTGCAGGTTCCGGGTCAGGGCCCGGTGCCACTGGCCTTGCTGACCACCTCCGGTAGCGGCCTCGATCCGCACTTGCCACCGGCAGCAATTGCCTATCAACTGGCGCGTGTCGCGGCAGCGCGAAATGTGCCGGTATCGACTCTTCAGCAACTGCTCGATGCGCATATCGAACAGCCGCTGGTGGGGCCGCCGGTGGTGAATGTGCTGGCGCTGAACATGGCACTGGAAAAATTGTAGATCGGTGGCGCGGCCATTCGCGAGCAGGCTCGCTCCCACAGGGATACGCGTTCCAAATGTGGGAGCGAGCCTGCTCGCGAAGAGGGCCGAAAGAACACTGCATAACTATCAGCAAGAGAGAGAGCATCAAGCATGAGCGACTCCGGCCGCGCCGACGCGCTGTTAGCAGACCTGCCCCGTGACGGCCGTGGCCGGTTGAAAGTATTCCTCGGCGCTGCTCCCGGTGTCGGCAAGACCTACGCCATGCTCCAGGCCGCCCACACCCAGTTGCGCCAAGGAGTGAAAGTCCTCGCCGGCGTCGTCGAAACCCATGGCCGCGCCGAAACCGAAGCGCTGCTCGGTGGCTTGCCGCAGCAGCCGCTGGTGCGCTCGGAATACCGTGGCGTGATGCTCGAAGAAATGGACCTCGACGGCATTCTCGCCGCCAGGCCCAAGCTTGTGCTGGTCGATGAACTGGCTCACAGCAACGCGCCCGGCAGCCGCCACGCCAAGCGATGGCAAGACATTCAGGAACTGCTCGCTGCCGGCATCGACGTGTTCACCACGGTCAACGTCCAGCACCTGGAAAGTCTCAACGATCAGGTGCGCGGCATCACCGGTGTGCAAGTGCGCGAAACCCTGCCGGACTGGGTGCTGCAAGAAGCCTACGAACTGCTGCTGATCGACCTGCCGCCGCGTGAATTGCTCGAGCGACTGCGCGAAGGCAAAGTCTATGTGCCGGAGCAGGCGCGCGCGGCGATCGATGCGTTTTTCACCCAGACCAACCTCACCGCGTTGCGCGAACTGGCGATGCAAACCGCCGCCGCTCAAGTCGACAATGATCTCGCCCAAGGCTATCGCCAACTCGGTCAAGCCGCACCGGCGGTACGTGGGCGCTTGCTGGTCGGCGTCGATGGTGATGCGCAGGCCGAACGCCTCGTGCGTCATGCCAGTCGCGTTGCCCAGCGCCGGCATTTGCCGTGGAGTCTGGTGCACGTCGACAACGGTACCGTACGTGACGAGCAATCGCGTCTACGCCTGCAAAGCGCTCAGCAACTGGCCGAGCGTCTTGGCGGCGAGGTGGTTTTACTGCGCGCCGGTGAGGTCGCCAAAACCCTGATCCAGCATGCCGCCGAACGCCGCGCGAGCTTGGTATTAGTCGGTCAATCCCGGCCACGTCTGCGCCGTCGTTTGTTCGGCGGCGGACTCGCAGCGCGCCTTCTGCGTCAGGCCCACGGACTGGAAATCAACGTCCTCGACAGCGATCAGCAACAGCATCAACCGCGCCCGCGCAATGCGCTGACCCTGGTGTGGTTCGACTATGCGCTGGCGCTGGTCGCCACGGTGTTGGCCAGTGCCTTGGCGTGGGCGGTGTCGAGCGTGTTGCCGCTGCCGAACATCTCACTGGTGTTTCTCGCGGCGGTGTTGCTGGTGGCGGTGCGCAGCAGTCTCGGCCCGGCGCTGGCCTGTGCCGCGTTGTCGTTTCTGACTTACGACTTTTTGTTCATCCCGCCGAATTTTTCTTTCAGCATTCAGCGCGAAGAAGACGTGCTGACCCTGCTGTTTTTCCTGTTGATGGCGGCACTGACGGGCAACCTGGCGGCACGTCAGCGTCGGCAATTGCAGGCCCTGCGCGACACCCAGGAAGAGACCACCGAACTGCTCGACCTGTCGCGCAAACTCACCGCCGCGACCGACCGCCAAGCGGTAATCAGCGCCGCCGCGCAACACCTCAATGGCTGGAGCGATCTGCAACTGTGCCTGCTTAATCGCGACGGTCAGGGCGGCTGGAAAGTCGAAACCGGCGGGCCGTTGGAGTTTACCGAGTCCGAGCGTGCCGCCGCCGACTGGGCCTGGCAGCACGATCAACCGGCGGGCATGGGTACCGGAACGCTGCCGTTCGGGCGCTGGTGGTGGTGGCCGCTGTCGGTCGAGGATGGGCCGCTGGCGCTGCTCGGTGTCTGCGCGAAAGAAGGCCAGACCTTGAGCGGTCAACGCCGGCGTTTGCTTACCGCGTTGAGTCAGCCGCTCGCCCAAGCGTTGGCGCGCGCGCAGTTGGCTGATGACCTGGAAGCTGCGCGCCTGCACGGTGAAACCGAACAACTGCGCAGTGCCTTGCTGGCCTCCGTGTCCCACGACTTGCGCACGCCGCTGACCGCCATGCGCGGCAGTATCGACAGCCTGTTGGCCCTCGGCGAGGCGATCCCGCTGGAAGACCGTCGCGAACTGCTCGAAGGCACCCGCGATGAAGCCGAACGCCTCGATCGCTACATTCAGAATCTGCTCGACATGACCCGCCTCGGCCACGGTGCGCTTAAGCTGGCGCGGGACTGGGTGTCGCCGGCCGACATCGTCGGCAGTTCGCTCAATCGCCTGCGCGCGGTGCTCGCGCCGTTGCAGGTCAGCACCGATGTCCCGAGCGAATTGCCGCTGCTGTTTGTCCACGCCGCGTTGATCGAACAGGCATTGGTCAATGTGATGGAAAACGCGGCGCGCTTTTCGCCAGCTCACGGTCGACTGCAACTGAACGCAGGCGCGAATGACCAAGAGATTTTCTTCTCGGTCAGCGACGAAGGACCGGGGATTCCCGAAGAGGAACGGGCGAAGATTTTCGACATGTTCTACACCGCTGCCCGGGGAGATCGCGGGGGGCAGGGCACCGGCCTTGGCCTGGCGATCTGTCAGGGCATGGTCGGCGCGCACGGCGGTCGCATCAGTGTCGCCGACGGCATCGACGGACGCGGCACCTGCATCACTTTGCACTTGCCGTTGCAGACGCAACCGGGGATGGACGATGAAGCCTGATTGCGACTGCGCTACTCTCTTGCCACTCTTTTGTCTTGATGTGAATTCATGAGCCAGACCGCGACCATTTTGGTCATCGACGACGAACCGCAGATCCGCAAATTCCTGCGCATCAGCCTCGCTTCCCAGGGCTACAAAGTGCTCGAGGCCGGCACCGGTGCGGAAGGGTTGGCGCAGGCCGCGCTGAACAAGCCGGACTTGCTGGTGCTCGATTTAGGCTTGCCGGACATGGACGGCCAGCAAGTGCTGCGCGAGTTTCGCGAGTGGGCCACGGCGCCGGTGCTGGTGCTGTCGGTGCGCGCCAGCGAAGGGCAGAAAGTCCAGGCGCTGGATGGCGGCGCCAATGACTACGTGACCAAGCCGTTCGGCATTCAGGAGTTTCTCGCGCGGGTGCGTGCGTTGTTGCGTCAGGCGCCGGCGGGGGAGGCGCAGCAGGCGGCGCTGAGCTTTGGCCCGTTGACGGTCGATCTGGCCTATCGGCGCGTGTTGCTCGATGGCGTCGAAGTGGCGCTGACTCGTAAGGAATACGCAGTGCTGGCGCAACTGGCGCGGCATCCGGGGCGAGTGATTACCCAGCAGCAATTGCTCAAGGATATCTGGGGACCGACGCACACCGAGGACAGCCATTATCTGCGGATTGTGGTGGGGCATTTGCGCCAGAAACTGGCGGATGATCCGACGCGGCCGCGGTTTATCGTCACTGAAGCCGGGGTTGGCTATCGACTGTTGAGTGAGAACAGCCTGTAGGGAGTTGTGTTGTCTTTTCTGGCCTCATCGCGAGCAGGCTCACTCCTACATTTGGAATGCATTCCCCTTGTAGGAGTGAGCCTGCTCGCGATGAGGGCATTGCATTCAATCGAGATTTTTCAGTCGATCAACCCTGCTCACTCTCATACCGATCCAGCGTATCCCGCGCAATCTCCCGCCCCAACGCGATCAGTTCCGGCGCCTTGTAAAACTCGAAAAACCGGCACACCCGCTTCGGCACGTTGATCAGGATGTCCGGCGGATAACCGGCAATCTTGTACTGCGCCAGCGAGGTCTGCATCACCTCGAAACTCTGATTGATCAAATCCAGCAACGACGCCGGCCCGACGTTATCGATGATGAACGAACCGGTCGCCGATTTCGGCGCGCCTTCACGCTCGGGCGCGGCGGCGGGTTGCTGGCTTTCCGGCTCGGCGCCTTCCAGCCAAGGGTTGATGTCTGCCGCTTCGGCGCGCAGCGCTTCCTGTTCGAGCCGCAACAGTTGCTCGGCCTGTGTACGGCGGAACGGCATCTTCGATCCCAGTGAACTGATCAGGCTGTCAAAGCGTGAGCGAAATGCGGCCGGGCGCTGGATCACCGGCAGTTTGTAGTGGCGCTGGTTGGTCGAGTTGAGATTGACCGCAATGATCAGATCGCAGTGGCTCGACACCACCGGCACGATCGGCAACGGGTTGAGAATGCCGCCGTCGACCAGCATGCGATTGCCTTGCATGACCGGCGTGAACAGGCTGGGAATCGCCGCCGAGGCGCGCATCGCCTGATGCAGGCAGCCTTCCTGAAACCAGATTTCCTGCTGGTTGGTGAGGTCGGCGGCGACGGCGGTGTAGGGGATGCGCAAGTCTTCGATATTGATCTCGCCGACGATCTTGCGGATCTGCCCGAAGACCTTTTCGCCGCGAATCGCACCGAGGCGGAAACTCACGTCGACCAGCCGCAGCACATCCAGATAGTCGAGACTTTCGATCCAGTTTTTGTAAACGTCGAGTTTGCCGGCGGCGTAGATTCCGCCGACTACCGCGCCCATCGAACACCCGGCAATGCAGGCGATGTCGTAACCGCGTCGTTCGATCTCTTCAATGACTCCGATATGGGCATAACCCCGGGCGCCACCGGAGCCCAGCACCAGTGCGACACGCTTTTTCATCAAACTTCCTCCCGACAAGGTTGCACAATGCACCCATCGCCGGGTCGGCTCAATCGCCGAAGTCGTTCAGTGCGTCAGTGACGTCGTTTTTTCGATACTGCATGACCCTTCGGCTATATCCTTCTCAGTTGCGCGGTTTCACCCGCCGGCGAGGCACTTTTTCGCAGCCAAGCCGTCTTACCTGCACGACTGTTGACCTATTTTGAGGTGTGAGTGATGAAAGCCTGGATCTGTGTGCCGTTGATGGCTCTGGTATTGGCCGGTTGCGCCGGTAAAACCGCTTACCGCGACAGCTGCGGCAGCCAGCTCGACGCGGCTTGGCATGAGCTGGATCTGGCCAAGGCCGAAGGCTTTGCCGGCACTGTCAGCTACTCCAAAGCGTTGTCGCTGCTGACCGCCGCGAAGACCCAGCAGCAATTCGAGGGGTTTGAAGGCTGCAGCAAGAAAGCCGAGAAGGCGCGTTTCTACATTCGCGAATCCCGCGCCGGCCGCTAAGCTGCTGACGTGAGGCAAGGAGGCTGCGTTCGCTGGGCAGCAGAATGATCTTCAAGCCATTTGAATCAGGAGCAAGTGATGTCTGCGTTGGTTGATCGGTTGGTGGCTCATGTCCTGAGTCTGGAGGTGCGGCTGCTGGCCTGTCAGGCGCGATTGACGGCACGTACCGACCCCGAGGCGCTGCATGATTTGCGCACCACGGTGCGGCGCTTGCGCAGCCTGTTGCGGCCATTGCGCGGTTTACCGGGTGTCGAACAACTGGAAGACGCCGCTTCGGCGGTCGGCCAATTGACCACGCCATGGCGTGATCGCGAGGTGTTGGCGGCGTACTTGCTCCAGCATGATCAGCCTGAAGCTGCTCAACGCCGCATGGCGCAAATGGCCGAGGCCTATCCGGCGCTGGCGGCGAGCGCCGAGGTGGCTTCGTTACTGATGATTCTCGACGCTTTCCCACGTTTCCTGCGTGCTTCCCAACGTCAGGGCTTGCTCAAGGGCTTGGACAAACGCATCGAAAAACGCCTGGGCAAGCAATGGCAGAAACTCGATGAGGCGTTGCACGATCCCGCTCACGACCGCCATCGCCTGCGCCTGCTGATCAAGCGCGTGCGCTACGGCATCGAAGCCTATCCCGAGCTGGATCGTTTGCCCGAAGCGGCGCTGGAGCGGTTGAAGTCAGCCCAAGGCGCGTTGGGCGACTGGCACGATTGCTGGCAGTGGCTGGCGAAAGCCGAGCTGGAGGCGGATCTTCAGCCCTGTGTCGCGACGTGGCAGGCGACCATGATCAAAGCCGAAACCAAGGCTGATCGCGTGCTGGAAAAACTCAGTTCAGCCTGTTTCAAATAATCCTGAATCACCACAAATCCCCTGTAGGAGTGAGCCTGCTCGCGATAGCGGTCTGACATTCAACAACTGTGTTGGCTGTCAGACCGCTATCGCGAGCAGGCTCACTCCTACAAGGGATTTCAGTGTGGCTGATATTGGTTTAAGGCCTTTCTGTCAGCCCATTTGACCGGAATAGACGCTGCGGCGCTGTGCAGGTCTGGTTAAGATCCCTGCATTCCTTTCTCGTTTTCTGAGGTTGCCCCATGCGCTTTAGCGATCTGCTCGATGCGGTCCGCCGCCAACCGGAACTGACGATTCCTGCCGAATGGGGTCAGGGCCGTGCCAGTTTCGGTGGTCTGGTTGCCGCGCTGCAATACCAAGCCATGCGTGCGAAAGTCCCGGCGGATCGCCCGGTGCGTTCGCTGGCGATCACCTTTGTCGGCCCGGTTGAGCCTGAAGTCCCGGTGAGCTTCGAAGTGGAGGTGCTGCGCGAAGGCAAAGCCGTCAGTCAGGTCATGGGCCGGGCGGTGCAGAATGGTCAGGTGGTGACGATCGTCCAAGGCAGCTTTGGTGCCTCGCGGCCGTCGGAGGTTGCCGTCGAGGCGTATCCGGCTCCGTCAATGAAGCACTGGGAGGAATGCCAGGAGTTGCCCTACATCAAAGGCGTGACCCCGGAATTCATGCGTCATCTGGCAATGCGCTGGAGTGTCGGTGGAATGCCGTTCACCGGCAATCAATCGCGGCTGATGGGCGGCTGGGTGCGGTTGCGTGGCGATGTCAAAGAAGAGCCGGTCAATGAGGCGCATCTGTTGGCTCTGGTGGACGCATGGCCGCCGGCGCTGTTGCCGTATCTGAAGAAGCCTGCGCCGGGCAGCACGCTGACCTGGACCATCGAATTCGTTCAGCCGTTACGCGATTTGAGCACGCTGGATTGGTGCCAATACCTCGCCGACATCGAGTACGCCGCCGACGGCTACGGCCATGTCGCCGCCAAGTTGTGGAGCGCTGAAGGTGAATTGATTGCGATGAGTCGTCAGACCGTCACGATTTTCGCCTGACTCAATGCCGACGGTGGCGCTCACGCCAGGCGCGCCACCAGCCGCCACTGAGAAAGAAACGCGGAAAGGTCAGGAACTGCTCGACCAGTAACCGCGACACCGCATCTTTACGATCACTGAACGGCTCGGAGGCTTGCGCCTCCAGGCTGTGACCGTGGCGCTGCAAACCCAGCGCCGCGATGATGCCGATCACGCCGATGGCCACACTGGCCAGGCTCAGGCTGAACACCCCGGAGACAATCAGCAGAAACGCGACGATGAACAACGGCACGGCGATCAGGTGCAGCACCAGATTGGTCGGGTGCTGGTGATTGCCCGGGTACGCGCGCCATTGCCATGCGGGAAGGTTGGGGTGACGTTTGCCCATGTTTTCTACTCCTCGATCCATGTTGAACTCATGGTTGAAGAATAGGCCCGGGCAGGGAGGGCGGCGAATCAAGGTTGGCTATTGAAGTGATAGGCGTCATCGCAGGATTCGATGTCGCCCCATCTGACGCCTTCGCGAGCAGGCTCGCTCCTACATTTGGAATGCATTCCCCTGTAGGAGTGAGCCTGCTCGCGATGAGTCCCTCAAAGCTTGAGCTGACCTATAGCCTTGTTGAGTTCCCCAGCCAACGTCGCCAACTCATTACTCGTGGTCGCCGAATCCACCGTTTGCTGCACGGTGTTCTCGGTCACATCACGAATACTCACCACCGCCCGGTTCATCTCTTCGGCGACCTGGCTTTGCTGCTCCGCCGCCACGGCAATCTGCGTATTGCTTTCACGCATCTGCGCCACCGCCCCGGTGATTTCCGCCAGCGCCGCGCCGGCCTCTTGCGCCTGCTGCACGCAATCGTCGGCCTTGTACGAACTCTCTTGCATGAAATCCACCGCATCGCGGGTGCCGGCCTGCAACGCCGAGACCATGGTGGTGATCTCGTCAGTCGAAGTCTGTACTCGTTTGGCCAGATTGCGCACTTCATCGGCGACCACTGCAAAACCGCGGCCCATCTCACCGGCACGGGCCGCTTCGATCGCAGCGTTCAACGCCAATAGATTGGTCTGCTCGGCAATGCTGTGAATCACGCTGACCACGCCATTAATTTTTTGACTGTCTTCGGCCAGCCGTTGAATCATCTCGGCCGTCTGCTGAACACCGCTGGATAACCCGGCAATCGACTGCTGCACCCGCGCGACCACTTGCTGACCGCTGCCAGCGAGGCCATCGGCGGTCTGCGACAAGTCGCGGGTGGCGCCGGCGTGCTGGGCGATGTGATAAACGGTGGCGGTCATTTCGTTGATCGCCGTGGCGGCCTGATCAGTTTCGCTCTGCTGACCAAGCATGCCGTGGCGCACTTCGTTCATGCTCGATGCCAGTCGCGCCGCGCCGACATCCAGTTGCCGTGCGGTGTTGGCGACGGTCGTCACAACGCGCTGGTAACCGGCCTGCATCGCGTTGAACGCGTTGGCCATTTGCCCGACTTCATCTTTGCCGGCCAGCGGTACTCGGGCCGATAGATCGCCGCTTTTTTCAACGTGCAGCATCACGTCTTTCAGCGTGTTGAGCTGGCTGAGCAGGAAGCGGATCAGCAATTGCGAGGCACAGAGCATGGCGAACATCAGGATGAACACCGCCACGGCATAGTTGGCGAAACGCTCGCTGAACACCTGACTGAGACTCGGGCCATAGGCAATCACCGCGACCTGCTGACCATCGGCGCGGCCAAACACCTCAGCGCCCATCAACGGGTTTTCGCCGAACAGCGGCAGATGATTGATTTCGTTCCAGCCGTTGCTTTCAGTGATTTCCAGCAAGGGTTGATCATTCAGGCGCGGTGCTTCACCGCGCTTGAAGGTCAGCACCTGATCGGTTTTCGGCAATGGCTGCCCGGCCGGCCAGGCCTTGAGCAATTGCGCCTGGGCTTGCGCCGAGACCTGTGAGGCGTGACTGCGCGCCTGTTGTTCGAGCTGCACGGCGTACAGCACCAGCAGCAGGGTGGTGACGAAGGCGACCGCATTGACCGCCCAGAATTTGTATTTCAGCGAGATATTGCTAAGCCAGGCACCCATGGAGGTCTTCTCTGATAGCGGAAACAGTTTTGGCAAGGTGCCAGCATTGTGCCGCTATGCAGATATAGACATTTTGATGTGAGTCAACAGACGATGCGGTCCGCCCTTGTAGGAGTGAGCCTGCTCGCGATGGCGGCGTGCCAGTCGACAACGATTTCAACTGATCTACCGCAATCGCGAGCAGGCTCACTCCTACATTGGATTCTAGTGTGTCAGGAGAGGGCGGGGAGGTTGTAGAACGCGCGGGCACACGCGGTGGTGTGTGCCGCCAGATCCTCCTCGGTTTCGCCACGATGCAACGCCACCTCACGCAGCACTTCAGTCAGATACGCCGGTTCATTGCGCCCGTTCTTCGGTTTCGGTCGCAATGTGCGCGGTAGCAAATAGGGCGCGTCACTTTCCAGCATCAAGCGCCCGCGCTGGATCTCTTTGACCAGCGGATGCAAATGCGTGCCACGGCGTTCGTCGCAGATCCAGCCAGTGATGCCGATGTGCAGATCCAGGTCGAGATAGCTGAACAACGCCTTTTGCTCGCCGGTGAAGCAATGCACCACAGCGGCAGGCAGTTGATCGCGGAAGCCTTTGAGGATTTCCAGCAAACGCTGGCTGGCATCGCGCTCGTGCAGGAACACCGGCAGTTGCAGTTCAACGGCCAGCGCCAAGTGTTCTTCGAGGACTTTTTCCTGCTGTGGGCGCGGCGAGAAATCACGGTTGAAATCCAGCCCGCATTCACCCACGGCGACTACGTTTTTTTCGTGCAACAGGCTACGCAAACGACGGGCGCTGTCCGCGTTCCAGTCACTGGCCGAATGCGGGTGAATACCGGCGGTGGCGAACAGCCGTTGACCGCTCTCATCCAGTTGCTGGCACAGCTCCAGAGCCTGTTCGCTGCCCTCGACGCTGGTGCCGGTCAGCACCAATTGGCAGACCCCGGCGGCATAGGCGCGATCAAGCACGGCCTGATGTCTGTCGGCGAAACTGGGGTTGGTCAGGTTGACGCCGATATCGATGAGTTGCATGGTTGCTACCTCGGGCCGAAGGCCGGAAAGCATACCAGAGCTGTAGATTCATAAGAAAAGCCAAGAACTACAACGAGTTATAGCTGTCTTTTGATGCCGCGACGCAGCCCGGTTTGGCAGAAGTGCCATTACTGTGCCAGTCTCTCGCACGTTGCCAGCGCTCATGGCGCTCTGTTTTCGTCGGTGATTTCGATCTTTCAGGGATGAAATTGCCCCGTATTCTTTCCGGAGAGTGGATGGTTCGTCCCTCGGTTTTGCTGCTGTTGTGTGGATCGTTGCTGCTGCCGATGACGGCGGTCGCGCGCCTGCCCGGGCCACTGCAAGCCGTGCCGGCCGCCAAGGTGCGGGACTTGTCGGAGATTCGCAGCAGCCGTGTGTTGCGGGTGCTGGTCAACCAGAGTCGCAACAGCTCCGGCGAAGTCCAGGGCCAGGCCATCGGCGTCGAATACCATCGCCTGCGCGCGTTCGAGCAATACCTCAATGGCCACGCCCGTGATGGCCAGGAAATCACCCTCAAGATCATTCCCAAAGCCAAGGACCAACTGCTCGGCGCCTTGCAGCGTGGCGAAGGTGATCTGGTCGCACCGGGTGAATTGCTCGATCTGCAATCTGGCTATGCCGTGGCCAGCAGCGAACCGATCGCCAGCCACATACCACTGGTGCTGGTCGGGATCAAGGGTGAGCGCCGCTACACCAAGGTCGAGCAGCTCTCCGGCAAAACCCTGGCGTTGCCGACCGGCAGTGCGGCGGGGGAGGCGGTCAGTCAGCTCAATCAGAAACTGGCGTTGCACAAACTGGCGCCGATCAAGATCGAATGGGTTGATCCGACGCTGGCGGTCGAAGATGTGCTGGAGATGGTTCAGGGCGGGATTTTCCATCTGACTATCGTCGAGCAACCCATCGCCGAACGCTGGGGCAAGATCCTGCCGAAATTGCGTTTTGACCGACAACTGATGATCAGCGAGCCGGGCGAAGAGTATTGGTTCGTACGCCGCGATGCTGCGATGTTGCGCGCGAGCATTGACCGCTTCCTCGGCGGTTACAAGAAACCGTCCAACGAAGATGCCGCGTTTCTGCGCATCTATCGCCGTCTCTATCAAGTCCACTATCCATTGGCCAAGGCTGACCGCCAGCGCTTGGAAAAACTGCGCCCGACCCTGCAAAAGCACGCCCAGGCGCAGAACATGGACTGGCTCAATCTGGCCGCACTGGCGTTCAAGGAATCACGCCTGCAACCCAATGCCCGCAGCGGCAGTGGCCCGACCGGGCTGATGCAGATCACGCCTTCCGCCGCTCAGCGAGTCGGCGTGAGCAACATTCAGAATCTTGATGCGAATGTGCAGGCCGGGGCCAAATATCTGGCGATGATCCGCCGCAAGTTCTTCAACAGCCCCAAGCTCAATGAGCGCGAGCGCATGGCGTTTACGCTGGCGGCCTACAACATAGGCCCCGAGCGTGTGCAGGGCATGCGCGCTGAGGCCCGGCGGCGCGGGTTAAACCCAAATCAGTGGTTCTTCCAGGTCGAGCGCATCGCCATGGAGCAGGTAGGAATGGGGCCGGTCAGCTATGTTAATAGCGTGAACAAGTATTACTTGGCGTTCGACCGGGAGCGGGAGTCGTTGGAGCCCGGGGCGCAAAAAGTCGTCTCACGGAAATGATCTAATAAGTCGATTGTTATGGCGGAATATTTGCGCTTTTAACATGAGATTTACTGATTAATATAGCGGCCAACCAACACACACAACTTCTCGCAAAACAAGGAATGCCCCATGAGCTCTCTGATCAACAAAGTACTGTTCACCCGCGCCGGCTACGGTCTGACCATCCTGCGCATCGCTGTCGGCGTGATCTTCGCGGCGCACGGTTCGCAAAAGCTTTTCGGTCTGTTCGGTGGTTATGGTCTGGCAGGCACCGCACAGTACATGGACAGCATCGGTCTGCACCCGGGCTACCTGATGGCGACGCTGGCGGGCGGTACTGAGTTCTTCGCTGGCCTGGCGTTGATCATCGGCCTGCTGGTACGTCCGGCAGCATTGGGTCTGACCTTCCTGTCGCTGGTGGCGATCTTCACCGTACACATCAGCAACGGTTTGTTTATGGCCAACAACGGTTACGAGTTCGCCCTGGCCCTGCTCGGTGGCAGCCTCGCCGTGCTGATCGAAGGCGCGGGCAAGCTCTCGGTGGATCGCGCCATCGCCGGTTGAGCGCTCTGGCTCAAGGAATAGGCCCGCATTGTGCGGGCCTTTTTTGTTGCGGCTGATTCTTGACACTGATCGGTCACGTTCTCTAGGATGTTGCCCATGCGCCGATTTAAACAGCTACTTGCGGGGCGCCAGGTGACTTCAACAGTTGCCGTCAGAAGCCGGAACAGGGCTTCGAAATACCGCTAAAGCGCTGGTTCGGTGTTGCCTCTCACCTGCCATGCAGACTTTTGAGGCAGAGACACGACACGATGAATGCACTACGCCCTCCAGCACGTCCCGCGCCGATCACTGCGCATATTACTCAACGCAACCCGAAAATTCTCCTTGGCGGCAAACATCAGCCGACGCTGTTGCGTTATCTCGATGGCTGGCCACGTCGCAGCGGCGGTCCTGCCGCGTTCCTGATCCAGTTTGTCGAAGACGGCGAGTCGCTGGCGCGTTTCGCCACTGACAGTTTTGATCTCGCGGTGATTCAGGCCCCGACTGCCGAAGATGCGCCAGAGATGATCAAACAACTGGTCCGCGTTGCGCGGCAGGGCCTGATCACTCGTCGCTGATACGCTTTACGGATAGTCGATGGCGACGATGTAAACGAACTGCTCACCCGTTGGCGTCTGCACCCTGACTTCTGCATCCAGCGCCTTGCCGATCAAGGCGCGGGCCAGTGGCGAGTCGATGCTGATCAGGCCCAGTTTCAGATCCAGCTCATCCGGACCGACGATGCGGTAGCGCGATTGCTTGCCGTCTTCGTCTTCGATGGTCACCCATGCGCCGAAGTAGACTTTGTTAGGATCACTGGGTTTTTCACTGACGACTTTCAACGCTTCCAGACGTTTGGTGAGAAAGCGCACGCGACTGTCGATCTCGCGCAGCATCTTCTTGCCGTAGGTGTACTCGGCGTTCTCCGAACGATCACCCTGAGCCGCCGCTTCGCTGACCGATTGCGTCACCTGCGGGCGGCGCACATGCCACAACTCATGGAATTCGGCGCGCATCCGCGCTTCACCTTCGGGGGTGATCAGCGCGGTGCCGGCGGGGCGTGGAGGGCGATAACGGCTCATGGCAACTTCTTGTGATTAAGACCGCCTGAGTCTATCAACCCTCACGCAACACTGTCAGTGGACTTGCGTTGAGCGCCCGACGCGTACCGAACACGCCGGCACCACCAATCAGCGCCGCGCCAATCAACGGCAGCACCAACAACCACGGATGCGGATGCCACGGCAGGTCGAACGCATAGCGATACAACACCAGACTCACCACTTCCGAGCCGATCGCTGCGAGCAAGCCGCTGACCGCACCGAGCAAGCCGAACTCGATGCGCCGCGCCTTGATCAGCAACTGTCGCTCCGCACCCAAGGCACGCAACAGCGCACCTTGGCGAATACGTTCATCGAGCGTCGACTGCAAGCCGGAAAACAGCACGGCCATGCCCGCAGCCAAAACAAACAACAGCACATATTCGACCGCCAGGGTGACTTGGGCGAGGATGCTGCGCAGCTGCTCGAGCAGCGCTTCGACCTGAAGAATGGTCACCGCCGGGAACGTGCGTGACAGTTCGACGATCTGCTGGTCATGACCTGGCGCCAGATAGAAGCTGGTCAGGTAAGTCGCCGGCAGATCCTTCAACGTGCCGGGCTGGAAGATCATGAAGAAGTTCGGCTGGAAGTTGTCCCAGTTGATCTCGCGCAGGCTGGTGACCTTTGCCTCGCGATTGACCCCACCGACACTGAACACCATGTGATCGCCGAGTTTGAGCTTGAGGCTTTCGGCGACTTTGCCTTCCACCGATACCCCGGGGACACCGTCGCTTGGCTGATCCTTCCACCATTTACCCGAAGTGAGCTTGTTGCCCGCCGGTAAATCAGCGGCCCAGGTCAGACTCAAATCTCTTTGAATAGCGCGGTCGCCCGCCGAATCCTTGCTGACGATTTGCTGCACCGCTTCGCCGTTGATGCTGATCAATCGTCCTGGCACTACCGGATACAGTGGCGCCGCTTGCGCGGAGACCTTGATCAGGTGATCGGTGAAGGCCTGTTTGTCTGCCGGCAGGATGTTCAGGGCAAAATAGTTGGGAGCGTTTTTCGGCAACTGGTTCTGCCAGGTGTCGAGCAGTTCGCCGCGCAACAGGGCGATCAAGGCCATCGACAGCAGAATCAGACCGAACGCCAACGACTGACCGGCCGCTGCCAACGGATGGCGCAGCAACTGGCCCAGACCCAAGCGCCATGGCAGCGAAGCACGGGCGAGCATTCGCCGCAGGCTCTGCAACAGCAACAGCAGCAGGCCACCCAGTACCAGCGCGGCGACCACGCCACCGCCGAGCAAGGCGAAGGTCAGCAGCAGATCGAGGCTCAGACGCCACATAATCAGGCCCAGTGCGCCCAATGCTGCGCCATAAACCATCCAGGTACTCGACGGAATCGGCAACATGTCCCGGCGCAATACACGTAACGGTGGCACGCGACCCAATGCGGCCAGCGGCGGCAAGGCGAAACCGGCCAAGGCCACCAGTCCGGTGCCGATCCCGGCGATGGCTGGAAACAGACCGCCCGGTGGCACATCGCTTGGCACCAAATCATGCAGCAGCGCGAACAGGCCCAGTTGCGCCAACCAGCCGAGCAGGGCACCGCTAAGAGCGGCGAGCAAACCAAGCACGGTCAACTGCAAACTGAACAGCACCATGGTTTCCCGGCGCGAAAGACCGAGGCAACGTAACAAAGCACTGGCATCAAAGCGGCGACTGGCAAAACGGTTAGCCGACAACGCCACCGCGACCCCGGCCAACAACACCGCGACCAGACTGGCCATGTTCAGATAACGCTCGGCTTTGCCCAGCGCGCCGCCAATCTGCCGGTTGCCATCGCGGGCATCCTGAATCCGCTGATTCGCGGCGAGCCCAGGCTTGATCAGTTGCCGATAGGTTTCCAGCGCCTGCGGTTCACCGCGCCACAGTTCGCGGTAACTCACGCGGCTGCCGGGTTGCACCACGCCGGTGGCAGCGAGGTCATCAATGTTGATCATCACTCGGGGCGTGAGGCTATAGAAGTTGCCGGCGCGATCCGGTTCATACGTCAGCACGCGGGACAGTTTCAACGTCTTCATGCCGACATCGATGCTGTCGCCGATCTTCAGATCCAGTGCGGTCAGCAGACGTGCCTCGACCCAGGCTTCGCCGGGTTGCGGTTCACCGCCGGTTTCTTCGGCGGAGAACGGAGCAGGTGCGCTCTTCAGTTCACCGCGCAACGGGTAGGCGCGGTCGACGGCTTTGATGCTCGACAGCTGGATGCCGTTGTCAGTGGCGATGACGCTGGAGAATTCCACCACTTGCGCATGCTTCAGGCGCAGTTCGGTGCCGCTGCGAATCTGTTCCTCGCGGGCCGGCGAACTTCCCTCGAGCACCAGATCGGCGCCGAGAAATTCGGTCGCGCGCAGCATCATGGCGCCGTTCAGGCGGGCGCCGAAATAACCGATGGCGGTACTCGCCGCCACCGCCACGACCAGCGCAAAGAACAACACGCGCAATTCACCGGCGCGGGCATCGCGCATGAGTTGGCGTATGGCGAGACTGAACAGACGCAACAGCGGCAAACGTGCCATCAAGGCTCCAGAGGGGCGACCAACAGCCCGGCTTCAAGACGGATCAGGCGCCGGCAGCGATGGGCCAGGCGTTCGTCGTGGGTCACCAGCACCAGGGTGGTGCCGCGTTCCTTGTTCAATTCGAAAAGCAGATCGCTGATGCGCTCGCCGGTGTGGCTGTCGAGGTTGCCGGTGGGTTCGTCGGCGAACAGCACGTCGGGCTCGGCAGCAAAGGCACGGGCGATTGCCACGCGCTGTTGCTCACCACCGGAGAGTTGACGTGGCGAGTGAGTCAGACGCTGGCCGAGGCCGACGCGCTGGAGCAATTCAGTCGCACGTTCACGGGCATCTTTGCGGCCGTCGAGTTCCAGCGGCAGCATGACGTTTTCCAGTGCGTTGAGACTGTCGAGCAACTGAAAGGACTGGAAGACGAAACCGACATGCTCGGCACGAATGCGTGCGCGTTGGTCTTCATCAAGATTGCTCAGGCCCTGACCGGCGAGAATGACTTCGCCGCTGCTCGGCAGGTCGAGGCCGGCGAGCAGGCCGAGGAGGGTGGATTTGCCCGAACCGGACGCGCCGACGATGGCCAGGCTATCGCCCTTGTTCAGTTCCAGGCTGAGTTCGTGCAGGATAGTCAGTTCACCTTCCGCGCTGGGAACCACTTTGCTGAGGTTCTTCGCGGTGAGAATGCTTGCGCCCATGGAGAATCCGATGCGTGTGTGGTTTTTGAGTGCTGGCCTGGCCGTTATGTGCATGGCCCAGAACGCAGCGGCGGGTACTGTCCTGATCGTTGGCGATAGTATCAGCGCCGGTTTCGGACTGGATACCCGCTTGGGATGGGTGTCGTTGCTCGAACAACGGCTCAAACAGGAGGGTTTCGACGACAAAGTGGTCAATGCCTCCATCAGCGGCGACACCAGTGCCGGAGGCCAGGCGCGGCTGCCCGCGCTGCTTGCAGAGCATAAGCCTGAGCTGGTGATCCTTGAACTCGGCGGCAACGATGGCTTGCGCGGAATGCCGCCAACTCAATTGCAACAAAATCTTGCCTCGATGATCGACAGCTCGCGTCAGAGCGGGGCCAAGGTGCTGTTGCTCGGCATGCAACTGCCACCCAATTACGGCAAGCGTTACACCGATGCTTTTGCCGAGGTCTACGGCAAACTCGCCGACGATAAAAAAATCCCCCTGGTACCGTTTTTCCTCGACGGCGTCGGCGGTCATCCGGACTTGATGCAGGCCGATGGTCTGCACCCGGCGGCCGGGGCTCAGGGCAAGTTGCTGGAAAATGTCTGGCCGACGCTAAAACCGCTGTTATGAGGCTTTTCTAAGGGCAGGCTTTCGGCTAATGTGGCGCCCCCTTATTTGGAGCCCCCGATGTCGCGTTCTGCCTGGTCCCTGTTTGCCTACCAACTGATCGAGCCTGACGAGCAGCTGGATCTGTTCGCCTGCCAGGAAGTGCGGGTGCATCTGGTGACCCGTCAACTCGAACTCGGTGGCTCGGCCGATCGCACCCTCTGTGGCAGCCTGCTGCCGGCGCAGCCGCGCTGGTCGAGTGTGGATCGCCGGGTGTTTCAGGATCAGCGTCTGTGTTCGCTGTGCCGGGCGATTCTGGAGTCGCAAAAACGCGGGACGTCGCCGATCTGGCCGGAGTTGCGTTTCGAGCTCTGATTCTGTGGGAGCCGAGCTTGCTCGCGAAGAAGCCATGTCAGTTAACATTTTTGGCGACTGACCCACCGCTTTCGCGAGCAAGCTCGCTCCCACCTGGAACACCTTGTCGCCTGCAATGGGGTCATCTCCCCGAATATTCAAAGTGCGGTGTACAATCGCGCTCTTATACCCTTGTTGATCATGCGAAGGATTTTCCGGATGTTGCCGCGCTTTCCTGCCGTCACCCGCTGCCTGTCACTTGCCGCCCTGTGTGTGGCCGGTCCCGTTGCTGCATTGGAGTTTCCCCTGCCACCACCCGGTGAAGACATCATCGGTCAGGTGCAGGTGATCAAAGCCAAGTACGAAGACACCTTTGCCGATCTGGGCACGAAGTACGATCTGGGTTACTCGGAGATGGTCGCGGCCAACCCGGGCGTCGATGCCTGGTTGCCGGGCGCCGGCACCGAAATCGTGTTGCCGACCCGTTTCATTCTGCCGCCGGGCCCGCGCGAAGGCATCGTGATCAACCTCGCCGAATACCGCCTCTACTACTTCCCGAAAGGCAAGAACGTGGTGTACACGTTCCCGCTGGGTATCGGTCGTGAAGGTTGGGGTTCGCCGATCGCGCACACTTCGATCACCGCCAAAACGCCAAACCCGACCTGGACGCCTCCAGCGTCGATCAAGGCGGAACACGCCGCCGACGGTGATCCGCTGCCGAACGTCGTGCCGGCCGGCCCGGACAATCCGCTGGGTCCGTTCAAGTTTACGCTGGGCACGCCGGGCTACCTGATCCACGGCTCGAATAAGAAGTTCGGGATCGGTATGCGTACCAGCCACGGCTGCTTCCGCATGTTCAACAACAACGTGCTGGAAATGGCCGGCATGGTCCCGGTCGGTACGTCGGTGCGTATCCTCAACGATGCCTACAAGTTTGGCAGCAGTGGCGGCAAGGTTTATCTGGAAGCGCACACGCCGATCGACGACAAGGGCAACCCGTCGGTGGTCGACAAGCACACTGCAGTGATCAACGCGATGCTCAAGCGTGAAGACGTCACCAGCAACCTGCGCGTGAACTGGGATGTGGTGCGTGATGTGGTCGCGGCCGAAGATGGCCTGCCAACGGAAATCGGCACGCCAAGTACTTCGGCGCCGATCGTTTCGAGTGCACCGATCGATCTGCAGTAATAAGCCAGCGGTCAAGAGCCCGTCGATGCGTGATGCGTCGGCGGGTTTTTTATTGCCCGGACAAAAGTTTCAGGCACAAAAAAGCCGACCCAGACATCGGATCGGCTTGATAACAATCCCGAGGGATTATTACTTGCGGCTAGCTTTGTCCAGCATGCGCAGAGCACGCTCGTTAGCTTCGTCAGCAGTCTGTTGTGCTTTTTGAGCAGCAGCCAGAGCTTCATCAGCTTTACGGTAAGCTTCGTCTGCACGAGCCTGGGAGCGAGCAGCTGCGTCTTCAGTAGCGGTCAGACGTGCTTCGGTTTCTTTCGATGCGCTGCTGCAACCGGTAGCCAGAACTGCGGCCAGAGCCAGAGCAGAGAATTTCAGAACGTTGTTCATCGTGTTCCCCTTCAAGGACTTTCAAATTAAGTGACTGTCTCCTCACGATTGAGGAAATAGCCGGCGTACATACTACCCATTACTTGTAGTAAGTAAACTGACGTAAGGCAAGAAGCAAAAAAAATTGTAGGCGTTGATTCTTTTTCGAGCAACTTTTAACTGCACTGTTTAAAAAATACCCAGCTGCAAGCCCCGAGCTGAGCGAGTTAATGAGAAAAAGTTCCCGTTGCCACGTGCTGTTTTTGCAGTCTTGGCTAAAGTCTGTCTAGATGAATTCGTCCACACTTTTGTTCCGATTTTGCGCGCTGCTTCGCTTATCTTTGTGCATGTTGAGGTGACTTTAAAAAAGGCTGCACGTCTTAAGTCTCAACATCCGGCAATGTTCAGGTGAGTGGCCCGGGAAGATCTTCTCCCCAGTCACCTCTGCGTCCCTCGGAGCAACCCCCGTCAACCCGCTTGATGACGAGCGTACCTTGAGCATTTTTGCCAATGGTGCCTACTATTTATCAGGTGCCAGGTTGCGCGAGATCGGTGTGGCTCTTCTCGGTGTCCATCAGGCACGGGGTGGCGTAGATGTTCCTTCGCCGGAAAAACATCGGTAAGGTAGGGGTCAGAATCCAAGACCCGCGAGGAGTAGTGATGAGCGAGGCGTTGTCCATCCACCATGACCAGGCTGGTCATCAGTTCGAGACCAATGTGGACGGTCATCGTGCCTACCTGACCTATATGGATCTGGGAAAACAGACCCTGGATATCTATCGCACGTTTGTGCCCAACGCCCTGCGTGGCCGTGGCATTGCTGCAGCGCTGACCGAGAGCGCGCTGCAGTACGCCGAAGAAATGGGCTACACGGTGATCCCGTCGTGCTCCTACGTCGAGCGCTACATGGAGCGCCATCAGCGCCGCGCCGCCAAGATCTGAATCGCACACACACAAAAACGCCGGGCATTGCCCGGCGTTTTTTTATGCCTGTAAAACGCTGATCAGCTGCGCTGGCGTTTCGGCAGAACATCCTTGAGCTTGGCGTGCATGCTGCGCAGGGTGTTCTCGGTGGCGGACCAGTCGATGCAGGCATCGGTGATCGACACGCCGTATTGCAGGTCGGCGAGGTCTTTGGGAATCGCCTGGCAGCCCCAGTTCAGGTGACTTTCGACCATCAGGCCGATGATCGACTGGTTGCCTTCGAGGATCTGGTTGGCGACGTTCTCCATCACCAGCGGTTGCAGGGCCGGGTCCTTGTTGGAGTTGGCGTGGCTGCAATCGACCATGATGTTCGGCTTGATCTTCGCCTTGTCCAGCGCCTGTTCGCACAGGGCCACGCTGACCGAATCGTAGTTCGGCTTGCCGTTGCCACCGCGCAGCACCACGTGACCGTAGGCGTTGCCTTTGGTGGTGACGATCGACACGCCACCTTCCTGGTTGATACCGAGGAAACGGTGTGGGCTGGACACCGACTGCAAGGCGTTGATCGCCACAGTCAGACCGCCGTCAGTGCCGTTCTTGAAGCCGACGGCCGAGGACAGGCCGGAAGCCATTTCCCGGTGAGTCTGCGATTCGGTGGTACGTGCGCCGATCGCCGACCAACTGATCAGGTCCTGCAGATACTGCGGGGAGATCGGGTCGAGGGCTTCGGTGGCGGTTGGCAGGCCTTTTTCGGCCAGATCCAGCAGCAACTGACGACCGATGTGCAGACCGTCCTGGATCTTGAACGAGTCGTCCAGGTACGGATCGTTGATCAGGCCTTTCCAGCCAACGGTGGTCCGTGGCTTCTCGAAATACACGCGCATGACCAGATACAGAGTGTCGGAGACTTCTGCCGCCAGCACCTTCAGGCGATCGGCGTACTCGTGGGCAGCCTTGATATCGTGGATCGAGCATGGGCCGATCACTACGAACAGACGGTGGTCGGTGCCATCAAGAATGTTGCGAATGACTTCGCGGCCCTTGGTGACGGTGCGCAGGGCAGCATCGCTCAGAGGGATATCACGCTTGAGCTGATCGGGAGTGATCAGGGTCTCGTTAGAGGCGACGTTTAGGTCGTTGATCGGTAAATCAGCCATCGTTTACTCGTCAGGTCACGGGTGCCGGCCGCCAGCGATCCCCGCGCGGCGGAGCACAGCAGATTTAAGCGCGTCGGGGAGCGGAACCTTAGCGCGTAAAGCGCCTGCTCGACAATGGGCATGTAACGGTTTAGAGAAGACGGTCAGTCCAGCACTGGCTGGGCGAAAGCCTTGCGCACGCTGTCGTGGGAGAACTCGTCGGCGTGTTGCTCGACCCATTGCAGGGCCACCGCCTGAATTTCTTGCAGGTCATCGTGGGTGTCGTGCATGCGGCAGTAGCGCTCTATCTGACACACTTGCTCACCCATTCGCGCACTGAACAGCGTCTGCTCATCGGTGAAGGCGATGCCCACCAGATAGCCTTTTTTGCGTCGCAGACACCACGCCACGTAGCCCGGGTAACAAATGTCGGCATTCAATGACGGCATGCGCACCTGCAGGGCTGTGCCATGGCGCCAGGCACGGTGGTAATTGCAAGCAATGCCGCCGAGGCTGATAGTGTGCAGCTGTTGCCTGGAAATACACTCAGGCTTGAGCAAGGTTAATTCAACCGGCACCTCGTCCGGATGAGGAATGAAACGTCCCATGAGCACAGACTCCCTGTGTCGGTCATTTGACATTGTTTCCCCCAGTATAGTGGTCGAATCCGAACTGACCGATTTCGACGCCGATCAACGGCTATTGGCGATGAGCGGCGTTTCGCTGGTGATTTTCACCAGCGTCGGTTGCGCCAGTTGCCGTTATGCCCGCGAGGTGGTGCCGGGACTTGGTCTGGCCATCGATCAGCTGTGCTGGATCGATGCCGGCGACAACGGCGGGTTGGTCGAGCGTTATCAGGTCTTTCATTTGCCGGCGCTGTTTGTGGTGCGCGACGGTGAGTTCTTTGGGGCATTGCACACGCGCCTGACGGCCGATGCGCTGAACGCGGCGCTCGCGCAGGCACTGGATCGAATTGCAGAGGAGTTGCCATGATGGGGGCAGTGAATAAACCGGTCGTAGGGATTATCGGTACCGGCGCAATTGGGGGGTTTTACGGTGTGATGCTGGCGCGTGCCGGTTTCGATGTGCACTTTCTGTTGCGCAGCGAGTTTTCAGCGGTGGCCGAGCGCGGTCTGCAAATCAACAGCGCGGTGCATGGCCCGCTGACGTTGCATCCGGCGCAGGCCTATTCGTCGGCCGAAGACATGCCCAAATGCGACTGGCTGTTGGTGGGGGCAAAAACCACCAGCAACGCCGGCCTGGCCCCGTCGATCATTCAAGCGGCCAAACCCGATGCGAAAGTGCTGGTCCTGCAAAACGGTCTCGACGTCGAAGACAGCTTGCGTGATCTGCTCCCCGATTCCCTCCACCTGCTGGGCGGTTTGTGCCTGATCTGTGTGCATCGCGAGGGGCCTGGACAAGTCACCCATCAGGCGCTCGGCGCGGTCAACGTTGGCTATCACAGCGGCCCGGCCATGGATGATGGCGCGCGCATGGCGATTGTCGAGGAGGGCTCCGGGTTGTTCCGCGCTGCCGGGATCGATTCCCAGGCAATGCCCAATCTGCGGCAGGCGCGCTGGCAGAAACTGGTGTGGAATATTCCTTATAACGGACTTTCGGTTCTGCTCGGCGCCAGCACCACACCGCTGATGGCCGATGCGGACAGCCGCGCGTTGATCCAGGCGTTGATGGCCGAAGTGGTGCAGGGCGCCAAGGCGTGCGGCCATGACGTGCCGCCGGGATACGCCGACTATCTGTTCATGATGACCGAGAAGATGCCCGACTACTGGCCGAGCATGTACCACGACTTTTTACACAAACGCCCGCTGGAGCTGCAAGCGATCTACGCTCGGCCGCTGGCGGCAGCGAAAGCCGCGGGTTGTGAGTTACCGCGAATCGAAGCGTTGTATCGCAATTTGAGTTTTATCGACCGGCGCAACGTTTAAGCCGGTCGCTCTGGGGGGAAGGCATGGCCAAGAACATCGATGACAAACTGGTGCTGGCGATTTCGTCGCGCGCCTTGTTCGACCTGAGCGAGAGCCACAAGGTCTATCTGTCGGGCGGCGTCGAAGCCTATCGGCAATATCAGATCGAGCACGAAGACGAGATCCTGGCGCCCGGCGACGCCTTCCCGCTGGTGGAAAAACTCCTCAGCCTGAACAGTCGCCTCGGCCGTGCGCGGGTCGAGGTGATTCTGGTCTCGCGCAACAGCGCCGACACCGGCCTGCGCGTGTTCAACTCGATTCACCATTACGGTCTGGCGATTTCCCGCGCGGCGTTTGTCGGCGGGCGCAGTCCGTATCCTTATTTGAAAGCGTTTGGTTGCGACCTGTTTCTTTCGACCCATGCCGAAGACGTGCGCGCGGCGCTGGACGCCGGATTCGCCGCCGCAACGATTCTGTCCGGTGGCGCCAGTCGCGCGGCCAGTGACGAATTGCGCATCGCCTTCGACGGTGACGCAGTGATTTTTTCCGACGAGTCGGAGCGCGTTTATCAGTCCGGCGGGCTGGAAGCATTTCAGGCCAAAGAGCGCGAAGCAGCTCGTGAGCCTTTGCGCGGTGGGCCGTTCAAAGGCTTTCTGGCGGCGCTCAATTTGCTCCAGCGGGAATTCCCCGACGATGATTGCCCGATCCGTACGGCGCTGGTCACCGCGCGTTCGGCGCCAGCGCATGAGCGGGTGATCCGCACCTTGCGTGAGTGGGACATTCGCCTCGACGAGTCACTGTTCCTCGGCGGCCTGACCAAATCGGCATTCCTCGAAGCGTTTGCCGCCGACGTGTTTTTCGACGATCAGGCCGGCCACTGCGAACTCGCCCGCGAAGTCGTTGCCACCGGCCACGTGCCGCACGGCATCAGCAACGAACCGTCGGTCTAAAGCCCTTTGGTTCAAGACGTTGCGTCGCCCGTCGTAGTCGCCAAGGCACTGCTAAGCTGAATCAAATCTCCGCCATGTTGGCACGCGAGGAGGTCATATGATTCGTTCGATGCTGTATGCCACTGACCTCGGTCTGTACGCACCGTTAGTGATGCAGCATGCCCTGGCGTTGGCGCGAACGTTCAATGCCGATCTGTACGTGGTGCACGCGGTGGAGCCGATGGGGCTGTTTGCCGAATCGGTATTGCAGAGTTATCTCGACGAGCAGGCATTGAACGAATTTCATAGCCAGGGTCTGAAAACTGTCATTGCCAATATCGAGCAGCAGGTGCTCGACAGTTTTCGCGAAGAACTGGGAGATGAAGGCGAACAGGATCTGCAGCGCATTCGCGCCGTGCGCGTGCTGCAGGGCGATCCGTCGCAGGTGATTCTCGACCAGGTGCAGAAACTCTCTGTCGATCTGTTGATCGTCGGCAGTCACAGTCACGGGGTCGGCGCGGAAACGCCGTTGGGGCGCACGGCGGCGCGGGTCCTGCAATTGGCCAAGGTGCCGGTTTATCTGGTGCCGTTAGTGGAGCGGCGGCGGCGGGAGGATCGCTGAAGCAGGAATAATGGCGCTTTGATAAAAAAGTTCTAGATTTATTCTCCAAACCATTAATATAGTTATATACCGTCGCTGATGCCCGTGGCGTCTACCTGCTTTGAGGGATACATATGAAGCTTCAACAATTGCGCTACATCTGGGAAGTGGCGCACCACGACCTCAACGTTTCCGCTACAGCCCAAAGCCTTTACACCTCGCAACCGGGCATCAGTAAACAAATCCGCCTGCTGGAAGACGAACTCGGCGTCGAAGTATTTGCCCGCAGCGGCAAGCACCTGACCCGCGTGACCCCGGCCGGCGAGCGCATCATCACCACCGCCGGTGAGATTCTGCGCAAGGTCGAAAGCATCAAGCAGATCGCCCAGGAATTCTCCAACGAGAAGAAAGGTACCCTGTCGATCGCCACCACCCACACTCAGGCACGTTACGCACTGCCGCCGGTGATCAGCAATTTCATCAAGCAATACCCGGACGTGGCGCTACACATGCACCAGGGTTCGCCGATGCAGATCGCCGAAATGGCTGCTGACGGCACCGTCGATTTTGCCATTGCCACCGAAGCGCTGGAGCTGTTCGGCGATCTGGTGATGATGCCGTGCTATCGCTGGAACCGTTGTGTGGTCGTGCCCCAGGGCCATCCTCTGACCAAGCTGCCGAAGCTGACGCTGGAAGCACTGGCCGAATACCCGATCGTGACTTATGTATTTGGTTTTACCGGTCGCTCGAAACTCGACGAAGCTTTCAGCCATCGTGGTCTGACACCGAAAGTGGTGTTTACCGCGGCCGACGCCGACGTGATCAAAACCTACGTGCGTCTGGGCCTGGGCGTGGGCATCGTCGCTAAAATGGCGGTCGACACCAAACTCGATAGCGATCTGGTGGTGCTGGATGCCAGCGAATTGTTCGAATCGAGCATCACCAAGATCGGTTTCCGTCGCGGCACTTTCCTGCGTGGTTTCATGTGCGACTTCATCGAGAAGTTCGCCCCGCACCTGACCCGCGAAGTCATGGCCAAAGCCATTCAGTGCCACAACAAGCAGGAACTGGAAGAACTGTTCGACGGCGTCGAGCTACCCGTTCACTGATCAGTTGCCTCAGAGTACCTCGGTGACAGCAAACTGTTGCCGGGTGCCCGCCACCAGAATCTCCACCTCATCACCTTCGCACTTGCCCAGCAGACCTTTGCCCAGCGGCGAGCGCGGAGTGATGACGGTAATCGGTTGACCGACCACATCGACTTTCAGGCCCGCCGCATCCGGCGCCAGAAACAGCCATTGCTCTCGTCCCTTTTCGTCTTCCAGGCCGAGCAGGGCGCCGACTTCGATACCGCGATTCTCGTCATAGGCCCGCAGCGTCAGGTTCTGGCACAGCGCCAGTGACTGACGGATTTCCTCGACCCTTTTTGCCTGACCCGCTGCCAGATACGACGCTTCCAGACCCAGCGTGTCGTACTTGTTTTCGGCGATGTTCTCTTCGTGGGTCGCGGTTTCGTAAGCGGTTTGCGCTGCGCGTTCGGCGATGTCGAGGTCGATGCGCAGTTTGTCGAGAATCAGTTGGTGGACGATGTGCTTGTTCATGATCAATCGCAGAATTGCAAAACGTTGGCGCGGGATTTTTCGCTTGGAGCCGTCTGATCCTGTTGCAACCAGAACTGGCATTTCGGATTGGACTGATTACGCGTGCTGCCGCGTGCCTGATCCAGACGTGCCTGTTGTTCGTTCTTGCGCAGGTTTTCTTCGTATTGCTGGAACAGCGGACTCTGCGGCGCAACATCCGGTTGCACCTGCACGACCGGCGGATTGGCCAGTTGCTGCACCGCCTGAGCAACCGGTGCCAGTTGTTCTTTGAACACGAAATGCGAGAGCAGCCAGCAGGTCAGCGCAATGGCGAGGAAGCCCAGCCACAGGCCCAAGGCAATGCTGCCGGTCAAATGCAGCGCGCTAAGCTGAACAGGCAACGGGCGGCGCGGATTGGGGCGGTAGGGCATGGCTGCCTCCTGGCGGGTGATTGCGGGCAAGTGGCGATTGTCGCACGAAGATTAATCGCCGTCGGCTCTTCTGCGCGAGGTCATTTATGCGGACAATCGCTGCTTTTGCCAACGGGAGTCTTGGATGCCGCAATTGAAACCCCGCTGGGATATTTTCTGCACCGTGGTCGACAACTTTGGCGACATCGGCGTGACTTGGCGTCTGGCCCGACAATTGGCGGCCGAACACGGTCTGGCGGTGCGATTGTGGGTCGATGATCTGCGCGCATTCGAACGCATTTGCCCGGCGATCGATATCAACGCCGCGCAGCAATGGCAGCAAGGTGTCGAAGTGCGGCACTGGCCGGCCGCGTGGGTGCACACAGATGCGGCGGATGTGGTGATCGCCGCGTTTGCCTGTCAGTTACCCAGTGATTACATGGACGCGATGGCCGGGCGTGAACAGCCGCCGTTGTGGATGAACCTCGACTACCTCAGCGCCGAGGACTGGGTTGTCGGTTGCCACGGTCTGCCGTCGGTGAAATACAAATCGGTGCAAAAAATCTTCTTTTTCCCCGGCTTCCAGCCCGGTACTGGCGGTTTGCTGCGTGAGCGTGGATTGCTTGAGCAGCGTCGGCAGTTTCAACAGGATCCCGAGGTGCAGCGACAATTCCTGCAAGGCCTGGGCATCGATCGCGCGCCTGAGGCGCAGCTGATTTCGTTGTTTGCCTACGAGAATGCCGGGTTAGCCAGTTGGCTGGACGTTTTGGCGGCGGACGCTGCACCGACTCATCTGCTGGTACCGGAAGGGCGGATTCTTGGCGATGTGGCGCGCTGGCTCGAGGTGGAAGCCCTGGCGGTGGGCGAGATCAATGTGCGTCAGTCGTTGACCGTGCAGGTGTTGCCGTTCGTCCGTCAGGATCAATACGATCAGTTACTCTGGTGTTGCGACTTCAACGCGGTGCGTGGTGAAGACTCGTTCGTTCGTGCGCAATGGGCGGGGCGGCCGATGCTCTGGCACATCTATCAGCAGGACGAAGACATCCATCTGGACAAGCTCGACGCCTTCCTCGCGCTCTACTCAAAAGGCCTGTCACCGGCCGCTGCCGAGGCGATGAACGGTCTCTGGCGCGCGTGGAGCGCCGGTCAGCCCATCGGCGAACACTGGCTCGCCGTCCGTAATCATTGGCCAGAACTGCAGAAAAACGCCGAAGCGTGGTGTCTGGAACAAGGCTTGCAGGCCGATCTTGCCGCAGCGCTGGTACAGTTTTACCTAAATTGGATATGATACGCGGCCTAGATTTTTGTAAATCCCATCCAAATTCGGATATTCGCAATGAAAACTGGTAAAGAACTGAAACCCGGTACCGTGATCCGTCTCGAGAACGATCCTTGGCTGGTTCAGAAAGCTGAATTCACCAAGTCGGGCCGTAACAGCGCGATCATGAAGACCAAGCTGAAAAACCTGCTGACCGGTTACAAGACCGAGATCGTTTACAGCGCTGACGACAAACTGGACGACGTAATCCTCGACCGCAAAGAAGCGACCCTGTCCTTCATCAGCGGCGACACCTACACGTTCATGGACACCACTGACTACACCATGTACGAGCTGAACGCTGAAGACATCGAAGCTGTTCTGCCTTTCGTTGAAGAAGGCATGACCGATGTTTGCGAAGCGATCTTCTTCGAAGAGCGTCTGGTTTCCGTAGAGCTGCCGACCACCATCGTGCGCGTAGTTGACTACACCGAAGGTTCGGCTCGCGGCGACACTTCCGGCAAAGTCATGAAGCCAGCCAAGCTGGCTAACGGTACCGAGCTGCAAGTTGCTGACTTCATCGAAATCGGTGACAAGATCGAAATCGACACCCGCGAAGGCGGTTCCTACAAAGGCCGTGCCAAATAAGCAGCGGTTTTTGCGGAAAGAAAAAGCCCGACCATTGAGTCGGGCTTTTTTGTGCCTGCGATTTCACGTTCAAAGCTGTCCCGTGTGGGAGCGAGCCTGCTCGCGAATGCGCTGTCTCATCCAATGAAGCGTTGTCTGACAGGACGCCTTCGCGAGCAGGCTCGCTCCCACAGTAGGTACATGTCGGGATTCAGACGGTGACGTGCAGGCGCACATCAACGTTGCCACGGGTGGCGTTGGAGTACGGGCAGACCTGGTGGGCCGCATCGACCAGCGCTTGCGCGTCGGCCTGTTCCAGACCTGGCAGGCTGATGTGCAGATCGATGTCGAGACCGAAGCCGCCGGGGATCTGGCCGATACCGACATGAGCGGTGATCGAGGCGTCGTCAGGGATTTTGCGTTTGGTCTGGCTGGCGACGAATTTCAGAGCGCCGATGAAGCAGGCCGAGTAGCCCGCCGCGAACAGTTGCTCTGGGTTGGTCGCCGCGCCGCCGGCACCGCCGAGTTCTTTCGGGGTGGCGAGTTTGACGTCGAGAACGTTGTCGCTGGAGATCGCACGACCATCACGGCCGCCAGTGGAGGTTGCGATTGCGGTGTAGAGAGTTTGCATGGTGTGAGCCTCATTAGGTGTGTTTGTTCGCGCTAATTGTTTGCGCGCTAAGTAAGTGCGAGGTGAATGTATCGCGCGAATATTTAGTACGCAAGATAAATTTTTGAGAGATCTGCGTTTCGACAAAACGGCGAATCGCTCTGTCAGCCTGAAAAGTGCGATTTAGAGGGGATGGCGGGGAGATCAGGCGTTGAAAAATATTCTTCAGACGACGAGATCATATGTAGGAGTGAGCCTGCTCGCGATAGCGGTGGTTCAGTCGACTTGTGAGTTGACTGAACCACCGCTATCGCGAGCAGGCTCACTCCTACAGGGATTGGTGGGTCTTAGATCAGGCTGTTCTGTAGATGGCTACGCAGTGCCTGCAGCTCTGCTTGCAGGCTTTGCAGGCGTTCGAGGGTGAAGCCGCTGGCGCCGAGGATGCATTGCGGGACCGTCTGGGCTTTTTCTTTCAACGCGCGGCCTTGCTCCGTCAGCTCGACAATCACCACGCGCTCATCCTCACGGCTGCGCGTGCGACTCAGTAAGCCTTCAGCCTCCAGCCGTTTGAGCAGCGGCGTCAGCGAGCCTGGATCGGTCAGCAACCGCGAGCTGATTTCTCCGACGGTCAAACCATCCTTCTCCCACAACACCATCATCGCCAGATACTGCGGATAGGTCAGGTTCAAGGCTTGCAGCAGCGGCTTGTAGACCTTGGTCATCATCAGCGAAGTGGAATGCAGAGCGAAGCATGCCTGGTTGTCCAGCAGCAGGTCGTCGCAGGTGTCGCGTTCGGAAGTCATGTCAAAAGCCTTGTTCGGTAATGGTCATGAATCTAGCGCTCGAATCTTTAATGCGCCAGATAATTTTCCGGTGCTAGTGCCGTCCCAAATCTCGCTGCAACGCCAGATCCCATGGCGGCACTGGACTGAAGCGGGTCTTCAGGTACTCGAGAAGCAAACGGCTGCGCGAGTTGGTTTGTTGCTCCATGCGCAGCGCGTAGATGCCAGTGGACTCCGGGGTTGGCAGGCCGTTTCCGCAGAACAGCGGCAGCAATTCGCCGCGTAGCAGGTATTCGCTGGCCAGCCATGTCGGCAGATGTGCAATGCCCAAGCCAGCCAAGGCGCCGCAGACCAAGGCCTCGGCATTGTTGGCGCTCATGCGGATGCGTGCCGGGCGGTGCAATTGCATCTGCCCGTCCTGCTCGAAGCGCCAGGCGAAGGGCGGGGCCAGGCCTTCCCAGTCCAGGCCATCATGTTCATGCAACTGCGCGGGGGTGTTTGGCATGCCTCGGCGCTGCAGATAATCGGCGCTGGCGCAGGCAATACGCACCATGCTCGCCAAGGGCGTGGCCACCAATCGCGTGTCAGCCATTTGTCCGGCGCGCAGCACCAGATCGACTTTGCCCAGGTTCGAGCCGCCCATGTCGACGAAACTGTCGATCAGGTGCAGTTGCACATCCAGCCCCGGGTAGAGCACGAGAAAGTCGGCAATCACCGGCGCCAGATGCCGGCGTCCAAACGCGGCGGGGGCGTCGATGCGAATCAAGCCTTCTGGTGCACTGCTCAGCGATACGGCTTCGGCCCGCGCCAGTTGCAACTCGGCGACAATGCGCCGGGCGCGTTCGGCGAACGCCAGACCGGCTGGCGTCGCGCGTACGGCATGGGTGCTGCGAACAAACAACTGGCTGCCGACCGCGCTTTCCAGACTGTCGATCCGGCGCGCCACGGCCGACGGTGTCAGCGGATGACGGCGCGAAGCGGCGGAAAAACTGCCACTCTCCAGCACATCGAGAAACAGTCCGAGTTGATCGGTCAATTGATTGGGATTCATATCGGCTCAACGCTTGTGCGAAATCGGCATAGCCATTGTGCGTTGCTGTGCGTTTCCCCGCCAGCCGCGACTGCGTAGGATGAATCGCCTGACGTAAGAGGAATTGGCCGTGATGGAGTTTGTGTTGTACCTGCTGTTTGGCGCCGCCCTCGGCACACTCGGCGGAATATTCGGTATCGGTGGTGGTTTGATCGCGATTCCGTTGCTTGGCGTATGGTTTGGCTTGGATCAGCAGATCGCCCAAGGCACCGCGCTGGTCATGGTGGTGCCGAACGTGATGCTGGCGCTGTGGCGTTATCACCAGCGCAATCGCATCGAACTGCGGCATGCGTTGCCTTTGGCGGTGATGGGCTTCTGCTTTGCCTGGATCGGTTCGATCTGGGCGGTGGGCATCGATGCGCAAACCATGCGCATCGGCTTTGTCGCTTTCCTCGTGGTGCTCTCGGTGTACAACCTGCTGAAGATGTTCGGCAAGCAACCCGCTGCGACTTCCGAAATGCGTTATTCCTGGCCTTGGCTTGGCGTGCTTGGCGCGGCGTCCGGCACCATGGGCGGATTGTTCGGTGTCGGTGGGGCGGTGGTCGCGACGCCGGTGCTGACCAGCCTGTTCGGCACCACGCAGGTCGTCGCCCAAGGCCTGTCGCTGGCGCTGGCGTTGCCAAGCACCGGCGTGACCTTGGTGACTTACGCGGTACACCACGAAGTGGACTGGATGATCGGCCTGCCACTGGCCATCGGTGGTCTGGCCAGCATCAGTTGGGGGGTGAAAGTCGCCCACGCCATGCCGGAAAAACTCCTGCGCGGGCTGTTCTGCGGTTTCCTGGTGCTGTGTGCGGTGATGCTCGCGTTTAAAGTTTGAAGCCTTCGACGATGTGCTCGGCCAGGCACTCGGTGATCGGTGACGGATTGTTCAGGTTGCGCACCAGCATGATGCTGGCCTCCGGCAACAACGGCAGGTCTTGGTCGGCGCCGAGAATGCGCATGTCCGGGGTGATCAGGCTTTCCAGTTGCGCGGTGATTGCCAGACCGGCGCTCACCACCGCCATCAATGCCGAAAGGCTGGTGCTGTTGTAAGCGATGCGGTAATCGCGGCCCATCGCATCCAGCGCATTACACGCCCACAAGCGGCAGAAACAATCACTGTTGAACATCGCCAGCGGCAACGGCGTTTGTTCGTGGGCACTGAAATTCTGCGCCTCGGCCCAGACAAAGCGCTCCTTGCGCAGCAGTTGGCCGATCTCGTTGCCCGGTTCGCGCGTAACGATCGACAAGTCCAGGTCGGTGCGCTGCAGCAGTTGTTTGGTCGACTCGCAATGCACTTCGATCTGGATCAGCGGATAGAACTGCGCGAACCGCGACAGAATTCCCGGCAGAAAACGCATCACGTAATCATCCGGCGTACCGATGCGGACCGTGCCGACCATGTGTGGTTCGCGCAAGGTGTTGAACACTTCACTGTGCAACTTGAGGATGCGCCGCGCGTAACCGAGCAGCACCTGGCCCTCAGCGGTCAGGCGCACCTGACGGCCGTCGCGCTCGAACAACTGACGCTGCAACACGTCTTCTTCCAGACGCTTCATCTGCATGCTCACCGCCGATTGCGTGCGGTTGACCATTTCGCCGGCGCGGGTGAAACCGCCCTGATCGGCAATGGCGACGAAGGTGCGCAGGACATCGGTATCGATACTGGGGTAGGCCGACAATTGATGAATCTCCGTGATGCATGCCATCAGAAACATTCGTTGGATTGATCTTAGCGCCGGCGCGAGACTTGAGCCATCCACAAAGGAGGCAACACGATGAAAGGTCAAAGAGAGTATGTAGACGAAGCAAAATTTTCCGGCCACGGCCATATCGTTTCCGACCTGCTGCACAAGTTTAGCCGCTGGTACGAACTGCACCGTGAACGCGAGTTGCTCGCCAGTCTGAGCGACGAAGCGTTGAAGGACATCGGCGTCAGTCGTGCCGACGTTGAACACGAAGCCGTGCGGCCGTTCTGGGATGACCCGATGCATAAATGACCGCTGCATAAATGATCAGCAGAGCGCTACACAAACCCACTTCCAGTGAGGTAGGTTGCGAGCAGACAAGGAGATGCTCATGCCCGCAACAGTATCCTTTTCCCTCAAACAGGCGCGACGACTGGCGCTGGCAGCCCAAGGCTTCAACGGGCGCCAGCCGCCGACGGTCAAAGCCGCTCACGTCAACCGGCTGATCGAACGGCTGGGCTTGCTGCAAATCGATTCCGTCAACGCCGTGGTGCGCTCGCACTACCTGCCGCTGTTTTCCCGTCTCGGTTCCTATTCTTCTGATTTGCTCGACCAGGCTGCCTGGAGTTCGGGGCGACGTCGTACGCTGTTTGAATACTGGGGGCATGAAGCGTCATTGCTGCCGCTGTCGATGTATCCGTTGATGGCTTGGCGGATGCAGCGAGCCAAGCGCGGCGAGGATATTTATCAGCAACTGGCGAAATTCGGTCGTGAGCAGCAGGACGTTGTTCGCCGGGTGTTGAGTTCGGTCGAAGAGCAGGGCGCGTTGGGCGCCGGCAGCTTGTCGACTCGCGAAGACAAGGCCGGACCGTGGTGGGACTGGAGCGCGGAAAAGCATGCACTGGAATGGTTGTTTGCGGCGGGCGAAGTGACGGTAGCGGGGCGGCGTGGTTTTGAGCGTTTGTATGATTTGCCGGAGCGGGTGATCCCGTCTTCTATTTTGCAGCAAGCGTTGCCGGATGAAACCGAGGCGCAGCGAGGATTGCTGTTGCATGCGGCGCAGGCGTTGGGCGTCGGCACTGAAAAGGACCTGCGTGATTACTTCCGTCTGAATCCGGCGGATGCACGGCCGCGACTGGCGGAACTGGTCGAGACCGGGCAATTGCAGATGTGCGAAGTCGCTGGTTGGCGACAGATCGCTTATTGCCTGCCGGAGCCGAAAGTCCCGCGCAAGGTGTTGGCCAGTGCGTTGTTGTCGCCCTTCGATTCATTGATCTGGGAGCGCAGCCGGACTGAGCGGTTGTTTGATTTTCGCTATCGGCTGGAAATTTATACGCCGCAGGACAAGCGGGTTTACGGCTATTACGTGTTGCCGTTTTTGCACAACGAGCGGATTGCTGCGCGGGTTGATTTGCGCGCCGAGCGAGCGGTTGGGCAGTTGGCGGTGCATGCGGTGCACGAGGAAGAGCCGGGGCTGGATGAAGAAGGGATGTTGGCGCTGGCCGTGAATTTGCGGCAGATGGCAGATTGGCTCGGGCTTGCGTGGGTGCAGTTGAATTGTCAGCGCGAGAGTGCGGCGCGGTTGCGGGTGGCATTGGCGAAAATTGAGGGTGTCTGAGCGGACGCCTTCGCGAGCAGGCACGCTCCCACAGGGATATGCGAACGACACAAATCCAGTGTGGGAGCGAGCCTGCTCGCGAAAGAAGCGACGCGGTCTAGCGGCGAACCTGTTTGAGGGTTTCGGCAATCAAAAACGCCAACTCAAGCGACTGATCGGCATTCATCCGTGGATCACAATGGGTGTGATAGCGATCCGACAAGCCGTCTTCAGTAATCGGCCGCGCGCCACCAATGCATTCGGTGACGTTCTGTCCGGTCATCTCGATGTGAATGCCACCGGCATAACTGCCTTCCGCCTCGTGCACCTGGAAGAACTGCTTCACCTCGCCAAGGATCTGCGCAAAGTCGCGGGTCTTGTAGCCGCTGCTGGCCTTGATGGTGTTGCCGTGCATCGGGTCGGAACTCCACAGCACTTGCTTGCCTTCACGCTGCACCGCGCGGATCAGCGCTGGCAGATGATCGCCGACCTTGTTCGCGCCCATCCGCGCAATCAGGTTCAAGCGCCCCGGATCGTTGTCCGGGTTGAGCACATCGATCAGGCGGATCGATCGTCGGGGTCCATGCTCGGGCCGACCTTCACGCCGATCGGGTTGTTCACGCCACGCAGGAATTCGACGTGAGCGCCGTCGAGCTGACGGGTGCGGTCGCCGATCCACAGCATGTGTGCCGAGCAATCGTAGTAATCGTTGGTCAGGCTGTCGCGACGCACGAAGGCTTCTTCGTAGTTCAGCAGCAACGCTTCGTGGGCGGTGAAGAAACTGGTTTCGCGCAGTTGCGGCGAGCTGTCCATGCCACAGGCGCGCATGAACGCCAGGGTTTCATCGATGCGGTCGGCGAGGTGGCTGTACTTCTCCGCCAGCGCCGAGTTGGCGATGAAGTCGAGGTTCCACTTGTGCACCTGATGCAGATCGGCAAAGCCGCCCTGAGCGAATGCGCGCAGCAGGTTCAGCGTGGCGGTGGACTGGTGATAGGACTGCAGCAGGCGTTCTGGATCCGGCACGCGGCTCTTTTCGTCGAAGCCGATGCCGTTGACGATGTCGCCGCGATAAGCCGGCAGTGTCACGCCGTCGATGGTCTCGTCATTGGCCGAGCGCGGCTTGGCGAACTGACCGGCCATGCGCCCGACCTTGACCACCGGGCAACCGGCGGCGAAGGTCATGACGATCGCCATCTGCAGCAACACTTTAAAAGTGTCGCGAATTTTTGCCGCGGAGAACTCAGCAAAGCTTTCCGCGCAATCGCCGCCCTGCAGCAAGAACGCCCGGCCCTGGGTGACCTCGGCAAACTGTCGACGCAGTTCGCGCGCCTCACCGGCAAACACCAGCGGCGGATAACTGGCCAGGGTTTGCTCGACCTGGCGCAGGTGCGCGGCGTCGGGGTATTGCGGTTGTTGCTGGATCGGCAGGGCGCGCCAGCTGTCAGGGCTCCACGGTTGGCTCATCACGGTCTCTAATTGGTTCTACGCACGGGAAGCCCATGGTAGCAGCAATTAGTGCGTGACCTGCTCCCGCCCCATCGCCGACAATCGCCGCTTTGCCACGGCGCCACAGCGGTGCCATCGCGTCACCGCGCCCGGTGACCATCAGGAGACGAAATGACTGAGGAGCGCGTCGAGCATCTGCTCGCCGAAGTACAGGATGAGTTCGGCGTGATTCGCGTGCTGGAAGTGGCTGATTACCGCTTTCTCGAGTTCGGCGATGCCATCGAGCAGAGCTGTGTTTTCACCGCTGATCCGAGCTGGCTGGAATACGACTACACCCGGGCGATGCTGATTGGCGCGTTGTGCCATGAGCAGCCGGAGAGCGCGCTGTTTCTCGGGCTGGGTGCCGGTACGCTGACGCAGGCCTGTCTCAAGTTCCTGCCGCTGGACGATGTCGAAGCCATTGAACTGCGTCCGGATGTGCCACGTCTGGCCATTGAATACCTTGGGCTGGACGATGATCCACGGCTGTACATTCGCGTCGGCGATGCGCTGGAACTGCTGCCGACCGCCGAGCCGGCGGATCTGATCTTTGTCGACCTGTATACCGATGTCGGCCCGGGTGTCGGCCATCTGGCCTGGAGTTTTCTCGGCGACTGTCAGAAGCGCCTGAATCCGGGGGGTTGGCTGGTAATCAATCAGTGGGCCACCGATGATGGCAGACCATTGGGTGCGGCGTTGTTGCGTGGGCTCTATCACCGCCATTACTGGGAGCTGCCGGTGAAGGAGGGCAATGTGATTCTGATTGTCCCGGCGGACCTCGATCAGGTGCTGGACATGCAGGCGCTGACTGCCCGGGCCGAAGCGCTGGCGCCGCGGTTGGGGTATTCGTTGCAGTCGTTGATCAACAGTATTCGCCCGGCCACCTGAGTTGTCAGTGATGGACCCTTCGCGAGCAGGCTCGCTCCCACATTGGAATGCGTTCCCTTGTAGGAGTGAGCCTGCTCGCGATGGCGTCATGACAGACGCCAAATATTTCAGATCCCCTTGAAGATCCCGGGCCGCCGCTCCACCAGCGACCGCACACCTTCTTTGGCATCCTCACTCGCCAGCAACTTCTTCACCAGCGCCGGCAGCCCTTGCGCCGCCGCCGTCTCACCCTCATACCGCGCCTGCCGCGCCGACATCAACGTCGCCTGCACCCCCAACGGCGCTTGCCGGGCAATCCGCTCAGCCAATTCAATCGCCCGCGGCAACAGGTCCTCACTGGCCATGACTTCCTGCACCAAGCCCAGATGCAACGCCTCGTGCGCATCGAACTCATCGCCGGTCAGCAGCCAGCGCATCGCATTGCCCCATCCGGCGATCTGCTGAAAACGTAAAGTCGCACCACCAAAAGGAAAGATCCCACGCTGCACTTCCATCTGCGCGAAGCGGGTATTGCTCGCACACAGGTTGATATCCGCCGCTAGCATCAGCTCGATACCAATGGTCAGGCAATAGCCCTGCGCGGCGACAATCACCGGTTTGCTTACCCGTGGCCCGACGAAAACACCCCACGGATCGCAACCGCCGGTCGGAACCTGCCAGCCCTGGGCGAGGGCGGAGCTGGCATTCACTAGATCCAGACCGGCGGTAAAGTGTTCGCCATGGCCGAACACCACCGCCACCCGCGCTTCACTGTCGGCCTCAAACTCGCCGTAGGCCAGGCTCAGGTCATTGAGCAGGTCGAGGTCGAAAGCATTGCGCTTGGCCGCTCGATCGAGGCCAATCAGATGGACGTGACCACGGCGTTCTCGGCTGACGCGGCCGGGGCAGGGCTGATTCATGGCGAAATCCTCGAGCGGGAAGGGCGGGTGCAGCGACGGTATGCCGCACGTCGGTGAATCGTTTTAGCGTCATCGCCCGCAGGGCCGGGCCTTTGAAAAATAGACCTTGACGCGATTATCCGCAAAACCCCGTTACACAGCGGTGACACAGGTATTTTGACGATAAAAAAAGCTCCCTTTTTGGGCAAAATCCGGTATAGTGCGCGCCGGCCTTTAACCGGGCCGCGTTTAGGTAGCGCAATTTCCCGAAGTCAGCTTCGGCTGCACGTCCGCATTGCGGGCTCTTCCCGGACGATTCTTTTTTTCATTCATTCGTTTTCGCAAATCCCCGCCGACAAAGCTGCCAGGGCGACTCTTGAGTCTCAACACGGCATGCGCAGCTTTGGAGCATGGGTCTTTGCGGATGCACTTAGAGGCAGACCCATGACCCAGGAAACCGGCGGATTCGCCGCTTTTAATCTTAATCCGAATATTCTTGCAGCCGTCGCAGCGACCGGCTACGAAGAGCCTTCGGCGATTCAGCAGCAATCGATCCCGATCATCATGGCCGGCCAGGACATGATTGGCCAGGCGCAAACCGGTACCGGTAAAACCGCCGCGTTCGCACTGCCTATCCTGCACCGCATCGATCCTGCCAAGCGCGAACCGCAAGCCCTGATCCTGGCGCCAACTCGTGAGTTGGCGCTGCAAGTAGCAACCGCTTTCGAAACCTACGCCAAGCAAATGCCGGGCGTTACCGTTGTGGCCGTTTACGGCGGCGCGCCGATGGGCCCGCAACTGAAAGCAATCCGTAATGGCGCACAGATCGTTGTCGCCACTCCGGGCCGTCTGTGCGACCACCTGCGTCGCGACGAAAAAGTCCTGTCGACCGTGAACCATCTGGTTCTCGACGAAGCTGACGAAATGTTGAAACTGGGCTTCATGGATGACCTGGAAGTCATCTTCAAGGCTCTGCCAGCGACCCGTCAGACCGTTTTGTTCTCGGCTACCCTGCCGCAGTCGATCCGCGCCATTGCCGAACGCCACCTGCGCGATCCGCAACACGTGAAGATCCAGACCAAGACCCAGACCGTTACCGCGATCGAACAGGCTCACCTGTTGGTTCACGCTGACCAGAAGACTTCGGCCGTTCTCAGCTTGCTGGAAGTGGAAGATTTCGACGCTCTGATCATGTTCGTGCGCACCAAGCAAGCGACCCTGGATCTGGCCAGCGCCCTCGACGCCAAAGGCTACAAAGCCGCAGCGCTGAACGGTGACATCGCCCAGAACCAGCGTGAGCGCGTTATTGACTCGCTGAAAGATGGCCGTCTGGACATCGTTGTTGCGACCGACGTTGCTGCTCGTGGTCTGGACGTTCCGCGCATCACTCACGTGTTCAACGTTGACATGCCGTACGACCCGGAGTCTTACGTTCACCGTATCGGCCGTACTGGCCGTGCCGGTCGCGAAGGTCGTGCACTGCTGCTGGTGACTCCACGTGAGCGCCGCATGCTGCAAGTGATCGAGCGTGTAACCGGTCAGAAAGTTGCCGAAGTACGCCTGCCGGACGCTCAAGCCGTTCTCGATGCGCGCATCAAGAAACTGACCAACAGCCTGTCGCCGCTGGTCGCTGATGCCGAATCGACTCACGGTGAGCTGCTCGATCGTCTGACTGCAGACATCGGTTGCACTCCGCGTGCTCTGGCTGCTGCGCTGCTGCGCAAAGCCACCAACGGTCAAGCGCTGAACCTGGCGGCGATCGAGAAGGAACGCCCACTGGTGCCGAACAACGCACCGCGTGGCGACCGTCCTGAGCGCACCGGTGATCGTCCTGATCGTGGTGACCGCGAGCGTCGCGCGCCAATGCCTTTGGGCGAAGGCCGTGCTCGTTGCCGTACCGCGCTGGGTGCGCGTGACGGTATCGCTGCGAAGAACCTGCTGGGCGCCATCCTCAACGAAGGCGGTCTGGCCCGTGAAGCGATCGGTCGCATCCAGGTGCGTGACAGCTTCAGCCTCGTCGAGCTGCCGGAAGATGGTCTGGACAAACTCCTGACCAAACTGAAGGACACTCGCGTTGCCGGTAAGCAGCTGAAACTGCGTCGCTATCGCGAAGATTGATCCGCCTCCGGGCTGATTGATCGCACATAAAAAATCCCCGACTGGTTCGGGGATTTTTTTTGCCTGTTTTTTGCCTTTGTGGGAGCGAGCCTGCTCGCGAAGGCGTCAACCGAAGCGGTAAATATCCATGCCCAGCGCACCCATCGTGAACCCCTTGTGCGCCACGCTGAACTCACCACCCGCACCCCGGGCAAAATACAACGGCAACAAATGCTCATCACTCGGATGACTGCGCACCGCATGCGGCGCCTGCTGGCGATAATCATGCAGCGCTGCCTCATCGTCGGCCGCGAGCTTGTCGATCACCCAGTCACGGAAATCCCGTGCCCACGGCTCGACACTTTCCGGGCCGGCGTGCCAGTCGAGTTCACGCAGGTTGTGCGTGATGCTGCCGGAACCAATGAGCAAAATACCCTGATCACGCAGGCTCGCCAGCGCTCGGCCGACCCGGGTTTGCAGCGCCGGGCCCGCGCGACTCGGCAGCGAGACTTGCACCACCGGGATATCCGCCAGCGGGTACATCAACGACAGCGGTACCCAGACACCGTGATCGAACGGACGTTGCGGATCAAGGCGCGCTGGCAGATTGTTGGCAGTCAACAGATCGGCCACCTCAGCGGCCAACTGCGGATTGCCCGGCGCCGGGTACTGCACTTCAAACAACGCGCGGGGGAAACCACCGAAGTCGTGCCAGGTTTCCGGTTGCGCATGGCTGCTGACGAGCAGTTCGTGGCTTTCCCAATGGGCGGAGACGATCACGATGGCTTTGGGTTTCGGTAATTCGGCGGCCAGACGCGCCAGCGCCGGGCCACTGGCGCCGGGCTCCAGCGCCAGCATGGGCGAACCGTGGGAGATAAACAGGCTGGGAAACATGATGGGTTCCTGAGCGTTAAGATGGCCTCATCTTCAGTCAGATCATTGATCTAAATCTAATATAAGTTTTAACGCTTTTTGATCGAATTATTGGGAGTGATACATGCAGCCTGAGTTTTGGCACAAGAAGTGGGCTTCGGGGCAGATTGGTTTTCATCTGCCCGAGGTGAACCCGTATCTGCAGCGGCACTGGGCGGCCCCGGCATCGGCGCGGGTGCTCGTGCCTTTGTGTGGGAAAAGTCTGGATCTGGCGTGGCTGGCAGGCCGCGGTCATCAGGTGCTCGGTATCGAGTTGTCGGAGAAGGCTATTGAAGACTTTTTCAGTGAGCATCAGATACAGCCGCAGATCAGCGAGAAGGGCGCGTTCAAGGTCTATCGTGGCGATGCCATCGAGTTGTGGTGCGGGGATTTTTTTGCGCTGACGGCGGGCGATGTGGCCGATTGCACGGCGATATACGACCGTGCCGCACTGATTGCCTTGCCAGCGCCGATGCGTGAGCGGTATGCGGCGCATCTTCAGCGGATTCTCCCGCAAGGGGTACAAGGGTTGTTGATTACGCTGGATTACGATCAGGCGCAGATGCCGGGGCCGCCGTTTGCGGTGGGGGATGATGAAGTGCAGCGGTTGCTGGGGGATGCCTGGCAGGTGCAGGAGCTGGAGGCGCAGGATGTGCTGGCTGAGAGCGGGAAGTTCCTGCAGGCGGGTGTGACGCGGCTGGAGGAGCGGGTGTACCGCGTTTCTTCCCGATAAATAGCGTGGGATTTTCTGGCCTCATCGCGAGCAGGCTCACTCCTACAGTGATTTGTGCTGAATCGCAGATTGTGTGACCGCCACAGAACCCTGTAGGAGTGAGCCTGCTCGCGATGAGGCCAGTGAGAACAGCCAATTGATCAAGGCAAAAAAAGGCCCGCATCACTGCGGGCCTCTTGTTTTTACGCCAATCTGATCAACCGCGACGACGCAGCGCGTCGATACGCTCTTCCAGCGGCGGGTGGCTCATGAACATGCGGGCGAAGCCCTGTTTGATGCCACCGTTGATGCCGAAGGCGTTCAGGGTGTCCGGCATGTGCACCGGCAGGCCCTGTTCGGCACGCAGGCGTTGCAGTGCACCGATCATCGCGCTGGTGCCGGCCAGACGGGCGCCGGCTTCGTCGGCACGGAATTCGCGTTTGCGCGAGAACCACATGACGATCGCACTGGCGAGAATGCCCAGTACCAGTTCGGCGAAGATGGTCGCCACGTAGTAAGCGATGCCCTGGCCTTCTTCGTTCTTGAAAATCACCTTGTCGACGAAGTTGCCGATGATCCGCGCAAAGAACATCACGAAAGTGTTCACCACGCCCTGAATCAGCGCCAGGGTGACCATGTCGCCGTTGGCCACGTGACCGATTTCGTGGGCCAGTACAGCTTTCACTTCATCGGGTGAGAAGCGCTCGAGCAAGCCCTGGCTGACCGCGACCAGCGCGTCGTTCTTGTTCCAGCCGGTGGCGAAGGCGTTTGCTTCGTAGGCCGGGAAAATGCCGACTTCGGGCATCTTGATCCCGGCTTCGCGGGACAGTTGCTCGACGGTTTGCAGCAGCCATTGCTCATGCCGGGTGCGTGGCTGGCTGATGATCTGGGTACCGGTGCTCATCTTCGCCATCCACTTGGAGATGAACAGCGAGAACAGCGAGCCGGCGAAACCAAAGACTGCACAGAAAACCAGCAGCTGACTAAGGTCGAGATCAACCCCGTTGGCCGCCATGAACCCGTTGAAGCCGAACAGGCTCAGGGTGATGCTGGCTATCAGCACGACCGCCAGGTTAGTGGCCAAAAACAGCAGGATGCGCATCATGGTTGTAGAAATCTCCTCAAGCTAAAGATGTAGCGTACTGCGGGGTATATAAGGTGCCGCACCGGGCTATTCAACTGAGTGACTATTTCAAACTGTGTCCTACAGCGGATTCTTCGGTGCTCGGCACATTTCCCACGACAGAAAACGATAGGGATGACGGCCAGCCGCGACCCGTCGTCATTACGCCGGACGCAGGTAAACGGTATGAATCGCAAGTGTAGAAGGCGTGCGCGAAGGTGGAACGCAGAAGTGTTGCTGAATCAGACAGTGCGCAACGTTTGGCCGTTGCGCACTGCTGGCCAGTTACTGGCGGTAGGACTTGAGGAAGTTGCCGATACGGCCGATGGCCATTTCCAGATCATCGACGCGAGGCAGGGTGACCACACGGAAGTGATCCGGCCACGGCCAGTTGAAGGCCGTGCCTTGCACCACCAGCAGCTTCTCGGAGAGCAGCAGGTCGAGGACGAACTTCTCGTCGTTGTGGATCGGGCAGACCTTCGGGTCGATTTTCGGGAACGCGTACAGCGCGCCCATCGGCTTGACGCAGCTCACGCCCGGAATGTCGTTGAGCAACTCCCAGGTGCGATTACGCTGTTCCAGCAGACGACCCTGCGGCAGCACCAGATCGTTGATGCTCTGGTAGCCGCCCAGAGCGGTCTGGATCGCATGCTGGCTCGGCACGTTGGCGCACAGACGCATGTTGGCCAGCATGTCGATGCCTTCGATGTAGCTCTGCGCGTTGTGTTTCGGCCCGGAGATGGCGATCCAGCCGGAACGGAAACCGGCCACGCGGTAGGACTTCGACAGACCGTTGAAGGTCAGGCACAACAGGTCTGGCGCCAGCGACGCGGTGCAGATGTGCACGGCATCGTCATACAGAATCTTGTCGTAGATTTCGTCGGAGAACACCACAAGGTTGTGCGCGCGAGCAATTTCCAGCATGCCCAGCAACACTTCCTTCGAATACACCGCGCCGGTCGGGTTGTTCGGGTTGATGATCACCATGGCTTTGGTGTTCGGGGTGATCTTGGCCTTGATGTCGGCAAGATCCGGGAACCAGTCGGCGCCTTCGTCGCACAGGTAATGCACGGCATTACCGCCAGCGAGGCTGACGGCGGCAGTCCACAGCGGATAGTCCGGGGCTGGCACCAGCACTTCGTCGCCGTTGTTGAGCAGCGCCTGCAGCGACATCACGATCAGCTCGGACACGCCGTTGCCCAGGTAGATGTCTTCGATGCCGACACCTTCGACATTCTTCTGCTGGTAGTACTGCATCACCGCTTTGCGCGCGCTGAACAGGCCTTTGGAGTCGCTGTAGCCTTGCGCGGTCGGCAGGTTGCGGATCACATCCTGAAGAATTTCGTCCGGCGCTTCGAAACCAAACGGCGCCGGGTTGCCGATGTTCAGCTTGAGGATGCGCTGGCCTTCCTCTTCCAGTCGTTTGGCGTGCTTGAGCACCGGGCCGCGAATGTCGTAGCAGACGTTGGCGAGCTTGTTCGATTTGCTGAACTGCATGGCGATGTGATCCCGAAAATGAACGATCCAGGCGGCGAATGGACAACCGTGCTGGGATTCCTGTGTTTTCACACAGGCGGACGTCTTGAGCCGTGGCTCCCATAATCCGTTTGAATGCGCCCGGTCTGGCTGCCAGACTGGTGCGTGACGAGGCGCAATCATACGTGCCGCCCGATCCGTGGAAAAGGTACAGATCGGGCTTTTTCAGCCGCTGAGGTGTGATGATGGAAAAGTTGGAAAAAACCCTGGAAGAATGGCGGGCGATGCTCGACCCCGAGCAATACAACGTTTGTCGTCTGAGTGCGACCGAGCGGCCGTTCTCCGGCAAATATAACGACACCAAGACCGACGGGGTCTATCACTGCGTTTGCTGCAACGAAGCGCTGTTCGATTCCAAGACCAAATTCGACTCCGGCTGCGGCTGGCCGAGCTTCTACGCGCCGATTGGCGAAAGCGCGATGACCGAAATCCGTGATACCACGCACGGCATGATCCGCACGGAAGTGAAGTGCGCGCGCTGCGATGCGCATCTGGGTCACGTATTCCCCGACGGCCCGCCGCCGACCGGCCTGCGTTATTGCATCAACTCGGTGTGCCTGAACCTCGAACCGCGCGCATAAACGATCGAAGGCGACCTTTGGGTCGCCTTGTTATTCGATAATTAAATTGCACACAATTTAATTGCTCGCTATGTTTGGCCTTTCCCGACTGTCTGCGGAGCCCCATGCCATGAGCGACAACCTGCTGAACATTCCGTGCACCACCATCAAGGGTGAGCAAAAGACCCTGGCTGATTTCGCCGGCAAAGCGGTTCTGGTGGTCAACACTGCGAGCAAGTGCGGCTTCACCCCGCAATACAAAGGCCTTGAGGAGCTGTGGCAGACCTACAAGGATCAGGGCTTGGTGGTCTTGGGCTTTCCGTGCAATCAGTTCGGCAAGCAAGAGCCGGGTAACGAAGGGGCGATCAGCGAATTCTGCGAGCTGAACTTCGGCGTCAGCTTTCCGCTGTTCAAGAAGATCGAAGTCAACGGCGCCGGCGCGCATCCACTGTTCGTGCAGTTGAAGAAACGCGCCCCGGGCGTACTCGGCTCCCAAGGCATCAAGTGGAACTTCACCAAGTTCCTCATCGGCAAGGACGGCCAGTTGGTCAAGCGCTTCGCCCCTGCCACCAAGCCGCAGGACCTGAGCCGCGAGATCGAAGCTCTGCTCAAATGAACAGCCTGCCGGTCGATTCGCTGAAGCTCGACAGTCAGTTGTGCTTCAAGTTGTACGCCGCCTCCCGGGCGGTGATTCGTGCCTACAAGCCGATGCTCGATCAGCTCGGTCTGACCTACCCGCAATACCTGGCGATGCTGGTGCTGTGGGAATGGCAGGACGCCGCGCCGGAGCAACCGACCGTCAAGGCCTTGGGCGAGCGCCTGGCGCTGGACTCGGGCACGCTGACGCCGTTGCTCAAGCGTCTGCAGCAATTGCAGTGGGTGCAGCGCCAGCGTTCGACGCGTGACGAACGGGAAGTGCACCTGAGCCTGACACCGGCCGGCCAAGCCTTGCGCGAGCAGGTCGGGCCGCTCAAGGCTCGTCTGCTGTGTGACAGCGGGGTGGATCTGGATCGCCTCAATGACCTGCGCAACGGTCTCGATCACTTGCTGGGGCAGATCAAAGCGCTGTCGTAGTCGGGATCCATTGATCGAGCAGTGCCGCCAGTTCTTCTCGGCGGAACGGCTTGGCCAGATAGTCACTCATGCCGGCGGCGCGACAGCGCTCACGTTCCTCGGACATGGCGTTGGCAGTCAGGGCGACGATGGGCAGGTGCGGCCAGCGCCCGCTCTGACGAATCTGCCGGCTGGCTTCGTAGCCATCCATGACAGGCATGTTGCAGTCCATCAGCACCAGATCGAATTCGTGATACTCCAATTGATCCAGCGCTTCGGCACCGTGGGCGGCGACGATGACCTCGCAGCCGAGTTTGCCGAGCATGCCTTTGGCCACCAGCTGATTGACCGGGTTGTCCTCGACCAGCAACACCCGCCCGCGGCGCACCGAGGGCGACGTTTCGAGTTGTGCATCGTTGATGGCGACCACGTCCGGTTGCAGAGTGCGCCGCAGGTTCTGGTAGAGCGCGTTGCGCGCCAACGGCCGTGCCTGTTGTTGCAGAGGGGCGAGCGCGGCCGCTTCTTCGCTCGGCAGGAAGCTGCCGTAGGCGGTCACCAGCAAAATCGGCGCACCTTGGGTCGGGCGTAATCCGAACAGGCATTCAGGACAATCGGTAATCACCACGTCCGGCGTCAGACCCAGCAGTGAGTCATCGATGGTGCGCTGCTCATACGCCAGGCCCCAGACCGGCAGCAGACTCTGCAACAGTTCCGCCAGACCGCTGCTGGCCGCAGTGATGGCGAGGACTTTACCGTGCAGCGGCGCCGGGGCGAGCGCGCGGGTATGGCAGGGCAGTGGCAACTCGGCACAGAACTGACTGCCAAACCCGGTCTCGGAACTGATGGTCAGGCGCCCCTGCATCGCTTCGCAAAGGTTGTAGGTCAGCGCAAGCCCCAGCCCGGTGCCGCCGTACTGTCGAGTGATGCCGGCACCCGCTTGAGTGAACGGCTGGAAGATTTTCAGCTGCGCATCCTGGGCGATACCGATGCCGGTGTCGCAGACCTCGATGCGCACGCCATCCTTGTCGGTCGACAAGCGCACATCCACGCGGCCGAAGCGGGTGAATTTCAGCGCGTTGGACAGCAGGTTGCTGACGATCTGCCGCACGCGGGTCGGATCGCCCAGCACCAGTGCCGGGAAGTGCGGATCGATCAGGCAGGTCAGCTCGACGCTCGGCGCGGCGTTCTGCGACAGCAGGTTGGCGGTGTCTTCGATCAATGAGCCGAGATCGAACGGGATGTGCTCAAGCTCCAGTTGCCCGGCATCGAATTTCGACAGGTCGAGAATATCGTTGAGCAACTCGACCAGCACCTTGCCCGAATCGTGGGCGATCGACAGTTGTTGCTGTTGTTCGGCATTCAACGGGCCGTCGAGTGACAGCGCGATCATCCCCAGCAGGCCGTTGAGCGGCGTGCGGATCTCATGGCTCATGTTGGCGAGGAACGCTGAGCGGGCCTCGGCCATTTCCAGCGCGGTGCTGCGGGCGACTTCGAGTTCCTGATTGGACTGGCTGAGCCGCGCGTTGATTGCCTTGAGTTCGGCGGTGCGCGCCGAGACGATGTTTTCCAGTTGCCCGAGGTAGTCGGTCAGGCGGTTTTCGGCGTTGCGCCGTTGCTGGATCTCGGTGGCAATGTTCTCGAATTGCTGATTGGCGACTTTGACCAGCACACCGATTTCATCGTTGCCGTGGCCGGACGGGCACTCCAGTGTGGTCGGCTCGGCGCTGCGCGGGTCGCGTCCACTGAGTTCGCGGATCACCCGCACCAACGGTTTGGTCAGCATCACGTAGAACAGCGCCAACAGGATGCCGGTGAGAATCAGGCTGCGGGCGAAGCCATTGAGCAGGGTCACCTCGGCCCGGCGCAGAAAACGGCTGCCAAAGGCATAGGTGTCGACCTCAAGGCTCAACACCCCGAGCGATTCGTTGGGCAGATGATCCAGGTACAGACGATCCTCGAACTGGCGTTTGGCGCCAAACAGGAAGTCGCTGATCACCCGATAGCCGCTTTGCAGTTCCGGGCGTTTGACGCTGGCCAGCACCGTACTGTTGTTGTCGATCAGTTGCGCCGAAATGATCGCCGGTGAGCGCAACAGGCCCAGGGTCAGTTCCTGCGCCAGTTCGGCGTCGATGTTGTAGGCGATCCGTGAGGCCGGGTTATGGCTGATTTCCAGCAAAGACAGGATTTCACGGTTGATGGAGGCGTCTTCACTGGCATAATCGATGCCGATTTGCAGCAGGCTGAGCAGCGTGCCCAGAATGAACCCGACCAGCACGGTAAGCCTGGCTTGCTTGTAAGACAGCCGGTGGGTGAATTTGATATCCATGGGGTGTTGAACCACTTCCGTTTCCCTTCGCTGCTCAAGCATAGTCGATCATGTATGGATACCGAGGTTCCCGAATCGCCTTGTAACAAGGCTTGGTAGGGTGAATTTCATCTGTGTGTCGTCGCAGCAATCGCCATCATCACTGTGAACGTGCCCGAGGAGAAGACGTGGATTCCCGATTGAATGCTTTTCTTGAACGCGCCGAGTCGGTTCTGGCGCGGATCGAACCGTTGTTGCCGGCACCACGGCCGGTGATCGACTGGGGCACTTGTCTGGCGGCGCGCTGGCAGCGCGACGGGCTCAGCGGCTATCTGTTGCCGCTGGAAGTCAGCCTCGACATGCGCCTGTCCGACCTGATCGGTGTCGACCGTCAGCTCGAACAACTGGGGCGCAACACCCAGCAATTCCTCGATGGCATGCCGGCCAACCATGCATTGCTCTGGGGCTCGCGCGGTACCGGCAAGTCGTCGCTGGTGCGCGCGTTGCTGGCGGAACACGCCGCCGCGGGCCTGCGCCTGATCGAGATCGAGCGCGACCATCTGGCGGATCTGCCACGAGTGGTCGAGCAGATCGGCAAACTGCCGCAGCGTTTCGTGCTGTTTTGCGATGACTTGTCGTTCGAATCCGGTGAAGGCGATTACCGCGTGCTCAAAAGTGTGCTCGACGGCTCGCTTGAGCAGGCCCCGGACAACGTCTTGCTGTACGCCACTTCCAACCGTCGCCACCTGGTGCCGGAGAAGGAAAGCGACAACGAAAACTGGAAACGCGTCGACGGCGAACTGCACCCCAGCGAAGCCGTGGAAGACAAGATCGCGCTGTCGGACCGTTTCGGTCTGTGGCTGTCGTTCTACCCGTTTACCCAAGAACACTTCCTCAACGTCGTTGAACACTGGGTTGGCCAATTGGCTGCCAAGGCCGGCCTGAGCTGGCAGCGCGACGAAGAGCTGGACATCCTTGCCGTGCGTTGGGCCACCGGCCGCGGTAATCGCAACGGACGTTGCGCGTACCAATTCGCCCGTTACTGGGTGGGACTGAAATTGTTGGAGCACAAGGCATGATTGATTTGCAACAAAGCGGCCAGGGCCTCGAAGGCTATGGCATGTTGGCCGCACAACTGGAATCGCTGCTGGCGGATGAGCGCGATTTCATCGCTAACGCCGCGCAGTTTTCGGCGTTCCTGTTCAACCAGCTCGATGATCTGAACTGGGCGGGTTTTTACCTCAATCGCAATGAAGAACTGGTGCTTGGCCCGTTCCAGGGGCAGATCGCTTGCGTACGCATTCCGTTCGGGCGTGGCGTGTGTGGTGCGGCGGCGGCCTCTTTGCAAACCCAGCGCGTTGAAGACGTGCACGCGTTCCCGGGGCATATCGCCTGCGACAGCGCTTCGAACAGTGAGCTGGTCGTGCCGCTGGTCAAGGACGGGCGCCTGATCGGTGTCCTCGACCTCGACAGCCCGAAACTGTCGCGTTTTACCGCGCAGGATCAGGCCGGCATCGAGCAACTGGCGGCGATTTTCCTGCGTCTGACCGACTGCTGATCACGCGGTGAGGCCAGCCTTGTGCAACAGGCTGGCCGGATCCACGTTGTCGATTTGCCCGGGATCGAGAAAGCGCACGGCGTACTGCATGTACACGCCTTCGTTGATGAACAAGCCAAACAGCTGGGCATCGATGTGCGCCTCGCGGCACATGGTCGCCATGATCGCCAATGCCTCATTCAAGGTTTTGGCTTTCTTGTACGGGCGGTCGGCGGCGGTCAGCGCCTCGAAGATATCGGCAATCGCCATCATCCGCGCCGGCAGGCTCATGTCTTCACGCTTCAGGCGTTTCGGGTAACCGGTGCCGTCCATTTTTTCATGATGACCGCCGGCGATCTCGGCAATGCTGTCGAGATGGCCGGGGAAGGGCAGGTGGCTGAGCATCATGATCGTCTGCACCATGTGGTGATTGATCACGTAACGCTCTTCGCGGGTCAGCGTGCCGCGGCTGATACTCAGGTTGTACAGCTCGCCACGATTGTATTTGTAGCGCGGCACATCCAGCTTGAAGCCCCACGGGTTGTCTTCGGGGATCAACTCGTTCGGGTCCCGTTCAAGCAAATGCTCGGGCTTGTCTGCCAGAAGCTTTTCACTGACCGGTAAACCCGGTGCCGGCGTGCGCGACTGACGCCGGTTTTCTTCCCATGACACACCCAGTCGATCATCCAGGGTGCGCAGCCAGGTGCGCCGCGCCAGATCATCGAGGCGTTGCAGATCGGCTTCGGCCATCGCTTCACTGCCCAGATTGCAGCGGGCGACAAACGCGAAGTCATCGTCCAGCGCGGTCAGTGTGGCGTCGCGCAGCTCGGCCAGTGCGCCCTCGTCGCCGCCCAAGGCCCGCGCCTGCCAGTAACTGATCCAGGCATCACGCTTGAGCACTTCGAAACGGGTGCGAATTTCATGAATACGGTCGTTGATGGTTTCCAGTTTGGTGGCTTTGTCGACCACGTATTCCGGTGTCGTGACCTTGCCGCAATCGTGCAGCCACGCGGCAATGTGCAAGGCTTCCCATTCATCCTCGTTCGGCTGGTAGGCGCGAAAGGCGGGCGCCTGACTGGCTGCCGCAGCCTGGGCGAGCATCAGCGTCAGCTCTGGCACGCGCTGACAATGCCCGCCGGTGTAAGGGCTTTTGGCGTCGATGGCGCCGGCGAGCAATTGAATGAAAGCGTCGAGCAGTTGTTTCTGCCGGGCTTGCAGGCGCTGACTCTCGATGCTCACCGCCGCAGCGCCGGACACAGCCTGGAGGAAAGCGATACGGTCGGGGCGAAGTTTTTCCAGGTCGGCTGCGGCGCCGCTGTCGTTCACCAGCAGAATCAGCAGACCGATGGTTTCGTCGTGGCGATTGTGCAGGCGGATACCGATCAGATGGATGCGTGGCGATTGCATCGCCAACAGAACCTTCTGCAGATCCCCGGCCTGATCGACGCCGAAGTTGCTGACCACGTTGTTGGCGCCGACCAATTGTTCGAACCACGCCGGTCCTTTGTTCTGTTGCAGGTCGTGGCCCTGAATGTCGAACGCTTCCAAGGCCTGAGACGTGCCGTCGATCACCAGCCCGTAAGGCTCCATGCGGCTGCTGTCGCTTTCACGCAGATAGATCAGCCCTGCCTGCGCCTGGGCGATCTGCACTGTTTCGAACAGCACCCGTTGCAGCAGCGGGGCGAAGCGGGTTTCGGCGCCGAGGGTGTCGGTGATCCGGAAGAAGCTCGCCAGGGTGTCCTTCATCCGCGCCATCGACACGCTCAACTGGTCGACTTCAAGCACCGGCGAGCGCCGGGCCAAGGGAAAATTGAAGTCGAAACTGCGAATCGCGTCGGCTTCCTTGACCAGCGCATGCAGCGGCTTGACCAGAATCCGCGAAATCACCCAGCCCAGCGGCAGGCACAACAGCAGGGTCGCCAAGGTGATCAGAGCGCCTTGCCAGCGCAAGCGGTAGGCATCGACGAGCAATTCGTCTTCCGGCACCAGCAGCGCCAACTGCAAGCCTTTCGGACCACCCTCCTGAATGCTGCTGCGGGCGACGATCCACTGACGACCATCGGCCTCCAGGCGATTGCCCGTGGCTGCACCGGACAACAGCGCATGCAAGCCCGGACTCAGATCCGCCGCTTTGGCCAGGTGCGCGCTGCTACTGTCGACGATCAGGCGCTCGCTGTCGGGATAGGCCACGGCGTTGCCGTCGGCATCGAACAGGGCAATCTCGGTGGAGGGTGTGACAACATGTTTGCTCAGCGCCGCCGACAGGGCGACCAGCGTCAGGTCAGCGCCGATCACGGCGTTCTCGCCACTGCGGCGGGCCAACGTGGTGCCGACGTTGTGCGTGGAAAAAAACACGTAGGGTTCGGTGGTGATTTGCTGGTTTTGCTGGCGAGCATCGTTGAACCACGCGCGGCTACGCGGATCGTAGCGGTCATCGGGGTTGTCCTGGCGGCTGATCGGCGTCAGTGCCTGATCGAAGAACAGCGATTGCGAGCGCACCGCGCCCTGCGGGTCATGTTCGATACTCCAGACCTGATACGCCGCCGCTTCAGGGGCCTTGAGCAGCGTCTTCAGCGCAGCACTGCGCAGCGGACGCACCATGAAGAAATCGCCATTGGCATAACCCAGATACAGCGAGGCCAGATTGGGATTGTCGACGAGCGACTGGCTGAACGGTCGGAGCAAGGGCAAGCGTTGCTCAAGGCGTGCGGCCTGAGTGGCGGGGTTTTCGGCCAGCAAACTCAGCAGGTGGCGGATCGGCTGATAGGTGGCGGACATGTCCAGCCGTACGTCCTGTTCGATCCGCTCGAACAGCTTCTCGCTGCTCGACAGGATGATCTGCGTGGTCTGGCGGTAATTGAACAGCCCCAACACGACCCCGGTGAGCAGCAGGAGGAATGTGAACATGACGCTGATGTGCACGTGCAGCGGCAACCGGCGTTGCTCCGGGCGCAGTGGGCTGGGCATTTCTGGCTCTCCATGATGTTTAACTCACTGCTCAGCGCCAAGCATAGTTAAGGCAAGCTCATTGTGCTCTGATCCGACACGGCCAATTGCTGCTGCAAGGCATGTTCGAGATCGAGCATCGCCTGGTTGCTCGCCTCGCAACGGCGGGCGACCTCGTCTGTCGACATGGCCTCGGCGCAAGCCTGTTCAAGGGCATCGCAACACTCGATCACGCGCGTTGCCTGAGCGATACGCGCGGCCCCTTTGATCTTGTGAGCGACCACCGCCAGCGCGCCGCGGTCATGTTCGGGCGACAGCGCGAGCAGTTCCTGGCGGTCCAGCCTGCTGCTTTTGAGCAATTCGGCCAGCAGACGACGAGCCTGCGCAGGGTTGCCACCGGTCAGCGTGTTCATGCTTTGCAGGTTGAAGACCGGTGGCGCTGATGTCGGCGTGATGCCATCGACCCAGTGGCTGAGCAGGCTCAGGCTCAGGGGTTTGAACAGGCAATCGTTCATGCCGGCCTGTTTGCAGCGCTGGATTTCCTCGGGCTGCGCATTGGCCGTGAAGCCCAGCACGGTGCAGGGCGGACAACGGGACTGCAGTTCATGCTGGCGAATGGCGCGGGTCAGTTCATAGCCATTCATCAAGGGCATGTTGCAGTCGACAATCACCAGATCGAAGTGGCCGTGCTTCCATAGCTCCAGGCCATCGCAGCCGTTCTCGGCAATGCTGAAGCGATGGCCGAGAAACTCCAGTTGCTGACACATCAACAAGCGATTGGCCGGATGGTCATCGACCACCAGCACGCGCAGAGGTGCCTGTGAGGTCTTGATCGCAGGTTCACTTTTGACCGTGCTCACCTGTATCGGCAGTGTTTCCAGGGCCAGGGAGATGCAGACCTGCGTGCCGATGCCCGGCTGACTGCTCAATTGCAGTTGTCCGCCCATCATTTCGCACAGGTTGCGACTGATCACCAGCCCCAGGCCAGCGCCGCTTCTGCCTTGCTGGCTGCTGTTTTCCGCCTGGGCAAACGGTTCGAACAAACGCTGCTGATCCTCGGCACTGATGCCGACGCCGCTGTCCTGTACGGTCAGTTGCATCAGGGCGCGGGCAGGTACATCGGTGTTCATCAGATCCAGGGTGATCCGTACCTGGCCTTGTTCGGTGAACTTGATGGCATTGCTGACCAGATTCGACAGTATCTGCTTGAAACGCAGTGGGTCCAGGTACACATCGACGGCCAGATCCGGCGGATTGAAGATGACTTGCAGGCTGAGGTTTTTCTGCCGGGCGAGGCCGTCGAAGATCCTTGCCACTGACGTTACGGTGTCGACCAGATTGACCCGTTCCGGACAAAGGCTCAGGCGCCCGGATTCGATGCGGGCGATATCGAGAATATCGCCGATCAGCCCCAGCAAGTCCTTGGCCGAATGGTAGGCGGTGTCGATCGAAGAGCGATCCGGGTGTTGTTGGTCCATGCGTTTGAGCGTCAGTTCGAGCATGCCGATGACCGCATTCATCGGTGTACGGATTTCGTGACTCATGGTCGCGAGAAAGGTGCTTTTCGCCCGATTGGCCTCATCGGCCTGTTCTTTGGCCGTGCGCAACTCCTCGAATAACTGGCGGCGCTCGCTGATGTCGATCCAGCCACCAATGATGCCTTTCACGTCGCCTCTGGAATCACGGTATGGAAGTATCCAGTGATAGATCGTCAGGCGTCGGTTGCCGATGTGTAATGGCCGGTCGACAACCATCGGGGTGCCTTCGGTAATGACGCGCAGGTAATCGGCCTGAAAGGCCTGGGCTTCGAACGCGTTGCTCAGGGAACCACCCTCGATAACGCTTTTGCCGATGACGTCTTCGCGTTTGGCATTGAACGCTTCGAGATAGCTTTCATTGCAACTTTGCAAGAGACCCTGGCGGTCGCGCACATAAATCGGATGCGGTGTGCCGTCGACCAGCGAGCGCATGAATTCGAACTGGTCGTTCAGCGCACGTTCGGCAGCCTGGCGTTGTTTGATCTGGTTGCGCATGTAGGCGTTCCACGCCAATAGCAACAGTAATAACAGGCACGCGCCGATGATTACTTGATAGAACAAGCGCTGGTAGTTGTGCCAGATGTTCTGCGATGCCGTGGAGTAACCGCGCCAGCGGCCATTGATCACGCCCAATTCATCCGGCGCGATGCTCAACAAAGCTTTGTTGATGATCGACGCCAGTTCCGTGCTGTCGCGGGCGGTCGCCAGGGAAAACGCAGCCTGGCCGGTGCCGATGGTGGTGGTGATTTGCAATGGCTGGTTGAAAATCCGCGAAGAAATGAAGTAGTTGGCAATCACCAGCGAGTTCACCGCGCCGTCGACCTGGCCTTCCGCGAGCAGCGACACCGCGCTGAAGGTATCCGCCGTTTCGATCAAATGGATGCGTGGATACTCGCGGCGCAGGTACTCGACCATCGGATTGCCCTGAGCAATCGCCAGTTGTTTGTCTTTGAGCTGGCCAAGATTGGTCGGGCCATCGGCGCTTTTGCGGGTCAGCAGAACGTAGGAGTTTTCCAGGTAAGGACGACTGAAGTTGAGGGCTTTTTCGCGCTCCGCCGTCGGCAGTAAGGCGGCGATCAGATCGGCCTGATGACGGTCTATCTGCTGGATCATTTCCGCATCGTTGCGGCTGCGACGGACCTCGAAACGCAGGCCGGTGCGCAGACGGATCAGCTCGAGCAGGTCGGCACTGATACCGCGAAAATTGCCGTCGTTGTCAAAAAACGTCAGCGGCGCGAACGCTTCATTGACCACCACGCTGACCACCGGGTGTTGTTTGAGCCAGGACTCTTCGCGTTGGGTCAGTTGCAGTTTCTGGTCAGTGAGCAACAGATCGCTGCCAGCGCTCCAGCGTTTGGCAATATTCTCGCGTTCGCTGGCCGGCACAGCCTTGAGCACGGAGTCGATGACGCCTAGCAGCTGTGGGTTGTTGCGGCGCACGGCGAAGCTGAATCCCTGGGCTTCCTGCTTGCCGAAATTGGCCATGCGCACGTTGTTCAGGTAGCCCTTGTTGATCATGTAGTGCGTGGACAGGGTGTCGCCGAGAAAGACATCGGCCTGGTCGAATGCAACGGCGTTGATCGCATTCTGGTAGGAGGGGTAGCAGGTGATGAGTGCTTTGGGATACAGCGCTTTGACTTCGGGCAACGGCAAGTAGTGATAGACCATGCTCAACCGCAGCCCGGCGAGGCCTTCGGTGAGGGAGCGGGTTTCGTCTTCGCGGGTGACCAGCACCGGCTGGTCAATGGCATAGGGTGTCGACAGCGCCAGGTTGGCATTGCTCGCTTCAAACCCGTTCGCAGTACCCAGCAGGTCGACCTGGCCATCGAGGAGCGCGCGAATCGCCGCATCCCGAGAGGGGAAACGTTGCACCCGGATCAGCAAACCAGTGGCTTGGCCGAGGAGTCCGGCGTAGTCGGCCGTCAGGCCTTCGTAATCCTTGCCACTGACCGTCATGTCAAAAGGCGGGTAGTCGGGCGCGGAGGTGCCGAGAACCAGTTCGTGACGCTCAAGCAGCCACTGCCGTTGGGACCGTTCGAAGGTGACCGGCACCGATTCGCTCGCCGACCGGCTGAGCAAGGCATAGTCCGGTGAAGTGCCGGGCATGGCGAACACGTTGCTGCTCAGGTAAAGACCTGCGCTCAACGCAATTAAATAGTCCTTTAAACGGCTGGGCATGCGGGCTCTCACACGAGTGCGTTTCGTTTGGCCATCTCGATAAGTTCTACAAGGGATTTGGCCTTGAGTTTTTGCATCAGGCGTTTTTTGTAGGTGCTGACGGTCTTGTTACTGAGAAACATGCCTTTGGCGATTTCCTTGTTGGTTCGACCTTGGGCGAACAGTTGCAAGACCATTAATTCGCGATCATTTACGGATTTGAAAAGTTCCAGTTCGGCAAAACGGATATCGTCGCTGCGAACTGGATTCAATGCTTGGCTGGGGAAATAGTTGTAACCGGAAAGTACCGCTTTTATTGCGCTGACCAGCTCGCTCAGTTCCTCCTGCTTACAGACATAACCCGATGCGCCGGATTGCATGCAGCGAATGCCGAACAGTGTCGGGCACTGTGCCGTCAGAATCAGGATTTTCAGGGGGGAGCCCATGGCATTGAAGCGCGCCAGCACTTCCAGCCCGTCGAGCTTGGGAATGCTCACATCGAGAATGACCAGGTCGGGCATGCACTCGCGCACCATTTGCATGGCATCGACCCCGTTATCGGACTCACCAACGACCTTGTAACCTTCATGCTCCAGCAGCATTCGAACGGCGAGACGGATGACCGGGTGATCGTCGACAATAAAAACGGAGTTCATAATCAAGTCCCATGCAAGCACGAATAAAGCGCGCACCTTAGCTCAGATGAATGAGCACTCGCATGGAGTGACATGGCTCCAGTCACGTTATCGGATTATTCCTACAATTAATGAGGAAGCGGACTACGTTCAAACTAGGTTTGACGTAAGGAAGTGCAGGATTTGAACGGGCTTATAGTTTGACTTCATTGATTTTCAAGTGCTGGTTGTCAATGGGTTTTTATAGATGTTTAAAGTTGCTGATCCAACGCTTGGGAGCAGTGGCGTTCCCTGTGATAACAGTCACTCGTCAAAAACGACAATAACAGCAGGCGTGCATGCGGGTGACCCATGTGATGGCCACCCGCATGTGCCTGGGTCAGTGACTGGAGCGGCCGGTCATTTCCAGTGCCATGTCGCTGGCGTAGCTGTCGGTCATCCCGGCAATGAAATCGATCATGCGCAAAAACGAGGTGTGTAACGAACCCTGCGGATCCGGCGCATTGCTACCCAGCAGATCGAGAATACGTCGGCTTTTGAACGACGGCGTACGCCCGTTGTGTTGTTCCAGCGCGGCGCCGCAGAACGAATTGAGCAGGATTTCCAGCGTGGTATACGCGCCGATTTCATGCAGGGTTTTGCGTTTGTCCTGAAAGATCTTCTTGCGGGCGATGTCCTTGGCATTCAACACGCAACGCTTGGCCGGGCCGTGCATGTGCTCAACCAGATCGCCGTGCAGCGTGCCGGCAAGCAGCGCGTCCTGTTGCTCGACAAATGCGCGTGCGGCGGCGTTGGTCAAATGCTCGATGGCCTTGCCGCGCAGGATCGCCAGTTTGCGTCGGCGCGAATCCTGCGGGCCGAGCTGACGATAGGTTTCCGGCAGATCATCGCCCACCAGCCCGAGCAGCAGCGATTCGACTTCGGCGTATTCCAGCAGCTCCATCTCGAGGCCGTCTTCCAGATCGATCAGCGCGTAGCAGATGTCGTCGGCGGCCTCCATCAGGTACACCAGCGGATGCCGTGCCCAGCGCTGGTCTTCGATTTGCGGCAGACCCAGTTTATGGGCGATCTGTTCAAGCAACGGCAACTCGCTCTGATAGCAGCCGAACTTGTGTTTCTTGTAGCCCAGGGAATCGGCGTGGCGCGCGGTCCACGGGTATTTCAGATAGGTGCCAAGGGTCGCGTAGGTCAGCCGCGTGCCGCCATCGAACTGGTGGTACTCCAGCTGAGTCAGGACGCGGAAACCCTGGGCATTGCCTTCGAAGTTGAGGAAGTCAGCGCGTTCGGCTTCGCTCATGCCATCGAGCCAGCCACGCCCGGCCGCCTGCTGGAACCAGTGGCGAATGGCATCTTCACCGGAGTGACCGAACGGCGGATTGCCGATGTCGTGGGCCAGACACGCCGACTGCACGACCATGCCGAGATCGGCCGGGTCACACCATTCGGGCAAGGCACTGCGCAGGGTTTCGCCCACCCGCATGCCCAGAGAACGGCCGACGCAACTGACTTCCAGCGAGTGGGTCAGGCGCGTGTGGATGTGATCGTTGCTGGTGACCGGGTGCACCTGGGTCTTGCGTCCGAGGCGGCGGAAGGCGCCGGAGAAAATGATGCGGTCATGGTCTTTGTGGAAAGGGCTGCGGCCAAGTTCTTGCGGGCTGTGCAGTGGCTTGCCGAGGCGTTCGCGGTTGAGCAGGGTGTGCCAATCCAAGGCTGATTCTCTCCGTCAGGTGACTGGGGGCGTTGGCCCCTAGCTTCCCGGTTCACGCCCGCCCCTGCAAGCGGAACTACAGTCCCGCCGCGTCGATGTCGATCAACAGCAAACGCTCGCCGTTGTCGAAAAACTGCCCGGCCGTCAGGCAGTACTGATTGCTGGTGGCATCGCGGTAGGTATTGGAAAGCGTCAAACGCCGCTCCTCCCAACCCTCGGCGAGCAAATGATAGAAATACGGGCGCCACGACCAGTTGTGCCCCAGATAACGATTGTCGGCGACCCAACCGTGCTGCCGCCATTCGAGGTTGGGGGTCAGTTGCGTGCCGTGGCGATCGCATTGATAAAACCGCAGCAGCCAGGGGAAGGCGTCCAGTTGTGGCAACGCACTCAATGGTGCATGGGCCTGAGCCCAGGCTTGCAGGATCGACATCAGTTCAGCCAGTTGCTGGCGCATTTGCATCAGCCGCCCGCGCTCGGCGAGTTTCTGCCGGACATAGCGCTGGCGCAGTTCGGCGAAGCGTTGCACAAACGCATCGGCGGCGAAGAACTCTTCTTGCGCCCGTGCGAACAGGAATCCCTGTACATAGCGCGATCCGCATTCGAGGGCGAAATTCAATTGTGCTTCGGTCTCGACGCCTTCGGCAATGATCCAGCAGCCGGTCTTCTCGGCCATCTGCGCGAGTGCCTTGACCACGTCGCTGCTCGGCCCGCCCAGTGCCGCGGCCTGAAACAGACGCATATCGAGTTTGAGAATGTCCGGTTGCAACGCCAGCACCCGATCCAGTTGCGAGTAGCCGGCGCCAAAGTCGTCGATGGCGATTCTCGCTCCCGCCTCGCGATAGCGCGCGACGACTTCGGCCAGGCGTTGACCATTGCCAGCCAGTTCGGTGATCTCGAAGACGATGCGTTGCGGATCGATGTTGTAGCGTGCCAATTGCTTGAGGCTGGGCAGGGCTTGATCGGCGCGCAGGCGACTGATCCAGCGCGGTGACATGTTCAGGCTGAGAAACCAGTCTGCCGGCGCTTCATGCAAGCGGCTCAAGGCGTTGTCGCGGATCTGCCGGTCGAGACGGCGCAGGGCAATGGCGGGCGTTCGTGGATCGGCAAACAATGGCCCGACCGAATTCAATTGACCGTCAGCCTGGCGCAGGCGACCCAGCGCTTCAACGCCGGCAATGCGTCCCGTGGCGGTATCGATGAAAGGCTGAAAGCAGGCGAGCGGTTGCCCGTCGATCACGGGGCCTCCTTAGTGGTTCTTGTTCTGGTGAACCCCGTCGACCGGATAGGCGCACGGGATTGAACCTCCGGATAAAGAGGTTCATCCCGCCGATAGTGCAAGAATGTAGCCAGATGTATCTGTTTAGCGTTTTGCCGAACTCTGCATGACCAGTTTGATCAGCGGCCCGAGGCTGGTGCCGAGCCGGATTAAACGGCTTAACCCGCCAGCGCCGCCGCTTTTCGCGCCTTTGCCGGTGATAAAGCCCAGCAGCGTAACGGCGGCCACGCCCCACAATGGCGCGTGTTTGATGCCGAAGCCACCTTGCAGGTTTTGCGTCATGCCGCGCATGCGATGCAGGGGTTGCAGGACTTGCCCGGCTTCATGGCGGATTTCCTGGCGATGCATTTCCATGCGCAGGCGGATCAAGGCCTTGCGCATTTCCCGACGCGAGCTGTTGTGTGGCAGTTCAGGCAGGCTCATGGCAACAGGCGCTCCCGGTCGTTGGCCAGCTCTTCGAGCGTGCCGTGGAAAGGCGAGGACTCATCGAAGATCGCCGCCTTGAGGCGCAGCGCGCAGAAGATCGAGGCCAGGGTATAGAAGACGCACAGGCCGATGATCGCGGCGAGACGGTAGGTGTCCCAGAACACGATCATCACCAAGGTCGATAAACCCACCAGCAACAACAGGGCAAAGACCAGGGCCAGGCCGGCGAACAGCAACAGGCTGACGGTACGTGATTTCTGTTCCTGCAATTCGATGCCGAACAATTCGACATGGCTGTGCAGCAGACCGAGAACGGCGGCGCCCAGGCGTCGCGAGGAAGAGGCGGTGCCCGCAGTCGGGCCGGATTCACCGATCGACATAATCAGCGCCGAGTGGCCAGCAGGCCGATCAGAAAGCCGACACCGGCAGCAATGCCGACCGACTGCCAAGGATTGGCCGACACATAGTCTTCAGTGGCGGTAACAGCCGCCTGACCGCGATCGCGCAGGGTTTCTTCGGTCAGTTTCAGGGTTTCGCGGGCGCGCAGCAGGCTGTCGTGGATCTGCTCGCGCAGCTCATCAGCCTGATCGCCGGCCAGAGTGGCGGTGTGCTCGAGCAACCGTTCGGTGTCGGCGACCAAAGTCTGGAAGTCGTTCATGAGGATTTCTTGAGCAGTCTTTGCCTTGATGCTGGCCATGGGTGGATCTCCGTAAGTGACGTCTGAAGCGTTCGAGTATGAGCCTTGCGCGAAGGTTCAGTACAAATGACTGGTACAACTTTTGCTGTGTCGTGGTGCGTCGCCCGACCGCTGTGCGCTGTTGCCGGGCGCTCGCATTAAGAAACCTTATCCCAAACAAGCCCGGTTCGTGTCAGGACATCGACCTTGTGCGCCAAAGCAGTTCGCCGGACATCCGGATTCGTGACTGCTGGGTCGCAACTTGGTGCATGAAATGTGCGCATGAACCGCTTTGGTGCCTTTTTCGCCTTTAGGTCTGCCTGCTTATGGAAAATCTGCAAAGCGCTGTGGACACCCTGGTTCACAGCTCCAATACCTTGTTCATTCTGATCGGTGCGGTGATGGTGCTGGCGATGCACGCCGGTTTCGCCTTCCTGGAAGTCGGTACCGTCCGCCAGAAAAACCAGGTCAATGCACTGTCGAAGATTCTCAGTGATTTCGCTGTCTCAACCCTGGCCTATTTCTTTATAGGCTATTGGATCTCTTACGGCGTGACCTTCATGCAGCCGGCGGCGGTATTGAGCGCCGATCACGGTTATGGACTGGTGAAGTTTTTCTTCCTGCTGACCTTTGCCGCTGCGATCCCGGCAATCATTTCCGGTGGCATCGCTGAGCGCGCGCGTTTCGTTCCGCAGTTGTGTGCCACGGCGCTGATCGTTGCGTTCATCTATCCGTTTTTCGAAGGCATGATCTGGAACGGCAACTACGGTCTGCAAGCGTGGCTGACAGCGCAATTCGGTGCCGCTTTTCATGATTTTGCCGGCTCCGTGGTGGTGCATGCCATGGGCGGCTGGCTGGCGCTGGCGGCGGTATTGCTGCTGGGGCCGCGCAATGGCCGTTACCGCGACGGTCGCTTGGTGGCATTCGCACCGTCGAGCATTCCCTTTCTGGCGCTGGGCTCGTGGATTCTGATTGTCGGCTGGTTCGGCTTCAACGTGATGAGCGCGCAAACACTGCAAGGCGTCAGTGGTCTGGTGGCGGTCAATTCGTTGATGGCGATGGTCGGCGGCACGATGGCGGCGCTGCTCGTTGGGCGCAATGACCCGGGCTTCCTGCACAACGGCCCATTGGCCGGTCTGGTGGCGATCTGTGCCGGGTCCGATCTGATGCATCCGGTGGGTGCCCTGGTGACTGGCGCGATCGCTGGCGCACTGTTTGTCTGGTGCTTTACCGCCGCACAGGTGAAATGGCGCATCGATGATGTGTTGGGTGTTTGGCCACTGCATGGTTTGTGCGGTGTGTGGGGCGGGATTGCCTGCGGGATCTTCGGCCAGACTGCGCTTGGCGGGATCGGCGGCGTCAGCCTGATCAGCCAGTTGATCGGCACCGCACTCGGCGTCGCGGTGGCGCTGATCGGTGGCTTCGTCGTCTACGGCGTGATCAAGGCGCTGCACGGGCTGCGCCTGAGTCAGGAACAAGAGTATTACGGCGCCGACCTGTCACTGCACAAGATCGGCGCGGTGAGCCAGGACTAAGTTTCGGCATCGTCGCTACCGGGATAAAAGCCGTGGAGCAGACGATAGCGGTCGATGCGCACCTGATCGACTTTTTCCTGCACCTGATGCGCTGGCAGACCGAGCATGATCAAGGCGTGGGAGGCGAGCATCAGGCTCGATTCCAACAGCTCCGGCACCACTTCGGTGGCGCCGGCGGCTTTCAATTCGGCCCATTGGCTGTCGTCGCGGGTGCGCACTAGAATCGGCACGTGGGCGTTGAGCCGGCGCGCTTCCTTGAGGATGCGCAGGGCAATGTCACTCTGATCCACCGCAACCACCAGCAATTTGGCGCGCAGCAGGCCAACGGCGATCAGCAGATCGCCGCGTGACGAGTCGCCATAATGCACGTCACTTTCTCCACTGGCGGCTTCCTGTACGCGAACCGGATCACTGTCCAGGGCGATGTAAGGCTGTTTGGCATTGCGCAGGAAACGCCCGATGGATTGACCGACGCGGCCGTAGCCGCAAATCAACACATGCTGGTTAAGGTCGGCGTTGAGTGCGCTGATTTCCTCGATCTGTGCTTCCTGATTGGGCTTGCGGTGCAAGGCGGCCGCGATGCGGGGTGCTGCGCGCAGCAACAGTGGCGTCAGCAGCATCGAGCAGAACGTTGCGGCGAGCAGAAGATCGCTCAACGCTTCGGGCATCATACTGTGTTGCTGCATCTGCGCCATCAGTGCAAAGCAGAACTCGCCACCCTGAGCCAACGCCAGGCCGCTGCGCCACGCCGTTTCGCTGTCGTTGCCGCGCCACTTCACCAACAAGGCCACAACGATGCCCTTGATCACCATCAAACCGACGGTGAGCCCGAGGATCAGCAGGCTATGACTGACGAACAGTTGCAGGTCGATGAGCATGCCGATGCTGACGAAAAACACCCCGAGCAGGATGTCGCGAAACGGTCGGATGTCGGCCTCGATCTGATGCCGATAGTGGCTTTCACCGAGCAACATGCCGGCCAGAAATGCACCGAGGGCAGGGGACAGGCCCAGCAGGTGAGTCAGCCACGCGGTCAACAGCACAATCACCAGCGCCAGCAGCACGAACAACTCTGCCGAGCGCGAGGCGGCCACTTCATGAAACAGCCGCGGCAGTAACCAGCGACTGGCCAGCAACAGACCGACAAACAGCACCACGGTTTTTGCCAGTGTCAGGGGCAGCGCCCAGTACCAGGCTTGCTCGCTGCTACCGGCGAACACTGGCACCAACGTCAGCAGCAATACCGCGACCACGTCCTGAAACAGCAGAACGCCAACGGCATTTTGCCCGTGACTGCTGAACACCTCGCCGAGGCTGCCCAACTCTTTGGTCACAATTGCCGTCGATGACAGCGAAAGCCCGGCGCCGAGCAACAGCGCCGGTGTCGTCGGCATGCCCAGCAGCATCAGCAGCAGACCGAGCAGCGCGGTGCTGATCAGCACCTGCTGACTACCGAGACGGAACACCACCTGGCGCAAGGCGATCATCTTCGACAGGGAGAACTCCAATCCCAGTGAAAACAACAGAAACACCACGCCCAGTTCGGCGACATCAGGCAGGTGTTCGCTTTCGTTGACCCAGTCGAAAGCGCTCGGCCCGACCAGCAGTCCGACGCACAGATAGCCCAGCACCGGCGGCAAGCGCAGGCGACGGAACAGGGCAATCACCACGAGGGACGAGGCGAGGATGATCAACAGGTTGGCAAACACTGGACACTCCGATGTCAGATTCAGGCTTTTCAAGCGTAGAGGCAAAAAGACCGGGAGGATCGCGTAATTGGCTTTTCTGCGGACTGATTTGCGTCAGGGTTTTGCCTGTGAGCCTTTGTCGGGGCGCTGAAGCCTTTGGGCGGCGGTGGCTCGACGGGTTTTCAGCTGCGGCCTAGAATAGGCCCACTCATTTTCTGGTTGAGCGCTCATGCTTCCTGAATGTCAGTTGTTCGGCACCCTTGGATGCCATTTGTGTGAAGTCGCCGAGGCCGAGTTGATGCCTTTCGTTGAGCATGGCCTGCTGGTTGAACTGGTCGATATTGCTGACGACGAAATGTGGTTTGAGGCTTACAGCCTAAGGATTCCGGTGTTGCGTCGCGTCGACACAGGGGCGGAATTAGGCTGGCCATTCAGCTCCGATGAAATCGTAGCGTTTCTGGGTTAATCAGTATTTTCCCGGTCATCCCGCCGGTCGCCGCTGCCATCCATTCCTTGGCATTTTGCGGATTGTTCGGTTACTGTATGTTCATACAGTAAATGCTTCAGAGGGATGAACCGTGGTCAATGTCGAACAGTTGAAGAACAGCGTGAACCGGATGTCGGTTGACGTGGTGCGCGAGGCCGTTCTCGAATTGCGCCTGGACGGGCTGGTCACGGAAGGCAAGACGCCCTTCAACAAACTGCATTTCAACACCTGTTTTGCCGAGATCGAGGCCTTGTTTCAGCGTGCCGGTTATCACAAGCAACTGGATGTGGTTGGTTATCAGGGTTTGCTTTACGCCTTGTATGACCCGGGCCGCTGGGAGGCCGTCGATGTGCTGCGCTGGCTCAAGGAATTCACTGAGGCTGCAGCGCTCAAAACGATCCCGGCCTGAGCATTCTGCGCTAGGTTCGTTTCCCTCAGTGCTGGATAATGCCGCCCTGTATTGAGGGTTTGATTGCCGTATGTCCACATCTACATTCTCTGCTGCGCAGAATCAGGCGAGCACGCTTTATCTGCCGCCCGGTAAATGGCTGACCGTACTCGATTGCCTGTGCGAACATTTCCGCGCCATCGATCGCGCGCAATGGCTGGACCGCATCGCTCGGGGACGCGTGCTGGATGGCCATGGCCAGCCGATCTCGGTGGACTTGCCTTACAAGGAAGGTCTGCGGATTCATTATTTTCGCGAAGTGCCGGACGAAAAGCCGATCCCGGTGGTCGAGTCGATTCTCTATGCCGACGAACATTTGGTGGTGGCTGACAAACCGCATTTTCTGCCGGTGACGCCCGCCGGCGAATACGTTGAGCAAACTTTGTTGCGCAGGCTGATTCGTCGCCTGGACAATCCCCATCTGGTGCCCTTGCACCGTATCGACCGGCATACGGCGGGACTGGTGATTTTCTCGGCCAATCCGCAAACTCGTTCGGCCTATCAGTCGCTGTTCCCGACCCGGCAGATCGACAAGCGCTATGAAGCCATCGCCCCGGCGCTGCCAGATCTGAAATTTCCGCTGGTGCACAAAAGCCGTCTGGTGGATGGCGAGCCGTTTTTCCGCATGCAGGAAGGCGCCGGTGCCAGCAATACCGAAACGGCGGTGGAAGTCCGGGAAAAGCATGGCGATCTATGGCGCTATGGGTTGTTTCCGGTGACTGGCAAGAAACATCAGCTGCGTGTCCACATGACTGCGCTGGGGGCGAGCATCTGCAACGATCCGTTTTATCCGGATGTGTTGAAAGACGTCGAGGATGACTACGCCAATCCGCTGAAGCTGCTGGCGCAAGGTCTACGGTTTATCGACCCGGTAACCGGTGAAGTTCGCGAATTCGAGAGCCGGATTACGCTGCAGTGGTGACACCGCCTCACTTTTCGAGCACCCATGAAAAAGCCCGCATTAATGCGGGCTTTTCTGTATCCGGTGTCGACCCAGAGCTTACAGCTCTTTAACGGTACGAACCTGATCCTTGTTGATGCGAGTTTCTTTGCCGTCCAGCTGTTTGAACTCGTAGAAGCCCGAATCGTCATCGTATTTCGGGGTGTCGACGGCCTGGATTTCGCGACCGTCATTCAAGGTGATCACTGTAGGCGACGAGCAACCGGCGAGGGTGGCAAGGCCCAGTGCGAGCATGAAAGTGGCGAGGGTCCGTTGAGTCATGGGTGTGTCTCCGAATGGGAATTCTTTTGGTTACTGAGCTTGAGACGTATACAAGGCGTGAGAGTTCCTTGAATGGTGTCAGTCTGACACAGTGTTGTGGGCATTTAACAGTTCGGGGGTGTTCAGGTTGGCCAGTCGCGGGTCGTTGTCCGGGCATTGCAGGGCAGTGGCGCCGAGCTCGCGCATGATCCGGCCGGGGCTGCGTTCACCGGCGTTCCAGGCCTCTTCAAAGGCCGGTCGAAGGGCTACCGGAATCACGCACAGTAGCGGTTCCCAATGCCCGTCATGGCGCAACATTAAAGGTTTTTCAGGATGCTGATTGGCGGTCTCGCGCATGCTTTGCAGCAATGTTGCGTCAATGCGCGGGACATCACAGGGCAAGACCAGCAGGTGCGAATGGCGCGCCGCTTTCAGGCCCGCACGAATGCCGGCCAATGGCCCCGGAAAATCGCCTTCGTCATCGACCACCAATTGATCGGCAAACGGCGCGTAACGCTCGCGATTACGGTTACAGGAGATGATCAGGTCGTCAGTCAGTGCACGAACCTTGCGCTGTAAATGTGCAATCAATGGCTCGCCCAGCCACTCGATCAAGCCTTTGTCCTGACCGCCCATGCGTTGGCCGCGTCCGCCTGCCAGGAGCAGAATGGAGCACGGGGGCAATTGCGTTTCGAGGGTCATGGCGGCTCTCCAGAGGGGCGGCGAAAAAATGAGGCGCTGTGATATAACACCGGGCTGTTTCTCCTACAACTGGACGAGCCTATGAAAGCCAAGGCTGATGTACCTTTCGTGCCGCTCAATATTGCGGTGCTGACAGTCAGTGACACCCGAACTCTGGAAACCGATACCTCAGGTCAGGTCTTCGTCGACCGCTTGACCGCTGCGGGCCATTTTTTGGCGCAACGGGTTTTGCTCAAAGATGACCTCTACAAAATTCGCGCGCAAGTCGCCACCTGGATTGCCGACGATGTCGTGCAGGTTGTGTTGATTACCGGCGGGACCGGTTTCACTGGCCGCGACAGCACACCTGAAGCGGTTGCCTGCCTGCTCGACAAGCAGGTCGACGGGTTTGGTGAGTTGTTCCGGCAGATATCGGTAGCCGATATCGGCACCTCGACGGTGCAGTCCCGTGCGCTGGCCGGCCTGGCCAATGGCACGCTGGTTTGCTGCCTGCCGGGTTCGACCAATGCCGTACGCACCGGTTGGGATGGCATTCTGGGTGAGCAGTTGGATGCTCGTCACCGCCCGTGCAATTTCGTCACTCATTTGAAGCAGGCGGCGCCTTGTGAATCCCGTGGGTAAGCCGGGCAAGAGCGGGGCCCTGATGCCGGTCGAGGTGGCGCTGGCGCGCCTGCTCGACATGGCCGAAGCCTCGCCCATTGTCGAGCATGAATATTTGCCGCTGGCTCAGGTTGAGGGGCGGGTGCTGAGCGAAGATCTGATTTCGACGCTGGATCTGCCGCCCTGGCCGAACAGTGCCATGGATGGTTATGCACTGAACCTGGCCGACTGGACCGGCGACCCCATGCCGGTCAGTCAGAAGGTGTTCGCCGGGCAATCCCCGGAGCCTCTGAAAGCGGGCACCTGTGCCCGGATTTTCACCGGCGCTCCTGTACCGGCAGGCGCCGATTGCGTGGAAATGCAGGAAAACGCGGAGGTTCAAATCGATGAAAAGGTGCGCTTCCTCGAGCCGCTGAAGGTTGGGCAGAACATTCGCCCGCAAGGTCAGGAAACCACTGTCGGTGAACTGATCCTGCCTGCCGGAACCCGGCTGGGTCCGATCGAGCAGGGGCTGGCGGCATCGTTGGGCTGTGCCGGGCTGAGGGTCGTGCGCAAGGTTCGTGTCGCAGTGATTTCAACGGGTGATGAATTGGTCGAGCCGGGCCAGGCACTGGGGCCGGGTCAGATATACAACAGTAATCGGGTATTGCTGTGCAGTTGGCTGCAACGTCTGGGTTGTGAGGTGATTGATGCCGGTATTCTTCCGGATAATCTGGCCACGACTCGTGCCCGCCTAGGCGAGTTGCAGGATGTTGATCTGATTCTTTCCACGGGTGGCGTGTCAGTGGGTGAGGCGGATTTTCTCGGCGTTGCCCTGCGCGAGGAGGGCGAGCTTGCCCTGTGGAAACTGGCGATAAAACCCGGTAAGCCGCTGACGTTTGGGCATTTCCGCAACGTGCCGGTCATTGGCTTGCCGGGTAATCCGGCGTCGACGTTGGTGACCTTTGCGCTGCTCACTCGACCTTACCTGTTGCGCCGGCAGGGCGTGCGGGACGTCGAGCCGCTGAAGTTCACCGTACCGGCTGGTTTTGACTGGCCGGTGGCAGGCAATCGGCGTGAGTACCTGCGAGGTCGTCTGGAGCAAGGGCAGGCGACTGTTTACCGCAACCAGAGCTCAGGTGTGCTACGTAGCGCGGCGTGGGCAGATGGATTGGTCGAAGTGCTGGAAGGTCGCACGCTGAGCGCGGGAGACCCCGTGGTGTTCATTCCGCTGAGTGACTTGCTGGGCTGATCACTGTCGTGCAAATGCAGGCGTCGGCTGTATCAGGCGGCGCCTGCAATGACTCATTCACTTAATTGCTGATCAATGTCACAAGCTGGTCGAATCGGCTATTGGCCACCCAACCCAGAAGACCCAGTATTACTGCTGTTGCACCGGCCGAGTAGGCGAGCCGGTGTTTGATCGTTCTGACATCACCGCGGACTTCGTCCATGTCCCGCCGAAGGTATTTGAGATGGGTTTCCAGCTCGGTCACTCGGGGTTCCATATCAACTTCTCCAGTGGTTCTGGCGCTGTTTTTGAAATCAGACTTGTGATTCGCGCGACTTTCGACGAGGGGGGCAACCGGAGTCACTGGCATTCTGGCTTCATGACTTGGCATGGAAGCATCCGCCGGTTGTTTCAAAAGCTCGATTGCAACCTTTTCCTGCTTTCAAAGTGGCAAAAGCCCTGGGGGTGTATCCACTCATTACATGCACGTCCTTGTGTATTGGATTGAAGATCGATACCGCCAGCACACGGTGCTCCAATGCTCGAACCGGGTCAATTAAGCCGATTCCGTATGTTTTGTAAGAAAAAATACCGCTGTGTAGGACGCTCGCGCCAGAAGGTTGAATTAATTAAGGGGGCGGACGGCTTTTTTGCGTGCCGCAGCGGTCAAGATGTCTCAACTGATTCGATTTTGGGAGTGACGTGATGAGTGAGCGCCGGGCGCTATTGATTCTGCATGGCAAGCAGGCACTCAACGAGGCGGTTCGCACCGCCGTCGAGGACAAACGCAAGCAAGGCTGGGAGCTGGCCGTGCGGCTGACCTGGGAGGCAGGGGACGCTCAGCGTTGGGTGGAGCAGGCATTGGCGGATGGCTACACGAAGATCATTGCCGGCGGTGGCGATGGCACCTTGCGCGACATTGCCGAAGCGCTCGCGGCGCATCCGGGTAAAGCCAGCCTGGTGCTTTTACCTTTGGGCACCGCCAACGATTTTTCTCGCGCAGCCGGTGTGCCACTGGAGCCCGCCGAGGCACTGGAACTACTTGATGTACCGCCGCGCGACATCGATCTGGGTGAAGTGGGCGGGCAGATTTTCCTTAATATGGCCACCGGTGGTTTCGGCAGTCAGGTCACGGCCAATACCTCCGAGGACTTGAAAAAAGTACTCGGTGGTGCGGCTTATCTGTTCACCGGTTTGTCACGGTTCAGCGAACTGCATGCCGCTTACGGCGAACTTCAGGGGCCGGACTTTCACTGGAGTGGCGAAATGCTCGCGCTGGGTATCGGCAATGGCCGTCAGGCCGGTGGCGGGCACGTACTCTGCCCAGAGGCGCTGGCCGATGACGGTTTGCTGGATATCAGCATCCTGCCGGCGCCACAGGAACTGGTCGGCACGCTGAAGACGCTGCTCAGCGATGGTTTCGGCATCGATAACATGTTTGTCCGAGCCCGTTTGCCATGGGTCGAAATCAAAGTGGCCGAGGGGCTCTGCATCAATCTGGATGGCGAACCATTGGAAGGTGACAGCTTGCGATTTGAAGCGCGTCCGGCAGCGTTGCGTGTGCATTTGCCGGAGCACTCTCCATTGTTGGGCGGAGCCGGATCGCTCAGTCGTCCAGACTGATGATCTGTTCGCGTACGGCGAACAGCACCAGGCCTGCCACGTCGTAGATTTGCAGGCGCTTCATGATCTGTGAGCGGTGGGTTTCGACAGTCTTGATGCTCAGCCCGAGGCCATTGGCGATTTCCCGGGTGGATTTGCCCCGCACGATCAAGCGCAGGATTTCCAGTTGGCGGGCGGTCAGATTATGCGAGTCGGCGATTTCCGGCTGCTGCTTCTGATTGCGGGTCAGGGCCTGATTGATCACGGTATGGGCGATGGCCGGGCTCAGGTAGCGCTCGTTGTTGCGCAAGGCTTCCAGTGCATGTTCGAGTTCAGTGGCCGTGGTGTCTTTGAGCAGGTAGCCATGGGCGCCGGATTCCAGGGCCTGCATGATCAGCGCCGGATCGGTGTGCATCGACAGGATCAGCACCTTGCTCTGCGGGCGTACTCGCTTGAGCCGTTGCAGCGCTTCGAGGCCACTGGTCTCTTTCATGGAGATATCCAGCAACACGATATCCGGACTCAGTTGCTCGACCATTTCGAGCAACTGCGAACCGTCATTGGCTTCGCCAATCACCGCGTAACCGGGAATATCCAGCACCAGAGCGCGCACGCCGGCCCTGATCAGCGAGTGGTCATCCACCAGAAGTAAGTTGCAAGTCAACGCATAACCTTATTCGTACTGGCCCGTTCGAGTGCGCGAGGCGCCCAGGGGAAGAGTGCTTCGATTTGAGTGCCTTTGCCCGGCTCGCTGATGACGTTCAGGGTGCCACCCAGTTGCTCGATTCGTTCGGCCATCCCGGCCATGCCTCGTTGTCCTTCACGACCCGGATTGACAGCCGGGGCGAAGCCCAGACCGTCATCGCTGATCAGCAACGTCAGACCTTTGGGTAGACGTTGTACGCGTATCACCAGGTTTTTCGCCTGGGCGTGACGCAGGATATTGGTAACAGCCTCCTGGGTAATACGAAAGGCCGCGACCGCCATTTCTTCAGGAATACCGTTAAGACGCTGCTGGCAATCGAGGCTCCAGTGCACGCTGGTGTTGGTCAATGTCTTGAGCAGATGTGCGCGCAGGCTGGCTTCAAGCCCCAGGCTGGTCAGCTGCCGTGGATTGAGAATGGCCGAAACGTCGCGCACCTTGTTGAGGGTTTCTTCCAGGGTGTCGCACAGCGCGGTGCAGTGTTCCTGCAAGTCATCCGGCAGGCGTCGCTTGAGCCATTCGCTCTGCAGTTTGGCGGCCGTCAGTAACTGGCCGATATCATCGTGCAGTTCGCGGCTGAGGCGATGACGCTCGTTTTCCTGGACTTCCAGCAAGCGGTCAGCGAGTTCCTGCGGCTGAAACTTGATCGATTTGCGTGACAGCCGATATTGCACCCAGACACACGCGGTAGCGGCGATGTCGAGCAGTAGCAGTCCGAGGCTAAGTGGTGTCGAAAAACCGTAGGTCAGCAGGCTGCCGAGCGTTGCGGCGACACACAGTATGAGTGTGAACCGGCGTGCATTTTCCCGGGAGGGTGGCCATGTAGTGATTGACTTGAGGCTGGCGTACATAACGGATGGAGCCAATGGATGTTCGCTGCGGGCAGACCGGCCTGAGGCTGGCGGGTCTCTGTCTGAAAATGCTGTCAAGTATGTTATTGATTTCAGCGCGGTTCAGTGAATGTGTTGACCGCCAACTATCAGTGGATAGCTGTCGCTGAAGTCACTGTGCCATTAATTTGAAAGCAACTAATGGGCGGCATAATACCACTTAAGATACCGTTGGTCGCGCTCGCTATATATGTCCAATGAGTCAGGAATTACGTGGTATTGGACGCAAGTTCCATAATGGAAAAGTCGATTTATTGAGTTCGATAGATGTAGGTGTTGCCTGAAGTTGTGCTTCTTAACACACAGGCAAACCCTGAGGCCGGCAGAAAACATGAGTGTCTGTCGTCGCTGATTATTTATTCGGATTTGTCGCTGGCAGGTATGAGCTATTCAATAACGACATTCAACGTATTCGTTTCAAACGCCAGGGCGGATACAGCGAGGTGATCAGGCTTGTCCTGAGTAGGGCAATTGGGGAAAACGTTTGCTCGCAAGGGGCTGCTGAAGCTGGCTTTGGCCGACCTGGAAGGCGAATGCTTCGAGCAACGAGGCCTGCTCACTTTCATCCAGACTCAGTTGCCCGGTCTTCTGGTCGATCAGTTCAAGCTGCCACGCCATCAGCGTGAAGCAATCCTGCAGTGCTTGCAGAGCCTGCTCGTGGAGGTCGATACGATCCTGGGGCAGGTTGAGCAGGCTGTAAATGTGCAGCGAGAATTCGGAGATCGCTTCTAGCGCCAGGGCTTCAGCCCTGCGTGCAAGTTTGAGGAGGGTGCCGAGCATGCACTCGATAGCGTCCCTGTCATTGCTGATCAGTTGCAAATGGCTGAGGCATTCTTCGGACTTGGCCAGGAGTTTTTCGGCCTCGGCAAGGAATTCGGGGAAGCGCTCTACCCACTCTTTGCGGTCCATTGGCATGCTTATCTCCACCACGTCATGTCTGATGAGGGAATGCCGTGTGTGGCGACGATCATGAATCGTCGGGAGATCGCGCCCAGACGTGCAGGTGCACAGACTGGGGGGGTCCAGAGGGCTTGTTTCCGCTGAATTGCGATCGCACACAATAGCCTGACTCCGTTCATGCAATGAGAATGGCGTCACATTAATGGCTATTGGATATTGCGAATATCAGGTTGGGCCTGATTGTTACTAGGGGAATCCCTTAGGCGCGGGAACCTACCGTGCAAACCGAGGTCGCGCCGCAGAGAATGTAGCAGATGAAAATCACTGCGCCAGTAAAGCATGATGTTAATGTGACATCAATGCCCGATCATGGCATTTTTGACGGGGTCTGGCTTGGCAATCAAGAACTGCCATTTGCCGCCGATAACCTCACATAGTGAATTCATCAGAACAAGCCCAGGAGTCATTGATGGCCGGCATTCTCGACACGGTAGACCAACGCACGCAACTGGTGGGTGAGAATCGCCTGGAAATTCTCATGTTTCGATTGGCCGGGCGTCAGTTGTTCGCAATCAACGTGTTCAAGGTTCAGGAAGTGTTGCAACTGCCGAAGCTGACCTTGATGCCGCAGCGTCACCCGTTTGTCTGCGGCGTGGTCAACCTGCGTGGTCAGACCTTGCCGGTGATCGATCTGTCGCAGGCGATCGGCATGCGTCCATTGGTGCCGGGGCCGAACAGCACGATCATCGTCACCGAGTACAACCGCTCGGTACAGGCCTTCCTTGTCGGTGGCGTGGATCGCATCGTCAACATGAACTGGGAAGCCATTCTGCCGCCGCCGACCAGCGCCGGGCGTCAGCACTATCTGACCGCGATCAGCAAGGTCGACGATCAACTGGTGGAAATCATCGACGTCGAGAAAGTTCTCGCTGAAATCGTTCCGTACAACGCCAAGGTTTCGCGCGACAAGCTTGATGATCCGGTGCTGGAGCGCGCCCGTGGCCGTGAAGTGCTGCTGGTCGACGACTCCAATGTGGCGCTTTCGCAATTGCGCGATACGCTCGGCCAGCTCGGCGTGAAAATGCACATTGCCAGCGATGGCCTGAAGGCGCTGAACATGCTCAAGGGCTGGGCTGATACCGGCGTGAACATGACCGACAAGCTGCTGATGATCTTCACTGATGCGGAAATGCCGGAAATGGACGGCTATCGCCTGACTACCGAAATTCGCAACGACCCGCGTCTGCGTGGCTTGTACGTGGTGCTGCATACCTCGTTGTCCGGCAGTTTCAACGACTCGATGGTGAAGAAGGTCGGTTGCGACAACTTCCTCTCCAAATTCCAGCCGGACAAACTGGTCGACGTGGTGCGCCAGCGCCTGATGCTCGACGAAGTCCCGGCCTGACCACACACCCATTGTAGGAGTGAGCCTGCTCGCGATAGCGGTGTGTCAGCCCCGAATCATTACCTGACATACCGCTCTCGCGAGCAGGCTCACTCCTACAGTTATTGCTCTTTGATTCCTGATCAAGCTCGTATAGGGTGGCGTTTTTATCCTCCAGGGAGCTGGCCATGCTGCGTCTGAGTGCGCTTTATCGTTACCCGTTGAAATCCGGCAAAGTCGACGTTCTAAAAAGCGCCGACCTCGACAAGCTGGGGCTTGATGGCGACCGACGCTGGATGCTCGTGGACGAAGCCAGCGGCCGCTTCCTGACCCAGCGCGCCGAAGCGAAGATGAGTCAGTTGTCGGCGCTGTGGAATGCGCAGGGCGGTCTGACCCTGAGCGCACCTGAACAGTCCTCCATCGAAATCGCCTTGCCGGGCAGCGACGCCGAACTGCGCGGTGTGACGATCTGGCGTGACACCTTGCGCGTGCCCGATGCCGGTAATGAGGCTGCGCGCTGGGTCAGCGATTTCATCGGCAAGCCGACCCGTCTGGTGCAGGTGCCGCTGGATCGTGCCCGCACGACTCAGGCAGGTTTCGGCAAGGATGATGATCAGGTCGCATTCGCCGACGGATTTCCCCTGCTGTTGATCGGCGAGGCGTCCCTGCAGGATCTCTCGGACAGAGTCGGTCGTCCGCTGGAAATGCTGCGCTTTCGACCCAATCTGGTCATCGAAGGCAGCGAGGCCTATGCCGAAGACAGTTGGAAGCGCATTCGCATTGGCGATGTCGAGTTCCGCGTGGTCAAGCCATGCTCGCGCTGCATCCTCACCACGATTGACCCGCAGACCGGCGAGCGCAGTGCCGATCGCGAGCCGCTGGCCACTTTGCAGAAGTATCGCGCCGAAGCCGATGGCGCGATGTTCGGGCAGAATCTGGTGAATGACAGTAATGGTCGACTCGAAGTCGGCATGCCGGTGGAAATCCTCGAGTAACCCAAGCCTGAAACGAAAATGCCCGTGTCCTTGGACACGGGCATTTTTTTATCGCAGTGAAACCGTGGTGTTAGCCGCGGTATTCGCACAGGTAAGCGGTGTCGACGGCGACCTTCAGCTGAAACTTGCTGTTGGCCGGAACGTTGAACTGGCTGCCGGCGGCGAAGGTTTCCCAGTCGCTGCTGTCTGGCAGTTTGACGGTCAGCGCGCCAGACACCACGTGCATGATTTCACGCTGAGCGGTGCCGAATTCGTATTCGCCCGGGGCCATGACGCCGATGGTCGCCGGACCTTCAGCAGTACCAAAGGCGATCGACTTGACGGTGCCGTCGAAGTACTCGTTGACTTTAAACATGGGCGATTCCTCGAAAAGGGCTGAAAAATGGAGGCGGCCAGTATGCACAAGGCGTCTGGCGCCGTCACCTGCCCGGCGTCTGTCCGCTGAGTTCTCGAATTGACCCTAGAGTGGCAAGACCAGTGGCAACAGCCGCGCAGTGTTGCGCGCATCCTCCAGCGCCCGATGCTGCTGACCGTTGAACTGCATGCCGGCCAGTTGCAGCGCGCCGTTGAGACCCAGCGGTCGTTCCAGGCGTCGGGCCTTGGCGAAACGCTGTTTGAGGTTCATGTGCGGCACCTTGCTCAATCCACTGTCGATTTGCAGACGCTGCCATTCCTGCAACAACTGCTTGCGGTCGTAATCGCCCCAACTGGCCCAGCCTTCAAGGCGCGTCTGATGCTGCGCGAGCCAGCGTTCGAACGCCGGCCAGACTTCGCTCAACGGCTGCGCCGAGTCGATATTGGCCTGGGTGATGTGCGTCAGTTCACGACAGAAAGGCGTCAGCAACGGCCGCCGCGTCGGTTTGGCGAAGCGCTGGAAGTGATCCTGCTCGCGCCCGGCGCGATCGACCAGGGTGGCGCCGATCTCGATAATTTCCATTTCGGTGACCGGCCAGCCACCCTCATCGGTGGTGGCTTCCAGATCTATGACCAGCCAGTGAGGCATCGCAGGGTTCCTGATTTCCGCGTTCTGATAACTCAGAGCGTAGTCAAAACCCGCATGGGTGTGTGGGCGACTACTCGACCTGCAACAGAACCTGACGATTTTTTACCTGATCGCCAACCTTGACCTGCACCCGCGTGAGCACGCCGTCAATGCCGGCCTTCAGCGGGTGCTCCATTTTCATTGCCTCCAGTACCACCAGCAACTGACCTTTGCTGACCGGGCTGCCTTCGCTGACCAGTACGTCGACAATGGCACCGTCCATCGGCGCTTTCAGGGTACCGGAGCTGACGCTGGTCTGACTGTCGATCACGGCGTGAGTTCGATCCTCCAGGCGCAGACTGCCGGGACGGGTGAACAGCCAGAGGTGCCCGCTATCCAGTCGATACGCGTGACGCTGGCGCAAACCGTCGGTTTCCAGTGTCAGCGACTGCGCGTCCTGATCGATGAGTGTTAACTCGAGCGTGCGTTCGGCAACCTGAACGGTGAAGGCGCCTTGCGCGTGAGCGAGCAGTTGCACTGTCCAGTTCTGTTCATCAAGCCCGAGGCGATAATGCAGTGGCACGCTGGCGTTGTTGCGCCAGCCGGTGAGCGGTGCGCGGTGGGAGAGGGCGCTGGCCTGATAGAAAAGCAGCGCTGCAACGGCCAGTTCCTCGGCATCGGGAATGTAGCGGTGCAAGCAAGGGTGTTCACTGAAGTGCTTGGCAATGAACGCGGTACTGAAGTCACCACTGATGAATTGCGGATGTTGCAGCAGGCCGGCGAGCAGGCGCTGATTGCTTTGCACGCCCAATAACACCGTGTCCTGTACTGCGCGCAACAGTTTGCGCCGAGCCTCTTCGCGAGTGGCGCCGAAAGCGATCAGTTTGCCGAGCATCGGGTCGTAAAACGCGCTGACCGATTGCCCTTCAAGCAGACCATGATCGATTCGCGCGCCGTGCTGTAGCGCTGGTGCCCACGCCTCGACACGGCCTGTTTGCGGGAGGAAATCCTGTGCGGGATCTTCGGCGTAGAGGCGCACCTCCATTGCATGCCCGTTGAGTTGGACCTGATCCTGAGTCAGCGGCAATGGCTGACCTTCGGCAACCAATATTTGCCACGCCACCAGATCCAGCCCGGTGATCAGTTCGGTCACCGGGTTTTCGACCTGCAGGCGCGTGTTCATCTCAAGAAAGTAAAACTGCCCGCGCGCGTCGAGCAGAAACTCCACGGTGCCGGCTCCGACGTAATTCACCGCACGCCCGGCTTTCAGCGCGGCTTCACCCATGGCCTGGCGCAGTTCGGCGGTCATCACCGGGCAGGGCGCCTCTTCGATGACTTTTTGATGGCGACGCTGGATCGAACAGTCGCGTTCGCCGAGGTAGATCAGGTTGCCGTGCTGATCGCCAAACAACTGCACTTCGACGTGCCGTGGTTCGATCAACGCTTGTTCGAGGATCAATTCGTCGCTGCCGAAACCGTTCAGTGCTTCGGAGCGCGCGGTGCGCAGTTGCGCCGGCAAGTCAGCGGCGCTGTGCAGCAGACGCATGCCGCGCCCACCTCCGCCGGCACTGGCCTTGATCATCAGTGGGTAGCCGATGCGCTCGGCTTCACGCAGGAGGGTGGCGTCGTCCTGTTCGGCACCTTGATAACCGGCGATGCAGGGTACGCCGGCTTCGAGCATGGCGATTTTCGAGCGGCGTTTGCTGCCCATCAACTCGATGGCTTCGACGCTGGGGCCGATGAAGATCAGTCCGGCCTGTTCGCAGGCTCGGGCGAATTCGGCGTTTTCCGAGAGAAAACCGTAGCCGGGGTGGATGGCGTCGGCGCCGCTACGCTGGGCGGCGTCGAGGATCGCCGGAATGTTCAGGTACGACTGCTGCACGGGGGCGGGGCCAATGTGTACGGCCTGATCGGCCATTTTGACGTGCAGGGCCTCGGCGTCGGCGTCGCTGTAAACGGCAACGGTGCGGTAGCCCAACGCCTGGGCGGTGCGCTGGATGCGGCAGGCGATTTCACCGCGGTTGGCGATCAGGATTTTGTGGATGGCGGGCATGGTGATCTTCCTGAGTATTTGGCGGTGGATTGGCTGGCCTCTTCGCGAGCAGGCTCGCTCCCACAAGGGGTTTGCGTCATTCACAAAACCTGTGGGAGCGAGCCTGCTCGCGAAGCTTTTAAGTGGCCCACCGAGGTTTCCGCTTTTGCACAAATGCCATGGTGCCCTCGATTCCTTCGTCGCCAGTCACCGCTTCGCTGAACCACTGCGCCGCCTCATCAAGTAATTCACTCGACGGCTGCCCGGCACTCGCCAACAGCAATTTCTTGGTCATCGCATTCGCCTCCGGCGCGCAACACAGCACATGTTGCAGCACCTCATCGAGCCGCTCGGCCAACGCCTGCGCATCCTGCTCGACAAAATGCACCAGCCCCAGACGCCGTGCCTGATGCCCATCGAAACGCGCAGCGGTCAGCGCCAATCGGCGGGTTTCGGTCAGGCCGATGCGCTGCACCACAAACGGCGCAATCTGCGCCGGCAGCAAGCCGAGACTGGTTTCCGGCAAACCGAATTGCGCCTGATGGTCGGCAATCGCGATATCGCTGACACAGGCCAGACCGAAACCGCCGCCAAGCACCGCGCCTTGCAGCACCGTGATCAGCACTTGCGGCGCGTGCTGTGCTTCTTCCAGCAGAGCCCCGAAGGCGCGATTCATATCACGGTAAGCATCAGCGCCCTGAGCGCGCGCGCTGGCCATGTCCTTGATATCGCCGCCGGCACAGAAATGACCGCCGGTGCCGCTGAGCACCAACGCCCGCACTGTGCGGTCATCGCGCACGGCCGTCAGTACCGCGCGCAATTCGCTGACCATCTGCAGGCTCATCGCATTGCGGCTGTCCGGTCGATGGAGGGTGATGTGCAGCACGCCGCCATGCAGCTCCAGCAACAGCGTCTGGCATTGCGGCAGGTTGCTCATTTCTTTTTCCCCGGGAGGATGCCCATCAGTTTGCAGATGATCCCCAGCATGATTTCGTCGGCGCCGCCGCCAATCGACACCAGCCGCACATCGCGATAGGCGCGGGCAACCGGGTTGTCCCACATGAAGCCCATGCCGCCCCAATATTGCAGGCAGCTGTCGCTGACTTCGCGACCGAGACGCCCGGCCTTGAGCTTGGCCATCGACGCCAGCCGTGTCACATCCTGACCTTTCACGTATTGCTCGGTGGCCTGGTAAACCAATGCGCGCAGGCATTCGATTTCGGTCTGCAACTCGGCGAGGCGGAAGTGGATCACCTGATTGTCGATCAGCGCATTTCCGAAGGTCTTGCGCTCCTTGCAGTACTCGATGGTGCTGTCGACGCAATATTCCAAGCCTTTGATCATGTTTGCCGCGCCGAACAGGCGTTCCTCCTGAAACTGCAACATCTGCATCATGAACCCGGCGCCTTCATGACCGATGCGATTGCGCTGGGGCACGCGCACGTTGTCGAAAAACACCTGGGCGGTTTCCGAGCTGCGCATGCCGAGCTTGTCCAGGTGCGAGCTGAGGCTGATCCCCGGCGTGTTCATCGGCACCATGATCAGCGACTTGTTGATGTGCGGTTTGTCGTCCGAAGTGTTGGCCAGCAGGCAGATGAAGTCGGCACTCGGCGAGTTGGTGATCCACATCTTGCTGCCGTTGATCACATAGTCGTCGCCGTCCTTGCGCGCGGTGGTTTTCAGCCCGGCCACATCAGATCCGGCGCCGACTTCGGAAACGCCGATGCAGCCGACCTGCTCGCCGCTGATCGCCGGGCGCAGAAACTCTTCGCGTAATTCATCGGAGCCGAAACGAGCGAGGGCCGGCGTGCACATATCAGTCTGCACGCCGATCGACATCGGAATGCCGCCGCAATGAATGGTGCCGAATTCTTCGGCAGCGACAATCGAATAGCTGTAATCGAGACCCATACCGCCGAATTTTTCCGGTTTGGAAATGCCCAGCAAACCGAGGTCGCCGGCCTTGCGGAAAATCTCGTGGATCGGGAAGCGTCCGGCCTTTTCCCATTCATCGACGTGCGGATTGATCTCGTGCTCGACGAACTGGCGGACGGTACGGCGCAGGGCTTCGTGTTCCGGGGTGAAGATCATTGTTATTGTTCTCCGTAAAATCCGTGGCGGTCAGAACCGGCTGACGCCGAAGCTGTTGGGTTGCAGCGTGCGAATGTCGGCTTCGTGGCAGATATCGAGCAAATAGCCGAGCAGGGTGCGCGTGTCGCGCGGATCGATCAGCCCGTCGTCCCACAGATTGGCGCTGGCGTAGAGCGCGGTGGACTGGCTGTCGAGTTTCTGCGCGGTGACCTGTTCGAGCATGTCGAGCATTTTCGCGTCTGGTGTCAGGCCGTCCTTGAGCTGTTTGGCTTCGGTGACAATGCGCAGCACTTTACCGGCCTGCGCACCGCCCATCACCGCCGTACGGCTGTTCGGCCAGGCGAAGATGAAGCGCGGATCGAGTCCGCGCCCGCACATCGCGTAGTTGCCGGCGCCGTAGGAACCGCCGACGACCATCGTCAGTTTAGGCACCCGTGCATTGGCCACCGCTTGAATCAGCTTCGAGCCGTGTTTGATCACGCCTTGCTGTTCCGATTCGGTGCCGACCATGAAGCCGGTGGTGTTGTGGAAAAACAGCAGCGGCGTCTGGCTCTGATCGCACAACTGAATGAACTGCGCTGCCTTGCTCGCACCGTTCGGGGTGATCGGGCCGTTGTTGCCGATAAAGCCGCAGGCGCGGCCCTGAATCTTCAACTGGCCACAAATGGTCTGTTGATCGAACTCGCCCTTGAATTCGACAAAGCAGGACTCATCGGCAATACGCGCGATGATTTCGCGCACGTCATAGGTTTTTTTCGGATCGTCGGGGATCAGCCCGAGCAACTCTTCGATCGGGTAGAGCGGCTCTTTGTATTGCGGCTCCGGCAGCCACGGCAGTTGCTCATTCCAAGGCAGCATGCGCAGGATTTCGCGGACCTGACGCACGCCATCGGCATCGTTTTCCGCGAGGTATTCAGCGGTCCCGGCAACCTGCGCGTGCATCTCGGCGCCACCGAGTTCTTCATCGGTGGCGACTTCACCGGTGGCGGCTTTCAGCAGCGGGGGACCGGCGAGAAACAGCTTGGCCTTGCCTCGCACCACCACCATGTAATCCGACAACCCCGGCTGATAAGCGCCGCCCGCCGTGGCCGAGCCGTGCACCACGGTGATCTGCGGCAAACCCATGGCTGACATCCGCGCCTGATTGGCGAAACTGCGTGCGCCTTCGACGAAAATCTCCGCCGCGTAATTGAGATTGGCGCCACCGCTTTCGGCGAGGGTGATCACCGGCAGTTTATTTTCCTGGGCGATCTGTTGCAGGCGCAGGGATTTTTTCAGACCGCTTGGCGAGATGGTGCCGCCCTTGATGGCGCTGTTGTTCGCCACGATCATCGCGCGGATGCCGCAGACGTAACCGATACCGGCGATCAGCCCGCCACCGGCCGAGCTGCCGTCCTTGTCGTCGTGCAACTTGTAGCCGGCGAGGCTGGCCAGTTCGAGAAACGGCGCGCCGGGATCGAGCAACAGGTTCAGGCGTTCGCGCGGCAGCAATTGCCCGCGCTTGTCGAATTTCGCTTTGGCTTCGGCAGCCTTATTCAGGAGGTTCTGTTCGAGTTGCCGGACTTGCTCGATGGCCGTGAGCATTGCCGCACGGTTGCGGGCAAACGCTTCGCTGTGCGGGTCGAGTCGGGACTGGATCTGCGGCATGGCCTACTCCTTGTCCTTGAGGACATCGGGCAGGTAGGCCCGGTGAAAGCCGTTGAACGACTCACTGTGAGTGGCCTTGTGCAGTGGCCATGCACGGCTGCCGAGGCTGGCCGCGCCATCGATTTTCAGCGTGCTGCCACTGATGAATGCCGCCGCCGGGCTGAGCAGAAACAAGATCGCGGCGCTGACTTCCGACTCGGTGCCGATGCGCTTGAGCGGCACATGTTCACGCAGGGTCGGAATCACCGCTTTGAACGCGCCTTCGTAAGTATCCATGCCGCTGGAGGCGATCCAGCCCGGCGCCACCGCGTTGACCCGCACGCCGGCATAACCCCATTCGAACGCGGCAGTCTTGGTGAAGTTGTCCATGCCCGACCGCGCCGCGCCCGAGTGGCCCATGCCGGGCATGCCGCCCCACATGTCGGCGAGCATGTTGACGATGTTGCCACCGTGTTTGCTCATCGACTGATTGAACACTTCCCGCGCCATCAGAAAACCGCCGACCAGATTGGTGCGCAACACGGTTTCGAAACCTTTCTGATTGATCGAGGCCAATGGCGACGGGTACTGGCCGCCGGCATTGTTGACCAGACCATGAATCGGCCCGTGCTCGGCGATCAGCTCCTTGACCAGTTGTTTGACCGCTTCTTCATCACGGATATCGCAAGCCTTCCAGTGCGCGCGGCCACCGTCCTCGGCGATTTCGGCGGCGACTTTTTCGAGCTTTTCCGGCTTGCGCCCGACCAGCAGCACATTCGCGCCGAGCGCTGCCAGTTCATGCGCGGTGCAACGGCCGATGCCGCTGCCGCCGCCGGTGACGATGATGGTCTGGCCGCTGAACAGATCGGCGTTGAAAATCGACGCGTAAGCCATGCAAACAATCCTCTAGTCGAGCTGTTCGGCGATGCTCTGCGGCACCGGGATCTGGATTTCCAGCAGTTGCTGGGCGAAGGCTTTGCCTTGCGGGTCGATGCGCAGACTGGCCACGCCGCCACCGCCGAGAGCGTTTTCCAAGAGAAAATTCAGGCTGTGGGTGCCGGGCAGATACCAGCGTTCGACCCGGCCGTGGATCGGGTCGAGCACGTGGCTCATCCAGTCGACAATGACGGCCGGGGTCAGCGCTTCGGCGATCCACGGCAGGTATTCGGGGTTGCGCGGCAGCACGCCGATGTTGCTGTGATTGCCTTTGTCACCGGAGCGCGCCACGGCCAGTTTCACCAACGCCACACTGGCATCGGCGCGGCCCTGAGGTTTCGGCGGTTGCTGGGGAATCGGCAAATCTTCGCTGTCGAGCGCTGCCAATGAGGGCAGGGCACAAGGATGGCGAACGCCGGCCAGATCAATCTGCAAGGTGCAGGCGCTTTTATCGATCAGGAATGAAAACAGACGAATCAGCGGATACACCGTCGGCCGCCCGCCGACGATACCGGTCAGGCCTGGTGCCATGCCGGTGGCGGCCTGGGCGATTTCCCGGGAGAACAGCACCAGTGCCTGTTTATTCGGGTGACGCACGGCGAGTTTGATCACCACTTCACGGCTGTCGTGGCGCTGGCCGTGGGGGCCATAGGTGGCTTCGCTGCCGAGCAATTCGATGTCGGTTTCGCTGTAGGGCGGCCAACCGCGCTGGCTGAACATCTCCGCCGTTTTGGCGATGATTGCCTGACTGACGCGCCGCGCCTTGTCCACCGCATCGATACCGGCGATCAGACAACTGGCGGTGCAGCGAAAACCGTCCGGGTACGTGGCGCTGACCTTGTACTTGTCGCCGGGGGGCAGGCCTTTGGCGCCGTGCACGTGCACCACGTTTTTGCCTTGTTGCTGAAGTTTGACCTGAGTGAAGTCGCAGACCACGTCGGGCAACAGATAGGCCTGTGGATCGCCGATTTCATACAGCATCTGCTCGCCGACGGTCAGTGGTGTGACCAGTCCACCGGAACCTTCGGGTTTGCTGACGATGAATTGGCTGTCGGCGCTGACCTCAACGATCGGAAAGCCGATGTGTTCGTAATCCGGCACGTCGCGCCAATCGGTGAAGTTGCCGCCGGTGCATTGCGCGCCGCATTCGATAATGTGCCCGGCCAGCGCGGCCTGGGCGAGTTTGTCGTAGTCGTGCCACGACCAGCCGAATTCATGCACCAGTGCCGCACTGACTACAGCGCTGTCGACTACTCGCCCGGTGATGACGATGTCGGCGCCCAGGCGCAGGGCTTCGACGATGCCCGGCGCGCCGAGGTAGGCGTTGGTCGACACGCACATCGGCGGCAGCGGGGTGCCGCTGAACATCTCGCTGATGCCGTTGAGTTGTTTGAATTGCGGTTGCAGGTCATCGCCGAGCAGTACGGCGATTTTCAGGTCGATGCCGGCCTTGTCACAGGCCGCTTGCAAGGCGTTGGCGCAGGCCTGCGGATTGACGCCGCCGGCATTGCTGATGACGCGGATGTTCTGCTCGGCCAACTGTGGCAGCAGCGGCGTGAGGATTTCGATGAAGTCACTGGCGAAGCCCGCCTGCGGGTCCTTCAGGCGGGCGCCGGCCATGATCGACATAGTGATTTCGGCCAGATAATCGAACACCAGATAGTCGAGCTTGCCGCCCTCCACCAACTGCGCGGCGGCGGTGGACGTATCTCCCCAGAATGCACTGGCGCATCCGATGCGAACGGTGGTGGGCATTTTTATCTCCGACTCAGCGACCTGCGACAGAAGTGTCTGGAGGCTACCAAGCAAGCGCTTGGTTTGTAAACAGTTGAAACTATCTTCTGCCCAAGCGCTTGCTTGGTTGCCGCTGGCGGCTTAAATTGCGCGCAACCCTGCGGTTTCAGGGGGCAACAGACTGATCGACTGTAGGAGAGAACGGGTGGACGAGCAAAAAGCCCTGAGGGTCATGCGCGATTTGGTTGATGAAGGCCAATTGACCGACCCCGACAGCGCCCGCGGCAAATTGCTGCAAGTGGCCGCTCACCTGTTTCGCAACAAAGGCTACGAACGCACCACGGTGCGTGACCTGGCCGGCGCCGTCGGCATCCAGTCGGGAAGCATTTTTCATCACTTCAAAAGCAAGGATGAAATCCTCCGCGCAGTGATGGAAGAAACCATCCGTTACAACACCGCGTTGATGCGTGCGGCGCTCGCCGACGCGACGAATGTGCGCGAACGGGTGCTGGCGCTGATCCGCTGCGAACTGCAGTCGATCATGGGCGGCAGCGGTGAAGCCATGGCGGTGTTGGTTTATGAGTGGCGCTCGCTGTCCGAAGACGGTCAGGCCAAAGTGCTGGCGCTGCGCGATGTCTACGAGGACATCTGGCTGCAAGTGCTGGGTGAAGCCAAGGACGCTGGATTTATCCGTGGCGATGTATTTATTACCCGACGTTTCCTCACTGGTGCACTGTCGTGGACGACCACCTGGTTCCGTGCCGGCGGCAGTTTGAGCCTCGATCAGTTGGCCGATGAGGCGTTGATTCTGGTCCTCGAAGCGCGTTGAAGCACTTTCTATCCAGCCGGGAAACTGGCTAACTGGGCGAAACCGCCTAGCTTGAATGCATTGATCGGTATTTTTTCGGGGAGTGGGGTGTTTTGAAGTCTTTGCCAATTCGGACGGCCGCGGGGTTGATGCTCGCAGCGCTGGCTGCATTCTGGGTATTGCCCGCTCAGGCAGCGCAATTGGTTCGGGGCGGCGCGGCGCATTTTCCGCCTTACACCATTCGCCCGGAAAACGGCGCTGACACAGGTCTCTTGCCGCAACTGGTCGAGGCCCTCAATCGCCTGCAAAGCGACTATCAATTCGTCCTTGTGCCCACCTCGATTCCGCGGCGCTTCGGGGATTTCAAGCAGGGTCGGATCGACATGGCGATTTTCGAGAATCCCGACTGGGGCTGGAAGGAGATTCCCCACGCGGATGTCGACATGGGTCTTGAGGACGCGGAGATTTTCGTCGCGCAACGCGAAGACGGTCGTCAGCAGAACTATTTTGCCGATCTCACCGGCAAGCGCCTGGCGCTGTTCAGCGGTTACCACTACGAGTTCGCCAACTTCAACGCCGACCCAAAATTCCTCGCGCAGAATTTCAACGCCACGCTGACCTATTCCCACGACAGCAATCTGCTGATGGTCCTGCGTTCGCGGGCGGATATCGCCCTGGTGACGCGTTCCTATCTGTTCGATTACCTGCTGCGTAACGAGAAGGTGCGCGACGAATTGCTGGTGTCGCAGCGCATTGATCAGGTCTATCACCATTACGCCATTCTTCGCCCGACGGCGCCGATTACCGGTGCTGCGTTTGGCAAGTTGCTGCAAGGCCTGCGCGACAATGGCGAGATGCTGAAGATTTTCGATCCCTACAAAATTGCGGTGGTGCCAGTGCCTCATCGCTGAGGCACTGATTTTCCGCAAAGCCTAAATTTTCCCTCTCGGCTCACGTCACATCGTTGAACTGTCGACGATTATCGTGAGCCCGACCCATGTCCAATCTGAATGACCTGACTGCCCTGGCCTTGCCTTCGGGCAGTCAACTGATCGCTGATGCAACCGAAAGCCGTCTGAGCCTGAGCCTGGACGGGCAACCGCTGATCCGCTTGCGCCTTGATCGGGAGGCCAAGGGGCCGATCCAGATCGATGAGCGCTTCGCTTTGCCGCCCGGGCAGGCGCTGTGGGCGGCCTGTTACTGGTTGTTCGCGCGGGATCCGGCGTGCCAGCAGTTGACCTGGCAACTGGATCAGCCGCCGACCGAAGCGTTGCTCAGTGGCTTGCTGGTGAGCACCGAAGTGGCTGGCGAATATCGCTGCGAGCGCACGCTGTTCTGGCAGTTGCCACAACCGTGGCTCGGCACTTCGCTGGCAGGCAGCTATCCGCAGCAAATGGTCATCAGCCAGGGCAAGCGTCATCCGCTGCGCCCGGTGAAGCCGCGGGGCGAAGTGTATCGGCGTTTCGATGCGCGTCTGGGTGCATGGATTTCCTTGCGTACAGTCGAGATCGAAGACGATTTGCCGCGTTTCAACCGCTGGCAGAACAGCCCGCGCGTCGCCAGTTTCTGGCAGGAAGAGGGCAGTCTCGAGAAGCACCGCGAATACTTGAGCAAGCTCGATGCTGACCCGCATACGCTGACGCTGATTGGCTGTTTCGATGATCAGCCGTTTGCCTATTTCGAAGCCTATTGGGCCAAGGAAGATCGCATCGCGCCGTTCTACGATACCGACAATTACGATCGCGGCATTCACATGCTGGTGGGTGAGGAAGATCACCGCGGCCCGCACAAAGTGGCGAGCTGGTTATCGGCGCTGGTGCATTACCTGTTTCTGGATGATCCGCGCACTCAGCGCGTGGTTGCCGAACCTCGGGCGGACAATGCGAAGATGATCGGCCATATGCAGAATCAGTGCTTTCACTGTGAGAAAGAGTTCGACTTCCCGCACAAGCGCGCGGCGCTGATGATCCTGGGGCGTGAGCGGTTTTTTGAACGGTGCAAGCTGGCGTGATGATCTGGCTTCAGGATTTATGTGATCTTGAGGCCGCCTTCGCGAGCAGGCTCGCTCCCACATGGGTTTTGTGGCACTCACAAATTCCATGTGGGAGCGAGCCTGCTCGCGAATGGCTTGACGCAAAATCTGAATCTTAGCGACGACCGGCAATCACCGCATCCCGACGACTGCCCGAGACCTTGCGGCAGTGCACCAGTGCATCACGAATCATGAAGTTGACCAGGGTTGGCGATACGCCGAGTTCCTTGGCGATGTCCTTTTGCGGCACGCCGTGCAGGCGGTACATTTCGAACGCATAGCGAGTGCGGCTAGGCAGCTCGGTCAGTGCATCGGCGATGTTTTCCAGGGTCGAGAAATTGATGTGCGAGGTTTCCGGCGAAGCACCCTGAATGACCACGTTCAGCCCTTCCTCTTCAGGGCCGGAGTACTTCTGTTCCAGCGCCTGTTTGCGGTAGTGATCGATGGCGAGGTTGCGCACGATCTGGAACAGATAGCTCAGTTGAGCCTTGATCGACGACGTGATCGGTGGCGCCGACTGCAATCGGAAAAACGCATCCTGCACCACGTCTTCGGCACGTGAGCGGCAGCCGGTAATACGGGCTGCAATCTTGACCAGAATCAGTCGATTGTCGACGAATGCCTGAAGTAGCGGTGAATCGCACCTGCTTGTGGATACTTGTTCCGTCATGGAAATCACCTTGCTGCCAAATAGGTTAGTGGGACGCCTGGGGGACGGGGCCGTCCTACACATCGAGCGACAAATTATGTTGAATGATAATGATTGTCAATTGAGAAAGAGAACTAATGATCCACAACGGTGCATTCTGAGACCTGCGACACGCCGCCACACCCCAGCCCCATTGGCTATCCAGCCTGCCGACTAATTATTTCAAGACGTCATCCGTTCTCATTGGTGAATGGTTCCGGGTACACATCCCCGGCCAGACAGCATTCCGATGCCTTGCGCGGTCGGCACAGACCGCGCCCTGCATGCCCTTCGAGGGGTGTGACGCAGCAACCCGATTCCATTAGCAAGCCGAATTCAGGCAGGAAACCTCATGACCGACGCGTTCGAACTCCCCAGCACCCTGGTCCAAGCCCTCCAGCGCCGCGCGGCTCTGACGCCGGATCGACTGGCTTTGCGTTTTCTTGCCGAAAGCGAAGAGCAGGCTGTGATACTGAGTTATCGCGAACTGGATCAGCGCGCGCGTACGATTGCTGCCGCGTTGCAGGCTGAGGCTGAATTCGGTGATCGCGCGGTGCTGCTGTTCCCGAGCGGCCCGGACTATGTCGCGGCGTTTTTTGGCTGCCTGTACGCCGGCGTCATCGCGGTGCCAGCCTATCCGCCGGAATCCGCGCGTCGTCACCATCAGGAGCGTTTGCTGTCGATCATTGCCGACGCCGAACCGCGTCTGCTGCTGACCAGTGCCGACCTGCGCGACGCGTTGCAGCAGATCGACGGCGCGCCGCCGCTGTTGTGCGTCGATACCCTCGACCGTACGCTCGCCGAACGATGGGTTGAACCGGTCCTGCCGCAGGACCACATCGCGTTCCTGCAATACACCTCCGGCTCTACTGCACTGCCCAAAGGCGTGCAGGTCAGCCACGGCAATCTGGTCGCCAACGAACTGTTGATCCGTCACGGTTTCGGTATCGATGTAAATCCGGATGATGTGATCGTCAGCTGGCTGCCGCTGTATCACGACATGGGTTTGATCGGTGGTCTGCTGCAGCCGATTTTCAGCGGCGTGCCGTGCATTCTCATGTCACCGGCCTACTTCCTCGGCCGGCCGTTGCGTTGGCTGGAAGCGATCAGCGAATACGGCGGCACCATCAGCGGCGGGCCGGACTTTGCTTATCGATTGTGCAGCGAGCGCGTCAGCGAATCGGCACTCGAACGTCTCGATCTGAGCCGTTGGCGCGTGGCCTATTCCGGTTCCGAACCGATCCGTCTCGACACCCTCGAACGCTTCGCCGAGAAGTTCACCGCGTGCGGTTTCAGCGCAGACAATTTCATGGCCTCGTACGGTCTGGCCGAAGCCACATTGTTCGTCGCCGGCACCCCGCGCGGCACCGGCATCCCGGCACTGCGTGTGGACGATCAGGCGCTGGCGCAAAACCGCGCCGAGCCGGGCGAGGGCAGTCCGATCATGAGCTGCGGCATCAGCCAGCCGGAACACGCTGTGCTGATCGTCGAGCCGAGCAGTCTCGACGAACTCGCCGATAACGCGGTGGGCGAAGTCTGGGCCGCCGGCCCGAGTATCGCTCTCGGCTACTGGCGCAACCCCGAAGCCAGTGCCAAGACCTTCGTCCAGCACGCCGGCCGTACCTGGTTGCGCACTGGTGATCTGGGCTTTATCCGCGACGGTGAACTGTTCATCACGGGGCGCTTGAAAGACATGCTCATCGTGCGCGGTCACAACCTCTATCCGCAGGACATCGAGAAGACCGTTGAGAACGAAGTGGAGGTCGTGCGCAAGGGCCGCGTCGCTGCATTCGCCGTCAGTCAGAATGGCGAAGAGGGCATCGGCATCGCCGCGGAAATCAGCCGCAGCGTGCAGAAAATCCTGCCGCCGGAAGCCTTGATCAAAGCCATTCGTCAGGCCGTGGCTGAGGCGTATCAGGAGGCGCCAAGCGTGGTGGTGCTGCTCAATCCGGGCGCGCTACCGAAAACCTCCAGCGGCAAATTGCAGCGTTCGGCGTGCCGCAATCGTCTGGCCGATGGCAGCCTCGACAGCTACGCAGTATTCCCGTCGACCACATCCGCAACCGAGGACACGGCAGCCAGCGCCTCAGAACTTGAAGCGCTGATCGCGAACATCTGGGCCGAGCAACTCAACGTCAAACAGGTCAACGCCGACGATCACTTCTTCCTGCTCGGCGGCAACTCGATCGCCGCCACGCAAGTGATCGCCCGAATTCGCGAAGAACTCAGCCTTGAGCTGAACCTACGTCTGCTTTTCGAAGCACCCACGCTGTCGGCATTCGCCGCTGCCGTGGCACAACAGCAACAGGATGGCGGCAGCGCGCAAGGCGCAATCACTGCGTTGTCGCGTAGCGAGCCAATGCCGCAATCGCTGGCACAAAACCGTCTGTGGATCACCTGGCAACTTGACCAGCAAAGCAGTGCCTACAACATTCCCGGCGGCCTTCGTCTGCGCGGCGAACTGGACGAAGACGCGTTGCGCACCAGTTTCCAGCAACTGATCGAACGCCATGAATCCCTGCGCACACGCTTCTTCGAACGCAACGGCGTGGCCCTGCAACAAGTCGCTGCCGCCGCCGAACTCAACCTGCAACTGATCGACATCAGCGACTTGCCGGCGGCTGAGCGTGAAGCCCGTGCGCAACAAATCCGCGAAGACGAAGCACGCACGCAGTTCGACCTGGAAAAAGGCCCGCTGCTGTGGGTGACGCTGGTGCGTCTCGACGACGAAGATCACCAGTTGCTGGTGACGCTGCACCACATCATCGCTGACGGCTGGTCGCTGAACATATTGATCGACGAGTTCTCGCGCCTGTACGCCGCCGCTTCGCAAGGCGCGACGGCCAGCCTCACGCCACTGCCAACCCATTACGCCGACTACGGTAGCTGGCAGCGCCAATGGCTGGCGCAAGGCGAGGGCGAGCGGCAACTGGCGTACTGGAAAGCGCAGTTGGGTGACGAGCATCCAGCGCTGGAATTGGCCACCGATTACCCACGGTCCGCTAAGCAAACTCATAGCGCAGCACGCCATACCGTGCGTCTGGCCGGCAGCCTCAGCGATGCGATCCGCCACACGGCGCAGGCTCACCAATCGACACCGTTCATGCTGTTACTTTCGGCATTGCAGAGCCTGCTGCATCGCTACAGCGGTCAGCGCGACATTCGCATCGGCGTACCCAACGCCAACCGTCCGCGCCTGGAAACCCAGGGCCTGATCGGCTTCTTCATCAACACTCAAGTGCTGCGTGCGCAAATCGATTCGCGCCAGTCGTTTGTCGAGCTGTTAGCCCAGACACGCCAAGCCGCACTCGGTGCCCAAGCGAATCAGGATCTGCCGTTCGAACAGCTGCTCGAAGCCTTTCCGCAGGCTCGTGAACAAGGCTTGTTCCAGGTCATGTTCAACCACCAGCAACGTGATCTGAGTGCGCTCAAGCGCCTGCCGGGTCTGCTCGCCGATGAGTTGCCGTGGCACAGCCGCGAAGCCAAGTTCGACCTGCAATTGCATAGCGAGGAAGATCGCAACGGTCGCCTGACCTTGTCCTTCGACTATGCCAGCGAATTGTTTGACGCCGCGACCATCGAACGTCTGGCCGAGCACTTCAGCAACCTGTTGCGCGAAGTCTGCGAACGCCCGGAGCAAGCCATCGGCGACCTGCAATTGCTGACCACCAGCGAGCACGCTCAGCAAAAAAACTGGAGCGTCGCACCGTGCACTCCGGCGCAACAGTGGTTGCCGGAACTGCTCAATGAACAGGCGCGTCTGACCCCGGAGCGCACCGCGCTGGTGTGGGACGGTGGCAGCCTCGACTTCGCTGAACTGCACGCGCAATCCAACCGTCTCGCGCACTATCTGCGCGACAAAGGCGTCGGCCCGGATGTCTGCGTGGCCATCGCCGCCGAGCGTTCGCCGCAGCTGTTGATCGGCTTGCTGGCGATCATCAAGGCCGGCGGCGCCTATGTACCGCTGGACCCGGATTACCCGGCCGATCGTCTGGCTTACATGCTCAGCGACAGCGGTGTCGAATTGCTCCTGACCCAAACCGAATTGCTTGAGCGCTTGCCGGCCAGCGACGGCGTCAGCGTGATCGCCATGGACGCGCTGCACCTGGAAAACTGGCCGAGCCAGGCACCTGGTCTGCACTTGCACGGCGACAACCTCGCCTATGTGATTTACACCTCGGGCTCCACCGGCCAACCGAAAGGCGTCGGCAACACTCATGCGGCGCTGGCCGAACGTCTGCAATGGATGCAGAACGCTTACGCGCTCAACGAAACCGATGTGCTGATGCAAAAGGCGCCGATCAGTTTCGACGTGTCGGTGTGGGAATGCTTCTGGCCGCTGATCACCGGCGCACGCCTGCTGATTGCAGGTCCCGGTGAACACCGCGATCCGCATCGCATCGCCCAACTGGTTCAAGAACATGGCGTGACCACGTTGCACTTTGTCCCGCCGCTGCTTTCGCTGTTCATTGACGAACCGCTGAGCGCCGAATGCACCAGCCTGCGCCGGGTCTTCTCGGGCGGTGAAGCGTTGCCGGCCGAACTGCGTAACCGCGTGCTGGCGCAACTGCCGGCGGTGCAATTGCACAACCGTTACGGCCCGACTGAAACCGCAATCAACGTCACCCATTGGCACTGCACCTCTGCCGATGGCGAACGTTCGCCGATCGGTCGTCCACTGGGCAACGTGATTTGCCGAGTGCTCGACGCCGATCTCAATCCAGTGCCGGCCGGTGTGTCGGGTGAACTGTGCATCAGCGGTATCGGTCTGGCTCGCGGTTACCTTGGCCGTCCATCGCTGACCGCAGAGCGTTTTGTCGTCGATCCGCTGGGTGAGCAGGGCGCGCGTTTGTACCGCACCGGCGACCGTGCGCGCTGGACCGCCGATGGCGTGATCGAATACCTCGGCCGTCTCGATCAGCAGGTCAAACTGCGTGGCTTCCGCGTCGAACCGGAAGAAATCGAAGCACGCTTGCTCGCACAGGACGGCGTCGCCCAAGCCGTGGTGCTGGTGCGCGAAACCGCTGCCGGCGCGCAGTTGATCGGCTACTTCACCGCCCTTGATGCCGGCGAAGATCAGGATGAGCAAATTGCTCGCCTGAAAACCGCGCTGGCCGCCGAGCTGCCGGAATACATGGTCCCGGCGCAACTGATGCGTCTGGCTGCAATGCCGCTAAGCCCAAGCGGCAAACTCGACCGCCGCGCCTTGCCCGAGCCGCAATGGCAAGTGCGTGAGCACGTCGAACCGGTGACTGAACTGGAACAGCAGATCGCCGCGATCTGGCGCGAAGTCCTTGGCCTTACCCAAGTCGGCCTGCGCGACGACTTCTTCGCCCTCGGCGGTCACTCGCTGCTGGCCACGCAAATCATCTCGCGCACCCGTCAGGCCTGTGACGTCGAGCTGCCGTTGCGCGCCTTGTTCGAGCACAGCGAGCTCGGTGATTTCGCCGAACAGATCCGCCTGATCCAGGCCAGCGGCAGTACCAACAAACAGCCGCCGATCGATAAGGTTGATCGCAGCAAACCGGTGCCGCTGTCCTACTCGCAACAGCGCATGTGGTTCCTCTGGCAGATGGAGCCGGACAGCCCGGCGTACAACGTCGGCGGCATGGCGCGCTTGCGTGGCGTGTTGCACGTCGAGCGTTTCGAGGCGGCGTTGCAAGCGCTGATCCTGCGTCACGAAACCCTGCGCACCACGTTCCCGAGCGTCGACGGCGTCGCCCGTCAGCAGGTGCATGCCGAGACCGGCGTGCGCATGGGCTGGAAGGATTTCTCAAAACTTGCTGCCGATGTGCGCGAGCAAAAGGTTCAGCAGCTGGCCGACGAAGAAGCGCATCTGCCGTTCGACCTGGAAACCGGTCCGCTGCTGCGCGCCTGCCTGGTGAAGACCGCCGAACACGAGCATTACTTCGTGCTGACCCTGCACCACATCGTCACCGAAGGCTGGGCGATGGATATTTTCGCCCGCGAACTCAGTGCGCTGTACGAAGCGTTTGTCGATGATCGCGATTCGCCGCTTGAGCCGCTGCCGGTGCAATACCTCGACTACAGCGTCTGGCAGCGCAACTGGCTGGAGTCCGGCGAGCGTCAGCGTCAACTCGACTACTGGACTGCACAGCTGGGCCGTGAGCATCCGCTGCTGGAATTGCCGGGCGACCGTCCGCGCCCGCCGGTGCAAAGTCATCAGGGCGAACTGTTCCGTTTCGACCTGAGCGACGACCTCGCCACGCGCGTTCGTGCGTTCAATGCGCAACACGGTCTGACCCTGTTCATGACCATGACCGCCGCGCTCGCCACGTTGCTTTACCGCTACAGCGGCCAGACCGATCTGCGCATCGGCGCGCCGGTGGCCAACCGCATCCGTCCGGAAAGCGAAGGGCTGATCGGCGCGTTCCTCAACACCCAGGTTCTGCGTTGCCAGCTCGACGGCATGATGTCGGTCGGCGAACTGTTCGAGCAGGTGCGTCATACCGTGATCGAAGGCCAGTCGCATCAGGACCTGCCGTTCGATCATCTGGTTGAAGCCTTGCAGCCACCGCGCAGCGCCGCCTACAACCCGCTGTTCCAGGTGATGTGCAATGTGCAGCGCTGGGAGTTCCAGCAGAGCCGCATGCTCGCCGGCATGACCGTCGAGTACCTGGCCAACGATGCGCGGGCGACCAAGTTCGACCTCAACCTGGAAGTCACCGACCTCGACCATCGCCTCGGTTGCTGCCTGACTTACAGCACCGATTTGTTCGACGAGCCGACCATCGCGCGCATGGCCAGACATTGGCGCAATCTGCTTGAAGCGCTGATCGCCGATCCGCAACAGCGCCTCAGCGAATTGCCGCTGCTCGATCAGCCCGAGCAACAGCACCTGCTCGACAGCCTCGGCATCGAGCCGGGCGAGCATCGTCTCGACCAGTGCATCCATCACCTGTTTGCCGAACAAGCGCTGGCGCGTAAAGACGCACCGGCCCTGACCTTCGCCGGGCAGACCCTGAGCTACGCCGAACTCGACGCCCGCGCCAATCGCCTGGCCTGGGCCCTGCGTGAGCGCGGCGTTGGCCCACAAGTGCGCGTTGGTCTGGCACTGGAGCGCTCGCTGGAAATGGTCATCGGCCTGCTGGCGATCCTCAAGGCTGGCGGCGCGTACGTGCCGCTGGACCCGGAATACCCGCTCGACCGTCTGCATTACATGATCGAAGACAGCCGCATCGGCTTGCTGCTCAGTGATCGCGCAATGTTCAAAGCCCTCGGCGATCTGCCGCCGAGCGTGGCGCGCTGGTGCCTGGAAGAGGACAGCGCGGCACTCGCCGCTTACCCGGCCAGCGAGTTGCCGTTTATCAGCCTGCCGCAACATCAGGCTTACCTGATTTACACCTCGGGCTCGACCGGTAAGCCGAAAGGCGTGGTGGTCTCCCACGGCGAAATCGCCATGCACTGTCAGGCTGTGATCGAGCGGTTTGGCATGCGCCCGGACGACTGCGAACTGCACTTCTATTCGATCAACTTCGATGCGGCAACTGAGCGTTTGTTGGTGCCGTTGCTCAGCGGCGCGCAAGTGGTGCTGCGTGCGCAAGGTCAGTGGGACGCGGAAGAAATCTGCGGTTTGATCCGCACGCATAAAATTAACGTGCTCGGTTTCACCCCGAGCTACGGCAGCCAGTTGGCGCAGTTCCTCTCGACGCAAAACGAAATCCTCCCGGTGCGGATGATCATCACCGGTGGCGAAGCGTTGACCGGTGAACACCTGCAACGGATTCGTGCAGCGTTCAAACCGGCGATGTTTTTCAACGCTTATGGACCAACGGAAACCGTGGTCATGCCACTGGCCAGTCTGGCGCCGGAAGTGTTGGAGGAGGGCGCCGGCAGTGTGCCGATCGGCAGCGTGATCGGTGCGCGTGTCGCGTACATTCTCGACGCCGATCTGGCGCTGGTACCGCAAGGCGCGACCGGTGAATTGTTCGTCGGCGGCGCCGGTCTGGCGCAGGCCTATCACGACCGTCCGGGCATTACCGCCGAACGTTTTGTCGCTGACCCATTTGCCGCCGATGGCGGGCGCATGTACCGCACCGGCGACCTGGTGCGCCAGCGTGCCGACGGTTTGGTGGAATACCTGGGCCGGATCGACCATCAGGTAAAAATCCGTGGATTCCGTATCGAGTTGGGCGAAATCGAAACCCGCCTGCTCGATCACGATTCGATCCGCGAAGCCGTGGTGCTTGCACTCGATGCGCCGAGCGGCAAACAACTGGCGGGCTATCTGGTCAGCGAAATCGCCGAGCAAAGCGAGGCCAGACAGGCTGAATTACGCGATGCCCTCAAGGCGCATCTCAAGGCGCAACTGCCGGATTACATGGTGCCGACGCACCTGATTCTGCTGGCGAGCATGCCGCTGACCGCCAACGGCAAACTCGACCGCCGCGCCTTGCCGGCGCCGGATCCTGAGTTGAATCGTCAGGACTACGTCGCGCCGAGCAACGAGCTGGAGCAGACCCTGGCGCAGATCTGGTGCGAGGTGCTGAACGTCGAACAGGTCGGCCTCAACGACAACTTCTTTGAATTGGGCGGCGATTCGATTCTGTCGATCCAAGTGGTCAGTCGTGCAAGACAGCAAGGCATTCATTTCAGCCCGCGTGATCTGTTCCAGCATCAGACCGTGCAGACGCTGGCCGCTGTGGCCAGTCGCACCGAGCAGGTGACGGCCGAGCAGGGTCTGGTGGTTGGCGAATCGGCCCTGACGCCGATTCAGCATTGGTTCTTCGACACCGATATTCCTCAGCGTCAGCACTGGAACCAGGCGTTGTTGCTGGAGCCGACCGCAACCCTCGAATCGCATCGTCTGGAGCAGGCGCTGCTGGCGGTGATCGAGCAGCATGACGCCTTGCGTCTGCGCTTCAGCGAAGTCAACAACGCGTGGCAAGCAACGCACCAACCGGTCTCCGATGCGGCGGTGTTGTGGCAAGTACGCGTGACCTCGATGGACCAGTGCGAAGCACTGTTCGCCGATGCCCAGCGCAGCCTCGACCTTGAACAAGGGCCGTTGGTGCGCGCCGTACTGGTCGATGGCCCGCAAGGTCAGCAACGCCTGTTTATCGCGATTCATCACTTGGTGGTCGACGGCGTGTCGTGGCGCGTGTTGCTCGACGATCTGCAAACGGTCTATCGCCAACTGACGGCCGACCAAGCGGTGAAACTGCCGGCGAAAACCAGTGCCTTCAAGGACTGGACGGCACGCCTGCAGGCCTACGCCGGCAGCGAGTCCCTGCGCGAAGAACTCGACTGGTGGCAGACCCAACTGGCCGGCCCAAGTGCCGATCTGCCGTGCGAAAACCCGCAGGGCGGTCAGCAGAATCGTCACGCACAAACCGTCAGCGTGCGCCTCGATGCCGAGTACACCAAACAGTTGCTGCAACAGGCGCCAGCCGCGTACCGCACGCAAGTTAACGACTTGCTGCTGACTGCACTGGCCCGCGTACTCTGCCGCTGGAGCGGTCAACCGTCGGCACTGATTCAACTGGAAGGCCACGGTCGCGAAACCCTGTTCGACGAGATCGACCTGACCCGCACTGTCGGCTGGTTCACCAGCGCCTATCCATTACGCCTGACCCCGCACAACATCGAAGAAGCCGCAGGGCAGGGCGCTTCGATCAAAGCAATCAAAGAGCAACTGCGCGCGATGCCGCACAAAGGACTGGGTTATGGCGTGCTGCGTTATCTCGCCGATGACCTCAGCCAGCGCAGCATGGCCGCGTTGCCGCAGGCGCCGGTCACCTTCAACTACCTCGGCCAGTTCGACCAGAGCTTCGGTAGCGATGCGCTGTTCCGTCCGCTGGATGAAGCGGTCGGTGCCGCCCACGATCCGCAGGCGCCATTGCCGAACGAGCTGAGCATTGATAGTCAGGTTTACGGCGGTGAACTGCTGCTGCGCTGGACCTTCAGCGCCGAGCGTTACGAGGCGCAAACCATCAACGATCTGGCCGATGCCTACCTCGGCGAGCTGCAAAGCCTGATCACCCATTGCCTGCAAGACGAGGCCGGTGGCTTGACGCCGTCGGACTTCCCACTGGCCAAGCTGACTCAGGCGCAACTCGATGCCTTGCCGGTGCCAGCCGCGCACATCGAAGACGTCTATCCGCTGACGCCGATGCAGGAAGGCATGTTGCTGCACACCTTGCTCGAACCGGGCACCGGTCTGTACTACATGCAGGATCGCTACCGTATCAACAGCGAACTCGACGCCGAGCGTTTCGCCCAGGCGTGGCAAGCGGTGATCGCCCGTCACGAAGCGTTGCGCGCGTCGTTTTGCTGGAACGTCGGCGAAGACATGCTGCAAGTGATTCACACGCCGGGCCGTACGCCGATCGAATATCTGGACTGGAGCGCCATCGCTGAAACCGAGCAGGAACCGCAGCTGCAAGCCTTGCTGAAAAGCGAGCGCGAGGCCGGTTTCGATCTGCTCAATCAGGCACCGTTCCACCTGCGTCTGATCAAGGTCGGTGCGGCGCGTTACTGGTTCATGATGAGCAACCACCACATCCTCATCGATGCCTGGTGCCGTTCGTTGCTGATGAACGACTTCTTCGAGATCTACACCGCTCTCGGTGAAGGTCGCGAAGCGCAATTGAGCGTGCCGCCGCGTTATCGCGATTACATCGGTTGGCTGCAACGCCAGAGCCTGGCCGAAGCGCGGCAGTGGTGGCAGCAGAATCTGCATGGGTTCGAGCGCACCACGCCGATCCCGAGCGACCGGCCGTTCCTGCGTGAACACGCCGGTGAAAGCGGTGGGATGATCGTCGGTGACCGCTACACCCGCCTCAATGTCGAGGACGGTGCGCGTCTGCGTGAATTGGCGCAGGCCCATCAACTGACCATCAACACTTTTGCTCAAGCAGCGTGGGCCTTGGTGCTGCGGCGCATGAGCGGCGATCGTGACGTGCTCTTCGGCGTCACCGTGGCCGGGCGCCCGGTGGAAATGCCGGAGATGCAACGCACCGTCGGCCTGTTCATCAACAGCATCGCCCTGCGGGTGAAAATGCCTGAGGACGATCAGCGCAGCAGCGTGCGTCAGTGGCTCAGAGGTTTGCTCGACAGCAACATGCAACTGCGCGAGTACGAATACCTGCCGCTGGTGAACATCCAGGAACAAAGCGAATTGCCGAAAGGCCAGCCGCTGTTCGACAGCCTGTTCGTCTTCGAAAACGCCCCGGTGGAAGTCTCGGTACTGGATCGTGCGCAGAGCCTGAATGCGACTTCGGACTCCGGCCGTACGCACACCAACTTCCCGCTGACGGCGGTGTGCTACCCGGGCGATGACCTTGGTCTGCATCTGTCATACGACCAGCGTTACTTCGACGAATCGACCATCGAGCGCATGCTCGGCGAGTTCAAGCGTCTGTTGCTGGCGCTGGTCGACGGCTTCCATGGCGACATGGCCGATCTGCCGCTGCTGGGCGCGGAGGAACAGGACTTCCTGCTGCACGGTTGCAACCAGAGTGCACACGATTATCCGCTCGAGCAGAGCTACGTTGCGCTGTTCGAAGCGCAAGTTGCCGCGCATCCGCAGCGCATCGCCGCGACGTGCCTTGATCAGCAACAGAGCTACGCCGAGCTGAACCAGAATGCCAACCGTCTCGGCCATGCACTGGTCGCGGCCGGGGTGCAGAGGGATCAACCGGTGGCATTGCTCGGCGAACGTAATCTCGATCTGCTCGGCATGATCATCGGCAGCTTCAAGGCTGGCGCGGGTTACCTGCCACTGGATCCGGGCCTGCCGAGCCAGCGTCTGCAGCGCATCATCGAGCTGAGCCGCACGCCGGTGCTGGTCTGCTCCAAAGCATGCTTTGAACAAGCGCAGACGTTGCTGGATGAATTCAGCTGCGCCAATCGCCCACGCTTGCTGGTGTGGGAAGAGATCCAGGCAGCGGCGACTTCGGCGCAGAACCTGGGTATTTACAGCGGCCCGGACAACCTCGCTTACGTGATCTACACCTCGGGCTCCACCGGCTTGCCGAAGGGCGTGATGGTCGAGCAGCGCGGCATGCTCAACAACCAGTTGAGCAAGGTGCCGTACTTGAATTTGAGCGACGCCGACGTGATCGCCCAGACCGCTTCGCAAAGCTTCGATATTTCGGTCTGGCAGTTCCTTGCCGCACCGTTGTTCGGCGCGCGGGTGGACATCGTGCCGAACACCATCGCCCACGATCCGCAAGGGTTGCTGGTGCATGTGCAAGCGCAGGGCATCACCGTGCTGGAGAGCGTGCCGTCGCTGATTCAGGGCATGCTCGCCGCGGATCGTCTGAGTCTGGATGGCTTGCGCTGGATGTTGCCGACCGGTGAAGCGATGCCGCCGGAACTGGCGCACCAATGGCTGCTGCGTTACCCGGACATCGGTCTGGTCAATGCTTACGGCCCGGCGGAATGCTCGGATGACGTGGCGTTCTTCCGTGTCGACATGGCGTCGACGCGCGGCAGTTACTTGCCGATCGGCACGCCGACCGACAACAACTTGTTGTACTTGGTCGATGGCGCGCTGGACCTGGTGCCGTTGGGCGCGGTCGGTGAGTTGTGCGTGGCGGGCACGGGTGTCGGTCGCGGTTATGTCAGCGATCCGCTGCGCACCGCGCCGGTGTTTGTGCCGAACCCGTTCGGTGCGCCGGGCGAGCGTCTGTATCGCACCGGTGACCTGGCGCGGCGTCGTAGCGACGGAGTGCTGGAGTATGTTGGCCGCGTCGACCATCAAGTGAAGATTCGCGGTTACCGCATCGAGTTGGGTGAGATCGAAGCGCGCCTGCACGAACAACCGGAAGTGCGCGATGGCGCGGTCGGTGTGCAGGAAGGCGTCAACGGTAAGCACTTGGTCGGTTATCTGGTTGCGGCTGATTCAGCACTCAATCCGAGCGAACGCCTGGAGCGGATCAAACAGCGCCTGCGCGCCGAGTTGCCTGAATACATGGTGCCGCTGCACTGGTTGTGGCTTGAGCAGATGCCGCTGAATGCCAACGGCAAACTCGATCGCAAAGCCCTTCCGGCGCTGGAGATCGGCCAGTTGCAAAGCCAGGACTATCTGGCGCCGCGCAATGATCTTGAGCGGACCCTCGCCGACATTTGGGCCGAAGTGTTAAAGGTCGAGCAGGTCGGTGTACGCGACAATTTCTTCGAGCTGGGCGGGCACTCGTTGCTGGCCACGCAGATCGCCTCGCGCGTGCAGAAAACCCTGCAACGCGATGTGCCGCTGCGGGCGATGTTCGAGTGCAGCACGGTGGAGGAACTGGCTGAGTACATTGATGGACTGGCGGCGAGTGACATTACCGAGGAGAAGGTTGATCGGTTGAATGATCTGATGGCGGAGCTGGAGGGCCTTTAGTTCTCTAGTGCCTGTACCGGCCCTTTCGCGAGCAGGCTCGCTCCCACAAGGGATTTTGTGAACGCCAATAATCCAGTGTGGGAGCGAGCCTGCTCGCGAATGGCGGCGGAACAATCGCGTACATTTGCAGGGTTGACGATAAAGAACCGGCAGCTCAGTCTGCCGGTTCTCTTTTTTGTCGCGGGGGTGGTCGATGCCTTTTTTCACGGTTGACGGACAAGCGCTGCATTACATTGATCAAGGCACAGGCCCGGCGGTGTTGCTGGCCGGCAGCTACTTGTGGGACCAGGCCATGTGGGCGCCGCAGATCGCCGCATTATCGCCGCACTATCGGGTGATTGCGCTGGATCTGTGGGGCCATGGCGAGTCAGGGCGGTTGCCTGAAGGCACGGCATCACTGGATGACATAGCCCGTCAGGCGCAGGCCTTGCTCGATCATCTGGATATCGACCGCGTCACCCTGATTGGCCTGTCGGTCGGCGGCATGTGGGGCGTACGTCTGGCGTTGTCGGCACCGCAACGGCTCAACGGTCTGGTGCTGATGGACACCTACGTTGGCGTCGAACCTGAACCCACCCGGCAATACTACTTCTCGCTGTTCAAGCAGATAGAAGACACCGGCGAGATTTCCGAACAACTGCTCGATATCGTCGTACCGATCTTCTTCCGTCCGGGCATCGATCCGCAGTCGGCGCTGTATCAGGATTTCCGCGCGAAACTGGCGGCGTACTCCCCGGATCAGCTACGCGAAAGCATCGTGCCAATGGGGCGTATCACTTTTGGTCGTGATGATTTGTTGCTACGGCTGAGCGAACTGAATGCCGCGACCACGCTGGTCATGTGCGGCGATCAGGACAAACCACGACCACCCTCGGAAGCGCGGGAAATGGCCGAGCTGATCGGTTGCCCGTGGGTGCTGGTGTCGGACGCGGGGCATATCTCCAATCTGGAGAATCCGCAGTTTGTCACCGAGGTGTTGTTTACCTTCCTCAGCGAGCGCAACCGACACACCGAGTAATCTTCAATCGCGAGCAGGCTCACTCCTACAGGAGAATGCATTCCAAATGTAGGAGTGAGCCTGCTCGCGATAGGGCCAGCCCAAGCGCCGAAAATTATTTAGGCCCGAGAATCTTCACCAACTTGTCCGGCGCAGGCGCGCCTTGCTGCTGTTGCAACTCACCCTTGTCATCCATGTAGAAGATCGCCGGCGTGGCCTGCAAATCCAGGTCTTCCATCAACTGCATGTTCGCCGCCAGTTTGCTCTGCACGGCCACCGGAATCTCTTTCAAGGCTTTGAGCGAGCTGCCCTTGCCAGCCTTTTCGTGATCTTCCAGGGCCTTGGCCGGATCCTTCGCAGCGAGCAACGCAGCCGATTTGCCCGGGCTGTCTTCACGAATGATGCCGACCATGATGTGCCGCAGTTGCACCTTGCCGGATTTCACCCACGGCCGCGCCTGTTCCCAGAACATGTTGCAGTACGGGCAGTTCGGATCGCTGAACAGGTACACGGTGCGCGGTGCGTCCTTGTTGCCGTCCTGAATCCAGTTGCTCGCTTCGAACTTGGCCCAGACTTCCTTGGCCATTGGCGCGTAGACCAGTTTTTGCAGGGGCTCGCTACTCAGGTCCTTACCGTCGGCGTCGTACAGATTACCGAGCAAAACGTGTTTGCCATCCGGGGTCAGGTACAGCGCCATGCCACGGTTCTGATACTGCGCCGCATAACCACGCAAGCCATCGGGCGCATCGAACTGGCCGACGATTTTCGCGCCTTTGGCTTCGATCTGTTTGATCGCCGCAGGCAACTCTTCAGCAGCCTGCACCGACGGCAAGTGCAGCAGGGCAGTGCCCAGAGTCAGCGTCAGCAGGTGGCGGAGGCGGGGCATGGCAGTTTCCTTGCAGAGGTGGCCGGAGCAGTGGCCGGGTTCGAATTCGGGGTCGGGGTGTCAAAATTTTCCAGGGCGCGCGCCAGGCTGGCGTTGGATAACTCGCCCAGGTGACTGCTCAGCAGCCGACCGTCGGGGCTATAGAACAGCGTAGTCGGCAATGCCATCGAACCGACGGCCTGACCCAGCCGACCACTGCGGTCGAACAGCACGTTATTGAGGCTCAGGCCCTGGGTTTCGAGAAACGTCGCCACGCTCTGCATGCTTTCGGCCTGATTGACGAACAGGAAGGTCAGGTCGGGGCGTTGTTGCTGAGCGCTTTCCAGCACCGGCATCTCGCGCCGGCACGGCGGGCACCAGGTCGCCCACAGGTTGATCACCAGCGGCCCGCCCTGATAGTCGCTGAGCTGGATGGTTTCCCCGGCCGCATTGCGCAGGGAGATGTCCGGCAGTCGGGTGCCTTGTTCATAGATGTTTAACGACAACGTCGCCAACAGCCAGAACGCCACACCGCTGGCCACGCCAAAACCCAACGGGCGACGCAGTCCTGGACGCCGCCAGCCGCGATACAGCGCCGCCAGCAGCAACACAATCACACCCGGCCAGGCGAGGAAACCACCGTCACGCAAATCGATGATTTGCCACGGGTCATTGCGATAGTGCGACCAGTACAGCAGCACAAAGGCCACCCGCGCCGCGAGCATGCCCAGTAGAAACAGGCTGAACAATGCCGACTCGGGGTTATCGCCGCCGCGCTTGGCCACCCGCCAGCCGACAAAGGTCGCCAGCGCCAGGGCACTGATCAGCAGCAGGTGGTTAAGTGCGATGGCAAAGGTGCCGAGGGTTAAAGTCAGCATTAATTGGCGTCCCGGGTGGTGGCCCAGCGTTGCAGAAACGTCTCGGCATCTACCTCGCCGGTGATGCGCTGGCTGCGGCGTTCTTCGCCATCCGTGCCGATCCAGACGAAGCTCGGTGGCCCCGGCACTTTGTAGCGGCTGAGCAATTCACGGCTGGCGGCATTGTCGGCAGTGACATCGAGGCGCAGCAGGCGTACGTCATTCAACGCCTGCATGACCTTGTCCTTGCCGAACACCTGCTTCTCCATGACTTTGCACGACACACACCAGTCGGCGTAGTAGTCGAGCAGCACCCACTGACCCTGAGCCTTGGCGGCATCGAGTTCGCGTTGCAGCGCCGCCGGCTCCTTGATCGTGGTGAACGCGTCATGAGCCGATGGCAGCGCTGCGCTGGAGCGGCCGGCGCTGTAGACCTGCAACGGCTGATACGGATCATCGCTGCCGCCCGCCGCACCAATCACCAGCAAACTGCCCCACAGGCCGAGCAACAGCGAGGTCGCGCCGAACAGTTGGGCAACGCGGCCAAAACCTTCGGACTGTTTCCAGGCACAGAACGCTGCGATCAACAGCAATGCACCGCACAGGCCCAGCCACAACGAAGCATCGAGCACCGGACGCAACATCAACAGCGCCGTGGCGAGGAAGAGGAAACCGAATACGCCCTTGAGCAGGTTCATCCAGGCGCCGGGTTTGGGCAGGAAGCGATTGCCCACGGTCACCAGCAACAACAACGGCACACCGATGCCGATGCCCAGCGAGAACAGAATCAAGCCACCGTGCAGCGCATTGCCGCTCTGCGCGATGTACAGCAAGGCGCCTGCCAGCGGCGCGGTCATGCACGGGCCGACCAGCAGACCGGACAACGCTCCGAGCACCCCGGCGCCAATCAGACTGCCACCGCTGCGACTGCGCGAGGCGTGTTCAAGACGATCGCGCAGGGCCACCGGCAATTGCAGTTCAAAGAAACCGAACATCGGCAAGGCCAGCACCACGAAGATCGCGGCAAACGTGCCGAGCAGCCACGGATTCTGCAACCACGCCTGCAGGTTCGCGCCGAGTAGCGCAGCAATCACACCCATCGCCGCATAGACCAGCGCCATGCATATCACATAACTGCCGGCCAGCGCGAAACCTCGACGCGGGGTGGCGCCACTGCCGACCACCATACCGGCCAAAATCGGCAGCATCGGCAATGTGCAAGGCGTGAAGGCCAGCAACAGCCCGAGGCCGAAAAACACCAGCAAACTCCAGCCCAGCGCCCGTTGTTGCAAGCTGCTGGCCAAGGCCTGATCCGGCGCTTCAGCGCTTGCGGCCACTGCCGCTTTGCCGCCCAGGTCAATGACCCGGGTTTGCGGCGGATAGCACAGACCCGCATCGGCACAACCTTGGTAGCTGACCTTGATCTGGCCTGTGGCCGCTGCCGGGATTTTCACTTCCAGCCCTTGGCGATAGACCGGTTGTTCACCGAAGAACTCGTCGCTGTGGGATTCGCCTTCAGGCAGCGCGGGCTGCTGCTGCGCGCTCAGTCCATCGAATTTCAAGCGTTTCTGATACAGGTAATAGCCGTCGGTGATTTGCCAGAACAGCTGGGTTTCACCGGATTCAAGACGTTCGGAGGTGAGCACGAACGCCTTGTCGACCGGCAGAAACTCCGGCTTGGTATCAAATGGATTGTTCCCGGCCTGGGCCAGGCTGGAAATCAGCAGAGCAAACAAAAGAAAAAAATGACGCATGGAGGAGCCTTGTCCCTGTGCAAGTGAGGTGCACAATGGGCGGCGGCGATTAACCGATGATTAACCGCCACGCCCTTGTCGCTGTGACGTTCGGGGCATAATGTCAGCTTAATCGGCCAACTGCCTAATCGGCTTTTTTCTACGGGACTCACCATGCACGTACTGGTTTGCGAAGACGATGAGCTGATCGCCAGCGGCATCGTTGCCGGTCTCACGGCTCAGGGTTTGACCGTTGAGCACGTCAACACCGCGTCGAAAGCGCGGGCGATGCTCAAGGTCGCCGAATTTGACGTGATGGTGCTCGATCTCGGCCTGCCCGACGAAGATGGCCTCAAATTGCTGCAACAACTGCGTCAGAGCGGCCTGGAAATTCCGGTGCTGATCCTGACCGCGCGCGACTCGGTCACCGACCGCGTTGACGGCCTGCAGGCCGGGGCTGACGATTACCTACTCAAACCATTCGATCTGCGCGAACTGTTCGCCCGTCTGCAAACCCTGTTGCGCCGGGTTGCCGGGCGCAGCGTCAACCTGATCGAGCACGGCGCGCTGACGTACGACCCGAGCAGTCGTGAAACCATGCTGGCCGGGCAACCGGTGGACTTGTCGCGCCGTGAGCAATCGCTGTTGCAGGCGCTGCTGCACAATCGTGGCCGGGTGCTGTCCACCGAACAGTTGAAAGACAGCGTCTACGGCTTCAACGATGAGCTGGAAAGCAACGCGCTGAACGTACACATCCATCACCTGCGCAGCAAACTGGGTAAAGGTATCGTTGAAACCGTGCGCGGTCTGGGCTATCGCCTCGGCCCGGCTGACGGTGGAGATCAAGGCAAGTGATGAGCCTGCGACTGCGCCTGAGCCTGACCCTCGGCGCTGCGTTTGCGCTGATCTGGGCGCTGGCGGCGGCCTGGATGCTCAGTGACCTGCGCAATCAGATGATGTTCTCCCTCGACCAGCGTCTGGTGGCGTCGGCGCGCATGGTCGCCGGGCTGCTGGAACAGTTGCCGACACTGCCAAGCAAAGGCGAGGGCACGCATTTCAGTGCCGAACAATTGAATATCCCCGGCGGCATGGCCTGTCAGGTCAGTTCCTTGCGTGGGGAAATTCTCGCGCGCAGCCACAACAATCCCGAACAGGCGCTGGAAGCCGAGAATATGGGCTTCCATGACCAGATGATCGACGGCGCGCCCTGGCGCAGCTTCACCCTCGCCCGCGGCGATGTGCGGATTACCACCGCCGATCGGCAGATCGAGCGCGAAGCCCTGAACATGTCGATCCTGTTGGCGGCGTCGGTGCCGGTGGGCGTGGCTTTGCTGGGTTGCCTGTGCCTGTTGTGGCTGGGCATCGGCCAGGGGCTGGCGCCGCTCAACCGTCTGCGGGAAGCGCTGATGCGACGCAATGCCGATTCGCTCGAGCCGTTGCAGATCCAGACCTTTCCCAGTGAATTGAAGCCGCTGCTGGAAACGCAAAATCAGTTGTTTCAACGCATCGGCAAGACCATTGAGCGTGAGCGCCGTCTGACCGGTGACGCGGCGCATGAACTGCGCAGCCCGCTGACGGCGATCAAAACGCACCTGCAAGTCGCGCGCATGACCGATGGCAGCGCCCGCGATCAGTCGCTGGCGCGGGCCGAGGAAGGCGCCGATCGTCTGCATCGAACCCTTGAGCAACTGCTGTTGCTGGCGCGGGTCGAGGGCAGTCTGTCGTTCGATGACGGTTCGCAATGCAGCGCCGAGCAAGTGGCACGCCTGGCCATTCAGGACGCCACCGGTGGCGAGCGCCTGCGCATCAAACTGCAACTGCCGACCGGACTTTCCGTTGCACCGCTGCAAATGCCGGCGGTGCTGTCGATTGCGGCGCTGCGCAATCTGCTCGACAACGCCCTGCGCCATACTCCTGAGGACTGCGCGGTTGAGCTGAGCCTGGAAACCATTGGCAACCGCGTGCGTTTTGTCGTGCGCGACCATGGCCCGGGGATTGCGCCGGATGACCTGCAACACCTGACCCAACGTTTCTGGCGCAACGGCCAGAGCACCGGTTGCGGCCTCGGCTTGGCGATTGTTCAGGCAATTGTTCAGCGTTGTGACTGCGCGCTGCATTTCGACAGCCGCCCGGATGGCCTGCGCGTCGAACTGACCATGCCGTTGCAACCGGTCTGATTCCACCGCAAATCCCCTGTGGGAGCGAGCCTGCTCGCGAAGACGGTGGCACACTCAACATCAGTGTGGCTGCCAAACCGCTTTCGCGAGCAGGCTCGCTCCCACAGGGGAAGGTGTTGTGGCACATCAAATGTAACCTCTCGGCGTTCGCTATCCGCTTGGTCTGGGCGTAAGGTCAACGCAGCTTTGACTCAATGGATTGAGGGAACTGCGCCATGGAAGCACCCATCTGTATTCGTCCGGCCACACTGGCCGACGCCGGTATCATCAGCCGCATCATCGAACGTTCGATCCGCATCGGATGTGCGCTCGATCACCGTAACGATCCATCACTCGTCAGCCAATGGATCGGCCTGCAATCCGCCGATTTCATCAGTGCACGACTGGCCGATCCGCACTTCTATCTCTGCATCGCGCTGTTGGCGAACAAACCGGCCGGTGTCGGCATGGCGCAGGCCAGCGGCGGCATTTTGCTGTGTTACGTCCAGCCAGAGTCATTTCGCCGGGGCGTCGGGCGAGCGCTGATGTTGGATCTGGAAGGCTGGTTACGGGTTCGCGGTGTTTCTCACGCTGATCTCAACAGCACGCGCACCGGCCAGGCATTTTATCGGCGTCTGGGCTATCGCAAATCAGCGCCGCCCCTCGAATACCAAGGCTTGCAGACCCTGCCCATGCACAAGCCGATGGCAGCGCCGGGCTGACAACTCGATCACGGGCTAAATCCTCAGGCCCCTTAAGCGTTTCCAGAACAGGAAAACCTGCAAGTGCGCCCCGCGATCGGAATGCGCACCTGTCCGGTGTGCTGTTTTGGTCACTATCCATAGCCAATTGAGGGGTCGAGAGATGTCAGTCGCCACCAGCCTTATCGAAGAGTCGTCGGCCCGGGTTACTTCGGCCCCGGCCGAAACGCTGTACCAGTTCAATGAGTCGCCACTGCTGGCCCGTCAGGCCCGCCAGGAATCCAACGCGCGCAGCTATCCACGACGTATTCCATTGGCTCTGAAGCGCGCCAAAGGCCTGTATGTCGAAGACGTTGAAGGGCGCACGTTCATCGACTGTCTGGCCGGTGCCGGCACACTGGCGCTGGGGCATAACCACCCGGTGGTGATCGAAGCGATCCAACAGGTGCTGGCTGATGAATTGCCGCTGCACACCCTCGACCTGACCACGCCGGTCAAGGATCAGTTCGTGCAGGACCTGTTCGGTCTGCTGCCATCGGCCCTCGCGGCTGAAGCGAAAATCCAGTTCTGCGGGCCGACCGGCACCGATGCCGTGGAAGCGGCGCTGAAGCTGGTACGCACGGCGACCGGGCGCAGCACCGTGCTGTCGTTCTCCGGTGGTTATCACGGCATGAGCCAGGGTGCGTTGAGCCTGATGGGTAGCCTGGGGCCGAAAAAGCCGTTGGGTGCCTTGCTCAGCAATGGCGTGCAGTTCATGCCGTTCCCGTATGACTACCGTTGCCCGTTCGGCCTCGGTGGCGCAGCAGGTGTGAAGGCTAACCTGAGTTACCTGGAAAACCTCCTCAACGATCCGGAAGCCGGCGTGCAACTGCCCGCAGCGGTGATCGTCGAAGCGGTGCAGGGCGAGGGCGGCGTGATTCCGGCGGACATCGAGTGGTTGCGCGGCTTGCGTCGGATCACCGAGAAGGCCGGTGTGGCGCTGATCGTCGACGAGATCCAGAGCGGTTTTGCGCGCACCGGCAAGATGTTTGCCTTCGAACACGCTGGCATCACCCCGGATGTGGTGGTGTTGTCCAAAGCCATTGGCGGCAGCCTGCCGTTGGCTGTGGTGGTCTACCGCGACTGGCTCGACACCTGGCAGCCGGGCGCGCATGCCGGCACCTTCCGTGGCAATCAGATGGCGATGGCGGCAGGTTCTGCGGTGATGCGTTATCTGGTAGAGCACAAGGTCTGCGAACACGCTGCTGCCATGGGCGAACGCCTCAGTGAGCACCTGCGCATCCTGCAACGCGACTTCCCGCAACTGGGTGATATTCGGGGGCGTGGCCTGATGCTCGGGGTAGAGCTGGTCGAGCCGAACGGCCCAGCGGATGCGCTCGGTCATCCGCCGGCGTTTGCGCGACTGGCGCCGCTGGTCCAGCGCGAATGTCTCAAGCGTGGGCTGATTCTGGAACTGGGCGGCCGGCATGGCGCGGTGGTGCGTTTCCTGCCGCCGCTGGTGATTACTGCTGCCGAAATCGACCGTGTTGCGCAAATCTTCGGTCGCGCTTTGGCCGCTGCCACCGCGGCGCTGTAAATTTTTCGCCGCGCCGAACGTTCTTTCTACATACCCGGCTGCACGCCTCGTGCAGCCCACCCTTATAACGATGGAGAACCAGCATGACGTCAGTATTCGACCGCGAGGACATCCTCTTTCAGGTCGTGGTCAACCACGAAGAGCAATACTCGATCTGGCCGGACTACAAAGCCGTGCCAGAAGGCTGGCGCACTGTGGGCAAGAGCGGCCTGAAAAAGGAGTGCCTGGCCTACATTGAAGAAACCTGGACTGACATGCGTCCGCTGAGCCTGCGCCAGAAGATGGAAGGGCAGGCCGCCGCGCAATAAGCGGCCGGGCAAAAACAAACCCGCTGGACTGGTCACAGTCAGCGGGTTTTTTCTTGCCTTGGATTTGTGTAGTCCGGGCTGGCCTCATCGCGAGCAGGCTCACTCCTACATTTGGAATGCGCTCCCCCTGTAGGAGTGAGCCTGCTCGCGATGAACGATAACGCGGTTTCAGCTGAAATTAAGCCCCGCTCAAACCCTTCAACAGCAAATCCACATTGCCTTCCAGCTCCGCCACCGGATCCGCCGCATCGGTGCTCAACACCACCAGACGACTACCCGATTCGGCAATCGCCGCTTTCACCGGCTCCGACGGCTGCCGATGATGCAGCACCACCGCGACATCATTGTCCTTTAGCGTCGCCGTCAGTTTTTTCAGATCCTCAGGCGTCCACTCGGTATCAGGGCGTGGATCCTCGCCGATCAGCTCCAGATTCAAGCTGCCGATCAAATAACCGAAGTGATCGCTCAGGCTCAACACACTCAGATTGTCGGCGTTGGCCAGACGCGCTTCGCTATCGGCGCTGAGCTTCAACAGACGCTGCTTCAACGTCGCCAGATTCGCCTCGATCGCAGGCTTGGCGCTCGGTGCCAGGCGCACCAGATCCGCCGCCATCACATCCGCCATGCGTCCCATGTTGTTGTTCGCCAGCCACGGTTGACTGTTCAAGCCATCAACCTTCAGATCCGGTTGCACGGCAATGCCCGGCAGGGCGCCGTCGACCGGACGCGCGGCGTCGACTTCGACAATGCGGATATTGCTGCGACGGGCGATCGGGTACAACTGGTCATCTGGCCACAGCGAGCGCACACCAATCACGGCATCGGCACCGGTTGCCAGTTTGCTCAGGGCCGGAGCGCCACGCCCGGTGAAGTAGGCACTCTGACGACTGCCCGGCAGGTTCGCCGGCGCCGCGCGTTCGAGATTGACATCAGTGCCCTTGAGCAGCGCTTCTGCCAAGCCAAAGGTGATGGGCAACGAGGCCAGTACCTGCAGCGGCTTAGCTTTTTCGGCGGCCATCAACGGCGAGCAGACCACACCGCACAGGGTCATGGCCAAGGTCAGTTGTCGCAGTGAAAAAGTCATTTATCCAAGATTCCCTTTCAGACTCGGGACAACCCCGCGCGCAATGGCGGCGAGGGCGAAGGCAATGCCGGCGACCAGAATGATCGCGGCGCCGGATGGAATCGGCAGGTCGAACACGATCGGCGCCAGGATCCCGCACAACGTGCTGACCGTGGCGATCAGCACCGAGCACCAGAAGAAGCCCTTGAGCGACTGGCTGAGCAAACGCGCCGCTGCCGCTGGAATCACCAGCAGTGCGCCAACCAGAATCGCACCGATGACTTTCACCGCCGCCACGGTGATCAGCGTCACCAGAATCACGAACAGATAATCCAGGGTTTTCACCGCCACCCCGCGCACGGCCGCCAGTTGCGGGTTGAAACTGGCGAGCATGATGCGGTTGTACAGCGGCAGGGCCAACGCCATGACCAGCGAGCCGACAATGGCCAACACCGCCAGATCGTTGCCGTTGACCGTCAGCACTGAGCCGAACAGTACGTTCTCGAGAATGTGCACGTTGATCTTGCCCGCCAGGATCAACAGCAGACTCGCGCCGAGTGCCAGCGACACCGACAGAAACACGCCGATCAAGGTGTCCGGCGCCAGACCGGTACGGTTGCGCAGGTAATTGAGCAGGATGCCGAACAGCAGGCAGTAGCCGAACAGGCTGCCATAGGGCCCGGTGTACGGTTCGCCGAGCAGGATGCCGATGGCCACGCCGGTCAGCGCCGCGTGGCCTACCGCTTCGGAGAAAAACGCGAAGCGCTTGACCACCACCAGCGTGCCGAGGCCGCCGAGCACCGGGCCGATCAGCAGGCCAGCGAGCAAAGCATTTACGACAAAACCGTAGGCCAGTGCTTCCGGCAGATAACCGGACGAGGCCCAGCCTTGCACCATCAAACGAAAGGCTTCGTAACTCATCAGGCAGCGCTCCGTGGATGGGTGGAAAACAGCGTCAGCAGGCGTTCCGGGGTCAGCGCCTGTTGTGGCGTGGCGTCGAACAGCACACGACGGTTAAGGCCGGTGACCCGATCGGCCAGACGCCCGACCGCTTCCAGATCGTGCTCGATCCACAGCACGGTGATGCCCGCCGCGCGCCAGTCATTGAGCAGGCGCTCGAACACCTGAATCCCGGCTTCATCAAGGGCGGACATCGGTTCATCCAGCACCAGCAATTGCGGCGCCGGAATCAAGCCTTGTGCGAGCAGCACCCGCTGCCGTTCCCCGCCGGACAGCGCACCCATGCGCCGCTTGCGTTTGTCCTGCATGCCGACGCGTTCCAGCGCATCGCCAATGGCGCCGGCGTAACGCTTGCTCAAACCGAGAAACGCCGGGCGACGTTGACACATGGCGGCCATGAAATCGTCGACGGTCAAAGGCAAACCGCGATCGAACTCCAGCGCCTGTGGCACATAACCGATGGTCCCGGGTTCGCCGGGCCATTGCAGGCTGAGCTGGCCCTGATGCGGCATTTGCCCGAGCAGGGTCTTGATCAGCGAACTCTTGCCGCCACCGTTGGGGCCTACCAGCGCATGCACGCTGCCGGGCTGCACCTGGAAGGTGACCTTGTCCAGAATCGTCGTGCGCCCCAGCGTCAGACAAATCCCCGCAAAATCCAGAGTCGGCCCCGAAACCTGTAGGAGTGAGCCTGCTCGCGATAGCGGTATGTCATCCAACGAAGATGTTGCCTGGACCGACGCCTTCGCGAGCAGGCTCGCTCCCACAGGGGACTCGGTGTTTTCGGGGGAAAGGATCTCTCTGGAAGTCATGCGCCCGACTCCTGAATCGCCCGCACCACGGTGTTGAGGTTGCCGGTCATTTCCTTTTCGTACTTGTCGGCGGTGTATTCGCCGTAGGAAATGTGCGACAGCGGATACAGTTTCACGCCGGACTCACGCTGGATTGTTTCGACGTAAGTGGAGGGGAAATCCATCTCCGAGAAGATCACCTTCACGTCCAGTTCACGCAACTGGTCGATGGTCTTCTTCAATTGGCTTGGGCTCGGCTCGATGCCGTGGGCCGGCTCGACCACGGCGGTCACTTCCAGGCCGAACTCACGCAGCAAATAGTCATAAGCGGCGTGCACCGTGGCCACGCGCAGTTCTGCGTTCGGCGCTTGCGTCAGTTTGGCCAGCGCGTCGGCGCGCATCTGCCGCAGGCGTTTGCCGTAGGCGCGGGCGTTCTGGGTGTAGGTCTTGGCGTTGTCCGGATCGAGTTTGCCCAGTTCGCGCGCGATGTTGTTGACCTGGGCGATGGAGGCGCTGATCGACAGGAACGTGTGCGGGTTCACCACTTTACCGGCACCGCGTGCGGCAACCCCGGTGGCGGCCAGCAGCGGCACGTTTTCGTTGGCTTCGATGGTTTTGATGTCCGGCGTTTCGCTGGCGGCGATCATGCGGTCGGCAAAGTCGTCATGGCCGACACCGTTGAGCACGATCACGTCCAGCCCGCTGATGCGTTTGATGTCCTCGGCCCGCGGTTCGTAGGCATGCGGATTGAAGCCAGCGGGAATCAGCGGAACCACCTCGGCCTTGTCGCCGACAATGTTCGCCACATAGCTGTAATAGGGGTGCAGGGTGATGCCGATGCGCAGGCGTTTGGCCTGATCGGCAATGGCCAATGGGCTGAGCAGGCAGGCGCAGAGGCCGAGCAGAAACAGACGCAACAATGGACGGCGAGACGATGAAATAGACATGGGCAAACGGTCTTCTCTCGGATGAGGGCGAGGAATCAATGGCGATGTTCGCGGGTAACCCCGGCATCGTATTGCGCGACGATCTGTTTCCAGCCAGAAGCGGACAGGGCGGCTTCAGTCAGTTCGGTCGGCGCTGTCAGATTGGCGTCGCGGTTGAGCCAGATATCGGGCGCAGCCTTGTCGTCGGCGCTCAGCAACATCACGAACGAACCGGCAACCGCCGTGTTCTGGCTATGACCGAAATAGGCGCTGCCCGCCAGCATCTGCCAGGCATGACCGCCACGGCTGACCGAACTCGCATCCTGGGCAAACGGCGCAAAGCCTTCGTCGGCCAGATTCTGCGGTGTCGGCAGGGCTTGCTGTTCTTCGCGCAGCAAGCGGATTTCATCGAGGGTCACCCGCAGGTCGGCGTAGATGCCTTGTTCCGAAGCGCTGAGGTCGCGGCGCGCGTCGAGTTGATTTGTCGCCACCGGCTCCGGTTCATGGGAAACCCCGCGCCAGGCGACGACTGAGCCGGCGACCGCCAGGATCAACAGGCACAACAGCAGCACATTGAGGGTTTCATGACCGGCACCGGCCGGGCGCACGATTTGGCTGGTTGGCGTGCTCATGGGGCTTCGATATCCGCGTGGTCGATTTCCACCACGTGGCCCGGACCTGCGTCGAACAGTACGTAGAACTCGGCGCCGGGTTTCTTGAAGGTCAGGGTCGAATCGCTGCCGAGTTTGCCCGGCACCAGAACGGTTTCGTCATAGCCGATCACATCGAGGGTCACCCCCGGTGCACCGCTGCCGTCGGAGAAACCACCCGTGCATTTGATCTGCTCGGCGTCGATGGCTTTGCATTCGCACATCGGGTTGTGTGCCAGCGCACCGGCACTGAAGCCGGCGCACAGCACCAGCAGCGCGGTATTCAACCGCAAGCGTAAGAAGCGTTGCGAGCTAGTCATGGTTTGGCTCCTTGTTTGTTCAACCAGGCAATGGTGGCGGGGGAGGCCTGACTCAGAGGGATCGAAGCCTGATGCATGCTGCCGTCCCAGCCTTCCATGGTGATCCACAGTTCGGCGTCGGCTTTGGTTTTTTCCGGAACCGGCAGTTGGCTGCCCATGCGATACGGTGTACCGAAGAAAATCACCCCGGCGGCACGCAGGCTGCGCGGTTTGCCGATGCGCAGATAAGTGGCCTTGACCTGTTCAACGCAGGCATCGCACAGCGCCGCGTTGAAGTCCTTCATATAGCCGGCGGGACCGCTCAGATGCGGGGCTTCGTTGCGCAGTTCGGCCAGACGCAAACTCCAGGGGCCGACCTGAACGTCACCTATTTCGCGCTCGCCCAGGCCGCTGTCGCCGCGAAACAGCGACACGTCGGCGAAGTACTTGGGCATGAATCCCAACGGGATCAGCAACAGCAGCGCATTGATGTGGAAGCGCCATTTGTGCCAGAAACGGCTCAGGCGCGACGGTGGGGTGGCGGTGCTGGACTGGCTCACAGGTTAGCCTCCGAGGTTTCACGGGCGAAGGCCGGTTGTGCCGGGGCGCTGCGGGCCTTTTTGCTTTCGCGCTTGAGCGCGTTGGCGGTGGCCAGAGCGGTGCGTTTGGTCCAGATCAGCAGACCGCTGAGCACCATCATGCTCAACAGCAAGCCGAAGAAGAACCAGATCAGCTTGATCCACAGTCCACCGAAATCACCGGTGTGCAGCGGCCGCATGGATTCGGTGACAAATTCCAGGGAGGAGCGGTCGGTGATCAGTCGCGAGGCGGCCATGTCACCGTTGAACGGATTCAGCGTGGCTGTCTGGAACATCAGCGGATACCAGCCGCGACCGCCGACGCTCATGTGGCTGTAGGCATTGCCGGGCATGCTGATGAAGCTGACTTCGAGGCCGGGGATTTTCTGTTCGGCGATCTCCACCGCGCGATCCAGGCTGATCCGTGGCGGCGGCGAAGCATCAGCCGAGATTGGCACGCTTTCACGCGCCATGGCCGGAATAATGGGCTCGGTCGAGATCGACACTTGGTTGTCGAACAGGAAAGCCTGAATCAGGAACCAGGTACCGGTTATCGAAATCACCGCGATAAACCAGATCGACCAGATCCCGCTGAGGCGGTGGAAGTCGCCCCAGAAAATCCGGGCGCCGTGGCGAATGCGCAAGGTCGGGCGCAGAAAGCCTTTCCAGAAACGCTTGTACACCACAAGGCCGGTTACCAGCGAGGCGAGCATCGGCAAACCGAGGAACGACACCAGATACCAGCCCCAGCTGTAACCGTTGGTAAAGGGCACCAGCCACCAGCCATGCAGGGCGCGGGTAAAAGCCTGGAAGTTGAAGTCGGGAGCGCTGCCTTGTATCACGCCGGTGTACGGGTTGACGTAAACGGTCTGCGAGCGTCCGTCCGGATAACTGACGCTGACGTCGAGGGCGAAGTGTGATTCGTCCGGTCGGCTGATGCTTTCTACCAGTGTTTGCGGTTCGGCTTTTTTGATGGCGGCCAGCACCTGCTCAAAGCTGAGCAGCGGTGCATCGTCGGCGGGCTGACTGGCGCGCATCTGCGGGTTGGCCAGCCAGACGATTTCCTGGCTGACCACCGCCAGCGTGCCGGTGACACAGACGATCAGGACAAAGAACCAGATCGGTAACGCCAGCCAGCTATGAACGAGGAACCACAGTTTGGAGCGGGATTTCTTCGACATGATTGCGCGTCTTGATAGCGGTGAAAGGGCGCGTGGCTACGGGCTTCGCAGCACGGCAGACCCCGAAAGACCGAACGTGGCTTTTGCCTACGCGAACGGCCTGCATCTCTATAGGACGAATGAGCGGGACAAATCCCGAAAGGTGATATGAAAGCAAATGTTTCCCAATTCCCCGATCACCACGAATCCCCTTGTGGGAGCGAGCCTGCTCGCGAAAGCGCCGGCTCAGTCACTTCATCCGTTGCCTGATCCACCGCTTTCGCGAGCAGGCTCGCTCCCACAGGGTTTTGCTGCGTACAGGGGATCAAACACGATTCATGATCCACGCCATCACTGTCAGGCAATTGATGGCCGACCCGCGCTGCCTATGATGGGAATCACCCGATTCCCTGAGTGAGCGCCTTGATGACCGCCAGAACCCTCTACGACAAACACATCGATTCGCACACGGTGTGCCGCCTCGACGATCAGGACCATGTCCTGTTGTATATCGATCGTCAGGTGATCAACGAATACACCAGCCCGCAGGCCTTCAGCGGTTTGCGCGCGGCCGGGCGCGAGGTCTGGCGGCCGGGCACGGCGCTGGCGGTGGTCGACCACGTCAACCCGACCACGCCTGTGCGCATCGCGGCAATGCCTGATGCGGGTGGCGCGCGGCAAGTGTCGTATCTGGCGGAAAATTGCCGCGATTTCGGCATCGAGTTGCTGGACATCCTCGACAAACGTCAGGGCATCGAACATGTGATCGCCCCCGAACAGGGCTTTATTCTGCCCGGCATGGTCATCGCCGCTGGCGACAGCCATACCACCACCTATGGCGCACTCGGCGCCTTCGGGTTCGGCATCGGCACCTCCGAGATCGAGCATCTGCTGGCCTCACAGACGCTGGTCTATAAACGTCTTAAAAGTCTGCGCGTGACCGTCGATGGCGACCTGCCGCCAGGCTTGACTTCCAAAGACGTGATCATGGCCCTGATCGGTCGTATCGGCGCTTCCGGGGCCAGCGGTTACGCCATCGAATTCTGCGGCTCGACCATCGCTGCCCTCAGCGTTGAAGCGCGCATGACCATTTGCAACATGGCGGTCGAGGCAGGCGCGCGGGGCGCATTCATGGCCCCGGATGACAAGGTCTTCGCCTATCTCAAGGGTAAGCCGCGTGCGCCGCAAGGCGAGTTGTGGGAGCGGGGCGTGGAGAAGTGGCGCGAATTGCGCAGTGATCCGGGCGCGGTGTTTGACCGCGAGATTCACCTCGACGCCAGTGTGCTGGAACCGATGGTCACCTGGGGCACCAGCCCTGATCAGGCCGCCGCGATCGGTGCGCGAGTGCCCGACCCACAAGCGATCAGCGATCCGATCCTGCGTCAGGACATGCGCCGCGCCCTCAACTACATGGGCCTCGAAGCGGGCATGGCGCTCAGCGATATCGTCATCAGCCATGCCTTTATCGGTTCGTGCACCAATGCGCGAATCGAAGACCTGCGTGATGCCGCCAGCGTCGTGCGCGGGCAGCAAGTGGCAGAGCATGTGCGGGCGATGATCGTTCCCGGTTCCAGCGAAGTTCGCGCGCAGGCCGAGGCCGAAGGGCTGGCGCAGATCTTTATCGATGCCGGTTTCGAATGGCGACAGTCCGGCTGCTCGATGTGCCTGGCGATGAACGACGACGTCCTCGCACCCGGTGACCGTTGCGCATCCAGCACCAACCGCAACTTCGAAGGCCGTCAGGGCGCCGGCGCCCGTACTCATCTGATGAGCCCAGCGATGGTCGCCGCTGCGGCCATCAGTGGTCGACTCACCGATATCCGCCACTTTGGAGAACGCCCATGAGCCTGCAGCCCTTCACTCAAGTCAGCGGTCAGGCCGCGCCGTTATTGGCGGCCAATGTCGACACGGACGTGATCATGCCCAAGCAGTTCCTCAAAGGCATTGATCGTCAGGGACTCGATCGCGGCTTGTTTTTCGATTTGCGGTTTCTGCGCGATGGCAGCCCCAACCCCGATTTCGTTTTGAACCAACCAGCGTGGCAGGGCGCAAGTTTTCTGCTGGTCGGGCCGAATTTTGGCTGCGGTTCCAGCCGCGAACATGCGGTCTGGGGCTTGCAGCAAATGGGTATTCGCGCGTTGATCGGCAGCAGTTTCGCCGGGATCTTCTACGACAATTGCCAGCGTAACGGGGTGTTGTTGATCACGCTGGAAGAGGCGCAGGTGCAACGCATCGGACGGCTTGTAGGTCAGGCTGAAACGGCGCGGGTCAATATCGATCTGGAGACTCAGCGGATTAGTCTGGCGGATGGCACGGTGATCGATTTCCAGATCGATACTTTGCGTAAAACTGCATTGCTGCTCGGCCTGGATGCCATCGGCAGCACCCTGCAACGGCGCGAACAGATCAAGGCCTTCGAGCGCGAACACCTGGCCAACAACCCGTGGCTCTCCTGACCCACCGCTGATCCCCTGTAGGCCTTCGCCTGCTCGCGATAGCGGTGGATCAGTCAGAATTGTTGTATCTGACACACCGCTATCGCGAGCAGGCTCACTCCTACAGGGTTTTGTGTGGTTTCGGGTTACAGCGACAATCCTTTGAAATGCTCCTGCAAAAACTCCACACACGCGCGCAACTTCCCCGAATGCGCCAGCCGCGTCGGGTACACCGCCCAGACATTGGCGCTCTGGCTGTAATCGTCCAATACCTGCACCAACCGCCCTTGTTCCAGCAGCGGCTTCACATCCCACAGCGAGCGCAACAACACCCCGCGCCCGTCCAGCGCCCACTGCAAAACAATCTCGCCGTTGTTGGACGACAACGGCCCGCTGACCCGCACGTTCTCTTGTCCGCCATCGCGATCCAGATTCCAGAGACCAAAGGCGTTGTCGCGCTCCTTGATCACCAGGCAATCGTGCTGTTGCAGTTCGTCCAGCGTCTGCGGTGTGCCGCGACGTTGCAGATAACCGGGAGCGGCGCACAGCACCCGCCGGTTACTGACCAGGCGTCGACCGATGTGCTGGCCGGGAAGGTCATCGCCAACGCGAATCTCCAGATCGAAGCCTTCATTGATGATGTCCACCACCCGGTCAAACAGGTCGAGGCGAATCTCCAGTTCTGGATAACGTTCGGCCAGCAACGACACCGCCGGGGCGACGTGATTGCGACCGAAACCGAAACTGCTGCAAATGTGCAAACGCCCACGCGGGCTGTCGTGGGCGTCGGACAATTCGTCGTGCAGTTGCTGGAAATCATCGAGAATGCGCAACGCCCAGCGTTGCACGCGTTCACCATCCTCGGTCAGCGCGACGCGCCGGCTGGTGCGGTGCAGCAGGCGAGTGCCGAGGGTGGTTTCAAGAATCTGGATGCGTTTGCTGACATAGGCCGGCGACAGGCCCAGTTCATCCGCGGCGGCGGCAAAGCCGTTCTTGCGGATCACGGTGAGCAGCACACGCAGGTCTTCGGGCAGGGGCACGGTGTCTTTCTTTTGGGGCATGTCAAAACGAACACTGGCGGCAGAAGCCGCCAGCATAGCACCGAGATCCGGCGGCTCGGCTCAACGCAAAAAGGCCAGTGCTTCAGCGAGCAACCGTTCGGGGATTTCTTCGGCAATGTAGTGGCCGGCGGGCAATGCCTGACCGCTGACGTTGGTCGCCACTTGCTGCCATTCCTTGAGTGGATCGAAACAGCTTCCGACCGTGCCTTCGGCGCCCCACAACACGCGCAATGGCAGATTCAGATGATGCCCGGCGGCGATGTCGGCGCGGTCGTGCTCAAGATCGATGCTGGCGCTGGCGCGATAGTCTTCGCAGATACCGCGCGCGCTGCCAGGTTGTTGCAGGCAGCGCAGGTATTCGCCGAAGGCTGCATCGGTAAACGGCTTGAGTCCGGCGCTGCGACTGCCCATCACGCTGCGCAGATAGCTTTCGGGATCGGCTTCGAGCAAGGTTTCCGGCAGTGGCGCCGGGCGGATCAGGAAGAACCAGTGCCAGTAGGCGCGGGCAAAGGCTTCGTTGGTTTGCGCATACATAGACAGGGTCGGCGCGATGTCGAGCAGCATCATCCGTTGCACGGCAGTGGGGTGGTCGAGCGCCAGGCGATGGGCGACCCGCGCGCCACGGTCGTGAGCGAGGATCGAAAACTGCTCGAAGCCCAGCGACTGCATCAACTCGACATTGTCGCGGGCCATTTCGCGTTTCGAGTAATTAACGTGTAACTCATCGGCAGCCGGGCGGCTGCTGTCACCGTAACCGCGCAGGTCGGCGGCGACCACGGTGAAGTGTTCGGCCAGTTGTTCGGCAATCTTGTGCCAGATCACATGGGTCTGCGGGTGGCCGTGCAACAGCAACAGGCCCGGGCCGCTGCCGCCGAGGCGGTAGGCAATGTCGACACCGTTGACGTGGCGCTGGTCTTTGCGGAATCCGGCAAACATCGGGCTGATCCTTGTTCAGGGTTCTGGTTGGCTGCATCCTGAGATTGTCCGGGGTTTGCGGCAAGGGGCAAAGCGTGGTGGGCAGGTTCATGAAGTGTGTTCATGAGGCTCGGGTTGCCAGTGCCGGCCCCTTCGCGAGCAGGCTCGCTCCCACAGTAATTTCCGGTGTGACCATTATCTATGCCACCCAACGAAACCCTGTGGGAGCGAGCCTGCTCGCGAAGAGGCCAGTCCAGACACTGCAATGCTCAACCCTGCTGAAACATCTCCATCGCCCGCTGCTTGATCTGCTCTTCAGTCAGATCCTCCTTGCGCGAGGCCAGAAACCACAGATGCCCATACGGATCCTTCAACGTCCCGCTGCGATCACCGTAAAACTGATCCTTGACCTCGGACACCGTCGTCGCCCCGGCATCCAGTGCTCGCTGAAACGACTTGTCGACATCGGTCACATACAAATGCAAACCAACCGACACGGCTTGATCCGGATTACTCAACGGCCCTTGATCGCACGGTGAACCGAGCATGATCGCGCTGTCGCCAATGCGCAGTTCGGCGTGGCCGATGCCGCCGTCGGGCATGGCCAGGCGCATGACTTCGGTGGCGCCGAAGGCTTTTTTATAGAAATCGATGGCCTCGGCGGCTTTGTGGATGCCGAGATACGGGGTAATGCTGTGATACCCCTCGGGAATGGGTTTGACGCTCATGACGTTCTCCCTGATTTTTGTTCTATGAGATGTGGCTCCACCGGATTTGTGGAAGATTCACTATAGAACCGTCTTCGCCGTGCAAATTTTTGCCCGACGAGCGTCAGTCTTCGGGAAAGTGCGGCCCCGGTCCCTGTTCACCCAGCACATCGCCCTGATTGCGCAGCGGGCAGGCCTCCATCGACAAACAGCCGCAACCGATGCAGCCATTGAGCCGATCGCGCAGTAGCGTCAGTTGTTCGATCCGTTCATCCAGCTCGCGCCGCCATTGCTGCGAGAGGATTTTCCAGTCGGCCGCGCTGGGCGCCCGATCCTGCGGGAGGATTTTCAGTGCCTCGCCAATCTCCGCCAGCGCAATCCCCAGCCGCTGCGCGACTTTGATCAACGCCACCCGACGCAGCACTTCACGCGGATAGCGCCGCTGATTGCCGGCATTGCGCTGACTCTTGATCAGGCCTTTGGATTCATAAAAGTGCAGAGCGGTAACGGCGACGCCACTGCGCGCTGCGACTTCGCCAACCGTTAACTGTTTGTGCACGTTTTCTTTGCTGATCATCTGAAAACAGCTCTTGACCTTGACTTAACTAGAGGTTTTACCCTGCAGGTCTTCGAGTCGCAAGGCTCGTCTTACGCTGAGTGGGGGCATTCCATGAACAACCGCAGTTTTACCCAATTGATCGAATTTGAAATCGAACCACGCCAACAACCTGCGCTGGTCACCGCACTGTCGAGGCAAACCGAGCGCCTGGCGCAGCGTTACGACGGTTTTGTCAGCGCCAGTGTGCAGGCCAGCGATGACGGCCGGCGCGTGCTGAGTTTCCTCCAATGGCAGACCCGCGAGGCGGGGGAGGCGGCATTTCGCAGCTTTGAGAGCGGCGAGCAGGATTTCTGGCAACTGATTCACACCCATCAGGCAAAAACCGTCACCTTCAATTCGTTCCAGGTGCTGAGCAGCATCGCCCGCAGTCACGACGATGCGCTGCACTGCCACCTGGTGGGCTAGATCGACAGCTGGATCAAGCGCTCGCCTTGCAGATTTTCCGTGAGCCGCCGCTTGTTCACCGCCAGTTCACCGATCTTGATCAGCCGCGTGCGGGTGACGTTGCGGCTCAGACCGAGCAACGCGGCGGTGTGCACCTGGTTGTAATGGCAGAAGCGATACGCCGCGCGCAACAAGGCGTCCTCCACTTTTTCGTGCAACGCGCCGGCCTGTTGCGCGAAGAGTTTTTGAAAGGCCTGTTCCAGCAACGCCTCCGGTGAATCATCGGCACTGCTGTGATGATCGTCCGGGCGATCGATGCGCAGATTCGACAGGCGCAAGTCATCGCGTTCGATCACGCCATTGCGGCAGATCAGCAGGGTGTGATGGATGACGTTTTCCAGCTCACGAATATTGCCCGGCCAACTGTAAGCACGCAGCTTGTGCTCGGCGCCCGGGCTGATGCTGACCCGACCGTAACCGAGGCGTTGGCTGTAGGCCTCGATGAAGTGGCGGGTCAGCGGCAGTATGTCGCCGGGACGCTCACGCAATGGACTCAATTCCAGATTGACCACGTTGAGTCGGTAATACAGATCCTCGCGGAAATGGCCGGCGTTGATGGCTTTTTCCAGCTGCACATTGGTCGCCGCCAGCACCCGCACATCGATAGGAATGCTTTTGCGCGAGCCCAACCGCACCACTTCGCGCTCCTGCAAAACACGCAACAACTTCACCTGAATCGCCATCGGCAGATCGCCGATCTCATCGAGAAACAACGTGCCGCCATCCGCTTCCTCGAACCACCCGGCCTTGGCGCTGAGCGCGCCGGTGAACGCGCCTTTTTCGTGACCGAACAATTCCGCTTCCACCAGCGATTCGGAAAACGCCCCGCAATTGACCGCGATAAACGGCCGATGACGGCGATTGCTGAGGTTATGAATATGCCGCGCCACCAGCTCTTTGCCGGTACCGGTCTCGCCGATGATCAGCACACTCGCTTCACTGGGCGCTACTTGCTGCAAATGCTCGAGCAGGGCCTGGGACTTCGGATCTTCGAAGACCTGCGCGGTGGCACGGATCGACGTGGCGAGCGCGGGGGAGGGCGGTAGGGTCAGCAGTTGCATGGGCTCGTCCTTCTTTTTAGTTCAAATGCAGGCAGGTCAGGAATAGAAAGTCGGCACCGGCAGCGACTGATTCAGCGCCCAGTCGCCTAGCTCATGGAGTTTGTAATCCAGCGGGTCGTGCAGGGTTTGCGTGCGCAGGTTGCGCCAGTGGCGGTCGAGACGCAGGGAGGCATGGGTCGAGCGCGCGCCGGTCACTTCGAACAAACGGCTGCAAATCTCCAGGCCCTGACGGCTGGCGGCAACCTTCGCGGTGGCAATCGCTGTCGCGACTTGGCCGCGCTCTTCAGCGCTGAGGTTCGCGCCTTTGGCCCAGGCCTCATCGAGCAACGCCGCCGCGCGTTCGACCAGCAGACGAATGCCTTCCAGCGCCACCCAGAACTCGCCGTAATGCGCGAGCACGTACGGGTCTTCACGCACATCGCACGCCGTGGATTTATGCCAGAGCCGGGTTTCGCTGAGGGTGTATTGCCGCGCCTCTTCGAAAGCACCTTCGGCAATCCCGAGAAACATATGCGTGAAAGTCAGCTGCGCGATCAATGGCCGCAAGCAGGCGAACGGTGTACTCAGCGGGCCGGGATCGAGGAGCAGTTCCGACTCTTCGACGCGCACCCGTTCAAACGTCGCGCTGCCGCTGTCAGTCTGACGCTGGCCGATGTTGTTCCAGTCATTGTGCAGGGTGATGCCACTGCGTCCGCTGGGAATCGCCGCGATCAGCAACTTGCCGCCAGCACTTTCATCGACGGCCGAAGCGATCAGCATCTGTGAATCGCTGGCGCCGGAACAGAAACTTTTCTTCCCGGAAAATTCGCGCCAGCCGCCGAGATCCTTGACCACGGTGCGGGTGTCGAGCGGGTTCAGCGCGTTGCCCCAGAACCAGTTCTGCCGCGCGGTCTGTTCGAACCACGGCTGCCATTGTTCCGGCCGGGAAAACAGGCGCACAGTGGCGAGCATCAAGTGATGAAAACCGAACACGTGGGCGATCGAGCTGTCGACTTTGGCGAACTCGCGAACGACTTGCAGGGTTTCACTCCAGCTCGCGCCGAGGCCGCCGTAACGGGTGGGAATGCTCAGGGCCAGCAGGCCGCTGTCGCGCAGGGCATCGCGCTCGACTTTCGGCGTGCCACCACGTTCGTCACGTTCGACGGCGGTCAGGGCAAACTCGGCGGCCAGTTGGCGGGCGGTCTGCAGCGGGGATATCAAAGTACTTTGCGGTTTGGCGGTCACACGGTATTCCTCAAAGAATCAACTCAGCCCCCTGTAGGAGTGAGCCTGCTCGCGATGAAGTCAGCACAATCGACATCATCGTTGGCTGACACACCGCATTCGTCGGAACGCCGCCCGGAACAGGCTCGCTCCTACAGCGGGGCCGGTTCAGGCACTGGCTTTTGTCGGCAACACATCATTGGCAATCATTTCGCCAAACGGCCCGGTCAGATTGGTCACGCCACGCCCGGCCAGACTGGCGTAAGGCTCGGGCAGCAGCGGGAACACCAGCTCGGCAAAGCGGTAAGCCTCTTCCAGATGCGGATAACCGGAGAAGATGAAACTCTCGATGCCCAGATCCGCGTATTCCTTGATCCGCGCCGCCACTTGCTGCGGATCGCCAACCAGCGCCGTACCGGCACCGCCGCGCACCAGACCGACACCGGCCCACAGATTCGGAGCGATCTCTAGGTTGTCGCGACGACCGTCGTGCAAGGCCGCCATGCGCCGCTGACCCTCGGAATCGAAACGCGAGAACGACTTCTGCGCCGCTTCAATGGTCTCGTCGCTGATGTGTTCGATCAGTTTGTCCGCGGCTTTCCAGGCCTCTTCGGCGGTCTCGCGCACGATCACATGCAAGCGGATGCCGAACTTCACCTTGCGCCCATGTCGCGCCGCACGTTCGCGCACATCGGCGAGTTTTTCCGCAACTGCGGCCGGTGGTTCGCCCCAGGTCAGATAGACATCGACCTGTTCGGCGGCCAGATCATGCGCGGCATCGGAGGAGCCGCCGAAGTACAGCGGCGGATAGGGTTTCTGCACCGGCGGATACAGCGCTTTGGCGTTCTGCACCTTCAGGTGTTTGCCGTCGAAATCCACCGCTTCACCTTGCAACACGCGACGCCAGATCTTCAGGAATTCATCGGTGACTTCATAGCGCTCGGCGTGGCTGAGGAAACTGCCGTCGCCACGGTTTTCATCCGGATCGCCGCCGGTCACCACGTTGATCAACAGGCGCCCGTTGGACAGGCGATCGAGGGTCGCAGCCATGCGCGCCGAGACTGTCGGCGAGATGATCCCCGGACGGATCGCCACCAGATAACGCAGACGCTCGGTCAACGGCACCAGTGCCGAGGCGATCACCCACGAGTCTTCGCAGGAACGCCCGGTGGGAATCAGCACGCCGTGGTAGCCCAGGCTGTCAGCGGCCTGCGCCACTTGTTTCAGATAATTGAGCGTGACCGGGCGCGCGCCTTGGGTGGTGCCCAGATAGTGGCCATCACCGTGGGTCGGCAGGAACCAGAAAACATCCATGAACGGCTCCTCAGGCGATTTTCAGCAAGGGTTTGATTTGGGTGGCGAACAGCGGCGCCGCGCGTTCAGCGGCCAGGCGGATGCGCGCTTTCAACAATTCGCTGGTGATCTGGTAATCGGCGAAGTCGGCTTCGGTGGCGTACACGCCGATCGGCAACGTCATGGCCTGGAAGAAGCTGAACAGCGGGCGCAACTGGTGATCGAGCACCAGCGCATGGCGTTCGCTACCGCCGGTTGCGGCGAGCAGCACCGGCGTGTCGATCAGGGCGTTGAGGTCGATCAGGTCGAACAGGTGCTTGAGCAGACCCGGGTAGGAACCGCGATAAACCGGCGCGGCAACGATCAGCAGATCGGCCTGCTCAATGGCCTGCAACTCGGCTTCAACCTCGGCATTGAGTTCCTGACGCGACAGCGCGCCGCCGAGCGGGCGAGCGATATCACCGAGTTCGATCAAATGGCTTTCGATGGTCAGGTGCCCGGCGAGTTCGGCGAGCAAGGCTTGGGTCAGCACCAAGGTACGGGACGGACGCCAGGTGCCGCCGGAGAGGGCGACGACTTTCAGGGGACGCGACATGATCAGTTCCTTTTTCAACAGTTGCTCAGTGAGCAGTGAATGAGTCACCGGGTCTGAGCAAGCGCTGTACCAATTCTTGCAAGCCCCGGTTTACAAGGCGTTGAGCGTTAGCGTGGCGGTCGCCCCTGTGAGCAGCGGGGCGCTTTGTTGAATCGGTGTTGGCTGAGCAACAGTTGCTGGAGCAACAGTGCTCAGCGCATGGATGGAGTTATAAAGACTGTTTGTTATTCCGTAAAAGAACGTTAATTGATATTTATAGATCGTTAGGAGATATGCGACAGTTTGTGTCGAATTCCTGATAGCCACTATTGAGAGCGTTGATTTCTGCGTGAGCGTGCCCGGGCGTAGCCTTTGTCCATCGACTCCCCATTGCTCGCCAGGACGCTCCCATGAATCGTTTACTGACTGTTTCCTTGATGCTCGCTGTCTCTGTACTCGCCGGTTGTGCCGGACACGTTTCGCCGGAACTGCGCCCTTACACCGATGAAGAATCCCGCGAATTGGCGATGGAAGCACTCAATCGCAGCGGCTTGTCTTTCGACGAATACCACGCGAAAAAAGCGCAATTGCTCGGTCAGACCCGGTTCGACAAGAAAGCTGAAATGAGTGCCGAACGTGCCGTACAGCTGCACGGTCGTCCGAGCTGAAAACAAACTGTACTGGTAGAAGTTTTACCCAACTGTCCGTGGGCTTGCCGGGCGGCGTGGGATAGGGTCAACACCTGAATGACCCTGATGGATTGCCTGCCATGAACCTCTCGCTTGACCTGCTGTTGGGCTTTGCCCTGTTTGCCCTTGTCACCTCGATTACACCTGGACCGAACAACACCATGTTGCTGGCTTCGGGGGTGAACTTTGGCTTCAACCGCACCATCCCGCACATGCTCGGGATTACTTGCGGCTTCTTCGTTCTGGTGGTGGCCGTGGGCTTTGGCCTTGGCGCGGTGTTCCAGACCTATCCAATTCTTTATACGGTTCTGCGCTACGTCGGCGCGGCGTATCTGCTGTATCTGGCGTGGAAAATCGCGCATTCGGGACCTGTCGGCGACAGCGCCGAAGGCGAGGCGAAGCCGATCAGCTACCTCGGCGCGGCCGCGTTTCAGTGGGTCAATCCCAAGGCGTGGATCATGGCCATCGGGGCCATCAGCACCTACACGCCGATGCAGGGCTATTTCACCAATGTCGTGGTGATTGCTGCGGTGTTCGCCATCATCAACCTGCCGAGCGTCGGCGTCTGGGCCGCGTGTGGCACGTTGTTGCGCAATGTGCTGAAGGATCCGCGTTGGTTGCGCGTGTTCAACTGGGGCATGGCGGCGCTGTTGGTGCTTTCGCTGTACCCGTTACTTCTCGAAAGCTTTAGCTGACGCATCGCTTCAACCGCAGGCCGGATGCCTGTTAAGCTCGACTTCAGGAGCGTTCCTACGCACTTTGAATGAAGTTGTTCTTCTTTAACGGCATCCGATCAGGTATTGATGACGCTCTCGAACCGACGCGCAGCTCACAAGGCTGCGCCGTACCGTTTGCAGACACGAGCCTCCTGATCCCGGAACACGCTCTGCGAGTCTTTTATGAACACACGTCCGTTGTATTTCGATTACGCCGCCACCACCCCGGTCGACGAGCGGGTCATCCAGGTGATGATCGAGTGTCTGGGGTTTCACGGTAACTTTGGTAACCCGGCTTCCAGCTCCCATGCTTACGGCCAGCAGGCCCGGCACACGGTCGAGCAGGCCCGCCGGCAAGTCGCCGAACTGGTCGGCGCCAATGCCCAACAGATTATCTGGACCTCCGGTGCCACCGAGTCCAATAACCTCGCCCTCAAAGGCGTGGCGCAGGCGCGCGGGGTGTCCGGCGGCCACATCATTACCAGTCAGATCGAACACAAAGCCATCCTCGATACCGCCCGCCAATTGCAGGACGCCGGCATCGCCGTGACTTATCTGGTGCCAGACGCCGATGGCCTGATCACGCCGCAAGCGGTCAGTGAAGCCATGCGCGACGACACCTTTCTGGTGTCACTGATGTTGGTCAACAACGAACTGGGCACCGTCAATGATGTTCAAGCGATTGGCGAAGTGGTGCGCAGTCGTGAGGCGTTGTTCCATGTTGATGCGGCACAGGGCGCCGGCAAAGTCGCGATCGATCTGGCGCAATGGCCGGTGGATCTGATGTCGTTTTCGGCGCACAAACTCTACGGCCCGAAAGGCATCGGCGCGTTGTACGTCGGTCCACGGGCGCAGCAGCGTTTGCAGGCGCAGATTCACGGCGGCGGGCATGAAGGCGGCTTGCGCTCCGGAACCTTGGCGACGCACCAGATTGCCGGCATGGGCGCAGCATTTGCCTTGGCCGCCGAGGCGTTCGATGCCGAGAAAAAAACCATCGTCGCACTGCGCGAACGCTTGCTCGAACAACTGCTGAGCCTGCCGGGCGTACGCTTGAACGGCTGCGCCACTCAACGTATTCCGCACACCTTGAGCCTGACCTTCAGCGAAGGCGAATTCAACAGCGCGGCGTTGAGCCATTCGATTGCCTTTTCCGCGACGTCGGCCTGCAACTCGGCCAGTAACGCGCCGTCCCACGTGCTGTTGGCGTTGGGGCATAACGCGCATCTGGCCGGGCGCACCATTCGCCTGAGTCTCGGCCGTTTCACCACTGCCGAAGATATCGACAAGGCTGTTCAACTGATCAAGACCTCCTGCACCAGTGCTCCGGCATTCTGGGCGACAGGGCTTTAAACGAGCCGACCTCACGGCTACGAACAATAACGATGAAGTGATTAGCAGGAGACATGATGAGTACCCAGACCTCGACCGAAGGATCGGTGCCCCAGCGCCTGGCGCACACCCGCGAACTGATGCGCCGCGAAGGCATTCACGCATTGCTGGTGCCGTCCGCCGACCCGCATTTGTCGGAATACCTGCCGGGTTACTGGCAGGGCCGGCAGTGGCTGTCGGGCTTCCATGGTTCGGTCGGGACGTTGATCGTCACCGCTGATTTCGCCGGCGTCTGGGCCGACAGTCGTTACTGGGAACAGGCGAGCAAAGAACTCAACGGCAGCGGCATCGAGCTGGTCAAGTTGCAACCGGGTCAACCGAGCCCGCTGGACTGGCTCGCCGAGCAGACACCGGAAGGTGGCGTGGTCGCGGTTGACGGTGCGGTGATGGCCGTGGCCTCGGCGCGTACCCTGAGCAGCAAGCTGGAAGCACGCGGCGCGCGTCTGCGTACCGACATCGATCTGCTGCAGGAAGTCTGGAGCGATCGCCCGAGCCTGCCGAATGCACCGATCTATCAGCATTTGCCACCGCAAGCGACCGTCAGCCGTGGCGAGAAACTCGCCAAACTGCGCGAAACCTTGCAGGAGCGCGGTGCCGACTGGCATTTCATCGCCACCCTCGACGACATTGCCTGGCTGTTCAACCTGCGCGGTGGCGATGTCTCGTTCAACCCGGTGTTTGTTTCGTTTGCCTTGATTGATCAGCAGCAGGCGACGTTGTTCGTGGCGCTGAGCAAAGTTGATGGCGAATTGCGCGCTGTGCTGGAACAGGATGGCGTAACGCTGCGTGATTACAGCGAAGTCGCTGATGCCCTGCGTGCCGTACCAAGTGGCGCGAGCCTGCTGGTCGATCCGGCACGAGTGACCAGCGGTTTACTGGATAATCTCGACAGCGGCGTGAAGCTGGTCGAAGGCTTGAATCCGACCACGTTGGCCAAGTCGCAGAAAAGTGAAGCCGATGCTCGGCACATCCGCCAAGCCATGGAGCAGGACGGTGCGGCGCTGTGCGAATTCTTCGCTTGGCTGGAATCTGCGTGGGGCCGCGAACGTATCACCGAACTGACCATTGACGAGAAGCTCACCGCTGCTCGCGAACGTCGTCCGGATTATGTGTCGCTGAGCTTCAACACGATTGCCGCGTTCAACGCCAATGGCGCCATGCCGCATTACCACGCTACCGAAGAAGAGCATGCGGTGATCGAGGGTGACGGCTTGCTGCTGATCGACTCGGGCGGCCAATACCTGGGCGGCACCACGGATATCACGCGAATGGTGCCGGTCGGTACGCCGACCGAGGAGCAGAAACGCGATTGCACGCGGGTGTTGAAGGGCGTGATTGCGCTGTCGCGTGCACAGTTCCCGAAAGGCATTCTCTCGCCGCTGCTCGACGCCATTGCCCGCGCGCCGATCTGGGCCGACAGCGTGGATTACGGTCACGGCACCGGTCACGGCGTTGGCTATTTCCTCAACGTCCATGAAGGTCCACAGGTGATTGCGTATCAGGCCGCGCCTGCACCGCAAACGGCCATGCAGCCGGGGATGATCACTTCGATCGAGCCAGGCACCTACCGTCCGGGTCGTTGGGGCGTGCGTATCGAAAACCTGGCGATGAACCGCGAGGCGGGTAGCAGCGAATTCGGTGAATTCCTGAAGTTTGAAACCTTGACGCTGTGCCCGATCGACACGCGTTGCCTGCTGCCAGCGCTGCTGACGGAGGAAGAGAAACAGTGGTTCAACGACTATCACGCGCAAGTGCGTGAGCGCTTGAGTCCGTTGCTTGAGGGTGCTGCGCTGGAATGGCTGAACACCCGCACTGCGGCCATCTGATCGGCTGGAATTCAGGCGCTGTTAGCAGCGCCTGAATGATCGCTTAGCCTTGGCGCAAAGCCTCTTCAACAAAGTCGAGCCGATCCTGGCCGAAGAACAGCTGATTGCCGATGAACATACTGGGTGCCCCGAACACACCGCGTTTAACCGCGGTCTCGGTGTTGTCCTTGAGTACGGCTTTGACGGACTCGTCGTTAGTCAGTGCCAGCACTTCAAGCGGATCGAAACCCTGTTCGCTCAGCACGGCGGCGACAGTCGCGGGCTCGTCAAGACTGCGTCCTTCAACCCATAGCGCCGAGAACAGACAATCGATAAACGCCTGAAAGCGTTCTGGCTGCCGCAACTGGATGCCAGTGACGGCACGCATCAACATCAGTGTGTTGATCGGGAAGTGCGGATTGAATGTCAGCGGCACCCCGTAGCGTTTCGCGTAGCGGTCCAGATCCTCGAACATATACCGACCCTTCGCCGGAATCATCGCTGGCGATGCGTTGCCGGTTGCCTTGAAGACGCCACCGAGCAGCATCGGGATGTAGATCAGTTCACTGTTGGTTTCGGCGCAAATCTTCGGTAACTGGGTGTAGGCCAGATAGGTGGCAGGGCTGCCGAGGTCGAAATAGAACTCCACGGTTTTCGTCATTTTCGCGTCTCTGTCGTTATTGTTATGGCGGGGTGTTACCAGCGTTCGTTCCAGGGGCGCAGATCCAGCTCGAACGTCCACGCGTCCCGTGGCTGACTGTGTAGATACCAGTAGTTTTCGGCAATGTGCTCGGGATTGAGGATGCCATCCTGATCTTTGGTGGCGTACTTCTCGGGGAAACTGTTGCGAATGAAATCGGTGTCGATCGCACCATCGACCACCACATGGGCGACGTGGATGTTCATCGGCCCCAGTTCCCGCGCCATGCTTTGCGCCAGCGCGCGGATACCGTGTTTGGCTCCGGCGAATGCAGCAAACCCTGAAGCGCCGCGAAGTCCGGCGGTGGCGCCGGTGAAGAGAATCGTGCCGCGATTGCGCGTGACCATGCGTTTGGCCACTTCACGGGCATTGAGAAATCCTGAGAAACAGGCCATCTCCCAGATCTTGAAATACTTGCGCGCGGTTTCCTCAAGGATGCTGCACGGCACGTTGGCGCCGATATTAAAGACAAAGGCTTCGATCGGCCCGAGGCGGGTTTCGATGTCTTCAATCAGCGCGATGACATCTTCTTCCTTGCGCGCATCGCAGGCAAAGCCGTGGGCATCGCCGCCTTCAGCCTTGATCGCGTCCACCAGCGGTTGCAGTTTGTCGGCGCTGCGTCGGGTGACGCAGGCGACGAATCCTTCTCTGGCAAAACGCTTGGCAATCGCTCCGCCCGTGGCATCGCCGGCGCCGACAACCAATACGACCTTCTTGTTATTCATGGGTGAATCCCTTTATTAAACGATCGTTAAGTGAACGAACGTTATGCTAGGATCCAGGCAACGTCAAGGCAGTCGAATCGAGGGCAAACACATGCGTTACTCCGCCAGTCACAAGCTGGAAACACGGGAAAAGCTACTGCAGAGCAGCGCGCTGTCAGCAAAGCGCTCCGGTTTCTCCACAGTGGGCGTCGATGGTTTGATGAAGGCTATCGGATTGAGTGGTGCGGCGTTCTACAGTCACTTTTCGTCAAAGGATGCGTTGTTCACCGCCATCGTCGAGCGAGAGTTGGGGCAAAGCCTTGAGCGACTGGGAGGCGAGGGTACGCAGGATCGTGAGCGACTGGAACGCTGTCTCAAACACTATCTGAGCATGGCCCACGTAGAACAACCTGAAGCCGGTTGCGCGTTGCCGGCGCTGGGGGCAGAAATTGCCCGATCGGATGTGCAGGTGCGCGAACAGGCCGAGCTGTGGATTTGTCGGCTTCAACAGCGCTGGGCACAGATACTTGAGAGCGAGACCCTGGCGTGGTCGGTGCTGTCGCAATGCGTCGGAGCATTGGTGGTGGCGCGCATGCTGGCGACGCCGGACATTCAGCAAGCGGTGCTGAAGTCCAGCCATGAAGAGATTGGCCGGCAGATTGCCGGGCAGCGCTGATCTATTTACAGATGACGATCATGCTGCGACTGGTGTAACCCGCAGGATTGAGACCGAACGGGTAATCGCCGGGCTCTTCCACGGCGTCACCGGATTTGGCGATAACCTTGTAGCCTTTCGGCAAGCAGGCGTTGGCGGCACTGGTGTAGCACTTGTCCCAGGAGGACGATAGCCCCGAACAGTTGATGTGCAGCCCTTTTTTACCGCGTTTTACCTGAGTTTCCGAAGTCGCCGCACAACCCGCAACAGCCAGTATGGCGATCAGTATCAAAATTCGTTTCATTACCGTCCTTATAGCGGCCACGAGTCTGACGCTCGGGTTTGCCTGTGTTCGCTTGCGCTTTAAGCGTTTTGAAATCCCTGTCCGAAAAAAATCCATGTCTGGCATTGGGTTACGGGTCTAAACATGGCCTAAATGCGCGCCAATTGCCAGACCTTCGTAAAAACCTCTTTCAATCAGCCGCGATGGCGGGTTTCGCAGCGCTACCCATGGTCATGGTGGCGCCGACGGATGCCAGAATAATGCACAGGATCGCCATCCATTGTGACAGCGTGAGGAATTCATGCAGAAACAGAAGGCCCGATAACGCTCCGAAGGCCGGTTCGATACTCATCAATGTTCCGAAAGTGCGTGCCGGGAGGCGGGTGAGGGCGACCATCTCCAGTGTGTAGGGCAGGGCGGTGGACAGGATGGCGACGCCAATGGCAATCGGGATCAGCGATGGGGTCAAAAGGGCTGCACCTGCATGCACAATGCCGATAGGGGCCACGAACAATGCTGCGATCATTACCCCTAAAGCAGCGGTCGTCACTCCGTTATCGGCGCCGGCCTTCTGACCGAACAGAATGTACAGCGCCCAGCAGACACCGGCTCCCAGCGCATACCCGGCGCCTACCAGATCGATACCAGCGCTGGTTGCGCCTGTAGGAATGAGCAGCATCAAGCCTGCGGCGGCCAAGGCGATCCAGAGAAAGTCGATGGCGCGGCGGGAGGCATAGATGGCCACGGCCAGTGGCCCGGTGAATTCGAGGGCGACGGCAATTCCCAACGGCACCGTGCGCAATGACATATAGAAGAGGAAGTTCATGCCGCCCAATGCCATGCCATAGACAATGACCGTGCGCAATGATTTGGCGGTTAACCTGGCGCGCCATGGACGCAGTATCAACAGCATGATCACGCTGGCGAAGATCAGGCGCAGCGTGGTGGTTCCCTGAGCGCCAATGATGGGGAACATGCTTTTGGCCAGAGAAGCGCCGGACTGGATCGACGCCATGGCTATTAATAGCAGGCCAACCGGGAACAGCATTGAGGCAAGAGATCGTGGCTGGTCATTCATTACGTGGCGTCGTCCAAGGTGAGAGCAAAGCTTTATTGTTGATGTTGGGCAATATACTGCGCACTCGATCGAGTTACGTCTATATAGAAGAGGCCTTTTTCCACTGATCGATAGAAAAGCTAAATTAACGGTTGACGGCAGATTTCAGATGTCTATAATTCGCCCCACTTCCGGCGCAGTCGAAACGGAAAACTCCTTGAGATTCAATGAGTTATGTAGGTTTCGGCAGCAGGTTGCTTCAGTTCATCGAAGTCGAAAGGAAGTTGAAAAAGAGGTGTTGACAGCAGCGTGTAACGCTGTAGAATTCGCCTCCCGCTGACGAGAGATCGGAAGCGCAAGTGGTTGAAGTTGTTGAAGAATTCTTCGAAAACTTCTGAAAATAATCACTTGACAGCAAATGAGGCTGCTGTAGAATGCGCGCCTCGGTTGAGACGAAAGATCTTAACCAACCGCTCTTTAACAACTGAATCAAGCAATTCGTGTGGGTGCTTGTGGAGTCAGACTGATAGTCAACAAGATTATCAGCATCACAAGTTACTCCGCGAGAAATCAAAGATGTAACCAACGATTGCTGAGCCAAGTTTAGGGTTTCTTAAAAACCCAAAGATGTTTGAACTGAAGAGTTTGATCATGGCTCAGATTGAACGCTGGCGGCAGGCCTAACACATGCAAGTCGAGCGGATGACAGGAGCTTGCTCCTGAATTCAGCGGCGGACGGGTGAGTAATGCCTAGGAATCTGCCTGGTAGTGGGGGACAACGTTTCGAAAGGAACGCTAATACCGCATACGTCCTACGGGAGAAAGCAGGGGACCTTCGGGCCTTGCGCTATCAGATGAGCCTAGGTCGGATTAGCTAGTTGGTGAGGTAATGGCTCACCAAGGCGACGATCCGTAACTGGTCTGAGAGGATGATCAGTCACACTGGAACTGAGACACGGTCCAGACTCCTACGGGAGGCAGCAGTGGGGAATATTGGACAATGGGCGAAAGCCTGATCCAGCCATGCCGCGTGTGTGAAGAAGGTCTTCGGATTGTAAAGCACTTTAAGTTGGGAGGAAGGGTTGTAGATTAATACTCTGCAATTTTGACGTTACCGACAGAATAAGCACCGGCTAACTCTGTGCCAGCAGCCGCGGTAATACAGAGGGTGCAAGCGTTAATCGGAATTACTGGGCGTAAAGCGCGCGTAGGTGGTTCGTTAAGTTGGATGTGAAATCCCCGGGCTCAACCTGGGAACTGCATTCAAAACTGTCGAGCTAGAGTATGGTAGAGGGTGGTGGAATTTCCTGTGTAGCGGTGAAATGCGTAGATATAGGAAGGAACACCAGTGGCGAAGGCGACCACCTGGACTGATACTGACACTGAGGTGCGAAAGCGTGGGGAGCAAACAGGATTAGATACCCTGGTAGTCCACGCCGTAAACGATGTCAACTAGCCGTTGGGAGCCTTGAGCTCTTAGTGGCGCAGCTAACGCATTAAGTTGACCGCCTGGGGAGTACGGCCGCAAGGTTAAAACTCAAATGAATTGACGGGGGCCCGCACAAGCGGTGGAGCATGTGGTTTAATTCGAAGCAACGCGAAGAACCTTACCAGGCCTTGACATCCAATGAACTTTCCAGAGATGGATTGGTGCCTTCGGGAACATTGAGACAGGTGCTGCATGGCTGTCGTCAGCTCGTGTCGTGAGATGTTGGGTTAAGTCCCGTAACGAGCGCAACCCTTGTCCTTAGTTACCAGCACGTCATGGTGGGCACTCTAAGGAGACTGCCGGTGACAAACCGGAGGAAGGTGGGGATGACGTCAAGTCATCATGGCCCTTACGGCCTGGGCTACACACGTGCTACAATGGTCGGTACAAAGGGTTGCCAAGCCGCGAGGTGGAGCTAATCCCATAAAACCGATCGTAGTCCGGATCGCAGTCTGCAACTCGACTGCGTGAAGTCGGAATCGCTAGTAATCGTGAATCAGAATGTCACGGTGAATACGTTCCCGGGCCTTGTACACACCGCCCGTCACACCATGGGAGTGGGTTGCACCAGAAGTAGCTAGTCTAACCTTCGGGAGGACGGTTACCACGGTGTGATTCATGACTGGGGTGAAGTCGTAACAAGGTAGCCGTAGGGGAACCTGCGGCTGGATCACCTCCTTAATCGACGACATCAGCTGCTCCATAAGTTCCCACACGAATTGCTTGATTCATTGAAGAAGACGAAAGAAGCAGCCTGTATCGGTTTGTAGCTGAGTTGGTTAGAGCGTACCCCATGCTTTGTGGTTAAGAGCAGGGTGAGGTCGGCCTTAGTAGCTCGAAATTGGGTCTGTAGCTCAGTTGGTTAGAGCGCACCCCTGATAAGGGTGAGGTCGGCAGTTCGAATCTGCCCAGACCCACCAATTTTGTGTGGGAAACGCCTGTAGAAATACGGGGCCATAGCTCAGCTGGGAGAGCGCCTGCCTTGCACGCAGGAGGTCAGCGGTTCGATCCCGCTTGGCTCCACCACTACTGCTTCTCTTGTATAAAGCTTAGAAATGAGCATTCCATCGTTGTGATGGTGAATGTTGATTTCTAGTCTTTGACTAGTTCGTTCTTTAAAAATTTGGGTATGTGATAGAAAGATAGACTGAACGTTACTTTCACTGGTAACGGATCAGGCTAAGGTAAAATTTGTGAGTTCTCTTAATTGAGAAATTCGAATTTTCGGCGAATGTCGTCTTCACAGTATAACCAGATTGCTTGGGGTTATATGGTCAAGTGAAGAAGCGCATACGGTGGATGCCTTGGCAGTCAGAGGCGATGAAAGACGTGGTAGCCTGCGAAAAGCTTCGGGGAGTCGGCAAACAGACTTTGATCCGGAGATGTCTGAATGGGGGAACCCAGCCATCATAAGATGGTTATCTTGTACTGAATACATAGGTGCAAGAGGCGAACCAGGGGAACTGAAACATCTAAGTACCCTGAGGAAAAGAAATCAACCGAGATTCCCTTAGTAGTGGCGAGCGAACGGGGACTAGCCCTTAAGTGGCTTTGAGATTAGCGGAACGCTCTGGAAAGTGCGGCCATAGTGGGTGATAGCCCTGTACGCGAAAATCTCTTGGTCATGAAATCGAGTAGGACGGAGCACGAGAAACTTTGTCTGAATATGGGGGGACCATCCTCCAAGGCTAAATACTACTGACTGACCGATAGTGAACTAGTACCGTGAGGGAAAGGCGAAAAGAACCCCGGAGAGGGGAGTGAAATAGATCCTGAAACCGTATGCGTACAAGCAGTGGGAGCAGACTTTGTTCTGTGACTGCGTACCTTTTGTATAATGGGTCAGCGACTTATTTTCAGTGGCGAGCTTAACCGAATAGGGGAGGCGTAGCGAAAGCGAGTCTTAATAGGGCGTCTAGTCGCTGGGAATAGACCCGAAACCGGGCGATCTATCCATGGGCAGGTTGAAGGTTGGGTAACACTAACTGGAGGACCGAACCGACTACCGTTGAAAAGTTAGCGGATGACCTGTGGATCGGAGTGAAAGGCTAATCAAGCTCGGAGATAGCTGGTTCTCCTCGAAAGCTATTTAGGTAGCGCCTCATGTATCACTGTAGGGGGTAGAGCACTGTTTCGGCTAGGGGGTCATCCCGACTTACCAAACCGATGCAAACTCCGAATACCTACAAGTGCCGAGCATGGGAGACACACGGCGGGTGCTAACGTCCGTCGTGAAAAGGGAAACAACCCAGACCGTCAGCTAAGGTCCCAAAGTTATGGTTAAGTGGGAAACGATGTGGGAAGGCTTAGACAGCTAGGAGGTTGGCTTAGAAGCAGCCACCCTTTAAAGAAAGCGTAATAGCTCACTAGTCGAGTCGGCCTGCGCGGAAGATGTAACGGGGCTCAAACCATACACCGAAGCTACGGGTATCATCTTCGGATGATGCGGTAGAGGAGCGTTCTGTAAGCCTGTGAAGGTGAGTTGAGAAGCTTGCTGGAGGTATCAGAAGTGCGAATGCTGACATGAGTAACGACAATGGGTGTGAAAAACACCCACGCCGAAAGACCAAGGTTTCCTGCGCAACGTTAATCGACGCAGGGTTAGTCGGTCCCTAAGGCGAGGCTGAAAAGCGTAGTCGATGGAAAACAGGTTAATATTCCTGTACTTCTGGTTATTGCGATGGAGGGACGGAGAAGGCTAGGCCAGCTTGGCGTTGGTTGTCCAAGTTTAAGGTGGTAGGCTGAGATCTTAGGTAAATCCGGGATCTTAAGGCCGAGAGCTGATGACGAGTGTTCTTTTAGAACACGAAGTGGTTGATGCCATGCTTCCAAGAAAAGCTTCTAAGCTTCAGGTAACCAGGAACCGTACCCCAAACCGACACAGGTGGTTGGGTAGAGAATACCAAGGCGCTTGAGAGAACTCGGGTGAAGGAACTAGGCAAAATGGCACCGTAACTTCGGGAGAAGGTGCGCCGGTGAGGGTGAAGGACTTGCTCCGTAAGCTCATGCCGGTCGAAGATACCAGGCCGCTGCGACTGTTTATTAAAAACACAGCACTCTGCAAACACGAAAGTGGACGTATAGGGTGTGACGCCTGCCCGGTGCCGGAAGGTTAATTGATGGGGTTAGCTAACGCGAAGCTCTTGATCGAAGCCCCGGTAAACGGCGGCCGTAACTATAACGGTCCTAAGGTAGCGAAATTCCTTGTCGGGTAAGTTCCGACCTGCACGAATGGCGTAACGATGGCGGCGCTGTCTCCACCCGAGACTCAGTGAAATTGAAATCGCTGTGAAGATGCAGTGTATCCGCGGCTAGACGGAAAGACCCCGTGAACCTTTACTATAGCTTTGCACTGGACTTTGAATTTGCTTGTGTAGGATAGGTGGGAGGCTTTGAAGCGTGGACGCCAGTTCGCGTGGAGCCATCCTTGAAATACCACCCTGGCAACTTTGAGGTTCTAACTCAGGTCCGTTATCCGGATCGAGGACAGTGTATGGTGGGTAGTTTGACTGGGGCGGTCTCCTCCTAAAGAGTAACGGAGGAGTACGAAGGTGCGCTCAGACCGGTCGGAAATCGGTCGTAGAGTATAAAGGCAAAAGCGCGCTTGACTGCGAGACAGACACGTCGAGCAGGTACGAAAGTAGGTCTTAGTGATCCGGTGGTTCTGTATGGAAGGGCCATCGCTCAACGGATAAAAGGTACTCCGGGGATAACAGGCTGATACCGCCCAAGAGTTCATATCGACGGCGGTGTTTGGCACCTCGATGTCGGCTCATCACATCCTGGGGCTGAAGCCGGTCCCAAGGGTATGGCTGTTCGCCATTTAAAGTGGTACGCGAGCTGGGTTTAGAACGTCGTGAGACAGTTCGGTCCCTATCTGCCGTGGACGTTTGAGATTTGAGAGGGGCTGCTCCTAGTACGAGAGGACCGGAGTGGACGAACCTCTGGTGTTCCGGTTGTCACGCCAGTGGCATTGCCGGGTAGCTATGTTCGGGAAAGATAACCGCTGAAAGCATCTAAGCGGGAAACTTGCCTCAAGATGAGATCTCACTGGAACCTTGAGTTCCCTGAAGGGCCGTCGAAGACTACGACGTTGATAGGTTGGGTGTGTAAGCGCTGTGAGGCGTTGAGCTAACCAATACTAATTGCCCGTGAGGCTTGACCATATAACACCCAAGCAATTTGCGTCGAAGAGACCAGATTGCGGTGTGTGAAGACGAAACGAACCGAAAGTTCGATGTTCACAAACACCGAAAGCTGTCACATACCCAATTTGCTGAAGCGAGGCCATCTGGTCACGACTCAGTACCCGAATTTCTTGACGACCATAGAGCGTTGGAACCACCTGATCCCATCCCGAACTCAGCAGTGAAACGATGCATCGCCGATGGTAGTGTGGGGTTTCCCCATGTGAGAGTAGGTCATCGTCAAGATTAAATTTCGAAACCCCAATTGCGAAAGCAGTTGGGGTTTTGTTTTGCCCGCAGGAAAGTACTTCCAACGCATTGATCCGCCCCAACCGTCGCAAGAGTGGCCATTGGGGAAATTCCTTCTGAAGTGACCGGGCACTTTTTGGTATGGTGCAGCTCGTTTTTCAAGGACTGATGTCATGCCCACGGATCGGCAATCATTTATGTCAAAGAGTTGCTGTAGAAATGCCTGAACCCATTCCGATCAAGGATCACGAGAAAGAGACGCGTCTGGTCAACAAACGGTTGATCGCCTGCGCCATGTTTGTCTTCGCTGTCAGCTGCGCTCTGGTTGTGCGCCTGTACATCCTGCAAGTGGTGGAATTCGACTACCACTCGACCATCTCTGAGAACAATCGCGTCCATGTCTTGCCGATCCCGCCGACACGCGGTTTGATCTACGACCGTAATGGCGTGCTGCTCGCGGATAACCGTCCCAGTTTCAACCTGACCATCACCCGCGAACGCGCCACTGACGTCAATCAGGAACTGGACGAAGTCATCAATCTCCTGCACCTGCCTGCAGAAGATCGCACAGTCTTCGATAAAGCCATGAAGCAGTCTCGCCACCCGTTTACACCGGTGACGCTGTTCTATGAGCTGACGGAAGAGCAAATTGCCGTACTGGCCGTCAACGAGTTCCGCCTCCCGGGTCTGGATGTCGAGCCGCAGTTCGTTCGCCATTACCCGCTCGGCGCGCACTTCGCCCACTCGATCGGTTACGTTGGCCGTATCAACGAAAAAGAATCCAAGAGCCTCGACTCGGTGGAATACCGGGGTACTCAATCCATCGGTAAAACCGGCATCGAGCGTTTCTACGAAGCGCAGCTGCACGGCCATGTCGGTTATGAAGAGGTGGAAACCAACGCCCAGGGACGCGTACTGCGTGTGCTCAAACATACCGATCCGGTTCCTGGCCAGAATATCGTCCTGAGCCTCGACATCAAACTGCAGGAAGCTGCCGAAGCCGCACTGGGTGATCGTCGCGGCTCAGTGGTAGCGCTCGATCCGTCGACCGGTGAAGTGTTGGCCATGGTCAGCAATCCCAGCTTCGATCCGAATCTGTTTGTCACCGGGATCAGCTCCAAGGAATACTCGGCACTGCGCGATTCGATCGACCGTCCGCTGTTCAACCGCGTACTGCGCGGGCTCTACGCGCCTGGCTCGACGATCAAACCAGAGGTGGCCATCGCCGGCCTCGACGCTGGTGTTGTGACGCCGCAGACCCGAGTCTTCGACCCCGGTTACTACCAGCTCCCGGACTTCGATCACAAGTATCGCAACTGGAACCACAGCGGCGATGGATGGGTGGACATGGACGCGGCGATCATGCGTTCCAATGACACCTATTTTTACGACCTCGCGCATAAACTCGGCATCGATCGCCTGCACGATTACATGGCCATGTTCGGGCTCGGCGAGAAAGTCTCGCTGGACATGTTTGAAGAGTCGCCCGGTCTGATGCCATCGCAAGCGTGGAAACGCGCGACTCGCCGGCAAGCGTGGTTCCCGGGCGAAACGGTCATCCTCGGCATTGGTCAGGGCTACATGCAGGTGACGCCACTGCAACTGGCTCAGGCCACGGCATTGATTGCCAACAAAGGTGTATGGAACCGGCCGCACCTGGCCAAGACCGTCGATGGCGTCGCCCCGGTCGATGAGCATCCGATGCCGAACATTCTGCTCAAGGATCCGCGAGATTGGGAGCAGGTCAATCACGGCATGCAGATGGTGATGCACGATGCCCGAGGCATCGCTCGTGCGGCCGCGGCCGGTGCGCAATACCGTATCGCTGGCAAAAGTGGTACGGCGCAAGTGGTGGCGATCAAGCAAGGCGAGCGCTACAACCGCGAAAAAACCCTCGAGCGCCACCGCGATAACGCCTTGTTCGTTGGCTTCGCGCCGGCCGAGCATCCGAAGATTGCGATTTCGGTGATGATCGAAAACGGCGAGGCCGGAGGTCGTGTTGCCGGCCCTGTGGTGCGGCAGATCATGGATGCCTGGCTACTTGATCAGGACGGCCATCTCAAGCCGCAATACGCGGCGCCGACCAAGGCGCCTGGAGACCCGCACGTCTAACGGTTCGCAGCCCCGGCTCATGCTGGATGAGCCGAGGTTGTGAGTTGCCCTATTTGCAGCGGTACCCCTCGGGCATCGTGACGGTGTAGTTGCGCTGCACACGATCCTCGAAGTTCAGGTTCTGCAAGCCTTGCTCCACTAGAAAGGCTTCGACCTTGGCGGGCTGGCAGTCCTCGTTATACGACGAGGCGCGAAGCAGGTAGACCGTGCGTTTGCTGGCTTCATCCCGGGCCGTGGCATTGAATGTACTGAGCGTGGTGTAACCGGTTCGCTCCGAGGTACCTATCGGACCATAGGTCGTGTTCGGTTTACTCGTGCACGTCAGCCGATCGTCCTTTTTCTTGCTGGTCTTGCACACGGTAGAGGTGCTGGTCGGCACTTGCCCATACTCGGTCGCGGTATATCGGTAAGTCACCTGTCGGCTGCCGACATCGAGGCTGACGGTCATTTTTATCGGCGCGTGGTTCTTCGGCAGACTGGCGTCGGTATAAACCTCCTGGTAGCCCCTGTCTTTCAACGCATTAACCATGTCGCGAAGATAGTAGCGGGCATTAAGCGCATTTTCGTCACTGCCGCCTACAGACGTCACCAGCACAGTTGCCTTTCGATCAAAATGATAATCCGGATCAGGTGTGGCATTTAGCGCTACGTCCATTTGTGTGGCGCAGCCGCTGATCAACGCTGTCAGTAAAAACAGCGCGCAGAATAAAAACCGGGTCATGACAAAGCCGCCTTACAAACTAAGGATTGAATAAGAGTTAAACGGTGTGGACTGACGACAATTAACTCGCGTTTATGCGCAAGGCTCAGTCTTTCTGGTATTCCAGCAGATCGCCAGGCTGGCAATCGAGTGCGGCGCAGAGTTTGTCCAGGGTGGCCATCTTCACGCCCTTGACCTTGCCATTTTTCAGTAACGACAGGTTGGCCTCGGTAATGCCCAGCAGCGCAGCTAACTCTTTCGAGCGAATTTTTTGCGTGGCCATGACAACGTCAAGGCGGACGATAATGGTCATTGTATTGTTCTATATGTATTGGCTTTGCTCATCGCTGAGTACTTTTGCATCGCGCATGATAATTGAAAACAAACAGAGCAATACGCCTTTGACAATTTCGTAGGCAGAAGTGGAAGACAGGCCGACCGAGAACTGAAAAATACGATCCCCTGGCGGCAGATCGATAGACAGGGCCAAACCTTGCAGGGTCTCTACCAGCGGGTAGGCGGCCGGGGAAATGATGCACAGAATCCCCACTCGCCATAGCACCTTGATGTTGCGCTCGGTCCAGGTTTCACCGCGCGACAAGCGCAGGAAAAACAACCCTGTCAGCCAGAGCACGTAGGTCGAAAGCAGAACGGGCAGGAAATCCAGAACGACGAGCAACCCAGTGACGATTGGCGAGAGCCATGTTTCAGGGGCAAGCAGCGCACCTTCGACAAACGGGTCAAGTAATTGCGGCGAATTTTCGGCGAAGGCGTAGAGCAGAGCTGCGAGCATTTCATCGGTTTTGAAGAACCAGATCGAAGCGTTGCCACCGACCTCGGTCACCCCCAAAACCCAGACAAGAATCGCTGCCAGTAGTCCGACCCAATGCATGCGCTGCAGTGCCAATCCGTTGTTACGAGTACTCATGAAAAATCCTTGCGGTGTCATTGGGAATGACTAATTCTCGATGTTAAATTATCGAATGGCAATAATAAATTGTTCTTGTTTTGTGAAGGGCAACGCTCGCATCGGAGGTGAGCTCCACAGAGTAGAGGTCAGTTCAATCGCTTTGGGGGGATTTCAATGTCGATAGGCTCTCGAAATTCGAAACAAGTCGAGCGCAGGGGAGGGACGCGACCCACTCGGTGGCCGCTGGTATCGATGATGGGGGCTGGAATTGATTAGAGCGGGGGGGCACACGCCAGAGGCATGTTTGAGTCGCCCGCTCTTACCGGGTTTATTTGATTTCGGTAACGAAGTTTTCCCGCGAGCGGCGAACCTTTTTCAAGTTGACCAACCAGTCTCCCTCAGTGGCTCGATGCCCCAGCGGCAGAATCACCACGCTACGCAGGTTGCGGGCCGCGAGTCCGAGGATTTCGTCGATCGCCGCAGGGTCAAAACCTTCCATCGGTGTGGCATCGACTTCTTCAAACGCCGCGGCGATCAACGCCGAGCCCAAACCGATGTAAGCCTGCCGCGCAGCCGCCTGATAATTGGCCTCTTTGCCACGTCCAGCGACAATGCCCAAGAGCATCTGACGGTAATTTTCCCATCCTTCGTTGATGGTTCCGCGAACTTCGTTAGTCAGGTCAAACATCATGTTGACCCGCTCGGCAGTGATGTCGTCCCACGCGGCAAATACAAGCAAGTGAGAGCAGTCGGTGACCTGCTCCTGGTTCCAGCTGACGGCTTTGATCTTTTCGCGAATCTCTGCATTGGTCACTACGAGCAATTCAAAGGGCTGCAGTCCACTTGATGTCGGCGTTAACCGCACCGCCTCCAGAATTCGCTCGATTTTTTCATCGGACACTGTCCGGGATGGATCGAACTTTTTCGTCGCGTAGCGCCATTTCAGCAGGTCTGTCAGTGTGCTCATCATCAAATTCCATAAAGGTGAAGTTGTTCAGGTGGGTCAATAACGACTGGCTGTCGTGCTGAACCTGGGCTTATGCTAACGATTAAAGCCAACTTGAAGGTCAAGCAGTTTTTATGAAGATTGGAGAAGTTTCCAAGCGCACCGGTGTTGCCGCTTCGGCCATTCGCTATTACGAGGAACAAGGGTTACTGGAGCCTTCTACCCGTGACGCCAATGGATATCGCCATTACGCAGAGGCGGCTGTTGCCCGATTGATACTGGTACGCGACGCGCAGCGGCTCGGTTTTTCTCTCGACACCATTCGCGGTCTGTTCCTGCAGGATGGCAGTTGTTCGAAATCGCTGACCATTGAGCAAATCGATATCCGTATGGATGAGATACGCCAGATCGAGGCCAACCTGGCGATGCAACGTGAGGGATTGTTACGGCTAAGGCATGTGCTGGAGGAAAGTCTGCGCAGTGGTGCTCCTGTCGTGTGCGCGAGTGTGCACAGGGCCGAGTCGTATCGACCTGAGCAGTACATGATCACGCGCAACGCGTTGAACGGGCGTTGACTCACATTTGAAATACATTCCAATGTGGGAGCGAGTCTGCTCGCGAAAGATCCCTCAATACCGCCGCAAAAAATCAGGCCCCAGGCACCGGGCAGCTCATGTCACCTTCTTCACACTTCAAATACTGTTTCAACGCCTCAACCCGCACCTTGGTCACCCCCGTCAGACAACTGCTGTAAACCCACGGATAAACGCTCCCGCCAGTTACCCCGGACGATGAAAACTTGCACTCCGCATCCCGAAATCCGATCCACGCCCGTTGCGCACTGACCAACAGCTTCTTGCCATCCGGGTTGTCCTTCAAACGCCCGCTGATCTGCTGGTACACCGTGTTCAACTCTTTGTCCGCCGCTTTGAAGTCCTGCCCGGCGCACTGATTCATCGTCGCCTGGTCGCTGGCGTTGGCACAGTCGATGGCGGCATCGGCGAGGGGTGTAAACAGCAAGGGCATCAGAGTCAGAAGCAGGCGTGGGGACATGGTCAAGTCTCGCTGTATCGAAGATAAGTGCCGAGCAGTGTAGCGTCTGCTTCGCGCTTATTCAGGCAGGCGCAGTCGGGAGGCGTCGAGCAAACGGTCGGCTGTCGCCGCAATCTCTTCACCGTCGTGCAGCTTTTCCAGCCAGTGTTCAGGAATCCCCCGCACGCCGTAATAGGCGCCGGCCAACTGGCCGGTGATCGCGGCAGTGGTATCGGCGTCATCGCCCAGGTTGGCCGCTCGCAAAATGGCCGCTTCGAAGCTGTCCGTGTGGTGAAAGCACCACAACGCTGCTTCCAGCGACTGCACGCTGTAGCCACTGCCTTTGATGTCTGCCTCGGACAGACCGAGGAAATCGCCACGCCCAATTGAAGCGACCTTGGGTTGCGAGAAGCTGGCAAGTGGCAGTTGACGCAGTTCTGCTTTGCTCGCGCCTTCAAGCGCGCTGGCAATCAACCCGGCCAACAATTGGCAGCATTCGATGGCTTCTGGTGCGGCGTGGGTGGTTCGCGAACTGTCGGCGGCAAAGCTCTGGATTTGCCAGGCGTCGGGAAAGTAGAACAGCACCACCGGAGCCAAACGCATCAGTGAACCGTTGCCGGCGCTATAAGGGTCTGCAGAGCCAGCGAAGGGTTCTGCGGTTTGCTGATATTGCGCCAGCGCCTGACTGACGGTCATGCCGATATCGAAACATTCACCGGTCGAACTGAGGTAACCCCATTGCCACCAGTTGAGATAGCGGCCCATCTGATCGGCAGCATTGAATCCATCCTTGTTCAGCAGGCTTTCTGCCAGACACAGGGCCATTGAGGTGTCATCGGTCCACTGCCCTGGCTTGAGGTGGAACGGGCCACCGCCGACCATATCGGTCAACGGTTGGAATGATCCCCGTGGTTTGAACTCAACCGTAGTACCGACAGCGTCGCCGCATGCAAGACCGAGCAGGGCACCGCGGTAACGTTCAGCGAGGGATGGCGGCATGATTCGTCCTTGTGGATTCAGATTCGCTGGAAAAGGTAACAGTTTCGTTGGGCTGAAGGTGCCATGGTCCATCACGCACCGGTCAAAAAGTGCAGCTTGATGTGTCCTTGCTGATGAATGACTGCACCGCTCTGATACAACTTCACATTGGACATGTGGTCATACAGGCCTAGTGTTCAGAACAGGAGGTGACGTATGAAACCAGTACCCAATAGTTTCGAACGCAAGATCACGCTCAAGGCGCCGCGTTCGCATGTCTGGCGTGCATTGGTCGATGCCGAGGCGTTTGGCCAGTGGTTTGGTGTGGCGCTTGAGGGCAGGCGGTTTATTGCCGGCGAATGGACGCAAGGGCAGGTCACGTATCCGGGTTATGAACATGTGTTGTGGAATGTGCTGATCGAGCGGGTCGAGCCGCAGCAGTTGTTTTCGTTTCGCTGGCATCCGTATGCGGTCAATCCGAATATCGACTATTCCCAGGAGCCGACCACGCTGGTCAAGTTCGAGCTGCAGGATTACGAGGACGGCACGCTGCTCAAGGTTTCCGAGTCCGGCTTTGCGCATATCCCCGATGTTCGCCAGAAAGAGGCCTACTTCATGGACAGCCGTGGCTGGGAAGAACAGTTGAGCCGTCTCGAACTGTTTCTTTTCGAAAGCGCCAAGGCCCGCGAGCGTGACGGTGGCTGACATTTTCGAACCTTGGCTGAAGCGCTGGGCACTGGTGCCGGACGGCGCGCCGATCATCACGCCCGGCAGCCGTTTGTTACCGGTACGCCTGAACGATAGGCCGGCCATGCTCAAGGTGGCGCTGGATGTCAATGAAAAGTACGGCAATCGGCTGATGACCTGGTGGGACGGTGACGGTGCCGCGCAGGTGTTGGCGCATCACGAGGATGGCCTGCTGCTGGAGCGCGCCATGGGCAGCCGCTCGCTGATGCACATGGCAATGAATGGCGAAGACGACGAGGCGAGCCGGATTCTGTGCTCGGCGCTGGCGCGATTGCATGCACCGCGTGAAACGCCGCCTCCGCCGCTGGTGGAGTTGGGTCCATGGTTTGCTTCGCTGCGCATCGCGACTGCGCAACATAACGGCCTCTACGCCCTGAGCCTGCAAACCGCCGAAAACTTGCTCGCCAACCCACAGGATGTCGTGGTGCTGCACGGCGACATGCATCACGACAATGTTCTGGATTTCGGCGAGCGTGGCTGGCTGGCAATCGATCCGAAGCGGGTCAGGGGCGAGCGCGGTTTTGACTACGCCAACCTGATGTGTAATCCGGACTTGCCGACGGCCACGGATCCCGCGCGTTTTCGCCGGCAGCTGGATGTGATTGTCGAAGCTGCCGGGCTTGATCACCGAAGACTGCTGCTATGGGTGCTGGCGTTCGCCGGTTTGTCGGCTGCGTGGTTTCTCGAGGATGACGCGCTGGAACAGGCCTCAGGGCAGTTGAAAGTCGCGCAGATCGCGGCTTCCATGCTCGATGCCTGACAGGACTAAGGGTTTTCGGAAGGGTTGCTATGGCGAATGTCTTACACGCGCTGGTAGCTTTTACGACTATTGCTGATTGGATCCACTGCGTAATCTACACACATCAACTGAGACACAGGGAGTGTTTCAGGATCACGGATGATCGACCATTTGCAAGGATCGCTGCCGACAGGGAGTCGATAATGGTCTTGGGAAAAACCCGCTTCGGCGGGTTTTTTTTCGCCTGTATGTAGGAGCTGCCGCAGGCTGCGATCTTTTGACTTTGGCTTTTAAAAGCAAGATCAAAAGATCGCAGCCTGCGGCAGCTCCTACTTTGGTTTGTAGGTTACGAAGCGATCAACTGGCGCAGGACGTAATGCAGAATCCCGCCCGATTTGAAGTATTCCACTTCATTCAAAGTATCGATCCGGCACAACACTTCGATTTTCTCCTGCTTGCCATCCTCTCGGGTAATCACCAACGGCAAGTTCATTCGCGGTGTCAGCTCGACGCCGGTGAGACCCTGGATTTCAAAGGTCTCCTTGCCGGTCAGGTTGAGGCTCTTGCGGTTCTGATCAAGCTTGAACTGCAGCGGCAACACGCCCATGCCCACCAGATTGGAACGGTGGATCCGCTCGAAGCTTTCCGCGATCACCGCTTTCACGCCCAGCAGATTGGTGCCCTTGGCCGCCCAGTCACGGCTGGAACCGGTGCCGTATTCTTGCCCGGCAATCACCACCAGCGGCGTGCCCGAAGCCTGGTACTTCATCGCCGCGTCGTAGATCGCCAGTTTCTCGCCGGTTGGAATGTAGATCGTGTTGCCACCTTCTTCACCACCGAGCATTTCATTGCGAATACGGATATTGGCGAAGGTGCCGCGCATCATCACTTCATGATTGCCGCGACGTGAGCCGTAAGAGTTGAAGTCCCGTGGTTCCACGCCTTTTTCGCGCAGATAACGTCCGGCCGGGCTGTCGGCCTTGATGTTGCCGGCGGGGGAGATGTGGTCGGTGGTTACCGAGTCGCCGAGCAAGGCCAGCACCCGTGCAGCTTTGACGTCTTTGATTTCCGGCAGCGGCCCGGAAATATCATCAAAAAACGGTGGATGCTGGATGTAGGTCGAATCGTCCTGCCACACGTAAGTCGCCGCTTGCGGCACCTCGATGGCCTGCCATTGTTCATCACCGGCAAACACTTCGGCGTATTCCTTGTGGAACATTGCCGTGCTGACCTGATTCACTGCATCGGCGATCTCTTTGCTGCTTGGCCAGATATCGCGCAGATACACCGGGTTACCTTGCTGATCTTCGCCCAGCGGTTCGCTGCTGATGTCGCTGCGCACGCTACCGGCCAAGGCATAGGCGACCACCAGCGGCGGTGAGGCCAGCCAGTTGGTTTTCACCAGCGGGTGCACGCGGCCTTCAAAGTTGCGGTTACCGGAGAGCACGGATGCCACGGTGAGATCGGCTTTCTGGATGGCTTTCTCGATCGGTTCCGGCAGCGGCCCGGAATTGCCGATGCAGGTGGTGCAGCCATAACCGACCAGGGAAAAGCCGAGCTGGTCGAGATATTGCGTCAGCCCCGCTGCCTTGTAGTAGTCGGTAACCACTTTTGAACCCGGTGCCAGCGAACTCTTCACCCACGGTTTGCGGGTCAGTCCTTTCTCCACGGCTTTCTTCGCCAACAACCCGGCGGCCATCATCACGCTCGGGTTGGAGGTGTTGGTGCAGGAGGTAATCGCGGCGATGACGACCGCACCGTTTTTCAGACGATAGGTGTGGCCTTCGTATTCGTAATCGGTTTCCCCGACCAGATCGGCGTTGCCCACCGCGACACCACCACCGCCCTCACTCTCCAGACGTCCTTCTTCTTTGCTGGTGGGTTTGAATTGCAGGTCGATGAAGTCGCTGAATGCTTGCGGCACGTTTGGCAGCGACACACGATCCTGTGGACGTTTCGGTCCCGCCAGACTCGCTTCGACGCTACCCATGTCCAGCGCCAGGCTATCGGTGAATACCGGTTCCTGACCGGGCAGACGCCACAAGCCCTGAGCCTTGGTGTAGGCCTCGACCAGTTTCACCACTTGCGGCGGCCGCCCGGACAGGCGGAGATATTCCAAAGTCACGTCATCAACCGGGAAGAAGCCGCATGTCGCGCCGTATTCCGGGGCCATGTTGGCGATGGTCGCGCGGTCGGCGAGCGGCAGATCAGCGAGGCCGTCACCGTAGAATTCGACGAACTTGCCCACTACGCCTTTCTTGCGCAGCATTTGCGTCACCGTCAGGACCAGGTCGGTGGCCGTGATGCCTTCCTTGAGCTTGCCGGTCAGTTTGAAACCGATCACTTCGGGAATCAGCATCGACACCGGTTGCCCGAGCATCGCCGCTTCCGCTTCGATCCCGCCGACGCCCCAGCCGAGTACGCCGAGGCCGTTGATCATGGTGGTGTGCGAGTCGGTACCGACCAGCGTGTCGGGGAACGCATAGGTGCGGCCGTCTTCATCCTTGGTCCACACGGTGCGGCCGAGGTATTCGAGGTTGACCTGATGGCAGATGCCGGTGCCCGGCGGCACCACGCTGAAGTTGTCGAAGGCGCTTTGGCCCCAACGCAGGAAGGCATAACGTTCGCCGTTGCGCTGCATTTCGATGTCGACGTTCTGCTCGAAAGCGCTGGGCGTGGCGAATTTGTCGACCATCACCGAGTGGTCGATCACCAGGTCCACCGGCGATAACGGATTGATTCGCTGCGGATCGCCGCCGGCCTTGGCCATCGCCGCACGCATGGCGGCAAGGTCGACCACGGCGGGCACGCCGGTAAAATCCTGCATCAGGACGCGGGCAGGGCGGTACTGGATTTCGCGGTCGGAGCGACGCTCCTTGAGCCACGCGGCGATCGCCTTGAGGTCGGCGCCGGTGACAGTTTTCTCATCTTCCCAGCGCAGCAGGTTTTCCAGCAGGACTTTCAGTGACATCGGTAACTTGTCGAGGTCGCCCAGGCTTTTGGCGGCATCCGGCAGGCTGAAATAGTGGTAGGTCTTGTCGTCGATTTGCAGTGTTTTAAGGGTCTTCAGACTATCGAGGGACGGCATTACGATCACTCCTTTGAATCCGCACGGCTACGGATCGGGGGACGAATAGAGCTTTAAACCTAGCCCTGTTTTAGGTAGCTGGCTAATAACTGGACTCTATGAGCGGAACCAAGGTTCCGACATCGGCTATCATGCGCCGGTTTTCGTGACAGGCTTTGCTGCAACGCAAGGCCTGAGCATCGCGCAGGGGCCGAATCACCGCCCTCTGCCCAGGAGTAAGAATGAACACCCTATTCATGCATTGCCGGCCAGGCTTCGAAGGCGAAGTCTGTTCGGAGATTTCCGACCTCGCCGCGCAACTCAATGTGGCCGGCTACGCCAAGGCCAAAGCGGCCACCGCCTGCGCCGAGTTTGTCTGCACCGAAGAAGATGGCGCCGAGCGCCTGATGCGCGGTCAGCGTTTCGCCGAACTGATCTTCCCGCGCCAATGGGCGCGCGGGGTTTTCATTGATCTGCCGGAAACCGATCGCATCAGCGTGATCCTCGCGCACATGGCCGATTTCCCGGTGTGCGGCAGCCTGTGGCTGGAAGTCGTCGACACCAACGACGGCAAGGAACTGTCGAACTTCTGCAAGAAATTCGAAGGCCCGCTGCGCAAGGCGCTGACCGGCGCCGACAAACTGGTGGATGACGCGAACAAGCCGCGTCTGCTGCTGACCTTCAAGAGCGGTCGTGAAGTGTTTCTGGGGATGGCCGATGCCGGTAACTCGGCGATGTGGCCGATGGGTATTCCGCGCCTGAAGTTCCCGCGTGAGGCGCCGAGCCGTTCGACGCTGAAGCTGGAAGAGGCGTGGCACCACTTCATCCCGCGTGATCAGTGGGAAGATCGTCTGCACAGCGACATGACTGGCGTTGATCTTGGCGCCGCACCGGGCGGCTGGACCTGGCAACTGGTCAACCGCGGCATGCTGGTGACCGCCATCGACAACGGCCCGATGGCCGAAAGCCTGATGGACACCGGTCTGGTCCAGCATTTGATGGCCGACGGTTTTACCTTCAAACCCAAGCAACCGGTGGACTGGATGGTCTGCGACATCGTCGAGAAACCGGCACGTAACGCCGCGATGCTCGAAGAGTGGATCGGCGAGGGGCATTGCCGCGAGGCGGTGGTCAACCTGAAGTTGCCGATGAAGCAGCGTTACGCCGAAGTGAAGCGCTTGCTCGAACGCATTGCCGATGGCTTCAAAGCGCGCGGGATCAAGGTCGATATCGGCTGCAAGCAGCTGTATCACGACCGCGAGGAAGTGACCTGCCATTTGCGCCGGCATGACATCAAGAAAGCCAAGTCCCGCTGACACACAGCAAAACCCTGTGGGAGCGAGCCTGCTCGCGAAAGCGCAATCCGATCCAGCAATGATGTTGGCTGATACGACGCCTTCGCGAGCAGGCTCACTCCTACAGGGGTGTGGTGTAACGCCACAGATGACCGAACACCCGGCAATGCGCGACAATGCCGGCCAGTTTCAGGAGTGAATCATGAGTGAAATGATCGATACCCCGGTCGACGGCACCCTCGACGCCACCGGCCTCAATTGCCCGGAACCGGTGATGATGCTGCACCAGCACATCCGTGACCTGGTACCCGGCGGCCTGCTCAAGGTGATTGCCACCGATCCATCGACCAAACGCGATATCCCCAAATTCTGCGTGTTTCTCGACCATGAACTGGTGAGCCAGCACGAAGAGGCCGGTACTTACCTGTACTGGATCCGCAAAAAGAACGCCTGAATCCCAGGCGAACGCAAAACCAAATGTGGGAGCGAGCCTGCTCGCGAAAGCGGAGTGTCAGTCACTGTAAATGTCGACTGAATCACCGCATTCGCGAGCAAGCTCGCTCCCACTTTTTTTGTCCTGTGTTAATTGCTTAGCCTGCGCTACGACTGATCCGAATCCGCTTGCGCGCACTGCGCGTCAGGCGAATCGACAGCATCAACGCTGCGCAGCTCAGGCCAACGATCAAACCCTGCCACAAACCGCTCGGACCGCGTGGCTCGCCGAGCCAGTCGGTCAGGCCGAGGGCGTAACCCACCGGCAAACCAATCCCCCAATAGGCGAACAGGGTCAGGATCATCGTCACCCGAGTGTCCTGATAACCACGCAGCGCGCCGGCGGCGGTCACCTGGATCGCGTCGGAAAACTGGAACAGCGCCGAATACACAATCAGCATCGCCGCGATGTGAATCACCGTCGGGTCAGCGGTGTAGATCGCCGCAATCGGCTCGCGCAGCAACAGCATCATGCTCGCCGACAGGCAGGCGTAAGCCAGCGCGGTACCCATACCGACACCAGCGGCAAAACGCGCCTCTCGCGGTTCTTCACGACCGAGTGCCTGACCGACGCGTACGGTCACCGCCATGCCCAACGAGTAGGGAATCATGAACACCAACGAGCTGACGTTCAGCGCAATCTGATGCCCGGCCACCACCGTGGCGCCGAGGCTGCCGATCAACAGCGCGATCACGGCAAAAATGCTCGACTCGGCAAACACCGCGATGCCGATCGGCAGACCAATCGCCAGCAGGCGTTTGATCACCGCCCATTGCGGCCAGTCGAAACGGCTGAAAATCTCGCTCGAACGATAGGCCGGAGCCCAGCGCTCATAACCGGCCAGACCCAGCGCCATCACCCACATAACGATCGCCGTGGCCCAACCGCAGCCGACGCCGCCCATCGCCGGCACACCGAAGTGGCCATAGATGAAGACGTAGTTCAGCGGAATATTCAGCGCCAGACCACACAGGCCCAGCACCATCGCCGGACGCGTACGACCGATGCCGTCACTGGTGCAGCGCAGCACGTGATAGAACGCCACCGCAGGCAGGCCGCTGGCGATGCCATGCAGGTATTGCATGCACGGGCCGATCAGCTCGGGATCGACCTTCATCAGGTGCAGCACCGGCTCGGCGGCGACCAGCATCGCCGTCGCAATCAGCCCGACCACCAGCGCCAGCCACAATGCCTGACGCACGAGCGGGCCGATCTCGTTGTGCGTGCCGGCGCCGAAGCGCTGAGCGACTTTCGGTGTGGTCGCCAGCAGGGTGCCGGTCATCAGCAGAAACACCGGCACCCAGATCGAGTTGCCCAGCGCCACCGCCGCCAGATCCTTGGGCCCGACGCGGCCAGCCATCACCGCATCGACGAAGCCCATGGCCGTGGTCGCCAGTTGCGCGATGATGATCGGCAACGCCAGGGCCAGCAGGTTCTTGAACTCCAGGCGAATACGCGCGGGGCGGGTGAGGGAAACAGCGACAGGTTGATCAGTTACAGAATTCACGGGCAAAGCGTCCACAGGTGTTGATGCGCAAGGCGCCGCATTCTACGCCGCTGACGCCTTGGTCAGGAAAAATCCTCTGTTGCGGATTTGTAAGCGCAAAGCCTGCTGGCCCGGCGACCGATCTGCACCTAAACTGCCGATCCGCCAAAGGAGCCCGCCATGCTGATTGTTGCCGACGAAAATATCCCGCTGCTCGATGCCTTTTTTGCCGGTTTCGGCGAGATCCGCCGGGTACCGGGCCGTTCCATCGACCGCGCGACGGTCGAGCAGGCCGACGTGTTGCTCGTGCGCTCGGTGACCAACGTCAACCGCGCGTTGCTTGAAGGGAGCAAAATCCGTTTTGTCGGCACCTGCACCATCGGTACGGATCATCTGGATCTCGAGTACTTCAATGAGGCCGGCATTACCTGGTCGAGTGCGCCTGGCTGTAATGCCCGGGGCGTGGTCGATTACGTGCTGGGTAGTCTGATGACGCTTGCCGAAATAGAAGGTCTCGATCTCAGTCAACGGACCTACGGTGTCGTTGGTGCCGGCGAGGTAGGCGGGCGCCTGATCAAGGTCCTGAAGGGCCTGGGCTGGAACGTCAAAGTCTGCGATCCGCCGCGTCAGGCTGCCGAGGGCGGTGAGTACGTCAGCCTCGAGCAAATCATTGAGCAGTGCGATGTGATCAGTCTGCACACGCCGTTGACCCGTAGCGGTGACGGCGCCACTTGGCATCTGTTCGATCAGCAGCGTTTGCAGCAACTCAAACCCGGCGCTTGGTTGATCAACGCAGCGCGTGGTCCGGTTGTGGATAACGCCGCGCTGCGCAAAGTGCTGTTGGAACGTGAAGACCTGCAAGCCGTTCTCGACGTCTGGGAAGCCGAGCCTGAGGTTGACACGGCGCTGGCCGAACTCTGCGTATTGGCCACGCCGCACATCGCCGGTTACAGCCTCGACGGCAAACAGCGCGGAACGGCGCAGATTTATCAGGCGTATTGCGCATTCAGCGGCCAACCGGCAATTATCCAACTCAGTGATCTGTTGCCGGCACCGTGGTTGTCTGAAGTGACCCTGCATGCTGACAGCGATCCGGCCTGGGCGCTGGCGATGTTATGCCGTGGGGTGTACGACCCGCGCCGCGATGACGCGGATTTTCGCCGCAGCCTTGTAGGCAATGTCGGCGAGCAGCGGGCGGCGTTCGACGTGTTGCGCAAGCAATATCCGGTGCGACGCGAGATTGAAGGGCTGAAGGTGCGGATTGAAGGGGAGTCGCCGGCGTTGTCAAAAATTGTGGCGGCGCTGGGGGCGGTGGCTGTCTAGATACCGGGTCGGCCCTTTCGCGAGCAGGCTCGCTCCCACAGGAGATCTTCAGCGAATAAAGGTCCATGTGGGAGCGAGCCTGCTCGCGAAGGCCGCGCCACAAATACCTGATCTGCAGACAGAAAAAACCCGGTCAAAAGGACCGGGTCATGAAGACGGTGGCTATATCACTCTTGTTCGGCAGGCTTGACCAATCGCTTCTCCAGTTCGCTGCACGCTTGCTGGATCATTTCTTCAGTGATCGGTACTTCATGCCCATCCTTATCCAGTATCGAGCAACCCAGAGATTGGTCGGGCCTGGTGCGGATCACTTCAATTACTTTGTCATCGCTGCTGTGTTGCAAGGACATGGCCTGTCTCCTCATCAGGTTGTGCGCCTAGGGTAAAACCGCCACGTGACCGGGCTGTGACAACTCCCTGCGGTCTGTCAGTGGAGGCATCTCCACTCAAACAGAAACGACCGCTCGTCTCAACCGGGACTTTAGACCAATAGTAACTATGGCCTAGTCTTTGGGGGCATATTTAACCTGACTCATTGTGATTTACAGAGTTCCGCTCCAAGAAGGTTTAGGCTAGCCCTTTCACCAACACGGATGTGTACCTGAATGACCCCGAAGCTTTCTTCACGACACCGTCGGGCCCTGCGTCTGACCACTCGATTTCTGGCCCCTTACCGCTGGCAAGTCATCGCTGCGCTGCTGGCATTGATCGTCACCGCCGCCGTTACGTTGTCGATGGGGCAGGGCATCAAACTGTTGGTCGACCGCGGCTTCATGACTCAGTCGCCGCATCAGCTCAATCAGAGCATTGGCATCTTCATGTTGATGGTGCTGGGCCTGGCGGTCGGCACGTTCGCGCGGTTCTACTGGGTATCGTGGATCGGCGAGCGCTGCGTGGCCGATATTCGTCGTGAAGTGTTCAACCATCTGGTCTATCTGCATCCGGGCTTTTACGAGAACAACCGCAGTTCGGAGATTCAGTCGCGGCTGACGGCCGACACGACACTCCTGCAATCGGTGATCGGCTCGTCGCTGTCGATGTTCCTGCGCAATCTGCTGATGGTCATTGGTGGTGTCATTCTGTTGTTCGTGACCAATGCGAAACTCACCAGCATCGTGGTAATTGCCTTGCCGTTCGTGGTGGCACCGATTCTGATTTTCGGCAGACGCGTACGCAATCTGTCGCGGTTGAGCCAGGACCGGGTCGCCGATATCGGCAGCTATGTTTCCGAGACTCTCGGCCAGATCAAAACCGTGCAGGCCTACAACCATCAGGTGCAGGATGAGCGCCGTTTTGCGACAACCGTCGAGGACGCGTTCGATACGGCGCGCAAACGCATCTTTCAGCGTTCATGGATGATCACCATGGTGATCGTGCTGGTGCTCGGCGCGGTGGCGGTGATGTTGTGGGTCGGTGGCATGGACGTGATCGCCGGGCGCATCACTGGAGGTGAACTGGCGGCGTTTGTCTTTTACAGTCTGATTGTCGGCAGTGCCATTGGCACGTTGAGTGAGGTGATCGGTGAGCTGCAACGCGCGGCGGGTGCCGCCGAACGAATCGCTGAGCTGTTGGGTTCGGAAAATATCATTCAACCGCCCACCACCGGGCTGGTGACCCTGCCGCAGCGCGTGCGGGGTGAATTGCAATTGCAGGAAGTACGTTTTTCCTATCCGTCGCGTCCTGAAAGCTATGCCGTCAACGGCTTGAACCTGACCATCCGGGCCGGTGAGACGCTGGCGCTGGTGGGTCCATCCGGCGCCGGCAAGTCCACGGTGTACGATTTGCTATTGCGCTTTTATGACCCCGTGGAAGGGCGGATCCTGATTGATGGCGTGCCGCTGACCAGCCTTGATCCGCTGGACCTGCGCCGTCACTTCGCCTTGGTCTCGCAGTCGCCGGCGCTGTTTTTCGGCAGCGTTGAAGAAAATATTCGTTACGGCAATCCGGGGGCGACGCTGGAGCAAGTCAAGGACGCGGCAAAAATTGCTCACGCCCACGACTTCATCGAGAAAATGCCCAACGGTTATCAGACCCATCTCGGCGATGGTGGCCTCGGCCTGTCCGGTGGTCAGCGTCAGCGTCTGGCGATCGCCCGGGCATTGCTGGTCGACGCACCGATCCTGCTGCTGGACGAAGCCACCAGTGCCCTCGATGCGCAGAGCGAACACCTGATTCAGGAAGCCCTGCCGAGCCTGATGCAGAACCGCACCACGCTGGTGATCGCGCATCGACTGGCCACAGTGAAAAACGCTGACCGGATTGCAGTGATGGATCAGGGCAAACTTGTGGCCATTGGTACTCATCAGGAACTGATTGCCAGCAATCCGCTGTATGCGCGGTTGGCGGCGTTGCAGTTCAATGATGGAAAAGTGACGGTTGATCAAGTCTGATGGACACTGCTCGTATCGGGCATTATGGCGCTAATGAGTCAGCAAGCGACCTAGTAACCGACTCAGTAACCGACCTAGTAGCGAGATTATTGTTAACGCTGGGGCCCCGTTCTCTGAGGATCAGTGATCTGATGGCAGAGATGAGCCTGGTCCACAAGGCTACGTTCAGATCCAACTATCTCAAGCCGGCCTTAACCGCTGGAATGATCGAAATGACCGATCCTCAATCACCCAAGAATCCAACCCAGAAATATCGGCTTACTCAACTTGGCAAAATGATGGTTAAAAAGTTGAAGTGTTAATTTGGCAGCCGACAGCTCAATAAAAAATGCCCGTATCTCGCGATATGGGCATTTTTCGTTATCCGGCCTTAAGCGCTGGATTACTGATCATCAAAATACCGCTCATGCCAATCCACCAGCGGCTGCGGCGAGTTGAGCTTCTGGCCGTAGATCACCGAATAAGACAACACGTTCTGCACGTACTGACGGGTTTCATCGAACGGGATGCTTTCCACCCAGACGTCGAAGCTCAGATGATCGGCACCGCGCAGCCATTGGCGCACACGGCCGGGGCCGGCGTTGTAGGCGGCGGAGGCGAGGACGCGGTTGCCGTTGAACTGGCTGTGCACCTGACTCAGGTAAGCGGCGCCAAGTTGAATGTTCTTGTCTGGATCGAGCACTTGCTGCGGCGAGGCCAGCGGGATGCTGAACTTGCGCGCGGTTTCCTTGGCGGTGCCGGGCATCAACTGCATCAGGCCGCTGGCGCCGACGCCGGAGCGGGCGTCGTCCATGAAGGCGCTTTCCTGGCGGGTGATGGCGAACACCCAGCTCGAATGCAGACCACGCACCTTGGCTTCACGCACGAGAGTTTCGCGGTGGGCCATCGGGAAGCGGATATCCAGATCGTCCCAGTACTGCGCCTGGCTGATGGTGCGGATCGCCGGGAAGTACCATTTCAGGTCGTAAGCCAGTTTCGCCTGGGCAACCATTTCATCGCGATTGAAATGGCGGCTGACGTGATACCACTCGCGACGACCGTCGACGATCTGCCCGCGAGCATGGAACTCCAGCGCGCGGCGCACGCCCGGGGTGTTGCGCACCTTGTTGATCAGCGCCTGACTGAGGACTAGCGGCTTGTTGTTCAGCGAGTACGGCGATTGCGAGCGGTCGGCGGCGAGGAACCCGTAGAAATCACGTTCCCGCGCGAGGCCTTTGTACAGCGTCTGTGCTTCCGGGTTCTGCGGCTGGGCCAGTTCCAGACTGCGTGCCTGCCAGTAGCGCCAGCGGTTGGTGGTAGCCAGATCCTGCGGCAGACGGCGAGTCAACTGATACGCGTCGTCCCAACGGGCCAGACGCAGCAACAGGCGCAGACGCCATTCCGAGACAGTGTTGTCACGCAGTTCCGGGTCGTACTTGGTCATCACATCCAGCGCGCGGCTGTCGAAACGACGAGCGAGAGTCAGGCCGATTTCCCGGGCGATCGCGACTTTTTCATCGCGAGAGAAATGCATGCTGCTGGCGTAACCGTCGAGCAAGGCCATTGCCTTGTCCGGATCCTGGCGCGCCAAACGGCGCAGGCCGAGGCTGACCACGTCGGACATCGGCTCATCGGCCGGGGTGAAACGTGAAGGCTGATTGAGCAGCTCCGGTTTCTGCGCGACATCGACCAGCAAACGACCGCGCGGGGCGAGGGTAGTCAAGCCGTTGACCAGACTGTTGGCCAGTGGATAGTTGCGCGTCTGAGCGGCGAGTTTGGTGCGCTCCCAGCGTTTCTGCTCGGTGAGCTGGCCGTCGGCAGCCCAGATGCCGAACAGCGCGTCGCACGCAGCGGGTTGCGATTTGCCGGTCAGCCAGAGCTTGTCGGCGTTGGCGTAACCCTCGGCCTTGTGGTTGCTGCTGATCTGGTACTGCGCGTTGAGGCAGTCCAGTTCAGTGAAGTTGAGTTTCGGGTCGTAGTACTTGACGAAGGTCGCCCAGTCGCCTCGGTCGGCGAGCCAGCGCAACCAGCGCAGTTTCATCCAGTTGGCCTGGGGCAGGTCACCGTGTTCGGCGAGGAATTTTTCGATTTCCGCATTGCTCGCGGTCTTCAGACGCGCGGTCAGTTCGTCGTAGGCCAGATACGGTTCCAGCGGGTAATCGGCCAGCGCCTGGCTGTAGCGGAAGTACGGGCCGGTATCACCCTTGGCCAAGGCGCGCTTGGCTTCATCGTAATACTGGCGTTGGGTGGACAGGTCCACCGCCTGGGCGGATTGAGCGGCAGCGGCGGTAAGTAGCAAACAGGACAAGACACTGAAAAGGCGACTGCGCATGAGACATCCGGGCAGAGAAATCATGACAAGTGCCGACACGAATCAGCACTGAATTGTCTGTAGCTTAGCCTTTTGCCAGCAAGCGGCGAAAGCTTTGCGGGCCTCGCAGCACAAGTTCGCAACAAATGTTGTGCAGAGTGCTTCGACAGACAAATTGCCGGCCTGCTGAAGCCCTAACTCAGGTAGAATGCGCGCCCGGTTTTTGGAGAAGCTCATGACCCTGCTCAAATTCAGCGATGTGTCCCTTGCGTTCGGCGCTATGCCGTTGTTGGACAAGGTGTCCTGGCAGATCGCCCGTGGTGAGCGGGTGTGCATCATCGGCCGCAACGGCACTGGCAAGTCCAGCATGATGAAACTGGTCAAGGGCGACCAGAAGCCCGATGAAGGCTCGGTGTGGCGTGCCCCCGGTCTGAAAATCGGCGAATTGCCGCAAGAACTGCCGGTGGCCGACGATCGGACGGTGTTCGACGTGGTCGCTGAAGGCCTTGATGGCGTGGGTGCGTTGCTCGCCGAGTACCATCACCTTGCGCAGAACTGCGTTACTGAAGATGACCTCAACAAGCTGATGCATGTTCAGCAAGACCTCGAAGCCCGTGATGGCTGGCGTTTGCAGACGCTGGTCGAAAGCACCTTGAGCCGTCTGCAACTGCCGGCCGACAAGACCCTCGCCCAGTTGTCCGGCGGCTGGCGTCGTCGCGTGCTGCTGGCGCAGGCGCTGGTGTCCGAGCCGGATCTGCTGCTGCTCGACGAACCGACCAACCACCTGGACATCGGTGCGATTGCCTGGCTCGAAGAGGCACTGAAAGATTTCCAGGGCGCCGTGCTGTTCATCACGCACGACCGTTCTTTCCTGCAAAACCTCGCCACGCGCATTCTCGAACTGGATCGCGGCGGCCTGATCGACTGGAACGGCGACTACGCCAGTTTCCTCGTGCACAAAGAAGCTGCACTGGCCGCTGAAGAGACCGCCAACGCGCTGTTCGACAAGAAACTGGCCCAGGAAGAAGTCTGGATCCGCCAGGGCATCAAGGCGCGCCGCACCCGTAACGAAGGCCGCGTCCGCGCCCTGAAAGCCCTGCGCGTTGAGCGCAGCGAGCGCCGCGAGCGCACTGGCAAGGCCAACATTCAGTTGGACACTGCCGACAAGTCCGGCAAGCAGGTGATGGTCCTCGAGAACGTGAGTTTCGCGCACCCGGGCGGCCCGTTCCTGATCAAGGACTTCTCGATGGTGCTGACGCGCGGCGACCGTATCGGTCTGCTCGGCGCCAACGGTACCGGCAAGACCACGTTGCTCAAACTGATGCTCAGCGGTCTGCAACCGACCAGCGGCAAAGTGGAAGAGGGCACGCGGATCGACGTGGCGTACTTCGACCAACTGCGTCATCAGCTGGATCTGGAAAAAACCGTGATCGATAACGTCGCCGAAGGTCGCGACTTCATCGATATCGACGGCCAGAGCCGTCACGTGCTGAGCTACCTCGGCGATTTCCTGTTCAGCCCGCAGCGTGCCCGCACGCCGGTCAAGGCGCTGTCGGGTGGCGAGCGTGCGCGTCTGTTGCTGGCCAAACTGTTCAGCAAACCGGCGAACCTGCTGGTACTCGACGAACCGACCAACGACCTCGACGTGGAAACCCTCGAGCTGCTCGAAGAAGTGCTGCTGACCTTCAACGGCACGGTGCTGATGGTCAGCCACGACCGGGCATTCCTCGACAACGTGGTCACCAGCACGCTGGTCTTCGAAGGTGAAGGCATGGTGCGTGAATACGTCGGCGGCTATCAGGACTGGATCCGTCAGGGTGGCTCGCCGCGTCTGTTGGGCGTGACTGAAAGCAAGTCGGGCAAGGCTGATCTGAATTCGGCGGTGGTTACTGCAGAGCCGGCAGTGGTCGCAGCGCCTGCGGCAGCTGCTCCGGCGGCGAAGAAAAAGCTGAGCTACAAACTGCAGCGTGAGCTGGAAGCGTTGCCGGGCGATATCGACGCCAAGGAACAGCAGATCGCCGCAGTGGAGGCCGAGATGGCTGAAGGCGGTTTCTATCAGCGTCCACCGGCTGAAACAGCCAAGGTGATTGCTTCGCTGGAGCAGTTGCAGGCTGAGCTGGACGCGTTGATGGAGCGTTGGGCCGAGCTGGATGCCTGATTGATCCGGATGTGAAAAAGCCCGGCGTTCAGTGATGAACGCCGGGCTTTTCATATGCGGGTGGAGACCCAATGTGGGAGCGAGCCTGCTCGCGAATGCGGTGTGTCAGGCGGCATTAATGCTGAATGTGCCGACGCCTTCGCGAGCAGGCTCGCTCCCACAATGATCAGTGTTTCAACGTTTGACCAGGTGTACCGCTAATACGTCGCATGGCGCGCCGTGCAGTACGTCATTCGCGGTCGAGCCGAGCAATAGCGCCAGACCATGTCGGCCATGACTGCCGACCACGATCAGATCGCACGTTTGTTCTTTGGCGAAATGATGGATTTCCTGGCGTGGCTGGCCATAGGTCAGGTGGCAGTTGGCGCCCTCAAGCTCTGAGTATTTGGCTTTCAGACGCTCCAGGCGTTCCTTGGCCTGATCGAACTGCTGTTGTTGCAGTTGTGACAGATCCATCGGCACATCGCCGCCGAATGCCATGGCCATCGGCTCGACGATATGCACCAGCGAAAGCTTGGCGCCATTGCTTACCGACAGCTCGCGGGCGCGGTGAATCACAGGGTCGCACTCTTCGGTCAGATCTACGGCGACCAGGATGTGGTGGTAGGGCATGAGGTGCTCCTCGTGAGGTTTCAATATTGTTAAGTATGGCTGGTTTCAAGCGCATTGGTTCCAAAGTGACACAATGCGCTCACCGAGAATTGGGAATAGAGATATGACGGTCTGGTTGGTGGTGTCAATCCTGCTGGTGGTTTTAAGTCCGCTGGCGTGGTTGCGCCCATCGCGCGCGCAAAGCGGTCGCATCGCCCTGCGTATGGAGGCACGACGCATCGGTCTGGCCATGCAGTTGGCACCTCAGGAATGGCCACACTGGCTGGCGCAAGAGCCACCAAACCCGTGCGCGCAATATCATCGGCCGCGCCGTGGCAAGTCGCCTGCCTGCTGGATCTACTGGCAAAAGTCGCCGGGTATCTGGGTTAACCAGTGGCAGGAGGTCTGCGAAGACCAGACGCTGCTCAATCATTTCGAAAAGTTGCCGGGCAACGTTTTCAAGGTCGAGGCAGACAAGCAGATGATCGCCTTGTATTGGGGCGAGAAGGGCGACGCCACGGTTTTGCTGGATATCGATGCCACTCTGAAAGCGCTGGCATGACGCGCGGACTTTTCCCACTGCAACGGTGGGGAACGTCCGGCAGACGCGCAATAAAAAGCCCGACATGATTCATCGGGCTGGGGTGGCCAGGCAGGCCGGAAATCTTTTTGATGCTGAGTCAGTCAGCGCATTTCTCTGTCGTCCACCCAGCGTAGCCCTTTAAACAAGGGCTGCCGCGAATTAGGGCGACTTTTCTAACTATTGATTCTATGAATGGCTTCACATGCAGACGCGTGTTGCGGGTCTTCGTCTTACAGAAATGACCGCAAAGTCGCATTTCAACCCGTATTTTGGGCGATTGACAATTGTCGGAAATTCCGTGAAGGTGACGTACCCAAATCAAACGGGCGTATGAATTGAGCGTTTGTCTTACAGACTGCTCCTACAGAATCCCGACTATCGCGTTGGCGGGTGTGCCGGGTGGATTGGCGTTAGCATCGACGAAAAAGCGTCCTGCCGAGCCATTCGCCTGCGTCCGACGTGTACTGTTCAGCTTCCATATCGTGGAGATCAGTTGATGATTTACGAAGGTAAAGCCATCACGGTTAAAGCTCTTGAAAGTGGCATCGTCGAATTGAAATTCGACCTCAAGGGTGAGTCCGTCAACAAGTTCAACCGTCTAACCCTGAACGAACTGCGTCAGGCCGTAGACACCATCAAGGCAGATGCTTCGATCAAGGGCGTGATCGTCAGCAGTGGCAAGGACGTGTTCATCGTCGGCGCCGACATCACCGAATTTGTCGACAACTTCAAGCTGCCGGATGCCGAGCTGGTTGCTGGCAATCTCGAAGCCAACAAGATCTTCAGCGATTTCGAAGACCTCAACGTCCCAACCGTAGTGGCCATCAATGGCATCGCACTGGGCGGCGGTCTGGAAATGTGCCTGGCAGCTGACTATCGCGTCATGTCGACCAAGGCCAAGATCGGTCTGCCGGAAGTCAAACTGGGCATCTACCCAGGCTTCGGCGGCACCGTGCGTCTGCCGCGTCTGATCGGTGTCGACAACGCCATCGAATGGATTGCCTCGGGTAAGGAAAACCGCCCTGAAGACGCGCTGAAAGTCAGCGCTGTCGATGCCGTGGTTGCTCCGGAGAAGCTGCAGGAAGCTGCCCTTGAACTGATCAAACGCGCCATCTCCGGCGAGTTCGACTTCAAGGCCAAGCGTCAGCCGAAACTTGAAAAACTCAAGCTGAACGCCATTGAACAAATGATGGCTTTCGAAACCGCCAAAGGTTTCGTCGCCGGTCAAGCTGGCCCGAACTACCCGGCGCCGGTTGAAGCGATCAAGACCATCCAGAAAGCCGCGAACTTCGGTCGTGACAAGGCGCTGGAAGTCGAAGCTGCAGGTTTCGTCAAACTGGCCAAGACCTCTGCCGCGCAGAGCTTGATCGGTCTGTTCCTGAACGATCAGGAACTGAAGAAAAAGGCCAAGGCCTACGACGAAATCGCCAAAGACGTGAAGCAGGCTGCTGTACTCGGCGCCGGTATCATGGGTGGCGGTATCGCTTATCAGTCGGCCTCCAAAGGTACGCCGATCCTGATGAAGGACATCAACGAGCACGGCATTGAGCAAGGTCTGGCCGAAGCCGCCAAGCTGCTGGTTGGCCGCGTCGATAAAGGTCGCATGACCGCTGCGAAAATGGCTGAAGTGCTCAACGCCATTCGTCCGACCCTGTCCTACGGCGACTTCGGTCACGTCGATCTGGTGGTCGAAGCTGTTGTCGAGAACCCGAAGGTCAAGCAAGCCGTATTGGCTGAAGTTGAAGGTCAGGTCAAAGAGGACACCATCCTCGCGTCCAACACCTCGACCATTTCCATCAGCCTGCTGGCCAAGGCCCTCAAGCGTCCGGAAAACTTCGTCGGCATGCACTTCTTCAACCCGGTGCACATGATGCCGCTGGTGGAAGTGATCCGTGGCGAGAAGTCGAGTGAGCTGGCGGTTGCCACCACCGTTGCCTACGCCAAGAAAATGGGCAAGAACCCGATCGTCGTCAACGACTGCCCGGGCTTCCTGGTCAACCGCGTGCTGTTCCCGTACTTCGGCGGTTTCGCCAAGCTGGTCAGCGCCGGTGTGGACTTCGTCCGTATCGACAAGGTCATGGAAAAATTCGGCTGGCCGATGGGCCCGGCATACCTGATGGACGTGGTCGGCATCGACACCGGTCACCACGGTCGTGACGTGATGGCTGAAGGTTTCCCGGATCGCATGAAGGATGACCGTCGCTCGGCCATCGACGTGCTGTACGAAGCCAAGCGCCTGGGCCAGAAGAACGGCAAGGGCTTCTACGCCTACGAGGCCGACAAGAAAGGCAAGCAGAAGAAAGTCGCCGATCCATCGGTACTCGAAGTGCTCAAGCCGATCGTTTACGAGCAGCGCGAAGTCACTGACGAAGACATCATCAACTGGATGATGATCCCGCTGTGCCTGGAAACCGTGCGTTGCCTGGAAGACGGCATCGTTGAAACTGCCGCCGAAGCCGACATGGGTCTGGTCTACGGTATCGGTTTCCCTCCATTCCGTGGCGGTGCGCTGCGCTACATCGATTCGATCGGTGTTGCCGAGTTCGTTGCCCTGGCTGACCAGTACGCTGATTTGGGCGCGCTGTACCACCCGACCGCGAAACTGCGTGAAATGGCCAAAACCGGCCAACGGTTCTTCGGTTAAGCGTCCCAACTTTTGAGCGAGAGTGAAATTTTATGAGCTTGAATCCAAGAGACGTCGTGATTGTCGACTTCGGTCGTACTCCGATGGGCCGCTCCAAGGGCGGCATGCACCGCAACACCCGCGCCGAAGACATGTCGGCGCACCTGATCAGCAAACTGCTGGAACGCAACGCCAAGGTCGATCCTGCTGAAGTCGAGGACGTGATCTGGGGCTGCGTCAACCAGACCCTGGAGCAGGGCTGGAACATCGCGCGCATGGCGTCGCTGATGACCCAGATCCCGCACACCTCGGCTGGCCAGACCGTCAGCCGTCTGTGTGGCTCGTCGATGAGTGCACTGCACACTGCTGCGCAAGCGATCATGACCGGCAACGGTGACGTGTTCGTGGTTGGCGGCGTCGAGCATATGGGCCACGTGAGCATGATGCACGGTGTCGATCCGAACCCGCACATGTCGCTGTACGCGGCGAAAGCCTCGGGCATGATGGGCCTGACCGCGGAAATGCTCGGCAAAATGCACGGCATCACTCGCGAACAGCAGGACGCTTTTGGCGTGCGTTCCCACCAGTTGGCCCACAAGGCCACCGTGGAAGGCAAGTTCAAAGACGAAATCATCCCGATGCAGGGCTATGACGAGAACGGTTTCCTGAAACTGTTCGACTACGACGAAACCATTCGTCCGGAAACCACCCTGGAAAGTCTGGCGGCTCTCAAGCCTGCCTTCAATCCAAAGGGCGGCACCGTGACTGCCGGTACTTCGTCGCAGATCACCGATGGTGCTTCGTGCATGATCGTGATGTCGGCGCAACGTGCACAGGACCTGGGTATCCAGCCAATGGCGGTGATCCGTTCGATGGCAGTGGCGGGTGTGGATCCGGCAATCATGGGCTATGGTCCAGTTCCGGCAACACAAAAAGCCCTGAAGCGTGCGGGCCTTGGCATCAACGATATCGACTTCTTCGAACTCAACGAAGCTTTCGCCGCACAGGCCCTGCCAGTGCTGAAAGATCTGAAAGTGCTCGACAAGATGAACGAGAAGGTTAACCTGCACGGCGGCGCGATCGCCCTGGGTCACCCGTTCGGTTGCTCCGGTGCCCGTATTTCCGGCACCTTGCTGAACGTGATGAAGCAGAATAGCGGCACCTTCGGGGTGGCTACTATGTGCATTGGTCTCGGCCAAGGCATCTCCACCGTCTTCGAACGCGTCTAAGCGTCTCGTTGATGGAAGCCGGGGCCAAGTGCCCCGGTTTTTGTTTTTGTGGATTTATTTTGTTTTTATTTTGAAAAAATTTGAGTGAGGGCCAAACCATGCCGATACAACCTGGGCTCTACCAACATTACAAAGGTCCGCAGTACCGCGTATTCAGTGTTGCGCGGCATTCCGAGACCGAAGAAGAAGTGGTCTTTTACCAAGCCCTGTATGGCGATTACGGCTTTTGGGTACGCCCTCTGAGCATGTTTCTCGAGTCAGTCGAGGTTGACGGCGAGCAGGTGCCACGCTTTGCTTTGGTGCAAGCCGAACCGAGCCTTTTTTCCAAGGCATAAGGCGAGTGCGCGCAGAACCCTGTGCTTGACCTCACCTTGTATCAACTATATATAGCGGTGCCGCGTCAGGCGCCAACCGCCTTTCACTTCTAGAATTCAGGAATTTTCTGATCCATGGGCAAATCGCTGGTCATTGTGGAATCCCCGGCTAAGGCCAAGACCATCAACAAGTATCTGGGTAACCAATACGTGGTGAAGTCGAGTATCGGCCATATCCGAGACCTGCCCACCAGCGGTTCGGCTAGCGCCAGCAAAGAGCCAGCCGCCAAGCGCGGCAAGGCTGCTGCGGGCGAAGGTCCGGTGCTCTCGCCGAAAGAGAAAGCGCGCAAGCAGCTGGTCTCGCGTATGGGTGTCGATCCCGATCATGGCTGGAAAGCCAAGTACGAGATCCTCCCGGGTAAAGAGAAGGTGATCGAAGAGCTGCGCCGGCTCGCCAAAGATGCTGACACCATCTATCTCGCAACCGACTTGGATCGCGAGGGGGAAGCCATTGCCTGGCACCTGCGCGAAGCCATCGGTGGTGACGACAGCCGCTACAAGCGCGTGGTGTTCAACGAAATCACCAAGAAGGCGATTCAGGAAGCCTTCTCGGAACCGGGCGAGCTGGACATCGATCGAGTCAACGCTCAACAGGCGCGTCGTTTCCTCGACCGCGTTGTGGGCTACATGGTTTCGCCGCTGCTGTGGGCAAAGATTGCCCGTGGCCTGTCCGCTGGCCGTGTGCAATCGGTTGCTGTGAAGCTGGTGGTCGAGCGTGAACGCGAAATTCGTGCGTTCAACCCGGAAGAGTACTGGGAAGTGCATGCCGATCTCGGCACCACCAAAGGCTCGACCGTGCGTTTCGAAGTAGCTCGCGAGAAAGGCGAAGCCTTCAAGCCGCTCAACGAAGCTCAGGCCATGGCCGCGCTGGAGAAGCTCAAGTCTTCCAGCTACAGCATCGTCAAACGCGAAGACAAACCGACCAGCAGCAAGCCTTCGGCGCCATTCATCACGTCGACCCTGCAACAGGCTGCGAGTAACCGCCTGGGCTTCGGCGTGAAGAAAACCATGATGATGGCTCAGCGTCTGTACGAAGCCGGCTACATCACTTATATGCGTACCGACTCGACCAACCTCTCGGCCGATGCCGTGGCAATGGCGCGCACTTACATCGAAGACGAGTTCGGCAAGAAGTACCTGCCGGAAACGCCAAACGTCTACAGCAGCAAAGAAGGCGCGCAAGAGGCTCACGAAGCGATCCGTCCTTCCGACGCCAACACCACGCCGAGCAAGCTCGCAGGCATGGAGCGTGACGCTGAGCGCCTCTACGAGCTGATCTGGCGCCAGTTCCTCGCTTGCCAGATGCTGCCGGCGCAATATCTGTCGACCACCGTCAGCGTCGGCGCTGGCGATTTCGAGCTGCGCGCCAAGGGCCGTATCCTCAAATTCGACGGTTACACCCGCGTCATGCCGCAGATTGCCAAACCTGGCGACGACGACGTTCTGCCTGATATGGCGCAGGGCGATGTGATGAAGCTGATCAAGCTTGATCCATCGCAGCACTTCACCAAGCCACCGGCGCGCTACTCGGAAGCCAGCCTGGTTAAAGAAATGGAAAAACGTGGCATCGGTCGTCCTTCGACTTACGCTGCGATCATTTCGACCATTCAGGATCGCGGTTACGTGACCTTGCACAACCGTCGTTTCTACTCGGAAAAGATGGGCGACATCGTCACCGAGCGTCTGTCGGAAAGTTTCTCGAACCTCATGGACTACGGCTTCACCGCCGGCATGGAAGAGAACCTCGATGACGTGGCGCAGGGCGAACGCGACTGGAAAAGCGTGCTGGACGAGTTCTACGGCGATTTCAAAAAGAAACTCGAAGTAGCCGAAAACCCGGAAAGCGGCATGCGCGCCAACCAGCCGGTCATGACCGACATTCCGTGCACGACCTGCGGTCGTCCGATGCAGATTCGTACTGCGTCGACTGGCGTATTCCTCGGTTGCTCGGGCTACAGCCTGCCGCCGAAAGAGCGCTGCAAGGCCACCGTCAACCTGGTGCCGGGCGACGAAATCGCTGCGGACGACGAAGGTGAGTCGGAATCGCTGGTTCTGCGCGGCAAGCATCGCTGCCCGATCTGCAGCACGGCGATGGACGCTTATCTGCTCGATGAGAAGCGCAAGCTGCACATCTGCGGTAACAACCCGGATTGCGCGGGCTACGAAATCGAAGAGGGCAGCTATCGCATCAAGGGCTACGAAGGTCCGAGCCTGGAATGCGACAAGTGCGGCAGCGAGATGCAGCTCAAGACCGGCCGTTTTGGCAAGTTCTTCGGTTGCACCAACCCTGAGTGCAAGAACACCCGCAAGCTGTTGAAAAGCGGTGATGCAGCGCCGCCGAAGATGGATCCGGTGAAGATGCCTGAGTTGAAATGCGAAAAGGTCAACGACACTTACATCCTGCGTGACGGTGCCTCTGGTCTGTTCCTGGCCGCCAGCCAGTTCCCGAAAAACCGTGAGACCCGTGCTCCGCTGGTGATCGAGATTGTGCCGCACAAGGACGAAATCGATCCGAAGTACCACTTCCTCTGCGACGCGCCGAAGAAGGATCCTGATGGTCTGCCAGCGGTCATCCGCTACAGCCGCAAGACCAAGGAGCAATACGTGCAGACCGAAGTCGATGGCAAGCCTACCGGTTGGAAGGCGTACTTCGACGGCGGCAAGTGGACGGTTGAAGACAAGCGTACGAAGCCAAAAGCTGAGTAAGCCTTAGCCTGATACTGAAAGGCCGCATGAGAACCCTTGGGTTTTCAGGCGGCCTTTTTGTTTTGTGCTTGCGGTGGGATTGGCTGATCCACGACACTGTCCGGCCTGTGTGAAGCAATTATTTCGTTGTGGAGAGCGCCGTCATGGCTCACGAACTCTATACCCGTACCAATCAGAAGATCTATTTCGCCGGCCTGTCGCTCGAAGCCTTGGCTCGTGCTGAAGAAGGGCGTGCGATGAATTCTCTGGCGTTGATTCAGGCTGGGCGTGAATCGGCGCTGTTTCACCTGTACGGGGCCTTGCTGGGGCTTTGTCATGAGATCGCGGGTTTCTATCGTCTGCCGCAGGCCAATGCGCCGCGGGCCGAGATGCTGCTGACGCGTGAAGTGCTGGAGTCGATCGCAATTCCCGAACTGGCCGAAATGGTTGAGTTGGCGGGCAATTCTGAAACCTGGTTGGCGAAACTGCTGGCAGCGCATTCGGCGCTGTTTCAACCGCCACGAGTGCCGCACAAGCCGAAGGGTGATGTGACGCAACCGTTGATTCAGGCGATTAATCTGGACGAAGAAGAAGCGCCAGAAGAGTTGAGTCGAGAGGAGCTGGAGAGCTGGCGGCAGAACTTGAAAGGTCTGGCGATACGTTTCCGCGAAGGCTTGAACGAGTGCTGAGGGCGATTGACACGGTGGCAATCTGAAACATGCTGCTGGTCAAGATCCCGAGCGAAGCCTGAATGATGTCTATATAATCCCTGCCTTTCGTGGAGAACAGACCTATATGCCAACGTCCTTTCTAGAAATTGTCGAGTTACCCGACGGCCGAATCGAGCTGCGCAGGGCCGAGGACGAGGGTTCTCTGGTGACGCTGGATTTCTCCGAGGATGCCAAGGCGTTCCTGCAAGGTCAGCATGTGGAGATCGCCAAGGCGATGTTAAGCGTCGGCGTGCAAATGGCCGGTCGCATGGTCGAAGGCGAGTTTGATAAGGAAGAAGGGCCGCGGGTTCTTCATTGATCCCCGTCTTTTTACTTTTTGACGTTACCGCTTCAGATCGGCTTCTCTGTCCCTGGAGAAGCCCTGCGCTTCACACAGCGCGTGTAAGCACCAATCAACCCAAACGAATATTCAGGCTCTGAGCATCGCCCGTGCGTGCGGCGTTGATCAGTTGTTGCCGTGAATTTGCGTTCAGCGGGTTGAGCCAAGTGACTACGGTATGACTGCGACCCAGCTTCAGGGCTTCGCATGCCAGTTGCTGAGCGCTTTGAGCGCCTCTTGGTTGCAGCAGCAGAATACGCTCGCGATTCAAACCGGCATCCCGCAGCCATGTTTGGGTCAGGCTCGCAGGAGGCGCTATCAGCGTCAGCCAGCGTGCGTCCTGATCTTCACTGAGTTCGCGAAGGATCGGGGCAAGCAGGTTCAGGCAGTTCCCGGTAGCACCGCGCAGTGACAGCTCGCTGAATACTTCAGGTTCAGCAATCCACGGGCGCTCGACGACCTCTTTGAGGATCGGCGCCATCGGTTGTGCCAGAAACGCTTCGAATAAAGGCAGTTGTGTTTGCTGAGGGGTGTGTGGGAACTGCATAAAGCCTCCTTTAGCGGCGAATGACGCCGACACTCAAGCCTTCGATCACCAGTTCCTGATCTTTCAGGTCGACTTCGATAGGGGCGAACTCAGGGTTTTCGGCAATCAGCCAGACCTTGCTGCCTTCACGCTTGAAGCGTTTGACGGTCACTTCATCGCCGATGCGAGCGACGACGACCTGGCCATTACGGGCTTCGCGGGTGGTGTGCACGGCGAGGAGGTCACCGTCGAAAATGCCGATGTCCTTCATGCTCATCCCGTGTACGCGCAACAGATAGTCGGCACGTGGATGAAAGAAGGCCGGATTGATATTGCAGGACTCTTCGATGTGCTGCTGGGCGAGGATCGGCGCGCCGGCAGCGACCCGGCCAATGATCGGCAGGGTAGAGTCGTCGGCCTTGGCTTCGAAGCCGGGAATGCGAATACCGCGCGAAGCCCCTGGGGTCATCTCGATGGCGCCTTTGCGGGCCAGTGCCTTGAGATGTTCTTCTGCCGCGTTCGGCGACTTGAAGCCCAGTTCCTGAGCGATTTCCGCGCGGGTTGGCGGGTAGCCGTTGTCTTCGAGGCAACGTTTGATGAAGGCCAGAATCTCGGCTTGGCGTGGCGTCAGCTTTAGCATATTGATCGCTCTGTCTTTTTATACAGTGACTGGGATTATATACAGTGAAGCGTCCTTGGCAATGCCCGTTTTTTTGCCGGCCGCCAGACGGTCGGCAGCCTTGCTTATTAATGCATCGGTCTTGTGTGGTTAAATAGCTGACCGACCATTCCCAAAACGAACCGGCAGGCTTGACAAGGCACAGGCTGAAACGTATGTTTCAAACAAGTGTTTGTCAGGCGGAGTAGCCATGGCCCAGTCGGAAACCGTTGAACGCATTCTTGATGCTGCCGAGCAGTTGTTCGCGGAGAAAGGTTTCGCTGAAACCTCATTGCGTTTGATCACCAGCAAGGCTGGCGTCAATCTGGCAGCGGTGAACTATCACTTCGGTTCGAAAAAAGCCCTGATCCAGGCGGTTTTTTCGCGCTTCCTCGGGCCGTTCTGCATCAGCCTCGACAAAGAGCTGGAGCGCCGCCAGGCCAAGCCTGAAAACAAGCCAACTCTTGAAGAGCTTCTGGAAATCCTCGTCGAGCAAGCCCTCGTGGTTCAGCCACGCAGCGGCAACGACTTGTCGATCTTCATGCGTTTGCTCGGCCTCGCGTTCAGCCAGAGCCAGGGCCACTTGCGTCGTTATCTGGAAGACATGTACGGCAAGGTTTTCCGTCGCTACATGTTGCTGGTCAACGAAGCCGCACCACGCATTCCGCCGATCGAGCTGTTCTGGCGCGTGCACTTCATGCTCGGTGCTGCCGCGTTCAGCATGTCCGGCATCAAGGCTTTGCGCGCGATCGCCGAGACCGACTTCGGCGTCAACACTTCCATCGAACAAGTGATGCGTCTGATGGTGCCGTTCCTCGCTGCAGGGATGCGCGCCGAAACCGGCGTCACCGATGCCGCCATGGCCACCGCACAACTGCGTCCGCGCAGCAAATCAACGCCGGTCGCCGCCAAGGTTTAACCGCACACGGGTGGGCGCGGCAGCTTGTATCCGCTAAGCTAGCCGCCCATGCCGACTCTCGTTCTGAACCCGAAATCCATAGAAATTGCCAACCTGCCGAGCATGGCTCACGGTAGCGATTTCCTGCGGGTCGGGTTTTTCGTTTTCAAGGAATCTCTATGACTGCTGGCCTGCAAGGCTCGTTGATGGTGGACGTCGCCGGTACTTGGCTGACGGCCGAAGATCGCCAATTGTTGCGTCAGCCCGAAGTGGGCGGCCTGATCATTTTCGCGCGTAACATCGAGCATCCACGTCAGGTGCGTGAACTCAGCGCATCGATTCGCGCGATTCGCCCGGATCTGCTGTTGGCAGTTGATCAAGAGGGCGGTCGCGTGCAGCGTCTGCGTCAGGGCTTTGTGCGTCTGCCGGCCATGCGTGCCATCGCCGATAACCCGAATGCCGAATACCTCGCCGAGCAATGCGGCTGGATCATGGCCACCGAAGTACTCGCGGTCGGGCTCGACCTGAGCTTCGCCCCGGTGCTCGATCTGGATTACCAGCGCAGCGCCGTCGTTGGCACCCGTTCGTTCGAAGGTGATCCCGAGCGCGCGGCACTGCTCGCCGGAGCGTTCATTCGCGGCATGAACAGCGCCGGCATGGCGGCCACCGGCAAACACTTCCCTGGCCACGGCTGGGCAGAAGCGGATTCCCATGTCGCGATCCCCAACGACGAGCGCAGTCTCGACGAAATCCGCGCCAACGACCTCGTGCCGTTCGCCAGACTCAGCAAGCAACTGGCCGCGATCATGCCAGCGCACGTCATCTATCCGCAGGTCGATTCGCAGCCCGCCGGCTTCTCTCGCCGCTGGTTGCAGGACATCCTGCGCGGCGAGTTGCAGTTCGACGGCGTGATTTTCAGCGACGACCTGTCGATGGCCGGTGCTCACGTGGTCGGCGACGCCGCCAGTCGCATTGAAGCCGCACTGACTGCCGGTTGCGACATGGGCCTGGTCTGCAACGACCGCGCTGCCGCAGAGCTCGCCTTGAGCGCCGCGCAACGCATGAAGGTCAAGCCATCGGCCCGAATTGCCCGTATGCGCGGTCAGGCATTCGCCAGCACCGATTACCGTCAGGATCCGCGCTGGCTCACCGCCATCGGCGCGCTCAAAGACGCTCAACTGATCGATTAAGGATTTTTCGCTATGACGGTTTACGCAATCATCGGTGGCACCGGCCTGACCCAACTCGAAGGCCTGACCATTCGCCAATCGCTGGCAGTGGACACGCCCTACGGCGCGCCATCGGCCGACGTGCAGATCGGCGAGTACGCCGGCAAGGAAGTGTTGTTTCTCGCCCGTCACGGCCACCCGCATCGCTTCCCGCCGCACAAGGTCAACTACCGCGCCAACCTGTGGGCGTTGAAGCAGGCTGGTGCCGAAGCGATCATCGCTGTAAACGCCGTGGGCGGGATTCATCCGGCGATGGGCACCGGGCATTTCTGCGTGCCGCACCAGATCGTCGACTACACCAGCGGGCGCGAGCACACCTTTTTCGCCGATGACCTGGAACACGTCACCCACATCGACTTCAGCTTTCCCTACAGCGAGCCGTTGCGTCAGCAATTGATCGCCGCTGTGGCTGCTGAAGGTTGCGAGTACAGCGATCAAGGCGTGTATGCCTGCACTCAGGGCCCGCGTCTGGAAACGGTCGCCGAGATCGTGCGTCTGGAACGTGATGGCTGCGACATCGTCGGCATGACCGGCATGCCGGAAGCGGCACTGGCCCGCGAGCTGGATCTGGATTACGCCTGTCTGGCGCTGGTGGTGAACCCGGCGGCGGGCAAAACCACCGAAGTAATCACCATGGCCGAGATCGAGCAGGCCTTGCACGATGGCATGGGCAAGGTGAAGTCGGCGTTGGCGCGGGTGTTGGCCGGCTAAGGACTGCCCATGAGCATTCTCATCGAACGGCTTAAGTCATTGGCCTGGCCCCGGGTATTCACTAGCAGCGCGCTGGCCAAGGCCCGGGCTTATGCCGCCGATGATCGGGTAGAGATCATCGAGATCGATGACAGGAAGATCGAGGCGTTCTGCGTCGGTTCGGAAAATCAGGCGTATGAACAAACCATTTACCTGTCCGAAGATCGGTTGGGTTCGGTCAACTTGCGTTGCCTGTGTACCTGTCCTGTCTCAATCGACTGCAAACACTGCGCTGCGGTGCTCTATCACCTGCAGGGCAGTGATCATGAAGTGTCTGAAAGTGACGCACAGATCCCTTTGGGGCGGGCGCTGGAACATTGGCTTTCGACGATTCCCGTGCCGGCCAAGCCCGCCGAAGAAGGCGCACAAGCCGCAGGCACGCGCCTGTTTTACAAGCTCAAGCCAACGTCAGTGAGCGGCAAGTGGCTGCTCGATATTTTCAAGGTCTCCCAGCTCAAGAGCGGCGAGTTACGCGAAGTCAAACCGATGTATTCGCTAGCGGAAATGCTCATGCGTCAGCCCGGCTACCTGTCCGAGCTGGATCTGCGCGTCGCCAGGCTGCTGGTTGCCATGCACTCCCATCACGCCTATTACAGCGGCTATCCGCTGGAAGGCAGCAGCGGCGCCGAACTGCTGGAAATGCTCCTGCGCACCTCGCGGCTGTTCCTCGATTTCGAGGATCTGCGACCGTTGGTGCCGGGAGCGAAGCGCATCGGCCAGTTCGCTTGGGCCGAGCAGGCAGACGGCGGTTTCCGTGCGCAGTGGAGCAGTGCCGAGGCTGCGCAGGAAACCGTGCTGGCGCTGGAGCCGCTTTATTACCTGGATCGTGAACAGCGGCAGATTGGCCCTCTGTTCAATGAACTGGAAAAAAAACTGGCCAGCCATTTGACGCTGGCACCGGATATTCCGGCGCGTCAGGCGATGCAGTTCAGCCACCGCATGAGCGCCGCGACGAGAATCCCGCCGCCCCACCAATTGACCGAACGAGTCATCGACGACGTACTTCCGCAGCCGCAACTCACCCTCGTCAGCGGTCGGGAGCGCTCGCGCTGGGAATACATTCTTGAGCACCGCGCCGCCCTGATGTTTACCTACAACGGCCAACCGACGGTGGATCGCAACCCGGAAGTGATGATCCTCAACGGTACCGAAACCCAGCGCATTCAACGCCAGCCTGCGGTGGAAAAGAAACTGCGCCAGATCCTGCAAAAGCTCGGCTTCAAGAAAGCCACGCGCAAGAGCTCGCTGGATCGTCCCGGCGAGATGTTTACGTTGCCGGATGATTCCGCCTGGCTCGGGTTTATGCACGAAGGGCTTGCCACATTGCGCGCCTCGAACTGGGAAGTGGAGATGAGTCCCGGCTTTCATTTCAATGTGCAACCGGTTGAGCATTGGTACGCCGAGGTCGAAGAAGAGGCTGGGCATCAGTGGTTTGATTTGCAGTTGGGTATCGTCGTCAATGGCCAGCGCTACAGCTTGCTACCAATCCTTCTGCACTTGTTGCGCACCCAGCCGCGCTTGCTTGACCCGGTCAATCTGGCACAACGCAGCGATGACGAAAAACTCCTGATCGAACTGAAACCCAGCGGTTTTGGCGACCCTTCAGGCGCCAAGGTCGCGCTGCCGCTGAGTCGGGTCAAACCGCTGATGGCCACGCTGGGCGAGTTGTACTTGGGCGGTCATCAGGGCGATGTACTGCGCTTGAGTGTCCCGGATGCCGCGCGCTTGAGTATGCTCGATGGCGTGCCGCTGGATTGGCAGGGCGGCGAGCGGCTACGCACCTTCGCCAAGCGCTTGCAGAATTCCATTCACACCCAGGTCGTTGCGCCGGCCGGCCTTAACGCGCAACTGCGCCCCTATCAGCTCGAAGGCCTGAACTGGATGCAGACCCTGCGCGAGCTTGAGGTCGGCGGCATTCTGGGCGATGACATGGGGCTGGGCAAAACGCTGCAGACCTTGGCGCATCTGCTCACGGAAAAACACGCCGGTCGCCTTGATTGCCCGGCACTGGCGGTGATGCCGACCAGCCTGATTCCCAACTGGCTCGACGAGGCCGAGCGTTTCACCCCCCAGTTGAAAGTATTGGCGCTGCACGGCTCGGGGCGGCAAAAGGATTTCGCTGAACTGGCTGAGTACGATCTGGTGCTGACCACTTACGCGTTGCTGCCAAGGGATTTGGAGACCTTGCAGCCGCAGCTGTGGAGCGTACTGATTCTCGACGAAGCGCAGAACATCAAAAACCCGATCAGCAAAGCGGCGCAAGCGGCCCGTGACCTGCAGGCCCGCCAGCGCTTGTGCCTGAGCGGCACGCCTTTGGAAAACCACTTGGGCGAGCTTTGGTCGCAGTTTCATTTCCTCATGCCCGGTTGGCTCGGCGACAGCAAGTCTTTCAATCGCGATTACCGCACGCCAATCGAGAAGCACGGCAATGTTCAGCGCATGCAGCACCTGACAGCGCGCATCAAGCCGTTTTTGCTGCGCCGCAAAAAGGACCAGGTCGCCACCGAGTTGCCACCGAAAACCGAAATTGTCCATTGGGTGGATCTCAGCGACGGCCAGCGTGATGTCTATGAAACGGTTCGCGTGGCGATGGACAAAAAAGTCCGCGACGAAATTGCCCGCAGTGGCGTGGCGCGCAGTCAGATCATCATTCTTGATGCCTTGCTCAAGCTGCGTCAGGTCTGTTGCGACTTGCGCCTGATCAACATGCCGATAACGGCGAAGGCACTGCGTTCCGGCAGTGGCAAGCTGGTCAGCTTGATGGAGATGCTCGAGGAGTTGCTGGGCGAAGGTCGCCGGATCCTGCTGTTTTCCCAGTTCACTTCGATGCTCGCCTTGATCGAGGAAGAATTGCAGCAACGTGATATTGCCTATTCGCTGCTGACCGGTGACACCACGGATCGGCGCACACCGGTGAAGGATTTTCAGGGCGGCAAGGTGCCGTTGTTTCTGATCAGTCTGAAGGCCGGGGGGACCGGTTTGAACCTGACCGCTGCGGACACGGTGATCCACTTCGACCCTTGGTGGAACCCGGCGGTGGAAAATCAGGCCACCGATCGTGCGTATCGAATCGGGCAAAACAACCCGGTGTTCGTTTACAAGCTGATCGCTCGCGGCACAGTAGAGGAAAAAATCCAGGCGTTGCAGCAGGAAAAAGCAGCGTTGGCCGGGGCGGTGCTTGAGGGCGGGACAACAGGTGGCTGGAAGCTGGAGCAGAGTGACATCGAGGCGCTATTTGCGCCGTTGCCTGTATCCAAGGTTTGAGCCTGGGTTTTAACCGTTAGACCGAGGTGAGCCATTCGCGAGCAGGCTCGCTCCCACATTAGATTTGTGTGATTCACAGGATCCCTGTGAACACTGGATTGGTGAATGCCACAGATCCAGTGTGGGAGCGAGCCTGCTCGCGAAAACTATTTAACTAGCACTGCAGATATCAACGCTTATCGAGCTTGTCCGGCAACGGCGCAAACAGCGCTTCGATATCATCACTCTGCAACTTCCAGTCCCCGGCCTTGCGCCCATCCAGCACGCCGGCCGCCAAGTCGGATTTTTCCTTCTGCAGGTGCTGAATCTTTTCTTCCACCGTGCCCCGGGCAATCATCTTGTAAACGAACACCGGTTTCTCCTGACCAATCCGATACGCCCGATCCGTCGCCTGATTCTCGGTTGCCGGGTTCCACCACGGGTCATAGTGAATCACCGTATCCGCTTCCGTCAGGTTCAAGCCCACGCCACCAGCCTTCAGACTGATCAGAAAGATCTGACGCTTGCCGCTCTGGAATTCCTTCACCGGAGTACGTCGATCGCGGGTCTGGCCGGTCAACAGTGCGTAGGAAACGTTACGTTTTTTCAGCTCTTCTTCGATCAAGGACAGCATCGAGGTGAACTGCGAAAACAGCAGGATCCGCCGGCCTTCCTCGAACAGCTCCTCGAGCATTTCCATCAGGCTGTCGAGCTTGCCCGAGGTGCTGCCGCGAGCGGGCAGGGTGGCGTCGTTGACCAGACGCAGATCGCAGCAAACCTGACGCAGCTTGAGCAGCGCCTCAAGAATGATGATCTGACTGCGCGCCACGCCTTTGCGGGTGATCTCGTCGCGGACTTTCTTGTCCATCGCCAAGCGCATGGTTTCGTACACATCGCGCTGCGCTTCGTTGAGATCGACCCAGTGGATGATCTCGGTTTTCGGCGGCAACTCGGTGGCGACCTGCTCTTTGGTGCGGCGCAGCAGGAACGGTTTTATCCTACCGTTAAGGTGCTGAAGTCTGACTTCACTGCCGCGCTTTTCAATCGGCACGCGGTAATCGGCGTTGAAGCTTTTCACGTCGCCTAGCCAGCCCGGCAGCAGGAAGTGGAACAGCGACCACAGCTCGCCCAGGTGGTTTTCCAGCGGCGTACCGCTCAGGCACAGACGCTGGCGCGCATTCAGCTCACGGGCGGCTTGAGCGGCTTTGCTGTTGGGGTTCTTGATGTACTGCGCTTCATCCAGCACCAACACATGCAGCGGCTGCCTGGCGAGACGTTCGACGTCTTTGGGCAGCAGCGCGTAGGTGGTGAGGATCAGGTCGTAATCCGCGAGATTGTCGAAGTGCTTTTTGCGCGTGGCGCCGTACAGCGCAACCACTTTCAGTTGCGGCGTGAAGTGCGCCGCCTCATCGAGCCAGTTCGGAATCAGACTGGTCGGCATCACCACCATGCACGGGCGATCGAGGCGACCGGCGTTTTTCTCACTGAGAATATGCGCCAGAGTCTGCAGGGTTTTACCCAGACCCATGTCATCCGCAAGAATCCCGCCGACCTCCAGTTGCCGCAGCGACTGCATCCAGCTCAAGCCTTCAAGTTGATACGGGCGCAGCGTCGCGTTCAGGCCTTGCGGCGCTTCAACGCTGAAATCACGAATATCGCGCAGGCGCTGAGCCAACGTGCGGATCTGCTCGCCACCCTCCCACAGCAGCGGCAGGCCTTCCAGCGAATTGAGGCGGGTGGCATCGGCCTTGCTCAGGCGCAGGGTGGTTTCGCCCGGTTCCTGCAGATAGAACTCGCCGAGCGTCATCAGCACTGGTTTCAACCGGCCTAGCGGCAACGCCACCTGCAGTGGCCCGTGCTCGGTGTTGCGCTGCGGAATATTGACCAGAATCAACTCGTCATCGCGACGGCGCGCGAGGCGTTCCGGGTTGAGGATCTCCGCGTGCGAGCGCATCAGGTTGAGCAGAATCGGCAACAGGCTAAGACGCTCACCGTTAACGATGATTCCCAGTTCCAGATCAAACCAGTCGCGCTCCGGCACCTGTTCGACCGTGGCGTACCAGTCATCAACAGCGGTCAGGTCAAAACCGAATTCCTCGTCGATCTGCAGCTCCCAACCTTGGCTGCGCAGTTTCGGCAGATCGTTAAGAGTGAAGGTCAGCCAGGCGCTGTCATTGACCATCTCATACAGTTCGCCCGCGCTTTCCGGCAGCGCTTTGCTCTGGCGTGTGGCGATGCGAAAACCGAGGATTCTTAACTGTTCACGGTAGGACTGTTCGACTTCCGGATGACGTTTTATCCGCAGCGTCTGGGTTTCCTGGCGAATCAGGATGTCGCTGTTCTTCTGTCCGCTGACGTATTCGTCGAGATAACTGAACGATAGCGCCGCGCGATGCTGAATGTAGCGCTGCATCTTGCCGTTGCGCGGTTCGAAAGCGCTGAACTCGACACTGGCCAGCCACAGACGTGGCAACGGCTGCACGTTATCGACCAACACTTGCGGTGGCGCTTTCGGGCTGCGGTTTTCCAGCACGGCTTGCAGCTTTTCCAGCAGTTCGGCGTCTTTGGCGGCGGCGGGGTAATCGAGGGTTTCCTGCACTTTCAGCAAGACGGCGGCGCAGTGTTTGCAATTGGTACGCACCGGGCAGGTGCAGCCGGCATCGACCAGCAGCAAGGTGCCTTTGGCTGACTCGCGCAGGTGAATGGTCTGACGGTACACGTTACCGCCAGAGCCTTCGCAACTGGCGGTGATGGTCGCATCGCCGACCTGGGCGATACGTACCCGGTTTTCCACGGCGTAGCGGCGGCCACGCTCTAGGCTCTGTTCCTTGAATCGGCTGACCCAGGAGGGCGCCAACGGTTTACTCAGCGGCGGGTTCATAAGGACTTCGATCAGTCCGGAATCGCTTCAGGTGCTTCCCGTGGCGCAGGCGCGGTCAGGGAAGTGATCTTGATCAGCAGGGCCAGATGGCCATTGTCGAGATAGTTGAGTTGGCCGTTCTTGGTGTGACTGTCCTGTTTCAGGCGCTCGCTGGCGGTGACCAGGCCATTGGCGTCGATCTGATTGACCCAGAAGTCGGCGTTCACATCGGTGAAACGCCCCAGTTTCATTTCCAGCGTGCCCTCGATCGGGAACTGGCCGAACTGCTCCTGACCGTCGCTGACCGCGACTTTCGCCGGTGCTTCGCCGAGGGTTTGCTGCCAGGCCTTGTGCATCAGCACGCTGTAGTCGCCGCTGGCGGTGAGCTTGGTGACCACATCATTCAGCGCAGGTGTGCGCTGGCTGTCATCGGCCAGGCGCTGGGCGCCAGCGGCCCAGTCTTCCGGCGCGGCACGGCTGACGATCGCCGGCACGGCGTTCTGCCGGACCAGAATCATTTCGACCTGATACAGGTCGTCGGCATAAACCGAAGGGACTGCCAAAGTCAGCAGCAAAGTCAGCGAACGAAACAGGCGCATTGGGCGTCCTTCAAACAGATTTCGGGAGGAGGCGCTCAAACAGCGCCTCTACAGTATTAAAGCGCTCTTCCGGGCGTTCCATCGGCACCTGGAACTTGAACATCGTCGCACCTTCGAATTTGTAGCGTTTCGGCTGGCTCTGGATCAGCTTGATCAGCGTCATCGGATCGACCGGCGTTTGCGCTTCGAATTCGATGCGTCCACCTTGCGGGCCGCCATCGACTTTCTTGATGCCCAACTGCTCAGCCTGCAGCTTCAATGCCGTGATGCGCACCAGATTCTTCGTCGGTTCCGGCAGCAGACCGAAGCGGTCGATCATCTCGACTTGCAGATCCTTCAGCCCTTCCTCGTCGGTAGCCGAAGCGATGCGCTTGTACAGAATCAGGCGCGCGTGAACGTCCGGCAGATAGTCTTCCGGAATCAGCGCCGGCACCCGCAGGTTGACTTCCGGGCCACCGCCCAGCGGTTGATCGAGGTTAGGTTGCTCGCCCTTGCGGATCGACTTCACCGCGCGCTCAAGCATTTCCATATACAGCGTGAAACCCACAGCCTGAATCTGCCCGCTCTGGCCATCGCCGAGCAGTTCGCCGGCGCCACGGATTTCCAGGTCGTTGGTCGCCAGGACGAAACCGGCACCGAGATCCTGAGTGTTAGCGATCGCCTCCAGACGCTTTTCCGCGTCCGAGGTGATTTGCTGGCGCGGCGGCGTCAGCAGGTAGGCGTAAGCCTGGTGGTGACTACGGCCGACGCGACCACGCAACTGGTGCAGTTGCGCCAGACCGAATTTGTCGGCGCGCTCGATGATGATGGTGTTGGCGCTCGGCACGTCAATGCCGGTCTCGATGATGGTCGAGGCTATCAGCACGTTGAAGCGCTTGTGATAGAAGTCGCTCATCACCTGTTCGAGTTCGCGTTCGCGCATCTGCCCGTGACCGATGCCGATACGTGCTTCCGGTACCAGTTCGGCGAGATCGGCGGCGCATTTCTCGATGGTTTTCACGTCGTTGTGCAGGTAGTAAACCTGACCGCCACGCAGCAGTTCGCGGAGCAAGGCCTCTTTGACCGTGCTCTTGTTCTGCTCCATGACGAAGGTGCGCACCGACAGGCGTCGTGCCGGCGGCGTGGCGATGATCGACAGGTCGCGCATGCCCGACACCGCCATGTTCAGCGTGCGCGGAATCGGCGTCGCGGTCAGCGTGAGAATGTCGACTTCGCTGCGCAGGGCCTTGAGCTGTTCTTTCTGACGGACACCGAAACGGTGTTCTTCGTCGATGATCACCAGCCCGAGATTCTTGATTTTGACGTCGTCGGACAGCAGTTTGTGCGTGCCGATGACGATGTCGATCTTGCCTTCCGCCAGATCGGCGATCGCTGCGTTCACTTCCTTGGCCGATTTGAAGCGGCTCATTACTTCTACGGTCACCGGCCAGTCGGCGAAGCGATCGCGGAAGCTGTTGTAGTGCTGCTGGGCGAGGAGGGTGGTCGGCACCAGGATCGCCACCTGACGACCGCCGTGCACGGCGATGAACGCCGCGCGCATGGCCACTTCGGTCTTGCCGAAACCGACGTCGCCGCAGACCAGTCGATCCATCGGTTTCGGCGCGAGCATGTCTTCGCGCACGGCTTCGATGGTCGACTGCTGATCCGGGGTTTCTTCGAACGGGAAACCGGCGCTGAACGTCGCGTAATCGGCTTTCGGGTCGGCAAATGCGTAGCCTTCGCGAGCAGCGCGGCGGGCATAGATGTCGAGCAATTCAGCGGCAACGTCGCGCACCTGTTCGGCGGCTTTGCGTTTGGCTTTCTGCCAAACCTCGGAGCCGAGGCGGTGCAGCGGGGCCAGGGCATCGTCGCTGCCGGTGTAGCGCGCAATCAAATGCAGGTTGGCCACCGGCACGTAAAGCTTGGCGTTCTCGGCGTATTCGAGGGTGAGGAATTCGGCAGCCTGATTGTCGATTTCCAGAATGGTCAGGCCCAGATAACGGCCGACACCATGATCGATGTGCACCACCGGCGCGCCTTCACGCAGCTCGGTGAGGTTTTTGATCACCGCGTCATTGCTGACGTCGCTGCGCTTCTCGCGGCGACGACGCTGCATCACGCGTTGGCCGAACAGCGGACTTTCCGCGACCAGCGCCAGCGCCGGGTCATCGAGCATCAGGCCTTCGTCGAGCGGGGCAATGGTGATCGCCAGACGATCCTTGCTCGCGACGAAGTCCGGCCAGCTGTCAACGGTTTTCGGCCGCAGCTTCAGGCGTTCAAGCAACTCCAGCAGCACTTCGCGACGGCCCGCGGATTCGGCGGTGAACAACACGCGACCGGGGAATTCATCGAGAAATGCCGACAGCGCTGCCAGCGGTTGCGTGGCTTTGGCTTCAATCGCCAGATTCGGCAGAGCCTGCGCGGGGAAGCGCTCGCGGCCGACGCCGGTTTCCACGTCTTGCTGGCTGGCGACCACGCGTGGCCAGCTCTTCAAGCGAGCAAAGCAGTCTTCTACCGGCAGGAACAATTCAGCGGGTGGCAATAAAGGACGCGATGGATCGACGCGGCGCTCTTCATAGCGATTGCGCACATCGTTCCAGAAATTCTCCGCCGCTTGCTCGATGCCCGGCAGCGAGAACACTTGCGTGTCTTGCGGCAGGTAATCGAACAGCGTCGAGGTTTCGTCGAAGAACAGCGGCAGGTAGTACTCGATACCGGCTGGGGTGATGCCGCTGCTCAGATCCTGAAAGATCGGGCAGCGCCGGAAGTCGACGTCGAAACGCTCGCGGAAGCGTGCCTTGAAACGGGTGACCGCGTCTTTCTGCAGCGGAAACTCACGAGCCGGCAGCAGCTTGACCGAATCGACCTTGTCGATGGAACGCTGGTTTTCCGGATCGAAGGTGCGCAGGGTCTCGATTTCGTCATCGAACAGATCGATGCGATACGGCAACTTGCTGCCCATCGGGAACAGGTCGATCAGCGCGCCGCGTACGGTGAACTCGCCGTGCTCATAAACCGTGTCGACGTAGCGATAGCCGCTGGCTTCGAGTCGCGAGCGCATCTGTTCAACGTCGAGCTTCTGGCCGACATCCAGTACCAGACTGCTGCCGAGCAGGAACTTGGTCGGTGCCAAGCGATGCAATGCCGTGGTAATCGGCACCACCAGCACGCCATGTTCCAGCTCCGGCAGCCTATATAGGCTAGCGATGCGCTGGGAAATGATGTCCTGGTGCGGCGAGAACAGGTCGTAGGGCAGGGTTTCCCAGTCGGGGAAATGCAGCACGGGCAAATCCGGGGCGAAGAAACTCAGCTCCTGTTCCAGTCGTTCAGCACTTTGGCTGTCGGCGGTCAGTAGCAGGGTGAAGCGCTTGGCAGCGCTGGCAGCCTCGGCAATCGCCAGGCTGAGGGCAGCACCGGGCAGATTGCCCCAATGCTGTTTACCTGCCTCGGCAGGGAGTAGCGGTAGACGCAGAACGGGCACGGAAGGTTGAGCTCCAGGCTTTGCGACAAAGTCGGTAATTGTAGCGGCGTCCGGTGCCGCCTGTCAGTTGCAGACTACGTCTATCTTCGCTGTTTGGACGAAATGTAGTGGTAACCATAAAAACGAGCAGTTTTTTTGTGGTTATGTAGTGCCGAAAGTGGCTAGTGTTACGGAGGGTTACAGACATCGTCTAACAGTCGTCGAAAAATTGACTGCGCTGAGAGCCCCGGTTTTACTGGGCTTGAGAGAGGCGTAATTTTTTTGAACGGAATTTTGTTACCGATTTCGCGACAAGCGCGCATTGCTACAGGAGGTTGTCGGCGGCATAATGTAGCCCCTTTTTTCTGCCCCTACATGTGGAAGGTTACCGTGACTCAGAAGCCCGACCAGTGTCTTGGTGAATGGATCGACCGTGAAGCACTCGCAGAAGCGATGATTCCGCTTATCGGTCAGCTCTACCGCAATAACAACGTGGTGAGCTCGATCTATGGCCGCAGCCTGATCAACCAGTCTGTCATCGCGATTCTCAAAGCTCACCGCTTTGCGCGCCACCGTTCTTCCGACGACAGCGAACTCTCCGTCCACGAAACATTCCCACTGCTCAAAGCCATGAGCGAGCTCAAGCTCGGCGCGGCTTCGGTAGATCTGGGCAAGTTGGCGTTCAAATTCCGTAACGAAGGCAATGGCCGCAGCGCCGAGCAGTTCGTTCGTGAAGAGATGGCTGACGTGGTTGGCCAGCAAAACGCTTCCGCACGTAAAGGCACCGACGTTGTGCTGTACGGCTTCGGTCGTATCGGCCGTCTGCTGGCGCGCATCCTGATCGAAAAAACCGGTGGTGGCGACGGCCTGCGTCTGCGTGCCATCGTCGTGCGCAAAGGCGCCGAAAACGACCTGACCAAACGCGCCAGCCTGCTGCGTCGCGATTCGGTACACGGTTCGTTCAATGGCACCATCACCATCGACGAAGAAAACAACACCATCACCGCCAACGGTAACCTGATCCAGGTCATCTACGCGAAGAACCCGACTGAAGTGGATTACACCCAGTACGGCATCAAAGACGCGCTGCTGGTGGACAACACCGGTGTATGGCGTGACGCCGATGGCCTGGGTCAGCACTTGCAGTGCCCGGGCATTGACCGCGTTGTTCTGACCGCGCCTGGCAAGGGCAAGCTGAAGAACATCGTTCACGGCATCAACCACGGTGAAATCACCGCTGAAGACAAGATCGTGTCCGCCGCTTCCTGCACCACCAACGCCATCGTGCCGGTGCTGAAAGCTGTCAACGACAAGTTCGGCATCATCAACGGTCACGTCGAAACCGTTCACTCGTACACCAACGACCAGAACCTGATCGACAACTTCCACAAAGGCGATCGCCGTGGTCGTAGCGCCGCGCTGAACATGGTCATCACCGAGACCGGTGCTGCCACCGCTGCTGCCAAGGCCCTGCCTGAGCTGGCCGGCAAGCTGACCGGTAACGCGATCCGTGTTCCGACGCCAAACGTGTCGATGGCCATTCTCAACCTCAACCTTGAGAAAGCCGCCACCCGTGAAGAGATGAACGAGTACCTGCGCTACATGGCGCTGCACTCCGATCTGCACAAGCAAATCGACTTCGTCAATTCGCAGGAAGTGGTTTCGACTGACTTCGTTGGCTCGCGCCACGCCGGTGTAGTCGACGCTGAAGCGACCATCGTTCAGGACAACCGCGTTGTTCTGTACGTCTGGTACGACAACGAGTTCGGTTACAGCTGCCAGGTTATCCGCGTGATGGAAGACATGGCAGGTGTAAATCCGCCAGCGTTCCCGCGCTAAGCGATAGCTGCACATGAAAACGCCCCGACTTTGGTCGGGGCGTTTTTGTTTGTGTGCCTTTTAGAGCTGTGTTGTCAGTACCGGCCCCTTCGCGAGCAGGCTCGCTCCCACACTGGATCTGTGTCGCTCAGAAAATCCCCTGTGGGAGCGAGCCTGCTCGCGAAAGCTATTTATCGGGCGCCGCCGGGTATAGCCGCCTGCGCAGTGCGCAGTTCATGCTTATTGCCACGAAACAGCACCAGCGTCGCAATCAGCCCCAACACCGCCGCACCACTGAGCCAGATCCCCGGCGCAGCCTTGTTATCCAGCACATGAATCAGATACGTGCACGCCGCCGGGGTAAACCCGCCGAATGTCGCGGTTGCCAGGCTGTAGGCGAGCGAAAACCCGGTCGTACGCACTTCCACCGGCATGATCTCGGTCAGTGCCACCACCATCGCGCCGTTGTACGAGCCGTACAGGAACGACAACCACAACTCGACGATCAGCAAATGGCTGAAGCTCGGGTTCGCCACCAGCCACGACAGGGCAGGGTAAGCGGTCAGGATCGCCAGAATCGTCGCTGCCAGCAGTAAGGGTTTTCGGCCGATCTTGTCAGACACCGAGCCCATCACCGGCAACCAGAAGAAGTTCGACAGCCCGATGCACACCGTCACCAGCAATGCGTCGAAATCCGACAGGTGCAGCTCGGCTTTGCCGAAGGTCGGGGTGTACGCGGTGATCAGGTAGAAAGACACCGTGGTCATCACCACCAGCGCCATGCCAGCGATGACGATGCCAAAGTTCTGACCGATCGAGCGGACGATTTCCCGCAGGGTAGGGCGATGTTTTCTGGCCTGGAACTCTGGGGTTTCCTCCAGCGAGCGGCGAATGACGAAGATCACCGGCACAATCATGCAGCCGATCAGGAACGGCACGCGCCAGCCCCAATCACCCATTTGTTCCGGACTCAGCCAATGATTGAGGCCGACCCCAAGCAGGCCGGCAAAGACCACCGCCGCTTGCTGACTCGCAGACTGCCAACTGACGAAGAAGCCCTTGCGGCCCGGTGTGGCAATCTCAGCCAGATACACCGACACGCCACCCAGCTCCACGCCGGCCGAGAAGCCTTGCAGCAAACGACCGAACAGTACGATCAGCGGCGCGGCGACGCCGAGGGTCGCATAGCCCGGAACGCAGGCAATCAGTACCGTGCCGGCAGCCATCAATGCCAGGGTGATGATCAAGCCTTGGCGGCGGCCATGACGGTCGATGTAGGCGCCGAGGAAAATCGCCCCCAGCGGACGCATCAGGAAGCCCGCGCCGAAGGTCGCCAGCGAAAGCATCAGCGAGGCGAAGGCACTGTCGGTGGGGAAGAAGGTTTTGGCGATGGCCGTGGCGTAAAAGCCATAGACCATGAAGTCGAACATTTCGAGAAAGTTGCCGCTGACAACGCGAAAGATCGCTTTGCCTTTGCCCGTGGTGGAGGACATGTTCAGGTACTCGCTATTGGATTTTGTATAAAGATGTTGCAGATCCTTTAATTCATAATGGCCGCCGCGGTTTTACGGAGAGATGAATAATTGTTCACTGGACGCTTGCTTGGACTTGTGATTCTTGGCGGTCTATTGGCTGGCTGCGGTAATGGCGAGTCCATGGAAAGCTTCGGCGGGCCTACCATGGGCAGCACGTATTCGATCAAGTACCTGCGTCACGCTGGCATGCCTGAAGCGACGCGGGTTCGCAGTGAAGTGGAGGGCATCCTCGGCGAAGTCGATCGGCAGTTGTCCACTTATCGCAATGATTCGGACATCGAGCGCTTCAACGCTTTGCCCGCCAACAGCTGTCAGAAAATGCCTGGGTCGGTACTCGAATTGGTCCGCACAGGCGAACAACTGTCAGCGCAAAGCGAAGGCTCCTACGACCTGACCGTTGAACCGCTGATGAACCTCTGGGGCTTTGGCCCACAAGGCCGCGAAGAGAAAGTCCCTGACGCCGCTGCGCTGGCCGAAGTGATGCAGCGAGTCGGTCACCAGCATCTGCATATCAGTGGCGATCAGTTGTGCAAGGATGCCGCCGTCGAAGTCGACTTCAACAGCATCGCCGCCGGTTATGCCGTCGACACCATCGCCGCCAGGCTCGACGCATTGGGCATTCACGATTACCTCGCTGAAGCGACGGGTGAGTTAAAGGCAAAGGGTCGCAAGCTTGACGGCTCATCGTGGCGCATCGCCCTGGAAGAACCCCGCGACGATCAACAAATCGCCGAGCGCATCATCGATGTCGACGGCTACGGCGTTTCCACCTCCGGCGACTACCGCAACTATTTCCTGCAGGACGGTCGGCGCTATTCCCACACCTTTGATGCCCGCACGGGGGCACCGGTCCTACACGACCTGGCGTCAGTCACGGTGATTCATCCTTCAGCGTTGATGGCCGATGGACTATCGACGCTGTTGCTGATTCTCGGCCCCGAAAGGGCTTGGGACTATGCCGAAAAACATGACATTGGTGCATTCTTTGTGATTCGTGCCGATACAGGTTTTGTCGTCCGCACCAACGCGGCTTTCGAACGCCTCAGTGGCAAGAAAACTGACTGAGAACAATACGAAAGCTGGCGTTGTAGTGCAGGCAAAAGTAGCCTACGACGCGACCAAGGGTTAATGTGCGCGGCGTTGACGCTTCTATAGACTGTGTCCGGGTTCTTGATTGACCCCCAATTGTTCCTTCGCGCCGCCGTTCGGCGTGATTTAGCCGCCGGTGCTGCTGGCACCGCGGCCTGTTCTGAGGAGTACGCATGGCTGTCTACAACTACGACGTGGTGGTGCTGGGTTCCGGCCCGGCGGGAGAAGGCGCGGCAATGAACGCCGCCAAAGCAGGGCGCAAGGTCGCGATGGTCGACAGCCGTCGCCAGGTCGGCGGCAACTGCACCCACCTCGGCACCATCCCGTCCAAGGCACTGCGTCACTCGGTGCGGCAGATCATGCAGTTCAACACCAATCCCATGTTCCGGGCGATCGGCGAGCCGCGCTGGTTCTCCTTCCCGGACGTGTTGAAAAGCGCCGAGAAGGTCATTTCCAAACAAGTCGCTTCGCGTACCGGCTACTACGCCCGTAACCGCGTCGACGTGTTCTTCGGCACCGGCAGCTTCGCGGACGAACAAACCATCGAAGTGGTCTGCGCCAACGGTGTGGTCGAAAAACTGGTGGCCAAGCACATCATCATCGCCACCGGCTCGCGCCCGTATCGCCCGGCGGACATCGATTTCCACCACCCGCGTATCTACGATAGCGACACCATCCTCAGCCTCGGCCACACACCGCGCAAACTGATCGTTTACGGCGCTGGCGTGATCGGTTGCGAATACGCGTCGATTTTCAGCGGTCTGGGTGTACTGGTTGAACTGGTCGATAACCGTGGTCAGTTGCTGAGCTTCCTCGACTCGGAAATCTCCCAGGCGTTGAGCTATCACTTCAGCAACAACAACATCACCGTGCGCCACAACGAAGATTACGATCGCGTTGAAGGCGTCGACAACGGCGTGATCCTGCACCTCAAGTCCGGCAAGAAGATCAAGGCCGACGCCTTGCTCTGGTGCAACGGCCGTACCGGTAACACCGATCAATTGGGTCTGGAAAACATCGGCGTCAAGGTCAACAGCCGTGGCCAGATCGAAGTCGACGAGGCTTACCGCACCTGCGTGCCGAACATCTACGGCGCCGGTGACGTGATCGGCTGGCCGAGCCTGGCCAGTGCCGCCCACGACCAGGGTCGTTCGGCTGCTGGCAGCATCGTTGATAACGGTAGCTGGCGTTTCGTGAATGACGTGCCGACCGGTATCTACACCATTCCCGAGATCAGCTCGATCGGCAAGAACGAGCAGGAGCTGACCCAAGCCAAAGTGCCGTACGAAGTCGGCAAGGCGTTCTTCAAGAGCATGGCGCGTGCGCAGATCGCCGGCGAGCCGCAAGGCATGCTGAAGATCCTGTTCCACCGTGAAACCCTGGAAGTGCTCGGCGTTCACTGCTTCGGTTATCAGGCGTCGGAGATCGTCCACATCGGTCAGGCGATCATGAACCAGCCGGGCGAGCTGAACACCCTGAAGTATTTCGTCAATACGACGTTCAACTACCCGACCATGGCCGAAGCCTATCGGGTAGCGGCATACGACGGCCTCAACCGGCTTTTTTGACGGGCTCCGGCCGGTGGCCTGAGCCGGCCGGGGAGACCGATTTCAGCAATTCTCGAGGGTGGCAGTGGCCAAACCGGGAAAGTCTGTAATCAGGCTGTCAACGCCGAAGTCGGCGAGTCTGCGCATCAGCGCAGGCTCGTTGACGGTCCACACCGACACATGCAGCCCCTGACGCTGCGCCTTCTGCAGGCGTTCCGGCGTACACAGCGTCCAGTTCAACGCGAGAATCTCACAGCCATAGCTGGCGGCGACCTTCAACGGATCGAGCCAGGCATATTCGGCGACCAGTCCGCGCGACACATCCGGCACCAGATCCAGCGCTGCTTTCAGCACTTCCCGTGAACTCGAGGTGATGGTCACCTTGTCGAGCAGGCCATGCCGTTGGGCCATTTCACGAATCGCCAGCACCGTGGTTGCCGCGCGAGTGCGTGAAGCGCTTTTGACTTCCAGCTGCCAGTGCTCGAAATCGCACTTCTCGAACAACTCTTCCAGCGTCGGAATCGGGCAGGGTTTGATCCAGCCCGGGCCGCCCTTGCGCGCGTCGTAAGTCACCAGTTCGGCTGCGCTGTGCTCGACAACCTTGCCGCGGCGTTCCGTGGTGCGTTTGAGGGTCGGGTCGTGGATGACCATCAACTCGCCGTCCTTGGACAGGTGCAGATCGAGTTCGCAACGGCGCACGCCGTGCTTGAGACATTCCTGAAAACTGCTCAGGGTGTTTTCCGGTGCTTCGCCCTTGGCGCCGCGGTGGCCGTAGATGAGGGTCACGGTGCTTCCTTAAGTTAAATGCCAGATTCGTTCTGTTCGCGGGCCAGACGTCGTTCCTGGGCCTGCTTCTGCAAGATATAGCGGGCCAACAACTGGCGCTGGGCATCGGTCAAGTGTTCGAACTCGGTGCCGATGTCATAACCTTCGCCCTTGCGGTCGCAATGGGTCACTCGGGCGCGCAGGAGCAGGCCGAGAGCTTGCGGCATCAGCACCAGTTTCACCGACAGGTGTGCCCCGGTGGCAATCGGCGTCGGATACTGAAAGTCGATCCCGCCTTCGGAGATGATCACCGGTTGCGGCTCGCCGATATGGCCGAGCACGGTCAGGGCGACCACCTGACTGAGCAGGTCGATGCGCTTGTTCTGGGATTTCAGGAACGCGGAGATGGCCCGGTCGCGCTCGCTGATCTGGCGCAACAGGTGCTGCGACTCGAATTCGCTCAGGTGCAGTTCGCTGAGCAGGTTGAAGAGTGGGGAAGCATCCTGCAACACTTCCTGGCCTGCGGCTTCGGGAGCGGACAGGGGCCGAATTTCCAGTGCGATCGTGTCCTCGATACGGTAGTATTCGCGGCGATCTTCTTCATCTAATGTCGACATGGCGAACCCATGGTAGCGGCGGTGGTCTGAGTGTAAAGCTGGTTATCGACCCCCGCCACAAGGACGTTCCTTTTCCCTCCGAACAAGCCCCGACATGTTCAGACCTCTCTTCGTATTTATCGGCACGCGTTATACCCGTGCAAAGCGTCGCAATCATTTTGTGTCATTCATTTCCCTGACTTCGATGATCGGGCTCGCCCTTGGCGTGGTCGTGATGATCGTCGTGCTCTCGGTGATGAACGGCTTCGATCATGAGATGCGCACCCGCGTGCTGGGCATGGTGCCCCACGCGACCATTGAATCCACTGAGCCGATCAACGATTGGCAAAGCCTCGCGACCCAGGTCAAGCAGAACCCGCAGGTGACGGCGGTTGCGCCGTTCACCCAGATGCAGGGCCTGCTGACCAATAACGGTCAGGTGTCCAAGGTGTTGCTCAACGCCATCGACCCTGCGCTCGAGCGCAACGTGTCGATCATCGACAACTTCATGAAGCAGGGCAAACTCGACGATTTGACGCCGGGCAGCTTCGGCATCGTCATCGGCGACAAGGCCGCGACCAAGCTCGGCGTGGGCATCGGTGACAAGGTCACCTTCGTCGCGCCGGAGGTCAGCGTGACCCCGGCCGGGATGTTTCCGCGCATGAAGCGCTTCACCGTGGTCGGCATCTTCCATGTCGGCGCCGGCGAGCTCGACGGCTATCTGGGCGTCACCAACCTGCAGGATCTGGCGAAGATGCACCGCTGGAAACCGGATCAGGTGCAGGGCATCCGCCTGAAGTTCGACGATTTGTTCCAGGCGCCACGGGTGGCATGGAACATCGCCCAGCAGCTTGGCGAAGACCATTACTACGCCCGCGACTGGACCCGCACCCACGGCAATCTGTATCAGGCGATCCGCATGGAAAAAGCCATGATCGGTCTGCTGTTGCTGCTGATCGTCGCCGTTGCTGCGTTCAACATCATCTCCACGCTGGTGATGGTGGTCAACGACAAAAAGGGCGACATCGCCATTCTGCGTACGTTGGGCGCGACGCCGGGCACGATCATGCGCACGTTCATGGTGCAAGGCACGGTGATCGGTGTGGTCGGCACGGCGATTGGCGCGGTGCTCGGGATTCTCGCCGCGCTCAACGTCAGCGCCGCGATCTCGGCACTGGAAGGCCTGATCGGCCACAAATTCCTTAATGCTGACGTGTATTTCATTGATTATCTTCCGTCGCAGGTGCAGAGCCAGGACGTGGTCATGGTCTGTGCGGCGGCGTTGGTTCTGAGTTTCCTCGCCACCCTGTATCCCGCCTGGCGTGCCGCGCGCACCCAGCCGGCGGAGGCGCTACGTTATGAGTGAGTCGGGCATGAGTGAACAAGCAATCTTGAGCTGCCGCAACCTGGGCAAATCCTACGAGGAAGGCCCGGAATCGGTAGAAGTGCTGGCCGGCCTGCAACTGGAGTTGCACCCGGGCGAGCGAGTGGCGATCGTCGGCACCTCGGGTTCGGGCAAAAGTACCTTGCTCAACCTGTTGGGCGGTCTCGATACGCCGACCAAGGGCAGCGTCTGGCTCGACGGTGAAGAACTGTCGGCACTGAGCGAGAAGAAGCGTGGCCTGCTGCGTAACCGTGCGCTCGGTTTCGTTTACCAGTTCCACCACTTGCTGCCGGAATTCACCGCGCTGGAAAACGTCTGCATGCCGTTGCTGATCGGCAAGACGCCGATCCCGGAAGCCCGTCAGCGCGCCACCGCGTTGCTCGAGCGCGTCGGCCTCGGCCATCGTCTGGAGCACAAACCGGCGGAATTGTCCGGTGGTGAGCGTCAACGTGTGGCCATCGCCCGCGCCTTGGTGAACAAGCCGGGTCTGGTGATGCTCGATGAGCCGACTGGCAACCTCGACTCCCACACCGCGCAAGGCATTCAGGATTTGATGCTGGAACTCAGCACCTCCATGCGCACGGCGTTCCTGGTGGTGACCCACGACATGAACCTGGCTCGCCAGATGGACCGTGTGCTGCACCTGCAAGAAGGTTGCCTCACGCCTATCTGATTGGCTGAAACCCGGCGCCTGCAAAGGCGTCGGGTCTTTTATTTTTATACGGTGCCCCAGCGAATGTTCAGACCGTTATCGATCTTTATCGGCACGCGCTATACCCGCGCCAAGCGCCGCAATCGCTTTGTTTCATTCATTTCGATGACTTCGATGATCGGCCTCGCCCTCGGCGTGCTGGCGATGATCGTGGTGTTGTCGGTAATGAACGGCTTCCAGCGCGAAATGAGCTCGCGCATCCTCGGCATGGTGCCGCACGCGACCATCGTTGGCGTCAAGCCGATCGATGATTGGCAGCCGGTCGCTGCCGCCGCGATGAAGAATCCTGAAGTGACTGCCGCCGTGCCGTTCACCGAGATGGAAGGGATGCTCTCCTACAAGGGCTTGATGCAGCCGATCCAGATCAGTGGCGTCGATCCGGCGCAGGAAGGCAAGGTGTCGATCGTTGCCCAGCACATCGTGCAGGGCCGACTCGATGCCTTGAAACCGGGCGAGTTTGGCGTAGTGATTGGTGAAATCACCGCGCGGCGTTTCCGCCTCAATGTCGGCGATAAGATCACCCTGATCGTCCCGGAAGTCAGCACCGCGCCGGGTGGCATCACCCCGCGTATGCAGCGACTGAACGTGGTCGGCGTGTTCAAGGTTGGCGCCGAACTGGACGGCTCGATGGGCCTGATCCATGTGGCTGATGCCGCGACCATGCAGCATTGGGAACCGAATCAGGTGCAGAGCGTGCGTCTGGCGGTGAAAGACCTGTACGCCGCGCCGAAAGTCTCCTCGGACATCGCTGCCGGGTTGGGCGCCGAGTTCAAGGCTGATGACTGGACCCACACCCAGGGCAGCCTGTTCAGCGCGATGAAAATGGAAAAAACCATGATCGGCCTGTTGTTGCTGATGATCGTCGCGGTGGCGGCGTTCAACATCATCGCGACCCTGATCATGGTGGTAAATGACAAGGGCGCGGACATCGCGATCCTGCGTACCATCGGCGCCACGCCACGGCAGATCATGGCGATCTTCATGGTGCAGGGCACGGTGATCGGGATTGTCGGTACGATCATTGGCGGTGTGCTCGGCGTGATTGCGGCACTGAATGTCAGTCAGATCGTGGGCTGGATCGAGCGAGTCAGCGGGCAGCACATCTTCAGTTCGGATGTGTATTTCGTCAGCAATTTGCCGTCGGAATTGCAGGCTGGGGATGTGCTGTTGATCTGCTCGGCGGGCTTTATTCTCAGCTTCCTGGCGACGGTGTATCCGGCCTGGCGGGCGGCGAAGATCGAGCCGGCTCACGCCCTGAGATATTCGTAAGCGATTCCATGCTCGTTCCCACGCTCTGCGTGGGAATGCCTCAACGGACGCTCCGCGTTCGGCTCTGGAAGGGACGCGGAGCGTCCCGGGCTGCATTCCCACGCAGAGCGTGGGAACGATCAGGTTCGAGGCAACTCAATCACAAACCGCGTCCATCCCGCTTCGGATTCGCAATGAATCTGCCCGCCATGGGCACGGACGATCGACTGCGTAATCGCCAACCCCAACCCCGCATGCTCACTGCTGCCTTCCTGGCGCGCCGGATCGGCCCGATAAAACCGGTCAAACAGCCGTGGCAACAACTCTGCAGAAATTCCTTCGCCACTGTTTTCGACTGAAATGCGCACAGCGCTCGGTTGATCAACGATCCGCAAACTCACGTAGCCCTCAGCGGGGGTAAAGCGCAGCGCGTTATCGAGCAAATTCGATAAGGCCCGGCGCAACATGCTGCGATCACCCTCGATCCGCGCATGGCCCTCGCGCGTCAGCTTGACCCCGGCGTCCTCCGCCAACGGTGCAAAAAACTCCAGCAGCACATCGGTCTCATCCGCCAGCTCCAGCGGTTCACGCTTGGGCATCAGCAAACCGTGGTCAGCCTTGGCCAGGTACAACATGTCGTTGACCAGTTGCGCCATCCATTGCAGCTCTTCGAGGTTGCTGTGCAGCGCTTCGCGGTAATCCTCGATCGGCCGTGGGCGGGTGAGGGTGACCTGAGTGTGGGTCAGCAGGTTCGACAGTGGGGTGCGCAGTTCATGGGCGATGTCGGCGGAAAACGCCGAGAGCCGCTGAAACGAGTCGTCGAGGCGTGCGAGCATGGCGTTGAAGCTGTGGGCCATTTCCGCAAGCTCTGGCGGGATTTGTTCTTCTGGTAGTCGGGCATTCAGCGATTGTGCGGAAATCCCACGGGCGACTGCACTCATGCGCCGCAATGGCCGCAAGCCGCTGCGTGCGGCCCAGGCACCGAGCAAAGCAGTGGCAAGCGCCGAGAGGCCGACGGTCAGCCAGATCAGATGTTGCATGCGCTGCAGGAAGTGCTGGTGATGGGTGATGTCCAGCAACAAGGACAATTGCGGCGAGTCGGGTTTTTCCGGGTAGAGCGGGGCGTTGAGTACGCGGTAATCGGTACCGTCGTTGCTGATCGTCGACAGACCGGTTTGCTGCGGTAAATCCTTGGGAATTTGCGTCGAACTGTCATACCAGCGCTGGCCGTCGGCGCCGGTAATGCGCAACGACAGATCGGCCTGGCGACTCAGCTCATCCGCCAGCCGTGCTTCACGTTGGCCGGGTTGAAGATCCTGCAAAGCGCGGCGCAGGCCGATCAGCTTGGCGTCCAGTTGCTGCTGGTCGAGTTCAATGAAGTGCGCCTCGCTGGCGCGATTGAACAGCACGCCGGCGAACAGTGAAACCACGGCGGTGCACGCAGCAAACAACAAGGCCAGGCGCGAACTGAGGGACAATCGACGCATCAGGCGCCACGCTCTTCGAGCACATAACCCATGCCGCGCACGGTGTGGATCAGTTTGTTGGGGAATTCGTCATCGATTTTCAGACGCAATCGGCGGATCGCCACTTCGATGACATTGGTGTCGCTGTCGAAATTCATGTCCCAGACCTGTGAGGCGATCAGCGATTTTGGCAGCACTTCGCCCTGGCGACGCAGAAGCATTTCCAGCAACGCGAATTCCTTGGCGGTCAGATCGATGCGCTGGCCGCTGCGCTCGACCCGGCGGCGGATCAGATCCAGGCGCAGATCGGCCAGTTGCAGACTGGTTTCCTGCGGTGTGGCACTGCCGCGACGCAACAGGCTGCGCACCCGCGCCAGCAGTTCGGAGAAGGCGAAGGGTTTGACCAGATAGTCGTCGGCGCCCAGTTCGAGACCATGCACTCTGTCCTCTACGGCGTCTTTGGCCGTCAGAAAAAGTACCGGCGTATCCAGCCCGGCGCTGCGCACTGCGTGCAAAATCTGCCAGCCGCTGCGCCCCGGCAGCATCACGTCGAGAATCAACAGCGCGTAATCACCGCTCAATGCCAGTTGCTGACCGCTGTTGCCGTCGGCCACCAGTTCGGTATTGAACCCGGCCTCGGTCAGGCCCTGGCGCAGGTATTGGCCGGTTTTCGCTTGGTCTTCGACGATCAACAGTTTCATGGGCGACTCGGTTTTGTTCGGGGTGTAGAAACGAAAGCTTTATACCTTGAGAGCAGGCGACAGGCGCCAACCTGACAAAGTTGTAATCTGCCTGTCAGGTAGATGCCAGCGCAGGCCGGCTAAAGTTTCCCACAGGCTGAACCTTATCTTGTTGGAGAACGACCATGTTTTTACGCCAATCCTTGGCCTTCTGTTTGTTGGCAATGAGTTCGTCGGCGTTTGCAGCTCCCGCGCACACCTATGACTTCGGCCAGCCAGCGCCTGCCGCCAAAGCCACGCGCAGTATTGAAGTGGTGTTGAACGACATGTCGTTCGACCCGAAGGCGATTCAGGTCAAGGCCGGTGAGACCGTTCGCTTTGTGCTGGTGAATAAAGGCCAACTGCTGCACGAATTCAACCTCGGCGACGTTGCGATGCATGCCCGACACCAGCAGGAAATGTTACAGATGCAGCAGAGCGGCATGCTTACGCCTACCGGCATGAAAGAAATGTCCCACGATATGGCGGGGATGGATCACGCGGCGATGGGCCATGGCATGAAGCACGATGATCCGAACAGCGTGCTGGTCGAGCCGGGTAAAACTGCCGAGTTGACCTGGACCTTCAGCAAGGCCACCAGTCTGGAGTTTGCCTGCAATATTCCCGGTCATTATCAGGCAGGCATGGTCGGCAAACTGACTGTCAGTCAGTAAGCACTCAAAGGCGCGGGCAAAGGCTGGTAGAATCCGCTGATTCTTCAGTCAGGTTTCCGCCATGCATCCCGCAGCCGAACATTCGCCGCTGGGCAAATCCAGCGAATACATCGCCACGTACACGCCGTCCCTGCTGTTCCCGATTCCGCGCACCGCGAAATGGGCCGAGCTGGGCCTGACCGCCGACACCCTGCCGTATAAAGGTGTGGATTTCTGGAACTGCTTCGAGCTGTCGTGGCTGCTGCCGTCGGGTAAGCCGGTAGTGGCGATTGGCGAGTTCAGCATTCCGGCAGACTCGCCGAATATCATTGAGTCGAAGTCGTTCAAGTTGTATTTGAACTCGCTGAACCAGACGGCGTTTGCCGACGTCACTTCTTTGGAAGCAACGCTGGTCAAGGATTTGTCGGCCGCTGCCGGCAAACCGGTGGGCGTGCGGGTTCGCAGTCTGAAGGACGTTGAGGCGGAAGGCGTTGTGGCGTTGCCGGGCGTGTGCATCGACGATCTGGATATCAGCGTCAGCAACTATGAGCATCCGCGCCCGGAACTGCTGCGTTGCGATGAATCGCGGGTTGTCGAAGAGACGGTGTATAGCCACCTGCTCAAATCCAATTGCCCGGTGACCAGTCAGCCAGACTGGGGCACGGTGGTGGTGGAATATCGTGGCTCGGCGCTGGATCATGCCAGTCTGCTCGAATATATCGTCAGCTTCCGTCAGCACTCGGACTTCCATGAACAGTGTGTGGAGCGGATTTTCCTCGATCTGCAGCGCTTGCTGAAGCCTGAGAAACTGACGGTGTTTGCACGTTACGTGCGTCGTGGCGGTCTGGATATCAACCCGTATCGCAGCACCGAAAGCGTACAGCTGCCGAACCACCGCCTCGTGCGTCAATAAAGATCCGGAATGTGCGATATCCAATGTGGGAGCGAGCCTGCTCGCGAATGTGGTGTGTCATTCAAGGATGATGTCGATTGACACGAAGCCTTCGCGAGCAGGCTCGCTCCCACAGGGGACTGTGTTTCAAGCCCGGAAATGAAAAAGCCCTGCCAGTGATGGCAGGGCTTTTTGCGTTTCGGGGGGAATCAGATCCCCATGCTGCCCAGCGCGTTGACGATATTGCGCAGGGTGCCAGCTATGGTTGGATGGTCAACTTCAAAGCGTTCAACGGCGAGGTTCACGCCGTCGGCAATGTTCGAATCGTTGGTCTTGGTTTCGAGTTCAAGTTCCAGTTCAATCTGCGCCATCAGCGCATGCAAATCCTCACGCTCAACTTCCGACAGCGGCGGATTCTGCTCCAGCTGCTCGCGCAGGGTATCGAGCTGTTTTTGCAGTTCTTGGGCGGGCATGGTGTTTTCCTTTTATCAATAGGCACTGGCATTGACCGCAGCCGCGCGCCAAAGGTCTATGGCTGACCTTTAGATTAATCCACTCCCGGCAAACCTGCATGATCCCGATCAGGGCTTTTCGCCTTTGAGCCGGCGCAGGCTGATGTCGGCGAGACAGGTGTCGAGCTCGCCCAGATGATCGATCACCGAATGCACGCCGAGGCCGAATAGCTGCATCGTCGCCTTGCCACGCAGTTGTTCGCGTTCTTTCTGGCTCAGCGCTTGCCATTCACCCGGTGCCAGGCCGCACAGCGAGCCGCAGGAGGCGAGGCCGATGGTCCACAGCCCGGCGTTCAGGCCGGCCTGCAACAGGCGCGGCTCACCGCTGACCAATACGCAACCGTCCAGACTGCTGACGTTCAGATCCATCAGGGCCTGCCAGCAAGCGTTCGGCGCAGGCCATGGATTGATTGTTGCCGAATATTGCGCGGGTTTGATCCAGGCCGGTAGAGAGTTTGATAACGATTGGGCGAGGGCAGGGGGCAGTTCATCCAGCCAGGCGCAGGGAATCTGCTGGCGCTGCAAAATGTGCAGACTGTCGAGCGCGCCCGGCGTGGCCTCGGCATATTCGGGCCGGGCGACGGTATTTAGACGAGCGCGAGCACCGAAATCCACCAGACAACCGCTGAGTCCAAACAGTACAGCGGTCAGGCTCGGCGCGGCGACGGGCAATGTTTCGGCGTGTGTCATGGCAGCGTCCCTGAAATAGCGATAACGCTAGGCTGTGCCGGTGACAGTTGGATGACAGCTGTGTGAACGGCGACGCGAGAAGCGTCCTACAGACTGCTGCATTGCGCAGACTGTCCAAACGGGCTTTTACGCTTATACTAGCGGCCTGAACACCCGGACCCAGATGTCCGCGACAGTACAAATCCAAGGAGTTTTTCTATGCGCTGGAGCAATCCGCTCGCTCAGCTTTGTGTATGTGCCGGCCTGTTGCTGGCTCCGTTCGCCACTCAGGCGGCAACGGAAGAAGACCCTTGGGAAAGCGTCAACCGTCCTATCTTCGAGTTCAACGACTTTGTTGACACCTACGCGCTGAAGCCACTGGCGCAGGGTTACGAGTTCGTGACTCCGCAGTTCCTCGAAGACGGCATTCACAACATGTTCCGCAACGTCGGTGATGTCACCAACCTTGCCAACAACATCCTGCAGGCCAAACCGGCCGCTGCTGGCGTTGACACTGCGCGTCTGATCTTCAACACCACGTTTGGTCTGCTCGGCTTCTTTGATGTCGGCACCAAAATGGGCCTGAACCGCAGCGACGAAGACTTCGGTCAGACCCTCGGTTACTGGGGCGTAGGTAGCGGTCCATACGTGATGCTGCCGCTGATGGGGCCGAGCACTTTGCGTGATGCGCCTTCCAAGTACGTCGACAGCTACACCGGTATGTACCGCTACATCGACCACGTGCCTACCCGTAACTCGATCTTCGGCCTGAACATCGTCGACACCCGCGCCAGCCTGCTGTCGAGCGAAAAGCTGATCAGCGGCGACAAGTACACCTTCATCCGCAACGCTTACTTGCAGAACCGCGAGTTCAAAGTGAAGGATGGCCAGGTCGAAGACGATTTTTAATCTCGACCGGTAAAAGCAAAGGCGACCTCAGGGTCGCCTTTTTTGTGTGTAGCTATTTCATCTTCAGAATGGTCAGACCGAGTTTCTGGCCGCCGCCATCCTGTGCCCTGACCCAGACCACTTCGGTCTCGGCCTCAAGGCCGCTGAGTGCGGCGTGATCGGAGTCGATGCGTACGCTCAAACGGTCGCCAACCGCGAACTGGCGCGGCGCTTCGACCTGCATGCCACTGCTGGAGAGGTCGATGCATACACCTGAAACCTCATCGCCTTCATGAATCAACACGACATCGGCATCGACCCGCATGCGGATGAAATCGCGCTTTTCGCTGTAGTCCCGACTGGTTTGACTCATAGGTTCGTCCTTCCATTGGGTTACGGTTTGAGCTGTTCTTATAACTCTCGGTGATTTGACAAGTAAAGTCGTCAAGCGACCATCGGCGCATGCTTGAAACGCTCTGCGGATGGGAGTACCGTCTGCGCCTTAGAAGGGCACCTCTGGTGTAACCGCGTTTGCAGCCAATGCTCGAAAGCGGTGCAGTAGAGAGGCTAGAAAGCGAATCCAGTAGTCTGCGCAGGGCCCGATGCCCCGCCAACTACGCCAACCTAATTCTGGCGCCGTTTGCCCACATGCCAAAAACCAGTGCCACGCTGCTGATAATCGATGATGACGAAGTAGTGCGCGCGAGCCTCGCGGCCTATTTGGAAGACAGTGGTTTCAGCGTCCTGCAGGCCAGCAACGGCCAACAGGGTCTTCAGGTATTCGAGCAAGACACGCCCGACCTGGTCATCTGCGATCTGCGCATGCCGCAGATGGGCGGTCTCGAACTGATCCGTCAGGTCACCGAGCGGTCACCGCAGACGCCGGTGATCGTGGTCTCGGGTGCCGGCGTGATGAACGACGCGGTCGAAGCCCTGCGCCTGGGCGCAGCGGACTACCTGATCAAGCCTCTCGAAGATCTGGCTGTGCTCGAGCACTCTGTGCGCCGAGCCCTGGATCGTGCGCGCCTGCTGCTGGAAAACCAGCGCTACCGCGAGAAGCTGGAAAAGGCCAACCGCGAACTTGAGGCCAGCCTGAACCTGCTCCAGGAAGACCAGAACGCCGGTCGCCAGGTGCAGATGAACATGCTGCCGGAAAGCCCGTGGAGCATCGACGAGTTCAAGTTCGCGCACCAGATCATACCGTCGTTATATCTGTCGGGTGATTTTGTCGACTATTTCCGTGTCGACGAGCGCCGGGTCGCGTTTTACCTGGCTGATGTCTCCGGTCATGGCGCCTCTTCAGCCTTCGTCACTGTGCTGCTGAAGTTCATGACCACGCGCTTGCTGTTCGAATCCAAGCGCAACGGCACCTTGCCGGAATTCAAGCCTTCGGAAGTCCTTGGTCATATCAACCGGGGGCTGATCAGTTGTAAGCTGGGTAAACACGTCACAATGGTCGGTGGAGTCATCGACGAGGAGACCGGTTTGTTGACCTATAGCATCGGCGGCCATCTGCCGTTGCCTGTGTTGTACACGCCTGACAGTGTTCGTTATCTCGAAGGGCGTGGTCTGCCGGTGGGGCTCTTCAATGAAGCCACCTACGAAGACCACGTGCTTGAGCTGCCGCCGACGTTCAGCCTGACGCTGATGTCCGATGGCATTCTGGATCTTTTGCCAGAACCTACGCTCAAAGAAAAAGAAGCCGCTTTGCCTCAACGGGTGAAGTCGGCGGGCGGCAGCCTGGATGGTCTGCGGCAAGTGTTTGGATTGGCCACGCTAGGGGAGATGCCGGATGATATCGCCCTGTTGGTGTTGAGCAGGAATCTTTAATGAGTACCGGTAGAATCCAGTTCGCCGAGCAGGACGGCACCTTCGTCCTGAAGTTCGTCGGTGAAGTTCGCCTGACCCTGTGTTCGGCGTTGGATGCGACTATTGAGAAAATCTTCACCGCGCTGAATTTCAACGCGATCGTGATCGATTTGACCGAAACCCGCAGCATCGACAGCACGACGTTGGGCCTGTTGGCCAAACTGTCGATCCTGTCGCGGCAGAAGGTCGGCCTGCTGCCGACTGTCGTCACCACCCACGAAGACATCACCCGTCTGTTGCAATCGATGGGTTTCGAGCAGGTGTTCAACATCGTCAACCACCCGGTGCCATGCCCGGAGTGCCTGGACGACCTGCCGGATCAGGACCAGTCGGAAGAAGTGGTGCGGATCAAGGTGCTTGAAGCGCACAAGATCCTCATGGGCCTGAACGATTCCAATCGTGAAGCGTTTCATGACCTGGTGAATGCCCTCGAGCGGCATTGATCTCATGACGTGATGTTGTCTGGGCTGGCCCCTTCGCGAGCAAGCTCGCTCCCACACTGACCCGGCGTCGATCACAAATCCCCCTGTGGGAGCGAGCCTGCTCGCGAAAGCGGCCGCAAGATCACCAGGAATTTCCCAGCAGCCACAAAAAAGGGCGAACCCTCACAGGTTCGCCCTTTTTGCATTTCAGAAAATCACATCACAGCTTGGCCTGCAACAGCGCCTCAAGCTTCTCCTGGTCGCGAGCAAACTGACGGATGCCCTCAGCCAGTTTCTCGGTGGCCATCGCGTCTTCGTTGGACAACCAGCGGAATTGCGCTTCGTTGAGGCTCAGACGGGCTTCACCGGCGTTGCCCGGTGCCAGTTTGCGCTCCAGCTTGCCGGTATCGGCCGCCAGCTTGTCGATCAGGTCCGGGCTGATGGTCAGGCGGTCGCAGCCGGCCAGTTGCTCGATCTGATTGAGGTTGCGGAAGCTCGCGCCCATGACCACGGTTTTGTAGTCATTGGCCTTGTAGTAGTTGTAGATGCGGGTAACCGACTGTACGCCCGGATCGTCAGCACCGGTGTAGTCGTTGCCGTTGGCTTTCTTGTACCAGTCGTAGATGCGGCCCACGAATGGCGAAATCAGGAATACGCCAGCGTCAGCGCAAGCCGCTGCCTGGGCGAAGGAGAACAGCAGGGTCAGGTTGGTCTGGATGCCTTCCTTCTCCAGCACTTCGGCGGCGCGGATGCCTTCCCAGGTCGAAGCGATCTTGATCAGTACGCGATCACGGCCAATGCCGGCCTTGTCGTACAGATCGATCAAGCGATGCGCGCGTTTCAGCACGGCGTCCTTGTCGAACGACAGGCGCGCATCCACTTCAGTGGAGATACGGCCCGGGATGACTTTGAGAATTTCCTGACCCACCGCAACGCCGAAACGGTCGCTGGCCAGGCCGACATCGCCCTTGCAGTCGCTGACGCAGGCGTTCAGCAGCTCGGCGTAGGCCGGAATGGCCGCCGCTTTGAGCAGCAGGGAAGGGTTGGTGGTGGCGTCGACCGGTTTGACCCGGGAGATCGCTTCGAAGTCGCCGGTGTCGGCAACAACGGTGGTGAATTGTTTGAGTTGTTCCAGCTTGGAAGTCATGGGCGTGCTCTGTCCTATGGGTCTGATGACATTACCCGAGCGCTGACAGCCACTCAAGGGCGGGTACGTGTATCGATGGCCCCTGCGGCAACAACCTGAAAACGATTGTTTGAAAGGTGGGGCGGGTTATCGATGAATACGATGCCAAAACGGCCAACAGGTTCAAAGCAACCGACCTGCGTACAGGTCGGTTGTACACGCACTATTGAGCGTTCAACAGGGCTTCGACCGACATGCGCGCCGGTTTCGGTTGCCCGTCGGACGTCAGCAGGCCGAAGTTCTTCTCGCGATCGTTACTGCCGGAATCACTGTTCTTCCATTCGTAGATGGACGTCAGCGGGATGTTGAGTTTTTTAACATCGCCGATAAACGCGTTGATCTTGCTCGCCTGGCCTTCAGGCCCGCCGTTGGAGGCCAGTGCCGAGATACCCCACTCACTGATGATCCCGGGCACATGAAAGTTCTGCTGAATGAAGTTCTGCGCGTTGCTGATCTGCGTAGCCGTCATGCCGTAGGGGTGATAGGACACAGCGTTCAGGCATTTGGGGTATTCGCTGACGATGCGACTCAGTGCCACCGTTGAAGCAGAACCTGCGCTAGGTGGGCGGGCGAAACCGTAACCGATCACCGGCGTCGATGGCGGCTGTTCTTGCAGCGCCTTGCACACGCCGCTCATGAACGGCACAAACGTGGTGTCGAAATTGCGCGTCGGCCAGTAGGTTTCCAGGTCCGGTTCATTCCATAACTCGATCGCCACCAGTTGCGCGCTGTACGACTGTTGCAGCCCCGTCACGGCTTTGGCGAAGCCTTCACCGGCGGTGGTCAGCTCGGCGCTCGATGTGGCGGGCAACGCCTTGATCGCGCGGACCGTCAGCAACACCGGCAGGCCTGCAGATTGCGCCGCCGCAAAGGCATCGCTGACCTGTTTCTGATAAGCCTTGGCCGTCAGGCTGTCGCTCCACACACCGAAGCGGACAAAACCGAAACCGGCCGATTTGATCTGCGCGGCGTCGGCGGCCGTGAAGTTCTGGATCTTCACCTGCACGCCGATGTTCTTCGCCGGAAGGTTTGGAAACAGTTCGCTGGCGTGAACCTGAGTTGCAGCCCCGGCCATCATCAGTGCCAACGCGCCGAGTTTTTTGAGATGTGTTGTTTTCATGTCTGCTCTCCCGAAGAGAAGTGACAACTGCGAATAAATGATCTCGTTGCTCAATTTTCGAGTGAGGTGATGGCACTAAGTGCGCGAATGTTATTTTTTGTCGGAAAACAATCACGCGAAAATCACAGTTATTTTTAGTCCGCTAATTGTGGTTGGGGGGCTTTTAAACGCTGTGGTACTTAATGCTTCGGTACTAACAGGGCGAATCTATTTCCGAGTGAAGAAAGATCTGAGGGTTCATTAAATTGCTCTCGGGATGTTGGCCGTTTGACATTACACAGGAAAGTAAAACCTTGTTCAGAAAGATCCTTGTCGTTTGCGTGGGCAATATATGCCGTAGTCCGACGGCAGAACTGATGCTGCGTAACGCGCTGGCCCCCTCAGCGATCACCGTCTCCTCCGCAGGCCTGTCGGCACGGGTGGGCGAGGGCGTCGAAGCGTCCGCCCGGCAAGTGCTCGAAGACCATGGCCATAACGCCGAAGGCTTCATCGCACGGCAACTGACCGCAGACATCGTCAATGAATCAGACCTGATTCTGGTCATGGAAAAACAGCATGTTAATCAAGTATTGAAGATTGCCTCTCATGCCAGAGGCAAAGTATTTCTGCTCGGCAAGTGGCAGAGCGAGCGCGAAATACAAGATCCGTATCGTCAAGGCAAGGCCGCTTTTATTCATGCCCATGCATTGATTGAAGATGCTGTCAGCTCATGGGCACAACGCCTCGCGCGTTGATGAATATTCTTCAGATCAATGAATGGTAAGAACAGACTTATGCAGTTACCGTCCGTCATCGGCACCCGCGACAATGATCAAGACAGTATTGATCTTCTCGGCATATTCGGCAGTTTGATCGACCAGAAATGGTTGATCGGCGCGCTCACCGGCGCCTTTATGGTTACCGGTGTGGCCTACGCAGTGTTGGCCACGCCCGTGTACCTGGCGAATGCGCTGGTGCAGGTCGAGCCGAAAAAGAACGACATGCTCGGGTTCTCCGACCTCAACAGCATGCTCGGTGGGCAATCGCCGTCGGTGACCGAAATCGGCATCATCAAATCCCGCGCGGTGATCGGCAAAACTGTCGACGACTTGCGCCTGGACATCGATGTCACCCCCAATACCTTCCCGATGATTGGCGGCTTTCTCGCCCGGCGTTATCGCGGCGAGACCGAAACCAGCGTCGCCGCACCGCGTTTCGGCCTGAACAGTTACGCCTGGGGCGGTGAGCGTCTGGAGTTCGCCCGGCTCAATCTGCCGAAAGAACTGTTGGGCAAGAAACTCACCCTGATCGCCGGCGAACAGAAGCACTTCCAGTTGCTCGATGACAACGACAACCTGCTGGTCGAAGGCGCCGCCGGCGAAGCGTTCGCGCAGGACGGTGTAGAAGGGCAGATCAGCCAGTTGCTGGCCAACCCCGGCACGCGTTTCGAAGTGGTGCGCAACCCACGGATCGTGACCATTCAGGGTTATCAGGACGCACTGGATATCTCCGAGCAGGGCAAGGAATCAGGGATTATCAAACTGGCGCTGGCCAGCAGCGACGCCGCTGAAGCGGTGAAAATTCTCAACAAGATCGCCGCGCTTTATGTCGATCAGAACGTGCGCCGCACCTCGGCGGAAGCGGCGCAAAGTCTGGCCTTCCTGCAGAGCCAGTTGCCGCAGGTCAAACGTGATCTGGCCAAGGCCAGCGATGCGCTGAACGCCTACCAGACTCACGGCAAGACCGTGAACATCTCGCTGGAAACCCAGTCGGTGCTCGGTCAGTCGGTGGCGCTGGAAACGCGAATCTCCGAGCTGAAAATGCAGCAGGCGGAGATGGACCGCAAGTTCACTAAACAGCACCCGGCCTATCGCGCGTTGATGAGCCAGATCGGCGAGTTGACCCAGCAACAGAAGTCGCTGGAAGGCAAGGTCGGCGATCTGCCCGCGACCCAGCAGGAATTGCTCAACCTGACCCGCGATGTCGAAGTGGCTTCGCAGATCTACACGCAGTTGCTGAACAAATCCCAGGAGCTGGACATCGTCCGCGCCGGTGCCGTGGGTAACGTGCGTCTGGTCGACGCGGCGGATGTCGACCTGACCAGCCCGGTCAAACCGAAAAAAGCCCTGATTGTGCTGATTGCGACCTTCCTCGGCGCCTTCGTCGGCGTCGCTCTGGTGCTGCTGCGCAAATCCCTGAGCCGGGGTCTCGAAGGCCCGGAAGCCATCGAGCAACTTGGCTTGCCGGTGTACGCGTCGATTCCGTACAGCGCCTTGCAGGATGAAGAAGACAACAAAAAAGGCCGCGCCCGCGACGGTGTCGACAAGCCGGCGTATCTGTTGGCCCTGCGCAATCCGACGGATCTGTCGATCGAATCGATCCGCAGCCTGCGCACCTGCCTGCATTTCGCCGGGCTCGATTCGACCAACAACCGCATCATGATTTCCGGGCCGAGCCCGCAAGTCGGCAAGACCTTCGTCTCGTCCAACCTCGCCGCGGTCATGGCTTTGAGCGGCCAGCGCGTGGTGCTGATCGATGCCGACATGCGCAAAGGTCATCTGCACAAAACCCTCAACACACCGATCACTAATGGTTTGTCCGACCTGCTGGTCAAGCGTTGCAGCATCGATCAGGCGATCAACAAAATCGAAGTCGACAACCTGCACTTCATCAGTCGCGGTCAGGTGCCACCGAATCCGTCCGAGCTGTTGATGCACGCCAACTTCCGCGAATTGCTGGCGGAACTGAGCGAGCGCTACGACCTGGTGATCATCGATACGCCGCCGCTGCTGGCGGTGACCGATGCCGCGATTGTTGGCCGTGAAGCCGGGATCAGCCTGATCGTCACGCGCTTCGGGGTGAACCCGGCCAAGGAGATCGAACTGACCATTCGCCGCTTCGCGCAGAACGGCATCGAGCTCAAAGGCGCGGTGTTCAACGGCGTCGAGAAGCGTGCCGCCAGCTACTACGGCAATGGTGGTTACGGCTATTACAACTACGAATACGCGTCCGACAAATCCTGACTGTCAGCGACTGTTTTTTCCTGTTTGAAGTGGGTGATTTGTGAAGAAAATACTGCACGTGGCAGAGACGATCAAAGGTGGCGTCGCGACGGTGATCCGGACGATTTCGGCTTCGCCTGAAGGCGATGCGGCGAACTACGAGCTGGTCTATCTGGTCCCGGATGATCAGGCCAAAGAGTTGCACGGCATCGGCGCGCAACAGATCCGCACCTTCCCGCGCACCGGGCGCAATGTGCCGTCGTTGCTGCGTTTTGCTTGGCGTCTGACCCAAGTGATGCTCAAGGAAAAACCCGATGTGGTGCATTTGCACAGCACCTTTTCCGGAGTCATCGGCCGATGCGTGTGTGTGCTGTTGCGACCGTGGCGCAAGCCGAAAATCGTCTACTGCCCACACGCGTTTTCGTTCCTGATGGAAAGCTCGCCGACCAAGCAGAAAGTCTATGCGTGGATCGAGCGAGTCCTGCAGAAAGTCACCGACGTGATCATTTGCGTCAGCCAGTACGAACTCGACAAAGCCGCGCGCTTCGGCATCGAGCGCAAGCGCATGAAGCTGATCTATAACGGCATTCACCGCAAGGATGACGCGCCGAAAGCGGCGAGTCCCGAGCCGATTCATCTGCTCTTCGTCGGTCGCCTCGATTATCAGAAAGGCTTCGACGTGCTGCTCAAGGCCTTCGCCAACGTGCAGCGCAAAGACTTGAAGCTGACTGTGGTCGGCAGCGCGGTGAACGAGGACGCGGTGGAGTGCCCACCGATGGACTCTGTTGAATACCTGCCATGGGTCACGCCGAGCGAGGTGCAGGCGTTGTACCAGAAAGCCGATGCGTTGATTGTGCCGAGCCGCTGGGAAGGTTTCGCCATGGTGCCGCTGGAAGGCATGGCCATGGGCTTGCCGGTGATTGCCAGCAACTGCACGTCGCTGCCTGAACTGGTCACCAATGAAGTCTCCGGTTATGTCTTCCCGTCCGGTGATCACCAGGCGCTGGCCGATGTGCTGACGATCATCCAGAAGCCGCGCCTGCTCGACCTCGGTAACGAAGGACGGAGCATTGTCCGTGAGCGTTTCAGCGCCGCGTTGATGATTCGCCAGACCTACGACCTGTATCGCGCTCCCACTTTTTAAGTAGAACTCAAGCATATGAACGTAACGATTTTGCATGGCTACAGTGCGTCCAACTCCGGTGACGGCCTGCTCGTCGATCTGGCCATCGCGCTGGTGCAGCGCAACTTTGGTGAAGACACCGCGATCAGCGTGGTGGCTTCCGATCCGGACTCTTTCAGCTACTTGCCGCACCCGCGTTTTGACGCACCGGTGATGGCGGCCAAGGGTTTGGGCCGGGTCAAGCAAGCGGTGTTTCTCAATCAGTCCTACGCCGGGCTGGCGGATCTGCTGAAGAAAACCGACCTGATCGTTGGCGTCGGCGGCGGTTACATGCGCTCGAAAAGTGCCTTCGAACACATCAAGTTGAAACTCGGCCACGCCAAACAACTGGAAACCGCGATTCTCAGCAAAGTGCCGTCGGTGTACCTGCCGCAAAGCATCGGCCCGTTCCATGGCGAGAGCAGCAAGATCGTCGAGCACTACGCCAGCGCCGATGCGGTGTTCGTGCGCGACAATCGCTCTTCGGCGATTTTCGATGCCTGCGCCAACGTCTACCGCGCGCCGGATCTGGCCGTGCAATCGCTGGCGAGCAAAATCCTCCAGCAAGCGAAATTCACTCGCTGCGCGTCTTCGCCAGCCACCGTGTGCGTGGTACTGCGCAAGCCGCCGGAGTGGAGCAAGGAAAAGAAAGTCGCTTACGTGGCCAATCTGAAGTTGCTGCTGCAGCGTTTGAAGAACAAAAGCAAAGTGGTTTGCGCGGTACAGAGCGCGGTACGCGGCAACGATGACGGCGCGTTCTATCGCGAGCTGGGCATCACTGAAGATCTGCTGTCGTTGAAGGCGACGATTGCCAAATACCAACCGGACCTGGTGATTTCCGTGCGTTTGCACGGCGCCATCGAATCGCTGCTCTCGGGCGTGCCGGCGTACCACATCAGCTATGAACGCAAAGGCTTTGGCGCCTATCAGGACATGGGTGTCGAAGACTGGGTGATCAACGGCGGCGACATCAATGTCGACACCATCATCGACACGGTTTACGCACCGAATGCGCTGTCGAATTTCGGCAAACGCCTGACCGACACCTGCCGTGAAATCGAAGCGAAAACCGTGGCCATGGACGACATCATCAAGGGTGTCATTCGATGATATTTCGGCTGCTGCTTCGCGGCGGCGCGTTAGGCGCGAAGTTTTTGCTGGTGTTGGCGATCACCCATTACCTCGGGTATGAGGCGCTGGGTTTTTACGGCGTGGTGGTCGCAGCGTCGCTGATTGCGTCGAAGTTCTACAGCGTCGGTTTCAGTTCCGAGATCAATCGCTTGATCAGCGTCGGCGGCAGTTCGCGCCGCGTGGTCGACAAGGTTTTGCTGCTGTATCTGGCGGTGGGGCTGGTGCTGTCGGTGGTGACGGTGCTGATTTATTCACTGTTCCAGACAGTTGAAGCGACCGCCGCGCTGATCCTTTGCGTGACGCTGGTGTTGCTCACCGAACACCTGTCGTTCGAGATCAATTCCTTCGTGTTTTCTGCGCAGAAAGCCACGGCGGGCGCATTGCTGTTCTTCATCAAGACCGGCCTGTGGGCGGTGTTGGCGGTGGGCGGGATGATGCTCGACTGGGTGTCGGGAATCGCCAGCGTGTTGTGGCTGTGGATCGCCGCCAACGTGCTGGTGATCGTCGCCGGTTACCTGATCGTGGTGAACGTGCACAAGGGACGGGTCGCCGGTACGTTGGCCACGGCCACCGTGTGGAAGGCCGGGTTGCCGTTTTACCTCGGCACCGGTTTGATCGCGCTGAGTCAGTACGCCGAGCGCTTTCTGATCATCGATCTGGAGCCCTACGCCAGCCTCGGTAAATACGTCTACGCGTGGTCGGCGGCGAACACCTTGCAGGCGTTGTCGTACGCGGTGGTGGCGGTGGTCGGGATTCCGGTACTGGCCAAGCGTTTTCAGGCTGATCAGCAGGCATTCACGGTCAAGCAACTGTTCATCAACAAGTGGGTGATGCGCTCGCTTGTGGTGTCGGCGGCGGTGGCGGTGGCGATCTATGTGTTTTTCAACGTGGTGCTCGATTACGTCGCCACCAGCGTTCCGCGTCCGGACAACGCGATCCTCGGCGTACTGATTTTCTCCTTCGCCTTGCGCGCGATTGGCGACATCGTCTGGGGCGGGTTGATTGCCTCGAGAAACAGTCGCGTATCGCTCGCCAGTGCGGCGATCTGCCTGTTGGTTTCAGTGCCGGTGAGCTGGGTGCTGATCAAGCATTATTCGATCTACGGCGCGGCGTGGGGCAATGTCTTCGCGATCATCGTGCAGCTCGGTGTAATCGCCGTACTGACCCGCGTGACCGGTGCGAAGAAGGCTGCCGTGTCATGGGCCTGAAGCTGCCGTGCATCGAGTTTCGTGGCAAGCGACTCGATTCGTATGTCTCGTTCCTGATCCTGTTCACCGGGCTGTTTCTCTCGGTGGCGATGCCGCTGTTGATCCCGCGTGATCCGGGGCCGGATGCGATGACCTTGTGGTCGTCCTACGCGCGTGCCGACAACTGCAATTTCTGGAACCCGTTCTCGCCCGATCGCTCGTCCTACGAGTGTTCGGCGTTCCTGCTACGGCCCACCGGGATCAACCTGACCAATGCCTGGGCCTACGGCATGTTCTGTAATTTTTTCCTCACGGCGATTCCGGTGGTGGTGTTTCGGCGCATGCCGTTGGCGATCTTCGGCACGCTGTGTCTGTGGGGGATTGTGCGCTCGTTTTTCCTGGAGAACCTGACCAAGGAAATCATTGTGTCGGTGGCGGTTTTGAGCATTTTGCTCAGCTCGCTGACGCGTAAATATCGCGGAGGGTTTTTCCTGTCGGCAGTGATCTACGGCGTGTTGATCCGGCCTTACTGGATTCTGTTTTCGCTGTCGTGGGTTGGCGTCTGTGTGATGAAAAAGTACGTGTCGCGCACGACGTTCTTCCTGATGCTGTTCTTGTTTTATCTCGCGGTGGCGATGTCGATCCAGCTCGCACTGGGCTTTCCGGTGTCATCGATTCGCGCCAGTAACAACGAACTGCGCACGGCGGGCGAGGAGGGCTCGAAATCCTTGATCGTGTCGTGGCTCAGCGGCAGCGACTTCGTTTCGCAGGCGCTGGACTCGATGATCATCTTCTTCCGCCTGTCGTTCCCTGTGGAGCTGATTCTGCTGTCCGGGCCTGGGCAAGTGATCTTCGTGGCGTTGATGATCATGACCGCGTTGCTGCTGTTCAAAGTCATCACCTCGACCGATTACAAAGGCGCGCCGATCCAGACCAAACCCAAGGAACTGATCGCGATCCCGCTGGCGTTTCTGCTGGTGCAAGGGCTGTTCGAGCCGGACTTCGGCTCCTTCGCCCGGCACTTCTCGATGGTGGTGCCGGTGTTGTTCGTTGGCCTGGGCTTGATGCTGCGGGCGAACAAACCGGTGCAGGTTGAATCAAGAATTCTGAATTGAGGCAGGTGCTTTATGTCGAGCAAGAAAAAGTCCCTGGAGATTGAAACCCTGCGTGGCCTGGCGTGCCTGTTGCTGGTGCTGTATCACGTCATCGGGCCGTTGGGTGGCGGGTTGAAGATCGACATCGGCTCGCCGTTCCGGGTAATCGCCGACTCGATGGTGTACGTGCGTATGCCGCTGTTCACCTTCATTTCCGGGTACATCTATTCGATCTACAAGATTCGTGGCAATGACTTTTCCGCGTTCTTCAGCGGCAAGGTGCGGCGCTTGATCGTGCCGTTGTTTTGCGTCGGCGTGCCGTTCTCGGTGTTGCAAGCGGTGGGGCCGGGGGTGAACAAGGAGGTCGGGGTGATCGACGCGTTGCTGTCGTTCTGGGTGCCGATCAACCACTTCTGGTTCCTGCAGGCGGTGTTCATTATTTTCATGTTCGTCGGGCTGCTGGAGTGGCGCGGGATGCTGCGTTCGGCGACGCGGCTGTATGGGTTGTTTGCGTTTGCGGCGCTGTTGTTTTTGCTGCCACCGTTCAAGTTCGATGCGTTCGGGATTAACGGCGCGATTTACCTGTTGCCGTTTTTCGTGGCAGGGATGATTGGCCAGGAGAATGTCGACCGGTTGAAGCAGACGTTCAAAGTGATCGGGCCGCTGGTGTTTGTGTTGATCTCGCTGACGTTGTTGTATGTCGCGGCGATTGATCGCGAGCTGATTGTTGATCGTCGTAGCCTGATTGGTTTGACCGTGGGTTGTGTGTCCTGCATCGCCTTGCTGTCGAGTGATATGCGCTCGAAGGCGCTGACGTGGCTCGGTGGTTATTCGTATGCGATTTTCCTGTTTCATGTGCTGTTCGCGGCGACGTCGCGGTTTGTGCTGGGGCGGTTGGGGGTGAAGGATGAGAGCTTGCTGGTGCTGGGTGGCTTGAGTTGTGGCTTGCTTGGGCCGGTGCTGTTGTCGATGGTTTTCAGTCGGTTTAATTTCACTTCGGTGTTGTTCCTTGGTGAGCGGGCGGCGAAGAAGAAACCGTTGGTGCCCATCACTCCGGTGGTGCAAACCCACAGCAGCTAAGAGCTTCGCGAGCAGGCTCGCTCCCACAGGTTTTTTTGGTGTACACAGATTTAGCGGATGACCGCGACAAATGTAGGAGTGAGCCTGCTCGCGATAGCGTTGTGTCAGTCAATGCATTTGTATTGGATAGACCGCTATCGCGAGCAGGCTCACTCCTACAGTTGATCTGTGTACATCCCGGTATTCAGTGGGCCATTTCAGACTGAAGGAAATTTTGCATGTTGGCAGTAGATGACGCGCAACCCGTCGCAGCGTCGGTGGTTCAGGTAGGCGATGCCCGCGAGCGTTTTGCGCAGTGGCGTGAAGGCAAGGCCGGCGCGGTGTTGTCGGTCTCGGTGATCGGCGACAGCTACAGCGCCGGGCAGGATTTCTACCTGAACAAACTGGTGCAGCGCGTGGCCGGGGAGGTGGGTTTTGCCGGCCCAGGTTACGTCGGTTTCAACCACGGCGCGGCGCTGGGCGGCACGCATTTCAAATACACCCGCAGCAGTGACAAGTACTTTGGCGGCGACTGGAAGGTTTCAGACCTGGGCCAGGCGAGTCCGGACAGTCGCACGGTGACAGGCCGGCCCGGTGCATGGTTGCAAGTCGATGCGAGTCCGACGCCGCGCATCGATACCGCTGTCACTCAAGCGAAATTGCTTTACCTCGGCACTGGAGAATCCTCTGAGATCCGTTACCGCTGGTCACCTTCAGAAGATTGGCAGCCGATGACGCTGACAGGCGCCGGGGTTCAGGAAGTGCCATTGGCAGGCCTGTCTGCAGCGAAAGACTGGTCCTTCAAACTGGAAGTGGTGAAGGGCGCGCCGACGTTGTTCGGCCTGTGGATGAGCAATGATCAGAACGGCGTGCGGGTCTCGAAACTGGCGGCATCCGGCGCGGCCTCTGCGGACTTCTATCACAAGGATCCGCAATGGCAGGTGCAGTGGAAAGCCGCGGTGTCGAAGATCCCCGCTGATGTTTACCTGATCATGCTCGGTGGCAATGATCAGGGTTTCGGCGTGAAGCCAGCGCAGTATCTGCAGAACGTTCAGGGGCTGGTGGGCATGCTGCGTGAGATTCAACCGCAGGCGAGCATTAACTTGATCATGCGCCAGGACACCACGCGTTCCAGCGCTTACCCGATGTCGGCGTACGCGCAGGTGCTGGAACCTTGGGCGCGTGAGCAGCATTTGGGGTATGCCAATCTGCAATGTGCTTTCGGGCCGGACGTCAAACGCTACGCGGCGGCGATGATCGGCCCGGACAAGATTCATCCGCTGCCGGCCACGGGGGGGAAGGTGATTGCTGATTACTTCTATGGCTGGATCATGGGCGCCAAGGATCGTTGCGACACCGCCCCTAAATAACGCGCAAACCCCAGAGCGGTGATCGTTCCCACGCTCCGCGTGGGAATGCCGCCCGGGACGCTCCGCGTCCCTTCGCTGGGTGACGCAGAGCGTCGCTGGATGCATTCCCACGCAGAGCGTGGGAACGATCAGGTGAGGGGAGTTATTCGAAGGCGTCGACTTGCTCGAGCAATTCCGCAATCTTCTGCGGCATCAGCCGCGTATCGCAGCGCGTCTCAACGTTGATGATGATCGCCGGGTCGTTGCAGCAAATCCGCACGCGAAAGCGCCAGTCGCTGAAGATCACTTTCAGACCATCACGGTCATCCATCTCCAACGCCTGCTCGCCATAGAGCTTTTTCAAATGCGCGAGCAGCGGATACGGATCGCGCAACGGCCGGCGGATATCACCGGACGCCGGAAACACGCCAATTCGCTCCACCAGCAGAATCGTGCCCAGCCAGGACTCGTTGGCGCTGGGCAACGGCTGATGGCGGGACAGCCAGCTCATCACCCCGAGGTTACCCACCTCGCGTTCAATCTCTACGGAATGTTGTGCAATGTTCATGGTCGCCTCGTTGGGTGAAGGGAGCCGTCTCAGCGGCCCTTGAGGTAAACGTTTTCGTAGCAGAAATTGGTCGCCTGCAAGTAACCCTCGGCGTCACCGCAGTCAAAGCGCAGGCCTTTGAACTTGTAGGCCAGCACGCAACCGTTCTGCGCCTGCTTCATCAGTGCGTCGGTGATCTGGATTTCGCCGCCCTTGCCCGGCTGGGTGTCGGCGATCAGGTCGAAAATGTCCGGGGTGAGGATGTAGCGGCCGATGATCGCCAGGTTCGACGGCGCGTCTTGCGGGGCCGGTTTTTCCACCATGTTGTTGACCCGGTAAATGCCGTCGGACATCAGCTCGCCGGCAATCACCCCGTACTTGTGGGTCTGGTCGGCCGGGACTTCCTGGATGGCGACGATCGAGCAGCGGAACTTCTTGTACAGCTCAATCATCTGCGTGAGTACGCCGTCACCTTCCAGGTTCAGGCACAGGTCATCGGCCAGCACCACGGCAAACGGCTCATCGCCGATCAGTGGGCGACCGCTGAGAATCGCGTGGCCCAGACCTTTCATTTCCACCTGACGGGTGTAGGAGAAGGTGCAGGTGTCGATCAGCTCGCGGGTGCCGGCGAGGAATTTCTCTTTCTCGGTGCCACGGATCTGGTGTTCGAGTTCGTAGCTGATGTCGAAATGGTCTTCCAGCGCACGCTTGCCACGACCGGTAACGATGGCCATGTGTTGCAGACCGGCGTCCCGCGCTTCTTCAACGGCGTATTCGATCAACGGCTTGTTGACGATCGGCAGCATTTCTTTCGGCATGGCTTTAGTGGCCGGCAGGAAGCGCGTGCCATAGCCGGCAGCGGGAAACAAACATTTACGAATCATAAAAGTATCCTGGACAGTCATGGAACACAGGCGACAGATGCGCGCACTAATAAAGGGCGTGCAAGTTCAATGTTGGATTGAAGGCTTACTTTAATACCTGAGTCAGGTTATTAATGGCAAATGCGAGTGACGGTAAAACACGACAATGTTATGAGATGTCGGTAAGTGCGTTATTGGTTATTTTTAGTCGGTATCTGTTGATAGTGATGAGTGCACAGGGAGTGCTAATAAGTACCAAGCAATACAGTGTGACCTGCAAAAATATTTATTGCCAGTCATTGAACTAGTTTTGTTTTCGGTTGTTGTCGCCTTATTTGTGTGGATTGTGACACATCTTCAATAAATCAGGCTTGACACGCTACTTGTCACTCATCCAAAGACGGATAGCACTATGAAGATTCTGGTAACGGGTGGTGCCGGCTATATCGGCTCGCATACCACACTTGCATTGCTTGAAGCAGGTTATGAAGTTGTTGTACTGGATAATCTTTGCAACAGCAGTGAAGCCGCGTTGCACGCGGTTGAGGGCATTTGCGGCAAGAGTGCCTGGATGATCCGCGGCGATGTCTGTGACCGCGCACTGCTCGACCGGATTTTCCGCGAACACAACATCGCAGCGGTGCTGCATTTTGCCGGCCTGAAAGCGGTCGGCGAGAGCGTGCGCAAGCCGCTCGAGTACTACGAGACCAACGTCAGCGGCAGCATCAATCTGTGCCAGGCAATGGCGGCGGCGGGGGTGTTTCGCCTAGTGTTCAGCTCGTCGGCCACGGTCTACGGCGAGCCTGAGCAGATGCCGATCCGCGAGGATTTCCCCACCGGCAATCCGACCAATCCCTACGGCCAGTCCAAGCTGATCGTCGAGAACGTCCTGCGCGACCTGAGCTTGGCCGAGCCGCGCTGGAGCATAGCCTTGCTGCGTTACTTCAACCCGATCGGCGCCCACCATAGTGGCGATATGGGCGAAGACCCCAACGGCATCCCGAATAATCTGGTGCCTTACATCAGCCAGGTCGCGGTCGGCAGCCTTCAGGAGTTGTCGATCTTCGGCAACGATTACCCGACCATCGACGGTACCGGGGTGCGCGATTACATCCACGTCGTCGATCTGGCGGACGGCCATTTGAAGGCGCTGCAGTCGATTTCCGAACGCACCGGCATTCATACCTGGAACCTCGGCACCGGCGATGGCTACAGCGTGTTGCAAGTGCTCCACGCCTTCGAACAGGCCTGCGGGCAACCGGTGCCGTATCGGATGATGCCGCGCCGTTCCGGGGATATCGCCGAGAGCTGGGCCGATGCTTCCAAGGCTGCGAAGGAACTTGGCTGGAAAGCCACGCGCAACTTGCAGGATATGGTCACCGACACTTGGCGCTGGCAATCGAACCATCCCCAAGGCTACTTGCGATGATGGCCATTTAACCCAATGTTATTTTCAGTCAGCTTGTTAGATAACGTCGGGAAATTACACTGGCAATGCCTTTTGCAAGTCCGTAGATATAAACCTGCCGTTCGACTTTTATCAGTTGGGTAAGACTGTGAAAGAACAACGGATCTTGTCCGCGCTTTTTGCGGACTTGAACTCACCACCGCTAACTCAGGCCGGTTTTTTAACAGGTCGAATGTTAGAAAGGAGTTGATATGAAAAAAGTGATGGCAGTTGCCCTGTTGATGATGTTGAGCAACTGGGCTGCCGCCGCTGAAGCACCGCTGACAGCGGTAACCAATGTAGGTGGCAACGTGGCGGCTTCTCAAGCGCCCGCTGCCAGTACTGCAATGGTTGCCAGTGCTGTAGCGGCGTCTAACAGCGGTGGCAGTGCCAACGGCGGTACCACCGGTACGACGGGTACCACCGGTACAACCGGCACGCATAACTAACAGGAAGTTCTGTTAGTGCAGTACAGGGTCGCCCGACGCAAGTCGGGTGACTTTGTTTTTGGATTCGCCCTTGAATAGCGTAGTGCCATTATGACTCGTAGTGTTTATCTTTTAATGTTGGCAAGTCTCGCTTTGCAAGGTTGCATGTTTTCCCCCGGTCAATACCTCAGCACCAGTGACATCACCCGCCAGGGTGCCAGCGAAAGCAGCCGGGTCGAGCTGATCCCGATCACGCCCAAGCTGATTGCCATGAACCGCGCCACGCAAAAGCGTGAGTCGCTGCCGCCGGAGCTGTTGGCGACCCCGGCCGAATACCGCATCGGCAACAACGATGTTCTGTACATCACCGTATGGGATCACCCTGAGCTGACGGCCCCGTCCGGCGCGCAACAACAGATCGATGCCAACGGCCGTCTGGTGCGCTCCGATGGCACGCTCTATTACCCGTTCATCAAGGAAGTCCAGGCCACCGGCCGGACTATCCAGCAACTGCGCTCGGACATTGAACAACGGCTGTCGGCGTTCATCGCCGAGCCGCAGGTCGATGTCGCGGTGTTGCGTTTCGCCAGCCAGAAAGTCGTGGTCACCGGCGCGGTGGCCAAGGCCGGTCCGCAAGCGATTTCCACCAATCCGCTGAGCGTGGTCGAAGCCCTCGGTTCGGCCGGCATCGATACCAACAACGCCGATTTGTCCGGGCTGCTGCTGACGCGCAAAGGTCGCACTTATCCGCTCAATCTCGACTCGCTCAATCAGCAGGATTCCGAGTTGCAGAACGTCTACCTCAAGGGCGGCGATCAGCTGTATCTGCCGTACAACGACAACAAGCGCATCTACGTGATGGGCGAGGTCAACCAACCGCGTGCACTGAGTTTCAAGACCGCGACGATGAACCTCACCGACGTGCTCGGTTCGGTTGGCGGCCTGGCCCAGACCACCTCCAATGGCAACGCGGTGTATGTCATTCGTGGCGTGGAAAACCTCGATGTCGAACCGGCCAAGATCTACCAGTTGGAAGCCGAATCGCCGACCGCCATGGCGCTCGCTTCGCACTTCGAAGTGCGCCCGCAGGACGTGGTGTATGTCGGACCTGCCAACGTGACTCGCTGGAACCGTCTGATCAGCCAATTGGTGCCGTCGGCATCGATTGTCGGCACCGGCGCTTCCGCTGCGAAGAACTGGAGCGAATACAGTAACAACAGCAAATAAGGTCGCCGACTTTGAACATTTTGAAAGTTGGCCTGTGCCTGATGGCGGCCTCATTGCTGTGCGGCTGTAACCCGCTGATGAGCGCTTCGTTGAATAACCTTAAAGCGGCGGTCGTCGGCCCGGATGAAGTCGACGTGTCGGCGGCCGAAGTGGCCGGGGTCAATTATCCGCAAATGAAACTGACCACGCCGTCCGGCTCCGGGGTGCTGGCGCTGGTGCGCGAGCGCGAAGACCTGCAGTTCTGGGTCGCCTCGGGCAAACAGGTTCTGCTGCTGCGCAATGGCCTCGCCGTGCGCACCATTGGCCTGGGCCTGGAAGGCGATCTCGATGGCACGCGGCTGGCCGATGACTCGCCGTTCAAACAAGGCCTGCATCACGTCGCCGACGGTTTCACCACGCGGCGCTGGATCGACCTCTACAAGGGTCAGGAAGTCGGCGTGATCGTCAACAGCCGCTTCTCCCGCCGCTCCGAACAGACCCTGCAGATTCTCGACAAGGAATACACCGTGCTGCGTGTCGATGAACACATTGACGCCCCGGCCATCGGCCTGAGCGCGACCAATCGTTACTGGGTCGACCCGCGTGACGGTTTCATTTTGCAGAGCGAGCAGCAACTGACGTCGCAGTTGCGCGTCAAGGTTGTGCAACTGACCCCAGATCGCAGGCACCTGCCGTGATGCGCCTGAAAATGTTGTCGGCGAGCTTGTTGCTGGTCGCGAGTGTGAGTCAGGCGGCGGTCACGGTGTCGGGTGATGTCGCCAATCCCGGGCCGGTCAAGTTGCCACCCGGCGGGCGTTTACTCGATGTGATCAGCGAAGCGGTGCCGAATGCCGAAGGTTATTGGCTGGCGGGCGGCTTGCTGCGGCAGTCGCTGATTGAGGAGCAGACACGGCTCAAGATCGGCGTGCTGTTCGATCTCGACGTGCTGCAACGCATGTCGCTGCTGTTCGATCTGCCGAGTCGGGCGGCGCTGGCGCAGCGCATTGCCGAAGAAGTGCGGCAGATGCCGGTGACTGGGCGGCAGATCGCCGATCTCGATCCGGTCGCGTTGGAGGTTGGCTTCGCGCGCAACATTCGCCTCGATGACGGCGATCGTCTGGTTTATCCGAAACGCGTCGATGAAGTGCAAGTGCTCGGTGCCGTCGCCGAGCCGTGCCACTTGCCGTATCAGCCGTTGCAGGAGGCCCGTGAATACCTGCAAGGCTGTTCGATTCTGAGCGATGCCGAAGCCGATTACCTGTGGCTGATCCAGCCCAATGGCGCTGCGCAACGTGTCGGCATCGCCCACTGGAATCGCGAGAGCGGGCACTTTCCCGTGGCCGGCAGCAAGATTCTGGTGCCGTTGAAAAATGATGATCTTGATCCGCCTCTTCCTGAACTGAATCAGCAGTTGGCCGAATTCATTGCCACGCAGCTGGCCGAGGTGGTTCGTTGAAGTTACGTTTTGCAGCTGTGTTGTTATTGTCCTGCGGTCTGGCCCATGCCGAGCCGCGCATTACCCAGAATGACTTCGGTGGCACCGGTCTGTTGCAGACGCCGACCGCGCGCATGGCGCCCGCCGGCGAGTTGAGCGTCAACGCCAACCGCACCGACCCGTACAGCCGCTACAGCGTGTCGTTGCAGCCGCTGGACTGGCTCGAAGGCTCGTTTCGTTACACCGCGATCACCAACCGGCCGTACGGCTCGGAGGCCCTCAGCGGTAGTCAAAGCTATAAGGACAAGGCGGTCGACGTCAAAGTCCGGCTGTGGCAGGAAAGTCACTGGCTGCCCGACGTGGCGCTGGGTTTCCGAGATATCGGTGGTACCGGTTTGTTCTCCAGTGAATTTTTCGTCGCCAACAAGCGTTACGACAACTTCGATTTCAGTGCCGGGATTGCCTGGGGTTACCTCGGTAATCGCGGCGATATCGACAACCCGTTGGGCTACGTCAGCGATCGCTTCGATACCCGGCCGGCCCTCGAAGGCACCGGTGACGTTAACTCGGGTTCGTACTTTCGCGGCCGACCGTCGTTCTTCGGTGGCGTGAGCTATCAGACGCCGTGGGATCGCCTCAGCCTGAAACTCGAATTCGAAGGCAACGACTACAAGCACGAGCCGAAGGACAACGAGATCAAACAGGACTCACCAATCAACCTCGGCGCGGTGTTCAAAGTCACCGATTCGGTCGATGTCAGCGCGGCGTGGGAGCGCGGTAATACGGCGATGTTCGGTGTGACCTTTCACACCAATTTCGTCAGCCGCAAGGCACCGGCCAAGACCTACGACCCGACTCCGGAAGCGCTGCCGGCGAAGGTACCGAACACGGCGATGGATCAGGTCAACTGGGCCAACGTTTCGCAGCGTTTGCAGCAGAATGCCGGCTACAAGGTCGAGCGCATCACCCAGCGTGATTCCGAGCTGATCGTCTATGGCGAGCAGCAGCGTTACTTCCATTCGTCCAAGGCTGTCGGGCGGGCGAGCCGGATTCTCGACAACAGCGTTAACGACGACATCGACTGGTTCACCGTGGTCAACAAGCGCTACGACTTGCCGCTGGAAGAAACCAGTTTGCCGCGCCAGACCTTCCGCGAAGTGATCAACAACCAAGAGCCACTTGAATCGCTGCACCGCACCACCGAGATCAACCCGGCGATGCCGCACAACGAGAAAACCCTCTACACCGAAGCACCGCAGCATTTCAGTTATGGCGTGGGGCTGGGCTTCAAACAGAACGTTGGTGGTCCGGATGGCTTGCTCTATCAATTGAGCGCCGATGCCGACGCCGAATACCGCTTCAACCGCAACACCTGGTGGAGCGGTTTGCTTAGCGCCAACCTGGCCAACAACTTCGACAAATTCACCTACGACGCGCCGAGCGGTTTGCCGCGTGTGCGCACGGATTTGCGTCAGTACCTGACCACGTCTAACACCACCATGCCGTTGTTCCAGGTCAGCCATGCCGAGCAGTTGGATAAAGACTGGTACGGCATGGTCTATGGCGGTTATCTGGAATCGATGTTTGCCGGTGTCGGCGGTGAAGTGTTGTTCCGCCCGACCGGTGAGCGCTGGTCGGTGGGCGCGGATCTCAACTGGGTGCGGCAGCGCGATTTCGATCAGGGTTTTGCCCTGCGCGATTACTCGGTGGTGACCGGGCATGTCACGGCGTATACCGATTTGCCGTTCGATACCTTGGCGGCGGTGAGCGTCGGGCGTTATCTGGCCGGAGACTGGGGCGGCACGCTGGACATCTCGCGCGAGTTTTTCAATGGCGTGCGTTTTGGTGCGTGGGCGACGATCACCACGGCGGGCAGTGCCGAGTATGGCGAAGGTAGTTTCGACAAAGGCATCTACCTGTCGATCCCGTTCGACGAAATGATGAGCATGTCGACCATGCGCCGCGCCAACCTGGTCTGGGCCCCGCTGACCCGTGACGGTGGCGCGCGACTGAGTCGCAGCTACCAACTGCACTCGATGACCGATAGCCGGGAAGGGGACATGTTTTATCGTAATTTCGAGAAGATCACGGAGTAAGCGCAGATCTCCCGAACACCCTGGAACCTGTAGGAGTGAGCCTGCTCGCGATAGCGTTCGACCAGTCGACATCCCCGTTGCCTGACCCACCGCCATCGCGAGCAGGCTCACTCCTACATTGGTTATCTGTCACGCCCAAAATCCCCAGCCAACCACAAATCCCCTGTAGGAGTGAGCCTGCTCGCGATAGCGCAAGACCAGTCGACATCCCCGTTGCCTGACCCACCGCCATCGCGAGCAAGCTCGCTCCCACATTGGCTATTTGTCACACCACAAATCCCGAGCCAACCACAACTCCCCTGTAGGAGTGAGCCTGCTCGCGATAGCGTCCGAGCAGCCAACATCCCCGTTGCCTGACCCACCGCCATCGCGAGCAGGCTCACTCCTACAATGGTTATCTGTCACACCACAAATCCCGATGCCATCCCAAATCCCTGTGGGAGCGAGCCTGCTCGCGAAGGCGTCAGCACAGTCAGCATCGTGTTGCCTGACCCACCGCTTTCGCGAGCAGGCTCGCTCCCACAGTTTTGCATTCACCCGCAATCCAGCGCCGCTCCCAAATCCCACGCACAAAAAAGGGGACTTTCGTCCCCTTGCGGTATCCAGCTTCGAACCTCAGTAAATATCTTTCGACAGCAACGTAAACGGCGTCTTCACCAGGATCTTCAGATCCAGCCACAACGACCAACTGTTGATGTACTGCAGGTCAATCTCCACACGTTTCTGCATCTTGTCGATGGTGTCTGTCTCACCGCGGCAGCCGCTGATCTGGGCCAGGCCGGTGATCCCCGGTTTAATCCGGTGACGCGCCATGTACGCGAGGATTTTCCCCGAGTAGTAATTGTTGTGCGCGACGGCGTGCGGGCGCGGGCCGACCAAGGCCATGTGCCCCTGCAGCACGTTGAACAGTTGCGGCAATTCATCCAGCGAAGTGCGGCGGATAAAGCGACCGACTGCGGTAATACGCGAATCATTACGGCTGGCCTGCTTCACGTCACGGTCATCGTGAACACGCATCGAGCGGAACTTCCAGACCTTGATCACCTTGCCGTTCCAGCCATGTCGATCCTGCTTGAAGAACACCGGGCCGGGCGAGTTGATCTTCACCGCCAGCGCAATGATCAGCAGGATCGGACTCAGCGCGATGATTGCCAGAAACGCCACGGTTTTCTCGACCAGACTCTTGCTCAAAGCAGCGGTAGGGCGGCTGGTCAGCGGGCTTTCGTTCAAGTAGATCGCCGGCAAGCCGTCCACAACCTTCACCGAGTGATTCAGCAGGGTCAGACTGTTCAAGTCCGGCACCCACACCACATCAACGTTGGCCCCTAGCAAGTCACCATAAATCGCTTCGATTTTCGCTGCTTCAGACAACGGCAGGGTGATATACAAGCGACGGATGTCATGCGCCTCGATCAGTTCCAGCAACTGTTCCTGATCGCCGACCACGCGCGGTGCATCCGAACCCAGCGCAGACACATCGCCATTGCTGACCAAACCTACCAACGGCAGATTTTCCAGTTGGCTGAGCTTCTTCGCCAGACCCAATGCCAGTTCGCCGGTGCCGACGATCAGCGTCTTGTGCTCGCTTTTACGCGAGCGCTGGTAGTACTTGGAAAACGCATGCAGCGGAGCGTACAGAAACGCCTGACCGAGGAAGCCATACACCGCCCAGCTCAGAATCACCTGCCGCGAAAACAGCTCATCGGCCTGGCAGACAAAAGCGATACACGCCAACGCCGCCATGGTCATCGACCAACCCATGAACAGTCGACCGAGACCGGTCAGGTAATTGTCACGCTTGCGATACACACCGCTAAACGTATAAGCCGGCACCGACGCCAGTACCGCCAGCGTTGCACACATCCGGTAGTAGAACGCGACCGTCCCGGTGTGCTGCTCGGCGAGTATGAACAACAGCGTCACCACAAAGCCTTGTGCCAGCGCCCATTGGCCCCAAAAGGTCAGTCCCTTGAGGCCTGTGCTTCGATTGATACTTAAAGAAAGATCCATACGGTATCCCCAAAAGACGTCCATTCAGGTTTCAACAGTTGAAATCCGAGTTGTTATGCAGACTTATTGTTTTTGTTCTAACGAGTGTCCTGAGGTAACAACATCGATATGCCGAACTGTCGTCAGTCAATAGACTAAGTTATTGGCTGAAATGGTGTCTGACGAGTTCTAACAAGATGGCACAGTGCCAACTTTCTAATAATTAAATAGAGCAGTGTTAGAAAAGGTCGCAGAGGAGGGGGTGAATAAATGATGTTGTATTTGTTACTGTTGGAGGGGTGGAGGCAGGGAGTTTTTAATTCAAGGAGGGAAATGAAGCCAAACAGAGTGCTCTTGTTGTTTTTGTAATCGCACTTTTTCTGTTTGTTCTGTTCGTAGAGGTCTTGCGGGTTACGCGACGACTTCCTGAATCAGGCAATAACCGCGGTTTCTGACGGCACGAAACAGTCGCTCACCATTACTGGCGCTTTTGAATTTGTCTTGCAGACGACTCAGGCACATTTCCAGGCCGCGATATTGTTCCGGTTCTCGACCGATGCTGAGAATCAGCTCGTCACGACTGACAACACGCTCTTCATGGCTGAGCATTTTCCTGACCAATGCTGTTTCCAGGCCAGTCAGGCTGATTTCAACACCTTCTTTGACCAGTGCACCCTGATCAGGGTTGAGATGCCAGGTTTCATTGCCAGGCATATCACCTTCAATGGCGGGTGGCATATTGCGGGTTTCCGCGCTTATCGCCGGGACATGCTGGAAAGGATTGGCCGATTGCGCGGCGCGCCATTCGGACTCAAGCGTGGCCAATATTCGCTGAGTATCATGTTCGATACTGCGCGGGGCGTTTTTTCGACTGATGTTTGGATATGTGAACTCCATCACCATTGGAGCGGAAGAGGGCGAATCCACCCCTTCAAACGAATTGAAGCGTTCACTGGACAGCATGCTCTCCAGTTCACGTTGCGACGTTGTACTGTGAGTCACGACAACAAAATATTTCCTTGGGAGGGTTGTACTAGTTTCCATGTCTCTCTCCTAAATACATACCAAAATTGGCTAAAAGATAAATCGGCAGGCGAGCAATGACTTCCTCGGAAGTAATCGATAGGCAGGGTCTGGGCCCAAGAATGGCCCTCGATAAATTCCACTCGATCTGCTGCTATGTTATGGAGTTTTATTGTTATGGGTCGTGTTGTCGCGCTCATTCAATTGCTTGATTTCAAACAGGCGTGAAGCAGAAACGGAGCTATATGGTTGCATTAGACGATCCTTCGTACGTATGCAAAAGGGAAGGCTGCCCGAGAGTCAGGCAGTCGATATCAGACCCCGCAGCAGGCGATAGCCATAGCCGCGAATGCTCTGAATCGCGTTTGTACCATACATGTCCTTGATTTTTCCACGCAAGCGACTGATTGATTTTTCCAGTGCGCGAGGGTCGTAGAAATTGGTGTTGAGGCCCATGATGCTGGCGATTTCATCATGGCTCAGAATGTGATTGCTGGTTTGCGCGAAGGCTTCGAGGATCTTCATTTCGGCAAACGAGATATCGAGTTTCTTGCTGGTGCCCATCAGGCAGATACGGGTCGGATCAAGCGTCAGATCGATATCGCGTTGCCATTCTTCGCTGTTGAAGAACTCGCCCAGCAACTCGGCGCTATCGTCGGAAAGGGTATTGAGCTTGATACAAACATCCGCGCCAGCCAGATAATATTTGATCTTGTTGAAGGCGCCGCGACCGGTGATGACCGCGCAAATGATCGGCTTCAAGTTGTCGCTGCGCAGGTTCTCGACCAGCGCAAGATTGTCTTCGAGGGCCTGTGGGCTGTCGATAACCAGGAATATCGCTCGATACGAACCAGACTGTTCATTCAACTGATATGAACTAGTGTACGCATCGGCTTCGAGCGCCACATCAGTGCGTAAATGCTGGGCGACTAGCGCTTTGAAATGTTCAGCCACGCCACGGGTACGACCCAGAGTAAGAACACCAGGTTCGTCGTTTGTCGGGCGCGGACTTCTAGTCGCTAAGTTCCCTGAGAGCATCATGCATTGACTCGAATTAAGTGCTGACATCGGGATGTTAAAGCACCGGTTCTCATCTGTGACTGACAATTGGTAACATTTGCGCGGATTTTAGACGTGTCTCCCGAGTTTTCTAACAATAATTAAGCTTTTCAAGCTTTTAGTTGATTTTCTCGGAGGGGTGAACTACTGCTTAGATGGTGGCGATATGCAATGGTGCCACTATTTTGAGCTTATTGCGATGGCTTTGTCTATGTCCATCTGCCACTGTCTGGCCATCTCTGCATAATGTGATATTGATCACACTTTATTGTCCGAGCAACTTTTTTCTGCAGAAAGGCCTAAATATTTTCTGCGTAGTTCGTCAGCCGACGATTACTAACATGGCTTGAGTGTGTCTTTTAATAAGACGTAATCTTTATGGCTGATGAACTTTTGCGTTTATGTATGTCAATGGTCTCACTGCAGATACTCAACCCCTGAGTGTTATTACCCGGTCGCTCGCCAAGAGCGCTCTGACGGAGGATTAATGGATTTCTGGACCCTTTTCCAGGTGTTGATATTAGGTGCGGTAGAAGGCCTGACCGAGTTCTTGCCGATCTCGAGTACCGGCCACCAGATCATCGTCGCCGACCTGCTGGAATTCGGCGGTGAACGCGCCATGGCCTTCAACATCATTATTCAACTGGGTGCCATTCTTGCCGTCGTCTGGGAGTTTCGACCGAAGATCTTTGAAATCATCAAAGGCCTGCCCACCGAACGTAATGCACAACGTTTCACCCTCAATTTGCTGATCGCCTTTCTGCCCGCCGTGGTCCTGGGCGTGTTGTTCGCCGATGCGATCCACGAATACCTGTTCAACCCGATCACCGTCGCCGTGGCACTGGTCGTCGGCGGTATCATCATGTTGTGGGCCGAACAGCGCAGCCATGTGATCAGCGTCGAACACGTCGACGACATGCGCTGGTCTCACGCACTGAAAGTCGGATTCGTACAATGCCTGGCGATGATTCCCGGTACCTCGCGCTCCGGCTCGACCATCATCGGCGGTCTGCTCTTTGGCCTGTCGCGCAAAGCCGCCACCGAGTTCTCGTTCTTCCTTGCCATGCCAACCATGGTTGGTGCCGCCGTCTACTCCGGCTACAAATACCGCGACCTGTTCCAGCCCAACGACCTGCCAGTCTTCGCCCTCGGCTTCGTCACCGCATTCATCTTCGCGATGATCGCCGTGCGCGGCTTGCTCAAGTTTATTGCCAACCACAGCTACGCCGCGTTCGCCTGGTATCGGATCGCGTTTGGCTTGTTGATTCTGGCAACGTGGCTGTTTGGCTGGGTCAACTGGACCGCCGCAGCGGCCGCCTGATCACTGAGCGCTGATCAACGCCGCAACGGCGAGATCGTTTAACGCCGAATCCGGCGACTCCTGGCGATAGCGCTGCAAGGCCGAGGTGAAATACGCGGCCTGCAGCATGCCGTCGCTGGCCAGATAGAGTCGCGCGTCTTCTTGCTCCTCGGCGGAGTAAACACGCTTGTGACTGTCGGTCGTTTCCTGGCTAGCCGAAAAAGGTGCGAGAAATAAAGACACCAAGGTGAGCCCGGAAATCTGCGTGACCTCCCACGGCGTATCGGTACGGCCCATACAAAAGCCATCGCAGTGCGCATAAACGTCGCAAGTGAAGCTGAATAAGGCGAGGAGGGTGAAGCGCTTGAAAGCAGAAAAAGTAAACGCGGGCATAAACAAAAGACATCCTGTCAGTACAACAAAACAACGGGCGACGCTCATGCATCGCCCGCACACTCAAACCATCAATCAACGACCTTCAAGTAACTCAGCCGCCTGATCCAGCAACGCCAGCGGATCCTTGGCCTTGTGAATATCCACCGACAACAACTGGCGGAATTTCCGCGCCCCCGGGAACCCCGTGCCCAGGCCCAGCACATGCCGCGTGATGTGATGCATCGCCCCACCGGCCAGCAAATGCTCGGCTATATATGGACGCAACTGCGCCAACGCCTCAGCCCGACTGATCACCGGCGCCGAACTGCCAAACAACTGCTGATCCACCTCCGCCAGCAAATACGGATTGTGATAAGCCTCACGCCCCAACATCACACCGTCAAACGTCTGCAAATGCTCATGGCAAGCCTCCATCGTCTTGATCCCGCCATTCAGCACAATCTCCAACTCCGGAAAATCCGCCTTCAGCTGCGCCGCCACGTCATAGCGCAACGGCGGAATGTCACGATTCTCCTTCGGCGACAACCCCTCCAGAATCGCAATCCGCGCATGCACGGTAAAACTCGTGCACCCGGCATCGCGGACGGTGCCGACGAAATCGCACAGCTCCGCGTAACTGTCCCGACCGTTGATGCCGATGCGGTGCTTTACCGTCACTGGAATCGACACCGCGTCTTGCATCGCCTTCACACAATCCGCCACCAGTTGCGGGTGACCCATCAGGCACGCGCCGATCATGTTGTTCTGCACACGATCGCTTGGGCAGCCGACGTTCAGGTTTACCTCGTCGTAGCCGTGGTCTTGAGCCATGCGCGCGCAGGCAGCCAGATCCAACGGAACGCTACCGCCCAACTGCAGCGCGAGAGGGTGCTCGGCTTCGTTGTGACGGAGGAAACGTTCGTGATCGCCGTTGAGCAGCGCACCGGTGGTGACCATTTCGGTGTAGAGCAGGGCGTTCTTCGATAGGAGGCGTAGGAAGAAACGGCAATGGCGGTCGGTCCAATCCATCATCGGCGCCACGCTAAAGCGGCGAGAGGGCTGCGAGCGGGATACGCTAGGGTTTACAGGCGCTTCAGGTTTTTCGAAATTCATTGGTACTGATCTTTTATACAGCGGTTTTTACCCATTTTTCCTTGTTTTTGGAAGTCGGTTGCTACAATGTAGCAAGCGTATTCGGCAATGTAGCAACTGGAAATGGGCACGATCACATCACGCAAGCGCAAGGACAACTCGACGGCCTATACGGCGCAGATACGGATCAATCGGGACGGGAAGACAGTTTATCAGGAAAGCCAAACCTTCGACCGCAAGCAGGTCGCCCAGGCATGGATCAAGCGCCGCGAGACGGAGCTGGCCGAGCCTGGTGCGATCGAGCGTGCGAACCGCAGGGGCGTGACGATCAGGAAAATGATCGAGCAGTACCTGGACGAGTACGAGAAGATCCGGCCGTTGGGCAAGACTAAGAACGCAACGCTCAATGCGATCAAGGATACCTGGTTAGGTGATCTCGACGACTCGGCGCTGACCAGTCAGAAACTTGTGGAGTTCGCACAGTGGCGAATGAGCGAAGAGGGCGGCGGTGTTCAGGCCCAGACGGTCGGTAATGATTTGTCGCACTTGGGTGCAGTTTTGTCTGTGGCGCGACCGGCATGGGGATACGACGTGGATCCGCTAGCGATGTCCGATGCGCGCAAGGTGTTGCGTAAGCTGGGCATGGTCAGCAAGAGCAAGGAACGAAATCGACGGCCTACGTTGGAGGAGCTGGACAAGATCATGGCGCATTTCTTCGAAATGCAGGAGCGTCGGAAAGCCCAGATCGACATGCCGAAGGTGATCGCCTTTGCGTTCTTTTCGACACGTCGGCAGGAAGAAATTACAAGGATTCGCTGGGATGATCTTGACGATTCGCGACAGGCTGTCCTCGTGCGCGATATGAAAAACCCTGGGCAGAAGATTGGTAATGATGTGTGGTGTCATCTGCCTGATGAGGCTTGGGCAATTCTGCAGAGCATGCCCAAGGTTGAGAGGGAGATCTTCCCTTACAACGCGAAGTCGGTGTCGGCCTCTTTCACTCGGGCGTGCCCGATGCTCGGTATCGAGGATCTGCATTTTCATGACCTGCGACATGAAGGTGTGAGCCGGCTTTTCGAGATGGACTGGGATATTCCGAGGGTATCGAGTGTGTCTGGTCATCGAGATTGGAATTCTTTACGAAGGTATACGCATCTGCGTGGAAGAGGGGATCAATATGCTCAGTGGCCGTGGTTAAAAAAACTGGTTAAGAAAGATTTGGCTGTGTTGTAGTTTTCATTATTGAGAGATGTGTAATATGGATGTGAAGGGTCTGATCGAATTATTGGCGAAAAATTTAATAGCTTTGGTCGTTTTGGTTATCGCCTTTGCGGGTGGGGTTTATTATTTGGCAGATGGCTTTCGCGATCTGGCAGAAAAGAGGCAGGAACTGACTCAGCGTGTCCAAGCGTTTGAAGCCGAGAAGTCGGAGTTCAAAGTGCAGCAGATTAAGACGGAATATGAGTTAAAAGAACGCATTGCTGTTGTGGCGCGTCGTGAGCAAGAGGCAGACAAGCGTTTTGCTCTCCTCGAATCGAGAGAAAGCGCTTTAGCAATTGCGGTCGATGGTCTTCAACAACAGGCTGTGATGCTTAGCAAGGAGCAGCGTGCTAAGGATGCTGAAGATAAAATTGAACGTTTGATAGCCCAATTTACTGATTTGGGGGTCAATTTATACGATAATCCTATGTGCTCTAATACCGAAGGTGTAAGAAAGTACAATACCGCGAAAGCAATATTCTCAATGATAAATTCATTGGCTAGGCAAAACTTCATGACTGGTAGGTATAGCGAGTTTATAAATAAGCATCGAGGTCGAGATTTTATTGATTGTCGATAATTGGAAAAGGGGCGGACGCCCCTTTTCTTATGCCGCTCTACCCATCAACCGGTTATGCTCTTTTGTTGCCTTTTCTCGCTGACGATCAATGTAGTCGGCTAAATCTTTGAGATGAATGCCAAGAGCGGCTTTCTGAGAGTTTGCACCTAGACGAACGACTGGTATATCTATTTCACCATCGAGTTGTTTTCGCTTGAACTTCTCTACTGTCAGATGCATGTAATCCGCGCAAACCCGATCAAGCGGGATGACGGCCTGTCCATCGTACTGAGCCATGAGTAGAAATAAGGTATTCATTGCAGCACCTCTGGTGTCGACATGCTCAGAGCAATTGCTACCGGTCGCACCCAGATCGATACATTGCTGAGCATGAAGGTCTCGCCAGCTTCAGAGAGCAGTAGCGTCATACCGAACACGTCGGCCATGGCTTTCGCTGCCGCGCGTGGCACCGCGTTGCCAATACGCTCGCGGTGGCTGCCATCATTGATTCCGTCCAACTGAAAGAATCGCGCATGCTCGATCTGGCGGGCGTGCTGCATCACTCGAATGTCACGAGCTGTCTGCGGGTCCTTTGACCAGTGTTCCTCGGGATCAAACAGCGACTGCAGCGCGGCCAGCTCCAGCGTGGTGAAAGGACGGTGCCAGGTATTGTCGAGGCTGGTGATCATGCAGGTCAGTCGGTCGTTGGCTGCCGGCATTCGCTGGTCTGCAACTGACCACCGGCCGTTGTCGTGGCAGGCGCTGGCGGATACGGCGCCGGCCGGGTCCTTCCAATCGACTACTCCGTAATGCCCGCCAGTCAGGTAAGCGTCACCTTTGCGGCGGGACATGCCCGGGCGCGGGTCTGCGATGGAAAGGGCTCCGCTGGCCACTTGTTGCGAGCCGGTCACGGTATTGGCTGATTCACTCCACGGCGTGATGCGCAGCTTTTGAGTACTGGCGCCCTTGTGCCAGTTTTTGTAAGCAGGATCCGCGACGGCGAAAGCGCCTTGGCCGGTGGTGCTGCCTGCGATAACGGTGCCAGCTGGTTTGGCGTAGTCAGTCACCAGGTACTTGCCGAAGCCCTTGGTTGGTTGTCGAGGATCTGCCACTGCCTGCCCACCTGAGCTAGGGCCGTGGCCAGCGGTGACAGTGCCGGCGGCTTGGTCGCTGTGCACCACCCTGAATACGTTGTTGTGACGTTCGCCGTTCATTCGAGGATCTGCAACGCTGAATGTGCCTTGCCCTGGGCTTCGCTGCCCGGTGACAACGCCACAGTGGCGATCGAAGGGCAGCACACCGTATTGAGTGTATTCGAATTTATTTGCAGGTCTTGGGTCTGCCACTGAAAACTTGCCATTGGTTGGCGTGGATCTACCGGCGACGGTGCCGGTGGTCTCCGTCCAGTCATGTACCCCAAGGTATCCAGCGCGATACTCAGGAACGATCAGGAAGTCGCGAAGATGACCCTCCTCGATCGCGAATCGGCTGAGGCTGCGCCAGTCTTTGCCGGCCTCTACCAAGGCCAATCGAACCCACGTTTTCCACTGCAGCGCTGGCACCCGGTGCATGGGGCCGGCCTGTTCGATGTCACCGGCCAGCGGCATGCGGCTCAGCACGTCACCGACGGCGCGCAGACTACGTTTCTCAGGCTCATAGAGGAACGCTGGCACTTTCTCGACGTGTCTGGCCACCAACAGAAATCGCTTGCGACTCTGCGCCAAGCCGCCGATCTCGCCGCAGTCGTGGGTGGTCTCGGCGACGGCGTATCCATAGAAGCTGAGCAGCTTGTTGATCTGGTCGAGCAGGTGACGGCCGCGAGTGGCCAAGCGTGGCACGTTCTCGAAGATGATCAGCGAGACGGGGTTGTGTTTCCATGCCTCGCACATCAGCCAGACACAGCGCAGCGTCAGTTCGTTCAGGGCCTGATACTTCGGCGTTTGGCTCATCGTCTCGGAGAGCAACCCCGACGCACCTTTGCACGGACTGCTGATGAATACGGCGTCCGGATCTTCATTACAGGCGGCGCGGCGTAGATCTTCAGCGGTGGCTTCTTTCCAGCCTGCAGGCGGTTCCTTTCCATGGAATGCGGTGAATTGCTCGCGGGTGAACAGATCCATCAGCGTACCTGGTACACCGGTCATCATTTGAAAGTCACGTAGTCCTGCGGGGTCAACGTCAACACCACCCAGGCATTGCCATTCGGCTTGCACCGAACCCAAGGCTGGCTTGGAATCACTAAAGCCTGCGGCACCGCTGCCCAGCCCGCAGCACATGTGGAAGTGTTTGAAAGTACGCTTGATCATAGGCGAACTCCTTTGGCTTGCTGGCCAACGAGTGCGGCGTGCTTCCACCCTCTGCGCTTCCATGCTGCGAAGCCTGCCCGGTACGCGTAATGCTCACGGGCGAACGAGTCGGATGTCTTCGCACCTGGTGCGGTGATGTACGTGTCTCGCTGGGCGCAGTACTGCAGGCCTTCGGGGACTGGGAACTCTTTCTCGAACTCAGCGCGCTCGTCGATCTGCGTCTTTTCGACGGCTGTTTGTGATGGGCTTTCAAAGTTGCTGTCGGGGTGCGTATACCCCACAGCAGGCTGCGCGGGCGGGCGATCCTGAGCGATTAGCGTTGCATTGTGTGTGGCTGCCTCGCGCAGCCTTTCGTGGGGTATAAGCGCCTCGGTGGTGCTGCTGGAAGAGGCAATAATGCCTGCTGCTTCGCAGCAGAGACTGTTTGTTTCTAGTGTGGCGACGCTGGTTTCTTTGCAGAGCAAAGCGGTCGTGGATTGGGTGTTGTGCCGGTCCTTTTGCATCCCGCTTTCCTCTGAGGTTTGGTTGCGCGTTGGTTCGTCAGTCGCTGGTAAAGCGTGTGCCGTGTAGCGGGGGTTGCCGGGTTGAGTAAGGTTCTCGGTCATGCTGCGTCTCCTGCATTGAAAGGAGCCAATTGCTGAGCCATTTCGAGTGCCTTATTACGTAGTACGCGGGTGTCGCGCTCCAGCTTTTTACCTGTGCGGAAGGCACTGAATGTTTCTGCGGCAATCCTGAGTTTTTCGGCGATTTCCAGCAGTGCCAGGTGTTCAGGTCCACCGAATGCCAGCGCTCCCTCCAGACGTTTGCTGTAATGCGCCAAGCGAGTACGGTCGGCTGTGATGAAGTGGAGGGACGCCTTCAATTCGCGAATGTTCTTGGCGCTTGCGGCGTGCTGGATCTCTTGCCCTTCCTCCACGCCGGTAGATTTGCCGTCGCTGTAACCCATTCTGTAGCCCGCCCAGACAAGGAGGGCTGCGAGGGCGATTAGGGCGATGAGTGCGCAGATCTGAATTGCGGTCATGTGGTGTGCTCCTGGTGATGTCATTGGCTGGTGGTGGCAGCCGCTCTCTTTGTGGTTGTTACTCGTTGGTGTCGTCCTGCTGCCGTTGCATGTCTTCGTCAGCTTTGTAGGCGCGGATGTCGATCAGGGAGGCGACGTGCCTGATGTGTGCGTACTTCGGTGCCTTGCGGCTGGTGTCCAGCGTGGTGATGGGGAGCTGGATGCGGCCGCTGCTGATCTCGGCCACAAACGATTGCTCGTTGAGATTGCGGAAGTACTGCTCGCGGACTTTGTCGAGTGGGATCAGGACGTCGCCGAAGACGCGGTAAAGCAATTCGACAGTGGCTGACTCCGGTGCTGGGTGCAGGCGCAGCGGGTTTTGTGCTGTGTTACTCATGGCTTTGTTGGGCCTCCTTGCGTTGTTTTCTGGCCGGGTGGTTCCAGGCGTTCAGGCAGTGGGTTCTGGTCAGCTCGCGCAGATGTTCGGGCACTTCGAGGAGCGCGGCGTTGCGCTCCTCTCGTGTCCGCATGGCAATGATCTGGCGGGCGTATTCCCTAGGCCACGTCACGGCTGTCTGCCGGGATAGCAGGCGGATCGATACCCAACTGTTCCGCTAGCCAGCGGATGCCAGGTTGTTTCACCTTGGTCGACTGGCTGTACTGCATGCCTAGCTGATCGTGGTACCACTGGCCGTCCTTGATTCGCAGGTAGTCGCGATCACGGTTGGGGTAGGTCGGTAGGTTCCGATCGTTGAGCAGATTTTTTTCACGCATGCGTGCAATGAGCTTTGGGCGAGTCAGACCGAGTTGGGTTGCAGCTTGGGCGAGGGTGCGTTCCATGGTGTGCCCCTCATGCCGCGTGTGCAGCTGGAGTTGCCGCTGCAGCAAGGTGGTTAATGGACTCGCTGACCTTGCTATAGATCTCGACATCGCTGCCGTACACGGTGAAGCAACGGGTGTGCGGGCTTTTGTTGCCGATGCTCAGAATGGTGGTGACACCTGATCGAGACTGAGTGCGATGAAGCGCGACGATTAGCGGGTAGTCGAAACCCATGTCGAGGTTCAGCACGCCGCCGGTGCGCACAAGCTCGAACACCCGCTGCTTATCCGATACCTCGAAGCGGCCGTATTCGCGGCTGGCGTGGGGGCGATGCAGTAGGTCGCTGGTATTGCTCGCGTCGAACGGACCGTTAGCAATCTCTTCGATGAAGTCGGCCAGCTTGAGATGCATCTTCTTTTCGTTCGGCAGGGTCAGAGTGTGGCGTTCGCTGCCCAACTCCACGACGAAGGTGCTTTCCGAGATGCCACGTTCAACCTTGAGGCGAAACGCCAAGCACTCGCGCCTAGGCGCAGTTCGCAGGACGTGGTTGAAGGTCTCGGTCAGATTGACCTGAGCATTGAGCAGCTGCAGGGTGCGGTTGTCGATTTTGTACTTGATCATGCTGCATGCCCTCCGCCGTTAGGATTGACTGGGGCAGGAGTAGTACAAGCTGTCAGCTTAGGTTTGCTGATGGCGAACGCGCAGCCGTACTCACGGGCCAGACGGCGGATCTCAAAGATCAGGAAGGGGTTAGCAGCGGCCGGGTGAACGTGAATGGTTGCTGTGGTGTGCATGGTCTTGCCTCGCTCTGTGGTGGAAGAGTGATGGCAATATCAACCAGTGGTTTATTTTTGTCAACAACCATAGGTTGACATCCTGTAAGGCTGGCTCTCTTATCTTTACTGACCGTCACCTGCATGTGATATTAAATCGATATGGGGCTTTGAATCAGTAGAGCTGTCGAGATCAAGGCTGTTGCGGAACAAATTAGGAGTTCAATTGTGGATGGAGCTTATATTGAAAAATTGCACGTGGGTAGTGTGCGTCAATTCGGCCAGTTTAATATCGAATTTAATAGAGGATTCAATTTTATCGCTGGACCGAATGGCTGTGGAAAGACATCAATTTTGACGTGTATTTCTCATTGTTTCAAAGGCTCCGACAGTGTCTCACGCTTTGATGAAACGTCGGAATTTTGGGTGGATATAGTTTTAGCAGAAAAGAAGTTTCGCGTAGGCCTTGCTCAAGGATCTTTCAAAAAAAGCGTTTATAGAAGCTCAAGTTTGCAATCTTGGAGTATGCCGCCTTCGGAAACAGGAAGGGAGTCGATAGATAGCTCAAGCATTAGTAGGGATATGAACGAATATTGCCCTTTATTTATAGGTGCGTATCGGAATATTAAATATAAGCGTCTTGCGGGGATGGCGCGGGAGAAAAGTGCGGACGAAAGCAAGCGAGAATATATTTCTAGATCATCCGATTTGCTTGAGGGTAGCTGGAGTCCAGATATAAAGCAGTGGTTGGTTAATAGGTATTTTATTATTGACAAGGAGTGGGCTTCGGAGGAGAGGACGAATTGGAATCATTTGTTGGATAATCTCAAGGTGATAGGCCCGTTTGAAAGTTGCTTTTCATTTGTGGAAATTGGTAGGGATCATGAGCCGTTGTTCTCGATTTACGGACGGCAGTGCTATTTAGAAGAGCTTTCTTCAGGCTATCAAGCAGTGCTTTCAATAATTGCAAACGTATTCGAGTGGGTTGAGAGCGTTAATGAGCCAGGTAGTCGAAGTGTTAAAGAGGCGAGTGGGACTGTATTAATTGACGAATTGGATCTTCATTTGCATCCTGAGTGGCAATTGACAGTGCGTGATGCCTTGAAGGCGATATTTCCAAACTTGCAGTTCATAGTGACAACTCATTCCCCTCATCTTCTAGCTTCTGCAAGGGGCAATGAAGTGATCGTTATGCCGTCAGGGCCGTTTCCGTTATCTTGTGATTTAAGCCCGACTCAGGAAACTTATTCTGGTTGGAGTACCGATCAGATTCTCGTTGATGTTATGGATGTGCGAAGTTTAGAAAATAAACTTCATGAGGAGTTAGTGGCGAACGCATTAGAGCAGGTAGATAAGAAGTCAGTGGAGGGGCTTAAAGCTGCTATTTCAGAACTCTCAAAGGTTTGTCATCCAAGTGATTCAATCGTTACAGTCCTGAATGCACGTTTGGCGTCCTTAATGGCTGTTCAGCAATGATTAAACTTATTAGAAAAGATGAGCCTGCAGTTTTAGTAAATAATAAAGACCAATGGTCGGCGGCATTGCTTGCTGCGGTTAAAAAATATGGTGGTTACACTGGGATACCAGATGCGGAGAAAGCTACGCTGACAGCGAATTATCGGCAACACGATATAAAAGACGCATTGATAGAAAGCTCGCATGGAAAATGTGCATTTTGTGAATGCGTCCCGGCAGAAGGCGGTAACGTTGAGGTAGAACATTTTAAGCCAAAGTCTATTTATCCAGACCTAACTTTTGAATGGTTGAATTTGCTGCCGTCATGTCGAAAGTGTAATGGTACTAAACTCTCTCACGATACAGGCCTAGAGCCGATTGTTAATCCCTACGATAATGATCCAGGCTTGCTATTTTATTTTGATGGTTTGCAGTTGAAAGTGTTTGATGGAGTAGAAAAATCTGTAGGCCAAAAAACTATTGAAGTTTGTGGTTTGAATACGGTGCGCTTGTGGCGGCCACGGGCAGATATATTGGTGAGTTTGTATTGCTTTGCCGGGAGTTTGGAGGATGCCCTAGCTGATTTCAAAAGTGCAGACACTACAAGAAAGCGAGTTAATAGGTTTAGAAAAATATCCGAGGCTGTGGATCAAATAGAGCTACTGGCTAACGAAAAAGAAAAATACTCTTTCTTTTGTCAAAGTTTTTTAAAGCAATGTATTCCGTATGTTGAAGCAAAACAGATGTTGGAGGGGGGATTTGAAGACTGAAGTTGCACAGTCTATTCAGGTATAAAAGAACCAACCACTTTCCCGCAAATATGTGTTTCTTCCGTAATGTCGATTATTGGATATTGCGGATTGATAGGTCTTAGAAATTGCCGGCCTGCATCCTCAACCAGAATTTTGAAAGTCGCTTCATTTGTTCTTGGTACTCTCGCAATTACACGGTCACCAGTTTTTGTTTCTGCTTCTGGATCGACAAAAATGATGCATCCCGTTGGATAACTGCGTCCAGGGCCTGGATTGGTCATTGAGTCACCGAGAACCTTCAAGGCATAGCCGTGGTTGCTAATCGGAACCGGGCACGACAACCAAGAGTCACTATCGTAACTCTCAATGTTTGAGATCGCCTCGCACCAAGCCCCAGCTTGAACCCACGAGATTAATGGCACCTTACCAAAGCGCTGATTGATTTCACTCACGTTGCTCAAGTCATTAGGGGCAAGAGTGCGAACGTTGCTTTGGCCACTCTGCTCCTTCGGCAGAACCCCGTACTCAAGCCATTCCCGCCTGACGCCAAGCCAAGAGCAGAGCGCAGACATGCTATCCGCCTCAGCCATGGCTTCGCCATTCAGCCACTTGCTGATGGCTTGGGTTGTTTTATCAACACCCACGCTTTTCAACTGACGATGAATATCCACCCCACGACCACGGGCGCGTACGCCAGCATCGTCGAGGGCTTCGTGTAAGCGCTCGCTGAAAGCTGCGCGGAGAGAATTTTTATCAACCATGAGTTGAGAGTCTCATAAAGGTTGCGCAATAGTCAGTTGATCTATAACATCAACCGCAAGTTGATAAGTGGAGGTTGTCATGTTGGACCCCGCAGTTTTTCCGAGCGCGATTGCGTTCGCGTTTGAAGCCGTCGGCGGCATCGGGGCCGCTGCAAAGGTTTGCGATAGAAGCTATCAAGCGCTGAACAAATGGCGTCAGGCAGCATGTCTACCGCGAACGGATTACACAGGTGAAACCAAATACGCCGAGCTGTTGGCAGCTGCTGCTAAGCAGAAAGGCAACGCATTCCAAGCGGCTTGGCTATTGAGCGCTTCGGCTCCACAAAAAGTTGCAGCTTAGTCAGAAAAAAGGCGACCAAAAGGTCGCCCAGTTCCTCCCGGCACGCACCACCACAGCGCTGTCGGGTCGCGGTAAAGCTAGGCGGGCACACCACATGCAACCACCTCTCTTTATCGCGCTTTTCCAAGGCTCGGAAGCCTTGGTGTTGCTGCCTTTTCCACCACAGATTGGGCAGCTGTTGCGCCAGGGGTGAGCAACGGATTGCTCGTCCCGGCACGGTGCCGGTGTCGATCCCGAAGATCTAGCCGGCGTTTGGGCCCTTTCAAGCCACGCGGCAAATGTATCACCACTGCATGTCGCGCGGCACTGGCAACTTACAAGGATTAATGCCATGAGCCGTATCGCTCTGAGTTCTGTTGAGCGGGCGCAGCGGGAAGTTTTGCCGCTCGATCTCGCGCTTTACCATGCTGCCCGGGACTACCCCGGCGGAGCCGCAGCCATCGCCGCCACCACCGGCCGGAATGCGACCACGCTGCAGCACAAGCTGTCCCCAACCCACCCAAGCCACACGGTGAACATTCAAGAGTTCGGCGAGATTCTGGAGCTGACCAAAGATCGCCGCATTTTGGACGCGGTGCATGCATTGGTGGGTGACACGACTTGGCAGGAGCTGGCTGAGGCATACACCAACGACATGCCCGAGACGTTGACCACCGGGATTGCCGAGTACTTCCGGCAGGTGGCGGATTTGGCGGATACCTGGGCCAAGAGCATTGGCGACGGGGTTGTTTCCGATGAGGAACTGGCCGCGATTCGCCTGCAGGTGTTCCGTGGGATTCAGGGGCTGTTGGGTTTGTTCAACCGCGCCACGTATGTCAACCAGACGACGCGGGGTGTTGATCGTGGCTGACATTGCTGACTTCGCTAATGACCTGGTGCTGGAGCGTGTTGATCAAGCGCTCGCTGCACGTCTTCTCGCCGCCAAGCCTGCCTTGGCGGCGCATTCGTTTCTTTTCTGCGAAACGTGCAATGACCCTATCCCGGAGGCTCGCCGTTTGGCGCAGCCCGGCTGTACGCAGTGCGTGGGATGCCTTGCCATTGAGGAAATGATGGAGGCTCGTCATGCTCGATGAGGTGTTGGGGCAATTCGCTGATTACGGCCTTGAGCCTGCGCAGCCTTTGGTGTTCGGCAAGCTGACACGCTGCAAGACGACGCAAGACAAGGGCAAGGAAAAAAACGGCTGGTATGTCGTTCATGAGCAGCGCACCGAGAAAGGCGAGACGCTGATCTTCGGCGCGTTCGGTGACTGGCGTTCGGGCGAGTCTCAGAAGATCAAGGTCAAGGCTGGACGGATGTCGCCTGAAGAACGCGAAGTTATGCGCGCTCGACAGGAGGAGGCCAAACGCCGCGCGGCTGAGATCTCGGCCAACGCGGCACGTCGTGCGGCGAAGCGTGCAGCGGGTATGTTCAAACGCATGCCAGAGAAGGGCCGTAGCGACTATCTGGATCGCAAGCAGATTGTTGGCTTCGGCGTTCGATACGCGCCGCGCTCTGGTGCGTTTCTGGTGCCGATGAGCAATGTTCGCGACGAGATTGTCGGCCTGCAGGTGGTGTTCCCGGCCAAGCAAGAGGACATCGGGCGGGACAAGTCCTATTGGCCTTATGGCATGTCGAAAGAGGGCGCTTTCCATCTGATCGGGCCGCACCCGGATCCGGGCGAGCCGGTGCTGGTGTGTGAGGGCTACGCGACCGGCGCAAGTCTGCATATGGCCACGTCATTGACCGTGGCCGTTGCGTTTGATGCGGGCAACTTGCTGGTGGTTTGCAAGGCCATGCGCGAGCGTTTCGCCGGTTGCCCACTGATCATCTGTCGAGACGATGACTGGAAGACAACCAAGCCTAATGGTGATGCGTGGAACCCTGGTGAAGAGAAAGCAAACAACGCGGCGCTAATTGTCGGTGGCCAGGTGGTCGCGCCGATCTTTTCCAGCGAGCGGGAAGCCAAGTGGACTGACTTCAATGATCTGCATGTCGCGGAAGGCTTGGAGGCGGTGCGCCGTCAGGTGTTGGCGGTGGTCAAACCCCCGGCCGCTGGTGGTTGGAAGGATCTGCTGGCACGCAGTGAAAGCGGCGCGCTGATTGCGCACATGCAGAATGTCGAGTTGATCCTGGCCAATGATGAGCGTTGGGCCGGGGTCATCAGTTACAGCGCGTTCAGTTCGAAGATCGTCAAGCTGCGTGCGGCGCCCTATGGCGGCGGCACGGGCGATTGGGCGGACATTGATGATGTGCGGGTGATGAAGTGGCTCGCGCAGCAGTACAACTTGCGGGTCAAGGCCTCGCATGTGATCGAGGCGGTGAGTGTGGTTGCGCATGACCATGCGTTTCATCCAGTGCGCCAGTACCTGCGCAAGCTGCAGTGGGATCAGGTGCCTCGGCTTGAAAGTTGGCTTACCGACGTCATGGGCGTAAAGGCGACAGATTATTCGGCAAAGGTCGGCAAGCGTTGGATGTTATCGGCGGTGGCGCGGGTGATGAAGCCCGGCTGCAAGGCCGACTCGGTGATGATTCTGGAAGGTGCGCAGGGCGCCGGTAAGTCGACGGCGATGAGCATTCTTGGCGGTGAGTGGTTCATGGACACGCCGTTTGCTCTCGGCGACAAGGACGGCTTTCAGGCGATCCGGGGCAAGTGGATCGTTGAGCTGGGCGAGTTGGACAGCTTCAACAAAGCTGAGAGTACGAAGGCCAAGCAGTTCTTCTCGGCGTCCACCGACACTTACCGCGAGAGCTACGGCCGCAGAACGATGGACGTGCCACGCCAGTGTGTTTTCGTGGGTACAACCAACCAAGACGAGTACCTGAAGGATGCCACCGGCAACCGGCGTTATTGGCCGGTCGCGTGTACCAAGGTAGATCTGGAGCTGTTGCGTTCGATGCGTGATCAGCTGTGGGCTGAGGCGGTGTTCTGTTACGACGCGGGCGATCTTTGGTGGGTGACGCTGGATGAGGCTGCGATGTTCGGCGAAGAGCAGGACGAGCGTTTTGTTGTGGATGAATGGGAAGGGCCGATTCTGACCTGGCTGGAAGAGTCGCAGATCGGCGAGACCGCAACCGGCAGTGATGTGCTGCTCAGTGCGCTGAAGTTGGACCTCGGGCATTGGGGTAAGCCGGAGCAGATGCGCGTCGGGGCGATCATGCATCGGTTGGGCTGGCGACGTGTGCGGTTGCCAGCGCTGGCGAAGAGCGGGCAACGGCCTTGGGCATACAAAAAACCGGCAGGGTGGGGCGGTGCTTCGGCGTTGCAGCGCGAAGCGTTCGAGGAGCCGTGTTTTGATTAAGGAGATCGATTCGCTGCTTCGGTTGTGGGCGCAGGAGCTGCATTCAGAACATTCGAAAGGAGGGCTGGCTGGGGGAAATATGGTTGCCATGATGATGGAGAGCAACGGGCAACTGATCAGGGGGAGGCGCGCCTTTCGTGCGCCGATGGAAAGCTCGTTAGATATTGAGCTGATCGTGAACAAGCATCTCGCGCCGGAGCTGGTGGCGGTGGTGCGTGAGCATTACTGCACGCTCGATGTGGATATGCGTTTGCGGTATGCACACTGCGGTTGTGGCCGCGACACGTACTACCAGCGTTTGCATGATGCGCATCTGCAGATCTTCAGCGTGATGTTGGGGCTGGCTGCGTGATCCCAGGTATTCGTCCGACTGTTGCTGTCCCACTGGCCCGTCTTGTCCCGCTGCGTTTGGATGCAGTGGGACAGGTGCGGGCCTTGTCGTTGTTGGGTTGTCCCACCGTCCCGCCTAGTAGTGCCTCCCGCCCGTGTGAGCATAGCGGGCGAGCACTACGCGCTTACGCGCGAACGCGTGTTCTTTAAATTTCTTCCTTTACACGAGAAAGTAGAAAGATAAGTAGGACAGTGGGGCAAAGCCCCGAATTCAGGCGCTCTCAGGCGTCCCACTTCGATTCTGAAAAGTGGGACGAATGGGACACCGCCGCAACAATAGAATGCCGGGGAGGTGTATTCGCCGACATTCGCTAGGCGTTCACCCTGCGTTACCCACTTATTCACCGGGTGGCATTAAAACAGGGTTGCTGCCACCGGAATCGACCTGTAAAAAGTAGTCATCTTCGATAGGTGCGACCGCAGAGAGCGGCAGGCACCACACCACCAAACCCGGCCATTGCGCCGGGTTTTTGCGTTTAGGAGTTGGCGATGACAAACGAGCAACAAGCGCTGGCAGAGATGCCGATCTGGTTAGTGATCGTCCTGGCTCTGGTCGGTGGCGTATCGGGGGAAATGTGGCGTGCGGACAAGGATGGGGCACGGGGCTGGGCATTGTTGCGCAGGCTCGCGCTTCGGTCGGGTGCCTGCATTGTCTGCGGGGTGTCGGCGATGATGCTGATGATTGCTGCCGGGATGTCGCTTTGGACGGCGGGCGCGTTGGGATGCCTGACAGCGATGGCGGGCGCGGATGTTGCCATCGGGTTGTACGAACGATGGGCCGCGAAACGGCTGGGCGTCTGCGAAGTGCCGCCAACCGGGGGCGAACAGGGGTGATGCACCGATCTGGTGCGCCGAGAACCGCCGGGGACCCTAGGGGTATCTGAAGGGCACGGGGTCGGAAACCCGCGGGAAACTGTTAGCGGGAGCGCCTCCAGCTTACTGAAATTCAATCCATTGAAATTGAAAGGTCTGCATTGAAAAGCCGTTGAAAGGAGGGCTTATGACAGAACCAACTTACCTGTCAAAAAGCGCCTTCGCGGCGCGGATCGGCAGGGCGCCGAGCTACATCACCTGGTTGAAAAACAACAACCGCCTAGTGCTGTCGCCGAACGGAAAACTGGTGGACGTACAGGCCAGCGAAGCATTGATTCGCGACACCGCTGACCCAAGCAAAACCGCCGTCGCTGATCGGCACCAACAAGACCGGATTCAGCGTGACGTTTACAGCCAACTCTCCACCTCGGTCGAGCCGACTTCCACGGCTGCGCCGCCGCAGGTTCTCACCAGCGATGGCAAGCAACCCGACTTCCAGAAGGCCCGCGCCCTGCGTGAACACAACATGGCCAAGCTGGCGGAGATCGAACTGGGCAAAGCTCAAGGCTCGCTGGTCTCCAAGGAGGCGGTGGAAACCGGTGCCTACAACGCCGGCCGATTGCTGCGCGACCAACTGTTCGGTCCGCTGCCGCAACTCTCCCACGACCTTGCCGCCATGACCGATCCCTGGCTGATCGAAAAACACCTGACAGCCACCTTCCGTCGAACGCTGGAGGAAGCCGAGCGCCTCTCTTCAGCAGATCTTGAGCATGCCATGACAACGGACTGAACCTATGCACACGGAATTTCCTGACGGTGCAGAGGTGTATCGTGAGGCTTATTTCCGTGGACTGCGCCCGGATCCAGATCTTTGGATTGATGAATGGGCCGACGAGTACATGCGAATCCCGCGTGACACCGGTGCCCCTGAGCCCGGCCAGTATCGCACCTCACGGACACCTTATGCCCGCGAGCCAATGCGCTGCCTGTCGCCGGCTCACCCCTGCAGACGCGTGGTCACCATGGTGGCCTCGCAGTTGATGAAAACCCAGATCGCCCTTAACTGGATGGGTGGACTGATCCACATGGCGCCGTCGAACATCCTAGCGCTTCTCCCCAGCCTTGGCCTGTCCAAGCGGGTTTCGGGGCGAATCAGCAAGACCATTAAGGCCACTCCCGTTCTGCGCGAGCGGGTCGCGGCCACCCGCTCGCGGGACGCACGCAACACGATGGACACCAAGGAATTCGAGGGTGGCTCGCTGTATGTCACCACCGCCGGTTCTGCGGCCAACCTTTCGGAGCTGTCGGCGCGTTATATCTACGGCGACGAAGTCGACCGCTGGGAGAACGACGTCGGCCAAGAGGGTGACCCCATCAAGCTGGCAGAGACGCGGGCAACCAACTTCGGTCGCAACGCCAAGATCTACTTCTCCAGCTCGCCGACGATCAAAGGCGCCTCGCGGATCGCTGACCTGTTCGAGTCCAGCGACCAGCGCTATTACTACGTGCCATGTCCTACCTGCGGTCACATGCAGGTGCTGGAGTGGGAGCGGCTGCATTACAGCAAGGACTTCAGCAATGTTCATTACGAGTGCGCGGCCCCTGAATGCGACGTGCTGATCGAGGAATACCACAAGAGCGACATGCTTGCCCGAGGCGAGTGGTGCGCCCATGCGGCTGGTGACGGAAAGACCGTTGGCTTTCATCTCAACGCACTTTATTCACCAACCGGCTGGATGGACTGGGCTTCACTTGCCATCGAGTTTGAGGACGCCAAAAAAGCCCAGGCTCAAGGTGATACGAGCCTAATGCAGGTGTTCTACAACACCCGTCTCGCGAAGGTCTGGGACAGCGCACTCGAACAGACCAAGGCGGAAGTACTGATCGCTCGGGCGCGGCTGGAAAACTACACCCTTGGTGCGATGCCGGTCGGTGTGCTGATGCTTACCGGCGCCGTCGACGTCCAAGCCAACCGTCTGGAGTTGATGGTGATGGGCTTCGGCGTCGGCATGGAGCGCTGGGTTGTTGACCACCAAATCATCTGGGGCGACCCGGCAGACGAACGCACCTGGGCGGTGTTGGACGAGAAACTCAAAGCTCGTTACCGGCATCCCTGCGGTGTGGGTCTGGCGATTCTCGCCGTGGGCGTCGACTCCGGCGGTCATCACACCGATGAGGTCTACCAGTTCTGCCGCGTTCGACGCTGGCGCAACATCTTCGCCATCAAGGGCGCGAGCAAGCCGGGCCGACCGGTGATTGCACAGCGCCCGTCCATGGTTGACGTGACGTGGAAAGGCCAGACCGAACGCAACGGCGCCGAGCTGTGGTTCGTCGGCACCGACACCGCCAAAGACTGGATCTACAACCGTTATCCATTCCCGGACGGTCCGGGATCGCTGCACTTTGCCAACGACCTGCCGGACGAATTCTTCGCCCAGTGCGTCGCCGAACGCAAAGTCGTGCGCTACGTGCGCGGCCACAAGCGCATCGAATGGGTGAAGGGCAAGGCAGAGCGCAACGAAGCGCTCGACCTGATGGTGTACTGCCTCGCCATGGCGCATTACCTCGGCATCAACCGCTACCAGGAACACGATTGGGACCGGGTGCGACAAGCCCTGGCCCAGTCCGGTTTGTTCGATGACGCCTTGAACATCAAGCCTGTTCAGGGCGAGCGACTTGATGTTGAGCAAACACCGGCGCCTGCTGCTGTACGCCAAGCCCAGCCCGCACCACCACCCACTGCACCGGTTACGCAAGCGCGACCGGCAGCACCCCCTCAACGCCGCAGCTCTACCAGCGGCTATCTGAAGAGACGCTGATATGTCCTTTACAAAAAAGCACCTCGACGCGGTTGAGGCGGCCATTGCTCGCGGTGAGAAAACTGTGCGCTACACCGACCGCACCGTGGAATACCGCACGGTCGATGAGCTGCTCAAGGCGCGGGAAGAAATACGCTCGTCGTTGGCAAGTGCAGCTGGGCCACGTTCACGCGTGGTCCGGCTGTACCATGCAGGGAAGGGGGTCTGATGGCCCGACAGTTTCCAACCCTGACCCGTTACGGATTCGTTCTGCCGTCCAATATCAAGGCTAGTTACGAAGGCGCTGGAGAAGGGCGCCGCTCCACTGGCTGGGACGCTCCCGACAACGGGATCAACAGCATCAACACGCCGGCATTGCGCAACCTGCGGTCGCGCTCCCGGGCGGCGGTTCGCAATGACCCGTACGCCTTCAACGTCATCGACAAGCGCGTCAGCAACCTGATCGGCACGGGCATCACTCCGAGGCCAACGACCGACGACGATGCGTTGCGCAAACTACTGCAGGAGCTGTGGGGGGATTGGGTTGATGAATCGGATGCGGATGATCGCACCGACTTTTACGGCCAGCAGGCGCTGGTGGCGCGCACGGTTGAAACCTCGGGCGAATGCTTCGTGCGGTTACGGCCGCGCGGTCTGGATGAAGGCTTGGTCGTTCCGCTGCAGCTGCAGATCCTCGCACCGGAATTCGTGCCGCACGACAAGTTCGAGACCACCAAAAACGGCAACGTCATCCGCGCTGGCATCGAATTCACCCCAGGCGGCAAGCGGGTGGCGTACTGGATGTACCTGTCACATCCGCGCGATGCAGCCTCGCTGAACGCCGGCTACAACCAATTGGTCCGCGTGCCCGCTGCCCAAGTGCTGCACATCTTCGAACCGGTTGAGCCGGGACAGTTGCGCGGTGTGCCGCGATTGTCGCCGGTGCTCAAGCGCCTGCGCAGTCTGGACAACTACGACGACGCGGTGCTGTTTCGTCAGGAAGTGGCCAACCTATTCGCCGGTTTCATCAAACGTCCGGCGCCGGACTCGGGACCGCTTCCCAGAGATCCGGTGACCGGTCAGCCGCTCGATCTGGATCGCGATGGCTTCACTCCGATGGTCGCGCTCGAACCCGGCACGATGCAGGAGCTGGGGGCAGGAGAGGAGGTTGAGTTCTCCAAACCGCCAGACGCTGGCAACAACTACCCAGACTTCATGCGTCAGCAACTGATGGCTGCGGCAGCGGGGTCTGGCACGCCTTACGAGATCCTCACCGGCGACATGCGCGGTATCAACGACCGAGCGCTGCGGGTGATGCTCAACGAGTTTCGGCGTCGCCTGGAACAACTGCAGTTCAGCGTGTATGTGCATCAACTTTGCCGCCCGGTACGGGCTGCGTGGATGGATATGGCGGTGCTGTCGGGTGTCTTGGTGCTGGACGATTACGCACAGAAGCGCCGCCAATACCTGCGCACCCGCTGGGTGCCACAAGGCTGGGCTTACATCCAGCCGGTGCAGGACGTGCAGGCGCGAGCGATGGAGGTGAGAGCCGGTTTTTCGTCGCGCAGCGAGATGGTCCTGCGTACCGGCTACGACGCCGAAACGGTCGATCTGGAAAACGCCGCCGATCTGAAGCGGGCCACAGAGCTGGGCCTCAACTACAACACCCTGGATGCCGTCGAAGACACCGACGACAAGGAGCAACCATGAGCAAGCGCGCGAAACCGCGTATTTACAACCGCGCCGGCAAACGCGTCGAGGTCAAGGACAAGACTTGGTACGCCGTTCATGCAAGCGGCGAGTCCACCGAGCGAGTGATCGAAGTCTTTGTCTATGGCGAGATCGGCGCGTGGGGCATCACTGCCAATCAGTTCGTGCAGGATCTGCGCGCCATGGACGACGGTGTGTCGCCGGTGGTCGCCGCGTTCAACAGTATCGGCGGTGACCTGTTCGACGGGCTGGCCATGCACAACGCGCTGTCGCGGCTGGGCGAGCGCTGCACTGGCCGGATCGATGCACTGGCAGCGAGTGCGGCCAGCGTGGCAGTGTGCGGTGCACACCGCGTAGTCATCGCGGCGAACGCCATGTTGATGATTCATAACCCCTATACCTATACAGGCGGTGACGCTGAAGATTTCCGCCGGGTCGCTGATGTATTGGATCAAACCTTGGAGGCGATCCTCGCGGCGTATAAGGCCAAGGCGCCGGACATCGATGACGCCGAGCTGCGGCGAATGGTTGATGCTGAAACCTGGCTGACTGCTAACGAAGCGGTGGCGCTTGGTCTTGCAGACGAAGTCGGCGACGGCATCAAGGTCAAAGCCTGCCTAGGCCAAGGCGCGGTCTTGCAACGGTTCCAGCACGCTCCCGCTGAGCTGGTGGCGCAGCTCGACGAGCCACCTGAGTCGGATCCCGAACTTGAACCTGTAGAACCTCCGCTGGTACCGCCTGTAGTCGACTCGGCCAAGTTGGCACTGATGATCACCCAGCGCTGCACGGCAGCGGGCATCAGCAACTTGGTCGAGTCGCTACTCAGTTCGACCAAGCTCGAAAGCGAAGAAATTGTTCTGGCCGGTCTGGCACGCGCCAAGGCGATTAACGACCTCTGCGTGGCCGCGCGGCTGCCTGAATTCAGCGCCGAGTATGTCGCGGCAGGTCTGGATGCGCCGGCGGTGCGGGCGCGTCTGTTCGACAAAATTGTCACCAGCGGTAAGGGCTTTGAAATCGACAACAGTCTGCCGCTGGCGGACGACCTGGCGCCCAAGGTGCTGGCCAAACAACCTGACCCCAACTCGATTTGGGCTGCTCGACAAGCGGCCCAAACTGGAACCGCGCAAAGCGCGAAAGGAGCACGAGCATGACCATCAAACAGGAACCGATGCACGCAGGTGAATTCCTGCTGTCCGAAGGTGCCGGCACAATTTCGCGCGAAGCGATCAACGTCGCGGCCGGTCCAGCGTTGTGGCCGGGGCAAATCCTTGGGCTGGTGACCGCCTCCGGTGAATTCGCAGCCTACGAACCGACTGCTGAGGACGGCACCGAAAATGCTGTCGCCATTCTCTACGGCCCGCTTGGCGAATCTGATGTTGTTCGTCGCGGCCGCGCCGTGGTGCGGTTGGCCGAAGTCAGCGAAGCACATTTGATCGGCCTCGATCTGTCCGCCGAGAAAGCACTCGCCACTCATTTCGTGATCGTCCGCTAAGTCGATCCTTCTTTGTATGCATCCCGCCGCGTGCGGGATTTTTCGTTTCTGGAGAGTACCCATGGCCGATATCGCCATTTTTGACGACGAAGCATTTACCGTTACCTCGCTGACCGCTGCGCTCAATGATCAACCGTACCTGCCAGGGCGCATCAGCGCCTTGGGCCTGTTCCGCGAGGAGGGCATTACCACCCTGACCGTGCAGATTGAAAAGGACGGTGACACCCTGGCACTGGTGCCGGCCGGTGAGCGCGGTGGTTCTGGCCTGGTGGTTGCTGCGAGCAAGCGCAACCTGATCCCGTTCAACACCGTGCACTTGCCGGAGCGTTTCACCATCAAGGCGGATGAGATCCAAGGCATCCGCGCCTTCGGCACTCGCACTGAGCTGCAGGCGGTGCAGGACGTGGTCAATGCGCGTCTGGCTAAGGCGCGGCGCCAGTTGGACGCCACGCACGAATTCCAGCGTATGGGCGCACTGAATGGCCAGATCCTCGATGCCGATGGCAAAACCGTGCTGCTGGATCTCTATGATCGCTTCGGTGTAGAGCGCCAAAAGTTGTCCATGGGGCTGGCGGATGCGGGCACGGAACTGCGGGTCAAGTGCGGTGAAGCGCTGGACATGCAGGAAGACGCGCTCGGCAGCGTGACCAGTACCGGTTCGCGCGCTTTCTGCGGCAAGAACTTCTGGAACAAGCTGATTGTTCACAAGTCGGTCAAAGAGACCTACCTCAACAGTCAGCAAGCGGCAGCGCTGCGTGGTGACGCCCGGGAAAGTTTCGAGTTCGGCGGCATCATCTGGGAGCGTTACCGTGGCAAGGTCGCCGGCGTGTCTTTTGTCCATGACGACAAGGCGCTGCTGGTTCCTGAAGGCGTTCCAGATCTATACATCTCGGTGTTTGCACCGGCCGACTACATGGAAACGGTCAACACCCAAGGCATCCCGTACTACAGCATGATCGAGCCGCTGCCCTTCAACAAAGGTATGGCCGGTGAAGCTCAGTCCAACCCGCTGCACCTGTGCACTCGACCGCGCGCCCAGATCCTGCTGGAACTCTGACCATGGGCTTTCGCGATCTGATCGCCGAGGTTGACGCGGTGGTGTTCGAAACGCTCGGCGACACCGCACGGATCGAGGGTCGCGAAGAGCCAGTGCTCGGCATGTTTGCCGCGCCCTGGCTGCAACCCAAGTTCGGCAAGCTCAATACCGGGTTGCGCGAGCCTCGCTTCGAGATCCGCGTCAGCGATTCGCAAGGTCTGGAACAGGGCATGCTGGTCAGCGTTGACCTGCCTGCCTTGGATGGCGGCGGTGACTACGACCTGATCCAGCTCGAACCGAGCGGTGACGGGCTGGTCGCCCTGATTCTGAGGTTGCGGCCGTGAGCGTCGGCAGCTATTTCAAACCCTCGGCCGGGGGCGGGATGATTTCTATCCGGTCCTCGGCCGCAGATTTTCAGGCGTTCCAGGACTTTGCCAAGGTGGTGCCGAAAGCGGCCGCTGCGGCGCATCGACGCGCAATCAACAAGACGTTGGGCTGGTTGCGCACGCACATTGCCCGAGCCGTCAGCCGGTCAGAGCGCATTGCTGTTGCAGCGGTGCGTCAGCGGTTGCGCAGCTATCCGGTTTCCGGCGGTGCCGCGAGCGGCAAACTGTGGTTCGGTTTGAACGCCATCGAATCCAGCCGGATCGGCCGGGCGCGGCAGACCGGGAGCGGTGTGTCGGTGGCGGGGCGGCGTTATGAAGGTGCCTTTCTCAAGAAGGTCTACGGCAACAAGCCCGACATCTGGATCCGCACAGCCAGCAAGCATTTCAACGCGGATGACTACCCCGACAGCACGGTGTCACCTGGTCGCGGGCCGAGTTCGGGTTGGGTCGCCGAAAACGGCAGTCGTTTCCCGCTGGCCAAGGCCAAGGTATCGCTGGAGCAAGCCCGGCCGCACTTCGACAGCTGGGTCAAAAAGGCGGATGAGCGCCTGCTGGAGATCCTCAAACAGGAACTCAACTTTGAGCTGCAGAAATACCTCAAGAGGATCGGCAATGTCTGACGAACCCTTCAGTTTGGACCAGCTTTATCGGGCGGTAGAACAGCATCTGCGTACCCACTTGCCTGGCGTGCAGGCCGTCACGGCCTGGCCAGACATTAAGGATCGCGTGCTGTTGCCAGCGGTCTTCCTTGAGGTGGCTGAGATCGAGCCGGGTACCGATATCGGCACCGGCGAAACCTCGCTGGTTTGCAAGTTCGAGGCTCGGATCATCGTTGACCCGATCAAGCCGCACCATCATCAGCAGGCCGTGCAATTGGCGACGCAGTTGGCGGTGCTGCTGCGCGCGCAGACGTGGGGGTTGGCAGTTGAACCCGCCGAGTTTGTGCAATCGCTGCAGGACTGGACCCAGCCGCACCTGGACGGATACACCGTGTGGCTGGTGGAGTGGACTCAGCAGGTTTATCTCGGCGTTGAGGAATGGCCATGGTCGGACGAACCGCCAGGAACGTTGGTCCTGGACATTGAGCCGGGTGACGGGCGATTCAGGCCCGAGGATCTGCCATGAGTTATGCCAGCGCCCAGCATGACCGCATGATCGCGGGGGCGGTAAAGGCTTGCTACGTGGTCGCGGTGGACCTGTCCGCTTCGCCGCCGGTATGTCGCGTGTCGGACGGCAGTGAATGGGTCAGCGCCTGGGTGCGCTGGCACAGCATCGCCGCCGGCAAGGCCCGGCACTGGCGGGCACCGTCTTTGGGCGAACAGGGCAGTTTGATCAGTCCCAGCGGTGACGTGTCGCAAGGCACGTTTGTCCCGGGCCTGTATGGCAATGCCGGACCGCCGCCGGATAATCGCGACCATGTCGAGGTCTGGCGTTTTGATGATGGTGGCTCGCTGATCTACGACTGGCAGGCCAAGAGCTACACCATTGCCCTGCCGAGCGGCACGGTCACCATCAAAGTGGCGAGCACGGAAGCGGTCGTGACCGATAGCGCGGTGAACGTGACCACCGGCAACATCAACCTGAAAGCGGCGGTGATGATCGACGGCGCGCTGCACGTTACCAAGGGCATCACCAGCGCCGGCGCAATCATTGATGCCACCGGCAACAGCAATCACCACACGCATTAATTCATTCACCACAGCCCGCCCAGTGCGGGCTTTTTCTTGCCTGGAGAAACACATGGCCAAGATCGATGCGACCTCAACCGATGCGCAAACGTCCTCGGAACCGGCATTGTCATCCTCAGCGTTCTCATCGCCTGAGTCCTTGAAATTCCGCGACAAGCTCTACACGTCGCGACTGTTGATCGTGCCCGGTACTGACCGTGCCTATCCGGTCGAGAAGGCGACGGTCGTGGTACCGGCCTCCGACATCGAGGCGATCAAGTTCCTGAAAGCCAGCAAAGAATACGAGCCGTTCAAGGAGTGACATCGATGATCGGAATGGATCGCCAGACCGGCCTACCCATATCCGGCATCGAGCATCTACGGCAATCCATTGCCGACATCTTGAGCACGCCCCTGGGCAGTCGCCGGCACCGCATGGAGTACGGCAGCAAGCTGCGGCGGTTTGTCGATTTGCCCGTTAACGAGGGCTGGAAAAGCGCCGTACAGGCTGAGGTTGCCCGCGCTCTGGAGCGCTGGGAGCCGCGTTTGAAGTTGGATCAGGTGCGGGTCATTTCCGTCATTGGCGGGCAAATCAATTTGCAAATCGTCGGGAAGTACCTGGGCGACGGCGTCACGTTGGAGGTGGCTGTATGAGTACCGTTGATCTGTCGTCGCTGCCGGCGCCGACCGTGCTGGAGCCTCTGGACTTCGAAGAGGTTTATCAGGACGGTTTAGGCGTCTTTCGTGGGTACATGGGTGGCAACTGGACGGCCGCGCTGGAAAGCGATCCCGTGGTCAAAGTGCTTGAGGTTGGGGCTTACAACAAGGTCGGCAACCGCGCCCGGGTCAATGACGCCGGCAAAGCGCTATTGCTGGCGCACGCCATTCGCAGCGACCTCGATCACTTGGGGGCCAACGTCAATTTGCAGCGCCTGGTCATTCAGGCCGAGGATCTGCTGGCGGTGCCGCCGGTGCCCAAGGTCATGGAAGACGACGACCCGTTTCGCGAACGCATCCAGTTGGCCTATGAAGGGCTGACTACGGCCGGTCCGCGCAACAGCTACATCCTGCATGCGCGTAACGCTTCTGGGCTGGTGGCAGACGCCACGGCCGAAAGCCCGAAGCCCTGTTACGTCACGGTCACAGTGCTTGGATTGGACGGAGAAGGCGAAGCACCGCCGGAGCTGCTAGCGACAGTAGCCGCTGCGTTAAATGACGATGACGTCCGTCCACTTGGTGATCGGGTGACCGTACAGAGTGCAGAGGTGATCCGTTACGAGATTGACGCCATTTTGCACATGGCCAGCGCCGGCCCAGAAGCGGATGCCAGTTTGGCCGAAGCGAAAAGCCGATTGGCAGCCTGGATCAATCCACGCAAGCGGCTGGGCGTCGAGGTCGCACGTTCCGCTATTGACGCTCAGTTGCACGTTGCCGGCGTTGCTCGGGTTGAGTTGGTCGGTTGGCAGGACTTGGCCCCGACCAAGGCGCAAGCGGCGTTCTGCACGCGCTACAACGTGAGGCTGGCGGGATGATATGAAAAGTTTATTACCGCTCAACAGTACGCAACTGGAACGGGCCATGGAGGCCGCTTTTTTCGAAAAGACGATTGTCCCACTGCGCGACCTCTACAACCCCGACACCTGTCCGGTGCATCTGCTGCCGCATCTGGCGTGGGCGTGGTCGGTCGATCGCTGGGACTACCGATGGTCTGAGGCGACCAAGCGCGCGGCCATCAAGGCGTCGTACTACATCCATAAACACAAGGGGACCATCGGCGCGCTGCGTCGCGTGGTCGAGCCGCTGGGCTATCTGATCGAGATCGTCGAGTGGTTCCAGACCGTGCCCGAGGGCGTGCCGGGCACCTTCGCGCTGAAGGTCGGAGTGCTGGATACCGGCATCACCGAAGAAATGTATCAGGAGCTTGAGCGCCTGATTGACGATGCCAAGCCCGTCACCCGGCAACTGACCGGGCTGGCGATCAGCCTGGAAACTCAAGGCGATTTGAATATCGCCGTGTCCCTCTACGAAGGCGACGAAATCGACGTTTACCCGCCCGTCATGCGTGACATTGAGGTCACTGGCAGCTTTGGCGTGGTTGGTCGCGAACACACCATTGATACCCTGGACGTTTATTATGATTGATGCGAATTCGCAGTTTTTCGCGATCCTCACGAACGTGGGGATGGCCAAGCAGGCGAACGCCGACGCGCTCGGCATTCCCTGGCTGATCACGCAAATGGGCGTGGGTGATGCCAATGGCACCGAGCCGATCCCCAGCGCGTCGCAAACCAAGCTGATCAACGAGTGGCGCCGCAAGCCGCTCAACCAACTGAAGATCGACCCGGTCAACCCGGCGGTGATCATCGCCGAGCAGATCATTCCAGCCGATGAGGGCGGTAAGTGGATTCGCGAAATCGGCCTCTACGATGCGGACGGCGATCTGGTGGCGGTGGCCAACTGTGCGCCGAGCTTCAAGCCGCTACTGTCGCAAGGCTCGGGTCGCACGCAGATCGTGCGGATGAACTTCATTGTCACCAGCACCGGCAACATTCAGCTCAAGATTGACCCGGCGATTGTGCTGGCCTCGCGTGCCTACGTCGACGCGGCCATTCTGGAAGTGCTGCCGAAGAACAAGGCGGCGGGGCAATACACTCGCGTCAAGGTCAACGATCGCGGGGTTTTCGTCTCCGGTGATAACCCGGAAACACTCGCCGGGATGGGTATCAAGGACACATACACCAAGACAGAAATCGAGGCGATGATTGCCCAGGCCTCGGCCCTGCCAGTTGGTGCAACGGTAGCGTTTCCGCTGAACAAGGCAGCGCCCGGTTTTCTGGAGCTGGACGGCAGTGTGAAGAGCGTTGCGGTCTATCCCGATTTGGCGGCGTTCCTCGGCACGGCCTTCAACAAGGGAGACGAGGGCGCCGGCAATTTCCGCCTGCCGGAATCGCGCGGCGAGTTCCTGCGCGGCTGGGATCATGGGCGCGGGGTGGATGCTGGGCGAGCAATTGGCAGTAATCAGCTCGGTTCAAGTATTCGAGGTGTGGCAAGTAACTCTGGTACGCCAAGCCCTGGCAATATCTGGAACAACACCGAGTTCGACGAGCTGGGCAACCAAAGTTTTTACGTCACTCAATCAACAGCGACGCAGTTCTCAGTGCAAACGGGCGTTGTCCGTCCGCGCAACTCGGCGGTCATGTGGTGCATTAAGGCGTGGAACGCGCCGATCAATCAGGGGAACATCGACGTTGCGGCACTGCTGCTGGAGGTGCAAAAGCTGCGCAGTAATGGTCCGGTGGCGGGCACCGCGAGAAACGCGTCGCTGCTTGTGACCGCTGCATCTGCGACGGCTAACTTTACGGCAGATGAACTGATTGTCGAGGACGCTGCCGGCTCCTACCGGCTTAACAACTTCAATAAGCCGATCAATCTGGCCGCTGTAGGTCTGGGTGGGATGGATACCGGCGCGGCCCCAGCAAATGGTTATGTTGGGTTGTACGCGATTTATAACCCGGCTTCGGGAGTGAGCGGGCTGTTGGCTGTCAACGCAGTGACAGCGGTTTTGCCCAATCTCTATGCTGGCCTCTACATGCCGGCCGGTTTCACAGCTTCGGCGCTGGTGTCCATTTTGCCCACGCAAACCACGGGTATTTTTGCCGTTTGCGAGCAATATGATCGTCACGTCGACTGCCCCAGTATTTCAATTCTTAATACAACAGTGCAGACGGGCGCCATTACTGCCGTGGTGGCAGGGTTGCCGAAAAACGCCCGGATGATCGGTGGTTCTTCAACGGTAACGTCAGGCACTGCGGCATCCGTATCATTGAGTCTTTTTGCGTCTGACGCGAGCGTCGGGCAAAAAACAAATAACGGCTCCGTTCCGGCGGGAGGGCAGCAGACAGTGCCTTTTGATCGCTTGCATATCAGGACGCCGCAAACGATTCGCTATGCAACTTCGACGATTGGCGGAACGCCTACGTTCATGGCAACCGCCTCGTCTTACGATTTTTAAGAGGTGATCGGATGTTTGTGCAATTTGAAGATGAAAGTCTGCAAAAGGTGGTCGCGGTTTTTGGTTGCTCTCAGGATGCCGAGTTGTACCCCAATCAAGGAGAAATTGAGTGGGATGATCCGCGATTTGTGGCCTATCACGACGCGCAAATCCCGTTGGGGCAGGAGTCGCTTAAGGGCATGCGTCAAGATTTTGCGCCGCCGATTGAGTCCGTAGAGCCGCAGTAGACGCCCCGCACTGACGGGGCGTTTTCTTTTCCGTTACGCGTAACACGAACACCCTCACAGCCTCGCTTATGCGGGGCTTTTTCGTTTCTGGAGACTGACCCTTATGAGTTTTTTCCACGGCGTCACGACCACGTCGGTCGACACTGGCGCGCGCACCATCTCGCTGCCGTCGTCGTCGATTATCGGTCTGTGTGACACCTTCACGCCTGGTGTTCTCGGCGGCGGTACGGCCAAGGCTGGCGAACTGAAGTTGATCACTACCGAGCGCGAAGCCATTGCCGCCTTCGGCGCCGACTCGGCGATCACCAAGGCCTGTCAGGCTATCTACGTCAAAGCCAAGGCGGTGATCGTCGCCATCGGCGTGGCCAAGCTGGAAGATCCTGCGCTGCAAACCTCGGCGATCATCGGCGGCGTGCTGGAGTCGGGGCAGCGTACTGGCCTGCAGGCGCTGCTCGACGGCAAAAGCCTGTTCAACGCCCAGCCGCGATTGCTGATCGCCCCGGGCCACACCGCGACTCAGGCGGTGGCCACGGCGCTCGACAGCGTGGCGCAGAAGCTGCGCGCTATCGGCATCATCGACGGCCCGGGTACGACCGACGAGGCCGCTATTGCCTACGCCGAGAACTTCGGCAGTCGCAACCTGTTCATGGTCGACCCGGGCGTCAAGTATTGGGACACCATCACCAGCAAGACCGTCGACGCGCCCGGCTCGGCTTGGGCGGCGGGGCTGTTCGCCTGGACGGATGCTGAATACGGTTTCTGGGCTTCGCCATCGAACAAGGAGTTGACCGGCATCACTGGCACGGGCCGCGCGGTCGAGTACCTGGACGGCGACGAGACCTGCCGGGCCAACCTGCTCAACAACGCCAATATCACCACGATCATTCGCGATGACGGTTATCGCCTGTGGGGCAACCGCACGCTGTCGAGCGATCCGAAGTGGGCCTTCGTTACCCGCGTTCGCACGCTGTTCATCCTCATGGATGCGGTGCAGGCGGGGCACAAGTGGGCCGTCGACCGTTCGATCACCAAGACCTACGTGACCGATGTCACCAACGGTCTGGATGCGTTCATGCGCGACCTGAAAGCTCAGGGCGCAATCATCAACTTTGAAGTGTTCGCCGACACCGAACTGAACACGGCCAGCCAGATCGCCCAGGGCAAGGTGTATTGGCGCATCCGTTTCACCGACGTGCCGCCGGCAGAGAACCCGAATTTCCTTTTCGAAGTCACCGATCAGTGGATGACCGAAGTGCTTGAAGCAGCCTAAGGGGGCGTAGCAAATGATTCCTCAGACTTTGTACAACACCAACCTGTTCGTCGACGGCGTGAACTTTTCCGGCGACGTGCCGAGCCTGACGCTACCCAAGCTGACCACCAAGACCGACGAATATCGTGGCGGCGGCATGGCTGGCCCCATCGATATGGATCAGGGGCTTGAAAAAATGGAAGCCTCGTTTGTCACCAAGGGTGTGCGCCGCGAGTCGCTGAAGTACTTCGGCCTTGCTGACGGCACGGCGTTCAACGCCACGTTCCGAGGTGCCTTCAAGGGCCAAAAGGGCGCGGTGACAGCGGTCGTTGCCACTCTGCGCGGTCGCCTCAAAGAGGTCGATCTCGGTGACTGGAAAGCCGGTGATGCGGCCGAGATCAAACACGCCGTTTCGGTCACGTACTACAAGCTCGAAATTGACGGGCGCCTCATGTACGAAATCGACATGGTCGCCGGCATTCAGGTGATCGACGGCAAAGACCAACTGCTCGAAGTGCGCCAAGCACTCGGCATGTAAGGAATAGATCCAGATGACTCAAGTAATCGCTAAAAACCTGCCGGCCTGGCTGTCGCTCAGTGCGCTCGGCGCTGTTGTAACGCTGACCCGGCCAAGCCAAGCCAATAGCGTCGACGTCGAGACGTTGAACCTGCGTAACCCGACCGTGCGTGAGGTGCGCGCGGCTGATCGTGCTGCCAACGGTGATGATGAACAGCGCGAACTGATGCTGTTCGCAGGTCTCGCCGAAGTCGGACTGAAGGATCTGGAAGGCCTCAAGCTGACGGATTATCGCCGCGTGCAGACGGCGTATTCGCACCTGGTACCGAAAACCGATTATTCGGCCTTGATGCCGACGTGGTTGTCGCTGACCACCGATCAGGTGCTGGTAACGCTGTCGTGTCCGAGTGAAATCAACGGCGTGACCGTCGACAAGCTGGCCTTGCGTTCGCCGACCGTGGGCGACGTGCGGGCGGCTAACCGTGAAGTGGGTGGCGATGATGAGCAGCGCGAGCTGGTGTTGTTTGCTGCATTGTCCGGTGCGCGTGTGGCGGATCTGGAGGGGCTGAAGCTGGTGGATTTTAACCGCTTGCAGGCCGGCTATTTTCGCATGGACAACGACGACGGGCTTTAACCCCAGCGTTATCAAGTCGGCGGCGAAACGTCTGGCGGCGGAAACCGGATTTTCCGCCGCTGAGATCCAGTCGATGCCGTTCGCGGATATGGTGTGGTGGCTCACGGATTGAGCCGCCATCGGTAGTGCTGGGCACATGAGGGCCACGACATGGCAAACAAACTCGCCCTCGGGCTGGTGATCGGCGGTGCCGTCAGTTCAACGGTCGGCGCCGCGTTCAAGGACGTGACCGGGCGCATCAAGCGCCTTGAGGCAGAAGGCAACAAAGCGCGCGTGCTGCAGCGCACGATTGGCGACACCATCCGCCTGCGTGAAGAATGGAAAAAGGCTCACGACACCGGCGCGGCCGGTGCGTCCAAATTACTCAGCCGTTTGAACTCGAACCTCGACAGCTTGAAAAAGCAGGGGGTCGAGGTCGGCCGGCTGGAAAAAGCCTATCGCTCGATGGGGCAGACGGCCAACAAAGCCGAGCTGAAAGCCAAGGGTCATCAGCAGATTGATTCTGGCGTAAAGGGCATGAAGGGCGCCGTCGGTGCGGCGGTGGTCGGTGTCGGTGCCATGGCGGTGCCGGCCAAGGTCAGCGCTGATTTTGGCGCGATTGTCCGTGACATCGCGATCAAGGCCGGCATTGCCAACAAGCCGCAAGAGCAGGAGATGTCGCGCAAGATCATCGACACGTCACGCGATACCGGCATGGCGCGCAACGATGTGGCCGACGTGGTCAATCAGTTGGTCGGCGCCGGTATGGACTTGAGCAAGGCGCTGGAATACGCGCCTGTCGCGGCCAAGTTTGTCGTGGGGCAGGGATCCAGCGGCGTCGACACGGCGAAGATGATCAACGCCCTAGGGCAGAACGCCAAGATCACCGACCCCAAGCAGATGCAGCAGGCGCTGGAAGCGATCGCCTACCAAGGTCAGGCGGGCAGCTTTGAAGCGGCCGATATGGCCAAGTGGTTCCCGGAACTGCTGGCCAACATGGCCAGCAACGGAATCACCGGCTTGGATGCGGTGACCCAACTGGGTGCCATGCTGCAGGTGCAGATGAAACAGGCCGGCAGTTCGGACGAAGCGGCCAACAACCTGAAAAACTGGATGGGCAAAATCGGCTCGACTGATACGGTCAAGGCTTACGAAAAAGCCGGGATTGATTACAAGGGATCGATGCAGACCGGTTTGCAAAACGGTATGTCGACGCTTGAGACCAGCATGTCGCTGGCTCAGAAATACATTCAGGCGACCGATCCGAAGCGTGCGGCGGCCATGGCCGAAGCGACGTCAAAAATCAGCAAGGAAGCCAATCCCGATAAGGCCAAGGCCATGATGGCCTCGCTGGAAGAATCCCTGCGCACCGGCGACCTGTTCGCCGACATGCAGGTCAAGGCCGCACTGTCGGCCTACATGCAGAACAAGGCGCTGTACAGCCAGCTCAAAAACGATTCGCGTGACGCGACCGGGATCCTCGACAAGAACCTCGCCGAGCGGCGCGAGTCGTCATCGCAGAAATGGGCGGAAATGGCCCAGTCGATGGATGACGCCATGCGCAGCATCGGTGATGCGCTGCGCCCGGTGACGGACACCGTGGCCGAGTCGTTGACCAAGGTTACTAAAGGCATTACGTCGCTGACGGATAGCGCGCCCGGGGTGGTTGCCGGTATCGCCACGGTCGGGGCGGGGCTGATCGCCTTAAAAGGTATCTTCAGCACGATCAAGATCGGCAAGGGGTTGCTAAACCTTGCGCGTGGGTCACGCGGTGGCAGGAATGGGAGCGAAGCCCCAAATAAAAACCCCGGAGAACTTGATCTGGTAGCGACTGGCCTGGATGTTGTTTCGCGGGTGAAGGACGCGGCAACAGGCGGTGGCCTTGGTACTGAAAGTGGTGCAGGTAACGACGGCGTCAAGAAGGTTTTCGTCGTCAATGCCGGCGCTATGGGTGGCGGTGTGGATGCGTCGGGCGAATCGCGCCGACGTGGGCGTGGGTCAAGGCGCAGCGCTCGGCGCCGGTCATTGCCGAGTTCGAGAGGTCCTCGCCCATCTGTGCCACGTCCACCTGTTCCGGTTTCACGTCCATCTGTTCCGGTTTCACGGCCACCCGTTCCGGCTTCGCGTCCCCCTGTTTCGATCCCGGCGTCATCAGTCCCTTCCGTTCCAAGTGGGGCATTGTCCAAGCTTGGCGTCGTCGCCGAAACCGTCGGTAAGGTCAGCAAGGCGGCCAAGGTCATTCCTGGCGGCACGCTGCTGGAGTCCGGCGCGATGGCGCTTGAAACCTTTCAAAACGCCAAGACCAAGGACGAAAAAGCCGAAGGTTACGGTTCGGCTGCCGGCAACCTGGCCGGCACCATGGCCGGTGCAGCAGCAGGCGCCGCCATTGGTTCGGTTGTGCCGATCATCGGCACCGCGATCGGCGGCATGATCGGTGCTTACCTGGGCAGTCAGGGCGGTGCGGCGCTGGGCGGGTCGTTGGGTAAGTCGCTGTTCGGTGGTGAGGATGAAAAGCCCGAGCAAACGGCAAAGGCGCCGGTGCCGACCACGCCGCTCATGATGGCGTCAGCGGGCCAGCAAGGCCCAGTGCTGGGGGATGTCGCGCGCTCGATGGCAGTGACGGCGCCGCTCAAGTCGGCGGCGCTGGCCATCCAGCCCAAGGAGCCGGCGAAGCCGGAGTCGGCCAAGGTGGATCAGCAGTTTCAGTATTCACTGAGCATGCCGGTGACCGTGCAGGGCGACGTCAAGGACCCGCAAGCTTTGGCGCAGGATCTGATGCCGCACATGCAGCGAATGATGGCGGACGCGGCGAGGAGTAACGCCGCCAAGCTGTACGACGAACCCCATGTCTAAGGAGGTTTCATGGCTTACATGGAGCAGATGCAATCAAGTCTGAAGTATCTGGTGGATGCAGCGGAAACCGGGCGGCGTAGCGCGGATGGCATGCTGTCCCCGGTCAATGGCGCGATCCGCGAACTGACCGGCGCCGCGTCCGAGCTGGAAAACATCCCGTTTGTTGGTCCGGCCATCGGCGCCAAACTTCAGCGAGTGATGCGCGGCGTCGACGCGGCTCAGGCCAAGGTCGGTCAGGTGGTAGCGGTGTACGGCCGCGCCACCCGGGCGGCGGCTGAAGTGCAGGATCGGCTGGGCACGTTGAAGGAGCAGGCGGGCAAGGCGGCCACGGCGATCAACAACGTTGCCGGCAAGGTCAGTCCGTCGCTGGCCAACATCGTGCCCACCAGTTCATTTGCCGTGGAGGCCACGCCGGCGCCGGAGGCGGTGAAGCCGTTCCCGCATCTGATGATCATTCAGCCGCGCGATCCGAAGATTGAGCCGTATTACTTCAACCTGGACACGGCAGCGTTCGACGAGCTGAGCCGTTCGACCGAATTCCGCTGGGCTTCGCAGGAGCGGCTGACGCGCCGCCCGGCGAAGCAGGCCATCGGTATGGGCGATGAAAAGTTGACGCTCAAGGGCACGATCTATCCGGGCTTCAAAGGCGGTTTAAAGCAGCTCGACACGTTGCGTTCCATCGGGGCCAGGCTGCAACCGCTGACCCTGACCACGGGCTATGGCGAGGTGATCGGGACGTGGTGCCTGAAAAACATCAACGAGGAACAGTCCGCGCTGCTGCACGGCGGGATTGCTCGCAAACAGGGCTTCACTCTGGAGTTTGAGCGCTATGGCGACGACATGCAGGACGTCTGAGGGCGACATGCTCGATGTCATTTGCAACAACGTTTACGGCCATCTGAATGGCAGCGTCGAGGCCGTGCTCAATGCCAATCAGGGATTGGCTGATGAGCCTCAGCCGTTCCGGTTGGGCGTGATCATCGTCCTGCCGGATCTGCCCAGCCCGACCAATGAAGGCGTCAGCTTGTGGGATTGACCCGGGGAGAGGCCTTCGCCGGCGCCGCGTCGCGTTACGCGTAACGACACCTTGTTTTTCTGGCCCGCCTTGTGCGGGTTTTTTATTGGAAAAAAACCATGACTCCGATGTTTCGAATTGTCGCCGATGGGGCCGACGTCACGGCGAAGATCAATGATCGGCTGTTGTTGCTGCGCACCTCTGACAAGCCGGGCATGGAGTCCGACGAGTTTGAGTTGCGAATCGACGACCGTGATGGGCAAGTGCAATTGCCACGGCGTGGCAGCTCAATCGAGATCTACCTGGGCTATGCCGAAACGACCTTGACGCGTATGGGCAGTTACACCGTCGACACGGTCGAGGTGTCAGGCCCGCCGGACACGATCGTGATCAAGGGTAAGGCCAGCGACGTGCGTGGCAGTGGCAAAACCATCCGTAGCGGAAGCTGGGAAGGCGTGCCGTTGTCGAAGATCGTGGCTGACGTGGCCGCGCGCAATGGCTGGAAGCCGGTGTGTCCGGTGTCGACAAAAGTCGCCCGGGTCGACCAGCTCAATGAGTCCGATTTTAATTTCATCACCCGTCTGGCCAAGCAATACGACTGCACGGCCAAGGTGGCGGACGGAAAGCTGTTGGTGATGCCGCGCCAAGGTGGCCAGACGGCCAGCGGCAAAGCATTTGGCGCTATCACGCTGACCCGCAGTGATCTTAGCCGTTGGCAATTCAGTCTAGGCGATCGCAACTCGCACAAGGCAGTCGCCACCAAGCATCAGGACAAAAAGAACGGCAAGTTGGCGGTGGTCACCATCGACAACGATGACGCTCCTGACGGCCTGCCGGCAGTGCATACCGACCGTCATATCTACCCAGACAAGGGTGCTGCTGAAGCGGCAGCCAAGGCCCGTCTGTCAGCGTTCAACCGCTCGACAGCCGATGTGCGGCTGGAGATGCCCGGCCGAACGGACATCTTTGCCGAGCGGCCTATCATCGCTAAGGGTTTCAAGGTCGGGCTCGATGGCGAGTATCTGGCGGATTCGGTCGAGCAGGTGTTCACCCAGTCGGGCTGGTCGACCACGGTCGAATGCAATGCCGGCAAAGCCGGTAAATCCAAGGGCAAGAAAAAGAAAGGGCCAAAACCACCCCTCAAGGTGGTGAACATCGAGAAGCAATAACCGCATCCCATCGCCGCCTGAGTGCGGTTTTTTACGTCTGGAGTTTGTATGTCCATCACTGAACAACAGCTGCAAAGCATCATGCCCAACGCCCGCCGCCAAGCGGGCGTTTTTGTATCCGCCCTCAACGCGGCCATGGCCCATCGGCAGATCAACACGCCGAAACGCCAAGCCGCGTTCCTGGCGCAAGTCGGCCACGAGTCGTGCCAGCTGCAGTACGTCCGGGAACTGGGCGGCGACCAGTACCTGAGTAAATACGACACCGGCAACCTGGCGGCAAAACTGGGCAACACGCCGGCAGCAGATGGTGATGGCCAGCGCTATCGCGGTCGCGGCCTGATCCAGGTCACTGGCCACGACAACTACCTGCGCTGCAGCTTGGCGCTGTTCGGTGACGAGCGATTGCTGCGCACGCCTGAACTGCTGGAGCTGCCGCAGTGGGCCGCCGAGTCGGCCGCATGGTTCTGGTCCGTGAATGGGCTGAACGCGCTGGCCGATCAAAATGAATTCAACACGATCACCCGCAGGATCAACGGCGGCCTCAATGGCCTGCAGGACCGGTTGGAGTTGTGGGGGCGGGCGATGGCGGTGCTATGCGTCTCGGCGAACTGATCCCGGCGCCGTATCGGCTAATGGCAAAAGGCGTGCTGCTGGTCGTCTTGGTCGGTGGTTCTGCGTCCATTACCTGGCAAGTACAGGATTGGCGCTACGGCAAACAGCTCGCAGAGCAGGCCCGACTCCACACCGAAACCCTCAACCAACTGAATCTGGCCTCGGCCGCGCAACAGCGTGCCGAACAGGACAAGCGCCTTGCGCTCGAGCAGCACCTAGCTACCAGCGAACAATCCCATTACCGAGCTTTGAGCGATGCCCAACGTGATCAAGGTCGCCTGCGCGACCGCCTTGCCACTGCTGATCTGCGCCTGTCAGTCCTACTCGATGCCACCACCGGCGCCGGCAACGGATCGGTGTCAGCCACCACCGCCACCGGCGGCGTGGTTCATGGCTCCACAAGAGCCGAACTTGACCCAGCGCATGCTCAAAGAATTATCGGCGTCACCGATGACGGCGACGAAGGATTGATAGCTTTGGCTGCATGCCAGGCCTACGTTCTGGAAATTACACAGATCAGGTAAGGTCCGACTACAGCCTCATGGGGAGGTCCTTAGCTCTCGAAGTTAGCTGACTGGATCTCCTAGCTTTTTACCGTTGAGAGGTTCATGCGCTAAACGCAATACGCTTGCGAATCTGATTCATTTTGCCGACGTCCTTGCGGATAAAGTAGAAATTATCAAGGGATCTCATTAAGATCGGGTGGCTTATTGCCATCCTCCGGTGAAGTGACCGAGTGCTGCACGGGATAATGGGTAGAAACTATTTTGGGGTATTTGCGGTTTCGGTTTTTGCGATAACGTTTGTTTTGTTTTTAAATCTACGTCAGCGAGTTTGCGGTTATTATTTGAGGGATATAGTTTGATAGACGGAATCTATGGTGGCAAAGGCGCTGAAGCGTTGATTTCAGAGGCTGTCGAAAGTGAGAAGCCTTTGGTCCTATTTTTAGGTCAGGACTTTTCTGGAGGGGGAAAAGGAGACCCGGTACTGAAAAAATTTCTCGATCACGTCGAGTTGCCTCTTGATGATTCTAGTAGTTGGTTGGAAATAATTAAGTCAAAGAAATTATCTCGGGGAAGCTATGAATGGTTGGCCGAGAGGTTTGAAAGAAATGTTTTACCTGAGTCGCTGGAAATAATATTTCAAGTTGCATGGAGTGCAGTTTTTACAACTTCCATTGATCCTCAAATATCACGACGGTTAGAGTCCAGGGGTAGGATGCCTGAAACGATTCTATCAAAGGATCATTATGCCAGAGTGGCTAGAAGCCGGTCGCGTCCACCAGTCCATTATCTGTTCGGTAAGTCAAATGAGTTAGAGGGTAACTACAGTGTCCCGGTGAACAAGTTTGAGCTGATGCAACGAAAAAATATTCATGCTAATCCGTTGCTCAGCAGAGTGCCGGAAACTGTAACTCCGCTAGGGCTTTTGGTTGTTGAAGGTTATAAGGAGGGTCGAGACTGGCTAGACGTTGACGAAATGCTTGCCCCTCTTTCTGCACAAGAAAGTACATTAATTCTATGGCTTGGTATGCCTCCAGTTGACTCTGTCTTCTATGGGGTTATGTTGGAGCGAGGTCAGATCATAAACGACCTGCGCTCATTAAGTGAAATTCTCCTAGCGCTTCTAGTTAACTCAGATTCAGAGTCAGACGACCAGTTGGGTCTAGTGGAGCAAAGAAGCACAGAAACAATTACGCTTAGTGAAGGGAGATTTTTTCAAGTTCCGCCATCACTCCGTTTAAGGGTAGAGGCGGCCGCTACTATTATCGATGACTCTTGGCTCGAGCAAAGCTATCCTTTAATCGGCCCTGCCTTAGAAGAAGACTTTAGGCGTTTTCATGGTGGGTTCGGCGGCGTCAGAACTCAGATTGATGGCGTACGGAAAGGATATGCCATTACACGGATTTTTGAGCATACGCTCGATCGAACATTTCGAAATTACCTGAAGAGTTTTGGGAAACTACTTAGTTGTATAGTGCTTCACGGGCAGTCAGGTACTGGCAAGTCTGTAGCATTAGCAAGAATGGCTGCAGTATTAAGGTCAGACCATAAACTTCCTGTTCTCTATGCGCGAAATAGGATACCAAATGCAAGCGATGTCGAAGATTTCATAGCCGAGGCAGAAAAGGCTGGGGCTTCATGTGTCGTTGTTATATGTGATGCTAACTTAGTCCCTGATCGATATCGAGACTTAGCCAATAGTCTAAAAAGTCGCGGTAGGAAATGTATTGTAGTTGGATCTGCTTACAAAGTAGAAGGGATTAGGAAAAGTAATCGCGGATTCGTTGAGGCATATGCTGAAACAACCAGCTCTGAAATCGAAAAGCTTGAAAGGTTAATTCGAAGATACGCTCCCAAGCAAAGTAAAAATATTGATTTCTCACACCATGAGAAAAACGTTTTTGCTTTGCTTTATCGGCACTTGTCGATGAGTAGAGCCAGGATTATAGATGGTATTACTGAAGAAGCCCGAAATGCAGAGAAAGTAGTTAGGATTAAGGCAAGAAGCATACCGTTTACAAGTAGGCCGGAGTTGGTTTTGGCTCAGCAGTTAATTGCGCTAGGGATTGGAAAGGACACCACTTCGATCTTTGAAGACGAAGCACCTGAATATGCCGAGGCTGGGTTGGACGCTGCGGGTAAATTAATTGACTTAGTGATGGTCGCAGGGAGGCTAGACTGTCCAGTACCGTTGAACCTACTGCTTAGAGCTTTAAGTGGCGCTGATCAAGCTCTTAATTATGTTCAAATTGCTTATCTCTTTGAAGAGCTGGATCTATTCAGATGGCACGTGGCCGATGCTGAGGGTAATGAATATCTAGTTCAACCTAGGCTAAGGCTCGAAGCAGAATTGATATGTAGGCGTAGATTGGCTGATCGCAGTAAAGAGATAAATTGCTTGCTCCAATTAATCTCATCAGTAAGACGCTCGGGCGCCGACGGTAGGTCAGAAATATCGTTTCTTTTGGATTTGCTGGGGAAAATGCAAAAAGAAGGTCCCAGAAAGAAAGCATATCAGTCTGGGTATTTGGATGTGGCAAATGCACTTACTGACTTGCGAGAGCGTCATGATGTTGTTGACGCAAGTATTATGCTTCAAGAGTCGGTTTTTCGCAGGGCAGCAGTCCAGTTTTCAGATAATAACGAACGTCACGACGGAAACTCGCTAACCGCTGAGCAACGAGACTTGATATTAAATGAGGCTCGCCAAATAGTGGAGAAGGCCCGTCATGAAATCGACGAGCGAGTTTTGCGAGCCAGCAAAAAAACTCGGCAGAGCTTAGCGGTTGAACACGCTTCAATTTACGGATATTTAGCGGTAGGTCTAGCTAGGCAAGGGGCTACTGAGGAAGTAGTTTGGTCACATTATTTAGCTGCCAAAACGGCAATCGCGACAGCGATATCTGTAGCTAATAATCACTACCCTTTTGACATCGCGTTGTGGACGCCCATCGATATTCTCAAGCATCGGAAGTCTACGTTGGCTCATGAAATGGAGTTGCGTGCCGACGTATTCTCTATATTTGATCAGGCTGATACTGAAAGTTTCAATGACTATTCTGCTAGCAAGTTTAAGGAGCGGAAGTTGAGAGTGGCTGAGGAGTTAGGAGTAGTTGAGCTAGCAGACGAGGCTTTTCATAGTCTTGAGCAAACTAACCCATCCGTCGCCTACTATTTAAAAGCTAGATCTATGTGCTCGGGTCTGTTCAATAATCGAAAAGAGACCATACCTGGTTCTTTGATTGCGCGCGTTCCAGCTGCCGTAAACTTCCTGCGAGAAAGGCTCGATGTTGTTTTGACAGATATAAGGCCGTTGCAGTTGTTGATTCAATTGCTTTGGGTGGGTAAAACTAATGCATTTATATTCCAGAAGGATAAGGCGGTTATTCCTCGCGATAGAAAGTTTAGAGACGAAATTCTATCGCTGGTTCGCGATCTTAATGTCCTAGCAGGGGATAATCAACGCAATAATTTTCGTTTGTTAGAAGCTGTATTTGAATGGATATCTGGTAGCGCGGAGCAGGCTAGGGATTTATTTAAAGAGCTATCTTCTGATACCGAGTTTGAGGATTTTTCGCGTGTGGTTCGTCGATTTTTGCTAGAGTCGGAGGAGCCGGGGCGTGGTTATAAGGGACGTGTGATACGAGATAGGGGTGATGGCCATTGGACCGTGTCTGTCTATCAGCTGTCTCAGAATATTGATCTGTTAGGGCGTGATTTTGCGGGTGAGGACTTAGCTGTTGGTCGTGAAATATCAAACTTCAATATCGCTTTTAATTATTTAGGCCCAATAGCTGATCCGCTTTCGCGACATGGAGTCCGCACATGAACTTCGCAGAAATTCATAACTTATACTTAGATTTCAAACGTCGGTTGACTTCTATTGTTGGTAAAGAGGTTTTTCCGGAAATTACCGTAAATCCTCCTAAAGGCGATAGCGACGAGCTATCATTTATGAGATTGGTTGCTTGGGGTTACGTATTAGTCTTCGAATCAGGAAGAGGAGCCTTTGGCTTTCTAAGAAAACTACCTCCTTTAAATGAGAGTAGTGGGACTCTCATCCCACATTTGCATGCGCTTCGTACTTGGGCTAGTCATAATCTCGTGTTCGATAAAAAACGAGATATTAAAACGGTGCGGATAGCCACGGTTTGGTTGTTGTCAAAATGCGAAACCGGCTCACCTTCTACTTCTGCGCACTGGAAGACATGCTTCGAAGCGTTAGCTTATGATCTAAAAGAAATTTTAGAGAGTGCTATAGCAGCATGTGATTGTTTCGATAAAAGAGATGATCGAGATGATTTGATAGCTGAATTTCAAAGAACCCTGGATAGGAACTGGGATGCATATGTTTTTGATGAATATGCGGAGCAGGCTATGCAACGATTTGGTTACGACGGGTTATCGGCTATGGAGTTGCGTGCATCGCATTTAGATGCTTGGCGAAAAATTGTATTGGCGTCCGTAGACGAAGAGTCGATAAAACGAAATCTTACCATACGAATCGAAAACGATGTTTTGAGTATAATGGCTAGCTCCTTACCTGTCGTTTCTAAAGAGCTCGGTGAGGTCCTCTGTAGTTCGAGTGAAGGAACGGTCACTGCTGCTATGTTATTTTTACGAGAAAAAGCAGGGGAGCGACTGGTCAACGTTCAGCAAGTATTATCTGAGCTGCGTGCCTTGAGTTGATATCGTAAGCGCGATCACGTTGTTACGTGGTCGCGCTAATCGTAAGGGAATGAACTGATAGTGTTAGAATGAGAGATCGCAATTGATTGATTAACCTTAAGCACGGTGCACTTCTCAAATTTACGGTGTGATCCGCATGACGCAATTCATTTTGCCTCATTACTCCGCTAGCGACGTTTTTTCCCCTAAACAAGTGATAGTTGGGGCTACAGCGACCACGGGATAGTTCCAGAAATTATCTGGAGTCCAGCTAGACGAGAAAAGCCTAGCCCTTGCTCCTCCCCTTGAGCTTGGCCAAACCCTGCTTGATGTGCCCGGAATTTTCTCCGATCGCCCACAAGGCCCCCCGCACGTTGCCTCCGACTTCTGCCAGACCCTGTCGTTCTGCGTGAAGCGTTAGTTCCATCAGGGCTGCTTCCAGAGCGAGCTGATTCTGGTACATCCTTTCCAAGACGTCGGATAACGAATATTTGTCTGACATAGCATCGACTCCTTTCGAGAAAAAATACAAGCATAGTACCGGTATTGCCTTTGTCAGGCAGTAATGGCGGCTTGCTTAGAAATTGCTACAAAGCAAAGAGATTACGGCGGGTGGGCCAAGCTGGCTGGTACGTTGGAGGAGGGCTACGCCCAATCCATCATCGGGGCGACGGAGAAGCGGCGGGAGAGTGGGGCGGATTGTAGAGACATTGGGGGAATCTGGATCAGAGGGGCTAAGGCGAGGGAGTTTATCAGGATTGGGATAGGACGGAGGCTTATGCGTAGTTACTACGTGCTCTTGCTTGCGGATGTGGCGAGACAAATCGATTGAATATCATGGTCTGGCCCGTATTTGCCCGCGACCTTCTCAACTCGAGTATTGATTGAGGCTGCACAATCTCTCGCCCGATGCGGTCGCCATTCCCTGCGAACCATGTCCGCATAACGAAATCCTTGCTCCTGGTGAAAGAGCGCAAGCCATGTGGCGGGAGCAGCGTTTTAACGTTCGAGCGACAGAGCCCCGATATGGATGGGAGTGCGTTGAGCATGCTTAAAGCGGCAACGAAGTCGTGAGCGCTGCTGCACTGGGAGAGTCGAGCGCACATTACCTGACCCGGCCCGTATTGGACCCAGGCGGATATTCCAGATGGGACGCCTTCAGCGGGTAGAGTTGCTTCAGCTAGCGCTCTCACAGCCGCGTCAAAAAGGAGAGCTTTGATAGGCGAAGCGAAGAGACAAGCTGATATACTGCCTCGTTTGATACCTATGTGGTGATTCCCATAGGTTCGGGGCTCGTCCTCGGTGCACCTTCATCAAGTTGTCCACGTTAATCCCAGAATCACCTGTACTTATCTTCAAAGGCGAAATAAATGTCCTCAGCTAGCGCAGCACGTTGTCATGAAGCTCCCGAGCTTGAGTCCACTCCGCCAATGCAGTCCGTTACTGTTGATAGTGAGTATCCGGAAGTTATCAGCTTGTTCTGTGGCGCCGGAGGCCTAGACTGGGGATTTCACCAAGAAGGTTTTCAGATTCCCCTAGCAATTGATATTTCTGCAGCTGCAGTATGCACACATAAAGCTAATTTCCCACAAACACATAGCGTTGCAGGGGATCTTATCGAATTGCAGCCTGAAGGTGTGCATGACCTTGTTTCAGAAAAGGTAGGTAGTAGAGCGCGGATCGGTTTAATTGGAGGTCCACCTTGTCAAGGTTTTTCACGAGCCAATACTACGTCTCAAGCGGATGACCCGAGAAATAAACTTCCCCGCCTCTACTTAGATATTGTGAAAAGACTTCAAGAAGACTACACAGTTGAGTTTGTAGTCTTGGAAAATGTATTGGGGATTAGAGATAAGAAGCATGCTGACACTTATAAGGCATTGGTGGATGGCCTTATCGACCTTGGTTTTGACGTTACAGAGAAAGAGCTCTGCGCTCTCAATTTTGGTGTTCCTCAAAATCGTCGTCGAATTATTTTGTCGGCTATGCGTAAGGGGCAGGGCTATTTGCCCGTGAAACCTTTAGAGAAAACAGGTTTGAAAACAGTTAGGGAGGCTATTTCTCATCTTGCTGAGCCTGTTTTCTTTAACAGAAGCCTGACACCTTCAGATATACCAGTTCATCCGAATCACTGGACGATGCAGCCGAAATCAGCTCGATTTTTAAACCCGGAGTCGAATTACTCAGAAGGAAGAAGCTTTAAGCGATTAGTTTGGGATAAAGCGAGTCCTACCGTCGCGTTTGGGAATCGGGAAATACACGTTCATCCAGACGGTAAGCGACGTTTGAGTATATTTGAAGCAATGATACTTCAAGGGTTTCCGATTGATTTTGTATTAAAAGGAAATTTGTCTGAGCAAGTTGAGCAGGTTTCTAATGCTGTGCCTCCACCTTTAGCTCAAAGTGTAGCTGCCGCGGTTAAGCTGTCTCTGCGTTCCGTTAGCCGCGGCAGTGATTAAAGCCTGTTAAAGTGAGACTGCTAGTGGGCGCTGGCTGTGCTTAGCCAGCCACTCGCACCAGCCATTTATATCGAATCTAGCCCCTTCTAGTAATTTGACAGTACCGCTGATGGCTTTCTGCCGAACTTCCTCATCCTCAGCTATTGCCTTATCCAAATCCTGAATTTTAGTTGCTTGGCGTGCTACTTTTGTTGCGCGCCGTGGCTCTAGGTCGGGTATGACAAAAGATCCACCAGTCATAGGCAAAAAAACGCGCATCGGATCTGGTGTTACTCGGAAGGCGAGTGCCAGCATATCCGCCTGGTCACCATATACTCGGTAAGAATAGACGCTTGCAAGTTCAACATTCGCAGGCAGTGAAGGCTGGCCGTGAAAAAATTGAAGTAGGTATTTGCCTAAGCCAACTGTGTAAAGTTTTAGAAAACGCTCGTTATGTATATTCCAGCAGGATGATAGCTCTTCAGTAAAACGATCTTCATCTAACGTTAGACATTCTGCCAAAGCTGCACCGAAGCCGCTGTTGCTGATGGATAAATTGTCATTAATGGCTTGTTGAAAGCAAGCGCCTGGAGCTCCGATTAAATCCGGTTGTACTCTCGTTGTAATGAAAAGAAGCCAAGGAGATTTAGCCCTTAATTGATGGCTCAGTAAGTGTTGAAGTGCATCAAACATGCTTTGAGGTCGGCCCTTTGGGCTATATGCAAGATGATCGCACGCATCAATATTTATGATGTCGAATGGCGGGCGCTTTCCAAGTTCAAGAGATGCCTGAGAGGAAGTGTTTGCAATGTCCTCTAGCCGATCAGACAATACAACGGCGTCTGACGTAATGCGCCCCGCCTGCCTTAGCGCAGACTCTGCAGTTACCCATGGTGCATCTGACGAATCGTTAGTTCCTTCGGCTTCTTCTTCTGGAAATGCAGAGTTAAATCCAAAGTACTGAATTTTTACTCCTAATGGTTCGCAGATGTTTGAGAGAGTTTGAACATCGAAAAGATCCGCCCCAGGTAGTGTAAAATAAGTCAATGCATCAGAAGCATTTGCTTGAGGGCGCGCTTGAATGAACCTTTCCGTTAAGGCTGCCCATTGATAAGAGCGGACGATTTGCTTAACTGGGTGGTGCCAAGGGCTATAGTCACGTCGATGAAAGCGATTTAAAGTTGCTTGGTCATCAATTGCCTCATCTTCTTCTCCGTAAATATCTTCAAAGTTTTCTTCTTCGGTTTCGAATGCGGATCCTGGCATTGCATTAAGTTCAGTCATTTGATATTTGCCGCGTAGAAAACTTTGAAAATTGCATCGATAATGTGTTGTTGTTCGTCATAAGGGCGATCATCTAACATTCCATATGCGTCGAGGACACGCATGAGAGCTTTAGCTTGCGCTTCCTTGTCTTTTCGTTCTGCTGCGGGCATTGCCCCTTTCAAGGAAGTTATATCTTCTCGTACGATCGTCATAAGTCCGTCTGAGCGAGATTTTTCTGCACTTGCTCTATCTTGAGCTACGGCAATTTCAGGAAGTGGATCACCAATACGGCGTGAATTCCATATCGTTTCAGAATGAACGGTCAATGCGTCGCGAACCAGCTCTGCTTGAAATTCATTTTTTTCGGTTCGTGCTCGCTTGCTAAGGTCTTTATGCTTGTTAGTTAACTGGCGAATTGATTTGTGTAGCCATTGGCTGACCAATTGCACATGAGGATGTGAAAAATTAAAAGATTCTCGGTCTATGTTTAGTGCGGCATCCAGCCCGCTTCTAATGAAAAGCTCTGTTGTTATCTGTCTAAGTCGCGTCTGTTCGGATACTTGGTATTTGAAGAAGGTTGTATCAAAAACACCGCTGCTTGCGCCCCTGATTCGAACAAGTGCACCGTTGTTTTCCTTTGGAATAATTTTAGAGTTCCAGAATAAGTATGCTTCAAGTGATAAGTTTCCACCTCGAACATCGCTTTTTATGCTGGCCAAGTTCGGTGCGTAGCGGCCAACAAATAGCATGGGGTTGTTGGCTTTTTTTGTATCGTTTGCTGGATGTTTAAATCTAATCGGTCGTTTTAATTCAAATCCGTCTATCGTTACCTTGAATCCACCACTTGGAGAAGTTTTTCCTTCGGAAAGTTCAGGGTGGCCTGGGATTTGCTCTTTTATCGCATCGCGAACAGTTTGGCCGGGGTTTAATTTTACCTCCACGGCTTGCCCGCGATTTTCATTTGAAAGCCAATAGATGTTTACGCCAGAATCATCCGTTAGTTCAAATGGGTGCTTTTCAACATACTCGACCGGTACCGAGAGCGATAGCGTCCATAAAGTCTCTAAATATGTATCGAGCGTGCTTGCAAGATCAGGTCTCTCAGTGCGGCTAGATTCCTTCTCGATGGCGTCTATCAAAAACGACATGCGTGATTTGGCTGGGACGTTGGGTCCCCATGGGAATTTTGGAATATTTGTAAGGACTGTAGGGTCACTTCTTTTCTTTGGAAGATTTTCAATCCAGCCGGAATGATATTTTGGAACTTCTACTCTGATACTTTGCGCTGTTTCTAGGTCGCCTGTAGCTAATGCTGTTTCTTTTTCTTTAAGCGCTCTCCAACGATCGGCACTGCGCAGCATATCTCTGACGCGCGGCTTTAATGTGTCAAGTATAATGTCAGTGCCATGAGCTGCTAGATCTTCAACGAATTCGCGCGTAATGAGGACTTCGCCGTTTACAAAATTATCGTCTTCATCGCGAGAGCTTTCGTCGTCAGAGTCTTCAGAGTAAGCGCGGACTTTTACCTCTGCAATTAGTCGGTAATTCTCATTGGCAACTTTTGTTACAATTCGAAATCTGCGCGCAAGCTGACTAATCGAAAAAAGACCGATGCCTATTTTTCCTATAAGTAGTCGCCCGCCAGGAGTTTTTTCGCTATCTAACTTGTCCGTTACGCCTAATTCTTGTCCAATCTCTGTACGTTTTGCACTACCCCCAATTGAGTGAAGCAAGCGGGCCAGCGTCGCGTACGACATCCCTGCGCCATCGTCTCTGATATACATGCGCGAAAAACGAGGAGCATCGGTAATGATTTCTACATTATTGGCATCAGCGTCCCACGCATTCGATATGAGCTCCCGGAGAGCGGATGCCGGTTGGCGGTAAATTCCATCAGTGACGCGTGCAATTACACGCTCGCTGGCCTTCAGTCTTGTGCGAACGATTTGCCCTTCGTTCTCTTTTTCGCTCAGCCATTTGCTAAGATCTTCGCCCTTATCGATAAGGGGAATGAGATCGTCGCTTGAAGGCGAAACCAAGGGCGTGAAATCCGTATCCTGAATCATTTTTATCCTTTCATCGCCGCTAAACAGCTGTATTTAGCTGAGTAAAACACACTTTTTTTAACGTTGCACAGTGCATAAGTAGGCCAGATTCTCCCTCAACGGGATCATCCTCCGCATTGAGGAGTCATCCAATCTCAATCAATCGCGGATAGCAGGCGGTGTATAGGGCTGGTGCTCTGTGAATCGCTTCGGGCAGACGTGGAGCCGCGATAGAGCGCAAAGCGCCGAAAGCGACTGTAAATCATGGCCTCATACGGTATATGGGGCCGCCAGAAAGGGCTCGAATCCCTATCTATATATTCCGTGCTATCGCACCAATCATCGCCGTTCACGACTTCCGGCTGGATGCCCGAACGCGTCATCGAATGCGAGCTCGGCAATCTGCCTTAGCTGTTGTGAGCTATCGATCATTGGATGCACAAGCACAAACCACTTGTAATCGCAGTGCGGTGGCTGATCAATGTTGACTCCACTCTGCCCACCATGATCGAGCTTCAGGCAGTGAGGCCAGTGAGGCTCATAGAATGACCTTCCACTGTTCTTCGGGTCGGCAACGTAGCGAGAAGAGCGTTCATTGTATTTTGCGTTGTACTGCGCGTTGAATAGGTGACTTTGAATGCGCTTACGAACCTGTCCACATTCGCCGCGGTAAATCGCACGAAGTGTTCCTCGGCTCAGGCTGCAGGTGTTTCCGTCGACTGCGCGATCCGAAAGGATGACGTAAAAGCCCCGTTCGCGATGAACCCGTTTAAGATCGTCAGCACTTACTAGGGAAATCTGGTCAATGGGAGGGCATTGGCTTGGAAACTCTTCAGGTACTAAACCATTGCAGTAAATGGTTTTGAAGGCGGTAGCAAAATCAGCCCTAATTTTCTGCTCAACGATGGACATCGCATTACTGAGCTGAAATGTCATTTCAGAAACGTCGTACATGGCGCTATTTCGAACCTACTATTTAGGTGAGGGGCAGTGTTAGCCTTCCCGAGTGAGTGATGAAAGTATGACAAAGATTTGGTGCCCACTTCATCGAAAGATTTCATCTGTGCGTTCTTGCAGTCGCAATCATAGTCTGGACGAATCTCTAATATCGAGGCATGCTCCACCCTTTTTGATCGGATTGGGGCTAATAAAATGAAGTGGATCGAAATGCCGGAGAGCATGAAGGTTGCGAGTGTTTGGGTAGTATGGGGGTTTATTTCCCTGGGAGTCTTGGGCTGGGGACTAAAAGTTATCCTCGCCGCAGTTGGCTCGCTCAAAGACATGGCCGCTTGGGTGCAGGCAGTTGGCAGTATTGGAGCAATCCTAGCAGCGGTGTGGATTTCTAAGCGAGGAGTGTTGCAGCAGAAGCAGGATAAGCTTCTCGATTCATACGACTACATGAACAAATCCTTCAGGGTTGCTACTTATGCCAGTCAGGTAATATCAGATGCAGGTGATTATATTGTACGAGGTGTGCCGAGCAAACCAATGCTGGAGTACCACATCTCTCTGCTAGACGTTGCACTTGATGATCTTAAGGAGGTTGACTATATCCGGTTGGAGGATACAGAGGTTGCTGATGCTTTTTTGTCTGTGAAGCGAGCGGTCAACCTGACTAAGTCAACGATCGAATTTACCCTTGGAGCGAAGAACGGGATATTTGATTCAGGACAAGCATCGCTGTGGGGGCCGCACGCAGTAAGTGAAGCAGAACGGATGAAGGACTCAATGCTACAGTATGTTGGTAATCATCCACTATTGCTTGATGAGATTCACGCTCGTCTCGTGAAGAACAAGCAATGAGCATGCGTACAACTCCGGGAGCGGTTCACTCTGCTGAACTGGAGTAAAAAGTCCATGTTTCTACAGGCCTTTGATATAGAGGATGATGTCGTTAGTCGAACCAATCCATCGTCGGAGCGACTGGTAACGCTTGAAAGCGGAGCACGGTTCTATCCATACGTGTTTGGATCTGACGTCGTGCTCGTATAGCCTTCCAAACAGAAAAAACACGTCTGTTTAAATGAGTTCTGTTGCTACAGTCCTAAGCCTACACTCCCTTGCGCCTCCCCCTACACCTAAGACAGAATCCCCCGGCTTGTGCGTCTAGCCCGCACGCTCTATCGTCCCCACGTCACTGAAAACCAGTGATCGGGTTTGGTAGCCCGCTTCGTGTCTAGATGCATCGCATCACCAATTTCAGTCGCTTCCCTAGGACTCGGATTTCATGGTGGTCATGCGTGGGGCCCATTCGTGGGCGCCGGGTTCTAGTGCGACCGGTCTACCAACCCGCGTATGGCCGCCACCCATCGTTTGGTAGCGTGGGTGATGGCTTCTTTTAGTAATCGCGCTAGAGGTTCCATCTATGTTCAAAGTAACGCCCAACCCACCAGAAACCGATCCCGCATCCCCCTACGAATCCCTCAACCCCAAGAAACTCCACGAAGCCGCCGAGCGCGCGCTCGATCACTACCTCCTTCCCGCCGGCCACATCATGGCCAGCGTCAACGAGCCCGAGCGCATGTACCTCGCCAACCCCAAGTACGACTCGGAATCCTTGCTAGCCAATGCCAGTGAAACGCTGAGTTCCGCCTCGGAAATGCTCAACAACTTCGCCGCAGCACTCGACCCCTCGCACCGCAAAACCGCGCTGGGCATTGCGCAGGTGGTGATGTTGGGGGAGTTGGCGGTGAATCAGGCGTTGGATAACGTTGAGGTGAAGGCGTAAAGCCTGTCCCGCCATGGGCTGGTAAAATGCTCGTTCACTGATAACAAAAAGCCGTCACTTCCAGGTGACGGCTTTCTCTTGCAGATCTAGCCAAACTGCCCCGCCGACTCAACCGCAGATTTCGGCTTCCTCAACCGCGTCAGCTGATAAGCAATCGCCAACCAGACAAACCACCCCGGCATCACCATCAGCGCAATCCGCGTGTCAGGCCGCAACGCCAGCAACCCCAGCACAAACCCCAAAAACGCCAACGAGAACCACGCCATCGGCACACCGCCGGGCATCTTGTAAGCCGACTTCGCATGCAGATCCGGGCGTTTTTTCCGGTAGGCGATGTAAGACGCGAGGATGGTCGACCAGGTGAAGATCACCAGAATCGCCGACACGGTGGAGACGATGGTGAACGCGGTCATGACTTCCGGCACGATGAATAGCACCAGTACGCCGACCAGCATCAACAGCGTGGTGAACGCCAGGCTCAGCAGCGGCACGCTGTTGCTCGACAGTCGGCGGAATATGCCGGGGGCGTTGTCTTGATTGGCCAGCCCGAACAGCATGCGGCTCGATGAGAACACGCCGCTGTTGGCCGAGGAGGCCGCTGAGGTCAGGACCACGAAGTTGACGATGCCGGCGGCTGCGGGAAATCCGGCGACGAGGAACAGTTCGACAAAGGGGCTTTTGACTGGGGAGACCTGTTGCCACGAGGTCACGGCGATAATGCAGGTCAGTGCCAGGACGTAGAACAGGATGATCCGCAGCGGAATCGAGTTGATCGCTTTGGGCAGGGTCTTCTCTGGTGATCGGGTTTCGGCGGCGGCGGTGCCGATCAGCTCGGTGCCGGCGAAGGAGAAGATCGCCATTTGAAATCCGGCGAAGAAGCCGAACAAGCCGTTGGGGAATGCCGCTTGTTTGTCCACCAGGTGACTCAGGGACGCGGTGACGCCGCTGGGCGAGACGAACGAGCTGGCGATCAGCACGGTGCTGACGCCGATCAGGGTCACGACGGCAATGATCTTGATGATCGCGAACCAGAATTCCACTTCACCGAACAGCCTGACGGTCAGCACGTTGAGGGCGAACAGGGTCGCCAGCATGCCGACGGCGGGTATCCATGCCGGGACGTCGGGGAACCAGTACTGGAAGAATCCGCCGACCACGACGGCGTCGCCGATCACCGCCACGCTCCAGCTCAGCCAGTACGACCAGCCGAGGAAGAACGCCGCGCGCGGGCCGAGGTAGGCGCCGGCGAAGTCGGCGAAGGTTTTGAAGTTGAGGTTGGACAGGAGCATTTCGCCCATGGCGCGCATGACGAAAAACACGAACAGGCCGATGATCATGTAGATGAGGATGATCGACGTCCCGGAGAGGGCGATGATCTTTCCGGAGCCCATGAACAGGCCGGTGCCGATGGCGCCGCCCATGGCCATTAACTGAATGTGACGATTGCTGAGCGTGCGCTGCAGCGCGGGCTGTTCAGGCAGCCCGGAAGGGGTCGATTTCATTGCAAAACCTCTTGATTTTATGTTTTTGAGTTTTGGCAGAAAGTAGGTGTCGAGCGTTCTTGTTAGAGGTGCAGCGGCTGATCACAAGGTGTATCGCCCCCTCTGGCTTTGGGGGCGGCGGTTAGCGATCAACTGACGGTGCGCAGACGCGAGGTTTTGGCCGGTTGCGGATCGAGCAGTTGGAAGAGGTTTTTGATGTTGGCCGGCGTCGGCACCAGGTGGATGCGCCGGCCGATTTGCTTCGCCTGCGCAAGGTCTTTCAAGTAGCGCAGTGAGGAAAAATCTTCCAGAGCAAAACCTACCGAATCGAACACCGTCACCTGCGCATCGTTTTCGCGTCCGGCCACTTCGCCCAGCACAATGCGGAAAAACTCGATCACCGGGGAATCGGCTGCCAGTTGCTGAATGTCGCCCTCGATGCGCGTTTGCGGCTCGAATTCGACGATGACCCGGGCGTTGCGCAGGATGTCGGCGTGCAGTTCGGTTTTGCCCGGGCAGTCACCGCCGACCGCGTTGATGTGCATGCCGGGCTCGATCATCTCGGGGGTCAGAATGGTTGCGTAGGCTTTGTCGGCGGTGACCGTGGTGACGATGTCCGCGCCTTTGACCGCGTCCTTCACAGAGCTGGCCAGAATGACTTCAATGTCCGGGAACGCTGCGAGGTTGTGCTTCAGTTTGAGGGACGCTTCGTGATCGATATCGAAGATGCGGATTTCAGTGATGCCCAACATTTCATGGAAGGCCAGTGCCTGAAATTCACTTTGCGCACCGCTGCCGATCAGAGCCATCGAGGTCGCACCGGGGCGAGCCAGCGATTTCGCCACCAGCGCCGAGGTTGCGGCGGTACGCACGGCGGTGGTCAAGGTCAGTTCGCTGAGTAGCGTCGGATAGCCACTCTGCACATCCGCCAGCAGACCGAAAGCCATGACCGTGAGCAAGTTCTGCTGGCCGTTGTTCGGGTGGCCGTTGACGTATTTGAACGAGTACTGCTGGCCGTCGTCGGTCGGCATCAGCTCGATCACGCCGTCTGCCGAGTGATTGGCCGTGCGCGGCGATTTATCAAACTGCGCCCAGCGTGCGTAGTCCGCTTCGATGTAGCCGGCCATTTCGCGGATGGCGCGGCGGATACCGACTTGGGTGAACAGGCGTGCAGCATCATCGACATCAATAAAAAGCGTCATGTTCTTGTTCTCCGATCCAGATATTGAAAGGCTGTAGAGCGCGGGCTGGCTCAGCTGCGTTGGCTCTCGAAACCGTGCAGCACGTTGACGGCATTGATGCCGATTTCATCGACCATGTAGCCGCCCTCCATGACGAACAGAGTCGGGCAGCCGACGCTGGCGATCAGTTCACCGATGCCGATGAAGTCATCGCTTTCCAGCAGGAAGTGGCTGATGGGATCGTCCTTGAACGTGTCGACACCGAGGGAAATCACCAGCACTTCAGGGGCGAATTGCTGGAGCTTTTTGCAGGCGTGGAGCAGGGCGTTGCGATAGCTCTCCCACGTGGTGTTTTTCGGCAGGGGATAGTTGAGGTTGTAACCCTCGCCGACACCCGCGCCGACTTCGTGGCTGTAGCCCGAGAAGTACGGATAGGACACCGCCGGTTCGCCGTGCAGAGAGACGAACATGACGTCGCTGCGCTGGTAAAAAATGTTCTGCGTGCCGTTGCCGTGATGGAAGTCGACGTCGAGCACCGCGACACGTTTGGCGCCCTGAGTGATGGCTTGTTGCGCGGCAATCGCGGCGTTGTTGAGGTAGCAATAACCGCCCATGTATTCGCGCGCGGCGTGATGGCCGGGCGGGCGGCACAGGGCGAAGGCGCTGTCGTGGCCTTCATCGAGCAGGGCCAGACCAGTGAGGGCAATATCGGCGCTGGTTTTCACCGCTTGCCAGGTCGTCGCGGTAATCGGTGAGCCGGCATCCATGGCATAGAAGCCGAGCTTGCCGTCGATGAATGTCGGCACCTCTTCACCGGCCAGATCGCGCACCGGCCACACCAGCGGCAAGGCGTCGTGAGTGCGACCGGTGGCGCACCATTCGCTCCAGGCAGTTTCGAGAAAACTGACGTAGCGCTCGCTGTGTGCGTTGACATAGCACGAGCGGTCAAACGCGCGCGGTTCGACGATCTGGCCGAGGCCGACCTGTTTCACGCGGTTATGCACGGTGTCGGCCCGACTCGGTTGTTCGAACGATGGTTTGAGCACGCCGTCTTTCAATTCGGTGCCGTGGTGCAAACGGTGGGAATCACTGAAAACTGTAAACATTCTGCGCATCCGTTATTGTTAGCCAGTGCAAATATTCTGTTCCGGCTTGGTTGCGCTTTCTTTGCTTTGTGTTCGTGATTCAGTCGATTATTCGGGCGTTTTTACTCAGGAATGGCGTCATGCAGAAAAAAATATCCAAACGCATCAGCCTCGACGAGACCGACCTGTCGATTCTTGAGTTATTGCAGGAGGACGCCAGTATTTCCAACGCTGAACTCAGCGAGCGGCTGTCGCTGAGCCTTACGCCGTGCTGGCGGCGGCGCAAGCGCATGGAGGAGGCAGGGGTCATCAAGGGTTATCAGGCCAACCTTGATCGGCGAATGCTCGGACTGGATATCATGGCGTTCGTGCACATTCGTTTTTCCACCCATGCCGATCATGCGCCGGACGCCTTCGAGGCGGTGATTGCGCAATTGCCGCAGGTGGTGGCCTGTCACAAGATCACTGGCGATGCAGATTATGTGTTGCAGGTATTGGCCGAGGATCTTGATAGCTACAGCGATTTCATCGAGCAGGTGCTCAGGCGTCAGGTGGGGATTGCCTCGATTCAGTCGAGTCTGGCGTTGCGCGAGGTCAAGACCGGGAGCCGGATTGCGATTCCTAAACCGGGAAAGAGCTGAACGGGCAGAGGGGCAATCATCTTTCAGTTTAAACGCGTTGTATGTCGTTGATGTGCCATTGCCACGCAGGGCTGTATTAATTCCAGCCTTTGCAGTGAGCGGTAATCTCTGCCCAGACTTGCCGATAGCTGAATCGCAACCACGCGGTGTGCAGCTTATGCAGTTGCCGCCGAATCCAGCTGTTCGTGTTTGCGAGCAGCATTTGCTCGATGTCCCTGTTCAACGCATCGGGTTCGAAACCGGTCCAGACCGGCGGGAGTACGCATTCCAGGTTCCCGGCACAGACGACGGCAACTTCGGCATACAGAATTTCTTTAACTTGCTCCGGGTCGTAGCCTTCGACTTCGCGGGCGATGTAGGGGTAATCGACGCCGCTGTCGACGAAGATGTCGGAGAGGGCTGCGCGGATTTTGTATAAGTCGGCTGGACTCAGCTCTCGTTTCAAGCTTGGGCCTCCCAGCGTTAAATAGCGCTGATCCGATTGCATGTGGCGATCCTTGTCAGGCAGGTTGTCGATTCTGAACGCGCGCTGTCGATCAGCAAAGTTTCATCTTGCCGCGTGCGAAGCAGGCCTAGTCTGCTGAGACAAGATCGTCGCTGTTCAACCCGAGGAATCGTGCCATGCGCCTTAATGTTGTCAAAGTGCTGTTGATTGCTGCTGCAGTATCGGTGTTGAGTGCCTGTTCCGGCGCGGGTGGTTTGACCACCACCAGTTGTTTCTCCAGCGACTGTCAGTCGCCGGAGGGGCGCAACGCCAATACCTTGAAGTTCGGCGGTAACAGTATCGGCAGCAGTCTCAATCAGTACAGCTCCGGGATGTTGCATGACGATTGAGGATTACTGCGCGGCAGGGACGGCAATCCACTCGCTCAGGGTTTGCTGATATTTGCCGGTGACTTTGCTCAAGTGCAGCCACTGATCGACGTACAGTTTCCAGCTGATGTCATCGCGCGGCAGCAAGTAAGCCTTCTCGCCGTACTGCATGTACTGATGCGGATTCACCGCGCACAAGCCCGGTTTGAGTTTCTGCTGATACAGCGCTTCCGAGGCGTCGGTGATCATCACGTCGGCCTTGTTATCGAGCAGTTGCTGGAAGATCGTCACGTTGTCGTGCAGGGCCAGTTGCGCTTTGGGCAGGAACGCGTGGACGAAGGCTTCGTTGGTGCCGCCGGCAGGTTCGACCAGACGCACGCCGGGCTGGTTGATCTGCTCGACCGTCTGGTACTTGCTGACATCGGCGCAGCGCACCAGCGGGATCTTGCCGTCGGTGTCGAGGGTGTTGCTGAAGTAAGCTTTTTTCTGCCGTTCGAGGGTCACCGAGATGCCGCCCATGCCGATGTCGCACTTGCCGGCCTGCATGTCCGGCATCAGGGTTTTCCAGGTGGTTTGCACCCATTCGACTTTGACCCCGAGGCTGTCGGCCAGCGAGCGGGCCATGGTGATGTCGATACCTTCGAAATCGCCGTCGGGGCGTTTGAAAGTGTAGGGCTTGTAGTCGCCGGTGGTGCACACGCGCAACTGGCCTTGTTGCTGGATGCTGTCGAGGTGTGAAGGGGGTTCCTGGGCCTGAACGGCGGTGGCCAATGTCAGCGCACCGCAGAGAGTCATCGTGCTTTTTAGAATTGTCATTGAGCTGGGGGCTTCTGAAAGGGAAGGTTGCCCAGTGTAGTAAAAGCCTTTAGTGAGTGTCATCAGAACGGGTCGCTGATTGGCGGATGACTGTATTGAACGCTTCAGCAGGCGAGATGATCGGCCAGATCCCGCGCCCGTTGTGACGCCGCCAGCCGCGACTCACGGTCGACCTCTTCGCCGAGAATGGTCTTCTCGACGCTCAACTCATGCACATCGCTGATGCCGATAAATTCGAGCCATGCCGCGACGTAGGGCTTCTGAAAATCGAAGCGCTCGGCGGGTGTGGCCGATTGCGCCGAGAAATCCATTCCGCAGGCATAGGCGCCCACGGCGATTTTGTTTTTCAGCAAACCTTGCAGACCGTGCTCTGGGTCGAAACTGAAGAGGATGTCTTTCTGCGATACCAGGTCGATGAAGTGCTTGAGCTTGTACGGAATGCTGAAATTCCACAGTGGCACCGACAGCACAATCAGATCGGCACGATGCAGATACGCGGCGAGGTGCTTGAGCTCATTCCACGCCGATTGCTGGGCGGTCGTCAGCGGCGTGCCATTGATGCCGGCGTACTTGGCGTTCATTGCCTCTTCGCCGAACTCCGGCAGCGGCGTGCCCCATAGATCGAGGGTTTCGACGTGGGTCTGCGGATGATGCTGCAGATAGCGATCGATAAAGCTGCGGGCCACTTGCAGTGACGCGGAGCGTTGTTTGCGCGGTGAGCATTCGATGTGCAGAAGGGTGGTCACGTTAAGTCTCGGCAGTCGGGGAGTGAGTGCGAGGCATTGCAACATAGCGCGCTTCAAACTATAAATCGTGAATAAATCGGCCATTGATCACGTATCTCACTATGTTTGACGCCCTGTTGCTCAAGACTTTTGTCACCGTTGTCGATGAGGACGGCTTCAGTCGTGCTGCGGAAAAACTGCATCTGACGCAGTCGGCGGTCAGCGGTCATCTGCGCCGTCTCGAAGAACAAGTCGGCAAGCCGCTGCTCAAGCGCACTACTCGTTCTCAGCAACTCACCGCCGACGGCGAGCGTTTGATTGCCTATGCGCGAACGATTCTGGCGTTGAATCGCGATGCCTGGGCGCAGCTCACCCGCACGCCGTTTCAGGGGCGGATGCGGATTGGCGTGTCCGAGGATTTTGTCGAGGCGCGGTTGTTGCGCGCGTTGCAGGATTGCGCGGCGCAGCATCCAGGCATGGAGCTCGATGTGCAGGTGAATATTCCGGGGACGTTGCTGGGCCAGATGCAGCAGCGCGATCTGGAGATGGTCATCGGCTCGCTGTGCGAAACCGGCGAGTCGGGGCGATTGCTCTGGCAGGAACCGCTGGTGTGGGCGTGGGCTGCACAACCGGTGACGCAACTACCGACGCCTTTGCCGCTGGCGCTGTTTCCTGAGCCGTGTCCGTATCGTGAGGCGGCGCTGACGCGTTTGGCTCAGGCGGGCATTGCCCAGCGTACCGCGATGCTGTGTTCGAGCACCGCCGGCTTGCGCGCGGCGGCATTGTCCGGCTTTGCCGTGGCGCCGATGCCGGTGAGTCAGTTGGGGCAGGGGTTGACGGCGCTCGGCGCGGAACAGGGCTTGCCGGTGTTACCGGATGCGCAGTTCCGCTTGTTTGTCGCGCCGCACGCTGAGCCGCAGATGATCGATGCGCTAACGCAGGTGATCGTCGAGTTTTGCTCGGCGCGGCGGTAGTAATCGGGGCTAGAGACCGAGCCCTTCCTGCACCGCCAGCAAAAGATTGTTTTCGGTCAGCGCGATGGCATCCAGTTGCTGGCCTGTTTCAATCGACTGCACCCACCAATGGCTTTCACCGTGTTCATCCACGGTACGCAGCAGATAGGTGTCCGTGGCTGACGGGATGATCTGCACCCGGCCTGCGCCATCCTCGGTAAACCGTGCGATGGGATCAAATGTCAGGGTTTGATGATTGGCTTCGATCACCAGTTGGTCGATGGCGTAATCGTGGGATTCACCATCGGGTGAGGTTTCGCAAACGTGGGTCGGATTGCGGCGAATCTTCAGGCCGACTTCGGTGACCGGCTGCAGCCACGTCTCGATGCGGTGGTACAGGTCGTACACCTGCGCCGGCCAGCAATCGATCTCCAGCGCGGCATCCGCATGGGTGTGCCGGGTTTGCCTGAGTTTGGCGGCGAGTTCGTCTGCTTTACTCATTTCGGATCCCTTGGTTTGATGTCTGCCTGTTAATCGTAGACCTTTCAACGGCGTACGGCGTTGCCTTGCGTCATGCGCTTGCAACACAAGCGTGTCGAAATCAGCGCTGGCCAAGTCTGGTCAGGATCGAAAACCACGGACGCAGGCGTCCCAAGGAGCGGGTAGATGAAAAAGCTGTTTACAATTTTGGCAGTGATTGCGCTGACGGCCGGTAGCATCGGTTTGAGTTCGGCGCGCCAATCGCAGTCGAGCAAAGCCCAGGCGGAATCGGTGGCGGGGGTGTTCGATTACTACCTGCTGGCGTTGTCCTGGTCGCCGACCTTTTGCCTTACGCACAAGGATGACTCGCAGTGCACGGGCAAGGGCTATGGCTTCGTGCTGCACGGTTTGTGGCCGCAATACGCCAAGGGCGGCTGGCCGGAATCCTGCCCGCCGCTGACCACGCTGAACGCGGCGCAAACCAGCCAGGGCCTGACGCTGTTCCCGACCAAAAAACTGCTCGACCACGAATGGTCCAAGCACGGCACCTGCAGCGGCCTCGGTGCAATGGGCTACCTGGATGAAGCGGACAAAGCCGTGGCGGCGGTGAAAATCCCCGATGAGCTGCAACCGTTCAGCAGTTCCTATTACTTCGAAGCCCAGGAAATCGCCGACTTGTTCCGTAAAGCCAACCCGGGGATTCCGGCCGATGGCATCGCGGTCATTTGCAGCGGCCCGGAACTGTCGGAAGTGCGCGTGTGCATGGGCAAGGATCTGCAGTTCGGCGCCTGTGGCAAGGGTGTGAAAACCCAGTGTCGCGCGGGGGATATCCGGGTGCCGCCGTCGCGCTAACCTGAGCGGTTTCCACGTATCAAAAAGGCGCCCGATCGGGCGCCTTTTTTGGTCTGAAGGTTTGAAGTACCCGGCGAACTCCCGCATGCTTGCATCCCCGAAAGGATGACCAGATTACATTGCAAGGAGCTGTTCATGAGCGGAAAACCCGCCGCCCGCGTCACCGATCCAACCGCCTGCCCATTGCCGGGACATGGCACCAATCCCATTGTCAGTGGCTCCCCGAATGTGAATTTCGACGGCTTGGCGGCTGCGCGGATGACTGACAAATCCGCCTGCGGTAGCCCGATTACCGGCGCTATTGCGTCGACGGTGTTCATTAATGGCTTGAACGCTGCGACGCTGGACAGCACCGGTGGTCACGGCAATGTCGTCATCGGCGGTTCAGGCACGGTCATCATCGGTGACACGATGACATCGGCTCCCTTCAGTGGCTTGCTGCCGATGCCGGTGCATTTCACTGACAGGTTGAAACTGGTCAATGACGTGACCGGTGAGCCCATGCCTGAGCATCCTTACGTTATTCAGCGCGCAGACGGGCGTCTGGAGCATGGAGTGTCTGACGCGAACGGATTTACTCACCAAGTCAGCTCGCATCTGCCTGAAACCATCAAGTTGTTTTTGGAGGAGTGAGGCATGGCTGCTGAAACGGTAACGTGCGCGAAGGGCAACAATTACAGGCTGCACAAGGAACATGCGCTGACGGATAAGAAGGATGTCAGTGACAAGCCTGTGCCGGTGGAGAGTACCAAGGCGATTGTGGTTTTTATCGGAGGTGCGGGAGATAAGGAGAGTTATTATTTTTCGGGGCCTTATGAAAACATCCAGGATGCCCGACTCGCATTTGATAGGCGCACCGAGACACTAAAGGGAGAAGGGAAATATAAATCGGAATGGTTGGGTTACAACGAAGTCAGAGGAAAGCAGGACATTCAACGGCACGTGCTAAGCCTTATTCCGTATAAAAGCTGTCCCGTCTATATCGTCGGCCATAGCCTCGGCGGCTGGAATGGTGCGCACCTGTCCAAAATAATGTCGGATTGGGGTTACAAGGTTCAGATGCTGATCACTCTGGATCCTGTGGGTGAAGGGGCTTTGGTGTGGCTGGGCTCAGACATTTATCGCGAACGTCCCGCGCCAGTTTCGGTTGATTGGATCAATATCAAGGCAACACCTTCCAAGAGAGACCCATCAGACGGGGTCGCGGACTTCGGGGAAAAATGGATTATCTCCTGCGGACCGTCACTTAACGTAAATGTCGACACGAATCATGCCAACGCACTGGGATTGCTAAACGCCCCAATCGCTGGTGGTAAGTCTGCAAGTGACTTGCTATTTGATTCAATCATGAAGGAGTTTCCGTGATGTACAGGTTTTTCCTTTGTGTGGTTCTGGCTGTCTGTTCGGGATGTGCAAAGGACCATTTACAGCCTCCGGCAAATTTGAGTTATGTGTCTGTAGATAGGTCGAGTTCCCTTTTATATGTCATCAAATATCAATCCGATGTGGATGTTCTGAACCTGTTTGGCCGAGGCGAAAGGCAAGGGATGGCTTCGGGGACATTGAGGTGCGCGTTAGCGGATGACCACGATTTTTCGGTTGGCAAAGCTATTCAGTTTTCTGCGGTGGGGCTGGTGAATTCTGATATACGCGAAAGCGGCAGTTCCAAATTCTCCTTTTCAACCAGTACATTTATCACTGAAACCTCCAGCGACCGAAGTACGGAGAGAGATCTGTCAGCGTCAGAGCTGAACCACCTTCTCGCCAACAAACAACAAATCCCCTGCAAAGTCGTCGTCACCGCCTACGGCTACAAACCCTACTACTCAAACACCATGAACATTCCCGTCGCAGATCTGCTGCGGGAAATCAATAAACCCCAATGATAAAAACGGGGGGATTTCAGGCAAATTCCCCCGCATCCACCCCCAACTCCCCACGCAAAAACTCCACCAACCCACGCTGCAACCCACTCAAAACCCCATCACGGCTAACCAACGCCAATTCCGTCGGCGCGAGTTCCGGCAAATCCGTACACACCTGATGCTCAGGCAACACCGCCGACACCGGCAGCACGGACACCCCCAACCCCGATGCCACTGCCGCTTGAATCCCGGTCAGGCTGTGACTGCCGAACGCCACCCGCCAAGGTCGCTGGGCAACATCGAGTAAACGAATGGCGCGCTGCCGATAAAGGCAGCCCTGCGGAAACAACGCCAACGGCAGCACGCCGGTGGACGAATCGAACTCCGCGCCTTTGACCCACACCAGCCGCTCCGGCCAGGTCGCCCACGCCGGGCCGCTGTCGGGTTCGCGTTTGATCAGGGCGATGTCGATGTCGCCGGCATCGAGGCGCTGGCGCAGATCGAGGCTCATGCCGCTGAGGGTTTCCAACCGTGCTTGCGGATGGCTGCGGGTGAAGCCGGCGAGAATCAGCGCCATGCGCCGCGCGTCGAAGTCTTCCGGCATGCCGATACGCAGGATTTCCAGGTCGAGGTCGCTGGCCAAGGCTTCAGTGGCTTCGGCGGACAGCGCGAGCAAACGGCGCGCGTAGTGAATCAACAATTCGCCGTGCTCGGTGACGGCGACATTCAACCCGGTACGGTCGCGCAGCAGCAGGGCGTGGCCGACGAGGTCTTCGAGTTTGCGTACCTGCTGGCTGACCGTCGATTGGGTGCGGTGCACGCGATCGGCGGCGCGGGTGAAGCTGCCTTCGTCGACCACGCAGACAAAGGTTTTCAGCAATTCCAGGTCCAGCATGGCGGTGCTCTCGATAGTGGTTTTTCAACTGACGATTGGCTATTTATTTAATTTCACACTATCACCGGGCACTCATAAGCTGAAGTCCTCACGACGGAGGATTCGACCAATGACAATGACTCACACCCCGCGCCCGCAGTGGCTGACCTTCGATTGCTACGGCACGTTGATTCAATGGGACGAAGGCCTTAAAGCTGTGGTCGGCGAAATCCTCAGTGAGAAGGGCGAGCATCAGGTCGATGTCGCTCATCTGATTGAAGTCTATGATCGCCATGAACATCGCCTCGAACAAACGCCGCCACACCGCTCTTTCCGCGAGCTGAGCACCCTCGGCCTGCAAATGGCCCTGGAAGAATTGGGCTTGCCCAGCCTGCCCGGCGACAGCCAGCGTCTGGCCGCCGCCATCCCGAAAATGCCGCCGTTTGCCGAGGTGGTCGAGACCCTGCGTGAATTGAAAAACATGGGTTTCAAACTGTGCATCGTGTCCAACACCGACGACGACATCATCGCCGGCAACGTCGCGCAACTCGGCGGGCACATCGACCGGGTGATCACCGCGCAACAGGCCGGCGCCTACAAACCGGCGCCACGGCTGTTCGACTACGCTCATGAGCAGTTGGGCGTCAGCCGCGCAGAAGTGGTGCACATCTGCGCCAGCCCGATGCTCGACCACACGGCCGCGCGGGACATGGGCTTTCGCTGTGTGTGGATCGATCGCGGCACCGGTCGCCAGTTACTGCCGGACTATCGCCCCGACGCAATCCTCAACCGCCTCGATCAAGTGTTGCCGCTGTTCAAATCCCTTGGTTGGTAACGGAGAATCGTCATGGCTCACACCCTGACTGCCAGTGCGCGGGCCTCACGCCTGACAGCGCTGAACCTCGACAGCGAGGCGATCATCACCGCGCGCACCGAGCTGGCGGCGTGCTTTCAACTGGCCGCGCTGCATGGCCTGGAGGAGGGCATTTGCAATCACTTTTCGGCGATGCTGCCGGGGCATGACGATCTGTTTCTGGTCAATCCCTACGGCTATGCCTTCGCCGAAGTGACCGCGCAGAATCTGCTGGTCTGCGACTTTGACGGCAACGTGGTTGAAGGCAAAGGCCAACCGGAAGCCACGGCGTTTTATATCCACGCGCGCCTGCACCAACAGCTGCCACGGGTGAAAGTCGCCTTCCACACCCACATGCCCCACGCCACGGCGCTGTGTCTGCTGCAAGGTCCGCCGCTGTTGTGGCTGGGGCAAACCGCACTGAAGTTCTACGGGCGCACGGCGGTGGATGAGGACTACAACGGCCTGGCGCTGGACGCGTCCGAAGGCGACCGTATCGCCGGGGTCATGGGCGACGCCGACATTCTGTTCCTGAAAAACCACGGCGTGATCGTCGCCGCCCCGACCATCGCCGAAGCCTGGGACGACCTCTATTACCTGGAGCGCGCCGCCCAGGTGCAACTGCTGGCGATGGCCACGCAACGGCAATTGAAACCGCTGCCCCACGCCATTGCGCAACGGGCCTATGAGCAGATGCGCGAGGGCGACCCGCAAAGTGCGCGGGCGCATTTGCACAGTGCGATGCGGCGCCTGGCCCTTCACAACTGACTAACCCGAAAGAGGCAATCGAAAATAAATCGGCGAACAGCGATCATCCAAACTCGTTGTGCGCCGATATACCTGGGCGGAAGCGGGACGTTTGCCCCGTAGATTCCGGTGGGCTACGCTCACAAACATAAGGGTTTCCCCGCTGGCGCCCTTGTCGTACCTGCCCAGGACTTGCTTTTGCCTATCCCTATTCACGATCCGCATCAGGCCCCCGGAGGCACCCTTAAACGCCTGCCGCTGCGCAAAGCGGCGGTGCTGTTTATCGTTGCGGTGGGGTTGTGCCTGTCCGGTTTGCTCTACCTGCAACTGGAGCAGTCGCGACGCCAGGATCTGGCGGTGGCGAAAATGGCGTCGAGCAACCTGACCCGGGCCATGGCGCAGCAGGCCGAGGACACCTTTCTCGCCGCCGATCTGGTGATGACCAGCCTGGTTGACTGGATTCAGGACGACGGCTACGGCGCCGCGCAGAAACCGCGTTTACAAAGAACTTTTGCCCGACGGGTGCAGCAACTCGATCAGTTGCACGGGGTGTTCCTGTTCGATCGCGAAGGCCAATGGGTGATTACCTCGTTTGCCGATCTGCCCCGTGGCAATGGCGTGGCCGATCGCGAGTACTTCAAGTTTCACCAGCAGAACGCCTCGACGCTGGCGCACATCGGCCCGGCGATTCGCAGCCGTGAAAACGGCGAGTGGATCATCCCGATTTCCAAACGCGTCAATGATCACGCCGGCAATTTCCAGGGTGTGCTGCTGGCCGGGATCAAGATGTCGTACTTTGACCGCTTCTTCGAAAGTTTCAGCCTCGATGACCAAGGCATCATGTTTCTCGGTCTGAGCGACGGCACCTTGCTCGCCCGCCGTCCGTTTGATGAAAACCTGATCGGCACCTCGCTGGCGCAAGGGCGGATTTATCGCACGTTACTGCCTGAGGCGGCGGCCGGCACGGCGATGATCAACTCGGTGGTCGATGGCGTGGTGCGTTTGTACGGCTATCGACGCTTGTCGGCGTATCCGTTGGTGGTGTCGGCGGCGACCTCGCGCGACACGATTCTCGACGGCTGGTACGCACGCGCATTCCAGTCGAGTGTGATCGTCGCCTTGGTGATTCTCGGCATCGGCCTGTTTGGCTGGGTGTTCATTCATCAGGTGCGCGATGGTGAACGGATCGAAAAAAACCTGCGCAAGGCCCAGCGTACGCTGGAGCAGATCGCGACCCATGACAGCCTGACCGGGCTGGCCAATCGACGTTTGTTCGAGCGTTCGCTGGAGGTTGAATTCGCTCGTGGCGCGCGGCAGGTCAGTCCGGTCAGTCTGATCATGCTCGATATCGATTTCTTCAAACGCTACAACGATGCCTATGGTCATGTCGCTGGCGATCATTGTCTGACGCAGGTCGCCCAAGTGCTGCAGACGTGCTGCCAGCGCAAGTCCGATCTGGCGGTACGCTACGGTGGCGAGGAGTTTGCGGTGCTGTTGCCGGACACCGATATCAACGGCGCGCTGGCGATTGCCGGGCAGATCCGCCGCAGCGTGATCGACAAGCACATCATCCACAGCGGCTCGCCAACCGGGTATCTGACGGTGAGTCTGGGCTGTTATTCGTTTATCCCGAGCGGCAATGACAGCCCGGAAGTGTTTATCCAGCGCGCCGATGCGGCGCTGTATCAGGCGAAAAATGCCGGGCGCAATCGCGCGGCAGTGTTGTCGCTGGACAGCGGCCTGGCCGAACTGATGCGCTCTGATCGCTGAACTACACGTTGTACCCTGTAGGAGTGAGCCTGCTCGCGATGTCGGTGTGTCAGCACACAGTTGCATAACTGACAAACCGCCATCGCGAGCAGGCTCACTCCTACATTGGATAGCGTGCTTATTTGGGATGGCTCTTGTTCGTTCAGCCGCCGGTGCCACCGCCCGCACCGCCAGTCCCGCCACCCGCCGAACCTGTTCCGCCGCCAGCCCCGGAACCGGAACCGCTGGCCCCGCCATTGGTGCCGGTCCCGGATCCCATACCCGAAGAACCGCTACCCCCCGAAGGCGCGCCCGGGGTGTTGTCTGGCGGCGTGGTGGTGCTGGTCGGGCCTCCGGATTTGGTGCCGGTGGCGTCAGCGCCATCGTTGGCGGCGAAGCTGGCGGCCGATGCCGTGACCAGCAGGCCGGCGAGCAGTAACGAGGTGAGTTTGCGCGTGATCATGATCGGTCTCCAGAAAGGGCATGTACCTGATATTGGTCTGATGCGCAGAACCCTTGGTGCCGATTGGCTGACGAGTGGTCAGCCGGGAAAACCGAAGTGGCCTCCTGATCTTCTGGAATATTGGCTATTTGTCGAACCGGGCGTGAGGGCTAACGTAGCCACACATTCACTTGCTGCCCGGAGCCACCATGCAACCTCGTACCGATTTCTACACCGCCTCCCCAGATGCCCTGAAAGCGATGATCGCGCTGGAAACCGCGGTGTCCAAACTGCCGCTGGAAAAAAACCTGATCGAACTGGTCAAGCTGCGCGCTTCGCAAATCAACGGCTGCGCGTTCTGCATCGACATGCACACCACCGATGCGATCAAGGGTGGCGAAACTCCGCGCCGTTTGTTCGCGGTGACGGCATGGCGTGAAGCGCCGTTCTTCAGCGACCGTGAACGCGCTGCGTTGCTGTGGACTGAATCGCTGACGCAACTGAGCCTGACCCACGCGCCGGATGAAGATTACGAAGTGGTCGCGGCGCAGTTCACGCCGAAAGAAATGGTCGACCTGACCGTGGCGATCAGCACGATCAACAGCTGGAATCGTTTGGCCGTGGGATTCCGCAAAACCCCACAAGCCTGAGTAAACACACACAAATCCCTGTAGGAGTGAGCCTGCTCGCGATGGCGATGTGTCAGTCGACATTTGCTTCGCTAACACACCGCTATCGCGAGCAGGCTCACTCCTACAGGGGGAAGTGGATGTCTGCAAAAATAGGGATCAATGCCCATCCGCACTCGGCGCCGCCGGTGGTTGCACCTTGCGCATCAAGGGCACCATCGCGGTGGCGATGACGAAGCACACGCCGATCATCAAAAACGTGTCGCCGTAGGTCTGGGTTTGCGCCTCGCGGTAAGTCAGCAACCACAACTGGCGCAGGCTGGCGGTGACGCCGACGTCGCCGCTCTGGCCCAGATTCGCCAGGTTGCCGCCGACCTGCGCCAGCCACTGATTCATCGCTTCATTGCTGCTGTTCAGATGCTCGGCCAATCGCGTGAAGTGCAGGTTGGTGCGGTCATTGAGAATGGTCGCGCACGCCGCAATACCAATCGCCCCGCCAAGATTGCGCATCAGATTGAACAGCCCCGACGCATGCTTCAAACGTGCCGGCGCCAACCCACCCAAGGTCAACGTCACCGCCGGCGGCACCGCCAGTTGCTGGGCAATCCCGCGCAACGCTTGCGGCAGCATCAACTCGCCGGCACCCCAGTCGTGGGTGATCGGGCTGAACTCCCACATCGACACCGCAAACAAACCCAGACCGACCATCATGATCCAGCGCAGATCGACGCGATTGGCCAGAAAGGCATACAGCGGAATCGCCATGATCTGGAACACGCCAGTGGAGAAAACCGCCAGACCAATGTCCAGCGCGCTGTAGCCGCGCACCCGGCCGAGGAACAGCGGCGTCAGGTAGATCGTTGCGAACAGACCAATGCCAGTAACGAACGAGAAGAAGCAGCCGAGGGCGAAATTGCGATCCTTCAAAGCACGCAGATCGACGATCGGATTGGCCACGTGCAAGGTGCGGCCAATGAACGCCAATCCCGCCAGCCCACTGATCCACGCCGTGGTCAGAATGGTCTGGTCGCTGAACCAGTTCCAGCGCGGACCTTCTTCGAGGGTGTATTCCAGACAGCCGAGAAACAGCGCGAGAAAGACCATGCTCAGATAGTCCGCGCCTTTGAGCAGGGACAATTCCGGTTGGTCGATTTTCACCAGCATCGGCACCGCTACGGCAACGAAAATCCCCGGCACCAGGTTGATGTAGAACAACCAGTGCCACGAGGAAATATCAGTGATCCAGCCACCGATCACCGGCCCTAATGTCGGTGCCAATGACGCGACCGCACCGATGGTCGCCGCAGCGATCACCCGCTGTTTACCGGTGAAGAAAAAGAACGCCGTAGTAAACACCAGCGGAATCATCGAGCCGCCGAGAAAACCTTGCAGGGCGCGGAAGGCGATCATGCTCTGGATGTTCCAGGCCATGCCGCAGAGCAGGCTGGCGAGGGTGAAACCGACCGCCGAAGCGCAGAACAACCAACGCGTCGAGAACACCCGTGACAGCCAGCCCGACAGCGGAATCACGATGATTTCGGCGATCAGGTAACTGGTCTGCACCCACGCGGTTTCGTCGGTGCCGGCGGAGAGTCCACCGCCGATATCGCGCAGCGACGCCGAGACGATCTGGATATCCAGCAGCGCGATGAACATGCCAATGCACATGGTTGCGAAGGCGAATACCTTGGTCGCGGTCGCCATGTCCGCCGCGTTGAATGGCTGTGCAGGGGCGGCGAGGGCGGTGCTCATGGCGCGACGGCCACGGCGCTGGTTTCCGGTTGCGCGCGGGTGTCGACTTCCGCCGTTACCGACAGGCCCGGACGCAAGTGACCGAGCACGCCATCAGCCGGGTCGAGGAGGATTCGTACTGGCACACGCTGGACGATTTTGGTGAAGTTGCCGGTGGCGTTTTCCGGCGGCAGCACACTGAATTGCGAACCAGTGGCGGGGGCGAGGCTGTCGAGGCGACCGTGGAATTCCTGACCGGACAGCACGTCGGCGCGGATGCTCACACGTTGCCCGGGTTTCATCCGCGCCAGTTGGTCTTCCTTGAAGTTGGCATCGACCCACAAACCGCTGGCCGGCACCACTGACAACTGCTGTGAACCGGCCTGGGCATAGGCGCCGACCCGTGCGCGGCGATTGCCGATCACTCCATCGACCGGCGCGCGAAGTTCGGTGTAGCCGACATTCAACTGCGCCAGATCACGTTCGGCGCGGGCTTGCTGGAGGGCGGCGCGGGCCTGTTGTTTTTGGGTGTCGATCACCGCCAGTTGGCGTTGCGCGGCAAGCAGTTCGGCCTGGGCGCGGGCGCTCAGGGCTTGTGCGGTTTTGAAGGTGGCGTCGGCGCGTTGTGCGCTTTCCACGGACACAGCATTGGTGGTCACCAAGCGTTTGTAGCGCGCGTTGTCATCCCGCGAACGCGCGGTTTCTGCGCCGGCGGCGTCGATGCCGGCGCGGGCCTGGCCGATCACCGCTTGTTGCAGTTGTTCGGTGGCGTCGAGGTTGGCCAGCAGCGCTTCTTCGGCGGCGACGGCACCTTCGGCCTTGGCGAGGTTGGCGCGATAGTCACGGGCGTCGAGACGGATCAACACATCGCCGGCCTTCACAGGCTGGTTGTCGCTGACCAGCACTTCATCGATGTAACCGGCGACTTTCGGCCCGATCACCGTGACATCGCCACCAATATAGGCATCGTCGGTTTCTTCGAGAAAACGCCCGGCGCCCCACCAATGCACGGCGTACACGCCGGCGAAGATCAGCGCGAGCAATCCGGCGCCGGCAAGCAGCAATCGTCTAAGCAGGGGCGGCTTGGTCTTCACCACAACAGGTTCGAGGGTGGGCATGCTGGTCATGGCGGGTTACCTGCGTGAACGGGTCGTTATTACGGCTGTAATATGACGCAGGTAATATTTAGTCGCAAATGATTTCTGGCGCCGATCGTCAGTTGTTCACTTGAGCCAGTGGCCCGGTGTGTGGCCGGTCATGGATTTGAAGAAGGCGATGAAGGCGCTGTCGCTGGCAAAACCCGTTTCGAAAGCGCAGTAACTCAGGCTGCGTCCGGTGGCGAGCAATTCCATCGCGCGCATCAAGCGCCACTGCTGGCGCCATTGCTGATAACTCATGCCGGTTTCGCGCTGGAAAATTCGCCCAATGGTGCGGCTGCTGGCGCCGATCTGCTGCTCCAGCACTTGCAGCTCCGGAGGCAGACGTTCGGGCGTTTTCAGCAGTGGTGCCAGGCGCTTGTCCTGAGGTAACGGCAACAGCGTCGGTTGCTGCGCCGCGTCAGCGATTTCGCTCAGGCACAGGCCGAGCAAGTGGGCAAATTTGCCTTGCTGCCAATCGCTGGCGAAATCCGCCAGCGCCATCGGTTCCAGCACCGCACGCAACAACGGGCTGACTTCGATCACGCAGACCTGCTGCGGCAGTGCAGCGCACAGTTCGGGAATCAAGTAGATGGAGCGGTAATCGACACTCTGCTGCATCACCGCGCGATGGCTGACCCCTGGCGGAATCCACGCGGCCCGCGACGGCGGCAGCAGACACAATTGCTGCGCCAGGGTAATTCGCGTGCAGCCTTGTCGCGTGTACAGCAGTTGCCCGCGTTGATGACGGTGCAAACCGGAGTCGTGATCACCCAGGGTCGAGGCGATACCGATCACCGGTGCCTGAAAGCGATCAGCGTCAAAGGTTGCGTGGGCGTCGAGCCAAGCCATGGGTTGTCCGATTTCATCGATAAATTGGCAGGATTCGGATAATACGCCACTCACCGATTCTTAAACTCCTCGGCGGCTTAATGCGAGGAGTGATGAACAATGAACAACAGACATTTCCTGTGGCTGGCGATTGCGCTGCTGATGTTTCCGCAGATCGCACAAACCCTTTACAGCCCGGCGCTCGGCGATATCGGGCGTGTGTTTAACGTTGGCCCGCAAGCGGCGGCGCAGACGTTGTCGGTGTATTTCCTCGCGTTTGCCGTCGGGGTAGTGGTGTGGGGGCGTTTGTGTGATCGCATCGGTCGGCGCCCGGCGATGCTCGCGGGCTTGGCAACCTATGCAATTGCCACGCTTTTCGGCCTGCGGGTCAGCAGTTTCAACGGCTTGTTACTGGCGCAGATGTTGGCGGCGTTCGGTGCGGCGGTGGGCTCGGTGGTTACGCAAACCGTGTTGCGCGACCGCTTCAAGGGCGCCGAACTGGCCCAGGTGTTTTCGTTGGTGGGCATCGCGCTGGCGGCCAGTCCGGCGATTGGCTTGTTCACGGGGGCCAGTCTGGTTCAGGCTTTCGGTTATCGCGGTGTGCTTGGCGCGTTGCTGTTACTGGCAACGCTGTTGTGGCTGTGGAGCTGCTACACCCTGGCGGAAACCCGGACAGCGCCAACCGGCCATGTCGGTTTGTTCGAAACCCTTGGGCGCATGCTGCGTGACCCGGGAATCTGGCGCTCGGCGCTGTGGATCGCCTCGTTCAACGTGGCGTTGTTCAGTTATTACAGCCTCGCTCCGTTCATGTTTCAGCGGCTGGAGGTGGACGCCAGTGTGTTCGGTTACAGCGGCGTGATCCTCGCGCTGGGCTCAGGTTTTGGAGCATGGTTCAACCGGCGTTTATTGACGGCCGGGTTCAAGGCATTGCAGTTGATTCGCCTCGCGGGTGGCACCGCGTTGCTCGGTGGTGTGGGCGTGTGGTCGCTGCAGAACAGTGTCGCGTTTGTCCTGCCGATGTTGCTGGTGGTGTTGGCGTTTGGCTTGGCGATCCCCAACGTTCTCGGTTCGGCACTGGCCGATTACGCTGATCGACTGGGCACCGCCGGGGCGTTGTTGGGTTTGATGTATTACTTGCTGATCGGCACAGGGCTGATGCTCGCGGGCTGGTTTCAAGCCCTCGGGGAAACCCTGATAGCGTGCAGTGCCGTGGCCTTGCTGCTGACAATAAAGTCAGGCAAAGCAATTGTTTAAGAAATGTAAGCGCTGTAGGAAGCGTCTTGCATTTGTGTAGGAGGGCTCCGACTATCACGATCATTGATGACATGGCATTACGCCATTTTATGATCGCAAGGATGTTGCGTGCCGTATCCGTTTCGCGCTGTTTTCCGCCGTCGTTCCGCGCTTTGCCCGCTGCTGTCGGCCTTTGTGTTGAGTGTCTGTGCCTCCTCGAATGAAGCGGCCGAACCTGCCGCGCCGGGTCAGGAAGTGCTGCGCCAACAGCAACAGCAACAACGCGATCTGCAACAACTGCAATTTGAGCAAAGAAAACGGCAATTGCAGCGCGGTGCATTCGGCCCGACGCCGATCACTCCGGCCATGCCGCAAGCGGTTGCTCCCGATGAACGTTGCTGGCCGTTGAGCGGCGCGCGCATCGGCGGCGTCACGCTGATCGACAGCGACAAACTCAACGCGCGAATCAAACCGCTGCTGGCGCCTTGCATGGGTGTCGGCCAGATCAATCATCTGCTGGCGACTATCACCGCGAGCTACGTCGACAAGGGCTACATCGCCAGCCGCCCGTATCTGCTCAGCGCACCGGCAGCGGGGCAGTCGCTGGATATCCGTGTTGACGAAGGCTACATCGAGTCCATTGAACTGGCCGATCAAAGTCTGCCGGTTTCCCTCGGTGGCGCGTTTCCGAACATGCTCGGCGAGCCGCTGAACCTGCGCGATCTGGAGCAGGGCCTTGATCAACTCAATCGCCTGCGCTCGATCGATCTTACCGCCGACATCGCCCCCGGCAGCCAGCCCGGCGCCTCGCGGATCATTCTGCGTTCGCGCACTTCCGCGCATTCGCGCTGGGCCTTGAACGCCGGGATCGACAATCTCGGCAGCGCCAGCACCGGACGTGATCGCGACACCGTCAGCCTCAGTCTCGACAGCCCGTTGCAACTCAACGATCTGCTGAGCCTCAGCGCCAGCGACACGCTCAATCAGGGCGACCGCTACAGCCGCAATGCCAGCCTGTACTACGCGATTCCTTACGGCTACTGGACCTACAGCGTGTTCGCCAGCCACGCCGAATACCGCGCGCCGTTCAAACTGCCGAGCGTGACTTTTCACAACACCGGCATCACCGATCAGGTCAGTCTGCGCGCCGACCGTGTGTTGTGGCGCGACCAGAGCCGTCAGCTCAGCGCCAACTTGCAACTGGCGCACAAGGATGTCGACAGCTATCTGCAAGACGTTCGCCTCGGCATTCAAAGCCCGACCCTGACCGTGGCCGAAGCCGGGCTCAATCTGTTCTGGCTCGACCGCGCGGTGTGGAACCTCGACGTCAATTACGCCCAGGGCCTGCGCTGGCTCGGCGCCGACGATGACTCGCAGCAGCAGATCAACAACCTGCCCAAGGCGCAGTTCCGCAAGTACCGCGCCGGCCTCAGCCAGTGGCGCAACGGTCAGTTCGGCGCGCAGGCCTGGCAGTGGCAGAGCCAACTCAATTTGCAGTACAGCCCGGACCCGCTGCCAGCGATTGAACAGTTGCTCGGCACCGACGATTCGGCGGTGCGTGGCTACCGGGTCAGCAGTGCCTCCGGCGCCAGCGGCGCGATCTGGCGCAACACCTTGCGCCTGCCGCTGCGCAGCGAATGGCCGCTGCAGATCACCCCGCGCGTGGGCCTCGACCACGGCTGGATCAAGGCCGATCACGGCGCGCAGGGCCAACGCCTGAGTGGCGCCAGTGTCGGCGTGAATCTGGGCTGGAAGAATCTGCAAGTGGACGTCGATTACCAACGCGCCCTCAACACCCCGAACGGTCTGCAGCACGAGCCTGAAACCTGGCTGATGCGCGTGGGCCTGCAAATCTGAACAAAGCAGTGAACAAAGCAGTGAACAAACAGCCGTCGGATCTGAGCGCGTCAGCCACGGCCAAGACTAAACGCGCAACGTGATGCCGTACTCACATGGAGACGTTTTTATGCCAGCACACACCTTTGCATTTCATCTTTCGCCTCGGGGCAAATTGCGCTGGGCGATTGCCAGCCTGTTCTTCGCCGTGCACCTGCCGAGCGCGATGGCCGGCGGCGTCGTGGTCGCCCCGGGACCCGGCGGCACCGCGCAATTGCAGACCCAGGGCGGTGTGCCCATCGTCAACATCGTCGCGCCCAACGGTTCGGGCCTGTCGCACAACCAGTTCCTCGACTACAACGTCGACCGTCAGGGCCTGGTGCTGAACAACGCCTTGCAGGCCGGGCAATCGCAACTGGCCGGGCAACTGGCGGCCAACCCGCAACTGCAAGGCCAGGCGGCGAGCGTGATCCTCAACGAAGTGATCAGCCGCAACCCGTCCGCCATCAATGGCGCGCAGGAAATCTTCGGCCGGCCCGCCGATTACGTGCTGGCCAACCCTAACGGCATCTCGGTCAACGGCGGCAGTTTCATCAATACACCGAACGCCAATCTCGTGGTCGGTCGTCCGGAATTGAATGACGGCAAACTGCAAAGCCTGAATACCCGCGACGCCAGTGGTCAGTTGCAGATTCACAGCGGTGGCCTGCGCAACGGCGAGGGCTCGATCAACCTGATTGCGCCGCGTATCGACAGCCAGGGCGCGATCACGGCACGCGATCAGTTGAACCTCACGGCCGGGCGCAATCAGGTTGATTACGCCAGCGGTCAGGTGAGCAACGTCGATCCATCGGGCAATACTTCCGATCAGCGCATCGACGCCAGCCTGTTTGGCGCGATGCAGGCCGGCCGTATCAATATTGTCAGCACCGCCGAAGGTGCAGGCGTGCGGGTTGGCGCGGTGCAAGTGGCCGGGCGTGACGGCGTGCAGATTCGCTCGGCCGGTGACTTGAGTGTCAGCGGTGAAGCCGTGGCCAACAGCCTCGACGTGACCCGCGCCGGTATTCGCAGCAGTCAGGGCGACGTCGCTTTGCACAGCGGCAAGGACCTGACTCTGGCCGCCACTGATGTCAACGCTCGTGATGTCACACTCGACGCCAAACGCAACCTGACCCTGTCGACGGTCGAAAGCCGCAAGCTTCAGGAAAAGCGTGAAAACTGGAACAACAGCACCATCGGCATCACCTGGGAAACCTACGATCGTACCCAGACCGACAGTGAATCGCGTCAGCATGGCAGCCAGATTATCGCCAGCCGCGACGCCAAACTGTCGTCCGGCAAAGACACCGAACTGAAAGCCGCCAAAGTCGAAGCAGCGAACAATCTCGACGTGCAAAGCGGCGGCGATCTGCGCCTGACCGCCGCCACTGAAAGCCACACGCAAACCGATCAAGGCAACCACCGCAAGCACCTGTGGAAAGCCGACTGGAACAGCAGCAGCGAAGAGCAGCGCAGCGTCACCAGCCAGTTGAAGGCCGGCAATATCGCCCTGCAAACCGCCGCACTTTTGCGCACCGAAGGCGCCGAGCTGAGCAGCGCCGGCGATGTGCAACTGGCTGGCAAACAGGTGGAAATCACCACCGCAACTCGGGCCAATCGCAGCAATGACAACCGTTATTCCGGTGACTTGGTCGGCGGTGGTTTCTTCGGCAAGACCGGCGATGCCGACAAGGGCAGGACCCAGCATCAAGGCAGCAAAATCAACGCCGCCGGCAAACTGATCGTCAAGGCTGACGATGTGCGCATCAGCGGCAGCCAGGTGCGTGGCGGCAGCGATGCCAGTGTGATCAGCGACAAGGGTTCGTTGGTCATCGACGGCGTGCAGGACACCTCGCACAGCAACCACCACGACAAGGACAGCAAGTTCTTCGGCATCAGCAAGGACGAGTCGCGGCAGAACAGCCAAGACAGCAGCACTGTGCGCAGTGAGTTGGTGTCTGACAGCAACCTCAAGCTCAAAAGCGCCAAGGACATTGAAGTGGCGGGTTCGACGGTCAAGGCTGACGGCGCGCTGACAGCCGACGCGGTGGGTGACGTCAATGTGCATGCTGCGCAGAACACTCATGACAGCACTGACACCACGCAAACCCGTGGCTTCGATGCGTACGCCAAAGAGCAAACGCCGGAGCAATATCGCGCCGGGATTCACTACGAAGACAAACAGCAAACCGTCACTAGCAACGACGTCACTCAACAAGGCTCCAGCCTCAGCGGCGGCAGTGTGCAGGTGAAGGCGGGCGGTGACGTCACGCTCAAAGGCACGGAAGTGAAATCCACCGCTGGCGACACGACGTTGAGCGGTAAAAATGTATCGTTGCTGGCCGAAGCCGACAGTCACCAAACCTCCACCGACACCTCCAGCACCGGCGGTGGTTTCTACTACACCGGCGGCCTCGACCGTGCCGGCAGTGGCGTCGATTTCGCCCACAGCACGGCGCAGGATTCGACCAGTAAAACTACCGCGCAAACCAGCAGCGTCCAGAGCAGCGGCAGCCTGACGATCAATGCCGACAAACTCGCGACTGAAGGTGCGCAACTCAAGGCTGGCGACGGTCTGAACGTCGCCGCCAACGAGATCGACAACCGTGCCGCCAGCAACAGCGAAAGCAGCACGCACAACGACAGCAACTGGTCGGCGGACATCGGCGCCAACGTCGAATACAAAGACATTGCTCGGCCGATCGCAGGCGCGGTCAAGGATGTGCTCAACGGCAAGGTGCCGGACAAGGACGCACTGGCCAATATAGGTCAGCCGAACGTTGGTATCGACGTCGCAGTCGGTCACGGCAGCGCCAGCAAAACCGAGCAAAACCACAACGCCGTAGTCAGCCGTTTTGATGGCGGCACTGTCGATGTGAAGACCACTGGCACGCTGCACGACCAAGGCACGCAATACAACGCCAGTGCCGGCCAAGTGAACATCAGCGCAGACCAACTGCTTGCCGATGCCGCGAGCAACACGCACAACAGCAGCGCCAACGCGGTGGATGCCAAGGTCGATGTGCGCGTCTACACCAAGACCGGTGAAGACGTGAACGTCGCCGGCAGCGGCGCGGGTGGCAGCAGTGCGTCGAGCAAGGACAGTTCCACCGCCGTGGTCGGCGCTTATGCCGGCAGCCAGGGTGTGAACATCAAGGTCGGCGGTGATGCGCAGTTCGCAGGCAGCCGTTTCGACGGCGGGCAGGGCGGTGTAAGCATCAAGACTGGCGGCGATCTGGCGCTGAATCAGGCCAACGACCGGCAGAGCAGCAATGACAGTAGTCTGCGCGGCAATGGCTCGCTGACGGTCGGCACCTTGCCGGGTACCGATGGCACCAACGTCGACCTCGGCGCCGGTTTCCAGCTCGATCACACCGGCAAGCAGAGTGCTGACACCCAGGCTCACGTTGCGAGCATCAGCGGCAACGGCCCGGTGCAGTTGAGCAGCGGCGGCAATCAGCTGCAGCAAGGCACGAAAATCGACAGTGCGGGCGGCATCGATCTGCACGCCGACGGCAAACTTGATCTGCAAGCAGCCACCGATACCCACACCGCCACCGGCAGCAACCTCGGCGGCGGCTTGAAGGGTGGCGGCAGCAAAACCAGCAGCGAGAAGAGCCGTGATCAGGGCGGTAATCTGAGCGGCAATTTCAATATCGGTCGGGTCAACGAGGATTCGAAAACCCTCAGCGGTGGCCAGCTCAACAGTCAGAACGGCATCGCGCTGAGCGGTGACTCGATTCATCTGCAGGGCACGCAAGTCAGCGCACCGAACGTCAGCATTGATGCGCAGAAGGGCGGTTACGTGCAGGAGTCGGCACAGTCCACTGACAACCGCAATAACTGGAATGTCGCGCTGAATGCCGGCGGCAACCTGAGCAGCAAAACCCCGACCGCCGAGGATGAGAAGGCCAGCAGCGATCACGGTTTCAATGCCGGGGCGAAAGTCGGTGTGGATTACTTGCAAGGCAGCACGCAGCAGAACAGCCAGATCAAGGCTGACGGCGTGGTGCTGAACAGCGGTGGAGATGTACAGCTGGCGGGTGCGCGGATCGACGCTAAAACTGTCAGCGGCAAGGTCGCGGGTGATCTGAGCGTCGAAAGCCGTCAGGACGCGAGCAACCACGCCAAGGTCGATGTCGATCTGGGCCTGACTGCGAAGAAAAATCCACCGAGCGATAAAGAGAAGCTCGCCGGCACTGATTACAAACCGACACTGAAAGCGCAGGGTGAGTATGCGCACAAGGACAGCGTGGCGCAGGCGTCCGGGATCAATGCCAGCCAAGGCGTGAGCCTCGCAGTTGGCGGCGCGACACAACTGACCGGCGCGCGGATTTCGGCGACGCAAGGGCAGGTCGATCTGGGTGGTTCGAAGGTCAGCAGCACTGATCTGAGCAACCGTGACTACGGTGTGAAAGCGGGCTTGGATCTGCCGCATAAAACCGAGGAAAACGCACCGAAGGTTTCCCTGGAAAACGGCAACCTGAAAGTCGGTCCGGTCACCCTCAGCGGGCATCTGGACACCCAGACCCTGCAAGCCGGGATCGACGAAAAAGGCTGATCCAATGGCCCGTGGTGGATGCACTTGAACCTGCATCCACCCCCAAACCCTGTGGGAGCGAGCCTGCTCGCGAAAGCGTCCGTTCAGTCAATGCAATAAGTGACTGATGTAGCGCCTTCGCGAGCAGGCTCGCTCCCACATTGGTTTTGCGCCGGTCGTTTAACCGTGACCAGCTTCTGAATCTCAGCGCCAAGGCTGATTCAACACCGGTAAAAACTGTGGGAGCGAGCCTGCTCGCGAAAGCGTCGGCTCAGTCAATGCAGTAAGTGGCTGATGTACCGCCTTCGCGAGCAGGCTCGCTCCCACATTCGTTTGCGCCGGTCGTTAAGCCGCGATCAGCTTCTGTGTCTCAGCGCCAAGGCTGACTCAACACCGGTAAAAACTGTGGGAGCGAGCCTGCTCGCGAAAGCGTCCGTTCAGTCAATGCAGTAAGTGGCTGGTATAGCGCCTTCGCGAGCAGGCTCGCTCCCACATTGGTTTTGCGCCGGTCGGTGAACCGCGATCAGCTTCGGAATCTCAGCGCCAAGGCTGATTCAACACCGGTAAAAACTGTGGGAGCGAGCCTGCTCGCGAAAGCGTCCGTTCAGTCAATGCAATGGTGACTGATGTACCGCCTTCGCGAGCAGGCTCGCTCCCACTTTGGTTTTGCGCCGGTCGTTAAGCCGCGATCAGCTTCTGAATCTCAGCGACAAGGCTGATTCAACACCGGTAAAAACTGTGGGAGCGAGCCTGCTCGCGAAAGCGTCCGTTCAGTCAATGCAATATGTGGCTGGTGCAGCGCCTTCGCGAGCAGGCTCGCTCCCACATTGGTTTTGCGCCGGTCGGTGAACCGCGATCAGCTTCTGAATCTCAGCGCCAAGGCTGATTCAACACCGGTAAAAACTGTGGGAGCGAGCCTGCACGCGAAAGCGTCCGTTCAGTCAATGCAATAAGTGACTGATGTAGCGCCTTCGCGAGCAGGCTCGCTCCCACATTGGTTTTGCGCCGGTCGGTGAACCGCGATCAGCTTCTGAATCTCAGCGCCAAGGCTGACTCAACACCGGTAAAAACTGTGGGAGCGAGCCTGCTCGCGAAAGCGTCCATCCAGTCAATGCAATGGTGACTGATGTAGCGCCTTCGCGAGCAAGCTCGCTCCCACTTTGGTTTTGCGCCGGTCGTTTAACCGTGACCAGCTTCTGAATCTCAGCGCCAAGGCTGATTCAACACCGGTAAAAACTGTGGGAGCGAGCCTGCTCGCGAAAGCGTCCGTTCAGCCAATGCAGTAAGTGGCTGGTGTCGCGCCTTCGCGAGCAGGCTCGCTCCCACATTGGTTTTGCGTGAGAGGTTAGACCTCGGTCAGCTTCTGTGTCTCAGAGGCTGGGCGTCCACAATGCAGGCTGCTATTCGTACTCGGCAGTGCATAAATTGCACATGGGACTGTCAAATTTAATTTTTGAATATTGACATATTCGGAAACAAGTGTGAGATTACCGGCCACGAGTAAGGATGTACTCGTGGCAATAAAAATTATAAGCGCACAGGGATTGGCATGTTTCATACCTCCGTTGTAAATACGTACTCACCTCCGCTTGCCTTTTCCCCCAAGGCACTCCGCGCATTTTTTATTTTTCCTCGACGGCGTTCCCGTGACAGGTTTTATTACGTCCCGGTTGCGAGATAGTTTCTCTGCCGTTTACCACAGCTCGATAAAAAAGTACCTGCGACACAACCCTTGGTTGTGTGCGTAGTTGTGTGTGGTTTGTTTTGTCTTTGAATTGATGCTGGTGATTGGAGACTTTGCGGGGAATAGCGGCAAATCAAGAGCTGATGTGTTCAGCAAGGCCAGAGTCAAAATGAAAAAGACATTAATTCCTTTATTAGCTGTATTAACACTGATTCAAACGTCACTTGCCTTTGCGGATATGGGCAACGGCAAGAACCTTTATTCACAAAGATGTGCCGTATGCCACGGAGCCGATATCAAGGGTACAGGGCCACTGGCCAGAAAAAGCACCCCCCCAACACCTGATCTGACCACTGCCGCTTTCAAGAAACGCCTCAATGATTATCCGGGCGTTATTGTTTCGTCGATCATACTTCGTCCAAGTGGAAGTCTGATTCCAAAAACCTTGCGAGAGAATGCTGTGAAGATCCCGCCACATGCCTGGACTATCAATGATCTGCGCGATTTGAATCAGTACATGAGTGGATTGATTTCAAAGAAATGACCATCTTGAAGTGAGCGATGGACACGTTAATCCAAGAGCCGCTTCAAGGTGTTTGCGAACACGTTATTCAGTGAAAAGCTTTTCGCTTCAGACCTTATAACTCAGAGGGACAAACCCATGCGGACAAAGGTTGCAATCGTTGGAGCAGGCCCGGCCGGATTGATGTTGGGGCAGCTTCTTACGCTTATGAATATCAGCAACGTCGTTGTTGAGAGTCGATCAAAAGCATACGTAGAAGGCCGCAGTCGCGCCGGCCAGATTACCCCCGCCACGGTGCAGATTCTCACTGAAAGTGGTGTCGGTTCGAGGATTGCTTCTGAAGGAATGGTGCATTCTGCGCTGCAGTTTCATTATGACGGAGCGACACGCGAGCTGGATTTCCAGGCGCTCACCGGACGCACGGTGACCATTTACGGGCAACAGGAAATTATCAAGGACCTGGTAGCAGCCCGTTTAAAAAGCGAGTCGCCACTGCTGTTCGATGCTGCCGATGTTCAGGTTCACAATACCGATGGAAACGCGCCTGCCGTTTCCTTCAGGCATGACGGCAGACAACAGACGCTTGAGTGCGACTTTGTTGTCGGCTGCGACGGCTTTCACGGCATTTGCCGCCCACACATCGCTGACGCGCTGACCTGTTTTTCGCACACCTATCCTTTTGCCTGGCTGGCGGTTCTCGCCGAAATGTCGCCCATTTCACCGGATGTTATTTTTTCCAGCCATGAAACCGGGTTGGCATTGTTCACCATGCGCTCCCCGAAAGTTTCAAGAATTTATCTGCAGTGTGCTCCGGACGAAGATCCCAATGAGTGGTCTGCCACACGCATCTGGGAGCTTTTGCAATCACGGATTGAAGGACGGCCGGAGAAAGTCAACGGCGGGGCAATCATCGAAAAAAGTATTGTGCAACTGAGAAGTTTTGTTGCTGAAAAGATGCAGAAGGGCAGGTTGTTCCTCGCGGGCGATGCCGCGCACATCGTGCCGCCTTCTGCAGCCAAGGGGCTGAACCTGGCCGTCTCCGATGCCAACATTCTTGCTCGCGCCTTTGAGCATTTTTATGCCAACGACAAGGATGATCTCTTGCTGTCGTATTCCGACATTGCCTTGAAGCAGGTGTGGCGGGATGTGCAATTTTCCCACTCGATGGCGATGTTGCTGCATCGTTACGATGACAACGCTCAATTCCACAGACGACTTCAGATCGCTGAACTTGATCGCATTCTCGGGTCTGGCCCGGCGGCGCAGAATTTCGCCGAACTGTGGGTCGGCAATCCTCCCTTCGCCGCATCGATTTAAATCAACCCGGGATCAAGTTGATCAACTGAACACAGGGAGTTGTGCAATGGATCAAACACGCAAGGTCCTGATTATTTTGCATCAGGAACACTCTACGCCTGGCCGGGTAGGTGTCCTCCTGAGTCAAATGGGATTTGAGCTGGATGTCCGCCGGCCGCGATTCGGTGATCCGCTTCCGCAGTGCATGGCAGAGCACGCCGGCGTGGCCATTTACGGCGGCCCGATGAGCGCCAATGACAACGACACGTATATTCGCGACGAGATCGACTGGTTAGCCAAGCCATTGAAGGAAGGCAAGCCGTTGCTGGGGCTTTGTCTGGGCGGGCAAATGCTGACTCGACACTTGGGGTCACGCGTCTACCGACTGGATAGCGGGACAACGGAGGCCGGTTATTACCCGATAACACCGCTGGCTGCTGCTCACGAGATAACGGCTGACGCCTGTGCACCTTTTCCCGACCATGTTTATCAATGGCACAGCGAAGGCTTCGATTTGCCGACAGGCGCCACGCAACTTGCCGCAGGCTCGACCTTTCCGGTTCAAGCCTATCGATATGCAACTAACGCCTACGCGTTGCAGTTTCACCCGGAAGTGACTTACGAGACGATCGATCGTTGGTCGACGCTGGGCACCGAACGCCTCAAAGCGCCGGGTACCAAGCCTGCAGCCGAACATACTGCGGGTTGGCATCAACATGACTCCGCGGTGGCGACCTGGATCAAAGCGTTTCTTCCCAAATGGATCGGCTCGCCTGCTTGATAACTGAGTGTCCGAGTATCAAAACCCGGATGAATAACATCAGTGATGAATTAATTATCCTGGATTCGCTACGTGTGCGGGGATTGCGCAGTATGGACTTTCAACTTTGGATATTGTTTTGCGTGGTATTTCTTTCGGCCGCGATACTGCCTGGGCCGAATGTTGCCTTTTCCATGGCACAAGCCCTGGATCACGGTTTCAAGGAATCATTTCCGGGTGCCATTGGTTTCGGCCTGGCCAGTGGCGGGCACGCCGTTATAGTTCTATCCGGTCTGGGGATATTGGTAAGAGATAACCCCGGTATTTTGTTCTGGCTGAAATGGCTGGGTGTTGTCTATTTGCTCTACCTCGCTTTTAAAGCGTTGCGTTCGCACTCCCAGGTTGCAGTTGCAACTTCGCGCAAGCGTACCCCTCTGCAAATGTTTACCGGGGCCATGATTGTTTCATTTACAAATCCCAAGGGTATTTTGACCAACATCATCTTGTTCCCGACGTTCATCGATAAGGGCTTGCCCTATATCCCGCAGTGCATTGCATTGGTGGCGACGGCGATATTCATCTCTACCTCGGTATATGCCCTGTATATGCTGATGGCGGGGCATGCGGCGAAGATTCTTCGCACAAAACGCCAAATGAGTGTGGTGACAGGTGTTTTATATGTCGGCGTCGCTGCGGCCATTGCGACCACCATCTGAAAACTTATGAGCATTCAAGGAGGGATTCAGATTGATTGGCGTATTTGATTTCGGCAGCGGTGGCTTAACAGTGATGCGTGCGTTTGAGGCGGTCTTGCCCAATGAGCAGTTCGTCTATTTGGGCGATCATGGAAACGCGCCCTATGGCAATGATGCCGCCGACGATATCCATGATCTGACCCAGGCTGCCATGACGCGCCTTTTCAAGTATGGCTGCGCACTGGTAATCATCGCCTGTAATACGGCGGTAGCCACCAGTCTGCAAAGATTGCAGCAGACGTGGCTTCCTGAGGTTTATCCCGATCGCAAGGTCATCGGCGTTGTTGCACCTGTCGCCGAACAGATCGCCAAGGCTACTTGTGATGATCCGGTGCAGAGCGTCGCGGTTTTCGCGACCCAGCACACGGTTCAGTCAAATATCTTTGCGCTGCAAATTAGTCACCGGCGTCCCGCTATAAAAGTCTACCAACAAGCCTGTCAGGGCCTGGCGTTGCTCATTGAGCAAAGTGCGCCTGAGGACGTAGTGCGAACTGAGATTCGTAACCATATCAATGCGCTCCTGAACGCTGCTCCACACGTTCCGGACGTTTGCATACTGGGCTGTACGCATTATCCGATTGTTGAACATCTATGGCGCAGCGAACTGCCGGATTCCATGCGGCTGATTTCCCAGTCCAACGCCGCCGCTGAGAGCCTGGTTGAATACCTGAAAAGCAACCCTCGTTTTTCCAGTGCAAGAGCGGGCGGCAACACGTTCTTGACGACCGGCGACGTTGAAACAGTTTCACAACGGGCTTCTTTGTTCTACGGGGCGAGGGTGGCGTTTTCAAGCATTGATGTGTAGCTGATCGCAGCAAGTTTCGCTCTTTGTCCCCCCGTGGCACACGGAGTGGAAGGTTAGATAAAAACGGATAATCAATACTTCAGGAGAAAGCGATGAAACTGGTTGGCATGATGGGCTCACCCTATGTTCGGCGCGTGGCCGTTTCGATGCGGCTGATGGGGCTGGAACATGAGCATCGGCAGATCTCGGTGTTCCGCGATACGGATGAGTTTCGAACCATCAATTCGGTGGTCAAGGCGCCGACGCTGATTTGCGAAAACGGCGAAATGATCATGGATTCATCGATGATCCTTGATTATCTGGAGTCGCGGGTCGCACCGGACCGCAGTCTGATGCCGAAAGATTCGGCGGAGCATCAAAAGGTACTTTCACTGATTGGCCTTGGTCTCGCGGTTTGCGAAAAAGCGGTTCAGCTTGAATATGAGTACAACAAACCGGTCGCGTATCACTATGAGCCTTGGCAAACGCGCGTCACCGAGCAATTGCATGCCGCACTGGCGCTTCTGGAAAAGGCTGCAGCCAGCGCCAATCCCTGGCTTGCAACGGCACAGCTGTCTCAGGCCGATGTCACCGTGGCCGCTGCCTGGCGCTTCACCCAGTTCAGGGTGTCCCACCTGGTCGAGGTCCAACGTTATACCGCGCTTGCCGCGTACGCTGACCAGGTCGAGCGACTGCCGGAGTTTGTTGCTACGCCCCTGAAATAAGCCCTGTGCCTGCCCCGGTGTCGGGGCAGGCCGTATCACCGCACCGTACAGAATCCCTCTCAATCGCAACGGCAAATCTGATCGCAGGGCTTTGACGCTCTTGGCCGATCGGTTACTGCGTGATCAACCGGAGACACAAGGATGTTGAGCCTAGAAGATTTTTTTGCCTACGGCGAAGCGGGGTATACCCACGTGCCGCTTTGGCAGAGCCTGCCGTTGCCGACAGGGGTCGAAGCCATTGCGCTATACCAGGTTTTAGCCAACTGCGGGCAAGACTATCTGTTCGAAACCGGGCACTGGCACGAGGGTGTGTTCGAGCAGGCGTACTCGGTGATTGGCTTGCCTTGCAGTCAACGCGTCGAACTCGATGAGGGCGTCTTGCGCGTGTACCGCGACGGGCAGATTTCGGCGACGATTGAATGCGCTGATCCGTTGGCAGAACTGGGCAAGTTGCAGCAGGACTTTCGTATCCCGCAATGCCCGGGTCTGCCTTCTTTCAGTGGTGGGTTCTTTGGCTATTTCGGTTTCGAAACGACTCGGTTGATCGAACCGCGTCTGCGTCGAGTGCCGCGCAAGCCCTCAGGTTTTCAGCTGCCTGATGTATTGCAATTGATCAGCATGGATCTGGTCGTGCTGGACCATCGCGCGCACCTGGCTTATTGCATCGTGCATGAACGCCCGAAGGCGCTGGGCGATTATCAAGGTGGCCAGGACCGGCTCAATCGACTCGTCGCACATCTGCGTCCACTGCTCGTACCGCCTGCACCCGGCGGACACGTATTTGAGGTGACAACACCGGCCGCCGAGTCGGCGTTCCCGCAGCCTGCGTTCGTGGAGGCCGTGGCACGGATCAAGGACTACATCGCGGCGGGCGATGTGATGCAGGTGGTTTTATCCCAGCGCATGAGCCTGCCTTTCGAGGAGGACGCTGTCGCGCTGTACCGGTCCCTGGCTGATCTGGGCCACACACCCTACCGCTACTTGTTGAATCTGGGCGACTGCCAGGTGGTCGGCGCCTCTCCGGAAATGTTGTTTCGGCAGGATCAGCAAACGGTGACCACCCGGCCAATGGCAGGTACACGCCGGCGGGGCAGTGGGGTGGTCGAAGACCATCGACTCAGGGATGAACTGCTCGCTGATCCGAAGGAAATTGCCGAGCATATGATGCTCGTCGATCTGTCGCGCAATGACCTCGGCCGGTTGGCCCGCGTCGGCAGTGTGCAGGTGACGCAGTTGCTCAATGTGGAATATTTCTCCCATGTCATGCACATCGTCTCAACCGTGACCGGCGACGTAACTGACCACGTCACCGGGCTGGATCTGCTCAAAAGCATTTTCCCTGCAGGCACGCTGAGTGGCGCGTCGAAGGTGCGTGCACTGGAAATCATTGCCGAACTGGAACCGCATTCTCGCGGGGTGTATGGCGGCGCGATCGGTTATCTGGACTGGAGCGGCCGCGCCGATCTGGCGATCACCATTCGAACCGGACTGCTGCACGACGCTCGACTCTACGTTCAGGCTGGCGCCGGCGTGGTGCAGGATTCGGTAGCCGATCGCGAGTGGCAGGAAACGCTGGAGAAAAGCCAGTTGCTGCGGGTTGCCGCCGGCCGCTGTCAATCGATCGCCCAACGTCAGGAGTTGCCGTATGCACTTAATGATCGATAACTACGACTCCTTTACCTACAACATCGTGCAGTACCTGGGCATGCTCGGGGCTGAGGTTGAAGTGCGTCGCAATGACGAAGTGACCTTGGCCGACATCGAAGCGCTGGCGCCAGAGTCCTTGATTGTCTCCCCTGGGCCGTGCTCGCCAACTGAAGCGGGCATTTCCCTTGCGGTCATCCATCGTTTCGCAGGCCGTTTGCCGATATTGGGCATCTGTCTGGGTCATCAATGCATCACTGCTGCTTTCGGTGGTGAGGTGCGCAGGGCGCGGCAGGTGCTGCATGGCAAGGTTTCCCGTATCAGTCACGACGGTCGTGACCTGTTCGACGGCTTGCCTGACAACTTGCAAGTCGCGCGGTATCACTCGTTGGTGGCCGGTGTCTTGCCCGACGAATTGCTGGCTACTGCGCACGTGCTGGATGACGACGGCATGCCGGGTGAGATCATGGCGCTGCGGCACCGCGAATGGCCGATCCATGGCGTGCAGTTTCACCCCGAGTCATTGATGACGCCGCAAGGTCTGGCGATGTTGGCCAATTACCTGCAACTGGTTGAGCGAGGCCGTCTGACCATGGGCGCGCCCTGAGCGCTTGCTGCCCGGACGGTCGGTTTGAGGAATCCATTGCTTCGCCTTAATAGTAACCATTACTATTCACACCCCTTTCCTCAGCACGTCGCCAACCCCCCATGCGTCCCCGCAGACCCGGCTTTTTCGAGCATTACGAAGAGTTGATCGGCACCTGGACTCGTCGCCTGCGCAACCGTTCGCAGGCCGAGGATCTGGCGCACGACACCTTTGTGCGGGTGCTTGAGTCCGATTCGGCAGGGGTGCAGCAGCCACGGGCGTATTTGCATCAGACCGCGCGCAATATTGCGGTCGACGGCTATCGGCGTGAGGATCGGCGCGGCGCCATGGAGTCGCAGGCAATCGATCACAGTGAGTCGTCGTCCGGCGACCCGGAGCATTACATGCAGGCGATCCAGCTGGCCGACTCGATCGAGCGGGCGCTCAGCGAGCTGCCGGTCAATTGCCGGAAGATTTTCGTCTGGCAGAAGATCGAAGGCCTGACCCAGGCCGAAATCGCCGAACGCCTGGGGCTGTCCAAGAACATGGTCGAAAAGTATATGATCCGCACCCTGCGGCATCTGCGTGATCGCCTCGACGGGCTGCAATCGTGAATGTGCTTCATGGCGAAAAGATCGCAGCCTTCGGCAGCTCCTACAGAGGGCTGTGTGTCTTTATATTCCCGGCCAAACAGGACATTCCATGATGGATACGCGTGATTGCGCGTGCGGGCAAACAACGGTGCGCGATGACGCGGCTCGCTGGTTTGTGCGTTTGCAGGAGCCGGCCGTCAGTGCCGACGAGCAGCAGCGCTTCGACGCCTGGCTGAATCAACATCCGCAGCACCGTGATGAGTTCCAGTTGCTGCAGGGGCTGTGGACGGCGGCTGATTTGCTGCCAGCGCCACGCCTCAAAGCGCTTGCTGAAACGCCGCCAACCCGCCGTGAACGCCGTCCGTTGTTGCGTTATGCCGTGGCCGCGAGTGTGCTGGCGGTGGCGCTCGGGCTGGGTTTGTTCAGTGGTTTGAATCATCCGGGCGGCTACAGCGCCGAGTTCGCCACAGCGTTGGGCGAGCGCAAACATGTGGCGCTGCCGGACGGTTCGGTGATCGATCTGAACAGCCGCAGCCGCTTGCAGGTGCGCTATGAACAGGATCGCCGAGTCATCGAGTTGAGCGAAGGCGAGGCGATGTTCAGCGTCGCGCACGATACTTCGCGACCGTTTGTGGTCGAAGCCGGCCATGGCAAGGTCACGGTCACCGGCACGCGTTTCGATGTGCGCCGCGACGTCACGCAAACCCGCGTGGCGGTGGAGCAGGGCACAGTCAACGTGCAGGGACGCGATGCGCCGGATAATCAGATCATCAGCCTGACCGCGGGCCTCGGCACCTATGTCGATGCGCAAGGCAAAGTCGCCGCCGCCTACGCGGTCAACGCGGCGGAATTGACGGCGTGGCGCAGCGGCAAACTGGTGTTCAACAACGCCAGCCTCAGCGAAGTGGTGGCCGAAGTGTCGCGCTATCGTGAGAAGCCGCTGACCGTGGCCAACCCGACCGTGGCCAGCCTGCGCCTGACCAGCGTGTTCAAATCCGACAACACCGACGCTTTGCTCAAAGCCTTGCCGAGCATTCTGCCGGTGGCCGTGCGCACCCTCGCGGATGGCAGTCAGGAAATAATTTCAAAATAAAATTCAGGTTTTTTTCGAGTTCATCGTCTTCCTGTTCAACTGCAACTGGTTTGCATTAACAGCCGCACACTCTTGCGATCCACAGGACTACGTACGACGTGAAAAACACCACAGCCAACAACAAAAAATCCCCTTGGTTACCGCTGGCCCTTGCGCTGGCGGTCAACGCAGCCATGCCACTGGCATTCGCTGGCGAAGCGATCCATATCCGCGCACAGCCACTGGGTCAGGCCCTCAGCGAACTCGGTCAGCAGACGTCGCTGCAAGTGTTTTTCAGTCCGGACCTGGTCGCCGGCAAACAGGCGCCGGCAGTCGACGGCGATATCTCGCCGGAGCAGGCGTTGCGCCAATTGCTGCAGGGCAGCGGTCTGGATTATCAGATCAACGAAGGTTCGGTGACCCTGTCGCCAGCGGCAACTTCCGCCGCCAGCAACGGTCCGCTGGAGTTGGGCGTGACCGACATCAAGGTGGTCGGCGACTGGCTCGGTGATGCCAATGCCGCCGTGGTGCAGAACCACCCCGGCGCGCGCACGGTGATCCGCCGCGAAGCGATGGTCGAGCAGGGCGCGATGAACGTCAGTGACGTGCTCAAGCGTGTGCCGGGCGTGCAGGTTCAGGATTCCAACGGCACCGGCGGCAGCGATATTTCCCTCAATGTCGGCGTGCGCGGTCTGACCTCGCGCCTGTCGCCGCGCTCCACCGTGCTGATCGATGGCGTGCCGGCGGCGTTCGCCCCGTATGGCCAGCCACAACTGTCGATGGCGCCGATTTCCTCGGGCAACCTCGACAGCATCGACGTCGTGCGTGGCGCCGGTTCTGTGCGTTATGGGCCGCAGAACGTCGGCGGGGTGATCAACTTCGTCACCCGCGCGATTCCGGAAAAAGCCACCGGTGAAATCGGCACCACACTGGAAACCACTCAGTACGGTGGCTGGAAACACATCGACACCGCGTTCCTCGGCGGCACTGCCGACAACGGCATGGGCGTGGCGTTGCTGTATTCCGGCGTCAACGGTAACGGCTACCGCGAGCGCAACAACGGCAACGACATCGATGACGTGTTGCTCAAGACCCACTGGGCGCCGACCGATCAGGACGATTTCAGCCTCAACTTCCACTACTACGACGCCACGGCCGACATGCCCGGCGGTCTGACGCAGAAACAGTACGACGACAAACCGTACGATTCGGTGCGTGACTACGATCAATTCACCGGGCGGCGCAAAGACGTGTCGTTCAAGTGGATCCGCCAGATCGACGAGCGCACCCAAGCGGAAATTCTGACGTATTACACCGACAGCTTCCGTGGCAGCACCATCGCCGCCCGCGACCAGAAAACCCTCAGCTCCTACCCGCGCTCGTATTACACGCTGGGCATCGAGCCACGAGTATCGCGGGTTTTCGATGTCGGCCCGACCACCCAGGAAGTCAGCGTCGGTTATCGCTACCTGAAAGAGGCGATGCACGAATCGTCGAGCCGTGTGGCGCTGGTCAACAACCAGCCGGTGTTCACGCCGACCTCCGACGGCCATGTGTTCCAGGACCGCACGGGCGGCACCGAGGCCAACTCGGTCTACCTCGACAACAAAATCGACGTCGGTAACTGGACCATCACTCCCGGCATTCGCTTCGAACACATCAGCACCGACTGGCATGACCGCGCGGTGCTCGATACGGCGGGCAAACCGGTGCAGGCGAAAAACCGCAGCATCGAGAGCAATGAACCGCTGCCAGCGCTGAGCGTGATGTATCACCTGTCGGACGCCTGGAAACTGTTCGCCAACTACGAAACCTCGTTCGGCAGCCTGCAGTATTTCCAGCTCGGCCAGGGCGGCTCGGGTGACCAGACTGCCAACGGTCTGGAGCCGGAAAAGGCCAAGACCTACGAGATCGGCACACGCTACAACGATGACGTGTGGGGCGGTGAAGTGACGCTGTTCTACATCGACTTTGACGACGAGTTGCAATACATCAGCAACGACGTCGGCTGGACCAACCTCGGCGCGACCAAGCACCAAGGCATCGAAGCCTCGGTACATTACGACATGGCAGCGCTGGATCCGCGTCTTGACGGTTTGACCGCCAACGCTGGTTTCACTTACACCCGCGCCACGTATGAGGGCGAGATTCCGGGCTTCAAGGGTCGTGATCTGCCGTTCTATTCGCGGCAGGTGGCGACCGTCGGTTTGCGTTACGACATCAACCGCTGGACTTACAACCTCGACGGTTTCGCTCAATCGAAACAGCGCTCGCCGGGCACCGGTGTGAATGCCGACGGCAGCTTCAACGGCAACTACATCACTGACGGCACGGCGGACGGGCAATACGGCGACATCCCGGGTTACGTGACCTGGAACGTGCGCGGGGGTTATGACTTCGGGCCGCAGGTGTCGAATTTGAAGCTGGGCGCCGGGGTGAAAAACGTCTTCGACAAGCAGTACTTCACCCGCTCCAGCGACAACAACTCGGGGATGTATGTCGGCGCACCGCGTACGTTCTTTGTGCAGGCCAGCGCCGGTTTCTGATAGACCGCATCAGCTTCTTCGCGAGCAGGCTCGCTCCCACATGGATCACTGAGATCCTGTGGGAGCGAGCCTGCTCGCGAAGCTTTTAGACTTTAAGAACTTTCCCGCCAATGGCCACCGCCACCAACAGCACTGCCATCAAGCCAAAGGCGAAACTCAGACTGCTGGCATGGGCGACAAAGCCGATCACCGCCGGCCCGGCCAGAATCCCGGCATAACCGAGCGTGGTAATCGCCGGCACGGCGATGCTCTCCGGCATCACCGTCTGCTTGCCTACCGCCGTGTACAGCACCGGCACGATGTTCGAGCAGCCCGCGCCGACCAGCGCATAACCGACCAGCGCCGCTTCCCAGCTCGGTGCAAATGTCGCCAGAAACAAACCGGCCGCTGCCAACAGACCACCAAACAGAATGATCCGCGTTGCACCGACAATCCGCACAATCCGGTCACCCATCAAACGCCCGGCCGTCATGGTCAGGGCAAACGCCGCATAACCCAACCCCGCGTACGCCGTGTCGATCCCGCGTTCCTGCGCCAGAAACACCGCGCTCCAGTCCAGTGCCGCGCCTTCGGTGAGAAAGACGATGAAGCACATCCCGCCGATAAACAGCACGATGCCGTGCGGGATGGCGAATGCCGGGCCCGAGCTTTCACTGCCGTAGGGCAACATGTGCGGCACGCACTTGAACAACGCCGCGATCAGCACGACGACCACCACCAGCATGGCGGCCAGTGGCGTCAAACCCAGGCCGAGCAAGGCACTGACACCCGCCGCGCCGACAATCCCGCCGAGACTGAACAAGCCGTGGAAACCCGACATCATGTTCTTGCCGCTGGCGCGCTCGACGATAACGGCTTGCAGGTTCACCGTCGAATCCACCGTGCCGAGGCCGGCGCCAAACATGAACAGCGTGGCGATCAGCGCCGGTATCGACGACACCGTCGCCAGTAACGGCAGCGCCGCGCAGATCAACAACGTGCCGCCGGTGGCGACGCGGCGACAGCCGAAGCGTGTGGCCAGAATCCCCGCCAGCGGCATCGCCAGAATCGAACCGACCCCCAAGCACAACAACAGCAAACCCAACGTGCCTTCATCGAGTCCGGCGCGCGCTTTGGCGTACGGCACCAAGGGCGCCCACGCGGCAATGCCGAGCCCAGCGATGAAAAAGGCGATGCGCGTAGACATCTGTTGCAGGCGTCCGGGGACGAAGCTGTCTTGAGGGTTGAGGCTGGTCATATCGATCCTTGGCAAAAAACTTCGCGTCCCCGAAGGACAGTGATTCAGCGATGAGGTTCGATCGCCGGCCATTCGGGGAAGTACAGGCAACATCGTAACCTGTGGGAATGGAGACTCACCAATAAGCGGTCATGCACATCCCCCTGTGGGAGCGAGCCTGCTCGCGAAGGCGCAGTGTCAGCTGAAAAATATATCGACTGACACACTGCATTCGCGAGCAGGCTCGCTCCCACAAGGGATTGCGTTTTACAGTGGAGGCTTGAGGGAATCTAACAGCAAGGGCCGGTGATGACGCAGTTCTACGATGCACGGGGCAATATTTACGGGGTGATTTCGCCGCAGTCATTGCGCGAGGCGGGCATTGATTTACCGGCCAGTGCCGCGCAGTGTGCTGCGTCGAAACAGGCCTGGAGCCGCGCCGCCATCACGCTGTGCTGCGACTGGCCCGAAGACCAACGCCCGGCGACCAGCAAATCCCATCGCAGCGACGGCCTGCTGATCGGCCCATTCCAGACGTCGGCGCCGTTCGACGTATTGATCGTCAACACCGACGGTACGCTCGCCGAGCGCAGCGGCAATGGCCTGACGATTTTCTCGCAGGCGCTGACCGAACAAGGCTTGATGCCGGAGGAGGGCGCGTTGTTGCGCGTGCATCATGACAAGGGTGACGCGGTGGAAACCTCGGTGAAACCGGCTGAAGTCGAAGGTGTTCAAGGTTACTGGCTCGACCTTGGCCAACCCGGTTTCGGGCCGGATGCCGTCGGTGCACAGACTGTTGACGGCATTGCGTTCAACGGTCAGCAAGTGAGCCACGTCCAACCGTTGGCACAACTTGATCCTGCCTGGGGACACAGCCAATTCGTGCGTATCGGCAACCCGCATTGCGTAACGCTGCTCAGCGATGCGGCTGCTTTGCCGAGCAACGAGCAAATGCGTGAATCACCCCTGAACAAAGGCCTGACCGAAATCGCCTACGCCATGCCGACCGGCGCCGGAGATCCATGCCCGGCAGGCGTCAATCTGCAATGGGCAGTGCTGGAATCACCACAGAAAATCCTCGCCCGGGTGTTCGAACGCGGTGAGGGGCCGACGGCGGCTTCCGGCACCAGTGCCAGTGCGGTAGCGTGCGCGGTATGGCGGGTGGGTTGGGTTGCCGCAGGAGAAGTGCAAGTGGTCATGCCCGGTGGCACGGCACCGATTTTGCTCGAAGCAGCAGACGGTGAATTGCTGCGCGTCAGACTGTTCGGTACGGCGCGGTTGATGGACTGAATTCAAAACCGTCATCGCTGGCAAGCCAGACTCCCACAGGGTTTTGTGTTGAACACTCATTTGTGTACGCCACTGAACCCCTGTAGGAGTGAGCCTGCTCGCGATAGCAGTAGATCAGGCAACATCTGTATTGAATGCCAGTCCGCTATCGCGAGCAGGCTCACTCCTACATTGGATCTGTGGTGCGCCATAGATCCTTGTGGAAGCTGGCTTGCCAGCGATGAGGCCATCAGCCCCGACACAGATCTCAGGTCAGCTCACCACTGAATTCCACCACCGGCATCTGCCGCTTCATCAACACCTTGCCACCGCGAATCGAATACAACGGCAAGCCCTGACTGCGGATCACCTCGTAATCGCTGTCCGCCGAGAGAATCAGCAGATTCGCCGGACGCCCCTGTTCCAGGCCATATAGCTCACCCAAATGCATTGCTTTGGCGCTGTTGTCGGTGACCAGATCCAGCGCACTTTGCAGGTTGCGGTAACCGAGCATATGGCAGATGTGCAGTCCGGCTTCGAGCACGCGCAGGATGTTGCCGTTGCCCAGCGGATACCATGGATCGACGATGGAATCCTGGCCGAAACACACGTTCATCCCTGCTTCGAGCAGCTCATTCACGCGGGTCACGCCACGGCGTTTCGGAAAGTTGTCGAAGCGCCCTTGCAGGTGAATGCTTTCGGTCGGGCAGGAGACAAAACTGATCCCGGAATGCCCGAGCAGACGAAACAATTTCGCGCAGTAGGCGTTGTCGTAGGAGCCCATCGCCGTGGTGTGGCTGGCGGTGACGAGAGCGCCCATGTCGCGGCTGCGTGCTTCTTCGGCGAGTACTTCAAGAAAGCGTGAGTGCGGGTCGTCGGTCTCGTCGCAATGCACGTCGACCAGGCAACCGGTGCGCTCGGCCAGGTCCATCAGGAACTTCACTGAACTGACACCCTGATCGCGGGTGTACTCGAAATGCGGAATCCCGCCGACCACGTCCGCGCCCATGCGGATCGACTCTTCCATCAGCTCGCGGCCATTGCGGAACGACTCGATGCCTTCCTGTGGGAACGCGACGATTTGCAGGTCGATGAGGTGACGGCTTTCCTCGCGCACTTCGAGCATGGCTTTCAGTGCGGTGAGTTGCGGGTCGGTGACGTCAACGTGGGTGCGCACGTGCTGGATGCCGTGGGCCGCCAATGTCTGAATGGTCTTCTTGGCGCGGGTCTTGGTATCTTCTTCGGTGATGGTGACCTTGCGCTCGCCCCAGCACTCGATGCCTTCGAACAGCGTGCCGCTCATGTTCCAGCGCGGCTCGCCAGCGGTGAGGGTGGCGTCGAGGTGAATGTGCGGCTCGACGAAGGGCGGCACCACCAGATTGCCGCCGGCGTCGAGGTCATCCGGGCCGAGGGTCGGCGCTTCGGTCTGCCGGGCGATGCTGCGGATCAGACCGTCTTCAAGGTGCAACTCGTGCAAACCTTCCTGGTTGCGCAAACGGGCGTTGATGATGTGCATCAGGCGAATCCTTTTTTATAGGTCTTGGAGTGGCGCGGCCGCGCTGCGTGCGCCGAGCACGCCGGTGACGATGACATACGTTAGCGCGGCAGCAGCGATCCCTACCAGCGGCGCAACCCACGGCGAGTTGAACGCGGCGACGGTGCCGACCGCATAGGCCCCGAGTCCCGGCCAGTTGAACGCCGGCAACCGTGCGTCGGCCAGACGCGGATAGTGCCCGCGCCAGCGGTAGAAAAAGTCCGCCATGATCACTCCGCCAATCGGCGGAATCACCGTGCCGAGCAGAATCAGGTACGGCACCAGCATGTCGTACATACCGAGCAAGGCGAGCAGGGTGCCGATCACTGCGCCGGCGAGGGTCACGGTTTTGCGTCGGCCGGTGCGCAGCAGGTTGCAACCAGCGACGGCGAAGTTGTAGATGGTGTTGTCCTGAGTGCTCCAGATGTTCAGCAACAGCATGGCCATCGCGGCCATGGCGAAACCTTGCAACAGCAGCACTTCAACCACGTCCGGTTGTTGATAGACGATGGCGCCGTACGCGCCGATCAATACCATCAGGCCATTGCCGATGAAAAAACCGATCAGACTGGCCAGCACCGCGACGCGCGCCGAACGCGAGAAACGTGTCCAGTTAGTCGCCTGAGTGGCGCCACTGACGAAGGTGCCGAACACCAGGGTTATCGCCGTCGACCAGTCCAGCGATCCGCTCGGCACCACGCTGAGCAACCCCTCGAACCCACCGACTTTCACCGTCGCCACCCACATCGACAGCATCAGCAGCAACATCATCGCCGGCACCGCGATGTACGACAGAATCTCCAGTCCGCGATAACCGACATAGGCCGTGGCGCAGAACATCAGGCCGAACAACACCATCAGCCCGAGTACCGTGCCTTCATCGAGATCGAAGTATTTGCCGATGACTACGGCTGCGGTCGCCGTGCCCCAGGCGTACCAGCCGATCTGGGTGAAACCGAGGATCAGGTCGCTGAGCTTGCTGCCGACTTCGCCGAAACAGAAACGCCCCATCAGTACCGAGTTGAGGCCGCTCTTGAAAGCGATGTAACCCAGGCCCGCCGCATACAGACCCAGCAGCAGATTGCCGACGATGATCACCGCCATCATCTCGCCAAAACTGAACGCCACGCCGAGCTTGCCGCCGGCAAACATGGTCGCGGTGAAAAACGTGAAGCCCAGTAACACCATGGCCGTGGAGGCGAGGCCTTTGCGCGCGTGCATGGGGACTTCGCTGAGGGGGTAATCGTTGCCGGGATCGTTCTGCGTCATGGGGCGGTCCTTGCTGGAAGAGAGGAGACGCGGGGGAGGGTTGCAGTGGTCGTGCCAAATGCCGGTTGGCGCGGGTTATGTATAGACGAGTCGCGTCGGCAAGCGCGAAAACAGTGCACCTGAATACACCGGAGCCCCAATGTAGGAGCTGCCGAAGGCTGCGATCTTTTGATCTTGTTTAGATCGTTCCCACGCTCTGCGTGGGAATGCAGCCCGGGACGCTCCGCGTCCCTATCGAAGGCCGAACGCGGAGCGTCCGTTGAGGCATTCCCACGCAGAGCGTGGGAACGATCGGTGTCAGGGGCATTTGGGGCCTGTCAGAGGAAGCGCAGCAGGGCGGCGACGATGGCTTCGGGGGCGTCTTCCTGGACGAGGTGGCCGGCGTTGGCAATCGGCTGGAATTGTGATCCGGGGATCATCTGATGTAACGCCCGGCCACGCTCGATGGGAATCCACTGATCGTCTTCGCCCCAGAGAATCTGCACCGGGCAGCGAATTGTCGGGTACAGCGGTTCGGCCTCGCGGGTGTAGCGTTCGTCCATCTGCGCAATCTGCCGATAGAACGCCGCTTGCCCCGGATCGCCGAGCCACGGTTGTACATAGGGAGCGAGTTCGTCGTCAGGAATATCCCGGTGAATCGCCCCGCGAATATAGGTCGGCACGATGGCGCGCTGGATGTAATCGGGCAGGCCGCTGAAGGCCGCTTCATGCTGACGAACATGCTGCACGAACGGCGAACCCCACGGCGTCAGCGCCACCGGATCGATCAGCGTCAGGCTGCGATAATCCTTGCCGTTGAGCAGATGCGTACGCAGCACAGTGGCGCCGCCAAAGTCGTGAGCCACGATATCCGGGCGTTGCAGATTCCAGTGGTCGAGCAACTGCGCCAAGAGTTGATTTTGCACACCGAGGGAAACATCGGAGTCGGCCTGCTCGGAGAGCCCGTAGCCCAGCAGATCGAAGTAATGCACACGATGGCTGGCGAAAAAATGCGGTGCAATCCGGTGCCACACGTACGACGAAAACGGCGTGCCATGCACGAACACCAGCGGCGGGCCGTCGCCGTGTACGGCGTAACGCACCTGTCGGCCATTGAAGTCAAAGACCTGATCCAGCAGCCAGTCCGTCATGGGCTTGTCCTCTTGGCGGGTGGGAGCCAAAAAGCATAGGCGTAAAAAAACAGCCGTGAAGGCTGTTCTCTGGCAAAACACTGTTTCCTTGTGGGAGCGAGCCTGCTCGCGAAGAGGGCGTATCAGTCGATATCAATGTCGGCTGACACACCGCTTTCGCGAGCAGGCTCGCTCCCACAGGGATAGTTGGGGTGTTAGAAGTTACTCACCGCGATAGATGCAACCGCTGGTGCACGTCTCGTGAATACGGATCGCGCTCAGTTCCGGCAGCAACGGCTTCATTTCATTCCAGATGAATTTGGCCAGCACTTCGCTGGTCGGGTTTTCCAGACCGGGAATGTCGTTCAAATAGTTGTGATCGAGACGTTCGTACAGCGGCTTGAAGATCGCTTTGATCTCGGAGAAATCGCGGATCCAGCCGGTGTGCGGATCAAGGTCGCCGCTGAGGTGAAGCGCCACTTTGAACGAGTGACCGTGCAGACGCCCGCACTTGTGGCCGTCCGGGACATGCGGCAGGCGGTGGGCGGATTCGAAAGTAAATTCCTTGAAGATTTCCACAGTATTTTCGGCTCTGTTCAGATGGCGTTCGCCGCAGCGATTCGGGCAGGCGGCGAGTTTACCAGCTTGTGTTTGGCCGTGCTGACTAAAGGGTCAGCAAGCGCTCGGCGAGGCGACCATTGGCAGTCAGTTCGAGGAATTCATCGCCGAGGCGGCGGCTTTCGTCCATCGCCGCGTGCCAGTATTTCTGCCGGCCCGGCGCATCACCCATGAAGCGTTTGAAGTCATTGCGGTCGGGCAGTTTGCCGTAGGGCAGGCGCGCCAGATATTCCTTCGACGGTGCAAGCAACAGCACGTCCTGCAAGCGCTCCACCGAGGCCTTGCGCCATGGCAGAGTCTTGTCGAACCAGCCGGGAATCACTCGATCAGTGAAGTGCGGATAGAGCACGATGCCGTCGCCGCTGTAGGGCAGATCCAGATGATAGTCGAGCAGACCACCGTCGCGGAACGTGCCGGCACCGGCGCCCGGCAGATCGCGCACGCCTTCCATGACCATCGGGATCGAACCCGAGGCGAGCAGGGCCTGGCGCAGGTTGCCGACATTCAGGGCGACGAAGCGCGACGGGAAATCGTTCAGCGCATTCACCGGCGGGGCGAGGCGCGGGTCGTGGATGATCAGCCGTTCGAAGTGCCGCGACAGACGCGCGCGGCCGCGCAGGTTGTCGGCGATCACCGAGCCCAGTGCCAGACCTAGTCGCCCGCGATGGTCATCGGCCAGACGTCCCTGACTTTTCACCACCATGATGTTCAAGCGGTAATGGGCGTTGTCGAGGATGCTCGCGTCGCGGCCGTCGAGCAGGTCATTGAGCATGCGTTGCGAGCTCTGACTGATCTCGGCCATGGTCACGCCTTTGTTGAAGTTCTGCTCGGCGTACAGATGGCCGAGACGACGGATGCCTTCGGCGGCGTCCGGCAGACAGGCACTGGCGAAGCGCCAGGAACCTACCGAGGCGCCGATCAGCGAGCGTTCACGTGGCGCGCTCGGCAGCCATTCACCGAACAACGCCAGATCCAGCCCCTGAATCCCCAACGCCTTCGGCCCACCGGCAGCGCCGGGCAGGGTACCGACGTCGGCGGCGTTCAAACCCTGGGCACGAATGCGCGCCATGGCGCGTGGGCCGGCCTTGAGGGTGAGGGCGGGGAATTTGATGTGGATGTCGGTCATACCGGTCTCGATCGTTAGCAAGCGAACAATTATAAGCACATGTTACAAAACCTTGTAGGAGTGAGCCTGCTCGCGATAGCGGTGTGTCAGTTAACACTTATTTGACTGATAGACCGCTATCGCGAGCAGGCTCACTCCTACAGGGGTTGTATGTTGATTCAGAGCAATGATGGCAATTCAGTTTCAGTTAAGTTGATCCCGTTAAGGTGCCCACCGTTAAGCAACACATAAAAATACGGAGACACCATGAAAACCCTGACTGCCCTGTCCATTGCCTCGATCATCGGTCTCACTGCCAGCACTGTTCACGCCCGCGATCTCGGCCCTGACGAAGCCCTGCGTCTGCGCGACGCTGGTACTATCGTCTCCTTCGAGAAGCTCAACGCCACCGCGCTGGCCAAACATCCGGGCTCTACGATCACCGGCACCGAGCTGGAAGAGCAGTACGGCAAGTACATCTACCAGATCGAAATTCGTGATCCGCAGGGGCTGGAGTGGGATCTGGAATTAGACGCGGTGACTGGGCAGGTTCTCAAGGATCATCAGGATACGTAATGAAGGTTAATGTTCGCGCCACCCGCCGCACGGCGTTGGCGCTGGTAATGTGTTGCTCGACGGCGATGGCTCGCGACCTCGGCCCGGACGAAGCGCTCAATTTGCGCAAGCAGGGCGTGATCCTGCCGCTGGAGCAAGTGCTGCAGCAGGCGATGGATCGCTATCCCGGCGCGAAACTGCTGGAAGTCGAGCTGGAAGAAAAACACGACGTCTACATTTATGAAGTCGAGTTGCTGACCGTCGAAGGTGTCGCCCGAGAGCTGCACTTGAAGGCCGATACCGGCGAACTGGTGAAAGACAAGGAAGATTGATCGATGCGTTTGCTTTTGGTGGAAGACCACGTACCGCTGGCCGACGAACTGCTCGCCGGCCTGCAACGCCAGGGTTATGCGGTGGATTGGCTGGCGGACGGTCGTGATGCGCTGTATCAGGGCAGCAGCGAGCCGTATGACCTGATCATTCTCGACCTCGGCCTGCCCGGCGTGCCGGGGCTTGAAGTGCTGGCGCAGTGGCGTGCCGGCGGCCTGGCGATTCCGGTGTTGATCCTCACGGCGCGCGATTCCTGGGCCGAGCGCATCGAAGGTCTGAAAGCCGGTGCCGACGATTACCTGACCAAACCGTTCCACCCCGAAGAGTTGCAGTTGCGCATTCAATCGCTGTTGCGCCGCTCCAAGGGCCAGTCCAATCAACCGACCTTGCAGGCTGCGGGGCTGCATCTGGACGAGGGCCGCCAGTGCGTGGTTCGCGATGGCGCCGACATTCAACTGACCGCCGCCGAATTCCGTCTGCTGCGCTATTTCATGCTGCATCCGGAGCAGATCCTCTCCAAAAGCCACCTCGCCGAACACCTTTACGATGGTGAAACCGAGCGCGACTCCAACGTCCTCGAAGTGCACGTCAATCACTTGCGCCGCAAGCTCGGCAAAAGCGTGATCGAAACCCGTCGCGGCCAGGGTTACCTGTTCGGCGGGCAAGCTTCGTGAGGTCGATCCAGCGCCGCTTGAGCCTGGGTTTGATCAGCGTGATGGTGGTCGTCGGTGTAGTGGTGGCGCAAACCAGTCTGTGGTTGTTCGAAGTGGGTTTGCAGCGTTATCTCGAAGCCGGTTTGCGCAACGACAGCGAAAGTTTGCTGGTGGCATTGGTGCGCGGACCGCAAGGCTTGCAACTGGATGAGCGGCATCTGTCGCCGGCCTATCAGCGACCGTTTTCCGGGCATTATTTCCGTATCGATTTTGCCGACAGCCATTGGCGTTCACGCTCGTTGTGGGATCAGGACCTGCCGCTGCTCGACCATCCCGGTCTGCACAGCAATCTGCAACTGGGCCCGGACGGCCAGCAATTGCTGGTGCTGCGTTCAGACTATCGACGCCTGGGCCAGTCGATTTCGATCAGCGTCGCGCAGGATTACACGCCGGTGCGCGAGAGCTTTCAGCGCATGCGTCAGATCGGCCTCGGCCTTGGGCTGGCGGCGTTGCTGCTGATTCTGTTCTTGCAGCGCTTGACCGTACGCCGCGCGTTGAAGCCGCTGGAAAAGGCCCGCGAACAGATCGCGCAATTGCAGCAGGGCCAGCGTTCACAACTCGATGATCAGGTACCGGTGGAGCTGGAACCGCTGGTGGCGCAGATCAACCATTTGCTCGCGCACACCGAAGACAGTCTCAAGCGTTCACGCAATGCCTTGGGCAATCTCGGGCATGCGTTGAAAACGCCGCTGGCGGTGTTGTTGAGCCTGGCGTCCAGCGAAAAACTCGATGCCCATCCCGAGCTGCGCAAGGTCCTCAAGGAACAGCTGGAGCAGGTGCAGCAGCGGCTCAATCGTGAATTGAACCGGGCACGGCTGTCCGGTGATGCACTGCCGGGGGCGCTGTTTGATTGCGATGCGGAGCTGCCGGGGTTGTTGGCGACGTTGAACATGATTCATGGCGAGCATTTGGCGTTGAGTTATGTCGCGCCGGCGGGGTTGCAGTTGCCGTGGGATCGAGAGGATTTGCTCGAGTTGCTCGGCAATCTTTTGGACAACGCCTGCAAGTGGGCGGACGCCGAGGTGCGTCTGAGTGTGATCGAACGTACGGATGGCTTTGCCCTGAGCGTGGAAGATGACGGCCCGGGGATTCCCGAAGAACAGCGCGCTCAGGTATTCAGTCGTGGCACGCGGCTGGATGAACAGACCCATGGGCATGGCCTGGGGCTGGGGATTGTCCGCGATATTGTCGAGACCTGGGGCGGGTTGCTGGTGTTGGGCGAGAGTGAGTGGGGCGGGTTGAAGGTGGTGATCGAGTTGCCTCGGCGGTGAGCCTTTTAGAAGCCCCTCACCCTAACCCTCTCCCAGAGGGAGAGGGGACTGACCGAGGTGTTTGTTCGAGGTACACCGACGTGAGATACCGAGCTGAACTCAGGGTTTGAAAGCATCCTCGTGATCTGAAATACCGAGCCGAACTCAGATTTTGAAAGCATCCTCGTGATCTGAAATACCGAGCCGAACTCAGATTTTGAAAGCATCCTCGTGATCTGAAATGCCGAGCCGAACTCAGATTTTGAAAGCATCCTCGTGATCTGAAATATGGAGTCGGACTCAAGTTTTGAATGGCACGGAGATCGGCTCCCTTTCCCCCTCGCCCCCTTGGGGGAGAGGGCTGGGGTGAGGGGGTAAGGATCTACCTGACACCCCCCAATCCAGAATCAAACCCGAAACTGATCCATCAAACTCTGCTGCTGATTCGCCAGGCTATTGAGCGACTGACTCACCCGCGCCGACTCATTCGCCTGCCCGGACAGCGACTCGGTGACATCGCGAATCGTCGCCACGTTATTGTTGATCTCCTCAGCCACCGCACTTTGCTCTTCAGCGGCGCTGGCAATCTGCAGGTTCATGTCGCTGATCACCGTCACCGCATCGCCAATCTGGCGCAACGCAGTCACCGCTTGGCCAACCTGTTCGACACTGCCCTGAGCCTGACGATGGCTGTTGCCCATCGACCCGACCACATCCTGCGTACCGGTTTGCAGTTGCTCAATGACCTGACGGGTCTCTTCCACCGATTCCTGTGTGCGGCGGGCGAGGTTGCGTACCTCATCAGCGACCACGGCAAAACCACGGCCAGCCTCACCGGCACGCGCCGCTTCGATCGCGGCGTTGAGCGCCAGCAGGTTGGTTTGTTCGGCGATGGCGCGGATGGTTTCCAGCACCGCGCCGATTTTCTCGCTGTTGGCGGCGAGGCCTTCGACCTGCACCATCGCTGCGCTCATGTCGGCGGCGAGGGTGTCGATGCTGGCGGTGGTGCGGTCGATCACGGTCAGGCCCTGACGGGTAGCGCGATCGGCATCCTTGGCCGCCTCGGCAGCCTGCGCGGCGCTGCGGGCGACGTCTTGCGCAGTGGCGCTCATTTCGTGGGATGCGGTGGCGACCTGATCGACCTGACGGTATTGCTGTTCCATGCCAGCGCTGGTCTGGGTCGCAATCGCTGAGGACTGATCGGCGGTGTTGCGCGCATCCTGCACCGAGCGTTTCACCTCGGCGATGATCGGCTGCAACTTGTCGAGGAACTTGTTGAACCAACCGGCCAACTGACCGAGTTCGTCCTTTTTGTCGTAGGCCAGACGGCGGGTCAGGTCGCCTTCGCCGCTGGCGATGTCTTCGAGCATGTGCGCCACGCCGAGGATCGGTTTGGTCACGCTGCGCGCCATCAGCCACACCAGCAGCAGGCCGATCAACGCCGCCAGCACGCCAAGGCTCAGCTCGATCAAAGTGCCCGAGTTATTGCTGGCATCCAGTTGTTGCTTGAGCGCCTCGGCGCGGCTGACCAGGACCTTTTCCGGTACGTCGAGCAACACGCCCCACGACGGGCCCCCGGGAATCGGCGGGAACGGCGACAGCACTTTCAACTGGCCGTTGCTGTGCAGGCTGCTGACGCTGCTGGTGGAGGCAAGTTTGCTCAGCAGTTCGGCGCCGCTGATTTTGTCCACGGCATCCAGACGCTGACTGAGTTTGCCGGCATCCGGGCTGTAACCGGCGAGCAGGCCGGCGGGGCTGATGATGCTCACGGCGGTCTGACCGTCATAGAGCTTTTTGCTGGCGCCCTGACTGATCGCTTGCAGGCTGTTGAGGTTGATGTCGACCGACAGCGAAGCGATGACTTTGCCGTTGACCATCAGCGGGAAGACGATGCTGGTCATCAGCACGTTCTGGCCGTCGATCACATAGAAGTAGGGTTCGATCACACACGGCTTGAGCGTAGCGCGCGGGCAGGTGAACCAGGCGTTCGCGGCTTGGCCGCTGGGGCCGGTGCTGGTGTCGGCCATGTCGCTTTCCGGTAGGGCCATCGAGGTGACTTTGCCCGGTGTTGGTTGCGACCAGTACAGGGCGAAACGGCCCTTGTCGTTGCTGCCCAGTTCAGCCTGACCGGCGAACAGTTCATCCTTGCCGTCCAGCGCGTTGGCTTCGAACACCAGCGACAGGCCGAGCAGGTCAGGGTTGGCCTGCAACGCCGATTTGACCTGACGGGTCATGTCTTCGCGCAGGTCGAAGGCATCGAGAAAGCGTTTCTCGGCCTGTTCACGCAGGAACAAAACCTGGCGCGAGAAACCGTGGCCGTATTGATAGGCGTCCATGAACTGCTGGCGAATGCCGGCAGCCTGCACTTCACCTTGCGACTCGATGCGCGCTTGCGCCGACTCGGTGAGCATTTCCATGCTCGAAGCTTTCACCAGTGCAGAACTGTGCTCCATGCGATACAGCGAAAGACCCACCAACAGGGTCACGATACCGGCCAGGCAGAGGCCGGCGAGCAGGGTGATTTTCCATTGGATGGAAAGTTGTCTGAGCGACATGGAGACGTCCTTATTCGATAAATATCTGAGACTTTGCACTGTAACGGCCGCAAATCGGCTTTCTTTATCCTTGAAACTCAATATGACCAATTGCCGCACTGTCATGCTTTGTACGTGATCGTTCCCACGCTCTGCGTGGGAATGCAGCCCCGGACGCTCCGCGTCCCAAAGCGGACGCAGAGCGTCCATTGAGGCATTCCCACGCAGAGCGTGGGAACGATCAATCGCCCGCTCACTTTGACACTGCGGCCACTCTGCGGCACAGTGCGCGCCCTTCTAATAAGACCCTCTTTGCAAATCCGCCGGTTAAGCTTTGGCGGACTCATTCTGTCTGGCGGTCGGTTTTCCACCGCATTGTTTTTCGAGGAAGTGAAATGAATGCAGTCATAGCGGCGGTCGGCGTCATGCTGGTGCTCAGCCTGTCCCGCGTGCACGTCGTGATCGCTTTGATCGTTGGCGCGCTGGTTGGCGGTCTGACCGGTGGTCTGGGCATCGACGCCACGCTCAAGGCGTTCAACAGCGGCCTGGGCGGCGGGGCGACGGTGGCGTTGTCCTACGCGTTGCTCGGCGCTTTCGCCGTGGCGATTGCCAAGTCGGGCCTGGCCCACGCCTTGGCTGACAAGGCGCTGGCGATGGTTGATCGCCAGCATGCGACTGGCGGTGGCAGCGTCAAATGGCTGCTGATCGGCTTGCTGTGGGTGGTGGCGATCGCTTCGCAGAACATCCTGCCGATCCACATCGCGTTCATTCCGCTGCTGGTGCCGCCGCTTCTCTATGTACTGACCAAGCTGCAACTCGACCGCCGCTTGATCGCCTGCGTCATGACGTTCGGTCTGATCACCCCGTACATGTTCCTGCCGGTGGGCTTCGGTAACATTTTCCTCAACGAGATTTTGTTGGCGAATGTTGCGCGCAGCGGCGTCGACATCAGCGGCATCAACGTCACCCACGCCATGGGCATTCCGGCGCTGGGCATGTTGGTGGGGCTGGGCATTGCCTTTATCAGCTATCGCAAGAAACGCGTTTATGACCTGGCGAAGATCGAGCAAGTCGAACAGGTGGCGGTGCAGTACAACCCGCTGAGCCTGGCGATTGCCGGGGTAGCGATTGCCGCCGCGTTCATTGTGCAGTTGCTGCTGGACTCGATGATTATCGGGGCGCTGGTCGGCTTTCTGATCTTCTCGGCGTCCGGCATCGTCAAGTGGCGTGAGACCGATGATCTGTTCACCGAAGGCATGAAGATGATGGCGATGATCGGCTTCATCATGATTGCCTCCTCCGGTTTTGGCGAAGTGATCAAGGCAACCGGGGAAGTGCAGACGCTGGTGCAAACGTCGGCGGCGTGGATCGATCACAGCAAGGGCATTGGTGCCTTGATGATGTTGCTGGTGGGGTTGCTGGTGACCATGGGCATTGGGTCGTCCTTCTCGACCGTACCGATTCTGGCGGTGATTTTCGTACCGTTGTGTGTGCAGCTGGGCTTCAGCCCGATCGCGATCGTGTGCATCGTTGGTACCGCCGGCGCGCTGGGCGATGCCGGTTCGCCTGCTTCGGATTCGACGCTGGGCCCAACCTCCGGTCTGAATATCGACGGTCAGCATCACCACATCTGGGACACCGTGGTGCCGACGTTCCTGCACTACAACCTGCCGCTGCTGGCGTTCGGCTGGGTGGCCGCGATGGTCCTCTGATCTGCAAAATACCAATTGTGGGAGCGAGCCTGCTCGCGAAAGCGGTGGCATTCACAATGAGAGTGACTGAGCCGGCCCATTCGCGAGCAGGCTCGCTCCCACAGGGGATTGGGGAAATCCCTGACTCAACTTTTGCTTGCGCGTGCCGTTAAAGCCTTTAACCACGCCAATAAAACCAAAAGAGTGAGCTCCCACAATGCGCCTGAGCCTCAAGGCTAAAGTCCTGTCCCTCGCCGTTCTCCCGGTGTTGCTCTTTGCGCTGGTCATCAGCCTGACCACGCTGTTCATCCTCCAGGAACAGGCGCACAAAGAGGTCGAACAGACCCGCGAACGTCTGCTCGGCGATGCCAAAGCCACTTTGCAAAGTTACGTCGCCGTGGCCATGACCACGATCAAACCGCTGTACGACGCGGCGGCTCCCGGTGATAACGAGGCGCGAGCGCAGGCGATCAAACTGCTGTCGGGTATTCGCTACGGCAAGGATGGCTACTTCTTCGGCTACGACTCCGAGACCGTGCGTCTGTTCAAGGCCAACGACCCGGAAGGCGTGGGCAAAAGCTTCAAGGACAACCGCGATCCGAACGGCGTCTACGTCAATCTCGGTCTGGTGAAAGTGGCGAAGGACGGCACGCACTATCTGCAATACAGCTCGCCGCTGCCGGGGAATGCCAAGGTGCTGGTGCCGAAACTCGGTTACACCGAATACCTGGCGAAATGGGACATGGCCGTCGGTACGTCGGTCAACCTCGACGGCATCGAAGCGCAAGTGGCACTGGTCGAAGCGCAGGTGCAGGAACGTGTGCAAGGCGTGGTGCTGAGCATCGTCGGCGTGGCGGTGGTGGTGTTGTTGGTGATTGCGGCAGCGGGGATGCTGCTGGCCAATACCATTTTGCGTCCGCTGAATTTGATGAAGGCCAACCTCGATGACATCGCGGCGGGCGAGGGCGATCTGACCCGTCGACTGAACATCACCAGCCAGGACGAACTCGGCGAACTGGCCGGCTCGTTCAATCGCTTCGTCGACAAGATCCATGGCCTGGTGCGGCAGATCACCGAGATGACCACGCAACTGACCGGGCTGGTGACGCAGGTGTCAGATCAGGCCCAGCGTTCGGATCAGGCGATGGAGCGTCAGCGTCACGAAACCGATCAAGTCGCCACCGCCATCAATGAAATGTCCGCCGCCGCACAAGAAGTAGCGAAGAGCGCGCAGAACGCCGCTGTCGCCGCCCAGCAGACCGACGAAGAAGGCCAGAGCGCCAAGCGTGTGGTGGCCGGCAGCATCAAACAGATTCATGCCTTGGTCGATGATATTCGTAGCAGCGGCGTGTCGCTCGACAGCCTGCAGCAGGACGTGACGTCGATTGTCGGCGTGCTCGGGGTGATTCGTTCGATTGCCGAGCAGACCAACCTGCTGGCATTGAACGCGGCGATTGAAGCGGCGCGGGCTGGTGAAGCCGGGCGCGGCTTTGCCGTGGTGGCGGACGAAGTACGGGCGTTGGCCAGTCGAACGCAGATCAGCACCCAGGAAATTCAGGGCATGATCGATCGCTTGCAGGCGGGCACGCAGTCGGCGGTCGAGGCGATGCGCCGCTCCAGCGAGGCGGGTGACGGCACTTCACAGCAAGCCAATCAGGCCGGGGCGTCGCTGGATGCGATGGCCGAGCTGATCGCGACGATCAACTCGATGAACGCGCAGATTGCCAGCGCGGCGGAGGAGCAGACGGCGGTGGCCGAAGAGATCAACCGCAGCGTGCATCAGATTGCGGTGGCGGTGGACAGCGTGGCCGATGAAACGCAGTTGGGTGCGCAGACGTCGCGCAGTCTGGCGGAGCTGGGGCAGCGCCTTGGCAAACTCGTCGGTCAGTTCCGGATCTGACAGCCTGAAAAGCCCCTCACCCTAGCCCTCTCCCAGAGGGAGAGGGGACTGATTGGGGGATGCTTTGGAACTACGCCGACCTGAAACAGCTTTACCGAATCCATAATCGACAGAATCTTTCCGGTCGATGGATGACCCGAGACACCTCGGTCAGTCCCCTCTCCCTACGGGCGGTCCGACGTTTCGGGAGGGCTAGGGTGAGGGGCTTTTGATCTTCAAAGACTCAAGGTCGATCCCAGTAGGGCACTTCACCAAAGCATTCGACAAAGAAATCAATCACCGTCCGCACCTTCACCGACAACCTCCGGCTCCCCGGCCACAACACCGCAATCTGCTGCGGCTCAAGGCTGTTCGACACCTGATACTCCCCCAGCACCGGCACCAGCGTGCCGTCGCGCACCGCTTCGCCAATCAGCCACGACGGAAACATCACCAGGCCCAACCCCTGCTCGGCGGCTTGGGTAAGCGTGTCGGCGTGGTTGCCAGTGATCGGGCCTTTTACCGAGTACGGCGTCCATTCCTCACCATCACGACGGAAAAACCAGCGCTGCTGGCCGGTCGCGCCTTTGTAGGCCAGGCATTGGTGTTGCGCCAGATCTTCGGGTTTCTGCGGTGTACCGTGGCGCTTTAGATACGCCGGGCTGGCCGCGACCTGAAAGCGGTGCGGCGCCAGGATCCGTGCCTGCATGCTCGAATCGTGCAACGGGCCGATGCGGAACAACAGGTCGGCGCCTTCCTGCAACGGGTCGACGTAATGGTCGGTCTGCTGGATATCCAGTTGCAGCTTCGGATAACGCGCACATAACTTGCCCAGCCACGGCGTCAGATGGCGCTGGCCGAATACTACCGGGGCGTTGATGCGCACCAGGCCGGTGGGTTCGCTTTGCTGTTCTTGCAACGCTTGTTCGGCTTCTTCCAGTTGCACCAGTACCAGCCGCGCATGATGACCGAGCATGCGCCCGGCTTCGGTCGGCGTGACGGCGCGGGTGTGGCGGTAGAGCAATTGCTGGTTCAACGCGTGCTCCATCAACTGGATCTGCCGGGAGATCGAGGAGGGCGCCACGCCTTCGCGGCGGGCGACTTCGGAAAAACTACCGTGATCGAGCACGGCGACAAACAGCCTGAGTGCCTTGAATCCGAGTTCGTTGAGCCCGTGCATCGTTTTGTCCTGCTGTGCGAGTTGCGCAAAAGTGTTGTCCGGATGCTCCCATTTATCGCACAGCTTGACCAGCCGATAATCCGCGCCATCGTTTACTTGAGTGGAAGGTTGTTTATGCAGACGTTGGATGAGGTGAGCGTTAGCGCGCCGGCGACGAAATCCGGATTGCGCTTGTTGTTGCTGCCGCTGGTGATTCTCGCGGGCATGGGCTTGTCGGTGGAGGCGGGGTTGCTCGGGCCGTTGGGCGTGCAGGTCGGACATCTGTGGGCGACCTTGAGCATCTTCGGGGTCGGCTCGGCGATTCTGTTTTTGCTGCTGTTGTTCGCTGGCCCGCAAAAAGGCCCGGCCCTGACTGATCTGCCGCGTTGGCAGTTGATCGGTGGTTTTCTCGGGCCGATGTATGTGGTGGTGCTGACGTTGGCGACGCCGCATATCGGTATTGCCATGACCATGATCGCGATTCTGTCGGGTCAGGTGGGCAAGAGTGTGTTGATTGACCATTTCGGCTGGTTCGGCGCGACGCGCAAGAAGGTCAACGCTGAGCGCTGGCTGGCGTTGGGGTTGATTGTGGTGGCTTTGGTTTTGATTGCGCGGGGGTGAGTGATGAGTCTGATTATTTTGTTGGCGGTGGTGGTGTTGGCCGGTGCGGTGTTGAGTGTGCAGGCGGCGATCAATGGGCGTCTGGGCGAGTCGGTCGGGGTGTTGCGCAGTAGTTTGTTGACGTTTGTTGTGGGCGCCGTGACGACGGGGTTGTTGATTTTGTTTTTTGAGCCGGCCCATGCGGTGAGCCTGTTGGATGTGCCGAAGTGGCAGTTGACCGGGGCGTTGTTTGGCGTGGTGTACATGATGGTGATGGTCGGGGCGGTGCCGGTGGTTGGGACGGCTGTGGCGACGGTGGCGGTGATTGTCGGGCAGTTGGGGATGGGGATGTTGATTGATAATTTTGGCTGGTTGGGGAATCCGGCGATTGAGCTGTCTGGTTCGCGGATTTTGGCGATGGTGTGTTTGGGGGGGGCTTTGGTGTTTATGTATAGGAGTTCGCGTGCTGCTGAGTGATTTGGATTGGGGGCATATCCGTTGCTTCGGGTGTTTCTGATTAGGGTTCCGCCCTTACGGCGGGTCACTTTTTCCAGACGCCGAAAAAGTAACCAAAAAGGCTTGCTCCTACGTGCGGCCCGCTCGCTGGGGCTCGGGGTTCCTTCGCTGCGGGATCGATCCGGGCGCAGCGCCTACGGTTTGCTTCGCTGCACCTCCTCTCGCTGTGTTTGGCTGCGCCAAACGGTCGCTACGCTCCCACGCCCGGATCAATCCCTCCACTCAGCCTTCCGACGTCGCCCTACAGATCAAAAGCCGCAGCCGAGCTAACGCTCATCCTGTTGAGTGGTGAGGAGCACAGCTTGGTCGGCTTTGGATTTGTGGTGGATTTTCCCCTCACCCCAGCCCTCTCCCGGAGGGAGAGGGGGCCGATATGTGTGGTTTTCAAAGCCTGAGTTCAACGCGGTATTGCACGTCGGCGTACCTCTACCAAACACCTCGATCAGTCCCCTCTCCCTCCGGGAGAGGGCTAGGGTGAGGGGCTCTTGATCTGGAGAGGGAGCCGATGGTGGGCCTTTCAGAATCTGAGTTTGCCTCGGTATCCCAAGTCGGCGTTTCTCTTCCAGTCCACGCGGTCAGTCCCCTCTCCCTCCGGGAGAGGGCTAGGGTGAGGGGCTCTTGATATGGCTCTTGATCTTGCTTCGGCTTTTGATCTTTTGCCCCTTCGGCAGGCCGAGCGTAGGTGTTCATCCGGGGGTTAGGCGCGCAGCGCCGTGCGGCGAAGCTGCACACATCGAGAGGAGGTGCAGCGAAGCAAACCGTAGGCGATGCCCCCGGATGGACACCGTAGCGAGGGAACACTGAGCCTCAGCGAAGTGCCGTACGCCGGGGCAAGCCTTTTTGGTTACTTTTTCGGCGTCTGGAAAAAGTGACCCGCCGTAAGGGCGGAACCCTAAGCAGCCGTTACCGCAGCAACGGATATGCCCCCAAACCCCCAAATCCCCCAACCCCCCAAATCTCCGACAGCTTCTACACTGATTATCACGGCTCGCCCCTCAAGCCCCAGACAACCCCCACCCAAGGAGTCTGTCCCATGCCCGATAGAAAATGCGATTGTCCCAACTGCAAGTGCACCATCAAAGAAGGCGATCATGCCTACGCCGTCCACGGCAAACACTATTGCTGCGAGGCCTGCGCCCACCACCACAAAAGTGGCGAAGAGTGTTCAACCAAGGGCTGTAAATGCGCCCACGGATGAAGAGCGACGCATAAAAAAAGTGGAGCCTAATCAGGCTCCACTTCCAGTTTCAGGCTTTCATCCTCCAGCCGCTCGGTATGCCGCACCGTGCCCTGCAGCCGTCGGCCCTCAACCCTGACCACCACGGTTTTCGCCTGGTCGAGATCTTCCGGCAGCGGTGCCGGCACTCGCAGGGCAAAGCAAAACGGATCATCTTCGACCGCCTCCAGCCCAACGCGGCAGTCCACGCTTTTGGTGATCCGCCCGAACAGCGTATCGAGGCCGTAGTCCAGATGCGCCGGGCTGCTGATGTTGCTCATGGTGCATTCCCCCGAATGATGCCGATCGCCAGGCAGAGCTTAGCTGGTCGGTCGCCACACGACGTTTTCCACGCCGAATTTTTCCGCCATCGGTTTGCTGGTCTTCTGCACCTTCTCACGGCCAAAACGCGGGATGCGGCCGACCCCGGCGTCGCAGCTTGCCCAGTGCCACGCCTCGGCGTTGTCCATCTTGTCCGAGCGGATAATGAACGACTTGGGCGTGCCGTGAAGGGTGTAGTCGATGACATAGAGTTTTGCGTTGTTCATAAAGCCCGTATTCCTCCCTGTGGTAATAGAGGGATCGCGGCGCACCGGGAAAATTCACTCGGATTGTCCGACGGTCTCTATCGTTGGCGACGCCGTGGCGCACTGGTTACCATGGGGCTTTCGCCAACCCCAATGAATGCTCGCCATGGCCCTTGCAGCACCGCCCGATCTCAGTGATACCGATGTGCCCGTGCAACGTGTGGCGCGGACCTATCCGCGCGGCTTGTTTATCGAGCCGCATGAGCATGTCTGGGGGCAGTTGCTGTATGCGATGAGCGGGGTGATGTGGGTCGAGACGCCGCACGAAGCACTGGTGGTGCCGCCGCAGCGGGCGGTGTGGTTGCCGCCGGGCGTGCCGCACGGGATTCGGGTGGTGTCGGATCTGCAGATGCGCAATATCTACCTGCGCCCGGCGTTGTCGGCGACACTGGATCAGACGGTGCAGGTGATCGAGGTCGGCGGTTTGTTGCGCGAGTTGATTGTCGGGCTGGTGGAGCAGGGCGACAGTGGTGATCCGGCGTATTACGAGGCACTGGTCGGGTTGGCCTTGCTGGAGCTGAAACGCGCAAGGCGTTCGCAGCTGAAGATCCCGATGCCGGACGACTCCGACCGGCGCTTGATGAATCTGTGTCAGGCGGTGATGGCGGCGCCGTCGCTGGAGATTGCTTTCGAACAGCATGCGCAAAATGCCGGAGCCAGCGTGCGCACGTTGGCGCGGTTGTTCAAGGACAGCCTCGGCATGGGCTTCGCCGAGTGGCGGCGGCAGGTGCAACTGGCGACGGCGGTGGCGGAACTGATTCAGGGCGTGGCGGTGAGTGTGATTGCCCGGGAGCTCGGCTATTCACCCAGTAGTTTCAGCGACATGTTTCGCCGCGAATTGGGGGTCGCCCCCTCACAATTCATGACTCACAGCGGATGATCAGACTGGCCTAAGACCTGTAGGCCTTCGCCTGCTCGCGATAGCGGTGTGTCTGTTGATGCATCTGTGACTGACAGACTGCTATCGCGAGCAGGCTCACTCCTACAAGGGTTTGTGTTGGCTGCAGAGGTTTGTCCGAAATTCAGAAGTCCTTGGCCGATGCCATCCCGGCCGGTTCCCTAAACTCTGTCCATTCCCTTCAAACGGCGGAGTTACCCCCATGAACTACCTGATTTCGCTGGCCATCGGTCTCGGCGTCGGCCTGCTCTACGGCGCGCTGGACTTCCGTTCTCCGGCGCCACCGGCCATCGCGCTGGTCGGTTTGCTCGGCATGTTGGCCGGTGAACAGTTGTGGCCGATGGGCCGGCAATTGGTCGCCGGTTGGTTGTCCTGAATTTCCTCTTTTCCTTCGGTGGATGTCCTCATGAAAGCACTGCAATTCGATAAAACCGGCGACCTGTCTACCCTGCGTTACGTCGAGGTGCCGACCCCGGTACCCGGCGCTGACGAAGTGCTGGTGCAGATCAAGGCTGCCGGGCTGAATCCCAGCGATGTGAAAAACGTCCTCGGCCGCTTCCCCTACACCACGCTGCCACGGATTCCCGGTCGCGATTTCGCCGGTGTCGTCGTCGAAGGCCCGCAAGCGTTGATCGGTCAGGCAGTCTGGGGCACTGGCCGTGAGCTCGGCTTTTTCGCCGATGGCTCGCACGCCGAGTTCGTCAAACTGCCGGCCAATGGCGTCGCACACAAACCCTCGCACCTGAGTTTCACCCAGGCGGCCAGCCTCGGCGTGCCTTACACCACAGCGTGGGATGCGCTGGAACGCAGTCTGGTAGCGGCCAAAACGCGTTTGCTGGTGATCGGCGGCGGGGCGGTGGCCACCGCTGCTTTGGCGCTGGCGAAAGTGCGTGGCGCGCAGTTGCTGGCGGCGGCGCGGCGCCCGGAGCAGGTGGCGGATTTGCAGGCTCAGGGTTATCAGACGATCCAGCTGGATAAGCCCGAAGACCTCGGCGCGCAGGTCAACGCGGTATATCGCGGCGGCGCCGATGTGATCTTCGACACCACCGGTTTCTGGTTGCCGGCGTCGGTGGCGGCATTGGCTACCTTCGGCCGGATCGCAATCATCGCCGCGCCGGTGGACGGGCATGTGCAACTGCCGGCACTGGCGCTGTATCGCAAGGGCGGTTCGGTGGTCGGGATCAATTCGTTGTTGTATGGCGTAGAAGCGTGTGCGGCGATGCTCGAGCAGTTCGGGCGGTTCTTTGATGAAGGGTTGTTGCCGTTGCCGCAAGGGTTGGTCGAGGCGCCGTTGGCCGAGGGACTACAGCGTTATACGGATGTGAATCAGGGCCGCGGTGACAAGGTCATCCTAATTCCCTGACATACCCCAAAAAAACCTGTGGGAGCGAGCCTGCTCGCGAAAGCGGTCTGTCAGCCAACATCTTGATCGACTGACACAAACTCTTCGCGAGCAGGCTCGCTCCCACATTTTTACTGTGTGTAGCTCAGGATTGCGGGACGCCGTTTTCCCATGCCGACCAGTTTTTCAGGATGTCCTGCACCAGAGGATTACCCGCGCGATAAAGATTCTCCAGCGCCGGCACAAAGCCGCCCTGATCGGCGTACTTGAGCAGGTTATCCACTTCACTGCCGCCCGGCTCAGGACGGTCAAAGTCGGAGCCTGCACGCACCACGGCGAGGCGTTGCACGTCGACCAGACCTTCGCGACTGGCACGCAGCAAGGCCTCATAGGTCGAGTTGTCTTCCTGCTGCGTCGTGCAGTATTCGCCCTTGTTGTCGGTGAGCAACTTGGTCCAGACCTCAGCCCGTTCGCTCAGGCGCGTGCCGGAAAACCAGGTGTTGCCGGCCAGTGTGTCGCAGCGCGTCACCACCGGTGGTTGATTGGCCGGGGCTGACGGATATTTAAGGCGCCATGCTGCCGATTCCTTGCTCTCGCTGAGCTCGACCTTGTGGCTCAGGGCGAAGGCCTTGGCCTGCAATTTCGGGTTGAGTTCAAAGACTTCGGTCTTGTAGTCCAGCGGCGGTTTTTCGTTCGGGCCTTTGGTGTTGATGCCCAGATACCCGGTCGGCCAGCTCGACGGCGCATCGCGCGAATCGATCTCCCATTGCGTGCCGAACTCCACCAGATAGTGCGCCCATGCAGCGGTGCCGATGGTCCCGTGTTTCGGGCTGATCCCGGCAATGCCGGCGATCAGGAAGTAGCTTTTGCGCAGGTCGAATTTCGGCGACAGCGCCAACGCCAATGTCGAAGCGGCGGCGTTGGTCTGGCCCATACCGGTGGTCAGCAGGCACACCTGCTGCGCGTTGCAGCGGATGTTCGGGTACTCGGCGGACAGGCCCGGCACGCGGATTTCCTGCTTCAGCTCCAGGCGATCGATCCAGTGTTGCGCCTCGGGGGCGAACATGGTGATCAGCATGACTTTCGGTTGAATCGGCGCCTCGGCGGCCCACGCGGTGGAAGAGAGCAGGGCCGCGCCGGCCAGGGTCAAACGCATCATTGCTTGCATGGAAAACTCCTTGATTCAGAACTGATAACCGACGCCGGCGTAGTAACCCCAGCCGTTGGAACGCGCACGGAAATTGCCGTCGCCAAAATTCAGCTCGCTGCCGTCCTCCCAGTTGCCGCCGTTGTGGAAATAACGGCCGACCAGGGTGAAGCGCAAGTGGGTGAACGAGTAGAGCAAGACGTTGGTCGCCACTGTTGCGTTGGCCGTGCGCGCCGGGTTGTCCTTGTGGATGTCCGAGCCGAAATCGAAGTTGGTGAAACCGATGTAGGTCAGCGAGGCGCCGTTGCTGAATTTGTCGATCGGCACGATGTACTTCAGTTGCGCGCGATAGCCGTCCCAGGAATATTCGTTGCTGGCGCCATAGTTTTCCCACTGATAGCGACCGTAGAGGTTGGCCGACAGATTGACCCGCGAATGGGTGTCGATGTCGGTGCCGAAACCACTGTAGAGGGTGTTGGCGCGATTCTCTTTGCGGCTGCCATGGTCGTAGATCCAGTCAAAGGCTACATACCATTCCTTGAACGGGCCGATGGCCAGGCTGCGGCCGGCAAGGTAGTCGATGGAGATGCGTGGTTCGTGCTCCATGAACACCGGCGAGCCGTGATCCCACACGCCTTTGTCGTGGCTGTTGCCGATATTGAAGATCTTCGGGATGTCGACGTAGCCGTACAGTTCGAACGGGCCTTTACGGCCGAAGTACTCGTATTCCAGATAGATGTCGTCGGCCGGTTGCGGGCCGAAGCTGATGTCCTTGCTGCCAATCAACATCAAGTCCTGGTTGTACCAGTCCGACAGGTAGGCGCCTTTTTTCGGCGGACTGGCCTCCGGGCTGAGGGCTTCGCCCTGGGCGGATTCTTCGACTGGCGCCGGTTGCGCCAGAACGCTGTGGCTGAGAAGTCCGGTAACGCCGGTCAGTAGCAGGGAAACAGCGAGCGTGCGCGCAAACGGTGCGCGAAAAGGGCATGGGATGGGCATTCAAAGTCCTTTTTTGCAGATCAAGGCCCGTGTTCCGTGGGCTTGTACGGTTTTGTTACGAAAACGTTGGTATTGACGTTACGCAAACGTTTGCACAAGGCGTACCAGTTTTCTCAATGTCATGAAATATCGATGAATTCGCAAATTTAACTGACGGATTGATCAGGTATGCCTGCTCACCGCGAAACCCCTGTAGGCCTTCGCCTGCTCGCGATAGCGGTTTATCAATAAAACGTGGGCTGACTGACACACCGCCATCGCGAGCAGGCTCACTCCTACAGGTTCTGCGACAGGCCGAAGACCCATGGATACGGGCTGAAACGCTGATTCCAGACCCCTCTAGTATTAAAGTATTAACACCATTTAATCCGTGCCCCATTGCCGGGCGTCTACTAGCTTTGTCCCCAATCAACGGTTTTGTGATGACCGTCGCAGTCTTGATTCGCGTGTGGAATAAGCACGGCTCTGCGCGCCCTCAAGGAAGAAATTGGCCACGACAAGGAGTAGCCCGTGGAAGCAAGGTTTGGTGTCGCCCTCGTTTCGCGTTTTTCCCCTCTATCCCTTGCTGTGCACCTGAGCGTCGCCGGGCTGTTGTTTGGCGGCGTCAGCGCACCTGCGCTGGCCACGTGCTCCACGGCGGGTTCAACGGTGACCTGTACCGGCGTGCCGAGCCTGCCGCTGTTTCTCAACAATTTCTCCAGTGCCACCAGTGGCCTGACGGTCAACGTCAACAGTGGGGCGCAGATGAATGCGACCCTCGGCGGCCATGTGATGGACCTGACCGGGGTGAACATCTCCCTGAACAACTCCGGCACGATTGACCCGGCGTTGCTTGGCCTGGTCTCGGTGTTGAGCGGCGGCGCGTTCATCGGCACCGGTGCAACGAGCACGGTCAGTGTGCTCAATAACGCCAGCGGGATCATCCGTGGTACGGGCATGCTGCTCGGGCTCAACCTGACCAGCATCGACGGCCTGGCCCTTTCGGTTAACAACGCGGCAACCGGCACCACCAGCATCACCAACAACGGCACCATCACCTCGACAGGACTCTCGATCGGCGGCATCACCTTGGCCGACACTCCGGTAGTCGGCGTCTACGGTGGTTCGCAGGTCAACATGACCAACAGTAGCACCGGTGTGATCAACGGCCGGATCGCCTTCGAAACCTCGGCGGCGGGCAACACCTTCACCAACGCCGGTGCGATTACCGGCGGTGTGTCGATGGGCGCGGCGAGCACCAACACCTTCACTGCGGTGACCGGCTCCAGCGTCAACGTCGGTGACGGTGTACAGATCAGCGTCGGCCTAGGCGGATTGATCGGCATCAACCTGACCTTCGCCCCGACCGGTACGGTGGATGGCGGGGCGGGCGGCACCAACAGCCTGATCCTGCAAAACCCGGCTGGCGTCGGCGGCGGTATCACCGGGACTGGCACGGCATCGAGCGCCACCTACATCAACTTCAACAACCTGACCCTCAACAGCGGCACCTGGACCTTGCAGGGGCCACTGGTCAGTGGCGCGACCACGCTCAACGGCGGTATCGCGAATTTCAACAACAACGCCACCTTCGGCAGCGGCGTAATCACCTCCAACGGCGGGACTCTGCAGGCCAGCAATGCCGGGTTGAACATCAGCAATCTGATCTCCCTCGGTGCCGGCGGCGTCACCGTGCAAGGCAGCAATGCGACCACCCTGAGCGGGGTGATTTCCGGCAGCGGCGGTTTCACCAAGGCCGGTACCGGCCAGCTAAACCTCAGCGCCGCCAACACCTATCTGGGCAACACCACGCTCAATGGCGGCACCGTGCAGTTGGGTAACAATCAGGCGTTCAGTACCGGCGCGCTCAACGTCACCGGCGCGACGACCCTGAGCGCGCCGGGCACGATCAGCCTGGCCAACGCCATCAGCCTCGGCGGCACCTTGACGGCCGGCGGTACTGGTGCGCTGACCCTCGGCGGCTTGATCAGCGGCAGCAGCGGCCTGACCAAAACCGGCAGCGGCAGCCTGACCGTCAGCGGTGCCAATACCGGTTTCACCGGCACCACCACCCTCAGCGCCGGCAGCCTGCTGGTGACCAACAACAACTCGCTGGGTAGCGGCGCGCTGAACACGGCCACCGGTACCAGTCTCGACAGCACCGCCAACGTCACCCTGGCCAACAACATCGCGATGACCGGCGCGCTCAACGTGCTCGGCAGCAATGCGCTGACCCTCGGTGGCGTGTTGTCCGGCACCGGCGCCATCACCAAATCCGGCAGTGCCAGCCTGACGTTGACCGGCAACAACAGCAACAGTGGCAACACGCTGCTCAATGCCGGCAGCCTGTTGGTCGGCAGCAACACCGCGCTGGGTACTGGCGCGCTGAATGCGGCGGCGGGCACCACACTGGATGCGACCACGGCGGTGACCCTGGCCAACGCCGTCGCGTTGGCAGGCGATCTGACCCTTGGCGGCACGCAGGCATTGGGCCTGAGTGGCGTCGTCAGCGGCGCCGGCAACCTGATCAAGAACGGCACGGCGAACCTGAGTCTCAGTGGTAACAACACCTTTTCTGGCGGCACCGCGCTGAATGCCGGCACGCTGATTGTCGGTTCCAACACCGCGCTGGGCACTGGCGCGTTGACCACGGCGGCGGGCACTACCCTCGACGCCAGCACGGCAGTGGCGTTGGCTAACGCGGTCTCCCTGGGTGGCAACCTCAACGTCGGCGGCAGCGCCAACCTGACCTTGGGCGGGATTGTCAGCGGCAGCGGCGGGCTGACCAAAAACGGCGCGGCCAACCTGATTCTCAACGGCACCAACACCTTCCTCGGTGCGGTCGCGTTGAACGCGGGCACGATCACCGCGGGCGCCAACGCGGCGCTCGGCAGCGGCAACATCACCGTCGGCGGCGTGGCCACTCTGGACAGCAATGCCGCTGTGACACTCAACAACGCGGTCATTCTCAACAACAGCCTGGGCATTGGCGGCAGCAACGCGCTGACCCTCGGCGGGGTAATCAGCGGCGCCAGCCAACTGGTCAAAAACGGCGCCGCCAATCTCACGCTCAGCGGCGTCAACACCTACAGCGGCGGCACCACGCTGAATGCCGGCAGCCTGACGGTCGGCAACGGCGCAGCACTGGGCACCGGCGGGTTGTCGGTGGAAGGTGCGGGCACACTCAACAGCAGCTCCGCCGTGACCCTGAACAACAATGTGATTCTCAACGCCAACCTCACCGCCGGCGGCGCCAACGCATTGACCCTTGGCGGCGTGATCAGTGGCAGCAATGGTTTGATCAAGACCGGCGCATCGAGCCTGACCCTCAACGGCAATAACACCTACACCGGCACCACGGCGCTGAATGCCGGTTCGCTGGTGGTCGGCTCCAGCACGGCCCTCGGCACCGGCACACTGAACGCCTCGAACGGCACCACCCTGGATGCCAGCACTGCGGCAACGCTGGCCAATAACGTCAACCTCGGCGGCACCCTGACCTTGGGCGGCAGCAATGCGCTGACCTTGGGCGGCGTACTCGCCGGTATCGGTGGACTGACCAAGAACGGCGCTGCCGACCTGACCCTCAACGGCGCCAACACTTATTTTGGCAACACGGCGTTGAACACCGGCAAACTGACCGTCGGCAGCAACACCGCGCTGGGCTCCGGCACGTTGAACGCGGCCGCCAACACCACGCTGGACGCCAACACGGCGGTCAGCCTGAATAATGCCGTGGGACTCGCCGGTGCCTTGAACATCGGCGGCACCGCCAATATGACCCTGACCGGTCTGGTCAGCGGTGCTGGCGGCCTGGTGAAAGACGGCGCGGCCAATCTGATTCTCAACGCCGCCAACAACTACCTCGGCGGCACCACGCTGAACGCCGGCACCCTGACCGTCGGCAACAGTTTGGCGCTCGGTTCCGGTGCATTGACCGTTGCCGGCGCGGCGACACTCGACAGTAATTCGCCGCTGGTCAGCCTCAACAACGCCGTCGCCCTGAATGCCGCACTGAGCGTTGGCGGCACGCAGAACCTCACCCTCGGCGGCGTCACCAGCGGCACTGGCCAGTTGATCAAGGACGGCGCGGCCAATCTCACCCTCAATGGCAACAACACCTTCAGCGGCGGCACCACGCTCAACGCCGGTACGCTGACATTGGGCAATGCCAACGGTCTGGGCAGCGGTGCATTGGTCGTCGGCGGCGCGGCAACGCTGGATAACAGCGCTTCGTTCGGCATCGGCAACGCGATTACGCTGAATGCCGGACTGACTATCGCCGGCAACAACGATTTGAGCTTGAACGGCATCATTGACGGTGCCGGCAGCCTGACCAAAAACGGTTTGTCGGACCTGACCCTCGCTGGCAGCAACACCTTTACCGGTGCGCTGAATATCGTGTCCGGTAGCGTCACCACGCTCAACACCAATGCGCTGGGCAGCACTTCCGGGGTCAACATCAGCGCCGGCGCCGGGCTGAATCTGGGCAGCGACGCCAGCCTCGGCGCGCTGACCGGCAGCGGCAGTGTGCAACTGACCGGCAGCAACACCCTGACCGTCGGCGGCGGCAACGTCACCAGCACCTTTGACGGCGATCTCAGCGGCAGCGGCGGCCTGGTCAAAGTCGGCACCGGCACCTTGAACCTCACCGGGATCAACGGCATCACCGGCAACACCGCGATCGATGGCGGCATTGTCGATCTCAGCGGTTCGCTGGGCAGCGCACAGGTCAACGTCAACACCGGCGGTACCCTCACCGGCACCGGTTCGGCGCTTGGTAGCGTCAACGTCAACAGCGGCGGGCATCTGGCGTTGTCGTCGGGCAACCAACTGTCCGCCGGTGCGCTGACCCTCGCTGCCGGCAGCAATGTCGATGTGGCGTTGGGCACGCCGTCGACCACTTCGCTGATGAATGTCGGTGGCAACCTCACCCTCGACGGCAATCTCAACGTCACCGATGCCGGCGGTTTTGGCGTTGGTGTGTATCGCCTGTTCAACTACACCGGTGCCCTGACCAACCTCGGTCTGGACGTGGCCAGCGTGCCGGTCGGCTACGGCCTCGGCGATCTGCTGGTGCAAACCGGCGTCGCCAATCAGATCAACATTCAAGTCTCCGCGCCGAACAGCAACATCCGTTACTGGGACGGCAGCCAGACCATCGCCAACGGTGTGGTCGATGGCGGCAGCGGCACGTGGAATGCGGTCGGCACCAACTGGACCGATGCCAACGGTTTGGTCAATCAGCCGTGGGCCGGCGATTTCGCGGTGTTCCAGGGCACCGCCGGCACGGTGACGGTGAACGGCACGCAGGCGTTCACTGGCATGCAGTTCCTCACCGACGGCTACAACGTGGTCAACGGTGCAGCGGGACAACTCACAGCGGTCAATGGCACCGGCGGCACCACTTCGTTGCGCGTCGATCCGGGCGTGACGGCGACCATCAATGCCAATATCGATGGCAGCGGCATCCTCAATAAACTCGACGCCGGCACCCTGATGCTCGGTGGTGCCAACACCTATACCGGCGGCACGCAACTGGACGGCGGTAAGATTATCGTCGGCAGTAACACCGCGCTCGGCACTGGCACGTTGACGGCGAATGCCGGTACGCAACTGGACAGCAACGCGGCGGTGACACTGGCCAACGCGGCGACACTCAACGGCAATCTGACTGTGGTTGGCAGCAATGCACTGACCCTCAACGGCGTGATTGGCGGCACTGGTGGCCTGATCAAAACCGGCACGGCGAACCTGACCCTCGGCGGCAACAACGCCTTCCTTGGCCCGGTAGCCTTGAACGCCGGCGGACTGATTCTGGCGTCGAACTCGGCACTCGGCTCCGGAACGTTGAACGCGGCGGGCGGCACCACGCTGGATGCGAGCACGGCGGTGTCGGTTAACAACGCGGTCAACCTGGCCGGCAATCTCGGCATCGGCGGCACGGCGGATCTGACCCTGGCCGGTACGGTCAACGGCGCTGGCAGTCTGAGCAAAAACGGCGCCGCCAACCTGACCCTCAGCGGCAACAACAACTTCCTCGGCGGCATCACCCTGAACGCCGGCACCCTGACCGCTGGCAGCAACTCGGCACTGGGTCTGGGCAATCTCACCGTAGCCGGCGCCTCGGCGCTGGACAGCAACAGTGCGCTGAGCCTGGGCAACAACGTCGTGCTCAACGCCAATCTGAGCAACACCGGCAGCAACAACCTGACCCTCGCAGGTGTGGTCAGCGGCGCGGGTGGATTGATCAAGGACGGCGCGTCGAACCTGACACTCAACGGCATCAACACCTTCACCGGCGGTACCACGCTGAATGCCGGCACGCTGACCCTTGGTACGGGCGCGTCTCTGGGCAGCAGCGCACTGACCGTGGCCGGCGCTTCGACCCTCGACAACACCGCGCCGCTGGTGCTGGCCAACAACCTCAACGTCAATGCCAATCTGGCCCTGGCCGGTAACAACAACCTGACCCTCGGCGGCATCATTGCCGGCGCCGGCACGTTGACCAAGAACGGTCTGGCCGACGTGACCCTGAGCGGCAGCAATACCTTCAGCGGCACCTTCGATGTGGCGTCCGGCAGCCTGACCACGCTGAGTGGCGCGGCGCTGGGCAACAACGCCACGGTCAATCTCGCGGGCGGCGCGGCGCTCAATCTCGGTGCTTCGGGCAGCCTCGCCAGCCTCACCGGCAGCGGCACGGCGCTGATCGGCACGGGCAATACGTTGAGCCTCGGCGGCAATAACGTCAGCAGCACCTTCGCCGGCATCCTCAGCGGTGACGGCAGCCTGAGCAAACTCGGCAGCGGCACCCTGACCCTCAGCGGCATCAGCGACCTCACTGGCGACACCAACGTCAACGCCGGCACCTTGCAGGTCAACGGCTCACTGGGCAGCGGCAATGTGCTGGTCAACAGCGGCGGCACTCTCGGTGGCAGCGGCACCTTGAGCGGTGCCGTGACGGTGGCCGATGGCGGTCATCTGGCGGGCGTCACCGGCAGTACGCTGAGCGTCAGTTCGCTGCTGTTCAACGGCAACTCAAACTTCGACGTCGGCCTCGGCACACCGGTGTCCGGTGGCGGCAATGCGCTGGTCAATGTCGGCGGCAACCTGACCCTCGACGGCACCCTCAATGTCAGCGACATCGGTGGTTTTGGCAGCGGCGTCTATCGCCTGATCGACTACACCGGCGGCCTGACCGACAACGGCATGCTCTTCGGCACACTGCCGGGCAGCGTCAGCCCGGGCGATCTGACCCTGCAAACCGCGCTGGCCAATCAGATCAACCTGCTGGTCAGCGCACCGGGCGTCACCGTGCAGTTCTGGGACGGCAACCAACTGGTGGCCAACGGTTCGGTCGAAGGCGGCAGCGGCACCTGGGGCACCGGCACCACCAACTGGACCGACGTCAACGGCACCACCAATCAGGCCTGGGCCAACAGTTTCGCAGTGTTCCAGGGCGCGGCCGGCACAGTGACCGTCAACGGCGCGCAAACCATCACCGGTCTGCAGTTCGTCACCGACGGCTACAGCCTGGTGAGCGGCACGGCGGGCTCGCTGAATCTGGTCAATGGTTCGCTGGGCAATGCCACGGTGCGGGTTGACCCGAATGCCACGGCAACCATCGGTGTCGCGCTCAACGGCAGCGGCACGCTGGGCAAATACGACAGCGGTACGCTGGTGCTCAACGCGGCCAACGGCTACACCGGTGGCACGGCGCTGAACGGCGGCAAGATCGTGGTCGGTAACGACGCGGCGCTCGGCACTGGCCTGTTGACTGCTGCTGACGGCACAGCGCTGGACAGCAACGCGGCCGTCAGTCTGGGCAACGATGTTGTGCTCAACGGTGGCTTGAATGTCGCTGGCTCTAATGCCTTGACCCTCGGCGGCGTGGTCAGCGGCAGCGGTAGCCTGATCAAGGCCGGCGCTTCGAGCCTGACCCTAAACGGCAGCAACACTTACACCGGTGGTACTCAACTCGCCGGCGGTACGCTGATCCTCGGCAACAACAGTGCCCTCAGCAGCGCTGCGCTCAACGTGACCGGCAACGGCACGCTCGACAGCACCTCGGCGCTGCAACTGGCCAACGCCATCAACCTTGGCGCGCAACTGACCCTCGCCGGCAACCAGAACACCACGCTGATCGGTGCTGTGACTGGAACCGGCAGTCTGCTGAAAAATGGTAGCGGTGATCTCGTCCTCAGTGGTGCCAATACCTACAGCGGTGGCACCACGCTGAACGGCGGCACGACGCGCGGTGACACCAGCAGCCTGCAAGGCGCGATCGTCAACAACGCGACCCTGACCTTCGAGCAAAACGCCGATGGCAGCTACACCGGCAATCTCACTGGCGCCGGTACGCTGAACAAAACCGGCACGGGTGATCTGCTGCTGGCCGGCAACAATACCTTCACCGGCAACACCTCGGTGCAGGCGGGCAACCTGATCGTCAACGGCGTGCTCAACAGCGCCAATGTCGACGTTGCCAGCGGTGCGGGCATCGGCGGCGGTGGCCAGTTTGGGGGTGCCGTGCAACTGGCCAGCGGCGCGACGCTGCTGGGTGGCGCTACGGCTACGCCATTGTCAGTCGGTTCGCTGGCACTGTCCTCGGGAACCAATCTGGATTTCAGTCTCGGCTCGGCGGCCAGTTCGACCACGGTGGTCAATGTCGCCGGCAACCTGACCCTCGACGGTACGCTGAACATCAGCAATGCCGGCGGTTTCGGCACCGGCGTCTATCAACTGTTCAGCTACGGCGGCAGCCTGACCGACAACGGTCTGGTATACGGCAGCCTGCCGGTTTCGGCGGCCAATCTGACCCTGCAAACCGCGATTGCCAATCAGATCAACCTGCTGGTGCAAGGCACGCCGGGTGAGGTGCAGTTCTGGAACGGTGGCACCACCAATCCGGACGGCAGCATCGGTGGTGGCAGCGGCGTGTGGGGGCCGGGCACCAACTGGACCGATCCGAGCGGTACTCAGGCCCTGGCTGCAAATGGTCAGTTCGCGGTGTTCGGCGGTCAGGCAGGTACGGTTACCGTGCAGGGCAATCAGAACTTCACCGGCCTGCAATTCCTCTCCGGCGGCTACAGCCTGGTTCCGGGGGCTGGCGGTACGCTGACCCCGGTCAACGGCACGGACGGCAGCCTTGCACCGGTGCGCGTCAACGCCGGCGCGAGTGCGGAAATCTCCGCGCCGCTGGTGGGCACGGGCGGCATCGAGAAGCTTGATTCCGGCACGCTGGTATTGAGCGGCGCCAACACCTACAGCGGTGGCACCACGGTCAGCGGCGGTACGCTGGTCGGTAACACCACCAGCCTGCAGGGCAATATCCTTAACAACGCATCGCTGCTCTTCTTGCAGAACTTCAATGGTCAGTTCAACGGATCGCTGCGCGGACTTGGCGCGATGCTCAAACGCGGCACCGGCACCTTGCTGTTGACCGGTGATAATCCGTTCAGCGGCACGGTCGCGGTCGATCAAGGCGTGCTGCAAGTCGGCAGCCGTGCGGCGCGGGCTTCGTTGGGTGGGCAAGTCACCGTGGCCAACGGAGCCGGCCTGAGCGGTAATGGCAGTGTCGGTTCGGTGGTCAACCATGGCGTTGTCGCCTCGGGCTCCGAAGCAGGCACCCTGAGCGTGGCCGGTAACCTGACCAACGCTAGCGACGGTGTGCTGGCGCTGACGGTCAGTTCGCCAACCGCGACGCCACTGGCAATCGGCGGCAGCGCAACGCTGGGCGGCGCCTTGCAAGTGAACTCGCTGGCACCGTTCACCGGCAACACCACGTACTCGCTGATCACGGCGGGCGGTGGCGTGAACGGCACCTTCAGCGCCGCAGACCTGCCGCAATACGCGTTCCTCAACAGCGCACTGGTGTATGACGCTAATGCGGTGAACCTGGTGGTCAGCCGCAACGGCAATTCCTTCGCCGATGTCGCCGCCACTGGCAACCAGTTCCGCACCGCCACCGCGCTGTCGAACAACGGCCCGGCGGGCGCGGCGTTGCAGAACGAGATCGTCAACCTCAGTGTTGCCGGTGCGCGTAATGCCTACGACAGCCTGTCCGGTGAGATCCACGCCAGCACCGCCAGCGCCATCCTCGAGGATTCGCGCTATGTGCGTGACGCTGTCAACGATCGCATGCGCCAACCGTCATGCAGCGCCGCGGATGATCCACGCCGTGCCTTGGCGCCAAGTGGCAACCAACTGAGCAGCAACGGTTGCCACGGCGAAATGGTTGGCTGGGCGCGGGCACTCGGTGCCTGGGGTGAGTCGGATGGCGACAGCAACGCGGCGAAACTCGACCGTAACCTCAGCGGCTTCATGCTCGGCACCGACAAGCAACTCGATGACCAGTGGCGCGTGGGCATGGCCGCCGGTTACACCCGCAGCGACCTCGACGCGCATGATCGTCGCTCGGATGCCACCGTTGAAAGCTACCACCTGGCGGCGTACCTCAACTCGCAGTTCGATGCCCTGGCCGTGCGCCTCGGCGCGGCTTACAGCTGGCACGACATCGAGACCAAACGCAACGTCAGCGTCGGCAGCTACAACGATCGCTTGAAAGCCAATTACGATGCGCGCAGCGCCCAGGTGTTCGGTGAAGTCGGTTACACGATTGACGCCGGCGGCATTGCCCTTGAGCCGTTCGCAGGGCTCGCCTACGTCAACTACGACACCGACAAGGCCAAGGAGAAAGGCGGAGTAGGGCGCCTGGAGGCGGATGCCGATCAAGACATCACCTTCTCGACCCTCGGTGTGCGCGCCGGCAAAGTCATCACCTTGGCCAACGGCGGGCAATTCACCCCGCGCGCGGCCATCGGCTGGCGCCATGCCTTCGGCGACACCAAGCCTGATGCTGATCTGACCTTCATCGACGGCGGCGCCTCGTTCAGCACCCAGGGTGTGCCGATTGCCAAGGACAGCGCGATTGTTGAAGCGGGGGTCGACTTCCAGATCAGCCCGACCGGCAAACTCGGCGTCGGCTACTCGGGGCAACTGTCGAACGACAGCAACGACCATGCGATGACCATCAGCTTCAGCCTGGGCTTCTGATTTAGGGTCGAAGCACTTTTAGCCGCCCGCAAGGGCGGTTTTTTTTGCCTTGCCTCAAGCTGCTCGTTCCCACGCTCTGCGTGGGAATGCCTCTAGGGACGCTCCGCGTTCCGGCTCCGTAAGGGACGCGGAGCGTCCCGGGCTGCATTCCCACGCGGAGCGTGGGAACGATCGGATAACTGTTGGCTTTCGGTCCGGCCGTCCGCGCTCTGCTAGAATCGCCCCCATCAACAGCCTGAGACTCCCCCATGAGCGAGCCGATTCGTCTGACCCAATACAGCCACGGCGCCGGTTGCGGCTGCAAGATTTCCCCGCAGGTGCTGGAAGTGATTCTGGCCGGTAGCGGCGCGCAGAACCTTGATCCGAAACTGTGGGTCGGCAATGCCTCGCGCGATGACGCGGCGGTGTACGAGATCGATGCTGAGCGCGGTGTGGTCTCGACCACGGACTTTTTCATGCCGATCGTCGACGACCCGTTCGACTTCGGCCGCATCGCCGCGACCAACGCGATCAGCGATATCTATGCGATGGGCGGTGATCCATTGATGGCCATCGCGATTCTCGGCTGGCCGGTCAATGTGCTGGCGCCGGAAGTGGCGCGTGAAGTGATTCGTGGCGGCCGTGCCGTTTGCGACGCGGCGGGCATTGCGCTGGCGGGTGGGCATTCGATCGATGCGCCGGAGCCGATCTTCGGCCTCGCCGTCACCGGTCTGGTGGAAAAGCGCCACATGAAGCGCAACGACACCGCGACCGCCGGTTGCCTGCTGTACCTGACCAAACCGCTGGGCATCGGCATCCTCACCACCGCCGAGAAAAAAGGCAAATTGCGCGCCGCCGACGTTGGCGTGGCTCGCGACTGGATGTGCACCCTGAACAAACCCGGCAGCCGCTTCGGCAAACTCGCCGGCGTTACGGCGATGACCGACGTCACCGGTTTTGGTCTGCTCGGGCATCTGGTGGAAATGGCCGATGGCAGCCAGCTCACTGCACGCATCGCTTATGACCGCGTACCGCGTCTGGACAGCGTCGAGTATTACCTCGATCAGGGTTGTGTGCCCGGCGGTACGCTGCGTAATTTCGACAGCTATGCGAGCAAGGTCGGCCGCGTGCAGGAGCTGCATAAACGCGTGCTCTGCGATCCGCAAACCAGCGGTGGTCTGCTAATCGCCGTGACGCCTGAAGGCAACGAAGAATTCCTCGCCGTTGCGGCCGAACTGGGCCTGAACCTGGCGCCAATCGGCGAACTGGTTGAGCGACAGACGAACGCAGTCGAGGTGATTTGATGCTCCGCGACTGCACTGACTACCGTGATATTTTTCTCAACGACCGGCCGCTGATGGATGCCCGCGCGCCGGTCGAGTTTCACAAGGGTGCGTTCCCCGGTGTGATCAACCTGCCGCTGATGAACGACGTCGAACGGCAGAAGATCGGCACCTGCTACAAACAGCACGGGCAGCAGGCCGCCATCGAGTTGGGTCATCAATTGGTCTCGGGAGCGCTGAAATCCGAGCGTATCCAGGCCTGGGCCGATTTTGCCCGCGCCCATCCTGAGGGTTATCTGTATTGTTTTCGTGGCGGCCTGCGCTCGCAGATCACCCAGCAATGGCTGCGTGACGAAGCCGGGATCGACTATCCGCGTATCGGCGGTGGTTACAAGGCGATGCGCAACTTCCTTATCGACACCCTTGAGCAGGCCATCGCGCAATGTGATTTCGTCCTGCTCGGCGGCATGACCGGTACTGGCAAGACTGAAGTGCTGGTGCAACTGCAAAATGGCCTGGACCTTGAAGGTCACGCCAACCATCGCGGCTCAAGCTTCGGCAAGCGCGCCACCGGGCAGCCGTCGAACATCGATTTTGAAAACCGTCTGGCCATCGACATCCTCAAGAAACGCGACGCGGGTATCGCGCAGTTTGTGCTGGAGGACGAGAGCCGGGTGGTGGGCAGTTGCGCCTTACCGCTGCCGTTGTATCAGGGCATGCAGCAGTACCCGATGGTCTGGCTGGAAGACAGTTTTGACGATCGCGTCGAGCGGATTCTGCGGGATTATGTGGTGGATCTATCGGCGGAGTTCGTGGCCGTGCACGGGGAGGAGGGTTTTACCTTGTTCTCGGAGCGCCTGCTGGAAAGCCTCAACAATGTGCAAAAGCGCCTCGGAGGCGAGCGTCATAGGCGGATGCTGTTGTTGATGGAAGAGGCGTTGATCGAGCAGGGGCGAAGCGGGGCGGTGGACTTGCATCGCGGCTGGATCGAAGGGTTGCTGCGTGAGTATTACGACCCGATGTATGTGTTTCAGCGCGAGAAGAAGGGCGGGCGGATCGAGTTTGCCGGGGAGCGTGGGGCGGTGCTTGAGTATCTGCGTGAGCGGGCCAGCCAGAAAGATTGAGGCTGTAGCGGCTGGCCTCTTCGCGAGCAGGCTCGCTCCCACAGGGGATTTGTATTTCACGCAAATCCAATGTGGGAGCGAGCCTGCTCGCGAAGAGGCCGGGTCAGGCCCCACAAAACTCAGGTCGGGCAGGTTTCCTTGCCATGATCCAGCCCCTGCTTGTAGCTGTGGCTCTGCAGACTGGCCTTGCCGTTGTGCCAGGTCAGGGTCAGTACATACAGCGAGTCAAAATCGTTGCCCGCCCAGTCCTCGGTGATGTTCTGTTTTTCGCCGAGCGCTTTGCCCGCCACCTTGTTGATCAGCTCCGGCAGATAGCCGTGGGACCACGCGGTGTAAATCGTCGAGTTGTGATACTTGTCTTCCAGCAGTTCGCGGGCCAGATCGCTGGTGTCGTTGGCCGAGAATTCGATGTTCACCGGCAGGCCGAGCTTGATCGCGGCGGGGCTGATGGTCATCAACGGACGGATGTAGCTGTAGGAGTTGTCCAGCTCACCTTCCTCGACATTGCGCGTCGGGTTGGCGGCGAACACGTAATCGGCCTTGCCGAATTTTTCCGGCAGCAGCGTCGACAGGTCGATGGCGCGGTTCAGGCCCTGACAGTTGAGCTGGCCGAGACCGCCCTCGGGTTTTTCCGCGTGGCGCAGGAACACCAGCGTCTGGGTGCCGTCCGCCGGTTGCGCGCGGCTTTCACTGGACTCAAGCGACAGGAACAGCGCACTGACGGCCAGCAGGGAAGGCAGGGCCACATACGCACGGTGTTTGAAGCGTTTGGCGAATCGCATAAGGTTCGTCATGAAATAGAAAGTTCTTCAGCTGATTCAATTAAGGCTGACAAACCTTTACACCACGGGCTCCCAGCACCGGGTGTTTTCCCTGTCGTTAACGGCTTCCTCTGCAACAAAGGCATAGCTCAGAGTCCCCTGAGGGCCATTGGTTCGATCGCCCGAGTGCGCAGCACTCTAACGGCAACGTTAAGCGGCCTGGTGGCAGGTTAACGACAGGATGTTGCGGATTTAAGTAGGTGCAACGACGCTGGCAAAAAGAACCCGCGCTAGAGCGTGTGATCCTGGATTATGCTCAGGACTTTAATTTGTGACTGGATGCTTCCCATGACCGATCTGTCCGCGTTCCCGATCACCCAGAAGTGGCCGGCGCAGTACCCTGACTGGATTCAGCTCTATTCCCTGCCGACGCCCAACGGCGTCAAAGTCTCGATCATGCTCGAAGAAATCGGCCTGCCGTATGAGCCACACAAGGTTGCTTTCGATACCCAGGATCAGTTGTCTGCCGAGTTTCTGTCGCTGAACCCGAACAACAAGATCCCGGCGATCCTCGACCCACACGGCCCCGGAGACCAGCCGCTGCCGTTGTTCGAGTCCGGTGCGATCCTGATTTATCTGGCCGACAAAAGCGGCCAGTTGCTCGCGCAGGAAGGCGCGCTGCGTTACGAAACCATTCAGTGGCTGATGTTCCAGATGGGCGGCATCGGTCCGATGTTCGGTCAGCTCGGCTTCTTCAACAAGTTTGCCGGCAAGGATTACGAGGACAAGCGCCCGCGCGATCGTTATGTCGACGAAAGCAAACGCCTGCTCAAGGTGCTCGACGGCCGGCTCGAGGGCCGTGACTGGATCATGGGCGAGCGTTACACCATCGCCGATATCGCCACGTTTCCGTGGGTACGTAATTTGATCGGGTTTTATGAGGCCGGTGATCTGGTGGGCATCAGCAACTTCCCGAACGTTACCCGTGTGCTGGAGCGATTCGTCGCCCGCCCAGCGGTCATTCGCGGCCTGACCATCCCTTCCTGACTACACACATAACCCCTGTGGGAGCGAGCCTGCTCGCGAATTCGGTGTATCAGAAACAATTGGGTTGACTGATACGACGCCTTCGCGAGCAGGCTCGCTCCCACAAGGGAATGTGCAAAGTCCGAGGGATTATTGCACCCCCAGTAATGCACTCTTGATTGATCCAGGTTTGTATCCCGCCCCCCGCAAGGCATAAGCTTCGCCCCCTACGACTTTCGTCTCATCTGCCGTTTTCAGGAAAGGCCCTCATGTCCAGTCAGTTCCCCGAAGCACGTCCCCGCCGTCTGCGCCGCAATGCGAGCCTGCGCAGCCTGTTCCAGGAAACCGAGTTCAGCCTGAATGATCTGGTGCTGCCGATTTTCGTCGAGGAAGAAATCGATGACTTCGTGCCGATCAACAGCATGCCCGGGGTGATGCGTATTCCCGAGCGCAAACTGGCCAGCGAAATCGAGCGTTATGCCCGTGCCGGCGTCAAGTCGGTGATGACCTTCGGCGTGTCCCACCATCTGGACAGCACCGGCAGCGACACCTGGCGCGAAGACGGTCTGGTCTCGCGCATGTCGCGCATTGCCAAAGATGCCGTGCCGGAGATGATCGTGATGTCCGACACCTGCTTCTGCGAATACACCGATCACGGCCACTGCGGCGTGATGCACAACCATGAAGTCGACAACGACCAGACCCTGATCAACCTCGGCAAACAAGCCGTGGCAGCGGCGCGTGCCGGTGCTGATGTGATCGCGCCGTCGGCGGCGATGGACGGTCAGGTGCGGGCGATTCGTCAGGCCCTGGATGCGGCCGGATTTACTCAGATTCCGATCATGGCCTACTCGACCAAATTTGCCTCGGCGCTTTACGGCCCGTTCCGCGAGGCCGGCGGCAGCGCGCTGAAGGGCGACCGCAAAAGCTATCAGATGAACCCGATGAACCGCCGCGAAGCCCTGCGCGAATCGCTGCTAGACGAGCAGGAAGGCGCCGATGCGCTGATGGTCAAACCGGCCGGTGCTTACCTCGACATCATCCGCGATATCCGCGAGGCCTCGAACCTGCCGCTGGCGGCGTATCAGGTCAGCGGCGAGTACGCGATGATCAAGTTCGGCGCACAGGCCGGGGCGATTGATGAGGATCGAGTGGTGCGTGAAAGTCTGGGCGCGATCAAGCGCGCGGGTGCGGATTTGATCTTCACTTACTTTGCGATGGATCTGGCCTTGGCCGGGATCTAAGCAACACCGCAAATCCAAACTGTAGGAGTGAGCCTGCTCGCGATAGCGTCTTGTCAGTCAACATTAATGGCGGCTGATACACCGCTATCGCGAGCAGGCTCACTCCTACAGGGTTTTGTGGTGGGTCAGGGGCAGTTGAAGTAGGGCCGGATCCCGTGATCGCGGAAGTAGCGTTCAATCACTTTCGGATCCGCGCTGTTCTCGGCAATCGCTACATACGTATCCGGGCGCAGCAGATAAAAGCCATTACGCCCCAATCCTGCCGTTTCAAACGCCGGACGCCAGTCGAACACATGCAGCGGCAAATGATGTTCGTGGCACCAGGCAATCATCTCGTCGCTGGTGTCGCCGTACACATGCACCTGCCAGCACGGTTGCCGTAGCGGTTCGTAGTTATCCCCCTCACCATCATGCGCCCACGGCAAACGGTCACCGCCGTGGACGTGGCCGGCTGCGCCCTGGCTCAGCGGCATGCCGCGGTAGTTGAGGGTGACTTGCGACACCGTGCGAAAGAGGAACTCGCGACTGGCCTCGAACGAAGCCATTTTCGGGATCAGAAACGGCGCCACGCGCATGCGCAGCAGGTCCGCCATACGTCCCTCGGCAGTGACGAAACTGAAGACCTTGTCGGTGGTCGACACCAGCCTGCGGGCGAAGGCCATGCGTTCGGTTTCATAGCTGTCGAGCAGGCCTGGTTCGGCAGCGCCGCTAAGCACGGCGGCAAGTTTCCACGCCAGATTGATCGCGTCGCCAATGCCGGTGTTCATGCCCTGACCGCCTGCCGGGCTGTGCACATGTGCGGCATCGCCGAGCAGAAACGCGCGGCCACTGCGAAAATGCTCGGCCACGCGGTGATGCACACGGTAGGTCGAGAACCAGTGCACGTCTTCGATGTGCACCTTGAGATGTTCGATGGCGCGGCTGCTGACATCGGAAAATTCAAGGGTTTCGGCGCGATCAGCACGCTCGTCCCGCACGGTGCCGATCAGCCTCGCGCGGCCTTCGCCGGCGAGAGGAAACACGGCGAGAAAGTCTGCTTCATCCAGCTCCAGGTGCAGCTCGCCGTTCATTGCCGGGCCGCTGGCCTTGACGTCCGCGACATAGAAAATCTGCTGATAAGTGCCGCCGGGGAACCCGGTGTCGAGGGTTTTGCGCACCACTGAGCGGGCGCCGTCACAGCCGGCCAGATAACAGGCCTGGCAGATTTCCTGCTCGCCATCGGGCAGGCGTAAATGCGCGGTGAGGCCGTCGCCGGTTTCTTCGAAGCTTTCCAGCGTGGTGTTGCGTTCGACCGTGACGCCGTAGTCCTCGAGGCGCTCGATCAGCAGCCGTTCGTGCTCGTCCTGCGGGAATATTTCGACGAACGCATAGGGCGTCAGGCCTTCGCCAATGCGGTTCAGCGGTAATTGCGCGACCGCTTTGCCGTTGACCCAGAAATTCGCCGCCGCCACCCGATGACCGTTGCGCACCACGGTGTCGGCGAGGTCCAGTTGCCGGTACAACTCGAGGGTGCGAGCCTGCACCGCCAGCGCTCGCGAAGTGGTGCCGGGCGCGGAAGTTTTATCGATGATGCGCACGCGCACGCTGAGTTTGCTCAGCCACAGGGCCAGCACCAGCCCGGTCGGGCCAGCGCCGATGATCAGGACGTCGCTGCGGTTCATGGGCCTGTCCTCCGTTTGCTGTGCAGCAAGTATGGATCAGCAGGAGAGGGTGGCCAGTTCATCGGTCAGACGGAAAAAGGCCCCGCAGCGGTGAGGCTGTGGGGCCTTTTTCGGGTGTTCGGCAGGAGATTTTGGTGACAGTGAAATTTACCCCCTCACCCCAGCCCTCTCCCCCAAAGGGGGCGAGGGGGAAAGGGAGCAGATTCGGGGCCGTTCAAAACCTGAGTTCAACTCGGTGGCACACGTCGGCGTAACTCGAAAGAACACCGCAATCAGTCCCCTCTCCCTCCGGGAGAGGGCTAGGGTGAGGGGCTTTTCAGCCTTAGAAATCAATAGTCCCGGACAACTTGGCCACCCGCGGCTCACCCTGAGTCAGATAACCACCCTGAGCCGATTCCCAATACTTCTTGTTCGCCAGATTCTCCACGCCCAGACGCACGGTCACGTCCTTCTCCGAGACCTTGAACGCATAACGCGCGCCCGCATCGAAACGGTTCCAGGTCGGCAGGCTGAGGTTGTTCGCCGCGTCAGCGTACTGGCCGCCAGTGCGCAGCATCCGCGCATTCAGCGCTACGCCTTGCAGGCCGGGCACGTCCCAATCCGCACCAGCGTTGAACTGGAAGGTCGGCACGCCGATCGCACGGTTGCCGTCGTTGGCGCCGTTGAGGGTGTTCTTCAGTTCGGTGTCCATCAGGGTCAGGCCGCTGATCAGGCGCAGGCCCTGGATCGGCTCGCCGAACACGTTCATTTCCACGCCTTTGTTGACCTGCTCGCCTTCACGCACGTAGGTGCAGGTGGTGGCGCTGTCGATTTCGCAGTAACCATCGCTCGGCTGTTCGATGCGATAGACACCCAGGCTCGCGCCGTAAGTGCCCATGTCGACTTTCACACCAGCCTCGGTTTGCTTGGAGCGGGCCGGTGCGTAAACCTCGTTGCCGTTGGTCACACGGAAACCACCGGAGCTGGTCGGCGAGGTCGGGCCCTGGGCCAGGCCTTCGATGTGGTTGGCGTAGAACGACACGTGTTCCCATGGCTTGAACACCACGCCGTACACCGGCGTGGTGATCGATTCGTCGTAGCTCGACTTGCGATCGCCGCTGCCCCAACTGGCGTAGTTGTAGCCTTGCACCACCAGTTGCTGGCGGCGCAGGCCGGCGGTGACCAGCAGGCGATCATCGAAGAAACCGAGGGTGTCGGAAAGCGCGATGCTGCGGTTGAAGGTCTTGCCGACGATGCCCGGATCATTCAAGTCGCCGCCGGCAAAGTTACCGACAGGCGACGGTGTTTGCACCGGATGGTAGATATTGTTGGCGTACTGGGTCAGGTCAAAATCATAGGCGCTGCGCTGTTCGGCCCAGATACCGGTCAACCCGAAATTGACCTTGTGACTGATCGCGCCGGTATTGAATTTGCCGTTGAGGCCAGCCATGACGCTGGTGTTGTCTTCATCGTGGGGGACGAACGAACCCGTGGTAAACGACGCGCCGCTGTTGCCAACCAAAGTGGTCGAGTTGTAACGCCCGACTTCGCGGGTGTGCTTGGCGCCGCCGGCCGCATAAGCGGTCCAGTTGTCGTTCAGGTCGTACTCGGCGCGGAGCATGCCGAAGGTGTCTTCGATGTCGGTGTAGCCCCACTTCGGCGCGTAGTTGGTGTCGGCCGATGGCGCATCCGGAATGTGCGTGGCAGTGCCGAGGTTGACCGAGCTGCGGCCACCGTTGACGCGCTCTTTCTGGTAGGCGAAGTCACCGGAGAGGCGCAGGGCGTCGCCGCGATAGTCGAGGCCGATGGCGAACAGTTTCGAGCGCTGGTTTTCGTGATCGATGCCGCTGTCGCCCTCACGCTGGGACAGGTTGATCCGGGCGCCAAAGCGGTTGTCTTCACCGAAGCGCTGGCCGATGTCGAAGTGATGACCTATACGGCCTTCGCTGTTGATGTCGGTGGTGTATCGACGCAGCGGCACGTCGCCGGCGCGCTTCGGTTGCAGGTTGACGCCACCGCCGATGCCGGAACCGGTCGGGGTCACGCCGTTGATAAACGCGTTCGGGCCTTTGAACACTTCCACGCGCTCCAAGGCGTCGATGGAAATGATCTGCCGTGGCAGCACGCCGTACAGGCCGTTATAGGAAATGTCATCACCGTTCAGCGGCAGGCCACGAATCATGAAGACCTGCGCCTGGTTGGAGAAACCCGAGGCCTGACGTACCGACGAATCGTTGAGCAGCACGTCGGCGACGTTTTCGGCCTGCTGATCCTGGATCAGTTGTTCGGTATAAGAGGCGGCGCTGAATGGCACGTCCATCATGTCCTGATTGCCCAGCACGCCGAGTTGACCACCACGGGCGATCTGACCACCCGCGTAAACCGGAGGCAGGGCGTTGGGCGTCGGGGCTTGGGCGTTGACGTTGACGTCGTCCAGCACCAGCGCTTTGGTATCGCCTTCAGCGGCGTGAGCGGTGACAGTCAGGGAGCACAGCAGGGCGAGAAGCGTCGGGCGAAACGGGACGGCGAGTCGAGCTGGAGCGGGCATGTAGATACCTGGAGGCGCACGGCCGGTGAGAAAAATAAGGGCGGCGCGGGAACTCCTTGCGCAAATGCGACTCCAGGTACAAATGATATTTTTTCTCAGTAACGTTTTGCAATCAGTTTGTCATCACCTCTTCAAAACCCATATTCCTGTGTAGGAGCTGCTGAAGGCTGCGATCTTTTGATCTTGTTTTTTAAAGTCAAAAGATCGCAGCCTGCGGCAGCTCCTACACGGATTGTGTATGGTGGTTCTGGCTTATTGGACTGGATGGAGCAACATGCACAACCCTCGATTACCGATCACGCTCGCTGCACTGCTGGTGCTCGCCGGTTGCGCAGGGCAACGCAGTACCGAGCCGGTACCTCGTGCGCCTGCCGAAGTGAAGGCCGAGATCGTACGGCTGATGCCTGCCAAGACTGCCGATCGCCAAGGCTGGGCCACCGATATTTACGCCGCATTTGCCGCGCAGAATATCAGCCCGACCACGCAAAATCTTTGCTCGGTGCTGGCTGTTGCCGAACAGGAATCCACCTTTCAGGCCGATCCCACCGTGCCCGGCCTGGGCAAAATCGCCCGCGACGAAATCGATCGTCGTGCCGCTAAAGTGCACATCCCCAGCCTGTTGGTCAGCGGCGCTCTGCAAGTGCGTTCCACCAACGGCAAGACCTACAGCGAACGCCTGAATGCGGCACGCAGTGAAAAAGAACTCAGTGGCATTTTCGACGACTTCATCGGCCGGGTGCCGATGGGCCGCACGTTGTTCGGCGGCTTCAACCCGGTGCACACCGGCGGGCCGATGCAGGTCAGCATCGAATTTGCCGAACAACATGCCAAGGATTATCCGTACCCGGTGGACGGCACGATCCGCCGTGAGGTGTTCAGCCGGCGCGGTGGCATGTATTTCGGCATCGCGCATTTGCTCGGTTATCCGGTGAGCTATCGCGAGCCGTTGTACCGATTTGCCGATTTCAACGCTGGTTGGTACGCCAGTCGCAACGCGGCGTTTCAAAACGCGGTGAGCCGCGCCTCCGGTATTCCGCTGGCACTCGATGGCGATCTGATCCGCTACGACTCGATCATGCCCGGCGGCACGGAACTGGCGGTGCGCACCCTCGGCAAGTCATTGGGCATGCGCAACCCGACCATTCGCGATCAACTGGAGAAGGGCAAAACCCTGGAGTTCGAAGAGACCAAGCTCTATCAGCGGGTGTTCGAACTGGCAGAGCAAGCGGAGCGGAAGAAGCTGCCGCGTGCGGTGTTGCCGGGGATCGTGCTGCAAAGCCCGAAGATCACCCGAAAACTCACGACCGCGTGGTTCGCCAAGCGCGTGGACGAGCGCTACAAACGCTGCATGGCCAAGGCCGGATAAAACACACAGACATAAAAAACCCGGCCAAGGGAGCCGGGTTTCTCTGGGGTGATGCGCTTACAGCCAATCATCAGGCAACGCGGCGTTCGATCAGACGATCCGAGCCACCTTCAGCAACGCGGCGTTCGATCAGACGATCCGAGCCACCTTCAGCAACGCGACGTTCGATCAGACGATCCGAACCACCTTCGGCAACGCGACGTTCGATCAGACGATCCGAACCACCTTCGGCAACGCGGCGTTCAAGCAGACGATCCGCACCACCTTCAGCGACGCGACGTTCGATCAGACGATCCGCACCACCTTCAGCAACGCGACGTTCGATCAGACGATCCGAGCCACCTTCAGCCACACGGCTTTCGATCAGTTTGTCCGAACCGCCCTCAGCGATCAGGGTGTGGGCCGGGGTAGCGGCGAAAGCGTTGATAGCGAAGACCGAGAAAGCGATACCGAGAAGAGTTTGGCGTTTCATGATGGTGTGCTCCGGGGTGTTGTTGGTTGGTATGGAGCTGATGTTACGCCGGAGATTTTTTATGAGAACTTCATTGCCGTGATGGTGAACATCGATGCCGATGATGGTTGCCGGAACCCGCAGATCAGAGCCTCACAGCACCTTCACCGCGCGCCCGATCGCCTGAATCGGCCCGGTCGGTTTGCCGATCGGCGAGCCATTGGCGCCCTCAAGTGTCAGCTCGAACAGCTGATTGGGTTGCAGCGGCGGCAGCTTGTCCAGCGGCACTGATAAAGCCTCGCCTGGCTTGACCAGCCCCAGCGACACTGGCCCTTGCCAGCCATCAGCCTTGGTCCAGAATTCCAGCGCCTTGTCCGCTGGCACCTCAACCACACCCAGCGGAATCAGCTGAATCTCGTGCGAATTGCTCGCCTGAATCACCCAGCCCGGGGCTTTGTCTTGCGGCGCCACCAACACCACTAGATAACTCGGTTTCGGCGTGGTCTGGGTCAGCAGGATCGAACCCAAAATCAATGTCGCGGCCAGTCCGGCAGCACTCAACCCGCGCCATAGCGGCAGCAGATTCCACCATGAGGTCGATGACTCTTTTGGCGTGAGTCGTTCAAGGCTGCGTTCGATCCGTGGCCACAACAGTGCCGAGGGTTGTTGCGCGGGCGCCAGATCGGTCAGCTCCAGCAGACGCCGCTCCCAGGCATCCACCGCTGCACGCAGTTCGGGGTCGTTGGGCAAGCGTCGTTGCACCTCGATCCGCTGTTCAAAAGAAAGCGTGCCGAGCACATATTCGCCGGCCAGTTCATCGCGGTCTTGCGCCGATTCGCTGGTCATCCCATGCACTCCCGCAAGGCGTTGAGGCTGCGTTTGATCCACGCTTTGACCGTGCCCAGCGGAGTGTCTAAACGCGCGGCAATCTGCGCGTGGCTGTAGCCGTCGACATAGGCATGCAGGATGCAGTGGCGGCGTTGTGGCTCGAGTTGTTCGAGGCAACGATGAATGCGTGCCGAATGCGCATGGGCATCGAAGTCGTCAGCATCCCCGACTGTTTCGTGCTCAACCCCGAGCGACGTTTCACGACCCTGATCTCGCAGCAGATTCAGCGCCAGATGCCGGGTCACGCTGAACATCCAGCCACGCGCCGAACCGCGCGCCGGATCAAACCCCGCCGCGCCGCTCCAGATCTTGATAAAGGCCTCATGAACAACGTCCTCCGCCAGCGCCGTGTCGCGCACCAGCCGTTTGGCCACGCCGAGCAGGCGCGGGCCTTCCTGCACATACAAATCGCGCAGGGCCGACCGCTCGCCACGGGCACAGGCAGCGAGGCGGGCTTCGTAATCGAATGTGGATTCGGCTAAAGGCATGTCGTGCAATCTAGCTTACATTCCGCAAACATCCAGAACACATAATTCCCCTTGTAGGAGTGAGCCTGCTCGCGATAGCGGTGCATCAGTAAAGAATAGGTCGGCTGACACTCCGCTATCGCGAGCAGGCTCGCTCCCACATTGGATCTCGGTTAGTCCGGAAGTCAGTTCGCCGCCCAGAAAATGTAGTCGGCCTGATACTTCACCACTTCCTGCTTGCCCTTGTTCGCCGCCGTGCATTCGCTGCCCGGCGCCACGCCGCCCTTGAGCGCGACGCGCTGGATGTAACTCACGCCGCTCATCGCGCCTTTGCCTTCGGCCGGATTGGCCTTGACCAGTTGATAGGGCAGGTTGCCCGGGCTTGATGGCGCCACGGCCAATTGCGTGCCGGTGACTTTCGAACCGTCCTTGGCTTGCCAGGTGGCGGGCGGGCCAAAGTAGGTGCCGACCTGTTTGCCGCTGCGATCATTGAGCACCGCTTTCGGGCCGACGAAGGTCCATTCGGTCTGCCCTGGAGTATTGGCTTTGTCACGGCATTCGTAAGTGATCTCACCGACGCCGGTGGTTTCCATCGCGATCTTGTGGCCGTCCGGGACTTTGATCGCGTCGGGATAGTTGCTTTGGGCGAAGGTCGTCGAGGACAGGGCGAGCAAACCGGTGAGGCCAATCAGCTGGGTGATGTTCATCAGTGTTATCTCCGAAAGGGTAGACCGCTGACAGCCGAAGAGGGCTGTTATAAGGACTACCCGTGACGGAGGCGTTTGGATGCAGTGCCCGACAAATAAATTTCAATGACTCACCACCATCCCTGTAGGAGTGAGCCTGCTCGCGATGGCGGTGGGTCAGGCAGCACTCATGTCACTGGAATACCGCTATCGCGAGCAGGCTCACTCCTACAGGGATTTGTGTCGGGCTTGAGGCCGGAGGCGTTCAGGAGTTCCTGGGTGTAGGGATGTTGCGGCGCGGCGAAAATCTCGCGTGAAGAACCCTGCTCAACCACCTTGCCATCCTTGATCACCATCAAGTCATGCGCCAGCGCATGCACCACCGCCAGGTCATGGCTGATAAACAAATAGGTCAGCCCATGCCTGATCTGCAATTGCCGCAACAACTCCACCACCTGTTTCTGCACCGTGCGATCCAGCGCCGACGTTGGTTCATCAAGCAGAATCAGCGCCGGTTCCAGCACCAGTGCGCGGGCGATGGAAATGCGCTGGCGCTGGCCACCGGAAAATTCGTGGGGATAACGATGCCGGCTCTGCGGATCGAGGCCAACTTCCTCCAGTACGCGAATCACCGCCGCCTCACGCTCGGCTTCAGTGCCGATGCCATGGGTCAGCAAGCCTTCGGCAATAATCTGCTGCACCGACATCCGCGGGCTGAGGCTGCCGAACGGGTCCTGGAACACCACCTGAATCTGCCGCCGCAACGGCCGCATCAAGCGCTGATTGAGCAGGCTCAGTTGCTTGTTGCCGAAACGGATATTGCCCTCGGACTCGACCAGTCGCAGGATCGCCTGACCTAGTGTTGATTTGCCCGATCCTGACTCGCCGACAATTCCCAAGGTCTTGCCCCGCTGCAGGGTGAAGCTCACGCCATCCACCGCTTTGATGTAATCCTGCTGGCGACTGAACAACCCTTTGGGCAATGGGAACCACACCTTCAAATCATCGACTTCGAGCAGGTTGTGATCGTACTCACTGGGCACTGGCGCACCGTTGGGCTCCGCCTCGATCAACAAACGACTGTAAGGATGCTGCGGCGCACCAAACAACGCTTCGCAATAGGCCTCCTCGACGATCTCACCGTGACGCATCACGCACACCCGTTGCGCGATACGGCGCACCAGATTGAGGTCATGGCTGATCAGCAACAGCGACATACCAAGGCGTTGCTGAAGCTCGATCAGCAGCTCGAGAATCTTCTGCTGCACCGTCACATCCAGCGCCGTGGTCGGCTCATCGGCGATCAACAACTCCGGCTCGTTGGCCAGCGCCATGGCGATCATCACCCGTTGCCGCTGCCCGCCCGAAAGCTGATGCGGATAGGCTTTCAAACGCTGCAACGGCTGGCGGATGCCGACCAGTTCCAGCAGCTCCAATGTCCGCTCACGTGCCGCGCGACCCTTCAGACCTTTGTGAATTTCCAGCACTTCACTGACCTGCCTTTCCACCGTGTGCAACGGATTCAGCGAAGTCATCGGCTCCTGGAAAATCATTGCGATGCGGTTGCCGCGCAAGCCGCGCATTTGCTGTTCGCTGGCGTGCAGCAAGTCGACGCCGTTGTAGCGGATCGCGCCGCTGCTGCTGACGTTCTTGCCCGGCAACAAACGCAGAATCGAGTGCGCCGTCACCGATTTGCCCGAGCCGGATTCACCGACCAGTGCCAGACATTCGCCACGGCGAATATCCAGGTTCAAACCATGCACCACTGCCTGCCCGGCGAAGGCCACGCGCAGATCGCGAATTTCAATCAGGTTGTCGTTCATCTCAGCTCCTTGGATCAAACGCATCACGGCAAGCCTCACCGATGAAAACCAACAACGACAAAATCAGCGCCAGGGCAAAAAACGCCGTCAGCCCTAGCCATGGCGCTTGCAGATTGCGCTTGGCCTGACCGATCAATTCGCCCAGCGATGCAGTACCCGCCGGCATACCGAAACCAAGAAAGTCCAGTGCCGTCAGCGTGGCGATGGCGCCGGTCAGAATGAACGGCAGGTAGGTGAGGGTGGAGGTCATCGCGTTGGGAAGGATGTGCCGGCACATCAGTTCGTTGTCGGTCAGGCCCAGCGCCCGCGCGGCTTTGACGTATTCCAGATTGCGCCCACGCAGGAATTCGGCGCGCACAACGTCGACCAGCGCCAGCCAGGAAAACAACGCCATGATCCCCAGCAACCACCAGAAGCTCGGCGAGACGAACCCGGACAAAATGATCAGCAGATAGAGCACCGGCAACCCTGACCAAATCTCCAGCACCCGTTGCCCGAGCAAGTCGACCCAACCGCCGTAGTAACCCTGCAACGCCCCGGCAACGATGCCGATCAACGCACTGATGCCAGTGAGGATCAGCGCAAACAGAATCGAAATCCGCGTGCCGAAAATCACCCGCGCTAACACGTCGCGCGCTTGATCGTCGGTGCCCAGCCAGTTGCTTGAAGAAGGCGGACTCGGCGCCGGTTCGCTGAGGTCGTAATTGACCGTGTCGTAACTGAACGGGATCGGCGGAAACAGCATCCAGCCGCCCTGATCCTCGATCAGTTTGTGCACGTAACCGCTGGCGTAATCCGGCTGAAACGGCAGTTCGCCACCGAAATCGGTTTCCAGGTAATCGCTGAGGATCGGAAAGTAGAAAGCGTCGTGGTAGCGGATCACCAGTGGCTTGTCGTTCGCGATCAGTTCACCGCCTAGACAAATCAGGCATAGACCGATAAACAGCCACAACGACCAGCGTCCACGGCGGTTGGCCTTGAACTGCGCAACGCGACGTTGACCAAGAGGAGAAAGAGTGAACATCAGGCAGTCCTCGCCGAGAAGTCGATGCGCGGGTCGAGCAAGGTGTAGCAGAGATCGCCGATCAGCTTGATCAACAGGCCGAACAGGGTGAACAGAAACAGTGCGCCGAACACCACCGGGTAATCCCGCGACACTGCTGCCTCGTAACTCATGCGCCCGAGGCCGTCGAGGTTGAAGATGGTTTCGATCAGCAGGGAACCGGCAAAAAACACCTCGATCAGCGCCGACGGCACACCGGCTACCACCAACAACATGGCGTTGCGAAACACGTGGCCATAGAGCACGCGACGCTCGGTCAAACCCTTGGCCCGCGCGGTGATCACGTACTGGCGGCTGATCTCGTTGAGGAAGCTGTTTTTGGTCAGGATCGTTAGCGTGGCGAAGCCGCCGATCACCAGCGCCGTCACCGGCAACACCAGGTGCCAGAGGTAGTCGCCAATCTTGCCCAATGTGCTGAGGCTGTCGAAGTTATCCGAGACCAGGCCCTGCACCGGAAACCAGTTGACGTAGCTGCCACCGGCGAACACCACGATCAACAGAATCGCGAAGAGGAACGCTGGCATCGCATAGCCGATGATGATCGCCGTGCTGCTCCAGACATCAAACGCGCTGCCGTTCCTGATCGCTTTGCGAATGCCCAGCGGGATCGAAATCAGGTAGGTGATCAACGTCGCCCACAAGCCCAGCGACAGCGACACCGGCAGCTTCTGCACAATCAGGTCGGTGACCTTGGCGCCGCGAAAGAAACTGCTGCCCAGATCCAGCTGCGCGTAGTTTTTCAGCATCAGCCACAGGCGTTCGTGCAGCGGTTTGTCGAAGCCGTAATGGTGTTTGATCTCCTCGATCAGCGCCGGATCGAGGCCACGGCTGCTACGGCCTGCGCCACCAATCGCGGCGACCTCGCCACCGCCGCCCATGCTGTGCCCGCCGAAGCCCTGCAAGCGGGCGATGGCTTGCTCCACCGGGCCACCCGGCGCGGCCTGCACAATCAGAAAATTCACCACCAGAATGCACAGCAGCGTCGGGATGATCAGCAGCAAGCGTCGACTCAGATAACGCAGCATGTCACTGGCCCCTCGCGAGTTGAGTGTGCATCTGCTGGGTGGTCAACGCCTTGGCCGATACCTCCCACCAGGTGTTGAGGCCTTCGTCGTAGGCCGGTTGCACGGGCGGCATGCCGAAGCGGTTCTGATACACCGTCGGCGTGCCTTTGGAGTAATAGTTGGGAATCATGTAGTAACCCCATTGCAGCACCCGATCGAGGGCGCGGGCGTAATGCACCATGGCCTCGCGGGTGTTGGCCTGGACCAGTCCGTCGATCAGTTGATCGACCGCCGGGTTGGCCAGCACCATCGAGTTGGAACTGCCGACTTGCGTGGCACTTTGCGAGGCGTAGAGGCTGTACAACTCGCGGCCGGGAGAGACGATCGGATCGCCGCTGCGCGGGAAACTGGTAACGATCATGTCGTAGTCGCGGGCGTTGAGGCGGTTGACGTATTGCGCCGAATCGATCCGGCGCAAATTCAGGGTGATGCCGATCTGCGCGAGGGTGCGTTTGAACGGCAGCAACATGCGGTCGAAGCCGCCCTGACCGTCGAGAAAGGTGAACTCCAGCGGCTCGCCCGCAGCGTTGACCAGATGATTGTGTTGCGGCGTCCAGCCAGCCTCGGCGAGCAGCTTCAGTGCTTGTAGTTGCTTGTCGCGGATGTAGCCGCTGCCATCGGTTTTCGGTGCCTGATAAACCTCGGTGAAGACCTCGTTGGGAATCTGCCCACGCAAAGGTTCGAGGATCTTCAATTCCTCGGCATCAGGTAGCGCGGTGGCGGCCATTTCACTCTTCGGCCAGAAGCTGTTCTGGCGCACGTAGAAGCCGCGCATCATCTGTTTGTTGGTCCACTCGAAATCCCACAGCAGGCTGATCGCCTGACGCACGCGGCGATCCTCGAAGATCGGGTTCTGCAGGTTGAACACGAAGCCCTGAGCGGCGGTGGGTTTTTCCGGCGCCAGAATCGACTGCTGCAAGCGACCGTCACGCAGTGCCGGACTGTCGTAGCCGACCACGTATCCGGATGAGGAGAACTCACGGTTGTAGTCGAACGCGCCGGCCTGCAGCAGTTGCCGGGCGACGTCGGTGTCACCGTAGAAATTCACCGTGAGCGTGTCGAAGTTGTACATCCCGCGACTGACCGGCAGGTCCTTGCCCCACCAGCCCGGATCGCGCTCGAAACTGATGCTGCGCCCGGCGTCGACCTTGCTCACCCGGTACGGGCCGCTGCCCAGCGGTGGCTCGAAACCGCCGCCATTGGCGAAGTCGCGGGTCTTCCACCAGTGTTCGGGGACCACGCGCATCGTCGCCAGATCCAGCGCGAGGGTGCGGTTGAGGTTGTTCTTGAAGGTGAAACGCACTTGTCGCGGGCCTTCGATCAGCACGTCCTGGACGTCGGCGTATTGCTGGCGATAACTCAGGCTGCCCTTGGTCATCAGCAGGTTGAAGGTGAAGCGCACGTCTTCGGCGGTGATCGGCGTGCCGTCGGCGAAACGTGCTTTTGGATTGAGGGTGAAGCGCACCCACAAGCCATCCGGATCGCGCTCGATCTGTTGTGCGACCAGTGCGTAAACGGTGTACGGCTCGTCGAGCGAACGGAACGCCAGCGGCGAATACACCCAGTCATTGACCTGGACCACGGAAATGCCCTGATCGGCATACGGGCTGATGTAGTTGTACTGGCCGATTTCCATTGACGCGCGACTGAGCGAACCACCCTTGGGCGCTTTGGGATCGACGAAATCAAAGTGCTGAAAGTTCGCCGGATACTTAGGCGACTCGCCGTAGACCGTCAGCGCATAACTGCCAGCGGCCAGCGACGAGGTGCCGGTGCACAGCAGCGCACTGCCGAGCAGCAAGCCAGCCATGTTGCGCAAAAAACTCATGAAGTCACTCCTAAATTCCTGAACGCACACAGATCAAAACTGTAGGAGTGAGCCTGCTCGCGATGAGCCCAAGTCAGACCCTGCAAGGTTGACTGAAAAAACGCTATCGCGAGCAGGCTCACTCCTACAGGAGTTGCGGTGCTCTTGGTTAGAAGTGGTAAGTCATGCGCGCAAACAAGGTGCGCCCCAGCGGGTCGGTGTAACGCGGGTCATAGCCGCTCTGGAAGTTATAAGCCTGGTTGGAGAACGGCGGGTTGCGGTCGAACACGTTCTTCATCCCGGCATCGACATCCAGCACCTTGTTGAAGGTGTAACCGGCCGACAGATCCCACACCGAATACGACGCCACGCGCGCGTGGGTGTCGCGGTCGTAGTCGTTGTAACCGGTGGTGAAGCGGTTGGTCAGCGCCGCCCGCGCCGCGCCGAAGGTCCAGCTGCCGGTGAGGTTGTGTTTCCAGCGCGCGATCACGCCGTCACCCTGAAAGTCGCCGACCTTGTCGGTGAACGGGCCTTTGATGGTGCTCTGGAAGTCGTATTCATCGACGTAGGTGCCTTGCAGGCCCAGACCGAACTGACCGTACGGCGTGTTCGGAAAGCGGTAATCCAGCGACACATCGACACCGTTGGTTTCAACGATGCCGAGGTTGGCGTTGCCGGTGACGATGTAGTTGAGCGTGCCGTCGGCGTTGCGCACGAAGCGATCGGGGTAGGAACCGGCCTGATCAAACACGGTGGATTCCGGGAACGGCTGGATCTGGTTGGAGATGTGAATCCACCAGAAATCCAGACCCACCGAAAGGTTGTTGATCGGCTGATAGACGAAGCCGAGGGTCACGTTGCGTGCCTTCTCCGGAGCCAGGTCTTCGTTGCCGCCAATCTGGTTGAGGAACTGCTGACCGCAATCGCGGCCGCCGTTGCCGCCCGGTTGCACCACACCGCCGGTACACAGCACCGGGTCGTTGTAGTAGCCCTGGGTGAAGGTGATGCTGCGCGGTGAATACAGCTCGTACAGCGACGGCGCACGGAAGCCTTCACTGTAGGCGCCACGCACCACCAGCTCTTTCAACGGCTGATAACGGAACGAGTATTTCGGGTTGGTGGTGCTGCCGAAGTCGCTGTATTTGTCGTGACGCACGGCGGCGGACAGTTCGAGGCTGTCGAGCACCGGCACGTTGATTTCCGCGTAGGCGGCTTTGACGCTGCGGTCGCCCTCGACACTGCCGTTGGGGTCGATGCCGAGGCTCTGGATGTCGCCGGCGAACGACTCGAAGTCCTGGTGGAATTTCTCTTTGCGGTACTCGCCACCCAGCGCCAGACCGGAAGGGCCGGCGCCGAACCAGTCGCCGATTTCACGGCTGATACGTCCATCAAAACCGGCCACACGGCCAACAGCGGTGGAGTAGGCGCCGTGGTACGCCGCGTTATCGATGTATTGCTGACCGGCGGCCGATTGCGGGCCGAACGGGTTGAGTAGACCGCTGGCCAAACCGTTGATCATCGCCTGATCGCTGACAAAGCCATTGGTGACGCTGGAGACGATTTTGTTCTGGTTGTACGAGGCGCCGACGTTGTAATCCCAACCACCGACCAGACCATCGAAGCTGAGCAGGAAGCGCTGGCTGGTGTTCTGGTCTTTCGATTCACGTGGGCCGGCCGCAGTTTCACGCCAGTTGACGTCGACCGGTTGCGTCGGGTCGAGGGCGAAATCGGTGGGCGCCGGGGTGATGCCATTGCCGGGATAGTAGGGCGATGAGCCGTCGAGGCTCAGACCGGTCAACGGCGCAGGGCCGATCGCCGTGGCGTTGTTGTTGCGCGACCAGAAGTATTCGAGGTTGACGTTGTGATCGTCGCCGAGTTTGCCGGTGGTCTTGCCGAAGAACGAGGTCTTCTCGGTCTGCGGCACCAGGTCGATGTATTCGCGGGTGCTGAAGCGGCACAAACCGTCGCGGGCGATCAGGTTCGGCCCGTTGCAATTGCTGTTGGCCAACGGGTTGGTGGCGTTGCCGTTCTGACTGTAGTTGCCGGGGAACGCGGTGCCGGAGGTCTGATCGAGACCGCGACCGGGGGCGTAGTCGGTGGCAAAAGAGCGGTCGTTGGCGTCGAGGTTCTGCTGCTTGTTGTAATTGAACACGCCGAGGACGTTGAAGCGGTCTTCTTCCAGATCGCCGTAGCCCCAACTGGCGCTCATGTCTTTGGTTGCACCGCCGCCGCTGTGAGTCGGGGTTTCGCCGCCGAGGGTCAACTGGCCGTCGGTCAGGGATTTCTTGGTGATGAAGTTGATCACGCCGCCGATGGCGTCGGTGCCGTACAGGGCCGAGGCGCCGTCACGCAGCACTTCCACGCGTTCGATGGCGGCAAACGGGATCATGTTCAGATCCACCGCACCGCCGGCCGAGTTGGTCCCGGACAAGGCGTTGTTGGCCAAGCGTCGACCGTTGAGCAGCACCAGCGTCTTGTTCGCGCCGATGCCGCGCATGTCAGCGAACGAGGCGCCGCCAGTCGCCGCGCCGACCGAGCCTGCGCTGTTGTTGATCGACTGGCTGCCAGTGATGCGCTGCACCAGTTCGGCGGTGGTGGTCACGCCCTGTTTGCGCAGCTCATCGGCCTTGAGAATGGTGATCGGCACCGCCGTTTCCGCATCGACCCGGCGAATCGCCGAGCCCGTCACTTCGACCCGTTGCAGTTGCGTGGTCGGCGCAACCACCGCCGCAGCCGCCGGGACGCCAGCGTTGTCGTCCTCGGCCGCCTGCACAGTCCCGGCGCCCATCCCCATGGCCACCAGATACAACGGAACAAAACGGTGACGAGAAATCGTGGCCACCAAGGGTTTGAGCGTGAAGCGTGGAGTGTTCATCAGCATGGTTATTTCCGACTTTTTAGACGTTATCGAATTGGCCTTGTGAGCCCCTCATTGCTCCGCTATCGGTGATACCGCGTGCGGAAAACCACTTTCTTCAAGCAAGCCGATCCCCTCCGAAGACGCGTGGCGTTTTTTCGGTCGGCTGATTGCGACAGGATTCAGCGGGCGGTGGCGGGCGCGTCTCTCAAGACGCGGCCGCCACCGCACTCAGTGGGTGGTCATCACCGATATTTTGGTAATGCCCGAGCGTTCGATCGACGCCATGGCCTTGGCCACCTGGCCGTAATTGACGGCGGAGTCGGCCTGCAACTGCACGCGCACCTCGGCGTCCTTGGCCTTGACCTCCTTGAGGCTGGCTTCCAGCGATTCCGGCGCCAGCTCGGTCTTCGCCAGATAAAACTTGCCGTCCTGATCGACGCTGACCACCACCGGATCTTTCTTCTCGGCAGGGGCGACGGCGTCGGTTTTCGGCAGGTTGACCTTGATCGCGTTGGTCATCAGCGGCGCGGTGACGATAAACACCACCAGCAGCACGAGCATCACGTCGACCAGTGGCGTGACGTTCATTTCGCTGAGCACTTCATCGCTGTCTTGCGTAGAAAAAGACATCAGCTGGCCTCCCGCACGGCGGCAGTGGTTTTGCTGGCGATGGCCTGACGGCTGATGGAAAACGCACTGCGCGAGGCGAGGGCGTCGAAGTCGTGGGCGAAGTCATCCATGTCTGCCGAGGCGAGCTTCAAGCGGCGCAGGAAAAAGTTGTAAATCAGCACCGCTGGCACGGCGACAGCAATACCGACGCCGGTGGCGATCAGCGCGTGACCGATCGGCCCAGCCACTGCTTCAAGGCTGGCCGAACCGGTTTCGCCGATGCTTTTCAGCGCTTCCATGATTCCCCACACGGTGCCGAACAGGCCAATGAACGGCGCGGTGCTGCCGATACTGGCGAGGATCGCCTGGCCGTTTTCCAGCGAGCGGCGTTCCTTCTGGATCTGCTGGCGCAGGTTGCGTTCCAGACGATCCGAACGGTTGATGGTGTGCGCCAGTTGCTGGGTGGTGCGCGGCGAATCTTCCACCAGCAGCGCCTCGAAACCGCTGCTGGCGATGCGCGCCAGAGCGCCCGGATACTGGCTGGCGTGTTCGGCGGCGGTGAGCAGATCCGGCGCGCCCCAGAAGGCCTTGGTGAATTGTTTGTTCTGCGCTTTCTGCCGCAGGTACTGCGCCGACTTGACCAGCAGGATCGCCCAGCTGACCACGGAAAACAGCACCAGACCCCAGAGCACGCCGGGGACAATCATCGAAGACAAATCGTTCATGGTGACACCTCGCTTGCGTTATTCGGTTGTGCGTTGATTGAGCGTTCGGTTATTGCGGCAATTTGAAATCGATGGTCTGGGTGGCGAAGCCGTCGATCGGCGTGTCACCGCGTTTGGCCGGAATAAACTTCCAGTTCTTCACAGCGGCGACGGCGGCGTCATCCAGTTGCGGCTTGCCACTGGATTTGGTCACCGTCACCGAGCCTGCACGACCATTGGCGAGCACCTGAATGCGCAGCACCACGCTGCCTTCCCAGTTGCGCCGCAACGCCAGCGACGGGTATTCCGGCGGCGGGTTGCCGAGGCTGGCGAGACCGGAAATCGCTGCCGATTCCTTGACCGGACCCGGCGCAGCGGCAGGGGCCGGCGGTGCGCTCGGGGTGGCCGGGGCAGCGGGTGCAGCCGGTTGTGCCGGGGCCGGTGGAGCTTTCGGCGGCTCAACCTTTTTCACCGGTTTCGGCTTCTCGACCGGTTTCGGTTTTTCGATCGGCTTGGGCTTCACCACCGGTTTCGGCGGTGGCTTGACCGCGTCCTCGTCTTCCACCGGTTGTTCAGGTTCCGGCGGTGGCGGCGGAGGAGGCGGCGGTGGTGGTTCCGGCGTCGGCGGTGCCGGTGGCGTCGGGCTGGTCAGCTCGACGGTCATTTCCGGAATCTGCGGTGGCGTTGGCAATGGCTCTGTTTTGGATTGCTGGAGAAACCACCAAGCGCCGCCATGTATCAGCGCCGACACAGCCACCAGCAACACCATCTGCTGTTTGTTCAGCCCGCCAGGTTGCGAGGTATTGGCTTTAAACGCCGGCCTGCCCGGTGGCGGCGGAATTGGCGCTTCCCGCAACGGCCCCGGCAGGGTTCTGTGCTTTACCGCATCGTTCATTAAAGCTCCCTCGGGTTGATGAAGGGCAATAAGGTGCCGTCCGAACATCCGGGGGATGTTCGAGTGGGTGGGTGCAACTTTCTTCAAGGTGAGCAGAAGCCGATAGTTAGTTGAACTATCCGGTTAACAAGGCTTGTGCAAACTTACTGGCTTAGCGTCATCGACTTCGAGTGTTCATTGGCCATTCCCTGGTTGTTCTTCTATTGCTTAAGACAACGTTCGGTGTCTCATGCTTGTTACACATAGCAACCGCTGTGCCACATGTTGCTGAAACGTAGAGTGCGTATTTCATGAGTGTTACTCATGTCGCATTTATATAAGTTTCGCCACTGCCGTGGTTTTTATCCGGCGCACAGACTCCCGTTACTCCTGTTGGCGGAGCTTTTTCAGAGGCGAGTCAGGCTGTACGCGGTATCCCGCTGAATGGCGGGATAGAGCGGCGTCGTGACTTGCGGCCCGGGCACTTGCTGGTGCGCGGCGGACCGATTTGGTGCAGGTCAATGTTTTAGCGGCTCACGGGGCATGTTCCTTGTTGTTGTTTAAATGGAATCACTGTTTGAAGTGCTGAGTAATTCAGCTCGCTGGAGCTGTTTTGGTGCACTTGTGAAGTCGTTGAAAGTTATTGTTCGACAATCCTGGTTTCGCTCGTTTAATGGCGCGTTTGTGCAATAACTGCCCAAGTCTTATTTAAAAAATAAATAGCACGCTGCCGTCGGCCAATAACTCATTGCCGAACGCAGTGCGCTGTTGAGGTGTCAGGTAATAAAGTAATTGTGAGGGCAGCCGGGACTGTTCGGGTGAACTCGGCGGCGAACGGATAAATGCAAAGAGGCTGTGATGCGGCAGAGCGTTTGAAGATTCACGCGGTGAACTCCTTGTTGCCAGCTCGGATACGCGAACTTTTGGTTCGGTATCGCACCTTACAAGAACGCGGATAGCGTTCGATGATTGCTCTTGGTGCGGGATGGGCACCGCCAGCGCTGTTTTGCGAGGTTTGAATTCGCAAGTCGCGAGTGCATGGGAAAACCGTGCCAAAACCGATACACAGACAGATTATTTCTACACCCGCGCTACAGCCATCTACCCTGTGGCAATGGCCTTTTCGGGGGGATTGGATATGTACCAGCTCTACGGGCACAGAAACTCGGGCGCCGCCGCCATCGAAGCGGCGCTGGAACTGTGCCAGATCGCTTACCGCTTCATTGATATCGAAGCCAGCACCGAAGCCGCCGAGGCGCTGGCCCAGCTCAATCCACTCAAGCAGATACCGACCTTGCAACTGCCCGACGGCAGCGCCATCACCGAAAGCGCGGCGATCCTGATTCATCTGGGCCTGACGTTTCCCAAGTCCGGCCTGCTGCCGGTCAGGGCGGATGATCGCGATCAGGCGATTCGCGGCCTGGTGTACATCGTCAGCAATTGCTACGCGGCGATCGGCGTCATCGATTATCCGGAGCGCTGGCTGCTGATGCCCGACGAAGCCACGCGGCAGAATCTGATCGCTGGCGCGCGTGAGCGCTTGCACTGGAGTTGGGAGGTGTTTGCCGACCAGTTTTCTGCCGAGCTGTATCTGGACGACGAAACGCCGGGGGCACTGGATGTGCTGGCGGCAGTAGTGACGCGCTGGGCGGGCAGCCGCGAGCATTTGCGTCAGACGCGACCGGGGTTTTATGCGTGGTTGCAGCGGATTGACCGGCACCCGGTGCTGGCGCCGGTCTTCGCCCGGCATTGGCCTTCTTGAACACACCGCAGATGATCGTTCCCACGCTCTGCGTGGTAACGCAGCCCGGGACGCTCCGCGTCCCAATGCGTGACGCAGAGCGTCACAGGAGGCATTCCCACGCGGAGCGGGGAACGATCAGGAGGAGGGGCTTTATTCCCCGCGAATGTACTGCTCCAGCTGTTTGATCAGCTCCGCCTGTTCGGCAATCGCTTCCTTGACCAGGTCACCGATCGACAGCAAGCCGATCAGCTTGCCGTTCTCCACCACCGGCAAGTGGCGCAGGCGTTTGTCCGACATGATGCCCAGGCAGGTGTCGACGGTTTGGTGGGTGTCGACGGTGATCACGTTCGCCACCATGATGTCACGCACCGGCGTGCCTACGGATGAGCGGCCATGCAGCACCAGTTTGCGCGCGTAATCGCGTTCGCTGATGATGCCGACCACTTTGTCGTCTTCGACCACCAGCAAGGCGCCGACGTTTTTCTCGGCCATCTTCATCAGCGCTTCGAGCACCATGTGATCAGGTTTGATCTGGTGCACTTCCTGATTTTTCTGATCTTTGAGCTTGAGCAGTTGGGCGACGGTCTTCATGGCGGTTACTCAGGTGTTGTCGTTGTTATCCAAGCATCGTAGACGCAAGCGCGCAGGGCAAGGTGGCAAAGCGGCAGATAACACGCAAAAAACGTCATTTGCCGGGTTTTTCCGTGGCTGGCGGCTGTTTATCGTCAGGGTCATCCCAGGCAATGCCGCGTAGAATGCCCCTCTGTTTCAATTCCTGAGGTTGCAGTGGTGGATTTACCGCAGGGCTTCGTCCTGACCCGGCATTGGCGCGATACTCCGGCCGGCACCGAAGTCGAGTTCTGGCTGGCGACCGACGCCGGGCCGCGCCGTGTGCGCTTGCCGCATCAGCCGTCGGTGGCGTTTATTCCCGCCGAGCAGCGTGCCGTGGCCGAACGCCTGCTGCACGATGAAAAGAATGTAGAACTGCGCCCGCTGGCCCTGCAGGATTTCGAACATCGCCCGGTGCTCGGTCTTTATTGCCAGCAACACGGCCAATTGATGCGCCTGGAAACCGCGCTCAACCGCAACGGGGTCGACGTCTACGAAGCCGACGTTCGCCCGCCGGAACGCTATCTGATGGAGCGCTTTATCACCGCACCGGTGCGGTTCAGCGGCACGCCCGATGCCGACGGCGTATTGCTCAACGCCCAGCTCAAACCCGACCCCGATTACCGACCGAAACTGCGCCTGGTCTCGCTCGACATCGAAACCACCGAAACCGGCGAGCTGTACTCCATCGCCCTCGAAGGCTGCGGCGAACGTCAGGTGTACATGCTCGGTGCGCCGAACGGCGATGACAGCATCGTCGACTTCGACCTTGAATACTGCGACTCGCGCACGGTCATTCTGAAGAAACTCAACGACTGGTTTGCCCGCCACGACCCCGACGCGATCATCGGCTGGAACGTCGTGCAGTTCGACCTGCGCATCCTCCACGAACACGCGCGGCGCCTCGGCGTGCCGCTGAAAATCGGTCGTGGTGGCGAAGAAATGCAATGGCGAGAACACGGTAGCCGCAATCACTACTTCGCCTCGGCAGCGGGGCGGCTGATCATTGACGGCATCGAGTCCCTGCGTTCGGCAACCTGGAGTTTCCCTTCGTTCAGCCTGGAAAACGTTGCGCAGACCCTGCTCGGCGAAGGCAAGTCCATCGACAATCCGTACCAGCGCATGGACGAAATCAACCGCATGTTCGCCGAGGACAAGCCGGCGCTGGCCAAGTACAACCTCAAGGACTGCGAACTGGTCACGCGGATCTTCGCCAAGACCGAACTGCTGACCTTCCTGCTGGAGCGCGCCAGTGTCACCGGACTACCGGCGGACAGAAGCGGCGGCTCGGTCGCCGCGTTCACCCATTTGTACATGCCGTTGATGCACCGACAGGGCTTTGTTGCGCCAAACCTAGGCACCAATCCGCCGCAGGCCAGTCCCGGCGGTTTCGTCATGGACTCGCAACCGGGGCTTTACGAATCGGTGCTGGTACTCGATTACAAGAGTCTTTACCCGTCGATTATTCGTACCTTTCTGATCGACCCGGTCGGGTTGATCGAAGGTTTGCAGCACCCGGACGATACTGATTCGGTGCCGGGCTTCCGTGGCGCGCGATTCTCGCGCACCCGTCATTGCCTGCCTTCTATTGTCTCGCGCGTCGCCGAGGGTCGCGAGACCGCCAAGCGCGAGCACAACGCACCGCTGTCGCAAGCGCTGAAAATCATCATGAACGCCTTCTACGGCGTGCTCGGTTCCAGCGGCTGCCGCTTCTTCGATACGCGGCTGGCGTCATCGATCACCCTGCGCGGTCACGAGATCATGCTGCGTACGCGCAAGCTGATCGAAGAGCAGGGCCACGCGGTGATCTATGGCGACACCGATTCGACGTTTGTCTGGCTGCGTCGCCCGCACGGGCAGGAAGAAGCGGCGGTCATCGGTCATGCGCTGGTCAAGCACGTCAACGACTGGTGGCGCGCGCATGTTCGCGATGAATATGGCCTGGAAAGCGCCCTCGAACTGCAGTTCGAAATTCACTACAAACGCTTTTTGATGCCGACCATTCGCGGCGCGGAGGAGGGCAGCAAGAAACGTTATGCCGGCCTCGTCACCCGCGCTGACGGCAGCGATGAAATGGTCTACAAAGGCCTGGAAACCGTGCGCACCGACTGGTCGCTGCTGGCCCGGCAATTTCAGCAGGAACTCTACGAACGGATTTTCCAGCGCAAGCCCTATCAGGATTACGTGCGCGACTACGTGCGCAAAACCCTCGCCGGTGAATTCGACGATCGACTGGTCTACCGCAAACGCCTGCGCCGCACTCTCGACGACTACGAACGCAACGTGCCGCCGCATGTGCGCGCTGCGCGCTTGGCTGATGATTACAACGCGCAACACGGGCGCCCACGGCAGTACCAGAATGGCGGCTGGATCAGCTACGTCATCACCCTGGCCGGTCCCGAACCGCTGGAAGTGCGCCGCGCCGCCATCGACTACGATCACTACATCACCCGGCAACTGCAACCGGTGGCGGATGCGATTCTGCCGTTTGTCGACGACGATTTCTCAACCCTGATCGGCGGGCAACTGGGCCTGTTTTGAGTCGAGCAATTGCAGCGTCCATTCATCGAGAATGCCGTGAAAGTAGCGCTCCAGCGCTTGGGTGAACACGCTGTCTTCAGCGGCGAACTGAGCGAACAGGGTCATCGAAGAATGAAATTTCAGGTCATCGGGATGGCCGAATATCTCCGTGATCGAACGCTGTTGCACCTTCAGCACTAACTGCGTGCAAGTACGCAGGCGTGCGCCGAGCAGCTCGTGAGCCAGATAAGCCCGGGCTTCCTCGGCCGAACCGATGGCGTAGCGTCGGGACATTTCACTGCCGCCCAGTCCGGCGAATTGCGGGAAGACAAACCACATCCAGTGGCTGCGTTTGCGGCCCTCATCGAGTTCGCGTTGCACGCGCTCGAACACAGGGTCCTGGGCCTGGACAAAACGTTGCAGGTTGAACGGGTCGTACTGATCAGTGCTTCTCATCGCGAAGCCCTCGCCAGCCGCTGGCTCAAACCATGGCCAGCCGCTGCTTGCGTTGTGGCGCTTGAAACGCCTGGTCCAGCGCCGCCAGATCCCCGGCCTCCAGTTGCAGTTGCGCGGCTTGTGCATTGAGTTGCACGTGCTCCGGTCGCACAGCCTTGGGAATCGCAATCACACCATCCTGACGCAGAATCCACGCCAGCGAAACCTGCGCGGGGGTCACACCATGACGAGCGGCAATTTCATTCAGCAGCGGTTCAGCCAGCATCGCGCCGCCCTGGCCGATCGGACAGTAGGCCATCAGTGGCAGGCGCTGGTGTTGGCACCACGGCAGCAGGTCGAATTCGATGCCGCGCTCTTCAAGGTTGTACAGCACCTGATTGGTCGCGCAGGCCGAACTTGACAGCTCTTCGAGATCGTCGACATCGAAATTCGACACACCCCAACGGCCGATCTTGCCGTCCTCGCGCAGACGTTCGAAGGCCTCGACGGTTTCTTCCAGCGGATACTGGCCGCGCCAATGCAACAGATAGAGGTCGATGTAATCGGTGTCGAGCCGCCGCAGACTGCGCTCGCAGGCCTGCGGGATGCCTTTGCGGCTGGCGTTGTGCGGGTAAACCTTGCTCACCAGAAACACCTGATCGCGCAGGCCGGCAATGGCTTCACCGACCACGGTTTCGGCACCGCCCTCGGCGTACATTTCGGCGCTGTCGATCAGGGTCATGCCCAGCTCAATCCCCGTGCGCAGGGCTGACACTTCACGCTTGTGCGCCGAGCGGTCTTCGCCCATGCGCCAGGTGCCTTGGCCAATGATCGGAACCTGGACGCCGGCCAGTTCGAGGGTACGCATGCAAACCTCCTTGCTGAATGTGTCGATACCTTTTAGTGGGCAGCAGGATAGCGCAGGGGTTCAAAAAGCAAAGAGATCGCGGCCTTCGGCAGCGCTTTCCTTATGGGTACCGGTTGCCCATGGTAGGAGCTGCCGAAGGCTGCGATCTTTTGATCTGGCGCTCTTCCTTATCCATCCACGGGCAAGTGCGCAAGAAGTTGCGCAGTGAAGTTCTTTTTTTCTCGGGTGAATGCTCTGTAGCCCTTTAATTACGTGGCCTCCAGCCAAGTGCGCAACTTCTTGCACACCACTGCGCAAGAAGTTGCGCACTTTCCCTTGTTTTTCATTGGCTTAGTCACAGGAAAAGATCAGTCGATGAGCTCGGGGCCTTGATCTGTATGGGTTGCACAAAAGCTGGCATGAACTTTGATGGCGCATAGCCATCCTTTCAGGCAATGGTGCCTGAGAGGTATGTCTTTCAAGCAAGGAGAGCATCCCCATGGCAACACCAGCGTACATGTCCGTCACTGGCGAAAAACAAGGCCTGATCACTGCAGGCGCTTTCACCGCTGACTCCGTAGGCAACACCTACCAGGAAGGCCACGAAGACCAGGTTATGGTTCAGGCTTTCACCCACGACGTGATCATCCCGCGTGACCCGCAATCCGGTCAGCCAACCGGCCAGCGCGTGCACAAGCCAGTTGTGATCACCAAGGTCTACGACAAGGCTTCGCCTCTGCTGCAAGCCGCTCTGACCTCCGGCGAGCGCATGAGCGAAATCGTTATCCAGTGGTTCCGTACTTCTGCTCAAGGTACCCAAGAGCACTACTACACCACCAAACTGGAAGACGCGATCATCGTCGCCATCAACAACAAAATGCACAACTGCCAGGACCCAGGCAACGCGCACTTCACCCACCTGGAAGAAGTGCAGTTCACCTACCGCAAAATCACCTGGACCCACGAAGTATCCGGTACTTCGGGTTCCGATGACTGGCGTGCTCCAGTCGTTTAATCGCGGCTGATGGTTGTACCGACTCGACCAGTGCTGCTGGTCGAGTTCACTGCTTGATCAAGGTTTTTTTCGCGTCAGATTCTTTCAATTTGATGCGCGTTGCAGCACTGCGCGAGGAACAAGGGATGTTCTCACCGGCCAACCAGCCTCATTTCAATCTGACCGTCGATGGCATCGACAGCGACTTTCAAGTGCTGTCGTTCACCGGTCGTGAGGCCCTCAACACGCCGTTCGAATTCGAGCTGGAACTGGTCAGCGAAAAGGCCTCGATCAACCTCGAAAGCGTGCTGCACAAACTGGCGTTTCTGCAGCTGTCGCCAACCGGCACTGGCATTCACGGGCTGGTCTACAGCATTGCCCAAGGCGAGGCGGGCAAGCGCCTGACCCGCTACAAGATTTCCCTGCGCCCGCAACTGGCCTACCTCGCGCATCGAGTCAACCAGCGCATCTTCCAGCAGATGACCGTGCAACAGATCATCAGCAAGGTCTTGGAAGAACACGGCATCCTCGCCAGCGATTACCACTTCCAGCTCAGCGCGATTTACCCGGAGCGGATCTACTGCGTGCAGTACGACGAGTCGGACCTGGATTTCATTCAGCGCCTGTGCGAGGAGGAGGGGATTCATTACCACTTCCAGCACACGTCCAGCGGCCACAAACTGACCTTCGGCGATGACCAGACGGTTTTCCCGAAACTCGCGCCCGTGGCCTATCAGCAGGACTCCGGACTGGTCGCCGACAAACCGGTGGTCAAGCGTTTCGGCCTGCGTCTGGCCACCCGCAGCAGCCGCACCACGCGCCGTGATTACGACTTCGTCAAACCGAAGATCGAGCTGGAAAGCGACGCCAAAAGCAGCGCGCAACCGGACCTCGAAGACTACGATTACCCGGGCCGTTTCGTTGATCGCGAGCGCGGCAAACACCTGGCCAATCGCGCGCTGGAACGCCATCGCAGCGACTACCGTCTGGCCGAGGGTAATAGCGATCAGCCGATTCTGGTCAGCGGGCATTTCCTCGCCCTGACCGACCACGCGAACTCGACCTGGAACGACCTCTGGCTGCTCACCGAAATCTTCCACGAAGGCAAGCAGCCGCAGGTGCTCGAAGAGTCGGTGACCAGCGACACCACCGACCTCAAGGACGATTTCCACCAGGGCTACCGTAACCGCTTCAGCGCGATTCCGTGGGATGTGCCGTACCGTCCGCCGCTCGATCACCCGAAACCGAAAGTCCTCGGCACACAAAGCGCCGTGGTCTGCGGCCCTGAAGGCGAAGAGATTTACTGCGACCAGTACGGCCGGGTGAAGGTGCAGTTCTTCTGGGACCGCGAAGGCAAGCACGACGACATGACCAGTTGCTGGATGCGCGTCGCGTCGAGCTGGGCCGCGGAAACCTTTGGTTCGATCAATATCCCGCGGGTCGGCATGGAGGTGTTGATCACCTTTCTTGAGGGCGATCCCGATCAGCCGCTGATCACCGGTTGCCTGTACCACGGCGCCAATCTGCCGCCGTACAAACTGCCGGATTTCAAGACCCTGGCCACGGTCAAGAGCAAGGAATACAAGGGCAGCCGCGCCAACGAGCTACGCATCGACGACACCACCAGCGAGATCAGTATTGCGCTGCGCAGTGATCACGGTGCGAGTGCGATCAACCTCGGTTACCTGACCCATCCGCGCCCGAGCGGTGGTCAGCCGCGTGGTGAAGGTTTTGAACTAAGAACCGATCGCCACGGTGCGGTGCGTGCGGCCGCTGGTTTGCTGATCACTACCGAGCCACGGCCGAACGAATCCAAGCACCACAAGGACCTGCCGGAAACTGCCGAGCGTCTCGCGACGGCCAGCGATCAGCAGGATGGCTTCGCCGTTCAAGCCAAAGAGTTGCAAGCCCAAGAGGCGGGCGATCAGGACGACGTCGCCAAAGCGCTGCACGCCCAGCATCAAGGCGTACTCGGCAGCGGACCGGCGAACCTCACCGCCAACGAATTCCCCGAGTTCACCGAACCGCATCTGGTCCTCGCCAGCCCGGCCGGCATCGCCCTGACCACGCCACGCTCCAGCCACATCGCCACCGGCGAACACCTGGCGCTGAGCAGTACCGGCCACACCAGCCTGTCGATCGGCAAGCGCCTGCTGGCCAGCGCCAGTCGTGGTATGCGCCTGTTCGTGCAGAGCATGGGCTGGCGTCTGGTCGCCGCCTCCGGCGACATCGATGTGCGCGCACTGAAGGACAGCATCAACCTGCTGGCCAAGCTCAACATCACCGCCAATGCCGACCGCATCACCATCACCGCGAAAACCGAACTGGTGATCCAGGGCGGCGGCAGCGCCACCACCTACAACGCCGGCGGCATCACCCACGCCACCAGCGGCCCGTACACCGCACACGCGGCGAACTTCGCCTACACCGGCGCGAAAAGTCTCGCCGGGGTATTCCCGGAACCGCCGAAACCGGGCAAGGGCAATCTGGAGTTGTTCAACCAGTACGCCGGGCGCCAAGGCATCAAGGAAGGCGATTACGAAGTCATCGATGCGCTGGGCAAAAGCATCAAAGGCAAGCTCGACGGCAAGGGTTTCGCCAGTGTCGCCGGTGCTGCACCGGGGCCTGCGCGGGTGCTGTTCGGCAAGGATCCGGCGGACACCTGGAGCGATGGCAGTTACATCGGCAAGCCGGAGTGGCCGTTGAATCCGCCGGGGGCCGAAGACGTGCCGAGTCAGGTGCAAGCAATGGTCGCTCAAGTGTTGCCGAGCAAGAGTTGGGACCTGTTGGAGAAGGGCAAGGACATGGCGCAAACAGGGATGAGTGCGATGCAGACGGCGCAAGGTGCGATGCAAACGGCGCAGCAAGTGAAGGGTGTGGTGCAGGGCGGCGTGGCCGGGTTGCCGAAGCTGGCAAGTGCGGCGTTGCCGAGTGCCTCCGGGATTTTGGGGGCGGCAAGCAAGGCGGGCAAGTTGCCGAGCCTGCCTGCACCGAGTCTGCCAAAACCTTCTTTGAAAACCCCGGGCCTGTTGGCGGGTGAGATGCTGTCATGACCACTGAAATCGTAAAACGTGAGCCTCAGGTTGCTATCGTTCCACTCAATGCCATCGACATCCAGGACGTCGCCAGCAGTGCGGCAACCTTTGATGCGTGGCTGCAATCGGCTACGGATGGCGTGGTCACGCTTGATCGAATCAAGAACTACGCCGGCTTCCTGCCGGTGGTGGGCAACATCATGGCGCTGGTCGATGCGCTGGGTGACATCGTCACGCTGTCGAATGCCAAGCAACGCGACTTGCTCGCGTGGGCCAGCCTGGGCATCAACCTGATTGGCGTATTGCCATTGCCGCCGTCGATGGCCGCTGCGCGGATGACCCTGCGTCCGACGCTGTTTCTGGTACGTCAGGAGATGAGGGCCAGCAGCAAGTTGTTGCTCAGCACTTCCGTAATTGAGGTGCTGGTCGGTCACCTGAACGCCTCGATTATCGGCACGCTTGATGACTTTGTTGAGCAAGCCAAAGGCAAGTTACCGGGCATTTTGGCGGACGCTGGCAAGCTCGGCGAAGAAATCATTGATCAGATTGCAATAGGCATCGAAGCGGTGGCGTTCGGCAATCTGGATGCCAAAGGTGATCTGAATGCAGCCAGCGCCCAGGCGAGCGCCGCAGCCGATCAATTCAAGAATGATCCGCTGGCGTCATTCAGCAATGTTTTTGGGGCTGCCAACAGCGCCCTGAAGTCGGCAGGCAAAGGCCTGGCCAACAGCGTGGCGCAAAACCTCGTCCCCGATGACTTCAAAAAAACCGTTTCTGACGAAACCAAAAAACTGCGCGCCATGGGCCCGGAGCTGCGTACGCAGTTGAGCAAGCTCGACGATGAGTCGGTGCAGAACTCGATCGGCTGGTTGCTGCTGATCCTCTCCAGTGCCGTGACCTTGTGGCGCAAGCGCAATGCCCATGGGCAGAACGCCGCGGTCCACCCGGACAAGACCGGTCAGGCGAAGCGTACGGCATCCGAGGGGCAGTTGGCCTCTAACGGCCAACAGGCTTCGGCGACTCACGCACCCGAGCCGAAAAAAAACTGCGCCTGCGCCAGCACGGGGCGCAGCATCAACTTTGCCCTGGGTTCTGAAAGCCTCAGCCATACCGATTTCAGCCTGCCCGGCCCCTTCCCGATCGAATGGACGCGCACCTACAACTCGCGCCTCGACGCCTACGATCAGAGCGAACTCGGCGCGCGCTGGATCAGTGAATTCACCACGCGTTTCGACTGCGTGGATGATGGCCTGACGTTCTACAGCGCCGACGGCCGCGACCACAGCTATCCGTTGCCTAAAGTCGGCCTGTTCCACTACGACGCCATCGAAGACATCACCCTGGTCCGCAACAGCGATGACCAGTTGTTGCTTTGCCGTGGTTTCGAACGCAAGGAAACCTACGTCCGCCGTGGCCAGCGCTTTGTGCTGAGTAACATTTCGCTGCGCAACGGCGCCGGAGTGATGCTGCATTACGAGCATCGTCACGGCGAACACTCGCTGCTCTCCGACCTGATCACCTATCAGGAAAACGACTTCACCAAAGTCCATTTGCACCTGGGCACGATGATCGACGATCACGGCCGGTTTATCGGCCTCTGGCAGATCGTTGACGGCGAACCGCTGCGCCAGCTCTGCGCCTATCAGTACGACGCCTATGGCGACCTGATTCAGGCACAAGACGAGAACGGCGCCGTCTGGTCGTATCAGTTCGAGCATCACCTGATCACCCGCTACACCGACCGCACCGGGCGTGGCATGAATCTGCAGTGGGATGGCCAGAGCGCCAAGGCCAAAGCCGTGCGCGAATGGGCCGATGACGGCAGCTTCGACACGCGTCTGGAGTGGGACGAGAACATTCGTCTGACCTACGTCACCGACGCGCTCGGCAACGAGACCTGGCACTACTACGACATCCTTGGCTACACCTACCGCATCCGCTACGCCGACGAGCGTTCGGAATGGTTCTTCCGCGACGAGGCGAAAAATATCGTGCGTCGCGTGAATGCCGATGGCAGCACGGATCGCTACAGCTACGATGAACGCAGCAACCTGCTCGAACACATTCGCGCCGATCACACGGTGATGCATTACGCCTACGATGATCAGGATCTGCTGATCAAGATCAGCGATGCGGAGGGCGGACAATGGCAGCGCGCCTATGACGACCAAGGCAATCTGGTTGAAGCGCTCGATCCGCTGGGCAACAAAACCGAATACGCCTACAACAAATCCGGCCAGCCCACCGCGATCAAGGACGCCAACGGCAACGAAAAAACCCTCGATTACAACGATGCTGGGCAACTGGTGGAATACGTCGATTGCTCGGGCAAAACCAGCGCGTGGGAGTACAACGAACTCGGGCAAATGGTCTGCTTCACCGACGCCGCCGGCAACGCCACCGAATACCAATACAAGGCCGGCCAACTGGTGCTGATCAAGCACCCGGACAAGACCGAAGAACGCTTTGATCGTGACGCCGAAGGTCGGCTGTTGGCGCATGTCGACGCTCTCGATCGCTGCACCACGTGGAGCTACAGCGCGGCTGGTTTGATCGCCGAACGTATCGACGCAGCCGAACAAACCCTGCGCTATCGCTGGGACCGTCTCGGACGGTTAACGGCTTTGGAAAACGAAAACGAACAACGCGCGCACTTCCACTACGACCCGGTCGGTCGTCTGCTCGAGGAACGCGGTTTCGACGGCCGCAGCACGCGCTATCAGTACGACCCACTCACCGGCCGCCTCGCGCAATCGATCAATGGCCAACGCGTCATCTCTTTGAGCTTCGACCCGATGGGCCGCTTGACCGAGCGTCGCGCCACTCTGGGCGACCAGTCGCAAAGCGAAACCTTTGCCTACGATGGCAACGGCAACCTGGTGCTGGCCGACAACGCCGACAGCCGCCTGCAATGGTTTCACGACCCGGCCGGTAATCTGCTGCGCGAACACCAACATTACCTCGGACTGGAAAAACCCACCGTCGCGATCTGGCAGCACGAGTACGACGTGCTCAACCAGCGAGTTGCCACCGTGCGCCCAGACGGCCACCGCGTCAGCTGGCTGACTTACGGCAGCGGCCACCTGCTCGGCCTGCGCCTCGATGAACACGAACTGATCGGCTACGAACGCGACGACCTGCACCGCGAAGTCGCCCGCCATCAAGGCAACCACCTGCTGCAAACCCAAAGCTGGGACCCGGCCGGCCGTTTGCAAGAACAACTGCTGGGCCGCAGCGACGACAAATCCACACTGCTCAAACGCGAGTACAGCTACGACGCCGCCGGCCAACTGACCGACATCAACGACAGCCGCCGCGGCCCGCTCGCCTATCGCTACGACCCGGTCGGTCGACTGCTCAGCGCCACCACACGTCAAGGCGTGGAAACCTTCGCCTTCGACCCGGCCGGCAACCTGCTCGACGACAAAGCGACAGAAATTCGCCGCCCACTGGACCTGACCCCACCGCGCAGCAAACTGGTCGACAACCTGCTGCGCGAATACGCCGGCACCCACTACGACTACGACGAACGCGGCAACCAGATTCAGCGCTGGCACAACGGCCAACGCAGCGACCTGCGTTGGGATCTGTTTGATCGACTGGTGCATTTCGAAGACCCGCGTCTGTCCGTCGAATTCGCTTACGACGCACTGGGACGACGCCTGCACAAAAACTCCCGTGCGCTCTACAAACAGCGGCCTGAAGCAGGCTCTCTCTGGAACAGAAACGAACACGCCCGCAAACAACGCGAACTTGGCTGCGGTTTTACGCTTTACGGCTGGGATGGCGACAACCTCGCCTGGGAAAGCAGCCCGGCACAAAGCGATGGCGAGCCCGGCCGCACGGTGCACTACGTCTTCGAACCGGGCACTTTTGTCCCTGTTGCGCAGGCTGTACGGCATGCGCCAATCGATCTGATTGGGCTGCCGGATTACAGCGGTGAATACAGCCTCGATGAAGACCCGGTGTGGAATCACAAGGCAACGGCATTACCGTTTGATGCGTTGGCCTGGTATCAGTGTGATCACCTCGGCACGCCGCAGGAATTGACGGACTCGCAAGGCAACATGGCTTGGACCGCGCAGTACAAGGCGTGGGGACAGGTGACGGAGCAGCGCTCGGAGTGGGCACGGCAACATGGTGTGCTGAATCCGATACGGTTCCAGGGGCAGTATCACGATCATGAGACGGGGCTGCATTACAACCGGTATCGGTACTATGATCCGCAGACCGGTAGATTTGTAAGCAGGGATCCGATTAGTTTCGGTGGGGGGATGAATTTTTACCAGTATGCGTCCAATCCGGTCATTTGGACGGATCCACTAGGCCTCGCAGCGGATGGACAGTTAGGTACTTACGGTAGTATGAATGGCGGTAGTAACGTAGGTGATCAGTTAGAGGTTCATGAGCTAGTCAGGCATGAATCTCTGGTCCAGATGGGATGTGCGAATAAAAGGCGTCGTAATAAAGCGAATCCGTCAATTGCAGTTGACCCCACAAGACATGATGCGATTCACTCGAACGAAACCACTTTAGCGCGAACGCATCTAGGCCTGGGCGTTAATGAGTTTGATTTTGACCCTACAACGGGTAAACCTTCTAAACGGCAAATGGACGTTTGGCAAGGAGCTATCCGTCAATCGGGAATATCAGCTTCGCAGGCTAGGCGTCTGCGCAAACGGTCTGGTCAATATGTAAACTCGCTTAACTGCTGCTGTGACTAATAAATAAGGGGGAGATACGGATGTTTAATGAGTTGGTTTTTACACGAGAGTCACCTACGAAAGCTGATGCATATGTAGGCGGAGGAGCCTATCTGCCGCGTAATGTGGTTTGGCCTCGGTCTGCTGATGGACAGCCCCTTACACATTTGATCTCTTTTCCTGGCACATGGTTTTCAGATGCGCTAGTAGATGAGGATTTTTGGCTTTCAATATTTATTCCTTACCTACAGGGAGAAGTAGGGCATTACAGAAAGCTAAGAGCTCTCAATGGAGTGTCCGAAGCAGTAGTTGTAGGGTATTCCCGGTCAAGCGAAGAGCGGAATGAAGCACCTAATAAAATAATCGATTGTAGAAAAGTTCAGCTTTCGTTGAATCCCGACTCTGATGATGATGAAAATTTGGCGTCTAAACTTGATGGTATAGATGCTTGGTTGCAGGCACCCATATCATCAAGTGGTGGGCGCAGGCGGGTGTCTATTTATGGCGGGGATTTAGATGCTTCTCTCCCCAACAACAAAGGCATACTGTCGGATGGTATGGGCTATCTTTTCCTAGATGATGAATTTTTAGCGAAAAAAGGAACCGGGTGCGGTAGCTTTTTTCTTCAATTAGGATAGTCGAACGGTTTTTAAGCAACCATGACGGGAAACCTTTGCTGTACCGCGAGTTACCAAGACTTGATGTTAGCAAGCTGATGAAGACAGCAAGCGCGGCTGTAAAACTGCTCTGGGACAGACCACGTTTCTGAAGGTTTTTTAAGCGTGGTTTGCCTGATTCGAAAGCTTGAATTGTTCCTGGACAGATTGGGTTTTTTGAATCTTTGAGAGATATTACCAAAAGTTCAACGTCTAGCACGGTAATGAATGGCCACCCTGACTCGGTATCAATACGTCATAGCGACCGGGCGCCTATCGAAGACTTCGATCAGACTTGGAGTGGTTAAACTATCCCGGATGAGCAACCCTTAAATGATGCTGGCTGAAATTTATAGAAAAATTATAAGCCAAGAACCCTACAAAGATATGGGTGTATTCTTTGAGAGTTACGAGAGCTTCGAAGAGATACCGCTTGTGTCTAGATACAAGCGGTTGGATTTTCTAAAAAAAGAGATGAGCAACGATAAGGTTTCGGAAGTGCTGGCGGGGGTCGCTATCTTTCTGATGAGTCTGATAAAGATAATGCGCGAAACGGACAAGTGTAGCTTCTATGCCATAACTTTTACGGATTTTTATGGGGTGGATGAGCGCGAGATTATTGTCCCCAATATTTTTGTTTATCCCGGGGTGGCTTCAGTTGGATTTATCGATAAGATAAAAGAAAAAAGCGCAGGAGACGTGTCGAAAGAAATGAAAGAGGTAATAAATAAATTTCATAAAATAGGTGGTGAAGCTATCTTCGATTTTTATGAAAGTAGATTTTATGACTCCGCATGTGATGAGGAAGTTATTAGGGTCTTTGTCGTACCCAAAGAGGTAGATAATAGGGTTGGCAAGTCGAGCTTCCGAAGTCTTAGGCCTTAAAGCGCTATGGGTGAATAAAGCTGGGATGAATTCAATTGATTTTAAGAGATATAACGTCGGCTCGATTATTCGTCCAGCAGATAATTTCGACGCGCTTAAGCAGCAGATCGGATTTTTGGTAAAGGTTGTGGATGCATTGGATATCAAATTCTCTGATTGCGAGAATGATCCTTTGCGTCTTGCTAAGGACTATGTGGATGGCAGGATCCCCATTGAAACCTGTAAGGCTGAGGCTGCGTTTTGGTGGGCAAAACTCGATGAGAAAGGCGCAATACGAGACTTTCAAGACAGGGACGTATTACTGGCGCGGCTAGCTATCTGTCTGCTGTCAAATGATGAAGATGATGTTTCTGTAATGGGAGACAATCTTTCATGGTTTTTTGAGGTGCTGGGATTCTTGAAAGTAGATATGACGATGCCAATGAGAATGATGATTGAGTATTTTGAATTTAAATGAATTTAAAGATCACTAGGCAGGGAGCAGTGTAGTGGTGCTGTGAGGCGTAACTTGCCGGTTACGCTGGGACGGCGACAAACTCACCTTCGAACGCAGCCCGACGCAAAGCGATGGGGAACCAGGTCGCACCGTGCACTACGTCTGTGAACGTGCGCTTTTGTCTGTACGGCATGCACCAATCATACAAAGATCCCTACAGCTCCAGCGGGCCGATAAATGAATTTTGATCATATTATTTTTATTGCGAGCACCGACTGCTTTTCAGCAAAGCTCTTAGGGGAGCGTTATGCTGATAATCTTGATGGTATAAAGAATATCGCCAGGGCGGCGACTCTGGAGTTAATGAATGGAGATACTGACTATTACTACGATGCAGATTTTAGAGAGGAAAGAATAAGTAAGACAAAAAACGATTTTTTCCAAAAGCTCTCGACGCTTAGCGATTCAATTTCTGGAAGATTTGCAGAGCTTGACTCAATTGCTAGCCAGCGAATACTAAGTCAGAGCGCCAATTCGATTCAACTTATAAAGAGCGTGTCTGCCAGAATATATTGGTTGAATACCGACGACTTTCAGATTGAAATTTCTGAAGAACTAATCGAAGCAGTCATTCAGGCTCAGCTTGTGGAAGTGCCTTTAGACACAGATCTTGCTTGGGAAGAAATTCATGAGCGATGGGAGTATTCATTATCCGAGTGGGATAAATACATAAAAAATATTATGAAAGAGGTTCCTGGCGCGATCTGTGCGATATTTAACGATCTTTACAACTTGCCGCTTTCTTTAAACTACCTGAATGTCTGGAGTGAAAGGTTGTCAAGAAAACACTTTATGACTCTGATCAAGGCCATTGAAGATGAAGCTTTCTTGGAAGTGGAAAAAATCGATAAGGGTTACGCAGAGCTGGTCAGGCCTACTATGAAACAGTTTTACGACTGAAGGATTTTTAACGGGCGGATCACGGTTTTAATACTATTTAAATCCAGTCTGTGCCTGTTAAGTTTCGGCGAGTAAAGTTTGTGGCGAAGTTCGAATAGGGCAGAGCTTGTTGAGAAAGAAATTTGCTGAAAACAAACCTACCGGCGTTTTCACATGCTGGCGCTGCCAACACACGACAAGTAATCCAGACGATATGCACTTAGGACACAAGAATGTGCCCACCTGAAAAGGAGGAATCCTTGAAGACGTCAACGTGGATCTTGAGGGAGCATTGTGTAACCTTAGCGCGGAGAATAGTGGTTACGTCAAGGAAGGGATGTCGTGTGTTGAACGTGGAAGTTTGGAGCCCCTTATGGAAGATAAGCAACCACCTGTGCTGATTCAGGTGTATATGGCAGACGACGATGGCGCAGTCCGTGAGGAACTGCTCGCTCGTCAAATTGGTGAAGATACTTACGAGCTACTCTCATCGCCTGGGTTAGCGCAAAATCTGGCGAGAGGAGATATTGTTTCAATTAAGGATAAAAATGCACCTGCAGAGGTACTAAAGCGAGGCGGTAACTTCTGTATTCAAATCTATGCAGATTATATTTCCCCGGAGGATGTAACTGCGCTTGAGAATGATGTCATTCGAGAGTTAGATGGTACATTGGATGGTTTATGCGAGGGAGTGTTCGCATTAGCTATCCCTGCAAAGAATGGAATGGAGAAAATCAACGCTTTTTTTGATAAGTTTCGTGAAAAAAACGGCGTCGAATATTATTATGCGAACGTCTATAAAAATCTTGACGATGACAGTGACGAGACGCTTTTGTACTGGTGGTTGGATAGCTGACGGCTGATTAGTGAATAGCTTACAGCTATCTGCTTGAGCTTGTTTTTAATTAATAAAGTTTTCGGAGATAGATTGCGTTTGGAGAATTAATTAAGCGTAGTCTGTCCCGGTAAAACTCAGGCGGTTGAGAGGTCAGGGTTCGCAATTACGGAAACTTGAATGCCTGCCCTCACAGATCTGGCAATAACTCACACATCCATAAACAGGATCCGTCCAATCATTAACTGGATAATGAGGGTAAAGTTTCCACCGATCCTAATAAAACTCACTTTGGCATTCGTAATCCTGCCGATTTACCAGCTGTCCGAAGGAGACCACACGGATCATGAGTTATGAATACAAATTGGTGTTTGACGATAACTTTACAGTCCTGCATGTCATCGACATTGTTAAAGCTAGTAGTGCTTGTGTTCGCTCGGGCGACGGTGATCTTTATTTGAAGGATCACTCGTTGAATAGCAGTGGGGCTTACGATACTCGTCTCATTTATGGGGATGATGAATTCCTGTGGCTCCAAGTGAATTTCCAATCAGCAGAACTGTACGCCCTACTTAAAACAGCACTCAATGGAAGAAATTTCAGGTGTCTTGAAGATGGGGACGAGGATGAAGAGGTTGGCTTAAATGAGGCCTTCCGCGTATAGGTTGACTCTCGGTCAAATTGCAGCCGAATAGCCACTTTTTAATCTCTAAAAATTTATGAAATATATCAGGGGCAGGCCACGTTTTTGAAGGTTGATTAAACGCAACCTGCCTCTGATAAAACTCTCTGCCATTGGTGGCCGAAAGACGCGAAATTGATCGAGGCTGCAGTCAACCCTCGTAGTCGAAGGAATGACAACATGAAAGACGCCATTCGCTTGGGCGACTCCACCACTCACGGTGGCAAAGTCCTCGAAGCCTTTTCCCAGACTGACCTCAACGGCAAGCCGATTGCCGGGGTCGGGCACAAGGTCAACTGCCCGTTGTGCAAAGGGGTTTTCCCGATTGCCGAGGGCAGCAGCACTTACACCGTCGATGGCACGCCCATCGCGCTGGACGGCATGAAAACCGCCTGCGGCGCCGCGCTGATTGCCAGTGGCCCGAAAGGAGCGGTGGTCAGTTGAATCCGCGAGGGGCGCTCTTCGTTCGCCCTCAGGAATACTGCAAGTAAACAACCTGGCTTCATCCATTAAAGGAATAAACATGAAGAATATCGCTTTGATCCTCGCACTGACCTCCGCTCTCGGCACCGTCAATGTTGCTCACGCAGAAGGACCGGACGCCGCTACGTTGAAAGGGATGTACGACACTGGGCGCAACATGTCCGGGCTGATTAACCATTGCGTCGACAAAGGTTTCCTGAAAGCTGAGAGCACAGTGAACGCCAATAAGATGGTGGCGTTTGTTGCTGGTATTCCAGGGCAGATGGACAAGAGTGACGGCGATAAGAACGAGGCCCATGGTCGCAAGGGTGAGGTATTGGACGATGGTCAATACAAAACCCTGGCGGCCAATCTGCCGCCGAGTCTGACGCTCAAGCAGTGGTGCGAGCAGGCGGATCAAGGCATGCGTCAGGGGTTGGAGCGTGTGGGTCTGTAATCTCCTTGGTGATTGATCGTTCTCACTCGCAGCAAAGGAGTGCCTCAAGGGACGCTCCGCGTTCCAGTTCGCGAAGGGACGCGGAGCGTGGGAACGATCAGCGTTGGAGGTTATTTTGCGGAGAACTTCAACACCACGCTGTGGCTGTAAGTCTGCCCCGGATCAAGGCGTGTACTCGGGAAGTTAGGCTGATTCGGTGAATCCGGATAATGCTGAGTCTCCAGAGTAAACGCGCCCCAGTGCGGATAGACCTTGCCACCCTTGCCCTTGACCGTACCGTCGAGGAAGTTGCTGGTATAGAACTGCACACCCGGCTCCGTGGTGAACAACTGCAGGACGCGACCGGACTGCGGGTCACTCACCTCAGTCGCAACTTTGCCGATATCACCCTTGGTATCCAGCGCCCAGTTGAAATCAAACCCACCCTGTTTCGGCTCGGCGAATTTCAGCTGCGGATGATCTGCCTTGATGTGCGTGCCGATTGCGGTCGGTTTGCTGAAGTCCATCGGCGTGCCGGCCACGGGTGCCAGTTCGCCGGTCGGGATCAGTTTGGCGGTGACCGGGGTGTAATGGCTGGCGTGCAGGGTGGCGACCTGTTTGAGAATGTCGCCATTGCCGGCGCCGGCGAGGTTGAAGTAGCTGTGGTTGGTCAGGTTGAGCACAGTCGGTTTGTCGGTGCTGGCCTTGTAGTCGATGCGCAGCTCGTTATTGTCGGTGAGGCGATAGGTCACTTCGGTGGTGAGGTTGCCGGGGAAGCCCATTTCGCCGTCCGCCGACAGATAGGTCAGGGTCACGCCGACTGAGTCCTTGTCCTTGGTTTCCTGGGCCTTCCAGACTTTCTTGTCGAAGCCCTGCGTGCCGCCGTGCAGCGCGTTGGTCTTGTCGTTCTGCGGCACTTGATAGCGCTTGCCGTCGAGTTCGAACGCACCTTCGGCGAGGCGATTGCCGAAGCGGCCGATGGTCGCGCCGAAGTAGGCGGTGCCTTTCTGGTAGCCCTGTACATCATCGAAGCCGAGCACGACGTCGTCGAACTTGCCGTGCTTGTCTGCCACCTTCAGCGATTGCAGGGTAGCGCCGTAGGTGATGACGGTGGCTTGCATGCCGTGGCTGTTGCGCAGGATGTATTGCTCGACGGGCGTGCCGTCATTGGTTTTGCCGAAGGCTTTGTGTTCGGCGCTGAGGCCGGCCGCGTTGGCGGAGAGGGTGGCGATCATCAGGGACAGTCCGAGGCCGGAGAGCAGGTGACGGGATTGAAGCATGGTTGACCTTCCTTTTTGTTGTTGTTTTCAAAATGGCGCCGATGCCGTGTAGGAGCTGCCGCAGACTGCGATCTGTTAAACCCCAGAGTCAAAAGATCGCAGCCTGCGGCAGCTCCTACAGAGTAACTAGTCATGCTATTTGTATGCGCAGTGAAGATCTATAGTTGATTAATCGTTTATTTCAACAATAAAGACAGACTAATTGGTTGAGCAGGCATTGCCGAAGGTCGGCTGGTCGTGCGCACCACTGCACTTTTTCGCAATCGGCGGCTCTATCCATGGCCAGGATGCGGTGACTCCCGCCGCACAGGAATGTGCCTGTTCGAGATTTCATGCCGAGAGTTTTTGCCCTGATCACTGCTTTTATCCGCCGCCCGTGCCTGTTGCTGGCCTGTTTGTCGTTGCTGCTGTTCAGCGGTTGCAGTCACCAGGACGGCAACGGCTTCTTCAATCAGATGCGTGAAGGAAAGCCGCAGGAGTTCTTGCAGACCAGCGTCGACCGCATGGCCACGCTGGCGATGCGCGACAACCTCAGCAGCCTCTATCGCTTGCAAGCCAAGCTGTACCTGCGCAACCCGGAAGAACTGCGCAAGTCGGGCTTTCTCAACATCCATGCCGCCGTGAAACAGGTGCGCCAGGCCATTGAGCAGCAACAGCCGCTGCCGGTGTTGGGTGGCCGAAAGGACCTGGCGGCGCTGAGCTTTGCGATGAGCCCGGAGTTTCTCGGTGACCGTGTCGGCGCGTTCATCTATGCGATCGGCAGCATGCTGGTCACCGCCCATGGCAATCGCACCGAGTTCTATATGACGGACGCGATCAACCCGACGTTCGTTCACAACGCTGCACGCAATATCGAAAAAGCCACGTGGATTTTGTCCCAGCGGCAGAACAAGGAAGGTCAGCCGCTGCTGTTTTCCAATGAGATCTCGGAGGAGGGCAGCAACCTGAGCTTCGCCACCGAGTTCGGAAAAATCGTCGCGCGACTGGACCTGATCACGCAGATGCTCGATGAGCGCTACCGGCGGATCGGCCTTAACTACGCGCAGAGTTTGCTGTTCCTGAATTTCTTGCCGGTGCAGTGAGTTCCACGAAAACCTGGGGAGTGCAGATATCCAGTGTGGGAGCGAGCCTGCTCGCGAAAGCGGTGGATCAATCAACACTTCAGTGCCTGAAAGAGCGCATTCGCGAGCAGGCTCGCTCCTACATTGATCGAATAGCTAAGGTTGTTTTTGTATACAATCCGTCACCGCTATTGATCAAAATGGAGCCGCACCCGTCATGACCGACCCCGCCAGCGCCGATTTCACTCGCGTCGACCGCACCGCCCGTGCGGACAAACTGCCTTATGCCGCGTTGCTGGCGTTCGCCATGACCGGTTTCATTGCCATCCTCACCGAAACCCTGCCCGCCGGGTTGCTGCCGCAAATCGGCGCCGGGCTCGACGTCAGCGAAGTGCTCGCCGGGCAACTGGTGACGCTGTATGCGCTGGGTTCGATTGTCGCGGCGATTCCGCTGACCGTCGCCACGCGCGGCTGGCCTCGGCGCCGGGTTTTATTGATGACGGTCGGCGGGTTTCTGCTGTTCAACACCGTCACCACGTTCTCCAGCCATTACGGCTTGACCCTGGCTTCGCGTTTTCTCGCCGGGATGGCGGCGGGGTTGTCGTGGGGGATCATGGCCGGTTATGCGCGCGGCATCGTGCCGGTGCATCAACAGGGGCGGGCGCTGGCGATTGCCATGCTCGGCACGCCGGTGGCGCTGTCACTGGGCACCCCCGCAGGGACGTGGCTGGGCAATCTGATCGGCTGGCGCGCGTCGTTCGGGATCATGTCGGCGCTGGCCCTGGTGTTGGCGGCGTGGATTGTCATCGCCGTGCCGGATCGTCCGGGGCAAACCAGTGATGAACGTCTGCCGTTGCTCGAATCGATGCGCCTGCCGGGCGTGCGGCCGGTGTTATTTGTGGTGCTGACGTGGATGCTCGGGCACAACATTCTCTACACCTACATTGCGCCATTTCTGATGCAGGCCGGGCTGGCTGACCAGGTCGATCTGGTGCTGCTGGTGTTTGGCCTGTGTTCGCTGGTGGGGATCTGGATTATTGGCATGCTGGTTGATCGCTGGCTGCGCTGGCTGACGTTGATCAGCCTCGCGGTGTTTGCGCTGACGGCACTGGTTCTGGCGTTGGCAGCGCCGTCACCGCTGGTCATTTACGCCTGCATGGCGGTGTGGGGACTGTCGTTTGGCGGCTCGGCAACCTTATTGCTCACCTCTGCGGCCGACTCTGCTGGTGATCACGTCGACGTGGTGCAGGCGATGCTCACCACCTCTTGGAACGTGGCGATTGCCGGGGGCGGGTTGTTTGGTGGGTTGTTGCTGGATCGGGCCGGGGCGATGTCGTTTCCGTGGGCGTTGCTGATTCTGTCGCTGATTGCCCTGGCCACGGTGTGGATCAACAAAAACCACAGCTTCAAAACTGGCCGAAGGGTGCATTGATTCATCAGCCACCCCCACGACCCCCTGTGGGAGCGAGCCTGCTCGCGAATGCGGTGGATCATTCAACTCATGTGTCGACTGACACAATGTATTCGCGAGCAGGCTCGCTCCCACAGGGGGAATAGGAATTGAGTTCGATATGGCATAACGATAGACCGCATCGATATATGTGGTTATAAGAAAAATCGCTATGCTGCGGGCCAGATTTTTCCTGTCGTTTTTCTGGACGTGTTAATGGAATTGGCGAATTTCGGCCTGGTGATTGCCGGGCTGGTGGTGGGTTTTATTGTCGGCATGACCGGTGTCGGTGGTGGTTCGTTGATGACGCCGATTCTGCTCTGGTTCGGCATCAACCCGGCAACGGCGGTGGGCACTGATCTGTTGTACGCCGCCATAACCAAATCCAGTGGCGTCCTCGTTCATCGTAAAAACAAGAACATCGACTGGGCCATCACCGGTTGGCTGACCCTCGGCAGCGTGCCGGCGGTGGCCATGACCCTGTGGTTCCTCAGCACCCTGCACACCGCGCCGGACGCGATGAACGCCATCATCAAACAGGCGCTGGGTTTCGTGCTGTTCGCCACCGCGCTGGCGATCTTCTTCAAGAAACGCTTGCTCGAGTTCGCTCACAAACGCGCCGGTGGCAACTACAACCCGAGCGGTTCACGGCTGAACGTGATGACCGTGATCACCGGTCTGGTCCTCGGCACCATGGTTGCCCTGACCTCGATCGGTGCGGGCGCCCTCGGCACTGTCGCGCTGTTCATCCTTTATCCGCTGCTGCCGACCCGTCGCCTGGTTGGCACCGAAATCGCCCACGCCGTTCCGCTGACGCTGGTCGCAGGCCTCGGCCACGCGAGCATGGGCAATATGGATTGGGGCGTGCTGGGCTTTTTGCTGGTGGGTTCGCTGCCAGGCATCTGGCTCGGCAGCCACCTGACCGGACGCATTTCCGATGAAGTACTGCGCCCGTGCCTGGCGACGATGCTTGTACTGATCGGCTACAAACTGGCGTTCTGATTCGGCCATGACTGAAACCACTGTCCACTGCGATGGCCGCCTCGCCATCACCGTCGAACCGCGTGAGATGCGCATGAGCCATTGGCTGTACGCGCCGCGGGTAGTCGATCTGCAGCGTCAGAAAGTGCTGCTGGATCTGAGCGAGAGTCTGTGGGATTTGCTCGGTACCGCCGATGAGGCGGCCAATGGCATCGAGCTGGTGCTGCGCAAATACCCGGGCGATCGGGCGTCGGTGAGGTTGAGCGTTGAACTCGACAGCGGTGAACTCAAGCTCGGTGGACAACCTGTCGATCCTTCACAATTGCTCTCGGCGCTCGATTCAGCGCTGGGGTGAGGCGGTACAGCCTGCGGCGAGCCGCCTCACCACCGGTTAGCGCTGAATGACGTATTTCATCACTGTCACCGGCAAATCGTCGTAGACCAGTTCTTCAACCACTTCCCAACCCAGCCGCGCATACAGCGACTGCGACGTGTCGGTGTACAGATACACCTCCTGCACACCCAACGCCGCCGCTTCTGCAACCACTCGATTGACCAGTTGCGAAGCAATCCCGCGTCCACGTTCCTCGGCCTTCACATAAACCCCGGCCAGCCATGGCGTCAGATTCGGGCGCAACTTCAGATCGTTTTCGATCAGCAGCGCGCCGCCCAGCAGTCGCGAACCCTCTAGCGCTACCACGACGCTCGGCACGGCACCTTTGCCGCAAGACTCGCGCATGTGTTCGATACGGTCCTCGACGGTTTGTCCGGGACGAAACTCGCCCCACTCCTTGAAGTTGAGCGTGGCCAGTTCTTCGATCAATTCGGGGTGATTGCACAGATAATCGATGTGCATACGGGTGAACTCCATTTCATGGGCAGAACTGCCACCCTAATGCGGTCATAAAAGGTAATCAAATCCGCGTTGCGATCACCTCGGATAGGTTGCGCAATGTCGCGCCTGTCCTAAGCTTCTGACTAGGCGGAAGATATTTGCCGGGTTGGCCCGGAACAATCGCCACGATGCGCAATCATTAGAGCGTGGATATCAAAAGGAGATGCGCATGCTCATCAGGTCATTGACCCTGACACTCTTGCTGGCGATTGCCGGCCCCTTGTTCGCCGCTGACAACGATTCGCCCATCGCCGGGGACATGGGCCGTGCCCGACCGCTGATCGTGATCGCACAAAGCACGGTCGACCCCGTGTGGGTAGCCCTGAAAAAGTCGCTGGAAGACCCCGCGAACAAAAAAGGCGTAGCCGACCGCAACATCAAGGTCTACACCATCCTCAACATGTCCGGCCAGCTCGACGGCAAGGACATGGGCCAGCAAGACACCATGGCGCTGCTGCGCTCGCTGAAGCTCGGTGCCGGGGCGTATCCGAAAGTGTTCCTGGTGGGCAAGGACGGCGAGACCAAACTCTCGGCGTCGGGGGATGAGGCGAAAGCGGTGGATTTGAAGAAAATCTTCGACACCATCGATGCCATGCCGATGGCTGAGAATGAAGCGGCCGCTGCGGCTCAAGCGCCGGTTGCTGCTACGCCGGAACCTGCCAAAGGCGCGAAGAACGCGAAGCCGACCAAGCCTGCGAAACCGAGCAAGCCGCCGGAAATGCCGGATGATTGATCGCGCTGTCACTGAATAAAACGCGTCCCCTGTAGGAGTGAGCCTGCTCGCGATAGCGGTGTATCAGTCACCATCAGCGTTGACTGATACACCGCTATCGCGAGCAGGCTCACTCCTACATATTTGCGGACACCGAAGCCCTCACTGCAACCTGTCTACCCACGGCTATCGCCCTCATCAAGCAGGTAAACCAGCACACCTTTGGTATCACCTATGACCAGTGGAGAACGCGTGGTCAACACGAACTGGCAATTGGGAAAGGTCGCGCTTAATTGCGTAGTCAGACCGAGCTGCCATTGCGGATCCATGCGCAATTCCACATCGTCGATCAGAACAATGCCGCCACCGTGCAGCGGGTTGTCCATCGATGGATTCATCATCGCCAGACGCCTGGCCATGTCACCCACCCACGCAATCATCGACTTTTCGCCAAGCGAGAGCTGAGTGACATTGAATGTCGCTCCATGCTTGTCGATTGCCATATGCAGATGCGGTTTGCGTTGCACGCGCAGGTTAGTGAAATCCGGCATGAACGCGGTGAGGGCCGAACGAACGGCAGTCAATTGGCGATCGCGAGTGGAGGCTTTCACATTGGCCAGCGTTTTCCAGGCGTCGCTGTCAGTACCGAATTTTTCCACGATTTCGGCCAGTGCGGTATCGGAAATCCCGTCTTCGTTTTCGCTGTCTTCGCGTTCGCGGAACCATTCGAAAAAACTGCCAAAATCGGCACCCCCGTGAAAACTGGTGTCGTAGCCGTCGAGTTGATCGAAGGCTTGTTTGCCGCTGATTTTCAGCGGGACTTCTACAACGCAACGTTCGGCCGGGTAATAAGCGATCAGCGGGAGTGAGGCACTATCGTCGGCGGTGAGTTGAGTGCGGTAGTGGTCTGCAAGCAGTCTGACTTCGTTTAAATATCCACGGCCCGAAACTGCACCTTCTTGGCGACTTCGGGCAGCGCCCCATACGAATAATTCGTTTTCGGAACCCGCATCACTCTCAGATGCGCGAGGGTGTGAAGCGTCGGTGATGCCAATCGAAAGGACGGCTCCGGAGGCGCCGTTGCGAATGTCTTCATCGACAAGGTATTTGCCATTGCCTTTATTGGAGCGAATTTTTGCGATCAGCCAGCTCAGACAAATATTCAGGGATTTCAGAATGGTGGTTTTTCCGCTGCCGTTGTTTCCCACCAGTACCGTGATATTCGAACGGTGTGTCGGGGTAGGGGCAAACTGAATATCCATGTCGCCAAAGTGTCCGACATCCGTAAGCTTCAAACTTTTGATTTCCATCACTGCGCCCTTCGAATGACTGTTTTTTTGCCCGACGCCATCCTCGTCCAAAGATTGACTCGATGCAGTGTAGATACAACAAATTCATTCGCTAATCCAAAGTCGTTGCAGCATGTGCCTGCCGAAATGTCTTACACAAAGCTCCTTCAGGGCCTGCGGATTTTTCCTGCAAGTCGCGGCGGCGGTGGTGAACTGGTGGGGTTGGGGGAGGAGGGATAGTCTTCTTGGGCCGCTGCAAAAAACAGTGGTCGGGTGTGGAAGTCCGGTGTTGGTTGGGAGCGCATGTGCGCCTGTAAACACATGTTGGCGGTTTTTATGCCAACATTGTTTGCTTATGGCAGCTATGCGCAGGAGCGCTTTCGAGTGCACCGGGCTTCCCGACCTCCCCGGACTTCCACACCTGCGCAAAGCTGCCACCCTCTCGTGGAAGTGAGTTTGGCAGTTTTTTCTTCCATGTTTAGAGGTCTTTACTAATGAAAAAACATACTCCAAACCCTCCAGAATCCCCCATGGATTCGGGATCCTTCGACGCCAACAACCCCCGCTTACGCAACCCGCATCACCCCGATCCCATCAGCCACGTCTTCACCATCCTCCCCGATATCGATACCCCCACGCTGCTCTGCCACGCTTGCGAAACCCTCGCTTCACTGAACGTCCTGACCACCGACCTGGCCGCAGAACTGCAAGGTTCACCGCGCAGTCTCGCCTTGTCGATTCAGCAGTTAGCTGTGCTTGGCGAGTTGCTGGTCAACCGTGCGCTGGATAATCTCGATCCACCGGCGGCGACGCAACATTGAACAGGGAGGTTAAAACATGACGCGATACATTCCGCTGACCGGGATCGACTGCAAGATTCCCGCTCTGTTGATCGACCGCGAAGCACCGGTGGATGTGCTGCATGGCACGGCGGCTTACCGTTTGCGCTGTGTGACGCAATTAATGGAGACCTTGGCGTTGGGAGATGGCAAGGGACATGATGCCTTGCTGCTACAGGATTTCGCCCGGGTGATGGCGATTCCGTTGCGTGACAGTTGCGACTTGATGGATGTCATCGGCTGGAAGCTGCAGGCGCAGCTTTAAAGACAAAAGATCGCAGCCTGCGGCAGCTCCTACATTGACCGAGTGCAAACCCGATCCTGTAGGCGCTGCCGCACGCTGCGATCTTTTGATTTTCAGTCAGCGACAGCGCTGAGAATTGTATGGGCGATTTTCACCCGCTCAGGAATCGGGAAGTTCTTGTTAGCCATGATCACAATGCCAATGTCCTTGCTCGGCACAAACGCCACGTAAGTCCCGAATCCACCGGTAGAGCCAGTCTTGTTGATCAACACGTCATGTGGCTGCGGTTGCGGCGGGTTCAGCCACTGCACCTTGTGCGCTTCCATGGCCATTTCCGTCGAGTTGCCGGCGAGCAAACGCTCGAGACTGATCGGGTAACGGTACATCTCCCAACCCAAACCTTGAGTCATATCGCCGACCGTGTAGTACCCGGTGTGGGTGTTGGCGATGGTTTTTTGCAGGGAGGCTTCCAGCGTTTCAGGTTTCAGGTTGGCCTGCACGTAACGCAGCATGTCCACGACACTGGTTTTCACGCCGTAGGCCTGCGAATCCAGGGCGCCGGGCGTAACGCGAACCGGTTTGCCGTTCTTGTCATAGCCCTGGGCATACAGGCCCATTTGCGCGGCAGGCACGCTGAGGTAGGTGTGCTGCAAACCGAGTTTCGGCAGCAGGATTTGTGTCATCGCCTGATCAAACGGCTGGCCGAGATTCTTCGCCGCCAGATAGCCGAACAGTCCCAGACTCGGGTTGGAGTACTGGCGATGGCTACCTGCCGGATACACCGGTTTCCACTGCTGGAAATAGCCGAGCATCTTGTCAGACGAATCCGCGTTTTCCGGGAATTGCAGTGGCAAACCGCCGGCACTGTAGGTGCCCAGTTGCAACACACTGATGTTGTCGAAGGCGCTGCCTTTCAATTCAGGCCAGAGCTGGCTGGCCTTGGTCGACAGGTCCAGTTTGCCTGTCGCCTGGGCATAACCGGCGAGGGTGGCGGTGAAGGTTTTGCTCACCGAGCCGATTTCGAACAGGGTGTTTTCGCTGACTTTTTGCCCGGTGTCTTTGCTGGCGATGCCGTAGTTAAAGTAATGCGCCTTGCCGTTTACGGTCAGCGCTACGGTCAGGCCGGGAATGTTCTGTTGTTGCATCACCGGTGTCACCGCTGCGTTGACCAACGCTTGCAACTGCGCATCGTCGGGCACGGCGGCGAAACAGGAATTTGCGCCGAAGAGCAGACCGAAAGCGGCGCAGGAAATGACTTTGCTCGATTGAATGGATGACATGAATGAGCCACTCTCCATGAGTGTTGATGATGTTATCCCGCTACACTGCGGGCGATTTCTTCGTTGGGCGACCTATGAGCGCCGCCAATCTAGCCAGCGCGGCGCCAATCGGCAAACGACGAAAACTCGCACGAGCCATTAGAAAAATTTGGGACTGGGCATGATTCGACCGCAATTGCCGCTCAACGCACTGCGCGCCTTTGAAGCATCCGCGCGTCATTTGAGCTTCACCCGCGCTGCCGTGGAGCTGTGCGTCACCCAAGCAGCGGTCAGCCATCAGGTCAAAAGCCTCGAAGCGCAACTCAACGTTACCCTGTTCAAACGCCTGCCCCGTGGGCTGATGCTGACCAGCGAAGGCGAAACTTTGTTGCCGGTGCTGAGCACCTCGTTCGATCACATCGCACAGATACTCGAACGCCTCGCCGGTGGACAGTACCGCGAAATGTTGACCGTTGGCGCGGTGGGTACGTTCGCCGTGGGTTGGCTGTTGCCGAGGCTGGCGGACTTCCGGGCGAAACATCCGCTCATAGATTTGCGGCTGTCGACCAACAACAATCGCGTGGATGTCGCGGCGGAAGGGCTGGATTACGCGATTCGCTTCGGTGCTGGTGCGTGGCACGGGATCGAGGCGACGCGGTTGCTCGATGCGCCGCTGTCGGTGTTGTGCGTGCCGGAGATCGCTCGGCAATTGCATTCGCCGGGGGATTTGTTGCAGCAGACGCTGCTGCGTTCCTATCGCACCGATGAATGGCCGGAGTGGTTTCAGGCTGCCGGGTTGGCGACTCAAGCGGCACCGCCGCAGAGCATCGTTTTCGATTCTTCGCTGGCGATGATGGAGGCGGCGTTGCAGGGTAGCGGGGTGGCGTTGGCGCCGCCGCTGATGTTCGCCCGGCAACTGGCGGCGGAGGCGATTTGTCAGCCGTTTGCGATTGAGATTACGACGGGGAGTTACTGGTTGACGCGGTTGCAGTCACGCCCGGAAACGGCGGCGATGTTCGCCTTCAAAAACTGGCTGCTGCAAATCTCTGGTTAATGCAAAACCCTTGTAGGAGTGAGCCTGCTCGCGATAGCGATGTGTCAGTCAACATTTACATCAACTGACACACCGCTATCGCGAGCAGGCTCACTCCTACAGGGACCGTGGTGGATTGGATATCAGGTTCAGCGCACCAGACACGGCCGCTTGTTATCGAACTTCCACCCCGGAATCAGAAACTGCATCGCCACGCTGTCATCCCGTGCGCCGAGGCCCATGTCTTTATATAGCTCGTGAGCCTTGGCCACCTGATCCATATCCAGCTCGACACCCAGCCCCGGTTTTTTCGGTACTTGCACCAGACCGTCGACAATTTGCAGTGGCGCCTTGGTCAGGCGCTGGCCGTCCTGCCAGATCCAGTGGGTGTCGATCGCGGTGATCTCGCCCGGTGCAGCAGCGGCGACATGGGTGAACATCGCCAGCGAAATATCAAAGTGGTTGTTGGAATGCGATCCCCAGGTCAGACCCCATTCATGGCACATCTGCGCCACGCGCACCGATCCCTGCATGGTCCAGAAATGCGGGTCGGCCAGCGGGATGTCCACCGACTGTAACTGGATCGCATGACCCATTTCGCGCCAGTCAGTGGCGATCATGTTGGTGGCGGTTTTCAGTCCAGTAGCGCGACGGAATTCGGCCATCACTTCGCGGCCGGAATAACCGTTTTCCGCACCGCACGGGTCTTCGGCATAGGCCAGTACATGATGCTGGTCGCGGCACAAACGAATGGCTTCTTTCAGTGGCCAGGCGCCATTCGGATCAAGGGTAATCCGGGCATCAGGAAAGCGTTCGGCCAGCGCCGTTACTGCTTCGATTTCGGCATCGCCGCTGAGCACACCGCCCTTGAGTTTGAAGTCCTTGAAACCGTACTTGGCATGCGCCGCTTCGGCAAGGCGCACCACGGCTTCGGCCGTCATGGCCTTCTCGTGACGCACGCGGAACCATTCATTGTCGGCGTCCGGTTCGCTGCGATAGGCGAGGTCGGTTTCGCGTTGATCGCCAACGTAAAACAGATAACCGAGCATCTTCACTTCATCGCGTTGCTGACCTTCGCCGAGCAATGCCGCCACCGGTACATCGAGATGCTGACCGAGCAGGTCGAGCAGCGCCGCTTCAAGTCCGGTCACGGCGTGAATGGTGATGCGCAGATCGAACGTCTGCAGACCACGACCGCCGGCATCGCGGTCAGCGAAGGTCTGGCGCACTTGATTGAGAATCTTCTGCCAGGTGCCGATCGGGCTGCCGACCACCAGGCTGCGTGCATCTTCCAACGTCTGTCGAATGCGCTCGCCACCGGGCACTTCACCGACGCCGGTGTGGCCGGCGTTGTCTTTGAGAATGACGATGTTGCGGGTGAAAAACGGCCCGTGGGCGCCGCTCAGATTGAGCAGCATGCCGTCGTGGCCGGCCACCGGGATGACTTGCATGTCGGTGATGATCGGGGCTTTGGCGGTGTCGTGTGCAGTCATGGTTTTTATCCTTCTTATTCGCAATCTTTAAAAATGGACGTCAGGCGTGCTTTGGCGCGGCATCGGCCACGGCGATATCAGCAGCAGGTTTCGGTGTGGTGCGTGCGAAGAAGACGATGATCGCGGCGATGATCGAGGTCGCGGCCAGGCCATAGAGTCCGCCCTGAATCGAGCCGGTGTGTTCTTCGAGCAGGCCGAACGTGGTCGGCGCAACGAAGCCGCCAAGGTTGCCGACCGAGTTGATCAGCGCGATCACCGCCGCCGCGATGCGGGCATCCAGATACGCCTGCGGAATCGGCCAGAACAGTGACGAAGCGGATTTGAAACCCAGCGCGGCAAAACAGATCGCGACGAAAGCGAAGATTGGCCCGCCGGTGGTGGACATGAACATCCCCGCAGCAGCGATCAACAGTGCAGTGGCGACCCACGCCTGCTGGTGTTTCCACTTGGCCGAGAACGAAGCGAAGGCGTACATGCCGATGATCGACAATAACCACGGAATCGAGTTGAACAGGCCGACCTGGAAGTCGCTCATCTCGCCCATTTTCTTGATGATGCTCGGCAGCCAGAAGGTTGCCGCGTAGATCGTCAATTGAATGAAGAAGTAGATCAGGCAGAACAGGATGATCTGGCGATCCTTGAGCAGTTTGCCCATCGATGGCCGGATCGGTGTCGCGGCTTCGCGGGCTTTCTGTTCAGCGTCGATGGCGTTGACCAGTGCGTCCTGCTCAGCGCGGCTCAGCCATTTAGCGTCGTGGGGTTTGGCGTCGAGCCAGAACCAGACGAACACGCACAGGCACACCGAGAACATCCCTTCAATGAAGTACATCCATTGCCAGCCGTGCATGCCCAGCCCATTGATTTGCAGAAGCAGGCCGGACAACGGGCCGGAGATCAACGAAGCCACGGCCGAGCCGCTGAGGAAAATCGCAATCGCCTTGCCGCGTTCGGCGCCGGGCAGCCAGCGGGTGAAGTAGTAGATCACCCCGGGAAAGAACCCGGCCTCGGCTACACCGAGCAAAAAGCGCAGCACATAGAAGTGGGTTTCGTTCTGGATGAACGCCATACCGGCGGCGACCAGGCCCCAAGTGAACATGATGCGAGTCAGCCAGATGCGTGCGCCGACTTTCTGCAGAAGCATGTTCGACGGGACTTCGAACAGCGCGTAACCGATGAAGAACAGACCGGCGCCGAAGCCGTATGCGGCGGCACCGATGCCGAGGTCGTGTTCCATGTGGGTGCGGACGAAACCGATGTTCACCCGGTCAATGTAATTGACGATGAACATGATCACGAAGAGCGGCAGGACGTGGCGTTTCACTTTCGAGATGGCCGACGCGAGTGTCGAATCGACGCCCTCGTTCATCCCGGAGACGGAGGTTTTCACTTGGTTTTCTCCCACTGATTATTTTTATGCGGGGTAGGACGGGTGCTGCGTTGTTGATAGACATCATACAACTGAGAATTTTTGTCCTACAAGTGGGGAGGGCCGATTAATTTTATCTGGAAGGTCGATTTCTTATGCTTTTTGGTATTTTATCCTCGCGTTTATTGGGTTTTGTACTTTGAAGGTCGCGATAAATTTATCCGGCTGCGTACGAGTAACCCTCAGGGAGGTCTGATTTTTTCCGATTTATTTGAGTGTTGTCATACAAGTTGAGGCGCTAGAATCAATCCCGTCAGCCAGCCTCGCAATGCTACGATCGGCAAGCCCCGATCACCGGAACCGACCATGCAAGAAGATATCGACGCTCCTGCTCGCAAACGTGCGCACAACCTCGCCCATGACCTGGTGGAGAAGCTCACTCAGAGCATCCTGCTCGGCCAGCTGACGCCCGGCGACAAACTGCCCTCGGAGAATTCCATCGTTCAGGAGCACGGTGTCAGCCGCACGGTGGTGCGCGAGGCGATTTCCAAATTACAGGCTTCGGGACTGGTGGAGACCCGGCACGGCATCGGCACGTTTGTCATCGAGCGTGCGCCGGAGCAGGGCTTGCGCCTGAATGTCGATACCGCGCTCGGTGTGCGCAGCATTCTCGAACTGCGCCTGGGCCTGGAAACCCAAGCGGCGGCGCTGGCGGCGCAACGCCGTACCGAGATGCAATTGCTGCAAATGCGCCAGGCGCTGGATGACTATCAACGGCTGCTGGACATCAACGACAGCTGCGTCGAGGCCGATCGGCGCTTTCATCTGCTGATCGCCGAAGCCACGGGTAACGTCTGTTTCAGCGAGATCATGCAGCACCTGGGCAGTGCGATGATCCCGCGTAACCGGCTCAATGCAGCTGAACGTGGCGCGGCGGATCTGAGCAAGCTCGGGCAACTGGCTCATCTGGAGCACGAGGCGATTCTGAACGCGATCAAGCGTCAGGATGCGGATGCTGCGCGGGCAGCGATGTGGCTGCACCTGACCAACAGCCGCGACCGCTTTTCCGCGCAGGGTTGAGCGCCGTCGGTCTGGTCGATAGCACGCCGCTGCAAGGCCTGATTCCAAGTTGTACGGCCCGGGTTTTCCGGACCTCCTTGGTGAGGTGTGTCATGGCTAATGATTTGCTGTTTCAGGGCGGTGTGCTGCCGACCGATCCAACCCGGCCGATGTCCGGTACCGATGAACCGACACTGGCCGATCATGATGCGCCGATGGGAATGCCCCCGGGGCGTGATCCGTTGAGCGATGCTGATCGGCCGGAGGACTGGCAGGATCCGGCGGCGGATGATGAGGACGTGCTGCAAGCGGATGAGCCGACGCCGTTGTCGGATGATCGGCGCTGAGCGGTTATTGGCTTTTGATTAATGCGTTGTTGTTCAGTGCCTCATCGCGAGCAGGCTCACTCCTACAGGGTTTTGTGGCATGCACAGACTTCATGTGCACCCACCGCCCATTGTAGGAGTGAGCCTGCTCGCGATTGCGGAATTGGTTTCAACCCAAATCCGAGATCAGACCCCAACTGCCCGAACACCCACAACCCGCCGCTCCAAATTCAGCGCCAACACACTGATCAACACCACCACCGACCCCACCAGCACCAGCAACGTCGGTCGTTCCCCCAAACCAACCGAAGCAATCCCCATCGCCGTCGGCGGTATCAAGTACAGCGTCATCGTCGCCCGGCTCAGATCCACATGTTTGAGCACAAACCCCCACGCCAGATAGGCCAGCGCACTGGGAAAAACGCCCAAGGCCAACACCGCCCACTGCACCCGCAACGGCGCATTCAGCACAGCTTGACCCAGCCCCGGTAGATAAATCAGCAGCATCAACGTCCCCGACCACACCGCGTAACACGCCAGACTGAAACCGTCGTAACGCCGCGCATGGTGTTTTTGCAGGGCGAAGTAAACGCTCCATGAAACCGCTGCCAACAGGATCAGCAGTGCATGCGCATCGATAGCGCCCAAGCCCTTATCGCCGCTGACCACGATCACCACGCCGACAAAGCCGAGCAACACACAACCCCAACGCCAGGCGCTGACCTGATCCTTGAACACGCACCGCGCCAGCAATGTGCTGAACAGCGGGCTCGATTGCGCTAACACGCTGGAAGCGCCGGCACTGACGCTTTGCTGGCCGATGTTCAGCGCAACGTGATGCAGGCTGACGGCGAAGAAACCCAGGGCGAACAACAACGGCAGATCGCGCCAGTGCGGCAGGCGAATGCCTTTGAACGCGGCGATCAGCGCCATGAACAACGACGCCAACAGAAACCGCAGCAACGCCAGATGCCCGGGGTCGTAGGCTTGCAGGCCGATGTGAATACCGGTCGGCGAATACGCCCAGCAGCCGACGACAAACGCCATCGCCAGAAGGATTTTCAGTGGGGAAGGGGGCGGCATGATCGGCTGCTCAAAAGTGTGAATGCGCCGAGTATCCGGGCGCGTAATCATTCGCCACAACTGACTTATACTGCGCTGAATCTTCACTCAGAGTGATGGATATGGAGCTGGCGCAAATCCGTATGTTCAAGACCGTGGCCGAGGTCGGTAGCATCGCGCGGGCGGCGGAAAAGCTGTTTTGCGTGCCGTCGAACATCACCGCGCGGATCAAGGCCCTGGAGGCCGAGTTGGGCGTTGCGCTGTTTCTGCGTGAGGGCCGCGGGTTGCGCATCAGCCCGGCGGGGCAGACGTTTCTCGCCTATGCGGAAAAGATTCTGGCGCTGACCGCTGAAGCGAAACGTGCGGTCGATCCCTCGGCCGAGCCGTCCGGGCCGCTGCGCATCGGTGCGATCGAATCATCGGCGACCGGGCGCTTGCCGCGCTTGTTGGCGAAGTTTCACCAGCGTTATCCGCAGGTGGCGCTGGAACTCACCACCGGCACGTGGGGGCAGTTGCTCGACGACACCGTCAGCCATCGCCTCGATGGGGCGATTGTTGCGGTGGATGTCGAGCGTTCGCAGCTCAAGCGCACGCCGATGTATCGCGAAGAACTGCTGCTGATCGCGTCGACGTCGTTCGGGCCGGTGCGCGGCATCGAAGACCTGCAGGACAAAACCGTGTTCATGTGGCCGCAAGGTTGTCCGTATCGGGCGGCGCTGGAGCATTGGTTGTTGCGTCAGGGGTTGTCGCTGCCGATCGTCAGTCTCGCCAGTTATGGTGCGATTGTGGGTTGTGTGAGTGCCGGGGCAGGGGTGGCGCTGGTGCCCAAGGGCGTGTTTGAGCAGTACGCGAAAGGGGCTGGGTGTGTGGGGTATGAATTCCCGGAATTGACCGCCGTCGACAATTTGTTTTACTGGCATGAAAACGCCGGGGTGCATCCGGCGCGGGAGGCGTTTGTGGCGATGTTGCGGGAGGAGTTTGTTGCGTAGGAAAAACTACCCTCACCCCAGCCCTCTCCCGGAGGGAGAGGGGGCCGACCGAGGTGTCTCGGGTTATACGCCGACCTGAACAATCGAGTCGATTATGGATTGGGCCAAGTCCAATCTTCTTGATCAGAAGAGTTGATTATGGATTCGGCACAGTACTTTCAGGTCGGTGAACTTCTCCAATATCCCCCAATCGGTCCCCTCTCCCTCTGGGAGAGGGGACCGAGCGAGTTGTCATGTTTTATACGTCGACCTGAACAATCGAGTCGATTATGGGTTCAGCCAAGTCCAATGTTCTTGAGACGAGTCGATTGTTGGATTCACCGGCGAATTTTCAGGTCGGTGTATTTCTTCAATATCCCCCAATCAGTCCCCTCTCCCTCTGGGAGAGGGCTAGGGTGAGGGCATTCTCAGGCACCCCGCAGATCCCGCATCAACAACCCAAACCGCAAATCCACAACCTCCGGAATCGGCACATAAACCGTATGCCCATCCCCCGGTGCCACCTCGATCGCCTCACCCTTAACACTCTGCAACTCCTGCAAATCAAAATGAAAATTGCCCGTGGGCGTCATCAATTCCAGATGATCACCAAGACCAAAACGATTCTTCACCTTGACCTCGGCCAGCCCCTCACGCCGCTCGCCGGTCAACTCACCCACGAACTGCTGACGCTCCGATACCGAACTTCCATTCTGATAATTCTGATACTCGTCATGCACATGCCGACGCAGGAAACCTTCGGTGTAGCCACGCTGCGCCAGTGACTCCAAGTCCGTCATCAGGCTGCGATCAAACTCACGCCCGGCCACCGCATCATCAATCGCCCGCCGATACACCTGCGTGGTGCGCGCGCAGTAAAAGTGCGATTTGGTCCGGCCTTCGATCTTCAGGGAATGCACGCCCATGCGCGTCAGGCGCTCGACATGCTGCACCGCGCGCAGGTCCTTGGCGTTCATGATGTAGGTGCCGTGCTCGTCTTCGAAAGCGGGCATCAATTCGTCGGGGCGGTTGGCTTCCTGTAACAGGAACACCTGATCAGTCGGCGCGCCGAGGCCCAGGGTCGGCTCGGGCTGGAAGGTCTGGACGATCTCGCCGAGCTGATTTTCCGTGGCCTCTTGCGCCGAGTATTTCCAGCGACAGGCATTGGTACAGCTGCCCTGATTGGCGTCGCGTTTGTTCATGTAGCCGGAGAGCAGGCAGCGCCCGGAATAGGCCATGCACAATGCGCCGTGAACGAACACTTCCAGTTCCATGTCCGGCACCTGTTCGCGGATTTCACCGATTTCTTCCAGCGACAATTCTCGTGACAGGATGATCCGGCTCAATCCCATCTGCTGCCAGAACTCGACACTCGCCCAGTTCACCGTATTGGCCTGCACCGAGAGGTGAATCGGCATCTGCGGGAAATGCCGGCGCACCAGCATGATCAGCCCCGGGTCGGACATGATCAGCGCATCCGGCGCCATCTCGATCACCGGTGCCAGATCCTTGAGGAAGGTCTTCAGTTTGGCGTTGTGCGGCGCGATGTTGACCACCACGTAGAAGCGTTTGCCCTGCGCCTGGGCTTCACCAATGCCCAGCGCCAGATTGGCGTGATCAAATTCATTGTTGCGCACCCGCAGGCTGTAACGCGGCTGTCCGGCATAGACCGCATCGGCGCCGTAGGCGAAGGCGTAGCGCATGTTTTTCAGGGTGCCGGCGGGAGCGAGCAGTTCGGGGGCGGCGAGGATCGAGGTCATGGTGGTGTCGGTCGCAAAAGCGCAGCAGGGTAAGTCAGGAGTGGTGGGGGTTTGTTGATCTGGATCTATGCTCCATGAATAAAGATGGCACTCGTGCACGCCGCGGCTGACTAAGGAGCGGGGCGTGCATGACGCCTGACTGACATGGACCGGACATGAACGAAAAGAGTCTTCAATTCAAATCCCTGACCGTGCTGCTGGTGCTGGTCACGGTGGCCTTCATCTGGATCCTGTTGCCGTTCTACGGTGCGGTGTTCTGGGCGGTGATCCTCGGCATTCTGTTTGCGCCGATGCAACGCAAGTTGCAGGCGAAATATGGCTGGCAACGCAACCTGACCTCGCTGTGCACGTTGAGCATCTGTCTGGTCATCGCGATTCTGCCGGTGATCATCGTCAGCGTGTTGCTGGTGCAGGAAGGGGCGACGGTTTACAAGAATATCGAAAGCGGTGAGCTGGACATTGCCGCGTATCTGGCGCAGTTCAAGCACAGCTTGCCGCCGTACTTTCAGCACTTGCTCGACCGCTTCGGCATGGGCGAACTCAATGCGCTACGCGAGAAAATCGTCAAATCGGCGATGCAGGGCAGCCAGGTGCTGGCCAGCCAGGCATTCAGTTTTGGTCAGGGCACATTCGAATTCGTGGTGAGTTTTTTCATCATGCTGTATTTGCTGTTTTTCTTTCTGCGTGACGGCGCCGAACTGGCGCGCAAGGTGCGCACTGCCGTGCCACTGGAGGAAGGCCACAAGCGGCGCTTGCAGTTGAAGTTCAACCGCGTGGTACGGGCGACGGTGAAGGGCAATCTCGTAGTCGCGGTGACTCAAGGCGCGCTGGGCGGAGCGATTTTCTGGTTTCTCGACATCCCCAGCGCATTGCTGTGGGCGGTCTTGATGGGGTTTCTGTCGTTGCTGCCAGCGGTGGGTGCGGGAATTGTCTGGGCGCCGGTGGCGGTGTATTTCCTGCTCAGCGGGATGATCTGGCAAGGCGTGGTGCTGGGCTTGTTCGGGGTATTTGTGATTGGGCTGGTGGACAACGTGTTACGGCCGATTCTGGTGGGCAAGGACACCAAAATGCCCGATTACCTGATTCTGATCTCGACCCTGGGTGGTCTGGCGGTATTCGGCCTGAATGGCTTTGTGATCGGGCCGCTGATCGCGGCGCTGTTCATGTCGAGCTGGGCGTTGTTCGCCGAGACCAAGCCCAAGGTGCAACTGCCTTAAGCGTGAAACGGCGCGCTGACGATCTTCTGCGACAGTGCCTGCGCCGCGGGCAGCGAAGTGAGCGGGCCGCTGATCGCTTCGCCGTCGCGCATCAGATACCAGCAGGCGAGCAGACCCGATGCTCTGAGCGAAGCGGGAACGGCGCTGCCGATAACGGACATGATTTGAACCTGAGCCATGACGAGTACCTCCATCTAACAATGGAGCTACCTTAGAGATTCGCCGCTTCTACGGACAATCAACGCTTTCGATAGTAGTCATTGACGCCGTTGAGGGCTGGCTCAATCGACTACTTGATCGAGCATGTGCATGACTTCTCGCTCGTTGAGCAAACCTTTGTGCACGAGGTTTTCCGCCAGCAGCGAAAGAAACTTGGCGCAGCGATGGCCTTCCAGATGCTTGAGCTCGGTCAGCGCGCTGTACACCTTGCTGGAGGTGCACAGACCGACAATGCGGTGCGGGTTTTGTGTTGGCATACAGTCGTCCTTGTTGTTATCAACCTGTTGTTTACGGACGGATTCAGATTGCGGTTCCGTCATGACAAATAAATGACCGTTTTATGGAAAAGACCATAACGCTCAATCAATCATGCCGACTTTAGCCGGTGAAACTGTCCTCACAGCGACCTTGGCGAGATTTTTTCAGACGCTGGCCGACCAACGGTCATAAAAAAGCCCCGCTATAAAAGCAGGGCTCAGTGTTGCGATTACCAGCGTGGGCCACCGTAGTAGCCATGTGGCCGACCGTAATAACCGCGAGGCGGGCCGTAGTAGACGGGGGCCTGTTGAATGTACACCGGTTGTTGCACATACACCGGTGCCGGTTGGTAGTAGACCGGTGGCGGCGGTTGTTGCACATACACCGGTGGCGGGGCATACACCGGCGCCTGTTGCACATAGACCGGGCGATCCTGGTTGATAAGCGCCGAACCGATGATGGCCGAGCCGACGATTGCGCCAAACACCGCCGGACCCTGCCAGCCACCGCCGTGGGCTTCTGCTTGCCCTGTGACAGCAAAAGCACCGATCAGCAGGGCGACGATAGGGAGTTTACGAATCATGATAATTCCTCGGTTCTTCGACCCGGCGGCAGGGCCTGCACCAGGCCCACAGTTGTCGCGGGGATACTTCTAAGACAGCGAAATTCTGAAAATCAGCACAGCCGCTGGGTAAATTTTGTGTAAGGTCTGTACCGGCTTCTTTACCGGGCCATGCAAGGGCCACAGAACACGTTTAAAACAGGCCTCTATGATCGTTCAGAACCCGATGGGCTGGCTAATCCCGTCTATCCGAAAGTGCGTTTGAAGGAGAAGTTTCATGCAGATGAACCCGAACAAAGACACCCAGCTGTGCATGTCCCTGTCAGGGCGTCCAGGCAACTTCGGTCTGCGTTTTCATAACCATTTGTATGAGCAGTTGGGCCTGAATTTCTACTACAAGGCATTCAGCAGTAAAGACCTGACCGGCGCAGTCGGCGGCATTCGCGCCTTGGGCATCCGTGGTTGCGGCGTATCGATGCCGTTCAAGGAAGCGTGCATTGCGCTGGTCGATGAGCTGGACGCGTCGGCGGCGGCGATCCAGTCGATCAACACCATCGTCAACACCGACGGCCATCTCAAGGCTTACAACACCGATTACATTGCCATCGAGCAGTTGCTGAAAACCCACGCGGTGCCCAAGGAGTCGACCTTCGCCCTGCGTGGCAGCGGCGGCATGGCCAAAGCCGTGGCCAGCGCCTTGCGCGATGGCGGTTATAAAAACGGTTTGATCGTCGCCCGTAACGAGCGCGCCGGGCGTGCGCTGGCGGATTCGCTGGATTATCGCTGGCAGGCTGAGCTGGGTGATGAGCGTCCGCAGATGCTGATCAATGTGACGCCGGTGGGCATGGACGGTGGGCCGGAGGCGGGGCAGTTGGCGTTTGAGGCAGAAGTGATCAAAGCGGCGGATACGGTGTTTGATGTAGTGGCGATTCCGTCGGAGACGCCGTTGATCGTGCATGGCCGCGCCGAGGGTAAAAAGGTGATCACCGGGCTTGAGGTGATTGCGATTCAGGCGCTGGAGCAGTTTGTGTTGTACACCGGTGTGCGCCCGACTGAAGAACAGTTTGCGGCGGCGGTGGCGTTTGCCCGGAGCTGATCAGCGAATTGTGTAAGAGCCTTACCGGCCCCATCGCGAGCAGGCTCACTCCTACATTTGGAATGCGTTCACCCTGTAGGAGTGAGCCTGCTCGCGATGGCCTCACAACGGATTCAGATCAGAACCTTGCCTATACTGCCTCCCCAGCAAGCCCAGACTTGCCCACCACAAAAACCGTGACCGAGGCCCCCATGCATCCGCCCATCCTCAATCTGCATCAGGTCGAACTCGAACCCCTGCCCGAAGCACTGGCCCCGGAAGGCGAAACCGCCGGCCGCTATCAGCAGCGCATGGCCCGCGTCGGTCAGCAACTGGGTTCGCAAAAACTCGGCTATCGCCTGTACGCCTTGCCGCCGGGCATGCGCGGCAGCCCGCTTCACAGCCATCGGGTCAACGAAGAAATGTTCTACGTGGTGGCCGGGGAGGGCGAGGTGCGTCTCGGCGCCGAGCGTTTTCCGATTCGCGAAGGTGATGTGATCGCCTGTCCGCCGGGTGGGCCGGAGAAGGCGCATCAGATCATCAATACCAGCTCGGGCGAACTGCGTTATCTGGCGGTGAGTACGCAGCAACAGCCGGAAATCTGCGAGTACCCGGATTCGAACAAATATGCGGTGATGGATAGTTTTCAGGTGGATGCTGAGGGCAATGCCTCAGGTTTTGTGGCGGTGGCACGGCAGGCGGATGGCGTTGACTACTGGGATGGCGAGTAAAACATAGATCCCTTGTAGGAGTGAGCCTGCTCGCGATAGCGGTGTGTCAGTCACATCATATTTGACTGACACACCGCTATCGCGAGCAGGCTCACTCCTAGATTGGTTTTGTGCGGTTATTCGAGGCGGGCCAGGCGTTCTTCCAGCGCGGCGATTCGCGCTTCGAGCTCTTCGATGCGCTCGATCGAGACGCCACTGCTTGCGCCGCGATCCGATGGATTCTGCCGCGCCGCCAGGATGACCTCGATATCCGCCGGATCCCCCAGCGCATGGGTGTAACGATCTTCACGCTGCCCGGCCTGACGCGGAATCAACACCGCCAGCCCGCGCGCAATCAACCGCTCAAGCTGATGCACCACTTGCTCGTTATCTTCAAATTCATGCATGCGGCCACTGCGGGTCAGCAGTTCATTGACGGTTTGCGGGCCGCGCAGAAACATCAATCCGCTCAGAATCACTTGCGCCGGCACCAGCTCCAGCGCCTTGTCGACCTTGTGCTCCCAGCGGTCGGCGCGACTGCCCATCACCAGTTTGGCGAAACCGCGACCTTCCAGTGCGCGCAGGCTCTGGCCGACCTGACCCGGAGTCAGGTTCATCACCGGTTCGCGGCTGGTTTTCTGATTGCATGCCGTGACCAACGCATTGAGCGTCAACGGATAGGTTTCCGGGCTGGTCGCCTGTTTCTCGATCAACGAGCCGAGGATGCGGATTTCCGTGGCGTTGAGCCGTGGCTCGTCGAAGGTGGATTCTGGTTCTGTGGTCATCGCGCGTTCCCTCTGCAGTCGAAGGCGCCTAGCCTAATCCTTGCCAAACAAAAGGCAAGCCGTGTGGTCATCAAGCATGGCTATAATCGCCTCCTTGTTCCACCCAGCCACTACACGAGACTGCCATGACCATTTCCCTGTACGCCGCATCCGTCCCGGTTTTTCAACAAATGCTCAACGCTTTGAGCGATGTGCTGAAAAAGGCTGAAGCCCACGCCACCGAGAAAAACATCGACCCGAACGCGTTCCTGCAGGCCCGTCTGTACCCGGACATGTTCCCGCTGACCCGTCAGGTGCAGATCGCCGTGGACTTCGCCAAAGGTGTTTCTTCGCGCCTGGCTGAAGTCGAAGTGCCGAAGTACGACGATACCGAAACCACCTTCGCCGAGCTGCAAGCCCTGATCGCCAAGGTGCTGGCCTACATTGGCGAGATCAAGCCAGAGCAGATCGATGGCAAGGAAGGCATCGAAATCGTCACCCGTCCGGGCACGCCGAAAGAGAAGCGCTTCAGCGGTCAGGCTTACCTGCTGACTTATGGTTTGCCGCAGTTCTTCTTCCACGTCACCACCACTTATGCGTTGCTGCGTCATAACGGTGTTGAAGTGGGCAAGCGTGATTACATGGGCGCGTTCTAAAAAGTCAAAAGCCCCTCATCGGAACGCCGCCCGCCTAGCCCTCTCCCGGAGGGAGAGGGGACTGATCGGGTTGTTTGTTCGAGATACGCCGACCTGAAACATCAAGTCGAACTCAGATTTTGAACAGCACTCGGTCTGCCCCTTTTCCCCCTCGCCCCCTTGGGGGAGAGGGTTGGGGTGAGGGGAAAAGATCTCAGCCACAAAAAAGCCCGCCAAGGTTCACACCATGGCGGGCTTTTCGTTTTTCATTGTGGGAGCGAGCCTGCTCGCGAATGCAGTGTGTCAGGCGACATCAATGTCGATTGACCCGCCCCCTTCGCGAGCAGGCTCGCTCCCACAGGGTAAGGCGGTTACGCGGTACGTTGGGCTTTCGCTTCCTCACCCAAACACGCCGCAGCGGTAAACAGCACGTCAGTCGACGAGTTCAGCGCGGTCTCCGCCGAATCCTGCAACACGCCAATAATGAAACCGACCGCCACCACCTGCATGGCAATCTCGCTCGGAATGCCGAACAAGCTGCAAGCCAACGGAATCAGCAATAGCGATCCACCCGCCACACCCGACGCGCCACACGCGCAAATGGCGGCGACAACGCTGAGCAGAATCGCCGTCGGAATGTCCACGGCAATACCCAATGTATGCACGGCCGCCAGGGTCAACACGGTAATAGTGATCGCCGCACCGGCCATGTTGATGGTCGCGCCCAGCGGGATCGACACCGAATAGGTGTCTTCATGCAGACCCAGACGCTTGCTCAATTCCAGGTTGACCGGAATGTTCGCTGCCGAACTGCGGGTGAAAAACGCGGTGATACCGCTTTCACGCAGGCACTTGAGGGTCAGCGGGTACGGGTTGCGACGCAGCTTCCAGAATACGATCAGCGGGTTCATCACCAGCGCCACGAACAACATGCAGCCGAGCAGCACGGCCAGCAGGTGCGCATAACCGATCAGCGCGCCGAAGCCCGAAGTCGCCAGCGTCGACGCTACCAGACCGAAAATGCCCAGCGGTGCAAAGCGAATCACCACACGCACGATCAGGGTCACGCCGTTGGACAGATCACCGAGCACTTCGCGGGTAGTGTCACCGGCATGGCGAATCGCGACGCCCATGCCGATTGCCCAGGCCAGAATGCCAATGAAGTTGGCTTCGATCAGCGCCTTCACTGGATTATCGACCACGCTCAGCAGCAAACTTTGCAAGACCTCACCAATGCCGCCCGGCGCAGTGACCGCAACGTTCTCGGTGGCGAGCACCAAGTGCGACGGAAACGCCATGCTGGCGATGACGGCCACCACCGCTGCGGCGAAGGTGCCCAGCAGATAGAGGAACAGAATCGGGCGGATGTGGGTTTCCTGGCCGTGTTTATGGTTGGCAATCGAAGCCATCACCAGCACGAACACCAGAATCGGCGCGACGGCTTTCAACGCCGACACGAACACTTTGCCGATGAACGCGGTGTCTTTTGCCACGTCCGGGGCAAACATCGCCAAGGCAATACCGGCGATCAGGCCGATGAGGATCTGTGCGACCAGGCTCAGGTTCTTCAGGCGTTGCAATAGAGAAGGGGATGAAGCAGTCATAGCGGCATCTCTGATTTTTTATAGGGTGCAGGGTTGCGTGATAGCGATGGCAAAACGGGGGCAGACCACCGTCATGCACCGAAAGTGTTGACGCGACATCAACGCCATTAAACAGGCCGCTGAATAGGCTGTACGTTTTTCAGGGCGCGGACTTTATCACAGCGTAGGCCTTATCCTTCAGGCCTGTGACGATCTACCACCGGATCTGGCAACAAAGTCGACAGGTTTGTGCAAGTCAGCCCGGACACACTCTGTTAAGATTGCGCATCCTTATTTTCAAACTCTGCCAGCGGGCCTCCGGGTCAACGCTGGTGTCGTCGTTTTGCTGGAGTTGCGCATGCTGTTGCCCATTCTTCTGTTGTCTGCCGCCGGGTTCACGGTGCTGACCACGGAATTCGTCATCGTCGGCCTGTTGCCGGCGATTGCCCGAGACCTTGAAGTCACCATCCCGCAGGCCGGGTTGCTGGTGACGCTGTTCGCTTTCACCGTAGCGATGTTCGGGCCTTTCCTGACCGCCTACTTCGCCCGCTTCGAGCGGCGCAAGCTGTTTATCAGCATCCTGATCATGTTTGGTCTGGCCAATACCGTGGCGGCGCTGGCGCCGAACATCTGGGTGATGGCGATTGCCCGGTTGATCCCGGCGCTCGGTCTGCCGGTGTTCTGGGCCTTGGCCAGTGAGACGGCCGTGGACATCGTCGGCCCGGATTTCGCCGGTCGCGCGATTGCCAAGATTGGTTTCGGCATCGTTTGCGCCACGGTGTTTGGCATCCCGGTCGGCACGCTGATTTCTGACGCTTTCGGCTGGCGCAGTGCCTTTGGCATTCTGGCGGTCATCGCTTTTGCCAAAGCCTTGCTGCTATTTGTTTACCTGCCGAAAACCAGTCTGCACCAGCATCAGGTCAGCTTCCGCTCGCAGTTCAAGATCCTGCGCAGCCCGTTGATGATCGGCCATATCGTGCTGTCGATTCTGGTGTTCAGCGGCATGTTTACCGCTTACACCTATCTGGCCGACATTCTTGAGCGCCTCGCCGGTTTCAACGGCACCGTGGTCGGTTGGTGCCTGATGGCCTTCGGCGCGGTCGGGCTGATCGGCAACTCGCTGGGTGGTCGTGCGGTAGACCGGCATCCGCTGGGGGCGTCGGTGTTGTTCTGTGCATTCATGATTGCCGGCATGGTCTCGCTGGTGCCGAACATTCATTCGCCGCTGGGGCTCGCAGTGGCGATGGGGATCTGGGGCGTGACTCAGGCCGCGTTGTTCCTGGTCAGCCATGTGCGCCTGATGAAAGCCGCGCCGGAAGCGCCGGCCTTTGCCGCCTCGTTGAACATCGCCGGGGCCAATCTCGGCATCGGCCTGGGCGCCATCGTCGGTGGTCGGGTCATCGACAGCGCGGGTCTGGGTTTCCTCGGCTTTACCGCCGCTGGGTTCATTTTGCTCTCGGTGTTCCTCGCCATGGTGCTGATGACGCTCAAGCCGCGCGAAATCTGCGCCGAGGCCTCATAACGCGGTAAACAGCTCGCGTCGGGCACCTTCGGTAATCGCAACGATGCCGGGGTGCTTGACCTTGCGCTCCACCGAAATGGCGTAGAACGACTCGGTCACCGCGTCGGTCTGGCCAATCAACTCGACGCCGTACTGGCGCTTCACTTCATCGGCAATCACGCTCGGGCCAATAAAAATCCCGCTGCCGGATTGGCCGAAGGCCTGCATCAACGCACTGTCATCAAACTCGCCGACGATTTGCGGCTGGATCTGCTGCTCGGCAAACCAGCGCTGCAAGCGGCTGCGCACCACGGTTTCCGCGCCGGGTATCAACAGCGGTGCACCGTGCAGACTGCGCGGGAAATCCTGACCGTATCTGGCTGCCAGTTCAGCGGTGGCAAAGAAACTGATCCCACATTCTCCGAGTTTCTGGCTGTAGCCCTTGATATCGAGATGCGAGGGCATCGGGCTGTCGGAGATCACCAGATCCAGACGCTGGATGGCCAGATCGGCGAGCAACCGTTCCAGTTTGTCTTCGCGGCAGGTGATGCGCAGCGGCTCGTTGAGCTCCATCGTCGGCGCAATCAGGCGATAAACGATGGATTTCGGCACCACGTCTGCCACGCCAACGCGGAACAGAATCTGCTGTTCGTTGGGCTGGGCGCGCAGCATCAACTCCAGTTCACCGCCCAGTTGAAACATCTGCTCGGCGTAGGGCAGGGCTTGTCGCCCGGCTTCGGTCAATTCGAGTTGCCGTCCGACGCGTCTGAATAACTCGATGCCATACGTCTGTTCGAGCAGGGAAATCTGCCCGCTGATGGTTTGTGGGGTCAGGTTCAGTTGCTCGCAGGCGCGCACGATGCTGCCGGTCTTTGCTACGACCCAGAAGTAATGCAGTTGTCGGTAATTGAGCATGACGGTCTACAGTTCGTGAAAACCGAAGTATAGCCGCTAAAAATACGAATTTTCCTGAAGTGTTCATCTCCCTAGAATGCCCAGCCATCGACGGCCGGTCTGTGAGCCTGTCTGTTCATTCGAAGGAAACCTTATGAAATACACCATCCCAGCATTGATGTTTACGTCTTTACTGCTTCTGGCCGGTTGCGATCAGGCCGAGAAAAGCGCCCAGCAACTGATGGGCAAAGCCGCCGAAAGCGCCAAGCAAGCGATTGACGACACGCATAAAGCTGCCGAGCAGGCGCTCAGCGATGCCACCGGCGGGTTGATCGAGAAAAAAGAAACACCGGAAAAAGATGCGGAACAATCCGAATCTTCCTCCAAGACCATCTAATTCGTCTTACACAGAGTCAGGACTGACCCATGGAATATCTGTTACAGCTCGCCGCCAGCCCCACCGCTTGGGTTGCTTTGGCCACATTGGTGGTGATGGAAATCGTGCTCGGCATCGATAACCTGATCTTTATCTCGATCCTGACCAACAAGTTGCCCAAGCAATACCAGCAGAAAGCGCGCCGCATCGGTATCGGCATGGCGTTGATCCTGCGTCTGGCACTGTTGAGCACCATCGCTTTCATCGTGCAGCTGACTGCGCCGGTGATCGAGATTCTGGGCCAGGCGTTCTCCTGGAAGGACATGATCCTGATTGCCGGCGGTCTGTTCCTGGTCTGGAAGGCCACGACCGAGATCCATCACAGCATGGACCCGGCACCGGAAGATCCGAAGTCGGCGACCTCGACGGTCACCTTGGGTTTTGCCGCTGCCATCGGCCAGATCCTGATGCTCGACATGGTGTTCTCGATCGACAGCATCATTACTGCCGTCGGCATGACCGAACACTTGCCGATCATGATCATCGCGGTGGTGGTGTCGGTGCTGGTGATGTTGTTTGCTGCTGAACCGCTGGCCAAGTTCATCAACGACAACCCGACGGTGGTGATGCTGGCGCTGGGCTTCCTGATCATGATCGGTATGACCTTGATCGCTGAAGGCTTCGGCGCCCACGTACCGAAAGGTTATGTGTATGCGGCGATGGCGTTCTCGGCTTCGATTGAAGTGCTGAACATGATGTCGCGTCGGGCGAAGCAGAAGAAGCTGGCTGAGCAGGTGTAACCGCCAGTAAGCCAAAAAGGCCGCTTGAACTCAGTTCAGGCGGCCTTTTTTTATTTCAGGTTTTCTATGTTCTGTAAGGCCAGCCCCTCACCCCAGCCCTCTCCCGAGGGAGAGGGAGCCGATCTGTGTGGTTTTCAAATTTGTGTTCAGTCCGGTCCTTCAGGTCGGCGTAACTCGAAAAAACAACTCGGTCAGTCCCCTCTCCCTCGGGGAGAGGGCTAGGGTAGGGGCTTTTCGATTTTGACGTTAAGCCTCAGTGCGCAGTGGCATGGCGAGGACTTTGTTTCGGCGTTTTTTCGAGTGCAGCAGGCTGAACCGAATGGTGATGATGGCGCCGCGAAATCCGCAGTACACCCCACAGCATGGCAGCCGCCACGGCCAGCCATCCGGCAATCAACATCACAATCGTCATGGTCAGGCTCATCAGTGCCTCCTCTTCGCCCTGCATCGGGCGCACACTTTTTTCAATTCGCTCTGTTTCAGTGACAGTCTAGACAATGAGGTGTTGCAGACTATTGACCAAAGGTCGGTGACGACCAATCAGTTTGCTCTATGCAAGCGATGTGTCTGCCGCTTAAGGCTATACCGCAGACTGGCGCGGCCCTATGATCGCAAGCGTTGCCGGAACACGATGACCGGCGTCTGAACAGAGAGTGATGATGGTGCAGGTATTTTCTCGAATTCGTGCGGCGCTGCTGGTGGCCGGGTGCGCGGCCATGTTGGCCGGGTGTGCAGGCAGTGTCGCGCCCGAGGTCAAGCGTCTGCCGGAGCGGGTCGAACTCAGCGGCACGTTCTATCGCGGCGAAGCCAATCAGAGCGGGCCGCAAGTGCTGGCCAGCCTGTTATCGCAGCAGGGCATCGTGATCACCCCGGGCTTGCTGGAAAAACCCCTGCACTTGCCGGGTGCCGAAGACAAATTGCAGCAGAACCTGCAGAACCTTGCCCGTGAGTACGGCATGGTGGTTTATCCGCTGGACAGCAACCTGCCAGCGCTGTTGACCCAAGTTGCGGCGGGTTATCCGGTGATGGTGCGCTTCAGCGAGGGCTCGGCATTCTGGGCCGAGCCGCGTTACGCGATCCTGTCCGGTTATGACCGCAACAAACAGAAGGTACTGCTGCGCGCCGGCATGAACCGCCGCGAATTGATGAGTTTCAGTTCCTTTGAATCGGCGCTGGAAAAGTCTGGTGGCTGGGCCGTGCTGATTCAGAAGCCGTCGCAGATTCCTGCTGCCGTCGACCGGCAACGCTGGCTAAAAGCAGCTGATGAACTGGCTCAGGCCGGTCAGGAAAACGAAGCGGCGCAGGCGAAGAAAGCGCTGGCCGCCCACTGAGTCTCCGTTCGTCATTTGCCGGGCACGACTGCGCCCGGCACGCCTCTTACCTTTATAGCCCGTCGTTTGCGGGTGAATCAGGAGGCGAACATGACAGATCCCCAATCCCCGAAAGGCCCACATTCCTCCGAGCACTCTTCGGGTCATGATCTGGGCTTTGATCCGGATTCGCCGGATCTTGATGATCCGCAAGTCGATCCCGTCGGCCCTGCGAAAGCCCCCAAAGACGTGAAGCCCGGCGAGGACGACAAGCAACCGGCCAAGCCGTATGACCCGCTAGCCAATCTGAAACCTTGATGCGAGGTGCGTATGAGTACCGATTCAAGCTTCGATGACCAAAAACCGGACAGTGTGCCTACTACGCCAGAGCCGGATATTGATCCGGTGCTGGACCCGGACAGCCCGATGCGCGATCCGATGGCCCGACCCAATGTCATGACACCGGAACCTTCGCGGGATCCGAGTGCGGGGGATGGCATTCCTGATGATGATCAGATGCCGTTGCCCAATGACTGAGGCAGCAGATGAAAAAAAGCCCCGGGGATTCGGGGCTTTTTCTTGTGCGGTGCCTTACTTGGACGCTTCGACTACGCCGCTCTGGCGATTCTTGAGGTTTTTCTCGGCCTTGTACTGCTGAGCCACCGCCGGAACGCTGGCGCTGCGCCCGGTTTCTACCCAACTGCGAATACGGCTGGCATCGGCAAAATGGGTGTACTTGCCGAACGCGTCGAGGATCACCAGCGCGACCGGGCGGTTGCCCATCTTCGTCACCAGTACCAGGCAGTGACCGGCGGGGTTGGTGAAGCCGGTCTTGGTGATCTTGATGTCCCAGTCGGCTTTGTTGACCAAGTGATCGGTGTTGCGGAAACCCAGGGTGTAATTGGGTTTGCGGAACGACACGGTCTTTTCCTTGGTGGTCGTGAGTTCGCTGAGGATCGGGTACTTGCTCGCGGCGACCAGCAACTTGCTCAGATCGCGTGCAGTGGAAACGTTGCGCTCGGACAAGCCAGTTGGCTCGACATAGTGCGTGTTGGTCATGCCCAGTGCCTTGGCCTTGGCGTTCATCGCCGCGATAAAGGCGGCGTAGCCACCCGGATAGTGGTGCGCGAGGCTGGCGGCCGCGCGGTTCTCCGACGACATCAAGGCGATCAGCAACATCTCGCGACGCGGCAGTTCACTCTTGAGTTTGACTCGGGAGAACACACCCCTCATTTCCGGCGTGTTGCTGATATCGACATTGATCCATTCGTCCATGTTTTGCCGGGCTTCAACCACTACCAAACCGGTCATCAACTTGCTGACAGAGGCAATCGGCACGATCACGTCTGGGTTGCTGGAGTAGATGACTTTGTTGGTCTGCATATCCATGAGCAGGGCACTGCCGGAGGCGATCTTCAGGGTCGAAGCGTCACGTGGGGCAGCGGTGGTTTCCGCAGCGTTGATCATTGGCGTGATGAAAGTGCCTGAAACTGCAAAAAACAGGCTCAGAATCGAAAGACGAATTTTCACGCGGGCGAACTCAAAAAGGTTGGATATTCCGTTAGTTTGTAACGGGTTATTTCTTCAAAGCGTCGCATTCTAGGAGTATGGCTGAAGATCTGTCGATGGTTGTTTGAACGACCTGAAAAACTCGTGAAAAGGCCTGTAAAAAGAGGGGTTTCCGGCGAACGGTTACAGTTTTTTCTCAGGCATGAAAAAACCCGCACAAGGCGGGTTTCTCTTATTGCTGAAAGTACCGATCAGGCGTGCAGGGTTTCTGCTGCGTAAAGCGTGTTTTCCAGCAGGCAGGCGCGGGTCATCGGACCGACGCCACCCGGCACCGGAGTGATCCAGCCAGCGCGGGGCAGGGCGGTTTCGTAAACAACGTCACCGACCAGTTTGCCGTCGTCCTGACGGTTGATGCCGACGTCGATCACGATCGCGCCTTCCTTGATCCACTCGCCTTTGACCAGGCCCGGCTTGCCGGCGGCCACTACCACCAGATCGGCACGGCCGACATGGCCGGCCAGATCCTTGGTGAAGCGGTGTGTCACGGTGACGGTGCAACCGGCCAGCAACAGTTCCATCGCCATCGGGCGACCGACGATGTTGGAGGCGCCGACTACCACTGCGTCCATGCCATAAAGGTCAGCGCCGGTGCTTTCCAGCAGCGTCATGATGCCTTTAGGCGTGCATGGGCGCAGCAGCGGAATGCGTTGGGCCAGACGGCCGACGTTATAAGGGTGGAAACCGTCGACGTCTTTGTCCGGGCGGATGCGCTCCAGCAGTTTGGAGGCGTCCAGGTGCTCGGGCAGCGGTAACTGAAGCAGGATGCCGTCGATTGCAGGGTCGTCGTTGAGGCGATCGATCAGATCGGTCAATGCGTCTTGCGTGGTGTCGGAGGGCAGGTCGTAGGCTTGAGAGAGGAAGCCAACCTCTTCACAGTCTTTACGCTTGTGCGAGACATAAACCTGAGAGGCAGGATCGCTGCCGACCAGGATCACCGCGAGGCCGGGAGTGCGCAGGCCTTGCTGGCGACGCTCGGCAACTCGTTGGGCGATCTGCTGGCGCAGGCTGGCGGCGATCGATTTGCCGTCGATTAGTTGTGCAGTCATTGCGCGTGATTAACCATCGAGAGGGGAAAAAATGAGAACGCATTCTCGCATGTCGAGCGGTGAGGGCAAAGGCGCTTGGTCAGCAAATTCCTCTAACTCCTTTAATTAAATGAATTTTTTTCAAAAAGGATTTGACGACCTTTGGAGCGCTCTATACTATTCGTCGCACTTGTCGGGCACAGCCTAGCACTGGTTAAGAAGGTGAAGCGGAATCAAGGTTCTGCGACACTGGAAAGCACTTAGTTTGTAGTCCTTTAAGAGTACAGATTAATAAGGCGCCCGTAGCTCAGCTGGATAGAGCATCCGCCTTCTAAGCGGATGGTCGCAGGTTCGAGTCCTGCCGGGTGCGCCATTAGGCAGCTTTGGCACAAGTAACGCGATATGGTGGGCGTAGCTCAGTTGGTAGAGCACGGGATTGTGACTCCCGTTGTCGTGGGTTCGATCCCCATCGTCCACCCCATATTTCGAAAGGCGCCGGATGTAACAGTCTGGCGCCTTTGCTTTAAAAAGCTTCATCCGCGGATGTGGTGGAATTGGTAGACACACTGGATTTAGGTTCCAGCGCCGCGAGGCGTAAGAGTTCGAGTCTCTTCATCCGCACCAATTAAAGCTTCATTCATGTCTTCGGGCTGTTGAAGTTTCAACAAAGAAGTTGTTTGGCTTTTTTGTTACGCAATATGGTGGGCGTAGCTCAGTTGGTAGAGCACGGGATTGTGACTCCCGTTGTCGTGGGTTCGATCCCCATCGTCCACCCCATATTTCGAAAGGCGCCAGATTTAACAGTCTGGCGCCTTTTTTGTTTTGCGGTTTTGAAAACCGGCATGGCCGGTTTCCGGACGCAGGAGTAGGGCGCTTCGTCGTATTTATGTTGCTCGATGATGCTGCGCTGCTCGCCGGGCTTGCTTGCAAGAACGGCCGTCAGGGAGTGATTGGCAGTCTCTTCTATATATAGAAGCGGTTGGCGCAGAGCCCTGGCGTGATTGGTTGTATTCGCCTGTGGGGCGCGCTGCATTGGTGTAGCGGTCCCGATAAAATGCCTGCTGTTTTTTTACCCGTTTTCAGTAGGGTGACTTCTTGAGTTTGACCCACTAGAATGCATGCCCTTGATTCTGGGGTCGGAAACGGCCGGCTAACGTCTGTGCAACGAGGAATATCCATGCAAGTTTCTGTTGAAAATACTACTGCTCTCGAGCGCCGCATGAGCGTCACCGTGCCGGCTGAGCGCATCGAGACTCAGGTCAACAAGCGTCTGCAGCAGACCGCCCAAAAGGCCAAGATTGCTGGCTTCCGTCCAGGCAAAGTGCCAATGAGCGAAATCAAGCGCCGTTTCGGTGCTGATGCTCGTCAGGAAGCTGTAGGCGACGTGATCCAGTCCTCCTTCTACGAAGCTGTGGTTGAGCAGAAGCTGAACCCGGCTGGTTCGCCTTCGATCGAGCCTAAGTCGCTCGAAGCTGGCAAGGATCTGGAATACGTTGCTGTGTTCGAAGTGTTCCCGGAGTTCACCGTTGCCGACTTCGACGGCATCACCGTTGAGCGTCTGAGCGCTGACGTGGCTGACGCTGACCTGGACAAAATGCTCGACATCCTGCGCAAGCAGAACACCCGTTTTGAAGTGGCCGATCGCGCTGCCCAGAACGAAGACCAACTGAACATCGATTTCGTTGGCAAGGTTGACGGCGAAGTGTTCGCTGGCGGCTCCGCCAAAGGCACTCAGCTGGTGCTGGGTTCCGGCCGCATGATTCCGGGCTTCGAAGAAGGCCTGGTTGGGGCTAAAGCCGGTGAAGAGCGCGTTCTGAACCTGACCTTCCCAGAGGACTATCAGAACCTCGACCTGGCTGGCAAAACCGCCGAGTTCACCGTGACTGTCAACACTGTTTCCGAGCCTAAGCTGCCAGAGCTGAACGAAGAGTTCTTCGCTCAATTCGGCATCAAGGAAAGCGGCATCGACGGTTTCCGCACCGAAGTTCGCAAGAACATGGAGCGCGAACTGCGTCAGGCGATCAAATCCAAGGTCAAGAATCAGGTAATGGACGGTCTGCTGGCCACCAACCCGATCGAAGTGCCGAAGGCGCTGCTGTCCAACGAAGTTGACCGTCTGCGCGTGCAGGCTGTTCAGCAGTTCGGCGGCAACATCAAGCCTGATCAACTGCCGGCCGAGCTGTTCGAAGAGCAAGCCAAGCGCCGCGTTGTGCTGGGTCTGATCGTTGCTGAAGTGGTCAAGCAGTTCGACCTGAAGCCTGACGAAGCTCGCGTTCGCGAAATGATTCAGGAAATGGCCTCGGCTTACCAAGAGCCTGAGCAGGTTGTGTCGTGGTACTACAAAAACGAGCAGCAGCTGAACGAAGTGCGTTCGGTTGTGCTGGAAGAACAAGTTGTGGATACTGTTCTGCAGAAAGCTAGTGTGACCGACAAAGCGGTCTCTTACGAAGAAGCAGTCAAGCCGGTAGAAGCTCCAACAGCCGACTGATTGATTTTGCGTTAAGAAGTACACACCATAAGCCAGCTCTCGAGCTGGCTTATGCGTATTCAAGACATAACTATTTGGGAGCGACTGCAGAGCATGTTCCGTAATTCTTATATTCAGCAGAACTCTGATATCCAGGCCGCCGGCGGCCTGGTCCCGATGGTTGTCGAGCAATCTGCTCGTGGCGAACGCGCCTATGACATCTATTCGCGCCTGCTCAAGGAGCGAGTGATCTTTCTGGTTGGTCCGGTAGAGGACTACATGGCCAACCTGATCTGCGCGCAACTGCTGTTCCTTGAAGCGGAAAACCCGGACAAGGACATCCATCTCTACATCAACTCCCCGGGCGGTTCGGTGACAGCAGGCATGTCGATCTACGACACCATGCAGTTCATCAAGCCGAACGTGTCGACCACCTGCATCGGCCAGGCCTGCAGCATGGGTGCATTCCTGCTGACCGCAGGTGCCCCGGGCAAGCGTTTCTGCCTGCCGAACTCGCGCGTGATGATTCACCAGCCACTGGGCGGTTTCCAGGGCCAGGCGTCGGACATCGAAATCCACGCCAAGGAAATCCTCTTCATTCGCGAGCGTCTGAACACGCTGATGGCCAAACACAGCGGGCGTACTCTGGAAGAAATCGAGCGCGATACCAATCGCGACAACTTCATGAGTGCAGAAGCTGCGAAGGAATATGGTCTGATCGACGAAGTGATCAACCAGCGCCCAGCTTAAAATAAGCAGCTCAAAATAGGCTTGGTCGGCTTGTCTGATCAGCGGCGGGCTTGAAAAAGCCCGCAATAGCCTTCATCTTGTGTTGCAAGCCTATCGGATTTGGATCGAACGAATGACTGACACCCGCAACGGCGAGGACAACGGCAAGCTGCTCTATTGCTCCTTCTGTGGCAAAAGCCAGCATGAAGTGCGCAAATTGATTGCCGGCCCCTCGGTCTTCATCTGCGACGAGTGCGTCGACCTGTGCAATGACATCATCCGTGAGGAGGTGCAGGAAGCCCAGGCCGAAAGCAGCGCGCATAAATTGCCTTCGCCTAAAGAAATCAGCGGCATCCTTGACCAGTACGTCATTGGTCAGGAGCGTGCGAAAAAGGTTTTGGCCGTAGCGGTGTACAACCACTACAAACGCCTGAACCAGCGTGACAAAAAGGCTGACGACGTCGAACTCGGCAAGAGCAACATCCTGCTGATCGGCCCGACAGGCTCCGGTAAAACCCTGCTGGCCGAAACACTGGCCCGCTTGCTGAACGTTCCGTTCACCATTGCCGACGCAACCACCCTCACCGAGGCGGGTTACGTGGGTGAAGATGTCGAGAACATCATTCAGAAGCTGCTGCAGAAGTGCGATTACGACGTAGAGAAAGCCCAGATGGGTATTGTCTACATCGATGAAATCGACAAGATTTCCCGCAAGTCCGACAATCCGTCGATCACCCGGGACGTTTCCGGTGAAGGCGTGCAACAGGCCTTGCTGAAGTTGATCGAAGGCACGGTCGCTTCCGTACCGCCGCAAGGTGGTCGCAAGCACCCGCAGCAGGAATTCCTGCAGGTCGACACCCGTAACATCCTGTTCATCTGCGGTGGTGCGTTCTCCGGTCTGGAAAAGGTTATTCAAAACCGTTCCACCAAGGGCGGCATCGGTTTCAACGCAGAAGTGCGCAGCAAGGAAGAAGGCAAGAAAGTTGGTGAGTCCCTGCGTGAAGTCGAGCCTGACGATCTGGTCAAGTTCGGTCTGATCCCGGAATTCGTCGGTCGTCTGCCGGTCCTCGCGACGCTGGACGAGCTGGATGAGGCTGCGCTGATGCAGATCCTCACCGAGCCGAAAAATGCTCTGACCAAACAGTATGCCAAGCTGTTCGAGATGGAAGGCGTGGATCTGGAGTTCCGTACAGACGCGCTGAAATCGGTCGCCAAACGTGCACTGGAACGTAAAACCGGTGCCCGTGGCCTGCGCTCGATTCTCGAAGGTGTACTGCTCGACACGATGTATGAAATCCCCTCGCAGTCCGAGGTGAGCAAAGTCGTGATCGATGAAAGCGTGATCGAAGGCAAGTCCAAGCCACTGTATATCTACGAAAACAGTGAGCCGACCGCCAAGGCAGCACCGGACGCGTAAGTGTCCAGTCTGCTGGAATAAAGAAGGGGCCTTCGGGCCTCTTTTTTTTTATGTCATTTTTTACATCCGCTTAGCGCTTGTTTTTTTTCAAGGCAGCCCCCATCTTGGTTTCAAGCTCAATTCCATCTGATTACGGCCATATGGCCGCCGTAGAGGCGAAATCATGAAGACAACCATCGAATTGCCTCTCCTGCCATTGCGTGATGTCGTGGTTTATCCGCACATGGTTATCCCGCTGTTCGTGGGGCGCGAGAAATCCATCGAAGCCCTCGAGGCCGCGATGACGGGCGACAAGCAGATCCTCCTGCTGGCCCAGAGAAACCCGGCTGACGACGATCCCGGTGAAGACGCTCTCTATCGCGTAGGTACCATCGCCACTGTTCTACAGCTGCTCAAGCTGCCTGACGGCACCGTAAAAGTGTTGGTCGAGGGTGAGCAGCGCGGCACCGTCGAGCGCTTCAGCGAAGTCGACGGCCACTGCCGTGCCGAAGTCTCGCTGATCGAAGAGGTTGACGCTGCCGAGCGCGAATCCGAAGTGTTCGTGCGCACGCTGCTGTCGCAGTTCGAACAATACGTACAGTTGGGCAAGAAGGTCCCGGCTGAAGTCCTGTCGTCGCTCAACAGCATCGATGAGCCGGGTCGTCTGGTCGACACCATGGCGGCGCACATGGCGCTGAAAATCGAGCAGAAGCAGGAAATCCTCGAAATCATCGATTTGTCAGCCCGGGTCGAGCACGTTCTGGCGTTGCTGGATGCCGAGATCGACCTGCTGCAAGTCGAAAAACGCATTCGTGGCCGTGTCAAAAAGCAAATGGAGCGCAGTCAGCGCGAGTACTACCTGAATGAGCAGATGAAGGCCATTCAGAAAGAGCTCGGCGACAGCGACGAAGGCCACAACGAAATCGAAGACCTGAAAAAGCGTATCGACGCTGCCGGCCTACCGAAAGACGCGTTGGCGAAAGCCACTGCCGAGCTGAACAAGCTCAAGCAAATGTCGCCGATGTCCGCTGAGGCCACCGTGGTGCGCTCGTACATCGACTGGCTGGTGCAGGTGCCGTGGAAGGCGCAGAGCAAGGTACGCCTGGACCTGGCGCGCGCAGAAGACATTCTCGATGCCGATCACTACGGTCTCGAAGAGGTCAAGGAACGCATCCTTGAATACCTCGCCGTGCAAAAACGTGTGAAGAAAATTCGTGGCCCGGTGTTGTGCCTGGTCGGTCCTCCGGGTGTGGGTAAAACCTCGCTGGCGGAGTCGATTGCCCACGCCACCAACCGCAAATTCGTGCGTATGGCCCTCGGTGGCGTGCGTGATGAAGCGGAAATTCGTGGTCACCGTCGGACTTACATCGGTTCGATGCCGGGAAGATTGATTCAAAAGATGACAAAGGTGGGCGTGCGCAACCCGCTGTTCCTGCTCGATGAAATCGACAAAATGGGCAGCGATATGCGTGGCGATCCGGCGTCGGCGTTGCTGGAAGTGCTCGATCCAGAGCAGAACCACAACTTCAACGACCACTATCTGGAAGTCGATTACGACCTTTCCGATGTGATGTTCCTGTGCACCTCGAACTCGATGAACATTCCGCCGGCGCTGCTCGACCGGATGGAAGTGATCCGTCTGCCGGGTTACACCGAAGACGAGAAGATCAACATCGCCGTCAAATACCTCTCGCCAAAGCAGATCGCCGCTAACGGTCTGAAAAAGGGCGAGCTGGAATTCGATGCAGAAGCGATCCGCGACATCATCCGTTACTACACCCGTGAAGCCGGTGTGCGTGGCCTCGAACGTCAGATCGCCAAGGTCTGCCGCAAGGCCGTGAAAGAGCACGCGCTGGAAAAACGCTTCTCGGTGAAAGTGACAGCTGATCTGCTCGAGCACTTCCTCGGTGTGCGCAAGTTCCGTTACGGTCTGGCCGAGCAGCAGGATCAGATCGGTCAGGTGACCGGCCTTGCCTGGACACAGGTGGGCGGCGAGTTGCTGACTATCGAAGCCGCGGTTGTGCCGGGCAAAGGCCAATTGATCAAGACCGGTTCGCTGGGCGATGTAATGGTCGAATCGATCACTGCCGCGCTGACTGTGGTGCGCAGCCGTGCCAAGAGCCTGGGCATTCCTCTGGACTTCCACGAGAAGCGTGACACGCACATTCACATGCCGGAAGGGGCGACCCCGAAGGACGGCCCTAGCGCTGGTGTAGGCATGTGCACGGCGCTGGTGTCGGCATTGACCGGCATTCCGGTGCGTGCCGATGTCGCCATGACCGGTGAAATTACCTTGCGTGGTCAGGTGCTGGCGATTGGTGGTTTGAAGGAAAAACTGCTGGCGGCTCACCGCGGCGGAATCAAGATCGTGATTATTCCGGAAGAGAACGTGCGTGATCTGAAGGAGATTCCTGACAATATCAAGCAGGATCTGCAGATTAAACCGGTTAAATGGATTGACGAGGTCCTGCAAATTGCGCTGCAATACGCGCCGGAGCCCTTGCCGGATGTGGCTCCGGAGATAGTTGCCAAGGACGAAAAACGTGAGTCTGACTCTAAGGAAAGAATTAGCACGCATTAATACGCTTTTGCCTGGGGGGCTTCCTTGACAGTTTTTTAGAGCCCTTGTTATAAAGCGGCTCTTAAGTGTCTGTAGGCCATTCAGCACTCGTTTTTGCTTTCACCAAAAAACTTAGAATCATCTCAAAATAGATATAAGGGGACTTAGAGTGAACAAGTCGGAACTGATTGATGCTATCGCTGCATCCGCTGATATCCCGAAAGCTGCTGCTGGCCGTGCGCTGGACGCTGTAATCGAATCCGTCACTGGCGCTCTGAAGGCTGGCGACTCCGTTGTTCTGGTTGGTTTCGGTACTTTCTCCGTGACGGATCGTCCGGCTCGTACCGGTCGTAACCCTCAGACCGGCAAGACTCTGGAAATCCCGGCTGCCAAGAAGCCAGGTTTCAAAGCCGGTAAAGCACTGAAAGAAGCTGTTAACTAAGTTTTCAGGTTTTTACCCATCCGGGTCGGGGTCATGCCTGACTTGGCAGCGGAGCGGTAGAGCAGGTCACTGAAACAGTTGCCTGTAACGCCGGGATCGAGGGTTCGAGCCCTGTCCGCTCCGCCAGTTACGAGAAGGCGCATCCTCGGATGCGCCTTTCTTCTATCCGGATTCTACCCACGCTCCACGGTTGCCTAATTTTGAAGTTCAACCGTTTCTGGGGGACGCATGCTGCAGAATATCAGGGACAATTCACAAGGCTGGATTGCCAAGACCATTATCGGGGTCATCGTTGCACTGATGGCTCTGACCGGTTTCGACGCCATTTTCCAGGCCACGACTCACAAGAATGAGGCGGCCAAGGTCAATGGTGATGAAATCAGCCAGAACGAGCTGAGCCAGGCCGTTGATATGCAACGCCGTCAGCTGATGCAACAGCTGGGCAAGGATTTCGATGCTTCCTTGCTCGACGAAAAAATGCTCCGCGAATCGGCCCTAAAGGGGCTGATCGATCGCAAGCTGCTACTGCAAGGCGCCGAACAAGCGAAATTCGCTTTCTCCGAAGGCGCACTGGACCAAGTGATCCTGCAGACACCTGAATTCCAGGTGGACGGCAAGTTCAGCTCCGAGCGTTTCGATCAGGTAATCCGTCAACTGGGTTACAGCCGTATGCAATTCCGCCAGATGCTGGCTCAGGAAATGCTGATCGGCCAACTGCGCGCCGGTGTGGCGGGCAGCGGTTTCGTCACCGACGCTGAAGTGCTGGCATTTGCCCGTCTGGAAAAACAGACCCGCGATTTCGCCACCCTGAACGTCAAGGCTGATCCGGCGGCGGTCAAGCTGACCGACGACGAGGTCAAGGCTTACTACGACGAGCACGCCAAGGAGTTCATGACTCCGGATCAAGTGATCATCGATTACGTAGAACTGAAGAAGTCGTCGTTCTTCGATCAGGTCGCCGTCAAGGACGAAGACCTGCAGGCGGCTTATCAGAAAGAGATCGCCAACCTGTCGGAACAGCGTCGTGCCGCGCACATTCTGATCGAAGTGAACGACAAGACCACTGAAGCTCAGGCCAAGGCGAAGATCGACGAAGTCCAGGCGCGTCTGGCCAAGGGCGAGAAGTTCGAAGCGCTGGCCAAAGAGTTCTCGCAGGATCCGGGTTCGGCCAACAATGGCGGTGACCTTGGTTACGCAGGTCCTGGTGTTTACGACCCGGCGTTCGAAAAAGCCTTGTACTCCTTGTCTAAAGACCAGGTGTCCGAGCCAATTCGTACCGACTTCGGTTACCACCTGATCAAGCTGTTGGGGGTCGAAGCGCCTGAAGTGCCGACCCTGGCCAGCCTGAAAGACAAGCTGACCCGCGAGCTGAAAGCCGCGCAGGTCGAGCAGCGTTTTGTCGAGGCGACCAAGCAACTGGAAGACTCGGCGTTCGAAGCGTCTGACCTGGCTCAGCCAGCGGCGGATCTGAAACTGACCGTGCACACCTCCAAGCCGTTCGGCCGTGAAGGTGGCGAAGGTGTTGCGGCCAACCGTGCCGTAGTGACCGCTGCGTTCAGCACCGAAGTGATCGACGAAGGTGCCAACAGCACCGCCATCGAGCTGGATCCGGAAACCGTGATCGTGCTGCGCTCCAAGGAGCACCTGAAGCCTGCGCAACTGCCATTGGAAAGCGTGAATGCGGCGATCCGCACTCAGTTGACCAAAGAGCACGCGAGTGCGGCTGCCAAGACCAAGGCTGAGAAGCTGATTGCTGATCTGCGTGATGGCAAGGCTCCTCTGGACAAGGCGGTTGACGGGCAGAACTGGAAAGCTACCGAAGCGGCCACTCGTGGTCAGGAAGGTGTTGATCCGGCGGTGCTGCAAGCGTTGTTCCGTATGCCGAAGCCGGCTGCGAAGGACAAGCCGACGTTCACCAGTGTGACCCTGCCGGACGGTAGTTTGATGATCGTGCGTCTGAACGGCGTTAACGAAGCGGCTGCGCCGACGGATGAAGAGAAGGTTCAGTACCGTCGTTTCCTTGCTTCGCGTGAGGGGCAGCAGGACTTTGCGGCGTATCGCAAGCAGTTGGAAGCTCAGGCTGAGATCAAGCGGTTTTGATGGTTGATTGAGCTGTCATGTGAAAGCCCCGGCCTGTATAGGTCGGGGCTTTTTTTTTGCGTTGGGTCGTGGCGGCCTTTGGGCCGACCATGTTCTTGGGGTTTTGGGGGATATCCGTTGCTGCGGGTGCTGCCGCTGGCGGTTTCGCTCTTACAGCGAGTCACCTTTTCCAAACGCCGAAAAGGTAACCCAAAAGGCTGTGCCCTGACGTTCGGCCCGCTCGCTGGGGCTCGGGGTTCCTTCGCTTCGGGATTGATCCGGGGGCATCGCCTACGGTTTGCTTCGCTGCACCTCCTCTCGATGTGTTCGACTTCGTCGAACGGTCGCTGCGCTCCCACCCCCGGATCAATCCCTCCACTCAGCCTGCCGACGGGCCTTCAGATCAAGATCAAGAGCTGCAGCCGAGCTAACGCTCATCCTGTTGAGTGGGGCGGCTTTGCCGCGTGGGCCGTACACGAATTAAACCTGTGGGAGCGAGCCTGCTCGCGATGGCGGCCTTACAGCCGACCAATCTTCTGTCAGATGTACTCAGTTCCACTGTAGGAGCGAGCCTGCTCGCGAAGGCGACCTGACAGCCGACCAATCTTCTGTCAGATGTACTCAATCCCATTGTAGGAGCGAGCCTGCTCGCGAAGACGGCCTCCCAGCCAACCAATCTTCTGTCAGATGTACTCAATCCCATTGTAGGAGCGAGCCTGCTCGCGAAGGCGACCTGACAGCCGACCAATCTTCTGTCAGATGTACTCAGTTCCACTGTAGGAGCGAGCCTGCTCGCGAAGACGGCCTCCCAGCCAACCAATCTTCTATCTGATGTACTCAGTTCCACTGTAGGAGTGAGCCTGCTCGCGAAGGCGACCTGACAGCCGACCAATCTTCTGTCAGATGTACTCAGTTCCACTGTAGGAGCGAGCCTGCTCGCGAAGACGGCCTCCCAGCCGACCAATCTTCTATCTGATGTACTCAGTTCCACTGTAGGAGTGAGCCTGCTCGCGATGGCGGCCTCCCAGCCGAGCAATCTTCTGTCAGATGTACTCAATCCAATTGTGGGAGCGAGCCTGCTCGCGAAGACGCCCTGTCAATCGATCAGTTTCCAGCCGTCTGGCCTCAATCCAACAGCGCACTCGGTCTCATTCGGCTCTTGGAAAACCATGTCCCCGAGCTTTGATCGCTACTGACAGGGTCAGTACCAGCAATCCTGCAACAATCCACGGGAATGCCCCCACTCCAAGGTTCCCCAGCAACAAACCACCCATCAAACCACCGCCTGCAATCCCGACATTCCACAGCGTAACCAACATCGATTGCGCGGTATCGGCAGCCTCTTTCGCGGTTTTCGCCGAGGCGGTTTGCAGCAGTGATGGCATTGCACCAAACGCGAGTCCCCACACAGCGGTGGCGATGTACACCACGCTCGGCGATTCGCGCCACAGGCCCAGTGCTATTGCGGACAGCAGGAACAACCCGGCACTGATCAACACCAGTTCGCGCAGCCAGCGGTCAATCAGGCTGCCAACGATCCACAGGCTCAACACCGAGGCGAGGCCGAATACCAGCAGCACGCGGTCGACACTCGCATCTAGCCCGGAGGGTTGCAGGAAAGGCGCGATGTAGGTGTACAGCAAGTTGTGCGCAACGACGTAGGTGAGGGTGACGAGTAATACCGATCGCACGCCCGGCAGGGTAAACACCTGACGCAGCGGCATGCGTTTTCCCACGCGTTCGCCGGCGAAGTCTGGTACTTGCCAGCGTACCCAGATCACCAGCACAACGGTCAGCGCGGTCATGATGGCGAAGCTCAGGCGCCAGCCGACCAAGGTGCCGAGCAGGGTGCCTGCGGGTATTCCCAGCGACAGCGCAAGCGGCGCGCCGAGCATGGCTACGGTAATGGCGCGACCTTGCAGGTGTGGGGCGACCATGCGGCTCGCGTATCCCGCCAGCAGTGCCCAAAGCAAACCGGCAAATACCCCGGCGATAAAGCGCGCGATCAGAGTGAGCCAGTACCACTCCGACAGGGCGGTGATGCTGTTGGCGATGGCAAAGCCGCCGATGGCGGACAGCAACAGCGGTCTGCGTCGCCAGCCTCGGGTGGCGATTATCAGCGGTATCGCCGCGAGGATCGAGCCGATCGCATACAGCGTGACCAATTGCCCGATCAGCGCCTGGGACACATTCAGGCCGCTGCTCATCTGCGGCAACAGGCCGGCGGGCATGGCTTCGGTCATGACCGTGATGAAACCGGCGGTGGCCAGTGCCAAAAGGGCGCCGAGGGGTAATCGTTCACGGCGATCGACGGGTTGTTCAAGTGCGGGGCAACCAAGTTGGGCATCGTTCATGAGCCGGCATCCATGTTCAAAGTTGACGAGGAGCACAGGGTAGGGCGCTGCACATCGGTGAAAAACGGGTTAAGGTTCCGAACATATCGGACACGGATGTCGTTAATGGGAGGTTGGTATGGATAGCCTGGGCAGTATTTCGGTGTTCGTTCAGGTCGCCGAGACGCGCAGTTTCACTGAAGCCGGACGGCTGCAAGGGGTGTCATCCTCGGCGGTGGGCAAAAGTATCGCGCGGCTGGAAGCGCGACTCGGCGTGCGGCTGTTTCAGCGCACCACTCGCAGTGTCACGCTGACCAGTGAAGGGGCGCTGTTTCTGGAGCGCTGTCGCAAGATCCTCGCGGAGGTCGAGGCGGCGGAGTTCGAGTTGTGCGATGCGGCTGCGAAACCCCATGGCAGGTTGCGCATCAGCCTGCCGCAGGTGCATGGCCTGGTGATGCCGGTCATGGCCGAGTTCATGGCGTTGTACCCGCAGATTGAACTGGATCTGGATTTGACCGATCGCATGGTCGATGTGGTTGAAGAGGGCTTCGACGCCGTGATCCGTACTGGAAAACCACGGGATTCGCGACTGATGGCGCGACCGTTGGGCGAGTTTCACATGGTGCTGGTGGCCAGCCCGACTTATCTGGCGCAGCGCGGCGTGCCGCAAACGCCGGGCGATCTGGCGGCTCACGCGTGCCTTAGACACACCTTTCATGCCACCGGCAAACTGGAAACCTGGCCGCTGATTCGCGCGGAGGGTGCCGCCGAGCCGACGTTGCCGACTAGGCTGGTCAGCACGTCGATTGAGGCTGTAAGCCACGCGGCACTGGCCGGCATGGGCATTGCCTGTCTGCCGGATTTCATGACCCGCGAGGCCGAGGCGCAAGGGCGCTTGCAGCGGGTGCTCGATGTGCATCTGGAGCACACCGGGCAGTTTTGGGTGCTATGGCCATCGAGTCGCCACGCGACGGCTAAATTGCGCGTGTTCATCGATCATCTGGCGTTGCGACTTTTTCCCGCAACTGACGGTCGATAGAGTTGTAACTGCTTTAAGACACTAATCCATGCGCCGCGGGGTCGTGATCTGTTGCACAATACGCCCCGGACTGTTTTCTCTCAGGATGTTCAATGTTGATTTCCACTCCCATGCGTGTTGTCGGGTTGGCGCTGTTGTTGACCGCTGTTGCCGGCTGTTCGAAAGACAAGCCGATGTATGAGCATGAGAACTTCGATGACTCCGGTACGTTTTCGCGTAATTATCCAGTGACCGATTCGGTCAGTTGCGAAGCGGCCCGGCGTGCGTTGCTCAGCCAGGGCTACATCATCACCAGCAGCGACCCGAAACTGGTCAGCGGCCACAAGAGCTTCCAGCAAACCGGCGACACCCACATGGAGATCAGCTTCAACGTGGTCTGCGCCGATGATGGCAGCGCCGGGCACCATGCGACGATGTTCGCCAACGCCTTGCAGGATCGCTACGCGCTGAAGAAAACCAACAACTCGGCCAGCCTCGGCGTGGGTGTGTTGGGCTCGGTGTCGATGCCGATCGGCTCGTCCGACGATTCGATGGTCAAGGTCGCCAGCGAGACGGTGACGTCGCAAAAGTTCTATGAGCGCTTCTTCACGTTGGTGGAGTTGTTCCTCCCGGCGGAAGCAAAGAAAGCTGCACACATTGAAGAGAAGCCGAAGGCTGACTTGGGTGTGCCTGAGGCGAAGGCAGTTCCGGCAGCGCTGGTGCCTACACCGACTCCGGCGGCTGAGCCTGCTGCGACACCTGCGCCTGCCGCAGAACCGGCGCCGGCACCTGCTGAGGCGACGCCAGTGACGTCTGAACCGGTTGCGCCACCGGCAGAGGCGGCGCCGATCACTCCGGCCCCGAGCGCAGAACCGGCGCCAGCATCGACGACCGAAACCATCACGCCACCGGCCAACCCGGACATCCCGCCGCCCTCCGAGCCGATTCCGGCGATGCCAGCGTCCGGCCAATAAACCAGCCTCACCGCAAATCCCTGTGGGAGCGAGCCAGCTCGCGAAGACGGACCTTCAGTCACCTATGTGCTGAAGGCTCCGACGCCTTCGCGAGCAAGCTCGCTCCCACAGTGGCTTCTGATGCACTTAAAATCTCGTTACATTCCCCTGACAAAATTCCCGCGATAAATTCCTGACCACCTGCTACGTTTTATTCATGAAGGCCGGGTTTCACTTTTCCTTCACACGAGCACGTTAAGCTCGAGGCACTGGGCATTTGCTCAGGCCCATTCAAGAGAGCAGCAGGGGGATTACGCGATGGATGAATATCAAGAAGAGCTGCTCGAATACCAGGCCTTTGAACTGGATCAACCCGAGCCCGCCGAAGACGCCACCGAGCTTTGACTTGCAGCTTGAAGCTTGTAGCTCGCAGCTGCTGTTATGCCGTTTTGCGGTGGCTGCGGCGAAATTCGCCGGGCGTCTGACCGCTCCAGCGTTTGAAGGCTCGCTGGAACGCTTCGGCTGAGGCGAAACCCAGCAGGTAGGCAATCTCGCCGAAGGCCAGTTCGGTGTCACGGATGTAGGTCATCGCCAGGTCCCGGCGCGTATCGTTGAGGATCGCGCGAAACTGCGTGCCTTCCTCGGCCAGTTTGCGCCGCAAGGTCCAGGTCGGCAGCTTCAGGCGTGTCGCCACTTCTTCCAGGTCGGGTTCCCGGCCACCATTGAGCAACGGCCCCAACAGCTGAGTGATGCGTTCGCGCAAGCTGCGGGTGCGGGTCAATTGTTCAAGTTCCCGCTCACACAACTGCAGCAGATGCCGCCAGGTACTCGAGCAATGCTCGGGGTTGCGCAGTGCGAGGCTGTTGAGGTTCAGGCGCAGTTGATTACGCTCGGCACCGAACTGGATCGGGCAATCCCCCAGCACGCTGTAAGCCTCGCGGTAATCCGGCGCTTCGAATTCGATGTCGATGCGTTCAGCGCGCAGCGGTTCGCGGCTGACACTGGAGAGCTGATGCAGCCACCCGGCAATGATCGAGTCCACGACAAAACGGTTATAGGCGTTGTACGGGCTGATCGAATAGAAACGCAGCCACGCGCCATGGGCATCTTCGTGGAAACTGGACTGGCCGCGATAGTTGGAACCGTACAACGCCTCGAAGCGGATCAGGCAGCGTGCGGCTTCGCGCACGGTCGGCGCTTGTGCGGCAGTGACACCGGCCAGCCCTGCCTGGCTCAGGCGGCTGAGCTGGCCCATGCGCAAGCCCAGCGCCGTATTACCGGTCAGCTGAATTGCCGCGTGGCCCAGACGCATATAGCGCGGAATCGACAAGCGTGCCCCGGCCTCAGCCAACCGCGCGGCGTCCAGACCATATTGCTCCAGCAGCGGCTGCGGATCGACCGCATGGCTGCGCACGGCATCGGCGAGGCTGTGAACGAAGCCCACCGACAGATCCCCAAGACGCATCGGTAGCGGTTTCATGGCTTACAACCAGATGTTCAGCAAGCGCGCGCCACGGGCCTCGCCATCGGCGAACTGCTGACCGTTGCTGCTGAGGAAACTTTGACCGGAACTGGCCTTCTCCCAGAACTGCCCGCGCAGAAACACACTGATGCCGGCAATCGCTTGACTGCTCGGAGGTTGCGCGGTCAGCGTCAACCGATGCCAGGCCTGTCCTTCTGTAAGCTCTCCGGGTTTGAGGCTGACCGATCCCGGCGTACTTGAACCCTTATAGCCGCGCCACGGTTGGTTCCACGTACTCTGACCGAGCACCTGTGCCGGTACCGCGACCAATTGCACGCGTTGCTCGTCGAGTTGGCGGTAGTTGTCCGGATACCAACTGTCACTGCCAATCAGCACGCCGAGGCGTCCGGCCGGGGTATCGACCACGTTGAGCGAATGTTTGTCCGCACCTTCGATCACTTCACGTTGATCGAACACCGGGTGCATCTGTCGCTGTGGCTGGCCAAGCGGCACGCCGTCGCGGCCGAACACCACGCTGCTGTTGAACAGCGCGCCGCTGCCGGGTTTGAGCTGGCCGTCGCGAATGCTTGGCTCCGGCAGCACGATCGAGCCGGCCACCAGTGTCACGTGAAACTCCTTGGCCAGACCACCGAACAGTGCCTGGTAGTCCTTGGCCATCGCCTTGGATTTCATCCGCAGGTACGCGTCGTTGAGGCGGTCGCTGCCGTTGGCGCTGAGCCAGGCGCGGGCGAACAGCAGCGGATTGCTTGCCGCCAGCCAGTTCATCGCCTCGGCAAGGGACGGGGCCTGATACAGCTCGTCTTTTTCACCGCTGAGCAGCAGCCAGGTGCCGACGTTTTCCGGCAATACCACGACGGTTTTGTCGTTCAGCAGGCCTTGATCCTGAGCTTGCTGCAAATAGGCAGCGAGTTTGCGGTGCAAGCGCTCGGGGTTTTGATAGTCGGTGGGAAACAGCTCGGGCTGGATGCCCAGCAGGTTGCCGCGATCGGCGGGGGTGCCCTGATCGACCGCCACTTTAATGCGTAAGTCCGACAGGTAGTGCCCCGCCGGCCGGTCCGCCGCCCACATGGCGTAGGTGGTCAAAGCGGCGACGAGGGCCATGGAGAAGAACAGGTACAAAAGTTTGCGCATGAAAACCAACAACTACCGGGTACAGGGTATGGCGACTAGGGTAGGGCCCATGGCTCCGGTTGCCAAGGGGCGCTGCGCATTTGGATCAATAAGTTGTCAGTTACGGTCATTGAGTGACAGCGATGCGACTCTTAGTCTGTCGAACATGACTGACGGGAGCCGCAGAGCGCCCGCAACTTTTCCGTGATTGCTCGTTGTGGAGTTACCGATGACCGCCGCTCATTACCCGCACCTGTTGGCCCCGCTGGACCTGGGATTCACCACGCTGCGCAACCGTACCCTGATGGGTTCGATGCACACGGGCCTTGAAGAAAAACCGGGCGGTTTCGAACGTATGGCGGCGTACTTCGCCGAACGTGCGCGCGGCGGTGTTGGCTTGATGGTTACTGGCGGCATTGGTCCGAACGACGAGGGCGGGGTTTATTCTGGTGCGGCCAAGCTGACCACCGAGGAAGAAGCACTCAAGCACCGCATCGTCACCCGCGCGGTGCACGAGGCGGGCGGCAAGATCTGCATGCAGATCCTTCACGCCGGGCGTTATGCCTACAGCCCCAAGCAAGTGGCGCCGAGTGCGATCCAGGCGCCGATCAACCCGTTCAAGCCTAAAGAGCTGGACGAGGAAGGCATCGAGAAGCAGATCAGCGATTTCGTCACCTGTTCGGTACTGGCGCAAACCGCCGAATACGACGGCGTCGAAATCATGGGCTCGGAAGGTTATTTCATTAACCAGTTCCTCGCCGCGCACACCAACCACCGCACCGACCGTTGGGGCGGCAGCTACGAAAACCGCATGCGCCTGCCGGTGGAAATCGTTCGTCGCGTTCGCGAAGCGGTCGGCCCGAACTTCATCATCATTTTCCGTCTGTCGATGCTCGATCTGGTCGAGGGCGGCAGCACCTGGGACGAGATCGTCACCCTCGCCAAAGCCATCGAGCAGGCCGGCGCGACCATCATCAACACCGGTATCGGCTGGCACGAAGCGCGGATTCCGACCATCGCCACCAAAGTGCCACGCGCGGCGTTCAGCAAGGTCACGGCCAAGTTGCGTGGCTCGGTGAAGATCCCGTTGATCACCACCAACCGCATCAACACCCCGGAAATCGCCGAGCAGATTCTGGCTGAAGGCGATGCCGACATGGTCTCGATGGCGCGGCCGTTCCTTGCCGACCCGGACTTCGTCAACAAGGCTGCCGAAGGCCGCGCCGACGAAATCAACACCTGCATCGGTTGCAACCAGGCCTGCCTCGATCACACCTTCGGCGGCAAGCTCACCAGTTGCCTGGTCAACCCGCGTGCCTGCCACGAAACCGAACTCAACTACCTGCGGGTGCAGCAGATCAAGAAAATCGCTGTGGTTGGTGCCGGCCCTGCCGGTTTGTCTGCTGCGACCGTGGCTGCCGAACGTGGCCATCAGGTGACGCTGTTTGATTCGGCCAGCGAAATCGGCGGCCAGTTCAACATCGCCAAACGTGTGCCGGGCAAGGAAGAGTTCTTCGAAACCCTGCGTTACTTCAAACGCAAACTGCAGACCACTAACGTTGAGGTGTGCCTGAACACCCGCGTCGACGTGGCGAAACTGGTTGAAGGCGGTTATGACGAAATCATCCTCGCCACCGGCATTGCGCCGCGTGTACCGACAATTCCGGGCGTCGACAACGCCAAGGTGCTGAGTTATCTGGACGTGATCCTCGAGCGCAAACCGGTTGGCAAACGCGTGGCGGTGATCGGCGCCGGTGGTATCGGTTTCGACGTCTCGGAGTTCCTCGTTCACGAAGGCATAGCGACCAGCCAGGATCGCGCCGCGTTCTGGAAAGAGTGGGGCATCGATACGCAGCTGGAGGCACGCGGTGGCGTTGCCGGGATCAAAGCCGCACCGCATGCGCCGGCCCGTGAAGTGTTCCTGTTGCAGCGCAAGAAAACCAAGGTCGGTGATGGTCTGGGTAAAACCACTGGCTGGATTCACCGGACCGGTCTGAAGAACAAGCAGGTACAAATGCTCAACAGCGTTGAATACCTGAGCATCGACGACCAAGGCCTGCACATCCGCATCGGCGAAACCGGCGAGCCGCAAGTGCTGGCGGTGGACAACATTGTGATTTGTGCGGGGCAGGATCCATTGCGTGAACTGCACGATGGCCTGGTTGAAGCGGGGCAGAATGTGCACCTGATCGGTGGTGCCGATGTCGCGGCCGAGCTGGATGCCAAGCGTGCGATCAACCAAGGTTCGCGCCTCGCCGCTGAGCTCTGATTTAGCAGGTCTAGCGTGCCAATGGCCATCGCGAGCAGGCTCACTCCTACAGGGAACGCATTTCAAATGTAGGAGTGAGCCTGCTCGCGATGGCGGCTTGTGAGCGACTAGAATGCCGGCTCTGTCCAGATCGAATCGCCGCCCATGCTTTTGCCTCCCTCCGATTGGCTACCCCAAGCCCCTCTCGAACACCTTCACCTCGACTGGCTGAAAACCGCCGATATTGAAGTCGCGATCCTGCGCCTCGACCAGATCGACCCGCTGATCAGCGGCAACAAATGGTTCAAACTCGTCGAACACCTCAAAGCCGCCGATCGTGCGGGGGCCGCAGGCATCATCAGCCTCGGTGGCGCGCATTCCAATCATCTGCACGCGTTGGCGGCAGCGGGGAGGCGGCTGGGGTTCAAAACCGTGGGCCTGTTACGCGGGCATGCGCAAGAGACACCGACGGTGCTGGATTTGCAGGCGTTTGGCATGCAGCTGCATTGGTTGGGTTACGGCGGTTATCGCGCACGAAACGAACCGGGATTCTGGGCGCCCTGGCACGAGCTGTATCCGCAACTGCATGCAGTGCCCGAGGGCGGTGGTGGTTTACCGGGTGCGCTCGGTTGTGCCGCGATCAAGGAACAGGCGCAAGCGCAATTACCCACGCTCGGTTGGAGTGATTACCACGGATGGTGGCTGGCTTGTGGCACCGGGACGACACTCGCCGGGCTGGTTCTCGCCGAGGCCGGTGCGCATCCGGTCTATGGCGCGTTGGCGGTACCTGAGGATCACGGCGTGGCGCCGCAGGTCGAGGCGATTGTTCCGTCGCCCGGTCAGAGCTGCGTGGGATATGAACTGATCGACGCCAGCCGCGGCGGCTTTGCCAAGGTCGATCCGCTGTTGCTCACGTTCATTGAGCAGACCGAGCAGGCCAGCGGCGTTCCTCTGGAGCCGCTATACACCGGCAAGGCGTTGCTGGCGCTCAAACAGCAAGTCGAGGCGGGCAGATTCGCAGCTGGCACGCGGCTGATCTTCATTCATACCGGTGGCTTGCAGGGCCGGCGCGGTTTTATCGCCAGCCCCTGACAATCAACCGCGCTTGGGCATCATCCGCAGCAGCGTGTTATCGCGCACCACATAGTGGTGATAGATCCCCGCCAGCGCATGCAGGCCGATCAGCCAGTAACCGATCGTGGCAATCAGAACATGCCAGTGCTCGACCTGCTTGGCGAAATCCTTGTTCTCCGCGACCAGCAGCGGCAGATCAAAACCATAGAACATCACCTGATGCCCCTCGGCGCTGGTAATCAGCCAGCCGAGAATCGGCATGCTGATCATGAACAGGTACAACGCCCAGTGCATCAGCCGCGCCAGTACGGTTTGCCATTGCGGTGAGGCGGGGAAGATTTTCGGCGCCGGGCCAATGCTGCGCGCGAGCAGGCGAAACCACACCAGCACAAACACGGTCAGGCCGAGCATGTAGTGCACTTCGCGGATCAGCGTGCGCCCGCCGCTGCCTTTGGGAAACAGGCCACGTAATTCCATGCTGGCGTAGACCAGCACCAACAACACCAGCATCAGCCAGTGCAGCAGGACCGATACGGTGCTGTAGCGTGATTCGGAACTTGTCCACGGCATACGGTGTTTCCTCATCGGTCAGGGTTTACAGGTACCGCTTCTTGTTTGACGGCCTGTATCAACTGTAAACCTGATGTGATGTTTTTGCCTGAGTTAATCAATGTTTTTTGCTGGCGGAGTGGCGCTGTCGAAAAGGCGTATTTCTGAAGTTGTTGGGTTGTTGTATTGGGGGAGTTGTTGGGTGGTGGTTTGAAGTTGTTGGTGTAACTGTTTGTTGTTTATATCTTGTGTTTGCTTTGATTTGAATTATTGGGGTGGGGTGATTATTGTTTTGTCAGGTCCTTAGTTGTTTTCTAAGGTTTGTAATTAGTGCTGATTTTATTGTGTTGAGTTTGTGGAAATGAAAAAAACTATTGTAGCTGCCCAGCAAAAAAACACCTACGCCGTAAAGAAAGATATGGCTAAGGCTCCGATCTCGAAACCGACACCAAAACCACGGCCCTCCATCACTCCGACCAAGCCTGTAGTTCCGACCAAGCCTGTAGCCCCGACCAAACCGGTGGTGCCGACCAAGCCTGTAGCCCCGACCAAACCGGTAGTTCCGACCAAGCCTGTAGCCCCGACCAAACCGGTGGTGCCGACCAAGCCTGTAGCCCCGACCAAACCGGTAGTGCCGACCAAGCCTGTAGCCCCGACCAAACCGGTGATGCCGACCAAGCCTGTAGCCCCGACCAAACCGGTGGTGCCGACCAAGCCTGTAGCCCCGACCAAACCGGTGGCGCCAACCACGCCTGTAGCGCCAACCCTTCCGACTGATCCAGTCAACACCAAGCGACCGCCGATGCCGTGGCCAACGGTCAACGTCAATGTCGACCCGATTGCCTTGATTGCACTGATTCAAACCATCGGTGCCACAACCCACCAGGATGGCTCGACGACATTGCCGGACGGCAGCCGGATCGATGTGGATAAAACATCGGTAACACGTCCCGATGGTATTATTCAATATGAAGATGGTCGGGTAGAGTATCCCGATGGCCGAATCGTGTGGCCAGATGATACGATCGAATATGCGGATGGGCGTATTGAATGGGCGGACGGAACAATCAAGTTTCCGGATGGCAGTATTAAATACCCGGACGGTCTGGCTTATGACGCCGCAGGTGATCTTGTTTCAGAGTGAACACTTGAGTTTGGTAAGCGCCTGTTAAATCGTTTGCTTGATTTGATTTATGCAAGTCGAATAAAAAACCGCTGATTGCGTTTGCAATCAGCGGTTTTCTTCGTCTCGGCGGAACTAGCTGTATTGGGGCATTTCACCATTGGCCAGGCGTTTGTTGATGTCGGCAATCACTTCCGGCAAATCGGTGATGGTGTCGATCATGTAGTGCGGGCGCGAGCCTTCGAACAGTGCGTGAATGCGCTTGCGTTCGCTGGCCAGCTCATCGCTGCCCAAGGCGCGGAAACCGGCGTAATCCAGACCCAGCGCATTGCCCGAACAGATCAGCGCAACGGTCCACATACCGGCGCGGCGGCCTTCGAGAATGCCCGGCACGGTATCGTCGATCTTCACGCATGCGGCGACATCGTCGATGCCCAGCGCGATCACGTTGGCCAGCGCCTGGGCCGGCCACGGACGGCCATTCGGCACTTCATCGGTGGCAACCACGTGGTCGGCGACGTAGCCGTTGGTGGCGGCCAGTTCGACGACCTTGTCCATCACTTGCTTCGGATAGCCGGAGCACGAGCCGATCTTTATCCCTTGCTGGCGCAGGTTGGCGATGGTTTCCAGAGCGCCGGGAATCAGTGCCGAGTGCTCGGCGATCTTCTCGATCTGCAGCGGCATGAAGCGATTGTAGATGGCGGTGACGTCGTCATCGGTCGGCGTGCGGCCGAATGCCTTGCGATAACGCTCGGCCACTTGCGGCTGATCGCAAAGGGTGCGGATGTGATCCCACTTGCCCATGCCCATCGGGCCACGGGCTTCTTCGATGGAGACCTGCACGTCGAACTCGGCGAACGCTTCGACGAAGATCTGCGTCGGCGCGAACGAGCCGAAATCGACCACGGTGCCGGCCCAGTCGAGGATCGCGGCTTGCAGCTTGTTTGGATTGACGTAGTTCATGTTGATCAACTTCCTGAGTTGGCAATGCAATTCAAACTGTAGGAGTGAGCCTGCTCGCGATAGCGGTTGATCATTCAACATCTTCGTCGACTGGCACGGCCTCATCGCGAGCAGGCTCACTCCTACAGGGGGATTTTGGGTGTGGGTTAGATCTCTAGGACTTCCATCTCGCGCAGCACTTCGCCGACCGCCGCGACGGCCTGGCGCATTTCGTCCGGGCTGACGTGGCCGATGCAGCCGACGCGGAAGGTTTCGACCTGGGTCAATTTGCCGGGATAGAGGATGTAACCCTTGGCCTTGACCCGTTCGTAGAAATCCTTGAACTGATAACGCGGATCTTGCGGCGCATGGAACGTGGCAATGATCGGCGCCTGAATTGCCGCTGGCAGGAAGCTGCGCAAACCGAGCTTGCCCATCTCGTCCATCAGCGCCTCGCAATTGGCCGCGTAACGCGCATGTCGCGCCGGCAGGCCACCTTCTTCGTTGTATTGCAGCAGCGCTTCGTGCAGTGCCGCGACCACGTGGGTCGGCGGGGTGAAGCGCCATTGCCCGGTTTTCATCATGTAGGTGTGCTGGTCAAACAGGTCCATCGCCAGCGAGTGCGAATTACCGGCGGCTGCGGCCAGTGATTCCTTGCGGGCGAAGACGAAGCCCATTCCCGGTACGCCTTCCAGGCATTTGCCGGACGCGGCGATCAGCGCATCGAACGGCACTTGTTGCGCATCCACCGGCAATGCGCCGAAGGAACTCATGGCATCGATAATCAGGCGTTTACCGTGTTGCTCGACGACCTGAGCAATCTCCGCCAGCGGATTGAGAATCCCGGTGCTGGTTTCGCAGTGAATCAGCGCGACGTGGGTGATGTCGCTGTCGGCGCGCAGCAGACGGTCGACGTCAGCGGCGGTGGTCGGTTCGTCTTCAGCGGTTTCGAAGGTGCTGAACGAGCGGCCGAGCACTTCGCAAATCTTCGCCAGACGCTTGCCGTACGCGCCGTTGATCAGCACCAGCACTTTGCCGTCACGCGGCACCAAAGTGCCGATGGCCGCTTCGACGGCGAAGGTACCGCTGCCCTGCAATGGCACGCAGTGGTGCGTGGCGGCGCCGTTGAGGATCGCCAGCAATTGTTCGCATAGGCTGGCGGTCAGTTGGTTGAAGCGGTCATCCCATGACCCCCAGTCGACCATCATCGCCTGGCGGGTGCGGGCCGAAGTGGTCAACGGGCCGGGAGTGAGCAGGATGGGTTCGGCGATACTCATTCGTGTGTCCTCGGATTGCGCTGTGGGATGAAGCTACGAGGCATACGTTGCAATTCGCTGTTGCATCAATCAAATTGTTTGTTGTTATGCCAGCCATCAGTGAGAGTTATTCATGAATCTGTTCCAGCTCCGCGCCTTCGACGCCGTGGCCCGCGAAGGCAGCTTCACTCGCGCCGCCGCGCGCTTGTTCATCAGCCAGCCGGCAGTTACCGGGCATATCAAGGCGCTGGAGGAGCACTACCAGATCACTCTGTTACGGCGCACCGCGCGACGGGTCGAACTGACCGAGGAGGGCACCAAACTCGCGGCGATCACCCGCGCAATGTTTGGCCTCGCGGAAGAGGCGCAGACGATGCTCGAGGCCAACCGGCAATTACTCACCGGACGGCTGGAAGTGGCGGCGGACGGGCCGCACATGGTCATGCCGATGCTCGCCAGCCTGCGTGCGCGGTATCCGGGGATCACGGTGAATCTGCGTTTGGGCAATGCTCAGGAAACCCTCGCGGCGTTGCTGTCGGAACACGCCGATGTGGCGGTGTTGACCGAAGTGGAGCCGCGCAAAGGCCTGCATCTGCAAGCGTTGAGCGAATCACGGATTTGCGCGTTGGTACCGGCGGTGCACCCGTGGGCGGTGCGTGCTGGTGAAGTGAAACTCAAGGAACTGGATCAGGTGATCATGGTGCTGCGCGAGCCAAGCTCAATCACCCGGCGCACGTTTGATGACGCCTGCGCGCAGGCGTCGATCCATCCGCGCGTGCTGCTGGAACTCGATAGCCGTGAGGCGGTGACCGAAGCCGTCGCGGCCGAGTTGGGTGTTGGTGTGGTGTCATCGGTTGAGGTCAGCCATGACCCGCGGGTGGTGGCGATTCCGATTGTCGGGGCAGGGTTGGTCAATCGGCACATGATCGGCTGCATGGAGCGGCGTCGGGAGTTGCGCTTGATTCAGGCGTTCTTTGGCCTCGCGCCAGCCGCCCCGTGATCGTTCCCACGCTCTGCGTGGGAATGCAGCCCGGGACGCTCTGCGTCCCATCCAAAGCCGAACGCGGAGCGTCCGTTGAGGCGTTCCCACGCAGAGCGTGGGAACGATCAGGAACCGGGGAGACTGTCGCGAACCATATCGAGGAAGGTCGACACCACCCGTCGATTGCTTTGCTCACGCAAACACACCAGCGTCTCCGTCAGCCGTCGTGTGCAATCGACAATCGGCAACGCACACACCCGCGAATCCGCACCAAACTCCGCCGCCGAAACCACGCCCACGCCAATCCCGACCACCACCGCCTCGCGTGCCGCTTCCCGTCCTTCCACCTGAATCGCCGGGCGAATGCGAAACCCGGCCCGGGCCATTTCCTCTTCCAGCGTCTGCCTTGTCACCGATCCGTGTTCACGCAGCACCAGCGGCGTGTCATCCAGGTCTTCCAGGCAAATCGATTCACGCTCGGCCCACGGGTGATTACGCGAAACGAACGCCACCATCGGATCGTTACGCAATGGAACACACAGCAAGCGCTCATCGCTGACATCGCGCCCGAGCAACGCCAGATCGGCCTGATAGTTGAACAGACGAAACAGTGATTCATCGGTGTTGCCGGTCTCGATCTTCACGCTGATCCCCGGATAACGCTCACAGAACCGTGCGATCTGCGGCAGCACGTGCACTGGCGCATCCACCGCGAGAATCAGGCTGCCGGTCTGCAAGGCCTGAGATTCCTGCAGCAACTCCTGCGCTTCGGCTTCAATCACAAACAGACGCTGGGTGATCGCCAGCAGGCGCTCGCCCAGATCAGTCAGGCGCACGGAACGTTTATTGCGGTGGAACAGCAAAACGCCGAAACGCTCTTCGAGTTTGCGCACTTGGTCGGATATCGCCGGTTGCGTGAGAAAAAGGCGCTCGGCGGCTTTGGTGAAGCTTCCATGCACGGCCACGGCGTGGAAGGCTTTGAGTTGGGCGTGGGACACCGACATGAAGTCACCTGATCGTTAAGTCAGTAACAAGCTGAGCTTATGTGTGAAATACGATAAATCGATTTTATTTATTAAACAGTAATTGCTTTGATCGGCTCACGCCATCGCTGACTGCCCGCTCGGGCAGCACGGTGGCCATGAGCCTGTGCGTGCAACAGCAGGACTCATCTGACCGATATCGCCTTAGGGACGGGGTGATATCGCAGTGCTCAACAATAAAAACACAGGCGTTTTGCTTAACGATTCTGCCGGCACACTCACACCCTGAGGTCAGAACCACCATGAACAAGCACATCGGCACCATTGCGCGTTGGCGCGTGCAGATTTTCGCGATTACCTGGCTGGCGTACGCCGCTTTCTATTTCACCCGCAAAGCCTTTTCGGTGGCCAAACTGGGCATCGCCGAAGACCCGACCTTCATGCTCGACAAGATGGCCATGGCCAACCTCGATGCCATTTATCTGGCGGCTTATGCCCTCGGCCAGTTCACCTGGGGCATGCTCGCCGACCGCTTTGGCCCACGGGTCGTGGTGCTCGGTGGGTTGCTGATTTCCGCCGCAGCGGCGCTGGTGATGGGCAGTTACGCCACGTTGCCAATCTTCGCCACCTGCATGTTGATTCAGGGGTTGGCGCAGTCCACCGGCTGGTCGGGATTGTGCAAAAACCTCGGCAGTTTCTTCCCCTCTCAGCAGCGCGGGCGGGTGCTCGGCCTATGGAGTTCCTGTTACGCGTTTGGTGGTCTGGTGGCGTCGCCGTTCGCCGGCTGGTGGGCGTATACCTTGATGGGCACCTGGCACGCGGCGTTCATTTCCAGTGCGGTGGTGGTTGCCGTGGTCGCGGTGTTGTTCTTTATCTTCCAGCGCAACAAACCGGAAGACGTCGGCTTGCCGGCGGTAGAGCCGGAACCTGAACTGACCGCAGAAGAAACCGAAGCCAACAGCAAGCTCAGTGTCTGGGAGCCGTTGAAGGAAATCCTGCGTAACCGCACGGTGCTGGTGCTGGGCCTGGCGTATTTCATGTTGAAACCGGCGCGTTACGCGATTCTGTTGTGGGGGCCGGTGATTGTTTTTGAGCAGATGCCGAGTGTCGGCAAGGTCGGCGCGGCGATCATTCCCACCTCGTTCGAACTGGCCGGGTTGCTCGGGCCGATCCTGATTGGCCTGGCCTCGGACAAACTCTTCGGCGCCCGGCGCATGCCGGCCTGCGTGTTGAGTCTGTTGGCGCTGACCGTGACGCTGGCGTTGTTCATGGGCGCGCTGCACACCGGCAGTGTCTTGCTGGTGGTCGCTTTGCTGTTCGTCATGGGCCTGACCCTGTACGGCCCGGACTCAATGATCAGCGGTGCCGCCGCGATCGACTTCGGCAAAGCCAAGGCTGGCGCCACAGCGGCCGGTTTCGTCAACGGCTGCGGCTCGGTCGGCGCGGTGCTGGGCGGTTTGCTGCCGGGTTACTTCGACTCGGTGACGGTGTTCATCGTCTTCGCCGGTTGTGCGCTGTTCTCGGCGCTGGTGCTGATTCCGCACTGGAACAGTCGCCCGGTCGGGGTGATGGAACCGCGTGCGTCTATCCCCAATTGCCCGCTGACGATCAAACCCCTGCGTTCCTGAAACCCTGTGCCTCGCGGCCTGCTGCGACGCTCGCGGCAGGCTGGGTCGTGGCCATCTGACTTGGAGAAATCCCATGAGACCGTTTTGGTTGGAGCAGGCCTTGCAGGCCGACAACTCGCAAACCTGCCCGCCTTTGCAGGGCGAAGTACGCGCCGATGTGTGCATCGTTGGCGGCGGCTACACCGGGTTGTGGACGGCAATCATGCTCAAGCAACAGAACCCCGAACTTGATGTATTGCTAATCGAGGCGGACATCTGCGGCGCCGGCGCCAGTGGGCGTAATGGTGGTTGTGCGCTGTCATGGTCGGCAAAATATTTCACCCTTGAACGTCTGTTTGGCGTCGAGGAAGCGGTACGTCTGGTCAAGGAATCGGAGCGCAGCATCCATGCGATCGGTGAGTTCTGCGAGCAGTACGGCGTCGATGCCGATTATCGCCTCGACGGCACGCTGTACACCGCGACCAACCGCGCGCAAGTCGGCTCGACCGATGCGGTGATTGCCGCACTGGAACTCCATGGCATCAACTCGTTCACCCAGCGTCCGCTCGCCGATGTGCAACGCATGGCCGGTTCGAGCAAGCATCTGGAAGGCTGGTTCTCGCCGGCAGCGGCCAGTGTGCAGCCGGGCAAACTGGTGCGTGGCTTGCGTCGGGTGGCGTTGCAATTGGGCGTGAAGATTCACGAAAACACCGCGATGACCGGGCTGGAAGAAGGACGCCCGGCGCGCTTGCAGACGCCGACTGGCACGGTGATCGCCGATCGCGTGGTGCTGGCGATGAATGCCTGGATGGCCCGTGCTTTTCCGCAGTTCGAACGCAGCGTGGCGATTGTCTCCAGCGACATGCTGATCACCGAACCGCGCCCGGAGCTGTTGCAGGAAATCGGTTTGACCAGCGGCGTGACAGTGCTCGATTCGCGGATTTTCGTGCACTACTACCACAACACCCCGGACGGCCGGATCATGCTCGGCAAGGGCGGCAACACCTTCGCGTTTGGCGGGCGGATGCTGCCGGTGTTCGATCAGCCATCGCCTTATGCCGGCCTGCTGAAAAACAGCCTTGCGGACTTCTTTCCGGCGTTTGCCGATGTGAAAGTCGATGCCACCTGGAACGGCCCGTCGGATCGCTCGGTCACCGGTTTGCCATTCTTCGGCCAGATGAGCTGCGCCGGCAATGTGTTTTACGGTTTTGGCTATTCGGGCAGCGGCGTCGGCCCGTGCCACATGGGCGGGCAGATTCTCGCTTCACTGGTGCAAGGCCTGGACAACCCGTGGACGCGCTCGCCGCTGGTCAACGGGCCGCTGGGCTATTTTCCGCCGGAGCCGATCCGCTATCTCGGCTCGTTGATGGTGCGCAATGCGATCCGCCGCAAGGAGCGCGCCGAGGATCATGGGCGGCGGCCGCGGCACCTGGACGTGCGTCTGGCGAAATTCGCCGCGGCGGCGGGCAAGGCTGACAAAGCCTGAGCGCTTTTTGCTGATGTCCTACAAAGGGATCAGCGGGCATCGCTGTTGAGCAACCAGTCGAGCAACAAGCTGCTGTCGCGCGCAGGCGGTGGTTCGCGAGGCGTAGGCTTGCGCGAGTTGCCCAGACACAGGATCGGTCGATCCGGGTCGCTGTCGAGGAAACTCACCCACACTTCGCTGCCGGCGCAGGGCAGTTCGTCCAGTGCGATTCGACCATTGGCTCGCGTCATGGCGATGGGTAACCAGATCGTGTCGTCATCAAGTGCCTGCGGGTGTTCCGAGGGCCACAGCCTGACGGCGACTCGACCCTGCTCATCGAGTTGTGCCGGTTGCCCGGCAGGCCCGAACACCTGCGCCAGGTGATATCCGGCAATGCCGGGGCGGGTTTGTCTAAGCGCGGGACGAAAATCGGTTGACCAGGGCTGGGCAGTGAAATCGTTGTGGTAGCGGTGCAGGGCAGGGTTCGGGTCAAGAATCGACGGATGTTCCCCGTGATGGCGGATCGACGTGAGCCGCCATTGTTCGTTGAAGTGGCTGATCGGATGCGCCGACACTTGCAGCAGATGGCCACTGAGCAAACCGACCCGATCACTGCGGCCATTGATCGTGCGGTGCTGGCAGCGTTGCCGCTCCAGATGCCGACGGCTGCGTTGTTCGTGGTGACGTTGCTCGAGGGAAGGTATTGGCGGCAGGGGATTTACCGTGATGTGGTTGGCGGCATCGACGCTGATCACCTGTTGCCCTCGATTACGCACCGCATGCAGCGTGGCGATGGGGGCTGCGTGGTGATGCTGGTACAGCGCACTGACGCAGGGTGAGGGAGTTTGCTCGCAGGCCTTGAACGCAATCAGCACCGGTACTTGCGGCAGGCTCAGGCTGTCATCGGCAAACACGACAATGTGGCCGTCCATTCGGTGTTCGAAGTGGTAGTGGATGCCTTCTTCTTCACACAGCCTGTGCAGCAATGCCAGATCGCTTTCTTCGTACTGGATGCAAAACGCCCGGGGCGGGTATTGGCCGACAGTCATTTCAATCCGGTAGCCCTCAACGGGCAGGGCATTTTCCGTGAGCAATTGCTGGAGAATCTGCGGCACGCTGCGTTGCACAAACACGCGGCGCTTGTTCGGCTGGGCGAGCTTTTGCAGACGTGGCACTACGGTCAGTCGATAGCCGATCCGATGCGTGCCGCGATGTTCGCAACTGACACTGTCGATCACGCCGTGAATCCCATGCTGGTCGTCCAGGCGCAGAAATGCCGGTTGATGCAGGAAGGTACCCGGCGCCACGGCGGGGGCCAGGCCGATCAGTTCGATGTCGAAACGGTAGGGCTGGTTGAGTGCTTCCTCGCCATGAAAACGCACCACCGGCAGGCACAGGCGGCTGTCGGTCAGGATCAGGGTAAAAGGACTTTCCTTGTCATTGAGCATTCGAACAGGCTCTGTCAGGCAATACGGGCCTGAGAGGGTACGAAACCACAGCGCTGAATGGTCATGTCAAAGGTGTTTTTCAGAATCCCCCTACAAGCACTGGTGAAGATGTCGATTCTGCATTGTGTTTTTTTGGTCGATTGCCGACTTTAGGCCGTATAAACTTGGCGCCACGCGTCGGCCAATAGATGTCTCGGCGCCACAGATCAAGAGAGTGAGTAATGGGCGCACAGTGGAAGGTTAAACACAAAGAAGCGGCAGCCAACGCCAAGGGCAAGATCTTCGGCAAACTGGTGAAGGAAATCACCATCGCTGCCCGCAACGGTGCCGATACCACCACCAACGCACACCTGCGTCTGGTGGTCGAACAGGCCAAGAAAGCCTCGATGCCAAAAGAAACCCTGGATCGCGCGATCAAGAAAGGCGCCGGTCTGCTGGGTGAAACCGTGCAATACCATCGCGTGACCTACGAAGGCTTCGCCCCGCACCAGGTGCCGCTGATCGTCGAGTGCGTGACCGACAACATCAACCGTACCGTCGCCGAAATCCGCGTGGCGTTCCGTAAAGGCCAACTGGGTGCCTCCGGCTCCGTGGCCTGGGATTTCAACCACGTCGGCATGATCGAAGCTTCGCCGGACACCCCGGACGCCGATCCGGAAATGGCCGCCATCGAAGCCGGTGCTCAGGATTTCGAGCCGGGCGAAGACGGCGCAACCCTGTTCCTGACCGACCCTACCGATCTGGATGCGGTGCAGAAAGCGCTGCCAGAGCAAGGCTTCACCGTGCTGTCGGCCAAACTCGGCTACCAGCCGAAGAACCCGGTCAGCGGTTTGAGCGACGAGCAGATGGCTGAGGTTGAAGCATTCCTCGAAGGCCTCGACAACCATGATGACGTGCAGGACATGTTTGTCGGCCTGGCGGGCTGATCGACCGCGTCAGTGATGGCCTCATCGCCAGCAGGCTAGCTCCCACAGGGGATTTGTGAACGCCACAGATCCAGTGTAGGAGTGAGCCTGCTCGCGATTGACCGCGCAGCGGTCACAGATCTTCAAGTTGCCGCATGACCTCAGCAAACCCCGGCCGCGCCAGCACCTCCGCCTGACAGCAACGCCGCTCCAGCTCCTCAAGCACCGCACGCCGCTCATCACTCAACCCCGAGTCGATGCGCGCCAGCAACTCACCCAGCAGAATTCCGAACGCACGTACTTCGATGCGTTGCAGCGCGCGTGTTTGCGCCGTGTCGGCAATGGCGTGGAACGACGCCCCGCCAAAATCCCCGAGCAGGCAATCGCCGCGCTCGTTCAACAAAATGTTGTGCCCGTAGAGATCGCCGTGGGTGATGCCTTGCTGATGCAGATGCTCCGCTGCCGAGGCGATGCCTCTGGCAATGTTCAGCGCCACCTCGGCACTGAACCGGCAATCATCGGCGTACACATCGCGTGAGCAGGACGCCAGGCTTGGCAGGTCGGCGAGGTTATGGAAGGACGGATCGATCAGTTGCATCACCAGTCCCTGTTGGCCGTCGGGATGGCCACTGATGCGCCCCTCGATGCGGATCAGATTGGGATGCAGGCCGGCGGTGATACAGGCATTCATTTCGTGCAGCGGCGAACCGTCGCTGGTCATTTCACCTTTGTACAATTTCACCGCAACCGACATCACTGAACCATCGTCGCGATGCCAGCTCGCCCGGGAAATCACCCCCGAGGCACCTTCACCCAACTGTTGCTGCAGACGCAGCGCCGACCAGTCGATTAGCGGTGTCGCCTCCAGTGCGGCGTCGTCAGCCTCGGTTTCCAGCGGGTTACCGGCGTAGGCCAGCCAGGTCAGGCTCGGCAGCGCGAGCAGCCACTGCGGCAGTTCGGTCATGCGGTTGGCGGAAATGCGCAGCAACTCAAGTCGATGGCAGTTGCTCAGTGAAGGCGGCAGCGCTTGCAGACGATTGCCGGACAGCATGAGCTTTTGCAGGGCCGGGCGCTCACCGAGTTCGCTCGGCAGGCTTTCGATGCAGTTGTCGGTCAGGATCAGCCAGCGCAGTTGTGGCGGCAGGGCTTGAGCGGGGACGTTGACGATGCGATTGGCCCTGAAGCCGACCATCGTCAGCGCCGCGCATTGGCCGAGACAGACCGGCAGTACGGTGAATGGGTTGTCGGAGCAGAACAGCACGCGCAGACGCGTCAGACGATGCAGGTCATCCGGCAGGCTGCTCAGGGCATTGCCGCTGAGATTGAGAATTTCCAGAGTGTCGGCCAGCTGGAAAATCTCGACCGGGAACTCGGTCAGTCCGCAAGACAGATCCAGCCGCGTGATGCCCGACAACTCGCCGGCGCGCAATTGAGCAAGGGTGTGCATGTTGGGGTTCGCTAATGATCAGGGGCGCGCCGCTGGGGCGCCGGGAATGGGCGACATGATAACGGCAATACCCGGATTTGAAATTGGGTAGGTGGCGAAACTTCAGCTGCCTTTTGTGGGAGCGAGCCTGCTCGCGAAAGTGGACTGTCGGCCGCTTATGTATTGACTGATACCGCGCTTTCGCGAGCAGGCTCGCTCCCACAGGGTCAGTGTGCTCAGTCGTCGTTGTGCATCTCCTGCAACTGCCCCAACCGACTGCGCGTGCGCGCCAGGTCAATGGCGTGGCCGTCGAGGCTTTCGCGCAAGGGCAGGCGACCCAGCAACGTCAGGTGCTTGTCCTGGTCGTACAGCACGTCGATCAGGTTGATGAAGCGTTGTTGTGCGGCGATCGGGCATTCTCCCAGTTCCGGGAGATCATCAATGATCCAGCGGTCGAAACGTCGACACAGCTCCAGATAATCCATGACCGCCGTCGGCTGTTCACACAGATCGTTGAAGGTAAAACCGACACTTCGCTCTTCACACCAGCGAGCCCGAATCTGCCGGGTGCCGACGGTTAGCGCAACGGCTGGCGCATCGGCAGGCGGCAGCTGCAGAGTGGCACGTTGCGCTGGCGTGGCTGGCCACACGTAATGGCCCTGAGTGAATAACTGCTGCGCAGAGTGGCGCGTGTGACTGCGGTAATCGTGCGGCCCGCCGACTTCCATCACCTGCATGTGCGTATTGATCAGTTCGATCACCGGTTTGAAGCGGGCGTGATAGAGCGGATTGGGCAGCAGGCCATCCGGCGCATAGTTGGAAGTCACCAACAGCAGAATTCGCCGTTTGAACAATGCTTTGAACAGCCGGGTGATGAGCATGGCATCGCCGATGTCATGCACATGAAACTCGTCGAAACACAGCACCCGACAATCCTCCAGCAATTCGTCGAGGGTCACTTCGAGGGCATCGTCCTGCTCGCGATGGCTGAACATGCCCTGATGCAATTGCGCGAAAAACTGATGGAAATGCAGGCGCCGTTTCTGCGTGATCGGCAGGGCCTGAAAGAAGCCATCGAGCAACCAGCTCTTGCCGCGTCCGACGGCGCCGAACAGATACAGGCTTGGCGCAGTTCGGCCGCTTGCGCCAAACAACAGGCTGGCCTGCTGCGCCATGCACTCGATGACGCGCTGCTGGCTGTGGCTGAGGGTGTAACCCTGCACACTGGCCTTGTGCCGGAAGTAATCATGGATCGACTGGGCACTGGCGTCATGCCCGACACTGGCCGGCAAACCCTTGCCCAACCAACGGCGCAACGCCGGCCAGCGCTGGATCAGTCGCGATCGTTTCGGCAGGTGGGCAGGCACTGTGGGCGTCTCCGTGATCGTCAAAACCGGCTCCCGGGAGCGCGGCGACACAGTGTAACCAGACGCCGACCTGGCCAGCCACCACAGCGGATCGACAGTGGGCGGTTATTGAACAAATTTGTGCCGCGCGTACAGCTATTTTTAGCGACATGGCTCGACCGGTTGCCAACCTTTCGAAACATATCCCGGGCGATCCCTGGATCCAATCGACTGGCGGAATCGTCGACCGTTGCTAACCTCAATCACAGAAACGACGTCGCAAGCGATCACTGACAAGGAACGGCGCAGTGAATGTACAAGTGGTCATGGGCCTGCTGGGGGTACTCGTTGTGCCTGCTCATGCGGCAGATCTTCAAGTCGAAGTGCGCGTTGACGTGCAGCGCGGCTGCCAGTTGATCGGCCAACAGCGTGGCGCCGGCATTGAGCAACTGGGTGTGCTCGACTTCGGCAGCACCGCGCGCCTTGACGACCCGACCGGGCCATTGGGCGCGGCGTTGACCAATCAGCGCCTGCCACGGCTGGAGTGCAACCCGGACACGCCGTACCAGATGCGCGTCGATGGCGGCTTGCATGGCGGTGTCGGTGAGGTCCGCTACATGGCCGGTTCGGTCGGCAGCAAACCTATTCCGTATCGCTTGTATCAGGATGCGGCGCGCCGGGTACCGCTGGTGGTGGACGTGCCGGTCAGCGGACGGGTGCCGGACAGCGGCACGGTGGAATTACCGTTGTACGCGCGCATCGAACGCTTGGCTGAAGTGCCGCGAGTCAGCCGTTATTCGGATCTGGTCAAGGTGACGGTCACCTGGTGATCGCGGTTTCAAGACACCCGGTGGACGCGGGTGTGCAAGGAAGGCGTTCCATGATGAACGCGGTGAATGAGTCAGCGTAAGGGAGCAGGGACGGGCGCAATGACAGGCAAACACTGGATGGTGGTAGCGGCAGGTACGCTGGCATTGCTCGCAGACGAGGCGCAAGCGGCGGTCAGCGGGCAGATCAATGCGCGGCTGATCCTGATTGCCGGCTGCGAAGTTACCAATACCAGCACGCCCGAGAGCCCGGTCAGCGATTTCGGCACCCTCGATTTCGGCCTTCAGGGGCCCACCTGGAACGCGCCGATCAAGGCCAGTCTGGATGGCGACAGCAGCGGCAAACTCAACGTTGCCTGCAATCCTTCGGTCACCGGCTTCACTGTCACCATCGACGGCGGCAGCCACGGTGACGGCAACACCCGGCGCCTGAGCAACGGCCGCCAGACCCTTCCCTATCAGCTGTTCGTCGATCCCTCCGGCGCCCGGAGCTACAGCATCGGCCAGCAACACAATTTCGCTGTCACCAGCGCTGCGCAGATACCCATTCCGGTATTTGGCTCGGTGGTGGCGAATACCCGCGCGGTACCGGCAGGTGTCTATACCGACACGCTGACGGTGACGCTCGACTGGTAACCCCGGAGAGGACGGACACCATGCGTATGTTTGCATCAAGGATAGGTTTGTCATTGCTTGGCCTGGCGCTGGTTTCCAGTGCCAACGCCGCCACCACGGTCACCGGCCAGATCACCTCCAGCCTGATTCTGATCAGCAGTTGTCAGGTCAACGGCGCTGGCGGTTCCACCGGGCTGAACTTCGGTGCGTTGAACTTCGGCACCGCCAACAGCCTGTTCACCACCGCCACCGGACAAGTGTTGGGCGGAGGCGGCGGGGCGTTGTCGATTCTCTGTTCCAGTGGCACCACGCCGACGGTCAAGGTGCGCGCCGGCTCCCATGACGGCATGTCGCCGGGCGGCACCCGAGCGTTGTACGACGGGGTGGCCAATTACGTGCCGTACGACTTGTACACCGATGCCGGGCACTCGCAACTGCTGGCGATCGACGGGACCATCAATCTTGCGGCCAGCACCGGAGTCGCACAGACGGTGAACATCTACGGTCAGGCGGTGGGCAAGGCCGGTTTGCCGGCGGGGACATACACCGACACCGTCGCTGTTGAACTGACGTTCTGATGCCATGCGCCGCCATGGCTGTGCCGCGCTGCTCCTGCTCTGTGCCGGCAGTGCACCGCTGCCGCTGACCGCAGCGACGAGCCAGAGCTTTCAGGTCAGTGCCACGGTCACTGCCGGGTGTCTGGTGGTGGGCGGGGTGTCGAACTATGGCGGGCTGAATTTCGGTTCGCGTTCGGCACTGGCCACCGGCACCGTGCAGGTCGCGCTGACCGGCGGGGTGCAATTGCAATGCACGCCGGGCGTAACGCTGAACATGAGCGTTGATGGCGGCCAGTACAACAGCAGCGGCCGGCACATGCAGGTCAACAGCGGCAGCGCGCGGGTGGCGTATGCACTGTTTCGCGATGCGGCGTACAGCCAGAGCCTGGGCATTGGCCAGAGTGTGGCGGTGGCTTACAGCGACGCGAACAACATCAGCCTGCCGATTTACGGTCAGGTGCAATTGCCGGGCAATCAGCCTGGGGGGACGTACAGCGACGTGTTGCAGGTGCAACTGTCGTGGTGAGGCGAAGTTGAATGGCCGACAAGGAGCAGTTTTATGGGGGCAGTGACGTCACGGCATTCTTTCGTGCGCTGTGTGATGTGGACGATGGTCATGCTTGGCGCAAGCCAGGCGCACGCGGCGAGTTCGGTGCTGATCTGGCCGATCGATCCGGTGCTGGAGGCTGATCAACAGGCCAGTGCGCTGTGGCTGGAAAACCGCGGCAGCGAAACCGCCAATCTGCAGATCCGCGTGTTCGGCTGGAGCCAGAGTGGTTTCGCCGAGCAATACCAGAACCAGCGCGACGTGATCGGCAGCCCACCGGTGGCGAAAATCGAACCGGGGCAGAAACAACTGGTGCGCCTGACCCGAACCAAAGACGTACCGCCGGGCCAGGAGCTGGCCTACCGGATCATCATCGACGAAATTCCCTCCGCGCAACCTGCAACCGCTGACGGCGGCAAAACCGCCGCAGCGATCCGCTTCCAGATGCGTTATTCGGTGCCGCTGTTTGCCTATGGCGCCGGGTTGTGGAGCAAAGAGGACAGCAGCCGTGCGCGTGATCCCAAGGGCGTTGGCCTGCCGCAGTTGAGCTGGCGCACGGTAGCCGTGGACGGCAAGCCTTATGTGGAAGTGCGCAATCAGGGCGCGGTGCATGCGCGGCTGACCGACGTGGCAATCAAACAGGCCGGGCAGAGCAAGCCATTGGCCGAAGGGTTGTTGGGTTATGTGCTTCCCGGCGCGGTGATGCGCTGGCCGGCGCCCGGGCCGTTGGCCGGTGAGTCAGCGTTGCAGGTACGAGTAAATGGCGCGGCACAGGTGCAGAGCATCACGCCCGCCAAGTAAGTGAGTCGTAGCGCGGGCATCTGGCGTCGACGCAAGCGGTATCAGGAGGATTCAGTCCATTGACGGACGTAAAACGCGTATGAACCCAGGACGGGTTCGCCGTATTCAGCGTCCGTTGTGGCTCATCACCGGCGCGTGTTGCCTGATGTTCATTCAACCATCCGGGGCCGGCGATCTGCCGCCGCCTCCCAGCGGCATGGAGGCCGTCAGTGATGCACAGTTGTTTCTGGAACTGGTGGTCAACCAGATGAATACCGGTCGCGTGGTGGCAGTGCAGCAGCGCGACGGGCGCTTGTTCGTGCCAGTGACCGCGTTGCGCGAGACCGGCATGAAACTGCCCGACAGCCTCGGCGCCGAGGTCGATCTCGACAGTCTGGCGGGGCTGCACAGTGACTACGACAGTGTTGGTCAACGTTTGCTGCTGGACGTGCCGCCGGACTGGCTGCCGGAACAGTTCATCGGCAATCGTCAGGCTTACCCGCGCACTCCGGCGCTGAGCAGTTTCGGCGCGCTGTTCAACTATGACCTGTACCTCAATGACACCGACGATGCCGGCACTTATCTGGCGGCGTGGAACGAAGTACGGCTGTTCGACAGCTGGGGCACGCTGTCCAACACCGGGCAGTATCGGCAAACCTTGTCTGGTGATTCACTCAACACGCTGGACAACGGCTATCTGCGCTACGACACCACGTGGCGATACTCCGATGACGAACGAATGCTCACCTACGAGGCCGGTGACGTGATCAGCGGTGCTTTGCCGTGGAGCAGTTCGGTGCGTCTGGGCGGCGTGCAGTTTTCCCGGGACTTTGCCGTACGCCCGGATCTGGTGACCTATCCATTACCGCAATTTGCCGGTGAAGCGGCGGTGCCGTCCTCGGTGGATCTGTTCATCAATGGCTACAAGTCCAGCAGCGCAGATTTGCAGCCCGGACCGTACACGCTGACCAATATTCCGTTCATCAACGGTGCGGGCGAAGCCGTCGTAGTGACCACTGATGCGCTCGGTCGGCAGGTCTCGACCACGGTGCCGTTCTATGTCACCAGCACCTTGCTGCAAAAAGGCTTGAGCGATTTTTCCGTGGCCGCCGGTACGCTGCGTCGCGACTATGGTTTGAAGGATTTCAACTACGGCCCGGGTGTCACCTCCGGCAGTCTGCGCTATGGCGTCAGCGACAGTTTCACCGTGGAAAGCCATGCCGAAGCGGCCGATTCGCTGACACTGGGCGGCCTCGGCGGCAATTGGCAGCTCGGTAACTTCGGTGTGCTCAACAGTGCACTGAGCCAAAGCCGTTTCGACGGCGAGGGCGGCCAGCAATTAAGCCTGGGCTACCAGTACAGCAACCAGCGTTTCAGCTTTTCCTACCAGCGGCTGCAACGTCACGATCAATACGCCGACCTGAGCGTGGTCGACAGCCCGTACATCAGTCTTAGCCGGCGCAGCGAGCAAGCGACCCTGAGCCTTAACCTCGAACGCTGGGGCAGCCTTGGTGCGGGTTATTTCGATGTGCGCGCGGCGGACGATTCGCGCACGCGGCTGCTCAACCTCAGCTGGAGCAAACCGTTGTGGCGCAACAGCAGTTTCTACCTGTCGGCCAACCGTGAGATCGGCGACAGCAACTGGGCGGTGCAGGCGCAGCTGGTGATTCCGTTCGATCTGCGCGGCAGCCTGGCGATCAGCAGTGATCGCAGCAAAACCGGGCAGAGCCAGCAGCGGGTCAACTACAGCCGCGCGGTGCCGACTGAGGGCGGCGTGGGTTTCAATCTGGGTTACGCCAAGGGTGACGGCGCCGATTATCGTCAGGCCGACGTCACCTGGCGTCTGCAATCGGTGCAGTTGCAGGCCGGTGTCTATGGCACTTCCGACGCCGAAACCCGTTGGGCCGATGCCAGTGGTTCACTGGTGTGGATGGACCGTCAGGTGTTTGCCGCCAACCGTATCGACGATGCGTTTGTGGTGGTGAGCACCGATGGTTTTGCCGACATTCCGGTGCGCTACGAAAACCAGCAGGTCGGTCAGACCGACAAGAACGGTCATTTGCTGGTGCCATGGAGCAGCGCCTATTACCGCGGCAAGTATGAAATCGATCCCCTGAATCTGCCGGCCAACGTGCGCAGCCCCAACGTCGAACAACGCATCGCTGTAAGGCGTGGCAGCGGTTATCTGCTGGAGTTTCCGCTGACCCGAGTGATTGCCGCGAGCATCGTGCTGGTCGACGCGCAGCAGCGCGAGTTGCCGCTGGGCGCGGGTGTTTTGCATGAGCAGAGTGGCACGCGAACGGTCGTCGGCTGGGATGGGCTGGTCTATCTGGAAAACCTGCAGGCGCAGAACTCGCTGCAGGTGACGCTGGCCGACGGCAAGACCTGTCAGGCGCAGTTCAGTGTCGATCTGAATCAGGATCAGGTACCGTTAATTGGCCCGTTGGTGTGCCAATGATCCGCGCGCGCTGGCTTCTGTTGCTGGCGCTAATGTTGCCGGCGGCGGTGCAGGCTGCGTGTTCGGTGGTCAGCACCACGCCGGCGGCGTTCGGTATGCTCAGTTCGATCGCCGTGCGCACGACTTCGCAGCCCAGTTCCACACTGAATGCGGGTTTGAGTTGCACCGGTTCGCTGCTGTCCCTGCTGACCAGCAACGACCACTTCTGGGGCACCGTTTCATCGACTCAAAGTGGTCTGGTCGGGCCGACCGGCGATGTCATCAATTACACGATCTACGCCAACAACAGCACCAGTTACCCACTGACCCGCGGCACTGCCTATGACTTTGCGCGCAACGGCATCATCGATGCCTTGGGTCTGCTCAACGGTACGACGCCGAAAACCGTGCCGCTGTATCTCGGTACCACCATTGGCAGCAACGTCGCCGCCGGGGTGTATACCGAGACCCTGAGCATTTTCTGGAACTGGAATTACTGTTCGGGGATCGGCATCGGCGCTGTTTGCCTCGGGCGTGATATCGCCAACGGCACGACTTCTTTGACGGTGAACCTGACCGTGTCCAACGACTGCACGATTACGGCGCCGAACATTGCCTTCGGCAGCGCGCCGGTGGTCAGCGCTTTTACGCCGGTGACCGGACAGACGATCAATCTGGCCTGCACCAAGGGCAGTGCTTACACCGTGGGGTTAAGTGACGGGCAGAACGCGGTGAGTGTTGGCGGGCGGCGACGGATGATTTCCGGGAGCAATTATCTGGCCTACGATATTTTCAAAAGCGCCGGTACCACGCGCTGGGGCAGTGTCGGCACGGCGCGGCGGGCGAGTACCGATGCCGAGGTCAATCCGGGTAACGGGTTGGGCACGGGCAGCCAGATTTTCAACTACAACGCGAAAATCTACACCGACCAGACCACGCCACCGGCGGGCACCTATCTGGATAATGTCGTGCTCGATGTGGGTTTCTGAGGCTGAAGCTGATCCCCTTGTGGGAGCGAGCCTGCTCGCGAATGCGATGTGTCATTCAGCAACGATGCGACTGATCCGGCTCCTTCGCGAGCAGGCTCGCTCCCACAGGGGAGAGGTTGAGCTCTCAGAATTGCAGCGATTGCTTGAGCTGTTGCGCCGCTGGCGTATCGACCGGGCTGACCATCGCATAGTTATACCCGCCGCCCGACCAGTACTCGGCCTGCAAATCGCCATCACTGCGGCTGCCACGGGGCAAAAAGGTGTTTTTCGGGCCCGGCGGGCGCACGTAGAAACTCACCTTGTGCCCGCTGCCATCCTCATACATGACCATCGCCGCCGGGCCTTCGTCGGTGCTGAGCAGGCGTCCGCTGACCGGTTCAAACCCGGCCGCCTTCAGATCAGGCAAGCGACTGGCACGGGTGAAATAACGGTCGAGCCAGCGTTGCATATCACCCTCGCTGTCGACTTTGTAATCCGCTGGCAGCATGCCTTGCTGGGCAATCAAGCGATAGGCCTGCAAGGCGTCGGTCATCGGCAGCATGGTCGAGCGCACAAGGGTCATTTCCCGCGCCTGCCAGCCGCTGAAGCCGCCGACACTGACCGCAATCAGCAACACCGCCGCGCTGGCCAGATGACGCCGTGACTGACGCTGGCGGCGCTGGCGGATCATGGCCGGATCAAGCGCCGGATTGGCCGGTTGCTGCAACGCGCCGCTAAGTGCCGCGCGCAGTTGCTGGGCATCCTGTTGCCAGGCGCGCACCTGCGCCGCTTCGTCCGGGTGACTGGCCAGCCAGGTCTCCAGCACACGCCGGTCGGCGTCGCTGAGCTGGTGGTCGACATAGGCGTGCAAATCACGCTCGTTGGGAGGCAGGCTGATCATTTGAGTATCCGCAAAGAAGGGCTGCTGATTTCGCCGTCGCTGAGTTGGCGCAAGGCCTGGCGGGCGCGGGACAGGCGCGACATCACGGTGCCGATCGGGGCGTCGAGAATCTCGGCGACCTCTTTATAGGAAAGGCCTTCCACCGAGACCATCAGCAACAAGGCGCGCTGTTCGGTGGGCAGACGGTCGAAGGCTTGCAGGGTCGACTGGGCAATGACGGTGCGCTCCGCCGAGGGTTCGGCATCGTCGCGACCGGTGAAGAACTCGAGCATCCGCGCGTAGCGTCGCGAGCGGCGATGGGCATCGAGAAATTGTCGATAGAGGATCGCAAACAGCCAGGCACGCAAGTCGCCGTCGGCGCGTTTATCGCCCCAACTCGACAGCGCCCGCTCCAGGCACGCCTGCACCAGATCGTCGGCGCTGCTGCTGTTGCGTGTCAGTGACACGGCAAAGCGGCGCAATCTGGGAATGATTTCTCTCAACTGTTCGTCGAATTCGCTCATGAAATTCTGCTAGTCACTACGCTGTGGACTAGGGAGACGCCCGCCGTTGGAGGTTATTCCACGTTCGGAAAAATAAATACCGTCGCGTGGAATAAACCCGGACGAGGCGCGTCTTGCTGATTCTTCCTACTTGTGGCCGATGGCCCTGGAGTTTTTCATGGTTGATCGTACCTCACCCAACGCTTCACCGCCCGGCGGGCCGCAACTCCCGCCACTGAGTGCCGCGAGCCTGATATTGCGTCTGGGCGGCATTGCCGTGGTAGTCGCTGCGGTGGCCGGGGCGTTTGCCTACGTTCACGGTAACTTCGACCCACAACGTCTGACGCCAAAAGCGCTGGTCGATGTGCTGGAGAAGAACAACGGCGTGCATCCCGGGTTTCGTCGTAACCACGCCAAAGGCGTGTGCGTGATCGGGCATTTCGAGAGCAGTGGCGAGGCACGGGTATTTTCTACCGCGCAGGTGTTCAACGAGCCGCAGACTCCGGTGGTTGGGCGTTTCGCGCTGCCGGCGGGCAATCCGTATGCAGCGGACAGCAGCGTGCCGATTCGCAGTCTGGCGTTGCGGTTCACCCAGGCCAACGGGCAGCAGTGGCGCACCGGGATGAACAGCATGCCGGTGTTCCCGGTCGGCACGCCTGAGGCGTTTTATCAATTGCAGCTGGCGCAGTCGCCGGACCCGGCCACGGGTAAACCTGATCCGAGCAAGGTCCCGGCGTTCTTTGCCTCGCACCCGGAAGCCGTGCCGTTTCTGACCTGGGTGAAAACCGCCAAGCCGTCGGCCAGTTATGCCACTGAAACTTACAACAGCGTCAACGCGTTTTATCTGGTCGACGCCAGCGGTAAAAAGCAGGCCGTACGCTGGAGCATGACGCCGTTGGCGCGCGATGCTGCGGGCGCCACCGCGCCTGAGGGTGGCGATTTTCTCGAGAAAGATCTGGTGCAACGATTGGCGTCCGCGCCGCTGCGTTTTCAGTTGAACATTACCCTGGCCAATCCTGAGGATCCGGTGAATGACGCCAGCAAGACTTGGCCAACCGGGCGCAAAGTGTTGAACGCCGGCACGCTGGTGCTGGAAAAAACCCAGCCACAACTGAGCGGCGAATGCCGTGACATCAACTATGACCCGCTGGTGCTGCCGGCCGGGATTCAAGGTTCCGACGACCCGTTGCTCGCGGCTCGTTCCGCCGGTTACGCCGATTCCTATCTGCGCCGCACCAGCGAAGTCAGCCAGTTGCCCGCTGCCAAACAGGAGGCTCGTCCATGAGCACTCAACCGACGCATTTCGCCCTGTTGGCGCGGCTTCTGCACTGGCTGATGGCGCTGATGATCATCGCCATGCTGTTTATCGGTGCCGGCATGGTCACCTCGGTTTCCGAGCGGCATGAATGGCTGATCCATCTGCACAAACCGCTGGGCATCGCGATTCTGGCGCTGGTGATTGTGCGTTTGCTGGTGCGACTGACCACTCGCCAGCCACCGTTGCCAGCGGATCTGCCGGGCTGGCAAGTGCTGGCGGCTAAGGCATCGCATTTGCTGTTGTACGCGTTGATGCTGGTGTTGCCGTTGCTCGGCTGGGCGATGATCAGCGCCTCGGGTGAACCGGTCATGCTCAGCACAACGTTGCAGTTGCCAGCGATCGTTCCGGCCGATGCGCAGTTGTTCGCGTTTTTGCGCAAGGCTCATGGCTATCTGGCCTATTTGTTGTTCCTGACGGTGCTGCTGCACCTGGCGGCGGCGTTGTTTCATGGCTGGATCCGCCGCGACGAAGTGCTCGACAGCATGTTGCGCGGTCGCGATCGCAGTTAACCCGCTTGAGTGGCGCATCGAGCCGGTGCGCCGCTTTTCAGGGTCAGCCACCAGTACGCGAGCGCCACGGCGTTGATGCCCGCGCCGAGCAGGCACACGCCAATCCAGCCGGCCCACGCGTACATGGCGGTCGAGCCGATGGAGCCGAGTGCGCTGCCGATCGAGTAAAACAACATGTAACCGGCGGTGAGACGGCTTTGCGCTTCGGGACGCACGCTGTAGATCATGCTTTGGCTGGTGACATGCACGGCTTGCAGACCCAGATCCAGGGTGATCACGCCGAGCAACAAAGCCCACAACGAGGATTGGGTGAGGGCGATCGGCAACCAGGAGGCGAGCATCAGCAACAGTGAAAGACCGCTGACCCATTGCCCGAGACCGCGATCCGCCAGATGCCCGGCCCGTGCGGCGGCCAGCGCACCGGCGGCACCGGCCAGCCCGAACAGTCCGATTTCACTGTGCGACAGGGACAGTGGCGGCGCGGCCAGTGGCAACACCATCGGCGTCCACAGCACCATTGCGCTGGCGAAGGTCAGCAGGGCGAGGATCGCGCGTTGGCGCAGTACCGGTTCTTCTTTGAACAAACTGAAAACCGAGGCGATCAGTGCAATGTAGCCAGTCGCCGGTTGTGGCGATTCATGCTTGGGTAGAACTCGAAACAGCAGCAACGTTATCACCAGGGTCAGCCCTGCCGACAGAAAGTAGATCGCTCGCCACCCAGCCAGATCGGCGATGCCGCCGGCGACTGTGCGTGCCAGCAGAATTCCCACCACTATGCCGCTGGTCACCACACCGACCACGCGCCCGCGTTGGGCCGGGATCGCCAGTGTGGCGGCGTAAGCCACCAACACCTGCGTCACTACGGCGAGCAGCCCCGTCAGCGTCATGCCGAGCAGCAGCCAGACACTGCTGGGCGCCAGCGCGATCATCAACAAGGACGCTGCCGACAGCAGAGTTTGAGTGACGATCAACCGGCGCCGGTTGAGCAGATCGCCGAGGGGGACCAGTAGTACCAGACCGATGCCGTAACCGATTTGCGTCAGGGTGATGACGATGCCGATGGTCGCCGGCGACATCGCAAACGCCTCGGCCATCGCGTCCAGCAATGGCTGGGCGTAATACACATTGCCCACGGCCAGACCGCAGGCCACAGAGAAAAGCAAAACGGTGCTGCTTTTGAGAGGTTTCATATCCCGCATCCTTTTAGGTTTCAAAATAAAACCTTGATCACGGTATTGATTCAGGTTTTATTTTGCAACCTGTTTGCGTGAAGGTACGAATGGCAGAAAGCAAAAGATCGCAGACAAGCTGCGATCTTTTGCGGGACGGAGGAGGGGATCAGCGCAGGGTATCAACCATGTCAGCGATGGTGGTCAGCACGTCTTTGCCCAATTGCTTCGAGCGTTTGCCCGACCAGCCGGTGACTTTGTCGGGATGATCATCGTGGTCCTTGAATGGCATTTCCAGGGTCAGCGACAGGCAGTCGTATTTCTGTCCGACGCTGTTGCACGCCAGGGTCATGTTGGCCTGGCCCGGTTCGTCGCGGGTGTAGCCGTGCTTGGTCTGGAAATCTTTGGTGGTGTGTTTCAGGTGGCTGCGGAAATGCTCTTCGAGCTTTTCGATGCGCGGCGTGTAACCCGGATTGCCTTCACAACCGGCGGTGAATACGTGGGGGATTTCTTCGTCGCCATGTACGTCGAGGAACAGATCGACGCCGTACTTTTCCATTTGCTGCTGTACGAAAAGTACCTCGGGGCTGACGTCCTGACTGGCGTTCTGCCAGGCGCGATTCAAGTCCTGGCCCATCGCGTTGGTGCGCAAGTGACCGTGGAAGGCACCGTCGGGATTCATATTCGGCACCAGGTACAAGTCAGCGCTGGCCAGCAGTTTGTTCAGCACGGGATCGTCGTGTCTTTCCAGGCGTTCGATCACGCCTTCCATGAACCATTCAGCCATGTGTTCGCCGGGATGTTGTTGAGCAATGATCCAGATTTTGCGCTGACCTTCGGCGCCGGTGCCTTTGCGCAGCAGTTGAATATCGCGACCTTCGACGCTCTTGCCGGTGGCCAGCAATTCGGTGCCGGCCTTGCTCAGGGCCTGATCGATCAGCCAGTCATGACGACCACGGCTGTAGGGTTCGAAGTAGGCGAACCAGGCGTGGGTTTGCTCGGCTTCAAGGCAAAAGCGCAGGCTGTCACCTTCAAAACTGGTTGGAATGCGGAACCAGTTGACGTGGTCGTAGGAGGCGACTGCCTGATAGCCGGTCCAGGCTTTGTTATAGGAGGACTGGCTGGCGTTGACCAGGCGGAACCAGTGTTCCTGATGAACATGCAGACCGCTGGCCTTGAAGTGGAACCACTGAAAATGGGCGCTGCGGGTGTCCGGGCGAATGGCCAGAACCGGATTGAGCGGGTTGCTGATGTCGATGACTTGGATGTTGCCGCTGTCGAAGTTGGCGCTGATGTCGAACGAAGATTTGGCCACGGTCATAATCGATTCCTGAATATGATTTTTATGGCCGTTACTGTACACGCAGGCAGGGCTGAAACCGAGGGGATTTGAGGGGTGTGGCGGGGGGCGTCCTCCATGACGCGCAAGCAGCTTAGAGAGTGTGCGATTGATTCTCAAGTGCTAATTGTCATTAGTTTGCCCCAATCTGGCCGGGCTTCGCTTGCCAAGCGATATTCTTTTGATATTATCCGCGCCATCGAATTTGCAGCACCTAAAGACTTCATTAGCCTGAAGCCACAAGCCCGAAAAACGGGCAAAAAAAGACCCGGCAAAAAGCCGGGTCAAAAACCGTGATTAGCCTGATGAGGAGATAGTCCAGAAGACCGACCTAAGGTCTCTGGTCCATCGACTGATCTCGCGACCAGCTGCATGCAATAATAATCATTATCATTTGCAAGTCAAATGTTTTTACCTACGCGATAGGAAAATTCTTTCCTGTCCGCCCGCACTGCTCTCCCTCAGGCTTCATCGCCATCGAGCGAATGGTCAACCATCGCCCGCGCCATATCCACCATGTGCACCACTGAAAATGCCAGATCGCGACTCGCGCCTTGCAGGTTTTCGGCTGCCTTGAACGCAGTGGCTGCGGCACAGCGCAACAGATCCGAGGCGTGCACCAAGGCTTCTTCGCCACTGAGATGGCGCCTGACATCGAAAAAGCGTTCGTCGACTGCCGGTTCTGACACAGCTGGTTTCAAGTAATAGTCCAATGCTCGCTGCGCCGCCGCATTGCCCTGAGGCGAGGTGAAGGTGGTGTCCATTTGCAGATCGGGCAAGTCTTTGCTGCTGATATTCATGATGAAGAGGCACTCCTTGGTCGATTGAAAATCCGTGCCTTCAGAATAGTACTCTGTGTAGTTGTGACCAGAATTTAAATACTACAATATGTGTTTTGCTGGCCGAAGGCGTCGACGTAAGGTGCTGCACATGGACAAATGGATTGAGTTGGTCAAGGCCAAGATGAGTGAACTCAAAATCACTCAAACAGAGCTCGGAGAGCGCGTCGGCATGTCCCAGGGCGGGATCGGCCATTGGCTGAACAAGCGTCGCGAACCCGGCATCACGGAAATGAATCGCGTGCTGCACGCGCTGGGCATGGATTTTCTGGAAGTGGTGCTGGTGATCCGGGAACCGCAAATAACATCTGACGACGACATGCCGCTGGCGCAGAAGTACAACCCTTACTTCCGTTACCCGGTCAGCGATTGGCAGACGACCTGCGAGGTGCGCGAGAGCGATGCGGCGTCCTACACGAAGGCATCCGGCAAACAGCGTTTCGAACTGACGGATTACCACGCGCGTGGCCCGGCGTTCTGGTTGACGGTGGCGGGGGATTCGATGACCGCTCCCAGTGGCCAGAGCATTGCCGAAGGCATGCTGATTCTGGTCGACCCGGCAGCGGAGGCGGTGCCCGGCAAACTGGTGATCGCCCAGTGGCCCGACAGCCCTGAAGCGATCTTCCGCAAGCTGGACGAAGAGGGCGGCCAGCGTTACCTGGTGCCGCTCAATCCGACCTGGCCGAAAGCCCTGCTGACCGATGAGTGTCGAATCATCGGAGTTGTGGTTCAGGCAACGGCGCGTTACTAGTCAGATCGATCCTCGCCAAGCGTAGGATCGATCCTCATATTCACACTGCTTCCAGTTCAACCAAAGCGCTGCCTTCGCCGACCATTTCGCCTTCCTGGCAATACAGTGCTTTGATCACCCCGGCATGCGGCGCGCGGATGCTGTGTTCCATCTTCATCGCTTCCAGCACCACCAGTTGCGCACCGGCCTCGACCGATTGCCCAGCCTCGACCAGCACGCGGACAATGCTGCCGTTCATCGGCGCGGTCAGTCCGCCCTGATGGGTGTGACTGGCTTCGACGGCGCTGATCGGGTCGTACGTTTCGATGCGCCGCAACTCGCCTTCCCATTGCAGGTACAGAGAATCCCCTTGGCGGATGGCACGCAATGTACGACGAACGCCCTCGTGCTCGACGATGAGTGCTTCGCCGGACAGTCTGGCGTGATCATCGGTACTCAACGTCAAAGCGCGATCTTGCCCCTCGCAACTCAAATGCAGGGTGATTTCCCTTGGCAGACCCGCGCGCAAACCGCTGTTGAGTGACCATGGCGAAGCAGGATCATCCTGACGCGCCAATTGCGGCAGACTCTGCGCCACCGCCTGCGCCGCCGCGCTCCAGAACGCATCGCTCAACATGCCCGGAGCAGGCAGCAATTGCTCCTGATAACGCGGAATAAACCCGGTATCCAGTTCCGCCGCCGCAAATGCCGGGTGCGCGATGATCCGTCGCAAAAAATTGATGTTGGTTTTCAAACCGCCAATCGCAAATTCGTCGAGCATGCTCAACAAGCGCAACCGGGCCTGTTCGCGATCCTCGCCCCAGGCAATCAACTTGCCGAGCATCGGGTCGTAGAATGGCGAAATTTCGTCACCTTCTTCGACTCCGCTATCCACCCGGCGCCCTGGCCCTTCGGCCGATTCGCGGTACAACGCCAGACGCCCGGTCGCCGGCAGGAAGTCATTCGCAGGATCCTCGGCGTACAAGCGCACTTCAATCGCATGGCCGTTCAACGGCACTTGCGCCTGGGTGATCGGCAGCGCTTCACCACGCGCCACGCGGATCTGCCACGCCACCAGATCGAGACCGGTGATGGCCTCTGTCACCGGGTGTTCGACTTGCAACCGCGTATTCATCTCCATAAAGAAGAACTCACCGCGCGCATCCAGCAAAAATTCCACAGTACCCGCGCCGACATAGCCGATCGCCTGCGCCGAGCGCACAGCCGCTTCGCCCATCGCCCGACGCAGTTCCGGGGACAAGCCCGGTGCCGGCGCTTCTTCGACGACTTTTTGGTGCCGACGCTGGATCGAGCAATCACGCTCATTGAGGTACAGGCAGTTGCCATGCTGATCGGCGAACACCTGAATTTCCACGTGACGCGGCTTGAGCAAGTATTTCTCCACCAGCATCCGCGAGTCGCCGAACGATGACTGCGCTTCACGCTGAGCCGAGGCGAGGGCTTCGGCCAATTGGCTGACGTCCTCGACCACTTTCATGCCTTTGCCACCGCCGCCGGCCGTGGCCTTGAGCAGCACTGGATAACCGATACGCGCGCAAGCATCGCGGAAGGTCTCGAGATCCTGCGCTTCACCGTGATAACCCGGCACCAGTGGCACACCGGCGGTTTCCATCAACGCTTTGGCGGCGGACTTGCTGCCCATGGCATCAATGGCCGAGGCGGGTGGGCCGAGGAAAATCAGCCCGGCCGCTTCAATAGCGCGGGCGAAACCGGCGTTTTCCGAGAGAAAGCCGTAACCCGGATGAATCGCCTGAGCGCCACTGGCCTTGGCCGCTGCGATCAATTTGTCGATTTGCAGATAACTGTCGGCCGCTTTGCTGCCACCCAGATCGACGCGAATGTCCGCCTCACGGCTGTGCCGCGCTTCACGGTCGGTGGCGCTGTGCACGGCGACCGTGGTCAGGCCCAGCGCTTTGGCGGTGCGCATCACACGGCAGGCGATTTCGCCACGGTTGGCCACCAGCAGAGTGGTGAGAACAGGTGCGCTCATCAACGCGGCTCCTTGGGGGTGGTTGCGGCTTGCCAGTTCGGCGGACGTTTTTGCAGAAAGGCGCGCAAGCCTTCCTGACCTTCAGGGCTGACGCGGATGCGGGCGATGGCATTTTCGGTATAGCGGCGCAGCGCCGGGGTCAACGCGCCGTTGCCGACTTCACGCAACAAGTCTTTGCTGGCGCGCATCGCAGCCGGGCTGTTGAGCAGCAGGTTGTTGATCCACTGTTCGACTTGCTGATCCAGTTCAGCGGCGGGATAGCTTTCGGACAACAAACCGATTTCCCGTGCGCGTTGGCCGCCGAAACGTTCAGCGGTCAGCGCATAGCGCCGCGCAGCCCGTTCGCCGATAGCCTGTACAACGAACGGACTGATCACCGCCGGCGCCAGACCAATGCGCACTTCCGACAGGCAGAATTGCGCGTCATCGGCGCCAATCGCCATGTCACAGCAACTGATCAATCCCAGTGCGCCACCGAACGCTGCGCCTTGGACCACGGCCACTGTGGGAATTTTCAGCTTGGCGAGGTTGTACATCAGCTCCGCCAGTTCGCGGGCGTCGTCGAGGTTGGTGTGGTAATCGAGCTCGGCCGATTGCTGCATCCACGCCAGGTCAGCGCCAGCACTGAAATGCTTGCCACGGCCACGCACCAGCAAGAAACGCAGGCTGGCGTCGCTGGCGACTTTGTCGAGGGCGAGGATCAACTCGCGGATCATCTCGGCATTGAACGCGTTGTTCTTTTCCGCGCGGTTGAGCCACAGCGTCGCGAAACCGCGTGGGTCGTTTTGCAGTTCGAGGGTGTTGAAATCGCTCATATTCATCCGTCTCCACGGTTCCTGTGGGAGCGAGCCTGCTCGCGAAAGCGTTGTATCAGTCGACATTTCCACTACCTGACAAAGCGTATTCGCGAGCAGGCTCGCTCCCACAAAAAATCACATCCGGAACACGCCGAAGCGGCTCGGTTCGATTGGCGCGTTCAGCGACGCGGACAAGGCCAGGGCCAGCACATCGCGGGTCTGCGCCGGGTCGATGACGCCGTCGTCCCACAGCCGTGCGCTGGAATAGTAGGGGTGACCCTGCTCTTCGTACTGGTCGAGAATCGGTTGCTTGATCTCGGCTTCCTGCTCGGCACTGAAGGCCTGCCCACTGCGTTCAGCCTGTTCGCGTTTGACCTGCACCAACACGCCCGCTGCCTGCTCGGCGCCCATCACGCCGATCCGCGCGTTTGGCCACATCCACAGAAAACGTGGATCGTAAGCGCGCCCGCACATGCCGTAGTTACCAGCGCCGAAGCTGCCGCCAATGATCACGGTGAATTTCGGCACCTTGGCGCAAGCCACCGCCGTTACCAGTTTCGCGCCGTGCTTGGCGATGCCGCCGGCCTCGTATTTCTGGCCGACCATGAAGCCGGTAATGTTCTGCAGAAACAGCAGCGGAATACCGCGTTGGCAGGCCAGTTCGATGAAGTGCGCGCCTTTCTGCGCGGCTTCGGCGAAAAGGATGCCGTTGTTCGCCAGGATCGCGATCGGGTAGCCGTGCAGGTGCGCAAAGCCACACACCAACGTGGTGCCGAACAAAGCCTTGAATTCATCGAACACCGAAGCGTCGACCAGTCGCGCAATCACTTCGCGCACGTCGAACGGTTGCTTGGCATCGGCGGACACCACGCCGTACAACTCATCGCTGGCGTACAGCGGCGCAATCGGCGCGCGCTGCTGCACCTCGCCGAGCTTGCGCCAGTTAAGGTTGGCGACGCTGCGGCGGGCGAGGGCGAGGGCGTGTTCGTCACTGTCGGCGTAATGATCGGCGACCCCGGAAATCTTGCAGTGCACATCAGCGCCGCCCAGATCCTCGGCGCTGACCACTTCGCCGGTCGCGGCTTTCACCAGCGGCGGCCCGGCGAGGAAAATCGTCGCCTGATTACGCACCATGATCGCTTCGTCAGCCATCGCCGGCACATAAGCACCACCCGCAGTGCAGGAACCCATGACCACGGCGATCTGCGGGATGCCCATTGCACTCATGTTGGCCTGGTTGAAGAAGATCCGCCCGAAGTGCTCGCGATCCGGGAACACTTCGTCCTGACGCGGCAGGTTGGCGCCGCCGGAGTCCACCAGATAGATGCACGGCAGGCGATTCTGCTGCGCGATGGTCTGCGCGCGCAGGTGTTTTTTCACGGTCAGCGGGTAGTACGAGCCACCTTTCACCGTCGCATCGTTGGCGACGATCATGCATTCGACGCCCTCAACCCGGCCGATACCGGCGATCACACCAGCGGCCGGTACGTCTTCGCCATACACAGCGTGGGCGGCCAATTGACTGATTTCCAGAAACGGTGAGCCCGGATCGAGCAAACGGTTGATGCGTTCACGCGGCAGCAGTTTGCCGCGTGAGGTGTGACGTTCCTGAGCTTTCGCGCCGCCACCCTGCGCCACTTGGGCGAGCAGGGTGTGCAGGGCGTCGACCTGTTTGAGCATCGCCGCGCTGTTGGCGGCGAACTCCGCTGAACGAGGGTTGAGCTGAGTGTGCAGAATCATGGGGCTACTCCGTAGCAGCTTCGAGTTGCAAGCTACAAGCTACAAGTTGAAGCAAGAGCGCGGTCCTCTTGCAGCTTGAAACTTGCCGCTTGCCGCTGACGAAATTCATTTCGTTTCGTTGAACAGTTCGCGACCGATCAGCATGCGACGGATCTCACTGGTGCCGGCACCGATTTCGTACAGCTTGGCATCACGCAGCAAGCGGCCCGCCGGGAATTCGTTGATGTAACCGTTACCGCCGAGAATCTGGATCGCGTCGAGGGCCATTTGTGTGGCGCGTTCGGCGGTGTAGAGGATCACTCCGGCGGCGTCTTTGCGGGTGGTTTCGCCACGCTCGCAAGCCTGCGCAACTGCATAGAGGTAGGCGCGGCTGGCGTTGAGTTGGGTGTACATGTCGGCGACTTTGCCCTGGATCAACTGGAATTCGCCGATGCTCTGGCCGAACTGTTTGCGGTCGTGGATGTACGGCACGATCAGGTCCATGCACGACTGCATGATCCCGGTCGGGCCACCGGAGAGAACCACGCGCTCGTAATCGAGGCCGCTCATCAGCACTTTCACGCCACCGTTGAGCACGCCGAGGATGTTTTCTTCTGGCACTTCGACGTCGTCGAAAAACAGTTCGCAGGTGTTGGAGCCACGCATGCCGAGCTTGTCGAACTTGTTGCTGCGGCTGAAGCCTTTCCAGTCGCGCTCGACGATGAAGGCGGTGATGCCGTGCGGGCCTTTTTCCAGGTCGGTCTTGGCGTAGATCACGTAAGTGTTGGCGTCAGGGCCGTTGGTGATCCAGGTTTTGCTGCCGTTGAGGACGAAACGGTCACCGCGTTTGTCGGCGCGCAGTTTCATTGAAACCACATCGGAACCGGCATTCGGTTCGCTCATGGCGAGGGCGCCGACGTGCTCGCCGCTGATCAGTTTCGGCAGGTATTTGGTTTTTTGTTCATGGTTGCCGTTGCGGTTGATCTGGTTGACGCAGAGGTTGGAGTGCGCACCGTAGGACAGCGCTACAGAGGCTGAACCGCGGCTGATTTCTTCCATCGCCACCACGTGCGCCAGGTAACCCAGGCCCGCGCCGCCGTACTCTTCCGGCACGGTGATGCCGAGCAGGCCCATGTCACCGAACTTGCGCCACATGTCGGCGGGGAACAGGTTGTCGCTGTCGATCTGCGCCGCGCGCGGGGCGATCTCCTTGGCGACAAAGGACTGCACCTGATCGCGCAACATGTCGATGGTTTCACCGAGGGCGAAGTTCAGGGATGGATAGCTCATGGGTCACCTTTTGGCTTTTTTGTAGGGTGGGGAGGGCGGTCACTCGGCTCTCACCTTTACGTTAACGTAAGCCTGTGATGGATGGCTGTCAATCACCCTTTACGTTAACGTCAACTTGAGCGAGAGTAGGGGCAGTTCAAGATTGAAAGCTGATTAGTTTTTGTAGGAGTGATCCTGCTCGCGATCGCGTTGTGTCAGTCGACGTAAATGTTGACTGATGGATCGAGATCGCGAGCAGGCTCACTCCTACAAGTGACCGTCGGCAACCCATAAATAAAGACAATAGGGGTCGTCATGGATCAACCCAGTGCAAACCCGCAGCGCAGCTACACCCGTGGTTCTCAGGACAAAGCCTTGCTGGCGATGACCATCGGACAGAAGTTTGATCAGACGGTCGCGCAGTACCCGGACGGTGAAGCGCTGGTGGTGCGCCATCAGCAGCTGCGCTATTCCTGGCGACAACTGGCCGATGCAGTCGATCTGCACGCCAGAGCGCTGCTGGCTTTGGGTTTGCAGGCCGGCGACCGGCTCGGTATCTGGGCACCCAACTGCGCACAATGGTGCATTACACAATTCGCCACCGCGAAAATCGGCGTGATCCTGGTCAACGTCAACCCGGCCTACCGTAGCTCCGAACTCGAATACGTACTCAAGCAATCCGGCTGCCAATGGCTGGTTTGCGCCGGGGCGTTCAAGTCCTCCAACTACCACACCATGTTGCAGGGATTGGTGCCGGAACTGGCCGAGCAATCCATCGGCCAATTGCGCAACGAGCGCCTGCCGGACTTGCGCGGGGTGATCAGCCTCGATGCGCAGCCACCGTCAGGTTTCCTGCCGTGGTCGCAATTGGCCGACATGGCAAGCAGTGTCTCCAAAGAACAACTACACGAACGCAGCGACAGCCTGCACTTCGATCAAGCGGTCAACATCCAGTACACCTCCGGCACCACCGGTTTCCCCAAGGGCGCGACCCTCAGTCACTACAACATCCTCAACAACGGTTACATGGTCGGCGAAAGCATCGGCCTGACCCCGCGCGACCGCCTGGTGATCCCGGTGCCGCTGTACCACTGCTTCGGCATGGTCATGGGCAACCTCGGCTGCATCACCCACGGCAGCACGATGATTTACCCCAACGACGCGTTCGACCCGTTGCTGACCCTGCAAACCGTCGCCGAAGAAAAGGCCACCGGCCTCTACGGCGTACCGACCATGTTCATCACCATGCTCGACCAGCCACAGCGCGGCGAATTCGATCTGTCGAGCCTGCGCACCGGGATCATGGCCGGCGCCACGTGCCCGATCGAAGTGATGCGCCGGGTCATCAGCGAGATGCACATGAGCGAAGTGCAGATCGCCTACGGCATGACCGAAACCAGCCCGGTGTCGCTGCAAACCGGGCCGAACGATGAGCTGGAATTACGCGTGACCACCGTTGGCCGCACGCAGCCACAATTGGAAAGCAAGATCATCGATGAAGCCGGCAACCTCATGCCGCGCGGCACCATCGGCGAACTGTGCACCCGTGGTTACAGCGTGATGCTCGGCTATTGGAGTAATCCGCAAGCCACCGCTGAAGCCATCGATGAAGCGGGCTGGATGCACACCGGCGACCTGGCGAGCATGAACGAGGAGGGTTACGTCAACATCGCCGGGCGTAACAAAGACATGATCATCCGTGGCGGCGAGAACGTTTATCCGCGTGAGCTGGAAGAGTTTTTCTTCACTCACCCGGCGGTGGCGGACGTGCAGGTGATCGGCATTCCGTGCTCGCGTTACGGCGAGGAGATTGTCGCCTGGATCAAATTCCACCCTGGCCACAATGCTTCCGAGTTGGAGCTGCAAACCTGGTGCAAGGAACGCATCGCGCACTTCAAGACGCCACGGCACTTCAAGTTCGTCGAAGAGTTTCCGATGACGGTGACGGGCAAGATTCAGAAATTCAGAATGCGTGAAATAAGCATCGAAGAACTGCGCGAAAAGCAGGCCTGACACAAAACTTAATGTGATGACAATCTAATGTGGGAGCGAGCCTGCTCGCGAATGCAGTGTGTCATTCAGCGCAAATGTGTCTGATACACCGCTTTCGCGAGCAGGCTCGCTCCCACAGGGATTAGCGGTGTTGGAAAGAGGAATCACAGAAAGCACAAAGGGGAGCCGAGGCTCCCCTTTAATTTTGTCGTCGCGTGCTCTTTTTTATTATTGAGGGTCGGTCTGTTGTTGTTTTTGGCAACCGTGGCCCTTTACCGCTGTTTTTGGCGACCCCCATCCGGGGTCAAGAGCAAACGTATTTTTTTGAGCGCTGATCTGCTTTCTCGCTGAGCGATCCAACCGATTCGGGAGCTACCTGAAGGTAGTTTTATTGTTCTCTGCCCGGTTGCGGGTCACTCCTGAGAGCACCCTGAAAAGCACACCTTCTCCAAAAAAATCTGTTAGCTGCGTCTCTGCCGTGTTGTTTTTGTTATGTCAGAGTCGGTACGTCTTATTTTTATTGGTTTGCTGCTTTTTATTCTTGTTATGCCATAGAGATAGCAGAAGCCGTGCCAACTTTAAAAATACGTTATAAATCAATGACTTGAAAATTAAGGCGTTTTTTCACTCCGACGAAACCAGACAATTTGTTTCCGTGTTACTCGCTTCAACCCACATTCCAGACACAGCGGTAACACCTTGTCCCCTCACTGTGCGCTGCGAGCCTTGGCCACGCGCGAACCGCTCGGGCGACCGAGCACCGCGCTGATCTGCTGACCCGCAGCAATCAAGGCGTCCAGGTCGATTCCGGTCTTGATGCCTAGGCCGTTGAGCAGGTACACCACATCTTCGGTAGCAACGTTACCGCTCGCGCCTTTGGCGTACGGGCAGCCGCCGAGGCCCGCGATAGAGCTGTCGAACACCGAAATGCCTTCGAGCAGGCTGGCATAGATATTGGCCATGGCCTGGCCGTAAGTGTCGTGGAAATGCCCGGCGAGTTTTTCCCGTGGCACTTGCGCCGACACCACTTCAAACAAGCGGCGAGTCGCGCCAGCGGTGCCGGTGCCAATGGTGTCGCCCAGCGATACTTCGTAGCAGCCCATCGCATACAACTCACGCGCGACCATCGCCACTTGCTCTGGCGCGACCGTGCCTTCGTACGGGCAACCGAGCACGCAGGACACGTAACCGCGCACGGTAACGCCGTGCTGCTGCGCGGCTTCCATGATCGGCGCAAAGCGCGCCAGGCTTTCGCTGATCGAGCAGTTGATGTTGCGTTGCGAGAAGGCTTCGGAGGCCGCGGCGAACACCGCGACTTCCTTGACCCCGGCGGCTATGGCGTCCTCGAAGCCGCGCAGGTTCGGCGCCAGTGCACCGTAGGTCACGCCGGGTTTGCGCTGGATCTGTGCGAACACCTCGGCGGAACCGGCCATTTGCGGTACCCATTTCGGCGAAACGAAACTGCCGACTTCTATATAGCCGAGACCGGCGGCGCTGAGAGCATCCACCAGTTGCACCTTGTCGGCGACGCTGATCGGTTGGGCTTCGTTCTGCAGGCCATCGCGCGGGCCGACTTCGATCAGGCGTACTTGGGAGGGGAGGGACATGGCGGTTGACCTGCTCTTTTGAATTCGTGGAGAACCCTTGTAGGAGTGAGCCTGCTCGCGATAGCGGTGTGTCAGATAATATTTGTTCGACTGACACACCGCTATCGCGAGCAGGCTCACTCCTACAGGGGATTTGTGTTGTTTGTCAGATCGCTTGCTGGTTCTTGAGGGTTTGCTCCAGCGCCTGCACGCAGCGCTCTTCAGCGGTATCGAGTTCCAGCTTCATCTGTTCGATATCCAGCAACTGCTGCTCCAGCTGCTCGCGGCGTTCGCTGATTTTCGCCAGCATGCTGTTGAGCTGTTTGGTGTTACCGCTGGACGGGTCGTAAAGCTCGATCAGTTCGCGGCATTCGGCCAGCGAGAAACCGATGCGTTTGCCGCGCAGGATCAGCTTCAGGCTGACCTTGTCGCGTGGCGAATAGATACGTTCCTGGCCACGGCGCTCAGGGCTGAGCAGGCCTTGCTCTTCATAAAAGCGGATCGCCCGGGTGGTGATGTCCAGCTCGCGGGCGAGGTCGGAGATGCTGTAAGTCTGGCTGCTCATGGAAGCGCTCGGAAAAAGGTCTTGGCGCTAAGCTAATGGCAGGTTGACGTTTACGTCAAGCAGGATGATCTGTGGTGTATTTGATGGCCCCTTCGCGAGCAGGCTCGCTCCCACAGTGGATCTGTGTCGAACACGGATTTGTGTTCGACCGAGAACCTGTGGGAGCGAGCCTGCTCGCGAAGAACGAAGACACGGTAAGAAGTCTTACACCTTATCGAGCTTCTTCTCCTGCGCCGTCACCTGCTGGCACAACTCGATCATCTGCTCGCGCATCCAGCGATTCGCCGGGTCCTGGTCAGTGCTTTCATGCCAGTACAGGTGCGTCTCCACCGGCGGCACATCATTCACCGGCAGATTAAACGCCTGCAATTCATGCCGACGGGCAAAGCGCTCCGGCACGGTCATGACCATGTCGGTCTGCTGCATCACCTGCGACGCCATCAAGTAATGCTGCGAACGCAGGGCAATCTTGCGCTGAATGCCCATTTTACCCAGCGCCAGATCGACATAGCCCAGACCACTGCGGCGGCTTGAAATATGGATATGCGTCAGCGACAGATAATCATCCAGCGACAGTTTTTCCTTGCCCGCCATCGGATGACCCTTGCGCATTGCGCATACGTAACGGTCTTCCATCAGCTTGACGTGGCGCACCTGCGGGTCGGTGTTAAGCGGCGCATCCACCGCAAAATCCAGACGCCCGGCGGCCAGTTCCTTGGTGGTTTCCCGGCGCTTGGACAGGAAACTTTCGATAATCACGGTCGGCGCCAAGCGGCGCAGGCGCTGGAACAGCGGCGGCAAAATCACCGCTTCGGTGAGGTCGGTCATGCTGATGCGGTAGGTCTTGACCGCTTGCGCCGGGTTGAAGATGCGGCTTTCCTGCACCGACACGCGCAGCAACGACAACGCGTTGCGCACCGGGCCGATGATGTTTTGCGCCATCGGTGTCGGCACCATGCCCTGCGCGGTGCGCACGAACAGTGGATCGTTAAAGGTTTCGCGCAACCGCGCCAAGGCGTTGGATACCGCCGGCTGGGTGATGCCGACAATCTGCCCGGCGCGGGTCAGGTTGGCTTCGGTGTAGATCGCGTCGAAGACGATGAAAAGGTTGAGGTCGACCTTACTCAGATTCATAACGCGGCTTCTCTTGTTATTTAGGGCGGTGTTTTGGGGGCTGGCAATCAGCCGATCATATATCGGTGATGAATGTTTATACACGCCGAGAATAGGCTAGGTAAATTATCAACGCTGTTCTAGCATCGATTGCATGGCCTAAACAACCTCTGCTCAAGAACTGCCTTAACCATCGGGAGCTGCTCATGGATTTCGCTTATTCGCCCAAGGTGCAAGAACTGCGTGAGCGCGTGACCGCGTTCATGGACACTTACGTTTACCCGGCCGAAGCCGTGTTCGAGCGCCAGGTTGCCGAAGGCGATCGCTGGCAGCCGACGGCGATCATGGAAGAGCTCAAAGCCAAGGCCAAGGCCGAAGGCCTGTGGAATCTGTTTCTGCCGGAGTCGGAGCTCGGTGCCGGCCTGACCAACCTTGAATACGCGCCGCTCGCGGAAATCATGGGCCGCTCGCTGCTCGGCCCGGAGCCGTTCAACTGCTCGGCGCCAGACACCGGCAACATGGAAGTGCTGGTGCGCTACGCCAACGAAGAACAGAAACAACGCTGGCTCGAACCACTGCTGCGCGGCGAGATCCGCTCGGCATTCGCCATGACCGAACCGGATGTGGCTTCCTCCGACGCTACCAACATGGCCGCCCGCGCCGTGCGTGATGGCGACGAGTGGGTGATCAACGGCAAAAAATGGTGGACCTCAGGCGCCTGCGATCCGCGTTGCAAGATCCTGATCTTCATGGGCCTGAGCAACCCCGATGCGCCACGCCACGCCCAGCACTCGATGATCCTCGTGCCGGTCGATACCCCCGGGGTGAAAATCGTCCGTCCGCTACCGGTGTTCGGCTACGACGACGCGCCACACGGCCACGCCGAAGTACTGTTCGACAACGTGCGCGTGCCGTACGAAAACGTCCTGTTGGGTGAAGGACGCGGCTTTGAAATTGCCCAGGGCCGTCTTGGCCCAGGCCGGATTCACCACTGCATGCGCTCGATAGGTATGGCTGAGCGTGCATTGGAATTGATGTGCAAGCGCGCGGTAAGTCGCACCGCGTTCGGCAAACCGCTGGCGCGTCTGGGCGGTAACATCGACAAGATTGCCGACTCGCGGATGGAGATCGACATGGCGCGCCTGCTGACGTTGAAAGCCGCGTACATGATGGACACCGCCGGTAACAAAGTGGCGAAAAGCGAAATCGCGCAGATCAAAGTGGTTGCGCCGAACGTGGCACTGCGGGTGATCGACCGAGCGATCCAGATGCATGGTGGGGCAGGAGTCTCCAACGACTTCCCGCTGGCTTACATGTACGCCATGCAACGCACCCTGCGCCTGGCCGACGGCCCGGACGAAGTGCACCGCGCGGCGATCGGCAAGTTCGAGATCGGCAAGTATGTGCCAAAGGAGATGCTGCGTAGCGAACGCTGATCCACCTGATCATTCCCACGCTCTGCGTGGGAATGCATCCCGTGACGCTCTGCGTCACAGTGGACGCGGAGCGTCCATGGTGGCGTTACCACGCGGAGCGTGGGAACAATCTGGTGATATCAATACACCCAAACCTCAACCCGCCGATTCTTGATCCGCCCCTCATCCGCATTGTTCGCCGCCACCGGCATCAACGCACCAAAGCCGCGAACCTCACGCAACACCACGCCGTTTTTCACCAACTCCCGCCGCACCGCCATCGCCCGCAGCTTTGACAGCAGGTCCGCCCGCGCCGGGTCATCCTTGGCATCACCAAACCCAACCAAGGTCACCGAGCGTTCAGTCTTGTCATGACGCTTTATATAGTCGAACACCCGCGCCAGATCCTGACGCGCCTTGTTATCGAGATTCGCGCTGCCTTCCTCGAAACGGAAATTCACCGTCAGACGCTGGGCGTGACGGCTGAGGGATTGATAACCCTCGGGCATCAGCGCGTTCGGCGCGACGCTCATGGCATGCACGGTCTGGCTGATAAAACCGTTTGCCGCGACAATCGCCTGGCCCTCACGGCTCTGCGCAAACGTCACCAAGGCTTTCGCCCAAGGATTGTTGCTTTCGGGCGGCAGATAGAAGAACAACCGCCGCGACAGTGGATAGTCTTCGGTGGCGATCAAGCTGTTCAGCGGCAGCATCGACTGCGATGCGCCATCAGCAATGGCCACGGCTTTCGCTTGGCGCACGTAGGGCAAACCGATGAAGCCGATGCCCTGCGGATCCGCGCTGACGGCGTCGGACAATTGCTCGCTGGATTCAAACCTTTTCGCGTTGCTGCTCAGACTTTTCCCACGACGGCTGAGGACCAGCTCCTTAAACGTGTCGTAGGTGCCGGATTGATCATCGCGCGCATATAAATGAATCGCACCGCCACGCCCGCCGAGGTCTTCCCAGGTTTTCACTTCGCCGGCAAAGATCCGCGCCAGTTGCTCAGTGTCCAGTTGTTGGAGGGGATTGTCGGGATGAAGGATGATCGCCAGGCCGTCGATGGCGATGACTTGTTCGGCGGCGGGATTTTTCAGATCGCCCAGTGATTGCAGGGCCTGTAATTCACTGTCCTTGATCTCGCGAGAGGACGCCGCCAGATCGGCGCTGGCATTTTTCAACGCGGTGAAACCGGTGCTGGAACCGTGGGCGGCGACTTCAACGATCACGCGTTTGCCTTCGCTGGTCTGGCCGACGATGCGCAGTTCATTGGCGCTGTCCGGGGTTTCGCGGTGGATTTTCAGCAGGCCTTGTTCCTGCAGCAAACCTTCGACCAGTGCCGGGCCGAGTTCGGCGCCAATGGTGTTGGAGCCTTGAATGCGCAGCGCCGGGCCGTTTTCAGGAAGGGGCAGGGCGGCGGCAGAAACCGTCAGCCACGCACTCAAGAGAAACACGCACAGAACACGCAGGGTCATGCCGGCACCGAATCAAGCCAAGGGGATTGCCGGGGAGATTAAGTCAGGCGCATGACCGAAAGATGACAGCGATCCCCTGTAGGAGTGAGCCTGCTCGCGATAGCGGTGTACCGGTCAACATTTATGTCGACTGATTCACCGCTATCGCGAGCAGGCTCACTCCTACAGGGATTGCGTAAGGCTAGGGATCAGCTGAGTTCAAGCCAAATCGGCGCATGATCGGAAGGTTTTTCCATCCCGCGCAATTCATAGTCGACACCCGCTGCCTTCACCCGCGGCAACAAACCATGCGACGCCAGAATCACGTCAATGCGCAGGCCACGCTTCGGCTCATCTTCAAAGCCACGGCTGCGGTAATCGAACCAGCTGAACATGTCGGTCACGTCCGGGTTCAAGTGGCGATAGCTGTCAGTCAAACCCCAGTTTTTCAGGCGCGCCATCCACTCGCGCTCTTCCGGCAGGAAGCTGCATTTACCGGTTTTCAGCCAGCGCTTCATGTTGTCCGGGCCGATGCCGATATCGCAGTCTTCCGGGGAAATGTTCACATCGCCCATCACCACCACAGGCTGTTCGTTGTGGAACTGGGTTTCCAGCAGCGCTTGCAGATCGCTGTAGAAACGCTGCTTGGCCGGGAATTTGGTCGGGTGGTCGCGGCTTTCGCCCTGTGGGAAATAGCCGTTCATGATCGTCACCGGCACGCCATTGGCGTCGGCGAAGGTGCCCCAGATAAAGCGACGCTGAGCGTCTTCTTCGTCGGTGGCGAAACCTTTGTGGATCGCAATCGGTTCCTGACGCGAGAGTATCGCCACACCGTAGTGACCTTTCTGGCCGTGGAAGTACACGTAGTAGCCGAGGGCGCGGACTTCTTCGAGCGGGAACTGGTCGTCGTGGACCTTGGTTTCCTGCAGGCCGATCACGTCCGGCTGGTGTTTTTCGATCAGCGCTGCCAACTGATGCGGACGGGCGCGCAGTCCGTTGATGTTGAAGGAAACGATCTTCATGGTCGGCAGTCCTGGCAAAAGGGCGATGCTAGCTGACATGTGGGATGGGGGCCAGTGTGGGGTAGGGGAAATCGTCTTTGCCTGCCAGATAGATGTTGTCAGGGCCGGCGTCATCGCGAGCAGGCTCACTCCTACAATTGGAATGCGTACCCCTGTAGGAGTGAGCCTGCTCGCGATTGACGGCCGCCCAGTCGATGAAGATCCCGACTTGGTCTATACCTGTGGGGAACCACGCCACCCGCAAAAGGTTCGTACCAACAAGAGCGCCGCCATTTGCACGCGCCCCGGGGAGATTCACCGTCATGCCTGAAACCCAGACCGCCATCGCCGACATTCATATGCTCGACCGCGGCTATTCCCGCGAAGCCCGATCGCTGCTCTATCAGGCCTATCGCCACGAGCCGACCTTCGGCTACCTGTTCGAAGCCGAACGCCCCGGCTATGAACAGCGCGTGCGGGCGACGGTGCGTGAACTGGTCAAACAACACTTTCTGCAGGACCTGCCCGCTATCGGTCTGCTGGTCAACGACCGCCTGATCGGCATCGCCCTGATCGCGCCACCGCAACGGCGCCTGGGCATCACCGAAAGCTGGGCGTGGCGCCTGCGCATGGTGCTCAGCACCGGTTTTCGTTGCACCCGACGCTATCTGGAATACCACGATGCGGTCGCCGCGTGCGTGCCCAGCGATTCCGTGCACATGCTTCCCTTGTTGGGCATTCACCCGCAATTCCAGGGCAAACACTTTGGCGAACAACTGCTGACGGCCGTACACAACTGGTGCGCCGTCGACGAAACCTCGCAAGGCGTGGTGCTCGACACCGGCAACCCGCGTTACCTGGAATTCTATAAAAGGCAGGGTTACGAAGAGATCGGCGAAGTTGCCGTCGGCCCGGTGCGCGAACACGTGTTTTTCCACGCCAATCCGCAGGTGTTACAAACTGCAACAGCATAACAATCGAACTTCTTGGGAAATTTCCTGTTCTATCACGCTCCCAAGCCCGTGATAGCATCCGCGCCTATGAAGTTTCCAGGAAGATTTACCAGTGGCGTGCTCATGCTGTTAACCAGCTGCGCGGCGCTGGCGCAAAGTGAATTGGATGTGCGGATCAAACCGTCCAACGATGAACTCAAGGCCAATATAGAAGGCTATATCGGCAGCCTCGGCGATCGTGACGAAGAAGCCCTGCAGCGCTTCAGTCGCGGTGCCGAAGAGCAGGCGCGCAAAGCGGCTCAGGCGTTGGGCTACTACCAGCCGCAGATCGAAAGCGACGTCAAGGGTGGCGAAAAGCCGCGCCTGGTGTTGAAGATCGATCCCGGCGAGCCTATTCACCTGCGCAACGTCACCCTCCGTGTCGACGGCCCGGCGGCCTCCCTCAAATCCTTTCGAGTCCCGAAAAGCGACGCGCTCAAGTCCGGTGCGGTGCTCAACCATGGCCGTTACGAAGACGCCAAAAGACTTATTCAGAATCAGGCTTCGCGCTTCGGTTTTTTCAGTGGCCACTTTACTAGCCAAAAACTCATGGTCGACCCGCGCGCCGGTGTCGCCGACATCGAACTGATCTACGAAAGCGGCCCGCGTTATGCGCTGGGCAAAGTCAAATTCGAAGGCGACACGCCGTTCGACGAAGACCTGCTGCAACGCATGGTGCCGTTCAAGGAAGGCGAGCCGTATGACTCCGAGCTGATCGCCGAACTCAATCGCGATCTGCAATCGAGCGGTTACTTCGAAGGCGTACGCGTCGATGCCGCACCGACCACCGCGAAGAACGACGTGATCCCGGTGGACGTCAAACTCGACACGCGCAAGCCGCGCACCATGGGCCTGGGTCTCGGTTATTCGACCGACGTCGGCCCGCGCATCAAAGCCAACTGGACCCGCCATTGGGTCAACCCGCAGGGCGACAGTTATGGCTGGGAAGCCGAGCTCTCAGCGCCGCGGCAAAACGTTGGTTTGTTCTACGACATCCCGCTCGACCCGCCACTGACCGATAAATTGCGTTGGGCCGGCGGTTATCAATTCGAAGACATCGACGGCTCCGATACCCTGAGCAAACTGCTGACCTTCGGCCCGGAATGGCACAGCAAATTGCCGAGTGGCTGGCAGCGGGTGATCTCGCTGAAATGGCAGCGTGAAGAATATGAACTCGGCGATGACTCCGGCCTGAGCACCTTGCTGATGCCCGGCATCAGTTACTCGTATCTGAAAAGCGACAACCGCATCGACCCGCACAACGGCTATCGCCTGAGCTTCGAAAGCAAAGTGGCGAAGGAAGGCCTCGGCTCGGACAACAACCTTCTGTATGGCACCGCGCTGGTCAAAGGCCTGACCACGGTGTTCGACAAACATCGCTTGCTCGGTCGCGTGCAGGTCGGCGGTAGCGCCACCAACGGCTACAACTCGGTGCCGCCGTCGCTGCGCTTCTTTGCCGGTGGCGATCAGAGCGTGCGCGGTTACGACTATCAGAGTCTGTCGCCGAAAAACTCCGATGGCGACCGAATCGGCGGCCGTTACATGGTCGCTGGCAGCGTCGAGTATCAATACTCGATCGCCGAAAAATGGCGCGTGGCGACCTTCGTCGACCAGGGCAACTCCTTCAATAAACTCGAACTGCCGAACCTCAAGACCGGGGTCGGCATTGGTGTGCGCTGGGTCTCGCCGGTGGGGCCGATCCGCCTCGACCTGGCCCACGCACTCGACGACGATGGCGGCATCCGGCTGCACTTTTCCATGGGGCCTGAGCTGTGAAGCGTGGTTTGAAAATTACGGCGCTGACGCTGCTGGCGCTGGTGTTGTTGATTGTATTGAGTGTCACCGCTGTGCTCGGCACGGCGGCCGGCAGCCGCTGGGTGCTGGGCCTCGTGCCGGGCTTGAGCGTGGAAAATTTCCAGGGTCGCCTAGGCGGGCAGTGGAGCGCCGATCATCTGCTGTGGCAGCAGGACAGCAGCCGCGTCGAACTGAACAAGGCAATCTTCGCCTGGTCGCCGCTGTGCCTGACGCGCATGACCCTGTGCATCGAACAGCTCAAGGCAGATCAGGTCATTCTGCAATTCCCGCCGAGTGAAGAAACCACTGAGAGCGGCCCGATCAAACTGCCGGATCTGCAATTGCCGGTGGCCATCGAACTGGGCGACGTGCAGGTTGGCAGCCTGTTATTCAACGGCAGCGAGCAGCTCAAGGGTTTGCAACTGGCGGCGCACTGGACCGCCCAGGGCATGCAGATCGACAGCGTGAAATTGCAGCGCGACGAGCTCAGCCTGAACCTGTCCGGCACACTCACGCCGACCGGCAACTGGCCGCTGAACATCGCCGGTGACCTGACATTGCCGTCGCCGGGCACGGGGCTGTGGGCGCTGGCGTTGAAGATCGACGGCGACCTGTTGAAAACCCTCAACCTGCACGCCGACAGCCGGGGTTACCTCGACGGCCTGTTGAGTGGTGAATTGCAACCGCTGGCGGAAAACCTGCCAGCCAAGGTGCGCATCACTAGCGAGGCGTTCAAACCGAGCGCCGACCTGCCCGACACCCTGCAACTCAATCAATTGCTGCTGACCGGTGAAGGCGACCTGAAAAGCGGTTACCAGCTCAACGGCAACGCCACGCTGCCCGCCGACAAAGGCCCGGTGGCGTTGCTGCTCAAAGGCAAAGTCGACGCCAGCGGCGCGCAGATCGCCGGCCTCGACCTGACGGCCAACGATAAACAAAGCCTGAAACTCACCGGTAGCGTCGACTGGAGCAAAGGCCTCAGCGCCCAAGCCAACATCAACTGGCAGGACTTTCCGTGGCATCGGCTCTACAACGAAATCGACGAGCCACAAGTCGCCTTGCGTACCTTCACTGGCGAAGTCTCTTACACCGACGGTCAATACCTCGGCAACTTCGCCGCCGCGCTGGATGGTCCTGCGGGCGCGTTTACCCTGAGCAGTCCGTTCAGCGGCAGCCTGAAACAGATCGCTTTGCCGCAACTGAAAATGCAAGCCGGGCAGGGCAAGGCTGAAGGGCACGTCAATGTGCAGTTCGCCGACGGCATCGCCTGGGACACAGCGCTGGAGCTGTCGGCGTTGAACCCGGCGTACTGGGTTGCCGAGTTGCCGGGCACGTTAGCTGGACCGCTGAAAAGCCAAGGCGAAATGAAAAATGAACGCCTGAGTTTGACCGCCGACCTCGACTTGAAAGGCAAACTGCGCGGTCAACCGGCGATCCTTCAGGCCAAGGCTGACGGCGCTGGCGAGCAGTGGAACCTGAACGCCCTGCAAATCCGCCTCGGCGACAACAGCATCAACGGCAAGGGCAGCCTGCAACAGAAACTCACCGGGCAGATCGACATCAAGCTGTCGCGTCTGGCTCAGCTCTGGCCGCAACTGCGCGGGCAGGTCAACGGTCAGGTCAATGTGGCCGGTACGTTGAAAGCACCGCAGGGCAAACTCGGTCTGCAAGGTTCGCAACTGGCGTTCCAGGACAATCGCCTGCAAAGCCTCAACCTCGATGCCACCCTCGACAGTGCGCAAAGGGCGAAGATCGATCTGAAAGGTGCCGGCATTCAGGCCGGTGACACTTCATTGGGCACGCTGACTGCCAGCGCTCAGGGCGATATCAAAAACCAGAAACTCAACCTCGACCTGATCGGGCCGAAGCTGAAACTGGCCCTTGGTCTGGATGGCAATCTGGACAAGGGCAACTGGCGTGGTCGTCTGGCCAGTGGCGATATTCAGGCCGGTGGCCAGGACTGGAAACTGCAGAATCCGGCCAAACTCGAACGTCTGGCCGACGGCAAGATCAACTTTGGCGCGCATTGCTGGATGTCCGGCGACGCCAGCCTGTGCGGTGAAGATCAACGGCTGATGCCGGAGCCGAAACTGCGCTACCACCTCAAGCAGTTCCCGATCGAAAGCCTCGCGCAATGGTTGCCGAAAGACTTTGCCTGGAAGGGTAAGCTCAACGCCGATCTGCAACTGGATCTGCCGGCCAGCGGCCCGAATGGTGTGGTCAGCATTGACGCCAGCGGCGGCACCTTGCGCATGAAGGAAAAGGATCAGTGGCTGGACTTCCCCTACCAGACCCTGAAACTCACCAGCAAACTCACCCCCAAGCGCGTCGACACCGAGCTGAATTTCGTCGGCGGCAAACTCGGCGAGTTGATGGTGCAGGCACAGCTCAATCCACTGCCGAAAAACAAACCGTTGAGCGGCTCGTTCCGCCTCAGCGGACTGGATCTGTCGGTGGCGCGGCCGTTTGTGCCGATGGTTGAAAAACTCACCGGCCGCCTGAATGGCAGCGGGACGATTTCCGGCGGACTGCTGGCGCCGCTGGTCAACGGCACCGTGCAACTCAGCGATGGCGAAGTGTCCGGCGCCGAGTTGCCGATGGAGCTGCAGAATCTGCAACTCACCGCCCTGATTGCCGGCGAATCGGTACGCCTCGACGGCGGCTGGAAAAGCGGCAAGAGCGGGCAGGGCAGCCTCAACGGTAACGTTGCCTGGGGCCAGGCACTGGTGGTTGATCTGGCGTTGAAAGGCACGCAATTGCCGGTCACCGTCGAGCCTTATGCCAAGCTGGAAGTAGCACCGGACCTGAAGATTTCCATGGCCGGCGACGAACTGAAAATCGCCGGCAAAGTGCAGGTGCCCAAAGGTGAAATCACCGTGCGTGAATTGCCGCCGTCAACGGTAAAAGTCTCCGATGACACGATCATCGTCGGTGCGCAGACCGAAGAGGGCAAACCACCGTTGGCGATGAAAATGGACATCGACGTGGTGGTCGGCGAAGACAAACTGGCCTTCGCCGGTTTTGGTCTGACCGCCAACGTGCAAGGTCATGTGCACATCGGCGACAACATGGACACCCGTGGCGAACTGTGGCTCAACGACGGCCGCTACAGTGCCTACGGCCAGCGCCTGCAAGTGCGGCGTGCGCGTCTGTTGTTCGCCGGCCCCCTCGATCAGCCGTATCTGGACATCGAAGCGATCCGCCAGACCGACGACGTGATCGCCGGTATTCGCCTGAGCGGCAGCGCCGAGCAGCCGACCACGCAGATCTTCTCCGAGCCGGCGATGAGTCAGGAGCAGGCGCTTTCCTATCTGGTCCTCGGTCGACCGCTGAGCACCAACGGCGAAGACAACAACATGCTCGCGCAAGCGGCGTTGGGGCTGGGCTTGATGGGCAGTTCCGGAGTCACCAGCAGCCTGGCCAAGGATCTGGGGATTCAGGATTTCCAGCTCGACACGGCGGGCAGCGGCAACACCACCAGTGTGGTGGCCAGCGGCAATATCTCCGAGAAGCTCAGTTTGCGTTATGGCGTGGGCGTGTTTGAACCGGCCAACACCATTGCGCTGCGCTATAAGCTGAGCAAGAAGGTCTATGTCGAGGCGGCAAGTGGCGTGGCGAGTTCGCTGGATATCTTCTACAAGCGCGATTTCTAACGCGCGTTTCCCATCGCCGGGTCGCGTCGCTGCGATCCGGCTTTTGCAGAATGGATTAGACTCACCGCCACTGGAAAGCTGCGCGGTTGGCGGCTACCCGAAGAGAACGGGGGCGCAAATGGTCCGCTTGAGTATGGTCTTGCTCGGTCACGAATTCGTCCGCAAACGCTGGTCCGCGCTGGCGCTGACGGGCATCGCCTGGGGCGCGGCCGGTGTGGGCATCTTCATTGATGCGCTGGACGGTGTTCTGTATTTTCCGCTGCATCTCTTCGGCTATCTGTTGTTGCTCGAAGCGCTGATCCTGCTGCTGGTGCCGGCACCGCAAGCCGGGACCGCTGCGGCGCTGCGCAGAGCGCGAGGACTGGCGTTTCTCTTGCTGGGACTGTTGATCGTCGACCGGCAACACGCTGCCGGGCTGATTCTGGCGGTGCTGTTTGGCGGGGCTTTTCTGCTCGATGGCGGCTTTCGGCTGGCGGCGGCGCTGGTGGTGCGTTTTGTCGGTTGGCGAGTGTCGCTGCTGGCGGGGTTGTTCGAAATCGGCTTTGGCGTGTTTATCCTTGAGCCGTATCCGACGCTGTACAAGGGCACGGTGCCGTTTTGCATTGGCATGAGCCTGTTCCTGACCGGTTGCGCCTTGTTGCGGCAAGCCGTGCGCTTCAAACACCAGCTGCCGCTGACCAGTCCTGCTGCAGTGAGTGCGCCGGCCAGCAGCGACGCGTTGGTGATTCACGTCTGGACCCCCAGCGGTACCGTCGACGACACTCTGGTGCGCAATCGCCTGCTCAACCGCTACATCGCGGCGGTCGATATCAACGGCGTGATCTCCGCCGGCCATGCGGCACTGGAATGTGGCCCGGACATTTACATCAGCCATTACCCGCAGGACGACATTGATCGTTCGGCGGGGGATTTCGTGCGCTTGCTGCGGGCGACGCCGAACAACGATGTTGCCGGCAGGTTTCTGCCGGACTATGCCGGCGAGGTGGCGGACTGGTGCCCGTCTTCGGTGCAGGTCAGTTTCGCCCATTACGACGCCCGGCGCCTGCATGCGTTCTGGACGGAGTATCGGCAGGACAGTACGTACAACCTGACCAGCCGAAACTGTTCCAGCGCCGTCGCCCATAGCCTCGAAGCGGCGCTGGAAGGAGCGATGAACCGGGGACATTCGAGCATGCTGGATTTCGCCCGAGTCATCTTCAGCCCCGAGTTCTGGGTTGCTGCGCAAGTGCGCAAACGGGCAGAGGCGATGGCCTGGACGCCCGGGCTGGTGCTTGATTACGCGCGAGCGTTGCATGCCGCCATCGAGCCGGCACCGCCGGGCTGGCATAGCATTTATGCGGTGAGCAAGCGGGCCTTTGGGTATGTGGCGACTGCCTTGCGGGGGCGTGAGGTGCATCCGGTGCAACCGCCATCTGTGCGTCCTTCCGACGAATCCTGACCGACTTCACACCGAGTCGCTCCAATCGCGAGCAGGTGAAGGCCTACATTTGAAATGCGTTCCCTTGTAGGAGTGAGCCTGCTCGCGATGGCGTCCGCCTGTGCGACACAAAACCAACTCCATTGCTCAACTAATTACCAAGCCTGCTAACTATTCCATTGACATTCGCTGCCTAGGCAGTAACATCTCGACATACATTCACTGCCTAGGCAGTTATTAGGTGAGCAAATGAAGCATTTCACCCCGGACGAATTCAAACATTGCCATCTCGGCCTGTTGCTTGGCCGTGCCGCGCTGCTCAAGGACCGGATCATCGACACCCACATGGAACCCCACGGCATCACCGCCGCGCAGTTCAAGGTGTTGATCATCATGGCCCAGTTCGGCGTCGATACCCCGGCCGAACTGTGCCGGCACCTGTCGCTCGACAGCGGTTCGATGACGCGCATGCTCGATCGTCTGGAGCAGAAAGGCTTTCTGGCTCGCCAGCGCAGCGAAGGCGATCGCCGTCAGGTGCAACTGAAACTGACTGAGCAAGGCCAGCAACTGGCCGATCGCCTGCCGCACATCGGCGCCGATGCGATGAATGAACTGGCCGGCGCCATCTCTCGCGAAGAGCTGAAAACCCTGGAATACATCCTCAAGAAAATCCTGCTGGCAGCCGGTGACCCGATCACCATCCAGCGCTTAGGTGAACACAATGAGCGGTAAAACCTTGCGCAGCAGCCTGACTCTGGTGCTGTCGGCGATGATTCTCGCCGGTTGCGCCAACTACAGCGGCCTCGACACTTCGGGCGCGAGCCTCGATGCAAAAAACCTGAAAGTCGGCCAGTCCCTCAACGGCGTGACCCTGTCGCCGGCCGCCTGGCCGAAGAGCGACTGGTGGACCAGCCTCGGCGATCCGCAACTCGACGGCTTGATTCGCGAAGCCCTGCACGACAGCCCGGACATGCAGATCGCTGAGGCCCGCGCGCATCAGGCCAACGCCGCCGCGTATGCCGCCGATGCCGAACGTTATCCGACCCTCGACGCCAGCGCCGGCATCAGCCGTTCGCGTCTGGCCAAGGATCAGGATCCGCTGGGGCAGGGCGACGCCTACGCCACCGTGCGTAACGTCAGCGCCGGTTTCAATTACAACTTCGACCTCTGGGGCGGCCAGCGTGATGCCTGGGAAGCTGCACTCGGTCAGGCCCGCGCCGCTGAAGTTGATCGTCAGGCCGCACAGCTGACCCTCGCCGCCGATGTCGCTCGCGCTTACAGCGATCTCGGTCAGGCACACATCGTTTATGACCTGGCCAACGAAGACCTCAAACGCACCAGACAAATGCTCGACCTGAGCCAGCGTCGCCTGAGTTCCGGGATCGACAGTCAGTACCAGTTCCAGCAAACGCAAAGTCTGGAAGCCAGTTCCGAAGCCAGCCTGATCGACGCAGAAAAGCGCCTGAACAGCGCCAAGATCGCCTTGGCTGTGCTGCTCGGCAAAGGCCCGGATCGTGGCAACGAAATCGCCCGACCGAAAGTCCTGCAAGCCAGCGCTGTTGCCGTTCCGTCGGTGTTGCCGGCGGAACTGCTCGGTCGTCGCCCGGATCTGGTTGCCGCCCGTTGGCGCGTTGAAGCGGCGAGCAAAGACATCGACTCGGCGAAAACCCGCTTCTATCCCAACTTGAACCTGTCGGCCTCGGCCGGTGCCGAGTCTTTGTTGGGTGATGCGATGTTCGGTTCGGCCAGTCGCTTCTTCAATATTGCCCCGACCATTTCCGTGCCGATCTTCGACGGCGGACGCCTGCGCGCCAACCTCGATGCGCGCGACGCCGATTACGATCTGGCGGTGGCGCAGTACAACAAAAGTCTGGTGAAAGCACTGGGCGATGTCAGCGACACGATCAATCAGTTGCGTGACATCGGCCGGCAGATCGGTGCGCAGCAGCACGCCACCGACATTGCCCAGGATTCTTACAACACCGTGGTCCAGCGTTACGGTTCCGGCATCGGCAACTACCTGGACGTGCTCAGCATCGAGCAGCAATTGCTCCAGGCCCAGCGTCAACTGGCCAACCTCAATGCCGAGCAAATCGATCTGTCGATTCAACTGATGCAAGCGCTGGGCGGCGGCTTCCAGGGGCAAACCCTGACCGCAGCCAACGCCACCCCAGCCACGCCGCACAACTAATTCAAGGTAATTGTCATGGCCACTGCCGAAAACACCCAAGCTCAAGGCAACACCCCGGACACCGGCAACCCGCGCAAGCGCAAAGTCATGCTGCTGGTGCTGGCCGTTGTGGTTGCACTCGCCTGCGCCGGCGTCTGGGCGTATCACGAGTTCATCGGGCGCTTCAACGAAAGCACCGACGACGCCTACGTCAACGGTAACGTTGTCGAAATCACCCCGCTGGTGACCGGCACTGTGGTCAGCATTGGCGCTGACGATGGTGATCTGGTTCACGAAGGTCAGGTGCTGATCAACTTCGACCCGAACGACGCTGAAGTCGGCCTGCAAAGTGCGCAGGCGAAACTGGCGCGCACCGTGCGTCAGGTGCGTGGCTTGTACAGCAACGTTGATGGCATGAAAGCCCAGGTCAATGCGCAACAGGCCGAAGTGCAGAAAGCCCAGGACAACTACAACCGGCGGAAAAACCTCGCGCAGGGCGGGGCGATTTCCCAGGAAGAACTGTCCCACGCTCGCGATGACCTGACCTCGGCGCAAAACGCCCTGGCCAACGCCAAGCAGCAGCTGAAAACCACCAGCGCGCTGGTCGATGACACCGTGGTCTCGTCGCATCCGGATGTGATGTCCGCCGCTGCCGACCTGCGTCAGGCTTACCTGACCAATGCCCGCAGCACCTTGATCGCGCCGGTCACCGGTTACGTGGCCAAACGCACCGTGCAGCTCGGTCAGCGTGTGCAGCCGGGCACGGCGTTGATGGCAGTGATTCCGCTGGATCAACTGTGGATCGACGCCAACTTCAAGGAAACCCAACTGCGTGACATGCGCATCGGTCAGCCGGTCGATATCGAATCCGATATCTACGGCAGCGATGTGAAATACAGCGGCACCGTCGACAGCCTCGGCGCCGGTACCGGCAGCGCGTTTGCTCTGCTACCAGCGCAGAACGCCACCGGTAACTGGATCAAGATCGTTCAGCGTGTGCCGGTGCGGATTCACATCAACGCCGAAGAACTGGCCAAGCATCCGCTGCGCGTCGGTCTGTCGACCAATGTTGAAGTGAACCTGCACGACCAGAGCGGCCCGGTGCTCGCACAGCAACCACCGCAAAAGGCCTCGTTCAGCACCAACGTCTACGACCGTCAACTGGCCGAAGCCGACGCGATGATTGCGCAGCTGATCCACGACAACAGCGCTGCGGTCAGCAAAACCGCGCAACGCTGAATCTTTCCCTGTGGGAGCGAGCCTGCTCGCGAAGGCGGCCTTTCAGACAAATAAATGCTGAATGACACACCGCTTTCGCGAGCAGGCTCGCTCCCACAAGGGCACGGCGACAACCTGGTTTCATAGGATTCACAATGAGCAATAACGCCTCTTTCACGCCGCCCAGCCTGTTGCTCAGCACCATCGGCCTGTCGCTGGCGACGTTCATGCAAGTGCTCGACACCACCATCGCCAACGTGGCGCTGCCGACGATTTCCGGCAACCTCGGGGTGAGTTCGGAGCAGGGCACCTGGGTGATCACCTCGTTCGCCGTGAGCAACGCGATTGCGTTGCCGCTGACCGGTTGGCTCAGCCGCCGTTTCGGCGAGGTGAAGCTGTTTTTGTGGGCCACCATTCTGTTCGTGCTGGCCTCGTTTCTCTGCGGTATCTCCACGTCGATGCCGGAATTGATTGGCTTCCGCGTCCTGCAAGGTCTGGTCGCCGGGCCGCTGTATCCGATGACGCAAACCCTGTTGATCGCGGTCTATCCGCCGGCGAGGCGCGGCATGGCCCTGGCGTTACTGGCGATGGTCACGGTGGTCGCGCCGATTGCCGGGCCGATTCTCGGTGGCTGGATAACGGACAGTTATAGCTGGCCGTGGATCTTCTTCATCAACGTGCCGATCGGCATCTTTGCGGTGATGGTAGTGCGCTCGCAACTGGCCAAACGTCCGGTGGAAACCAGCCGTCAGCCGATGGATTACGTTGGTCTGATCACCCTGATCATCGGCGTCGGCGCGTTGCAGGTGATCCTCGACAAGGGCAATGACCTGGATTGGTTCGAGTCGAACTTCATCATCATCGGCGCGGCGATTTCGGTGATTGCGCTGGCGGTGTTCGTCATCTGGGAAATGACCGACCAGCATCCGGTGGTGAATCTGCGCTTGTTTGCGCACCGTAACTTTCGCATCGGCACGTTGGTGTTGGTGCTGGGTTACTCCGGGTTCTTCGGCATCAACCTGATCCTGCCGCAATGGTTGCAGACACAGATGGGTTACACCGCAACCTGGGCCGGTTTGGCCGTGGCGCCGATCGGCATTCTGCCGGTGCTGCTGTCGCCGTTTGTCGGCAAGTACGCGAACAAGTTCGACCTGCGTTTACTGGCCGGGCTGGCGTTTCTGGCGATTGGCTTGAGCTGCTTTATGCGGGCGGGATTCACCAATGAAGTGGATTTCCAGCACATTGCGCTGGTGCAGTTGTTCATGGGCATTGGTGTGGCGCTGTTCTTCATGCCGACCTTGAGCATTCTGATGTCGGACCTGCCGCCGAGTCAGATTGCCGATGGTGCCGGTCTGGCGACTTTTCTGCGGACGCTGGGCGGTAGCTTTGCTGCGTCGCTGACCACATGGATATGGATTCGCCGGGCGGATCAGCATCATGCGTATATGAGTGAAAGCATCAGTACCTTTGAGCCGGCGACGCGCGAGACTTTGAATCATTTGGGCGGGGCGAGCCAATCGGCTTATGCGCAGATGGATCAGATTTTGACCAGTCAGGCGTACATGCTCTCTACCGTGGATTACTTCACGTTGTTGGGCTGGGGGTTTATGGGGTTGATTTTGATTGTGTGGCTGGCTAAGCCACCGTTTGCCGCGAAGGCAGGGCCTGCTGCTTCCGGGCACTGAGGTCAAAAGCCCCTCACCCTAACCCTCTCCCGGAGGGAGAGGGGACTGACCGAGGTTTGCTTTCGAGGTACGCCGACCTGAGCCACCGAGTTGAACTCCGGTTTGGGGAAAGCATGATTTGAGATTGTGAGTCGATCGCGGGTTTTGAACTGCACTCGGTCGGCTCCCTTTTGATCTGGCTTAATGATTCTGGACACCCCTAAAGGGCGTTAATCTACGCCCAACGACGAGGTGTGATTTGACCAGACGATATTTTTCGACAGATTTCAAACGGGATGCGGCTTGCCTGGTTTTGGATAAAGACTATTCGGTGAGTGAAGCCTGCGAAGCAATGGGCGTGGGCCCTACAGCTCTGCGTCGCTGGGTTGAGCAACTGCGTGCGGAGCGCAGTGGCAAGACGCCTGAGAAGTCCAAGGCCATGACCGTTGACCAACAACGCATCCAGGAGCTGGAAGCAACAATTCGACGGATTGAGCGCGAGAAGGAAATTTTAAAAAAGGCTACAGCTCTCTTGATGTCGGATTCCCTCGATCGGTAAGGCTGGTCGAGGAGTTAAGCGAGCAATATCCAAGATCCGAGTTGTGTGGCGTGTTTGGTATCAACCGCAGCAGTTATTACGAGCGTCTGAAACAGCGGGCGAAAGTGCATGTCGGGCGCGATCGCCTAAAGATCAAGGCTGCCGAATTACATGAGCAAAGTCGCGGCTCAATGGGCGCGCGCAGCCTGTCAAAAGCGCTGTGTAACGAAAAAGAGTCGGTAGGTCGTTACATGGCTCGTAGCCTGATGCGCGAGCTCGGTTTGAAGAGCCAGCAACGGCGCAGGCATCGGTACAAACCCAGCGGTGCGGAGGCGCAATACGCCCCCAATCATTTGGAGCGTAAATTCAAAGTCGAGGCCCCCAATCGAGTGTGGTGTGGCGACGTGACTTACATTTGGGCCGGTACTTACTGGGTTTATCTGGCTGCTGTACTTGATCTGCATGCCCGCCGCATCGTCGGCTGGGCGATGTCCAGAAGTCCGGATTCAGCTCTGACCTGTCGAGCGTTAAAGATGGCTTTCGAGTCGCGAGGACGCCCTGAAAACCTAATGTTCCATTCGGATCAGGGCTGTCATTACAGCAGTAAAGTGTTTCGTGAAACGCTGGCGGACATGCGCATAAAACAAAGCATGAGTCGACGAGGAAACTGCTGGGACAACGCCCCGATGGAGCGTTTCTTTGGCAGTTTGAAATCTGAATGGATACCCAAGGCTGGCTACCGAAACGAAGATGAGGCCAGTACCGATGTATTGCGCTACCTGACCCATTATTACAATCGGATCAGGCTGCACAGTCACAATGGCTACCGAACTCCGGTGGACATGGAGGCCCTGGCGGCATGAAAAAGGGTAAAACCCTATAACCGTGTCCAGTATCGTTTGACCAGATCATTTCCCCCTCGCCCCCCCTGGGGGAGAGGGCTGGGGTGAGGGGGTAGCGATCTTCAGCCATGCGGCAAAGCCAGCGGCGGGGCGAAGTCGAACGGTGCCAGTGCATACCCGCTCTCATCCACCTGCAACGCCCAACCCTGCCGATCCCAATCCCCCAACACAATCCGCTTCGCCGCTTGTTCACCAAGCTGCAACTTGTGAATCGCCGGGCGGTGGGTGTGGCCGTGGATCAGGGTTTTCACGCCAAATTCCTGCATGATCCGCGGAATCTCCTCCGGCGTGACATCGACAATGTCATTAGCCTTCATCCGCGTCTGCGCCTTGCTTTCGCTGCGCAGTTTGCGCGCCAGTTTATGGCGGCTGCTCAAGGGCAGATTGCGCAGGATAAACAGCGTGATCGGATTACGCAGATAACGCCGCAGCTTCATGTAGCCGACGTCGCGGGTACAGAGGCTGTCGCCGTGCATCAATAGCACCGGCTCGCCGTAAAACTGCACGACACTCGGATCCTTCAACAACGTACAGCCGGCCTGCTTGCAGAAGGCCTTGCCGAGCATGAAGTCGCGATTGCCGTGCATCAGAAAAATCGCCGTGCCGCTGTCGCTGAGTTCGCGCAGGGCTTGGCAGATGGAACGCTGGAAGGGCGTCATGGCGTCGTCGCCAATCCACGCTTCGAAGAAGTCGCCGAGAATGTACAACGCACTAGCCGAGCGGGCGCGTCCGGCGAGCAAATCCAGAAACGCCCGGGTTATGTCCGGGCGCTCCTCTTCCAGATGCAAGTCTGAAATCAGCAATATCACGCTTCGATGATCTCGGCTTTCTCGATGATCACGTCGTCTGCTGGTACGTCCTGGTGGCCGGACTTGGAAGTGGTCGATACACCTTTGATCTTGTCGACAACGTCGGTACCGGCGGTCACTTTACCGAATACTGCGTAGCCCCAGCCTTGCACGTTCTTGCCGCTGTGGTTGAGGAAGGTGTTGTCGGCGACGTTGATGAAGAACTGCGCGGAAGCCGAATGCGGCTCCATGGTGCGGGCCATGGCAACGGTGTATTTCTCGTTGGAAAGACCGTTGTCAGCTTCGTTCTGGATGCTTGGACGCTTGTCTTTCTTTTCTTTCATGCCTGGCTCGAAACCGCCGCCCTGGATCATGAAGTTACCGATGACGCGGTGGAAAACGGTGTTTTCGTAGTGACCGGCGTTGACGTACTCGATGAAGTTGGCGACGGTGATCGGCGCCTTTTCAGCGTTCAGTTCGATGACGATGTCGCCATGATTGGTGGTCAATTTAACTTGAGTCATGATCGCTACTCTTTAGAGGAATTCGTGGTTTTGGGACATCGAGCCCCCAAACCGGTTCAGCCAGCGTGGGCCAAGGTGCGCAGTTTAGCGTGACAGGCGCGAATTTCGAGGCTGTTTTTCAATTCCCGGCGATAAAAAGCACACCTTTATAGGGCCTGCTCTGTCAGCCCCTTGACAGCATCGGCTATGATAGCGGCTTTGTTTTGTCTGGCCCCCTCTGCGGCCGCGCACATGTAAGTCAAGGATCCTATGAGCAAGCCCACTGTCGACCCTACCTCGAATGCCAAGTCCGGCCCTGCCGTGCCGGTCAATTTCCTGCGGCCGATCATCCAGGCAGACCTGGACTCGGGCAAGCACACCCAGATCGTTACCCGTTTCCCGCCTGAGCCCAACGGCTACCTGCACATCGGTCACGCCAAGTCGATCTGCGTGAACTTCGGCCTGGCCCAGGAGTTCGGCGGCGTTACGCACTTGCGTTTCGACGACACCAACCCGGCCAAGGAAGACCAGGAATACATCGACGCGATCGAAAGCGACGTCAAATGGCTGGGCTTCGAATGGTCCGGCGAAGTGCGCTACGCCTCGCAGTATTTTGACCAGTTGCACGACTGGGCCGTCGAGCTGATCAAGGCCGGCAAAGCCTACGTCGACGACCTGACCCCGGAGCAAGCCAAGGAATACCGTGGCAGCCTGACCGAACCGGGCAAGAACAGCCCGTTCCGCGACCGTTCCGTTGAAGAGAACCTTGACTGGTTTGCGCGCATGCGCGCCGGTGAGTTCGCCGATGGCGCCCGCGTGCTGCGTGCCAAAATCGACATGGCCTCGCCGAACATGAACCTGCGCGATCCGATCATGTATCGCATCCGTCACGCGCATCACCACCAGACCGGTGACAAGTGGTGCATCTACCCGAACTACGATTTCACCCACGGTCAGTCGGACGCCATCGAAGGCATCACCCACTCGATCTGCACCCTCGAGTTCGAAAGCCATCGTCCGCTGTACGAGTGGTTCCTCGACGCACTGCCAGTGCCGGCGCACCCGCGTCAGTACGAGTTCAGCCGTCTGAACCTCAACTACACCATCACCAGCAAGCGCAAGCTCAAGCAACTGGTCGATGAAAAGCACGTCAACGGCTGGGACGATCCGCGCATGTCCACGCTGTCGGGCTTCCGCCGTCGTGGCTACACGCCGAAATCGATCCGCAACTTCTGCGAAATGATCGGCACCAACCGTTCCGACGGCGTGGTCGACTTCGGCATGCTCGAATTCAGCATCCGTGACGACCTCGACCAGACCGCACCGCGTGCGATGTGCGTGCTGCGTCCGCTGAAAGTGGTCATCACCAACTACCCGGAAGGCCAGGTCGAGAACCTCGAACTGCCGCGCCACCCGAAAGAAGACATGGGCGTGCGCGCGCTGCCATTCGCCCGGGAAATCTACATCGACCGTGACGACTTCATGGAAGAGCCGCCAAAAGGCTACAAGCGCCTGGAACCGGCCGGTGAAGTGCGTCTGCGCGGCAGCTACGTGATCCGTGCCGACGAAGCGATCAAGGACGCCGATGGCAACATCGTCGAACTGCGTTGCTCGTACGACCCGGAAACCCTCGGCAAGAACCCTGAAGGCCGCAAGGTCAAAGGCGTGATCCACTGGGTGCCGGCTGCCGCCAGCGTCGAGTGCGAAGTGCGTCTGTACGATCGTCTGTTCCGTTCGGCCAACCCAGAGAAGGCTGAAGACAGCGCGAGTTTCCTCGACAACATCAACCCTGATTCGCTGCAGGTACTCACCGGTTGTCGTGCTGAGCCATCGCTTGGCAATGCACAGCCGGAAGACCGTTTCCAGTTCGAGCGCGAAGGCTACTTCGTCGCTGATTTGAAGGACTCGAAACCAGGTCAGCCGGTATTCAACCGTACCGTGACCCTGCGTGATTCGTGGGGCCAGTGATTCAGCGTCAAGGGAAATAACGTGCTAACGATCTACAACACGCTCACCAAGAGCAAAGAAGTCTTCAAGCCGCTGGATGGCAACAAGGTGCGCATGTACGTCTGCGGGATGACCGTGTACGACTACTGCCACCTTGGCCACGGCCGCAGCATGGTCGCGTTCGACCTGGTGACCCGCTGGTTGCGGTTCAGCGGTTACGACCTGACCTACGTGCGCAACATCACCGACATCGACGACAAGATCATCAACCGTGCCAACGAGAACGGTGAATCGTTCGAAGCGTTGACCGAGCGCATGATCGCCGCGATGCACGAAGACGAAGCGCGCCTGAACATCAAGAAGCCGGACATGGAACCGCGCGCCACGGATCACATTCCGGGCATGCACGCGATGATCCAGACCCTGATCGACAAGGGTTACGCCTACGCCCCGGGCAATGGCGACGTGTACTACCGCGTCGCCAAGTTCATGGGCTACGGCAAACTGTCGCGCAAGAAAATCGAAGACCTGCGCATCGGCGCGCGCATCGAAGTCGACGAGTCGAAACAGGATCCGCTCGACTTCGTCCTGTGGAAAGCCGCCAAACCGGGCGAGCCAAGCTGGGAATCGCCGTGGGGCGCCGGGCGTCCGGGCTGGCACATCGAGTGCTCGGTGATGTCCACCTGCTGCCTCGGCGAGACCTTCGACATTCATGGCGGCGGCAGCGATCTTGAGTTTCCGCACCACGAAAACGAAATCGCCCAGAGCGAAGCGGCCACCGGCAAGACCTACGCCAACGCGTGGATGCATTGCGGCATGATTCGTATCAATGGCGAGAAGATGTCCAAGTCCTTGAACAACTTCTTCACCATCCGCGACGTGCTGGAAAAGTACCACCCGGAAGTCGTGCGCTACCTGCTGGTATCGAGCCACTACCGCAGCGCGATCAACTACTCGGAAGACAACCTCAAGGACGCCAAAGGCGCGCTGGAGCGTTTCTACCACGCGTTGAAAGGTTTGCCGACTGTGGCGCCTGCTGGCGGCGAAGCGTTTGTTGAACGCTTCACCACGGTAATGAACGACGACTTCGGTACGCCGGAAGCCTGTGCGGTGCTGTTTGAGATGGTGCGTGAGATCAACCGTCTGCGCGAGAGCGATCTCGATGCAGCGGCAGGTCTGGCGGCACGTCTGAAAGAGCTGGCGAGCGTGTTGGGTGTGTTGCAGTTGGAGGCGGATGACTTCCTGCAGGCGGGCGCTGAAGGGCGTGTCGATGCGGCTGAAGTTGATGCGCTGATTGCGGCGCGTCTGGCGGCACGTGCGGGTAAGGATTGGGCTGAGTCGGACCGTATTCGTGATCAGCTGACGGCGATGGGCGTTGTGTTGGAAGACGGTAAGGGTGGGACTACCTGGCGTCTGGCTGACTGATAGCTGTACTTGTTACAAACAAAACCCGCCGTGTGCGGGTTTTTGTTTGGCTGCGAAGAAGAGCCCCTCACCCTAACCCTCTCCCAGAGGGAGAGGGGACTGAATGGGGGATGCTCAAAAGATACGCCGACTTGAAAGTTTTTCTCCGAATCCATAATCGACACAGTCTTTCAGGTCGATGCACAACGCCAGACACCTCGGTCAGCTCCCTCTCCCTCTGGGAGAGGGCTGGGGTGAGGGTTGCTTTTGCCGTTCGCGTAGGTCTTGATGTCGGCAACGCGTTCAGCCGGATGCTGATCAGCGACGATTATCGAAGGGAAACATCATGGCCAATCACTATCGCGAGCTACTAACCACCCCCGGCGCCACCGGGCTAGTGCTCGCGAGTTCTATCGCCCGCTTGCCACAGGCAATGATCGGCATCGGCATCATCACCATGCTAGTGCAGAAAACCGGGGTTTACTGGCTGGCCGGCACCGTCGCCGGGACGTTCACCCTGGCCAATGCACTGCTCGGCCCGTACATCTCGAGACTGGTCGATCAACATGGCCAGAGCCGCGTGCTGCCCGTCGTCACGGCGTTCAGCATTGCCATGTTGCTGGCCCTGATCCTTGCGGTTTACATGCGCGCACCGGCCCCACTGCTGTTTGTTCTGGCCGCACTGGCGGGGACGATGCCGAGCATGCCGTCGATGATCCGCGCACGATGGACGCAGTTGTTCCGGGGCAAGCCGCAACTGCACACGGCGTTCTCGCTGGACACGGTCCTCACCGAAATGGCCTACATCGTCGGCCCGCCACTGGCGATCGGTTTGAGCGTGAGTTTTTTCGCCGAAGCCGGGCCCCTTGTTGCGGTCGGGCTGTTGGCTGTCGGGGTGACAGCATTTCTCCTGCAGCGCCAGACTGAACCCAAGGTTGTCGTCGGCCACGCCAGCCATAGTGGCTCGACCTTGCTGATCCCCGGCGTGCGCACCATTGTCCTCGCGTTGTTGGCGATGGGGGTCATTGGCGGAGCAATCGATGTCGCCGTCGTGGCTTTCGCCAATGCGCAAGGCTGGCCAGCGTCGGCGACTTTCATCCTCGCCGCCTATGCGTTCGGTTCACTGGTGGCGGGTTTGACGTTCGGTGCAATGCGGGTTTCGCTGGCGATCGAAAAACAGTTCCTGATCGGGATATTGGTCACGGCGTTCACCGGCGTGTTGCCGATTTTTGCAGCGGACGTTTATGTCTTGTCAGCGACGCTGTTTATTGCCGGGATTTCGTTTGCGCCAACGATGGTCGTGGTCATGAAGCTGGGGACAATCATCATCCCGCCGTCGAGGATTACTGAAGGGCTGACGTGGATGACCACGGGGATCAGCATTGGCGTTGCGCTCGGCGGCATGCTGGCGGGGCTGGTGATTGATGCGTGGGGCGCGCGAGCGGGGTTTGGTGTGGCCATTGGCGCTGGGATAATGATGGTGGTTGTTGTACTGGTGGGGCTGCGCACATTGGAGGCGGCTTCGGTTGCGCATGTTGAGCCGGAATTTTCGCCCTCACCCTAGCCCTCTCCCCCAGGAGAGGGGACTGATTGGGGGATGTTCAGGAGATACACCGACCTGACCGATTTGCACCGAATCCATAATCGCCACGATGTTTCAGGTCAATGTCCAGCGCCAGACACCTCGGTCGGCTCCCTCTCCCTCCAGGAGAGGGGACTGAATGGGGGATGTTCGAGAGATACACCGACTTGAACGTGATGCTTTGAATCCATAATCGACTGGTTTTTTCAGGTCAATGTCCAGCGCCAGACATCTCGGTCGGCTCCCTCTCCTGGGGGAGAGGGCTGGGGTGAGGGGAACGGGATTCACTCAACCTTCAATCTGACGCAACCGCTTGTAAAGCGTATTGCGGCTAACTCCAAGCCGTCGCGCCAGATGCGAAATATTCCCCCCGGAAGCCTTCAACTCCCGGTTCAACGCTCCAACATCATTCAAATCCAACCCCAACGGCTGCGCGCGCTCAACCGGCTCCATCTCCAGATCAACAAAAAAATCATCCGGCAAATGCTCCAGCCTCACCGGCTGTTCCTCAGCCATCGCCAACGCTACCTGCATCACGCTACTGACCTGACGCAAATTCCCCGGCCACGGATGACGGCTGAACAGCTCCAGCACTTCCTGGCTCAACCCCGCCCATTGCGTCGGCTCACGATGTTGCTCCCACAGTCGTTTAAACAATGCCTCCTTATCACTGCGCTCCCGCAGCGGCGGCAGCTCCAGCGTCAGCCCACCAATGCGGTAATACAAATCCTCCCTAAACCGTCCCAATTGCACTTGTTCGCGTAAAGATCGGTTGGTCGCCGAAATAATCCGCAGATCCACCGCAAACAACTCGCTGCTGCCCACCGGCTGCACACAGCGTTCCTGCAAAACCCGCAACAACCGCGCCTGAGTCGGCAGCGGCATATCGCCAATTTCATCTAGGAACAGCGTGCCTTTATCCGCCTTGCGAATCAGGCCGATGCTGCCTTTCTGGTTGGCGCCGGTGAACGCGCCTTTCTCGTAACCGAATAACTCGGACTCGACCAGTTCGGCGGGGATCGCTGCGCAGTTAACGGCAATGAACGCCTGTTTGCTACGCGAGCTGGCCTGGTGCAGGGCTTTGACGAAGACTTCCTTGCCGACCCCGGTTTCGCCATGGATCAGCAGCGGAATGTCTTTCTCCAGCAAACGCTCAGCCTGCCGCACGGCTTTTTCCACGCGAGCGTCGCCGAAGTGCAAGGTGTTGAGGCTGATCGCGGTGGGTGCGGCAGTTTTGGGTTCAGCAGCAAAAACGCGCGGTTGAACCGACGCCTGTTTCGGCCGCTTCAACAAACACTGAAAACGGTTACGCCCGGACGTCTGCAAGGCAAACGGCAACCCGTCCGGCTGATTGATCAACTCCAGCAGCGACACCTTGAACAGGCTCTCGACACTGACCCGCGACAAACGCACGCCGAGCAGATTGTCGGCGCGGCGATTGGCCGACAGCACTTGTCCACTCTCATCAAAAATCAACAACCCCGCCCACTGACTGTCGAGGTTGTTCAACCCGGTGTTGAAGGTCAGTTGAAAGTGCTGGCCATGAAACAGGTTGAGGATCAGCCGGTTCTCCACGGTCTGGCTCATCATCTTGACCATGCCCAAAGTGTGCGAGGGCGGCAGATAGCTGTCGCTGGACACATCGAGCACCGCAATGACCTTGCGCTCAGCGTCGAAAATCGGCGCGGCGGAGCCGGTCATGAAGCGGTTGGCCTTGAGAAAGTGTTCATCGTGTTCGATGTGCACCGCTTGTTCGCAGGCCAGCGCCGTGCCGATCGCATTGGTGCCGCTGGTGCGTTCCACCCAGCTCGCCCCGGCCTGAAAGCCCCGCGCCAGATTCGGTTCGATAAAACGTTGCGTGCCCCACGAGGTCAGCACCTGGCCCTGATTGTCGGCGAGCATGATCAGACAGTTGGAATTGCTGAGGATGTTTTCGTAGTAGGGCAGGACTTCCTGGTGTGTGGTCTGCACCAGTGAATGATGGCGCTCGAGCAGCTGCGTAATGCCGGTGGCGGGCAGTTGATCAAAAGCGGGCGTGCTTTGGTGGTCAAGACCGAACGCGCGGCAACGTTGCCAGGACGTCTGGACGATCGCGTCGTGGGACAGCGGCGGGGCAGGTGCGGCCATGGCAGTCAGCCTCTGATGCAGCGATTTTTATTGTTGTTATGAACCCGATCTTCGAAACCTACACAGATCCCCTGTAGGAGTGAGCCTGCTCGCGATAGCGGTGTGTCAGACATATTTGCATCGACTGACACACCGCTATCGCGAGCAGGCGAAGGCCTACAATGGATCTTCGGCGTTCACAGAATCGGGGAAAAAGCGCTTATAGAGTGTTGTTCACTATTGTTCATTGTCAATCGCCCGATTGTTCAAATGTGTTCAGCAATGAACGCTCAATCCCCACGCATTCAACGATTTTCACGACAAATCAACCACTTGCCATTTCTGGCACGAAACTCGCTCCCGTGCACAGGTCGCTTGACTCCAATAATAAAAAGGCCGAGCCATGTCACTCACCCTGGAGCACGTCAGCCGTACCGTCGAGGGCCAGACCTGGATCGACGATGCGTGCCTGAAATTCGAACCCGGTTCGTTCAACGTTTTGCTCGGCCGCACGCTGTCCGGCAAAACCAGCCTCATGCGTTTAATGGCCGGGCTCGATAAGCCTGACAGCGGTCGCATCCTGATGAACGGCGTCGACGTCACCCAACGCCCGGTGCGCCTGCGCAACGTGTCGATGGTCTATCAGCAGTTCATCAACTACCCGACCATGACCGTGTTCGAGAACATCGCCTCGCCACTGCGTCAGGCCGGTGTGTCGAAAGAGATCATCCACAGCAAAGTGCAGGAAACCGCGAAGATGCTGCGCATCGAGAAGTTTCTGCAGCGCTATCCGCTGGAACTCTCCGGCGGCCAACAGCAGCGCACCGCCATGGCGCGCGCGCTGGTCAAGGATGCCGAGTTGATCCTCTTCGATGAACCGCTGGTCAACCTCGACTACAAACTGCGCGAAGAACTGCGTCAGGAAATGCGCGAGCTGTTCAAGGCGCGCCACACCATCGCGATCTACGCCACCACCGAACCCAACGAAGCGCTGGCACTCGGCGGCACCACGACCATTCTTCACGAAGGCCGAGTGATTCAGAGCGGCGCGTCAACTTCGGTGTATCACCAACCGCAAACCGTGCTCGCCGCCGAATTGTTCTCCGAACCACCGATCAACCTGATGCCTGGGCGCATCGCCGGTAACGAAGTCAGTTTCGCCAATTTCGTGCACTTCCCGTTAAACGTCGATCTGCGTCCGGTGGGCGAGGGCGAGTTCCGTTTTGGCGTGCGCCCCAGCCATATCTCGCTGGTGCCGAGCAACGATGACGACCTCGAACTGGCAGTCACCGTCGAAGTCGCCGAGATCAGCGGTTCGGAAACCTTCCTGCATGTGCGCAACGAGCATTTCCTGCTGGTGCTGCACCTGCCCGGCGTTCACGAATACGACGTCGATGCGCCGATCCGCATTTACATCCCGACCCACAAACTGTTCGTTTTCGATGCGCAGGGCCGTCTGGTGCAAGCACCGGGCCGGCGTGTCGCGAGGGTTGCCTGATGGCCGAAATCCGTTTGCAGCACCTCGCCCACAGCTACAGCAAAACCCCGAGCGGCGCCGAGGACTACGCGATCCGCGAGATGGATCACGTCTGGGAGCAGGGCGGCGCCTACGCCTTGCTCGGGCCGTCGGGTTGCGGCAAGTCGACCTTGCTCAACATCATTTCCGGTTTGCTCAGTCCCTCGCAGGGCCACGTGTTGTTCGACGGCAAAGCGGTCAACGACCTGACGCCGGAGAAGCGCAACATCGCCCAGGTTTTCCAGTTTCCGGTGGTTTACGACACCATGACCGTGTTCGATAACCTCGCGTTTCCCCTGCGCAATCAGGGCATGGCCGAGGCGAAAGTGCACAGCAAGGTGCAGGAAATTGCCGAAGTCCTCGACCTGCAAAACCTCCTGAGCAAGAAGGCGCGCAACCTCACCGCCGACGAAAAACAGAAAGTCTCGATGGGCCGCGGTCTGGTCCGTGACGATGTTTCAGCGATCCTCTTCGACGAGCCGCTGACAGTGATCGACCCGCACCTGAAGTGGAAGCTGCGACGCAAGCTCAAACAGATTCACGAGCAGTTCAACATCACCATGGTCTACGTCACCCACGATCAACTCGAGGCCTCGACCTTCGCCGACAAGATCGCGGTGATGTACGGCGGCCAGATCGTCCAGTTCGGCACGCCACGGGAACTGTTCGAGCGGCCGAGCCATACCTTTGTCGGCTATTTCATCGGCAGCCCCGGCATGAACTTGATCGAGGTGCAGCCACAACCCGGCGGCGTCGGTTTCGCCTCGACGCATCTGCCGCTGTCTGACGCGATGCAGCGACATATCGAACACGGCCAGTGGAAAAATCTGAAGGTCGGCATCCGTCCCGAGTTTATTCATGTCTGGGACGAGCCGTTTGATGACGCGATGAAGGCCAGGGTCGTACACGTCGAAGACCTCGGCACCTACAAGATCATGACCCTCGACCTCGATGGTGCGCCGCTGAAGGTGCGCCTGGCCGAAGACAAACCGGTACCGCAGGGCACCGCGTACATCAGTTTTCCGGCGCAGTGGCTGATGGTCTATGCCGATGAGTTTCTGCTCGAAGCCGACGACGAGGTGCAGCCATGAACAAGGTGCAGAACAACAAGGCCTGGTGGCTGGTGTTGCCGGTGTTTCTGCTGGTGGCGTTCAGTGCGGTGATCCCGATGATGACCGTGGTCAATTATTCGGTGCAGGACATCTTCGACCAGTCCAGCCGCTACTTTGTCGGCGCTGACTGGTACAAGCAAGTGCTGCTCGATCCGCGTCTGCACGACTCGTTGCTGCGCCAGTTCATCTATTCGGCCTGTGTGTTGCTGATCGAGATTCCGCTGGGCATCGCCGTCGCCTTGACCATGCCGACCAAGGGTCGTTGGTCGTCGGTGGTGCTGATCATTCTGGCGATTCCGTTGCTGATTCCGTGGAACGTGGTCGGCACCATTTGGCAGATCTTCGGCCGTGCCGACATTGGTCTGCTTGGTTCCAGCCTCAACGCCATGGGCATCAGTTACAACTATGCGGCCAACACCATGGACGCCTGGGTGACGGTGCTGGTGATGGACGTCTGGCACTGGACTTCACTGGTGGCGCTGCTGTGTTTCTCTGGTTTGCGCGCGATTCCCGACGTGTATTACCAGGCTGCGCGCATCGACCGCGCCTCGGCGTGGGCGGTGTTCAGGCATATTCAATTGCCCAAGCTGAAGAGCGTGCTGCTGATCGCGGTGATGCTGCGCTTCATGGACAGTTTCATGATCTACACCGAGCCGTTCGTGCTCACCGGCGGCGGGCCGGGTAACGCCACGACCTTCTTGAGTCAGACGTTGACGCAGATGGCCGTAGGGCAATTCGACCTCGGTCCGGCAGCGGCGTTTTCGCTGGTGTACTTCCTGATCATCCTGTTGGTGTCCTGGCTGTTCTACACCGCCATGACGCACTCCGACGCCAACCGCTGAGGCCCGGCCATGAGCAAAAGAAAGCTAATTCCGCTGCTGGTATACATCCTGTTCCTGCTGGTGCCGATCTATTGGCTGCTGAACATGTCGTTCAAGAGCAACACCGAAATCCTCGGCGGCCTGACGCTTTTCCCACAGGCCTTTACGCTGGCGAACTACAAGGTGATCTTCACCGACCCGAGCTGGTACACCGGTTATCTGAACTCGCTGTATTACGTCAGCCTGAACACGGTGATCTCGCTGAGCGTGGCGTTGCCGGCGGCCTATGCGTTTTCGCGCTACCGTTTTCTCGGCGACAAGCACCTGTTCTTCTGGCTGCTGACTAACCGTATGGCGCCGCCAGCGGTATTTTTGCTGCCGTTCTTCCAGTTGTATTCGTCGATTGGCCTGTTCGACACGCACATCGCCGTGGCGTTGGCGCATTGCCTGTTCAACGTGCCCTTGGCGGTGTGGATTCTCGAAGGTTTCATGTCCGGTGTGCCCAAGGAAATCGACGAAACGGCCTACATCGACGGCTACAGTTTCCCCAAGTTCTTCGTGAAGATTTTCATTCCGTTGATCGGTTCAGGGATCGGTGTCACGGCGTTTTTCTGCTTCATGTTTTCCTGGGTCGAACTGCTGCTCGCGCGCACGTTGACCTCGGTAAACGCCAAGCCGATTGCGGCGGTCATGACACGCACGGTGTCCGCTTCGGGTATCGACTGGGGTGTGCTGGCAGCGGCGGGGGTGTTGACCATTCTGCCGGGCATGCTGGTGATCTGGTTTGTTCGCAACCACGTGGCCAAGGGCTTTGCCCTTGGTCGGGTCTGAGGAGCTGATGATGGAATGGATGAGCTGGACCACGCCTACCGCAGCATTCTTCATCGTCATCGGCCTGATTCTGGTCGGTATGACCACTTGGGAATTGCGTTCGCCGAGCATCCTGCGGCGAGGTTTTCTGCCGATTGCCACCACCCGTGGTGATCGTTTGTTTATCGGTCTTCTCGGCAGCGCCTACCTGCATTTGCTGGTGATCGGCGCCACCGACTGGAGCATCTGGGTGGCGTCCGCGTTGTCCCTGGTGTGGCTGTTGGCTGTGATGCGTTGGGGCTAGTCGAGTCGTTCGGCAACGCGGCTCCACAACTTAAACAGGAGGTCTCTATGTTCGACAAAAACAATAAGCTGCGACATAGCATTTCATTGGCAGCCATGCTGGCACTCAGCGGTTTGAGCGCATCCGCCTGGGCCGATGCCTACGAGGACGCGGCGAAAAAATGGATCGGCAGTGAATTCAAGCCGTCGACCCTGACGGCCGAGCAGCAACTCGAAGAATTGAAGTGGTTCATCAAGGCGGCCGAGCCGTTTCGCGGCATGGACATCAAGGTCGTTTCCGAGACCCTGACCACCCACGAATACGAGTCGAAAGTGCTGGCCAAGGCGTTCAGCGAAATCACCGGGATCAAGCTCACCCACGACCTGCTGCAAGAAGGCGACGTGGTCGAGAAAATGCAGACGGTGATGCAGTCCGACAAGAATATCTATGACGGCTGGGTCAACGACTCGGACCTGATCGGTACGCACTTTCGCTACGGCAAGACCGAATCGATCACCGACCTGATGGCCAACGAAGGCAAGAACTTCACCTCGCCAACGCTCGATATCAAGGACTTCATCGGCATCTCGTTCACCACCGCGCCGGACGGCAAGATCTATCAACTGCCCGACCAGCAATTCGCCAACCTCTACTGGTTCCGTGCTGACTGGTTCGAGCGCGCCGATCTGAAAGCCAAGTTCAAGGAAAAGTACGGCTACGAATTGGGCGTGCCGGTGAACTGGTCAGCCTATGAAGACATCGCCAAATTCTTCAGCGAAGACGTCAAGGAGATCGACGGCAAACGCGTTTACGGGCACATGGACTACGGCAAGAAAGATCCGTCGCTGGGCTGGCGCTTCACCGATGCCTGGTTCTCCATGGCCGGTGGCGGTGACAAAGGCATCCCCAACGGCTTGCCGGTGGACGAGTGGGGGATTCGTGTCGAGGACTGCCACCCGGTCGGCTCCAGCGTGACTCGCGGCGGCGACACCAATGGCCCGGCGGCAGTGTTCGCCACCACCAAGTATGTCGACTGGCTGAAGAAGTACGCGCCACCGGAAGCGGCGGGCATGACCTTCTCCGAGTCCGGTCCGGTGCCGTCGCAGGGCAATATCGCTCAGCAGATCTTCTGGTACACCGCGTTCACCGCCGACATGACCAAACCGGGCCTGCCGGTGGTCAACGCCGACGGCACGCCGAAATGGCGAATGGCGCCATCGCCACGCGGGCCGTATTGGGAGGAGGGCATGAAGCTCGGTTATCAGGACGTGGGCTCTTGGACGTTCATGAAATCCACGCCTGAAAAGCAGAAACTCGCGGCTTGGCTGTATGCGCAGTTTGTGACCTCGAAAACTGTCTCGTTGAAGAAAACCATCGTCGGCCTGACGCCGATTCGCGAGTCGGACATCAACTCGCAGGCGATGACCGATCTGGCGCCGAAGCTCGGTGGTCTGGTCGAGTTCTACCGCAGCCCGGCCCGCGTGCAATGGACCCCGACCGGGACCAACGTGCCGGACTACCCGCGTCTGGCGCAACTGTGGTGGAGCCACATCGCCGAAGCGGCCAGCGGCGAGAAGACCCCGCAACAGGCACTGGATGGTTTGGCCAAGGACCAGGACGCGATCATGACGCGCCTGGAACGCTCCAAGGCCCAAGCTGTTTGTGCACCGAAGATGAATCCGGAGCGCGACGCGCAGTACTGGTTTGATCAGCCGGGCGCACCGAAACCGAAACTGGCCAACGAGAAGCCGAAGGGCGAGACCGTGAGCTACAACGAACTGCTGAAATCGTGGGCGGATGCGCGCAAATAACAGCTGAAATGTGAAAGGCGAACGGCACCGGAAGGTGCCGTTTTTTTTCGCGCCTGATCTACCGTAATCGCGAGCAGGCTCACTCCTACAGGTGTTGTGTCGTTCACTAATGCGTGTACGCCGCAAATCACTGTAGGAGTGAGCCTGCTCGCGATGGGGCCGTTGGTGTCACCGCAGGAAAACCCAATCGGAACACGGTCATCGCACCGGGCAGGCTTTTCACGTCGGCCACACCCTGATGCAGGCTCATGATCGAGCGCACGATCGCCAGCCCCAACCCCGTGCTGCCCTGTGAGCGTGAGCGGCTGCTGTCGACGCGGTAGAAGCGGTCGAACAGATGTGGCAAATGCTGCGCTTCAATCCCGGCGCCGGGGTTACTGACCAGCAGGGAAGCCTGCGTCGCACTCTGTTCAATCAGCAGCGTCACGGTTTTCCCGTTCGGGCAGTGGCGCAGTGCGTTGGACAGCAAATTGGAAATCGCCCGCTGAATCATCAACCGATCGCCCATCACCTGTGCGCTGCCAATGACATTCAAATGAATTTCCTTGTCCTGCGCCGACAACGAAAACATTTCGGCGACTTTCGCCACTTCAACCTCCAGCGCCACCGCTTCAAACGGTGCCAGCGCCGACGGATGACTGACCTGCGCCAGAAACAGCATGTCCGAAACAATCCGCGCCACGCGCTCCAGTTCCTCGGTGCACGACACCAGCACGTCCTTGTATTCCTCGGTCGTGCGCTCGCGGGACAAGGTCACCTGCGCCTTGCCCATCAGGTTATTGATCGGCGTGCGCAGCTCATGCGCCAGATCATCAGAAAACTGCGACAACTGCTGCACCCCGGCATCCAGCCGATGCAGCATGAAGTTGATGCCCTGCGCCAGTTCACTCAATTCCTGCGGCATGTTCACCACGGACAATCGATGTTCCAGGTCCTGGGTCGAGACCATCGCCGCCACTTTGCGAAACTCGCGCAGCGGCGCCAAACCCCGCTGCACCGCGCCCCAGGCCGTCAGGCCGATGAATACCAGCAACAACGGCAAGGCAATCAGCGTCGAGCGCAGATACGCGCTGAGCAAAGCCTGATCATGGGCGTTGTCCATCGACAGCAGCACCGGCACGCTGTTGCCGTCCTTGAGGCGAATCAGCTTGGACACGGTGAGGAATTTCGCCCCTTCAGCATCCAGGCTGTCGGAATACGCCAGTTGATCAGTGGTCGCCCGCACCGCTTTCAATTCAACTCGTGGATCAGTCAAACCGCTACCGGATTTGAGCAGCGGCGAACGCAAATTCAAACGGTCATAAATCGTCAAAGTGAGGTTGTCATGGCCCATGACCTGATCGAGCAAAATATGCGGCTTGCCGCTGATCTCATTGGCATCGACGTACAGCGACAAGCTGTGTTCGACCTGCGCCATCTTCTTCTCGAGACTGTCGCGGGACAGCGCATTGAGTTCATGGGTCAACGCGAAATAGGCAAGGATCGCCAGGAACACGACCAACAGCGCGCCGAGAATACTCACCGTCAAACCGAGGCGCATCGACAGGCTGGAGGGCTTCATTCCCGGGCCTCCAGCACATAGCCGACACCGCGCAGGGTGTGTATGAGTTTGCTGTCGAACGGGTCGTCGATTTTCGCCCGCAAGCGGCGGATCGACACTTCGACCACGTTGGTGTCGCAGTCGAAATTCATGTCCCACACCAGCGAGATGATCTGCGTGCGGGTCAGTACTTCGCCGGACTGGCGCATCAGCAGGTGCAGCAGGGCGAATTCCTTGGTGGTCAGGTCAATACGCTGCGCCCCACGAAACGCGCGATGGCGGCCCGGATCGAGTTCCAGATCAGCGACTTTCAACACCTGCGGCACCGGAAAGTTTTCGCTGCGGCGCATCAACGTACGCACCCGCGCCAGCAGTTCGGGAAACTCGAACGGCTTGACCAGATAGTCGTCGGCGCCCAGATCGAGGCCACGAATCTTGTCCACCAGACGCCCGCGCGCGGTAAGCATCATTACCCGCGTCGAATGGGTGCGACGCAGTTGTTCCAGCACGGCCAAACCGTCGAGTTCCGGCAGATTCACGTCGAGAATAATCAGGTCATACGCTTGTTGTTGCGCCAGGTGCAGGCCATCGGCACCGGTGGCCGCGTGGTCAACAACATAACCACTTTCGGTCAAACCCTGATGCAAGTATTCGGCAGCTTTAAGCTCGTCCTCGACGACAAGGATTCGCATGATCTATCACCACTTTTATTTAATGGGTATTTAATTTAAAAGGCCCTCACCCTAACCCTCTCCCAGAGGAAGAGGGGACTGAGTGCGGGATATTTCAGAACTACGCCGACGTGGAAAAAATTTACTGAATCCATAATCAACTTGATGTAACAGGTCGATAAATAACGCCAGACACTTCGGTCGGCTCCCTCTCCCCCGGGAGAGGGCTGGGGTGAGGGGAAGTCCGGACGATAAAGGTTGTAGTGGCTACAAGGTCAACGATCAAAAGCTCTAAACCAGTGCTCTGCGACAGTCGGTCGCAGCGAGAGCCACAAAAAACCCATGACTTCGATTCACGCAAGTGCAATTCAGCAGATAACTAACGCGCATTTGTTTCCATGTATTGCAACAACCCCCGCCAGCACTTCGCATCCTAGAACAAAACAACTTCCGCAAACCGTGGATAACGGATTTGTAATGTTCCAGTCACCTTGTCGATAAGTTCAAAACCCTACCGTGGCGGCATCCGAGATTCTTGAATAAAGGAAGTCTTCCATTGCCCGGTTTAATAGAACTGACGGCGCAATCACGCCTGAAAAAAACAGTCAGCGGCCTGGTGTTGTTGGCCAGCGCCGGCCTGGCGAGTGCTTCGACCCTGACGCTGGACCAAGCCCTGCAAAGTGCCTTCGCCGGCAACCCGGAACTGGCCGCCGCGCAATGGGAAATCGGCATCGCCCAAGGCGATCGGCAACAGGCCGGGCTGATCCCTAACCCTGAAGTGTCGTGGGAGGCTGAAGACACTCGGCGCGACTCGCGCACAACCACGGTAATGCTCAGTCAGCCAATCGAACTGGGCGGCAAACGCGGCGCACGCATCGACGTCGCCAGCCGCGCGCAGGACGCTGCCGGCATCGAACTGGAGCGCAAGCGCAATGCCTTGCGTGCCGATGTGATTCAGGCGTTCAACAGCGCGCAAACCGCGCAGCAACGTTTGCAGTTGTCGCGCCAGTCGCTGCAATTGGCCGAGCACGGTGTGCGCGTGGCGCAAGGACGGATCGAGGCGGGTAAATCGTCACCGGTCGAAGGCACGCGCGCGCAAGTGCAGCGCTCGGAAGTGCGCCTTGAATTGAGCCGGGCAGAGCGTGATCAGGCCACCGCGTACCAACAATTGGCGCAAGTCATGGGCGCGCCGTTGCCGACGTCGACCAAGGTGCAGGCACCCACGCAAAGCATGCCGGCCGTTCCTCCACCGACAAGATTGCTCGAGCGTCTGAACGAGACCGCCGAACTGCGTCTGGCCAAGTTGCAGATCGATCAGCGCGAAGCGTCATTGGGCCTGGAAAAGTCCCAGCGCATCCCCGACCTCACCGTGAGCATCGGCAGTCAGTACAGCGAAACCGAGCGCGAGCGGGTCAACGTGGTCGGCCTGTCGATGCCGATTCCACTGTTCAACCGCAATCAGGGCAACGTGCTCGCCGCAGCGCGCCGAACTGATCAGGCGCGGGATCTGCGCAACGCCACCGAGCTGCGCTTGCGCACGGAAATCCAGACCAGTCTCGAGCAATGGCAGACCGCCAACGGCGAAGTCACCGCGTTCAACCAGACCATCCTGCCCGCCGCGCAAAGTGCGGTCGACAGCGCAACCCGCGGTTTCGAAATGGGCAAGTTCGGCTTCCTCGATGTACTCGATGCGCAACGCACGTTGATCAGCGCCCGTAGCCAGTACATCCAGGCCGTCAGCGAGGCCACCGACGCCCGCGTACGCATCGAACGGATCTTTGGCGACCTCAACGTCAGCCGTTGAATTTCATTTTTCAGACAACTGCGCGATGGCATGGCGCAGAGGAGTTTCCATGGACAAAAAACTGATGGTTGTCGCGGTGGCGACGTTGGCGTTGGGGATTGGCATAGGCTCGCAGTGGTCAGCCAACTCAAGCATCGACGCCCACGCCGATGAGGCTGCTGAACACGCCGATCACGCCGAAGAAGGCGCCGCTGCCGAAGGCGAACATGGCGAAGAAGGCCACATCAAATTGAGTGCCGAGCAAATCACTGCCGCCGGCATTCAACTGGCCGAAGCAAAGCCGCAAAACATCAGCCGCGGCCTGCCGTTCCCCGGCGAAGTGCGCTTCGACGAAGACCGCACCGCCCACGTCGTACCGCGCGTGCCAGGTGTGGTCGAGGCGGTGGCGGTCAACCTCGGGCAAACGGTGAAGAAGGGCCAGTTACTGGCGGTGATCGCCAGTCAGCAGATCTCCGATCAACGCAGCGAGCAGGCCGCCGCGCAACGTCGCCTGGCCCTGGCGCGCACCACCTATGAGCGCGAGAAAAAGCTGTGGCAGGACAAGATCTCCGCCGAGCAGGATTTCCTCCAGGCGCGCCAGGCACTGCAAGAGGCCGAAATCGCCGTGAGCAATGCCCGGCAAAAGATCAGCGTGCTCAGCGGCAGCGTGGTCGCCACCGGCGGCAATCGCTATGAATTGCGCGCGCCGTTCGATGGCGTGGTGGTGGAAAAACACCTGACGCCGGGCGAGGTGGTCGATGAGGCCACGGCGGCGTTCACCCTCTCGGATCTGTCGCGAGTGTGGGTCACGTTCGGCGTTTCGCCGAAGGATCTGAACAAGGTGCAAGTGGGCAAAGCGGTCACCGTCAGCGCCCCGGAATTGAACGCGGAAGTCGTCGGCAGCGTGGCTTACGTTGGCAGTTTGCTCGGCGAACAGACCCGCACGGCAACCGTACGCGTCACCCTGGAAAACCCACAAGGTTCATGGCGCCCCGGTCTGTTCGTCACTGCGCTGGTGGCGACCGACAGTCGCGAAGCGAAGGTTGCCGTACCGGAAACCGCGATCCAGACCGTCGAGGACAAACCTACGGTGTTCGTGCGTACCGACGATGGCTTCGAAGCGCGCGCGGTTGAACTGGGCAGCCGCGCCGCCGGCCATGTGGAAATCACTCAAGGGCTGGAACCGGGCGCGCAAGTCGCCAGCGCCGGCAGCTTCGTCCTCAAGTCGGAGCTGGGCAAAGCCTCAGCCGAGCACAGTCATTAATTCTGGAAGGTCCTCATGTTCGAACGCCTGATCCAGTTTGCCATCGAGCAACGCATCATCGTGCTGCTCGCCGTTCTGCTCATGGCCGGCCTCGGCATCGCCAGTTATCAGAAACTGCCGATCGACGCCGTGCCCGACATCACCAACGTCCAGGTACAGATCAACACCGGCGCCGCCGGGTTCTCGCCGCTGGAAACCGAGCAGCGCATCACCTTCCCGATTGAAACCGCGATGGCCGGTTTGCCGGCACTGGAGCAGACCCGTTCGCTGTCGCGCTCGGGCCTGTCGCAAGTCACGGTGATCTTCAAGGACGGCACCGACCTGTTCTTCGCCCGTCAGTTGGTCAACGAGCGTTTGCAGATCGCCAAGGAGCAATTGCCCGAAGGCGCGGAAGCGGTGATGGGGCCGATTTCCACCGGTCTCGGTGAGATCTTTTTGTGGACAGTCGAGGCGAAGGAGGGCGCGCTGAAGGACGACGGCACGCCGTACACGCCGACTGATCTGCGGGTGATTCAGGACTGGATCATCAAGCCGCAATTGCGCAACGTACCCGGTGTCGCCGAGATCAACACCATCGGTGGCTTTGCCAAGGAATATCAGATCGCGCCGGACCCGAAACGCCTGGCGGCGTACAAGCTGACCCTCACCGATCTGGTCACCGCGCTGGAGCGTAACAACGCCAACGTCGGCGCCGGTTACATCGAGCGCAGCGGCGAACAATTGCTGATCCGCGCGCCGGGCCAGGTGGCGAGCACCGAGGACATCGCCAACATCGTCATGGCCAATGTCGACGGCACGCCGATCCGCGTGAAGAACGTCGCCACCGTGGAAATCGGCCGTGAATTGCGCAGCGGCGCGGCCACGGAAAACGGGCGGGAAGTGGTGCTCGGCACCGTGTTCATGTTGATCGGCGAGAACAGCCGTACGGTGTCGCAAGCAGTCGCGAGCAAGCTTGAACAGATCAATAAATCCCTGCCTGTCGGGGTGATCGCCGTGCCGGTTTACGACCGTACGCACCTGGTCGACAAAGCCATTGCCACGGTGAAAAAGAACCTGATCGAAGGCGCGATTCTGGTCATCGCGATTCTGTTCCTGTTCCTCGGCAATATCCGCGCGGCGCTGATTACCGCGATGGTGATTCCGCTGTCGATGCTGTTCACCTTCACCGGGATGTTCAGCAACAAGGTCAGTGCCAACCTGATGAGCCTCGGCGCGCTGGACTTCGGCATCATCGTCGACGGCGCAGTGGTGATCGTTGAAAACACCCTGCGTCGACTGGCCCATGCGCAGCAGCATCACGGACGATTGTTGACCCGTGCCGAGCGTTTCAAGGAAGTCTTTGCCGCAGCGAAAGAGGCGCGACGACCGCTGATTTTCGGCCAGTTGATCATCATGGTCGTGTACCTGCCGATTTTCGCCCTGAGCGGCGTAGAAGGGAAAATGTTCCACCCGATGGCGTTCACTGTGGTCATCGCTTTGCTTGGCGCGATGTTGCTTTCCGTGACCTTTGTGCCGGCGGCGATTGCGCTGTTCGTGACCGGCAAGGTCAAGGAAGAAGAGGGCGCAGTGATGCGTGGCGCCCGTCGTGTTTATGCGCCGGCGCTCGCGTGGGTGATGTCCCATCGCGCAATCGCTGTGGGTGTGGCGTTGGGCGTGATCGTGCTCAGCGGTGTGCTCACCAGTCGTATGGGCAGCGAATTTGTGCCGAGCCTCAGTGAGGGCGATTTTGCCCTGCAAGCGTTGCGTGTACCGGGCACCAGCCTGACGCAATCGGTGGATATGCAGCAGCGTTTGGAAACCTTGATTTTGGCGAAGGTGCCGGAAGTCGAGCGCGTGTTTGCCCGCACTGGCACCGCCGAAATCGCTTCCGATCCGATGCCGCCGAACATCTCCGACAGCTACGTGATGCTCAAGCCGAAAGAGCAGTGGCCGGACCCGGGCAAGTCCCGTGAAACCTTGATGGCGGAACTGCAAGCGGCCGCCGCGACGCTGCCGGGCAGCAACTATGAACTTTCGCAGCCGATCCAGTTGCGCTTCAACGAATTGATCTCTGGTGTGCGTAGCGATGTGGCAGTGAAGGTGTTTGGCGATGACATGGATGTGCTCAATGCCACAGCGGCGAAGATTGCCGCCGCGATGCAGAAGGTTAACGGCGCCTCGGAAGTGAAGGTCGAACAAACCACCGGATTGCCGGTACTGACCATCAACATTGATCGCGACAAGGCTGCGCGTTACGGGCTGAACGTCGGTGATGTGCAGGACACCATCGCGGTCGCGGTGGGCGGGCGGCAGGCCGGAACGTTGTATGAGGGCGACCGGCGTTTCGACATGGTGGTGCGTTTGTCCGATGCCATGCGCAAGGACATCGATGGGCTGTCGGCGTTGCTGATTCCGGTGCCTGCGGTGAATGGTTCGGCGAATCAGATCGGTTTCATTGCGCTGCAAGAAGTCGCCAGTCTGGATCTGGTGCTCGGGCCGAATCAGGTCAGCCGCGAGAACGGCAAGCGTCTGGTGATCGTCAGCGCCAACGTGCGTGGGCGTGATATCGGTTCATTCGTCAGCGAGGCCGGCGAGGTGATCGAGCGTGATGTGCAAGTCCCGGCCGGTTACTGGACCAGTTGGGGCGGGCAGTTCGAGCAACTGCAATCGGCGGCCAAGCGCTTGCAGATTGTCGTGCCGGTGGCGTTGCTGCTGGTGTTCGGGTTGTTGTTCATGATGTTCAACAATCTCAAGGACGGCTTGCTGGTGTTTACCGGGATTCCGTTTGCCTTGACCGGTGGGGTCATGGCGCTGTGGCTGCGGGATATTCCGCTGTCGATTTCGGCGGGGGTCGGGTTTATCGCGTTGTCCGGGGTGGCGGTGTTGAACGGCTTGGTGATGATTGCGTTTATTCGTAATTTGCGTGAGGAGGGGCGTTCGCTGTCCGATGCCATTCACGAAGGTGCGCTGACGCGTTTGCGGCCGGTGTTGATGACGGCGTTGGTGGCGTCGCTGGGCTTTATTCCGATGGCTCTGGCTACCGGCACCGGCGCTGAAGTGCAACGCCCACTGGCAACCGTGGTGATCGGCGGAATCCTGTCCTCCACGATCCTCACGCTGCTGATCTTGCCGGCGCTCTACCAACTCGCCCATCGCCGGGATGAGGACGCCGTTCCAATTCAATAGTTAATCCCCCTGTGGGAGCGAGCCTGCTCGCGAAGACGATCTGTCAGTCAACAATGATGTGACTGAACCACCGCTTTCGCGAGCAGGCTCGCTCCCACAGGGTTTCCGTGCACTGATCCGGGAGATAACGGATATGTAATTTCCCCGCCACCGTCACGATAGGTTCGGATTGTTACCTTGATCCCGTCAGTTACTTAAACGAGGAATCAAAGATGAAAATCGTACAGATGGGTGCTTTTGTTGTGGCGTTGGCAATCTCTTCCGTGGCCCTGGCCGAAGGCGGCGGCGACCGCACATTCGAGCGGATGATGAGCAGCAACGACCGCTCCATGGAGTTGTTCGTCGCCAAGGAAAAAGCCGCCGGCAACCCGGTGGTCGTCACTGACAAGAAAGACGACAAGACCCGCGATCTGTAAGCCTGCTGCACCTGAACAAGCCCTTCATCGCGCATCGATGCCGGGCTTTTTTTACGCCCGGACGGGAAGGAAATGGATATGAAAATGCTCAAGTGGATTGTGTTCGCCGGCGTCATGGCGATGTCGGTGAATGTGCTGGCTGAAGGTGGCGGTGACCGCACTTTCGAACGCGCACTTAGCGCCAACAGTAAGGCCATGGAACAGTACGCCGCCAACCAGGGCAAAGCGCCGCCGGTGGTGAAGGATTATGAATATGGAATGAAGCTGGACGTGGTCAAGGTGGTGAGCGTGGTGAAGCCGCAGCCTGCGTGCAAAGTGGTGCCAACGGCCATGACTTATGAGGATTCCAAGGGGCAGCTCAACACCATCAAGTACAACGTGATGGGCGTGTGTCGAAACGGCGGGAGCTGAATCTGTAACGTCTAATCGCGGTCCCCTGTAGGAGCTGCCGAAGGCTGCGATCTTTTGATCTTGATCTTGAAAATCAAAAGATCGCAGCCTTCGGCAGCTCCTACACGTTCTGTATTTCAATTCGTGATGTTTAAAGGTTGTGTGGGAAGCGCGGAACCTTCCCACAATGTTTTCAGGTTGTCCGTCGGACGTCCGCTCTCTAGCCTGTGTGGGTCGCTGCCAATTCAGCGATCGGGATTGGAACCCCGTGGCTTTACAGAAAGCGAAAGCACTTTTCATGACGTATGCTTGCACACCTTTGATGGTATGCAGTTCGTTATGGCAGCTGTGCGCGGGAGACTTCGAGTCTGTCGGGTTTTCTGTTCCCCGGGTTCCAACCTGCGTACAGCTGCCACCCTTTCGATTGGAACCGAATGGGCCAGCTCCACTTTCAGAACAGAAGATGAACCTTATGAAAAAGCCAACCCCAAATCCCCCCGAAGCAGACGCAATCCCCGACGCCAACTCAACATCCCCCTACGCCTCCGTTGAGACTAGAAAACTCCACGAAGCCGCAGACCGCGCCCTCGATTACTACCTCAAACCCTCAGCCGCCATCATGTCCGCACCGTACATCCCCAACCAGATGTTCCTGGTCAACCCCAAAGCCGACACCGAATCCTTGCTGGCCAACGCCAGCGAATCCCTGGCCTCGGCCACGGTGATGCTCGGTGACTTCGCCGCGCTGTTGGGCGGCACCCATCGTAAGACGCTGCTGGGTATCGCGCAGGTCGTCATGCTTGGCGAATTAGCGGTGAACAAAGCGCTGGATAACGTAGATCCAAACGCGTAGCTATCAATGGCCGGGTTTTATCCGTTGTTTTTGCGTTGACCTCAAAATCCTGCCCCCTCACCCCAGCCCTCTCCCCCGAGGGGGCGAGGGGGAAAGGGAGCAGATCTTCAAGCCATTCAAAACCAGAGTACGCCTCGGTTTTTCAGGTCGATATAACTTCAACAACCAGCTCGGTCAGTCCCCTCTCACCCAGGGGGAAAGGGAGCAGGCTTTCGAGCCATTCAAAACCAGAGTACGCCCCGGTTTTTCAGGTCGATGTATCTTCAACAACCAGCTCGGTCAGTCCCCTCTCACCCAGGGGGAAAGGGAGCAGGCTTTCGAGCCATTCAAAACCAGAGTACGCCTCGGTTTTTCAGGTCGATGTATTTGCAACAGCCAACTCGGTCAGTCCCCTCTACCTCTGGGAGAGGGCTAGGGTGAGGGCCGGGCCTAAACCTGAAAAACATAACCACGGCAAAACACAGAGCAAAAAAAGGCGCCCCGAAGGACGCCAAAAGATTCACCTCTTACCAAAGGAGCAAGGAGCTTCTAAAGGTGAATTTGCATCAACCGCGCAATCAGAGAATCGCCAGCGGATACTCGACAATCACCCGCACTTCATCCAGATCCGACTCGAACGTCGTGGCGCGGGTTGTGGCCTGGCGCAAGCGCAGTGACAGGTCTTTCATCGAGCCGCTTTGCACCACGTATTTGACTTCGATATCGCGCTCCCAACGCTTCTGATCGGTCAGCGGATTGCCCTCGGCATCGCGGCGCATGTACACCGCGTTGGCGTTGGAATAGTCGGCGTCGGTGCCGCGCGCATAACGGGTCATGAACGACAGACCCGGTACGCCATAGGTGCTCATGTCGAGGTCATAACGCACCATCCACGAACGCTCTTTCGGCGAGTTGAAGTCGCTGTACTGGATCGAGTTGTCGAGGAAGATCGAGTCGGACTGGCGCAGGTAATCGAAGTCGTCATTGCCGTTATTGCGTTGGTGGGACAGGGCGACCGAATGGGCGCCGAGTTTTACGCCGACACGGCCGCTCCAGATGTTGTTGTCGAACTCGCCGAGCAGTTGTTTGCCCTCATCGATGGCCTTGTAATAGTTCAGACCACCGAACAGCGATAGGTCGTCCGACAGCGGATACGTCCAGGCAGTGCCGGCGTAATACTGATTCCACGCATCCTTCAGGCGACTCGAATACAGGCTGAAACTGAGGTGCTTGTTCAGCGCATAATCGCCGCCGCCATAAGCGATCCACGGCGAGTTGACCGGGCCTGCGTAGAACGTGGCGAAGTTCTCGCGCATGTCGCTGGACACCGGTTGGCTCATCGCATGCAACCGACCGCCCTGCAACGAAAGACCTTCAATGCTGGTGTTGCTCGCCGTCACTCCGCGAAAGCTTTCCGGCAGCAAGCGCGAGTCACCTGCCGCAACCACCGGATTGGCCGGGAACACATCGCCAACCTTGATCACCGTATCGAACGCCCGAATTTTCGCGGCGCCGCCGACCTTGGTGTATTCGTCCCGCGCCTCGCCGTCACTGTTGACCGGCAACACATCAAACGAACTGCGCCCACCGTTGCGCCCGTCACCGCTGTCGAGTTTCAGACCGATCATCGCAAACGCATCAACCCCGACCCCGACGGTGCCTTGAGTAAAACCGGATTCGAACCTGCTTATCACCGCGTGCGCCCAGGCTTCGGAATAACCGTTGCCGGTCGGGTTGGACTGGCCGTTGCGATGATCACGATTGAAGTAGAAGTTACGGTTGAGCACCGTCAGGCTGCTGCCTTCGACAAAGCCTTCAGGCTTGTCTTCAGCAAACACCATGGACGGCCCGGCGCCGACCACCACCGCTAAGGCGGCCATCGATATTTTTGTAGGGTTAACCATCAAACACTCCTTGGGTTCGGCAGAACGGGAACGTGCTTCGGCGTGGGTTTTATTGTTCGACGGGGCAGGGCCCGCCGGCATTGGTCGCCGGGTGACATCGTTGCAAGCTGCGGATAACGCCAAGGTGATGAGGGAATTACAATTTCGTCATGTGGTTATATGGATTGAGTGAACGCCACACAAACCTGTGGGAGCGAGTGAGTCTGATAGGTCGCATGAGTGCAGATGTGGCTTTTTATCGTTCGAAGGTATCCAGCAAATTGTGTGATAGAGATGCATCAAATTCTTCGGGAAGTGTGAGTTTGCCCTTCATGGCGCCGATCCGTTTTACACGGATCTTCTTCAAGGTGATTTTGCCTTTGCGTTCTTCGGCTAACGCATCAAGACCATCCATCAATTCTGAATAAATATCCCGCTTCATGATTCGTGGATCTCCACTTGATAGGTGATCCTTAAATTTAACCGCAATCACCTTCTGCAGAATGTCAGCCATTGCTCGATGCTTTGCAGGAAAATTCTTCAAAAGGTGAGAGTGTGAAGACCAAGAAAGCATAGCGAGCGATCATCTGGACGCGCTGGCGCAGTCTGCTGATACTGAATCCTACAAACGCGAAGGCGGCACCTGAAGGTGCCGCCTTTTTATAAAGCTCTGCGAGGGCAAGAGTGCTTTAGTTGCGTTGTCATCTGTTATCTAAAGCTATCTCTTTTCTATTGATAACTTTTTCGTTAACGATACGACGTACAACCGGTGCAGAAGGTTTCTCTGGTGGTGTAGGTCTTGTCGCATTTTGTGGCTTAGGCCGATCATTAGTAGCTTTCATTTCTGATCCCTATTGGTGCCGCCGTTAACATCGTCATATGTTCTTCTAGAAGATGGAGCAGTCGGTTTGACAGGAGCTTGGGGCAAAGGTTTTTTTTCACTTAATGTTGGCTTGTTGGATTCGCTCAATTTCCCTGCCCCTTTTTCAAGAAGTAAATTCTCAAGGATTATAGTCCTTTTTTTCAGATCTGCTACGCCTTCGGCTTTTGGGTCATTCAGCAACTGCTTTCTCAAGTCGGATATTTGGTCGCCCACGTACGTATCTTTTATTGCAAAGTTTTTCCTGGGCGAGGAAGTATCCATGTCAAAAAGGACAAACAACAAGCTACCGATAGCAAGAGGAATGCAGGCCATCAGAAAAGTTGAAATGGATTTGAAAACCCATCGTGATCGCTCTTCATTGACTAAAGCATTGTGTGTGGAACAACTGATGTAGGTGTTTGAAATGAAGCTTGCGGTCTCTTTGTCAGGATCGATCAAAGGTATTTGCTCGTGCTGCGATACCTGTGAGTTATATTTTCCAAGTTCAATGTTGTATTGTGTTTGGCTGTCGTAATACTCTTTTATTTTTTCTGCGTATGGCATTCTGTTGAATTCAGATCCGCTAAATGCTCTGAAGTTGAAGTATGTAGAGATAGTTGAGATTGTCAGGGTTAAAGTTACGAGAAAGGAAATGATGTATGCGATTTCGGGGTTGAAGGTGAAATCCAAAAAACGAGCTAGATAGATGGTTGCAGAAGCTAGCGCAAATATCGCAGTAAAAATTATTTGAGTTTTTATCGAGATGCTGTTTTTTATCTCTTCTTCGTATGCATACATTTTTTCATATGTGGTGTGGATGTTGTCAGTGTTCAATATGGTTTCCTTGTGCCCTGTTGGTCGGCAAGTACTTTCAATGTGCCTTCGAGTTTTCGCGTTGCCTCACACATACACAATAGCTCCAACAGCCGGATGCGGACTGTAGGACGAAACCGATAATTGAGCGGGAGCTTTCTGGGCTTTCAGCAGGAAGGGCAGGGCATCAGTAAAAGATCCCACAAAAACAAAAACGGCACCCGAAGGTGCCGTTTTCATTTGTAGCTAACGGAGCAATCAGCCCGCCAGACCCGCCTGCTGAACCAGGGTCAGCAATGGCTGCGGGTACACGCCCAGGAAGAACGCGACCAGGGCGATGGCCAGCAGCATCACGCCGCCTGCCTTCTGTTCCCAGTGCAGTTGGGCGTCGTGGCGACGCAGGTTTGGCTCGATCAGGTACAGGGTGACCATCACGCGCAGGTAGTAGAAGACGCCGATGGCGCTGCCCAGCACCAGCGAACCGACCAGCCACCATTGGTGCGATTCAACACCGGTAGCGATGATGTAGAACTTGCCGATGAAGCCTGCGGTCAGCGGGATACCGGCCAGCGACAGCATCATCACGGTCAGGACGGCGGTCAGGTACGGACGGCGCCAGAACAGGCCGCGATACTCGTACAGCGCATCCGCGTCACGGCCGTTGTACGGCGAGGACATCAGGGTGATCACGCCGAAGGCGCCGAGGCTGGTGATCACGTAGGTGACCAGGTACACGCCGATGGCTTCCACTGCCAGACCCTTGCTCGCCACCAGGGCGATCAGCAGGTAGCCGAAGTGCGCGATGGACGAGTAACCGAGCAGACGCTTGAGGTTGCTTTGGGTCAGGGCCAACAGGTTACCGAACAGGATCGAGGCGATGGCGATGACGGTCAGTACGTCGCTCAGTACGCCGCTGCTGGCAGCAGGGGAGATCTGGAACAGACGCACCATCACCGCAAACACCGCAACCTTGGAAGCGGTCGCAAGGAACGCCGCCACCGGTGCCGGAGCACCTTCGTAAACGTCCGGCGTCCACAGGTGGAACGGTACCAGCGACAGCTTGAACGCCAGACCGATCAGCATCATGCCCAGACCCAACTGAGCCAGCGAGCTAGGCAGGCCCGTCGCAGCCAGGGCCTGACCGATACCAACGAAGCTCAGCGAACCCGAGTCGGCGTACAGCAGCGCCATACCGAACAACAGGAACGCGGAACCGGCGGCCGACAGCACCATGTATTTGATGCCGGCTTCCAGCGAACGCTTGTTGAAGAAGGCGTAAGCCACCAGACCGTAAACCGGTACCGAAAGCAGTTCCAGGCCGATGAACAAACCGGCGAGGTGCTGCGCGCTGACCAGAACCAGACCACCGGCGGCGGCCATCAGGATCAGCAAGTACAGTTCTTCACGGTTGCCCGGGTAACCCGAACCGCCATCACCCAAATAGGCGTGGGCGAGGGTGACGCAGGCGAGGGTGGCGACCAGGATCAGCGCCATGTACAGGCAAGCGAAGGTGTCGATTTGCAGCAATGGGGTCACGGCCAGAGGCGCGACTTTCAGGGCTGGCAGGATCGACAGCAAGGCCAGGTTCAGACCGGCGACCGAGATCAGGAAGGTCTGCGAGTGGTTGCGGCGCCAGGCGATTGCCAGCATCACCACGATAATGGTGAGGCTGGTGATCAACAGTGGCGCAAGCGCAATAAAGTGTTGAATCGTGAATTCCATAGCGCTCTTACCGGGCCGAAGCGAGTTGAGTGAAGGCGGTGCCGAGCCACTGCTGCACGCCATGCATCGTGGCGGCAGACGTGTCGAGGAACGGTTGCGGGTAGACGCCGAGGTAAATCAGCAGCACCGCAAGGCCCAGCACCATGATCAGTTCGCGAGCGTCCATACCGTGCAGGATCGAATCCGATTTCGACGGACCGAAGTAGGCACGGTGGATCATGATCAGCGAGTAGACCGAACCGAACACCAGACCGGAGGTGGCAATCGCAGTGATCCACGGCCAGCTTGCGAAGGAGCCGATCAGAATCAGGAACTCACCGACAAAGTTACCGGTACCCGGCAGACCCAGGGACGCGGCTGCAAAGAACAGGCTGATCGCCGGCAGGTAAGCGATACGCGACCACACACCGCCCATCTCACGCATGTCACGAGTGTGCAGACGCTCGTACAACTGACCGCTGAGGATAAACAGTGCCGCCGCCGACACACCGTGCGCGAGCATCTGGATCACTGCACCTTGCAGGGCCAGTTGGCTGCCGGAGTAGATGCCGATCAACACGAAACCCATGTGGGAAACGGACGAGAAGGCGATCAGACGCTTGATGTCGGTTTGTGCGAAAGCGAGGAACGCACCGTAGAAGATCCCGACCAGACCGAGGGTCATGGCGATCGGCGCAAACTCGGCCGAAGCGTTCGGGAACAGCGGCAGAGCGAAACGCAGCAGACCGTAGGCAGCGGTTTTCAGCAAGATACCGGCGAGGTCGACGGAACCGGCAGTCGGCGCCTGGGCGTGGGCATCAGGCAACCACGAGTGGAACGGCACCACTGGCAGCTTGACCGCGAAGGCGATGAAGAAGCCGAGCATCAGGATGTACTCGGTGGTCATCGACATCTTGGTTTTCAACAGGTCGGCGTAGTTGAAAGTAATCACGCCAGTGTTGTTGAAGTTGACCAGCACCAGACCGAGGATCGCCACCAGCATGATCAGGCCGGAAGCCTGAGTGAAGATGAAGAACTTGGTCGCCGCATAGATCCGGGTTTTCTTGCCGTCCGAAGAACTGTGACCCCAGAGCGCGATGAGGAAGTACATCGGCACCAGCATCATTTCCCAGAAGAAGAAGAACATGAACAGGTCGAGGGCGAGGAACACGCCGACAACGCCGCCCAGGATCCACATCAGGTTCAGGTGGAAGAAGCCAACGTGACGTTGAATCTCTTTCCACGAGCAGAGTACCGAGAGGATACCCAGCAGGCCGGTCAGCAGGATCATCAACAGCGACAGGCCGTCGAGGGCCAGGTGCACGTTGATGCCGAAGCGCTGGATCCAGACATGCTTGAACTCAAGCGCCCAAGTCGGATCGGCGCCAGGCGCCGGCGCAAATGAATAGTCACCGTGGGCCCACAGCCAGAGGCCGAGGGCGAGTTCCAGGGTCATGGTCAACAGCGCAATCCAGCGGGGCAGGGTAGCGCCGAAGCGCTCACCCATCCAGCACAGCAGGCCGCCGATGAAGGGGATCAGGATTAGCCAAGGCAGAATCATGACGGGCTCGTTTCCTTTCGCAAATTCGCAAGGTTCATATCAGACCGCTACCAGCACGATGGCGCCGATTACCAGCACGGCACCAGCAGCCATCGAAGCAGCGTACCAACGCAGTTGACCGGTCTCGGTGCGGCTCAGGGCGGTATGACCACCCTTGGCCATACGCGGGATCAGACCGATGGTCTGGTCGAGCGGGTCTTTGCGCAGTACGTGGCTGATCGCCAGGTAAGGCTTGACGAACAGTTTGTCGTAGATCCAGTCGAAGCCCCAGGCAGCGAACCACCAGGCCGAAAGGAAACGGCCGATGCCGCTGTTGGCGATCGCCGTGACGAAGCGACGCTTGCCGAGGAACAGCAGCGCTGCCAGCAGGATACCGGCCAGGGCGATGGCGCCCGAAGCGATTTCCAGACTGTGCTTGGCTTCGCCGCCGGCATGGCCAACGCTTTCTGGCAGCACGCCGTGCAGCGGTGGCACGATCATCGCGCCGACGAAAGTCGACAGTACGATCAGCACCGACAGTGGCAGCCAGTGCGAGATGCCGTGACCGGCGTGGGCTTCAGTCTTGGCTTCACCGTGGAACGTGATGAAGATCAGGCGGAAGGTGTACAGCGACGTCATGAACGCGCCGACCAGACCTGCGTAGAGCAGACCGTGGTTGCCGCTGGCGAACGCTTCCCAAAGGATCTCGTCCTTGGAGTAGAAGCCTGCGGTGACCAGTGGCAGAGCGGCCAGCGCAGCACCACCAACGATGAAGCTGGCGTAGGCCAGTGGCAGTTTTTTCCACAGACCGCCCATCTTGAAGATGTTCTGCTCGTGGTGGCAGGCAACGATCACCGCACCGGAAGCAAGGAACAGCAAGGCCTTGAAGAAGGCGTGGGTCATCAGGTGGAAAATCGCGCCATCCCATGCACCAACGCCCAACGCCAGGAACATGTAGCCGATCTGGCTCATGGTCGAGTAGGCGAGGATACGTTTGATGTCGGTCTGTACCAATGCGGCGAAGCCTGCGAGAACCAGGGTCACACCACCGACGATGCCGACCAGGTGGAGGATTTCCGGTGCCAAGGTGAACAGACCGTGGGTACGGGCGATCAGGTAGACACCGGCAGTCACCATGGTTGCGGCGTGGATCAGTGCCGACACCGGCGTAGGACCGGCCATCGCGTCCGCCAGCCAGGTTTGCAGCGGCAGTTGTGCCGATTTACCGACCGCGCCACCCAGCAGCATCAGGGTTGCCAGGGTAATCCAGAAGTCGCCGACCTGGAATTTCTGCGGTGCCAGCACCAGCAGTTCCTGGATGTTCAGCGTGCCGACTTGCTGGAACAGGATGAACAGGCCGATGGCCATGAACACGTCGCCGATCCGGGTCACGATGAAGGCCTTGAGTGCGGCGTTACCGTTGTTGCGGTTGCTGTAGTAGAAACCGATCAACAGGTACGAGCACAGGCCCACGCCTTCCCAGCCGAAGTACAGGAACAACAGGTTATCGCCGAGCACCAGGAACAGCATGCTGGCGATAAACAGGTTGGTGTACGAGAAGAAGCGCGAGTAGCCCGCTTCGCCGCGCATGTACCAGGACGCGAACAGGTGGATCAGGAAACCCACACCGACAACCACGCCGAGCATGGTGATCGACAGGCCGTCGACGTAGAGGGCGAAGTCAGGCTTGAAGCCTTCGACCGCCATCCACTTCCACAGTACCAGCGTGTAGTGACCGCCTTCCGGTGGCGCGACGTTGAATTGCCAGATGACGTAGGCGGCGACAATCGCCGACAAGCCAATGGAACCCACGCCGATCAGCGCCGAGAGGTTTTCCGACCAGCGTCCACGGGAGAACGACAGCAGCAGGAAACCGATCAGAGGGAATACGAAAGTCAGAAAGATCAGGTTCATCCGCGCATCTCACTGGCAGCGTCGATATCGAGCGTGTGGAAGCGGCGATACAGTTGCAGCAGGATCGCCAGACCAATACTGGCCTCGGCGGCTGCAAGGCTGATCACCAGGATGAACATGATCTGTCCATCCGGCTGGCCCCAACGGGCGCCAGCAACAATGAACGCCAGTGCAGAGGCGTTCATCATCACTTCCAGACTCATCAACACGAACAAAATGTTGCGGCGGACCATCAGGCCGACCAGACCAAGGCAGAACAGGATGCCGGCAACCGCCAGACCATGTTCGAGAGGGATAGCAGGCATGTCTTACTCCTTCGCCTCGTTACGGCCCAAATGGAACGCCGTGACGGCTGCAGCAAGCAGCAGCATCGAGGCGAGTTCGACCACCAGCAGGTACGGGCCGAACAGGCTGATGCCCACGGCTTTCGCGTCTACGGTGGTGTGGCCGATGGCCTGGCCGCTCTGGTGAGCGAACAGCACATACAGCAGTTCGGCCAGCAGCAGCGCGGCGAGAATCACCGGGCCGGCCCAGATGCCGGGCTTGAGCCAGACGCGTTCTTGCTGAACCGAGGCCGGGCCGAGGTTGAGCATCATCACCACGAACACGAACAGCACCATGATTGCGCCAGCGTAGGCGATCACTTCCAGCACGCCGGCGAACGGTGCGCCGAGTGCGAAGAAGGTCATGGCCACGGCGATCAACGAGATGATCAGGTAGAGCAGGGCGTGCACAGGATTGGTGTTGGTGACTACGCGAAGCGTGGACACAACAGCGATACCCGATGCGAAATAGAAAGCGAATTCCATCGTTCTTCCTTAAGGCAGCAAGCTCTTCACGTTGATCGGTTCGGCTTCGTTCTGCGCGGAGCCTTTCGGCTTGCCAGCGATTGCCATACCTGCAACACGATAGAAGTTGTAATCAGGGTTTTTGCCGGGGCCGGAGATCAACAGATCTTCTTTCTCGTACACCAGGTCCTGACGTTTGAACTCGGCCATCTCGAAATCCGGGGTCAGCTGGATCGCGGTGGTCGGACAGGCTTCCTCGCAGAGACCGCAGAAAATGCAGCGCGAGAAGTTGATACGGAAGAAGTCCGGGTACCAGCGACCGTCTTCGGTTTCAGCTTTCTGCAGCGAGATGCAACCCACCGGACAAGCCACGGCGCACAGGTTGCAGGCAACGCAACGCTCTTCGCCATCGGGGTCGCGGGTCAGGACGATGCGACCACGGTAGCGTGGTGGCAGGTAGACCGCTTCTTCCGGGTATTGCAGGGTGTCGCGCTTGCGAAAGCCATGGCCGAAGACCATGACCAGGCTGCGCAACTGGGTACCGGTACCCTTAACGATGTCGCCAATATATTTGAACATGGGTCAAATCCTCACTGAACCGCGACTGCAGGCGTGTTCCACAACACGACCGCAGCGGTCACCAGCAAATTGATCAGGGTCAGTGGCAGGCAGAATTTCCAGCTGAAATCCATCACCTGGTCATAACGCGGACGCGGGATGGAAGCGCGCAGCAGGATGAACAGCATGATGAAGAACGCGGTCTTCAGTGCGAACCAGACGAACGCCAGTTGCGGCAAGATGCCGAACGGACCGTGCCAGCCACCGAAGAACAGGGTGACCAGCAGCGCCGAGATCAGGATGATGCCGATGTATTCACCGACGAAGAACATGCCCCATTTCATACCGGCGTATTCAATGTGGTAACCGTCGGCCAGTTCCTGTTCCGCTTCCGGCTGGTCGAACGGGTGACGGTGAGTCACGGCGACGCCAGCGATGAAGAAGGTACAGAAGCCGAAGAACTGCGGAATGATGAACCACAGGTTCTGCGCCTGGTACTCGACGATGTCGCGCATGTTGAACGAGCCGACCTGGACCACGATGCCCATCAGGGCCAGGCCCATGAACACTTCGTAGGACACGGTCTGCGCCGACGCACGCAAGCTGCCGAGCAGGGCGAACTTGTTGTTACTCGACCAGCCGGCGAACAACACCGCGTAGACCGACAGACCGGCCATGGCGAAGAAGAACAGCAGGCCGATGTTCAGATCCGCGACGCCCCAGGTCGGGGTGATCGGGATGATCGCAAACGCGATCAGCAGTGCGGACATCGCCACCACCGGCGCCAAAGTGAAAATCACTTTATCGGCAAACGGCGGGGTCCAGTCTTCCTTGAAGAACATCTTCAGCATGTCGGCGGCGATCTGGAACATGCCGAACGGGCCAACGCGGTTCGGACCGTAACGGTCCTGCCACCAGCCCAGCAGGCGACGTTCGACAAAGCTGAGCAACGCGCCTGCCACCACAACGGCCAGCAGAATCACGATGGCTTTGACGACCGAGAGGATCACATCGATCACTTCAGGGGTGAACCAGGTCATTGCGCTGCCTCCTGCAGACCGTCGACGGATACGCCGGCGAATGCCGGTGGAATGCCGGCGATGCCCGCAGGCAATGCCACCAGACCGGCGCCCAGTTCTTCATTGATGCGCAGTGGCAGACGCAGGGTCTGACCGGCCACGTTCAGGCTCAGCAGGGCACCGTCGTTGACGCCCAGACGATCCGCTTCGGACTTGGCCAGAGCCACGTATGGAGCCGGAATACGCTCTTGAACCGGTGCGGCTTTCGAAGAGTTCTCTTCGCTGCCGAACAGGTGGAAGAACGGCACGGCTTGCCAGGTGCCCGGCGCCGGATTGAATGCACGCGGTGCGGCAGCGAACCAATTCAGCGAATCGCCGGTGCTTTCGATCAGGCGGGTGCCCGGGTCGCCAGCGCGGATGTGACCGCCGACTTCGTCCTGGAACTTGTTCCACGCTTGTGGCGAGTTCCAGCCCGGCGACCATGCAAATGGTACCTGCTGACGCGGTTCGGCAGAGCCCGAGTAACCTTCCATGGAGAAGGCGAACGCGGTGTCTTTGTCTTGCGGGGTGCGCGGTTCGTGAACGCTGATGTCGGCGCGCATTGCGGTGCGACCGGAGTAACGCAGCGGCTCACGCGCCAGTTTCAGACCCTTGATGCGGAACGCCGCCGATGGTGCAGCGTCGACGATACGCGCCAGTTGCTCGGTGCTCGAAGCAACGGCAGCGGTGACGTGGTCGAGTTGCGTCCAGTCGATTGGCTGGTTCAGCAGGGTCGCGCGCAGGGCGTGCAGCCAGCGCCAGCCTTCGTGAACCAGGATGCTCGCATCCATGTATTGCGGATCGAAAACCTGGAAGAAGCGCTGGGCGCGGCCTTCCTGGCTGACCAGCGTACCGTCGCCTTCGGCGAAGCTTGCCGCTGGCAGAACCAGGTGCGCGCGGTCGCTGGTAGCCGTCTTCTGATGGTCAGCAACGATCACCACTTGCGCGGCGTTCAGTGCAGCATCGACTTTTTCTTTGGCGGTGCGGGTGTACAAATCGTTTTCCAGCACAACGATCGCGTCAGCCTTACCGTCGATGACGGCTTGCAGCGCCGCGTCGACCGATTCGCCACCGAGCATGGCCAGACCGAGGCTGTTGGCTTCCGGCACGATCAGGCTGATCGAACCGTTCTTCTCGCGCAGCTTCAGCGCCTTGGCGATGTTCGCGGCAGCTTCGATCAGGGCTTTGGAGCCCAGCGAAGTACCGGCGATGATCAGCGGACGTTTGGCGGCGAGCAGGGCATCAGCAATACGCTGAGCCAGTTGCAGTGCTTCGGCGTCCAGACCTTCAACGGCCGGGGCGCTGGCGTCCAGAGCGTGAGCAACGGCGAAACCGATGCGCGCCAGATCGTCTGGAGCGGCGTGTACGCATTCTTCAGCGATGTCGTCGAGCTTGGTTTCCGCCAGGCTGGCGATGAACAGCGGGTTCAGCGCGTGCTGACCGATGTTCTTCACGGCGGCGTCGAGCCAAGGCTGAACGCGCATGGCTTCGGCCATGTCTTCGGCTTTGCCCTTGACCGACTGACGCAGCGACAGCGCCACACGGGCGGCGGTCTGGGTCAGGTCTTCACCGAGCACGAAAATGGCGTCGTGGTCTTCGATGTCGCGCATGTTCGGCACTGGCAGCGGGCTGTCTTTCAGCACTTGCAGGACCAGACGGATGCGCTCCAGTTCGGAGGCTTCGATACCCGAGTAGAAGTGCTCGGCGCCAACCAGTTCGCGCAACGCGTAGTTGCTTTCAAGGCTGGCACGCGGTGAACCGATACCGACGATGTTGCGACCGCGCAGCAGATCAGCAGCTTTATCCAGTGCAGCGTCGAGACCGAGCTTGGTGCCGTCGGCCAGCAGCGGCTGACGTGGACGGTCGGTGCGGTTGACGTAGCCATAACCGAAACGGCCACGGTCGCACAGGAAGTACTGGTTCACCGAACCGTTGAAACGGTTTTCGATGCGACGCAGTTCACCGTAACGCTCGCCCGGGGAGATGTTGCAACCGCTCGAGCAGCCATGGCAGATGCTCGGCGCGAACTGCATGTCCCACTTGCGGTTGTAGCGCTCGGAGTGAGTCTTGTCGGTGAACACACCGGTCGGGCAGACCTCGGTGAGGTTGCCGGAGAACTCGCTTTCGAGGGTGCCGTCTTCAACGCGACCGAAGTACACGTTGTCGTGGGCGCCGAATACACCGAGGTCGGTGCCGCCAGCGTAATCCTTATAGAAACGCACGCAGCGGTAGCAAGCGATGCAGCGGTTCATTTCGTGGGAAATGAACGGGCCCAGTTGCTGATTCTGGTGCGTGCGTTTGGTGAAGCGATAACGGCGCTCGTTGTGGCCGGTCATCACGGTCATGTCTTGCAGGTGGCAATGACCGCCTTCTTCGCACACAGGGCAGTCGTGCGGGTGGTTGGTCATCAGCCATTCGACAACACTGGCGCGGAACGCCTTGGATTCTTCATCTTCGATGGAGATCCAGGTGTTGTCAGTGGCAGGGGTCATGCAGGACATGACGATGCGACCACGGGTGTCGTTCTCGTCGGTGTACTGCTTGACCGCGCACTGGCGGCAAGCCCCGACGCTACCGAGCGCGGGGTGCCAGCAGAAATATGGAATGTCGAGGCCCAGCGACAGACATGCCTGTAACAGGTTGTCTGCCCCGTCGACTTCGAGCGCTTTGCCGTCTACGTGGATAGTGGCCATGGTTCAAAGGTCTTCGTTGGCCCGGTGTCAGCGGGCGTGGCTAATGGAATCTTGTTATCCGTCCGAATCCAGTCAGCCCCGAAAGGCGTCATCGGACGAAAGGCGAAGGGCACGGACCCTTCGCCTTTTTAAGCGTTTACGCGCCGATTACGATCGGCCTTGCCAGAGGCGGGACGGCGGCGCTGACTGGCGCGATACCGGCTTCGAACTCTGGACGGAAGTATTTGATCGCGCTGCCCAACGGTTCCACGGCACCCGGTGCGTGAGCACAGAAGGTCTTGCCCGGGCCGAGGAAGTTGACCAGACCCAGCAGGGTCTCGATGTCGCCTGGCTGACCGCGACCTTGTTCGATGGCCATCAAGAGCTTGACGCTCCATGGCAAACCATCGCGGCACGGGGTGCAGAAACCGCACGACTCGCGAGCGAAGAACTGCTCCATGTTGCGCAGCAAGGAGACCATGTTGACGCTGTCATCCACCGCCATGGCCAGGCCGGTACCCATACGGGTGCCCACTTTGGCGATGCCGCCGGCATACATTTGTGCGTCGAGGTGTTCTGGCAGAAGGAAACCGGTACCGGCGCCACCTGGCTGCCAGGCCTTGAGCTTGAAGCCGTCGCGCATGCCGCCGGCGTAGTCTTCGAACAACTCGCGACCGGTGACGCCGAATGGCAGCTCCCACAGGCCCGGGTTTTTGACTTTGCCGGAGAAGCCCATGAGCTTGGTGCCCATGTCTTCGCTGCCTTCGCGGGCCAACGATTTGTACCAGTCAACGCCGTCGGCAATGATCGCCGGCACGTTGCACAGGGTTTCCACGTTGTTCACGCAAGTCGGCTTGCCCCACACGCCGACGGCGGCAGGGAAGGGCGGCTTGGAGCGCGGGTTGGCGCGGCGGCCTTCGAGGGAGTTGATCAGTGCAGTTTCTTCACCGCAGATGTAACGCCCGGCGCCGGTGTGGACGAACAGCTCGAAATCGAAGCCGCTGCCCAGAATGTTCTTGCCCAGCAGGCCCGCAGCCTTGGCTTCTTCCACGGCACGATTGAGGTGCTTGGCGGCGGTGGTGTATTCGCCACGCAGGAAGATGTAGCCACGGTAGGTTTTCAGCGCGCGAGCACTGATCAGCATGCCTTCGATCAGCAGATGGGGCAGTTGCTCCATCAGCATGCGGTCTTTCCAGGTGTTCGGCTCCATTTCATCCGCGTTGCACAGCAGGTAGCGGATGTTGATGGATTCGTCTTTGGGCATCAGGCCCCACTTCACGCCAGTGGGGAAGCCTGCACCGCCGCGACCTTTCAAGCCTGCGTCTTTCACGGTCTGGACGATAGCGTCCTGATCCATGTCGGCGAAGGCTTTGCGTGCAGCCGCGTAACCGTTCTTGGCCTGGTACTCGTCGAGCCACACGGCTTCGCCGTCATCGCGCAGACGCCAGGTCAGCGGGTGAGTCTCGGCCGAACGCTGAATGCGGTTGGCAGGACCGAAAGATGTCAGGGTCATACGTAGCCCTCGAGCAGTTTGGCGACGCCAGCAGGCTGCACATCACCAAAGGTGTCGTCGTCGATCATCAGCGCCGGTGCCTTGTCGCAGTTGCCGAGGCAGCAGACAGGCAGCAGGGTGAAACGACCGTCGGTGGTGGTCTGACCCAGGCCGATGCCCAGATTGTTCTGGATTTCGCTGACCACCGACTCGTGGCCGCCGATGTAGCAGACCATGCTGTCGCAGACGCGAATGATGTGACGGCCAACCGGCTGACGGAAAATCTGGCTGTAGAACGTCGCCACACCTTCAACGTCGCTGGCCGGGATGCCGAGGATCTCGCCGATTGCGTACAGGGCGCCATCCGGCACCCAGCCGCGTTCTTTCTGAACGATCTTCAGGGCTTCGATCGACGCCGCGCGCGGGTCTTCGTAGTGATGCAGCTCGTGCTCGATGGCCGAGCGCTCGGTTTCACTGAGGGTGAAACGGTCTGTCTGGATAAGCGTGCTGTTCATGCTTAGCGGTCCACGTCGGCCATAACGAAATCGATACTACCCAGGTACGCAATCATGTCCGCGACCATGCTGCCTTTGATCACCGAAGGGATCTGTTGCAGATGCGGGAAGCTTGGAGTGCGGATCCGGGTACGGTAGCTCATGGTGCCGCCGTCGCTCGTCAGGTAATAACTGTTGATGCCCTTGGTCGCTTCGATCATCTGGAAGGATTCGTTGGCCGGCATCACCGGGCCCCACGAAACTTGCAGGAAGTGCGTGATCAAGGTTTCGATGTGCTGCAGCGTGCGTTCTTTCGGCGGCGGCGTGGTCAGCGGGTGATCCGCCTTGTACGGGCCTTCCGGCATGTTGCGCATGCACTGGTCGATGATCTTGATGCTCTGGCGCATTTCTTCAACGCGAACCATGCAGCGGTCGTAGGCATCGCCATTGGCGGCCAGCGGCACTTCGAACTCGAAGTTCTCGTAGCCCGAGTACGGACGTGCTTTACGCAGGTCGAAATCGCAACCGGTCGAACGCAGGCCAGCACCGGTGACACCCCATTCCAGGGCTTCTTTGGTGTTGTACTGGGCGACGCCGATGGTACGGCCCTTGAGGATGCTGTTCTGCAGGGCAGCCTTGGTGTATTCGTCAAGGCGTTTTGGCAGCCATTCAACGAAGTCTTTCACCAGTTTTTCCCAGCCGCGCGGCAGGTCGTGGGCAACACCGCCGATGCGGTACCAGGCCGGGTGCAGACGGAAACCGGTGATGGCTTCAATCACCGTGTACGCCTTCTGGCGGTCGGTGAAGGTGAAGAACACCGGAGTCATGGCGCCGACGTCCTGGATGTAAGTCCCGAGGAACAGCAGGTGGCTGGTGATCCGGAAGAACTCGGCCATCATGATGCGGATGACGTCGACCTTCTCAGGCACCTTGATGCCGGCCAGCTTCTCGACCGAGAGCACGTACGGCAGGTTGTTCATCACGCCGCCGAGGTAGTCAATACGATCGGTGTACGGGATGAAGCTGTGCCACGACTGACGCTCGGCCATCTTCTCGGCACCACGGTGGTGGTAACCGATGTCCGGCACGCAGTCGACGATCTCTTCACCGTCCAGTTGCAGAATGATGCGGAACGCACCGTGCGCCGAAGGGTGGTTCGGGCCGAGGTTGAGGAACATGTAGTCCTCGTTCGGGCCGGAACGCTTCATGCCCCAGTCTTCCGGACGGAAGCGCGCGGCTTCTTCCTCAAGCTGTTGCTTGGCGAGGTTGAGGCTGTACGGATCGAATTCGGTGGCGCGCGCCGGGAAGTCCTTGCGCAGCGGGTGACCTTCCCAGGTCGGCGGCATCATGATGCGCGACAGGTGCGGGTGACCTTTGAAGTCGATACCGAACATGTCCCAGACTTCACGCTCGTACCAGTTGGCGTTCGGCCAGATGCTGGTGACGGTCGGCAAGCTGAGGTCGCTCTCGGACAAGGCGACCTTGATCATCACGTCACTATTACGTTCCAGCGACATGAGGTGATAGAACACGGTGAACTCAGCGTCGCTCGGCAGGCCTTGACGCTTGGTGCGCAGACGCTCGTCCACGCCGTGCAGGTCATAGAGCATGACGTACGGCTTGGGCAGGTTGCGCAGGAAAGTCAGGACTTCGACGAGTTTGGCACGCGCCACCCACAGCACCGGCATGCCGGTGCGGGTCGGCTGGGCGGTGAACGCCTCCGGGCCAAAACGGTTGTTCAATTCAACGACCACATCCTGGTCGTCTGCCTTATAAGGCGGGATGTACAGAGCACTGCCTGTAGTCATGGTTATTTTTTCGCTTTCGGTCAACGTAAAGAATGAAGCCAGCTTCTCGTTTCTTTGTCAGAACAGATCTGGATCAGACTTCGTCAGGGCTGCGCAGGTTGGTGACTGCGATTCGCTGTTCGCGGCGCTGTTCCTTCTGCGAAGGCATGTCGGCGCGATAAACGCCTTGATCACCAACGACCCAGGAAAGCGGACGACGCTCCTTGCCGATTGATTCCTGCAATAGCATCAAGCCTTGCAGAAATGCTTCCGGACGAGGAGGGCAGCCAGGTACGTAGACGTCCACGGGCAGGAACTTGTCCACCCCTTGAACCACAGAGTAGATGTCGTACATGCCACCGGAGTTAGCGCACGAACCCATGGAGATAACCCACTTAGGCTCGAGCATCTGCTCGTAGAGACGCTGGATGATCGGCGCCATCTTGATGAAGCAGGTGCCGGCGATAACCATGAAGTCGGCCTGACGCGGCGATGCCCGGATCACTTCGGCGCCGAAGCGCGCGATGTCGTGGGGCGCCGTGAAGGCGGTGGTCATTTCCACGTAGCAGCACGACAAGCCGAAGTTGTACGGCCACAGGGAGTTCTTACGTCCCCAGTTGACCGCGCCACTCAGCACGTCTTCCAGCTTGCCCATGAAAATGTTTTTGTGGACTTGATCTTCTAACGGATCGGAAACGGTTTCCCGTTCGCCAATCGGATATTGCTCGTTAGGAGCATCGGGGTCGATCCTGGTGAGATTGTATTGCATTGCCAAAGCCTCATTGTTTCAGCTTCGCCTGCCGCTTGCGACGAGCTTCCGGAGCCCAGTCAAGGGCGCCCACTCGGAACAGGTAGACAAGACCTGCCAACAGAATTGCTATGAAAACGAGAGCTTCGACGAATCCGGTCCAGCCGCTTTCGCGGACGGACACAGACCATGCAAAGAGAAAGAGGGCTTCGATATCGAAGATCACGAAGAGCATCGCGACCAGATAGAATTTGGCTGAGAGCCGCAAGCGGGCGCCACCGGTAGGTAGCATGCCGGACTCGAACGGTTCGTTTTTGCTGCGGCCCCAGGCTTTTGACCCAAGGAGGCTGGAGACGCCAAGCATGAAGGCACACAGGCCGACGACACCCAGAAGGAAAATGGCAAAGCCCCAGTTGTGGGCCATGAGTCCTGTCGCTTCGGGCATGCTGGTAATCCTTAACAGAGAGCAAAGGTCTCTGAGCTTGATAAAGAAATAGGCAGTGACGATATGTCGCAGCAATCAATCGCGCTGATTTTATGGCTAAACACCCTGCAAGTAAAATTCCTATAGCGAAATTATTTATTGGAATAAGGACATAGCGCATCTCCAATGCCCTGCAGCCCATGCGTTGCGGGCATTAGGCGGGTTTATGCAAATAATGTTTTGTAGGGAATGTAACGAACATAGTTGTGGCTAAATGATAATTGATATCGTTTGGAGTGGTTTTGTAACTGTTTAACGGGATGTCAGTTGGGAAGTTGTCTTACTTGCACGTTACTGCAAGTAGCGACGGCGCCCGTTTTAGCGGATTTTTCTGACGGATGTACCGCGCTGGATCAATGTTTTCTCCGAACGACGCCGATCCCTGTAGGAGTGAGCCTGCTCGCGATAGCGGTGGTTCAGTCACCGCTGCGCAAACTGACCCACCGCTATCGCGAGCAGGCTCACTCCTACAGGGATTTGTGGTGTTCATTGAATCGGGGCAAAAAAAACGCCCCGAACCAGTCGGGGCGTCAGTTTTTCGGCTCTGCGGTTAGCTTTCTGTACGATCCGCAGAGGCCGTTTGCTCAGCGAAGCCGAATCAGTGGAACTGTTCTTCTTCAGTCGAACCGGTCAGTGCGGTTACCGAAGACGAGCCACCTTGAATCACGGTGGTCATGTCGTCGAAGTAGCCGGTGCCCACTTCCTGCTGGTGAGCCACGAAGGTGTAACCCTTGGCAGCGTCGGCGAATTCCTGCTCTTGCAGCTTCACGTAGGCAGTCATGTCGTTGCGGGCGTAGTCGTGCGCCAGGTTGAACATGCTGTGCCACATGTTGTGAATGCCGGCCAGGGTGATGAACTGGTGCTTGTAACCCATGGCGGACAGTTCGCGCTGGAACTTGGCGATGGTCGCGTCGTCGAGGTTTTTCTTCCAGTTGAAGGAAGGCGAGCAGTTGTACGACAGCAGTTGGTCCGGGTATTCCTTTTTGATCGCTTCAGCGAAACGACGAGCCTCGTCCAGATCCGGTTTGGCGGTTTCGCACCAGATCAGGTCGGCGTATGGCGCGTAAGCCAGACCACGGGCGATCGCTTGATCGAGGCCAGCGCGAACCTTGTAGAAACCTTCCTGAGTGCGCTCGCCAGTCACGAACGGCTGATCGTACGGGTCGCAATCGGAGGTCAGCAGGTCAGCAGCGTTGGCGTCGGTACGGGCCAGGATGATGGTCGGAGTACCGGCAACGTCAGCCGCCAGACGCGCAGCGGTCAGCTTCTGTACGGCTTCCTGAGTTGGAACCAGTACTTTGCCGCCCATGTGACCGCATTTTTTCACGGAAGCCAGTTGGTCTTCGAAGTGAACGCCGGCGGCGCCTGCTTCGATCATGCTCTTCATCAGCTCGTAGGCGTTCAGTACGCCGCCGAAACCGGCTTCAGCGTCAGCCACGATCGGCGCGAAGTAGTCGATGTAGCCATCGTCGCCCGGGTTCTTGCCGGCTTTCCACTGGATCTGGTCAGCACGACGGAACGAGTTGTTGATGCGCTTGACCACGGTTGGAACCGAATCCACCGGGTACAGCGACTGGTCCGGGTACATGGATTCTGCGGAGTTGTTGTCCGCAGCCACTTGCCAGCCCGACAGGTAGATCGCCTGGATACCGGCTTTAACCTGCTGAACAGCCTGGCCGCCGGTCAGGGCGCCCATGCAGTTGACGAAATCTTTCTCAGGACGGAAGGACGGCTTGGCACCCTGGGTGACCAGGTTCCACAGCTTGTCGGCGCCCATTTTTGCAAAGGTGTGCTCAGGTTGAACCGAGCCACGCAGACGGACGACGTCAGCAGCGGAGTAAGTGCGTGTCACGCCTTTCCAGCGCGGGTTTTCAGCCCAGTCTTTTTCGAGGGCTGCAATTTGCTGTTCGCGTGTCAGTGCCATGGAGATAAACCTCGTCGCGTCTTTATGAAAAGTTGTTCTGCGGTGGAAAATTCCTGCGCTCGCTGACCAGAAGCTTAGGTGGTCAAGGCGGATTCGGCGGGGTAGGCGACGGGATGAACGATGGGCTCGAGGGGAAGTGAGCAGGTAGTGGCGGACTGCGGGCGCATTCGGGCGTCGTGGGCCTTTATACGGTCTACAGTGTGATGCCGGGTTACCTAAATACGCTTCCGTCCCTCGGGACAACTTCGTTCCAGTCGGCAACCTCGTCAAACACACCTTGTGGGCGGTACAGACACGAAGCGGTTCGCGGGGTAGGTGCGAACATCGCTTCGAAGGCCCTTGCCAGGGCCTCTGATTAGCGGGAGCGAGGCCATCATGCCTTCGCTTTTTTACCCCGTCAAACGTTTTGTAGTGCTTTTTTTCAAGCACTACATCTTTCGTCTAATACGACTAATCAGTCAGTTTTTGGTGCTTTAGTCCAAGGCGTCGACTTTGACCCGCAAGGTCATGTCATCCCGGCCTTGAGTCGAGTAGCTGCGGGTCAGGCCCTGTTTGTCGGCCTGAGTCTGGCGATTGACGCCGGCAAGGGTGATCCACTCGCCGAGGCGCCCGCTGACAGTTGTGTCGGTGCTTTGCACGTTCACTACATCGGGACGTTCCTGGCTCATGCGGTCACGGTTGGTACTGATCGCCAGGTGAACGATGTCGCCGGTGACGCTGGCGGTAACGTAGAAACCCTGGGTGACGTTGCGGTATTGGGTCTGGCTGCTGTAATCGCCATAGGAGTTGGTCTGGCTGCTGGTGATCGGCACACTTTGACCGACCTGAATCAGCGCCGGCATGCCATCGGTGGCTTGCACTTGCTGGACGCCGCCTTCACGGCTGGCGGTGCTGCGGCTGATGATGCGGGTCTGGTTTGGCTGCGCGCCGTTGACCGAATAACCTTCGTCGCCACGGCCATTGTTTTCGTTAGTGTCGACGGTGATCAGCAGGCGCTTGGGTGCGGTGTCCAATTGCGTGATCAGGGCTTTGAGTTCCTGAATCTTGTCCGGCTCGGCCTTGATGATCAACTGGTTGCCATAGGCGCTGACCTGACCGTCCTTGCCGAGGAAGTCTTGCGCCATCGGCAGCATGTCGGCGCTGGTGCGGTAATTGAGAGGCACGATTTCTGTGGCTGCCATCACCGAAAAACTGCAACCGAGCAGCAGGGTGGTGAGCAGGGTGCGTAGGGACATGTCCGTTATCTCCGCTTTCGAAAGGCTTGATATTGCCAGTTTGTCGGCCCGGGGTGGGGCAAGTTGAGTCGTAGACAGCAAAACGCCCCGGCATCGGCGGATGTCGGGGCGTTTTGTGGTGTGCTTGCTGGCCTCTTCGCGAGCAGGCTCGCTCCCACATTAAATCTCTAGTGGACACCAATTTTGCGCCAAATAGAGATCCCCTGTGGGAGCGAGCCTGCTCGCGAAGGCCGCGCCGCGGTCTTAAGCCGAATGCCGAACCATGTCGACATGCGGAATCCCGGCTTCGAGGAATTCCTCGCTGACCAGGCTGAAGCCCAAACGCTCATAGAACGCCGTGGCCTGCACCTGTGCGCTGAGCATTTGCTGCTTCAACCCACGTTCTTCAGCTTCAGCAATGACCGCTTGCATCAGCGCATCACCGACCTTCATCCCGCGCCAGTCTTTCAGCACCGAAACCCGGCCGATGTGCCCATCAGGCAACAGCCGCGCAGTACCAATCGGAAAGTCGCCTTCAAACGCCAGAAAATGCACGGCGGTCGCGTCATCCGCGTCCCATTCCAGCTCAGGTGGCACCGATTGTTCGGCGATGAACACCGTTTCACGAATGCGCCGGATCTCGGCGATGTCCTTCTGCCAGTCTGCGACACGTACGCGAATCTTATTCATCGGCGAACCCCAGGCTCCCTTGCTTGACCAGTTGGCACAGCAGGCTGCAAGCGTCTTCGTCGTTCAGCCACTCACCGAGGTTGTCGGTGTGCAGGGCGTCAGCAGCGCAGATCAGCTTCAGCAGTTCGCGCAGTTTGCCCGGCAGGTAACGGCTCTGGCCGCTGGCGAACAGCAGCAGGTCGTCATCGACTTCCGACCAGGCCAGGCGCGCGCTCGGGTTGCGGATCAGAATCGCGCCATCCTGCAGGGCAGCGAGGAAATCTTCTTCTTCGATTTCTTCCGGGCCAGCCACCAGTTCTGGATAACGCGGCTCGGTCATGTACTGGCCGAACCAGGTCAACAGCAGGCGCTCGTCGCTCATGTGTTCGGCGAGCAGGGCTTTCAGGCGATCCAGTGCATCGTGTTGAATCTGGTGTGGATCGCTGGCCGGCTGTGCGTCGGCATCGGTGTAGCGCTCTTCGTCAGTCAGGAACTGGCTGAGGAAGTCGGTGAAGTGGGTCAGCACTTCAGAGGCGCTCGGTGCGCGGAAGCCGACCGAGTAGGTCATGCAGTTGTCGACCGCGACACCGCAGTGCGCCAGGCGTGGCGGCAGGTAGAGCATGTCGCCCGGTTCCAGTACCCACTCTTCGGTCTCGTGGAATTCGGCGAGGATGCGCAGGTCCGCGTGTTGCAGCAGCGGGCTCTCGGAATCGCACATCTGGCCGATTTTCCAGTTGCGCTTACCGTGGCCTTGCAGCAGGAACACGTCGTAGTTGTCGAAGTGCGGACCAACGCTGCCACCCGGGGCGGCGAAGCTGATCATCACGTCGTCAACGCGCCAGCTCGGCAGGAAGCGGAAGTTTTCCAGCAGCTCGCTGACTTCCGGGACGAACTGGTCGACGGCCTGAACCAGCAGGGTCCACTCTTTTTCCGGCAATTTGCTGAATTCGTCTTCAGCGAACGGGCCGCGACGCAGTTCCCATGGACGCTCGCCGTGCTCGATCACCAGGCGCGATTCGACTTCTTCTTCCAGGGCCAGGCCGGCCAGTTCGTCGGCGTCGATCGGGCTTTCGAAGTCAGGAATCGCCTGACGGATCAGCAATGGCTTTTTCTGCCAGTAGTCGCGCAGGAATTCGCGTGCCGTGATGCCGCCCAGAAGTTGAAGAGGAATATCGGGATTCATATGTAACCTATTGAAAAAAAGCACTTTTCAGACGGGAATAAAAACGCCCGGCGCGGCCGGGCGTCTCAAACGGATCAAGCGGTCGATCAGATGCGTTTGGCTTGCGCTACAGCGTTACCGATGTAGTTGGCCGGGGTCAATTGCTTGAGCTCGGCTTTCGCTTCGGCAGGCATGTCCAGGCCGTCGATGAAAGTCTGCAACGCTTCAGGGCTGATGCCCTTGCCGCGGGTCAGTTCTTTCAGCTTCTCGTACGGGTTTTCGATGTTGTAGCGGCGCATCACGGTCTGGATCGGCTCAGCCAGCACTTCCCAGCAAGCGTCGAGGTCAGCGGCAATCTTCTGCTCGTTGAGCTCCAGTTTGCTGATGCCTTTGAGGCTGGCTTCGTAGGCGATCACGCTGTGGGCGAAGCCGACACCGAGATTGCGCAGTACGGTGGAGTCGGTCAGGTCGCGCTGCCAGCGGGAGATCGGCAGTTTGCTCGCCAGGTGCTGGAACAATGCGTTGGCGATGCCCAGGTTGCCTTCGGAGTTTTCGAAGTCGATCGGGTTGACCTTGTGCGGCATGGTCGACGAACCGATTTCGCCAGCGATGGTGCGCTGCTTGAAATAACCCAGGGAGATGTAGCCCCAGATGTCGCGGTCGAAGTCGATCAGGATGGTGTTGAAGCGCGCGATCGCGTCGAACAGCTCGGCGATGTAGTCGTGCGGTTCGATCTGCGTGGTGTACGGGTTGAAGCCCAGGCCCAGCTCGTCTTCGATGAAGGCGCGGGCGTTGGCTTCCCAGTCGATCTGCGGGTAGGCCGACAGGTGCGCGTTGTAGTTGCCGACAGCGCCGTTGATCTTGCCCAGCAGTGGCACGGCAGCGACTTGAGCGATCTGACGCTCGAGACGGTAAACCACGTTCGCCAGCTCTTTGCCGAGAGTGGTCGGCGAAGCGGGTTGACCGTGGGTGCGCGAGAGCATCGGCACGTCAGCGAAACGGATGGCCAGTTCGCGGATGGCGTTGGCAGTCTGGCGCATCAGCGGCAGCATCACGTCGTCACGGCCTTCGCGCAGCATCAGGGCGTGGGACAGGTTGTTGATGTCTTCGCTGGTGCAGGCAAAGTGAATGAACTCGCTGACCTTGGCCAGCTCCGGCAGCTTGGCCGCCTGCTCTTTGAGCAGATATTCAATCGCTTTGACGTCGTGGTTGGTGGTGCGCTCGATCTCTTTGACGCGCTCGGCGTGCTCCAGCGAGAAGTTTTCAGCCAGTTCATTGAGAACGGCGTTGGCCTCGGCGGAGAAGGCTGGCACTTCAGGGATACCAGCGTGGGCGGCCAGGCGCTGGAGCCAGCGTACTTCAACCAGAACGCGGGCACGGATCAAGCCGTACTCGCTGAAAATCGGGCGCAGGGCCTGGGTTTTGCCGGCGTAGCGGCCGTCAACAGGGGAAACCGCAGTGAGCGAAGAAAGCTGCATGGGGTGTTCTCGGACAGTCGGGCAACGAAATGGGGCGCGTATCATACATGAAAAAATCCGCCGGTCCGTTGCCAACTGACCGGCGTATTACGCGTTACAGACTACAAAGCTTTTATTGCGCGGCGTTTTACTCGCTGCGCATCAACGGATACAGCTCTTTGAGCAGCTTGCGCCGGCTGATCACCAGCTGCCAGCGATGGCCGCCGAGCTGCCGCCAAAGGCGTGCCGAACGGATACCGGCGAGGAGCAGGGCGCGGATCTTCGAGGCGTTGCTCGGCTGCTGCAGATTGCGCATGTCGCCATGCACCTGAATGCGTTGGCGCAGGGTACTCAGGGTGTCCTGATACAGCGCACCGCAGGCAGCCACCACGTTTTCGTGAGCCGGGCCGAAATGTTCGACCTGCGACTGGATCTGCGGCAAACGCTTGCCGATGGTGTCGAGCATATCGTTGCGCTTGGCCAGTTGACGCTCCAGACCCAGCATCGACAGGGCATAACGCAACGGCTCGCGCTGCAAAGTGCTCGGGTCGCGCTCGAGGGCGCCGATCAGTGCACGGTAACCTTCGCGCAAATTGATGTCGTCGCCGCCGTACACGTCCAGCGTGTCTTTCGGGTCGCGCACCAGCAGACTGCCGAGCATGCAGCTCAGGCCGGCCTCGCTGGTCTGCCCGGTCTTGGCGATCCGGTCGACCAGCACAGCGGCGAGAAACACGCCGCCGAGCGCCGTCAGTTGTTCCTGAGTCGGGCTCATGCCTGGCCGCTCCACGGCTCGGCGACTTCAATCACGCCGCCACCGAGGCAGATTTCACCGTCATAGAACACCACGGACTGTCCCGGCGTGACCGCGCGTTGCGGTTCGTCGAACACCGCGCGATAGCCGCTGGCGGTTTTTTCCAGGGTGCAGGCTTGATCGCTCTGGCGATAACGCACTTTCGCGGTCAGGCGCAGCGGCTGGCTCAGGTCGATCGGGTTGACCCAATAGATTTCCGAGGCGAGCAGGGCGCTGGAGAACAGCCACGGATGGTTGTTGCCCTGGCCGACGATCAGCTCGTTGGTGTCCAGATCCTTGCGCAGCACGTACCACGGCTCATCGCCGGCGTCTTTCAGGCCGCCGATGCCGAGGCCCTGACGCTGACCGATGGTGTGGTACATCAAACCGTGGTGGCGGCCGATGACTTCGCCTTCGGTGGTCTTGATCTCGCCCGGTTGCGCCGGCAGGTATTGCTTGAGGAAATCGCTGAAGCGACGCTCGCCGATGAAGCAGATCCCGGTGGAATCCTTCTTCTTGGCGGTGGCCAGCTCGTATTTCTCGGCAATTGCGCGCACTTCCGGCTTTTCCAGTTCGCCGACCGGGAACAGGGTCTTGGCGATCTGTTCGCCGCCAACGGCGTGCAGGAAGTAGCTCTGATCCTTGTTCGGATCGAGGCCCTTGAGCAGTTCGGTGCGACCATCGATGTCACGGCGGCGCACATAGTGGCCGGTGGCGATCAGGTCGGCGCCGAGCATCATGGCGTAATCAAGGAACGCCTTGAACTTGATCTCGCGGTTACACAGGATGTCCGGGTTCGGTGTACGACCGGCCTTGTATTCGGCGAGGAAGTGCTCGAACACGTTGTCCCAGTACTCGGCGGCGAAGTTGGCGGTGTGCAGCTTGATGCCGATCTTGTCGCAGACAGCCTGGGCATCCGCCAGATCGTCCATGGCGGTGCAGTATTCCGTTCCGTCGTCTTCTTCCCAGTTCTTCATGAACAGGCCTTCCACTTCATAACCCTGCTCGATCAGCAGGAGAGCGGAAACGGAAGAGTCCACGCCGCCGGACATGCCGACAATGACGCGCTTCTTGGATGTGTCAGAAGGGGCTGGATCACGCATAGGGATTCAATGAGTGTCTTGAAAAAGGACGCGATTCTAGCAGGCTCGCGGCCTCAAGGCTAAAGAGAAGGGCGGATCAGTTCGAGGCTGAAGTGATGACCGGCCAGATAATCGTCGATGCAACGGATGATCAGCTCGCTGCGCCAGTTGTCGCGTTGAGTCATTAATTCGTCACGGGTCAGCCACTTGGCGCCGACGATGCCGTCGTCGAGTTGATAATCCGGGTGGTGTTTGATGGCTTTGGCGCTGAAACACACGCGCTGATAGGTCACGCCGTTGCTTGGTGCGGTGTACAGGTAAATGCCGATGACGCCGGTGGGTTCGACGTCCCAGCCGGTTTCTTCGAGGGTTTCGCGCACGGCGGCTTCGATCAGGGTTTCGTCCGGGTCGAGATGGCCGGCGGGCTGGTTGAGCACGTTACGCCCGGCCTTGTGTTCCTCGACCATCAGGAAGCGACCGTTGTCCTCGACGATGGTGGCGACGGTGATGTGGGGGAGCCATTCCATAAAACCTTCCTCAAGTCTCAAGGTTGAAACGCAATCAAAATGTGGGAGCGAGCCTGCTCGCGAAAGCGGTGTGTCAGTCAATGAAGATGCTGAATGATAAACCGCTTTCGCGAGCAGGCTCGCTCCCACAGGGGAATTGTGTGAGCTCTGGAAACACAAACCCCGGCACGGGGCCGGGGTTTGTGATGTTCCCTTTACAACCTTAAACCAGCGCAGCAATCGCGGCGTTGAGGGTTGCGCTTGGGCGCATGGCCTTGCTGATCAGCTCGGCATTGGCGTGGTAGTAACCGCCGATGTCGACTGGCTTGCCCTGAACGGCGTTGAGCTCGGCAACGATGGTTGCTTCGTTCTCGGTCAGGGTCTTTGCCAGCGTCGCGAACTGCGCTTGCAGTGCCGCGTCTTCAGTCTGGGTGGCCAGGGCCTGAGCCCAGTACATCGCCAGGTAGAAGTGGCTGCCGCGGTTGTCGATGTTGCCGACTTTGCGCGATGGCGACTTGTTGTTGTCGAGGAACTGGCCAGTGGCCTGATCCAGAGTCTTCGACAGCACCAGCGCTTTCGGGTTGTTGTAGTTCACGCCCAGATGCTCAAGGGAGGCTGCCAGTGCGAGGAACTCGCCCAGCGAATCCCAGCGCAGGAAGTTCTCTTCAACCAGTTGCTGCACGTGCTTCGGAGCCGAACCGCCGGCGCCGGTTTCGAACAGGCCACCGCCGTTCATCAGCGGCACGATCGACAGCATCTTGGCGCTGGTGCCCAGTTCCATGATCGGGAACAGGTCAGTCAGGTAGTCGCGCAGTACGTTGCCGGTCACCGAGATGGTGTCCTTGCCTTCGCGGGTGCGCTGCAGGGTGTACTTCATGGCGTCGACCGGTGCCATGATCTGGATGTCCAGACCGGCAGTGTCGTGATCCTTCAGGTATGCCTGAACTTTCTCGATCACTACGCCATCGTGAGCGCGCATCGGGTCGAGCCAGAAGATCGCCGGGGTGCTGCTGGCGCGAGCACGGTTGACGGCCAGTTTGACCCAGTCCTGGATCGGCGCGTCTTTGGTCTGGCACATGCGGAAGATATCGCCGGCTTCAACAGCCTGTTCCATCAGCAGGTTGCCCTTGCTGTCGGTGACGCGAACCACGCCGTCAGCCTTGATCTGGAAGGTCTTGTCGTGCGAGCCGTACTCTTCGGCTTTCTTCGCCATCAGACCAACGTTTGGCACGCTGCCCATGGTGGTCGGATCGAAAGCGCCATTGGCTTTGCAATCTTCGATCACGGCCTGGTAGATGGTTGCGTAGCAACGATCCGGGATAACCGCCTTGGTGTCGTGCAGCTGACCGTCGGTACCCCACATTTTGCCGGAGTCACGGATCATCGCTGGCATCGAGGCGTCGACGATCACGTCGCTCGGCACGTGCAGGTTGGTGATGCCTTTGTCAGAGTTGACCATCGCCAGCGATGGGCGAGCAGCGTAGACCGCAGCCATGTCTGCTTCGATCTGAGCTTGCTGCTCAGCCGGCAAGGCTTTGATGCGCGCGTACAGATCGCCGATGCCGTTGTTCAGGTTGAAGCCGATCTCGGCCAGCACGGCAGCGTGCTTGGTCAGCGCGTCTTTATAGAACTCGGCAACGATCTGGCCGAACATGATCGGGTCGGAGACCTTCATCATGGTCGCTTTCAGGTGCACCGAGAGCAGCACGCCTTGCGCCTTGGCGCTTTCGATTTCAGCAGCGATGAACGCGCGCAGGGCGTTTTTGCTCATCACGGCGCAGTCGAGGATCTCGCCGGCCTGAACGGTGGTTTTTTCTTTCAGAACGGTAGCGGTACCGTCCTTGGCGATCAGCTCGATCTTCACGGCGTCAGCGGCGTCGATCAGGGCAGCTTTTTCGCTGCCGTAGAAATCGCCGGTGCTCATGTGAGCGACGTGGGACTTGGAGTCTTTGGCCCAGGCGCCCATCTTGTGCGGGTGCTTGCGCGCATAGTTCTTCACCGACAGCGGTGCGCGACGGTCAGAGTTACCTTCGCGCAGGACCGGGTTCACGGCGCTGCCCTTGACCTTGTCGTAACGCGCCTTGGCGTCTTTGTCGGCGTCGCTGGTTACGGTTTCCGGGTAGTCCGGCAGGTTGTAACCCTGAGCTTGCAGCTCTTTGATCGCGGCTTGCAGCTGTGGCACCGAAGCGCTGATGTTCGGCAGCTTGATGATGTTGGCTTCAGGCGTAACGGCCAGGTCGCCCAGTTCGGCGAGGTGGTCGGCTACGGCTTTGTCGCCCAGTTGCTCGGGGAAGCTGGCCAGAATGCGCGCTGCAAGAGAGATATCGCGGGTTTCCACGGCGATATCGGCCGAGGCGGTGTAAGCCTCGATGATCGGCAGCAGGGAATAGGTGGCGAGGGCTGGAGCTTCGTCGGTGAAGGTATAGATGATCTTCGAGCGGGTGGGCATATTCGGATTAACTCTCTCTTCTTTGCTAAAGCGTGCGCAGAAACTCGAGGGGCGCCGGGTAAGCGCGTTCGTTCAAAGTCATCCATGAACCGAATGTCGAGATTCTTCGCGGTGATGTTGGGTGCATCAGTAGAGCGTCAAGCAGTCGGACTGCGGTAACAACCCGACCAATCAGGCGGAAAGTCTCGTGCTAGAGAGGCCAGCCGTCGTGACCCTGTGGTCAGCGGGCGGCATTATACATAGGTAGCTGGCAATCTGCCGATGGTTCATATGCAACGATTCTCGTCCATTGGTCTAAAGGTCGCAGGGCAGGGTGGGGCGTAGAGTCGTCGCGAATGCTTGAGTTTGGCGCTTTTCCCTTTGCTTTCAGGCTTGTACGAAACGAGATGTGGCCGCGCCACGAACAGAGGGTTTGCGTGTTGATTTAACTGGGTTACGCTCGAACCAAGCCAGATGTTCAATCCAAACAATGGAGTTCAGCATGGGTTACAAGAAGATTCAGGTTCCAGCCGTCGGCGACAAAATCTCCGTCAATGCAGACCATTCTCTCAATGTTCCTGATAACCCGATCATCCCCTTCATCGAAGGTGACGGCATTGGTGTCGACATCAGTCCGGTGATGATCAAGGTTGTCGATGCTGCAGTTCAAAAGGCATACGGCGGTAAGCGCAAGATTTCCTGGATGGAAGTCTACGCCGGGGAAAAAGCCACTCAGGTTTACGATCAGGACACCTGGCTGCCTCAGGAAACACTCGATGCAGTCAAGGATTACGTGGTTTCCATCAAAGGCCCGCTGACCACGCCGGTCGGTGGCGGCATCCGCTCGCTGAACGTGGCCCTGCGTCAGCAACTCGACCTGTATGTCTGCCTGCGCCCGGTGCGCTGGTTTGAAGGCGTGCCAAGCCCGGTGAAAAAGCCTGGCGACGTCGACATGACCATCTTCCGTGAGAACTCCGAAGACATCTATGCCGGCATTGAGTGGAAGGCCGGTTCGCCGGAAGCCACCAAAGTCATCAAATTCCTTAAAGAAGAAATGGGCGTCACCAAGATCCGTTTCGACGAAAACTGCGGCATCGGCGTCAAGCCGGTTTCGCTGGAAGGCACCAAGCGTCTGGCGCGCAAGGCTCTGCAATATGTGGTCGATAACGACCGCGATTCGCTGACCATCGTGCACAAAGGCAACATCATGAAGTTCACCGAAGGTGCCTTCAAAGAGTGGGCCTACGAAGTGGCCGCTGAAGAATTCGGCGCGACCCTGCTCGATGGCGGTCCGTGGATGCAGTTCAAAAACCCGAAAACCGGCAAGAACGTAGTGGTCAAAGATGCCATCGCCGACGCCATGCTCCAGCAGATCCTGCTGCGCCCGGCCGAATACGATGTGATCGCGACCCTCAACCTCAACGGCGACTACCTCTCCGACGCTTTGGCGGCGGAAGTGGGCGGTATCGGTATCGCGCCGGGCGCCAACCTGTCCGACACCGTGGCGATGTTCGAAGCGACCCACGGTACGGCACCGAAGTACGCCGGCAAGGATCAGGTCAACCCGGGCTCGCTGATTCTCTCGGCAGAAATGATGCTGCGGCACATGGGCTGGACTGAAGCGGCGGATCTGATCATCAAGGGCACCAACGGCGCTATTTCGGCCAAGACGGTGACTTATGACTTCGAACGTCTGATGGAGGGGGCCAAGCTGGTTTCGTCTTCGGGCTTCGGGGATGCGTTGATTTCGCATATGTAAAAACGCGGGCACAAAAAAACCGCCTGACTCGATGAATTGAGTCAGGCGGTTTTTTTATGGCTGGAGGTTCTGAGGCGTCAGCTGGATACCGTTTGCGCTGCGGGGGCGGCCGTGGTCGCTTCCTTGACCGCGTCGGCCGAGCAGATCTTCACTGCATGGAGGCCTTTAGGGCCTTGCATGATTTCGAATTTCACTGCCTGACCCGCTTTCAGGGTTTTGTATCCGTCCATCTCTATGGCGGAGTAATGAGCAAAAAAATCGATCTCTTTGCCATCCTCATCGCGGCCTTCACGGGCGTCGGTATTGATAAAGCCGAATCCCTTGGCATTGTTGAACCATTTCACCTTGCCGACAGCCATGCTCAAATCCCTCTGCAACAGACTCCATCGCTGGAGTATCATCCAATTCATCCGCAATCTAATCCGTTAAAAGGATTGACTCCGCGGATCTTTTTTACCCACTGTGGGCTCTATTGGTTGTAACACCGTTTTCCCGATAGTCAAGGTGACCGGGCAGTCGGAGTTGAAAACGTGGACAACCGCCCCCACCACTGTATTTGCACAACTGACGAACCTTTCTTTCCATGCATGCAATCAGCCAGATTCGACTAACATTCAATCAGGATCGCCCGCTTCTCCAAAAGGATCTTCCACAGGAGCACGACGACGATTCGGCAGGCGTTGCTGTTCAGGAAGCAAAGCCTGCGTTACAGGCGCCGCCGATGTACAAGGTGGTTTTGTTTAATGATGACTACACACCGATGGATTTCGTCGTCGAAGTGCTCGAGGTGTTTTTTAACCTGAATCGCGAGCTGGCGACCAAGGTCATGCTGGCCGTCCACACAGAAGGACGGGCAGTATGTGGAGTGTTTACCCGCGACATCGCCGAGACAAAGGCCATGCAGGTCAACCAGTACGCCAGGGAAAGCCAGCATCCGCTACTCTGTGAAATCGAGAAGGACGGTTAATCGCCGACCACTTGGGTATGAGGTGAAGCTATGTTAAACCGCGAGCTCGAAGTCACCCTCAATCTTGCCTTCAAGGAGGCTCGTTCGAAACGTCATGAATTCATGACCGTCGAACACCTTTTGCTGGCCCTATTGGACAATGAGGCTGCCGCTACCGTTTTGCGTGCCTGCGGCGCAAACCTCGACAAACTCAAGCATGACCTGCAGGAGTTCATCGACTCCACCACGCCATTGATCCCCGTTCATGACGAAGATCGCGAAACCCAGCCAACCCTGGGCTTCCAGCGTGTACTGCAACGTGCTGTTTTCCACGTACAGAGCTCGGGCAAGCGCGAAGTAACCGGCGCCAACGTGCTGGTTGCCATCTTCAGTGAGCAAGAGAGTCAGGCCGTGTTCCTGCTGAAACAGCAGAGCGTGGCGCGCATCGATGTCGTCAACTACATCGCTCACGGCATTTCCAAAGTGCCGGGGCATGGCGATCACTCTGAAGGTGAACAAGATATGCAGGACGACGAGGGCGGTGAGTCTTCTTCTTCAGGCAATCCTCTGGATGCTTATGCCAGCAACCTCAACGAACTCGCGCGCCAGGGTCGCATCGACCCGCTGGTCGGCCGCGAATCGGAAGTCGAGCGTGTCGCGCAGATTCTCGCGCGTCGGCGCAAAAACAATCCGCTGCTGGTCGGTGAAGCAGGCGTGGGTAAGACCGCGATCGCCGAAGGTCTGGCCAAGCGCATTGTCGACAACCAGGTGCCGGATCTGCTGGCCAACAGCGTTGTTTACTCCCTCGACCTCGGTGCTCTGCTCGCGGGCACCAAGTATCGCGGTGATTTCGAGAAACGCTTCAAGGCGCTGCTCAATGAGCTGAAAAAACGTCCGCAGGCGATCCTGTTCATCGACGAAATCCACACCATCATTGGTGCCGGCGCTGCGTCCGGTGGCGTGATGGACGCTTCGAATCTGCTCAAGCCGCTGCTGTCGTCTGGCGACATTCGCTGCATCGGTTCGACCACGTTCCAGGAATTCCGCGGCATCTTCGAGAAGGATCGTGCCTTGGCACGTCGCTTCCAGAAGGTCGATGTCGTCGAGCCGTCGGTGGAAGACACCATTGGTATCCTGCGCGGCCTGAAAGGGCGTTTCGAGCAGCACCACAACATCGAATACAGCGATGAGTCGTTGCGCGCCGCTGCTGAACTGGCATCGCGCTACATCAATGACCGGCACATGCCGGACAAGGCCATCGACGTGATCGACGAGGCGGGCGCCTATCAGCGTCTGCAACCGGTCGAAAAACGCGTGAAGCGCATTGAAGTGCCACAGGTCGAAGACATCGTGGCGAAAATTGCACGGATTCCGCCGAAGCACGTCACCAGTTCCGACAAGGAACTGCTGCGTAACCTTGAGCGTGACCTAAAGCTGACGGTGTTTGGTCAGGACGCAGCGATCGATTCGCTGTCGACTGCGATCAAGCTGTCTCGCGCCGGGCTGAAATCGCCTGACAAGCCAGTTGGTTCGTTCCTGTTCGCAGGCCCGACCGGTGTTGGTAAAACCGAAGCTGCGCGGCAATTGGCCAAGGCGTTGGGGATCGAGCTGGTTCGCTTCGACATGTCCGAGTACATGGAGCGTCACACCGTATCGCGTCTGATCGGTGCGCCTCCGGGCTATGTCGGTTTCGATCAGGGCGGTCTGTTGACCGAGGCGATCACCAAGCAGCCGCACTGCGTATTGCTGCTCGATGAAATCGAGAAGGCGCATCCGGAAGTCTTCAACCTGCTGCTGCAGGTGATGGACCACGGTACGCTGACCGACAACAACGGGCGCAAGGCGGACTTCCGCAACGTGATCGTGATCATGACCACTAACGCCGGTGCCGAAACGGCAGCTCGGGCTTCGATCGGTTTCACCCATCAGGACCACTCGTCTGATGCGATGGAAGTGATCAAGAAAAGCTTCACGCCGGAGTTCCGTAACCGTCTGGACACCATTATCCAGTTTGGTCGCCTCAGTCATGAGGTTATCAAAAGTGTGGTGGACAAGTTCCTTACCGAGCTTCAGGCGCAGCTGGAAGACAAGCGTGTGCTGCTTGAGGTGACTGACGCTGCGCGTAGTTGGCTGGCGGCGGGTGGTTATGACTCGGCGATGGGCGCACGTCCGATGGCGCGTCTGATTCAGGACAAGATCAAGCGTCCGTTGGCGGAGGAGATTCTGTTTGGCGAGCTGGCCGAGCATGGCGGTGTGGTGCACATCGACATCAAGGATGGTGAGTTGACGTTTGACTTCGAGACTACCGCAGAAATGGCCTGACGGCCTTGGATCAAGAGGGCGCCTTCGGGCGCCTTTTTGTTATTGGTCGTTTGGGGTTTTTGGGTGAATATCCGTTGCTGCGGTGATGGCTTATTACGGTTTCGCCCTTACGGCGACTCACTTTTTTTCAAACGCCAAAAAAAGTAAGCAAAAAACGCTTGCTCCTACGTGCGGCCCGCTCGCTGGGGCTCGGGGTTCCTTCGCTGCGGGATCGATCCGCGCGCAGCGCCTACGGTTTGCTTCGTTGCACCTCCTCTCGCTGTGTTTGGCTGCGCCAAACGGTCGCTGCGCTCCCATGCCCGGATCAATCCCTCCACTCAGCCTTCCGACGTCGCCCGTGGATCAAGATCAAGAGCAGGCGAGCTGACACTCGGCCTATTGAGTGGTGAAGAGCACGGCGCGCACGGCTTTTGTTTTTGCGGTGCTCTTGCCCCTCACCCCAGCCCTCTCCCGAGGGAGAGGGAGCCGATGGTGGGCCTTTCAGAATCTGAGTTCACCGCGGTATCGCACGTCGGCGTACCTCGCCCAAACACCTCGATCAGTCCTCTCTATATCCCGGAGTGGAGGGGGAGGGGCCGATTTGTGTGTTTTTCAAAACCTGAGTTCAACTCGGTATCGCACGTCGGCGCACCTCTTCCAAACACCGCGATCAGTCCCCTCTCCCTCTGGGAGAGGGCTAGGGTGAGGGGCTCTTGATCTGGCTCTTGATCTGGCTCTTGATCTGGCTCTTGATCTGGCTTTTGATTTGGCTTGTGATCTTGCTTCGGCTCTTGATCTTTTGCCCCATCGGCAGGCCGAGCGGAGGTGTTCATCCGGGGGTAGGCGCGTAGCGCCGTGCGGCGTAGCCGCATACATCGAGAGGAGGTGCAGCGAAGCAAACCGTAGGCGATGCCCCCGGATGGACACCGTAGCGAGGGAACACTGAGCCTAGGCGAAGTGCCGTACGCCAGGGGCAAAGCCTTTTGGTTCCTTTTTGGCGTTTGAAAAAGGGACTCGCTGTAAGAGCCATCCCTTTCAAGGTCTTCGGTAAAATCCCCTGAAATTTCATTCAGGGATCCCCAAACGATGTGGGCCGATGTTCTAGCGCGTTTCGAGAAAAAAGCACCCGCCAGTGTCATGGCTAAATTGGCGCTGGAGCAGGCTATTGCCCCTGAGTGGGTCGATCAGGTTTTCGAAGAGCATCGGCAACGGCAGTATTCTCGTGAGCTACTGTTCTCGACCATCGTCAAGCTGATGTCCCTTGTTTCATTGGGCCTGAAGCCATCCCTGCACGCCGCCGCGCGGCAACTGGAAGATCTTCCTGTCAGTTTGGCGGCTCTCTACGACAAGATCAGTCGTACCGAGCCGGCGCTGTTGCGCGCCCTGGTTACGGGCTGCGCTCAACGCCTGACTCCAACCATAAAAGAGCTGGGTTGCACGACGATGCTGCCGGGTTGGCAGGTTCGGGTAGTGGACGGTAATCACTTGGCATCCACTGAGAAACGTCTGGGAGCTTTACGTCACGAGCGCGGCGCCGCTCGTCCCGGTTTTTCGGTGGTGGCCTACGACCCCGACCTCGATCAGGTCATCGACCTTCAGGCGTGTGAGGATGCCTACGCAAGCGAGCGTGTTTGCGTGCTGCCGCTGTTGGCTGATGCCGAGCCGGGCCAAGTGTGGTTGGCTGATCGACTCTATTGCACGCTCCCGGTCATGGAAGCTTGTGAGCAGGCCCAGACCTCCTTTGTCATTCGCCAGCAAGCCAAGCATCCACGCTTGATTCAAGAAGGTGAGTGGCAAGAGCCGGTGCCTGTGGAAACAGGCACTGTGCGTGAGCAGATCATCCAGGTCAGAGGCGGTTACCAATGTCGGCGTGTCGAACTGACGCTTCATTCGCCAACGGACTCGGGAGACAGCAGCTTGATGTTCTGGAGCAACCTACCCCAAAGCGTCAGTGCACAGCAGATCGCAGAGCTCTATCGCCGCCGCTGGAGCATTGAAGGTATGTTCCAGCGACTGGAAGCGATTCTGGAAAGTGAAATCGAAACCCTTGGCAGCCCAAAGGCTGCCTTGCTCGGGTTCGCCACTGCGGTATTGGCCTACAACGTCCTGGCCGTCCTCAAACGAAGTGTCGAGCAAGCTCACCGGGAGACTCAGCCTGAAGGATGGGAAGCCTCCATCTATCACTTGGCGGTTCAGGTCAGGAGTGGTTATGAGGGAATGCAGATTGCGCTGCCCTCGGAATATCTTCCCGTTGTCCCTCTGGAGCAACTGGCCCAACGCTTGTTGGAGCTGGCCAGAAACATCCAGCCCAAACAAGTTGCGAAAAGCCCCCGCGGTCCCAAGGTGCCTAAACCCAAGACATGGGTTCAAGGTACAGCGGTCCATGCTCATGTCTCAACGGACAGAGTTATCAAGGCTGCCAAAACGAAAAGACCTTGAAAGGGATGGCTGTAAGAGCGAAACCGCCAGCGGCCGCACCCGAAAAAACGGATATGCCCCCAATCCCAATCCCAACCAAAAACCCAAATCCCAGACAAACAAAAACGCCCGGCATAAACCGGGCGTTCTGTATTGACTTGATTAACGAGCGCGGTAAGTAATGCGCCCTTTGCTCAAGTCATAGGGCGTCAGCTCGACGCGCACTTTGTCACCGGTAAGAATACGAATGTAGTTCTTGCGCATCTTGCCGGAAATATGCGCGGTTACGACGTGCCCATTTTCCAACTCCACACGAAACATGGTGTTGGGCAGGGTGTCGACGACAGTGCCTTCCATTTCGAAGCTGTCTTCTTTCGACATGCAGTAAAGCCCTCGGTATCCAATGAATGGCCCGGTGCAACTGCGCCAGGCAAAAGCGGCGTGCATTGTGCCCGAAAAATGGGGTTTACGCCAAGGGGTTTACGGCTTGGGTTTAGTTGAGGATGACCCAGCGCTGATTAATCAGCAATTCGATGGGTCGATATTGCGTCTTGTAATTCATCTTTTTGCAGTTCTTGATCCAGTATCCGAGGTACACCGCCTCAAGCCCAAGGCGCTGTGCCTCGGCGATTTGCCAGAGGATGGCAAATCGGCCAAGGCTGCGGCGCTCTTCGGCGGGTTCGTAGAAGGTGTACACCGCCGACAACCCATTCGGCAGTAAATCGGTCACGGCCACGGCCAGTAACCGTCCGTCGAGTCGGAACTCGTAAAAGCGCGAGAAGGGCAGGTCACGAACCAGAAACGTCGAGAATTGATCACGACTCGGCGGGTACATATCGCCGTCAGCGTGGCGTTGTTCGATATAGCGCTGGTACAGATCGAAATATTCTTCGCTGAACTGCGGCTTGGCCGGGCGTACCTGCAAATCCGTGTTGCGTTTGAAAATCCGCTTCTGCTGGCGATTGGGTGTGAACTGCGCCACCGGAATGCGCGCAGGCACGCACGCATTGCAGTTCTGGCAATGCGGGCGGTACAGATGATCGCCACTGCGGCGAAAGCCCATTTCCGACAGGTCTGCGTAGACATGCACATCCATGGGCTGGCTCGGATCGAGAAACAGGGTCGTGGCCTGCTCCTCGGGCAGATAACTGCAAGAGTGAGGCTGAGTGGCATAGAACTTCAACCGCGCCAACTCGGTCATGATCAACCCTCGGGATAAGCTGATGAATTAAGTGTAAGCCACGCGCGCAAAAGTCGCTCAGCAAACCCAAGTGGCACGATTGGGTTGATCCAAGTGATTTGCCAGATAGTCGGCGAATTGCTCACGAGGAATCGCCCGCGCGCCGAGGCTGTGCAGATGATCGGTCGGCATCTGGCAATCGATCAGCACGAATCCCGAGTCTTTCAGATGGCGCACCAGCGTGGCAAAGCCGAATTTCGAGGCGTTGTCAGCGCGGCTGAACATCGATTCGCCGAAAAATAGTTGGCCCATCGCCAGGCCGTACAGGCCGCCGACCAGTTCACCTTGATCCCAGACCTCCACCGAATGCGCGAAGCCGCGACGATGCAGCTCAACGTAGGCGTCCTGCATGGCTTCGGTGATCCAGGTGCCGTCGGCGTAATCCCGGGGTACGGCACAGGCGCGAATTACCGCGTCGAAGTCCTGATCGAAGGTCACTTGATAGCGTTTCTGGCGCAGCAGTTTGCCGAGGCTGCGCGAGACATGCAGTTCGTCGGGAAACAGCACTGTGCGCGGATCCGGCGACCACCAGAGAATTGGCTGGCCCTCGGAAAACCACGGAAAGCAGCCATGGCGATACGCCTGAATCAGCCGATCGGCCGACAGATCGCCACCGGCGGCGAGCAATCCGTTAGGGTCGCGCATGGCCTTTTCCAGCGGCGGAAAAGTCAGGGAATTACGTTGTAACCAAGTCAGCATGGCATCCAGGCTTGCAGAAGGGGAGGGCGGTGCGGGCTGTTCGGCCCGCGATAAAGTGTGCCGTTAAATGACAGGAATGTCGTCCAGATACTTCTCGGCATCGAGCGCGGCCATGCAGCCGGCACCTGCTGACGTCACCGCCTGGCGGTAAACGTGGTCGGCGACGTCGCCAGCGGCAAACACCCCGGGGATCTCGGTGGAGGTAGCGTCACCTTCGCTGCCACCCTTGACCAGCAAGTACCCGTCGCGCATCGGCAGCTGTCCTTGAAACAGGTCAGTGTTGGGCTTGTGACCAATGGCAATGAATACGCCGGCCAGCGCCAGTTCGCGGGTTTCGCCGGTGTGGCTGTTGCGCAGTCGCGCACCGGTGACGCCGCTGGCATCGCCCAGCACTTCGTCGAGATTCTGGTTCCAGTGCAGGCGCACATTGCCGTTGGCGGCTTTCTCGAACAGTTTGTCCTGGAGGATTTTTTCCGAGCGCAGTTTGTCGCGACGGTGGATCAGGTGCACTTCTTTAGCGATGTTCGACAGGTACAGGGCTTCCTCCACGGCCGTATTGCCGCCGCCGACCACGGCGACCACCTGATTGCGATAGAAAAAGCCGTCACAGGTCGCACAAGCAGAGACACCCCGGCCGGCAAAAGCGTCTTCCGAGGGCAGGCCCAGGTATTGCGCCGACGCGCCGGTGGCAATGATCAGCGCGTCGCAGGTGTAAGTGCCGCTGTCGCCGACAAGCTCGAACGGGCGCTGCTGCAACTTGGCGGTGTGGATGTGGTCGTAAACGATCTCTGTGGCAAAGCGTTCAGCGTGCTTCTGCATGCGCTCCATCAACACCGGGCCAGTGAGGCCTTCGACGTCGCCGGGCCAGTTGTCGACTTCAACGGTGGTGGTGAGCTGGCCACCTGCCTGCAGGCCGGTAATGACCACCGGTTTGAGGTTGGCGCGGGCGGCATACACGGCAGCGCTGTAACCGGCCGGACCGGAGCCGAGGATGATCAGGCGTGAATGCTTCGCTACGTTCATCAAATACACCTCATAAGCCTTTGTCACAAAAGGTAATGCATGCTCAAATTGAGTCGCGGGTTCTGTGTGCTTGACTATGCTCAGTCCTGGGGTTTGAAGCATGGCATCAGACGCACAAACCCGTACAATGCCGGGCTGTTACAGAATATTCGCGGTGCGTTGTGTTTATAAAAGGCGCGACGCAGTGTTAAAAGTAGTCTCAGTTGCGCTCGTTCACTTTTTTACCTGCCTGGATTGGGCAGTTTTTTATCGTCATTCAATAGATGGACGCGCCTCGTGCGCAGGAAAAGAAGCGTTTTGAAGAAATCCACCGAAGCACCAAAAACAGTCGTTCCGCTCTGGCGCCAACAATTGCACTACCGGCTCAAGGAAGGTGCATTGATCGCCATCGGCGCCTTGTGCCTGTTCCTGATGATGGCCTTGCTGACCTACGGCAAGGACGATCCGGGCTGGAGCCACAACAGCAAGATCGACGACGTACAGAATTTCGGCGGCCCGGCGGGTTCCTACAGCGCCGACATCCTGTTCATGGTGCTGGGTTACTTCGCCTACATCTTCCCGTTGTTGCTGGCGATCAAGGCCTACCAGATCTTCCGTCAGCGTCATGAGCCGTGGCAGTGGAGCGGCTGGCTGTTTTCCTGGCGCCTGATCGGTCTGGTGTTTCTGGTGCTGTCCGGCGCGGCGCTGGCGCATCTGCACTTTCACGCGGCTTCGGGGCTGCCGGCGGGTGCTGGTGGCGCGTTGGGCGAAAGCCTCGGCAATCTGGCAAAGAACGCGCTGAACATTCAGGGCAGCACGCTGTTGTTCATCGCGCTGTTCCTGTTCGGCTTGACGGTGTTCACCGACCTGTCGTGGTTCAAGGTGATGGACATCACCGGCAAGATCACCCTCGACCTGTTCGAGCTGTTCCAGGGCGCGCTCAATCGCTGGTGGGCGGCGCGTACCGAGCGCAAGCAACTGGTTGCGCAACTGCGTGAAGTCGACGATCGCGTGCATGACGTGGTCGCGCCGACGGTCACCGACAAACGTGAGCAAGCCAAAGTCAAAGAACGCTTGATCGAACGTGAGCAAGCCCTGAGCAAGCACATGTCTGATCGCGAGAAACAAGTGCCGCCGGTTATCGCCCCGGCTCCGGCCAAGGCGCCCGAGCCAAGCAAGCGCGTACAGAAAGAGAAGCAGGTGCCGTTGTTCGTCGACAGCGCCGTGGAAGGCACCTTGCCGCCGATCTCGATTCTCGATCCGGCAGAAAAGAAACAACTCAATTACTCACCGGAATCCTTGGCGGCGGTCGGCCATTTGCTCGAAATCAAGCTCAAGGAGTTTGGTGTCGAGGTCACGGTAGATTCGATCCACCCCGGCCCGGTAATTACCCGTTACGAGATCCAGCCTGCCGCCGGCGTAAAAGTCAGCCGCATCGCCAACCTCGCCAAAGACCTCGCGCGTTCGCTGGCCGTGACCAGTGTGCGGGTGGTTGAGGTGATTCCGGGCAAGACCACCGTCGGTATCGAGATTCCCAACGAAGACCGGCAGATCGTGCGCTTCTCCGAAGTGCTGTCGACGCCTGAATACGACAATTTCAAATCGCCGGTCACCCTGGCGCTGGGTCACGATATCGGTGGCAAACCGGTCATCACCGACCTGGCGAAAATGCCGCACTTGCTGGTGGCCGGTACCACCGGTTCCGGTAAGTCGGTGGGTGTGAACGCGATGATCCTGTCGATCCTGTTCAAGTCCGGCCCGGAAGACGCCAAGCTGATCATGATCGACCCGAAAATGCTGGAACTGTCGATCTACGAAGGCATTCCGCACCTGCTGTGCCCGGTCGTGACTGACATGAAGGATGCCGCCAACGCCTTGCGCTGGAGCGTTGCCGAGATGGAGCGCCGCTACAAGCTGATGGCGAAGATGGGCGTGCGTAACCTGTCCGGCTTCAACGCCAAGGTCAAGGAAGCGCAGGACGCCGGCGAACCGTTGAGCGATCCGCTGTACAAGCGCGAAAGCATTCACGACGAAGCGCCGCTGCTGCAGAAATTGCCGACCATCGTTGTGGTGGTCGACGAATTCGCCGACATGATGATGATCGTCGGCAAGAAGGTCGAAGAACTGATCGCCCGTATTGCCCAGAAAGCGCGTGCGGCGGGTATTCACTTGATCCTCGCCACTCAGCGGCCATCGGTGGACGTGATCACCGGTCTGATCAAAGCGAACATTCCCACGCGTATGGCGTTCCAGGTGTCGAGCAAGATCGACTCCCGCACCATCATCGATCAGGGCGGCGCCGAACAACTGCTCGGCCACGGTGACATGCTCTACATGCCACCGGGCACCAGTCTGCCTATCCGGGTTCACGGTGCGTTCGTTTCCGACGATGAAGTACACCGCGTGGTCGAAGCGTGGAAACTGCGCGGCGCGCCGGAATACAACGACGACATCCTCAACGGTGTCGAAGAAGCCGGCAGCGGTTTTGAAGGCAGCAGCGGTGGCGGCGACGGTGATGATCCGGAAGCCGACGCGCTGTACGACGAAGCTGTACAGTTTGTGCTGGAAAGCCGTCGCGCCTCGATTTCCGCGGTACAGCGCAAGCTGAAGATCGGCTACAACCGCGCCGCACGGATGATCGAAGCCATGGAAATGGCCGGCGTCGTCACCTCGATGAACACCAACGGTTCCCGTGAAGTCCTGGCCCCGGGCCCGGTGCGCGACTGATTGCAAACGCAAGAGGCGGGACAATGATGTGCCGCCGCTCTCCCAACGAGTATTCAAGAGGACTCCCATGCGTCTTATCCGCATGTTGCTGCCAGTACTGGCGCTGACCACTCTCACGGCCCACGCCGATGACAAGGACGTGGCGCGTCTGACCCAATTGCTGGAAACATCCAAGACCCTGAGCGCGAACTTCTCGCAGCTGACCCTCGACGGCGGCGGCACGCAGTTGCAGGAAACCACCGGCGACATGACCTTGCAGCGTCCGGGCCTGTTCTACTGGCACACCAATGCGCCAGCCGAGCAGACCATGGTTTCCGATGGCAAGAAAGTCACCCTGTGGGACCCGGACCTGGAACAGGCCACGATCAAGAAACTCGACGAGCGTCTGACCCAGACCCCGGCGCTGCTGCTGTCCGGTGATGTATCGAAGATCAGCCAGAGCTTTGATATCAGCGCGAAAGAGGCGGGCGGTGTGATCGACTTCACCCTCAAGCCGAAGACCAAGGACACCCTGTTCGACAACCTGCGTCTGTCGTTCCGCAACGGTCTGCTTAACGATATGCAACTGATCGACAGCGTCGGCCAGCGCACCAACATCCTGTTTACCGGGGTCAAGGCCAACGAGCCGGTGTCGCCGTCCAAGTTCAAGTTCGACATCCCCAAGGGTGCCGACGTGATCCAGGAATAAACCCAATAACCTGTGGGAGCGAGCCTGCTCGCGAATGCGGTGTATCAGTCACCATTAATGTTGAATGGACCATTGCATTCGCGAGCAGGCTCGCTCCCACAGGGATTGTTGTCCCCAGTGAGGTTTCATAGGTAGTGATGGATCTGTTTCGCAGTGCACCGATTGCCCAGCCACTGGCCGCGCGTTTGCGTGCGACCAATCTGGATGAGTACGTCGGTCAGGAGCACGTGCTCGCTCGCGGCAAGCCTCTGCGTGAGGCGCTGGAGCAGGGTGCCCTGCATTCGATGATCTTCTGGGGCCCGCCGGGCGTGGGCAAAACCACCCTGGCGCGGTTGCTCGCCGAAGTCTCCGATGCGCATTTCGAAACGGTCTCGGCGGTGCTCGCCGGGGTCAAGGAGATCCGGCAGGCCGTTGAAATCGCCAAGCAGCAGGCCGGCCAGTACGGCAAGCGCACGATTTTGTTCGTCGATGAAGTGCACCGCTTCAACAAATCCCAGCAGGACGCGTTCCTGCCTTACGTTGAAGACGGCACGCTGATCTTCATCGGCGCCACCACCGAAAACCCCTCGTTCGAACTCAACAACGCTCTGTTGTCGCGTGCCCGCGTCTACGTGCTGAAAAGCCTCGACGAAGCGGCGCTGCGCAAACTGGTGCACCGCGCACTTACCGAAGAGCGCGGTCTGGGCAAGCGCAACCTGACCCTCAGCGATGAGGGCTTTCAAATGCTGCTGTCCGCCGCCGATGGCGATGGCCGACGTTTACTCAATCTGTTGGAAAACGCCTCCGATCTGGCCGACGACAACAGCGAGATGGGCATCGATCTGTTGCAGAGTTTGCTCGGTGACACGCGCCGGCGTTTCGACAAGGGTGGCGAGGCGTTCTACGACCAGATCTCGGCGCTGCACAAATCGGTGCGCGGCTCCAACCCCGACGGCGCGCTGTACTGGTTTGCGCGGATGATCGACGGCGGTTGCGATCCGCTGTACCTGGCCCGACGCGTAGTGCGCATGGCCAGCGAAGACATCGGCAACGCCGATCCGCGCGCCCTCAGCCTGTGCTTGGCGGCGTGGGAGGTGCAAGAACGTCTCGGCAGCCCGGAAGGCGAGTTGGCCGTGGCCCAGGCCATTACTTATCTGGCCTGCGCGCCGAAAAGTAACGCCGTCTATATGGGCTTCAAAACCGCCCTGCGTGCCGCTGCCGAAAACGGCTCGCTGGAAGTACCGCTGCACCTGCGCAACGCGCCGACCAAACTGATGAAACAATTGGGTTACGGTGACGAATACCGCTACGCCCACGACGAGCCGGATGCTTATGCCGCTGGCGAAGACTATTTCCCGGAAGAGCTCGATCCCATTCCGTTCTACCAACCGGTGCCGCGCGGCCTGGAGTTGAAGATCGGCGAGAAACTCAACCACCTCGCCCAACTTGACCGTTTAAGCCCTCGGCAGCGGAGAAAATAGTGCTTCCATTGATCATTGCGGTCTCCGCCGGCGGGGTTGCCGGCACTTTGTTGCGCTTTGCTACGGGCAATTGGATCAACGCCAATTGGCCGCGGCACTTCTATACCGCGACGCTGGCCGTTAATATCGTGGGCTGTCTGTTGATTGGCGTGTTGTACGGCCTGTTTTTGATACGCCCGGAGGTGCCGATCGAGGTGCGCGCCGGGTTGATGGTTGGCTTCCTCGGGGGGCTGACGACTTTTTCATCCTTTTCACTGGATACGGTGCGCCTGCTGGAAAGCGGGCAAGTGCCGCTGGCCCTGGGCTATGCGGCACTCAGCGTATTCGGCGGGCTGCTCGCGACGTGGGCTGGCCTGTCTTTGACCAAACTTTGATAACGAGAAACCGACATGCTCGATTCCAAACTGTTACGTAGCAACCTTCAGGACGTAGCGGACCGCCTGGCTTCCCGTGGCTTTGCCTTGGATACCGCGCGCATCGAAGCGCTGGAAGAACAGCGCAAGACCGTCCAGACCCGCACCGAAGCACTGCAGGCTGAGCGTAACGCGCGTTCCAAATCCATCGGTCAGGCCAAGCAGCGCGGCGAAGACATCGCGCCGTTGATGGCGGACGTCGAGCGCATGGCGGGCGAACTGAGCGCCGGTAAAGTCGAACTGGACGCGATCCAGACCGAACTGGACTCGATCCTGCTCGGTATCCCCAACCTGCCACACGAATCCGTGCCGGTCGGCAAAGACGAAGACGACAACGTCGAAGTGCGCCGCTGGGGCACGCCGACTGCATTCGATTTCGAAGTGAAAGACCACGTGGCGCTGGGCGAGAAGTTCGGCTGGCTGGACTTTGAAACCGCCGCCAAACTGTCCGGCGCGCGTTTCGCCCTGTTGCGTGGCCCGATCGCCCGTCTGCATCGCGCACTGGCGCAGTTCATGATCAACCTGCACGTCAACGAGCACGGCTACGAAGAGGCGTACACGCCTTATCTGGTTCAGGCCCCGGCGCTGCAAGGCACCGGTCAACTGCCGAAGTTCGAAGAAGACCTGTTCAAGATCGCTCGCGAAGGCGAAGCCGATCTGTACCTGATCCCGACCGCCGAAGTGTCGCTGACCAACATCGTTGCCGGTGAAATCGTCGATTCGAAACTGCTGCCGATCAAGTTCGTTGCCCATACTCCGTGCTTCCGCAGTGAAGCCGGCGCGTCGGGTCGTGACACCCGCGGCATGATTCGTCAGCACCAGTTCGACAAGGTTGAAATGGTCCAGATCGTTGAGCCGTCGACCTCGATGGAAGCACTGGAAGGCCTGACCGCCAACGCCGAAAAGGTCCTGCAACTGCTCGGTCTGCCTTATCGCACCCTGGCGCTGTGCACCGGCGACATGGGCTTCAGCGCGGTCAAGACTTACGATCTGGAAGTGTGGATTCCGAGCCAGGACAAGTACCGCGAAATCTCCTCGTGCTCGAACTGCGGCGACTTCCAGGCCCGTCGTATGCAAGCGCGTTTCCGTAACCCGGAAACCGGCAAGCCTGAGCTGGTGCACACCTTGAACGGTTCCGGTCTGGCGGTTGGCCGTACGCTGGTGGCCGTGCTGGAAAACTACCAGCAGGCCGACGGTTCGATCCGTGTGCCGGACGTGCTGAAGCCGTATATGGGTGGCCTTGAGGTCATCGGCTAAATGAAATATCTGCCGCTGTTTCACAACCTGCGCGGCAGTCGTGTGTTGGTCGTCGGTGGGGGGGAAATTGCCTTGCGCAAATCCCGCCTGCTGGCCGATGCCGGTGCGCTACTGCGGGTGGTCGCACCTGAAATCGAAACGCAACTGCGTGAGTTGGTCGCCGCTTCTGGCGGTGAATGTGTGTTGCGCGGTTACGTCGAGGCGGATCTGGACGGTTGCGGGCTGATCATCGCCGCCACCGACGATGAGACGCTCAACGCACAAGTTTCCACCGATGCTCACAAGCGCTGCGTACCGGTCAACGTGGTCGACGCGCCGGCCTTGTGCAGCGTGATCTTCCCGGCGATCGTCGATCGCTCGCCGCTGATCATCGCGGTGTCCAGCGGCGGCGATGCGCCGGTGCTGGCGCGACTGATCCGCGCCAAGATCGAAACCTGGATTCCGTCGACTTACGGTCAGTTGGCCGGTCTGGCTGCGCGTTTCCGCAATCAGGTAAAAAGCCTGTTTCCGGATGTGCAGCAGCGTCGTGGTTTCTGGGAAGACGTGTTTCAGGGGCCGATTGCTGATCGCCAGCTGGCCGGGCAGGGCGCTGAAGCCGAGCGTCTGCTGCAAGCCAAGATCGATGGCGAAGCCATGGTCACCACCGGCGAGGTGTATCTGGTTGGCGCGGGCCCGGGCGATCCTGACCTGCTGACCTTCAAGGCCCTGCGTCTGATGCAGCAAGCCGACGTGGTGCTGTATGACCGCTTGGTGGCGCCAGCGATTCTTGAGCTGTGTCGTCGTGATGCCGAGCGGGTCTACGTTGGCAAGCGTCGTGCTGATCACGCCGTGCCGCAGGATCAGATCAACCAGCAACTGGTCGATCTGGCCAAGGCCGGCAAGCGCGTAGTGCGCTTGAAGGGCGGTGATCCGTTTATCTTCGGCCGGGGTGGCGAAGAGATCGAAGAACTGGCGGCCCACGGCATTCCGTTTCAGGTGGTGCCGGGCATTACAGCGGCCAGCGGTTGCGCGGCGTATGCCGGGATTCCGTTGACCCATCGTGATTACGCGCAGTCGGTGCGCTTTGTCACCGGGCATTTGAAGGACGGTTCCACCGATTTGCCATGGGTAGACCTTGTCGCCCCGGCGCAGACGCTGGTGTTCTACATGGGCCTGGTGGGGTTGCCGGTGATCTGCGAACAACTGATCAAGCACGGTCGTTCAGCGGATACCCCGGCGGCGTTGATTCAACAGGGCACCACGGTCAATCAGCGAGTCTTTACCGGCACGCTGGCGGATCTGCCGCGATTGGTGGCGGAGCATGAAGTGCATGCGCCGACGTTGGTGATCGTTGGTGAAGTGGTGCAACTGCGCGAGAAACTGGCGTGGTTCGAAGGGGCTCAGGCGCAGGTCTGAAAACCGAGTCGCCTCATTCGCGAGCAGGCTCGCTCCCACATTGGATCTGTGTCGTACACAAAATCCCCTGTAGGAGTGAGCCTGCTCGCGATGAGGCTCTAAAAAATCACAAAAACTCTGGATCAGCCCCGGCGCCAAACCCCTTTGCCGCTCAACCGCGCCCGATCATGGGCCACGGTGAAATCCTGCTCCGGCCCCTTCGGCACAACCCCAGTCGGGTTAATGGTCTTGTGACTGCCGTAGTAGTGATTCTTGATGTGCTGGAAATCCACCGTCTCGGCAATCCCCGGCAGCTGATACAGCTCACGCAGCCAGTTCGACAGATTCGGGTAATCGGCAATCCGCCGCAGGTTGCACTTGAAGTGCCCGTGGTACACCGCGTCAAAACGGATCATCGTGGTGAACAAACGGATGTCCGCTTCCGTCAGGTACTCACCCGACAAGTAGCGATTGGCACCCAACACTCGCTCCAGATGATCCAGTTCGGCAAACACCTCATCGAACGCTTCTTCATAAGCCTGTTGCGAAGTCGCGAAGCCTGCGCGATACACGCCGTTGTTTACCGCCGGATAGATCCGCTCGTTCAGCGCATCAATTTCGCCGCGTAATGGCGCCGGGTAGAAGTCCAGATCGTTGCCAGTCAGATCATCAAAGGCGCTGTTGAACATGCGGATGATTTCCGCTGATTCATTGCTGACGATGCGTTTGAGCTTTTTGTCCCACAGCACTGGTACGGTGACGCGGCCGGTGTAATCGGCGGTGTCGGCGGTATAGCGCTGGTGCATGAATTCAAAACCATCGAGCTTATCGCCCGTCGAACCGAGTGCTTTGTCGAAGGTCCAGCCGTTCTCCAGCATCAGCCAACTGACCACCGAAACGTCGATCAGATTTTCCAGGCCTTTGAGCTTGCGCAGGATCAGCGTGCGATGCGCCCATGGACAGGCGAGGGAAACGTAGAGGTGATAGCGCCCGGCTTCAGCGGCAAAACCGCCTTCACCGCTGGGACCGGGTTCGCCGTTAGCGGTCACCCAGTTGCGGCGCTTGGCCTGTTCGCGCTGAAACGCGCCGTCCTTGCTGCTTTCGTACCACTTGTCCTGCCAGTGGCCATCGACGAGTAAACCCATGATCAAGACTCCGTAAACCAATAATCGTTGGAGTCGAGTCTATTCCGATGAGTTCGAACAAAAAGCGCAAAGATCGGGCGCGAATGATCGGTTAAATCGATTTGTCCCGCGCGGCCCAGTAGTGCTCGGCGGTTGCGAAGGCTTGCTCACGGTTTTGACCGAGGCCGCGCAAGGCCAGGGCCATGGTCGCAATCAGGGCCATTTGCGGGTAACTGTCGACGACATCGCCGCGCCAGACGGCTTTCAGATGTTCAACGTCCAGGGTCGCCGGTTTGACGTGGCGCTGCGCCGACAATTGCGGCCATTCCTCGTCCCAGCTTTCGCCGCCGGTGGTGCCGTAGAGGTGGCTGTCGGCATCCGGGTTGATCTCGATTTCGCCGCCATCACCCTTGACCACAATCGCCGTGTCGCCGAGCAAACCGCTGGCATCGCGGTGAACTGCCTGATAGCCAGGATGGAAGATGCTTTGCAGGCCGCAGCGTGCGCCCAGCGGATTGAGAATCCGCGCCAGGGAATGGATCGGCGAACGCAGGCCCAAGGTGTTGCGCAGGTCGATCATGTTCTGCAACTGCGGCGCCCAGTCCACCAGCGGCATGAACGCCAAGCCGCCGTTGTCCAGTGCTGTGCCGACCTGTTGCCAGGTGCGGCACAACGGAATGTTCAACTCGCCGAGCAGTTGCTCGCTGTACATCCGCCCGGCCGTGTGTGCGCCGCCGCCGTGCATGAAAATGCGCACGCCGTTTTGCGCCAGGCATTTGGCCGCCAGCAGATACCACGGCAGATGACGCTTTTTGCCGGCATAGGTCGGCCAGTCCAGATCGACGTTCAGCTTCGGTGCCTGTAAACGCTCGCGCAGGGCTTCGGTGAAGCCAGCCATTTCCTCGGCGCTTTCTTCCTTGTGCCGCAGCAACATCAGGAATGCACCGAGCTGGGTGTCTTCAACCTTGTCGTCGAGCACCAGGCCCATGGCTTCCCGGGCTTCTTCGCGAGTCAGGTCGCGCGCACCGCGTTTACCCTTGCCGAGGATGCGCACGAATTGGGCGAACGGATGTTCGGCAGGCGTTTCGAGGGTCAGCGCTGGAAAGTCGGTCATAAGCAATTCGTCGGTTTGGGCAGGCCCGCCAGTTTCGCGGCGAGTTTGGCGGGGGTGCCTTTGAACAGTCGGTTCAGGTGCAGGCTGTTGCCCTTGTCCGGGCCGAGTTTTAACGCGGTGTATTTGATCAGCGGCCGTGTGGCCGGGGACAGCTGGAATTCGGCGTAGAAGCTGCGCAACAGTTCGAGGACTTCCCAGTGTTCGGCGGTCAACTCGATCTCTTCGGCGGCAGCGAGGGCGCTGGCAACGTCGGCGGACCAGTCGCTGAGGTCGACAAGAAAACCGTCCTTGTCCAGTTCGATGGCGCGGGCGCCGACGGTCATGGAATTCATAGCCAGCTGTTGACCTTGTCGTGATGGATCGACAGTTCGACGAAGGCCGGGTAATCAATGGCCTCAGCCCACGCCGGGACATCAATGGCGCGAGCCTGTGCATCTTCGGCAAGGACGAATAATTTGATTTGGCGTTGTTCCAGTGCACTGAACGGCGCGGTGCCTGGTTGCAACGCATACACCGCATCGCCGGAGAGCAGCAATGCATCAGCGCTGCCGATCAGGCGCAGGCAACTGGTCAGGCGATCGTCGCCAAACGGGGAATGAGACAACACATGCAAAGTCGACATCAGAGGGTGATCACCTGGTCGTAACGGTCAATAAGGGCGGTGATTTGCTCGGTAGCGAGCGGCTGCGCTTCGTCTAGCGACAGATTGCCGAGACCGCGAGTACTGGCACTCTCTGCGCAGTAGAACAACTCTTCGATACCAAACATTGGCAGCGCCTGCAGGTTGGCGCTGAGGTCTTTCTGTTGCAGCGCCTTGGCGTTCTGCCCAGCGGCCAGTTGCAACACGCCGTCATCGAGAAACAGCAAACCGATCGGCAGATCGAACGCGCCGCCGGCCAGCACAATGTCCAGCGCTTCGCGAGCCGCCGGGCCGGACCACGGCGATTGACGGCTGATGATCAACAGGGATTTGGCCATCTCACGCACCTCCGAAGCAGATCAAGCGGTCAGCGTCTTGCACGGCGTCATGCAACTGACCGAGGCCGGACAATTCCCACGGCGCGCTGACCGAAATCGCTTCACGCTGGTAGCGCTTGGCTTCTTCAGCATTTAGCGCACCACGGCGCAGGGCGGCGGCGATGCACACCACGCCGTCCAGCTTTTGCTCGGTAATGAAGGCGCGCCATTGTTTGGGCAGGTCCAGTTCGTCCTGCGGGGTGACTACCGCATCCGAAGCGTTATAAACGCCGTCCTGATAGAAAAACAGCCGGACAATCTCATGCCCGCCGGCCAGCGCGGCCTGCGCAAACAGCAGGGCGCGGCGCGAGGAGGGCGCATGGGCGGCGGAAAACAGCGCGATGGCGAACTTCATGACGGACTCGATCAGCAAAACTGCGGCCATGATAAAGCTTTATCGAAGCCGCCGCGAAACCTTGTAGGCCTTCGCCTGCTCGCGATAGCGGTCTGTCAGTTGGTGAAGATGAAGAATGTGTCGGCGCCTTCGTCGGAACGCCGCCCGGAGCCGGCTCGCTCCTACAGAGATTTTTGTTGTCGTCGGTTAGCGCGGCATATAGCCCAGTTGCCAGCGCCGCGGGATTTTCAGCGAGAGCAGCCCGATCATCGCCGCCAGAAACCCGCTGACAAACATCGCCTTCAGTCCCAAATGATGTTCCAGCACCGCCCCCAGAATCGCGCCGATAAACATTCCGCTCCAAGGCACCAGTTGCACTCGCCAGCCACTGCGCCGTTCGCCAAGCATCCAGCGGCCCAATCCACGGCCGAACCGCGACAACGCGCCAGTCACGTAAGTCAGCCCGACCGGTAAGCCATTCACTTCTTCGACCGCCGCGTTGAGCATGCCCATCGCAATGATCGCCGCCATCAGCGCCGGCAGTTGGGTGTCGAATGGCCAGACCGCCGCCGCGCACAGCAGGGTGGCGATACACAGCAGCAGCGGCAGCGCCCGGCGTCCGCCGAAACGTGCGACGACGACCCCCAAGGCATTGCCGACAATAAATGTTGCGACGAGGATCAACAGGCGCACAGTCAATCCGACGTCGCCATCGCTGATCGCCACGGCGAGTCGGGTGGTGTTGCCGCTCATGAACGAGACGAAATCGCCGCTGGCCATAAAGCCAATGGCGTCGGTCATTCCGGCCAGCACCGAGAGGCTGGCCACCAGCGCCAGACCAATCCGCCCGCGCCACTTTTGTGTGTGCAGGTGGCCGGGGCTGGCGCGGTGAGTCGAGGCGGATGGCAGCATGAGTGGCGGTGTCCTTTCGCGGCGGTTACGGTTCTATGCCATACAGATCGCAATACTCCAGCCAATCCATCCCGGCCATTTCCGCGACTTCACGATGTACTTCCAGGCGCTGCGCCTGGTATTCCTCAGGCGAGTCAGCGGTCAGTTGCAAGGTCAGCTCCCAGGCGAACAGTCCGCGACTTTCCGCTTCGGCCTCAAACGCTTCATGCAGGCGCTCTTCGCGATACTGCGCTTGACTTTCGCCTTTGGCCTGGGCCAGTAACGGGTTGAGGTGGTCGAGGGTCTCGCGCAGTTCGGGGCGCGCGTCGAGAAATATTTTCAGGGCATGTTCATGTCGCTGGTCGTTAGGCGCCATGGGGTTTCCTTGTGAGGCTGATGAGCTTAGGTTGCCGCAGCGGCCTGCGCGTGTCGCGCTATAAATGCAGTAAAGCAGAACGATTTCTGCTGCTGCGGTGATACAGTCCGCTTTTTTCTGAATGAGCGAATGCAATGCGAACTCTGATGGTAGCGCTGGCGGTGACGCTGCTGGCCGGTTGCGCAGGCTCGGTGATGGACGATGCTCGTACCAAAGCCCCCTATAAAGTACTGACTTCGGACAAAGCCGAGAAAGTCGTGGCGCAATGTGTGCAGTTCGGCTGGCAGGACGAGGCGGTGTTCGGCGTGGACGCGGCGGCGTATCTGGAACCGCGCAAATCGGGCGGGACGACGGTGTATACCCGGTCGGCGGAGTCGTTTGTCGACGTGATTACCGAAGCTTCGGGGACGACGCTGAATTACTACGCGCAGAAGGATGACTTTGTCGCCAAGCGCCGGTTGGCGGCGTTGGCGACCTGCCTGTAGGGCCAATGGTCGCGGTGAGGTTCAAGCCGCCTTCGCGAGCAAGCTCGCTCCCACATCGATTCTTTGTCGGTCATTAATCCAGTGTGGGAGCGAGCCTGCTCGCGAAGGGGTCGGTACATTCAACCTGCAAGTCGCTTTTGGAAAAAATGCCGCTTGTGCCCCGGCGGATAGTCGACGATCTCACCAAACTGGCTATACCCCAGCTTCTTGTAGAACTCTGGTGCCTGAAAGTCGAACGTGTCGAGCCATGCGCCGATGCAGCCTTTCTCCCGCGCGAGCTCCTCGGCCATGTGCATCAGCTTCGAGCCAATTCCCTGGCCCCGGCCTGCTTCAGGCACTGACAGCAAATCGATGAACAACCACTGACAGACCAGTCGGCCATAAAGTCCGCCCAGAATCTTGTCGTGATCATCGCGCACCAGCAGGGTGAGCGGCTCTGATACCGCGATCCCGGCCTTGGCCACGTTATAGGCATGCAGGGGCGCCAAAATGGCCTGGCGTTCTTCTTCTGTGGAATGTTGCGACAGCTCGATGCGCAAATTCATGCGTGACTTCCTTGTAGTTTGAACCCGCAGCCTATCCTGCCCGGCACCTGTCTTCCAAGCCCTGCCGCAACCCGTTGGAACTGCCGCTCTCGCGTCGGGGTCTAGCCTTTACAGCGTCACTCCAGCACGCGGTTGATGAGGATCCCCCATGAATATTTTCGAAGCCCTTCGCGAAAGCCATGACCGCCAGCGTACTTACGCCAAAAGCCTGATCGAAACCAGCGGTGACACCCCGGAGCGGGTTGAGGCTTATAAGTTGTTGAAAGCCGAATTGCAGGCCCACGAAACGGCCGAAGAGCGTCATTTCTACATTCCGTTGATGGAATACGACAACGGTGTCGATCTCAGCCGCCACGCCATTTCCGAACACCATGAAATGGACGAGATGATGGAAGAGCTAGATGAGACCGAGATGTCCAGCCCGGCCTGGCTGGCCACTGCCAAAAAGCTCTCTGACAAAGTTCACCATCACCTGAAGGAAGAAGAACAGAAGTTCTTCCAGATGGCTGGCAAATTGCTCAGCGAAAAACAGAAAGAACAACTCGCCGGGCAGTACGAAAAGGAGTTCAACGCACAGCTGCCGTGAGTACTGAATGGCAGTCTTTGCAGCATTGGCGTGTAATCTTTTGGCGTCATCTCAGGTGGGCGTTGTCGTAAAAGACTGTATATCCATCCAGTATTTGCGGTGTTTTTACAGTTCTAGGCTGCTGACTGCGACAAAACCGCCGATGGACAAAAAATCCGTCTCCGTTAGCTTGAAGGCCTCTCCTCGGAAAGGAGAGTTCTTAAATCAACGGAGTGAAAAACATGAATCAACCACAAGCACAAACCCTACTGCGACACGGTCGTGTGATTTCCCCTGCAAGCCGCGGTGCGGTAGCGATCGAGCAAGGATTGCTCGGCGCCTGGCAGGTCAACGAAATGGAAGGCGGGAAGAATTTCCCGGCGCTGGCGGCGGGGCCATTTCCGGCGCCTTACCAGAGCGACTCGGACAGTGTCACGCCACCAGCCGACGGCTACATTCTTAGCGGTGGCAAGAGCGATGCCCGCGATTGCGTGAACTTCACCAATGACGAAATGAGCAAAAAGCTCGCTCGTCCGTTCACCTGGCCGCTGCTCAATGTCACCCCGGGGCAGACCCTCGAAATCAAATGGGAATACACCGCGCCGCACACCACGCGTGGTTACCGCTGGCTGATCACCAAGGATGGCTGGGACCCGAAACAGCGTATTACCCGTGCGCAACTGGAAGCCCAACCGTTCTTCGAGGACTTCTACACTCAGGTGCCTTATTACAGTTACCCGAATGAGTTGAAGGCCAAGGTCAATCACGCGGTGAAACTACCGACCAACAAGACGGGCCATCACGTGATCGTGCTGATGTGGATCGTCGCCAATACCGGCAACGCCTTCTATCAGGCTTTCGACGTCGACTTCAAATAACGGCGCTGCGTCGCCAAACCCACACGTTCTGAAGGATTAGAACATGTCAAAAATCGATTTCTCTTTAGTGCAAAACGCGGCGAGCGATGCCGCCTCGCTGATGCCGAGCATTGCCGGTAAAAAGATCCTCATGGGCTTCTGGCACAACTGGCCGGCGGGCCCGAGCGACGGTTATCGCCAGGGTCGCTTTGCCAGCCTCTCGCTGGAGGAGGTGCCCAAGGAATACAACGTCGTCGCGGTCGCTTTCATGAAGGGCAGCGGGATTCCGACCTTCAAGCCGTTCAACGTTTCCGATGCCGAGTTCCGCCGCCAGGTCGGTGTGCTCAACAGCCAGGGTCGGGCCGTGCTGATTTCACTCGGTGGCGCCGACGCGCATATCGAGTTGCGCAGCGGTCAGGAACAACCGCTGGCCAATGAAATCATCCGTCTGGTGGAAATCTACGGCTTCGACGGACTGGACATCGATCTTGAACAGAGCGCGATTGACTTCGCTGCCAACAAGACGGTCCTCCCGGCAGCGCTGAAACTGGTCAAGGATCACTACGCAGGCCAGGGCAAGCACTTCATCATCAGCATGGCCCCGGAGTTTCCGTACCTGACCAGCACCGGTAAATACGTGAGCTACCTGCAGGCACTGGACGGCTACTACGACTTTGTCGCCCCACAGTTCTACAACCAGGGCGGTGACGGGGTCTGGGTGCCGGAAGCCAACAACGGCGCGGGTGCGTGGATTGCGCAGAACAACGATGCGCTGAAGGAGGATTTCCTCTACTACCTGACCGAAAGTCTGGTAACCGGCACTCGCGGCTTCACGCGGATCCCGGCGGACAAGTTCGTCATCGGCCTACCGGCCAACAAAGATGCGGCAGCCACCGGTTATGTGATCGACAAAACCGTGGTCGGGAATGTCCTTAAGCGTCTGGCGATCAAGGGGCTGCCGATCAAGGGTTTGATGACCTGGTCGGTGAATTGGGACAACGGCACCAGCAAGGATGGCTTGCCGTACAACTGGGAATTCAGCCGGCGTTATGGGCCGTTGATTCACGGGGTTCCTGCTGCCGAGCAGGCTGTTGGTGACATGCGTTCGCTCATCGCTCGGTAGTTGCAAATAAAGAAGCCCGGTAGCGCTGCCGGGCTTTTTTATTGGTTTGGAATGCGTGCGGGTATGTTTTTATTCGGTTTTAACCAGGACGTAGAGATTGTCATTGATCGACATTTTTTCGATTCTATTTAACGAGATAAACTCTTTGAATTCTTTTTCGAGTGTTTTCTTGTCGCAGTATTTTTCATATATAAGCGGTCTGTCCAAAGCGTAAATGTAGAGGCGCCATACGTCAAAGCCGTCGATTCTACTATTTGAACCGTAGTCAAAATTCACTGATTCGGTAGTGAAGTGAACGATGCAGCCAACTCCATGAAGCTCGTACTGGGTGTTGTCAGTTATGTCTCCGCAACGTTGTATTTGATTGCTGCGCCAAAGCCTCAGGATATTTCTGGTACCAAACCTTTTCTCTAGCAGCAACGTCGCACTATCGACCTTAGAAAGAAAGTCGTTAATGAGGTCTTCAAGGCTTTTGTCTTTTTTGTTCATCTTCTTCTGTGATGCTCCAATCTGTCATTGCCGACGTTAGCCGCTGACTCTAGTACTTCTTGAATAGTGTTTAGGGTGCCGTGGTGATCTTTGATGTTCGTTATTAGCTGGATCGTTACTTCTGTAGAGGTTTGTCGTGCAGCCGAAGCTCTATGATGGCCATCTAGAATATAGAGGCTGCCGTGGTGCTCAGCGACATCTATTGGATACTCGCGATTGAACCCAATGTTTCGCATTTCTATCCTCATTGCCTCGACTAGTTTAGTTGAGGTTTTTCCCATGAGCGCATGTGTTCGCTTCAATGTTTTTGGGTCTACGCCATGAGTCAGATTTGGTACCTGTGGCTCACCCTCATCAACCTTAGCCCCATCAATCCCACCCGGCACCTCACACCCAGGCTTATTCGGCGGCGGGCAGTTGGAACTCAACCCCAACGGATCCACCCACCCCGTCGGATTCGGCACGTACTGGTACTGATTCAACCCACCGGCCAACTTGATCGGATCCGGCGTCAGATACCGGCCCAACCGCGGGTCGTAATACCGATGCCGGTTGTAATGCAGGCCGCTTTCCGCATCGAAGTACTGCCCTTGAAAACGCAGCGGCTGGTTCAGGTAGTCCTCGCCGGCCAGGGTCAGTGCGGCGACTTTGCCGTAGGCGTCGTATTGCGCGGACCAGACGATGTCGCCGCTGTAGTCGGTGAGTTCCTGGGGGGTGCCGAGGTGGTCGAGTTGGTAGTAGAAGGGGCAGGCTTTTTTCGGGCCTTTGCCGTCGAGTAGCGCGAGGGGGCGGAAGGTGCCGGGTTCGTAGACGTAGCTGCGGTATTCGCTTTCGCTGCTTTCGGCGACGAGGTGGTCGCCCTGCCAGAAGAATTCGGTGGTGGCGTCGCCGACGGTTTTGCGGATGCGCCGGCCAAAGGCGTCGTATTGGTAGGACGCGGTCTGGCCGTCGGGGCGGGTCAGGCCGATCAGGCGGTGTTGGCTGTCGTAGCGGTATTCGGTGACGAGTGTCTGCGCGCGGCCTCGCCGTTCGCGGATCAGGTTGCCGAAGGCGTCGTAGTCGTAATGACGGTCGCCCTGCATCAGCAGGCGATTGCCCTTGATCTGGCTCGGGCCGGGGCGGTCCTGCATCAGCAGGTTGCCGGCCGGGTCGTGGGCGAAGGATTCCGGCAGTTCGTCGCGCGAGTGGCGTACGCGGATCAGGCGATTGAGGGCGTCGTAGCCGTAGGTGCGCTGACCGTGGCGAGTGTCGGCAATGTGCGCGAGATTGCCGTTGGCGCTGTAGGCATAATCGCGGCGGTACAGCGAATCGCGCTGATGGCCTACGGCGTGGGCGAGTAATCGTCCCTGATCGTCGTAGGAGTATTCGCTGAGCAGCAGGCCCTGTTGGCGTTGCCGTTCGCGCCCAGACTGGTAGACGTGGCGTGTCAGCGGCGTGCCGTTGAGGTCGATGTCGGTCAGCGCGCCGCCCTTGGCGTGGCGGTAGTCGAGCACGCTGTTGTCCGGCAGGCGCATGCGTTTGAGCTGACCACAGGCGTCGTAGCGGTAACGCAGGGTGCCCCAGCCCTGATGCTCGGTGATCAAGCGGTCCTGGCGGTCGTACTCGAAGGCCAGCGGGTGTTGCTGGCCGTCGTCGACACCGACCAAGCGGCCGAGGCGGTCGTATTGATAAGTGACCTTGATCCCGTCCGGCAGAGTTTTGACCAGCAGCCGGCCAGCAGCATCGCGTGCATATCCGGTAATCAGCGTCGAGCCGTCATCACCGAACTCGGTCTTTTCCAGCAGATGGCCGTTGAGGTCATAGGCGTACGCCGTGCGCCGGCCATCAAAACCGCTTTCCTGACGAATCAGCCCGGTCGGCGTGTAATCGAGCCGGTACTTTTCCCCGGACTCGTTTTCGATCTCGGTGAGCAATAACTGCGCATGGTCGTAGCGGTACTGCACCCGCGTGCCGTCGGGGTTGATCCGCCGCGAGACAAGGTGCAGATCGTCGTCATATTCATAACGGGTGATGCGCCCGAGTTCATCCCGTTCGGCAGTGACCTGGCCGTAGGCGCCGTAGCTGTAGGCGCGGGTGCTACCAGTAGGAAAAGTCGTCTGAATCAGTCGGCCAACGGCGTCCCAATGCTGACGGGTGACCGCACCGTGTTCGTCGGCGGTGGTGGTCCGCCGCCCCAGTGCGTCGTAGGAAAAACGCCGCACGCCACCGTCGGGCAGCGTTTCTTCGGTCAACTGGCCAAGGGCATTCCAGACCAGCCGATGCCGGCTGCTGTCCGGGTAGCGGATCGACAGCAACTGACCCCGGGTGTCGTAGTAGTAATGGGTGACCTGGCCATCGGGGTCGACCGCTTCGGTGACATCGCCCTCGGCATTGCGCCGGTAGATCCACACCGCGTCACCGCGAGAGCGTTTGTGCAGGAAACCGTTGCGATACTCGTAGGACGTGGGCGCCTCATCCGGTGGAATCAGCGCGATCAGCCGTCCGACCTCGTCGTAGCGGTATTCGGTGACCGCGCCCAAAGCGTCCTGCTCGGCGATCAAGCGCCCCGAAGAATCATAGGCCTTGAGCTGCTCGCCACCGTCAGCCTCGACCTTGCGCACCAGCCGCGCACGATCATCGTGGACGTAGGTCTCTTCGGTGCCATCGACGTAATGCACCGCGACACTGCCGTCGTCATTCCAGACGTAACGTGTGTCCATCTGCGAGAACGATGCCCAGTGGCGCACGCACCGTGCCGATTTCCCCGAGCGCTCCCACTCCCAGAAAAAACTCGCGCCGCCGGCCAGTTGCCGCTGCAGAATCACGTGAGCGTCGTCGTAGTCGTAACGCTCGCTGTCACCGACGGCGTTGGTCGCTTCGACCAGATGCTGGTAGGCGTCGTAGCGGTAACTGACCAGCGCCTGTTCGGTACTCCAGGCTCCGTCGCGAAACACCTGATAATCGACACCGAGCAACTGCGCGCGGTCATAGCGCAACAGCAGCGAACGCCCGGCCCCGTTATCCAGTCGCTGCACCCGGTCAGAGCGATCGCTCTGCACCGTCAGACGATTGCCATAGGCATCGCTGATCGCTGTCAGTCGTCCTGCGCGAAAGTGATAAAACCGCGCCGTTTCCCCGGCCAGCGCGAGTATCAGCTCTTCCGGTTCATCCCCCAGAAAGATCGCCGCCCGCGACAGGCTGTTGTGAATCGCCGGTCGCTCAACACTCGGCAGCGGAAAACGGGTACGGCGGTTCTCGTGATCGACCCAAACAACCTCATCGGCGAAAAACTCCAGCCGATGCGCCAGCGAATGACTCCAGCCAAACCCCAGCCCGACATCAATCTCGACGGCGCTGGAGCGATACAACCGCGTGAACTCAAACGGCAGCACACCATCGAGCAGCGCATCAGTCAGGGTCAGCAGTTCTTCACCGGTGACCATCGACACCGGACAACCGTTGGTACAGGTGCGCGGCACGCAATCGGCGCTGTCGCCGTTGGGGTTTTTCGCCTGATCCGGCGAATCGTCATGCGGTTCATGCCGTTCGATCCGGCTCGAACCGCCAGACTTGTCCCGCACAACAGGCGCCGGATTCGGCACCGTCAACACCAGCGAATCGGCCTGACGAATGTTCAGCGGTATCGCCGGTGTCGGTTTCAACTCAACGTCACGCACATTGAGCATCAGCGGCTTCAAAACGCTGGCATGCCGCGTCAAATCCGCCGAGGACGTCAGTTCGGCCAAGCGCAAAGCCGACGCCGCCAGCCATTCCCGCGCCCGGGGTGATTTGATCTTCGCCAGCACCTTGCTGCTCAAGCGCACCGGCACGCCGACGCCACCCGACAACCCCATCAGCAGAAAACTGATCAGCAGTTCGACCCGCACCTCGGCCACCACTTCGGCCAGGTGCTGCGGCGGCAGCATCTTCAGCCAACTGGTAAACGCGGCCATATGAATGAACAGCAACGGTTCGTCACTGAGGATCAGCAAGCCGTTGGCGATGGCGTCGCTGGACGCTTGCAGAAGCGCTTCAAGTTCAGCCTCGCTGAGGTATTCCAGCAGTTTTTCGCTGTTGGCCTGCAGGTCGGCGAGGAGTGCGAATACCTGTTTGATGTCATCCCAAACGCCATTCAGGGCTTTCTCGAACCCGCGCCAGTCGGCCTGTTGCAACTGACCGTAACGCTGAAGAAACCCGGCGCTGGAAAACTCCGTCCACTGGGGTTGAAACCCTGCCCACTCCGCGCGCAGCCAGCCTTCCAGGCCTGCAATGACGCCTTCATAAGAGGCATACAGGGCACGCACATGGTCGGTGGACACATCGGGAAAGAAGGTGATGCGATAACGCTGGCCCCGATCGCAATCGGTCACCTGCAGAATGCCGCTGGGGCCGATGGTGTGGTGCAGCGGTTCGCCGAAAGTCAGCACGCCGCCGACATCGGCAAGCACCGGTTCGAGCGTCACCGGCGTGTCGCCAATCGGCACAAACCGCGCGGCCTCGAACATGTGCACCAGCGTCAGCGACCCACTGGCCGAGCACATGACCACCGATGAACTGAGCGGTTGACGCGACTTGATCGGCGCGCTGAGGCGCACGTCGTTACCGACGGTGAAGACCTGCTCGACATCCAGCGCGGTGCCTGTCCAGAACTGCTCGGCCCAGGCGTCGTAGTTGTTCAGACACAGGCGGAATTCGCGGATCAGGTGTTCGAAGTCCGGCTCGTCCGGGTTCAAAGCAGCAACAACGAGCAGGCCGATGCTGTTGTTCAGGGCCAGCAGCCGATCGGTTGGAAGCATTCGCAGTCTCTCGCGCACATCAAAAAGGTGCGGGGACTTTGCGGGGGATCAAACAGGAAAGAAGTCGGGCGAGTAGGCGATATCTGTAGGATGTTTCGACATAGTTTGTAGGGCGGTATAGGGTTTCGTTTTCTCGTTCACAAAAAAGGGCTTTTACCTACCCAGGTGCCTTCAATGACAAAAGGATCAAGCGTCATGTCCAACACAGCCGAGCGGGTCAACATCGTCGACACTCAGGTGTTGTCCCATGACTGGTATCTGCTGAAGAAAATCACCTTCGACTATCACCGCAATAATGGCGAGTGGCAGCGTCAGACCCGTGAGGTTTATGACCGCGGCAACGGTGCAGCGATTTTGCTGTTCAACCGCGAGCAGCGCACGGTGGTGCTGACCCGGCAGTTTCGTTTGCCGGTGTTCGTCAATGGGCATGATGGGTTGTTGATCGAAGTGGCTGCCGGCTTGCTCGAAGGTGCTGCGCCGGAACAGCGGATTCGCGATGAAGCCGAAGAGGAAACCGGTTATCGCGTGCACGATGTGAAGAAGGTGTTCGAGGCTTACATGAGTCCCGGTTCGGTGACCGAGAAGCTGCACTTTTTCATTGCCGAATACGACGCCGCATCGAAGGTCAGCGACGGTGGTGGTCTTGAAGAGGAGACCGAAGAGCTGGAAGTGCTGGAGTGGCGATTCGATGACGCGCTGGCAGCGTTTCAGCGCGGTGAGATCTGCGACGCCAAGACCATCATGCTGTTGCAGTATGCGGCGATGAATAACTTGTTTAACGGATAAATCCAAAGATCGCAGCCATCGGCAGCTCCTGCAGGAAAACGCATTCCAGGGTAGGAGCTGCCGAAGGCTGCGATCTCTTGATCTGTATTAACTGGCTAAAATAGATCCCCGGTTTTGTCAACCGTCGACCAGTTGCCACCCTCCAGGGTCAGCAAGCGCTCTTTCGCCTCGAGCCCACCGGCAAATCCGGTCAGCTTTCCCGACGCGCCAATCACCCGATGACACGGCGCGACGATGGAAATCGGGTTGCGTCCGTTGGCGGCGCCTACTGCCCGCACGGCGCTGGGATTGCCGATCTGTTCGGCAATCTGGCTGTAGGTCCGCGTCTCGCCAAATGGAATGGTCAGCAGCGCTGCCCAAACCTTTTTCTGAAAATCCGTGCCGGCGAAATCCAGTTCCAGATCAAAACAGTCACGCGTCCCGGAAAAATATTCTTCAAGTTGTCGAGCCGTTCGAATCAGGATCGGATTGTCGGGAACCTCACTCATCGGCCCGAGGCGCACGCGGTTCGGTTTGTCGTTTTCCCAGAGGATGGCCGCGAGTCGTGAGCCGTTCGCGACCAGCTTCAGCTCGCCGACGGGCGAGGGCAGGGTGATGAACGTGTAAGGCATGACGGCAGACTCCGGATCAGGGCGGCAACAGCGCCCAGCATACTGCCTGATCGGGGAGGCGCAATACGCAAAGCCGACCATACTGCTTGGTGCTCTTGCAGCGTTCCCCCTCTGTTTTGCACAGACCCTGAAAACAAAAAAAGAGATCGACTCATGAAGTACGAACCTTTGGCCAAATCGCTGATAGCGACCTCACTGGCACTCAGCTGTCTCATGGCTCACGCGGCGTCAGTCGCACCGGTTGCCGCCGAAAACGGCATGGTGGTCACCGCGCAACACCTGGCGACCCACGTGGGCGTCGACGTTCTGAAAAGTGGCGGCAATGCCGTCGATGCGGCGGTCGCCGTGGGTTACGCGCTGGCGGTGGTTTATCCCGCAGCCGGTAACCTCGGTGGTGGCGGCTTCATGACCATTCAACTGGCGGACGGGCGCAAGACCTTCCTCGACTTCCGCGAAAAAGCGCCGCTGGCGGCCACCGCCAACATGTACCTCGACAAGGAAGGCAACGTCATTCCCGATCTCAGCACCCGTGGGCATTTGGCGGTGGGCGTGCCGGGCACTGTCTCTGGCATGGAACTGGCGCTGAGCAAATACGGGACCAAACCGCGCAAGGAGATGATTGCCCCGGCGATCAAACTGGCGGAAGACGGTTTTGCGCTGGAGCAGGGTGACGTCGAGTTGCTGGAGTACGCTACCGACGTGTTCAAGAAGGACATGCGCGACTCCGGCTCGATCTTCCTGCACAACGGCGAGCCGATGCAGGTCGGGCAGAAACTGGTGCAGAAAGACCTCGGCAAGACCCTGCGGACGATTTCCGAAAAAGGCGCCGACGGCTTCTATAAAGGTTGGGTCGCGGATGCCATCGTGACGTCGAGTCAGGCTAACAAAGGCATCATCACCCAAGCCGACCTCGACAAATACAAGACCCGCGAACTGGCGCCGGTGGAGTGTGACTACCGTGGTTATCATGTGGTCTCGGCGCCACCGCCAAGCTCCGGCGGGGTAGTGATCTGCCAGATCATGAACATCCTCGAAGGCTATCCGATGAAGGATCTGGGCTTCCATTCGGCTCAGGGCATGCACTATCAGATTGAAGCGATGCGCCACGCGTATGTTGATCGCAACAGCTACCTCGGCGATCCGGATTTCGTCAAAAACCCGATCGAGCACCTGCTGGACAAGAACTACGCAACCAAACTGCGCGATGCCATCCAGCCGCAAAAGGCCGGCGTGTCGGCTGAGCTGAAACCCGGCGTAGCGCCCCATGAAGGCAGCAACACCACCCACTATTCGATCGTCGACAAGTGGGGCAATGCGGTGTCGGTCACCTACACCCTCAACGACTGGTTCGGCGCGGGCGTGATGGCGAGCAAGACCGGGGTGATCCTTAACGACGAAATGGACGACTTCACCTCCAAGGTCGGCGTGCCGAACATGTACGGTCTGGTGCAGGGCGAAGCCAATGCGATTGCGCCGGGCAAGGCACCGTTGTCGTCGATGAGCCCGACCATTGTCACCAAGGACGGCAAAGTGGTGATGGTGGTCGGCACACCGGGCGGCAGCCGCATCATCACGGCGACTTTGCTGACCATGCTTAACGTCATCGACTACGGCATGGGCTTGCAGGAAGCGGTCGATGCACCGCGCTTCCACCAGCAGTGGATGCCGGAGGAAACCAACCTCGAAGACTTCGCCGCCAGCCCGGATACGCGCAAGATTCTCGAGAGCTGGGGCCACAAGTTTGCCGGGCCGCAGGACGCTAACCACATCGCTGCGATTCTGGTCGGCGCACCGTCGCTGGGGGGTAAACCGGTAGGGAAAAACCGTTTCTACGGCGCCAACGATCCACGCCGCAACACCGGCTTGTCACTGGGTTACTGAGGGGCGTAAAAAGGGGGCGGGCTCAGGTCCGCCCCTGTCTCAAGGACTGATCAAGGAAGGCTCATCATGACCACCGCATTACTGATCATCGACGTCCAGCGCGCCCTCTGCTCGGGCGAATATCAGTGCCATGATATTCACCGGGTGATCGACACCATCAACGGTCTCAGCAGCCGTGCGCGCAAGGCTGGCGTGCCGGTGGTGCTGATTCAGCACGAAGAGAAGGACAGCCCGTTGGCCCAGGGTGCCGAAGGCTGGCAATTGGCCGAAGGACTTGAGACTTCGCTTAAAGATCTGCGTGTGCGCAAGACCACCCCGGACTCGTTCTACCAGACTGACTTGCGCAAACTGCTGCCGAGCGAAGATTTCGAAAAACTGGTCATCTGCGGTCTGCAAACCGATTACTGCGTCAACGCCACCGTGCGTCAGGCTCACCAACTGGGTTATGACGTAGTGCTTGTGGCCGACGCGCATTCCACGGTCGACAACGGCAACATGAGTGCCGAAGACATCATCGCCGAGCACAACAAGGATCTGGCGCACCTGACTGGCTCCGTGGCGCGTATCGATGTCAAACCCGCAGCCGACATCGCGTTCTTATAACCCACACAAAACCTGTAGGAGTGAGCCTGCTCGCGATAGCAGTGTGTCAGTTGGCGCAGCATCGTCTGACTGGACGCTATCGCGAGCAGGCTCACTCCTACAGTAGGGATTTCCGCTGGCTGCACTGGCATAATGCGCGCCGTCCGAAGAATGGAATCTCTCGATGTTCGCTCTCTCCCTGCGTCGCGCCTTGCTGCTGACGTCCCTTGCGTTTGCCGCTGTTACCCACGCCAGCAGTTTCGATTGCGCCAGCGCTGTCAGTAAAACTGAAAAAGCCATTTGTGGTGATCCGGATCTCTCGCGCCTCGACGAGCAACTCGCGGCGCGCTGGCGGTCGACCCTGGCCAAGGTTGACGATCCGAAAGCGCTTAAAGCGGATCAGCGAGGGTGGCTTAAGCAACGTAATCAATGTGACGATCTGGCGCCCTGTTTACACCGGCAGTACCTGATGCGTCTCACCGCTCTTGAATACATGGTCAAACCGTTTTCCTGGGACGCCACTTGGCAGCTCATTCCCTGGGGCGTTTCGGAAGGGGCAGAAATCACCATCAGGCGCCAGGATGCTTCTCACATTGCCTTCGACATTTCAGCGGCGAACGGTTCCCACTCGGGTGAACTGGAAGGCGTCGCAACGATAGAGGGAACGCAGGCCCGTTACGAGCAGGGAGAGTGTGTCTTAACCTTCAAGGCCCTAAACGGAGTGATGGATGTGACACAGGATGGCGCGGATTCCGATTGCGGCGCCGGAATGGGCGTTTACTACGGTGGACGGTATGTGGCATCGAAGCAAACAGTCCTGGTCGACTATGATTTGCTCACGCTGGGTGTGGCACAAACCCAGCGGGAAAACGCAATGTTGCACACGCTGCTTAAGGGCGACTATCAGACGCTCCTGCAAAACTGCGGCTTGAAGATGGACGGTGAGTCCTCTGAAGACGTACCGAACAGTGAGGTCAGCAACTATTGGGTCCGGGGATTGCCGTCGAGCAACGCGGCGATTGTCATGCGTGCACCGAATGAGCAGTTCTGGATCATAGTCCTGGTGCCCCAGGCTGGGGGTAAAACCCTCGCGCGTTACTACACCAATGTTGCGCAATGGAAAGGGCGCATGCCGGACGTCCTGCAAGCCTGGTATGCAAGTAAAGGCGGGGAAGGCTATATGCCGCTGGATTTCGTGCCCTGACCCTCATCAATCCTGCTGGCGTCCGAGGGGCTGTGAAACCACAGCCCCTCAAGTCGCAAACAAAACCCCACGAATCTCCCCCACCCGCGGCGCTACGACCACGCCCTCCAGCACCATCCGCGTGATCGTCTGCGCCGCCGTTTGATAGTCTTCATCCTGCGGCACTTCGCGCCCCATGATCTGGCCCATCTGCCAGCCGATGTTGGTGTACGTGCGCGTCGCCGACCAGATGAACAGCATCAAATGTTCAGGATCCACCGGCGCCAGCAAACCGCGCTCGATCCAGCTGCGCAGGCATTCAACATTGCGCCGTGCTTCGGCATGCAACAGATCGCGGCACTCATCCGGCAACTGGCGACCGCCGAGCAGCAACTCGCCACTGAACACCTTGGCAATCGCCGGATGCTCGCGGGCAATACGAATTCGCGCGGCCACGTAAGCGCGCAGCCCCGTCAGCGGATCATCGCTTTCACGCAGCACCGCCGAGGCTTCCAGTAACGGCTCGACAAACCCCAGCAGCACTTTGCTGTAGAGGTTTTCCTTGGTCTGGAAGTAGTAGTACAGATTGGCCTTGGGCACCCCGGCACGTGCGGCGATGTCGCGGGTCTGGGTGGCGTCGAAGCCTTTGGCGGCGAATTCTTTGCTGGCGGCGGCGAGGATCAATTGCTCGTTGCGTACGCGGATGGCACTCATGGACACACAGGCTGGCTGGACGGCATGGAAAGATTCTGGCGATTTTGGTTTCGTAATATACAAAACTATATAGCGATGAGGCCAGCATACTCGAAGGGCAGCGCTATGCTGTTTCGATCATTGATTGGAAACGGAGCGGGCGTATGACTCTTCAGGCAGTGCGAGCCGACACGACACATCTGGATGCGGTGGCGGCGTTGTTCGACGCCTACCGAGGTTTCTACGAGCAACCTTCGAACCTTGTGCAATCGCGAGCCTTCATCGCTGAACGTATGGCTGCCAGCGAATCGGCGATTTTTCTTGCTCAGGATGAACACGGTGAAGCGCTGGGTTTCGTGCAGTTGTATCCGACGTTCTCGTCCATCGATGCCCACCGTACCTGGCTGCTCAGCGATCTGTTCACCACACCCGCCGCCCGTGGGCGGGGCGTGGGTCGATTGCTGATGAACACTGCACGCGACTTCGCCTTGGCGACCGGCGCCAAAGGGCTGGTGCTGGAAACCGCCACCGACAACTTCACGGCGCAAGGCTTGTACGAGTCCCTCGGCTACATACGCGACAGCGGTTATTACACCTACATCCTCGACTTGCGGCAGGGCTGAGCAAGTTTTTTTGCCGATTTCCCCAATTCAGACTTTCGCCCGAGCGCCGCTCTCTCTAGAATCCGCCCGGCCTTCGCAATGAAGGCGCAATGCCATCATCTGGTTATGTACACATAGGGACGGACATCATGCAATTCGGGAAAATTCTGGCGCTGGGGCTGGTACTTGCGCTGGGCGGTTGTGCCAGTTTCACCAAAGACGAAGTGGCGCCGGTGACCATGCCTTCGATGGCCAACTATACCAACAAGCCAAACGTCTACGTCGATTTCGATTTCTATCAGGGCGAGCCGAAAAGTGCTTCCGTCGTGGAAGTGCCGCAAGCGCGCGATCAACTGAAACCACAGCTGCAAAAAATCCTCACTGACTCGGGTCTGTTTGGCCGTGTCACCCTGGATGAATTCCAGAAGCAGCCGGGCGACTACAGCCTGCGTCTGAAAATGTACAACCATCCGCCGAATGCCGGTTCCATGGTACTGGCCTTCATCAGCGGCTTCAGCATGATGGTGATCCCGGCGTATGGTACCGATCAGTACACCTTGAGCCTGGAAGGCATGGATGGCCAGGGTCAGGCCCTGACCACCGCGAGCAACCACGATGCGGTCGGCACCTGGTTCGGCATCTGGTTTATCCCGCTGATGGCCAACACGCCTAAAGAGGCGGTGAATGACACCTTCACCCGTCAGGTCAATGCGCTGCTAAAGCAGATGGTTGATAGCAAGAACCTGAAGTACTCGGCACTCGAAACCGGTATTCCTCGGGCTTGATGCGAAACAAAAGAGCCGCGATTGCGGCTCTTTTTTTGCCCTTACTTCAGGGCCTGAATGAACTGTGGATCGCTATACAGTTCTTTCAGCAAGTCACGCACCATCGGGTTGTAAGCGTTGACCGCGTTCGGGATGGCAATGAAGCCGAAGAAGCTGCTGCTCCACTGGCTGCTGACATTCTTGGTCGCGTCGTACACCACATCGTTGCCGTTGAGCAGGGTGAAACGTGCAGCAAGTTTGCCGTCGCCCGTGCCCATGCCGGCGGACAGTTCGTTGTTCACCACCAGCACTTTCAACTGACGCTGAGCCTGCGGATCAAGCAGGCCGGCCTTGCGCAGTTCTTCGGTGATCGCATCCTGAATGTGCGCCGGGATGCTGCCGGACGGCGAGCGAACCGGATTGGCACGCACCACCAGCGAACCTTCACCGGACTCGGCCGTAACCTGAGGATTGCTGATCGCATGTAGCGGTGGGGTTTGCTTGAGCTTCTCCACGTTCTCGAAGCTTGGCTCGTAGCGGGTCATGGTCATGCCGCAGCCTTGCAGCAGCACGGCCAGCATCGGGATCAACAATAGCGACTTCTTCACGGCAGTTCCTTGCGTGGGAATAGAGGAGGGCGCGAATTATGGGCAGAGTGCCATCATTGGGCAACCTCGTTCGTCTGCGCTTTGAGCAATTGTTCGATCTGCGCCAATTCCCAGGTACTGAGCAAACTCACCGGATCGGTGCCGTAACGCTGCCAGCGCTCTAGCGAGCCATCTTGTCCATCGCCGTTGCGGGCGCATTCACAGTGGTGTAACCGCCCACCTTCAAAATCCAGCAGCAACAGCCAGCCCTCAATATCGACCGCGACCAGCCCGGCCTTGGCAGGCCGCTCGCAGACTTTGAAAGCGAGCACACCCAGCGCAGCGTCACGCAGACGCTGGCAGACCTCGCGGGCGCTCAGAAATGCAGACATGTTCAACTCAACGGTTACCGGAGCGCGTCAGCATAAAGCCCGAACCCACAAGTGTCAGCGTTCACTGGCCCGATCCGCGACAATTCCGTAACATCCGCAACCCTCTTTTTCCCGAACACCTGCAGCCGCGCTCGGCGGTTGCTCAATCAGGTAAGCCATGAAACCGATTCGTCTGCGCGCCGATGTCCTGGCCGGACTCACCACCTCGTTTGCCCTGTTGCCCGAATGCATTGCGTTCGCGCTGGTGGCGCACCTCAATCCGCTGATGGGCCTGTACGGCGCGTTCATCATTTGTACGCTGACGGCGTTGTTCGGCGGGCGGCCGGGCATGGTCTCCGGCGCGGCGGGTTCGATGGCCGTGGTCATCGTCGCGCTGGTGGTGCAACACGGCGTGCAGTATTTGCTGGCGACGGTGTTGCTTGGCGGTTTGATCATGATGGCGTTCGGGCTGCTGCGTCTGGGCAAACTGGTGCGCATGGTGCCGCATCCGGTGATGCTCGGCTTCGTCAACGGGCTGGCGATCATCATTGCGCTGGCGCAGCTGGAGCACTTCAAGAGCGGTGAAGAATGGCTCAGCGGTACGCCGTTGTACCTGATGACCGGGCTGGTGCTGCTGACCATGGCCATCGTTTATCTCTTGCCGCGTCTGACAAAAGCGGTGCCACCGGCGCTGGTGGCGATCCTCGGCGTCGGCCTGTTGGTCTACCTGTTCGGCCTGCCGACCCGCACCCTTGGCGACATGGCGCACATCGCCGGTGGCTTGCCGACTTTCACTTTGCCGGACATCCCGTGGAATCTTGAAACCCTGCGCATCATTGCGCCTTACGCGATTCTGATGGCGCTGGTCGGTTTGCTGGAAACCCTGCTGACGTTGAACCTCACCGATGAAATCACCGAAACCCGTGGCTATCCGGATCGCGAGTGCGTGGCGCTTGGTGCGGCGAATATGGTCTCGGGTGCGTTCGGCGGTATGGGCGGTTGCGCGATGATCGGTCAGACGGTGATCAATCTTAGCTCCGGTGGGCGCGGGCGTTTGTCCGGTGTGGTCGCGGGCGTGCTGATTCTTTTGTTCATTCTGTTTCTCTCGCCGCTGATCGAGCGTATTCCGCTGGCGGCGCTGGTGGGTGTGATGTTTGTGGTGTCGCAGCAGACTTTTGCCTGGGCGTCGTTGCGGGTGGTGAACAAAGTGCCGCTTAACGATGTGCTGGTGATCATCGCTGTGACCACTATCACCGTGTTTACTGATCTGGCCACCGCCGTGCTCTGCGGCATTATCATTGCCGCGCTTAACTTTGCCTGGCAGCAGGCTCGCGAGTTGTACGCCGATGAGCATCTGGAGGCTGACGGCAGCAAGCTTTATCGTTTGCATGGCACGTTGTTTTTTGCCTCGACTGCGCCGTTTCTCAATCAGTTCGATCCGGCTAATGATCCGGCTCGGGTGACTTTGGATTGTCGGCATTTGAGTTTTGTCGATTATTCGGCGATTGCGGCGTTGAAGACTTTGCGTGGGCGCTATGCGAAAGCGGGTAAGCATTTGCAGGTGTTTCATTTGTCTGAGCGGTGCAAGAAATTGCTGAAGCGGGCGGGTGAGGAGCATCACTGATCAGCCGTGGGCGTTGGCTATGGTTGTCTGGATTACGGAGTACATATCCGTTGCTGCGGTCACGGCGGCTTAGGGTTTCGCCCTTACGGCGACTCACTTTTTTTACAAACGCCTAAAAAAAGTAAGCAAAAAAACGCTTGCTCCTACGTGCGGCCCGCTCGCTGGGGCTCGGGGTTCCTTCGCTGCGGGATCGATCCGGGCGCAGCGCCTACGGTTTGCTTCGCTGCACCTCCTCTCGCTGTGTTTGGCTTCGCCAAACGGTCGCTGCGCTCCCACCCCCGGATCAATCCCTCCACTCAGCCTTCCGACGTCGCCCGTGGATCAAGATCAAGAGCTGCAGCCGAGCTAACGCTCATCCTGTTGAGTGGGGCGGCTTTGCCGCTTGGGTTGTACGCACGTTAAAACTGTGGGAGCGAGCCTGCTCGCGAAGGCGGCCTGACAGCCGACCTGTTTCTTGCTGATGTACCCGATCCAACTGTGTGCGAGCCTGCTCGCGAAGGCGGCCTGCCAGCCGACCAATTTCTTGCTGATGTACCCGATCCAACTGTGGGAGCGAGCCTGCTCGCGAAGGCGGCCTGCCAGCCGACCAATTTCTTGCTGATGTACCCGATCCAACTGTAGGAGCGAGCCTGCTCGCGAAGGCGGCCTGACAGCCGACCAATTTCTTGCTGATGTACCCGATCCAACTGTAGGAGCGAGCCTGCTCGCGAAGGCGGCCTGCCAGCCGAACAATTTCTTGCTGATGTACCCGATCCAACTGTAGGAGTGAGCCTGCTCGCGATGGCGGTGTGTCACTCAAAGATGCTTTGAATGACACACCGCCATCGCGAGCAGGTCAGCTCCAACAGGTTTTGCGTGGCCGGATTCAGATGGCCGGGAAATCAATATCGGTCAGCGCCGCGTTGTTCAGGTAGTTGGTCAGGCTCTGCACGGCCACCAGTGCAATCACTTCAATGATCTTCACGTCGTCGATGCCGGCAGTGCGGGCGGCGGCGATCTGTTCATCAGTCAAATGGCCGCGGCTTTCGGTCAGCTGACGGGCGAGGGTGGCGTAGGCGTTGAGTTCGCCTTGGCGGGCGGCGACGATGTCTTGCGCCGAGAGCCCGGCCTTGCCGGCAAACAAGGTGTGTGCGGCCAGGCAGTAGTCGCAACCGTTGACCTGTGAGGTGGCGAGGTACACGGCTTCTTTTTCCTGGGCGCTCAGCGAGGTTTTGCCGAGGATCGCCGAGGCTTGCACGTAGGTTTCGAGGGCCACCGGTGCTTTGGCCAGGGTGGTGAAGACGTTGGGCAGGAAACCGATTTTCTTTTTCACGCCTTCCAGCACAGGGCGGCTGGCGTCGGTGGCGGTTTCGAGGCTGATAGCGTGGATGCGGCTCATGGTGATGCTCCGAGAGTCCGGTGCGAAGTGCGCCGGGGATGGAGGTCATGTTATTGAGCGAAGCTGGTGGATTGGCGGCAAATCGTCGAGGATATGCGGCAGATCGTCCAGATATGCTCTTGGAGTCGTCCATGGATCGCCTTTCAACATTGCTCAGCCATTTCGGCGTGACTGCCGGCACTTTTCACAGCGGCACGTTCTGCGGCGTCGCGGTTCATGAAAATGAACCGGTCGGCCATGTGCATTTGTTGCAGGCTGGCGAGTTGCTGCTCAAGCCGGGCAGCGAACGTGAGATCAGCCTCAGTGAGCCGTCGTTGATTTTCTTCCCCCGACCTTTTGCCCATCGCATGTTCGCCGACGAGGCGATGGACACCCGAGTGGTCTGCGCAACGCTGACGTTTGACGGCGGTTCCGGTAATGCACTGGCGGCGGCACTGCCGGATTATCTGGTGCTGAAACTGACGGACATCCCGGAACTGGGCAACACCGTGGAGTGGCTGTTCAAGGAAGCGTTCGAAGGTCACTGCGGGCGCGTGGCAGTGATGGATCGCCTGTTCGAACTGCTGGTGATTCTGTTGTTGCGGCACTTGATCAGCAGTCGCGAACAACAACCGGGGATGATCGCCGGGCTGGCCGATCCACGTCTTTCGCGCGCCTTGAACTCGATGCACGAGCAACCGCAAAAACCCTGGAGCGTGGCGGATCTGGCCTCTGTCGCCAACTTGTCCCGTGCCGGGTTTGCCGAGCAGTTTCGCCGCGTTGTCGGGCAGACCCCGGCCGATTATCTGCTGAGCTGGCGGGTCAGTCTGGCGCAGAAACGCCTGCGTGAAGGCAAAGCGATTGCGCTGATTGCCGAGGAGGTCGGTTACGAAAGTCCTTCGGCGCTGGCCCGGGCGTTTCGGCGCAAGACTGGGCTCAGCCCTCGCGAGTGGAAGGCCGGCGCCTGAGGATCATTTGGCGAATTTCTTCGCCCCGGCGACACACAGGATCACGCCCAGCGTCACGGCGAGCATGCCGAGGCTGACGTGTTCATGCAGCAGGGTCGCCGCCAACGCCAGACCGAAAAACGGCTGCAGTAATTGCAACTGACCGACCGCCGCAATCCCGCCCTGAGCCAGGCCGCGATACCAGAACACAAAGCCGATCAGCATGCTGAACAGCGACACATAGCCCAGACACAACCACGCCGACAGACTGATCGTGCTGAACGAGGCGGGCGCCAGCCACAGACTCAAAAGCGCCATGAGCGGTAGCGACAGCACCAGCGCCCAGCAAATCACCTGCCAGCCGCCGAGGGTTCGCGACAGCTTCGCGCCTTCGGCATAACCGAGGCCGCAAGCGAGAATGGCAGCGAGCATCAACAGGTCACCGGTGGGCGAGGCAGTCAGACCTTGCGCAATCGCGAAGCCGACCACCAACGCACTACCGAGAATTGAAAAAACCCAGAACACCGGTCGCGGCCGCTCACCGCCGCGCAGCACAGCAAAAATCGCTGTGGCCAGTGGCAGCAATCCGACAAACACAATCGAATGCGCCGACGTCACGTGTTGCAGCGCCAGTGCAGTCAGCAGTGGGAAACCGAGCACTACGCCCAGCGCGACAATCAACAGTGACAAGCACTGATCGCGCGCCGGACGCCGTTCGCGAAACAGCCACAGCAGGGCCACCGCCACGACCCCGGCGATGGCGGCGCGGACCACGGTGAGAAACACCGGATCGAACTCCAGCACCGCCAGACGCGTGGCCGGCAGCGAGCCGCTGAAGATCACTACGCCGATAAAACCATTGATCCAGCCGCTGGTTTTTTCCATTGCCGGGGTGCTCAGGTTCGAAGTCTGTTCCATGCCAGATCACGCTCAGGAGTGGGTTGCGTTGCGGCCATGCTAGAGCCGAGAATCAGCACAATCAAAGAATTGTCATGGATACATCCGGCATGCCACGTTCGCGCTACAAGACACTCGTTGATGCCTATGCGGCAGACATTCGCTCGGGCCAGTTGCCGCCGGGTACGCGGTTGCCGACGCACCGGCAACTGGCCGCTCAGGAAGGGTTGGCGCTGGTCACAGCCTCGCGGGTGTACGCGGAGCTGGAGGCGATGGGCCTGGTCAGTGGCGAAACCGGGCGCGGCACGTTCGTGCGCGAAACCTCGCTGTCGCCGGGGCAGGGCATCGATCAGAAACAGGTGGCGGTGGGCATGATCGACCTCAATTTCAACTACCCGTCATTGCCCGGTCAGGCGGATCTGTTGCGCACCGCGCTGCGCCAACTAGCGTTGTCCGGGGATCTGGAAGCGTTGCTGCGTTATCAGCCGCACGCCGGTCGCGCCCACGAGCGCGCGTCCGTCGCTCGGCATCTGCTGACGCGCGGGGTGACGGTCGAGGCCGAGCAAGTGCTGATCGTCAATGGCGCCCAGCAAGGTTTGGCGGTGACGCTGATGGCATTGCTCAAACCCGGCGATGTGATTGCCGCTGACGCGCTGACCTACTCCGGCTTCAAGGTGCTGGCCGAAGCGCTGCATCTGGAGGTCGTGGCGATTCCGTTCAGTGATCAGGGGCCGGATCTCGTGGCGCTGGACACACTCTGTCGCAGCCGCTCGGTGCGCGCCGTGTACAGCATGCCGACGTTGCACAATCCGCTGGGTTGGGTGATGCCGTTGGCGCAGCGCGAGCAGTTGGTGGCGATTGCCCGTCGACATGATCTGACGATCATCGAAGACGCGGCCTACGCATTTCTGGTGGAAAACCCACTGCGTACGCTGATCGATCTGGCGCCGGAGCGCACGGTGTATGTCTCGGGTCTGTCGAAAAACATCGCCACCGGCCTGCGCGTCGGTTTCATCGCCGCCCCGTCAGAAACGGTACCGGCGCTGGAACGCATCATCCGCGCCACCACCTGGAACACGCCGGGCATCATGACTGCCATTGCCTGCGGTTGGCTCGACGACGGCACGGTGACGCTGCTTGAGGAACAGAAACGCAACGACGCCAAAGCGCGGCAAGCGTTGGCGGCCAAAGTGCTGAAAGGGTTGCCGAGCATTGGCCATCCGGCGTCGTATTTCCTCTGGCTGCCGCTGCCCGAAGATGTGCGCGCCGATCAGATTGTCGTCGAGTTGATGCACGAGCAGATTTCCGTCACCACGGCGGAGCCGTTTTCGGTGTCGGGTCATGCGCCGCATGCGATTCGTCTGGCGCTGGGTTCGGTAGAGATGGATGTGTTGCGCCAGGCATTGATCAAAATCAGAAGGACCATTGGCGCTTACCTGTAAAAACAAAATGCTACCCTTGCGCCGCCCGATGCAGACCGACCCGGAACCCTCGATGAAAAACACCGCTGCACTGTCACTTGCCCTGATGCTCGCCACCAGCCTGTTCAGTACGCTCTCCCACGCCGCAGGCGATCCCGAAGCCGGGGCGAAAATCTTCCCGCGTCTGTGCGGCGGCTGCCATCAGGTCGGCGAATCGGCCCGTCCCGGATTCGGCCCGCAACTCAACGGCATCATCGGCCGGCCTGCCGGTACCTCGGCTAATTACGTGTATTCCGATGCAATGAAGAACTCGGGGGTGACTTGGGATCGTGAAACGCTGATCGCCTATCTGAAGGACCCGAAAGGCGTGGTGCCCGGCACGCGGATGATTTTCTGGGGCCTGAGTGACGAAGAAAAACTCGACAACCTGTTGGCTTATCTTCAGACCTTCTCGCAATAACGGCAGGAGCTGCCGAAGTCCCTGATTGAAAATGACATGAAAAAGCTCTTCGGCGTTGTTGCTGCTTTCAAGGAACCCACCATGAAATTTTTGCTATTGGTAATACCGCTGTTGCTTGCCACAGGACTGGCCCACGCGGGCATCCCCATGTTCAACGCCACGTGCCCGGGCAAAATCGAAGTGCATGCCGATGAGGGCGGGCCAATCTACATCAATGGCAAGGAAGGCAAGTTGAAGAAATTCAACGAGAACTACTTCGAGGCCAAAGGCGCGGGCGTGACCATTTCTCTGAGCATCAATCCCGACGGTTCGCCTGCGGTGTCGTACACCGGGAAGAACAGGGCCAACGGGATTTGCGAAGTGAAGCAGGGCTGATCACGCCACCTGATTACGACCCGCCGCTTTGGCTTGATAGAGCTGCTGATCGGCGCGTTTGATCAGTGCGCTGTGGTTGTTATCGGCCGGGTCTGCCAGGCCGACACCGATGCTCACCGTCACATTCCCGACCGCAGGGAAATCGGCCTCGGCAACCGCCGCGCGAATTTTCTCGGCGACAACTTCCGGGGTGTCGGGTTGGGCGATTTCCGGCAACAACACGGCGAACTCTTCGCCGCCATATCGGGCGACGAAATCGGTGGTGCGCAGGCTGTTCTGAATCAACTGTGCCAACTGCTGTAGTACCTCATCCCCCACCGCGTGACCGTGGGTGTCATTGATTCGCTTGAAGTGATCAGCGTCGATCAGCAGCAGGGAAAACGGACGTCCGGTGCGGCGGAACAGCAGTGTGTATTCGGTGAGTTTTTCGTCGAAACGGCGACGGTTGTGAACGCCGGTCAAACTGTCGTGGGTCGCCAGACTGAGCAATTCGGCATTGGCCTGCGTCAGGGCAGCGGTGCGTTGCGCGACGGTTGCTTCCAGCGAGGCATTGGCCTCTTGCAATTCGCGCTCTTTGTTGAGCAGTGATTGCGTCATTGCATCGATGGACTGGCCGAGCTGAGCAATCTCCCGCACCGGGTGTTGCAGCGGGAATTGTGCACCGGGCTGTTTGCTCTGAACTTGTCTGGCCGAATGCGCGAGTTGTTCGATCGGTCGGCTCAGGTACAGCGCCAGGTAGTAAGCCACCAAGCCGAACAGCAACGCCGCGAAAACCCCGAGAATCAGCAGTTTGTAGAGCAGCAGGCGCGCCGGTTGCAGTGCGGTTTCCAACGGCTGGCGCACCGCGATCGACCACGACAGCGCCGTGCTCGACGGCGTTGGTACGGTGACCATGCTGGTGAGAAAACCGTTGCCCGCCGTCCACCCCTGTAACTTCGAATCCATCGCCGCCAGTTGCTGGCCCGCCAGCGCTTCCGGATAGAGAATCTTGCCATCGTGATCGATGATCAACGCCTCGATATCCGGCGTTGAATTTTTATGTGAAAACGCCGCCGACTCGACAATGCGTGTCACCCAACTCCAATGTGCGTGTGCGCCCAGCACGCCAATCACCTGGCCGTCGGCATTACGGATCGGCGCGGCGAAATCGATGAAGCGCAGCGGTTCGCCGTTCGGCAGCCCCGGCAGCATTTTCGCCAGCAGCACCGCCTCATGGGGATCGCCGGTGTACTCGCCGCGCATCCCGGCCTGGAACCATGGCCGTTGTTGCACTGATTGACCGACCAGCAAGTCGTTGACTGCCTGATGCACCTTGCCCTCGGCGTCGGTGACGCCCATCCACGCATATTCGGCGCGGGCCTGGGTGCGCAGTTGCATCGATTTCAGAATCGCCGGATTGTCCAGATCGCCACGCTCCAGATGCGGCGCGCGGCTGAGCAGATACACCTCCAACTGGCGTTCGCGCAGTTGCTCGCCCAATAACGATGCCGCCGAGCGCGCGGTGTTGAGCAAGGCATTGCCGCTGGCCTGCTTCATCTGTTCCGTGGCGATGTGACCGACGTAGAAGCCCACGCTGAGCAGCGTCAGCAGGGACAAACCGGCAAACCAAAGGGTGAGGTGGCTTCGCAGACTGGCTTTGAGCATGGGCGGGCGAGGTCTGTTTTGGAGTTGTGGCCGCATGGTATGCGCAATGGGCGGTGGGTGACCAGTCGGGGAATGGATGGTTGCAGACATGAAAAAGCCCGGCTGATCAGGCCGGGCTTTTTATTGCAATTGCGGTGAAACCGTTGAGTTATGCGACGCGGCGTTCGATCAGACGATCGGAGCCACCTTCGGCAACACGACGTTCGAGCAGACGATTAGAACCGCCCTCAGCAACACGACTTTCAATCAACTTGTCCGAGCCGCCTTCAGCGACCTGGGTATGTGCCGGGGTGGCGGCAAAAGCGTTAATGGCGAAAACCGAAAAAGCGATGCTGAGAAGGGTTTGGCGTTTCATGATCGTGTGCTCCAAGGGGTAGTTGTTTGTCTGGAGCCGATGTTACGCCGTGGATTTTTTATGAGAACTTTATTGCCGTGATGGTAAACATCGACCGCAATGATGGTTCAAAAATCCCTTGTAGGAGCTGCCGCAGGCTGCGATCTTTTGATCTGGCCGTTTCTCAGGACTTCGCCGCCCGAACACACAGTTCACCGCTCGCCCGTGTCAGGGCCAGATCATGCAACGCATCGCGGGTCAGGCCACTGCGCGCCTTGGCCAGCCACAGCGGGCAATTCGCGTCATGGCGATACGGCGCAAAATCAGCGTATTGCTGCAACAACCGGGTTTGCAGTTCATCCAGACGCGGGCGGATCTGTTTACCGAGGTCGGGGCGCGGCGTGTCCGGCGCGGTACCGGCCGCTTGCCATTGCGCGAGCAAACCGTACTGCACCAGTTTGTTCGCCTCCATTTGCGCAGCAATCAGTTGCGCCACCTCTTCAGGGTCGAGCTGGCGCTCGGCGGCCAGCGTACGGGCATTGGCGACGACCTGCGCCTCACGCGGGCTGTCCTGAATCGGCTTGCCGCTGTCCCATTTGGTCAGCGCGACGAGGTCGCCGATGTTCAGGCGTTCGTTGAGTGTTTCCAGCAGCGGCTTCAACGTTTCGGCGGGCGCGGCGGCGTGAGCGCTGGTGCCGAGCAGGGCGAGTAGGCTGGCGGTCAACAGATTGGCAAAGTGCGGCATGAACAGAGCCTCAATGAGAGAAATGGGCGAGGGCTGTTGTTTACCACAGGCGTTACCTGACACCTACAGATCCGCGCCAATTACACAGACGTGACCACCGGTAATAAACATCGATTTGAAATGTTAATTGCGCCCCGCGTGCAACTCGCCGAAGCTATCCTTCATCAGCCCTCCCGCCGTTCGAGATGGACCTCTATTCAATGCAAGTCGCCGTCCAACGCCCACTCTGGCACACCTACCTGCTGTTCCTCGCGCCGATGGTGCTGTCGAACTTTCTGCAATCGATGTCGGGCACGGTCAACAGCATCTACATCGGCCAGATGCTCGGCACCCAGGCACTGGCGGCGGTGTCGGGGATGTTTCCCATCGTGTTCTTCTTTATCGCGCTAGTGATTGGCCTCGGCGCAGGCGCCGGTGTGTTGATCGGCCAGGCGTGGGGCGCGCGTGAGCCGCACATGGTCAAGGCGATCGCCGGGGCGACGCTGTTGCTGGGCGTATTGATCGGCCTGGTGGCCGCGATATTGGGCAGCGTGTTTGCGCGACAGGCATTGGCGGGGCTGGGGACGCCGGCGGATGTGCTCGACGATGCAGTGGCGTATGCCCATGTGATGATGTGGATCTTGCCGTCGCTGCTGGTGTTTGTGTTGTTCACGCAACTGTTGCGCGGGGTCAGCGATACGCTGTCGCCGTTGCTGGCGCTGGTGGTGTCGACCTGTGTCGGGCTGGCCCTGACCCCGGCGCTGATTCGCGGCTGGTTCGGCCTGCCGCAACTGGGCATTCAGAGTGCGGCGTACGCGGGGTTGGCCGGCAACCTGGCGGCAATGGCGTGGCTGGCGTGGCGGCTGATTCGCAAGGGCCATCCATTGGCGCCGGACCGCGAGTTCTTTGCCGCGCTGCGGCTCGACGGGGCGATTCTCGGCAAGGTCTTGCGCATCGGCTTGCCGACCGGCGTGCAGATGATTGTGCTGTCGCTGTCGGAGTTGGTGATTCTGGCACTGGTCAACCAGCACGGCTCGCAAGCGACGGCGGCCTATGGCGCGGTGACGCAGATCGTCAACTATGTGCAGTTCCCGGCGTTGTCGATTGCGATCACCGCGTCGATTCTCGGTGCGCAGGCCATCGGCGCCGGGCGACTGGAGCGCATGGGTCCGATTCTGCGCACTGGGCTGCTGATCAACGTGTGCCTGACCGGCGGTTTGATCGTACTCGGCTACCTGTTATCGCACTGGTTGCTGGGGCTGTTCCTGACCGAGGATTCGACCCGGGCGATGGCTGAGCATCTGCTGCACATCATGTTGTGGAGCCTGTTGGTATTCGGCTTCCAGGCAATCATTGGCGGGATCATGCGCGCCAGCGGCACGGTGTTGGTGCCGGTGGTGATTGCGATCATTTGCGTGGTCGGCGTGCAACTGCCGGCGGCGTACTGGCTGGACGGGCAGTACGGTTTGCAGGGGGTGTGGATGGCGTTTCCGGTGGCGTATCTGGGCATGCTGGTGTTGCAGACCTTGTATTACAAACTGATCTGGCAGCATCAGAAGATCGAGCGGTTGGTGTAGGCGCTGGCGTAACGCTCGGATGTTTGCTTAAGTCAATCGAGGCCCTCGACGGCTGGCCCGGTCCGGAGAATCCCATGTCGATCCGATTGCTGCTGGCTGCCGCGTGTTCGCTGTGCGTCATCTCTGCCGCGCAGGCTGTCGAGTACACGCGGGTCAACACCACTGCCAGCCAGATCAGTTTTACCTACAACCAGATGGGCTCGCCGATGTACGGCACCTTCGGCAAGTTCGAAGCGACGCTGGCCTTTGATACCGATAACCTCGCGAACGCCCACGCCACGTTGCACATCGATCTCGACAGCATCGATGCCGGCAGCGAAGACGCCAACACCGAACTGGTGAAACCGGCGTGGTTCGACACCGAAAAATTTCCCGTGGCGGTGTTTGAGTCCCGGCGTTTCACCCAAGTGGCCGAGCGTCGCTATCTGATCGACGGACAACTCACCCTCAAGGGCATTACCCGCGAAGTGCAGGTACCGGTGGAACTGAAGCCGGGCAGCGACATCGGCATTTTCGACGGTGACCTGGTGCTCAAGCGCGACGAATTCGGTCTCGGCGCGGGGGAGTGGGCAGACACCGTGGTGTCCAAGGACATCGCCATCAAATTCAAAGTGGTGGCGCCACAGGAGTGACGCAAGCCGTGGCGATCAATACGCCCGCCAGTGCCCCGGCTCCCAGCGCCATTGATTGCCGCCCCAGCGATAGTGCCCGGCAACCCAGTGATAACCCGGTGCCGGCATCACCGGAACGACTTCGACCAGCGGCGGTGGCCGGTGGGGACGGGCCGGCTCGACGACGCAACCGGACAACGTAACGGCCACCAGCGTGGCGGCCAGCAGTGCTTTAACGATTTTCGACATGGTGGGGTTCCCCCAAGAAGTGATGGTCAGGCTGTCGCGCATTCATCGCACCCAATGCCCTTCGACCCAGAACCAGTTAGGTCCGCGCGCCTGCCAGTGCCCGGGTTTCCAGCGCGCGCCGTACCTCACCGGTTGCCAGTGGCCGGGCATCCACACATAACCGCGTCCTTGCCAGCGCCAATGACCTTGATCCCAGACATAACCGGGACGCGCACCGGGCATCACTTCCATGCGCATCGGCGGTGGGGCTTGCTGGACGATCACCACCGGTTGCGCAAACGCCGGGGCACTGCTCAGCGCGGCCAGCGTCAACGGCACCAGCAGCAGGGTGTTTCGCCATTTGGACAGGGAACGCAAAACGCTCATGACAACTCCTCAAGGCCTGCGTTGAAAGTGAACGCAGCTGCAGAATTGGATGCCTGTTTTGCGAAAGATCCCGTCTGAGGCGGATGAAATTTTTGTCAGGGAGGGCGATGCGAGAACGTCAGGATGGCGCCGCAGCAAGACGCCCGGCGCGCGTGATGGTTGTTGCCTGTGAGGCTGGACTCAATAAAACCGGTCCTGTTCTTTCATCGCCTGAATCTGCCAGAACGTTCTGCCCGAGATCAGCAGAAACAGCAACGCGAGCAACACACCGCCGGTCATGATGTAGAAGCTCGTACGGTAACTCTGCAACTGGCTGGCGATACAGCTTTTATCCGGCATCCACGGCGACACCAGCAGGGTGATCGGGCCGTCGACTTGATATTGGGTATGCTCGACGTAGCGTTCGTCGGCGTGTTGCCCTTCATGGGTCTGGCCTTGGGCATCGGCGTATTGATAGTGAATGACCTTGCCATTGGCGTTCATTGGAATCTTTTCCAGTGCCGTGACGCTGCCGCGGGTTTCCACACCGTTGAAACTCAGCGCCCCATAAAGCATGCCCGACTTGTGCGCCATTGCAGCGAGCAGCAAAACCACGCAGCAAGCAACGGTCAGCATGACGATACGGTTGTAAAGGTGATCCTTGGCAGCTTCGCGCGGGTAGTACATGGCCGATCCGTGGTGGTGACATTGGTAGGAGACCGTTACATCGGCGCTCGGAACAGGAACTTTAGACGTCGAGCGGGCGCGTCACGGTATGATGTCGCGGCTCGTCGACCGCTGCGGCTGTCGGCAACGCTTTTTACCGTCGGAGTTCGTCATGCCACGCATCACCCACTACAAAACCCCATGCCCCGAGGGCATCAACAGCCAGATTCTGCAGATGGTCGTCGACTACCTGACCGACATCAGCGCGGTTGGCCTCGGCCCGAGCAACCTGCTGTACAACGTCTATCAGTACGCAGTCGGCTATGAGGTGCATCTGTATCTGGAAGCGTTGAATGGCGAGAAGGGCACCGACGTCGAGTTGCTGGTCGCCACCGACGAGGATGATCCGGAGCAAGTGATCGGTTTTCTGTTGTACCTGCCGGTGCAGGGCGATTGGGAAGCGTGCAGCGTCGCCTATATGGCGGTGCGCGAAGGGCATCGGCGTCAGGGTGTGGCGCGGGCAATGATCGGCGAAATGGTCGGGCGTTATCCGCATGCCGAACTGGCCTGCACCGTGGGGAAAGTCCCGTTCTTCGAAGCCTTGGGTTTTGAAGTGATCGGTTCACGGGAAACGCAGGTGTTGATGAGCACCCGGCATTACCGCAGCAACGGTCTGCGCGGATTTATCGACACCACACCGATCTATCGGTCGCTGGAAGTGCAGCAGATTCACACCTATCTGCTGCAGAAAAACGGCAAGCGGGCGATGCTCGACGCCGAGAAACAGCGTGACCGACACCTCGATCAGACTACTCGTCATGTCGAGGAGTTTGTCCGCCAGCGCCTGACCGTGCACTGACCTCGTATCGCTGAAAAAGCCCTTGCTGTGAATGCCGCAGCAAGGGCTTTTTTGTGTCCCCGATTCAGCCGAGTTTGACGTTCATGGTGATCCGCGCCGTGAACACGTTTTTGCCCTCGGTATCGTGAATTTCCACGGTGACGATCTTGTCGCCTTCGCTCTGCCAATCCACGCCTTCACCACTGGCCACCGCCGTCACATCGGTTTTTGCCTTGGTCAGATATTCCACGGTCATGCCTTTGGGGATCCAGCGTGCGCCGGCCGGGATCGACACATCGGTCATCATCCCGGCGGCGAGTTCTGCCGCGTTGCACATGGCAATCGCATGCACGGTGCCGAGGTGGTTGGTGATCTCGCGGCGAAACGGCACTTGTACCGTCGCCGAGTTCGCGCGCAGCTCGGTTACCAGCGGGTTGATGCTGCTGAAGTACGGCGCGACCTGGCAGGCCATCTGGCTGAACGCTTGCGGGCCTGCGCTGTTGAACATGCTGAGAAACTGACTCATGGAAACGCCTCGCGGAAAGTGATTTTGCAGAATGATGTTCCGTTACAGAATAATATTCTGTAACGGAACGGTATTCGGTCTGCGGGAAATCTGTCAACCTGTGCGTGTTTTTTCATGGGCACGACGTGTGCCTTTCAATCCCGATTTTCAGGCTGTGAGCCGCATGGACACCGCAGATCTACTTGAACGCAGCTACCCCGGCCGCCGCGCCGAACTCAAGCGCGATATCTTTCGCAAGGCGCTGAGCCTGTTCAACGAGCAGGGGATCGAAGCCACCACCATCGAGATGATTCGCGCCGAGTGCGACACCAGTGTCGGGGCGATCTATCACCATTTCGGCAACAAGGAGGGCTTGGTCGCGGCGTTGTTTTTCACCGCGCTGGAAGATCAGGCGCGCCTGCGCGATGCTTATCTGGAGGCGGCGAAAACCACCGAGGAAGGTGTGCAGGCGCTGGTGTTCAGCTACGTCGATTGGGTCGAGCGTCAACCCGAATGGGCGCGTTTCCAGTACCACGCGCGGTTTGCCGTGACCAAAGGGCCGTTCAAGGACGAACTGGCGGAGCGCAACAAAACCCGTAATCTGCGTCTGCGCGACTGGCTGGCCGAATCGGGTCGCGCTGCCGAACTCAAGGCCTTGCCCGCTGAACTGTTGCCGTCGTTGATCATCGGTCAGGCCGACAGTTATTGCCGCGCCTGGCTGGCGGGGCGGGTGAAGGGCAGTCCGGCGGATTATCGCGAGTTGCTGGCACAAGCGGCCTGGCGCTCGATTCGCGTCGATGCGCTGCCGGACTGCTGATTTACGCAGACAAAAAAAGAGCCTCAAAGCTCTTTGATGGGGAGGAAGTAGAGCCCTCGAGGCTCAAGATGCGCATGAAGCAAGACACGGGCTTGATTGGGGTTCAGAGCACCCGTGCCTACGCAGCGCTCGATAGAGCGGAGCCACTGCGTGATTCCATCCTAGGAGTGTGCAAGTGGCGGCTCAAGTACCGCCAGTCGCCCGGGCGGCGCGGGAGCCTGCCAAAAATACCGATGTGACCCTTTGTGGGAGCGAGCCTTCTCGCGAAGGCGGTGTGTCAGGCAATATTGAGTCGACTGACACTCCGCCTTCGCGAGAAGGCTCGCTCCCACAGGGGGAACTCGGATGTTAGCGCGATCCAGGCCAACCGGATTTTTCGAGGGCTGCGAGCAGGGTGTCGGCGTCCAGACCCGGCACCGAATGCCCATTACCTTCGGTGCTGTCACTGGCCAGCAACGCATTGATGATCGCTTCTTCAACCGCCTCGGTCGCGGCCAGAAACAGCTCGCTGATATGGTCATTGTTGACCATGCGCAAGGCGTCGCAGGTCGGCGCGCCTTTGCCTTCGTAGGCAGCGGGCGGCACGTGAGCGTTGCCGGTGGCGAAGGCGATGAAAATGTCGCCGCTGTGATCCTCGTTGCCACCGCCGGTGCGCGCCAGACCCAGGCTCGCGCGTTGCGCCAGACGTGTGCATTGATGCGGCAACAGCGGCGCATCGGTCGCCAGGCAGACGACGATCGAACCCATGCCCGGATGCGGCAATGAGGCGCGCAGGAACGGCGAATCTTTCTGTTCCATATAACGCCCGACCGGGTAGCCATCGACCCGCAACTCACTGCGAATACCGTGGTTGGCTTGCACGATCGCACCAACGGTCCAGCCACCCTGAGCACTGCTCAATCGCCGCGACGAAGTGCCGATGCCACCCTTGAATTCATGGCAGATCATGCCGCTGCCACCGCCGATGGCGCCTTCCGTCACTGGACCGTCGACGGCCGCAGCCAGCGCTTCGGCGACGTGTTCAGGCTGGACGTGAAAACCGTTGATGTCGTTGAGCAAGCCGTCAAAGGTTTCCAGTACCACCGGCATGTTCCAGTAGAGACGACCGTCGTCCGGTTGCTGCTGGCGATCAAGGGCAACCAAGGCATCGCGCACCACGCCGAGGCTGTGGGTGTTGGTGAAGGCAATCGGGCTGGTCAGCAGACCCGCCTCGCGAATCCATTCAAGCCCGGTGGCGTCACCGTTGCCGTTGAGCACATGCACACCGGCAAAACACGGTTGCTGATTGGTCGAACCGGGGCGCGGTTCGATCAGCGTGACGCCGGTGCAGATGTCCCGCCCGGCATTGCTGCGGCCGCGCACATTGCTGTGGCCGACGCGCACGCCGGGCACATCGGTGATGGCGTTGAGCGGGCCGGGAGGTAGTTGGCCGATGCGAATGTTGAGGTCACGGGCACGAGGTTTCATTGATTTCTGTCTCTCAAAAAAATGTCTGGTGAAGCACAAAACCTGTAGGAGTGAGCCTGCTCGCGATAGCGGTTTGTCCGGCAAAACAGTGTTATCAGCCAGACCGCTATCGCGAGCAGGCTCACTCCTACAGGGGGAATGCGTTGTTCTTACTGCCCGTTCTTGACCTTGCTCCACACCCGCGTACGCACCCGCTCGGTGGCTTTCGGCAAAGGTTCAAGGGTGTACAGCGTGGCCATCGCCGTGGCCGATGGATAAACCGCCGGGTTGTCCCGCGTGGCTTCGGCCACCAGCGCTGTTGCCGCGCGATTGCCATTGGGATACGACAGATGATCACTGACCGGCGCGATCACTTCGGGCCGCAGCAGATAGTCGATAAACGCCAGACCCTGAGGACGATTCGGTGCGTCTTTGAGCAGCACCAGCGTGTCGAACCACACCGGGGCGCCTTCCTTGGGCAGGCTGTAGGCGATCTTCACGCCGTTGTTGGCCTGCTCGGCATTGGTCTTGGCCTCCAGCATCGCGCCCGACCAGCCCACTGCCACGCAGATGTTGCCGTTGGACAGGTCGCTGATGAATTTCGACGAGTTGAAGTAAGCGATGTGCGGGCGCAGTTTCAGCAGCAGCGCCTCGGCTTTTTTATAGTCTTCAGGGTCGGTGCTGTTCGGTGGCAGGCCGAGATAGTGCAGGGCGACCGGCAGCATCTCCGACGGCGAATCGAGCATCGCCACACCGCACTGGCCGAGTTTGGCGAGGTTGGCTTCGTTGAACACCAGATCCCACGAGTCGACCGGCGCCTTGTCACCCAGCGCCGCGCGCACTTTGTCGATGTTGTAACCGATGCCGTTGGTGCCCCACAGGTACGGCACCGCGTATTGATTGCCCGGATCGTTGTTGGCCAGTTTTGCCAACAAATCGGCATCAAGATTCTTCCAGCCCGGCAGTTGCTCGCGTGGCAGCGGGGCCAGGGCGCCGGCCTTGATCAGCGTCGGCAGGCTGAAGTTGCTTGCCACCACCACGTCGTAGCCGCTGCGACTGGTCATCAATTTGCCTTCGAGGACTTCGGCACTGTCGAAGGTGTCGTAGACCGGCTGGATACCGCTGTCGCGCTGGAAATCGTGGAGGGTGTTCGGGCCGATATAGTCGTACCAGTTGTAGACGTGCACGCTCGGCGCGTCGGCGGCCATGGCAATTGAGCTGGCGCCAATACCGGCGAGCAGGCCCAGTTTTATGCTGAGGTTGATACAGCCACGGTGACCACGCATGATGCGGCACTCCTGGCCTGTGCAGGCCGGTGATGAACAGGAGTGCTCAGCCTATCGGGCCGGTCACGCCTGACCCATTCCCATCATGGGTTACTCAAAAGGGGTAGTGCGTGGACGCGTTGTTGCAGGAACTGCCAGTGCATCAAAGCCTGGCGCGGGTATTTGCCGGAGTCGGTCAGGACGGTTTCTGGCGTGCGCTGGTGGACACGTTGCGGCTGCTGGTGCCGCTGGACAACGCGCTGGTGGCGCTGATGAAAGCCGGGCAGGCGCCGCAGTTGCTGATCGACTTCGACAGCAAGGGCCGCCCCGACGAGCAGGAAGAACTGGCCGGTTACAGTGCCGGAATGTACCTGCTTGATCCGTTCTATCAAACCGCGTCGACCGGTATTGCCGACGGCTTGCACAGCCTGGCCTCGGTGGCGCCGGACCAGTTTCTGCACAGCGAGTACTACCAGAGCTACTTTCGTTCGGTGGTCGGCGAAGACGAGTTGCAGTTCATGATCAACGTCGAGGGCGGCGTGCTCGGTTTGTCATTGGGCCGCTCGACGCCGTTCGACATGGCCGAGCAGGGCAGACTGCTGTGCGTGCGTGACTGGGTGCTGGCGGCGATGCGTCGGCATGTGCAGTTGCTACCGCCGCAGGGCTCGGTGGCGGAAACAGTGGTCGGTGATCTGGCGACGTTGCTTGACCGCTTCGATGCGCGGCTGACGGTGCGCGAGGTCGATACGGCGCGGCTGATCTTGCAGGGCTTCTCCAGCAAGGCGATGGCCCAGCAGATGGGTATCTCGCCGGAGACGGTCAAGGTGCATCGACGCAATCTGTATCACAAGCTCAATGTTACCGGGCATGGAGAGTTGTTTGCGCTGGTGCTGCGCCCACCAACTCTCTGACCCACCACAATCCCCTTGTAGGAGTGAGCCTGCTCGCGATAGCGGTTTGTCAGATATCACTTGTTTGACTGATAGACCGCTATCGCGAGCAGGCTCACTCCTACAAGGGATCTTCTGGGTGTCAGATAGTGCGCTGGAAGACTAAAGCCTTGAGGCCGCTTTCAGGATCAATATCCGGAAACTCCGGCGGATTCTCCAGCCGCTCTACAAAACGCAGACTCGGCGCTTCCTGGGTCACGCCATCGATCAGAAAGTCCGAACCGAACGCCGGGTCATTCATGCACGCCAGCACCGTGCCTTGGGGCGTGAGCAGTTCTGGCAAGCGACGCAGCACGCGCTGGTAATCCTTGGTCAGCTGGAAACTGCCTTTCTGGAACGACGGCGGATCAATGATCACCAGATCATACGGGCCACTGTTGATCACCTTGCCCCAGGACTTGAACAGGTCGTGGCCGAGGAAACTGACTTTGCTCAAGTCATGGCCGTTCAAGCGATGATTGTCGCGGCCACGACTCAGCGCCGCGCGGGACATGTCCAGGTTGACCACATGGCTGGCGCCGCCCTCGATGGCCGCCACGGAAAAACCGCAGGTGTAGGCAAACAGATTCAACACGCGTTTGCCGCTGGCCTGTTCGCGCACCCAGTTGCGCCCGTAGCGCATGTCGAGAAACAGCCCGGCGTTCTGTTTGCGCCCCAGATCGACGCGATACTGCAGGCCGCCCTCGACGATGCTCATTTCGTCGATCTCATCACCCAGCAGCCACTCGGCAGTGCTCTGCGGCAAATAGCGATGCTGGATCAACAACGTGTGCGCGCCAGACTGCTGCCATTCGGCGGACCCCGTGAGTTCCAGCAGCAACGCCTTGAGATTGTCCAGTTGCTCAGGCGTTGGTTCCTTGAACAGCGAGACCAGCACCACGCCTTGCAGCCAGTCCACGGTCAACTGCTCCAGCCCGGCCCAGCAGCGTCCGCGCCCGTGGAACAGGCGACGGGTTTCGCTCGGTGCGGCCGCGAGGGCCGGCAGCAGATGGGCGTGGAGGGTGGCGAGGGCTTCAGGGTTCATCAGTCAGGATCGGCAAGCAAAAGGGCCGGCATTTTAACCACAAATACGCCGTCGCGAACGATTGCTGCTGACAGACAAAAACGCCGTTTCGCAAAAGACCTGTATCAAAAATGAATTTCTGCAGAGCCCGCTGCTCATACCAGTTAAGCAGCGGATTCAAGCCGCTAAATCGTTAATGCAATTCAGGGAGTGCAGTTCCATGTGCCCAACACCGACGGCGGACGCGCACCTTCCTGACGGATTGATTCTGGTGGTTGAGGATGATCCGTTGATTCTGGAGTTTCTCTGCGAAATTCTTCAGGAGGAAGGTTTCAGGGTCGAGCCGCAGACCAGTGCCGACGCCGCATCACTTTACCTTGAGCAGAACGCCCCGAACGTGGCGTTACTACTGACCGACATCACCATGCCCGGCACCCTCAATGGCGCTGATCTGGCCAATCTGGTCGGCGACCGCTGGCCGGACAAACCGGTGATGGTCATGTCCGGCTATGAAACGCCCGAGACCTCCGGGGTCAAGCATCCGGTGGCGTTCATCAAAAAGCCCTGGGCCATCGGTCAATTGCTCGACTGCGTCGACAGCGCCTTCAAATCCAAGGCGCCGCGCCTGCACTGACACGCTGGGTGAATCGACCGGGCAAGTGCTACATTGCCCGCCCGGTCTTTTGCCAGAGGATGCGAACCTTTGTCTGCTCACGATGCTGTATTCGATCGCGCGTTCGGCGCGTTTCTGTTCGACATGGACGGCACTGTCCTCAACTCCATTGCCGCCGCCGAGCGGATCTGGGCAGCCTGGGCCGTGCGCCATGGCGTCGATGTGGAAACCTTTTTGCCGACCATTCATGGCGTGCGCGCCATCGATACCATCACCCGTCTGAGCCTGCCGGGGGTGGATGCCGAGGCGCAAGCGGCGTTTATCACCGAGGCGGAAATCGAAGACGTTGAAGGCATTGTCGAGATTCCCGCGGCGGCCGCGTTTCTCAACGGCCTGCCCAAGGATCGCTGGGCAATGGTGACCTCGGCGCCACGGGATCTGGCCTTGCGGCGCATGGCGGCGGCGGGGATTCCAGAGCCTGCGGTGATGATCACCGCTGAAGATGTGCAGGCGGGTAAACCTGATCCGGCCGGCTATTTGCTGGCGGCCAAACGTCTTGGCCTGGACGCGCGTGATTGCCTGATCTTCGAGGACGCCACTGTCGGTATTCAGGCGGCTGAAGCCGCTGGTGCGGCGTTGATGATCATCACCACGACGCATCAGTACCCCCTGGAAACGGCGCATGCGACGTTGGCCAGTTATGCTGACATCCGCGTCGCAGTCGACAGCAACGGCCTGCACCTGCAACGCAACTGACACCCCCCAATCCCTTGTAGGAGTGAGCCTGCTCGCGATAGCGGTCTTTCAGTCAAAAAAGTGTTGCCTGACACACCGCTATCGCGAGCAGGCTCACTCCTACAGGGGACGTGTTCGCAAATCAATAAACCCCCGGCACCAACCGCCAACTCCGCGCGCAATAAGCCTCGTACTCCGCCCCAAACTGCGCACGCAGCAGGGCTTCCTCCGAATGAATCCGGGCAATCAGCGGGATCAGCGTCAGCGCCGCCAGCATCAACCCGACCACCGAACGAAACGCCAGCGCCCAGCCCACGGCATTGACCACCAACCCCAGATAACTCGGATTACGCAGGTGTTGATAGATGCCATCGGTGACCAAGCGGTGCCCCGGTTGAATCGCCACCAATCCACTGAAGCGCCGCCCCAGCACAAATACCGGCCACAGCCTTAATACGCCGCCAATGATGAACAGCAGTGCGCCGAGCCAACGTACGCCTTCACCACCAAAGGTCCAGAAATTCACCCGATCGCAATAGGCCGGCAAGAAACCACTGACCAGACCAATCACACCGAACGCCGGAATCACCCAGCGATTGGCGCGATCTTCACGTTCGCCAGAGCTGAGGTTGACCTCACTGAACAGCGAAGCAATCACCATCGCCACCGTCGCCAATGCCACGATCACCAGCGAACCGTGGGAAAAGAACATCGCCACACCGCCAATGCCCCACACCGCCAGCCCCAGATAAGCGAGAGTGGCGAGTACCGCGACGACGGTCATTTGCGCAGACATTTTCATGGTCAACTCACGACAGATGGCTGATCTGTTCAGTGTAGAACGCTGACCAAACCCTGTAGGAGTGAGCCTGCTCGCGATAGCGGTGAATCACTCAACGAAGATATCGACTGGCGCGACGCCATCGCGAGCAGGCTCACTCCTACAGGGGGGGGCAGTCGTCAGTCAGGACTTTGCGGAAGGTCTCCACCAACGCCGCGTGCTGCGCCAGTGGATGATGTTCCGGCAACGCCAGCAACATCGGCTCATCCAGCACCTGAAAGCTCAGCAGATCCGGATCGTCATCGGTCGGCGGCTCACTCACCAAGGCGATATCGAGACTAAGCTGTCGCAGGCCCTCCAGTTGCTCGGCGGAGCTGAGGTTACACAACGCGACGTGCACATTCGGCCGATCAGCGCGCAACACGCGCAGGGCATTGGACAGGACACCGGCGTGCATCGCGTTTTCGATACAGCCGATGCACAAGCCACCTTCCTCGCCGCGACCGTCGATATCAAAGCCGCTGCGCTACAGTTCTCGCTGGCCAATCCAGCGGTTGCTGCGGTGATTCCCGGCGCGAGCAAACCCGGTCGTATCGCTGAAGATGTCGCGGCGCTGTCGGCGACCATTCCTGCCGGATTCTGGCAGGCCATGCGCGACGCGAAACTGGTTTCTGAACGTGCACCATTGCCAATCGATGAGGTGAAAGCATGAAGATTGATCTGAGTGGAAAACTGGCCATCGTCAGCGGCAGCACCGCCGGCATTGGACTGGGCATCAGCCAGTCGCTGGCCGAATCCGGCGCCACCGTGGTGGTGATCGGTCGCGATACCGCCAAGGTCGAGCAGGCGCTGGCGAGCATTCGGCAGAAAGTGCCGGGCGCGCAGTTGCGTGGTTTGACTGCTGACCTGGGCACGGCGGAGGGCGCACAGAAACTGTTCGCCGCTGAACCGCGTGCCGACATTCTGGTGAACAATCTCGGCATCTTCGACGCCGTGGATTTCTTCGAAGCGCCGGACAGCGAGTGGACGCGCTTCTATGAGGTCAACGTGATTTCCGGCGTGCGTCTGGCGCGGCATTATGTGCCGGCAATGGTCGAGCAGGGTTGGGGCCGGGTGATCTTCCTGTCCTCCGAGTCTGGCGTGGCCACGCCAGCGGACATGATCAACTACGGCGTGACCAAAAGCGCCAATCTGGCAGTGTCCCATGGTTTGGCCAAACGTCTGGCTGGCACCGGGGTGACGGTCAATGCGATCCTGCCGGGGCCGACCTTCACCGATGGTCTGGAAGACATGCTCAAGGATGCCGCCGCCGAATCCGGGCGCAACCTGCGCGATGAGGCCGACGCCTTTGTGCGCAAGGCTCGCCCGACCTCGATCATCCAACGCGTGGCGGATGTTGAAGAAGTCGCGCATCTGGTCACCTACATCGCTTCGCCGCTGTCCTCTGCCACCACTGGCGCCGCGCTGCGCGTCGATGGCGGCGTGGTCGACAGCCTCACGATCTGAATTCCCGAGAGAGACGTATATATGCCTACAGCATCTGCAACCATCGACATCCCGGCCTCGGCCGATCAGGTCTGGCAATTGATCGGCGGCTTCAACACGCTGCCCGATTGGCTGCCGTTTATTCCCAATAGTGAGCTGAGCGACGGCGGCCGCGTGCGCACCCTGCAAACCGCTGACGGCGGCGTGGTGGTCGAGCGACTGCAAGCGTTCGACAACGCCGCGAAGACTTACAGTTATTCGATTGAACAGGCACCGTTTCCGGCCACTGATTACCTGGCGACGATCAAGGTCGAAGCCCAAGGGCAGGGCGCGCGGGTGACGTGGTCGGGGCGCTTTAACGCCAAAGGCGTGAGCGATGAAGAAGTGGTGGCGCTGTTCGGCGGCATCTATCAGGGTGGTCTCGAGGCACTGCGAGCTAACTACCCAGCTTAATCATCCACCACAAAAACCTGTGGGAGCGAGCCTGCTCGCGAAGAGGGACTGTCAGGCAACATCTTTGTTGAATGACACTCCGCTTTCGCGAGCAGGCTCGCTCCCACATTGATTGCACTTCAAGGTTGGAGGTCAGGAATTCTCGATCAGGCTCTGCCGGCAATCGAGCACCAGTTTCGCCCCGCCCAGGTCACTGCTGCCGACTTCAAGACTGAAGCCATGCAAGCTGACAATCGCCGCGACAATCGACAGTCCCAAGCCAAAACCACCCTGCGGCTGCCCACCCTCGGCGCGATAAAAGCGCTGGAACACCGCCTCACGCTCAGCCTCGGGAATCCCCGGCCCGGAGTCGTGCACTTCAATCCGCGTCTGCCCACCCGCGTTGACCCCACGCAACATCACCGTGCCGCCCGGCGGGGTGAACTTGATCGAGTTGCTCAGCAGATTCGCCAAGGCCTCGAACAACAACGCCCGGTCGCCATTGAGCGGCGGTAGCGTCTCCGGCATGTTCAAGTCGAAACGCAGCTCGCCTTCCTCGGCCAGTGGCAGATAAAACTCATGCAGTTCTTCCAGCAATTGCACCGGGTCGAGTTCGACAAACCCAGAACGGCGCTGGCGATCCTCCAGTTCGGAAATCCGTAACAACCCGCGAAACCGTGCCATCAGCGTGTCCGCTTCAGCGAGCACCAGATCCAGTTGCGCCGCTTCCTGTGAGCCTTCGCCGGCCTGTTGCTGCATGCGATACAACTGCGCGCGCAGGCGCGTCAGTGGCGTGCGCAAGTCATGGGCGATGTTGTCGCAAACGCCTTTGACTTCATTCATCAAACGCTCGATGCGCTCCAGCATGGCGTTGACGATGGCCGCAAGCATGTCCAGTTCATCGCGACGATTGGACAGCGGCAAACGGTGCGTCAGGTCGCCGGCCACAATCGCCTGGGCGCTGTCCTGAATCGCTCGAATCCGCCGCAACGGCCGCCGCCGCAGCAGATGCCAACCGGCAATCCCCGGCAGAATCGTCAGCGACACGCCCCAGAACAACGCATGCAAAATGATCCGCGTCACCGCAAACAGCGAGCCGTTGTCGCGCAGCAACACCAGCCAGCGACCGTCGCGGGTTTGTGTAGCCACCGCATCGCAGCTGTCATTGGGCAGGGTCGGGTCGTCGGAGTCGGCGCATTCGGCGAGCATATGGATCTTGCCGTCCAGCGGCAGGCCCTCGGGGATCTGCTGCAACGCGCCGCTGAGGTAAACGCCGTCAGCATCGAACAAGCCATAAGCGTCGATGCCGCGAATATCGAAAGTCATGCTGGCGGCGAGCGCGTCTTCCAGTTGCTCACCGCGAAAGTGCGAGAACAGGTGCTGACGTTGCATCAACGAATGTTTGGCGAGGTTGTCGAGGTAGCCGGAAACCTCGTAATACATGACCCCCATGAGGATCGCGCTCCACGCCACGAACAGCGAACTGTACAGCGCCAGCAAGCGGCTGCTGGAGGAACGCCAGCCGTCAGACGGGTTCGGCAATGACATAACCGGAGCCCCGTACCGTGCGGATCAGCGGCACATGGCCGGCGGCGTCGATCTTCTTGCGCAGACGGCCGATGTGCACGTCGATCAGGTTGGTGCCAGGGTCGAAGTGATAGCCCCAGACTTCCTCGAAAATCATCATCCGCGAAAGGATCTGGCCGCTGTTGCGCATGAGGAATTCGAGCAACTTGTATTCGGTCGGCAATAGCGTCAGCACCTGCTCGGCACGGCGCGCTTCGTGGCTGATCAAGTCCAGTTCAAGGTCGGCCACCTGCAACGTCGTCGCCTGAGTGGCGCCGCTGTTCTGCCGGCGCAGCAACACTTCGACCCGTGCGGCCATTTCATCGGTGGCGAACGGTTTGGTCAGGTAATCATCGCCGCCGGCGCGCAAGCCGCGCACACGCTCGTCGACATCGGAGAGGGCGCTGATCATCAAAATCGGTGTAGCCACGCCCATGGTGCGCAGGGTGGTGACGATGGCCAGGCCATCAAGCTCGGGCAGCATGCGGTCGAGGGTGATCAGGTCGTAGTTGCCGCTCACGGCGCGGTCAAGGCCTTCGCGGCCATTGTCGACCCAATCGACTTCCAGCCCGTGGCTGCTCAGTTCGGCGACGATTTCCCGCGCGGTCACGGCGTCGTCTTCGATGGTCAAGATACGAGTCATAGGCAGGCCTGCTGATCGGTTCAAACGGAATGGCAGCATTTTGCCAAGAAATTCCGCCGACGCTTTAAATTAACTTTCATGTTGTAGCTGTCATTTGCGCGCCTTGGGGATTTATTTGCCGCAACATTGATATCATCTGGCCACAATTTTCATCAGGAGTGGTGCCGTGCGTCTTTCGATTCGCCGTGGCTGGATGCCGATCACCGGTCTGCTGCTGGTGCTGTTCAGCGCCTCGGCATGGGCGGCCAACACGCCGTGTTCCGGGAAGAAGGGCGGGATTGCCCGCTGCGATGGCGACCTGTTCCTGTGCAATGACGGCTCCATCAGCGGCTCGAAGAAAAGCTGCGCGGCGATGTTTGGCGAGCGCCAGCAGGCCCGTCCGCAAAACCTCCTGCAAAGCGATGATGGCTGCGCCTGCGGCACCGGTTCCTTCTGCACTGGCCCACGCGGCGGGGTGTATTGCCTGACCCCAAGCGGTAACAAGAGCTACAAACGCAAATAACTGGCATTTGTGCCAATGCATAAAACCCGCTGTTATTCGGCTGTTGTTGCAATTTGCATGGAATGAGGAAGTTCATTCTTTCTAACTGATTGAAAACAGACGATTTATTTAATTCTCGCGACTGGCACGGTCACTGCAATTCCTCTGATGACGAGTTGTAACACCATTTTTCATGCCTGGAGCAGAACAACAATGAATAGATCCCCTGATGGGTTTTATCCCGCCGTTGAAGAGTCGAGCAGCGTTTCGGGCGTGTCCTGGGGCGCGATCTTCGCCGGTGCGGCGGCTGCCGCTGCACTGTCGATGATTCTGGTCCTGCTCGGTTTCGGTTTGGGTTTCTCTGCCGTTTCACCGTGGGCCGGAGAGGGCGTCAGCGCTAAGGGCCTGGGCATTTCAACGATAGTCTGGCTGGCGGCGACGCAAATCATCGCTTCCGGCATGGGTGGCTACATCGCCGGTCGCCTGCGGGTGAAGTGGGCGAACATGCACGGTGACGAGGTGTATTTCCGCGACACCGCGCACGGCTTCCTTGCCTGGTGTGTGGCTACGTTGGTTACCGCAGTGCTGGTGGTCGGTTCGGTCAGCAGCGTCATCAGTGGTGGTGTGCAGGCCGGTGCCAGTGTGGCTGGCGGTGCTGCCAGCGCGATGACCCAAGCGGCCGGCTCTGCTGCAGCGAACACCGACAGCAACCAGTACGGTTACTACATCGACAGCCTGTTCCGCGATGACCGTCCAGCTTCGGTCAGCGATGACGCCGCGCATGGCGCCGTGGCCCGTATCTTTGCGCAAAGTCTGGCCAATGGTCAGCTGAGCGCCGAAGACCGAACCTACCTGGCGCAACTGGTCGCCCAACGGACCAACCTGACTCAGGCCGATGCCGAGCGCCGCGTCGATGAGATCTACGCCCGCACTCAGAAAGCCCTGGCCGACGCCAAGCTGAAAGCTCAACAAGCCGCCGACACCGCCGCGAAAGTCGCTGCCTGGACTTCGCTGTGGATGTTCGTCTCGCTGTTGGCCGGTGCGTTCTTCGCCAGCCTCGCAGCCACCTTCGGCGGTCGCCGCCGCGATGCGGTCGAGTACGTTGAAGTCGACACCTACACCACGACCACTCCAGTCCGTTAAACAAGGAGCATCACCATGCGCTCACTTCTGCTGTTTTTCCTCGGCGTACCGATCCCGATCATCATCCTGATCGCCCTGTTCGTGCACTGATTGCTCCATTGAGGCCCATGCCTCGGCCGCTTTCACCTTTGGGTGGAAGCGGCTTTTTGCTTTCTGCGGGGGCAACGGCGAGAATCGCCGCCGGAAGTGGATTGGCCGCTTTACCTCTCTTTAAGGATGAACACGTTGGACAAGAAGGAAATCAAACGCCAGTTGGTTGAGATGCTCGAAGCCGGGCGCTCGAAAACCGAAACGTTCAAAGCGTTGTCGGGCGGTGCGGTCAAGGATCGCGTGTTGGCAGCCTGGATTGGGGGGCGTCCGGATCCGGCCCTCAGAGCAAAGCATTCACTCAAAGTCACCCTGCTGGTTGTGTTGACCTGCATTCAGGCATTGATCGGCGCCGTCTTCGGTTTCTTCCTGTTCTACGACGCAAGTGCCGGCCTGGCACTGACCATGCTGCTGATCGCGGGTGGCATTCCGTTGTTGTTTGCATGGGGCTTCTACAAGAACGTGGCGGCGGCTTACACCGTTTACGTCCTCCTCACCATCAGTCAGGTTTCACGCCTGTTCAAGGGCTATGAGGAAGATCCGCTGTCGACCGTGATTGCCGTCGGCATCACCCTGGCCATTGTGTTCTACGCCGCGTGGATCAAATCCCTGCTGTTCCCGGACCTGGGTTTCATTGGCGCGAAGAAGATCAAAGGGCAGTTCGTCTTCTCCAACTGATCGTTGGACAATCCAATCGTTTTCACTGGCCTGGATCAATATTCACTGCGGCGAGATCGCCTAACGTAAATGATCCCGGCCTTTGCTGAGGTATGAACTACAGTGCTTCACGCGCACCTTGTTGCGCTGACGGAGTACGCGTCGACGCCCCAATCACAGCCACAATAAACGCGTCGACACGCTGTAGTGCAGCAAGGAGCTGACACCACCTCAACCGAACTTTCACGGATGAACATCGCAATGCACTGCCAAGAAAGAACTTTCGATATCCAGCCGTTGGCGCAGGCGGATATGACCGTCCACATCAATGGCCAAGCGGTCAGCGCTGCTATCGGCGAAACCGTCCTCAGCGTTATCCAGTCCCTCGGCGTGCGTCAGATCGCGCGCAACGATCACGACCAGATTACCGGCGCCTATTGCGGCATGGGCGTTTGCCAGTGCTGTCTGGTGAAAATCAACGGCCGACACAAACGCCGTGCCTGCCAGACCGTGGTGCGTGACGGCATGCGCATCGAAACCCAGGTCAACCGCATCACCGAGCAGGAGGTGATCGTATGAACCTGCAACCGGTCATCGTCGGCGGCGGCCCGGCGGGGATGGCGGCGGCCATCGAACTGGCGCGCCACGGTGTGCGCTGCACCTTGCTCGAAGAAGCTTCGCGCCTCGGCGGCGTGGTCTATCGCGGGCCGCTGCGTGATGGCGTGCAACTGGATTATCTCGGCCCGCGTTACTCCGAAGCGCTGGGCAAACTGCACGGTGACTTTCAGGAGCAGGCCGGGCTGATCGACGTGCGCCTCAACCATCGCGTGGTCGGCGCCGAAGGCACCCGCGCGCTGGTGGTGCTCGATGGCGATGAGCAACTGCACGAGATCGAATATCCGCAATTGCTCCTCGCTGCCGGCTGCCATGAACGCAGCGTACCGTTTCCCGGGTGGACCTTGCCGGGGGTGATCATGCTTGGCGGTCTGCAATTGCAGATCAAAAGCGGTGTGGTCAAGCCGCAAGGGCCGGTAATCATCGCCGGCACCGGGCCGTTGCTGCCGCTGGTGGCGACGCAGTTGCACGCTTCGGGCGTCAGCGTCGCGGGCGTGTATGAGGCTTGCGCGTTCGGCAAGATTGCCCGCGAAAGTCTGGCGCTGCTGAACAAGCCGCAATTGTTCCTCGACGGTTTGAGCATGCTCGCCTACTTGAAATTGCACGGCATCCCGATGAACTACGGTTGGGGCGTGGTCGAGGCGCACGGCGAGGGCGAACTGAAGAGCGTCAGCGTCGCGCCGTACTCGGCTACCTGGGAACCGGACATGAGCCGCGTCGAGCGTTTCGAAGCCAAGACTCTTGCGGTCGGTTACGGCTTTATTCCGCGCACGCAACTGAGCCAGCAAATGGGCCTGGATCATGGTTTCAGCGACGACGGTTATCTGCGTGCCAACGCGAACGTCTGGCAGCAAAGCAACGAACCGCACGTGCATCTGGCCGGCGACATGGGCGGGATTCGCGGCGGTGAAGCAGCGATGCTCGCCGGCAAGATCGCGGCGACCTCGATTCTCCTGCAACGTGGTGTCCTCGAGGAGGAATTGGCGCGTGTGCGCCGCGACCGCTACTTGAGCAAACTCAAAGCCATCGTGCGTTTCCGCGCTGCCGTGGATCGCTACACCGAACGCGGCGTCGGCCAGACCGCATTGCCGGCCGCTGACACGGTGATCTGCCGTTGCGAACACGCCACCCGCGCCGACATCGACCTGGCGCTGGAGCAGGGCGTGCAAGACATCGCCAGCCTGAAAATGCGCACCCGCGTGAGCATGGGCGATTGCCAGGGGCGCATGTGTGTCGGCTATTGCAGCGACCGCTTGCGCCAGGCCACCGGCCGCAAGGACGTCGGTTGGCTGCGCCCGCGTTTCCCGATTGATCCGATTCCTTTTTCCGCGTTCCAGTCTGTCGGCACGGAGGCCGCTGCCCATGAGTAAGTTCTATGACGTGGTCATTGCCGGTGGCGGCGTGATCGGGGCGTCCTGCGCCTATCAATTGTCCAAGCGCAAAAACCTCAAGGTCGCGCTGATCGATGCCAAGCGCCCGGGCAACGCGACGCGCGCTTCGGCCGGCGGTTTGTGGGCGATCGGTGAGTCGGTCGGGCTCGGCTGCGGGGTGATTTTCTTCCGCATGATGTCGGCCAACCGCAAGCGCGAAACCCAGGGCGCGGCGGTGGCAGTGGACGCAAGCACGCCGCACATTCTGCCGGAGTCGTTTTTCGATTTTGCCCTGCAGTCCAACGCGCTGTACCCGGCGTTGCACCGAGAGCTGAAAGACAATCACGGCATGGATTTCAAGTTCGAAAAGACCGGGCTGAAATTCGTCATCTACGACGACGAAGACCGGCTCTACGCCGAGCACATCGTCGGCTGCATTCCGCATCTGGCCGACCAGGTGCGCTGGCTCGATCAGGCGGCGCTGCGCGAGTCGGAGCCGAGCGTCAGCCATGAAGCACGCGGGGCGCTGGAGTTTCTCTGCGATCACCAGGTCAGCCCGTTCCGCCTCGCCGACGCCTACATGGAAGGCGCGCGGCAGAACGGCGTCGACATCTTCGTCAACACCAACGTCACCGGCGTGTTGCATCACGGCAACCGCGTCACCGGTGTGCAAACGGCCGAGGAGGGCGTGCTCCACTGCAAGACGCTGATCAACGCCGGCGGCGCGTGGGCGGCGGACTTGAGCGAATGGGCGACGGGCATTCGCATCCCGGTAAAACCGGTGAAGGGCCAGATTCTGCTCACCGAGCGCATGCCGAAAATCCTCAACGGCTGCCTGACCACCAGCGACTGTTACGTGGCGCAGAAGGACAACGGCGAGATCCTGATCGGCAGCACCACCGAAGACAAAGGCTTCGACGTCACCACCACCTACCCGGAAATCGCCGGGCTGGTGCAGGGCGCAGTGCGTTGTCTGCCGGAGCTCAAGGACGTCAATCTGAAACGCACGTGGGCGGGTTTGCGTCCGGGTTCGCCGGATGAGTTGCCGATTCTCGGGCCGATGCGTGGGGTGGAAGGGTATTTGAATGCCTGCGGGCACTTCCGTACCGGGATTCTGACCTCGGCGATTACCGGTGTGTTGCTGGACAAACTGGTCAACGATGAACCGCTGCCGTTGGACATCACGCCGTTTCTGGCTGACCGGTTTGAGGTGGCGCCGGTCAAGCAAGTGCTGGAACTGGAACTGGTCTGACACCGATCCCCTGTAGGAGTGAGCCTGCTCGCGATAGCAATCTGTCAGTAATGAATAAGTCGACTGACACACCGCCATCGCGAGCAGGCTCACTCCTACAGGTTTTGTGCGGGGCTCAGGTTTGGCGGGATTCTTCTTCGAGTTGGTCCGATTCGAACAACCGCGCCAGTTCCGCCCGGGCTTCCTGGGCGGTTTGCAGGACTTTGGCGGCGTCGTCGTAGATCGCGTGTTGCGCCTCCAGCACCTGTTCATCGTGGTGCTTGAAGCGCTTGATCCGCGCATCGGCCTGAGCCTGGGTCAAACCGAGGCCGACCAAGGTGCGCCGGCTCATCTCCAGACTTGAGTAATACGTCTCACGAATCGCCTCCGCACCAACATCGACCAAGCGGTGCACGTGCTGACGGTTACGGGCCCGGGCGATGATCTTCATGTGCGGATACAGCTTGCGCACCACCTCAGCGGTCTTGATGTTGGTCTCCGGATCATCGGTGGCAATCACGAAATACTCCGCCTCGCCGACCTTGGCCGCGTTAAGAATTTCCGGGCGCATCGGATCACCATAAAACACCGGCACACCGCCAAAACTGCGCGACAGTTCGATGGTTTCCACCGAGGTGTCCAGTGCGACGAATTTGATGTTCTGCGCGCGCAGAATCCGCGCGACGATCTGGCCCATCCGGCCCATGCCGGCGATCACCACACGCGGCGTGTCAGTGTCGATCTCGCGGTATTTTTCCGGCACTTCCACCGGCTGCACTTTCGGGCTGACCAGCCGCGCGCAGAGCAACAGCAACAACGGCGTCACCGCCATCGACAGGGTGATGGTCAGCACCAGCAAGTCATACAGGCGCGGCTCAAACAGGCCCTGATCGCGACCGATCTTGAACACCACAAAAGCAAACTCACCACCGGCCGCCAAGACGATACCGAGGCGAATCGCACTGACCTTGTTCAAGCCACCGGCCAGACGCCCGACGACAAACAGCAGCGGCAATTTCAGACCGATCAACAACAGCGTCAGCCCCAACACCGTGATCGGCGCACTCAGCAGCAAACTCAAGTTGGCGCCCATGCCGACACTGATGAAAAACAGCCCGAGCAGCAGACCTTTGAACGGCTCGATCTGTGCTTCCAGCTCATGGCGATATTCCGAATCCGCCAACAGCAAACCGGCGAGAAACGCCCCCAGCGCCATCGACACACCGACCAGATCCATCAACCAGGCCGTGCCGATCACCACCAGCAACGCCGTGGCCGTCGACACTTCCGGCAAACCGGTTTTCGCCACCACGCGGAACACCGGACGCAGCAGATAACGCCCTCCGACCACGACCACGGCGATACCGCCGAGCACTTGCAAGGCGTGATTCAGGCCCTCGGCATTGCTGGTGTCCTGAGCACCACCGGCAAGCATCGGCACCAGCGCGATCAGCGGGATCGCGGCGATGTCCTGAAACAGCAGAATCGCAAACGCCAGTCGCCCGTGTGGGCTGGTCAATTCTTTGCGCTCGGCCAGACTTTGCAGACCGAATGCCGTCGAGGACAGCGCCAGGCCAAGGCCAAGCACGATCGCGCTGTTCAACGGTTGGCCAAATACCGACAACGCCAGTACGCCGATCACTGAAGCGGTCAGCAGCACCTGCGCCAGACCGACGCCGAACACCGATTTGCGCATCACCCACAAGCGTCGCGGCGACAGCTCAAGACCAATGATGAACAGCAGCAACACCACACCCAGTTCGGAAATGTGCGCGACGCTTTGCGGATTGCCGATCAGACCCAAAACCGACGGGCCGATGATCACCCCGGCGAACAGGTAACCGAGCACGGCACCCAGTTGCAGACGTTTGGCCAAAGGCACGGTGAGCACGGCCGCGAACAGAAACACGACGGCGGCTTGCAACAGATTGCCTTCATGGGGCATGGGGGGTTACTCCTGACAACGGTACGGCGGGGGTGACAAGGATAAGGGCTACAGCGACTTTTCATCCACCGAAGATCCCTGTGGGAGCGAGCCTGCTCGCGAATGCGGAGTGTCAGCCAGCATAGTTGTCACTGACAGAACGCATTCGCGAGCAGGCTCGCTCCCACAGGGATCTTGGTTTTAACCTGTAATAATTTGCATCAATTGGTTACATTCATAATCTCTGCGTATCAATCTCCCGAGTCCCGCCATGGCCATCAACTTCGACCTCAACGATCTGCAAGCCTTCCGCGCCGTGGTCGAGCAGGGCAGTTTCCGCAAGGCCGCCGACACCGTGCGCCTGTCGCAACCGGCGTTGAGCCGGCGCATCGAAAAGCTTGAAGACGCCCTCGGCGTCAAACTCTTCGAACGCACCACGCGCAAGGTCAGCCTGACCCAGGCCGGGCGCGGTTTCATGCCCAGCGTCGAGCGTTTGCTGGATGATCTCGACGTCGCGTTATTGGGCATCAGCGAAGTCGCATCGACCCGTTTGGGCCATGTCACTGTCGCCTGCGTGCCTTCGGCGGCGTACTACTTCATGCCTCGCGTGGTTGCGCGCTATCACCAGCAATTCCCACGGATCAAAGTCAAAGTGCTCGACTCCAGCGCGCACGATGTGTTGAGTGCGGTGGTCAATGGCGAGGCGGATTTTGGCTTGAGTTTTCTCGGCACGCAGGATGCCAAAGTCGAGTTCGAACCGCTTGTGCAGGAGTGCTACGTCGTCGCTTGTCGCCGCGATCATCCGTTGGCCGGGCGCAGCAGTGTGAGCTGGGACGAGTTCTATCAGCAGGATTACATCTCGCTGGACAAGACCTCCGGCAACCGCTTTCTGCTCGATCAGGCGTTGAGCAGCGTGGTGCCGCAGCGTTCGAGCATCTGCGAAACCCGGCATGTGACGACGATGATCGGTCTGGTGGAGGCGGGGTTGGGCGTGGCGGCGGTGCCGCTGATGGCGATGCCCGGGCCGGATCATCCGATCCTGACGCGGGTGCCGCTGACCGATCCGCAAGTGATGCGCAGTGTCGGCATCATCAAACGCCGGGGTCGTACGCTGACCCCGGCGGCACTGGAACTGGAGCGGCTGGTGATAGAAATGAAAGTCCAGCCGCCTACGATCAGCGCTTGACCGAATCCAGCCCGGTGGCTTGCACGTCAGCTTGTGCGGTCGGCGCGGCGAGGTAGGCGAGCAGGGCTTTGGCTTCTTCAGGATGCTGTGCGCCGACCGGAATCCCGGCAGCAAAACGCGTCACCGACTGCACCGATTCCGGAATCTTCGCGACGAAACTCACGCCCGGTACTGGCAGCAATTCGCTGACCTGCTGGAAGCCCAATTGATAGTCGCCGGTAGCAACCACCGAGCCGACCGGGACTTTCGGGATCATTTTGGCCTTCGGTTTCAGTTGCTCTTCAATCCCCAGTTTCTTGAACAACTGCTGCTCGATGTACACGCCGCTGGCGCTGTCGGAGTAGGCCACCGATTGTGCGTCGAGCAGGGTTTTCTTCAAGGCGTCGACGCTGCTGATGTCTGGTTTCGGCGCGCCTTCACGCACCACCAGGCCAATCCGCGAATCTGCCAGCTCAACGCGCGAGGCCGGGTCGACCTTGCCTTGTTTGATCAAGTCATCGAGGGCGTAGCCGACCATGATCACCACGTCGGCGTGTTCACCGCGGGCGAGGCGATTGGGGATCGCTTCGGGGGCTTTGCCCATCGACGGGCCGAGGCTGGTGGTCAGTGTGTTGCCGCTGGCGGCGGCGAATTTCGGCCCGAGAATCTTGTAGGCGGCAGTGAAGCCTCCGGAGGTCATCACGCTCAATTCTTCGGCCTGGGCCGCGAGGTTGAACGCGAGACCGGCGAGCAGGGCGGTGACAGTAAACAGTTTTTTCATGGCGAGTTTTCCTCAGGCCGCGACAGGTTGCAGACGACCACCGGCACGGCGGTACAGATAAAGAGTGGCGCACAAGGCACACAGCGCACCGATGCTCATCCAGTAACCCGGCGCGGCTTTGTCGCCGGTGTACTGAATCAGGAAGGTCGACATCGCCGGGGTGAAACCACCGAAAATGGCGGTGGCCAGGCTGTAGGCGAGGGAGAAACCGGCAACGCGAACCTCGACTGGCATGATCTCGGTCAGCGCCGGAATCATTGCGCCGTTGTACAAACCGTAGATAAACGACAGCCACAACAGCGACAGCAACATGTGGCTGAAGCTCGGCGCCTGCACCAGGTACGACAGCGCCGGATAAGTCGTGGCCAAGGCCAGCAGCGACATGGCGATCAGCACCGGGCGACGGCCGATACGGTCGGACAACAGGCCGCCAATCGGCAGCCAGAAGAAGTTCGACACCCCGACCAGCAAGGTCACCAACAGCGCGTCCGAAGTACTCAGATGCAGCACGGTTTTGCCGAAGGTCGGCGCGTACACGGTGATCAGGTAAAACGCGGTGGTGGTCAGCGCGACCATCAACATGCCGCCGAGTACCACGCCCCAGTTCTGGCCGAGGGTGCGGAACACTTCGCCCATGCTCGGGCGGTGTTTGCGTGCAGCGAACTCTTCGGTTTCGGCCAGGTTACGGCGCAGGAAAAAGATAAACGGCACGATCATGCAGCCGACGAAAAACGGAATCCGCCAGCCCCAATCGGCCACCACCTCCGGCGCCATCCACGCGTTCAAGGCGTAGCCCAAAGCAGCGGCGACAATGATTGCCACTTGCTGACTGGCCGACTGCCAAGCGGTGAAGAAACCTTTGCGGCCCGGCGTGGCGATCTCGGCGAGATACACCGACACGCCGCCCAGTTCCGCCCCGGCCGAGAAGCCTTGCAGCAAGCGTCCGATCAATACCAGCGCGGGGGCAAACAGGCCGATGCTTTCATAACCGGGCACCAGCACAATCAATATCGTGCCGCTGGCCATGATCGACAGCGTGACGATCAACCCTTTGCGCCGGCCGACATCATCGATGTACGCACCGAGCACGATGGCGCCCAGCGGACGCATCAGGAAGCCTGCGCCGAACACCGCAAAGGTCATCATCAGGGAGGCGAACTCACTGCTCGCCGGAAAGAACACTGCCGCGATCTGCGTGGCGTAGAAGCCGAACAGGAAGAAGTCGAACTGTTCGAGGAAGTTGCCCGAGGTCACCCGGAAAATGGCACCGGCCCGCGAGCCGTTGTGTGGGATTGAGGCTGTCATAGAAAAGTACTCCACCGCTTTTATGACGTGCGCGACGGGAGGGCGGCGCACGGTTTTTATTGAGGTGGATGGTGGCGCAGATGTAACAATCTGTTAATTGCATTGTTGGCATGGATTGATGTGCAAATTGGATCAATCCCTCTAAGCCGATACCGCAGACCATTGTGGGAGCGAGCCTGCTCGCGAAAGCGGTGGTCCAAGCAAAGAAGATGTCGAATGTACCAACCCCTTCGCGAGCAGGCTCGCTCCCACAGGTTTTGTCGCACCTGCAAACTCAGGACGTTGCAACTGCATGGTGAGCAGTGTCACGGGTGCTGTCAGCCATTTCGGCGTGTGCGGTAAGCAATGGTGGCAGCGGGCAGTCGAGCAAGTCCGCGACGGCGCGAAACAGTTCGGCTTCAGCCACGGTGATCACGCCATCGTGCATCACGCAGCGGGTCATGGCATCGAGCAATGCCGGACGTTCCTCTGGCATGAGATGGCGCAGGCGCTTGATCGCCGCTTCCAGCCCCACCAGATCTTCAAGTTCGGCGCGCATTTCTTCAGGCTGTTCGAACGCAAGACCTTGCCAGGCAAACTGAATGGCCTGCGACGCTGCCGATAGATTGTCCTGTCCGGCTCGGGCCATTGCGGTTAACAGTGCCATGAGTTCTTCGGCGCACTGGAACAGTCCGAATTTGAACTGCACCGGTGTCGCGCCTTCAACATTGCGCTCGACGATGCGCAACAGCGTCCACTCCAACAACTCTGTTTCGTTGTCCGCTTCGATCAGCAAATTCAGGTTGTGCTTGACCTTGGCGAAAGGCTTTTTGCCAAGCTCTCGCAGACTCGGGATGGCCAGATCCAGCAACGGCAGGCGCAGTCCGGGACTCAGCGACGACAGCGGCTCACGCAGCTGATTCAAATAGTCGAACACCGTGGCGTCGATTTCCGATCTGAGCAGCTCGACCTGTATGCCCAGCAGGGAGGTTGAACGCGACAGCAGCAGCCCATACACAACGGCCTGGGCGCCTTCAATATTGCGTGCTGCGCTTTTGAGCGTGTGCGGAATGTCATCCAGCACGCGGCGAGCTTCCAGCAGATGTTCTGGCTGCGGGGCGCCAATGGCCGCCACGGAGGTTTGAACCGCGTTCATGTCATAGAGCACCGACTTGGCCGCAGCGGGGATGCCGCCGAATGCATCGGGCACAGGCAGAGCGACCGAAGGTTGTGCATCTGCGGGCGGCGCCGCCACTTTGATGAAGCTGCCATCCCATTGCGCATCGACCCGACGGATCCGCTCATTCAAATCCGGATGGGAAGCCGTCGAGTCGGTGCTCGAGTAACCCGGTCCGAAATACAAATGGCTGTATTCCTCCGCGCGCGCGGAATTGATGCGTGCCCCCAGTTCATAACCGCCAATTTTCTTCAACGCACCGGCGATGCTTTGCGGGTTGCGGGTGTATTGCACCGCCGTTGCATCGGCGAGGAATTCACGCTGTCGACTGATTGCAGATTTGATCATATTGCCAAAAATCGTCCCCGCGATACCCACAAACAACAGCACAAAACCAATCAACATCGGTATCGCGACGAACTTGCTGCGCTGCAGCGGGGTTTTACCGACCTGCTCGGTGCCTTCCAGGATATAGCTGCCGGTCAACCCGAGAACCATGATCCCGTGGACGATGGCAATCAATCGGGTGTTGAGGCGCATGTCACCGTTATAGATATGACTGAACTCATGGGCGATCACCCCTTGCAGCTCTTCACGGGTCAGCACATTAATTGCGCCCTGAGTGACGCCGATGACGGCGTCCTGTGGCGTGAGTCCCGCCGCGAAGGCGTTGATGCCCAGATCGGGCAGCAAGTACACCGAGGGCACGGCGGTGCCGGAGGCGATGGCCATTTCTTCCACCACGTTCATCAATCGCTGCTCTTCCAGCGTTTGCGCGCTGTGGTTGATCACGCGTCCTTCGAGGCGCCGCGCAACCACTTTGCCGCCTTCTGACAACTCCAAGAGTTTGGACAGACTGCCCAGCAGCACGATGCCGACGACCACGGCTGACACGGTCATGACCAGTTGCCGGTCGAGTTCCAGATCCATCAGGACTTTACCGCTGCCATCCTCGACAGGAATGGTCATCAGCACACACGACACGGCGATCAGACTGAGCACCGCCATGAACATCAAGAAAATGAGGTACACGGTGCGGCGCTTGGCCCGGCGCTGTTGTTCAAAGAAATTCATGTTGCCATCCGTTGGCTGAGGGTCAGAACGAAACCTTTGGCGCTTCCTGAATGGCCGCGCTATCAGCGAACGTCAACGCCGAGGCATCGGCACCATGGCCGAATAGCGGGGCGAGCAGGGCTGCCGGGAAACTTTGCTTAAGCGTGTTGTAGGTCATCACTGCATCGTTGTAAGCCTGGCGGGCAAAACTGACTTTGTTTTCGGTGCTGCTCAGCTCTTCACTCAGTTGCTGCATGTTTTGCGACGCTTTGAGTTCCGGGTACGCTTCAACCGTTACATTCAACCGGCCCATGGCATTGCTCAGCGCGCTGTCGGCCTGGCCCAGTTGCGCGATGCTCTGGGCATTGCCCGGCTGCGCCTGAGCGGCCTGAAGACCGGCGACGGCGTTGTTGCGCGCGGCAATCACCGCTTCCAGGGTTTCGCGCTCGTGGGTCATATAACCCTTGGCGGTGGCCACCAGATTGGGTATCAGGTCATAGCGGCGCTTGAGTTGCACTTCGAGTTGCGCGAAGGCGTTTTTGATTTGATTGCGTCGAGCGACGAGGCTGTTGAAAAGGAAGATGGCATAGAGGGCGAGGAGGCCGCCAACGACCAAAAGGATGACGAGGGTGCTGTTCACGGTGATGTCCTTGTTCACACGGTGGAATGGGGCGCGGCATGTTAGCGCAAATGCAAAAAAACAAGGAATGATTCCCGAACCCGGTAGTCCGAGTTCAGGTAGCACACACCACAGGAGGTTCACCGATGAACAGCAAAACCCTAATCGCCAGCCTGGCCCTCGTCGCCGGCATTGCCGGGATCAGCCCACTTGTTCAAGCGGCGCAAACCTCAAATGAACAGGCCGTCCAATCCCCGACTAGCGACCGCGAATTGAAGGTTAACGACCGGGCGCCCGAAATGTATCAACGCAAGGACAAAGCACTGGAAAACTGGAAAGCCAAAGGTCTGAAAGCACCGATCGACCAGGCCCAGTGGGTGCAGATCAACGACAAGTACGTGATGGTGATGATCACCAACGGGACGATTGTCGAGATGAAACCGGTCGAGCGTTAAACCTCCGGCAATAATCAGCCATGGACGGTTGATTGCAATCGAGCGCCGTTCGGGTAAAACCCTTGGGGCGTTTTGGATGTCGGGAAGTCAGGAGCAACAGGTTGGAAAAGAAACCGCTGTATCGCAAAGAAAACACCACCGCTCACAATGTCTGGCGCAACAACCCAGGCGGGCACTACCGCGACCAACGAAACACCAAAGCACAAAGCCGCAGCGAGGCCACGCGCGGCTCTATGCATGGCATCAAACACCACGGCTATGACTACACGCCGTTGTTTCGTTTCCTGTTATCTCGCGTCGGCGGTCATTGGGATGAGATTTTCAGCGAAGCGGTATCTCGCCTTGATCGGCCAGAGCCGGTGTTCTGGATGGTTGCCATCCACGAAGAGGATCGCGAGGACATTGTGCGACTGGGCGAGTCGGCCTACTTCAACGGCCTGTTCGTCGATGGGCAAAAGCAGCTGCAAATCGTCAACCCGCAGTTGACTGCCGAGGATATGAAACCTCATTGCCGTTGCTGCACGCATACCTTCAATGGTGTTCCGTTTGGACTGCCTGCGGACTGATCGAGCTACTCGACCCGAACCTGATTCATCACCTGCCCACCCCCCAACCGATACTGATTATTGCCACTGCGCTTGGCTTCATACATCGCCAGATCTGCGACGTGCAGCAAGCGATCCATCGCCGTCGCATGATCCGGAAACACCGCCACGCCAAGGCTGGTGCCGATGTGGCGCTGGTCGGTGCCGATGCTGATCGGGGGCGACAGTTCGATGAAGATTTTCTGGCAGATGCTGCGGGCTTCGTCCTGCAAACTCAGGCTCGGCGCCAGGCCTTGCAGGATCACCACGAACTCATCGCCGCCAATGCGCGCAACGGTATCGGTGGCGCGCAGAATGCGTTTCAACCGTGTTGCCGTGGTGATCAGCACGCGGTCGCCGGCAGCATGGCCGTAGCGATCATTGATGGTTTTGAAGCCGTTGAGGTCGACGAACACCAGTGCGACACGGGTCTCGGTCTGCCGCGCGTGATCTAGCGCTTCGGACAAGCGTTGTTCCAGCACCAGGCGATTAGGCAGGCCGGTCAGCGGATCGAAGTGGGCGAGGTGCTGCAGGTAGCTGGCCGAAGCTTTTTCTTCGGTGATGTCGCGCACCACGCCCATCATCTTGACCACCGCATCGTGGTCGTTGTGCACCACGTTGCCGGTTTCCCGCAGCCAGCGAATCGTGCCGTCGGGCCACACCACGCGGTATTCCTCATCGTGGTTTTCACCGGTTTCCAGGCAACGCAGTTCACCTTCGCGCACCTTGGTGCGATCGTCCGGATGGACGCAGGAACAGAACAGCGCATAGGACGGGGTGATCTCGCCGATCTTGAACCCGAACATGCCGTAGATCGCATCCGACCAGTACAGCCGATCCGTGTCGACTTCCCAGTCCCAAGTGCCGATGCGCGCAAAGTACTGGCTGCGTTTGAAGCGCTCGACGTCGCCGTCCTGCTGAGTGCTCCGGCCATCGACAGTCCGTGTCAGCAGATCGCGGTATTGCGCAAGCTGCCTGCGCAAACCGCGTTCGCGCCACAGCAGCAGAGCGATGATGGCGAGCAAGATCGCGCCCATGGCAAGGCTGATCCAGAACAGAGTCATTCGGGCGCTGCCAGCATGGCGGGTCGATCCGTGGGGTAGTGGCGGTTGGCTATGTTAATGCTTCAATACTCGGTTCCGATACCACGTTGATCTACGCGGGCAGGTTGCCAATCACCGGCATTTCTGGGAAAACGGCGGCCGGCTGAACAATAGAGTGAATGTTATGAATGATGAACTGCAGGTAATCGATCTTCAGGTCGGCGAAGGCAAAGCCGCCGTCAAAGGCGCGCTGATCACCACCCAATACACCGGATGGCTGGAAGACGGCAGCGAGTTCGATTCTTCCTACAGCCGTGGCAAACCTTTCCAGTGCGTGATTGGCACCGGGCGGGTGATCAAGGGTTGGGATCAGGGGTTGATGGGCATGCAAGTGGGGGGCAAGCGCAAATTGCTGGTGCCGGCGCATTTGGGGTACGGCGAGCGGACGATGGGCAAGATCCCGCCGGGTTCGAATCTGGTGTTTGAGATTGAGTTGTTGGAAGTGCTGACGCGGGAGGATTGAGGTAGGGGACGTCGATTTGGATGAAGTCCGTTACTTCATCCAAATGCCGTCAGGGTGGATCAGGTGAATACGTCTATATCGTCAAGCGTGTCTTCGATGATTCCTTGCAGTGAAGGGTGCGTTTGCTTGGCTGATTCGAGTGCCGCAAAAACTGTTTCAGTATCCAGCTCGCCATGTCGGCGAGCGATGTGCCCGAGTGCAGTAGCCGCAGCGGCCACAATTGCTTCGGCTTTGCTGGTGAGGTGTTTCAGGCAGATGTCCTGAGCCCAGTTTCTATCGGTTTCATTCAGGCCAATGGATACGAGTGCGGCGATTACGTTTGCATCCGTGTCGCTGCCAAGGAGTCTTATGGCCTCGTCATGGCTTATGGATGGATCTTGATAGATGAGGCTCACTTTGTATCTCCCAGGATTCTGCCTTTGTTGTCTACTTTTTTAGCCTTGATCAGCGCATTTTTCATATCTTGGTGAAGTTTATCCCATGGCCTTACGTGGCCGTGATAGACCTCTCCACCTGTTCGATCAAAAACGACTAGCTCGTTGGTTTCTGGATCAATTCCGATTCTGCGTGGTGATGTAGGTTTGACCTGAACTGAGTTTTCTAACGCTTCTTGACCATTGGTCGGTCCTTTACTTTTGATGGATGTATCCGTTTTGCCGTGATAACTGGCTGCATCGAACTCAAGCGCCAAAACTATATAAAGGGGTCTAATTCCTGAGTTTGCAGGAAAAACCAAGATGAAATCGCGGTACTCAGGCGGGTAAACCGGATTAACGATGATCTTGTCTGCTTGCTCAGTCGGCGGGTAAATCCAAATTTGGGGTATTCGTGGTGTGCTTTCCAACGGTGGAATTACCGTTGTCTTGGTGGGGTCTACGGCGGGTGTCCAGATCAATTTTGCGCCATTACCGAAATCTGCGACTTGATGGGTGCCTTGCTTCACGAACCGTACGACAGGAATCATCTCCCAATCGCTGCGCGTCTGGGTGTTGTACCCATATCCTTTCAAGGTGCCGTCGGCCTGTTGTTCTAAACGCAATCGGACACGAGTGCGACCTTTCTCAAGCGACTTAAGTTGTTCTTCTGTGTATAGCGAGCTGTCGCCCAAACTCGAAGGCCAAAGCAGAGCAACCATGCCGAGCAATGCACCAGCGACAACACCTCCCGTCACTGCACTTGCACCACTCACCGCACTTGCGCCTGGGCTTGCAGTGGTAGTCGTAGCTAATAGAAGCGTTCCTGCCTCAGCGGGAAAATTACGGCCTCCTACTTTTTTTAGCGGGATGTTCCCAGCAGTGTCTCGCTCGCGGCCGCCCAACAAAGACAACTCTCCAAAATCAGCCAACTTCTCGACCGGAATAAATCCGGTACTACTGACATGGTTGATTACACCATCCGTAAGTTGGCAGCTTTTAGCGAACACGCAACCTTTTGCATCGGGCATAGGCTGTTGTGGCTGTTTGATTAGGCTATTTTCGTAGGCTTGCTGTCTGGCAAGCATGTCGTCATAGGCGGTTTGTCTAGCTTCCCGCTCTGCCAACTCGCTGTCGGTCATGTAGCGGCTAGTGATGTGGTGTCCGTCACCGGCCGGTGGATTTTGAACCCGAGGTCTGTCTGTCTTTCGCGCCATGAGCGTCCTTGTTCTTTCGTCAGAAAACGATGCGGACGCTAAATGAATGGACGTTTGATGGATGTAGGACGGGTCTGAAATTGCGACAGTTGTTACAAGTGTAAAAAATCAGGATGGGTACATCGGCAGGTACGCCAACTCGCTCGGGCCTTCCTATGGTCTGGTTTTCAGATATCTGTTAGCAGAAAGAACGCCATCGCGAGCAGGCTCACTCCTACAGTTGATCGCGGATGCTCATGGGATTTGAGTACACCGCAGATCTAGTGTGGGAGCGAGCCTGCTCGCGAAGAACGATCACGCGGTCAATCAGGCCGCATGCGCCATTTCGGCCAGTGTGTCGGCCACGGTTCTTTGCAGTGAGGGGAACCGGCGGGTCACGCGGCGCAGTGCGGGTAGCACGGCGTCGATTTCCAGTTCATCGAGTTGGGGAAGGACGGTGACGGCGGAGGCGACGATGGATTCGCGTTCGCTTTCGAACAGCACCAGGCAGGCGTTCTGTGCCCAGCGTCCGTCGCGTTCGTTGAAACCCATGGCCACCAGTGCCGCGACGACTTGTGCATCGGTTTTGTTGGACATGTCTATTGCCTCAGGGTGGGGTCGATTTTGTCGAGGGCGCGGTTGACCGCGAGTTCGCCGAGCATGACCACTTGTTGAATGCCGAGCACGGTGTTGCGGTAGGGCGAGTCGAGCAGGGCGGCGAAGTCGCTGAGCATGACGCTGGCCGAGGCCATTGATTCGCAGGCGTGGGCCATGAGGTCTTCGGCGCCGGTGTTCGGGTCGACGAGGAACATGGTGCTGGGTCTGCGTGGTGGTGAAGGCGGTGTGGGTTTCAGGTAGTGGTCGAGGGCGCGTTCGGCGGCTTCGTGGAGTTTTCTGGAGCCCGGGGTGGAGTAGGGGGACGTTGGATTTGGATCGATTTCCGCATCTGTTTCGGGCGGATTTGGCGTGATTTTGAACATGGTGTAGTTTTCCAAAGTGATGCTGACACCACCTCGCGACTAAACGAAAAGGTGGCAGCTATACGCAGGTTAGTCGACCGGAAACTCCACCAAAACCGGCGCACCCGAAGGCGCCCTGCGCACAGCTACCATTGAGTGAGGTATCGAAATACCTACTGTCTGGAACGTTGTGCAGTTCAAGTGGATTACCGAGCGACTAAACCCGATCACTGACCCTTCAGTGACGCGATCCAAGTTACCGACAGCCCCCAAGCCGCACAAGCCGGCGGATTCTGGCGTAGTTGTAGGCAAAGGCGCAAGGCGCTGTAGCCTTGTGGCTGATGTCTAAATGATGCTGCGTTTGACTGGCGCCTTCGCGAGCAGGCTCGCTCCCACCTTTGAAATGCGTACCCCCTGTGGGAGCGAGCTTGCTCGCGAAGGCGCCTTCAAAATCACCTCAGGATTCAACCCTCACGCCCCGCCCAAACCGCTCCCGATACACCGACGGCGGCACACCCACCACCCCGCGAAACGCCACACGAAAACTCTCCACCGACCGATAACCGCAACGCTCGGCAATCTGCTCGGTATGCAGTGGTCTAATTTCCCCAGACACCCCGATAGGTGGAAAATACATCTATCGAGGAGTTATTCATGACTAAAAAACGCAGGGCATTCGACGACAGCTTCAAGCTGCAAGTCGTGAAGATGATCAAGGATCAGGGACTGACCGTTGTGCAGGTTTGCCAAGATCTGAACATTGGTGAGACAGCCGTTCGACGCTGGGTGCAGCAATACGAGGCAGAGCAACTGGGGCAGGCCGGAATCGGCAAGCCATTGACGGCGGAACAGCAGCGCATCCGGCAATTGGAACAAGAAAATCGGCAGCTCAAGATGGATAACGACATCTTAAAAAAGGCTACCGCCTTCTTTGCCCGCGAGCTGAAGTAAGGTATCGACTGGTTCGGCAGCTGCAACAGAAGGCTTACTCAGTGGCACATGTCTGTCGGTTGCTGAGCATTAGTCGTTCAGGCTTCTATGAGTTTCAGAAGCGTGCCGATGCGCCTGTTCGGCAGAGTTGTCCTGTTCTTGTGCAACTCAAGGCGTCTTTCGCCGAGAGTGGAGGCTGCTACGGCAGCCGCCCTTTGCGCGACGCTTTGCGCGGTAAAGGCATGCTTGTCGGGCTGTATAAAATCCGTCGATTGATGCGGGCTAACGGACTGCGTTCAGCCTGGAAGCGCAAGTTTGTACACACAACCGATAGTAATCATGACCTGCCGATTGCAGAGAATGTACTGAACAGAAAATTTGATCCAGTAGCGCCAAACAAGGCCTGGGTAGCCGACATCACCTATATCCGCACCCGCAGTGGCTGGTTGTATCTGGCCGTAGTATTGGACTTGTTCTCGCGCAAGATAGTGGGCTGGTCGATGGCTCCGAACATGCCGGCAGAGCTGGTGTGCACCGCGATGCAACTGGCTATCGCGCAGCGTCAACCGCCACCAGGCTTGATTGCCCACTCAGATCGGGGCAGTCAATACGCAAGTGCAACTTACAGAGAGTTACTGGCAAGAAACGACATGCAGCAGAGCATGAGCCGTAAAGGTAATTGCTGGGACAATGCGGTGATGGAACGCTTCTTCCTGAGTTTGAAAATGGAGCGGGTATGGCGACGTGACTACGCCAACCATGCTGAAGCGATCCGCGACATCACCGAGTACATCGTTGGGTTTTATAACAACGAACGGCTGCACTCGAAACTGGGATATCTGCCACCGACCGTCTATGAGCGGGCGATGGCGTCAGAACCACCTATCGAGGTGTCCGGAATTAGTTGACCACTGCAGTATTGTCCGGCGTACTCTCCAGCAACTCCCGCGCCCGCGCCAAACGTTCGTGCTGCAACCACGCCTTGGGCGACTGCCCACTGGCCTCGGTAAAGCGCCGCAGAAACGTGCGCTCACTCATCGCCGCTTCACTGGCCAGATCACGTACTTCCAGCGGTTCATGCAAGCGCTCGCGCGCCCATTGCATCACCCGCGACAGATCGTTGCGCGGCGTCGGGCTGACCGGTGTCGGAATGAACTGCGCCTGGCCGCCAGTACGCTGCGGCGACATCACCAGGCGCCGCGCCACCGAGTTGGCGACTTGCGTGCCGAAGTCCCGCGCCACCAGATGCAGGCAGGCGTCAATCCCGGCAGCGCTGCCGGCCGAGGTGATCAACTGACCGGAATCGACGTAAAGCACATCCGGATCGACCGCAATCGCCGGGAAGCGTTGCGCCAGTTCGGCGGTGTAACGCCAATGGGTGGTGGCGCTGTGGCCGTCGAGCAAGCCGGTGGCCGCCAGCACAAATACACCGGAGCAGATCGACAGCAACCGCGCACCCCGGGCATGGGCCTGACGCAACGCGTCGATCAATGCTGGAGGCACCGGCGCGTTGCGGTCGCGCCAGCCGGGAATGATGATGGTGCGCGCCTCGGCCAATAATTCCAGACCGCCATCGGCCAGCACCTGAATGCCGCCCAAGGCGCGCATCGGGCCTTGATCGACCGCCGCAATGGCGTGGGTGTACCACGGGAAATCGAACTCCGGCCGGGTCAGGCCGAAGACCTCCACGGCGATGCCAAACTCGAATGTGCAGAGGCCGTCGTAGGCCAGAATCGCGACCAGACCTGGTGATGTCGGCATTTGGCGGAAAATTCCCGGTGAGTGTCTTGTGCGCCACTGTAGCCGCAAGCGCCCGCTCGATAAAGTCTGTTCACACCCGTTCAGATAAAGGAGCAACACCCATGGTCAGTCTGGTTCGCGACATCCCTGCGGCGCCGTCGGCGATCGCCCTGATGCACTTCAGTAATCGTCTGACTTTCGAGACCGATTGTTCCGACGTCTTCAGTAGCCAGGAGGCTGGCGAGATCGATTTTGTCCTGGTCGACGTTCGCGGCCCGCTGGCCTTTGAGCGCGGGCATGTGCCGGGCGCGATCAATATCCCGAACCGCTTGCTGACGGCGGCGGAACTGGCGAGTTACCCGAAAACCACGCTGTTCGTGGTCTATTGCGCCGGCCCGCACTGCAACGGCGCGAACAAGGCAGCGGTGAAACTGGCGGCACTGGGTTACCCGGTCAAGGAGATGATCGGCGGGGTTACCGGATGGCTGGATGAAGGTTTTCAACTGAGCGTTGAGCAAGCCGCCAAAACCGCCATCGGCTGCGAATGCTGATCCCCTTGTAGGAGCTGCCGCAGGCTCGGGCCGCGTTCGGACGATCTTTTGATCTTGCGGTAAAAAAACCAGATCAAAAGATCGCAGCCTGCGGCAGCTCCTACAGGGAAATCAGCGATTTTCTGCGCTGAAAACACGCTTGTCCTACAGCCCTTGCACCACGACGGCGCACCCGTTGATCCCGGTCAATCGGTGCGCCGATCTTTCATAAGTATTTGTCGCTTAAACACAATTTACCCTGTGCGCGCCGCCATAGACTGCCGGCCACTTCGGTGTTTGTAGCCAATTGGCCATGACCGAACGCTGAATCGAAAGCTGCCAATAAAAGCCTCCGCACACAGGAGTTATAAATGAAGAAGCTAGTGATGTTCGGTGCCCTGGCACTGTCGATGTTGTCCCTGACCGCTGTGGCCGAAGACGCCAAGCCGATCCGCATCGGTATCGAAGCCGGTTACCCGCCATTCTCGATGAAAACCCCTGACGGCAAACTCACCGGTTTCGACGTTGATATCGGCGATGCGCTGTGCGCGCAGATGAAAGTCAAATGTACCTGGGTCGAGCAGGAATTCGATGGCCTGATCCCGGCGCTGAAAGTGAAGAAGATCGACGCGATCCTGTCGTCGATGACCATTACTGATGACCGCAAAAAGAACGTCGATTTCACCATCAAGTACTACCACACCCCGGCGCGCTTCGTGATGAAGGAAGGCTCCGGTGTCAAAGACCCGCTGACCGAGCTCAAGGGCAAGAAAGTCGGCGTGCTGCGTGCCAGCACCCACGACCGTTACGCCACCGAAGTGCTGGTGCCGGCCGGGATCGACCTGGTGCGTTACGGCTCGCAACAGGAAGCCAACCTCGACATGGTTTCCGGGCGTATCGACGCGATGCTGGCCGACTCGGTCAACCTGAGTGACGGTTTCCTGAAAACCGACGCCGGCAAAGGTTTTGAATTCGTTGGCCCGACCTACGAAGACGCCAAGTACTTTGGCGGCGGCGCCGGCATTGCGGTGCGCAAGGGCGATACCGCGCTGGCCGAGCAATTCAACAAAGCCATCAGCGAAATCCGCGCCAATGGCGAGTACAAGAAAGTCCAGGACAAGTACTTCGACTTTGATGTGTACGGCCATTAATACGCCGTAGAAAAAAGTGGCCCCGTTTGCGCGGTGGCCACTTTTTTTGCGCTCTAATTGTGGTGAGACCCTTGTAGGAGTGAGCCTGCTCGCGATAGCGGTGTGTCATTCAATGAATGTGTTGGCTGACCCACCGCTATCGCGAGCAGGCTCGCTCCCACAGGGGATCAGTGTGATCCGGAAATTGAGGAGATTTTCCATGCAACGCATCGACCATGTTCTGCCCTGGAGCCACTTGGGCAGTGAGCGCTCGCTCAGCGTGTTTCGCTACGGCGCGGGCACCCGCAAGGTGTACATCCAGGCCAGCCTGCACGCCGATGAGCTGCCGGGCATGCGCACTGCGTGGGAGCTCAAGCAGCGTCTCAATGAACTCGAACAGCAGGGCCGTTTGCAGGGCGTGATCGAGCTGGTGCCGGTGGCCAACCCGATCGGCCTCGATCAACACGTGCAAGGCGCGCACATGGGCCGCTTCGAACTGGGCAGCGGCAAGAATTTCAACCGCGCTTTCGTCGAACTCAGTGCCCCGGTCGCGGCGTTGATCGGTGAGCGTCTGGGTGCGGATGCCGAGGCCAATGTTGCGCTGATCCGCCAAACCATGGGCAAGGTGTTCGATGAGCTGCCGGCCCCAGCCTCGCAACTGGAAGCGTTGCATCGTTTGTTGCTGCGCCATGCCTGCGATGCCGACATCACCCTCGATCTGCATTGTGATTTCGACGCGGCGATTCACTTGTACGCGCTGCCGCAGCACTGGCCGCAATGGCAATCGCTGGCGGCACGTTTGAAGGCTGGCGTGGCGCTGTTGTGTGAAGATTCCGGTGGTAGCTCGTTTGATGAATCCTGCTCGACGCCGTGGTTGCGTCTGGCGCGGGCGTTCCCGAATGCCGCGATTCCAGCGGCGAATCTGGCGACCACGCTGGAGCTGGGCAGCATGGGCGATACCCGGGTCGATCAGGCGCAGGCCAATTGTGAGGCGATTCTCGGCTTTCTTGCCGAGCAGGGTTTCATCAGCGGCGAGTGGCCGGCGGCGCCGGGCGAGTGCTGCGAAGGTTTGCCGTTCGAGGGCACCGAATACCTGTTCGCGCCGCACCATGGTGTAGTGAGTTTTCTGCGCAACGCTGGCGAGTGGGTGGAGAAGGGTGATGCGCTGTTTGAAGTGGTGGATCCGTTGCAGGATCGCGTGACCACCGTGCGCGCGGGCACCAGTGGCGTGTTGTTTGCGCTTGATCGCGGGCGTTATACCGAGCCGGGGATCTGGCAGGCGAAAGTGGCGGGGCGAGTGGCGTTTCGGACGGGTAAATTGACCAACGACTGACAGGATCTCCGTTGGGGCTAATGGCCTCATCGCGAGCAGGCTCACTCCTACAGGGGAACGCATTCCAAATGTAGGAGTGAGCCTGCTCGCGATGGCGGCATCAGCAACACCACCGAATTTGGATCCTTGGCCGAGGATGTTAGGCTCCCCCCGAACCCGACTCTCCGTGAAGGAAGGCTCTATGTTGAAGGTCTTTGCTCTGTTGACCCTGCTGGCGTCCACTGCCGTGCAGGCGCAAACCACGCTGCAATCCGATCTGCCGCTCAAGTACATCGAGCAGGTTCACGCCGACGCCGAGGCGCGACCGCTGGTGATTTTCCTGCACGGCTACGGCAGTAACGAGGCCGATCTGATCGGCATGAAATTTCAGCTGCCGGCGCAATACAACTACCTGTCGGTGCAGGCACCGTTGTCGCTCGGTGAAGGACGTTTCCAGTGGTTTCGCAAGAAGGGTGAAGGCGCCTACAACGGCGAGACCGATGATCTGAAGGTCAGTGGCCAGAAACTGCGCGACTTTATCGCGCAAGCGGCGCAGAAATATCACACCACTCCGGACAAGGTGTACCTGATCGGCTTCAGCCAGGGCGCGATGATGACCTACGAAGTGGGGCTGCGGCCGCCAGTGGCGGTCGGCGGGATTGCCGCGTTGAGCGGGCGTTTATTGCCGGTGTTGAAGGCTGAACTCAAGGCCGTACAGCAGCCACTGCCGCTGAGCATCTTCATCGGCCACGGTACCGCCGATGATCCTGTGCCGTACAAAAACGGCACCGAGGCCAACACGCAACTACAGAAACTCGGTTACCAACCGCAGTTCCACGCCTATCCCGGCGTCGGCCACAGTATCAGTGCGGCCGAGCTGCGCGACTTGAATGGCTGGCTGCAGCAGCTCAATCCTTGAGGATGGTTTTCACCAGCGCATCGTGACCTTTCTTGTCGCTGGCGCGGGAGATCACCTGCACCAGCGCCATTTTCGTGCCGGAGCCGGCCATCAGCGTGGTGTTGAGGGTCTGGCCACCGCCCTGGGTCGCGGTGCTGTCGACCTGACGCAGGCCAAGGCCGGTGCCTTTTTGGGTCAGGCTCTTTTCACTGAGTTTGTTGAAGTCCGGCAGCGCTTTGCGCTGGTCTTCAATGAAACTCGCCACGCTGCCGTCGAGGAACTGGCCGTCGTTGTCCTTGACGTGCTGGCCTTCGGGAATCTTGTTCTCAGCGGTAATGACCACGGTTTTTGTGGCCTCGTTGGTGTACATCGTGCCCGTGGTCCCGCTCGGGCTGGTCGGCAGCGGGTCGGCGACGAAACCTTTTGGCAGCACAAAAGTGAACTTGCCCTCGAGCATCGAGACTTTCTCGGTGCCGGCATTTTTCTTGGCCGCTTGCGCGTGGAGGGCGCCGAAACCGGCGAGGGCCGCCACCAGCAGGACGACGGTTTTTTTGCTCAACAATGACATGTGAATCTCCGGTGGATGGTCGCGCGAGGCGGGCGATCATCCCACGGAGGAGGGCGGGCGTTCCAGCGCGAATCGTCTGACCGGTCACTGCGCCTGCGCTTTCGCCAACGGACGGGCCAACAGCCGTTTGGTCACGCCGAGCATGGCCACCGACACCGCCACACCGACGGCGAATCCGCTCAGGCCCATGCTTGGCAAGGTCAGCGCCGAGACCAGACAAAACGCCGAAAACGAATACATGCCGGTCGCCGTCGCCCGTAACAGTGCGGCGGTAAACGCCGGGCCGCGCGTCTGTTGCGAGAACACCGCCATCACGCTGCCGAGTACCGGGAACACCGCGAGCAAACCGCTCCAGCGCTCGCCGACGGTGCTGGCGAGCATCGTCACCACCAGGGTCAACGCGGCGCCGGCGATCATCCGCCAGATCAATCTGTCCGACTTCGGCGCCGGGCCGTTCAACACCGGTTGCACCGTGGGAAACAGATACGGCGATGCCAGCAGCGCAATTGCCGCCGCCACCACGGAAAACGGCAGCGACGCCGGAATCAGCGACAATACCCCTGCGATGACGGCCCACACCGACAGCGACGCCGCCAACGCCAGCGGCCAGTTCGCCCGTTGCGCGACCTGCGCGTAGGTGATGCAGAACGCAATCATCGCGAACATCGCCGATAACGCCGCCACCGCCGACTGCGCGGCGAATGCCGGACCCTGCTCGATGGCGAGGAAAAACAGAATCGGCCCAACCACCACTGGCAACCCCGACAGCCACCCGGCCACGCTCGGCCCCCAGCGTTTGCCCGCCAGGGAAATCAGCAGCAGAAAACCGGGAATCAGCAGCAGTTTGAGGATCAGCACGCAGGAGTCTCCATCCGTTGAAGGTTCGCCACGTTAGCATTGTCGATCGGCGATTGCTGCCTATGTGTGCGGTTTTTGTATACAAAGTGCCGACGGCGATACCCGGCTATGCTTTGACTATCAGGGCTTGCCGGAGTCGATGCCGCGATGAACAGAACACCCAAGGTGTTGCGCGGATGCTGCGGCATCGGCTTGTGGGCGCTGTTGTTGACGCCAACCTGGGCCAATTGGCAGGACGCGGTGCCCGGCGCGCAGATCATCGGTACCGGCGATTACAGCGTGTTCGGTTTCGATGTCTACAACGCGCGCCTCTGGAGTGCCGCGCGGCCCCTGGTCGACGGTCAGCCGTTTGCGCTGGAGTTGATCTACCGCCGCAACATTTCTCGCGATGACCTGGTCAAGGCCAGCGTCGACGAAATCAAACGCCTGGCCGATGGCCGCGTCAGCCCGGCGCAATTGGCCGGGTGGCAAATCCAGATGCAGCAATCGTTTGTCGATGTGCAGGCCGGCACGCGGATTACCGGGGTGTATCTGCCGGGGCAGGGCGCGCGGTTTTTTGTCGGTCAGCAGTTGCAGCATGAGATCGATGACCCGCTGTTTGCCCGCGCGTTTTTCGATATCTGGCTCGATCCGCGCACGCGCAGTCCGGAGTTGCGCGAACAGTTGTTAGGGGTGAGTCGATAGATTCTTTTGCACTTCAAGGCTCCGGCTGAAACCTCTAAGCTGCGTCTTTCGACTTGTTTCTGGATGTGTGCGTGAAATTCAGTTTGCCCAAAATCGCCACCGCGCCGTTTTGCCCGCCGGAAGTGGCTGGCAGTGTTGCGGTTGATCCCAATGCCGCTTTCTTCAAACGAGTGCTGCGCTTCGCCGGCCCCGGGTTGCTTGTGTCGATTGGCTACATGGATCCGGGCAACTGGGCCACCGCCATCGAGGCCGGTTCACGCTTTGGCTACAGCCTGTTGTTTGTGGTGTTGCTGGCGAGTCTGGCGGGCATGGTTGTGCAATGCCTGTGTTCGCGATTGGGCATCGCCACCGGGCGCGATCTGGCGCAATTGTCCCGCGAGCGCTACAGCACACCGACTGCACGGCTGCAGTGGGTGCTGGCGGAAATCTCGATCATCGCCACCGATCTGGCCGAAGTGCTTGGTTGTGCGCTGGCCTTTCACTTGTTGCTCGGCTGTTCGCTGACTTTCGGCATTGCCCTGACGGCGTTCGACACCTTGCTGGTGCTGGCCCTGCAAAACCGTGGTTTCCGCAGGCTGGAAGCGATCATGCTGGTATTGGTCGCGACCATTGGCGTGTGTTTCTTCGTTGAACTGCTGTTGATCAAACCCTACTGGCCGGATGTCGCCCAAGGTTTCAAACCGTCGCTGGCGGCGATTGGCGAGGCCGCACCGTTGTACCTGGCGATCGGTATTCTCGGCGCGACGGTGATGCCGCATAACCTCTATCTGCACACCTCGATCGTGCAGACACGGATGATCGGCAAGGACCTGGCGAGCAAGCAGGACGCGGTGAAACTGGCGCGTATCGACACCATTGGTTCGCTGGCGCTGGCGTTGCTGGTCAACGCGGCGATTCTGATTCTCGCGGCAGCAGCGTTTCACCAGTCCGGGCACACCGATGTGGTGGACATTCAGGACGCCTACCACTTGCTCGATCCGCTGGTCGGCGGCGCGCTGGCCAGTGTTTTGTTCGGCGTGGCGCTGCTAGCGTCGGGGCAGAGTTCGACCTTCACCGGCACCATCGCGGGCCAAGTGATCATGGAGGGTTATCTGAACCTGCGGATTCCGTGCTGGCAGCGACGCTTGATTACTCGCGGACTGGCGTTGATTCCGGCGTTTATCGGCGTGTGGCTGATGGGCGATAACGCGATCGGCAAGTTGCTGGTGTTGAGTCAGGTGGTGTTGAGTCTGCAGTTGCCGTTTGCCTTGTATCCATTGATCCGCATGACCAATGATAAAAAGCTGATGGGGCCGTTTGTGAATCGCTGGCCAACCCGGGTGTTGGCGTGGGGGTTGTTTGTGGTGATCAGTGGCGCTAACAGCTGGTTGATTTTGCAGTGGGCGGCTTGAGCCATATTTTGCAGTGACTGGGCTGGCCTCTTCGCGAGCAGGCTCGCTCCCACATTGTTCGAGTTGATCACAACAGTGTGTACACCCCATAACCCTGTGGGAGCGAGCCTGCTCGCGAAGGCGGACTTTCAGGCGCCCACGTCGCTGAACACTGGAATGCGCCCATTGAGCGAAGGCCTGTAGTGCCAGTTCAGGCAATTCAGATCGATGCCCTTTGCGAGTATTTCCCGCACCGTAGCCCCGGCAATACTCATCGCCAACGCTTGCCCAGGACACTGATGCCGACCACTGCCAAAACTGAAACTGCGGCGGTCGGCGCGCTGCGGCAGAAACTGCTCGGGCTGTTCGTTGAGCGCCGGATCACGATTGGCCGAAGCCAGCAGCACCAGAATCACATCGCCCGCCTCGACACGCACACCGGCAATCTCGCAGGACGCGGCGACGAAGCGCCGGGTGTTCTGCACGGGCGGGTCGAAGCGCTGGACTTCGCTGAGCAGGGCATCGATGGATTCGCCGCGCAATTCCGGCTGACGACGTAACGCCAACAGGGTATTGCCGATCAGCCCGGCGCAGGCTTCGAACGTCTGCGAACAGAGGCCGATCAGGTTGGCGATCAGGGTGTCTTCATCGCCGGCAAAGCGCTGTTGGATCGCGCTGAGGAAGTCGCTGGCGGGTTCGGCGAGCAGCTCGATGAAGTAGCCGCGCAGGTGTTCGGCCGCCGCGTCCGCTGCGGCCAATTGCAGGTCATTGCTCAACGGCGACAGGCAGGCGACAAAGTCCGCCGTCAGCTCGCTGACTGCCCGAGCCTGCGCCGGCGTGAATCCCAGCAGCGCCGCGACCACGCACACCGGGCCACGAAACATTGCCTTGTATACACCGTCGGCGTCCGCTGTGATCAGCCGTGCGGCGACCAAAGCATTGATCGTCTCAAGGTCCAGCGCTGCCAGCTCAGGCTCAATCGCAGAACGCGGACACCGCTGGCGTTCACCGTCATTCATGCGCATCAGGTGACCGAAGACCTTGCCGGCCATGCCATTTGCAATTGCTTTGGGCACTGGCTCCTGCGCCGGACGCACCCGGCAGTCGGCGTGGGCCAACACCGCACACACCGCGCGGGCGCTGCTGGCGACCCATAGATTCAGATCCGGATGAAACGTCAGTCCACCTGCTGCGTGCAGTTCGGCGTAGTAGGGATAAGGATCGGCATGCGTTGCGGCGCTGATCGGGTTCATGGTTTGCATCCTTGTCGGCGGGGAAAGTGTTGCTACTATCTCCACTGCGCAACGACGATGATTCGTCCGGGAGCGAACTATGCACGCAGAACATCAAGACATTGGCGTTTCCCAAGTGGCCGCCGCCATCGCCGAACCGGCGCGGACAAAAATCCTCTGTTCGCTGATGGACGGCCACGCCCGCACCAGCACGGAGCTGGCGACGATCGCCGAAGTCAGCGCCTCGACCGCCAGTGTGCACTTGGCGAAACTCAAGGACCTGGCCCTGGTGCGCCTGCATGTGCAGGGCCGCCATCGCTATTACAGCCTCGCCGATCAGCGCGTGGCGCAAGCGCTGGAGGCGTTGATGGTGATTGGCCAGAACGCCACGCCGACGTTCAAGGCGCATACGCCGGATCGTCTGCAATTCGCCCGCACTTGCTACGACCACATGGCCGGGACGCTCGCGGTGATGCTGCATGACCGTTTGCTCGCAGGCGGTTGGCTGGTGGCAACCGACGAGCAGGCGTATCGCTTGAGTGAGACGGGCGAGGCGTTGTTTCTTGGGCTGGGCATTGAAGTGCAGGACTTGACGACCCTGCGTCGCAAGTTTGCCTGCCCGTGCCTGGACTGGAGCATGCGCCGGCCGCATCTCGGGGGCTCGCTGGGCGCGGCGTTGTTGCAAACGGCGTTGAAGCGCAAGTGGGTGACGCAGGATCTGGACAGTCGCGCGCTGGCGGTGACGGCGGTGGGGCGCAAGGAGATCGGTGCGCGGTTTGGCGTTGAGTGGCCGGTAGACGGGCAGATCAAAAGATCGCAGCCTTCGGCAGCTCCTACATGGATTGGGTAGGATCGAGATTTATCGGGTGTACGCGATTCCCGTAGGAGCTGCCGAAGGCTGCGATCTTTTGATTTTCAGCTTCTGACCGACGAGGGGCGCATCTGCCTCCTTGTATCACCGCTGCCGACTCTATACTGTATATGCAAACAGTACAGAGCCCGCGCCATGCAAATCATCGACAAGCTGAGCATCCTCGCCGACGCCGCCAAGTACGACGCCTCCTGCGCGAGCAGCGGCGCGCCCAAGCGCAGTTCCGAGGGCAAGAGCGGGCTGGGGTCGACCGATGGCATGGGCATCTGTCACAGCTACACGCCGGACGGGCGTTGCGTATCGTTGTTGAAGATTCTGCTGACCAATTTCTGCCTTTACGATTGCCAGTACTGCGTCAATCGGCGCTCCAGCGATGTTCCGCGTGCACGCTTCACTCCCGAGGAAGTCGTCGCGCTGACCATGGATTTCTACCGGCGTAACTGCGTCAGCGGGTTGTTTCTCAGTTCGGGGATCATCCGCTCGGCGGACTACACCATGGAGCAACTGGTGCGGGTGGCGAAGCTGCTGCGCGAAGAGCATGAGTTTCGCGGCTACATCCATCTCAAGACCATTCCCGAAGCCGATCCGGCATTGATCGAAGAAGCAGGGCGCTACGCCGATCGCCTGAGCGTCAACATCGAATTGCCGACCGATGCCAGCCTGCAAGTGCTAGCCCCGGAGAAGGACATCGCTTCGATCAAACAGGCGATGAACACCATCTACACCGGCGTGCAGACGGTTTTGAACGAACCGCGCTCGGCGAAGTTCGCCCCCGCCGGCCAGAGCACGCAATTGATTGTCGGCGCCGACGACACCGACGACAGCACCATCCTCCACAGTGCCCAGGCCTTGTACGGCAACTTCCGACTGCGCCGGGTCTACTATTCGGCCTTCAGCCCGATTCCCGACAGCCCGAAAAGCGTGCCATTGGCCGCGCCGCCGCTGATGCGTGAACACCGTTTGTATCAGGCCGATTTTCTCCTGCGCAGCTACGGTTACAGCGCCGATGAATTGCTCAAGGGCCCGGGCAATCTGGCGTTGGACATCGACCCGAAACTCGCTTGGGCTTTGCAGAATCGTGAAGTGTTCCCGCTCGATCTGAACCGCGCTGAAGCGTCGTTGATTGCGCGTATTCCCGGTATCGGCCTGCGCACCACCGAGCGTCTGGTCGAGCTGCGCCGACAGCGGCGAATCCGCTACGAAGATGTCGCGCGCATGCGCTGTGTGCTGGCCAAGGCCAAGCCGTTCATCATCACCAGCGACTATCACCCGCAGCAGGCCGAGGTCACCAGCCATTTGCTCTATCAGCAACTGCGCGACCGGCCGATGCCGCAGCAGATGGGGCTGTGGGGATGATCAATCTTGATTGCGATGATCTGTTCGACACGTGGCGCCAGCAGGCGCGTTGGCTGCTGAGCCATGAAGTCGACCCGAGTCTGGTGAGCTGGGCGTCGGAAGGTGTGGGTGATCTGTTTGCCAGTGATGAGCCGGTGCCTGAAGGGCAGGGGCCGTTCCAGGCGCGCATTCCGCGAGCGTTGCTCGACACGCTGGAGCAAGCCTCGCGCTATCGCGGTGATCAACGCTGGAGTTTGCTGTATGAAGTGCTGTGGCGCGTCAGCCACGGCGACCGTACCGCGATGATGGCCGGGGACAAACTCGGTAGCGAACTGCAGCGACGGATCAAACAAGTCAATCGCGAAGCCCATCACCTGCATGCGTTTGTGCGTTTCATCGAACGCCCGTTATCCAGCGCGGGTCCGCAATATGTGGCGTGGCATGAGCCGGCCCACGACATTCTGCACAGCGCCAGTGAGCATTTCATCGGGCGCATGGGCCGCCACCGCTGGTTGATCGCCACGCCGCGTGATGGGGTTTATTACGATGGCGAGCAATTGATCCATCAGCGGCAATGCCCGCAGGAATGGCAGCAGTTGGCGCAGAATGTCGACGATCCTCATGGGGATCTGTGGCTGACCTATTACAGCCACATCTTTAATCCAGCGCGGTTGAACGAGAAGGTCATGCAGGGGCATTTGCCGGCGCGGTTCTGGAAGAATCTGCCGGAAGGGGAGTTGATTCCCGGGTTGATTACGCAGGCGCGGATGGGTAAGCAGCAGAATGGGCAGGCGAGTGGGATTGCTGAGCGACTTGGTAAACGGATAACGCTGAAAAGCCCCTCACCCTAACCCTCTCCCGGAGGGAGAGGGGACTGACCGAGGTGTTTGGACTTGATCCATCGACCTGAACGATCAAGTCGAACTCACATTTTGAATACCACAAAGATCGGCCCCCTTTCCCCCTCGCCCCCCTGGGGGAGAGGGTTGGGGTGAGGGGGAAAGAATCTCAAGCACGCCACAAATACTGCGCCAAACGCCATAAAAAAAGCCCCCCACCAATCACTCGGTGGAGGGCTTTTCTACATCAACACCCGTCAGATCAAACCTTGACGATCCAACCCGCTGGCGCTTCGATGTCGCCGGTCTGCACGCCAGTCAACTCTTTGTAGAGCTTCTGGGTCACAGGACCCACTTCGGTCTCGCTGTGGAACACATGCAGATGGTCGTTGTAGCTGATGCCACCGATCGGGGTGATCACCGCAGCCGTACCGCAAGCGCCGGCTTCCTTGAAGTCCGACAGTTTGTCGATCAGCACGTCGCCTTCAACCACTTCCAGGCCCAGACGCGATTTTGCCAGTTCGATCAGCGACAGGCGGGTGATGCCTGGCAGAACGGACGGCGAGTTCGGGGTGATGAACTTGTTGTCGTGGGTGATCCCGAAGAAGTTGGCCGAGCCGACTTCTTCGATTTTGGTGTGGGTCATCGGGTCCAGGTAGATCGCGTCGGCGAAGTTGGCTTTCTTGGCTTTCGAGCCCGGCATCAGGCTGGCCGCGTAGTTGCCACCGACCTTGGCTGCGCCGGTGCCTTGTGGGGCAGCGCGGTCGTAGCTGGAGATCTGGAAGTTGTGCGGGGTCAGGCCGCCCTTGAAGTAGGCGCCGACCGGAATGCAGAAGATCGAGAAGATGAACTCGGGTGCAGTGCGCACGCCGATGTTGTCACCCACGCCGATCACGAACGGACGCAGGTACAGCGCGCCGCCGGTGCCGTATGGCGGAATGAAGCGCTCGTTGGCGCGAACCACTGCTTTACAGGCTTCGATGAACTGCTCGGTGTCGACCGTCGGCATCAGCAGACGCGCGCAGCTGCGTTGCATACGCAGAGCGTTCTGGTCCGGGCGGAACAGGTTGATCGAGCCGTCCTTGCAACGATAGGCCTTCATGCCTTCGAAGCACTGCTGGCCATAGTGAAGGGCAGTCGAGCCTTCGCTGATGTGCAGCACGTTATCTTCGGTCAGGGTGCCTTTGTCCCACTCGCCATCGCGAAAGTACGACAGATAGCGTTTGTCGGTCTTGATGTAGTCAAAACCCAGCTTGTCCCAATTGATGCTTTCGTTACCCATGACACCCTCTATCACTGAACAACCGCCGAAACGGTTCAAGGCTTCTGACGTTTTTTGGATGGGCACAACAATACTTCATTCTTGAGCGGTTTCGCAGCCCGGACTATCGGATGACAGACAGATAGTTCGTGTTGCCCTCAAGAATTCGCGAGCAGGCTCACTCCTACAAAGGAATGCATTCCAAAATGTAGGAGTGAGCCTGCTCGCGATGGGGCCATCATTGCCACCCTCACTCACAGGTGGAGTGCATGGCCAAGGGCACGCAACGCCGCTTCCTGCACCGCTTCACCCAAGGTCGGATGCGCATGGATGGTGCCGCCGATGTCCTCCAGCCGCGCGCCCATTTCCAGGCTTTGCGCAAACGCCGTCGACAATTCGGAAACCCCGACGCCCACAGCCTGCCAGCCAACAATCACATGGTTATCCCGGCGAGCGACCACCCGCACGAAGCCGCTTTTCGACTCCAGCGTCATCGCCCGGCCATTGGCGGCGAACGGGAAACTCGAAACGATGCAGTCCAGCCCCGCAGCCTTGGCCTCGTCCGGCGTCTTGCCGACCACCACCAGTTCCGGATCGGTGAAGCACACCGCGGCGATAGCGGTCGGGCTGAATTCACGGGTCTTGCCGCTGATCAACTCGGCAACCATCTCGCCTTGGGCCATCGCCCGGTGGGCGAGCATCGGTTCGCCGCTCAAATCGCCGATGGCGTAGACGTTGCGCATGCTGGTCTGGCAGCGGCTGTCGATCTTGATCGCCGAGCCGTTCATGTCCAGATTCAGTGCTTCAAGGTTCCAGCCCTGAGTGTTCGGTTTGCGACCGACGGCGACCAGCACCTGATCGGTTTCCAGGTTCAGGGTTTCGCCCTCAGGGTCGCGCACCTGCAAGGTGCCGTCGAAACCCAGCACGCTGTGTTTCAGATACAACTTAACGCCCAGTTGCTTCAACGCGTCATGTACCGGTTGCGTCAGTTCAGCGTCATACGCCGGCAGGATGCGGTCCTGCGCCTCGACCACACTGACGTCGGCGCCGAGCTTGCGATAAGCGATGCCCAGTTCCAGACCGATGTAACCACCGCCCACCACCACCAGACGTTTCGGCACGGATTTCGGTGCCAGCGCTTCGGTGGAGGAGATGATCGGTCCGCCAATCGGCAGGATCGGCAGATTGACGCTGGTCGAACCGGTGGCCAGCACCAAGTGCTCGCACTGGATGCGTGTGTCGCCAACGTCAACGGTTTTGCCGTCGATGACTTTGGCCCAGCCATTGATGACCTGAACCTTGTTCTTCTTCAGCAGGGCTGCGACGCCGGTGGTCAGACGATCAACGATGCCGTCCTTCCACTCGACGCTTTTAGTGATGTCGAGGGTCGGCGCCGCGACGCTGATGCCCAGTTCTGAATGCTGGTTGTGATGCTGGGTCTGGTGAAACTGCTCAGCCACATGAATCAGCGCTTTCGAAGGAATGCAGCCGATGTTCAGGCACGTACCGCCCAGCGCTTGGCCTTCGACCAGAATCGTCGGTATGCCCAATTGCCCGGCGCGGATTGCCGTTACATAACCGCCGGGGCCGCCGCCGATAATCAGCAGCGTCGTGTTCAGAGATTGCATGCGCGCCTTACTCCACAAACAAAGTGGCAGGTTGTTCGATCAGGCCACGAATGGCCTGGATGAAGAGCGCCGCGTCCATGCCGTCGACCACGCGGTGATCGAAGGAGCTGGAGAGGTTCATCATCTTGCGGATCACCACCTGGCCTTTGACGACCATTGGCCGTTCGACGATTTTGTTGACGCCGACGATCGCCACTTCCGGCAAGTTCAACACTGGCGTGCTGACAATACCGCCCAATGCACCGAGGCTGGTCAGGGTGATGGTCGAGCCGGACAGCTCATCGCGGCTGGCCTTGCCATTCCGTGCGGCGTTGGCCAAACGCGAGATTTCTGTGGCGCTGTCCCACAGGCTGCGGGCTTCGGCATGACGCACCACCGGCACCATCAGGCCAACATCGCTTTGCGTGGCGACGCCGACATGTACAGCGCCGAGGCGAGTGATGACCTGGGCTTCGTCATCGTAACGCGCGTTCATCTGCGGGAAGTCGCGCAGGGCGACGACCAGCGCGCGGACAAGGAACGGCAGCAAGGTCAACTTGCCACGACTGGCGCCATGTTTTTCATTGAGATGCGCACGCAGTTCTTCAATCGCGGTAACGTCGATTTCTTCGACATAACTGAAGTGTGCGGCACGCTGAGTGGCGTCCTGCATGCGCTGGGCGATCTTGCGGCGCATGCCGATCACTTGAATCTGTTCTTCTTCGTTACGCTGGGCGTAAGCGGCGGCGACTGGTGCCGAAGCGTTCGACTGACCTTGCGCCAGATAGGCTTCAAGGTCTTCGTGCAGCACACGACCGGCCGGGCCGGAACCGCGCACCAGACGTAATTGAATCCCCAGATCCAGTGCATGTTTGCGCACGGCCGGCGAGGCGAGCGGGCGTTCGTCTGCTTCGCGCGCAACCATCGGGCCTTGGCAAACCGCAGCAGGGCGCGGGACGGCTGGAGCAGGTTTGCTCTCGACAACCGCTTCAACTTTCGCTACGACCGGCGCCTCTTTAACGGGCGCGGGTGCGGCGGACTCTTTCAAGTTACCGGCACCTTCAACCTCGATGCTGATCAGCACACTGCCAACCGCCATCACTTCACCCGGCTGACCGCCGAGGGCAATCACCTTGCCATGCACTGGCGAGGGAATATCGACCATCGCCTTGTCGGTCATCACGTCCGCCAGCACCTGATCTTCAACGACCAGATCGCCAACCTTGACGTGCCACTGCGACAGTTCTACTTCTGCGATGCCTTCGCCGATGTCCGGCATCTTGATAACGTGCGTGCCCATTCAGACCTCCATGACCCGTTTCAACGCCGCGCCCACTCGGGACGGCCCTGGGAAATACGCCCACTCCTGCGCGTGCGGGTAGGGGGTGTCCCAACCGGTGACGCGTTCGATCGGCGCTTCCAGGTGATGGAAGCAATGCTCTTGCACCAGCGACACCAGTTCGGCGCCGAAACCGCAGGTGCGGGTGGCCTCGTGAACCACCACGCAACGGCCGGTTTTCTTCACCGATTTGACGATGGTTTCCAGGTCCAGCGGCCACAGGCTGCGCAGGTCGATGACTTCGGCATCCACGCCGGATTCTTCGGCAGCGACTTGCGACACGTAAACGGTGGTGCCGTAAGTCAGCACGGTCACGTCCTTGCCCGGACGGGTGATCGCGGCGACGTCCAGCGGCACGGTGTAGTAGCCGTCCGGAACCTGCGCTTGCGGGTGTTTCGACCATGGCGTTACCGGGCGGTCGTGGTGGCCGTCGAACGGGCCGTTGTACAGGCGTTTCGGCTCAAGAAAGATCACCGGGTCATCGTTTTCGATGGAGGCGATCAGCAGGCCTTTGGCGTCATACGGGTTGGACGGCATCACGGTGCGCAAGCCGCAGACCTGAGTGAACATCGCCTCGATACTCTGGCTGTGGGTCTGACCGCCATAGATGCCGCCGCCACAAGGCATGCGCAGAGTCATTGGCGCGGTGAACTCGCCGGCCGAGCGATAACGCAGGCGTGCCGCTTCGGAAATGATCTGGTCGGAGGCGGGGTAGACGTAGTCGGCGAACTGAATCTCGGCGACCGGACGCAAACCGTAGGCGCCCATGCCGACGGCCACACCGACGATGCCGCTCTCGGAGATCGGTGCGTCGAATACCCGCGAGGTGCCGTACTTGGTTTGCAGGCCTTCGGTGCAACGGAACACGCCGCCGAAGTAGCCGACGTCCTGACCGAACACCACCACATTGTCGTCACGCTCAAGCATCACATCCATGGCCGAGCGCAGGGCCTGGATCATGGTCATGGTGGTCGTGGTCATGGCGGTTTCCAACTGAATATTGTTGTTGTGATCGTTCATGTCAGATCCCCAACTGCTGACGCTGGCGCTTCAAGTGCTCCGGCATCTCTTTGTAGACGTCTTCGAACATGGTTGCGGCGCTAGGAATCTGACCGCCGGCGAGGGTGCCGTACTGTTCGGCCTGTTTTTGTGCGGCAATCACTTCGGCTTCGAGCTCGGCGCTGACAGCGGCGTGCTCTTCGTCCGACCAGTGGCCGACCTTGATCAAGTGCTGCTTGAGGCGGGCGATCGGGTCGCCGAGCGGGAAGTGGCTCCAGTCATCGGCCGGGCGATATTTTGACGGATCGTCGGAGGTCGAGTGCGGGCCGGCGCGGTAGGTGACCCATTCGATCATGGTCGGGCCGAGGTTGCGGCGGGCGCGTTCGGCGGCCCAGGCAGATGCCGCATACACAGCGTAGAAGTCGTTGCCATCAACGCGCAGCGAGGCGATGCCGCAACCGACGCCGCGTCCGGCGAAGGTGGTGGCTTCACCACCGGCGATGGCCTGGAAGGTCGAAATCGCCCATTGGTTATTCACCACGTTGAGGATCACTGGCGCACGATAAACGTGGGCGAAGGTGAGGGCGGTGTGGAAGTCTGATTCGGCGGTGGCGCCGTCACCGATCCACGCCGAGGCGATTTTGGTGTCGCCCTTGATCGCCGAGGCCATGCCCCAGCCGACCGCCTGAATGAACTGGGTGGCGAGGTTGCCGGAGATGGTGAAGAAACCCGCTTCCTTGACCGAGTACATGATCGGCAACTGCCGGCCCTTGAGCGGATCGCGCTCGTTGGACAGCAGTTGGCAGATCAGGTCGACCAGTGGCACTTCGCGCGCCATCAGAATGCTTTGCTGGCGGTATGTCGGAAAGCACATGTCGTCGATGTTCAAGGCCAGCGCCTGAGCACTGCCGATGGCTTCTTCGCCGAGGCTCTGCATATAGAACGACATTTTTTTCTGACGCTGGGCGACCACCATGCGGTTGTCGTAGATGCGCGTCTTGAGCATGGCGCGCATGCCTTTACGCAGGATCCCGACCGGCACGTTCTCAGCCCATGGGCCGAGGGCGTTGCCCTGATCGTCGAGCACACGAATCAGCCCACGCGCCAGGTCGGCGGTGTCGGCAGGTTCTACATCGACGGGAGGTTTGCGCACCGTACCGGCATCGGTCAGATGCAGGTAGGAAAAATCGGTTTTGCAGCCTGGACGGCCCGAGGGTTCAGGGACGTGCAGACGCAGCGGTTCATACGCTTGGGTCATGGCTTCTACGCTCGATCTTGTGAATTTCTTGTAGTGAGCTGGCAGTCATTCTTCGGTAGAAGAAATCTTGTCCTACAACAATCATAGGCCCGGGCAAGAAGAATATTTATCTCTGTTTCGTTGCGCTGGAGGCGATTTGCAGATAGAAATTCTGCATAAACATAAAAAATAGGTGGTTTTGTCTCATGCGCAAACTGGACCGTACCGACATCGGCATTCTCAACAGCCTTCAGGAGAATGCGCGCATCACCAACGCCGACCTTGCACGCTCGGTAAACCTGTCGCCGACGCCGTGCTTCAACCGGGTCAAGGCGATGGAAGAATTAGGCCTGATTCGCGAGCAGGTCACACTGCTGGATGCCGACCTGCTGGGGCTGCACGTGAACGTGTTCATCCACGTCAGCCTGGAAAAGCAGGTCGAGGAAGCGCTGCAGCATTTCGAGGAAGCCATTTCCGATCGCCCGGAGGTGATGGAGTGCTACCTCATGGCCGGAGACCCGGATTACCTCATCCGGGTCCTGGTGCCGACCATTCAGTCGCTCGAGCGCTTCATGATGGACTTCCTGACCAAAGTGCCGGGTGTGGCGAACATCCGGTCAAGCTTTGCACTCAAGCAGGTGCGCTACAAGACCGCGCTGCCGTTACCCGCTAACGGTTTGACGCTGGGCAGTTGAGGGTCAGATGTAGTCATAGCGGTAATCGAGCTCTGCGGTGAAGAGGGCTTGCTGGACGGTAAAGGTTTGCGGCCAGGGCGCCAGTTCATTGGCCGGGTGGAAAATCAGCACGGTTTCTTCCATGTCCGCCGAGCCGGCCTCATTGGTTAAGCCAGGAGTGCCAGAATGCTGATGTTTCCAGCGCTCCCACAACAAGTCGAGGTAGCAGTGGTGCAGGAAGAAGATCGGGTCATTGGGTGAGGAGGCTTGCGCCATGCTGCCGCCTATCCAGGCATGTACCGGATTGTGCAGTTCGGTTTCCGAGGTGTTTTCCCAGCCGCTTGCTTCCATCCAGTATGGCGTCCTGTTGAGCTTCGATATGACGGTCTCTGCGGTGGGCAGTGCGCCGTTTGTCCCGAGATCTCGACGAATCCCGGTGTTGCCGATGCCCTCGTCCCAGACTCTCACTTCGAACCGCGATTGCTCTCTGGAAAACGGCCCACCGGTGACGCGCTGGTCTTGCAGGTTGTCACCGTTGGGGCCCATGAAGTCCGAGGTGAAGGGGTTGTCGGCGCCAGTCAGTTGCCAGTTCCAGTAAGGCAGGGTGATGGTCCTGTCATTGGCGGCGGATTGCAGGGCCAGTTCGAACTGGCGGATCAGAATCCGGTGCCACGGATAGAACAGCGGGCTTCGATGTGGGTTGGGCGTCAGCGGATTGCCCCGGCCCATCGAATTTTTGTGGATCTGGACAAAATCATCGTAGCGGCTTTGCTCTCCCGGGCGCAGTACGCTGTCGACATTGTTCTTCAATCTCAGGATGGCATCGATGAATGCGGATTTCTGTTGCGCGGTCATGTCACGGTGATTACGACGAATATCCATATTGCGAAAACTCCATTGAATGTTTGCCCAATGGAGTCTGCTCGCTTACAGGATTTTCACCAGTTCATCACCCTCGACAGCGTTCGTAGGAAAAATAATCCGGCGACGCCCCGAGCGGTTTTTTCCTATAGGGAATTGAGCGGAATCTTCAGGTAAACCACACCGTTTTCCTCCGCCGGTGGCAAGTTCCCCGCCCGCACATTCACCTGAATCGCCGGCAGCAGCAGCGTCGGCATACCCAGCCCGGCGTCACGTTTTGTGCGCATCTCGACGAACGCTGCCTCATCAATCCCGTCATGCACATGGATATTGCTTTTGCGCTGCTCGCCGACGGTGGTCTGGAACTGCGACTCGCGGCCCTCGGGCGGGTAATCGTGGCAAACGTAGAGTTTCACGCTGGCGGGGAAGGCCAACAGTTTGTGGATCGAGGCAAACAGCTGATGGGCGTTACCGCCGGGGAAATCGCAGCGCGCGGTGCCGACATCCGGCATGAACAGCGTATCGCCCACCATGATCTGCTCGCCATCGATCAGATAAGCCATGTCCGCCGGCGTATGCCCGGGCACATGCAGGGCCGTGGCCTTGAGGTTACCGATGCGGAACGATTCGTTCGGCGCAAACAGGTGATCGAACTGCGAGCCATCGACGCGGAACTCCGGCTCGAGATTGAACAGCGCCTTGAACACGTTCTGCACTTTGCTGATCGATTCACCGATGGCGATTTTCCCGCCCAGCTCCCGGCGCAGATACGGCGCGGCGGACAGGTGATCGGCATGGGCGTGGGTTTCCAGCAACCACTGCACTTGCAGGTTGTGGGCGCGAACGAAGGCGATGATCTTGTCGGCCTGCGCGGTGCAGGTGCGCCCGGCGGCGCCGTCGTAATCAAGCACCGGATCGACGATCGCGCATTGCCCGCCATCGGTTTCATAGACCACATAGCTGTAGGTCGAAGAGGCGGGGTCGAGGAACGATTCAATCTGCGCGGGCATGGACACCAACCTGAACAAGGAAAATGGGTTGCAACACTTTATCTAAAAACATAATGTTCGCAGCTTAAGTGACCTTGAAGGCATCGTGCAAATGCAATCCAGTCTGACCGAATGTGAAGTCGCCCAACTGCGCGCCTCGGCCTCCAAGGCCTGTGCGCTGCTCAAGGCCATGGCCAATGAGGATCGCCTGCTGATCCTCTGTCAATTGACTCAGGGTGAGCGCAACGTCGGCGAACTGGAAAAGATGACCGGCGTACGCCAGCCGACGCTGTCCCAGCAACTGGGCATCCTGCGTGATGAAGGGCTGGTCGCGACCCGTCGTGAAGGCAAGTACATTTTTTATGGGCTCGCCAGTCCGGAAGTGATTCAGGTGATGAAGACCCTCTCCGGATTGTATTGCGGGGCCGTGCTGAAAAGTCTGGGCCATCAATAAATGCCAGCCATGACACGGTTCAATGTGGGAGCGAGCCTGCTCGCGAAAGCGCTAGGTCAGGCAATAATTGCATCGACTGACACGCCGCCTTCGCGAGCAGGCTCGCTCCCACATTGAGATTGATGTGTTGGCTAGAACAATCCTTGCGTGCAGCAAAAGGAACAAGCAATGAACGATCAACACTGGGGCCCATCCATCAGTGCAGACATCGTGGTCATTGGCGGCGGTACGGCCGGTATCGGCTTTGTCGCCAGCCTGCTCAAGCGTGACCCGAGCCTTAACATCACGGTCATCGAACCCAGCGCCCAGCATTACTACCAACCGGCGTGGACGCTGGTCGGCGGTGGTGCCTACGACGTCAAAGACACCGCCCGGCCGATGAACAAGGTCATGCCAAAGCAAGCAAACTGGCTGCAAGCGGCGGTCACTGCAATCGACCCGGACAAACGCCAACTCACCCTCAACGATCAACGCACGGTCAGCTATCAAAACCTGATTGTCTGCCCCGGCTTGCGTCTGGCCTGGGAAAAAATCGAAGGCTTGCAGGACAGCCTCGGCCAGCACGGTGTCACTTCCAACTACAGCTATCAGCACGCGCAATACACTTGGGATCAGGTGCAGAAACTGCGCGGCGGCAAGGCGCTGTTCACCCAGCCGGCGATGCCGATCAAATGTGCCGGCGCACCACAAAAGGCGCTGTATCTGTCTTGCGATCACTGGCTCAAAAACGGGTCGCTGAACAACATCCATGTCGAATTCAATCTGGCCGGCGCCGCGCTGTTCGGCGTGGCGACGTTTGTGCCGCCGTTGATGAAATACATCGAAAAATACAACGCACAACTGGCGTTCAACTCGAACCTGATAAAGGTCGACGGCCCGGCGAAAACCGCGTGGTTCGAGATCAAGGACGCTGACGGCAATGTCACCCGCGAGGCGAAAAGCTTCGATCTGCTCCACGTCGTGCCGCCGCAGGTTTCGCCGGATTTCATCGCGCAAAGCGCATTGGCCGATGCGGCCGGCTGGTGCGAAGTCAATCCGCACAGCCTGCAACATCCGCGCTATCCCGAGGTGTTTGCACTCGGTGATATCTGCGGCACCAGCAACGCGAAAACCGCCGCAGCGGTGCGCAAGCAAGTCGTGGTGGTGGCGGAAAACCTGCTGGCCGCGCGCAAGCAACAACCACTGCCGCTGAAGTACGACGGCTACGGTTCCTGTCCGCTGACGGTGGAGAAGGGCAAGGTGATTCTCGCCGAGTTCGGTTATGCCGGTAAGTTGCTGCCGACCTTTCCTCTGGACCCGACTGTGGCGCGGCGTTCGGCGTGGTTTCTCAAGGCCTCGCTGCTGCCATGGTTCTACTGGAACGGCATGCTCAAGGGCCGTGAGTGGCTGACTGGTCTGTCCAAGGTTGACTGAGAAAACCCTATGTTGCTGGCAAGTCTGTTTGGCGTGGTGATGGGGTTGGTCCTCGGCTTGACCGGGGCCGGCGGCGGCATTCTTGCGGTGCCGGCGCTGGTGCTCGGGTTGGGCTGGACGATGACCCAGGCAGCGCCGGTGGCGTTGTTTGCGGTCGGCAGTGCGGCGGCGGTCGGCGCTATCGACGGTTTGCGTCATGGTCTGGTGCGCTATCGCGCGGCGTTGTTGATTGCCGCGTTGGGCGCGGTGTTTTCGCCGTTGGGCATTTACTTCGCGCATCAGTTGTCGGAGAAAATCCTGATGGTCCTGTTCAGTCTGCTGATGGTCATGGTGGCCTGGCGCATGCTGCGCCGCGAGCGCCAGCAGGAGGGGCCGAGTGATCATGGTCACGCCAGTTGGGGCCAGAAGAATTGCATGCTCAATGAAGACACCGGGCGCTTCGACTGGACCGCCAAATGCACCGCTACATTGGCGGCGCTGGGCGCAATTACCGGCGTGGTGTCCGGTTTGCTCGGCGTCGGTGGCGGCTTTTTGATCGTGCCGGCGTTCAAGCAACTGACCGACGTGCAGATGCGCGGGATTGTCGCCACGTCGCTGATGGTGATCAGTCTGATTTCGGCAATCGGGGTGATCGGCTCGTTTCACGCCGGTGTGCGGATAGACGGGCAGGGCGCAGCGTTCATCGTCGCCAGCATTGTCGGCATGATCATCGGCCGCAAGCTCTGCGCGCGGGTGCCGGCGCGGGCGTTGCAGGTGGGGTTTGCCAGTGTCTGTCTGGTAGTGGCGGGGTATATGTTGTTGCGGGCGTGAGGTTCAAAAGAAATCGCAGCCCATCAAGGGCTGCGATCTTTTTATCGGCTTACAACACCAGATGCGGCAACCACAGCGACAGTGCCGGCACGTAAGTCACCAACATCAACACCAGGAACAGCACGGCATAGAACGGCAGCAGCGCCTTCACGGTGCTCTCGATACTGACCTTGCCCACCGCCGAACCGACAAACAGCACCGCACCCACCGGCGGCGTTATCAATCCGATCCCCAGGTTGACCAGCATGATCATGCCGAACTGCACCGGGTCGACGCCGATGCCGAGAATCACCGGCATCAGGATCGGCGTCAGGATCAGGATCAGCGGCGCCATGTCCATCACCGTGCCGAGCAACAGCAGCATGACGTTGATGCACATCAGGATCACGTAGCGGTTGTCCGACAGGGTCAGAAACGCCGTGGTGATCTTCGCCGGAATTTGCATCAGGGTCATGATGTAACCGAAGCTCGCCGCGAAACCGATCAGGATCATCACGATCGAAATCGTCCGCACCGTGCGGTGCATCAGTTTCGGCAGTTCGCTCCACTTGTAGTCGCGGTAGATGAACATGGTCACGAAGAATGACCAGAGCACGGCAATCGCCGCCGACTCTGTCGCGGTGAAGATCCCCGAGAGGATGCCGCCGAGGATGATCACCATCGCCATCAGGCCCCAGAGGGCTTCGCCGACGATTTTCAACGCCTGGCGCATCGGGATCACTTCACCCTTGGGGTAATCGCGTTTTCTCGCGAAAATCAGACACAGCACCATCAGGCAGGCGCTCATCAGCAAGCCCGGCACGATGCCCGCCATGAACAGCGAGGCAATCGAAACCGTGCCACCGGCGGCCAGGGAGTAAAGCACCGAGTTATGGCTCGGTGGGGTCAGCAGGGCTTGCACCGAACCGCTGACCGTCACGGCGGTGGAGAAGTCCCGTGGATAGCCCTTGCGTTCCATTTCCGGAATCAGCACCGAACCCACCGACGCGGTGTCGGCCACCGACGAGCCGGAGATCGCGCCGAAAAAGGTCGAGGCGACAATGTTGACCAGTGACAGGCCACCGCGGACAAACCCCACCAGCACCCCGGCACACGCCACCAAGCGACGGGACATGCCGCCCTCGGCCATGATCGCACCGGCCAGCACGAAGAACGGAATGGCCAGCAGCGAGAATTTGTTCACCCCCGAAGCGACCTGAATCATCACCGCCTGGAACGGAATGTCGATCCACCATGCACCGATCAGCGCGGCGGCGCCCAACGCGTAGGCGACCGGCATGCCGATCAGGATCAAAGCGATAAAACTGCCCAGCAGTATCAGAGCGTCCATTAAGCGGCACCTTCACTTTCTTCAACCAGGTCGAACTGCACGACGCGTCGTTTGCTCTGGTCACCGAGCAAGAGTTTTTCCAGCACGAAAATCAGCGTCAGCAAGCCGCCCACGGGAATGGGCAAGTAGGTCACGCCAACCCGCAGATCGGGCAGGGCGGCCATGAACTGGTTCCAGGTGGACATGCACAGCTTGGCGCCCCAGATCGTCATGAAGATGCAGATCGCCGCCATGAGCAGCTGGGAAAAAATCGCCGCCGCGGTTCTCAGCTGCGGCGGCATCCGGTCGGTGAGCATGGCCACGGCCATGTGCGCGCCGGCGCGGTAACTGGCGGCGGCGCCGATGAAGGTAAACACCATCATCAGCAGGATCGCCGTGGGCTCGGGCCAGCTCGAACCGGTGCCCAGCACGTAGCGGGCGAACACGCCCCAGGGAATCATCAGGGAAATCGCCAGGACGGAAAGGCCGGCGACCCAGATGCACGTCATGTAGATCTTGTCGTTGATACGCAGCAGTAGATTCTTCATCGGGTTCCACCGTAACCGGGCGCGCCGCAGTCATCGGGCGCACCGGGCCTTGTTCATGAGGACGGAGCGGGAGGCGTTACTGAACGGCTTCGATTTTCTTGATCAGGTCGGCATACTTCGCGCCGTACTTTTCCCGCACCGGTGCGGTGGCGTCGTAGAAGGGTTTCTTGTCCACCTCGATGAACTCGACGCCGGCGGCCTTGAGTTTTTCTTCACTGGCAGCGGACTTCTTGTCCCACAGCACGCGCTCTTCGGCCTGGGCAGCCTTGGCGGCTGTCTTGACCAGCGCTTGTTGATCCGGGGTCAGTTTTTCCCAGGTGATTTTCGACATCACGATCGGCTCTGGCAGGATCAGGTGACCGGTGAGGCTGTAGAACTTGGCGTTCTGGAAGTGGTTGTGTTCGAGCAGGGTCGGCGGGTTGTTTTCCGCGCCGTCGATCACGCCGGTCTGCAGGGCGCTGAAGATCTCGCCGGTGTCCATGGCGATACCGTTGCCGCCCATGGCGTTCATCATGTCGATGAACATCGGGTTGCCTTGCACGCGGATTTTCATGCCCTTGAGGTCTTCGAGCTTGCGCACCGGTTTCTTGGTGTAGACGTTGCGCGTGCCGCCGTCCATCCAGGCCAGGGCCACCAGGCCGAATTCGGAATTGGTGATCTTGTCGAGGATCTCGTCGCCCACTGCGCCGTCGATGACGTTACGCATGTGTTGATGGTCGCGGAAGATGAACGGCATGTTGAACACGTTCACGTCCGGAACCACGGGGCCGACGATACCCAGGCTGACGCGAGACAGCTGTACGGCGCCGACTTGCATCTGCTCGATGACTTCCTTTTCGGAGCCCAGCACACCACCGGGGAAGTATTGGAAGGTCAGTTCGCCGTTGGTCTCCTTGGTCAGGGTTTTGCCCATGTTTTCTTCGGCCACCACGGTTGGGTAACCGGCGGGGTGAATGTCCGCGAATTTGAGTTGCAGTGCCTGAGCGGCGCCAGTGAAGGTAAACATCAGCGGGAGTGCAGCGGCCAGCAAGGTGCGTTTGAAGTTCATGGGGGTGAGTCTCCAGTCTTGTTATTGTTGTGTTCAAGGCGCAGCGGTGCAGCAGAGGCGGGTGTTACAGCAAATCGTCGAACAGCGGTTCCGGCAGGCCTTTGACGTTGGGATTCAGGGCGAACACGCCGCCGGCCAGGGATTGCGGATCGTGGTCGTCGCCGGGACGAATCGAGGTCACGAACAAGGTGTCCATCCGGCTGCCGCCGAAGGCACACATGGTCGGTTTTTTCACCGGCACGGCCAGTGAGAAGTCGAGTCGGCCGTCCGGCGCAAAGCGGTGAATCAGGCCGGCGTCGTTGGCGCAGATCCAGTAGAAACCTTCGGCGTCCACGGCGGCGCCATCGGGGCGGCCGGGGAAGTGGTTCATGTCGACGAAGACGCGGCGGTTCGATGGTGTGCCGGTATCGGTGTCGTAATCGAACGCCCAGATCAGTTGCACGTCGGGGTGCGAATCGGACAGATACATCGTCTTGCCGTCGGGGCTGAAGCCGAGACCGTTGGGCACAATGAAGCCGTCGAGTTGCGCTTCAATCACGCCAGACTGCCCGGCGCCGTAGCGGTAGAGCCGGCCTTCGGGCGCATTCAGGCCCATGTTCAACACCATGCTGCCGGCCCAGAAGCGGCCCTGACGGTCGCAGCGACCATCGTTGAGACGCATGTCTTTGCGGCCGTGCTCGACGCTGGCAAGTCGTTCGCTGTCGAGGCTGCCGTCGTTGTGCGGGTGCAGATGAAAGAAGCCGCTCTCCATCCCGGAGACCCAACCGCCACGGCTGTGGCGGGCGATGCAGGCGAGCATTTCCGGGGTTTTCCAGGCGTGCACATGGCCGGTGTCAGCGCTCCAGCGTTGCAGGCCGCCGTTGGCAATGTCTACCCAGTACAGCGCGTTTTCCTCTGCCACCCAGACCGGGCTTTCGCCCACGGCGTTGCGGGCATCGACGATCAATTCGGCTTGCATACTCAATCCTTTGTGTCGTTGTCAGAGTGATCAGTCGCCGAACGGTCCGGCCGCGACGAATGCGCCGCCCTGATAGATCCGCGCCGGGTCATCGGCGGCCGGCATCGGCTGCGCCTCGACTTTTTCGCGGAACACTTCGGAGCTGTCCTTCGCCTCGAAGCCGAGGTGGTTGGCGAATTTGTTGTCCCACCAGACGTCCTTGTTGGCGGACATGCCATACACCACCGTGTGGCCGACATTCGGCGTGTACAGCGCGCGTTCGAGCAATTGCGTGAGGTCGTCGAAGCTCAGCCAGGTGTGCATCATTCGGCGGTTTTGCGGCTCGGGGAACGAGGAGCCGATGCGGATGCTGACGGTCTCGATGCCGTAGCGATCGAAGTAGAAACTGGCCATGTCTTCGCCGTAGGACTTCGACAATCCGTAATAGCCATCGGGGCGCCGCGCGGAGCTGGCGTCGAGCGGTTCGTCCTGTTTGTAGAAGCCGATGACGTGGTTGGAACTGGCGAAGATCACCCGCTTCACGCCATGCCGACGCGCGGCTTCGTAGATGTGAAACACGCCACAGATGTTGGCACCGAGGATTTCTTCGAACGGCCGCTCCACGGAGACGCCGCCGAAATGCAGGATCGCGTCGACGCCTTCGACCATTTGATGCACGGCGTGTTTGTCGGCGAGATCGCAGACCACGATTTCTTCACGATCATCGACGGCCGGGGCGAGGGCAGCGATGTCCGACAGGCGCAGGACATTGGCATAAGGGCGCATCCGTTCGCGCAGGACTTTGCCCAGGCCACCGGCGGCGCCGGTCAGCAGCAGACGGTTGAACGGGGCGCGGGGAGTGGAGGTAGATGTCATGGCAATCCCTTACACGATTGTTATTAGGTTTGTTGTAGGTTGTCGTATGACTGCGCTGAAGTATCGGTAGGGTTTCCGGAACTTGTCAACGCGACTTTTGGTGTAGATGACGGAAGGCCTGGTTCTCTTTTCGATCACCACCGTTCCGTATTTGCAACGCAATCCCATGTGGGAGCGAGCCTGCTCGCGAAAGCGGTATGTCATTTAGAATTGATGTCGACTGACACGCCGCCTTCGCGAGCAGGCTCGCTCCCACAGGGAAATCCGGTGTGGCGACTGGCTTTACAACAACGAAATCGGATAACTGATAAAGATCCGGTTTTCATCAAATTCGTTGGTGCTGAAGTCCCGGCGTATCGTCGCGTTGCGCCATTTCACGTTGAGATTTTTCAGCGGACCGCTCTGCACGGTGTAGGCCAGTTCCGACTCGCGGCCCCATTCCTTGCCGTCATTGGTGGTGGCGGTGTGCACGTTATCGCCGCTGATATAGCGGTTCATCAGGGTCAGGCCGGGAACGCCGAGGGCGACGAAGTTGTAGTCGTGGCGCAACTGCCAGGAGCGCTCTTTGGCGTTGTCATAACTGGCGTTGTAACTGTCGTTGGCCAGCGTGCCGCCGCTGGTGCCGTTGACCCGCATCCACGCGTCGTCGCCGCTGAGTTTTTGCAGGCCGACATAGAACGTGTTGCCACCGTATTTGGCCGAAAGCAGGGCGAACGCAGTCTTGTTGTCGAGGTCGCCGGCCTGGGCGCTGCCGTCTTCCTTGCCGGTGAAAAAGCCGAGGTTGGCGCCGAGCGTCCAGTCGCCCAGCGGCTGGCTGTGGCTGAGGTTGAAATACTGCTGCTGGTAGATGTCGCTGAGTTCGGCGTACCACACGCCGACCAGCGTGCGTTTGTCGTTGAAGGTGTATTCGCCGCCGCCGAAGTTGAAGCGATCGGACGTGAACGCGCCACGGCCGTTCATTGACATGTCTTCCATGCTCGCATCGTTGCGCGGGCTGTTGCCACGGAACTGGCCGCCGTAGACGCTCAGGCCATTGATCTCGGTAGAGGTGATCTGGCCGCCGCGAAAGGTCTGCGGCAGCGAGCGGCCATCGTCGGAACGCAGGATCGGCAGCACCGGCATCCATTCGCCGACCTTCAATTCGGTCTTCGAGACTTTGGCCTTCAGGGCCACACCGAGCCGTCCGAAGTTGTCGGCCGGACGCCCGTCATCGTGGATCGGCAACAGTTGCGTGCCGCCGGTGCCTTTGCCACCATCGAGTTTTTGCGAATACATCCCCAGCAGATCAAGGCCGAAACCGACGGTGCCCTGAGTGAAGCCGGATTTGGCGTCGAGGATGAAGTTCTGCGTCCACTCCTCAGCCTTGCCCTGCGGGTTGGCCGGGTTGACGAAGTTGCGGTTGAAGTAGGCGTTGCGCAGGTTCAGCGTGGCTTTGCTGTCGTCGAGAAAACCTTCGGCTTCGGCGCTCATCGGCATGGCGAGGGCGAGGCTGCTGCAGCCGATCAGACTTAAAGCGGTACGCGGGCGGGTGACGGAAAGACGGGAAGGGCGGACGGAACTGCAGACGAGTGTGCTCACTGTGACGCTCCCTGTTTCGTTTGTTGTTTTTATTATTTGTTATACGTCGTCGTACAACATGGGTGCGGATATTTCCTAGGTTTTACGGGAATGTCAACAGCAAGTTATGCGATGACTTCGGTCATCACACAGAACCCTTGTAGGAGTGAGCCTGCTCGCGATAGCGGTGTATCAGTCGACATTTCCATCATTGATACAACGCGATCGCGAGCAGGCTCACTCCTACAAGGGATATGTGTTGTCCATGGGATGTGTGTTGCCGGTGAATTTGCGGCAAACTTCACCCACCTTCTGCACAAGGCTTTTCCATGGATCAATACGCCCCGCGCAACTGGCAGCCCCACGAAAAGCCCAGTCTGCCCGGTTCCCCCTCGACGCCGTTGCACTCAAACCCCAAGCGCCTGGCCTATGCGCTGGTCGGCGTGCTGGTGGCGGTGACCGGTGGCTTGGGCAACTCGCTGGTGGTGGCCAACCTGCCTTATCTGCAAGGCGCACTCGGCGCGACCACGGCGGAAATGGCCTGGTTACCGGCGGCGTATGTGATGACCAACGTGTCGATGAACCTGCTGCTGGTGAAGTTTCGCCAGCAGTTCGGTTTGCGCGCGTTCACCGAAGTGTTTCTGGTGCTGTACGCGCTGGTGACCTTCGGCCATCTGTTCGTCAATGATCTCAATTCGGCGGTGGCGGTGCGGGCGGCGCACGGCATGGTCGGCGCGGCACTGAGTTCGCTGGGCCTGTATTACATGGTTCAGGCGTTCCCGGCGAAGTGGCGGCTGAAGGCGCTGGTGCTCGGCCTCGGCACTTCCCAACTGGCGCTGCCATTGGCGCGATTATTTTCCGAAGATTTGCTGCAGATCGCCGAATGGCGCGGCTTGTACCTGTTCGAATTGGGCATGGCGTTGCTGTCGCTCGGCTGCGTGTTGCTGCTCAAGTTACCGCCCGGCGATCGCTTCAAAACCTTCGAAAAACTCGACTTCCTCACCTTTGCCATTCTCGCCACTGGTGTGGCGTTGCTGTGTGCGGTGTTGTCGCTGGGGCGGATCGATTGGTGGCTGGAGGCCGACTGGATCGGCTATGCGTTGGCTGCTTCGATTGCCTTGATCATCGCCGGCCTGGCTATCGAACATAACCGCAGCAACCCGCTGCTGATGACCCGCTGGCTGGGCAGCGGGACGATGATCCGCCTGGCGCTGGCGGTGACCCTGATTCGCATGGTCACCTCGGAGCAGTCCACCGGTGCGGTCGGTTTCATGCAGAACCTGAACATGGGCTATGAGCAGTTGCACAGCCTGTACGTGGTGATGCTGATCGGCAGTGTCGCGGGGTTGCTGACCAGCGCACTGACCATCGACCCCAAACACCTGCTGATGCCGTTGATCATCTCGCTGGGTCTGATGGCCACCGGGTCGGTGATGGACAGCTTTTCCAACAACCTGACCCGTCCGGAAAACCTCTACTTCAGTCAGTTTCTGCTGGCGTTCGGCAGCACGTTTTTCCTCGGCCCGACCATGGTTTTCGGCACCCGTAACGTGCTGACCAATCCGCGCAATCTGGTGAGCTTTTCGGTGCTGTTCGGGATCTGCAATAACCTCGGCGGCCTGCTCGGTGCGGCGCTTCTGGGTACTTTTCAGATCGTCCGGGAAAAATTTCATTCCAGTCAAATCGTTGAGCACCTGACGCTGTCTGATCCCTTGGTGGCGGCACGCGTGCAGAGCGGCGGCTCGGCATACGGTTCGCTGTTGGCCGACCCGAGTCTGCGCAACCTTGCGGGGATTCGCAGCCTGGCCAACGCCGCCACGCGGGAGGCCAACGTGCTGGCCTATAACGATGTGTTCATGCTGATCGCCGTGATTGCGGTGCTGACCATGATCTGGCTGTCCATTCGTGCGCTGTGGCTGATGAGCACCACCAAAGCCGTCGCCTCAGCGCCATCCACACCTTCCAGCGGTGCCACTTCTTCATGACCGAACCGACCACCACGACCACCAATGCCATTGCCGCCACGCCCGAAGGTGTCGCGCCGCCGTCCTCGCCGAATACCGAGCCACGCTCGCTGCGGGTGCGGATTATTTCCTCACTGGGCTTTGCGGCGATTGCCATCGTCGGTGTGTTGATCGTGCTGTATGCCTGGCAATTGCCACCGTTCAGCAGTGCGGTCGAAACCACCGAAAACGCCCTGATTCGTGGGCAAGTGACGATCATCGGCCCGCAGCTTGCCGGTTATGTCTATGAAGTGCCGGTACAGGATTTCCAGTACGTGAAGGCCGGGGATTTGCTGGTGCGCCTCGACGACCGCATCTATCAGCAACGCCTCGATCAGTCACTGGCACAACTGGCGGTGCAGAAGGCTGCATTGGCTAATGTGGTGCAGCAACGCAACAGCGCCGAGGCGACGATCAAATTGCGTCAGGCGGTGCAGGCCGACAGCGAAGCGCAGTTGCGCAAGAGCGAGGCGGATCTGCGCCGTAATCAGGAATTGGTGCGCGACGGTTCGGTGTCCAAGCGTGAGATGGATGTAGCACTGGCGGCGAATGCGCAAAGTGTTGCGGGGGTGGCGCAGGCCAAGGCCAATCTGGAAATCGCCCGTCAGGATCTGCAAACGGTGATCGTCAATCGCGGCTCGCTGGAAGCCGCAGTGGCCAGCGCCGAAGCAGCGGTGCAACTGGCGCGGATCGATCTGTCGAACACACGTATTGTTGCGCCGCGTGATGGGCAGCTCGGGCAAATCGGTGTGCGCCTCGGCGCCTACGTCAATTCCGGGGCGCAGTTGATGGCGCTGGTGCCGAACCAGAAATGGGTAATCGCCAACATGAAGGAAACCCAGATGGACAACGTCCGCGTCGGGCAGCCGGTGCGCTTCACCGTCGATGCGCTGAACCACCGCAAATTCACCGGGCATGTGCAGCATATTTCGCCGGGGACGGGGTCTGAATTTGCCCTGTTGCAGGCGGATAACGCCACCGGCAACTTTGTGAAAATTGCTCAGCGGGTGCCGGTGCGAATCACCATTGATGCGGATCAGCAGGAAGAGGAACGGTTACGGCCGGGGATGTCAGTTGTCGTCAGCATCGACACCGCAGCGGGCGACACCCAACCCCACTGATCAATGCATAACCCTGTGGGAGCGAGCCTGCTCGCGAAAGCGTCGTATCAGTAACATTTCTTTATCTGACACACCGCTTTCGCGAGCAGGCTCGCTCCCACATTTGAACTGTGTTTATCCAGCGATCATTGGCGGCAGGGTGCCGAGTAGCGAGACAGCCGCCACCGCGCCAATGCCGAGTAACCACTCCAGCATCACACTGCGCTTGAGCGCGCCCATCCGCTGTTCGCAATCCTCAACCCGCAGGCGGTTGAACAGCGCCAGCCCAAGCATCCCCAGCACGATCATCGTCTTGACTAGCAGAATCAACGCAAACCCGCTGAACAACGGCGTCGGCCACCACTGGCCGGTCAGCACGCGCACATTGATCAAACCGGTGATCAGCAGCCCGGCGACCAGCGCATAACCAATCCCGCTGAAGCGCCGCAAAACTTCACGCATCGGCTCCGTCGGCTGACGCAGAATCATCACCAGCAACCACAACCCGCCCAGCCACGCCGCCACGCAGGTCAGATGCACGATCTGGTTGAGAATCAGCAATTGCCCACTCAGCCCGTCGAGCATCGCACCATGCCCGACCGGTGCCAGAGTCGCCAGCAGCAACGCGCTCAAGCCCAGTCGCAACGGCATTCTTGAACGCCAAGGTGTGAACAGCAACGCCAACAGCACAGCATTGATCAGCAGATGCCAACGCCACACCTGACCAAAAAACGTATGGCCCAGCACCAGCGCAACCGTGTCCGCATCAAACGCCGCCGCTGCCGAGCCGGCCATGCTCGCGGTGATCAAAAGTGCCCAGACAATCCCGCTGACCAGCGCCACAGCGGTCAGCCAACGCGCCAGTCGCGCCAGGTGCCGATCCACTTGCGGCGCTTCATCCTTGAGCAGCAACGGCCTGAACAGCCAGGCCCCGAACAGCATCAACACCACGATGAAATGCACAAAGCGGCACAGCACCAGCGCTTCACTCATGAATTACTGGCCCACCTTGAACTGATAAGCGCCTTCGCTTTTGTGTGTGTCGACCGACACCGCGTGCCATTCGACTTTGTACTCGCCAGCGGTCAGCGGAGCAGCCGGGGTGACGATCAGGGTTTTCTTGTCGTTTTCAGTGGTCAGCGCTTTGACGACGACCGCTGCGCCATCCTTGGTCACGGTGACTTTGGTGAAACTGGCTTCGACGCCTTCGGAAAAGGTCAGGCGCAAATCGGCCGGGGCGGCGACGGTGCTGTCGGCGGCCGGGGTCTGGCTTTTCAGGTGGGCGTGGGCGAATACGGAAGATGCGGCGAACAGCGAAGCGAGCAGGGCAGTGGTGGTCAGGACGTTCTTGAACAGCATCGCGGATACCTCTGAGGCAGGATCGAAGAAGCGTCAGTTTAGCCATCCGCTGACGCCAGTACGAAGTTTTGTTTGCAGCGGTCGCCCCCGGAGCAGAGCGGATGCTAGTCTTGGGCAACGCTGTTGTCAGGGAGCCCTCATGGGCAATCACAAGATCGAGATTCGTCGCAATAACGTCGAGAAAATTCTCCTGGCGGCGGAAAAAGTCTTCGCCGAAAAAGGCTTCGGCGGCACCGCCATGGCCGACATCGCCGCTGAAGTGCAATTGCCGCGCTCCAATCTGCATTACTACTTCTCAACCAAGAGCGAGCTGTACAGCGCGGTGCTGTTCGACCTGCTGGAAGTGTGGAAACAGGACGCGCTGTGCTTCGAGATGTTCGACGATCCGCGCGTGGTGCTCAGCAGCTACATCCGCGCCAAGATGAATCACTCGCGCAGTCGGCCGTATGGTTCGAAAGTCTGGGCCAATGAAATCATCCACGGCGCGCCAACCTTGGGCGAGGCGCTGGATGTCAGCCTGTATGACTGGGCGAAGATGAAGGAAGCGAAGATTCGCCAGTGGGTCGAGGACAAGCGGATTCTGCCGGTGGAACCGTCGAGTCTGCTGTACATGATCTGGGCGTCGACGCAGCACTATGCTGACTTTGATCATCAGGTGAATATTCTGAATGAACATCAGCCGTTGACGGATATGCAGTTTGAGCGGGCGGTGCAGACGGTGACGAGTGTGATCTTGCGTGGGATCGGGCTGGAGCCCTGAAAGCAAAAGCTGACCCTCATCGGAACGCCGCCCGCCCATCCCTCTCCCGGAGGGAGAGGGGGCCGACCGAGGTGTCTTGTGAGGTACATCGACCTGAAAAATCCAGTCGATTATGGTTCAAAAAGCCGTCCGAGCCTGTGCCTGTTTCGATTAAGGATTCAAAGCAGTTCTTACCTGTGAACCCCTAGTCGATTATGGATTCACAACAGCGCTTTCAGGTCGGCGGAGTTTTGCAGCATCCCCCAATCAGTCCCCTCTCCCTTTGGGAGAGGGTTAGGGTGAGGGGGCTGTTGGATCAGTCGGCGATCTAGACCGCAACGTGATACGGATTCCGCGGATCATGATTCCAATCCAGAAACGGCTTGCCAGTCTCCATCGGCACCATCTCGATACAGTCCGCCACCGGACAAGTGATCTGACACAAGTTACAACCCACACACTCCTCATCAATCACTTCATATTTATGCGTGCCGTCCGCCTGCTTCAGACTGCCGATCGCCTGGTGTGACGTGTCCTCACAAGCAATGTGGCAACGCCCGCAACCAATGCACGCGTCCTGATCAATCTTCGCGATCACCTGATAGTTGATATCGAGGTACTTCCAGTCCGTGGTATTGCCCACCGCACGCCCGGAAAACTCGGCGATGCTGGCGTAACCCTGACTGTCCATCCACCGCGACAAACCGTCCTTCATCTCCTCGACAATACGGAAGCCATGCAGCATCGCCGCCGTGCACACTTGCACTGCGCCGCTGCCCAACGCCATGAATTCCGCCGCATCGCGCCAACTGCCGATGCCGCCAATCCCGCAGATCGGCAGGCCCTGCGTCTCTGGATCGCGGGCAATTTCGGCGACCATGTTCAGCGCAATCGGCTTCACCGCCGAGCCGCAATAACCGCCATGGGTGCTTTTGCTGCCGACGGTGGGCAGGGCGACCATGTGCTCCAGATCGACGCTGGTGATCGAGTTGATCGTATTGATCAGCGACACCGCATCGGCGCCACCGCGATGGGCCGCGCGGGCGGCGACGCGGATGTCGGTGATGTTCGGCGTCAGCTTGACGATCACCGGCAGCGAGCAATAGGTCTTGCACCAGCGCGTGACTTGTTCGACGTACTCCGGCACCTGACCGACCGCCGCACCCATACCGCGTTCAGGCATGCCGTGCGGGCAGCCGAAGTTCAGCTCGATGCCGTCAGCACCGGTGGCTTCCACCAGCGGCAGGATGTGTTTCCACGACTCCTCGACGCACGGCACCATCAGCGAAACGATCAGCGCGCGGTCCGGCCAATCCTTTTTCACCTGAGTGATTTCGCGCAGGTTGATTTCCAGCGAACGGTCGGTGATCAGCTCGATATTGTTGATGCCCAGCACTTCACGGTTGTTGCCGTAATGCGCCGAGTAACGCGACGACACGTTGACCGCCGCCGGGTCCTCTCCGAGGGTTTTCCACACCACGCCGCCCCAGCCGGCCTCGAAAGCGCGGACAACGTTGTAGGCCTTGTCAGTCGGCGGCGCAGAGGCCAGCCAGAACGGATTCGGCGCTTTGATGCCAGCGAAGACAATCGACAGATCGGCCATTTACGCAGCCTCCACGTTAAGCATCAGTTGAACATTGATCGCCTCGGCGGCGCGTTTGCCGTGCTGCACGGCTTGCACGGTGAGGTCCTGATCGAGGCTGGTGCAGTCGCCGCCGGCATACACGCCGGGGATGCTGGTTCGCAGGTTTTCATCGACGTAGATGCGTTCGCCCTGACGCTTTAGTTCACGGGCCAGCGGGTCGGCGAGGGCGCTGCCATCAAAGGCTTGGCCGATGGCTTTGAAGATTGCGTCGGCGGCCAGTTCGAAGGTTTCGCCGGTGGTTTGCAGGCGACCGTCGACCAGATCGGTGCGGGCGAAACGCATGCCGCGCACCTGGCCGTGAGCGTCGAGCAGCACCTCTTCCGGTTGTGCCCAGGTCAGCAGGCGTACCTGATTGGCTTTGGCGATGTCCTGTTCATGACCGGTGGCGCCCATATCCGCCGCGCCACGGCGATACACCAGATTCACATCACGGGCGCCGAGGCGAGCCATTTGCACGGCCATGTCGATCGCGGTGTTGCCGGCGCCGAGGACGATGCAGCGCTCGGCCAGCGGCAGTTGCGTGAGGTCATCGGCCTGGCGCAGTTCGCGGATGTAATCGGTGGCGGCGAGCAGACCGGGTGCATCTTCGTGAGGTAAACCGAGTTGCTTGCTGGCATTCAGGCCAAGGCCCAGAAACACCGCGTCGAACTGTTGATGCAATTCGCTGAGCGTCAGATTCTCGCCGAGTTTTTGCCCATGACGGATTTCAATGCCACCGATCTGCAGGAGAAAATCCAGTTCCTTTTGCGCGTAGTCGTCGACCAGTTTGTACTTGGCGATCCCGTATTCATTGAGGCCGCCAGCCTTCTCCCGTGCTTCGAAAATCACCACGTCGTGACCGTGCATGGCGCTGCGGTGCGCACAGGACAAACCGGCCGGTCCGGCACCGACCACGGCGATGCGTTTGCCGGTGGCGGCGGCGCGCTGGAACGGGTGTTCGCTGAAGTGTGCGTTGTCGACGGCGTAGCGTTGCAGCAGGCCGATCAGCACCGGCGCGCATTCCTGAGCGTTGTTGCGCACGCAGGCTTGCTGGCAAAGGATTTCGGTTGGACAGACCCGCGCGCAACTGCCGCCGAGGATGTTCGCCGAAAGGATTTTCTGCGCCGCACCGGGGACGTTGTCCTGATGGATGTTGCGGATGAACGACGGGATATCGATCTCGCTCGGGCACGCATTCACGCACGGTGCGTCGTAGCAATACAGGCAGCGCGAGGCTTCCAGATGTGCCTGCCGATCGTTGAGCGGCGGCGCCAGATCGGTGAAATGCCCGGCGAGGGCGGCCGCGCTTTCGTGCGGGTGGGGGAGGTGGTTCAGGGTCTCGATCACGGTTTATGGCCTCACGGTTATTTGAGGTGCTGCCTCTGATGGGCATTGGTTTTTGTGTTGCCTGGACTGGCCTCTTCGCGAGCAGGCTCGCTCCCACAGGGGAATGCATTTTAAATGTGGGAGCGAGCCTGCTCGCGAAGGCCGAAGGCCTGGATTTCAGCGTTTCACAGCAGTCGGCTTGTGCCGCTCAGCCCGCTTGCTCAGCAAATCAAACACCGCCGGATACGCCGGCCGTTCGATATACCGCCCGGCGCCACGCTCGGCGCGCAAATCACCATCAGCCCAGACCACCCGGCCCTGGCTGACGGTATGGCTCGGCACGCCGCGCACGGTCTTGCCTTCGAAGATGTTGAAGTCCACCTGCTGATGGTGGGTCTTGGCGGAAATGGTGCGGGTGCCTTGCGGATCCCACAGCACCAGATCGGCATCGGCGCCGACGCGGATCGCGCCTTTGCGCGGATAGAGATTGAAGATCTTCGCGGTATTGGTGGAGGTGAGCGCGACGAAATCCTGCATCGACAAACGCCCGGAGTTAACCCCCTCATCCCAAAGCACTGCCATGCGATCTTCGATACCCGCGGTACCGTTGGGAATCTTGCTGAAGTCATCGCGCCCGGCGGCTTTTTGCTCGGCGCAGAAGCAGCAATGGTCGGTCGCGGTGGTGTGCAGATTACCGTTTTGCAGTCCGTGCCACAGCGCCTCCTGATGACCGCGCGGACGGAACGGCGGGCTCATCACATAACCGGCAGCGGTCTGCCAGTCCGGGTGCTGATAGACGCTGTCGTCGAGCAGCAAATGCCCGGCCAGCACTTCGCCGTACACCGGTTGGCCTTTGCTGCGCGCATAGGTGATTTCGTCGAGGGCTTCCTTGGTCGAGACGTGCACCAGGTACAGCGGCGTGCCAATGGTTTCGGCAATGCGAATCGCCCGGCTCGCGGCCTCACCTTCAACCTGCGACGGACGCGACAGCGGATGCGCCTCCGGCCCGGTGATGCCTTGGGCCATCAACTTGCGTTGCAGGTGATAAACCAGCTCGCCGTTTTCCGCGTGCACGGTCGGCACCGCGCCGAGTTCCAGGCAGCGTTCGAAACTCGCCACCAGCGTGTCGTCGGCGGCCATGATCGCGTTCTTGTAGGCCATGAAATGCTTGAAGCTGTTGATGCCGTGATGGCTGACCAGCTCGGCCATTTCCTCGCGCACCTGCTCGCTCCACCAGGTGATTGCGACATGGAAGCCATAATCCGACGCCGATTTTTCCGCCCAGCCGCGCCACTGATGAAAAGCTTCCATCAGAGATTGCTGCGGATTGGGAATCACGAAATCGATGATAGACGTGGTGCCACCGGCCAGACCGGCCGCCGTGCCGCTGTAGAAATCCTCACTGGCCACGGTGCCCATGAACGGCAGTTGCATGTGGGTGTGCGGATCGATGCCGCCGGGCATCAGGTATTGGCCGCTGCCGTCGAGGACTTCGGCGCCGGCGGGAACATCAAGGTTTTCACCGATGGCTTTGATCACGCCGTCGGCGCAATAGACGTCGGCGCGATAACTTTCATCATGGGTAACAACGGTGGCGCCACGGATCAACAGAGACATTCCGAGTTCCTCGCAGGCATTGACCGACTTGTGCCGGTTCTAGATGTTTTATTGATGTACAGCGTTGCAGGGTGTATTCCTGTCAGCGCTGTCAGGAATAGAAGCTAGTCGCAGATTTGCAATAGATCAAGATTATTTTTTATAAGCTTATGGCTGTTTTAAGTAATTGAAAAATAACGATAAAAATCGTAAATCACCAAAATGGTGAGGCTGTTCACCATTTTGACGCACTTGACAGGATGGAAATATGAGCAAGATTTCCTATGTGAAATCAGCCGCTTGAAGTTGAGCTGCGGTTGCTCGCTCACGATGAAAATAAATGCAGTGCACCAGATTGAGTCCTGTCTGTTCGGACAACTTGCCAAGTGTTTAGCCTGAGCACCCAGACAAGTTTCCGCGAACTCATCCGGTGAATAATTAAAACTGATGAATATCAGAAAGTTGCAAAGCGTTTAACCCTCGGCCCGATGCGTAAGCGGGGCACCCGGCACGTTTATTGATGCCGCCGCTGACACCATGGCCGGTGCACGAAAGTTGTCAGTTCCTCCGGCCATCGTCCGGTTCGTACCCTCGGGTGCAGCCGCCTGATGAGCAAAAAAATAATCAGAAGAACAGTGGAGCGGCCATGCAACAGATCAGATCGCAAGTGACCGAGCGCGACGGCTTGTTCGAGCTTGAAGCCGGTAGCGATGTCCTCGACAGTCCCCGTTACAACCACGATATGGCACCGACCAAGGTGCGCGAACGAACCTGGAACAAATGGCACATCACCGCGCTGTGGGTCGGCATGTCGATCTGCGTGCCGACCTACACCCTCGGCGGCGTGCTCACCGCGTACTTCGGCCTGACTGTTGGTGAAGCGCTGCTGGCAATTCTGTTCGCCAACATCATCGTGTTGGTCCCGCTGACGCTCAATGCGTTTCCCGGCACCAAGTACGGCATTCCGTTTCCGGTGCTGCTGCGCTCGTCGTTCGGCATTCTCGGCTCCAACGTGCCGTGCCTGATTCGCGCGTTGGTGGCGTGTGGCTGGTTCGGCATTCAAACGATGTTTGGCGGGCTGGCGATTCACCTGTTTCTCGGCTCGGTGTTCGAGGGCTGGAAATCCCTTGGCGGCACGGGGGAGGTGATCGGTTTCATGATTTTCTGGGCGCTGAACCTGTGGGTGGTGATTCGTGGCGCCGAGTCGATCAAGTGGCTGGAAACCTTGTCGGCGCCGCTGTTGGTGGCGGTCGGCATCGGGCTGCTGGTGTGGGCGATGCCCAATGTGTCGATGACCGAACTGTTGGCGATTCCAGCGAAACGTCCGGAGGGCGCCAGTGTGGTCAGTTACTTCGCCGCCGGGCTGACCGCAATGGTCGGTTTCTGGGCGACGTTGTCGCTGAACATTCCTGACTTCAGCCGTTACGCCAAGAGCCAGAAAGATCAGATCCTCGGGCAGATTTTCGGCCTGCCGCTGACGATGTTTCTGTTCGCTTCGCTCGGCGTGATCATGACCGCCGCTTCGGTGAAACTGGTCGGTGTGACCGTCTCCGATCCGGTCAGCCTGATCGGCCATATCCAGAGTCCGGTGTGGGTCGCGGTGGCCATGGCGTTGATCATCATCGCCACGCTGTCGACCAACACCGCCGCCAACATTGTTTCGCCGACCAATGACTTCCAGAACATCGCGCCCAAAGTGATCAACCGCACCAAAGCGGTGTTGCTGACCGGGTTGGTCGGGCTGTTGTTGATGGGCCATGAACTGCTGAAAAAACTCGGTTTGATCGTCTCCGATGTCAGCCTGGAAACCGTGTATTCCAATTGGCTGCTCGGTTATTCGAGCCTGCTCGGGCCGATCGCCGGGATCATGGTCGTGGACTATTTCCTGATCAAGAAACAGCAACTGGACCTGGCCGGGTTGTACCGCGACGACGTCTATCCGGCGTGGAACTGGGCCGGGTTTCTCGCGTTCGGGGTGCCGGTGGTGCTGACCTTGTTGTCGCTGGGCAGCGATGCGTTCAGCTGGTTTTACAGCTATGGCTGGTTCACCGGCTCGGCGCTGGGCGGGATTATTTATTACGGGTTGTGCGTGATGCGTGCGCAACCCTCTGCCGTTAAAACAGCGGTGTAACACATGATCGTTCCCACGCTCTGCGTGGGAATGCAGCCCGGGACGCTCCGCGTCCCAACAGCGGACGCGGAGCGTCCATGGATAATTTCCCACGCAGAGCGTGGGAACTATCGGTATCAGCACTGAGGAGATCCCCATGAACGCAGCCGTAGACGTTCTGCAATCGACCCATCAGCACATCAACCGCGATCGCCTGTGGGCGTCGCTCATGGAACTGGCCAAGCTCGGCGCCACGGTCAAGGGCGGGGTCTGTCGCCTGGCCCTGACCGATCTCGACCGCCAGGCCCGCGACCTGTTCGTGCAATGGTGCAAGGACGCCGGATGCAGCGTCACGGTCGATGCCGTCGGCAACATCTTCGCCCGTCGCCCCGGGCGCAATCCCAACCTGCCACCGGTAATGACCGGCAGCCACATCGACACCCAACCCACCGGCGGCAAGTTCGACGGATGCTTCGGCGTGCTCGCCGGTGTCGAAGTGCTGCGCACGCTCAACGACCTCGGTGTGGAAACCGAAGCGCCGCTGGAAGTGGTGGTCTGGACCAACGAAGAAGGCTCGCGCTTCGCCCCGTGCATGATGGGCTCGGGCGTGTTCGCGGAGAAATTCACCCTCGAAGAAACCCTGGCCAAAGTCGATGCCGACGGCGTCACCGTTGGTGAAGCGCTCAACGCCATCGGTTACGCCGGTCCGCGCAAAGTCAGCGGGCACAAAGTTGGCGCCTATTTCGAAGCACATATCGAACAAGGTCCGATCCTCGAAGACGAACAGAAAACCATCGGTGTGGTGCTGGGCGCGCTGGGACAGAAGTGGTTCGACCTCAAGCTGCGCGGCGTCGAAGCGCATGCCGGCCCGACGCCGATGCACCTGCGTAAAGATGCGCTGGTCGGCGCCTCGGTGATCGTCGGTGCGGTCAACCGCGCCGCCCTCGGCCATCAACCCCACGCCTGTGGCACCGTCGGTTGCCTGCAAGCCTATCCCGGTTCGCGCAACGTCATCCCCGGCGAAGTGCGCATGACCCTCGACTTCCGTCATCTGGAACCGGCGCGTCTGGACTCGATGATTGCCGAGGTGAAGCAAGTCATCGAAGCCACTTGTGAAGAACACGGTCTGACTTACGAACTGACGCCGACGGCGGACTTCCCGCCGCTGTACTTCGAAAAAGGCTGCGTGGAAGCGGTGCGCGGCGCGGCGAAAGGGCTTGGTTTATCGAACATGGACATCGTCAGCGGCGCCGGGCATGACGCGATTTTCCTCGCCGAACTCGGCCCGGCCGGGATGATCTTCGTGCCGTGCGAAGGCGGCATCAGCCACAACGAAATCGAGAACGCCGCGCCGGACGATCTGGCGGCCGGGTGTGCGGTGTTGCTGCGGGCGATGCTGGCGGCTTCGGCGATGGTCGCGGGAGGGCAGCGCGCGGCTTGAAGATCAAAAGATCGCAGCCTTCGGCAACTCCTACAGGGAAACCATAAATCCTGAGCAGGAGCTGCCGGAGGCTGCGATCTTTTCGCTGTCACCACAACGTCATGAAAATGTGCGAATTTGCCGGGCCATGAAAATCATCACCTCCGGCGCGTCCTATCTGGACATCGACGCCTACGCCTGCTGCATTGCCTACGCAGAATTGCTCAACCAGCAAGGCATTCCCGCCCGCGCCGTCAGTAGCGCGACAGCCAACGCCAGCGTTTCGCCAAGCGTGCTCGGCTGGGCCGCGACTTTTCACGACTACCAGCCGACATCGGACGATGAGTTCGTCTTGGTCGATGTCTCCGACTATCAGCATTTCGACCCGATGGTGGTGCTCGAACGGGTGGTAGAAATCATCGATCACCATCCAGGGTACGAAACCTATTGGCAACAGAAGCTTGGGTCTGCCGCCGATATTCGCCTGATCGGCGCCGCAGCAACTCAGGTTTTTCAGCGCTGGCAGACGGCCGGTGTGCTGCCGCAGATCAGCGTGCCAAGTGCCGCTTTGCTGGCGACGGCGATTCTCGACAACACGCTGAATTTCACCGGGCAGATGACCACGCCAGCGGACATCGAGGCCTACGCCGACCTCGCGTCACGCGCGAAACTGCCGGCAGACTGGCCCCGACAATACTTTCTCGAATGTCAGGCCAGCATCGAATCGGACCTGCCGGCTGCATTGGCAGCCGATTCGAAATGTATGAAGCCCGAAAGCAAACTGCCAGGCTTCTTCGCCCAAATGACGGTGTGGGATGCCGACACCTTGCTGCAAAAACACCGGCCGATGATCAAGAGCTGGATGGCAGAGCAGGGCGATGACTGGCTGCTGAATGTGATCAGTATCCGCGACGGCAAAAGCTGCTTTCTGGCGCCAACCGAGGTCAGCCAGCAAAAGCTCAATCGCTTGTTGCCACTCGACTGGCAGGCCGGATTGGCCGTGCGGTCGCCGTCAATGCTGCGCAAGGAACTGTTGAAATTGGGGCTGGACGCTGCCAGTCACTGCGCGCCAAACAGCATCGTCCAGTAAACCCCTTCATCGCTGCGCGCCTCACTGGCGAACCCGGCGCCGACCTGGGTAAACATCGGGTTCATCAGATTGGCGCAATGTCCGGGGCTGGCCAGCCATCCGGCCATGGCCTTGCCCGGTGAACTCTGTCCGGCGGCGATGTTTTCACCGATTTGCCGACCGCGATAGCCGGCCGCACGGGCGCGATCGGCGGGCATGTCGCCGTCCGGATCGCGGTGGGCGAAGTAGTTGCCGTAAGCCATGGCTTTGCTGTGCCCCTGTGCGGCAGCGCCCAGCGCGGCGTTCCAGCTCAATGGCCGGGCGGCGGCGAAGCGCTGGCGTCCACACATCCGTGGCCGCGCGCGGGCGGCGTTGACCTCAGCGAGCAAGGCCTTGCTGACGCTGCGGTTATCGCCAACGCGGCTGTCGAGCACCGGTTGCGCCAACACCACTTGCCATTCATTGCGCGAACGACTGACACCGATGTCGGCGTAGCTCGCGTCCAGCAGCGCGGCGCAGTGCTCGTCTTGCAGCAGGTCGAAAGCCTCTTCGGCGTCCGCGGCACCAATCACGCGAATACTGCGCACCGCCACGGCGGAATAACCGGACGACTTCAACGCTTCACGCATGCCGCCGGCGTAGCGATAACCGATCGGCAGGGCCAGGTTCGACTTTAGCGCCAACGGTGCCAGCCGTTGCGCCGGGCGTCGATCGCAACGTTGCGGATGGGCACGATAGTCGTTGATGGCGGCCACCAGTTGCCGCTCCGCACCGGCATGGACGGTTGCAGCGAACAGCGGCGAAAGGATCAGCAGGCACAGCGAAACCAAGCGAGACGAGCGAACGGCGTGGCGCATGAGACGGGCAGCTCTGAAGGGGGACAGCGCAAAAGTTGAGTGAACCGCAGAAAGCGGCGCGAGTAGGACTGGGCTTTTTCGACTTGGTTCAAGGGGCGGGGAGGGGTATTTTCGCGGCGTGACAAAGAGCGTGATCAAGCAGAGTGCTATGTTGCGCTGGATGACGTCATCGCGAGCAGGCTCACTCCTACATTTGGAATGCGTTCCCCTGTAGGAGTGAGCCTGCTCGCGATGGGGTCACTGAAAACAATACAAAAGACACAGGCAGACCACTATCACCGATTCAACACATCCTTCATCCACTGCAAATACTGCGCACGATCCGAGATCGAGTTATGCCCCGAATCCGGCACCACCCGGAGCACCGCCACGCCTTGCGGGAAGTTCTCCAGCAAACGCTGGGTGCTGGCGCGCGGGATCACCTCGTCGTCACTGGCCGCCAGCAGCAACGTCGGCACGCGGATATGTGCGGCGTATTTGCCGGATTCAAAGCGATCTTTGAGCAACCATTTCACTGGCACCCACGGATACTGCCGCGCCGCAATTTCTTCGAGGCTGTTGTAGGGCGTCACCAGAATCAGATTTTGCACCGGTCGCTGACTGGCCAGACGCACGGCGACGCCCGATCCCAAGCTGCGGCCAATTAGCGAAACCTGCGGATGACTGGCATAGACCTGATCGAACAGCGCCAAGGCATCCTCGGCAATCGCCGCTTCGGACGGTGAACCACTGCTGCCACCAAAGCCGCGATAGTTGAGCAGATACACCGCGTATTCAGGAAACGCCTCGGCAAACTCCGGCAGATTGTGCGACACGTCCTCGGCATTGCCGCCGAAATAGATCAGCGCCCGCGGCCCGACCCGCTCGCGGGTGATCACTGAAACCTGCGCATTCGGCATCGACAGGGTCAGTTGTGAATCGGCGCTGGTGACGGCATTGGGCTGCGGAAAATAGATCAGCGAGCGCTGAAAAAAGAACAGCGCCGCGCACAGCACCAGGTACACGGCAACGATCAATGCGACGAGTGACATCAGGGTTCGGGACATTCGGCTACTTTTAACGGTGTGTGAAGGATCGCTGTCGCAGTGTAGTCCAGCCCTGCAATCGGCCGCTCATGCACATAACCGGCAACAGATCCACGCAGCAGGGGAACCAGCATGAGCCACACTGAGGGTTACTCCCGTCGCCGATTGCTCACGCTGGCTGCCGGGGTTTCGGCGGTCTTCACCTTTGATCGGGCGTTGGCCACAACCAACACACCCGCGACTACCGGAGGCCACGCCATGCAGACCCGCGCCATCCCGTCCAGCTCCGAATCGCTGCCCATCGTGGGCCTGGGCACCTATCGCGGTTTCGATGTCGCCCCCGGTGATCCGGCCTATCGGCAACTACCGGCAGTGCTGGATGAGCTGTTCACCAAGGGCGGCACGCTGATCGACAGTTCACCGATGTACGGCCGCGCCGAACAGACTGCCGGTGAACTGCTGTCGATCCACGAACCGCGTTCGCCGGCGTTTTTGGCGACCAAAGTGTGGACGCGCGGGCGCGAGGAGGGCATCGCGCAGATGGAGCAATCGTTCAGCCTGCTACGCACCGAACGCATCGACCTGATGCAGATCCACAACCTGCTCGATTGGCAAACCCATCTGCCGATCTTGCGTGAATGGAAAGCGCAGGGACGCATCCGTTACATCGGCATCACCCATTACACGCCCTCGGCCTATGAAGAAGTCGAAGCGGTGCTGAAGGCCGAACCCCTGGATTTTCTGCAAATCAACTACGCCCTCGATGACCGAGGCGTGGAGAAACGTATTTTGCCTTTGTGCCGCGAGCGCGGCGTCGCGGTGATCTGTAATCGGCCGTTCGGTGGCGGGGGACTGCTGGCCCGGCTCAAAGGCAAACCGCTGCCGGGCTGGGTTTCCGACGTGCAGGTCAACAGTTGGCCGCAACTGGCGTTGAAGTTTCTGCTTTCACATTCAGCGGTGACTTGCGTGATACCCGGCGCGGGCAATCCGCGTTACATGGCCGACAACGCCAAGGCCGGGTTCGGGCCGATGCTCACCGATGCGCAGCGGCATCAGTTGATTGCGTTGCTGGGCTAGTCGCCGGGAATATCCAGATTGTCGATGTGCTTGAAGCGCTCGACCAGAAAGTCGATCAGGCTGCGCACCCGTGCGGACAGGTGTAATTGCTGCGGGTAGACCGCGTAGACGTCGGCGCGGGTCGGCGTTTGATCTTCCAGCACCAGACGCAAGCGGCCGCTGCGCACATAACGGGCGATGTCCCACTCGGCGCGTAACAGAATGCCAAATCCCTCCAGTGCCCAGTTCAACGCCACCTCGCCGTCGTTGCAGCCCAGCGCCCCGCGCACCTTCACGTTCTGCGTGCGCCCGCCGTTAGTGAAACTCCACACCCCGTAAGGCGTTTCGTTCTGGCGCAGGAAGATGCAGTTGTGCTGCTGCAGATCTGCGAGTTTTTGCGGCGTGCCGTGCTTTTCCAGGTACAGCGGCGAGGCGCAGAGCAAGCGACGGTTTGAGGCAATCTTGCGCGCATGAAAAGCCGCGTCGGGCAGGGTGCCGAAACGGATGCCCAGATCAAAACCGTGGGTGGCCAGATCCAGTGGGTGGTCGCTGATTTCCAGCTGGATTTCCACCTCCGGGTATTGCGCAAAGAACGCCGCCAGTGCCGGGCCGATGTAGCGCCGACCAAAGCCCAATGATGCATTGACCCGAATCAGTCCCTTGGGCGTTGCACGGCTGGCGCCGATCAATTGTTCGACCTCATCGATCTGCGTGAGGATTCGCGCCGCGTGGGAGAAGTACAACTCGCCCTCGGCGGTCAGACTCATCGAGCGCGTGGTGCGATTGACCAGACGCACGCCCAGCCGCGCCTCCAGTGCTGTCAGGCGTTTGCTCACCGCCGGCGGCGTCACGCCCAGTTCGCGGGCGGTGGCGGCGAGGCTGCCTTTATTGGCCAGCAAGTGGAAAAACGACAAATCGAGGGTCTGACTCATTCGTAACTCAAAGTTATGGATGTAGTGATTTACGGTAACTCACAGCTTTCAGGTCACTACATATACTCCGATCACACCCCGCCGGACAGCCTTGTGCGGCAGGCAAAACAAAAACGTGAAAAAGAGTGGAGTGGACCATGAGCGCATACAACATTGCAGCGGTACCCGGCGACGGTATTGGCGTGGAAGTCATCGCCGCTGGCGTCGAAGTACTGCAGGCCTTGTCGAAGAGATCCGGCTTTGAACTGAAGTTCAAACACTTTGACTGGAACTCAGACAACTACCTGAAAAACGGTCACTACATTCCTGAAGGAGGTCTTGAAGAATTGAAGACCTTTGACGCGATCTTCTTCGGCGCGGTCGGTGCGCTCAACGTGCCGGATCACATTTCCCTGTGGGGCCTGCGTTTGCCGATCTGCCAAGGCTTCGACCAGTACGCCAATGTGCGTCCGGCGCGGGTGTTGCCGGGGGTGAAAAGTCCGTTGCACAACGGCGAGCAGATCGACTGGGTGGTGGTGCGGGAAAACTCCGAAGGCGAATATTCGGGCAACGGTGGCCGCGTGCATCGAGGCCTGCCGGAAGAGGTCGCCACCGAGGTCTCGGTGTTCACCCGCGCTGGCGTCGAGCGCATCCATCGCTTCGCCTTCCAGTTGGCGCAAAGCCGTCCGCGCAAACACCTGACCATGGTCACCAAGTCCAACGCCCAGCGCCACGGCATGGTGCTGTGGGACGAGATTTTCTACGAAGTCGCCAAGGATTTCCCCGACGTCAAAATCGACAAGGAATTGGTCGACGCAGTGACCACGCGCATGGTGCTCAAGCCGTCGACGCTGGACGTGATCGTCGCGACCAACCTGCACGCGGACATCCTTTCCGACCTGGCCGCCGCGCTGTCGGGCAGCCTCGGCATTGCGCCGACCGCCAACCTCAACCCGTCGCGCAACTTTCCATCGATGTTCGAACCGATCCACGGTTCGGCCTTCGACATCACTGGCAAAGGCGTAGCCAACCCGATTGCGACCTTCTGGACCGCCGCAATGATGCTTGAGCACCTCGGCGAAAAAGCCGCTGCCAAGCAATTGATGTCGGCCATCGAAGCGGTCACCGAAAGCGGCCTGCACACGCCCGATCTGGGCGGCACGGCCACCACGCGGCAAGTCACCGACGCGGTGATTGCGCTGATCAATCGCTGATTCATCCCGATTCAAGCTGCGGCACAACGCCAAGGGGTTCTGCGGCCCCTTGGCTCTTCCTGACAACAATAAAAAATCAGGGCCCTGTCATGAAAAGAATATTCGGCAAGCTGTACGTGCAAGTCCTCGTCGCCGTGATCCTCGGCGCACTTATCGGCGTGCTGGTGCCCGAGACCGGCACCGCGCTCAAACCCTTGGGCGATGCCTTTATCAAACTGATCAAAATGCTACTGGCACCGGTGATTTTCCTGACGGTGGTTACCGGCATTGCGCGCATGGAAAACATGAAGGAGCTGGGCCGCGTCGGGTTTCGCGCCTTGATCTACTTCGAAGTGGTCTCGACCCTGGCCCTGGTGATCGGTCTGATCGTGGTGGACGTGTTCAAGCCCGGTGCCGGGATGAACGTCGATGTTGCCAGCCTCGATACCAGCAGCCTGGCGACGTACACCACGGCGGCCAAACATGCCTCGTTCATGGATTTTGTGATGAGCATCATTCCCGACACGATTGTCGATGCATTCGCCAAGGGCAACGTCCTGCAAATCCTGCTGTTCTCGATCCTGCTGGGTATTGCGCTGGCACATGTCGGACCGCGTGGCAAAGTGTTCGTCGATACGCTGGAGAGCTTGATGCAAGGCATGTTCCGCATGGTCAACATGGTTATGCGTCTGGCGCCCATCGGTGCCTTTGGTGCCATTGCATTCACCATTGGCAAGTACGGTTTCGGCTCGCTGTTCTCGCTCGGCAAACTGATGGCTTGCGTCTATCTGACCTGCGCGGTGTTCGTGGTCTTCGTGCTTGGGCCGATCTGCCGTTACAGCGGTTTCAGCCTGTGGAAGTTCCTCAAGTTCATCAAGGAAGAGTTGTTCACCGTGCTCGGCACCAGCTCATCCGAGTCGGTACTGCCGCAAATGATCTCGAAGATGGAAAAGGCCGGCGTCTCGAAGCCGGTGGCCGGGATGATCATTCCGTCGGGCTTGACCTTCAACCCGGATGGCCAGGCGATCTACTACACCATCGCCGCGATCTTTATTGCCCAGGCCACCAACACGCCGTTGACCTTGGCCGATCAACTGATCGTGTTGGCGGTGCTGATGTTCACCTCCAAGGGGTCGGCGGGGGTGACCGGTTCCGGGTTCATCATTCTTGCGGCGACGCTGGCCTCGCTCGGCACGATTCCGGTGGCGGGCATGGTGCTGTTGTTGGGTGTTGACCGATTCATGTCAGAGGCGCGGGCGATCACCAACACTATCGGCAACGGCGTCGGCACCATGGCCATCGCCAAGTGGGTGGGCGCGCTGGATACCGAGAAGATGCACAAGGCGTTGAATGGCGAAGTGCAAGAGCCTGACGTGCACGTCTCGCAGTCTGAAAAACCCACCAGTCACACCGCACCGCTGGTCCCGAGCCTCAAGCGCGCCGTCCAGAACTGACGCTGATCTCCTGTGGGAGCAAACTCCGCTCCCACAGAGAGAAGGCGCAGGTCGCAATCAACCGCGATAGCGCAACGCCTCCAGCAATAAGGCAAACGCCGGCGCAGCCTGACGCCGGCTCGGGTAATACAGGTGATAACCGGCAAACGTCGGGCACCAGTCTTCCAGCACTTGCCGCAAACGGCCGTCGGCCAGATAGGGTGCAACGATGTTTTCCGGGATGTAACTCAGGCCGAAACCGTCCAGCGCAGCGTCGAGCAGCGGGTAGACGCCGTTCAGGGTGATCTGCCCGGACACCCGCACTTTCAGGCTTTCGCCATCCTTCTCGAATTCCCAGCTGTACAACCCGCCATTAGTGGGCAGGCGCAGATTGTTGCAGGCGTGATCGGTCAGATCCCGTGGCGTTTGCGGCGCGGTGCGTTTGGCGAAATAGGCCGGTGAGCCAACCACCGCCATGCGCATGTCGGGACCGATGCGGGTGGCGATCATGCCTTGCGCGACGTCTTCGCCCAGGCGCACGCCGGCGTCGAAACCTTGCCCGGCGATATCGACGAAACCATAGTCGCAGCTCACCTCGACGCTGATGTCCGGGTACCGCGGCAGAAAGTCCTTGAGCACCGGGCGCAGCAGCCAGTCCAGCGAATGGTCGGTGGCGTTGAGGCGGATCTTGCCCGCGGGGGTGTCGCGCAAATTGCTCAGGGCCGCGAGTTCCAGTTCGATTTCTTCGAAGCGCGGGCCGATGGTTTGCAACAGGTGTTCGCCGGCCTCGGTCGGCGAAACGCTGCGGGTGGTACGGGTTAACAGGCGCAGGCCCAAGCGCGCTTCGAGGGCGCGGATGGTATGGCTCAGCGCCGATTGTGAGACGCCGAGTTTGGCTGCGGCTTTGGTGAAGCTGCGCTCGCGGGCGACGGCGAGGAAGGCGAGCAGGTCGGTGGCGTTTTCCCGAAGCATTGATGAGTGTCCTGCATAAGTTTTTTTGAATTCTAGTCGATTATCGGAAGAGTTCGGCTGGGTAAAGTAGTGGCATTGATTATCTGGAGGAATTGCCATGAACCCGATTGCCGCTTCTGCGTTGACCCTTTCTCTGTTGGCGGGTGAGGTGCAGGCCAATGAATCCCCGCGTGTGACGGTCACGCCCAATGGTTCGCAACCTTCGGCCAAAGGCCCGGCGGACTGGTTCGTTGGCACTGTCCGTGTCGATGGGCCGTTCAAAGGCACTGAAGACGCGCGAGTCAGTGGCGCGACGGTGACGTTTGAGCCGGGCGCGCGTACTGCGTGGCATACGCATCCGTTGGGACAGACATTGATCGTCACGGCGGGTTCCGGGTTTGTGCAGGAGTGGGGGCAGCCGGTTCGTGAGATTCGTCCAGGGGATACGGTGTGGATTGCGCCGGGGGCCAAGCATTGGCACGGGGCGGCGCCCACCACGGCGATGAGCCATATCGCTATCGCTGAAGTACTGGATGGCAAAGTAGTGGATTGGATGGAGCAGGTGAGTGATGAGCAGTATCCGCGAGCGGACTGAAAGCTGTCAGGTAGCGCACTAGCACCCCATGCTAGTGCGCCACCTGATTTCCCTCACCCCAGCCCTCTCCCGGAGGGAGAGGGGGCCGACCGAGGTGTCTGGCGTCATACATCGACCTGAGAGACCGAGTCGATTATGGATTCACAGCAAAGCGTTATCCATCGACCTGAATGTGCTGTGCCGATTACGGATTCACAGCAAGTCGTTCACGTCGGTGCAGCCCTAGAATATCCCCCAATCGGTCCCCTCTCCCTCTGGGAGAGGGCTAGGGTGAGGGGCTTTTAACGGGTCATCACATCATCTCCGGCAACGACGACAAGATTTTATCGAGGGTAACCGGATACTCCCGCACCCGCGCCCCCGTGGCGTTGTAGATCGCATTCGCCACCGCCGCACTGACCCCGCAAATCCCCAACTCACCAACACCCTTGGCCTTCATCGGCGAAGACACCGGATCAGTCTCATCAAGGAAAATCACCTCCTGATGCGGAATATCGGCATGCACCGGCACCTCATACCCGGCCAGATCATGATTGACGAAAAACCCCAGCGTCTTGTCCACCGCCAACTCTTCCATCAACGCCGCTCCGACGCCCATGGTCATCGCGCCGATCACCTGACTGCGCGCCGCTTTCGGGTTGAGAATCCGCCCGGCCGCGCACACCGCCAACATGCGGCGCACACGCACTTCACCGGTCGCCGCATCCACCGCCACCTCAACGAAATGCGCACCAAACGTCGACTGCTGATACTGCTCGGCAAGGTCGGCAAATTCGATGCTGTCCTCGGCCACCACAACGCCGTCCTGCGCAGCGTTGCGCAACGGCACGCTCTTGTCGCCGAGCCGCACCTGACCGTCGACAAACTCCGCCTGATCCGCCGCCATCCCCAACTTGCCAGCCACCGCCTCACGCAGTTTCATGCACGCGGCGTACACCCCGGCGGTCGAGCAGTTGGCGCCGAATTGCCCACCGGAGCCTGCTGACACCGGGAAGCTCGAATCGCCCAGATGCACGCTGACATCCTTCAAGCCGACACCCATCATTTCGGCCGCCGTCTGCGCGATGATCGTGTAACTGCCGGTGCCGATATCGGTCATGTCGGTTTCCACCGTGATCTTGCCGTCGCGCTCCAGCCGCACCCGCGCGCCCGACTTGACCAGCAGGTTGTTGCGGATCGCCGCCGCGACACCCATGCCGATCAGCCAGCGACCCTCACGCCGTGCACCCGGTTGCGCATTGCGTTTGTCCCAGCCGAATTTCTCCGCGCCGGTTTGCAGGCATTCGATCAGGCGCCGCTGCGAGAACGGTCGCTCGGTTTTCACCGGATCGACCTGTGTGTCGTTGAGAATGCGGAACTGGACCGGATCAAGCTTGAGCTGCTCGGCCATCTCGTCCATGGCAATTTCCAGGACCATCAGCCCAGGGGTTTCGCCGGGCGCGCGCATGGCGTTGCCTTCGGGCAGATCCAACGGTGCGAGGCGCATGCTGACCAAGCGATTTTCAGCCGCGTACAACAACTGGCTCGGTTGTGCCGCGACCTCGACTTTGCCTTCCGCCAGATTGCCCGACCAGCCTTCGTGGGCGATCGCCGTGAGTTTGCCGTCCGCCGTCGCGCCCATGCGAATGCGCTGAATCGTCGCCGGACGGTGGGTGGTGTTGTTGGCGATCTGCGGGCGGGCGAGGGCGACCTTCACCGGCCTGCCAGCCATGCGCGCACCGAGGGCGGCAAGAATTGCATCGGCGCGAATGAATAACTTGCCGCCGAAACCGCCGCCAATGTACGGCGAAATCAGCCGGACTTTTTCCTTGGGGAGACCGAGGGTGGCGGCGATGTCGCCGACGCTCCAGGCGATCATTTGATTAGATGTCCACAGTGTCAGTTGATCGCCTTTCCACGCGGCCAGCGTGGCGTGCGGTTCCATCATCGCGTGGGACTGATCCGGCGTGGTGTAGGTCTGGTCGAACTGCACCGGCGCGGCGGCGAACGCCTTGGCGAAATCACCGTGGCTGACGTCGGGCAGTTCGTCTTTCGGCTCGACGCCTTGGTCGCGCACGCTGGCCAGATCGAATTCGCCTTTGGTCGCGACGTAGTCGACCTTAACCATTTGCGCAGCCGCACGAGCCTGTTCAAAGGTCTCGGCAACCACCAGCGCAACCGCCTGGTGGTAGTGCTGAATCTCCGGCCCGGCCAACAGATGCGCGGCGTTGTATTGGCCTTTGCCGAGTTTGCCGGCGTTGGCGGCGGTGACGATGGCCAGCACACCCGGCGCGGCTTTCGCCTGTTCAAGATCGATATTGTTGATGCGGCCCTTGGCGATGGCTGAACCGACCATGACACCGTAAGCCTGATTGGCCACCGCCTCATGCTGCTCGTAGGCGTAAGGCGCCTGCCCGCTGGTTTTCAGCGGACCTTCGATGCGGTCGGTGGGCTGGCCGATGACCTTCAACTGGTCGATCGGGTTGGTGGTGGCGGGCGTGTCGAATTTCATGCTTGCTCCCTCGCTTGCGCCAACACCGAACCGAGCGTGCGCTCGACCAGGGTCAGTTTGAATTGGTTGTCGTGGGTCGGCGTGGCGCCGTCGAGCAGGCGTGCGCTGACGGCTTTGGCGCCTTGGGGCAGCAACGCTTCGGCGGCTTCAACCCGCCATGGTTTCGGCGCGATACCGCCGACGGCGATGCGGCCGCTGCCGTCCTTTTGCAGAATCAGACCGACCGATACCAGCGCGAACGCATAGGACGAGCGATCACGCACCTTGTGATAAACGTGAGTGCCGCCGATTGGCGCAGGCAATGTCACCGAGGTGATGAACTCGCCGGGCGTCAGGCTGGTTTCAATGTTCGGCGTGGTGCCGGGCAATTGATGAAAATCGGCCATTGCGATGCGGCGAGTCGTGCCGTCGGGTTTCACCGTTTCAATCTGCGCATCGAGGGCACGCATGGCGATTGCCATGTCGCTCGGGTGTGTGGCGATGCACGCATCGCTGACGCCGATGATGCCCAGTTGCCGGCTGACCCCGCCGATCGCTGCACAACCGCTGCCGGGTTGGCGTTTGTTGCAGGCCTGATTGGTGTCGTAGAAGTATGGGCAGCGCGTGCGTTGCAGCAGGTTGCCGGCGGTGCTCGCCATGTTGCGCAATTGCCCGGAAGCCCCGGCGAGCAGGGCGCGGGAGAGCAGGGCGTAGTCTTTGCGCACGCGCGCGTCGGCGGCCAGATCGGTATTGCGCACCAGCGCGCCGATGCGCAAACCGCCCTCGGGTGTGGCTTCGATTTGATCGAGGCCCAGGTGATTGACGTCGATCAGGTGCAACGGCGTTTCGATATCGAGTTTCATCAGATCGAGCAGGTTGGTACCGCCGGCAATGAATCGCGCACCTTCGACTTGCGCAGCTTGTGCGGCGGCTGCGGCGGGGGATTCGGCGCGGCTGTAATTGAACGGTCTCATGCCGGTACCTCCGCGACTTCAGTGATCGCTTCGATGATGTTCGAGTAGGCACCGCAGCGGCAGATATTGCCGCTCATGCGCTCCTGAAACTCACTGGCGATCAGTTGCGGTTGCTCGGTGAGGCTTTCACTGACGTGGCTGGGGATGCCGTCGCGGATTTCCTTGATCGCCGCGACTGCCGAGCAGATCTGCCCCGGTGTGCAATAGCCACACTGATAGCCGTCATGCTTGATGAACGCGGCTTGCATCGGGTGCAGCTTGTCAGGCATGCCGAGGCCTTCAATGGTGGTGACTTCGCTGCCTTCGTGCATCACCGCCAACGTCAGGCAGGAGTTGATCCGCCGGCCATCGACGATCACCGTGCAGGCGCCGCACTGGCCGTGGTCGCAGCCTTTTTTAGTTCCGGTCAGTTGCAGGTGTTCGCGCAGGGCATCGAGCAGGGTAGTACGGGTGTCGACATCCAGCGCACGCGGCTGGCCGTTGACGTTGATCGTCACTTTGTTCATGGCCGGTTGCTCCAGAGTGGCCGCGTAGGCCTTGAGGCTGATAAACGGCGGCATCGCGAAAGCGGTAGCGGTCACGGCGCCGAGGATCAGAAATCCGCGTCGGGAAATCGTCATGGTTCGATTCCTTTTCTCTCTTCATCAGGGCAGCAGGGTCGTGGATGGCCCAAACGGGCAGCCAGCGTCATCGCCGGTCTCGTTAAGGAGTGACTGCCGGAAAGAGGAAAAGGTTTTGTCGGATTTTCGTTATAGAGTTATGCAGGTGGCTCATCAATCGCCGGTACGACACAATCCCCTGTAGGAGTGAGCCTGCTCGCGATAGCGATAGACCAGTGAGCGATGTGGTGACTGACACACCGCTATCGCGAGCAGGCTCACTCCTACAAGGATCTGCGCTGTAACCACCATTTCACTAACAACCTGAACCCTGTGGGAGCGAGCCTGCTCGCGAAGAGGCCGGCAGAGCCAATATCTTCATTGGCAGACCGGGCGCCTTCGCGAGCAGGCTCGCTCCCACATTTGAAATGTGTTCGGCCGGACTAATGCCCGCCCACCACCATCGAGGTAAACGGCGCCACATACGCCTGCAACGTCACCAGCCCGCCGACCAGGATCGCCAGCACAATCGAGTGGAAGAACACATAGCGCAGAATCTCGCCCTCATGCCCATACCAGCGTGTCGCGGTGGAGGCGACCACAATCGATTGTGCATCGACCATTTTGCCCATCACCCCGCCGGAGCTGTTCGCCGCCGCCATCAGTATCGGACTGATCCCGAGCTGTTCCGAGGTGACCCGCTGCAACCCGCCAAACAACACGTTCGACGCGGTATCGGAACCGGTCAACGCGACACCCAGCCAACCGAGCAGCGTGCCGAACATCGGGTAGAAAATCCCCGTCGCCGCAAACGCCAGGCCCATGGTCGCGTCGAGCCCCGAGTAGCGCGTAAGAAACCCCAGCGCCAGCATCGCCGCAATCGTGATCAACGAAAACCGCACCACCCACAACGTGCGCAGGTATTGCTTGATCAGTTGCGGAATCGAATAGCCCATCAGCAAACCACCGACAATCGCCGCCAGCAGAATCCCGCTGCCGGTGGCGGTCAACCAGGTGAATTTGTACACCGCTTCTTCAGCCTTCGGTGCCGCGACCACCGGCGGTACTTTTTCGATTTGCAGGTGCAGCGTGGTAAAGGTCACGGCCGGGGCGAAAATCGGGTTGGCCTCGCGCAGCGGTTTGCCGGCGGGATCAAGCTTGGCCGACTGGGTGACCGGATCAATCGCCGGACGGGTGTCGAACATATTTTTGAAGCCCTGCGTGCCCCAGGCGAATACGAACACGGTGAGGATGATCCACGGCATCCACGCGCGCATCACCGCCGGACGCGCCTGATCACTGAACGCGGCGCTGGCGGTGACTTTCTCTTCTTCGACTTTGGAGTTATCGACTCGCCCTGAAAGAGCTGCCGAGGTGTGAATGGTCGCCGGTTTCCACACCTTCAGGAACAACGTCAGACAGGCCATGGAAATCAGCGCGGCGATCACGTCCACCAGCATCGGCCCGTGGTAGTTCGACACCAGAAACTGCGGCACGGCAAAGCTTACCCCCGCCACCAGAATCGCCGGCCAGATCTCCAGCATCTTGCGCCAACCGGCAAACGCCCAGATCAACCAGAACGGCACCAGCACCGAGAAAAACGGCAACTGTCGACCGACCATCATCGACAGCTCCATTTCATCCAGTCCGGTGACTTTGGCCAGCGTGATGATCGGCGTACCGAGTGCGCCGAATGCGACCGGCGCGGTGTTGGCGATCAACGCCAGGCCCGACGCGGCCAACGGCGAAAACCCCAGCCCGATTAGAATCGCCCCGGTCACCGCCACTGGCGTACCGAACCCCGCCGCACCTTCGAAAAACGCACCGAAGCAGAAGGCGATCAGCAGCAACTGCAAACGACGGTCATCGGTGATCCGCGCGAGGGAATCCTGCAGCACTTTGAACGAGCCGTTCTCGGTGGTCAGGCGATGCAGAAAAATGATGTTGAGGACGATCCAGCCGATCGGCAGCAAGCCATTGGCCGCGCCGAACAACGCCGCAGAACCGGCCATGCTCGCCGGCATGCCGAAGGCAAAAATCGATATAAGCAGGGCGGAAGCCAGTGCCAGTAGCGCTGCCAGATGCGCCTTGACGTGGAAGAACGCCAGCGCCGCGAGCATCACCACCACCGGTACGGCGGCCATGAGCGTGGAGATCACCGGGTTGCCGAACGGGTCGTAAATTTGCTGCCAGACCATGGTCCACCTCTGCTTGTTGTTATTGAGGGCGCAGATCCATTGCGTGGGGCTTGGTTGCAAGGAGTATAGGTGGCATTTCGCCGCCGCTCGGGCAGTGCGGTCGGGGCGACAAACGGTCGCTAGTGGCCACTGAATCAACGGCGTTTTACCCGGTCGTATCTGCGGCTGCGCGCACCGCGTTCTGAAGGCGCGGGCAGCGTGGCCGATTCCGTCGTCAAGACCTTGGTTTTAGGGAAGTGTTGAATGAAGCGCGCAACAACGATGCTGCTGACCGTGACCGCCGCCGTATTGCTCGGCGGCTGTGTCGCGGATTTTGATGATGACCACCGCCATGGCCGGCATTACGACCGCGATCATGGCCGCAATTACGACCATGACCGGCGCTGGGATGACCACGATGATCGCCGCGACGGGCGTCGTTACTACCGTGATCGGGATGATGACTGATTGAACGCAAGAGGGCGTCCCGCGATGGGACGCCCTCTTTGTTTAGCGCTGTTGCTTAAGAAAAGTGAGCGCTCGCCCGGACGCTGGATCGCGCAGGCACAGAGGCCTCGATGTCCAGCAAATGGGTGGCGAGAATGTCGCTCAGAAAACGGAACTGATCGTTGAGGCCGACCACTTCATTGCTGAAATGATTGGTGGCGGCGGGCATCAGCAGATCTTCGAAATCTTCGTTGAACACCAGCGCCTGCGCCTTGTGCGACACGGCGTGCTGGTCGTAATAGTTGCTGCCGAACACCGGGAAACTCACGGAGAGTGTGACGTGGGTGTGAATCATGCTGTGAACTCCTCGTTGTGTTTCGGATGGGCTAATCGTGCCTTTGATGGGCGGTGGGCGGAAGGCAATCGTGGCGATGGTGAATATCGATGGCAGTGATGGTTGGGGTTTTTTGGGTGTTGCTGATGGCCTCATCGCGAGCAGGCTCACTCCTACATTTGAAACGCATTCCCCTGTGGGAGCGAGCCTGCTCGCGAAGGCGCCAGACCAGCCAAAACCGGACAAACGGCCCTGCACTCACACCTATACTCAAACTGCCTCCACACATTTGAAGGAAACCCCCACCGTGAACCCGCGTGCGCTGCTCGTCGCCGCACTGTTGTTGCTGGCCGGCTGCGCCACTTCGGCGCGGGCCCCGGTGTCAGCGCCGCAAGCCGTTTTCGTCTCGCCGCAGACCTGGCAGCAGATCGATCGGGAAATCGTCAGCGCTTCGCAGCAATCCACCGAACAAGTCAAAGTCTTCGCCCGTGGCTCAATGGAACATTGGCGCACTCGGGTCTATCAGCAAACTGAAGAAAATTTCATCCCGTGGTTCAGCAGCTACTGGACCCAGGAATGGCTGTCGATGAAGGTCAGCTGGTACACGATCAATGCCGGCGGCGAGCAGGACGCATCGGCCAAGCGGTTGGCGGCGTATCTGCTTGAGCAATATCAGAAAAGGGTGCTGGCGCCAGTGGCGGTGGAGGTCGATCCGGACGCGATTCTCGGCCAGGCGACGGCGTTCTATGCGCAGTTGATGGCACAGCAGATGCCGCTCATCGCCCAGCGTCATGGTGTGCCCGTCGGTCAGCTCAACGGGCGCTTGCAGAAAGTCCCGGCCATCGCACTGGGGCCGCCACCGGCGCGGGATGCTTCGCTGTATCAGGTCATCAGTACCGAGCCGTTGAACAGCTTGACGGCGTACGCCGCGTTGATCGACAAGATCCACACCGAGGGCGGCGCCAAGGGCATTGCCTCGACGGATGCCGGCATGGCCCCGGTGGCCAAGCGTGCCAGTCAGCGTATGGAAGCGGAAATGGCCCCGCGCGGCGCCGCCAGTGCGGTGGCTGCTGCGGCCGGGAAACTCGCCGGTGGACTGATTTCGGTGGGTGTGGCGGGTATTCGCGCGATCATCCAGGCCAATGACCGGCCCGACAGTGAGGCACTGATCCGCAGCAGTCTGGGCAGCACCTTCGACAAGGCCTGGCTGAAACTGGTGCAGAACCCGACTACCGGCGTCATGGCCGGCACGCTGCACATGGCCGGGCAGGTCGAGCGCAATCTGGGTGAGGGCGAGGAGCCGTCGGTCGGGTTGGGTGTGAATCGTGTCGAATGGCAGCCGCCGCAATCGACTAACCAGCAGATCGAACCCAACGTGCAAGGAGAGTGATCATGGCTTACATCGATATTTTTGTAGCGCCGGTGCCGACTGCCAACCTTGAGCAGTATAAAAAGCACGCCGAAATTGCCGCCGTACTGTTCAAGGAGTACGGCGCCCTGAGCGTGGCCGAATGCTGGGGAGACGACGTGCCGGACGGCAAGCTCACCTCGTTCCCGATGGCGGTGAAGCTCAAGGAAGGCGAAACCGTCGCCTCGGGCTGGTTGATCTGGCCGGACAAAGCCACCCGTGATGCCGGCATGGCAAAAATGATGGAGGACCCGCGCATGCAGCCCGATGTGAACCCGATGCCGTTCGATGGCCAGCGCATGATCTACGGCGGCTTCCAATACCTCATCGAACCCTGAAGCCAGCGCAAATCTATTGTAGGAGTGAGCCTGCTCGCGATAGCGGTGGGTCTGTCAATGAAGCATTGAATGTGCAAACGCCATCGCGAGCAGGCTCACTCCTACAGGTACGGTGTTCACTCGGCAGAGGGGGTGATACGGCAGCTTTTACGGTTGCGAATCTGCTCGTCCGTCGGGCGCTCGCGGACAAATTCGAAGCGCGGCTCACCCTCGCTGTAATGCACCAGCCAGCCCCATTCGAGTTCCTTCTCATCCTGCCCGGGATTGGGCGGGCGGGCCCACCACGGTTCTTTGCTGAGGATCTCGCGCATGGCGGCCTCCGGTTGATAGCAATCCTTGAACTATAGCTTCCTGTCACGAGTCGTCAGATCAGGCTGTGTAGAATCCGGCGGATCACGATGAACAGGGGAGCAGGGCCATGACCGATGAAGCGAAGCGACTGTTTTTCGCCCTCGATTGCCCGCCGGCGCAGCGCAAGGCGATTGCACAATGGCGCGGGGAGTTGGGATTGCGAACCGGTAAGCCGGTGCCGGCGGACAATTTTCATCTGACGCTGTTGTTCCTGGGCGCGGTGCCATTGGCGCAGATCAATGAAGTCTGCGAAGCGGCCGGGCAAGTGCGCACGCCGGGTGAGCCATTGAAGATTGCGCTGGATCGCTTGCAGGTCTGGCATCGCGCCGGGGTGTTGTCGCTGGCGCCGGAGCAGGCGCCACAAGCGCTGCTGCGGCTGGTCTACGCATTGGAGCAGGCGATGTTGCCGTTCGGCTTTGAAGAGACACCGCGCGAGTTTCGTCCGCACCTGACCCTGGCCCGTGACTATCGCGCGCCGGAGCCGGAATCGGCCACGCCGCCGGAGTTCTTCCTGCGCGCCGAACGCTTTGCCCTGTTCGAATCGCACAAGGGTCGTTATCGCATCCTGCAGGATTGGCCGCTGATTTGAGCGCACAAAAAAAGGCGCCCGAGGGCGCCTGAGAATTCACCTGAGCCGAGGGAGCCAGGTGAGGCCGTTCATAGCAGGGTGCAGCGGTGGTAAGGCGCTGCGTGAACGGGAAATCATAAATTTTTCTGTCACAACACCAAACCACTGTAGGAGTGAGCCTGCTCGCGATGAGGCCAGTACACTCAGCATCAGCGCTGCCTGACACACCGCCATCGCGAGCAGGCTCACTCCTACATTTGGAGCTTTGGTGGGCTTACTTGCCGAGCTTCACCCGGGTCCAGCCTCGGGTCATGATTCGCTGTGTGGCAATCGGCTGATCCGGCACCGCATACAACGTCGCCATCACCGCTTGCGACGGGTACGAACCCGGGTCGTTGCGGATCGCTTCATCCACCAATGGCGTGGCCGCCGCGTTGGCGTTGCTGTAGCCGTTGCTGTTGGTGATCTCGGCGATGATGTCCGGACGCATCAGGAAGTCCATGAACAGGTAGGCGTTGTCGACGTTGGCGGCATCGCGCGGGATGGCGACCATGTCGTAGAAGCTGCCGGCGCCTTCCTTGGGAATGCTGTAGTCGATCACTACGTTGTTGCCGGATTCCACCGCGCGGGCCTTGGCCTGCAACACGTCACCGGAGTAACCGACTGCCACGCAGATGTTGCCGTTGGCCAGATCGGAGATGTATTTCGAGGAGTGGAAATATGCCACGTTCGGGCGAATCTTCATGAACAGCGCCTCGGCTTCCTTGATGTGCGCGGTGTCCTTGTCGTTCACCGGGTAACCCAGATAGTGCAGGGCAGCGGGGATCATTTCGGTCGGCGAATCGAGGAAGCTGATGCCGCAGGCTTTGAGTTTTTCAGCGTTTTCCGGTTTGAACAGCAAGTCCCAGGAATTGGTCGGGGCATTGGCGCCGAGCACTTCCTTGACCTTGGCCGGGTTGAAGCCGATGCCGATCGAGCCCCACATGTACGGGAACGCGTGGGCGTTGTCCGGATCACTGGCGGCGGCGTTTTTCAGCAGCACCGGGTTGAGATTCTTCCAGTTCGGCAGCTTGGATTTGTCCAGCGTCTGATAGACGCCGGCCTTGATCTGCTTGGCCAGGAAACTGTTCGACGGCACGACCAGGTCGTAACCGGATTTGCCCGCCAGCAAGCGTGCCTCAAGGGTTTCGTTGCTGTCGAAGACGTCGTAGGTCACGCGGATGCCGGTCTCGTCTTCGAACTTCTTGACCGTGTCCGGGGCGATGTAATCGGACCAGTTGTAAACACGCAGCACCTTGTCGTTGGCCTGGGCGCCCATGACCATTGCGCCCATTAAGGACAGTGTCAGCAGAGTCCTGCCAAACATTTTCATCGGTACAACTCCATTCTTTTTATTCACATTACGCAAAGCCCCCTCACCCTGATCCTCTCCCGAGGGAGAGGGGACTGACCGAGGGGCTGACTACATTTGTGTAGGAGCTGTCGAGTGAAACGAGGCTGCGATCTTTTGATCTTTCACATCAAGATCAAAAGATCGCAGCGTGCCGCAGCTCCTACAGGGTCAAGCGGTGGCGGATTGCTGTGGTTGCCACGACTCGTTCGCGGTCTGATCCATCGCTTCCTGAATCGCCCGTTTGCGATTGGCTTCTGCCTTGCGGCCGAAGTACCAGACCAGGAAGGTCACCAGCGACACCGCCAGCAGAATCAGGCTGGCCACGGCGTTGATCTCCGGCTTCACGCCCAGACGCACCGCCGAGAACACTTCCATCGGCAACGTCGTCGAACCTGGTCCGGAAACGAAGCTGGCCAACACCAGGTCATCCAGCGACAAGGCGAACGACATCATCCCGCCCGCCGCCAGCGACGGCGCGATCATTGGAATGGTGATCAGGAAAAACACCTTGAACGGCTTCGCACCGAGATCCATCGCCGCTTCTTCGATCGACAGATCCAGCTCGCGGAGGCGGGCGGAGACTACCACCGCCACATAAGCGGCACAAAACGTGGTGTGGGCGATCCAGATGGTGACGATGCCACGCTCCTGCGGCCAGCCGATCAGTTGCGCCATCGCCACAAACAGCAGCAACAGCGACAGACCGGTGATCACCTCAGGCATCACCAACGGCGCGGTGACCAGACCACCGAACAGCGTGCGACCCTTGAAGCGTGTCACACGCGTCAGCACGAAAGCGGCGAGGGTGCCCAACGCGACCGCAGCAATCGCGGTGTAGCAGGCGATTTCCAGCGAGCGCACCACCGAGCCCATCAGTTGCGTATTGTCGAGCAAACCGACGTACCACTTCACCGACCAGCCGCCCCACACCGTCACCAGTTTCGAGGCGTTGAACGAGTAGATCACCAGAATCAGCATCGGCAGATAAATGAACATCAGGCCGAAGATCAACATGAACTTGGAAAAACCGAAGCGTTTCATCCCCGTGCCTCCATCTCTTTGGCCTGGCTGCGGTTGAACAGCAGAATCGGCACAATCAGGATCAACAGCATCACCACCGCCAGCGCAGACGCCACCGGCCAGTCGCGGTTATTGAAGAACTCTTGCCACAGCACGCGACCGATCATCAGTGTCTCCGGGCCACCGAGCAGTTCCGGAATCACGAACTCACCGACCACCGGAATGAACACCAGCATGCAGCCGGCAATAATCCCGTTCTTGGCCAGCGGCACGGTGATTTTCCAGAAGTTGTTGAAGTTGCTCGAACCCAGATCCTGCGCGGCTTCCAGCAAGCTGCCGTCGTGCTTGACGAGGTTGGCATAGAGCGGCAATACCATGAACGGCAAATACGCGTACACGACCCCTATATAGACGGCGGTGTTGGTGTTGAGGATCTCGATCGGGTGATCGGTCAGCCCCGTCCACATCAGAAATGCGTTGAGCAAACCGTTGTTGCTGAGGATGCCCATCCACGCATAAACGCGGATCAGGATCGCCGTCCAGGTCGGCATCATGATCAACAGCAGCAGGACGTTTTGCGTTTCCTTGCCGGTCTTGGTGATGGCGTAGGCCATCGGGAAACCGATCAGCAGACACATCATCGTGCTCAGCGCCGCGACCTTCAGCGAACCGAGATACGCCGACAAGTACAGCTCGTCTTCGCCGAGCATGGTGTAGTTGCCGATGTTCAGCAGCAGCTGGAATTTCTGTTCGGCGTAGGTGTAGATCTCCGAGTACGGCGGGATCGACAACGCGGCTTCCGAGAAACTGATCTTCATCACCAGAAAGAACGGCAGCATGAAGAACAGAAACAGCCAGATGAACGGAATGCCGATCACCAGTTTTCGTCCGCTGGGCACCAGGCGCAGGAATTGCTGATTGAAGGTTCTCATGAGCGCAGTACCACGCCGCTGTCGTCTTCCCACCACACGTAGACTTTGTCGTCCCAGGTCGGGCGCGCGCCACGGCGTTCGGCGTTGGCCATGAACGACTGGACGATTTTGCCGCCGGGCAATTCGACGTAGAACACCGAGTGGCCGCCGAGGTAGGCGATGTCATGCACCTTGCCTTCGGACCAGTTGTAGCGGAATTCCGGCTTGGTCGTGCTGACGAGCATTTTTTCCGGACGGATCGCGTAGGTGACCGACTTGTCCTGCACCGAAGTGCTGACACCGTGACCGACGTAGATCTTCTGTTCCAGGTCCGGGCTGTGGATGATCGCGTGACCTTCAAGGTCTTCCACCACGGTGCCGTCGAAGGCGTTCACGTTACCGATGAACTCGCAGACCATGCGGCTGACCGGTGCTTCATAAATGTCGACAGGGCTGCCGATCTGCGCGATCCAGCCGAGGTGCATGATCGCGATGCGCTCGGCCATGGTCATGGCCTCTTCCTGGTCGTGGGTGACCATCACGCAGGTCACGCCGACGCGTTCGATGATCTGCACCAGTTCCAGTTGCATCTGTGAACGCAGCTTTTTATCCAGCGCGCCCATCGGCTCGTCGAGCAGCAACAGCTTCGGACGCTTGGCCAGTGAGCGGGCGAGGGCGACGCGCTGACGCTGACCACCGGACAACTGGTGCGGACGGCGTTTGGCGTATTGAGTCATGTGCACCAGACGCAGCATTTCATCGACACGGGCATCGATTTCGCTGGCCGGCAAACGGTCTTGCTTGAGGCCGAAGGCGATGTTCTGCGCAACGGTCATGTGTGGGAACAGCGCGTAGGACTGGAACATCATGTTGATCGGCCGCTCGTACGGCGGCATGTCGGTGATGTCCACGCCGTCGAGCAGAATCCGCCCTTCAGTCGGGCGCTCGAAACCGGCGAGCATGCGCAGCAGGGTCGATTTGCCCGAACCGGAGCCACCGAGCAGGGCGAAGATTTCGCCCTGATGGATCTCCAGGGACACATCGTCCACGGCCACGGTTTCGTCGAACTTCTTGGTGACACGATCGACTTTCACCAGCACCTTTTTCGGTTGCTGATGACCTTCAAGTGCCTTCCTGTAAGTGCTGGAGGCGTTTGCCATGTGAAACTCCCAACAGGTTTCGTTCGCCTGGCCAATGTGGCCGGGCTTAAGTGGATTGCAAGCCTGTACGGGATGCCTGTCAGCTCTGGCGCAGAACCTGTGGGAGCGAGCCTGCTCGCGAATACGGAGTGTCAGTCGACATCATTGTTTGCTGATACACCGCTTTCGCGAGCAGGCTCGCTCCCACAGGGGGAATGCGTTTACCTGATGGGCATTACCCGTACCGATCCGGCTTGGTCGGCGCCGCCGTCCTGGCTGCCTGGGTCGTACTTGTTGTTATTACGGGTGTTGCTGTTCACGAATGACGGATGTGCGCAGGCACACCCGACGTCCGTGGGGGCAGTAAATCGTTACGTATTCCTGGGTTGGATCAGCGCTGGTTGCGTCGCGCCGCCCGTTGCCGGCAAGCCGCGCCGAATGCCTGGAAAATCTTCAGGTAGTTCGGGTTGTCCAGCACTTGCCATTCCGGGTGCCATTGCACGCCGAGGGCAAAGGTCGGGCTGTGCTCGACCGAGACCGCCTCGATCAAACCGTCCGGCGCCACCGCTTCGGCACGCAGGCCGGGGGCGAGGCGATCGATGCCCTGGCTGTGAATCGAGTTGACCTGAAACTCGCCCGGCAGCTCCAACGCCTCGAACACGCCGCCGCCCAATACCGTTACAGCGTGAGCCGGTGCGTATTGCACGGCCACGTCCGGGCTGTCGGCTTCACGGTGATCGAGCATGCCCGGCAGCTCATGCACCTTCTGATGCAGGCTGCCGCCAAACGCCACGTTCATTTCCTGGAAACCACGGCAGATGCCGAGCACCGGAACGCCGGCCGCGATGGCTGCACGCAATAAAGGAAGGGTGGTGGCATCCCGCGCCGGATCGTGATCCGTGCCGGGGGCGCTGGCCGGGCCTTGATAGTGGAAGGGCTCCACATTCGAGGGCGAGCCGGTCAGCAGCAGACCGTCGAGTTGACCGAGCAGGTCTTCGATTTCAGTCAGGTTGCCAAGGGAAGGAATGACCACTGGCAGCCCGTTAGCGCCAACGCTGACAGCACGTACGTACTTGTCGCCGCTGATGTGATAGGGGTGCAGGCCAATCTGTTTGACGCACGCAGTAACGCCGATCAATGGCTTGAATGCCATTTTTATTCACCTCGAAGTTTGACACTTGAACGAGCTTTTCCGGAGCTTAGCCTCGTTGATTTTAATTAACAACTGCCATGTAAAAAATTCTAAACGCCGTTCATCCTATCTTCATGAATCTCTGGGCTTTTGCGCCTGTATTGGCACGCAAGTGTTAAAAAAAGCCCGAAAAATAAACCATGAGCGGCCATCTGTTCGCTATTGACTTCACTTTGCCGTTCGGGTTGACTGGCTCGGCGAAACAGCAGTGAACATAATAATTAACAGCTAAATAGGTGCATCATGTCGGTCCCTCTGCGTACCGTTCAACTCAACGAAGCAAACGCATTCCTTAAGAAATATCCTGAGGTTTTGTACGTCGACCTTCTGATTGCGGATATGAACGGTGTGGTGCGCGGCAAGCGCATCGAACGCACCAGTCTTCATAAGGTTTACGAGAAAGGCATCAACCTGCCGGCCTCGCTTTTTGCGCTCGACATCAACGGCTCCACGGTGGAAAGCACCGGCCTGGGTCTGGACATCGGCGACGCTGACCGCATTTGCTACCCGATCCCCGGCACCCTGAGCATCGAGCCGTGGCAGAAGCGCCCAACCGCACAACTCTTGATGACCATGCACGAGATCGAAGGCCAGCCGTTCTTCGCTGACCCGCGTGAAGTGCTGGCCAACGTCGTACGCAAATTCGACGACCTCGGTCTGACCATCTGCGCGGCATTCGAACTCGAGTTTTATCTGATCGACCAGGACAACGTGAACGGTCGTCCGCAATCGCCACGTTCGCCGGTGTCCGGCAAGCGTCCGGTGTCGACTCAGGTGTACCTGATCGACGACCTCGACGAATACGTCGATTGCCTGCAAGACATCCTCGAAGGCGCGAAAGAGCAGGGCATTCCCGCTGACGCCATCGTCAAGGAAAGCGCCCCGGCCCAATTCGAAGTCAACCTGCATCACGTCTCCGACCCGATCAAGGCGTGCGACTACGCCGTCCTGCTCAAGCGTCTGGTGAAGAACATCGCCTACGACCACGAGATGGACACCACCTTCATGGCCAAGCCGTACCCGGGCCAGGCGGGCAACGGTCTGCACGTACACATTTCGATCCTGGACAAAGAAGGCAACAACATCTTCGCCAGCGAGGATCCCGAGCAGAACGCCGCACTGCGTCACGCGATCGGCGGTGTGCTGGAGACCCTGCCTGCGCAAATGGCGTTCCTCTGCCCGAACGTCAACTCGTACCGCCGCTTCGGCGCGCAGTTCTACGTGCCGAACTCACCGAGCTGGGGCATCGACAACCGCACCGTTGCGGTCCGTGTGCCAACCGGTTCGGCCGACGCCGTGCGTATCGAGCATCGCGTTGCTGGTGCCGACGCTAACCCGTACTTGCTGATGGCTTCGGTGCTGGCCGGTATTCACCACGGTCTGACCAATCAGATCGAGCCAGGCGCTCCGGTAGAAGGCAACAGTTACGAGCAGAACGAACAGAGTCTGCCGAACAACCTGCGCGACGCACTGCGCGAGCTGGACGACAGCGAAGTCATGGCCCGCTACATCGACCCGATGTACATCGACGTGTTTGTCGCGTGTAAGGAGAGCGAGCTGGCCGAGTTTGAGAACTCGATTTCTGATCTTGAGTACAACTGGTATCTGCATACGGTGTGATTGGCTGAGGCCCTCAAAAGCTGAAGAGCCCCTCACCCTAACCCTCTCCCAAAGGGAGAGGGGACTGATTCGGGGATGCTCGGGCAATCCGCCGACCTGAACGATTTTTGCCGAATCCATATTCGACTCGGTCATTCAGGTCGGTGCAGATCCCGAGACACTTCGGTCGGTCCCCTCTACCCCCGGGAGAGGGCTAGGGTGAGGGCAGCCATCTCAAACCAGACACAACACCCCGACACCCCCAATCCCCCCTTGTCGAGCCACAACAATGACAACGACCCGCAACGACTGGGAACAACGCTTCCAGTCCCTGACCATCGAAGCCCGCGCATTCATCAACGGTGAATACCGCCCGGCCATCAGTGGCGATACTTTCGAATGCCTAAGCCCCGTCGACGGCCGTTTCCTCGCCTCCGTGGCCAGCACCGATGAAGCCGATGCCAACCTCGCCGTTGAAGTTGCGCGCCAGTCTTTTGAATCCGGCGTGTGGGCAAAAAAAGCCCCGGCCGAGCGCAAGCGCATCCTGATCCGCTTCGCCGATCTGATCCTGCAGAACCAGGAAGAACTGGCGCTGCTGGAAACCCTCGACATGGGTAAACCGATCAGCGATTCGATGAGCATCGACATCCCGGCGACCGCCAACGCGATCCGCTGGAGCGCCGAAGCCATCGACAAGATCTACGACGAAGTCGCCGCCACACCGCACGATCAACTCGGTCTCGTCACCCGCGAACCTTCCGGCGTGGTCGCTGCCATCGTGCCGTGGAACTTCCCGTTGATCATGGCCAGCTGGAAATTCGCTCCGGCGCTGGCAGCGGGCAACTCGTTCATTCTCAAACCTTCGGAAAAATCGCCACTGACGGCGATCCGCATCGCCCAGCTCGCGCTGGATGCCGGCATTCCGAAAGGCGTATTCAACGTGCTGCCTGGCTTCGGTCACACCGTCGGCAAGGCGTTGGCGTTGCACATGGACGTCGACGTGCTGGCCTTCACTGGCTCCACAGCGATTGCCAAGCAACTGATGATTTATGCCGGCCAAAGCAACATGAAACGCGTCTGGCTCGAAGCAGGGGGCAAGAGCCCGAACGTGGTGTTTGCCGACGCACCGGACTTGCGCGCGGCAGCACAAGCAGCGGCCGGCGCCATTGCCTTCAACCAGGGCGAAGTCTGCACGGCGGGTTCGCGCTTGCTGGTCGAGCGTTCGATCCGCGAGCAGTTCATTCCGCTGTTGGTGGAAGCGCTGCAAGCATGGAAACCGGGTCATTCACTGGATCCTGCCACCACCGTCGGTGCCGTGGTCGATCAGCGTCAACTCGACAACGTGCTGCGCTACATCAGCATCGGGCGCGAGCAGGGCGCCGAGCTGATCGCCGGCGGCCAACGCACTCTCGAAGAAACCGGTGGCCTCTATGTGCAACCGGCGTTGTTCGACGGCGTGACCAACGCGATGACCATCGCCCAGGAAGAAATTTTTGGCCCAGTGCTGTCGCTGATCACCTTTGACACCGCGGAAGAAGCGCTGCAGATCGCCAACGACAGCATCTTCGGCCTCGCCGCCGGCGTCTGGACCAGCAACCTCAGCAAGGCGCACACCTTCGCCCGAGGCCTGCGTGCCGGCAGCGTCTGGGTCAACCAGTACGACGGCGGCGACATGACCGCACCGTTCGGTGGCTTCAAGCAGTCGGGCAACGGTCGCGATAAATCGCTGCACGCGTTCGACAAGTACACCGAGCTGAAAGCGACCTGGATCAAGCTCTGACTCTATTACAGCGGTGGTCGCCGTTTATTGGCGGCCCTCGGAGAAACGTATGAAACAGCAACACGTAAACAGCTACTACGCCGCCACCCGCAACGAAGTCATCGACTTCCCGGTTCTGGAAGAGTCGGTCGAGTGCGACGTCTGCATTATCGGCGCCGGTTACACCGGTCTGTCCTCGGCGCTGTTCCTCACCGAAGCGGGCTACAAAGTAACGGTGCTGGAAGCGGCGAAAGTCGGCTACGGCGCCAGCGGTCGCAATGGCGGTCAACTGGTCAACTCCTACAGCCGCGACGTCGACGTGATCGAAGAGCGCTACGGCGACAAGACTGCAGAAATCCTCGGCAGCATGATCTTCGAAGGCGCCGACATCATCCGTTCGCGCATCAAGGAATACGACATCCAATGCGACTACCGCCCGGGCGGTATCTTCGCAGCGATGAACAAGAAACAACTCAACGGTCTGGCCGAGCAGAAGCGCGGTTGGGAACGCTACGGCAACCGCAATCTGAAGATGCTCGACGCGGCTGAGATTCGTCGTGAAGTCGGCTCCGATGCTTACGTTGGCGGCCTGCTGGACATGCAAGGCGGCCACGTTCACCCGCTGAATCTGGCACTCGGTGAAGCAGCGGCGATTACGCGTTTGGGCGGCAAGATCTACGAGCAATCGGCGGCCGTGGAAATCAAATACGGCGAGCCCAACGTCGTGCGCACCGCCAAAGGCCAGGTCCGCGCCAAGTACCTGTTGATCGCCGGCAACGCTTATCTGCCGCAAGGTCTCGACAACCGCGTCACCGCGAAAAGCATGCCGTGCGGCTCGCAGATCGTCGTCACCGAACCGCTGACCGAGAAGCAGGCGCGCAGCCTGATCACCAACAACTACTGCGTCGAAGACTGCAACTATCTGTTGGATTACTACCGCCTCACCGCCGACAACCGTCTGCTCTACGGCGGCGGTGTGGTCTACGGCGCGCGTGAACCGGACGACATCGAACAACTGATCCGTCCGAAGATCCTCAAGACCTTCCCGCAGCTAAAAGACGTCAAGATCGACTACCGCTGGACCGGCAACTTCCTGCTGACCATGTCACGCATGCCGCAATTCGGCCGCATCGAAAAGAACGCCTATTACATGCAAGGCTACAGCGGCCACGGCGTCACCTGCTCGCACCTGGCCGGCAAACTGATCTCGGAAATGATCCGCGGCGACGCCGAACGCTTCGACGCCTTCGCATCGCTGCCGCACATGCCGATGCTCGGCGGCCGCACCTTCTCCGCGCCACTCACCGCCCTCGGCGCCGTCTACTACTCGCTGCGCGACCGCTTCGGCCTCTAAGTTACCTCCCCGGCGGCGGCCCAAGACCCCGCCGGTTTTTTACCTGACGCACCAAAGCTCCAACTGTAGGAGCGAGCCTGCTCGCGAAGAGGCCAGCAAAGGCAAAATCAATCCTGCTGAAACACCAAAGATCAAATTGTAGGAGTGAGCCTGCTCGCGATGAGGCCAGCCCAGCCACCATCCCTCCCACAGAAACACCACAAACCCTGTGGGAGCGAGCCTGCTCGCGAAGGCGGTCATCCAGTCAAAAATAATGGTGAATGTGCCACCCAATCGCGAGCAGGCTCACTCCTACAGGTCCGCATTACCAAGGCAAGAAGGACTTTTGCCGCACCGTCCATCGAACCTGCTGAGCAACACCGGCAAACGTGATTTAATAGCCGCCTTTCACGGTTCCGGGACACGGGAGCAACGTGATCCGCGCCCCTCGCGCGGCACCCGCCACCCACCCCCATTACCCTTAAGTACTACTCACATAAGGCTGTCATGGATACGGGTTCTCGACTCAAACTAGTACGCGAAAGCTACAAACTCTCCCAGCGCGAGCTGGCCCGGCGTAGCGGCGTGACCAATGCCACCATTTCCCTGATCGAACAGAATCGCGTCAGCCCCTCCGTCAGCTCACTGAAAAAGCTGCTCGAAGGCATACCGATGTCCCTGGCCGACTTCTTCACCTTCGACCAACCCCCGCGCGAACACCAATACGTCTTCCGCGCCAACGAACAACCCGACCTCGGCCGCCATGGCCTGCGCCTGCTGCTGATCGGCGCCTCGGTGCCAAGTCGTCAGATGCGTCTGCTGCGTGAGCAATACGCACCGGGCGCGAGTTCGGGGGAAGAGCCGATTGTGCATGCTGAGGGCGAGGAGTGTGGGCTTGTCACCCGTGGCACGGTGGAGTTGACTGTGGATGGGTCGGTGAGTGTGTTGAATGCGGGGGATGGGTATTATTTTCCGACGACGCTGCCGCATAAGTTTCGGAATATTGGGGCGGATGAGGCTGAGATTATTAGTGCGAATACGCCGGCGAATTTTTGAGGGGCAATGCGTAGTGACGAAGTGATTTCGTTAATGCATTGCAAAGCGGGGAGAGGATTGTATTGAGAAAATACAATCCTTTGTCAAGATGTTGTTTCTTTTCTTTCGTTTGCGGTTTTTTCTATAAAGTCAGGAATTAATCGTTCACTAAAACCTGCAATTACAGCCAGTATTAAGAGGCGACTGTTGGTTTCGCTCATGAGTTCAAGTAATAGTCCGGCCTTGCATGCAACCAACGCTATTGCACCAAATGCACATCCTAAACCAATTCGTACAACTCCTTGTAGAACTATCATTTTTGTTGACTCGTAAAGGTCTACTTTCAATTTTTTTGAGCGCTGAAGCACAGATATTAAAGCCCCGCATGCGCCTCCAAACAATCCTATTAATAGGATGTTGAAGTTTTGGGACGCAAGATTTGAAAATTTCACAAACGCTACCGCAGTCGCTACCATGACGATAGAAGAAAAAATTACTGAGTAAAAGGTTAAATAATAGGTTGCGCTATCATTTGTGATTTTCTCAATGTATGCCGTCACAGCGCTGAAGATGTTGCTGGATTCTGTTGTGCTTTCAGCTAGTCTAGATCTAAAGCCAATCGCTAGGCATGTTGCTAGCTTTAAGTTTAAGAGTTGAATTTTTGATTTTGGTAGTACTGCGACGCCCCATGCTCTAAGTCTATAAAATTCGTCCAGAATGTCTGTGTGCTGAAGTGATTTGTTTTGAAGTTTGTAGTTTGCTATATTTTTTTCATCTAGGTAGATTGTATAGTTTTGGTTTGAGATTATTATGAGGGTCGGTGCCGGTTCGGTTTCGATGAAGTTGGTAAATTTTTTTAGTTCTTTTTCAATTTTTTGTGCTGTTTCCTCGTTTGAACAATCACAGCCCAGAATTTCAGCGAGTACCGCTAGGACATGTCCGTCGGTAATGTTTGAGTGTATATTGTTGAATTTTCTGAATGACTTTGCCTGGAGTACTGATAGCTCGCTAAGCTTCGTCGTGGCTGATACGCTAATGTTTTTAGAGTAATACCTTAGTGTGTTGTTGCTTCTGTAAACAATATAGTCGGGATGGCTTAGAGCGATTGAGGTAACTGTGTCTCCATCTAGGCTGTCATTTACACAGATTTCGCTAAAGGATTCGATATTGTTACTGAAGTGTATTTTTGTCATTTGATAATTCTGATTTTTGAATATTGAAAATGGTCGCCTTGGCGAAAAGGTGACGGCGAAAAGGTGACAGATCTATTTGTTAGTGATCTGTCACCATTGTGGATTATTTCTTTTTAGGTTTACCTGCATCACTTCGCTTGTCGCGAATTTGACCATCATTGTTTCTGGAACGAGGCTGCTCACCACCGCCTGGCTTCGGTACAGTCACGTTTGGGTTAAAAGGTCTTCTGTCTGTCATTTTTTCTTCCTTACATTAGTTGAAGGGATACATGAAAAAACACAGCCTTGATTCACTAAATACTCGGTAATTTAAGTCTCACCGAACTGCTGATGGCAATGGCTGATCCGAAAGCTATCAAATCGCCATCGCTATTTCCATCCCCTATTGTGGAAAGAATGGCTATCGAAAAAATGCGGTGGAGGAGTGATGTCCACTTTTCGTACGGATTCTTTCTACGATGCAGGTTCAAACCCCCGCTGCTCAATCACCCGAAACACATCACTCACATCCTGCACCATGATTCTGGCGATGTTGGTGACGGTGTTGATGTCGTGTTCTGCGTGATCGGCGAGGCGGGTACAGGCGATGAGGTCAAGGTATTTGAGGACAGCGCTGAGGCGTTCGGCTGCGCAGGCGTGGAGATCGCGTAGTGGGGCGTTGGCGTCGATAAGGAGAACGGGATGGTCGGTGGCGGGGTGGGACATGTGGGCGTAATGGTGGAGCGGTGTTTTAATCGTCATAGGTTGCACTCTTCAATTGGTCAGGAAGTGCCACCTTTCCGCTGCGAAACAAATGGGTGGCAGCTGTATGCGGGTTCGCAGACCGGAGAAGAGTCAAACCGGCAGACCTGAAGGTCTCCCACACACAGCCGCCATAAAATGAAGCGGTGGCGGATTTTGCCACAGTTGTCATTTAGCGGTGTGTGTCACTTCTGAGGGCTGCGAAACCCATCGCTGACTGCGGTCAGCGACAACCCCACTCTAGGCAGCAATTTCACCCGCCACAACCGACCTGTAGGACGTGAAATGCATACCTGTGGCGAGGGAGCTTGCTCCCGCACGGCGACGCAGTCGTCGTAATCCGGGGCGTACGGTATGTCTGGGAGAAACGGACTATCTGGCGTTGGGGCCGTTTCATAGCCCAGCGGGAGTAAGTTCCCTCGCCACACGGGGTGTTTTCCTACGAAGTTTTCAGACATCGAAATTGCGTGAGCCTTTAGGCGATAACTATTCGTCTGGCGCATCGCACCTTCTTCGCACACCCTCTGCCAATCCTGTAACAGAACTTGGCCGCCAGGACCGGCGCCTGCTGCTTATCGGCCTCTCCGTGCTCAGCCGCCAGATGCGCTTGCTGCGCAAACAACACGTACCGGGCGCAAGTTCTGGGGAAGAGCGGATTGTGCATGCGGAAGGCGAGGAGTGCGGGCTTGTCACCCGTGGCACTGTTGAGTTGCGGGGGATGGGTATTACTTTCCGACGACGCTGCTGAATAAGTTTCGGAATATCGGGGTAGATGAGGCGGAGATTATTAGCGCGAATACGCCGGCTAAACTCTGGCTGGTGTCTGTAAGAACCGTCGTAGGGTGTGAATAATCCGATATCTGTTTGGGTGTCGGATTTTTTATTAATTTTTATTTTGATCGGGGCAGGTCGCTGCTTTGAACTCGACCAGTTCTATTGGGAAACGTTTGTAAGAGTTTTCGCGAGGTGCTGTAAGACGAGTATGAGTTTTTACTGGTGATGTAGCCAAGAAGTGCTCGTCCTTTTTGGTTGTGTGTATATTGATTTTGTTTTTATCTTTCACTAATTGGGAATGTGAGTGGAGATATGTTGATTCGAGAGTTTGGTGTTGTTGTTGGTCTTTTTATTGTCACTCTCCTTCTCAGTGCGCTGTATAGCGCGTTACTGGTGCATAATTTGGAAAAGGTCGTTCCTCTGAGTGGTGTTGTCAGAAAGGTTATTTTAGGTGTTATTTTTTTTGGAATGTTGTTTGTTAATTTTCGTTATTTTTTTGTTGGGGAGCTTGCGGAGTGGCTTGGTCGAGATGCAGGGATAGAAGAAACTCCAGTAATTGTCGGCTATATTTATATTTTTGTTTCCGCATTGTTTTGCGCTGAGATTGTTGTTCAATTCATCGTTCAATTTATCGGTGGCGGGTTCGATTTTACCGATCTTCATCGTCGCATCATAGGTGTGGTGGTGTTTGTAATAGTTTTTATTTGGCTCTGGTTGCGCACGATAGATTTATGATGGAACTAGTTTGTTTTTGGTGTGCTTGTGTTGTCTTTGTCTGTCATGCTTTTTATTGTAAGTGAGTTGATCAGGGCTTCAAAAGCTAAGGCCAATTTCCCCATCTGATTGTAGGCGTTTTCTTAATTCATTGGATCTCGAATAAATAGTTTGGTTGAGTTGGTTTTCGAGTCAGTCTAAAGATGCCAATGATAGAGCGGCTCAAATCAGCTGAGTAGTAAATTATATTTCCATCGGGTTGTCCTAGATAATGTTGATAGAACTGCCTAATAGAGGGGCGAGGATTTTAATTTGTACAAAAGATCTGAATGGTTGCATGAAGGTGCAGGATCGGTGATGTTATGGATTTTTTGGCGTGTTTACATTGTGTTGCGGTTCAATTTTTTGGGGCTGAGAATTGATCTTGAGGTTTTAGGGTGAGTTAATGAAACTGTATGACCTTCGGTATTATTTTAGTGTCTTCTGTCTTATTGCCGGTTCTGCTGGTTTCTGGGCGGTAATGATTGTGAGTGGTATTCGCCAGCTCATCGATCTAGAGGGAGGTTGGCTTTGGGTAGTTTTCTGGGGTGTTTATATATTTCTTGTGGTGTTTGATTTAGTTTATAATTTACCGCGACTTCGTAACGTGCTCTATGGCGAAATGATTGAGGAAAAGTATTATAGCTTACGAGTTGCATGGATTCAGATAGCTGTTGTATCTATAACTGCGACTTTTATTTTTACTCCTTTTTTAATGGGGTTTGATTTATTTGTTGATGTCTCTTGCTGGGTTATGGCTGGTGGGCTGTTTTTTTTGTTTCTTGGGTTATTTTGTTGTTTGAGTTTTTTCCAGCGATCATTTCGTTCTCGCCGTTGATAAAGCCGTCACTTGATAATTTTGCAGGAATCGACTCCTTTATAATGGTCCTCAGTGTGATGCTGTCTGCGAAAGCTTCTAGTGCTAGTGCGAGCGTTCCCATTTGCTTGTAGCCGCGCTCGTAATTTATCGGGTCTTTATTGAAAAGCTGCACCGTGTCAGGCTTTCGAACAAGTTTCATCATTCCGTGAATAGATAGATATAAATCGAATGTGTAATAGGCCAAGTTACCATTTTCAATGCCGAAAGTTTTTTGATAGGCCATCCTTATAGGCCCCAAAATACCTGGTTTTTCAGGGCCGACGTAGATGTTTCCCACCCCCTCGTAAATGTTGTTGATGCCATGAGCCACTAGGGCAGCGCCCTTGACACCGTCCCTCCCTCGGCTAGCTGAAATTACTAAGGCGCCCGCCTGAAGTTGCATGCTTCCCGCAGCGATAGTCACCCCATTCTGAAAATAAAACATGGACTTGGCAGAAAGCTCTGAATACTCCTCCCTCAGTTCCTGCAATCCTTGCTTCGCACTAATAACACCTTCATCCACCGCCCGAATAATCTCATTCGCATAAGCCGACACGATTTCGCCAAACTTGAGTTGGCTGAAACTGTCGTACAACTGGGTGGCGCCAATCTGGCAGCCGAAAGCGACCAGGTCTGACGCGGCACGGGTAACGTCGTTAATGTCGCATGAGTCCTCATTCATCGTTATTCCCCCACGTGCTGGAACCGCACGTGCCCGCTTGAATATGCGTCCAACTGATTTCGCGATAAGTGAACGACACCAGTTCCTGTGGTTCTGCGTCATTGAGGTGAATGGCGTGGGGTACTTGAAGGTTGATGTGGGCGACTTTGGCGCCGGTTATGTGGATTTTGAAATATTTATCTTGAGTGCCGGCGGGGGAGGTTCGGTAGAAAAATATTGTGCATTCCAGCACTTCGCGTTCGTGAAGTGCGGCGGACAGGAGAGGGGAGGATTTGTCGATGTTCTTGGTGATCATGATTGGCAGGTGTTGGCCTCGGTCGGCACCCACGCTGCCGTTATTGCCGGCGGTCATGTTGTGTGAATAGGCCAGCACCATGATTTCATCCAGGTGGCCCAACTGGCATTTATTGCCGATTGAGCTAGTGTCGGAACACCCGGCGGAGATCAGTCCTTGTCGGTTTCCGGTGATAGTCATGTAACTGTGATTGGCCATGGATGCTCTGCTTTATTGGCAAGTTAGTCTTGTCTGCAGAGTAACCGCCAACTAAAGCCAGGGCCGAGAGGCAGGGTTTCGCTGTTTTTGAAACTCAGACGGGTCTTACAGGGGCGGTAGAAAGTCAGGAAGTGAATGTTCTGAAGTGCCGCAAGGTTATGGTCGGTTTTGGGGCCACTTCGCAGCCCAGCGGGAGCAAGCCCCCTCGCCACACGGGTGTTTCCTACGAAGTTTTCAAACATCGAAATGGCCAGAGCCTTTTGCGCGATTACCATTCGTCCGACACGCCGCACCTTCGCCGCACACCTTCTTCGAATGCTGTAACTCCCCACACAAAGGAAGAGCCAACATGCTGAACCATAAAATCGCGGTGTTAACCCTCGCGGCGTTGCTGTCCGGCAGTTCGCTATACGCGATCGCGGCCGGCGAAACGCCGACCCCGACGGCGAACGACGGCAATAGCCAGACGCGTGAACCGGCGTCTCCGGCCACCAATGCTGACCCGGATGCCAATTCGCTGCCCAAGGGTGGTGATGGTGGCAAGACCGACAATGGGCCGGTGCCTTCTGCCTCCAAGCCCAGCCCTGCGGGTCAACCGTCCGGTAGCAGCAGTGGTGGTAATGGCGGTGGTTAATGGATATCGCGCACTAAGAAGCCCGGTTTTTTAAGCCGGGCTTTTCTTTGCCTATCGCATACGCGGATATCAAACGTTTACTTGGTTTTCCAATGCCCGCCGCCATTCTCACAATCAATCCGCGCCTGCGCCAAATGCTCCACGTCGTAGTAATACGTGGTCACTTGCGCGTTGTCGGGGATGTTCAACGCCTTGGCGTTTTTGTCTTTGCTGGTGGAGTGCGGGTTGGCCAGGGATTCCTGAGTGATCGTGGCGATACACTTAGCCTGATAGTGGTCGGCGCAATGTTCAACCTTGGTTTTAGTGCTGCTGAGCATGTCCTTGCTTTCGTTGCTGCACGACCAGTCGATGGAGTTGACCGGCATGCCTTCGTATTCATAGCAACTGTGGGTTTCCACCGCTGGTACCGAGGCGCTGGAGGATTGGGTCTGGACGTCGCAGCCTTCGGCCATGACGCAGGTAGGGATGATGGCGAAGGTGGCGAGCAGAAGCAGGAAGCGAATGTTCATCGGGATTTCCTCTTCAAGGGCGCCGTGTCTGATCGATGATGTTGGCGCTTTATAGTTTCGAGATGGCGTGGAGGAGGGAGGTTCCATCGGGTTTTTGATTTGCTCCCGTGGCGTACACTGCGAAACAATCGGAAACATCAGCGCCCAAGGAATGGAATATTGCCCATGATCGAAATCGGCAGCCGCAACAATGCGCTCCCCTCACAACATCCATTTCACGACATCTACCTGTTTCACATTGACCCTGAAAAGCCATCCACGCCTTTCTGCTTCGAGCAGTCGATGTCCGGCGGGCATATGGAGCATGGCGGTGCCCGCTGGTTGGCGCTGGATGAACTGGACGCCTGGCCTGGTGAGTGGCGTGAGCATCTGAACAAAGCTGATTGTGCCTGGGTTGCCGAATTGATCGATGCCCATCCGAAAGCCGATCAGGCAACCTTGGTGTCGTTGATCCTTCAGCGTCACTCTGGGCCAGCCAAACCAGTCGGAAGGCTGAAGGCTATCGGCAACTGGCTCAAACGCAACATCCACGTCGGCGGCCGTTACGGCGTTTAACCCTCGGAGACTCCCATGACTCAGACCCTCGAACGCGCTATCGCCATCGCCGCCACGGCCCATGCCGGGCAGGTGGACAAGGGCGGTGCGCCGTACATTTTGCATCCGCTGAAAGTCATGTTGCGCATGAGCTCGCTGGAAGAGCGCATCGTCGCCGTGCTGCACGATGTGGTTGAGGATTGCGGTGTCAGCCTCGATGACTTACGCAAGGAAGGCTTCAGCGAGGAAGTTTTGAGCGCTATCGAATCCGTGACCAAAGTGCCGGGCGAATCCTATGAAGACTTCGTCGACCGCGCCGCACAGAACCCGATCGGTCGGGTGGTGAAGCTGGCGGATCTGGAAGAGAACAGCGACCTCTCGCGAATTGCCTCGCCAAGTTGGGAAGATCTCGAACGAGTCGAAAAATACCGCCGCGCGATTGCACGGTTGCGCGGGTAAAAATAAATAAATCCCCTGTAGGAGCTGCCGAAGGCTGCGATCTTTTGATCTTGATCTTCAAAAACAAAGTCAAAAGATCGCAGCCTTCGGCAGCTCCTACACGGGTTGTGGTGTGTCAGGTAAATAGCCAGGAAGGCGACTATGAAATCTATTCTGTGTTTGTTGATTGCTGCCGGTTTCGGCGCACTCTTGCAGTTCCAAGGCGTGCCCCATGGCTTGCTGTTGGGTTCGATTGTCGTCACCGCATTGTTTGCCAGTAAAACCGGTATCGCCCCGGCAACTCCTTATGGACTGGGCTACATCCAGATCACGCTGGGCATCGCCACCGGGCTGATGTTCGAAGCGTGGGACAGCGAGACGGCCTCGACGATGTTGCCGAGCCTCGGTGTGTTGTTGATTTGCCTGACGGTGCAAATCGCGTTGGCCGGATGGTGGCTGACGCGCGGCGCAGGCTGGAATCGCACTGATGCGCTGTTGGCGGTTTATCCCGGCGCGCTGGCAGCAGTATTCGATTTACTGGAGTCGGAAAAGGCATCGAGCAAGGTCATCATCGTGCACTTGATGCGCTTGCTGCTCATCACGGTGTTGGTGAGTTTCTTGATTCCCGGTCAAGCGGCCATCGCGGTTGCCGATGGTGATCCACTGACCACAGGCATGGCACTGACTGCGCTCTCGGTGATCGCATTGAGCGTGCTGCTCGGGCGCTTGCTGCTGGTAATCGGTGTCCCGGCGCCGTTCATGCTCACGGCAATTATCATCACTGCGGTGTTTGTGAAGTCGGGATGGCTGCACGGCTTTCATATGCCGGACTGGAGTTTGAACCTGGCAGCACTGATTCTCGGCGTGCGGATCGGCTCAAGGTTTCAGGGGCTTGGCGTCGCGGAGCTGGGACGTCATGGTCGCACGGCGTTTGTATCGGTCGGTTTGATGATCGTGGTCGCGGCGGTATTTGCTGAAGTGGCGGCGCGCTGGTTGGGCAGTGATCCGATGTCGCTGTGGCTGGCGTACATGCCGGGGGCGATTGAGACTATTGCGATTGTCGCGTTTGGTGGGGGGCTGAATGTGGTGTTTATCTTGACTCATCATTTGAGCCGGATGGTGTTGCTGCATTTTGCGCCGGCGTTGTTGGTGCAGGTGCGGCGGGTGCGGGAGCGTGCCTGATAGGTCAGCTTGATCGCTTGAGCTTTCAGGAAGATTTCTCGTAGTGACATGGTGTTTTTATTAAAAATGCACCATGCCACTTAGCAGAGTGGGCAACGTTTGAATAATCCAGAATATCGTATTCGTGATTATAGATCTATTTAGGTGACTGCGTCATGCCGGGGTATTGGCAAGGCACAACTTTGTACTTTTCAGTGAGTTGTGGGAAATAGCCGAGAACATATGAACCATCCAAGAATATAACGGACTTTGCTGCGCGCGCTTCATCATTCTCACACAGAAATTTTTCATTGAAATCGCTGTTGAGTGCAATGTATTGGATGATTGTCGGCAAGTTTTGATTGAGTCCGCGATAAAAGCCGTAAAAGGCCCCCGAAAAAACCAATGAGACAAAAAGTAAAAGTATTATTTTTAAGCTATTTTTTGGCCAGAAGACTAGGGTGAAAATGAAAATAGTTGGAATAAAAATCATCGCAAATGCGAGTATCGGGTTAACCACGACTTCAGAGATGATTGTTGCTTGAAGATGGATGAAAGTGAGTGCGGCTGAGGTTGTAGGGAAAAAGTCGGGGTTAACTTTAAATATTTCATTTATTTGGCTACTTGCCCATGTGGAAGCGAATAAGGTATAGATGAATACAATTGCAGCCGCCACTACCGCTAGCCAAGGGGCATCTTTCATGGCTTTAAAACCATTAGAGGACGAAAGCCAGACAATAATTAATAAGGTGGGGAGTGTGCATCCGACTGCTATTGTCGAAAACACAAGAATTTGAGATTTTAAGGCTAATGCTGTCACGGTCATTATAACGAACAAGGTTAGCAATGTTGCAGTCGTTTTTTTTGGCGACTTAACCCAGTTGTACATCCAGCTTAGTTGCATGTTAGCCCTTTTTGATTTTTGGTGTGCGATGTTGAATTCTAGTGAATTTAGGTGTTTGCCATGCCGAAGGAACATTATGGAAAGTCGGTTCCGGAGTTAGGATGCCGACACCTACAGATTCTCCGCACAGTAAAAACTACTCCCATGAAAAAGCCATATTTATGTAAGGCTAAAATCGAATAGTTAGAACAGCTAGGCTCGAATCTGCAGGCCGATCGTAGTCTTTCAGGAGCTAACTTCTGATAGCAGCGGATTAACGAGATGGCGATTGATATAGTCACGCTGGCTTACGCAGGGAAATCACGTAGTAGTGGGTCAGAACGTTTTTCTTGCCAAGCAACGCGTCAAAGCAACCTGGCTTGACGGAAACACCAATGGTATCGATTCGATAAAATTCCCATCCATCCTCTGCTTGGGAGTTTACGACGTTCTGTAGGTAAGCAGCGGCTTCGTTACCGCGATGTTCCTTGGCGCGAACCTCAATGTTCGGCGGTACTTGAACCATTTTGTATACGTACATCCTTGTCTATCCTTTTCCATTGTCGACGCCAACGCGGCATCAAGTCCGTAAGGCTAAACCAAAACGCCACTATTGTGCCATTATTGTTGTACCCGGACTTTCTCGGTCCCTGTCGTTTCGCACAGGCCGCTCTGCCGTCAAAGGGATCAGGTCTTCTTGCGTCGTTTAGTGCAGTAGCTAGCGAACGTGCACTGCAAATCCTTCAAGACCTGGTGCAATGCCTTCCTTCAAGGTAAGTGCCGGAATCTCATAGTCCCACCCATTCTGCTGCCGAAACCCGATCGTCCGCGCACTCCACAACTCATCCAGCCGCCGCCCCAGCTCCTCGCTAGTCTCGGCATACCGCGCCGCATCCATCCGACTGGTCCGATACACCACAAACGGTGGCACCACTTCAAAACCGGGGTAATACAAAATCCCGTGCTGGATCGGAAACAGCAAATCATCCATCGGCCCGTTAATCCCGCGCGGTGCGTAGTGCGATTCCCAGCCACCAGTGGTGACCATCAACATCGCCCGTTTGCCTTTCATTTTCCCTTCGCCATAACGCTCGCCCCAACGGCTGTCGGAGTGTTCGCCGACGCCGTAGGCAAAACCGTAGGCGTACACCCGATCAACCCAACCTTTGAGAATCGCCGGCATGGTGAACCACCAGAGTGGGAACTGCAGAATCAACGCATCGGCCCACAACAGTTTTTCCTGTTCGCGGGCGATGTCGGCAGCCTGGGTGCCTTCGGCGTAAGCGACTTTCGAGTCGAGCGAGGCATGGAACGGTTTCGTCGCATCGCGCTCGGGGGCGTCGTCGGCGTCGAGGATGGCTTTCCAGTTCATCGCGTAGAGGTCGGAGACTTGCACAGTGTGGCCGGCGGCTTGCAGGCGCTGGACGCTGAAGTCGCGCAGCGAGCCATTGAGGGACGTCGGTTCCGGGTGTGCGTAGACGAGTAAGACTTTCATGTTGAAGCTCCGTTAGCTGAGTGACTGCAGGATCGGCGTTCAACCGGTATATTGGAAATGAATGTCTGATATGTCTGGTATAGCCATGAATAATTTGAGACGGCTGGATATCAATCTGCTGTTGACGCTGGATGTGTTGCTGTCGGAGCACAACGTCACCCGTGCGGCGCAGCGCCTGAACCTGTCGCAGCCGTCGGTGAGTGTGCATTTGGCCAAGTTGCGCGACATCTTTGGTGATCCGTTGCTGTTGCCCGGGCCGCGCGGCATGCGCCCGACGGCACGCGCCGATGAGTTGCGTGAGCCATTGCGCGAAGCGTTGGAGGCGTTGGAAAGGGCAGTGGCGCCGGCCAGTGCGTTCGACCCGGCGCTGGCGACGCACACCTGGAAAATCGCCGCGACCGATTACGGCGAGTCGACGGTGGTGTTGCCGGCGCTGAGCAGTTTGCGCGAACAGGCGCCGGGCACGCGTCTGGCGGTGATCGATCTGACACCGGCGCATCTGGTCAAACAGGCCGAGCAGGGTGTGTTCGATCTGGCGCTGCACATCAGCGAAGATGCGCCGCCGGAGCTGCATCGGCGACCGCTGTTCACCGAGCGTTACGTGCTGGCGGGACGAGTCGGGCATCCAGGTTTGATGCATGCGCCGAGCCGCGAACAGTTCTGCGCGCTGGAACACGTGATGGTGTCGCGCGAGGGTGGGGGCTTTTTCGGGGTGACCGATCGGGCGTTGGCCGATGTCGGGCTGATGCGCAAAGTGGTGTTGTCGGTGCCGCACTTTCTGATGGCGATGTCGGTGCTGGCCGGCACCGATCTGGTGGCGATGCTGCCGTCACGCCTGGTGCGCGGCAACCCGGCCTTGCAAGTGGTCGACGCACCGCTGGAAGTGCCCGGTTACGAGATGGCGATGTTCTGGGGTGAACGTTCGCATCGTGATCCGGCGCACAAATGGCTGCGCGAGCATTTATTGGCGTCGGTCTGAGGCGCTGTCAGGCGTGGCCGAGGGCAATCGCGAACGACACGACGATCATGCACGCGAACGCAAAATTGAGATTCATGAGCTGTTCATCCTGAGCCTTTTAGAAGTGCGGCCATTCTGAACAGGTTGAAAGCAAAGAAAAAATTCGCCTTGTCGATTCCAATGATCGAAACCATTGATACCCCGCCGGTTTGTGTTTGTTCAAGGCTTTCGCTACTCTCGCGAAACCTGCAACTACAAGCATAAACAGGCACGACCATGCGCGATCACTCAGCGGCAGAACTGCCGTCCCTGCGTCGACAGAAAATTCTTTTGCTCCTCGAACGTGACGGTAAGGTCATGGCGTCCGAGTTGAGCCAGCACTTCGCAGTCTCCGAAGACACCATCCGCCGCGACCTCGCCGAACTGGACGCTGCCGGGTTGGTGCAACGCGTGCACGGCGGGGCGTTGCCGCGTCCGAAGGACTCCGGCAAGGATTACTTCACGCGGCTGGACGAGACGGATGAGGTGAAAATTCGCCTGGCGCAACGGGCGGCGCAGGAGATTGATGACGGGCAGATTGTGCTGTTCGATTCCGGCTCAACTACGTTGCAGGTCGCGCGCTCGTTGCGTGCAGATATCAGCATCACGGCGGTGACCGCTTCACCGATGACGGCGATTGCCTTGTCCGAATTCAAGGGTGTGAAAGTGATTCTCGCCGGCGGCCAGTTGAACCCGCGAACGATGGCGGCGGGCGGGCATGAGGCGCTGCGGCTGCTGGCCGGGATCAGGGCGGATCTGGCGATTACCGGGGTGTGTGCGATTCATCCGGAAGTGGGGATTACCTCGCTGCATTTCGACGAGGTGCCGGTGAAGCAGGCGATGCTCGATGGCGCCGCGCGGGTGATTGCGGTGACTTCGGCGGACAAGTTGGGAGCGGTGGAGCCGTTTGTGGTGGCGCCGTGTACGCGCCTGCATACGCTGATTACCGAACGGCATGTGGCGTCGGGGAGTGTCGAGGATTATCGGCGGTTGGGGATTGTGGTCGAGCAGTTGCCGGATTGAGGTTTTGTGGTGGGGCTGATGGCCTCATCGCGAGCAGGCTCACTCCTACAGGGATCGCATTCCAAAATGTAGGAGTGAGCCTGCTCGCGATAGGGCCAATGCAATCACCGCAACTTTTCGAGCATCTGGTAGTACCACATCCCGGCAGCCAGTAACGGATTGCCGAGCAAATCCCCCATCGGCACACGAATGTGCTGACACGCGGCAAACGTATCGAACTGCTCCATTTGCCCGGTGATCGCCCGGCTCATGATTTCGCCCATGATGTGCGTCGTTGCGATGCCGTGCCCCGAGTAGCCCTGGCAATACCAGACGTTGTCCGAGAGCTTGCCCAGTTGCGGGATGCGGTTGATGACGATGCCCATCGCGCAGCTCCACTGGTAATCGATCTGCACGCCTTTGAGCGCCGGGAAGGTCTGCTCGATGCACGGGCGCAGTTCGGCGGCGATGTCCCGTGAATCCTTGCCGCTGTAATTGGCGCCGCCACCAAACAACAGGCGGCCGTCGGCAGTGAGGCGGTAGTAGTCGAGAACAAAGCGGCAGTCGTAGACGGCCAGATCTTCCGGGTTGATCTGCTTGGCCAGATCGCCGAGCGGCGCGGTGGTGACAATGCCGCCCATGGCCGGAAAAATCTTGCCCTTGAGCTGCCCCGGTTCGAGTTTGTGATAGACGTCGCCGGCGAGCATCACCTGCTTGGCATCGATCTGGCCGTGAGCCGTGCGCACACCGGGTGTAGCGCCGTGAATAATCTCCAGCACTTCGCTGTTTTCGAAAATCAGCGCCCCCAGACTTTCCGCCGCCCGCGCTTCACCGATGCACAGGTTGAGCGGGTGCAGATGCATGTTGCGCGTATTCTTGATTGCGCCGTGGTAGAGGTCGCTTTGCAGCAGGTCACGCACTTGGCTGCGGTCGAGCAGGCTGACCTCATTGCCCAGTCCACGGCGCACGGCTTCTTCGTAATCCTTGCGCAAGTCAGTCATGTGGCTGGGTTTGTACGCGGCGTGTAAGTGGCCGTGTTTGAGGTCGCATTGAATGGCGTATTTCTCGACGCGTTGCTGGATGATTTCGTGTCCGCGCCAGCGCAGGTGCCAGATGAAATCATCGACCTCGTCGCCGAGTTTCGGACGCATCTGTTTGCGCATTGCGCCGTCGCCGGAAAGGCTGCCGGTGACTTGGCCGCCATTGCGGCCGGTGGCGCCCCAGCCAATCTTGTGGCTTTCGACGATGGCGACTTTCAGGCCTTTTTCAGCCAGTTCGACGGCAGTGGCGACGCCGGTGAAACCGCCGCCGATGATCACCACGTCGACAGTGTGCCGGCCTTGCAGGGTCGGGTAGTCGGTGTCTTGGTTAAGGGTGGCGGTGTAGTAGGAATTGCAGCGTTCGGTCATTTTAGTTTCCACACGAATTCTTAGGTTGTACGCGGTCCCTTGTAGGAGTGAGCCTGCTCGCGATAGCGGTGTGTCATTCACAGATGGTTTGACTGACATGGCCTCATCGCGAGCAGGCTCACTCCTACAGGGGGTAGGGGTGAGTCTTCAGGCCTCGGTGAGATACCACCGCCAATCCTGCTCACCCACCTCGGCCATGAACTGCCGATACTCGGCACGTTTCACCGCCAGATACACCCCGAGAAATTCCTGCCCCAAGGCATCCCGCGCCCACACCGAATTCTCCAGCGCCTGCAGCGAGGTCAACCAATCGGTCGGCAACAATTCCTTCGCCTGCGCATAGCCATTGCCTTCGACCGGTGCGCCCGGATCAAGGTCTTCACGAATGCCACGATGAATCCCGGCAAGGATCGCTGCTGCGGCCAGATACGGGTTGGCGTCGGCGCCGCAGATACGGTGTTCGATGTGTCGAGTGTTGGCCGGGCCGCCCGGAACGCGCAGGCTGACGGTGCGGTTGTCGACGCCCCAGGTCGGCGCCAGCGGCGCGTAACTGTTGGCCTGAAAGCGCCGGTACGAGTTGGCGTTCGGACAGAACAGCAGCAATGAATCGAGCAAGGAGGCGAGCATGCCGCCAATCGCCGTGCGCAGCAGCGGCGTGCCGGCCGGGTCTTCCGAGGCAAAGAGGTTACGTCCCTCGCCATCGGCCAGACTGACGTGCATGTGCATGCCGGTGCCGGCCAGATCATCGAACGGCTTGGCCATGAAGGTCGCTTGCATGCCGTGCTTGTGGGCGATGGCTTTGACCAGACGTTTGTAGCGCACCGCCTGATCCATCGCCTCCAGCGCGTCGCCATGTTCGAGGGTGATTTCCACCTGGCCCGGCGCGTACTCGGAGATCGCCGTGCGCGCCGGAATGCCGTGCAGTTTGCAGGCGCTGTAGAGGTCGGCGAGGAATGGTTCGATCTGCTCCAGTTCACGCAAACCGTACACCTGAGTGTGTCGCGGTCGACCACCGTCCGCGTCCAGTGCCGGTTGCGGGCGGCCGTTGTGATCGCGTTTGGCGTCGAGCAAATAGAACTCCAACTCACACGCCATCACCGGGTGATAGCCCTCAGCCTTGAGGCCGTCGATGACCTTGATCAGCAAATGGCGAGGGTCGGCGATGCTGGCGGGCATGCCCTCGGTCGGGTGCATGCTCACCTGCACGGCGGCGGTCGGAATCTGCCGCCACGGCAGGCGTACCAGACTGCCTTCCAGCGGGTAGGCGCGGCAGTCGATATCGCCGACATCCCAGACCAGACCGGAGTTTTCGACGTCCTCCCCCTGCACGGTCAGACCGAGAATAGTGCTCGGTAGCGGCCGGCCGCTTTCGTACACAGCGAGCAGTTCTTCGCGGTGCAACAGCTTGCCGCGTGGAACGCCGTTGGCGTCGAGAATGAACAACTCGATCATGTCGATATCGGGGTTCTGGTCAAGGAACAGGCGTGCGTCTTCAAGGGCTGCAAATTTCATAACGATCACTCACGATGGCGCCGCACAGGCGCGCAGATTCGGGCCGGACACGACGCAGCAATAGGCGTGGCTGTCCTGGCAGGAATATCAAGAAGCAGGGGGCTGTCGCGGTTCTTTAACGGACGCGATCAGACAGACCGGGCGATATCCGGCGGGCGTGCGGAGTGACGCAGCTTGGAACGGCGCAGGGCCATGGGGAGATTGACGATACGATTCATACGCCGCCCCTGTGAGAGAGGGCGCGCAGGGTAGAGACGTTCAACGATTCTGCTTGTTGTGGTGACGTACTCATAACGCGTGTTTCCGTTGGCGGAAAACGTCGGTGGCGGGCTGACCCGCCGACCGGTGTGCCCGGATAGTAAGGGGGAATTCGCGGGCGTGTAAACGGGAGATTCACAGGCCAAAGTTCAGCGCATCAGGTGAAAGCCCAGCCCGGCGAGGGCGCAAACGATCAACACACTGATCACGCCGCGTTTGAAAACGAACAGCGCCAACGCCGCCGCAACCGCCAGCGTCAGCGAAAACAGATCCAGCGCCCCGGAGAAACCGTTCGGCCAGAACACGTGATAAGCGAAAAAACACGCCAGGTTCAGGATCACCCCGACCACAGCAGCGGTGATCGCCGTCAGCGGTGCGGTGAACTTCAGTTCGTTGTGCGTCGATTCCACCAACGGCCCACCGGCGAGGATGAACAGAAACGAGGGCAGGAAGGTGAACCAGGTCACCAACGTTGCCGCCAGCGCCCCGGCGGCAAAGGCATGTTCGGGGCCGAACGCCGGTTGCACGTAGGCGCCGACGAAACCGACGAACGCCACCACCATGATCAGCGGGCCGGGGGTGGTTTCACCGAGGGCGAGGCCGTCGATCATCTGCGTCGGCGTCAACCAGCCGTAATGCCCGACGGCGCCCTGATAGACATAAGGCAGCACCGCGTAGGCGCCACCAAAGGTAAGCAGCGCGGCTTTGGTGAAGAACCAGGCCATTTGCGTGAAGGTGCCGTCCCAGCCGAACAATGCTGTCAATAGCGCCATCGGAAAACACCAGAGCACTGCGCCGATCAACCCCAGGCGCAGCAGCTTCGGCAGGCTGAAACGGGCATGTTCGGGCGCCGGCGTATCGTCGTCGATCAACGCCGCGCCGAAGGATTTCTCGCTGTTGCGCGCACCCGCGTTGTTGAACTGCTGAGGGGCGAATCGCCCGCCCAGATAGCCGATCAGCGCGGCCCCGAGGACGATCAAGGGGAAGGGCAGGTTGAAGGCGAAAATCGCCACGAACGACGCCCCGGCAATCGCCCACAGCCAGGCATTCTTCAATGCACGCGCGCCGATGCGATGCGCGGCGTGTAACACAATCGCGGTGATCGCCGGTTTTATCCCGTGAAAAACCCCGGCCACTGCCGGCACGTCACCGAAGGCAATGTACAGCCAGGACAAGGCAATCAGAATGAACAACGACGGCAGCACAAACAGCGCACCGGCGATGACACCGCCCCAAGTGCGATGCAGCAGCCAGCCGATGTACGTCGCCAATTGCTGCGCCTCGGGGCCGGGCAGCAACATGCAGTAGTTGAGTGCGTGCAGGAAACGTTTTTCGGAAATCCAGCGCCGGCGCTCGACCAGCTCCTGATGCATGATCGCAATCTGCCCGGCCGGCCCGCCGAAACCGATGCAGCCGAGTTTCAGCCAGAAGCGCCAGGCCTGGCGCAGGGTGACGGGATCGGGGCGGGGCAGGTTGTTCGGCGCTGTGCTCAAGCGAGACTCCGGAGTTGGGTCCTGGCGGAGTGGCTATCTAATCAGACTTTCAACCCTCACCCCAGCCCTCTCCCAGAGGGAGAGGGGGCCGACCGCGGTGTCTGGCGTTATCCATGATCCTGAAGATCCCATCGATTATGGATTCACCACAACCGCTTCAGGTCGGCGTACTTCTGCAATATCCCCCAATCAGTCCCCTCTCCCTCCGGGAGAGGGCTAGGGTGAGGGGCTTTTGCTTTTCAGGCATGCGCCAGACTCCAGCGCAACGCCGCATCCCGATCGCTGTCACGGCCCTCGACCCAGTGAGAACCCTCAGGCGTACTCTCACGCTTCCAGAACGGCGCGCGGGTCTTGAGCACGTCCATGATGAACGCACAGGCCTCGAACGCCATATGCCGGTGTTTGCTACTGACCCCGACAAACACGATCGGCTCACTCACCGACAACGCACCGACCCGATGCACAATCTCCACCCCCAAAAGCGGCCAGCGCTCACGGGCTTCTGCGGCGATCTGCTCAAGGGCCTTTTCGGTCATACCCGGATAGTGCTCAAGAAACAGTTCACTCACGCTCTGACCAATATTCAGATCACGCACATAACCAATAAAATTCACCACCGCGCCCACCCGTGGATTGCGCGCATGCAGATCGGCGGTCAACTGGCCGACATCAAAGCTTTTGTGCTGGACTCGAATCGTCATCATCAACCCCCGGTCACTGGCGGGAAAAACGCGATTTCATCGAAATCCTCAATCACCTGATTCGGCTGACACAACTCCTGATTCACCGCGCACATCAGGTTGCCGGCGCCGAGCACTTCGCGCCACAGCTCCCCGCGTTGCATCAGCATTTGCCGCACATCCTCAACGCTGGCCAATGCATCAGTCAGCGGAATTTTTTCACCGCCCAGATTCAACCGGTCACGGTAGCTGGCGAAGTAGTTGATCAGGATCATTGCGCGTCCTCCCATTGAAAGTGCCCGGAGCGGCCGCCCTGTTTGCTGAGCAGGCGGATATCGCCGATCACCATCGCCCGATCCACCGCTTTGCACATGTCGTAAATGGTCAGCGCGGCAACGCTGGCGGCGGTCAATGCTTCGAGTTCGACGCCGGTCTGGCCGGTGAGCCGGCAAGTGCTGGTGATCTGCACGCGATCCGGTTCGCAGGCCTTGAGTTCGACGTGAATCGAACTGAGCAACAGCGCATGGCACAGCGGGATCAGCTCATGGGTGCGTTTGGCTGCCTGAATCCCGGCGATCCGCGCCACGGCGAAGACATCACCTTTCGGATGACCGTTGGCCTGAATCATCTGCAGGGTTTGCGGACGCATCTGCACCCAGGCTTGCGCGCTGGCTTCGCGGCGGGTCGCGGCTTTGTCGCTGACGTCGACCATGTTGGCGCGGCCCTGATCGTCGAGGTGGGTGAGGGTGTGGCTCATGCGGAAATCTCCTGGATCGGGCTGTAAATTCGTGGGGCGTTGCGATGTGGCACGTGGATCAGATTGAGTCGATGCCTGAGCGCCCAACCCACGGTCAGTGCGGTAGGCGCTGACAAGCTGACGAGGGTGCCAAGGCGAGCGCGCACGGCTTTGTGGATCAGTTCGAGGCTGCAACGGCTAGTGACCACCACAAAGCCTTCAGCGGCATCAATGGCGTCGATCTGCATCGCGCCGATCAGCTTGTCGAGGGCGTTGTGGCGGCCGATGTCTTCGCGGCACAGCAGCGCTTCACCGTCGACGTCGAAGTACAGCGCCGCGTGCAGAGCACCGCTGCTGCGCGCCAGTTGTTGAGCGGCTTCGATGCGTTGGCGGATGCCGTCGAAATGCTCGGCTGGCGGCAGCGGTGAAGGTTGCAGGATCTGCAGTTGCGGCAACGCCTGCTCCAGCGCTTCAACGCCGCAGATACCGCAGCCGCTGGTGCCGGTCATTTGCCGACGATGATCCTTCAAGGCCCAGAACGCCCGGCTGGAAATCTGCACGTCGGCCTGACAGGCCTGATCGAAATGCGTGAGGCGGATATCGTAGATCTCGTTGACGCTGTCGATGATCGCGTTGCTCAGGCTGAAGCCACGGATGAAGTCTTCGAGGTTGCCGGGCGAGACCATCATCACTGCCTGGCTCAGGCCGTTGTAGCTAATGGCGAGAGCGATTTCCGAGGCCAGCGCGGCGTGGGAGATGGGGGCTTTCGGCAGGTATTCGCGAAACGCCACCTGCGCTGGTTGAGGTGCTGGGGCGTTGGGTTCGCTGGTGGATTCTGTGATGGTTTCGACTTGGCAGAGCATCTTGAAAGTCCCGAGGCGCTGAAGAGTGTTCAGGCTACGGGGGCGTCAAAAATGCGTCCAATCGCTTGTTCTGATGTGGTGATTGCTTTGGTCGATCAACCAGGATTCGTATTGACTGTTCGGGCCTCTTCGCGAGCAGGCTCGCTCCCACAGGGGAATGCATTTCAACTGTGGGAGCGAGCCTGCTCGCGAAGGCCGCCTGACATTCAACATCAATTACTCGGCAGAAACCTCAACCCCAAACAACCTCCGCGCCTCGGCAAAACACTTCTCGGCAATCGCCGAACGCGGTTCGGTCTTGCGCATCACCAGCCCCAATGGCGCGAGCACGCTGGCATCCGGCAACTGCATGAACGACAGGTGTTCGATCGGCTCTTCCAGGCCACTGTCCAGCGGCATGATCGCGCAGCAGAAGCCTTGGTGAATCGCCTGCAACAGCTGATACGTTGAATCGCTTTCCATGATCGGCTGCGGGCTGAGCCCTCGGCTGCGGAAGCTCAAATCGATGGATTTACGATAATGCATGCCGGCGGTGATCATCCCTAGCGGCAATTCGGCGGCGTCTTCCCAGCTCATTTCCGAGCCTTCGAAATGGAAATGCCGGTTGTCATAGAGCAGCCCTACGCGCGTTTCACCAATCTCGAAAAACTCGAAATAGTTCGGGTTGACGTGGTCGAGGTAGCACACGCCCAGATCGAGCTGATTGTTGCTCAGCCCGGCGATGATCTCGTCGGAACTGAGCGACGACAGGCTGAACTTCAACTCCGGATACGTCCCCGACAAACCCTGAATGTAATTGACCGGATTGAAGCTGCTCAGCGGCACCAGACCCAGACGCAAACTACCCACCAGCTGCCCGCGACACGCCGCCGCTTCGGCAAACAAACCGTCGTGCGCTGCGAGCAAGGTGCGCGCCCAGGCCAGCACACGCTCGCCAGCCTGGGTGAAACCTTCAAAGCGCTGGCCACGGTTGACCAGCACCAGGTCCAGTTCGTCTTCCAGATTGCGCAGGCGCATCGACAGCGTCGGCTGGGTGATGTGGCAGCGTGCGGCGGCCTGGCCGAAGTGGCGGGTTTCGTCCAGTGCGATCAGGAACTTGAGTTGTTTGATGTCCACGATGGCACCTGCTCGATGGAGATTTTTTGATTGAGTATTGACGCGGATGCGCGAGACGCACGAGAAGCGCAGGGTGCGACGATCTCATCTGAACGGTTGTTCGTCCAATCGGAAGTGTTTAAGGGACTATCGATCAGCTCTATCAGGCCCGGTTTTCCTGGCCTTGAACAACGTGAAAGGCACCGATAGAGCCGGTCGATAATGTGGTTGGCCAGAGTGATTAGACAGTACTCATAAGTGGCACTTAGGCTGCTCGGCAATCTGATTAATTACTGCCGGAGAGTGCTATGAGCGCCAAAGCGGATGCCCTGTTTGTCCCCCTGAATATTGCCGTGCTGACGGTCAGCGATACCCGCGATTACGCCAGCGATACCTCCGGCCAATTACTGGTCAGTCGCTTGCTGGAGGCCGGTCACACCTTGAGCGAGCGCAACCTGCTCAAGGACGATCTGTACAAGATCCGTGCGCAGGTCGCTCACTGGATTGCTGACGAAGGCATTCAGGTAGTGCTGATCACCGGCGGCACCGGGTTCACCGGTCGTGACAGTACACCGGAAGCGGTGGCCTGCCTGTTCGACAAACAGATCGATGGTTTTGGCGAACTGTTCCGGGCGATTTCGATTCTGGATATCGGTACGTCCACCGTGCAAAGTCGCGCGCTGGCCGGGTTGTCGAACGGCACGCTGGTGTGCTGCCTGCCGGGCTCGACCGGCGCTTGCCGCACCGCGTGGGAAGGCATTCTTGCCGAACAATTGGATAACCGTCATCGCCCGTGCAACTTCGTCCCGCACCTGAAAGCCGTGCAAGCCTGCGGGTCACGCGGATGAGCAAAGCACCGCTGATGCCGGTCGAAGACGCTCTCGACCAATTGCTCGGCATGGCCAATGAGCAACGTCTGGCTAACAGCGAACTGCTGGCGCTCGACGATGCGCGTGGGCGGGTGCTGGCCAGTGATCTGGTGGCGACACTCGACTTGCCGCCGTGGCCGAACAGCGCCATGGATGGCTACGCGCTCAACCTCGCCGATCTGCACCGACAGCCGCTGCAGGTCTCGCAAAAGGTTTACGCCGGGCTGGCGCCGGACACGTTGCTGCCCGGCACCTGCGCACGGATCTTTACCGGCGCACCGCTGCCGCCCGGCGCCACCTGCGTCGAGATGCAGGAGAACGTCGAAGTGCTGGAGGACGGCCGCGTGCGTTTCTTGCAGCCGCTGAAAGCGGGGCTGAACATCCGCGCGCAAGGTCAGGAAAATCGCGTCGGCGACATCCTGCTGCGGGCCGGCAAGCGCCTTGGACCGTTCGAACTGGCAGTCGCCGCCGGGCAAGGGCTGGCGCACCTGCACGTGGTGCGTCGCCCGCGTGTGGCGCTGCTGTCGACCGGTGATGAACTGGTCGAACCGGGTCAGCCGTTGCGCCCCGGCAGCATCTACAACAGCAACCGCGTATTGCTCGGCCACTGGTTGCGAGAGCTGGGCTGCGAGGTGATCGACGCCGGCATCCTCCCGGATCGCCCGGCGCAGACGCGGCTCAAGCTTGAACAACTGCAAGTAGCGACCGACCTGATTCTGACCACCGGTGGCGTATCTGCCGGTGATGCTGATTGCCTCGGGCAGGTGCTGCGCGACAACGGCAAACCGTTGTTGTGGAAACTCGCGATCAAGCCTGGTAAACCACTGACTGTGGGCCATTTCGGTACGGTGCCGATGATTGGTTTGCCGGGCAATCCGACGTCGGCGCTGGTGACGTTCGGGTTATTGGCGCGACCGTATCTGCTGCGCGTTCAAGGTGTGGAAGATGTCACGCCATTGAGTTTCACGGTCAATGCAGGTTTCGATTGGCACAAGCCTGGCAGTCGCCGTGAATACCTGCGGGTGAAGCTGGAGGCGGGGCGAGCGGTGCTCTATCCGAATCAAAGCTCCGGCGTCTTGCTCGGCGCGACCTGGGCCGATGGCCTGGTGGAAATCCCCGAGAACAGCACGCACAACCTCGGCGACCCATTGCGCTTCATCCCCTTCAACGAACTCTTCTAAACCGACAACACAAATCAAAACTGTGGGAGCGAGCTTGCTCGCGCAAGCGGAGTGTCAGTCAACATCGATAGTGACTGAGAGGGCCCCTTCGCGAGCAGGCTCGCTCCCACAGGGTTTTGGGGTGTCTGGAGAGGTACGGATCAGCTCAGCACATAGTCCACCGGCTTCAGCGCCGGCGGTACGTCGGCGCCAAGCTCGGCGAGGATATCGCGTTCGATGGTGCGCACCAGTGCATCGGTGGGCAGGTCGTTTTCGTCGCGGCCGAACGGGTCTTCCAGTTCATCGGCAATCGCATCCAGACCAAAAAATGTGTAGCTGACAATCGCCGTGAACAGCGGTGTCAGCCAGCCCAGCGGTTCGGCCATGGCAAACGGCAGCAGGATGCAGAACAGATAAATCGTTCGGTGCAGCAACAGCGTGTAAGGAAACGGCAGCGGCGTGGTTTTGATCCGTTCGCACACGGCTTGCGCCTGGGTCAGGCTGGTCAGGTGATTGGCCAGCAACATGTAGCGCCACTCAGTCAACTCACCGTTCTGGTGCAGATCGGAACACTGCTGGCCAACCGTCTGCAAAATGCGGCCGCTGTAATCCGGTGTCTGCGGATCGGGTTTCGGCATGATCCATTGGCTACTGGCGTCCGCTTCGCTTTCTTTACGCAACCGCGCGTTCAACGCATGAGCAAAACCACAAAGATTGAGCAGCAACGGTTTACGCTCGGCGGACTCACGAATCACATGAGTTTCGCGAATCACCGAGCGAATGTGCACGATCACTTCGCCCCAGGCCTTGCGCGCTTCATACCAACGGTCATAGCAAGCGTTGTTGCGAAAATTCATGAAGATCGACAGCGACAAACCGAGCAAGGTAAACGGCGTGGCGTTGACCTTGGTGAAGTTGCTTGGATGGAGGATTTCCACCAGCACGATGGCCGAAGCCAGCAGGGTGACCATCAACGTGCGCAGGGCGATGCGCTTGGCGATCGAACCCTTGAGGGTGAAGAGAATGGCGAACTGGTTGACCTTGGGTCTGATGATCATGCTGTGCGGTTCCGATAACCGATGAAACTGGCGGGATCAGCCGCCGGTCATGTTCATGAAGCGCACGACCTGAACATCATCGTTCACTTCGAAATTATGTCGATACGGCTTGAGTTTCATCGCCTCGACGATAGCTTTCTCCAGCCGCTGCGGTTGCCCCGGGTGGGCGCGCAGCACCGCTTTCAGATCCACCGAATGCTCGTTACCCAGACACAGTAGCAGGCGCCCTTCGACGGTGAGGCGAACGCGGTTGCAGGTGCCGCAAAAGTTGTGGCTGTGTGGTGAGATAAAGCCCAAACGAATCTCCGGCGCCTCGGCCAGCCGCCAGTAGCGTGACGGGCCTTGGGTCGATTCGGCCGAGTCGATCAGGGTGTAGCGTTCGGCAATCTTTTCCCGCGCCTGGGCGCTGGAGAAAAACGACTCGGCGCGGCTGTGTTCACTGATGATCCCCAGCGGCATCTCTTCGATGAAAGAGACGTCGAGCTGACGATCAATGGCGAAGCTGACCAGATCGTTGATCTCCTCATCGTTACGGCCCTGCATCACCACAACATTGAGTTTAGTGCGGGTAAAACCGGCCTTGCGCGCAGCATCGATGCCTTTGATCACTTGCGTCAGATCGCCGGTGCGGGTCATTTGTTTGAAGCGCTGCGGATCAAGGCTGTCGAGGCTGATATTCAGGCGTTTGACCCCGGCGTCGAACAGCGGCGCCGCGAGTTTGCCCAGTTGTGAACCGTTGGTGGTCATGCACAGCTCGCGCAGGCCGGGCAGGGTGGCGATCTGCTCGCACAACCTGACCACGCCCGGACGGATCAGCGGCTCGCCACCGGTGAGGCGAATCTTGCGCGTGCCGAGCGCCACAAAGCTCTGCGCCAGTTGATAGATTTCCTCCAGCGTCAGGACTTGTTGGCGTGGCAGAAACTGCATGTCTTCTGCCATGCAATAGACGCAGCGGAAGTCGCAGCGGTCGGTCACCGACATGCGCAGATAGTCGACGCGGCGGTTGTAACCATCGATCAAGACACGCTCTGACATGACAGCCTCGCAGGAATGAAAACCCCGGTTGAAGGAGTTTGGTCAGCGCAGGTTATGGCTAACTTTAAGTGCCGTCCAATCACTGTTAATGAACAGCTGATTGATGCCGTCGATGATGAATTATTTTTCGCCGAAAGTTGTCTCGTTAGTTTCACAAAGTCCCGTAAATAAAGGGTTTTTGACCGTGATAGATGCTTTCGATAAGACGGTCATTAATAGCGATTAGACAATGTTTTGTAACGGTTCATATCCTTGCCCCGGCAAACCCAACGACCCCTTTTCAATCTTGAAAGTCGGCCGTCGCTGTTTAACCGAATCAGGTTCATCCCTGTGTGCATCGTCATGGAGAGTCCCATGTCACAAGTCGACCGTTACAAACCCTACAAAGGCGCCGCTGCCGGTTGGGGCGCTGTTATCAGCCTGACCAAGAGCTGGCTGGGCAGTGAAAACGCCCTGAAAAACATCCGCGCCATGCTCAAGACCAACCAGAACGGCGGCTTCGACTGCCCGGGTTGCGCCTGGGGCGAGGCGCCCGGCGCGAGCATGTTGAAGTTCTGCGAAAACGGCGCGAAAGCGGTGAACTGGGAAGCGACCGGGCGTTTGGTCGACCCAGCGTTCTTCAACAAGTACACGGTGTCGAGCCTGGCCGAGCAGAGCGACTACTGGCTGGAATATCAGGGTCGTCTGACCCACCCGATGCGCTACGACGCGCGGGTCGACCGCTATGTGGAAATCAGTTGGGAAGATGCGTTCGCGCTGATCGCTGATCACCTGAAAAACCTCAAATCGCCGCATGAAGCCGAGTTCTACACCTCGGGCCGCGCGAGCAACGAAGCCGCGTTTCTCTATCAATTGTTCGTTCGTGCATTCGGCACCAACAATTTCCCCGACTGCTCGAACATGTGCCACGAAGCCAGTGCGGTGAGCATGATCGAGACCCTCGGCGTCGGTAAAGGCACCGTGGTCTACGAGGACCTGCATCACGCCGACGCGATTTTTGTGATCGGCCAGAACCCCGGCACCAACCACCCGCGCATGCTCGAACCGCTGCGTGAAGCGGTGAAACGTGGCGCCCAAGTGGTCTGCATCAATCCGCTGAAAGAGCGTGGCCTGGAGCGTTTCCAGAACCCGCAGAACCCGATCGAAATGCTCAGCAACGGCTGGGAAGCGACCAACACCGCCTACTTCCGCCCGGCACTGGGTGGCGACATGGCGATGATTCGCGGCATGGTCAAATTCCTGTTGCAGTGGGAGCGCGAAGCACAGGCAACTGGCGGCGAACCGGTGTTCGATCACGCCTTCATTGCCGAGCACACCACAGGGCTCGATAGCTATCTGGCTGAAGTCGAAGCAACAAGCTGGGAGCACATTCTCGAGCAGTCCGGCGTGCCGTTGCATGACATCGAACTGGCCGCGCGCATGTATGGCCGCGCCAAAAGCGTGATCATGTGCTGGGCCATGGGCCTGACCCAGCACGTGCATTCCGTGGCAACCCTGCAGGAAGTCATCAACCTGCAACTGCTGCGCGGTAACGTCGGCCGTCCGGGCGCCGGGCTTTCCCCGGTTCGTGGCCACAGCAACGTGCAGGGCGACCGCACCATGGGCATCAACGAACTGGCGCCGAAAGACTTGATGGACGCGTTGGAAAAACGCTTCAACTTCGACGTGCCGCGCATGCACGGGCACAACACGGTGATGGCGATCGGCGCCATGGAACGTGGCGACGCCAAGGTGTTCATCGGTCTGGGCGGCAACTTCGCCCAAGCCACGCCGGACACCCCGCGCACCCACGCGGCGATGCGCAAACTCGACCTGACCGTGCACATTGCGACCAAGCTCAACCGCAGCCACTTGGTCACCGGTCGCGATGCGCTGATACTGCCGTGCCTCGGGCGCACCGACATCGATATCCAGGCCGAAGGCCCGCAAGGCGTGACCGTCGAAGACACCTTCAGAATGGTGCATTTGTCGTTCGGTCAGTTGAAGCCGAAGTCGGCGCAGTTGAAATCCGAGCCGGCGATCATTGCCGGGATCGCCGCCGCGACGCTGGGCAAGCATCCGATCGATTGGGAGTGGGTGGTGGGCGACTACGGGCGCATCCGCAACCTGATTGCCGACGTGATTCCGGGCTTTGAAAACTTCAACGAAAAACTGCTGATTCCAGGTGGTTTTCACCTCGGTAACGACGCTTCGGATCGGGTCTGGAACACCGCCAGCGGCAAGGCGCAGTTCACCCCGTGCGTGTTGCCCGAGCACTTGATCAGCGAAGGCGTGCGCAACTTGCCGGTCAAGCCGCATTTGATTCTGCAAACCATGCGCTCCCACGATCAGTACAACACCACGCTGTACGGTCTCGATGACCGTTATCGCGGGGTCTACGGCATGCGCGACGTGATCTTCGCCAACGAGCAGGACATCCAGCGCCTGGGCTTTGAACCGGGGCAGAAGGTTGATCTGGTGGCGCTGTGGGATGACGAACGCGAACGTCGAGTCAGTGGTTTTACCCTGATTGCCTACGACATTCCGCCAGGGCAGGCAGCGGCGTATTACCCGGAGACTAACCCTTTGGTACCGCTGGAAAGCTACGGCGACCGGACCTACACGCCGACGTCCAAGTTCGTCGCGATCCGCCTCGAAGCCGCGAAGGTCAGCAACCTGATCCCGTCGTCGGTGGCGTAACCCGCCACTCATAAAAATCATAGCAATTTGACTGGCTGCAGGCGTTCGCGCCTGGCGGTGGCCCGGGTTCGTGCTGCCGCTTTTCAGCCTGGATGAGGACATCATCATGTTCACTCTGGAGGCACTGGACCTGGCGCGCATTCAATTCGCGTTTACGGTTTCGTTCCACATTATTTTCCCGGCGATCACCATCGGCCTGGCGAGTTTTCTTGCGGTACTCGAAGGTCTGTGGCTGAGAACCCGTAATGACACGTACCGCGATCTCTACCATTTCTGGTCGAAGATTTTCGCGGTCAACTTCGGCATGGGCGTGGTCTCGGGGCTGGTCATGGCGTACCAGTTCGGCACCAATTGGAGCGGCTTCTCGGATTTCGCCGGGAGCATCACCGGGCCGTTGCTGACCTATGAGGTGCTGACAGCGTTCTTCCTTGAGGCCGGTTTCCTCGGGGTGATGCTGTTCGGCTGGAACCGCGTCGGCCGTGGCTTGCACTTCTTCGCTACGGTGATGGTCGCGATCGGCACGTTGATTTCGACGTTCTGGATTCTTGCGTCCAATAGCTGGATGCAGACGCCGCAGGGCTTTGAAATCGTCGACGGTCGGGTGATGCCGCTGGACTGGCTGGCGATTGTGTTCAACCCGTCATTCCCGTTCCGTCTGGCGCACATGGCGATTGCTGCGTTTGTGGCGACGTCGTTCTTCGTCGGTGCGTCGGCTGCCTGGCATTTGTTGCGCGGCAACAACACCGCGCCGGTGCGCAAGATGTTTTCCATGGCGTTGTGGATGGCGCTGATCATTGCGCCGATTCAAGCGGTGGTCGGTGACGCCCATGGCTTGAACACGCTGGAGCATCAACCGGCGAAGATCGCCGCCATTGAAGGTCACTGGGAAAACGCCGACAACGGGCCGACGCCGCTGGTGCTGTTTGGCATCCCTGATATGCAGGCGGAGAAGACCAAGTATGCGTTGGAGATTCCCTATCTCGGCAGCCTGATTCTTACCCACAGCCTCGATAAGCAGATCCCGGCGCTGAAGAGCTTCCCGAAAGAAGACCGGCCGAATTCGACCGTGATCTTCTGGAGCTTCCGCGTCATGGCCGGGTTGGGGATGTTGATGATCCTCGTCGGTTTGCTCGGTCTGGCGTTGCGCCGGGGCGGCAAGCTTTATCAGCATCGCGGCTTCCAGCGTCTGGTGTTGCTGATGGGGCCGAGCGGCTTGATTGCGCTGCTGGCCGGTTGGGTCACCACGGAAGTCGGGCGTCAGCCGTGGGTGGTGTACGGCTTGCTGCGCACCCACGACGCCGCGTCGCATCACTCGGTGGCGCAGATGAGCACGTCGCTGGCACTGTTCGTGGTGATCTATTTCACCGTGTTCAGCGTGGGCATCGGCTACATGATGAAACTGGTGAAAAAAGGCCCGCAGCCGCACCACGAACATCCGCCTGCGGGCGATGAATTGCAGACGCCGCGTCGACCGATTTCGGCGGCTATCACCCCTGTGAAGGAGCATTGAGTCATGGGTATTCAAGGTATCGATCTCTCGTTGATCTGGGGAGTGATCATCGCCTTCGGGGTGATGATGTACGTGATCATGGACGGTTTCGATCTGGGTCTCGGGATCCTGTTTCCGCTGATCCCGGACGAGCAGGAACGCGACGTCATGATGAACACAGTCGCGCCTGTCTGGGACGGCAATGAGACGTGGCTGGTGCTTGGCGGGGCGGCGTTGTATGGCGCGTTTCCGCTGGCGTACGGGGTGATTCTCGAAGCGCTGTACCTGCCGCTGATCCTTATGCTGTGCGGGTTGATTTTTCGTGGCGTGGCGTTCGAGTTTCGCTTCAAGTCGTCGCCGCAAAAACGCCATTGGTGGGACAAGGCGTTTATCGGTGGTTCGCTGCTGGCGACGTTCTCCCAAGGCGTGGTGATTGGCGCGTATGTGTCCGGGATCCCGGTGGTCGATCGGCAGTTTGCCGGTGGCGGTCTGGACTGGTTGGCGCCATTTCCGTTGGTGTGTGGCGTGGGCCTGGTGATTGCGTATGCGTTGCTTGGCAGCACGTGGTTGCTGGTCAAGACCGAGGGCATGCTGGAGTCGCGGATGCGTCTGTTCACCCGGCCGCTGGCCTTGCTGTTGATGGCGATGGTGCTGGTGATTGGCGTGTGGACGCTGCAACTGCATCCGGAGCTGGCGGCGCGTTGGTCGACCCACGGGCATCTGCAGGTGTTTGCCGGGTTGGTGGTGTTGGCATTGCTGGCGGTGTTCGGGTTGCTGCGCACGTTGCGTCAGCGGCATACGCACTGGCCATTCGTGTTTACGCTGGTGTTGATGTTGCTCGGTTACATCGGCCTGGCGCTGAGCATCTGGCCGAACATCATCCCGCCGTCGGTGAGCATCTGGGCCGCCGCATCACCGCCGTCGAGCCAGTTGTTTGCGCTGATCGGCGCACTGTTCATCCTGCCGGTGATCCTGATGTACACCTTCTGGAGCTACTACGTGTTCCGCGGCAAAGTGAGGATTGGCGATGGCTACCATTGATTCGCGTGAAGTGAAAAGCAGTCGCTGGTACACGCGCCTGGGCTGGCTGTTGTTGATCTGGCTCGGCAGCGTTGTGTCGCTGGCGGTGGTGGCGAGCCTGCTGAAACTGGCGATGTATGCGGCGGGGATGAGGACCCATTGACCCAAAAAAGCCGGAGCCTGGCTCCGGTTTTTTATTGCCGCCGATCTTGAGGTCACTGACTACCCCCTGTAGGCCTTCGCCTGCTCGCGATGGCGTCGGGTCAGACAACATTGATGTTGAATGTAATGGCCTCTTCGCGAGCAGGCTCGCTCCCACAGGTGTTGTGGTGTTTTTGCGATTGGGCTTACTGGGCGCCGAACATCGCGGTCCAGTAGATCCCGGCACTGCTTTTCGGGTCTGTCGCGTAGGCGGCGCCGAGTTCCTGGTATTGCGGGTTCATCAGGTTGGCGCAGTGGCCAGGGCTGGTGAGCCAGCCTTCGACGACTTTGTGCACGGTGTCTTGGCCGGCGGCGATGTTTTCGCCGACCAGTTGACCGCTGTAGCCGGCGAGTTCTGCGCGATCGCCCGGGGTGCGGCCGTCGCGGTCCTTGTGGTCGAAGTAATTGTTGTTGGCCATGTCGCGGCTGTGATCCTGGGCGATCGTGCCCAGTGTCGCGTTCCAGGCCAGCGGTGCGGCAGCGGCAAAAGCCTGACCACCACACTGACGCGCCTGGCTGCGGGCGACGTTGAGTTCACTGAGCAACTTCTGCCCCTCACTTTGCGCATCGCCAAGCTTGGCCGACAGCAGCGGCCGCGCCAGCACAATGCGCCAATCACGGTCATCACGGCTGACACCGACATCGACGAACTGCGGATCGAGCACCACCTGACAGAAACTTTCCTGAATCGCTTTCATCGCCGACGCCGCATCACGCGGGCCGTTGAGCGTGATCGCCTGCACGTTGACCATCGGATAACTGGCGCTGGCCATGGCTTGTTGCAGATCGACAGCACCGGTGGCGCGTAATCTCAGCCGTGGATCGGCCGCCAGCGGTGGCAGTTCATTCGACGCCTGACTGCCGCAACGCTGCGGTTGGCTGCGGTAGCTGTTGATCGACTCGATCAGTTGCGACTCATCGCCGGCCAGCGCCGGGATGGCAAACATAACGCCCACGGACAACGCGGCAAGACGCAAAACGGATGGCATGAAGCGCATGGAAATCTCCCTTGAGCTGAATGCGCCCATGATGCGCGAAACGCCCCCGGTGAGTGCAATGTCTTTTTTCTTCATTCAGCGGTTTTTCTGCGCAACTTTGTCTCTGGGTTTGCCGTCTACACTCACCGAAGACCCCGGGATACGGGTGTCTCCCGACGTAACACCTTGCCCGACTCGGGCGCTGCCGGAAGAACAGACATGGGATTGAAAGGCTGGGCGGGTTGTCTTGTATTCACCCTGTTGGCAGGCTCTGCATGGGCCACCGATCAGGCCCCGATCAAAGCGAAGGCTGAAGAAAAAGCCCAAGTGCTGGAAGAGAAAGCGGCGGACAAAGTCAGCGCCGCACCGGCACCGAAAGCCGAAGCCATCACCCCGACCGAAGTGCAGGCGGTCGATCCGGCCGGCGCGGCACCGCTGGATGATCCGATCACCTGTCTGGCGCGCAGTATCTACTGGGAAGCCAAAGGCAAAGACACGCCGGAAATGGAAGCCGTGGCCAGTGTGGTGATGAATCGCCTCGGCCATGAAGGCTTTCCTGACACAGTGTGTGCTGTCGTCAAACAAGGTTCGGAAAGCAAGAGCTGCCAGTTTTCCTGGTGGTGCGACGGGCGTCCGGACCAGGTCAAGGAAGATGCCGAATACACGCTGGCCAAGGATATCGCCCGCAAAGCGCTGAACCGCCAACTCAAGGATCGCACCAACGGCGCGCTGTATTTCCACGACCGCAATGTGCATCCGAGCTGGGCCAAGGAATACCGCAGAACCGCTGAAACGAAAAAATTCCTCTTCTATAAACCAGCCGGTGGCGACGCGCGTTAAGCGCAGACTTGCCGCACACATTCGCGCAACCAGCGATGCGCCGGGTCAGCGTCCATGCGCGGGTGCCAGAGCATCGACACACTGATGTCCGGCATTGCGAAGGGCAGGGCGAAACTGTGCAGGCCCGTGCGCAGTTTGCTCGTATGCCTTTGCGGGACCGTGGCGATCAGGTCGGATTCACGCACCAGCGTCAGCGCCGCCGAGAATCCGCCGAATGAGGTGACGATGTCCCGCGTCAGGCCGAGCGCGAGTAAGGCTTCGTCGACCGGCCCGCTGCTGCGTCCGCGCCGTGAAATGAGAATGTGCTCGCCGCCGGCAAAGCGCTTGCTGGTGATTTTCCCCGCGCTCAACGGATGCCCCTCACGCACCACACCGATCCACTGATCTTGAAACAGGATGCGGCTGTGCAGCGTCGGGTCGGTGCTGTCGTCGACCACGCCGGTTTCCAGATCGACACGGCCTTCGCGCAGCGGCGTGCTGTCCTTGTCGGCTTTCTGCACAAAGCGCAGGCGTACGCCGGGTGCTTCTTCAGCGATGCGCGCGAGCAGGGCGGCGGCGAAGGTTTCGACAAAGCCGTCGGTGTTGCGCACGGTAAAGGTGCGTTGCAAGCGGCGCGGGTCGAGCACTTCGGCGGGCCGTAAAACCGCTTCGGCGTCCTGCACCAAATGACTGACTCGTTCGCGCAATTCCAATGCGCGGGGCGTCGGCACCAGGCCTCGACCCGCGCGCACCAACAGCGGATCGCCGGTGGTTTCGCGCAGACGGGCGAGGGCGCGACTCATGGCCGACGGGCTCAACCGCAGGCATTTGGCGGCGCGGGCGACGCTGCCTTCACGCAGTAACACGTCGAGGGTGATCAGCAGGTTCAGGTCCGGCGCAGTCATGACATGGCGTTCCATGCAGGTATTGAGTGCAAAGCATGCGTCTTGCGCCGGGTGTTGTCGAGGCTCAGGCTATGACGCATCACCTATGCGTTGCGAGCCGATCATGCCCCGAGAACCCTTGAACAGTCCCGCCCGATGGGCGCTGACCAGTCTGGCCCTGTCGATGTTGATGCCGTCGCTGGACACCAGCATTGCCAACGCCGGGTTGCCGATTCTGGCGACGGCGTTTGATGCGACGTTTCAACAAGTGCAATGGATCGTGCTGGCTTATCTGCTCGCGATCACTACATTGATTGTCAGTGTCGGGCGTCTGGGCGATGGTTTTGGACGGCGGCGATTGCTGCTGATCGGGATCGGCATTTTCACCAGCGCTTCGTTGGCTTGCGCGTTGGCTCCGGGACTGGGTTGGCTGATCGGCGCACGGGCGGTGCAAGGTGTTGGTGCGGCGATCATGTTTGCCTTGACGGTGGCGCTGGTGGCCGATGCGGTGCCGAAGGCGCGGGCGGGCAGTGCGATGGGCTTGCTGGCGACGATGTCGGCGGCGGGCACCAGTCTTGGGCCGTCGCTGGGCGGGCTATTGATGACGCATGTCGGCTGGCAGGCGATTTTTCTGCTCAACGTGCCGTTGGGTTTGCTCAATGTCTGGCTGGTGTACCGCTTTTTGCCAGCGGATCGGGCCGCTGGGCCGCGAGTCGCGTTCGATTATTCTGGCAGCGCGGTGCTGGTGTTGACGCTGGCGGCCTATGCGCTGGCAATGACCCTTGAAGGTTTCACCGTGCCGTTGCTGTTGGCCAGCCTGTGCGGCGCGGGGTTGTTCTTCATGATCGAGAAGAAGGCCAAGGCGCCGCTGATTCGTTTGTCGCTGTTTAGCGATCCTCGACTGAGCAGCAGTCTAACGCTGACGTTGCTGGTGACGACGGTGATGATGACCACGCTGGTGGTCGGGCCGTTTTACCTGCACCGGGGTTTGGGTCTCAGCAGCACAATGGTCGGAGTAGCGTTATCGATCGGACCGTTGTTGTCCGCAATGAGTGGGGTACCGGCGGGACGTTTGGTGGATCGCTTCGGCGCGCGACGGATTGTGCCGGGCGCATTGCTCGGGATGGCCGGCGGTTGCAGCTTGCTGGCACTCCTGCCCATGAGTATGGGACTGGCCGCGTATGTACTGCCGATCATGGTAATAGCTGTCGGTTACGCGTTGTTCCAGGCGGCCAACAACACCGGATTGATGGCCGGGGTCAGTCAGGATCAGCGTGGCGTGGTTTCGGCGATGCTCGGGCTGGCGCGCAACCTCGGCTTGATCACTGGCGCGGCGGTGATGGGCGCGGTGTTTGCGCTGGCAGCGGGCGATCCGACACAGGCGCCGGCTACGGCGATTGCCAGCGGATTGCATATCACTTTTGGCGTCGCGGTGGCGTTGATGCTCATGGCTTTGATCATAAGCCGAGCGCAGTTCAACTGTAGGAGTGAGCCTGCTCGCGAAGAGGCCGGCACAGCCAACATCTCCAGTGACTGATACACCGATTTCGCGAGCAGGCTCACTCCTACAGGGGATCGGGTTGATCAGCAGATCTTCGGCCGAATCGCGATCAAATGTGGGAGCGAGCCCGCTCGCGAAGAGGCCGGCACAGCCAACATCTCCGGTGACTGACACTCCGCTTTCGCGAGCAGGCTCACTCCCACAGTGAAACGGGTTGATCAGTAGATCTTCGGCCGAATCGCGATCAAATGTGGGAGCGAGCCTGCTCGCGAAGGGGCCGGCACAGCCAACATCTCCGGTGACTGACACTCCGCTTTCGCGAGCAAGCTCGCTCCCACAGGGGATCGGGTTGATCAGTAGATCTTCGGCCGAACCGAGATCAAGTGTGGGAGCGAGCCTGCTCGCGAAGGGGCCGGCACAGCCAATATTTCCGGTGACTGACACAGCGCTTTCGCGAGCAGGCTCGCTCCCACAGGGGATCGGGTTGATCAGTAGATCTTCGGCCGAACCGAGATCAAATGTGGGAGCGAGCCCGCTCGCGAAGAGGCCGGCACAGCCAACATCTCCGGTGACTGACACTCCGCTTTCGCGAGCAAGCTCGCTCCCACAGGGGATCGGGTTGATCAGCAGAACTTCGACCGAACCGCGATCAAATGTGGGAGCGAGCCTGCTCGCGAAGAGGCCGGCACAGCCAACATCTCCAGTGACTGATACACCGATTTCGCGAGCAGGCTCACTCCCACAGGGGATCGGGTTGATCAGTAGATCTTCGGCCGAACCGAGATCAAATGTGGGAGCGAGCCCGCTCGCGAAGAGGCCGGCACAGCCAATATCTCCGGTGAGTGATACCCCGCTTTCGCGAGCAGGCTCGCTCCCACAGGGGATCGGGTTGATCAGTAGATCTTCGGCCGAACCGAGATCAAATGTGGGAGCGAGCCCGCTCGCGAAGAGGCCGGCACAGCCAATATCTCCGGTGAGTGATACCCCGCTTTCGCGAGCAGGCTCGCTCCCACAGGGGATTTGTGGTGGTCGGTTAGCTCGCGTGGGTATTGAGGATGCTCGCCACCTGCTGCGGCTGGCAGTTCAGATACGGCGAGGACTTCAGCCAGCGCTGATCCGGGTACCACGAAAACATGAACTGGCCATTCTTCAACCGGTCGATCACCTGCTTGGCAATCTGTGGCCTTACTGCCGGGCAACCCTGGCTGCGGCCGATGCGCCCCTGTTTCTTGCTCCACAACGGGTTCACATAACTGGCGGCGTGAATGACGATGGCGCGATCGCGAGCCATGTCATTGAAGCCCGGCTCCAGACCGTCCATGCGCAGCGAATAACCGTGGGTGCCGCTGTAGCTTTCCTGGGTGCGGAACAGGCCAAGACTGGACTGGTAGCTGCCTTCGACATTGGAAAACTGCGTGGCGAAGTTTTCCCCGGAATTGGAACCATGGGCAACCAGATCACGCAGTACCAATTTCTTTTTGCTGAGATCGAAGATCCACAGACGGCGTTCGGTGGATGGCTGCGAATAGTCGATGATCGCCAGGTGACGCGACGGTTTCGCACCGTTGTTGACCGCGCACTGCATGGCGTTCAACGCACCTTTCAGCGCTTGGGGATTGAGTTCTGGCGCGGCGTGCGCGAGGCTGGTGTAGAGAACCGGCGATGGTTTGCCGGCAGCAAAAACGGGACTGGACACCACGACAAGGGTCGCGGTGGTCAACAGAAGTCGGCGCAAAAACGTCAACATTTTATAAAGTGTCCTCACTTGCTACTTATTTGGCACTTTGGCTCCTGACTCCCAGTCAATACCCGCAAGCCCGTTGATCGAGCCTGACTCTCAAGCGCACCTGATGTAAGGTTGGCCATCATCTGGACGGCCATGGATTGGAGTAAAGCAGTTGTTCAAAAAGTACGCATGCTACTTGAGCATTTGTTTGCTCGCTGCGCCGTTTGTCGCTTGTGCCGATGAGCCGTTGCCGCCGCTGGAGACACTGCCAACGCCACCGGCCGAGATGCCGGTCGAGCCGCAAAGTCCGTTGCAGGCTGTAATGATCAATCTGCCGCAGTCGTGCCCGGCGATTGCCGCGCATCTCAACGGCCCGGCGCTGACGCAATTGCAGGCGTTCTACCAGCAGCAGGACTGGATGCCGGTGTGGGCCAGTGAGTCGGCACGATTGCCGGTGTTGCGCGCGCAATTGCAGCTGTTGGCCGATGATGGTCTCAATCCAAAGCGCTATCCGGTCGCGACCACGGCGCCGCAGGATGGCGAGTTGTGTGCCGACATCGACATCAGCCGCAACTACCTCCAGGCCCTGCAGGATCTGCATTACGGAAGCCTGCTGCAATCACACTTCGAACCGCTGTGGCATGCCGACGCCAGCCCGCGTGACCGTCAGGCGGAATTGTTGGCGATCGCCGTACCGGGCATGCACGACATTCCCGCCGCGTTTGATCTGGCCCGTCCGCGTCTGGCGCAATATCAGGACCTGCGTCAGCTGTACGCGGCGCAACGGCTCAAAGCCTTGCCGCAATGGCAATCGGTGGGCAGCGGACCGCTGTTGCGCCCTGCCATGGAAGACAAACGCGTGCCGGAACTGGCCCAGCGCTTGTACAGCGAGGGCTACCTGGCCCATGCCATTGGCACACCGGGTAATGCTTATGACGGCGCGCTGGTCGACGCCGTAAAGAGTTTTCAGGCCAATCATTCCTTGCAGGCCGACGGTGTGGTCGGGCCAGGAACGATTGCCGAACTTAACATCAGCCCGCTGATTCGCCGTGAACAATTGCGCGTCAACCTTGAGCGCTTCCGCTGGATGGCTCAGGACATGGAACCCAATGGCCTGCTGGTCAACGTCGCCGCCGCTGAGTTGACGCTGTATCAGGGCGGCGTGCCGGTGTGGCAGACCCGCACCCAGGTCGGTCGCGCGGAACGCCAGACGCCGTTGCTCAAATCGCGGGTCACGCGCCTGACCCTGAACCCGACCTGGACCGTGCCGCCGACCATCTGGAAAGAAGACAAGTTGCCGGCAATCCGCAAGGACCAGACCTTCCTCAGCCGCCAGAACCTGCAAGTGCTCGACGCCAACGGTCAGCCGTTGGCGGCAGCGGATATCGACTGGGACAACCCCGGCAACATCATGCTGCGTCAGGACGCCGGGCCGCGTAACCCGCTGGGACAAATGGTCATCCGCTTCCCCAATCCGTTCTCGGTGTACCTGCACGACACGCCAAGCAAGGCGCTGTTTGAAAAAGGCCCACGCGCGTTCAGCTCCGGTTGCGTGCGCGTCGAGCATCCGATGCAGCTGCGCGATCTGCTGCTGACCCCTGCGGAAAAAGCCCGCACCGAAACCCTGCTGGCCACCGGAACCACCCACGAATTTCGTCTGTCGGCGCCGGTGCCGATCCTGATGACCTACTGGACAGCGCAGGTCGACAGCAGCGGAAACGTACGTTACGCGCCGGACATCTACAGCCGTGACAGCGCCTTGCTCGTCGGGCTTGACCGGGCGCACTGAGCCTTAGCGGGTGCTTCTGTTCCAGAACACCCGCGCCAGCCACGCATCGACACTCAATTTGCCCGCCCCGGCGAACACCAGCGGCAGCAGCGCGGCCAGGTAAATCGCCGGCAGCTTGAAGTTGCCGAAGCCTTTGTTAGTGATCGCATAACCCTGCGCCAACTCGCTCAATGACGACCAGTCGGCCGGCCAGTGCACGGCAGCGGTGGCGACCACGGTCACTACGATCAGCGAGATCGCCGAAATACGCGTGCCGAAGCCGACCAGAATCGCCAGCGCGCAGATCAGTTCGGCCCACATCGACAGCTCCCAGTTCAGCGTTGCCGGTAGGTGGTCGAAGGGGAAGGGGAATTTGTCCTGGATGTCTTCAAACCAGTTCTGCCCGTTGAATTTCTCCAGCCCGGATTCGAAGAATTCCCAGGTGATGAACAGGCGCAGGGTCAGCGGGGCGAGCCAGGTGCCAGCGCGATCGAGGTTCAGGTGCAGGTGTTTGACGGTGGTGGAAAGGGTGGTGGTCATGATGCAGCTCCGGTGGGTTGGGCAAGTTGGATCGACCGGGGTATTTCAGCGTCGGGGTGTATCGGGGATGTGTCGGCGGGGTGGCAGATTGTGCTTTTGGTGTGTCTGCGGCTTCGGGGTATACAGTGCGATACAGTCAAAAGCCCCTCACCCTAACCCTCCCGAAACGTCGGACCGCCCAGAGGGAGAGGGGACTGACCGTGGGATATTGAAGAGGTACGCCGACGTGAGAGTTTTCTTCTGAATCCATAATCGACTCAGTCTTTCAGGTCGATGTATCACGCCAGACACCTCGGTCGGCTCCCTCTCCCTCCGGGAGAGGGCTGGGGTGAGGGTGACAAGGCTGGACGCGCTCCCAAAGCGCAGTCAGCATGGCCAAAAAAACGGATCACCCCCATGCGAAGACTTCCCTCACTGGCCGCTCTGCGCACCTTCGAATGCGCCGCCCGCCACGCGCATTTCGGCCGTGCAGCCGCCGAACTCTGTGTCACCGACAGCGCCGTCAGCCATCAGATCCGCCAACTCGAAGAACAACTCGGCGTCTCACTGTTCATCCGCGAAGGTCGGCAAATCCGCCCGACCATCGCCGCCGGCCGCTTGATGCAAAGCCTGCAACAGGCCTTCGAACTGATCGGCGATGCCTGCGATGAACTGCGCGATCCATCGTCACTGGCAGTGCTCAGGCTGGCCGTCACCGCCGAACTCGCGCAGAAGTGGCTGATGAGTCGCCTCACCGATTTCTACGCGCGTTATCCGCACATCACCTTGCACCTTTATGAACAACCGATCGACGCCACGGCGCCCGGCGAAGACATCGATCTGGCGATCACCTACGGCACGGGTCCGGTGGACAGCAGCGCCTACTTCGTCCGCCCGTTGCCCGCTCTGCAGTTTTTCCCGGTGTGCAGCCCCGGCCTGTTCAACCAGGGCACCTTGAAAACACCCAAGGATCTGGTTCGTCACTGCCTGTTGCACGACGATCAGGACGGCAAGACCTGGACCGCTTGGCTGACCAGCCACGCCGGTGATCTGCGCCCGCAGCGTCAGCTGTATTTCGCCCACGCTGGACTGGCGCTGGAAGCCGCAGCGCAAGGGCAGGGCGTGGCCATGGGCGACAACCTCACCGCGCAGGAAGATCTGCAAAGTGGCCGGCTGGTGCGGCCCTTCGCCTCCAGTATGACCGCCCTCGGCCAATACGCACTGGTCTGCGAGCGGCTGCGGCTGGAGCGCCCGGCGGTGGCGCAGATGCTCGAATGGTTCAACGATCAACTGGTCGATTGATGAGTTGAATTCAACTGTTCCGCAATATTCCTCGTTGGCGGGTATGCGGCCTGCGCCCTTAGCCTGTGGTCATTCCAATCCCATCGCGAAGACGAGGTTTGACCATGGCACGTTTGCTCGACTCCACCCCCAAACACGACGGCTTCCGTCTGCCCGGCGAATTTGAAGCCAAGTCCGGCTGCTGGCTGGGCTGGCCGGAGCGCACCGATGTCTGGCGCAACGGCGCGAAACCGGCGCAGAAAGTCTGGGTGCAGATCGTCACCGCCATCTCCCACAGCGAACCGGTCACCGTGTGTGCCTCCGCCGCGCAATTCGCCACGGCGCGTCGGCAGTTGCCGCCGCAAGTGCGCGTGGTCGAGATGAGCTGCAACGACACCTGGTTCCGCGATAGCGGCCCATGCTTTGTGGTCAACGATCAGAGCGGTGAAGTGCGTGGCGTCGACTTCGAATTCAATGCTTATGGCGGGCTCGACGGGGGCCTTTATTACCCGTGGGACAAGGACGATCAGATCGCTAGCAAGATCCTCGAAATCGAGCGCTTCGACCGCTACCGCGCACCACTGATTGCCGAGCTGGGCGGCATCCAGAGCGACGGCCAGGGCAGCATCCTTACCACCGAACAGTGTCTGCTCAACCGCAATCGCAACCAGCATCTGGGCAAGGACGAAGTCACCCGACGCCTGACCGATTACCTCGGTGCCGAGCAAGTCATCTGGCTGCCACGCGGCTGCAAGTTCGACGAAACCGATGGCCATGTCGATGACCTCGCCTGTTTCGTGCGTCCCGGTGAAGTGGTGCTGCAATGGACCGAAAACCGCGACGATCCGCAGTGGGAGATTTACCAAGAGGCCTACGACATCCTGCGCAGCACCCGCGACAGCCGAGGGCGCGAGCTGATCGTGCACAAACTGCCGCAACCGGATGTGCTGGAATGGACCGCCGAAGAAGCCGACGGCCTCGATCAGCAGGACAGCACCCACACCCGTCAGGCCGGCACGAAAATCTGCGCGTCGTACATCAACTACTACGCCGGTAATAGTTCGATCGTGGTGCCGTTGTTTGGTGATCGCAACGATCAAGTGGCGCTGGCGACGTTGGCCGAACTGTTCCCGCAGCACAAGATCGTCGGCATCGAAAACTCCCGGGAAATCCTCCTCGGCGGCGGCAACGTCGCGTGCATCACCATGCCGCAATACGCCGGCCTGAAAAAAGGAGCCTGACCATGCGCCTGCACAAACTGACTCAAGCGTTATTGCTGGTGCTTGCACCTTTGTGTGTGCAGGCCGCCGACAGCGCGAAACCGGTGGTTAATCTGTACATCTGGGGCGAATACCTGGCGCCGGATACGCTGAAGAATTTCGAGGCGCAAACCGGCATTCATGTGGTCGCCGATCACTTCGATTCACTGGAAACCGTCGAGACCAAACTACTTACCGGGCGCAGTGGCTACGACCTGGTGCTGACCGCCGGCCAGCATCTGTCGCGGGCCATCGAAAGCGGCGCGATCCAGCCGCTGGACAAGGCCCGGGTGCCACACTTTGCCGGGGTTGGCGAGGAGTTTCGCCAACACATGGCGGTGTTCGATCCGGGCAATCGCTACGCGGGGATTTACGCTTGGGGCACCACTGGCGTCGGCTATCAGGAAGAGGCGATCAAGCAACGTTTGCCGGATGCGCCGACGGACAGTTGGGCGATGTTGTTCGATCCGGCGGTGGTGGCGAAATTCGCTGATTGCGGAGTGAGTCTGCTCAACGATCCCAACGAGGTATTTGCCGCCGTCATGAAGTACATGGGGCTGGACATCAACCGGCAGAACCTCGATGACTTGAAGCTTGCTGAACAGCAACTGGCGAAGATCCGGCCGTACATTCGTTACTTCGACAACGACCTGAACATCAGCGATCTGGCCAACGGTAATACGTGCGTGGCGATGTCGTGGAACGGTAATGTGGCGATCGCGGCGGGGCAGGCGGAAGCGGCGAAGAAGCCGTTCAAGTTGAGTTACCGGATTCCGAAAGAGGGCACGTTGATCTGGTTCGATGCCATGGTCGTGCCCAAGGACGCGCCGCATCCCCAGGCCGGGTTGGCGCTGATGGATTATTTGATGACGCCGCAGGTGATTGCGCCGATTACTGACACCATTCATTACGCCAATGCGATCACGGCGGCGGATGGTTTGGTCGATGCAGCGATTCGTAATGATCCGGGGACGTATCCCTCGGCCGACGTCAGGGCCACGCTGTACAGCAAGAATGACAATGGCAAGGCGTTCAATCGGGCTTTGATTCGGGCGTTCAGCCGATTGAAGTCCGGGTTGTGAAAAGCCGACCCTCACCCCAGCCCTCTCCCAGAGGGAGAGGGAGCCGACCGAGGTGTCTTGCGTTAAACATCGACCTGAAAGACCGAGTCGATTATGGATTTAAGTCTTGGCAATCATGGATTCACAGGCGCTATTTCAAGTCGGCGTAGATCTCCAATCTCCCCCAATCAGTCCCTCTACCTACGGGCGGTCCGACGTTTCGGGAGGGCTAGGGTGAGGGCGGTAGATTATGGGTTTGAAAAGTCTTGGCGTTCATGGATTCAAAGGCGCTATTTCAGGTCGGCGTAAATCTCCAATCTCCCCCAATCAGTCCCCTCTACCTCCTGGAGAGGGCTTGGGTGAGGGCAGTCGATTATGGGATTGAGAAGTCTTGGCGATCACGGATTCACAGACGCTATTTCAAGTCGGCGTAGATCTCCAATCTCCCCCAATCAGTCCCCTCTACCTCTGGGAGAGGGCTAGGGTGAGGGCGGTCGATTATGGGTTTGAAAAGTCTTGGCAATCATGGATTCACAGACGCTATTTCACGTCGGCGTAAATCTCCAATCTCCCCCAATCTGATCTGGTCAAACGATACTGGACACGGTTATAGGGTTTTACCCTTTTTCATGCCGCCAGGGCCTCCATGTCCACCGGAGTTCGGTAGCCATTGTGACTGTGCAGCCTGATCCGATTGTAATAATGGGTCAGGTAGCGCAATACATCGGTACTGGCCTCATCTTCGTTTCGGTAGCCAGCCTTGGGTATCCATTCAGATTTCAAACTGCCAAAGAAACGCTCCATCGGGGCGTTGTCCCAGCAGTTTCCTCGTCGACTCATGCTTTGTTTTATGCGCATGTCCGCCAGCGTTTCACGAAACACTTTACTGCTGTAATGACAGCCCTGATCCGAATGGAACATTAGGTTTTCAGGGCGTCCTCGCGACTCGAAAGCCATCTTTAACGCTCGACAGGTCAGAGCTGAATCCGGACTTCTGGACATCGCCCAGCCGACGATGCGGCGGGCATGCAGATCAAGTACAGCAGCCAGATAAACCCAGTAAGTACCGGCCCAAATGTAAGTCACGTCGCCACACCACACTCGATTGGGGGCCTCGACTTTGAATCTACGCTCCAAATGATTGGGGGCGTATTGCGCCTCCGCACCGCTGGGTTTGTACCGATGCCTGCGCCGTTGCTGGCTCTTCAAACCGAGCTCGCGCATCAGGCTACGAGCCATGTAACGACCTACCGACTCTTTTTCGTTACACAGCGCTTTTGACAGGCTGCGCGCGCCCATTGATCCGCGACTTTGCTCATGTAATTCGGCAGCCTTGATCTTTAGGCGATCGCGCCCGACATGCACTTTCGCCCGCTGTTTCAGACGCTCGTAATAACTGCTGCGGTTGATACCAAACACGCCACACAACTCGGATCTTGGATATTGCTCGCTTAACTCCTCGACCAGCCTTACCGATCGAGGGAATCCGACATCAAGAGAGCTGTAGCCTTTTTTAAAATTTCCTTCTCGCGCTCAATCCGTCGAATTGTTGCTTCCAGTTCCTGGATGCGTTGTTGGTCAACGGTCATGGCCTTGGACTTCTCAGGCGTCTTGCCACTGCGCTCCGCACGCAGTTGCTCAACCCAGCGGCGCAGAGCTGTAGGGCCCACGCCCATTGCTTCGCAGGCTTCACTCACCGAATAGTCTTTATCCAAAACCAGGCAAGCCGCATCCCGTTTGAAATCTGTCGAAAAATATCGTCTGGTCAAATCACACCTCTTCGTTGGGCGTAGATTAACGCCCTTTAGGGGTGTCCAGAATCATTAAGCCAGATCAATCAGTCCCCTCTACCTCTGGGAGAGGGCTAGGGTGAGGGCAGCAGTTTAGGCACCCGCCACAAATACCAGGCCGCCACCGTCCGATAAGGACTCCAAGCCAACCCGATCTCAACCATCTGCCTGCGCGTCGGCTGCACCTCCAACCCCTTCAACCGCCGATAACCCTCACGCACACCAAAGTCATCCGCCGGCAAAACATCCATGCGCTCCAGGCTGTAGATCAACAACATCTCCACCGTCCAGCGACCGACCCCGCGCAAACCGACCAAACGTTCGATCAACGCCTCGTCATCCATCGCCAGCGCCGTGGCGTAATCCGGTACCACGCCCTCCAGCGTCGCCTGAGCAATCCCCTGGATCGTCGCAATCTTGCCCGCTGAAAACCCGCAACTGCGCATTCGCTCGAAATCCGTCGCAAGGATCTCCTCGGGCCGCGGAAACGACTGCCCAGGAAACAGCCCCACCAACCGCCCGACAATCGCATCGCCAGCCTTGGCATGCAGTTGCTGATAAGCAATCGCCCGCACCAGCGACTCATACGGATCACGCGCCGGATGCGGTTGATGCAGGCACGGGCCGACCGCCGCAATATGTCGCTGCCACTCCGGATCGAGCGCGGCCAGAAAGGCGCTGGCCGCTTGATAGGCATCAGGCATGTTATTTCAGCAAACCGTTGACTTCGCCGTAGCTGAACGCCTTGAGGTCATGGGTGTCGAGTTTGCCGCTGGCCAGAAAGCTTTTCACCAGCCCGCCCATCGCGCCATAGAGGAATTCGGCGATGCCGGAACCCGCGCTCAAGCGGCGCACGCCCAGCGTTTGCAGTTCTTCCGGTGAAGGCAGGCAAGCAAAACCAAGGACATTGACTGGCAGCGCAGAGCCCTTGCAGATGGCCTCGATTTCATAGGCCGACGTCACGCCCGCCGCGAACAATCCATCCGCTCCGGCCGCTTGATAGAGCGCCGCGCGGTGCAGGGTTTCGGCGACGCGATCCTCGGCCGGCACAAGGCTTTTCAGATACACGTCGGTGCGCGCATTGATGAACAGCTGCACCTCGCGCTTATTGGCAACCTGTCGCGCCACTTCGATCTTGCGCGCGAGCAGCTCCGGATCGGCAGAACCGTCCTCGATATTGATCCCCACGGCACCCGCCGCGATCACCGCATCGAGCACTTCGGCCACGCGCCCGAGGTCATCGGAATACCCGGCCTCGACATCCACGGTCAACGGAATGCTGATCACCCGGGCGATCGATTCCACCGTCGACACCAGACGTTCGAGGGGCAGGGTGTTGCCGTCCGGATAACCGTGGGCCCAGGCCACTGCGGCGCTGCTGGTGGCCACGGCTTTACCGCCCAGGTGCTCGACCAGTCTCGCACCGGTGGCGTCGGCGACGTTGGTCAGAATCAACAGGCCTTGCTGGTGCAACTGGTGAAACTGCGTAGCGAGCGCGTTCATCAAAAATCCTTCTTGTCAGTTGATGGGGTTGGTCAGAATGCCAGTTGTTGGGTGAGCTGCACGGCGGCGTTTTCCAGCCGCAGCAGAAACGCCTTGCGCGGCTGCCCACCACCATAGCCGGTCAGCGAGCCATCCGCGCCGATCACCCGATGGCAGGGCACCACGATCGACAGCCGATTGTGGCCGTTGGCCAGTCCGACCGCGCGACTGGCGCCGGGTTTGCCCAAACCGGCGGCGATGGCCCCGTAAGTGCTGGTGTGGCCGTAGGGGATTTGCAGTAACGCTGACCAGACCTGCCGGGCAAACTCGCTGCCGGGCAAGTGCAACGGCACAGTAAAGGTGTTCAGCTTGCCGGCGAAATACTGCACCAGTTGCTGCTCGATCTGCTGCAAATGCGCGTTGTGCCCCGGCGCGACTGCGTAGCCATAGCGATTCTGTAACTCTTCGACTTCGCGGGTCAGCGCCGGGCGATCGAGAAACTCCAGTAACACCAGTCCACGGCGTTCGGCCATGGCGATCATCGGCCCCAGCGGGGTGGTCAGCCGGGAGAACAGCAGCGGTTCACTCTGTTCGGCGCGGCCCGGGGTGATGTGGAAGGACTTCTGGAAGGCATCACGAAAGCCGCTGAGCGACTCATAACCCGAATCAAACGCGGCGTGATCAATCGAGGTGCCTTGCTTGATCCCGCCCAACGCCATGCCCAGCCGGCGCGTGCGCAACCATGCGTGGAAGGTCATGCCGAAATGCTGCTTGAACCAGCGCCGCAGCTTCAGCGGCTCGATGCCTTCGGCGAGCAACTGCGCATCGCTCCAGCGCACCTCGGAATCGGCCTCCACGGCTTTAAGCAAACGCTGCACCCAGTCCGGCGCGATGGCCGCGGCGTCCAGCGGCTTGCAACGCAGGCAGGCGCGATAGCCGGCAGACATGCATTCGTCAGCATGGGCGAAGAACTCGACGTTCTCCGGTTTCGGCTTGCGCGCCGTGCAGCTGGGGCGGCAGAAGATCCCGGTGGTTTTCACAGCCGTGAAGAACACGCCTTCATAGGCAGTGTCGCGTTCGAGCATGGCGCGAACCATCTCGGCGTGGGGCGGCAGGACAGCGGTATGTATGTTCATGGGCTGAGAGTAAAACCAGTTTGTCGATGGCTCCACCGAAAAATCGACAGTGAATTTTCAAATCCCCTGAACTACCGTGTAGGAGCTGCCGCAGGCTGCGATCTTGATCGTTCCCACGCTCTGCGTGGGAATGCAGCCCGGGACGCTCCGCGTCCGAAAATCCCAGATCGCCGCTATCGGCAGCTCCTACCGTTCGTTGAGGTGTGCCCGATGCATCCTTTTTCCATCCAACACATTGATCACATCGTCCTGCGCGTCGCCGATCTGCAACGCAGCATCGACTTCTACAACCAGGTCTTCGGCGCCGAGGTGGTCAAACGCAACGAACCGCTGGGCCTGATCCACCTGCGCGCCGGCACTTCGATGATCGACCTCGTCGACCTGCAAGGTGAACTCGGTCGCAAGGGCGGTGGGGCGGCCGGGGCCGAGCGGCGTAACGTCGATCACTTTTGCCTGCGCATCGAACCGTTCGACGAAGCGGCGCTGATTGCACATCTGCAAACTTTCGGCCTGAGTGTGGCAAAAGCCGAGTCACGCTTCGGCGCCGAGGGCAAAGGGCTGTCGCTGTATTGCTTCGACCCGGACGGCAATCAGGTCGAACTCAAAGGCCCGTCGGATGCTTAAGCGCGTTTGGCCATCAACAATACCGAAGCCGCCGCCGACAGCAAACCCGCGCAGCAACGATTGAATATCCGTTTGCCGCGCGGCTCGGCGAACCAGCGGCGCATGTGCAGGCCCATCCACGCGTAGGCGCTGATGGCGATCCATTCCAGCAGCAGAAACAGCACGCCCAGCACCGCAAACTGCGCCGGCACCGGGCGCGTCGGGTCGACGAACTGCGGCAGAAACGCGGTAAACAACAGGATCGCCTTCGGATTGCCCGCCGCCACCAGAAACTCCTGCCGCGCTAACGCAAAGAAACCAACGGTCGCGCCCGTTACCTGCTGCTCGGCCTCCGGATTGGCCCGCCACAACTGCCAGGCCAGATACAGCAGATACGCCGCGCCGATGATCTTGATCGCATGGAACAGCCATTCCGAGGTTTGCAGCACCACCGACAGGCCCGCACCGGCCAGCGCAATCATCCCGGCGAACGCCAGAATCCGCCCGATGCCCGCCGTGCAGGCGCGGCGAAAGCCATAACGCGTGGCGTTGCTGACCGACAGCAGATTGTTCGGCCCGGGGGCCATGTTCAGGGCGAAACAGGCTGGAAGAAACAGGGTGAGGGTGGCGAGATCCATGACGGCACTCCAGTAACGAGAACGATATTTTTATCACAGCCCCCAGGCGCCCAGACCCATACAGTCACACAGCGCTGTCGCGGTACAGCGCCCGGCGCTGTTGGGCAGCGCGGTCGAACTTTTTGCAGATGCCTTCACTCTGTATCAGTCATAGGGTGATGGTTTCGTCAGAAAAAACTATCCATCCGGTCAGAAACGGCGATAGCCGTGTAAAATTTCGCCGACGTTGTACCCACCCCCGTTTGGCCCCAGGCGGCCCCACCAAGAGCGATCTACATGCAAGCAAAGGCCCGTGAAGTTTATGTGCCACCGGTGCTGCAAGATCTGCGGGCCGGCACTGCCGAGCTGCACATCGCACTGGAAAAACGCCTTCCTTTTTTCTCCGATACCCTCGATACCCAGGCTTTTGTGCGGCTGATGCGGGCTTATTACGGCTTCTATCTGCCGCTGGAAAACGCCTTGCTCCGCAGCGATGCCATTCCTGCCGATTTTGATCTGACGCCTCGACTCAAAGCGCCAACCTTGCGCACTGATCTGCGCGCGCTGGGCGTATCTGCCGAAGCGTTGCAAGGCCTGCCGCAGTGCGAGCAGTTGCCGATCATCGACTCAAGCGCTGCCTGCCTTGGCGTGCTCTACGTGCTCGAAGGTGCGACGCTCGGCGGGCAAATCCTGCGCCGGGAAATCTCTTCACGATTAGGCCTGGAAGCCAATAACGGCGCGGCCTTTCTCGATATCTACGGCGCCGCCACGGGCCGGCGCTGGCGCGACTTCATCGAATACCTCGGCAGTCGGCCAATGAGCGCCGCCGAGCGCGCCGCTGTCGTCATGGCAGCACAAACCACATTCAGCTGTTTCGAGCACTGGCTCGAAAGCCGGGAGGTACTGGCATGAACCCGCAAGACAAACAAGACTTTGAAGAACTGCTGGCCAACTGTGCCGATGAGCCGATTCGTTTCCCCGGTGCGATCCAGCCCCATGGTTTGCTGCTGACCCTGAGCGAGCCTGAACTGGCGATCATTCAGGTCAGCGCCAACGTTGAAACCCTGCTGGCCCGCGCGCCGCAGAGCCTGATCGGCGAGCCGCTGGAAAGCCTGATCGGCGATGCCGAAGCGGCGCAAGTGCGCGAAGCCTTGCTGCAACCGTCGCTGTCCGACTTGCAGCCGCTGCGCTTCAAGCTCAACGGCATCGCGTTCGAGGGCCTGCTGCATCGGCATCAGGGCGTGCTGATTCTGGAGCTGGAAATCCACGTCGAGAACTTCCAGCCACGCAACGTCGCCGGCAACCAGACCCACCTGGGGCGCATGCTTCAGCGTCTGCAAGCAGCCACCACGTTGCAGGCGCTGTACGACATCAGCGTCAAGGAAATCCAGGCCATGACCGGTTACGACCGGGTGCTGATCTATCGTTTCGAGGAGGAGGGCCACGGTCAGGTCATCGCCGAAGCCTCCGACCCGTCGATGGAAGTGTTCAATGGCCTGTTTTTCCCGGCCTCGGACATTCCCGAACAGGCGCGCGAGCTGTATCGCACCAATTGGCTGCGGATCATCCCCAATGCCGACTACCAACCGGTGCCGCTGCTGCCGAAGTTGCGCCCGGACACCGACACGCCGCTGGACCTGAGTTTTGCCACGCTGCGCAGCGTGTCGCCGATCCATTGTCAGTACATGAAGAACATGGGCGTGTTGTCGTCGATGAGCATTTCCCTACTCAAGGGTGACAAGCTTTGGGGCCTGATCAGCTGCGGCAATCGTCAGCCACTGCACGTGCCGCACGAATTGCGCGCCGCGTGCCAGACCATCGGCCAGGTACTGTCGCTGCAGATCAGCGCCATGGAAGCGCTGGAGATCAGCCGTCAGCGTGAAGAGAAAGTCGAAGCCTTGGCGTTGCTCAATCAAGCGATGATCGACTCGCCGCAGAACGTCTTCGACGGTCTGGCCAACCAACCGCAAACCCTGATGGCGCTGACCAATGCCGGTGGCATTGCAATCATCGAAGACAAACAACTGCACCGCTACGGCAACTGCCCGGAGCCGGACGAGATTCGCGCCTTGCACAAGTGGTTGCAGGACAGTGGCGAGGCGGTGTTTGCCAGTCATCACCTGGCCAGCGTCTACCCGCCGGCCGCGCAGTATCAGCAGGTGGCCAGCGGCGTGCTCGCCATGAGCCTGCCGAAACCGGTGGACAACGGCGTGTTCTGGTTTCGTCCAGAGGTCAAGGAAAACATCAATTGGAGCGGTGATCCGCGCAAGCCGCTGGACCTGGAAAACTCCGACGCCGGCCTGCGTTTGCGCCCGCGCACCTCGTTTGAAATCTGGAAGGTCGAGATGGCCGGGATCTCCACCAAGTGGAGCCACGGTGATCTGTTCGCCGCCAACGATCTACGGCGTTCGGCACTGGAAAATGATCTGGCGCGGCAAGTGCGCCGCGAGCAGGAAGCGGTGCGCGCCCGCGATGAGCTGGTGGCTGTGGTGTCGCACGATCTGCGCAACCCGATGACGGTGATTTCGATGCTTTGCGGCATGATGCAGAAGGCCTTCAGCTCGGACGGCCCGCACACATCGCGGCGAATCTCCACGGCGATCGACACCATGCAACAGGCTGCCGGTCGCATGAATACGCTGCTGGAGGACTTGCTCGACACCTCGAAAATCGATGCCGGGCGCTACTCCATCACCCCGCAGAAACTTGACGTCGGGCAGATGTTCGAGGAAGCGCAGGCACTGCTTGCGCCGCTGGCGCTGGACAAGGACATCAGCATTTCCTTCGACGCCGATCCTGACCTGCGCATTCACGCCGACCCGGAGCGGCTGTTTCAGGTGCTGTCGAATCTGGTCGGCAACGCGATCAAATTCACCCCGCGACTGGGCAGGGTGGGTGTGCATGCCACCTCCGTCGGCAATGAAATCGTCTTCACTGTTCGCGATAGCGGCGAAGGCATTCCCAAGGAACATCTGCCGCACGTGTTCGACCGTTACTGGACAGTGAAAGAAGGCAATCCGACCGGTACGGGCCTCGGTTTGTACATCACCCAAGGCATCGTCGAAGCACACGGCGGGCGGATCTTCGCCGAGAGCGAACCGGGGCAGGGCAGCGAATTCCGCTTCACCGTGCCACGTTTGGACTGAGCGTCGATTTTCATGTGGGAGCGAGCCTGCTCGCGAATGGGATTGTTCTGTCAATGCAGCATTGAATGATCCACCGCTTTCGCGAGCAGGCTCGCTCCCACAGGGGATTTGTGTTGTCAGGGGCATTTTCTTCAATACCGGGGAACGGGCGCTGGCTAGGGTGTGCACCTTGTTCCTCGATTTGAAGCAGGTGTGCGATGAGTCTGATTGTTTCCATGGCGGCGTTTGCGTTGGCGGCGTCGATCACGCCGGGGCCGGTGAACATTGTGGCGTTGAGCTCCGGGGCGCAGTTCGGTTTTCGCGCCAGTCAGCGGCATGTCGCCGGGGCCACGTTAGGGTTTGTGTTGCTGTTGGTGTTGATGGGCCTGGGTTTGCACGAGGTGCTGAAACTCTGGCCATTCATGACCCGGGTGGTGCAACTGGCGGGCGTGGCATTTCTGTTGTTCATGGCGTGGAAGCTGGCCATGGATGACGGGCAGCTGAGTGCCGGGGATTCCGGGCGGGCGCCGTCGATGCTGTATGGCGCGGTGATGCAATGGCTCAACCCGAAAGCCTGGCTGGCCTGCGTCGCGGGCATGGGCGCGTTTGTCGCTGATGGCGAGGCGCGGCTGGTCTGGCAGTTTGCGGCGGTGTATCTGGTGATCTGTTATCTGTCGGTGGGCTGCTGGGCGTATGCCGGGACGTTTTTGCGTGGGTATTTGAGTAATGCGGCGGGGATGCGTTGGTTCAATCGGGTGATGGCAGCATTGTTGGCCGTCAGTGCGATATACCTGCTGTTACCGTAAACCCTGTAGGAGTGAGCCTGCTCGCGATAGCGGCGTATCAGTCAATATAGATGTCGACTGATACGCCGCTATCGCGAGCAGGCTCACTCCTACAATGGATCGCGGGTAGCCGAGAGATTGTTCGTCACTTTCCGGAGCTAGTTGAACGGCTGCTGAAAAGCGCCTCCCTCAATGTGATAAACCTTCGGCTCGTCCGAAAAATACTCCTCCAGGCCCAGCATGAACAGCCGATGGTCCTCACTCGCGTCAAACCCCGGCGTGTGATCCTCAAGGGACTGCCAGCGCACAATCAGATTGAACACCTCGGGCGTTTCGATCCCTTGTGCGAGCAGATGTCCGCCGTAACCCTTTGCCCGTTTGAGCAACGGCTCGACCTCGGCAAATGCCTGCCGGAAGGATCCGGTTTTCCCTGTGTGCACGGGCAGTAAAGCGATCTCATAAATCATGGTGATCTCCTTGCGCTGAGTTCAGCGATGGGCGAGTTCTGGCGACGGTACGACAGCAATCGCGATTTTGCCTTGGACGCCGTTGTTGGGCGTTTCCAGCAAGGCATGGGCGAGCCCGATGTCGGCCAGCGAATAGACGGCGCCAACGTGTGGCCGTAACTGGCCGCGAGCGATCAAGGCGCTCAGTTCATCGAGCTTGCCGCGGTTCTGCCGGGTGAACACGAAGTGATAACTGGCGTTCTTGCCCCAGGCCTGAACCAGGTTTTGTGGCCGGGCAAGGTCGACAATCGACACCACCCGGCCGAGCTGTGCGAGCGCGTCAGGACTGCGCGACAGGGTGTCGCCGCCGATGGTGTCGAACACCACATCGACGCCGCTCCCGTCGGTTTCGCGCAGGATCGCTTCGACGTAATCCTCCTTCTCATAGTCGATCAGCACATCGGCGCCCATGCGCTGGGCGAACTCGAAATTGCCTTCACGCACCGTGGTGAAGACCTTCGCGCCAATGGCTTTGGCCAACTGGATCGCAACATGGCCGACGCCGCCTGCACCGCCGTGGATCAGAATGCTTTCGCCGACTCTGAGCGCGGCTCGCACGACCAATGCTTCCCACGCAGTTCCGCCGACCAGGCTCAGGCTGGCCGCTTCGAGGTGACTCAACGCGGGCGGCTTTTTGCCGACAATGCTTGCCGCCGCCACGTGGTACTCGGCATAACTGCCCGGGCCATCAAATATTTGCGGGGTGTACCAGACTTCGTCACCCGGCACGAACGCCGTCACCCCCGGGCCGACGGCTTCGACAACGCCGGAGACGTCGTGCCCGGTAATGGCGGGGAGGGGCACCAGATCGGCATAGTCGCCACGGCGCACCTGGTAATCCAGCGGATTGATGGAAGTGGCGTGCACCCGCACCAGCACTTCGCCGGCTTGTGGCCTTGGTTTGGGCACGTCGCACAGTTCGAACGATTGCGCGCCGCCGAATGATGTAAGGATCATCGCTTTCATTGCATTGCCTCGTTTCGGTAAAAAGGGATATCGGGAATTATCGATATCATGCGGTAAAAAATTACAGCTCGCTGCCGATGATCTCGGCCAGCGCACTGATCGCTGCTTCGTTGCGTTTGTAATAGGTCCATTGGCCGATGCGCCTGACTTCCACCAGCCCGGCGCGTTGCAGCGTCGCCAGATAATCAGATACCGTCGACTGCGACAGCCCGACGCCTTCCTGAATACTGCTGACGCAAACGCCCACGGTGTGCACGTCACCCTCATCCTGGGGAGGAAAGTGTTTCTCGGGATCCTTCAAGCCTTTGAGGATTTCCAGGCGTGTGCGGTTCGAGAGGGCTTTGAAGATTTCGAGTAGTTCCATGCCGCGACGATATCGGAATTTACCGATATGTCAATATCTGAATTCGAAGGTCATCAGCCGATGATGCTGGCACTTCACCTTGTGGGAGCGAGCCTGCTCGCGAAAGCGATGGCACAGTCAATATCCCCGTGACTGATACACCGCTTTCGCGAGCAGGCTCGCTCCCACAGGGGAGGTGTTGAGTTTCAGATGACGTGTCAGCCGCGATATTGGCCGGGTGTCGCCGCCAGATGTTGTTTGAACGCTCGCTGAAAATGCGCCTGATCGGCAAACCCCGCCTCAAGCGCCACATCCGCAATCAACTGGCCGCTGCGCAAACGCTCGCGGGCGAACTGGATGCGCTGGTTGACCAGAAACGCGTGGGGCGTCATGCCGTAATGCTGTTTGAAAGCGCGGATCAGGTACGACGGTGACAGCTGTGCCGCGGCGCAGATGTCGTCGAGGTTCAGCACTTCGGTGCAGTGCTCGCGGATGAAGTCAGCCGCGCGTTCCAGTTTGAAATTCGGCTCGCGCAACGACGGTCCGGCAGGGTTGAGGCGCAGTTGCAGATCGCTGAAAAACTCCACCGCAGCGCTTTGCTTGCGCAGCACATCCTGTTGCGGGTCGACTAACGTTTGATACAGCCCGTTCAGTTCTTTGAACAGCGCAGCGTCATCAAGGTGTGTGGTGGAAAAGCGCCGAAACTCAAGATCACTGGCAAAGCCCAACTGATGCTGCAGATCCGTCAGCCAAGGCGTCTCGACATACAGCATCACATACGACCACGGCTGATCATCGATCGGATTGCACGCATGCACATCGCCGGGATTCATCAGCACCACCGTGCCCGCCGCGACCTCGAACTGCGTCTGCTCATGCACATAGCTGCTGCGCCCGGCGGTGATCGCACCGATGGAGAAATGCGCGTGGGAATGCCGCGCATAGCAGACCTCGCGGCCATCGGCGATGGCCCGCGCTTCAATGAATGGCAGCGCCGCGTCGCGCCAGAAGCGCGGGGCCTTTTCAGGGTTTTTGGCGGCAGCGTGTTTCATCGTTGTTATTCCCGGCAGGCCAGGGCGCCAGTGTATTAGCTCTGGCCGGCAAAGGCCCGTTCGAGTTCGGCAATGTCGAGTTTTTTCATCGTGAACATGGCCTGCATGGCGCGCTGCGATTTGCTCGTGTCGGCATCCAGCATCATCTGCATGAACGCCACCGGGACGATCTGCCACGACACGCCGAACTTGTCTTTCAGCCAGCCGCATTGCTGGGCCTCGACGGGGCCACCCTCGGACAGATTGCCCCAGAAATGGTCGACTTCTTCCTGATTCTGGCAGTTGACCTGAAACGAGATCGCCTCGCTGAATTTGAACATCGGCCCACCGTTGAGCCCGGTGAAGGTCTGGCCGTCGAGCTCGAAACTGACGGTCATCACCGCACCTTCCGGCTTGCCGTGAAATTCCTGGCCGACCTTGCTGTAGTGGGTCAGGCCGGTGATTTTCGCGTGATCGAAGATCGAGCAGTAAAACTTCGCGGCGGCTTCGGCCTGATCGTCGAACCACAGGCAGGGCGTGAGTTTCTGAAAGCGTTGCATGGCAGTCATCCTCGGCAGGTTAGACACGCTGGATTAACAGCGTAGTCAGTCCTTGGTCGATTGCCGGTGCCGTAGATCGACAAGTTGCCGTGTGTCAGAAATCCCAGCGCGCCGTCAGTTGCAGGTTGCGCGGTTCGCCGTAGAAACCGGTGCCGAAGTTGCCAAGGCCCGTGTAGTAGCTCTTGTCGAAGAGGTTCTTGATGTTGAGCGAAGTGCTCAGGTGCTCGTTGAAGCGATAGCGGGCCATCGCATCGACCAGGTAGTAACTGTCCTGCGTGATGCGCACGTTCTGGTTGGCGCCGGGCTGGAATACGTCGCCGAAGAATTCGCTCTGCCAACTGACACCGCCGCCCAGCGTCAGGTTTTGCCAGACGCCGGGGAGGCGATAGCTGCTGAACACCCGCACCAATTGCTCGGGCGCGGTGGTTTGTAGAATCGAGGCGTACACCGGATCACCTTTGGCATCGCGGGTGTGGTTGTAGGCGTAGCCGGCGGAGAGATTCCAGCCGTCGGCGATTTCACCGGCCAGTTCGAACTCGAAGCCCTTGGTCGTCGCGCCTTGCACGGCGCGGTACACCGCTTGATTGTCGAAGCCGCTGACCTGTTCGGCGACGTTGTCCTGCTCGATGCGGAACACGGCGAAACTGGCGTTGAGCCGTCCGTCGAAGTACTCGGCTTTGATCCCCGCTTCGTAGCTGTCGCCTTGCACCGGGTCGAGTATCTGGCCCGTGGCGTCCTTGCTCAGTTGCGGTTGATAAATGCGCGTGTAGCTGGTGTAGAGCGAGTACGTGTCATCGAGGTCGTAGACCGCGCCGGCGTACGGCGTGACCACCCCGGTCTGGCGGTAGCCGTCGCGGACATTGGCCGTATTCGGGTCGCTGTAATCGAGATGGTCGCTGGCGCTGAAATCGCTGACCCGTAAGCCGAGGATCAGCGCCAGATCGTCGCTGGCCCTGACGCGCGTCGAGACGTATGCGCCGGTCTGGCGCTGGCTGATGGCGTCCGTGCCGATCTGCGGGATATCCGGTTTGGCGAACTCGCCATGCCAGTCGAAAATGCTGGCGTTCAGCGGCGGGTACACCGAGCCGTAGACCGGGTTGTTTTGACGGGTGTTCATAGCCATGAAACCGACAAGTAATTGATGCTCGCGACCGAACAGGCTGAACGGCCCGCCGAGGTTGAGATCGACATTGTCTTGCACCTCGTCGCCCTTGAATTTACCCATGTACAGAAACATGCCATCGCCGCTCAGCGGGTCCGGATTGCCGCCGCTGGCGGAGCCGAGCAGGGTGTCGTGCTCGCGGTGTTTGCGGTCGTAGCTGACTTTCAGCGCCCAGTCGTTTTGCAGTTGCCGGGTGACGGAGGCAAACAAAGTCTGGTTGATAAAGTCGCGGCGGCTCCAGTCTGTGGCGGGGTTGAACGAGCGCGAGAAATTCGTCCGTGAACCGTCGCTGTAGAACATCGGAAAACCGGTCCAGGTGGCACCGCGTGAGCGGGTGTTCTGTTGGTCGAAACCGACCGTCAGGAGGGTGTCCGGGGTCAGGTCGGCTTCGACGATGGCGTAGGCGATGTCCTTGCTGTTCTGGTAGTGATCGGCGTAAGCGCTGCGTTCCTGATGGACGCCGACGAAGCGTGCGCGCAGGTTGTCGTTCAGCGGCCCTGCGATGTCGAATTCGCTGCGATAGTTGTCCCACGAACCGACGCTGCCGCTGAGTGCGGCTTTGAACGCGGGCGTCGGCCGTTTGCGGATCAGGTTGACCGTGGCCGACGGGTCGCCCGAGCCGGTCATCAATCCCGTGGCACCCTTGATGATTTCGACGCGGTCGAAGGTCGCCATGTCGGTGCTGGTGGTGCCGTAGTCGTAGACGCCGTCGTAGTCGGTGTTGACCCCGTCGTACTGGAAATTGGTGATCGGTGCACCACGGCTGGAAAACTCCCAACGCTCGCTGTCGTAGTTCTGCACGCTGATGCCCGGCGCGCGTCGCAGGACGTCAGCGATGCCGTTGGCGCCCTGATCGTCGAGTTGCTGGCGGGTGATCACCGTGACCGATTGCGGGGTCTCGCGCAGGGACAGCGGCAGGCCGGTGGCGGAGGCGCTGAGGCCGGTGGTGTAGGCGTGAGTGTCCTCGGTGATGGCGCCGAGGGTTTTGCCGCTGATGGTGGTGGCGTCCAGTTGCAGCGGATCCGCAGTGGCTGTGCTGCGCAGGACATAACCGCCGCCGCTCAGGCGCTGCGCTTGCAGGCCGCTGCCCTTGAGGAGGATTTGCAAGGCCTGTTGCGGGGTGTAATCACCGCTCAGACCGGCGCTGCGTTTGTCTGCCGCCAGATCATTGTGCCCGGCGATAAACACGCCGCTCTGCTCGGCGAAATGGTTGAGCACTGTGACCAAAGAGCCGGGCGCCACTGCGTAATGCTGCTTCTGCACATCTGCCAGCGCCATCGACACGCACAACCCCGGCACGGCAGATGCCATGGCCAGAGCAAAACGACAGCGGGCGAGGGTGGCGCGCAACATGGAATTTCCGGGGGCAATCAACGAAATGAGGGCTGCTGAGGGTTAACCGAATGAACCCGCAAAAAGGGAACCGTGATGGGAGAAATCCTCAGGCTGCGGGTCCGACGCTGACCCACCAGTTGAAGGTTTTACTGATGCGGATCGGCAGTGCAGCTTCCAGCAGACGCAAGGCCTGATCGGTGTCCTTGAGCGGGAACGAACCCATCACCGGCAAGTTCGCCACCGTCGGATCACAATGCAGATGCCCCGGGCGATAGCGACTGAGTTCTTCGATCAGCTCGCCGAGCGGTAGGTTATCGGCCAGTAACACGCCGCGACGCCAGGCTTCGCGGGATGGATCCGCCACGGTCCGGGTGTTCAAGCGGCCTGCGCTGAACACCAGTTGCTGACCAGCCTGCACCACTTGGCTTGCGCCTTGGTGGTTAGTGGCTTCAACCGCGCCCTCGTAGACATTCAGCAGCGTGTTGCGATCCGTCTGGCGCACGCTGAAACGCGTCCCCAGCGCACGCATCCGGCCCTGTTCGGTCTCGACCCAAAAGGCGCGACCAAGGTCTTTCGCGGTGTCGATCAGCGCTTCGCCGGCGCGCAGTTGCAGCAAACGCTGGCGGGCATCGAAACGCACATTCAACGCGCTCAAGGCGTTGAGCCAGATGCGACTGCCATCGCTTAACGTGGTTTCGCGGGTTTCCCCTGTGCCGGTGGAGAGATCGGCGCTCAAGCGTTCGACCGAGTCCAGCAGCGGCGTGTTGCGCCCGACCGCCCAACCCGTCAGCCCGGTGGCCGCGAGAATCAGCAAGCCTTTGAGCGACTGACGGCGGCTGATCGAGTTGCGCGCACTGTTGCGCAGGGCGTGGCTGACGGCTTCGCTTTCGCTCTGCAATGGCGCAAACCGCTGGCCAACCCGTTCGACATAGCGCCACGCCGCCTGATGCTCGGGACTTTGCGCCAACCACGCCTGCCAGCGCAGACGCTCAGGCTCGGCAACCTGCTCGTCATGCAATTGCACGTACCAGTTGGCCGCCTGCTCAAGGCTGGCGTGGCTGAGTTTGTTCACCGGGCTATTCAATCAACAAACCGTCGAGTTCTGCTTCGAGGATGGCGCAATGCATCATCGCCTGCGCCAGGTACTTCTTGATCATCCGCTCGCTGACGCCGATCTGTTCGGCGATCAGTTTGTACGGCATGCCGTGCAGTTGGGCGAGGATGAATGCTGCGCTGACCCGTTGCGGCAGGCGCTGGAGCATGGCGTCCACTTCGTGCAGGGTTTCGACGATGATCGCCTGTTGCTCGGGGGAGGGCTGCAAGGCTGGCGGGCGGCTGGCGAGGGTGTCGAGCCAGGTCTGCTCGAGTTGCCGACGGCGCCAGTGATCGACGCACAACCCCCGGGCGATGGTCGCCAGATGGGAGCGCTCATGGACTTCGCCATTGAAGGCCTGCGGGCGCTTGAGCACGCGCACGAAGGTGTCGTGGGCGAGGTCGGCGGCATCCATCGCATTGCTCAGGCGTCGACGCAATAGCTCGTGCAGCCAGCGATGGTGGCTGAGGTAGAGTTTTTGCACGAGCGAGGCATCGGCGACGGTCATCAGCGCAAGCGTCCAGGGCGACCGTTACCGGTCTAAATAGGAATGGGTCGCGATTAAAGCAAAAGGATGGGGAGTGCGCAAATGATATTGGTTTGCTTTTAGGTGGAGGGTTTTTGGTTTCTGGCTTGGCGCAGTCGTAATGACCAGTGATCCGCAACCTCGCTTGATTCCTGTGGGAGCGAGCCTGCTCGCGAAGGCGTTGGCACAGTCTGTATTTGAATTGCCTGACACACCGCTTTCGCGAGCAGGCTCGCTCCCACAATGGGCAGCAGCGTTCCCTGGATATGTGGTCAACGCAAAACCCTGTGGGAGCGAGCCTGCTCGCGAAGGCGTTGGCACAGTCTGAATCTGTATTGCCTGACATACCGCTATCGCGAGCAGGCTCACTCCTACAATGGATGGTGGAAATTCTGGGAGCTCAGCGGCGCTCAGCCATCATCAGCAACGACTGCGGCACGGGACTTTGCGGGTGTTGTGGCTCTTGCAGGCTGGCCAGTTGGAACCCGGCCATGTCCAGCGCATTAAGCCAGCTCGACAGTGTGCGGAAATACCAGGGCATCGGCTGCCACTGGCCCTTGAATCCGGCGAAGGTTTCTTCGCGCCAGCCATCCTGATAATCACCTGCCGCGACGGCCCATGGATGCAATGTCTGGATAACCAAAGCACCGCCAGGAATCAGCAACCCATTCATCGCGGCCAGCAGCGGAATAATGTCCTGATGCAGCAATGAGAAATTGGCGCAGATCAGGTCATAGTCACGGCCAATATCGACCTTGCCATCGACCAGCGCTTCATAGTTCGCGACATGCACTCGCGCCGCCCCCGCCAAACGTGCCGCCTCGATCAGCTGCGCATCGCCATCCACACCGATCGCATCAATCCCGCGATCCGCCAGTGCCCGCAACAACCAGCCTTCGCCGCAACCCAAATCAAGTACGCGCTGCGGCTGACGGCCCATGATCGCCAGCAGAATCGCCTGATCGGTAACCTGCTGACGGCTTTCGATGGCGCCGCTGCGGATCACTTCGATCCAGGCCTCAGCGTTGTCGTGCCAGCTCTGCAAAAGGCTGGATTCGGGGAAGGGCATGACGGTGTCCACTGTATCGAAAACCACAGTATGGACGTTGATCGCCAGGCGAGCCTTACGCGCACCAATCGCAACCCTAAACAGTGACGAATGCTCACGGCGATTTGGATAGTAAAGAAGGTGACTGTGCGGATCAGCACGATGGCTTGATGGGTTTTGCTCATCAAGCGACGGAGGGGCGAAGCGAAAGTGAGGGGCAGGTAACCCCTCACTTATTCGGTCTGGTGATTATTGCGGTACGCGCAGCTTGTCCAGCAGTCGATTGACCAACAGCTCGTTCAGCATGATCACCTGTTGCAGCGCCAGCAGCGGTTTGCGCTCCGGGCCGCCTATCGAGTTGGCGATGTTGCCGGCCATGGAGTGGGCGTATGAAAGTGATTCGCAAGCTTCGACCAACAGGGTTTCTTCATCCAGTGTGGGGTCGACCAGATAGACCGGGCGAAACGGTGGCGAACTTGGTGGAGCGCCCAGTGCTTCGGGTCGCAGGTAGTAGTCGAGGGCGCGGTCGGTTGCCTCTTTGACCTTTTGCGGGTCAAGCGCGGGGTCGTGAGGGATTGGATCGGTGGGCGGTGGATTTGGCGTGATCTTGAACATAGATAAAGCTCCAATTTGAAAAAATGGGAGCCATCACCCTCGCTACCAAACGGCGGGTGGCGGCCATGCGCGGGTTGGTAGACCGGTCAAATTGGGTAACCCGGCGCTCACGGATGAGCCCCACGCATGCCCACCATACAAAGCCATACCTCAAAAAAAGGAGACAGCATCGACGGTGTCGCAACAACGACAATTTAAAGCGGGCTACCAAACCCGATCACTGTTTTGCAGTGACAGGCCAACGATATAGCCCGGCCCATAGCCGTGTAAGCCGGCGGATTCTGGCGTACGCGTAGGTAACGACGCAAGGTGTTGTAGGGAGGAGGGCGTAACGGTTTGTGTGCTTTAAACGTGATAACCGGATGACGTTTACACATGGGCAATGTCGGTTGGTGGCGGCTTTCGGTTTTGCGTGAGTCTGTGAGATTTTTCCCCCTCACCCCAGCCCTCTCCCCCAAGGGGGCGAGGGGGAAGGGAGCAGATCTCCATGTACTTCCAGGCCAGAGTTCGACTCGGTATCTCAAGTCGGTGCAACTTGCACATTCAGCGTCCCCCAAGGGGCGAGGGGGAAAGGGAGCCGATCTTTGTGCTCTTCAAACCTGAGTTCGACTCGGTATTTCAAGTCGGTGCAACTTGCACATTCAGCGTGGTCAGTTCCCTCTCCCCCAAGGGGCGAGGGGGAAAGGGAGCCGATCTTTGTGCTCTTCAAACCTGAGTTCGACTCGGTATTTCAAGTCGGTGCAACTTGCACATTCAGCGCGGTCAGTCCCCTCTACCTCTGGGAGAGGGTTAGGGTGAGGGCTGTCGGTAATTTCAAATTCTGAAGAGGAGGTGTGACATGAATCGATTGACTGGCGGTTGCCTGTGCGGCGATGTCCGTTTCGAAGTGACTGGTCAACCCTACCGCGTCGGCATCTGCCACTGCCTCGACTGCCGCAAACGTCACGGCACGCTCTTTCACACCTCGGCAATATTTCCCGAGGATGCGTTGAAGGTCACCGGCGAAACCCGCGACTACAACGGGCGCTTTTTCTGCCCGCGCTGCGGCTCTCCGGTGTACACGCGTTCGGAAGATGAAGTAGAGGTCAACGTCGGATCGCTCGATGAGCCTAATCAGTTCAAGCCCACCTACGAACTCTGGACCATCCGCCGCGAGTCGTGGTTACCGGCGCTGCCATTGGCTCACCACTACGAGCGTGATCGCGAAAGCACAAGTCGCACAGAGGAATAATGGACGTGAGCCCCATCACATCCCCCTTGTGGGAGCGAGCCTGCTCGCGAAAGCGGTGGGTCACTCAGCTCAAGTTCAACTGACAGATCGCATTCGCGAGCAGGCTCGCTCCCACAGGGGGGAAGTGTATGGCTGCCAATGATCTCAGCCGCGAATAAACGCCAGCAGATCCGCGTTGATCGTCTCGGCCTCCGTCGTCGGCATCCCGTGCGGGAACCCCGGATACGACTTCAGCGTGCCATTGGGCAGCAACTTCGCCGACAACGGCCCCGAATCCGCATACGGCACAATCTGATCATCCTCGCCATGCATCACCAGCACCGGCACCGTGACCTTCTTCAAGTCCTCGGTGAAATCGGTCTGCGAAAACGCGACGATCCCGTCGTAATGCGCCTTCGCCCCGCCAATCATCCCTTGCCGCCACCAGTTGGCAATAATCCCTTCCGATGGCGTGGCGCCCGGCCGGTTGTAGCCATAAAAAGGCCCCGTCGGAATATCCCGATAGAACTGCGCGCGATTCGCCGCCAGTTGCGCCTGAAAATCATCGAACACCGACTTCGGCAGACCACCCGGATTACTCTCGGTCTGCACCATCAACGGTGGTACCGCACTGATCAGCACACCTTTGGCGACGTTGGCCTGACCATGCCGGGCGATGTAATGAATCACCTCACCGCCACCGGTCGAGTGGCCGACATGCACAACGTTCTTCAGACCCAGATGATTGACCACCGCCAGCGTATCGTCGGCGTAATGGTCCATATCGTGGCCGTCCCAGACCTGGCTCGAACGCCCATGCCCACGTCGATCATGGGCAATCACCCGAAAGCCCTTGCCGAGAAAAAACAGCATCTGCGCATCCCAATCGTCCGAGCTGAGCGGCCAGCCGTGGTGAAAGTGGATCACCGGCGCGTCTTTCGGGCCCCAGTCCTTGTAGAAGATTTCGACGCCGTCTTTGCTGGTGACAAATCCCATGTTCGCGACTCCAGACCAATGTGATGGGTAACCCGCGCGGCAAGCGCGGACCGGTTTTGCTCATGATGGATTTCTGCTGCGCAGGCTCAGTGCGAGCCGTTATCAACTGTAGGATTAAAGTCGACATCTGTATGACCGGTGGTCGCAACGTCTGGCTTCATGCGCAAATTAGGCTTTGCTGAAAGGGATAAGCCGAGGCGCGCGTAGGCATTGATGGCCACAGCGACGCCCCTTCAGAACACCGTGAGTCTGAGGAATTTCCCCGATGCTGACCTTGAATATCAATGGCAAGGATCAGGAGCTCGATGTCCCCGCGGACATGCCGTTGCTCTGGGTCCTGCGCGATGTCGCGCACCTGACCGGTACCAAATTCGGCTGCGGCATGGCCCAGTGCGGGGCCTGCACCGTGCACGTTGACGGCGCGCCATTGCGCGCCTGCATCACCCCCGCAACAGCGGTGGCCCACGGCCAGAAAATCCTCACCATCGAAGGCCTGTCCACCGACGGTTCACACCCGGTGCAACAAGCCTGGGCCGAGCTCGACGTGGTGCAGTGCGGTTACTGCCAGTCGGGGCAGATCATGTCTGCGGCGGCACTGCTGGCGAAAATCCCCAAACCCACCGACAGCGATATCGATCAGGCGCTCTCCGGCAATATCTGCCGCTGCGGTACCTATCCCAGAATCCGCGCGGCTGTAAAACGTGCGTCGGAAATCGGCTGATGGCTTTTGTGGGAGATAGACGATGAACAGTCCTGTATCGCGTCGGGGTTTTCTCAAAGGCAGCGCCGTGTTGGGCGGCGGGCTGGTGGTGGCGTTTGTCGTCCCCGGCGGCCACAAGTTTGCCTATGCGGCCGAGAATGAAGGCAAGGTCTTTGCGCCGAATGCATTTTTGCGCATAGCGGCAGACAACAGCGTCACCGTGCTGCTCGGGCATTCGGAGATGGGGCAGGGCATCTGGACCGGCCTGACCATGCTGATTGCCGAGGAGCTGGACGCCGATTGGTCGAAAATCCGCGTTGAACACTCGCCAGCGTCAGCGGCGGATTACGGCATGCCGGGGTTTGGCGGCATGCAGATTACCGGCGGCTCGACGTCGACGTGGATGGAGTTCGACCGTTATCGGCTGGCAGGCGCGACCGCACGGCAGATGCTGGTCGAGGCGGCGGCGAAACGCTTTGAGGTGGCGCCATCGACGATTCGCACCGAATCGGGCGTGGTGATCGCCGGCGACAAACGTGCGACTTATGGTGAGTTAGCGGACGCCGCCGGGCAACTGCCGGTGCCGGATCCGAAGTCGATCACTTTCAAGGAGGCCAAGGACTGGAAGGTCATTGGCAAACCGACCAAACGCCTCGACACGCCGGAGAAAATCACCGGCCGCGCCAAGTTCGGCATGGATGTGCAGTTTGAAGGCCTGATGACCGCGATGGTCGCGCGCCCACCGGTATTCGGTGCCAGCGTTAAATCCTTCGAGGGTGCTGGGGCGCTGGCGGTGCCGGGCGTGCACAAAGTGCTGCAAGTGCCGACCGGTGTGGCGGTGATCGCTGATCATTACTGGGCGGCGAAACTGGGTCGCGATGCGCTGAAGATCGATTGGGATCTGGGCCCGCATGCCGATCTGAGCAGCGAAAAATTGCTGGCGAGTTTCCGCAAACTGGCCGCCACGCAAGGCACGTCGGCGAGTCAGGCCGGGGATGCCAAGGACAGTTTTGGTAAAGCGGCGAAGAAGATCGACGTCGAATACAGCGTGCCTTATCTGGCTCACGCGCCGATGGAGCCGCTCAACTGCACGGTGAAGATCAGCGCCGAGAAATGCGAAATCTGGACCGGCACGCAATTTCAGACGCTTGATCAAATGGTCGCCGGCAAGATCACCGGGCTGAAACCGGAGCAGGTCGAGATTCACACCGAGTTCCTCGGTGGCGGTTTCGGGCGCCGGGCCAACCCAACGTCAGACTTTGTCGCCGAAGCCGTGCAAGTGGCGAAAGCCGCCGCCATGCCGGTGAAAACCGTGTGGTCGCGTGAAGACGATATTCGCGGCGGTTATTACCGCTCGATGTTCCTCCATCAGGCGAAGATCGGTTTGGGCGCCGATGGTTTGCCGTCGAGTTGGCAACATGTGTTGGTCGGTCAGTCGATCATGACCGGCACGCTGATGGAGGCGACGATGGTCAAAAACGGCATCGACCCGACCTCGGTCGAAGGCGTTTCCGACAGCCCTTACGTCAAAGGCCTGGCCAATCATCAGGTCGATCTGCATTCGCCGCAAACCGGCATCAATGTGCTGTGGCTGCGCTCGGTGGGCCATAGCCACACCGGTTTCGTCATGGAATCGCTGATCGATGAAATGGCTACGGCGGCAGGAAAGGATCCGGTGGAGTACCGACGAACCTTGCTCAAGGATCATCCTCGGCATTTGGGCGTGCTCAATCTGGCGGTGGAAAAGGCTAACTGGAAAGCACCGTTGCCGGAAGGTCATGCGCTGGGCGTGGCGGTGCACGAGTCGTTCGGCAGTTATGTGGCGCAGGTTGCCGAGGTGTCGCAAGACAATCTGACGATTCGCGTGCACCGCGTGGTTTGTGCGGTGGACTGCGGGATCGCGGTGAATCCGCAGAGCATCGCCGCGCAGATGGAGTCGTGTATCACTTTCGGTCTGGGCATGGCGCTGCACAGCAAACTGACGCTCAAGGACGGCGCGGTCGTGCAGTCCAACTATCACGATTATCAGGTGCTGCGGCTTAACGAGATGCCGGTGGTCGAGGTGCATATTGTGCCGAGCAGCGACAAACCCGGCGGCATCGGCGAGGCCGGTGTGCCGCCGACCGCGCCAGCCGTGGCCAACGCGGTGTTTGCCCTGACCGGGCAGCGCCTGCGCGAGTTGCCGCTGCAACTGTCGGGGGTGTGAGATGAAACGACATCTAGTGTTGGGCACTGTGATTTTGCTGGGGCTGGGTGGTTATGCCTCGGACTTGTTTGCCGATGATCAAGAGGCGTTGAAGGCCTTCGGCACGGTGCAGAAAGTCTTCCAGAGTCCGCGTTGCCAGAACTGTCATATTCCCGGGGATTCGCCGTTGCAGTTCGACGCTGGCATCCCCCACGCGATGAACGTGGTGCGCGGTATGGACGGCAAGGGTGCGGCCGGTTTGCCCTGTGCAACCTGTCACGCGGAAAACAATCCGCCGGCCAGTTACGGCCCGCATGCACCACCAGGTGCGCCGCATTGGAGCCTGCCACCGGCGGCACACAAAATGGCCTGGATCGGCCTGCCGCCGGACAAGCTCTGCGCGATGATCAAGGATCGCTCGAGCAATGGTGATCGCGACTTCGCTGCGCTGATCAAACACGTCAGCGAAGACAAATTGGTGCTGTGGGGCTGGAATCCCGGAGCAGGGCGCGCGCCGGTGCCGGTGCCGCACGATATTTTTGTCGCGCAATTCAAACTCTGGGCCGATGCGGGCGGGCCTTGTCCGGTGGCGCAAATGTGAGCCATTGCCAAATTAGCGCTACGCTTGAAAGCATTGTTGCCAATGGAGTGTGCTGATGCTGGTTCCAGGAAAACCTGCGAATGAAACGGCGCGAGTTCAAGCGCTGCACGGTCTCGAACTGCTCGATTCCGCCCCTGAAGAGCGTTTCGACCGACTGACACGATTGGCGAAACGCCTGTTCAATGTGCCGATTGCACTGGTGACGCTGGTCGACACCAATCGGCAGTGGTTCAAGTCCTGTGTGGGCCTGGATGCCACTGAAACGCCCAGGGATGTTTCATTCTGCGGACACGCGATTTTGCAGAACGATCTGCTGTTGGTGCCGGACGCCCGCGAAGATGTGCGTTTCCATGACAACCCGCTGGTCACCGGCGCACCAAATATCCGCTTCTACGCCGGTTACCCCTTGACCGTGCCCAACGGCAATAAAATGGGCACGCTGTGCCTGATCGACACCAAACCCCGTGACCTCGACGAGGAAGAGCGCGCGTTGTTGCGTGATCTGGCCGAGATGGCCGAGCAAGAGCTGACCGCCGTGCAGATGGCGAGCATGGACGAGCTGACGCTGCTGTCCAACCGACGCGGCTTCAAGCAACTGGCCCAGCATGCGCTGGACGCCTGTGCACGGTTGGAGCGCCCGGCGACCTTGCTGTTTTTCGACCTCAATGACTTCAAGCAGATCAACGATCTGTATGGGCATGCCGAGGGTGACAGTGCGCTGAAGACTTTTGCTGATGTGCTGCGCATTGCCTTTCGCGAGAGCGATGTGGTCGGGCGTTTGGGTGGGGATGAGTTTGTCGCGCTGCTGACCGGCTCCAGCCATGTCGAAACCACGGCGATCATGGTGCGGCTCAAGGAAATCCTTGAAGAGCGCAACGCCACACTGCATCGCGGGTATGCGATTCGCTTCAGCGTGGGCCAGATTGAATATGATTCGAAACGCCATGAAACCGTGGATCGCTTGCTGGCGGATGCCGATGGCGCGATGTATGCGCATAAGCAGGCGTTGAAGGGTTGTTAGTGAATGCACCCCAGATCCCCAGTAGGAGCGAGCCTGCTCGCGATAGCGTCCGCACATTCAACATCTTCATTGCCTGACCTACCGCTATCGCGAGCAGGCTCACTCCTACAGGGGTGTCGGGTATTCACAAAATCCCGGTTCACCACAAACCCATGTGGGAGCGAGCCTGCTCGCGATGGCGTCCGGCCATTCAACATCTTCATTGCCTGACACACCGCTATCGCGAGCAGGCTCACTCCTACAGAGGTGTCGGGTGTTCTAAAAATCCCGGTTCACCACAAATCCATGTGGGAGCGAGCCTGCTCGCGATGGCGTCCGGCCATTCAACATCTTCATTGCCTGACACACCGCTATCGCGAGCAGGCTCGCTCCTACAGGGGTGTCGGGTATTCACAAAATCCCGGTTCACCACAAATCCATGTCGGAGCGAGCCTGCTCGCGATGGCGTCCGGTCAGGCAACATCTCTGTTGATACGCCGGCCTCTTCGCGAGCAGGCTCGCTCCTACAGGGGTGTCGGGTGTTCTCAAAATCCCGGTTCACCACAAATCCATGTGGGAGCGAGCTTGCTCGCGATGGCGTCCGGCCATTCAACATCTTCATTGCCTGACCCAGCGCTTTCGCGAGCAGGCTCACTCCTACAGAGGTGTCGGGTGATCTCAAAATCCCGGTTCACCACAAATCCATGTGGGAGCGAGCCTGCTCGCGATGGCGTCCGGTCAGGCAACATCTCTGTTGATATGCCGGCCTCTTCGCGAGCAGGCTCGCTCCCACAGGGGACAGTGTTGCAGGCATAAAAAAACCCGCCTGAAGAGGCGGGTTTTTTATGGGCTAAGCGAAGATCACTCTTCGATGTTGCCCATGGCGGTGGTGTTGAAGCCGCCGTCTACATACATGATTTCGCCGCTGATGCCCGACGCCAGGTCGGAGCACAGGAAGGCGCCGGCGTTGCCGACTTCGTCGATGGTGACGTTGCGACGCAGCGGGGTTTGCGCTTCGTTGGCGGCCAGCATTTTGCGGAAGTTCTTGATGCCCGAGGCTGCCAGGGTACGGATCGGGCCAGCCGATACGCAGTTGACGCGGGTGCCGTCCGGGCCCAGGGAGCCGGCCAGGTAACGCACGCCAGCTTCCAGCGAAGCCTTGGCCATGCCCATTACGTTGTAGTTAGGCATGGTGCGCTCGGCGCCCAGGTACGACAGGGTCAGCAGGCTGCCGTTGCGGCCTTTCATCATTTCGCGGCCGGCTTTGGCCAGGGCCACGAAGCTGTAGGCGCTGATGTCGTGAGCGATGCGGAAACCGTCACGGGTGGTGGCTTCGGTGAAGTCGCCGTCCAGTTGGTCGCCCGGAGCGAAGCCAACGGAGTGAACGATGCAGTCCAGGCCGTCCCACTTCTTGCTCAGTGCTTCGAAGACCTTGGCGATTTCTTCATCGCTGGCCACGTCGCACGGGAAGCACAGCTCAGGGCTCGAACCCCAGCCTTGGGCGAATTCTTCAACACGACCTTTCAGTTTGTCGTTCTGATAAGTGAAGGCAAGCTCAGCGCCCTCGCGATGCATGGCGGCAGCGATGCCGGATGCGATGGACAGCTTGCTGGCGACACCGACGATCAGTACGCGCTTACCGGCGAGAAAACCCATGTGTTGCTCCTCTTTCAGGTTATTGCGCAGTGGCTGGTGCCAAAAAAGCGGCTTCCAGCAACTGCTGTGTATACGGATGTTGGGGGGCGGCAAAAATACTTTGCGCGTCTCCCTGTTCGACCACTTGGCCATGCTTGACCACCATCAACTGGTGGCTCAGCGCTTTGACGACAGCCAGGTCATGGCTGATAAACAAATACGTCAGGTTGTACTTGGCTTGCAGTGAACGCAACAGCTCCACCACTTGCCGCTGCACCGTTCGGTCGAGCGCGGATGTCGGCTCGTCCAGCAGGATCAGCGCCGGTTTCAGCACCAAAGCCCGGGCAATGGCGATTCGTTGCCGTTGCCCACCGGAAAATTCGTGGGGGTAGCGGTGCCGGGTTTCCGGATCCAGACCTACCTCCTTCAATGCCGCAATAATCGCCGCTTCTTGCTCCTCGGCGGTGCCCATCTTGTGAATCCGCAGGCCTTCGCCAACGATGTCGCTGACACACATGCGCGGGCTCAGGCTGCCAAACGGGTCCTGAAACACCACCTGCATCTGCCGACGCAACGGGCGAACCTCGTTCTGCGTCAGGCAGTCTAGCTGCTTGCCTTGAAAGCGGATCGCGCCTTTGCTGCCAATCAGGCGCAAAATCGCCAGACCCAGCGTGGATTTGCCGGAACCGCTTTCTCCCACGATCCCCAGGGTCTGACCCTGCGGCAGGCTGAAATTGATGCCGTCCACTGCCTTCACGTAATCCACCGTGCGTTTGAGCAGGCCTTTCTTGATCGGGAACCAGACTTTCAGGTCCTCGACCTCAAGCAGCGGCGCGCCGATTTTATTGCTCGCCGGGCCTCCGCTGGGCTCCGCGCCGAGCAATTCCCGAGTGTACGGATGCTGCGGCGAACGGAACAGCTCTGCGCACGATGCCTGTTCGACGATGCAACCGCGCTGCATGACACATACGCGATGCGCAATTCTTCGCACCAGGTTCAAATCGTGACTGATCAGTAACAGCGACATGCCCAATCGGGCCTGCAATTGCTTGAGCAAATCGAGAATTTTCAGCTGAACGGTCACGTCCAGCGCGGTGGTCGGCTCGTCGGCAATCAGCAGTTCAGGCTCGTTGGCCAGGGCCATGGCGATCATCACCCGTTGGCGCTGGCCGCCGGACAATTCATGGGGCAGGGCCTTGAGGCGCTTGTGCGGCTCGGGGATGCCGACCATCTCCAGCAGCTCCAGCGTGCGCTTGGTCGCGACTTTGCCGGTCAGGCCCTTGTGGATGCCGAGCACTTCGTTGATCTGCTTCTCGATCGAGTGCAGCGGGTTCAGCGAGGTCATCGGCTCCTGAAAGATCATCGCGATGCGGTTGCCGCGAATGTGACGGATGGTCTTCTCGCTCAGCTCCAGCAGATTTTGCCCGGCGTAATTGATGCTGCCGGCCGGATGGCGGGCCATCGGATAGGGCAGCAGGCGCAGGATCGAATGCGCGGTCACCGATTTGCCCGAGCCGGATTCGCCCACCAGTGCGAGGGTTTCGCCACGCTTGATGTCGAAACTCACGCCCTCGACGACGCGGTGCACGCGCTCGCCGAAACCGAATTCGACGGCGAGGTCGCGCACTTCGATCAGATTGTCCTGATTCATTTCACTTCCTCGGGTCGAAGGCATCGCGAGCGGACTCGCCGATAAACACCAGCAAACTCAACATCAAGGCGAGCACAGCAAAGGCACTCATGCCCAGCCACGGCGCTTGCAGGTTGGATTTGCCCTGAGCGACCAGTTCACCCAGCGACGGACTGCCGGCCGGCAAGCCGAAACCGAGGAAGTCCAGCGCGGTGAGGGTGCCGATGGCGCCGGTGAGGATGAACGGCATGAAGGTCATGGTCGAGACCATCGCGTTGGGCAGAATATGGCGGAACATGATCGCGCCGTTCTGCATGCCCAGCGCCCGCGCGGCGCGCACGTATTCAAGGTTGCGACCCCGGAGGAACTCGGCGCGCACCACGTCTACCAGACTCATCCACGAGAACAGCAGCATGATCCCCAGCAGCCACCAGAAATTCGGCTGGACGAAACTGGCGAGAATGATCAGCAGATACAGCACCGGCAGCCCCGACCAGATCTCCAGAAAACGCTGCCCGGCCAGATCGACCCAGCCGCCATAAAAGCCCTGCAACGCGCCGGCAATCACGCCGATGATCGAACTCAACACGGTCAGTGTCAGCGCGAACAGCACGGAAATGCGGAAACCGTAAATCACCCGCGCCAGCACATCGCGACCCTGATCGTCAGTGCCGAGCAGGTTGTCCGCCGACGGTGGCGCTGGCGCCGGGACTTTCAGGTCGTAGTTGATGCTCTGATAGCTGTAGGGAATCGGCGCCCACAACACCCACGCATCCTTGGCCTTGAGCAGTTCGCGGATGTACGGGCTCTTGTAGTTGGCTTCCAGCGGGAATTCGCCGCCGAAGGTGGTTTCCGGGTAGCGCTTGATCGCTGGGAAGTACCAGTTGTTGTCGTAATGCACCACCAGCGGCTTGTCGTTGGCGATCAGTTCGGCGCCGAGGCTCAGGCCGAACAGCACCAGAAACAGCCACAGCGACCACCAGCCACGCTTGTTGGCTTTGAACAGTTCGAAGCGGCGGCGGTTGAGAGGGGACAGGTTCATCTCAATGCTCCCGGCTTTCGAAGTCGATGCGCGGATCGACCAGGGTGTAAGTGAGGTCGCCGATCAGTTTCACCACCAGCCCGAGCAGGGTGAAGATGAACAGGGTGCCGAACACCACCGGGTAATCGCGGTTGATCGCTGCTTCGAAACTCATCAGCCCGAGGCCGTCGAGGGAGAAAATCACTTCCACCAGCAACGAGCCGGTGAAGAAGATCCCAATGAACGCCGACGGGAATCCGGCAATCACCAGCAGCATGGCGTTGCGGAACACGTGACCGTAGAGCACGCGATGGCGGGTCAGGCCTTTGGCCTTGGCGGTGACCACGTACTGCTTGTTGATTTCGTCGAGGAAGCTGTTTTTGGTCAGTAGGGTCATGGTCGCGAAGTTACCGATCACCAGCGCGGTCACCGGCAATGCCAAGTGCCAGAAGTAATCGAGAATCTTGCCGCCGAAACTCAGTTCATCGAAGTTGTTCGAGGTCAGGCCGCGCAACGGGAACCAGTCGAGATAACTGCCGCCGGCAAACACCACGATCAGCAGGATCGCAAAGAGGAACGCCGGGATCGCATAGCCGACGATGATCGCCGAACTGGTCCACACGTCGAAGTGGCTGCCGTGTCGCGTGGCCTTGGCGATCCCCAGCGGGATCGACACCAGGTACATGATCAGCGTGCTCCACAGCCCCAGCGAGATCGATACCGGCATCTTTTCCTTGATCAGGTCGATGACCTTGGCGTCGCGGAAAAAACTGTCGCCGAAATCCAGCTGCGCGTAGTTCTTGACCATGATCCACAGGCGTTCCGGGGCCGACTTGTCGAACCCGTACATGTGCTCGATTTCCTTGATCAGCGCCGGGTCCAGCCCTTGCGCGCCGCGATACGACGAGCCGGCCACCGACACTTCGGCGCCACCGCCGGCAATGCGGCTGGTGGCGCCTTCGAAGCCTTCGAGCTTGGCGATCATCTGTTCCACCGGGCCACCGGGAGCGGCCTGGATGATCACGAAGTTGATCAGCAGGATGCCGAACAGCGTCGGGATGATCAGCAGCAGTCGCCGAAAAATATACGCCAGCATCTGATTACTCCGTGCCCACAGGGTCGGCTTGCAGTTTGGTTTCGACTTCTATCGCCGGTTTTGCGTTCGGCTTGACCCACCAGGTGTTAATCCCGATGTCGTACTTGGGCGAGACTTTCGGGTGACCGATGTGATTCCAGTACGCCACGCGCCAGGTCTTGATGTGCCAGTTGGGGATCACGTAGTAACCCCATTGCAGCACACGATCCAGCGCACGGGCATGGGCCACCAGGCTTTTGCGCGAGTCGGCGTTGATCAGGTTCTCGACCAGTTGATCGACGATCGGATCCTTCAAGCCCATGGTGTTGCGGCTGCTCGGTTTATCGGCGGCGGCACTCATCCAGTATTCGCGCTGTTCGTTGCCCGGCGAGTTGGACTGCGGGAAGCTGCCGACCATCAAGTCGAAATCACGCGAACGCACGCGGTTGATGTACTGCGAAACGTCGACGCGGCGGATTACCAGATCAATACCGAGGTCGCTGAGGTTACGTTTGAACGGCAGCAGTACGCGTTCGAATTCGGTCTGCGCGAGCAGGAACTCGATCACTACGGGTTTGCCGGTGGCGTCGACCATTTTGTCGTCGACGATCTTCCAGCCGGCCTCCTGCAGCAGTTGATAGGCCTCGCGCTGCTGGGCGCGGGTCATGCCGCTGGCGTCGGTCTTGGGATTGTCGAACGCTTCACTGAACACTTGCGCCGGCAGTTTGCTGCGGAACGGCTCGAGGATCGCTCGTTGATCGGCATCGGGGAGGCCAGTGGCGGCCATTTCCGAGTTTTCGAAATAGCTGCGAGTGCGGAAATAGGCGCCGTTGAACAGCTGCTTATTGGTCCACTCGAAATCGAACAGCAGACCCAGCGCCTGACGCACGCGCGCGTCCTGGAACAGTGGGCGGCGCAGGTTGAAAACGAAACCCTGCATGCCGGTCGGGTTGCTGTTGGCGATCTGTTCCTTGATCAAGCGACCTTCGGTGACCGCCGGAATGTTGTAGGCGTTAGCCCAGTTCTTCGCGGTCATTTCCAGCCAGTAATCGAACTGCCCGGCCTTCAGTGCTTCGAGGGCGACGGTGTTGTCGCGGTAGTAATCGGTGGTCATGGTGTCGAAATTGTAGAAGCCACGATTGACCGGCAAGTCCTTGCCCCAGTAATCCTTGACTCGCTCGTAGCGCACCGAGCGCCCGGCCTTTACTTCGGCGACCTTGTACGGGCCGCTACCGAGCGGGATCTCCAGATTGCCTTTGCTGAAGTCGCGATCAGCCCACCAGTGTTTTGGCAGCACCGGCAACTGGCCGAGGATCAGCGGCAACTCGCGGTTGTTGCTGTGCTTGAACTTGAACAGCACTTTCAGCGGATCTTCGGCGATCACTTCGGACACGTCGCTGTAGTAACCGCGAAACAGCGGCGAGCCTTCCTTGGTCAGCGTATTGAAGCTGAACACCACGTCGTCGGCGCGCACCGGGTGGCCGTCATGGAAACGTGCTTCGGGGCGCAGGTAGAAACGCACCCAGCTGTTGTCCGGGGCTTTTTCGATTTTGCCGGCGATCAGGCCGTATTCGGTGAACGGCTCGTCGAGGCTGTGCTTGGTCAGGGTGTCGTAGATCTGCCCGATGTCATCGGCCGGCACGCCTTTGCTGATAAACGGGTTGAGGCTGTCGAAGCCGCCGAAACCGGCCTGACGGAACACGCCGCCCTTGGGCGCATCGGGATTCACGTAATCGAACTGCTTGAAATCGGCCGGGTATTTCGGCGGCTCGTTGTACAGGGTCACGGCGTGTTGCGGGGCGGCAAAGGCCAGCCCGGCGAACAGCAAGCCGCTGGCCTGGACGAGCAGGGCGCGGATCGGTTTCATTGATCTTTCTCCGAAGACTTCAGCCACCATGCGCTCAGGCCCAGGGTGTAGGGCGGCGTGGTGACGAAGGCCAACCGGTTGCGGTAGGCCAGACGGTGATAATTGAGGTACCAGTTGGGAATGCTGTAGTGCTGCCAGAGCAGCACGCGGTCGAGCGCTTTGCCGGCGGCGACCTGCTCGTCGCGGGTGCGCGCGGCGAGCAATTGTTCGAGCAGGTGATCAACCACCGGATTGGCGATGCCGGCGTAATTCTTGCTGCCCTTGACGTTCACCTGACTGGAGTGGAAGTACTGCCACTGCTCAAGGCCCGGGCTTAAGGTCTGGTTGAGCGTCATCGAGATCATGTCGAAATCAAATTGATCGAGGCGCTGTTTGTACTGCGCTCGATCCACGGTGCGCAGGCGCGCGTCGATGCCGATGCTGTTGAGGTTCTCGATGTAGGGCTGGTACAGGCGCTCGAGGTTCGGATTGACCAGCAGCAGCTCGAAGCGCAGCGGTTGGCCATCAGCGTTTTGCAGGCGCTGACCGTTGAGTTTCCAGCCGGCCTCGGCGAGCAATGCCAACGCCTTGCGCATGGTTTCCCGGGGAATGCCGCGACCGTCGGTTTTTGGCAGGGTGAACGGCTCGGTGAACAGCTTGGCCGGCAGTTGTTCCTTGTACGGCTTGAGCATCAGCCATTCCCCCCCGACCGGCAGGCCGGAGGTTGTGAATTCACTGTTGGGGTAGTAACTGCTGGTGCGCTTGTAGGCATCGCTGAACAGTGCGCGGTTGGTCCACTCGAAGTCGAACATCAGGCCCAGCGCTTCGCGGGTCTTCACATCGGCGAAGGTGGCGCGGCGGGTGTTCATGAACAGACCCTGACTCTGGGTCGGGATCTGATGCGGAATCTGCGCCTTGATCACATCGCCACGGCGTATCGCGGGGAAGTTGTAGCCATTGGCCCAGTTCTTCGCCTGATGCTCGATGTAGATGTCGAACTCGCCAGCCTTGAACGCTTCGAAGGCGACATCGCTGTCGCGGTAGAACTCGACTTCCATGCGATCAAAATTGTACTTGCCGCGATTGACCGCCAGGTCCTTGCCCCAGTAATCCTTGACCCTCTCGAAGATCAGCTGGCGGCCCGGCGTCACCGAAGTGATGCGATAGGGGCCGCTGCCCAGTGGCGGTTCGAAAGTGGTGGCTTTGAAGTCGCGGTCTTTCCAGTAATGCTGCGGCAGCACCGGCAATTCGCCGAGGCGCAGGATCAACAGCGGATTGCCCGAGCGCTTGAGCACGAAGCGAATGCGCTGTTTGTTGAGAATGTCGACGCGCAGCACTTCCTGCAACGCAGTGCGGTACAGCGGATGACCGTCCTTGAGCAGCGTTCGATAGGAGAACGCTACGTCATAAGCGGTGATCGGTGTGCCATCGTGAAAACGCGCTTCCGGGCGCAGATTGAACACCACCCAGCTGCGATCTTCGCTGTACTCCACCGATTGCGCGATCAAGCCGTAACTCGACGCCGGCTCGTCTCCGGACGGCGAATACTGGCCGGTACCGACCATCAACGGCTCGTTCAGCTCATTGATGCCGTACTGGAGGAAATTCGCCGTGGTCACCGGGCTGGTGCCCTTGAACGTGTACGGATTGACCGTATCGAAGGTGCCGAACGCCATCACCCGCAACGTACCGCCCTTGGGCGCTTGCGGGTTGACCCAGTCGAAGTGGGTAAATCTGGCCGGGTACTTGAGCGTGCCGAACTGCGCATAACCGTGACTTTCGGTAATCGTCGCGCTTGCGGTTGAGCTCAAGGCCAGGCTGATCAGGAGCAGGAGGAGGGGACGCTTCAAGTCAGATCCGATCCAGGCGGCTTGGGCTTTGTGGGCCGTACAGTAACAGCTTGTCTGGACAGGAAAAAGATGCGGGTTAATGCAGGGTTAATCGTTTGCGCGAAGAGCCCCTCACCCTAACCCTCTCCCGGAGGGAGAGGGGACTGACCGTGGTGTTTGCGAGAGCTGCGCCGACGTGCGATACCGAGTCGAACTCACGTTTTGAAAAGCCCCTCACCCTAACCCTCTCCCGGAGGGAGAGGGGACTGATCGCGGTGTTTTGGAGGGTTGCAGTGGTCTAATTTCCCCAGACACCCCGATAGGTGGAAAATACATCTATCGAGGAGTTATTCATGACTAAAAAACGCAGGGCATTCGACGACAGCTTCAAGCTGCAAGTCGTGAAGATGATCAAGGATCAGGGACTGACCGTTGTGCAGGTTTGCCAAGATCTGAACATTGGTGAGACAGCCGTTCGACGCTGGGTGCAGCAATACGAGGCAGAGCAACTGGGGCAGGCCGGAATCGGCAAGCCATTGACGGCGGAACAGCAGCGCATCCGGCAATTGGAACAAGAAAATCGGCAGCTCAAGATGGATAACGACATCTTAAAAAAGGCTACCGCCTTCTTTGCCCGCGAGCTGAAGTAAGGTATCGACTGGTTCGGCAGCTGCAACAGAAGGCTTACTCAGTGGCACATGTCTGTCGGTTGCTGAGCATTAGTCGTTCAGGCTTCTATGAGTTTCAGAAGCGTGCCGATGCGCCTGTTCGGCAGAGTTGTCCTGTTCTTGTGCAACTCAAGGCGTCTTTCGCCGAGAGTGGAGGCTGCTACGGCAGCCGCCCTTTGCGCGACGCTTTGCGCGGTAAAGGCATGCTTGTCGGGCTGTATAAAATCCGTCGATTGATGCGGGCTAACGGACTGCGTTCAGCCTGGAAGCGCAAGTTTGTACACACAACCGATAGTAATCATGACCTGCCGATTGCAGAGAATGTACTGAACAGAAAATTTGATCCAGTAGCGCCAAACAAGGCCTGGGTAGCCGACATCACCTATATCCGCACCCGCAGTGGCTGGTTGTATCTGGCCGTAGTATTGGACTTGTTCTCGCGCAAGATAGTGGGCTGGTCGATGGCTCCGAACATGCCGGCAGAGCTGGTGTGCACCGCGATGCAACTGGCTATCGCGCAGCGTCAACCGCCACCAGGCTTGATTGCCCACTCAGATCGGGGCAGTCAATACGCAAGTGCAACTTACAGAGAGTTACTGGCAAGAAACGACATGCAGCAGAGCATGAGCCGTAAAGGTAATTGCTGGGACAATGCGGTGATGGAACGCTTCTTCCTGAGTTTGAAAATGGAGCGGGTATGGCGACGTGACTACGCCAACCATGCTGAAGCGATCCGCGACATCACCGAGTACATCGTTGGGTTTTATAACAACGAACGGCTGCACTCGAAACTGGGATATCTGCCACCGACCGTCTATGAGCGGGCGATGGCGTCAGAACCACCTATCGAGGTGTCCGGAATTAGTTGACCACTGCAGGTTGCGCCGACGTGCGATACCGAGTTGAACTCACGTTTGAAAAGCCCCTCACCCTAACCCTCTCCCGGGGGGAGAGGGGACTGATCGCGGTGTTTTGGAGGGTTGTGCCGACGTGCGATACCGAGTCGAACTCGGATTTTGAACAGCACGGAGATCGGCTCCCTTTCCCCCCTCGCCCCCTTGGGTGATCTGGCTTAATGATTCTGGACACCCCTAAAGGGCGTTAATCTACGCCCAACGACGAGGTGTGATTTGACCAGACGATATTTTTCGACAGATTTCAAACGGGATGCGGCTTGCCTGGTTTTGGATAAAGACTATTCGGTGAGTGAAGCCTGCGAAGCAATGGGCGTGGGCCCTACAGCTCTGCGTCGCTGGGTTGAGCAACTGCGTGCGGAGCGCAGTGGCAAGACGCCTGAGAAGTCCAAGGCCATGACCGTTGACCAACAACGCATCCAGGAGCTGGAAGCAACAATTCGACGGATTGAGCGCGAGAAGGAAATTTTAAAAAAGGCTACAGCTCTCTTGATGTCGGATTCCCTCGATCGGTAAGGCTGGTCGAGGAGTTAAGCGAGCAATATCCAAGATCCGAGTTGTGTGGCGTGTTTGGTATCAACCGCAGCAGTTATTACGAGCGTCTGAAACAGCGGGCGAAAGTGCATGTCGGGCGCGATCGCCTAAAGATCAAGGCTGCCGAATTACATGAGCAAAGTCGCGGCTCAATGGGCGCGCGCAGCCTGTCAAAAGCGCTGTGTAACGAAAAAGAGTCGGTAGGTCGTTACATGGCTCGTAGCCTGATGCGCGAGCTCGGTTTGAAGAGCCAGCAACGGCGCAGGCATCGGTACAAACCCAGCGGTGCGGAGGCGCAATACGCCCCCAATCATTTGGAGCGTAAATTCAAAGTCGAGGCCCCCAATCGAGTGTGGTGTGGCGACGTGACTTACATTTGGGCCGGTACTTACTGGGTTTATCTGGCTGCTGTACTTGATCTGCATGCCCGCCGCATCGTCGGCTGGGCGATGTCCAGAAGTCCGGATTCAGCTCTGACCTGTCGAGCGTTAAAGATGGCTTTCGAGTCGCGAGGACGCCCTGAAAACCTAATGTTCCATTCGGATCAGGGCTGTCATTACAGCAGTAAAGTGTTTCGTGAAACGCTGGCGGACATGCGCATAAAACAAAGCATGAGTCGACGAGGAAACTGCTGGGACAACGCCCCGATGGAGCGTTTCTTTGGCAGTTTGAAATCTGAATGGATACCCAAGGCTGGCTACCGAAACGAAGATGAGGCCAGTACCGATGTATTGCGCTACCTGACCCATTATTACAATCGGATCAGGCTGCACAGTCACAATGGCTACCGAACTCCGGTGGACATGGAGGCCCTGGCGGCATGAAAAAGGGTAAAACCCTATAACCGTGTCCAGTATCGTTTGACCAGATCAGGGGGAGAGGGCTGGGGTGAGGGGGATGGATCTAAAGCACACCACAAAAACGTGATCCAAAAAAAAGCCCCTGCAAACTCAGGGGCTCTTCCATCAGTGCGGCTGATAAACCGTGAGCATCTGCCCCGGCTTCAAGGCTTTACCCGCACCCGGATTCCAGCGCTTGAGATGCTGCATCTCAACGTTGAAGCGCTTGGCCACCACGTACAGCGTGTCGCCCCGCTTGACCTTGTACTGGGTCTGCTGCGCGCTGTCGTCCTTGCCTTTGCTCTTGCTGTTGGACGCAATCACCGTGTTGACCCGGCCGGACTTGCGAGCCGGAGCACGTTTGCTGGTGTCCTGCATCACCAGGGTCTGGCCGACCTTGAGGTTTTTGCCGGTCAGCTTGTTCCAGCGCTGCAGATCCTTCACTTCAACCTTGTTGGCCTTGGCAATGGAGCCGAGGTTGTCGCCACGCTTCACGCGGTAAGCACGCTTGAGCTGCGCCACTTCCGACGGATCGGCGCCTTCGAATACTGGCTTGAGCGAACGTGGGCTGATCAGCTCGTCAGGCCGCATGGTCTGCAAACTGGCGGTGAGCAATTGCGCCTTCGAGGTTGGCACCAGCAGATGCTGAGGGCCGTCGATGGTGGTGCGTTGCTTGAAGGCCGGATTGAGCTGGAACAGTTCGTCTTCGTCGATGTTGGCCACCGCAGCAACCTTCGACAGGTCCATGCGCTGGTTGATTTCGACGACCTGGAAGTACGGTTCGTTGGCGATCGGGTTGAGGTTGACGCCGTAGGCTTCCGGCGCCAGTACCACTTGCGACAGCGCCAGCAGTTTCGGCACGTACGCTTGGGTTTCCGCCGGCAGCGGCAGGTTCCAGTAGTCGGTTGGCAGGCCAAGCTTTTCGTTGCGTTCGATCGCGCGGCTGACCGTACCTTCACCGGCGTTATACGCCGCCAGGGCCAGCAACCAGTCGCCGTTGAACATGTCGTGCAGGCGGGTCAGGTAGTCCATCGCTGCCGTGGTCGAGGCGGTGATATCGCGGCGGCCATCATAGAAGCGGGTCTGACGCAGGTTGAAGTAACGCCCGGTGGACGGAATGAACTGCCACAGCCCTACAGCATCGGCCCGGGAATAGGCCATCGGGTTGTAGGCGCTTTCAATCACTGGCAGCAGGGCCAGTTCCAGTGGCATGTTGCGCTCTTCGAGGCGTTCGACGATGTAGTGAATATAGAGACTGCCGCGTTCGCCGGCGTTCTCGAGGAAAGAGGGATTGCTGGCGAACCACAGGCGCTGTTGCTCGATGCGCGGGTTGACGCCGAGGCCTTCCTGCAGCTGAAAGCCCTGGCGCATGCGTTCCCAGATGTCCTGGGGAACCTGTGGGCTGGGCTTTTCGGTCAGCCAGATCGGCTTCTGCTTGGCTCGCGCAGCAATGTTCGGCGTATGGGTCGCTTCAGTCTGCGGAGCATGGCTGGAACAGCCCGCCAGCGTGGCGGACACAGCCACCGCGATGGCTTGCGCCAGGCGGGTCAATGCGTCTGAATTGACGGACTTACGTATGGATGACGACATTGGCTGGAAGTAAGTTCCGGGCAAAAATGTCGGGCGATTCTAGAAAGCGCACCCCCCTAGGTCAACCATTCAGAATTTTTGTATCAAGTGCTGGGTCACTTAGAACGTATCTTTCCAGGCCCGCAGAGCCGCAAATACCTCACTCGGCGCCCGGTTTTGAGCGCCTGCCCGTTCGTCCACTTTTTGTGTAACTAATGTTTCAGAGGTACGCAAAAACGGGTTGGTGAGCTTTTCCAGGGCGAGGGTCGAGGGCAGGGTCATCACGCCGTTTTGCCGTTGCTGGGTGACTTTTTCCAGACGGGCGGCAATGTCCGGGTTGCTCGGCTCGACAGCGGCGGCAAACTTCAGATTGCTCAGGGTGTATTCATGGGTGCAGTAGACCAGCGTATCTTCCGGTAACGCGGCGAGGCGGCTGAGCGAGTGGTGCATTTGCTCCGGTGTGCCTTCGAACAAACGGCCGCAACCGGCAGCGAACAGCGTGTCGCCGCAGAACAGCAGGCCGTGGTGATAATAGGCAATGTGTCCCAAGGTGTGACCGGGCACCGCATAGACGTCGAAGTCCCAGCCGAGCACGCTGACTGTGTCGTTGTCCTTGAGCGCCACATCGCGCCCCGGAATGCTTTCGCTGGCCGGACCGTAGACTGTCGCACCGCTCAGCGCTTTCAGGCGTTCGACGCCGCCGACGTGATCATGATGGTGGTGGGTGATCAGGATATCGCTCAGCACCCAGCCTGGATGCGCTTCGAGCCAGGCCTGCACTGGCGCGGCATCGCCCGGGTCGACCACCGCGCAGCGCTGGGTGCGGTGATCCTGTAACAACCAGATGTAGTTATCGGTGAACGCGGGCAGGGCACTGATCTGTATCATCGTCGGAATTCGCCAAGCGGAAAACATTGGCGCATCTTAGTAGTTCCTGGCGCTTTGGAGAATGCGATGAGTGATAAAGCGTTCGCACAGGCTGATCCTGACTGGCTGGCCCTGATCGGTGCAGCCCGTGAATGGCTGTCCGGCCCGCTCGGGCAATTTCTGCTCGATGAAGAGCGGCGCATGCTCGAAGACGAGTTGGGCCGGTTCTTCGGCGGTTATCTGGTGCATTACGGGCCATCGGCCGAGACCCCGCCGGCGGCGCCGCAAGTGCAGCGCAATGTGCGTCTTGGCGCGCCGTTGCCGGGCGTCGAGATTGTCTGCGAAGAGCAGGCCTGGCCGCTGAGCGAGCACGCCGCCGACGTGGTAGTGATGCAGCACGGTCTGGATTTCTGCCTGTCGCCCCATGGTTTGCTGCGTGAAGCGGCGAGCAGTGTGCGCCCCGGCGGGCATTTGCTGATCATCGGCATCAACCCTTGGAGCACCTGGGGCTTGCGCCATGTTTTCGCCCACGACGCCTTGCGTCAGGCGCGCTGCATCTCACCGTCACGGGTCGCTGACTGGCTCAATCTGCTGGGCTTCGCGCTGGAGAAACGTCGCTTCGGGTGCTATCGTCCGCCGCTCGCGTCGCCCAAGTGGCAGGCCCGTCTGGCCGGCTGGGAACGCAAGGCCGGTGACTGGCAACTGTCGGGCGGCGGCTTCTATTTACTGGTTGCGCGCAAGATTGTGGTCGGGCTGCGACCCTTGCGTCAGGAACGGCGCGAGCCGATGGGCAAGCTGATTCCGCTGCCGATGGCCAAGGTCAACCGCCGTCGCATTGAACCGTAAACCTTCTTTTATTTGTGGCCGGGTTTGTCCCGGCCTCGGTCATTGTCGATCCGTGATCGGCAAGACAGGCATTTTTTCTGGATAGAGTGGCATGAGCGAAAGCGTTGAAAACGTCGACACCGTAGAACTGTTCACTGACGGCGCCTGCAAGGGCAACCCCGGCCCGGGCGGCTGGGGCGCCTTGCTGGTGTGCAAGGGCGTCGAAAAGGAACTGTGGGGCGGCGAAGCCAACACCACCAATAACCGCATGGAACTGCTCGGCGCGATCCGTGGCCTCGAAGCTTTGAAGCGCCCGTGCGAAGTGCTGCTGGTGACCGACTCGCAATACGTGATGAAGGGCATCAATGAGTGGATGGCCAATTGGAAGAAGCGTGGCTGGAAAACCGCAGCGAAAGAACCCGTGAAAAACGCTGATCTGTGGAAAGAGCTGGATGAACAGGTCAACCGCCACAAGGTCACCTGGAAATGGGTGCGTGGGCACATTGGCCATCACGGTAACGAGCGGGCGGACCAGTTGGCGAACCGTGGGGTGGATGAGGTTCGTGGCTACAAGCAGACCTGATTCTCTCTGATGCACCGAGGTGCGGCCATTCGCGAGCAGGCTCGCTCCCACAGGGAAATGCATTCCAGACCTGATGTACCTTCCTGAATTGGAATGCATTCCAATGTGGGAGCGAGCCTGCTCGCGAATGGGACGCCACGGTCCACCTGAAACACCCCGCCGAGCGTGTTAACATCCGCGTTTTTTGCAAGATCGCCCCGTTGAGAGCTGAACACTGATGGCCACCAGATCCGTTGTACTCGATACCGAAACCACCGGCATGCCGGTGACCGATGGTCACCGGATCATTGAAATCGGCTGTGTCGAACTGATCGGTCGGCGCCTGACGGGCCGGCACTTTCACGTTTACCTGCAACCGGATCGCGAGAGTGATGAAGGCGCCATCGGCGTTCACGGCATCACCAACGAATTCCTGGTCGGCAAGCCACGGTTTGCCGAAGTGGCCGATGAGTTCTTCGAATTCATCAAGGGCGCGCAGCTGATCATCCACAACGCGGCGTTCGACGTTGGCTTCATCAACAACGAATTCGCTTTGATGGGCCAGCAGGATCGCGCTGACATCACCCAGCACTGCTCGATCCTCGACACCCTGATGATGGCCCGGGAACGTCACCCGGGACAGCGCAACAGCCTCGATGCGTTGTGCAAACGTTATGGCGTCGACAACTCCGGCCGTGAACTGCACGGCGCCTTGCTCGACTCGGAGATTCTCGCCGACGTCTACCTGACCATGACCGGCGGCCAGACCAGCCTGTCGCTGGCCGGCAATGCGTCAGACGGTAATGGCACGGGCGATGGCGCGGACAACTCGGCCACCGAGATTCGTCGTTTGCCGGCGGATCGTCAGCCTGCGCGGATCATTCGTGCGACGGAGGAGGAGCTGGCGGCGCATCTGGTGCGGCTGGAAATTATTGCCAAGTCTGCCGGTGGCCCGGCGCTGTGGACACAGATCGCCGAAGCCGACGCACAGGCTTGAGAGACCAAAAGATCGCAGCCCAGGCTGCGATCTTTGCTTTTGGCGGCATGAAGCCAACTGGCCACCCTCGCCACTTTCGCTGCAACCCTCTACCCTGAGTGCATTGGCAGATTCAAACCTGCCGCCTCAGGACACTGAGCCTCATGTACAAAGATTTGAAGTTTCCGGTGTTGATCGTCCATCGCGACATCAAGGCCGACACGGTCGCCGGTGATCGTATCCGTGGCATCGCCCGGGAGTTGGAGCAGGAAGGGTTCAATATCGTTTCGGCCATCGACTACACCGAAGGGCGGTTGGTCGCGTCGACCCACCATGGCCTCGCGTGCATGCTGATTGCCGCCGAGGACGCCAGTACGAACTCGCATCTGTTGCAGAACATGGCCGAACTGATCGGGCTGGCGCGGGTGCGTGCGCCGGATCTGCCGATCTTCGCCCTCGGCGAGCAAGTCACCCTGGAAAATGCCCCGGCCGATGCCATGGCCGAGCTCAATCAACTGCGCGGCATTCTCTATCTGTTCGAAGACACCGTGCCGTTCCTCGCCCGGCAAGTGGCGCGGGCGGCGCGCAAGTATCTGGATGGCTTGCTGCCGCCGTTTTTCAAGGCGCTGGTGCAGCACACCGCCGATTCCAATTATTCCTGGCACACCCCCGGTCATGGCGGCGGTGTGGCTTATCACAAGAGTCCGGTGGGGCAGGCGTTCCATCAGTTCTTTGGTGAAAACACCCTGCGTTCAGATTTGTCGGTGTCGGTGCCGGAGCTTGGCTCGCTGCTCGATCACACCGGGCCCTTGGCCGAAGCCGAAGAGCGCGCGGCACGCAATTTCGGCGCCGATCACACCTTTTTCGTGATCAATGGCACCTCGACCGCCAACAAGATTGTCTGGCACTCGATGGTCGCGCGCGACGATCTGGTGCTGGTCGATCGCAACTGCCACAAGTCGGTGTTGCACGCGATCATCATGACCGGCGCGATCCCGTTGTACCTGTGCCCGGAGCGTAATGAGCTGGGGATCATCGGGCCGATTCCGCTGAGCGAATTCAGCCGCGAATCGATTCAGGCGAAGATCGATGCTAGCCCGCTGACCAAGGGCCGTGCGCCGAAAGTCAAACTCGCCGTGGTCACCAATTCGACCTACGACGGCCTCTGCTACAACGCCGAGCTGATCAAGCAAAGCCTCGGCAACAGTGTCGAAGTGCTGCATTTCGATGAGGCCTGGTACGCCTATGCGGCGTTTCACGAATTTTTCGCCGGGCGCTACGGCATGGCCACTTCACGCAGCGAAGACAGTCCGCTGGTATTCACCACGCATTCCACGCACAAGCTGCTCGCGGCGTTCAGTCAGGCGTCGATGATTCATGTGCAGGACGGCGGCGCGCGGCAACTCGATCGCGATCGTTTCAATGAAGCGTTCATGATGCACATCTCGACCTCGCCGCAGTACAGCATCATCGCCTCGCTGGACGTTGCCTCGGCCATGATGGAAGGCCCGGCCGGGCGTTCGCTCTTACAGGAAACCTTTGATGAAGCGCTGAGCTTCCGCCGCGCGCTGGCCAATCTGCGCCAGCACATCGCCGCTGATGACTGGTGGTTTTCGATCTGGCAGCCGCCGGGTGTCGAGGGCATTGACCGCGTACAGACGGAGGACTGGTTGCTGCAACCGAATGCCGACTGGCATGGTTTTGGTGAAGTCAGTGACGATTACGTCTTGCTCGATCCGATCAAGGTCACGCTGGTAATGCCGGGGCTCAATGCCGGTGGCGCGCTGAGCGAGAAGGGCATCCCGGCGGCGGTGGTCAGCAAGTTTCTCTGGGAGCGCGGCCTGGTGGTGGAGAAGACCGGTCTGTATTCGTTCCTGGTGCTGTTCTCGATGGGCATTACCAAAGGCAAATGGAGCACGCTGCTCACCGAACTGCTGGAATTCAAGCGCAGCTACGATGCCAACGTGCGCCTCGACACCTGCCTGCCGTGCGTGGCCCAGCAAGACACCGCGCGTTATCGCGGCATGGGCCTGCGTGATTTGTGCGATCAATTGCACGCCTGCTATCGCAGCAATGCCACGGCCAAACACCTGAAACGCATGTACACCGTGCTACCGGAAATTGCCATGAAACCGGCCCACGCCTACGATCATCTGGTGCGCGGCGAAGTCGAGGCGGTGCCGATCGATGAGCTGGAAGGGCGCATTGCAGCGGTGATGTTGGTGCCGTACCCGCCGGGCATTCCGCTGATCATGCCCGGCGAACGCTTTACCGAATCGACCCGCTCGATCATTGATTACCTGAAATTTGCTCGCACGTTCGATAGCAGCTTCCCCGGTTTTGTCGCGGATGTGCATGGATTGCAGCACGAAGATGAAGGCAATGGACGGCAGTACACCGTCGATTGCGTCAAGGAATGAGGACATTTCCCAGTATGCAACCGGTCATGAATCCGAAATACCCAGGGCTGTCGGTGCGTGTCGCCGATGAAGGCTTTGCGCCGTATATCTGGGGCAGCGACTTCAGTTTCGAAGTCGCCGCCTATGGTGCCGCCGTGATTGGCCAGCCCGTTGAGCAGTGGCGGGTGACGCCGATCGTGCCTTATCGCAAGTGCTACGGCATCGATCCGGAGGAGTTCAGCGCCTTTCACAACGCGCCGGACAGCGCGATTTTCATGGCCTATCTCGACGATGAGCCGGTTGGCCATCTGGTGATCAGTACCAACTGGAACGGTTTTGCGCACATCGATGAGTTGGCGGTGCACGCGCCCGCGCGTCGGCATGGTGTGGCCAAGGCGTTGCTCGATGTCGCGCAGTTCTGGAGTCGCAAGAAAAAACTGCCGGGGATCATGCTCGAAACCCAGAACAACAACCTCGGCGCCTGTCGGTTGTATGAGCGCTGCGGCTACGTGATTGGTGGCGTGGACCAGTTGCGCTATCGCGGCATTGATCCGAACACCGCCGAAGTGGCGTTGTTCTGGTATCGATTGTTCGATAACCCGCTGGAAAACCCGCTCAGCTCGCCAGCATCGCCTCGGCTTGTTCCGTGACGATCGCCAGTAGCGTCTGAATCGCCGATGCCGGCGCAGCGTGCTTGAAGGTCAGAGCGTAGAGGCTGATCGGCACGGCCGGTGACAGCGGGCAAACATCCAGCCCGGCGGCGCGCGCGCCCAGTGCAGTGAACGGGTCGACGATGGCCAGGCCTTCGCCGGCCTCGACCATGCTGCGCATCATCTGATGGGTTTGCACCCGGGTCTGGATGCTCGGTGCCGGGTGCAGCGCATGGAGTTTGTTTTCCAGCGCCGGGCTCAGTGGGTCCTGGCCTTCGAGGCCGACCATGGCCTGACCGGCCAGATCCTGTAGGGAAATGTATTTCTGTTTCGGTTGCAGCCAGCCGTGGGGCGCGAGCAATTGCAGCTTGCCCTGGGCCAGTGGCCGGCAATCAATGTCGGGGTGTTCGGGATCGTGCAGGCTCAAGCCGAGATCACTTTCGCGCAACAACAGGCTGCGAACGATATCGCGGGTCGGCGCACTGAGCAGGCTGCACGGTGCATCCGGCAGGCGTCGGCGCAGGGCAGCAAGGCTTTGGGGCAATAATTGTTGCGCCAGCGGCGGGGTGCCGATGATGCGCAAGGGCGGGGCGAGGTATTGCTTGAGGCTGCTGGCCAGCCGTTGCACGGGTTCCAACGCTTCATAAACGTGAGCGATTTCCACCTGCAACGCCCTTGCTTCGGGCGTCGATTGCAGGCGCCCGCGCACGCTGGCGAACAGCATGAACCCCAACTGACTCTCGGCTTCGCGCAAACGCTCTTCGACCTCGGCCACCGACAACTGCAGCCATTCGGCGGCGGTGCCCAGGTGACCGGTCTGCAAGAGCGCCTGAATCACTTCGATATGACGTAAACGCATGCGTGAAGTCCATGTTCAGCAGGTGGGGTCAGTGGCTGAATCCTACCCCAAGTCTGCGCATATGACTTCTGCTCATAACGGCCAGTTATGAAGCGACGGTTGGCTCAGGTTCGCGAGTCAGCATGACGCCCGATTGAACCAGCTCGAATTGAGTGTCGTCGATCTTGTTGATGCGATCGCCAATGGCCAGTTTGTAGGTGGTGACAGGCTCCATGCCAGTGGAACCGTCTGCCGACGGGTTGGATTCCTGGAACTCATGCACGGAATAAACGCGGCCTTCCGCATCTCTTGCATGGAACTGACCGACGAGTACTGCTGCCATCTGCTTAGAACCTCTGGAGATAAAACGCTTGATTTGCGGCTTGGTAGACCGCCATCAAGGCCTGTAAGTTTTCCTACAGGAAAAAAATAATCAGCTCGCGGGATTTTCCCATCGGGTGCTGGTGGAATCGTCACCGGATCATCTATAACTACTGGCTCCTCCCACGGACCATCGAGAGTCTTCCATGAGCAATGTCTACAACGTCGCTGTAGTGGTCGGTAGCCTGCGCAAAGCATCGATCAACCGCAAGGTCGCCCTGGCACTGGCAGAGCTGGCCCCGGCCAACCTCAAGCTCGAGATTGTCGAAATTGGCGATCTGCCACTTTATAACGAAGACATCGACGGTGATTCACCGCCGGCAGCCTACAGCACTTTCAGGCAAAAAGTGGCGTCATCCGACGCGGTGCTGTTTGTTACGCCCGAGTACAACCGTTCGGTGCCCGCGCCGTTGAAGAACGCCATCGACGTCGGTTCGCGGCCTTATGGCAAGGCTGTCTGGAGTGGCAAACCGGGGGCAGTGATCAGTGTATCGCCCGGTGCCATTGGTGGTTTCGGCGCGAATCAGCATCTGCGCCAGTCGTTCGTGTTTCTCAATGTGCCGTGCATGCAGCAGCCGGAAGCGTATCTGGGCGGGGCGGGTTCGGCGTTTGATGAGGCGGGCAAGTTGAGTGAAACGGTGAAACCTTTTCTGCAGAGTTTTATCAATGCCTACGGACAATTTGTAGAACAACACAAGAAGTAACTTCACCGAATCCCCTGTGGGAGCGAGCCTGCTCGCGAAGGCGTCGTCAGTCGTTGCATTTTTGGCGACTGACACTGCGCCTTCGCGAGCAGGCTCGCTCCCACAGGTTTATCTGTTCGGCTCGGCATTAGTCGTGTTCTTTTTACCCAATTATTGAAGGCTGTTGCGGATGCTCGCTGCGTCACTGATTTTCCTGCTGACCATTACCCTTGTCATCTGGCAACCCAAAGGCCTCGGCGTCGGCTGGAGTGCCACGCTTGGCGCGGTGCTCGCGCTGATCTTCGGCGTCGTCCACCTGAGCGATATCCCGCTAGTGTGGCAGATCATCTGGAATGCCACCGGCACCTTCGTCGCGCTGATCATCATCAGTCTGTTGCTCGACGAAGCCGGGTTCTTCAACTGGGCGGCGCTACATGTGGCGCGCTGGGGACGCGGCAGTGGGCGCAAGCTGTTTGCCTTCATGGTGCTGCTCGGCGCGCTGGTGTCGGCGTTGTTTGCCAATGACGGAGCGGCGCTGATTCTCACCCCGATCGTGATTTCGATGCTGCTGGCGCTGCGCTTTTCCCCGGCGGCGACGCTGGCCTTCGTCATGGGCGCAGGGTTTATCGCAGATACCGCGAGCCTGCCGCTGGTGGTGTCGAATCTGGTCAACATCGTCTCGGCAGACTTCTTTCACATCGGCTTCAACCGCTATGCAGCGGTGATGGTGCCGGTGAACTTCGTCAGCGTCGCGGCGACGCTGGGCATGTTGCTGTGGTTTTTCCGCCGCGACATTCCGGCGGCGTACGACCCTGAGCAACTCGAACATCCCGAAACCGCGATCCATGACAAAGCCACGTTCTATGCCGGTTGGGCGGTGTTGGTGATCCTGCTGATCGGTTGCTTTGCGCTGGAGCCGCTGGGCATTCCGATCAGTGCGATTTCCGCCGTGTGCGCCGCGTTGTTGCTGGGCATCGCTGCCCGTGGCCACAAGATCTCCACGCGCAAGGTGATGAAAGAAGCGCCTTGGCAGATCGTGATTTTCTCGTTGGGCATGTACTTGGTGGTGTATGGCCTGCGTAATGCCGGGCTGACCGGGTATCTGGCCGGTTGGCTGGATGTCTTCGCCGGTCATGGTGTTTGGGGCGCGGCCATGGGCACCGGGGTGCTGACGGCTTTGCTGTCGTCGATCATGAACAACTTGCCGACGGTGTTGATTGGTTTGTTGTCGATCGATGCCAGTCAGGCCAGCGGGGTGGTCAAGGAGGCGATGATTTACGCCAACGTGATTGGCAGTGATCTGGGGCCTAAGATCACGCCGATTGGCAGTCTGGCCACGTTGTTGTGGCTGCATGTGCTGGAGCGCAAGGGCATTCACATTGGCTGGGGGTATTACTTCCGGGTCGGGATTGTGTTGACGGTGCCGGTGTTGTTGGTGACGTTGGCGGCTTTGGCTTTGCGGCTTTCGCTTTAGACCGAGTCGGCGCTATTCGCGAGCAGGCTCGCTCCCACAGGGGAATGTGTTGCCTCTCCCAATATTTGAAATGCGGTCCAAATGTGGGAGCGAGCCTGCTCGCGAAGAGGCCGGGTCAGGCACTGAAATTTTCAGGCCTGGCCGGGGACATTCGGCCAAAGATCGGATACCAGAAACAACCGCTCAGCCTCTTCCCATTCCCCTTGCGCATTCTCGATCAGGCGCACCATCAGCTGTGCCGGTGCCAGCGGTTCCAGATCCTCCAGCCACATCCGCAAATGCTCCAAAGTCCAGGTCTGATCAGCCGGGTAGTGCGCCGGTGCCAGCCAGGCATGGCGGGGCAGGGGTTGCCAGCGTCCGGCCGGACGTTGCGCGACAAACGCCGGCCAATCCTTCTGATGCAACCAGCTCCCGCGTAAATGCTGCGGATGCGCACCGTTCGGTGATTCAGCCTGCCCGGGCCATGGGTACAGCAAATAACCACCGAGCCACAGCTGCGCGCTGAACACTTCGATATCCAGCGCCGCCAGCACTTCGCGACTTTCCGGACGAGCCGAGATCGGCAACTGATGTTCGGCCAGATGCGCCAGTTTGCGATCGAGCCGATCATGGCAACCCGGCCCCAGCCACTGCGCCGCATCACGACCGTCGCCATTCTGCGGGCCGAGGTAGAGCTTGATCGCCAGTTCCAGGTGATGCACACCGTCGCGGTCACGCAACAGCATGTCCAGCTCGCCGAGCGTATGGCCCTCGCGGCGGATCGGCAGGTTGGCGGCGATCAGCTCAATGCCCGGCGCCTGTTCCACGGCAAACTGCCAAAGCCGCTCGTAATACAGTCCCAGCCGCCGTGTGCGCGCCTGCGACAACCAATGCAGCAAGCCATAACTGTCGCGGTCGAGCTGGCGCAACCAGTGTTCCAGACGCTCTGGATCGTGCACCCAATCGCTGCCCGCCAGCGGATGGCGCTGCGGCCACGGCGTAGTAGCAAGCATCGGCGGGGCGAGGATCACCCACGCCAGATCGCGCACTTCCGGATGGCGTAATTGGTGAGGTAACTGAAGCAAGTCGGGAAATAGGATCATCTTGCGAGCATAGCCGTAAACACGAGCGCACCCTTGAGGCTGAAAGGATTTTGTCTAACCGGCGCTTTCGCCCATAATCGGGTTTTTCGCGTTTTCGATTGTCCGCAGAGGTCCCATGGAGCAATTTCGTAATATCGGCATCATCGGTCGCCTGGGCAGTTCCCAGGTGCTGGATACCGTCCGCCGACTGAAACGGTTTCTGCTCGATCGTCACCTGCATGTGATCCTCGAAGACACCATCGCCGAAGTCCTGCCGGGCCACGGCCTGCAAACCTCGTCGCGCAAGATGCTCGGCGAAGTCTGCGACATGGTCATCGTCGTCGGCGGTGACGGCAGCCTGCTCGGCGCCGCGCGAGCGCTGGCCAAACACAATATTCCGGTGCTCGGCATCAACCGTGGCAGCCTCGGTTTCCTCACCGATATTCGCCCGGACGAGCTGGAAGTCGAAGTCGCCAAGGTGCTCGACGGCCACTATCTGGTGGAAAACCGCTTCCTGCTGCAAGCCGAAGTGCGCCGGCATGCCGAGGCCATCGGTCAGGGCGATGCGCTCAACGACGTGGTGCTGCACCCGGGCAAATCGACGCGGATGATCGAGTTCGAGCTGTACATCGACGGCCAGTTCGTCTGCAGCCAGAAGGCCGACGGCCTGATCGTCGCCACACCGACCGGCTCCACCGCGTACGCGTTGTCTGCCGGCGGGCCGATCATGCATCCCAAGCTCGATGCCATTGTGATCGTGCCGATGTACCCCCATATGTTGTCGAGCCGGCCAATTGTGGTCGATGGCAACAGTGAGCTGAAAATCGTCGTGTCGAAAAACATGCAGATTTACCCGCAAGTCTCCTGTGACGGGCAGAACCATTTCACCTGCGCACCGGGCGACACCATCACCGTCAGCAAAAAAGCGCAGAAGCTGCGCCTGATTCACCCGCTCGACCACAACTATTACGAAGTCTGCCGCACCAAGCTCGGCTGGGGCAGCAAGCTGGGCGGTGGAGGCGACTGATGCTCGATCCCGCGCGCAGTTATGACCTGATTGGTGACGTGCACGGATGCGCCCTGACCCTCGAACACTTGCTCGACCGTCTCGGTTATCACAAGCAGGGCGGGGTCTGGCGGCATCCATCGCGCATGGCCGTGTTCGTCGGCGACATCATCGACCGTGGCCCGCGCATTCGCGAGGCGCTGCACATCGTCCACGACATGGTCGAGGCCGGTCAGGCCTTGTGCATCATGGGCAACCACGAGTTCAACGCACTGGGCTGGAGCACCCCGGCGCTACCGGGCAGCGGCAAGCAGTTCGTCCGCGAACACACGCCGCGCCACGCACGTCTGCTGCACGAAACCCTGACCCAGTTCGAAGACCATCCCGGCGACTGGCACGATTTCCAGCGCTGGTTCTATGAGCTGCCGTTGTTTGTCGACGCCGGGCGTTTCCGTGTTGTCCACGCTTGCTGGGATGCCGGACTGATCGAACCGTTGCGCGCGCTGTTCCCCAACGGTTGCATCGATGAACACTTCCTGCAGGCCTCGGCGGTGCCGGACAGTTTTGCTTGCACCGTGTTCGACCGCCTGTTGCGCGGCACCGATATGCGCCTGCCGGATGGTCTGACCATGACCAGCGGCGACGGTCTGGTGCGTTCGTTCTTCCGCACCAAGTTCTGGGAGGACGACCCGAAGACTTACGGCGATATCGTTTTCCAGCCGGATGCACTGCCAGACCCGGTGGCGCAGAAGCCGCTGACCTCCAGCGAAAAAAACAACCTGCTGCGCTACGGCGTCGATGAGCCGTTGCTGTTCGTCGGCCACTACTGGCGCAGCGGCAAACCGGCGCCGATCCGCCCGAACCTCGCGTGTCTGGATTACAGCGCGGTGCTCTACGGCAAACTGGTCGCCTATCGTCTGGATCAGGAAACCCGTCTGGATTCGCATAAATTTGTCTGGGTCGATGTCGAGCGGCCGGAGGTGCTGCAATGAGTGCGGTAGCGGTATTGCGTCTGCCGTTGGCGGTGGACTTGAGCGGTTTCGTCAAACTGCTGCAACGCATGCAGGTGCCGCATCGCGTCAGCGAGGAGGCGGGCGAGCAAGTGTTGTGGGCACCGGCGGAAATCAGCGAAGACGTGCGCTCCTTGTACGAACGCTTTCCGGCGGGTGATCCCGATCAGCAAATGGACATCCCCGTCGCGCCAACCTTCAAGCGGCCGAGCTTCGCCGAGCAACTGAAATACGCCAAGGCCACCGGGTTCATCCTGTTGCTGTGCCTGATTGTTGGCGGGCTGACCTACCTCGGTGAGAACCTTCAAACGCTGCGCTGGCTGACCTTCCTCGATTTTCAGGTAGTTGGCGAGTACATCCATTTCACGCCGTTGGCCGACAGTCTGGCGGCGGGGCAGTGGTGGCGGCTGGTCACGCCGATGCTGATCCACTTCGGCATCCTCCACTTGGCCATGAACGGCATGTGGTACTGGGAGCTGGGCCGGCGTATCGAGTCGCGTCAGGGCAGCATCAACCTGATCGGCCTGACGCTGCTGTTCAGCCTCGTTTCCAACTACGCACAGTTTGTCTGGAGCGGCGCGACCTTGTTTGGCGGTCTGTCCGGCGTACTTTACGGTTTGCTCGGGCATTGCTGGATTTTCCAGCTGCTGGCGCCGAACCCGGCCTATCGCCTGCCGCGCGGCGTGCTGGTGATGATGCTGGTGTGGTTGCTGGTGTGCATGTCCGGGCTGATCTCGATGATCGGTTTCGGCGAAATCGCCAACGCCGCCCATGTCGGCGGGTTACTCATCGGATGCTTCACCGGTTTGTTGGGCGGTTTGTATAACCGCCGTAAACTGGCCGCCTGAAATTTTTTGTAGATAAAGAGCACGGAGACCCTGATGTCCTCTTTTAACGACATGATCAACAACATTACCCCGGACATTTACGAGAGCCTGAAACTGGCTGTGGAAATCGGCAAGTGGTCGGACGGTGGCAAGCTCACCGCCGAACAGCGCGAGCTGTCGCTGCAGGCGATGATCGCCTGGGAAATCCAGAACCTGCCTGAAGACCAGCGCACCGGTTACATGGGCCCGCAGGAATGTGCATCGAAGTCGATCGAAGTGCCGAACATCCTGTTCAAGTCGGATGCTATCCATTGATCGAGATTGGCCGCGGTGCAATCAGCAAAATGTCGGCGCGCCTGGACGGGCCGAACGTGCAATACGCGTTTCGTCTGGATGACGTCGAGGTGCCGGTCAACCCGTTGATCGGCACCACGGTGCGTCTGGAATACCTCGGGGCGATCCACTGCACCCATTGCGGGCGCAAGACCAAAACCAGTTTCAGTCAGGGTTACTGCTATCCGTGCATGACCAAACTGGCGCAGTGCGACCTGTGCATCATGAGCCCGGAGCGCTGCCACTATGACGCCGGCACCTGTCGCGATCCTGCGTGGGGCGAGCAGTTCTGCATGACCGATCATGTGGTTTACCTGTCCAACTCGTCTGGCATCAAGGTTGGCATCACCCGTGCAACGCAACTGCCGACCCGCTGGATCGATCAGGGCGCGTGTCAGGCCTTGCCGATCATGCGCGTTTCGACGCGGCAGCAGTCGGGCTTCGTTGAAGATTTGTTCCGCAGCCAAGTGGCCGACAAAACCAACTGGCGTGCATTGCTCAAGGGCGATGCGGTGGCGGTGGATCTGGCGCAGGTGCGTGACCAGTTATTTGAAAGCTGCGCCGAAGGCCTGAAAGGTTTGCAGGAGCGATTCGGCCTACAGGCAATTCAGACCATTGCCGATGTCGAACCGCTGGAAATCCGCTATCCGGTCGAGCAATACCCGGCCAAAATCGTCAGCTTCAACCTGGACAAGAACCCGATTGCCGAAGGCACGCTGCTGGGGATCAAGGGCCAGTACCTGATCTTCGATACCGGCGTGATCAATATTCGCAAGTACACGGCTTATCAGCTCGCCGTGCATCAATAAGGACGCCAGCATGCGCACCGAACAACCGAAGATGATTTACCTCAAGGACTATCAGGCGCCCGAGTACCTGATCGACGAAACACACCTGACCTTCGAGTTGTTCGAGGATCACAGCCTGGTGCACGCGCAGTTGGTGATGCGCCGCAATCCGGCGCGTGGCCCGGGCCTGCCGCCGCTGGTACTCGATGGCCAGCAGCTGGAATTGCTCTCGGTGACCCTGGCCGATAAAGAGCTTGGCGCTGCTGACTATCAATTGTCCGAGAATCATCTGACCCTGCAGCCGACCACGGAAACGTTCACGGTCGACACCAGCGTCAAGATCCACCCGGAAACCAATACCGCACTGGAAGGCCTGTACAAGTCCGGCACGATGTTCTGCACCCAGTGCGAGGCCGAAGGCTTCCGCAAGATCACCTATTACCTCGACCGCCCGGACGTGATGAGCAAGTTCACCACCACCGTGGTCGCCGAGCAGCACAGCTATCCGGTATTGCTCTCCAACGGTAACCCGATTGCCTCGGGCCCGGGCGAAGACGGCCGGCACTGGGCAACCTGGGAAGACCCCTTCATGAAACCGGCGTACCTGTTTGCGCTGGTGGCCGGTGACTTGTGGTGCGTCGAAGACACCTTCACCACCATGACCGAGCGCAACGTTGCGCTGCGCATTTACGTCGAGCCGGAAAACATCGACAAGTGCCAGCACGCGATGAACAGCCTGAAGAAGTCGATGCGCTGGGACGAAGAGGTTTACGGTCGCGAGTACGATCTGGATATCTTCATGATCGTCGCCGTGAATGACTTCAACATGGGCGCGATGGAGAACAAAGGCCTCAACATCTTCAACTCCAGCGCCGTACTGGCCCGTGCCGAAACCGCGACCGACGCTGCGCACCAGCGCGTTGAAGCGATCGTCGCCCACGAATACTTCCACAACTGGTCGGGCAACCGCGTGACCTGCCGCGACTGGTTCCAGCTGTCGCTGAAGGAAGGCTTCACCGTGTTCCGTGATTCCGGCTTCTCGGCCGACATGAACTCGGCCACGGTCAAGCGCATTCAGGATGTGGCGTACCTGCGTACCCACCAGTTCGCCGAAGACGCCGGCCCGATGGCTCATGCCGTGCGCCCGGACAGCTTTATTGAAATTTCCAACTTCTACACCCTGACCGTGTACGAGAAGGGTTCGGAAGTGGTTGGCATGATCCACACCTTGCTCGGCGCCGAAGGCTTCCGAAAGGGCAGCGATCTGTACTTCGAGCGCCACGATGGTCAGGCAGTCACCTGCGACGATTTCATCAAAGCGATGGAAGATGCCAACGGCGTCGATCTGACCCAGTTCAAGCGCTGGTACAGCCAGGCCGGCACACCGCGTCTGGCGGTGAGCGAGTCTTACGACGCTGCCGCGAAAACCTACAGCCTGACCTTCCGCCAGAGCTGCCCGGAAACCCCGGATAAAGTTGAAAAGCTGCCGTTCGTGATTCCGGTCGAGTTGGGCCTGCTCGACAGCAAGGGCAACGAAATTGCCCTGCGTCTGAGCGGCGAAGCATCGGCGCAAGGCACCACTCGGGTGATCTCGGTGACCGAAGCCGAGCAGACCTTCACTTTCGTTGACATCGCTGAACAGCCGCTGCCATCGCTGCTGCGCGGTTTCTCGGCACCGGTGAAACTGAGCTTCCCGTACAACCGCGATCAATTGATGTTCCTGATGCAGCACGACAGCGACGGCTTCAACCGCTGGGATGCCGGTCAACAACTGTCGGTGCAAGTGCTGCAAGAGCTGATTGGCCAGCAGCAGAAGGGCGAGAGCCTGAAGCTTGATCCGCGTCTGGTCTCGGCACTGCGCACGGTGCTGTCGGACGAATCGCTGGATCAGGCGATGGTCGCCGAAATGCTGTCGTTGCCGGGTGAGGCGTACCTCACCGAAATCAGCGAAGTGGCTGACGTCGATGCGATTCATATCGCCCGTGAGTTCGCTCGTCAGCAACTGGCGGAAGGTTTGTTCGAGGCCCTGTGGCTGCGTTATCAAGCCAATCGTGATCTGTCGAAGCAAACCCCGTACGTCGCCGAAGCCGAGCACTTTGCCCGCCGCGCGCTGCAGAACATTGCGCTGTCGTACCTGATGCTCAGCGGCAAACCGGAAGTATTGGCGGCGGCGCTGGAGCAATTCGAAGCGGCCGACAACATGACCGAACGCCTGACTGCGCTGGCGGTTTTGGTCAACTCGCCGTTCGAAGAGCAGAAAGCCTTGGCGCTGGCCAGTTTCGCCGAGCACTTCAAGGACAATCCTCTGGTCATGGATCAGTGGTTCAGCGTGCAGGCCGGCAGCACCTTGCCGGGCGGTCTGGAACGCGTGAAAGCGTTGATGCAGCACCCGGCGTTCAACATCAAGAACCCGAACAAGGTGCGTGCGCTGGTCGGCGCGTTTGCCGGGCAGAACCTGATCAACTTCCACGCGGCGGACGGCTCCGGCTATCGCTTCCTCGCGGATCTGGTGATCGAGCTGAACGGCTTCAACCCACAGATCGCTTCGCGCCAACTGGCGCCGCTGACTCGCTGGCGCAAATATGACGATGCGCGTCAGGCCTTGATGAAGGGCGAGCTGGAGCGGATTCGGGCGTCGGGGCAGTTGTCGAGTGATGTGTATGAGGTGGTGAGCAAAAGTCTGGCTTGATGGTGTGTTGGAGTCGGTGTTCCAGCTGTGGATCGGCCCTCACCCTAACCCTCTCCCAGTGGGAGAGGGGACTGACCGAGGTGAATGTTCGAGTTACACCGACGTGAAAGTCCGGAGTCGAACTCAGGACTTGAAAAGCACGAAGATCGGCTCCCTTTCCCCCTCGCCCCCTTGGGGGAGAGGGCTGGGGTGAGGGGGTAAGATGTAAGCCTCACCACAAAGCCCAAGCCATATACATAAAAAACGCCGCATTAATCAATGCGGCGTTTTTTTGACTGAAAGTTACTTCACGTCAAAACGGTCCAGGTTGGTGACCTTCGTCCACGCCGCCACAAAGTCCTTAACAAACTGCTCCTTGGCATCCGAACTGGCATACACCTCAGCCAACGCCCTTAATTGCGCATTGGAACCAAACACCAGATCAACCCGCGTCGCCGTCCACTTCACGCTGCCGGTTTTACGGTCGCGTCCTTCGAACTCATCCGCATCCCTCGAAGTCGGCTTCCACTCCACGCCCATGTCCAGCAGGTTGGTGAAGAAGTCATTGGTCAGCGCCTCGGTCTGCGAGGTGAACACACCATGCCGGGTCTGCCCGACGTTGGTGTTCAACACCCGCAAACCACCCAGCAGCACAGTCATTTCCGGCGCGGTGAGGGTCAGCAGTTGTGCCTTGTCGATCAGCAGCGCCTCGGCCGAAACGGTGTATTTGCCTTTGCTGTAGTTGCGGAAGCCATCGGCAATCGGCTCAAGGAAGCCAAACGAGTCGACATCGGTTTGCTCTTGGCTGGCGTCCGTACGCCCCGGATTGAACGGCACGGAGACGGAGTGCCCGGCGTTTTTCGCTGCTTGCTCAATCCCGGCATTCCCTGCCAACACGATCAGGTCTGCCAACGAGACTTTCTTGCCGGCGCCGCCATTGAACTCGCCCTGAATGCCCTCAAGGGTTTGCAGCACTTTGGCCAGTTGCTCAGGCTGGTTGGCCTGCCAGAACTTCTGCGGCGCCAGACGCAGACGACCGCCGTTGGCGCCGCCACGCTTGTCTGAACCGCGGAACGTCGAGAGTGCCGCCCAGGCGGTGGAGACCAGTTGCGACACCGACAGGCCCGAGGCAAGCACTTTGCTTTTCAGCGCAGCCGCGTCGCTGTCGTCGATCAGCGGATGAGTGACATCCGGAATCGGATCCTGCCACAGCAATTCTTCGCTCGGCAGTTCCGGGCCCAGGTAACGAGACAACGGACCCATGTCGCGGTGGATCAGTTTGTACCAGGCGCGGGCAAAGGCGTCGGCCAGTTGATCCGGATTGGCGAGGAAGCGCCGCGAGATCTGCTCGTAAGCCGGGTCGAAACGCAACGCCAGGTCGGAGGTGAGCATGGTCGGCGAAAGCTTTTTGCTCGGATCATGGGCATGCGGAACGGTGCCGGCACCGGCGCCGTTTTTCGGAATCCACTGGTGGGCACCGGCCGGGCTTTTGCTCAGCTCCCACTCGAAACCGAACAGGTTTTCCAGGTAGTTGTTGCTCCACTGTGTCGGTGTGGTGGTCCAGGTCACTTCCAGGCCGCTGGTGATGGTATCGCCACCCTTGCCGGTGCCGAACGCGTTGCGCCAGCCGAGGCCCTGTTCTTCGAGGCCGGCCGCTTCCGGTTCTGGCCCGACGTTATCGGCAGGGCCGGCGCCGTGGGTTTTACCGAAGGCGTGACCGCCCGCGATCAACGCCACGGTTTCTTCATCGTTCATGGCCATGCGGCCAAAGGTTTCGCGGATATCGTGGGCTGAAGCGACCGGGTCCGGATTGCCTTCCGGACCTTCGGGGTTCACGTAGATCAGGCCCATCTGCACGGCGGCCAGCGGGTTTTCCAGATTGCGCTCGCCCTGATCAGTCCGGCTTTCTTCTTTGCCGTGCAGATCCGGCTCAGCCACCAGCGTGCCGTCACCGGGCTCCTGCATGGCGGACTTGTCTTTGCCATAGCGGCTGTCGCCACCCAGCCATTCATGCTCGGACCCCCAGTACACGTCCTCATCCGGTTCCCAAACATCGGGACGACCACCGGAGAAACCGAAGGTCTTGAAGCCCATGGACTCCAGCGCAACGTTCCCGGTGAGAACGATCAGGTCAGCCCAGGAAATATTGCGTCCGTATTTCTGTTTGATCGGCCACAGCAGGCGGCGGGCCTTGTCGAGGCTGACGTTGTCCGGCCAGCTGTTCAGCGGCGCAAAACGCTGCTGGCCGGAGCCAGCGCCACCACGGCCATCGGCGGTGCGATAGGTGCCGGCGCTGTGCCAGGCCATGCGGATGAAGAGGGGGCCGTAGTGGCCGAAGTCGGCCGGCCACCAGTCCTGGGAGTCGGTCATCAGCGCATTGAGGTCTTGTTTCAGGGCTTGAAAGTCGAGGCTCTTGAAGGCTTTGGCGTAGTCGAAATCCTTGCCCAGCGGGTCGGACTTGGGCGAATGCTGGCTGAGAATTTTCAGGTTGAGTTGATTCGGCCACCAGTCACGGTTCGTCGTACCACCACCGGCGGCGTGGTTGAACGGGCATTTCGATTCGTTTGCCATGTTCGGGTCCTTATCAGGTCTGCTACGGCCGGCTCGTGCCGACTTCGGACTAGTAAGGCTAGACCCGACTTGGAGAGTCAGCTAATAGGCAGGCTATTGGGGGCTGATAGGCAAAGTCTTTCACGGATTAAATCGTTTTGGATGACAGGTTTTTATTTCTTATTGATATAAAAAACTGTCATTTCTATCAGTTGTAGCGGAAGGCGAGGATTGCCTAATCTACTTGTGTTGTAAACGATAGCTTATTTTTGAAGACGACAGTTTAGGAGAATAATATGAAAAGTGACTTGTTAAATGAACGTGTGAAATCGTTGTTGGCACATAAAGGAAGTGCCGCGGGTTTTTTTTACGCCGAAGCGAGTAATGGGCGAACTATTATCACTAGCGACATAGATTTTTCGTCTGTTGGTAGTTATCAACTTCTCGCGGTTAGTGACAGCGAAAACTATTTGTTTTTGGAGTTTCCTCTTTCTGTAGTGGGCAATGGACCACATGAGGTGAAGGCGCCCAACGACAGTGGATATTGGAGTTTGACTCTTGCTGGTGTTCATTATGTTCTTGGCGGCGTAGCAGTTTTTACTTTAAGAGATGATCGTAATACTCTGCATGGAGTTATCGATCTTGTAATTGAGGGAGGGGTAAAGGTGGTTGGCGGATTTTACATGAGGAAAAATTAGTTTAGAAGGTGCAGGGGCCCGTTGTTTGGTGCCCTGCATTTTAATATGGTTTTTTAGGCAGAAAAATTTTGCTCAACTGGCCTGTTCTGAATCATCCAGTGGCACTTCATTCAGAATATCCTCTTGCCCCGGCAATTCAGTGATCACACTGAAATCCGTCACTTCAACCGCACCCAATCCATACCCCAGCAAATGGAAAGAAAACGCTTTGCGTTCTTGCGGGTTGTCGAAGCTGAAGTTCATTTCCAGTGGCTGCTCGGCAGTTGCCACCATCTCTTGCGGCAGACCGATCTGAACGTCCTGTTCAAACTCCTTGGCCTTGAGCTGAATGTACGCCGCCTGCTGCGGATCGACTGAACGTACGGTCAGGCGCACGCGGGTGTGCGAGCCTTTGGGCATTTCCAGGTACTGCGCGCCGATCAGATTGTCGGCCCAGTCATCGTTGATCTGCGCTTGCAGCGGGATGACGTTGGTGCTGCCGAACTGATAGCGATGATTGAGCGGCGTGCGCAGCAGCGACAGGTCGAGGGCGTTGGCGCGAGCAGCGATCTGCCGGGCCGGGTGGCCGCTGTAGTTGCCTTTGTACGTGGCGCTTTCGGCGATGAAGCCGGCGCTTTCGTAGTAGCGGCAGCGGCGCGGCATGTCGCACTCGGAGAAGATCCCCTGACCGTTGTGATAACGCAGTTTGCCGTTGGTGAACGACATGATTTCGCGGCCGCTGTCATAGTCGCGAAACAGCGAACGACCGCTCAGGGCGGAAGGCACCGGCAGGTCGAAGTAGTCGAGGATCGAGGTGCTCAGATCGACGTGGCCATACACGCCTTTGTTCAGCCGCGGCAGCTGTTCGTGCTCCGGCGTGAGGGTCAGATTGAAACCCCACGACGAGGCCAGGCGCACGCCGTCGATGCCGTGGGATTCATCCGAGGTGATCACTACCAGCGTGTCTTTCAGAACGCCTTGGCGTTCGAGGCCGCTGAGGAACTGCTCCAGCGCATCGTCGAGATAACCGACGGCGGCTTGTTTCGGCGTTTCGTAGCGCTCCAGGTATTCCTCGGGCGCGGAGTAGGGCTGATGGGTGCCGACGGTCAGCAATGTCAGCATCCAAGGCTTTTTCTGCTTTTTCAGTTGGCCGACATAATCCAGCGCGCCTTCGAAAAACGCCTTGTCATCCTTGCCCCACGGGAATTCCAGATAGTTGCTGTTGCTGAACCATTCCAGACCATGAGTCGCATCGAAACCGATGTGCGGCATGATCTTGTCTTTGGCCATGAAGCGCAGCCCGGCACCTTGCAGATAGTGCGTGCTGAAGCCGTGTTCCCGCAGTTGCGCCGGCAGGCAGGCCTGATTGCGCTCGTTGAGGGTGAGCATTTCCACGCCTTTGGGCGTGCCGTTGTTGAGTTTGTCGTAATCGCCGCAGAGCATCGCGTACAGACCGCGAATGGTCTGGTGCGTGTGCAGCACGTAATCCGGAGTGTTCATGCCGCGCTCGGCCCAGCGGCTGAGGTTGGGCATCAGGTCTTCCTGATAGTGGCTGCCGATCGCCTCGCGGTTGGCGCGGATATACGCGCCGGGAATGCCTTCCAGGGCGATGATCAGCACATTGCGCGCTTGCCCCGGCGCGGCCAGCAGTTTCTGCCCGTTGAGGTCGACGTCAGTGAGCCCGGCCATGGCTGGCGCGGGTTCTTCGACGTCACCGTCCAGCCATTCCTCGCCCCGAATCTGCAGATCGGCGACCTCGGTGGCCAGCAACTGGTGCGGCAGGTTGTACTGGCGCCACGGATCCGCTTCGCTCGGCCACAGGTTCTGCGCGCCCCAGTGCGCGGCGAACAACACCAACGGTGCGCTCCACACCGCGCGGGGCAGGGGCGGACGCGGCATGCCACGGCCGGCGAACTGGGTCAGCAACCAGAACAGCAGGGCCAATAGCAAAGCGATGCCCAGCGCAGGGTGGGCCAACCCGCCACCGGTGGAGTTCTCGACGAACTGCGGATCGATCAGGTAATGAATGTCGGAAGGTGTCGGCAAGCGGCCGACGGCGCTGACCAGTTCAGCGGTCGCCACCGCCAGCAATCCCCAGAACAGCAACACCGGCAGGGCCAGCCACCACGCCCGGCGATGCAGCAACACCACCAACAAGCTGCCAATGGCCAGATCCGACAAATAGCCCAATGGAGCCGACCAGCCGAGGGCCGCACGCAGGCACACCGGCACCACCAGCACGAGAACGATCAACGAAAAGAGGCGGGCATACGGCTGCCGCAACCGGTTAAAAAGAGCGCTCACAAAAAAAGACCTTCCAGCCATTAAATCGTCATAAAAGTGTGCGCGATGATACCAAGGGTGAGCTGTCTGATCGCCCTTTTAAACGCTCGGGTGATGCGTTGGTGCGCGGGCTTTCGAAGGTGATGGCGCGTCTGCAGCCCTGACCGGCCCTCGGGTCACACGGCAATCGGCGATATTGAGGCTGGTAGATTTATTGTTTCAGGCTGTTTAACCCTTCGAGCCGCCACCGAATTCCAGTGTAGGAGCTGCGGCACGCTGCGATCTTTTGATCTTGTTATCGGAACCCGGAATCAAAAGCTCGCAGCCTCCTTTCGCTCAACAACCCGTGCTATCGATATGCGATAAAGATATTTAATTTATGTTTTTTATATCTATAAAGTCAGGCCTTTCAGCAAACCACCCCATGCTGCGAGGTTGTCATGGCCACACCGTTCAAACGTTCCGCACTGACTCTGTTGGCCGCTTCTCTGGCCGCGAGTGCGTTGTTCAGCACCGGCGCTCAGGCCGAAGGCAAGATCAGCATCGCCCAGCAATTCGGTATCGGTTACCTGATTCTCGATGTAGTGCGCGACCAGAACCTCATCGAAAAACACGGCAAGGCGCAGGGCCTCGACATCAAGGTCGACTGGAACAGCATCTCTGGCGCCACGGCGATGAACGAAGCGCTGCTCACCGGATCGCTCGACGTGGTGTCTGCCGGTGTCCCGCCGATGCTCACCGTGTGGGATCGCACCAAGGGCAAACAGAACGTCAAAGCCATCGCCGCACTGGGCTCGATGCCCAACTATTTGCTGACCAACAACCCGAACATCAAGACGCTCAAGGACTTCACCGACAAGGATCGGATTGCCGTGCCGGCTGCCGGCGTGGGCTTCCAGTCACGCACCTTGCAGATCGAAACCGCCAAGGAATTCGGTGACGCGCAATTCAAGAAATTTGACGATATCTCAGTCAGCCTGCCGCACCCCGATGCGACCGCCGCGCTGATCGCCGGCGGCTCGGAAATCAACTCGCACTTCTCCAGCCCACCGTTCCAGTATCAGGCTCTGCAGAACCCCAACGTGCACAAAGTGTTGAGTTCCTACGACGTGCTCGGCGGCCAGGCGACGTTCAACGTGCTCTACACCACGGAAAAATTCCACGACGAAAACCCGAAAACCTATAAAGCGTTCTACGACGCGTTGGCTGAGGCTGAGAAGATCATCAAGGCGGACAAACCGGCGGCGGCTCAGGCGTACATTCGTGTCGAACAGTCGAAACTGCCGCTGGCCCTGGTCGAGCAAATCGTCAAAGACCCGGAAATCGATTTCACCGTGGTGCCGCAGCGCACCTTTATCTATGCCGAGAAATTGCAGGAGCTGGGCGTGCTGAAGAACAAGGCCGACAGCTGGAAGGATTACTTCTTTGAAGAGGCGCATAGCGGCGCGGGGAGTTGATAATGCGTCGTCGGAAGGGAACGCCGTGGGTTGTTTCTGGACAGCGTAATAGCCACTCAGTAGCATTCGACTCCAACGGATTATCCCTTCGCACGTCGTCCGACGTGGAACGCTCAAGGAATCGACATGCGCGACACCCCCATCGACCAAAAACGAACGGTCGTGACCCAGGTCAACGGCGAGATTCGCTATGAAACCCAGATCAGTTTCAGCTCCATGTCGCTCGTCGATGGCGACATTCGGGTGCATCGTGCTGAAGGCAATCAACTAGACGTTCCGGTGGCCGGGGCGGACTTCGCTTGGCGCATTGATCTGGATGGGGTGCACAGAGTACCGGTGACGCCGCAGGCAGCGGTTGAACCGGTTGAACCGGTGCGTGCCGATGACGGCTTGAAGTTGTTCACCTCGAAAACCGTGTGGATCACTCTCGGGTTGTGGTTCTTCGTCAGTTCGGTGTTCGGTTGGCTGGGGATTGTGGTGGCAGGCGGATATCTCGGTTACCAGTGGCGTGAGGTGGAAAAGCGCAAGGGACAGTTGGCCAAGGCAACCGTCGTTGAAACCGTGACCCGTTCCGGCTCGGGAATGTCGCGGGAAAGCGTGCGCAACGCGTTGGCCCGCAAGCGTTAGTGCATACCCCCCAAAAAAAGGGGCGGCCTGATCATCGATCGGGCCGCCCCTTTTTTATTGCCGCTCAGTCAGATCAATGCATTTTGCTGTGATCGTGACCTTCCATGTTGGTCAGCGCGCGAACCGGCGCTTTGACTTCGATGGTCTCTTTCTCGCCTTTGGCGTTTTCCACGGTCAGGGTCAGCGGCACGCTTTCGCCTTCCTTGAGCTGACCGGTCAGGCCCATCAGCATCACGTGGTAGCCGTTCGGATCCAGCTTGACGGCTTTGCCGGCCGGCAGCTCGACAAACTTCACCGGGCCCATGCTCATGACGTCGTTCTTCATGGTCATTTCGTGGATCTGCACGTCTTTGGCTGCTGGCGTCGCGACGCTGAGCAACTTGCTGTCGCTGTCGGCGGTGAGGGTCATGAACGCGCCGCTGGCGGACTGGGTCGGCACGGTCGCGCGCACCCAGGCATCGTCGACTTTGGTCTGCGCCGAGACCTGCGAGGCCAGGCCAAGCAGGGACAGAGCGAGTACGGCACGTTTGATGTGGTTCAAAACAGGTTGCATCAGCAAACCTCCATAACAGTAAGCAAATCTTCCGTGCATTGTTCTGCCGAAAGCGAGGTGGACAGACCCAGGCGCAAGCCGCCATTGGAGTCGTAAACGTAACTGGTGGCGGTGTGCGAGATGGTGTACGTGTCGCCGGCCGGGACTTTCTCGTAGAACACGTCGAATTCCTTGGCCGTGGCCGCGGTTTCCTCAAGCGTGCCGTACAGCGCAACGAACGTCGGGTCGAAGGCTTTCATGTAGGCGTCGAGGATTTCCGGGGTGTCGCGCTCGGGATCGAGGCTGATGAAGATCACCTGCAAGCGGTCGCCATCGGCGCCCATCAGTTTCTTGATTTTCGCCGCGCGGGCGAGGGTGGTCGGGCAGACTGCCGGGCACTGGGTGAAGCCGAAGAACACCATCGGCATCATGCCGCGAAAGCTCGACAGCGTCATGGTTTCGCCATCGGTGTTCTTCAGTTTGAAGGTGCGCCCCATGATCTTGTTACTCAGATCCTTGCCGTACTTGTACGACAGTTGGCCACGGGTGTCGCAGCCGGCGAGCAGGCCTAGCCCGAGCACGCCCATTCCCGCAAGCACCTTGCGGCGAGTCAACAAAGCCGTCATCTAATACCGCCTTTTGCAGCCCGTCAGTCGGCAGGACTGGCGGGGGGTTAACCGTAAAAGCGGCGCATGATACCAAACTGAGGGCAGAGGCCGGCCATGGATCGCCGCACGGCACAGGATCGAGCGACAAAAGGTGTAAGAAAAAGTGACGACGGACTCACTGCAGCCGTGAATCCTCAACGCTCCAGCCGCCGCCCAGCGCGGTGTACAGATTGACCTCGGCGACCAGTTGCGCGAGGCGATCGGTGATCAGACCTTGCTGCGAACTGAACAGCGAGCGCTGCGCATCAAGGAACGTCAGGCTGCTGTCGACGCCATTCTGATAGCGGTTTTGCGCCAGGTTGTAGTAAGTCTGCGTGGCCGCGACCAGATCGCGCTGCGCCTGCAATTGCTGCTGATACGTGCTGCGCGCGGCGAGGCCGTCGGCGACTTCCTGAAACGCGGTCTGGATCGATTTTTCGTATTCGGCCACCGCCACGTCTTTCTGTAGTTTCGAATAATCCAGGCTGGCGCGCAGGCTGCCGGCATTGAAGATCGGCAGGCTGATCTGCGGCTGAAAGGTCCACGCGCCAGAGCCACCGCCGAACAATCCGGACAGGTCACGACTGGAGGTGCCGGCATTTGCCGTCAGGCTGACACTGGGGAAAAACGCCGCCCGCGCTGCGCCGATATTGGCGTTGGCGGCCTTGAGTTTGTATTCGGCCTGGAGAATGTCCGGACGCCGTTGCAGCAGATCCGATGGCAAACCGGCCGGCAGTTGTTGCACCAGATCGCTGGCCAGCGGACGGCCGGGCAGGGCGTCGGGCACGGGTGCGCCGACCAGCAAGGTCAGGCTGTTCAAGTCCTGCGCGACCTGCCGCTGATAACGCGCCAGATTGGCCCGTGAGCTGTCGACGCTGGTCTTCGCTTGCGCCTGCTCCAGCGCTGACGATTTGCCGGCCTCGCGGTTGCGCGTGGTCAGGTGCAGGCTCTGCTCATCGGCAGCGAGGGTGTCACGGGTCAGTTCCAGCAGCTCCTGATCGGCACGCCAGGTCAGGTAGGCGTTGGCGACGTTGGCGACCAGACTCAGCTCGGCACTGCGCCGCGCCTCTTCGGTCGAGAGCCAGGTTTGCAACGCCTGCTCACTGAGGCTGCGCACGCGCCCGAAGAAATCCAGCTCATAGGCGCTGATACCGAGGTTGGCCGAGTACGTCGAATTGATCAGCGCTTTGCCTTGGGTCACGCTCGGCGGCATGCGCTGGCGCAACTCGTTGGCATTAGCCGACACCGCCGGGAACAGGTCGGCGCGCTGAATGCGGTATTGCGCCTGGAACGCTTCGACGTTGAGTGCCGCCACGCGCAGGTCGCGGTTGTTGACCAGCGCGCTTTCGATCAACTGTTGCAGCGCCGGGTCAGTGAACAGTGTGCGCCAGTCCTCGCTGCCCGTTGCAGCCTGCGTTGCTGTCGGATACTGCGCGGCGGTGGGGGAAGCGGGGCGCTGATACTCGGGAATCAATGAACAGCCGCCCATCAGCACCGCGATGGACAGCAGGGAAAGTCGCAACGTCAACATCGAACTGCCTCATGCATTAAAAGAGCGTTGTGCTCAGGCGCCGGCCATCCATTTCGCCAGACCATGGCGACCACTGACCCCGAGTTTGGCCGTGGCGCGTTTCAGGTACGTCTCGATCGAACTGTTCTTGACCCGCAGCTTTTCCGCCATTTGCGGCACGGTGCCGCCGGTCAACAGGCCCAGGCAGACTTCTTTCTCACGCACCGACAAAGCGATGTCGCTGATCGCCAGGCGCTCGTCGAACACCTGGGCCAGCGGCGCCTGGTCCAGCTCGGCCAAGGGCTGGCGCGGTTGTCTGGCGAGGAGTTGCCGGCTGATCTGCGCGTGGCGTTCGATCAGTGGCAGCAAGGTGTCGGACAGGCGCTTGAGAAACGACAGTTCTGGCAGGGAAAACACCCGTTGGGTATGCGGTCGGTAAAACGAGATGACACAGCGGCGGTTGGACGTGCGCGAGACCAGATTGCATTGGTGAGCACTGTGTTGCGGATGGCGAGGCTGCAGCGAGGCTTTCAGTTGAATCAGCAGCGAGTCGTTCATCTCGATCATCTTCTGCAACAGCGGATGATCGTCGGGGCTTTCCAGCGGCTCGGCCGGTGCACAGGTTTGCGTCAGCCCGGCGCTGCCCAGCGGTTTGATATCGAGCACGCTGGCCTGACGCTCATCCAGCGTCCACTCACTGAGATCCACCCGATTGACCGGCACCAGCGTGTCGACCAACTGGAACATGTTCGTGGCGAAGTGATCATCGCCGGTGCTTGCAATCAGCTCACCCAGTTGCCAGTAGAAATGCGGGTTTTCCATATTGCGAATACTGCCGGTCAGATTCATATCCTTGTCATCCCTGGTTCAGAACCATCACTGAATCGTCTGCCGATTATGCAAAAGCCACCCACGCCGTCATTTCTCCTTGAACACGATCTGGAGCGGGATTTAAGCCTATGGATTTGTCCTACGTCTGTAGGGGAAAACAGGGACACAAAGTGCCACTATTTCTGATTGTTGGCGCCGGGGTTCTGACGCTGTTGAACACCGGCGTAACAGCGAGCGTGACTGTTCAGTCACGCTCAAGCCCCGGAAAACCGGGCGATGGTGAAATGTGATAGGCAGCGCTCTGGCAAATGGCGGCGCTGGTATGTGGTTTTTTTCCTACAAGCTTTTCAGTATTTCCTCTCCGAATTTTTAGACGTTGCCTGCGATAACCACGCCGATGGCGCATATCAGGGTGGTGATTGTCCGGGTTTCAGGTGTCATGTCGGCGTCGGGGCCGATGCTTGAATACCGGCAAAATCACATGAGAAGGATCTTATGCAGCCTACTTCTGCCAACGTGGCGGACGATCTGTCCGTGCCTGTCGAAACATTCGCGCTGACCGCCGCTCAACGGGATATCTGGCTGGACCAACTGAGCCGCGGAGATTCGCCGCTGTATAACATTGGTGGATATGTCGAACTGACCGGGCCGCTGGATCCGGCATTGCTGCAATCGGCACTTGAATATCTGATTGAAGCCAATGATGCCTTGCGCATTATTCTGCGATCGGACGTTGGTCACGACGGGTTGCCGTTGCAAGGGTTTGCCCAAGCGTTGCCGGTGGCCATGCCGCTGCATGATGTCAGCAGCCAACCTGATCCACAGTCGGCTGCCCGGACACTGGTCGAAGCGCAGATGGCGCAGGCCTTTGTGTTGAGCGGGCAAGCGTTGTTCCGCTTCAGTCTGATTCGCCTCGATCGGCATCGCCACTGGTTGGCGGCCCAGGCTCATCACTTGATCATCGATGGCTGGGCGTTTGCGCTGCTGTTCAAGTCGGTAGGGGAGATCTACAGCGCGTTGTGCCGTGGCGAGCATCCGCGCAGGGCGGCACCGTCCTATGTCGGCTTTATCGAAGATGATGCGCGCTACCATCAGTCACCTCGCTACGAGCGCGATCAACGCTACTGGCTGGACAAGTACCGCCGCTTGCCCGAACCGTTGTTGACCCCCCGTCATCGCGAATTTCTTGACGCTGAAGCAGCACCAAGTCGCATCCACATCGAGGCTTTTCCTGCCGTGCTGCACGAGCGCATGAAAGACTGCGCGCGACGATTCGGTGGCTCGGCCTTTCATGTGTTGCTGGCGGCGCTGCATGTGTATTTCAGTCGTACCGCCCAACGTGATGAGTGGGTGGTCGGCTTGCCGATTCTCAATCGTTCCGGTGCCCGCTTCAAAAGCACCTTGGGCTTGTTCACCCAGGTCAGTGCGATGCGCATGGGTTTTGGCCGGGCGCTGTCATTTGGCGACTTGATCAAGGTGATCGGCGATAGCCTGAAACAGGATTTTCGCCATCAACGCTACCCGCTGAGCGAGATGAACCGCGCGCTGGGCCTGTTGCGTGAAGACCGTGCGCAACTGTTCGAGCTGTCGGTGTCCTACGAACAGGACGACCATGACTACCGTTACGGTGAGGCGTCGGGACACTCGGTCAAGGTCTCCAACCAGCACGAGGCGACACCGCTGGCCCTTCACCTGCGCAGCAACCGTTACAACGACAAGGCCTGGCTGCATCTGGTGTACTCGCCGGCCTATTTCACGGCAGACGAGATGGCGTCGTTGACCGAGCGCTTGTTGCTGATACTGGAGCAGGGTCTGGAATGTCCGGAACTCGCGATCGCCGATTTCAACCTCAATAGCCCGGCAGAGCTGGCCCTGCTCGATGAGTGGAACGACACCCGTGTCAGTTATCCGCAAGGCCCACTGATTCATCAGCGATTCGTATCCCGAGTGGCCGAACAACCGGACGCCGTGGTCGCGACGTATCAGGGACGAACCCTGAGCTATGCCGAACTGAACCAGCAAGCCAATGCGCTGGCCCATCATCTGCTGGGCCTCGGTGTGCGGCCGGATGACCGGGTGGCAATCGTCGCGCGCAGGGGCCTGGAGACATTGGTCGGGCTGCTGGCGGTTCTCAAGGCTGGCGCCGCTTATGTGCCGATTGACCCGGCGCATCCGCCCGAGCGCCTGAGTTATCTGCTCAGCGACAGCGCTCCGGTGGCGCTGCTGACGCAAAGTGATTTGCGTGATCGCTTGCCCGCCACAGTGCTGCCAGTGATTGAGCTTGATCGGCGCGAATGGTCGCTCGACAACACGACCGATCCTGACCTGCCGGGGTTGGCCACGAACAACCTCGCTTATGTGATTTACACCTCAGGTTCAACCGGCTTGCCCAAAGGCGTGATGGTCGAACACCGCACGTTGGGCAATCTGGTCGACTGGCACTGCGCGGCATTCGGACTCGCTCCCGGGCAGCACACCTCGAGTCTGGCCGGCTTCGGTTTTGACGCGATGGCGTGGGAGGTCTGGCCGGCGTTGTGTGCCGGGGCGACGCTGCATTTGTCACCCGCGAGCGAAGGCAACGAAGACATCGACGCGCTGCTCGTCTGGTGGCGGGCGCAGCCGTTGGATGTCAGCTTCCTGCCAACGCCGATTGCCGAATATGCCTTCAGCAAACAACTCGATCACCCGACCTTGCGCACCTTGCTGATCGGCGGCGATCGTCTGCGCCAGTTCAACCGTGCGCAGTCTTTTGCGGTGGTCAACAACTATGGCCCGACCGAAGCCACGGTGGTCGCCACGTCGGGGTTGATCACACCGGGGCTGGCGTTGCACATCGGCAAACCCGTGAGCAATGCCACGGCGTATTTGCTCGATGATCAGCAGCGCCCGGTGCCGATCGGCATCATCGGCGAGCTGTATGTCGGCGGCGCCGGGGTTGCCCGGGGTTACCTGAATCGTCCGGATCTGACGGCCGAACGCTTCCTCAACGATCCGTTCAGTGCACAGCCGGATGCGCGCATGTACCGCACCGGCGACCTCGCACGCTGGCGCGCCGACGGTAAGCTTGAGTACATCGGTCGTAACGACGATCAGGTGAAGGTCCGTGGTGTGCGTGTCGAACTGGGCGAAATCGAAGCGGCACTCGCCAGCCATGCTGCGGTGCAGGAAGCCGTGGTGCTGGTGCGTGACGGTCAACTGTTGGCGTGGTTTACCGAGCGTGAAGCGCTGGACATCCTGCAACTGCACGCGCACCTGACATCGCGTTTGCCGGCCGCCCTGTTGCCGGCGGCTTACGTGCGCTTGGCAACGTTGCCGCTGACGGCCAACGGCAAGCTCGATCGCCAGGCCTTGCCGGCGCCGGGGCCGGAAGCGCTGATCCGGCGGCAATACGAGGCGCCCCAAGGTGACGTAGAAATCGCCTTGGCGCAGATCTGGGCCGAGGTTTTGCAGGTCGAACGGGTAGGGCGTCACGACCATTTCTTCGAGCTGGGCGGGCACTCGTTGTTGGCTGTGGGCTTGATCGAACGCATGCGCCAGATTGGCATGAGCAGCGATGTTCGCGTGCTGTTCAGCCAACCAACACTGGCCGCATTGGCTGCAGCGGAGGGCAGCGGTCGCGAAGTCGAGGTGCCGGCCAATCGCATTGCCGCCGATTGCACGCACATCACGCCAGAGCTGCTGCCACTGGTGCAACTGGATCAGGCGATGATCGAACGCATCGTCGCGACGGTGCCCGGCGGTGCCGCCAATGTGCAGGACATCTATCCCTTGGCGCCGTTGCAGGAAGGCATTCTCTATCACCACATCACCGCTGCGCAGGGCGATCCGTACCTGCTGCAATCCCTGCTGGCGTTCGACAGCCTCGAGCGGGTCGAGGCCTTCGCCGCTGCGTTGCGTCAGGTCATTGCACGGCACGACATCCTGCGTACGGCGGTGGTCTGGGAAGGGCTGACGTCGCCGGTGCAAGTGGTATGGCGCGAGACCATTTTGCCGGTGCAGGAAGTCGAACTTGACCCTGCTGGTGGCGCAATCATCGATCAGTTGCACGAGCGCTTCGACGCGCGGCGCTATCGCCTCGACGTCAGTCAGGCACCGCTGCTGCGCCTGATGTATGCCCGTGACCCCGTGCATAACCGGGTGGTCGGCATCTTGCTGTTCCATCATTTGGCGATGGATCACATCGCGCTGGAGGCGATGCGCGAAGAAATCCACGCCTGCCTGTCCGGGAGCGCTGAACCGCTGGCGGCACCGGTGCCGTACCGCAATTATGTGGCGCAGACGCGACTGGGTGTCAGTGAACAGGAGCATGAAGCGTTTTTCCGCCAGATGCTCGCCGACATCGACGAGCCAACCTTGCCGTTCGCTTTGCAGAATGTGCAGGGTGATGGCAGCAACATCGAAGAAGCCGCGCAAACCCTGACGAGCGATCTGTATCAACGTCTGCAACAGCAGGCGCGTCTGGCCGGCGTCAGCGTCGCCAGCCTGATCCACCTCGCTTGGGCGCAAGTATTGGCGGCGACATCCGGCCAGCACAGCGTAGTGTTCGGCACGGTGTTGATGGGGCGCATGCAGGGCGGTGCGGGGGCCGACCGGGCGCTGGGGGTGTTCATCAATACCTTGCCGCTGCGGGTCGATGTCGGCGAAGGCGCGCGCGCGGCGGTGAAGTCCACCCATGCACGCCTGACCGCGTTGCTTGCCCATGAGCACGCTTCTTTGGCGCTGGCTCAGCGTTGCAGTGGCGTTGCTGCGCCGGCGCCGCTGTTCAGTGCCTTGCTCAACTATCGGCACAGCGATGATGTCGAGCAAAAAACCTCCCGGCAGACCTGGCAAGGCATCGAGACCCTGGCCAGCGAGGAGCGCACCAATTACCCGTTTACCCTGAGTGTCGATGATCTCGGCACGGGCTTGCGTCTGACCACCCGAACCCTGTCGAGCATTGGTGCGCAGCGCATTTGCAGTTATGTGCAGTCGGCGCTGAACGGTTTGGTCGAAGCTTTGGAGACTACGCCGCAGCGGCCGCTGAATAGCCTGCTGCTGTTACCGCAGGAAGAACTGCAACGGCTGCTGATCGAGTTCAACGATACGGCAGTCGACTGCCCGATGGATCAGCCGCTGCAGGCGCTGTTCGAACAACAGGTGCAGCGCAAGCCGGATGCCATCGCCGTGCAGATCGCTGAGCAACGCCTGACCTATCGCGAGTTGAACGAGCAGGCCAACCGCTTGGCCCATCATCTGCGTGGTCTGGGCGTACAGCCGGATTCGCGGGTGGCGATCTGCGTCGAGCGTGGGCCTGAGCTGGTGATCGGTCTGCTGGGCATTCTCAAGGCTGGCGGTGCTTATGTGCCGCTCGATCCGGATTATCCGCTGCAACGCCTGAACTACATGTTGCAGGACAGCGCACCGGTCGCGCTGCTGGTGCATGCCGCGACGCGCGATCTGCTCGGTGAAGCGGGCGTGCCGCTGATCGATCTCGACCTCGGTGCCTGGCAGGAGCAGCCGCACGACAATCCGCAGGTGCCGGGTCTCGGCGCGACGAACCTGGCCTACATGATCTACACCTCCGGCTCCACCGGTACGCCGAAGGGCGTGATGATCGAGCACCGCAGTGCCTGCAACATGGTGCACTGGGGCTCGCAGTTGTCGCCGCCCACTGAACACGGGGCGTTGCTGCAAAAGGCCCCGTACAGTTTCGACAGTTCGGTGTGGGAGATCTTCTGGCCGCTGTGCTCGGGCATGCGTCTGGTGCTGGCGCGGGCCGATGGCAATCGCGATTCGGCTTATGTCACGCAAGTGATCCGCGAACAGAACATTACCGTGGTCAAGTTCGTGCCGGCCTTGTTGCAGCAGTTCATCGAGCAGGACGATGTCAGCCAGTGCACCAGCCTCACCGACTTGCTCAACGGTGGCGGCGAGTTGACCGTCGCGCTGGCCCGGCAAGTGCGCGAGCGCCTGCCGTGGGTGCGTCTGCACAACGTCTATGGGCCGACCGAAACCACGGTCGACAGCAGCGGTTGGACGCTGGAGCCCGGCGAGCCGGTGCCGCCGACGCTGGTGCCGATCGGCAAGGCGCTGAGCAATACGCGGCTGTATGTTCTCGATGCCTTTGATCAGCCAGTGCCGTTAGGCGTCAGCGGGCATCTGCACATTGGCGGGGTGGGCGTGGCGCGCGGCTATCTGGGCTTGCCACAACTGCAGGCCGAACGCTTTATCGACAGTCCGTTCGTGGCCGGTGATCGCTTGTATCGCACCGGTGATCTGGTGCGCTACGGCGCCGACGGCAACCTCGAATTCCTCGGTCGCAACGACTTTCAGGTCAAGTTGCGCGGGGTTCGTCTTGAGCTGGGCGAGATTGAAGCGCGGCTGCTCGAACATCCGGCGATCCGTGAGGCGGTGGTGCTGGTGCGCGATGAGCGGCTGGTGGCTTATTACACCCTGCGTGCCGAGCTGACTGCGCCGACGCTTGAAGCATTGCGAGCGCATGTATTGGCGCAGTTACCGGAGTTCATGGTGCCCGGTGCCTACGTGATGCTGGCGGCGCTGCCCCTGACGCCCAATGACAAAATTGACCGCAAGGCATTACCGGAGCCGGGGGCGGAGGCACTGCTCAGCCGTCCCTACGAGGCACCCGAAGGTGACGTGGAAAGTGCTTTGGCGCAGATCTGGGCGCAGGTGCTCAAGGTCGAGCAGGTGGGGCGCCACGACAACTTCTTCGAGCTGGGCGGGCATTCGTTGCTGGCGGTGAGTCTGGTCGCGCGCATGCGTCTGGCCGGCCTGCATGTCGACGCGCGCACGCTGTTCAGTCAGCCGACGCTGGCAGCGCTGGCGGCACAGACCTCGCGGCAGGCCAAGCAGGTCGAGATCGCCCAGACCACCATCCCCAACCTCAACCGCAAACGCCGTCTCTGATCCTCGGACACAAAACCTGTGGGAGCGAGCCTGCTCGCGAAGGCGTTGGTTCAGTCAATGATGATGTCGACTGACCCACCGCTTTCGCGAGCAGGCTCGCTCCCACAGGGGGCTTGCGGTGCTCAAGCACACGGCTTGTCCCCGCTTCCCATGTCAGACACCCACGCCCCGATGTTTTAGTTTTTCCAGGCTGCGCGCCGCGTGCACGGACTCGCTGCTGCGCGCTCCTTTTTTCCGTATTTACAGCAGGTTACCTCATGCATTTCAGCGAACTGATGGCTGCCATTTCCACCCATGCGATCCGCCTTCAACAGGAAGATGAAGACCTGGTCATTCTGGGCAGCGACGACGCGCTGGATGACGCGTTGTGGGACAGCCTCGCGGCGCACAAGGCGCAACTGCTGGAGCTAGTCGCCGAACACGGCGGTGACTGGCTGAGCCCGGCCTTTCGCATTACACCGGACATGCTGCCGCTGGTGACGCTGAATCAGGACACCCTTGACCGCATCGTCGCCACGGTGCCTGGCGGCGGCGCCAACGTGCAGGACATTTATCCGTTGTCCGCGTTGCAGGAGGGCATGCTCTATCACCACCTCTCGGCGGCTGCTGGCGACCCCTATATCTCGCAGGCGCGCTTCGTGTTCGACAGCCAGGAGCGCTTGAACGCCTTCGCCGAGGCGCTGCGCTGGGTGGTCAAACGTCACGACATTCTGCGCACCTCGTTTGTCTGGGAATACCTCGACGAGGCGGTGCAAGTGGTCTGGCGCGAGGCGCCGCTGCTGTGTGAAGAAGTCAGTGTCGACAGCGGCGCCGATGTGCTGACGCAACTGCTCGAACGCCACGACCCGCAGCACTTTCGTCTCGACATGCAACAAGCACCGTTGCTGCGCATGGTCTATGCGCAGGATCCTGCGCAGGGCCGTGTCGTTGCGCTGTTGCTGTTTCATCACATGATCATGGATCACGTGGCGCTGGATGTGCTGCGCCGGGAAATTCAGGCCTGTCTGCTCGGGCAGACTGCGCAAGTGCCAGCGGCGGTGCCGTATCGTGATCACTTGGCCAAGGCACGCAGTGCCGGCAGTGAGCAGGCGCAGGAAGCGTTTTTCCGCGAAATGCTCGCCGATATCGACGAGCCGACGCTGCCGTGTGGTTTGCAGGATGTACAGGGCGACGGCCACACCATCGAGGAAGCCGCGTTGATGCTCGACAGCCACTTGAGCCGGCAGTTGCGCGAGCAGGCGCGGCAGTTGGGCGTGAGTGTCGCGAGCCTGACGCACCTGGCGCTGGCACGGGTTCTGGGGCAATTGTCCGGGCGCACGGCGGTGGTGTTTGGCACCGTGCTGCTGGGGCGGATGGACGCGGGCGAGGGTGGCGAGCAGGCGTTGGGCATGTTCATCAACACCTTGCCGCTGCGCGTTGATGTCGGCGCGCAAAACGTGCGTGCCGGCGTGCGCACGACCCATCAGCGTCTGACGGCGTTGCTGGCGCATGAGCAAGCTTCGCTGGCGTTGGCGCAACGCTGCAGCGCCGTCGCGGTACCGACGCCGTTGTTCAGCGCGATCCTCAACTACCGGCACAGCAGCGTCGAAGAAGTCGCTGACGTGGTCGACATTGCCCCCGGTGTGCAGGTGCTCGGCGCGCGCGAGCGCACCAACTACCCGCTGACGATCAACATCGATGACCTCGGCGTGGACTTGCGCATCACCGCGCTGGCGGATGAAGTGCTGGGTGCCGAGCGCATGGCTGCTTACCTGAATGCGGCGCTGGAGAGTCTGCTCGCGGCCCTGCAAACCAGCGCCGATGTACCGCTGCAAGCGCTGCAAATCCTCCCGGCCAGCGAACGCGAACACCTGCTGCACGGCAGTAATTTGCCGCTGACGCAGTTCCCCGACACCCCGCTGATCCACCAGCAATTCGAAGCCCATGCACAGGCCCGACCGGACGCCACAGCGCTGATCTTCGAAGGGCAGACGCTCAGCTACGGCGAGCTCAACCGCCGCGCCAATCAGGTCGCCCATCATCTGCTGGCCCTCAGCATCCGCCCCGACGACCGCGTGGCCATCTGCGTCGAGCGTGGCCCACAGATGATCATTGGCCTGCTCGGCGTGCTCAAGGCTGGCGCCGGCTACGTGCCAATCGATCCGGCCTATCCGCTGGACCGTATCAGCTTCACCTTGCAGGACAGCGCCCCGGCAGCGCTGCTGATGCAGGCAGCAACGCGCGATCGCGTGGCTGATCTCGACGTGCCGCAAATTGACCTCGACGGCGCTCAGCTCAAGGCCGAACTCGACAGCAATCCGCACATTCCCGAGCTGATCCCGGCGCATCTGGCCTATGTCATCTACACCTCCGGTTCTACCGGTTTGCCCAAAGGCGTGATGGTCGAGCACCGCAACGTGGCGCGGCTGTTTTCTGCCACCCAGGACTGGTTCCAGTTCAACCAGCAAGACATCGGGGTGCTGTTCCATTCCTTCGCGTTCGACTTCTCGGTCTGGGAAATCTGGGCCGCGCTGGCGTTCGGCGGGCAATTGCTGCTGGTCCCGCAAGCCGTCAGCCGTTCGCCGGACGACTGCTATGCACTGCTCTGCGAAACCGGTGTGACCGTGCTCAACCAGACGCCGAGCGCGTTCCGCCAACTGATCGCCGCCCAGGGTCGCAGCACCTTGCAGCATTCCTTGCGGGAAGTGGTTTTCGGCGGCGAAGCGCTGGAGCCTGGGCTGCTCAAGCCGTGGTACGCGCGGGTCGGCAATGCCGGAACGCGGTTGGTGAACATGTATGGCATCACCGAAACCACGGTGCACGTGACCTATCGGCCGTTGCAGGCCGCCGACGCGCAATTGCTCGGCGTCAGCCCGATTGGCGTGCGCATTCCCGACCTGCAACTGTATGTCCTCGATGCGCAGCGCGAACCGGTTCCGGTCGGCGTGATTGGCGAGTTGTACGTCGGCGGGGCCGGGGTGGCGCGCGGCTATCTGAATCGCGAAGCGCTGACGGCCGAGCGTTTTATCAATGATCCGTTTGGCGCAAACGCCGAGGCGCGGTTGTATAAAACCGGCGACCTTGCGCGCTGGGCCGCTGATGGCAGCCTCGAATATCTGGGGCGCAACGACGATCAGGTGAAAATTCGCGGTTTCCGCATTGAGCTGGGTGAGATTGAGGCGCGTCTGTCTACCTGCGAAGGCGTGCGCGAAGCCGTGGTGATCGCCCGTGAGGACAGCCCCGGTGACCAGCGGCTGGTTGCCTACTGGCTGGCCGACGCCGACGCCGACGCCGGTGCCGCGCCTGACGTGGCGCAGTTGCGTGATCATTTGCTGGCCACGTTGGCCGACTACATGGTGCCGAGCGCGTTCGTTCGCCTGGAAGCCTTCCCGCTGACCACCAACGGCAAGCTCGACCGCAAAGCCTTGCCGCAACCGGACAGCGAGGCCTTCGCCCACCGTGGTTTCGAAGCGCCGGTTGGTGCCGTGGAAAACCTGATTGCCGAACTCTGGCAGACGTTACTCGGTGTCGAACAGGTCGGTCGTCATGACAATTTCTTCGAACTCGGTGGTCATTCGCTGTTGGCAGTGAAGCTGATCGAACGCATGCGCCAACAGGATCTGCACTGTGACGTACGCGTGTTGTTCGGTCAGCCGAGCGTGGCAGCGCTGGCGGCGACCTTGAGCAGCGAACGCGGCATTGTCGTTCCAGACAACCTGATCGAACCGGGTTGCACGCGCATTACCCCAGCCATGTTGCCGCTGGCCAATCTCGACCAAGCCGCTATCGACCGCGTGGTTGCCAGCGTGCCGGGCGGCATCGCCAATGTGCAGGACATCTATGCGCTGGCGCCGTTGCAGGCAGGGATTCTCTATCACCATCTGGCCACCAGCGCTGGCGATCCGTATGTGTTGCAGGCGCAATTTGCCTTCGACGGTCTGGCGCAGATCAAAACCTTCGTCCGCGCCTTGAACGGCGTGATTGCGCGCCATGACATTCTGCGCACTGGCATCTTCTGGGAGGGTCTTGAAGAGGCGGTGCAAGTGGTCTGCCGCGATGCAACACTGGCGCTGGAACGCGTCGATGCCGATGAACTCGACGGCGATGTACTCGAGCAGATGCAGGCGCGTTTCGATCCCCGCCACTATCGTCTGGACCTTAACCGCGCGCCGCTGGTGCGCTTTGTCTACACCGAAGATCAGCCGCACAACCGCTGGATCGGCATTCTCCTGCTGCACCATATCGTCCTCGATCACACGGCGCTGGACGTGCTGGTGGCGGAAATGAACGACGTCATGCTCGGCCATAGCGTCGATCTGCCGCCGCCGGTGCAGTATCGTAACTTTGTCGCACAGGCGCGGCTCGGCGCCGATGATCAGGCCCATGAGGCGTTCTTCCGCGAGATGCTCGCCGACATTGACGAGCCGACCGTGGCCTTCGGTTTGCAGGACGTGCACGGCGACGGCAGCGATATCCTCGACAGTCATGCGGAGCTGGACGTCAACCTCGGCCAACGTCTACGCGAGCAGGCGCGGCGGCTGGGTGTCAGCGTGGCCAGTCTGGTGCACCAGGCTTGGGCTCAAGTGTTGGCTCAGGTGTCCGGCCAGCAGGACGTGGTGTTCGGCACCGTTTTGCTCGGGCGCATGCAGGGTGGGGAGGGCGCTGATCGGGCGCTGGGCATGTTTATCAACACCTTGCCGCTGCGCGTCAGTGTCCGGGCAGATTCGCTAGAAAGCGGCGTGCGTGCCACCCATGCACGTCTGGCACAGTTGCTCGGCCATGAGCAGGCTTTGTTGGCGTTGGCCCAGCGTTGCAGTGGTGTCGCCGGGTCGCAGGCGCTGTTCAGCACCTTGCTCAACTTCCGCCACAGTGCGCCGGATTCGGCCGCTGTAACGTGGGATGGCGTGCAGATTCTCAGCTCGCGCGAGCGCAGCAATTATCCGCTGGTCGTCAGCGTCGACGACCTCGGCGAAGGTTTCCGCTTGAGCGTGCAAGCCGTGCCGCAGGTGGATGGCGCGCGGGTCTGCGACTTCTTGCAAACTGCGTTGCACAGTCTGGTCACGGCGCTGGAGTACACGCCGACGACGCCGTTGCAGCAGCTATCGATCGTGTCGCCGGGCGAGCGGCAGCGTGTGCTGGTCGGCTTCAACATCAGCGGTCGTGAATACCCGCCCGCGCAGACAGTGCCGCGGCTCTTTGAAGCGCAAGTCTTGGCGCATCCCGAAGCATTGGCGGTGGTGCAGGGTGAGCAACAGTTCAGCTACCGCGAACTGAATCAGCGCGCCAATCGCCTCGCCCATCACCTGATCGGCCTCGGCGTGCAAGTCGACGATCGTGTTGCGCTGTGCCTGCGTCGCGGCCCGAACATGCTTGTTGCAATGCTGGCGATTCTCAAGGCCGGCGCCGGTTATGTGCCGATTGATCCTGATTACCCGGCAGAACGCATCGCCTACCTGTTGCAGGACAGCGATCCGATCGCGGTGCTGGCGCAGGCCTCGACGCGCGACCTGCTTGGCGCTGTCCCCGTGATCGATCTGGGCACCAACGACTGGCGGCACTTGCCTGAGCACAATCCGCAACTGCCGAAGTTGACCCCGGCGAATCTGGCCTACGTGATCTACACCTCGGGCTCTACCGGGCAACCAAAAGGCGTGATGGTCGAGCACAGCACTCTGGAAAACCTTGTGCACTGGCACGCCGAAGCCTTCGATCTGCACGCCGGCAGTCACACCGCCAGCGTCGCCGGTTGCGGTTTCGATGCCATGGCCTGGGAAGTCTGGCCAGCGCTGTGCGTCGGCGCGACTTTGCACCTGCCACCGCCCACGATTGGCAATGAACACTTGGATGAATTGCTCGAGTGGTGGCGCGCGCAGCCGTTGCAGGTGAGCTTTCTGCCGACCCCGGTCGCCGAATACGCATTCAGCCGTGAACTGGGCCATCCGACCTTGCGCACGCTGCTGATCGGTGGCGACAAGTTGCGCCAGTTCCCGCGTGATCAGACGTTCGATGTAATCAATAACTACGGCCCGACCGAAGCCACGGTGGTGGCGACGTCCGGGCGCATCGAGCCCGGCCGGGTTCTGCACATTGGCCGGCCGATTGCCAATGCCAAGGTCTATCTGCTGGATCGCCAGCAGCAGCCGGTGCCGACCGGTGTGCAAGGCGAGTTGTATGTCGGTGGCGCCGGGGTTGCGCGCGGTTATCTGAATCGTCCGCAACTGACCGCTGCACAGTTCCTCGACGACCCGTTCAGTGACGAGCCGCACGCACGCATGTACCGCACCGGTGACCTCGCGCGCTGGCTGGACGATGGCAACATCGAATACCTGGGGCGTAACGATGATCAGGTGAAATTGCGCGGTGTGCGTATTGAGTTGGGTGAAATCGAAGCTGCGTTAGGCACTCATCACGCGGTCCGCGAATGCGTGGTGCTGGTGCGTGATGGGCGTCTGGTTGCATGGTTCACCGAAATCGAGACTGTCGAAACCGGCGACTTGCACCGCCACCTGCAAGCGCGACTGCCGGACACGTTGGTGCCGGCGGCTTACGTGCGCCTGCACAGCCTGCCGCTCACGGCTCACGGCAAACTCGACCGCAAGGCCCTGCCCGAACCGGATCAGGACGCCTGGCTCAGCCGCGAATATGAAGCGCCACAAGGCCCGGTCGAAATGGCGCTGGCACAGATCTGGGCCGACGTACTCAACATCGAACAGATCGGCCGCCACGACAACTTCTTCGAACTCGGCGGTCATTCGCTGTTGGCGGTGAGCCTGATCGAACGCATGCGTCAGGCCGGTCTGAACGCCGATGTGCGGGTGCTGTTCAACCAGCCGAGTCTGGCCGCGCTGGCGCGGGCCTTGGGCAGTGGCCGGGAAATCGCAGTGCCGGCCAATCTGATTGCGGCCGATTGCACGCACATCACCCCGGACGTGCTGACCCTGACCTCGCTGGATCAGGTCAGCATTGATCGTATTGTTGCGACGGTGCCGGGCGGTGCTGCGAATGTGCAGGATATCTATCCGCTGGCACCGTTGCAGGAAGGCATTCTTTATCACCATCTGAGCGCCGAGCAGGGTGATCCGTACCTGCTGCAATCACGTCTGGCCTTCGACAGCCTCGAGCGTTTACAAACCTTCGCCACGCATTTGCAGCAGGTCATCGCCCGTCACGACATTCTGCGCACCAGCGTGGTCTGGGAAGGTTTGCCGAGCCCGCAGCAAGTGGTCTGGCGTCAGGCGCAGATGGTCGTCCAGCCAGTGCTGCTGGATGCGCAGGACGGTGACATCCTCGAGCAGTTGCACGCGCGTTTCGATGCCCGGCATTTCCGCCTCGACCTGAATCAGGCACCGTTGATCCGCATGGTTTACGCCGAAGATCCGTTGCACCAGCAAGTCGTCGCCATCGTGCTCTTCCATCATTCGATTCTCGACCACACCGCCATGGACGTGATCGGTCGGGAAATGCACGCATTGATGTTCGATCAGCTCGACACGCTGACGCCGCCGATGCCGTACCGCAACTACGTGGCGCAGGCTCGCCTGGGCGCCGATGAGCAGGCGCACGAAGCGTTCTTCCGCGAGATGCTCGGCGATATCGACGAGCCGACCTTGCCCTTCGGTCTGCAGGATGTCCAAGGCGACGGGCGTGGCATCGAAGAAGCGCTGCAACCGGTCGATGCCGCGCTCAATCTGCGCCTGCGTGAACAGGCGCGACAGTTGGGCGTCAGCCCGGCGAGCCTGATGCACATGGCCTGGGCGCAGGTGCTGGGCGTAGTCTCCGGCCGCCGCGACGTGGTCTTCGGCACGGTGTTGATGGGGCGGATGCAGGGTGGCGAGGGCGCCGACCGCACGCTGGGGGTATTCATCAATACCCTGCCACTGCGCGTTGATCTCGCTGAAGGCGTGCGCGTCGGGGTGAAAACGACTCATGCGCGGCTGACAGCGCTTTTGGGTCATGAACACGCCTCGTTGGCGCTGGCTCAACGATGCACTGGCATGGCCGGTTCCGCGCCGCTGTTCAGCGCCTTGCTCAACTACCGGCACAGCGCCGCCGCACAACAGCCGCGCGACGGCCAGGGTATCTGGCAGGGCGTACGCATGCTTGGCGGCGAGGAGCGCAGCAATTATCCGCTGACCCTGTCGGTGGATGATCTGGGCGAGGGGTTTGCCCTCGACGTGCTGGCAGTCGCCGAGATTGGTGCACAGCGGATCTGCAGTTACATGCATACCGCACTGGAACATCTGGTGACCGCACTGGAAGAGGCGCCGCAACGTCCGCTCAACCGTTTGCCGGTACTCTCGGTGGCGGAATACGAACACTTGCTGGTCGGCTTCAACCAGCACTCAGCAGCCTATCCGCGTGGCGCGACGATTCAGCGGATGGTCGAGGCTCAGGCCGAACAGCAGCCGGAGGCACTGGCGGTGGTGCAGGGCACGCAGCACCTGACCTACGCGCAGCTCAATCAGCGCGCCAATCGCCTGGCCCATCACTTGCTCGGGCTCGGCGTGCAGCCCGATGACCGCGTCGCCGTGTGCCTGCGCCGCAGCCCGGACATGCTCGTCGCGTTGCTGGCGATCCTCAAGGCTGGGGCCGGTTATGTACCGGTCGATCCGGCGTACCCGGCGGAACGCATCGCCTATCTGTTGCAGGACAGCGCGCCGATGGCGGTACTGGCCCAGGCTGCGACGGCTGACTTGCTCGGAAGCGTGCCGCTGATTGATCTGGACAATCCCACCTGGCAGCAGTTGTCCGACCGCAATCCGCATTTGCCGACGCTGACCCCGGCGCATCTGGCCTATGTGATCTACACCTCCGGCTCCACCGGCCAGCCGAAAGGCGTGATGGTCGAACACGCGACGCTGGAGAACCTGGTGCACTGGCACTGCGAGGCCTTTGACCTGCGTGCAGGCAGCCACACGTCGAGCGTCGCCGGTTTCGGTTTCGATGCCATGGCGTGGGAGGTCTGGCCGGCGCTGTGTGTCGGCGCGACCCTGCACCTGCCGCCGCAAACGGTGAGCAACGAGCACCTCGATGAGTTGCTGGAATGGTGGCGTGCGCAGCCATTGCAGGTGAGTTTCCTGCCGACGCCGGTCGCCGAATATGCGTTCAGTCGCGACCTCGGGCACCCGACTTTGCGCACGCTGTTGATCGGTGGCGACAAACTGCGCCAGTTCCCCCGCGAGCAGACCTTCGCAGTGATCAATAACTACGGCCCGACCGAAGCCACGGTGGTTGCCACTTCTGGCGCGGTCGAGGCCGGGCAGGTGCTGCATATCGGTCAGCCGATGGCCAACGCGAAGATTTATTTGCTCGACGACCAGCAGCGCCCGGTACCAATCGGCGTCGCTGGCGAGTTGTATGTTGGCGGTGCCGGCGTGGCGCGCGGTTATCTGCATCGCCCCGAGCTGACTGCCGAACGCTTCCTCGACGACCCGTTCAGCGACGAACCGCAGGCGCGCATGTACCGCAGCGGCGACCTCGCACGCTGGCTGGCTGACGGCACAATCGAGTATCTGGGACGCAACGATGATCAGGTCAAACTGCGTGGTGTGCGCATCGAGTTGGGTGAAATCGAAGCGGCGTTGAGCGCTCACGCGGCCGTGCAGGATTGCGTGGTGCTGGTGCGCGACGGCCAGTTGCTGGCGTGGTTTACCGAACGTTTGAACGTCGAGATCGAGGATTTGCGCAGTCATCTGCAAGCGCAGTTGCCGCAGGCCCTGGTGCCCGCCGCTTACGTGCGCCTGCAATCCCTGCCGCTGACCGCCAACGGCAAACTTGATCGCAAGGCGTTGCCGGAGCCGGATCAAATGGCGTGGCTGACCCGCGAATATGCCGCACCGCAAGGCTCGGTGGAAATCGCCCTGGCGCAGATCTGGTCGGACGTCTTGAACGTTGAACAGGTCGGCCGCCACGACAACTTCTTCGAACTGGGCGGGCATTCATTGCTGGCGGTGACGCTGATTGAACGCATGCGTCAGGTCGATCTGAGCACCGATGTGCGCGTGCTGTTCAGCCAACCGACATTGGCCGCGCTGGCGGCCGCGGTGGGCAGTGGGCGCGAGGTTGCAGTACCGGACAATCTGATTCCCGCCGATTGCACACAGATCACCCCGGACATGCTGCCACTAGTGCAACTGGATCAGGCCAGCCTCGAGCGCATCGTTGCTACGGTGCCGGGTGGCGCTGCCAACGTGCAGGATATTTATCCGCTGGCGCCGTTGCAGGAGGGGATTCTGTATCACCACCTCAGCGCCGTGAAAGGCGATCCGTACCTGCTGCAATCGTGTCTGGCATTCGACAGTATCGAACGTTTTCAAGGGTTCGCTGCGGCGCTGCGTCAAGTCATGACGCGCCACGACATCCTGCGCACTTCGATAGTCTGGCAAGGCCTGACGGCGCCGGTGCAAGTGGTCTGGCGGCAGGCGGAGCTACCGGTCCAAGCCGTGGCGCTGGAGCCTGCGCAGGGCGAAGCCATCGATCAGTTGCGGGCGCGCTTCGATGCGCGGCACTGGCGTCTGGACCTGGATCAGGCACCGCTGCTGCGTCTGGTGTATGCCCTCGATCCGGACAATCAGCGTGTCGTCGCCATGCTGTTGTTCCATCACATTGCCATGGACCACACCGCGCTGGCGGTGGTCAGCGAAGAAATGCAGGCGATTTTGCGCGGCGATGAACGATTGCCTGTGCCCGCAGTGCCGTACCGCAATTATGTCGCGCAGACCCGTCTTGGCGTCAGCGAGCAAGAGCACGAAGTGTTCTTCCGCGAGATGCTCGGTGACATCGACGAACCGACGCTACCGTTTGGCTTGCAGGATGTGCATGGCGACGGTAATGACATCGAGGAAGTCTGCCAGGCGCTACCCGCCGTGGTGGCGCAGCGTCTGCGCAGTCAGGCACGCTTGCTCGGCGTCAGCGTCGCCAGCCTGTTCCATCTCGCTTGGGCACAGGTTCTGGCGGCAACGTCCGCTCAGGAGCGCGTGGTGTTCGGCACGGTGCTGCTTGGCCGCATGCAGGGCGGCGCAGGTGCGGATCGCGGACTGGGCATGTTCATCAACACCTTGCCATTGCGCGTGGATGTTGACGAAACCGACGTGCGCGCCGGGGTCAAGGCGACCCATGCGCGGCTCAGTGCGCTGCTGGCTCACGAACATGCTTCGCTGGCGCTGGCCCAGCGTTGCAGCGGTATCGCGGCGCCGTCGCCACTGTTCAGCGCGATGCTCAACTACCGGCATAGCGACAGTGAGGCCCGTCAGAACGCCAAGCGTGAATCCTGGCAGGGCATCGAATCCCTTGCCGGCGAGGAGCGCACCAATTACCCGTTGACCCTCAACGTCGACGATCTCGGCAACGGCTTCCAACTGACAGTGATGACGCCGTCGCGCATTGGTGCGGCACGCGTTGGTCAGTACATGCACAACGCGCTGATCGCACTGGTTGAAGCCTTGGAGCACACACCACAGCAACCGTTGAACCGCCTGACGGTGTTGGCGGACGAGGAGCGGCAGGCGTTGCTGTTCGGCCTCAACGACACCGCCGTCGATTACGATTTGCAGCAGACGCTGCACGGCTTGTTCGAAGCGCAAGTGCAGCGTACGCCACAGGCTGTGGCCGTCGTCGCCGGCGATCAGGCATTGAGCTACACGCAGTTGAACGAACGCGCCAACCGTTTGGCCGGGCATTTGATCAGCCTCGGCGTGCAGGTGGATTCGCGGGTGGCGATCTGTGTCGAACGCAGCCTGGAAATGGTCATCGGCCTGCTGGCGATCAATAAGGCCGGCGCCGCTTATGTGCCGCTCGATCCGGCTTATCCGCCGGAGCGCCTGGCCTACATGCTCGAGGACAGCGCGCCGGCCGTGGTGCTGGTGCACGGGGCGACCCGCGCGCTGTTGGGAGAGCTCTCGGCACCGGTAATCGACCTCGATCAGAACACTTGGCAATCCCTGTCTGCCGACAATCCGCAAATCCCGGCGCTGACACCCCAACACAGCGCCTACGTGATCTACACCTCCGGCTCGACCGGTCAGCCAAAGGGCGTGGTCAACGAACATGCCGGTGTGGTCAACCGCTTGCTGTGGATGCAGGACGCCTATTGCCTGAGCGCTGCCGATTCGGTGTTGCAGAAAACCCCATTCAGTTTTGACGTGTCGGTGTGGGAGTTCTTCTGGCCGCTGATGACCGGTGCGCGACTGGTCATGGCGCGGCCCGACGGACACAAGGATCCGCAATACCTCACCGAAGTGATCGAAACCGAAAACATCACCACGCTGCACTTTGTGCCGTCGATGCTCGATGTGTTCCTCGCCAACAGCGACACCACACGCTGCGATAGCCTCCGGCAGGTGATGTGCAGCGGTGAGGCGTTGCCGGGCAGTCTGGTGCGACGTTTCAAACTTCAGTTAACGGGCAGCGAGTTGCATAACCTCTACGGCCCGACGGAAGCGGCCGTCGACGTGACCGCGTGGGATTGCGCCGGATCCATCGAGCAGACCCCGGACAACACGCCGATCGGCAAGCCGATCGCCAACACCCGAATGTACATCCTCAATGCGCAACAGCAGCCGGTGCCGCAAGGCGTGGTCGGCGAGTTGTACATCGCTGGCGTGCAGGTGGCGCGCGGTTATCTGAACCGACCTGAGCTGAGTGCCGAGCGCTTCCTCAACGATCCGTTCCAGCCTGGGGGGCGCATGTACCGCACCGGCGACGTCGCGCGGTATCGGCCGGACGGCAATATCGAATACCTGGGGCGTAACGATGATCAGGTGAAGATTCGCGGTCTGCGTATTGAACTGGGCGAAATTCAGGCACGCCTGACCCAGGTCCACGGCGTGCAAGAAGCGGCGGTGCTGGCCCGCGAAGACGTGCCGGGCGACAAACGTCTGGTCGCCTATTACACCGGCGAACGGTTGGATATCGACCTGCTGCGCAGTCATTTGATCGAGCATTTGCCGGACTACATGGTGCCCGCCGTGTTCGTGTATCTCGACGCTTTGCCGCTGAGCCCCAACGGCAAACTCGACCGCAAGGCGCTGCCGGCGCCGGATCAGCAATCACTGAAAACCCGCGAATACGAAGCCCCGGTCGGCGACGTCGAAATCACCCTCGCACGGCTCTGGGCCGAGCTGCTCAACGTCGAACGGGTAGGGCGCCACGACCACTTCTTTGAACTGGGTGGTCACTCATTACTGGCGGTCAGTCTGATCGGCCGGTTGCGTCAGGAAGGCATGGAAGCCGATGTCAGGTCGCTGTTCGAACAGCCGACCCTGGCCGGCTACGCCGCAATTACCGAAAGAATGGAGATCGTCCTGTGAACGTGATCGAACTGTTGGCCACATTGAAGGCTAAAGACATCCAACTGGCGGTCACCGATGATCAGCTGCGGGTGAACGGCAACAAACAGGCCTTGAGCGATCCGGCATTGCTGGCGCTGTTGCGCGAACACAAAACGGCGCTGATCGAACTGATCAAGGCCGGGCAATACTCGGCCACCAAGGCTGGTCAGGTCGAAGTGCCGGCCAACGGCATCGCGGCCGACGCCACGCAGATCACCCCGTCGATGCTGACCTTGGTCGAGCTGGATCAGGCCAGCATCGACCACATCGTGGCGCAAGTGCCCGGCGGCGCGGCGAATGTGCAGGACATCTACCCGTTGGCACCCTTGCAGGAAGGCATTCTTTACCACCACGTCAGTGCTGGTGAAGGCGATCCGTATGTCATGCAGTCGCAATTCGCCTTCGCCAGTCGCGAACGTTTTCAGGCGTTCGCGCAAGCGTTGCAAACGGTGATCGATCGCCATGACATTCTGCGCACTTCGGTGCACTGGCAAGGCCTGCACGCACCGGTGCAAGTGGTCTGGCGCCGCGCCGATCTGCCCGTGGAAGAAGTCGTGGTGCCTGACGCTGACAGCGATGTGCTGGCGTACCTGCACGAGCGTTTCGACGCCCGACACTTTCGCCTCGACGTCAGCCGCGCGCCGCTCATGCGTCTGGCCCATGCCTGGGACGAAGCTGGACAGCGAGTGATCGCCACCTTGCTGTTCCATCACATGGCCCTCGACCACTCGGCCCTCGACGTGGTGCGGCATGAAATGCGCGCCTGCCTCAGCGGGCAGCGCGAGCTGTTGGGGCGGCCGGTGCCGTTCCGCAATTACGTGGCGCAGGCGCGTCTGGGTGTCAGCGAAGCCGAGCATGAGGCGTTTTTCCGCGGCATGCTCAGCGACATCGACGAGCCGACGTTGCCGTACGGTTTACAGGACGTGCAGGGTGACGGCAGCGAGATTGTTGAATTGAGCCAGCCGATCGAAGCGCTGCTGGGCCAGCGCTTGCGCGCCCAGGCACGCCAGCTCGGGGTGAGTGCCGCGAGCCTGTTTCACCTCGGTTGGGCGCAGGTGCTGGCAGCGTTGACCGGCAAGCAGCAGGTGGTGTTCGGCACGGTGCTGATGGGGCGCATGCAGGGCGCCGAAGCCATTGACCGGGCGCTGGGGATCTTCATCAACACCTTGCCGTTGCGGGTAAATGTCGACAGCGCCGACGTGCGTGCCGCCGTCAACGCGACCCATGCGCGGCTGACCTCGCTGATGCGCCATGAATACGCGCCGCTGGCCTTGGCCCAGCGCTGCAGCAACGTGGTCGCACCGACGCCGCTGTTCAGCACGCTGCTCAATTACCGCCACAGCCACAACGTCAGCACGGCCAGCGCTGAAACGCTCGCGGCGTGGGAGGGCATTGCCACCCTGCACTCCGAGGAACGCACCAACTATCCGCTGACCCTGAGCGTCGATGACCTCGGCGACGCGTTCAGTCTGACGTTGCTGGCAAGCACGCAAATCGACCCGCAGCGGATCTGCGCCTACATGCACTGCGCGCTGGAAAATCTGCTGCGGGCACTCGAGCAGGCGCCGCAAACACCGATCAATCAACTGCCGGTTCTGCCGGCAGCGGAGCTTGAGCAACTGCTGGTCGGCTTCAACGCTACGCAAATGAGTTTCCCGCCGGCCCAAACCCTACAGCAACGCTTTGAAGCGCAGGTTGCCGAGCGGCCGGAAGCGCTGGCCGCAGTGTTTGCCGACGCACAGTTGACCTACGCCGAGTTGAACCGCCACGCCAATGCCCTGGCGCATCACCTGATCGAACGCGGGGTAAAACCCGACGACCGCGTGGCCATCGTCGCCCGCCGGGGGCTCGATACGCTGATCGGGCTGGTCGCGATTCTCAAGGCCGGCGCCGGTTACGTGCCGGTCGATCCGGCGCACCCGGCCGAGCGCTTGAACTATCTGCTCGGCGACAGCGCGCCGGTGGTCGTCCTCACCCAAACCGATCTGCGTGAGCGCTTGCCGGCGCTGGATGTGCCGGTGATCGACCTCGACCGCTGCACTTGGCCATTGACCTGCACGCTCGACCCGCACGTGCCGGGCCTGACCGCTTCACATCTCGCGTATGTGATCTACACCTCCGGCTCCACCGGCCTGCCCAAGGGTGTGATGGTCGAGCATCACACCTTGAACAACCTGGTCGATTGGCACTGCACGGCCTTCGACCTGTGCGCCGGTCGCCACACCTCGAGCCTCGCCGGTTTCGGTTTCGACGCGATGGCCTGGGAAGTCTGGCCGGCGCTGTGCGCAGGTGCGACGCTGCACTTGGCGCCGACCCACAATGGCAATGAAGACATCGACGCGCTGCTTGAGTGGTGGCGGGCGCAGCCGCTGGACGTGAGCTTTCTGCCGACGCCAGTGGCCGAATACGCCTTCAGCCAGAACCTCGAACACCCGACCCTGCGCACGCTGTTGATCGGCGGTGACCGCTTGCGCCAGTTCAATCGCAACCAGCATTTCGACGTGATCAACAACTATGGCCCGACCGAGGCCACGGTGGTCGCGACATCAGGCCGGGTCGACAGCGGCGACGCGTTGCACATCGGTCAACCGGTGAGCAACGCCACGGTGTACCTGCTTGATGAGCAGCAACGCCCGGTGCCGATGGGCGTGGCGGGCGAGCTGTACGTCGGCGGTGCCGGTGTCGCTCGTGGTTACCTCAATCGAGCGGAAATGACCGCCGAGCGTTTTCTGCGTGACCCGTTCAGCCGCTTGCCGAACGCGCGCATGTACCGCACCGGTGACCTTGCGCGCTGGCGCGAGGACGGCACCCTCGAATACCTGGGGCGCAATGACGATCAGGTGAAAATCCGTGGCGTGCGCATCGAGCTGGGGGAAATCGAAACCTGCCTCAACCAGTTGCCGGGGATTCAGGAAGCTGTGCTGCTGGCCCGCGAAGATCAGCCCGGCCAGCCACGACTGGTGGCGTATTTCACTGAACAAGCACAGGTCGAAGCGCTGCCGGTCGGCGAGTTGCGCGCGCAACTGCTGAGCCGCTTGCCGGAGTACATGGTGCCGGTGGCGTTCGTCAAACTCGCCGCGTTGCCGTTGACCGCCAATGGCAAGGTCGACCGCAAAGCCTTGCCGGCGCCGGAGCTGTCGGCGCTGTTCACCCGCGAATACGCGGCGCCCGAAGGCGAGGTGGAAACCGCGCTGGCGCAGATCTGGGCCGACGTGCTGCAGGTCGAACGGGTCGGTCGTCAGGATCACTTTTTCGAACTCGGCGGTCATTCGCTGCTGGCGATGCGCATGGTCTCGCAAGTGCGCCAACGGCTCGGCGTCGAACTGGCACTGGCTGAGCTGTTTGCCAACGCCGAACTGGCGGCGGTCGCTGCGGTACTGAGCGAAGCGGGGCGCTGCACGCAGCCAGAGATTGTGCCAGTGCCGCGTGACGGCGCCTTGCCGCTGTCGTTCGCCCAGCAACGTCTGTGGTTTCTGGCGCAAATGGAAGGTGCCAACACCGCGTACAACATTCCTGTGGCCCTGCGTTTGCGTGGCCGCCTCGACGACGCTGCGCTCCAGCGAGCACTGGCGCGGATCGTTGCCCGCCATGAAACCCTGCGCAGCCGTTTCGCCCAGTTCAATGACCAGGCACAGGTGCTGATCGCTCCAGTCGACAGCGGCCTGTTGCTGCGCGTCGAAGACTTGCGCCAACACCCGCAACCCGAGCAAGCCTTGCAGGCGCTGATTCAGGGCGAAGCCTCAGGGCCGTTCGATTTGCAGGACGATGCGCTGATTCGCGGACGGCTGGTGCGTCTGGCCAACGATCATCACGTGCTGTTGCTGACGATGCACCACATCATTTCTGATGGTTGGTCGATGGGCGTTTTGACCCGCGAACTGATGGCGCTGTATCAGGCGTTCAGCCAGGGGCAACCGGATCCGCTGCCGCCGCTGACGCTGCAATACACCGATTACGCCGTGTGGCAGCGGCGCTGGCTTAGCGGTGAGGTGTTGCAGCGCCAGAGCGAATACTGGCAGCAGACGCTGGCGGGCGCGCCGGCGCTGTTGCTGTTGCCGACCGATCGTGCACGACCGGCGCAGCAGGATTACGCCGGCAGCAGCGTCGACGTGGTGCTCGATGAACGTTTGAGTGCCGGCCTCAGGGCGCTGGGCCAGCGCCATGGCGTGACGCTGTACATGACGCTGATGAGCGCCTGGGCCATGCTGCTCAGTCGTTTGTCCGGTCAGTCTGAGGTGGTGATCGGCTCGCCCGTGGCCAACCGCACCCGCGCCGAGATCGAAGGTTTGATCGGCATGTTCGTCAACACCCTGGCCTTGCGCATCGACACCTCGGGCGAACTCAGCGTCGAAGCGCTGCTGGCCCGAGTCAAGGCGCTGACGCTGGCGGCGCAGGCGCATCAGGATCTGCCGTTCGAGCAAGTGGTGGAAATCACCCGACCATTGCGCAGCCTGGCGCACAGCCCGGTGTTCCAGACGTTGCTCAGTTGGGACGGTCTGCAAGGCCCGGCGCTGGCCCTCGGTGATTTGACCCTGGAAGGCGTGGCGGAGCCGAGCCACTTCGCCAAGTTTGATGTGTCGCTGAACCTGGCCGAGTCCAACGGTGTGATTCGTGGTTCGCTGGAGTACGCCACGGCGCTGTTCGACGAGGCGACGGTGCTGCGTTTTGCCGGCTATTTCCAGCGTCTGTTGCAGGCGATGGTCGCCAATGATCAAACGGTGCTGGAACACGCACCGCTACTGGCAGAGGACGAACAACAGCGGCTGCTGAATGAGTTCAATGCCACGGCAGTGGATTACGACCTAGAGCAGACCCTCCACGGTCTGTTCGAGGCGCAAGTGGCGCGCACGCCACAGGCGCCGGCGGTGCTCGCTGGTGAACAGCGCTTGAGCTATGCCGAGCTGGACGCCAAGGCCAACCAACTGGCGCGCCACCTGCGTGGCTTGGGTGTGCAGGCGGATTCGCGGGTGGCGATCTGTGTCGAGCGCGGTCTGGACATGGTTGTCGGTCTGCTGGCGATCCTCAAGGCTGGCGGTGGTTATGTGCCGCTGGACCCGGCGTATCCGCTGGAACGTCTGGCCTACATGCTGGACGACAGCGCGCCGCTGGCGGTGCTGGTACAAGGCTCCACTCGCGGGCTGCTGGGTGACGTCGCCGTGCCGCTGATCGATCTCGATCAAGCGCACTGGCAGTCGCTGCCGAGCGACCCTCTGCCCACCGCCGAGTTGACCCCGCAACACATGGCGTACGTGATCTACACCTCCGGTTCGACCGGCCAGCCAAAAGGCGTGATCAACGAACACACTGCGGTGGTCAACCGCTTGCTGTGGATGCAGGACGCCTATCCACTGACAGCGGCGGACACGGTGTTGCAGAAGACGCCGTTCAGTTTTGATGTGTCGGTGTGGGAGTTTTTCTGGCCGTTGATGACCGGCGCACGTCTGGTCATGGCGCAGCCCGGTGGCCATAAGGATCCGATGTATCTCAGCGAAATCATCGAGCAAGAACGGATTACCACGCTGCACTTCGTGCCGTCGATGCTCGACGTGTTCCTTGCCCATGGCGACACCCAGCGCTGCTCGGAACTGCGTCAGGTGATGTGCAGCGGCGAAGCGTTGCCGGGCAGTCTGGTGCGGCGCTTCAAACGGCAATTGCCGGGCACTGCGTTGCACAACCTTTACGGCCCGACCGAAGCCGCTGTCGACGTGACCGCGTGGAATTGCGCCGGGCCGCTGGAGCAAACCCCGGACAACACGCCGATCGGCAAACCGATCGCCAACACCCGCATGTACATCCTCGATGGCCAGCAACAACCGGTGCCGCAAGGTGTGGTCGGTGAGTTGTACATCGGCGGCGTGCAGGTGGCCCGTGGTTACCTCAATCGATCTGAACTGAGCGCGGAACGCTTCCTCGATGATCCGTTCCAGGCCAATGGCCGTATGTACCGCACCGGCGACGTCGCCCGCTATCTGGCCGACGGCAATATCGAATACCTGGGCCGCAACGACGATCAGGTGAAAATTCGCGGCTTGCGTATCGAACTGGGCGAAATCCAGGCGCGCCTGACCCAGATCGAGAGGGTGCAGGAAGCGGTGGTGCTGGCCCGCGAAGACGTGCCCGGCGACAAGCGGCTGGTTGCGTATTACACCGGGGAACGGCTGGACATCGAAGCGCTGCGCAATGATCTGCTGGAGCATCTACCGGACTACATGGTGCCTGCGCTGTTTCTGCACCTCGATGCGCTGCCACTGAGCCCGAACGGCAAACTCGACCGCAAGGCATTGCCGGCGCCGGATCTGGCGGCATTGGCTGCACGTGAATACGAGGCGCCGGTCGGCGAAGTGGAAACGCTCCTCGCCGCGCTCTGGGCCGAATTGCTCAATGTCGAGCGGGTAGGGCGCCACGACCACTTCTTCGAGCTGGGTGGTCACTCACTGATGGCGGTGAATCTGCTGGCGAAAATGCGTCGTGCCGGTCTGAGCGCCGACATCCGCGTGCTGTTCAACCAGCCGACACTCGCCGCACTGGCGGCGGCCGTTGGTGGCGAGCCGCAAGCCGAGGTCCCGGCCAACCGCATTACGCCGGACTGCACGCGCATCACCCCGGAACTGCTGCCACTGCTGACGCTCGATCAAGCGACCCTTGACCGTATCGTTGCCAGCGTCCCCGGCGGCGTGACCAATGTGCAGGACATTTATCCGCTGGCGCCGTTGCAGACCGGAATTCTGTTCCATCACCTTTCGGCCGCTCAGGGTGACCCCTACGTGTTGCAGGCACAGTTTGCGTTTGCCGATGAGCAGCGCCTGAACACCTTCACTGAAGCTCTGCAGAAGGTCATCCAACGCCACGACATTCTGCGCACCTCACTGTTCTGGGAAGGCCTCGAAGACCCGGTGCAAGTGGTTTGGCGCCAGGCGTCGCTGGCCTGCGAAGGTATTGCGCTGGAGGACGCGAGCGGCGACGCATTGGCGCAGTTGCGCGCTCGCTTCGATGCCGGTCATTACCGCATGGCCGTCAATCAGGCGCCGCTGATGCGCGTGGTTCACGCGTGGGACGCGGTCAATCAGCGGGTTGTCGCGTTGCTGCTGTTCCACCATCTGGTGATGGACCACGTCGCGCTCGAAGTGCTGCAACAGGAAATGCAGGCCTTCCTCAGCGGCCAGCCACAACGTCTCGCCGAGCCGGTGCCGTATCGCAATTACGTGGCGCAGACCTTGACCGGGATGAGCGATGAGCAGCATGAAAGCTTCTTCCGCAACATGCTCGGCGATGTCGACGCGCCAACCTTGCCTTACGGCCAGGCCCAGGCACAGGAAGGGCTGGCTGAGCAGGCGCGGTTGACCCTCGACCTCGGTCTGAGCCGCGACATCCGCCAGCAGGCGCGGCGTCTGGGCGTCAGCGCCGCGAGCCTGATGCACCTGGCCTGGGCGCAGGTGCTCGGGCAGTTGTCGGGCCGCGACGACGTGGTGTTCGGCACGGTATTGCTCGGGCGCTTGCACGCCGGCGAGGGTGCCGAGCGTGCGCTCGGGGTGTTTATCAATACCTTGCCGCTGCGCATCGATCTGACCGCGCACAGCGTCAAAGGCGCGGCCCTGGCTACCCATCAACGGCTGAGCCAATTGCTCCAGCACGAACACGCGCAACTGGCGCGCATCCAGCATTGCAGCGCGATGGCGCCGACCACGCCGCTGTTCAGCACTTTGTTCAATTATCGTCACGGGGCTGCGGCGCCAGCGAGTTCTACCGAGGCCGCAGTGGCCTGGCAGGGCATGCAATTGCTGGAAGCCGAGGAACACAGCAATTATCGCCTGACCCTTAGCGTCGACGACCTCGGCGAAGGCTTCAGTCTCAGTGCATTGGCCGGTGCCGGCATCGACGCGCGGCGTACTTGCGACTATCTGCAATGTGCCTTGCACAGCCTTGTACAAGCGCTGGAACAGGCACCGCATCAAGGCTTCGAGCGCTTGTCGATCCTGCCGGCCGCTGAGCGCGAACAGCTATTGATCGGTTTTAATGCCACCCACGCCGATTTCCCTCAGGGGCTGACGATCGGCCAGCGTTTCGAGCAGCAAGTGGCTGCGCGACCGCACGCGCCGGCGGCGATTTTTGCTGGCGCGAGCCTGAGTTACGCCGAACTCGACCATCAGGCCAACGCCTTGGCGCATCACCTGATCGAAGCGGGTGTGCGGCCTGATGATCGTGTGGCCATCGTTGCCCGTCGCGGGCTCGATACGCTGGTCGGGCTGGTGGCGATTCTCAAGGCGGGCGCCGGTTATGTGCCGGTGGACCCGGCGCATCCAGCGGAGCGTCTGAACTATCTGCTGGAGGACAGTGCACCGGTTGCGGTGTTGACCCAAAGCGCACTGCGCGCACGTCTGCCCGAGCTGCAAGTGCCGCTGATCGATCTCGATTTGCATCAGTGGCCGAGCGCCAGAATCGAAACTCCGTCAGTGCCCGCGCTGACACCGCAACACTTGGCGTATGTGATCTATACCTCTGGTTCCACCGGGCTGCCCAAAGGCGTGATGGTTGAGCACCGCACCCTGAGCAATCTGGTCGATTGGCATTGTGCGGCGTTCGATCTGCACGCCGGCAGCCACACCTCAAGCCTGGCCGGCTTCGGTTTCGACGCCATGGCCTGGGAAGTCTGGCCGGCGTTGTGCGTTGGCGCGACCCTGCATCTGGCGCCGGCCCACGACGGCAACGAAGACATCGATGCACTACTCGATTGGTGGCGTGCGCAGCCGCTGGACGTAAGCTTCCTGCCGACCCCGGTGGCCGAGTACGCCTTCAGCCAGGAGCCGGCGCATCCAACCCTGAAAACCCTGTTGATCGGCGGTGACCGGCTGCGCCAGTTCAACCGCAACCAGTCCTTCAAGGTGATCAACAACTACGGCCCGACCGAGGCCACGGTGGTTGCCACGTCCGGGTTGATCGAGGCAGGGCAAGTGCTGCACATCGGCAAACCGCTGAGCAATGCCAGTGTTTACCTGCTCGATGAACAGCAGCGTCCGGTGCCACTGGGGGTGATGGGCGAGCTGTACGTTGGCGGTGCCGGCGTCGCCCGTGGCTATTTGAACCGCCCGCAAATGACCGCCGAGCGCTTTCTGCGCGACCCGTTCAGCCCTTTGCCAAACGCGCGGATGTACCGCACCGGTGACCTTGCGCGCTGGCGCGAGGACGGCACGCTGGAATACCTGGGGCGCAATGACGATCAGGTGAAAATCCGTGGCGTGCGCATCGAACTCGGCGAAATCGAGACCTGCCTCAATCGGTTGCCGGGGATTCAGGACGCCGTGCTGCTGGCCCGTGAAGATCAGCCCGGCCAGCCGCGACTGGTGGCGTATTTCACCGAAACCGCGCAAGGCGAAGCGCTGAACGTCGGCGAGCTGCGTGCGCATCTGCTGGGGCAACTGCCGGAATACATGCTGCCGGCGGCTTTTGTCCGGCTCAACGCTTTACCGCTGACGGCCAACGGCAAAGTCGACCGCAAGGCGTTGCCGAAACCGGATCTGGCCGCGTTGTTCACCCGCGACTACGCCGCGCCGCAGGGCGAGACCGAAACCACCCTGGCGCAGATCTGGGCCGAGGTGCTGCAGGTCGAACGGGTAGGGCGCCATGATCATTTCTTCGAACTCGGCGGGCATTCGTTGCTGGCGATGCGCATGGTTGCGCAGGTCCGGCAACGGTTGGGGCTGGAGCTGGCGTTGGCGGATCTGTTCGCCAATGCCGAACTGGCGGCGGTCGCTGAGTGCCTGGCGGGTGCCGAGCGCAGCACCCAACCGTCGATTGTGCCGGTAACGCGTGACGGCACCTTGTCCTTCGCCCAGCAACGCCTGTGGTTCCTCGCGCAAATGGCGGGCGGCAACTCGGCGTACAACATCCCCATGGCCCTGCGCCTGCGCGGTCGACTCGACATCGATGCGTTGCAAGCGGCGCTGGCGCGTATCGTGGCCCGCCACGAAACCCTGCGCAGCCGCTTCATCAGTCGCGATGACACTGCGCAGGTGACGATTGCGCCGGTCGACAGCGGCTTGCTGCTGCGTGTTGAAGATCTGTGCCAACAGCCACAGGCCGAGGACACCTTGCAGAGGTTGATGACGCAGGAAGCCTCGACGGCGTTTGATCTGCAGAACGACCCGCTGATTCGCGGACAGTTGCTGCATTTGGCCGAGGACCACAATGTGCTGCTGTTGACCGTGCATCACATCGTCGCCGACGGTTGGTCGATGGGCGTGCTGACCCGCGAATTGATGGCGTTGTATCAGGCATTCAGCCAGGGCCAGCCCGATCCGCTGCCAGCGCTGACGCTGCAATACGGCGATTACGCGGTGTGGCAACGACGCTGGCTCAGCGGTGACGTGCTGCAACGGCAAAGTGATTATTGGCAACAAACCCTCGACGGTGCTCCAGCGCTGTTGACGCTGCCCACCGATCGTCCGCGTCCGGCGCATCAGGATTATGCTGGCAGCAACCTCGAAGTGGTGCTGGAGCAACACCTGAGCGCCGCACTCAAAGCCCTGAGCCAGCGGCATGGCGTGACCCTGTTCATGACCCTGACGAGTGCCTGGGCATTGCTGATGAGTCGTCTGTCCGGGCAGGCCGATGTGGTGATCGGCTCGCCGGTGGCCAACCGCACCCGCGCTGAAGTCGAAGGCTTGATCGGCATGTTCGTCAACACCCTGGCGCTGCGCATCGATACCTCGGGCGAGCCGAGTGTCGAAACACTGCTGGCACGGGTCAAGGCACGGACACTGGAGGCGCAGGCGCATCAGGACTTGCCGTTCGAGCAAGTGGTGGAAATCACCCGACCGTCGCGCAGCCTGGCGCACAGCCCGCTGTTCCAGACCACGCTGAGCTGGGACAGTCACGGCGGGCCGCAACTGGCGCTGGGCGAGCTGACACTGGAAGCGGTGGCCGGCGCGGACGAGGTCGCCAAGTTCGACCTGACGCTGACCCTGGGCGAGGTCAACGGTGTGATTCGCGGTTCGCTGAACTACGCCACGGCGCTGTTCGACGAATCGACCATCCGCCGCTTTGTCGGCTATTTCCAGCGGCTGTTGGAGGCGATGGTCGGCGATGATCGCGCGGTGCTCGAACATGTGCCGTTACTGGCGGCGGAGGAACGTCAGCGCTTGCTCGTCGAGTTCAACGCCACCGCGCGCGATTACCCGCAGACCCTGACCGTGCACGGGATTTTCCAGCAACAAGCGGCGGCGCATCCAAAGGCTGTGGCGGCGGTGCATGGCGCGCAATCGCTGAGTTATTTCGAACTGAACGCGCAGGCCAATCGTCTGGCTCATCACCTGATCGGCCAAGGCGTGCAACCGGGTGATCACGTGGCGATCCTGCTGCCACGCTCGCTGGAACTGCTGGTGGCGCAACTGGCGATTGCCAAGTGCGCGGCGGCCTATGTGCCACTGGACATCCACGCGCCGAGCGAGCGTCAGGCGTTCATGGTCGAGGACTGTCGCGCGGCCGCGCTGCTGACCCTGAGCGGCGAAGTCATCGATTACGCCGTGCCGCGTATCGATCTGGACAGGCTGACCCTCAGCGGGCAACCGACACACAACCCTAACCTGGCGCAGTCTTCCGAGTCGCTGGCGTACATCATGTACACCTCCGGCTCCACTGGCACGCCGAAGGGGGTGATGGTGCCGCACCGTGGCATCGGCCGCTTGCTGCTCAATAACGGTTATGCCGATTTCAATGCGCAGGATCGCGTGGTGTTCGCCTCGAACCCGGCATTCGACGCCAGCACCATGGACATCTGGGGGCCGCTGCTCAACGGTGGTCGCGTGGTGATCATCGATCATCAGACCCTGCTGGATCCGCAGGCCTTCGGTCGTGAGTTAAGCGCCAGTGGCGCGACGATCCTGTTCGTCACCACGGCGCTGTTCAACCAGTACGTGCAACTCATCCCGCAAGCGCTCAAAGGCCTGCGCATTCTGCTTTGTGGTGGCGAGCGCGGTGATCCGGCGGCGTTCCGTACGCTGCTGGCCGAGGCGCCGGAGCTGCGCATCGTGCATTGCTATGGCCCGACCGAAACCACCACCTACGCCACGACGTTCGAAGTGCGGGAGGTGGCGGAAAATGCCGAGAGCGTGTCGATCGGTGGACCGATTTCCAACACCCAGGTCTATGTGCTCGATGCGCATCAGCAACCCGTGCCGATGGGCGTGACCGGTGAGCTGTATATCGGCGGCCAGGGCGTGGCGCTGGGTTATCTGAACCGAGCCGATCTGACCGCCGAGAAATTCATCCGTGATCCATTCAGCGATAAACCCGGCGCGTTGCTCTATCGTACCGGCGACCTCGCGCGCTGGCTGGCGCCGGGGCAACTCGATTGCGTCGGGCGCAACGACGATCAGGTAAAAATCCGTGGCTTCCGCATCGAGCTGGGTGAGATCGAAAGCCGTTTGCTCAACTGCGCGGGGATCAAGGAGGCCGTGGTGTTGGCGCGCCGTGACGCTCAGGAGACCCCGCGTCTGGTCGCCTATTTCACCGCGCACGAGGGACAACTCGACAGCGTTGAGCTGCACGCCCAACTGTCGACGCGCTTGCCGGAGTACATGCTGCCGACGGCCTGGGTGCAACTGGAAGCGTTGCCGCTGAACAACAACGGCAAGATCGACCGCAAGGCGTTGCCGGCACCGACCCCGGCCGCCATGCTCAGCCGGGTCTATGTGGCGCCGATCACGGCGCTGGAGGAAAACCTGGCGCGCATCTGGGCCGGGTTGTTGCAGGTCGAGCAGGTGGGACGACACGATAATTTCTTCGAGTTGGGCGGTCATTCGTTGCTGGCGATGCGCATGCTGTCGCAGGTTCGCCAACAACTGGATATGGAACTGACACTGGCCGAGCTGTTCGCCAATCCTGAGTTGGCGGCCGTGGCGCAGGTGTTGAGCCGGGCCGCGCGCAGCACGTTGCCGGAGATTGTGCCGGCAGCGCGTGAGCAAGTGCTGCCGCTGTCGTTTGCGCAACAGCGCCTGTGGTTCCTGGCGCAAATGGACGGCGGCAACACGGCGTACAACATTCCGCTGGGCTTGCGTCTGCGCGGGCGGCTGGATGAAGACGCGCTGCAACGGGCACTGGCGCGCATTGTCGAGCGCCACGAAACCCTGCGCAGCCGCTTCACCCAGATCGACGATCAAGCGCAGGTGCTGATCGTGCCGGCCGCGGCCGCGCTGTTGCTGCAGGTTGAAGATTTGCGCCAGCACCCGCAGGCCGATAATGCTTTGCGTGGGCTGATCGAAGAGCAAGCCGGTGCACCGTTCAATCTTGCTCGCGATGCGCTGATTCGCGGACGTCTGGTGCGTTTGGCCGACGATCACCATGTGCTATTGCTGACGCTGCACCACATCATCTCCGATGGCTGGTCGATGGGTGTGCTGACCCGTGAGCTGGCGGCGCTGTATCAAGCCTTCAGCCATGACCAGCAAGACCCGCTGCCCGCGCTGGCGCTGCAGTACAGCGATTACGCGGTATGGCAACGCCGCTGGCTCAGTGGTGAGGTGCTGCAACGGCAGAGCGATTACTGGCAGCAAACCCTGGCCGGTGCTCCGGCGTTACTGACGCTGCCGACCGATCGCCCGCGTCCGGCGCAACAGGACTTCGCCGGCAGCCATGTCGACGTAGTGCTGGGCGCGCCGCTGAGTCGCGGACTGAAAGCGCTGTGCCAACGTCGCGCGGTGACGCCGTACATGGTGATCCTCAGCGCCTGGGCGATGTTGCTCAGTCGCTTGTCCGGGCAGACCGACGTGGTCGTCGGCTCGCCGGTGGCCAACCGTACCCGCGCCGAGATCGAAGGTTTGATCGGCATGTTCGTCAACACCCTGGCCCTGCGCATCGACACCTCGGGCGCACTCAGCGGCGAAGCGTTGCTGGCGCGGGTCAAGGCGCAAACCCTGGCGGCGCAGGCGCATCAGGATCTGCCGTTCGAGCACGTGGTGGACATCAGCAAACCGCTGCGCAGTCTGGCTCACAGTGCGTTGTTCCAGACTCTGCTGAGCTGGGACAACAATGACGGCCCGAGCCTGCAACTGGGCGACCTGACGCTGGAAGGCGTGGCGGGGGAAAGCCACTTTGTGAAGTTCGACCTGTCGCTGAGTCTCGGCGATAGCGCCGACGGCGTTCGCGGCTCGCTGCGTTACGCCACGGCGTTGTTCGATGAGTCGACGGTACGGCGTTTTGTCGGTTACTTCCAGCGCTTGCTGGCGGCGTTGGTCAGCGATGAGCAAACGCTGCTGGAGCAGGTGCCGTTGCTGGCGCAGGACGAACGTCAGCGCCTGTTGCACGACTTCAACGCCAGCGAAGTCGATTGCCCGCTGGAACAGCCGTTGCACTGCTTGTTTGAAGCGCAGGTGCGGATTAAGCCCGAGGCCATCGCCGTGCAGTCCGAAGCCGGGTGCCTCACCTATCGCCAACTCAATGCGCGGGCCAACCAACTGGCTCATCACTTGCGCGAACAGGGCGTGCAGCCGGATTCACGCGTGGCGATCTGCGTCGAGCGCGGGCTGGATCTGGTGGTCGGTCTGCTCGGCATTCTCAAAGCGGGCGGGGCCTATGTGCCGCTGGATCCGGGATATCCGGCGGAACGTCTGGCCTACATGCTCAAGGACAGCGCGCCGGTTGCGGTGCTGGTGCAAGCGGCGACGCGTTCGCTGTTCGCCGCGCCTGCAACGACCTTGATCGACCTCGATCAAGGTCATTGGCAACAGCAGCCCGATCACGATCCGCAGGTGCCCGGCCTGGGCGCGTCGAACCTGGCTTACATGATCTACACCTCCGGCTCCACCGGTCTGCCGAAAGGCGTGATGATCGAGCATCGCAGCGCCTGCAACATGGTGCATTGGGGCTCGCAGATCAGTGCGCCGACCGAGCATGGTGCGTTGCTGCAAAAGGCCCCGTTCAGCTTCGACAGTTCGGTGTGGGAGATCTTCTGGCCGCTGTGTTCCGGCCTGCGTCTGGTGCTGGCACGGCCGGATGGCAACCGCGATTCGGCTTATGTGGTGCAGGCGATTCGCGAGCAGCAAGTGACGGTGGTCAAGTTCGTGCCGGCGCTGCTGCAGGACTTCATTGAGCAGGCCGATGTCAGCCAGTGCACCAGCCTCACCGATGTGCTCAACGGTGGCGGTGAACTCAGCGCGGCGCTGGCGCGGCAGGTGCGCGATCGCCTGCCGTGGGTGCGTTTGCACAACGTTTACGGCCCGACCGAAACCACGGTCGACAGCACTGGCTGGACGCTTGAACCGGATCAGCCGGTGCCACACAACACGGTGCCGATCGGCCAGGCGCTGAGCAACACACGCTTGTACGTGCTCGATGCTTACGATCAACCGGTGCCGCAGGGTGTCAGCGGCCAGTTGCACATTGGCGGCGTGGGTGTGGCGCGCGGTTATCACCGATTGCCGGAGATGCAGGCTGAGCGTTTCATCGACAGCCCGTTCGTGGCCGGTGATCGGCTGTACCGCACCGGCGATCTGGCGCGCTACAACAACGACGGTGATCTGGAATTCCTCGGGCGCAACGACTTCCAGATCAAGCTGCGCGGCTTGCGTCTGGAGCCGGGTGAAATCGAAGCGCGGCTGATCGAACATCCGGCCATTCGCGAAGCGGTGGTGATGGTGCGCGATGAACGTCTGGTGGCTTGGTACACCCTGCGCGCGGGGCTGCAGGCGCCAGGCCTGGACGTCTTGCGCGCCCATGTGCTGGAACGCTTGCCGGAATACATGGTGCCCGGCGCCTATGTGCTACTCGACGCATTGCCGCTGACCCCCAACGACAAGGTCGATCGCAAGGCCTTGCCGGAGCCGGGCGCAGACGCGGTAATCAACCGTCCATATGTGGCGCCGCAAGGCGAAGTGGAAACCGCGATGGCGCGGATCTGGGCCGAAGTGCTCAACGTCGAGCAGGTCGGTCGTCACGACAACTTCTTCGAGTTGGGCGGGCATTCGTTGCTCGCGGTGCGGCTGGTCAATCTGCTGCAACGCGGCGGATTGCAGGTGTCACTGGCCGAATTGTTCCAGCACCCGAGCATCGAGTCGGCGGCAGCGTTGCTCGCTCAGGATGAAATGGCCGGACTGCCGGAAGGGCTGGTCGTGGTGCGAGCCGGGAATACCGGTACGCCGCTGTTCCTGGTGCATGAATTCAGCGGCCGCGACGTGTATTTCCCGACGCTGGCGCAGCACATTGGCGGCGAGTTTGCGATTTATGGCCTGCCCGGCGTGCCGCTGGGTCAGCCACAGTTGCGCACAATCGAATGCATGGCCACGCGGATGGCGGGGATCATCCGTTCGGTGCAGCCACACGGGCCGTATCGTCTGGCGGGCTGGTCGTTCGGCGGGGTGCTGGCCCATGAGGTTGCCCAGCAATTGCTGGGTCAGGATCAACCGGTGGACTTCATCGGCATGCTCGACAGTTACGCGCCCAACTCACTGGCCCAGGACAAGGCGATGTGGAGCGGCAAGGATCTCGACAAGCGCCAGTTGCTCGGGCATTGCCGGGGGCGTGCGCTGATGCTCGGTGCCGATGGCGCCGCCGCGTTGGCGTCGGTCGAGGCTCTGGAAGCCGAAATGGAGCAGTTGGATTTCCACGCGCTGTTCCAGCGTTGCCAGGTGCAGCAACTGACCGATCCGGAACTGGCCACGGTCAGCGCGGCCGATGCCTGGCATTACTTCGATCGCGAGGCGGCGCATCGCCTGGCCTTGGCGCATTACCGGGTCAGCCCGGCGAGCCAGACGATTCATCTGTTCCGCGCGCAGGCGTTGATGGACGGGCAGTCTGTGCCAAGCCCGACACGCGGTTGGGAGGAGCGCTTCGACAGTCGTCTGTTGCAGTGCATCGATATTCCCGGGGATCACCGCAGCATGATGAAAAACCCACATATTCAGGCGTTGGGACAGGCCATCACTCGGGCACTTGAGGCGGTAATCGCGCCCGCCACGGCGGTGTATCAGCCGCTGCTGACGATCCAGAGCGGGCACCTGGGGCATGCACCGATTTTCTGCGTGCCGGGGGCAGGTGACAGCGTCACCGGGTTCATTCATCTGACCGAAGCGATCGGCCCGGAGTGGCCGATCATCGGCCTGCAACCGCGCGGGCTGGACGGCAGCAGTGTGCCGCACAGTCAGGTCGAGGCCGCTGCCGCGTTTTATCTGCAGGCGATCGCGCAGGCTTACCCAAAAGGCCCGGTGCATTTGATCGGCCATTCCTTCGGCGGTTGGGTGGCGCATGCCATGGCGGCGCAGCTGCAAGCGACCGGGCGCGTGGTGGCATCGTTGACGTTGATCGACAGCGAAGCGCCGGGCGGCAACGGCACGGCAGGCAAACCGTACACCGGTACAGCGGCGCTGGAACGCTTGATCGACACCCTGCAACTGTCCAGCGGCAAGTCGCTGGAGATCGATCCGCAGGTATTTGCCGACGCTGATGACGCCACGCAAATGCGCTTGCTGCATGCCGGGATGGTGCACGCCGGTGTGCTGTCGGAGCGCGCCGCGCCCGATGCGATGCACGGCCCGGTCCGCACCTTCGCCACAGCCTTGCGCACGGTCTATCAACCACAACTGGCCTACACCGGACCGGTGCGGCTGGCGCTGGTCGATGACCCGACGCTGGATGCGTGGGGCAATCAGCGCGAGCAAGCGGCGATGGTCGAGGGTTGGCAGCGCCAGGTTGCGGATCTGGCGGTGTGGTACGGGCCGGGCAACCACTTCACGATTCTCAAGGCGCCCAATGTCTTCAGTCTCGCGGCGTGGTGGCATGACGGTCTGAAAGTGCCGGCCGGGCAAGTGCTGTCCTGATTGTTGTTTATCTACCAGAGCCCGGCCGCTGGCCGGGCTCACCCCTGAACGGACTTGTGGTTATTTATGGAAAAGTCGAAGTTGCGCAAAGTCGGTATGGGTTTGGCGTTGGTGGCAGTAGCGGGATTGGCGTTCTACGCGGTGCAGGCCCCGGCCGAGGCGCCGCAATACCTGACCGCGCCGGTTGAACGCAGTGACATCGAAAACGCAGTGCTGGCCACCGGGTTGCTCGAAGGCATCAAGCAAGTGGACGTCGGCGCGCAAGTGTCCGGGCAATTGAAGTCGCTCAAGGTCAAGGTCGGCGACAAGGTGAAGAAGGGCCAGTGGCTGGCGGAAATCGACCCGTTGGTATTGCAGAACACCCTGCGTCAGGCCCAGGTCGATGAGGAAAACCTGCAAGCGCAAAAACGCGCCACTCAGGCTCAACTGAGGCAGACCAAAGCGATTTACGAGCGCTACAAGAACTTGCAGGACGACGCGTCGATCTCGCGCCAGGACTTCGAAACCGCCGAGTCGGATTATCAGGTGCAACAGGCCAATCTGATGTCGCTGGATGCGCAGATCAAAAGCGCGCACATCCAGATCGACACGGCCAAGGTCAATCTGGCGTACACGCGGATTGTTGCGCCGATTGATGGCGACGTGGTCGGCGTGGTCACTCAGGAAGGTCAGACGGTGATCGCCAGCCAACTGGCGCCGGTCCTGCTGAAACTGGCGGATCTGGACACCATGACGGTCAAGGCGCAGGTATCCGAAGCGGATGTGATTCATATCGCGCCGGGGCAAGAGGTGTATTTCACCATTCTTGGCGAGGACAAACGCTACTACGCGAAATTGCGCGGCACCGACCCGGCGCCGCAGAACTTTCTCGAAACGCCACCCGCCGGCACGCCGAAGCAAAGCAGCGCGGTGTTCTATAACGCCTTGTTCGAGGTGCCGAATCCCGACCATCGTTTGCGCATTTCGATGACCGCGCAGGTGCGCATTATCCTCGACACCGCCAAGGCAGTGCTGACCGTGCCGGTGGCGGCGCTCGGCCCGCGCAATGCCGATGGCAGCTTCCCCGTGCGCGTGCTCGACGCCAAGGGCCACGCGCAGTCGCGCAATGTGCAGACCGGGATCAACAACAACGTCAAAGTGCAGATCAATAGCGGTCTGGCTGAAGGTGATCGCGTGGTCATCGGTGATCCGCTGACCAGTGTGGCGGGGGCGTGAGCATGACTGAGCCACTGCTGCAGCTCACCGGTATCACCCGCAGTTTCACCGCTGGCGACCGCGAATTTCTCGCGCTGAAAAACATTAACCTGACGATCAATGCCGGGGAAATGGTCGCGATCATTGGCGCCTCGGGTTCCGGTAAATCGACGCTGATGAACATCCTCGGTTGCCTCGATTACGCTACCGCCGGCAGCTACAAGATCAACGGCCAGGAAACCCGTGATCTGGACAATCAGGCCCTGGCCGAACTGCGCCGTGACTACTTCGGTTTCATCTTCCAGCGTTACCACTTGCTGCCGCATTTGAGCGCGATGCACAACGTCGAGATGCCGGCGATTTACGCCGGCACGCCGCAGCTTCAGCGCCACGCCCGCGCCCGTGAACTGTTGGCGCGACTGGGCCTGGAAGGGCACCTGACACATCGGCCGAGCCAGCTTTCCGGTGGTCAGCAGCAGCGGGTGAGTATCGCCCGGGCCCTGATGAACGGCGGCGAGGTGATTCTCGCCGACGAGCCGACGGGCGCCCTCGACACGGCCAGCGGCAAGGAGGTGATGCGCATCCTCCTGGAGTTGCACGCGGCGGGGCATACGGTGATTCTGGTCACCCATGACCCGAAAGTCGCGGCCAACGCCGAGCGCATCATTGAAGTCAGCGACGGCGAAATCCTCAGCGACCGCGCCAACGAGCGCGACACCACGCACCTGCTCAGCGATGAACCAGTGACCCCGAAAGCCAATGCGTCGCGGCGTTTGGTCGCTAGCCTCGGGCTATTCAAAGAGGCGTTCGCCATGGCGTGGGTGGCGTTGATATCCCATCGCATGCGCACCTTGCTGACCATGCTCGGCATTGTCATCGGCATTACTTCTGTGGTGTCGATTTCGGCGGTCGGCGAGGGCGCCAAGAACTACGTGCTCAAAGACATCGCCGCGATTGGCAGCAACACCATCGATGTCTATCCCGGCAGCAGTTACGGCGACAAACGTGCCGCCGCCATCGAAACCCTGACACCGGCCGATGTCACCGCGCTGAATCAGCTGTACTACGTCGACAGCGCCACGCCGATGATTGGCCGCAGCCTGTTGCTGCGCTATCGCAATATCGATCTGGATGCGCAGGTCAACGGCGTCAGCGATCAGTACTTCAAGGTGCGCGGGATCAAGATGGCCGCCGGTATTCCGTTCAGCGAAAGCGATGCGCGACGCCAGGCGCAGGTGGTGGTCATCGATCACAACACCCGGCAGCGCCTGTTTGGCCAGGATGTCGACCCGTTGGGGCAGGTGATCCTGATTGGCAACCTGCCGTGCACAGTGATCGGCGTGGCCGCGCAGGATAAAAGCCTCTTCGCTTCGGGCAAAACCCTCAACGTCTGGGTGCCCTACGAAACCGCCGCCGGGCGGGTGTTGGGCCAGCGTTATCTGGACAGCATCAGTGTGCGCATGAAGGACGGCCAGCCGAGCAAAGTGGTGGAAGAGCACGTCACCCAACTGCTGCTGCAACGCCACGGCACCAAGGACTTTTTCACCAACAACCTCGACAGCGTCTTGCAGACCGTGCAGAAAACCAGCCGCTCGCTGGCGCTGCTGCTGTCGCTGATTGCGGTGATTTCTTTGGTGGTGGGCGGTATCGGCGTGATGAACATCATGCTGGTGTCGGTGACCGAGCGAACCCGCGAGATTGGCATTCGCATGGCAGTGGGCGCGCGGCAGTCGGACATTCGTCAGCAGTTTCTGGTGGAGGCGGTGATGGTGTGTTTGTTGGGCGGGGCGATCGGGATTTCCCTGTCGTATGCCATCGGGCATTTGTTTTCGGTGTTCATCAAGGAATGGGAGATGGTGTTTTCGCTGGCGTCGGTGCTGACAGCGGTGGTGTGTTCGACGTTGATCGGGATTGTGTTTGGCTTTGTACCGGCGCGGAATGCCTCGCGGCTGGATCCGATTGAGGCGTTGGCGCGGGATTAAAAGCTGACCCTCACCCTAACCCTCTCCCAGAGGGAGAGGGGACTGACCGCGGTGTTCTTTCGAGGTACGCCGACCTGAAATACCACGTCGAACTCTGGTTTTGAAAAGCACAAAGATCGGCTCCCAAGCCAAACCCAGGCTCGAACCCAACCAAGATCGGCTCCCTTTCCCCCTCGCCCCCCCTTGGGGGGAGAGGGCTGGGGTGAGGGGGGAATCCCACTGACACACCGCAAAACCTGAAACCACCACCATCCGGTTTTTCCATCAATAAACACAACGTCGATTGCCCGTTTAAATTACACGACCCGTTACGTCATACCGCCTACAACACCTTGCGTCGTTACCTACGCGTACGCCAGAATCCGCCGGCTTACGCGGCTATGGGTCGGGATATATCGTTTGCCTGTCACTGCAAATCAGTGATCGGGTTTGGTAGCCCGCTTCGGTACCGCCGTATGGCGCCACCTTATGCAGTCTCTTTTTGCGGCTGCGTTTTATATGGTGGACATGCGTGGGGCTCATTCATGAGCGCCGGGTTTCCGTATCGACCGGTCTACCAACCCGCGCATGGCCGCCACCTTCGTTTGGTAGCGAAAGTGATGGCTCCGGTTAATTTCGATACGAGACTTTATCTATGTTCAAAGCCACACCCAACCCACCAGATACCGATCCGATCCCCTACGACGCCGCGCTCGAACCTCAAAACATCAAAGAGGCCACAGAACGGGCGATCAATTTCTACTTAAACCCTTCCGCGCTCAAAACCTCAAAACCCACCCGCAAAACCGGCAAGATCTACCTGATCGACCCCACCATCGACAACGAAACCCTGCTCGTTGAAGCCTACGAATCGTTGTCATCGGCCAGTGACATGGCCCGCGACCTTGCCGACTCGATCGACAGTCCTCACCGCAAAAAGATGCTGATCCTGCAGCAGGTGATCATGTTGAGTGAATTGGTGGTGAGTCGCGTCCTCGACAACCAGCGCTTGCCCAACTAATTGCGAAACTGTCGCGCGAGGGAGCCTGCTCCCTCGCTGCGCAGAAGGAGTTTGAGCTTATGTCCAAGACATCCGATCCGCCGGTTACTGCAGCCAACATCATGGCCACGCCCTACACGCCCAACGCTATGTTCCAGGTCAACCCGCAAACCGATACCGAATCCCTGCTGGCAAACGCCTGTGAATCGCTGGCCTCGGCCTCGGTCATGTTATGTGATTTTGCCGGGATGCTGGAGGGGCCGCATCGCCAGACCTTGCTGGGTATTGCGCAAGTGGTGATGTTGGGAGAATTGGCGGTGAATCAGGCATTGGAGCACGTCGCGGGAGTGCCCTCACCCTAACCCTCTCCCAGGGGGAGAGGGGACTGACCGAGGTGTTCTTTCGAGATGCACCGACGTGAGATACCGAGTCGAACTCAGGGTTTGAACAGCACAAAGTTCGGCTCAAAAGTCGAACTCAGTTTCGAATTCAACCGAGATCGGCTCCCTTTCCCCCTCGCCCCTTTGGGGGGAGAGGGCTGGGGTGAGGGGGGAATCTCACTGACACGACCAAAAAAACCAAGCCTTCGCTAATTCCTGCGTATCACGCCGCACTCGACGCCGATCCCTCTAGCGGCGAATACATCCAGCGCATCAACGAATGCCGCCCGCTGATCCCCAACTTGATCGCCGCGCGTTTCAGATAGCTCTCGACGGTGTTGACCTTCAACGCCAATTGTTCCGCCAATTCCGGCGCCGTGCGGCCGGCGAGCAGGCCGACACACACTTCGGTTTCGCGGTTCGACAGACTCAGCCCCAGTTGCTCCAGACGCTCGTCAAAGCGCAGGCGCAAGGTTTCCAGGCCGTTGCCTTCGGCTGCTTCGGACGTGGTCTGCGGATCAGGAGTGGTCGGTTGCAGGGCGTTGATGTGTTTTTCCACCATCGGCAGCAGCACCGGGGAGATGTCCTGCAACAGGCTGCGTTCCTGCGCGGAAAAGCGCTGCGACTCGTCGTTGCGATACACCGAAATCACGTAGCGGTAGCCGTCCTTGCGCCGGGTCAGGTGCAGTTGCGAGGCGTCCGCGCTGGTCGCGGCCGGCGGATTCTGTAAATGGTGGGCCGCCGCACTGTGTTCGGAAAACACCGTTTCGGCGAGCAGGGCCGGCTCTTTCAGCGGCTCACGCTCGCTGCGGCTCGACGCGCGGCCCAGCGGTTCGACACGCATCTGCCGGATGTGCGTGGCGTCTACCGCCAGTTGCGTCAGGATCAGGTCATGCAGCATGCGCGGAAAGTGCCGGCTGCCTGTGCTGGCAATGACCTTGCCGATGTGGGGGAACAAGTGTGAGTTCATATGCGTGTCATCCCTGAGAAGCGTTAATTCAAAAACGTCTGCAGCACTGTCGACGATCTCCTTGGTCGACGAAATACCGCAGACTTGGATCCTATCCTAGTACAACGTTTGAGCGACGGTTTAATGAAGGTGTTATTAGCTCATAACCGCGATGTCGGGTTGCTTGCCCTGTGAGCACCAGCGGTTGCGGCCTTGCTGCTTGGCTTGATACAGGCAGGTATCGGCTGCTTTCAACAGGGTCGCTGGGGTTACCGTGTCATCGACTGGATGCCAAGTGGTAATCCCGGCGCTGGCGGTGACATAGCCCAATGGATGCCCGGCGTGCTCCAGTTTCAGTGCACGGATGGCCTGCAGTATGTCTTCGGTAACCTGAATGGCGCCGGCATTGTCGGTGTTGGGCAGCAGCACGGTGAACTCTTCGCCGCCGTAGCGCACCGCGAGGTCGCTCGGTCGTTTGACCGCTTGCTGGATCGCCTGCCCGACAGCGCTCAGGCAATCATCGCCCGCCGCATGGCCATACTGGTCGTTGTAGCGTTTGAAGTGGTCGACATCGAGCATGATCAATGACAGCGCCGAACCTTGTCGCCGCGCCAGACGGATTTCGTCCACCAGCGCGTTGTCCAGACGTCGGCGGTTGCCCAGTCCGGTGAGGCTGTCAGTCAGCGCCATGTCACGCATGGTCTGGTGCGCGTAGCGAATTTCCCGCTCCATGGCCATGCGCTGGCGCAACTGGTGCAGCACCACCAGGCCGAAACCGCTGAGCACCAAAATCAGAAACACCAGCACGAAGCCGTTTTTCAGCAAATCCTGCTGCCACGGTTCGATGATCGAATCCCGTGAAAGCCCGGCCTCGACCACCAGCGGATAGGTGGTGAGCGCGCGATAGCCATACAACCGCTCAGTGTCGTCGACCACCGCGCGGACTTGCGCAATGCCGGCGTTGGCGTTGGGCAGGTAGACCTTGAAGATCTCGCTGTTGGCCAGGCTTTTGCCGATCACCGAGGCGATGAACGGCCGGCGTACGAGGATGGTGCCGTCGCGCCTGGCCAGCACCAGTGCGCCTTTGTCATCGATTCTGAAGTCGCCGTAATAGTCGACAAAGTAGCTGACCTTGACCGTGCCCAGCAGCACCCCGGCGAACGAGCCGTCGGGATTGTTCAGACGACGGGAGACGGGAATGATCAGGTCATGGGTCGATCGGCTTTCCACCACATCACCGATGCGCACCTGCCGATCATCATGGCTGCGGTGGTATTGAAAGTAATCGCGATCGGCGTTGTTGGCGGTCTCGGGCGTGACTTCCTTGTCGGTGACGAGCCACTGCCCATCCGCGCCGTAGATGAACAAGCCATGCAACTGCGGCATGATTTTCGATTGCTGCACCAGCAATTTGTGAATGCGCGGCACATCGAGGTTCTGCAGGCCATCGCCTTCGATACGTTCACTCAGGGCGGCGGTCAGCACATCCATTTGCCGAATGGTGTCTTCGGCATGCTGTGCAGTGGCGCGGGCTAGGTTGGTCACCGAATCGCGCGCGGAGGCGAATGCAGCGCGATAGTCGCGCCAGGTGCGCCAGCTCTCGACCGTCAGAAAGGCCAATACCACCACCAGCATAAAGCTGACCGTAAGGCGGAATGTCGAGCCGGCGCGCACGGCGTTGCGGGCAGAGGCGGCTCTGCCAGGGTCTTCGGTGTTCGGCTCTGGCGGGCGGCGTCCGAGCATGAACCTCTCCTTTTCTCATACGTAATGCATCACAACAGTATGACAAGGATCGCCAAAAAGTTCGGAACAGAGCGCGCGCCGTCGTTGAATTGTCCTTTTTGAGTTGACGGTGAAACGCTTTTCAGCCGATTTATCCCGTCCCTGTGCGTCAGTAATCTGTACCCAACTTGAACGCAACAACAACTTCAAAAACTCAAAAGGGACGCACACCATGACCACTCCAACCTACAACCGCCTGAACAAAGATGACGCCATCGTGTTGCTGGTCGACCATCAGACTGGCCTGATTTCCCTGGTGCAGGACTTCTCGCCAAACGAATTCAAGAACAACGTGCTGGCCCTGGCTGATCTGGCCAAGTTCTTCGAATTGCCGACCATCCTCACCACCAGTTTCGAACAAGGCCCGAACGGCCCGCTGGTACCGGAATTGAAAGAGATGTTCCCGGATGCGCCGTACATTGCTCGCCCAGGTCAGATCAACGCTTGGGACAACGAAGATTTTGTGAAAGCGATCAAAGCTACCGGGCGCAAGCAGATCATCATTGCCGGTGTAGTGACGGATGTCTGCGTAGCGTTCCCGACCTTGTCGGCGCTGGCGGAAGGGTTTGATGTTTTTGTGGTGACTGACGCCTCCGGCACCTTCAACACCACCGTGCAACAAGCCGCGTGGAGCCGCATGACTCAGGCCGGTGCGCAGATGATGAACTGGTTCTCGGTGGCGTGTGAGCTGCACCGCGACTGGCGCAACGACATTGAAGGCTTGGGTAACTTGCTGTCGCAGCGGATCCCGAACTACCGCAACCTGATGAACAGCTACTCGGCGCTGACTGCTCAGCAGAAGTAAGCCTGCGCGACCGAACAAAAGCCTGCCTTGAAAGCAGGCTTTTGTCGTGTCTGCGCTTTAAAGCGCTGGCAGCGCCGCGATGGTGTTACTTCAGGTTATGGCTGAAGAACTCGGTCAATTTGGCGAAGGGAATCAGATTGACCCGGTCGTACAAGTCGACATGGCCGGCCCCTGGAATGATCAGCAGCTCTTTGGGTTCGGCCGCGCGCTGATACGCGTCTTCACTGAATTCGCGGGAGTGCGCCTGAGCACCGGCAATGAACAGCAGCGGACGCGGGGAGATGCTCTCGATGTCATTGAACGGGTAGAAGTTCATGAACTTCACATTGCTGATCAACGTCGGCATGGTCGTGGTCTGCGGTGAAGCGCCGGCTGGCGTGACCTGACCACGCGGTGTGCGGTAGAAGTCGTAGAACTCGTCACCCACCGCGTTGCCGGTGAGTTTGAGCGGTGTGCCGCCGGTGTAGCGGATCGGGCCGCCCCAGAACTGCGCGTTACGCTGCTGCGCCGCCTGTTCAACGATGGATTGGCGTTGCGCTGGCGTGAGCGAATGTTTGAGGCCGTTACGGTTGGCGGCGCCCATGTCGTACATGCTGACAGTAGCAATCGCCTTCAAACGTGGGTCGATCTTGGCGGCACTGATGGCAAAGCTGCCGCTGCCGCAAATACCGATGACGCCGATACGCTCGCGATCGACCAGTGGACGAGTACCGAGAAAGTCCACCGCCGCGCTGAAGTCTTCGGCATAAATGTCCGGCGCAACTGACTGGCGTGGCAGGCCCTCGCTCTCGCCCCAGAAGGACAAGTCGAACGACAGCGTGACGAAGCCTTGTTCGGCCATTTTGGTCGCGTAGAGATTGGCGCTTTGCTCTTTCACCGCGCCCATCGGGTGGCCGACGATGATCGCGGCATTTTTTGACTGTGGGTCGAGGTTCTTCAGGCTGAACAGATTGCCTGCGACCTTCATCCCGTACTGGTTCTTGAAGGTGACCTTTTCCACGGTCACTTTATCGCTGGTGTAGAAGTTGTCTGCGCCGTTCGACATATCGGCTCCCATGGCTGAAAAAGTACTGAAGAGCAGCCCGAAGGCCAAGCAAAAACCTTTCACTGGAATGTCCTTGCGATTGAGGGTTTATTCGTCTGAGCCTGTGCACGAACATTCTCTCGATCAGCGCCTCAGCGCCGAAGTGCATTCCTCTGGATTGCTTGCCTGATCCACTGAGTCCTGGATTTTTAATGCCGCGCAAACACGATTTGGCGGCGATGAGAGGGCAGGGATGGGATATGGATTACGCTGAGGATTCAGTGCTGGCCTCGACCAATCCGCTTTCAGCCTGCCGGCCACTGCGCTGGGTTTCCGGAACACCGATCCCAAGCAACACAACCGCCACCGCCGCAATAGCGGCCAGGGTCAGAAACGCCGCGCTGTAACCAGCTTCCTGAACAACGAACCCGGCGAGGCCATTGCTCAGTGCCGCGCCCAGCCCGAACACAGTCGTCAACGCGCCAAGGCTGATATTGAAGTGGCCGGTGCCCTGGGTGAGGTCTTTGACCATGATCGGAAACAAGGCGCCGAACAGACCGGCGCCGACGCCGTCGAGCAGCTGCACCGCGACCAGCCAGTAAGCATCGTCCGACAGCGTATAGAGCACACCGCGCAATGGCAGGATCAGAAATCCGGCCAGCAGCAGCGGCTTGCGTCCCCACACATCGGCTTTCGCCCCGACCAGTAATGCCGCCGGCACCATCACCAGTTGCGCGGCGACGATGCAGGCGGAGGTCAGCGGGGTGGCCATCTGCAAATTCGCTTGCGCCAGTTTTTGGCTCACCAACGGCAACATCGCTGCGTTGGCGAGGTGGAACAGCGCACAGCAAATGGCGAACAGCAACAGCGACCGGTTGCCCAGCAGCACCGATAAACCGGAAGGCTGGTGATGGCCAGTGTCGGCGGGATCGAGTCCGCGGGCCTGATCATGGTCGATCGCTTCTGGCGATACGCAGGCGATGGCGATGACACTGGCCAGGGCCATGGCCGCCATCAGATAGAACACCGCCACCGGGCCGAACAGATAGGCGAATACGCCGGCGAGGAGGGCGGCGCAGGCGTTGCCGGCATGATTGAAGGTTTCATTGCGCCCGGTTCGCCGGGTGAACGCCCGTGGCCCGGTCATGCCTAGGGTAATCGCGCAGATGGCCGGGGCGAATATCGAAGCGGCCATTGCACTCAGGGTTTGCGTCAACGCCACCCACGTGAACGACGTCACGAACGGCAGCAGCAGACAACTGCCGGTCACCAGCAGCGCGGCGATCGCAATCAGCGCACGTTTGCGCCGGCTGTTGTCGACCCAGGCGCCGGCGGGTGTCTGGGTGATCAGCGCGGCGACCCCGGCGATGGTCATCACCAGGCCAATGCTCGCCGGTTCCCAGTGATGCACCGCCAACAGGTAAATGGCCAGGTAGGGGCCGAGACCGTCGCGCACGTCGGCGAGGAAGAAGTTCAGGCTGTCCAGTGACAGGTTATTGCGGCGATCGAGGTCAGCGGCCACGGCGGTATCTTCAATGTTCGAGGTTTGCGGATGGATTCAACCTCAGCAAGCCTAATGACCTGCGGCCACGAATATAAGTTGCAGGCCGTCGCCGTGTCGTTGCGAAACAACGTCAAGGGGCTGAAAACGACGTTCCGTCATACGGTTGCTGCACGTTCGACGCGCTGCTTGTATCCTTGCGCCGGTCGAGGACATACGACCGCTGTTATTGCCTTGAATCAGTAACGGCCGGAACCGGAAACCGGACTTTCCATTAGGTACTTTCGTGAAGCGTGATACCCACCTCGTCATCCTCTTGCTGCTGGTCATCGGCTGCTCTCTGGCGTCGCTGACCATCTGGAAAGTGCTGTCCTCGCGCGATCGCGCGCTGGAGGAAGTCAACGTGCACGGGTTGAACCTGACCCAGGCACTAGAGACCTATTCCGAGGGCATTGTCCGGCAAAGTTCGCTGCTGTTGCTCGGGCTGGTCGAGCGCCTGGAAACCGAAGGCAGTGGCCCCGCGCAGATCCAGCGCTTGGGTGCGCTGATCAACCGCCAGCAGCCGTTGATGCCACAAATGAGTGGGATCACCATCTATGATCGTCAGGGCCATTGGCTGATGTCGTCGAATCGGCCGATCCCGGCGGGGGCCAACAGCAGTGATCGGGCCTATTTCATTCATCATCGCGACGACCCGAGCCGCGAACCCTTTATCGGGCCACCCATCCGCAGCCGCTCCAATCAGGAGTGGGTGATCACCGTCAGCCGCCGTTTCAACGATGATCGTGGCGAGTTTGCCGGGGTGGTGGCCGTGACCTTGGGCGTGGAAAACTTCCTGCGCCTGTTCGGCAAACTCGACGTCGGGCAGGAAGGTGCTATCGGTTTGTCGTACACCGACGGCACGTTGCTGGTGCGCTATCCGTTCCGCGAGCAGGACATGGGCCGCAACTTTTCCAAGTCGCCGATCTACGCCAAGTACCTGGTCGATCAATCGGTCGGTACCGCGTCGTATACCTCCAGCCTGGATGGCGTCGAACGCCTCTACGCCTTTCGCAAAAGCGAGAAGTTGCCGCTGATCACCACGGTCGCCATCGGCAAGCGTGAAGCGCTCACCGCGTGGCGAACGGAAGCGCTGCTGTCGGCGGTGGTGGTGGCGGGGCTGTTGGGGCTTACCGGCCTGATCGGCTGGTTCTTGATCCTCGACATCCGTCGCCGGACCCAGATTGAAGGCGAACTGCGCATCGCTCAGCAGCAGTTGCTCGGTTCCAATCGACAGCTGGAACTGCTGGCCATGAAGGATGCGCTGACCGGTCTGGCGAATCGGCGCTGCTTTGACCAGACCCTGGCCACAGAGGCGCGGCGGGCACAGCGCAACAACTCGTCGCTGGCGTTGCTGATGATCGATATCGATTATTTCAAGCGGTTCAATGATGCGCTCGGGCACGTTGCCGGCGACGCCTGTCTGCAAACCGTCGGTAGCGTGCTGGATGCGTGTGTGCGGCGGCCGTCGGATCTGGTAGCGCGCTATGGTGGTGAAGAGTTCGCGGTGATCATGCCCGACACCGATATTGACGGTGCCGAGGTGGTGGCGCAGCTGATAATCGAGCGCTTGCAGTACGCCAACATTGCCCACCCTGACAGTCCCGTGGCCCGCGTGAGCCTGAGCATCGGCATTGCCGCTGCGCGCGGTCCGCGCCTGGATCCGGTGAGCGCTCTGATCGAGTGCGCCGATCAAGCGCTGTATCAAGCGAAAACGGCAGGGCGCAACAGATTCATGAGGTTCGCTGCGCAACCTTCAATCGAAGTCGATGGTCAGCAGGCCACTGACCCGTGATACCAACGTGTCGACGGCGAACGGTTTGGTCAGCACCTGCATGCCCGGGCCGAGTTGACCGTTACCGATCACCGAGTTTTCCGCGTACCCGGTAATGAACAAGGTCTTCAGCTTCGGCCTGATTTGCCTGCCCGCATCGGCCATCTGCCGGCCGTTCATGCCGCCGGGCAAACCGACATCGGTAATGAGCAGGTCGATGTGCGCGCTGGAACGCAATACTTCCAGTCCCTCAACGCTGTCGGCCGCTTCGAGCAGGTTGTAGCCGAGATCGTTCAGCACATCCTTGAGCAGCATGCGGACGGTGGGTTCGTCGTCGACAATCAGGATGGTCTCGCCGGCCTTGGCATGAGGCGTCGCTGAGCTTTGCGCGTCATCCTGATTGCGCTGCGTTTCGCCGACGTAGCGCGGCAGGTAAACGCACATGGTCGTGCCTTGACCCACGGTCGATTGCACCCGTACCTGCCCGCCGGATTGCTTGGTGAAACCGTAGATCATCGACAGCCCGAGCCCGGTGCCCTGGCCCAGCGGTTTGGTGGTGAAAAACGGGTCGAAGGCCTTGGCGATCACTTCCGCACTCATGCCGGTACCGGTGTCGGCGACCGACAGGCACAGGTATTGGCCTTCGGGCATTTCCCGTACGCGCGCTGATTCAGCATCCAGGGTTCGATTGGCGGTCTCGACGATGATGCTGCCGCCATCGGGCATCGCGTCGCGAGCGTTGATGCACAGGTTGAGCAGGGCGTTTTCCAGTTGACTGGCATCGACCAGTGCTGGCCACAGATCGGCGGCGGCGACCGTCTTCAGGCGAATGCTCGGGCCGACGGTGCGCTGGATCAGTTCGCTCATGCCGGCAATCAGTGCGTTGACTTCAGTCGGCCGTGGATCGAGGGTCTGACGTCGAGAGAAGGCCAGCAGACGATGGGTCAGGGCGGTGGCGCGTTTGGCGGCGTCCTGGGCGATCTGCATGTATTTGTCGATGTCGTTCAGGCGACCCTGGGCGATGCGTTTGTCCATCAGCTCAAGGGAGGCGCAGATGCCTGCCAGCAGGTTGTTGAAGTCATGGGCCAGACCGCCGGTGAGCTGCCCGACCGCTTCCATCTTCTGCGATTGGCGCAACTTTTCTTCGGCCTGCATCAGGTCGGCGGTGCGCGCCGAGACCCGTTGTTCCAGTGTGTCGTTGAGGGCTTTCAATGCGGCGGTGACCCGGTCGCGCTCGGCTTCGACGTTGCGCCGGTCTTCGACATCGATCAGCACGCCGGGAAAGCGCAAAGGCGTGCCGTCTTCGGCGCACTCGACGCGGCCGTTCGCTTCAATCCAGGTGTATTGGCCATCCGCGCCGCGAACTCGGTATTGGTGGGAATAGGCACCTCCACGGGCAATGACTTCGTTGATCGCGGTGGTGAGTCCTTCCCTGTCGTCCGGGTGAACGGTCATCACCACTTGCTCCAGGCTCAGGCCGTCAAGACCCCAGGCCGGGTCGAGGTCGAACACCCGCGCGAAGGCTTCATCGACGCTGAAACGATCGCTGGGCAGGTGCCAGTGCCAGGTACCGATAATGGCGCCGGCGGCGAGGGCGAGCTGGACACGTTCGACGTTTTCCCGAGCGACCGCTTCGCTGATGCGCAAGCGTTCTTGCGCGTCGCGGCGTTCGGTGACATCGCTGAAGAAGATCGCAATCTGCCGATCGGCCGGGTCGCCGACGCGGACGGCGCGCACATCGAACCAGCGTTCGAAGGTATTGGCGTAGTTCTCGAAGTTGGCCGGCTCGCCGGTCTTGGCCACATGGCCGTAAGTCTCGAACCAGAATTTCTCCAGGTTGGGCGCAAACTCGGTGACCCACTTGCCCCGCAGGTTGACCCCGGCCTGACGCTCGAACGCCGGGTTGGCCTCGACGAAGTAATAGTCGATGGGGTGGTCGTCGGCGTCGAATTTGACTTTGACGATGGCGAACGCCGCCTCGATGGTCTCCAGAATGGTGCTGAAGCGCTCTTCACTCTGGCGCAGTGCCGTTTCGGCACTGCGCGAACGGGTCAGGTCGAGCATCGCACCGATCATGCGTTCGGCCTGGCCATCGGCATTGCGGATCAGATGTCCGCGATCAAGCACTTCGGCGTATGAACCATCGTGGCAGAGGAAGCGGTACTCGGCGCTCCAGGTCGTCCCGGAGCCGTCAATCGCCGAGCGAATCGAGGTTGTCACGCGCGCGCGATCCTGCGTGTGAATCTGCGCAAACCGCCAATCACACGTCGGCTCGATGGCTGCTGACGCGTAGCCATACGCCTGTTGCAGCGAGTCGTTCCAGATGACCTGATTGGTTTTCAGATCCCAGTCCCAGACGGCGTCGCAGGTCGCCTTGACGGCCAGACGCAGGCGCGTGACTTCGGACTCAAGCTCCTCGCGAGTAAGCTGTTTCAGGATGTTCACCCTTCATGCGTTGATGGTTGGCTTGCGTTCAATTGGCGTCTTTCAAACCATCGGCCTCACAAGCTTTGTCAGCCATTGACCCAGGGCCCCATGTTTAAGTTGCACACGGGCCAAAGGCACACGCGTTTTCATAGCGATTCGCCGCGATCCAGTCTGTCGAGCAGACTCTGCCCGCGTTGCCACAAAGCCTGCTGTTTTTCCAACGGCATGCGATCAAGGTTTTTGTACATCATGCCCATGCGCTGATTGCTGCGCAGAAGGTCGCCGTGGCGCATCAGGAAATGCCAGTACAAGGCATTGAACGGGCAGGCGTTGTCGGCTGTGGTTTCACGCACCGAGTACGCACAGTCGCGACAGTAGTCGGACATCCGGTTGATGTACTGGCCGCTGGCGCAATAAGGCTTGGAACCCAGGTAACCGCCGTCGGCGTGCATGACCATGCCGAGGGTATTGGGCAGCTCGACCCAATCGAAAGCGTCCATGTAAATGGCCAGATACCATTCACAGATCTGGCTCGGCGCGATGCCGGCGAGCAGGGCGAAATTGCCGGTGACCATCAGGCGCTGAATGTGATGGGCGTAGGCGTGTTTCAGACTCTGGCCGATGGCCTGGCGCATGCATTTCATTTGCGTGTCGCCGGTCCAGTAGAACTCTGGCAAGCGCCGCGTGTTACCGAAGGCATTGCCCTCGGCGTACTCGGGCATGTGCAGCCAGTAAACGCCTCGGACATATTCGCGCCAGCCGATCAGTTGGCGGATGAAGCCTTCGGCGGCATTCAGCGCGATGCTGCCGGACCAATAGGCCGACTCCACATCGGCGCAGAGATGGCGCAGATCGAGCAAGCCAATGTTCAGTGCAGCGCTGATGCGGGCATGGAACAGAAACGGTTCGTCGCTGGCCATGGCGTCCTGATAATCGCCGAACCCGGCCAGGCCGTAATCGAGAAACCAGTCCCACAGTGCCTGGGCATCGGTATGCGTCACCGGATAGTTGAAATCATCCAGGCTGCCGTAGTGACTGGCGAAGCGATCCTTGACCAGTGCTAGCACTTCGAGGGTGATTGCATCGTTGGTAAAACCCGCCGGGTAGGGCGCCTTGACGGATTTGGGAAGGGCTTTGCGATTGTCAGCATCAAAGTTCCAGGCGCCGCCGACTGGCGTGCCATCGCCGTTGAGCAGCAGACGACTTTTGCGGCGCATCTCGCGGTAGAAGAACTCCATGCGCAACTGCTTTTTGCCAGCGGCCCACGTGCGGAATTCGTCGCGGCTGCAGAGGAAACGGTTATCGGCATGCCAGTGGATCGGTAAACCACAATCTTTCAGCGATTGCTCCAGACGCCAGTCGCCGCATTCGGTCATGTGCAATTCGTTGGCTCGCAGCAGCGCCTGCCAGCGCTTTAACTCGCCGGGCACCGAGCCGCTGTTGTGCGGGTCGTCGAGGGTCACGTAATGCACTTGGAAGCCTTGGTTTTCCAACGCCTTAGCGAAGTGACGCATGGCGCTGAAGATCAGGGCAATCTTCTGCGGGTGATGGGCAACATGGCTGGCTTCCTCCATGACCTCGACCAGCAGCAAACGATCCTGTTCGCGATCCAGACCTGCCAATGAAGCCAGATCAAACGATAACTGGTCACCCAGAACGAGGCACAGCCGATGGGTTTTGTTCATTTCACGGATTCAGCGTAGTGAGCAGCAGGCTGCCGAGTGGACGTTTAAGCGTTAAGTCCAGATAGTTGTACAGATTGTAGTCTGTGTATAGGTTTTTGTGCGGTGAATATTTACATCCCCCCCCTGTGGGAGCGAGCCTGCTCGCGAAGGCTTCGTCACATTCAACATGTTGGCTGACTGACATGCCGCTTTCGCGAGCAGGCTCGCTCCCACAAGGGTTTGCACTCCGACTCGGATGAACGTTCCCGCTGTTGCGGGAGCGCTTGATGCCGCGTGGAAAGGCTTAGCCGGGATAAACGGGGTAATCCACATAGCCTTCGGCGTTACCGCCATACACCGTCGCCGGGTTCAACGCATTCAACGGCCAGTCATTGGCAATGCGCGCCGGCAGATCGGGGTTGGCCATGAACGGACGGCCAAAAGCGACGAAGTCTGCCAGGCCAGAATCGAGCAGTTGCGCCCCGGATTCTGCGGTGTAGCGCCCGGCATAAATGATCGCGCCGCTGAAGGTCTCGCGCACGGCCTGGCGGAACGTTTGTGGCATCGCCGGGGCGTTGTTCCAGTCGGCTTCGGCAATGGACAAATAGGCAATGCCCACGTCCTGCAGCACTTTGATCGCTTCGATGTAAGTGGTGTGTGGATCTTCCTCGACCATGCCCAGATAAGTGCGCGCTTCATCGGTGGTGGTAAACAGTGGGGCGAAGCGCACGCCGACTTTTTCCTTGCCGATGCACTCGGCGACGCCGGCGACCACTTCCTTGAGAAAGCGCAGGCGGTTGTGCAGCGAACCGCCGTACTGATCGTCGCGCAAGTTGCTGTGGGCGGAGATGAACTGGTTCACCAGATAACCGTTGGCGCAGTGCAATTCGATGCCGTCGAAGCCGGCGTCCATGGCGTTGCGCGCCGCCTGAATGTACAGCTGAACCAACTCCTGAACTTCTTCCGTGCTCAGTGCGCGCGGTGCCGATGGCGGCACCAGTTCACCGGCGCCAGGCGCGGTTTCGATAAACACGCTGACCCGGTCGGTAGCCACGGCGGAGGCGGAAACTGGGGCAGCACCGTCGGGTTGCAACGCGGTGTGGGAGACCCGACCTACGTGCCACAACTGGGCGAAAATAACCCCGTCCACGGCATGCACCGCCTCGGTAACTTTGCGCCAACCGGCGATTTGCTCAGGCGTATGAATCCCTGGCGTCCACGCATAGCCCTGACCTCGGGGTTCGATCTGCGTGCCTTCGGTGACCAGCAAACCGGCGCCGGCGCGCTGTTGGTAATACTCGGCCATCAGTTCATTGGCGATGTTGCCCGGTTGAGTGCTGCGCTGGCGGGTGAGGGGCGGCAGGACGATACGGTTTTTCAAGGTGTGATGGCCGAGAGTGGCGGGGGTAAAGAAACGGCTGTTGTTCATGGGTGACCTTTTGGCGACTTATTAGACCAGTCGTCTATTGATTAGGTGAAAAAATAACGCCGGGCAAGACGCACCCGGCGTTAGGAAGGTTGGAAGCGAGGGTTTAGCCCAGCATCTCCAGCAGTTTTTTCGCGACGGCGGCGGAGCTGGCAGGGTTCTGGCCAGTGACCAGTTGCCCATCGGCGACCACATGAACCTGCCAGTCAGCGACTTTCGAGTAATGACCGCCGAGGCGCTGGAACTCGTCCTCGATCAGGAACGGCACCACGTCCGTCAGGCCAACGGCCTCTTCTTCGGCATTGGTGAAACCGGTGACCTGGCGATGCTGGACCAGCGGTTTGCCGTCAGCGGTGAGGGCGTGACGCAATACCCCCGGCGCATGGCAGACAAAACCGTGGGGTTTGTTGGCGCGGTCAAACGCTTCGATCAACGCGATCGACTGCTTGTCTTCGGCCAGATCCCACAGCGGGCCGTGGCCGCCCGGGTAAAACACCGCATCGAAATCATCGGCGTTGACGTCGGCCAAGCGACCGGTATTGGCCAGCGCCTGTTGCGCGGCGGAGTCTTTGCGGAAGCGATCAGTCTCGGCGGTCTGCGCGTCTGGCTCATCGCTTTTCGGGTCCAGCGGCGGCTGGCCGCCAGCCGGCGAGACCAGGGTGACGTCGGCGCCGGCGTCCTTGAAGGCGTAGTAGGGCGCGGCGAACTCTTCCAGCCAGAAGCCGGTTTTCTTGCCGGTGTTGCCGAGTTGATCGTGGGAAGTCAAAACCATCAGGATTTTCATAGAGCACCTTGAGTCGATCAGGTGTCTTCGATTGAGCGAAGGATTCGCCCATCGGCCACACCGGTCAGAAAACGTTTGTCGGGGCGCAGCATAGATTCCAATTAGACCAGTCGTCTAGTAATTTTTTATCCTGCGGTTTTTCATCGACAGGTATGGCAAACTTCCGTTCCTCGAAATATACGACTGGTCTATTGCCTGGTAATGTGCGCCCGATGAAACCGACCTACGACGACACCCGCCAACATTTGCTCGACACCGGCCACCGGATGATGGCCGAGAAGGGCTTCACCAGTGTCGGCCTCAACGAAATCCTGCAAACCGCCGGTGTGCCCAAGGGTTCGTTCTATCACTACTTCAAATCCAAAGAGTTGTACGGCCAGGCGCTGCTCGCGGATTACTTCGTCGGCTACCTCGCCGACATGGAGCGGCGCCTGACGCTGCCGGGGCTGAGCGCCTATGAGCGGTTGATGGATTACTGGCAGGGCTGGCAGAACCGCTGCACCCTCGAAGGGCATGGCGACGAATGTCTGGTGGTGAAGCTCAGCGCCGAAGTCGCCGACCTGTCGGAGTCGATGCGCCTGACCTTGCGCGATGGCGCCGAGCAAGTGGTGGCGCGTATTTCCTTGTGTATAGAACAGGGTCAAGCCGAAAACAGCCTGCCCCAGGGCGATGCCCGGCATCTGGCGGAAACCTTGTATCAGCTGTGGTTGGGCGCCAGTTTGCTGAACAAATTGCAGCGTACCGGGCAGTCGCTGCAGACCTCGATGGCGATGACCCGACAACTGCTGGCGGTGTGAGCGGCGGGGCCGTTGTGGCCCAGGTTACATGGCTCAACACACCTCGCCCTGACTGTTGCAGGGCCGCACATCCTCGGCACGCCATTGTTTGATCAAGCGCCGGCGGTCAGGCGCGTAGTGTTCGACGAGCACCTGCACCGTCGCAAGGTCAGCCATATCGATCACGCGAAACCGGCTGTCGCCTTCGCACCACGCCGCGATGCAGCGCTTGCCTTCGATAAAGCCCAACATGATCGGCCAGATGATGTGTTCGGCGGCCTCCGCATGTTCGAGCGCTAGCGCGATGCGCAGCTTGTTCTGCTCGCGCAGCGCCCGACGAATCTCGCTGAGGTCGATGGTTGTGCCGGGCTTGTGCGGCTTGGCCACGTAAAAGGTTTCGTCTTCGAAGATCGGCCGCATCTGCGCGGGCAGCACGGCACTGATTTTCGCCAGGGCATTGTTGACGGCGCCCGCGAGTTGGCTGTCGGTCTGCCGGCTGACCCATTGCGCGCCGATGACCAAGGCTTGTATTTCCTCGGCGCTGAACGATAGCGGCGGCAGGACAAAACCGGGCTTGAGCACATACCCAAGGCCCGGCTCGCCGTCGATCTCGGCCCCCATGCCTTGCAGCGTGACGATGTCGCGGCGAATGGTGCGCAACGACACGCCCAATTCAGCCGCCAAGGCCTTGCCGGACACCGTACGACGATGACGCCGCAGCGCTTGCATCAGCTCAAACAGACGATGACTTCTGGCCATTAACGCTCCATGGCGACGACACCTTTGCCGCCGAGTTTGCGGCCCTGTTCGAGCTCGCGGATCAGTTGTATGGCGCCGTCCAGCGGCACCACTTCTCCTAGCCGAATCTTCAAGCGTGCCTCACTGGCGGCACTGGCCAGTGTTTCGAGGATTTCGTGTCGCGGTGTGCCGATGACCAGTTTCAGTCGCCGATCAATCAGGCCGCGCAGGAATTTACCCGGACCCGGATTGAGATCAAGCAAACAGCCGCCCGGACGCAGCAATCCGATACCGGTCGAGACCGTCATCGTCGCGGCCGTGTCATACACCACATCGAAGCGCGCCGGCAGTCTTGTCAGGTCCGTTAACCGGTAGTCGTAGACGGTCGATACCCCCAGCGCCTGTGCCCAGGCAACGTCCGACGCGCTGCAACTGCCCGATACCGTGGCCCCTGACATCAGGGCGATCTGCACCGCCGCTTCGCCGACTGCCCCCGCGCAACCATTGATGAAAACCTGCTGACCGGCTTGCAGCCTGGCTTTGTCGATCAGCCCGTTCCACGCGGTAATGCCCGGTGTGCCGAGGCACGCCGCATCGGCGAAGGAAAGAGTATCCGGCTTGCTCGCCAGAAAGTCCTCCCTGGTCACGACGGCTTCGCCCAATGCGCCACTTTCTTTGAAGCGGGATAGCCCGAAAACCGCGTCGCCGACCTGGAAGCGGCTGACGCTTGCCCCAACCGCAAGAACCACGCCAGAGAAATCCATACCCATCGCGCGCGGAAATGTTCTGCCGGTGATCAGCTTCATCCGGCCCTGACGCAACTTCCAGTCAATGGGGTTGATCGCTGCAAATCTGACCTGCACGAGCACTTCATCCTTGCCGGGTGCTGGCAACTGGAATGCTTCGATGCGCATCACTTCCGGACCGCCGTAGCACGAGTACTGAATACGTTTATAGCCTGCTGACATGTTGGGTTCGCCTTCCGAGAGTGGACATGACACCGACTCTATAACGGGGCAGTGCCAGTTTTTGGCACCATTCGCTTTCTATGGAGGAGGCAGATTGATGAGCGGTGTTCATGACTTCATGAAGCTGAGCGCAGATAGTCGCAAGATCCTCGTCGGTTTACCGTAGCGGCTGATTATCCCGTCAGCAGGAGCTTAACGATGGCAGCACTCCCGGTTCGTAGCGTGACCCACTCCAGCCGACTTCTGTTAACGGCCATCGCACTGTTGCTGACAGCCTGTGCTTCAACTGAAAAAGGTTCGACCTCCATGAAACGTTCACCTGCAATGACCTCCGATGCCGCGGCTGCCGTGTCCCCGGCACTGGCTCATAACACCGATGCCATGTTGTTCGGCGAAGTATGGAAACGCCCGGGATTGTCACCGCGTGACCGCAGTCTGGTGACGGTTGCGGTGTTGATTGCACGCGGGCAAACCGCCGAGATGGCCGCGCAATTCAACCTTGCGCTGGACAACGGTGTCACGCCGCTTGAGCTGTCCGAAACGCTCAATCACCTGGCGTTTTATTCCGGTTGGGGCAATGCGTCAGCGGCTCTGCCTATCGCCGGCGAGGTGTTCTCCGCGCGCAACTTCGATGCTGAGCAACTGGCACCGGTTGCGCCGTCGTTGCTGCCGCTGGACCAGGTTCGCGAAGCTGACCGCGTGGAGCGCGTGAATGCGGCGGTGGGATCAGTGGCGCCGGGGCTGGTCGAGTTCACCACCAAAGCGCTGTTCCGCGATCTGTGGTTGCGGCCAGGTCTGGCGCCCCGCGATCGCAGCCTGATCACGGTCAGTTCGTTGGTGGCCAACGGGCAGACCGGCCAGGTCGGCTATCACTTGGGTCGGGCGATGGACAACGGTTTGAGCCAGACCGAAGCGGCGGAAATGATTACCCAACTGGCGTTCTATGCCGGATGGCCGAATGCGTTTTCCGCCGTGCCGGTGTTCAAGGAAGTGTTCAGCCAGCGCGCGCCGGGCTGACTGAACAGGGCGTCAAATCTGCTCCGGCAAGTGCGCGATAAGTTTGTCCAGCGTGATCGGATAATCGCGCACGCGCACGCCGGTGGCGTTGTAAATCGCATTGGCAATGGCCGCTGCGGCGCCACTGATGCCCAACTCGCCGACACCTTTGGCCTTGAGCGGCGTGGCGTAGGGGTCGACCTCATCGAGGAAAATCACCTGCTGATGGGGAATGTCGGCGTGCACCGGCACTTCGTAACCGGCGAGGTCATGGTTGACGAAAAAACCACGGCGCTTGTCGACCTGCAGTTCTTCCATCAGTGCCGCCCCGGCGCCCATGGTCATGCCGCCGATGATTTGGCTGCGCGCGGTCTTCGGATTGAGAATCCGCCCTGCTGCGCAGACCGCCAATTGGCGACGCAGACGAATCTCGCCGGTCGCCGCGTTGACCGCGACTTCGGCGAAATGTGCGCCAAAGGTCTGCTGGGCAAAGCGCTGGGCCAGATCGCCGAATTCCATGCGGTCTTCGCCAACGAGATCGCCTGCGGCCGCCGCGTGAGCCAAAGGAAAATGCCGCGTGCCATCGTGCACCTCGCCGTGGGCAAATTCGGCCGTTTGCGGATCAAGTCCGACGGCGCGGGCAACTGCTTCGCGCAACTTGACGCAAGCGGCATAGACCCCGGCGGTAGACGACGCTGCACCCCATTGCCCGCCCGATCCCGACGACTCCGGAAAGCGCGAGTCGCCAAGGCGCACTTCGACCCGGTCCAGTTCCACACCCATCATCTCGGCGGCGGTCTGCGCAATGATCGTGTAGCTGCCGGTGCCGATATCAGTCATGTCGGTTTCGACGGTGATTGTGCCGTGCCGGTCAAGGCGCACACGGGCCGCCGAGGCGGTGGTTGGCGCGCCACGTATGGCAGACGCCAGACCGATGCCAATCAGCCAGCCATTCTCCAGGCGTTGGCCGGCGCTTGCGTTGCGCTGGTGCCAGCCGAAGTGCTCGGCGCCGGTTTCTAAGCACTCGACGAGTTGCCGTGTCGAGAACGGTCGTGATGGCTGTTCGGGGTCGACCTGGGTGTCGTTGAGCAGGCGCAACTGCAGTGGGTCGATGCTGAGTTTTTCCGCCAGTTCATCCATGGCAATTTCCAGCGCCATCATCCCCGGTGCTTCCCCCGGCGCGCGCATGGCCGAGCCTTCGGCCAGGTCCAGCACGGCAAGATTCAAGCGGGTCATGCGGTTGGCGCCAGCGTAGAGCAAACGCGTCGAGGCCGTCGCGGCTTCGGCCCGGCCCCCGGGCAGGTTGCCTGACCAACTCTCATGGCCGATGGCAGTGATCAAACCCTCGCGGCTGGCACCGATGCGAATGCGTTGAAGCGTCGCGGGGCGATGGGTCAAATTGTTGAACATCAGCGGACGTGGCAGCGCGACTTTCACCGGGCGCCCGGCGTGGCGTGCCGCCAGCGACGCCAGCACCGCGTCACACAAGATCGTACCTTTGCCGCCGAAACCGCCGCCGATGTAGGGCGATATCAAACGAATATCTTCTTTGCGTATACCGAGTGTCCTGGCCAGATCGCGCACGCCCCAGTTGATCTGCTGTATCGACGTCCACAACGTCAGCGAATTGCCGTTCCACTGGGCGATGGTGGCGTGGGGTTCCATCATCGCGTGCGCCTGATCCGGCGTGCTGTAGTGCTGGTCGATCTGGATCGGTGCGGCGTTGAAGGCGCCTTCGAAATCTCCGGTCTGCGTCTGCGGCGGTGGGCCGAAACCGGCGGGTGGGGGCGGTGTGGCCGAATCCTTGGCGGCCGCCAGATCGAACGCGCCGGGTTCGGCCACATAGGTGATTTCCAGCAGGTGGGCGGCGCTGCGGGCCTCTTCAAATGTCTGCGCGACGACGATCGCGACAGCCTGGTGATAGTGGTCCACCTGCGGGCCGGCCAAGGCGCGCGCGACATAGAACTCGCCCTTGGCCAAAGGCCCGGCATTCTCGTAGGTGACGATCGCGATCACCCCGGAACTGTTGCTCGCCTGCGTCGAGTCGATCGAGGCAATTCGTCCCTTGCCGATCCCGGCGCCGACGATATACCCATAGGCCGGATTGGGCACTGCGGCATGTTGTTCATACGCGTAGGGCGCGGTCCCGGTGGTTTTCAACTTGCCATCGATGCGGTCGGCGGGCTTGCCGATGACGTTCAATTGATCGATCGGATTAGTGCCGGCCGGTGTGTCGAATTTCATCGCTGAGTTCCTCTTCGGGCGGGCTGTCGGCCACCGCCGGGCGCCTCAGCGCCAGCGTTTGCAGGCCATATCGCCTACGAGCCTAGGCCATTGAACCGCATCTGATAATGCGCCTTGCCAGGATGGAGTCATGAGTCCGGCTCACGAATCCTGACCAACATGACAAATAAGAATAAGTTTCAATTACACGATCTCTGGTATACCATCCGCGCCGCTGCTCTGGCGGTTTCACCCTTCGTTCTGGCCTATTCACAAGGTTTTCATTTCATGCGTCGTACTCTGCTTTCCATTTGCGTGCTGCAGGCGTTGTCTTCTTCCTCGTGGGCCGAACAGGCCGATTCAACATCCTCAGCGCTAGAGCTGGACGCAACCGACGTGGTCGGTACAGCGGATTACGAACGGGCCGACGGCCCGGTGCAGGGTTACCGCGCGACACGTTCCGCCAGTGCTACCCGTACCGACACCTCGATCCATGAAACCCCACAATCGATCAGCGTAGTGACCAAGGATGCAGTCGAAGACCTCGGCGCCACGCGTCTGCAAGATGCACTGGACTATGCCGGCGGCGTCGGCCGCGCAAACAATTTCGGCGGGCAGGGGCTGACCACATTCACCGTGCGCGGCTTTACTACCGGCGAGTTCTACCGCAACGGTTTCCCGATCAATCGCGGCTACCCGAACATGCCTGATGCCAACACCATCGAGCGTCTGGAAGTGCTGCGCGGACCGGCAACCATGCTCTACGGCCGTGGCGATCCCGGCGGCACCTTCAACGTTGTGTCCAAGCAGCCGTTGCCCGAGCGCACGGTCACGCTGGGCAGTCAGTTGAATGATCAAGGCATGAAACGCGGCACGCTGGACGCCTCCGGCCCTCTGGACGAAGAGGGTCGTCTGGCCTATCGATTGAACGTGGTGGGCGAGGGCGGCGACACCTTCCGCGATCACGTCGAGACCGAGCGCTACGGCATCACGCCAGTGCTGACCTGGCAGGCCAGCGATACCACCCGAGTGATCTTCGAGGGTGATTTCATGCGCAACAATCATCCACTGGATCGCGGCGTGACGCGTTACGCCAAACAGATCGGCACCGCCTCGCGCGACACGTTCTTCGGCGAGAAAGACGCCGGCAAATTGCACAACGACAACAACATGGCGCAACTGCGTTTCGAACATCTGCTCAATGATGACTGGACGCTGGGCGGTGGTTTCCAGTGGCTCGACGGCTCGCTTGAGGGCAATGCCATTGAAGCTAACGGGATTGCCGATGACGGTCGAACCCTGGGCCGCAATTTCAACTACCGCAAACTGGAATGGACCGACAAGGACACTCAACTCAATCTCACCGGTCATTTCAGCACCGGTGGCTTGCAGCACACCTTGCTGACCGGCATCGAATACGAAGATTACGACTACAAGTCGATCATTCAACGCTCCAGCGGCGCGGTCGGCGCCTACCCGATCGACATCTTCGATCCGGTCTACGGCCAGCCGCGTCCGGCATTGACCCGCACACCGACTCACGACAAGGAAAACCTCAAGACCTACGCCGCATTCGTCCAGGATCAGGTGGCGTTGACCGAGCGTCTGAAGGTGCTGGCCGGGGCACGTTTCGAGCGATTCGAACACGACTATGAAACCTATGTGCCGGGCGGCAAAAACTGGCAGGCCAGCGACAACGCGGTGACTCCACGCCTCGGCGTGACCTACGACCTGACCGAGACGCTGGCGGTTTATGCCGACACCGCGCGCTCTTTCAAGCCCAACACCGGCGCGAGCCGCGTGGGCGGAGGCTTTGCACCGGAGAAAGGCAAGTCTTATGAAATGGGCATCAAGTGGGAGGCGCTGGATCATCAGTTAAGCGTTGACGCTGCGATCTATCAGATCGAAAAACGCAACGTGCTGACCACCGACCCGGTGGACTCGACCTTCAGTGTGGCGGCCGGTGAAGTGCGCAGCCGTGGTTTCGACCTGAACGTCGCCGGCAACCTGACACCTGAATGGCGCGTCATCGGCGGCTACGCCTACGTGGATGCCGAAGTGACCAAGGACAACGTGATCCGCTCGGGCACACGGCTGATGAACATTCCGCAAAACAGCTTCAGCCTGCTCAACGTCTATGAGTTTCAGGACGGCACGCTCAAAGGTCTCGGCCTGGGCACCGGACTCAAGTACGTCGACGAACGCGCCGGGCAAACCGCCAATACCGCGTTCTCGATGGACAGCTACACCGTTGTCGATTTGCTCGGCTTCTACAAGGTCAACGAGAAGGTGCGGCTCAATCTTGACGTGAAGAATCTGTTTGACCGGGATTATGAAGAGGGCGCGTTTGGTAATGTCTACGCCTATCCGGGCGCGCCGAGAACGGTGCAGGTGGGGATTTCCTACACCTTGTAAGCCGCGCTCGACGCTGCAACGGCGGCCCCTCACCCCAGCCCTCTCCCTGAGGGAGAGGGGGCCGACCGAGGTGTCTGGCGTTATACAGCGACCTGACAGATCGCGTCGATGACGGGTCCATCCGCAGTACTCGGCGGTATTGGATTCACAGCCTTTATTGCACGTTGGCGCTCATCGCCAATATCCCCCAATCGGTTCCCTCTCCCTGGGGGAGAGGGAGCCTATGCATCGCGTCGATTACGGGTTCATCCGCAATGCTTGGCGGTCATGGATTCACAGGCGCTATTGCACGTCGGCGCTCATCGCCAATATCCCCCAATCGGTTCCTTTCCCTGCGGGAGAGGGAACCTTATGCATCGACCTGACGGATCGCGTCGATCCGCAACGCTTGGCTGTCATGGATTCACTGCCGCTATTGCACGTCGGCGTCCATCGCCAATATCCCCCAATCGGTTCCCTCTCCTGGGGGAGAGGGCTAGGGTGAGGGCAGCTGTTTCGGCACCCGCCACTTAGCCAGTGACACTACCTTCCGGTGTTTTTCCAGCAAACTCATGCGCGTTGAACGCCTAGGGCTCAAGCATCAAGGGCCGCCAGACGATCGGAGCAACACCAAGTATTGCCTTGTGCTGCTTAGGGTCGGGCGTTTCGTGGCTCGCGGGTTCAGGTGAGTGTTTGTTCTCCGTGTCTTGCGGTTCGTCGGCGGGGGGCTTTTCGGTGTCGCAGGCAACGTTATCCATGGGTCTTTCGCCAGATGATTACAGGCAGGCAACTATTTGATCTGCACGATTACCTTGCCTTTCGCACGGCCCTGTTCGACGTAAGTCAGGGCTTGGCCCGCTGACTCGAAGGCGAAGGTGCGATCCAGAACGGGCCTTATTACACCGGCTTCAATCAGGGTGGTGATTCCCTGCAGTTGCGCACCGCTCGCCCGCATAAACAGGAAGCTGTAACGGACATCCTGCTTGCGCGCCTTGCGCCGAATGCTCAGGCTCAATAAGCGCATGACTTGCCGCAGCGGCCAGGCCAGGCCCTGCGCTTTGGCGAACTCGGCAGTTGGCGGGCCTGATATGGAAATCAGCTGACCACCCGGCTTGAGTACCTTTAGCGAGTTTTCCAGGACGTCGGTGCCGAGGCTGTTCAGCACCACGTCGTAGTCGCGCAGTTCCTGTTCGAAGTGCTGCTGTTTGTAATCAATCACCACGTCTGCGCCCAGCGCCTTCACCCACTCGATATTCGTGGTGCTGGTGGTGGTCGCGACAACAGCGCCGAGGTGCTTGGCCAGTTGAATGGCGATGGTTCCGACACCGCCGGAACCGGCGTGAATCAAGACCTTCTGACCCTTTTGCAAACGGGCGATGTCGACCAGCGCTTGCCAGGCTGTCAGGGCAACCAAGGGAATGCCGGCGGCTTGCTCCATGCTGAGGTTGGCTGGCTTCAACGCCACGGCGTTTTGCTCGACGGCGATTCGCTCGGCGAACGTGCCGATTCGTTGTTCGGGCACGCGCGCATACACCGCATCGCCGGGCCTGAAACCCTTGACCGCTGCGCCAACCGCAATCACCACACCGGCACAATCGTTGCCCAGCACCAAGGGGAATGAGTACGGCAAAATCAGTTTGAATTCGCCGCTGCGAATCTTTGAATCGAGCACGTTGACGCTGGCCGCGTGGACTTCAATCAGCACGTCATGGGCGCCGGGTACAGGCTCGGAGACATCGCCAATACGCCCGTTCTGCTTGCCATAGCGATCGATAAAATAAGCTTTCATGGTGGGGACGGCTCTCACGGTTCTGGGGGAGGGCAGGGTTGCCTGAGCAGATTGGTTCAGCTATCGAGAAACGCCTGTGCCTTGCTGACAAAGTCAGCGTAGTTCTGGAAAATCGCGCCGTGTCCGGCGTCTTCATAAATGATCAGTTGCGCGTCGGGAATCCGCTTCGCCAGATCAATCGAGTTGACGGTGGGCACCATGATGTCGTTGTCACCGTTGACCACCAGCGTCGGGATTTGCAGGCCGCCGAGGTTCTGCGGCGTCTGTTTTCCCCATGCCTTGATGGCTCTCAACTGCCGTAGAAAAGCGCTCGGTGTCGGGCGCTTGTCGCGAACTTTGCGGCGTTCTTTCAGGCGTTGCAGAAAATCTGTCGCGGCCCGCCGTCCGTTGGCGGTTGTGGTGAAAAACAGATGGAACTTGGGATCGCGCAGGGTCAGCAAACCCTTGAACATCAGTGGCCAGGAAACCGCACCGACCTTGGCGATACCGACTCCGCCAGCCGGTCCGGTGCCGGTCAGAATCAGGCGTCGCACCAAGGCAGGTTTTTTGAGTGCGATGTCCTGAGCAACGAATCCGCCGAGGGAAAAACCCAGCAGATCGACGCTGGTGAATTCCAGCGTAGCGATCAGGCTGATGACGTCGTCGGCCATCTGCGCGACGGTCAGGGGCGCGGTGCCGCCTGAGCCACCGACACCGCGATAGTCGATGGCGAGCACGCGCCGGTTCCGCGCCAGACCATCGACGATTCGCGGGTCGAAGTCGTCAAGTGCCGCGCCCCAATGATTGAGCAGGATCAGCGGCACCGCCGATTTGGGGCCGAGGTCTCGATAGGCGAAGGCCGTGCCGCCAACCAAAATCGATTGGTTGGCGGCGTTGATGAACGGCATGTGTTCCATTGGTTTCACGCCAGATAGCGCTGCGCGACTGCCGACTGGCGGATCTGTGCCAGCAGGCCCTGCCGCGCGGTCTGCAAGGTATCCCAGCGCTCACCTTCATGCAGCGGCGGAATGGTCACCGGTTCGCGGCGATCGAAACCGACCAGCGCCGCATCGACCAGGTCGCTGACTTCCATGATCTCGCTCAAGGTGTTGATGTCGATGCCCGCGCGATCCCAGATTTCCGTGCGGGTAGCGGCCGGCAGCACGGCTTGCACGTAAACGCCCAGTGGCGACAGTTCCAGGCTCAACCCCTGAGACAGAAACAGGACAAACGCCTTGGTTGCGCCGTACACCGACATGCCGAACTCCGGCGCCAGACCGACCACCGAGCCGATGTTGATAATCGCGCCGTCACCGGCCTTCGCCAGACGGGGAGCGATGGCGCTGGCGAGCCGCACCAGTGCCGTGGTGTTGAGGGCGACCAGATTGGCCACTTTGTCGGTGCTCTGCTCGATGAAGTTGCCCGACTGCGCGGCACCCGCGTTATTGACGAGGATGCCAATGCGCGCATCGTCGCGCAGGCGCGTTTCGACGGTGGTCAGGTCTTTGAGTTGGGTCAGGTCTGCCTGCAGCACATCGACGGCAACGCTGTGTTCGCTGCGCAGTTTCGCGGCGAGTGTTTCCAGGCGCTGAAGATCGCGGGCGACCAGCACCAGATCATGCCCGCGTTGAGCGAAACGTTCGGCGTAAACCGCGCCGATGCCGGTAGAGGCGCCAGTGATAAGAACAGTAGGGTGGGCGTTCATAGGGTCATCTCTTTTCAAAAAAACGATTAAGGAGAGGCAGTAAATGCGCTGGGGCTCGGCTTACTGGGCAGAAGCGCTCCATTCCGCCAGGGTCGGGTAGTCGATGTAGCCTTCCGCGCCGCCGCCATACAGGGTGGCGGGGTTGAATCCGGCCAACGGCGCACCGGCCGCTAGGCGTTCGACCAGATCGGGATTGCCAATGAACGGGCGACCGAAGGCGATCAGATCGGCGTGGTCCTCGGCAATCCGCGCGTTCGCCAGGTCGAGGTCGTAGCCGTTGTTGGCGATGTAGGTGTTTTTGAATCGCTGGCGCAGAGCGCCGAAATCGAACGGCGCGACATCGCGCGGCCCGCCGGTTGCGCCTTCGACCACATGCAGATAAACGATGCCCAGCGCATCGAGTTGCTCGACGATGTAATCGAATTGCCCTTGCGGGTCGCTGCTCGACACCCCGTTGGCCGGCGACACCGGCGAGAGGCGAATGCCGGTGCGATCTGCGCCAATCTCGGCGACGACCGCGGCCGTCACTTCCAGCAACAAGCGCGCACGATTTTCAATCGAGCCGCCGTAGGCATCGGTGCGCACGTTGGCGCCATCCTTGATGAATTGATCGAGCAAATAGCCGTTGGCACCGTGGATTTCCACACCATCGAACCCAGCGGCGATCGCGTTGACCGCTGCCTGGCGGAAATCGTTGACGATCCCCGGAAGTTCGCTGATGTCCAGTGCTCGCGGCGCGGAAACGTCTTCAAAGCGGTTGTTGACGAACACTTTGGTCGCCGGGCGTATTGCCGAGGGTGCTACGGGTGCGGCGCCGTTTTCTTGAAGATCAACGTGTGAAACGCGGCCGACATGCCACAGTTGCAGAAAGATCTTCGCGCCTTGTTCGTGCACGGCAGCGGTGACCTTGCGCCAGCCATCGATCTGCGCCTGGGTGTAAATCCCCGGGGTGTCCTGATAGCCCTGGCCCTGTCGGGAGATCTGCGTGGCCTCGGAGATCAGCAGGCCAGCGGAGGCGCGCTGACTGTAATAGGTGGCCGCGAATTCACTGGGCACGAAGCCTTCGCCCGCTCGATTGCGGGTCAGCGGCGCGAGAACGATTCGATTCGCCAGCGTCAGGGAGCCAAGCGTGTACGGCGTGAACAGATTTTGATCGGTCATGGGGGGTGATCCGTGCCTGTGAGTGAGCAGCGATAACTTCTGCAATTAGGATGATGATCGAAATCTAAACTGTCAACGGTTTTGATTATGGCTGACATCTATGTATCATCTGCGCATGATTTTTCAGCGGAGGTATTGCACGTGAGAGTGACCAAAGCCCAGGCGCAGGCAAACCGCGAGCACATCGTCGAGACCGCTTCGGTGCTGTTTCGTGAGCGAGGTTTTGACGGTGTCGGCGTTGCGGACCTGATGGCGGCGGCCGGATTTACCCATGGCGGTTTCTACAAACACTTCGGCTCGAAGGCCGACCTGATGTCCGAAGCCTCGGCCAACAGCCTTGCGCGCTCGTTGGCCGGTGCCGAAATGGTCGATGTTCAAGGCTTCATCGACGCTTATGTGTCGAAAGAACATCGGGATGGACGAGGTAGCGGTTGCACCATGGCCGCTTTGTGCGGCGACGCCGCGCGTCAGTCTGACGAAGTGAAAACGGCTTTTGCCGACGGCATCGAGCGTACGCTGCAGACGCTTGGCGACAAGTACCCGACAGGGCCCGACGCGGCGCCTGATGCGGGAAGAGTGAAAATGATCGACATGCTGGCGCGGGCGGTGGGCGCGATTATTCTGTCGCGTGCCTGCCCGGATGACTCAGTGCTGGCCGATGAAATACTTGCGGTGTGTCACGCTGAAATGACCGCGTCATTGCTGATATCTGCCGACAGTGCAGAAGTGACTGGTTGATTGGTATTGTCCTTTTTGAGTTGACGGTGAAACGCTTTTCAGCCGATTTATCCCGTCCCTGTGCGTCAGTAATCTGTACCCAACTTGAACGCAACAACAAATTCAAAAACTCAAAAGGGAAGCAGACCATGACCACTCCAACCTACAACCGCCTGAACAAAGACGACGCCATCGTGCTGCTGGTCGACCACCAGACCGGCCTGATTTCTCTGGTGCAGGACTTCTCGCCAAACGAATTCAAGAACAACGTGCTGGCCCTGGCTGATCTGGCGAAGTTCTTCGAACTGCCGACCATCCTCACCACCAGTTTCGAACAAGGCCCGAACGGCCCGCTGGTACCGGAACTGAAAGAGATGTTCCCGGACGCGCCGTACATTGCTCGCCCAGGTCAGATCAACGCCTGGGACAACGAAGATTTTGTGAAGGCGATCAAGGCTACCGGCCGCAAGCAGATCATCATTGCCGGTGTAGTGACGGATGTCTGCGTAGCGTTCCCGACCTTGTCGGCGCTGGCGGAGGGGTTTGAGGTGTTTGTGGTGACTGATGCGTCCGGCACCTTCAACACCACCGTGCAACAGGCTGCGTGGAGCCGCATGACTCAGGCCGGTGCGCAGATGATGAACTGGTTCTCGGTGGCGTGTGAGCTGCACCGCGACTGGCGCAACGACATTGAAGGGCTGGGTAATTTGCTGTCGCAGCGGATTCCCAACTACCGCAACCTGATGAACAGCTACTCGGCGCTGACCGCTCAGCAGAAGTAAGCCTGCGCGAGCAAACAAAAGCCTGCCCTGAAAAGCAGGCTTTTGTGTCGCGCCGATTCAATCAGCGTCAACCGGCCCACTCATCACGAAACTGCAACAGAAACTCGACAAACGCTCGCACCCGTTGCGGCACATACCGGCCGTGCGGGTAGAGCAAGGTGTAAGGTCGCGAGCGCCCGGCGTACGGCTGTAGAACCTCGACGAGGCTGCCGTCGGCCAGCTCCTTTTCGACGATGAACTTGTAAGTCTGGAAGACCCCGGCACCATGTTTGGCCAAGGTGACTCCGCCAAGTACATCGTCGGAGCACGAGTAACCGCCGTCGGAAAACACTTCACGATCCTGCCCGTGTTCCTGAAACAGCCAAGAGATCCGCCGCCCGCTGCTCGGCAGTTCGAACTGAATGCACTCGTGTTGCACCAGATCCTCAAGCGTCTGCGGTGTGCCAGCCTTTTTCAAATAATCGGGCGAGGCGACTACCACCAGTTTTGCATCCTCCAGCAGCCGCGCGACCATGGTCGAATCCGGTTGCGCGCGCACGCGGATCGCCAGATCGTAGCCTTCGCCGACGAAGTCGATATTGCGGTTGCCCAAGTGGATGTCGACGGTGACATCGGGATAGAGCGCGCGAAATTTCGGCAGCAGCGGCAGGATGCGGTGATGGCCGTAAGTGGTGGGCAGGCTGATGCGCAACTGACCGGACGGTGAGGTTTGTGCGCCCATGACTTCCTGTTGCGCTTCGACCAGTTGGGTCAGGGCCTGGCTGCACTGGACGAAAAAATTTCTACCGGCCTCGGTCAAACGAATGCTGCGCGTGGTGCGGGCAAACAGGCGCGAACCCAAGCGCTGTTCCAGACGCAGAATCGACCGGCTCACCGCGGCCGGCGTCACACCCGCGAGCTGCGCGGCGGCGGTGAAACTGCCGGCTTCAGCGGCGAGGCAAAAGAGCTCGATGCTGCCTAACTGCAAGTCTTCAAAGTGGCGCTTCATGTGAGTACACCGAGGATCAACTGACGGTTCATTCTCAGGCTTATCTCATGAAGCGGCACCGCCGGTACACACCGGCAGTGCTGTGGGGAGGTATCAATGGCCAGCGCTTTGACCACCGTCGACATGGAGGATTTCGCCGGTCACGAAGTTAGCGCCGTCCAGATAGAGGATCGCTTGCACGATGTCATCGATCTCACCCATATGCCCGACCGGGTGCAGGCTGCCGAGGGCGGCGTGCGTCTCTTCGCCGTGCATCGGCGTTTTGATGATGCCCGGCGACACCGCGTTGACCCGAATGCCGCGCTTGGCGTACTCGATGGCCAAGGATTTGGTCGCCGCGTTGATGCCGCCCTTGGTGAGCGAAGCGAGCACCGACGGCACGCCATCAATTGCGTGGTCGACCAGACTGGTGGTGACGCTGACGATATGGCCGCTGGCGTTTTTCTCCATTTCGGCAATCGCCAATTGCGAGATGTGGAAGAAGCCGCTCATGTTGGTCGCTACCACTTGTGCGTAGTCTGCCTGGCTGTACTCGGTGAAAGGCTTGGCGACGAATATCCCGGCGTTATTGACCAGCGTGTCGATGCGCCCGAAGCGAGCAACGGCTTCGCGGATCACGCGCTCGGCGGTCTGCGGGTCGGCGATGTCACCGGCGACGGCGAGAATGTCCGGGTCAGTGGATGGCTTGATCGAACGCGAGGTTGCGACAACCTGATAGCCGCGCTCACGGAAACCCTTGACCAGACCTGCGCCAATGCCTTGCGAAGCGCCGGTAATCACTACAACTTTGTTGGACGTGCTCATGATGTTTCCTCATGCAATCTGAATGGTTTGAAAAAACGAAGTTCGGGTGTCAGGCGTGAGCCGCAATCTGCGCAGCTTGACGTAACGCTTGCTGGTAATAAGCGACGGACTGGGAACCGGGGATGACCTGTTTGTCGTCGATCACCATGGCCGGAACCGAATCGATGCCGCGCTGCTGATAAAACCGTTCAAGTTCGCGCACGGCCTGGCTGAACTCTGCGTTGGCCAGCACCTCTTGCGCACGCGGGCCATCGAGCCCGACTGCTTCTGCCAGTGTCACCAGCGTGGCGTGGTCATTCGGGTTCATGCCGTCAGTGAAGTAGGCCTTGAGCAAGGCTTGCTTCAACTCACGCTGACGTCCTTGTGTGGCGGCCCAGAACAGCAATCGATGGGCATCGAAGGTGTTGTGGAAATGGCTGCGTTTTTCCAGGTCGAAGTGAAAGCCGATCTGCTCGCCGCGCTCGATGATCATCGCGTTGCGATCCGCCACTTGCTCGGCACTGCGCCCGTATTTGCGCATCATGTGCTCGATGGCGTGTTCACCTTCGGCGGGCATGTCAGGGTTCAGTTCGAACGGTTTGTAGGTCAGTTCCACATCGACTTCGCCCGCCAGATTCTTGATCGCTTGCTCCAGAGCGGTAGCGCCCAACGCGCACCAGGGGCAAACGACATCCGAGACGAAATCGATTTTCACTGCCCGGCTCATGACTGCGAGTCCGCCAACTGTTGGCGATATTCGGTGGTGGTGATGCCGGCATAACCCCAGTTATCGGTGTCGACTTCTTCGATCACGATGTGGGTGAGTTTCGGATCCTTGTGCAGCACCCGCTGCATCGTTTCGGTGATTTCCTTGATGACCTGGGCTTTCTGTTCCCGGGTCACGCCGTCACGGGTGATACGTACGCTGATAAAAGGCATTTGGGGTATCTCCAGTCGCTGGCCCGTCGGAGTGATGGGCGGCTGTTGGAGAGGACTTTAAGAGGCAGGGAAGAATTGATAAATGGGGCTTGAGGTACATCATTTGTGATGTCGTGTATCAAATGAGGGCGCGCGAGCAGTCATCTTGTGCACGCGCTGTCTCAGTGCGAAAACGCCGGCGCTCAGGCCAGCAGTTCGGTAATCCAGCGTGTCTGTTGTTTGAGGTCTTGCAGCTTTTGCTCTGGCAGGCTTTGCTGCGCATGGGCGAGCTTGCTCAGCGTCTTCTGCTTGTGGTGAAGTTTGTGCTGCCATTTGCGCAGAAACTCGGGGCTGCGGGCCTGCATCTGCAAGGGGCCGAAGTACAGCTCCTGGTCGGTATAAGTCACCGGTTCGGCGCGCTCGGCAACGATGATTTCATAGTGGAAGCGGTTTTCCCGCAGCAGCTCTTCGCTGAGGATGCGGTAGCCGTTTTCCATCAGCCACTGGCGCAAGGGTTGTTCGCCGCCGTTGGGTTGCAGGATCAGACGTTCCTGGCCGCTGAGGTGAGCCTCGCCGTTGTCGAGGATGTCGCGGATGGTTTCACCGCCCATGCCGCAGATCGTGATGGCGGTGATGCCGTCGTCAGGTTTGATTGCTGCCAGACCATCGGCCCTGCGCACACAGATGTGCTGCTGCAAATCGTTTTCGCGCACAGTGCGTTCAGCCGCGTGGAACGGCGTCAACGCGACTTCGCCAGCCACGGCCGCAGTGATCAAACCACGACGCATCAGCGCCACCGGCAGATAGCCGTGGTCCGAGCCGATATCGGCCAGCCGTGCTCCGGCAGGTACGTGGGCAGCCACGCGCTCAAGGCGCATGGACAATGTCTGTTCGTTCAACGGCAACCCCTTGATGGCAGGCAAAGGGGTGCGACTCTGGCGAGCAACGCCGGGCCTGTCAAATCCCGGCGACGGAATTCAATGGCCCATTGGCCGCGCTGAACGGCCAATGGGCGCTGAGGCTTAGCCGGCCAACGTTGCGTTGTTGATCACGAAACGATACTTCACGTCACCCTTGAGCATGCGTTCGTAGGCATCGTTGATCTGGTCGGCGCGGATCAGTTCGATGTCGGAAACGATGCCGTGCTCGGCGCAGAAATCCAGCATCTCCTGAGTTTCCGGAATGCCGCCGATCATCGAACCGGCAATCGTGCGGCGCTTCATGATCAGGTTGAACACGTTCGGCGACGGATGCGAGGTGGCCGGCGCACCGACCAGCGTCAACGCACCGTCACGCTTGAGCAGCACCAGAAATGCGTCGAGATCGTGCGGCGCCGCGACGGTGTTGAGGATCAAGTCGAAACTCTTGGCGTGGGCGGCCATTTCTTCCGCGTTGCGCGACACCACCACTTCATCGGCGCCCAGCGCTTTGGCCGCTTCGCGTTTCGATTCAGAGGTAGTGAACGCGACAACGTGCGCACCCAGAGCGTGAGCCAGTTTGATGCCCATGTGGCCGAGGCCACCGATGCCGACCACGCCGACTTTCTTGCCCGGTCCCGCATTCCAGTGACGCAGCGGCGAGTAGGTGGTGATGCCCGCGCACAGCAGCGGTGCGACAGCGGCCAGTTGTGCCTCGGGATGACGGATGCGCAGCACGTAGCGTTCATGCACGACGATGTTTTGCGAGTAGCCGCCCAGCGTCCAGCCCGGTGCATCAGCGGTCGGGAAGTTGTAAGTGCCGATCATGCCGTCGCAATAGTTTTCCAGCCCGCTTTCGCAGTCATCGCAATGTTTGCAGCTGTCGACGATGCAACCGACGCCGACCAGATCACCGACCTTGTAGTCCGAAACATGTGCACCGACGGCGGAAACGCGGCCGACGATTTCGTGGCCCGGGACGCAAGGGAATTGCGTGCCGGCCCACTCCGCCCGTACCTGATGCAGGTCGGAATGGCAGATGCCACAGAACGCAATGTCGATCTGCACATCATGGGCGGCCGGCGCGCGGCGGTTGATCTGCATCGGTTCAAGGGGTTTATCGCCCGCGTGGGCGCCGTAGGCTTGTACAAGCATGGGAACATCCTCGATCGGTTTGTCGTAAGGCATTGTTTCTTTTCCCGCGCTGCGGGCACTAGTGCATTCCTGTGCAATCCTTGCCTGATCCTGTGCGTTGTTGTGACATTGCGCGGACAGACGCTTGCGCTGTTTGCAGGTAATCTCCCGATTCACTGACGACAACAAAATCAAAACAGGAGTCATTGATGCAACCAATCCGTCTCGGTCTGGTGGGCTACGGCAAGATCGCCCAGGATCAACACGTCCCGGCAATCAACGCCAATCCGGCTTTCCAGTTGGTCTCCGTCGCCACCCAAGGCAAGCCTTGTGCTGGCGTGGAAAACTTCCAATCGTTGAGTGAGTTGCTGGAAAACGGCCCGTCGGTGGACGCGATTGCCTTCTGCACCCCGCCGCAAGGGCGTTTCGCACTCGTACAGCAAGCCTTGGCCGTCGGCAAACACGTGCTGGTTGAGAAGCCCCCGTGCGCCACGTTGGGCGAAGCGCTGGCCTTGGTCGATCAGGCCGCAGAGCAGGGCGTCAGCGCATTGTTTGCCTGGCATTCACGCTACGCGCCCGGTATCGAAGCCGCTCGCGACTGGCTCGCCTCGCGCACTTTGCAAAGCGTGCAGATCGACTGGAAAGAAGACGTGCGCAAATGGCACCCCGGTCAGACCTGGATCTGGCAACCCGGCGGTCTCGGCGTATTTGATCCGGGCATCAATGCCTTGTCGATCGTCACCCATCTGTTGAAGCTGCCGCTGTTTGTCGAATCGGCTGAGCTGCGCGTACCGAACAACTGCCAATCGCCGATTGCCGCTTCGATCAAAATGGCTGATGCGCATCAACTCGATGTGCGTGCGGAGTTCGACTTCGACCATGGCCATGATGAGCTGTGGAGTATCGAGGTGCGTTGCGCTGAAGGCGTGTTGCGCCTGGATAACGGTGGTGCGTTGTTGAGCATCGATGGCGTGCGTCAGGCCGTGTCGGAGGAGGGTGAGTACGCTGCGGTGTACAGACATTTTCAACAGTTGATCGGCGACAAGGCCAGTGACCTGGATGTGCAGCCGTTGCGCTTGGTGGCGGACAGTTTCTTTGTCGGCAGTCGGGTGTCGGTTGAAGCGTTTTACGATTAGTGCGACGGGCAACGTAACCGGTCAATCGCTCTTTACTTGTTTTCCTTGCCGACGCTCTATTGAAGGCAGAACGGCGGGAACTGAACAGCTCCCGCCGTCTGAATTTCTATTCAGCGACTGGCTTTGGCCAGACCCGCCTCAATGAAACGTACTGAGCTCTCCATTGCCTGTTGACCTTCTGGCAGCATGGCAGAGTAGAAGTGCCAGGCGTGGAACATGGCAGGCCATACCTCGAGATTGACTCGGACACGGTTGTCCGCCAGATGGCTGGCAAGCCGCATCGCGTCACTCAGCATCAGCTCGTTCTCGCCAATCTGAATCAGAATGGGTGGGAGTCCAGTGACGTCCGCGAAAACCGGCGATGCCAGAGGATGGTTGGCCAGTGTCTCGCCAAGGAATGTTCTGGCAAGAATATCCAGAACAGGCTTGGAATTCAGCGGATCCAGGCCCTCACGGTTGCTCATAGAGGCGCCGGTGTGTTCGAGATTTGCCCAAGGCGAGATCGAAGAACCCACCGCAGGTAACGCAAGCCCTTTGGATTTGGCCGCCACCATCACGCTTACAACCATTGCGCCGCCAGCCGACTCGCCGGAAAACGCGATTTTTTCAGCCGGGATTTTCTGCTCAAGCAACCACTCGTAGGCGCGCAGTGTGTCGTCGATGGATGCGGGGAATTTGTGCTCCGGGGCCAGGCGGTAGTCAGGCATGTATACACGAGCACCCAGCATTTTCGCGTAGTTGCCACCAATGCCGTGGTAGCCATCTGGACGGCCGACAATATACGCCCCGCCATGGATGTACATCACAACTGCGTCGGTCTTGACTTCATCGGGTGTCACCAGGGTCCCTGGAACACCGCCCATGTCGACTGCTTCGAACCTGACGCCGGTGGGCGCTGGATTTTGCGCGAGCATTCCTGCGTAGGCGTCGCGGATATCGCTCATTTTCGTGGTGGTATCAATGCCTTTGAGGACAGGTACCAAATCGCTCAGGCTGTTGGCCCAGGTTTGAACGGCTGCTTTTACTTTCGTATTCATAGTGATCTCGATTGAAGGAGGGCGTTGGATTAGCTAATTGAGATACTATTCTCTTGATTGGGGAATAGGGTTCCCCATAGCGAGTGCCGGGGCGCCCGAACGTTGATCGAGTGAGGAAGTATGGAAATTCATAACCTGAACGACATCGCGGCTTTTGTGAGTTCTGTAAATGCCGGAAGCTTTACCGCAGCTGCCAAGCAATTAGGTCTCACTCGTTCGGCAGTGGGTAAATCGATTGTCAGGCTGGAAGCTCGATTGCAAGTGCGGTTACTCAACCGCACAACCCGCAGTCTGAGCCTGACGGACGACGGTCAGGTTCTCTACGAGCGCTGCGTTGGCATCCTTCAAGATCTTGACGATGTCGAAGATGCACTGGCGTTTCGTCGCTCGACACCCAGTGGGCGATTGCGTATGAGTCTGCCGGTCGCACTGGGTAGGCTTCACGTTCTCCCGCATATCGAATGCTGTCTGAAGGACTGGCCTTCGCTAAGTGTCGACGTTACGTTTTCCGACCGACTGGTAGACCTCATTGATGAGGGGTTTGATCTGGCCATGCGAATTGGCCCGCCCAAAGAGGATTCTCGATTGCTGACACGCACCGTGGCGTACCAGCAGATGATCACCTGTGCTTCACCCCACTATCTGGCTGAGCATCCACGGCCGCAAACGCCCGAAGAACTGTCCACGCACGAATGTCTGCATTTCGTCAGCGGGGGACGATTACTTCCATGGAATTTTCGAGTAGACGGCCAAGCGGTTGCCTTTACTCAAGGTGGGCGGCTACAGATGGACAGCGCGGAAGCGCTGCATGAGTGCGCGATGGCGGGCTTGGGTATTGCGACACTGCCGTCGTACGTAGTGAGCCACCAACTACGCAGCGGCAAGCTTGTTCAACTGCTCGAAGAATACGCTGAGGCCGCAGAACCCATCCGGATCATCTATCCCAGCAAACGACACCTTTCGCCCAAGATCCGCCTGTTCATCGACAAGCTCTTAGACGCGTGGTCACCTTGTCCGCCGTGGGAACAATGTCTGGTTGATGATATTGGCGCTGTATGAAAAGGGGAGCTGATGCTCCCGGCGGAACGGCTAGCTGCAATGTCGCCAGGAGCGCTGAAAGAAGCGTTACAACCGATCACTTGAGGGCAGACGCTCAATCGCATCGGCACCCGCCGTTCAGAAACGATCGAGTCTGAAGCGTTCATCTGCCGTCAGATCAGTCACCTGATGCGTCGTTGCCGGCAAAGCCATCCGCACCACCATCTCCGCTGTCACCGCCGCCTGCGTCAGCCCCAGATGCTGATGGCCAAAAGCAAGCAACACCTTACCTCCACAGACCCGATCAATCACCGGCAACGAATCCGGCAACGACGGTCGAAAGCCCATCCACGGCGTCGCCGCTTCAGCGCTCAGATCCTTGCGAAACAAGCCCTGACTCAACCGATGCAACTGCCACGCGCGTTCCATGCTCGGTGGTTTTTCCAGACCGGCGAACTCGACGGTGCCCGCCAACCGCAACCCCTCGGACATCGGCGTCATGATGAACTTGCGTTCCAGTGAGGTGACGGGGAAGGGCAGTCGGTCGTGTTCCTGAGGCAGCATCAGGTGATACCCGCGCTCGGTGTCCAGCGGTACTTTTTTGCCGGTGAGGGCGGCGGTGAGTTTCGCCGAATGTGCGCCACAGGCGATCAGCACGCGGCGTGCAGTCAGACCGCCATTGCCGGTGGTCAGCGTCACCCCGTGCTCTTGCACATAGCCACCCTGAACCTGCTGCTGTACGAAGCTCACGCCGCTGGTCTTGGCCGCTTCGACCAATTCACACACCACGCGATACGGGTCGATGAAGTGCCCGGTGCGGGGGAAGAACAACCCACCCTGAATCTGTTCGCTGAGTTGCGGCGCGGTTTCGCGGATGGCGCCGGCCTGCCAGTAATCGACCGGCACCTGCTGCTGATGCAGTCGAGCCTGTAATGCCTGGATTGCCTGACGCGATTCGGGACGTTCGAACACCAGTAACGAACCATCGATCTTCAGCAGGTCCGGCCGCTGGATGTCGGCGAGCAAGCGCTGCCAGGCCTCCAGACTGCTTTCATTCAGGGCGCGCAAGCCTGCCACAGTATTCTGAAACGGCGCCGGGCGCAGGTTCAGCAGCAGGCGGGTGAACCACGGCAAGGCGCGCGGCAGGTACTTCCAGTCCAGTCGCAATGGCCCCATCGGGTCCATCAGCATGGCCGGCAGGCGCTTGAGGATGGACGCGTCGGCAATCGGAAACACCTGCTCGGTCGCCAGATGCCCGGCGTTTCCGAACGAAGCACCGTGGCCGGGTTGCTGCTGATCGATGACCGCTACGCGCAATCCCTGGCGAGCCAGACGTAGTGCGCAGGCGACGCCGATGATGCCGGCGCCGACCACGGCGATGTCGTGGGAGACGTTATTCGCCATGGTGCAGAGCTTCCCTTTGCCCATCGAGCAGACGCCGCAATTGCAGCGGATTGGCCTGCTTCAGTGCGGTCGGCAACAGGCTGTCCGGGAAGTCCTGATAGCAGACCGGGCGCAGAAAACGCAGGATCGCCGCTGTACCGACGGATGTCGTGCGCGAGTCGGAGGTGGCCGGGAACGGCCCGCCGTGCACCATTGCGTCACACACCTCGACCCCGGTGGGCCAGCCATTGATCAGCAAGCGACCGGCCTTGCGTTCCAGTGTTGGCAGCAGGGCGCGTGCCTGTTCCAGGTCTTGGTCATCAAGGTGCAACGTGGCGGTCAACTGGCCTTCCAGATGTTCGCTGACCTGACGGATTTCAGCTTCACTTTCGCATTGCACAATCAACGCAGCTGCACCGAAGGCTTCGGCTTGCAGGCGGTGATCGGCGAGAAAGTCGGCGGCTTCGGTCACGAATACATGGGCCTGACATTGGTTCGGGCCGTTGCCGGTCTGACCAACACCGGCGATGTTCGCACTGGCATTCTCGGCCAGCGCATTCACGGCAGATTCGTAAGCACTGAAGATGCCCGGTGTCAGCATCGTTTGCGCCGGACTGCGTTGAATAATTTTGGTGGTGGCGCCAATGAATCTGTCCAGCGCCGGTCCTTTCAAGGCAATCACCAAGCCCGGATTGGTGCAGAACTGGCCCGCGCCCAGCATCAGCGACGCCACAAACCCTTCAGCCAACGCCTGCGTGCGATTCTCCAGCGCCGCCGGAAACAGCAGCACCGGATTGATCGAACTCATTTCCGCGTATACCGGAATCGGCTCGGGCCGTGCTTGCGCCGCTTGAATCAATGCCAGACCGCCGCTGCGCGAACCGGTGAAACCCACTGCTTTGATCCGTGGATCAGTGACCAGCGCAATGCCCACCTCGCGGCCGGAACCGTACAGCAACGAGAACACGCCTTCCGGCAAACCACAGGCTTTCACTGCCCGCGCCACTGCGCGACCGACCAGTTCGCTGGTGCCGGGATGCGCGCTGTGCGCCTTGACGATCACCGGGCAACCGGCGGCCAATGCTGACGCGGTGTCACCACCGGCCACGGAAAACGCCAGTGGAAAATTGCTCGCGCCGAATACCGCGACCGGCCCCAGTGCAATCTGCCGTTGACGCAGATCCGCACGCGGCAGCGGTTGACGCTGCGGCTGCGCGCTATCGACGCGTACGTCCAGCCATTCACCGGCGCGAACCGTGCGGGCGAACATTCTTAATTGCTGGCAAGTACGCCCGCGTTCACCTAGCAGTCGTGGTCGCGGCAGGCCGGTTTCCGCGTGAGCCCGGTCGATCAGTTCATCGCCGAGGGCTTCGATTTCCTTGGCAATGCTTTCAATAAATTCGGCGCGGACATTCAGGGTGGTCTCGCGATAAACATCGAACGCTGCCCACGCCAGAGCACAGGCCTGTTCGACATGCTCGGCCGATCCACCGGCATACGCCGGTTGCAGCGCTTCATCGGTGGCCGGATTGATCCCGTGAATGGCGGCGCGATTGCCCGCAACCGAGTGCTGCCCGATCAGCATGTGGCCCGTCAGAGTCATGGTGTCTTCCTGAGAAAAAGGGAAATGCCTGCCGCTTAGCGCAACGCATAACGGCAGGTGAGGAGGTGTTGATCAGGCGAAGTTCTGTTCCGCCGACCAGTTCTCGTACCAGTGACGGAACAGCGAGTACTGCTTCTCGGCATAACGCCGCTGCGAATCGCTCAACGCATCGGTTTCGTTGAAGTGCAGGGTGTATTCCTTGTCGCCGTTGAGCACCATCAGGTGCTTGTAATACAGCACCAGATCGCAGCCTTCATCGAACGACGACAGCACTGCCAGCGCCGATTCCAGCTCCCGCGCCTGACGACGGGCCTTGGCATCACCCTTGGCCGCTTGCTTGCTCAGCGCGACCAATTGCAGCACCTCGCGGGGCAGGGCGTTGCCGATACCGGTGATCGCGCCGGTGGCGTTGCAGTTGACGAAACCGTGCACCACTTGGGTATCGACGCCGACCATCAGCGTCACGTCTTCATCTTTGGAGGTGATGTTTTCGGCGGCGTAACGCAGGTCGGCGCCACCGCCAAACTCCTTGAAGCCAATCAGGTTCGGGTGCTCGCGGCGCAGTTCGAAGAACAGGTCGGCGCGGGTGGCGAAGCCGTAGTAAGGGCTGTTGTAGATCACTGCTGGAAGGTTCGGTGCGGCTTGCAGAATCGCGGCGAAGTGGGCTTTTTGCGCGGCCGGCGAAGCACCACGGGACAGTACGCGCGGAATCACCATCAAACCCTGCGCGCCGACTTTCGCCGCGTGGGCTGCATGGGAAACCGCTTCACGGGAATTCACCGCGCCGGTGCCGACGATGGTTGGAATCCCGGCAGCGACCAGACGCGCCACGCCTTCCTGCCGTTCAGCCTCGGTGAGCAACGGCCAGTCGCCCATCGAACCGCAATAAACCACGGCGCTCATGCCGATATCGATCAGTTCGCGACCCTTGGCCACCAACGCGTCGAAGTCCGGTTTGCGCTGGGCGGTGCACGGGGTCATCAGGGCCGGCATGCAACCGGTGAAGATGTTGTCGCTCATTGTTTTAACTCCTTGGCACATCATTCAAAGTAAGGTGAAAAGTCTGCGCGGTGGCTCAGATGCCCCACGCGAACGGGTCTGCTTCATCGATCAGCAAGGTGCTGTCGGCGGTCATGTACGCGCGTCCGGTGATGTACGGACGAATGCGTTCGCCTTGCCATTCGAAGCGGCCTTCGAACTGGCTGCCGGTGATGCTCGCCTGCACCCAGGTTGCGCCGGGTTGCAGCTTGTCGTCGGCGGCCAGACAGGCGAGTTTGGCGCTGGTGCCGGTGCCGCACGGGGAGCGGTCGTAGGCTTTGCCGGGGCACATGACGAAGTTGCGGCTGTCGGCCTGATCGTCATCGGCGAACAGTTCGATGTGGTCGATGACGGCACCGTCTTCGCCGTAAATGCCTTGGTCTTCGAGGGCTTTGAGCATCGCCCAGGTGTAAGCGGTGAGGTGTTCGACGTTGTCCATCGTCAGCGTCTGACCGTGCTCGGACACGAGGAAGAACCAGTTGCCGCCATAGGCGATATCGCCCAACACGCGGCCGTAACCCGGAACATCCACCGGCACCTGTCTGCGGTGGCGATAAGCGGGGACGTTGCCCAAGGTGACGGTCCCGTCCTCATGCAACGTGGCGCTGACCGGGCCGACAGGCGTATCGATCTTGTGGATGCCCGGTTGGATTTTTCCCAGATACTGCAACGAGTTGATCAGGCCGATGGTGCCGTGGCCGCACATACCCAGATAACCGGCGTTGTTGAAGAAAATCACCCCGCACGTGGCGTCCGGCGAGACCGGCGCGCAATACAACGCGCCGACCAGCACATCGTTGCCGCGCGGTTCCAGCAGGCAGGCGCGGCGCCATTGATCATGCTGAGTGCGCAGCGCATCGCGTTTCTCGACCATGCTGTTGCCGGGCAGATCGGGGAAGCCTGTCATCACCAGACGCGTGGGTTCACCGCCGGTGTGGGAATCAATGACGTGTAGTTCTTTCATGGATAGATTCCTTTAGGTGATTTCAGTAGGCGCCGGCAGGGCGCGCAGCCACGGTCGATGCGGGGGCGGGGGCTTCGCTTTCTTCATCGTCCTCTTCCAGACGCAGCAGATGCGCCGGCACACCAGTCGCCGCGCCCCAGTAATAAATGCCGGTGGCGCAAGCAGCGACGACAATGGTGTCGAACGGATGGGCGAGGATGCCCAGGCCACCAAAGGTGCCGAGTTTCGACAGCACGATGGTCACCGCGTAGAAGGCGATCAGCCACGCCGAGGAACGCACTTGGCTGGCCAGATTGAGGTGAGCGGTCGGCACAAAACGACCGCACAGCAGATACACAACGAACATCAGGATTTGCAGGCCGAGCAGCCACGACACGGTGTTCCAGCCCGACCAGTAGACGATCAGCGCGGCGATGATGAACGACACTGGCCCGAGCACGCCCATGCATTTGACCCGGAACGGGCGTGGCATGTCCGGCGCATTGCGGCGCAGCGCGGCGACTGACACAGGTGCCACGGCGTAGCTCAGCACCAGCGCGGCGGAGACCACGTTGATCAGCGCTTCCCAGGACGGGAACGGCAGGGTCCAGAACACCGACAGGGCAAAGGTCAGCCACAGCGCCGGACGCGGGATGCCGGACTTTTCATCGATGTGGGTGAAGACTTTGAAGAAGGTCCCGGTCTGCGCCCAGCCATAGATCACTCGCGGGGTGGCGTTCATGTAGATGTTGCCGCAGCCACTCGGCGAGATCACCGCATCGGCGACCACCAGATAGGCCAGCCAGCCCACACCCAGTGCCAGTGCGATGTCGCGGTACGGCAGGGAAAATTCCTTGCTGATCCCGGCCCAGCCATTGGCGAGCATTTCGGTCGGGATGCTGCCGAGAAAGGCCATTTGCAGCAGCACATAAATCAACGTCGACAGCAGCACCGAGAGGATCAGTGCGATGGGAATGGTGCGCTGTGGATTCTTCACTTCACTGGCCACCGAGATGATCGGCGTCAGCCCCAGGTAAGCGAAAATCACACCGCCCGCCGACACCGCCATTTCGATACCGGACAAGCCGAACGGGGCGAAACCTTGTACTTGGAAATTCGCCGGTTTGAAGAAGCTGAACAGCACGCCGATCACCAGCAACGGCACGATGAACTTGAACACGCTGACCAGATTGTTGGCCTTGGCGAAGGTCTTTACGCTGCGGTAGTTGAGCAGGAAGAACACACAGAGCAGGCCGAACTGCACCATCCAGCCGAGGATCGTCGGATCGCCGCTGCCAGCCTTGGTCAGCTCGGGAAACCACGCTGCCGCGTATTGGCGCGAGGCAACCACCTCAATCGCCACCAGACTGGAAAACGCAATCAGGGTGATGAAGCCCATCAGGTAGCCGAGCAGCGGCCCGTGGGAGTAAACCGGATAACGCACCACGCCGCCGGCTCGCGGCAATGCAGCGCCCAGCTCGCAATAGACGATGCCCAGCAACAACACGGCAAAACCGCCCAGCAGCCAGGAAAAAATCCCCGCCGGCCCGGCAATGGCGGACACATGACTGGCCGCGAACAACCAGCCTGAACCGAAAATCGCACCGAGCCCGATAAATGTGAGGTCGATCAGTGAAAGCTGTTTTTTGAACTTGCCTTGGCCTGACATGGCATCGCCTTCTTGTGAGTTATTGGATAGGCAGTTGTGTCACTGGGACGGCCAGACTTTGAACTCATCGATGGTGTGGCGATTGATGTTTTGCGGCGGCTTCGATGACGAAATCAGCACAATCGCACTGGCGAAACGTGGCCCTCGACAGGTCTTGAACGATGCTGCAATCTGCACGCGAAGGCCGCATGGCGGGCGCTTCGTCCATCCACGTTACGAGAGGAATCTTTGATGCAACAGGCGTTTTCGATCCTGTCTCAAGGCATCGATGGGCATCGTCCGCAGACACTGGAGGAGTTGTTGGCCGGTGCGGCGCTGTTGTTGCCGATGCTCGATGTGATCCCTAACGCGGCGATTTTCATCAAGGATGTGCAGGCCCGTTACGTGCTCGCGAATCGCACGCTGGTGCAGCGCTGTGGCTTGAAAGATTTGCGTCCGTTACTGGGCAAGACCAGCGCGCAGGTATTCCCGGCGCAACTCGGGCCGGGCTATACCGAGCAGGACCGCAAGGTGCTGGAGGAGGGCTTTGTGCTGGAGGACCAGCTCGAACTGCATCTGTACGGCAGTCGCGAACCGGGTTGGTGCCTGACGCACAAGCAGCCGCTGTACAACCGTGACGGGGTGATCATTGGTCTGGCGGGCATTTCGGTGGACCTGCAATCTGCCAGTGAAACCCACCCGGCATTCGAGCGGCTGGCGGCAGTCGATGAGCACATCCGCGCGAATTTCAATCGCCGCGTCACCCTCGGTGAACTGACGCGCATCGCCGGTATTTCAGTCGCGCAACTGGAGCGCTACTGCAAACGCGTGTTCCACCTGACGCCACGGCAGATGATCCAGAAAGTGCGGCTCGAACACGCGCACCGCTTGCTGCACACCGACCTGCCGATTACCGATGTGGCGCTGCAATGCGGCTATACCGATCACAGCGCCTTCACTCGGCAGTTCAAGGCCTCGACCGGGTTTACGCCGCGCGAGTATCGACAGGCCACCTCACCCTGATGAAATGGTATTGAAGCGCTATGTAGGAGCTGCCGAAGGCTGCGATCTTTTGATTCTGTTTTTTAAGATCAAGATCAACAGATCGCAGCCTTCGGCAGCTCCTACAGTGGAGTTATTTCAGGACAGTCAGCCATGCCGAGAGCAGTAACAACAGCGCCAGTGCCGCATTCATCCGCTTGAACGCCTTTGGCGATCCCATCAACCGCGCGCTGCCCACACCCAGTAACGCCCACAACGTCATGCACGGCAACGACACCAGCAAGAACGCCAGCGACAGCACCAGCAGTCGCAAGGTCTTGTCGCCACCGCCGACAAACACGCTGACCACCGCCACGGCCATCATCCACACCTTGGGATTGACCAGTTGCAGCATGGCGGCGCCCAGCACGCTGAAACCTTCTTCCTGCGTATCCGTCGGGTCCAGCGATGGCGGCGTGCTGCGGAAGATCTGCCACGCCAGCCAGCTCAACCAGAGCACACCGACCCAGGCCATGGCTTGCTGCACACGCGGGTAGCGCAGCAAGGTTTCGCCGGCACCGAGGCCAACCACCAGCACTATCAGTGCCGCCGCCGCGCAGGCGCCAAAAATGATCGGCAGCGTGGCGAGCAAGCCTTGGCGCGAACTGTGGCTCAGCACCAGAATATTGGTCGGCCCCGGCGTGATCGAAGCAACGAAAGCAAACAGCAGGAAGGGCAATAACGACGCCATGGGCGGATTCCTTGGAAGTAAACACAGGAAGCCATGATCGCCAGTCGTTGTGGGTCAGTCTGGAAGGTTTGAGCAGCGCTTGCGGTAGTCGGCGGGGGTGAGTTGATAGGCTCGGCGGAACCACCGCCCCATGTGACTCTGGTCAGAAAAACCGAGCACGCTGGCGACCTGCGCCGGCGTTTCACCCCGGGCCAGTAACTGCCGCGCCTTTGCCAGGCGCAACTGGATCAGGTACGCGTGCGGCGCCAGGCCAAAAGCCGACTTGAAGGCGCGGCTGAGACGAAAACGGTCCACGCCGCAGACCTGCGCCAGATCGTCGAGACCGATATCTTCATAGGTATGCGCGTGCAGATAATCCCGCGCCAGTTGCGCCACCAACGGCAGGCGCGGATCGAAGTCCAGGCGCTTGCGCCAGTCGAGATGGCGCGTGAGCGAGCTCAGCAATCCGTCGATGGCGGTTTGCCGGACGATACGCAGATCACCGTCATGCAACGCATGGAAGGCTTGACTGATCGCTGTGGCCAGACGCGGGTCCTGGCTCAGCGTGTCGGCAAAACCGGGCTGGCTGTCGGACGGTGCATCTTCGAACAGCGCGTGCATTTCACGCTCAAGCCAATGTGGGTCGAGGTAGAGCATCGAATAAGTGAAACCGTCCTCGGTCGGCGCCTGGCCATCGTGGATTTCTCCCGGCTCCAGCAAGAACACGTTGCCCGGCGTACTGCGATGGCGCACACGGCGACAATTGAACTGCTGCACACCTTGCTCGGTGACGCCGACGAGGAAGCTGTCATGCCAGTGCGGATCGTAGGCATGGCCCTCAAAGTGAGCGCGAATCGATTCAATCCCGGTGTCGACATCCTGGGACAGCTCGATCCAGTTGCGTTTATCCACGAAGGCTCCAGTGTTCGCCATTGAAAGGTGCGGCCCCATAAAATACCGCGCAATGGTGAAGGGCGTTTAGAAGATTTGTGCAGGTGAGGGGGCTAGACTCTGTAGGTCTCGACCCCTTTGCCGGCAGGTGGAATGCGATGATTAACCGATGCTCGTTCTGGGGCATGCTCACCCTGATCGGTCTTAGCCTGACGCTTGGCGCAGGCTGCTCCAGCCGAAAACACTATCCACCATCCGGTGTTGGCGATGCCTGCTACGCCAAAGCCTTGCCGTCGGTCGGTGAGGGCGGTCTGGCCTGGGGTTCCAGTCTGAACATGGCCCGGCAGAAGTCGCTGAACAACTGCATCCGTTATGCCGGGCGCTCCGGGGGCACGCCGAACACCTGTCAGGTGGTCTTGGCCAAATGCAAATAGCTTTCTGTTGACATGGTTGCGTTAGGCAAATATATAGTTGCCGTAAGCAATTATCTGAGTGTTTGCCATGTCCAGCAGCCATCTCCTCGAGCAAGCCGACGTTGTGCGCGGCTTCAACCGCTTCTACACCCATCAGATCGGCGTATTGCAGGAGCATTTGCTGCAAAGCGACTACTCGCTGACCGAGCTGCGCATCTTGTATGAATTGGCCTCGCGCGGTGATCTGACCAGCGCGGATCTGCGCCAGATGCTCGGCCTCGACGCCGGTTATATGAGCCGCATCATCAGCGGTTTCGAGAAGCGCGGCCTGATCCAGAAAGTGCCGTCACCCACGGATGCTCGCGCTGCGCAATTACACCTTACTGACCTGGGCCGTGAAATCCTGATCCCGCTGGAAAAGGCTTCCCGCGAACAGATCGTCGCCATGCTCGAGCGGTTGTCTGAACCGCAGCAGAAACAATTGATCGGCGCCATGACGTTGATCCAGACACTGCTGCAAGGCAACAAGGATTCGAACTACGTGTTACGCGATCCGCAGCCCGGCGACATGGGCACGGTGATGCAGCAACAAGCGGCTCTGTATTCCCGTGAATACGGTTGGAACGCGGAGTTCGAGGCGTTGGTGGCGGAGGTGGTCGCCAAGTACCTGCGCGACTACGACCCCACCTGTGAGCGCTGCTGGATTGCGGAAAAGGACGGCAAGGTCATCGGCTCCGTGTTCATCGTCCGCCAGGATGAAACGACCGCCAAACTGCGCATGCTCTACGTCGACGCCAGCGCGCGGGGCTTGGGCATTGGCAGTCGTCTGGTCGAGGAGTGCCTGCGCTTTGCCCGGCAGATTGGCTACCAGAAAATGACCCTGTGGACGACCAGCAACCTGACGGCTGCACGCAAGATTTATCAGCAGGCCGGGTTTGAACTGGTGGAGGAAGAAGCGGTTCACAGCTTTGGCAAGGATCTGCTGAGTCAGACGTGGGCACGGGTGTTGTGATCTGATTTTCATCGGCGGATGCAGTGAAAGGACAGACGAAAAAAAACCGCCTTTGCGGGGCGGTTCTTTTGTAAACCTTGGTTTGCGACCGAGGTTTGTTGCTTCACTAGCTGCTTTAACGTTCGCTCATGGTAGGAGTCTTTGTGCCCCCTTGCAAGGTTAAAGTTCGTATGGAACTGGTTGTTTGCGCTATTTAATTTCCAGAAAAAGCTGGCAGAAATAATGCATAACAAAACAGAAAATTACTTTTCCTGAAAGCCTTTGAATGAAGGTTATGATGCGGGCGCTCACTTGTTCAAGCAACGGTGAGGCCAGGCTGGTGACTCAACGGTTTCATGCCCTTTGACACGGTTTTGCACCCGTGCCGGAATGATGTTTCGGAGGGGTTTCAACCGGCCGCCTCACTAGCTGCTTTAACGTGCAGGCTGAAGGCAAGCATGATCCGGTAAGTTTGCCGGAGGTTTGGCCCCCAGCCCTGGAGGCCAAAACGTATGAAGCTTTTGCTGCGTACGCTGAGCCTTGTATGGAGATTGTTTAAAGCATTTCGCTTTTACGAGTTCCTGCGAGACCACTTTGACGACCTGAAGTAACGGCCGTTGAGGTGGGAGAAGCCCGTTTCAGTTTCGACTGAAACGGGCTTTTTTTGTTTTATAAAACTGTCATAAGTAGGATTTTTCTGTGTCGGTTTTTTTTGCGTGTAGGGCATTTCTTCGGCAAGTGTAGGCGATGGATAAACCACTCCGTAATCCACAGGAAGTGTTCGATTATCGAATACCCAAACCTTCGTCCAATTGCCCACCGTGACACTCCGGCGTACTGTGACTCGTGATGCCTGAAACCCCGTGATCCGAAAATAACGACAACAACGAGCAATGCCCCATGGACAGCCATCTGCTGAGCGATCGCAGCAGCGTGTTCCGTCACGCTGACCCTTATGCCGTCTCCGACTACGTCAATCAGCACGTCGGCCAGCACTTCATCGGCCTGTCCAGAACCACCCACCCGCAAGCCAGCCTCAACCATCGCAAACTCGCCGATCTCGATCTGGCCCGCATCAGCTATGGCGGCAGCGTGCGCGTGACCTCAGTGGCGCTGGAGACCGTTTACCACCTGCAAGTGCTCTTGCAAGGCAATTGCCTGTGGCGCGGGCACAAGCACGAACAGCATCTCGTGCCTGGCGAGTTGCTGTTGATCAACCCGGATGACCCGGTCGATCTGACGTACTCGGAAGACTGCGAGAAATTCATCCTCAAGGTACCGGTCAGCGTGCTCGAATCGGTGTGCGACGAGCAGCGCTGGCAGCGTCCGGCAAGCGGTATCCGGTTCCTGCGCAATCACTATCGGCTGGAAGAGCTGGAAGGCTTCACCAATCTGCTGGCGATGATCTGTCAGGAAGCCGAGGCCAGCGATCCGTTGCTACGCGTGCAGGAGCATTACGCGCAGATCATCGGCAGCAAACTGATCTCGCTGATGAGCACCAACGTCAGCCGTGAGTGCCTGAATGCGCCGAGCGTCAGCTTCGAGCGCATTCTCGATTACATCGAACGCAACCTTAAACTGGATTTGCCCGCCGAACATCTGGCCGCACAGGCGAGCATGAGCCCGCGCTCGCTGTACACCTTGTTTGAACGCCAACTGGGCGTTACGCCGATGCAATACATCCGCCAACGCAAGCTTGCGCGCATCCACGCCTGCCTCAGCGATCCGAGCTGCCCGGTACGCAATCTCACCGAACTGGCCCTGGACTACGGCTTCCTGCACCTCGGCCGTTTCTCCGAAAGCTATCGCCAACAGTTCGGCGAACTGCCGTCGCAGACCTTCAAACGCCGCCACTAAAACACAGCGCTAAACCCCTTCCGAAACACGCCGAATCATCTGCCGCGCCATCCTGCACAAAACGGATAGCGATCTGCAGGATTCGGCTATTGCCCCGTGCTTCGCCTCCCTAATCTGACCTGGCCTGAACAATAACAATGGAGGCCCCGGCCATGTCCCTGGGAATCGACTACCTCAATGCCATGCTTGAAGAAGACAAGGAGAAGGGCGCCTACCGCTGCAAGCGGGAGATGTTCACTGATCCGCGGCTGTTCGAACTGGAAATGGCGCACATCTTCGAAGGCAACTGGATTTACCTCGCCCACGAAAGCCAGCTGCCCAACAACAACGATTTTCTCACCACCACCATGGGGCGCCAGCCGATCTTCATCGCGCGCAACAAGGACGGTGTGCTCAACGCCTTCCTCAATGCTTGCAGCCATCGCGGCGCCATGTTGTGCCGGCACAAGTCCGGCAACCGCTCCAGCTACACCTGCCCGTTTCACGGCTGGACGTTCAACAACAGCGGCAAACTGCTCAAGGTCAAAGACCCGAGCGAGGCTGGATACCCGCAAGGTTTCAACTGCGAAGGCTCTCACGACCTGAGCAAAGTCGCGCGTTTCGAGTCCTATCGCGGCTTCCTGTTCGGCAGCCTGAATGCCGATGTGAAATCCCTTGCTGAACATCTGGGCGAATCCGCCAAGATCATCGACATGATCGTCGATCAGTCGCCAGAAGGCCTGGAAGTGTTGCGCGGCTCCAGCTCTTACATTTACGAAGGCAATTGGAAACTCACCGCTGAAAATGGCGCCGACGGCTACCATGTCAGCTCGGTGCACTGGAACTACGCCGCCACCCAGAACCAGCGCCAGCAGCGCGAAGCAGGTGAGGCGATCAAGACCATGAGCGCCGGCAGTTGGGCGAAGAAAGGCGGCGGTTTCTACTCGTTCGATCACGGCCATCTGCTGCTCTGGACCCGCTGGGCCAACCCCGAAGACCGTCCCGCCTACGAGCGTCGCGACGAACTGGCGCGGGATTTCGGTCAGGCCCGTGCCGACTGGATGATCGAAAACTCGCGCAACCTGTGCCTGTACCCCAACGTGTACCTGATGGATCAGTTCAGTTCGCAGATCCGCATCGCCCGGCCGATCTCGGTCGACAAGACCGAAATCACCATTTACTGCATCGCTCCCAAAGGTGAGAGCGCTGAAGCGCGGGCCAAGCGCATTCGTCAGTACGAAGACTTCTTCAACGTCAGCGGCATGGCTACGCCGGATGACCTCGAAGAGTTCCGCTCGTGCCAGACCGGTTACGGCGCTGGCCGTGGCTGGAACGACATGTCCCGGGGCGCGACCCACTGGGTTGAAGGCGCCGACGCAGCCGCCGAAGAAATCGATCTGAAACCTCTGCTCTCCGGCATGCGCACCGAAGACGAAGGCCTGTTCGTGCTGCAACACAAGTACTGGCAGGAAACCATGCTCAAAGCCGCTGCCACCGAACCACAACTGATCCCCGTGGAGGCCGTGTGATGAGCAACCTCTACGACAGCGTGCGCGATTTTCTCTACCGCGAGGCGCGTTATCTCGATGACGGCCAGTGGGATCAATGGCTGGAACTGTACGCCGCCGACGCCACTTTCTGGATGCCGGCCTGGGACGACAACGACACGCTCACCGAAGACCCGCAAAGCGAAATCTCGCTGATCTGGTACGGCAACCGTGGCGGCCTCGAAGACCGCATCTTCCGGATCAAGACCGAGCGCTCCAGCGCGACCATTCCCGACACCCGCACCTCGCACAACCTGAGCAACATCGAAATCGTCGAGCAGAGCGCAGACCAGTGTCTGGTGCGCTTCAACTGGCACACCCTGAGCTTTCGCTATCAGGTCACCGACAGCTACTTCGGCAGCAGTTTCTACACCCTCGATCTGCGTGGCGAACAGCCGCTGATCAAGGCCAAGAAAGTCGTGCTGAAAAACGATTACGTCCGTCAGGTCATCGACATCTACCACATCTAGTCGACACGGCGAGGTGCACCATGAATTTCCAGATTGCGCTTAATTTTGAAGACGGCGTCACCCGTTTCATCGAAGCCGGCGGCCATGAAACCGTGGCCGACGCGGCGTATCGCCAAGGCATCAACATCCCGCTGGACTGCCGTGACGGCGCCTGCGGCACCTGCAAATGTTTCGCCGAGGCCGGGCGGTACGACATGGGCGACAACTTCATCGAAGACGCCTTGAGCGCCAACGAACTCGCACAAGGTTATGTGCTGACCTGCCAGATGCGCGCTGAAAGCGATTGTGTGGTGCGAGTGCCGGCAGGCTCGCAGGTGTGCAAGACCGAACAAGCGAACTTCCAGGCATCGATCAGCGCTGTCCGGCAGTTGTCCGAAAGCACTATCGCGCTGTCGATCAAGGGCGAAGCGCTGAGCAAACTGGCGTTTCTGCCGGGCCAGTACGTCAATCTGCAAGTGCCCGGCAGCGAACAGACCCGCGCTTATTCCTTCAGCTCATTGCAGAAGGACGGCGAGGTCAGTTTCCTGATCCGCAACGTGCCCGGTGGCCTGATGAGCAGCTTCCTCACCGGTCTGGCCAAGGCCGGCGACAGTATGAGTCTGGCCGGCCCGTTGGGCAGCTTCTATTTGCGCGAAATCAAACGGCCGCTGCTGTTGTTGGCGGGCGGCACCGGCCTGGCACCGTTCACCGCGATGCTGGAAAAGATCGCCGAGCAGGGCAGCGATCATCCCGTGCATTTGATCTACGGCGTGACCAACGATTTCGATCTGGTCGAACTTGATCGTCTCGAGTCCTTTGCCGCACGGATCGCCAATTTCAGCTTCGGCGCGTGCGTGGCCAATCCGCAGAGCGCGCATCCGCTCAAGGGCTACGTCACCCAGCACATCGAGCCGCGCCACCTCAATGAAGGCGACGTCGACGTGTACCTGTGCGGGCCGCCGCCGATGGTTGATGCGGTCAGCCAATACATCCGCGAGCAGGGCATCACCCCGGCGAATTTCTACTACGAAAAATTTGCCGCTGCGGCTGCCTGAAATCCTTTTTCGAGGTTGTCATGAACAACAGATTCTCCAACAAGGTCGCGCTGGTCACCGGCGCGGCGCAGGGTATCGGCCGCCGTGTGTGCGAACGCCTGTTGCGCGAAGGCGCGCAAGTGGTCGCCGTCGACCGCTCCGAGCTGGTTCACGAGCTGCAAGGCGAGGGCGTTCTCGCGCTGACCGCCGACCTTGAGCAATACGCCGATTGCGCACGGGTCATGGCCGATGCGATCAACACCTTCGGCCGACTCGACATCCTGATCAATAACGTCGGCGGCACGATCTGGGCCAAGCCCTTCGAGCATTACGAAGTCGAACAGATCGAGGCTGAAGTGCGCCGCTCGCTGTTCCCGACCCTGTGGTGTTGCCACGCCGCGCTGCCGTACATGCTCAAGCAAGGTCGTGGCGCCATCGTCAACGTTTCATCGATTGCTACCCGCAGCGTCAATCGCGTGCCGTACGGCGCGGCCAAGGGCGGCATCAATGCGCTGACCGCGTGCCTGGCCTTTGAAAACGCCGAGCGCGGTATTCGCGTCAATGCCACCGCACCGGGCGGTACCGAAGCACCGCCCCGGAGGATCCCGCGCAATGCCGCCGAACCGTCGGCGCAGGAGCAGGCCTGGTATCAGGAAATCGTCGCGCAAACCCTCGACAGCAGCCTGATGAAACGCTACGGCAGCCTCGACGAACAGGTCGGCGCGATCCTCTTTCTCGCCTCCGACGATGCTTCTTACATCACCGGTGTAACTCTGCCGGTTGGTGGTGGCGACCTCGGTTGATTACTTTTCAAGGGACATTGAAATGCAGCGAATCCTGATTGAAAACCTGACGACTATCATCGTCGACCTGCCGACCATTCGCCCGCACAAACTGGCGATGCACACGATGCAGAGGCAGACCCTGGTAATCCTGCGCCTACGTTGCAGCGATGGTATTGAAGGCATCGGCGAAGCCACCACCATCGGCGGTCTCGCTTACGGTTATGAAAGCCCGGAAAGCATCAAAGCCAATATCGACGCACATCTGGCTCCGGCGCTGGTGGGTATGGACGCCAACAACATCAACGCGGCGATGCAGCGGCTCGACAAAATTGCCAAGGGCAATACTTTCGCCAAGTCCGCCATCGAAAGCGCACTGCTCGATGCGCAAGGCAAACGCCTCGGTCTGCCGGTCAGCGAACTGCTCGGCGGCCGCGTACGGGACAGCCTAGAAGTGGCCTGGACCCTGGCCAGCGGCGACACCGCCCGCGACATCGCTGAAGCCGAGCAGATGCTCGAAGCGCGTCGCCATCGCATCTTCAAATTGAAGATCGGCGCCAACCCGCTGGAGCAGGATCTCAAGCATGTGGTGGCGATCAAAAAAGCCTTGGGCGAGCGCGCCAGTGTGCGGGTTGACGTTAACCAGTATTGGGACGAATCCCAGGCGATTCGCGGCTGTCAGGTACTGGGTGACAACGGCATCGACCTGATTGAACAGCCGATCTCGCGGGTCAACCGCTCAGGGCAGATTCGCCTCAACCAGCACAGCCCGGCACCGATCATGGCCGATGAATCGATCGAAAGCGTCGAGGATGCTTTCAGCCTTGCCGCCGACGGCGCTGCCAGTGTGTTCGCCCTGAAAATCGCCAAGAACGGCGGCCCGCGTGCCGTGCTCAGAACCGCGCAGATCGCCGAGGCCGCCGGCATCGCGCTGTACGGCGGCACGATGCTCGAAGGCTCCGTCGGCACGCTGGCCTCGGCGCACGCCTTCCTCACGCTCAAGCAGCTGACCTGGGACACGGAGCTATTTGGCCCGATGTTGCTGACCGAAGACATCGTCACTGAAACGCCGCAGTACCGCGATTTCCACTTGCACATCCCGCGAACCCCGGGCCTTGGCCTGACGCTGGACGAAGAGCGTCTGGCGCGTTTTCGTCGCCACTGAATCAGGAGAGTCACCATGCTGTTCCACGTAAAAATGACCGTGAAATTGCCTGTCGACATGGACCCCTCGCTGGCCTCCCGGCTCAAGGCGGACGAAAAGGAACTGGCGCAACGGCTGCAACGCGAAGGCGTCTGGCGGCACCTGTGGCGCATCGCCGGGCATTACGCCAATTACAGCGTGTTCGATGTGCCGAGCGTCGAGGCCCTGCACGACACGCTGATGCTTTTGCCGCTGTTTCCCTACATGGACATTGAGGTCGATGGCCTCTGCCGGCATCCGTCGTCGATCCACAGCGACGACCGCTGACCCAACCCGGTCCCTGTAGGAGTGAGCCTGCTCGCGATAGCGGTGTGTCATTCAGCATCGATGGCAACTGGCAGACCGCTATCGCGAGCAGGCTCACTCCTACAAGGGACGGTGCTGGAACTCAAGAACTGCGTCGACAAAACAACAAGATGAGGTAACCACCATGACCGTGAAAATTGCCCACACTGCCGAACTGCAGGAATTCTTCAGAGAAGCCGCCGGTTTTGCCAACGATGACGGCAACTCCCGGCTGAAAACCATCGTCCTGCGCATCTTGCAGGACAGCGCCAAGATCATCGAAGACCTCGAGATCAGCGAGGACGAGTTCTGGAAAGCGGTCGACTATCTCAACCGTTTGGGCGTGCGTTCGGAGGCAGGACTGCTGGTTGCCGGCCTCGGAATCGAGCATTTTCTCGACCTGTTGCAGGACGCCAAGGACGCACAAATCGGCTTGACCGGCGGCACGCCGCGCACCATCGAAGGCCCGCTGTACGTGGCCGGCGCGCCCCTGTGCGAAGGGGAGTGCCGGATGGATGATGGCAGCGAGGAGGGCATCGCCACCGTTATGCACCTAGAAGGTCAGGTGTTCGATCTGCATGGCCAACCGTTGGCCGGTGCCACCGTTGACCTGTGGCACGCCAACACCAAGGGTACCTATTCGTTTTTCGACCCAAGCCAATCCGAGTACAACTTGCGTCGACGCATCATTACCGACGCCGAAGGCCGCTACTACGCTCGCAGTATCGTGCCATCCGGCTATGGCTGCGACCCGCAGGGGCCGACCCAGGAATGCCTGAACCAACTCGGCCGCCATGGCCAGCGGCCGGCCCATGTGCATTTCTTTATCAGCGCGCCGGGGCATCGGCATCTGACCACGCAGATCAATCTGTCGGGTGATCAGTATTTGTGGGATGACTTCGCCTATGCGACCCGTGAAGGCTTGGTCGGGGAGGTGGTGTTCCGTGAGGACGCGGTGTCGGGGCGTTATGCCGAGCTGAAGTTCGACTTCCAGTTGCAGCAGGCGCCGGACGCCAGTGCCGAACAACGCAGCCAACGGCCGCGTGCGTTGCAGGACGCTTGATACCGAGTCGTCTGGTTCCCTCACCCTAACCCTCTCCCAGAGGGAGAGGGGACCGACCGGGGGGATCTTGAGTGCTACACCGACCTGAACGATATCCGCCGAATCCAACCCGGTTGTTCAGGTCGATGCATACCGCAAAACAACTCGGTCGGCTCCCTCTCCCTCTGGGAGAGGGCTGGGGTGAGGGTACTGACCGAGGTGATCTTGAGCGTTGCACTGACCTGAACGATATTTACCGAATCCAACCCGGTTGTTCAGGTCGATGCATACCGCAAAACAACCCGGTCGGCTCCCTCTCCCTCCGGGAGAGGGCTGGGGTGAGGGGAAAACAGGCCTAAGGTAATGCGAAAAAGATATTGGCTCTGCATTTTTAAGATCGTTTAGTTTTGTCGCAACGACGAATCAAAACGCATCAAACCGATAGACCCCCGATTGCCATGACGGCACACGCTGAATCGATCACAGGTTTTTCAGGTTTGATTCACACGGGAGTGAATCATGCCGCATACCCTCGATATCACCGCATTACCGACGCTGGACCTGTCGCTGTTCGAAGGCACGGCGCAGCAGCGTTACGAATTTCTTGAAGACCTGCGCCACGCCGCGCGCGACGTCGGCTTCTTTTACCTGACCGGCCACGGTATCGACAGCGACTTGCTCAAGCAGGTGCAGGCCCACGCCCGGCAATTCTTCGCCTTACCCGACAGCGAAAAAACCGCCGTCGGCATGATCAATTCACCGCACTTTCGCGGTTACAACCGTGCCGCCTCGGAGATCACCCGTGGCCAGCCCGATCTGCGTGAACAGTTCGATCTGGGTGCCGAACGCGAGGCGTTGCCATTAGACGCGGATAGCCCGTTATGGGCGCGGCTGCAAGGCCCCAACCAATGGCCGGCGGCACTGCCGGAACTGAAACCGCTGTTGCTCGAATGGCAAGAGGCGATGACGCGGATGTCGTTGCGCCTGCTGCGTGCGTTCGCTCAGGCACTGTCGCTGCGCGCCGATGCGTTTGATCAGCTCTACGGCGACAAGCCCAACGAACACATCAAGTTGATGCGCTATCCCGGCCAGTCCAGCGAGTCGAGCCATCAAGGTGTCGGTGCACACAAGGATTCCGGTTTCCTCAGCTTCCTGCTGCAAGACCAACAGGCCGGTCTGCAGGTCGAGATCGAAGAGGGGCGCTGGATCGATGCGTTGCCGCGCGAGAACACCCTGGTGGTGAACATCGGTGAACTGCTCGAACTGGCCAGCAACGGTTATCTGCGTGCCACGGTGCATCGCGTGGTTTCGCCTCCGGCGGGCAGTGAACGCCTGTCTGTCGCGTTCTTCCTCGGTGCGCAACTGGATGCCGTGGTGCCGCTGTATCCGCTGCCCACCGCACTGTTGCGCGAGGCGCGCGGGCCGGCGAGTGATCCGCTCAACCCACTGTTTCGCGATGTCGGCTGGAACTACCTCAAGGGTCGTTTGCGCTCGCATCCGGATGTCGCGCAGCGCTTCTACGCCGATGCGTTGCTGCCGCCACCGCCCGCTCGTAAATCCGCCTGACTCAACCACCGCTCAAGGACTCCGCACATGATCAAGAAAGCAGGTTTGACCCTGGCCGTGCTCGGCGCGCTGGTGACGTCGTTCGGTGCGCAGGCGCTGGAGCCATTGCGCGTCGCCGCCGACCCGGTGCCCCACGCGCAGATTCTGGCGTACATCCAGAAAATCGATCCGCAACTCAATCTCAAAGTCATCGAGATCCCCAACGGGGTGAACTCCAATGAGCTGTTGGTGCACGGTGATGTCGACGCCAATTACTTCCAGCACCTGCCGTACCTGAAATCCCAGGAAAAGGCCCTTGGCGAAAAACTCGCGGTGGCCGCCACGGTGCATATCGAGCCTTTGGGCATCTACTCGCACCGGCACAAAAGCTTCGCCGACGTGCCGGCAAAAGGCACCGTCGCCGTGCCCAACAACGTCACCAATCTGAGCCGCGCGCTGTACCTGTTGCAAGACAACGGCTTGATCAAGCTCAAACCCGGCTTCAACGACCCGGCGGCCGATCAGGCGACGCCCAAGGACATCGCCGAAAACCCGAAACAACTGAAGATTCTCGAGATCGAATCGCCGCAGATTCCGCGCTCGCTGGACGACGTCGATCTGGCCGTGATCAACGGCAACTACGCGCTCGACGCAGGCCTGGTGCCGGCCAAGGATGCCTTGGGCCTGGAAAAAGCCGAGCACAATCCTTACGCCAATATTCTGGTGACCACGCCCAAGCTCGAACACGACCCGCGTATCGCGCAACTGGCCAAGGACCTGACCTCGCCAGAGGTCGCCAAATACATCACCGACAACTTCGCCGGTTCGGTGATTCCGGTGGCGGGCGGCAAGCCATGATCGCCGTCGAGCAGTTGAGCAAGACGTATCCTTCGGCCGCGCAACCGGCACTCGATCAGGTCTCGTTGAGCATTCCCGACGGCGCGGTCTACGGGATTCTCGGGCGTAGCGGGGCGGGCAAGTCGACGCTGCTGCGCTGCCTCAACCTGCTCGAACGACCGGACAGCGGACGCATTCTGCTGGATGGCGTCGACCTGACAACGCTGTCGGTCAGCGAACTGCGCCAGCAGCGTCAGCGCATCGGCATGATCTTCCAGGGCTTCAACCTGCTGCATTCGCGCACCGTTTTCGACAATATCGCGGTGCCGCTGGAGATCGCCAAGGTGGGCAAGCCGTGGCGTCATGTGCGGGTTCGCGAGCTGTTGGAACTGGTCGGCTTGAGTGACAAGGCGCAGGCCTTTCCCTCGCAATTGTCCGGCGGGCAGAAACAGCGTGTCGGCATTGCCCGCGCCCTGGCTGCTGAACCGGCTTATCTGTTGTCGGACGAAGCCACCAGTGCACTCGACCCGGAAACCACCGCGTCGATCCTTGAACTGCTGCGCGACATCAATCGGCAACTGGGCGTCACCATCGTGCTGATCACCCATGAACTGGAGGTGGTCAAGTCGATCTGCGATCACGCTGCGTTCATGGCCAACGGACGTCTGGTCGAAGCCGGGCCGGTACCAAGGCTGTTGGCCGATGCGCAATCGCAACTCGGCGCTTCGCTGCGACCGACCTGCGGTTTGCCGCTGGGCCACGCTGAGCCGGGCCTGAGTTTTCTCAAACAATACGGCGTACGGGCGGCGCACTCATGAACCGCACGGTCAATTGGGATGAAATCCTGCAACTGCTGTTCAACGCCACCGGTGAAACCCTGTACATGGTCCTGCTCGCGGGGCTGTTCACGCTGCTGATCGGCTTGCCGCTGGGCGTGTTGCTGTTCATCAGTCGTCGCGACGGACTGTTGCCGATGCCACGCTTGAATGCCGTGCTGGGTGGCGTGGTCAACCTCGGCCGTTCACTGCCATTCGTGGTGATGCTGATTGCCCTGATCCCGCTGACGCGGCTAGTGGTCGGCACAACGCTGGGCAGCACCGCCGCCGTGGTGCCGATCACCATCGGTGCGTTTCCATTCTTCGCGCGCATCGTCGAAAACGCTCTGGACGAAGTCGACAAGGGGCGCATCGAAGCGATCCTCGCCATGGGCGGCGACATCGGTCATGTGATCTTCAAAGTGCTGTTGCCCGAAGCGCTGCCGGCGTTGCTGGCCGGGATCACCTTGACGCTGGTGATGCTGATCGGTTTTTCCTCGATGGCCGGGGTGATCGGCGGTGGCGGGCTCGGTGATCTGGCGATCCGTTACGGCTATCAGCGGTTCAACAATGAAGTGATGGTTGCCACGGTGGTGGTGTTGGTGATCCTCGTCCAAGGCGTGCAAAGCCTGGGCGATCGATTGGTTCGTTCGCTGGCGCATCGTCGCTAAGGATTTGTATGAGTGTGCCGGTCGCTGTGGCCCGTGAGCCGCTGATTCGTGTACGTGAGTTGAGCAAAATATTTGGCGCGAGCCGGGCGCTGAACGCCGTCAGCCTGGACATCTATCCCGCCGAAGTGGTGGCGCTGCTTGGTGCCAATGGCGCGGGTAAGTCGACCCTGGTAAAGATCCTCGCAGGCAGCCAGACTGCCGACGCTGGCGAGATCTGGCTGGAGGGCGCGCCACGCCATTTCAGTTCGCCGCTGTCGGCGCGGCGCTTCGGTATTGTCGCGGTGCACCAACAGATCAACGAGGGCATTGCACCGGGGTTGAGTGTCGCGGAAAACCTCCTGCTCGATGAATTGTGCAAGCCGGACGCGGACTTCTGGCTCAATCGTAAACGCCTGCTGGAGCGCGCTGCGAGCATCGCCGCCGGGCTGGGTTTGACCTTGCCGCTGGAGCAGCCAATCGAACATCTCGGTCAGGCCGAACGGCAATTGGTGGTGCTTGCTCGGGCCTTGGCTTTGCAGCCGCGCCTGCTGATTCTGGATGAGCCGACGGCGGCGCTTTCCGATGCCGAGGCGCAGCGGCTGTTTGGATTGATCGACACCTTGCGCAATCGCGGCGTGGCGATTCTGTACATCTCCCATCGACTCTCCGACCTGCAACGGGTGGCGGATCGCGCCATTGTGTTGCGGGATGGGCAGTTCGCGGGCGAGTTCACGGCGCGGCAATTACCCGAAGCGGTGAGCGCCATGCTCGGGCAGGCGCTGGCCGAGCATGTTTATCAGCCGTGCGTGGCCGGGCGCGAGGTGTTGAAACTCAACGCCATGCAAATTCTGCCGCGCTCCGCCGCGTTCGACCTGACCCTGCACGAAAACGAAGTGGTGGTGCTCACCGGGCTGCTGGGCGCCGGCAAAAGTGAAATCGCCGAGGCGCTGTTCGGCCTGCGTAAAGCCACCTCGGGCCGCGTGCAACTGGATGGCGCGGACTGGCGTGCGGACTCACCGCGTCAGGCCATTCAAAGCGGGGTGTTCTTCGCGGCCGAAGATCGCGCCAGTCAGTCGCTGGTAGCCGATTTCACTTTGCGTCGCACCCTGACTTTGCCGTTTCTTGAACGCTTTACCCGCGGCGGTTTCATCCGCAACCGCGCCGAAGCGGCAGCGGTCGAGGCACAAGTAGCAGCACTGGGGATCAAGACTGTCGGTATCGATGTGCCCATGTCCGCGCTTTCGGGCGGCAATCAACAGAAAGTCGTGCTCGGCCGCTGGCTGCTCGGTGAAGGGCGGGTATTGATCCTCGATGAACCCTTTCAAGGCGTCGACGTGCGCGCCCGCCGCGACATCGGCCAATTGCTCCGCGACAGCGCCAAGGGCCGGGCGACGCTGGTGATTTGTGCCGATGTCGATGAAGCCCTGGAAATTGCCGACCGCATTCTGCTGGTGCGCGATCACGCGGTGGTCGCCGAGTACCCGCGCGCCGGCCTCAATCGTGCTGATCTGGTCGCTGCACTGGCCGGCAGCGACGTGACCGAACATTCCCCTCAAGCCACGCCAAGGAGCAGAGCGAGTGCCTGATTCAAGTTCACTGTTATCGACCGAGCCGGCACGCGCCGAACGTCTGCTGCACGGGTTGATCCGCTATGGCCTGTTATGGCTGCTGGCGCTGATCGTGGTGTTTTTCAGTGTGGCCGAGCCGGCATTCCTGCGTGTCGGCAACCTGTTCAGCATCCTGCAATCGGTGTCGATTGTTGCGCTGCTGGCGTTGGGCGTGACGCTGACCATGGCGGTCGGCGGTCTCGATCTGTCGATTGGCGCGGTGGCGGCGATGAGCCTGATGATCGCCAGTTACGTGATGGTCGTGCTCGGCTGGGGCGCGGTGCCGGCGGTGTTGATCAGTCTGGCGGGCGGTGCGCTGGTCGGCCTGCTCAACGGTTGGCTGATCGTCAAACTGCGGGTGCCGGACATTCTTGCGACGCTGGGCAGCATGTTTCTGGTGATCGGTGTGCAACTGATTCCCACGGGCGGACGTTCGATTGCAGTGGGCATGACCTTGCCCAGCGGTGAGGAAACCGAAGGTACGTTCAGTGCTGCGTTTCTGGCGCTGGGACGTGGGCGGTTGTGGGAGGTGGTGCCGATTCCGGTGTTGATCACGGCGGTGGTAGCGGTGGCGGTGTGGCTGTTTCTCGAGCGCACGCGCATTGGTCGGCTGTTCTATGCCATCGGCGGCAACGAGCAAGCGGCGCGCTTGGCCGGTGCACCGGTGCAGCGCTTCAAGTTATTGGCTTACGTGCTCTCGGCGTTGCTTGCATCGCTGGGTGGATTGTTGCTGGCGGCGCGCCTGGGTCGTGGCGACGTCAGTTCGGGCAACGGTCTGGTGCTGGATGCCCTCGGCGCGGCGCTGATCGGTTTTGCCGTACTCGGCGCGAAGAAGCCCAACGCCTTTGGCACCCTGGTCGGCGCGCTGCTGGTGGCGGCGCTGCTCAACGGTCTGACCATGCTCAACGCGCCGTATTACGCGCAGGATTTCGTCAAGGGACTGGTGCTGGTGCTGGCCCTGATGTTCACGTTCGGCCTCGCGCATCGGGCGCGTTGAGCCGCTTTATGCAAGGAAGTTGTATGCACGGTTCAATCACACAGTTCGCCCGTCATTGCCTCGCCGGTGCGTTGCTTTCGGCATTGGCGCTGAGCGCGCAGGCCAAAGCCTTGCCCGGCGCACCCGCACCGTTCGATAAAGGTCAGGTGCAGATTGCATTGGTCGGTTATTTGTTCTCTGGGGACTTCCCCGAGGCTTATTTGCGTGGCGTCGAAAAGCAGACCGAAGCGCTGGGTGCCAACCTGCGGGTATTCGATGCCCGGCAGCAAGCGGCGAGTCAGGGCGAGATGATCGATCAGGCTATCGATCTCGGCGTCGACGGCATCATCGTCCAGCTCGGCTTGGCCGAAACCCTGAAAGCACCGATCGATCGGGCGATCGCCAAAGGCATCAAGGTCGTCGCTTTCGATGTCGATCTGAACACGCCGCAAGTGACCCAGGTCGAGCAGGATCACCATGCGCTGGCACGTCTGGCGCTGGATCAGGCCGTCAAGGACAACGGCACGAAGTTCGATGCCGGCTACGTGTACATCAGCGGTTTTACGCCGATGGAGCGCCGCGACGAGATCTGGAGTCAGGTCAAGAAAGCCAATCCGGGGATCGTCGAGAAGGCACGCTTTGGCACGCTGAATCCGCCGATCGCCAATTCGGTGGCGGATCAGGCCAGCGCCGTGCTTCGCGCCAATCCAGGCATCAGCGTGATTTTTGCGCCGTTCGACGAGTTCGCCAAAGGGGCGAAAATTGCCGTCGATGAGGCAGGGCTGACGAGCAAGGTGAAGATCTACAGCGCCGATATTTCCACCGCCGATATTCAGATCATGAAAGAGCCGGACAGCGCCTGGGCGGCGACGGCAGCGGTCAATCCGCAAGTGGCCGGGGCGATCAGTGTGCGCAGCCTGGCGATGTTGATTGCCGGGGAAAATCCGGGGCATCAGGTACTGGTGCCGCCGACGCTGATTACCCGTCAGCAGTTGCTGGATCTGGATGTGAAGAATGTTCGAGATCTGGCGCAGAAGCTCCCCAGCTTCGGTGATACCGCGAATGTCGCACGGGCGGCGTGGATTCCAGTGGCCAACTAGAACATTTGCCACGACATCGCCCATGTGGGAGCGAGCCTGCTCGCGAAGAGGTCCGATCAGTCGATATCTCTGTTGACTGACCCAGCGCTTTCGCGAGCAGGCTCGCTCCCACAGGGGTAACGCGTAGTTGCGCAAACTGAGGGAGTTCTGGAGCTTACATGCACAACAAAGCTGCACGCATACGCAAAAGCCGTTCGCCGAAAGCCGATCCGGTGCTCGGGGAACGACTACCCCCAGGCCAGGTGCTGACGGAGCGTTTTCCAATCCTCCACGAAGGCGAAATACCGGAATACGACCTCGCCAACTGGTCGCTGCGCCTGTTCGGCACGCTCGCACAGCCTATCGAATTACGTTACGCCGACCTGCAGGCACTGCCGCAACGGCAATTGCGCTGCGACATCCATTGCGTGACACGCTGGTCGAAATTCGACACCGAGTGGAGCGGGGTGCATCTGCGGGATTTGTTGCAGGCGTTCGATATCCAACCGACATCGGCGTTCGTCATGGCCCACGCCGACCACGATTACCAGACCAACTTGCGACTTGATGATCTGTTGCACCCCGACAGTCTGTTGGCCACCCACTACGCCGGCCAGCCGCTGACCGCGCAACATGGCTGGCCGCTACGGTTGGTGGTGGCGGGGCGGTATTTCTGGAAGAGCGCGAAGTGGCTGCGCGGGCTTGAATTCGTCGAGCAGGAACAACCGGGGTTCTGGGAGCAGAACGGCTTTCATCTGCACGCCGATCCGTTTGCTGAACAGCGTTTCAGTGGTGATGAACTGGATATTGCCGAGGATGCCTGGCTGGAAAAAGAGTTCGACTAAGTAGTGCCCGACGCAGATCAAAACTGTAGGCCTTCGCCTGCTCGCGATAGCGGTTTTAAATTCAACGGTGATGTCGACAGATGTACCGCTATCGCGAGCAGGCTCACTCCTACAGGGGGACTGCATTTCAATATAAAAAATTGGTGTTAGTTGGTTCAGGTGTTGGCTAAGCAACACTTCTGTTGAACTAAGAACAACTTTTTAGAGCGATCTAACCTAAGCGTTATTGGTTCTTTTACGAGCTGCGGCAGCTCGTCTAGCATCTGGCTTCAAGGGGAAACATCTCACGCTGGGGAAACTGCAACTCACCGTAAAAAAGCCTTCACTGCCTTCCGGAAATCCAAAACTACAGCAGACATTGCCGCGCATTGCTTGCCGAACTTTATTGTCGGTAACGGCCGGGTATTAACTGCGATTCAAGGAGCTGTTACATGCATTACCGTTCCCGTTCATTACTGGCGGCCGCTGTCGCGTGCGCCATCTGGCAACTTCCGGCCAATGCCGAAGAAACTTCGGCAAGCGCCGACAGCGAATCCCGCCTCGGTACCGTGCTGGTCACCGGCACCCGGGGTACTTCGCGCACCGTGCTGGATTCGCCGGTGCCGGTCGACGTGCTCACTGCCGAAGACCTCAAATCCGCCGGCGCCGCTGATGGTGAATTGGGCGCGGCGTTGCAGACGCTGTTGCCGTCCTTCAGCCTGCCGCGCCAATCCAACTCCGGTGGCGCCGACCATGTGCGCGCCGCGCAACTGCGTGGCATGAGCCCGGATCAGGTGCTGGTGCTGGTCAACGGCAAGCGTCGCCATACATCAGCGGTGGTCAACGATTCCTCGAAGATTGGTCGCGGTACCGCACCGGTGGACTTCAACTCGATCCCGCTCAGCGCGATCAAACGCATTGAAGTGCTGCGTGACGGCGCCGGTGCGCAGTACGGTTCAGACGCGATTGCCGGGGTGATCAACATCATCCTCGACGACGCGCCCGAGGGCGGCGAAGTGTCGACCAGTTATGGCGCTTATCACACCCATCAGGACGCCATCGGCAAGACCACCACCGACGGCCAGAACAGCGTGACCACCGCGAAGATCGGCACGCGTTTGGGTGAGGAGGGCGGGTTTATCCGTGGCGGCACCGAATACAAGGATCGCAACCCGACCAACCGCGCCGGTTTCGACGGTTTTGCCGATACCCCCGGCCAGCGCAACTATGTAATGGGCGACGGCGTCGCGCGCGACGTCAACCTCTGGTTCAACAGTGAACTGCCGCTGGCCGGCGGCAAGGCCTACAGCTTCGGTACCTATAACCAGCGTCACACCACCGGCGCCGAGTTCTATCGCTACCCGTACGAACAGCCGCAGTTCTACCCCAACGGCTACTTGCCGCAATCGCTCGGCGACAATAAAGACGTCTCCGCCACCGCCGGTTTCAAGGGCCTGATCGGTGACGAGTGGGACTTCGACAGCAGCGTCACCCACGGTCGCAACCGCTTCGATGGATCGACCCGGCGCACGCTTAACGTCAGCCTCGGCGAAGACTCGCCGACGAAGTTTGACACCGGCGATTACGAGCTGCGCCAGACCACCAGCAACCTCGATTTCAGCCGCGAACTGCGTCTCGGCGAGCGCTCCTTTGTATTGGCGGTTGGCGGCGAATACCGCTATGAAAACTACCTGACCTATGCCGGTGACGAGGCCTCCTACATCGGCTCCGGAGCCGACGGCGCCAATGGCCTGCGCCCGAGCGAAGAGTCGGATCTGGATCGCAACGTGTTCGGTACTTACGCCGAGTTGTCCGGCGATCTCACCGACCGCTTCTTCGTCGACGCCGCCACCCGCTGGGAGCATTACGACGATGCCGGCAGCAAACTCACCGGCAAACTCAGCGGTCGCTACAAACTCACTGAGCAATGGGCCTTGCGCGGTGCGGTCTCGAACAACTTCCGCGCGCCGTCTCTGGCCCAAAGCGGCTTCCAGAACACCACCAGCAACTTCGGCGATGGCGGTACGCTGACTGACATCCGCGTGCTCTCGGTCAACGATCCGATCGCCCGTGCACTCGGCGCCGAGAAGCTCGATCCGGAAACCTCGAAGAACTTCAGCCTCGGCCTGACCTTTCAGTTGAACGAACGCTTCGATGCCTCCCTGGACGTGTTCCGCATCGACGTCAAAGACCGCATCACCCTGTCGCAACGCATTGGCAGCGATGCTCTGGAAAACTACATCAATGACAACTTCGGCGTTGCTGGCGTGCACGACGTCAATTTCTTCACCAACGCCGCCGACACCAACACCGACGGCGCCGAACTGGTGCTCAACTACCACCAGCCGTTCTACGAAGGGCAACTGGGCCTGACCACCGCGTACACCTACAACCACACCAAAGTCACCAGCACCAAAGGCACACCGTCGCAACTGACGGCGCTGGGCATTGGTAATGACGCCCTCGTTGGTGTCGAGGAAACCAACACCCTGACCGACGCGGCGCCGAAGGATCGCTTCATCTTTTCCGCCAACTGGGCCAGTGAACACTGGGGCTTGCTTGGGCGGTTGACGCGCCAGGGCGAGACCACCCGGGTGTTCGATTTCGGCGACTCGCAACCAGAGCAAACCTACGGCGCGGTGTGGCAACTGGACGCCGAGGTGGCCTACAAATTCACTCCGAAATTCAACATTGCCGTGGGCGGCAACAACCTCACCGACAACTACCCGGAACGTTCTGGCTCGGCGATCAACTACGGCGGCAACCTGCCGTACGACGTGCTCTCGCCAATCGGCACCAACGGCGCCTACTACTACGCCCGCGCTACCTATGGTTTCTGACGCGGGGCCGGGGCGGCATCTACCGGTGTTTCAAGCGTTGCTGATCACGCTGGGTATGGTGATCACCACCGACATCCTGAAAACCGCGCCGACCGTCGCCCTCAACGTCGGGCCGGAATATTTCTACCTGGTGTGGGTGCTGGGTGGCGTCGCATCAATGATCGGCGCGCTGTGTTTTGCCGAGATGGCCACGGCGTTTCCGCACCCGGGCGGCGACTATCACTTTCTGCGCACGGCGTATGGCGAGCGCATGGGATTCCTGTTCGCCTGGTCGCGGTTTTCGGTGATGCACACCGGCTGGATAGCGTTGTCGGCGTTCATGTTTGCCGATTACCTCAATGCGGTGGTGCCGCTGGGGCAGTACGGCTCGGGGTTGTTTGCCGGGGCGGTGATTGCCGCGTTGGTGTTGCTTAATCTCACCGGCAAGCACATTGGTTTTCTCACCCAGACCTTGTTGGTAGGGTTGCTGGCGCTGGGTTTTTTGAGCATCGCCAGTGCCGGCGTTTTTTTGGCCTGCCAAGGTATCGAAGCGCCTGCGCCGAGTCTTGCGCCCGTCGCGGAAAACACCGGTATGGCCGGATTTTCGGCGGCGATGATTTTCGTCTTTCTGGCGTTCGGCGGCTGGAGCGATGCGGCGACATTATCGGCAGAAGTGCGTGATGGCCGGCGGGGGATTTTCATCGCCATGCTCGGTGCGCTGAGCGTGTTGATGGTGATCTATCTGGCGCTCAATTGGGCGTTCGTTCAGGGCTTGGGGTTCGCTGGATTAGCGGCCAGCAATGCGCCGGCGGTTGAGTTGTTGAACCGCGCATTCGGTGCGCCGGGTGTGATGCTGATTTTGCTGATGGTCGGCATCGCCGCGATTGCGACCATCAACTCGACCCTTCTGGTCGGCGCGCGCACCACCTACGCCGCCGCGCGCGATATACCTCAGCTGCGCAGATTCGGCGAATGGGATGACCGGCATGGTGTGCCGCGCAAAGCGTTGCTGGCGGAAGGTGCGGTGGCGTTGTTGCTGGTGCTGTTCGGCAGTTTTACCCAGAGCGGTTTCAACACAATGGTCGAGTACCTGACACCGGTCTATTGGCTGTTTCTGAGTTTGAGCAGCGTGGCGCTGATTATTCTGCGGTGGCGTTTTCCCGAGGTGTCGCGGCCGGTGAAGGTGCCGTTGTATCCGCTGTTGCCGCTGCTGTTTTTCGGGTTGTGCCTGTACATGCTGTATTCCAGCGTGACGGTGGTGGGGTTTGGGGCGTTTTTGGGGATTGCGGTGTTGTTGGTGGGGGCTGTGCTTTTGGCCGGGTTGAGCCGTTTAAAAGCGAACCCTCACCCCAGCCCTCTCCCGGAGGGAGAGGGGGCCGACCGAGGTGTCTTGGGGGATACATCGACCTGAAAGACCGAATCGATTATGGATTCGGTGAAGCAAGTTCAGGTCGGCGTACTTCTCCAATATCCCCCAATCAGTTCCCTCTCCCTCTGGGAGAGGGTTAGGGTGAGGGGCTTCTGATTCTAGAACGACACCTCCGCCGGCTGCGACAACCGCAGCACCGACAAATCCCCCGTAATACGCTTGTAAGCCAAACGAATCGCTTCGATGTTGCCCGCATTCTTCGCACTGTTCTCATGCAGGATCACAATCACCTTGGTGCTCAAGCGTTCAGGCTCTTTTGCGCCTTTATCCCGCCACTGCCCATAAGCATCAAGCACACTGAAGCCATCAGGAAACCGCGACGTAACCTCCTGATCAAGAAACTCACGCCAGCGCGTCGGGCTGACCGCGCCTTCCTTGCCATCAATCGACCCCACGGAGAAGTACAACTCGGTGCGAATCCACTGCGCCTGCGCCGGCCGCGAGGCATCGCCTTGCAAGGTCGAACTGGCAGGATCATGGGTGTGAACGGACGCAGGAGGAGGATTGGCACAACCGGCGACGGCCAAGAACAAGGCCGCCAGTAAAAGACGTTGAGGCATGGAACATCCTTATTGAACGATGAGTAAACCGCTCGAGTATAAGGTTGCTGTCTGACCGCCAATAAAGACCTAAAAAGCAGGCATTTAGGCGCTTCGGGAATAACCCTTCACCGCGCAAAAAATGTGGGAGCGAGCCTGCTCGCGAAAGCGATTTTTCAGACAGCGAAAATATTCCATGCCAGGGCCTTACCGATTCATTACCCACTCGCCGGTGGTTTCGCCAACGCAATCTCTGCCGCCCCCAGCCGCTTGAGAATTTCAAACAACAAATCACTTTTGGTCACCCCGACAATCCTCGGGCTGCCCACATAACCGGTCACCGACAAGGTAATCCCGTCCGGCGACAATTTGCTGAAGCGCACGAACGGTGCCGGTTTATCAAGGATCGTTTCGTTCTCCCGGTAGGTGTTGAGCAACAGCTCTTTGACCTCTTCAGGATCGATGTCCAGCGGGAACACCAGCTCCAGTCCCGCCACGCCTTGCGCGCTGCCGCCCAGGGTGACGTTGCGCAGGTTCTGCGAGATCAGTTGCGAGTTCGGCACGATGACGATCGAGCGGTCACTGAGCTGGATTTCCGTGGCGCGCACATTGATGCGACGGATATCGCCTTCAACGCCACTGATGCTGATCAAATCGCCGACCTTCACCGGGCGTTCAGTCAGCAGAATCAGGCCGGAGACGAAGTTCTTCACGATCTCCTGCAGACCGAAACCGATGCCCACCGACAACGCACTGACGATCCACGCCAGATTGGTCCACTGCACGCCCAGCGACGACAGCGTCAGCAGGATCACGAAGGCGTACCCGATGTTGGAAAACAGCGTGCTCAGCGAGGCACACATGCCCGGGTCCATGTCGGTCTTGGGCAGGAACTCGTTGTCGAGCCAACGACGCAGGGCGCGGATCAGCCAGATGCCGATCATCAGCGCCAGTACGGCATTGAGCAGATGGCCGGGGACGATGTTCAGCTTGCGCAGTCCGGCGCCGCCGAGGATCGCCATGATGTTGCTCGCCAGTTGCCCGAGCGTGGTGCCGATGCCGCCGACAAACAGGGCGATGACCGCCAGCAGCAACAACGCTGCACGGCTGAAACCGGACAGCAGAATCGAGATCTGATCGAGTCGCCGGTCACCGATACCCAGTAGCTGTTTGAGCGCCTTGCCGCTCGCATGTCTGGGTGAAAAAACGTGCTCGCAGACGTCCTTGATCAACTGGATCAGCAGGTAAAAACCTGACAGGACAATGTACGCCCACACCAGCTCATAACTGATGAACCGCGCCAGTGATACGTAGCCGGCGAGCAGGGCAATCGCCGAGACAAGCATCGAGACACTGGCGAGGGTGTAGATCACCCCGGCGAACGTGCTGTTCGCCGCCGCAGCATCATTGGCTGCGACCAAGGCCTTGCGCACCTTGCCGACGCGCAACAGCAGGACCGTCACGATCGCCAGCACAACGATGGAAATGACCCCGCGCCCGGCGATCACGATCTGGCTGCTCATGCCGGTGGCATTGCTGACCTGCACCAGCGTCACCAGCACCAATAACGTGCAGGACAAGATGCGCGGGTAGGGCCTGAGCGCCAGCGCCACCTGATCGGCAATTGCCGGCAGGCGCCACGAGGGATGTTCGGTCGACAGCAGCGCGCGGCTCAACCCGGTGAGCAGCACGCAGGCATACACCACCTTCTCGAACTCTTCGGAGAAGGTTTCCAGCACGGGTGGCAAGGGTTGATGGCGGGTGCAGGCGTAGAAGAGCAACTGCAAGGCAATGCCGGTGGTGGCGATGGTCGCCAGCGCCGAGGCGAACGCCAGCGCACTGCGGCGCAGACGTCCCTCGGGCACGCGGTGAATGCACACCCAGGTCAGACCGCGTTCGGCCAACCGGCGTCCAAATGTCCAGATGATCAGCGCCACTAACACCAACACACTGGTGTAGAACCGCTCTCCCGGCGCCCACACGGTGGCCCAGGTGTCGCGCACCTGGGCGACGAAAAAGCGCAGACGCTGACGATCATCCTCGGTCGGACTCACCAGCGGCGACCAGAAACTCGGGCTCAGCACGCTGTCAGTGCCCAGCGTCAGCTCACTTTCCAGCAGTGTGCGACGGATGCCGGCGATCTGCGTAATCAGATCCGCCGCGCTCTGCTTCAACGCCGCCAGGCTCTTCAGCGTGCCGTCGACCTTGCTCTTCTGCTCGGCCAGCGATGCCCGTTGCGCGACGATGTCTGCCTGCTCCGCCGCCAGATCAGCGTCCGGCGCGGCCCCCAGCACCCCTAGCTGCACGGCCAGTTGCGCCTGCTGCGGCAACAACGCCGCCGACAACCGATCGACATCCAGAATGAATGCCTGCACCCGATCCTGCGGGCCTTCGAGCTGGTTGTAGTTGTTCGCGGCGGAAATCTGTTGCTTGAGCCCGTCGAGGCGTTGTTGCAGCGCCTGCAGATCGCTTTGCGAAATCACCGGCAACGGCGCGGCGGCGGTGGTTACCGGCGCCGGCAAGTCGGCAGCCAATAGCGTCGGGCTACCGCCAACAAGCAGCATGAACACGACAAAAAACAACGACTTCAATGTGTTGCGCATGGGTGAGGCGGCTCGAATGGATCACACAGTCTATGAGGTTAGGTGATCGAGCCGATCGAGGAGGAAAACTTTCCGGCAGAGCAGGGCAGGTGCGCAGCGCTGCCAAACGAAAAAAGCCCGACGGGTGAGGTCGGGCCTTTCTTCGGTGACTGCGCTGAAGCGCTGCATTCAGACGGCGCGGCGTTCGAGCAGACGGTCTGAACCGCCTTCGGCGACTGCATCGCTGAACAGCGGATCGGTCTCGGTTGCGGCGGCTACGGCATCACTGAACAGCGGATCAGTCTGGGTGGCGGCGGCTACCGCGTCGCTGAACAGCGGATCGGTCTGAGTCGCGGGAGCGGCAACAGCATTCAGTGCGAACAATGAGAAAGCGATGCTGAAAAGGGCTTGGCGTTTCATGAGTGTGTGCTCCGTGGGGTAGTGGTTAGGTCTGGAGCCGATCTTACGCCGCGAGCCTGATAAGAGAACTTCATTGAATCAATGGTTGTTATTGATGCGGTTAATGGTTGTTCTTTTTGAACGCATCGGGGATAGCGCCGGGACTCACCTGAGCACTGATCAGCTCGGCCAACATCCGCACAGGTTCGGTGAAGGTCTGGCGAGATCGGTGCACCAAACCTATATCTCGATGGAAGGTGTGCTGGCCGAGGTCGAGTACCCTTACACCGTCGGGCCATGCAAAATCGGGCGCCGTCTGCGGCACCAACGCCACCCCGACACCGTTTTCGACCAGTTTGATAATTGCTTCCAGCTCATCCAGTTCGCAGACCTCACGCAGTGTGAAATGCATCTGCCGCAAAAAGCGGTCGACCTGCCTGCCGCCAAAGGAAGATCGGTCATATCGAATGAACGGCTGGCTGCACAGCAACTGGGACCAGTCATCGCCCGGCACGTCACGGGGCACGATCAATCGGTAAGGCTCCAGTGCCAGCGTTGTCCAGCGCAGGTCGCTTTGCAGTGAAAAGGGTGGGCGGATGATCACGGCCATGTCGATCTCGCCAGCATCCACAAGGTTGACCAGTTCCATCGACAAACCTGGCACTACCCGGGATCGGCACTGCGGGCAGTGCTGGTGAAACTTTGCCAGCGCGTCAGGCAAGTAAGAGCGCTGCACCGAGGCAATCGCGCCAATGTTGACCAGCACGCTGGGCGGCAATCCCACCGTCGTCGAGCCGAGGCTGTCGTAGAGCCTGAGCAGTTCTTGCGCCTGCAGGAGGATCTGCTGGCCCATTTTGTTGAGGTGTGCCGAGCGCCCTTTTCTGTCGAAAAGCTCGAAGCCGAGTTCAGCTTCCAGGCGCTGGATCTGTGCGCTGACGGCGGCCTGCGTGAGGCCGATTTTGTTGCCTGCTGCAGCGAAAGTACCTTCGCGCGCGACGGCGATAAGTGTCTTCAGTTCTTTGATCATTCACAAATATTAATTGTGTTTCTAAGAAATATATATTGATTTTTATGTTTGGTTTTCCGTCCTAGGATGTTTCCCATTCCCCGGCAGCGGCTGAACCCAAGGCGCCGATGACGGCAGGAATGTTCGCCAACCCACAACAATATGATCGGAGTTCTGATGAGCCTCTCGCCTTTCCACCTCGCTATCCCCGTTTACGATCTGGCTGCAGCGCGCACCTTTTACGGTGAAGTCTTTGGTCTTGAAGAAGGGCGCTCCAGTACTCAGTGGGTCGACTTCGATTTTTATGGCCACCAACTGGTCATTCACGAACACCCGAAAACCGCGTCCCAGGAAAGTGTTCACAGCAACCCGGTCGACGGTCACGACGTACCGGTTCCGCACTTCGGCATCATTCTGGGCTGGCAACAGTGGGAAGCCTTGGCCGAACGGCTGAAGTCCTTTGGCACCGAGTTTGTGATCGAACCGTATATTCGCTTTCAGGGGCAGGTTGGCGAGCAAGCCACCATGTTTCTCTTTGATCCATGCGGCAACGCTCTGGAATTCAAGGCTTTCAAGGATATGAGCCAGCTCTTCGCCAAGTGACAAACGTCATGGCACAACCCGGTTGTGCCATTCGGTCTCAAGTGAGCTGGAAGCTCATGACTCTAGCAACTGCCCAAAACGCAGACCTTTCATTCCAACAAAAAGGCTAGACATGAAACGTATTCCCTTGGTGTGGCAAATCGTTGCCGGGCTGTTGCTTGGCGTGCTCGTCGGTTGGTATTTCAATACCCATCCGCAGTATCAAACGTGGGTTAGTGCGGAGATCCTGAAGCCTCTGGGCGACATCTTTATCAAGATGATGAAGATGGTGGTGGTACCGATTGTGTTCTGTTGCATGATCCTGGGCATTGCCGGCGGTGGCGATAACAAGTCGTTTGGCCGCATGGGCATCAAGTCGCTGGGGTATTTCTTTGCGATAACCGCGCTGGCGATTGTGGTCGGCCTGTGTTTCGCAAATATCTTCGAGCCGGGTACCGGCACCGATATTTCCGGCCTGTCCCACGGCACGGCGTCGATCAACATGGAGCCATCAAAAGGCGCACTGGTGATCCTGCAGAACATCGTGCCGGACAATGTTCTGCTGGCGATGTCGGAAGCGAAATTGCTCTCGGTGCTGTTCTTTGCCGTGCTGTTCGGCCTCGCCCTGAATGCGCTGCCGAGAGAGAAAAGTGCACCGGCCATTGCGCTGGTTCAGAGCATTTCCGACGCGATGTTCAAAGTGGTCTCAATGGTCATGGCCTACGCGCCGATTGGGGTCTTCGGCATGATTGGCGCAACGGTCGCGACGTTTGGGTTTGCCTCTTTGTTGCCGCTGCTCAAGTTGATTGGTGTGGTTTACCTGGCGCTGATTGTTTTTGCCTTGGTGATACTCGGTGGCATTTGCTACTTGATTGGCGAGAACATTTTCAAATTGATCCGCTACTTCCGCAGTGAATTGATTCTGGCGTTCTCAAGTGCCGCATCCGCCGCCGTCATGCCGCAGTTGATGACTCGGTTGGAGAGCTACGGTGTACCGCGTCGGATTGTCAGTTTCGTGGTACCGGTCGGGTATGCCTTCAATCTGGACGGTGCCTCGATTTTCCTCGGCGTGGCGACGATTTTCGTGGCGCAACTCTATGGCATCGACCTGTCGCTGTCGCAGCAGATCCTGCTGGTAGTGACGATGGTGCTGACCTCGAAAGGCGCGGCGGGTGTGCCCGGGTTTGCCATCATCATCCTCTCCGCAACGTTGGCTTCGGCCGGTTTGCCCTTGGAGGGTGTGGCATTGATCGCGGGTATTTTCAGGATCATCGACAGCGGCACGACCACGCTGAATGTATTGGGCAATGCCATCGCACCGCTGGTGATTGCCAAGTGGGAAAGGGCTGTGCTTGAACCCTCACGTGCTCGTACCGCAGCCGAAGTGTGAGTTTTTCGCGGACATTCGCTTTGCAATCGCACTTTTAACGCGTGCACGCCCGCTGGCACAGGGGCGTTTTTTTGGGTCTTTTTACTAGACGACCGGTCTATTGATTTGGAGTTCTTATGATTGATAACGCTGTTGATACCGACCTTTTTTCGCCCATGGCCATGGGCGCGCTGCAGTTAGCCAACCGGATTGTCATGGCGCCGGTGACCCGCAGCCGGATGGCCGAAGATGGCGTGCCAAATGAAATGCACGCGACCTATTACGCCCAGCGCGCCAGTGCAGGCTTGATCATCGCCGAAGCGACGAACATTTCCGCTCAGGGACGCGGCTATGCGATGACCCCGGGAATCTGGTCGCAAGAGCAGGTCGCCGGGTGGAAGAAAGTCACCGATGCCGTACACGCCGCGGGCGGAAAAATCGTCAGCCAGTTGTGGCATGTCGGGCGTTTTTCCAGTGTCGAGTTGCAGCCCAATGGCCAGGCACCGGTCGCGCCTTCGGCGATCAAGGCTGAGGGCAGCACGTACACCGAGAAAGGTTTTGTCGAAGTGTCGATGCCGCGTGTGCTTGAGACCTCGGAAATTCCGGGAATCATCGAGCAGTACACGCTTGCCGCCGAGAATGCCAAGCGCGCCGGTTTCGATGGCGTGGAAGTGCATTCCGCCAACAGTTATCTGCTCGACCAGTTTTTGCGCGATTCGACCAATCAGCGCACCGATCAGTACGGCGGCTCCATCGAAAACCGTGCGCGGCTGACGCTGGAGGTCACCGAAGCGGTGGTGTCCATCTGGGGCAGCGACCGCGTCGGTATCCGACTGTCGCCCGTAACCCCCGATGCCGGCAATACGCCGCCCGACAGCAACGTCATGGCGACATACGGGTACCTGATCCAGCAACTCAATCAATTCAATCTGGCGTACCTGCATTTCGTCGAAGGCGCCACCGCCACATCTCGAACCGTGCCCGCGGGCGTGGACCTGGACGCGCTGAGTGCGCAGTTCGAAGGCGCGTTCATTGGCAACAACAACTATGACCTGGCGATGGCGCTTGAGCGTCGGGCGCAGGGGCGTATCGACGCGGTGGCGTTTGGACGCTTGTTTATTGCCAACCCCGACCTGGTGGCGCGTCTGCGGCGCGGTCTCGAACTGACCATTGCGCCGCGTGAGAGTTACTACGGCGGAGGCGCCAAAGGCTACATCGATTGGCCAACCGCCAACGCCTGAATGACTGCCCGGACGCAATCGCATTCACTGTAAAGAGGAACGGAACATGAACTATCTGCACAACAAAGTCGCCATCGTCACCGGCGCATCTTCCGGCATCGGGGCGGCAACCACACGTGCGCTGGCAGCACACGGCGTTCGCGTCGTTGCCGCCGCGCTGGATGAACACGGTCTGAATACGTTCGTCGCCGAGTTGCGTGATGCCGGTCATGACGTGTGTGCATTTACCACTGATGTGACCCGGCCGGATCAAACCCGGGCGCTCGCCAGATTCGCTCAGGACACCTATGGCGCTGTCGACATTCTGGTGAATAACGCCGGGCTGATGCTGTTCTCCAACTGGGTCGATCTGGCCGTGGCGGATTGGGACCAGATGATCGACGTCAACATCAAGGGCTATCTCAATGCCACAGCAGCCGTGCTGCCAATGATGCTCGAGCAGAAGTCCGGGCAGATCCTCAACATGGACTCGGTGGCCGGTCATCAGGTCGGGCCGGCGGCGGGTGTTTACAGCGCCACCAAATTCTTCGTGCAGGCCATGACCGAGTCCATGCGCAAGGAGCTGGGCGTGCAGCACGGCATCCGCGTCAACACGGTCAGCCCCGGCGTTATCAATACCGGTTGGGCGGACAAGGTCAGTGACCCAGAAGGGCGCAAGGCCGCCCAGGAACTGAACCGCATCGCCATCGCAGCGGACGATATCGCTCGTGCCGTGATCTACGCGCTCAACCAACCGGAAAACGTCACCGTCAACGATCTGATCATTTCGCCGACGCGCCAGGACTGGTAACCGTCGGCTGTTCCTGCTGCCGGGTGTCAATCCTGGCTCCCGGCAGCCCTTGTCACTCACCCCCAACGATAGGAAACAACCATGTCCCAGAACATCAAAGCCGTGCCGACGGCTGAATACAACGCTGTCATCGCGACCGCCAATCAATACGTCGAAGGCCTGCGCATTGGCAGCGCGCAAGGCGTCGCTCAAGCCTTCCATAAAGAGGCAGTGATGTACGGTTTCACCAACGGCGAACTGCTCGGCGGCCCGATCAAGAACCTGTTCGACTTTGTCGAGAAGAACGGCGCAGCCCCCGAAATCAGCACGCGACTCGACGTGCTGGCGATCACCCCGACCACTGCGGTGGTGCGTGTGGACATGGAAACGGATGCCATTGGTGCCGACTACAACGACTACCTGACCCTGATCAAAATCGACGGTGTCTGGAAGGTCATTGCCAAGGTTTATCACCAGTTCGAGGTCTGAATACCGACCGCTCCCGGCAGTTCGCTGCCGGGGATCAACACAAGAGGATTTATGTCATGCCGATGGTTGAGTTTGACGCTGTCGTGGACGGCGATGCACAACAGGTCTGGAACGTGTTGAAGCAGTTTGGCCAGATTCAGAACTGGCATCCTTCGATCGTGAGCAGCCAGATCGAAGGCGGCGCAGCGCAGAGGGTGGGTTGTATTCGCACCCTCACGCTGACCGATGGCGCGGTTGTCAGAGAACGCTTGTTGGCGCTTGATGACTCAGCACTATCGCTGTCCTACCGCTTTGAAGAGGCACCTTTACCGCTGGATAACTACGTGGCCAGCGTGAAGTTGGTCGCTTTGACGGGGCAGAACAAAACGCTCATCAGTTGGTCGGCAAGTTTCGATCCTCAAGAGCTGAATACCGCTGAGCACTATCAGGCACTGATTCAAAGCCTGATCGTTGAGGGTCACAATGGGCTGCAGGCGTTGCTCGCCCAGCATTAACAACACACGGTTCACACGCCCTCATTCCCGCAAGGAATGCAGGGCATAAAATTAATGAATTTTTCTTATCTGATGTCTCGGCGTAGTTTCTTCTGAAACAGAAAGGAGTCTCGTCGTGAACCCAACATCAGCAGAAAAATTCGACACCTCGCGCGCCAGCGAGTACGCCCGGCAAAGCCGCATCGCCTTGGCCGGCTACGACGCCTGTCACGATCTGGCGGCCTGCATGTTGGCCGCCAGTCTCGGTTCGCGCCCGGCGAACATACTGGTGGTCGGCGCGGGCGGTACGGCACAGGAAATCATTGCGATGGCGGCGCTGGAACCGCAGTGGCGTTTCATCGCGGTCGATCCTTCCGCACCGATGCTTGAAGCCGCCGTGCAGCATTTGGAGGCCAACGACTTGCTGCATCGGACGCAGGTTCATCTCGGGCATGTCGAGGACTTGCCGGGCGATGCACAATTCGACGCGGCGACGTTGATCGGCGTGCTCCATCATCTGAACGGTGACGATCCCAAGCGCCAGATCCTGCAAACGATTCAGGCACGTCTCAAGCCGGGCGCGCCGCTGATTGTCGCGGGCAATCATTACGCCTACGCCAGCCAACCATTATTGCTCCAGGCGTGGGGGCAGCGTTGGCGCCAGCAGGGTGCGAGCGCAGAGGAGGTGCAAGCCAAGCTGGGCAAGATTCTGCAAGGCGCCGATCCGCCGCATTCCGAGGCGGCGGTTCAGGCGCTGTTGCATGAGGCCGGATTTGGCGAGGCGACGCGGTTTTTCAGCAGTCTGTTCTGGGGCGCGTGGCTGACGTGTAAAACGGACGCCGCTAAAAGTAGCGACTCGGCACTTCCCCCAACACTTGCTTGAACACCGTCGCAAACGCACTGGAGCTGCTGTAGCCCAAGTCCATGGCGACCTGTGTGACCGACTGACCTTTGCCGAGCATGACAATCGCCGCCAGCAGACAGGCTTGCTGCCGCCATTCGATATAGCTGATCCCGGTGTGCAGCCGAAAGTGTCGGGTGAAGGTGCGTCGGCTCATGCCCGCCCGTTGCGCCATGTCGTCGATACCGACCTCCAGCGAAGGCTGCTGCAGAAACGCGCGGCACACCATTGCCAGTCTAGGTTCTGCCGGTAACGGCGCATTGAGCGAAAGCACGGGCATGCTGGCGATTTCATGCAGCAGCAAGCCCATCAAATGGCCGTCATGCCCTTGAGTGGAATAGCGCGCGGGGACATCGATGGCTTTCAACAGCAAATGGCGCAACAACGGCGACACCTCCAGCACCTGACATTGCCCCGGCAGTCCGAGGCGCTGCGCCGCTTGTTGGCGGATATAGGTGTTGTGCAGCGTGACAGGCCCGCGCATTTGCATGGAGTGGCGCAATCGCGCGGGAACCCAGATGCCGCGCTGCGGCGGTACGACCCAGTTGCCGTCATCGGTAAACACGGTGATGACGCCGCTGGCCGCGTAGGCAAATTGGCCGCGCTGGTGATCGTGCAGCGGGAACAGCGTGCCGTCCGCGTAATCAATGGCGGTCACGACGGCGTCGCGCGGGGTGTTCTGATAGGGATGGCTGGAGATTTCTCGCATGGCCCGATTCTAATGAAAGTTGGCCTGTGACTGAAAGCAGGCCAAGCCGATTGCCGGCATATTTCTCCGCGCCCGAGTACTTCCGCTCGGCGCCGGGAAAGATTGACCATGCAAAAGAAACATCTTGTACTCGCCGTTCTGGTGACGGCTGTCTGGGGATTGAACTTCCCCGTGACCAAACTCGGACTGGCCGCTATCGACCCGCTGCTGCTGACCGCACTGCGTTTCACGTTGGCCGCATTGCCCTGGGTGTTTTTCGTCGAACGTCCACGTGTGGCGTTCCACTGGCTGGCTGCTTACGGACTGATTTTCGGCGTGGCGATGTGGGCGTTGATCAACCTCGGTATCGCTTGGGGCGTGCACCCCGGAACGGCATCGCTGCTGATCCAGTTCAGTGCGTTTTTTACCTTGGGTTGGGGCGTGGTTTTTTTCGGCGAACGTCTGGGACGGCTGCAATGGCTTGGCACTTTGTTGGCCGCCGCGGGCCTGATGGGCATCGTAATGAGCCGCCCCGGCGACGCATCGGTGGCGGGTTTGGCACTGGTCATTGGCAGCGCCCTGGCGTGGAGCATTGGCAACGTCGTGATCAAGGTCTCGAAGGTGCGTGAGATTTTCGCGTTTGTGGTGTGGGCGAGCCTGTTTCCTCCCATCCCGCTCATGCTGCTGACGTGGCTGCTGCATGGCACCGCACCGTTCACTGCACTGCCGTCGCAGCTCAACGCGATAACCGTGTTTTCGCTGGCGTTTCAGGTCTATGCCGCGACGCACTTCAGTTATTGGGGATGGAACTTGCTGTTGCGCGAATACCCGATATCGCGAGTGGCACCGTTGTCGCTGTTGATTCCTGTGTTCGGGATCTTCAGCTCGATGGCGATCTTCGGCCAGTATCCAAGCCTCTTTGACTGGCTTTCGATCTCGCTGGTGTTACTGGCGATCCCCTTGGGGGCAGGGTACGTGCACGGAATGCTTTTGCGCCTTCGGGTACGGCACTAATGTTCAGCAGTGGATGCCAGCCACTTTGCCCTGGATAACCTGTAGCACTTGCACAGGGCAGGTGCACCTGAGAGGTTTAGCTCGGCGTCATACAAGTGCCCGGCGCCGATTTTCAACAGCGCTTTTTGCGAACGAAGGTTGGCGGGGCCGATGTGGAAATAGACGGTGTCGTAGACCTTGAATGCATGTTCCAGCATCAATCGCTTCAACTCACGATTGGCAGCGCCACCCCATTTTTCCCGTACCAGAAAGGTGTAGCCGATGGCGATACTCTCGGGTTGATCGGGCGGCGTGTAGTAGCTCGACATACCGACGATCTGCCCCGACTCGATATCGATGACGGCAAGTGCTTTCTGGCTGGCGAGCCGAGCGGCGAAGTACGCTTCAAACACTTGCCGTTCATAGCGATCGCTGGCGGGGTGGCCGGCCCAGATGAGTGGATCACTGGCGGCCAGGAACAGCGCTTCAAAGTCACTGGCAGCCAATGCCCGCAGCTTCAGCGTGCTTGCGTACAGAGCGGGTTGGCAGTCGAAGTCGCCTACAGGCATGGTTTGCGTTCCTGGTCGAACTGGGGAATGCGACCAGTTTAGGGCGGCAAGAGGTTAAGGAAAGATCCAATTCGAGGAGGATTTGTGGGGCCACTCGGTCCAGGAGCTCGGCCTGATGAGTGGGGGGATTATCCGGCAAATAATCTGCCTTATATCATTCTAAGCAACGCCGCTTTGATAATGGCTTCTGAACGTGTTGAAGAATTCATTTTTCGGGTGAACTGTTTGACGTGAAAGTATACGGTCGCACGCGTGACGTTGATGGTGTCGGCCACCTGCTTGGATGTCAGGCCATCAGCGAGCAAGCGCATGATGCGTACTTCACGAATATTTAGCTGACTACTTGCTACGGATTGGCTGCATTTCGACAGGTGACTTATTTTTTGGGCGACCATTCGTGATTCCGAGAACAATGTTTCGTAGGTCTCATTGAAGTCAATGTCGGGTCGGTCTGTGTTCGCCCAAATCAGAGTCAATGACGCCACGCTGCCGTTACGCATGGGATAAATTAACGTCGAAGCATCTGCCACGCGTTTGGCTGCAGACGTTTTTATCAATGTGACAATGCTCGGCGAGGACACGGGCAGCCCGCTGCTCCAGTGATGTATTTCTACGTCACTGGCTATATCCAGAACCGGGTCCATCATCCAGATTTTTTCCTGGTCGTAGATAACCCGACAGGAAAAGTCAAAGTTGTCGGTGAGATAGACTTTCGGAAGTGATACAGGTACCGCCGCCTTGTAGAAAATTGCGTAATGGCTGCAGTTTGTCTTTAGCAGGATCCTCCTTGTTAGTTCCCTTTGAAACGTGCCCGCGAATGAAACTCGCGCGTAGTCAAATGCTTGTCGAAAATCAACGTTATGTTTAGCCACGACCATATCTATCCTTGATTCGGTATCAGGGGCGAACCGTCAGGCTAGCTAGAGGTTGCAGAGTTTTCAACCAGACAGGCGCAAGTCGACTCAGGGACAAGGTCGCGTAGCACATGAATATGTTGAAAAACTATCAACATTAGTAGTGATAGGGCGTTTTTTTCAACCACCCTGATCGTGGCTGCCGTTGATGGGCAGCCGAGTACGCTGAAGAATCTGCCTAAAATAATGGAGAAAACTATCATGAATGATATCGACACGATCACTAACGCATGGGGGCGCTGGAAAACTGCTCAATACGGAACAACCTGCTGGTTTACTGAAAGCACACAATATGCCCGTAACAAAGACACCAAGAACTACATGCAATATCAAACCAATGTGACGCCACCAAAAGATCTGGTGTACTCGAGTTTTGTGCAAAAAGATGGTGGCAGCGCTTTGTTAGGTAAATACGACACTGTCAATGACGGCGGTCAGGTCATAGAACATGTGGTGAGCTTGCAACAAGGGTTGACGGATACCTTTACCTGGAGCGTTACGGAACAACTCAAAGTCGGCGTCACGGTAAAAGCCAACGCGGGCATTCCACTTGTAGGTGGCGCGGAGACAAGCAGTACCGTTGAAATGACCCTGTCTTCTACGCAGGGCGCGAGCGAGTCCAAGGCCTCCAACTATGGTGCGTCGACCAAAGTGCCAATTTCTCCCCACACCCACGGTTGGGGTGAGGTTGACTTGAGTTTCACCGAACTAAACACCCAGTGGGTCGGGAACGTCTGGCTGCAAGGATACGTTGCCATCTGGTTCAATAATAAAGTGGCAATCAACAATAACGGTGATTACCACTATTTGTGGTTCATCCCGGTTCAACAGGTTTTCTCCGAGTGTATTCAACATAACATCATCAGCACTTCCGGCTACATCGTACAGGGCGGCGGAGTGACTGCTCAGGCCAGCGGAACGTTCCACAGCAGCATGGGCCTGAGCTTGAAAACCGTCGCCCATGAACAGCCATATCCCGGAAAATCCGAAGCGGTCAAAACCTATTACGGTTATGTGAGTACTCGACCGGAAGTAGAATTTAAAAGCATCTCAGCTATCAATGAATCGAGAGATAACGTGGATTAACGATCGTCTCTGATTAATCAGTAGACCCGGCCAGCACTTCTGAAGAAAGAAGGGCTGGCAAGGCTCAAAGTCTGTTTCCGGCCATTCAAGGGGAAGCTGAGGGGGATTTCAGCTTTCGCTGGTTTCGACTGGCTCTGCGGTTTCAGCTTCCAGTTTCGCCCGGTCAGCCTTGCTGATGTACTTGGGCTTTTTCGGTGCCAGTTTGGCGCTGGCCTTTTTGGCCTTTTCCTTGAACAACTGCTTGAGTTTCTTTTGGCGATTCATGTTTTCTACCCGGTCTGCAAGTTTGAATGTCGGTTAGCGAAGGGCGTAAACGTACGCATCAATGGACGAGCCACAAGATAGGCTGCACTTTGCCCTCAAAAAGGGGCGAATCCTGACGTAAGCCTCCGTCCAAGGCAATGCCATTCCTCACATTGCGATGAAGTCGCGCACAGCCTTGATGGTCGGCGCCGGGGCTTCTTCCATCAACCAATGTCCCGCCGCCGGAATCACCACCTCGGTGACGTTGTCTGCAGCATTGCGCATGACGATCGCTTCATTGTTGCCGAAGGACTTTTCACCGCCCACGGCCAGCACCGGCATGCCCAAGTGTTTCTGCAGGACGGGGGCGTTGTCGAGGGCGTCCTGACGAATGCTGCGGAACTGCGCGAACGCAGCGCGCATGGCGCCGGGGCGGGCGTAGAGCTTGGCGTAGTGCTGGCGGGTGCCTTCATCGACTTTGGCCGGGGTGCCGGCGAACTCGTTCCAGAAACGGTCGAGGTAGATGCGTTCGCGCCCAGCGACCAGGCGCTCCATGTCCGCACCGCCGAAGTCGAAGTGCCAGAGCATCGGCGAACGAACGATGTCATTCCACGGGGTGATGCCGGGCACGGGCGCGTCCATCACCACCAGGCGCTCGGTCAGTTCGGGATAGCGCGCGGCATAGGCGAACGCGACCATGGTGCCGATGTCATGCCCGATGACCACCGAATGTTCGATCTTCAGCGCGCTCAACACCTGACGAATGTCGCCGGCCTGAGTCTTTTTGTCATAGCCGCCCTCGGGAATCGACGACAACCCCATGCCGCGCAGATCCGGCACCACCACGGTGTGGTCGCGGGCCAGATCCGCCGCCAGCGGCGCCCACATGTCGCCGGTATCACCGAAACCATGCAACAGCACCACGGCCGGACCCTTGCCACCGACCCGCACGTGCATTGTCGCGCCTTCGACCTTGATCTCCTGAGTGTGGAAGGTCGGCGGGAAGGGGACGACGTCGGCAAGAGCCTGGAAACTCAGGGCAAGAAGGGCGAGGGCGGTCAGTAGCGGGCGAGTCATGACGAAGTCTCCAAGCGTGGGGGGATGGAGAGAGCGTAGACGTATCGATCAGGGCCGCAGGAGTTTCACTTGGAAGCGAACGCCGCCTCGATAAACGCGCCCAGCGCCATCTCCTCAAGAATCTCGATAGAGAAGTGGCCGAAGCGCTTCGGCAGCCAGATGATGCGCATTGCGGACGGGTGTCGATGGGCTGGGCGTAATCGACGATCGGCCAGCCGGGATAAACTAAGCTGATGTGTAACGTCAAGATGACACAGGAGCATCCCACCATGAAGGCGCGCCGCATGATCAAGTCACGCACGTTGATTGCAACGATTTCGTCCCTTGCGCTGGTTTTCAGTTCGGCGATGGCACTGGCCGATCCCGGTAACGGAAAAGGTCAGGGGCAGGGCAATGGCAAGGGAAATTCGCAGAATGTGCAGGGCCACGGTAACCAGAAAGGTAACGGCAACAAGGGCAACAACTCGGGTGGTGACTGGAGTCATGGCCCAAGCATCGATCACGGCAATGTGCTCGGGATTGTTGGCGGCTACCGCGACTACTGGAGCCCGGGGCCTGCGCTGCCACCGGGCATTCAAAAGAATCTTGCACGCGGCAAAGCATTGCCACCCGGTATCGCGAAAAAGCTCGATGGACGCCTGGTCGGTCACCTGCCGCATTACGATGGCTACGAATGGCAGCAGGTGGGCACGGATCTGATCCTGGTCGCGTTGGCCACCGGCCTGATTTACGAGGTGCTCAACGGGGCGTTTGATTAAGCTTTCCAGCCCGTTGCGCACCACCCACGCCGATCAGACGATTTTCAAAGCACTCAGCACGATCAGCGATTGCTCGGCAAAAGCCTGAGCCTGTTCGGTCAGCGCGGCAATGTTGGCTTCGGCAGTGGTCAGCGGTTTGCCGTCCTTGAGCAACACTTCGTTTTGTTCGGCGATGACGCTCCACACCAGTTGCGCCCACTCCGCCGGGTGCTGTTTGCCTTGGCGGATTGCAATCAGGAACAGTTGCTGGAAACGACTGACCGTGACGCCGCCACCGGTGACCGGACTGCTCAACACCTGAATGTCAGCGTTGAACAGCGCGCGCTTGCACAGTTGCAAGTTGAACGCGGCGCAGCGTTCGTACACCAGCGCCTCGGCGGCTTCGCTCTGGCAAGGGGCTACCGCGCCCATGCCGACCAGGATGGCGATGGCCTGTTCCAGATCGTCGTAGGCCATTGGCGACACCGCATCGAGCAACTGTTGCATCGTTCTGGCTTCATAGGTCTGACCCGCGAGTGCATTGAGGAGCGGGCGGTAAATTTCCGCTTGCAGTGACGCTTCGCCAGCGGGGCCGGTGACGCTGGACGCTACGTTTTCTGCCGGTTGCATCAGGACAAATCGCGTATTGAGCATGCGCGAGCGGCGCTCGGTGGCGCTCAGTCGGTTGGCACCGCGCACGTACAGGTCGCGACGGAAAGCCTGGTTGACGAAGTAGTCACGCGCCTGCTCGCGCATCACCGGATGCTCGATACCGTCGAGAAAGGCCAGGCCTTCGGCGCTCAGGTTGAGTGCATCGACCGAATCCAGCGGCACCGCTGTGGTGACGTAATCGAGCTTGGCCGGGGCCAGCGCATCCACCATGTCGGCGAAATACATGCAGTTCCAGTCGCGATTGAAATATTCGTGGGCGACGTATTGGCGATCCTGACCTTTGATGGTCTGCAGTCGCGCGCCCAGGCTCGGCGCGGCGATGGCGTACTTGGGGTTGGCCGCCAGCAGCGCTTCGGAAAACTGCAACGCAGCATCGATGCGCTGATCCGGCCGCGTCGAGTGGCTGGCAAAGCGGTCGTGCAGGCTGAACAATTGGCGCAACGGCGCTGAAGGCGACCAGCCCGGGAAGGCGTTGTAGCTGACGTACAGGTGACCACCCGGTTTGAGGTGGCGCCGGGCGAATTCGACAATCAGCTTCTGGTTGTCACGGCTGACCCAGGTCCAGATGCCATGCAGGCTGATGCTGTCGAACTGCGGCAAATCATGGCGCGCCAGCAGTTGCTCGAAGCTGTCGTCATACAGTCGCGCACCGTTGTTGCCCAGCGCCGCGAGCTCAATGGCATGGGCTGCCTGACCCGGGTGGAAGTCCGTACCGACGAAGCCTGCCGGGTTGGCCGTGGCGTGGATATTGATCGACACACCCTGACCAAAACCGAGTTCGCAGTGATAACCGTCGGGATTGTCCAGGCCGGCAAAGCCGCGCAACAACAGGCAGTAACGCTGGAATACCGGATTGATTTCCCGGCTATAGCTGTAGGTGTAGCCTTCGTCGGTGAAATAACCTTCGTTCCAGGCATTGCTCATGGGTGCAGCCTCTTGAATCAAAAATGAGGGATTGGACTTGCGTCGTTCAACCTTGCGCTGTCCACCGGGATGTTGTCGGCAGGATCAAACCATTCGATAGGGTCCGTGCTGATATTTCGCAGGGGTTATTCCATGATCGGAGTTGGCCGTTCCTCACAATCGAACGCCCATCTCCAGGGCACGGGTCTCGAAGCCGAACTCGGCATACATGCGCACCGCGCGCTCGTTGAAAGGCCAGACCGTCAGGCGCAAGTCCTGTGCATTCTGCTCAATGGCCCAGTCTTTAACCCGCTGAATCAGCGCGCGGCCAATGCCTTTGCCCCAGAACGGTTCGGCGACACACACCGAACCGATGCGCACCACATTCTGCGGCTGCATCAAAGGGCCGGAGCTGGCGGACAGGGTGGCCGTAATGAACGCCACGGGCCGTTCACCGGCGCTGGCGATGAAGACAATCTGCCCGGGTTTTTCGAATACCCCGGCCCAGTGCGGCAAGTCGCGGGCGAAATCTTCGGTGGCGGCGGCGTAGATATCGGGGCGGGCGGCGTGGTGTACCGAATTGAGCAATTGGCCCAGTTCGCACATCGCCAGAGCATCTTCGGCGGTAGCGGTTCGGTAGCTAATGATTTCTTCCATGAATGGCGCTCCTGTGTTGTTTGGGAATCGTTGCGTTACGTCCGGGTGAAGCTCAAATTGCCCGTTCACCCAAGCGCTCTACCAGTCTGACCAGATACCCATCGGGATCCTGAACGATGAATTCGCGCTGGCCGACTTCAATGTTGTCAGCGCGATACCAAGTATCTTGGCAATCACGGTAAAGCGCAAAACCGGCCTGTCCGAGATGACGGATGATCGAAGCGACTTCAGCAACGTCGATCTGCAGGTTGATGCCGCGTCCGAACGGCTTGCTCAGCGGTGCCGTCAACCATTGGCCGGCATCTGGATCAACTTGTTCGAGCATGACCTGTGCGCCATTCAGGTCGAGATAGGCGAAACCGTCTTCGGGGCGCTGATAAGCGATGCTGAATCCCAGGCAAGACACCCAGAACCGCAGGCTGTTTTGCAGGTTGGTCACCATCAATTCCGGGACCATTTTGTTGCGTTCGAGCATAAGGTGACTTCCGTTTCGAGTTGTAAACCGTGATCAAAATCGATCGGTTGAATCCTTCGCAAGCTTCGCATCCTGCGGTAAACGGCGAAAGTATGCATCCCGGATCCTGCAGGCATTTCAACGAAGCCGGGCGCACCTGGGTCGCTTTTTCAGGCAAATCTGTGCATTGAATGTTTCTGCGTTAAACGAATAATCGAGCGCTCGAATCTTTTGGAGTTGGGCACTGTATGGAAGCGTTACGCATTCAATCTGGCGACATTTATCGTTCACGGACGGCTGCCTCGGAGAGTCGGCCATGAGCTTGCATACCCGCACCAAACGCTTGACCGTGCCGCAACTGGTCGCGATGAAAGGTCAACAGAAAATCGTCTCGCTGACGGCGTACTCCAGCAGTATCGCCAAGCTGATCGACCCGATCGTCGACTTTATTCTGGTCGGCGATTCCACGGCCATGGTCGGTTATGGCCGCGCCTCGACGCTGAGCATGCAGCTCGAAGAAATCATCGGCCACACGCGGGCGGTGGTCGATAGTACGCGCCTGGCCTGTGTGGTGGCCGACATGCCCTTTGGCAGTTATCAGGAATCCAATGAACAGGCCTTTCGCAATTGCGCTCAGGTATTGGCGCGGACCGGTTGCGACGCGGTCAAACTGGAAGCCAACAAGGTCTTGGCGCCGACGGTCGAGTTTCTCGTGGCGCGCGGGATTCCGGTCATGGCCCATGTCGGCTTGATGCCGCAGTTCGTCAATGTCATGGGCGGTTTCAAGGCTCAGGGCCTGACGGCCGAAACCGGTGCAGTGATTGCCGAAGATGCCCGGGCCAATCTAGACGCGGGTGCCTTCAGCCTATTGCTTGAAGGTGTGGCGGAGGGCGTGGCGCGGCAGATTACGCTGGACTCGAAAATGCCCACCATCGGCATTGGCGCTTCACCGGCCTGCGACGGCCAGGTGCTGGTCACCGAAGATGTGCTTGGCCTGGGCGGTGAGCATCTGCCGCGCTTCGTCAAACGCTACGCCGATGTCGGCGCGGTGATCAGCGAGGCGTGCGCGCAGTTTGCTGAGGATGTGCGGCATGGGCGGTTTCCTGAAGCGCGGCATTGCTATGGACTTTAAGCGCGGTTTTCTTCGTTGAGCGCCTGCGCCAGTCGTTCCACTGCGTGGCCGATGTCCTTGTCCCAGTCGAGGGTGTAACTCAGGCGCAGGTACTGCTTCCAGGCGCCTTGCTGGCTGAAGATCTCGCCGGGGGCGACCACGATCCGCTCGGCCAGCAGGCGCTCGAACACCCGTTGCATGTCGATCGGCCGCACAGCCTTGAGCCAGAAGCTCGCACCGCCCTGTGGGGCGACTACCTGCCACTGACCGTTACCGTGTTCTTCCAGCAAGGCCTGTAGCTGTTGCATGCGCTTGCGCAACAGTGCTCGCAGGGTGGTCAGGTGCTGATCGATGCGCCTGGAGCTGTAAAGTCTGGCAATCGCTTTCTGCCGAATTGGCGAGAGGCGAAATCCGCGTTGCATAAACAATCGATGAAATTGCGCGGCCTGCTGGCGACACAGCACATAGCCGTACGGCGCTTCGCCGCCAATAATCTTGTCGAACGTCGAGAACACCAGCAGCTTGTCCGGGTCGGCAAAATCGCGATAGCGCGCGGGTGAATCGGAGAAACACAACTCGCCCCATGTTTCGTTTTCGAACAGCCAGATATCGCGCTCGGCCAGCCAGTCACATATCTGCTGTTTATCGTGCGCCGGCATCAACTGGCCTTGGGGAACATTCACCGTGGAGGACAGCACCGCGAGGCGCACCGGTTCGCGCGTGAGTAACGCCTTCAATGCGGGTAGATCGAAGCGGCCGTCATCGCCGAGGGGCATTTCGATGGCGCGGATATTGGCCGCCTGCAACTGGCGCAGTATCGCCCATGAGCAAGGCGATTCCACCAGCGCCACGCTGCCGCCGAGATTCAAGGCACTCAGTGATAACTCCAGGACGCTACGCAGGTCCGCGCCGATGTACACCTGCTCGGCCTGCCAATGGCTATGTGCGGAACGGGTGTAGCGTTCGGCCAGAGCTGCGCGCAATTCCGGCTCGCCGAGGGGCTGATAGAGCGGCGCGTGCGAGCGCGGGTATTGGCGGGTCAGTTCGCGCTCCATCGTCAACAACGGGCCTTGAAGCGATAGCAGCATCGCCGGCGCATCGCTGCTCAGCGCCAGCATGCCGGGCTGACGGGCACTGGCGAAGACGCTGTCCAGAAGATTGCCGGAGCTGGCTGTCACAGGCGCCACCGGCATCGACCGGGTGAAATAGCCGAACCTGGCTTTGGCGTAAATTCGGCCCTCGTCTTCGAGCAGTGCATAGGCATATTTGGTCGTCGACACCGAAACGCCGAGGCGCAGGGCCAGTTGTCGCAGGGACGGCAGTTTCTGCTCAGTCGTGCCACTGGCCGCCTCGATCAATCCGATGAGGTAGTGGTAGACCGCTTGATAGGCGAACGCGGTGTCGTTGGGGGGCGTCAATGCTGTTCTCCTTGATTGTCAGCCTACGAAGCAAACGGAAGATTGTGCCAAAGCAGTCAGCTGTCCGTTTGCGCCGCCGCCCAGTGCTTCATCTCTTCAGCAATGAAGTGATTGACTAGGTCGCTGTACATTTTCTCAATGGCATCTGCATTCAAACCTTCGTTTTCGGCCCAGTCGCGACGGGTTGCCAACATCGCCTGAAAACGCTCCGGTGCCCGCACTGAGGTCGCCGAGGTCTTGAACTTCGAGGCAGCGAGTACGTACTGAAAGCGCTTGCCCAGCAGTTTGATCACCGCTTGATCGAGCCGGTCGATTTCATTTCGAATATCTTGCATGTCTGCACAGTCGGTGGGTTGTAACGTGTTGATGACGTCCATGTGCGTCTGAGCCTCTCGAGTTGTTGTTGATATTGCGGCGGGTTGTCAGTGGGTAAGAGCAGCGTTGTTTGTCACTTTGCCGGAATTCTGAAAAAAACGCTCAGGGCGGCATGGCTCAAGTGCTGCGGACGACTGCTGATCCAGCAGCTCTTCACTGGCGAGGCGCCCGACGATTGCCGCCAGCGTCACGCCGGGATGCATCGCACAAACGTAGACCCCGCCGACACCGGGCAAGTAACCGACCACGGGGATGCCATCAGCGGGCATGGGGCGGATTCCGACGGCGACGGTTTGCGGCGAAATGGAAACCACCCCGTGAAGTTCTTTGCGTATGGCTTCGGCGGTTTGCCGGGCGATGTCAGTCGGCGAGTTGCCTGGCGTCTCTCCCCAATAATCTTCAGCGGCCAGCAACGTGCCGTCGGCGCTTTGCCGAATTTCCATTTCGGGGCTGGAGATGATTCCTTTAACGAGGCCCGGTTGGGTTTTGTAGCGGATGAAAATGGCAGGCGAGGCGTCGATGGGCAGGGAGGCGTTCAGCAACTGCGTCAACTGCCGGGTGCCAGTCCCGGCGGCAAGCACAACAAGGTCGGCATCAAACGTGCCCGCTGTGGTTTCAACGCCGGTGACATCTGCGTTGCAGGTTTTGAAAGCGGTCACTCGGGTTTGCGTGAGCAATTGCGCCCCTAGCGCCCGGGCGCCGGCAATCAAGGCGTGGGTGGCCTGCACGGCGTCGAGTGCGCCTTCTTCCGCGCGATACAACGCGCGGGGAGGGGGATTTTTCAGGTTGGGCTCGCGGGCAAGCACCTCGGCCGACGATAACAATGTCGCCGACGCCGGATACTCTGCTGATTCGCTGTACGACAGCGCTCCGGTCCAGCGAATCTGCAAATCCGGCAGCTCGGTTTCGAGTCGTCGGTAGGCTTCTATGGCCATACCGCGCAACTGCGCAATCGGATCAGCGCCGGCGTGCGTAGTATTGATCCAGGCGAAAGAGCTTGCCGTCACGCCGCTCGCGATCTCGTCAGCCTCGATCAGCGTGACGTGCGCACCTTTGCCGGACAGGTGATACGCAATAGAGGCACCGATGATGCCTGCACCCACCACCACAATTCGCCGATGTGCTGTCTTTTCCATTGCAACATTCCCTGTTTTCGAGGTGCCGATCCTGCAACAGGGGGGACGCTGCGAGCAACCAGAAAAAAGCCCGGCCAAAGCCGGGCTCGTCCACTTGCAACGGATCAAGCAGCCATATTCCCCGCCGCCATTTCCTTCTTGCAGCTGGCCTTCATGGCTTCCATCTGCGCGCCCAGTTCTTCGAGTTTTTCCTTGCCCAGAAGCTTTTTCGCCTGAGGAAACATTTCCGTCTCTTCCTCTTCGATATGGTGCTCGAGCAGTTCCTTGACCACTTTCACCCGACCGGAAAATTCCGGAGTGCCCGGGTCGGTCAGTTTCAGATCGGGCAGCACCAGTGAGTCCACGGTGCGGTGTTCTTCCTTGGCTTCGAAGTACATGACGTCCTGTTCCTTGCTGCCGGCGGCCTTGAACGCGGGGTAGAGGATTTCCTCTTCGAGGCGGGTATGGATGGAGATTTCCATTTCCAGTTTGCCCAACAGCTCGACGCGTTTTTTCAGCGCGCGCTCGGTTGAATCACTGAGTTGGCTAAGGATGTCTTTGACTTTTGCATGATCGGCTTTGAGAAGGTCGATGGCGTTCATGGCGTTGCCTCTGCTGTCACGGAGTGAACACAGGCCGTTGTTTCACGGCGCTGTGAATGCCCTGATTCAGTCGCATTTGCCATGCCAGGCCGTGGCGAATGCTCAATCGCTCTGGATCAAGGGCTTGCGCCGACACGGGCAAAAAGCCTTCGTGCAGCCTGCATGAAGAGGACATTGCAGGCATTGCAGATCACGGCTTCGTCAGATGACAAGCGCCGCGTGCCGGGCAGTCAATCGGATTACGACGCTGAATGACTGACATGCTTGGGCCCCGCCAACGCCCAGGCAATCAAGCCGAACAACGGCACAAACACGATCAGCACGATCCACACGCCTTTGTTGCTCGCTTTCCCCTCGCTCTTGCGCACCCGATTGATGGCCCAGAGTTCGATTAGCAGAAGAACTGCCGCCAGTACGATCCACACGGTTTCGATTTGCATTGGCTACCTCCTGATGGTCTGTGCGTTAGGTGGCGTGCGGTGCGACGGGTTCATTTATTTTTGTTCAGGGCATTGAGCTGGCGAGCGAGCTCCAGTGCCACCCGACCGCTGTTAAAGGTCGGCAGCAGGTGAGTGAAAGGGATGTCGATCATTCGGTTCTCGCGCACCGCGCGCAGTTGCGACAACACCGGGTCGTGGGTCAGCAGATAGCGTTTGCGCCTGGCGGGCGACCATTCGGCGTCGGCCAGCAGGATCACGTCCGGGTCGCTGGCCAGCAGGGTTTCGCTGTTGACGGTGACTCGATAGAGGTTGATGTCGGCGAACACATTGCGTGCCCCGGCAGCCGCCAGCAGCGGAGTGACAAATCCGCGTCGGCCTTCGCTGTCGAGGCCTTTGACTTCGCTGTCGAGATAGAACACGGACAACGGTTTACCCGCACCGGCCAGGACTCGGGCGCTGGCAATGTCCTTTTCCATGGAGACGATCAACGCTTGGGCTTTTTGCTGCTGGTGCAGCAGCTTGCCCAGCGTCAGCAAGTCATTGCGTACATGCGCGAAATAATCCAGCGAATGCCCGTTGCAGGCGGACTCCAGCAGATACGAACCCACGCCATTACGCGCCAGCCCCGAGCGCGAAGTCACCCCGTCGCCGAATGCCGTGGCAAACCCGCCGATCACCAGATCCGGCTTCTGTGCGTAAAGCACCTCGCTGGCCGGGTACTGCCGCGCGATTACCGGTACGCCGAAATACACGGACTGTCGCTGCCCGGCAGCGGTGTCATCCAGATACGCCACGCCGACCAGCGCTGGCCCGGCACCCAGGGCGAGTACGAGATCGGCCGCATGCTGATTGAGCGCGACGATGCGTGAGGGCGCAGCGGCGCGCCAGTCTTCGCCGCAATTACGGTAAGTGTCGGCGAGCGCGGGCGCGGCGCAGAGCAGGGCACTCAACAACATCCACAACCTGCTCATGGCCGCGCCTTGATCAGCAAATCCGCAACCACTTCACCGCCCACCAGATGCCCTTCGACCAGCCGCTGCACCTCTTCATGGCTGTGCACGCCATACCAGCAACGCTCCGGATACACCGTCACAATCGGCCCCAGATTGCACGGGAACTGGCAGTGCGTACGGGTCAGCAGCACGCCACCCGGCGTCTCGATGCGATCGTGCGCGAGCAAATGCCGGCGCAAGGTTTTCCATAACTGCAAGGCACCACGCTGGGTGCAGCGCGGGCCGGTGCAGAGGAACACATGGCGCGCATGCTCGGGCACGTGCGACCAGTCCGGGTGCGTGTCGACGCCGTCGACGGTTTTGATCTCACTCATCAGAAGCGGTACGTGTAGCGCACTTCGGAGGTGAACGGCCGGCCGAGGTTGTCGACGTTGCTCGAACGGCTGGTGACGTAATCGCGGTCGAAAAGGTTTTCCACCAGCAGGCTAACGCGGTGTTGGTGGGCGTTGTCGAGATAGCGATAAGCGTCGGCGTCGACCACTGAATAATTGCCGTACTCGACCTGCTTCGAGCTTTTGATATCGCGGATATAGCGGATCGCACCGCCAATGCCCCACAGGCGATTTTCCGATTCATAACCCACGCGCGAACGGGCGAAGAAGCTCGGGATGTCATTGATCGTCGCCCCCGTGCGCGATTCGGTGAGGTTGCGGGTCATGTCCGCTTGCAGGCTCCACTGATCGTTGAGCGCCAGTTTGGCGTCGGCCTCGAAACCGCGCATCTGAATCGTGCCTTCACCGTTGACCCACTGAATGCCGTCGAGGGTGATCAGGTCGTCGATTTTGCGTTTGAACAAGGTCACGCTGGCGCTGAATTCGCGATCGAGCAGAAAGCCTTTGTAGTCGACACCGAGTTCAGCGTTGCGGCTTTTTTCCGGTTTGAGATTGCGGTTGCCGATCTCGTCGCCCGGCTCGTTGACGAACAGTTGCTCGGCGTTCGGCAGTTTGTAAGCGCTGCCGTATTGGCCGCGCACCGACCAATTGTCATTGAGGTCATACATCGAAGTGAGCATGCCGACCGTGGCACTGTCGCCGCCGCTCATGGCTTCGTGGCGCACACCGATGCTTGGATGCCAGTCGGGAAGAGCGTCGATCTGCGGGCGCAGTTGCGTGTAGAACGCATGGGCTTCGGCCTTGTCGTTGTCGATGATCAGCACATCGTCCTGGCCCTTGAACCATTGGTTGTCGGTACCGAACACCAACACATGGCCACCGGGCAATTCTGCTTTGCCTTCGGCCTGCACGCCCCAATCGGTGAAGCCCCAATAGTCGTTGTGGTTGATGACCTTGGTGCCGCCGCCGGCGACGTTGTTGACCCGCGTGTAGCGGGTGTCCCAGTCGTTGATATGGCCTTTGACGAAGTAGCTCAGGCGTTCGTTGATGTTCTGCTCGAACGTTGCTGTGGCGATCTGCTGCACGCGGTCGTTGGTGGTCTTGTGATTGTCGATCGGACGGGCGAAGTCGAGATTGGCGTCGGCGTATTGGTAGAACAGTTCCAGCCGCGCATCCTCGCCAAACGACTGAATCGCCTTGCCGCCGAAGGTGGTGACCTCGTAGGCGCGGTTCTTCTCGCTGACGTTTTTCATATCGCGGTTGCGATAGGGCTGGTAACCGTCAGAAACGTTATGGCTGATGTACGCGAGCAAACCGAGATCACCGAAACCGTTCGTGAAGATGTTCTCGACGCGGGCGTCTTCGGTGGTGCCGCCGAAACTGTCGACGCCCAGATTCACCTCGCCGGAGGCTTTGCGCGATTGCGGGCTGCGGGTGACGATGTTGATCACGCCCGACACGGCCTGCGTGCCGAACAACAGGCTCTGGCCGCCCTTGAGCACTTCGATGCGCTCGATGGCGTTGGCCGGCAGGGTGTCCAGATAGAGGCCGCCGTACAGGCGATTGTTCAGGCGTACGCCGTCAAGCAGGATCAACGTGTCGTCGTTGCGCCCGCCCAGCAGTGAATAAGTGCCGTAGTCGAACGGACCGTTTTTCGGTGCGACGTACAGACCGGGAATGAACATCTGCATGACGCGGCTGACATCGGCGCTGGGGCCGGCACGTTCGATCTGTTCGCGGCTGACGATCTCGACCTTGCTGCCGAACTTCGCCATCTCGGCGACGGTGGTGGATTCCACAGACGGTGCAGAAACGATTTGTTGATGGAGTTCCAGCGGCGCGTCGTCGGCCAGTAGCAGCGGGCTGAACAGGCAGCCAAGGAACAGGGTTGGAGCAGAAGTGTTGAAAGGTCGAATCATTGTCTTCTCGAAAAGGATCTTCGCAGAAGAGCATGCAGGAGAAGGCATCGCGCACAGCCAATACCGGCCCATGCCCGCCCACCGCAGGATTTTGCCAAACAAAATTTCAGGCCGGTCTCCGGGCTCGCGCGTATCGAGGCTTTCACCTTCCCATGGCCGTCTGGCCACAGTGGTGTATCGAAAGCATCACGCGCATACCGTTGCGGGGGCAGCACCGGACTTGTTCGAAAAGAACGTACCGGTTTCCCGTTTCACCCCATGCACGGCGGCATGGGACACCTGAAACTGGGCGGCATCTGAACATTCGACAGACCGTTCGTCAACTTGCCGGTGCCGACTCTTGGTCCGCGAATTACCAACTTTGGAAATAACTACTAAGGTCTATAGCGGTCATCACAGCGCAATATCGCGCGGCGTCGACAGGCGTGAGGGATACGCCAGACACGCTGAACAGGGAGGTTTTCATGCAAGGTGCCAGCGGCCATTCTTACGGCGGGCACGCCCCGCATTTCATCCGCAATGCGTTACTGGTCGCCATGGCCAACACCCTGATGCTCGCAGATGCGCAGGCCGCGTGCGGGCCATTGGCGGCGGGTGCCTATAACGTCTCGCAAACCTGCTTGCCTGCCTCCGGTGTCGATGCGTCGATCAGCACTCAGACGGGCACCACCATCAGCACCACCGCCGGCTCCTCGCTGAACAGTCGCGGCAACAATGCCAACACCACGCTGACACTCAGTGGCACCACGGTGGACAGCACACCCCCGACGGCTGCCAACGCGGTGTTTGCCAATGTCATCGGCGCCACTGGCAACGCTAGCCTTAGCGTCAACGGCGGGACCAACACTGTGAATGTCGGCGGCAGTGGCCTGGACGCGATGGCAATGACCAACGCCAGCGCCGGGTCGTCGACGTTTTCAGTGAGTTCCGGTACCACGCTGAACATCCTCAACACCGTGGTCGGCAATGAACACGACGGCATCGACATCAATGCCAGCGGCGGCGGCGCGATCAATCTGAACCATCAGGGCAGCGGCCAGATCACCTTGCTCGGCGGCAACGGTATCTGGAGCAAAGCCACGGGCAGCGGCGAGACCAACGTTAGTGTCGGGAGTGGCGTGAGCATTCTGGTCAACAACGATGATGCACTGTCGGCCGGGTCTCCGATCGGCGATGAAACGTTGCCCACGGCAGGCATTGGCAACCACGCCGGCGTGCATACCCGCGCAGTCAATGGCAACACCACACTGATCAATGCAGCGAACGTTCAAAGCATCGGCATGAACGCGTTTGGTCTGTTCACCGAAGGCGGCAATGGTATTACCCGCCTCACCAACAGCGGGACGCTGACTACCAGCGGCCTCAACGGTTTCGGCATTCGTTCGTTTGCCACGGTCGGCAGCATCGCCATCGTCAACAGTGGCGCTATCACGACGACGGGCGGCGCCGCGCACGGCATCTATGCCAACGACAACGTCGGCGGCAGTGGTTCGATCAGCATCGACAACAATGCCGCCATCAACGTCGGCAGCACGGCCAATACCGCCGGTTCGCGGGCGATCTACGTGATCAAGCGCGGCACCGGTGATGTCGCGATCACCGGTAGCGGCAATATCAACGTCCTCGGCGACATCAACACCACCCGGGCTTACGCGATCATCGTCAGCGCCGAAAACAACAATGTCTTGATCGATTACTCGGGCGATCTGTTCGCCAGCGGTTTCGGCGCGGGCGGCATTCGGGTCGACTCGACCGGGGGTAATGTTCAGGTGAACTATCGCGGCGACCGTATCGAAACCCTGCACAGCAACGCCAACGGCATCTATGCCTCGACGCAGTCGCCGACGGGCACGGTCAACGTCAATTCCGGCGGCACGATCATCACCCACTCGAACGCCGGTTCGGGCGACGGCACGGGCATTGGCGCCTTTGGTATCCAGGCGCTGACGCTGGGCGGCGACGTGGGTGTCGTGTTCAACGGCCCGCTGATCGACGTCAACGGCCAGGGCGCGGCGATTCTGGCCGGCAATGCCTTCAACTCGGGCAGCGGGCTGGGCACATTGAATGTCAGCAACAGCGGGGAATTGATTGCGCGGGGCAATGAACAGCGCGGCATCCGTACGCTGTCGGTCACTGGCGCGCAAAGCGTGGTCAACAGCGGCGCGATCCAGACACTCGGCGCCAGCAACAGTCAGGGCATTCTCGCCGCGGCCTCGGGTGCAGCGGATCTGACAGTCAGCAACAGCGGCGCGATCACCACTCGTGGCATTGGTTCGTCGGCCATCGACGCGTTGACCGAGGGCGGCAGCGCCACCGTGACCAACACGGCAACCCTTCAGGGCGGGCGAGGTGACAGCAGCGGCGTCGCCCTCGGCGGTGCGAGCCAGACGTTGAACAACTCAGGTGCGATCAGTGCGCTGAGTGATGTCGCCGTACGCGCCGATGCGACCACACCGGGCACGACGTTTACGCTGAACAACACCGGGCAAATGACCGGCGCCGTGAATGCCGTCAGCGCGGCCAGTTCACTGGCCAACAGTGGCACCTGGACACTGCGCAACTTTACCGACAGCAGCGGCAGTGGTACTCGCGATACCTGGGGCGTTGCCGTCAGTGATCTCGGCTCATCGGGTGCCAACAGCATCGATAACAGCGGTGTGCTTCGTCTGGCGGCGCAACCGGCGACGGGCATCGTCAACTTCAACGCCAGCGGCGCCTATCTGCCTCTGGGACAAACGGCCAATAGTCCAACGTTGGGCGGTGCCGTGCAGGGGCAGTTGCTCGGTGTGAACCGATTCACCCATAGCGGCACGCTTGACCTCGCCGCCGGCAGCAACACGGTCGGCAATGTGTTGCTGATCAGCGGGGCCAACACCGCTGGCACCGATGGCGGCGGGGTGTTCGTGTCCAATGGCGGCCGGCTGCTGCTTAACACCACGTTGAATGGCGGCGGCACGAACAGTCTCTCCGACATGCTCGTGGTGGATTCGACGACCACCGCCAGTGGCCGCACCACCGGCGTGATCGTGAGCAACGTCGGCGGGCAGGGCGAACTGACTCAGGGCAATGGCATTGCGGTGGTCGAACTGCTCAATAAATCCGAAGCCGCGAGTGACGCCAATGCGTTTCAACTGGCCCGGCGTGTCGTCGCCGGCCCCTACGAATATCGCCTGCAACAAGGTGCCGAGGATGGTAGCGGCAAGGACACCTGGTATCTGCGTTCGGACGCGGTGCCCCCGGATGGCCCTCCGGACGGTCCTCCCGGTCCTGATCCCGATCCATCCCCGGTGCCGAATTACCGCCCGGAAGTGTCGCTGTACGGCGCCGTCCCGGCGCTGGCCCTGGTTTACGGCCGGACGATGGTCGATACCCTTCACGAGCGGGTCGGTGAGGAACGTCTGAATCGCGGTGATCCGTTGCCCAAGGAAGACGAGTCGACCCTGGCGCCGTCGATGGGTTGGGGCCGGGTGATCTACCGCAGCGGCAAACAGGAGGGTGATCGCAAAAACGCTTTGGGCAACACGCCCGAATACAACTATGACCTGACCGCGTTTCAAGTCGGCACCGACCTCTACCGCAAGGACCGGCCCGACGGCAGTCACGAGCGGGCCGGGCTGTCGTTGTCCGCCGGGACCATCGACGCTGGCGTCAGCCACTACACCCGGCGCGCCGCCGGCGAAGACACCTTGCGCGCTTACGGCGTCGGCGCCTACTGGACGCACTTCGGCACCTCCGGCTGGTATCTGGATGGAGTGTTGCAAGTCAACCGCTTCGACATCGAAGCCAAACCCAACGACATGGCCAAACTGAAAACCCGCGGCTGGGGCTACACCGCATCGCTGGAAAACGGCTACCCGTACGAAGTCGACAAAGACTGGTACATCGAGCCGCAATTGCAGGCGATCTACAGCTACGTCGATCTGGACAGCAGTGATGACGTCGGCGCGAAAGTTCGCTTCAAGGACGTCGATTCACTGATCGGCCGCGCCGGCGTGCGCATCGCCAAGGACTGGGACACCGAAGGCGTCGACAAGAGCGCACGGCGCACCAATGGGTGGATCCGGCCGAGTATCTGGCATGAATTCAAGGGGCAGCCGAAAACCGAGTTTTCCTCCGAGTCGGGGTATATCCCGTTCGAATCCGACATTCAGGGCACGTGGGGTGAAGTGAATGTCGGGGTGGATTACCAGGCCAATCAGCGCACCACATTTACCGCGTCGGCCGGCTATCGCCAGGGGTTCGACGGTGACAGCCACGGGTATGACGCGATGTTGGGGTTCAAGATCAATTTCTAGGGCTTTCGGCTCCACCGCAAACCCTTGTAGGCCTTCGCCTGCTCGCGATAACGGTGTGTCAGGTGTTCATTTGCTTCTGACACACCGTTATCGCGAGCAGGCGAAGGCCTACATTGAATGGCTTGCTGACGCTCGGCCCTATATCCTTCACGCCTGTTTGAAGGATTGAATTAGGGAAGAATTGCATGCCGTTCAGGGTGATGGTGGTCGGTGGCTACGGAAATTTCGGCAGCATCGTGTGCAGACATCTGGCGCTGATGCCGGACATCGGCCTGGTGCTTTCGGGTCGTGACCCGCGCAAATTGCAGCGCAAACTCGATGAGTTGAACAGCCAATCGGGTAACGTCTGCGAAGGCTGGTGCGGTGATGCCATGGGCAGCGAATTCAAAGCCGCATTGCGGGCGATGAATATTCAACTGGTCGTGCACACCGGCGGGCCGTTTCAGGGGCAATCCTATGCGCTCGCCGAAAGTTGCATCGACGCCGGTGTGAATTACTGCGACCTGGCTGACTGCCGCACGTTCGTCAACGGCATTCACGTTCTCGACGCGAGAGCGAAGCAGGCCGGCGTGGCGATCCTCAGCGGTTGCAGCTCGGTGCCGACGTTGTCGTCGGCAATCATCGATGAACAGCGTCAGCGTTTTTCCCGCATCGACTCGATCGAACACGGCATTTCCTCATCGGCGAAAATGCCGGGCTTGTCGACCATCGAAGGTGTACTCGCTTACGCCGGCAAACCGATCAAGCAACTGAAAAACGGCAAGGTGCATGAAGTGTCCGGCTGGCTGGACCTGACCTTGCGCAAAATGCCGCAGATGGGCACGCGGCTGCTGGCCAACGTTGATGTGCCGGACATGGACATCTTCGCCGGTCGTTATGGCGCGCAGACCCTGAAGTTCAAGGCTGGCGCCGGGCTTAAACTTGGCGGCGTTGCCAACGGTCTGCTGGCTCAGGCGCTGAAAGTCGGACTGGTGCGCGACCATGCCCTGTGGGCTGCCAGGCTGCATCGACTGGGCACGCGGTTCGAGCGTTTCGGCGATGGCAAAAGTGCGATGTACATCGACGTGCAGGGCCTCGGCATTGACGGCAAACCGCTGTCGATGACCGCGCAACTCACTGCCCTGAACGACAAAGGCCCGGAAATCCCCAGCTGCGCCGCCGTGGCACTGACGACAAAAATGGCTTCAGGCTACGTGCCGGCGGCCGGCGCCCGACCGTGCGTGGGCGAAATCAGCGTCGCCGAGTACATGGCCGCGATCAACGATCCTGACAACCTGAGTCTGGCCGTGCAGTTCTCGGACGGGCAGCGCTGACATGCTCTACCTGTGCCTGAAGTACCTGCACATCATCGCCGCGATCTTCCTGTTCGGCTTCGGCATGGGTTCCTACCTCTACCTGATCGCCGCCAGTCGCACGCGCAACCCGCAAGTGATTGCCCACGTTGCGCGCATGGTCGTGGGCTTTGACACCTGGATCACCACGCCGGCCGGGTTCGTGCAGATCATCACGGGGTATCTGCTGATGCGCCTGTCGGGGCTGAGCATGAGCACCGAGTGGGTGCTGACCTCGCTGATCATCTTCTTCTGCGTCGGCTCGCTGTGGTTGCCGGTGTTGCTCCTGCAGAAGCGGCTGTGTGTGATGGCGACGAGTGCGAGCGAAGTGGGGGCGGGGCTGGATGAGCAGTATCAAGCCGTCTACCGGAAATGGTTCTGGATGGGTGTGATGGGTTTCGCCGGAATGTTTGTCATCGTACTGATGATGGTCACGAAGATGACGCCGGTGCAGTTGTTTAACTTTCTGGTGTAGGTGCGGTGGCTTTCAGGAAGCGCTGTTCATGATCAGGGTTCGGCAGCAGGCAAATGTCGTACTTGCCGAACAGCCGATAGCGGTTCAGCGCAATGCGATCGTAGGCCCAGTCGCGCAGTCCACGAGGGAATACGCGCAGCAGGCGCAATGGCTGCCAACGGGCGGGTAGTTGGCTGATGACTTCGAGGAACGCGTCCGAACGTTCCCAGTAGTGACGATCACGAATAACGGCCATGGTGTCGAATTGATCTATGGGCAGGCCGGCCCACGCGAGCAACGCCTGCCCCTCTGGTGACTGCACCGCTGCCAGACGTACGCGATGTTGATGATCGTGGCGAATCAAAAAACGCGCCCAGCCATTGCAGAGTTTGCACACGCCATCGAACAAGACCACGGATTCGCCGGGGTTGAGGAACGGGGCGGGGGTCGGTCGGTTTTTTTCGGAGGGCATAGGGTTTGTGTTCGAGAGGTCGGGTGTTGCGATCATAGCGCCGCAAGCAGTTGTTCGCGAATAACTGCCTCAGGCAGAGCCGTGGATATAAGGGACAGACCCCGTTTAGACGCGTGATCTGCCTCCCGACGATGTCAAACCGCTGCTTCACCCCCGTGAATGTCCCTGACTCGATCCTTGGAACCGGCCCGAAGCGTATGCCGAAACTTCAACGCCGGCCGCTCGACGCAATAGTAGGAAACACCACTCAACAAGAATGACAGCACCAATACCGTTGCAATCCTGGCCCAATCGAATGAGGTGATCGGCCAAAAGCCGTGCAGGAAGTAAATCACCATGAAGTGATTGAGGAACACGCCGTAGCTGATGTTTCCCAGAAATTCGTCAAACCGGTGAAATTTCAGTTTTGTCAGCCAGTACACGGCAGGGATGCCCAGGGCAATGCCTGCGGCCACTTCGGCGTTGAACGGTCGGCGGTCGATCCAGCCCGCCATGATCGCCACGACGATCATGGCCGCCGCCACGGCGGTGCCTGTGGCGATTGCCAGACCCTTCGCCTGCGGTTTGTAGAGGTAGCTGCCACACAGGAATATAAACAGGACGCCCGGCAACAGGCGGTAGCCGTAGTAGTCGGTGTTGATGAATCCAAGACCGCGGGAATGAACACCGCGACGGACAACGCGAAAGCAACGCCCCGTGCTCGGTAGATGAGCAGGAACGGGATCACCAGGTAGAAGCACACCTCAAGCCCGAGCGACCAGGCCGGAGGCAAAATCCACGTTCCGCTCGCGCCGAACATATAGAAACCGAGGGGCACGATCGCGAGGTTCGCGGCGATGTTTCTGAAGGTCAGTTCGGCCCACTGTGGCGTGCCGGGCAGCAGGAAGTAGATCACCGCACAAGAGACGAAGAAATAGAACAGGAATTGCGGATAAAGACGCAAGGCTCGGTCCAGGTAGAACCGGCCGACTTTCTCGGGGGCCTTGTAGTTGCGCTCGATCAGTGAGGTCATCACGAAACCACTGATGAGCAGGAAGGAAATCACGGCAACCACTCCTGGGTTGAACCCCATGAACGTCTTGCCCATATGCGAAACAGCGACCAGGACGGCCAAAAGCAAACGGAAGGCTCCCACGTGTATCCCCAAACGACCTTGTAGTTATGGCGGGTAAATTACGATGGTTTTTGGGGGGATGACAGGTTTTTCTCTGCGCTCGGGGCTAGGGAATTTCAGGATTTCGGAGAATGCGGGATTTATGCGAGTCATTCGCAGTGGGCGAGAGCGCTCGGCACGGAACCAAGCGCTCAGGGTAGGGCGGGACACTTACGGCTCCACCCTGACGTTTCAGCCTTTGTTTGCGTTTAGCTTGCGCAGTTCTTCGTAGGTCGCCGACTGGACGAACCAGAAGCCGGAAATGATGCACCAGCACAGGGTGCCGGCCACGAAGATACCCAGCGCCGGGAGGAACCCGCTGGTGAAAATCGCGACGATAGCGACCAGCCAGATGAACGCCAGGGAGAGATAGAGGACGGTGTTGTTGACGCTGATAACGAAGTCTTTCACGGGGGCATATTCCTTGCAGGATGTAGAAAAATTCCCCCTCTCCGGGGGGCGAACGCATGCTATCACATTGCCTTCACGGTTCAAGGAAGGGGAACTCATTGCCGGCTGGAATGGGGACGGATTTATTTATCAGGCAGACCGGTCGCTTCTGGCCGAAATCGGACGTCCCTGAGCGGCCACTATCTGCTGACCGTCGGCGAATGGGCCGGTGGCGGTGGTTTCCAGAGAGCGTGAGAAGTTAGCGGCGGATTTGCGACAGTGGGTCGATTCGATTTTCCGGGTTATCCAAAATCTTTCTCGACATACACCAGCGTAGCGTCACCATTTAAGCTTGCTGAAACGTTTCACCCAGTTTATAAAAAGCGCACAACTCCAAGAAAGGCTGCTGCCATGACCCCGCTCAAACTCGTTGTTGCCCTCAGCGCACTGTCCGCTGCCTCCCACGCCATGGCCTGGGATTACGTTCTGCTCGACACCGACAAAGCCGCCCAGAACTGGCAGATCACCAGCCAGCAACTCGGCATAAAAACCGACAAACCCTTCAGCGTTACCCTGCGCACCTTGCATGGCGGTCGGCAGGAGGGCGTCAGCATTGTCGACATCGATAACGGTACGATGAAACTCTCGGTAGTGCCGACACGGGGAATGAATGTCCTGCAGGCCTCGGTCGGCAATGTGCGCATGGGCTGGGATTCGCCGGTCAAGGAAGTGGTCAATCCGTCCTTCATCGAACTCAATGGCCGCGGTGGTCTGGGCTGGCTGGAAGGTTTCAATGAGCTGGTCACCCGCTGCGGGTACGAATGGGTCGGCCACCCCGGCGTCGACAACGGCGAACTGCTGACCCTGCACGGTCGAGCCGCCAACATTCCTGCGAACAAAGTCACCCTGCACATCGATGAAACACCACCGTACGCCATCACCCTGCGCGGCGAACTGAAAGAGCAGGCGTTCAAGAAGGTCGACTTCTCCGTCGCGACGGAACTGCTCACCGAACCCGGCAGCGTCGTGTTCGCCCTCAACGACACCCTGACCAACAACGGCGACTATCCGAAGGAATACCAGGCGCTGTATCACAGTAACTTCAGCACCCCGTTCCTGGAGCAGGGCGCTCGTTTCGCCGCGCCAGTGAAGCAAGTGTCGCCGTTCAACGACAAAGCCAAGGGCGATCTGCCCGAATGGCAAACCTACCGCGCACCGACCAAGGACTACGACGAAACGGTTTACAACGTGGTGCCGTACGCCGATGCCAAGGGCGATACGTTGACCGTGTTGCATAACAAAGCCGGCAGCCTGGGCGTTTCGGTTGGCTTCAATACGCAAACACTGCCGGTGTTTTCCCTGTGGAAAAACACCGATACCCAAGGCCAGGGATATGTCACAGGGCTGGAGCCGGGGACAAGTTTTTCCTACAACCGCCGTTATCAGCGGCCACTGAACCTGGTGCCGACAATCGGGCCGAAGGAACACAAGCAGTTCCGCATCAGCTACAGCTTGTTGGCGGATAAGGCGGCAGTGGATAAGGCCTTGAAGCAGGTGAGCGAAATCCAGGGTGGACGCGAGACCGAGGTGCGGCAGACGCCATTGGTTGATCTGACCAAGGAGTGACACCGGCCAAGGCATTGTCGGCCGATGAGCTGCTCGCAATGACAGAGACTGTCGGCTCTTGGCCAAAAGCAGGCGCATTAAGCGTTCTTGATCCCTCTGTGGCGGATACCTGACCGCCGCCACAAAGGGATCACCCCTCAATCCACCGGCACAACCTTATCCAGCGCTTGATTCACCGCCAATTCCCCCAGCATCACCACTTGCGCAATGCCCAGCGCAGTTTTGCGGTGGCCTGGGTCCAGGAGGGCGGCGAAGTTGCAGAGCATTTCGGTGGCTGAGCTGAGGGACTCGCTGGCGTTAACCAGCAGGGACTCGCTGTCGTAGTCGGCGTTGGCCAGAAACATGGGGGCGTGTTTCTGCTCGCTGCCCATGATGCGTTGGGTGGGCGTTAGATAGTAGTCGAGGGCGCGTTCGGCGGCTTCGTGGAATTTCTTGGAGTCGGGTGACTCGTAGGGGGAGGCCGGATCTGTTTCCGGCGGGTTCGGCGTGATCTTGAACATCTTCTTCTTTTTCCTGTGGTGTGGCCGCCGCACCGAGCTACTAAACAGGGGGTGGCAGCTGTACGCAGGTTAGTAGACCGGGGAAAAGAAGAAAGCCGGCGCGCCCGAGGGCGCCCTACGCACAGCCGCCATCAAGTGCAGGTACGTGAATACCTTTTGATGGACGCTTGTGCACTTTCATTTACCACGGGCTACTAAACCCGATCACTGGGAATCAGTGATGCGAGCCAAGTTACCGGTGGCCCTCAAGGCGCACAAGCCGGCGGATTCTGGCGTAGTCGTAGGCAACGGCGCAAGACGTTGTAGCCTTAAGCAGGTAACGCGACGTGTCTTTTAAACAGTGACGGAAAAATCCTAAACATGTCGTTCAAAATGACGCTCGCCGGTCTGTTCTGCAACAAAAAACAGTAGGTTTTATTTCTAGAACCCGGGGAAGGGTTTGGGGCAGACCACGCGGTGATACATGGTCTGGTCTCGCATGATCCCTTCGACCTTATCTACTCTGGAAACGCCCCACAGGCTTCAATCGCTTTGCCATCGGTTCGGCTATCGATAGCCCCATCCTCCCCGATGTAAACATCAGTATTCGGCCATTTCGGCTTAACCCGGATGCAATGTGATTTCCCACCGTTGTTCCAGTCAAACTCCATAAAAAACTGGCTGTTCGGGAAAATATGTCCTGCACCACCCGTGACTTCACCCGGATAGATCTCGCCCTTTGAGATGTCGTGTTGAACATTCAAAATGTAACCGAGGCGACCCTGTCCCTTCTCTGAGAAGTGGAAGCTCACTTGTGGTGTGGCGACATACCAAAAGACGATGGGGGCGAGCAACAACGCCACCGCCCAGCGCCAGAAATGCCGTTTCGGTTTATTTGCAGACGTGGTCACGTGTGCCGTCCCCCCAGCTTGAACGTGGTAGTGCTAAAACTTCGCCCATTACCATTTTTGCCGTAATCCCTCCGTTGGGGTGCTGCTTGTAGAGTTTGACGCCAATGCTGATCGAGACTCGGTCGCCTATGTCGTCCCAAGCCCGCATGCCTTCGATATCCGCTGAGCGGTGAGGCCCTTTACGTTCGTTCCACTTCTGAATTTTACGAAGGGAGTCAGATGCCACTTGCTCAAGACCGGCGCCGTCCAGAAGAACCTCCTCAGAAAGCCCACCGTAGCGCCCCACGTAGCCATAGTGGATGTTCGACCAGATGTCGTAGAAGTAATCGACCTGACCTTGCTTCTGCCAAGGACCACCGAACTTTTGCCCAATTGTCACCTTATGATCCCAAGGCCGATTTTGACCTACCCGCTCAGCCCAAAGGCCCATTGCAGTGACAGTGTTAGCAAGTGCAATTGCTTGGAAGTTAGGTGGGGCAAGGCGTGCATACAAAGGTAGCTTTTGAAATTCTGCGTTTTCGGCTGCTGCGTCGTAGCTCAACAGCTTCTTCATTTTGAGCACGGACGGATGGGTGATGTTGCGGTTTATTTCCCCTGCAATATAGCTGGCCACCTGTTCCATCATGTCAGGGTCTTTGCACGTGACGGCAGCTTTAGGCTCAGGCTTTGACCTGGGCTTTTTCGGGGTAGGTTTGGGCGTTACAAGAGCGTTTGCGGCTACTGCTTTCTCTTTTAATTTCGGGTCAGCGAGGAGCGTGGCCATTTTCTCATCATCCACAGTGCCATCTGGACGGAACGCGCCGAGCGTCATGAAGTTGATGATGGTCGCACCACCCGCATCACCCATGGCAAAACCACCACCTACATCGCCTGACCCGGAAATGATCGTCCCGCCGTGGCTAGTCGGACTGCCCAAGTGGGCCATGGGGCGCCCGTTCACCTGAATGGATGGGAATCCTGTGGTGATCACAGCTCCACAGCCACAGGTATCGCCAACGCGAGCAGATCCCATGAAGTTAATGTTTACGTCGCCACTGGCGGAAGCAATCGGTGTAGTGGCGTGACCGGGCAATGGGCAGACATGCTTGTCACCCAATCGAGCGGAGGGAGTCATACGGCATCCTTGTCGTGTAATCAAAATGTCAAAGCATGAAGGCTGAAAGTGCTTTGTAGACTTCGGGAGATTACCGCACCGGCTGCGGCGAGTCTTTAGGAACGATCTTGGTTCATGTTTTTGGCCGGTTGGTTTTATTCGAAAACTATCGGCCAGGAGTCGCAGTCCTTGGCCGATAGCAGACGCGTTAGATATTCTTCCTCTGTGGCTGCGACATGACCGCCACAAAGGGATCACCCCTCAATCCACCGGCACAACCTTATCCAGCGCTCGATTCACCGCCAATTCCCCCAGCATCACCACTTGCGCAATGCCCAGCGCAGTTTTGCGGTGGCCTGGGTCCAGAAGGGCGGCGAAGTTGCAGAGCATTTCGGTGGCTGAACTGAGGGACTCGCTGGCGTTAACCAGCAGGGACTCGCTGTCGTAGTCGGCGTTGGCCAGAAACATGGGGGCGTGTTTCTGCTCGCTGCCCATGATGCGTTGGGTTGGCGTCAGGTAGTAATCGAGGGCGCGCTCGGCGGCGTCGTTGAGGGTTCGGGAGTCCGGGAATTTGTAGGGCGAGACTGGATCGGTTTCTGGTGGGTTGGGCGTTGGTTTGAACATAGATGAAACTCCATATGGGACTTAAGGAGCCATCGCCTTCGCTACCAAACGAAAGGTGGTGGCCATACGAAGGTTGGTAGACCGGCCCATATGGAAAATCCGGCGCGCCCGAGGACGCCCTGCGCATGGCCACCATAAGACAAATGCTGAAAAAACATCTGCGCACAGTGACGTTATGCGTCATATGGAAGCGGGCTACCAAACCCCATCACTGTTTTTCAGTGACCCGGAAACGATAAAACCCGCGCCCCAGACGCACAAGCCGGCGGATTCTGGCGTAGTCGTAGGCAACGGCGCAAGACGTTGTAGCCTTAAGCAGGTAACGCGACGTGTCTTTTAAACAGTCAGGGAAAACTCCTAAACACGCCTCATCAACGCGCCATCCAAAATGACATTCGTCGGTCCGTCCTCCAGCTCAGGCAATGGTGTGGAACCCTCATGACAGGGCACGCACCAATACTAAGTTGCAACCCAAAAAGACGAGGAGGGATACTGATGTCAGTTCATCCGATTCTGTTTCTGGGTGGTTCCGGCGCCATCGGCCACCGTTCTGCCGAAGCGTTGCGCGCCGCGCACCCCGACGTACCGTTACTGATCGGCGGCCGCGACCTGGCCAAGGCTCAACAAGCCGCCGAGGAAATGGGCGGGGCGCAGGGCGTAGTCATTGATCCTTCTGCCGATGACTTGGGGCTGGGTGATCGCCCGGTCAGCGGCGTGGCGGTTTTCTATATGGATCATTCCCTGGCCGGACTGCGTTTCGCGCAGCAACGCAAGGTGCCGCACTTGAGCATTTCGTCCGGCATTTTCGAGATTGCGCCGCAAATCGCGAGCTTCATTCATCGCCCTGACGCGGCGCCCATCGTGCTGGGTTATGAGTGGATGGTGGGCGCGACGACGGTGGCGGCGCTGCACATTGCTGAGGCGTTTTCCCGGGTGCGCGATATCCGCATTGATGCGCTGGTCGACGAGGAGGACGGCGGCGGGCCGGCCGTGGCCGAGGATTTTGAACACCTGAACAAGATGCTGCCCGCCGCCCTGACTCGGCGCGACGGGGATTACATTTGGCGCGAAGGCGAGTATTCGAATGTCAGCTTCCGCGCGTTGGACGGAACAAAAATGCCAGCCACCGGTTTTTCATCCATCGACGTCACTGGGCTGGCGGCGGCCACCGATGCGCCGAATGTGCAATTCAATCTCGCCAGCGGGGTCAGTTCTTCGCGGCGCGCGGGTCGGCCGATGTCGACCGAAATTCTTATCGAAATGCTTGGCGAGGATCGCAACGGGCGGCCGTTGCACACCCGGCATGCTCTTGTTCACCCGAAGGGCGCCGCAGCACTCACGGGTTTGAGTATCGCGATGCTGCTGGAGCGATTGCTTGGGCTCGACGGTCGAGCTCCGACGCCGGCAGGTCTTTACTTTCCTTATCAGTTGCTGGAGGCCGGCGCGTATCTGGAGCGTCTGAGCAAGGAGGGCGGTGAGCTGCTTGAGCTGAAAGTGCAGTAAGGCAGGTTTCTTTTGGTAATGCCGATCTTGCTCATTGAACCGCTGGCGAGCCTCGATGCGCTCGCCAGCGGTCATTTGCTCTAAGGCGACTGCCAAGCCCCACCATCTGCTACAGGCACCTCGCCCAGATCATACGGATTGACCCCTTCAAGACAGCCAACATTGAAACCAAACTCCTGCGGATTGCTGCTACGTCGGTGATGGGTGTAGATGCCGCAGTTGCCGCAGAAAAAGTGCTCGGCCACCTGCTGGCCAAAGCTGTACTTCAACAACGCCGATGTTCCGCGAATCACCTTCAGGTCAGCCGCCGGCACCGCCGCAACGATCGCGCCTCGGCGTTTGCAGAACGAGCAGTCGCAGCGGTGCGGTGTGGGCAGGCCTTCGGGCAGGTGGATTTCGAGAATGACGGCGCCGCAATGGCAACTGGCGCGGTGGTCACGGCGGATCAGCGTGTTGCCGATCTGTTTGAGCATGACTAAGCCTCCATCCAGTCCACCGTTGCCGTTTCGCGCCATTTCACCTCGGTGATGCCGAACCGCTCGGCCTGGGGTTTGGAGATGACTTTCAACGGTGGCTTGCCAGGTTTGGGAATCGGCGCAATGCCGGCATCGCAACTCGCCCAATGCCATGCGTCAGCGTTGCGCATGGTTTTTGCGCGGATGACGAATGATTTTGGCTGGCCGTGAAGTTTGTATTCGATGACGAAGATGTCGACGTTGCTCATGAGTTCCTCCTTACGCTCATACGCAAATGAGTTTTGCCGACGAAAAAAATTCAAAGGATTTTCGGGGTTTGTTTCAGGCCGCTGGCAATTGTTTTGCTTTGAACGGTTGGAACCGGTGGTGACCTAAAGATCAAGCCTCTGCCACGCAGACAGAGCATGAAAAATCCTCACGATTTCAACCCCGGAGGTACCCGGTGAACAAGACGATCAGCGCCGAGGATTTGAACATTCAGCTCAAGCACAACGATGACGCTGCACTGTTCAAATGGCTGCTTGCCAGTTTCCTCATGGGCAAGCGGATACAGGCCGAAATCGCCGCCGAAGCCTATCGGGTGATTGCCGATAAACACGGGCGCGATACGCCGCGCAAACTGGCTGCGTCCAGCCATCGTGAGCTGGTGGCGATGCTCGGGGAGGCGCATTACGTGCGTTACGACGAGACCACCGCCGTGCGCCTGCACGCCTTGGCGCGCAAACTTAACGACGAGTACGCGGGCAAGGTCAGCCATATGGTCGAGGCCAGCGCTGACCGTCCGGCGTTTGAGAAGCGACTGGCGGAATTCGACGGCATCGGCCCGAAGACCGTGGAAATCTTCATGCGTGAAGCAAGCGCTATGCTTGGCCTTTGAGCGCGGGCCATGACAAAAACACGGCCACCGCCCGCGTCGGGTAAAGCCTATTTGACTCGACCGCCAGAACGATTGATCGCCAACAAGCACAGCCCTACCAGCAATGCCGCGCCTGCAACGAATAGCGCAGAAGGTTGCATCGGCTGGCGCAAGCCTGCTGCTGTATGCCGCTGCGATATCGCCAGTGGTCGGGTTTCAACGGTCACTTCGTCAAACGTCCGCAATGGGGTAACGGCTTCTGCCTGAAACGGCATTTCGTCGATGCTCAGACGCAGGCCGTCTGTCAGCTCCAGTGTCCGCGCGGTGATCGTGCCAACGATTCTGTCCGGATAAACCGGCTCGCCATTGGGATCGAGTTGGTCATACAGGAACTTCTGCCCTTCGAGCCAGCCCACGGCCGTTTGCAACTCGGGGCCCAGGTAATACTTGCCGTCGAGGAAAAATCCAGAAAATTGCGGCGCGCGCTCGACGCTTTCAATGCGATAACGCTCACCCGGTTTCATACCGGTTTCAGGGGCAATCATGGTCAATCCCTCCGCTGTAGGTTCAGCGGTAGAGAACAAGGATCGACCGTCGTTCCATGTAAAGGAGGAGCGGTAGCCGTTGTCCCGGAACGGACCTGTAAACGGTGAAAACAACTTCGCCCGGTGATGGCCGGGCGAAGCAGCAGCGCTACAGGTTCACCGGGTGCCAGGGCTTTTCTATGTCCGTCAGGCCCGAGGTGACGTTTGAGGCACGCCACCAAACGCTATTACAGGTGTGTGGCTCAGGCAGTACCGAGCAGCGGAAGACGCGCCAGCATGTTTTTCAACGCCAGTGCATCCCACGGCAGGTGTTCGGCGATGCCGATGCCTACAACGTCAGCAATGCTGGCTATGTCGGCCAGCAGGCGCACTACATGGGCGATGGACATTTTGCCTTGGGCGACGCCGTCAAACGTTCCCGGTGGCGCTTCTGGATTGGCGAACAGCAGCGAGCGGAAACCGTTCGGATCCAGTACATCCAGATCCAGGTGAATGGCCAGGTGTTTCGCACCGGTAGATCGGAACCATTTCAGCACCGGTTCGCTGCTCTGAGCCAATTGCGCGGGGCTGGCGTGTTGCAGTCCCAGGCGTTCAATCAATGCGCTTTCTACGGGCATTGTTTCCATCAAGCCGGCATACATCACGTTTGCAGGTTTGAGCGGGTATTCGACTGCAGCAGCAAAATCCGCATCACCTTCACCTAACAGATTGCCCAGCACCATGGCGTGGGCATTGGGGAAGTCTGCGGGCGTCAGAATGTCGGGGTGTGCATCGACCCAGAGCACGGCAAGGTCGCCTGTATAGCGCTCGTTGAGGTAGGCAAACGGTACAAGATCCACCAGACAGTCGCCGCCGAGAATGACCATCCGATCCGGTGCATGCTCATCGATAATCGCCCGCGCACTGCGCAGTTGTTGCAACAACGCGCTACGCCCGCGGATCCCGCTTTCCATCGGTAACGGCTCGTCGCTTGGGATTGCGACCGGCACCTCAGCCACCGGCCCGTGCGGATCGGGTGCCAGCCAGGCCAACAGTTGCGCGCCGAAATGATAAGGCGGGTTGTTGCCACCCTGCCACTGGGGGAAAAGCAGGCGCAGGGTTTTATCGTTCGAAGGGGTCATGTCGAGATTCCTGAAGGGGGCGAGCAGACGGCTCAGAGGCGAAAAAGTACGGTGCCGCTGGCTTGGCGTGATTCGAGACGCGCTTAAGCCGTGTCATGGTGACGATGACCGCTATCGCGCGCTTTGCTGAGCTGGCCAGACACTTCGCCTGACTGGCCAAGCGGTCATTGCTGTTTCGAAAAGACGCTGGGGGAAACGCCAAAAGCGCTTTTGAAGGCGCGGCTGAAGTGCGCCATGTTGGTGAAACCAAAGCCGAGTGCGACTTCGCTGACGCTGCGAGACGGGCCCTTCATCAGCGCCGCCCGGCAAGCCTGAAGGCGTTGCTGCCACAGCCAGCGAGTGGCCGTTGTGCCCTCCATGGCGAACAGGCGGCTGAGTGCGCGCGGGGAGACATGAATGGCTTGTGCGATGGCCGCGAGGTCCAGCCCGGTGTCCTCAAGGTTGGCCAGCAAGAAGTCTTTGGCTTTCATCAGTTGCGCGTCATGACGGCTGGAATGGCCAAGATCCGCGAGGTCGAACGCGCCTTCGAAAGCTGTGGCCAGCACTTCCAGCAACGCGCCACTCAAGCGTTCGCCTGCACGGGTTTCCTGAGGGCCGGCATCGAGCACTTCAACCATCATGTTGCCGGCCAGCCTTGCCAGTGCCGAATGGCTGTCGAGCGTGCGACTGACCAGGGCTTCGGGTCTGGGCAAGTGCTGGATCAACCGTTCGCGAGGGATCGCAATGACGATCTGATCGTCTCCCTTGGGGAAACGGCACTGGTAGGGTTCGGCACTGTTGAACAGCACGATATCGCCGCGAGCCTGTACCGATCGTCGCCCGCGTTGTTCCAGTTCGGCTTCTGTGTTGAGGGTGAGGCAAAGAAAAAACTGCTCAACGCCTGAATCTGTCTGTCTGCGCTGGTATTCGATGGGCGCAGATGAGATGTGCGTCAGCAGAATATCGCCTAGCGTGTTAGCGCTGAGGCGACCATCGAATGGCGTGTCGGACAGCGTGCGCTGAGTGGTCAGGCCATAGGTGGCGCACACCACCTCGCTCCAATAGTCGAGTCGCTCTCTGGCAAGCAAGGATCGAGGAGGGTAGAGAATGGCCATTGTCGTAGTAACTGACTCGCAGAGTGGGTTCGCTAGCAAGGATGCTATCAGACGAGCAGGCACAACGAACCCGCAAGCTATTCAGAGACTTCTCGCTGACTTGTGGGTATCCATCTCGACCATTCGGTCTTGGTATGTCGATATCAGACACAACCATGGCGCAATCAGGCTATTGAGTCATCCGGCAGGCCGGGTAAGGTGACGCGTCTTCACATCAAAATAATCCCATCCAGATCATGGGGTTGATAAGAACTGCGGCGGTTGAACGGCTTCTTTCGGGAAGTCCAGCAGGCAACGATCGTGCTCGTTTGCCCAGTCAACTTGCTTGAATGTCGTTCAGCAGAGAATAAAAAAACCAATGATCAGCCCTAACTCCATGGATTCGAGTAGCCAATTGGCGCAGGGCTTCAAGCCTCGTCACGTCACCATGCTGTCCATTGCCGGGATTATCGGCGCCGGATTGTTCGTAGGCTCAGGGCACGCCATTGCGGCGGCGGGGCCGGCGGTTCTGCTGGCTTATCTGTTTTCGGGTTTGCTCGTCGTGCTGGTCATGCGCATGCTCGGTGAGATGGCGGTGGCCAATCCGGACACCGGCTCGTTCTCGACCTATGCCGACCAGGCCATCGGGCGCTGGGCAGGTTTTACCATCGGTTGGCTGTACTGGTGGTTCTGGGTTTTGGTGATTCCTATCGAAGCGCTGGCCTCCGGGCATGTCCTCAACCAATGGTTTCCACAGGTCGATGCCTGGCTGTTCGCCTTGGGCTCGATCATTGCGCTGGTGGTGACCAACCTGTTCAGCGTATCCAAATACGGTGAGTTCGAATTCTGGTTCGCCATGGCCAAGGTCGTGGCGATCATCGGTTTTATCGGTGTTGGTTTTGCGGTGTTGATGGGCTGGGTTCCCGACAGGGAGGTCAGCGGGTTGAGCGGGTTGATGGCCGACCACGGCGGATTTGCGCCCAACGGCCTGTCAGCGGTTGTCGGCGCTTTCATCACCATCATGTTCAGTTTCATCGGTACCGAAGCGGTGACCATTGCCGCTGCCGAATCGAATGATCCGTCGCGCAACATTGCCAAAGCCACGCGTTCGGTAATCTGGCGTATCGGCGTGTTTTACCTGCTGTCGATTTTCGTGGTCATCTCTGTGGTGCCTTGGAATGATCCGTTGCTGGCCTCGGTAGGTTCCTATCAGCGGGCCCTGGAAATCATGAACATTCCCCATGCCAAGTTTATGGTCGACATCGTCGTACTGATCGCCGTAGCCAGTTGCATGAACTCCTCGATCTACATTGCCTCGCGCATGTTGTTTTCGCTCGGTCGTCGTGGCGATGCGCCGAAAGCGCTGAAGGCGACGTCCGCTGCAGGCGTGCCAAGGGCAGCCGTTATCGCCAGCACCGTGCTCGGTGCGTCGATCACCGTGTGGAGCTATTTCATGCCCGCCGGGTTGTTTGAGTTCCTGCTCGCCAGTTCCGGTGCAATTGCCTTGCTGGTGTACCTGGCGATCGCGGTGTCGCAGTTGCGCATGCGGCGGATATTGCAACAGCGCAACGTCGAGCTGACCTTTCGCATGTGGCTGTTTCCCTGGCTGACGTGGCTGGTGATTGTGTTTATCTGCGCGGCGCTGGCGGTGATGATGATCACCCCGCAACACCGCACCGAAGTCACCACCACCATTGGCTTGGCGCTGGCGATTTCCTTTATTGGTCTTTTGACGTCGCGTCATCCTGCGCCAGCGGCGAGGGTCACGTCGGTGGGGTAAGGCCGCAGTTATCTGCGCTGAAGCTGTTGTTGCAACGCGGTTTTGAGCTATTGCGCTAAAGCGTGAATGACATCCGCAGCCATTTGTTCAGTGCTACTGATCCCGTCGACTCGCAAGACCGGGGCCGTTTGCGCCGATAACCATGCCTCGTGCCACGCTCGATTGCGTCCTGAAAAGCCCGGATTGTCGTACTGCGAGGCCCACTCTCGAAAGGCCACATGTATCTCATGCATATCACCGCCGGGTGCAATCCGCTCTCCAAAGCGTTGCTTTTCCCGTGCTGCCAGTCGCTCAAGGCGAATGGGTGTCGGTGTGACTACGAACACAATCAGATCGGCATGGGCAATCAGCGCATCTCCCCAATTGATACACGAGCCGCTCAGCACCCAATCGTCGTCGCCGAGTTCTCGGTGCATCAATGAAACGCGTTCATTGGGCGGTCGTTTAGTCGTGAACGGAGGATTGGTGGGCATCCAGTAATAATCATCGACATCGACGTGTTGCAGGTCGAGCAAAAGGGCCAGGTTCTGCCCCAATGTAGTGACGCCTGCACACGAAGCGCCTGTTATGTAGATACGCAATTCTCCTCCTTGAACAAGAGACTGTTTCGGGTTCGGCAAGGTATCAAGATAGCTGCCCAGGTGTCAGTGCCGCCCATTCAGGGCGCACGGTTTATCAGTGCAGATTCCGCATCCGTATAGTGCTTCCCCCGTTACATGATTCCCCATAAACCTTCCGACTGAATCGAAGTATTCAGGTTAATGACGCCGTCGCCGGCACGCGGAGGGATCATGGACATCACCGCAATTCCCGAAGGATTCACCCCATTCAGCCGCAGCAGCCCGTTGCTCGATTTGCTGGGCCCGATCTACGCAAGAGGTAGCGGGCTGCAATTGGAGCTCGGCTTGTTGACTGACTCACGTCACGCCAATGGCCGGGGCACTTTGCATGGCGGTGTATTGGCGACATTGGCCGATGTCGGTATGGGCTACGCCATGGCCTTTTCCAGCGACCCTCCACAGCCATTGATCACCGCGAGCATGACACTGGATTATCTTGGCGCGGTGAAAATGAATGAGTGGCTGGAAGTGCGTCTTGGATACTCGAAAAAAGGCCGGCAACTGGCGTTTGCTGCTGTTAGTTTGCATGTTGGTGAGCGAACGGTTGCGCGGGCCAGTGCGGTGTTTGCGGTGCCAGCGAGTTGAGCTGTGCCTGCCTATTACGGCATTGGCCGTCGGTAGAGCGCATCTTGATGCACAGCGAGTATTTGAAGGTTAATTCGTCCGGGGGGCGGTGTTGAAAACGCTGATTTGCGACACCAGGCTTCGCTATTCCGGCCCTGGGCGCAGACGCAAAGGAGCCTGACTAACCTCGCCTGCTGTGCACTGCGTTTTTCTTGGCAACCTAGAGGCGACTAACTTACCTCAAAGAGCTGGGAGTGAAATTTAGGATAGAGAGTTAAGCCGTGATTGGAGTAGGTGATTTGCCTAGGTGGGTCGCTGGGAACGTTATAAATATTCTTTGCTGGTTTCGATGCCTTCCAGACGCCAAACATAATGATCTCTGTGCCAGCAGGGATTGCTTGTAACCAAGCCCATTTCCAGGCGCCAACACTGATTGAAAACGAGTTCGCGGCGTTATCTGCGTTCGACTTGTCGCGTTCCGATCCAAGATCTAGCCAGCCAATCTGGTGTTTCGCCTCATCGTCGGGTTCTCGGAACTGTTCTACTGTTCCCACTATTGCGAAAGGGTGACATTTATCCCCTTGTTGATTTGCCATCCTCCACGCCTCTTCGTAACGGCCATGCTCAAAATAAAAATCACTCCAGGAAATTTTTTGCTGCCCAAAACGCAAGATGAGGGTCTGCGCAAGCAGTTTGTCGTCCTCACAGCGCTTACGTAATTTGAGAATATCGGCAGTCGTTCGCAGATAGCTATCCAGTTGAGTACTGGTAGGTTTGTAGTTGTTTGATTTACGTTGCGCGGAGCGCCCGTCAGCCGTTGAATCTACTCCTGTAATTGCTGGCTGATTCTCCCCCCCGATTTTATTGTGCATCAGCAATAGACGCAGTTCCTTCGCTCCTTTGTCCAGCGCGCCGATGAAGTTAGGATCCGACTGAGCGGCCAGAATGGCATTGAGCTGCGCGAGAGCATTGTATTGACAGGTCACGTTGTGATCTGACGATACACTTGCCGTCAACCCTATGTAGGCCGACCTCACCGAATTCTCTTTTTTCGGGTCTATGCGCTGCGGCACGAACCGAACGGGCGTCAGGCAATCTTTCCCGTCGCACCTGAGCGGGGGTATTGGCTGTTTTTTGTCAGACAATTGCTGCAAGGATTGGAGTGATTGCGGCCGGTTGGCAGCATCCAGTGCGGACAGCATCTTGATACCTCTGCTCATTCGCAAAAAAACCTTATGTGGCGAAATCGGACTTATATCTTAGCTGCAGATTGCCCCAAGCCAGCGTTGAAATTGTCGGCCTTGAGCCTTCGCCGCGCAGCGCGATGATGAGCATCAGTGTCAACCATATCGTTGGAAGTTTTGAGAGTCGGGAGGCTACGGGAAGCAGTCGCTCTTGTACGACCGCTCCCATTCGGGCTCAGCCCCATCAAGCCTGATCCATCGCCGCCGCCACGCCCTGATCCTCACCCAGAAACCCACCACTCTGATGCTGCCAGAGCCGCGCATAAATGCCGTTTCTGTTGAGCAATTCAGTGTGCGTTCCCTGTTCGATAATCCGCCCCTCGTCCATGACAATCAGTCGATCCATCGCCGCAATCGTCGACAACCGATGGGCAATAGCGATGACGGTCTTACCCTGCATCATTTCATCAAGACTTTCCTGAATGGCCACTTCGACTTCCGAGTCCAGCGCACTGGTCGCTTCGTCGAGCAGCAGGATCGGTGCGTTCTTCAGCATCACTCGGGCGATGGCGATGCGTTGGCGCTGGCCGCCGGAGAGCTTGATGCCGCGTTCGCCGACCAGGGTGTCGTAGCCGCTGTGGCCTTGCTTGTCGCTGAGTTGGCTGATGAAACCGTCGGCTTGCGCATTGGCGGCGGCGCGGCGGATGTCTTCGTCGCTGGCGTCCGGGCGGCCGTAGGCGATGTTGTCGCGTATCGAGCGGTGCAGCAGCGACGTGTCCTGGGTGACCATGCCGATCGCGCTGCGCAGACTGTCTTGCGTCACGTGCGCGATGTTCTGGCCGTCGATGCGGATCTCACCGCTGTCGACATCATAGAAGCGCAGCAGCAGGTTGATCAAAGTCGATTTGCCCGCGCCGGAACGGCCGACCAGACCGATCTTTTCGCCGGGGCGAATGTGCAGGCTCAAGTTGTCGAGGACCTGGCGTTCGCCGTTGTAGTTGAAATTCACCTTGTCAAAAGACACCGCACCGCCAGCCGGCACCAGCACGGCGGCGTTCGGCGCATCTTGCACTTTGGGGCCACGGGTGAGGGTGGCCATGCCGTCTTGTACGGTGCCGATGTTTTCGAACAGCGACGTCATCTGCCACATGATCCAGTGCGACATGCCGTTGATGCGCAATGCCATGGCGGTGATCGCCGCCACCGCACCAGTGCCGACCTGGCCGAGGTGCCACAGCCACAGGGCATAGCCGCCGGCACCGATAATCAGCCCGACCACCAGCGCCTGATTGACGATCTCGAACTGGCTGACCAGACGCATCTGGCGGAAACCGGTGAGCTTGAAATCCTCCATCGCTGCGCGTGCGAAGTGCGCTTCGCGTTTGGAGTGTGAGAACAGTTTGACCGTGGTGATGTTGGTGTAGGCGTCGGCAATGCGCCCGGTCATCGATGATCGCGCATCGGCCTGTTCCTGGCCGACCTTCCCCAAGCGCGGCACGAAGTACAGCATGGCCAGCCCGAACAGCGCGAGCCAGGCAATGAACGGCAACATCAGTTTCAAGGCAAAGCCACCGGCCAGGGCGATGATCGCAATGAAGTAAACGCCGATGCCCGGTGCAATTTCGATGAGGGTGAACAACACTTCTCGCACGGCCAGTGCGGTCTGCATGACCTTGGTCGTGACCCGCCCGGAGAACTCATCGGAAAAGAACGAAAGGCTTTGCCGCAGCATCAGCCGATGGAAGTCCCAGCGCAGCCGCAACGGCAGATTGATCGCGAGGATCTGGTGCTGAACCATAGTGCGCAGCGCCACCAGGCCGATGCTGATGAACAACACAATGCCTATGCCCCACAGCACACGACTCTCTTGCGCGTTGACTCCACCGCCGGCCTGCCACGTCGAGAGCAGATCGACGACCTGGCCGAGAAAGGAAAACAGCCAGGCTTCGTAGATCGACACGCCGGCACTCAGCAGCGCCAGTGCGAGGATATAACCGCGTGCGCCGCGCGTGCAGGCCCACAGGAACCGCATCAGGCCGACCGGCGGGGGTGGTGTTTCGTCGGGAGGAAATGGGTCGAGCCGTTGTTCAAACACGCGCAGCATTGTGGTCTCCGAAATCATCAGGGTCAGGGGATTCTGCCATTGAATGGCGGTGTTGCGGGTTTGCATGTCACTGACTTGTCCCCACCAAGTGTTATCGCCCGGGATCACTGCGGTGCACAACCCCAAGGATTCCGGGTACATGCCGATCAGCTAAGCTGTCTGCTCAGACGCCTTGAGCAGTGCACGATGCAGCGAACAAATCCGGTTTCATGTTGGGAGTCGATGGGCAAGGGAAATGTTTAATTTCTTTTTGATGTTCCTGTTCGTGCTGATCCCCACGGCGTCGCTTTCACTCGACAGTTATCTTCGCTACCGAGTCGCCAGAAACAAACCGGTGAGCAAGGCGTGGAAGGGCTGTAATCACGTGCTTGCGATCCTGCTGATCATGCAGTTGCTGGGTTTGGCGCTGTACTTCTTTTACCTCGCCTGAGTCTGAACGTTTACGCCAGTTCGTCAGGCACCTTAACGGCCTCGACACGCGCCGAAATCCATTGCCGACTGTAGGCCAGAACGCCCTGAGCAATGGCCGTGGGAAAGTGGATGAAACCGTGAGGCGAGGAGGGCAGCAAGTACATCTCGACCAGCGCCGATTGCGCCCAGCGTTTGGCGATGTTGAGAGTGTCGTCGCGCAGCGGATCGAGTTCGCCGGCAAACAGCAGCGCGGGCGGGAAACCGGCGAAGTCGCCGTACAGCGGCGACAGTGGTGGCTGGCGGCGCTGTTCGTCAGTCAGGTCGGGCGTGAGCAGGCGCAACGCCTCGACCATGCCGGGGCCGTCCAGCACCAGCGTGTCGGCGGGCGCGTTACGTACGCTGGATGTTCCGGTGAGGTCGTAGACGCCGTAATACAGCAATGCGCCGCTGATTCTTTGCAGCAGATCGGGCCATTGTTGCAGCGCCAACAGGGTCGCCGCCGCGAGATGGCCGCCCGCCGATTCACCGACTACCACGACGGGCAGGCCGGTGAACTCAGGCTCTTGTAACAACCAACGAGTGGCGTTGAGGCAATCCTCCAGCAAGCCTTCGATGGGCGTGGACACGGCCAGTCGATAATCCACCGAGACCACCGTTACTTGGCAGCTGTCGACGATGGCCGCGTTGAAGTTGTCGTCCATCTGCGCATTGCCGATCACCCAGCCGCCACCGTGAAAGTCCAGCACCACGCCTTTCGCCGGGCCCTTGGGGCGAATGATCCGCACCGGCACGTTATCAATCAGCTTGCGCTCGGCCGTCAGGCCACACTTGCGCAGCGCGCCTGAGCCGCCGATCTGGCTGACGCGTAACAGCGCCTGAATCAAACGCGGCGTCAGGCGATTGCGGATCTTGAAACGTGGCAGCCAGGCGAGCTTCCTGTTGAAGGCGCGCACCTCATCCAACTCGCGTTCGCCTTGCGGCCACGGTGTTGGAGTACCCCAATTGGCATTGCTCATCAGCGGTTCTTGATCAGGATGGAGAAATTCAACGCGGCGGCCACACACAGCCACGCCAGATAGGGAAACAGGATCAAGCCAGTGATCAGGTCCAGTTGTATCGCCAGCACCACCATCGCCGCAACCACCAGCCACAGCACCGTGAGAATCACCATCGCCGCCAACACCTGATGCGCGCCGAAGAACACCGGCGTCCACAGTGTGTTCAACGCAATCTGCGCCGCCCACAGCGCCAGCACAGTCTGGCTGCCAGGGATCAGGCTCAAGCGGTAACCGGCCCAGGCCAGCAGCAGATAGATAATCGTCCAGGCCACAGGAAACGCCCAGTTAGGCGGGGTGAAGCGGGGTTTGTTCAGCCCTTCGTACCACGGCCCCGGTTTGAACATCACGCCGGTGGTTGCCGCTGCTGCGCAGGCCAGAAGAAAAATGAAGAAGGTCATCGCCGATCCTTGGCTGAAATCAGCCGCTAAGGGGTTTAAGAAAAGGACGCCCCGGCGCGCGAAAAGTTTGCCATGAATTCCAGATTGGTCTGAGGGGCGATTCAATTTGAACTAAAAACTGACCACTGCGTCAGGATAGTCAGTTGCCTTTCTCTACTGACGCGGATGACATCATGTACACCTATCACATCGATTACCGATTCAACGGCGAGCCTCGGACTTTTCTGCTTGAACTCAAGGAGCAGCAGTTGGCCAAGCACGAAGCCGCGATGCATCTGCTGGAACTACATCTGGGCGACGCGGAAAACGGCCTGATCATGCCCACTGCGGATTCGACGGCCGAGGAGATTCTCGAGCAGGCCAAGCGGGTAGGGATTACAGACATCAAGGTTGTCAGCAAAACCAATTGAAGTGTGCAGCAGACGTTGGCATTGGCGGCGATCCATCGCATGCTGCGCGCACACTTCACTGTACGCCCGGAGGGCACGCCTTGCCGACCCTGAGCCGCGCTGATCTTGCTTACGTTCTGCAAATCCTGGAGCAAGACACGATTCACGACTTGAGCCTTATTTCTCAGGCCGTGCAGATGAATCCTCGCGACCTGTTGAATCAAGTCGCGATTGCCATGGCCGATCAGTTCCTTAGCGGTGCACGCGACTTTCACGCATGCGACGCGGTGATGAATCTGTTGTTCGGCGATATCGTCAACCTCGGCATGGATGCCGAAATGCCCGAGCCGGCTTTTTCCATCTACCTCGCGTTTGATTCCGGAGAGCATTGGCACACCGGTGATAACGAGGAGGTCGTACCGTGGGAAAAATGGACGCGACCTGAGCTCGGGCAGATTCTTGATCGGCTGGCGGGTGGCTTGTCCGGGGCTCGTCGATAGTTACACGCTTTCTAGCGCTGGATGGTCGACAAGCACGTTTGCCCGGTCTCGATAGAACCGCAAAAACTCATCCGCCGGCATCGCTTTGCCGAACAGCCAGCCCTGACCAAAATGCACGCCGTGACTGCGCAGGTAATCGCGCTGGGCTTCGGTCTCGATACCTTCAGCAACGATCTGCAAACGTAAACTCTTGGCCATTTCGATGATGTGGCCGGTCACGGTGCCGGTCGCGGCATCCTGATCGATATTGTCGACAAACGACTTGTCGATCTTCAGCACGTCCAGCGGCAATTGCTGCAAATGCTGGAGGCTGGAAAACCCGGTGCCGAAATCGTCGATGGCCGCCAGATAACCCAGTTCACGGGCGCGATTGACGGTGGCGCGGGCAGCATCAATCTCAACGAAGCCGCGCTCGGTGGCCTCTAGCCAGATCTGCTTTTGTTGCACGTCGGCGCGGCGTAACGCAGCGTCGAGTATCGGCAGGAAACGGCCGCTGCTGACGTCCTTCGCCGCCAGGTTGATCGCCACGTGCAGACTGCGCTCCTTGACCAGCAACGGGCCGAGGTCGTCCATCACGTGGTCAATCACTTGATCGGTAATCGGCAGAATCAAACCGCTGCGCTCGGCCAGTGGGATAAACGCATCGGGGCAGACCCGCGTGCCGTCAGAGTGCTGCCAACGCACCAGTGCCTCCGCACCGACGCAGGCACCGTCGCTGAGGCGGATGATCGGTTGATAGTGAACAACGAACTCACGATTGCGCACCGCCAGTTGCAGTTCCGCCAGCGGCGACAGACGTTGCCGGGTGCGGCGCACGATCAGCAACACCAGCACCCCCGCGAGCAAACAACCGATGGGCAACAGCAGTAACTCCCGGCGGATCAAGCCTTGCATCAGCTCATGGCGCGACAGCGCGGCGATGGCGACCCAGTCGCCGCTGTGTACGAGGGTGTAGAGGTAGCCGTCGGCAAGGCCCGAGTGCGGGCCGGAATGCACGCGAGCAAGAAAGTGTTCCGCGCCCGGGCGTGAGGCGCTGATCAATTGCCCGGACGCGGTGCCGACCGCCAGGTGCAAATCCTCATCGAGCATCACATGCAGAAACTGCTCGGGATCGACCAGCACGTTGAACGCCGCGTACTGCAGCGCCATCATCGGTTTCGCCGCAACGATGCGCGACTGCACGCCGAGCGACACACGCACGCCATCCGCGGTGGTGAAGTCCTCGCGCCATGGCGTCGCGTGCTGCCCGACCGGGCCCCAGGAACCGCAGGCGTAAATCTCTTCTTCGACGTAGCCGATCGACTTCACGGAGAGGGTGTTGATGGTCAGCAGACGCATCTCGTCGATGCTTTCCGGCGTGCACGGCGCGAGACGCGAACCCGCGATGGATTTCAGTGCACCGGCCGCTTCACTGAAAGTCCCGTGGGCGCGACTGGAAGCGACGGAAGCGAGGGTTTCCAGGCGCTGCTGCGCCGCCGCCAGATTCAACATCCAGGCGACATAACCAATCAAAAGTACCGGAAGCAAGACACACGGAAGGCCCAGGAGAACGCTCCCCCAGACAATGCGTTTTTTGTTCATGGCGCCACCTTGGCCACAAGGCCTGTGACGTGCGCACAGCACGGCTGTTTTCAGCCACTACAGAATAACGCCGCTGTGTGGGGCAAATATTGCTGTAGATCAACCCAGCGGACTGCGCGGGTGGTTATGTTCAACCGCCGATTCTGCGAACACCCAAGTACCCGTGTAGGAGTGAGCCTGCTTGCGATGGCGGTGGGTCAGACAGTTGATGTGCGAAATGACACTCCGCTATCGCGAGCAGGCTCACTCCTACAGGGGGCTGCCGCTGCGGTCACAACAGCTTCCGCATAATGATCGTGCGTTCGGCCCCGTGATATTCATCCCGAACCCTGTCGAACCCAAGCGATCGATAAAAACCTTCAGCGGTGATCGAAGAGGGCACATGCAGCGTGGTGAAACCCTGGCTGACAGCGACTGACTCAAGCTTTTCCATCAGCCGCTTGCCCAACCCTTTACCCTGACGGGCCGGCGCGACGAACACACTGCGAACCACGTCCTGATCAAGGCTGGCGGTGGCGATGATGTGCTGATTGAAAGTCGCCACATAAACCTGACGTTTGCCCAGCAAGCCCAGAATCGCCTGCGGTGAAAAGCTACGCTGCGCCTGCGCAATAACGTCTGGCGAATAGTCGCGCCCATTGGACTCACGCAAAGTATTCACGATGAGCTCACTGATCATGGCGGCATCTTCGCGTGTTGCCATTCGAATCAGATCTTCCATTTTCGTTAATCCCTGAGACTTTCTCTGCCGGTGGATGGACCAATCACGCACCCCACGGCCCGATCGCGCAGCCATTTCCGTTCAAAGCAAAACTGTCATATTCAGTATCACTTGCCTACCCATAGTGACCAGCCCAACGCTTAAACAATGAGGCTGCACCGTGTTTCAACGTCTTCTGTGTTCGCTGTCCGTACTGAGCCTGTCCATCGCCGCCGCCCATGCTGCCGAGCCCTTGCCGCTCGACACGCCGCGCCTGCAAGGCATGGATAATTTCCGCGATGTCGCCGGCACCACCACCGCGTATTCCACCGCCCACGACGGCACCATGCGCACTGGCGTGTTCTACCGCGCCAACGCGGTAACTCCGACGGCCTCCGACCTGGCGACTCTCAACAGCCTCGGCATCAAAGCCGTCTACGACCTGCGCACCCCCAGCGAAATCGCCGCGACCCCGGACACAATGATCAGCGGAGCGACCTACCAGAACATCGACATTATCGGCTCCACCACCTCCGGCGCGAATATCACCAACATCTCCTTCAAAAGTGCCGCCGACGCCATCGCCATGATGGAGCAGACCAACCGCGCCTTCGTCAGCGACGCCGGCATGCGCGGCCAGTTCAACCAACTGTTCAACGAACTGGCCAGCACCAACGGCGCCCAACTGTTCCACTGCACCGCCGGCAAGGACCGCACCGGCTGGACCGCTGCTGTGTTGCAAAGCATCGCCGGTGTCGACAACGCCACCATCATGGCCAATTATCTGGCGACCAACGACTACACCGCCGCCCGAGTCGCCGCCACGCTCAAAGCGCTGCCGCCGAGCATGGCCGCCATCTACGAGCCGCTGCTCGGCGTGCAGGCCAGTTACCTTCAGGCCGGCCTCGACGAAGTCACCGCGCAATACGGCAGCATGGACAACTACCTCAAACAAGGCCTCGGCCTGTCGCAAGAAACCATTTACGTCCTGCGCGGCAAACTGGTCGAATACAACAGCCTCCCAGGCCAAACCGGGCTGATCGGCAACGCCGCCGCCGGCGCCGAACTGCTCCGCCAATTGCAGAACACAAACCTGTCCGGCACCTACAGCGCCTACAACTATTACCTGCAATCGGCCATCGACGCCGGGACCCTCGGCGGTGTCGAATCCCAGGTCGGCGGCCAGGTTCACGCCGACGCCGCCAGCTACCTGCTGCGGCAAAACGCGATGATCGAACAAGCCGCCGCACCGTTCGCCAGCGGCACTGACCTCAAGGTCGGCCAATACCGCCTCTGGACCACCGCGCTCGCCAGCTACCTCGGCACCGACGGCTCGGCCCACGCCGAAAGCAGCAACGAACACAGCCAAGGCCTGATGGTCGGCATCACCCAGCGCTTCAGCGAACAACTCAGTGCACGCGGCGGCTTCGGCTACAGCAAAGGCACGGTCGGCGGAGCGGGTGGTGAAGCCGATACCGACTTCACCTTCGTCAACATCGGCGCCCGCTACGGCTTCACCAGCCTTGAACAAGGCCTGTTCCTAGACGCCAACGCCAGCGCCGGTTACATCGACTACGACAGCAAACGCGATCTCGGCGGCGGCCTCGGCACCGCGAAGGGCGATACCCACGGTAACCTCAGCGGCGCCACAGTCGCCCTCGGCTACCGCGCCCCTGTCAACGGCATGACCTTCGAGCCGAGCCTCGGTTTCCGCATCAGCCACCTCGACCTCAACGGCTTCAAAGAAAAGGGCAGCGAACTCTCACTCGACGTCGACGACAACAGCGCCACCCGCCGCAGCGCCGTCGCCAACCTCAACGTCGCCTTTGTCCCGGTGACGATGGGCGCATGGCAACTGGTGCCGGGCGTACAAGTGGGTTACGAACGCACACTGGGCGACAGCGAAGTCGACAGCCAAAGCCACCTGCTAGGCCTCGACATCGAACAACGCGCCGCCTTCGACAACCGCGACCAGTTCAGCGGCGGCGCCAACGTCATGGCCAACCTCGGCGCCCTGAGCCTGGGCGCAGAAGTCGGCGCCAATGGCGGCGGCGACAGCCACGGCTTCAACGGCGGTCTAAAAGCCAGCTACGCCTTCTAAAACACACGCGGGATCAAGGATGACCCCCAATCCAACAAACACCCCAAAAACCAATGTGGGAGCGAGCCTGCTCGCGAAAGCGCCAGATCAGCCAACATCAAATCGACTGACCCACCGCGTTCGCGAGCAAGCCCGCTCCCACAAAAGCCCCTCACCCTAACCCTCTCCCGAAGGGAGAGGGGACTGAACGCGTGGATTGGAGGAGTTACACCGACGTGGCATACCGAGTCGAGCTCAAATTTTGAAAAGCCCACCAATCGGCTCGCTCTCCCTCGGGAGAGGGATGGGCGGGCGGCGTTCCGATGAGGGGCACCCCACCACAAAGCCTGCGAGTGTCCCTTGCGCTTGTATATGAACTTGTGGGAGAGGGGACTGACCGAGGCGTCTTGCGTCATGCATCGACCTGAAAGATCGAGGCGATTATGGATTCAAAGCAAGACTCTCAGGTCGGTGTAGATCTTCAATATCCCCGGCTCGGTTCCCTCTCCTTGGGGAGAGGGCTAGGCGGGCGGCGTTCCGATGAGGGGAAAGCAGTCACCGCAAAATCAACTGGCCAACTCGGTCAAACGCCCCCGCGCCCACTCCTCGATCAACCGCGCCGGCGTGCCATCCCCACGCTTAGCAACCCATCGGCGCGGTGCGACGTTTAGCTAAATCTTCTCACCACAAGTTACCTTGCAAACCTGTTACCCAATCGCCCCCGAGCCCGAAACTCCGCCGGACTCACCCCAAAAGCCCCCTGAAAATACCGACAAAACCGCCCCACATTACTAAACCCAAACCTTAACGCCACCTCGGTCACCGACCCCGAACCCCGCTGCTTCAACACCTCATAAGCCCGCTCCAGCCGCACCTGCCGCTGATACGCCACAATCGACATCCCGACAAACCGCCGAAACCCCTCCTGCAACGCCCGCTGACTGACATGGCTCAACCGCGCCAGATCCACACCACTGACCAACTGCTCCGGATGCGCCTGAATAAACTCCACCGCCAACTTCACATGTCGCGGCGCAACCATCGCCGTCGGCCGCCGCAACTCCTCGGAAAAGTTATGTGGCCAAGCCTCCAGCACCGCATCAACCAACATCTCGCGCAACCGCGACGGCATCAACGTCCCGCTGTTGAGCAACAAATCAAACTCCGTCCCCGTGGCTAGATCAATCAACGCCTTGATCCCCTGAAACGCCGCCGAATTCAGATCCACGCTCGGCTCAAAAACGATCTTCTGCAGAATCGGTTTATCCAACAGCGCCGACAACCGCTCAGTGAGCTGATGGCGATTGATCGACATCCCGTGATGCGCGTGATCATCCAGAAAACGCATCGAACGGATATCCGCCTTATCAATCGCCAGCCCAACGTGCGACACCCCGATAGACTCGGTGGCATGGTTGAAAACGATCTTGCCGGCAGTGGGGATAACGAACGTGATCTCATCCTGTGGATCGGGGAAAGCGACGGTGAAATCACCGTGATAATGCATCCGCCGAAAACTCACGCCATCGTGCCGCCCGTAAACGCCGCCGATAATGATGTTCGACGGCAGCGGCGGATTGTCGGCATAACGATTGCCAAACAATCTGGAAAACAGTGCACCGAAGTCGTCCGAACGGAGGTTGTCGGAACGCAGGATAATTTGCTGGCGAACAGGAGACGGAAACACCTTGGCGGCACCTTCGGTTGGGGGCTCTAGGACAGGGGTGAAGGGTAGGGCGCCAAGGAGATTAGCAGGCGTAATATGACGCGTTTGTGACAGCTAGAAACATGCCGTTACAGCACCGCACCACGTTTAGGAAAAAGGACACTCGGCAGGCAAAGGCCAACATGGCAACCTGCTCGCAACTGTACTCAGCAAACAAATAGCGGCGACGCCTCCAGCGCTTGGCCCTGTTTGACATGACCTGAAAGCATTCAAGTTAATTGGAGCGGCAATGCAAGCCAACACACAAACACTCCCCATCACCCTGACCCCCGAACTCGACTTCGACCAAAACGCCGCCAGCGCCTTCGGCGAATCGCTGACCCACGAATACACCCAAGCCACGCCATTCCCACACATCGTCATCGACAACTTCCTGCAAGCAGACGTCATCGCCAGCATCCGCGAACACTTCCCGGTCGAACCGACCAACAACGAACAGACCTACGAGCGCGGCTACAAAGGCCAACTCAAACGCCAGATCAGCCCCAACGCCTGCAGCCCGTACCTGAAAAACGTCTTCAATACCTTCAACTCCGCACCCATGCTGGAGTTCCTAGAAAAACTCACCGGCATTCAAGGGCTCATTCCCGATCCTTATTTCGCCGGCGGCGGATTACACGAAACCAAAACCGGCGGCTTCCTCGGCGTGCACTCGGATTTTCGGCTGAACAAAAAACTCAATGTTGAGCGGCGGCTGAACGTGATCATTTACCTGACCGAGGACTGGCAGGAGGCGTACGGCGGCAACTTGGAGCTTTGGGATGTGGGGATGAAGAAGTGTCTGAAGAAGGTGCTACCGGTTTATAACCGGTGTGTGATTTTTAATACGGATAAGGACAGCAATCACGGGCATCCGGAGCCGTTGACTACGCCGGAACACATCACTCGGCGGTCGATTGCGCTTTATTACTACACGGCGAGTGGGGTGGGTGGGGAGCCGGGGCAGAGGAATAAAACGCACTATAAGCCGCGGCCGAAGGATCGGTGGAGTTTGGGGTATTACTTGAATAAATTGTTTAAGAAGAAGGGGTGAGGAGGTTGCGTAATCAGGGAAGCAGCATTTTTTTTTTGACTGGGTGGTAGCAACTGGTGGTGGTTCAGCTTTCGGCCAGAAGCGGATCCGAGCCCCGCTCCACGACAACTAGGTCGATTCAGTAAATGCGCTGGGCCGAAAGCTAAAGCTGAGGCTGTCACTCGTCAAACAAAGTCCAGCCATGGCGTGAGCACTACATACCCGGTAAAGCCGCGATTTACTTCCCGTTTCCTGTCGTGACGACCGGTGGGTGGCACTTCACCTCGTATTGGAATCGAGATGGGGGGCAAGGTGTCACTCGCGGGGATTTATTTTTCCGATAGAACGGCGTTCTTTGGTGATGCGGAGATCTCGGATGCCACCGAATTGTTGGCAAAGCGTGGATTGCACGCTGACGGAAAAACGGTCTGGATGGCTGATCACTTCAGGGCTGCAGCGGATCTAGTCGCCAAGTGAGCTCTCAGCGACTCAGAGCATTGCAGTGTGGAGATAGAGGACTGGTTTCCTTCTGACGAGGATCGGCAGCGCTTCCTTGATCTCCTGGCGGCAGGCACGGCCGAGCTTCGGGATATGAGCAAGAGCGATAAGGTTTCAGCTTGGTTGACCACTCAGGAGATTCAACCGCAGGCGTAAGATCAAGGCTATCTGCTAGCATGCTGCTATCAAAGATCGCAGGGAACGGTACATGGCAGTCACAGATCTATTTTCAAAGCGTCAGAAGCGGCTACGCGGTGGTGGCCCAGACGTCTATGTATACGACAAGCTCCCAATGCCTCTTCGCATTCAGATGCTTTATATGCTCAACGAGCTCATCGGCGACGAACACGAGTTCTACAAGACTTTAAGTACATGCAATCAAATTGTACATTATGTCGTTAAGACTCTTCGTCTCGAATACGGAAAGCATCACATCGCGACTGACTCTGAAAACGATGATTATCATGAGCTGATTCTGTTTCTTCGAAAAGAGGAAGATATTGAAAGAGTCATGGATGCCATAGAGCTGATCATTAATCAGGCACGTGAATACCCTGATTATGATGAACAGTGCCGTGACTTTATCAATGATCTCAATATAAGATTTCGAGAGCACGGTGTTGGTTATGAGCTCATCAATGGCGAGATTATCCGAATCGACTCAAGGTTTCATCATGCGGTTGTAGTTAAGCCTGCGATCCAGTTCTTGAAGCAACCGGGATTCGAGGGCGCTCAGCAAGAGTTCATCCTTGCTTATGAGCATTACAGGCATGGGCGGCATAAAGAGGCCTTGAACGAAGCCCTGAAGACCGTCGAGAGCACTATGAGGGCTATCTGCAGCGCCCGTGGCTGGGCTTACAAGTCATCAGATAACGCCAAGCGTCTAATAGTAATATTACAGAATGAGCAATTGTTTCCTGCGTATTATCAGAGTCACCTTTCCGCCCTTGTGAGTCTGATGGAGGGGGTTGTCTCGCTAAGAAACAATGAAAGTGCCCACGGTCAGGGCCCGGAGGTTAGGCACGTGAGGGATGATGTTGTGGCTTATGCGCTACACATGACTGCATCAGTTATTGTAATGCTCGCAGGATTACACGCAGATAAACCCTGACCAAATGACACCCTTAAGGTTTCCAGGATTGTAACAGGTACTGAAGTGTTGAAATTGTTCAAGGAAGAGCATGTAGTCGAAGGGTGGTCAGTTATAAGGTTAGGGGCCATCTGGCCCCTTTTTATATCTTGAAATCCATGTTCGGCTGAATACAAAACTGCCAGAGTGGAAGCTTGTCGCCTTTGTATTCGTCAGGAATATGCACTGAAAACACCTCAGGGTTAACCTTGGCATCAAGGGCATATATCTTACTTTCGTATACGGTATGCTCATTGTAAGCGCTAGTGACCATTGAGCTCAGTGAACCTAGCATTGCAAATCCCTGGTCTTCTTCCCATGGTACGTCAGGGTAAAAATCATACCGTATAGACCTAACTCTTTGTCCATCCATCTCAGCCAAAGGATCGTCGGTAGTCCAATCTCCGAATCTAATGAGATAAAAGGCAATATGCTTTTCATTCTCCGTCAAAATCTCATTGTCATGGCAGTACAGCTTGACATCACCTATTGTTATTGAGGCTTGTCCGTCTTCGTTGACTCCTGACTCTTCTTCGGGCTTTGCAATCAACTCGATGCTCAAATTCGGCTTAGTGCCGATAATTCTATCCCCCAGCGATATCATTTCGCTCTTGGCGTAGCCTTCAATGAAGTTGGTCGTATATTTATTCCGATGTTCAGTCATTGATTCTTTGGATAAGAGCACCCACTTTCTGATTCTGGAGAAGTAAATCGCAAACTTTACAGTTGTACCTTGTAGCTTTGCATAATTCTCCAAACGTACTACGTAGTCCTTCCGAAACTCATAGTCATCTTTGGGATCGCCATGATGGCAGTTCTTCACCTCTACAAGAAATCTTGTTCCGTCATTCAAGGCAATAGAGTAATCGGGCGCCTGAACATTCATTCCTGCGGCGAATATTGCACCACTGTCTTCCTGCTTCACCATTGCGCACTTGCCTAAAGCTCCGGCAACATGAGCAAATAAAGCTTCGACTCGCTTACCGTTCAGCAGGTTCTGGTTTTTAAGAGATGATTTGAGAGACTTGCCAACTTTATCTAGGAAGTCTTCGATATCCTCTTCTGCTTCGATTCTGTAATTATTATCCCTGCTTACGGCGGTAAATAGTTCAACCGGGTCGAATTTTAATGGATCTCTTGGCATGCGTTTCAAGAATTATTCCTTGTCAAAAATCCAGCGTTGAGCGTCGCGTGGGGATCAAGGCAGGAGCTGAGGATGCGTTGCCAGTGTTAGCAGCACTTCCTCCATGCCGAACGGAACGATCAACGTGATGAAGAAGTAGAGCTGAATCCTATGAGGTACCAGACCCAGATCGGCAGAGCTCAAGAATAGCAAAGAGCCCCGACACTTGGCTTGGCGATAATGGCTTTCTGATTTCAGTCCGGCTACGCTCATGCGTATCAGGGAGGAGGCGCGATGAGCCAGTACCTTTTGAGTTTTGCCAGGCAGAATCTTGAAGGACGCAGTGACGCTTACCTCGTGCTGCTCTGGTGCATGTACCAGGCGAACCAAGGCAAGGGCCGCTATTCCGACCACATCAAAACGCACATCACAGCGGCAGCTGACCAGTTGCTGGGGCGCAACTATCAGCGCATCGCCGCACGCTTCAAAAAGGTGCTCGACAGCAAGCCGGAACTGGATCGAATACCGCCGTCTGGACTTGGCACGTTGGATTACCTTCGCGTGAAAAACTTCCGAGGCTTTGGAGAATTTGGCCCTGACGACACAGGCACCTTCATTCGCTTTAGCAAGCTGAAGAACATTTTCTACGCACCCAATGGCGGCGGTAAATCATCGTTGTGCGAGGCGTTGGAAATCGGCACCACTGGCGATATCAAAGAAGCGGCCAGGCGCAAGACTAAGGTCAATCAGTACATCGCCCGGGGAGAGGTGAAGCCCAAGCTCATGCTGATGGGAACAGACAAGTTACCAGTCAAGCGAAGCATCAGCTGGTCGGGCTGCTTCATTGATCGGAACCGTCTTCAAGAATTTTCATTGCTGGGCTCCAAGGATACTGGCAGTGCAGAGAGTGATGTCTTGGCCACCTTGTTTGGTTTGGAAGAACTCCAGGAAGTCATTTCTCGGTTCGTCCGACCTGAAAGCTTCTCGCTCAAAGCCTTCTTGCGCGCTGATCAAGCCGAGGCACTGGACACCCTGGAACGTTCTCGGGTCAGCCTGGGCCAGCTGCGGCGTAATCGCAGGGCAGACCTTCATGCATCGATTTCCGAGAGTTGTAGGCTGCTGGGGCTGAGGGCCGACCAAGACTTCGATGTGCGCCGAAAGGTCTTGCGGCTGCGCGACACGGTTGAAATACATATTCGTGGCGCTGAGCGCCTGCGAGCCGCCAAGGCCCCGTTCGCTATACCGCTAAAGCAGGTCAGGCGTATCTGTACCATCGCTAAGCGTTTGCTCCACCGCAGAGACGATATCGAGAAGGTGTTTCTGCAGAGGGCCAGCGAGGTCAATTATCGCGCCGTATATGAGGCATTGTCGGCCATCGAACAGTTGCAGGTCGGGGAAACTTGTCCCGCATGCCTGACGCCCCTCGACCAGGTGGTGATGAACCCGTTCGAGAGGGCGCGAGAGCAGATCAAGGTGTTGGGTGCACTGGAGTCCCTCAAGCAATCCAGGCAGAGAAATGACGCCCGGATCGCGCTCTGGGCTTCACGAGTCGCGACCGGAATCGGCGCGGTGAAAGGCAATGAGCACGCCGATGTTCCCTGCCCACTGAACATGGACGAATTGGAGGCGGAGCTTGCAAAGTTCCATGCCGCTACCGACCGCTCGGAAGTGGCGCCGTCCGTTCTCGACTCGTTTATGAAGCTCTGCGCGCGGAGTGCAGATCAGATTGAGGACTACTTGCGCGCCTGTGAGCGCAAGCTTCGAGAGGTTGGCCAGGCAGACGCCCAGGCAGCCCGCCTCGAAGAACGAGTGACGCAGCTGAAAGAAATTGACGAATTGCTGAAGCTGCAGTTCGACCGAAAAAAACTCGCGATAAGCGAGTTCAAGGTCGCCAACGACCAGATGACAGACCTGATAAAGCAAAAAGCGGCATTGCTCAACGATGCGGTCGACAATAGCCACTTCAACCAGTTGCTCAAGGATCTGGAAGCTGAGTACCGAACGCTGTACCGCGACTTGCTGGATTACAAGCTTGAGCTGGAGAAAGCGCGAATAACAGGGATCGAAGCCAAGGCTGCCGAGTACTACCGCGCGATCAACAACCACGACGATGACCATGAGCAGATTGCGTCGTTGACCTTCGACCGTCAGGCGGATAGCTATCGGATCAAGATCACCAGCGTGGACGGATCATTCCTTGATGCGTTTGCGGTGCTCAGCGAAGGGCATCTGCGAGCGCTGGGTTTGTCCATCCTCTTGGCGATGGCTGAGAAGAACAATTTCCCGCTCATCGTATTCGATGACGTCGTCAATGCGATCGACACCGATCACCGATCGAACATCATCGACCTATTCTTCAGCGATGCTTACCTGCGCCGGATCCAAATGGTCGTCACCACCCATGACCGTCTTTTCTGGGAGCGTTTCTGTATTATTGCCCAGCGTCATGCTCAGCAGGTTCAGTACACCAGTAATGTTCTCAGTTATACGAACAAAGGCATTCTAGTCATTGATCACGTGGGCAGCTTTCAAGAGAAAATTCTTGCCGCGCTTTCGGTATTCGATGTGCGTCAAGCGCTGCTCTATTGTCGTATCTGGTTCGAATCCATGGTGCTTGAGTTCTGCATAGAAAATGAAGTCAAAGTGACCGCGCACTTTAATAAATCACAGCTCAAGAAGAGCATGTACCTGCAGGTCAGCCTGGAACACACCTTTTCGCTGGTGGAACCGTTCATTGACTATGACCTGTCATACTTCAATTTCATCAAGAATGACCTGGTCAACTGGGGTGGGCAGAACCAGGAGCACCACGCCTTCGACGAGGGCAGCCTGAACTTCGTGCACTCAAAGACTAGCAGTGAGGTCGTTAAAATCTACGACGCCATCCGCTATTTGGAGTGCCAGCTATTTACAGCTAAGAAGAGAGAATCAGGCGTCAAATGTCTTGCCGACCTGAACGATGATATCGCGTGGAGGCAGCGCAAGCTTGCCAAACTCGCCAAGGCGCCAAAAGAGGTGCAGAAGGAGCACCAGGCGGCGTTGAAAGCTCTGGAAAAACGCGCGGTCGAGCTCGACCAGGAGCTTCAGTTCATTGAACAGTGTCTCGCCAGCGTCGCTCAGCGCGAGCAAGCTAAAGAGCTGCCATGACCTCTGTTCCGCTTGGAGCAGATCTGACTGCTTTGGGCTCATATTCGGCGAGGACCCAACGGGCGCTTAGGGTCTATTTTAGTCGATTACGACAGGCAGCTATTGGCCGATTGCTGCCTGTGAATGCAATCAGAGGCAGCCTTTTCCATCCGGGTTGTGACGTCTCGATTCAAATGCTGATCAGTTAATGCGTGCGGCTATTGGAGGGCGTTAGGCAACGCCCAACAGCACATAGATTTTTAACAAGTGACCTGTTCTGGTAGCTTACGACGCTCACAAGGATTTGACAGGAAGTCATTATGGCCAAGCCAGCGGCGCGAAAAAGTGATCCATACAGTTGCCCATTGCCAGGGCACGGCACCAACCCAATTGCGGGCGGCTCTCCCGACGTGTTTTTCGACGGACTCGCCGCAGCACGACAGGGTGACGCGTGCACATGCGGGAGTGCGCTTGCATCTGGACTGTCTTCGACTGTATTCATCAATGGTAAGAATGCCGCAACCATCGACACGGGTGGCACTCACGGCGGCGTCGTTGTTGGCGGATCCGGGACGGTGATAATCGGTGATACCCATTCGCCCTGTGAGTTTGTACCTCCTGCGCCGTTAGCGGGGTATGCGCGCTGGATCGGCTTCAGAATACCTGCGGACGAGAGCTACGAAGGCCTATCGTGCACCGCGCATTTTGATGACGGCTCATCGTTGCCCGGTGTATTTGATAAAGACAACGCCATTAAATTTTCGAACCTATCGGGGAAGGCGTGCGTGATGCTTCAATTTGAAGAGCAAGCATCCGAAGAAGCGGCATCTCTCACCGAAAGTCTGTTGAATTCGATTTTGGGATAAGGACCATCCTATGACAGAGCCGTACATCGTCACCGGCAGCTATGTCGTCCAGCGTGAGCACGCCTTGCAAGACTCGCCTCTTGATCGGGCTTTAGAACTGATGGAGGGCTCTGCGCTGAGGTTTTCACTGGATGCGATATCTGATGAAAAAACTCGAGCGAGCTACATCAGGAACATCCAGCGCATGTCTCAGCAAACACGCGATGACGTGAAAGCTGGAAAGATTACGGCGCAAGAGGGAGTGAAGTTCAGTCACGAGATGCGCAACAAAATCATGGTTGAGCATCGCAAGTTCACCTCTGCGCAGGGGCTGGCAATCGCCCAGAGGAAGAAAAAGGGTGGGACGGAGCTCAAAACGCTTTTAAATATGTACTCTGAAAACCTATTCCAAAAAGGTTACGACAGCCTTTCGGAAGTAGAGAAGAACAAAGTCCATTACACCATTCTGGAATCTTCGGGCCGGGATAATGCCAAGTTCTCGGCCGGTACAAAAAAGATGCTGATCATGGGCAAGCTCGGAGTTGTTGTGACGGCGGCTCTGGCGACATATCAGATATTGAATGCTGAAAACAAACCTAAGGAAGCTGCGCGCCAAGGAATCATTGTCGGTGCTGGGGCATTTGGTGGGATTCTTGCGGGGTTGGGCGTCAGCGCATTTTGCGGACCCGGTGCTCCCATTTGTGCAATCGCAGTGGTTTTTGCTGGAACAGTCGCAGGCGGTGTTGCAGGCGAAGCTGTTGCGAGCTCATTGGATGAAGAGCTTGAGGAGTTCACGCATTGGGACATCTTCTGACTGAGCCACAACTGACCAAGGTCAGAGCGGCACTCTCCGAGCCATTCAACGATTTTCCGGTCGAATATGACTATCTGGCGAGGAAGGTTAGAGGCGTCGACCCTGACGTCCTTTACGAAATCCTCTATTCAGAGGTCGCGCCGGTGTGTTTCACCAATCTTGTGGCCGCTGTGCCTCCGGTGTGGACAGGCTTCGACCCCGAAACTCTCAGAGAGTCGATTGAGGAAAGGTTGGCTGCGAGAGAGCGTAATTGGTTTCGCCGGCAGTTCGACAAGGTGCTGGTGCGTTGGTTGAAATACAACTACGCCTACATCTGGAAGGAGATCGCCAGTAGGCTGTAGCTTGCAGAACAAGGTGGGTTCACAGAGGCAATATCTCGATGCCAAACATAGTTAAGAAATGGTCCTGTTCCGAATTTTCCGTATTTCATCTGTGCCTATTTTTTGGTGTTATCGCTTTGCGCACGTTTCGATGTCGGCTTGGGTGGTTATCTCTGAGTCGATACCTAATCTGTATTTACAATAATCGATGATGTCTTGTCGCTGCTCGTTCGTGAGTTTTTCTATACGTCGATAATTTCCGTCATTCGCATGAATGTTGAAAAACTGCATTCGAAAGGTCGGATGCTTTTTGATGAAATGTATTCGAGTGATTTCGCTGTCTGAAACTTCGTTATAGAAGCCTATATTCAGGATAAGCAAAAGTGAAATTAGAGAAGCGAACATCAAATATCTCATACCGGCCTTGGCTTGAGTGGTGGTAATCATTCTGTCTTTGTACGTATGTCTGATCAACCTCCATGACGGCATCCCAACCGTCATGGAGGAATTTTCGTTACTCCGTCGGCACCACGTTATCCAACGCCCGATTCACCGCCAACTCCCCAAGCATCACCACCTGCGCAATGCCTTGCAGTGTCTTGCGTGCCGGTCCCTGCACCAGCCCGATAACATCCCCAAGCATCACCGATGCCGAGCCGAGTGATTCACTGGCATTCACCAGCAATTCCTCAGTCTTGGTGTTCGGGTTGGCGATAAACATCTTGTTGGTTTGGTACGGGGTGAGCATGATTTCCGGGGCAGGGCCGAGGTAATGGGAGAGGGCGCGGTCGACGGCTTCGTTGAATTTTTTGGCGTCTGGGGATTCGTCGCCTGAGATTGGATCGGTTTCTGGTGGATTTGGCGTAATTTTGAACATAGATGAAACTCCTGGGAAACGATTAAGGAGCCATCACACTTCGCTACCAAACGAGGGGTGGCGGCCATGCACAGGTTGGTAGACCGGCCCAGGAGCCCGGCGCGTCCGAGGACGCCCTACGCATGGCCACCATAAAGCGGAGATCAAAAAAGCGATCTCTGCGAAAGGTGCGCAATGCGCCTGGGAAAGTCGGGCTACCAAACCCGATCACTGCTATTCAGTGACCGACCCACGATAGAACCCGCCCACCCGGCGCACAAGCCGGCGGATTCTGGCTTAGTCGTAGGCAACGGCGCAAGGCGTTGTAGCCTGTAGGAAGTATTTAGGAATGCTTTTAAACAGGTCGTTTGAAATGCCAGAAGTCCGAGGCCTGACACCCGTAAAAACGCTTCAACTTCTCCACAAAATCAACGCATTCCCACCAACGTCGCCATAGTCTTCAGTGCATACGGCGCGCTCTGAAACGTCAGCACGTATTCATAGGTCATCATTTTTCCGAGCCCCAACGCCTCGGTTCATTCGACAAGATGCCATCGCCCAATGTGAGCGTTACCACGTCTGCATTTCTGCTGGAGGCGTGGCGGGTTTGCCGGAACACCGCGTATCCATACGTGTATTGATCATTTTGACAGGCACGTGATCAGGCAGTTTTTCAGGTGCAAGCTAATATCAAAGTGCAATTATTGAGAGCGCCACGACCGTCGCTAGTGGAGCCCACTGAGATAGCGAGGGCGGGCTAATTCCAATGTGCATCATGGAGGACAGCGCATGAGCCTGTTACTCGGCCCCATCCTGTTTGCTGCCGATCGATTCAGCTAGTTACCGCAAATTGTTCAATGAACGGAAGAAACCGCTCGCTCGGCGTTGGAGCGCAAAGTCCGCACACATCAACAAAAGGACAGAGGGATCAATCATGGGCATCGTCCGCGTGGCAGCAGTCATGCTGGTTTTATTGTTTATTTCGGGCTGCACTTTTCATCAACAATGGAGAGACGAAAAGCAGGTCTGTGTAATAGATCAATCGGAGGAAGGGAGCGACCAGTGCGAACGGGCGCAACTGCAGAAGCGGCAAGGTCCCGGGGAATATACGATTGGATACGTCGAGTTCAACGATCAAGGAGAACTGTTCAGTAGGCAGCAGATGAATGACGTGCTGGGCGCCTTGCAAGAGAAGGCTGGTAGGGGAGACGTGCTCATGGTTGTCTTCGCACATGGATGGAATCACCGGGCAAAAGAAGGCGATGGAAACATCAATACATTCAGGAAAGTATTGGAAAACGTATCGCTCACCGAGGCCAAAGACGCCAAGAAAAAACAGAGGCCGCGCAGGGAGGTGTTTGGCATTTACCTTGGCTGGAGAGGACTGTCTCTAAGGGTTCCGGTGCTGGAGTTTCTGACATTTTGGGACCGCAAGAATACTGCCGCCAAAGTAGGGGCAGGGGATGTGACCGAACTGCTCAGCCGTATCGAATTGGTGAAGCGTACGCGTGATGCGATCAAAGCTCAGGAAGCAACGGAGTCAGTCATCGCCTCGTGCAGAGACCACCCATGTATTGACGAACTTGATAAGGCAAAAGCAGCCAAAAGTGATACTCGACTAGTCGTCATTGGCCACAGCTTCGGTGGTTTGGTGGTGCAGTCGGCAATAGACCGAGTCCTTATTGATAGAGCGATCAGGACGGGCGGAGCCGGCGCGGGCTATCAGGGCACTATAGAAGGCTTCGGAAATCTGGTAATTCTGATCAACCCGGCATTTGAGGCTCAACGGTTCAATTCCATGTTCAAACTGCAAGATGAGCGCAAGACTTACTTTGACGACCAACTGCCCGTCGAGTTGGTCCTGACGTCGCGTCGTGACTACGCAACGAAATTCGCGTTTCCAGTGGGCAGGGCATTTTCCAGTGCCTTTGAGAAGAAGGGCTGGGCATCGAAGAATCTGCAAACCATCGGGCATTACGAGTCCTTCGTAACACATACTTTAAATACGCCTACGCCGGAGTTGCTGAAGTCTCCTCAATATGCGGATTGCTTTAATGACCCTGCAACAATCGCTCATTCCTGGTATTCGGGCGATCGCAAAGGTAACAGACATATTTTTGGTGGGCTTATCCTGGAAAGGGATCAGTTGTCCGAACGTTCACCCTTTCTCAACGTCAGCGTGTCGGGAGATCTGATTACAGGTCATAACGACGTGGACGAAGATTTGATTATCAAGTTCGCTTCAAGAATGATCAGTTTGTCCTCAATCACTGAGCGTCAGAAGAAATCAGCTGCGGAAAAAGTCGTCAATCTGAAGTCTTGCGATCTGGCGTTGCAGTGAAACCAGACGGTCAGCATGCGTGTGAAAAATGCTGCTCCTGAAGACATGGAAAAACGTATGAAAAGGGGCGTTCGCTGAACGCCCCTTTATTCGCGCGAGTTACCTGTGCGCAACTCCTTGGAATCAGCCCACACGCCTACATAACAATACCTACACCCAATCCTCCGAAAGGAGCCCCAAGCCATGACCACTCAAGCCGAAACCGCCATCCTCGCCGGCGGCTGCTTCTGGGACATGTACAAAAAGAACGGGGACAGTTTTTTTCAAGAATGACGCTGTCGCCAATTTCGTTTGCATGGCGGCATCGTCAGGTCGTAAGCGAAATCAGTGTATCGATCACATTAATCGGCACATAAATCAGCGTAATCGCCACATACGCTTTACGCGACCGAGCCACAAACGCGCCAATCGGCAACACAATCATGATCACATCCAGCAATCCCCAAAGCGCCACTGGCGATGCCTGAAACAACGTGACATTGACGATCAGTCCCAGGCACAGGTACGTGGATAGCGACAGCAATGCATAGCGCCCGTCCTGTTCGAAATACACGCGCAACCCGTTCTGCTCATCCTCACTACGGCTCGGCAGCAACAACGCCGCCGTGACGAACAGCGACAGTGTCAGCATCACCAACAGTAGAAATTCGAGAAACGAGAAGGTCTGTTTCACCGCCGACAGTGCGTTGACGGCCCACCAGAATTGCAGCTGAATGGTAAACAGCATCACCGCCCAGACCAGCGCCACCCAATCTGGCTTGGCTACTCGGCGGATGCGGAATACCGTTAATGCGCCGAGCAGCAGGCGGGTGACGGAGAGCCCGAGGATCATTGAGAGGACGGTGGCGACGATTGGGAAGTTGCTCATCTTGCCTCCCGTGAACTCGTGGGTGAGGGGGTTTGCCGACTAGGTCAGGAAGGCTTTGTTGCCACTTGACCTTAAACCTAGCGTGGAAACGCGTTTGAGCAAGGGACTGTCACACCCGGCAATCTCGATTTTTGAACAACGCCTGTTACACGTGAACAGAATCGACGGTGGCCTCACTCAGTTCTATTTTTATGCCGTATTTCCTTTTCAGCTTTTCGTCATGAGTGACGATGATCAAGTTGGGTGTGCGAAGAGCCAGCCATTCAACGATTTTGTGTGCGGTTCGTTCATCAAGCGCCGCCGTGGGTTCATCCAGTATCAGCGTGGGTTTTTCTCTTAAAATCGCTCGGCCGATAGCGATTCGCTGTCGTTCACCACCACTCATGCCGCTGCCTGAAACGTCTATCTGTGTTGCAAGCAAAGCATCACCGTCCGCGCCTTGGCGCGTGAACCCGAGCAGTTCGACAATCTCCTTCAGCCTCTTTTGGCAAACGCTATCAGCGCCATACAGCAGGTTGTCTTCGAGCGTACCGGACAGAAGAACCGGTTTCTGTGGCGCGACGGAAACCTCTGACAGTATGTGTTCACTGACTGCCTCACTGATCGGGTGCCCCCTGTAAAAGGCTGTCCCTGTATCAGCTTCTTCAAGACCCAAAAGGATGTTTATCAGCGTGGTTTTTCCCGCGCCTGACTTTCCGGAGATGATATTTACGCCAGAAATCAGCTGGCCGCTGATGTTGTTCAGGATTGTTTTGTTGTCCTTGGCCAGTGATACGCCGGTAAGCATGAAGCCTTCGACGTTTTCGTGATGCTCCGGGTGATACTGCTCTTTGATATCTTCCTCGATGTATTTGATGCCGTCGTTCAATGACATGAGGTGGGCTTGAAGGTTGAACAGAGTGCCCGCCAGCAGATGTAACTGCATGGTGAACAGGGTGATGTATCCAACGATCATGACGAAATCGCCGGCAGTGAAATTCGCGCGGTAGTACAGGCCGGATAGCAGTATGAAAAATGTCAGTACTGCGCCAATCGCCAAGCCTTGGCAGGCAATTCGGATGCCCATGCGAAGGTTGGCGTCTCTGATGGTTTTGACGTAGTTGTCAAAAAAGCTCCTGCCAAGGGTGAGTTCCTTGGGAAGGCTGTTGTTGATCTTGATGTCATACACCCTGCCAAGCCTTTCAACCGTATAGCTTGAAAGATTGTTATCAGCTTCGAACAAGGCTCGATGAATACTTGAGCTGGCTTTGGCGACGTAGATGGCCAAGGAGGTAAGCGCAACGCAAGCAACAAGAAACAGCATCGCGTATGCCGCGCCCATGATGGTGTAGAGCACGCTGATGGCGACAAGGATCTCGACCGCAATGGGAACGATTGTCCAAAAAACGCCTACGGTCACCAAGCTGAAACTGCTCGCAGACCTGTTGATGTCAGCCGCTACATACCCAGGGTCGAGCCCCTGCTGTTTGCTGTGTGAGTACTGAAATATCCTTGTGAGGATGGTTTCGTGAAGGGTTGCGTCGCACTTGGCGAGTACCCACGCTGAAAAAACACCACGAACGCTGGAAAGAACTTGTGAGGCTGTCCAGAGTAGGGCGTAGCAACCTGCAAATAGTAGAAAATGGGTGGTTGCGTCCGAAGCTCCGTCAAACGTGTTTGCGGCATTTCTGAGTAGCACCGGAAGAAGGGAGTTAAGAGCGCTGCAGAGTATGAACAGTGCGGATACGGAGATGAAACTGGCGGTAAACCATCGGTAGTTGCTCGAGATTATTTTGAAGCTTTTCAGATAATGGCTGACCCAGTTCATATGAATTCATTCTTGATCGGGTGATTGCGAGCTGCCTTACGATAGATTTTGCCTTCACGCCACACAAGTCGGTGAGATCCGAGGTGGTTGTAGGGGATTGCCTGCAACGTTGTAGTTTGCAAGCGCCACTTTTAAGTGGCATGCACCTTCTAGCCATTGGTGAACGCCGGGGCAGGATGACCGGCAACAGGAACCGATTCTTACATCCAGGGACGCAGCATTTATGCAATCTGTTTTTTCGCAAGTCACCGAGCGTTTGAACAACCGCCGGTTTTCCGTGGCGAACAACGCTCAGGGGTTGTCCGATGCACGCACGGTGTTTCACTACCTCGTCGAAGGCGAGGCGGTTTGGGGGACTTATGCGGGTGGGCATATTCGCATGGGCAACCAGGTCGGGCGGGTGACCGGGGCTGACAGTATCGAGCTGCTTTATCAGTGCATCACCACGGATGGCGAGATCCGCGCGGGTTGGTCGCGGGGTGTGGTGGGAATTGATGAGGCGGGGCGGACGACGTTGCGGTTTGTGTGGGGTTGGTTGTCGGGGGCCGAGGGGGGCGGGGAATCGAGTTATGTTGAGGTGGTCGCTTAGCGATGGGGCATCTTGTGATTATCGCGTGCTGCTCGGCACTAATCTTTCAACGCAAGGATGGCTATGTCTGTAGATCTTGATGAGTTGCTGGAACGTGTCACCGATGAGCAATCGTTCATCGATTTCGTCGCGGCGCTGAGCGTTGATTTCTCCCGTGAGCGGGCACTGGAGAAGGCGACACCATCATCTGCTTATCAGGCGGGTGCGTTAGGCTGGGAAAATGGATCGGTCGATACGTTTCTTGATGCTGCGGCTGCTTGGGCGATGGCTACTTCGAGGAATGCTCAGGCGGATGCTGCCGTTTCTAATGTCTGGCAACGGTGCGCGGAGATTTTGTTGGCTGGGAAGTTTTACGAGTGAGGCTCGCAGATCATCCGCTTTAGGCCTGCATTTTTTTGGTAAAAAACGCCCAAGGGTTTGGCGTGTCCTGGATGGTTAGGACCGCGTACTGCCTTGGGTGAGATGGGAGCAGATTAAGTGGGGGCAATGTAGACGTCAACTCTTCGCCATCACATCCCACGTCCGCATCACCTGCGTAATCGCCGCATCAATGCTCTCAATCGGTGTGTCATCCCGAGCAAGGATGGAAATCCCCTGCAGGAAACTGTCGAACACCGTCGCCATGGCCGCCGCGTTCGTGTCGTCCGCTAACAGCCCTTCACTCACACCACGCTCGACGCACGCAATAATCCCGGCGCGGGTTCGGGCGCGGGAGTGGGTGAGGGCTTGAGCGACATGGGCATTTTCCGGGCTGGGTGCGCTCATGACGCCGAGGGTGACCATGCAGCCTTTCGGGTGGCCGTCGTCGCACTGCATGCGTGCTGACTGGCGCAGTGCGGTTTCGATGGCTTGGCGTGGTGGCAGGGTTTCGTCCCACAGGCATTCGGTGACTTGGGCGAAGGTGGTGAGGTAACGCTGCACGCACTCATCGAACAAGGCTTCTTTTGAGCCGAATGCGGCGTAGAAACTCGGCGCGGAAATGCCGCCGCCCAGTTCAGCTTTCAACAGGGCGAGGGATGTCGAGTCGTAGCCGTGTTGCCAGAACAATTGCATGGCCTGGTCGACGGCGTCGTCGCGATCGAATGCGCGGGGGCGGCCGGTTCTGGCCATAGCTGAAACTCCTCGGAAAGTGATTTGGATACTAGTCGATACATAAGTCGTTGACAACTTGCCTCGGCTGCCGCCAGTATTTTATATCGATCGGTATGCAAGTCTGAATTTCCAAACTCAAGGAGTTTCCCGTGACACCTTCATTGACTCTAACGGCGGCGCCCAAACGCCTGCCCATCGGCGCGCTGCTGGCGCTGGCCATGACCGGTTTTATCTGCATCGTCACCGAAACCCTGCCCGCCGGGCTGTTGCCGCTGATCAGCGAAGGCTTGGCGATTTCGCCTTCGATGGCCGGGCAAATGGTCACCGCTTACGCGCTGGGCTCGGTGCTGGCGGTGATCCCGATGACCATCGCCACGCGCGGCTGGCGTCGACGCAATGTGTTGTTGCTGACCATCGTTGGTTTTCTGCTGTTCAACTCGATTACGGCGTTGTCGTCGCACTATGGCGTGACGCTGGTGGCGCGTTTCTTCGCCGGGGTGGCGGCAGGCTTGGCGTGGAGTCTGTTGGCTGGTTATGCGCGACGCATGGTCGAGCCGGATCAGCAGGGCAAGGCGTTGGCACTGGCGATGGTCGGTACGCCGATTGCCCTGTCACTGGGCGTGCCGCTCGGCACTTGGCTGGGTGGCTTGGTCGGGTGGCGTACGACGTTCGGGTTGATGTCGGCCCTGACTTTGATGCTGATCGTTTGGGTGTTGGTGAAGGTGCCGGATTATCCGCCGCAGCCTGCGCATCAGCGTCTGTCGCTGCGCCGCGTGTTGACCACGCCGGGTGTGCGGCCGGTGCTGGCGGTGGTGATCAGCTGGATGCTGGCGCACAACATTCTCTACACCTACATCGCGCCGTTTGTGGCGCCGGCGGGGCTGGCGGATCGAGTGGACCTGGTGTTGTTGGTGTTTGGTCTCGCAGCGTTGGCGGGGATCTGGCTGACGGCCAAGTTGGTTGAGCCGTTGTTGCGCAAGACCGTTCTGGTGAGTCTGGCCACGTTTGCACTGGTGTGCTTAGGGTTCGGCTTTTACGGACGAGTGCCGGAGGTGATTTATCTGGGCGTGTTGGTGTGGGGATTGAGTTTTGGCGGTGCGGCGACGCTGTTGCAGACGGCTCTGGCGGATGCGGCGGGGGATGGCGCAGACGTGGCGTTGTCGTTGAATGTGGTGGCGTGGAATAGCGCGATTGCAGGCAGCGGGGTGGTCGGCGGGGTGCTGCTGGATCGATGGGGAGTTGCCGCTTTCCCATGGGCGATGATGGTGTTGGTGGCGGTGGGGTTTGTGATTGCCTGGAGTGCTCGGGCGCACGGGTTCAGACCGGGGCCGCGTGGGGCGGGAGCGGCGGCCGTGGGTGGGCACTGAAGGTTTTTCAACGCCGCTCATTTTTTGAAGTGCGCAAGAAGTTGCGCAGTGACTTTCTTTTTTTCTCGGGTGAATGCTCTGTAGCCCACGTCGTTATTGGCCTCCAGCCAAGTGCGCAACTTCTTGCACACCACTGCGCAAGAAGTTGCGCACTTTCCCTTGTTTTTCATTGGCTTAGTCACAGGAAAAGATCAGTCGATGAGCTCGGGGCCTTGATCTGTATGGGTTGCACAAAAGCTGGCATGAACTTTGATGGCGCATAGCCATCCTTTCAGGCAATGGTGCCTGAGAGGTATGTCTTTCAAGCAAGGAGAGCATCCCCATGGCAACACCAGCGTACATGTCCGTCACTGGCGAAAAACAAGGCCTGATCACTGCAGGCGCTTTCACCGCTGACTCCGTAGGCAACACCTACCAGGAAGGCCACGAAGACCAGGTCATGGTGCAGGCTTTCACCCACGACGTGATCATCCCGCGTGACCCACAATCCGGTCAGCCAACCGGTCAGCGCGTGCACAAGCCAGTTGTGATCACCAAGGTCTACGACAAGGCTTCGCCTCTGCTGCAAGCCGCTCTGACCTCCGGCGAGCGCATGAGCGAAATCGTTATCCAGTGGTTCCGTACTTCTGCTCAAGGCACCCAAGAGCACTACTACACCACCAAACTGGAAGACGCGATCATCGTCGCCATCAACAACAAAATGCACAACTGCCAGGATCCAGGCAACGCGCACTTCACCCACCTGGAAGAAGTGCAATTCACCTACCGCAAAATCACCTGGACCCACGAAGTCTCCGGTACTTCGGGTTCCGATGACTGGCGTGCTCCAGTCGTTTAACCACGGCTGATGGTTGTACCGCCTCGGCCGGCATGACTGGTCGGGGCGGATTCACTTCTAAAGAATTTTTTGCCAATAGCCCCTTGAGGGCTGTTGCGCGTCGCAGCACTGCGCGAGGAACAAGGGATGTTCTCACCGGCCAACCAGCCTCATTTCAATCTGACCGTCGATGGCATCGACAGCGACTTTCAAGTGCTGTCGTTCACCGGTCGTGAGGCCCTCAACACGCCGTTCGAATTCGAGCTGGAACTGGTCAGCGAAAAGGCCTCGATCAACCTCGAAAGCGTGCTGCACAAACTGGCGTTTCTGCAGCTGTCGCCAACCGGCACTGGCATTCACGGGCTGGTCTACAGCATTGCCCAAGGCGAGGCGGGCAAGCGCCTGACCCGCTACAAGATTTCCCTGCGCCCGCAACTGGCCTACCTCGCGCATCGAGTCAACCAGCGCATCTTCCAGCAGATGACCGTGCAACAGATCATCAGCAAGGTCTTGGAAGAACACGGCATCCTCGCCAGCGATTACCACTTCCAGCTCAGCGCGATTTACCCGGAGCGGATCTACTGCGTGCAGTACGACGAGTCGGACCTGGATTTCATTCAGCGCCTGTGCGAGGAGGAGGGGATTCATTACCACTTCCAGCACACGTCCAGCGGCCACAAACTGACCTTCGGCGATGACCAGACGGTTTTCCCGAAACTCGCGCCCGTGGCCTATCAGCAGGACTCCGGACTGGTCGCCGACAAACCGGTGGTCAAGCGTTTCGGCCTGCGTCTGGCCACCCGCAGCAGCCGCACCACGCGCCGTGATTACGACTTCGTCAAACCGAAGATCGAGCTGGAAAGCGACGCCAAAAGCAGCGCGCAACCGGACCTCGAAGACTACGATTACCCGGGCCGTTTCGTTGATCGCGAGCGCGGCAAACACCTGGCCAATCGCGCGCTGGAACGCCATCGCAGCGACTACCGTCTGGCCGAGGGTAATAGCGATCAGCCGATTCTGGTCAGCGGGCATTTCCTCGCCCTGACCGACCACGCGAACTCGACCTGGAACGATCTCTGGCTGCTCACCGAGATCTTTCACGAAGGCAAACAACCGCAGGTGCTGGAAGAGTCGGTGACCAGCGACACCACCGACCTCAAGGACGATTTTCACCAGGGCTACCGCAACCGCTTCAGCGCGATCCCGTGGGACGTGCCGTACCGTCCGCCGCTCGATCACCCGAAACCGAAAGTCCTCGGCACACAAAGCGCGGTGGTCTGCGGCCCTGAAGGTGAAGAGATCTACTGCGACCAGTACGGCCGGGTGAAGGTGCAGTTCTTCTGGGACCGCGAAGGCAAGCACGACGACATGACCAGTTGCTGGATGCGCGTCGCGTCGAGCTGGGCGGCCGAAACCTTTGGCTCGATCAATATTCCACGGGTCGGCATGGAGGTGTTGATCACCTTCCTTGAGGGTGATCCCGATCAGCCGCTAATCACTGGTTGCCTGTACCACGGCGCGAATCTGCCGCCGTACAAACTGCCGGATTTCAAGACCCTGGCCACGGTCAAGAGCAAGGAATACAAGGGCAGCCGCGCCAACGAATTACGCATCGACGACACCACCAGCGAGATCAGCATCGCGCTGCGCAGCGACCACGGTGCCAGTGCGATCAACCTCGGCTACCTGACCCATCCGCGTCCTTCAGGTGGGCAACCACGGGGTGAAGGTTTTGAGTTAAGAACCGACCGCCACGGTGCGGTGCGTGCGGCGGCCGGTCTGCTCATCACCACGGAGCCGCGTCCGAACGAATCCAAGCACCACAAAGATCTGCCGGAAACCGCTGAACGTCTTGCTACCGCCAGCGATCAGCAAGACGGTTTTGCGGTGCAGGCCAAAGAGCTTCAGGCTCAGGAGGCGGGCGATCAGGACGACGTCGCCAAAGCGTTGCACGCCCAGCATCAAGGCGTGCTCGGCTCGGGTCCGGCCAACCTCACCGCCAACGAATTCCCCGAGTTCACCGAACCGCATCTGGTCCTCGCCAGCCCGGCTGGCATCGCCCTGACCACTCCGCGCTCCAGCCACATCGCCACCGGCGAACACCTAGCATTGAGCAGCACCGGCCACACCAGCCTGTCGATCGGCAAACGCCTGCTGGCTAGCGCCAGTCGTGGCATGCGCCTGTTCGTGCAAAGCATGGGTTGGCGGCTGGTCGCAGCGTCCGGCGACATCGACGTGCGTGCGCTGAAGGACAGCATCAACCTGCTGGCCAAACTCAACATTACCGCCAACGCCGACCGCATCACCATCACCGCGAAAACCGAACTGGTGATTCAGGGCGGCGGCAGCGCCACCACCTACAACGCCGGCGGCATCACCCACGCCACCAGCGGCCCTTACACCGCGCACGCGTCGAACTTCGCCTACACCGGCGCGAAAAGTCTCGCCGGGGTATTCCCGGAACCACCGAAACCGGGCAAGGGCAATCTGGAATTGTTCAACCAATACGCCGGGCGTCAGGGCATCAAGGAAGGCGATTACGAAGTCATCGATGCGCTGGGCAAAAGCATCAAGGGCAAGCTCGACGGCAAGGGTTTCGCCAGCGTCGCCGGCGCTGCCCCGGGGCCGGCGCGGGTGCTGTTCGGCAAGGACCCGGCGGATACGTGGAGCGATGGCAGTTACATCGGCAAACCGGAATGGCCGTTGAATCCACCGGGGCCTGAAGAGGTGCCGAGCCAGGTGCAAGCCATGGTCGCGCAGGTTTTGCCGAGCAAGAGTTGGGAGATGTTGGAGAAGGGCAAGGACATGGCGCAAACAGGGATGAGTGCAATGCAGACGGCGCAAGGTGCGATGCAAACGGCGCAGCAAGTGAAAGGCGTGGTGCAGGGCGGGGTGGCTGGGTTGCCGAAGCTGGCGAGTGCGGCGTTGCCGAGTGCGTCGGGGGTTCTTGGGGCGGCAAGCAAGAGTGGCAAGTTACCGAGTCTGCCGGAGCCGACGCCTCCAAAAACCTCCGTGAAAACCCCGGGCCTGCTGGCGGGTGAGATGCTGTCATGACCACTGAAAATGCTGTTGTAAAACGTGAACCCCAGGTTGCCATCGTTCCCCTGAATGCCATCGACATTCAGGATGTCGCCAGCGGTGCGGCAACCTTCGACGGCTGGCTGCAATCCGCCAGTGGCGGTGTGGTCACTCTCGACCGGATCAAGAACGTCGCCGGCGCCTTGCCGGTGGTGGGCAACATCATGGCGCTGGTCGATGCGCTGGGTGACATCGTCACGCTGTCGAAGGCGCAGAAGCGTGATCTGCTTGCCTGGGCCAGTCTGGGCATCAATCTGATCGGTGTTTTGCCGCTACCACCAGCGATGGCGGCAGCACGGATGACCCTGCGCCCGACTCTGTTTCTGGTACGTCAGGAGATGAAGGCCAGCAGCAAGATGCTGCTCAGTTCATCGGTCATCGAAGTCCTGATCGGCCACTTGAACGAGTCCATCATCGGCACCCTCGATGACTTCGTTGAACAGGCCAAAGGTAAGCTGCCGGGGATTCTGGCGGACGCTGGCAAGCTGGGCGAGGACGTCATCAACGAGATTGCCAAAGGCCTCGAGACGGTGGCCAATGGCAAGCTTGATGCCAAGGGCGATCTCAATGCGGCCGGCGTACAAGCGAGTGCGGCGGTCGATCAATTCAAGAATGATCCTCTTGCATCGTTCGGCAACATCTTCGGCGCCGCTTGCAGCGCTTATAAAGCCGCAGGCAAAGGTTTGGCCAACAGTGCAGCCGATCACCTGCTGCCCGATGACGTGAAGAAGCGGGTTGCTTCGGAAACCGCAAAACTGCGAGCGATGGGCCCGGAGCTGCGCACCCAGTTGAGTAAGCTGGACGACGAGTCCGTTCAGAACTCCATCGGCTGGTTGCTGTTGATACTGTCCAGTGCCGTGGCTCTGTGGCGCAAGCGCAATGCCCATGGTCAAGGGGCCGGTGTCAAACCAGATCAGACCAGTCAGGCCAAGCGCACTGCCTCGGAAGGGGCGCTGGGAGCGACGGGCCGACAGGCTCCGGCGACTCACGCCCCTAATCCGAAAAGAAACTGTGCCTGCTCCAGCACCCGTCACAGCATTAACTTTGCCCTGGGTTCGGAAAGCCTCAGCCATACCGATTTCAGTTTACCCGGGGCTTTTCCGGTTGTGTGGATGCGTACCTACAATTCACGTTTGGGCGCATACGACCAAAACGAACTCGGCGCCCGCTGGATCAACGAGTTCACCACACGTTTCGATTGCGTGGATGATGGCCTGACCTTCTACGGCGCCGATGGCCGCGATCACAGCTATCCGTTGCCCAAAGTCGGTCTGTTCCACTACGACGCCATCGAAAATATCACCCTCGTTCGTGCCAGCGAAGATCAGTTGCTGGTGTGCCGTGGTTTCGAGCGCAAGGAAACCTACGTCCGGCGTGGCCAGCGCTATGTGTTGACCAATATTTCGCTGCGAAATGGCGCCGGTATCATGCTGCACTACGAGCATCGTCACGATGAACAGTCGGTGCTTTCGGACTTGATCACTTATCAGGAAAACGACTTCACCAAAGTCCACCTGCACCTCGGCACGCTGATCGACGATCACGGCCGACTGACCGGTCTCTGGGAAATCCGCGACGGTGAACCGCAGCGACAACTTTGCGCCTACCAGTACGATGCTTTCGGCGATCTGATTCAGGCTCAGGACGAGAACGGTGCAGTCTGGTCGTATAAGTACCAGTATCACCTGATCACTCGTTACACCGACCGTACCGGGCGTGGCATGAATCTGGAGTGGGATGGTCAGGGCGCCAAGGCCAGAGCCGTGCGTGAATGGGCGGACGACGGCAGCTTTGACACGCATCTGGAGTGGGACGAAAACATCCGCCTGACGTACGTCACCGATGCTCTAGGCAATGAGACCTGGCACTACTACGACATTCTTGGCTACACCTATCGCATTCGCCATGCCGACGACCGTTCGGAATGGTTCTTCCGCGACGAGGCGAAAAACGTTGTGCGCCACGTGCATACCGATGGAAGCACGGATCGCTACAGCTTTGACGAGCGCAGCAATCTTCTCGAACATATTCGCGCCGATCACACCGTGATGCATTACGCCTACGACGACCAAGACATGCTGATCAAAATCAGCGATGCCGAGGGCGGTCAGTGGCAACGCGCCTATGACGACCAAGGCAATCTGGTCGCAGCGCTCGATCCGCTGGGCAACAAAACCGAATACGGCTACAACAAGGCCGGTCAGCCCACGGCGATCAAGGATGCCAACGGTAACGAAAAAGCCCTCGACTACAACGACGCCGGGCAACTGGTCGAGTACGTCGACTGCTCAGGCAATACCAGCGCCTGGGAATACAACGAGCTGGGGCAGATGATCTGCTTCACCGACGCTGCTGGAAACGCCACCGAATACGAATACAAGGCCGGCCAACGGGTGCTTATCAAGCACCCGGACAAGACTGAAGAACGCTTTGAACGTGACGCCGAAGGCCGGTTGTTGACGCATGTCGACGGTCTCGATCGTTGCACCACCTGGAGCTACAGCGCTGCCGGTTTGGTCACCGAGCGTGTCGATGCCGCCGAACAAACCCTACGTTATCGCTGGGACCGCCTCGGACGGTTAACGGCCCTGGAAAACGAAAACGAACAACGCGCGCACTTCCACTACGACCCGGTCGGTCGACTGCTGGAGGAAAGCGGATTTGACGGGCGCAGCACTCGCTATCAGTACGACCCGATAACTGGTCGCCTCGCCCAATTGATCAATGGCAAACGCATCATCTCGGCGAGCTTTGACCCGATGGGCCGCCTGATTGAGCGTCGCGCTACCCTGGGCGAGCAGTCGCAAAGCGAGACTTTTGCCTACGACGGCAACGGCAATATGGTGCTGGCCGACAACGCCGACAGCCGCCTGCAATGGTTCCACGACCCGGCCGGCAATCTGCTGCGCGAGCACCAACATTACCTCGGACTGGAAAAGCCCACCGTCGCGATCTGGCAGCACGAGTACGACGTGCTCAACCAGCGTGTTGCCACCGTTCGCCCCGACGGCCACCGCGTCAGTTGGCTCACTTACGGCAGCGGCCATCTGCTGGGCATGCGCCTGGACGAGCATGAGCTGATCAGTTATGAACGCGACGACCTGCACCGCGAAGTTGCCCGTCATCAAGGTAACCATTTGCTGCAAACTCAAAGCTGGGACCCGGCCGGTCGCTTGCAGGAGCAACTGCTGGGGCGCAGCGATGACAAAAGCACTCTGCTCAAGCGCGAATACAAATACGACGCTGCCGGCCAACTGACTGACATCAACGACAGTCGCCGCGGCCCGCTCGCCTATCGCTACGATCCCGTCGGCCGACTGCTCAGCGCCGTGACACGTCAAGGCGTTGAAACTTTCGCCTTCGACCCGGCCGGTAACCTGCTGGATGACAAGACTGCCGAAATCCGTCGCCCACTGGATCTGACCCCACCGCGCAGCAAACTGGTCGACAACCTGCTGCGCGAATACGCCGGCACCCACTACGACTACGACGAACGCGGTAATCAGATCCAGCGCTGGCACAACGGCCAACGCAGTGATCTGCGTTGGGACCTGTTTGATCGACTGGTGCATTTCGAAGATCCGCGCCTGAGCGTGGATTTCGCTTACGACGCACTGGGACGACGCCTGCACAAAAACTCCCGAGCGCACTACAAACAGCGCCCGGAAGCCGGTTCCCTCTGGAACAGAAACGAGCACGCCCGCAAACAGCGTGAACTGGGCTGCGGTTTTACGCTTTACGGATGGGACGGCGACAATCTCGCGTGGGAAAGCAGTCTTGCGCAGGGCGATGGCGAGCCGGGACGCACGGTGCATTACATCTTTGAACCGGGCACCTTCATACCTGTCGCTCAAACTGTGCGCCACGCGCCGATCAACCTCATGGGCCAGCCGGATTACAGCGGTGAATACAGCCTTGATGAGGATCCGTTGTGGAATCACAAAGCCACGGCATTACCGTTTGATGCGTTGGCCTGGTACCAGTGCGATCACCTGGGAACACCGCAGGAACTGACGGACTCACACGGCAATATGGCTTGGACCGCGCAGTATAAGGCGTGGGGGCAGGTGACGGAGCAGCGTTCAGAATGGGCGCGGCAGCATGGTGTGACGAATCCGATACGGTTCCAGGGGCAGTATCACGATCATGAGACTGGGCTGCACTACAATCGATATAGATACTATGATCCGAGGGTTGGGCGGTTTATTTCGCAGGATCCTATTGGCTTCGCGGGCGGCATTAACATCTACCAGTATGCGCCAAACGCCAATGGTTGGATTGATCCGCTTGGATTGGTTAAAGGTACAAATGAAAAAGGTCAGGTCACGAGTCGTGGAGGATGGAGAAAGGCATCTGTAAGGGACGCATGGAATAGTGCCCTTCCCGGACCGAACGGAGGCAAAATCTGTCCTGTGTGCGAAACAGAAGTAGACGTTGCCCCAGGAACAGGTCCGCGAGATTGGGATATGGATCACCATCCCGATCCGTGGAGCAAAAGAGATTTCCCAGACGGCGTAAGTCGAAAAGAGGTTCTCGACAATTACCAGACGGGCGTTATTCTAAAATGCCCATCCTGCAACCGTAGAGAAGGAAATCGAAAATGAGCATTATTGAACATATAGAGAAGCACTTTGGGAAAATTTACCAAGGGTGGGATTTTTCTGAAGGTGCACATTCTTATCAAGTAGTTGAGTGTCGGGATGGTAGTGTGGAAGGTGTTGTCACATTTTGTACGCTAGGCCTTTCACATGTAGGGCTTAAGTCTTCGGTGTCTGCACAAGTAATACACCACGAATTGTTATTGTCTATTGATCAGAATGAGATTCCCAAGAATGCAGTGGCAATCGTAAAGCAACTTGCAGATGATGCTATTGGCTCCACTTACGCCTTGTTGAATAATCAGTTAATACAGAGGGGGGGAGTTGTTTTCGATGATTACTCGCTCTCTGCTGTATGGATCAAGCCTCCGGTTTTTTTTGGAGATGAATCATTTTCTTATGCTGGGCCTGATACGCATGGCCTTACATGCGTTTTTGCGTGGATTGTTCCAGTATTTGACTCGGAACTTAAATATATTGAAAAAAAAGGTGCGGATGCTTTTGAAGTGTTGCTTGAAGAAACATCGATTGATTTGTTTTCCCTGAGTAGGGATAGCTTGGTCGCTTGAATTTGTAGTGCAAGGTTTCTTTGCTCCGTTTTCTGTGGGTCATGGAGATAGGTCGGGATAAAGAGCGTTCTCGGAGGTGGGCTGCGTTTTTATAATTAATTAAACGTAGTCTGTCCTGATAAAAAAACGGGGGGCGTAACTTTGACTGTAATACGGACGACGCTGGCCATGCCATCAGAAATCGATTGGGTGGAAGCGGTGGTAAGGGGAACATTTTTCCTCAAGCCCCTAGTGTTAACCGTGGTGAGTTCCGTGACTTTGAGGGAGATATTGCCGACGCTGTTAAAGGCGGTAGTAACGTAATAGTACGTGTCACCCTCAGTACGATGAAGGTGCCACTCGACCCCATTCTGTTTTGTACCAGGCGAGAGTTGACGGGGATACTGAAAGTCGGCTATTCCAGAACCCTTGTTCGTGCGATTGTTGATAGGATCGTTTTATGTCACCTAGTGAGCGATTACAAAATTTTCTTTCGCAGATGCATGAGTGGGAGGTGGGATTTCATGCCGAGAAGCGATGCGACGCATATAAGACGGATTCGGGGTATCGGACTAAGGCGAATGAAGCAGCAAAATCAAGGTTGGAAGCGATATTCTCTGAAAATCTGAGTGTGAAAGCTTTAATTGCCCTTGGATCAGCAAGGCTCGATACATTAGGTACTGGACAGCCTCCGGAGTATGAACAGACCATTTTGACTGATACCGAAGAACAGCTAGATAAGGTAACGAATATTCAGGCAGTCAGAAAAAAAGGGCTGAAACAACGTTATCGATACACCGTGATCGGAGAGCGTGATGAACCAAAAATTGATGGGGTTAGCGTTTGGCGCGCTAGCAGTGAGAAATGGGAGCGTCGTCATGCGATTTAGCCCTGAACCGGTCTCTGAAGAAAATCACCTGTGCACGAGTTGATGAAAACTGCTCTGGGACAGACCACGTTTCTGAAGGTTTTTAAACGTGGTTTGCCTAATAAAGTCTAGTCGGCTTATCACCCTGAGCGTATAGAATGAAAGGTACCTTTCACAAGATTGTCTTTGAGTTAACGCCTGACGAGGATGATTATCCTCCTGTATCTGCTGAGTCGATCTGGGGCATCTATGCCGGTGATGGCACCTATATCTTAGACAATACTCCCTATTACGTTTATGGCGTGAGTAAGGGAGATTCCGTGCAGCTAAAGTCCAGTGGCGATGAGATGATAGCTGTGCGTGTCGCAAAACAGGGTGGCCATTCGACTGTCAGAGTTTTTGCCACTGATACTGAAGAGAAAAGAAAAATAATCGCTCATCTTCATCAGTTAGGTGCCTCGTGCTCAGTTAGTCAGGAAGTGTCGCTGTTTACAGTGGATATTCCCTCGGATTGTGATTTTTTCGCAATCGACAGATATTTGTCTGATATTGCTGATGGGGAAAATACTGCATATGAGGATGCTTGTCTGCAGCACTCAGATATTGAGTCATCTCGTCTAGGGGAGTGCCTGTCATTGGCTTCTTTACCACTACTAGCTCATTGATTGAGTAAGCCCTAAGGGGGCATGGAGACAGGCCGTGAGCTGGAGTTTATTAATCGTAGTCTGTCCCTGTTAATACTCACTCCTTAAGGACCTGAAATGGAAAAGGTATTTTTTAACTTGATCGTCGAAGACGATTACCCTCCTGTATCGAGCGAAAGCGTTTGGGGCGAAAAAACGGCATCCGACACATTCATTGTGAAGAACATACCGTTTTATTCGAGAGATGCTTGTCTTCATGATGAGGTTGCTGTCATCGCCGGTGCAGACGGTGAGCACCTTTTCGATAAGGTCGTCACGAGCAGTGGTAACAGCACCATTCGTATAATTTTCTTTGCTGAAGGAGTACCTTACATCTCGCCCGTGCTGGACTCCCTAGTCAATATAGGTTGCAAGTGGGAAGGAATGAGTAAGAAATTCTTTTCCATCAACATTCCTGCGGAGGTTTCCTTCGATGAGGCGATAGACCTGCTTGCTGAGGGAAAAGCTAAAGACTGGTTGGATTTCGAGTATGGATTGGTCCGACAGTAGAGACGCCTACCTAGTAGGCGGAGGGTAACCGTCCGGCCAACTCACCTTCCTGACCCCGACGCCAAAGGCGATGGTGTACACCTGATTTAAGTGGACACCATTTCTAGCCTTTTAAGCGGGTCTTTCCATGCAGTCACAACGCCGATTAACTCGCCTTGCGAGATTTGCAGGCTCTCAGACCGACCTCAACGGCAAGCCGATTGCCGGTGTCGGTCACAAGGTTAGTTGCCCATTGTGCAAAGGCATATTCCCGATCGCCGAGGGCAGCAGCACCTACACCGTCGATGGCACGCCCATCGCGACGGCATGAAAACCGCCTGCGGCGCTGCGTTGATTGCGAGTGGGCCGAAAGGCGCCGTGATCAGCTAGGCATCAAACATTCTGGATTCAATCAATACCCCCGCTGTAAACCTTAAAGGACTAAACATGAAATACACCGCTTTGATCTTCGCCATGACCGCAGCCCTGGGCACCGCCAGTCTCGCCCATGCGGAAGAGATGGATCCTGCAGCGCTGAAAAATGCCTACGACATGGGGCGCAACTCGGTGGGTTTGATCAACCACTGCGTCGACAAGGGATTCTTGAAAGCTGACAGTACTGAGAACGCCAAGAAGATGAGCGACTTTATTAAGGGCATGCCTGGGCCAGTGGACAAAAGTGACGGCGACAAAATCGAAGCTCAGGGACGCAAGGGTGAGATGTTTATGAACGGTGAATACCAAAAGCTCGAGGGTAACCTGCCGCCGACGCTCAGTCTCAAGCAGTGGTGCGAACAGGCGGATCAAGGCATGCGTAATGGCTTGAAGCAAGTAGGTTTGTAAGTGAGTCCGACCTTGTGGCCAGGCTCGAAAAACGCTCGCTGATTGCGAGCGTTTTTTATTCCGCTGCAGGTGCTTGATGTAGTTCTATTGGCTCAGCCCCTTGGAATCCGCCAACCCGCCCTCATAACCATCGCTATACCCAACACCCCGAAGAGGAACGACACGCCATGACCACTCAAACCGAAACCGCCATCCTCGCTGGCGGCTGCTTCTGGGGCATGCAGGATTTGCTGCGGCGCTATCCCGGCGTGTTGCAGACCCGCGTCGGTTACACCGGCGGTGATGTGCCGAACGCTACCTATCGCAACCATGGCGACCACGCTGAAGCCATCGAGATCACCTTCGATCCTGCGGTGATCAGCTACCGACAGATCCTTGAATTCTTTTTCCAGATTCACGACCCGAGCACGGCCAACCGTCAGGGCAACGACCTCGGTCGCAGCTATCGCTCGGCGATTTATTACCTCAACGAAGCGCAGCGCGATGTCGCCGAGGACACGGCTGCCGATGTCGACGCCTCAAAACTGTGGCCGGGCCGCGTGGTGACCGAGATCGAAGCGGCGGGGCCGTTTTGGGAAGCGGAGCCGGAGCATCAGGATTACCTGGAGCGCATTCCGAATGGCTACACCTGCCATTTCATTCGCCCGAACTGGAAGCTGCCGAAACGCGGGTGAGCGGTGCACTCCGCTCATTCAGCGCCAGCACATAGGCGCTGAACATATCCGCCAGCCCGTCGGCGCATACCGAGATTTCCTCCTCGGTACGTGGGCTGGAGGAAAAGTCTTTGCCGACCGAACTGAGCGTGGTCAGGATCAAATCGCACGCCGACGTGCGGATTTGTTCACCGACCTCAGGCAGCAATTCGTCCATGAACGTGGCGAAAATCTGCCGCCCGGCAGCGCGCACTGCGTGGGCTTCGGGGGCGTTGCGGTAGAGCGGGGCGGCGTCGTTCAGTGCGCCGCGCATCTGCGCTTCGTCGCACTCTGAACGAATGAATGCCTGCACCAGGGTGCGCAGGCGAGTGAGTGGCGGCTGCTCAAAGTCTTGCAGAATCCGCTGCAACATCTGCGTGGTGTGCAACCACTCATCGCTCTGCAAGCGGAACAGGATCGCCGCTTTGTTGGGGAAGTACTGATACAGCGAGCCGATGCTCACCCCCGCCTTTTCTGCGACCCGTGCGGTGGTGAAACGGGTGGCGCCGTGCTCGCTCAAAACCTAAATAGCCGCTTGCAGAATCGCCGCCACCAGTTCGCTGGAGCGAGCCTGCTGCGGCTGTTTGCGTGAGGAAATACGGACAGTCTGGGGCTTGGTCATCGGCAACTCTGGCGTCCGGGGGAATGCGAATAGCGCAAGAAGCGAATCGCTCGCATCATTTAAACGCGACGAATTGCTCGCATTCTAGTTCCCGACTGACGGAAAGCAATCATGACGACCTTGACCACTGAAACCCTCGCAAGCCTGATCGAACGCCTCTACGCCCAAGCCGGCGCCGCCACCAGCCCGGTGCTGGAAACGGTATCAGGCGAAGAACGCGAGCGCCTGATGCACAGCAAAACCGAGTACCTGAAGCTCTATGAACTGCTCAAAGATCTGTGGCTGCCGGTCTCTCGCGACACCGGCAAACTGCTGTACATGCTGGCGCGCAACACCAAGGCCAAAGCCATTGTCGAGTTCGGCACCTCGTTCGGCCTGTCCACCCTGCACCTGGCGGCGGCGCTGCGCGATAACGGGGGCGGAGTGTTGATCGGCAGTGAGTTCGAACCGTCGAAGATCGCGTTGGCGCGGCATCACTTCGTTGAAGGTGGCGTCAGCGATCTGGTCGAGATTCGCCAGGGAGATGCGATGGTGACGCTGGCAACGGATCTGCCGGAAACGGTGGATCTGCTCCTGCTCGATGGGGCCAAGGCATTGTATGGCGACGTGTTGAATCTGGTTGAAAAACACTTGAAGCCGGGTGCCTTGGTTGTGGCGGACAACACCGATTATTGCCCTGATTATCTGGCTTACGTTCGTGCGCCGCAGAACGGATATCTGTCTGTGCCGTTTGCGGATGATATTGAGTTGTCGATGCGGTTGGGTTGAGGCTGCGGAGAAAACGGGGTCTCCGTGTTCTTTCAGTTGTTTCAATCTTGAATGGACTACCGTCTTCGCGGGCAAGCCCGCTCCCACAGGTTTAAGTGTTGCCCGCAAAATCGCGGTACAGCACAAATCACTGTGGGAGCTTGCCTGCAAGCGATGGCGGTGGGTCAGTTAGCTTCTTCGCAACAGATACGCCGCTATCGCCAGCAGGCTGGCTCCCACAGGTCCAGGTGTCAGAGCAGGCTCCACGACACCCCGACATAAACCCCCATCCCTTCACCCGGCGTAGACCGCGCGGCATCCAGGCCTTTGTCGTCATACCCCGGCGTGACCGTGGCGGCATAGTGCTTGTTGGTCAAATTACGCATATCCACCCACGTCTGCCAGTCACCCTTCGGCGCGTTGTAACCCAGCGTCGCGCCAAACAGTGCGTAAGGATCGGCGTAATAACTGTTGGCGTAATCCACCGCCACTTTAGACACCAGTTGTGTATTCACTGCCGCAAAGAACCCCTGCGGCCAGTCGTAACGCAACTCGCCCTGGTAGTAATGCATCGGCAGACCGGGCAGGCGGTTGTCACTAAAACGATCGTCATCGCGATAGTGGAAATCACTGAAGGTATACGCCTGACGCAAACTCAACTGACGGCCATCATCAGCCGACCAGAGTTTGCTGTTGAGGCTGGCTTCCACGCCTTGGTGCACGGTCGGGCTGGCGTTAAGTTCATACGGCGTGACGGCATTGGCATCCGGCAACACCGACAACAATTCATGCCGCACCTGCGCGTAGTACCACGCCAGACTCCATTCACCGACGACGCTGTCACCCCGGCCGCCCAGTTCCAGTGTGGTTGCGGTCTGGTTCTGCAGTTTGATCGGGTCTTTCTGCGTACCGGTCGCAGCGCCGCTATCAAACGGAAAGCGTACGTTGGAGCTGTAGATCAGCGACCACGGATGCGGCGCCTCAACCGAGCGGCTGAGGTTGCCGAACACTTGCAGGTCCGGGGTGATCTGGTAGCGCAGGCCGAGGCGTGGCGCGTAGTCCCAGTCGTTCATGCTGGTTTTGCCGCCGCTCTGCGGGTAGGTGACAGCACTTTCGCGGCGGGTGTAGATAGCGGCGAGGCCGGTGGTCAGCCAGAGGTCGTCGGCGATTTCCAGATCGTTGCCAAAGTGCAGAACGGTGTCCGAACCCTGATAGGTGAAGTTGCGCATGCGCGTGCCGGGCACGTAGCTGGCGGTGTTGGGCGCGGTGGGAATGCGCACGAACTCGCTGGCGCCGTCGTTGGGCAGGTGTTTGGTCACGCGCAGGCCGACGTTGCTGCGGCTTTCCATGCCGAAAATCGTGTCGCGGCGTTTGTAGTCGAACGTGCCGCTGACGTCGGTATAGGCGACCTTCAAGCGGTTCGGGCCTTCGCGCAGGTCCATCGGGTAGTCGTGGTAGACGAGGCCGGTCTGAATGCTCGAGTCGTCGTCGATATAGAACGTGGTCTTGTTGCCGATGAAGGTGCTGCCCGGCTGTTTGCGGCTGTCATCGCGTGCCACATAGGACGGATTGGCCGCGCGAGGCGAGTGCTCGATGGAGTGCTTGGTCACGCGGCCGGCGAGGTCGTTGTCGGTCTCGCGGTAGCGGATATAGAAGCGCGTTTCCAGGTTCGGGTTGAAGCGATAGCCGAAGTTGGCGATCACGCCTTTGCTTTCGCTGGCGGTGTGATCCTGATAGCCGTCGGCGTTGGAATCGGTGAGCGACACGTAGTAATCGAAGTCGCCGAGCACCTGCCCGGAACTGATCTGACGCTGCTGATAACCGTGGCTGCCGGTGGCGTAGCGCACCTGTAGTTTCGGTGCGTTGTAACCGGTGTGGCTGACGTAATCGATGGCGCCACCCAGGGCCAGCGAGCCGCGATCGAAGCCGTTGGCGCCGCGCAGTACTTCAACGTGGTCGACCCACAGCGGTTCGAGCAATTCATACGGCGTGCCGCCCGGGCCGGTCAGCGGCAGTCCATCAAGCAGGGTGTATAGCCCCGACGCATGGGCGCCCGGCGCACGGTTGATGCCCGAGCCACGGACCGAGATTTTCACGCCTTCGTTGCCCGCCGACTGCGCATAAACCCCAGGTTGATACGCCAGCACATCCTGATTGCTCGCCACGCGGCCCTGCAGCGGCTGACGCATGTCGACCACGCCGGTGCCGCCGGGCACCTGATCGAGGCGGGCCTTGGCTTCCTCAACAGAGACATCACTGCCGTTGCGATCCTCGGCCGAAATCAGCACTTGCCCCAGTTCCAGACCTTGAGTCTCGGCCATCGCCGGGCAGGCTAGAGCCAGGCCGAGCAGGGCGGTGGGCAGGGATTTGGACGCGGGCATCGAGAAAACTCCAGGCAGACAAGGGCAGGGCAATGAACAGTGCGACGCAAGAAAGAACGAACGAAACACATGGCAATTTTGCTTTTTGCCCGGCAATGGCAAACAGCACGGCATGAACTAACCTCACGTGTCTGGTGTACCCCGTCAATCAACACTCTGTTTCTGCATTTATTGGAGAGAGGCCAAGGTCATGGCAAAAGGCAAAAAGAAGGCCGCCACGGCGCCTGAAAGTCTGAAACTGAAAAACAAGGATTACCTCGAGCATTTGCGCAAACTGCACGTCGAACTGGTCAAGTTGCAGGAATGGGTGATCGCCAAGGGCGTCAAGGTCTGCATCGTTTTTGAAGGGCGCGATGGCGCCGGCAAGGGCGGGACCATCAAGGCATTGACCGAGCGCGTCAGCCCGCGTGTCTTTCGCGTGGTGGCGTTGCCGGCGCCGACCGATCGCGAGAAAAGCCAGATGCACGTGCAACGTTATCTGCCTTATCTACCGGCGGCAGGCGAAGTGGTGATCTTCGATCGCAGTTGGTACAACCGCGCCGGTGTTGAGCGGGTGATGGGCTTCTGCACCGACGAGCAGGCCGACAAATTCCTCAAATCGATTCCCTTGGTTGAACACGCCATCGTCCAGTCCGGAGTGATCCTGCTCAAGTACTGGCTGGAAGTCAGCCCCGAAGAGCAGACCCGCCGGCTCGAAGCGCGAATCAACGATGGTCGCAAGACCTGGAAACTGACACCCATGGACTTGAAGTCCTACAGCCGCTGGTACGACTACTCACGGGCGCGGGACGAAATGTTCAAACACTCTGACACCGAACACGCGCCGTGGCTGGTCGCCGACTCCAACGACAAGCGCCGCGCACGGCTGAACATCATCACCGATGTGCTCAGTCGCATTCCGTATGAGGATGTGAAGCGCGACAAGGTCGAGTTGCCCAAACGGCAGAAGCCGGGCAAGTACCGGGATCCGGATTATCCGTATAAACGCGTAGCGACAAAGTTCTGACAGCTGGCCCGCACAAATCCCTGTAGGAGTGAGCCTGCTCGCGATAGCGGTGTGTCAGCCAACACATCCGTCACAGACAATCCGCTATCGCGAGCAGGCTCACTCCTACAGTATTCGGTGATCATCCGTCATGGCGGATCAGCACAAACCCTGTGGGAGCTTGCCTGCAAGCGATGGCGGTGGGTCAGCCAATATTTTCGGTGCAGACAATCCGCTTTCGCGAGCAGGCTCGCTCCCACAGGGTTTGGTGGCGTTTCCTGCATTGCTGATCAGTACTACCCCTTAGAAGTGAGCAGTCCATCCGTCGACTGCGCTGAACCATCGCGATCTCGTTTCTTTCTACCCGTGGAGTCCTTCACGAGATCATTCCCGATGTTCGATCAGCGCAAACAAGAAAAACTGGCGGCATGGCGAAAACTGGCGACGCAAGCGCAGATGCGTCTGGACCCGGAACAGCAGTACGACGAACTGCTCAAGGCCGCCGATGAAATGGAGGAGCAGGGGCTGATCACCAGCGCCGAGTGGCGGCAGTTAGTGCGCGATGCAGGCAATTTGTTTACCGCCGATTTGGGTCGTACAAACGGTTAAGTCCTTCAGGTCACGCGACCTTTCTTTGCCTTCAGCTGTGCGCCCCTGGAATCGTGCAGCAATTGCGCAAACGCGACTTTGTCGATCGGCCGACTCATGAAGTAACCCTGCACCTCATTGCATTGATCAACGCCGAGAATATCCAGTTGCTCTTCGGTCTCGACGCCTTCGGCCGTCACGGTCAGGCCCATGGCTTTGCCTAACCCGATGATTGCCTGCACCACCGCGCGATCATTGGTGCCGCTGCTGATCGAGGCAATGAAACGCTTGTCGATCTTGATCCCGTCGAACGGGTAGGCGCGCAAGTAACCGAGCGATGAGTACCCGGTACCGAAGTCGTCCATGTTCAGGCGCACGCCGAGTTCTTTCAGGGCATTCATGGTGGTCAGGGCGCCGTCGGTGTCGTTGAGCATCACGTTTTCGGTGATCTCCAGTTCCAGGCGACTGGCCGGGAAACGGCTTTGCACCAGCACTTCGCGAACATCCTCGACCACATCGCTGACAGCAAACTGCGCGGGCGACAGATTGACCGACAGCAGAATGTCCTCCGGCCAGCCCAACGCGGTTTCGCAGGCCTCGCGCAGCACCCAGCGGCCGAGCGGGACAATCAGATCGGTCTGCTCTGCCAACGGGATGAACAAGTCCGGGCCGAGCAATCCCTTGGTCGGATGCTGCCAGCGCACCAACGCTTCGACCGAAACGATGTGCTTGCCATCGATCTTGTAGCGCGGCTGATAGTGCAGGATGAATTCGTTGTGCGTGAGCGCGTGACGCAAGTCATCTTCCATTTGCCGGCGCGTCTGGATCTGATCGCTCATGTGCGCTTCGAAATAACACCAAGTGTTTTTGCCTTCGGATTTGGCTTGATAGAGGGCTATGTCGGCGTAACGGATCAGGTCGCTGGGCACATAGCCGTGGTGGCGACTGAGCGAGATGCCGATGCTGGCGCCGATGTGCAGCGGATGGTGTTCGAAGACCACCGGTTGATGCAGGCTGCCGATCAGGCGGGTGCAGAATTTGTCGATTTCGTGCGGACTGTCCATACCGTTGAGCACCACGATGAATTCGTCGCCGCCCAGTCGCGCGACGATGTCGTGTTCGCGAGTGCACTCACGCAGGCGCACGGCGACTTCCTGCAGCACGGCGTCACCGGCCGGGTGGCCGAGGGAATCGTTGATCGGCTTGAAGTTATCGAGGTCGATCATCAGCAGTGACAGTGGCGGCGCGTGCTCTTTGAGCAGCAGCGCTTCATCCAGATAACGCGCGAGTTTGTTGCGATTGGGCAGGCCGGTGAGGGCGTCGTGCATCGACAAATGCTGGATCTGCGCATGGGCGGCGACTTCGTCGGTGATGTCGCTGGCGGTACCACGATAGCCAATGACTGTGTGCTGCTGATAAATCGGCCGGGCCGACAGTCGACAGTGGCGTTGCTGGCCGGCGTGGTCACGGTAAGTGCAACGCAAATCACTGGCGCTGTTCTCCTCGGTCAGGTTTCTCAGCCACAGTTCCAGCGGCGTGGTATCGCAACTCAACAGGTGGCCGATGTCTTGCCCCAGCCACAGGGTTTGCGGGTAACCGGTCACTTCGCTGAAGCGCGCCGACAGGTAGGTCAGCGCGAGGGCGCGATCGACTTCCCAGATCCAGTCCGAAGCCGCTTCGGCCACGGCGCGAAAGCGTTCTTCACTGGCTTCCAGCTCGCGGTTGGCGTTTTCCAGTGCTTGATTGGAGGTTTGCATGACAGCAAAACTCTGGTCGACGTACTGCGATGAACGCAAGGCATGACGGAAGAAGTACGCGGTCAGCAGCATCAGCACCACAATCGTCGCGCCGAGTGGCGGCAGCAATGACCACAATAAATGTTGCCCGGGTCGCTCCAGATCAGCGACCAGGCTGTAACCGGTGCTGTCCAGCGGCACCCGAGGGCGCTGCGGGTCGATGGTCTCGTCCGGCGCCAGGGTCAGGTTGTTCAAGCCGTAACCGCTGCCGATCAAGCGCAACTTGGTCGGCGTGAGTTTGTCGACGAACACCAGCACCGATGAGGTCTGCGGATCGCCAAGGGGCCGCTCATCGTTGGGAATGATCGCCGCCGCCGACACCAGCGCCGGCCAGCCTTCGAACAGTGAGTAGCGGCTGACCGGTTTGGTCAGATCACCTTGGCCCAACACTTGATCGAGTAACTCCGTGGCGCTCACCTGTACGAACGCGGACAGCTCGGCATCGACCATTTGCCCGCGCACCACCGCGTAACGGGTGCCTTCGCGGTTGAGCACGAACACGCCGTCATAGCCGTCACTGGTGAACAGGGTTTTGCCGAGGTTCTGCTCGGTGTAGGCCCAATCGGTGTCGACCTGACCGCTCAAATGCTCGTAGGCGGTGGTCCAGTAGGCGTAGCTGGTGATGTAGTTTTTCGAGGCAGTGATGCGGTTTTCCAGCGCGCGAGCCGAGTAAAAGCGGGTTTTGTTGATCTCGTCGTTGTCGAGGCGTTCGGCAATGCCGAGCAAGGCCACGGTCGCGGCAATCACGCCGCTGACAAACAGTGCTCCGACCGCGAAGGCCAGGCGGCGAGTGACGGCGCTCTGGCGCGGTGGAAGCGGGGCTGCATAGCTGGAAAGGTCCATGTGCTCGTCCTTGATCCGCTGTCTTCTGAATCTAGAACCACGGCGTGGGCGCAATGTTCAGATTGTTCTCGGCGACTGCTCTGAAAGCGTAGTGAACCCCGCGTGATTTGTCTTCCCAAGTGCAGGACGCCGATCAGCGGCCAATCCCGAAAGGGCAAGACTTCCCGCGCAAAAACCGGATAATGGCGCCCATTCGTTTAGCCGTATTCTGGTAATCCCGCATGGAAATCAAGGTCAACTTTCTCGACAACCTTCGACTTGAAGCCAAGTTCGACGACTTCACGGTGATCGCCGATCAGCCCATCCGCTACAAGGGCGATGGCTCGGCACCGGGGCCGTTCGACTACTTTCTGGCATCGTCGGCGTTGTGTGCGGCGTACTTTGTGAAGTTGTACTGCGACACGCGCAACATCCCCACGGAAAACATTCGTCTGTCGCAGAACAACATCGTCGACCCGGAAAACCGCTACAACCAGATCTTCAAGATCCAGGTCGAGTTGCCGGCGGACATCTCCGAGAAAGATCGTTTGGGCATCCTGCGTTCCATCGATCGCTGCACGGTGAAGAAGGTCGTGCAGACCGGCCCGGAATTCATCATTGAAGAAGTCGAGAACCTCGACGCCGATGCCCAGGCGCTGTTGATGCCGGTGGCCGGCTCCGACGCAGGCACCTTCATCGCCGGCAAGGACCTGCCGCTGGAGCAGACAATCGCCAACATGTCGGGGATTTTGGCCGACCTGGGCATGAAGATCGAAATCGCCTCGTGGCGCAACATCGTGCCCAACGTCTGGTCGCTGCATATCCGCGATGCGCATTCGCCAATGTGCTTCACCAACGGCAAGGGCGCGACCAAAGAGGGCGCACTGGCCTCGGCGCTGGGCGAGTTCATCGAGCGCCTGAACTGCAACTTCTTCTACAACGACCAGTTCTGGGGCGAGGAAATCGCCAATGCCGAGTTTGTTCATTATCCGGACGAGCAATGGTTCAAGCCGGGCCCGAAAGACGAGTTGCCGAGCGAGATCCTCGACGAATACACCCGGAAGATTTACAACCGTGACGGCGAGTTGCGCGGCTCGAACCTGTTCGACACTAACTCCGGCAACACCCAGCGTGGCATCTGCTCGCTGCCGTTTGTGCGCCAGTCTGACAATGAAGTGGTGTACTTCCCGTCCAACCTGATCGAAAACCTTTACCTCAGCAACGGCATGAGCGCTGGCAACACCCTCGCCGAAGCGCAGGTGCAGTGCCTGTCGGAGATCTTCGAGCGCGCGGTCAAGCGCGAAATCCTCGAAGGCGAAATGGCCCTGCCGGACGTGCCGCAAGAAGTGCTGGAGAAATACCCGAGCATCCTCGCCGGCATCAAAGGCCTGGAAGAGCAGGGCTTCCCGGTGCTGGTCAAGGACGCGTCGCTGGGCGGTGAATTCCCGGTGATGTGCGTGACCCTGATGAACCCGCGCACCGGCGGCGTGTTTGCCTCGTTCGGCGCGCACCCGAGCCTGGAAGTGGCGCTGGAACGCAGCCTCACCGAGCTGTTGCAGGGCCGCAGCTTCGAAGGTCTCAATGACTTGCCGCAGCCGACCTTCTCCGGTCAGGCCGTGACCGAGCCGAATAACTTTGTCGAGCACTTTATCGACTCCAGCGGTGTGGTGTCGTGGCGTTTCTTCAGTGCCAAACCGGACTTCGAATTCGTCGAGTGGGACTTCTCCGGCCAGGGCGAAAACTCCAACGCCGAAGAGGCCGCGACGCTGTTCGGCATCCTCGAAGACATGGGCAAGGAAGTCTACATGGCGGTCTACGAGCACATCGGCGCCAAGGCCTGCCGGATTCTGGTGCCGGATTACTCGGAGATCTACCCGGTCGAAGACCTGATCTGGGACAACACCAACAAAGCCCTGCAGTTCCGCGCCGACATCCTCAACCTGCACAACCTGAGCAAAGTCGGCCTGCGTAACCTCGCCCAAGGCCTGGAGAACAGCGAGCAGGACGATTACACCGAGATCACCACGCTGATCGGCGTCGAGTTCGACGACAACACGCCGTGGGGCAAGTTGACTATTCTGGAGCTGCGCCTGCTGATCTGCCTCGCGCTGCAGAAGTACGAGCAGGCCAAGGATCTGGTTGAAGCGTTCCTGCAGTACAACGACAACACCGTTGAGCGCGGCTTGTTCTATCAAGCAGTGAACGTGGTGTTGGAGATGGAACTGGATGAAGACCTGCTGCTGGAAGACTACGAAGCCAACTTCCGCCGGATGTTTGGCGACGAGCGTATGGATGCGGCGATTGGTTCGGTGAATGGCAGCGTGCGGTTTTATGGTTTGACGCCGACCAGCATGAAGCTGGAAGGGCTGGATCGGCATTTGCGTTTGATCGAGAGCTATAAAAAGCTGCATACGGCGCGGGCGAATGTGAGGCAGGTTTAAGCCGGTTTCACATTGAGTTCGGCGGTGGATTCACCCCTCACCCCAGCCCTCTCCCCAAGGAGAGGGAGCTAATTTGTGGGCTTTTCAAAATCCTAGTTCGACTCGATATCTCAGGTCGGCGTATTTCGAACAGACGCCTCGGTCAGTCTCCTTTCCCCAAGGAGAGGGCTGAGGTGAGGATTTTTCAAATCCAGAGTTCGACTCGATATCTCAGGTCGGCGTATTTCAACCAGACGCCTCGGTCAGTCCCCTCTCCCTCTGGGAGAGGGTTAGGGTGAGGGGCTTTGGCTTTTTCGCCCATGCGCCGCATCCGCCAGTTGCCCTGTATCGACCCGCACAAACACCGAATCACCCACCGCCGTCAGTACATCCCCCGCATACACCTCGCAAATCACCCGCGTCTTGCGCCCAACCTCACCCTCGACGGTCGCCCGCAAAACCAGCTGTACGCCCATCGGTGTCGGTTTGATGAACTTGATGCCGAGGTTGCCAGTAACGCAGTCAATACGCGGCAGGCTGCCGGGCTCGCGGTTTTCTGCGCGGTAGTGGTAGGCCATGACTGTCCAGTTGGAATGGCAGTCGACCAGCATCGCGATCAGGCCGCCGTAGACCAGGTCCGGCCAGCCGCAGTATTTGGCCTCCGGCAGGTGTTCGGCTATAACGTGCACGCCGTCTTCATGCCAATGGCTTTTGACGTGCAGGCCGTGCGGGTTGCGGCCGCCGCAGCCGTAACAGACGCCTTCGGGCGCGGCGAGGTCTTGCAGAGGAGTATCGAGGCTGGACATGGTTTTTATTATCCTGGCGTGGTGAGTCCGGTCAGGCACAGGCGATTGCGCCCGCCGCGTTTCGATTCGTAGAGTGCCGCGTCGCCTTGCTCGATCAGTGTCGTCAGGTTGGCAGGCGGGTTGTCGAACAGGCTGGCGCCGATGCTCAGGGTCACGGCCGCGGTGGTGGGGAATGTCTGTGAAGTGGTGCTGAGAAACTGCTCGCGCAAGGCGTTGCCCAGTTCCATGACGCGCTCGCCTGATGTGTTGTTTAACAGGATGACAAACTCGTCACCGCCCAGACGCGCCGTCAGCGCATTGCGCGGCAGTACCGAGCGGATCATCTCGCTCAGGGCGATCAGCAAACGATCCCCGGCGGTGTGGCCGTACTGGTCGTTGACCAGTTTGAAGTTGTCGATGTCGATCAGCAGCAGGGCGCCGGGATGCTCCGCCGAAACCTGTTCGAGCAGGCGCGGCGCGCGCTTTTCGAGGGCGCGGCGGTTGTACAGGGCGGTCAGCGGATCGCGTTCGGCGAGGCGGGCGATCTGTTTTTCCCGGCGATAACGTTCGGTGCCGGTCATCGACAGGGCGATCAACATGATTGCCATCGCGCCTTCGACCAGGGAAATCTGGATGATCTCGCCACGAAACGCCGCCAGATCGATCAGCGTGCCGGGGATCACCACGGTCAGGGCTTTGGCCACATAGAAGATCCCGTGGCCGAGCAAAACGTAACGCAACTGCACCGCGCCGACGCTCAACGACTTGCCGTGGGGGCGCAGCAATGAGCTGGCCTTGAGGGTCGCCAGCGCCACCAGCAACGAATTGGCCGCCAGCATGACCTTGGACCACAGCGGCCCGTCCGGCAGCAACAGCATGACCAGCCAAGTGACAAAGATCAGATACCAGGCCGGCGACAGCCGTATCTGGGTAAAACGTGCCACACCGAGCAGGAACAGGAAGTGCGCGGTCACCAGCAAGCCGTTGGCGAACCAGATACCGATCAGCAGAAAGCCGCTGCTGCGCAACAGGGCGAGGGTGGAACCGACGGTGATGGTGGCAAAACCGGCGCTCCACAACAGTAGCGAAGGCTCACGAATGCTGCGCCATTCGATCGCCAGATACAGCGCGGCAGCGGCTGCGAGGGCGATGGAAAGGGTCAACATCGTAGGTGGGTCGAGCGGCATTTCTGGATGAGCCTGTCTGATTGGCAGTGAGACCGGCGATTGTAAGCGTTCGGGCGGTTTTTTCGCAGAGGCCTTATTGCCGCGCAGACCATTGGCAGCGGGGAGGGCGCGGTCGTTAGTCGCCCCCCTGACCACGGTGCCGATCGGTCATTGCTGTGGTGCGAGCCAGGTGTCGACGACTCGACGATCCAGCTCCTCCCAGTACGCCATGCCCAGCACGCGCGTGGTGTTGAGCCCGCGCAGGTAACCGCGCAACTGATTGGCAGTGTCGGTGATGATCTGCGGGTCGGTGATGCCTTTGTCCAGCAATACACTTTCGTACTGAACCAGATACTCGGCCACACGCTCGCGAAAATCGGGCAGAACGGCGTCACGGATCAGGTCAAACGTTCTCAAGGCGAACTCCTCATTTCATGTTTTTCTCGTTGTAGTTGAGTGTGTATCAGTCTGCACATCGCGCAACTATTGCTAGAAGTAATAGTGACCATCAAGAAACGCAAGTTCTGCTTTGTCGGTAAACGGCGGAAAATCGCCTTCATCGAACACGCACTCAAGGAATTTGCGCGATGAACACCCTGACCCGACTGGCTTTGGTCGCCCTGCTGACAGGCGGCGCACTGTTCACAGCTCCGACTTACGCAGCCGACGCCGGGTCGTGTCACTTCCAGACCCTCACAGGCAGCAGCGCCACCCTTCAGCATTCACAGACGGTCGGCGTGCTGCTCAGCGAGAACACTCTGGACAACCTGCAATACCTTGAGCGTTACCACGACATGGCGGTCAACGGCGCGAAAGATGCGCTCGACTCGCGGATTCGTGAAGCCTTTGTCAGCAGTTCCGATCCGGAGCTGGCCATCGACTGGCTGGTGAGTTCGCTGCAACAACAGTTCTTGTCGGTGACCGTTTACGACAACCTGGATGCGCTGGTGCAGGCTCATCCGGACGTGGTGGTGAAGCTCGACACGTTCAATCGGCTGCTGACCCAGCGTAACAGTCTGGTCGAAGCGCGGTTCACCGCACGCTTCTACGACGCCGACCTGCAATACATCGGCAAGGCTGAAGGCGCCGTCGAGAAACAGTTGCCTTCGGTGTGGGTGCATAACCAGGCCGCACCGGTCATCGCTGCGCAGATCGACAGGCAGCGTGACTTGCAACTCAACGCCTTGAAGCAATTCGATGTGTCGCTCAAGGCGTTGGTGGCGTCGAGCTGAACACTTAAAACATAAATGGCAACGGCGGCTCCGTGAGGCTGAACCGTTGCCGGTTGAATCGAACCTTTATTTTCAGGATGACACCGATGCGTCTTTTCTTTGTGCCTGCTCTGGCCGTTGCCTCTTTGTTGCTCGCTGGTTGTGCTTCGGCGCCGAATAACCCGAGCCTGACCTTGCAGACCAGCAAGACGCCTGCGCAGTACGCCGATTGTGTTGTGCCGAAGTTGCAGGGCAGTGCGCTGAACCCGACGGTTTCGCAGACTCAGCGCAGTTATCGGATTGTGGTGCCGAGCAAGGTTTCGGCTGACAACGTGCTGGAGGCTTACAAGGCTGGCGCTGGCGGCAAGGTGTTTATCTACGAGCGGCATTTGTTGGCTTCGAATCTTTTGCCTTCGAGTTTTGAGCGGGCTGCGCAGGATTGCATCTGATTTTGGCTTTTGTACGGATTTGACTGAGCTCCTTTGGTTGGCCGCAACCAACCAATTTTTTGCCCCGCGCCCTTATTTGGTTGCGGGGCTTTTTTTTGGTTCTTGGCGGCCTTTGGGCCGACCAGGTTCTTGGGGTTTTGTGTGAATATCCGTTGTTTTTGGGGTTGCGGCTGGCGGTTTCGCTCTTACAGCGAGTCCCTTTGGCAAACGCCCCAAAGGAACCAAAGGTCTGGGCCCCGGCGTTCGGCCCTCGCCGTGGCTCGGGTTCCTTCGTTACGGGATCTATCCGGGGGCATCGCCTACGGTTTGCTTCGCTGCACCTCCTCTCGATGCATTTGGCTCCGCCAAACGGTCGCTGCGCTCCCACCCCCGGATAAATCCCTCCACTCAGCCTGCCGAAGGGGCCAGCACGGCTAGATCAAGAGCTGCAGCCGAGCTAACGCTCATCCTGTTGAGTGGTGAGTAGCGGGCGGGGGCGGCTTTTGATTTGTTTCTGAATTTGAGTACGGCTCGGTATTCCACGTCGGTGTATCTCTTGCCATCACCTCGGTCAGTTCCCTCTCCCTCCGGGAGAGGGCTAGGGTGAGGGGCTTTTGATCTGGGCTATGCGGGCGGTTGCTGTAACATGCAGCATCTTCAATCTTGCGAGCAGCGAAAATGGATTCTCACTCGATATTGACCTTCACTCTGGTCGCCGCAATTGCCATCGCCAGCCCGGGGCCGGCGACGTTGATGGCGATCAATAACAGTCTCGCGCATGGGCAGCGCAGTACGATCTGGTCGTCGCTGGGCAATGCCAGTGGTTTGTTCTGTCTGTCGGCGGCGGCGATGTTGGGGTTGGGGGCGTTGTTGGCCAGTTCCGAAATTCTGTTCAATGCGGTGAAGATCATCGGGGCCGGGTATTTGTTCTATCTCGGGGTCAAGCAGCTGTTCAAAAAGGGGCCGATGCTGCCGGAGGGTGTCGAGGGAGCGGCGAGTACGGTGCGACCGACCCGCGGTAAGCTGTACAAATCGGCCTTTTTGACGGCGGTGACCAATCCCAAGGCGACGATGTTTTTTACCGCGCTGTTTCCGCAGTTCATTGATCAGGGCGCCGCGCTGTTGCCGCAGTTTCTGATCCTGACTTCGATTTTCATGGCGTTGTCGGTGTCTTCACTGAGCATTTACGCGGCGCTGGCGTCCCGGGCCAAGGGTGTGTTGACTCGTCCGGCCTTGTCCCGTTGGGTCAGTCGTGTGGTCGGTTCGACCTTTATCGGTTTTGGTGCAGCGATTCTGACGATGCGTCGGCAGGCGGCTTAAACCCATTTGAATCGGGCCGGGAATCTCGCCACAAAGCAGGTTCCCGCCTCGGCAGTTGAGGTCACGCTCAAGGTGCCGTTGTGCGCTGTCGCTATCTGCGACGCGATGTAAAGTCCCAAGCCCAAACCTTCGCAACGCTGCCCGGCTTCGGCTCGGGAAAACGGTTCGAACAGCAGTGGCATCAATTGCGCTGAAATCGGCGTGCCCTGATTGGTCAGGGAAATCACGATCTCGTCATTTTCTGCATAGGCTTTGAGAACGATCGGCGCGCTGTTCGAGCCATGGGTCGCGGCGTTGCCCAGCAGATTGGAGAGCAATTGGCTGATGCGCAGCGCATCGCAATAGATGCCTGCCGGCACATCCAGCTCATGGATAAACACCGCTTGGGGATGGGAGGCTTGTACCTCGGCAAGGGTCAATTGCAGGGTGTGCTGCAAATCATCCACCAACTTGCGCTGCACCGGAATCCCGCCGCCCAGTCGTCCTCGGGCGAAGTCGAGGATGTTTTCGATCAACACACCCATGCGCACCGAGCTGGTGCGAATCGCCGAAATCAGATTGAGTGAGCGCTTTTCTTCGGTTTTGCTTTCCAGCAGGTCAGCGCTCATGCGAATGGCGCTCAGCGGTGTGCGCAAGTCGTGACCCAGGACGGCGATGAATTGCTCGCGCAGGCGCCCGAGTTCATTGGCGTTGTTCAGCTCGATTTGGGTCGCTTCCAGATGGCGTTGCGTGTCCAGGTTCATGGCGATCAATTGAGCGAACAAGGTCAGTGTTTTGGTAATGGCCGGTTCATCGATATTGGCCGGGACCGAATCGATGGCGCACAGCGTGCCGAAGAAATCGCCATTGGCTTTGACGATGGGAATGGAGATGTAGCTTTCCAGGCCATAGGTTTTCGGCGTGTGGTGAAGCGAAAAGACCGGGTGCGCACTGGCGTGTCCGAAGATCACCGGCTGTTGATGCTGGCGGATCTCGTGGCAGATGGTTGATTCAAGCACCAGTTCGCCACCGGGTTTGAGCCCGAAATCAATCGAGTCATCAACCGCGCACGCCACCCAGTTGCTTTCAGTGACTCGCGCCACCGCCGCGAAACGCATGCCGGTGAGGTGTTTGACCATGCTCAGGATGACCGGCACCGCGTCAATGCTGCGGATCGCGTCGATGTCGGGGGTAAATGCCGGATTGGTCATGGTGTGATGCTTCGTGAAGAGTTCGCTCAGAGACTATCTGTTATTGCCGAACATGACTAATGCGCTAGCCACAAAGAACAAGGGCGCCACGGATTTCCCGGGCGCCCTTTTTTATCGCAGGTTCGAACGTCAACGACTCAGAACTTGTATTTGGCGGTCAGCATGTAACTGCGCGGGTTGCCGTAGTTGTCGTTGGAACCCCAGGTAACATCGGAGCCGATGGCGGAGTAATAGACGCGGTCAAAGATATTGTTCGCGTTGACTTGCAGATCCAGGTGTTTGTTGACTTCGTACCCGGCCATCAGATCGGTGACGGCATAACCGCCCTGTTCTAGACGGTAGCTACCGTTATTGGCCAGGGTGATGTCGTTGTACATGCGACTCTGCCAGTAGACGTTGCCACCTACACGCAGGTGTTGCAGCGGGCCCTGGAAGCGGTACACGGTGGAGACCTTGAACAGATGCTCAGGCGTGTCGGTGTCGAAACGCTGATTGTTGTTGGCCGGGTTTTCATCCTTGATGTAGTGCGCGCGGGTGTAGGTATAGCCGGCGCCGACTTGCCAGTTGTCGGTCAGGGCGCCTTGCAGTTCCATGTCGACGCCTTGGCTACGCACCTTGCCCGATGACCCGTAGCAGGTCAGGACCGGGCAGCCGAACTGAGTGTCGGCCTGGGTGGCGCGGCCGGTCTGGTCCATCTGGAACACTGCCAGACTGGCGTTGAGGGCGCCGTTGAAGTACTCGCCCTTGATGCCCACCTCGTAGTTTTCGCCGACGATCGGTTCGAGCACCTTGCCGCCGAGGTCTTTCTGGGTTTGCGGGGTGAAGATGTCGGTGTAGCTGGCGTACACCGAGTGGTGGTCGTCGAGTTTGTAGATCAGACCGGCATAGCGGGTGAGATTACGGGTGACCTTGTAGTCGCCATCGCCAGAGCGATCATCGTTGTCATACCAGTCGAGACGGCCGCCGAGAATCAGTGTCAGCGGATCGGCCAGGCTCAGGCGGGTGGTCAGGTAAACGGCATCCTGAGTGGTGACGGTGCGGGTTTTGCCGTCACGCACGAAGTCAGGTTTTGGTGCGCCAATCGGCCAGGCCGTGGTGTACGGGTCGTATTCCTTGGTGGTCGCGTCATATACGCGGTTGCTGGCGCCGACGACCAGTTCGTGGCTGCGGCCAAACGCTTCGAACGGGCCACTGGCGAACACGTCGAGCGAGCGCTGCTTGTCGGTGTGATGGGATTGATAGGCGGTGGTTTCCAGTGGGCCGGCGTAGCGCGACAGGTAAGTCCCGGAGAACTCGCCGTCAAGGGTCGAGGACGAACCGGCGACATGTAGTTTCCAGTCGTTGTCGAAACGATGCTCGACTTCACCGAACACCGTGTCGATTTGCAGCTTGCGGTTTTCCCAGTCGGTGCCCGGGTAGGTGGAGCGGGGCAGATCGAGGTGGTGGCCGTTGGTGCCGATCGGCAGGCCGCCCCAGAAATAGTTGGTTTGCTCATTCTGCCGCGAGAAACCCAGGGTCGCGGTGGTGCTGTCGCTCAGGTCGGCTTCACCGATGGCGTAGAACAAGCCATGGTCGTTTTCTTCCTTGTCGCGGAAGCTGTCAGCCCCTTGATAGGAGCTGACCACGCGGCCACGCAAGGTGCCGCTTTCGTTCAAAGGGCTGGAGGCGTCGATTTCGCCACGGTAGTCATCCCAACTGCCGGCGGCGCCGGTGAGGGTGACGCGCTGGTCGGCAGTCGGGCGTTTGCGCACCAGGTTGATCGCCGCCGAAGGGTTGCCGGCACCGGTGACCAGACCGGTCGCACCACGGACGATTTCGACGCGGTCGAACATCGCCAGGTTCGGTTGCACTGCCATCGAGAACGGCGAGTATGAACTCGGCAGGCCGTCGTACATGATGGTGTCGATGTCGAAACCGCGCGAGCTGTACGTCTGCCGACCCGGGCCGCTGGCCTGACTGAGGAACAACCCCGGCGTGCCTTTCACCACGTCGTTGATGCTGGTCATGTTCTGGTCGTCCATGCGCTGGCGAGTGATCACCGTCACCGCCTGAGGCGTTTCGCGCATGGTCAGCGACAGCTTGGTCGCCGTCCGCATCGGGCCAGTGGTGTAGGACTGGGTGTCTTCGGTGGTGCTGCTCATCTGGGTGGCGCCGATTTCTGTCGCATCCAGTTCCAGTGTGGCCGGCGCGGTTTTTTCAGGCGTGGCGGGCGTTGTCTCGTCGGCCAGTGCCGGTGTGATGCTGGCCATGCAGATGGCGAGCGCCAACAGGTTAGGTGAACGGTTTGAGCGGCGGTAAATGGTGCGAAACGACATCAATCTGCTTCCCCAAATGATACGAAAACGAATCCAGTGCGAGTGCGTGTAGGAATTATTCGCATTAGTGTGTCAGATCATTCCGGGTGAAGAAAGCCGTACGGCTCAGTTAGTTAACGAATTTTTCACAATTGCCTGGGCGCTCTGCGTCGCGGGTTGGCGCAGGGTTCTGGTTTTTTGGGGGAGGAGAGAGGGGCGAATCGAGGCATGGCGGGCCGATCACAGAAGCGTGTGATCGGCTCGCTGATGAGGGTAATTAGGGCGTGTTATTTCAGATCTTCGGCCTGGTGCCGCTCGGGCACTTGAGTCGCTTCATCGCCCCATGTGCGATTGACGCGCTGCCCACGGATGACCGCCGGCCGCTTGGAAATGTCCTCTGCCCAGCGCTGCACATGCGTGTATTCATGAGCCGCAAGAAACTCGGCCGCCGAATAAACATTGTTGCGCACCAGTTGCCCGTACCACGGCCAGACCGCGATGTCGGCGATGGTGTAGCTGTCGCCGGCTAGATAGGCGCTTTCGGCCAAACGCCGATCCAGCACGTCCAGTTGCCGCTTGGCTTCCATGGTGAAGCGGTTGATCGGGTATTCCATTTTCTCCGGCGCATAGGCGTAGAAATGTCCGAAACCGCCGCCCAGGTACGGCGCCGAGCCCATCTGCCAGAACAGCCAGTTCAACGTTTCGGTGCGGCCGGCCGGGTCTTTCGGCAGGAAGGCGCCGAACTTCTCGGCCAGATACAGCAGGATCGAGCCGGATTCGAACACGCGGATCGGCGGCTCGACGCTGCGATCCAGCAGCGCGGGGATTTTCGAGTTCGGGTTGATCTCGACAAACCCGCTGGAGAACTGATCGCCCTCGCCAATGCGGATCAGCCAGGCATCGTACTCGGCAGCGCTGTGCCCCAGCGCCAGCAGCTCTTCCAGCAGAATCGTCACTTTGACGCCGTTGGGCGTGGCCAGCGAGTACAGCTGCAATGGATGCTTGCCGACTGGCAGGGTCTTGTCATGGGTGGGGCCGGCAATCGGCCGATTGATACTGGCGAACTGGCCACCGGACGGGGCTTCGTTTTTCCAGACCTGGGGTGGAACGTACGGCGCTTTGCTCATTTAAGGGGCCTCATCTTGGCAAGTGGAAAAAATACCTCGCTGATCATAGACAGGACATCACAGAACCCGCTTTGTATTCCACAGCCCGATGAGTCGAAGGTGTTTTTTGCAATCCCTCCGTTGACGTTCAATGCCGTTCATCGCGTACGCCACCGGCCCAGGCTGTGCGCAGCTGCCTTGATAGACGAACGCGTACAAACGCAACGGCAGCGAGGCGCTGTTGGGCGTTCAGTACCGGTTGGCACACGATCAGCCTCAGCGCTGCGGCCATTGATCCTTGATTTCAAACCAAGGCGCCTTCGACGTGACCTCCACATGCTGCTGTTTTTCGGTGGTGAACGACGTGTCGAGCGTGCCCAGTGCGACCGAGATCCAGCCGTTGAACTCCCCTTGATTGCTTGCCCAGAACAGCGACGAGCCACAGTGCGTGCAGAACTGGCGTTGTACCGATTGCGAAGATTGATACGACTTCAGATGGTCGGCACCCTCCAACAATTCCAGGTTCTGGCGCTGCACGCTGCCATAGCTGGCAAATGCCGCACCATGGCTTTTGCGGCATTGGCTGCAATGACAGTGCGAGAGCGCCTTGGGCCGTGAGCGGATCTGGTATTTCACGGCGCCGCACAGGCAACTGCCCCGGAAGGTCTGAGGGGAGGGCGTGAGCATTGTTATTGCGGATCCTTGTAGGTGATGGCTTGTTTCAAGGGGGCAGGTGACTGCGCCAGAAACCCGCTGATCAGGGAGATCACCTGCTGCTGAATCACTGCACGTGGACGACCGCCGTCGCCATCGGTGCAGATAATGCTGTCGCCCGGTACGTCTTTGTCGAGCATGGCCACGGCGCCAGGTTTGCAGATCGCCATGAACGTGAAGTGACTGGCATCGCTGATTTCGACGTACCGCGACGAGGTTTTCGGCAGGCGTTTGGCGAGGTCGACCGATTCCAGTTGCGCGGGCAGTTCTTTCGACGGTACGCCGGCAGCGATTACCAGAATCGGCACGGGATAGGTCGCCAGGCTTGCATCGGTCATCCCGCGCGACAGGCCCAGATCCAGAGAAACCACGGCGGTGACGCGTTTGTCACGCCAGTCGGCGGCCAATTGAGCTTTCGCTTGCGCGGTGCTTGCAGTGTTCATTTGTTGGTAGGCGGTGCAACTGGCCAGTTGCGTGTGGACCTTGCAGTCTTTGGCAAAACGTTCGGGGTCGAAGCGCGCGCCGCCGGCTTCGAGCACGGTCCAGCCGCCGAGTGAATGGCCGACAATGGCAATTCGATCCTTGGTCACCGCGCCGAATTTTTCCGGTTGCGCCGTCACAGCATCAATGGCCCGGCTGAGGTCGACCGGGCGTTGCCACAGTTGTGCCGCCGCTTGTGGGCTGCGATCGCGACTGGTGGTGCCGGGATGGTTGACTGCAGCGACGATGTAACCCTGATGCGCCAGCGCACTGGCCAGCCAGGTCTGGTTGATCCAGCTTCCGCCATAGCCGTGGGAAAGCACCACCAACGGATGCGCGCCGCTGGCGGCCGGGGCGTCGAGCACGGCAGGGGCGCCGACGAAGACCGGGTTGTCGCCGAACAATTGTGGCGTCGCGTCGGTGGTCGCGCTCGGGTACCAGACGACCATTTCCAGCGGGCGCTCGTTGCGCGGATCGGCCAGCGTGGCGTACTGGAAACCGACGGGTTGGGTGTCAGCGAATACGTGGCTGCTCAAGCAGATCAGTAGTAGAGCGCCGAGAGACTTTTTCATTGTTGTTATCTTCCGTGATGGGCCGTTTGGGCGAGATGGACTTTGCCCGAATTCTCGCGCTTCAGCGAGCCCTGCGTCTTAAACATTTTCCAGCGGCCATCGCGTGGCCAGATGCGCGCTCAGGTAATCGAGAAAGGCTTTGACCTTCGGCGTCATCGCCGCACGTTCCTGCACGCAGGCGTAGATGTCCATCGGCTCGACAACGCTGTGTTCAAACAGCGGCACCAACTGCCCGCTCGCCAGATAAGGTGCCGCAACAAACTCCGCCAGTCGCGTGACCCCGGCACCGTGAACCGCCATTTGCGCCAGGGCATCGATGTCATCACTGATGGCGGTGGCATTGATAGGGGCGTCGAAACGCTCGCCGTCGCGAGTAAACGTCCAGCGCAGAAAACGTCCGTCCAGGGGATAACGAAAAGCCAGGCAGGCATGGTTTTGCAAATCATCCGGCGATTGCGGCCACCCGGCGCGCTGAAGATAAGCCGGCGCGGCGCACATGATGAAGGGCAGCGAAACGATCTTGCGCGCGACGATGCCGTCCTCCAGTTGCGGCGTGATCCGCAGGCTCAGATCGATGCCGTCCTGGATGTGATTGATCTTGCCATTGCTGGTCGACAGTTCGATCAGCAGGCGCGGGTGCAGGGCGGCGAAACCGGCGATCAGCGCGGCCAGCACATGGCGGCCGAACGCGGAGGTCGAGGCGATGCTCAGTCGGCCCTGCAACTCGCTGTCATCGCTGCTGATCGAGCTTTGCGCGGCTTCCAGATCTGCCGCAATTCGGCGGACTTTTTCGTAATACACCGCGCCGTTTTCGGTGAGCGCCATGCTGCGCGTGGTGCGTTGCAACAACCGCACGCCGAGGTGCGCTTCCAGCCGATTGATCGTCTGGCTCACCGCCGCCGCACTGACGCCCAGAATCTTCGCGGCGCCGACAATCGAGCCCGATTCCACCACTTTGATAAAACTGGCAATCGCCGCTAACAGGTTCATTCATGTCCCGCTGAGGGTTGATTCGTAAGTTCTGCTTTATAAAGTACCTGCGGTTGATCGTCTAGTTACGGGGGGGCGGCCTTGCTAACGTGCGGTCTCCCTGTCACTGGATGGAAAAGTCATATGAATCAAAGAACCAACGCCGAAGCCTTGATCATCAGCCGCCGCAAGCTGTCGCCGCGTGCCACGCCGTATGTGTTTGCACTGTACATGGCGACGATCATGGCGTTTCTGATGTCGCTGGTGATCACCGCCGCCAATTCCGGCATTGATAACGACTACCTGAGTAATGCCTTGCATGCCTACAAGCTGGCGATGCCCGCGGCGTTCATGTGCATCCTGGTCGTGCGGCCGATCGTGATCAAACTGGTGGCGTGGACGGTGCATCCGCATTGTTGAAAGGCCCCGTCTCGGCAGTGACTGTTCTGACGACTTCGCGAGCAGGCTCGCTCCCACATTTAGACCGCGATCCCCTGTGGGAGCGAGCCTGCTCGCGAATGGCCTCAGCGCCGATCGACAGGTCTTGTGGGGTGCCTCAGAAAAACTCGTCGAGCAGCTGATAAAAGGCGATCCGCTGTAGATCCGGCTCCACGCCATACACCTCGAAAAACAACGGCAGCCACTGCTCGCCAAGGTTGTCCGTGATGCTGTGCGCGGCTAGCGCCAAATCCTGATAACGATCAGCGACGCCGAGTCGCCCGCAGTCGACAAACCCACTGAAGCGGCCCTCGTCGGCGAGCAGATTGGGCAGGCACGCATCGCCATGAGTCACCACCAGATCTTCCTGCGTCGGACGTGTGGCGAGCAACTGCTGGAACACGGTTTCGGCGGATTGTCCCAGGCGCGAATCATCGAAGTCTTCTTCGTCGATCAGCCCGGCGAGCAGGTGTTCACGGGCCCGTGTGATCTTCTGCTCCAGACTGTGATCGAACGGACAACTGTCGATCGCCACCGCGTGCAGTGTGCGCAGTGCCTGCGCCGCGAGCGCGACGATCTGCTCCGGCGAAAGGTGCTCGCTGCTGGCAAGATCCCGGCCCGGCACGGCGGTCATCAACAGCCAGTTGTGTTGCGCTTGCGTGGTGGTGTCGAGCACACGCGGCGCCGGTAAATCCTGCGTCGCCAGCCAGCGTAAGCGCTGCACTTCACCGGGCAACTCGCCCCAGGTCATCACTTGTTCGGTTTTGACGAACTGCGGCGCCGCCCCGGCAGGTGTAATCCGCCATACATCGGCGCGCGACTCGCCAATGGTCTGCTGTTCAATGGCCGCACCGGCAAATTGGCTGCGCCATGCTGCGGGGAAATCCATGTCTTTTGTCCTTGCGATTATCGAAGCGCGCATTGTGCCGTTCTGGCGGTTTGGTGCGCAAACACGGATCGGTTCAGGAAATCCATCGAAACTTCGCCAACAACCCAACTGTCCAGACCCTTACACGTCCCGGCGGATGTTCTGTCGGGACAGCTCCATGCAGCGGAGAAAGACGAGGATCGAGATGACGATGACAGTGGGAGACTTTCTGGTTGAGCGGCTCAGCGAATGGGGCGTTACGCGGATTTTTGGTTACCCGGGTGACGGCATCAACGGCGTGTTCGGCGCGCTCAGTCGGGCCAAGGGAAAAATCGAATTCATCCAGGCACGGCATGAAGAAATGGCCGCGTTCATGGCCTCGGCGCATGCCAAGTTCACGGGGGAATTGGGGGTGTGCATCGCCACCTCCGGGCCAGGCGCCTCGCACCTGATCACCGGCCTTTACGATGCACGCCTGGATCACATGCCGGTGTTGGCCATCGTCGGTCAGCAAGCACGCACCGCGCTCGGCAGTCACTATCAACAAGAGCTTGATCTGGTGTCGATGTTCAAAGACGTCGCCGGGGCATTTGTGCAGCAGGCGTCGGCGCCTTCGCAGGTGCGGCACCTGCTCGATCGAGCCGTGCGCACGGCAGTGGGTGAGCGTCGGGTGACCGCGCTGATTCTGCCCAACGATTTGCAGGAGCTGAAATACGAAGCGCCGGCTCGCGAACATGGCACGGCGCATTCCGGGGTCGGTTACACGAAACCCAAAGTGTTGCCTTATGACGTGGATCTGCAGCGAGCCGCCGAGGTTTTGAACGCGGGCGAAAAGGTCGCGATTCTGGTTGGCGCCGGGGCATTGCAGGCGACGGATCAAGTCATCGCTGTGGCGGAAAAACTCGGCGCCGGCGTCGCCAAGGCGCTGTTGGGCAAAGCCGTGCTGCCTGATGATCTGCCTTGGGTTACCGGCAGCATCGGCCTGCTCGGCACCGAACCGAGCTACAAACTGATGAACGAATGCGACACCTTGCTGATGATTGGTTCAGGCTTTCCCTACGCTGAGTTTCTGCCCAAGGAAGGCCAGGCGCGCGGTGTGCAGATCGATTTGCAACCCGACATGCTCAGCCTGCGCTATCCGATGGAGGTCAATCTGGTCGGCGATTCTGCGGAAACCCTCGCCGCGTTGTTGCCGCTACTTGAACAGAAAACCTCAAACAAGTGGCGCAAGAAAGTCGAGGGCTGGCGCGGTAGCTGGGAGAAAACTCTGGAAAAACGCGCGATGGCCAAGGCTGACCCGGTCAACCCGCAAAGGGTGGTGTATGAGTTGTCGCCGCGCTTGCCCGATGAGGCAATCATCACCAGCGACTCCGGCTCCTGCGCCAACTGGTTTGCCCGCGATCTGAAAATCCGCCGTGGCATGCAGTGCTCGCTGTCCGGTGGCCTCGCGTCCATGGGCGCCGCTGTGCCTTACGCGATTGCCGCCAAGTTCGCCTACCCGGAACGTGCAGTGATCGCGCTGGTGGGCGACGGTGCGATGCAGATGAACAACATGGCCGAGCTGATCACCGTCGCCAAGTACTGGCGGCAATGGGCGAGCCCGAAATGGATCTGTGCGGTGTTCAACAACGAGGACCTTAATCAGGTGACGTGGGAGCAGCGGGTGATGGAGGGCGATCCGAAGTTCGAAGCTTCGCAAAGTATCCCGGACGTGCCGTATCACTTGTTCGCCATTTCCATTGGCCTGAAAGGCATTTTTGTCGATCGCGAAGAAGACGTCGCTGCTGCCTGGGAAAAGGCACTGGCCTCGGAAGTACCGGTGGTGATCGAGTTCAAGACCGACCCGAACGTGCCGCCATTGCCGCCGCACATCAAACTTGAGCAGGCGAAGAAGTTCGCCACGACGTTGATCAAGGGCGATCCGGATGAGGCCGGGGTGATCATGCAAACCGCCAAGCAGGTGCTCGGCGCGGTGTTGCCCGGCAAAAAATGACCGGTTAATCGACAGACCACTGTGGAGCTGCCGAAGGCTGCGATCTTTTGATTTTGCTTTTCAAGATCAAGATCAAAAGATCGCAGCCTGCGGCAGCTCCTACCGGTCAGGAGGTATGTTTTTGATTTTCATTGGCTGTGCCGGCTGGAATCTTGGACGCGAACACTGGCCGGCATTTCCGGTGGAGGGCACGCACTTGCAGCGCTACGCCGGGCGCCTCAACGCCGTGGAAATCAACAGTTCGTTCTACCGCCCGCATCGTCGGCAAACCTATGAGCGCTGGGCCGATGGCGTATCGGAGGACTTTCGCTTTTCGGTGAAAATACCCAAACACATCACCCATGAATTGCGTCTGGCTAACTGCGAGTCAGCGCTGGACACATTTCTGGCTGAGTGCGGTGGGTTGGGCGATCGGCTGGGCTGCCTATTGGTGCAATTGCCGCCATCACTGGCGTTTGACGAAAACATCGCCGAAGCCTTTTTCACAACATTGCGCGAGCGGTTCTCCGGCCCCGTAGTGCTTGAGCCACGGCATGAGTCGTGGGTCAGCGCCGAGCGAATGTTGAAGGCTTGTCAGATCGCCCAAGCGGCCGTCGATCCCTCGCGCATCAGCAGTGATGCAGCGCCCAGTGGCTGGGCGGGAACCCGTTACTGGCGCCTGCACGGCTCACCGCGCATTTACCACAGCGCCTACGATTCCACTTATCTGCAAAACCTTGCACAAGCCCTGCAGTCAGCGGCCGCAGCAGGTGCCGCGAGCTGGTGCATTTTCGACAACACCGCCAGCGGCGCAGCGCTGGGCAACGCCTTGACGCTGGCGCAGATTCAGGCGGCCGTGAAACTCAACCTGGCGAAAAAGCCCTCACCCTAACCCTCTCCCAGGGGGAGAGGGGACTGACCGAGTTGTTTGTGCAAGTTACGCCGACTTGAAATACCGAGTTGAACGCAAGATTTGAAAAGCTAACAAATCGGCTCCCTTTCCCCCTCTCCCCGTGGGGAGAGGGAACTGACCGCGTTGCTCGCGCAATACGCCGACTTGAAAGACCGAGTTGAACGCAAGATCTGAAAAGCACACAAATCAGCTCCCTTTCCCACTTGCCCCGTGGGGAGAGGGAACTGACCGAGTCGTTTGTGCAAGTTACGCCGACTTGAAATACCGAGTTGAACGCAAGATTTGAAAAGCTAACAAATCGGCTCCCTTTACCCCTCTCCCCGTGGGGAGAGGGACCGCGTTGCTCGCGCAAGTTACGTCGACTTGAAATACCGAGTTGAATGCAAGATTTGAAAGGCGCACAAATCGGCTCCCTTTCCCCCTCGCCCCCTTGGGGGAGAGGGCTGGGGTTGAGGGGGTAGAGCCAGCAGACTGTTGCGATCGCCTGAAAAAACACTAATTACCATCGGCCACTTTGCGTTCGATTTCATCGATCTTGCGCTGCAGCGTCTCGGCGTCCTGTTCCTTCACTCGGGTGGACGAAGGCGTGATGACCTCATCCACGGCTTCGCTGTCATCGTCCCGGTCTGCAAGATCGCGCTCGACCACATTCACCGGTTTGCCGGACGTGTCGGTTGGCGGGGCGTTCGGGGTTTTATCGTTGCTGTTCATGTGGGTGACCTCCAGTGGTGTAAACATTGGAGGCAGGCAGTGCGGCAGGCGTTCGATATTTTTGCCGGGTTGTGCCGAATGGCGCCCTCCCGCGGTGGAGAGGGCGCGCTGACGGTTTTCAGTCTTTGAGAATGTCGCGATCCTTGGTTTCCGGCAGGAAGAACGTGCCCAGTATCGCCGTCATCACCGCGATCACGATCGGGTACCACAGCCCGTAGTAGATATCCCCGGTCGCGGCGACCATGGCAAACGCCACCGTCGGCAGGAAGCCGCCGAACCAACCGTTGCCGATGTGATAGGGCAGTGACATCGAGGTGTAGCGGATGCGGGTCGGGAACAGCTCAACCAGCCACGCCGCGATCGGGCCATAAACCATGGTCACGTAGATCACCAGCACGGTGAGCAGGAGCAACACCATCGGGTAGTTGGTTTTCGCCGGGTCGGCTTTCTCCGGATAACCGGCTTCCTTGAGCGCGGTGCCGAGTGTCGCGGTGAACGCATCGTTGCGGGTCTTGAAGTCGGCGGCCGGCAGGGCGCTGCCTTCGAAACTCTCGACGACTTTATCGCCAATGCGCACTTGTGCGACGGTGCCCGGTTCGGCGATCACGTTCTCATACGGGATCGCCCGTTTTGCCAGCAGGGTCTTCGCCAGGTCGCAGGAACTGGTGAATTTGGCTTTTCCCACCGGGTCGAACTGGAACGAACAGTGGTCCGGGTTGGCGATCACTTTGACCGGGTTCTTCTCTTGGGCGATGAACACGTCGGGATTACCGTACTGGGTCAGCGCATGAAAGATCGGGAAGTAGGTCAGCGCCGCCAGCATGCAACCGACCATGATGATCGGCTTGCGCCCGATGCGGTCGGAGAGGCTGCCGAAAATCACGAAGAACGGCGTGCCGATCAGCAGCGAACCGGCGATCAGCAGGTTGGCGGTTTGCGGGTCGATCTTCAGCGTCTGCAGCAGGAAGAACAGCGCATAGAACTGCCCGGTGTACCAGACCACCGCTTGCCCGGCCGTGCCGCCAAGCAACGACATGATCACCACTTTGAGGTTGTCCCAGCGCGCGAAGGATTCGGTCAGCGGCGCTTTCGACGCCTTGCCTTCGGCCTTCATTTTCTGGAACACCGGCGACTCGCTCAGTTGCAGGCGGATGTACACCGAGACGATCAGCAGCAGTATCGACAACAGAAACGGAATCCGCCAGCCCCACGCTTCGAAGGCTTCAGTGCCCAGCGCCGTGCGGCAGGCGAGGATCACCAACAGCGACAGAAACAGACCGAGGGTCGCGGTGGTTTGAATCCACGAGGTAAAGAACCCGCGTCTGTTGCGTGGCGCGTGCTCGGCCACGTAGGTCGCGGCGCCGCCATACTCGCCACCCAGCGCCAGACCTTGCAGCAGGCGCAGGGTAATAAGGATGACCGGCGCGGCGACGCCAATGGTCGCGTAGCCGGGCAAAATACCGACAATCGCTGTCGACACACCCATGATGACGATGGTGATAAGGAACGTGTGCTTGCGCCCGATCATGTCGCCGAGCCGGCCAAACACAATGGCACCGAACGGCCGCACGGCAAACCCGGCGGCGAAGGCGAGCAGGGCGAAGATAAACGCGGTGGTTTCGTTGACACCGGCGAAGAAGTGCTTGGCGATGATCGCCGCCAGTGAACCGTAGAGATAAAAGTCGTACCACTCGAAAACCGTGCCAAGGGACGAAGCGAAGATGACCTTGCGCTCTTCCTTGGTGATGCCGCCGCTGCGCGGTGGACTGCCGGTGGATGCTGTGTCGATTGTGGCCATGGGTGTTCTCCGTCGTGCTTATTGTTGTAGGCCGGAGTCCCCCGTTATTGCTCGTCTCACTCTGGCCTTGTGGCATATGCCGGAAGCGCTGTCGCGTGAAGCTTGCACAGTGTCGCCATCGCGCATTTGTGCAAGCTTTCCTGAAGCATAATCAGCTTCTGCCAGATATCCAGCCGCCGGCCCGCGCATCAGGCCTTGACCCAGCGCTGACGACTCCACGCACTCAGCCAGTCGACCACAAACACCAGCACCAGCATTGCCAGAATCACCGTACTCGCTTGCGCTTCCTGAAACAGGCTGAGGCTCACATAGAGCATCTGCCCAAGCCCGCCGGCACCGACAAAACCCAGCACGCTGGCCATGCGGATGTTGTTTTCCCAGCGGTACAGAATGTAGGCGAGCAGTTGCGGCGCAAGGTTCGGCAGCGTGCCGTAACAGAAGGCAAGGAGCGGATTGCCGCCCTGCAAACGAATGGCTTCGGCCGGTTGCGGCGGGGTGTTTTCCAAGGCTTCGGCGAACAATCGACCGAGCACGCCGGTGGTGTGCAGGGCAAGGGCGAGGGTGCCGGCGTTCGGGCCGAGGCCGGCGGCAAGCACCATCAGCGCCGCCCAGACCAGTTCCGGAATCGCCCGCAAGGCGTTGAGCAGCAAGCGTGAGGCACTTTGCAGCGGCCAGCCGAAACGCCCGGCGGCGGGCAGCGCGAGGACGATGCCGAACACGGCGGCGAGCAGAGTGCCGAGGGCCGACATGGCCAAGGTTTCCAGTGAGCCGTGGAAGATTGCCTTGAGGTAATCGGCGCTCAGGTCCGGGCTGAGAAAGCGCTGCACGTAAGCGCCCATCTGCCTGAGGCTGGTGGCGCTGCCGAGTTCGCCCAGATCCAGCCCCAGATAAACGAAGGAAGCGATCACCGCCAGCGCAATGCCGGCGATCAGCAGCATGTTGATCAAGCGATTCATGTCAGCCTCCAGCGCAGCAAGCGGCTGAGTTGATCGGCGGCCAACACCAGAACCAGGAAGCACAGCAGAATACTGGCGACTTCACCGCCGGCGAACATGCGGATCGACAGGTCGATCTGCTGACCCAGGCCCCCGGCGCCGACAAACCCCATCACCACTGATGCGCGGATCGCGCATTCCCAGCGATAGACCGTATACGACAGCAGTTCCGACGCGACATTGGGCAACGTGCCGTAGGCAAACGCCGCCAGCCGGCCGCTGCCAGCCTGTAACAACGCGTGCGCCGGGCGCTGGTCGGTGGATTCGAAAATCTCCGCGTAAACCTTGCCCAGCATGCCGCTGTAAGTAATGGCGATGGCCAGCACTCCTGCCGCCGGGCCAAGGCCAACAGCGCGGACAAACAACAGCGCCCAGACGATTTCCGGCACGCTGCGCAAAAAAATCAGCAAACCACGTACCGGCCAGCGCAGCAGACGCCCCAGTCGGCTGGGCACGCCACCGTGCGAGGCGGCGGACAGCGACAGCGCGCGACTGGCAAGCAGGCCGGCCGGTATCGCCAACAACAGCGCCAAGGCCATGCCGGCGGTGGCGATGGCCAGGGTTTGCAGGGTGGCTTTGAGCAGTAGCTGGAGAAACGCTTCGTCGTGCGCCGGAGGCCAGAATTGCGCGACGAAACGGCCCATTTCATTCTGGCTGTCGGGCAGCAACACGCCCAGATCCAGCTCACTGAGCTGAATGCCCGGCCACAGCAAGGCAATCGCCAGCAACGTCAGCAGCAGCCGTGGCCACGCCGCCGGATCGCGTGAATCAGCTTTCAGCATCGCGGAATCTGCACAGTCAGTGGCGCCACCACAGCGGTCGGCGATTGCAATTTTTCGTTGGCGTACAGCGCGTCGAGCATCGCGTGGCTGACGTGCTCGGAAGGGCTGTCGAACAGGATCTGGCCGTCGCGCAGACCGATGATCCGTGGGAAATGCGACAACGCCAGATCCACCGCGTGCAGGCTCGCCACCAGCGTGACGTTATGTTCGCGGGCATGGCGCGAGAGGATCGACAGCGTGTGCCCGGCCATCACCGGGTCCATCGCCGACACGGGTTCGTCGGCCAGCAGAATTGCCGGCGCCTGATACAACACGCGGGCAATGCCGACGCGCTGCAACTGGCCGCCGGACAATTGTTGGCAATGGGCGAAGAGTTTGTCGCCCAGATCCAGCCGCGCCAACGCTGCTCGCGCACCGGCCACATCCAGTGGATGCAGCAGATTCAAAAGGCTTTTACCCAGACTCCATTGGCCCAGCTTGCCGGCCAGTACGGCGGTGACAACGCGCTGACGCGGTGGCAATGGCGGCGCCTGATGCACCAGACCAATGCGCGCGCGCAGGCGCTGACGCTGGCGGGCGGACAAGTGCCAAGCACGTTCGCCGAGCACTTCGATGTCACCGCTGCTGGGCCGCAACGCGGTGGCCAGCAGGTTGAGCAAACTTGATTTCCCGGCCCCGGACGGGCCAATGATGGCGACCTGTTCACCAACGCCAATCTGCAAGTCGACACCGCGCAGGGCATCGACTCCATTGGCGTGGCGCAGGCTGCCCTGTTTGAGGCTCAGGATCATTTCAGCAGTTCGGCAGCGCGGGCGGCTTCCTCGATGCCCTTGTAGTTCTCGGGCTTGGTGTCGATGAAGCGGCTGGCGGCCTGCAGATCAAGAATTTTCTTCTGCTCAGGGTTGGCCGGGTCCAGATCAAGGAAGGCTTTTTTGATCTTCGCTGCCAGTGCCGGGTCGAGGGTGCCGCGCACGGTCCAGTTGTAATCGAAGTAGGTCGGCGTGGTGGCGAAGACTTTGACCTTGTTGGTGTCGACCTTGCCGGCATCCACCAGTTTCTGCCAGACACTGGCGTTCAGCACGCCGGCGTCGACCTTGCCGGCCTGCACCCAGGCCACGGTGGCGTCGTGGGCGCCGGAGTAGGCGACACGGCTGAAATACGCCTCAGGTTTGATGTTGTCGTTTTTCAGCATGAAGTAACGCGGCATCAGGCTGCCGGAGGTGGACGACACCGAACCGAAGGCGAAGGTTTTGCCTTTCAAGTCGGCGAGGCTATGCACATTCGGGTCAGCGGTGATGAATTTGCTGGTGAATTGCGCATCCTGTTCACGCTGCACCAGCGGGATCACCGGTGTGGTCGCGTCGGTCTTCAAGCGCGCCTGCACAAAGGTGAAGCCGCCGAGCCAGGCCATGTCGAGGCGATCGGTCGCCAGGGCTTCAACCACTGCCGGGTAATCGGCCACCGGCACGAACTGCACTTTCATGCCCAGTTGCTGTTCCAGATAGGCACCCAACGGTTCGAACTTGCGCAGCAATTCGGTCGGCGCTTCATCGGGAATCGCGCTGACCCGCAAAACGTCGGCGGCTTGCGTCATCAGGGCAGAAAAGGACAGGGCCAGGCCGGCGGTCAGTGCCAGGGTTCGCTTGAACATGGAAATCTCCGTTTCAGGGGTGTCAAAAGGTGTGAAGAGCTGAAATAGGGCGCTACGTGAGGGTAGACGAATCGGCGAGGTTATACGTACTCACACGCGCAAAGGCCAGCGCCATGGGGATAGCGCAGTCAAAATCGCTCGTCGAGAATTGCTGGGAGGGTGAGTTCCTTGACATAGCTGGCCGCAGACAGACTCAAGATCATACGCACCACCTGGACGACGTCGTGAACAGGAATCAGCTGACCCTCGCCACGCTGCGCCGCCAGATCTGGCGGGGTGCTCAGTGGATCCTCTGTATTCAGATACCCAAGGTTCAGGCAGGTCACTGCCAGACGCTGGTGTCGGTAGCCTTCGCGCAATGAATCGGCAATCCCGCGCAGAGCGAATTTCGAGGCACCGAAAGCGACTTCCGGGCGCCCGCTTTGTGGCAGGCCCGAGGTTGACCCGGTAAGGATGATTCTGGGTTGGGCGCTTTTCAGCAGCAGAGGGAGCAGACGTTTGATCAGCAGGATTGTTGAGGTGATGTTGCAACTGACGATGGCTTGCACTTCCTCGTCCGGGGAATCGAGAAGCGCATAGGCTGGATCGAAGGCCAAGGTTTCCCAGATGCCGAGGTTGTAAATCAATGTATCCAGACCGTCCTCGGCGACTGCCTGCTCAATGGTGTGCGCCGCTTTCGCCGGAAACATCAGGTCGGCCTCTACCCAGCGTACGTTGCGCTCGGCATCGACGATCAAGTCCTCGGGGCGCGTGCGGGACACACCAATCAGCGTGTCTCCCGCGCTCCCCAAACCATCAATCAAAGCCCTGCCCAAGCCCTTGCTGGCACCCACCACCAATATGTTCATCGATCCTCTCCCTGATCTGAATGCTGATGTGGGACAGCATGCAAACAGACGACCTCTGAAATGGCAAACGAATGGGTGTGTCCGGATATTTACGGCAACCTGGCGATCACCTTGATCTCGAAATCAAAACCATACAGCCAGGTCACGCCAATCGCGGTGGCAGTTGGGTGCGGTGCCTCGCCCCAGAATTCGGTCAGCACCAGATTCCAGATCGTTTCGAACTTCGACTGCGGATCAACGATGAACACGGTGACGTCGACCACGTCGTCGAACGTGCAACCGGCCTCATGGAGGATCGCATTGAGGTTGCTGAACGCCTGGCGCACCTGGGTTTGCAGGTCCGGCTCAGGCGTGCCGTCCTCGGTGCTGCCGACTTGTCCCGAGACAAACAGAAAGCCGTTGGAGCGCACCGCCGGCGAGTAACGATGGCGCTCGTAAAGTGCGCGGCGGGCAGGCGGGAAAACAACATCGCGCTGGGTCATGGGGTGTCTCCATCAGTGAGTTGATGGAGCCACTTTAGGTATTTGCAGGCGGGCTATAAACGCGCAAGCTTGGCGTTCACTGTTTGTGAAATCCAAACAATCGAGGGCGCACCTTGGACCGTTTTGACGCAATGCAGGCCTTTGCCCGGGTGGTCGAGGCGGGGAGCTTCACCAAAGCGGCGGAAACCCTGCACATGAGCAAGACCACCGTGACCCAACTCGTGCAACAACTGGAGGCACGGCTGCGGGTCAAGCTGCTCAACCGCACCACGCGCAAGGTCAACGTCACCGCCGATGGAGCGGTTTATTACGAGCGAGTGATCAAGTTGCTGGCGGATATGGACGATGCCGAAACCAGCCTGCCCGGCGCGGCGGCATTGCCTAAGGGCCGGCTGCGCGTGGACGTGCCGAGTCCGCTGGCACGGCTGATTCTGGTGCCGGCCCTGCCTGCGTTTCACGCGCGTTATCCGGATATCCAGATCGACATGGGCGTCAGCGACCGCATCGTCGACATCATCGATGAGAATGTCGATTGCGTGGTGCGTGGCGGTGAACTGATGGACCTGTCGCTGATGGCGCGCAAGGTCGCCGACCTTGAGTTGGGTGTGTTCGCCGCGCCGCAATACCTCGCGCGCGCGGGTACGCCGGTGCATCCACGGGAGCTGGAAAACAGCCACCATCGCGTGGTCGGTTTCCTCTGGGCGCGCACCGGAAAACCGGTGCCGTATGCCTTGCACAACGCCAGTGAAAACCTGCAAATCAAAGGGCGCCACGTGCTCGCCGTCGATGATGGTAATGCCTATCTCGCGGCAGGGCTGGCAGGCTTGGGTGTGCTGTGGCTGCCCAAATACATGTCTGCCGAACACGAGGCGCGCGGCGAACTGCTGCCACTGTTCGCGGACTGGCAACTCGAGCCGATGCCGCTCTATGTGGCTTATCCACCGAACCGGCATGTGAGTCTCAAACTGCGGGTGTTCATAGACTGGATTGTCGAGGTGATGGCGCAGCATGCACCGGTGATTGATCGGCTGGGGTTGCGATCAACGACAGGTGATTGACTCTGACGCGGATCAAGCCAACTATCGGCGCACAACAACATGACCGATGGACCCGAACTTGATCGAACGACGCCAATTCAGCGGAGGCATGAAGGGGAAAAACCTCCGCTATCTGAATGAGCAAAGCGCGGATGACACGCGCATCACCCGCACCGGTTTTCTGCTGCTCGAACACTTTTCACTGCCGGCGTTTACCCAAGCGCTGGATACCGTTGTCACCACCAACCTGCTGCGCCCGGGGCTGTTTTCGTCGCGCACGTTTGGCTTGGGCGACGGTGAAGTCATCAGTGACCTGGGGCTGGTTATTCGTCCTGATGCACGTCTGGATCTGGCTGCGCTTCAGCAACTGGATCTGCTGGTGGTGTGTGGCGGGTATCGCACCGAACTGCGCGCGAGTGATGAGTTCATCGGCTTGCTCAGATCGGCAGCGGAGCGCGGCATCTCGCTTGCCGGGTTATGGAACGGCTCGTGGTTTCTCGGCCGGGCCGGGCTGCTCGATGGCTACCGTTGCGCAATCCACCCGGAGCATCGCCCGGCGCTGACCGAAATCGCCAAGTCCACCCACGTTAGCAGTGAGCCCTACGTCATTGATCGCGACCGCCTGACGGCGTCGAGTCCGTCCGGCGCATTCCACATGGCGCTGGACTGGATCAAAGGCTTACACGGCAAGGCCTTGGTCGAAGGCATTGAAGACATCCTCGCGTTCGAAGAATCGCGCTACCGCCGGATCAAACCAGACGAGAACATCTGCGTCAGCGCGCCGCTGCGTGAAGTGGTGAAGCTGATGGACGCCAATCTGGAAGAGCCGCTGGAGCTGGAGCAACTGGCGGTGTACGCCGGCCGATCCCGTCGGCAACTTGAGCGTCTGTTCAAGGAACAACTGGGCACCACGCCGCAGCGCTATTACCTGGAACTGCGCATCACCGAAGCGCGACGGTTATTGCAGCACACTGAGCTGTCACAAGTGGAAGTGCTGGTCGCTTGCGGCTTCGTCTCGCCGAGCCATTTCAGCAAATGCTACAGCTCATATTTCGGCTATCGCCCATCAAAAGAAAAACGCCTGGTCAAATAACCCAAGCCGTCACCCACCTGAGTTCACCTCGGTATCCCACGTCGGCGTACCTCGCCCAAACACCCCGGTCAGTTCCCTCTCCCTTTGGGAGAGGGCTAGGGTGAGGGAATTTGCAGGTGGCACCAACCGCTTCCTCACCAGAGTTCACCTCGGTATCCCATGTCGGCGTACCTCCCCCAAACACCCCGGTCAGTCCCCTCTCCCTCGGGGAGAGGGCTAGGGTGAGGGGCTTTTAAACGCCATCACCCACACACGTTTAACTTACACGCACTGTTACGCCATAACGGCTACAACACCTTGCGCCGTTGCCTACGCGTACGCCAGAATCCGCCGGCTTACGCGCCTTGAGGCGGGCTGTATCGTTTCCCTGTCACTGCAAAACAGTGATCGGGTTTGGTAGCCCGTCTTCTAAGCGTAATGCGCCGCTATATGCAGTCTCTTTTCGGGGCTCGGTTTTATATGGTGGCCATGCGTGGGGCTCTTTCGGGAGCGCCGGGGTTTACTCGCTTAGACCGGTCTACCAACCCGCGCAATGGTCACCACCCTCGTTTGGTAGCGCGAGTGATGGCTCCTTATTCTTTGCTAAGCGAGTGTCATCTATGTTCAAAGTCACGCCAAACCCGCCAGAAACCGATCCAATCCCTTACGACGCCGCGCTCGAACCTCGAAACATCAAAGAGGCCACCGACCGCGCGATCAACTTCTACCTCAACCCCTCAGCGCTGAAGACCTCAATACCCACCCGCAAAACCGGCAAGATCTACCTCATCGACCCCACAGTGGATAACGAAACCCTGCTCGTCGAAGCCACTGAAACCTTGTCCTCCGCCACTGACATGGCCCGCGATCTAGCCGATTCAATTGACCCTTCACAGCGCAAAAAGATGCTGATCCTGCAACAGGTGATCATGCTCAGTGAGTTGGTAGTCGGCCGAGTCCTGGATAACCAGCGCTTGCCGCACTAGTCGCGGTGCAGATGGGTGAGGGGGCGTGCCCCCTCATTTGCACAGAAGCGTCCGTGCTCGCGGCGCTTCACGCCTTCTATCAAAGAGCCGTCAACGGTTCTTGTCTGGAGTTTCAGCTGATGTCTCAGCCACCCGAACCACCGGTCACAGACCTGGTATCGCCGTACGCCTCGCCCAATTCAAGAAAGCTGCACGAAGCGGCAGAGCGTGCGCTCGACCATTACCTGTTGCCTGCCGCGATCATGGCCACGCCCTATACGCCCAGCACGATGTTCATGGTTAACCCGCAAGCCGATACCGAGGCGTTGCTGACCAATGCTTGCGGCTCGTTGGCGTCCGCGTCGGTCATGCTCGGTAATTTTGCCGGAATGCTGGAGGGCGCAAACCGCCATACGCTGCTGGGCATTGCGCAAGTGGTCATGTTGGGGGAGTTGGCGGTCAACAAGGCGTTGGATCTGGTTGTGCCAACCGAGTGATCGTGCACGTTAGTTGGGATTGAGGGTGTCTGGTCGGGCGTGATCGCGAGCAGGCTCACTCCTACAAGGGGAACGCATTTCAAATGTAGGAGTGAGCCTGCTCGCGATGGCGTCCGTTCAGGCAAAGCATCTGCAAAAGGTGACCATCCCTCCACCCTCAAATAATCAAGCAGTCAGCCTGAGCGGCTGACTGCCTTTTTGTTTCTACAGGTGATCCGCATCAATCACAGCCTTGGCAAACGCCTGCGGATCTTCCTGCGGCAGGTTGTGGCCAATCCCGCCGTTGATCAAACGGAACTGATACTTGCCGGTAAAGCGCTTGGCGTAATCCTCCGGCGCCGGGTGCGGCGCACCGTTGGCGTCGCCTTCAAGGGTAATGGTCGGCACGCTGATCGACGGTGCGGTGGCCAGTTTCTGCTCCAGCGCCGCATATTTCGCTTCACCCTGCACCAAGCCCAGACGCCAGCGGTAGTTGAACACGGTGATGTCGACGTGATCCGGGTTCTCCAGCGCCTTGGCGCTGCGGTCGAACGTGGCGTCATCAAACTTCCACTGCGGCGAAGCGGTTTGCCAGATCAGCTTGGCGAAATCATGCGTGTTCTTCTCGTAACCGGCACGGCCACGGTCAGTCGCAAAGTAAAACTGATACCACCACTGCAACTCAGCCTTGGGCGGCAGCGGGTTCTGCCCGGCGGCCTGATTGCCGATCAGATAACCGCTGACCGAGACCAGCGCCTTCACACGTTCTGGCCACAGCGCCGAGACGATGTCCGCCGAGCGCGCGCCCCAGTCATAACCGCCGAGCACCGCTTGCTTGATCTTCAGCGCGTCCATGAAGTCGACGACGTCACTGGCCAGCGCCGCTGGTTGACCGTTGCGCAGGGTGTCTTTGGAAAGGAACTGCGTATCGCCATAACCCCGCGCATACGGCATCAACACCCGATAACCCTTGGTCGCCAGCAACGGCCCGACTTGGTCGTAGCTGTGAATGTCGTAGGGCCAGCCGTGCAACAGGATCACCACCGGGCCGTCGGCGGGACCGGTTTCGGCGTAGGCGACGTCGAGCACGCCGGCCTTCACATGCTTGAGCGGGCCGAAAGGTGAGGGCGCGGAGTAACTGGCGGCCGCAGGTTCAGTGGTTTGCGCCTGAGCGCTGCCAAAAGCGCCGAACAACGACAAAGCCAGAATCGACAAACCGAACGCGGTGTTGCGGGTGTGCAGTGCCTTTTTCATGGTGACGTCTCCTTTGCGAGCCTTTGGCCAAGGGTTCTGAATGAACACCTGAAACCTTGAGTGCATTTGAGCGCGGAGACGTATCTGGCCTGTGTCGAAGAACGGCTTTGTTGAAAGTCGATGTGTCGCGGTGGGGTTCGTACACAGTGTGATACACGGCGGTTAAACCGACTCACCCTGGACCTTATTCAAGCCAAAATAATAAGTCGCTGTTTTAAAACAAAAAATATTTCACTTCGCGCTTCCCAAAGTAAAAAAACCTTGGTAAATTGCGCCCCGTTCTCACAGCGAACCTAACGAAGTAGCTGGAAAGAGCAGTAGGGGCGTCGCCAAGCGGTAAGGCAGCAGGTTTTGATCCTGCCATGCGTTGGTTCGAATCCAGCCGCCCCTGCCATATTCGAAAAAACGCCAACTTCGCAAGAAGTTGGCGTTTTTTTATGCCTGCGATTTGGCCAGGCTTGGTACAGCAGACGTGCGCGGCGCCGAAGCACCGCGCACCCCAACCACTCAGTGCGGTGCGCGCGGAATGGTTTTCATCAGGTCTTCAGGGCTGATGTGGCCGACCACGCTGCCCGGTTGCGGCAGGTTGAGGATGTGGCCTTTCATCTTGCCGATGATGTGCATCTCGCACGGCTTGCAATCGAACTTCAGCGTCAGCACTTCATCGCCGTGGATCAACTGCATCGGCGCGACTTTGGTGCGCACGCCGGTCACGCCTTTCGCCTGTTTCGGGCACAGGTTGAAGGAGAAACGCAGGCAGTGCTTGGTGATCATCACCGGCACTTCGCCCGGCTCTTCGTGCGCTTCATACGCCGCGTCGATCAGCTTCACGCCGTGACGGTGGTAGAAATCGCGGGCCTTCTGGTTGTAGACGTTGGCGAGGAAGGTCAGGTGTGAATCCGGGTACACCGGCGGCGGGCTGGTTTCGGCTTTACGGCCACCACGCGGATGAGCGGCGACACGGGCGGCGGTCAGGGCTTCGATCACTTCACGGCGCAGGGATTTGAGCTGCGAGTTAGGGATGAAAAACGCCTGTGGCGCATCCAGCTTGATGTCGGTGGCGTGGTACTGCGTGGTGCCGAGCTGGCCGAGCAGATCGCGCAACTGTTCCAGCGCCTGCTCCGGCTTGTTGGCCACACCGAACGGACCGCTCAGGGTGACGCTGGCGCTGATGCCTTCTTCACTGGTGGCGGTCACTTCCAGCTGTTCTTCACGCAGGCGCGCGACCCAGCTCAGGGCCACGCGACGCTCGGAAGAGGTCTTTTGCAGCGCTTGCTGCCAGTTGTGATCGAGGTTGCGATTCAACGGATGATTCGGGCGCAGCTTGTACAGGCCTTCGGGCATTTCGTTCGGTTCGACGCGATAGCGGTAGCGCTTCTCGCCGTCTTCTTCGAATTCACCTTTTGCTTCAGCGATGTTGGCGCGGAAACCGACCACTTCGCGCTTGACCAGCACGTTCAAGCCATCGCCGTTGGACAGCGGCTCCTGGGTGACGACCTGCATGTCGCGTTTGCCGACTTTCTCGACAATACCCACTGGCAGACCGGTGAAGGTCGGCGAGTCGAAAGCGCCGATGTCGATCTTGCGATCGGTGACGAAGTAATCGGTGCTGCCACGGTGGAAAGTCTTTTCCGGGTCCGGCAAGAAGAAGTGCGCGGTGCGGCCGCTGGAGGCGCGGGCCAGGTCCGGGCGGTCTTCGAGCACGTCGTCGAGGCGCTGGCGGTAATAGGCGGTGATGTTCTTCACATAGCCCATGTCCTTGTAGCGACCTTCGATCTTGAACGAACGCACACCGGCTTCAACCAGCGCGCGGATGTTGGCGCTCTGGTTGTTGTCTTTCATCGACAGCAGGTGTTTTTCGTAGGCGATCACGCCACCCTTTTCATCTTTGAGGGTGTACGGCAAACGGCAGGCTTGCGAGCAATCGCCACGGTTGGCGCTGCGCCCGGTCTGCGCGTGGGAAATGTTGCACTGGCCGGAGAAGGCCACGCACAACGCGCCGTGAATGAAGAACTCGATGGCGGCGTCGGTTTCGTCGGCGATCGCGCGGATTTCCTGCAGGTTCAGCTCACGGGCCAATACCAGTTGCGAGAAACCTGCCTGATCGAGGAACTTCGCTCGCTCAAGGGTGCGGATGTCGGTCTGGGTCGAGGCGTGCAGCTCGATCGGCGGAATGTCCAGCTCCATCACGCCCAGATCCTGAACGATCAGCGCGTCGACCCCAGCGTCGTACAACTGATGGATCAGCTTGCGCGCCGGCTCCAGTTCGTTGTCGTGCAGGATGGTGTTGATGGTGGTGAAAATGCGCGCGTGATACTTGCGGGCAAATTCCACCAGTTCAGCGATTTCGCCAACTTCGTTGCAGGCGTTGTGGCGCGCGCCGAAGCTCGGGCCGCCGATGTACACGGCGTCGGCGCCGTGCAGGATCGCCTCACGGGCGATGGCGACATCGCGGGCAGGGCTGAGCAATTCCAGATGATGCTTGGGCAAGGACATAGTTTTTTTAGTCAGGCTGTCACGGTTAGGCGCGCATTCTACCCGTGAAACGCGCGCCCGGCACGCCCGTGCTGCCCGATGGCAGCTGACACCGCGCAACCCCCGGTGGGAGCGAGCCTGCTCGCGAAGGGGCCAGCACATTCAGCATCAATGTCGGCTGAACGGAAGCCTTCGCGAGCAGGCTCGCTCCCACAGGGCTTGGCGGTGTGAAGTCAGGCCTTGGCCGCCATCGCCGTAACTTCCACGCGCATGCCTTCAACCGCCAGCGACGCCACACCCACCGCCGCACGCACCGGCCATGGCTTGGCGAAGTAGCGCTTGTAAACCTCGTTGAATGCCGCGCGATCAGCCATGTCGGTCAGGTAAATGGTCAGGTGCATGACCCGGTCCATCGAGCTGCCGGCGCGTTCCAGCGCAACTTTCAACGCTTGCAGGGTGCATTCGCTTTGCAGGGTGATATCGCCCAGTTCCAGGCTGCCGTCGGCACGGGTCGGGATTTGCGTGGACATCATGATCCCGTTGAACGTGGTGACGTCCGACGAAATCGAGTCTGCGTCCGGATCGGGGGTAAAGGTGATGTCTTGGTTAGCCATGCGGATCCCTTGTCTGAGCGAGTAAATCGCGCCAGTTTACAGATTCACGGCTAACGGACAAATGATCAGCCGCCACCGCAGTGAAAGCGTAGAGGGCGATCAAACCGGTTGCGTCGCCGCTTCTGCCGCGATCGCCGCAAGGACGCTGGGGCGGGCGGCGACCCGCCGGGAGTGGGCGGCCAGCGACGGCCAGTCCTGCAGGTCGATATTGAAGCTGGGCAGCCACGTCAACACGGTAAACAGGTAGGCATCGGCGACACCGAACGTGCCCAGCAAATAGTCCTGATCGACCAGTTTGCGGCTCAGGTAGTCGAGGCGCTTGAACAGTTTGTGGGTGAAAATCGCTTTGGTCGCCTGTGGAATCTGCGCATCGAACAGCGGTGCGCAGCCGCCGTGAATCTCCGTGCTGATGAAATTCAGATCCTCCTGCAACCGTGTCCGCTCCCAACTGCCAAGTGCCGGCGCCAGTGCGCGTTGGGGGACCTGATCGGCGAGGTATTGCAAGATCGCCGGGCCTTCTGTCAGCACTTCGCCGTTATCCAGGAGCAGCGCTGCGACGTAGCCTTTGGGGTTGATGTCGCGAAAGTCTTGCCCGTCAGCCGTGCGCTTGCTCTGGTTGTTTACGCGAACCAGTTCAAACGGCAAACCCAGTTCCCGCAGCACAATGTGCGGGGAGAGCGAGCAGGTCATGGGGGCGAAATACAGTTTCATGGCACTTCCTTGGAGAGAGAAGGCGCCAGATTCCATTGCCGTGGTGGCTTTCGCAAAGGTCATTTCGGGTGTTAGCGTATGACAAAATCTCATGAGCAATCATCATCCCATGTCCGTCCGACTTCCTTCACTTAATGGATTGCGTGCTTTTGAAGCGGTCTGCCGATACATGAGTTTTACCAAGGCTGCCGAGGAACTCAACGTCACCCAAACCGCTGTCAGTCATCAGATTCGCCGACTCGAAGCCGAACTGGGTGTGGCTCTTTTTCTGCGGCTCAACGGTGGTTTGGCGCTGAGTGAAGACGGACAGGCCTACTTGCCGGGCGTGCGTGCAGCGTTCCAAGCGCTGCGTTATTCCACTGAACAGTTGCTCGAATCGCGCGATAAAAGCGTACTGACCATCAGCACCTTGGTGTCCTTTGCGTCGAAGTGGCTGTTGCCGCGTTTGCCGTCCTTTCAGCAGGCGTTTCCTGCTATCGATGTGCGCATCAGCGCGTCCACTGAGCGGGTCGACTTTCGCAAAGACGCGATTGATGCGGCGATTCGTTACGGACGTGGTGACTGGAAAGGGCTGCGTGCCGATTTTTTGATGTCCGATGAGGTCTTTCCGGTGTGCAGTCCTGCACTGGCGAAGACGTTGCGCGCGCCGGCGGATCTGGCCAATCACACGTTACTGCAAGTCAGCGGTGTGACGGCCGGTGACTGGGGCGCCTGGCTACGCGCAGCGGGCCAACCTCTACAACTCGCAGAAGGTCCGCGCATGACCTTCGACCTGGCGATGATGGCGGTACAGGCCGCTGTTGACGGACAGGGCGTGTGCATTGGCCGTTCGACCTATGTCGAGGACGATTTGCGGGCCGGGCGTTTGGTCGCACCCTTTGGTCTGCGCTTGAAAGATGAACTGGGCTTCTATCTGGTGACGCCCGATGAAACGGCGGAATCGAAAAAAATCGTGGCGTTCAGGGCATGGCTGTTGGCGTTGCTGGCGGGCGCAGACACCTTTGTATAAGCGTGTATCAAGCTGTCGCGCAGACACATGCGCACAATAAAGTCAGGGTTTACGACACATCAGCGATACAGGCGACTCCCACAGTAGAGGTCACCCACCACTACGTTTGAGAGGGCTTCACCATGCATCGTCCATTGTTACTGGCCAGCGCTGCGCTACTCGCTTCAATCATCAGCGTCACCCACGCGGCTGACGCACCGGCCAAGAGCTGGCAACAAGGCTTGAGCCGCACGGACCTGGTTCGCCAGGATCTCGGTACGGCCGAGCGAGAAGTGATCCAGGCACGCGTCGATTTCGAACCGGGCGTGACTTCGCCAAGACACGCGCATCCCGGTGTTGAGGTCGCGTATGTGATCAGCGGCACGTTCGAATATCAACTGGAGGGCCGGGCGCCGGTGACGTTGAAGGCGGGGGATTCGTTGTTCATTCCGGAAGGGGTGGCGCATGTTGCGAAGAATGTTGGCGCAGACAAAGGCTCGGAGCTGGCGACTTACATCGTCAAAAAGGGCGAGCCGTTGCTGATCCTCAAACCATAGGCCCACGCCTCAATGGAGCGTCGCCGCTCGGCGACTTTCTCCAATCCTGATTCGATCGAGCGCCCGGTTCAACGCATCGAGGGCATCGAGCAGCGCTTTGGCCTCGGCTTCCCGGCCTTCGCCCCACAAGCGCTCGGCCATTTTGTTCAGGGCCTGGATCGAGCGCTCGATGTCTGCGGCGGTTGCGCGCTCTTTAGGGGCCGGTGGTTTCTTCGGCATTCAGGGTTCCTCTGCTGACGGCAAACCACCATACCGCTGCGGCGCCCAACAGCATAGTCAGCACGGCCAGAATCAGGATCACTCCTTGCGTACCCAGGCTTGAGGCCAACAGCGCCACCAGCAACCCCGCCAAAGGTTGCGAGAGATTATTGAGCAACGTGATCACGCCCACGGTCTTGCCGAAGTCCTTGGCCGGAATCACCCGCTGACGGATGCTGCGCATGTAGATGTTGAACATCTTGTCGAAGCCGACGATCAGCAGGAAACCGACCACATAGCCAGTCAGGTTCGGGCTCAGTGCACTGATGAGGGCGCCAGCGGCGATCATCGAGTAAGCCAGCCCACCCAGTAACCGCTGCGGGATTTCAACCCGGGCGAGGAAGAACAGAATCACGATGGTGGTGACCGCGCCGGCAGCCTGCAGTCCGGCATACGCATCTTTGCCGGCGCTGTACTCGCCGATCACCATCGCCGCTGACGTCGCCAGAGTGACGCCGACGATCAGGTTGACCCCGACCGCCAGCAGAATGATTTTTTTCAGCTCCGCCAGTTCACGTATATGCCCGAAAGCGATACGCAGCGGTTGCAGCCAGATGTCCTGATGCTGCTCGAACACTTCCAGGGTGATACGGCTGAGGCGTTGCCATACCAGCATGCTCAGGTCCGCCAGCAGGAACAGCCCGGCGACCCACAGCACCACCCAATGCCACGCCCAGATTTCCAACAGCAGTGCAGCCACCAGAGGCCCGAGCACCAGCCCGGTCTGATCGGCGATCTGCGAATAGGACAAGGTCTTGGTGTAGCTGTAGTGTTGGAAAATGTGTGGCATCAGCACCTCGCGGGCCATGATGCCCTGGGTGGTCAGCACGCCACATAGCGCTGACAGCACGACGACCCAAGCGATACCGCCGAAGAGGGCAAACATTGCCACCGCGATCAGGCAGAGCAGTGCTCGGTAAACCTGGCTGATGTGCAGAATCCTTATGGGCGAAAACTTGTCACACAAGGCTCCGCACAGCGGAAACGCGAGAAACCGTGGCAGCGATTCGACGAAAAACGCCAGACCTGCCCAAGAGGCGCTGTTGGTGGTCTGGAACACCACCAAGGGCACGATGAACAGCAGGATCTGATCCGCCAGCCGGGACAGAAACAGCGAGGTGAAAAAGGCGAGGTAGTCCTTGTGCAATGTGAACTCCTTGTTATCGACGGTCAGGCCGCGCGGCCAGTTGTGCTTCAGTATGCCGATCCTAGGCTGTCATTGAGATTATGTCGCTCATCCCTGCGCTTGGGCGGGTTGAATACGCTGGCGAGGATCAGGTCTTGCTCCTTGCCCCCGCGTAGGTAATGACGATCGTGTTGGTCGAGTACAAGAAAAAAAAGCCGGTTGAGTGACTGCAATTTTAACGAGCTGTTTGCCGGCGGCTGGCCGATATTTGCAGTCTCAACGGTATAATCAAATCGTTTTTCTTGAAGTGAAAACAGGGCAGACATGAAGCAGGACAGCCGCACTCTGAGCGCTCTCAAACGTTTTCGTTATTTGATCCTGGCGGTCATGGTGATCGCGTCCCTGGTAAACGCGTTCTGGCGCTTTACCGGCGGGTGGAGTCAGTTCTGGACATGCGTAGGGGCACAAGCGTGGTTTACCCATGCCGTGTTTGCTTACCTTCGCGGAGGCTGGGTAGCAATCGGCCCCGGTGGACTGCAGAGGGATGCCAACCCGATCGGCAGGGCACTGTTGGCTGCAGTGGCGCTGGGGCTTTACTTATTGATGTTCAGCTACGAAGAGCAGAAGCCCGACTCTATTTATGAACGACGCGCCTCGGACTGGACCATGCCTACACGGGAGGAGATGCGGCGTTCGGCGGAGTGATAGCGGGTGCTGGGCTGAAAACACGTCTGGTGCATCGTGCGATCACTTTCACGTCCATTAAAGTCATGGAGGGCATGAGAAGGGCGGAAGCTTTCGTGAACCGTAGAAACGACAAAGCCCTGAATAATCAGGGCTTTGTCGGTACAGAATATGGCGGAGGATGCAAAGTGGTCGCCGGATGTTTCTGCCGAGTACTCACTGCGTCGAATTCCAGATCTGACTGCTGAGCAGTACACCTTGCGCGCCTGGGTAAGCTTTCTGTGCAAAGACTCATACGCATACAGGGCGATGTTCTGAGCAGGAGACACGCCGACGAATGTCGCGCACTCGATACCTGCTCGTTAGCAGAGCTCCACTTCATGCGCCGCAGGGTCGTGCAGTTGAATGCATCCGCTACGGCGATGCTCAGTTGCTGATCCCATGCCGGTCGACGCTTGCCGCGGTAGAGGTCCGACTCAACTTCACCGACGTCGCTCAACTTCACATCCATTTCGGTCAGGCGATACTCGCGCATCAGTGCCTGTGCCTGCCGGAGCGCCGTGACGGCCTCGTTTTAGTTGGCGCTCTGGGCCAGTGCCAAGCAGTGCTTGACCTTACGAATTGCGGGCTCGAGTTTCTTTTCGTCGATCTGTTGCGCGGACATAGAGGATCCTCGCCGGTATAGTTCCGGGATCTACTGGGGAGTGGCTTATGAGTTGGGAATGTGTTTCGTACTGGATTGAGCATCACCCAGGATTAGCGTCATGGGTTCAGGCCGTGGGATCGATTGCTTCAATCTGGGGGGCATTTGCAATCAGCAACAAGCAACAAAAAGCACAGATCAAATTTGCTGAAAAGGCTGCGAAGGAAAAGTCTGAATCTCTCTACGCTGTAATCGAAAACGCAGTGAAAACTGCAACAACATTTGGTGAATTACTGCAGTCTCAACCAGCTGAGATTGTTTTTCAGGAAAATTGGAACTTGGTCTATAGACAACGCTTGGAGTCCTCTGTGTACTCGCTAAGCAGGCTCCCAGCTCACGAATTGGGTGGTTACGAGGCGGTTGGAGCCTACAGCGGTGTTATGGGCGCGCTTACTGATATTGTAAGAAAGGTGAACGCGTATGTCTCGGCGGATGCTTTTCAGGTTATGGAATATTTCTATATGTGCGATGAGACCCTCAAGCAAGTCCGATTTGTGGAGTCAAACTGGAGAGTCTTTCAGCAGGCTGCCCAACTGAGTAGGTGAGCGTGGTTGATTCCTCGCCGGCTGGCGTGGTTCGTAGAGGTGGGTATTTGTGTTGGGCCCGGCATGGGGCCGGAGAGGAGCGATACGTGATTGATCTGAGTAAATTATTTCCTATAACAGTGGTCGTTGCCATTTTTCTATTTGTTACTAAAGAAGTTGTTGAATTTTTCAAAAAAAAGTCAGAAAAAGCACGAAAAATATCCGCATACAAAATTCTGATTGCGGAGGAAATGTCTAAAAATGCATGGACTATTTTTATTTTGCGAAAAGCTGTTGATAGACTTGGTGATCCAACCCTTACAGTAGAAGTGCTAAAAGGATCGGACGGATCCATTCACGTTAAGACTTCTAAGGGAGATGAATATACGACCGGTATCATTCTTCCTTTTTACTCATCCATATTCGACAAGTATATTGTTGATTTGGCAGTTCTGGATAAGATGTTTTTTTTGCGAGTGAAGGAGACCTATCAAAAAATCGCTGAGGCTAAAGTTTCCATTTCTTCAACTTTGGCAATTTGCAAGGATCCTCTATATAGTTCAGTAAGTAATGTGGTGGTCAAAGATTTGGTTGAGATAATAAATTCAGCTGAAGTGCAGATAAAGAAAACATTTACCCTTTGTACTGGACAGCAACTGGATACTCACAAGCCTATTTCATTTATATGATTGCGCAGTCTGAAATGCGCTAATGCTGGTATGAGCGCATTTTAGGGCAGCAGTATCTCGTCTTCTGGATCGCCGAGATGTTTCGCCAAATGCTGCAGCCTGCAGCCCGCAGCTCTCAATTGTCGCAACACCTTTTCGCTAGGTTCGTAAGGTGTCGTGACATTCCGAAGCATCCAAGCCTGGGTTTCGAAGTCGGCGGCGATCAGGTTTCGGATCAGGTTCTGGTGGATCTCCTGTTGATTGTTGAAGCCGTGATCCTTCATCACCTTCTTTAAGTCAGGCTTGAACACCCCGACGACTTCAACCGTAAACTTCTCGACACCCAATGCAGCGTCCTTTGCTGCAGCCTTCTCGTGCTTCCTGCGCTGCTTCTTGGCTTCCTCCGTCAGTTCCTTTTCCTCGGCCATGGCCTTCCTTTTCAATTTCGCTGGCCGGTCTAGCGTTTGCTTTGTTAGGGTCTGTAGCGTCTTACGCCAAGCGGGTGGAGGGCGGTGAGGCACCAGCTACTGTTAAAAGGTCATTCATAGGGAGGTCTGAAGATGACTTGTTTTATCTGCAAAGGGACTGACGTTAATCATCCGTCGACCGGAGATTTCCACGACAGGGAATGCCCTGCTTGTGGCAGATACCTGATTAACAAAACGCTTTTGGCTGAGATGGCAAAAAAAAGGCAAAGGTTAGACGTCGCAAAGACCAGGGCCTGTATCACCAGTTTTTCGGATGCTGGGCTTCCAGCGGTAATCTCAAGAGCTGAGGTTGCAGCCCATCAACTGATTGCGGTCTAGCTTTCGGTCTGACTCGCCGGCTGATTTGATTCGTAGAGCAGGGGTGTAGTGCAAACTGACAAATGGTCTTGGTGTCGGCGTGGAGTAACCTAATCTTCAAGGGCGGTTCCCGTATACAAGGAGGTCATCATGTCAAAAAGTGGCGGCGGTAAAGGCGCTGGCGGTAGTGGTGGGTCAGGTAAGGGGGCAGGCGGCTCCTCCCGAGGCCCGTCCAGTCATCCCGGCCCGGGTGGTAATTGGCCAAGCACCACCGGTGGAGTATCTGGAAACAATAGAGGTAATGCTCCATCTGCACCTAGCAAAAAAGGCTGACATTTAAGCATAAGGATTTGTCCTGCCCTCAGCGCAATAGGTGAGGGCGGGTCACGCGCGTCGAACTTTGAAATAGAGCGTCACCTTGATGCTGTGGCAGTAATCTTCAAGCCGTTCATAGGCCATGTATTTGGGCTGACCTTGAGTTGCGGCCAAGACGCTGACCAAATGCTCGCGCACGTGTTTGCGGTTGTAGTTGCTCGCAGATTTCTCCATGCATGCACCACTCTCTGTGATCGGCTGCAGTATGGTGCTACTTTCTGAGGGTATGAGTGACGAGTGAGGTGCCGGCCACGGAGCCGGTCTCAATTGCATAATTTGACTTTAAGATCAGCCTGGGTTGGCTGATTCCGGGGGGAACCATGCCTAGAGCAGAAGTGGATCATCAGTGGACGCGTATCTATGACCTTCACGGCGAGTACATTGGAAAGATCGCGGTTTGTGAGAAAGTGGATGAGGTGTGGCGGGTATTAGAAAAACTTGAACGGGCCGAGCAAACTGATGCAAACAAGCAACTTCACCTTGAACTTCGCCGTGTTCATTCTGCGTTGATTCGTTGTCGGCAGTTTATCTGCAAGGAGTTAGAGCTCACTCATGACGATTTTCACATCAACTACCGTTTTGCGACGGATTCGATGATTAGCATTCAGGGGGCCGTGGACGAGTTCCTTGTGGCATGGGAGGCTGCTTTGCATTCACCCGCATAGCGCATGTGCTCGAGGCTTAGCTCGTCAAGTTGTCGCGCTTGCTTTCGCGATATTTCAAAAGCTGGCGCGTCAGGTTTTTGCAGTTAGCTGGATCATGACTCATGCGAGTCAAGCTTTGCCGCCATTCGTTTTCCTGCTTCTGGAATCATCCGCGCCACGTTTTCGCCTATCTGCACTTTGTGGCGCGGACTGCCAATTGCCTGATACGACAGCGTTGGCCCGAGCGCATGAGCGTTCAGAATTAGGTTCTGCACCGCTTCGCTGATTTGCCCGATACCGTTCCAGGTCATCATTCTTCAAGCTTCTCCCGGGTGCCCAGCCGTTGCCGGTGCCGCAACTCCTTTTCCTCGTACTCGATCCGCTTCTCGGCGGCTTTCGGGTCCAGCCAGGTTTGTAACGGTTAGCTTCCAAAGTCCGAAATCAGTTTCGACAAAGTAAATTGAAGTCATGGCTAAGTACCATTGCGATGCCGCCCCCACTCGGGTTTGCGTGATACAGCTTGCGCGGATCCTAAGGCGCGTGCTCTAACGCTACGGAGCACCCCTACTTGACGAATCGGCACTGTCAGAACATCCGCAGCGCCACCCCAATTATTTACGGAAGATATTTTATAGACCCGGAAAACTAAGCTGATTGCAATTTTTCAACCAAGTTGCGGAAAATAGCTAAAGGAAATATTATTAGTGGGTGAGTTTTGGTTCATATACTGCTCTGCACCACGGCCATTGTGAGCAAAGCTCCCAAAACCCTCCTTGAAATTAACTTCAAAGTGTATGGATGGGTATTGCTGAGCAAGATGAACCAACTTGCCAAAACAACCTACCCCTGGGCCTAGACTATTACTTGCCTTGGAATCTCTTTCAGCCACACAGGGGCTCCAAGAAACAGAAATTTGAGCAGTCGCTACATTTGAAATCCCCCCCGCGATGGTTAAGCAGATGGGGAAATCTTGAATTAAAAATTCTTCCGAATGCCCTTTTTGCCGATACCCTGGAGTTCCTACCCTAGAAGAAGCCACATGATCGGCGAGAAAATTTCGAAGTTTATAAGATGCATTCTGAAACGACCGATTATTAGCCATATTCTGCTGGAATTGCTGCCCAGGAAATGTCTCGGCCCTCGCAATATGAACGGCTTCTCCCTCCTCGCTCCCCCAGACAAAAAATGGGCTAGAAATATTTCCTGTATGATCCTGAAAAAACATTAGGGACGCTACTTTTAGATTCTGCGACCTAATCCTGTCCCATTCATCATATGCAGAAAAAACATTATTATATTCATTATAATATGGCATTCCATTACCTATAATTATGTGGGACGTAACTGACGAGCCAAATTCTCTATCAGTGAATTGCTCAAGCCTACATTTCTGGCTTGAGATTGTGCTAATTAAAGTGGTTGAAAAGCCGCTAAAAATCAAGTGGCTAACTCTTGGCACTCCTCCTTACACTCGGCGATTCGACTGGGGCGGTGCGCTTGACAGGGGCAGTATCCGGAAACGAGGCCTGATTTCGTCGTCTTCGCCCCTGCAAACCCTATCTGGTGGAATCCACAGCCGTTGGGCGTCTGTCAGGCGTCATCAACACGACCAGTGTCATCTTGATGAACTCCTCGTTTTTGTCGATTGTCCAGAGGGCGCCGCGAACGTTTTCGGCTACATCGGCGGACCCGCGCTGCTCGACCCAGTTCAACAATTCCATGATGGCGGCTTCGAGGGCGAGTTGGTTTTCGTTGATTTTGAAGAGCAGGGAAGGGAGTAGGTCGGAGTTGGGCATTTTTGGTGTCCTTGGCAGCCAAGGAATCACCGCAGCACCGTTTTACATGAAGAGTGTTTTAACGATTGGCAGGACGCCGGAGAGGGGAAAACTCGGTCGAGTTATGGAGCGCGTCCACAAAAATTATGGAACGCATTCGGCTAGGCGGAAATTTTTCAGGATGCCAGAAACGACAAAGCCCTGAATAATCAGGGCTTTGTCGTACATAAGATGGCGGAGGCGATGGGATTCGAACTCATGGACCTGTTACAGTCGACGGTTTTCAAGACCGTTGCCTTAAACCACTCGGCCACACCTCCGTTGCGTTGCGGGCGCCATAATACCTGAATGAAACACACTGTCAAACTCTCTGCATGGCTTGTTACAGAGCGTCTGTTATGATCTTTGCGACTGAACGTTTCAAACCAACAGGAGTGTCGCCATGCGCGAACAGGATTACGCAGTTAATAACAGCGTGCAGGCTGAGCAGCTAGAGGTTAGCCGCGTCCTGCGCAACACTTACGGCCTACTGGCTCTGACCCTCGCATTCAGCGGCGTCATGGCTTTCGTCGCACAGCAGATGCGTGTTGGCTACCCGAATATTTTCGTGGTGCTGATTGGCTTCTACGGGCTGTTCTTCCTCACCAACAAGCTGCGTGATTCCGCGTGGGGCCTGGTGTCCGCTTTTGCGCTGACCGGTTTCATGGGTTTCCTGCTCGGCCCGATCCTCAACCGTTACCTGGGCATGCAGGGCGGCGCTGAAGTGGTCAGCTCGGCGTTTGCGATGACCGCGCTGGTGTTTGGTGGTCTGTCGGCCTACGTGCTGATCACCCGCAAGGACATGAGCTTCCTCGGTGGTTTCATCACCGCTGGTTTCTTCGTGTTGCTGGGTGCAACGCTGGCGAGCTTCTTCTTCCAGATCAGCGGCCTGCAACTGGCGATCAGCGCAGGTTTCGTGCTGTTCTCGTCGGTGTGCATCCTGTTCCAGACCAGCGCCATCATCCACGGCGGCGAGCGCAACTACATCATGGCGACCATCAGCCTGTATGTATCGATCTACAACCTGTTCATCAGCTTGTTGCAGATCTTCGGCATCATGAGCCGCGACGACTGATCGCTGGCTGTGAAATAACAAAAAACCCGCTACGGCGGGTTTTTTGTTGTCTGCAGGAATGCGTGTGCCTGGAGCTATTCAATTGATCACGATGCTGCCGTCAGTCTGTTGCTTGTAGACGGTGTAGGGCAGCAACAAAGTATCGAGCACCCCGGAAGCCACCGCATCAATCGCCCAGCCAGGCAGGGCGGCGTTGTACTTGTTACCTTCGTCTATCGGCGCATGCAGGCTACAAAAGTCATACATCACACCGCTGTAGATCCTCGGCACCGCCCCGCAATAGGATTTGTTCGATCTCAAATCGTCCACGGCGACCTGGTCGTCGCGCATGACCGTTTGCACTGTCCCGCAACCACTCAACACTAATGCGCTCAGCATCATTGCCTGAACTTTCATACCGCCAATCCTTCGCCGGAAAAACCTCAATCTACGCTGAACGTGCAGCAAATGCACTTAGGCCATCGGCGGCAAACGACGCTTCACCGGCGTCTTCTTGACGATTGCAGTGTTGGTTTCGGCCAAGGTATTGAGTCGGTCGAGCAGGGTGTCCAGTTGTTCCATCGAGCGCACGTGCAGGCGAGCGATAAAGCAGTCCTCGCCGGTGACCTTGTCGCACTCGGTGAATTCGGGAATTGCCTGAATCTGCCGTTCGACTTCCTGCAACTGCCCTGGCAGTGGGCGCACCCGCACGATTGCCTGCAACTGATAACCGAAGCACTTCGGATCTATCTCGACGGTGTAGCCCTTGAGCACACCGCGCTCCTCCAGTCGGCGTAAACGCTCGGCCACGCTCGGTGAAGACAATCCGCTGATCTGCGCCAGTGCTTTGAGTGAACGCCGAGAATCTTCCATGAGGGCGCTGATAAGAATCTGGTCGATATCGTCGGTCATGGCGTAACTCCAGAATTAGGTGATTTCAAATAATCACCCTTGATAAAAAAGGCAGATCAGCAGTTTAGCCTGCCTTTTGCTCTGGAGTGACAGGATGTTCGCTTGGCATACTTTTCACACAAACTCTGGAGATAGATGATGGACAACACAATCCGTCGCGGCTCATTCGAAATGACCGCCGCCATGCTGATATCCGGGACGATCGGCTGGTTCGTGCTGGTCTCCGGGCAACCGGTGCTGGACGTGGTGTTCTGGCGCTGCGTGTTCGGTGCCGGCACCTTGTTGTTGATCTGTGCCGCTTTCGGCTTTCTGCGCCCGGGCATTCTGACCCGCAGCACATTTTTGCTCGCGGTGATGAGCGGGATGGCAATTGTCGGTAACTGGGTGTTGTTGTTTGCCTCGTACTCCCGCGCTTCGATTGCCATCGGCACGGCGGTGTACAACGTGCAGCCGTTCATGCTGGTCGGGTTGGCGGCGCTGTTTCTCGGCGAAAAAATCACTCTGCAAAAGCTGTTCTGGCTGGCGATTTCCTTCATGGGCATGCTGGCGATCGTCAGCGCCCATGGCACTCAGGGTGAGAGCGGCAACGACTATCTGATGGGCATTGCATTAGCCTTGGGTGCGGCGTTTCTATATGCCATTGCCGCACTGATCATCAAGCGCCTGACCGGCACGCCGCCGCATCTGATTGCATTGATTCAAGTCTGCACCGGGATTTTGCTGCTGGCGCCGTTCGCGCATTTCAGCGCGTTGCCGCAAGCGCCGAGTGCCTGGGCCAGTCTGGTGACGCTGGGCATCGTTCACACCGGTCTGATGTATGTTCTGCTGTACGGCGCGATCCAGAAATTGCCGACGGCATTGACCGGCGCGCTGTCATTCATCTACCCGATTGCGGCGATCTTCGTCGACTGGTTCGCGTTCGGCCATCGCCTGGAAACCCTGCAATGGCTCGGCGTGGCGGCAATCCTGCTGGCCGCTGCCGGCATGCAACAGGGCTGGGGCCTGAAGCGCCGGCGACTGGCCGCGCAGTAACCCTCAGATGTTCCAGCGCGGTGCGGTTTTCGCCAGGCGCTGGCGCATCTCGCCGATGTTCGCCGCCAGTTGCCGGGTCAACAGTCGGTAGCCATCCAGCGTGCTGTAAACCGGCGCATCGAGGTTGACTTCCGGCAACTCCAGCGGCTTGTCCAGGCGTTGCGAAGCGCCGGTTTTCAACGCCCGGGCCATGCCGATCAGTTGCACGCGAATCTGCCGGTGCTCGGCCTTCAGCGCAGATTGCAAATGCGCCATGGCTTCTGGATCGTTGGCATCCGGTCGCGTGTTGCCAAGGATCTCCAATGTGCTGATGCACATGCGCAGGTTGCGCTGAATCGCATCGAGTTCGGTCATGGAAATCTTCACTTCCTTGGACACCGACGGCATCAGCGAGCGCAATTGCACCATCACCGCGCCGAGTCGTCCCATCAACTTCAAATGCTCGTCGGCGCTGACCGGTTGGCCGCTGATGATCCGCCCATACACCGTGGCGCAATCGCGCAGCGCATCGGCGAGGTTGTAGCGCCACGAATACACCGCGTAGAGCGGCAGGGCGAAAGAGAAGGCCAGAGCGAGGGCGATACCGATGAGGATGTCGACCCCACGCCACAAGCCGTCGGTGATCGGATTGTCGCCATGCCCGGCGACGATGAACACGGTAATCGCCGAAAGCAGGGCGGTGTAGCCACCCTTGCCGATGGCGTGATAGGAGAAGAAACCGCAGACCACCGCCATCGCAAAATACGTCAACCACGGCATGCCAAGCCATGCCTGCTGCGCCACCAGCAGCAATCCGACGCCGGCACCGATCAAGGTACCGGTGGCGCGTTCGGCAGCTTTTTTGCCGATGTTGCCGTGGTGCTGCAAACCACCGATCACCACCAGCATGGTCACCGAGGCCCATTCGCCGTGGGGCAGGTTGATGCCGGTGGTCAGCAGGATCGTTGCCAGCAAGCCGAGGGCCACGCGCACCGCATGAATCAGCCGCGCGTGCCGGTAACGTCGATAAGGATCAAGCAACGGACGCAGGACACGGCGCAGCAGGGGCGGAAGTCGATGGGTGCTGTAAGTACTCAGTGCGGGCCTCTCGTGATTGGGCTTCAGGTCAATGGAAAGGGAAAATGTAATTCATCCATGCTGCCATACGCAGAAGGATTTTGCGCATCGTGCCTATATGGTGGAAGTGTTGGCTGTACAACGCCGCCTGTCCGTAGGCACCACCCGGCATCAATTTGCTGTACTGGGCGAAGTCCGGATCGGTGATCTCAATGATCACCGGCACGCGCCCGGCCGGTGGCGAACCGGTATAGCCGATCAACGTGCCTGACGGTTGCACCTGGCCTTCGGCAATCACCCCGATGACATTCTTCACCCGACCGGCGAACACCTTGCCGGGAATGCCATCGAACGCGACTTCCGCCTCGTCGCCTACGGTCAAACGCAGCAGGCTGTTCTGGCGCATCCACGCGGCGAAGTATTGGCCTTCCTCGGGAATGAACACCATCGACGGACGCAATGGCAACTTGCTCGCCATCATCCCCGGCCGTAGCGAAACATGGGTGACGAAGCCCTTGCTCGGCGCGCGAACGGTGGTGTTGTCCAGCTCGAACTGGGCGTTGTCGAGTTGCGCTTGCAGGTCGTCGGTGCGGGCGATGGCGGCATCCAGTTCACGCTGGGTGCCGAAGTTGCGCCGGATCAGTTCGGTGATGCGATAGCGGTCACCCTTGGCGGCGATCAATTGCGCCTTGAGCGATTTCACCCGGTTTTGAAACGGTGTGGGGTCGATGCGAAACAGCACATCGCCTTTTTCCAGTGGCTCGTTACCCTTCACCGGCACGTCGATCACCTGGCCGCTGACGATGGGAATCACCGGCACAGACACGAAGTAAGTGCGCGCCACCTCGGAGTAGGGATGGTTGTAGTTCATGGTGAAAATCAAGGCGCCGATCAGCAGGATGCCGCCCAGTACGGCGGTGGGTACCGTCCATTTGTTCAGCGGGATACGGAAGATCTTGAATACTGCGACGCAGAACGCGGCGTAAGTCAGGATAAGCAGCAGGTCCATGGCGTTCAGCCCTCCCTGTTGTGGGGGGCAGGGGCGTTCAGTGCTTCGAGTCGTTCGATGCGACCTTGCAGTTCGACCACCTGTTGCTCCAGGTGAACCACATGGTTTTGCACAGATTTACCGTCACCGAACCCCCAGCCGCGATCTTCTCGATAGGCCATCGCCCAGATCCACAGGAAAGGCCAGAGCGCATGCAATGTGAACAGACTGACCCAGCCAGTGGCATGGATCGCATCCTGATGCGGGTGTTTACGATGAACAGCAATCTCATAGGGAATGTCGTGCAACACGATGATCCCGTAAAACAGTACGAGCCCGGCAAACACCAAAACCCCTAGCGCAAAGTAATCCAGCATGGTCAAGCTCCCGGCATCCAGCACAGTGCTGGCATCAGTGTAGACACTGATTTGCCGGGCGCTTGACGACTTTGGATCAGAAGCGGATGCCGTCGCCTTTTTGCTTGTTCACGATCCCGCTGACAGTCGATCAGAAGATGTAATCGGTGGTCAGGAAGCTCGAATCACGCCCCCGAATGATTTCGCTGATCAGGTCCTTGTTGCTGTCCTGAAACTTGGTTGCCACCAGCGTACGGATCGAGAACACGCGCAACGCATCGTGCACCGACAGCGTACCTTCCGCCGAATTCTTGCGGCCGTTGAACGGGTAAGTATCCGGGCCGCGCTGGCATTGCGCGTTGAGGTTGATCCGCCCGACCTGGTTGGCAAAGGTGTCAACCAGACGGCCGACCGCCACCGGGTTGGTGCCGAAGATGCTCAACTGCTGGCCGAAATCCGACTCCAGTACATAGTCGATCACGGTATCGAGATGACGGTACGGCACGATCGGCACGACCGGGCCGAATTGCTCTTCCTGATAGACGCGCATCTGCGGATTCACCGGGTACAGCACCGCCGGGTAGAAGAACGATTCGCGGGATTCGCCGCCATGGGGGTTGACCACTTCGGCCCCCTTTGCACGCGCGTCAGCCACCAAGCCATGCAGATAATCGACCTTGCCCGACTCCGGCAGTGGCGTCAGCGACACACCGCTGTCCCACGGCATGCCCGGTTTCAGCGTGGCCAGTTTGGCGTTGAATTTTTCGATGAAACTGTCGACCACGTCTTCATGCACGAAGAGGATTTTCAGTGCGGTGCAGCGCTGACCATTGAACGAAAGTGAACCGGTCACGGCCTCGCTGACCGCGTTGTCGAGATCGACTTCCGGCAAAACGATGCCCGGGTTTTTCGCATCCAGGCCCAGTGCGGCGCGCAAACGGTGTGGTTTCGGGTGCAGTTTTTTCAGGTCGCTGGCGGCCTTGTTGGTGCCGATAAAGGCGAAGATGTCGATCTTGCCGCTGGCCATCAGTGCGCTGACGGTTTCGCGGCCGCTGCCGTAGATCACGTTGATCACGCCGGTGGGGAAGCTGTCGCGGAACGCTTCGAGCAACGGACGGATCAGCAACACACCGAGCTTGGCCGGTTTGAACACCACGGTGTTACCCATGATCAGCGCCGGAATCAGCGTGGTGAAGGTCTCGTTCAGCGGGTAGTTGTAAGGTCCCATGCACAGCGCTACGCCGAGCGGCACGCGGCGGATCTGCCCAAGGGTGTCCTGCTCCAGCTCGAAACGGCTGGAGCGGCGGTCGAGTTCCTTGAGCGCGTTGATGGTGTCGACGATGTAGTCGCAGGTGCGGTCGAACTCTTTTTCCGAGTCCTTGAGGTTCTTGCCTATTTCCCACATCAGCAACTTGACCACGGCATCGCGCTGTTGGCGCATGCGGCCGAGGAAGGCTTCGACGTGCTGAATGCGTTCGGCCACGCGCATGGTCGGCCACAGGCCCTGGCCACGGTCGTAGGCGCGGACGGCGGCGTCGAGGGCGGTGAGGGCGGTCTCGGCATCGAGCAACGGCGTGCTGCCGAGGATGACTTGTTCGTCGCCATTGTCACCTTTGAGATAGACCGGGCTGCGCACGGTGGCGAGCGGGCCGTCCCAGCGGCGCAACTGGCCGTCGACCAGGTATTCGCGTTGCTCGACCTGAGCGTCGAGGCGGTATTTTTCCGGGATGTCGCTGACAGAAGGGAACAGATTGCCAAGGATGTTTGCTGTGGTCATGTCGCTACCCCGTGTTGATGTCCGTATGCAGATCAAAAAGCCTTCACAGGTTATACGCCTGAATGCGCCGGAATTTAAACCCGCAAATGTCACCGGAATGTCACGCAAAGGCGCACAGCAGAGCGGTGATCCCACCGAAAACCCTGTAGGAGCTGCCGAAGGCTGCGATCTTTTGATGATCGTTCCCACGCTCTGCGTGGGAATGCAGCCCGGGACGCTCTGCGTCCCATTGGAACGCAGAGCGTCCCTTCAGGCATTCCCACGCAGAGCGTGGGAACGATCATCGGGGGAGAGGGCTGGCCCCGTTTGCCCCCCTCGCTGTCCCGCAATGCCCTCAAGCCTTTGCAGCCGCTGCCTTAAGGTGTGAGCACAACAATAAGCGAGGCCGTTATGCGGGCAATCCGACTCACTCTACTGCTGGCGTTGGCCATGGCGTTGGCCATGGCGCTGCATGGCTGCGGCGAAGACCCCAAACCCCCGGCCACCACCGATCATAACGCCACGCCCAAAGACCCGGCACTGGCGCAGATCTACGCCAACAGCTGCCAGCTCTGCCACGCCAACCCGGCCGCCAACGCACCACTGACCGGTGACCGCAAAGCCTGGGAACCGCGCATCCGGCAGGGCGCCGACACGCTGCTCGACCACGCCATCAACGGCTACAACGGCATGCCGCCGATGGGCCAGTGCGTCGAGTGTTCGGAAGAACAATTCCTGCAGTTGATCGGCTTCATGGCCGACCAGCCGCTCCCAGAATAAGGTGCCCGGCATGACCATGGATCTGACACGGCGTCAGTTGTTGCAACGGGCAAGTATTGTCGGCGCGTTCAGTGCGCTGGCGAGCCACCCGGCACTGGGCCAGTTGATGCGTGCGCCGCGTTTGATTCCGTGGCGCAACTGGTCAGGCGGGCAGAGTTGCCTGCCGGCGGCGCGACTGGCGCCGAAGAATCTTGATGAGCTGACGACGGTCATCAAGCAGGCACAAGGCAATATTCGCCCGGTCGGTTCGGCGCATTCCTTCAGCGCGCTGGTGCCCACCGATGGCACGCTGTTGTCGCTGAGCTACTTCAACGGTCTGCTCGATCACGATGCGAAAACCCTGCAAGCCGAATTCGCCGCCGGCACACCGATGTCACGCATGGGCCAGCCGCTGAAAGACATCGGCCAGGCTTTGCAGAACATGGCCGACATCGATTACCAGACCCTCGCCGGAGCCATTGCCACGTCGACCCACGGCACCGGCAAAAACTTCCAGTCCTACTCGGCGCACGTCTGCGGCATGCAACTCGTCACGGCCAGTGGCGAGGTGTTGGATTGCGACAGCCAACGCCATCCCGAAGTATTCAACGCTGCACGCGTCTCCCTCGGCGCCCTCGGTGTGGCAACAAAAATCCGCCTGCAAAACCGCCCGGCCTATCGCCTGCGCGAGCGCCAATGGATCGCCAAGACCGAAGAACTGCTGGAGGACATCGACCACAACACCCGAGAAAACCAGCACTGGGAAATGCTCGTCGTCACCCATTCCGATTACGCCTTGTCCATCGCCCTCAACGAAACCGATGACCCGGCCACACCACCGATTCCGCCCGAAGAGGAAGGTGGCAACGAGTTCGTCACTCTGATCGAAAAGATCGACAAGTACGGCAGCGACTTCCCCGACCTGCGCCGCACGCTGCTCAACAACTTGCGTCATCTGGCCAGTTTCGATGATCGCGTCGGCGACTCGTTCGACATCTACGCCAATGTGCGCACGGTGCGCTTCAACGAAATGGAATACTCAGTGCCCGCCGAGCATGGCCCAGCGTGCCTGCGCGAGATTCTCAAGCTGATTCAGGACAAGGATCTGCGCACCTGGTTTCCCATCGAGTACCGCTACGTCAAGGCTGACGATATCCCGCTGAGCATGTTCGAGGGCCGCGACAGCTGTTCGATCTCGGTGCACCAGCATTATCAGATGGATCATCACAACTTCTTCGCAGCGGTCGAGCCGATTTTCTGGAAGTACAACGGACGGCCGCATTGGGGCAAGTTGCACACGCTCAACGCGAAGAACCTGCAACCGCTGTATCCGCGCTGGCGCGAATTTGCCGATGTGCGCCAGGCGCTGGATCCCAGCGGACGGTTTCTCAATGCGCATTTGTCGTCGATTTTGGGGGTGAGCTGATGGCGGTCAATCGACGTAACTTTCTTCTCGGTACGTTGGGTGTCGGCGCTCTCTTGGTCGGTGTTGGCGCGTGGTTGCGCCCGGGGGATCACGGCGCGCCGTACAGCGACTATTTCCGCGCGCTGAACAAAGAATTGAAGGACAACGGGCCAATGCGCCCGGTGCTGTTGATCGACCTGGATCGGCTCGATCACAACATCGATGTGGTGATGCAATCGGTCAAACGCGGTGGCAAGCAATTGCGTTTGGTCGAGAAATCACTGCCTGCCCCGGGATTGTTGAGCTACATCGCCCAACGTGCCGGAACGCAAAAATTGATGTCGTTCCATCAGCCGTTTCTCAATCACGATGCGCAGGTGTTTCCGCAGTCGGATATTTTGCTCGGCAAGCCGTTACCGGTGCGCTCGGCAGCGCTGTTCTACCAAACCCACAAAGGCCCGTTTGATCCCGCGAAGCAACTGCAATGGCTGCTCGACGGGCCGCAGCGTTTGCAGCAATACCTCGCGCTGGCTCAGGGGTTAGGCACAAGGATGCGCATCAACATCGAACTGGACGTCGGCCTGCATCGCGGCGGCGTCAGTGATGTGAATGTCCTTGGGCAGATGCTCACGCTGATCAGCGCCAACCCCAAACATCTGGAATTCGCCGGATTCATGGGTTACGACCCGTTCGTGGGCATGGGCGTGCCGGGGATTCTTGGCTCGCCGGAGGAGCTGTTCGCCAAGGTCATGGTGATTTATCAGCGCTGTGTTGATTTCACCCACCAGCAGTTTCCCGCGTTGTGGCATGACGGTTTGTGCCTGAACACTGCCGGGAGCCCGAGTTATCGCATTCATGAAAACGAGAAGCTCAGCAGCGAGGTTTCGGTGGGCACGGCGATGCTCAAACCGACGCACTACGATTTGCCATCGCTGGACGAGCATGTGCCCGCGACCTATATCGCCACGCCCGTGTTGAAAAGCACTGGCGCGGTGAATATCCCGGCGCTGGATGACAAGTCGAAGCTGTTTTCGTGGTGGGACCAGAATCAGCGTCAGACCTTCTTCATCTATGGCGGTAACTGGATGGCCGAGTTCGAATCGCCGGCCGGTTTGCAAAGCAACAGCGTTTACGGGCGCAGTTCCAACCAAGAGATGGTCAACGGTTCCAATGCCGTGGGCCTGACCATCGAAGATCAAGTCTTCCTGCGCCCGACCCAGACCGAAGCCGTGCTCCTGCAATTCGGCGACCTGCTGGCCGTGCGCGGCGGCAAGATCGTCGACACCTGGCCGGTCTACACCTGACCCAAAATCACCACAAATCCCCTGTAGGAGTGAGCCTGCTCGCGATAGCGTCCTGTCAGTTGATATTTCTTTGGCTGACACACCGCTATCGCGAGCAGGCTCACTCCTGCATTGGATGTGTGTACACCCATACGCCGTAATGAAGCTTTTATGACAAAAGTTCGGTAGCACATCGCCAGTCCGGTCATGCCTATGTAACGCGCTTGAGGGGCCCAACGGGGCGCTTTTCACAAGCCGAGGCGGGACGCCGGGAGTGAGGCAATGGGGACTATGGAACGCTACTCGAAAGTGGGCATGCAGGAACTCGATCAACGCCTGTCGAAGATCGTCGAAGCCGCGCGCAAGAAGCCGGTTTCGGTGTATCGCTACGGCGCGCCGTGGGTCTGGATCGTCTCGCAGGATGACTGGCAGGGCGCCTTGAAAGAAGTGTCCAGCTACATTCCGCCGGGCCATTCGCTGGTGTTGCTGCGCCCGCAGATCGACGATTTGCTCGACGCCCACCGCGAGCTCCTGTACGACCTCAATGCCGAACCCGGCATGCTGATCCCCGCGCAAACCGTGATGCACATCCTGCTTCTGCAACTGCTGTATTCGGTGCCCAGCGAGCAGCAGCTTTACGAACAGCTCAATTACAACCTGCTGTTTCGCTGGTTCGTCGGTCTTGGCCTGAACCAGAAAGTCTGGAGCTTCAATGCCCTCAGTCGCGACATCGCCACGCTGCTCAACGAGCCGCGTGCGGTGCTGCTCATTCAAAAAATCATTGGCGAAGTGTTCTGCGGCGCGTTGCTGCAAATGCCCGAGTTCTCGCTGAACTTCGCGCTTTTGCACACGTGGCTGGGCAAACACGCCTGCGCCTCGACAGCCAGCAATTGACGCCATACACGCGGCGTTCGAAACGCCAACAGGTCATCGCGAATTCAGGGGGTAGTGTGGAACCGATTTTCAAGTCACGGCTGGCGCTGTGGGGCTGGCTGCTGGTGACGGCGGGCGCGCAGCCGGCGTTGGCCGAAGAGGCTGCGCAAAACGCAGCAGCGCAGCGTCTGGTCGACGTCAACGAATACTTCGTGCGCGGCAACACCGTGCTCGATGCGCGGGCGATCGAAGAGGCGGTGTACCCGTTTCTCGGTCCGCAAAAAGCCCTCACGGATATCGAAGGTGCTCGGGACGCGTTGCAAAAGGCCTATCAGCAACGTGGCTATCAGTCAGTGTTCGTCGAGCTGCCGGAGCAAGCGGTGGCCGACGGCATCGTCTACCTGCAAGTCAGCGAAACCAAGGTCGGCCGGGTGCGTGTGGTCGGCGCCAAACACTATTCGCCGCTGGACATCCGCGACGACGTCCCGGCGCTGAAGGAAGGCGAGGTGCCAGACTTCGCCAAGGTTCAGGGCGAACTCGCACAACTGAACAAAACCCCGGGCCGCCAGGTGATGCCGCTGGTGCGCGAAGGTCAGCGCCCCGGCACCATGGACGTCGATTTGCAGGTCGAAGATCAAAACCCGTGGACCGCCAGCGTCGGCCTCAACAACGACTACAGCGCCGACACGGAAAAGCTGCGCACGGTCACCAGCCTCGGTTACAACAACCTTTGGCAGCTCGGCCACAGCGTCAACCTGACGTTCTTCACCGCACCGCAAGAGACCGACAACGCCAAAGTCTGGTCGGGTTCGTACACCGCGCCGCTGACCGAGCGCTGGAGCGTGCAGTTCTCCGGTTACCAGTCCGACAGCAACGTCGCCACCATCGGTGGCAGCAACGTACTCGGCAAGGGCCATTCCTATGGTGTCTCGGCGATTTACACGTTGCCATCGAGCGGCAACTGGTCGAACTCGCTGTCCGCCGGCATCGACTTCAAAGACTTCGACGAACGCCTGACCCTGTCCGGCGAGAGCGACAAAGTCCCACTGCAATACGCGCCGTTTACCTTCGCCTACAACGGCTATCGCTACACCGAGAAGAGCCAGCTCGGACTCGGCCTGAGCCTGGTCGCCGCCACTCGCAGCATTTTCGGTTACGGCAGTTCCGACGAAGACTTCGACTACAAACGCTACCGCGCCAAACCGAGCTTCGCCGTACTCAAGGGCGACACCAATTACACCTGGACCTTCGACAGCGACTGGCAGAGCGCAAGCAAAGCCGCATTCCAACTCGCCTCGGGGCCACTGGTTTCCAACGAACAATTCTCCGCCGGCGGCGCCACTTCGGTGCGCGGCTATCTGGCTGCCGAACGCACCGGCGATGACGGCGTGCTGCTCAGTCAGGAAGTGCGCACGCCGTCGCTGGCCAAGTACGCCGGCACGTGGATGCAGGACTGGCGCTTCTATGCCTTTGCCGAAGGCGCACAACTTTACCTGCGCGACGAACTGCCGGATCAGGACGCCAATTACGCCCTGGCCAGCGTCGGCCTCGGCACCCGCGCCAGCCTGAGCAAATGGCTGTCCGGCAGCCTCGACTGGGGCTACCCGCTACTCGAAGGGCCGAACACCTCGAAGCAGGAATCGCGCCTGCACTTCAACCTTCAAGCCACTTTCTGACAAGGAGCACGTTCATGCAGCGCCTCTTCCTTTCGTTGTTGATCTGCCTGGGCTTCGTGCTCCCGGCCACGGCTCAGGCCTGGTGGCAGGACGACTGGCACTATCGCAAACAGATCGCCGTCGACACCACGCCCCAAGGCGCGGCGATCAATCAGGCTCTCGGCCGCACCGCGTTACTGGTACGCCTGCACACCGGTAATTTCACCTTTGATGGCGTGAAAGAGGACGGTTCGGATCTGCGCTTCGTCGCTGCCGATGACAAGACCGTGCTCAACCACCAGATCGAGAGTTTCGACGCACTGATGGGCATGGCGCTGATCTGGGTCGATGTGCCGAATGTTGAGGGCGGTCAGCGCCAGGACATCTGGATGTATTACGGCAATCAAAAGGCCCCGGCGACCGGCAACGGCCAACTGACGTTTGATCCGAATTACACCGCGCTGTATCACTTCGACGGCGCCACCGGCACCCCGGCCAAAGACACCACCGCCTACGGCAACACTGCGCAAAGCGCCACCGGCGCGGCGATTGACGGCGTCGTCGGGCGCGCGTTGCAGTTCAGCGGCCAGCCGTTGCTGCTACCGGCCAGTCCTTCGCTGCAACACAACGCCGGCAGTGCGTTCACCTTCAGTGCGTGGTTGCGTCTGGATCAGGCCAATGGCGAACAAATGATTCTCGCCCGTCGCGAAGGCGCCAACGGTCTGCTGGTCGGTGCCAATCAAGGCGTACCGTTTGTAGAAATCGATGGCCAACGCGCCGTCGCCACACAAGCGCTGAATCCCGGCCAATGGCAACACGTCGCGCTGACCGCCGAAGGGGCGAAAGTCACCCTGTTCATCAACGGTCGCGAAGCTGCCACGCTCGCCCAGGCGATGCCGGCCTTCAACTCGGTCATGGCCATCGGCGCTGACCTGCACGAAGGCCCGTTCCAGCCGTTTGTGGGCGCTATCGATGAATTGCGGCTGTCGAAAGTTTCTCGTCCGGCAGCGCTGTTGCTGGCCGACGCCACCTCGCAAGGCGCCGAGTCGAAACTGGTCGCTTACGGCGTCGATGAAGAGCAATCCGGTTTCGGTTTCGGCAGCCTCGGCTTTCTGCTCAACGCGGTGCCAATCGACGCCTGGGTGATCATCGCCGTGCTGGTGCTGATGATGTTCCAGTCGTGGATCATCATGCTGCGCAAGAACCGCTCCCTCAGCCGCGTGTCTGCTGCCAACGAAGACTTCCGCGTGCAATTCGCCAAGGTCGGCACGCGTCTGGAGATGTTCGCCGACGACGCGCAACTCGCCCAGCGTTTGCAGCATTCCTCGCTGTGGCGCCTGTATCTGGTGGCGGTCAAAGAGATCCGCACCCGTCGCGAGCAGGGCGCCGATACCTCCTCGGTATCCGCCGCCACCATCGAAGCCATCCGCTGCTCCATGGACGGCGTGCGCACCCGCGAAAACCAGCAACTGAGCTCGAAACTCTCGACCCTGTCCAACGCCATCGCCGGCGGCCCGTACATCGGCCTGCTCGGTACGGTGCTGGGGATCATGGTGGTGTTCCTCGGCACCGCAATGGCCGGTGACGTGAATATCAACGCCATCGCACCGGGTATGGCTGCTGCGTTGCTGGCCACGGCAATGGGTCTGTTCGTCGCGATCCCGGCGCTGTTTGGCTACAACCGCCTGATCACCCGCAACAAGGAAGTCAGCGCCGACATGCGCGTGTTCGTCGACGAGTTCATCACCCGTCTGGCGGAGATGCACGGCGAGAGCCAGTTCAGTGAGTCGGCGCATCGCGGCCATCACGCCAACCACTCCGTACCGGCCTGAGGAGCACTGACATGGCGTCCGTAAATGCCTCCCACGACGATGACGAAGATGCCGCGGTAGACAGCATCAACATCACCCCGCTGGTCGACGTGCTGATGGTGGTGCTGGTGATGTTCATCCTCACCGCCACCGCGCAGGTCTCCGGGATCCAGATCAACCTGCCCAAGGCCAGCGCCTCGGTGTCGCTGTCCGAGGCCAAGACCAAGGCGATTTCGGTCAACGACGGCGGCCAGGTGTTCCTCGACGCCTATCCGGTGACCTTGGCCGAGCTGGAAGAACGCCTGCGCATCGAGAAGGCTCAGAGCCCGGATTTCCCGGTGATCGTGCGCGGCGACGCGACGGTGCAGTACCAGAAAGTAATTGAAGTGCTGGATCTGTTGCGCCGGCTCGAACTGTCCCAGGTCGGTCTTGTGACCGGCAAACCGAGTCAGGGCTGAGTCATGACCGCACAACTCCCGATCGAGCCGCTGCCGGTGAAAAAGCCAGCGCTGCGTTATGCAAAGTGGGGCGCCGGATTGCTCATCGGCGTGCTCGCTGCGTGGTTCCTCTGGCAGTGGGCCAATGACATGAGCGGCATCCGCCGCGAAGCGCCGAAGGTGCCGACGATCATTCCGTTGCCGCCACCGCCACCTCCGCCGCCAGAAAAACCACCGGAGCCGGAAACCCCGGTGGAAGAGAAAGTCGTCGAGCCGGAGCCAACGCCGGAGCCGGAAGAGGTCAAGCCCGAGGAAGAAGCGCCGCCATCGCCGGCGGACGATCTGGCCAACCCGATGCAAATGGACGGTGATGCTCAAAGCGGCAATGACGCTTTCAACATCGGCGCGGGCAAGGGTGGCGGCATGGCCGGTGCTGGCGGTGGGCGTCTGGGCACTGGGACGTACAGCCAGTTTCTGGCGTTCACCTTCCAGCGTTTGCTGCGCGAGAACCCCGAGCTGCGCAACCTCGCGTTTTCGCTGCAGGCCGATGTCTGGCTGAGCAGCGTCGGCGAGATCACCCGCGTCGAGCTGATCAAGTCCAGCGGCAACCCCGAGATTGATACGCAAGTGTTGGCCGCGCTGCGTGGCGCACCGGCGCTGAGCGAACGGCCACCGGCCTCCATCACTTTGCCTGTGCGCCTGTCCCTGCAAGGGCGGCGTCCGGGTTAATTCATTTATTTACGCTTTGGCAAAAGGAGTTGTGTGCAGATGATTTCCAACGTGAATCGATTGTCCCTGGCGGTCGGCATGGTCATTGCGACCCTGGTCGGTCAGGCCGTGGCAGCGCCTGCGCCTGCGCCCTCGGAGAACGCCACGATCAATCTGATCCGCTTGCTGGTCGAGCAGGGCATTTTGAAACAGGACAAGGCTGACGCGCTGATCGCTCAGGCGCAGAGCGAAGCAGCGCAGGCGAAACAGGCTGCGGCATCCACCGCTGTGGCGGCCGGGCCAGTGGCGGCGCCGGGCGATGTCCGCGTGCAATATGTGCCGGCAGCGGTGCGCGACCAGATCCGCGATCAGGTCAAAGCCGAAGTCATGGCCACCGCCAAACAGGAAAACTGGGCCGCGCCCAACAGCTTCCCGGAATGGGCTGCGCGCATCAGTTTCGACGGCGACATTCGTCTGCGCGACGAGTCGCGCTACTACTCGGACAGCAACAGCAACGAGATCGTCGACTTCGCCAAGCTCAACAACAACGGCCCGTACGACGTAAACCCGAACAGCAGCACCAATCTGCCGCCGTTGCTCAACACCCGCGAAGACCGCACCAATCAGTTTCGCATCCGCGCACGGTTGGGCATGAAAGCCGAGATCTCGCCGCAATGGACTGCCGGCATTCGCATCGGCACCGGTTCGGACAACAACCCGGTGTCGACCACGCAAAACCTCGGCGGCGGTTTCGCCAAGAAGGACATCTGGCTCGATCAGGGCTACCTGAACTGGAAGCCTACGGATGAATTGACCCTGACCGGCGGGCGCTTCGCCAACCCGTTCATGTCCACCGACATGCTCTATTCCAACGATTTGAACTTCGACGGTGTCGCGGCGATTTTCGACCACAAACTCAACCGCGATTGGGGCGTGTTCGGCACCGTCGGTGCGTTCCCGGTGGATTACACCAACGACACCGCCAGCAGCAACGGCTTCGACAAGGAAGAGAGCGACAACAAGTGGCTGTACGGCGCGCAGATCGGCGCCAAATGGGCGATCAACAGCAACAACCGCTTGAAAGGTGCGCTGGCTTACTACCGTTTCGACGACATTCAAGGCCAGCGTTCCAGCCCTTGCGAACCGTGGGCCGGCGCACCGGGCTGCGACAGCGACGGTAGCCGTGCGGCATTCATGCAGAAGGGCAACAGCGTGTTCCTGCTGCGCGACATCACGCCGAACCCGCTCAACCCGACCACCACGCCGCAGCCGCAGTTTGTTGGTCTCGCTTCGGAATTCAACCTGCTTGATCTGAACGTGGTGTGGGACGCCGACCTGCCAGAAGATTTCAAACTGCGCAGCCAGGGCAACTACATCCACAACCTCGCGTACGACGAAGGCGACATGCGCAAGCGTTCGGCCGGGCAGATCGTCAACAACCTCGACAGCAACGGCGACATCGAAAGCGGCGCCAATGCGTGGATGGTGCAGTTCACCCTCGGCAGCGCGCTGGACCTGAAAAAGCAAGGCGACTGGAACATGTTCGCTGGCTACAAGTACATCCAGCCGGATGCCTTGCCTGATGGCTTCAACGACTCGTCGTTCCACCTCGGCGGCACCAACGCCAAGGGTTATTTCATTGGCGGCAACTACGGTCTGGCGAAAAACGTTTACGCCACTGGTCGCTGGATGAGCACCGAAGCGGTGTACGGCGCGCCGTTCGACATCGACGTCTTGCAGCTTGAGATCAACACGCGCTTCTAAGGCGCCGGGAGAGGGTTATGAAAACGCGATTTGTGTGGCTCGGGCTCGGGCTTTTGATCGCCACTGGAGCGCATGCCGAAGGCATGGAAGAACGCCTGCGCACGCAATTGCGCAGCACCACGCAACAGTTGCAGGCCCTGCAAAGTCAGCAGGCCCAGGCCAGCGCCGCGCAACTGGCGGCGCAGAACGAGGCCAAGGCTGCGCAGGCGCAAATCAAGCAGTTGACTGCCGAACTGGCCAAGACCAAAGGCGTCGCCGAGCAACTGGCCGGACAGCAACAAAGCCTGCACAGCCAGGCGCAGGCACAAGTGGCGGCCAGCGCCGAGCAGACCGGCAAGTTCAAAAAGGCCTATGACGAGTTGCTGGTCATGGCCCGTGCCAAAGAGGCAGAACGGTCTAAGCTTCAAGCGCAATTGGCTGAACGTGACACACAAGTGCAGCAATGTTCAGTCAAGAATCAGCAGATGTACGGCGTCGCCAAGCAGATCCTCACTGCCTACGAAAACATCGACGTGGCCGAGGTGATGAAGATCCGCCAGCCCTTCGCGGGCAGCGCCCGGGTCAAGTTCGATGAACTGGCCCAGGGGTTCGGTGATGACCTTTACAAGACTCAATTCGACGCGCCGCAAGCCGCGCTTTCGCACTGATAGACAAGGAAGAAGTAATGACTCAATTGATCAGCCATGTTTCCCCACAATCCCTGACCGACGTCCTGCAAGCCGCCGGTTATCGCGTGAACCAGACCGAACAGAACGGCATCGTCCAGTTGCTCAGCGCCAGTCAGGGCATTGGTTACGCCGTGCGTTTTGGTAATCCGGCGGTGGAGCAGGGCAGCTACGTCGATTTCACCTTCAGCTGTGCGCTGCGCGTGCAGGGTGAGTTGCCACAGGGTGTGGCCGAGCAGTGGAACGCCAGCCGTCGCTTTGCGCGGTTGTCGTTGCAGGGCGAGTTTCTGGTGATGGAAATGGACGTCGTGGTGGCGGCGGGCGTGAGCAACGATCACCTGCGTGGCAACCTGGAATTGTGGGATCGTCTGCTGCAGGAGTTCATCGTTTATCTGCGTGACTTCACCCAGAACGGCAGCGCGCAGACCACCAAAGTCGCCGTCGCCGAGCAAGAGGAAGTCGCGCTGTGAAAAAGCCTGCCATGGTGATCAGCGCCGCCGCTGTGGCGCTGTTGGTGGTGGCCGTGGCGCTGGTGGTGCGGCCGGGCAGTGACCCGGTCGCCGCCCAGCAATCGTCAACGCTGGCGACGGTTGCAACGGGGCCGGCGTTGGCGCGGTTGGGTAATCAGCAGGTAACCCCTGCGGAACTTCAGACCCTGCTCGCGACGGTGCCAGCGGAAACCCGCGAACAATTGCGCGGCAATCGTGAGGCGCTGGAGCGCTGGATTCGCACGCGTCTCGCCGAGAAAGCGGTGCTGGAGCAGGCTGATGCGCAGGGTTGGGCGCAGCGCCCCGAGGTTGCGCGGCAGACCCGGGCGGCGACTGAGCAGATCGTGTTCCGTGATTACTTGCGTTCGGTCAGTCAAGTGCCGGCGGATTATCCGAGTGCGGCTGAATTGCAGCAGGCTTATGACGCCGGCAAGACGAACTGGCAGACGCCGGCGTTGTATCGGGTCAGTCAGATTTTCCTCGGCGTAAATGATCCGCAGAATCTTGAATCGGTGCGCAAACAGGCGCTCGAACTGAGCAAAAAAGCCCAGACGACGCCGGCAGAATTTGCTGCATTGGCGACTCAATATTCACAGGATCGCGTCACCGCTGAACGCGGCGGCGATAGCGGCCTGCAACCGTTGCAGCAACTGGTGCCGGAAGTGCGTGGCGCCGTGGCGCGGCTCAAGGTCGGCGCGGTTTCCGATCCCGTTCAAAGTGCCGCCGGGTTCCACGTGATCAAACTCACCGAGCAACAGCCTGCACGCACCGCAACCCTCGATGAACTGCGCGATCAACTGACCCAGGCCCTGCGTGCGCAGCGCCAGGAACAAATCGCCCAAGCCTATCTGGACGGCATGCTCAACACCGCCACGCTGAGCATCGACGGCGCCGAACTCAACAAAGTCCTCGAGGAAAAACACTAATCTCGGTTTCACCACAAACCCCCTGTAGGAGTGAGCCTGCTCGCGATAGCGGTGTGTCAGGTTAAGAAATGTCGACTGACACACCGCTATCGCGAGCAGGCTCACTCCTACAGGGGAATTGCGTAACGACAAATACAAAGATCGACAGGGAGTCATCGATGTCATTCACCGAACCCGCAGGACGACAGGGCAGTACCGATTACCGCTGGCCACACGAAAACGGCGAACCGTGGCTCGCACATGCCGCGACCATCGACGCCGACGTCGCCCAATACTTCCTGGTCAGCGCCCGCTGCGGCTGCTTCATGCAAGCCGCACGCAGCCTCAACGTGCGCTCGACCTTGCTACGCAAACAACTGGCGCAGCTTGAGCAAGAACTGCAACACACGCTGTTCAGCTTTCAAGGCAGTGCTTTGAGCCTGACCCGCGAAGGCCAGCAACTGCAGGCCAAACTGGTAGCACTGGCCAACGAACGCAAACTCCCGGTGATCGAACAACCATTGATTCGCCTCGCCGTCGCCGAATCTATCCTCCACGACATCCTCGGCCGCGACCTCATCGCACTGCTGCGCCGCAATGCCAGCGTACGTTTGGAAATCATCGCGCTGGACAGCGAACTGTCCCTGCGCGCCGTCAGCGCCGACGTTGTCCTCTGGCTGGCCAACGGCGAAACCCCACACCCCGGCCCGACCTTCGCCACCAGCGAACCGCAAGCGCTGGCACGCCTCGACTACCTGCCGCACATCGCCAAACGCTACTCCCGCGTCACCGCCCGCCCGGACACCCCCGACGACCTCGCCGATTTCATGCTGGTGCAATGGCAACACGACCGCCAGATCGACAGCTTTCGCCCGTGGAATGAGTTGGTTGCACAGCGGTTGGCCGGGGTGGTGCAGATGCAGTCCTATGAATTGATGCTGGAGATGATTCGCTGCAGCGCGTGCATCGGTTTATTGCCGGCGTATATGAGCCGGTTTGATCGAGGCCTGATTGCGCTACCGGGGTTGTTCGAAGAGCCTATGCAATTGCAGGCGTGGCTGGCGGTCAACGCGGACTCACAAAATATCAGCGAAGTCCAAACCCTGACCGACCTCATCCACCATACCTTCAATGAGCGTCAAGAATGGTTTCAGTCCTGACGCATTTTCCTGTGGGAGCAAGCGTGCTCGCGAAAGCGGTCTGGCCACCGGTATTGATATCAACTGATCCGCCGCCATCGCTGGCAAGCCAGCTCGCCCAGGGATTTGTAATGAGTCCGGATTTTGTGAGCACCCTGGAAAACTGTAGGAGCTAACCTGCTAGCGAAACCGCCCGATCAACCGCTGCGAAACCTGAATGAAAGGGCGCAAGGTAGAATTCTCAGATCCAGCCTCAAACCCGCAACGGGATCCGCCGTCCAGTACCTTCTCATGCAGGTCTCTTCAAATATTCCAGCTTGTTGATTTTGTTCACGAAAAATCGGAGATCTCTCAGGGGGCGTCTTCGTCCAGCCAGGGTTTTCAGTCGGGGACGGTAATAATGCAAGTGCCCAAAGTTGACGGTGAAACGCAACCGCCCCACATCGACCCATCCAGGAGATACCATATGATTTGTCTTGTCGTAACACCATCGCATCCAGCAGGGTTAGGCTCGAATCCCGCATAAAAATTATGAATATCCTCGTATCCGTCATAATCGTCTATTGTGTTTGATGCGCGGAAGAACGGGGTAAATCCGGGGTTTGTTTTTGCCCATGCCAGGGCCTGTGCATGGGTCATCTGCGTTTTATTCCAAAGCACCCTGCGTCTCGGGTTGTCGACTGTAATATCGATCACCTTGGTTTGACCCACTGAATCCTGAACCGTGATCGTGGCAGTACCTGTGAGGAGTCCTCTGATGTCGCCATTACCATTGACCGTTGCAATTTCAGGCCTGGATGATGTGTAGGTGATAGGGGGTGTACCACCTGTAGCTTTTCTGACCGTCCGGGATAGAGAAGGTATTGCGCCGGTCGGTGTCCACGGTAATCCGGTGCCAGCGATCGACAGTGTTATCCAATATAATTTGATCGGGGAGATGTCCACTACGAGTTCGGAAACCCCGGTCAGTGATCTTGCTTCCGATTCTGCGCCCGAGCCGTCGGCAGTGGTATCGCCTATGACAACGGCTTTTTCTGATGTGGCTTCTAGCTGGCGAACTTCGATACCGTTGGGCAAAACTTTGGTCGACGTTAGCGTTAGTGCGACGGCAGATGTTTGCGGCTCATTGTTAGTCGTCATGTTCAAGCTCCTGCATTGTGTTTGGACAGGAACAATCAAAGCGCTTTAAAAGGAATTGCGCACCTGTCAGATCTGACAGGTGCGGACCGAAATCCGACGGATGGTAAGGGAGTGAGGCGGTCACGTGTTCTTGTCATTTGATGAGTCGGCGACTGAAAAATCGCTTTCGCGAGCAGGCTCGCTCCCACCATTTTTGCTCTCGCCATACGGGTCAGGTGCGGTCTAGAGTCATCAGCCACTCATCGATCAAGGAAGGATCCGCCATGCCCGACCACAACCCCGCCATCCACCTCGAACGTTTCAACGAATCACACGTAGAGGCCGTCACCGCGCTGTACAACGATCCAGCCGTGGCTCGCCAGGTGCTGCAGATGCCGTTTCAGTCCGTTGAGGTCTGGCGCCAGCGCCTGCTGGCGGACAACGAACGGGCGGTGAAGCTGGTGGCGCTGCATCAGGGTGTGGTGATCGGCAATCTGGGGCTGGAGGCTCATTCACGGATGCGCCGGGCGCATGCCGGCAGTTTCGGTATGGGCGTTGCGGTGGCGTGGCAGGGCAAAGGCGTCGGTTCGAAGCTGTTGGCAGCGGCGCTGGAGGTTGCCGATAACTGGATGAATCTGCACCGCGTCGAACTCTCGGTTTACGCCGACAATGAGGCCGCCATCGCGCTCTACCGCAAATTCGGTTTCGAAACCGAAGGCTTGTTTCGCGATTACGCAGTGCGCGACGGGCAATGGGTCGACACCCTGAGCATGGCCCGCCTGCGCAGTCGTCCGAAGACCTGAATCAGTCGCCCAAGGCGAACGCCACCGCCGACTGCGCATGCAGCTCGGTGGTGTCGAGCAGGGGCAGGGCGCTGTGTTCGGGTTTGAGCAACAGGCCGATTTCCGTGCAGCCGAGGATGATTGCCTGAGCGCCGCGCGCGGTGAGGGATTCGATGACCCGCTGATAGATTTCTCGCGACTGATCGCTGATCACGCCAACACAGAGTTCGTCGTAGATGATTCGGTGCACGTCCTTGCGCTCGGCTTCGTCCGGCACCAATACCGTCAAACCCTGAGCAATCAAACGTTGCTTGAGAAAGTCCTGTTCCATCGTGAATGCCGTGCCGAGCAAGCCGACGGTGCGAGCATCAATCTCCAGCGCAGCGCGTGCGGCCGGTTCGGCAATGTGCAGAAACGCAATGCTGATAGCCGCCTGAATCTGTTCGGCCACCTTGTGCATGGTGTTGGTACACAGCACCACACATTCCGCGCCGCCGGCTTCGAGCCTGCGCGCGGCATCGACCAGAATCGCTGCCGCATCGTCCCAGCGCCCGGCGTGCTGGGCCTGTTCGACAGGGCCGAAGTCGACGCTGTACATCAGCAATTGCGCTGAGCGCAGCGGGCCGAGACGATCACGGACTTGCTGATTGATGAGTCGATAATATTCGGCGCTGGATTCCCAGCTCATGCCGCCGATCAGGCCGATGGTGCGCATTGGATGTCCTCAGGCAAATGACAGTGTCGAGCGTTCAGGTGTGTCCGGAGTTTCCTGTTGTTCAACATTCGATGCCAGCAGCAAGTGACTGTACTGCTGATCTTTCACGCAAGTGTCATGGTGCTTCATCGGGCCTGGTGCAGGTTAAACGTACGCCGGGGTTGGTATCTGCCACTATCGACCTTTGCAGCTCCTTTCCGAGGAACACCGCTATGGACGACGTACAACAACTGGGCGAGATGCTTCGTCATTACGCCGAGAGCGAAGCGCACAAGAAGCAACTGTTCGAGACGCAATCGGCCGCCTGGGCATCGCGGATTACTGCGCTGTTCGGCGATATTCAGCAATGGCTGGAACCGGTGCAGGCACCGAACCTGCTGGAGGTGAGTCGTGAGGCTTATGTCGCGTTCGGGCCGAGCACGCCAGTGGAAACCTCGACCTTCAAAACAGAAAAGCTGAGCATTGTGATTGCCGGCAAACCGGTGGAGTTCGTGCCGGATGTGATGGGCAGCGCGGGGCAGATTTCATTGGCGGTGATGGGGCTGACGGCGGCGCGTTATGGCAGCATTTCGTTGGTAGGGCTGCCGAACGGTGAGTGGCAGTGGCGCAAGACCAATGGGCTGAAGGATCCGGATACGTTTGCCTTCGACGCCAACTTCCTAGCCCAACAACTGCAAAGCCTGATTCCTCGCGACCGTAGTTAAGATCAAGAGCTTACCCCCTCACCCCAGCCCTCTCCCCCAGGGGGGCGAGGGGGAAAGTGATCTGGTCAAACGATACTGGACACGGTTATAGGGTTTTACCCTTTTTCATGCCGCCAGGGCCTCCATGTCCACCGGAGTTCGGTAGCCATTGTGACTGTGCAGCCTGATCCGATTGTAATAATGGGTCAGGTAGCGCAATACATCGGTACTGGCCTCATCTTCGTTTCGGTAGCCAGCCTTGGGTATCCATTCAGATTTCAAACTGCCAAAGAAACGCTCCATCGGGGCGTTGTCCCAGCAGTTTCCTCGTCGACTCATGCTTTGTTTTATGCGCATGTCCGCCAGCGTTTCACGAAACACTTTACTGCTGTAATGACAGCCCTGATCCGAATGGAACATTAGGTTTTCAGGGCGTCCTCGCGACTCGAAAGCCATCTTTAACGCTCGACAGGTCAGAGCTGAATCCGGACTTCTGGACATCGCCCAGCCGACGATGCGGCGGGCATGCAGATCAAGTACAGCAGCCAGATAAACCCAGTAAGTACCGGCCCAAATGTAAGTCACGTCGCCACACCACACTCGATTGGGGGCCTCGACTTTGAATTTACGCTCCAAATGATTGGGGGCGTATTGCGCCTCCGCACCGCTGGGTTTGTACCGATGCCTGCGCCGTTGCTGGCTCTTCAAACCGAGCTCGCGCATCAGGCTACGAGCCATGTAACGACCTACCGACTCTTTTTCGTTACACAGCGCTTTTGACAGGCTGCGCGCGCCCATTGAGCCGCGACTTTGCTCATGTAATTCGGCAGCCTTGATCTTTAGGCGATCGCGCCCGACATGCACTTTCGCCCGCTGTTTCAGACGCTCGTAATAACTGCTGCGGTTGATACCAAACACGCCACACAACTCGGATCTTGGATATTGCTCGCTTAACTCCTCGACCAGCCTTACCGATCGAGGGAATCCGACATCAAGAGAGCTGTAGCCTTTTTTAAAATTTCCTTCTCGCGCTCAATCCGTCGAATTGTTGCTTCCAGCTCCTGGATGCGTTGTTGGTCAACGGTCATGGCCTTGGACTTCTCAGGCGTCTTGCCACTGCGCTCCGCACGCAGTTGCTCAACCCAGCGACGCAGAGCTGTAGGGCCCACGCCCATTGCTTCGCAGGCTTCACTCACCGAATAGTCTTTATCCAAAACCAGGCAAGCCGCATCCCGTTTGAAATCTGTCGAAAAATATCGTCTGGTCAAATCACACCTCGTCGTTGGGCGTAGATTAACGCCCTTTAGGGGTGTCCAGAATCATTAAGCCAGATCAAAAGGGAGCCGATTGGGGGATGGCCAAAACCTGAGTTCGACTGGATATTTCAGGTCGGTGTACCCGAAAAGACACTTTGGTCAGTTCGCTCTCTCCCAAGGGGGAAAGGGAGCAGACCGAGTGCTGTTCAAAACCTGAGTTCAACTTGATATTTCAGGTCGGCGTAACTCGAACAAACCACTCGGTCAGTTCCCTCTCCCTCCGGGTGAGAGGGGAAAGGGGAAAGGGAGCCGATCTTCGTTGTTTTTGAGATTGCATTCACCCGAGATATTTCAGGTCGGCGTAACTCGAACAAACCACTCGGTCAGTTCCCTCTCCCTCTGGGAGAGGGCTAGGGTGAGGGCAGCCCACCTGGCACCCCTCACATCTCCAGATTGACCCACCCCGGCTTCGCCACCTCCGGCGCCACCGCTTTCACGGTTTTACCGGTTGCCAGCTCCACCCGCCGCGCCACCTCCGGGTCATCGGCAAACGGCACCATGCTCGCTTCATCCAGGCTGTCCGCCGTCTCCCGCCGCAAGCAGTACTCCACGGCCAGCCACAGAAACACCACGCCCAACACATCAAAGAAAATCTCCATCACGAGCGGCTCCCTGCCTCAGGCGATCTGCGCTTCACGGTGGGCCAATGCCACGTCGGCAACCCGCACCGTACGCCACACGTTGTAAGCCATCAGCAACATCCCGGTGAGGAAAAACACCCCGCCGGCAAAGCGCACGATGAACCCCGGATGACTGGCCTGCAGCGCTTCGACAAACGAATAGGTCAGCGTGCCGTCCTCGTTGATCGCCCGCCACATCAGGCCCTGGGTGATGCCGTTGACCCACATCGAGGCGATGTACAACACCGTGCCAATGGTCGCCAACCAGAAGTGCAGGTTGATCAGCGGCGTGCTGTACATCTGCTCGCGGCCAAACACTTTCGGCACCATGTGATAGGTCGCGCCGAAGGTGATCATCGCCACCCAGCCCAAGGCGCCGGCGTGGACGTGGCCGATGGTCCAGTCGGTGTAGTGGGAGAGGGCATTGACCGTTTTGATCGCCATCATCGGCCCTTCGAACGTCGACATGCCGTAGAACGCCAACGACAGCACCAGGAAGCGCAAAATCGGGTCGGTGCGCAACTTATGCCAGGCACCGGACAAGGTCATCATGCCGTTGATCATCCCGCCCCAGCTCGGCGCCAGCAGGATCAGTGACATGGCCATGCCCAGTGACTGCGCCCAGTCCGGCAGCGCGGTGTAGTGCAAATGGTGCGGGCCGGCCCAGATGTACAGGGTGATCAGCGCCCAGAAGTGCACGATCGACAAACGATACGAATACACCGGCCGATTGACCTGTTTCGGCACGAAGTAATACATCATCCCGAGGAAGCCGGTGGTCAGGAAAAAGCCCACCGCGTTGTGCCCATACCACCACTGCACCATCGCGTCGGTAGCCCCGGAATACACCGGATAGGACTTGAACCAGTCCACCGGAATCGACAGGTGATTGACCACATGCAACATGGCGATCACCAGAATGAACGCGCCGAAAAACCAGTTGCCGACGTAGATGTGCTTGGTCTTGCGCTGCACCACGGTAGTGAAAAACACCACGGCGTAGGCGACCCAGACCACGGCCATCCACACCGCGCCGGAGAATTCGATCTCGGCGTATTCCTTGGTGGTGGTGTAGCCCATTGGCAGGGTGATCAGCATGATCACGATCACCGATTGCCAGCCCCAGAAGGTGAACGCGGCGAGTTTGTCTGAATACAGCCGCACCTGGCAGGTGCGCTGCACCGCGTAGTAACTGGCGGCGAATTGCGCGCTGCCGGCGAATCCGAAAATCACCAGGCTGGTGTGCAGCGGTCGCAGTCGGCCGAAGGTGGTCCATGGCAGGTCCAGGTTCATCTCTGGCCACACCAGTTGCGAGGCGATAAAAACCCCCATCGCCATGCCCACCACACCCCAAAAGATCGTCGCAATGACGAATTGGCGGACGACCTTGTAGTTGTAAGCCTGTCCGATTGTTGCTGTGCTCATGGTCAGTTCATCCACGGTTGCAAAGTCTTGCCAGGCCACCCGGTCTGGCATGAGCTGCACTGTAGAAACCCCGCCAGAAACAAAACAGGCTCAGGAATCTTAGATTTGTGCGGATCAGATTGACGGGCTGACTGCGGCGTTCTGCCGCGCCCTGATATGGTTTTTATCGCTTCAGGTGAATCTGTAACGTGCTGCGCTGCTTCGTCATAGTGCTCTGAAGAAAACTGTGGGAGCGAGCCTGCTCGCGAATGCGGTGTGTCAGGCAACTGCATTGTTGGCTGACACACCGCATTCGCGAGCAGGCTCGCTCCCACAGGAATAACTGATGAGGTGGCAGGCATGTATCAATACGATGATTACGACCGGGCGCTGGTGTTCGAGCGCGTTGCGCAATTCCGCGATCAGGTCGAGCGCTTCATGGCCGGGGAGTTGAGCGAAGAGGAGTTCCTGCCGCTGCGCCTGCAAAACGGCCTGTACATGCAAAAGCACGCCTACATGCTGCGTGTGGCGATTCCCTACGGCACCTTGAGCACCGAGCAGATGCGCACGTTGGCCAGCATCGCCAGCGACTACGATCGCGGTTATGGCCACTTCACCACACGGCAGAACATGCAGTTCAACTGGATCGAATTGGCCGAGGTGCCGGACATCCTCGAACGCTTGGCGCAGGTCAACATGCATGCGATCCAGACCTCCGGCAACTGCGTGCGCAACATCACCACCGAGGCCTTCGCCGGGGTCGCGGCAGACGAGTTGATCGACCCGCGCCCGTTGGCCGAAATCCTGCGGCAGTGGTCGACGATCAACCCGGAATTCCTCTTTTTGCCACGCAAATTCAAGATCGCCATCTGCTCGGCCAAACAGGATCGCGCGGCAATCATGATGCATGACATCGGTCTGTACCTTTACCCCGGCCGTGACGGGCAGATGCTGCTGCGAGTGATCGTCGGCGGAGGTCTGGGGCGCACGCCGATTCTCGGTTTGCAGATCCGTGAAGGCTTGCCCTGGCAGCATTTGTTGTCCTACGTTGAGGCCGTTTTGCGGGTGTACAACCGCCACGGTCGGCGCGACAACAAGTACAAGGCGCGGATCAAGATTCTGGTCAAGGCGTTGGGCATCGAGGCGTTTGCCAAGGAAGTCGAGGAGGAGTGGCAACACCTCAAGGACGGCCCGGCGCAGTTGACCGAGGCCGAATATCAGAGGGTCGCCAGCGCGTTCGTGCCGCCGGTTTATCACACCCTGGCCGACACCGATCTTGACTTCGGCACGCGCCTGGCGGAGAGCCCGGCGTTCGCCCGCTGGGTCGCGCGCAATGTGCAACCGCACAAAGTGCCGGGCTACACCAGTGTGGTGCTATCGACCAAACCGGGTATGGCTTCGCCACCGGGGGATGTCACCGCTGTGCAGATGCTGGCGGTGGCCGACTGGTCGCAGCGTTTCGGATTTGGCGAGATTCGTATCGCCCATGAGCAGAACATCGTCCTGCCCGACGTGGCGAAAACCGACCTCTACGCGCTGTGGCAACTGGCGTGCAAACACGATCTGGGCAGCGCCAACGTCGGCCTGCTGACCGACATCATTGCCTGCCCCGGTGGCGATTTCTGTGCGTTGGCCAACGCCAAATCGATCCCGATCGCCCAGGCGATTCAGGCGCGTTTCGATAATCTCGATTACCTGCACGATCTGGGCGATATCAGCCTGAACATCTCCGGCTGCATGAACGCCTGCGGCCACCACCACATCGGCAATATCGGCATCCTCGGCGTCGATAAGAACGGCAGCGAGTGGTATCAGATCACCCTCGGTGGCGCCCAAGGTAAAAACAGCGCGTTGGGCAAAGTCATCGGCCCGTCGTTCAGCGCCGCTGAGGTACCGCAGGTGATCGAGCGGATCATCGGCACCTTCGTGCGCTATCGCGAGCACGAGGAATTGTTTGTCGACACCGTGGCGCGGATCGGCCTGGAGCCGTTCAAGGAGCGGGTCTATCCGAAAACGCTGGAGGCCGCGGTATGAATAATTTGTTGCGGCTGGAGCTGGGTGTCGCGCGGATTGTGACGGACGATCCGTGGACGCTGGTGCGCGAGCCATCGACGCCAAGCCCTGATGGTTTGTTGATGCTGCCGCTGACGCATTGGCTGGAATCGCCGTCGACTCATGCGGTGTGGCTCGGCCCGGACGATGAGGTTGAAAGCCTGGTGCCGTGGTTGGCCTCGTTGCCACTGATCGCGCTGGACTTCCCGAGTTTTCGCGACGGCCGCGCTTACAGCCAGGCGTATCTGCTGCGTAGCCGGTTCGGCTGGGCAGGGGAGTTGCGCGCGATTGGCGATGTATTGCGCGATCAGCTCAGCCATATGCGCCAGTGCGGGTTCGACAGTTTCGCGGTGCGCGAGGACAAGTCTGCCGAGGATGCGCTGAAGGGGTTGGCCGGCATGAGCGTGTTGTATGGGCGTTCGGTGATCGAGCCACGTCCGCTGTTCCGTCGGCGCTGACGCTTGAAAAGATCGCAGCCTTCGGCAGCTCCTACAGTTGACCTCATGTAGGAGCTGCCGAAGGCTTCGATCTTTTGATCTGGCTTTTACCACCGGGGAAACCCCTAGAAACCTGATGAATCGGGCATTTCTCCTTGGGTCAGTGGTGGCCTTTTGGTAGAGTCGCCGTCGCCAGCGGGTTTTCGGCTGGACGATGGAACCGAAGAAGGGAGTCTGATCAGTGAGTCCGGGCAAAAAAATCCTCGGCCTCACAGCGTTGTTGTTAATGGTGACGCTGTGGGCCAGTTACTTTTATGTATTCAAGGAAAACCGCGACGGCCAGCTCGGCGGCGTCGGCGAAAGCACCGCGTGGTGCGGCACGCCACCGTCCACGGAAGCGGCGTTGCTGGGCAAGGACCAACTGACCTTGCGCGTCACCAACAACCTGCGCGGCGAGTTCATGCTCAGTGGTTCGCTGGTGGTCTCGGAGCGCACCTTCAACCGCTACGACCTCGCTCGCAACGAATTGCGCCTGCGTCTGGAACCGTTGCAGTGGTCCTTCGGCGTCACGCCGATCTTCCTTGAGCAGGTCAAGGTGCAGCCCCTGAGCCGCAACCTGTCGGCCACCAACAAAAGCGCCTATGCCGAACTTGAACCGCGCCCGATCGGTGTGCAGGGTCAGGTCACCGAATTTCCTTTCGACACCTATCGCTACGGCTACAAACCGGTGCTTTATTACCTCAAGGGCAGCGAACGCATTGATCTGCGCTTCAAGAACATCACCACGCTGATGGAGATGTCCAACACCTTCACGCCGATCCAGAAGTACAACCGCGTCGACTACATCAACGAGAAAACCTCGATGATTCGTGACGAGGATTACAAGGCTTACGGGCCGCACGAATGCGCGTTCAGCGTCGAGCGCAAGGGTTCGTTCAAGGCTGTCGTGCTGTTGCTGCTGTTGGTGTTGTGCCTGCCGTTGTTGCTGGTGTTTTACCGTAATGAACCGGGGATCGACTTCCTCGCCACGCTGTTGGGCGCGGCGATCGTACGGGTGCTGCTGATCGGGCCGGTGCAGGATTTTCAGCTGTACAACATCGACTTCCTGTTGGGCGCGGCGATTTTGCTGGTGGGCACGGTGTCGCTGATCAAGGCCATGCACATCAACAGCCGGCGGGAGATGGCGTTGCGTAGTGGTGAGACTTCATCCTGGTAATCGGGTGAATCCTTAAAAGCCCCTCACCCTAACCCTCTCCCGGAGGGAGAGGGGACTGACCGAGGTGTCTGGCGAGTGACACCGACGTGAAAGGCCGAGTCGATTATGGATTCAAAGCCAATCAGTCTCCTCTATCTACCTCTGAAAGAGGGGACTGACCGAGTTGGCTGTCGTCCTGCACCGACGTGAAAGGCCGAGTCGATTATGGATTCAAAGCCAATCGGTCTCCTCTATCTACCTCTGAAAGAGGGGACTGACCGAGTTGGCTGTCGTCCTGCACCGACGTGAAAGACCGAGTCGATTATGGATTCAAAGCCAATCAGTCTCCTCTATCTACCTCTGAAAGAGGGGACTGACCGAGTTGGCTGTCGTCCTGGACCGACGTGAAAGACCGAGTCGATTATGGATTCAAAGCCAATCGCTCAAGTCGGCGGAACTCTCGAATCTCCCCCAATCGGTCCCCTCTCCCTCTGGGAGAGGGCTAGGGTGAGGGAAGACAATTTCCAGCCGGTCACTTAAGCGCCGGATCGCCCATGTTCATTTTCTTCCAGCCCTGCAACAGCATCTGCAGCGTTCTGGCTCAGATTGCTCCAATGCAGCGGATTCTTGAAGTTCACAAATGGCCAAGAGCTCGATGCAGCGTTGCCGGATGATCGACGTCTTTCAAATGACGCTTGTGATCCGCCGCGCAGCCTTGCGTGAATATTGTGCTGTGCAATCGCAATTACTGAGGTTTTAGCTATACCTGTAGTTCCCCCGGGCAAAGTTTTCGGCCTTCTGACAGGAGTTACAGCATGAAGCTAGCAGTGATGATGGGCACACTGTGTTTTGCCACCCTCGCAGTGGTAGGTTGTTCCAGCAAAACCGTCGACCCGAAAGAGTACTCAGGCTTCCTCAAGGACTACAGCCAACTCAAGGAGGCCAAATCGCCGTCCGGTGCCGAGGTCATGCGCTGGATCGATCCGAAGGTCGACGTCAGGAAATTCACCAGCGTTTATATCGAGCCAACCCAGCTCTACCCGAAACCGCAACCGACCGCGAAGATCTCCCAGCAAACCCTTAATGGCATCACTTCCTACTACGATCAGGCGCTCAAGCGTGAAATCGGCAAAGACTTGCCGTTGGCGACCGGCCCAGGCCCTGGCGTGATTGTGGTGCGTGCGGCAATCACCGCCGTGAGCAGTTCCACCGAAGGACTGCACGCTTACGAGGTGATTCCGATTGCGTTGGTTGCCGCTGCGGTCAGCACCGCCAGCGGTATTCGCGATCAGGAAACTACGTTGGCCACCGAAGCGGTGTTCCTCGATGGCGCGAATAACAAGGTCGTCGCGCAAGTGGTGCGCAAAGGCACCGGCAAGCCACTGGAAAATGATTCGCAGGCAATGAGCACTAACGACGTCAAACCCGTCATTGATGGCTGGGCCTCAGACCTGCGTCAGTCGTATCTGAAGCTCAAGAAAGCCAAGTAAGCGCACCAGGCCGGATTGTCCGCGAGGACCGTCCGGCCTGTGCACACCCTCAGAAATTGGCGCGTGCCTGGCGGTTGTAGTGGCTGAGCAGGGCGTCGTAACCACGGGTGACGGCGTAATAGTCGTCGCTCAAGCGTTGCGGTTCGGCGTGGTCCTGCCAGTCCTTGTGCAGGGTGTTCAGCGCGTCGAGATAGTGCTGCGCAGGCTCACGTATGTGTCGCCACAGCTCGCGCGCATCATCGTCTTTGTTACGAAAACCAGGCTCACGCGGGCCGATGAAAGGCCCACCGCGATTCCAAGCCTGTTGCAGATCAGCGGTGGTTTCGGCCACGGCTTGTGGGGTCAGAGTACGGTGCTTCATCCCGTCTTCCAGCCGCTCCAAGGTCTCCCGGGCCTGAATCATGTACGCCAGCAGCGACCAGTGGATCTCCTTGCCTACGCGTGCTTCAAGAAGCTTGAGCTGTGCGAGGCGCTGCGCGACGTCCAGTGGCAGCAGTTCATCCCTCAAGGCAGTCGATGCGCTGATATAGGCATTGCTGGCGGTCTGAATTTGCGCCAGAACTCGCGGTGTCTGGTTGAACGGGACGACAAAGAAGCTCGCACTTTTATCGAGTCGAGTCGGTGGCGAAATCACCGATGCCCACTTCAGTGCTTGCGCGTAGTCACGGACTTTCTGCGACAGCGCTGGCTGGTAGGCCAGCAGCTTGAGCTTTTCGTTGATATCCCGCAGGCAGGTATCTTCCTGGATGTCACGCACAGTGAATGCATCACTGTTATCGAAATCCTGAGGCTCGGAAATATACTTTCCGAACGCATCAGCGGTTGGCCGCTGATGTTGGTTTTTGTCGTAGGCGTTGCGCCAGTGCACATCGACACGGTTGACGCAGGCGATGATCGGGCTCAACGCGTTGGCCTGCGCGGTCACGGGGGATTCGCGCTGATCAAGCCACAGGTCGAGCTTCAGGAGCGGTCGGGTCGCGCTCGCCAACCCCATCACCACCAGAACGACCACTACGCCGCTGACAAACATGAATCTTGAGGTCATGGTCGTGCCTCCGCGGGATACCACTGCTCGCGGGTGGCCGGAGCGCCGCAATCGAAAGAACTCGCCGGCAACCGGCTACACAAACGCTCCGCCCAGGGTTGCAGGCCCTGATTGCGATTGACCGTGCCTTGGCTGGCGGCCACTTTGAACACGCCCAGCACCAGCACCAGGGCGACAACCCCAAGTAGCGTCAGGCCGATTTTCGCCGGCAGGTTGGTCTTTTCCCAGGACGTGTGTGGCTTGACCTGACGGCGACGGATCAAACCCACGCAGGCCAGTGTCGCGGCATAGACGACGCCAGCGATGGGGCCGAAAAACCAGCTGAGCCCGGCCACCATCAGTGCGCAGGGAATCAGGTCGCGCAGCACGCCGAACGGCGCAGCGTCCTTGGCGAAACCCGGCCACAACCGTGCGCTGAGGCGGTCATCCAGCTGCCAATGGGTGTGCGCCAGTTCGTGCGTCAGCCAGTTGATGCCCGCAGCGATCACGCCAAACACGATCGTTGAGGTCATGACGATATTGATCAGCCCGGTGACGCGCAGCCCCAGCGGGATGAAATGAGTAAACGCACCGATCAGACAGGCCAGCACCACGGCAACGTAGGTCGGCCATTCGCCGCGTTTCAGTTCCCAGTCGCGCCAGAAGAACGCGGTGCCACCGGGCAACTCAGCGCAGACCTTCGGATGATTGGCGTACAGCGCCGAACTCAAATGTCGGCAATGCTCCCAATCTTTCTCACGCAGGCGCCGAGCCAATGCGCGACGCTGGCTGAATGGGCCGCTGCCGAGCAACAGGCGCGCGGCGCGGTGTTCGGCAGTGGCGGGCGGCTCTTGCGCGAGTTGACGCTGTTGCGCGATAAAAATCGGTGCCTCATGGCGCGCGGTCAGACGCTTCCATTCATCTTTCGGGCAAAGGTTTGACGGGCCGGAGTGCCAGCCCTGGCCAACGCACACCTGTTCGAAAATAGCGCAGGACCAGTATTCGCTGTCCAGCAGCAATCGACTGAGGAACAGGTTGAACCACAGTCGGTGTACTTCAGCGTCGAGCCAGAGGCATTGCGCGCACTGTGCGTAGGCCTGCAAAAAGGCCGCACTGTCCTCACGATCGAGGGCATCACGCAGCGGTCGAGTCATGCGTTCGCGCTGCTGATCGAGCAAATGTTCGATGGATTCCTCGTCCAGTTCCAGGCGCTGCCAGGCACTGAACCAGTGATAAGTCTGCACCGCCCAATCGACCATCAGCGCCGATGTATCCGGGTTCTCGATGCAGTGCTGCAGCAGGGTCTCTTCGAGGATATGCGCGCAACCCTGCTCAACGGCGAGGGCATGGCGCTGTTGCAACTGCGCAAGGCTGGTGCCGTGCAGCGAGCGAGTTGCCTGTTGCAAGGCATCGACTTCGACCACGGTCAGGCCGGTCAAGTCCCAAGTGTCGTCCTGCGCTTCGTTGTCTTCGTTGGCCTGCGCCCATTCCTTGTAATTCAGGGCTTGCTCGTAGGCGTCACGCAGGCGCTGGAAGCCCTCGGCGTCTTCGTCCGGACGGGTCTGTTTGAGCAGGGCAGCGTATTGGCGTTTGATACTGCGCGTATCGGCGTCGGCGGTAAGGCCAAGGACGGTCCAGCAACTCATTGCGTGTACAACTCCATGAAAACCTGCGACGCGGTCCAGTGATGGCACTTTGATTTTGCGCACCCTACCTGTTTCGCGTGGAAAAGTCCTCAGCCGTGGTTTATTTGCCGACGAACCAGCGGAAATACGGGTTGCCGCCATCGCCGCGCATCACCCGCCAACTGACCCTGCAAGGGGGCGGCGCAGTGGCGACAGGAGCTGTCGAATGAAACGAGGCTGCGATCTTTTGATCGTGTTTTTTAAATGCAAAATCAAAAGATCGTCCGATCGCGGCCCGAGCCTTCAGCAGCTCCTACCTGTGCGTATTTCAATTCGGGATGTTTAAGGTTGTTTTGAATTTGCGGAACGTTCCCACAAGGTTTTCAGGTTGTCCGTCGGACGTCGGGTCTCTAGCCTGTGTTCGTCGCTGCCAAATCAGCGACCGGGACTGGAAACCCCGGGGGAAAACTGAACGCAACAGCACCGTTCATGACGTATGCTTGCGCACCTTTTTTGGTGCGTACTTAGTTATGGCGGCTGTGCGTGGGGGACCTTCGGGTCGTCCGGGTTTCTCTGTCCCCCGGGTTTCCAGCCTGCGTACAGCTGCCACCCATTCGACCGGAAGCCGAATGGGCCAGCTCCACCGTTCGGATAGAGAAAACATCATGAAAAAGCCAACACCCAACCCTCCAGAATCAGACGCCAACAGCACATCCCCCTACGCCTCAGTCGACAGTAAAAAACTCCACGAAGCCGCCGACCGCGCCCTCGACTACTACCTCAACCCCGCCGCCTGCATCATGTCCAGCGTCAACGAGCCGGAACCCATGTACCTCGCCAATCCCAAGTACAACACCGAATCCCTTCTAGCCAACGCCAGCGAAACCCTCGGCTCGGCCAGCGAGATGCTGATCAACTTCGCCGCCTCGCTGGAAACCTCGCAGCGCAAGACTGCACTGGGTATCGCACAGGTTGTCATGTTGGGAGAACTGGCGGTGAATCAAGCCTTGGATCACGTCGAACTCAAGAACTGATCTCTCTTGAATGATCGTTCCCACGCGCAGCAAAGGAATGCAGCCCTTGACGCTCTGCGTCAAATTCGCAAGCTGGAACGCAGAGCGTCCCTTGAGGCATTCCCACGCAGAGCGTGGGAATGATCAAGATCCGCTCTATGCCCGAGTGATCGATTCTGTAGCTGTCGAATGAAACGAGGCTGTAATCTTTTGACTTTGCTTTTCAAGATCAAAAGATCGCAGCCTTCGGCAGCTCCTACATGGGATATCCGGTTTAGCTGTTTTTCTTGGCCTGTTCGCGAACGCGTTCTTCTTGGGCACGCGCTTCGGGGGTGAATTCGGCGCCGAAGTCTTCGGCAGAAAATATCTGGCGGATTTCAATATCAGAATCGCCTGACATTGGATTAGGGCAGCGCTTGACCCATTCAATGGCTTCTTCTTTGGATTTCACTTCCCAGATCCAGTAACCCGCCACCAATTCTTTGGTCTCGATGAACGGCCCGTCGATTACCGTGCGTTTATCACCGGAGAAATGCACGCGAGCGCCTTTGCTGCTCGGGTGCAGGCCATCGCAATCGATCAGGATACCGGCCTTGACCAGTTCTTCGTTGAAGTTGCCCATCGCGGTGATCAGCTCTTCACTGGGCATGATACCGGCTTCCGAGTCGACGCTGGCTTTTACAAGGATCATGAATCGCATGGCGGGTACTCCGTGGATTGTTGGGATTCATTGCTTAGTCGAACGAGCCAGCGGTGAATCGACAAGGTCTCAGGTAAAAGTGCGGAGAATTTTTCACACCGCAGATCCATTGTAGGAGTGAGCCTGCTCGCGATAGCGGTGTGTCAGTCAACATTTGCGTATATGAAAGACCGCTATCGCGAGCAGGCTCACTCCTACAGGGGAGCGGCGGTGGTTTTGTATACAATTTTTCGCGCAGGCACCCAACAATTTCAGTCAGGGCATAGGTCGTCGGACAATTTCGTGGTTAACTTCGGCCTCTTGCATGCTTTCCAATCAAAACATCAGAAGGACTCAAGTCATGGCTCAAGTCACCCTTAAAGGCAATCCGGTTCAAGTCAACGGCCAGTTGCCACAAGCCGGTTCCAAGGCGCCAGCCTTTTCTCTGGTTGCCGGCAATCTGTCCGACGTCACCCTGAAAGACTTTGCCGGCAAGCGCAAAGTGCTGAACATCTTCCCAAGCGTCGACACCCCGACCTGCGCGACTTCGGTACGCAAGTTCAACGCTCAGGCCAACGACATCAGCAACACCGTAGTGCTGTGCATCTCCGCTGACCTGCCGTTCGCTCAAGCGCGTTTCTGCGGCGCCGAAGGTCTGGAAAACGTACAGAACCTGTCGACCCTGCGCGGTGCCGAGTTCATCGAGAACTACGGTGTGGCCATTGCTGACGGCCCGCTGAAAGGCCTGACCGCTCGCGCCGTCGTGGTTCTGGACGAAAACGACAACGTCCTGCACAGCGAACTGGTCAAGGAAATCGCCGAAGAGCCTAACTACGAAGCGGCGCTGTCCGTTCTCAAGTAAGCGCTTTTACAATTGTTAACGGCCTGGCCCTGTCCAGGCCGTTTTCATTTGTGTATCAGTGTTTTGCCTCACACCTTGAAACGTAAGGTGTAAGTAAATTGCCGGTAAAGCTGCTTTGCTAATTCCCCATCAGTGCTTATCGTTCAGCCTCCCGTAAAAGAAGCCCACGCGCCCAATGGTTAATGACTCCATGCAATCGTCCCCTCGTAACTCCCGTCGCTGGCTGATCAGCCTGCTTGTCTTGTTGGTGATCGCCGTCCTGTGCTGGAAATTCTGGCCCGCCGGTTCAGCCCACAAAGAGGGCGCTGACAAGGCGGCGGCCGGGCACACCGGGCGTTCGGGGATGATGCGTCCGGGCTTCGGTGGCGGCACCGGACCGATTCCGGTGCGCGTGGCGCCGGCGGTCACCGGCGACTTCCCGCTGTATTACAAGGCACTGGGCACGGTGACCGCGCTCAACACGATCAACGTGCGCAGCCGGGTGGGCGGCGAACTGGTGAAAATCAATTTCGAAGAAGGGCAGATGGTCAAGGCTGGCGACCTGTTGGCCGAGATCGACCCGCGCCCGTACCAGAATGCCTTGCTGCAGGCTGAAGGCACGTTGCTGCAGAATCAGGCACAACTGAAAAACGCTCAGGTCGACGTCGAGCGTTATCGCGGTCTGTACAAAGAGGACAGCATCGCCAAACAGACGCTGGACACCGCCGAAGCACTGGTCGGTCAGTATCTGGGCACGGTCAAGACCAACCAGGCCGCAGTCAATGACGCCAAGCTCAATCTCGAATTCACCAAGATCCGCGCGCCAATTGCCGGTCGCGTCGGTCTGCGTCAGGTCGACGTCGGCAACCTCGTCACCGCCAACGACACCACGTTTCTCGCGGTGATCACCCAGACGCAACCGATCAGCGTCGCTTTCACCTTGCCGGAAAACAGCCTCGAAACCGTGCTGGCGCGTTATCGCAGCGGCGCCAAGCTGCCGGCCGAAGCGTGGGATCGCGGGGACACCAAACTGCAAGCCACCGGTGTGCTGCAAAGCCTCGACAACCAGATCGATGTTGCCACCGGCACTCTGAAGTTCAAGGCCCGCTACGAAAACCGCGATCAGGCGCTGTTCCCCAACCAGTTCGTCAACGTTCACTTGCTGGCTGACACGCTGAAAGGCGTGGTGCTGGCACCGTCGGCGGCCATCCAGTTTGGTACCAACGGTACCTTCGTTTATGCGCTGGACGGCGACAAGAAAGTCACCATTCGCCAACTGAAGATCGGCGCCAGTGATGGCGAAAACACCGTCATCACTGAAGGCCTGACTGCCGGCGATCGTGTGGTACTGGAAGGCACCGACCGCCTCAAGGAAGGCAGCGAAGTGGAGGTGGTCAACGACAGCAACCAAGTGCCGACCACGCCGACCGAACACCTGCAAGGCAAATCTGCCGCCACACCGACTGACGCTGCTGTCACCGATAAGGCCAAGAAGGGCGCATGAACATTTCGCGGCTGTTCATCCTCCGACCGGTAGCCACTACCCTGAGCATGCTGGCCATCGTCCTGGCCGGCCTGATCGCGTACCGCTTACTGCCGGTTTCTGCGCTGCCACAGGTCGACTACCCGACCATCCGCGTCATGACCTTGTATCCCGGCGCCAGCCCGGATGTGATGACCAGTGCCGTGACCGCGCCGCTTGAACGCCAGTTCGGGCAGATGCCGGGCCTGACACAAATGGCTTCGACCAGCTCCGGCGGTGCGTCGGTGCTGACGTTGCGTTTCAGCCTCGACATCAACATGGACGTCGCCGAACAGCAGGTGCAGGCCGCGATCAACGCCGCGACTAATCTGCTGCCAACCGATTTGCCGGCGCCACCGGTGTACAACAAGGTCAACCCGGCGGACACCCCGGTACTGACCCTGGCGATCACCTCGAAAACCATGTTGCTGCCCAAACTCAATGACCTGGTCGATACGCGCATGGCGCAGAAAATCGCCCAGATCAGCGGCGTCGGCATGGTCAGCATTGCCGGCGGTCAGCGTCAGGCTGTGCGCATCAAGGTCAACCCGGAAGCGTTGGCCGCCAACAGTCTGAACCTGTCGGACGTGCGCACCTTGATCAGCGCCTCCAACGTCAACCAGCCGAAAGGTAACTTTGACGGCCCGACGCGGGTGTCGATGCTTGACGCCAACGATCAGCTGACTTCGACCAAGGATTACGCCAACCTGATCCTCGCCTACAAGAACGGCGCGCCGCTGCGGCTCAAGGATGTCGCGGAAATCGTCGATGGCGCCGAGAACGAGCGCCTCGCTGCGTGGGCCAACCAGAATCAGGCGGTATTGCTGAACATCCAGCGTCAGCCGGGTGCCAACGTCATCGAGGTGGTCGACCGCATCAAGGCTTTGCTGCCGAGCATCACCGACAACCTGCCGGCCGGTCTCGATGTCACCGTGCTGACCGACCGCACGCAAACCATCCGTGCTTCGGTCACCGACGTACAACATGAATTGCTGATCGCCATCGCTCTGGTGGTGATGGTGACATTCCTGTTCCTGCGCCGCGCCAGTGCCACGATCATTCCGTCGGTGGCCGTACCGCTATCGCTGATCGGCACGTTCGGCGTGATGTACCTGGCCGGTTTCTCGGTCAACAACCTGACCCTGATGGCCCTGACCATTGCCACTGGTTTTGTGGTCGACGACGCGATCGTCATGCTGGAAAACATTTCGCGCTTCATCGAAGAGGGCGACAGCCCGATGCAGGCCGCGCTCAAGGGCGCCAAACAGATCGGCTTCACCCTGATCTCCCTGACGCTGTCGCTGATTGCAGTACTGATCCCGCTGCTGTTCATGGCCGATGTGGTCGGGCGCCTGTTCCGCGAATTCGCCATCACCCTGGCGGTGGCGATCCTGATTTCGCTGGTAGTCTCACTGACCCTGACGCCGATGATGTGCGCGCGTCTGCTCAAGCGTGAGCCGGAAGAACATGAGCAAGGCCGTTTTTACCGCGCCAGTGGTGCGGTGATTGACTGGATGATTGCCGAATACGGTCGGATGCTGCGTTGGGTGCTCAAGCACCAGCCACTGACCTTGCTGGTGGCCATCGCTACGCTCGGGTTGACCGTGTTCCTCTATATGGTCGTGCCGAAGGGCTTCTTCCCGGTGCAGGACACCGGGGTGATTCAGGGCATTTCCGAAGCACCACAGTCGATTTCCTTTGCGGCCATGGGCGAGCGCCAACAGGAACTGGCGAAAATCATTCTCGAAGATCCGGCGGTGCAGAGCCTGTCGTCCTACATCGGCGTCGACGGCGACAACGCCACGCTCAACAGCGGGCGCTTGCTGATCAACCTCAAGCCCCATGGCGATCGCGATCTGAGCGCCACTGAAGTGATTGCGCGCCTGCAGCCGCAACTGGACAAACTGGTCGGCATCCGCCTGTTCATGCAGCCGGTGCAGGACCTGACCATCGAAGACCGTGTCAGCCGCACGCAATATCAGTTCAGCATGTCTTCGCCGGACTCCGAACTGCTCAGCCAGTGGAGCGGCCGTCTGGTCGAAGCGCTGGCGCAGCGTCCGGAACTGACCGACGTTGCCAGTGATTTGCAGGACAAGGGTTTGCAGGTCTATCTGGTGATCGACCGCGATGCGGCATCCCGCCTTGGCGTCTCGGTGGCAAACATCACCGATGCACTTTACGACGCTTTCGGCCAGCGGCAGATCTCGACCATTTACACCCAGGCCAGCCAGTACCGCGTAGTGCTGCAAGCCCAGGCCGGAGAGAGGATCGGCCCGCAGGCGCTGGACCAGATTCACGTCAAAACTACCGATGGCGCGCAGGTACGCCTGTCGAGTCTGGCGCATATCGAGGAGCGTCAGGCGCAACTGGCGATCACCCATATCGGCCAGTTCCCGGCGGTGATGATGTCGTTCAACCTCGCGCCCGGCGTGGCGCTGGGGCATGCGGTCGACATTATCGAGCAGGTGCAGAAGGAGATCGGTATGCCGGTCGGCGTGCAGACCCAGTTCCAGGGCGCGGCCGAAGCTTTCCAGGCGTCGCTGTCGAGCACCTTGCTGCTGATTCTGGCGGCGGTGGTGACCATGTACATCGTGCTCGGCGTGTTGTACGAAAGTTACATTCATCCGATCACTATTCTGTCGACCTTGCCCTCTGCGGCAGTCGGTGCCTTGCTGGCGCTGCTGCTCAGCGGCAATGACCTGGGCATGATCGCGATCATTGGCATCATTTTGCTGATCGGTATCGTGAAAAAGAACGCGATCATGATGATCGACTTCGCCCTCGATGCTGAACGCACACAAGGCATGGCACCGGAACAGGCGATCTATCAGGCCGCGCTGCTGCGCTTCCGGCCGATTCTGATGACCACGCTGGCGGCGCTGTTCGGCGCGGTGCCGTTGATGCTCGCCACGGGCTCAGGTGCTGAATTGCGTCAGCCGCTGGGTCTGGTGATGGTCGGCGGTCTGCTGGTCAGTCAGGTGCTGACGCTGTTCACCACTCCGGTGATCTACCTGTATTTCGACCGTCTCGGGCGACGCTTTGGCAAGACCAATGCTGACGCCGAAGAGGTGTCGGTATGACTGTCCATACACATAACCCCTGTAGGAGTGAGCCTGCTCGCGATGAGGCCAGCACCTGCAACATCAATGTAAACAGACACACCGCTATCGCGAGCAGGCTCACTCCTACAGGGGATGGGTGTGACGTTGGGGATCGTGGTCAATGAACCTCTCCGGTCCTTTCATCAAACGTCCGGTGGCGACGATGCTGCTGAGCCTGGCGATCATGCTGCTCGGTGGTGTCAGCTTCGGTCTGCTGCCGGTGGCGCCGCTGCCGCAAATGGATTTCCCGGTGATCGTCGTGCAGGCGAGCCTGCCCGGTGCCAGTCCGGAGGTCATGGCGTCCACCGTGGCCACGCCGCTGGAGCGCTCATTCGGCGCGATTGCCGGCGTCAACACCATGAGCAGCCGCTCCAGTCAGGGCTCGACCCGGGTCATACTGCAATTTGACCTAGATCGCGACATCAACGGCGCCGCGCGGGAAGTGCAGGCGGCGATCAACGCCTCGCGCAACCTGTTGCCGAGCGGTATGCGCAGCATGCCGACCTACAAGAAGGTCAACCCGTCGCAAGCGCCGATCATGGTGCTGTCGCTGACCTCCGATGTACTGGAGAAAGGTCAGCTCTACGACTTGGCCTCGACCATTCTGTCCCAGAGCCTGTCGCAAGTGCAGGGCGTCGGTGAAGTGCAGATCGGCGGCAGTTCGTTGCCGGCGGTGCGTATCGAACTAGAACCGCAAGCGCTGAACCAGTACGGCGTGGCGCTCGACGATGTGCGCAAGACCATCGCCGATGCCAACGTGCGCCGGCCAAAAGGTTCGGTCGAGGACGGTCAGCGTCTATGGCAGATCCAGGCCAACGACCAGCTGGAAAAAGCCAAGGATTACGAATCACTGATCATCCACTACGCCGACGGCGCCGCGCTGCGCCTCAAGGACGTGGCCAAGGTCAGCGACGGCGTCGAAGATCGCTACAACAGCGGCTTCTTCAACGATGACGCGGCCGTGCTGCTGGTGATCAACCGCCAGGCCGGCGCCAACATCATCGAGACGGTCAACGAGATCAAGGCGCAATTACCGGCCCTGCAAGCGGTGTTGCCCGCCAGCGTGAAATTGAACCTGGCCATGGACCGCTCGCCGGTGATCAAGGCCACTTTGCATGAAGCCGAGATGACCCTGCTGATTGCCGTGGCGCTGGTGATTCTGGTGGTGTTCCTGTTCCTCGGTAACTTCCGCGCCTCGCTGATTCCGACATTGGCCGTGCCGGTGTCGCTGGTCGGCACCTTTGCGGTGATGTACCTCTATGGCTTCTCGCTGAACAACCTGTCGCTGATGGCGCTGATTCTGGCCACCGGTCTGGTGGTGGACGACGCCATTGTGGTGCTGGAGAACATTTCCCGGCACATCGACGAAGGCGTCAAACCGATGCAGGCCGCGTACCTCGGGGCCAAGGAAGTCGGTTTCACCTTGCTGTCGATGAACGTCTCGCTGGTGGCGGTATTCCTCTCGATTCTGTTCATGGGCGGGATTGTCGAAAGCCTGTTTCGCGAGTTCTCCATCACCTTGGCCGCGGCCATCGTCGTCTCGCTGGTGGTTTCCCTGACGCTGACGCCGATGCTTTGCGCCCGTTGGCTGAAGCCGCACACGCCGGGGCAGGAAAACCGCCTGCAACGCTGGAGCCGCCGCACCAACGACTGGATGGTCGGCAAATACGCCACCAGCCTCGACTGGGTGTTGCGCCACCGGCGTCTGACGTTACTCAGTTTGCTGATTACCGTTGGCGTCAACGTCGCGCTGTACGTGGTGGTGCCGAAAACCTTCATGCCGCAGCAGGACACCGGCCAGTTGATCGGTTTCGTGCGCGGTGACGACGGTCTGTCGTTCAGCGTGATGCAGCCGAAAATGGAAATCTTCCGCCGTGCCGTGCTCAAGGACGAGGCGGTAGAGAGTGTCGCCGGATTCATCGGTGGCTCCAACGGCACCAATAACGCTTTCATGCTGGTACGTCTGAAGCCGATCAAGGAACGTCAGCTCAATGCACAGAAAGTCATCGAGCGCCTGCGCAAGGAAATGCCCAAGGTGCCCGGTGCGCAACTGATGCTGATGGCCGATCAGGATCTGCAGTTTGGCGGCGGCCGCGAACAGACTACCTCGCAGTACAGCTACATCCTGCAAAGTGGCGATCTGGGCGAGTTACGCAAGTGGTATCCAAAAGTGGTTGCCGCGTTAAGGGCGTTGCCTGAGCTGACCGCGATCGACGCGCGCGAAGGCAAGGGTGCCCAGCAAGTGACGTTGATTGTCGACCGTGATCAGGCCAAGCGCCTGGGGATCGACATGGACATGGTCACCTCAGTGTTGAACAACGCCTACAGCCAGCGGCAGATTTCGACGATCTACGACAGCCTCAACCAGTATCAGGTGGTGATGGAGGTCAATCCGAAATACGCCCAGGACCCGGTGACGCTCAAGCAGGTGCAGGTGATCACCGCTGACGGTGCGCGGGTGCCGCTGTCGACGATCGCTCATTATGAGAGCAGCCTGGAAGATGACCGCGTCAGCCACGAAGGCCAGTTCGCCTCGGAGGACATTTCCTTCGACATGGCCGAAGGCGTGACGGTGGAGCAGGGCAGTGCCGCGATCGAGCGGGCAATTGCCAAGTTGGGTCTGCCGGAAGATGTCATCGCGAAAATGGCCGGTACCGCCGACGCTTTTGCCGCGACGCAGAAGAGCCAGCCGTTCATGATTCTCGGCGCACTGCTGGCGGTGTATCTGGTGTTGGGCGTGCTGTATGAAAGCTACATCCATCCGCTGACGATCCTGTCGACCCTGCCGTCGGCCGGTGTCGGTGCGTTGCTATCGATCTATGCGCTGGGCGGCGAGTTCAGCCTGATCTCGTTGCTCGGGTTGTTTCTGCTGATTGGCGTGGTGAAGAAAAACGCCATTCTGATGATCGACCTCGCGCTGCAACTGGAACGGCATCAGGGACTGTCGCCGCTGGAGTCGATTCGCAGCGCCTGTCTGCAACGCCTGCGACCGATTCTGATGACCACCCTGGCGGCGATTCTCGGCGCCTTGCCGTTGCTGCTGAGCCGAGCCGAAGGCGCGGAAATGCGCCAGCCGCTGGGCCTGACCATCATCGGCGGGCTGATTTTCAGCCAGGTGCTGACGCTTTACACCACGCCTGTGGTTTACCTCTATCTCGACAAGCTGCGCCATCGTTTCAACAAATGGCGTGGCGTGCGCACTGACGCCGCTCTGGAAACTCCGCTATGACTGACCGTTCGCTTATCAATCTGGCCACTGTACGAGGCTCGCGTCTGCTGAGCCTGTCGCTGTGCGTGGCGATGCTCAGTGCCTGCGCTGTCGGCCCGGACTACCAGCGCCCGCAAACCGTGGAAATCGCCCAGTACAAGGAGGCCGAAGGCTGGACTCAGGCCAACCCGAGTGATTCGTTGGCCCGGGGTGCGTGGTGGGAGTTGTACGGCGATCAGCAGCTCAACGGCTTGATCGAAAAACTCAACAATTCCAACCAGACCGTCGCGCAGTCGGAAGCCCAGTACCGACAAGCGCAGGCGTTGGTGCGCAGCGCGCGCGGGGCGTTTTACCCGAGTGTCGATCTGAGCTTGGGTAAAACCCGCTCCAGCCAGGGCACCGGCAGCAGCAGTTCCAGTCTGAGCAGTTCCTCCAGCGGTATCCGCGACACCTACAACGCTGAGCTGGGCGTCAGTTGGGAAGCCGATGTGTGGGGCAAGTTGCGCCGTGGACTGGAAGCCGATGAGGCCAGTGCCCAGGCCAGTTTTGCCGATCTGGCGGCGATGCGCCTGAGTCAGCAGTCGGAGCTGGTGCAGAACTACCTGCAATTGCGCGTGATCGATCAGCAAAAACGTCTGCTCGAAGCCACGGTTGCTGCTTACGAACGCTCGCTGAAAATGACCCAGAACCAATACCGCGCGGGCGTTTCCGGGCGCGATGCGGTAGCACAGGCGCAGACGCAACTGAAAAGCACCCAGGCCGATCTGGTTGACCTGATCTGGCAGCGTGCGCAGTTCGAAAATGCGATTGCCGTGCTGACCGGCCAAGCACCGGCGGATTTCAACATTGCTGAAGTGCAGACCATTCCGAAGTTGCCGCAGGTGCCGTTGAGCTTGCCCTCGCAGTTGCTGGAACGGCGCCCGGACATCGCCTCGGCGGAGCGTTCGGTGATTGCCGCCAACGCCAACATCGGCGTGGCCAAAGCCGCGTATTACCCGGATCTGAGCTTGAGTCTGAGCGGCGGCTACAGCAGCAGTACTTCGCAGAACCTGATCAGCCTGCCGAACCGCTTCTGGTCGGTCGGGCCGAAACTGGCGTTGCCGCTGTTCGACGGTGGCATTCGTTCGGCAGAGGTCGACCGCACCGAGGCGGTATATGACCAGACCGTGGCCAAGTACCGCCAGACCGTGCTCGACGGTTTCCGCGAGGTGGAAAACTACCTGGTGCAGCTCAAGGTCTACGAGGATGAAGCGGCGGTGCGCCAGGAAGCCCTCGATGCCGCCCGCGACTCCCTGCGCCTGACGGAAAATCAGTACAAGGCCGGGTTGATTGCTTACATCGACGTCGTGGTGGTGCAGGCCACGGCGCTGAGCAACGAGCGCAGCGTGCTGAACATTCTGCAAAGCCGTTTGATCGCCAGCGTGCAACTGATTGCGGCGCTGGGCGGCGGTTGGGATGGGCAACTGGATGTCAGCGATAACACCCGCTGAAGGTTGGCTTCACTGATCGTTCCCACGCTCCGCGTGGGAATGCAGCCCGGGACGCTCCGCGTCCCATCCAGAGCCGAACGCAGAGCGTCCGCTGAGGCATTCCCACGCAGAGCGTGGGAACGATCGGGTAAAGCCGTGAGCGCCGCGCCAGAGCCTCGTCTGCCGATCAAACGAGCGTTTCATCGGCTTGATGGCCATTTGCTTACTTTGTCAGTGCGTTCTTCTGTGCAATCAGTACAATCGCCGCATTTGCCCGACCGAGAATGGACGCAGTCCGCGTTGGGTGGCCACGAGAAATCCCATGCTCATCGGTAGTTATTCCTCCACCCTGGTTTTTATTTCGTTGTGCGTGGCGATTCTAGCCTCGTACACCGCCCTCGATCTCACCGGTCGCATTGCCACGGCCAAGGGCCGAGCTGTTCATTTCTGGACGGCCGGCGGTGCGTTTGCCATGGGCATCGGCGTTTGGTCGATGCACTTCATCGGCATGCTCGCCTTCAAACTGCCGATCGACCTCGGCTACGACATCACCCTGACCGCGCTCTCACTGTTGATTGCCGTGTTGTCCTGCGGGTTTGCCTTGTGGCTGGTCAGCCAGCCGAAACTGCCGGTTTTGCAACTGGCCTTCGGTGCGCTGATCATGGGCACCGGGATCAGTGCCATGCATTACACCGGCATGGCGGCGATGCGCATGACACCGGGGATCGACTACGATCCAACGCTGTTTGGCGCTTCGTTGCTGATTGCCGTCGGCGCGTCGGCTGCGGCGTTGTGGATCGCCTTCCGCCTGCGTCAGCACTCGCCGTACGTGCGGCTGATTCGTGGCGGCGCAGCAATCATCATGGGCATCGCCATTGTCGGCATGCATTACACCGGCATGGCCGCCGCGCAATTCCCTGATGGCAGTTTCTGTGGCGCCACCGTCAATGGCTTGAAGGGCAATGGCCTCGACAGCCTGGTGTTGATCACCACGTTGGCGGTGCTGTCGATTGCCTTGCTGACCTCGATTCTCGACGCGCGCCTCGAAGCGCGCACCGCTGATCTGGCGCACTCATTGACCGTGGCCAATCGCGAACTCACGCAACTGGCCCTGCACGACACCTTGACCGGCCTGCCGAACCGCATGTTGCTGGACGACCGCATCAATCAGGCAATGAAGAAGGTCCACGAGCAGGGCGGCTGTTTTGCCTTGATGTTCATCGATCTGGACGGCTTCAAACCGGTCAACGATGCGTTTGGTCACCATATGGGCGACCAGTTGTTGCGCGAAGTGGGGGTGCGTCTGCGTGAAGACTTGCGCGGCCCGGACACACTGGCGCGCATCGGTGGCGATGAATTCGTGTTGCTGGTGCGTCTGACCGAACCCAATGACGCTTTGGGGCTGGCGGCACGTCAGGTCGGTCTGATCGCGCAATCGTTCCGTGTTGCCGAGCATGACTTGCAGATCTCCGCCAGCGTTGGCATCGCCCTGTATCCGGGCAATGGCCAGAACGCGCAGGAGTTGCTGATGAACGCCGACGCGGCGATGTACCACGCCAAGGGCGGCGGCAAAAACGGTTACAGCTTTTTCGACGCGTCGATGAACAACAACGCGCGCAAGCAATTGCAATTGTTGCAAGACCTGCGTGCGGCGCTGGAGCACAGCCAGTTCAGTCTGTATTACCAGCCGAAGTTCGACGCCGCCAATGGCCGACCGGTCGGCGCTGAAGCGCTGTTGCGCTGGCAGCACCCGATTCACGGCATGCTGATGCCGGACAAGTTCATCGAACTGGCGGAGAAATCCGGGCTGATCATTCCGATCGGTGAATGGGTGCTCAATGAAGCCTGCCGGCAGATGCGCGAATGGTACGTGCTCGGTTATACCGATTGGCGCATTGCGGTGAACCTGTCGGCGTTGCAGTTCTGCCACACCGGGCTGGTCCGCAGCGTGGCCAAGGCGCTGGCCACGCACCACTTGCCGGCCAACAGCCTGACCCTGGAAATCACCGAAACCACGGCGATGAGCGATGCCGATGCGAGCATGACGGTATTGCAGGAGTTGTCGGACATGGGCGTCGATCTGTCGATCGATGACTTCGGCACCGGTTATTCCAGCCTGATGTACCTCAAGCGCTTGCCGGCCAACGAGCTGAAGATTGACCGTGGCTTTGTGCGCGATCTGGAACATGACAGTGACGACGCGGCGATTGTCTCGGCGATTGTCGCGTTGGGGCAGGCGCTCGGTTTGCGCATTGTCGCTGAAGGCGTGGAAACCGGTGTGCAGCAGGAATTTCTGACGCAGTTGGGTTGTGATTCGTTGCAGGGCTATCTGTTGGGGCATCCGATGCCAGCGGACAAATTCATGCAGGATATTGCGCGGGGTGAGCAGTTAGCGGCGGTCTGATCGACCGCGTTATCGTTCTTCGCGAGCAGGCTCGCTCCCACATTTGGAATGCGTACCCCTGTGGGAGCGACGGTGCGACGATTCGACCTGCTCGCGAAGGCGTCCGGCCCGACACAACAGACCTCATGCAAAACCCGCCAATGGCGGTTATTCTTCCCCCCGACTGTTACGTGTGCATTTGGGGGAAAGGCCAGCATGGATAAAGTCATTGTGATCACCGGTGGCGGGCGCGGGATTGGCGCCGCTACGGCGTTGTTGGCTGCCGAGCAAGGCTATCGGATCTGCATCAACTATCAGTCGGATGAACAAGCCGCGCAAAGCGTGCTGGAGCAAGTCCGCGCATTGGGCGCACAAGCCATCGCCGTGCGCGCCGACGTCAGCATCGAAGACGAAGTCATCGCGCTGTTCCATCGCGTCGACAGCGAACTGGGCCGCGTCACCGCTTTGGTGAACAACGCTGGCACCGTCGGGCAAAAGTCGCGAGTCGACGAAATGTCCGAATTCCGCATTCTCAAGATCATGAAAACCAATGTCCTGGCGCCGATCCTCTGCGCCAAGCACGCGATCCTGCGCATGTCGCCCAAGCACGGCGGGCAGGGCGGCAGCATCGTCAATGTGTCGTCGGTGGCCTCGCGTCTTGGTTCGCCAAACGAATACGTTGATTACGCCGCCTCCAAAGGCGCACTCGATACCTTCACCATCGGTTTGTCCAAGGAAGTGGCCGGCGAAGGGATTCGGGTCAACGCGGTGCGCCCGGGTTACATCTATACCGATTTCCATGCCTTGAGCGGCGATCCGGATCGGGTCAGCAAGCTGGAGTCGGCAATTCCAATGGCCCGTGGCGGGCGGCCGGATGAGGTGGCGGAGGCGATTGTCTGGTTGTTGTCGGACAAGGCTTCTTATGCGACGGGGACGTTTGTTGATTTGGGTGGTGGACGTTAAGTCCTGAACATTTCGCTGTCAGGTCGGTCCTCTTCGCGAGCAGGCTCGCTCCCACATTGGTTCTGTGTCCTGCACAAATCCAGGGTGGGAGCGAGCCTGCTCGCGAAAGCAATAGTCCAGACAACACAGGACTGTCAGAACGACCGCACAATCCGCCCCAACGTCTCCATGGCCTTTTCCGAATCCTCAGTCCAAGGGCTGCCATAGTTCAACCGAATACAATTCCTGAACCGCTGTGTCGGCGAGAAAATCGGCCCCGGGGCGATGCTGATGCCTTGCGCCAGTGCCATCTGAAACAACTTCAGCGAATCCATCTGCGGTGGCAGTTCCAGCCACAAGAAGTAGCCACCGGCCGGTTGGCTGACCCGCGTCTGCGCCGGGAAGTAACGGGCGATGGCCGCTAACATCGCGCTCTGCTGTTCTTCCAGTGCGTAGCGCAGTTTGCGCAGATGTCGATCGTAGCCGCCGTGTTGCAGATAATCGGCAATCGCTGCTTGCGCCGGCATCGAGGCGCACAGTGAGGTCATCAGTTTCAGTCGTTCGATTTTCTGCGCATAGCGCCCGGCGGCGACCCAGCCGATTCGGTAACCGGGGGCCAGGCTCTTGGCGAACGAGCCGCAGTGCATCACCAGACCTTCGGTGTCGAAGGCCTTGGCCGGTTTCGGTGCCTGTTGGCCGTAATAGAGTTCGGCGTAGACGTCATCTTCGATAAGCGGCACCTGATGGCGACGCAGCAGTTCGACCAGTTCCTGTTTCTTCGCCTCGGGCATGGTGGCGCCCATCGGGTTCTGGAAACTGGTCATGCACCAACAGGCTTTGATCGGGTGACGTTCGAGGGTTTGCGCGAGGACGCCGAGGTCGATGCCGTCGCGCGGGTGCACGGGGATTTCCACGGCTTTGAGTTTCAGCCGTTCCAGTACTTGCAGGCTGGCGTAGAACGCCGGGGCTTCGATGGCCACCAGATCGCCGGGTTCGGTCACGGCTTGCAGGCACAGGTTCAGCGCTTCGAGGGCGCCGTTGGTGATCAGCAATTCTTCCATCGGCAGCATCAGGCCGCCGACCATGTAGCGCAGAGCGATTTGCCGGCGCAGTTGCGGATTGCCCGGCGACATGTCGGTGACGACCATGCGCGGGTCCATCTCGCGGGCAGCGCTGGCCAGCGAGCGCGACAGGCGCTGCAGCGGGAACAGCGTCGGGCTGGGGAATGCCGAGCCGAAGGGGATGGTGCTCGGGTCTTTGATCGAATCCAGGACCGAGAACACCAGTTCGCTGACGTCGACTTCGGTCGAGTCGTTGACGTGGCTGCTGATCACCGGTTCGGAAAACGGGCTCGGCGCATGGGTGTTGACGAAGTAGCCGGAGCGCGGCCGCGCGCGGATGAGGCCGCGGCGTTCGAGCAGGTAATAGGCCTGGAACACCGTGGACGGGCTGACCCCGTAGGTCTGGCTGGCGTAACGCACCGAAGGCACGCGCTGGCCGGGGCCAAGGACGCCGGAGCGGATCAGTTCAGCGATGTCGTCGGCGAATTTTTCGTAGCGTTTCATCGAGGAGCCTTGGTGCTGGTTGATGATGAGGTGTGTCAGGAGAACTACCCCTCACCCTAACCCTCTCCCAGAGGGAGAGGGGACTGATTGGGGGATGCTTGCTAAATACACCGACCTGAAAGTGCTTCGCCGAATCCATAATCGACTCGACCTGAAAGTGCTTCGCCGAATCCATAATCGACTCGACCTGATAGTGCTTTGCCGAATCCATAATCGACTCGGCCTGAAAGTGTTTTGGTGAATCCATAATCGACTCGGCCTGAAAGTGTTTTGGTGAATCCATAATCGACTCGGTCTGTCAGGTCGATGTATAGCGACAGACACCTCGGTCGGCCCCCTCTACCCCCGGGAGAGGGCTGGGGTGAGGGGAAAAGATTCTAACGGCTCAACGATTCATCGGCGCAACAAACCTGCTCTTCGCCACGCTGTAAACCTCAGGCTCATCGCTGTCGGCAATCTTGAAGCTCAAGGTCTGCGAGCTGCTGGCCGGGCGCTCTGTGGTCATCGCCACCGACACCGGCACATCGACAATCTCACCCGGGGCCAGGCTCAGCTCGGTCTTGCCTTGCAACTGGAAGCCATCGCCCTCGACCAGTGTCAGGTTGTAGTCCTGGCGTTGCTGGGTCTTGTTGATGACTTTAAGGCTATAGATGTTTTCGATCTGGCCCTGACCGTTTTCACGGAACAAGCCGCGATCCTTGGTCACGTCCAGCGAGACCATCGGCCGCTCGACCAGCGCCCATGCCAGCGCGCCAATCATCGCCACCAGCACCACGCTGTAGCCGATCAAACGCGGACGCAGCAGGTGGGTCTTGCCGCCCTGCAATTCGCGCTCGGAACTGTAGCGGATCAAACCGCGCGGGTAGTTCATTTTGTCCATGATCGAATCGCAGGCGTCGATACACGCGGCACAACCGATGCACTCCATCTGCAAGCCATCGCGGATGTCGATGCCGGTCGGGCAGACCTGCACGCACAACTGACAGTCGATGCAATCACCGAGGCCAGCCTCGAGCGGTTTCACGTCGCGTTTGCGCGGGCCACGGTTCTCGCCACGGGCCACATCGTAGGAAATCGCCAGGGTGTCCTTGTCGAACATCACGCTCTGGAACCGCGCATACGGGCACATGTGCATGCACACCGCCTCACGCAGCCAACCGGCATTGATGTAAGTGGCGGCAGTGAAGAACAGCACCCAGAACAGACTGACACCGCCGATTTGCAGGGTCAGCAGTTCTTCGGCCAATGGCCGGATCGGCGTGAAATAACCAACGAAAGTCAGGCCGGTCAGCACGCTGATCGCCAGCCACAAGGTGTGCTTGGCGGCGCGTCGGGCGAGTTTGTTCAATCCCCACGGCGCGGCTTGCAGTTTGATCCGCTGGTTGCGCTCGCCTTCGGTGATCTTCTCGCACCACATGAAGATCCATGTCCACGAACTCTGCGGGCAGGTGTAGCCGCACCAGACCCGGCCGGCAAACACGGTGATGGCGAACAGGCCGAACGCGGCGATGATCAGCAGCGCCGAAAGCAGAATGAAATCCTGTGGCCAGAACGTCGCGCCGAAGATGTGAAATTTGCTTTCGGAAAGATCCCAGAGCACCGCCTGACGTCCGCCCCAGTTGAGCCACACCGTGCCGAAAAACAACACGAACAGAAAACCCGCGCCGCTCATGCGCAGGGTACGGAACAGGCCGGTGAAGCTGCGGGTGTGGATCTGGTTGTCGCTGGACTTGGCCGTCGCCTTCATTGGGCGTGCGGGCACACTTTTGATAGTTGGAGATGCTTCTACGGTTCGGACGGGGATTTGTTCGCTCATGGTTATTCGCTCATCAGCCTCCATCAGGCCAGAGCACTATGAGCGCCGATCTGTTTGCATAACAGACTCAGGTATTTCAATAAAAAGCGGATCAGATGTGATTTTGCGCAATGCCTGCGACAACTTGAAGCAACCCGTAGGTAAAGGCGCAAACGCCTATCGCAGACGTTTGCGCGTGGTGTTGATCAAGGTCAGTCAAATCACCGAATCACTCTCGTCGGCTTTCAGGTGTTTCCTACCATCCTTGGCACCTGCAACGGTCAGTGCATCGGCTTCCTTTTCGCTGATGTGAACGCGGCGGCCTTCTATTTCCACGAATGACATGGATTTTTCGCTATCCGTCATGACTTCCAGGGTGTCGCAAATGCGAATTTCCTCGCCATGTTCGACGGTGAAAAAACACACTTTTTGCTCGGGGTTGGATTCATCGACTCGAAGAGGCATAGGGGCAGTCCTTTTTTCAGGGAGGTCTACAAGATTAGGGCGCACGCTGCGCGGATCGTTCTGCGCAACTGATTAATGGTCGCTGCTGTCCATCCTCTATAGACCCAATAACAAGGACTGCACGATGAACGCGTGGTGGCATGAAGTGTGGGAAACCCTGCAAGCGGAGTTCGCCGACGTCGGCGATGCTTCGCAATTGACGCGGATTACCGTGCGCCTACTGATGGCGGCGATTCTGGGCGGCATTCTCGGGTTCGAACGCGAGCACAAAGGCAAGGCTGCCGGGGTGCGCACGCATATGTTGGTGGCGCTGGGGGCGGCGCTGTTTGTGCTGGTGCCGCAGACGTCAGGCGCGGAATCCGACGCGATGAGCCGGGTAGTGCAAGGGGTGATTGCCGGGATCGGCTTTCTTGGTGCCGGCACAATCCTGAAAAACAAGGAGGGCGATGAAGGCCACGTAAAAGGCCTGACCACGGCGGCCGGGCTGTGGATGACCGCGGCCATTGGTGTCGCGGCCGGCCTTGGCAGGGAAGCCACGGCGCTGCTCAGTACCTTTCTCGCGCTGGGGATTTTCAGCGTGATGCCGCGGATCGTGAAGCTCTTCGAAAAAGAAGAGGAGAAGACTGATGACCACTGACTGATCGTTGCCACGTTGATCGTTCCCACGCTCTGCGTGGGAATGCCTCAATGGACGCTCCGCGTCCGCTTTGGGACGCGGAGCGTCCCGGGCTGCATTCCCACGCAGAGCGTGGGAACGATCAGTTAGACGATGACCGGGGGCATGGTGCTCGGCGGTTCCTCTTTAGGCGGTGGTGTGGTGCCGGGCGGTTCCTGCTCGGGGATCGGTTGCGGCTCAGTCTCGGGCAGGGTGGGTTTGTCGATGTTCGGATCAGGCGTTTCGGCCGGGATCGGGATGTTCATCTGATGACCTCCGTGTGGCACATGGCGTAAGAAGTGCTTAAGTGGATTGACCACCCTGCGCGCAATTCGATCCGCTTTTCTGACACGGTAATTTCATCTGAACTTTTCCCGGCGCCGGTCGCTCGGAACCTAAGTGAGTTCATTTCGGGGCAGGTGCTTCGTTGTGAACACTGATCCGGCACAAGAGCGTCCTTGGGGCGTTAAGGAGAGATGCTCAATGACTGCTGAAAAACCCTCTGAGCAAAGCTACAACCCGCACATGCCGCTGTCGCAGGCCTTGCTGCTGCCGCGCATTGTCATTGAAAACACCATGCCGACGCTCGATGGCGGACAGTTCGCCGTGAAGTCGATTGCCGGCCGTGAAGTGGTGGTTACCAGCAAAGTGTTTGCTGACGGTCACGACAAACTCGCCGTGCGCATCCGCTGGCGTGAGGAAGGCGAAGAAACCTGGCAAAGCGAGGTCATGACCGATCAGGGCAACAATGGCTGGCAAGGCCAGTTTCGCCCTGAGCAGCAGGGGCGCTTCCTGTATTGCATCGAAGCGTGGATCGATCAATTCGCCAGTTTTCAGTATGAACTGGAGAAGAAACACACCGCTGCTGTTCCGGTTTCGCTGGAATTGCAGGAAGGCCGGAGCATGGTGCAACAGGCCGCCGAACGCAGCGAAGGGCAGCTCAGCGAACAGCTCGCCGCGTTGCACCACGAATTGTCCGGGTTGCTCGAAACCGAGCAGGTCGCGCTGTTTCTGCACTCGCGCAGTGCGCAATTGATGGCTGAGGCCGATCACCGCGCCTACTTGAGCGTCAGTCCTGAATTCCCCATGGACGTCGAACGCGAACTGGCCGAGTTCGCCAGTTGGTATGAATTGTTTCCACGTTCGATCACCGACGATCCACACCGTCACGGCACCTTCAATGACGTGCACGCGCGCTTGCCGATGATTCAAGACATGGGTTTCGACGTGCTGTACTTCACGCCGATCCACCCGATCGGTCGCGCCCATCGCAAGGGCCGCAATAACTCCCTGAGTGCCGGTCCGGATGACCCCGGCAGCCCTTATGCGATTGGCAGCGAGGAGGGCGGGCACGAGGCGATTCACTCGCAACTCGGCACCCGCGAAGACTTCCGCCGATTGGTCGCCGCTGCTGCCGATCACGGCCTGGAAATCGCTCTCGATTTCGCCATTCAGTGTTCCCAGGATCACCCGTGGCTCAAACAGCATCCGGGCTGGTTCAACTGGCGCCCGGACGGCACGATCAAATACGCCGAAAACCCACCGAAGAAATATCAGGACATCGTCAACGTCGACTTCTATGCGCCGGACGCGATTCCGAGCCTTTGGATTGAGCTGCGTGACATCGTCATTGGCTGGGTCGAGGAGGGCGTGAAAATCTTCCGCGTCGACAATCCACACACCAAACCGCTGCCGTTCTGGCAATGGCTGATCGCCGATGTGCGGGCGCTGTACCCGGAAGTGATCTTCCTCGCCGAAGCCTTTACCACGCCGGCGATGATGGCGCGGCTGGGCAAGGTCGGCTACACGCAGAGCTACACCTATTTCACTTGGCGCAACAGCAAGGCTGAGCTGGCGACGTATTTCGCCGAACTGAATGAGTCGCCGTGGCGCGAATGCTACCGGCCGAACTTCTTCGTCAATACGCCCGACATCAACCCGGCGTTCCTGCATGAATCCGGGCGCCCGGGGTTTCTGATTCGCGCGGCGCTGGCGACCATGGGCTCGGGCCTGTGGGGCATGTATTCGGGGTTCGAGCTGTGCGAGTCGGCGCCGGTGCCGGGCAAAGAGGAATACCTCGACTCGGAGAAGTACGAGATCCGCGTCCGCGACTTCACCGCGCCCGGCAACATCATTGCCGAGATCGCCCAGCTCAACCGCATTCGTCGGCAGAACCCGGCGCTGCACACGCACCTGGGCCTGAAGATCTATAACGCGTGGAACGACAATATTCTGTATTTCGGCAAGCGCAGTTTTGACGGCAGCAACTTCATTCTGGTCGCGGTCAGCCTCGATCCGCATAACGTGCAGGAGGCGAATTTCGAACTGCCGCTGTGGGAAATGGGCCTGCCCGACGATGCGACGACCCACGGCGAAGACTTGATGAACGGGCATCGCTGGGACTGGCACGGCAAATACCAGTTCATGCGCCTGGACCCGGCGTACCAGCCGTTTGGCATCTGGCGAATCACCGCTACGTAATGATCGTTCCCACGCTCTGCGTGGGAATGCATCCCGGGACGCTCCGCGTCCCAGAAACTGACGCAGAGCGTCCATGGCGGCATTCCCACGCAGAGCGTGGGAACGATCATCGTGGGGCGCTTTTAAAGCATTCAGCAGGAGTTTCACATGGCGAAGAAACCCAAGGCAGCCACCTTCATCAAAGACCCGCTCTGGTACAAGGACGCGGTGATCTATCAAGTTCACGTCAAATCGTTTTTCGACTCCAACAACGACGGGATCGGCGACTTTCCTGGCCTGATCGCCAAACTCGATTACATCGCCGACCTCGGCGTCAACACTATCTGGCTGTTGCCGTTCTATCCCTCGCCACGTCGCGACGACGGCTACGACATCGCCGAATACCGTGGCGTGCACAGCGATTACGGGACCATGGCCGACGCCAAGCGCTTTATCGCCGAGGCGCACAAACGCGGTTTGCGAGTGATCACCGAGCTGGTCATCAATCACACCTCGGACCAGCACCCTTGGTTCCAGCGGGCGCGCAAGGCCAAGCCCGGCTCGGCGGCGCGGGACTTCTATGTGTGGTCGGATGACGATCAGAAATACGACGGTACGCGGATCATTTTTCTCGACACGGAAAAATCCAACTGGACCTGGGACCCGGTCGCCGGCCAGTATTTCTGGCACCGCTTCTATTCGCACCAGCCGGACCTGAATTTCGACAATCCGCAAGTGATGAAAGCCGTGCTCTCGGTGATGCGCTACTGGCTGGACATGGGCATCGATGGTCTGCGCCTCGACGCCATTCCTTACCTGATCGAGCGCGACGGCACCAACAACGAAAACCTGCCCGAGACCCACGACGTTCTCAAGCAGATCCGTGCGGAAATCGACGCCAATTACCCCGATCGCATGCTGCTCGCCGAGGCCAACCAATGGCCGGAAGACACCCAGCTGTACTTCGGTGATACCGATGCCGCGGGCCTTAACGGTGATGAATGCCACATGGCCTTTCACTTTCCGCTGATGCCGCGCATGTACATGGCGCTGGCCCAGGAAGATCGCTTCCCGATCACCGACATTTTGCGCCAGACCCCGGAAATTCCTGCCAACTGCCAGTGGGCGATTTTCCTGCGCAACCACGATGAACTGACGCTGGAGATGGTCACCGACAAGGAACGTGACTACCTGTGGAATTACTACGCCGCTGACCGCCGTGCGCGGATCAACCTCGGTATTCGTCGGCGTCTGGCGCCATTGATGGAGCGCGACCGCCGCCGCATCGAATTGCTCAACAGCCTGCTGCTGTCGATGCCCGGCACGCCGACGTTGTATTACGGCGATGAAATCGGCATGGGCGACAACATTTATCTTGGCGACCGCGATGGCGTGCGTACGCCGATGCAATGGTCGATCGACCGCAACGGCGGCTTTTCCCGCGCCGACCCGGCGAGTCTGGTACTGCCGCCGATCATGGACCCGCAGTACGGCTATCTGTCGGTCAACGTCGAAACCCAGTCCGGCGATCCGCATTCGCTGTTGAACTGGACGCGCCGTCTGTTGGCGGTGCGCAAACAATCCAAGGCTTTTGGCCGTGGCACCTTGAAAATGCTCTCGCCGAACAACCGTCGCGTGCTGGCTTACACCCGCGAATTCACCGATGTCGACGGCAAACACGAAATCATTCTGTGCGTGGCCAACGTCTCGCGCAGTGCGCAAGCGGTGGAACTGGACCTGTCGGCCTACGTCGGCATGGTGCCGGTGGAAATGCTTGGCGGTAATGCGTTCCCGCCGATTGGTCAGTTGAATTTCCTCCTGACCCTGGCGCCGTACGGTTTCTACTGGTTTGCGCTGGCCGCGGAAAACCAGATGCCGAGCTGGCACGTGGAACCGGCGCAGAGCCTGCCGGACTTCACCACGCTGGTGTTGAAGAAACGCATGGAAGAACTGCTCGAAGCGCCGTCCCGCACGACGCTGGAGCAGAGCATTCTGCCGAGCTGGCTGCAGAATCGCCGCTGGTTTGCCGGCAAGGATGCAGCCATCGACAAGGTGCATCTGGCCTATGGCGTGCGCTTCGGCGATGCGCAGCATCCGGTGCTGCTCAGCGAAATCGAAGTCACCAGCGCTGGGCAGACCAGTCGCTATCAACTGCCTTTCGGCTTTATTGCCGAAGATCAGGTTGGCCCGGCGTTGCCGCAGCAATTGGCTCTGTCCCGTGTAAGACGAGTGCGACAGGTCGGCCTGATCACCGACGCGTTCAGCCTTGAAGCGTTTGTTCGCGCAGTGCTGCAAGGCATGCAGAACAACACGGTGCTGGAGTCGGCCGAGGGTGAAATCCGCTTTGCGCCGACCCCACATCTGGAAAAACTCGGCCTCGGTGCCGAATCGGAAGTGCGTTATCTGTCCGCTGAGCAATCGAACAGTTCGGTGGTGATCGGCAACAGCCTGGTGCTCAAGCTGATACGTAAAGTCGCTTCTGGCGTACACCCGGAACTGGAGATGAGCGCTTACCTGACCGAGGCCGGATTTGCCAATATCTCTCCGCTGCTCGGCTCGGTAATCCGCCGCGATGGCAAGGGCGAAGACAATCTGCTGATGATCGCTCAGGGTTACTTGAGCAATCAGGGCGATGCGTGGGAATGGACGCAGAACAACCTCGAACGGGCGCTGCGCGATGAACTGGCCGACGCCATGTCCGAGCAGGAACAGCATTACAACGCCCTCGGTGAGCTGAAGGATTTTGCCGGCATGCTCGGTCAGCGTCTGGGTGAGATGCACAAGGTGCTCGCCGCGAAAACCGACAATGCCGACTTCGCGCCGCAGGTGTCGACGGCCAAGGACATGCAGGCGACGGGCAAGGATGTTGTGGCCCAGGTCGAGCACGCCTTGAAACTGCTCAAGCAGCATCAGGGCGAACTCAGCGCAGCGGATCAGAAACTGGTCAAACGTCTGGTCGACGAGAAGAAAACCATCCTCGCCCATGTGCAGGAGCTGGCGAAGAAAGCCGTCGGCGGTTTGCGCATTCGCGTCCATGGCGATCTGCATTTGGGCCAGGTGCTGGTGATCAAGGGCGATGCCTATCTGATCGACTTCGAGGGCGAACCGGCGCGGCCATTGAGTGAGCGGCGTGGCAAACACAGCCCGTACAAAGACGTCAGCGGGGTGCTGCGCTCGTTCGATTATGCGGCAGCGATGACCATCAACGTTCACAACGTTGACCACAGCGCTGAGTCTGAAACCGCGCGGCGTCTGGTCGCCGAGCGTTATCTGCGTGAGGCCCGTGAGGCATTTGTTCAGGCATATCGCCGTGCGGCAGCTAGTCTTGATCATGCTTGGCAAGATCCTGAAGGTGCCGACGCAGCACTGGCGCTGTTCGGCCTGGAGAAGGCGGCCTATGAAGTGGCCTATGAAGCCGAAAATCGCCCCACGTGGCTGCCCGTGCCGTTGCACGGTTTGTACGGGTTATTGACGGGGCTTAAACCCTTTTCCGATCTTGGTGGAGAGTAGTCATGAGTTTCTCAAACAAGGAACAGGGTCAGGTCAAAGAAGCACTGCTGCCCTCGGCGAAAGATATCGATGCCTTGGTCCGCGCTGAACATCACGACCCTTTTTCCATTCTTGGCCCGCACGGCGATGGCGCTGGCGGGCAGTTCATTCGCGCCTATCTACCCGGTGCGTTGAGTGTCGTGGTGCTGGACAAGGACAGCGGCGAAGAACGCGGTCCACTGGAACAGACCGAAACACCGGGGCTGTTTGTCGGCCATTTCGATCAGGCGCGGCCGTACCAGTTGCGCACGCGCTGGGCCGGCGGCGAGCAAGTCGCCGAAGACCCGTATAGCTTCGGTCAACTGCTCGGTGAAATGGATTTGTATCTGTTCGCCGAGGGCAATCACCGCGACCTCAGTGCGTGCCTCGGCGCCCAACTGAAAACCGTGGATGGCGTCGACGGCGTGCGTTTCGCCGTGTGGGCGCCGAATGCCCGACGCGTGTCAGTGGTGGGGGATTTCAACGTCTGGGACGGTCGCCGGCATCCAATGCGTTTGCGTCATCCGTCCGGGGTCTGGGAGTTGTTCATTCCGCGCTTGCAAGCGGGGGAGTTGTACAAATACGAGATTCTCGGTGCCCACGGGATTCTGCCGCTCAAGGCCGACCCGATGGCGCTGGCTACCAGCCTGCCGCCGGACACCGCGTCGAAAGTCGCTGAGCCGTTGCAAATCGACTGGCAGGATCAGGACTGGATGAGCAGCCGCCGTGACCGTCACAAGCATTCGGCGCCGCTGTCGATCTACGAACTGCACGCAGGTTCCTGGCAATGCGAGCTGGATGATCTCGGCGAAGTGGCGCGCCAGTACACCTGGCCGGAACTGGCCGAGCGGCTGATTCCGTATGTGAAAGAACTGGGTTTCACCCACATCGAACTGATGCCGATCATGGAACACCCGTTTGGTGGTTCATGGGGTTATCAGTTGCTGTCGCAATTTGCACCGAGCGCGCGCTATGGCTCGCCGGCGCAGTTTGCCGAATTTGTCGACGCCTGCCACCGGGCCGAGATCGGCGTGATTCTCGACTGGGTGCCGGCGCATTTCCCCACCGATACCCACGGTCTGGCGCAATTCGACGGCACCGCACTGTACGAATACGGCAACCCGCTGGAAGGCTTCCACCAGGACTGGGACACGCTGATCTACAACCTCGGGCGCACCGAGGTGCATGGCTACATGCTGGCTTCCGGGTTGCACTGGTTGAAGCATTTCCATGTCGACGGTTTGCGCGTCGATGCGGTGGCTTCGATGCTCTATCGCGACTATTCGCGCAAGGCCGGGGAATGGGTACCGAACCGTCATGGCGGACGGGAGAATCTGGAAGCCATCGACTTCCTCCGGCACTTGAACGACGTGGTTGAACTGGAAGCGCCGGGTGCGCTGGTCATCGCTGAAGAATCCACCGCGTGGCCGGGTGTCAGCCAAAGTACGCAGCAGGGCGGTCTGGGTTTCGCCTACAAATGGAACATGGGCTGGATGCACGATTCGCTGCATTACATCCAGCAGGACCCGGTGTACCGCGCGCATCATCACAACGAGTTGAGTTTTGGCCTGGTCTACGCCTGGTCCGAGCGTTTCATCCTGCCGATCTCCCACGACGAAGTGGTGCACGGCAAGCACTCGCTGATCGACAAGATGCCCGGCGATCGCTGGCAGAAATTCGCCAACTTGCGCGCCTATCTGAGTTTCATGTGGACGCATCCGGGCAAAAAACTGTTGTTCATGGGCTGCGAGTTTGGCCAGTGGCGCGAGTGGAATCACGATCAACAGCTGGATTGGTATCTGCTGCAATACTCCGAGCACAAAGGCGTGCAGAAACTGGTCGGCGACCTCAATCGGTTGTATCGCGAAGAACCGGCGCTGCACGATCAGGACGACGCGCCGCAGGGTTTCCAGTGGTTGATCGGCGACGATGCGATCAACAGCGTTTATGCCTGGCTGCGTTGGAGCAAGGACGGCAAACCGGTGCTGGTGGTGGCCAACTTCACGCCGGTGCCGCGTCAGGCTTATCGCGTCGGTGTGCCGTTTGCCGGGCGCTGGACTGAATTGCTCAACAGCGATGCCGACACCTATGCCGGTTCCAATTACGGCAATGGCGGCGGGGCGTTTACCGAGGAAGTGCCGAGCCATGGCCAGTCGTTGTCGCTGGAGCTGAACCTGCCGCCGTTGGCGGTGTTGATCCTTAAACCGGAAGGCTGATCCAGTACCGAGTTGCTGCCATCGCGAGCAGGCTCACTCCTACATTTGGAATGCGTTCCCCTTGTAGGAGTGAGCCTGCTCGCGATGGCGTCAGCACAAACACTATCGCCGCCAAGCCAAACGCTACCAACGCATCCGCACCCCAAGGCTGCCAATGATCCCGTTCAAATCATTGTCATCGACATCACTGCTGTAATCGGCACTGACATACAGACTCACCGCCGGCGTCACCCGTGCCACCAGGCCCAATCCCAACTCGACGGTGGATGACTTGCGGCTGCTGCTGATCTTGTCGACCTGATCCAGTGTCACGGTATTGCCGGTGTAAACGGTGTGCCACAGGTTGGTGCGCACATAGGGTTCGACCGGCAAGCCATTCAAATCGTAACTGCCTTTCAAACGTGCACCGACGCGGCCGCTCCACGCCGTCAGATCGGAGGAAGAGGCATTGCCCGAACCGGCGTAGGGCGTGTCGAGGGTGATGCGCTGATTGATCAATTGCGCCTGCGGTTCGACCACCCAGTTTTCACTCAGGCCAATCGGGAAGCCGCCTTCGACCGAGAAGGTCATGGCACTGCCTTCGGTGGCTTGGCGGGCGCCTTGGCCGTTGCGACTGAAACCACTGACCCGACCACCGCTGGCCGACAGATCAACGTGCCAGCCTTGGCCACCGCTGAGGCTGTAGTAGGCACCGAGGCTCTGGCCTTGCAGATTGAGGGTGTCACTGTTCGGATCGGCCAAAGCGCGACTGGTGAGCACGCCGTTGCCATTGGCTTGAATCTGGTTGACGCCGCCGATCAGGCCGATGGTCTGGGTATGGCTGCCACTTTGCAGAGTCAGTACGGCTGGCCCTTTGAAGTCGCCGCTGCCGGGTGTTGCGTAACCCGACGACAGCACATCGGTTTGTGCCTGACGCGCACTTCTGCCGTACAACTCATCCCAGGCTGACGGGGCGAGGTCTTCAGTGATCAGGTTCGCCCCCTGCAAGTCCGGGCGAGGGCTCAAGCGTTGCGGGCCGGGGGTAATGACGGTGACGGGCAGTGTCATGACCGGCACATCCGCGCGATACCACGGGGTGGTTTCATCCGCCGCAGGACCGGCCTGCGCCTCCATGGATGAGCACAGCAAGATAGAACTCGACACTGTGCAGAAAGTGATTTTGATCTCGTGTGGGGTGATGGAAATTTTCATGGAGGTCTACCTTGCAGGCGCATGCATTCTCTCTATGTGGCGTCTCTCCTACCCCGAACGAGGGGCGACCGAATGGAGCGGGGCGAACCGTAACCGCTCGATTTCGCGAGTGTCCGAAGGCTCGTCCCGGGTAGGTGATTCCGGGGGTAGTAAGGTAGAGATAAGAAGAGTCGAGCGTGCCCGTCAAGAAATTGAACGATGAGCGGTAGTAGCAAAACAGGCTTTGCAAGCGTTTGTTTTTCTGCACATAACTAAGTGGTTGTTTGCATGGATAAACGCAGCGAAAGCCCCGACTCAGAGGCGTTCAGTTACCGACAGATGGTCTGTCGGTAACGTTGAACCGCCGAATGAGTTGATCCATCGCGTCCTGCATTACTGTCACTATTGCGGCTACAGGTGCACTTCGACGGCCAGTGGCAGATGATCCGACAGATGTGTCCACGGCTTGTTGCCGAGGATCTGCGGGTCATGGCTGCTGGCATTGCGCAGGTAGATCCGGTCCAGTCGCAGTAACGGAAAACGCGCCGGGTAAGTCTTGGCCGGCCGCCCGTGGTGACGCTCGAAGGCTTCGTGCAAATAGTCGCGCCGGGCGAGGGCGACATTGCCCTGCAACTGCCAGTCATTGAAATCGCCAGCGATAATCACCGGGGCGTCGTCGGGCAGGGATTCGAGCAACTGGCAGAGCAGCTGTAGCTGCAATTGCCGATGGCTTTCGAGCAGACTCAAATGCACGCAGATCGCATGCACTTCGGCATGCCCCGGCACGTCCAGCACACAGTGCAGCAGACCACGGCGTTCGGGGCCGGTGATCGAGACGTCGAGGTTGCGGTATTCACGAATCGGGTATTTCGACAGCAGCGCATTGCCGTGGTGACCGTCGGGGTAAACGGCGTTACGTCCGTAGGCGAAGTCGCTCCACATGCTGTCGGCGAGAAATTCGTATTGCGAGGTTTGCGGCCATTCGTTGTAACGATTCGAATGTCGCTCGTGTTCACCCACCACTTCCTGGAGAAACACCAGGTCGGCCGAGGTGCTGCGCACCGCTTCACGCAGTTCCGGCAGGATGAAGCGCCGGTTGAGCGCGGTGAAGCCTTTGTGGGTGTTGACCGTCAACACCCGGAGACGATGAATGACGGGCGCGTCGACAACATGACGCTTGGGATCGCTGGACACGGTTACTCCTCTGGATTGCGGGCCGCTTATTCATGCGACTGATGGCGAGGGGCGGCAGTTCCTTGCAAATCATGGCTGATGACAACCCGATTCCTGTGGGAGCGAGCCTGCTCGCGAAGGCGTCGGCAGATCCAATACATGAGTTGGTAGAACCACCGCTTTCGCGAGCAGGCTCGCTCCCACCCGAAACGGCGTCAGACGAAGACGATTTCGTAGGGCAAACGCATTCTTTCGAGAAGCACCGGCGGCAGCATCGGCGCAATGCCGATCGCCGGTTCGCCCTTGAGCTGGCTGGCATAGGCGTGGGTGGCGTGGCTTTTGCGCGCCACGGTCCAGGTGTCGAGGCGCAGTTTGCGCGCGCGTTCCCAGGGGATCAGTTGCTGGTCGCGCTCGGGCCAATGCCAGGCCCACACCGGTACATCATGGAAGGTCGCGCCAGCCTGTTCCGCCGCTTGCGCACTGGCCCGGCCCACCGCTTCGTGGTCGTCGTTGCCATCGCCGCGCCAGGTGCTGAACACCACGTCGCCGGGGCGCAGGTAGCGGCTGATGAATTCGGTCACTTGCGCTTGCTGGTCGCACAGGGCGTTGTCGGTGAAGCCGCCACGCACCCATTTCAGGCTGTGCATCGGCAGGCCGAGGCGGCGCAGGGCTTCGACGCTTTCCTGCGGGCGGAATACGCTCAGGCGCTTTTCCGACCATTGCCGCGAACCCGGATGGCTGGCGCTGCCATCGGTGATCGAGAGCAGTTGCAGCGGATGACCGAGGCTGGAAAGTAATTGCAGCAGGCCGCCGCAGGTGACCACTTCATCGCCGGGATGCGGCGCGATGACCACGGCGCGGGCACCGTCGGGCACCAGACTGCGGGTATTGATCACGGGAATATTGTCCAGTTGCGCGGCGCTGTTCCAGATTTGCGCTGACGAACTGCTGTCACTGAGGGATAACGGTTTCATGATATGACGTCCTTGTGTTGTCTCGCCCTCAGTCGCGCGCATGACAGTAATTGCCCAACGCTACCGACCCGTGAAGGCTGGTTGAATGCCTTGCGACGCTCCGAACCTTGGATTGCCGCGCAGCAGAGTATTGCTCATGAAGCGAAGTTCGTCGCGTCACAGATCAATCTGATCCGCTTTTTTTTGCTCCATCTGTGCCAGATTTCGCAGATAGTCACCAAAGCCACCGCGCGCACGGCTGTCGAAGCGAGCGCTGGTGAGCACTTGCGGGCGATGACTCCAGGCGATATTGGCGCCATCCCGCTCCAGCTGCCGCACCAACTGCACATCTTCGTCGCACGCCAGCGGTTTAAAGCCCCCGGCCCAGCGATAGGCGTCGGCGCTGATGCCCAGATTGGCGCCGTGAATGTGCCGATGGCCATCGCAGGCCCGGTAATGCCGGTGGTAGCGGATTTGCGCCGCTGCATCGAACGACTCGTGCCAGCGCTCGACGGTGACGGTACCGCAGACGGCGTCCGCACCCAAGCCCAGCTGCGCCACCAGCCAGTCGTCGGCGACGCGGCTGTCGGCGTCCGAACAGGAGATCCAGCGCGCACCACGCTCCAGTAACAACTGTGCGCCGGCCGCACGCGCCTGGCCGACATTGCGCGCGTCGATGTGCAGGCTCAGCACCGGATAGCGACTGACGATCTGCGCCGAGCGGTCGGTGCAACTGTCGAGCACCACCAGCACTTCGACGCGCTCGCCGGCCAGCAAGCCGTGCCGGCTGGCGCGCACGGCCGCGCTCAGGCATTCGTCAAGCAAGTCTTCCTCGTTGTGCGCCGGGATCAGAATGCCGATCATCGCAAGCCCTCCAGTGCCGCCACCGAGCGCGGTTCGCGGCTCCACACCTCAAGAATGAAGTCCGCTTCCTGATGCAAAACCAGCCGTGGCAGATGCAGTTTTTCGTGGATCAGGTCGTGCACCTGCCGCGCATTCAGCGGGCAGCCGTCGATGGGCGGACGCCAGTGACAGGCGAGGAACTGGCCGTCGGCAGTCAGGCAATCACTGGCCCGACGGATCACGTCTGTCAGATCTTCACCATCGAGGTAGTAGCCGATCTCGCTAAATACGATCAGGTCGAATTTTTCCTCCGGCCAGTCGCCGGGAAGACGGTTTTGCCGCACTTCGGCGTGATCGAACAGGCTCAAACGGGTGCGCGCCAACGTAACCGCCGCACTGGCGGTGTCGCAGCACAACAACCGATCACAACGACCGGCGAGTTCGGCGCTCAACTCGCCGTTGGCGCAGCCCGGTTCGAAGATTGCCCGATAGCGCGGACGCGGCAGGGCGGCGAGGGTGATTGCGCGTTTGCGCTGCTCGTACCAGCGCTCGCGGAAGGCCCAGGGGTCGTCGTTGCCGGCAAACAGGCCATCGAAATAGCGATCTTCGACACTCATAGAAACACCACTTCGAAAGGCTGCAGCAGGCGATCGAGCACATAGGGCGCGAGCACCGGGCCGAGTCCGGCGTCAGGATCGCCCTCCAGTTGACTGGCGAAGGCGTACACCGCGTGGCGCTTGCGTGCGACTTGCGCCGGCGTCAGGAGAATCTTGCGTGCCCGTTGCCACGGTACGAAAGCGTCTTCCGGGGTTGCCCAGTGCCACGTCCATACCGGCAGTTCGTGGCAGCTCGCACCGACCCGACGCGCAGCTTCGGCACTGGCGCGGCCGACGGCTTCGTGGTCGCAATGGCCGTCCTCGCTCCAGGTGGTGAAGAGCACGTCGTCGGGACGCAGATGACGCGCGATGAAATCGACCAGCTCGGCTTCCTGAGCCGCGACCTGCGTGTCGGTAAAACCGCCGCGCAGCCACTTCACCCGATGCATCGGCAAACCAAGTCGGCGCAGCGCTTCGGCAGATTCCTGTGGGCGCACCACGCTCAGACGTTCGACCGGCCAACGACTGGAACCGGGGTGGCTGGCGCTGCCGTCGGTCACAGAAATCAGTTGCAGAGGCCGACCGGCCTCGGCGAGCAATTGCAGCAGGCCGCCACACCCCAGCACTTCGTCGTCCGGGTGCGGCGCAACAATCACCGCCCGCGCACCCGGTGGCACCAGGCTGAGGATGTCGATGCTGTCCAGTTCCGCCAGATGCCGCGAAGCCTGCCATTGATGCAGGCTCGTGCCCTGGCCGACAATCGGGTTGGTTTTCATAACGTCCATGCCTCGCCGCTTTGTTCGGCAATCAACTGACCGAGCGCAGCCAGATCGCGTTCGGCATGACTCTGGCGCAAGAACACCGGCAGATCGGCGCTGAGCCGGGCAAAGTGCCGATCCTTGCAAAACGGCCCGGCGCCGAGGGCGCGACCGACTTCACGCATCACCTGTTCGGCCGACTGTTCGACCACCGCGCGGGCCCGACGGGCGAGCAACTCGGCGTCGTCCTCGGGATGGGCATCGATGTGCAGCGCGCTGAACCGCAGCACATCGGCGGCCGCCTGCAACGCGCTGTCGACCGCGCCGAGATGGGCGAGGGCGTGCGGTTCCGGGCGTTGTCCACACTGCGCGCGCAACGCTTCGGCGATTTGCCGCGCGGCGCCGTACCAGCACGCGGCAATACCGATCCCGCCCTGCCAGAAACCGGGTCGTTGCAGATAGTCGCCGGGGTTGCCGATGGCCTGCGCTTCGGCGCCGTCGAACAGCACCTCGACGCTACCGGTGGCGGCCATGCCGACCGCTTGCCAGCCTTGCTCGGTGACAGTCACGCCCGGTTGGTCGAGGGCAACGGCGACCAATTGTTGCTGATCATCGGCATCCCACGCGGTGAGCAAGGCATGGCTGAGCACAGCGGCCCCGGAGCACCAAGCCTTGCGCCCGTGCAACGCGACCATGTGCCCGGCCGGGCTGATCTTGACCCGCGCTTGCGGCGGTTCCGCTGCCCACATGCCCCAGGTGCTGCCCGGTGTCGGCGAACCGCCCAGTTGCTCGATGATCGCCAGTGCGTCGGTGTGGCCTTCGAACAGCTTGCACAAACCGAGATCATGCCCGCCGACTTCCGCCAATTGCTGAAAACGTTCCAGCGTGTGGCCACTGCCCGGCAACGGCAAACGATCCAGCCCGGCTTCGACCAGCGCTCGCAGGCAATTGCCGAGCGCTACGGTGTGCGGATAATCCGCCGGACGCCGGGCGAGATAACGGTGCAGGTCCATATCAATCTTCTTCATCACGTTGCAGTTCGAACAGCAGCAACGAGCGGCCGGTCACCGAGTACTCGTGGCCGAAATCGAAGCGTTCCTGGCCACGGATCGACGGCTGATTGGTGTCGATCATGCACGTCCAGAAACTGCCTTCCGGTACTTCCGGCAAAGTGAAATTGACGATGTCGTGATGGGCGTTGACCACCAGCAGCAGCGTCGCATCCGCCCCCTTGCGGCGAATCCCGGTTTCCTGTGCGCGACCGTCGAGCAACATGCCCAGGCAGCGGTTGTGCGCATCGTGCCAATGCTCGGTGGTCATCTCGGTGGCATCCGGCGCCAGCCAGGTGATGTCCTTGACGCCGATGTCCTCGTTGTATTCGCCTACCAGAAAACGGCCGCGACGCAGAATCGGATAGGCCAGGCGCAGCTTGATCAGGCGCTTGACGAATTTCAGCAATGCCTTGCCGTCCTCGCTCAGGTCCCAGTTGACCCAACCGATCTCGCTGTCCTGGCAATAGGCGTTGTTGTTGCCGTCCTGGGTGCGGGCGAACTCGTCGCCGGCGACGATCATCGGCGTGCCTTGGGCGAGCAGCAGGGTGGCGAAGAAATTGCGCATCTGCCGGTGGCGCAGGGCGTTGATTTCCGGATCGTCGGTCGGACCTTCGACACCATGGTTCCACGACAGGTTGTTATTGCTGCCGTCCTGATTGTTCTCGTCGTTGGCTTCGTTGTGTTTGTCGTTGTACGAGACCAGGTCGTTGAGGGTGAAACCGTCGTGCGCGGTGATGAAATTCACCGAGGAATACGGACGCCGCCCACGCTGGTTGAACATCTCACCGGAGGCGGTCATGCGGCTGGCGAAATCGGCAACCTGGCCATCGTCACCTTTCCAGAAGGCGCGCACGGTGTCGCGGAACTTGTCGTTCCACTCGACCCAGCCCGGCGGGAAGTTGCCGACCTGATAGCCGCCGGGGCCGCAGTCCCACGGCTCGGCGATCATCTTCACCTGACGCAGCACCGGGTCCTGACGGCAAGCGACGAGGAAGCTGTGACGCTCGTCGAAACCATCGTGATAGCGGCCGAGAATGGTTGCCAGGTCGAAACGGAAACCGTCGACGTGCATCTCGCTGGCCCAGTAACGCAACGAGTCGGTGACCATTTGCAGCACGCACGGGTGGCTCAGGTCGAGGGTGTTGCCGGTGCCGGAATCGTTGATGTAGTAGCGCTTGTCGTCGGGCATCAAGCGGTAGTACGAGGCGTTGTCGATGCCGCGCATCGACAGGGTCGGACCTTGCTCGTTGCCCTCGGCGGTGTGGTTGTAGACCACGTCGAGGATCACTTCGAGGTTGGCTTCGTGCAGGTGCGCGACCATCTCCTTGAACTCGGCGATCTTGCCGCTGGCCAGATAGCGCGGGTCCGGGGCGAAGAAGGCGATGCTGTTGTAGCCCCAGTAATTGGTCATGCCTTTGTGCAGTAAATGCTGGTCGTTGACGAAGGCATGAATCGGCAGCAACTCGACGGTAGACACGCCAAGCTTGCGGATGTGTTCGAGCACGTCGTCGACCATCAGCCCGGCGAAAGTGCCGCGCACGTTCTCCGGCACCGACGGGTGACGCATGCTGATGCCGCGCACGTGGGTTTCATAAATGATGGTTTTGTCCCACGGCACGCTGACACGGTGGTCGTTGCCCCAGGTGTGCGCCGGGTCGATGACTTTGCACTTGGGCACGAAGGGCGCGCTGTCACGTTCATCGAAACTGAGGTCGGCGTCGGGGTGGCCGATGGTGTAGCCGAACAGTGCTTCCGACCATTTCAATTGGCCGACCAACTGCTTGGCGTACGGGTCGATGAGCAGTTTGTTGTGATTGAAGCGGTGACCGTTGGCCGGGTCGTACGGGCCGTAGACACGGTAGCCGTAGATCAGTCCCGGATGCGCATCGGGCAGGTAGCCGTGGTAAATCTCGTCGGTGTATTCCGGCAGTTCGATGCGTTCGAGTTCGACTTCGCCGGCATCATCGAAGATGCACAGTTCGACCTTGGTGGCGTTGGCGGAAAACAGAGCAAAGTTCACCCCCAGACCATCCCAGGTCGCACCGAGCGGGAAGGGCAGGCCTTCACGGATTCTGGATGGCTCGGCGTGCGCGGTGGGTTCGGCTTTCTTTGGACGGGTCATGATTGCTCCTGCAAAAATCGGGGGTAGTTCGGTTAACACTGTTTCCCCTGTGGGAGCGAGCCTGCTCGCGAAGGCGTCGGCACATCCGACATCTCTGTTAGCTGACCCACCGCTTTCGCGAGCAGGCTCGCTCCCACAGGGGTTTTGTGTGTTTCTTGAGGACGAACGCGTCCTCGGTGGCGAGCGAACCCGCCACACGGTCATTCAGTTCAATAGTCCGGTAAGCGTCAGATCGCCGAAGGCTTCTTTGGCGCTCGAGGCTTTTTCTCGGCGGCTTTTTCGCCCGGGGGAATCACTTTGGCGGCGCTGGCCGGTTTGGCTTTGGCCGCAGGTTTCGGCTTGGCGGCCGGGGCCTTGGCCTCAGTAGCCTTGCCAGCGGTTTTGCTGCCAGCGGCTTTTGGCGGTTTCTTCGGTGCCAGGGCTTCGGCTTCGGCCAGTTTGCGCGCCATCTCCCAATGGCGCGCCTCCTGACCCTCAGGCTGGCCTTCCGATTCCCAGATTTGATAGGCGAATTCGCGGATGCGTTTATCGTCGGTACTCATCGCAATGCTCCTGAACTGAACTCATGCTTACGTTAAGTGTTGGATAAAGAGATTGACCGGGACATCCCCCAGCGCGTCGCTGATATTCAGCTCCCTGTTTTTTGTGACTGCGCTGCTTGAAAAAAGTCCCTTCAGGTTTGTTTCGGAGGCGGCGAACGGTAAAACCACCCGCGTATCGCCCCAGCGCAGCGCATCGACCTGAGGTACAGCACTGTTTTCCAGCAGGGTTGCGCAACGGATCGGCACGATCACGATGGCCTGCTTGCCCTCGTGCTCACGGGCAAACGCGAGCACGTTGTGCGCCTGACTGCCGAGCACTTCCAAGGCCTGGTAAGTGCCCCGGCGGAACAGCTCGGCATGCTCGACACGCAGGTTCAGCACTTCGGCGATCAAGGCTTGCTTGATGCGTCCGTCACGCCAGTTCGCCAGCAACTCCACAGGTGGCAATGGCTCCTGCAGAGCGTGCTCACGAGCGGCGTAATCCACCGGCCGGCGGTTGTCCGGATCGACCAGGCTGAAGTCCCAGAACTCATTGCCCTGATACAGATCCGGCACCCCCGGCACGGTCATGCGCAGCAAGGTTTGCGCCAAACCATTGAGGGCGCCGGCAGCGGCGATGCTGTTGACGGTCTTGCTCAGCGCGGCGCGCAGTAGTTCGCCTTCTTCACCGGTGAGCAGCTTTTCCGTGAACGCTTGCGCGGCGTTTTCATAGGCTTCGTTCGGCGCGCTCCAACTGCTTTGCAGCTTGGCTTCGCGCAGAGCTTTCTGTTGCCATTGCCAGATACGTTTGGCGTAGTCGGCGAACCCGGCCTGATCGTCATCGCGCAGTTGCAGCGGCCAACTACCGAGCAATGCTTGATAGAGGATCAGCTCATCGCCGCTCGACGGCATTTGCTCGTCAACCCGAACGGGGCGGGCGAGGGCGCGCCACAACTCGATCTGCTCGGCGTACCAATGGCTGCGCTCGCTAAGCACCGCCAGACGCGCGCGGGTGTCTTCGCCACGTTTGTGATCGTGGGTGGCAGTGGCCAGCAAGTTGTCGGGGAATTCATTCAACCGTTGCTGATTGACTGCATGAAAGTCGCTGACCGGGGCACTGAATTGCTCGGTGTTGTAGCCGACATCGTTGCGCGACAGCAGCACCGCCGAGCGATACAGCGCGGTGTCTTCCACGGCTTTCGCCGCTGCCGGTGAGGTCAGTTGCTGAAAACGCACGCAGGCATGCTTGAGGATTTTGCGTGAACGCCCGCGCGGTTTGCGTCGCCACGGTGTGCCACCGAGCCACGCAGCGACACAGTCGAGCACCGGCCAATCGGCTTCGCTCAGCGTTTGCCGGGCACCGTCCATGGCCTGCTGGAAAAACACCTCGTCCTGCGCCGAGCGGCCCATGGCGCTGATGTAAGTGCGGTACACCGGGAAGTGCACGATCAACGCCTGCAACACCCGGCGGATCGCGCCGAGGGTCAAATCGCGGGTCATCAGGTCATCGCGGGCCACTTGCAGCAGGGCCTGGGCGACGCTTTCGCAATCACTGGCCAGCGAGCCGTTGAGGATCTGCTGACGCGCCAGTTGCGCTTCTTCGATGAACGCGGCGGGGCGTTCGGTGCGCCGTTGCCAGAGGTCACCGAGGACGAATTCGCCGTCCGGATCGTGCTGCAGCAACGACAGCTGATTCATGAATTCATAACCGGTGGTGCCGTCCACCGCCCAGTCGCGGTGCAGGGTTTCGCCGGCGCCAAGGATCTTCTCGACGTAGATCGGCAAATGCCTGCCGGGTGCCAGCAGATCGACCCGGCGGCGCAGTTTGCGGCAGTAACCACGCGGGTCGGCGAGGCCGTCGATATGGTCGATGCGCAGACCGTCGACCAAGCCTTCGGCGATCAACTGGAAGATTTTGCCGTGGGTGGCTTCGAACACCGCCGGACGTTCGACACGCAGGCCGCCGAGTTCGTTGATGTCGAAAAAGCGCCGCCAGTTGATGTCGTCCGCTGCGGTGCGCCAACTGGCGAGGCGATAGCTTTGGCGCTCGAGTAACTGATGCAGCGCCTGGAAGCCTGCTTCGGTCGTTGAGTCGAAATGCTGCAGGTTGCTGTGTATCGCTTCAAGCGTTTGCGGATCGCTCGCCAGTTCGCGTAGCTCTTCCTTCAGCGGCATCGCCAGCGAATGTGCATCGGTCTGATAACTGAGCGTGCTGAACCGGTCAGCGAGGGATTTCAGCGTCTCTTGGTGTTTGAGGATCTCACCATAGTCACTCGGGCAAATCGGGAAATGATGATCGTAGTGCTCGACGTAAAAGCTGCCGGTGTTTGCCTTGAACAGCAGCTTCAACGTGCCTTCCTGCAACGCCACACCGTAATCGCTGCCGAGGAACGGCAGCAGCAACTGGCCCTCCATCAACGGGTCCGGCGAGTGCCACTGAATATCGAAGAACTCGCCGTAAGGGCTCAGTCGCCCCCATTCCAGCAGGTCGAGCCACCACGGGTTGTCGCTGCCACCGACCGCCATGTGGTTGGAGACGATGTCGAGGATCAGCCCCATGTTGTGTTCACGCAGGGTGCTGACCAAGCGCCGAAGCGCCGGCTCACCGCCAAGCTCCGGGTTGACCTGGGTCGGGTCGACCACGTCATAACCGTGCATGGAACCGGCCCGTGCCGCGAGCAGCGGCGAGGCGTAAATATGGCTGATGCCGAGCCGGGCAAAGTACGGCACCAGTGGCACGGCTTGTTCGAGGGTAAAACCTTTATGAAATTGCAGGCGCAGTGTCGCGCGCAGGGGCTGGATGAGCGCTTGATTCATTGGTCACGCTCGGCAGCCTGAAGACGCGCGCACGCCAGCAATTCCAGACGTCGCGCTGCATCGGCGCCGTCGAGCAACGCCTCACTGGTGCCGGGCAAGCGCCGTGACCAGTTCGGATGGGTGTCGATGGTGCCCGGCAGATTCGCCTGTTCGTTGATGCCCAGCGCATCTTCCAGCGGCAGCAGCACCAGCGGCGCGCGGGTGTGGCCAAGGAAACGCACAGCGGCATCGACCACTTGATCGGCCTCGTGGGATTCCTCGCGGAAATTCTGCGGGTCCTGACTCAAGGCACTGCGCAAGCCTTCACGTTCACGCTGACGATGGTGGCGCCATTCGATTTCACCGTTGGCATCGACAAAACCCAACCGCGCGTTCCAGTCGATGTCGCGGCCATGCCACCAGCCGTTGAGCGTCGGCAGATCGTGGGTGCTGGTGGTTGCCAGTGCGTTATCCGGCCAATCGAGAATCGGCTTGAAATGGGTGTTGTCCTGTTCGAACAACAACACGCGCATGCCCAGCATGGAGCGGGCGATGAGTTTCTCGCGCAAGCCATCTGGCACGGTGCCGAGGTCTTCGCCAAGGACGATCGCCTGATGACGATGGGACTCGAGGGTCAGCAAGCGCAGCAAGTCATCGACCGGGTAATACAGGTACGCGCCATCGGCCGGCGCGGCGCCATTGGGGATCACCCACAAGCGTTGCAGGCCCATGACATGGTCGATGCGCAAACCACCGGCGTGGGCGAAGTTGGCGCGCAGCATGTCGATGAAGGCGCGAAAACCGTTGCGGATCAGGCCTTCCGGCGAGAACGCGGAAATCCCCCAGCCCTGGCCCGAGCGATTGAGAATGTCCGGCGGCGCACCGACGGTGAGCGAGGCGAGCAGTTCATCCTGAAAACTCCAGGCCTGACTGCCAGCACCGTCGGCGCCCACCGCCAGATCGGCGATCAGGCCAATGCCCATGCCGGCGCTGCGCGCGGCAGTTTGTGCACGTTCCAGGCAGCGGTGGATCAGCCATTGGCAAAACGCGAAATAGCCGATGCGCTCTGCGTATTCTTCGGCAAAGGCTTCCAGCGCCGCGCCGCGTGGGTCGTGCCAGTGTTCCGGCCATTGCCGCCAGTCGAGGTTTTCGCCACGGGCGGCGCGCATCTCCTGAATCGCTTCGAAACGGCAGTGATTTTCCAGTGCTTCGCCACCGGCGTGACGGAAACTGGCGAAGTCCGGGTGCAACGGATGGTCACCGGCGATGAAACCTTCGTACAACGCTTGCAGGAGCTTTTGCTTGGCGTCGGCGGCGCTCGGCCAGTCAATCAGCGTCAGGTCTTCCAGTTGCGCGAACTGCTCGGCCAGGCCGGCCGCGTCGATGGCATCACGCAAGGCGCGTTCACCGAGAATGGCCCCGGGTGCGGCGTAAAGAGAGTTGAGGAACAACCGACTGGATGGCGAATAAGGGCTGTAGCGCCCGGTATCGGCGCTGAACATGGCGTGCAGTGGGCTGATCGCCAAGGCATCGGCGCCGCGCTCACCGGCCACGCGGACCAGGTCTTCCAGTGCTTGAGTGTCGCCGAAGCCGCCGTCGCCGGCGCGGCGCAAGGCATACAGTTGCGCACTCAGACCCCAGACGCGGGGAATCGGATTATCCACCGCATCGCCAACGCTGAAGCAGCGCTCCGGCGCCACGGCCAAGGTGAAATACTGATCGCTGATGTGCACCTGTTGATAGCCGACCGGGATCAGCCCCGGCAATATCGCCTCGGAATCGAGTTTCAGGTTCAGCCGCGAGCCGTCTTCAAGGTGAATTTCACACGGCGTCTCCGGAGCGAAATAACGCGCCAGATCCACGCCGACACCGACATCGGCGGTCAACAGCGGCGGCAAGTGGCGGTCTTGTTGCACGGCTTGCAGTTCCAGCAGGCTGGCGTCGATTTCCTGCGCCGTGCTGGCCGGGTGGCCGAGTCCGATCAGGATATTGCGCAGCACCGCCGGGGCGACTTTCTGCGGGCGGCCGTTGGCGTCGATCCAGTCGACGGCGAGGCCGGCTCGGCTGGCGAGAATTTCCAGTTGCGCATCGCTCATAGGCGCTCTCCATTCAGAGGTTGCAAAGGGGTTGCGGCCGTGAGGCTGACAAGCGCGCAATACGCGGGCAGTACGCCCGATTCCGACAGATCGGCGCTGGGTGGCTGCTGAAACAGCCACACGGCCTCGGTCTGTGGAGGGTTGACCACTGGCGTGTCGCTGAGGTTCAGGTCAATTCGCAGCTCACTGCCATTGCCCAGACGCCAGCGTGCGCTGACCGCGCCATAACCGAGCATATGCGCGCCGAGCGCTTGGGTGCCGGACAGATGGGGAATGATGTATTGATGGCGAAATTGCAGGAGCTTTTGGTACAGCGCGAGGGTTTCCTGCTGTTTTGCACTGCCATGGCCGATCAACCTTGGCTGTGAGGCGTGGAAGGTTTTTTCGCCATTCGGGTCGGGAATCTGCTCGCGCTTGTGCGGATCGGTGAAGGCGCTGAAGGCCGCGAACTCATTGCGTCGACCCTCGCGCACCAACTCGGCCAATTCGCCGTGATGACTGGTGAAAAACAGGAACGGCTGCTCGGCGGCAAACTCGTCGCCCATGAACATCAGCGGAATCATCGGTGACAGCAGCAACAAAACGGTCGCGGCCTGCACGGCGCGCGGATCGGCCAGATCATGCAGGCGCTCGCCGAAAGCGCGGTTGCCGATCTGATCGTGGTTTTGCAGGAACAGCACGAACGCGGTGGAGGGCAGATGTTCGCTGGGCTCGCCGCGCGGTTCGCCGTGACGGGTGATGTGGCCCTGGAAGACAAACCCCTGACTCAGGCAGCGCACCAGTTGTTCAGTGGGTTGAGCGGCGTAGTCGGCGTAATAGGCGTCGGTTTCGCCGGTGAGCAAGACGTGCAAGGCGTTATGACCGTCGTCATTCCACTGCGCGTCGTAGTCGTATTCGAGCAGGCTCGACTGGTTCAGTTCGTTTTCCACGGTCAGCCAGACATGCCGGCTCGGGTCGATCTGCGCGCGGACACGCTGGGCCATCTCGGTGAGAAAATCCGGGTCTTCGATGGCATGCACCGCGTCGAGGCGCAAACCGTCGAAGCGGTATTCGAGCAACCACATCAGGGCGTTTTCGATAAAGAATTCGCGAACTTCGCTGCGGCGAAAATCGATCGCTGCGCCCCACGGCGTGTGCTTGTCCTCGCGGAAAAAGCCTTTGGCGTAGCGGTGCAGGTAATTGCCATCAGGGCCGAAGTGGTTGTAGACCACGTCGAGAATCACCGCCAAACCGTGGCCGTGAGCACTGTCAATCAGGTGTTTGAGTTGTTCCGGGGTGCCGTAGGAGGCTTGCGGTGCGTAGGGCAAAACACCGTCGTAACCCCAATTGCGATCGCCGGGGAACTGCGCCAGCGGCATCAGTTCGATGGCAGTGATGCCCAGGCCCGCGAGGCGCGCCAGATGTTGCTCGACTTCAGCGAAACCGCCGAGCGCACCGACGTGCAACTCGTAGATCACCGCTTCGCTCCACGGCCGACCTTGCCAGGCAGTGTGGCGCCATTGATAGGCCAGCGGATCGACCACCACGCTGTGGCGGTCGAGGTCGCCATCCTGTGCTCTGGAGGCCGGGTCGGGCACTTCCAGTTCGCCGTCGATGTTGTAGCGGTAACGCGTGCCCGCCGGACAGCGGGCCTCGATCACAAACCAGCCGTCTGCCTGAGACAGCATCGGCAGCGACTGGCCATTTTCAAGCTCGACACTGACGTAAAACGCATCGGGTGCCCACAGCGCGAACTGTGTGTGTTCGGCGTCCAGCATGATCGCGCCGTGGGGCCAGGTTTCAGTAGACCGTAACGGCATCGTGGTGAACCTCCCTGGTTATTTGTGGTGAGCTTTACCCAGCGCCTTGGCGACCAGTTGTTCGTAGAGTTCGGCGTACGGTTCAACCGCTTTGCACCAGTTGAACGGCGCGGCCATGGCCCGGCACCGCATGGCATTGAGCAGTTCGGGGAAGGCGAAGACCTTGAACGCGCGGCTCAGGGCCTCTTGATAGCTTTCAGCGGTGGATTCGTCGAAGAGGAACCCGGTGACACCGTTTTCAATGGTGTCGGCCAGCCCGCCGGTATTGCGTGCGACCGGCAGCGAGCCGAAACGCTGGGCGTACATCTGGCTCAAACCGCAAGGTTCGTAGCGCGAAGGCATCAGCAGGAAATCGCTGCCGGCGAACATGCGCCGGGCGTCGGTTTCATTGAAGCCGATGCGCACGCCGATCTGCCCGGGAAAGCGCAGCGCCAGCTCGCGCATGGCTTGTTCTTCTTCCGGCTCACCGCGACCGATGATGGCGATCTGTCCGCCGTTTTTAACGATGTACTCGGATACCGCGATCGTCAGGTCGAGACCTTTCTGATAGACCAGTCGCGACACCACGGCGAACAGCGGGCCTGCAGAGTCATTCAATTCAAACAGCTCACGCACATGCGCGGCGTTGACCGCTTTGCCTTCCCAGTCGCCAATGGCGAACGGTGCGAACAGGTGCGGATCGGTGGCGGCGTCCCAGCTCTCATCGATGCCGTTGGGGATGCCGCTGAGCAAACCTTGCTGGGTCTTGGCGGCGAGAAAGCCGTCGAGGCCGCAGCCGAAATCCGGGGTGGTGATTTCCTGCGCGTAGGTGGCGCTGACCGTGGTGATATGGCTCGAATAGGCCATGCCGGCCTTGAGAAACGACATCTTGCCGTAGAACTCCATGCCTTCCTGTTGCAGGGCATGGTTGGGAATACCCAGCTCGGGGCAGGAGCCGAGGCTGGTCACGCCTTGATAGGCGAGGTTGTGAATGGTGAACAGGGTCGGCGTGCGCTGCCCGCGCCAGTGCATATAGGCCGGGGCGAGACCGGCCGGCCAGTCATGGGCGTGCACCAGATCCGGGCACCAGTGGATTTGCGCGAGGTTGGCGGCGATGTCGGCAGCGGCCAGGCCCAGACGGGCGAAACGAATGTGGTTGTCCGGCCAGTCGCGACCGTTGTTGGCGCCGTAGGGCGAGCCTTCACGCTCGTAAAGTTCAGGGCAGATCAACACGTAGATGACCAGCCCGTCCGGCATGTCCATACGGCCGATCTTGCACGGTGGCAGCGCGGCATGGCCACCGAGTTCGCCGATGATGTGAATCGGGTTTTCGCTGTGCATCACCTGCGGGTAACCGGGGATCAACACCCGCACATCGTGCAGATGAGCCATGGCCCGGGGCAGGGCGGCTGAGACGTCACCCAAACCACCGGTCTTGACCAGGTCGGCGATTTCCGAAGTGACAAACAACACTTTTTTCTTGTTGGGGTTCTGGCTCGCTACTGGAGTCAGCGTTTTGGTGCCGGGGACGTTGATCTGTCGGCTGCCGGGAACACTGACGGTGCTCGATTCTCCAACCGCCTGCTGAGCACGCTCTCCCTGAATATCCAATGCCGCACTGATCATATGAATCTCCCGTCTCGTTGATCTGATTCTTGTCTTGAACAAGCGATGTCCATGGCCAAGTCCTGTGGCCGGGCGCAAACGCGCCACGCATCGGTGAGCAAACGCTACCCAACACGCGCAAGCAGAATGGGTGATCGGGCCGTTGCAAGGATTGCACCAGTCGCTTTGGCCCAGTCTTTCTGATGACCCGTCGCTGCGCGCAAAAGTTTCGAGTTTTTTTCGGCAATGTGACTGGTCGGTTTTACCCCGCGAAAGTCAGTCTAGGCCAGATCCTAGAGCGGGCCAGAGCAAATGGGTAAATTGTTCGACAATCGGTTGGCAGTCTGAGCAAACCGTACTTTGGCGGGGCAAACGCACCGACGAAGTGCAGGTTTTTCTGCGGGGAAGGGCCAAAACGGTGACTGGCCGGTCACGATTTTGTGCTAGCGGGAAGGGTGGTTGCACTGTTGTGGTGCGGGCAGTTTGTTGATGGGGTGACTGTTATGTCGCTATCGCGAGCAGGCTCACTCCTACATTTGAAATGCGTTCCCCTGTAGGAGTGAGCCTGCTCGCGATGACGATGGTGAATTCACCCGATCATTACCGCATTGGCTTAATTCAACAGGCGAACCGCCTCCCCAGCCGACCAAGCCTGAACATCCTCGATCATCTGCGAAAAGAACTGCTCATAGTTTTGCCGACTGACATAGCCCACATGCGGCGTGGCCAAGACATTGTCGAGTGTGCGAAACGGGTGCATGGCCGGCAGCGGTTCCTGCTCGAACACGTCCAGCGCCGCCCCGGCGATCTGCTGTTTCTGCAAGGCCTTGATCAGTGCCGCTTCATCGACAATCGGCCCGCGCGCGGTGTTGACCAGCAGTGCCGTCGGTTTCATCCAGCCCAGCGCCTGCGCATCGACCAGCCCGCGACTGCGCTCACTAAGCACCAGATGCACCGACAGCACATCGGCCTGCTCGAACAGTTGCTGCTTGTTCACGTACGTCACGCCAACCTGTTCAGCCCGTTCGGCGGTGAGGTTTTCGCTCCAGGCGATCACCTTCATGCCGAACACCTGACCGAACTGTGCAATCCGCTGGCCGATGCTGCCCAGACCGAGAATGCCAAGGGTCTTGCCATGCAAATCACCGCCGAGCCCTTGCTGCCACTGGCCGGCGCGCAGGGCGTTGGCTTCTTTCACCAGATTGCGTGTCGCCGCCATGATCAGCGCCCAGGTCAGTTCCGGCGCGGCTTGCTTGTAACTGTCAGTGCCGCAGACCTTGATCCCGAGTTTTGCCGCCGCCTGCATGTCCAGCGCGGCATTGCGCATGCCGCCGGTGACCAGCAACTTCAGATTGGGCAAGCGCTTGAGCAAGTCTTCGTCGAACCGCGTGCGTTCGCGCATCACGCAAATCACCTGATAGCGGCCCAGGCGCTCGGCCAGTGTCGCGTTGTCGGCCGGGTAATCATGCTCGAACGTCACTTCACCAAGGCTATCGAGGACTGACCAGTCGACCACGTCGCGGGCCACGTCCTGCCAGTCATCGATTACTGCAATCTGCACCGCCATCAGCCTTACCTCATCAACGAACGGGATTGGATGTATTCAGCCAGTCGAGCAGGGCCTTGTGGAACTGCGCCGGTTCTTCCATTTGCGGCGCGTGGCCCATGCCGGGAAATTCCACCAGCGTCGACTGCGGGATCAGCTTGGCCACTTGTTTGCCGAGCACATCATAGTGGCCGATTTTCGCTTTCACCTCTGGTGGTGCGAGGTCCTTGCCGATGGCGGTGGTGTCAGAGGTGCCGATCAGCAGCAGGGTCGGCATCTTCAAGTCCTTGAACTCGTAGTACACCGGCTGGGTGAAAATCATGTCGTAGATCAGCGCCGAGTTCCACGCCACTTGGGTCTTGCCCGGGCCTTTGCTCAGGCCGGCGAGCATGTCTACCCAGCGGTCGAACTCCGGTTTCCAGCGGCCATCGTAGTAGGTGGTGCGTTCGTAATCTCGAATGCCTTGGGCGCTGACTTTCAGCTCACGTTGATACCACTGATCTACCGTGCGATAGGGCACGCCGAGGGCTTTCCAGTCCTCCAGACCGATCGGGTTGACCAGTGCCAATTGCTCGACCTGCTCGGGGAACAGCAAGGCATAGCGGGTGGCGAGCATGCCGCCGGTGGAGTGACCGAGCAACGTGGATTTCTGAATGCCCAGCGCTTTGAGCAACTGCTGAGTGTTGGTTGCCAGTTGCTGGAAGCTGTACTGATAGTTGTCAGGTTTGCTGGAGGTGCAGAAACCGATCTGATCCGGCGCGATCACCCGGTAACCGGACTCGCTCAAGGCCTTGATCGAACTGTCCCAGGTGGCTGCGCAAAAATTCTTGCCGTGCATCAGCACCACGGTGCGGCCATTGGCCTTGCCGTGGGCGGCGACGTCCATGTAACCCATTTGCAGGGATTTGCCCTGCGACTGAAAGGCAAAGTGTTTAAGCGTGTAAGGGTATTCGAAGCCTTGCAGTTCCGGGCCGTAGGCCGGGCCTTCCGGCGCGGCTTCGCCTGTCGTGGCAGCCTGAGCTGACAGGGGCAGGGCGGCGCAAAGGAGCAGGGAGGGGAGCCAACGGGAAAACGTGACAGACATAAGGTCAAACTCCGTTTGAAATCGGCCGATGCTGAAACGGCTGGATTATGCCGACGTTAAACACAGGCAATGCCCGCAGCCAAACGTTCAACCCAGCCAGCCCAGCGTCAGCATGGCCAGCACGCCGTAACGTGCGCCTTTGGCCAGGGTGACGATCAATAGAAAGCGCCCGAGCGGTTCGCGCATGACGCCGGCAATCAGCGTCAGCGGGTCGCCAATGATCGGCAACCAACTCAGCAGCAACGACCAATGCCCGTATCGCTCATAGTGTTTGCGCGCCTTGGCCATGTGCGTGGGGCTGAGCGGAAACCAGCGGCGATCCTGAAAACGCTCGAGGCCACGGCCCAGCCACCAGTTGACCAGCGAACCGAGTACGTTGCCCAGCGTTGCCACGGCGAGCAGGCCCCACAGCCAGTAACGCTCGCTGACGATCAAGCCGACCAGCACTGCTTCGGACTGCAACGGCAATAAGGTGGCCGCACCGAACGCGGCAAAGAACAGCCCGAAGTAAGCGGCGCCGATCAATGGGCCGGGTAGTCCGCCACGACGACGTCAGCGCCGTCCTTTTTCAGACCGATCACTTGATAGGCATCGCTCATGCCGTCCATTTCCATGCCCGGCGAACCCATCGGCATACCCGGTGCGGCGACGCCGAGCAGGTCATCGCGCTTGCTCAGGGCCAGCACTTGTTCTGCTGGCACATGGCCTTCGACGAATTTGCCGTTGATGATCGCGGTGTGACACGACGCCAGACGCGGCGGTACGCCATGTTGTTGCTTGAAGCTGCTCATGTCGCTTTCGACGTGGTCTTCGACTTTGAAACCGTTGGCTTCGAGGTGGCTGATCCATTTTTTGCAGCAACCGCAATTGGCGTCGCGGTGCACTTCGATCGGGATCAGGTCGGCGGCTTGCGCCAGGGAAGAAATGAACAGGGCGCTCAGGGCGACCAGACGCAGGTGGGTTCGCATAGCGGATTCTCGGCTCGGCTGACGATCAGAAAAGAACGCATTTTGACCGGTTTTTCCTGCGCGGCATCAACGCAATGTTTCCAGTTGTTGCAAAACGCAGCACCAACCTGTGGGAGCGAGCCTGCTCGCGAAGGCAGTGTGTCAGGCACTGGATGCAGTGACTGACAGGACGCTTTCGCGAGCAGGCTCGCTCCCACAAGGGTTATCTGTTGGGCAGAAAACCCTTATGGGAGCTTCGATCAGCGGACTTTGAAACGCCCCATGATTGCGCTCACCCGGCTGTTGGCTTCGAGCAATTGATGGGTGTTCAGTTCGCTGGCTTTGCCACTTTGCACCAGCTCATCAACCATGTGGCGGATCTGCACCATGCTGCGGTTGATCTCTTCGGTTACAGCGCTTTGCTGTTCGGCGGCGGTGGCGATCTGGGTGCTGAGGCTGTTGATGTGGCTGACCGAGCCGGCCATTTCATCCAGACCCGAGTTGACCCGTGCGGTGGCATCGGCGGCGGACTGGCAACTGGCCTGGGTGTTTTCCATGGCGCTGACCGACGAACTCACGCCTTGAGTCAGACGCGTCAACATTTCGTTGATTTCCGAGGTGCTGGCCTGCGTACGCGCGGCGAGGGCGCGGACTTCATCGGCGACCACGGCAAAACCACGACCCTGTTCACCGGCGCGGGCTGCTTCGATGGCGGCGTTGAGCGCCAACAGATTGGTCTGCCCGGCAATCGCACCGATCACCCCGAGGATTTCGGTGATGCGCTGGGCGTCCTGCTGCATGTTTTCGACTTTGTGTGTGGCACTGGCCACTTCATCGATCAGCGCCACGACGCTGTTGGTCGCTTCGCCTACGACTACGCGCGAGCGGTCGGCGTTTTCATTGGCACGCTGGGTGAACGCGGCGGTTTCGGCGGCATTCTGCGCAACGCTTTCTGCCGTCGAACTCATCTCGGTGATGGCGGTAACGGTCTGATCGGTTTCCGAGGCGTGACGCAGCAGGATCTGGCTGGTGTGCGCCGAAGTGCGCTGCAGGTTGTCGAGGCTCGAGGCCATGGCACCGGTGGCCTGAGTGACTTCGCCGATCATGTTTTGCAAGTAGGCAATAAAGGTGTTGATCGAATGACCGATGGCGCCGAGTTCATCTTCGGCGCGAATGGTGATGCGGCGGGTCAGGTCGGCATCGCCGCTGGACAGCAAATCGATGTTGGCTTTCAACGCTTTCATGCGCTGCACCAATTGGCGAATCGCGTAGACCTGCAACAGCACCAGCAGGATCACCAGTGGAATCTGCAACAGGCTCAAGGTGCTGAGGACGTCATCACGCTGGGCGGTGAGCATTTTCGTCGGCAGGGCGGTGGCGAGGAACCACGGTGTGCCTTCAATCGGGCGCATGAAGAAGGTGCTGGCTTCACCGTTGTTGTCGAACTCGATGCGCTGCGCCTGATCACGATTCTGCAGCCCGGCTTTGACCTGGCTGGCGAAGGTCGACGTGCCGGCCAGTTCGCTGATGTTCTTCAACACGATCGGGCCACTGATGCGCGAGCTGTTACTGATGATCTTGCCGTCGGCTTCAACGATGAGCATCTCGGCGTTGAGGTCTTTTTCCTTGCGCGCCACCAGATCGTTGAAGAAGCCGAGAGTGACGTCGATGGTCGACACGCCCCAGGCATTGCCGTTTTTCTGGATGGCCATGGCGCAGTTGGTGCGCGGCTCGGCGCTGGCATCATCCTTGTAAGCCGCCGCCCACGCGCATTGGCCACGCGGTGTGGCCATGCCGCCCTTGTACCAGCTCTGGTCGTAATAGTTGGGGGCTGCGTCGCTGTTCCAGAACGTGTTCACGGCCAGTTTGCCCGACGCGTCGCGGTGCCAGAAGGTACTGGATTTGTTGCGCCCGGCTTCACGCTGCCCCGGCAGCGGCCAGATCCCGCCACCGAATACCTTCAACTCACCGTACTGATCGACCAGGCCTGGCAGTACCGTGTCGATGGCGGCGCTGTCGAGCAGTGGGATGGTCTGGGTGATGCTGCGCTGTTGCGCCTGCACTTTGTTCAACTCGCCCTGAATCTGCTCGGCCACTTCGGCGATGCGGTTGAGGACGACTTGTTCTTCGGTATGCCGCAGCTTGGGGGCGACCAGTTGGCTGATGCCGACCACGGTCAACACCGACAACAGCAAAATGAACAGAACCAGAAACAGCGTGTAGCGAGCCTGAATGGTACGGAATGCGGGCATGGAGACCGGTCCTTGAGCAGCGTTTCTTATTAGGGGGCAGGGGCAAAACAGTGCGGGTGTCCACAGCGTATCGTCGTTACATCGCGAAGCTTTAGGTACTTGCGTCCTAATAGACCTGAGCGCCGATGACTGGTCGGTATCGGCTTCGATACACAAGCGCTGGTCATCGCCTGCGACCAGCTGAAAAAGCCATTTTCATTTCATTGTGATGACGGCTCTGGGTCAGGGTTTGCGGGGCGTTGCGCTTTTGTATCGAGAATGTACAAGAATTGTAAAAAAGTGCAGAAAGAGGTTGGTGCCATCAGTTCGCCCGCCGATACTCGCGGCCATTAATGCCGTTCACTCGGATATTTCAGGTCATTTCACAGGGAGTCTTTTCATGACGATCGGTAATGTCGGCGGCTGGCAGGCCAAGGCAGGACTACTGGTGCGCGACACCGGCGCAAAGAAACAAGTGTCCCAGAGCGTCAAGGTGCAGCAGATGCTGACCCTGGTCGGTAATGATCCCACCGCGCTGAATACCGCCGAAATGGACAAGCAGGGTTTGCGCAAGGCGATCAAGGGTTTCGATCCGGCGAACGTTTCAGTCAAACAAATGGGCAATCTGAGCGAGATGCTGCGTAGCCGCGGGCTGATCTCCGAGATCACTTCCTTCACGTTGAAGAACGCGGGTGACAAGTTCGACCGTTTCGGCGTGACCAAAGATATTGATGCCAAATTCAACGCCCTGGAGTATTTCGCGACCCAGCTCGATGCGATCCAGAGCAATGGCCTCAATGGCAACGCCTACGGCAAGAACCTTATTCCCGAGTTCAAGAAAGCGATTTATGTCCTGCAGAACCTGAAGACCTACGGTGACGGCAACGTCGCCAAACCTGTCGACCAGGGCGTCAAGGCCAAGGCCTGAGTTCGAGCGTTGTAGCCCGCTCAATGTGTGAGCGGGCACTGGTTTTGACTCAAGAATGCGGCGCTGCCTCGCTGGCACGCGCTGCGATCTGCTGTTGCGCCTGATCGTGCAGGCGCTGGATATGCGGGCAACGCAACTCCAGCGTACGTGGGCGATAACCCCGATGAAACAACGCCAGCCATCCCGCGCAACGATCATTCGGGGCAATCCCGGTGAAGATGAATCCCATCGCCGACAGACTGTCCACGGCGCTGGCAAAACCTGTTGCCAGCCTGAGCCTGATCGAGATCATCCAATGCCGGGGCAATTGTCGTAGCTGTTTAAGCAAACAGCTGTCGAGTTTTTTCAGCAGCACCTCATAGCGCCCGGAACATTGTTCGACATGTATGGGCGGTCCGACCCAAAGCGGTTCTTTTTCCTGTGTTCCGTAAACGCCGGACAAATGTTCCATGAAGTCGCGGCAGCCGGGCGGCCAGGGCAGTGCCGGAAGCGGGTGCCGATAACCGTCGATAGCGGTGAAACCAATGACGATGGTCTCGGGCAACGGTTCACCAAATGGCGAGGGGACATAGTCGAGCAACAATCCCGTGCTGCAAAAGCCGAGCCGGTCAGCCATGCGTTGCGTGTAGGCATGCTGCGTCACTTGTTTGATGGTCACGCCATGGCACCCCAGTGCTTGCGCATGGATCAACAAGCGCGTGCCTAATTGCGTGGCGATGTTCTGTCCGCGTGTCGACGGGTGTACCACGCTCAAAGCCAGTTCGGCTGTGTGCGATCCGCTGTTTCTGCACAACGTCGCGTGCCCGAGAATTTTTTTCCCGGATTCCGCTACCAATGAATGCCACCTGCCATCGCCGTGGTTCTGGTTGATCATCAAAGGCAAGTACACATGCGGCTGCACGTAATGGTCACCATAGATTTCCCTGAACAGGCGGCTGACCGCCCCGGCGTCGGTACGGCGATAGCTGCGCAGCGTCAAGTTGTCCATGGGCATTGCTCCGACCGCAGGTTGTCATAGCGGCGCAGGTCGACGACGCGTTGGTGTTTGCCGGAGCGTGGATGGCGAGCGAGTTCATCGTGTGTGCAATGGGCAACCTGCAATTCAAGTTGCCGATCAGCGTTGAGGCGCGCGATCAGCGGGTAGTGCTCGATCAAGTCACGGTGCAATGTTGAGCTGGCCGGTGCGGTTTCCGCCGTCAGCACATCGGGTACCCACTTCAGCTGCAAGATGTCGACGTTCGCCGGCTGGCTGATGACCAACTGCCAGTCATCACTGCCAGTGGCACGCCGGACCATTGCGCTGATGTCTTCGATGATCAGCGTCAGCGAGCCTACCCGCACGCGCGGGCTGCTCGCGCTGCGCCCCATCAAGGCAAACTTGCGCATCGGCGCCGTGCCAGGTTCTCGCCAACAGGCGAGGTCGCCCACGGGGTAGCGGATCAACGGCATCAGCCGGCGGGTGAGGTTGGTCATCACCAGCCGCCCGGTGCGGTCGCATTCCTCAATCACTTCACCGGTGTGTTCATCGATGATTTCCAGCACGCTGTGACCGGGCAGCATCCGGTGCTCGCCCAAGGCGCAATCGCGACCCGTGGTGCCGATGAGTCCCGCGTCGACACTGGCATAGCCGATGGAGGCGATCCGTGCGTTGGGGAACACCCGGCGCAACATCTGCAATTGCCCGTCAAACAGGCTTTCCCCGCCATACAGCAGGGTCTCGACCTCGGTCAGGGTTTGCGCCTGGCGCTGCAGCTCACTGGCGAACGTCAGCAATTGCGCGGGCACCCCGGCCAGTACGTTGATCCGGTGCTGACGGATAGCGTCAGCCAACACCCCGTTCGCCACATCACCGGTGAACGGAAATTCGGTAACACCCGCTGTTTCGTGCGCCAGTGCATCGTGGATAAAGATGAAGCTGGCATACAGGTCGCCGACAAAGAACAGGTTGGCGACCCGGTCTCCGGGATTGAGTTGATGACCGAGCTGGCTGCCGAAGTCCCGCACCAGGGTCTGCCATTCTTCGCGGGTAAATACTGAAAGTTTACCGGCTCTGGTGGTTCCACCGGTTTTGAAGACCAGTGCGCGTTCGACGGTAGAAGTCAGCACCGGCCATTGTTCGAAGTTCTGGCTGTTTGCCCAATAGTGTTGTGGGTCCGTCACTGGAAGTTGATCCAGTGCAGTGAACTGTGGTGCAACGTTATGCAACTGTCTGGCGTAATACTTTGAATGCGCTCGGGCAAAAGTGACCAACTGATTGAGTTCGAGTGTTGCGTTCATGGTGTTCTCTTTAATTGTTATGACCGTGGGCGATAAATGTTTTAACGGCGCGCATCGATGACGGATGGAATCTTTCCGCTGTGTTTGTTTCTGCTGAACTGCTGGGGCTCGCAGATTTGCGCTTCTACCGTGAGCAGTCTGCTGCGCAGCAAAGTGGCCAGCGTCGAGTAACTTTGCACTCGGTCGAGAATGTCGGCGGGGTTGCCTGGGCTGCGAATCAGCATTCGTTCCAGGCCATCGGGTGCTTGATCGAGGTGCAACTGAAACGCGGTTTGCAGGTGCCGTGCGAGTTCGTTCAGGCAGATGAAGTCGCTGCCGATACGCAGCAATCTGCCGTGCCGTTGCAGCAACTCGAAGCGTGGCGAACTCAGCCCGCACGGGCAGTCGCCAGGTCGCCAGCGACCGGTGTCGCCGACGTCATAACGCTGGACCTGCTGACCCTCGCGAGCTTTCGAGGTGAACAGCAACCGGCCGACTTCATCACCGACGACAGGCACGTCCTGCTCCATTGCGACGATTTCCAGATGCTGGATGTCGTCCATCAGGTGAAACACACCATCAGCGGTTGCCGCGCAGGCGTGCCCGAACGGCCCCGCATCGACGCTGCCATACACTGCCGAGCGGATGCTGGCGACGCCGCAGCGCTGCAGTAGCTCGCGACACTCATCACTGATGTGTTCACCGCCGAGAAAGACTTTTTCAATGCCGCCGTAACGGCTCAAACGTAGCTGTTCGTTGAGGAACAATCGATGCAGGGTGCTGGGCATGCCGATCAGCACGGTGACGCGCTGCTCGATGATCACTTGAGCAATGTCGCTGTAGTCATCGTCGGCGGGTGCGCCCATGGGCAGGTGAGTCGCGCCCAACAGTTCCAGTACTTTGGCGAAACTGAAGAAGCCGCCGTACAGGCTGCCACTGAAGAACAGGTTCATGACCTTGTCGCGACCCGGATCGAGTCCTGCCGCAAACAGACCATCGGCGGCGGCGCGCATCTGGCGTTGAAAGTCGCGGTAGCTGAACCCCGCTAGCGCCGGTGTGCCGCTGCTGCCGCCAGAGCGGAAAAACAGTTGTGCGGCCGCTGTCGTCGGCCGCGCGATAAACGCCGCTTTGTCGGTGATCGGCAGGCCCGACAGCGACGGCGCGCGAGGCGGCCGGTCGAGGGTCATATGGCTAGGCAAATGCGTTGGCGCGATGCTGACCGAGACACGTCGGCTCAGGCGTTGCAGTGCGTAAACGCCGTCGTGAGGTTCGCCGTCGTAGCCGTCATGAATGGCATTGACGGGCGTAATGCGGCTGACGCCCGCGGCAATCAGCGTGCGCGACAGTTCAGCGATCTGCGGCTCGGCACACACCAGTGCACAACTCTGCAATACGTTGCGCCAGGGCAGCAGCGTCTGGGCCAGACGCGCGCGTGGCAGGGGCTTGAGCAGCAGCGTGCGAAACAGTGGCGAGGGCGCGAACACTTGGTCATGGCGCCAGACAACTCGCCAGCCCGGCGCGCTCCAGACGTGCGCCGTCACAGCAGAAAAGCTCTGGGCCAGGCGCGTCATCAAGGTATGGGTGGTGATCTCGCTGGCTTCCTGGACCGTCGGGGTCAGCGCCGGCCATTGCCCGGCACGGCGCTCGAACGCCGTGGCCAACGCTGAGCCGATTTCGTGCAGCACGGCCGGTTCGTCGCTGTCGACCAGTAACCATTGCGGGCTGGAACAGGCCTGCTGATCCAGTCGGCAAACCTCATCGGCTATCGCCTCCAGCGTTTGCGGCGTGGCAGCGTCCGGCGTCAGGTAGGCAAAACTGACGCGGTGGCCCCAATCGATCCAGCGACATCCGGGCGGCAACTGTTGGCGGATGGCTTGCAGCGCGGCTTCGCCACCCCACGCCGATACGCCATTGGCCATTTTGCACAAGCGGCCGATTTGCGCGGTTGCCACTGGTAGCACGGCCACGTAATGGCGCAGTTGACCGCTGGGGTCGCATTGCACCAACGCATGCAGCAGACGTGCAGTCAGACCTTGGTCGCTGCGGCTGGGGCGTAGCCAGTTGATGTTGCCGGCCAAGAGGCTTTCGATCATCGCGCAGCAGGCCAGCAATGGCGCGTTGGCCGGTGTCACGTGGACCACCAGACCCAAGGGGCTCCAGCGCTCGAAACGCGATTGCCGACAATCGAAGCGGCGCAGCGAATCGGCGTGATCACCCAGTTCGCGTTCAAGTTTGTTTTGCAGGGCGTGAGGCTGACAGAAATCGATCAGGGCCTGGCGTTGTTCGTCATCCAGCGGCAACTCGACGCAGTGCAGTTGCTGCGCAAGGTTTGCCGCGGCGGTCAGCACAGTGGCGCGCTGCAGCGGTGTGCTCAGGTGTTGCGCTAAGGTCTGATGCAGCAGCGTCAGTGCGGTGTCGAGATCGAAGTCCGCGTGCAGTTCTCCGTTGATCAGGTACATATCAGTGCTTCCCCAATAATTCAGATGCCGCCATCGCGCAGCTTCTGCCGACGGTAGTGCCCGCGCGGCCATGCAGTTCGAACCAGTCACTGGCCAGACCGCAGCCGCAACTCGAGCCGGGATACAGCGTCGCCAGGTCGCTCATCACCACCGCGTGCGCCGGGCTGGATGAAATGTAAGGCGAGACAAAACCCAGCAAGCCTTGCTGGCCGTAGGGCTGGACGGAAAAGTCGCGCGGATTGCGCACGTAGGCCTTGGCGTAAACCGGGACATGAAAATGATGCCGGGCACATTCGATGTAGGGCACTGCGTGCTCGACCGCACCGTAACCGTCTCGGCATCGCGACATCTCAATGCCCAATTGCCGGGCGATGTGCTCATACAGTTGTTGTTTTGGAATCTCCTCGCTGGCGCGGGTTTTCCAGCCACCGCCGAAAAACACCAGCGAATCGGCCGGCAGTTGCCGGGCAGGCACGCCGGTGGCCTGCATCTGCTGCAGGGTCTGCCAGAGAAATGCCGGGAAACCGAAAATGCGCACCGGCAGGCCTTCTTCGGCGAACGATTGCAGGGCCGCGATGACGCCAAACACATCGAACTGATGGCCGTCGCCGTTGCAGCGCAAGGCATAGACGACCCGATTGACCGGGGCAAAGCGGCAGAGGAATTGGTCGGTGTAGGACGTCCCCAGCGTGATCGCGCCTTGCGGCTCGTAGCTCAGCAGCAGGTAGTTGCACGGCGTGTCCGGTGAATTCCAGCCGTAGTGGCTAAAGATCCGTTCGACCATGAACTGCGCGCTCGACAGACTGCGTGGGTCGTAGCGCATGCGGCTTTTCTGGCCACTGGTGCCGGACGAGGTCAGTTCCAGAGCGGTTTCTCCGGTCGGGCTGAGCAGCAGTTGCCGTTTGAAGAAGTTGGCCAGAATCGGCGGCAGTCGCGACCAGTCATCGAGACCGTCCAGGTCCTGTACGTCAAAGCCATTCGCGTTCAGCCAATGTGCGTAGCCGGGGGTGTGCTGGCAATGAAACCGACTGATCTCGGCCATGGCCTGATCGAACAGGCCGGCAGGCACGGCCTCCGGGCAATAGGGATGCGGCAACGCGCAGAGCGCATCGCTGGCGGGGAAGTGGTTCATTCAATATTCCTTTATTGAGCAGAAGCGGAGTCAGGTCGGTTGCGTTGCAACAGTCCCTGGACCAGAGGCAGGCACATCAGGCCGCTTAAGGCGGCGTAGAGCGCAAAGAGTTCGAGGCGTGCGCCACCACCGATGGCGCCAATGAGCGAACCGCCGAGGCCCATCACCGCAATCGAAATCATCCCGACCAGTGCCGAGACCAGGCCCTTGCTGTCATCGCTGGCAAACAGCGCCAGCCGATACATTGCGGCGTTGCTCATGCCCAGCCCTACCGCATACAGCGCCAGGCTCGCGACCACCGGACCAAGACCGGCGCCAGATAGTGCGCAGCCGATCAACGCCAGAAGTCCCAGGCAAAACGGCCAGAGCGCCAAGCGAATCAGCCGCGGTAACGAGTGCGTGGCCAGCAAGCGGTCGAGGATCAGATTGCCGACGATAACGGCGGAGAAAATCGGCATCTGCCACAAGGCATATTCCACTGGCGGCAGCCCCAGCGACTGCATCAGCAGCAACGGCGCCAGGCCGATCCACGCGATCAGCGGCAGGCTCATCAGCCCCAGCGCAAGGCTTGCGGCGAGAAACCGGCAATTGCCAAACAGCGCGCGGTAACGCTGGCCGGTCTGGCGCCAGGAAAAACGCACCGCTGGTTGCAGGCGTCCATCGCGACGCACGGTCCCGACTGTTTCCGGCATGCAGACGAAAAGCCCCAGCCAGACCATTGATGCGGCAACACCCAAACCGAGAAACAACTCACGCCAGGACAGCCATTGCAGGAGCAGGATGCCCAGCAGCGGCCCCACCAACGGTGACAGCAGGGCGATATTGCCGAGCAGTGCCATCAGACGCACCGCATCGGCCTCGCAGAACACTTCTTGAAGGGCGGGATAACTGACCGCCACGACAAACCCCAGGCCCATGCCTTGCAGCAGTCGCAGCAGATTGAAGGCTTCAATGCTGTGGCTGGCATATGCTCCCGCGCAGGCGACACCGAACAATGCGCAACCGCTCAACAATACTCGCCTTCGACCCCATTGATCGGACAGCGGCCCGATCAGCCATTGCAGGCAGACGCCGCCCAGCAGATAGAGATTGAAGGCGTTGGGAACATGCCGTACATCCGCTTGAAGTTCTGTTGTAACGGTCAGCATGGCCGGCATGATCAAGTCGCTGGCCAGGTAAGTCAGAAGTTCAAAAGCGCTGATGGCCAAACAAAACCCGAGCACTTGGAGTGGCCCGATTGGTATGAGTGTTCTCTGCATATACGTCCCTGTTGGTGAGTGGAAGAAAGTTGCCAGAGACTAGTTGCAGAGGCTTGTGCGACCTACTTTTTTGCTGCGACATTAGATTTCAAATACTTGCAACTTGTTTAGGGGTTTGCACTTTGCGGAGGAACACTTGTTACATCTGCGTGGCAGACGCTGGCGGCAAAAACAGAAAAGCCCGCTACACGGCGGGCTTTGTTTGAAGTGGGTCGGGCTGGTGAGTTTCCCGCCTCGGCTTGTTCATCGACAAGCGAGTGGGATGAACATTCCTGTTCTATCGATGTTGGTAATAGCCAGGGCCACCCTGGTAGTAGCGATGATGATCACCGTGCCAGCCGCCGTGGGGGAAGATGATGCAGCCACTCAGGGTCAGCAGGGCAAGAACGGGAATCAGCCAAGTGATTCGACGCAGCATTTTGAAAATTCCTCATGGTTACGCCGTCATGAAGCCAAAACTCTTCATCGGCTGTAACATGAGACCCCGATTGCAGCAGCGCATCCCCGTAGAACGGTAAGTGCATGGCATGCAAACGGATACAAACCGGATACATTTCAACGTTTCAGGAAGCCGTAATGACCCACAAGCAACGCTTGATTTATTCGATTCTGATCGCCGTGTCGGTCCTGGCGATCATGCTCGGCCTGTCCTGGCTGCAAAACGCCGGCATGATTTCGGAGAAGACGTTCCAGTTCGTCGCCATCGGTGTGGCGGTGATCGTGGTGGTGATCAACGGCGTCATGCGCCGCAAGGTCAAGCCTTGACGGCGATTGCCGTACGCTTCAATCGTTGTTGAGGACGGCCGCAGCCTGTGGATGCAGGCTGTAGCTCTTGTCTTCATTGAAGGTGATCACACCTTCGGCGCACAGGCGCTTGAGCACTTCGCGCACACTGAGAAAGGACAGCGGAATATCCAGGTCCAGCAATTGGCTGTGGACACCGCGCACGCCCAGACGTCGCTCGCTTTGTGCGGCAACCAGCAGGGCGTCAATGACTTTCAGACGAATCAGGCTGGTGCGCAGCCCGAAACTTTTCAGCAGCAAGCGGATGCGTTCGTTTCCGTGACGCTCGACGCGTTGCCCGAAATCGCTCGCGTGTGGGCTCATGGAAATTCCTTTGGGTGCCTGGCTACCGTCCGTTGGTAGTTGCGAGTTGTACATGCGATTACTCCTTTTCAGAGTCTGATCGGGGAGGGTTTTTTTGCTCTCTCTAAACAAGACGTATCAGCACGACAAATCATGAAAGAAAATATGTAGAAAATTTGTTGGGGGTTTGTCTTTTTCTTGTGATTTCGGGTTGGGGGGGGTGTTGGCCGTGGCGGCCTTTGGGCCGACCAGGTTCTTGGGGTTTTGGGGGGATATCCGTTTTTTTGGGGGTTGCGGCTGGCGGTTCCGCCCTTACGGCGGGTCACTTTTTCAGACGCCAAAAAGTAACCAAAAGGCTGGGCCCCGGCGTTCGGCCCTCGCCGTGGCTCGGGTTCCTTCGTTACGGGATCTATCCGGGGGCATCGCCTACGGTTTGCTTCGCTGCACCTCCTCTCGATGCATTTGGCTCCGCCAAACGGTCGCTGCGCTCCCACCCCCGGATAAATCCCTCCACTCAGCCTGCCGAAGGGGCCAGCACGGCAAGATCAAGAGCTGCAGTCGAGCTAACGCTCATCCTGTTGAGTGGTGAGTAGCGGGCGGGGGGGCGGCTTTTTGATTTATTTCTGAATTTGAGTACGGCTCGGTATCTCACGTCGGCGTACTTCTACCAATCACCGCGATCAGTTCCCTCTCCCTCCGGGAGAGGGCTAGGGTGAGGGGCTTTTGATTTATTTCTGAATTTGAGTACGGCTCGGTATCTCACGTCGGCGTACTTCTACCAATCACCGCGATCAGTTCCCTCTCCCTCCGGGAGAGGGTTAGGGTGAGGGGCTTTTGATTTATTTCTGAATTTGAGTGCGGCTCGGTATTTCACGTCGGTGTATCTCTCGCCATCACCTCGGTCAGTTCCCTCTCCCTCCGGGAGAGGGTTAGGGTGAGGGGCTTTTGATTTATTTCTGAATTTGAGTGCGGCTCGGTATTTCACGTCGGTGTATCTCTCGCCATCACCTCGGTCAGTTCCCTCTCCCTCCGGGAGAGGGCTAGGGTGAGGGGCTTTTGATTCTGCTTTGGGGGATTGCGTGGAGAACTTAAATTTTTTCCTCTGACTTCGTTTCTTCGACAGGCTCATTGCGCGTGGACGCGTGGGTGTTTCCAGGGCGGGTCCGCGTTAGCGCCAGATCCGCTCTTTGGCATGTCGATCAGGAGCGAGCGTGATTATTTCCAGACAGTTAACCGGATTGAGGCGGCTGCAAGCTTCGAGCTTCGAGCGGCAAGTTGAAAACTTCGGTTCGAATGTCAAATATGGCTTTTGCTCGAAGCTTGTCGCTCGTAGCTTGCAACTTACAGTGGCCAGCGTGTTTTTCGGACTGAGTTGCTCAGCCCATGCGTTCAGCCCGGCCACTGATGTCAGCGCGGATATCCGCCGTACCGCTTTTGGGGTGCCGCATATTCGTGCGCAAGACGAGCGCGGGCTCGGGTTTGGCATTGGTTACGCCTACGCGCAGGACAACCTGTGCCTGTTGGCCAACGAGATCGTGACCGTCAACGGCCAGCGTTCACGTTATTTCGGCCCGGATCAGTTCACCGTCGAACAACGCGAAAACCGTGTCAGCGACGTGTTCTTCACCTGGCTCAATACGCCCGAGGCGGTCAAGGCTTTCTGGCAGGCGCAACCTGCGCAGGTGCGTGATTTGGTCGAAGGCTATGCCGCCGGCTACAACCGTTATCTCGCTGAGCGCCGCCCGCAGGGCTTGCCGCAACAATGTCAGGGTGAGTGGGTGCGAGACATCGCTGCGCAAGATCTGGTGAAGCTGACCCGCCGTTTGCTGGTCGAGGGGGGTGTCGGTCAGTTCGCCGAGGCTTTGGCCGGTGCTACTCCGCCGCATGCGAGCGCCGCAATCGAACAGAACGCGCAGGCCTATCAGTTGGCCGATGCCCGTCAGCAGCGTTTTGCCCTGGATCGTGGCAGTAACGCTGTCGCGGTGGGCAGCGAGCGCTCGTTCAACGGGCGTGGGATGTTGCTGGCCAACCCGCACTTCCCTTGGGTTGGCGGCATGCGCTTTTATCAGATGCACCTGACCATTCCCGGCAAACTCGATGTGATGGGCGCCGCCTTGCCGGGACTGCCGATGATCAATATCGGCTTCAACCAGCACCTGGCCTGGACGCACACGGTCGATTCGTCGAAACATTTCACACTCTATCGTCTGCAACTCGATCCGAAGGATTCCACGCGCTATCTGCTCGATGGCAAATCATTGCCGCTGAACAAGCAGACGGTCACCGTGCAGGTGAAACAGGCCGACGGGCAGGTAGTGCCGGTCTCGCGTGATGTCTACAGCTCGCAGTTCGGACCGATCGTGCAATGGCCCGGCAAGCTCGACTGGGACAATCAGTTTGCCTACAGTTTGCGCGACGCCAATATCGACAATGATCGGGTGCTGAACCAGTGGTACACGATGAATCAGGCGTCCACGCTTTCGGAACTGCAGGATTCAGTGCACAAGATTCAGGGTATTCCGTGGGTCAACACCCTGGCCGTCGATGACAAGGGCCAGACGCTGTACATGAACCTGTCGGTGGTGCCAAACGTCAACGCCGAGAAGCTGGCCAAGTGCAGTGACCCGCGTATTGGCACGCAAATGATTGTGCTGGATGGCTCCAACAGCGCCTGCGCGTGGGACATCGACCCAACTGCGGCGCAGAAGGGCATCTATGCCTCCAGCCAGTTGCCGCAGCTGTTGCGCAAGGATTTTGTCCAGCATTCCAACGACTCTGCGTGGCTGGCCAACCCGGCGCAACCGCTGACCGGTTTCTCGCCGCTGATCAGTCAGGAAGGTCAACCGCTGGGCTTGCGTTCCCGTTTCGCGCTGGACCGCTTGAGCACGCTGAGTAAAAAAGGTCCGTTGGCGGTGAAGGATCTGCAGCAGATGGTGATGGACGATCAGGTGTATCTGGCGACTCAGGTTGTACCGGATCTGCTGAAGTTCTGTGCCTCTGACCTTGGCGCCGACGCGCAATCCCTGAAGCCGGTCTGCACCAGCCTCAAGGCCTGGGATGGCCGGGCCAATCTCGATTCGGGCGTGGGCCTGGTGCACTTCCAGAACATCATGCAGGCCTTGCAGGCTTCGCCGGATGTCTGGCGCGTTGCGTTCGATCCCAAAGATGCGCAACACACCCCGCGTGGCCTGGCCGTCGAGCAGCCGGCGGTGGCCAAGGCACTGCGTGAGGCCATGCTGGCCTCGCTCGAGTTGGGCACAAAGATGGGTCTCAAGCCGCAAACCCGCTGGGGTGATATCCAGGTGGTCAGCAGTGGCGGGCAACAGACGCCGATTCATGGCGGGCCGGCGACGCTGGGAATCTACAACGCCATCCAGAGCGTGCCCCGTGAGGACGGCAAACTCGAGGTGGTCAGTGGCACCAGCTACCTGCAAGTCGTGACGTTCGACGACAAGGGCCCGCACGCCCAAGGGCTGCTGGCATTCTCGCTGTCGAGCGATCCGGCGTCGAAGTATTCGCGGGACCAGACCGAAGCGTTCTCGAAGAAACAGTGGAGTGTGCTGCCGTTCACCGAACAGCAGATTCAGGCAGACCCGCAGTATCAGGTGCAGACTGTTCGCGAGACGTTGGACAAGGCGGGGAACGTTGCCGCTCAATAAACCCGAGCGCTAGTGTCGACGAGTCTGAAGGCCGCATCCTGCAAAGGGTGCGGCCTTCAGCTTTTTGGCGGCTGTTGCGGTATCGAGTTGATCACCGGGTTACCTTCCTTGTTACGGCTCAGGTAGACCGGCAGCGCCTTGGGCAGGCTGTTGGCGAGGTTGCTCAGCTCTTTGATGTTGTAGATGCCACCCACGCGAATCGAACCGGTGTGAGTATCAGCCAGCTCCAATGGATTGCTCAGATATCGATTGATCAGTGGCAGGGCGTCGCTCAGCGCGAGGTTATCCAGCACCAGTTTGCCGTTGCGCCAGGCCAGTGAACTGTCATCGGCGTAGGTCTGGCTGATCTGCGGCATGTAGTCGCCTTGTTTGTAACGTGCCTGCATCGATGGGCCGAGGCGCAAGCCGTCGCCTGGTAATGAACGATTGCTGGTGACCAGCACTGAACCTTCGATCAGGTTCACGCGCACCTGGTCCTGATACATCCAGACATTGAAACGCGTCCCCGTGACGCGAATCCTGCCTTCGCCTGCGCGAACGACAAACGGGTGGGCCATGTCATGGCTGACCGTAAAGAACGCTTCACCTTTTTTCAGGGTGACGCGGCGTTCGTCCTTGTAATTGCTGAAGGTCAGATCGGTGTTCAGGTTCAATTCGAGCTGGCTGCCATCACTCAAGGTAACCTGCCGGACATTATCGGTGGCAGCGAAATGCTGGTAGCTGTTCGGCAACCAGCCCAGATTCCAGCCGGTATAAGCCGCCAGCGGCAGTGCGAGTGCAAAGACACCTGCGGCTACAGCGAACTGGCGCCACGAGCGCGAAGAAGTTGGCCGCGGTGTCACGACCGAGGGCGATTCGGGGCGCGGCAGGTGTTCGGCCACGTCCCAGATTTCCAGCATGGCTTCATACTCGAACGCGTGCAGTGGATGAGCGTCGTGCCATTGCTTGAACGCGCGACGCTCTTCTTCCGTGCAGTCGGCGGCGTGCACACGCATGCACCAATGCGCAGCGGCATCGGTGATCGCATCGTATTCGGCTTCCGAAAGGGTGTCTTGGGTCATTGACTCGTCCTGATTTCGCACATTCTAACCTTGTCGGGAAGTTACCGAGAACATCCGTCATGGCATTTGCCCATCAAAGTGGAACTTATTTTTCGCTCAGGCACCCAAAAAGCAGGACGCCAATGACCACTATCCACAAATGGAGTGAAAAAATGATCAAAAAGACATTCGCAGCCTTGATCGCTACTGCCGGTTTGCTGAGTGCAGGCGCCGCGCTGGCTGACCGGCCGGGCGCAGGCTGGATTACCATCGAAAAAGCCATCGAGATCGTCAAAACCAAGGCCGGTTACGTCGAGGTCTATGAGATCGAGGCCGACAACGACGGCTACTGGAAGGGCGAAGGGCGCAAGGCTGATGGTGTTGTCTACGAGTTCCGTATCGACGGGGCGTCGGGCAATGTATTGCGGGATCAGAAGGATTAACCAACCCGAATGCTGCTTGTGAAAATGCGCCGGCTTCCAGCCGGCGTATTTTTTTGTTGCAGTCGTCAAGGCAAAGCCGATAAGGATCCTGTCTGGCTTGAAGTTGGCGCCGGTAAAGGTATGGGGGCCGGAAGCGGGTCCAGCTCCCGGCCCATTTCGCTGATGAGCAACGCGATCGAGTCAGCGTTGGCCAACATTACTTCAACGCGGGCTTCATCAGAGACCGCACTACGAAAGGCGTTACGTGCATCCGCAAGATTTTTGGATTTTGTCAGACTGAGAATTTTTTTGTACTCATTGGCGCGCTCCGGCAACTGATCCATATCCACCCACACCCCATTCGTACTCCTCTCTGCGAACAACTGCGAAAGTGGGGTGGAACGGGACAAGGACTTACGCAGACGATCAATATCAGTCTTGAGAAGTAGCCCGTTCGCGGTCGATGTATCGATAAGTTGGGGAAATGGCCCCATCGCCTCGAGGGAGGCGAAGTCTTCGCTGTCGCAGACTAAATGCGACAGTTCATGGATCAGCGTGACCGCGCGAGCATGAGAGTCAACATTGAACCTGGGCGGCAGAAAAGCGGTGTAGGCATGCAGCCCCGGATTAAAAAACAGTTCGGTGAAGTGGACGACCTTTCGCCTGTCTTCCTTGAAAACAAATGCAACCGTATCGTCGCCATACCGCGCATTCAGACCCGCGAAAAAGCGTTCCGTATAAAGCAAGTCATCTTTTGGATCAGTCAACTCACGGCAAAGGGGGATGATCACCTGTTCGAATCTTCTGAGTAGCCTGGGTGTGATTTGCGATACTTCGAAAAAATCTTTGAGTATTGTTTCAACCCGGGTGCCGCCCAGATTGTCGCGATGTATGACGAAGTTGTGCAGGCAATTCAGCGCATAGTTTCTCGCCCGACCGACAGCTTGCTCGATCACGAAGGCTCTGGCGGGATAGCGACGGTTGATTTGTGCCATCCCTTTAGCCTGGATATACATCATTATCGAGCGGCTGCGCTCGACGTCGGTTTGCACGCGGCTGCGCTGCTTTGACCGGCAACGACGAGTCGACTTGTCGGCGCCGGCAACCACAAGTCTTGAGTTCTTCTGTTCAAGCGCCGGCCCTTGGCCCCCGCCTTTTATTTGCAGATACCAGGTTTTTTCAGACTGGATCACCGGGTAGACCTTGCCGGCAATCGCCGCGTATTTTTGTGCCGTCGACGAATTCCCATAAACAAGTTTATTGCCCTCAAGCTTGAGCTTCTCGAGAGCGGTGGTGGTTTCAAAGCGTTGCAGATCAATGCGAGAGGCCGTAACGGGGGCGACTTTTGCCCAGCGAGCGGCGGCTTTTACCGTTGTGATCCCGGCGCTTTCGGCAGCCGTTGATCCAGGCGTCTGTGCTTCAGAGGCAAATTCGGCTGTTTCCTCTCCCACTTCTGTTTCCCAGGATAAACGGCCCAGACTGAACAGGGAGATCGCGCCTGCGATGAAGCTTTTCACGGCGTTCGCCCAATGATGATCCTGAAAGGCTTCGGCAGACGCTTTGAAGTCTTTGTAACTCGTCCAGAGGAAAAACAAAGAGGCGAGTTTCCCCGGCAACAGGTGCGGAACCAGACGCACACCGTGGCTGAATAGAAACTTCGCCGCTTCCCAGTCGGCTTGCGCATTGATCAGCGGCTGGCAACCGAGCAACTGCGGCAACAGGCTGAGCGTGTCCTTGTGCAATCGCTCCAGCAGATTGCCGTTAATGGCAGTGCTTTGCAGCTTGATTTCAGTAGGTTTGCCGATCGTTGTTTTCAAGAGATTCTTGAAGCCTGCCTGTTGCCCTGAGGGCAAGCGTCGAATGAGCAAATCCTGCAAATGCCCGGGTGTATTCAACGCATCAATCAACTGCGTTTCATTCTCGAATTCGCGAAAAACGTATTTGGAGTAGGGCGCGTAGAGCACCCGTGGGCCGGTTTGTCCCGCCCCCGGCCCGATCACATAAAGTCCGAGAGCGTCGACAACAGCGGCGCCCATGGTCTTGTTCAATGACAGCGGACAAACAATGGCGTGAGCGTCTTTTACCGTGGCACGCGCCACTCCGTCCGGCATGTCCAGAACCTGGCAAATGTAGTCGTAGCCGTTTTCCGACAGCTGTTGCTGCAACTTCAACGAGTGCGCGTGCTGCATCAACTGCCAGGGCAGCTGACGTAAAAAACGTGTTTTGCTGAGGCGTGCCGAGTCACTGTCAGCTGACAGCGCTTCGGCCACTTTCTGCGTGTAGGTGGTGGTGATATCGAGCGATTGCAGCAATTGCTGCACGGCAGATTGATTGAGGTTCTTCGGTAACGCGGTGGCTGTGTTCGAGGCAACCTTGAAACTGGTGCCCTGCACGATGTTGTAATGATGCAAGGCAAAATCGAGCAAATTGCAGGCAGGCCCTGCCAGTGTCAGATTCGGGGTGATCTGGATATCCTGTGGCTTGAGTCCATTGTTCGGGAATCTGGCGTCGAGCAGGGTCTGCAGCGTCTCCTTGACATGGGTGGTTAACGCAGGGATGCCTTCGAGAAAATCCTTGCCATCGATAAAGCTGCGCCGCAGTTCATCCAGCAGGGCGAGTTGCGTGCGTTGTTCGGTGACCGGGGCCATGCGCAACCAGTCTGGATAGTCGAGCCGACTGACGACGGCCCGCGCGAGTTCAATGGCCCGGCGCAAGTTGGTATCGATGACGGTGTTTTTCATCTGGCTCAGGAAGTTTGCGAGTGTGTCCTGGTCCTTGATGCAAACGCGTAACACCTGACAATGGTCGAGGAAATGTTCAATGGCCGATTGCATGCGATCGTTCAACACATTGCCTTCAATCAGTTGGAAGGTGCCGAGGGTGTATTGCTGATCGAGTTGGCGTTGCTGCGATGGCAGGTTTTCCAGCAGCGTCTGATTCTGGTTGTTGTCGTCGAGCCGTCGTTGCATTTGCTTTTGCGCAATGGCGATGTCGTCGAACGATTCCAGGCCCATGGCTGGGGTCCAGAGGATGGCGCGCCCGGAATGCTCGACATCCATGCCTCCGCGTTCGGTCAGGAGTACGCAGTGGGCAAGCGACATCACCTCACTTTGGCCGGCGCGGGTAAGGGTGAGCGACCATGCATCCGGCCGGAAGCCGTTGAGGGACTGGCGATCCATGCGTGTTGCGTGTTTTGCGTCGAACACGGCTTCGACTATTTTTCGCTCGGCCGTCAGCCAGGAACCGCTGAGGTTTCTCATCTGTGCCTCACCACGCACTCCGTCCTCGAAAGCCTGCGCCAGTTTCCATCGAATACCTTCGAGAAAGGCGCGTTGTTCAGCGCTGCTCGTGGTCGGCTGGTCTTTGAAGTGGCTGGTGAGATTCTCCAGGGTGCGTTCCAGCTTTGTCGCCAATTGCCCAGCCTTGTCGGCCTGCACGAGCGAGGACGGTGGAGCGCTGGAAAACAACGGGCGGGTGCTCCAACGCTCGTTGACGTCGAGCTTGAGCAAGCGCTCGTGAATCATCGAGCGAATATCCAGCGCCTTGTCGAAAAGCGCATGGATGTCAGTTGTGCGTTCGCTTTGGCGAAACAGCTGCAAGGCGTATTCAACGTTTTGGCGTTGTTTGGTGAGGATTGCCTCAAACAGCGTCGTAATGATCTCGCCGCCCATGTTTTCGCCGGCCACCTGGGCGTTGGCAAAACCAAGATAGCGATTGCGTTCCTCCAGACTCATGAGGCCGTATAGCTCGTCCTCATGTCCGGCGGCATTGAGTTTGGCGGTCAAAGTCTGTCTCAGATCGGCGTAGTTGGTGAGGACCTGAAAGCCTTGAGTGGGGGTGTAGAGATAGGCCTTGTCATGGTTGATCATCAGCGAACCGGCCAACTCGACATAAGCGGTCTCCTCGCGCAAGCACACGGTTTCGAAGGTGGGTCGCTGGAAAGCGACATTCGGTTCCCGAATCAAGCAGTGCAATGCGTCGAACTCAGCGGCGGAGAGGATTTGCGTTTCGCGCTTGATCATCAAATCCGCACGCACCTGATCCTGCAGTGTCTGGCTGAAGAATGCGCGTCTGGGCGACCCCTCGAATGAGGCGGCGTTCCAGTAGGCCTCGAGCTGGCGAAACAACAGCATGGTCAGATTACCCGACGCGGACTTGATCGCTTCCGCCCACGCGATCTGGTCAGCATCCCGGCTTGCGCGGGCGGGATGGGAAAACTCAGCGATCTGACCACGCGGCCAGCCTTGACGGCGGAAGTACAGCAATAGCGCTTCACTCAGCGACAGCGAATCGACCCATTGCCTGACATCGCCGGAGAGTGGGGCGGTGTCGGCAAAAAAACTGACCCGGGTGCGCGACTGCTGCAAACCGGCAAAGTGAGGTTCGAGCAGTTCATCAAGAATCTTTTCCAGCAGGGTGGTCAGCGAAGGCAGGCGTTTGAGTTCATCCAGCAGGTCGCGCGCGCAGGCGTCCTGAGATTGGCTGATGGCGGCTCTTTGATCGTCAAGCACATCGCCTTCGATCGTTTCACGGGTCAGGGTAAAGCTGCGTTTCTCCACCAATTCCTTGCGCAGCGACACGGTGAGAAAGGCGAACAGATCATCCTTTTCGTCAGCGTTGTCGAGGCGCGTTTGCAAGGCCTCGGTCAGCGCCTTGTGATCGCCGTATTTTTTCAGGCCATCGTAGGGGGTGTAGAGAAACACACCGTTGTCATCCGGCCCGGCGCTGAGAATAAAGCTGCCGGCCAGCGGCACAGCCAATTGCTTGTCGGCGTTTAACAGAATGCGTTCGGCCAGCATGGGCGGAGTTTGTTCGCTGCGCAGCGCATGGGTTGCCAGTTGCACATTGGCGAGCCAAGGGAAATCTTTGCTGTTCAGGCCGTGGGTCAGACGTAAGTCGTCATGCAGACCCGGGAATTTGAGTATTTCGGGGAATAGTAAAGGTGCAGTGGGACTAGACATCATCGAGCTCTGAATGCAGGCGCCTTGGGCGGGAGGCTCAAGAATAGGTGCGCAGTTCAGCGCACAGGCGGTACATAGTTACCGCACACGCCCGGTCGAAATGTGCAGGGAAGGGCGTCAGTCACTCCTGAATGATCGAAGGGTTGACAGCCGGCAGCTCCGCCATGGTTAATCGATAGGCAAGTCGTCCGTACGCTGTTGTTCCCTCCAATAATCATTCTGGAGCTTCAGATGTCTGCGCCACACGATCATGTGTCTTCCGCTGTCTCGTCTTCGTTGTCTCTCGACGCGCTGACGCAACTGCTTGAAACGATTTTTCTGCGCCACGGCACCTCTGTCGAAGTCGCGCGAGTACTGGCCGCCAACTGCGCCGGGGCCGAACGCGATGGTGCCCACAGCCACGGTGTGTTCCGCATTCCCGGCTATGTCTCGACGCTGGCCAGCGGCTGGGTCAACGGACAGGCGGTGCCGCACGTCGAAGATGTCGCCTCGGGATTTGTCCGTGTCGATGCCGGTAACGGTTTCGCGCAACCGGCACTCGCCGCCGCTCGGCCGTTGTTGGTGGAGAAGGCGCGCAACGCCGGGATTGCCGTGTTGGCGATTCGTAACTCGCATCACTTCGCCGCACTGTGGCCGGACGTCGAGCCGTTCGCCGATGAAGGTCTGGTGGCGCTCAGTGTGGTCAACAGCATGACCTGCGTGGTGCCCCACGGCGCCGACCGGCCGCTGTTCGGCACCAACCCGATTGCGTTCGCCGCACCACGGGCCGGTGCTGCGCCGATTGTCTTCGACCTGGCCACCAGCGCGATCGCCCATGGCGACGTGCAGATCGCTGCGCGCAAAGGTGAGCGGTTGCCGGCCGGGATGGGCGTGGACAGCCTCGGTCAGCCGACTCAGGATCCCAAGGCGATTCTTGAAGGCGGGGCGTTGCTGCCGTTCGGTGGCCATAAAGGTTCGGCACTGTCGATGATGGTCGAGCTGTTGGCGGCAGCATTGACGGGAGGCAATTTTTCCTTCGAATTCGATTGGTCCAATCATCCCGGTGCGAAAACGCCGTGGACCGGGCAGTTGCTGATCGTCATCGATCCGAGCAAAGCCGCCGGGCAGAGTTTTGCCGAGCGCAGTGGCGAGCTGGTGCGGCAGATGCATGGCGTCGGACTCAAGCGTTTGCCGGGGGATCGTCGGCATTGGCAGCGCAGTAAATCGTTGGCTGAGGGTATTGTGCTGGAGGCGCAGACGTTGGCGCAGTTGCGTGAGTTGGCGGGGGTGTGAGCAAAGAGCAAAGGCCCCTCACCCTAACCCTCTCCCGGAGGGAGAGGGGACTGACCGAGGTGAATGGGAGATGTGCGCCGGCGTGAGAGATCGAGCTGAGCTCGGGTTTTGAAAGCCCAGAACTGGTTCAAAACCGGCAAAAACATGCAGGCATAAAAAAGGCGAACCCAAGGGGTTCGCCTTTTTTGTGTGCGTTTGACTCAGCGACGGCCGAGCAGTAAACCGACCACCAGACCGAAACCGGCGGAGATCGCCACGGTCTGCCACGGGTGGCCGCCGATATAGCTTTCGGTGGCATCGACTGCCGGTTTGGTGCGGTCACGTACGCTCGAGACCGAATCCAGCGCCTGCTGCAGTTTCAGGGCGATCTGTCCGCGCAGCGTTTCCGCTTCTTCGCCGACCAGTGAGGCGCTGCTCTTGAGCAGTTTGTCGGACTCTTGAATCAGAGCCTGAAGTTCGCTGAAGGCCTGATCCTTGATTTGATCTTCGGCGGCTTGCACGGCGGATTTGCGGGCCATTGGGTGACTCCTTGCAGTTGAATGGACAGTGATCAATGGAGTGTGGCGCTTGCTGAAAAGTTGCACTGAATTTAGGTCAGAAAGAAAAACCTGCGCGGGAGATTTCCGTCGAGCGTGTAAGATGTCGCCATTTTACGCAGCAGGATAATTCCCCATGAGTTTCAATCTGGCCGACAAATCCCTCGCAGAGCGCGCTGCGCTGGAAGACGAGAAATCCCGTCTGTTCGAACTCTGGCAGAACAATCTGGGCAAAGCCAAAGGCGAAGCCGCGCGTTTGTTCGGTGAGCGCGGCAAGCGCAAAGGCAAATGGGCCGAGTGGGTCCGCGCGGAACTGGACGGCATGTCGCCGCCAGAGTTCGCCAACATGGTGCGCAGTGAAGTCAATCGCCTGATGGCCGCCAACAAGTAAAGTCTCAGGTGAACGTTGCGGCAATCGCCTCGCGCACTTTGACCACCAGCGGATCGATCTGCGTGCTGGTGCGCCAGCCCAGTTCGATCGGATAGCGCGGCAACTTCAGCGGGCAGGGCAGTAGCGCCAGACCGCTGAGTGCTGCGATGCTTTCGGCGGCATGCGCCGGAATCGTCGCCACCGCCCGGCTGCCCTTGAGCAGATACGGCAACGCGGCGAAATGCGTAGTCGAGGCGCACACCCGTCGACTCAGGCCCAGCGCCGCCAAACCCTCATCGGTAATCCCGATAAAACCGCCGGACGACACCAGAATGTGCTCGCGGGCGACGAACTCGTCGAGGTCGATGTGCTGCTGAGCGGGCGCAAGGCTTGCTGGATCGACCAGACACGCATATCCACCTTCGCCCAACACCTGACGGCTGAGCAAACGCTCGGCAAAGCCACCGGCAGTGATTGCCAGGTCGATGCTGCGCTCCATCAGCGCGCGGGCGACGATCTGGCTGTGGGTCTGTCGGAAAATCAAGCGCAGCTTGGGTGCACTACGGGCAATTTCCTCGATCAGGCGGCGACCGTAGGCAATCTCGAAGTCATCCGACAGCCCCACCGTGACCGAACGGCCCTCGTATTGGTTGGCCGCCGGGTCGACCATCGCCAGGCTCTGCCGGCATTTGTTCAGCGCTTCGCTGACCACCGGTTTCAATTGATTGGCCTGGAGCGTCGGCGCCAGTCCGCGTCCGGTGCGCACGAACAACTGATCGCCGTAGACCTCGCGCAACCGGCGCAACGCCGCACTGACCGCCGATTGCGTGACGCCCAGACGCAACGCCGCGCGGCTGGCGCTGGATTCTTCATGCAGGGCTTCAAAGACTTTCAGCAGGTTGAGGTCGACGGTGGCGATATTCATTTGGCTCATATCATTCAGCAGCGAGCGGGGCTTTATTCATGATCGCGTGACGCCGCAGAATCGGCAACCACTGAACCTGATGGAGTTACCGCGATGGCCAAATCAATCGTTGCTGCGCTGCAGATCGGCGCCTTGCCCGAAGGCAAAGACGCGACCCTGGAGCAGATTCTCAGTTGGGAAGGCGCGATCATTGAATCCGGCGCGGCATTGGTGGTGATGCCCGAAGCGCTGCTGGGCGGCTATCCGAAAGGTGAAAGTTTCGGCACGCAACTGGGTTATCGCTTGCCAGAAGGGCGCGAAGCCTATGCCCGATACTTCGCCAACGCGATCGATGTGCCTGGCGCTGAAACGGAAGCGCTGGCGGGAATGTCGGCACGAACCGGCGCCAATTTGGTGATCGGTGTGATCGAACGCTCCGGCAGCACGCTGTATTGCACCGCGCTGTATTTCGACCCGCAGGCCGGCCTCATCGGCAAACACCGCAAACTGATGCCCACTGGCACCGAACGGTTGATCTGGGGCAAGGGTGATGGCTCGACGTTGCCGGTGTTCGACACACAGGTCGGCAAGCTTGGCGCGGTGGTGTGCTGGGAAAACATGATGCCGCTGCTGCGCACGGCGATGTATGCCAAAGGCATTGAAGTCTGGTGCGCGCCGACCGTCGATGAGCGCGAGATGTGGCAGGTCAGCATGCGTCATATCGCCCATGAAGGCCGCTGCTTTGTGGTCAGTGCCTGTCAGGTGCAGGCTTCGCCTCAGGCATTGGGCGTTGAAATCGCCAATTGGCCGGCGGAGCGTCCGTTGATTGCTGGCGGCAGCGTGATTGTCGGGCCGATGGGTGATGTGTTGGCAGGGCCGTTGCGTGGGGAGGCGGGGTTGCTGACGGCTGAAATCGACACCGATGAACTGGTCCGCGCGCGGTATGACTACGATGTGGTCGGCCACTATGCGCGGCCGGATGTGTTTGAGTTGTCGGTCGATGAACGCGCCAAACCCGGGGTGCGTTTCAACACATAGGGTACTGCCTGACACCGAACCTGTAGGAGTGAGCCTGCTCGCGATAGCGGTCTGCCAGACACCATAATCGTTAACTGACAGATTGCTATCGCGAGCAGGCTCACTCCTACAATGGATCGGTGGTGTGTCTGGAAATCAGTGCCGTTGCTGCCATTCTTCACGGGTGATTTCCCAAAGCTCCCGCGGGAAACGCCCACCGACGAAATCGCCTTCATCTGTCCGGATCAAGCGCATCCCCGCACGCTCCGAGAGTTTGCGCGAGCCTAGATTCGGCGCCGCTTTCGGCACGCGCATCACTGGGCGTTGCAGAACGTTGAACCAGTAATCGGTCACCACCGCGCAGGCTTCCGTCATCAACCCCTGACCTTGCCACGCCGGCGCCAGCCAGAAGCCGCGGTGGTTGTCCGCCTGATCCATCAGGCTGATCTTGCCGATCAACAGTTCCGGTGCAGATTTCAGGCGAATCGTCCACGGCCATTCCTTGCCCGCCGCAACCGCCGGCAAGACAATGTCGCGTAGGTAGGCGAAGGCACCGTCCTCCGGATACGGCCATGGCACTGCCGCGTTCAGATAACGCACCACGTCCCAATGCGGAAACTCGCGCTGCACCGCTTCGGCATCGGCCAGTTGCAATGGGCGCAGGATCAGTCGTTCGGTGTACAGCGTCGGTATGTCTTCCATAAACCTGCAGCCTCCCTGAATGTCTTTAATGAACGAAGCAGGCTAACGCATTTTTACCAAGTCGCGGCAGTGGCCTTGGGCAGACTGAGCTTGCCGCTGTCGACAAAGCGCATGGTGCCAAACAGACCGCCGGCAAGCTTGCCGCGCAGCACATAGGGCAGGTTATCGAGGGTTTGCGTCTGACTCAGGCCCAGCGTCTGGCGTAATACCGAAAACGCCGAGATGCTGACCGGTACGCTGACGATGGTTTCGGAAAACCGTGGGATCGAGCCGCTCTGATCGCTGACACCCGAGGCCAGTGAATGGCCGTTGACCTCAAGGTCCAGGGCGATGCCGTTGTAGTCGATGGCCGTCTCATTGGGGTTCTGCACGCGAATCTTGATGGCGAAACGCACTTCCAGATCCTGACTCGGCAACGGCTCGAGGCCGACCACGTTGATGTTCACCGGATCACGGTTGGGAAACAGCGCGCAGGCGCTGAGGGACAGCAGGAGCAGTGACAGAATGACGGCTTGGAAGCGGCGCATAAACGGTCTCTCAACAAAAAAGGGCTGAACCGTCACCGGCTCAGCCCTTTTTCAAAGGCCAGACGTTAGCGGTTCAACTGTGCGACAGCCGCCGCTGGGGCAGGTTCACCTTTGGCCGGCATGTCCGGGTTTTCCATGACCTGAAGAATTGAAGCTTCCGGATCGAAATCGTCTTCTTCCAGTTCGATGAACTCTTCCGGCAGGAAGATGTTCAGCACGATAGCGCACAACGCACCGACGGTGATCGGCGATTCGAAGATGTTGCGCAGCGCTTGCGGCAACTCGCGCAGGACTTCCGGCACAGCCGCGATGCCCAGGCCCATGCCCAGCGAAATCGCCACGATGAGCATGTTGCGTCGGTGCAGGCCGGCTTCGGCGAGGATCTTGATCCCGGCCACCGCGACGGTGCCGAACATCACCAGTTCAGCACCGCCCAGCACCGGTTTCGGCATCAGTTGCAGTACCGCGCCAATCATCGGGAACAGCCCCAGCAGCACCAGCAAGCCGGCGATGAAGAAGGCTACGTAACGGCTGGCCACGCCGGTCAGCTGAATCACGCCGTTGTTCTGCGCGAAGGTCACCATCGGCATGCTGTTGAACACCGCCGCCATGGCCGAGTTGAGGCCGTCGGCGAGCAGGCCGGATTTGATCCGGCGAATGTACAGCGGGCCTTTGACCGGTTGCCGGGAGATCATCGAGTTGGCGGTCAGATCACCCGCAGCTTCCAGTGGCGACACGAGGAAAATCACCGCGACCGGTACGAACGCCACCCAGTCGAAGTTGAAACCGTACTTGAACGGCACCGGCACGCTGACCAGCGGCACCTCAGGCATCGAGGCGAAATCCACGGTGCCCATCAGCCACGCGACCACATAGCCCAAAGTCAGGCCGATAACGATTGCGCCCAGACGCAGAAACGGCACGTCGACGCGGTTCAACACGACGATGGTGCCGATCACCAGCGCTGCCAGAAAGATATGGCTGGATGCGCCCAAGTCCGGCGCGCCGAAACCACCGGCAATGTCGGTCATCGCCACTTTGATCAGCGACAGGCCCATCAGCGTGATGATAGTGCCGGTCACTACCGGGGTGATCAGCATGCGCAGTTTGCCGATGAACTGGCTCAGCACCACTTCGATGAAGGCGGCGAAAAAGCACACGCCGAAGATCGTCGAGAGAATTTCATCGGTGCCGCCACCGCGCGCCTTGACCATGAAGCCGGCGCTGAGAATCACGCTGATAAAGGAAAAACTGGTGCCTTGCAGGCACAACAATCCCGAACCGACCGGGCCGAAACGCTTGGCCTGGACGAAGGTGCCGAGGCCGGAGACGAACAGCGCCATGCTGATCAGGTAAGGGATTTCACTGTGCAGACCGAGGGCGCCGCCCATGATCAGGGTCGGGGTGATGATGCCGACGAAGCTTGCCAGCACGTGTTGTAGCGCGGCAAAGACGGTGGCAGTCAGGTGTGGGCGGTCGTTGAGGCCGTAGATCAGATCGTTGTTGCGCGGGGCTTTTTCAGAGGCGGTCATGGTGTTTTGCGCGCCGCGAGGCGGGGCCGGGTCAGAAAATGGAGGCGCAGGATGCCGGAAGAGGGCGGCGAGGGCAACGAGCAATAACTGCCTGAAAGGTCAGGTTTTTCGGGTGTTGCCCGCTAAATCGATTCATGCAAATGCGCGGAGCAGATCTTCTTCAAACGCCTTTTGCGCATCCCCCGGCACCTGCGCCCGATGCCGGGCCAGATGAAACGCCACCTCGAAACTCAACTCGCCCTCACGAATTGGCCGCAGCAGGCCCTTTTCCTGCCAGCTCCGCGCATAGTGATCCGGCAGATAACCCACATGTTTGCCGGACAGAATAAACGTCAGCGTACCCTCAACCTGCTCCGACCGCGCCGAGCAGACCTTGCCCTGAAACGGCTCGTCACTGCGAAAAAAACGATAGGGGTGATCGACCCGGTCGCAGGCCTGCAAGGCGGCATCGCTGGGCTTCTCATCGGTAAACAAGGGATGGCCGGCAGCGCAGTACAGATGCTGGGTTTCGCTGAATAACTGCTGATAGTCGAAGGCACTTTGCACTTGCGAGAAATAACCGATGGCCAGATCCAGCCGCTGTTGCAGCAGCAGGCGCTCCATCTCGCCGGGCATGGCGCTGATCAGCTCGATGCGCACCGACTCATCGCGCTCGCGAAAACGCCGGATCGCCTCAGCCACCCGTTGCAATACCGATTGATCGACCGACTCGGAAATCCCCAGACGCACTTCACCGATCAAACGCCCGGCGACGCCGTTGGATTGATGGCGGAAGGTTTCGATCGATTCAAACAACGTGCGCACCGCGATCAGCAACTGCTCGCCCTTGGGCGTAACGCTGAAGCCACCCTTACCACGGCTGCACAAACGGTAACCGAGGCGGGTTTCCAGTTTGGCCATTTGCTGGCTGATGCTCGACTGGCTCAGGCCCAGATCACCTTGGGCAGCGCTGAAGCCACCGCACTCGACCACCCGCACAAACAGGCGCAACAGCTGCAAATCGACGTCGTGCAGTTGACCCAACATCACATTACTCCGGGATAAAGTCAGGATAATTATTCGGCTATTTTTCTAATGTATCCGACGGCGCATCCTGCAACCACTTTCCTCGGTCAGGTGTTCGTCATGGCTCCCGTGTTCAAGCTGTGTTTCCCCGCGCTGCTGTTGTCCGTGGCTGTTCAGGCTCAGGCCGAGGACAAAACCCTCAACCTCTACAGCTGGGCCGATTACGTGCCGCCGCCAACCCTGCAACGGTTCGAACAGGAAACCGGCATACATGTGCGTTACGACACTTTTGATACCTCCGAGGTGCTGGAAACCAAGTTGCTCACCGGTGGCAGCGGTTACGACGTGGTGGTGCCGTCGTCCAGCGTTCTGGCACGGGGACTCGCGGCCGGCGCGTTGAAGGAAATCCCTCACGAGGGCCTTAAGGGCTACGCCAATCTTGATCCGGATTTGCTGGAGAAAATGGCTGCCGTCGACCCCGGTAATCGCTTCGGTGTGCCCTACACCTGGGGCACGTTGGGGCTTGGCATGAACGTCGAGGCCGTGAAGAAACGGTTGCCCGATGTGCCGCTGAACAGCCTGGATCTGCTGTTCAAACCGGAGAACGCCAGCAAGCTCAAGGACTGCGGCATCGCGATCCTCGATTCGCCGCAAGAAGTCATCGGTCTGGCCCTGCATTATTTGGGCAAGGATCCCTACAGCACCGACAAAAACGACCTGGCCGCCGCCGAGGCGTTGTTGCAGAAACTCCAGCCATCGGTGCTGTACGTCGCCAGCGGTCGGCAGATCAATGATCTGGCCAGCGGCAACGTGTGCCTCGCGCTGACCTACAACGGCGACGCGAGCATGGCCGCAGATCAGGCGCACAAGGCCAATAAACCGTACGAAGTGGCCTACCGCATTCCCAAGGAAGGCACGCTGGTATGGCAGGACAATCTGGCCATCCCCAAAGACGCGCCGCCCCCCGAAGCCGCGCGGGCGTTCATCGAATTCATGCTGCGCCCGGACTCGGTGGCCGAACTGACCAATACGCTGTTTTTTGCCACTGCCAACCAGGCCGCGACGCCGCTGGTGGATGAAGCGGTGCGCAACGATCCCGACATCTATCCGCCGAGCGACGTGCGTGCGCGGCTCTACGCCGACCGCAGCATGAGCCTCAAGGACATGCGTCAGCGCACGCGTCTGTGGACCACTTTCCGTAGCCATCAATAACAACAGGAGCACCACGATGGATGTGCCCATGCAAAACGACCAGGCTCTGACCCGCGACAGCCTCTACGGCACCGCTGCCGAAAGCACCTACGCCGGCATCACCAGTTTCATGCGCCGGCGCTACAGCCGAGACCTGCGCGGCGTGGATGTTGCGGTCAGCGGCGTGCCGTTCGACACCGCCACCAGCAACCGCCCCGGCGCCCGTTTCGGACCACGGGGGATACGCGCCGCGTCCACCGGGATTGCCTGGGAACGCCACTGGCCGTGGACGTTTGACCCGTTCGATCATCTGGCGGTCATCGATTATGGCGACTGCGACTTTGATTTCGGCTCGCCGCACAGCGTCCCGGAAAGCATCGAAGCTCACGCCGAGCACATTCTCAACGCCGGCAGCGCGATGCTGACGTTTGGCGGCGACCACTTCATCAGCTACCCGCTGCTCAAGGCCCACGCGCGCAAACACGGCACGCTGTCGCTGATTCATTTCGATGCGCACAGCGACACCTGGCCAGACGAGGAGGGCAAACGCATCGATCACGGCACCATGTTCTGGCACGCGGCGCGCGAAGGTCTGGTCGATCCGGCGCGTTCGGTGCAGATCGGTTTGCGCACCACCAATGACGATCACATGGGTTTTCAGGTGCTGGACGCCCGTCAGGTGCATCGCCGTGGCTGCGAAGCGATTGTCGAAGCGATCCGCGCGCGGGTGGGCGATAACCCGGTGTATCTGACGTTCGACATCGACTGTCTGGATCCGGCCTTCGCACCGGGCACTGGCACACCTGTCTGTGGAGGCTTGAGCACCGTGCAAGCGCTGGAAATTCTCGGTGGTCTGCGCGGGATCAATCTGGTCGGGATGGACGTGGTGGAAGTCGCCCCGGCGTACGATCACGCCGAGGTCACCTCATTGGCCGCCGCGACACTGGCGATGGAAATGCTCTGCCTCTACGCCGCCCGCCACAAAGTCGATATTTGACGCAACACGGCGTACCCCTGTGGGAGCGAGCCTGCTCGCGAAGGCGTCAGCTCAGCCAACATCATTGTTGCCTGACACAGCGCTTTCGCGAGCAGGCTCGCTCGCACATTGCTCCTGCCAGTTTCTGACACTAGCCTTTGCTAAGCTCCGCCATCCTTCCCGTCCAGAGCCTGAACATCGTGTCGCGTACCACTCGTCTTTTGACTTTGCTGCAAGTGTTGCGTGGCAAGAAGCGCCCGGTGACGGCGGCGACTCTGGCTGCCGAACTGGAAGTGTCCAAACGCACGCTTTATCGCGATATCGCGGAACTGACCGCCCTCGGCGCGCCGATCCACCTTCCCCGGCAGTCCGGCGCAACTGCGCTACACGTTTCGATTGAACGAACAGGGGAAAATCGCCCGACTGGATATTTCCCTGTAATCGGCGTGGCATACTGCCGCGCATGACTTTCGACTCTCCCCTCAGCGCCTGGCAACACGCCGTGCAACACAAGGGCTTCATCCAGGATGAAGCTCAGGAACACGCGGTCTGGGCGCTGCAAAAATGCCACGAAGCCCTGCACGCCGGTGCCCGTTCGGTCACCGGCGTTTATCTGTGGGGGCCGGTCGGACGCGGCAAGACCTGGCTGATGGATCAGTTCTATCAGAGCCTGCGCGTGCCGGCGCGACGCCAACATTTTCATCACTTCATGGGCTGGGTGCATCAGCGCTCGTTCCAGTTGACCGGGATTGCCGATCCATTGCGCGCGCTGGCCAGGGAGCTGGCATCCGAGGTGCGGGTGCTGTGTTTCGATGAGCTGTTCGTCAACGACATCGGTGACGCGATCATTCTCGGTCGGCTGTTTCAGGTGATGTTCGATGAAGGCGTGGTGATCGTGTGCACGTCCAACCTGCCGCCGGATGACTTGTACGCCGATGGTTTCAATCGCGACCGCTTTGTACCGGCGATTGCCGCGATCAAGGCGCATATGCAGGTAGTGGCGGTGAATGGCGCCGAGGATCATCGACTGCATCCGGGCGCGGGGTTGCAACGCTACTTTGTGGCCACCTCTGTGGTCAGTGCGCTGGATGAAGTGTTTCAGGCACTGACCGCCGGGCAATCGGCCAGCGCTGAACCGGTGTCGGTCGGGCATCGCCGGTTGAACGTGGTGCAGGCCAGTGAAACGGTGGTGTGGTGTCGCTATGCGGATCTCTGCGAGCAACCGTTCGCCGCCATGGATTTCATCGCGCTGTGTGACCGCTACACGGCTATTCTGTTGAGCGAAGTGCCGAATCTGAGCGCACAGAAACGTGAGGGGCGCATCGCGCGCGGTACCGAAGATGGCGCCGAACGGGTGGTGGCCGGTGACCGCGAGTTGCCGCAATTGTCGGTTCACGACGACGGCGTGCGGCGTTTCATCGCGCTGGTCGACGAGTGCTACGACCGCAAGGTGCCGCTGTACATCGAGGCGCAAGTGCCAATGGCTGCGCTGTACACCGAGGGTTATCTGGAATTCCCGTTCCGCCGCACCCTCAGTCGCTTGCAGGAGATGCAACTGCAGCGCTTTGCCGAAACTTGAGTGAAGAGGGCGCCGACATGAGCCAACCGCTTTCCCATCATCTGCTGACCATGGCTTATCAGAATGCCTGGGCCAATCATCGTCTGGCCAAGGCCTGGAGCCAGCTCGAAGCGGCAGATCTGGTCGCGCCCCGGGTGAGTTTCTTCCCGAGCATTCGTCTGACCCTCAATCACATCCTCACCTGCGACTGGTTCTACGTCGATGCGCTGGAACGCGAGTTGCGTGGGGACGAGCCGCATCCCGATTGCTATGTGTTTTTCAACGCGGATGAGCCGTTTACCGAGGGCGCGCAGTTGCGTGAAGAGCAGGCTCACGTTGATCGGCGGCTGATTGCTTATTGCGAGCAACTGCGCGATGCCGATCTGGCCCGCATCGTCACCATCGCGCGCGATACGCCGCAGCACGACAGTCGTCTGCGCATGCTGTCGCACCTGTTTGAACATCAGCTTCATCACCGTGGCCAGGTGCACGCGATGCTCAGCGGCACCGCGGTGAAGCCGCCGCAACTGGATGAGTTTTTCTGTGTCGGCGAGAGCAGTCTACGCGCCGAGGACTTTGCTGAACTGGGCTGGACTGAAGAGTTGATTTGGGGCCACTGAAAAAGCCAAAGATCGTCCGATCGCGGCCCGAGCCTTCGGACGATCTTTTGATCTTTTGATCTTTTGATCTTTTGATCTTTTGATCTTTTGATCTTTTGATCTTTTGATCTTTTGATCTTTTGATCTTTTGCATTTGCGGGTTGCCCGCCCGATCACCCCCGCGCTAAGGTCAGACAGCCTTTCAGCACGCACTTTGCGCGCCGGGGCTTTTGTGTGTTCGGGGATGGAAATGGATTCCGCAGAAATTCTTGTGCTTCAAGCCAGCTACAGCAATCCAACGCACGCCGAGGCCATCGGTATCGTGCTCAATCATTACGCAGAAGACCCCATGGGCGGCGGTCATTCGCTCGACCCTGAGCTGTTGCGTCGACTGCCCGAAGAACTGGCCCGACGCCCGCATGCGTTCAGTGTGCTGGCCTTTGTCGGTGGCGAGCCGGCGGGGCTGGTGAACTGCTTTGAAGGGTTCTCCACGTTTGCCTGCAAACCGTTGGTCAACGTCCACGACGTGGCGGTAGTGGATAAATTCCGCGGTCTCGGTCTGAGCCAGAAAATGCTGCAGAAAGTCGAGGAGATTTCTCGCCAGCGCGGTTGCTGCAAGATCACCCTCGAAGTGCTCGAAGGCAACGCTGTGGCGCAGGGTTCCTACCGTAAGTTCGGCTTCGCGCCGGGCATGTTCGACCCCGATCACGGGCGCATGCTGTTCTGGATCAAGGATCTCCAAGCCTGAAAGCCTGAAAAGCCCCTCACCCTAACCCTCTCCCGGAGGGAGAGGGGACTGACCGAGGTGTTTGGGCAAGGTACGCCGACCTGAAACATCGAGCCGAACGTAGGTTTTGAAAAGCATGAAAATCGGCTCCCTTTCCCCCTCGCCCCTTTGGGGAGAGGGCTGGGGTGAGGGGGTTGGATCTTGCTGACCCAACCCAATCTGCGAACTCGCGACAGCATAAGGTCGAACACCCAACTCAACGCCCATAAAAAAAGGCGCCCCAATCAGGGCGCCAAACTGTCTTCTTCCAGGCCAGAGCGGAGCCACGGAAGGTCCATCGGTTGCTCGGTCAATCTCAGTCGCGGTAAGACTCGGTCACCTGCGCAGTCTGATCGGCGGGAACGCGAATTTCTTTCGCGTTGGCGTCGCTCTTCTGCGCGCTCTGGTGAGCCGGGAAATTGTCGTAGTAATAACGCATACGCTCAGCGCCGCCCTCGGCGAACACGCTGGCAGAACCCAGGGCAAACAGCCCGGCAAGGATTACGGTAGTGATTTTCATGGTGCCTCCTACTGAACAAGTGGGAGCCGTTCGTCCATGAAGCAGATCTCGGAAGAGAGTCTGGGTGGCATGAATTAACACGGGGTTAACGGCGATTCAATGTAGGTTTTGCAGCATGTTGCGGGGCGATATCAGACAGATGCGGCGCACCTCCATGCGAAGGTGCGCCGCGCACGAGAGGCAGGGCTCAGAGCTTCCAGTCGAGACTCAGGGTGACGGTGCGCGGGTCACCCCAGTACACGCCGTTATAGAAGCCGACGTTGTCGTAATACTTCTTGTCGAACAGGTTGTTGACGTTCAGTGAGGCCGAAAGGTGTCGGTCGAACTCGTAGCGCGACATCAGGTTGACCACGGTGTAGGCGTCCTGACTGATGCGTGTGCGTTCAGTGATGATGCGTCCATTGGCGCCGCGCCCGACCGGGCGGTTGGAGTTGCCGTAGACGTCGCTCTGCCAGTTGACGGCGCCACCCACGGTCAACGCGTTCCAGTGGCCGGGCAGGCGATAAGCCGTGGACAGCCGGAACATGTTCAACGGCTGGTTGGTGTTGCTGCGTTCCTTGTCGCCAGTGGCCGAGTGGGTGTAGGTGTAACCAGCGGTCATGTTCCAGCCATCAAGGAGTTCGCCAGACACTTCGGCTTCGAAACCATTGACCTTGTTGCCCTTGCCACCGCTCTTGTAAAACTCCTCTCCGGTCACCGGATCTGGCGCCACGGAATCGTCCACCTCGGCAACATTGTCCTGTTTGCTCCAGAACAGCGCGGTCGCCACATTCAGGCGTTCGTCCAGCAAGCTGCCCTTGAGGCCCAGCTCGTAATTGCTGCCCACCACCGGTTCCAGGTATTTGCGACTGCTGTCGCGATTGCTTTGCGGTTTGAAAATGTCGGTGTAGCTGACGTACGCGGTGTATTCCGGCGTCAGGTCGTAGAGCAGGCCTGCGTAGGGTGTCCAGATGTCATTCTGGCGCTGGCTGGTTGCGTCGAAGCTGCTCAACTGCAGTTGGCTGTCGTAGTAATTGTCGCGTTGGGACTCTTCCCAACTGCCATAACGGCTACCGAGCACGGCGTGAAGTTCGTCGGTAAAGCTCAGGCGAGTAGCCAGGTATCCGGCCTTTTGCCGGGTCTTGCTTCGTGAGCCATTGCGGTCCGTGACGGTATCGGAAAACTTGCCGATGTCGCTCATGTATTTCCAGTCACGGATGCTGCCGTAATCCGCCGCCTGTGGGCCATCGATCATATAAGGCGACTCGGCGCCGCGTTCGGCTTCGCCATAGCCGAACATCATTTCGTGCTCGCGCCCGAACAGCGAGTAGGGGCCGGCGACGTTGAAGTCATACACTTTCATGGTTTGCTCGCCGAGCATATGGCCCATGTAAGCGCTCATGCCGCTGCGATCGGCCTCGGGAAAACCGCCACCGCCGTAGTAGATCTTGCCGTCGGTCTCGCTTTTGCGATGGGTGTAGGCGGCCTTCAGATGCCAGCCTCCAGCCAGCTGCTGGTCGACGGTAGCAAACGCGGTTTTGTCCTTCAGCGGCCACGAACTCCAGGATGTCGCCATGTTGGTCGACCGGCCAAGACCGGCCTTGCCGCCCTCGGCATTCCAGTACGGCACCGTGCCCCACGATGAGCCTTGCACGTGCTTGTTTTGATAGTCGTAGCCGACCGCCAGCACCGTGCTATCCGTCAGATCCGCTTCGAGAATCCCGTAACCGACCTCCCGTTGCAGCGCATAGTGATCGCGGATCGACTTGTTGTCGCGGTAGGCCAGCACCGTGCGACCGCGCAAGCGGCCGTCGAACGCCAGCGGGCCACCCACGTCGACGTAGCTGTAGTCATTGTCGTAGCTGCCACCACTGACGCCCGCCAGCGCCTGCAATTGTGCGGTCGGACGCTTGCGCACCATGTTGATGGTGGCCGAGGGATCGCCCGCACCGGTGGTCAGTCCGGTGGCGCCGCGAACCACTTCAATGCGGTCATAAATGATGGTGTCAGCGTCGGACTGCATGCGATCGAAGGTGTTGAGCATCCCGTCGATCTGGAAGTTTTTGATCGTATAGCCGCGTGACGAATAGCTCACCCGATCCGAGTCGAGGTGCTGAACCACCACGCCCGTGGTCTGGCGCATGGCCTCGGACAATGTACCGAGTTTGAAATCGTCCATCTGCTGACGCGTGATCACCGACACCGATTGCGGGGTTTCCTTGATCGACAGATTCAGCCGCGTCGCCGTACTCATCGCGCCCGTGGTGTAGGCGTCGGTGTTTTCGGTGGTGCTGCCCAGGCCTTGAGCACTGACGTTGGTGGTGGCCAGCTCCAGTGCCGGCGCGGCTGGCTCCGGTTGCTTTTCGGCTTCGCTTTCAGCCAGCAGATCCGCGCTGAAAGCAGCGCCGCAGAGACCCAGGGTGAGGGTCATGGAACGGGTAATGGGCGCGAACATCGCAGCCGACTCCTTGTCTTCGAGGGAAAAATTCCGTTTGTTCAAAGACGAAGGGTGGCGTTGGGATTTAGTGTCAAACGAGAAATATTGTTATTTGTAGGTGCTTCAGCGGTAGGTCTCGACCTCGCTTGAAAATCAAAAGATCGCAGCCTTCGGCCGCTCCCACAAAGGTCGGTGCAGGAGCTGCCGAAGGCTGCGATCTTTTGCTCTTGCGAGTATCAGAGGCGCAAACGAATCTGCCGGCCCAACACATCCATCACGTCACAGCCATCGCGCAGCAACATCGCCGCGGCATGGGCCAGTTGCTGCACATCGGCACCTTTGGCGGACGAAATATCCAGGCTGGCCAGACTTTCCATCATCTGTGTCACCGCCAGAAACCGACTGGCTGCGCTGCTGTGCAAGACGTCCAGCGGGGCTTCAGTCGAGATCAATAAAACCGGAATGCGGTCCTCGTTGTGAGTCATCGAAATATGCGAACTCACGCCTCACCTCCGGCTTGCGCGGCGTGTAAACCGGCGACCGATGCCAGCACCAACGCGCGGGCGGTGGCGAGCATTTGCTGGCTGGCCCAGTGCAGCCAGCCGCTGTGTTCTGGGCGGGTGGCGGTTGGGGCTTGATGAGCCAGGGCTTCGGCGCAGTTGAGGTAAACGGTGGCGTGATCGAGGGCGTCGAGTAGGGGGATGTCGGGTTGGACGGTGAAGAGGTGGTGGGCGACGTGGTCGCAGGGGGCGAAGGGGGTGGATTTTGTGGTTGGATCGGTCATGGGTGCAGCCTCTTGGAAGTCAGAGAACCGCCACTTCATCGCCGTCAAACGAATAGGTGGCAACTGTGTGCAGGTTGACGGACCGGTCCAAGACACCCGGCGCACCCGAAGATGCCCCGCACACAGTCACCATTGAGCAGTGCGTCGGACACAGGAGTGCGCGCGCATTGGAGAGCAATGTGCGTCTTGAATTTTTCAGGCCGTCAAACCCGATCACGAATGAGTCGTGACAGGGCGCGAGGATAGGGAGTGGGGGGAGGGGAGTCAACCGCTTCAGTCTGCGGGAGTTCTCCGAGATTTCTTGTAGGTGCGAAGCTAAGTGCTTTGGCATACCGCCAGTTTTCTCCAGCGCAAAAGATCCCAGCCTGCGGCAGTTCCTAAGTTGAATTGTTTAGGAATTACCGAAGGTTGCGACCATTGGATATTTAATTCAGCGATTAAGAAATTGTGGCCTATTCTCGCCTGTGTTTCGGACTATGATGGAGTGTCTGTCCAGCCGATCCCGATGCTATAACCCTGGTTTAGAGTCTCGCGGACGTTTCTCCAAAAAGCGGGTCCCTCATCCCTTTCGATGTAATACCAATTAAATCTGTTTACCCAGAAACTTTGATGAAGAGTGGGTTGATTGATCGCTGGAAAAGCGGCCTTAAAAGATGCGAACATGTCGTCGGTTAATGGTCTTAGTGAGTTGATCTCACGCCATGTGTGGGCTTGGAGGGGCAACATTCTTGTGGATGTGTTGTGAATAATTCGTACTCCTTCCACTGTCACTTTGATTCGTTTTTTCTGTCCGCACATGTCTGATACGGTAATGTAAGTTGTACCGTTCCCGGTGCCTTGAATCCGGCCAATGCCTTGTTCAAGTACTGTGGCGATTCCGTCGTTGTCTGAGGTGAAGGTATAGGGTGGAGTTCCTTGGTCAGGATACCGATCTGCATAGTCACCCTGATGAAGAGAAGGTACGGTGACATAGAACGGATTATGAAATACCCATTTTGGCCCGGTCAGAAATACGTCACGATCGTCGATAATTAATTCTGGTACAGCCCTTACTGTATAAGCCTGCTCCGGAAAAGCCACTGCCTTTTCAGCATTCGCCACTTTGTCATAGTTCACCTTGAACGTAATCGTCAGCGTAGTTCCATCCTTAAGCTCCCGTAACCATGCAACTAGCGCAGCTGTCACCAACCCCTCCGCCTGCTGATGCGCCTCACCTGCCCAGAACACGTACTCTACGGGCTTGCCGTTTTTGTCAGTACCGTCATAGCGCAACCAGATGCACTGGTACAAAGCCTGCAGCAACCATTTGACGATGCGTAACTGCGCCGAATCTTTCAGTTGTGTTACATCCAGTTCATTACCGACCGCTCCATCGATTGATGGCGTCGGCAGATTGTTATCGCCATCGACAATCGCCGCTACATGCAGCGTCGACTCTTTCGAACCCTGCGGTGTTCCATTAAGAGTAACGATGTAACTGACCTTCACATCTTTATTGCCCAAGTTGAGCGGCACCACCGAATTAGGCAGCGGAATCTCCAGATCCTGCTGTGCCGTCACGTTGACCGGGCCGACTGTAATGTTGCCTTCACCGGGCGTGCCAGCCCAGGTCACGCTCACCCGTGTACCGACCATGTTCGGGAACGCGCGAACAATCGCGGTCAGTGTGTCTTTGGCGGCGAAGGGCTGAAGGACATTATTGACTGCTTCCTTGATCTCGGGATCCTTCAGATCCAGCGCCACGCCGATCCGCAACGTCAACTCCCGCGAATGCCCCAACGTTTTGCCATTGCGCTGAAGACGGTATTTCACCACCACCGTACCGTTGAGGTTGTTGGTGACGTACTGTTTGGGCACGGTCACTCGCACGCGCTTGCCGGCGGTGGCGGGAATCAGGTCGATATGGTCCCTGTAGCTACCGCCGTTGGCCAGACCGATCCAGTCGAAGTAAAACGTGTCCTTGTCCCGGGTATTGAGTTCCGTCAGCACCAGCGTTGCGCCGGTAGCCGGTACGTTATCCGGGTTCAACGTGCCATCCGCGCTGGCCTCTTCGACTTCCGGAGCATCGAAGGTCGGGAGTGCCACGCCCACCGGCATCGTGAACGGCAGCGACTCGCGCACGCTCAACAGTTGGGCTTCGCTGTTGGTCACCACGTAATAGACCTTGACGCTCAGCCCGTCGAAACGCCGGATATTGGCGTTGCTGACGCTGCGCAGGGTAGGTTCATGTTCCGGAACGCTGCCGACCGTGCGCGGGTCTTCGTAATACTCATTACCGCCGCCGGGTTTCGCGGCGACCCAGATCAGGTTCTGCAAATCGCTGCTTTTGCGGCCGAAATACCACGGAATACTGACCGTTGCACTGTTGGTCTCAGGCGGCAAGGTGCCACCGACGACTTCCTTGACGGAAGGAGCCTCGAGCTCGCGGATATCACCCACAACGCTGACGCTGGCATTTTTCGAGAGTCGGTCATCATCCCCGCGTCGACGTATAAACCCTACCGACGCACTGCCCTTGGCGATGGCCCGCACGGCTTCGTTAGGGATGGTGAAGTCGAGTTGAAAGGGCACGAACTCCACCGTCATCAGGAGCGGGCCAACGATGATTTGCGGACCTTGTGCGGGGGTGCCGGTCCAGGTCAGGAATACGTTATCGCCCACGGCAAAGTCTTTGCTCGTTGTGTACACGCGAACGTTGACGTCGTTGCCACCGAGCTGGTCGAGGTCAATGCGCAGGGTCGGCTGACCGTTGACCAGTACCACCGGTTCGTCCAGGCGATTACCCGCCATGTCCACCAACACGTTTGTAATAGCTGACCACGGGGCGCGTTCGTCCGGGTAGTTACCGCACCGGTCGACGACCTGAAAGGCAACCGCCACTTTGGGACCGTCACCCGCGGTTGCGATCAGGTTGTAATCGAAAACAATGTCGATCGGATGGTTGAGCGGATCCAGTGCTTGTTCTGGCGTGACGTCATGAAACACCGCCTGGCTGCCCCAGCGACAGTGGATGCGGTCGTATTTGGTCAGGTTGCGGTAGGTCACGATCCGCATCGTGACCACGTCGTCTTTCGTAAATTTGTCGTCGATGACGTAACGGTCGAGGGTGAAGTTGAAGTCGGAGTGGCCGTCATCGCCGCCAATGTCATCGTAGTCGCCGGGGCGTGTGAGCTTGACGAGCAATGTCCAGCGCGGTGTCGATTCTTCGGGATCCTGGTTCTTGATCGTGATTTTGTAGTAGATGTCGGCGGCGTCACCGTCGAGTACAAAACCTTTGGCGAGGGTGAAGATCACATCGCGATTGAGTTCGGACGCGAATTCGAGTGTTTTGCTCAACACCGTGCCGAAACAGAACACCTCGATTTTGTCGCCGAGGGCCATGGAAAGATACGCCTGCACAATGATTTGCAAACCGTTTTCCACCGCACGAATGGGGATACCGCCCGCATAGTGTTCGGTGGGTTTGAGCGTGGTCATGGCGGGGATGTACAGCGGTTTGAGCGCTTGCGGGGCGGTCGTGGACATGGGCTTGACTCCGTACCTGGAAAGTGACGAAGTGATTGAACGGCTAAAACCCGGATTGCGCACCTGTCAGATCTGACAGGTGCGGGCCGAAATCCGACGGATGGTAGCGACCTGCTTCAGTCTGGGCTTTGATCCAGTGGTCCTGCAGGTCAGTCACGGTGTTGGTTTTTCGTACGGTTCCCATTGATCAGGCCTCCTGCGGATGGTCGACTGAGCGCAACCGATCATACGATTGGTGCGCCAACGAGCATTGGAGCCTTTAATGCACTGGTTGCCCTACGCCTCTAAAGCAAAAGATCGCAACCTTCGGCAGCGCCTACACCAACCTTTGTAGGAGCTGCCGAAGGTCGCGATCTTTTGATCTTGCCGGTATCAGACGCGCAAAAGAATCTGCCGCCCCAACACATCCATCACATCACAGCCATCGCGCAACAACATTGCCGCCGCATGCGCGAGTTGCTGCACATCCGCGCCTTTCGCTGACGAGATATCCAGGCTGGCCAGACTTTCCATCATCTGCGTCACCGCCAGAAAACGACTCGCCGCGCTGCTGTGCAAGACATCCAGCGGCGCTTCGCTGGAGACCAGCAACACGGGGATGCTGTCTTCGTTGTGAGTCATCGAAATGTGCGAACTCATGCCTCACCTCCGGCTTGCGCGGCGTGTAAACCGGCGACCGATGCCAGCACCAACGCGCGGGCGGTGGCGAGCATTTGCTGGCTGGCCCAGTGCAGCGAACCGCAGTGTTCCGGGCGGGTGGCGGTGGGGGCTTGATGGGCGAGGGCTTCGGCGCAGTTGAGGTAGACGGTGGCGTGTTCGAGGGCGTCGAGGAGGGGGATGTCGGGTTGGACGGTGAAGAGATGGTGGGCGACGTGGTCGCAGGGGGCGAAGGGGGTGGATTTTGTGGTTGGATCGGTCATGGGTGCAGCCTCTTGGAAGTCAGAGAACCGCCACTTCATCGCCGTCAAACGAATAGGTGGCAACTGTGTGCAGGTTGACGGACCGGTCCAAGACACCCGGCGCACCCGAAGATGCCCCGCACACAGTCACCATTGAGCAGTGCGTCGGACACAGGAGTGCGCACGCATTGGAGAACAATGTGCGTCTTGGATTTTCCGGGCCGTCAAACCCGATCACGAATGAGTCGTGACAGGGCGCGAGGATAGGGAGTGAGGGCAGGGCAGTCAACCGCTGCAGTCTGCCGGAGTTTGGCGGGATTTTTTGCAGGGGGCCATGCTATGCGCGTTGACAGTCTGCCAAGTTTCTCCAACACACAAGATCGCAGCCTGCGGTAGCTCCTACAATAAATTGTTTAGGAGTTACCGAAGGTCGCTATCTTTTAAGAAAAATTCAGGAGAAGTAGTCTGGCCCCGTTTAATTTGTTTGCGTCGCGTGGGAAGGGAGAACTGATCGAGACCGGTAAGCTATCCATGTGGCAACCCAACTTGCAGTGCTGGGATCCATCATGAGTCCTTGTTGTAATGGCGGAGTAGTCCATTGTGCGGGCTGATGAGTAGACCTTATCAGCCTCCGACCCACAGCAGTATCAATCTGCCAATAATAATCAGGAGACTTATTTGGTAAATACTGAAAACCGAAAAATAAGGATTGATTAAGTTCTTTGTTCAGTGGGCTCTCATCAGTTGTATTGAATAAACTACCTCCGATGCTTTCCAGCCATTTGTTAAGCCCGCTCATGTCAAACGAGTTATAGTGTGCAAGCTCATATACATGTTCACATGTAACTTGGTAACTGACGCTCTGTTGATTCGAGTCACTCGCACTTATCAAGGCTTCTCCATTTCCCGTTGAAACAACGCGGCCGGTCGAAGGATCAACAGCAGCAATTTCTGGATTAGATGAAGAATATTGATAAGGAGGAGAGCCACCTTGTGCTTGGCGCGTTTGATGGGCGTTCTCCGGTAAGTATCCCGTTGGTTCAAGTAGGGGAGTTAGTGGGGCGGGTGAGAGATATAAGTGAGCACCATCCAGTATCATTGGCTTAGTATCAATTTCCAATGCAGGAGCTGTTTTTACAGTATAGGTTCTCACTGGAAAACAAACTGCCGTATCAGCATTCTTCACTTTGTCGAAGTTTACTTTGAAGGTGATCGTCAGCGGACTTCCATCCTTAAGCTCCCGTAACCACGCAACCTGTGCAGCCGTCACCAACCCTTCCGACTGTTGATGCGCTGCACCTGCCCAAAACAATTTCTCTACAGCGTCACCGTTCTTGTCAGTCCCGTCGTAACGCAGCCAGATATTCTGATTCAAAGCCTGCAACATCCATTTTTCAATCCGCAGTTGCGCACCGTCCTCCAGCCGTGTCACATCCAGCTCATCGCCCACCGCACCATCGATGGTTGGCGTCGGCAGATTCTTGTCGCCATCGGCAATCGGCAACACAGTCAGAGATAACTCGTCCGAGTCCTGCGGCACACCATTGTGAGTGACGATGTAAATGACCTTGACCGTTTTACCCAGGTTGAACGCAACCAGCGAATTGGGCAGTGCGACCTCTAAATCCTGCTGTGCGGTCACCTCTATCGGGCCTTCCGTCTTGCTGCCTTCGCCCGGCGTGCCTGTCCACGTCACGCTCACCTGTGTACCGATCATGTCCGGATAAGCCCGGACAACAGCAGTCAGGGTGTCTTTGGCGGCGATGGGTTGCAGGATGTTGTTAGGTGCCTCTTTGATCTCGGGATCTTTAAGGTCCAGCGCCACCCCGACACTGAACTTCAACGTATTCGAATAACTCGTCCCGCCCGCCGCCCGCTCGATCTGGTAATCCGCCTCCGCCGTCCCGCCTTCGTTGTCCTTGATCAGTTCGGCCTTGATCGGGAACGGCACAGGCTGGCCGGCGGTGAAGGAGCTCAGTTTGACCCAGTCGCTGTTTACGCCAGTGTTTGAGCCTCTCCAGAAGCGGGTGACGATGTCGCCAACGGAAGTCTTGAGGTAGTTCACGGTCAGCGTGGTGCCGTTGGTGTCGGGCGGCAGCATGCCGTCGACTACGCCGTCCACTTGAGGCTCGGGCAATTCCTTGCGTGGTTCGCCGATCTGCAGGATGTCGGCGTGGATCGATTCGCGGATGGCGTGGGTCTGGTTGAGTTGGGTCATGGTGCCGAGCACAGGGTCTTCGATCAGCAAGTGGTAATACAGCTCCAGTTTTCCGCCAATGATCGGTGTCAGGTGCTGCATGTCGACGATGATCAGCAGCGGATCTTTGGCCTCGTAATCGCCTTGGCTAATCGGCCGTGATGGCAGGGTCGGCAAGTAGGTACTCAAGTCGGGGCGGGTGCCGAGCCAGAACAGTTTGATCGCCTGGCCGGGCAGGAACGAGGCATCGAACGGTATCTCGATACGCACCTGTTTCAGATCCGGGTCCAGAGGGTCAATGGCGCCTTGCTCCGCGTCCAGGGCCACGGGGGCGGCCAGCCGGTGGATCTCGCCGATGGCGCTGATGAATTGGGTCTTGGATTTCAGTTCAGTTGAGCCGTCGGCCTTCTCCAAGCGGTAAGAGAGAGCAATCTGGGTTTGCACCAACTGGCGCAGTACGGCGTTGGGAATACTGGTTTCATGAGTGGTTGGCACGCTGACCAACACTTCACCACGTACTTCGAGATCAATCGGTTGGCCTTCGCGCGGAGTCCCCCTGATTCGCAGGACGGGCCGGTCGCCGACTTTAAACGAGTTGCCTGAGACCCAGACCTGGGCCGTACCGACGGCGCCGGCCAGTTTATCGACATCCAGCTCATTGTTGATGGCCTCCTTGAGCAACGGTGCGACCAATAACGTCGTGTCAAGTGTCACCACCACCCGTTGTTCTCTACTCCAGTCTTCGGAACGGTTGTCGACTCGGTCGTAGGCCTCGTAGGCTATGGCCATACCTGTAGCGTCGGAGTCGCCGGCTTTTCTTATCGTCTCCTCGGGGATGGTCACGACGAGCGGCGTCGTTCCGTTTGCCTGCTCCTCGGTCAGCTCCGGGGCTTCGTAGAATATACCGCCACAGGTGAACTGGAGCTTATCGCCGGCGGAAGCGAACGGATAAGGCGGCGTGCCGTCGCCCTTGCCGAGGGTGACGGGTATGCCGTTTTTGACGTTCTCCATGTTGATGCCACCCTCCAAAATCTCCTTGGGGATGGACATGACCAGAGCTGGATGGCCCGGGGTTTCGCTGTGGTCAGGGCCACCGGGGAGGGTGGTTTTGACCAGCACCTGCATCACTTCCGAGTGTTCGGGCGTACCGCCGAGGCGGGTGACGGCGTAGGAGATTTTGTGCATACCTTCGGGAAAGTGTTTGGCCTGCACGAATATTTGCAGCTCGGTGTTGACCTCATCCTTATCAACGATTTCCAGCCCTATCAGCTGGTCGGAACCCCGCCAGATCCGCAGCGAGTCGCCGATATCCATCGTCCCCCAAGGCCCGGCCTGGCATAGCAGACCCTGACGAGGGAAGTTGAGCTTCAGTGCGGCGAGATTGATGCCCCACGTCAGAGGCGTCTGCGTCACCGGACCTGTACGGCCGGGGATTTTGAGCTCCTTGAGCAGTCGCGGGGCGTTGTTGGATGGGGCGTTGGCGGACATGGCGTGGCACTCCGTGGGTTTGAGCGATGGAGTGATTGAACGGCTAAACGGCAGTTTGCGCACCTGTCAGATCTGACAGGTGCGGGCTGAAATCCGACGTACGGTACCCATGTTTCCGGCCCTTGGAATAAAAAAAGCTCTGCATCTTTCGATACAGAGCTTTTCAATGGATCAGGCAAAACGCACTTCGGTTGCGTTCACCTAGAGAGATCCACAGCAGCTTTACTGCTGCGCGACGCCCGCAGGTGCTGCGTCGGGCTTTTTCGGCTTCATCAAACTGAAGTCGATCAGCGCGCGCTGCTCGGTCTGGTACGGGTCGCCGATCAGCAGCGGGCGCGCCTTGAAGCTGTCGCTGACCAGGCTCTTGCTGCGGTCGAGTTCATCGAAGCTCAAACCGGCGAGGTCGGCCCAGGTGTGGATCAGGTGCGAGCTGCTGTACGGGCGATCCAGATCACCGGCGAAGTTCCAGTCGTGATTGGCCTTCCACTTCGGCGATGCCCAAGCCATGAACGGGATGGTGTACATCGGCGCGGTCGGTTTGTTTTCGTTGCGGCCCAGGGTCTTGTGGCCCACCGAGTCGAACACGTCTTCACCGTGGTCGGAGAGGTACAGCAGGAAGCCGTTCGGATCGGATTTGGCGTAGTCCTTGATCAGGCTCGACACGACGAAGTCGTTGTACAGCACGGCGTTGTCGTAGCTGTTGTAGGTCGGGACCTGGTCGTCACGCACGCCGGCTGGTACGCCGGTGCGGTCCTGGAACTTGTCGAACGTCGGCGGATAGCGGTACTGATAGCTCATGTGCGTGCCGAGCAAATGCACAACGATGAGTTTGCGCGGTGCCGCATCAGCCAGCGCCTTGTTGAACGGCTCGATCACATCGCCATCGTATTGCGCGGCGTTCTGGTTGCGGTTGTTGTTCAGGTATACCTGCTCGTCAGCCTGTTCGGAGAAGGTCGTGAGCATAGTGTTGCGCTTGGTCATGGTCTGCTGGTTGGTGATCCAGAAGGTTTTGTAACCGGCCTGTTTCATCATGCTGACCAGCGACGGGGTCGACAGGTACAGATCCGGATGCTCTTCGTCAGCAAAGGTCAGCACCTGCTGCAACGCTTCGATGGTGTACGGGCGAGGGGTGACGACGTTGTCGAACACCGCCAGTTGATCCTTGAGCTTGTCCAGTTCCGGCGTGGTGTTGCGCTGATAGCCGTAAAGGCTCATGCGCTGACGGTTGGTCGACTCACCGATGACCAGCACCAGGGTCTTCGGCTGGTCGGCCGAGGCGTCCTTGAGGTTTTTCAGCGGCGGGATCTTGCTGACGTTATGCAGCATGCCCTGCATGTCAGCGAGGGTGTCCAGATAACGGTGATAAGCCACAGCCATCTGCCATGGCACCGCCGGTTCGATACGGGTTTCGAATTTCTCGAAGCCTTGGGCGAAGGAGCCCATGCGCAGGGTTTGCTTGACCAGTGGATAGCCGACCACGGCGATCACGATTGCGGCGGCGGCTACCCATGCACGACCTCGGGGCATGTACACCGGGCGCAGACGTGTCCACAGGAAGTAGGCGAAGGCGGTATGCGCGAGGAACGCCGCGACCATCCACCAGGCGAAATACTGGGTCATGTACTCGCCGGCTTCAGAGATGTTCGACTCGAACATGATGAAGATGACGCTTTGCGAGAATTCCTGCTGATAGATGAAGAAATAACCCAGACTGGCCATCGAACAGGCCCACAGCACCACGCCGATCACGGCGGCGAGGACTTTGGTGCGTTTGGGGAAGAGCAGCATTGGCGCCAGCCACAGTGCGCTCATGAAGAACGCCTGACGGAAGCCGCTGAAGCCGGAGGTGCCGGTCAGCTGGATCAGCAGTTGGGTGATACCCGAGAAGTACCAGAAGAATACAAACAGCCAGAGAAGTCCGGCCCAGTCGAAACCTGTCGCAGTCGTTTTGCTGCGTTTGAACAATGCCATTCGGCGCTCCAGCTCACTCGTTACAACCACCGCCGGAACATCCATGAAGCCGACGAACGGAGGCCGTACACGCAGGTACGGCCAGAATGGGGCGGAGTATTACGAAGAGAATGTGAAAAGTTTGTGAGTTGCCGCTTTTTGGCTTTTGCCAGGCGGGCAGCGGTGCATCATGTCGGGAACAGCGGCGGCTGTTCCCGAATCGGGCGGGGGATCAGGCGTGGGGGTGACGCTGAACGACCGGCAAAGGTTGCGGTTGCGCACCCTGGGTCAACAGGCGCAGCTGCGCCAGCTCCTGCTTCAACTGGTCGCGTTCGTCTTTCAACTGACGCAATTCATCGCGACGAATCGTCACGTACAGGGTTTGTGGCGGCATTGCTGTGTGTACTGTGCCCATTGCTCACCTCGCAAATGGCGTGCATCAACTGTAGGTCGCGCCCTATTTGGGTCGCTGACTTACTATCGGCGCCGATTTTGATTTCTTTTGCTTGTGAATGGAACTTTTTTATTTTTCATGGTCGGTGTGTCTTCTGCATGATTCGGGGCGTTATCAGTCTGGATCGGGCACAATGCCCGGAAACTTCATCGCAACGCTCTGGACTAACCTCCATCAGTCGCGTTGGGCTATAACCAATGACACACATTTATTTGTAGTAAGGAGCATCAGCACATGCAACTCGGGATTATTGGACTGGGCCGCATGGGCGGCAATATTGCGCGACGTCTGATGCTCAACGGTCACACCACCGTTGTTTACGACCGCAATACCGCTTTCATCGATAACCTGGTCGCCGAGGGCTCCACCGGCGTCGCCGACTTGCCGGCACTGGTTGCCGGCCTGGCCAAACCGCGCGCGGTCTGGGTCATGCTGCCGGCCGGCGCACCCACCGAAGACACCATCAACACCCTGAGCACACTGCTTGAAGCCGGCGATACGATCATCGACGGCGGCAACACCAACTATAAGGATGACATTCGCCGGGCCAAAACCCTGGCCGAAAAAGGCCTGCACTACATCGACGTCGGTACTTCCGGCGGCGTCTGGGGCCTGGAGCGCGGCTATTGCATGATGATCGGCGGCGACGCTGAAACCGTGCAGCGCCTCGACCCGCTGTTCGCCGCACTGGCGCCGGGCATGGGTGACATCCCGCGCACCAAGGATCGCAAGTCCGACGACCACCGCGCCGAACACGGCTACATCCACGCCGGTCCTGCCGGTGCCGGGCACTTTGTGAAGATGATTCACAACGGTATCGAGTACGGCATGATGGCCGCGTTCGCCGAGGGCTTCGACATTCTCAAGACCAAATCCAGCGAGCGACTGCCGGAAGATCAGCGTTTTGATCTGAACGTGGCTGACATCGCCGAAGTCTGGCGTCGTGGCAGCGTGGTGTCGTCGTGGTTGCTCGACCTGACCGCCGATGCACTGGCCAGCGATCCGAAGCTCGACGGTTTCTCCGGCTCTGTTGCCGACAGCGGCGAAGGTCAATGGACCATCGAAGCGGCCATGGAACAAGCGGTGCCGGTGCCGGTGCTGTCGAACTCGCTGTTCTCGCGCTACCGTTCGCGCGGTCAGGGCACCTTTGGCGACAAGATTCTTTCGGCCCAGCGCTTCGGCTTCGGCGGCCACGTGGAGACACCGAAGAAATGACCCATACGATCCGCAGAAAATCCAAGGCAGAACCCGCACCACCGACCACGCTGTTTTTGTTCGGTGCCCACGGCGACCTGGTCAAGCGCTTGCTGATGCCAGCGCTGTACAACCTCAGTCGCGACGGCTTGCTTGACGAAAATCTGCGGATCGTTGGCGTTGACCACAACGCCATTACCGATGAGGCCTTCGCGCAGAAGCTTGAAGACTTCATCCGTACCGAAGTGGCGGCGAAGGTCGGCAAGGGCGATCAGATGCTTGATCCGGCCTTGTGGGCCAAGCTCGCCAAAGGTATCAGCTACGTTCAGGGCGACTTTCTGGACGACAGCACCTATTCAGCCCTGGCGGCGAAAATCGCCGACAGCGGCACCGGCAATGCGGTGTTCTACCTGGCCACCGCGCCGCGTTTCTTCAGTGAAGTGGTGCGCCGACTCGGCAGCGCCGGTTTGTTGGAAGAAACCCCTGAAGCGTTCAGAAGGGTGGTGATCGAGAAGCCGTTCGGCTCCGATCTGCAAACCGCTGAAGCGTTGAACGCCTGCTTGCTCAAGGTGATGTCCGAGAAGCAGATCTATCGGATCGACCATTATCTGGGCAAGGAAACCGTACAGAACATTCTGGTCAGCCGGTTCTCCAACAGCCTGTTCGAAGCATTCTGGAACAATCACTACATCGACCACGTGCAGATCACCGCCGCCGAAACCGTCGGCGTCGAAACCCGTGGCAGTTTTTACGAACACACCGGCGCACTGCGTGACATGGTGCCCAATCACCTGTTCCAGTTGCTCGCCATGGTGGCGATGGAACCACCGGCGGCGTTCGGCGCCGACGCAGTTCGCGGTGAGAAAGCCAAAGTGGTCGGGGCGATTCGTCCGTGGACCACTGAAGAGGCGCGGGCCAACTCGGTTCGCGGCCAGTACAGCGCCGGCGAAGTCGACGGCAAGTCACTGAACGGTTATCGCCAAGAGCCTAACGTTTCGCCGGAGAGCAGCACCGAAACCTACGTTGCACTGAAGGTGATGATCGACAACTGGCGTTGGGTCGGCGTGCCGTTCTACCTGCGTACCGGCAAGCGCATGAGTGTGCGCGATACCGAGATCGTCATCTGCTTCAAACCAGCGCCGTATGCGCAATTCCGTGACACCGAAGTCGACGAATTGCAGCCAACCTATCTGCGTATCCAGATCCAGCCCAACGAAGGCATGTGGTTCGACCTGCTGGCCAAGCGGCCGGGGCCGGCGTTGAACATGGCCAACATCGAACTGGGTTTTGCCTACAAGGACTTTTTCGAAATGCAGCCGTCGACCGGTTATGAAACGCTGATCTACGACTGCCTCACCGGCGACCAGACACTGTTTCAGCGTGCGGACAACATCGAGAACGGCTGGCGCGCCGTGCAGCCGTTCCTCGACGCCTGGCAACAGGACGCGAGCGTGCAGACCTATGCCGCCGGTGAAGACGGTCCGCAAGCTGCCGAAGATCTGCTGACTCGCGATGGCCGCGTCTGGCATGGCCTGGGATGAGTGAATTGCCGAAACAACCTGTCCGTTTTCTGCTCAGCGACATGGACGGCACGCTGTTGCTGCCGGATCACACGCTGAGTCAGCGCACCATTGATGCGGTGCGTTCGTTGCGTGAGGCGGGCGTGTTGTTCAGCCTCGCCACGGGCCGACCGCCGAAAGCCATGCTGCAGCAGATCGAAGCCCTGGGCGTTGATCTGCCGACAGCGGCGTTTAACGGTGGAACCATTGTCAATCCGGATGGCAGTTTGCTGGTTGCGCATTACCTGCCGGCCACCACTGCGCTGATTGCGCTGGCCACGTTTGCCGATCAGCCGGATGTGGAAATCTGGGTGTTCAGCGGCGGTGACTGGCTGCTCAAGGATCCGCACGGGCCGATGGTGCCGCGCGAACAGCATGGCCTCGGTTATCCGCCGGTGGTGGTCGAGAGTTTCGAGCCGTATCTGGAACGCATCGACAAGATTGTCGCGACCAGCAACAACACTGATCTGTTGATCGAACTGGAGGCGCAACTGCTGGCCAAGGTCAACGGCATGGCGCAGGTGTCGCGTTCACAACCGGTGTATCTCGACGTGACAGCGTTGGAAGCCAACAAGGGCACCGCGCTGGCGACCCTGGCCGCGCATCTGGGGATTCCATTGGAACAGACCGCTGCGATAGGCGATGGCGGCAACGACCCGGCAATGTTCCATTGCGCGGGATTGTCGATCGCCATGGGCCAGGCGGAGGAGGCAGTCAAGCGCCAGGCCGACGTGGTCACAGCGCAGAACACCGAAGACGGCGTGGCCCTGGCGATCGAAAACTACATCCTGCCTCGCTGAGAGCACGCAAAACCAAATGTAGGAGTGAGCCTGCTCGCGATAGCAATATATCAGTCACCATTTCCTGGGGCTGACACACCGCTATCGCGAGCAGGCTCACTCCTACAGTTTTTAAGCGGTGTTGATCAGAGCCAGTAGCTGACCGCATACCAACCCAACAGCCCCATCACAAAAGTGTACGGCAACGCCATCCACACCATCCGCCCGTACGACAAGCGCACCAACGGTGCAATCGCCGAAGTCAGCAGGAACAGAAACGCGGCCTGACCATTCGGCGTCGCCACGCTTGGCAGGTTCGTACCGGTGTTGATCGCAATCGCCAACGTCTCGAAATGCTCACGGCTCATGTGCCCGGCGAGGAATGCCTGTTTCACTTCAGTGATGTAGATCGTCGCGACAAACACGTTGTCACTGATCGCCGACAACAGGCCGTTGGCAATAAACAGCATGCCCGGTTGTTGCTCGACCGGCAGGGCGAGCACCCATTGAATCAACGGCGCAAACAGCTGTTGATCGTGAATCACCGCCACCACGGCAAAAAACACCACCAGCAATGCGGTGAACGGCATGGCGTCCTTGAATGCACTGCCCAAACGATGTTCGTCGGTGATGCCGGTGAACGCGGTGATCAACACAATTACCATCAAGCCGATCAGGCCGACCTCAGCGATGTGAAAGGCCAGGCAGCCGATCAGGATCAGTGCTGCTGCGCCTTGCACCAGCAATGCCGCGCGTTGACGCGCCGTACGTTCGGCGTTGTCTTCGGCGGCGTAGTTGGCCAGCACAGTGCGAACGTTGTCCGGCAGCAGCGTGCCGTAACCAAACCAGCGCAGCTTTTCCAGCAACACGCAGGTGACCAGACCCGCCGCCAGCACTGGCATCGACACTGGAGCGACTTTCTGGAAGAACTCGCCGAAGTGCCAGCCCATTTCATGGCCGATCAGCAGGTTCTGCGGCTCGCCCACCAGTGTGCACACGCCACCCAGCGCCGTACCGACAGCGCCGTGCATCAACAGGCTGCGCAGGAACGCGCGGAATTGTTCCAGGTCTTCGTGGTGCAGTGCCGGCAGGTTCTGGTCGTCGGCAAACTCACTGTCCTGACGCGGATCGTTACCGGACGCAACGCGGTGATAGACGGAATAGAAACCGACTGCCGCGCTGATGATCACTGCAGTCACTGTCAGAGCATCGAGAAACGCCGACAGAAACGCGGAAAGAAAGCAGAACATCAAGGCCAGCGCCGCTTTTGAACGCACGCCCAATAGCAGCCGCGAAAACAGAAACAGCAACAAGTCCTTCATGAAATAGATGCCAGCCACCATGAACATCAGCAGCAGGATCACCGGAAAGTTGTGCACCAGTTCATCGTAAAGCGCCTGCGGTGTAGTCATCTTCAACAGCAGGGCTTCGATCAGCAGCAAGCCGCCGGGCATCAGCGGATAGCACTTGAGCGCCATCGCCAGAGTGAAGATGAATTCGATCACCAACAGCCAGCCGGCCGCGACCGGGCCAACGGTGAACAGCACCAGCGCATTGAGGATCAGAAAACCGACGATGGTCGCCTTGTACCAGCGTGGCGACTGCCCGAGAAAATTGTGCGCGAACGCCTGGGCCATTGAACCGGACATCGGTTGCTCCTTGTTTTATTGAAGCGCGCAAGTTGCCGGATGTGTCGAGCAAGTTCAAGGTGTAACTGGATTTAACTGGTGTTCTCGTGAAAAGGACAGCCAACGGCAAAGGCCCACCGAGTCATCGACTCGGTGGGCCTTTGCCTGCTGCAGGAAACGTTTAGTCCAATTTCGACGAAGTCACCTTGATTACCCAGGACTCTGAGATTCGACCCACATCGGATTGGAGCCTGAAGGTGTGAAACTTGTTCTTTTCCAGGCCGTAGATCGTTGCGGAGTGGACGCCTTGAGCATCTGCCGCGAAGCGCACCAGGTTATTGTGATAGTCGACAATCCAGCCAGTTTCAAAGGGGTTTGCTGTGCCCGCCAATGTCACCGATGTATCGGACGTGGGGTATTGGTTCGGGATCAATTGATAATTTTCATTGCCCAAGACAAATTGAATGCTGAGCGGTGCGGGGTTCTTTACCTGGACCTGCCATGAAGAGGATTGCTGCCCATTGGTTTCCCGAGCGCTGAAGTTTTGGGTTCCTGTTTCGAGATCCTTGATGTTGGCGCTCCAATGCCCGTTTGTATCGATATTCAGGAGTTTGAGCACTTTATCGTTATTCACCAACTCCACTACTCTGCCGCGTGTGCCCTTGCCAACAAAATTCAGTTCATTTTTAAATGTAGTCTCACCGTTTCCGACGGGCTTACCATCAGGATCGAATACCGAGTCGATTGAGACCTTTTCGCTGACATCCACTTCGACAGTCCACGTCGCTGACACTTGACCATTGGAGGTTTCCACGCTGTATTCGTGAGGACCCCGTGTCTGATCAGGCAGCAGGGCGCTGAAATGACCACTGTTGTCTACATTCACGGGACCGTGAGCAGAAATCCCAAAGTCCCGTATCACTGCTTGCTGATTCGGCTCCGCCGAACCGACGAAAGACAGATTGCCGTTCGTGGTAGTGCCGTAAGGTGGAATGGAGATACCGTCACCATTGGTGATTGAGAGAATCTTGGGCGCTACAAGCTCTGTGCTTCCTGAGGACAGTTCAACCGACGTGCGCTGTTTGGAAGGTGTCACGAGATCGTTCATATCAAAATTCCTTTTTCGGGTAGAGCACGCAGTGTTCTGCGTGCCTTGCTATCTGATGCCCGATCAAGGTTGACGTCTACTGTCAGAAATTACAGGTACAGCCCCATTCCCGACGAACGGTTAATACGGCTCACCTATGAATTCAAATATCGCGCGACCATCGCCCGATAGTTGCCATCCAGCGAATAACCACCCACAAGAATGGCGTCATCCGCCTGCACGGCCAGCGAATTAGCCGTATCGAGGGAGCGGCCCAAGCGCGTGCGCAGCCAACCTTTGCCTTCGCCGAAACTGTGATCCAGGCCGCCATCACTCAAATAACGGGCAACGATAAAATCCGCTTCGATTCCACCAATGGTTGCGCCGACCGCGATGATGCGGCCGTCCGCCATGCGTTGCGCGGCACTCCATTGACAGCCGCTGGGGCCGATTTCCAACAGCTGTGGCTGGCCGCCATGGTTGTGCAGGTTCGGACGGCCATTGGCGTGCAGGCTGTACGCCATGCAACGGATTGGGTCGCGGCTGCTGCCGAAGCAGTGCAGTGCATCTGAAGATTCAATCACCCGACTGACTTGGGCGCTTTTGCCGTGGGCCCTGAAGGCCATGAATCCGTCTACGGCAAAACGCTCGTCGAGACGGCCATTGGGCTCATAGCGCGCCAGCAAACCCTCCTGCGGAAAGTCGATTGAACCTGCCACCACGATGCGCCCGTCCTTTTGCAACATCAGACTGCTCAGCCAAGTGTTGAGCAGCAAGTGGCGAATCATCACGAAGCCACGGCCGTTGAAGGTTTCATCGAGGCTGCCGTCGGGCTTGAGGCGGATCAGCATGCCGGCATGGTCGGCGAGTTCGAAGTGGTGATTGGCGATCAGCAGAATATGGCCATCGTCCTGCACGACGAAGTCGCAGGCTTCGGCACCCGGTACGCCGGGCGGCAGCCAGCTGTCGCGGCTGCCCATGGACAGATCACCGGGCAGGCCCACCACTTGACGACCGTTGTCACCGAAACTCGGATCCGGCTTGCCCTGTGCATCGAACAAGGCCAGCGCCGGCAAGGTGCGATGAGCGTTTTCATAATGCAGACCAGCGAGCAGGATGCGCCCGTCGGGGAGTATCCGGACTTTGCCGGCGGTGGCTTCGAAGCCAAGGGCGAAGGTATTGATCACGCTGCCTTGAACACCGAAGGACAGATCGGCGGAGCCATCGGCGAGCATGCGGGCCAGTCCGAATCGGCTGCCGGCGGCGACGCCGACTTTCGCCGCGACCAGAATCCGACCCTGCGCATCGACGGCGACATCCACCGTCAGGCTCGACACGCTGCCAGCGAAATACACTTGGGCAACGCCAGTCCCGGCAAATGTCCTGTCGAGTTGACCGGTCCGGTTCAATAACGTCGCTGATAACGCCGGTAGCGCAAAAGTGTTCAGAGTGGACATGCACGCATCTCCTTGCGAGTTGACCCGTACCGGGAGCCGGGCGGGTAACTGCATGAGCGAAACATTCAATCCCTGAACCGGGAGAAGTACAACTGTAAGAACTAACAGGTGGAGAGTCGCACTGTGCCAGAACAGTGTCTTTTTGAACCAATAGCAAGCCGGCCAAGCAGTTAAGCCTGAGGAAGTTGCAAATAGTTGTACAAAAGTACGAAGGGTTAAAAAGAAAACAACTAATAGAAGAGGGCGGATGACCTGAGTGTCATCCGCATTGCCCGAGTCTTAGTGTGGCATCGACCAGGATTGCAGGCTGTAACCTTCTTCGCTGAGTTCAGCGCGAGCCTGCTGCAGCAGTTGCTCGAGTTGCGCCGGATCGGAATAGGCGCTGCTTGGGATCTGTTTGCGACCGATATGGGAATTGGTCCGGTCGACGACGGTCAGGCTCAGTTCGCCATTGCCGTCTTGTGGCGCCCAGGCCACGCACTGGAAAGGTTTGAACGCGTGGTTGGCAATCAAAAGTGCTTCGTTGATACGGAGCGGGGCGGTCATGGGGTTTTCTCTCTGTCGTGCCCAATCAAGTGATGCGCCGTCGGTTGGGCTTACCGTGCGGCTGGTACTTGTACTGATGCACCGAACCCGCAGGCAGGTCACACATGAAACAAAGAAATTTCAACTTTCTTTCATAGCGTTGCTTTGCAGAGAGGTTTTTGAAAGCTCCCTGAAAGGTTAAGGCTGGAATTAGTCGATAGCTTACTAACAACTTCCGTTCTTATAACGGGTTTGCTTGTACACCTATAAGCAATCGATACAAGGCGCTGTCAAAATCTTGCTAATGTTACAGTCGGGTCTGCCAAATGACTGTTTTTACAATCATTTCTAATAATTTGGCGCCAAGGAACAGTCATGAGCGAAGCGCCTGCGTTACGACGTTTATTGGTGGTCGATCCGTGCGACGATTGCCACCGCTTATTGCCCGGATTACGCGGCGTAGGTTGGGATGTCGACAGCTGTACTTTGGAAAACGCCGGCGATAGAAGTTGTGATGTCGGTTTGCTGCGATTGCAGCCGTTTCACCTCGAACGTCCCGAAGCCGTCAAGGAGCTGATCAGTCGCAGCGGCACCGAATGGATCGCTGTGCTCAATCAGGAAGTCCTGCGTTTACAAAATGTCGGTGATTTCGTCTGTGAATGGTTTTTCGATTTTCACACCTTGCCGTTCGACGTGTCGCGGGTGCAGGTCACCCTCGGCCGGGCATTCGGCATGGCGCGGTTGCGCGGGCAGGGCACGATACACGTGGATCAGCCCGAACATGAACTGCTTGGCGACAGCAAACCGATCCGTGAACTGCGCAAGTTACTGAGCAAACTGGCACCCACCGAATCGCCGGTTCTGATTCGCGGTGAAAGCGGCACCGGTAAAGAACTGGTTGCGCGCACGCTGCATCGACAATCCCAGCGCCACAGTAAACCGTTTGTGGCGATCAACTGTGGGGCGATTCCCGAGCATTTGATTCAGTCCGAGCTGTTCGGTCACGAAAAGGGTGCCTTTACTGGCGCGCATCAACGCAAGGTCGGGCGCATCGAAGCGGCCAATGGCGGCACGCTGTTTCTCGATGAAATCGGTGATCTGCCGCTGGAATTGCAAGCCAATCTGCTGCGTTTCCTGCAGGAAAGGCACATCGAACGTGTCGGCGGCAGCCAGCCGATTCCGGTGGATGTGCGCGTTCTGGCGGCGACCCACGTCGACCTTGAGGCCGCCATCGAGAAGAAGCGTTTTCGTGAAGATCTGTATTACCGGCTCAACGTATTGCAAGTGGTCACCGCGCCTTTGCGCGAACGCCACGGCGATCTCTCAATGCTGGCCAACCATTTTTCCCACTTTTACAGCCACGAAACCGGCCGACGCCCACGCAGTTTCAGCGAAGACGCGCTGATTGCCATGGGCAAACATGACTGGCCGGGCAACGTCCGTGAGCTGGCCAACCGTGTGCGGCGCGGGCTGGTGTTGGCCGAAGGCCGGCAGATCGAGGCCCGAGACCTGGGGCTGATCAGCCAGCACTCGATCGCTACCCCCATGGGCACGCTGGAAGATTACAAGACCCGCGCCGAACGCCAGGCACTGTGCGATGTGTTGAACCGGCACAGCGATAATCTCAGTGTTGCGGCGAAAGTGCTGGGCGTATCACGGCCGACGTTTTATCGCCTGCTGCATAAACACCAGATTCGCTAGATAGCTGAAGATCAAAAGATCGCAGCCTGCGGCAGCTCCTACAGGGATTACACATTCCCAATGCAGGAGCTGCCGCAGGTTGCGATCTTTTGCTTTTGCCTAGAAGTAATACGGGAATTTCAGGCTGAAGGAAAAGTCCGGGGCATCGTCGGTCAGACCGATCGACAAGTTCGGAACAATCGTCAGGTTGTCGGTGGCCGCAATGGTCATGCCGACGTTGAAATAACCGGCGTTGGCGTCACTGGACACCACCGATTGCCAATCGCCGCCATCCTGTTTCAGCTTGCTTTTGCGTTGCACCAGGTCAGACATCGAGAACGACATACTCATCTTCTCGTTCAGCGCAAACGCGATACCGGCGCCGATCTGGAAGCTGTCGCCAATCTGTACCTTGCCCGGGTTTTTCTGGTTGACCGTCGAGCTGATGTCGTCAAACGACTCCTCCAGGTTGTGGGTGTAGGACAAGCTGCCGAACAGCACCGCCGGGTCAAACGTCTTGACCAGCGAGATGCCCGGAGTGACCGACCAGACGCCGTTGCCGGTAGGCAGGGTGTCAGGCACGAACAGGTTGGAGTTGGCGTCGGTCTGGCGCAACTTGATGCCGAACGGATCCTTGCCGGTTGGCGCTTTGACCCGCAAGGTGACCACCGCATCCGGCGTATTGACCGACTCGTCGAGGAACTTGTAGGCGATACCGAAATTGACGTCGCCAATGGTTGGATCGCGTGTTACGTCTTGCTCGGTCGTGACGTTGGACGCACCGCCGTTGCCGCCGCCGGATTGATAAGTCGAATCGCGGTAGACCACCGGCACGTTCAGGTCGAACTGCCAGCGATTGTCGAAGTTGTAGCGCCCCGTGAGGTCGAGGGTCCAGGTGTCAGCCTTGATCCGGTCCAGGTTGATGTTGCCGAGAAAAATCGAGTCCAGTGCCAGAAAGCCGTTGAGGATCAACTGACGGGTGTCGTAGCGCGAGTAGGTGATACCGGTTTCGAAGCTGAATTTGCCACCGCCGAAGAAGCCACTGGCCTCGTCGTACAGGTTGGACACACTTTGTGCCGGTTGCGAATCATCTGCAAGCGATTGCCCGTAAGAAGCCCCACTACCTCCGGCTGCGCCCCCCGACGCTGCTGCGGCCCCGGTACCGGTGGCCACTTTTGGATTGCCTTTCAAATCCGATGGCGACTTGGCCAACCGTTTCGGTTGCGGCGCCGCCGGTTGATCTTCGACCTGGCGAACCCGTTGTTCGAGTACCGCCAGGGCTTTTTGTTGTACTTCGTAACGTTGCTTCAGCTCCAGAAGTTCTTGTTTCAGGACTTCTACGTCGGCGTCCGGTGCCGCTTGCAGCATCGCTGCAGGTAGAAGAGTGCTCAAACAAACAGCGGCACGCAGTGATACTGATCGATACATGAATAAGCCGTCCCTTTAAGCCCAATGATCGAGACTCAGCGTAGTTCAATATCCAATATTGCGTAGTGCCCTGAGTTGAGTCAGGTTGCAATCCAGTGCGCCGGCGCTCATGCCGTTATTGTTCAGGACGACGTTGAGTTGAGTCATGTTATTGACCACGTTGGCACTGCCCAGCAAACGGGTGTTCTGCAGCAACCCACCCTGGGCGACTTGTTGCAGGGCCGTGCCCTGATTGCCGGAGGCCTGAATGGCCATTTGCACGCCGCCTCCGCTTGCCGAGACGGCGACGCTGCCTGCCGCATTGCTGCCGCCGATTGTCTGGCCGGCCATCAAGGCCTGCCCTTGGGCGGGAGCCAGTGCTGGCGCCTGATTGGCCTCTTTGACGTTGATGGCGACGTTGTTGTAGGCCGTATTGCTGTCGCCAGCGGCACGCACGCTTTGTGTCACGCCTTGGCTGCTATCAAGGCCGGCGCCACCGGTGATCGTGCCAGTACCCGCTGACAGGGTGCCGCCGTTGCCGTGTTCCTTGATGGTTTGAACATAGAATTCAGGTTTTACCGTTGCAGCCTGAAGTTGCATCGAGGTCGAAGCCCCGATCAAATCGCCACTGGCGTTGCGCCAGGTACTGCTCATGACAATGCCGAAGCTGATAATCCGCCCCGGCATGACATAACGACCACGTAACTCGGACAACTCCTTGTCTTGTATTTCTATAGGTTTGAATCCTGCATTGGCATAGCCTGACGCACTCGCTGCCAGGCAGGCGGCGGCCAGCCAGTATGAGGTTTTCATCTGCTGCTCCCGGGACATCCAGTCCCATTCTCTATAATCGGCGATTAAAAGAAGTCGCTCTGTATGAACCCGAAATCCATCAATTCAGCATCTTTGACCGGGTTGAATCCATCCAGCTTGTTCTTGGCCGTCAAAGGCACCGGAGGGCTGCGCAAGGCGTTGGCCTTGTCATATCCGGGACCGACGATGGCGAAGACAATGCCGTTCCAACCTTTGACAAAGTCATCATGTTTGTAGCGTTTATGGCCGAGAACCGGGTCTCCGATGTACACCCAATCCTTGTCCGAACGCTGCAGCACGACGAAATGCTTGTAGCCGCGAATTTCCATCAGTACCACCACCGGAATAGTGACTGCGTCGAGCTTCTCCGATGGAATCTTGTAACCCCTGGCGCGCATGCCGATGCTTTCTATGTAGCGCTTCATGTCCAGCATGGAAAACCCTTGAGTACGAACCAGGTTCTGGTCAGCGTTGACCAGCATGCCTTTGATGATGTGCTCCTCATCGACGTCGAGCCAATAGGCCTGGCGTAACACCGTGGCCAGTGCAGCAGCGCCGCAGCTGAAATCGGTTTTCTGTTCGACGATGTCGGCAAACTTGCGCTCACGAATGCTTTGCACGTTCTTGTAGATGAGCGTGCCACCCGGCAAGGCAGCCACGGGCATCTGGCCGGCCTGAGTCAGGCCACAGACGAGAAGCAGAGGGAGGAGGGCAGTCTTACGCATGATCGATACGCCTTTGCGGACTGAGGAAAAGCCCCGTTTCCGGGGCTTTCGTTTCGATCGCGACTACAGGCAGGCTTTGCAACCTGCAGCGATGGACAGCGAGTTGCTTTGTTGGTTACCAACACCGGCGGCGTTGTTGTAACCAGCGTTGCCGGAGAAGCTGTTACCAACGTTGGAGATGCTTGCGTTGTTGGTCACAGGGTTTTTCCAGCCGTCTGGGGTCAGCACTTGTTGCGTGGTTACACCGGCGAGACCGAAGATGCCGACAGCTTCAAAGGTCGCTTTCTGATCTTTGCTGCCGCCGCTGCCGCCATGACCACGGTCGTTGTCGCCATAACCGCCACCACCATGGCCTTTGTCGCCTTCGATGGTCGCTTTGCCAGCTGCCACGAATGCGCCAGCAGCGGTGAAGGTACCTCTCAGAGTATCGGTTTTGTAGGTTTGTGTGCCGTTGTTGGACACAGTCAACCCAGTGGAGCTTTGGTTGGCGGCGGCAGCGGCGTTAGCGACACGACCACCGGATACAGCAATGGCCAGGTTGTTTTTCTGTTGGTTGAAGTTGCCGGCACTGTTGTTCACACCGATGTTGCCGGAACCGCCGTTACCCACGTTGTTGAGGTTGGCGTTGTTGGTTGTCGAGTAGTTGGCAACCGCGTTGTTGTTGTTGACTTGAGTCGCGCTGGAAACGGACACGGCAGTGCCGAAGATAAAGCTTTCGTCGGCAGTCGCCAGTGCAGCGGCGTTGTCTTGCTGGTTGCCATCGCCGGCGGTGTTGTTCATGCCGACGTTGCCGTTGGTGCCATTGGCCGAGTCGCGAACGGAGGCATCATTTTTGGTGCCTTGGTTGCCCACCAGGTTGCCATCGCTGTTCTGCGTGTCGAGTACGGCAGCACCAGCGCCGGCGCCGATTTGCAGAAGTTGTTCCAGGGTAGGGCCTTTTGGTTCATGGTTGCCATGACCATTGCCGTGCCCGTTACCATGATCGTCATCACGACCGCCTGCCTGTGCTGCGATTGCCATCACTGCTGCAAGTGCGAAAACCAGTGGTTTGAGAGCCATTGTAGGTTTCATGGTGTTTCTCCATCGTGCTTATTAGTTGGTTAAGTGTTGGTACTTTCTAATTGCACTGCTTTTGTTGTTTGGGTCAGTCAGCGACCCGGATGCTCAGGGTGTTAGCCATTCGGTTCCCCACCCCGGCACTCTGGTTCACCTGGATTACCCCGCGGCTGCCGGTGAAGGCCTGATCACTTGTCGTGACCTGGCGACTGCCGGGTGAGGTACCAGTTGCTCCTGAGCTCGGTAAAAGCGCCACGTTCTGTTGTGAAAGGGCACTGTCGTCAACGCTCTGCGGGCCAGCACTGATGCTGATGCGCGTGACGTTGGCCATCTGGTTGTTGGCACCGGCGCCCTGGTTCACGCCCAGGATCCCGTTGCCATTGCTGAAAGAGTTGCCGCCGATGGTGGCGCTGGCATTCGTCGAGGGGTTACCGGGTGTGTCGATGTGCTGGCGGACGGTGGTGGTGGCGCTGGCCGCGGTGCCAATGGCGATGGCCTTGGTGTTGGTCTGTTGCATCTGGTCGCCAGCGGCCTGGTTGACGTTGTAGTTGCCACGGTACTGAATGCCGGTGTCCTGAATGTTCGCGTTGTTCACTGAGCTGGGGTCGGCCGCCATGGCACTGGCGCAGCCGAAGAGGGCAAGCAGGAGCAGGCAACGATTCATCTTATTGGCCTCCAGCCATGCGGGTCAGCGGCGCAAGGCCTGCGCCCATGGCGCGGTTGACGGTATTGGAGATAGAACCGCCGGCGCCGCCGCCGTGGCCGCTGCTCATGCCGGGCAGGCCGTTGGTATTGGTCAGGGTGTTCATGCCGGGCAGATTCGCCGTCGGCGTGCTGATGTTGCCGCGGATCGAAGAGCCACTGGCCACGCTGGCAAACTCGCCGTCATTGAGCTCAGTGCTGCTCATCGCTTGATTGATGCGGCCTGAAGGGTTGGCATTGACGGTGGTTGGATAAGGGTCTTTACCGCCGCTGCGACCAATAGGAATCGGCTGAACATCGCGATTGAGGACAATCACGCCGTTGCCTTCTGCCTGCGCGTTGAAGCTGATCAACGTACTGGCTGCTGATCCGATCAGCAGAAGGCAGGTCAAACCTTTTTGGATATTCCCCACGGCTGCAATTCCTTCTTCAGTGGGCTGGCCCGAGTCAGCGTTGTGAAGGAGAGAGCGAAAGCTGTGCCGCTTTTTAAAAGTGTTTGGGTTTCAATGAGTTGCAGAATAAGCGTGCACGTTCGATACACAACCTGTTTCAATCTTGAAACACGCATTGCTGGGCCGACCTGTCCATTGGCTTAACAAAGCTCTGGAACAAGGGTTTGCAGCGGTGTGTATCAGCCTTGTAACAACCGGGATGACAAAGCGATGAACAGTGCTGAAACGGCCACTTTGCACGCGGGTGAGTGTTTCAGGAACGGACACTTTCTCCCCAAAACAGGGGAAAGCGCCGGGGAAGGTGACCCATTGGCTGGGTCACTGGGCCAGTAATTGCTCGACGGCGGCAAATGCCTGAGTCTGGCGTTCGCCCCAATTGCCCTGAATGATCTGAAAACGCTGGTGATGGTTTTCAAGCCAGGTTTGCGTGGCCTGGTAAAACGCCAGTCGCTCGTGCAGATCCGGTTGGCAGCGCTGACCGTCATCGGTCCAGTCGATCTGCTCTGGCGAGAGTAAAAGGTGCAGGTCGTAATGCCGCCCCGACAATTCCGATTCCAGCCAGTCCGGGCAGTCGCCGAACAGCGTCTGACTCCACAGCATATTGCTCAGCAAATGGGTGTCGAGAATCAGCAACGACGGCTGTTGCGCCCGCGCTTCATCTTCCCACTGCAACTGGCCCCGAGCGATTCCAGGGATGTCTGCCAGACAGGTGTCACGGGGATTGAGTTCGATAAAGCGGCGCACGTACTCATCCACGCGCACACCGCCAAAGCGTTGTTGCAGGCCCGCCGCCAGCCAGCTCTTGCCGGTGGATTCGGGCCCGGTCAGCACCACGACCTTCATGTGCGCAACGCCGGGTCGGCGCGCCATTCACGAAAGCCTTGAATCGCCAGCAAGGTAAACAGCCCGTACAGCGCCGCGGTCAGGTACAGCCCTTTGTAGACGAACAAGCCGACAAAGATCACATCGAGCACGAACCACAGCGCCCAGCATTGCAGGCGTTTCTGCGCCATCCACAATTGCGCCACCAGGCTGAAACCGGTCAGCGCTGCATCGAGCCACGGTTGCGCGGCGTCGGTCCAATGGGCCATGGCTGCACCGAGCAAGACACTGCCGACCGCGCCAACGCTGAGGCCGTGCAACAGAGTGCGGCGATCGAGGCGGGTGACCTCGCGGCCGTCATGCATCGTCCCGGCGCGGGTCCATTGCCACCAGCCATAGACTTGCAGCGCGGCGTAAATCACTTGCAGCAACATGTCCGAGTACAGCTTCACTTCAAAGAAGATCCAGCTGTAGAGCAAGACCATGACCAGCCCGATCGGCCAGCACCACGGATTCTGTTTGACCGTCAGCCAGACGGCGATCACGCCGAGTGCGGCGGCAAACAGTTCAAGCCCGGACATGGGGGTTCCTTGGGGGAGTGAAAGAAGGGGGCGGATTGTACCCAAAAACGTGTAGGAGTGAGCCTGCTCGCGATAGCGGTGTGTCAGCGAAATTTATACCGGCTGAAACACCGCTATCGCGAGCAGGCTCACTCCTACAGGGGGTGGTGTCTAGACGCGGAACTGGCGCAGGAGGGCGTTCAGTTGTTCGCTCAATTGGCCGAGCCGTACGCTGGCCGCACTCGACTGCTCGGCCGCGATCGCCGTGCTGTGCGAGAGGCCGGCCGCTTGCGTCACGTTCTGATTGATGTCCTCGACCACATGCGCCTGCTGCAACGTAGCGCTGGCAATCGACGCATTCAGACCATTGAGATTGCGCAGTGCCTGGCCAATCGCATTCAGACTGGCGCCGGCCAGCCCGGCTTGTTCGATGGTCAATTGCGACGCCTTGCTGCTGTCGCCGATCACCTTCACCGCCGCTTCGGAGTGATTCTGCAAACGCTCGATCATCGACTGGATTTCCGCGGTCGATTTCTGCGTACGCTGCGCCAACAAGCGCACTTCATCCGCCACCACGGCAAACCCGCGACCTTGCTCACCGGCCCGGGCCGCTTCGATCGCGGCGTTGAGCGCGAGCAGGTTGGTCTGCTCGGCAATCGAACGGATCACCTCCAGCACGCTGCCGATCTGGGTGCTTTCGGCAGCCAGGGTGCGAATCACTTCAACCGCTTGATCAATGGTCCCGGACAGCTTGTCGATCTGCTGCAAGCTGCCATCGATGTTGATCTGGCCCTGTTGCGCCTGCGCTTCGGCGTCGCGCATTTCCGCGGCGGCGTGTTCGGCGTTTTTCGCCACATCTTGCACGCCGTAGGTCACTTCGTTGATCGCGGTGGCCACCAGTTCCATCTGCTGCGACTGCTGCTGGCTGCGTTGCTGGGCCTGCGAAGCATCGTTGCCCAGTTCGCTCGACGATTGGCCAAGCGCACTGGCCGACACCTGCAAATCACCGATCACCCGGCGTAGTTTGGCGGTAAAGGCGTTGAAGTGATGCGCCAGTTCAGTGACCTCATCCTTGCCATGGGTATCGAGGCTGCGCGTCAGGTCGCTTTCGCCACTGGCGATGTTGGCCATGGCGTTCACGGTTTCCTGTAGCGGGCGCACAATGCTGCGTGCGATCAGGATCACCAGCAACGCCATGATCACGGCAATCGCCAGGCCGATGAGCGAAGCCTTGATCATTTGCCCCTGGAATTCCGCCTGGACGTCGTCGACGTAAACCCCGGAGCCGAGCACCCAGCCCCACGGTTCGAACAGTTTCACGTAAGAAGTCTTGGCCACCGGCTCACTGGCACCCGGTTTCGGCCAGCGGTAATCGACCATGCCGGCGCCTTTGGCCTTGGCGATGGCAACCATTTCGTTGAACACCGCAAAACCGTCCGGATCACGGATCGCCGAGAGGTTCTGGCCTTCCAGTTTCGGGTTGGTCGGGTGCATGACCATCACGGGCGTGAGGTCGTTGATCCAGAAGTAATCGCTCTGGTCGTAACGCAGACCACGAATGGCGGTGAGGGCCTGTTTCTGCGCGGCGTCTTTTGTCAGCGTGCCGGCGGTTTCGAGGTCATGGTAATAGGTCAGCAGGCCGCTGGCGGTCTGCACCACGTGCTGGGTTTTCTGGGCCTTGGCATGGTAGAGATCGTCGTGGATCTGCTTGAGCATCAACACGCCCAAGGTCAGCAACATGACCACCGCCACAATCAAGATGAGCCACAAGCGTCGGCTGATCGACACACTGCGCAAGCTGTTCATAACGCTGTCACTCCGGATTCTTTTTCTCTTGTAATAAACGACCGCCAGCATCCAACCACGATTTCGTGAGCGGGCATACGCGACCCAAGTCGTATAACGCGGCAGCGCTATTAAGGCTTGTCTGTTAGGATTTCGGCCCCGCGCGTGAAAACCTGAATCCAAATTGATATTTCACGGAATTTTGACCGTTTCGTGTGGATCCTGTGCGCGCGGAATCGGTACAGCCATAACCAGCTACGCTGATCGCAGTGAACGCTAGAAAAATACTATCGGGGCATGCCGGCGCGCATCGCTCTTTGGGGGATTGATGGATCTTTGGACGGCCTTGCAGGCACTGATACTAGGAGTTGTAGAAGGGCTGACGGAGTTTTTGCCCATTTCCAGTACCGGACACCAGATCATTGTTGCCGACTTGCTCGAATTCGGCGGCGAACGGGCCATGGCGTTCAATATCATCATCCAGCTCGGCGCGATTCTCGCGGTGGTCTGGGAGTTTCGACGCAAGATTCTTGATGTGGTCATCGGTTTGCCGACGCAGCCGAGCGCACGGCGTTTTACCGCCAACCTGCTGATCGCGTTTCTGCCCGCCGTGGTGCTGGGCGTGATCTTTGCCGACCTGATCCACGAATACCTGTTCAATCCGATCACCGTTGCGACTGCACTGGTGGTGGGCGGCATCATCATGTTGTGGGCGGAAAAGCGTCAGCATGAAGTGCATGCCGAAACGGTCGACGAGATCAATTGGAAAGATGCCTTGAAGGTCGGCTTCGCCCAGTGTCTGGCGATGATCCCCGGTACCTCGCGCTCCGGCTCGACGATCATTGGCGGATTGCTGTTCGGCCTGTCGCGCAAGACTGCCACCGAGTTTTCGTTCTTTCTGGCGATGCCAACCATGGTCGGTGCGGCGGTTTACTCGGGTTACAAGTATCGCCACCTGTTTGTCCCGGCAGACTTCCCGGTGTTCGCCATCGGTTTCGTCACCGCGTTCATCTTCGCCATGATTGCCGTGCGCGGCCTGCTCAAGTTCATTGCCAGCCACAGCTATGCGGCGTTTGCCTGGTATCGGATCGTGTTTGGTCTGGTGATTCTGGCGACGTGGCAGTTTGGCTGGATCGATTGGGCAGCGGCCAAACCATGAGTGATTCCCGCGCACGCCGGCCCGAAGGACGACCTTCGGGCGGCAACAACATCCAGAACCTGAAGCTGAAACTGCTGGTTCTGCTGATCGTCTGCGCGCTGCCATTGTTCGGCTCAGTGGCGATGTGGCTGCGCGGGATTTCACTGGTGCCGCTGACCGCTTATGGCGTCGTCAGCGTGCTGGCGTTCTTCATGTACTGGGCCGACAAGCGCAAGGCGCGCACCGATGCCTGGCGCACCCCGGAGAACGTTCTGCACGCCGTGGAACTGGCCGGCGGCTGGCCGGGCGCGTTGATTGCCCAGCAGGTGTTCCGGCACAAGACGCGCAAGGTGTCGTTTCAGATTCTGTTCTGGGTGATTGTCGTGTTGCATCAGGTGTTCTGGATCGACCAGCTGTTTCTCGGCTCGAATCTGCTGACGCTGTTCTGAATACACCGCAATTCCCTATGTAGGAGTGAGCCTGCTCGCGATAGCGGAGTGTCAGTTGGAATTTCTTTGACTGACACTCCGCTATCGCGAGCAGGCTCACTCCTACAGGGATTGGGGTTACAGCAATAAACCGATTTGGGTTTTCTTTGGCAACTTGCTCACGACCAACTGATGCGAACGCTGCAACAACCCCTGCAATTCCTCGGCAGCCAACGGGTAGGGCGGGTGCATGATGATCCACTGCGCCCGCGCCAGATACGGCGCCGGGTGAATGCCCGGGCGGTCGCAATGGCCGAGAAACAGATCCTTGTCGACCTTGAACGCCAGTGAGTCTCCGCGCAGCCCCTGCAAGGCAAACATCTTGTTGCCGGCAATCGAAAACACCCGCACGCCACCCCACTTGTAATCTTCCCGAGCGCCCGGCAATGCCAGGCAGAACGCCGCAACGTCGGCTTCGTTCATCTTTCCCTTGCTCATAACAACCGCTCCCCACAGGCATTGAACGATTCGACCAGATGATCGATCCACGCGCGCACTGCCGGCATCACTCCGCGTCGATGCGGATACACCGCTTGCAGCCAGCCGCCTGGCAGCGACCACTCTGGCAGCATCTGCACCAGCGTGCCGTTTCTCAGTTCCTCTTCGCAATACATCATCGGCAGCAAGGTGAAACCCTGACCGGCCAGCACGCAGGCCTTGCGCACAATAAAGTCATCGATGCCCAGGCGCGCCTCCATGTTCAACTCGAAGCTTTCACCCTGTTGATCAAGCAAGCGCACATGCACCATGCGATCCGCCTCCAGCGCGCCGAGCACCGGCAGATTTTTCAGGTCTTGCGGATGATTGATCGTCTGGCCCTGCAAAAACGCCGGACTGGCTACTACAACCATTTGCGCCTGACGCAAGCGTCGAGTGACCAGCAACGGGTCTTCATCACCGTGTTCACGCACGCGCAGCGCCACATCAAAACCTTCGCCGACCAGATCGACGCGGCGATTGAGCAGGACGACTTCCAGTTGCACCTGCGGGAATTTGCCTAAAAATTCGCTGATGACCCACGGCAACATTTCCCGGGCCAGACCGGTCGGGCATGACACCCGCAAACGTCCACGCGGCTCGCTCGACATGCTCGCCACCGCCTCATCGGCCATTTCTGCTTCGAGCAACATGGCCTGGCAGTGACGCAGATAACGTTCGCCAACGGCAGTGAGATTGAGTTGCCGGGTGGTGCGTTGCAGCAAACGCGCGCCAAGGCGTTCTTCCAGTTCGGCAATGCGCCGTGACAGGCGTGACTTGGGAATCCCGAGCAATCGCCCGGCCGCGGCAAAACCGCCGGCCTCGACGACTTTGGCGAAATAGTAGAGATCGTTGAGGTCTTGCATAGGGAAATCCAACTGTTCTATCAGTGGGACAAACTATCGCATTTCAGGCGGCTAATCATCCATTGGTTTCTTGCGTAGGATTGTCTCCATTCCGTCGCCACCGGCGATTCCTTCCAGGAGATTCCACATGAAACTGCTGCATATCGATTCGAGCATTCTGGGCGACAACTCGGCTTCCCGTCAGTTGAGCAGCGAAGTCGTCAAAGCCTGGCAAGCCGCCGAGCCAAGCGCCGTGGTGACCTACCGTGACCTGGCCGCCGACGCCATCAGCCACTTCTCGTCGACCACGCTGGTCGCCGCCGGCACCACCGCTGAGCTGCGTAACGCCGCACAACAGCACGAAGCCGAACTGAGCGCTTCGACCCTGGCCGAATTCATCGCTGCCGACGCCGTCGTCATCGCCGCACCGATGTACAACTTCACCGTACCGACCCAACTCAAAGCGTGGATCGACCGCGTTGCCGTCGCCGGTCAAACCTTCCGTTACACCGAAGCCGGCCCTGAAGGCCTGTGCGGTGGCAAGAAAGTGGTGATCGTTTCCACCGCTGGCGGTATTCATGCCGGTCAGGCCAGCGGCATCGCTCACGAAGAATACCTGAAGCTGGTGTTGGGCTTCCTCGGCATCACCGACATCGAAATTGTCCGTGCCGAAGGCCTGGCGTATGGCGACGAAGTGCGCAACAACGCCATGACCGCTGCCCAAGCGAAGATCAGCGAGCAACTGTTCGCCGCGGCGTAAGGCTTGCGTAAAGAACAGCTGTTGTTCAGGTAACACTCAAAAAACTCTGTATTCTGGTTCCGCAAGGGGCGAATACGGAGTTTTTTGTTTCTGGCTGTTACATAATCTGGCCCGGGTTATGCAGTCACACAATCAGCGTCTGAGTGCATTGTCGTACCGAAACACCGAATCCCCGGCGTTTCAGGCCCGCAACGCAACGGAACTTTCGATTGAGTCACAACAGGGTGGGGCATCCCATGATGCGTCTTTGTGCAACGTTACTGATTTGCCTGCTGGGCAGCTTTAACACAGTGCACGCTGCGCCTGGGCGGCACCCGGTGTGGAGCGTCGGCTACCACGAGATGACGTTTCTCGATCCGCTGGACCTGCAACCGATGCGCGCCATTGCCTTCTATCCGTCCAGCGACCGCGAGCACATGAGTCTGCTCGAAGGCTATTCAGTCGAGGCCGGCGAAGACACCAAAGTCGCCATTGGCCGTTTTCCGATGCTGATGCTTTCCCACGGCAACACCGGCACGCCGCTGGCGTTGCACGATCTCGCAACGTCGCTGGCACGCAAAGGCTTTGTCGTGGTGGCGGTGATTCACCCCGGTGACAACTCCAAAGACCACAGCCGATTGGGCACCCTGAGCAATCTGTACGGGCGGCCGATCCAGATTTCCGAAGCCATCACCGCGACCCTTGGCGATCGCATGCTTGCGCCATACGTCAACGCCGATCAAGTCGGGGTGATCGGTTATTCGGCGGGCGGCGAGACCGCGTTGATCCTGTCCGGGGCGCAACCGGATCTGGATCGTCTGCGTCGTTACTGTCAGGAGCGTCCGGATGATCGTGATGCCTGCAATACACAGGGTGAATTGATCGTCGATCGCGATGACCTGCAACCGGTGGCCGATCCGCGCGTGCATGCCTTGCTGTTGATGGCGCCGCTAAGCTTGAAATTCGGCCGGCACACCCTGGCCGATGTGCATGTGCCGGTGCTGCTCTACAGCGGCGATGGCGACAAACTGGTGGCCTTCGACAAGAACGCTGCGGCGCTGGCGCGCAAACTGCCGACAGCGCCGGATTTCAAATTACTGGCCGGGGCAGGGCACTTCGTCTTTATGGCGCCATGCAACGAAGAGCAGATTCGCGCGATGCCGGCGTTGTGTACCGATGCGGATGGCGTGGATCGCGAGGATATTCACCGCAACCTCATCTCCGAGGCCGGGCGGTTCTTCTCGCATACACTGGGCAGACCAACCCGGGCCGGCATGCAAACCGCGGATCAATAGTCAGGTGCAGATCCCTTGTGGGAGCGAGCCTGCTCGCGAAAGCGTAGTGTCAGTCAATATATGTGCTGACTGATTCACCGCTTTCGCGAGCAGGCTCGCTCCCACAGGGTTTGGTTCAAGGCTCAGGAAATCGCCCGGCGCTGCAGCAGCAGAGTCAGCCCCAACCCAATCACCGACAACAACGCCGCACTGAAGAATATCCACGAATACCCCAGATTCAACGCCACCGCGCCCATCAACGGCCCGGCAATCGCCAGCGCCAGATCGAAGAACACCGCATAAGCGCCCAACCCGGAACCACGACTTGAACTGGGCACCTGCTTGATCGCTTCGACACCTAGCGCCGGGTACACCAGCGACAGGCCAAAACCCGCCAGCCCCGCGCCGATCAAGGCGAACGCGGTCGACGGCGCCAGCCACAACAGCACCAGCCCTAAGGTTTCGATGGTCATGCAGGCGATAGCGGACCTGAACCCGCCAAACCGACTGATCGCCGAGATAAACATCAGCCGCGACAGGATGAAGCACACGCCAAACACCGTCAGGCAGTACGCCGCGCCGGTCCAGCCACGGTTGAGGTAATAGAGGGTGATGAACGTCGTTAGCGTGCCGTAGCCTATTGAAGCCAGGGTCAGACTGGCGCCATACGGGGCGATCCGCCCGAACACCGCCCAGAACGGTAGGCGTTCTCCGCGTATCACCGGTACCGACGGCTTGTTGCGAATCAGCAGCAGTGCACCGGCCGCCAGCACGGCCAGCGCGATGCCGAGGCTGGTGAAGCCGTATTCGGCGACCATCACCACCCCTAATGGCGCACCAATGGCAATCGCGCCATAGGAAGCGATGCCGTTCCAGCCAATCGATTTTGCCGTGTGTTCGACGCCGACCTGGCCCATGCACCAACTGATGGTGCCGACGCCGATCAAGCCCTGCGCGATACCGAGCAGCAAACGGCCGATAATCAGAATGATCAGGCTGGTCAGCGCAAAGTCCTGTAGCAGCGTAGAGAGCAGCGTCAGCAGGCCGCTGAGGACAATCCCCCACAAGCCATAAATGATCGCCCGTTTGGTCCCGACCGTATCCGACATGCGCCCGGCCATCGGCCGGCTGAGCAGGGTGGCCAGGTACTGCGAGCCGATCACCAGCCCGGCAACCACCGCGCTGAAACCCAGTTGTTCATGCACATATCCGGGCAACACCGCGATCGGCAGACCGATGCAGAGGAAGGCAATAAAGGTGTAGAACACGATGGAAACGATCTGCAGGGTGATCGCCATGGAGCTTTGCGGTGGCATTTGCTGCGCAGACATGAGGGCTCGTTCGCGGGCGGCGGTGGGAGAGTTCGCATCATGGCGTGGGTGTCAGATAAAAGAAAGCAGGCTAACTACTTTCCCCGAGGATTGATCGCGTTGCTGATGGCCCTATCGCGAGCAGGCTCACTCCTACATTTGAAATGCATTCCCCTGTAGGAGTGAGCCTGCTCGCGATGGTATCTGAACCAATGAATTTCTAACCGAACACATGCAAAAAGCCCCGTCACACAGGACGGGGCTTTTTATTGAAGCTAACAGCTAGAAGCTGCTTTTTTAGAACACCACACCCTGACTACGCAGGTAGTCATCGTAAGTGCCGCTGAAGTCAGTCACGCCATCCGGGCTCAGCTCGATGATGCGCGTGGCCAGGGACGATACGAACTCACGGTCGTGGCTGACGAAGATCAGCGTGCCCGGGTAGTTTTCCAGCGCCAGGTTCAGCGCCTCGATCGATTCCATGTCCAAGTGGTTGGTTGGTTCGTCCATGATCAGCACGTTCGGCTTTTGCAGGATCAGCTTGCCGAACAGCATGCGACCTTGCTCACCACCGGAAATCACTTTGACCGACTTGAGGATCTCGTCGTTGGAGAACAGCATGCGGCCTAAAGTGCCGCGAATCATCTGCTCGCCCTGAGTCCACTGACCCATCCAGTCGAACAGGGTAACGTCGTCTTCGAAGTCGTGCGCGTGGTCCTGGGCGTAGTAGCCCAGTTCCGCGGCGTCGGTCCACTTGATGGCGCCGGCGTCCGGGGTCAGTTCGTTGACCAGGGTGCGCAGCAGGGTGGTTTTGCCGATACCGTTCGGGCCGATGATCGCCACGCGCTCGCCGGCTTCAACCTGGAAGCTGAAGTCTTTGAACAGGGGTTTGCCGTCGAAGCCTTTGGCCATTTTTTCGACGATGACCGCCTGGCGGTGCAGCTTCTTGTTCTGGTCGAAGCGGATGAACGGGCTGACTCGGCTCGAAGGCTTGACCTCGGCCAACTGGATCTTGTCGATCGCCTTGGCGCGGGAAGTGGCCTGCTTGGCTTTCGAGGCGTTGGCCGAGAAGCGGCTGACGAACGATTGCAGCTCGGAAATCTGTGCTTTCTTCTTGGCGTTGTCCGACAGCAGTTGCTCGCGGGACTGGGTCGCCACGGTCATGTACTCGTCGTAGTTGCCCGGGAACAGACGCAGCTCGCCGTAATCCAGGTCAGCCATGTGCGTGCACACGCTGTTCAGGAAGTGACGGTCGTGAGAGATGATGATCATCAGGCTGTTACGCTGGGTCAGCACGTTTTCCAGCCAGCGGATGGTGTTGATGTCCAGGTGGTTGGTCGGTTCGTCGAGCAACAGCACTTCCGGATCGGAGAACAGCGCCTGCGCCAGCAATACGCGCAGTTTCCAGCCTGGCGAGACTTCGCTCATCGGGCCGAAGTGCTGCTCGATGCCGATACCCAGGCCCAGCAACAGTTCACCGGCACGGGACTCGGCGGTGTAGCCGTCCATTTCGGCGAATTCGGTTTCCAGCTCGGCCACGGCCATGCCGTCTTCTTCGCTCATTTCCGGCAGCGAGTAGATACGATCGCGCTCGGCCTTGACCTTCCACAGCTCTTCGTGACCCATGATCACGGTGTCGATCACGGTGAATTCTTCGTAAGCGAACTGGTCCTGGCGCAATTTACCCAGACGCACGTTCGGCTCGAGCATGACCTGACCGCCGGACGGATCGAGGTCGCCGCCGAGGATTTTCATGAAGGTCGACTTGCCGCAACCGTTGGCGCCGATCAGGCCGTAGCGATTGCCCGCACCGAATTTGACCGAAACGTTTTCGAAGAGCGGCTTGGCGCCGAACTGCATCGTGATGTTAGCTGTAGAAATCAAGAGTTTTTCCTGCGAAGCATTCTTAAAAAGCGAGGGTGCGGCTGCAGCGCTTGGCCCGAGTCAAAGTGCGCTGAAGCGGGAGAGTCCCGTCATCAACCAAGGGGGCGCGTAAAGTTTGGCGACGATTGTACTGGTCTGGCTCTTTAAACGATAGGGCGATCACGCCACGATCGCCGATTGGCATGATCACGGGACAGTTTTTCACAGTTGAAGATTCACTATCGGTTACAAACTGTGGCTAAAATGCCATCTTTCACCGAGCGTCCGGTTACGGCGCGGGCCAGGGACGTGCCATGTGTATTCAGACCACTGCATAAGACGCTGGGCCTCAGGCCGCCGGGTGCGCAGTTTGTTCACTTTCTGACGTGTGACGATTTCCGTGAAACTCATCATTGCTGCTATTTATGTCATTTCCATTGCATACGTTCATTTGCGTGGGCGTGTGCGCCACAAGCTCGGTCGACAACTGAGTGACCATTCGACGTTTCTCGCGCCGATCAACTGCTTCCTTTATCTGTTCTCGAAAAAGCCGAACCAGCCGTACCTGGACCCGAGCGAGTTTCCTGACTTGAGCCCGTTGCAGGCGCACTGGGAAGAAATCCGCGAAGAAGGGCAGAACCTGCTGCGTGCCGGTGAGATCAAGCGCTCTAACCAGTACGACGATGTCGGTTTCAACTCGTTCTTCAAAAGCGGCTGGAAGCGTTTTTATCTGAAGTGGTACGGCGAGAGCCATCCGTCGGCGATGAAGCTGTGCCCGCGCACTACCGAGCTGGTGCAGAGCATCGGTTCGATCAAGGCTGCGATGTTTGCCGAGCTGCCACCGGGTTCGAAACTGGTGCGTCACCGCGACCCGTATGCCGGTTCCTATCGCTATCACCTGGGCCTGGACACGCCGAACGACGCTGGCTGCTATATCAACGTCGACGGTGAGAGCTACCACTGGCGCGATGGCGAAGCGGTGATGTTCGACGAGACGTTTATTCATTACGCCGAAAACACCACTGACAAGAACCGCATCATCCTGTTCTGCGACATTGAACGGCCGATGAAGTATCGCTGGGCCGCAGCGTTCAACAGCTGGTTCAGCCGTACCGTTATGTCGGCGGCAGGTGCGCCGAACGATGCCGGTGATCGTACTGGCGGGATCAACCGTTTGTTCACCCGGATCTACAAGATTCGTCTGCGTGGTAAAGAGCTGAAAAAGCGTAATCGTAAGCGCTACTACATGGAAAAGTGGGCGATCTTCGGTGGTTTGCTGGCGGTGTTCATTCTGATCTGAATTCAAAGCAGACGCTGCTGACGCCATCGCGAGCAGGCTCACTCCTACATTTGAAATGCGTTCCCCTGTAGGAGTGAGCCTGCTCGCGATGACGATCTCAAGGGCAACCGATTACTATCAGGAAGCCTTCTTGGTCTTCTTTGCCGGCGCAGCTTTCGCCGGTTTCTCAGCCTTCGCCTTCGGCTTGGCCGTCGCTTTCCCACCCAGGCTGCGTTTAAGCAGCTCGGTCAAGTCGATCACATCAGCGGTTTTGCGCTCTTCCTCGCCACCCACCGACTCAACATCCTCGATCTTGCCTTCATGGGCCTTTTTCTCGACCAGGGCCATGATCTTGTCTTCAAATTCATCCTTGTAGTCTTCGGGTTTCCAGTCCGCGCTCATGTCCTGCACCAGCCGTTTGGCCATGTCCAGTTCACCCTTGGCCAGTTGCGGTTTGGTCACTTCGCTGCCCAGTTCCAGCTCGTCTAGACCACGCACCTCCTGCGGCCAACGCAGTTTCACCAGCACCAGTGCAGACTCCAGCGGCATCAACGCCGCCAGGTACTGGCGTGTATGCAGCACTACGCGGGCGAGGGCGACTTTATTGGTTTTGCTCAGGGTTTCGCGCAGTAGCGCATAGACCTTGCCACCGCGTTTGTCGGGTGCCAGATAGTAGGGTGTGTCGATGTTTTGCAAGGGAATCTGTTCGGCGTCGACAAAGGAAAAGATGTCGATGGTCTGCGTTGAAACAGGGTGAGCCGAGCGGATTTCCTCTTCGCTGAGCACCACATAGCGGCCCTTTTCATAGGCCACACCTTTGACGATATTCTCCTTGGTGACTTCCTTGCCGGTGATTTTGTTCACCCGTTTATAACCCACCGGATCCATGCTGCGGCTGTCGAGCCAATCGAAATCCACGCCCTGCGACGAGGTCGCCGAGACCAGTGCGACAGGGATGTGAACCAGTCCGAAACTGATCGCGCCTTTCCAGATTGCCCGAGCCATGGTGAGTTCTCCGAGTGATGATCGGATGACCTGCGGCTGTGACTGAAAGTTTCCCCGCAATGCACGGGGTTTCGGGGACTCGGTCAAGTCGTGTTACATGTTGTTTAAGGCTTGTGGGTTAACAAATCCGAACCCTCGGCGTAGCGTGGACTCGAAGGCTCTATCCCCGGCCCCATCGAGAGGCAGCGTCATGAACCGAATTCTGCTTGGCATCGTCGTCCTGACCCTCAGTGGCGGTCTGGTTCATGCTGACGTCTTGCTGGCGCAAAGCCCGACCGGCAACAGCAGTAACCCCTACAACAGCCCGATACGCCGGGCCAACCCCAACAGCATGCAGGGCACCCAGCCCAGCGCTCCACCCATCCGCGGGCCGAGCACGGTACCGACGCCACGTCAGCCTACGGTCGAGAACCGTGGCATTGGCAATGGCCAACCGATCCGCTCGGTGCCGAGCACGCCACCGACGTTCATTCCCAATCCACCTTCGCGCAGCGGAGACAGCAACCGTTGAGCGGCAGGACTGAGCTTCTGTCGACCCTTGAAACGAACAAAAGGAATCGTGCATGTTGCGTAAAACCCTTCTAGCCACACTGTGTGCCGGCGCGCTGATCAGCGCTCCGGCATTCGCCGCAGCCCCCAAAGAGCTGCAAAGCGAACAGGGCACCCTCGAAGTCACGACCATCACCGCAGGCCTTGAGCATCCGTGGGCGCTGGCGTTTCTGCCGGATCGCCAAGGCATGCTGGTGACCGAACGGCCCGGCAATCTGCGTGTAGTCGCGGCCGACGGCAAGCTGTCGGCGCCGATCTCCGGTGTGCCGCAGGTCTGGGCCAAGGGGCAGGGCGGGTTGCTGGATGTCGTGCTGTCGCCGGACTTCAAACAGGATCGTCTGGTCTATCTGTCCTATGCCGAAGGGGGTGGGGCCGGCGACAAGGCGGGCACCGCCGTCGGGCGTGGGCGGCTTTCGGATGACTTGAAGACACTGAAGGATTTCAAAGTGATCTTCCGTCAGGAACCGAAGCTTTCGGTTGGCAACCATTTCGGCTCGCGACTGGTGTTTGACCGTGACGGCTATCTGTTCATTACCCTGGGTGAAAACAACGACCGGCCGACCGCACAGGATCTCGACAAGCTGCAAGGCAAGGTCGTGCGCGTCTATCCGGACGGCAAGGTGCCGGATGACAACCCCTTTGTCGGTCAGTCTGGCGTACGGCCGGAGATCTGGGCCTACGGCCTGCGTAACCCGCAGGGCGCGGCACTCAATCCTTGGACAGGCACGTTGTGGGAAAACGAACACGGCCCGCGCGGTGGCGATGAGGTGAATATCATTGAGCGCGGCAAGAATTACGGTTGGCCGCTGGCGACCCACGGCATCAATTACTCGATGCAGCCGATCCCGGAAGCCCAGGGTAAAACCGCCGAAGGCACCGTTGCACCGCACCATGTCTGGGAGAAGTCGCCGGGCGTCACCGGTATGGCGTTTTACGATGCCGACCGCTTCAAGCCGTGGCAACACAATGCGTTTATCGGCGCGTTGGTGACTCAGGAGCTGATCCGCTTGCAGTTCGATGGCGACAAGGTAGTGCATGAAGAGCGCTTGCTGGGCGAACTCAAGCAGCGAATTCGCGATGTACGGCAAGGGCCGGATGGTTACTTGTACGTGCTGACGGATGAAGAGAACGGCTCGCTGTACAAGATCGGCCTGAAGCCCACACCTTGACGGGTATTCCACTGTAGGAGCTGTCGAGTGCAACGAGGCTGCGATCTTTTGATCCTGTTTTTCAAAATCAAAAGATCGCAGCCTTCGGCAGCCCCTACAGGTGAGTTCTCACGTTTCGCGGGAATACAGCACCACCGCCGCGCGCAGCTTCCCCCGGCCAAATCGGCACATTTTCTCGAATTCACCATGACTGACTGGCACATGTTGGCAATCCATGGGCTGTCGATGCTGGCTGTGATCGACATCCGGATCATGCAGGTAAACGAAATCTTCGTCGCAATCGGTCACCACCACCCAGTGCGGCGACTTGGAGCGCGTCAGTCGATAGCTGCTGATCAATACCAGTGGCTGTCCACCGGCGTCCAGCAGTCGCGGCAGATCCAGAGACGCACCGATCAAACACTCAACATCGGTCTCCTGCAATTGCGCCGTGAACTCGTCGTGTACCAGGCGCATGACGTCTTTTTTATGCGCATCACGCACACCGTCGAGGAACAACGGCCCGGCCAGACTCAGTTGCAAACCCACCCTGTAACCCCGACGCCACGCCGCCAACGCCAATCCCTGCGGGCTGCACCCGCCATGGCCGGAGGTCATGAACACCGTGGTCGCTTCCCGCCAGATCTGCAATTCTTCGCGCCGCTCCAATAAACGTTCCGATTGCAGTGCACCCATGGCCATCAACAGACACGCCGGCCCACAGGTGAAATCGGTGGTTTGCCGGTAGTAGGGCACTTTGATGCTGCGCGAGTCGCGGTGCTGAAGAATGCGTTTCTCCAGGCGTAGCGCGTCGGCATGATCTTCGTAGTAATCGTGAATCAGCGCAAAACGCCGGTAGCCACTACGTTCGTACAGTGCAATGGCTGCAGGGTTGTCGATGCGCACTTCCAGGCGCAGGTATGCGCAGTCGTGCTCCAGCGCCATCGCTTCAATGCGTTGCAGCAGCTGTTTGCTCAGGCCGGTGCCGCGCGCCTCGACGGCGAGTGCGATGGAATACAGCCGCGCGAGTGAAGTGCCGCGATGGAACAACACCAGCGCGTAACCCAGCAGTTGGCCGTCGCACTCGGCCACCAGCAACTGCCCGTGAGCACGAGTGATCATCCACTGAAAGCTGCGACTGGTGAGCCGGTCCGTGGTGAAACATTGCTTTTCCAATGCCAGCAGCGCCGGCAAGTCTTCAACTACCGCCAAACGAAAAACAGCCTTCATATGACCACCGTAAAAGTTGCGTAACGAAACGAGACTTTCAAAAAACTTCGTGCTTAATAGAAAAGGTCTTGTTCTCCAACGGATCAATCTCTATGTCAGCGGTACAGGGTCATTGGCGCGAAGTATCCGAGCAAAGTTTGCCGGCGGCAACTTATTTAAGTTCGGCGATTAAGGCATCCAGTCAAGTGTTGATTATTGTCGAGCGCAAGGAAGACTGGGCTTCCTATTTCCCCAGTGAGGACATCCTGACGGCGCAGGAATATCTCGAACGCAGCCGTGACAGCGAGCCGGGCAAACGAGTGCAGGTGATCAACCTGTGCCGCAGCTACAAATACTTGGGCCACGGTTACTACTGCTCGTTGCTCGCCGAAGCGCGGGGGCACAAGGTGATTCCGTCGGTGCGGACCATCAGCGAGCTGACGAAAAAATCACTCTACGGCCTGGCGCTGGACGATCTCGATAAAACCCTGGAAAAAGCCCTCAGTCATCACCTCTACAGTGATACCGAAGGGTTTACTCTGACCCTGTATTTCGGTCGAACACATATTGAGCCATTACAGGATCTGGCGCGGCAGTTGTTTGAAGTGTTTCCCTGTCCGATTCTGTTAGTTGAGTTCCGTCGAACTAACGGATGGCACATCGAAGGTATAAAGTCCGGCGCCTTGCACAAGTTGCGCGATGATCAGGAAGATCAGTTCGCCAATGCGCTGGACGGCTTCAGCCGTAAAGTCTGGCGTGTACCGCGCTCGCCGCAAGTAGCGCGCTACGACCTGGCGATTCTGCACGATCCACAAGAAGCTTTGCCGCCATCCAACGCCAAGGCACTGGCGAATTTCGTCCGGGTCGGCAAAACCATGGGTATCGATGTTGAACTGATTGAACGTAAGGATTACGCACGACTCGCCGAGTACGACGGCTTGCTGATCCGCGAGACCACCAGCGTCGACAATCACACTTATCGCTTCGCCAAGAAGGCCGAAAGTGAAGGACTGGTGGTCATGGATGACCCAACGTCGATTCTGCGCTGCACCAACAAGGTCTACCTGACCGATCTGCTCAACAGCCATCAACTGGGCATGCCCGCCACCGAAATTCTCTACAAGGAGCGACCCGAAGACTTCGAACGGGTCGGCGAGCGGCTTGGCTTTCCGCTGGTGCTGAAGATTCCCGACGGCTGTTTTTCCCGTGGGGTGATCAAGGTCGAAAGCCAGCAGGCGCTGCTCGAAGCGACCGCCGAACTGTTCGAACACTCGGTGTTGCTGCTCGCTCAGGAGTTTTTCTACACCGAATACGACTGGCGCATCGGCGTGCTCAACCGCAAACCGATCTTCGCCTGCCAATACTTCATGTCCAAGGGCCACTGGCAAATCTACAACCACAAGGCCAAGGGTCAGGACGTCAATGGCGAATGCCGGACGATGGCGATCCACGAGGCGCCGCGTGCGGTGGTGGAACTGGCGGTGAAGACCGCCAACCTGATCGGCGACGGCCTCTACGGGGTTGATCTGAAACAGGCCGGCGACAAAGTGGTGGTGATCGAAGTCAACGACAACCCCAACCTCGACGCCGGTATTGAAGACGCCTATTTGCATGACGATCTGTATTCACTGGTGCTGGAGGAGTTCGTGCGACGCCTGGAACTCAAGCGTCGCGGTCAGGCCTGGTGAGGCGCCGATGATCAATAGCTTTGCACTGAGCCACGGCGCCCTGCAGCGGGTCGAACGACTGGACGCCGAGGTCATGCTGTTCAGCAACCCCGACGCCGCCGAACGCGACTTGCTGCACAGTCATTTCAAGGTTGATGAGCATGCACTGGAGTCAGCGCTGGATCCGGACGAGGTGTCGCGCATCGAGTTTCACCCCGACCATTTGTTCCTGATCTGGAAGCGTCCGGAAAACTATTCCGGCGGCGGCAGTCTCGCGTTTGAAGTGTCGTCCTGCGGATTGCTGTTCGCACCGGGGCAATTGCTGGTCATCGCCACCGACGACACGCCGCTGCACGGCCTCGGCACCCGCCAGCCGTTGAATACGCCGCTGGATGTCTTGCTCGATCTGCTGTTCAACAACATCCATCACTACCTCGGGCACCTGAAGGTGATCAAACTGGTCGCCCGCGAGCTGCAGCAGAAATTCAATGCATCGATGCAGAACCAGCACTTGGTGCAGATGTTCAACCTCAGCGAAAGCCTGATCTATTACATCAACGCGCTGCACAGCAACGGCGCGGTCCTCACGCGCCTGCGCAATCATGCCGAGAAGCAGCATTTCGGCAGTGAGGCGATTGGCCTGATCGACGACCTGATCATCGAAAACAACCAGTGCTACAAGCAGGCGGAAATCTACTCCACGGTGTTTTCCGGACTGATCGATGCGCGCGGCAATCTGATGAACAACAGCATGAACAACCTGCTGCGCAAGCTGACCTTGATCAACGTGGTGTTTCTGCCGTTAAACCTGATAGCCAGTATTGGCGGGATGTCGGAGTTCAGCATGATGACGGCGGGGACGCCGTGGTGGGTTTCCTATCCGTTGTTTCTGGCGGTGATGTTGCTGGGGGCGGGGGGGATGTTGTTTGGGTTGCGGCGTTTGGCCAGATGATTTGCAGTGCCTGATCGGACGCCTTCGCGAGCAGGCTCGCTCCCACAGGGGAAAATGCATTTCAACAGGGTGGGAGCGAGCCTGCTCGCGAAGAGGTCAGTACAGGCAAAGTAAAACTCAGGACAGTCCCGCATTTGGCCGAACCGCCACTGTGATGCCTTGTTATAGTTCGGGCCTCATTTTCAGCCCGGTAAAGGATCACTGCCATGACTCAATACTCCGCCTTCAGCGTCGAACTGGCCGACAACATCGCCCATGTGCAGATCAATCGCCCGGAAAAGATCAATTCGATGAACGCCGCGTTCTGGAGCGAGATCGTCGAGATCTTCCAGTGGATCGACGACACCGACGAAGTGCGCGTGGTGGTGCTCAGCGGTAACGGTAAACACTTTTCCTCCGGCATTGACCTGATGATGCTCGCCGGCGTCGCCAATGAACTGGGCAAGGACGTCGGCCGTAATGCGCGCCTGCTGCGCCGCAAGATCCTCACCCTGCAAGCCTCGTTCAACGCCGTCGACAACTGCCGCAAACCGGTACTCGCGGCCATTCAGGGTTACTGCCTGGGCGGCGCGATCGATCTGATCGCGGCGTGCGACATGCGCTACGCCGCCGAAGACGCGCAATTCTCGATCAAGGAAATCGATATCGGCATGGCCGCCGATGTTGGCACTTTGCAACGGTTGCCACGGATCATCGGTGACGGCATGCTGCGTGAACTGGCTTACACCGGTCGCACTTTCGGCGCTGACGAAGCGCGCAGCATTGGCCTGGTCAATCGCGTCTACAGCGACAAGGACGCGCTGCTCGAAGGCGTGCTGGACATCGCTCGCGAGATCGCTTCGAAGTCACCGATTGCGGTCACCGGTACCAAGGAAATGATCAGCTACATGCGCGACCATCGCATCGACGACGGTCTCGAATACGTTGCCACCTGGAACGCCGCCATGTTGCAATCCACCGACTTGCGCGTGGCCATGGCCGCCCATATGAGCAAACAGAAACCCGAATTTCTGGACTGAGAAACCATGACATCTCGCTGGACCACTGCAGTACTGGACACCGATCAACCCGGCGGCTGGGCCGTGGCGCGCAGCCCGGAAGGCTTTTTGTTCGACGACAACGGCGCGCTGTTCCCACGGGAATGGCTCAAGCGTCAGGACTTGTCAGTTCTCGCCGAGCACGGCATTGGCCATCTCGATGGCGAGCCGGTGTACCTGTTGGAGCTGCGCAGTGCCAGTGAGGTGCCGGGTTGCAACTGGAAAGGCCTGCGGGCGTTCATGCTTGATGGCGATCACACCATCTACAAAGTGCTCGGTTACGCCGCGCAGATCGGCACTTGGGCGCGCGAACATCGCTTCTGCGGTAATTGCGGGCAAGCGATGACGCAGGTGCCGCGTGAGCGGGCGATGTATTGCCAGCCGTGCGACCTGCGCAGTTATCCGCGCATTTCGCCGAGCATGATCGTGCTGATCACTCGTGGCGACGAGATTCTGTTGGCGCGCTCGCCGCGTTTCGTCACCGGGGTTTACAGCACGCTGGCCGGGTTCGCCGAGCCGGGCGAGTCGGCCGAGGATTGCCTGATTCGGGAAGTGCGCGAGGAAGTGCAGATCGAGGTCAAGAACATTCAGTACCTGGGCAGTCAGTGCTGGCCGTTCCCGCATTCGATGATGCTCGGCTTCCATGCCGAATACGCCGGTGGCGAGATTGTCTGTCAGGAAGACGAGATCGAAGACGCCCAGTGGTTCAACGTGCACGACCTGCCGCCGTTGCCGGCGTCCAAGTCGATTGCCCGTTACCTGATCGACGTCTACGTGGCGCGGCGCTTAGGCCACGCTGAACCAGTGCTGCCAGGCTAGGCGCACGGTCAAACCCAGCACCACGGTGATGAACACCGGGCGAATGAACTTGGCGCCGCCGCTGATCGCGGTGCGCGCGCCAAAGAACGCGCCAACCATCACCGACAGGCCCATGCTCAGGCCGATGATCCAGTCCACCTGCCCGGAAAACACGAACACCGACAGCGCCGCAATGTTGCTGACGAAGTTCATGCTGCGCGCCACACCGCTGGCCTTGACCAGGTCGATCGGGTAGAGCAACAGGCTGCTCACCGTCCAGAATGCGCCAGTGCCGGGACCGGCCACGCCATCGTAGAAACCGAGGCTGAAGCCTTGGGTCGATTGCCATTTCTTTTTGATCGGGGCGTCGCTGTCGAGCGGCGCTTTTGGCGTGCCGCCGAATAGCAGGTACAAGCCACAGGCGAACACGATCACCGGGAGCATCTTGTTCAGCCATTCCGCCGGCAGGTAATGGGCGACGACGGCACCGGTCAGTGCGCCGACCAGCGTGCCGACAATCGCGTGCACCCATTGCCGAGGGTGGAACAGCTTGCGGCGGTAGAAGGTGAAACTGGCGGTGGCCGAGCCGAAGGTCGAACTCAACTTGTTGGTGCCCAACACCAGATGCGGTGGCAGGCCAGCCGTCAGCAGTGCAGGCGTGGTCAACAGACCGCCACCGCCGGCGATGGCATCGATGAAACCGGCAATGAAAGCGACAAGGGCCAGAATGGCGAGGGTGGTGAGGTCAACGCTGAGTTCGAAAGGCATGGAATCGGCTTATTCGGCAGGGCGCAGATTTGGCTGCGGGGAGGGCGGTCATGTTACTCATTTCCAACTGTTGCGGCGACCCGTAAAGCCCAATCGCGAGCAGGCTCACTCCTACAGGGGAACGCATTCAAAAATGTAGGAGTGAGCCTGCTCGCGATGATGCCAGTCCGGCCACCCCATCACCCACTGTTGCCCACCCGACACCCAGACAACAAATCTCCTTGTGTAAAACATCTGCACAATCGAAAAAACCAACAAAACCGGGTATTCCAACCCTGGCACGCTTGCTGCTCTACCACTCCCATCTCCGCAAATGTCCCGAGGACACGCCAATGAGTCAGCAAGCCGTTAAATTTGCCTACTGGGTGCCGAACGTCAGCGGTGGGCTGGTGGTCAGCAAGATCGAACAGCGCACCGATTGGGGCATCGACTACAACCGCAAACTGGCGCAGATCGCCGAGGCGGCCGGGTTTGAATACGCGTTGACGCAGATCCGTTTCACCGCCGGTTACGGCGCCGAGTTTCAACACGAGTCCGTCGCGTTCAGTCATGCACTGCTCGCAGCCACCAGCAAACTCAAAGTGATCGCGGCAATCTTGCCCGGTCCGTGGCAACCAGCGTTGGCCGCAAAACAGCTGGCGACCATCGATCAACTCACCAACGGCCGCATCGCGGTGAACATCGTCAGTGGCTGGTTCAAAGGCGAGTTCCAGGCCATCGGCGAGCATTGGCTGGAGCACGACGAGCGTTATCGTCGTTCCGAAGAGTTCATTCGTTCATTGCGCGGCGTGTGGAGTCAGGACAACTTCACCTTTCGCGGCGACTTCTACCGCTTCGACAATTACAGCCTGAAACCGAAACCGCTGGGTCGTCCTGAGATCTTCCAGGGCGGCAGTTCCCGTGCGGCGCGGGACATGGCCGCGCGGGTTTCGGACTGGTATTTCACCAATGGCAACAGCGTTGAAGGGATCAAGGCGCAGGTCGACGATATTCGTGCCAAAGCAGCGGCGAATAATCATTCGGTGAAAGTTGGCGTCAACGCGTTTGTCATCGCCCGTGATACCGAAGAAGAGGCCAGAGCCGTACTGGCGCAGATCATCGATCAGGCCGATCCGGAAGCGGTAAACGCCTTTGGCGATGCGGCGAAACAGGCGGGCCGGGCATCGCCAGAGGGTGAGGGCAACTGGGCGAAATCGACGTTTGAGGATCTGGTGCAGTACAACGATGGCTTCAAGACCAATCTGATTGGCACGCCACTGCAGATTGCCGAACGGATCGTGGCGTTGAAAGCGGTGGGTGTGGATTTGGTGTTGGCGGGGTTTCTGCACTTTCAGGAAGAGGTGGAATATTTCGGGCGGCAGGTGTTGCCGCTCGTTCGCGAGCTGGAGGCCGAAAAGACTGCCGCCGTAGCTTGAACCCCACACATCTCCTGTAGGAGTGAGCCTGCTCGCGATGGCGTCTGAACATTCAACTTATATGTTGAAAGACACACCGCTATCGCGAGCAGGCGAAGGCCTACAATTGGATCTGTGTTGGCTTAGAGACCGAGGTCAGACAGGCTTGGATGATCATCCGGGCGCCGGCCCAGTGGCCAGTGGTACTTGCGTTCGCTTTCCTTGATCGGCATGTCATTGATGCACGCGTAGCGCTGGAACATCAGGCCCTGTTCATCGAATTCCCAGTTTTCATTGCCATAAGAGCGGAACCAGTTGCCCGAATCATCGTGCCATTCATAGGCGTAACGCACGGCGATGCGGGTATCCGAGTAAGCCCACAGCTCCTTGATCAAACGATAATCCAGCTCTTTCGCCCATTTACGGGTGAGGAAGGCCTTGGCTTCTTCGCGGTTGCTGGCGAACTCGGCGCGGTTACGCCATTGGGTGTCGAGGGTGTAGGCCAGCGATACCCGTTCCGGGTCGCGGGAATTCCAGCCATCCTCCGCCAAGCGAACTTTCTCGATGGCCGATTCGCGGTTAAAGGGCGGCAATGGCGGACGTACCTGGGCTGCAGTAGACATGTTCAGTCTCCCGATCTAATTAATAATTGAACAACAAGTCCGGCTTATTAAGGCATTACAGGTCCAATAACTTTCGCGCCATGCATTGCGCATTATCGGCGGCACTGTGATCACCCATCACAAGCGCTACGGTAATGGCGCCGTCAATCAGGATCAGCAGCTGTTTGGCCAGCAGTTGCGGATCCTCGGCACCATGTTCGGTACACAGCTCGCACACGTAGTCGAGCAGCTTCTGTTTGTGTTCTTTGGCGACCAGGCGCACCGGGTCCTGTGGATCGCCGGTCTCGCCGCTGGTGTTGATGAAGGCGCAGCCGCGAAAGCCTTCCGAGGCAAACCAGCTTTTGAGCACGGTAAACAGGTTGAGCAGGCGATCGGCCGGGGTTTCGGCCTGATCGACAGCGTTTCGGTACCAGTGCATCCAGCGCACGTCGCGGCGTTGCAGGGCGGCAACGGTCAGGGCGTCTTTGTCGGCAAAGTAACGGTAGATGCTTTTTCTGGAGACGCCGGCGGTTTTCACCAGAAGATCCATGCTGGTGGCAGCGATGCCACTTTTGTAGATCAACTTTTCGGTGACATCCAGAATGATGTCGCGTGTGTCGTTGCTAGTGATTTCGTTCATGTGGCGAACAGTAGAACGATTGTTCTCCTTGGTCAAGCGGGTATTTTTATCGGCTGTGAAATTGCCTTCGCGAGCAGGCTCGCTCCCACAGGGATATGCATTTCAAAGGTGGGAGCGAGCCTGCTCGCGAAGGGGGCATTACAGACACTAACAAGACCCGAAGGATGCGATGGTGTAAGCTCTCGGGTTCTTCGGATTCGACCCATTGCGAGCCCTATGCCGTTGCTTTTCAAACGTTCCTTGCTGCCTAAACTGCGCAGCTTTCCGCTGACCGCCGAGGCCGTGACTATTCTGTCCGGCGCCGCCGAGTTCCGCCGTTGCCTGCTCGAGAAAATCGCGGCCGCGACCCAGCGCATCTACATCGTTGCGCTGTATCTGCAACAAGACGAAGCCGGTCAGGAAATCCTCGATGCACTCCACGCCGCCAAGCTCAAGCGTCCCGAGCTGGAAATCGCCGTGGTGGTCGACTGGTTGCGTGCCCAGCGCGGGCTGATCGGCGCCGGCAAGCAGCCGGGCAACTCGGCGTGGTATCAGGAAATGACTCGCACGCACCAAAGCGAAGTGCCGGTTTACGGCGTGCCGGTGCAGACCCGCGAGCTGTTCGGCGTGCTGCATCTGAAGGGCTTTGTGATCGACGACTGCGTGGTCTACAGCGGTGCGAGCCTGAACAACGTTTACCTGCACAAGTTCGACAAGTACCGTTTCGACCGTTATCACGTCCTGCAAAGCCGCGAACTGGCCGACTCGATGCATCACCTGGTCAAGCACGGCCTGATCGAATCGAAAGCGGTGCATCGCCTCGACCTGCCGAACCTGCCGACCACGCGTAGCCTGCGCAACGACATCGGTGATCTGCGCAGCCGTCTGAAGTACGCCACTTACGACACCGCCACGGGCACCACCGCCAGAGACGGTCTGTCGGTTACACCTTTGCTCGGTGTGGGCAAGAAAAACCCGTTGAACCGGGCGATTCTTGAGTTGATCGCCAGCGCGCAAAAGCAACTGACCATCTGCACGCCATACTTCAACCTGCCGCTGGGCGTGATCCGTGAGATCAACCGCGCGCTGGCCCGAGGCGTGAAGATCGACATCGTCGTCGGCGACAAGACCGCCAATGACTTTTATATCCCGCCGAGCGAGCCGTTCAAGGTGATCGCGGCGCTGCCGTATCTGTACGAGATCAGCCTGCGCCGCTTCGCCAAACGGCATCAGCGCAACATCGACAGCGGTCAGTTGAACTTGCACCTGTGGCGCGACGGCGATAACACCTATCACCTCAAGGGCATGTGGATCGATCAGCGTTATACGCTGCTGACCGGCAACAACCTCAATCCACGGGCGTTCCGTCTGGATCTTGAAAACGCGTTGTTGATCGATGACCCGAAAGGCGAATGGCTGGAGCCGCGGGCGAAGGAGCTGGAACAGATTTTCCGCCATACCACGCGGATAGACAGCTTTCAGACGCTGGAGACGCTGCCGGAATACCCGGCCGGGGTGGCCAAGTTTCTCAAGCGGGTGAGCCGGGTGCGGATTGAGCGGTTGCTCTACCGGATTCTGTAAGGCTTAACATTTGTGGCGGTCATACAACCGCTATCGCGAGCAGGCGAAGGCCTACAGGGGAATGCATTCCAAATGCAGACCTTCGCCTGCTCGCGACAGGGCCTCTTAAATCGCTACAAAGCGCTGATGAGACTCCACTTTTTGCCAGAACTGGACATACATCACCCTTACTTGGGCACAGCACTCGCAGGAGGTAGCCCGTAGTCCTTCGCACAACGTCGGCGTTCAAAGGGTGTCATGAACGGTTGGTGTTTGCTGAACACCAGCACAGAGTCGTCATCCCTTCGAATAATGTGTTCCTCGGCACCCGGCTTGATGCAGGGATCATGTGCATACATTTCGAATCGGCTGGCAAATATCCAGCCAACGGATTTAAGACCCGACCCATACCACGGCTGGATATGAAAACAACCCAGAACCAGTGCAGCGATACCTAAAGCGCGCATTAGGATTACCATCTGAACCCAGCGTGCAGGCTTACTTTTGAGGCCAGGCACAACGATCGTAATCACGCTTTTGAGCGATGAATAAATACCTGCCAGAAACGCATGGCTCATTACAGCAACGTAGACGACCATCAGCACAATCAACAAAATTGCCAATGCTGAAAGAGGCGTCAAAAACGCGACGGTATAAGGGAAAAGCGAGGGGGGCGCCTCAGTGACTTCGTTGACGATTGTCGATGCATAAGCAGCCGAGAAGGCCAGAGACATGGTCAGTAATCCGGCCAATACACCGCGAAGGGCCCAAGACGATTCTTGCCAGGTTTTTATGCGGGAAGCCCAGGCGTGGATTTCCAGCAACATACCCAACCCTGACAAGGTCATTACGACCCCGGTAAGCGCATGATTCACCGTGCTGGTCAGCAGTCGCTGAGGATCGGTCAAGGCATGGATCACCATAGCGATCCCGCAAGCCAGCCCCAGGCTGTAGAGCTTTATGCTCAACGATGCTTCGATCCAACTGATTGCAAACTCGATCAGGCCAATCAATCTTTTGTTCAAAATTCGTTTAAATCCATTTATTTGCCGCGAGCCGCTCCCGAGACCTTATCGGGCCGCATTATGGCGCAATCCTCGAAGTGCCCGCATCGGCTGATTTCCTCTGAGCCGATGCGAGCATCTTTTCTCGTGAGTCAGTTGAGACCGAGTTTGCCACGCAACGTGGACAGGTCTTCCGCCAGCGTATTCACTGGCCCGACCAGCGCTTTACGGTCGTTATCCTTCACCTTGTCATACGTCTCGAAACCACCATCCTTGGTCTTGTACTTGGCCAGAATCTTGTCGACGGTGGCAAAGTTCTTGTCGACCTTCGCGACAAACGCCTTGTCCTGGTTTTCAATTTGCGGACGGAACAGATCAACGATTTTCTTCGCGCCGTCGATGTTGCCCTGGAAGTCATACAGGTCGGTGTGGCTGTAGCGATCTTCCTCGCCGGAGATCTTGGTCGCGGCGACTTCTTCCAGCAGCGCAGCGGCACCACCGACGACTTTCTCTGGCGGGAAAGTCAGGCCAGCCACGCGAGTCTGCAGGTCTTTGACGTCGCTGTTGAGTTTGTCCGCCAACTCGTTCAAACCCTGGGTGCTTTTCTCCGAGAACAGCGAGTATTCGATGCGGTGGAAACCGGTGAAGTCTTCAGCTTTCACGCCTTTCTCGTGGTCGTCGACGCGGGAGTCGATGGACGCATCGAGGTCACTGAACAGCTCGGCAATCGGCTCGATCGACTCGTAGTAAACGCGGGTCGGTGCGTAGAGTTTTTGCGCGGTGGCCAGATCACCTTTTTTCACCGCATCGGTGAACTGTTGGGTGTGGCTGCCCAGCTCGTCCAATTGCTCGGTGACGTAAATCTTGTAGTCCGAAACCGGCCCGACCAGATCCAGCGGTGCCGTCGCGGCGAATGCCGACAGCGGGGTGTTGAGCAAACCAAGGGTTAGCAATAGCGCGAGTGGCGTCTTTTTCATGGGGGCGGCTCCAGTGTTGGGATGTTGTTTCAGGCAGCGGTTTTCGGTTGTGTGGCGTTGAGCAGCGAGCGACCGATGAAGTCCTTGTCGCCCGTGACACCCGGCAGGGTGAAGAAGTAGCCGCCGCCGACCGGTTTGAGGTATTCCTCCAGCGGTTCTCCGTTGAGGCGGGTCTGCACGGTGATGAAGCCTTTTTCCAGATCGGCCTGGTAACAGATGAACAGCAGGCCCATGTCGAGCTGACCGTTCTTGTTCACGCCGTTGGAGTAGTTGAACGGCCGGCGCAGGATCAGGTTGGCCTGGCTCGCGGCGGTGCGCGGGTTGGCCAGACGAATGTGCGCGTCGAGTTTGGTCAGCTTGCCCGCCGGGTCCTTGCTGTAGTCCGGGACTTCGCTTTCATGCTGGCCACCCATCGGTGCACCGGTGGTTTTGACCCGGCCAAGAATGCTTTCCTGCTCCTGCAGCGGCGTGCGATCCCAGCGCTCGACGAAGTTGCGGATGATCCGCACAGCCTGATAACTGCCGTGGGCGGCCCAGGCCGGTTCGTCACTGCCCGGTTGCACCCAGACCAGGCGATCCATGGCTTTGCTGTCGTTGGAATCGGGGTTGGCCGAGCCATCACGGAAGCCGAGGAAGTTGCGCGCCGATTGCGCTGGCACACCGGGTTTCGCCGGGGCTTGCGGCGGTACGCTGCCTTCCTGTTTCCAGCGCACCAGCAACAGATCAGGGAGGTTTTTGACGATGTCGCGCAGGGCGTGAATGTTGGTGTCAGCGGTGTTCGAGCAGAACTGCAAATTCAGGTCGCCGTGGCAGCAATCGGCCTCCAGAGCATCGTTGGGGAAGCCGACCATACGGATCAGCCGTTTGGGTTTGGCGTCGGCCAGACCGAAGCGCTCGTCGAACAGCGACTCACCGACGGAAACGGTGATGGTCAGGTTGTCCGGCGTGACGTTCGGGCCGAGGATGCCGGAGTCCGGCGGCGGCAGTTTCGGATCGATCTGCGCGACTGGGCCGCCCTTCATCAGAAACGCGATGCGCTCGTTGAGGGTGCGGAATAGCCGCTCCAGGTCTTCACGATCACTGGCCAACACATCGAACGACACCAGCATGCCCGAGGCCGGGCGCGGGGTAACGATGCCGGTCTGATGCACGCCGTGGAAATCGTGGCGGTCTTCGGTTTTGTCGCTGCTCGGTGCTTCGGTGACTTGCGCAGGCGCGGCAGCCATGGCCGGGCAGCTTAAGGCGGACCCGGCGAGGGCGACACCGGCGGCGCCCATGCCCATCAGGACACGGCGACGTTGCAGGTTGAGTGGTTCGATATCTTTCATCGGGAATTCGTCTTCTGCTTACAGGCCGGAGAGGCCGAGGGCGGGATCGATGCCATCCAATGCGTCGGCCAGAGCCTGGGCCTTGTCGGCGATCTGCTTGCGTTGTGCGCCGCTGATGGCGTCGTAGCTGGCGTAGCCGTCCTTGATCTTGTAGCTGTCGAGTTCGCTGTCGAAATCCGCCAGTGCCTTGTCGATGTTCGGCAACAGCTCGGCCGCCGACTTGCTCAGCATTGGCCGCAGCAGGTCGACGACTTTGTGTGCGGTTTGCGCGTTGGCAGCGAAACCGTTGAGGTCGCTGTGGCTGTAGCGTTCTTCTTCACCGCTGGCGGCGCGCACGTCGGCCAGGGTGTTGAGGTTGCGCACGATGATGCTGACCAGTTGTTCGGGTGGCAGGCTCTGCGCGAGCAGTTGTTGTTTGAGCGTGGTGACATCGCTGAGCAGACGCTGGGCGACCGGCGTCAGATCGTCGAGTTTGCGCTGTTGGAACAGGCCGAATTCGAGGCGATGGAAACCAACGAAGGCCGGATCCTGTTCGCGTTTTTCGAAATAGTCGGCGCGAGCGTTGATGCTGTTGTCCAGTTCGGCCAGGCGCTGCGCGGCTGGGGCCAGACGTTGATAAGCCGCTCGTGCCGGCAGGTACAACGCCTGCGCCTGACTCAAGTCGCCGCTTTCGATGGCTTGATTAAGCGCCGTGACGGCTTTGATCAGCGCGCTGCCCTGGCTGGCCAGATACACGCGGAATTCCGACAGCGGCCCGACGAAAGCGACCATCGACGGTTTGGCCTTCGCGGCAGCATCAGAAGCGGCCGTCGGCGTCACGTGCAGCGTGCCGCGCGGGTTGCTCAGCAGGCCGCAGGTGATCGCGTAATCGCCCGGTTGCAGGTTGGCATTGATGACCTGACTCAGGCCCGGCGCGATGTTTTCGCGCTCCTCAACGACGAGCACGCCGTCGAGGATTTCCCATTCCACGGCCCGCTCGGAGCGGTTGACGATGCGGAAACTGGCGCGGCCGGCCGGAACCGTCAGCGCGTTCGGCTCGCAACTGCCCGGATGAATATTCACCACCACTTCATCGTGGTTGTGCTGACGCTTGGCCGCAGCCATTTTCGAGGCGTAATAAAACAGACCACCGGCGGCGATCATCACCACCACCGAGCCCGCCACCGCCCAGCGCAAGGCGCGAGGAGGGGAGGCCTGAGGAGAGTTAGGCTTTGACATGAATGCCCTTATTGGCTGGAAACGGAAGACGATTGTGCGGAGGGCTTCGGCGCGGGAGCCGGGTAAAAGAACATCACCAGTGCCACCAGCAGATAGACCAGATAGGCCCCAAGGGTGCTGACAGTCGGCGCATCCTGGTAACCGAACATGCCGGCCAGCACCGATCCCAACGGGCCATCCATCGGCAGCGTCGCGCTGAAGTCGAACAGCACGGTTTGCAGGTGATTCCACAACCCGGCTTCATGCAGGGCTTGCACGGAATTGGCGAGAATCCCGGCGGCGACCACCAGAATGAACAGGCCGGTCCACTTGAAGAACGCCGAAAGGTTGAGGCGCATGCTGCCGCTGTAGATCAGGAAACCGACGATGATCGCCAGAATCAACCCGAGTAGGGCACCGATCGGCGCGCCCGGGCCTTCGCTCTGCTGGAACACCGCAAGCAGGAAAAACACCGTCTCCAGGCCTTCCCGGGCGACGGCGAAAAAGACCATGGCGATCAAGGCGATCACTTGATGCTTCGAAGAAGTCAGCGCCTGATCCAGTGAGGCTTGCAGCGAATGCTTGATCGAACGCGCGACCTTGCGCATCCAGAACACCATGGAGCTGAGAATGCCCACGGCCACCAGGCCGACGATGCCTTCGAACAACTCCTGCTGCTTTTGCGGGAACTCGGCACTGACCAGTTCCAGACCACCGCCGACCAGCAGGGCGAGGGCGGCGGCGAGAAACACGCCGATCCACACGGCGGGCATCCATTGACCACGGCCGGTTTGCTGGAGGTAACTGGCGATAATGCCAACGATCAGCGCGGCTTCAATGCCTTCGCGCAGCATGATCAGGAAGGGAACGAGCATTCGGTATCCAACAAGTCATTCGAAGAGGTTACAAGTTGTAACATAATGAAAGTCATTCTCACATGACATTGATTGACATAAACCTGAACACAAGCTGAACAACCTGTTTTTTGCCCCAGCACAGAACCCTGTGGGAGCGAGCCTGCTCGGGATGGCGTCGCGTCAGTCAGCGCTGATTTTTCAGACCCACCGCTATCGCGAGCAGGCGAAGGCCTACAGGGGGTTCGTGTTGAATTCGCCACCTGCGGTAAGATGCCTGCCACTCAAAACAACAAGGCTCACCGCGCTCCATGTCGGAAAAAGACACCATCGCCGTGCAATTGGTGCGTGAAGCGCTGCTGCAAAGTTGTGCCCCGGGCGTGGCCACGGAAGAAGCCTTGAACAAGGTCGGGATCGATCCGGCGTTGCTGCAAACCGAGCACGGCCGGGTACCGGCGTCGCAATACGCCAGACTCTGGCGCCTGCTGGCCCGCCGTGGTGATGACGAGTTTTTCGGCATGGACCCGCGCAAGCTCAAGTCCGGCAGCCTTGAGTTCCTCTGTCGCAGTGCGATGGCGCAACCGACACTCGCAGCGGGTTTGAGCACGGGGTTGAGTTTTCTCTCACTGATGCTGGAGCGCATGCCGGCGCAACTGGTGCATCAGCAAAGTCTGGCGGAAATCGTCTTGCTCGAAGACGACCCCGAGCCGCGCCGCGCCTTTACCTATTTCACCTACTGGATGATTGTCCACGGCGTAGCCTGCTGGCTGGCCGGGCGGCGGATACCGATTCTGGCGATTGAATTGCGCTGTGCGGCGCCGGACTTCACCGATGACTACCGGGTGATGTTCTCGGAAAACCTGCGTTTTGATCGGCCTCGTACGCGGATGATCTTCTCGGCGGATTGCCTCGATCTGCCGATCAAGCGCACCACCGAGGAATTGAAACGCTTTCTCGCCCACGCCCCGGCCAACATACTGGTGAAGTACCGCGATCCGGAGAGTCTTGCCAGTCGGATCAAGCAGGATTTGCGGCAACTGCCGGCCGAGCAGTGGCCGGAAACCGAAGCGTTGGCCCAGCAACTGTGTATGTCCGCTTCGACGTTGCGCCGGCGCCTGGCGGAGGAAGGGCAGACCTATCAAGGCCTCAAGGACAGTGTGCGCAAGGAGTTGGCCATTGTCTGGCTGGCGGAACCTTCGATCAGTTTTGTCGAGATCGCCAGTCGATTGGGGTTTGCCGATGCGAGTTCGTTCTATAAGGCGTTTCGCAAGTGGTCGGGGTCGAATCCGGGCCACTATCGTACGCTGATTCTGAATGAGGTTGTCTGATCTGGCGCTATCGCGAGCAGGCTCACTCCTACATTTGAAATGCGTTCCCCTGTAGGAGTGAGCCTGCTCGCGATAACGCCAGTCCATGCAACAAAAAACTTGAGGCATGGCCAAACCAGTCAGCCACATTGGTAGCTTTGACCATTGCCCCAGTCCCCGCACAGCGCGACTATCCCTGTGTTGTTTACGCTTCCCAGCCTAATAAAAAACAGAGGGATTCTGGCAATGCGCGATTACTTGTCTGCCACCGCACAGTTCAACTATCAGCACACCGTGGATGCCGCGCTCAGCGGTACGCTTGCGGCGCTTAATGCCTGCGTCGAATGCTGCGACCGCCATGCCTTGCCGGGGCGCATTGCGCTGTTCTGGGAGGGCCGCGACGGCACCAGTGCGACGTACACGTTCAGCGAGCTGCAGGATAAAGCCGCGCGTTTCGCCAATTTCCTTCTCGCCCAAGGCGTGCAGAAAGGTGACAAAGTCGCCGGGCTGTTGCCGCGCAACGTCGAATTGCTCATCACCGTGTTGGCCACCTGGCGCATCGGCGCGGTGTATCAGCCGCTGTTCACCGCGTTCGGCCCGAAAGCCCTCGAACATCGCCTGAACAGTTCCGGCGCCAAAGTCGTGGTGACCGACGCCGTCAACCGGCCGAAACTCGCTGAAGTCGCCGATTGCCCGACACTCGTCACCGTTGGCGGCGCGAAAGGCCAGGGCATCGTCCGGGGCGACTTCAGCTTCTGGGCTGAACTGGCCAACTATTCCAAGGTGTGCGAACCGGTACTGTTGACCGGCGAAGACCCGTTCCTGCTGATGTTCACCTCGGGCACCACCGGCCCGTCGAAAGCCCTGTCAGTACCGCTAAAAGCCATCGTCGCGTTCCAGAGCTACACCCGCGATGCCGTCGATCTGCGCCCGGAAGATTCATTCTGGAACGTCGCCGATCCGGGCTGGGCTTACGGCATCTATTTTGGTGTGACCGGTCCGTTGTCGATGGGCCACCCGATCACCTTCTACGATGGCCCGTTCACTCTCGAAAGCACCTGCCGGGTGATCAACAAATACGGCATCACCAATCTCACCGGATCGCCAACGGCTTATCGTTTGCTGATTGCCGGCGGGGACGAGTTCGCCAAGTCGATCAAAGGCAAGCTGCGCATCGTCAGCAGTGCCGGTGAGCCGCTGAACCCGGAAGTGATCCGCTGGTTTGCCGACAACCTCAACGTGGTGATCCACGACCATTACGGCCAGACCGAGCTGGGCATGGTGTTGTGTAACCACCACGGCCTCAACCACGCGGTGCACGTCGGCGCCGCCGGTTTCGCCTCGCCGGGCCACCGTATCGTTGTGTTGGATGAGCAGTACAACGAACTCGGCGTCGGCCAGCCGGGCATTCTCGCCATCGATCGTCCGCAATCGCCGATGTGCTGGTTCGGCGGTTACGAAGGCGCGCCGACCAAAGCCTTCGTCGGTGATTACTACCTCAGCGGCGATACCGTGGAATGGAACCCGGACGGCAGCATCAGCTTCGTCGGTCGTAGCGATGACGTCATCACCACCTCCGGCTACCGCGTCGGTCCGTTCGATGTTGAAAGCGCATTGATTGAGCACCCGGCAGTGGTCGAAGCGGCAGTCGTCGGCAAACCTGATCCAGAGCGCACCGAACTGGTCAAAGCCTTCGTCGTGCTGAGCGCGCAATACCGTGCCGCGCCGGAGCTGGCCGAAGAGCTGCGCCAACACGTACGCAAGCGTCTGGCGGCGCATTCGTACCCGCGTGAAATCGAATTTGTCAGCGAATTGCCCAAGACCCCGAGTGGCAAATTGCAGCGCTTTATCTTGCGCAACCAGGAAATCGCCAAGGCTCAAGAGGCCGCGGCGCATAACGTTTCAGCTTGAATCAGGAAATACCGTCATGCAGATCGAGAACAAGGTTTTTATCGTCACCGGTGGCGCATCCGGCCTCGGTGCGGCTACCGCTGAATTGCTGGTCAGTGCCGGCGCCAAAGTGATGCTGGTGGACATGAATGCCGAAGCTGTCGCCGCACAGGCTCAGCGTTTGGGCGCGCAAAGCGTGGTTGCCGATATCAGCAACGAAGCCGCTGCCGAAGCCGCTGTGCAGGCGACGGTCAAGGCCTTCGGCAGCCTCAATGGTCTGGTCAACTGCGCCGGCATCGTGCGTGGCGAGAAGATCCTCGGCAAGAACGGCCCGCATGCTCTGAGCAGTTTTGCTCAGGTGATCAACGTCAACCTGATCGGCAGCTTCAATATGCTGCGTCTGGCCGCTGCGGCGATTGCCGAATCCGAGGCCAACGCAGATGGCGAGCGTGGCGTGATCATTAACACCGCGTCGGTCGCAGCGTTCGACGGCCAGATCGGCCAGGCAGCGTATTCCGCCTCTAAGGGTGCGATCGCCAGCCTGACCCTGCCGGCCGCCCGCGAACTGGCGCGTTTCGGCATCCGCGTGATGACCATCGCACCGGGCATTTTCGAAACCCCGATGATGGCCGGCATGACCCCGGAAGTGCGTGATTCGCTGGCCGCCGGCGTGCCGTTCCCGCCGCGTCTGGGCAAGCCTGCCGAGTACGCCGCACTGGTTCGGCATATCATCGAAAACAGCATGCTCAACGGCGAGGTGATCCGTCTCGACGGCGCCTTGCGCATGGCCGCCAAGTAAGGAGGATTTGTCATGACTATTTCCAACGATCCGATTGTTATCGTCAGCGCTGTGCGCACGCCAATGGGCGGTTTTCAGGGCGAACTGAAAAGTCTTACCGCACCGCAACTCGGTGCTGCGGCGATCAAGGCTGCGGTTGAGCGCGCCGGTGTCGCCAGCGATGCGGTCGATGAAGTGTTGTTCGGTTGCGTGTTGCCGGCCGGCCTTGGTCAGGCGCCTGCGCGGCAGGCTGCACTGGGCGCCGGGCTGGATAAATCGACCCGTTGCACCACGGTCAACAAGATGTGCGGCTCGGGCATGGAAACCACCATTCTCGCTCACGACATGCTGATCGCTGGCAGTGCCGACGTGGTGATTGCCGGTGGCATGGAAAGCATGTCCAACTCACCGTATCTGTTGGATCGCGCGCGCGCCGGTTACCGCATGGGCCATGGCCGCGTGCTTGACTCGATGTTCCTCGACGGCCTCGAAGACGCTTACGACAAAGGCCGCTTGATGGGCACCTTCGCCGAGGATTGCGCCGAGACCAACCACTTCAGCCGTGAAGCGCAAGACGCCTTTGCCATCACCTCGACCACCCGCGCGCAGCAGGCGATCAAGGACGGCAGCTTCAAGGACGAGATCGTCCCGCTGACCGTGACCGTCGGCAAAGAGCAGGTGCTGATCAGCCATGACGAGCAACCGCCGAAAGCCAAACTGGACAAGATCGCCTCGCTGAAACCGGCGTTCCGCGAAGGCGGCACGGTGACAGCGGCGAACTCCAGTTCGATTTCTGACGGCGCGGCGGCGCTGGTGCTGATGCGTCAGTCGCAGGCGCAGAAACTCGGGCTGACACCGCTGGCCGTAATTCATGGCCACGCCGCGTTCGCTGATACCCCGGGCCTGTTCCCGGTGGCGCCGATTGGTGCGATCAAGAAACTGATCAAGAAAACCGGTTGGTCGCTGGGTGATGTCGATCTGTTTGAGGTCAACGAGGCGTTTGCCGTGGTTGGCATGGCGGCGATGACGCATCTGGAAATCCCCCATGACAAGTTGAATGTGCATGGCGGTGCTTGTGCCCTGGGCCATCCGATCGGCGCGTCGGGGGCGCGGATTCTGGTGACGTTGCTCTCGGCTTTGCGCCAGAGAAAGCAGAAACGCGGCATCGCAGCGATCTGCATTGGCGGCGGCGAAGCCACGGCCATGGCCGTGGAATGCGTCTACTGATTCACGCAGTTCCTTTGTAGGAGTGAGCCTGCTCGCGATAGCGTCTTTTCAGCCAATAATGATCTGTCTGACCCACCGCTATCGCGAGCAGGCTCACTCCTACAGGGAAAGCGGTGCGACTGACATTTAAGGATTCACCATGATTCCCAACGAAGACCAAACCCAGATCCGCGACATGGCCCGGCAGTTCGCTGAGGAACGCTTGAAGCCGTTCTCCGCCGAGTGGGATCGCGAGCACCGTTTCCCCAAGGAAGCCATCGGCCAGATGGCTGAGTTGGGCTTCTTTGGCATGCTCGTGCCGGAGCAGTGGGGCGGTTGCGACACCGGTTATCTGGCGTACGCCATGGCCCTGGAAGAAATCGCCGCCGGCGACGGCGCCTGCTCGACGATCATGAGCGTGCACAACTCGGTGGGTTGTGTGCCGATCCTCAAGTTCGGCAATGACGATCAGCGCGAGCGTTTTCTCAAACCGTTGGCCAGCGGTGCCATGCTCGGCGCCTTTGCGCTGACCGAACCGCAGGCCGGTTCCGACGCCAGCAGCCTGAAAACCCGCGCACGGCTGGAGGGCGATCACTACGTGCTGAACGGCTGCAAACAGTTCATCACCTCCGGACAGAACGCCGGGATCGTGATTGTGTTCGCGGTGACCGATCCGAGTGCCGGCAAACGCGGCATCACTGCGTTTATCGTGCCGATCGATTCGCCGGGCTACAAAGTCGCTCGCGTCGAAGACAAGCTCGGTCAACACGCGTCCGACACCTGCCAGATTCTTTTCGAGGATGTGAAGGTGCCGGTGGCTAACCGCCTGGGTGAAGAGGGCGAGGGCTACAAGATTGCTCTGGCCAACCTTGAAGGCGGGCGCGTCGGCATCGCCTCGCAATCGGTGGGCATGGCCCGCGCCGCATTTGAAGCGGCGCGCGATTACGCCCGTGAGCGCGACACCTTCGGCAAGCCGATCATCGAGCATCAAGCCGTAGCATTCCGCCTAGCCGACATGGCCACGCAAATTGCCGTCGCCCGGCAGATGGTGCATTACGCCGCCGCCCTGCGCGACAGCGGCCAACCGGCGCTGGTCGAGGCCTCCATGGCGAAACTGTTCGCTTCGGAAATGGCCGAAAAGGTCTGTTCGATGGCGTTGCAAACTCTCGGTGGATACGGTTACCTCAACGACTTCCCGCTGGAGCGCATCTACCGCGACGTGCGCGTCTGCCAGATCTACGAAGGCACCAGCGACATTCAGCGCATGGTCATTTCGCGCAATCTTTAAGAAGGAATTTTTATTCATGACTTATGAAACGATTTTGCTGGAAACCCATGGCCGCGTTGGCCTGATCACCCTCAATCGCCCGCAGGCGTTGAATGCGCTGAATGCGCAACTGGTCCGTGAAGTGAACCAGGCCCTTGATGCGCTGGAAGCCGATGCGAACATCGGTTGCATCGTCCTCACCGGTTCGAAAAAGGCCTTTGCCGCCGGCGCCGACATCAAGGAAATGGCCGAGCTGACTTACCCGCAGATCTACATGGACGACTTGTTCAGTGACAGCGATCGCGTGGCCAATCGCCGTAAGCCGATCATCGCCGCCGTTAACGGTTTCGCCCTTGGCGGTGGTTGTGAACTGGCGTTGATGTGCGACTTTATTCTGGCCGGTGACAACGCAAAATTTGGCCAACCGGAAATCAACCTTGGCGTGTTACCGGGCATGGGCGGCACCCAGCGCCTGACCCGCGCCGTTGGTAAAGCCAAGGCCATGGAGATGTGCCTGAGCGGGCGTTTGATTGATGCGGTGGAGGCTGAGCGTTGCGGCATCGTTGCGCGGATTGTGCCGAGCGATGAGTTGCTGGACGAAGCGCTGAAGGTGGCGGCGGTGATTGCCAGCAAGTCGCTGCCGATTGCGATGATGGTCAAGGAAAGTGTGAACCGTGCCTTTGAAGTGAACCTGACTGAGGGCGTGCGCTTCGAGCGTCGGGTGTTCCATGCGGCGTTCGCCACGCAGGATCAGAAGGAAGGGATGGCGGCGTTTATTGCCAAGCGTGAGGCTGCGTTCAAAGGCAAGTAACGCGCGGGTCTGACTGACGCTTTCGCGAGCAGGCTCGCTCCCACATGAGGTTTTCGGCGCTCACAAAACCTGTGTTCGCTGGAGAACTCTGTGGGAGCGAGCAGGCTCGCGAAGCTTTTAAGGCTTGATGTACATCAAAATCAAAAGCCCCTCACCCTAACCCTCTCCCGGAGGGAGAGGGGACTGATTGGGGGATGCTTTAGATGTACTCCGACCTGAAAGAGCTTTACTGAATCCTTAATTGACCTGGTTTATCCAATCCATAATCGACCCGGTCTTTCAGGTCGATGCAGGACGCCAGACACCTCGGTCAGCTCCCTCTGGGAGAGGGGACTGATTGGGGGATATTGATGATCTGCGCCGACCTGATTCTGATTTAGCGAATCCATAATCGACCTGTTCTTTCAGGTCGATGTATAACGCCAGACACCTCACCCCAGCCCTCTCCCTCCGGGAGAGGGCTGGGGTGAGGGAAAGGGGCCAACACCATTACAACTGATAGTTCTTCAGCTCCCGCGCAATCACCATCCGCTGGATCTCGCTCGAGCCTTCATAGATCTGGGTGATCCGCGCATCGCGGTAGTATTTCTCGACCGGATAATCCTCCAGATACCCATACCCGCCATGAATCTGAATCGCCGACGAACACACCTTCTCGGCCATTTCCGACGCAAACAGCTTGGCCTGCGAGGCCTCGGACAAACACGGCTTGCCCGCCGTCCGCAGTCGCGCCGCATGCAGAATCATCAGCCGCGCCGCATTGATCTGCATGTGCATGTCGGCCAGCAGGTTGGCGATGCTCTGGTGCTCATTGATCGGTTTGCCGAACTGGATGCGATCGCGCGAATACACCAACGCCGCTTCAAACGCTGCCCGAGCGATACCCAAAGCCTGCGCGGCGATGCCGATGCGTCCGCCTTCAAGGTTGGACAGGGCAATCGCCAGACCTTTGCCGCGTTCACCGAGCAGGTTGGCCTCGGGAATGCTGCAGTTGTTCAGCGTCACCGCGCAGGTATCAGAAGCGCGGATGCCCATCTTGTGTTCAGTACGATCAACGATGAAGCCCGCTGTGTCGGTCGGCACCAGAAACGCCGAAATGCCTTTCTTGCCCAGATCCGGATCGGTCACCGCAAACACGATCGCCAGCTTCGCCCGTTTGCCGTTGCTGACAAATTGCTTGGCGCCGTTGATCACCCACTGGCCGTCACGCAGTTCGGCGCGGGTGCGCAGGTTGTGCGCTTCGGAGCCGGCCTGCGGCTCGGTCAGGCAGAAGCAGCCGATGGTTTGCCCGCTGGCCAGATCCGCCAGCCAGGTCTGTTTCTGTGCTTCGCTGCCGTAATTGAGCACCGGGCCGCAGCCGACCGAGTTGTGGATGCTCATGAATGCGCCGGTCGCGCCGTCACCGGCGGAAATCTCTTCCACGGCCAAGGCGTAGGCCACGTAATCGACGTAAGTGCCACCCCATTCCTCGGGCACCACCATGCCGAGCAAACCGAGTTCGCCCATTTTCGCGACGAGCGCGTCATCGATCCAGCCAGCTTTTTCCCAGGCCTGCGCATGGGGTGCGATTTCACCACGGGCAAAGTCCCGGGCCATGTCGCGGATCATTACTTGTTCTTCAGTCAATTCGAGATCGTGCATGGCTCAGCTCCCGCTCTCATCAAAGCCTTGGAAGAAACTCGCGACATGCTCTGCGTTCAGCGCAGCGAGGGTCGGCGGGTTCCAGCGCGGTGTCTTGTCTTTATCGATCAGCAGGGCGCGTACGCCTTCGATCAGGTCGCCACGGGTGAACCACTGACGATCCAGATGCAGCTCCAGAGCGAAGCAATGTTCCAGGCTCAAGTGGCGGCCACGACGCAGCATCTCCAGCGTAACGGCCATGGCCAGCGGCGAGCGGGTTTCCAGCAAGTCAGCGGTGGTGGTCGCCCACTCATGACTGTCGGCGACGGTCACCGCGCGTAACTGCTCAACCATGCTTGGCACGTCCGGCAGGGCGAAAAAGTGATCGATGGCCGGGCGCAAGGTCTCAAGTGGCGCATCGGGCAAGGTCTGCACGGCGTGTTTGGCCAGCAGGTTTTGCAGGGCCTTGAGCGGCGTGTCTTGCCATTCCATCTGATCGAGTTTTTCGTCGAGCAGCGCCAGTTTGCTGCTGTCCAGGTACCAGTCGGCGAGGCCGCAATACAGCGCATCGGCGGCACGGATCTGCACGCCGCTGACACCCAGATAAATGCCCAGCTCGCCGGGAATGCGCGGCAGGAAATAGCTGCCACCGACATCGGGGAAATAACCGATGGCCACTTCCGGCATCGCCAGGCGGCTCCTCTCGGTGACCACGCGCAGATCGGCGCCTTGCACCAGGCCCATGCCGCCGCCGAGGACAAATCCGTCCATCAGCGCCAGCACCGGTTTGCGGTAGTGATGAATCGTCAGGTCGAGGGCGTATTCCTCGACAAAGAAATCTTCGTGCAGCGTATCGCCGCTTTTGAAACTGTCGTACAGCGAACGAATGTCGCCGCCGGCGCAGAAGGCTTTTTCACCGGCACCGCGCAGAACCACCGCATGCACATTGGCGTCAGTCGCCCAGGCATCGAGTTGCTGTTGCAGCAAACGCACCATGTCGAGGGTGATGGCATTGAGACCGGCGGGGCGGTTGAGGGTCAGGTGACCGATGTGGTTGCGAACGTCGGCCAGCACTTCGTGTTGCGTGGCATCCATGGACGGTGTCCGCTGGGATGAAGCCTGAGCTGTCATCAGTAACTCCCTGCTTTTATTGTCTTTATTCGAGAAGCTCGCGCGCGAGCGTTACCGGATCGTAACAGTGCAAATTTGCCGTGTACAACCGGGATATTCGCAGGGGGAGTTTGCGTTTTTACCTTGGTCGAAAATGTGCGCGCTCATGTAGGAGCTGCCGCAGGCTGCGATCTTTTGACTTTGATTTTAAAGATCAAAAGATCGCAGTCTGCGGCAGCTGCTACACGGAGTCAGCGGAAGGTTTGGGTAATGCTGCGGCGTTTTGCGTGAAGTTCACTGGCGTGGATCAACTGTTCCAGATCCTCGGGGGTGATGTCGATGAAGGCCTCCATATCCGCCAGCGCCAGTTTCAGGTCTTCGGCGGTGATCGCGAGACTGTCGACGGGCGCAACGATCGGCGCCGGTTCAGCCGGGCGTTTCGGATAACGAATGCGCGTCAGGTTGTTGTAGGCGAGAGCACTGAGCAGCATGCACGCCGCGCCGAGCATCACCGGTTCCATGGCTTTCCAGTCCAGGGCAATAGTCGCCGGATCGGCCAGCACCAGCGTCAGGGCCAAGGCGCCAGCGGGCGGATGCAGGCAACGCAGCCAGCACATCAGAATCAGCGCCATGCCCGCCGCCAGACAGGCGCTGCCGAGCGTGCGCCCGAGCACATGGGCCACCAGCAACGCCACAACGCCGGCACACAAGTAGCCGCCGAGAATCGACCAAGGCTGGGCGAGAGCGCCGGACGACACGGCAAACAGCAACACCGCCGAAGCACCCAATGGACCGATCAGGTGATAGGCGACTTCATGGCCGAATACTTGCGCACACAACCACACACTGAACAACGTGCCCAAGGCCATGCCGATGGCGGCACGGCTCCATTCGGTCGGGCGGGTATTGATGGCGGCGGGCAACCAGCGAGCGAGCATGTGAATCCGATCCTTGCAGCAAATTCGAGGCAAAAAAAAGGACTGTCCGGCATATCCGGAAAGCCCTCGAAGCGTTCCAACATTGGGGGAGGAACGTGCACAGTTTGCCGATCAATCTCGATGCTGACAAATTCATATTAATGCAGCTTTAGTACATTATTTTTGAACTGAAGCAACTCGACGGCCACTGACAAAGCACAAATAGCCACCCACTGCGGCCAAGGCGCTCAAGGCATAGAACATGCTCGGCGCCGGTGTGTGCATCAGCAGAAATCCGCACATGACTGGGCTGGCCGCACCACCCAGTGCCGCCAGATTCTGCGCGCCGTAATAGCTGCCGCGCAGGTCTTCCGGGGCCAATGTGTCGACGAACAGAAAGTCTGCCGGGTAAATAATCATCTCGCCCAGGGTGAAGATGAACATCGCTACGCACCAACCGACCAGGCTGTCGGCGAGACTGAAGCCGATCAGCCCGACGATGAACAACGCGGTGCCGCCGGCTATCCAGTGACGCAGGTGTTCACGGCTGAGCAAGCGGCCGATCTGGTACTGCAACAGAATCACCGTGACTGCGTTGCAGGCGAGCAGGGCGGCCATGGTGTCCAGCGTCTGTTGTTGAGTGTGGGTGACCAGCAGGTATTGCGACAGGTACAGGGTGAAACGTCCATGCACCAGCGTGCTGAGCAGGCAGCCCAGGGTAAACAGGATCATCGTGCGGTCGTTTTTCAGGATGATCAGGGTTTTCAGAAAGCTTTGTGGCTGAGCGACCGCGGCGACCGGGCTCACTTCGCGCGCGGCACCGAACAGCAGAAAAATGCTGCCGATGGCAATCGCGCCCGCGACGATAAACGGCGCTGACGGCTGAACGCCGGCAATCACCACGCCGATCATCGGGCCGACGGCGTAACCGATGTTGGTCAGCGTGTAGTTCAGGGAAAACGCCTTGACCCGCTGGCCCACCGGCAGGTTTTCACTGAGGATGGCTTTGGAGCAAATCAGGAACAGCGCCGACGCCGTTTCGCTGATGATCAGCACCAGGGTGACCAGATACAGGTTCTGCGCGAAGGTCAGCAGGATCAGGCCGATGCCGCTGGAGAGCATGGTCAGGATCAGCAACTGGCGTTTGTCGAGCCGATCGATGATGTAACCACCGTACAGCGACAACAATGTGGCACTGAACACTGCGATGCCCAACAGCAGACCGACGTCTTGCGGGTTGAGGCCGAGCTTGTTGCTGAGGAACAGCGTCAGTAGCGGGCTGATCAGCGCACGGCTGATGACGACGGTCAGTGAACTGATCATCAACCGGCGGATGAGGCGCGAGTAGGTAGCCACGAAGGGTCAATGTCCTTATTTCAAATGCTTGGCGGGCGTGCGTCATCCTTACCGGGCAATCATCACCGGTCAAGCCGCCATAACACCATTCCCCTGTAGGAGTGAGCCTGCTCGCGATAGCGGTAGATCTGCCAATGAAGTGTTGAATGTGCAGACGCTATCGCGAGCAGGCTCACTCCTACAGGGGATTTGTGTTGTCTTCAGGAAAGGGGCAGGCGCATGGCGCAGCGACGTTCCGGGGGAAAGCCGTGGGTGATTTCGGCTTGCAGTGCTTCGCGCAGATGGTGATCGGCTGCTGAAGGAATCAGCTCGACAAACCCCATCCCCTGATAAAACGGCGCATTCCACGGCAGATCGCGAAACGTGGTCAGCGTCACTGAGTTCAACCGCATCGCGCGCGCTTGTTCAATGACTGCCGCTACCAGTGCGCGGCCCATGCCTTGTCCTTGAAAAGCCTGACTGACGGATAGCTCCTCGATGTGCAGGTGCTGATCGATGTCGACAGCACGAACAAATCCAGTCAGTTGCCCTTCGCTGTTTTCAGCAACCCACACGTATGCCTGTTCGATGGCCTGCCGATGTCGGGCAGCATCGGGCACCTCGGCATCAGCCAGCCAAGCCAACGGCGGATCAAGACGAAACAATTGCGCTGCCGAACGCTCGATCGCGGGGAGGGCTGCCGCGTCAGCAAGGCTGGCGCGGCGTACGTCGAAAGTCATGTTGAGGCGCATCCTGCCGGTCGAGAGCTCGACAGATTAAGGTTTCAGCCACAGCAATACATAGTCGTTTTTATCAAAACGCCCGTCCAACACTGGCTGCGCGCTTTCCAGCGGCGTGCCCTTGAGGGAGGGCAGATCACTGCGATCCATCATCAGCCAAACCGGGCCTTTGATCGTCTCCAGTTGCTGGATCGAGTCGCTGAACTGCGGTTGCAGATCCTGCCCGATATTGACCATGAACTTGATCGCTTTCGCGTCCTTGCCCATGCCATGCAGTACCAGTGGCGCGGGGTTTTGCTGCACCTGGGCGAACACCGCGCGACTGAACGTCTGGGTGTCGTACAAACGCCGCTCCACCGGCTCGAACACCGCCGAGTACACCGTCCACAACGCCAATACGGCTGACAACGCCAATACCTCGGTGCGCCAACCCCGGATCAATAATCGCGACAACGCCAAAAGCTGCAGCACGCCCAACGCGATCAAAACAATGGAAACCTCACCCAATTGCTCGGGAAAGCGCCGTTGCGCGACCAGTAAAACCACCAGCAACAAGCCCGGCGTGACCAGCCACAAGCCCATGATCAAGCCGCGTAACCAGCGGAACACCCGCCCATGCACCACCTGAAACGGATACGCCGCAATGATCGCCGCCATGGGTAGCATCGGCAGCAGATACCGCGCCTTCTTCGCCTGCGGAATCGACAGGCCGACCATCACAATCAGCCCGGCTGCCGCGCAATACTGCACCAGGCGCAGCGCCGGGCCACGCTGCTGCGGTCTGCTCAGCCAGGCCGCTGCCAGCACCAGCAATGCCAGCGGATAGGCCAGCGCATAGTTGCCGAGCGAGCTGGTGAAGTAATACAGCGAGCCGCTGACGCCTTCGCTGCCGTCCATGCGCCCCATGAACTGCATGCGAATCACGTCCTGCAGGAACACCGCGCCAGCGCTGACCTGCGCCAGCCATAACAACAACCCGACACACGCGGCCAGCCATATCGAAGCCAGTACGCCGAACACCAGCAGCCGCGTCCACTCACGGTTGAGCAGGTAATAGCTGCACAGCATGCCGGTCGGCACCACCAGACCAATCGGCCCGCGAATGCCGAAACCGAGTAACAGCAAAGCAAAGATCAGCGGCCAGTGACGCCTGCCGGCAAAATGATCGTGGGCATAACCCAGATAGAACACCGCAAAGGCCACCGCCGCGAGCATCAAGTCCTGCGACACCGCGCGCACTTCAGTGACAAAGCCACTGGTGAGCATCAGCAAGGCAATACTGATCAACGCCCAACGCCGTGAGTACGGCGCCAGCAGGCGATACATCAACGTTACGATCAGCGCACCGGCGAAGGCACTTGGCGCCCACGCAGTAAACGCATTCACCGCGCCGAACGGCAGCGACAGCAGCCAGATGAACAGCGTCGAGACCGCTGAATAATCCGCATACGGCTGACCATAGGTGGTCGGAAACATCGTCGGCCCATGCCGCAGCATTTCCTGCGCAAACAACACGAACCGCGAATCGAAACCGATCGGGGCCTGCCCGTGGACCCCGGCCATGAACAATAAAAACGCCAGCAGCCCTGCGATCAGGGACTGCTGGCGGATTTCAGGCGATAACGTGATCAAGCGACGTCGGACGCGTGTGGCCACTGCTGCAGCGGGATCGGCAACTTGCGCGATTCGCCACGGCCCATCGGGAAGTACTGGAAGCCGTTGCGCGCCAGACGCTCGGCGTCGTACAGATTGCGGCCGTCGAAGATCACCGGGGTGTTGAGGCGCTGTTTGATCAGGTCGAAATCCGGCGCCTTGAACTGCTGCCACTCGGTGCAGATGATCAAGGCATCGGCGCCTGGCAATACCGATTCCGGCGTGCCCATCAGCATCAGCTTCGATTCGTCCGGGTAAAGGTTCTGGGTTTCCTGCATGGCCTCCGGGTCGAAGGCGCGCACGCTGGCACCGGCCGCCCACAACTCCTCCAGCAACACCCGGCTCGGTGCATCGCGCATATCGTCGGTGTTGGGTTTGAATGCCAGGCCCCACAGGGCGAAGGTCTTGCCGCGCAGATCACCCTTGTAGAACGCGTTGATGCGCTCGAATAACTTGTGTTTCTGGCGCTGGTTGATCGCCTCGACCGCTTGCAGCAAATCACTGGAGCAGTGCGCCTCTTCGGCGCTGTGGATCAACGCGCGCATGTCTTTGGGGAAGCACGAACCGCCATAACCGCAGCCGGGGTAGATGAAGTGGTAACCGATGCGCGTGTCGGCACCGATGCCCTGACGCACCGATTCGATGTCGGCGCCCAGGTGTTCGGCGAGTTCGGCGATCTGGTTGATGAAGCTGATCTTGGTCGCCAGCATGCAGTTGGCGGCGTACTTGGTCAGCTCGGCGCTGCGCAGATCCATGAACATGATGCGGTCATGGTTGCGGTTGAACGGCGAGTACAGATCACGCATCACGTCGCGCACTTCATCGCCTTCGCAACCGATAACGATACGGTCCGGACGGCGGCAGTCGGCAACCGCCGAGCCTTCCTTGAGGAATTCCGGGTTGGAGACGATATCGAATTGCAGCAGGCGGCCGACCTTGATCAAGGCCTTTTCGATGTGCGTGCGCAGGGTGTCGCCAGTGCCCACCGGAACCGTGGATTTCTCGACGATGATCAACGGCTGCTCACGATGGCGGGCAATCGCGTCACCGACCGAAAGCACGTAGCGCAGATCTGCCGAACCGTCCTCACGCGACGGCGTACCCACGGCGATAAACGCGACCCGCGCGTGCTGCACCGCGAGCTTTTCATCGGTGGTGAATTGCAGGCGTTTCGAATCCAGACCTTCACGAACGAGGCTGGCCAGCCCCGGTTCGAAAATGCTGACATGACCCTGGCGCAACAGGTCGACCTTCTTCTGGTCGACGTCCATGCACACGACATCATGGCCGACCTCGGCCAACACAGCCGCTTGCACCAGACCGACGTAACCGCTGCCAAATACTGTGATTTTCATGGAGCACTCCTGAATTCGGGCGCACGAGCCGGACGAGTGTTGATGGTGATGACCCCGAGCATGACCAGCGCCACGCCCAGTGACTTAGTGAAACTGAAGGATTCGTTGAACAGCGGCAGACTGGCCGCCAGCAGATACACCAGCGCATAGCTGATGCTCAGCAGCGAATAAGCCCGGCCCAGCGGCAGATCGCGCAGGGCGGCGAGCCAGCAGAGCATCGACAGCGCGTAGGCAAAAATCGCCGCGATGACCACGGCCAGCGCACGCCAATCGAGGCTGTCGATGTGCAGCCATTGTTCCGGTGCGGGCAGGCGGGTCATGCTCCAGCGCATGCCCAGTTGCGCAGCGCTGACGAGGAACACGCTGCCCAGTGCGAAGCTGATGCCACGACGTTGATTCATGACTGTTGCCCCAGCAACACCACGCCGCCGATCACCAACGCCACGCCGAGCCAATGCTGGCGGTCGATGGGTTCACGGAAGACGAAGCGCGCGATCAGGGTGATCAGGACGAAATTGAGACTGAGCATCGGGTAGGCGATGCCGACTTCCAGACGCTGCAGCACCAACAGCCAGACCAACAGGCCCGAGCCGAGGGCGAGCAGGGCCAGCCACAACCACGGCGAGCGCAGTTTGGCGGCCCAGCCCGACTCGACGCCGCGCCAGCTCTCCACGGCGTATTTCTGCGCTACTTGGCCCAGGCAGGTCAGCAGGCACGCAGCCAACAGCAGCAACAGGCTCATGACGCCTCCTTGGGCAGGATCATGATCACCAGGTTGCCCTGCTCGTAACGGACGCCGTCCTTTGGCAACTTGTCGATTTCGTCCAGTTCGTCCTGCCCCTTGACGCGCATCACCACGCCGACTGAACCGCTGCGGCGCGCCTCGCGCATCCACTGTTGCACGTCTTTGCTGTCGACCCGCTGTTGAATGCCGTCAGGATAGGCAAGGCCATATTTCAATTCGCCTATCGTGTTGTACAACGCCACTTGCGGGGTTTTCAGGCGCCAGGCCAGCGCCGAAGCGGCACCCAGATCGTTGCTCAGCAGGTGGGTGGTTTGCGCCAGTTCGCTGACGTGATGCTTGATGAACTGATCCGGCATCTTGTTGGCGACCACCGATTTCGGCAGCGCCGCCGGCAACACGGCGATCAGCAACAGGCTGCCGAGCGCCGGCGCGGCCCAGCATTGCAGCGGCAGAAAGGCTTGCAGCAGGTTGGCGATGATCCAGCCGATCAGTGCGATAAACACCAGCACCATGCTGTGCAGTTCGTGGTCGTAGACCGGTTTGGTCAGTTGCAGATAGACCAGCGCGATCAACGTGACGACGCCCAGCAACAGATTGAGCAGACCATTGATGCTCAGCGCGCGACCTTGCTCAAGACGCAAGCGGTCGGCCAGCGCATTGCCCAGCAACAACGCCATCGGCAGCAGGCACGGCAGGATGTAAGTCGGCAGCTTGCCGTTGGCCAGGCTGAAAAACCCCAGCGGCATCAGCAGCCACAGCAACACAAACACGACTTTTGGCTGAACGCGGGTTTGCCATGCCTGCTTGAATGCCGTCGGCAGCAAGCCTACCCACGGCAGACTGAACGCCACCAACAGCGGCAGATAGAACCACCACGGCGCATCGTGTTGCGCGTCATCACCGGCAAAGCGACGAATATGTTCGTGCCAGAAGAAGAACCGCCAGTAGTCCGGCTCCTGCGCATGCACCGAGAGCACCCACGGCAGGCTGACGAGGATCGCCACGGCAATCGCCACCGGGCCGAACATCAGCAGTTCACGCCAGCGTTTTTGCCAGAGCATCCACGGCAGGGCGATCAACACCGGCAGCAGCCAGGCGAGGAATCCCTTGGTCATGAAACCCATGCCGCAGGCCAGGCCCAATACCGCCCAGGCCGCCATGCGCTTGCCGCCGGTTTGACTGTCGAGGGCAAACCACAGCGCCACCAGACTGAGGTTGACCCAGAAAGTGAATTGCGGATCGAGGTTGGCGTAACCGGCCTGGCCGGCGACCACGGTAAAACTCATGTAGAGCAGGGCGCAGACGAAACTTTTGCGCGGTTCGTTCCACAAGCGTCGGGCGACCAGATAGCACAGCAGCACACTCAACCCGGTGCTCAGCGCCGACGCGAAACGCACACCGAACAGGTTTTGCCCAAACAACTCCTGACCCAGCGCGATCATCCAGTAACCGGCAATCGGCTTCTCGAAGTAGCGCAGGCTCATGAAGTGCGGCGACACCCAGTTGCCGCTCAGCAGCATGTCCTGACTGATCTGTGCGTAGCGGGTTTCGTCGGGAATCCACAAGCCGTGTGTGCCCAGCGGCAGCAGATAGGCCAGCAAGCAAATGACCAGCAACAGCAGTGGCAGCGTCCAGCGTTTAGTCATGCGCCTTGCACTCCCAGCCAGCCTTCACGGCCGTCGAGGGCGCCGCGTTGCACGCGACCCACGGGCAAGGTGTTGAAGAACTCGGGCAGCAAATCGCCCAGCGGTTTGAAATCGATATCTCGCTGGCGCGCATCGGCCAGCAATTGACGAAAATCTTCAGCCATCAGAATCCCTTCTACTTCGGCGTGAATGGTGTAGACGTTGAGCTGTTGCGGGCGAAAGTGATCGAGGATGAAACCGTTGAAGTCCCGCGCCGCTACGATCGGGCCGACGACCTCGTCGAAGGTCGGCAAATCCACCGGAATCTGCGGTGTACCCGGCGTGCCGTCGGCCAGCAACGGGCGAAACAGGCGTTGCCCACGGCAATCGCTGTTGTAGCGAAAGCCGAAGGCTTGCTTGGCCTCGATCACGCGTTCGTCCGCACGCCAACCGGCAGCGGCGGAACACTCGACTTTTTCGCCGAGAATGTCGCTCAAGGTGTCGACGCCCTGACGGATCTGCTCGATCAGTTGCGCGTTGCTCCAGCGCCCGGCGTTGGCCTGCCAGCCATGGTGATCCCAGGCATGCAGGCCGACTTCGTGACCGGCATCGCGGGCCTGACGCATCAGGTGTCCGAGATCACGGCCAATCGGTTTGCCCGGCCACGCGGTGCCGGCCAGCAGAATGTCCCAGCCATACAGGCCGGCGGCGTTGGAGCGCAGCATCTTCCAGAGAAACTGCGGGCGGATCAGGCGCCACAGATGCCGGCCCATGTTGTCCGGGCCGACACTGAAGAAGAACGTTGCCTTGATCTGCGCCTCGTCGAGCATTTCCAGCAGCCGCGGCACACCTTCACGGGTGCCGCGGTAGGTGTCGACGTCGATACGAAGGCCTGCCTGCATTACTTCTTGTCCGCGATTTCGAGCATGGCCTCGCGCAAGAAGAAATCCAGCGTGTTGCCAATGGTCTCGCGCATTTCCACGGTCGGCGTCCAGTCGAGCAGACGCTTGGCGTTGGCAATGCTGGGTTTGCGGTGCTCGACGTCCTGGTAACCGGCGCCGTAGAACGCCTTGCTTTCCACGTCGCGGAAACCGGCGAACGGCGGGAAGTTGTCACGCAGCGGATGCGCTTCGAACTGACGCAGCAGCTCTTCGCCCAACTGACGGATGCTGGCTTCGTTGTCCGGGTTGCCGATGTTGATGATCTGGCCGTTGCAGACGTCGTTGTCGTTATCGATGATCCGTGCCAGCGCCTCGACGCCATCAGCGATGTCGGTGAAGCAGCGTTTCTGCTCGCCGCCGTCGAACAGACGAATCGGCGTGCCTTCGACCAGATTGAGGATCAATTGGGTGATGGCGCGCGAACTGCCGATGCGTGCCGAATCCAGACGATCAAGGCGCGGCCCCATCCAGTTGAAAGGACGGAACAGGGTGAAATTCAAACCCTTGGCGCCATAGGCCCAGATCACCCGATCCAGCAGTTGTTTGGACACCGAGTAGATCCAGCGCTGCTTGTTGATCGGGCCGACCACCAGGTTCGAAGTGTCTTCGTCGAAGTGCTTGTCCTGGCACATGCCATAGACTTCCGAGGTCGATGGGAAGATCACGCGCTTGTTGTATTTGACGCAGTAGCGCACCAGCTTGAGGTTTTCTTCGAAGTCGAGTTCGAACACACGCAGCGGGTTGCGGGTGTATTCGATCGGCGTGGCGATGGCCACCAGCGGCAGGACCACGTCGCACTTCTTGATGTGGTACTCGATCCACTCGGAGTGAATGCTGATGTCGCCTTCGACGTAGTGGAAGTGCGGGTGACTGCGCAGACGGTCGATGGCGTCGGAACCGATGTCCAGGCCATAGACTTCGTAGCGGTCGTCACGCAGCAGACGCTCGGACAAGTGATTGCCGATAAAACCGTTAACGCCGAGGATCAGCACACGGGTGCGACGTGGCGCACGACCGGATTCAGCGCCGCGCAACAGCGAGCCGTCGACCAGGCCCAGTTCGTTGGCCAGTTGCGGGCCGCTGAGGAACAGGCCGTTGTCGTTGCGTTGGCCGGAGAGGATCACCAGCGAGTCTTCGCCGCAGGCAATGCGCAGCGGGTCGACGCTGATTACCCGGCCCGGCGCCTGGCCGTCATTGCCTTTGACGACTTCGGCGCTCCAGACGATGAGTTTGTGCTCGCCCACAGCGCAGAACGCGCCCGGGTAAGGTTGGGTCACGGCACGCACGAGATTGAACAGTTGCTCGGCCGGTTGCGCCCAGAGCAGTTTGCCGTCCGCTGCGCTGCGACGACCGAATACCGTCGCTTTGGATTCGTCTTGCGGGGTTTCGCTGATCTTGCCTTGCAGCATGGCTGGCAAGGTGTCGCGCAGCAGATCCGTCGCGGCGATGCGCAATTTGCCGTGCAGGCTCAGCGCGGTGTCGCTGCGTTCGATGGCCACGCGCTGCTGGGCAACGATGGCGCCGGCATCGGCACGTTTGACCATGCGGTGCAGGGTCACGCCGGTTTCGGTCTCGCCGTTGACCAGCACCCAGTTCGCCGGGGCGCGGCCACGGTAGCTTGGCAGCAACGAGCCGTGCAGGTTGAACGCGCCTTTCTTGGCCACGGCCAGCAACGACTCGCTGAGCAGGTTGCGATAGTAGAAGGAGAAAATGTACTCAGGCGCGAGTTTGGCAATTCGCTCGATCCACAATGGATGGTTGACGTCTTCCGGCGCGTGCACCGGGATGCCTTTGCTGGCGCACAGTTGCGCGACCGATCCGTAAAACGCGTTTTCTTTCGGGTCATCGGCGTGAGTGAACACCGCCGCGATGTCGTAGCCGCTGTCGAGCAGGCCTTGAATGCCGGCGCAGCCAATATCGTGGTAAGCGAAGACAACAGTTTTTGCACTCATGAGTGAACCTGACCGGTAGTAGAAGTAGTAGTGGAGAGACCATCAACGGTGACTGCAGGCGCCGGTTCGGCGGCGTGACTGCGCAAGACTTTTTCAATGAAGAAACGCGGGCGGGCGCGCACGTCGCTGTACATGCGGCCCAGGTATTCGCCGAGCAGGCCCATGCCGATGAACTGGCCGCCGGTGAACACAAAGAGCACCGCGAACAGCACGAACATGCCGTCACCGGCCCATCCGGAACCGAACGCCAGGCGCATGACGATCAGCGCGAAAGCAAACAGCAGACCCAAACCGGCCATGGTGAAACCGACGATGCTCAGCAGGCGCAAAGGTGTGGTGGTCATGCAGGTGATCAGGTCGAACATCAGGTTGATCAAACGCATCGGGCTGTACTTCGAATCGCCGTGCTCACGTTCGGCGTGGGCGACGACGATTTCGGTGGTGTGGCGGGCGAAGCTGTTGGCAAGAATCGGGATGAAGGTGCTGCGTTCACGGCAGGCGAGCATCGCGTCGATGATCGTCCGCCGGTAAGCGCGGAGCATGCAGCCGTAGTCGCTCATGGCAACGCCGGTAGAGCGCTGCACGGCGAGGTTGATCAGCTTCGACGGATAGCGGCGCAGGGCCGAATCCTGACGGTTGCCGCGCACGGTGCCGACGACGTCGTAACCTTTTTCGGCTTCGGCGACCAGGCGCGGGATTTCTTCCGGCGGGTTCTGCAGGTCGGCGTCGAGGGTGATGACGACATCGCCTTTGCACTGCTCGAAACCGGCCATGATTGCCGCGTGCTGGCCGTAGTTGCGGTTGAGGATGACGGCAACAAACGGGCTGTCCTCACGGCTCGCAGCTTCTTCCAGAAGGTTGGCGGACTCGTCACGGCTGCCATCGTCGACGAGGACGATTTCATAGTCGTGACGCAGCATCCGGCAGGCTGCCTCGGTGCGGCGCAGCAGTTCCGGCAGGCTGTCCTGTTCGTTGTAGACCGGGATGACGATCGACACACAGCGGATCGGATAAGGTTTCACAGGCGTTTGTCCATAAGAGTGGCGATGGCACCGACCACGCGATCAAGGTCTTGATCGCTCATGTCGGGGAACAACGGAATCGAGCACAGCCGCGCCGAGTTCCATTCGGTGTTGGGCAGATACAGATCGGGGTCACGCTGGCGATACCAGGTGTGCAGGTGGGTGGCGATGAAATGGATACCGGTGCCGATGCCCTGGTCCTGCAAGCCTTTCATGAAGGCTTCGCGATCCATGCCGCAGCGCTCGCTGTCGATGCGCAGGATGAACAGGTGCCAGGCGTGGGTCTGGGCGTAGGCAGGTACGGCCAGCGGTTGCACCGGCAGGCCTTCGAGTTTTTGCCGGTAGGCGGCGGCCAGTTCGGTGCGGCGCGCGTTGATCGCGTCCAGACGCTCCAGTTGCACCAGCGCAATCGCGGCGTTGATGTCGGCGAGGTTGTACTTGAACCCCGGTTCCATCACTTGCGCCTGCGGCTTGCGGCCACCGGTCAGGCGATCGTAGGCGTCAACGCCCAGACCGTGGAATTTGAGCATGCGCACGCGGCTGGCCAAGGCTTCGTCGTCGGTGACGAACATCGCGCCTTCGGCACAGGTCATGTTCTTGATCGCATGGAAGGAGAAAATCGCCGTGCCCTGCGAGCCGACGTGGCGGCCCTTGTAACGGGTGCCAGCGGCGTGGGCGGCGTCTTCGATGACTGCAATGCCGTGTTTGTCGGCCAGCGCGTACAGCGGATCAAGATCAAATGCGGCGCCGGCGTAATGCACCGGGATGATCGCTTTGGTGCGTGGGGTGATGGCGGCTTCGATACGCGCGGCGTCGGTCATCAAGGTGTCGCGATCAACGTCAACGAACACTGGTGTGGCGCCGAGCAGCGAGATCATGTTGGCGGTCGAAACCCAGGTCTGCGACGGAGTGATGACTTCGTCACCCGGGCCAATACCCAGGGCCAGCAAGGTGATGTGCATGCCGCCGGTGGCGGACGAAAGTGCCACCGCATGCCGACAGCCAACGTACTGCGCGAATTGTTCTTCGAGTGCCTGATTTTTCGGTCCGGTAGTGATCCAGCCGGAACGCAATACTTGCTCAACGGCTGCAATTTCTTCATCGCCGATACTCGGGCGAGAGAAGGGGAGAAACGCCTGACTCATGAACACCTCATCACAAACAATCAGAAGAAAACCAAGTCACCAAACAGGATCCAATCTCAGCGTAGACGCAAAAAATACCTTTGCATCAATAAGTTGCTGATACGACTTACCGTCGGGGTTCGGTTGACTTTTGTGGCTTCGCGCGGCAGTTTGGACGGCGCCGGCACGGGATCTGTTGGAATTAAGGTTATGCCCGTTTTTGTGAAAGGAACATGAAAAACCGGTCGGCGAATCGTTTATCTAGAACTCATACAGCCGCTGTTCAGACTTCTACCGTTTATCGTCGTTTTTAGTAGAAAAGTCCTACAGAAGTGTTCCCTTTATAGGGTAAATGTTGCAGTTGTTAGTTGCTGTGTTGAATTGTTTTTACTCAAGGCCTTTACGTTTGACTGACTTGTCCGTTGTACCGCTGCAAACCCGCCAAACCAATCCGATGACCCTGTATCTGGCGCGCCTGGCTCCCTCCAGCCAGCTGACCATGCGCTATGTTTTGCAGGATGCGGCCGACCGTCTCGGCTTTGAAGACATGAATGTCGAGGATATTCCCTGGCATGCATTACAACCTGAAGATGTTGTTGCGCTGGTTGCCGCTTTGCGCGAAGACAACTATGCGCCGAACACTTCTTCGCTGTATGTGAATGCTGTGCGCGGTGTGATGAATGAAGCCTGGCGCATGAGCCTGATTTCTCAGGATCATTTGTTGAAGATGCGTTCGGTCAAAGCCATTGCCGGCACGCGCTTGTCGCAGGGGCGCAACTTGAAGCGCACTTTGATCCATGAATTGATGGAAGTGTGCGCTGCCGATCCGCGCCCGCAGGGGCTGCGCGACGCGGCGGTGATTGCGTTGTTGTACGGCACCGGCATGCGTAAATCAGAGTCGGTGGATCTGGACTTGAATCAGGTCGACTTTACTGAGCGCAGCCTGACCGTCACCGGCAAAGGCAATAAACAACTGATCAAGTACGCGCCGGCCTGGGCGTTCGCCAAACTCGATGCGTGGCTGGAACTGAGACGCTCACAACTCAAGGAAGGCGAGAGCGACGATGCCTTTCTGTTCAACCGCATCCGTCGCGGCAGCCATATCACCCGCGAGCGCATCACCAAGCACGCGATTTACTACATCGCCCGTCAACGTGGCACGCAGGTCGGGGTGAAGATCATGCCCCACGACTTCCGCCGTTCGTTCATCACGCGGGTCATCGAGGAACATGATCTGTCGATCGCGCAGAAACTCGCGCACCATAGCAACATCCAGACCACCGCCAACTACGATGTGCGCGATGACAACGAGCGGCGGCGGGCGGTGGATCGCTTCGATCTGTGATCAGGGAATCGCGAAGACGTGAGCCGCACCGAGTACCGATAACTGCACGTCGCTGCCAGCGGGTGGCGCGTGCATGCCGGAGCTGCGTACCAATAGCGAGCGGCCGGGATCCTGATTGATCGGCGAGCGCAGTTCAACCGTGAGGGTGCAGGTGTTGCCGGCGAAGTCGCGTTCGGTGACCACGGCGGGACAGCCTTGCGTGCCGAATACGGCGCCGGACAACTGCAACTGTTCGGGCCTGAGCATGATCTGCGCATTGCCAATAAAGCCGTTGCTGTTCACCGGCACCTGGCCGAGATCGCAGTGGGCCAGACCGGATTCGATCCGCGCCGGCATGACCACGGCTTCACCGAGAAAATGCGCGGTCTGCTCGTCGTGGGGAAAGCGGTAAAGGTCCATCGGATGCCCGGATTGCACCAGCCGCCCGCCGCGCATCACTGCCAACTGATCGGCAAATGACAACGCTTCACCCTGATCGTGGGTCACCAGAATCGTCGTGACGCCAGCGTCCTCGAGCAGGCGCGCGACCATTTTGCGCATGGCGCTGCGCAGGCCGGTGTCGAGGGCGGAGAACGGTTCATCGAGCAGCATCAGTCGTGGTTGTTGCGCCAATGCCCGAGCAAGGGAAACCCGTTGCTGCTGGCCTCCGGACAATTCATGCGGCCAACGGTTGGCCATGTTGGCGTCCAGCGAAACGCTGTCCATCAATTCCCTGATCCGTTCCTCTCTGGCGGTGCCGGTCAGCGTCAGGCCGAAACCGATGTTGGCAGCGACGGTCATGTGCGGAAACAGCGCGCCATCCTGAGGGACATAACCGATTTGCCGTTGATAAGCGGGCACGGCGTGGGTGCTGTCGACCAGCACCTGACCATTGAGTGTGAGGCTACCGGCGTCGGGGAATTCGAAACCGGCAATCATCCGCAACAGTGTGGTTTTACCAGAGCCGGACGGGCCGACAATCACCGTGCGGCTGCCGGTCGGTACCGACAGGCAGATGTCATCCAGCGCTTTCTGCGCGCCGAAGGACTTGTTCAGGGAAATCAGTTCGAGTGCGTTCATCGGCCAGCGGTGCGCCTGGATTGGTGATAGAGAATGGCCGTCAGCGGCAACGAAAGCAGCACCATCAACAGTGCGTAAGGCGCGGCGGCGGCGTAATCGATTTCGCTGGTCATGGCCCAGAAACCGGTGGCCAAGGTGCGGGTGCCGTTGGGGGCGAGCAGCAAAGTGGCGGTCAGTTCATTGGTGATCGCCAGAAACACCAGCGCGGCGCCGGCGGCAGCACCCGGCGCGGCAAGGCGCAAGGTGATCAGCCATAAGGCACGCAACGGCGATCGACCGAGGCTTTGCGCAATGTTCTCCAGCTCCACTGGCGCCTGGGCAAAACCGGCACGCAGGCTGACCAATGCGCGCGGCAGGAACATCAGCAGATAGGCGAGCAACACGGTGATGGTGGTCTGGTAGATCGGCCGGGCGAAATGGATGGTCACGGTGACCAACGCGAGTGCCACAACAATGCCCGGCAGCGAACTGGTGATGTAGTTGCAGCCTTCAAGCAAGCGCTGCAATTTGCCCGGCGCGCGGATCGACAGCCAGGCAATCGGAATCGCCGCCAGACTGGTCAACAGCGCACCGGCGACGCCGAACGACAGGGTTTGCAACAGCGCGGGCACCAGTTCATCACCGCCCCACACGTCCCAGCCACCGGCAATCAACCAGCGACTCAACGTCAGCAACGGCACGCCGAGAGCGAGCAGACAGGTTAGTCCTTGCAGACCGAGCCCGAGGATCACGCTGCCACGACCGAGCCGCACCGTGCGTTGTTCGCGCGCGCTGCCGGAACCCACGCGGGCATAGCGCGCCTTGCCCCGGGCGGCGGATTCGACGGTGAGCATGGCCAGACAACACAACGCCAGAACGCCCGCCAGCATGTTCGCTGCCGGGCCGTTGAAGGTCGATTTGAACTGGTCGAAAATCGCCGTGGTGAAGGTGTCGAAGCGGATCATTGCGTACAGGCCGTACTCGGCCAGCAAGTGCAAGCCGACCAGCAATGCACCGCCGCAGATCGCCAGACGCAACTGTGGCAACACCACCCGGAAGAACACCGCCCAAGGCTTTAGACCCAGGGATTCGGCGACGTCTTCAATTGCTGGGTCGAGGCGGCGTAATGTCGCCGCAACCGGCAGATAGAGAAATGGAAAGTACGCAATCACCGACACCAGCACGCCCGCCGGCAATCCGTGAATCGAAGGAATCAGGCTGACCCACGCATAGCTGTGAACGAACGCCGGCACTGCCAATGGCGCCACGGCCAGCAATGACCACAGGCGTCGACCGGGCAGGTTGGTGCGTTCAGTCAGCCAGGCTAATGCGGTGCCGAGCAGGATGCACAGCGGCAAGGTGATCAACACCAGCAGCACGGTGTTGATCAGCAACTCCGCCACCCGTGGGCGAAACACCAAGGCTTCGATAGTCGCCCAGCCAGTCGCCCACGACACACCGAGCACAAACGCGATCGGCAGCAACGACAACAGTGAAACACCGACGGCCAGCGCGACCACCCAAGAACCACCGCGCCCGGTCAGGGCTCGGGGTTTCAGCCTGAGGCTGGCGGAGGAGGCCGCAGCGACCTGCGCAGGAAGGGTTTCGGGGAGCACTTACAGGATTCCCGCCTGGGTCATCAACTCGACGGCTTTTTTGCTGTCGAGTTTCGACGCATCGACTTTTGGTGCGTCGAGATCTTTCAGCGGCGTCAGTTTCGGGTTCGACGGAGCGTCTTTGCCGACCGCGTACTCAAACGAGGTGCCGCTGTGCAGAATCTCCTGGCCTTCTTTGCCGGTGATGTATTTGACGAACTTCTGCGCCTCTTCCTGATGTTTGCTGGAGGCCAGCACGCCGGCGCCGGAAGTACTGACAAACGCGCCCGGGTCCTGGTGTTTGAAGTAATGGAGCTGGGTGTTTTTGCTGTTTTCGCCGGTCTTGGACTGATCGACGAAGCTGTAATAGTGATAGATCACGCCGCTGTCGATCTGCCCGGCGTTGACCGCTTTGAGCACGGCGCTGTTGCCGCGATACACGGTGGCGTTGGTTTTCATGCCTTTGAGCCAGTCGAGTGTGGCGGCTTCGCCTTTCTGCTCGAGCACGGCGGCGACGATGGCCTGGAAGTCAGCACCGGCCGGTGAGGCAGCCCAGCGGCCTTTCCACTCCGGTTTGGCCAGATCGAGCAGGGATTTCGGCAGGTCTTTTTCCGCCAGTTTCGCCGGGTTGTAGACGAACACGGTCGAACGGGCGGCGATGCCGATCCACTGGCCATGGGCCGGGCGGTAGGCAGAGTCCACTTGTTGCAGCGTCGCCGGAGCGATCGGCGCGAACAGCTTGGCGTTGTCGACCAGCACCATCGCCGGGGAGTTCTCGGTGAGGAACACGTCTGCCGGCGAGGCCGCGCCTTCCTGCACGATCTGGTTGCCCATTTCAGTGTCGTCGCCGTTGCGAATCGTCACCGGAATCCCGGTTTCCTCGGTGAAACCGGCCACCCAGGCCTTGGTCAGGCTTTCGTGCTGGGCGTTGTAAACCAGCAAGCCAACACCGTCAGCCGCAACGGCTGAGCCTGCGCTGAGCAGGGTGCTGACCAGCAATGCGCGTTTCAGAAAGGGCGGGACCTTTGAATTCATAACGGTGACGCTCCTGATTTTTTAGACGTTATGGGCAGGCATTCGCGGGCAGTCTTCAATGCGAATGATTTGCAGATATTCAGCCGCAGGCAATGTAGAGAGGCAAATGAGAAAAAAACGTCAAACAAACCGTTAATACATGTCATTGCCATTCAGATTAGCAGCGACTCGGTGACGCGCGGTTGCCGTGCGTCATTCCGCGTCAGGTGTTCAGGAGGGATTGGGCAGGTAGGCGACGCTCTGGTCCGGGTGGCCGTGGAAAACCTGTTCGCCGCGTGTAGGCGTGGTGGTGATGATGCGGTGGTCTGCGCTCAGATAATCCCGCGGCAGCGGATCGCCATTTCGGTATTGCGCGACGATGATGGTGCGTTGCGCATCCCAATGCTGACCGCTGCGGTGCTCCAGCCAGGTGAACAACGCAGCCTCAGCGCAGTCGCTGCCAGCAGCATCCATAATGCCGTGCGTTCTATGGCCGTTGAAGTCATGGCTGGCGCTTGGCGAAAATGTAGATCTGCAGATTGCCGCGCTGGTAATGCTTGCCATCTGCCGGCAACAGTTCGATTTCCTGCGCTTCCTGAGTGCTGTTGACGCGCATCACCACCGCCACCGAGCCTTTTTTGCGCGCGTCGGTCATCCATTGGCCGACGTCGTCCAGACCGACCTTGCGGGCAGCCATGGCCGGATCGTCGAGGCCGTACTTCAGTTCACCGACGGTATTGAACAGATCGACTTGCGGCCGCTTCAGACGCCACGCCAAGGCCGACGCTGCGCCAAGGTCATTGCTCAATAGCGAGGATGCCTCGCTCAAGGTCTGTTGATGTTCGGCAATAAACTGGTCGGGCATTTTGCTGTCGACGATCTGCGCCGGCATGGCGGCCGGCAGCAGGGCAATCAACAGACCAATGCCGAGCGCGGGCATGGCCCACATCGTCAGCGGCCGCATGATCTGCAAGGCGTTGGCGATGATCCAGCCGATCAGCACGATAAACACCAGCGACAGACTGAACATCTCGGTGTTTGCGTAGACTTCTTTGCTCGCTTGCAGGTAGATCAGCGCGATCAGGGCAGCGCTGCCCAGCACGGTGTTGATCACCCCGTTCAGGCGCAGAACCTGGGTGTTGTGCTGTTCCAGCCAGTTGACCACGGTGTAGCCCATCAGCAGGGCCAGAGGAAACAGGCACGGCATGATGTAGGTCGGCAGCTTGCCGCTGCTCAGGCTGAAAAAGATCAGCGGCAGCACAAACCACAGCGCCAGAAACGCGGTTTTTGCCTCGTGTTTTTCACGCCAGGTACGAATCAGCGTCGACGGCAACAACAGCGCCCATGGCAACGTCGAAGCAAACAGCAACGGCAGATAGAACCACCATGGCCGCGCATGCTGGGCATCATCGCCCGCAGCGAAACGGCGAATGTGTTCATGCCAGAAGAAAAACCGCCAGAAGTCCGGCTCGCGCACGTGTACCGCCAATGCCCACGGCACGCTGACCAATGCGGCGACCAGCACCGCCACCGGGCCGTAGCGCAGCAGTTCGCCGAAGCGGCGTTGCCAGACCATGTAGGGCAGGGCGATCAGCACCGGCAGCAGCAGGGCGAGAAAGCCTTTGGTCATCAGGCCCATGCCACAAGCGGCGCCGAGCAATGCCCAACTGCCGAGGCGGGCCTTTGTGGTGCTGCTGTCGATGGCAAACCACACCGCCACCAGACTGAGGTTGACCCACAAGGTGAACTGCGGATCGAGGTTGGCGTAGCCTGCCTGACCGGCGATCAGGCCAAAACTCATGTACAGCAAGGCACAGGCAGCGCTGATGCGCGGGTTGTTCCAGAGCCGGCGCGCCAACAGGTACGCGAGCCAGACGCTGACCCCGGTACTGAGCGCCGAAGCGATGCGCACACCGAACAGGTTGTCGCCGAAAATCGCCTGACCGATGGCGATCATCCAGTAGCCGGCAATCGGTTTCTCGAAGTAGCGAATGCCCATGAAGTGCGGCGCGACCCAGTTGCCGCTCAGGAGCATTTCCTGGCTGATCTGGCCGTAACGGGTTTCGTCGGGGATCCACAAACCGTGGGTCATCAGCGGCAACAGATAAAACAGCACAAAGGCCAGGATCAGCCCGGGGATCGCCCAGCGTTCGATCAGCGAAGGAGGTTGTATCAAATGGCGGGCAGCGTGGCGCAACGGAAGGGTATCGGACGTCATGACTGAGCCTTGTGACGAATAAAAAGTATCTGGCTTAAAACACTAGAAACCGTGGCGGTTTTTTCATTGGTTATGTGTAACGTCTAATATCTGCCAGAACGGCGTATTGATAATGCCCAACACTGTAAGTTGTTTCCGGTTATCAATTCTTACAAGTAAGGTGCTTCCATACTCGGCAGCAATCGCATGAGGAAAACCGGTCTGTTTTTCAAAATCACTGATGCAGCCGCTGTGAGTGACCAGCACAAGATTCTGCTGCGCCACTTTGCGCGCGACGATTTCATCGCGAAGTGTCGGCCCGCATGTGGCCAGCCAGTCTTCGGCAAGGGCATCGTGGCCGAACATGTAATGCGCGGTTTGCGCTGTACGGGTCAGCGGGCTGCTCAACACCAGAGCTTGTTGCATGCCCAGTTTCACAAAGCCTTGGCCGACCGCTTGCGCCGCAGTGCTGCCCACTTCGGTAATGCCATCCGCCGGGCCCAGGCAGGTATTGCTTGAGCGGTCACAACGTTCGGTGTGCCGCACCAGCGCAACGACTTCACCGGCCCGCCAGGCTTTTATCCATTCAGCGGTGGTGCTGCGCCCGGCATGATCGAGGTCGGTCGGCGAGCGTGGCCACCAGACAAACCCGCTGACCAGAATGGCCACAAGCACGACACACACCAGTGCAATCCATAGCCGAAAGCGCGGCGTGCGCCGGTAGCGGAATAAATGTTTCAACTGAAATGATTGCGCCACAATGTTGCCTCTTTAAATGCCAGATAGTTCATTCAGTGCAACGCAAGGCTTGGGCAGCGAGCAACTTTACGACTGTTTACTTGAAGGCTGGCTGAACACTACGTTCAAGCTCGTCGGGTCGCGGTGAAGAACATGTGAAAAAATTGCCAGAAGTTGAGAGGGGCAACTAAAGCGGCTATTTGATAAGTAAACTCAAATACTGTTTTTGTTTGTCCAGGGGCTTACCAGGACGCCACTCTTGCGGTGAAGCTCGATGCTGCCAAACAACGGAGCCACTCAAGCGCATGGATCTCAAGCAAAGCCTGACGAAACGGATCGTGATCGTGTTTGCGTTGATGAGCGCTTTAGTCGCCGGTGTCTTTGCATTGGGGATCGTCGCGACCGTACACGTGGTGGAGCGCAAGTTGACCACCACCACATTGAGCGGGGGGCTACACCGGTTATTGGCAATGGACGACATCCGTCTCTGGAGCCATACACCGGAAAAAAGCGAATTGTTTTTCTTCGAGGGCGGGCAGGGGCCATTGGCACTGACTCGACAACTGGCCGAGTTACCCTTGGGTTTTCAGGAAATCACCTTCCACGGTGATGCCTTCTACGCCATGGTCGAAGCCGTCGGCGGGCGCAAATACGTGTTGCTGCGCGATCAAGAGAGCCTCGAACAGCGTGAGCATCTGCTGTTTATTGTGGTGATCGTCGGATTCATCCTCAGCATCGTTCTGGCGCTGGTCCTCGGCCGCTTGCTCGCACGACGGGTCATGGCGCCGGTGATTCGCCTGGCCCGACAAGTGCGCCATCGCGATCAGCTCATCGAGGTCGCGCCGCCATTGCACCCTGATTACGCCGCCGATGAAGTCGGCGAACTGGCGCTGTCGTTCGATCAGACTTTGGGACGCCTGCGCGCGACCTTGAGCCGGGAGAAACTGTTCACCAGCGATGTCAGCCATGAACTGCGCACACCCTTGATGGTGCTAACGACATCCTGCGAGTTGCTGTTGGCCAACCCGTCGCTTGATGCCCGTTCAGGCGCACAGGTCAGCCGGATCGCCCGGGCCAGCCACGAGATGCGTCAATTGGTCGAAACCTTTCTGATGCTGGCGCGCAAGCCTGAAGAGGTTCGCGTGCAGTCTACGTGCACGCTGAAAGAAATCGCCGATGCGCAGACAGAGGTGTGGGGCCGCTTGATCCGCGAAAAAGGCCTGGAGTTTGTCTACGATCCGCTGCATGCCGGCGCCGGACGCTTCAACCTGACCTTTCTGCAATCAGTGATGGGCAACCTGTTGCGCAACGCCTGGCATTACACCGACCACGGTTACGTGCGCCTGACCCTGCTCGAAAACAGCTTCGTGGTCGAAGACAGCGGCATTGGTATCCCGGAAGAACAGCGCCATGCGATGTTCCAGCCCTTCGTGCGCGGTGATGAACAACGCGGCGAAGGGCTCGGGTTGGGGCTTTCGCTGGTGCAGCGGATCTGCAGCCAGCAACACTGGCAAGTGCAACTGACCACCCGTGAGCCGAATGGCTGTCGTTTCACGGTGACGCTGATTCAGGAGGAGGGCGGACAGCCGCGCGAATTGCCGGCGGCCTGACTGATCGCCGCAGCCAGGCGTTTGACGTTGTTCTGCTGGGCGCCCACCAGATCATCGATTGTCGGACCGGACGGTGATTGCAGGGTCGAACGGCAGGTCAGCGAGCCATTGTCAGTGGCGCCGACGGGACGCAAGCGCCATTTCGCATCGATCAGGCCGTACTGACCGGGGATCGAGTCAAAGCGTTGCACTTCGATGCGCACCGAAACATTGCCTTGGCCACTGGTATTGCTCAATTGATCGGCCAACGCACCGCGCAACTCATCCGCCAGTGTCGCCCCCCACCAATCGGTTTCCAGAATCGCCAGGCCGCTGTTGCCTTGGCGGATAACGATTTGCGCCCGGTCGACCTGCGGCGGCACGCTCAGCGCTTCAATCGGAATCTGCGCGCCGGTCCGTGTGTTGGCGATCTGCACCGGCGTCAGCGTGTGAAAGCTGATCGGGTCGCTGCGGCAGGCGCCCAGCAGCATGAACGCAGCGAGCACGGTGATTTTCAGCGGTACAGCCATGGTTCAGCTCCTGTGCTCAGTTGCGTGGCGGGCCTTTCAGATCGATAGGCGCGGCGTTGTCGGGGCGACCGCGGATCAGCGATTCCGGATGCCGGCCCAGGTAATCCGACAGCTCACGCAGCGAACGCGACATGCGTCCGAGTTCGTCGAGGGTCTCGGTGAGTTTCTCGCGTTGCGGCGAATCTTCGGCCAACGTGGAACTGGCGGACTGCAAGGTCTTGCTGACGTCGGCGAGGGTGCTCTGCACGCCCGGCAGGGTCTTGGCGTTGAACTGGGTCAAGCCTTTGCGCAGCTCGATCAGATTGCTGTCGAGGTTGTTGGCGATGCGATCGACCGGCAGCTTGTTGAGCTTGTCGACCACGGCTTCGAGTTTTTCCTGCAACTGTTCGAGGCTGCCCGGCACGGTGGGTAGAACGACCGGGCGAACGCTCGGATCGAACGCGACTTTCTCCGCTTTCGGGAAGAAATCCAGGGCCACGTACAACTGGCCGGTCAGCAGGTTGCCACTGCGCGCCTGGGCACGCAGGCCATTATCGATGAAGGTGCCCAGCAGGCGGATGCCGGCGGCTTCGTCGTTGGGGTCGTGCTTGAATTCGGTGAGCATCTTTTTGTAGGCCTGACCGAGACGCTGCGGGTAAATGACGATGCCGACGTTAAGCGGGAAGGTGCGTTTTTTTGCGTCGAAATCCAGGTTGATGCCCACGACCCGGCCGATTTCCATACCGAGGAACTCGACCGGCGCATCGACCTTGAGTCCGCGCAGTGACTGCTCGAAACGCAACACCATGTATTGCGCCTTGCCATTCGGCGGGGCGAGGGCGCTCTGCTGGTCAGCGAACAGTTCGTAATCCTTGTCGTCGGCGGCGGCCACATCGTTGGGACTGTAATCCGGAGCACGGAACGCAATACCGCCCACCAGCAGGGTCGACAGCGATTCGGTCTTCACGGCAAAGCCGTTGGCACCGACATTGATGTCGATGCCGCTGGCATTCCAGAAACGGGTGTTTTCGGTGACGAATGCGTCGTTCGGCGCGTGAATGAACACCTCGATATCGACCCCTTTGCCTTCCGGGTTGAGGGCGTAAGTGACGACCTGGCCGACCGGAATCTTGCGGTAATAAACCGGTGAACCGATGTCCAGTGAACCGAGATCCGGCGCATGCAGCATGAAGCGCTTGCCGGGTTCGCCATAGGTGATCGGCGGCGGATTTTCCAGACCCTTGAAGTTCTTTGCGCGGCTATCGGACTGGCCGACGTCGGCGCCGATGTAATCCCCGGAAAGCAGGGTGTCGATGCCCGAAACGCCGCCGGCGCCAATGCGCGGGCGCACCACCCAGAACTGTGAATCTTCGCGCGTGAAGGTTTCCGCCTGTTTGGACAGTTTGATGGTGGCGTCGACGCTTTTCTGGTCGCCACTCAACTCGACATCCGTCACCTGACCGATGACCACGTTGCGGTATTTGACCTCGGTCTTGTTCGCCGTCAAGCCGCTGCCGGTCTTGAAGTTGACGATGATCGTAGGGCCTTCCTGCATCAGGTTGTGCACCACCAGCGAAATGCCCACCAGCACTGCCACAATCGGCACAATCCAGACGAGTGAAATGCCGAAACGGCGGGTTTTGACTGGGGCTTGGCCTGGTGCTCGCGGCTCGTCGGTGGCTGACGACTTCATCCATGTCTCCTCGATTGAATGGGCACTGAGCGTCAGGAACGCAAAAGCACCTCATCAATATAGAAGTGCTTGGCGATAGAGCAAATGTGAATAGCGACCCTGCGCCAGATGATCGTTCCCACGCTCCGCGTGGGAATGCCTCAAGGGACGCTCTGCGTCCAGTGACGCGGAGCGTCACGGGCTGCATTCCCACGCAGAGCGTGGGAACGATCAGACAGGGGAGGAGGAGCGTTCAGCCGAGCATTTCCCGCAGGCGATACCAGAACATGCCCAGTGCCAGCAGTGGCGAGCGCAAGGCCGGGCCGCCGGGGAAGGTCATGTGCGGCACGCCGCTGAACACGTCCATGCCCTGGCTGTGGCCGGCATGAATCGCCTCGCCGAGCAGTTTCGCGCACCAGTGCGTGACGTTCAGGCCATGGCCGGAATAGCCCTGCGCGTAAAACACGTTCGGGTGCTGCTTGAGCCGGCCAACCTGAGGGAAGCGGTTGGCGGTGATGCCGATCTTGCCACCCCACTGGTAATCGATGCGCACGTCCGCCAGTTGCGGGAAGACCTTGAGCATCTTCGGCCGCATATAAGCGGCGATGTCCGCCGGGTCGCGCCCGGAATAGTGGCAGGCACCGCCGAACAGCAAGCGTCGGTCCGCCGAGAGCCGGTAGTAATCGAGGCCAACTTTCTGGTCGCACACCGCCAGATTGTGCGGGATCAGTTGCGCGGCGCGCGCCTCGGACAACGGCTCGGTGGCAATGATGTAACTGCCGGCCGGCAGCACCTTGCCACTGAGTTGTTGTTCGAGCTCGTCCAGATGCGCATTGCAGCCGAGCACCAGACTGCCAGCCCGCACCGTGCCGTTTGCGCAACGCACCTGCACGGTCGAGCCGTGGATGATTTCCAGCACTTCGCTCTGCTCGAAAATCTTCACGCCGAGCGCCGCTGCCAATCGCGCTTCGCCTTGCACCAGATCCAGCGGGTGCAGATGACCGGAACCCATGTCCACCAGGCCACCGGCATAGATCTCGGAGTTGACCACCTGCTGGCGGACCTGCTCCGGGCCGATCAGCCGGGTTTCGTGGGCGTAACCGAGTTCGGCGAGGTCGACCAATTCATCCTTGAAGGCAGCGAACTGCGCCGGGGTATTGGCCAAATCGCAGAAGCCCCAGCGCAGGTCGCAATCGATGGCGTTGTCGCCGATGCGCTGCCGCACCAGCTCCACCGAATCGATACCGGCGCGCTGCAAATAACGCACGCCGTCCTGTCCGACATACTTGGCGAACCCGGTGACGTCATGACCGATCCCGCGAATCAACTGACCGCCATTGCGCCCGCTGGCGCCCCAACCGATGCGCCGGGCTTCGATCAACACCACCGACAGTCCGCGCTGGGCCAGTTCGATAGCGGTGTTGACCCCGGTGAAGCCGCCGCCGATCACGCAGACATCGGCGCTCAGGTCACCGTCCAGCAACGGATACGGTGTGCTCGCCCGGGCCGAAGCGGCGTAGTAGGAGCGGGCGTGTTCCTGGGTGTACTGATTCATTTGTTCGACTTCACTTTGCTCCAGGACCGGGTCATCAGACGCATGATCGCCTGGGGCGGGGTGGTAGAGATGTAGAGCTTGTCGAGGACTTCTTGAGGCGGATAGACCTCAGGATTGTTGACCAGCTCCGGATCCATGTATTGCTTGGCGGCCGGGTTCGGGTTGGCGTAACCCACCGAGGCGCTGACCTTGGCGATCACTTTTGGATCAAGCAGGTAATTGATGAAGGCGTGGGCTTCTTTGGTGTTGCTCGCATCGGCCGGGATCGCCAATAGATCGAACCAGAGGTTGGCGCCTTCCTTTGGAATCGCATAGGCGATGTTCACGCCATTCTTGGCTTCCTTGGCGCGGTTGGCGGCCTGGAACACGTCGCCGGAATAACCGAAGGCTACGCAGATATCGCCGTTGGCCAGGTCCGACACGTACTTCGAGGAATGGAAATAGGTGATGTACGGGCGGATGCTCAGCAGCTTCGCTTCCGCCTTTTTATAGTCTTCCGGGTTCTCGCTACGTGGGTCCATGCCCATGTAGTTGAGCACGGCAGGGAAGACTTCGTCGGCGGAGTCCATCATCGACACGCCGCACTGGGTGAGTTTTTTCAGGTTCTCAGGCTCGAACAGCACGGCCCACGAATCAATGTGATCGATGCCCAGCACCTGCTTGACCTTGTCGACGTTGTAGCCGATGCCGTTAGTGCCCCACAGGTACGGCACCGAGTGCTGGTTGCCCGGGTCGTTTTTCTCCAGCAGTTCAAGCAGCTTCGGGTCGAGGTTCTTGAAGTTCGGCAGTTGCGCACGGTCGAGCTTGAGGAACGCGCCGGCCTTCACCTGACGCGCGAGGAAGTGGTTGGACGGCACCACCACGTCATACCCGGTGCGACCAGCGAGCAGTTTGCCTTCGAGGGTTTCGTTGGAGTCGAAAACGTCGTAGATCACCTTGATCCCGCTTTGGCTCTGGAAATCGGCGAGGGTGGTTTCGCCGATGTAGTCGGTCCAGTTGTAGACGCTGACCTGGGGCTGGGCTTGGGCTACCGCGCTGAACAGCACGCTCAGGGCGACCGGGAGTACGGATTTCAACAGACGCATTTCGACACCTCTTCTTATAATGATCGTTCCCACGCTCTGCGTGGGAATGCCTCAACGGACGCTCCGCGTTCGGCTTTGGATGGGACGCGGAGCGTCCCGGGCTGCATTCCCACGCAGAGCGTGGGAACGATCGACACAGGGGATCTTTTGGCTTTGCTCAGACGCTCAGCATCAGGAACTCACGCTCCCACGAGCTGATCACGCGCTTGAAGTTTTCATGCTCGGCACGCTTTACCGCGACATAGCCACGGACAAACTTGTCGCCGAGGTATTGCGCCACGGTTTCGCACTCTTCCATCTGCGTCAGTGCTTCTTCGATGGTGATCGGCAAGCGCAGGTTGCGGCGTTCATAGGCGCGGCCCTGGACCGCAGCGCTCGGCGCGATACCTTCGACCATGCCGATGTAACCGCAGAGCAGACTCGCGGCGATCGCCAGATACGGGTTGGCATCGGCCCCCGGCAAGCGGTTTTCCACGCGCATGGCTTCCGGGCTGGAAGTCGGCACACGCAAACCCACGGTGCGGTTCTCTTCGCCCCATTCAACGTTGACCGGTGCTGAGGTGTCCGGCAGGAAGCGGCGGAACGAGTTGACGTTCGGCGCGAACATCGGCAGCACTTTCGGGATGTACTTCTGCAAACCACCGATGTAGTGCAGGAACAGCTCGCTCATCTGCCCGTCAGCATTGGCAAAGATCGGTTTGCCGGTGGCGATCTCCACCACACTCTGGTGAATGTGCATGGCGCTGCCCGGCTCATCGCCGATCGGCTTGGCCATGAACGTCGCCGCAACGTTGTGCTTGAGTGCAGCCTCACGCATGGTGCGTTTGAACACGGTGATCTGGTCGGCCAGATCCAGCGCGTCGCCGTGACGGAAGTTGATTTCCATCTGCGCCGGGCCGTCTTCGTGGATCAGCGTGTCGAGGTCCAGGCCTTGCAGTTCGCACCAGTCGTAGACGTCTTCGAATAACGGATCGAATTCGTTGGCGGCGTCGATGGAGAACGACTGACGACCGCTTTCAGCACGGCCCGAGCGGCCGAGCGGTGCCTTCAGCGGCAAGTCCGGGTCTTCGCAGCGTTGGGTCAGGTAGAACTCCATTTCCGGCGCCACAATCGGCTTCCAGCCTTTGTCGGTGTACAGCTGCAAGACTTTCTTCAGCACGTTGCGCGGCGACAGTTCGATCGGGTTGCCGAACTTGTCGAAGGTGTCGTGGATGACGATGGCGGTCGGCTCGATCGCCCATGGAATCACGTAGACCGCGTCAGCCACTGGCTTGCAGACCATGTCGATATCGGCCGGATCGAGCAGGTCGTAGTAGATGTCGTCGTCGACAAAATCCCCGGTTACCGTTTGCAGCAGCACACTTTCCGGCAGGCGCATGCCTCGCTCATGCAGGAACTTGTTGGTCGGTGCGATCTTGCCGCGGGCAATGCCGGTCAGGTCGCTGACTACACATTCGACTTCGGTAATCTTGTGATCTTTCAGCCACGTGAACAGCTGATCGAAAGGGGCATTCATAAAGACCTCGTTATTGGTTTTATAGACGCCGGGGAGGGCGGGTTTCATCTTCCGCCCCTTCCCCTGTGGCGCGTTGACGACTATCTTGGGCGAGCCTTGCAGTTCCATCTATCCACTTTAAGCAGCACCAAAGCGCACCAAAAGAGTGCGCAAGGTCACCCCATGACGACGTGCAATCCGCTCCAGGTTCAAGCATTCAACACCGCCGATGTCGCCGAGCAAGTCCGCGCCACACCGGGCTGGGTCCAGCATTACCAACAGATGTCGCCGGGCCATTTCGCCGGGCAGATCCGCTATCTGGATCTGCAGGGTGTCGAGGTCTATGAAGAGCAGATGAACACCCGGGTCGAGCAGAATTTCAGTGCGCCATCGGGTGCTCTGGCGTTCTGTTTTGATCGCAGCGACAACGCGCTGTACCTGCTCAATGAAGAGAGCCGCAACATCTGGATCACCCCGGAGAACTATCAGGAAATCGCCGTGGTGTTCGGTCCGGAGTTTGTCCGTCAGCACGGTCTGGATGTGGCGAAACTCGAAGGGTTGTTCATGACGCAACTCAATTGCGGGCAGAACGCCTTGTTCAGTCGCTGGTTAAGCTCGACTCTCACGAAGGTGTCGCAAGCTATTGATCTTCTTGATAAAGATGCTCTGACGAAACAGCTGCTGGAAGACTGTCTGTTTATTCTCGACAACGCTCACGCCAGCCTCGATCGTGGTGGCTTACAGCGGCGCACCGAAGAACGGATGATCATGAAACGGGTTGGAGAGTGGGCGGCGGATTCGCCGGAAGACACGGTCAATCTGCTGGAGCTTTCGCAAGTGGCCGGGGTGCCGTTGCGGCAATTGCAGCAGGCGTTCAAGGCCTACACCGGGATGACCCCGAGTCACTGGCTGCGCCTGCGCCGGTTGAACAGTGCACACCGTGAATTGCTCAAACGTCGGCCCGCCGAAACCACCGTCGCCGAAGTGGCGATGCAGTGGTCGTTCTGGCATTTGGGAAGGTTTTCCAGCAGTTACCGGGCATTGTTCAAGGAGTTGCCGAGCGAGACCTTGAAGCGCTCATGAATGCCGTCGTGGATAAAAAGGCTTTGTGTCGGCGCGCAAGTTAAATAGAATCACTCTCATTTGAAACTGACTTCGCGCAGGACTCTTGAGATGACTGAAGCAGCGACGCCATCGCCGCAGCACCTGCACGAACTGTATCGCGATCACCGGGGCTGGCTGGAAACCTGGCTGCGGCGGCGCATGGGCAATGCCTGGGATGCGGCGGATTTGAGTCAGGACACCTTTCTGCGCGTGCTGTGCAGCGCTCAGCCGATTGCCGATATGCGCGAGCCGCGGGCGTATTTGCTGACCGTCGGCAAACGCCTGCTGAGCAACTTCTACACCCGCCGCAGCCTGGAAAAAGCCTACCTCGAAGCCCTCGCGCAATTGCCTGAAGAATGCGTGCCGTCGCCCGAGCAACGTTGGCTGCTACTGGAAACCCTGCAAGCGCTGGATGAGCTGCTCGATGGTTTGCCGCGAGCGGTGCGTCGTGCCTTTCTCATGAGTCAACTCGAAGGCCTCGGTTACCGTGAAATCGCCGAACGGTTGCAGGTCTCGGAGCGCAGCATAAAACGTTACATGGCAATGGCTTATGAGCATTGTTTGATGCTGGATCTATGATGCGCGTCGCACCCAACACCGAAGCGCGCGAAGTTGCACGTGCCGCCGCACAGTGGTTGGCATTGCTCGAATCCGGCGAGGCCAGTGAAGCCGATCACGTGCGACTGAAGCACTGGCGCGACAGCGATAGCCGCCATGAAAACGCCTGGCAGAAGATTCAATTGCTGCGCCAGCGCTTTTCCAGTCTGCCAGCAGAATTGGCCATGGCCACACTCGATCGCCCGGATCTGGCGCGGCGTGCAGCTCTGAAAAGGGCGCTGGGTCTGGCGGCTTTGGTGCCTGCGGCGTGGTTGATCAGTCGCCAGTTGCCGCTCGACGTCTGGCGCGCAGATTTGCAGACTTCCACCGGCGAGCACACGCGAACACGGCTGGCCGACGGCAGCACCTTGCAGCTGAACACCGCCAGTGCGGTGAACGTTGATCTGGCCAGCCGTCAGTTGACGCTGGTGCGCGGCGAAATGGCGCTCAACGTTCCGGGTAGCACGACATTGACGGTCAACGCGCCGTACGGTCGGATCATTGTCAGCCACAGCGAAATCTGCGTGCGCCTCAACGAGCGTGACTGCAACGTGTCGGTGGTCAGCGGCTCGGTGCAATTGCAGCCGTTGCACGGGGCGGCGCTGCAGTTGAACGCAGGGCAACAGGTCAGTTTGCAGGCCTCCGGCGCCGGACCGGTCGCGCTGTTCGATGCCAAAATGCCGGGCTGGCGTGACGGTGTTTTGATGGCGCAAAACCAGCCGTTGGGGGATTTCCTGCGCGAGTTGAGCCGTTATCGCTCGGGGCTTCTGCGCTGGGAGCCGGCACTTGAACGTCTGCGTGTCACCGGCAGTTTCCGTCTCGACGACACCGATAAAGTGCTGGCCCTGCTGGCGGCGAGCCTGCCGTTGGAGGTGCATTCGCGCACGCGTTTCTGGGTAACGCTGGCGCCGCGAAAAAATATCGTCTGAAGCCTGTCCCTTTTTTTCGCCTCACCGGTCATTGCAGGTAAGTGAACAAAATCGAGAGCTTCTTCCAATGCCCGCAGTATTCCCAAGTCGTTTGCGTCCGTTGTTGCAGTTGAGCCTCCTGCTGAGCCTGAGTGCCAGCCCTGTGTTGATTCAATCCAGTTGGGCCGAAGACGCCCGGCGCAGCTATCAGGTGCCGGCTGGCAGCCTGAGTGCAGCGTTGACAAGATTTGCCGGTTTGGCCGGGGTCAATCTGTCGGTCGATCCGGCACTGGTGAGTGGCCGCAATAGCAACGGTTTGTCCGGCGAATTCGCTGTGGAGGAGGGGTTTGCTCGCCTGTTGCTGGGTTCCGGTCTGCAACTGCAACCCCTGGGCGAGCAGGCCTACACACTGATTCCAGCCGCCGAGGGCAGCAGCCTGCAACTGGCGCCGACGTCGATTCTTGGTGCCACCGGTTCCAGTGATGCCGATGTGTTTGCCGGCGGCCAGGTTGCACGTCGCGGCTCACAGGGTTTGCTGGGGTCGAAAGACTTCATGGAAACCCCGTTCAGCATGACCACCTACACCAGCGATGCGGTGAAGAATCAGCAGGCGCGCACCTTGGGCGATCTGATTTCCAGCGACCCGTCGGTTCGCGCGACCAACCCGGCCGGTGGTCGCTACGAGCAGTTCACTATCCGTGGTTTCAGTCTGTTCAACAGCGACGTGGCGTACAACGGGCTCTATGGCGTACTGCCGACGTACACCATTGACATGGAAATGGCCGATCGTGTGGATATCATTAAAGGCCCGAGCCAGCTCATTAACGGGATCTCGCCGCGGGGCAGTGTCGGCGGGGGGATCAACGTGGTGCCCAAGCGAGCCACCGACAAACCGATCACCTCGCTGACGGCCAATTATGCGTCGAACAATCAGGTCGGCGGCGCGGTGGATGTCGGTCGGCGGTTCGGTGAAGACAATCAGTTCGGCCTGCGCTTCAACGGCGTCAAACAATCCGGTGATACCGAGTGGGATCATCAAAGTGTCGACCGTGACATGGCCGTGCTCGGCCTGGATTTTCGCGGTGAGCGCTTGCGACTTTCGACCGACATCGGCCACACCGAGCGCGATACCGACGCGCCGCAAGAGCGCGTGCAGGTTGCGGCCAATGCCAAGGTTCCGAGCGCCAATAAGGTGCATCGCAACTACGCGCAACCGTGGAGCCAGGCGAAAACCGAGGACACATTCGGCACAGTCAACGCCGAGTTCGACGTCAATGACTCGGTGATGCTGTACGGCGGCGTCGGCGCGCGCAAAAGTAATCATGACTTCTTGCGCCACGCCGTTTCCGTCACCAACGATGCCGGTGATTTCAGCGTACTGCCGCGCGACTTCACCCGCGACGAGAATGTCCGTACCGCCACGGCAGGCGTGCGCAACTGGTTCCATACCGGGCCTGTGAGCCATGAGGTCAACCTCGCGGCCAGCTACTTCTACATGGATTTCGAGAACGGCGGCGCACGTTACGCGGCAGGGCGCAGCAACCTGTATGAACCGGTGGAAACGGCTAAACCCGGCACGCCGACACGCAATGACGCCAAGGTCTACACGGAAAACCGCTTCAGCGGCGTGGCCTTGTCCGACACGCTGGGCTTTTTCGATGATCGACTGTTGCTGACCCTCGGTGCGCGCTGGCAACGGGTGAAAGTTGATGACTGGAGCGATGACGTCAAAGGCGACACGGCTTACGACGAAGAAAAGGTTTCGCCATCGGGCGGGATTCTGTTCAAGGCGACCGACAAACTGTCGTTGTACGCCAACTACATGGAAGGCCTGAGCCAGGGCAAGATCGCGCCGTCGACTTCCATAAACGAAGACGAAATCTTCCCGCCATTTATCAGCCGTCAGGTTGAAGTCGGCGCCAAGTACGATGCCGGCGCCTACGCGTTGACCGCTGCGGTGTTTCGCATCAAGCAACCGGCGTACGAAACCAACGCCACCACGCGAGTCTTCGGGCCCAATGGCAAGCGCGAGAACAATGGCGTGGAGTTGAGCGTGTTCGGCGAACCGCTTAAAGGCTTCCGTTTGCTCGGTGGCGTGATGTACATCGACAGCGAATTGACCAAGACCACCAATGGCACCTTCGACGGCAATCGCGCGCCGGCGACGCCGAAATACAATGTCAATCTGGGCGCCGAGTGGGACGTGCCGACTGTGCAGGGGCTGACGCTGACAACCCGTGGCATCTATTCGAGTTCGCAGTACCTGGATCAGTCGAACGAGAAGGAAATCGATTCCTGGGAGCGCTTCGACGTAGGGACGCGCTATGCCTTCAAGGTTGACGACAAAACCATCACCTTGCGCGGGAATATCGAGAACGTGCTGGACAAGCGTTATTGGAGTTCGGCAGGCGCTTCGGATGACAGTGAGCCGGGATTGACGTTGTCGACACCGAGAACCTACCTGCTTTCAGCGACGGTGGACTTCTGATTCCACTCGGCAAATCCAAAGCAATCGGGAGTGCTATCAGCGAGCTGACCGACTCTCAGAGTGATGTCCTGACCACCAATGGACAGTCAACTCGCTGAGTTCCCGATAGCTCCAGGGTCTCGATCAGATGACGTGCAGCCTGGCACCCAATTTCGTAGTACGGCAGTTGCACGGTGGTCAGCGGCGGGATGAACAACTCGGCAATGCCGATCATGTTGTCGTAGCCGAGCACGGCGACATCGTCGGGAATTTTCAGGCCGCGCCCCAACAACAACTGATAGGCACAAAAGGCAATGCGGTCGTTACCACAGATCAGAATATCGAATTGGGGACGACCATCAATGACATGCCGATCGAGGATAGCGGCTGTTTCACTGTAGGCATCATGATCGGAAAGGTCGTATTGCAGGAGCGTGTCAGGCGCCAGTCCGAATGCCTGACAAGCACGCTGCAGGCCTTTTTGTCGCAGCCCCCATGCCAGACTCTGTTTCGGCAGATTGATACACAGAGGACGCTTGTAGCCGAGGCTCAATGCGTGGTGTACGGCGCGGTACTGGCCCATTTCGTCGTCGGGTACATAGCTGACGAGGCTGCTGTCATCTGCCAGGCAATTGGCAAGCACCAGAGGCTTGCTCTTCAAGCGCTCGGGAATGCTGACCTGGCGAAATCCCATGGCACTGAAGATCAAACCGTCCGGACGGTGCGACAGCATCAGGTCGATGTTCTGGTCGGTGGGCGGATTGCTTAGCAGGTTGAGGATAAAGACATTCCAGCCGGCCTGCTGCGCGGTCTGTTCAATGGACAGCAGCAGCTCGACCGCGAAGGGCGTGGTCGCGGTGTCCAGCGCGAACACACCGATGGTGCGCGACTGGAGGTTGTCACCGCGCATCTTGCGCGCTGACAGGCTGGGTACGAATTGCAGTTCATCAATGGCACGACGCACCCGTAGAAGGGTTTCGGGGCTCAGTTTTTCCGGAGTATTGAGCGCTCGAGACACCGTCATCAGGGACACGCCGGCCAGTTGTGCAACGTCTTTCACTGAAGTCATGCGAAGTGCGGCCGGTCAGGTTGACGCAGAATCATGACACAGGGCCCGGGCCTCTCGCGACCCGAATGAGGCCGCTCATGACCATCCAGAACCCAGAGGCCATGCCTTGGGGATCGAGACGCGCCCGCCACTTCCGCTTGCCACCAGCTTCACGCCGAGACTGTCGGAGCGCGGATAGAGGCGACTGCTGAGACTGAAGCGGCCGTTTTCGTCGAACACCTCAATGGATGAGCGATCGAGGAACACGCGCAGCTCAAGACGCTCTAGCGTCGGGTCTATCGAGACGCTGCGCTGGCCGGTGACTTGCGCACCCGAGCGGCTGCGGTCAAGCACCAGGCGCTGCAGTGACGCATCGTAATAGAGCAGGGTTTCTTCACGTCCATCGTCGCTGCAACGCAAAGCGACTCCCACGTGGCCGTCAGTGCAGCCGAGCAGATCCAGATGCACATGGAGTTCGAGCATGTCGCCGTTTAACTCCGGCACCCAGCGGGCTCCCGACGCTTCCCACCACGGCGTCCCCGGCAATTGCGTCATTCGCAGCGCGCTGAGCTCCCGTGCCGGATACACGCAAAGACGATCGGCGCACAGCTCAAGTTCGCGTGGCAATCCGAGCATGCCGCACCAGTGATGGGCCTGGCTCGGCATCGGGCTTTCCCACATGTCCAGCCACGCCCAGACGAGGCGCCGACCATCGGCGGCCAACAGCGTTTGCGCCGCATAGAAATCGTGGCCGTTATCCAGCTCGATAAAAGGCCCGCCCGTGAAGTGCCACTGGTTGTCGAGTTGGCCCACTCGATAACCGGTCTGGTACTTGTTGAGCCGGTCGTAACCGTCGGCTTGCATGCCTTGCGGAGAGTACAGCAGCACATCGCGTCCATTCAGTCGAAACAGGTCCGGGCATTCCCACATATAACCATCACCCTCGCTGCCGGCGGACACATAGTCGAGGAATTCCCAGACGTGCAGATCCGTGGAGCGGTACAGCGGCAGTAGCGGTCTGTCGCCCAGACGTGCGCCGGCAATCAGGTACCAATAACCATCTTCCTGCCAGACCTTGGGGTCACGGAAGTGCATGATGGTGTCTTGCGGCGCGCTGTCGATCACCGCGCCGTGTTTGACGAAGCGGATGCCGTCGTTGCTGGTTGCCAGGCACTGGACCTGTTTGATCAAGCGTTCGTCACCCACCTCGCCCAGCCACGTGTGCCCGGTGTAGATCAGCACCAGGGTATCGCCACAGACCACGGCGCTCCCGGAAAAACAGCCGTCGCGGTCGCAGTCATCGCCGGGTGCCAGCGCAATGGGCAGGTGCTGCCAATGCACCAGATCGGCACTCTTGGCGTGGCCCCAATACATCGGGCCCCATTTCGCGTCGAAGGGGTGATGCTGATAGAACACGTGATATTCGCCACGAAAGTACACGACCCCGTTCGGATCGTTCATCCAGCCTGCCGGCGGGGCAATATGATAACCGGGTCGATAATCCTCGATGAGGCGAGACTGGCTGTCAGCCAGGGCGCGCTGCGCAAGGTCAAGGGACGAAGACATGGGATCGCTCGCGGTATTCAAAGACAAGGTCATAGGGCGTGTGCTCGGATTGAGCGTGGAGAGAGGTCATCCGCTACGGATTCAATGGCGTGCGGCTGGCGCTTCAATGCCGTGCCGTCAGTGTCGAACAGGTGGATCTTGTCGATGTCCAGTTGCAGTTCGACCCGATCGCCTGCCTGCCAACCGGCGTTGACTTCACAACGACAGATCAGCGGCTCGTCTTGCCCGGTATCGAGGTGCACATAGGTTTCACTGCCGAGGTATTCGACACCGGTCACGACAACGCCAGCCGTTCCCGGCGCCGCTTTGAGCGACAGGTGTTCCGGGCGAACGCCCAGGCTCAGCGCGTTGTCTGCCGCCAGGTTCGAGCTGTCGAAGGGCAGGGTGGTCATCCCCAAAACGGCAGCATCGACCAGGCTGGTTTCGCCCGGCGCCTGTAGGCGGGCCGCCAGGAAATTCATTTTCGGCGAACCGAGAAAACCGGCGACAAAGCGGCTGGCCGGGCGCTCATAGAGTTCGCGCGGTGAGCCGACCTGCTCTATATGGCCGCCATTGAGCACGACAATTTTGTCGGCCAGGGTCATCGCCTCCACCTGATCGTGAGTGACGTAGATCATGGTCGAGCCCAATCGGTCATGCAGTCGGGCGACTTCGTTGCGCATCTGCACCCGCAAGGAGGCATCCAGGTTGGACAGCGGCTCATCGAACAACAGAATGTCCGGTTCCCGCGCCATGGCCCTGCCCATGGCCACACGCTGACGCTGCCCTCCAGACAGTTCTTTTGGTTTGCGTTGCAGCAGTTTGTCCAATTGCAGGATTTGCGCGGTTTTCAGCACCCGCTCGCGCAGGCTGCTCTTTTCAGTCTTGGCCAGTTTGAGACCGAAACTGATGTTGTCGTAGACGCTCATGTGCGGGTACAGCGCATAGGATTGAAATACCATGCCGACGCCACGCTCACGCGGTTCCAGATCGTTGACCCGGCGCCCGTCGATCAACAGATCACCGGCGCAGATCGAATCCAGTCCGGCGATCAGTCGCAGCAGTGTCGACTTTCCGCAGCCCGAAGGGCCGACGAAGACCACGAATTCACCTGCAGCGATCTCCAGGTTGATGTCGCGAAGAATCCGCGCGCCGCCCAATTGTTTGTTGACGTTGTCCAGTTTCAATTTGATCACGATGCTGTTCCTTGTCTTTGTTGGGCATCAACCCTTTAACGCGCCGGCAGTGAGACCGGAAACGATTCGGCGCTGGAAGATCAGCACCAGAATCACCAGTGGGACGGTGACCAGCACCGAGGCAGCCATCAACAAGCCCCAAGGCAACTCATGGGGGCTACCACCGGAGATCAAGGCGATGGCCACCGGCACCGTGCGTTGGCTGTCGGTGAGGGTGAAGGTCAGGGCAAACAGAAACTCGTTCCACGCGGCGATGAAGGCCAGCAAGCCCGTGGTGACCAATGCGGGCCAGAGCAGCGGCAACAGCACGCGAGTCAGCGTTACCCAGGGCGAAGCACCATCCATGATTGCCGCTTCCTCCAGCTCATGGGGCAGTTGTCCCATGAACGTGGTCAGCACCCAGACGGTGAAGGGCAGGGTGAAAATCGTGTAGCTGAGGATCAACGCCCACGAGGTGTTGTACAGACCCAAGGCGCGGATCACTTCGAACAGTCCTGACAGCACCGCGACCTGAGGAAACATCGACACGCCAAGGACCATCATCAACACCGTGCCACGCCCACGGAATTTCACTCGGCCCAAGGCATAGGCAGCGGTCAGGCTGAGGAACAGCGCCAATGTCACCACGCACAGCGCAACCACCAGCGAATTACCGATCGCTCGCAGGAATGAGGCCTGGTGAAGGACCGCCGCGTAATTGGAAAAGTCGGGATGTTCGATCCAGTAGCTCACCTCGAACAAGGCGCTGGAGGGCTTCAGCGAGGTCACGATGGCGTAGTAGAACGGGAAGACCGCATACAGCAGCAACACCCCGATCAGGCACCAGAATCCGAGGCGCAACAGCGCTTTTTTCAGCAGGCGCGGGCTCATGCGCGGACCTCCAGTTGACGGCGTCCGAGGTAGAGATAAAGCATGGCGATCACCGCGACCACCAGAAACAACAGCGTCGACGCCGCGCTGCCGTAACCGACGTCCTGAAACTCCACCAGGTGCTGTCGGGCATACACTGACATGCTCATGGTGCTCGACGAGTTCGAGGTCAGCACATAGATGACGTCGAATACCCGCAGGGAATCGAGGATGCGGAAGATCGCCGCTACCAGCAGCGCAGGCATCAACAGTGGCAGCGTGACACGCCAGAATACGTTCAGCGGATGAATGCCATCGACCCTGGCCGCTTCGTAGCAATCGCTCGGCAACATCTGCAAGGCCGCCAGCATCAGCAGCGTGACGAAGGGCACGGTCTTCCAGACGTCAACGATGATCACCGCCCACATCGACAGGTCGGCATCTGCCGTCCAGGCCAGGGGGGCGTCAATCAGGCCGAGGCTGAGCATCAGGTGATTGATGATGCCGAACTGGTCGTTCAGCATCCATGACCAGATCTTCGCCGAGACAATCGTCGGAATCGCCCACGGAATCAGAATCAACGCCCGCACCAGCGAACGGCCGGTGAACTTGATGTTCAGCAGCAACGCCACCAACAACCCCAGCACGACCTCCAGTCCCACCGAGACCACCGTGAAATACAACGTGTTGCGCACCGCGTTCCACCACTGTGGATCGACGAGGATGCCCGACCAGCCGGCATCGCTGAACAACAGATAATTGCTCAAGCCTATGAAGGTTGCGCCACCGGTGTCCGCCAGGCTGGCGTCGGTCAGACTGAACCAGAATGTGCGCAGCAGCGGCCACGCAGCCACCAGAGCCAGGCAGACCAGCATCGGCGTCAGAAACAGCCAGGCAGCGCGCACTCGGCGACGTTGTACAGGCGTTTCCCTCGTGAGCAGCAGCTCGTCAAAGGGGGCATGGGTCGTAGAGACAGACATGGTGATTTCCTTCCTTGTGGCTTACCAGTTCCGGCGTTTGATGCGCGTGAGTTCGCTTTCCAGTTCGGCCAGTGCCTGATCGACGGGCAACTCGCCCGCCAGCACGCCATGCACCCGATCGAAGAAGGCATTGGAGACTCGTGGATAGCGATCGGCGGCGATGGCGGCGGGGCGCATGACCCCAGCGTTGAGAATGCTGTGCAACTGAGCGTAATAAGGCATGGCCGCGAGCAATTCGGGATCTTGATACAGCGACTCGATCACCGGGTTATAGCCGCCTTTCAGCGCTCGACGTTTTTGCTCTTGGGCACTGCTCAGGTAGCTCACCAGCTCGGCGGCAAGTTTGGGATGAGCGCTGTAACGCGATACCGCCAAGCCCCAGCCACCGAGGGTGGAAGCATGCTCGCCGGTCTCGCCGCCGCGGGGTAGGGGAGCGACGCCGACCTGGTCTTTTACGGCGCTGTCCTGGCTTTGCACCAGGGCCCAGACATAAGGCCAGTTACGCATGAACAGCGCATTGCCCGACTGGAATACGCCACGTCCTTCTTCCTCGGTGTAATTGAGCACGCCACGCGGGGAGATGTCGCCGACCCAGCTTTTCGCCAGGGTCAACGCCGCTCTTGAGGCCTGACTGTTGACCACGATGTCGCCGCGTTGATTGATCAGTCCGCCTTGCGGCTGGCTGCTGATCCACTCCAGCGCATTACACGTCAGCCCCTCGTAGGCACGTCCCTGAAAGATATAACCCCAGAGATTGGCGTTGCCGGCGTCGCGCTCGGCCTGTTGCACAGCCCTGGCGGTAGCGGTCATTTCCTCCCACGTTTGAGGAACCTGCTTGGTGTATTTCTCAAGCAGGTCTTTGCGGTAATACAGCAGCCCCGAGTCGGTGAACCACGGCATTGTCACCAGCCGTCCGTTGACCGTGGCGTTATCGACCTGGGCCTGGAAGTAGCCTTGGGTCGCGTTGGCGGGCAGCACCTCACGCAGATCCATCAGGTGTTTGGCCAGCATCCCCGGCCACACCATATCGATTTGAATGATGTCGATGTCGGTGGACTGCGCACTGAGGATCTGCTGGTAGAACGACAACCTCTCGGTCGCCGAGTTAGGCGTGGAGACCACCTCGACGTTGTTGCCGGTCTGTTTCGACCATTCCTCGACAGCCTCCTTGCACAGCTGCAGTTCCGCACCCACCGCACCGCACGAGATCGTCAGATCGGTTGCGTTCGACACGGATGGCAGTGCGGCAGACAGGCTGATGAATGCGATTGGCAGGAGCGATTTCAGGTGTTTCATCGAGCGTCCTTTATTTTTGTTTTTAGAAAAGTTAACGTTAACATCGCCAAATGTAGCAGCGTATTTGCGAGGAGGCATCCTTTTTTTGTCGTTTGTGACAACTCGCGACTCATGCAAAAAAAGGCAATCGCGGCAACCAAAAATAAAAACAAAACAGGGAATCAACATGCAGAAAGGATCAAGCTGGCTACTGGTCGGCGTGCTCGGCACATCGGCGGCGGCTTCTCAGGGCGCGACGCTGGAAGAGCGCATGGCCGCACTTGAAGCGCGTGCCAGTGCAGCGGAAAAGCGTGCAGCCACGGCCGAACAGCAGACCCAGGCACTCGCCCGGGAATTGCAGCAGATCAAATTCGCGACGCCTCCCTCGCAGTCCGTCGCGGCTACCGCAACAGCCATTTCGGCGCCGGCTCTGGATACCCGACTGGCAAAACTCGAAGCCCGTCAGCAAAGCCTGGAGAAGGAGGGCGGTGCCGGACACCTCACCGATGGATTCAGCTTCAACGGCTATGCGCGCTCCGGGTTACTGGTCGACGAGGGGCTGGGTGGTGGCCGTGGCGGCCCTTACACAACGCCGGCCGGTTCGGTGGGCGGGGCAGTCGGGCGACTCGGCAACGAGGACGACACCTACATGCGCATCGACCTGTCGAAAGAGATCTATGCGCAAAACGGCACCCGATCAAAATTCACGGTCTCCATCGCCGACGGTGTGGAAAGCTCCAATGACTGGACGGCCGACGAAAGCAAACTCAACGTACGCCAGGTATTCACAACGCTCGACCATGTCGCTGCGTTCAAAGGCAATTCAGTCTTCGAGAACGCTACGCTGTGGGCGGGCAAGCGCTTCGATAGAGATAATTTCGATATCCACTGGCTGGACTCGGACGTCGTTTACCTGGCCGGCACCGGCGGTGGAATTTACGATGTGCAGATGAACAAGCATTGGCGTTCGAATTACTCCTTGATTGGGCGTAGCTACGGGGATTTCAGTCAGGGCGGTATTAACGCCGATGTGGAAAGTTACATCCTGACCTCCAACCAGTTCTTTGCGGATGGCCAGTGGCAGTGGATGTACAACGCCATCGGCGCCAAGAAAAACGATTTCGGCACCCGCACCAATAAAGCCGGTTTGACGCCTGCGGATTCCGGCGTGCACAGCATGCTGGCCAATCACCAGAAGACCTTTTTCGGAAGGGAAGGCTTCTTCAAAACGGCGCTGCTCTATGGCCAGGGTCTGGGGGCTGAGGTCAAGAACGTTGGCTCGGACGGTGAGTTGATCGACGACGCCCGCGCGCTGCGTCTGGCGCTTTACGGTGAGACCCCGCTGACCTCTGACTGGCGCATCGGGCCCAGCTTGCTGGCTGAACAGAGCAAGGATCGATACGTTAAAGGCGACGACTACCGCTGGCTGACCCTGAACGTGCGCTTGGCCAACAAAATCAACAGCAACTTCGAAATGGCCTACGAAATGAGCTGGCAAACCATGAACCTCGACCCCAAGGGCTATCTACAACGCAATGCGGTCGACGGTAACTTCTGGAAGTTCACTGTCGCCCCTACATTCAAACTGGATGTTGGCGATCTCCTCACGCGTCCGGAATTGCGAGTGTTCGCCAGCTACATGAACTGGTCTTCGGATCTGGACCGGTTCAGTACGACAGACGCCTTTGGCATGTCCGATTTCCAGGCAGGAGGGGTGTGGCAATACGGCATACAGATGGAAACCTGGTTTTAATCGTTGAACGTACTTGCGATAGTGCAGTGCTGGAGCGGCGAAGGATGCTCCAGGCTGATGATGTCGTTTCTTCCCAGGATGGATAATTACCAATGCTCAAGTTCAATGCTCATCTCGGTTTTCAATTCAATGAATTGCCTTTTCTGCAACGCATCGAAGCCGCCGCAGCCGCCGGTTTCCGGGCAGTTGAATTCCCGTCGCCGTATGAATTCGACGCCAGTCTGCTTGCCGACCATCTAGCCCAATACAGTTTGCCGTTGATTCAGTTCGCCGCCCCGGCTGGCGTGACCAAAGGCATCGCCGCGTTACAGGGCAGGGGCGAGGAGTTTCGTGACGGGTTGCTCCAGGCCGCCCGCTACGCAAAGACCTTGGCGTGTGCGGATGTCCACATCATGTCGGGCGTTACCACGCAGAATGACGCTGAGCGAACCTACGCGGGCAACCTGGAATATGCGGTCAAGTACTTGGAAGACCAGGGGCTGCGGCCGCTGATCGAAGTGATCAGCGCGGAGGCGATGCCGGGCTATTACATGTCTGACTTCAGCAAGGCGCAACAGGTACTGGAGACCTTCCCGAGTGTCGGGCTGATTCTTGATCTTTACCATGCCCAGCTTTTGACCGGAGACGCAGCCGATGTGCTGGCGCGGTTTTATGACAGAACCGTCCATGTGCAAATCGCCGATTGCCCGGGTCGTCACGAGCCGGGAACGGGGAGTATCGACTTTGCTGCGTTGTTCGCGGCGCTGGAGCAGCGCGGGTACGCGGGATGGATTGGGTGTGAGTACCGTCCTTCTGGAACTACCGTTGAGAGTCTTGACTGGTTCAAGCAGCTGAGTGCTTAGGTTCCAAGCGAAGATCTTTGAGTCGCCGATGTGGGGACAATCGCCGCCATCAAAGGCAGAAGCCCTTGATGGCCGAGCGAGAAGAACTCGTCGATATCGGCCTGACGCTGGCGAGTAGGGGGGAGTTAATGCCTGATGCGGTTTTTGTAAGCAGAACTATTTTGTTCGGAGATTGTGATCCGGCAGGGGTGGTTTACACCCCGCGATTCTCATATTTTGCTGTAGAGGCCATTGGTGTAGCACTCGACAGATGGGTAGGGGGTCCGGGGCTTAGAGCGGTGATGAGTTTTAATATATTGCCGCCGGTGCGTGCGATGTCGATCGAGTTGCTGGCTCCGGTGACGTGGGATGACGAAATGATTATTAAAGTTGGCGTGGCCAGGTTGGGCGAGCACTCTTTTACTTTTTTGGTTGAGGGGTTTATAGGCGAAGGCGTGCTGGCATTTACCGCGAATGTCACACACGTTTGTGTCTCACCGGAAAGTAAGGAAGTTGTACCCATTCCAGCTCCGTTGCGAGCGCTTCTTTCATAGATGATCAGACGGACTCAACAAACGTTTGGGGGGCTGTCGAGTATCCGGTTGTGGCCAAAATCTACCGTTTCTCACCGGGAGCTATGGGCGATTGCGGCCTTGGTGACCGGCAGCAATCGGCCAAAAGCGGACCATCGACACGCAGCTAATACGTCAGTAATGTGCAAAGTAATATTTCGCTCCCCCCCCCCCCCCCCCCTTCTGGATGTCGCGTTTACAGACTCGATTTTTTGATTGCTCAAGGGGTTACGCATGAACATGGAATGTATGTCAAAAGCGGTTCGGCACCTAAAAGTTGAATTTAAGGAGCAATAAAGTGGAAATCAGGATTGATATATTGGGTTCTCCAACAGAAAAGGATAAAGGAGCTCTGAATAACAGGTTTTCAGAATATCTTCGAATTCAATATCCAAATCTACCACCAGAGTCGGAAGATAAAATATTTATGGTGGTTGCACACGATGAAGTAGGCGACTACATCGGTGCAATAAGCTGTAATTATTACTGGGATGGCTTAGAAATTGACACTTTTTGGGTTAAGGAATCTCATCGCGGTAAAAAAGTAGGTTCTATGCTTTTGGAGAAAGCAGAAGCTATTGGTGCCGACAATGGGGCAGTAGTTGCATTCTTAAAAACCGTTGATGCGAAACAGTTCTATGAGCGGCATGGGTATGAGATTTATGGTGTTCTTGAGGACCGCCCAATCGGGACTAACTTGTACCATTTAAAGAAACGGCTAGTAAAACATGCATAGCAACTGGTTCAAACCGTTCGCTTCGCTCGCTGGGACGGGCTAAAGCCCGCCCCTTAGCCAAATTCTGGTCAGCGTCTGCATTGGGTCGAAAACGGATATTTACGAATGGCTGCTTATGGCCGATTGCTGCCTTTGGGAAGGTCCGCAGTCGACCCATAGCTGTCATTAAATTGAGGTAACGAAGCGGGTTTCGAGGCCTACACTTACTGGCGGTAGCGCATTAATCAATACGACGGCATCGTCGCCCTGGTTAAGGTAGACCAACGAGTCACCGGTCTCGAACGTAACTCTGAATCCGGCCAGCCAAGGCTCTTGTCCGTTGAAAGAGTCAAGAATTCCCTCAACTGCGCAAATTTTTGTGTTCTCAAGGTGGGTTGCTGACAGATCCGCAAGCAGGTTTTCCCTCTTCCAGGAGCAGGTCACGTTTGGCTCTATCTCGAAGGGAGTCGGCGTATCAGAAGGAAACAAGTCCGCACCAACTCTCTCGCCATCACTCAAGAGATACATGGATAGAACTTCTCCTTCGCCAAAACGCCACTCTAGAGAGCCTGTGTCTCCCAGATCTTTCTCGTCGTTGAAATAGTACTGGTCGTGCAGCAGCACGCTCAGCCGTTTTCCCAAAAGCGAACGTGCGTTTTGCAGGTCTAGGACAGCTCTTGTAGGGGATGGGGAGTGTCGGCTAGACATCGGCATCTCATATAGGATGGAAGAGAGGCAGATACTACACAAACGCAATTACGTCCGCTTCTGGCCGATTGCCGCTGGTCGCGACCGTAGGTGATTGGTGCTAGATACGAAGAACCGCCTGAACTTGTATTAATTTCTTAGCCAGTTCAGCCAGAGCATTTCAGGGACTTCGGATCGAATGACATATTGGCCATACTTCGAGTGTCAGGTACGGGTTGCCATTCATCAGTGGAGGAGTCGATTTCGCGCAGAGTCCATTGCTGGGGGCCGGACCATGACAGTTCTATGTAGGGGCCTTCAAGTACTTCGTTCGCTATTAACATGTCGACTTCGTCGGCAGGTCCCGGGAGCATGCCTCCGACAGCAATGGGCACGCGCTGATGCAAAAGGCTGTTGAGCATGCTCAACAACTCGGCACGTGATGTGTAATGCACTCTGTAATCCCCGACTTCTGTGTAGGCAAACACCAGGCTGCCGGAAACGGAGTCGACGGAGCTGATCAAAGTGAGATGCGTCGGTGGCAGGCCTAACCCTTTTGAATACCGTAGTTTGATAACTGCGCCCCTTTATGTAGTTCGCTTTATGAGCTCGACGAGCTTCGCGGCTTCATTGCGCAATTCATCGAATCTTTCGTTTAGCTCAACATGACCCGGCTTCCAGCAAAGGACGCCATTCTCATCACTTTGACCAAGAATGAGATCATTGAATGAGCCCATTCCACCATAGGCTGACTGTAGGTACTCAATTCCGGAGTAATCAGAATCCATTAAGCGTGCTCTTGCCTTACGCATCCACAGGCTCCAGTGAGTATCTCCATCGCTCTCAAGCATTGCTGCAAGCTGATCAAGAACGCAGATCAGCTCTTCGGTTTTAGGTCCCATTTCTTGACATCGTCCAAGGTGAATCACGGTATGGGAAGGAACCCCACCGCCGAGTATTTTTCGTCAGTCTCGCTACATAAGCTACTGTTTCGCAATCAGGTTGTCCAAGGGCCGCTTTTGGCCGATTGCCGTCCACGAGCACCAATTTTCGAGCAACCTATAAGTTGCTCTCGATCAAAAGTGAACGCAGGGCTTTTGCTTACCTGCTAGATACTTGATGGTGTAGACCCTTCTATAAGTGGCTTCCCATGAGTAACTAACTACGCGCAGTGGCGCTTGGTATCTCCGTAAACGATACCTCACAACCAAACACGCGATTGGCGCATTGATACACAGCTCGCTAAGGTCATGATTCGTTTTTGATCCTGCCCGTAAACAGTGGCAAAGACGTCATCATCACCTTCAGCGGAACCCACATGCGATATCGACGCCTCGACCTTAATCTGTTGGTTGCGCTCGACGCCTTGTTGAGCGAATGCAGTGTCAGCCGGGCGGCCGAGCGCCTGTGCCTGGGACAGTCAGCGACCAGTTCGGCATTGGGCCGCCTGCGTGAACATTTCAACGACCCGTTACTGGTACAAGTGGGCCGCCGCCTGGAACCCACTGCGCTGGGTCTGGAGTTGCTGCCAAAAGTGCGTGCAGCGTTGGCGTTGACCCGGGAGATCGTCAACGCACCGCTGAACTTTGACCCGGCGAACTGCGACCGACACATCACTCTGGTAGCCTCCGATTACGTCGCCGATGTGCTGCTCCCTGCGGTCAGCCATGCATTGGCGCGTATCGCTCCGAATATTCGCTTGAGCCTGCGCGACATGCCTGTCCCGCGCGACGGTGATGTCGTCAGCGAAGCGCTGGATTATCGGCGCAGTGATTGCGTGATCGTGCCGCAGCGACGGCTGAACCCGGCCTATCCCCATGTGCCGCTCATGACTGACCAGCTCTGTTGCATCGTCTGCGCGCAACAGCCACAGTTTGCCGAGCAACTGAGCATGGCTGACTATCGCGCGGCAGCGCACGTGGTGCGTGAGTTTGCCGACGGGCACAACCTGGCGATGGATGCCATGCACCTGCATGAACTCGGCATTGAGCGACAAGTGGCCGTGACCGTTGAAAGCTTTGTGCTGATGCCGCAATTCATTGTCGGTACCGCACGCATTGCCACGGTGTTTCGACGACAGGCGCAACGCTTCGCCCAGTGTTATCCATTACGCGTCCATCCGGCGCCGGTGGCTTTTCCCGAGGCCGTTCAAGTTTTGCAATGGCATCCCTATCAAGAACATGACCCGGCCATGCAATGGTTTCGCGGCCTGCTGCTGGAACAGGCCGCGTTGCTCGATCAACCCTCTGTCTGATCGCCGCTGTCGGCGACCAATCCGGCCTTGGCGATGGCCAGCAATGCGCAGCGCTCGTCGTTGTCCGAGGTATCGCCACTGATGCCGATGGCCCCGAGCACCACGCCCTCGGCATTACGGATCAATACACCTCCCGCCACGGGAATCACCTCGCCGCCGGTCAAACTGTTGATCGCGTCGAAAAACGCCGGCATGGCCTGCGCGCGCCGCGCCAGCTCACGTCCGCCAAAACCCATGCCCAAGCAGCCACGCGCCTTGCCGATGGCGATTTGCGGGCGCAGGAAAGTGGCGTGTTCGTCGCGCAGAACCGCCAAGGGATGGCCGGCGGCATCCAGTACGGCGACGCCCAGCGGTTTGATCCCGGTTTCCCGAGCGATGCGGATGGCATCGCTGGCCATGTTCGTCGCAGTCTGTAAATCAAGTCGTTGCATGGCCTCAGTCCTCATACAGCCCACTTGCCCAGTTGGGCCACGCGGTCGCGGGTGTAAAGATCCGTCCATTTCAGCGAGTTGAAATCGGACACTTGCTTGGGGTTGTAGGGGCTGCGATCCATGCGTACCGGTTGGCCGGCCTTGTAAACGGCCTTCAGGCGCGAACGATCCTGGAGGATGCGGATGTCATCCAGCGGCGAGCCATCGATCAAGAGAAAGTCTGCCTGCTTGCCCACCTGCAGCGAGCCGAGGGTTTCACCGCGCGGCATGCAGCGCGCGCCGACAGCGGTCGCCGCGTATAACGCTTCGGCCGGGGTGAATCCGAGCCGGGTCACCAGCAGCTCCAGCTCACGGGCGTGCCACTCGCCGTAAGGCGTTACCGCGAACCCGCTATCACTGCCGCAGGCAAACGGTACGCCGGCCGCTTTGGCGCGTTTGAGTACCGCCGAACCGACCTCCAATGTGCGAGCACAATAACCGGCATAACCGGTGCTGATCGCCGGATCATGGGGCTGGCAGAAATCCACGGTGTTCTGCGGGAACGTCATGGTAGGGGCAAGGATGCTGCCGGCCTCGAGCAACGCTTCGATGCATGCGTCGTCCATGTAAAAGGCATGGAAAACCAGATCAACGCCTGCGCGCGCCGCGTACATCACGGCTTCGCGACCGTAAGCATGCGTGGCGACCTTGCAGCCCAGACGATGCGCTTCCTCAACCATTTCGAAGGTTTCGTCGGCAGTGAAGGCCGCAATGATTTCGCCGTTGGGGCGGCGGTGCGTGCCGTCCATGGCGATCTTGATCAGGTCAACGCCGTCCTTGGCCTGCTTGCGGATCTCCGCGAGCGCATCGCTACGGCTGGTGACCAACTGCGCGGTGAAGTATTCCGGGGCGCCCACCCGACTCGGGAACCAATCGTTCAGACTCTGGCGATTGGTGATGACGCGGCTGCTGGCCGCGATCCTCGGGCCTTCGAACAAACCAGCGGTCACCGCATTGCGCACGGCGATGCTGAGCTGGCCGCTGTCGCCGGGGCAGACCATGCTGGTGACGCCGGCGGCCAGCACGTGTTGCGCAAAGAACATCCCGCGCAACGCGCGAAATTCGTCGCTGGTCCACAGATCAATATCTTCTTCGCTCTGCGCGTTACCGAAGGCCAGATGCGTGTGCACATCCACCAGCCCCGGCATCACGAAATCATCCCCCGCATCCACCTGTGTATCGCCTGGCTGGGGAGCGGGTGCCAACGCGGTGGGCCCGACGTAACTGAGCAGACCGTTTTCGACGATCAATGTCTGTTGTTGGCGGGTTTGCAGTCCGGTGCCGTCAAACAGGGTCTGGCATTTCAGGTGCAGGGCAGTCATGGCGTCTTCGCTATGTGATTGTTATGCAAAGAGAGGCTAGAGAGCAGGCGAGGGGACGACCAGCAGATTGTATCGATGGCTGAGTATTGACGGCGTCAATAGGTGCGCCAGCGCTTGAATCCGTTAATGCAAAACGCCGGAGAATCGAAAGATTGTCCGGCGTTTTTTATGCGTGCTTTTCAGTGATCAGGCGGTGCGACCGCCCAGGGTTTCGGCAACCCAGTCGGCAATGTATTGCCCGGCATTGATGCTGTTGTCGAAGCTCGAATGCTGCACACCACCTTCACGTTCGGTGAAGATTTTCAGTTCACATTTTGGACTGTTGACCAGTTGTTCGTAGGTGCGATGCGCCCATTTCAACGGAATCTGCGAATCCTGTTCACCATGGGTCACCAGGAACGGCACCTTGATGCGGTCGAGCACGCCGTCGAGGTGGACGTTTTCGGCGATGCTCATGAACTCTTCGACGTCCTTGGCGCCCCACACCCAGCACACATGCGCCCAGTAATGCGGTACCGGGAAGCTGCCTTCCTTTTCCAGTCGACGCTTTTGCACATCACGCCAGTCGTGGTTGGCGCCCCATACAACACCGCAAGCGAAGCGCGGTTCGAATGCAACTGCACGCGGGCAGTAATAACCGCCCAACGAGACACCTTCGAGTCCAATGCGTGCAGCGTCAACGTCGCTTCGGGTTTCCAGCCAATCCACCACACGACTGGCCCAGTGTTCACTGTCGAATCGTGCAGTCAGGCCATGCAGGCGCAGCGCTTCGCCGGTGCCGGGCTGGTCGATGATCAGCGAAGAGATGCCGCGTTTCGCCAGCCAGGCTGGCAGGCCCACGCGGTATTTCATTTCCTTGGTCGAGTCCAGACCGTTGACCTGCACCAGTATCGGCGCCGGACCCTCGACGCCTTCGGCGCGTACGAGCAAGCCGGAAAGATGTTTGCCCTCGTACGGGATTTCCACCCGTTCACAGTTTTCACGCGACAGTTCGACGCCGCGCTTGAAGGTCTGCAGGAAACGTTGATAGAGCTCAGTGCGGCCCGGCGCACCGTGGGCTTGCAGGCGCTCGCAGGTCAGATAATAGGTGGCGGCGCGGTTGTATTTTTCGCCAGCCGAGAGCATCCGGCCATTGCCTTCGTCTTCCTCGGCCAGACCGCAAAGCTTGTCGGCCATTTTCGCCCAGGTTTCGCGAAAGGCGCGGGTGCCGGCCGCGTCCGGCTGCTTGGCCGCCTCTTGCAGCGGGGCGCACATCTCTTCGATTTCTCCCATACGCGCGCCCATTTCAATGGCCAGGTCGACAGAGAGATTCCAAACGTAGTTGGTCGGGAAATAGCGAAACATGATTATTGTTGTCCTTATGGTTGCCTTGGCATTCCCAAGGCACGTTAAGGATCACCCGACTAATTGGCCAATCGTGACGGCGGATACGAGGTATCGCGAGATACGATGGGCACGTGTTGCAGATGCTGGATGGATTCGCTGATGCGTTCGCGCAGCCAGCGGTGCATCGGGTCGCCGTCAACGCTGCGGTGCCACAGCATGTACTCGCGCATGACCGGGATTTTCACCGGTGGCGGCAGGATGCGCAGCGGCAGATAGTGCGCGTAGAGGTTCGCCAGGCGCTGGTGCATCGTGGCGATGCGCTGCGTGCCGACAATCAGTTGCGGCAGGGTATTGAAGTCGCTGGTGATCACTTCAATGCGCCGATTGAAGCCGTATTGATTCATGAACCATTCTTCGATGCTCATGTGCCGGGTACGGCCGAAGCCCACCGAAACATGGCCCATCTCCATGTACTGCTCAAGGGTCAGGGTGTCGCCGACTTGCGTATTGCCTTGCCACACCACGCACACGTGTTCTTCCTCGAACAGCAGGCGCGAAGGGTGGCCTTCAATGATGTAGCGCTCGGGAACAATCATCAGGTCGACTTCGCCACGCACCAGCAACTCGCCGGAGTTGTCGCTGGGGCCAAGCATTTCGAAGGTGATGTTGGGTGCTTGCTGGTGAATGTTCTGGATCACCTGGGCGAACAGCACGCTGATCAGATAGTCCGAAGTCACCAAGCGAAAATGGCGCTTGCTGGTGGCCGGGTCGAACACCGGTTTGGCGGTAATCGAGGACTGAATCGTCAGCAGGACTTCACGCACCGGTCTGGCCAGTTCCGTGGCGTAAGGCGTGGGCTGCATCTTGCGTCCCACCTGGACCAGCAACTCATCCTCGAAGTAGGTGCGCAAACGCGCAAGCACGCCGCTGGTGGCGGATTGGGTCATGTGCAGGCGTTCGGCAGCGCGGGTGATGTTCTGCTCTTCGAGCAATACATCAAGCGCGACCAGCAGGTTCAGGTCCAGATGGTTGAAACGCATGGGCAGGTCCGTTTTTGTATTTATTTTCGCAATACATTCGAACGAATCCATCGGCGCGTCAACCTTCGTCACAGGTATCGCGTTTGCCGATAGGTCGCATCCCGACTCGCGATTAGTCAGCTGCCAACCCTTGCGCCAATCTTCGCCGCAGTCGGCCCTGCCGCCGACACCACCACCGGTTTCCAGTCAGGCCCGGCGCGCTGCAAGGCGTCCATGGCGACAGTCACCGGATCATAATTTCAATGGAGTGGTAAGCCATGAACATCATTGGCCTTGATGCCCTGATTTTTGGCGTCGATGACATTCAAGCCTGCACCGATTGCCTGCGCGACTACGGCCTTGCGCCGGTCGGCGTTGACAGCAACGGCGGGCGTTTCGAAGCGCTGGACGGCACCGCCGTGATTATCCGCCGAGCCGACGATCCTGACTTGCCGGCGGCAATCGGCCCGGCGCCGTCGATTCGCGAGACGGTCTACGGGGTCGGCGCGATCAGCGATCTGGATGCCATCGAAGATGAGCTGGCCCGTGATCGTATCGTCCGTCGTGATCAACACGGCGTGCTGCACAGCGTTGACGACATGGGTTTCGCCATCGCTTTTCAGGTCAGCGTGCGCAAGCCGTACAGCGCACCGGATGACCTGACCAACGCCGCCGGCCATGCGCCACAGCGGCCGCTTAACCAGCCAGGCATTACCCTCGATATGGGCGCTGTTCCGCGCACTTTGTCCCACGTGGTGTATTTCGTGCCCGATGCGGCGAAAGCAGAAGCTTTTTACGCCGAGCGCTTGGGTTTTCGCACCACCGACACCTTCATTGGCGCCGGGCCGTTCATGCGACCGGCAGGCTCTGATGATCACCATTGCCTGTTCATGATCCAGACCCCGCCGCACATGAAAGGCTGCGAACATTTCACCTTCCACATGGGCAGTGGCACCGAAGTGCTGCTGGCCGGGACGCGTTTCGAGCAAAAAGGCTGGACCAGTTTCTGGGGCCCGGGCCGTCACCTGTTTGGCTCCAACTGGTTCTGGTACTTCAACAGTCCGTTGGGCTGCCACATCGAATATGACGCTGACATGGACAAGCACGATGACGCCTGGGAGGCCCGTCGCGCGCCGCTGTCGGCGGATAACTCGCAGTTGTTCCTGTTCAGTGCCAAAGAAAAATGGGCCCCCGGTGGCCCGCCGCCAAAACTCGGTTGAGGGCGACGCTGATCATGAGCGCTATTGCGCAGCCATTGTGTCGGCTGGACGAACTGGAGGAGGGCCGGGCGCGCGGATTCGACCCGTTGGCGCAGGGACGCGACAGCGTGTTTGCTCTGCGTCATGACGATCAGGTGCGGGTCTATCGCAACCGTTGTCCGCATCTGGACGTGCGCCTGGAGTATCGCAAGGACCGCTTCTTGTCCGCCGATGGCCAGTTGATCGTCTGTTACGCCCATGGTGCGCAATTTCTGCCGGCGACGGGCGAGTGCATCTACGGCCCGTGCCTGGGCCAGAGACTGGAGGCGCTGCCGTTCTGCGAGAAGGATGGCTGGCTGCTGGTGCAAATGCCTGAAGGGTTGCCGCTGCAGGGATAAATCGAGGTATCGCGTACGGCGATACATCGCATCCTTACTCGCGATTAGTCAAATCCCTGCTTTGCCGGGAAGCTTCATCCAACGATGCCGTGCCCGACGCAGCATCGATCACAAGAATAAAAAGAGAGAACACCATGAGTGCAGTGAACAACGTTCTGATCGTGGGCGGTGGTATCGGCGGCTTGTGTGCGGCCATCGCCTTGCGGCGTAAAGGTATCGAGGTCGACCTGATCGAGCTCAAGTCCGAATGGACAGTCTATGGCGTCGGGATTATTCAACAGAGCAACGTCGTCCGTGAGATGGCCAAGCTCGGCGTTCTCGACGGTTATCTGGACGCCGCTTATGCCTTCGAAGACGTCGCCATCTACGGCCCGGGCGGGCAACAACTGGCGCGCATTCCGGGTCAGCGACTGGCCGGCCCGCAATACCCTGCCAACGTCGGCATTTCCCGCTTGGCGCTGCACAAGGTCCTCAGCGAAACCGCCTTGCAACTCGGTGCCAACGTGCGTTTGGGCCTGAGTGTGGAAGCGCTGGACGACAACGGCACAGAGGTCGACGTGTTGTTTACCGACGGCAGTCGCGGCCGCTACGACCTGGTGGTCGGCGCCGACGGACTGTTTTCGAAAGTGCGCAGCCTGGTCTTCGGCGATGCCTACACCCCGCGTTTCACTGGCCAGTCGGTGTGGCGCTACAACTTTCCCCGCGCGCCACAAATCGACCATCTGGCCAACTATCAAAGCGCTGACGGCAACGCCGGGCTGGTGCCGCTGGCCGGCAACTTGATGTACCTGTTTCTGACCTCCCACGAACCGTCCAATCCGTGGATGGATCCTGCCGATCTGGCCGCGCAGATGCGCCAGCGCCTGCAAGGTTTTACTGGTTTGATCGGCGAACTGCGCGAGCAAATCACCGACAACAGCCAGGTCGTCTACAAGCCGATGGAAGTGGTGTTCGTCGATGAGCCGTGGCATCGCGGACGCGTCCTGCTGATTGGCGATGCGGCCCATGCGACCACGCCGCACCTCGGTCAAGGCGCCGGCATGGCCATCGAAGATGCGATTGTGCTCAGCGAAGAACTGACTCGCGAGCAGCCCGCCTCCAGCAGCGTCGAGCAGCAGCTGCAGCGCTTCATGGCGCGGCGCTTCGAACGTTGCAAATACATCAGCGAAAGCTCGGTGCTGGCCGGCGACAAGGAAATGCAACACGACCGCGCCTTCGATCGCATTGGCCTGGTCAAGCAAATGCTCGCGCGCACTGCCGAGCCAATCTAAGCCCCACCTGCGACTCATCCACAGCAGTTACCACTATAAAAACAAGAGGTTAACGCGATGGTTAGTTCTACGACTGCGGCGCTCACGCGTCGCCCGGTCTGCTCGTCTGCACCCTTTGGTTTGAGCGTTGCTGCGCTGCTGGTGCTGTGCAGCCAGGCCGCTCAGGCTTTCGACATCGATACCGGCAACCCGGACTTCAAGCTGCGCTGGGACAACACGATCAAGTACAGCGCTGCCTGGCGCACGCAGAATCCGAGCAGCAAATTGACCGAGGGTCAGGTAGCGCTCAATCAGGACGATGGTGATCGCGCGTTCAAAAAAGGCCTGATCTCCAATCGCACCGACATCCTCTCGGAGCTGGATCTGTCGTTTCAGGATTTCGGCGCACGTTTGAGCGGTGCAGCGTGGTACGACAGCGAGTACCAGGGCAACAACGACAATAACGATCCGTCCCGCGCCAACGCACGTTCGGTGGGCTACGACGAGTTCACCGACGACACCCGTCATTTGCACGGTGGCGACGGCGAAATCCTCGACGCGTTCGTCTACTGGAACGGTGAACTGGCCGACCGTGCAACCTCGGTGCGCGCCGGCCGTCATGGGCTGATCTGGGGCGAAAGCCTGTTCTTCGGCGCCAACGGTATTGCCGGTGGCATGGCCCCGGTTGACGTGGTCAAGGCGCAGTCGGTGCCTAACACGCAGTTCAAGGAAATCACCCGTCCGGTCAATCAACTGTCTGGCACCTTCCAACTGACTGACGACGTATCGCTCGGTGCCTACTACCAACTCGAATGGGAAGAAACCCGACTGCCCGCCGCTGGCAGTTATTTCTCCACCAGCGACACCATTGGCGAAGGCAATGAGCGCTTGATCGTCGGTGCGCCGTTTCCAGCATTTCTTGGCGGCAACCCGGCCAGTCCTGCCGCGTTTTTCCACGGCAATGACAAGGAAGCGCGCAGTTCGGGGCAGGGCGGTCTGCAACTGAAATACAGCGCCGAGACCGTCGAATACGGCCTCTACGCCATTCAGTACCACGACAAGACGCCGAAGCTGTATCTGAAACCGTCGACGGCGGCGCCGAACTTCAGCACCGGCCAGATCGGCGAGTACTACTGGGTTTACCCCGAAGACATTCGCGCGCTGGGCGCGAGTTTTTCCACCACCGTGGACGAGTACAGCTTCGCCGGTGAAGCGTCGATGCGCTGGAACATGCCGCTGGTTTCGAACGGTCAGACCGTGCTGCCCGGCGTCATTGCCGACAACGATGATGACGCGCTCTACGCGGTCGGGCGCACCGCTCACGTCAACCTGAACGTATTGGCTTCGTTTGGCCCGAACTTCATCGCCCGCGAGTCCGGACTGGTTGGCGAAGTGGCGTGGAACCGCCTGCTCAGCGTCACTAAAAATCGTGCCGCGCTGGACCCGAACGCCACCGATGATGGCCTCGGTTTCAAAGTCGTCTACACGCCGACCTACCGCCAGTTCTTCTCCGGCATCGATATCAGCATTCCAGTCGGCGTCAGTTATTTCCCGCTGGGCAAATCAGCGGTGGTCAGCTCGTTCGGCCCGGACAACGGTGGCGACATCAACATCGGCATCACCGCCACTTACCTCGATCGTGTCACGGCCGGCTTGACCTACACGCATTACTACGGCGCCGAGGACACCAACCTCAACGGCCTCAGCCAGTTCAATTACAAGCAATCGTTGAAGGATCGGGATTACCTCGCCTTCTCCGTCAAGACCACGTTTTAAGAGGACTTGCGCATGACTTCTCACCACCACAATCGTGTCCCGCGCCTTACGGCCCTGTGCTTTGCCTTGCTCGGAACGCTGACCGTCCTGAGTCAGGCTGCAACGGCGGCCACCGCAGAAGAGGCGGCCAAACTGTCGAGCAGTCTCACGCCAATGGGTGCCGAGCGCGCAGGCAATGCCGACGGCAGCATTCCGGCCTGGCAGGGCGGTTACACCAAGGTCGACCCGGCGTACAAACCGGGCGGCAAACGCAACGATCCGTTTGCGGCCGACAAGCCGCTGTTCAGCATCACCTCAAAGAATCTGGCGCAATACGCCGCCAAGCTCAGCGATGGCACCAAGGAAATGTTCAAGCGTTTTCCCGACACCTATCGCATCGATGTCTATCCGACCCGTCGCACCGCCGCCGCACCGCAATGGGTGTATGACAACACCCTGAAAAATGCCACCCGCGCCAAGCTGGTCGAGAGCAGCGCTGGACCGGTGCCCGAAGGTGCGTTTGGCGGTATTCCATTCCCGATCCCGCATAACGGCGCCGAAGCCATGTGGAACCACATCCTCAACTGGCGCGGCACGTCACTGGCCATGCACTTTCGCCATTACCTGATGACCGCAGACGGCAAACAGGTGATGACCACCGACGGCCAGGCGATTCAGGACATGCCGTATTACTACCAGGACGGCACGCCGGAAAGTTTCGCCGGTGATTACTGGCTGTTCCGCCTGCTTAACGTCGGCCCGCCGTTGCGTGCTGGCGAGCAGATCATGGGCCGCACCAACATCAACGGCGACAAGTCCCAGGCCCACGTCTATCTGACCGGCCAGCGCCGCGTGCGCAAGTTGCCGAATGCCTGCTGCGACACACCGACGCCGGCCACCGCCGGGGTGATGTCGTTCGATGAGTTGAGCGTTTTCCAGGGACGCATCGATCGCTTCGACTGGAAGCTGGTCGGCAAGCAGGAAATGTACATCCCTTACAACACCAACAAAGTCCTCACGGCAGGCAAACCGGAAGACCTGTTTCTGGCCCACCACATGAATCCCGATTACGTGCGCTGGGAACTGCACCGCGTATGGGTGGTAGACGCCGAACTCGCGCCGGGCAAGCGTCACCAGTTGCCGAAGGGCCGCTACTACCTCGACGAAGATACTTGGCAAGCCATGCTCGGCGATCGCTGGGACGCCAACGGCCAACTCGCCAAAACCTTGTGGTCGCTGCCAGCAGTGCTGCCGGATCTGCCAGCGCAAGCACAGCTGTCTTCGGGTTTCTACGACCTGACCTCCGGCGCCTGGTTTATCCAGAACGTCTACACCGGTCTGCCTGAGCAATACGGCGTGGTCGATCGCTACAAGGCGTCGGAATTCTCGCCGGCGGCGATGGCGGGTGCCGGGGTTCGTTGAATCGGGCCGGATCGCCACACGCTGTGGCGATCCGGTTTCACAGGTGGTTTCGAGGTCGGTATGAACAGAATCTGTCAGGTGCTCGGGCGGTTGTTGGCGCTGCTGGCGCTGCCTTGCGTATTACCCGTGAGTCAGGCTCAGGCCGCTGCCGTCGGCGATGTATTGCACACCCCGGCGATGCGCGCGCCACAGGCCCGCCAAGCGGTCTTGCTTGATCTGGCGCGGGCAGGTGCGCGGTTGGTGGCGGTCGGCGAACGCGGCATCGTCTTGCTCTCCGATGACAACGGCATCAATTGGCGGCAGGCGCAGGTACCGGTCTCCGTCAGCCTTACGGCGGTGCAATTTGTCGATGCCAGCACGGGTTGGGCGGTCGGCCATGCCGGTGCGGTGCTGGTCTCCCACGACGGTGGGGAAAACTGGGCGTTGCAGCTGGACGGCAACCGCGCTGCGCAACTGGAGTTGGACACCGCACGCGAACAACTGCCGACAGCCACTGACCCCGACGCAGCGACGGCACGCGTGCAAACCGCCGAACGGATGGTCAGCGAAGGTGCGGACAAACCGTTTCTCAGCCTCAAGTTCACCGATGCGCGTCACGGCCTGATCGTCGGCGCCTACGGCCTCGCGTTTACCACCGAAGACGGCGGCGTGAGCTGGCAGTCGCTGATGGGCCATATCGACAATCCGATGGGCGCGCACCTGTATGCCATCGCGCAACAAGGCGAGCGTTGGTTCATCGCCGGCGAGCAAGGCTATGTGGCGCGTTCCGAGGACGGTGGACAATCCTTCGTCGCGCTCGACAGCCCGTACAGCGGCAGCTTTTTCGCCCTGCAAGTACGCGATGACGGCGCGCTGCTGGCGGCTGGGTTGAAAGGCAACGCGTTCATTTCCACCGACGACGGCAACAGCTTCGTGCCCGCGCCCGTACCGATGCCGGTGTCCTTCAGTGATGCGATCCGCAGCGCTGACGGCCAGCTGTTGTTGGTCAATCAGGCGGGCGCAATGTTTCGCACCACGGGCGACGCACCCACCCTGCAGCCTTTCGGCAAACCGCTGGGCAAACCGATTGCCAGCGTCGTGCAGGCCGCCGATGGCAGCCTGGTGCTGGCCGGTTTCACCGGGGTGACGCGCCTGGCGTCGCCCACTGCTACAGCTTCGGAGTGAGGTTATGAAACCATTCGACAACGCCACGGCCAGCCTGGCGAGTTTCGACCCGCGCTCCGGCTCGGTCGTGGAACGCTCTTTGTTCAATCACCGGTTGTGGGTGTTGCTGGTGTGCCTGGTGACCACGCTTTTCCTGGGCTATCAGGCCACGCGCGTCGAGCTGAACGCCAGTTTCGAAAAGATGATTCCCACGCAGCAACCTTACATCGCCAATTATCTGCAACATCAAAAGCAGCTCAGCGGTCTGGGCAACTCCTTGCGCATCGTCGTCGCCAATCGCCACGGCGATATCTACGACGCTGAATATCTGAAAACCTTGCAGGCCTTGAGCGACAAGCTTTACCTGCTGCCCGGCGTCGACCGTGCCTACATGAAGTCGCTGTGGACGCCCGCAACACGCTGGGTCGCAGTGACTGAAGACGGACTGGATGGCGGCCCGGTGATTCCGGACGATTATGCCGGCACCCCGACCAGTCTCGAGGCCTTGCGCCGCAACGTGCAGCGCTCCAACGAGCTCGGCCAACTGGTAGCGTTCGATCAAACCTCGAGCATCATTTACGTGCCGTTGCTGGCGACGACGGCCGACGGCCAGGCGCTGAATTACTCGGTGCTGTCGGAGCAACTGGAAGCGTTGCGCAGCGAGTACCAGAACGACAGGATCGACATTCACATCACCGGTTTCGCGAAAAAGGTCGGCGACCTGATTGCCGGGCTCAAGCAGATCCTGTTGTTCTTCGCCGTCGCAATCCTGATCACCACCGCCGTGCTGTTCTGGTACACGCGCTGCCTGCGCAGCACGGTGCTGGTGGTGTTCTGTTCGCTGGTGGCGGTGGTCTGGCAGCTGGGTCTGTTGCCGTTGCTCGACTATCAACTGGATCCGTACTCGGTGCTGGTGCCGTTTCTGGTGTTCGCCATCGGCATGAGCCACGGTGCGCAGAAGATGAACGGCATCATGCAGGACATCGGTCGCGGCATGCACCGGGTGGTGGCGGCGCGATTCACCTTCCGCCGACTGTTCCTGGCCGGGCTGACGGCATTGCTCTGCGACGCGGTGGGTTTCGCCGTGCTGATGCTGATCAAGATCCAGGTGATTCAGGATCTGGCGGTGATCGCCAGTATCGGTGTGGCGGTGCTGATTTTCACCAACCTGATTCTGCTGCCGGTGTTGCTGTCCTATGTCGGCGTAACGCCGCGTGCGGCGCAACTTAGCCTGAAGAGCGAGCAGAACGACCAGACCGGCGCGCGGCGTCATGGCTTCTGGCGTTTTCTCGATCTGTTTACCCGACGTCGCTGGGCCAGCCTGTGCATTGCCATCAGCCTGGCGTTGGCGGCATTGGGTTTTGTGGTCAGCCTGCAATTGAAGATCGGTGATCTGGATGCCGGCGCACCGGAGCTGCGGGCCGACTCACGCTACAACCAGGACGATGCGTTTCTGACCCGGCATTACGGCGCCAGCAGTGATTTGTTCGCAGTGATGGTGAAGACCCCGGCCGGGCAGTGTGCGCGTTACGACATCCTCGCCAAGGTCGATGCGCTGGACTGGCAACTGCGCGCGCTGCCGGGGGTGGATTCGACCAACTCGTTGGCCTTGCTCAACCGCCGCATGCTGGTTGGCCTCAGCGAAGGCAGCGCCAAGTGGTACGAGCTGCAGAACAATCAGGCGATGCTCAACATGATCACCGCCAGTGCGCCACGCGGCTTGTACAACGAGGATTGCAGCCTGCTCACGCTGTACGCCTACCTCACCGACCACAAGGCTGAAACGCTGACGCGGCTGGTCGAACACGTCGAGCAATTCGCCGCAGCCAATAACGACAAGGATGTGCAGTTCCTGCTGGCAGCGGGCAATGCCGGCATTGAGGCGGCGACCAATATCGTGGTCAAGCAAGCCAATCGCGAGATGCTGTTCTGGGTTTACGGAGCGGTGATCGTCCTGTGCCTGATGACCTTCCGCTCGTGGCGCGCCACGCTGTGCGCGGTGATTCCACTGATGGTCACCTCGATCCTCTGCGAAGCGTTGATGGTCTGGCTGAACATCGGCGTGAAGGTCGCGACGTTGCCGGTGATCGCGTTGGGTGTCGGCATTGGCGTCGACTATGCGTTGTATGTGATGAGCATCCTGCTTGGTCATCTGCGCCAGGGCGCGAGCCTGTCAGAAGCCTATTACCGCGCCCTGGTGTCCACCGGCAAAGTGGTGATGCTTACCGGCATCACGCTCGCCATTGGCGTGGCCACGTGGATCTTCTCGCCGATCAAATTCCAGGCCGACATGGGCGTGCTGCTGGCGTTCATGTTCGTCTGGAACATGGTCGGCGCGCTGCTGCTGTTGCCAGCGCTGGCGTACTTCCTGCTGCCTGCACGGCGCACGAACACCGACGCAGAAACGCCGGCGGAGGCCATCGATCTGAGCCTGCCATCGCGAGCCGTGGCGGTAGATATTCATCAAGCGCGTTATCGGGAGACCTGTCATGGCCGTTGAGTCTTCATTGGAAAACAGCGGCCGTCGCGCCGGTTTGACGCAATCGTTGCTGTTGCTGCTCGGCAGCTGTCTGCCAGTGCTCGGCGCGGTATTGCTCGCACCGGTGTTACCGCGCATGCAGGCACATTTTGCCGATGTTGCAGGCAGCGCGGTGCTGGTGCCGATCGTGCTGACGTTGCCAGCATTGATGATTGCAGTACTGGCGCCGTTTGCCGGGGTCATCGCTGATCGGCTCGGGCGCAAACCGCTGTTGTTGGCGAGTATGGCCCTGTACACGCTCTGCGGTGTGTTGCCGCTGTGGCTGGATTCGCTGCCGGCGATTGTCGCCAGCCGCGCTGGTATCGGTCTGGCAGAGGCGGGGATCATGACCTGTTGCACCACGCTGATGGGCGACTACTACAGCGGCGCCCGACGCGAGCGCTTGTTCGCCTTGCAGATGGTCGCGACCTCACTGTCCGCTGCGGTGTTTATCGCGCTGGGTGGGTTTCTCGGTCAGGACGACTGGCGCACGCCGTTTGCGTTGTACGCAGTCGGACTGATTTTCCTGCCGCTGATGGCGTGGAAACTCTGGGAACCGCAACCCCGCGTGCAACCGGCAGCAACGGTGCCGACGCCAGTCCCGCGCCTGTTTCCGTGGCGCGCACTGACACCCCTGTATGCGTTGTCGCTGCTCGCGGGCCTGAGCCTGTTCATCGTGCCGGTGCAGGCCGGCTACTTGCTCAACTTGTTGCACGTGGATGCGCCGCAGCAGATCGGCATGACCATGGGCGCCAATCAACTCGGTGTGCTCGCCGGGGCCTTGAGTTTTCGTTTATTGAGCGGTCTGCGCAGCCAGCATGTGTTGCTGATTGCCTATGGCCTGGCCGGCATTGGCGGCTTGTTGATGGCCGCCGCCGGCAGCCACGCGCAAGTGGTGGTGGCGGTTCTGGTCAATGGTCTGGGCATCGGCCTGATGTTGCCGACGTTGATCACCTGGATCATGGCGCAAGTCGGGTTTGCTCAGCGTGGGCGAGCGGCGGGGTGCTTCACCGCCGCGATTTTCGCAGGCGAGTTCATCAGTCCGCTGGTGGTGCTCGCCATCACTTCCGGGGCTTCCACGGCGTTGCCGCAAGCGTTGGCCATGATCGGTTGGCTGCAACTGGTCGTGGCGCTGTTTTGTCTGTCCGTGCCGAGGCTCGGTGGTCTATTGATCCGCACGAATGTTGGCGGGCACGACTCCATCAGCAACGGCCATTGAACGAGGATTTTCCATGCAAGCGCTTCCCCCATTCAAGCGCGTGGTCACCGGGCATGATGCCCACGGCCGCGCCGTCGTCGCCAGTCACGCAGCAACGGCCAACGTTTTCGCGCTGCAATCGGTGCCGGGCACGGTGTTTCATGAAATATGGAACAGCAGCGGCAGTCCGGCACTGCTCGACAATGCCGATGATCCAACCAGCAAACCTTTACAGCTGAGCCCCGACCCGCAGGGCAGTGTGATTCGCGTCGTCGATATTCCGCCAGACAGCGTGCAGAACCAGGTCAGCGCTGCCGATGCAGCGGCCGCATTCGCCGAGATTTGCCAGGCGCATGCCGGCACCGGCCAAGCGAACTCGCGGCACAAACTGATGCACCGCACCGAAACCCTCGATTACGGCATCGTCACCGAAGGCGAAGTCTGGCTGGTGCTCGACGATGAAGAGGTCCACCTCAAACGCGGCGACGTGGTGGTTCAGCGCGGCACCAATCACGCGTGGAGCAACCGTACCGAGGCCATGGCGCGCATGGTGTTTATTCTGCTGGACGGGCGTTTCGCCGCTGAACTGCAAAACTGCCCGGGAGAAAAATCATGAAGCTTGCGACCCTGAAAAACGGTAGCCGTGACGGCCAATTGGTGGTGGTTTCGCGCGACATGGCCCGGGCGCTGGACGCCCGTTCGGTAGCGCCGACCTTGCAGCACGCCATCGAAAACTGGCGCGAAGCCGAGCCGCGTTTGCAGGCCTTGGCGCGTGAGCTTGAAAACCACGATTGCCGCGAGGCCTTTGCCTTCGACCCCGCGCAGGCGATGGCACCGTTGCCGCGTGCTTACCAATGGTGCGATGGCTCGGCGTTTCTCAGCCACGGCGCGCTGATGCAGAAGGCGTTCAACCTCGACCCGATTGAAGGCGCTGACCGTACGCCGTTGATGTATCAGGGCGCCGGTGATGACTTCATCGGCGCACACGATGACATCGAACTGCCGAGCGAAAGCCAGGGCATCGATTTCGAAGGCGAATTTGTCGTGCTGGTCGATGATGTGCCGATGGGCTGTTCGGCGGAAAACGCGTTGCAACACATCAAGCTGATCCTGCAGATCAATGATGTCAGCCTGCGTGCGCTGGCACCGCGTGAAATGCGCACCGGTTTTGGATTTCTGCAAGCCAAGCCGTCCTCCAGTTTTGCCCCGCTGGCGATTACCCCGGATGAACTCGGCGAAGCCTGGCGAGACGGTCGCGTCAATTTGCCCCTGCAAGTGCAGTGGAACGGTGAGTGGTTTGGCCAGCCGCACGGCGCGCAGATGAACTTTCATTTTGGCGAGCTGATCGCCCACGCGGCCCTGACCCGTCGCCTGCGCGCCGGTACGCTGATCGGTTCCGGCACGGTGTCGAACGCCGAGCGCAACGTCGGCTCGGCGTGCATCGCCGAACGCCGGGCCATCGAGATGATCGAGCAAGGCGCGCCGGTGACAGGCTTCATGCGTTTCGATGATCGTGTGCGCATGGACGTCACCGGCAGCGATGGCCGGTCACTGTTTGGTGCGATCGATCAACGCGTCGTCAAAGCCAACGGCTAAGGAACGCCCATGCGTGTACTGATTACCGGAGCCAATGGCTTTGTCGGTCGCGAACTGCTGCGTTGTCTGCTCGCGCGCGGCAGTTTGCGCGGGCAAGTCATTCGTTCGTTGCTGGTGCTCGACACTGATGTCCAAGACCTGCCAGACGATCCGCGCCTGCGTCGGCACAGCGGCAGCGTAACGGATGCGGCGTTGATGCGCCGTGTCCTCGCCGATGGCATCGATGTGGTGTTTCACTTGGTCAGCGTCCCCGGCGGAGCGGCGGAGGCGCATTACGAACTGGGTTATCAGGTCAACCTGCTGGCCAGCCTCGAACTGCTCGATCAACTGCGCAACAAGGCGCGACCACCGGTGCTGGTGTATGCCAGCAGCGTCGCGGTGTACGGCGCGGATCTGCCGGCGAAGATGAACGAGCAGGCTGAACTGCACCCGCAACTGTCGTACGGCACACACAAGATGATGGTTGAGCGCGCGCTGATCGATCTGGGTCGGCGCGGTGAAGTCGACAGCCGCGCGGTGCGCCTGCCGGGCATTGTCGCGCGCCCGCGCGAACCCAACGGCTTGCGCTCGGCCTTCATGAGCGACTTGATGCGTGCCTTTGCCGAGGGCGCTGACTATTGCTGCCCGGTGTCGCCGCAGGCTACGGCGTGGTGGATGTCGGCGCGCTGTTGCGTGAACAACTTGATCCACGCTGCCGAACTGGATAACGCCGCCGCGCAACAGCGGGTCTGGCAACTGCCGGTGCTGCAGTTGTCCATCGCCCAGGTCATCGATGCACTGGCGGCAACTTACGGCGAGCAACGCCGTGCGCTGATCAGTTTCGCCGCTGACCGTGACCTCGAAACACTGTTCGGGCGCATGCCGCCCTTGAAAACCCCGCAGGCCCGCGCTGCCGGTTTCTGCCATGACGGCAACGTCGCCACGCTTATTCGCAACGCCCTCAATCCGGCCCCTTATCGGCCTCTGCCGTTGAACGGAGATACGCCTCATGTCACAGCCCATCCAGCGTAAACGTCGTCTGGTCGACCTTTCGGTGACCCTCGATAACAACCCGTACACAGATCCGCCACCGCTGTTGCCGAAAATCGATTACATGGATCACCAACAAGGCTGGCCCGAGATGGCGGCGATGTTTCCGGGTTTGCAGCTTGAGCAGATGCCCGGGCATGAATCGTGGGCCGCTGAGCGCTTGCAGATCACCACTCACAGCGGCACCCACATGGATGCGCCTTGGCACTACGCCTCGACCACCGATGGCGGCGAGCCGGCGTTTGGCATCGATGAGTTGCCGCTGGACTGGTGTTTGCAGCCGGGGGTCAAACTGGATTTTCGCCATTTGCCCGACGGTCACGTGGTCACGGCAGAAGAGGTCGAAGCGGAACTGGCGCGTATCGAGCACACGTTGCAACCGCTGGATATCGTGCTGATCAACACCCGCGCCGGGGCACTGTTCGGTCAGCCGGGTTACCTCGATGCCGGCATCGGCATGGGGCGCGAAGCGACGATGTATCTACTGGAACGTGGCGTGCGCGTGGTCGGCACCGACGCCTGGAGCTGGGACGCGCCGTTCAAATACACCCGTGAGCGTTTTGCCGCCAGCGGCGATGCCTCGATCATCTGGGAAGGGCATAAGGCCGGGCGCGATATCGGCTACGGGCAAATGGAAAAACTGGCCAACCTTGCGTCCCTGCCAGCGAGCGGCTTCACGGTGTCGTGCTTTCCTTACAAGATCCGGCATGCGTCAGCAGGTTTTGTGCGCGCAGTGGCCATTTTCGAAGAGTGATCGGGCTGTTTGAAGCATTCCTTTAACGACAGTAAGAGAACGGCAGGCTTTGAACACAGTGGACGGCGTTTGCCGCCGCCACTGTTCTGAGGCCATCAACCCGTTGGATTGCGCAGTCGCTCGATGATTCTGCGGGCACGATTGGCTCCGACGTCGACATGAATATCAATCATCGGGCGCGTACCGAACCGGCACATGTTCTGGTACTGCGCTTCGATCACCACTTTGTCTTCGTCGAACGTCAATCGCGTCTGATGCAGAACTTTGGCTGTGACGGCCTCGGGATCATGTTCAGGGTTGGTGGCCATGGTCCAGAAATAGTGGCTTGTGGTGTCTGTTTCCGGTGTCACGCCGTGAAAGCCGCGCATATGAAAACCGCCTCGATCGGGGTTGTTCAGATCGTCCGTGCCCGCGTCTGTCGCGCCGGTCCAGATGCGCAGGTGATTGAAGTGAAATTCTATTTCCTGCCAGCGGTCGATGTTGCCTTTGAACGGGTAGGCGGCGGTGTAGGTCGGCGGCGGAACGGAATCGGGCATGTGGCGAACCACACGAACCATCGAGTCATCACCATCGACGTTCATCTGCGCGTTCATGTGAATGCTGGCGTTGCCATCAATGGTGTGCAGATGGACATAGCCCAGATGGCTGAGATCCATGAGGTTATCGTGGATGAGTTGATAGGGCGCGTCGTAGTGGTAGACATCACCGTCGAACAGGTATTTACCGCTGCTGTGCACGTCGTAGACCGGTGGTGCGAATGTCGGCTCTTGGTGCTCTGCGCTGCCAAACCAGATCCAGATGATCTGATCCTGCTCCCGGACGGGGTAGGCAGGGACTTTGGCTTTGCTCGGGATCTTGTCCTGGCCCGGAATTTCGATGCATTTACCGCCTTCATTGAACAGCAGACCGTGGTAACCGCAGCGCAAACCACGTTCCTCCACCGTGCCGCCGGACAGCGGCAGTGCTCGATGGCAGCAGCGATCTTCCAGCGCGGCGACCTGGTTATCCGCCGTGCGAAAAAGCACCACGGGTTTATTCAGTAACGTACGGCCAAGGGGCTGGTCTTTCAGTTCCCGGCTCAAGGCCGCGACGTACCATTGATCGAGGGGGAAACTCGGCACGGTGGCCGGGGCGATTTCATGGGCAAGGGGTTGGGCAGCAGTTGTCATGATGTTCTCCGGCGAGCGGTCGATGCTCGGTTCAGGTCAAAGATCCAATACCAGACGGGGCGATTTGGCACGTGAGCGGCACGGGGTGAAACGGTCATTGGCAGCGTGTTCGGCGGCGGTCATGAACTGGTCACGGTGATCGCCAATGCCTTCGAGCAAGCCCGTGACACAGGTGCCGCAGACGCCTTGCTCGCACGATGATTCGATGGCAATCCCGGCCTCATCGAGCACTTCGAAAACGGTGCGATCGGCGGGGATGTAAAAAATCTGTCCTGTACTCGCCAGTTGAACTTCGAAGGGCGAATCCGCGCTTGCATCGACAGGTGCGGCGGCGAAAAACTCTCTGTGCACGCGATCTTCCGGCCAGCCAGCGGTCTGCGCGGTGTCGAGGATGAAATTCATGAAGCCGGCGGGGCCGCACACGTAAAGGTGCGTCGTGGTACCTGGCGCGGCGAGGAGGGCGGTTGCATCGAGTTTCTGTTCGGGCGATCCGCTGTCGTCATGCAAATGCACGTGGCTGGCGAAGGGCGCTTGCTTGAGCCATTGGATAAACGCGGCACGCTCGCTGGATCGGAAGCTGTAATGCAGCTCGAAATCTGCGCTTTGATGATGAAGTTCATGGGCCATCGCCAACATCGGTGTGATGCCAATGCCGCCGCCGAACAGCAAGTGACGCTCCGCTGAATCGGCGAGTGGGAAGAGGTTGCGTGGTTCGCTGATGCTGAGAATCTGTCCCTGACTGATGGTGTCGTGCATTGCAGCAGAACCGCCGCGGGAGGCAGGATCCTTCAGCACACTGATGACGTAGCGATGACGTTCTCGGGAGTCATTACACAGCGAGTATTGCCGGGTGAGGCCGCCGGCAATGTGGATGTCGATGTGAGCACCGGCGTTGAACGGTGGTAATGGGCGACCGTCCGCTGCGCACAGCTCGAAACTGCAAATACCCTCGGCCTCAACGACTTTGCGGGTGACGTTGACTTGAAGCATGACTTCTCCCTCCACATTGAAGTGGCTGCTGAAAAACGAACGGCAAAAAAGGGTGCGAGCGGGTGACGAATCAGCCGGGCGCGAAGAAGCAGGAGGAGTGGCTAATCATGGGCGCCAGGGAAGGGCACGGTTGGCGAGGGTTCATAAGCAAGACCTGTAATTATTTTTTTGAGGTTGTGCTACGGCGTATCATGCGGCGCATCGTCCGCAATGCCAGGCTGAGTGAATCCTCAGATAAATTAGTTGCGGTGTCAACCAAATTGCAAGATCTTCGATCTACGGTGTTTCTTGATGCCTACCGATACACAACTGAACCTGTCGCGTTATGTACCTGGCCTGGTGACATTCCTGGCGAACAAACTCGCCACCGGGGCTTCCCAGTGTTATCGCAAACACTTCGGAATTGGCGTTGTTGAATGGCGGATGCTTTCAATGCTCGCCGTTGAATCCGACATCACCGCCAATCGAATCTGCCAGGCGATCGGTCTCGACAAGAGCGCGGTCAGTCGTTCATTGCAGACATTGGAAGCGGCGGGGCGGATCACTAGTCAGCTGGATCCCAAGGATGCACGGCGTTACACCGTGCGATTGACGGCCAGCGGCAAAGAACTGCATGACCGCGTGCTCAAAGTTGCACTTGAGCGAGAGTCGCGTCTGCTCAGCGGATTGACCCCGGCTGAAGTTGATACGTTGGTTGACTTGCTTGGGCGCCTGCATTTGCAAGTGCCTAATGTGAACAGTTACGACCCGAGTGAGGAGTGAGTCGCGGCAGACTAGCGTGAAATCGGCGTTGAGGGCTGCTGCCCGACGCGAGTTGGCGGGCGGCTGATATTTGGTCATTGGATCAGAGGTTGTAGACCGCCCAAAAGGCTGGGAGGCTAGCGTGACATTTACCATACGGACATGCCGAAATGAGCTCAGGAAAAATCCTCGTCACAGGTGCGGCAGGAAAGATCGGCAATGCTTTTTGGCAAGAGCGCGACGATAAATCCGATTTGCGTTTGGCCGATCTAGACGTAACAGCACTTCCGGGCTCGGCACAGCGTTTCACTCTCGATGTCACGGATCAAGCCAGTTGCCTTCGAGCTTGCGAAGGTATCCATACCGTCATCCATCTAGCTGCTGACCCAAATCCGGACGCCGATTTCATGGCCTCACTGCTTCCAGTGAACATTGTGGGCACTTACAACATGCTGTTCGCCGCAAAGGCACAAGGCTGCAAGCGCTTCATATTTGCGAGCAGTGCCCAAGTGATCGAAGGATATCCAACGGATGTTCAGATACAGGAATGCATGGCACCTAAACCAGGCAATCTTTACGGCGTCAGCAAGGCATTTGGAGAAGCTTTGGCTTCGATGTATGCAAACGATGGACAGATGACAACCATCGCAGTCCGTATTGCCAACGTAGCCAAATTTCAACAGGGGCAGACCCACAGTCCGAGAGACGTCGCGGCCTTCATCAGTTTTAGAGATGTTGTCGCGCTACTCAATAATTGCGTTGAAGCCGAGCTAAAGGGATTCCACGTTATTCATGGGGTCTCAGATAACCGCTATAAGCGCCTCTCTATTGATCAGAGTAGAAAAATTGTCGGATATGCTCCCATTGATGATGGGTTCGAGATTCTGGAAGGAGGCGCTCAATCTGAGTGAACGCAAACTTCCTCTGAGAAGGTCACCGTGATGCGCCGGGAAAACGTGCTGGTTTAAAGATTGGTAGCGTTGCTCAGTTGCTGAAGCTCAAGTTGCCTGGCGGCACTGGCTTCCAGAGTGGCGCGCTCTTCATCCAGATACCGATAAACGCTTTGGAGGTTGGCGATTTTCTGTTTGATGTCTGCCATCTTCTTTTCAATCAGCTTCGCGCCTTCAGCACAATCGATCAGCTTGTTCCGCTGAGCATCCAGAATCTCGCCTATTTCCCCCAGAGAAAATCCCATGCTTTGCGCGCGCTGGATAAAGTCCAGATCCTGCAGAGTTTGCTCGTTGTAAACGCGATAGTTGTTGGTTTGCCGTAGGGGAGAGATCAGGCCGATTTGCTCGTAGTAGCGCAACGTATGACGGCTGGCGCCGCTGCGCGCTTCGAGTTCGCCGATTTTCATGGAAACACCGCTTGACTGTAGAGTGGGGTCGATACTTTACGCTTGATTTCTCACCTTCAACAAGGAACAGGGAAATGAGCGTGGAGTGCTTTGTCACAGGCGGGACTGGTTTCGTCGGTCAACATTTAGTGGCGAACCTGAGTGCAAAAGGTCACACCGTTCGGGTGTTGATGCGTCGCCCGGAGCGACTGGCTGCCTTGCGCGAGCAAGTCGATCATTTGGGCGGGTGCGCAAACCGCGTATTCGCCGTCGCTGGCGATATGGAACACGACAACCTCGGGCTGAGCGCTGCTGACCGAGAAGTGCTGAGGCGCGCCAGCGTCATGTTCCACTTGGGCGCGCACTTCGCATGGGGGCTTTCAGTGGAGCAGTCTCGTGCGGTGAACGTAGAAGGGGCAAAGCGCGTGGCGCTGTTGGCGGCTGAGCAAAAAAGCCGTTTAGTGATGATCGGCGGCTACATGCTGAAAAATCATGAACATCTACAACGCATCGGCATTGACCCTTGCTATCCGGAACGGACGAATTGGCCTGCCGTCTACCGGCGTGTCGGTGGTTACGAGGGAAGCAAGCTGGAGGCGCATTTTGCGACCCTGGAGGTCATGTCAGCCAAGGGCGGGGAGATTACTGTTGTCCACCCTGCGACGGTCTGTGGCCACAGCGGCACGGGGCATATCCTTGACGGTCAGCCGCTGGTGGAGCTGATACGCAACCTTGTGCACGGCAAGTTGACTGCGGTGCCCGGCACCGCCAGGCACTGGCTGCCACTGGTGACCGTGGATTACCTGGCTGAACTGGTGGCAGTTTGTGCGTTTGATCCTGCCATGGTGGGTCAGGAACTGCTGGCGCTTGATGACCAGACGCCAAACCTGCGAGAGCTCCTGGCACAGGTTGCACAACCGTTGGGATTAAAGTCTCCCAAGCATCACATTTCACTTCGATTACTGAAGCTGCTACTGAGTATTCCTCCCGTAGCGAGGTTCTTGAATTCAAAACCCGAAGCCCTGGATTTTATCCAGACCACTCGTTTTAATACGGCGGCGGTTGAGCAATTTGCCAACAGACATGGAATAGCCAAACCGGATATACGTCAGTCTCTGCAGCACACTGCCATGTTCGTCAACTCGTATTGCATCGCCAAAGGCCAGGCCCTCTGACCGTTGGCGACATGACGGCGAATAGCACTCTATCGGTATTAGTCGGCTGTTCGTGTCCTCAAACTTTGCGCCGTCGATACAGGGCGGCTTTCTATCGAACGACCATTCAGCGACAGGGATCGTCATCCATGCAATCGACTTTCAGGAAAGGCGTCATATTTGCACTCTCCGCTGCGGCACTGAACGCAACGATCGGGGTACTCAGCAAAATACTCATGAGTAATGGTTTCACCTCTACCAGTGTTGCTGTCATCAAGACCGTACTGGGTTGCGTGCTTCTCTCGATTCTGTTGTTTTTCCTCAAGCGCCCGGCGACATCGACCAAATGGACGCAGGCGGCTATCTGCGCGTTTCTTGGCATCTTTGTGCTGTTCCATTTCGAAACGTCCGCCTATCGACACTACGCTGCGGCAGGTGTTGTGGTGGTGCTGATGGCCAGCGCGTCAATTTCCTCGATCATTCTGGGGCGCATTTTCCTCAAGGACGCGATCACCGCGAACGCTACTGTTGGCGCCACACTGGCTATCGCCGGAATCTCGGTAATCTTCGGCGGCGACCTGCAGCAGGGCTTTACACTGCAAGGTGCTGCGCTCGCCGCCGTGGCCGGTTCCGGCTATGGAGCCTTTTCGGTGGCCATGAAGCGTATGGGGGTGTCGGGAGGACTGCACTTCACCCGCCAATTGCTGTTCTTTGGCAGCCTGTACTTACTGATGCCGGCTGCCGCCGATGGTTTTGTAATAGGCGAGTTGTCGCCGATGGCGATCGCCGCGCTGCTGGCGTTGGCCACGCTGCCGACAATCCTGGGCTTCTTCTGCACGACCAAGGCCATCGAGTATCTCAAGCCATCCCAAGTACAAGCGCTGGAATTGACCGAGCCACTGTTTGCCGCGCTGCTGGCGTTTGTGGCGCTCAATGAAGTACCGCGCGAAAGCCTCTACGCGGGAGCGGTACTGATCATAGTCGGCCTGTGTTTCTCCAATGAACTCATACGCTTGGGCAGCAAAGCTTCCGTCCCTTCGACCGAGTGAGGCTATTCGGATCCTGATTACGTGCGGTCCAAGAAGAATACGATGAAGAGAAAAGCAAGAAAGGCTGAAGTTCTGGCTGGAAAAACTGGGGCCCAGTCCAAAGCTGACAGTGGTGGGTATGCGGTTGCTTCGATGCTTTTCAATGAACGTCATCAGAACTCGACAAGGAGACGTCCCCCATGACCAAGCCAATGCTTCATTTGATGTCAGGCAAGATTGCATCCGGTAAATCGACGTTGGCCAAGTCCTTGGCGTCTGAACGGTCGGCCATTTTGATGAGTGAGGATTATTGGCTCTCAAGGCTTTACCCTGATCAGATCCAGTCAGTGGCCGATTACGTGAGGCTTGCGCGTCAGATTCGGGCACTGGTGGGCCCGCTTGTCATCGATGTGCTGAAGGCTGGCGTGACTGTGGTTCTGGATTTCCCGGCCAACACTCCAGAGGATCGGCAGTGGTTACGCGGTCTGGCTGACGCTGCCGAAATTCCCCACTGTTTCCATTACATCGAAGTGGATGATGAGACCTGTCGGGGCAGGCTACATCGGCGCAATGGCCGCGCCGAGCATGAGTTTAGAGCAAGCGACGCTGAGTTCGATTTGATAACGAGCTACTTTCGTGCTCCAGATACGAATGAGGGGATATGGATTGAAATTCACCGACACTGAAGGGCGGTCATATTGCTTGGAGTGAGTTATCTGGAACGTCTGCTTCTAGCGGCGCAGATGATCTTTGATGAGAGGGGTAACCATGAACAACAGCCGAACTGCACTGGTCACTGGTGCAACCAAAGGGATCGGTTTTGCACTCAGTACTCAGTTGAATCAGGCAGGCTGGAATGTGGTCGGCATCGCCAGGCATCCGGTTGATGATTTTCCCGGAAAGCTGTTGCTCTGTGATTTAAGCGATGCTCAGCAAACGAGGGAAATGCTTGAGAAACTCCTGGAGCGAACCTCTATTGATGCCGTCGTCAATAACGCAGGCGTTGCGTCTCCGCAAAGCCTGGAAACGCTTGAACTTGAAACACTCCAAAACGTTTTTGACCTGAATGTCCGAGCCTCGGTACAAATCACCCAGGCTTGCCTGCCTTCTCTGAAGCGATCTTCTGCAGGACGCATCGTGAATGTCTGCAGCCGTGCCATTTTTGGAGCTCGGGACAGAACCGCTTACGCTGCCGCAAAAAGCGCATTGGTGGGTATCACGCGTACGTGGGCACTTGAGTTGGCGCCCATTGGCATTACGGTCAATGCAGTCGCACCGGGCCCTATAGACACCGAGCTTTTGCGAAAAAACCGCCCCGTGGGAAGCGAGGGTGAGCGTCAGATATTGTCCACGATTCCGATGCAAAGACTGGGCACGCCATCAGAAGTGGCCTCGCTGATTAACTTCCTGTTGAGCGAGGGAGCTTCCTTTGTTACTGGCCAAGTGATCAGCGTCGATGGGGGAGGGAGTCTCGGTGGGAAATAGCGATATGAAGCGGATTTTCAGCCTGCGTTGTTAATCTGTCAGTCTGCGGCCTCGAAGCGCTCGACAAACGAAATGCGGGCGTATGCGCTGCCGCAGTGAAGGAGGGGAAACATGATAGGTAAACGTTTATTAGGTATGGTCGCATTGGCAGGATTACTTGCAGGAGGAGCCGTGGCCGACGAGGAAAATGGCTTGGTGGTGCGCATCGCGCAACTCGAAATCGATCCTGCACAGGTTGCGGCCTATTAAGCCGCAGTCAAAGAAGAGATCTCAGAATCGACTCGAACAGAGCCGGGCGTTATATCAATCTATGCTGTCGCCGAAGTCGACCGCCCGAACTGGTTTCATTTCTTCGAAATCTACGCCAGCGATTCGGCATACCGAAGCCATATCGAATCGCCGCACTTCAAAAAGTACGCCGTTACCACGCAGTCGATGATTCTGTCGAAGCGCTTGATTGAAACCACACCAATCGAACTTAGCCCCCATCCTGGTCCGTAATTCAAAAGCAGTGGCGCGAGCGTGGCCCTATATTTACTAGAAAGCTTGCAGTTCATGTTTAACTACACTAAATGGTCGTTTAGTCGAGTTAACGTAAATTAGCAGCATATTCGGCGGAGAAGAGCCCATGATCAAACATGAAGCCAAAGCTGGAGACATTATTAGAACATTGGATCTGCAGCCTCACCTCGAAGGTGGCTACTTCCGCAGAACCTATCAGGCCGATCATCGCGACCCACTCGAAACTCCTAGCGGCCCACGGTATCTGATGACCTCGATTTACTATCTGCTGGATCAGCAATCACCGGTGGGCCAGTTTCATTTCAATCGATCCGACATCCTGCATTATTTCCACCTGGGCGACGCCATTGAGTACAGCCTGATTCATGCTGATGGCTCGTTGCAGACATTGGTAATGGGCACCGACATTCTGGCAGGACAATTTTTGCAATTACACGTACCGGGTGGACTATGGAAAGCTTCGCGGTTGCTCGAAGGCGAAAACGGATTTGGGCTGATCAGCGAAGCCGTTTCGCCAGGATTTGATTTTGCCGATATGGAAATGGGTGATCGGCAGAAACTCACGCAACAATTTCCACAGCATCGAACGCTGATTGAAAAGCTGACGCGTGATGAGGGTTGAGCGCCGTCGAATTCAAGGAAAAGCGGTGGATCGGATTCAGGGCAATTCTGCAGGTTGAAATCCACGGTGCAACCGGGCTGGTCTCGTAATATCTTGTTACGTGTAATGTATATTATGTTAAATTATGTATTGCGCTATGCGCCTTAGCAGCAACGCCTGTCTCCATTTCGACAAACACCCCAGCACCTTGTAGATCTCATCAACCACCTGCCTCTTCGCATCTTCAATCGTTCCCTCGTTACGACATAAAACCCGGTCGTGATCTGCAACCGCGTGCTTAAACATCAGCGCGTCTCTGCGCCTTGCTGATACTCCCGAGGCGTACAACCAAACTCCCGTCGAAACACCGTGTGCAAATACTGCGCAGATTTAAACCCACAACTTCGCGCAACGTCGGCAATCACCGAGTCGGTACTTGTCAGGCCCTTGGTAGCCGCTGCCAGTTTGAAACGCAAAATCTCGTCATGCACGCTACAGCCTCGCTCAGCACGAAAATGCGCTTCAAGTGACGAACGCGACACACCGACATAAGCCGCGACCTGTGCCGTTTTGATGCCCTGGCAAGCATATTGGCGAATGAACAGCAGCGCTTGCATGACGTACGGATTGCCCAACGGCTGGTGCAAGCTCGACACCTGCACGTTGACAGCATCCGGAGGAATCAGTATCTGCGTGCCGGTGGACGGCATGCCGTGCAGCATCTGATGCAGCAGTTGCGCAGCGGTGCGGCCCATGGTTTCGGTACCTTGAATGACCGAACTCAGCGGCACTCGAGTCAGGCTGCGGGTCAGCGGATCATTGTCGATGCCAATCAGTGCCACCTGCTCCGGCACGGCGATGCCGGCGGTCAGGCAGGCTTGCAGCAATTGGCGGGCGCGGGCGTCGCTGACGGCGATGATGCCGATGGGTTTGGGCAGGCTGTGCAGCCAGGCGATCAGTTGTTCGACGGCGCTGTCCCACAGCGGTGCGCTGGTGCCCATGCCGCGATAGATTTCGCCGTGCAGGCCGTCGCGTTTCATCAGTTTGCGAAAGGCTTTTTCGCGCTCCTGAGCCCAACGATTGGCCTGCGCTTCCGGCAGGCTGAAGCAGGCAAAACGTTGCAGTCCTGCCTCTATCAAATGCGTGTAAGCCAGTGTCATCAGCGCGTTGTTATCGGTGGCGACGTAGGGAATCGCTTTCGGATAGGCGCGTTTATCCTCGTACGAGCCCCCTACTGCTACCACCGGCATCTGGATATCGGCCAGCGCCTCGCCAATCAGCGGATCGTCGAAATCGGCAATGATCCCGTCCCCCTGCCAGCGCTCGATGCCTTTCAAGCGACAGAGAAAATCCTCTTCGAGAAACAGGTCCCAAGAGGCACGGGTGCTGCTCAGGTAGTTGCCGATGCCGCTGATGATCCCACGGTCATAGATCTTGCTGCCGTTGAACAACAGAGCGATGCGGTGAACAGGCGGTACGGTTTTCATTGTTCTTATGTTTGTCCCAGGCCCCTTTTCACAGAGGCGATTGGCACAGACTAGGCGCCTGGCCGAAGAAGCTCAATACGCAAAATCGCACTCGGTGTTGATGTTTTTCATAATCAGCAGGGTCGGGGCCGTTGCTAGTATCGAGACACCGCCAAGAACAACAAGGACAAGGTCCATGCAGTATTTCCCCGATATCGAGCCGATTCGCTTTGAAGGTCCAGACAGCGATTCTCCCCTCTCCTTTCGTCACTACGACGCCGACAAACTCATCCTCGGCAAACCCATGCGCGAACACCTGCGCATGGCTGCCTGTTACTGGCACACGTTCGTCTGGCCGGGTTCCGATGTGTTCGGTGCGGGGACGTTCAAGCGGCCTTGGCAGCATGCCGGCGATCCCATGGAGTTAGCGATCGGCAAAGCAGCCGCTGCCTTCGAATTCTTTTCCAAACTGGGTATCGACTATTACTGCTTCCATGACACCGATGTCGCCCCCGAAGGCAGCTCTCTGAAGGAGTATCGCAACCACTTCGCGCAGATGGTTGATCACCTCGAGCAACACCAGGAAGCCAGCGGCATCAAGCTCTTGTGGGGCACCGCCAATTGCTTCAGCAACCCGCGTTTCGCTGCCGGCGCCGCGAGCAACCCGGACCCGGAAGTGTTCGCCTGCGCCGCAGCCCAAGTGTTCAGCGCCATGAACGCGACCCAGCGCCTGAAAGGCGCCAACTACGTGTTGTGGGGCGGCCGCGAAGGCTACGAAACCCTGCTCAACACGGACTTGAAGCGTGAACGCGAACAGCTCGGCCGCTTTATGCGCATGGTGGTCGAGCACAAACACAAGATCGGCTTCACCGGTGATCTGCTGATCGAACCCAAGCCGCAGGAGCCGACCAAGCACCAATACGATTACGACAGCGCCACCGTGTTCGGCTTTCTTCAGCAGTTCGGGCTGGAGCACGAAATCAAGGTCAACATCGAGGCCAACCACGCGACCCTCGCCGGGCACAGCTTCCATCATGAGATTGCGACGGCCGTTTCCTTGGGGATTTTCGGCAGCATCGATGCCAACCGCGGTGATCCGCAAAACGGCTGGGACACCGATCAATTCCCCAATAGCGTCGAAGACATGACCCTGGCCACCTATGAAATCCTCAAGGCTGGAGGCTTCAAGAATGGCGGATTCAATTTCGACTCCAAGGTGCGCCGGCAAAGCCTGGATCAGATCGATCTGTTCCATGGCCACGTCGGCGCGATGGATGTGCTCGCCCTGTCTCTGGAGCGGGCAGCCGCCATGGTCCAGAACGACGAACTGCAACGGCTCAAGGATCAACGCTACGCCGGCTGGCAGCAGCCGTTCGGGCAAGCGGTGATGGCCGGCGACTTCAACCTTGAATCGTTGGCCGAGCACGCGTTCACCAACGAGTTGAACCCGCAAGCCGTCAGCGGCCGCCAGGAAATGCTCGAGAACGTCGTTAACCGGTTCATCTATCGCTGATCACACAGGGAGTCTGCGGGCGCATCCACGCGGTGACATTTCTACGACAAATCTGTGCCTGCGGCGTCTGCGGATTCTCTACAGTTTTACCAGCCCGATACTCATCGTCAGGCCGTGTCTTTCCAAAAACAATAAAAGGACGCCCCACCATGAAGAACGTAAAACGCACGCTGTTGGCCTCTGCCCTGGCGCTGCTGTCACTGCCGGTGATGGCTGACGCTGCCCACCCGAAAATCGGTTTTTCCATTGATGACCTGCGCCTGGAGCGCTGGTCGCGTGACCGTGATTACTTCGTCGCGGCGGCAGAAAAAATGGACGCCAAGGTCTTCGTACAGTCGGCCGATGCCAACGAGCAGAAGCAGATTTCCCAGATCGAAAACCTCATCTCCCGGGGCGTCGATGTCATCGTCATCGTGCCGTTCAACGCCACGGTGCTGACCAACGCGGTGGCCGAAGCGAAGAAAGCCGGGATCAAAGTCGTCTCCTATGATCGGCTCATTCTTAACGCTGATGTCGACGCCTACATTTCCTTCGATAACGAAAAGGTCGGCGAGATGCAGGCCAGCGGCGTGCTGAATGCCGCGCCCAAGGGCAACTACTTCCTGCTCGGTGGTGCGCCCACCGACAACAACGCCAAGATCCTGCGTGAAGGCCAGATGAAAGTGCTGCAACCGGCCATCGACAAGGGCGATATCAAGATCGTCGGCCAACAGTGGGTGAAGGAATGGAACCCGACCGAAGCGCTGAGCATTGTTGAAAACGCCCTGACCCGCAACGACAACAAAATCGACGGCATCGTCGCCTCCAACGACGCGACGGCCGGTGGCGCCATTCAGGCGCTGGCGGCGCAGCAGTTGGCCGGCAAGGTGCCGATTTCCGGGCAAGACGCCGACCTGGCCGCGGTCAAACGCGTGATCGCCGGCACGCAAACCATGACCGTGTACAAACCGCTGAAACTCATCGCCAGCGAAGCCGCCAAGCTCTCGGTGCAACTGGCGCGCAACGAAAAACCCGCCTTCAGCTCGCAGTACGACAACGGCAGCAAAAAAGTCGACACCATCCTGCTCACGCCCACCCCGCTGACCAAGGACAACATCGACCTGCTCGAACAGGACGGCTTCTACACCAAGGCGCAAATCGCCGGGAAGTGATCACATCACAAATCTCCGGTGATGCGAAAACCCTTGTGGGAGCGAGCCTGCTCGCGAATGCGGCTTGTCAGTCAACGAAGCATTGTCTGAACTGACGCTTTCGCGAGCAGGCTCACTCCCACAGGTTTCGTGGTGTGTGAGTCTTTGATATACGAGCCCTGTCCATGTCCGACTATCTGCTGCAAATGAACGGCATCGTCAAAACCTTCGGCGGTGTCAAAGCCCTCAACGGCATCGACATCAAGGTCAGGCCGGGTGAATGCGTTGGCCTGTGCGGCGAGAATGGCGCCGGCAAGTCGACGCTGATGAAGATCCTCTCGGCGGTCTACCCGCACGGCACCTGGGACGGCGAAATCTTCTGGGACGGTCAGCCGCTCAGGGCGCAATCGATCAGTGAAACGGAAGCCGCCGGTATCGTCATCATTCACCAGGAACTGACGCTGGTGCCCGACCTGTCGGTGGCCGAAAACATTTTCATGGGCCATGAACTGACGCTGCCCGGCGGACGCATGAATTACCCGGCGATGATCCACCGCGCCGAAGCCCTGATGCGCGAACTGAAAGTCCCCGACATGAACGTATCGCTGCCGGTTTCGCAGTACGGCGGCGGCTACCAGCAACTGGTGGAGATCGCCAAAGCCCTGAACAAAAAGGCCCGCCTGCTGATCCTCGACGAGCCTTCATCAGCCTTGAGCCGTTCGGAAATCGAGGTGTTGCTGGACATCATCCGCGACCTCAAAGCCAAGGGCGTTGCCTGCGTCTACATCTCACACAAACTCGATGAAGTGGCCGCCGTGTGCGACACCATTTCGGTGATCCGCGATGGCAAACACATCGCCACCACCGCCATGGCCGACATGGACATTGCGCAGATCATCACGCAGATGGTCGGGCGAGAAATGAGCAACCTCTATCCCACCGAACCACACGACATTGGCGAGGTGATTTTCGAGGCCCGTCACATCACCTGCTACGACGTCGACAACCCCAAGCGCAAACGGGTCGACGACATTTCCTTCGTGCTCAAACGCGGCGAAATCCTCGGCATCGCAGGGCTGGTCGGCGCCGGCCGTACCGAACTGGTGACCGCGCTGTTCGGCGCTTACCCCGGCCGCTATGAGGGCGAAGTCTGGCTCGACGGGCAAGCCATCGACACGCGCACGCCGCTCAAATCAATCCGTGCCGGCCTGTGCCTGGTGCCGGAAGACCGCAAGCGCCAGGGCATCATTCCGGATCTGGGCGTCGGCCAGAACATCACCCTCGCCGTGCTCGACAACTACTCGAAACTGACCCGCATCGATGCCGAAGCCGAACTGGGCAGCATCGATAAGGAAATCTCACGCCTGCACCTCAAGACCGCCAGCCCGTTCCTGCCGATCACCAGCCTGTCGGGCGGCAATCAACAAAAAGCCGTGCTGGCCAAGATGCTCTTGGCCAAACCCCGGGTGCTGATTCTCGATGAGCCGACCCGAGGCGTCGATGTCGGCGCCAAATACGAAATTTACAAGTTGATGGGCGCGCTGGCCGCCGCTGGCGTGTCGATCATCATGGTCTCGTCGGAGCTGGCCGAAGTGCTCGGCGTGTCCGACCGCGTGCTGGTGATCGGCGAAGGCCAGTTGCGCGGCGACTTCGTCAACCACGAGCTCACCCAGGAACAGGTGCTCGCCGCCGCCCTCAGCCAGCCCGGCAGCCATAACAATAATGATCGGAAATCCGCGTAAATGAATCAGGTCAAACAACTGTTCACCCGCTACAAAATGCTCGCGCTGGTGTTTGCCGTGGTGCTGATCTGGCTGTTCTTCAGCTGGCAGACCGAAGGCGGATTTCTGACCCCGCGCAACCTTTCCAATCTGCTAAGGCAGATGTCGATTACCGGCATTCTCGCCTGCGGCATGGTGCTGGTAATCATCAGCGGCGAGATCGATTTATCGGTCGGTTCATTTCTCGGCCTGCTCGGTGGCCTCGCGGCGATTCTTGATGTGGTCTATCACATTCCGCTGCTGGCCAACCTTAGTCTGGTCGCCCTGTGTGGCCTGATGATTGGCCTCGCCAACGGCTACATGACGGCTTACTTGCGCATTCCTTCGTTCATCGTCGGTCTGGGCGGCATGTTGGCGTTCCGCGGGATTCTGCTGGGGATTACCGGTGGCACGACCATTGCGCCGGTATCGCCGGAGCTGGTTTACATCGGCCAGGGTTACCTGCCCCACGCGATCGGCGCTGGCCTTGGCGTTCTGCTGTTTGCGCTGACGGTATTCCTGACCTGGAAACAACGGCGCAATCGCGCCCTGCACGGCCTCGCGGCGCATTCGTTGGTGCGCGACGTCATCCGCGTGGTGGTGATCGGCGCCGTGCTCGCCGCTTTCGTGCAGACGCTCAACAGCTACGACGGCATTCCGGTGCCGGTCTTGCTGCTGCTGATTCTGCTGGGCGTGTTCAGCTACGTGACCAGTCAGACCGTGTTCGGCCGCCGCGTTTATGCGGTGGGCAGCAACATGGAAGCGACGCGCCTGTCCGGGATCAATGTGCAGGCGGTGAAGCTGTGGATCTTCGGGGTCATGGGCGTAATGTGCGCCCTCGCCGGCGTGGTCAATACCGCGCGCCTCGCCGCCGGTTCGCCTTCGGCCGGGAGCATGGGCGAACTCGACGCCATCGCCGCGTGCTTTATCGGCGGCACCTCCATGCGCGGCGGCTCCGGCACGGTGTACGGTGCCCTCCTCGGCGCGCTGGTCATCACCAGTCTGGACAACGGCATGTCCATGCTCGATGTCGACAGTTACTGGCAGATGATCGTCAAGGGCAGCATTCTGGTGTTGGCGGTTTGGGTGGATGTCAGTACGCGGACCGGGCGCCGTTGAGCCGCAAGCATCACGCTGCGGGCGTGGTCGCGGGCGCCGGGCTGAGAATTTCCATCAGGAAATCGATAAACACATTGATCCGGCTGGACCCACGGTGATTGGGTAAATACAACGCGTTGATGCACGTGCTGGCACTGCCGGGATTGACCTCGTACTGCTCAAGCAAGCGGGTCAACCGGCCGGCTGCGACGTCGTCGCGCACCAGCCAGTCAGCCAGCAGCGTCACCCCGCCGCCACCGATGGCAGCTTCGCGCAGGATATCGGCGTTGTTGCTTTGCAGGCGCCCGTGGACGTTGAGTTGAATGGGCGCGTCTTCATTCTGGAAGGTCCAGTGCTGGTGGGTGACGCCGTAATCGAAACGCAGGCATTGATGCTCCAGCAAATCCCTTGGGTGACCAAGCGCCGCGCTACTCGCCAGATAATCCGGGCTGGCCACCACCCAGCGTTCGAACTGCCCTACGCGTTTGCTGACGATGTCTTCACTGACCACCGACGATCCCAACCGCACCGAAACATCGATCTGCTCGCTGAGCAGGTCGCTGACCTGATCACTCAGCGACAGACTGATCTCCAGACCCGGATGCCGCTCAAGCAAGCGGCTCAGGTGGGGCGCAATCAGGCGTCGGCCGAACTCCACCGGCACGCTGATGCGCAGACGGCCCTGGGCTTCGGCGCCACGATCGGCGACAACAGCATCGGCTTCGTCGATCGCGTCGAGAATCGCCACGGCTTTTTCGAAATAGGTCTGGCCGGCAACGGTCACGCTTGTGTTGCGCGTGGTGCGATTGAGCAGGCTCGCGCCCAGCTCGTGTTCCAGCCCCGCGACTTGCCGTGTCACTGACGACGTTGATATCCCGAGTTTGCGCGCTGCCGAGGAATAGCCCCCGCAGCGCACGGTTTCCACAAACATCTTCAGTGCCAGCAACTTGTCCATAAGCGGGGTCCGGTCGATAGGGAACGCGGATGATTGTGCATCACTGTTCCCCCGACGTCTTGTACCGCCGTGCTTGAACACGCTCGCCGGGTGTTCAGGCATCGGCCTTGCGACTCAGAAACAAGCCGAGCGCGAGCGCTGGCAGCAGCGCCACCGCGACGGCGGACAGGTTCCAGCCGAAGTGCTCGTACAGCGGACTGGCGACCAGTGAGCCCACGGCGCCGCCGACGAAAATACTGGTCATGTACACCGCGTTTAGACGCGCACGGCTGTGGGGATCGAGGGCGTATACCTCACGCTGGCCGAGCACCATGTTCAATTGCACGGCGAAATCCAGCAGCACCGCGCACACCACCAGCCAGACATAACCGCTGCCCGGGAGCGCGGCGATCAACAGCGAAACCGGTGCCAGCAACAGTGCGACCAGCGTGCCGCGACGACCATGCCCGGCATCGGCCAGACGCCCGGCAATCGGTGCTGCAATGGCACCCACTGCACCCACCAGCGCGAAGATCGCCACGTGGGCCTGAGTGAAGCCGTGGTGACGCATCAGTTCAATTGGTGCGAGGGTCCAGAACAGGCTGAAACTGGCAAACAGCAGCCCTTGATACAGCGAGCGCTGACGCAACAGCGGATAGCGCCGGGCCAAGGCAAACACCGAACCGATCAGCGCAGCATACGAAGCTTTATGCGTCGGCAACCGACGCGGCAGCGCCACCGCAGTGATCAGCGCAATGACCGCCATCAGGGCCGCTGCGCTGTAAAACACCCCGCGCCAGCCGAACACTTCAACCAACAGGCTCGACAGTGGCCGTGACAACAGAATGCCCAGCAACAAACCGCTCATGATATTGCCGACAACGCGGCCACGGCTGGCCTCGGGCGCCAGGTGCGCCGCCAGCGGCACGAGGATCTGCACAGCCACGGACGTCAGGCCGATCAGCAAAGACAACACCAGGAACAGTGACGGCGAATGGGTCAGCCCGGCGCACAACAGCGTGACGCTCGCCGCCAGGGTGAAACCGACCACCAGCCGGCGGTTTTCCATCAGGTCGGCCAGCGGTACCAACAGCAACAGGCCCAGCGCGTAACCAAACTGCGTGAGCGAAACGATCAGGCTGGCATTGGCGCTGGACAGACCGATCTGCGGTGCAATCAGTTCGACGATCGGCTGCGCGTAATAAAGATTGGCCACGACCGCGCCACAGCAGAATGCCAGGAACGCGACCATCAGGCCGGAAAGTGAAGTTGGCTGTTCGGCATTTGCCGCAACGGCCGGATTGCCCGTGAGCATGATGACACCTCATTGAGTTCAGGAAAGTGCGGCCAAGGCTACGGCCCTGTGGCGATGCGCAGAATCCACGCGGTGGGCAACGCAGTGATGCGTCCGGCGCAACGGCGCAGGCGTTGCTTCTCGCGCAACGCGCTGTTGCGTGCGCCGCTGATTCTCCGGCGCTGGTGGTTTCTCTACGCTTTGGCCTCTGGCGCCGTCGTCCCCAGCGGCGCCCTTCCCCGGCTGTTACAAGGAGCGTTGTCATGACCCGTATCCCATCCGTTCTGCCATTGCCTGCCGCGTTTTTCTCCGTCCCATGAACAGCTCTTTACTGAAGTCCAGAACGCTATGGGTCAGCGTGGCAGTCGTCGCCGTGCTCGGTCTGATCGGCGCCGTTTGGCTGATGTGGCGCCCGGCAATTGCGCCGATCGAGCGCCCGACGCTGTTCGATACTGCGCAGTTGCAGCGCGGGGCGCGGGTAGTCGAGGCCGGCGATTGCGCGGTCTGCCATACCCGTCCCGGTGGCGAACATCTGGCCGGCGGGCTGCCGCTGGTAACGCCGTTCGGCACGCTGTACAGCACCAACATCACCCCGGACGTAGAAACCGGTATCGGCCAATGGTCACTGCCAGCCTTTGAGCGGGCGATGCGTCAGGGCATTGCTCGCGATGGTCACTTTCTTTATCCGGCGTTCCCCTACGTGCACTACCGGCGCATGAGTGCAGCAGACATCGCCGACGCTTATGCCTACTTGATGAGCGGCCCTGCCGTGCACGCGCCGGCCGAGCTGAACCGGATGAATTTTCCGATGAATATTCGTCCGTTGGTGTCGTTCTGGAACTTGCTGTTTCTACACGGTGAGCCATTGACGCCGCTGGCACAGCGCAGCGAGGCGTGGAATCGCGGGCGTTATCTGGTCGACGGCCCGGGGCACTGCGCCGGCTGCCATTCGCCGCTGAACCTGATCGGCGCGGAAAAATCCTCGGAATATCTGCAGGGCGGCAGCGTCGATGGCTGGCAAGCGCCCGCGCTGGTCGGCATGGGCCAGCGCGGCAACCCGCGGAGTCGCGAGCAACTGGTCGGCTATCTGCGCGCCGAGATCGTCGATGGCCACGGCACACCCGCCGGCCCTATGCGTCCGGTCAGCTTGAGTCTGGCCCGCTTGCCGGCCAGTGAAGCCGAGGCGATTGCCGAATACCTGCTCAGTCTGGAAAACCCGCCTTCGGTGACAGAGACGCCACCGAAGACGCCTGCCAGTGAAGCGGCAGACCACTCGACCGGCGCCCTGCTCTTCAGCAGCGCCTGCGCCGGCTGCCATGGCCCGGCGGCGCCGATGCGCACCATCGATGGTCGCCCGGGGTTGCAAATCACCTCGGCGCTGCAAGCGGCCAGTTCGCGCAACTTCCTCAAAACCGTGCTCGAAGGCTTGCCCGCCACACCCGGATCGCCCGGCCCGGTCATGCCTCCATTCGCCGCCAGCCTGGACAACGTGCAGCTCGGCGCACTGGCCGCGTATCTGCGTCAGCAAGCCAGGCCCGATCAGCCGTGGGCCGACCTCTCTTCCACTATTGAAGCGTTACGTCAGGAGACGAAATGAGCCAGATCACCCTCAACGTCAACGGAGCCGCACAAGCGCTTGAGCTGGAGCCGGACATGCCGCTGCTGTATGCGCTGCGCAATCACTTGAACCTCAACGGCGCCAAATACGGCTGCGGTCTCGGCCAATGCGGCGCCTGCACGGTGATCGTCGATGATCGACCGGTGTTCGCCTGCCTGACGCCCTGCGCCGGCCTCGAAGGCAAAAAAATCCGCACCGTGGAAAGCCTCGGCAGCGCGAAACAACCTGGCCCTCTGCAAGCGGCGTTCATCGAGAAACAGGCTGCGCAATGCGGCTACTGCATCGCCGGCATGCTGATGCGCGCGCAAGCGTTGCTTGAGCGTAATCGCCACCCGGATGAGGCGACCATTCGCGAGCACATGGCCGGCAACCTGTGCCGCTGCGGTACGCACTTGCGGATCATCGAGGCGATCAAACAGGTGGCCGGGCACAACGGGAGCCTGACATGAGCGAGTCGAATGAACTGAATCCGAGCCGACGCGCCTTCCTGCGTGGTGGTGCGTTGCTGATGGCGTTCACCCTGATGCCGGTCGCGCGACGTGTGTTGGCGGATACGGAAGTCGATACGCTCGGCACCGTGGTCCTCGCGCCCGACCTGCCCGGAAGCCTGCGCACCAACCCGTTTCTCGACGCCTGGATCCGCATCGGCGCCGACGGCATTACCGTCTACACCGGCAAGGTCGAATTGGGTACCGGGGTAAAAACCGCGCTGCTGCAAATCGCCGCCGAGCGTTTGCAGGTGCCGGCCACCTCCATCAACCTGCTCACTGCCGACACCGCGCTCACGCCCAACGAAGGCTACACCGCCGGTAGCCACAGCATTTTCGACAGCGGCACCGCGTTGTTCAACGCCGCCGCGCAGGTACGCGAAATGCTCGTCGATGCCGCCGCGCGTAGTTGGCAGGTTGATGCGGCGCTGCTCAGCACCCGCAACGGTGTGATCGAAGGCCCGACCGCTCAGCGGATGAGTTATGCCGACGCGGTCAAGCATGTCTATGTGCACAAATATGCCAAGGCGCAGTCACCGGCGATGGCCGCCGCTGACTTCAAACTGATCGGCCATTCGTTGCCGCGCCTCGACATTCCGGCGAAGGTCAGCGGTGGCGCAGCATTCGTCCAGGACATGCGCCTGCCGGGCATGTTGCATGCGCGGGTGATCCGCCCGCCCCGTCCGGGCTGCACGTTGCAAGCATTCGATGCGGCGTCCATCGAAGCGCTGGCTGGGGTGGTCAAGGTGATCCGCGACGGCAACTATCTGGCGGTGGTCGCCCGTGATGAGTGGCAAGCGATCAAAGCCATGCGCCGTGCCAACGAGGTGATGCAATGGAGCGAGGGCGAAGCGATTCCCGAGGCGAGCGAGATTCATGACCTGCTCAAACGCCTGCCCTCACGGCGCTATCCGATCAGCCACAGCGGCACGCCGAGTGGCGCGGCCGACACGCGTTTTCAGGCGCGGATCACCAAGCAGTATTTGATGCATGGCTCGATCGGCCCGTCCTGTGCGGTGGCCTGGTTCAAGGACGGCACGCTCACCGTCTGGACCCACACCCAAGGCGTTTACCCGCTGCGCGCTGGCATTGCCGAAATGCTCGGCCTGCCACCTGAGCGGGTGCGCTGTATTCATACCGAAGGCTCAGGGTGTTACGGGCACAACGGCGCCGATGATGCCGCCGCCGATGCGGCATTGATTGCCCTGCGCGTGCCCGGGACGCCGGTGCGCGTGCAATGGATGCGCGAACAGGAAAATCTTTGGGAGCCATATAGCTCGGCGATGGTCACCGAAGTTGACGCCGGCCTCAGCCAAGGTCGTTTGCAGGATTGGGCCTACGAACTCTGGACCACGCCGCACAACGAACGCATCGTCAATGCCGGGCGTCTGCTGCCGGCACGCTTGCTCGCGCGGCCCTTCGCCTCGGCGCCCTCCGTGCCGATCGCCCAGCCCGAAGGCGATGGTGATCGCAATGCGGTGCCGCTGTACGAGTTGAACTCGACGCGCATCAACATGACCTTCGTCACCGAAATGCCCTTTCGCACCTCGGCCATGCGTTCGCTGGGTGCGCACATCAACATCTTCGCCATCGAGGCGAGTATCGACGAGCTGGCGATCAGGGCCGGCCTCGACGCGGTCGCGTTGCGTCTGGCCCATCTCAGCGACCCGCGTGCTCGCGCGGTGGTAGAACGTGTGCGTGATGAAATCGGTTGGCCGCAAAAAAGCAGCGAGCCCGGCGCCGGTATCGGTTTCGCCTTTGCCCGCTACAAAAACATCATGGGTTACTGCGCCATCGCGGTAAAACTTCGGGTGCATCCGCAGACCGGCGAGATCCGCATCGATCACGTAGTGACGGCGGTGGATGTCGGCCAGATCGTCAGCCCCGATGGCCTGCGCAATCAGGTCGAGGGCGGCATCGTGCAGTCCGCGAGCTGGACCCTGTACGAAAAAGTCGCCTACGACGCGGGGGGCATTCGCAGTTACGACTGGAGCGGTTATCCGATTCTGCGTTTCACCCAACTGCCAAAAAAAGTCGATGTGCATGTGCTCGACCAGCCGGGAGAACCCTTCCTCGGTGCCGCTGAAATCGTTCAGGGGCCGATGGCCGCCGCCCTTGGCAACGCCGTCGCCAACGCCACCGGCCGGCGCTGGCTGAACCTGCCGCTGACCCGTTCCAACCCACCCGCCTGAGTCACGCCCGTGTTCATCGTTGATGAGCACGGGCGCCATTGCGCCGTGCGCAAAACAGCGTAGCGCCGGTCACTGATTATCAGCTCCGCTGAGCGCGGTTAAGTTAGCGGCACTGGTTTGCGGCACCGCTGCCGCGCTTGAATTCCTTCTATTGAAATCTGGAGCTACCCATGACTCGTCGTCTGTTCCAACCCCTCGCACTCGGTCCTTACACCCTCGCCCACCGCGTGGCGATGGCGCCGTTGACGCGTTCACGCGCCGGCCAGCCGGGCGATGTGCCGACGCCGATGAACGCCGAGTACTACCGCCAGCGGGCCAGTGCCGCGCTGATCATCACCGAGGCCACGCAAATCTCCCGGCAGGCTCAGGGTTACGCCTGGACGCCGGGCATCTACAGCCCAGAGCAAGTTGAGGCGTGGCGTGACGTCAGCGCGGCGGTGCATGAGGCCGGCGGCTTGATCTTTATGCAGCTGTGGCACGTCGGTCGGGTTTCCCATCCCAGCTTTCAACCCGATGCCGGCCTGCCGGTTGCGCCCAGCGCGCTGCCGGTACCGGGCAAGACGTTTATCGTCGATGAAAACGGTAACGGCGTCTGGGGTGATGTGCCGGTGCCGCGTGCGCTGGAAACCGCGGAAATCGCCGGCATCGTCGAGGACTACCGCGTGGCTGCGCGCAACGCATTGCAGGCAGGCATGGACGGTGTAGAGATTCATGCCGGCAACGGTTACCTGCTCGATCAGTTTCTTAACAGCAACAGCAATCAGCGTGACGATGCCTATGGCGGCAGCGTGGAGAATCGCGCGCGGTTTCTGCTGGAAGTGGTTGCGGCCGTGGCTGAAGAAGTCGGCGCCGAACGGGTCGGCGTACGCCTGACGCCGATGGGGCGCTTCATGGGCATGGGCGATGACACCCCGGAGGCGACCTTCGGCCACTTGGTCGAGGCGCTCAACCAATGGAACCTGGCCTATCTGCACCTGGTCGAGCCGGCGATGGTCGGCACAGTCAAAGACGAGAACTTCGACCCGCGCTGGGACGCGATCATTGCCCAGTTGCGCAAGACGTGGAACGGCGTGCTGATTCTGGCGGGCGGCTACGATGCGCAATCTGCCGAACAGGCGCTGATTGCTGATCGTGCCGACATCATTGCGTTTGGCCGGCCGTTCCTGGCCAACCCGGACTTGCCGCGTCGGCTGCATGATGGCCTGGCGCTCAACGCGCCGGATCCGAGCAGCTTTTTCGGTGGGGATCAGCGGGGCTATATCGATTATCCATTTCATGCTTGAGCAGAATCAGACCACCCGCCTGTCATGAATGTGTAAATCCCTGGAAGCAGGGGCCGATACGCCCCTGCCCTATTAAGTCATACGATCTCTACGCTTAATCAAATACGTAAAAATCCACCTTAACGCAGAGAATATGCGTAGCTGTGCGCTTTCATGTCTATTGCCCGACGTCGCTGAATGCGATAAAACGGGCTAGTTGTACGACAACCAAATAAAAACCAAGTCGTTCGAACGGCTAACAATCCTGAGATCTGCCATGCCTCGCCCTACCGCTACGCAAACCGTACCGCCGCCCTACCCCCGTTATCTGGCTGTGATCATTCTGTTGTGCATGGGCTGTGCGTTTGCCGGCAATCATGTGGCGGCGCGAGTTGCCTTTGATGATGGTGCGGGTGTGCTGCTGGCGATTCTGATGCGTTCCGGCGGGACCTTGCTGGTGCTCGCCATCCTGGTGCTGTGGCAAAGACAAAGCCTTCGCTTGCCGGCCGGTGCCTGGCGCTGGCAACTGTTGCTGGGCCTGCTGATCACTGCGCAGAGTCTGTGCCTTTACTCCGCTGTCGCACGGGTGCCGGTGGCGCTGGCCCTGCTGGTGGCGAACGTATTCCCTATTCTGCTGGCATTGCTCACCTGGGCGCTGGGTGGCCCGCGACCAAGCGCACGCACTGCGACGTTAATGGGGTTGATTCTATTGGGCCTGGTGTTTGTGCTGGACGTCCCCGGGCGTCTCTCGACCACGACAGACGTCAGTGCGCAATGGCTGACGGGCGTCGCGCTCGCGTTCTGCGCCGCCAGCGTGTTCGCCTGCGCGCTGTGGATCACCGACCACAAGTTGTCTCAGGTACGTGGCTCGGTGCGCAGTCTGCTGACCATTTTCATCGTGTTCAGCAGCGTCAACCTGGCAGGGCTGACGGGCGCCCTTCCCGGCGGCTTGAACCTTCCCGCCACCTCGACCGGATGGCTGGCCCTCGCCACTCTGGTGGTGCTGTACGGCACAGGTTTTATCGTCCTGTTCATTTCCGTGCCGCGACTCGACATGCCGCGCAATGCGCCGGTCATGAACATCGAGCCATTGGCAACGCTGCTGATGGGCTGGATTGTGCTGGACCAAATGCTCAGCAACGGACAGATTCTCGGCGGGGTGATCGTGGTCACGGGCATCGTTTTGCTGACCTATCGTAAATCAGTGGTCAAGGCTGAGGTTAAAGCCAGTGCGTGAGGGGTTCTCGCCAGCGGTTGTTCACGGTCGAGTTGTGCTGCTATTGGTTTTTGCTGGCGTGGCCACCAACAAAATCAGCTCATGGAATGGGTAACTCGCCCCGCCACTGAATCCAGTGTCGGGGCGATGCGACTTCTGCCGTCAAAGCACTATCAGGAAGCATCAATCCAGATGGTTTTGATTTCAGTGTATTGGTCGTGTGCCCAGATCGATTTGTCGCGCCCGCCGAACCCCGACTCCTTGTAGCCGCCAAAAGGCGTGGAGGCGTCGCCCTCACCGAAGCAGTTCACCGTGACGATCCCGGCGCGAATCCCGCGTGAGAGTTTCAGGGCGTGGCGCAGGTTGCCGGTGTAAGCCGATGCCGCCAGGCCGTAGGCCGTGTCGTTGGCCAGCGCAATGGCTTCGTCAACGGTCTGGAACGTGGTGACGCTCAGTACCGGGCCGAAGATCTCTTCCTGGAACAAACGGCTATCGCGACTCACACCGTCAACGATAGTGGGTTCGACGAAAATCTCGTTGCGTGTCTTGCCACCCACCAGCACGCGCAGGTTTTCGTCGCGGGCCACGTCAAGGTACGAGCGCACCTTATCGAAATGCGCCTTGCTGATCATCGAACCCAGGCGGTTCTCAGGATCCAGTGGATCGCCCATTTTCCAGTCACCCAAATGAACCTGCACACGCTGCAACAGTTCTTCCTTGACGTCGGCGTGGACGATCAGCCGCGATGAGGCCGAGCAGTTTTCACCCATGTTCCAGAACGCGCCATTCACCACATGCTGGGCCACAAGGTCGATGTCTTCGACATCATTCATCACCACAGCAGGGTTCTTGCCGCCACATTCCAGCACGATGCGTTTCAGGTTCGATTCGCTGGAATACTTGAGGAACAGTCGCCCGGTGTCAGTTGAACCGGTGAAGCTGACCATGGCCACATCCGGGTGACGGCCCAGTGGCTCGCCCGCCTCTTTCCCGCCCCCAGGCACGACGTTGAACACGCCGGCGGGAATCCCCGCCTGATGCGCCAGTTCGGCGACGCGTAAAGTGCTCAAGGTGGTTTCCTTGGCCGGTTTGACCACGATCGAACAGCCTGCAGCCAGCGACGGACCGATTTTCCAGGCGAGCATCAGCAGCGGAAAGTTCCATGGCAACACCAGGCCGACAACGCCGATCGGTTCGCGCACGACCATGGTCACCGCACCCGAGCCGACCGGCGCCGTGGCGTCGTAGATCTTGTCGATCAGCTCGGCATGCCAACGCAACGTATGAATCGTCTCCGGCACGTCGATGTTCTGGCATTCACGAATCGGCTTGCCACTGTCCAGGCTTTCCAGCACTGCCAGTTCATGGGCGTTGTCTTCCAGCAATTGGGCAAAGCGCTGCAATACCGATTTGCGTGCGGACGGCGCCAGTGAATGCCAGCGTGCGTCGTCGAAGGCTTCCTTCGCCGCCGCTACGGCCTCGTCGACATCATCGGCGTTGCACGCGGCAACCTCAGTCAGCACCTGGTCGGTAGCCGGGTTGGTCGTGGTGAATGTCTTGCCTGAACGCGACGAGCAAAACTGGCCGTTGATGAACGCTTGATTGCGAAACTCGAGCTTCGCAGCCAGTTCACGGTATTGCTCTTGACTCAGCAGGTCTGCCATTTCAAACCTCCTCGACGATACGCGCGACGTTTTTCTGCAGGGCTTTGATCACGTCTTCCAGCGTCTGCTTCTCGGAAGGCTCCAGCGCTTGCAGTGGCGCACGGACCCCGCCAGCACGCAGGCCGCTGAGCTCGCTGCCATGTTTGATCGACTGCACGAACTTGCCGCTCTCGAGGAAATCCATCAACGGCAGCATCGCCGACATGATCCGCCGGCCTTTATCGAAGTTCTTTTCGAGCACGCAGGCTTCGTAAAGCGCGATGTGTTCACGCGGGATGAAGTTCGAGCCGGCGCAAACCCAGCTGCGCGCGCCCCAGGCGAAGAACTCCAGCGCCTGATCATCCCAGCCACAGGACAACTGGATCGACGGATGAGCGTGAGCCAGGCGGTGCAGGCGACTCATCTCGCCCGAACTTTCCTTGATCGCGGCGATGTTCTTGCAGCCAGCGATGGCTTCGAAAAACTCGTCGCCCATCGCCACGCCCATTCGCGACGGATAGTTGTAAAGCATGATCGGCAGCCCGGCCGCCTTGTCCACGGCGAACACATGGGCGGCAATTTCCTTCTGCGTCGGCAACGCATACGGTGGCGAACCGACGAGGATGGCGTCCGCTTCGAGTGACTTGGCCTTTTCGGCGAAGTACACCGAGTCTTCGGTACGAATGCCGCCGGTGCCGATGACCAGTGGCAAACGTCCGCGGATCACCTCTTTGGCCCGCTCGGCCACGGCCACGCGCTCCTCGGCGGTGTGCGCGTAATACTCGCCGGTGGAGCCGCCAATAACGATGCCGTGAACCTTGGACTCGATCAGATATTCGAGCACGTCGGAGAACGCCGAATAATCGATCTGGCCATCAGCGGACAACGGGGTAATGGCAGGGGTAAAGATTCCGTCAAAGTTCATAGCGTTTTCTCCAGTGGTTCAATGTTCAATCCGTACACCCGACGGCATGCCGGGCAAACTGTGGTTATTGGCGGCGCAAGCCTTCAGGACGGCAGCAGAGCGACGAGGTTTCAGCGACTAGTCAACGGAGCCTCAGCTTTCTCTCCCGGCGCGGTACTGCCCCCACTTGAGGTTCATGTTCACCCCAAGCGAAAGAAACGGTTCTGGCGGGTTGCTGTTGGGCCCCGGCGCCTGCAACAAGAAATCAATCAGCGGGTCACGCTGCCCCGCCAGCCAGTCCGCGAGCAACTTGCCGGTGACGGTTCCGCGCGTGACGCCCAGACCGTTGCATCCGAGCGCGCCATAAACGTTGGGCGCCAGTTCACCGAAGAAGCCGTTGTGGTTGCGCGACATGGCCAAGGCGCCGCCCCAGGTGTATTCGAACGTCACGTCCGGCAACATCGGGAACCGCTGATCGAATGAAGCCTTGTGCCGACGCACGAAACGTTCGTTGTATTTGCTGTTGCTGCGGCCATCCGGGTTGAAGGTGAAACTGTTGCGGATCAGCAGGCGGTTATCCGGGGTGCGGCGCACCGTGGTGCCGAACGGATCCGCCGGAATCGCGCCCCAGAACGGTTTGCCGCCCAGCCGTGCCTGTTCTTCTTCGGTCAGTGGCCGCGTGATGCTGGCGTAGGTGTAGATCGGCAACATGCGCCCTTGCAGGAAACCGAAGCGCATGCCGAACGAGTTGTTCGCCAGAATCAGCTTGTCGGCGGTGATGCTGCCGTGAGCGTGTTTGAGGATCGTCTTGGCGCCGTATTCCACTTCCAGAATCGGGGTGCGCTCATACAGCGTGACGTTCGATGGCAGGTTGTCGGCGAGGCCTTTCACCAGTCCGGACGGTTGCAATAACACTGCGCCCGGCGTGAACAACGCCTTGCGGTAAAACCGCGTGCCCAGATGTTCCGGCAACTCATCGCCATCAATCATTTGAAAAGGCTGATCGAGTTTTTCCAGGCCCCGGCGATAGGCATCGAGTACGGCGATCCCACGGTTTTCTACCGCTGCCTGATATTTGCCGCAGGCTTTCATCTGGCAGTCGATGCGGTATTGATCGACCAGCTCGCGAAGTATCGATTGGCCGGCCAGATTGAGTTTCAAACTGGTCCGGGCAAGCGCGATGTCACCGATGTAATCCTCAGCGCCAATGTCATGGGGAAGATCAATGGCAAAACCGGCATTGCGCCCCGATGGCCCCAGCCCGACTTCCTGCGCTTCGATGAGCACCACTTCGTCATCGGGAAAATTCAACGCCAGTTGCCGCGCGCACGCCAGTCCCGTGAAGCCGGCACCGATGATCACCCAGCGAGCGGAACGGTGCCCACGGTGCGCCGGCTCGGGACTGCGTGGCTTGCTCAAATGAAACCAGCCACAACTATCATCATCGGCGGGTAATGAACTGACTTTCATAGTGTTGAACCGTTAATCGTTGAAGTTGCAAAACGCACGCGGCACAAAGCAAACGCACGCAGTGGCGTTGATCCGGAAACTTGCAAAACTGGCACTTGCGCAAACAGTGACGATTGACTGTTTGTTTTAAAAACCGGCCGCCACGGCATAACGGCCGCTGCTGGCATAGTCGTTGGCGTAGTAATAATCCCTGAAGGTCATGGGCGGTAAGCCGAACAGGTCCTTGAAGCGTTTATAGAAGTGCGGATAGCTGACAAACCCGGTGGCCAGAGCGACATCCGTCAACGAGCGATCACTCTGCACAATCAATTGCCGGGCCCGAGTCAAACGCAGTTCCAGGTAGTAGCGATTCGGTGCCGCATTCAGATAGCGGGCAAACCGTCTTTCCAGTTGCCGGCGTGACACGCCGACCTGGCTGGCGATTACGTCGATTTCCAACGGTTCCTCAATGTTCTTTTCCATCAAGTCGAGCGCGATGTTCAAAGGCTTGGAAATCGCTGAACAGCGAAGGCTGTCGGCAGTCTTCGGTTGAAGATGTCCAGACTGGTGAACCCGTTTTATTTCATCGACCAGTGCCGCATCGTTGCGCGCGCCCAGTTCCTGCATGATTGCCAGGGTCATATCCAGCGCCGAATGAGCGTTGGCGCAAGTGGCTCGGCGCTGTGTGCAAATAAACTCGCGAGTCGATACCTTCAACTGCGGGAAATATTCATGGAGCAGACCGCAACTGTCGCTGTGGCAGGCGAACTCCTGAGCCTCGAGCAAACCGGCATCGGCCAGATAAAACGCGGCATTCCAGCAACCGGCGACAATCCCTTTGCTCGCCGACTTCTTGAGCACTCGGCGCAGCACTGGCTGCGTGGCAAGCCTCACACGCTGGCCTCCGACGACAATCACCGCATCATGATTGAAGCCTTCTGCGACCAGCCTTTGCGAGGCCAGCGACACGCCGATATCACTTTCAACCAGCCCGCCCGGCAGTGAGTAGGTCGACACCTTGTAAATCGTTTCGCCATTGATCAGGTTTCCGGTGGCCAGGGCATCCATCGTCGTTGAAAGGGTCGTCAACGAAAAATGATCGAGCAGGATGAACGCCACCCGCACGACATGTTCATGACCCGACATCACGGTGGATGGGCGAAAGCCGATGTTCTGTTGCTTCAACGGACTCTGGAACGTTTCCATCTTGCGTCACCCGCTCGCCTTCACTTGAAACGACAACCTTTTGGCTTGGCGACTGGCACAGCCCGCCGCCAAACCGTGGTCGAACCGATTACTTCGCTGCCGCCCGGGCATCACTCAACCAGCCGTCATAGGCTTGCTGGTTGGCCTTGATCCATTCCGCAGCGTGGCGCTTGATGTCAGCCAGCGACTTTTCACCGTTCTGCATGCGCAGGTTTTGCGCACTTTCAGCGGCCGTCGGGATGCTGACTTCAGAGAGGAACTTGCGCGCCACCGGGTTCTTCTCGGCGAACTCTTTGTTCATGACGGCATTGATCGTGTCCACCGGGAAACCGAGGTTCTTGCCGTCATGGAAGGTGTCCTTGCTTTCCTTGCCATCCGGCAGCGAGGTGAACGGCACCGGCAACCAGACCACGTCACGCCCTTCCACCAATACACTGGCAATCCACTGCGGAACCCAAGTGAAAAACAGCACGGGTTTGCCTTGCTGGAAGCGCGCAATGGTGTCTGCCATCAACGCGAAGTACGAACCGCGGTTGTCGACCACCGTTGGGCCCAAGCCATAGGCTTTCATGTGGTGTTCGACCATGATCTCGCAGCCCCAACCCGGGTTGCAGCCTGTCAGGTCAGCCTTGCCGTCACCGTTGCTGTCGAAGAGTTTGGCGATTTCGGGTTTCTTCAGGTCCGACAGATCCTTGATCTGATAAGCGTCGGCAGTTTTCTTGTCGATCATGTAGCCCTGGAGCACGCCTTTCATGACTTGCCCGACTTTGACCATCACGTCATCGCCGCCGGCTTTCTCATAAAACGCTTGGTGCAGGTGTTCCCATTCATGCACGGTGAAGTCCGCATCGCCGTAAGACAGCGCGAGAAACATCGCCGGGTAGTCGACCTCTTTCGGCTGTTTGACGTCGTAGCCCAACTCCTTAAGGCCGGCGATCACCACCTCACCACGAAAGCGTTCTTCAGCAATGGTCGGGAAAATCGGCGTAATCGAAACGCCGGCACCGGGTTTGTTGGCATCGGCCGCGTAGACCGCCGAGCACAACAAGGTGCCAAACACTGAAGCCACGAGGCTCGCAACCACGCTTTTCTTGAGATTTGTCAGTTTCATGTTTCACCACGCTTGGAGTTTTTAATGGGGTGAGCAGGCCAACTCAATTCGTCACTGGACGTGCAACGTTCTTCTTTTTCTTCAGTTTCATCACCAGCCCCACCGGGCCGCTTTCATACCAGCGCTGACCGCTAGCCAGGTCGCTGCTGCGCTCACCCATTGCCTGGGTCAGTCGGTCAAGGAATACCGCGAGCAGCACCAGCCCCGCGCCGCCGACGCTAGCCAGGCCCATGTCGAGGCGGCCGATGCCGCTCAACACCATCAAGCCCAGACCGCCCACCGAGATCATCGAAGCGACGACCACCATCGACAGCGACAACATCAATGTCTGGTTGAGGCCGGCCATCATCGTTGGCGCCGCCAACGGCAACTGCACTTTCATCAGCATTTGCGTAGCCGTGCAGCCGAACGCGCGGGCAGCTTCGACCTTGTCTGCAGGGACTTGGCGAATACCAAGGTTGGTCAGCCGCACCAGCGGCGCGACGGAAAAGATGATGGTGACGATCACACCGGGGACGTTGCCGATACCAAAGAGCATCACCACCGGCACCAGATAGACGAACGCGGGCAGTGTTTGCATGGCATCCAGTACCGGACGGATGATCATTTCCGTGCGATCACTGCGTGCACACAGGATGCCCAGCGGTATGCCGATCACTGCGCAGAACAACAGCGATGTCAGCACCAGGGCCAGCGTGACCATCGCATCGCTCCACACACCGATCAGTCCAAGCCCGGTGAGGGTGACGACGCTGAAAATGGCGATGCGTTTGCCGCCAATCTGCCAACTGATCAGTCCGGCGATGATGATGAACACCGTCGGCGGAACCGACAGCAGTCCCCACTGCACACCGTCGAGCACTTGATCGACCGGCCAGCGGATCGAGCGAAACACTTCCCTGAAGTTATGCACCAGGTATTTAAGGGCGGTTTCCACCCAGGATCCCAAAGGAATATTGAGACTTTGAAAGGGATCTAAAAAGTTGAAGTCTGACATGATGCTACCTCGCACTCAGAAACGGCATATCAATGCTGATTATTCGCAGTTCAGCTGTTACACAGACAACTCAGAAGATGGCCTTGCGAAATCGAGCCTTTATAAAGCCCAACTTCATCCACCACCGGCATGGGAGTTGCCGAGGCCGCAACCAGATGAAAGATGTCGCGAAGAGACGCTTCCGCTTTAATCGGCGTTTGCCCGCCCGGTATATAAGCGACATTGCCATCCTGTTGCGCGATATCGCCCGCTTTCAGAATGCGACTGGTGTCGAAGCCATTAAAGAAATCGCGAACATATTTATTCACCGGGTTGCACAGAAGTTCACGCGGCGTGCCGATTTGCACCACCCGCCCGCCTTCCATGATCGCAATGCGGTGACCGATGCGAACCGCTTCTTCTATATCGTGGGAGATGAAAATGATCGTGCGGTCCTGCTCGGCCTGCAGCTTGATCAGTTCGCCCTGCATTTCGCTGCGAATCATCGGATCGAGTGCCGAGAAGGCTTCGTCCATCAGCAGAATGGCGGGATCGTTGGCCAGCGCGCGGGCCAGGCCGACACGTTGTTGCATGCCGCCGGAGAGTTGGTGAGGAAAGCTCAGCTCCTGCCCCGAAAGCCCGACCTGCTCCAGTGCGCCCATCGCGCGGCAATAGCGTTCTTTTTCGCTGACACCGCTGATTTCCAGGCCGAAGCTGACGTTGTCGATGACACTCATGTGCGGCATCAAGGCAAACGACTGGAAGACCATGCCCATGTCTTTGCGGCGAACCTGTAACAAGTCCTTGTCGCCCAGGCCGGTGATTTCCTTGCCATTGAGAAAGATCTGCCCGGAGGTCGGTTCGATCAGCCGGTTAAACAATCGGACCATGGTCGATTTGCCCGAACCGGACAAACCCATGATGACGAAAATCTCACCACGGCGAACCGAGAAGTTGGCATCAAAAACACCAATCGCCTGACCGGTCTTTTTGAACACTTCAGCTTTTGATGCGCCTTCTTTAACCATTTTCATGGCAAGTGCTGGCTGCGTACCGAAGACTTTGAAAACATTCTTTACGCAAATGATCTCGTCGGAACTTGTCATACCTTGCCTCCTTCGCATCGTGCATCTTTCGCATTAAGCGACAGGCAAACGAGCAAAAATAATTGTAAGCGGCAGCGGTAATGAATAGATGTCTTCACGACGGGCTTCCTTTTATTATTTTTGAGGTCCCAGGAAAAAGGGATGTTTCAAATCTATTAGCATCACCCCGCTTAATCCAACTACATTTACAGGGGCAATTCGATAACGTCGGGTTATCGGTTGCGACGACAGCCATTGCCGAGTGCCGCGTCAGCACCATGAGCGACCGGGTCTATCCCCACAGCGACGCTCGCGTAGCCCTCCCCGCACGGTTCCGTTACCCTCCTCGCGCTTCGTTGGGGAGCTGTATCGTTAGGAGAGTGTACGAATGAGCAAGCATGTCGACCCTGACACCATCCTGCTGAAAATGCCGTCCTTGAGGGCTGTGAAGGCATTTGTGGCCGCCGCCAAATACGAAAGCTTTACCCGTGCGGCCGAGGCGTTGTGCGTTTCGCAAGCCGCCATCAGCCGGCAGATCCGAGAGCTGGAAAGCTACCTGGGCGCACAACTGTTTACCCGCGTCGGCCGGGCGGTGGAACTGACGGCCGCCGGCGCGGTGTTCTTCGATGCCGCGCAACTGTCGTTCGTCAACATCGCGCAGGCCGCCGAACGCATCCGCAGCAGCCAGTCGACCAAGAAGGTCCTCACCGTCTGTTGCTCGCCGGCCTTTTCCGCACTGTGGCTGTCGAATCATCTGCAAGAGTTCTTCGCGCAGTGCCCGGACATCGAACTCAACCTGATCACCACGCAGAACTTTCTGACCATGGAACCCGGTGTCCAGCCGGACATCTTCATCACCAAGATTTCGCGCATCCGTGATGGTTATAGAAGCTACCCGTTGTGCCACGACGTGATTTACCCGGTGTGCACCCCGCAGTATCTGGAGAAGCACCCAGAGATTTCGACGATCGAAGGCGTGCGCGATTCGGCCCTGCTCAACCTGAGCCCCTACGGCCGCTCGCAGGTCGCCGAGCATGTCGACTGGGGCGTGTGGCTGGCGTTTCAGGCCATCGATATCGATGACCGTCCGGCCAACAGCCCGCAGATCTTCAACGCCAACGACTACAACCTGCTCATCAGCATGGTCCTGACCCATCAGGGCATTGCGTTGGGCTGGAATCACTTGGTCACGGGATTGGTGCAGCAAGGTCTGCTGGTGCGACCGATCGAGCAACAGGTGCAATTGCGCAACAGCTGGCACTACCTGAGCTGTCGCGAAAGCTCCGAAAACGAAGACGAGCTGCGGCGTTTTCGCGAATGGATTCTGGCGAAGTTTCCCCGCCGTTAATCCAGCCTGCACAAGCCTCGGGCGATTTGGTTATCAATAGCCCAACGAAAATGTTGCTAGAGCGGCACCCTCCCCGTGGCTCATTGTTGAGCCGCGCCGGCCATGATCGGTTCGGGTCAACTCACAGGAAGGGATTGTTGAATGTCACTCTTCGAATTCTGTCGCGACTTTGATTTCCTCGATGCCCCGCTCAAGACCCGCGCAATTGTGCAGGACAGTCTGCTGGATATCGTCGGCGTCATGGCCGGTGCGGCCAGCAATGACACCAGCAGCGCAATGCGACGTTTTGCCGAACGGCATTACCCGGCGGGCGCTTACAGCAGTCGCCTGATCTTTGCCGGTCAGCGTGTCAACGTGCTCGGCGCAGCCTGGGCCGGAGGGTTCAGCGCTGACAGCCTCGACGCCCACGAAGGCCACTTCAAATCCAAGGGTCACGCCGGTGCCACCGTGGTTCCCGCCGTGCTCGCCCTCGCCGATGCGCTGCATTATCAAGGCCACTCAGTCAGCGGCCACGACCTGCTCACCGCTCTGTGCATCGGTTATGAAACGGCGCTGCGGGCCGGTTCTGCCTTGATGGCGACCTCGCCGACGTATCACGCCTCAGGTGGGTTTTCGGCGCTGGGTGTGGTCTGCGCTGGGGCGCGCTTGTTGGACTTCGATGAACCGACATTTCGCCATGCCTTGGGCATCGCCGAGTACTTCAGCGCACGCTGCCCGATGATGCGCGTGGTGCAAGCGCCGACGATGCTGCGCGATGCCCACGGTGCAGGCGCATTTGCGGGTTTGAACGCGCTGTTCATGGCCCGGGAAGGCATCACCGGCGCGCCGGCAGAAACGGTTGAAGACGTCACCGTCGCTGAATACTGGCGCGACATCGGTACGCGCTGGGAGATCGACAGTCAGTACTTCAAACCCTGGCCAGTTTGCCGCTGGGCACAACCGGCGCTGACCGCCATGCTCGAACTGCAGCGGGAAAATCCGCCACTCGATGCCGACTCGATTGAAAGCGTTCGGGTGGAAACGTTCTACGAGTCGATGTGTTTGCAAGGGCATACGCCGAGTGATGCCGATCAGGCGCAGTACGCCCTCGCCTTTCCGCTGGCCGCACTGATTGTCCGCGGCAAGGTCGGCCCGCAAGAGGTCACCGGGGCGGCGATTTTTGCCGAAGATATTCTGGCATTGAGCCGCCGTATCGAAATCGTCGAAGCCGCCGATATCTCGGCCCGATTCCCCGACGAAATCCTCTCGCGATTGACCATCACCCTAAAGAACGGTGGCGTATTGGTGAGTCCGGTCACCGCCGCGCGCGGGGATCCCGAAACAGCCCTCAGCGCTGAAGAATTGAGCCAAAAGTTTGATTTGTTCGCCAGCGGTCTCGGTGTAGAGCGCAGTGCCGAGGTGAAAGCGGCGATCAATCACATCGCTCAATCCAGCTGCGCCATTACCGCCCTGGAACCGATTTTTCACCCGGTTCCGGCACTCTAGCCAGGTGCTCATCGATAACGCCAACGCATGAATTGCCCACAGCAAATGTCGTTTGTGACGTCTGTCCTGGGCCATATAGGCTGAGAACCATGTCGCCTTTGGGAGGATAAAAATGAACAATAAAGAAAGCGTTTTTGACTTGATCGCTCAGCGCAAACCCTGGCACTCGCTGCCAGGCGCTCTTTACAGCAGTGAAAGTGTTTACCGTCAGGACCTTGAGCAGATCTGGCACAAGGACTGGATCTTCGCCGGCCACACCTTCGAAATTACCAAGCCGGGGCAGTATTTCACGCTGCAGATCGGTGACTATCCCGTCGCAGTGGTACGCGGCAAAGACGGCGAGGTCCGGGCATTCCATAACGCCTGCCGTCACCGTGGCGCGAAAATCTGCGAGGCCGATCACGGCAAAGTGGCGAAGATGGTTTGCCCGTATCACAAGTGGACGTACGAGCTGGATGGCAACTTGTTGTTCGCCGGCAACATGGGCCAGGATTTCGACAAATCCCAATACAGTCTGAAAAACGTTCACTGCGAGATCGTTGATACCTACATTTATGTCTGCGTGGCCGCCAAGGCTCCCGACTTCGAAGGCTTTCGCAAAGCCGTCAGCCCTTTCATCGCGCCGCATTACCTTGAAAACTGCAAAGTGGCGTTCGAGTCGAACATCGTCGAGAAAGGCAACTGGAAACTGGTCTTTGAAAACAATCGCGAGTGCTACCACTGCGACGGCTCACACCCGGAGCTGCTGCATTCGTTCGTCGATAACCTTTCGGTGGGCGGCGTCAGTGGCGAAGATGATCCAGAGCTGTCGGCTTACTGGTCCAAGTGCGAGAGCGCCGGACTGCCAAGCCGTTTGGTGATGGACATCAACGGCCAGTTCCGCATGACCCGTATTCCGCTGTCATCCGGTGCGGTCAGCTACACCATGGATGGCAAACCGGCCGTTGCCGGTCGCCTGGACAAGACAGCTGAAGCGGACATCGGCGCGCTGCTGTACTTCCACTATCCCTCCACCTGGAATCACTTCCTCGGTGACCATGCGCTGAGCTTCCGCGTGCTGCCGATCAGCGCCACCGAAACCTTGGTCACCACCAAATGGCTGGTACCTGACAGCGCAGTGGAAGGCGTTGATTACGATATCGAGCGCCTGACCAAAGTCTGGATTGCCACCAACGATCAGGACCGCACGCTGGTCGAGGGCACTCAGCGTGGCGTGACCTCGCCTTCGTATGAGCCGGGGCCTTATTCGGAAACCGCCGAGACCGGCGTTTGCCAGTTCGATGACTGGTACTGCGCGACCATGATGGATCGGCTCAAAGGCCCCATTCCGTTGAAGTCTGTTGGCTGATCTGCGTTAACCCTGCTCCCTGCCAGCATCCCGACGGATGCTGGAAGGGAATCTTTCGTCCCGAAAAGCTGTTATTCCGGCTCGTCGCCAAAAAAGCCGTGAGACACCGATAAGGATGTCCGCCTCAATGAACACCTCGACGTCATCTTTGGCAGCTTATGCAAACCACGGCGAACGCGTGTCCACGCGCATCGTATTTTTGATCACCGGCATCGTGATGTCGGCCTGGGCACCGCTCGTTCCGTTGGTGAAAGCGCGTACCGGACTGGACGACGGCGGACTGGGCCTGTTGTTGCTGGGATTTGGTATCGGCTCGATCGTCGCCATGCCGTTTGCCGGTTACCTGACCGCGCGTTTTGGCTGCAAACCGGTGATCATCTGCTCGACTGTCGCGTTGTGTTCAGTGCTGCCGATGCTGAGCCATCTGACATGGCTGCCGGGGCTGGCGCTTGCGGTGCTGGGGTTCGGCGCCAGCATGGGCATGCTCGATTGCGCGATCAATATCCAGTCCATCATCGTTGAAAAGAACAGCGGCGAAACCCTGCAATCCGGCTTCCACGGGCTCTACAGTGTCGGCGGTATCGCCGGTGCCGGGGCCATGACGGCGATGCTCAGCTTGGGGCTGGATCCGCTGTTGTCGGTGCTGTGTCTGGTGGCAATCATCCTCGCCGCGCTGTACAAGGCTGCGCCGAGTTTGTTGCCCTATGGCACCGAGAGAGACGGCCCGTTGTTGGCGCTGCCACGGGGGATCGTGCTGCTGTTGGGCAGCTTGTGTTTCATTGTTTTCCTGACGGAAGGCGCCATGCTCGACTGGAGCGCGGTTTTCCTCGCCTCGCAACGCGCAGTGGAACCCAGCTACGCCGGTTTGGGCTATGCGAGTTTTGCGGCGGCGATGACGCTCGGGCGCCTGACCGGAGATGCCATTGTCAGCCGACTGGGTGGCATTCGCGTGGTGGCGCTGGGCGGGATCTGCGCGGCGGCCGGCATGTTGGTTTCGCTGGTGTTCGAGAGTTGGCAGGCGTCCTTGCTGGGCTATGCATTGGTCGGCATCGGCTGCTCGAACATTGTCCCGGTGCTGTTTACCGCGGCGGGTCGGCAACAGCGCATGCCCCAGCGCACGGCGATTCCGGCGATCATTTCCATGGGCTACGCCGGCATTCTCATGGGCCCGGCGTTTATCGGCATGGTTGCGCATCTCAGTACGCTGGTGGTCGCTTTGGGTGGCTTGGTTTTCCTGTTGTTGTTTGTCAGCTACGCCGCAAGATTTTTGAAGGCCTGATGCGCTGGTCACAAGCCTTTGGAACATTGATCGGCTTGAAGGAAATCTTTTAGCGAAGCCTGATAAAGGGTCAGTGGTCGATTGTCGGGCTGCGACAGTGCAAATGGAATCACAACGAGATGTGAAACCGTTGTGGCGTTTACTGAATAGGTTTTTTGCCTGCAAACGCCGTTTTCTTTATTCAGGATGAAATCAAACTTGAACAGGTCTGGCCTTGTGCACCAGCTCGGAATCAAACCAAAACTCAACCCCGTCAAATACTCTTGTGTGCAAGCGCCCCCCAATGAAAATTCCGAGACTTTGATTTCCAGTGCAGGGAGGCTCGAGGCTGCAGGTCTGGAGCTGAGATCCTGTGCATTTGGAAACATGCTTTTTGTCCGCGCGTAGGCGTCTTTGCCAAGGCGACTGTTTTTCCAGGGAGAGTCTATTTCGTAGCTGAAGCTGGAGATGATTTCCTGGGTTGCGGTTCCAGCGTGTTCGTTGATTGTCGGCACGGTCGCATAGGAGGTACAGCCGGAACACAGCATCGCGACACTGACAACAACACATCCATGAGCTATTAAGCGGCGCATTCTAAATTTCAGTCCTAACTATTGATTAGCCATTGCACTGGCGTTTTTCTGGCCTGCTTCGGCCAGCTTCTTTTGTACATAAAAAAGCATCAGCACCGAGTTTCTCTGAGCCTGCCGAGACTGTTGTTCGAACAACGCCACAAGCTCTTCTTCACGCTTGCACCCAGCATTGACATTGCCCTTTGCAAATTCGCAGGTACCGTATTGGCCCCAACCTTTGCGGGCCTCATCGGTATCTCGGGCGGGATACACCCAATACGATTTCCATGCGCCGTCGACGACAGGTTTACCGGCCGCGTCTATCTGCTCTATCGCTTGCAAGGTTGCTATGGCAGCGGCGTCCAGAAAACGTCGAGGGTTGGCATCGGCTTTACCCGCCTCATCACGAAGCGCCTGACACTGCGCGTCAGACAAGTCGAACACTGGCAGGGCTTCAATACCTTCGAACTCATCAAACGGATCGGCATGATTGCCCGGTAACTTTGCGTGATAAGCCGGCACCACATGGCCGGGTACGCTCATGTCCTGTATGTAGTGCAAAACCCTTCCTGCTTGCTCGTATACCGCAACGGGATCGGCATCAGGTTCCGCCAGCAGCTCGTTCAGCTTCTCAATGCGTTTGGAAAAAATCACATCCAGGCTGCGATTGGCGAACCAGAATGGCTCAAGCTTTTTGTTGCGGTTGTAGAAGTGCCAATTGGTAGCGCGCTGAGGGAGCGTCAGCAGGTTTGAATCCTCAGCGTCAGTGCCTGCCGCCAAAGCCTCGGCCAACTGCTCGGGCAACTTCACCCCCGGGCAACGTTGATAAGCCTGCGCTGCTCTCAGTGCATAGGCCGAATGCAGGTCGGGGTTGAAGGCGAAGGCCGGGGTTGAAGGGTTGAACAGCAGCGATAGACCAAATGCTGCGAGGTAACGTGTTGCGGCTGTTCGGCCTATCGGGGTGGCTTCCATGCTGTTGATCTCCAGAAACTTGCGTGATTGCGCAACACTTACCGTACGCGAGGCAATTTAGCACTTGGGTGATGGCAAAAAGCTGTTTTTTCTCCGTCCGCTCAGGACAAGCATAAATGGCAACACCTGCGTCCTAACGTCGCAGCAAACAGCTCTTGGCAAATCCTGCACAAGCCTTAGAATCCCGCGCTCTCTTGCAGCCCCCATCGGTGGCTGCCTGCATCACGGTCACAAAAACGCGTACCTGAATGGCTGGCCACACCTCGTTGACGAGTGGCCGACTCAACCGCCCTGCCCGTTCGGCAGGCATTCGCACCACACATTTTTTCGGCTTGGCAATCGCATGCGCAGAGGCGCACGTTGCGCTGTTCGATCTCTAGAGGTTTTTATGTCTCCGCGTTTGCTGGCCATGGCGCTGGCGCCCCTGCTCGGGCTGTTCATTGTTGCGCTGGGCAACGGTTTCATGTCGTCGCTGACCACCCTTCGACTGGACGCTGCCGGTGCGTCGACCACGATGATCGGCATCGTTTCCTCGGCCTACTTCATCGGCCTGACCCTGGGCGCCGTATTCAATGACCGCCTGATTCTGCGCATCGGCCATATCCGCGCCTACGGCAGTTTTGCTTCGCTGATCGCCGTGACCATCCTGCTGCAAGGGTTGTTCTATGACACCTGGGGCTGGTTCGCCCTGCGTCTGATCAACGGCTGGGCCACGGTCGGCGTGTTTCTGGTGATCGAAAGCTGGCTGCTGCTGGCGGGCGACGCGAAGATTCGCGGGCGCTTGCTCGCGTTGTACATGATCGTCTTGTACGGCGCTGGTGTGCTGGGTCAGGCAACGCTGGGCAAAATCACCGGGTTGAGCGACAGCGCTCCGTTCATGGTCGCCGGCATGCTCGCTTCGTTGTCGGTGCTACCGATCGTGATCCTGCCGCGCGTGTCGCCATTGCTCGATCAGGTTGAACCGCTCAAACCACGGCAACTGCTGGGCGTAACCCCGACCGGGCTGGTCGGCTGTTTCGGTTCGGGTGTGACCATCGCGGCGATCTACACCTTGCTGCCGTTGTATCTGCAGCGCAGCGGTCTGAATGTCGGTGAAGTCGGCAGCATGATGGCCTGGACGATTCTTGGTGCGATGCTCCTGCAATACCCGGTCGGGCGTTGGTCCGACCGCAAGGATCGTTTGCAGGTGCTGACCATTCTGACGGCGGCATGCACGGTGCTATCGCTGGTGATCGTCCTGGTGCCGTTGTCCTCGACGATGCTCGCGGTGATGTTGTTTCTGCTCGGTGGCGGTGTGTTTGCGTTGTATCCGGTTGCCGTCAGCCACGCCGCCGACCGCGCCCCTGCCGAAGCGTTGGTGCCGATGATTCAGGGCTTGCTGCTGATCAATTCGCTGGGCTCGGCGATCAGTCCGATGATGATCTCGCCGGTGATGAATTCGTTCGGTGCCAATGGTTTGTTCTGGGTGTTTGCGCTGGTCAATCTGTGCATGGTCACCTTCTTCCTGTGGCGCCGTGGCAAACGCCCGGTTCCGGCCAATCCCGCGCCGTTTGCAGCGGCAGCCACGTTCTCGCCGACAGGTGCGGAGCTGCGGGTGACTGAAGATCTGCGTCAAGCGGTGCAGGAGCATCCGCCGATGGTGGACGCATTGAGCGGTGAGCCTTCGCCTCAGTGCGAGACGCGCTAAGGGTTGCGCCAGTCTGCGCCAAGCGCAGACTGGCTCGCCCCACTATTCAGATTCGTGGGTGATATCCACGAGCGGAATCGGCTCGATCGCCCAAGCGCGAATCTGACGACGTTCGGGGCTGGGCACTGCGCAGGCCTTGCGTCCGGAGAAGGTTCGAGCGAGGCGCTCTTCATCAATGCGCCAGCCGCGCAACTCCAGTGCCTGCACGTCTTTGCGAAAGGCAATCTGCAGCGCATCGGATTTCAACGAAACCTCCTGCTGAAAAGAGTCCGGCACACGCTCGGGCCGGACGTTTTTCAGCACGGCGTGATCTTGTTCAAAGATACGGATATTGCTCGCAATGAACCTGCGATCCAGCAGTCGGGTACGCAGGAACGTTCTGCCCATCATCCACCAGGTGCGCGTGCGATTGGCGTCAATCGGGACATGCGCAGAGACGATGTAGATCCGCCAGCCGTTGGGCAACTCAAGCTCAAGCGTCGTACAAGGGCCGGACAAATGGAAACCCGGAACGGTGACCACACTGACAAACTCGGTGGAGGATTTGCGCCGCAGCAGTCCTTTGCGCGCCGGCCTGCGCATAAGCATTTGCGCGCTACCGCTCCACGCATCGCTTTCAACCTCGAATGACTCAATCTCGGGATGATCCGGATCGCCGAAGGTTGAACCATGGACAAACGGTGCGTGCGCGAAATCCAGACCGTTTTCGATAATCCGGTCCCAACTGGCCTGCCAGTCAAAGTGGCCCGAGACCACGCGGATGGCGGGATCGTCGACCCAGTCGAGCGTCGGCAAGGGTGGACGCTCAGACTCAGGCAGATCACCTAAAAACGCCCAGATCCATCCGTATCGCTCCAGCGTCGGGTACGCATCGACGCGGGCCTTGGCGGGAATCCGCAGGTCGGGCTGCGCCGGTATCTGCGTGCAGACGCCATCAGCGCCAAACCGCCAGCCGTGATAGGGGCACTGCACGCTATTACCCACCTTGCTGCCGGCGGACAGTGAGCCGCCGCGATGCACGCAAATATCCGAGAGCACGTGAGCGACGCCAGCGTCATCGCGGAACGCTACAAAAGGTTGTCCGAGCAATCGAACCGGCATCAATCCATCAGTCAACTGTGACGATGGGAGAACGACATACCAGAGGTTTGTGAGCATGGGGGGCGTGTGATCCGTTAGTACGGTTAGCTCAGATCAGAAAAACCTGAAATTCAAATTCAACCAGCGCCTGCGCATCGACGATCAGCCAAGCACTCTATAGATCTCTGCAACTACCTGAGTCGTTGCGGCTTCGATGGTTCCCTCATTACGGCACAACACCCAGCCGTTATCGGCAACCGCCTGTTCGAACATCTCGCTACACACGACGTGCTCGGCGTGTTTCTGGATCACCGTGCCGCCGAGTCCTCGTGATCGGGCCGTTGCCCTCGACCATGAAATATCCGGTGCGGTGACGACGCCGACATGCAGGTCCGGCACGCGCACGCCTCGCTCGATGTTCAACTGCAGAATCTCGGCAAACGGCACGCTGTGGCGAAATGCGGCATCCGACGGATACCAGCGGTCGATCAGGATGATGCTGTCCAGCGGCTGTTTGGGCAGCACCCGCTCAGAAATCCAGCGACGGCTATCGGCAAGGCGCTGACACACCGCCCACTCCAGCTCCCGCGAGGGATGTCTGGCCAGTTGGTTAACCAGGGCCATGGTTTCGCCGCGGTACGGATCGCTTTTTCTCTCGCACAGGCGAATGACTTTCTGGTTGTTTGCCCGCAGTGCAGCGGTAACGGCCTCCAGCAATGTGGTTTTGCCGGTGCCCTTGGGCCCATCCAGAGAAATAAACAGCGGCAGCTTCATGGTTCACGCAACGATTGAGACATTGCTGAGCACTCTAACCTCATTTGCGCATTTCGATGAGCTGATCCCTGCCCTTTGCCTACACTTGCTTGCCAAAGATGTTTACCTCTCTGCCGAAGGAGTCACCATGTCCAAGCTCTATCCGAGCATCGATCCCGAGGGATTGGTCGAGTATTCCGTGGTCTACACCGACCGCTCGCTGAACCACATGTCGCAGTCCTTTCAAGGCGTGATGAAGAACATTTCCACGACCCTGAAACAGGTCTACCACGCCGAAGCGGTGGCGGTGGTTCCGGGCAGCGGCACATTCGGCATGGAAGCGGTGGCGCGACAGTTCGCTACCGGACAACAGTGTCTGGTGATACGCAACGGCTGGTTCAGTTATCGCTGGAGCCAGATCCTTGAGATGGGCAACATCCCGGCGGCCACCACGGTGCTCAAAGCTCGGCCGGTCGAGACAGGTCGCCAGGCAGCCTACGCCCCGCCGCCGCTGGACGAAGTGCTGGCCGCCATTGCGGCGCAGAAACCGAAAGTGGTCTTCGCGCCTCACGTTGAAACTTCATCCGGGATTCTTCTGCCCGACGAGTACCTGCGAGCGGTCGGCGACGCCGTGCATGCGGTGGGTGGTCTGTTCGTGCTGGACTGCATTGCCTCCGGCACCATTTGGGTGGATATGCACCAATGCGCGGTCGACCTGCTGATCAGCGCCCCGCAAAAAGGCTGGAGCGCCTCGCCTTGCTGCGCCCTGGTGATGTTCAGTGCTGTGGCCCTCGAGCGCATCGAGCAGACACAAAGCAGCAGCTTCGCCTGCGACCTGAAAAAGTGGCTGCAGATCATGCAGGCCTACGAACAGGGCGGACATGCCTATCACGCGACGATGCCCAGCGATTCCCTCGCGCGGTTCAACGACGTGATGAAAGAGACACAAGCGTACGGGTTCGACAAGGTTCGCGATGAACAACAGGCGCTGGGCGATCGGGTGCGTGCGCTGTTGACCGGCAAAGGCATCAAAAGCGTCGCCGCTGCGGGCTTTCAGGCCCCCGGCGTCGTGGTGAGCTACACCGATGATGCCGATATCAAAAGCGGCAAGAAATTTGCCGAGCACGGCCTGCAGATCGCTGCCGGCGTGCCGCTGCAATGCGATGAGCCGGCCGACTTCCAGACCTTCCGCCTCGGCCTGTTCGGGCTGGAGAAGCTGCAGAATATCGAGCGCACGGTCAGCCTGCTTGAGCAGGCGCTGGATGAGGTGATGGTTGAGTAAGCCCTGCTCTGCCCGCCGCAGATAACCAACGTTTGAGTGCCAGGAAGGCAAAATAGAACCCCTCCTGGCAAGAAGGGTCTGCTCTCCTATGCCCCTTCAGGAATACACCCCATGTCCGCGCAACACAGCCTTGTAATACTTGCCCGGGGCGGATACGCCGCTCGGGGAGTGCTGTATCTGATCATCGGTATCTTCGCCTTGCTGGCAGCCCGGGACTCGACCCGACCCAAGGACAGCCACAAGAGTCTGGAGGCCTTGCTAGGCCAGCCATTCGGCTACTTTTTAGTTGGGTTGGTGGTGGCGGGTCTGCTCGCCTTTGCGGCCTGGCGTGTCCTGCAAGCTACGCGTGATGTCGATCATCACGGCAAACAACTCAAAGGCCTGGTGATTCGCGCTGGCCTGTTGGCGGGAGGTCTGGTCAATGGGGCTCTGGCGTTTTTTGCTTTGGGCCTGCTCGTAAGCGGCATTCGAAGCTCGGGCAATACCGGAGGGCAAACCAAAGATTGGCTAGCGCATCTCTTGTCGTGGGAATACTCGAATGTGTTGGTGTATGTGATCGCCCTCGTTCCGCTCGGTGTCGGCATTGCTCACCTCATCAAGGGCTGGAAAGCGTCGTTCGAAAGGTATTTTGAGGCCGACGAAGAAGTCATGCGCTACGTCCGCCCGGTATCCCGGTTTGGTCTGATCGCTCGCGGACTGGTGTTTATAGAGATTGCATTGCTCCTGGCAATCAGCGGTTCCACCTATCAAGCCATGGATCCACCGGGTCTGAAAGAAGCGCTCGATGCGCTGCAGAGTCTGCCCGCTGGCTGGCTGATTTTGATGTTGATGGCCCTGGGGTTGATTGCCTTCTCGGTTTACAGTTTTTCTGAAGCGTACTGGCGCAAGATCAATATGGATGTGCCGGGCGTCTCCAAACCGTAGGGATTCATAAAACAGCCGAAAATGCAGCGCATCCTCAGATGCGCTGCAGGCTATTTTTACAACGCAAACGTAGTCCCGCGAGTATTCACAAACAGTGAGTAGATCGAGTGACTGCTGGCCATGAACAGCCGATTCCCTTCGCGTCCCCCAAAGCACAAGTTCGGGCAACGTTCCGGCAGGGAAATGTGACCGATGGCCTTGCCCTGCGGATTGAAAACGCGAACGCCGTCGAGTTTTTCCAGGTCGGCCTTGGGATCACCATTGCCGCCCCAACCGCACCACAGGTTGCCCGCTTCATCGCATTTGATGCCGTCGATCGCGGCATACTCCAGCCCTTCGATGTGCTTGCGACGTTCGCCCAGTGTGCCGTCGTCCTTTACGGCAATCGCCCAGATCAGGCGATTGGGCTTGGCCCGACCTTCAACGACATACAGGGTTTTTTCATCGGGCGAAAAGCACAGGCCGTTGGGGCCGTTGAGGTCATCGATGACCCGGGTGACTTTTTTGCTTTCACCGTCGATGCGGTACACGGCGTGGGGTTGGCTCGGGGTGATTTTGTGACCCTCATAGTTGTTGCTGGTCTGAAATGGCGGGTCGGTGAACCAGATCGAACCGTCACTTTTGCAGACGATGTCGTTGGGCGAGTTGAAAGGCTTGCCGTCGAAGCTGTCGGCCAGCACGGTGATCGTGCCATTGGCTTCGGTGCGCGTGATGCGCCGGCCTTCGCTGGTTGTGGTGGAGCCTTCGCAGACAATCAGACGCCCTTGGCGATCCCGGCACATGCCGTTGGAGAAGTTCGAGTGTTCGCGGTACACGCTGAAGGTGTCGGTGATTTCGTCCCAGCGCATGATGCGATTATTGGGGATGTCGCTGACCAACAAATAGCGGCCATCACCGATCCAAACCGGCCCTTCGGCCCAGCGCATACCGGTGGCAAGTTTTTCAACACTGGCGTTGAAAACACGCAGTTCGAGAAAGCTGTCGTCGAGGATGTGAATCAGCGGATCAGGGTAACGCTGACTCAAGGGTTCGGCAGCCTCGGCGAGTCGGGTTAGTGTGCTGCTGCCGACGGTGGCGAGCGTGGCGGAAACAGCGAGGGACTTTTTCAGGAAGCTGCGGCGGGTATTGCCTTTCGCTGGGTCAAGGCTTTCAGAACTGGCGGTCAGGGATGAGTCCATGTAGCGATCTCCGTGGTTTTATTTTTTTTGGGGAGACGCAGTAATACCTTGTGATAGGACATCGTACAAGCACACCTTTGCGACGGCCGTATGACGCATACAACGGTGACAACCGCCAGCAGACTCAGGAATCAACCGGCGGAACTGATTGGACAATCCCCTCTCCTGAGCGCCAGCGTCGATTCATTTAATGCCAAAACCCTTTATGCGGCTCAGCCGCCTCCCCCTCCAGCATCGGCCCGAACACACTGACCTTGCGCTGCCCCTTGGCGAACACCTCGCGGCACGGTAGCGAGAACGTCGGGTTCTCCGGATGATCACCGGTCAATCCCAGTAACGCATGCTCCGACAAGGCATAAACCACCCGCCCGATGCCGGTCCAATACACCGCGCCGGCGCACATGCAGCAAGGTTCGGCGCTGGTGTACAGCGTGCACAGTTCCAGCTCCTGCGGCGAAAGCAATTTTGCCGCTGCCGCCGCCGCCACCAACTCGGCGTGCTGCGTCGGGTCACCTTCCGGCGGCATCGAGTTATTCCCCGCTTCGACAATCACCTTGCCGTTGCGATCGGCGACCAGTGCCGCGAACGGATGGCGGCCGCGTTGTTTCGATGCCTCGGACAAGGCGATGGTCTGGCGCAGCAAGGTCAGATCAAGCTCGCTGACGCCGGCCGGGATGAGCTGAGTGAATTGATTCATGGGTAACTCCTGGGCAGTGGAAAACAAAGGTCAGTCGGCCAGTTCAGCGCCGATGGTTTCGGTCGATTTTTTTTCGTTGTTGAGCAGGATGTTGAGGACGATGGCGGTGATCGCTCCGAGGAAAATCCCGCTGTCGAGCACCAGTTTCAATGTTGGGCCGACGTGCTCGAACAGTGCCGGAAAGGACATCGGCAGCACGCCGACACTTACCGATACGGCGACGATGATGCCGTTGCGAGTGCCCTCGAATTGCACCCGCGACAGTTCCTGAATTCCCGCCACCGTGGTCATGCCGAACATCACAATCGCGCAGCCACCGAGCACCGGCGTCGGCACTGCGGCGATCAACGCGCCGAGTTTTGGGAACAAACCCATCAGCACCATGATTGCCCCGGCGGCGGCCACGACGAAGCGGCTTTTGACGTTTGAGAGCGCAATCAAACCGGTGTTCTGGGTGAAGGCGTTGTAGGGAAAACTGTTGAACAAGCCGCCGAGCATGGTCGACAACCCATCGGCGCGAAACGCATTGCCGAGGGTTTGTTGCGTAGTCGGTTTGCCGGTCAATTTGCCGATCGCCAGGCAGTTGCCGGTGGTCTCGGCCATGATCACCAGCATCGCCAGGGTCATGATCAGAATCGGCACCGGCGCGAATTCCGGCGCGCCGAAGGCCATCGGCGCACTCAGCTCGAACCATGCGGCTTCGCTGACCCGGCCGAAGTGAGTCATGCCGCAAGCCGCTGCGATCAGGCTGCCGACGAACAAGCCAATCAGCACGCTGAGGTTGCCGATGAAACCCTTGAATTTGGCGTAGATCACCAGCGTCACGCTGACCGTGGCCAGGCCCAGCAACAAGTTCGCGGGATTGCCGAAATCCGCCGAGTCGGGATTGCCGCCGCCCAGCCAGATCGCCGCTGCCGGCATCAGCGAGATGCCGATAATGGTGATCAGACTGCCAATCACCACCGGTGGAAAAAAACGCAGCAAGCGGCTGAACACCGGCGCCAGCGCAATGGTGATAAAGCCAGCGGCGATCACCGCACCGAAAATCTGACTGAGGCCGAATTCCTTGCCGATCATGATCATCGGCGCCAGGGCTATGAACGAGCAGCCCTGAATCAGCGGCAGCCGTGCGCCGAATTTCCAGAAGCCGAGGGTTTGAATCAACGTCGCCACACCTGAGGTCAACAGGTTGGCGTTGATCAACAACACCACCTGCGCCGAGGTCAGCCCCATCGCGCTGCCGAGAATCAGCGGCACCGCCACCGCTCCCGCGTACATCACCAGTACATGCTGCAAGCCAAACGTGAACAACTGTCGCAGTGGCAAAACCTCGTCCACCGGATGAATGCGTTGTGTAGTCATTTCACACGCTCCTGAAGGTGCGGCATCTGTTGAGATCGCGGGCATGCTCAGGGGCGTTGAAGGGTGGATCCGCCCCGGAGATCGTTTGACGCGAGGGCATATTTGAACGTTTATTACGATGAAACAAATTAGCAACCATCGCTTTTTTCGATGGCACAATCAGGCATTCGTTAGCCGCTCCAGACCTTCATTTTCGACCCGGGAGTTCACCGCTTGCGCTTCTCACTCGATCAACTGTTGATGTTCGTCCAAGTGGTCAAAAGCGGATCGTTTTCCGCCGCCGGGCGCCAACTGGGCAAGACCCAATCGACCATCAGCGCGGCGATTGCCAACCTCGAAACCGACCTCGGTGTCGACCTGTTCGACCGCAGCAACCGCAGCCCTGCCCTCACCGCCAGCGGCCACAAATTGCTGGTGCAGGCCGAAGCCGTGCTCGAACGCTGCATGACCTTCGAAGCCCATGCTGACTGCCTTTCGGACAACGTCGAAACCAGCCTGACGCTCGCCATTGAAACGCCGTACGGCCCGATCATGCCGGTGCTCAAAGCCTTCGAAGCCGCGTTCCCCTTTGTCGACCTGATCATCCGTCACCCGGTCTACGGCGACGTCAGCGAACTGGTCAGCAGCGGCGAAGCGGTACTCGGTGTGGCGTTCTCACAGCCCGGCTATCCCAAGGAGCTGGCGTTCCAGCAACTGGGCAAACTGATCATGCTGCACGTCTGCCACCCCGATCATCCATTGGCGCAACTCGACAACGTCACCTTCGACGACCTCCACGTCCACCGTCGCCTGGCCTTCAGCGCCCACGCAAGCAAACTGCCGAGCAGCGAATACCTGCGCTCGACCCAGTTGTGGCAAGCGGAAAGCTATCTGGCGTTACTGGAAATGGTCCGCGCCGGACTCGGCTGGGCCACCCTGCCCCGGCAGCTTGTTCAGCGTGAACTGGCCAAGGGTGAACTGGTGGAACTGCAGCTCTCGGCGTATCCGCATACCGACTGGCAGATTGGTGTCGATTTGCTGTGGGCGCGGCAGCGGCCTCTGGGTAAAGCCGAGCGATGGCTGAAGGAGAAATTGCAGGGCAACAAGGTGTATGAACTGGATCGCAACGGACAGATCACCACGCTTTGACGTGGGGACAAAGAGGCCCGCGAAAGCGGGCCTCGATTGCAGGCGTTGTCACTACGCCAGTTTGACCGTTTCCGTCTGAACCTGGTGCTCAGGGCGGATCTTGAACCAGATGGAATACATCGCCGGGAGGAACACCAGCGTCATGATGGTACCGACGAACGTGCCGCCGATCAGGGTATAAGCCAGCGTGCCCCAGAACACCGAGTGTGTCAGCGGAATAAACGCCAGGATGGCCGCCAGCGCCGTCAGCAGGACCGGCCGCGCGCGTTGCACCGTGGCTTCGACCACAGCGTGGAACGGGTCCAACCCTTCCAGCGTGTTGTGATGGATCTGCCCGATCAGAATCAGCGTATTGCGCATCAGGATTCCCGACAGTGCAATCAACCCGACCAGTGCATTGATGCCAAACGGCTGATTGAAGATCAGCAGTGTCGGCACCACGCCAATCAAGCCTAGTGGCGAGGTGAGGAAGACCATGATCATCGCCGCGATCGAACGCACCTGCACCATGATGATCAGCAACGTCATGGCGATCATGATCGGCAGCAAGGGCAAGATCGCCTTGCCCGCTTTGCCGGACTCCTCGATGGCACCCGCCTGCTCGATCCGGTAACCGGAAGGCAGTTTTTCAATGATCGGCTGCAACTGTTTGAGGATCACGCTCGAAACATCCGGTGGCTGCAAGCCTTCGGCAATGTCGCCACGCACGGTGATGGTTGGCGTGCGATCACGGCGCCGCAGAATCGGATCTTCCATGCGCACGTCGACCTCGCCGATCTGCGACAGCGGGATGCGTTGCCCTGCCGCGCCGACCAGGGTGAAACCTTTGATTTGCGCCGGGTCGAGCCGGATATTGCCCGCTGCACGTCCGACGACCTGCACAGAGCGAATATCCTCGCGCACCGCCGTAATCGGCACTCCGCTGAGCAGAAACTGCAGTTGCTGGGCAACCGCATTAGAGGTCAGCCCCACCGCTTGCAGGCGGTCCTGATCGAGACTGAAATGCAAGGTCGGGGTCAGCGGCCCCCAGTCAGTGTTCACCGTTCTCATCATCGCGCTGACTTGCATCACGCCGCGGACTTGCTCGGCGATGTCGCGCAACTTCGCCGGATCAGGGCCCATTACCCGGTAGGCAACCGGAAACGGCGAATAAGGACCAAAGACAATTTGCGTTGCCCGCACACGAGCCTCCGGCGCGAGGCCTTCAGCAACCGCTTCGCGCAGCCGGAACTTGAGGGTTTCGCGTGCTTCCTGACTGTCCGTGAGCACGACAATTTTCGCAAACGAGGGATCGGGTAATTCCGGCGCCATTGCCAGGAAGAAGCGCGGCGCACCTTGGCCGATATAGGCCGTGACGATTTTTGCCTCGTCCTGCTTGTGCAACCAAGCCTCAACCTTGGCGGCCGTGGCGCTGGTCTGCTCGATCGAAGTCCCATAGGGCATTTGCACCTCGATCATCACCTCGGGACGGTCGGAGGTCGGAAAGAACTGTTTCTTCACCAGCCCCATGCCTGGCACGGCGACGAAAAACAGCGCGACCACCGTGCCCGCCACCAACCATTTACGCGCAATCACGGCAGTCAGCAGCCGGCGAAAGCGGTTGTAATTCGGCGTGTTGTAGATCGCTGCGTGGCCACCTTCGACCTTCTTGATATCCGGCAACAATTTCACGCCCAGATACGGGGTGAACGCCACCGCGACGACCCAGGACGCGATCAGTGCGATGCCGACAATCCAGAACATATTGCTGGTGTACTCGCCGGCGGTGGACTGGGCAAAACCGTTCGGCAAGAAACCGATTGCGGTCACCAGCGTACCGGACAACATCGGCGCCGCCGTATGGCTCCAGGCATAGGCAGATGCCTTGATGCGGTCGAAGCCCTCCTCCATTTTCACCACCATCATTTCAATGGCGATGATCGCGTCATCGACTAACAGCCCGAGCGCGAGGATCAATGAGCCGAGGGTGATGCGATCAAAGTTCTTGCCGGTGGCGGCCATCACCACGAACACGATCGCCAGGGTCAACGGCACAGCCGCGGCGACCACCACCCCGACCCGCCAGCCCATGCTCAGAAAGCACACGAGCATGACCACTAGCAGCGCGACAAAAAATTTCACCATGAACTCGCCGACCGCCGAGTCGATATTGACCGCCTGGTCGGTGACTTTGGCGAGGGTCATGCCCAATGGCATTTCTGCATTGATCCTCGCGGTCTCCGCATCCAGCGCTTTGCCCAGATCCAGACCGTTCCAGCCCTCGCGCATCACCACACCCAGCAGCAGCGCGTCTTCACCGTTATTGCGCACAAAAAAAGTCGCCGGATCTTCATAACCGCGTTCAACCGTCGCCACATCAGAGAGCTTGAGTGTGCGCCCCTGCACGAAGACCGGCGTGTCGCGAATTTTCTGCACCTTGTCGAAGGCACCGTCGAGACGCAGAAACACCTGCGGCCCATTGGTTTCGATGGAGCCGGCGGGCGTCAGCACGTTCTGACTGTTCAGCGCAGCGAAAATGTCTTGCGGCGACAAGCCGAGGGTCGCCAAGCGGTCATGGGAAAACGAAACGTAGATGCGCTCGGCTTGCTCACCAATGATGTTGACCTTCTTCACCCCCGGCACATGCAGCAGACGCTGGCGCATGGCTTCCGCATCACGCACCAGCAAGCGCTGTGGCTCGCCTTTGGCTTTCAAGGCGAACAGCGCAAAGGTCACGTCGGAAAATTCATCGTTGACCATCGGCCCGATCACACCGGCCGGCAACCTGATGGCTTCATCGTCGAGTTTCTTGCGCGCTTGATAGAACTCTTCCTGCACTTGCGACGGCGGCGTGCTGTCGAGCAACGACACCATCGTGAACGCCAGCCCAGGGCGTGTGTAGGTTTCCGAGCGGTCGTACCACTTGAGTTCTTGCAGGCGCTTCTCAAGGGGTTCGGCGACCTGATCCTGCATCTCTTGCGCCGTCGCGCCGGGCCACGCGGTAATCACGGTCAACTGCTTGACCGTGAACGGTGGATCTTCCGCACGCCCGAGCTGAAAGAACGACAGAGTCCCTGCAACAGCGATCAGAAAAATCAGGAACACCGTGATCGCCCGCTCGCGCACGGCGATGGCGGACAGGTTGAATCGCCCGTGGCTCATGGACGACTCCCGGCAACGCTGGCTTCGCTCTGTTGCGGCAATCGCACCTCTTCGCCATCGCGCAGCAGGTGGGCGCCCAACGCCACCACCTGCTCACCGGCAGTGAGGTCGCCGGCGATGCGGGCCGAATCATCGCTCAACCCCAGCACCTGAACCGCTCGCCAGGTCACTGTTGCCGGTGTTCCGGCGATCACCCACACACCGGGTCCTTTGCCCGGATCGTAAACGGCGGCGATGGGGACTTGTAACGCTTGAGTCTGGGTGGCGCCCTCGGCGATGCTGAGGGTCACGGTCGCACCGATTGGCGCATTGGCCAGCGCACCTTCGAGCACATAGCGCGCCTCGAATGTGCGCGTTGTGCGGTCTGCCGAGTCCGAAAGCAGCCGCAGTTTTGCCGTGACAGCCGCTGAATTCATGCCGTAGAGACTGGCTTGCGCGGTGGAGCCGGCAGCCGGACGCAGGGTTTCGGGCAGATGCACGATGGCTTCGCGCTGACCTGCACGGGCCAGTCGCACCACCGGTTGTCCCGGACTGACGACTTGTCCCGGTTCAGCGAGTGTTTTCACCACCACGCCGTCCGCATCAGCGACTAGCAGCGCATAACCCGAAGCATTGCTGGCCACGTCGGCTTGCGCTTGCGCGGCATTGAGCTGCGCTTTTGCAGTCTCCGCAGCAGCTCTGTACTGGTCGTAAGCTGATGCCGAAATGGCGCCAACGCCGACCAGTTTGCGATAGCGAGCCTCATCGTCGGCTGTCTGTTTGGCGCTGGCGCGAGCAGCTATGACCGCCGCCTGCTGCGCCCGCGCTTGCAGTCCGAGGTCGATCGGGTCGAGACGCATCAGCGGCTGCCCTCTCTTAACGACCTGCCCCGTATCAACCAGGCGTTCGAGCACCTTGCCCGCTACGCGAAACCCCAGGTCGCCCTGAACGCGCGCCGCGACCACGCCGGTGAAAGAGCGAGCGACATCGGGTGACGCTTGGACCGCAGCGGCTCTGACCAGCGGCGCCTGCGTACGGGGATCTGCAACGGAGGAAGAGTCGCCACAGGCGGTCAGGGCAAGAGGCAACAAGCATGCGGCAATGGGGAAAGGTCGGAGCCGGCGCATAGGTTCACTTACTGAGGAATAGGATGATCATCATATTCTCAGTCTTGTGACCAATATCGTCAATAGTCACAATCCCCATCCTGACCACCTGCAAGATCGAACCACGAATCGACCGACAGGCCCGACTAAAAACGGTAGCTCACCGAAGTCCCGAGCCCGCTCGCACTATTCTTGTATCTGGCACTGTAGGCACCTCTCGATGCCGAGGTGTCGTTGACCTCGACGCTCTCCTCCCAAAGGTAGGAATAGGCCAGGTCGACCGTGACATTTTCCACGGGCGTCCAGCCGGCACCGAAGCTGATCACCTTGCGGTCGCCCGTCGGAATGCGCGGGCCTCGATTGGTGTTGTTAGCCGGTGACTGATCAACCGAGAAACCGGCGCGCAGCACCCATTGGTTATTCAATTGATAGGCCGCACCGATCGCGTGAGCCCAGGTGTCGTGCCAGTTCTGCTCTTCGCTGATCGTCCCCAACTGGCCATTCAGCAACGGCGGCAAGCCACTGTTCTCGATCGTCAGCTCCTTGAAGCGGCTCCAGCGCGTCCAGGTACTGCCGACATAAAGCGTCCAGTCGTTATTGAATTGATGCGTGACCGAAACGTCCACCGACTCCGGCGTGTCCACGTCCAGCGAGGCGTCATAGCTGCGGCCGCTGACGCCTAGCACGCTGAAGATGCCATCGGTGACCTTGGTTTTCGCATCCAGGTGGTAACTGACTTTGGAGTGGTAGGTCAGCCCCACGCGGGTCTGATCTGTCGCTTGCACCAGCACACCGGCGTTGAAGCCCAGCGCGGTGTCATCGCCGGTGCTTTTCAGCTTGCCGTCATTACGCCCCGGGCTGAGTGGATTGGGGACCATGCCCGATATCTCGCCGCTGATACGGTTAATGGTCGGGCCGAAACCGATCGAGACTTTTTCGTTAAAGGCGTAGCTGATGGTCGGCTGGAAAGTCAGCGTGGTGACTTCACTCTTGTTGGCGTAATAGCGCCCGGCAAATCCACTGCCGTAGTCGGTGATCAGCCCGAACGGCACATAAAATCCGACGCCGAATGCCCAGTGGTCATCAATCGGTTTGACGTAATACCCCATGGGCACGGTGGTCGTCGGCACCATGTCGCCGTCTTCCTTGCCGCCGAACGTACTGCGCGTCCGACTGATATCCGACTTGGCGAACAGCGTCGCTGCGCCCACGCTGACCTGCTCTCGTTTAAGCCGCGCCATGCCCGCCGGGTTGCCGTAGATCGTACTGGCGTCTTCGGCTGAAGAAGAGCGCCCGGCAAAACCGGAGCCCATCCCGCTGATGCTTTGTTCGTTGAGTGCAAAGCCACCGGCAAACACATTGGAAGACGCAAGCACGAAGGCCAAGCCCACGGGGCTCTTGAGCATTGTTTTTTTCATTATTGGACTCTATGGAGATCACTGGAATAGAACATCGAGCACTACAGCGAAGCCATATTATCCATGTGACCGATTCAGTCAATGGTCACATTAGACTAAATTCAATGCCCTCCCGGCACTGATGTGCCGGTGGGCAGGAAACGTAATGAGGGGATGTCGTTTGACTCGAATCGCCTGAAAACCTTGCTCAGCGATGGGTCAAGGCATGAGGCTGCGCAGGATGAGATTGGTGGTCAACGTGGGCGCTTGCTCGATCAGATCCAGATTGTGTTGCAACAGCAGCGGATTGACGAAAGGTCGCAGCGCCAGATTGATCGCCTCGACGGTCTCGTCCAGCGGCGTCTTGCGCTCGAACTCCCCCGCTTCTCGACCATGGCGCACGATATCGAGGATAAAGCCCTTGATCTGCGCTTCATACACTTGCGCACTGTTCCAGCGCTCCGATGCGGAAAACGCCGCGATGTCGTAGAGCTTGCGATCGTTGAAGAACAGATCCACACCCGTGGCAATCACGGTTTTTACCAACCGGCGCAAACGCTCGGTGGCTGAAAGCGCTTCTGCGTTAACCGCTTGTTCGACTGCTGCAGCGATTTGCCCCAGACAGTTGGCGCAAATGGCCTCGCCAATTGCCTGCTTGGAATCAAAGAATTTATAGATGTACGCCTTGGAAAAACCGATGGCCTTGGCCAGGTCGGAAACCGTGGTTTTACCGTAGCCATATTGGCTGAAATGCTCGTTGGCCGCGGCGACAATCTGGTTACGAATGTCGTGTTCGGCGGGGCCGCGAGTGCTCGGCGAGGAGGTAGAGAGGGATGGCTGATTCATGGGGGCAGCTTACTCACCCTATGAATGACTGACAACTCGCCGAGCATTGTTGAACGTGTTACACCACGGCAGCTTCAATCGTCCTGGAACGCCACGCAAACCCCAACACCATCAGCAGCCCCAGGCCCGCCATTGCCGCGCCGGCCAGGGAGATCGCCGGATAACCCAACCCGCTGCTGATCACCGCGCCACCCAGCGCCGCGCCAATCGCGTTGCCGAAGTTGAAGGCGCCGATGTTCACCGCCGAGGCCAGATTGGGCGCGTCCTTCGCCGCTTCCATTACCCGCATCTGTAGCGGCGGCACCAGGGCGAAGCTGGCGATACCCCAGATCAGGATGGCCACGGCGGCCGGCAGCGGCCAGCGCATCAGTACGGTGAATGCCAACAAGACCACAATCAGAACGCTCAGCGAGACGATCAGGGTGCGATCGATCGAGCGGTCAGCGGCCTTGCCGCCCCACATGTTGCCCAGCGTCAACCCGACACCGTACAGCATCAGCATGGCGGTGATGTAGGCAGTGGACGCATGAGTCTCACTGCTGAGAATCGGCGCGATGTAGGTGAAAACGGTGAACATGGCACTCGAGCCGACCACGGTCAGGGCCAGCGCGGCCAGCACCGGGCCGCGCCCCAACACTCGAATTTCCGCCATGACACCGACGCTTTGCGGCGCCCGCACGTTGGGCAAGGCGAACCACAACGCGGCCATGGTCACCACGCCCAGGCCGGTAATGCCCCAGAACGCGGTGCGCCAACCAAACATTTCGCCAAACCAGGCAGCCAGCGGCACACCGCCGATGGTCGCCAGGGTCAGGCCCATGAACATAGCAGCAACCGCCCCGGCACGTTTTTCCGGGGCGACCAGGGTGGCAGCGACGACGGAACCAACGCCAAAGAAGGCACCGTGGTTCAGTGAGGTCACGACTCTGGCGACCATGAGGCTGTAGTAATCGGTGGCCAAGGCTGACATCAGATTACCCACGGTGAAAATCGCCATGAGCCCGATCAGCAGATAGCGCCGGGGAATCTTGCCGGTGGTCAGGGTCATCAGTGGTGCGCCGAGCAATACGCCTAGTGCATAAGCACTGACCAGCAAACCGGCAGCGGGAATGGAAACGCCCAGATCCGCAGCGATACCCGGCAACATGCCCATGGGGGCGAATTCTGTAACGCCGATGCCAAAGGCACCAATGGCGAGTGCAACAAGTGGTGGATTGATACGCATGGAAAGCTCCTTATCTATGCCGCCAATGCTACGATCCCGTCTTTTCAGGCGGTAGATAGCATTTTTGGCAATCACCTTTGCGTAGGAGGCACAAGTGGATTTCAACGGCAGGTCAGGTGAAATGAGCGTGTTCACCACCGTGGCGCAGGAAGGCAGCCTGTCGGCCGCCGCGCGTGCGTTGGGCCTGACACCCTCTGCAGTCAGTCGGATCATCGCGCGCACCGAGCAACGGCTCGGCACTCGCCTGCTATTGCGCACCACCCGAGCGATCACCTTCACCGCCGAGGGCGAAGCGTTCCTGCGCGGCGCCCGGCGTATCCTCGCCGACATGGACGAGGTCGAAGAAGCCATCGCCGATCAAGGCGTGCCCAGAGGAAGATTGCGGGTCAGTGCCGCGCTTGGCCATGGACGCCTGGCCATTGTTCCCTTGGTCGCAGCCTTCAGCGCCCGTTACCCGAACATCGTCGTCGACCTCACCCTCGGCGACGAAGTGGTCGACATTCTCGGCGGGCAAGCCGACGTCGCGGTGCGCTTTGGCCATCTGCCCGACAGCCCGCTGACCGCACGCAGGATCGGCACCACCGGCCAGGTCGTGGTGGCATCGCCCGAGTATCTGCAGCGCCACGGCGTCCCGCAGGAACCGGAAGACCTGCTCCAGCACAACTGCCTGCGCTTCAATTTCAAGCGTGCCGAACCCAACTGGCCGTTCATCCGTGATGGCAAAGCGTTTTCCCTGAAGGTCAGCGGCAACATCGAATGCAGCAGTGGTGAAGCGCTGGCGCAATTCGCGCGAATGAGCGCCGGCATTGCCCGTATCGGGGAGTTCAGCGTGAGTGAGGATCTGCAGCGCGGCGAACTGATTTCACTGCTGGAAGCGTGGAACCCGGGGGACCAGGAACCGATTCATGCGGTGTTCGTCGGTGGCACGGCGATGCCGGCGCGGGTGCGCTTGTTCGTGGACTTCCTGGTGGAACATCACCGGATGTCAGCCGAGACGTAAGCTGATATTTGCGGATACTGGTGATGTTGAAGTGGCCATGGCCTTTTTGGCGTCTTACCAATAGGTGTTTGCCCTACAGGAGCATTCGTGAGCATCGGCATGGCTGACCGAAAAATTTAACGAAGTCTTGTGTTATTCACGCAAAACCTTCCGCTCTCTGCATGTGCACGAAACTTTTCTCACATGCCCCATTTTGATGCTCGATTAGTTAATCCTCCGAAAAATAAAGCTTCTACGCATCATTGTTTATTTACCAAAATGGTGCACGAAAAAATAGTTTGACAGCGTGTTTTGAGTTGATCTTAATTGTCCCGTCACTCAACTGCATTGCAAAGCAAGTCCGTTGCTTTGGACGGTAAAAAGCTTTTTATATTGCGCAGTTTAATAAGCCTTTCTGCCCCTCTGCCTTGTTGAGTTGACAAGGCGGTTCTCGCCAACTACTGTGATTTCGAGTTCGTTTTACATGCGACGTCTACAATGGTCTGCGCCGAGAGCTTCCATGTTGAACCAGTCCGTTTTATGGACTGGAAGCTTCTGAAAGTAAACGTGGTAATCACCCATAAATACGTAGAGGCAAGAATGGAATCTCAAACATACGAAGTTGTCTTTGGCAAAGAACGTCAACTTGATAAGCCAATTATTGCGCTGACCAACTGCGAAGTGGTTTTTTCAAGTAAGGACGAGCTGGATAAGTGTATTGTTGCAGTGATGGAGTCTGACGAACGACTGGGAGCTCGACCGGTTGAGGCCGTTTTCTACGACTGGCAACTGGCTACGGTGATAAGGGGGCTGACCATGTTCTTCGGCGTAAGATGGTATGATCGAGAGTATTTTGATAAAAACCGAGATATTTATAAGAATAAAATGCACAACCACCTCTTTTCGAAGTTTGGCGTGAGTGCAGAAAGCTTCAAGGTTAATCATTTTGTAGCCGGCTGATTCGTATAAAGGGTTCGCAATGGCATGGAGCTGTTGCGAACTTCATACGAAGCAAGGAAATTATCAATTGAGTATATTTCGAAAGTATCTTTGCCTGGACTTGTTACTTTGGATCTACCTCGGCTGTTGGAATACGACGCTACCTCTGATTATCGTGCAGCGAGGAAGCCTCCTGGAGCTGGCAGCCTACGAAACAGCCCTGGCACTCGCGGCGATCATTTCAATGTTGTGTCTGGCGCCGCGTGTTGAGTCAATGCGTCGCAGTACAGCGCTTAAGATCGGCTGTTTTGCGGTATTGATTGCGAGCGTATTGCGATACTTTTTTGCCGCAAACTGGTATTCGCTTGATGCCCTGATACTGATCGATGTGATAGCTGCATCAGCATTTGGAATGATCCAGCCTCTTTTAGGCATCTATCCTGCGGAAACCGTTGATAAAAACCGTGCGGACGCTGCATTTCGCGTCCGGCGCATAGTTGTTACTGTCGGCCGCGTTGCGGGGCCTTTGTTGGCGGGTATTGTGATTACGTTTTCCTCACTGGAAATCTCGCTTCTATTCGTGTCGATCGTGGCATTCGTCATTGTGGTTTTCGCCATGGCATTACCCTTTAGCACAGCTCCTGCCCTACAACGCAGAAAACCATTAACCGATCTTGTTAATGACATGCTTTTAGGGCTTAAACTCAAATGCGTTCTACCGCCAGAACAATTTTTGACCTTTTCCGGATTACTACTTGGTTTTGCCGTCACAGCGACCGTACCGATGCTGGTGCCAACGCTCATACACACTAACGGTCTAGCTGAAGGTAGCGTTGGCTTGTTCAATGCGGTATTCGCCGGTGGAGCTGTTGCAGGTTTGTTCTTTTTAAGCCCGCTGATTAGCAAAAAGGAAAATCAGCGCAACAAGTATCTTGGATGCTGGACAATGTTAACGTTTGCACTCTGTGCAGCGACACAAGCCGACGAAATCTGGCTGTTGAGTACTTGCCTGTTTTTCGCCGGAGCGGCGAGTGCTTGTATTACGATGGTTGGAATGGACAAGAGAGTCTTGTCGATCCCCTCCGGCATACGCGTGCGACTGATGGCATCCACGTTAGTGATCAGTCAGCTAGGAAGTTCGGTTTCATTCATGATGACGGGCGCCATCATGTCCAGATCCGGCGCGACTAGTTTGATGTGGCTTTATCTCGGGGTATTTCTGATTGTCGTCATGTATTCCATGCGATCAAAAAAGATATGGCACTTCCTGGAAGATGACGCTGAGTCAGAGTTGTATTACGCAAAAAACCATCCGAAACTGGCGGCAGCCATGAGTCGATGAAATGTCTCCTGAGAATGTGCCCGACATGCCGGGACGACGCGATCACCCATGTTCGGATGCCAACATTGACCTGAACCGAGCAATCCCCTGCGAACGAAACTGCCCCGTAGCAGGAGCAAAAAACCTGACGTCGATCCCATAAAACGGGGACGCCGTACCAGCAATGAAGCCATATTCCCAGTCCGCAAAACCGGGTGTCAGTATCAAACCCACGCGTGCCATCAGTCAGATCCTCCATGACCGTGCTTGTATATTCCCGGCAGGCTGATCTTCACTCCCCCTGCGCGGAATCAGAGAGGTACATTCATGGATCAGAAAAATGGCCAGGCTGGCAATGCCGACTGGGTCATCCGCAGTGTTCAACCCGGAGGCATCGAGCGTATCGAAGCGTGGTTCGGCAGCCACGGCTACGATCCGCATCGACACGACACCTACTCGATCGGACGTACGTTGGCGGGCGTCCAGAGTTTTCACTACGCAGGCTCGATGCGCCACGGTGTTCCCGGCAATACGCTCGTGCTTCACCCAGACGAACTTCATGACGGCATGGCCGGCACCGACGCAGGCTTTCGTTATCGAATGGCCTACGTTGATCCGGCATTGATCCAAAACGTTCTGGGTGGGGAACCCTTGCCCTTTATCGCCGGGGGACTGTCGAGCGATCCGCGTCTGTTCCATGCCAGTGAAGCATTCGTGCAAGCGGTGGATCATCCACTGGAAACACTGGAGGAACAGGACGCGCTGTATGACCTGGCGATGGCGTTGCGTGCCGTCGCGGGCAAGCCGCGCGGGCGCAAGCGTCTGGATTACCGCGCAGCCGAGCGCGCCAGAGCATTCATCCTCGAACATCTGCACACGTGCATTACCCTGGAAATGCTGGAGCACGCCAGTGGGCGCGAGCGCTGGAGCCTGTCACGCGACTTCAGAACACTTTACGGTACGAGCCCTTACCGATTTGTCACCCTGCGCCGTCTGGATCGGTTCCGCGCATTGGTGCTTGAAGGTTTCACCCTGGTGGATGCGGCCCTCGTCGCGGGTTTCCACGATCAAAGTCATATGACGCGACACTTCACCCGCTGCTACGGAGTTCCGCCCATGCGCTGGCTGGAACGATTGCGGGCCGCACGCTGACTTGCAGGATCGTACAAGAGCGCCCGGCTCATGGCTCGATAGGCTGACGACTCCAACGCTAGAGGAACCGTCATGTCTGAATCACGTCCCCCACAAGCATCACTCCCGGTAAATCTGGTGCATAAGGCTTCGCTCATCGAACAGCAATGGAGCCCCAGAGTCGTTGCAGAGATGAATGACTACCAGTTCAAGGTTGTGCGAATCGAAGGCGAATTCATCTGGCACTCACATCCCGAGACCGACGAAGCATTTCTTGTCCTGGAAGGCACCTTGCGCATCGACCTGCCGGATGGCTGCGTCTATGTGAATCCGGGTGAACTCTATGTAGTACCCCGTGGCGTCGAACATCGGACAGCTGCTGAAGGTGAAGCAAAACTGATGATGATCGAGCCACGAGGTATTTTGAACACAGGGCATGAAGATGACGAAAGAACGGCTTTGAACGACGTCTGGATATAATCCAACGCCATCCTGTGCGATGTCTGCGCTGAGTTGGAAGATGAATTCACGATTTTGCGGGAGAAGTGACAGTGCTATCCGATCCAGAGGCCCGCGTAGCGCTCAAAGAACTGATTGAAAAACACCTCAAGGGAAGAGATCCCGATTACGACCGTCTGATCGAAATTGTTCAGGATCCTTCGCGGCAAGTTCCGATCAGGGGTGTGCTTGAGGACATTAGACGGTACAACAAGGTCCAGTACACGCAGCAGGACCTAGAACTGATCGACAACCTTTTGTACATGTATGGCTGAGACAGAACGTGCTGGTCGCGGGCAAATGGTTGAAATAGGGTTGCACAGTGAGATGGGCATCCACCTGTGCGGCAACAGGTCGGAAATATCACTCGCCCGGCGCGTCGGCAGACGCGTCAGACCTTCTTTCAGACATCGACCTGAGTCATGCATCATGACTTCGGTGAACGCTTACGCATCGGGCAAGTGAAATTGAAGAGCTGCTGCCGCATAAATGGCAACTCGATTAGCTACGCGAGGCGGGATGCCCGTACAAATACTTTCGGGAGTGAGTAATGAGCAATGACCCCTGTGCTTTAGCTGCGCGCATGATTCGCAACTTCAATGATGTGCCGCTGCAATACGAGCGCCGCGACCCTCTTTACGAGAGCCATGGCGCGCGCCTCGGCACTGATACCGTCGCGCAGAAACTCGGTGCGTCGATGGACATCGTCGCGCCAGGCAAGCGTTCTTGCCCCTACCATTTTCATTATGCTCAGGAAGAGATGTTTGTCATCCTGGAAGGGGTCGGCACCCTGCGCGTGGCGGGTGAAATGTTGCCGATCCGAAGCGGCGACGTCATCTTCATTCCGGCCGGCCCCGAGTATCCGCATCAAATCATCAACACCTCGGATGCGCCGCTGAAGTACCTGTCCATTAGCACCCGAGAAACCCCCGAAATCTGCCAATACCCGGACTCCGGCAAATATCAGGCGATGGTCACAATCAATGGAGCTCGCGCGTTCACTGCTGTGCAGCGGCCCGGGACTACGCTTGATTATTGGGACGACGAACCATGAGGGGGCATCCACATTAGTGATCAGTCAGCCAGGAAGCTCGGTTTCATTCATGATGACGGGCGCCATCATGTCCAGATCCGGCGCAACCAGTTCGATGTGGCTTTATCTCGGAATGCGCTTGAGACATTACTGATTTGAGCAACAAACTTCGCATTGTTCACCCCCTCCACCTCTCAACATCGGCATGACTCACGCCAGAGATTCCAACTTGTCGTCACAGACGGCAGATCGCCTGAGCTCCAGGATCGTGCGTTCATGCACTGCGCCCCACTCTCGCATCGCACTCACCAATGGCGCGAGTGAGTTACCTAACGCTGTAAGCGAATACTCCACTTTGGGTGGCACCTCGCGATAGATTTCGCGATGAATCACCCCGTCAGTCTCCAGTTCCCTGAGCTGGAGTGTCAGCATTCTCTGTGTGATATCTGGAATTAGCCGACGCAGCTCGTTGAAGCGCTTTGTGCCTGACATCAGGTGAAAAAGTATGAGCGATTTCCATTTTCCACCGATGACATCGACAGTGAATGCGACGGGACAAGCGAAAGCCTCGATTTCATCCTGAGGGTTACATTTTTTCACTGTTATCACCTTGGTATAAAAAGTGTGCCTACCGCACAAAATTGTGCGTACTTACGTCAATGTGCTGCAAAAGTTAGCATGGATTCCATATTCACCACTATGGAATCGGACAGATGAGTTTGTTGTTATCACCCTATGAAATTAAGGGCCTCACCCTGAAAAACCGGGTCGTCATGTCCCCTATGTGCATGCATATGGCGGCGGATGATGGTTTCGTCACTGACTGGCACCGCGTTCATTACGGCGCTCGTGCTCTGGGTCAGGCGGCGCTGATTTTTCCCGAAACGCTGGCCATTCAGGCTGACGGTCGTATTGGAGCCGGTGACCTTGGCATCTGGAGCGATGAGCACGTTGTCGGCCTGAAGGCGCTAACAGAATTGCTTCACGGCTTTGGTGCAAAAGCCGGCGCTCAGATCGGCCATGCCGGGCGCAATGCTGACCTGCCCGGTCTGATTCACATCGCGCCATCGGCGATTCCATTTACGGAAACCAGCCCTGTTCCTCGCGAACTTGCGGCTGATGAGATTCCGGGTCTGGTTAAACTTTTTGGCGATGCCGCACGACGGGCCAGCGACGCTGGATTTGATGTGCTTGAGATCCATGCCGCGCACGGCTACTTGTTAAGCGAGTTTCTTTCGCCGCTGGCTAACACCCGCGACGACGAATATGGCGGTGATGCCAAGCGTCGTTATCGCTTCCTGCGCGAGGTACTGGAAGAGGTTAAAACTCATTGGGGAGATCGCCCTCTGTTCGTGCGCATCTCCAGTTCTGATTACGCCGAAGGCGGAAACACGCCCGAATCGTTTCTCGAATATGGTCGCTGGATGAAAGCGCAGGGCGTTGACTTGATCGACTGCAGTTCCGGCGGTATCAAGATGGTCAAGGTCGAGACCTACCCGGGTTACCAAGTGCCGGCCGCCGAATTACTGCGTAAGGAGTTGCATATAGCAACAGGCGCTGTGGGTGTGATTCAGAGTGGACGTCAGGCTGAAGAAATCCTGCAAAACGGCCGAGCTGATCTGGTGTTTGTCGGGCGGCAAATGCTCCGAGATCCATTCTGGGTTCGCAGCGCTGCAGATGATCTTGAAGAAATCATTGAGATTCCTGCCGCCTACACACGTTATGGATCTGTCTGGCTTGATACCAAAGCCTGATGTCTTTGTTGCACTAATCCTATGAAGCAGGAGCAAGCAGATGAGCAAACCGACTTACGTTGAAGAATACCAAGCCATCACCGAGGTGCTTAACCAGTACATTGAGGGCTGCAAGCAGGCCAAAAGCAGCATCATGAAGCCGGCTTTCAGTGAGCAAGCGACCATGTTCAGCGTCGATGGCGACGGTAAGCTGGCGGGCGGCGCAATTTCAATCCTGTTCGACGGGATCGACAAGGGTTTCCGCCCTTCTCCTGATGCACCGGCGGCTATCGTTCGCGTCGAAGTCGTCGGTACTGCTGCTAGCGCTCGCATCGATGCCAACGACATGTCAGGTATCTCTTTCACCGACTTTTTTCATCTGCTGAAAGTTGATGGCAAGTGGACTGTGATCAGCAAGATTTTTCAAACTCATGTAGCGCCTTGATGGAATGGGTCGTCCGACGGCCCCTGCTTATGCGTTGACATCGGAATCTGAGCCTGGCCCGGCTCAGACTCTGGTGGCGAATAAGCTGCGATGAGCGAGAAAAAAGGCGCCAGATTGGCGCCTTCACGTTATCAAGCGACTTTTATCACAACCTTACCAAATGCTCCCCTCGCGAGATGTTCGTAAGCTTCTCGTGCTTTCTCGAACGGATAGACCTGATCGATCACGGGGCGGATTTTGTGCTCGTTGAGGAACGCGTTCATCCGGTCGAATGACGAACGCGGCGCCACGGCGATTCCGCGAATGGTCGTCTGGCGGAAAATGAGGGGCATCAGATTCAGTTCGACGGTTTGTCCCGTGAGAAAGCCGATCTGTGCAATACGCCCCGATGCTTTGGTTGCTGCGACCGATTGATTGATGCCGCTGCCACCGGCCACATCGAGGAGCAGATCCACGCCTTTGCCGTCGGTTAGCTTCAGCACTTCGTCCGCCCACTTCGGGGTGGTTCTGTAGTTGATGCCCGCCACAGCCCCCAGCCCCTTCACGGTTTGCAGATTCTGGTCGCTGCTCGACGTTGCGATGACCTTCGCGCCAAGCGCAGTAGCAATCTGCACGGCAAATATCGATACCCCCCCAGTGCCTTGAACCAATACGGTCTGGCCCGGCTGGATTTGCCCAAAGTCCACCAGTGAATACCAGGCTGTGAGCGCAGCAATGGGCAGTGTTGCCGCCTCTTCGTCGCTCATGTTGTCGGGTGCACCGACGGCGCTGTCTTCATGGATGATCATGTATTCGGCCAGACCGCCGGGCAACGGCGAACCGAAGCAGTAATCGGGTTCGTTCGGCCCAGGCTCGCCATCCAGCCAACGTGAGTAAAGGTGGGAATTGACACGATCACCGACTTTGAAACGCGTGACGTTGTCACCAATCGCGACCACCGTGCCGGCCGCATCGCTCACTGGAATCAGCGGCTTGGGCACCCTGTGCGGTTCATAAATGCCGTCGACGATAGCCTTGTCGCGAAAGTTGAGCGAGACAGCGCCGACCTTCACCAGTAACTCGCCTGCCTTGGGTTGCGGGGTCGCTACCTCTGCCAATTGCAGGTTGTCGAGTCCAAAATCGTTCAATAACCAAGCTTTCATTGCCAGTCTCCAAATACACATCAATGGTCTCGAACCAGAGTCGGTTCCGCCTTGGGTGCATTTTTCGCTGTTGAGGGCGCGCAATAAATGCGTTGAAAAAGACATGATTGTTCTATTCTTGGACAACAATCATTTTCACCTCTTATTCACTCGGGGTTCATAGGAAAGCGTCATGGAATTGCTTCAATCGATGCGCCTGTTCGCCAGGCTTGCCGAACTTGGCAGCTTTACCAAAGCTGCCGAATCGCTGGACATCGGGCGACCGCAGGTCACTCGGTATATCCAGGAGCTGGAAACGTCACTGGGCGTGCGCTTGTTCCAGCGCACCACGAGAAAGGTCGCACTCACCGCCGAGGGCGAGAGGTTCTATGAGCGGGTACAGGAAATTCTGGCGGGTATTTCTGCTGCGACCTCAATGTTCGATCGATCAGGAGCAACGCTCACAGGCCGACTTCGCGTCGATATCCCAAGCGCCTTCGCGCAGATGAAATTCATCAATAACCTTAAAGAATTCACCGTCTCCTACCCCAGTATCAACATGGTTCTGGGCGTGACTGATCGGGCTGTCGACTTGATCGGCGAAGGCGTCGACTGTGCGTTGCGTATCGGCGATCTACCGGATTCGACCTTGATCGCTCGCCCTATCGCGATGGCGACGATGGTGACGTGTGCCGCGCCCGGGTATTTGAACGAGCATGGCGAGCCCAAGACACTCGACGATCTGGCCTCCCATCGAGGCGTCAATTTCTTGTCCGGTCAGAGCAACAGAACATTGCCCTGGCATTTTTTGCTGAACGGTCAGGATCGGTCCTTTGTGCCTGACGCTGGCATCACCGTCACCGAGTCGAATGCGTACGTTCAGTGTGGCGTGTCGGGCTTCGGAATAATTCAGGCACCCGGGATCGCCGTGGCCAAGCATTTGGAAAGTCGCGGTTTGGTGGAAATTCTAAAGCCTTATCGGCCAGCCCCTCGCCCGGTGTCGTTGCTATACCCGAGCCGGACTCATCTGGCGCCCCAGGTTCAAGCTTTTATCGAGTGGCTGCAAGAGCGATTTCCGCAGCTTCATTCTGACTGGCTGGAACTCTAGCAATCGAGCTGTGTAAACGGTGGTTACGGGGCGGAACCGGTCTTTCCCGAACGTCGGTTCTTACCCAATTCACATAACACCCTTATGTAACCCAAAAACACGCCGATACCGTGCAGCAGCACGGAAGCACCGCAACCGCACTGACTCCCGAGAAGGAAGGAACCCGAACAATGTTGGAATACCTCTGGCGCAGCATCCATTCCCCGGACTACTTGCCCAACGTACTGGACTGGATGATCCATATTCTCCTCAGCCCGTTCATGGTGATCATGTGCCTGATGGTCGGCGCGCTGGCCGGCAAATGGTGGAGAGCACTGCCCTACGGCAGCCTGACTTGTTATGTGGTCTTTCTGAGCCGGTCTTCTTTCTATCGGTGGGAAAGCATTTTCCCCGTAGCCGGTCTGCCTGCACTGGCAATCGATGGCGCGCTATTGGCGCTCCTCGGCTTTTATTTGAAAGGCGTACTAAGAACCCGCGCAGAAGCAAAACCCGCAGGCCATTGGCTGCGCAGGCTTTATCAAGGCCTTAAGGTCTTCCTGCTGACAGTCATGGTGATTTTCTGGGGATTGGTCGTGCTGTTTGTCGTGGTCTTCACTGTCTCGGTCGCGACCCAACCGTCATTGGTGCACTGAGCAGCGACCTGCTTGATCAGACAAATCGGGACTCAGCTTCGCCGGAAACAGCGTCCGAATGAGCTGTCGGTTCGACAAGATGAACCTCCGTGGCATTGCGCCCCGCCAACCAGGCCAGCACTGACGCGACAACCAATACAGCGGCGCTAAGTTCGAATGTAGCTTTATAACCACTCAAATCAAAAGCCAGACCACCAATGATTGCGCCACCGGCGATCGCCAGTTGAACAATCGCCACGAGCAAGCCGCCTCCGGCCTCCGCATCATCCGGCAGCGTCTGCGCCAGCCATGTCCACCAGCCAACCGGCGCGGCGGTGGCAACCAGTCCCCAGAGTCCGAGTAACGAGGCGGTCAGTACCGGTGATTTGCCGAAGCTGACCAACGCCAGCGCGATGGCCGCCATGATCAGCGGGATGACGGTCAACGTGCGGTAGAGGCCGCGGCCCATAAACCGCTCGATCAGAAAGGTGCCGATAAAACCGGCCAGTCCCAACCCCAGCAGCATCAAGGACAACGTAGAAACGCTGACGCCCGTCACGCCTTCAAGAAAGGGCCGCAGGTAGGTGAACAGCATGAACTGGCCCATGAAAAATACGCTGACGGCGATCATGCCCAAGGCCACTGGCAATTGCTTCATCAGCCGCAGGACGTTGCCGCTACCGGCCTGACGTTCGGCCTTGAAGGACGGCAGGCTGATCAGTAGCCACACGGCAGCAAGCACTGCGACCGGAACCACACAAAAGAATGCCCCGCGCCAGCCGATCAGCGAGCCGAGAAAACTCCCCGCTGGAGCCGCGATTACCGTGGCCAGCGCGTTACCGCCATTGACGATGGCCAGCGCTCGCGAAACCTGTTCAGGCTTCACCAGACGCATTGCGGTCGCCGCCGATAGCGACCAGAAACCCCCAATCGCGATCCCGATCAACGCACGTCCAAACATGAATGACGGGTAGCCCGGCGCGACCGCGACGACCGTACCGGAGACGATCATCAGCAAGGTCAGGCCCAGCAGCAACTTCTTGCGTTCGATGCGCGCGGCGACCGAGGCAATCAACAGGCTGGTGATCAAGGCAAAGGCCCCGGACACCGAAATCCCCTGCCCGGCCTGGCCTTCGGTGATGTGCAGGTCGGCTGCAATCGGCGTCAGCAGACTGACGGGCATGAACTCTGAAGCGACCAAAGCGAATGCGGCCAACGACATGGCCAGCACAGCGCTCCAGCCGCCTGTTGTTTTAGAAGGATCTGTAGAAGGAAACGTCATGGCAACTACCTGTGGTGCGAAAAACCTGTGGATGTGATGCGCAGGGGCAAGCAGCTTGAAGCCCATTCGGGCACTGCCCCTGTAACAGATAGACACATTCTCCCGGTCAATCCGGCCCTTCCCTAGCGCATTCCTCTTGAATGCTTGCCTGATCCTCTGGCGATGCAGGGTGATGGATAGGAAACGTCTCGCGCGCGGATTAGAGTTCGGTCAACAGGAGTGACCCGACATGATCCCTACCCCTCTGCCGCAGCAATCGCCTTTGGCATTGCACATTGACCCGCGCGTGAGCGCGCCAGGTGACTTCGCCACAGCCATACCCGGGCTGTCGCTGTTTCGTCGCGACCAGCCGGCGCCGCCCGTGGTGTGCATGATTGAACCCAGCCTGATTCTCGTCGGTCGCGGCGAAAAGCGTTTGTGGGTCGGCGGTGAGGGTTACAGCTATGACCCTTCGCGGTTTCTGGTGACGTCGCTGGATCTGCCCGCCAACTCTGAAGTGATGCTGGCCAGTCCCCAACAGCCCTGTGTCGGCCTCGTACTGAAACTGGATGTGAGCATGCTCGCCGAGGTCATCACCAAGAGCGGCTTGCCCGCAAAACGTCAGCCAACAACGGGCACGGGCGCCGCGATAGGCAGCCTGTCGTCCGCACTAGAGGGCGCACTTGATCGCCTGCTGGCATTGCTCGATGAACCCGAGGCAATCCCGGTCTTGGCGCCGTTGATCCTGCGCGAAATCCACTATCGGTTGCTGCACACCGATCAAGGTGCGCGGCTGCGGCAGATCACGGCCGTCGATGGTCAGGGTTACCGCATCGCCAAAGCGATTGACTGGCTCAAGGTCAACTACACCGATGCCTTGCGCATCGACGATCTGGCCGCGCGGGTGCAGATGAGTGCGCCGACCTTTCACCATCATTTCCGCCAGCTCACCGGTATGAGCCCGCTGCAGTACCAGAAATGGCTGCGGCTCAACGAAGCGCGGCGGTTGATGTTGGTAGAACGCTTGGACGTTTCGCGGGCGGCGTTTGCGGTCGGCTATGAAAGTCCTTCGCAGTTCAGCCGCGAATATGGCCGCCTGTTCGGCACCGCGCCGAGCCGTGACATCGCCCTTCTGCGCGGGCAGCCATTTGAAGCAGAAGCGCTCGGCACAATAGCGAATTGAACGAAAAACGGTGATGCGCCTCGCCGCGTGTCACCGCTCATAACAATGCACGTCAACCGATGATCAGCGGGTGAATCATGGAACTACGAATCAACCAGAAGACCTATCAGGTCGATGCCGACGCCGATACGCCCTTGCTGTGGGTGATCCGCGATGATCTGGGCATGACCGGCACCAAGTACGGCTGCGGACTGGCGCAATGCGGCGCCTGCTCGGTGCTGGTAGACGGCAACGTGGTGCGCTCATGCGTCACGCCGGTGGCCGGTGTGGTTGGCCGCGAGGTCACCACGATTGAGGCCATCGAAAACGATGACGTGGGCAAACGGGTGGTCGCGACCTGGGTCGATCTGCAGGTCGCGCAGTGTGGCTACTGCCAGTCCGGGCAAGTGATGGCGGCCACTGCGTTGCTCAAGCAGAACGCCAAACCGAGTGATGCGCAGATCGAGGCAGCGATGGTCAATCTGTGCCGCTGCGGGACGTACAACGCCATTCATGCCGCCGTGCATGAGCTGGCCGGCAAGGGAGACGCGTGATGAACGTTCGAATCGACCCTTCACTGCAAGCCTCAGCACTGGATCTGCACGAACCGATCAATGTTTCGCGCCGACGTTTTCTCACCGGTACCGCCGTCGGCGCATTGGTCCTCGGCTTCGGCCTGCCGCTCGGTGCGACACGCGTGCAAGCTGCCGTTGCGGCGGCGACGGCCGAGCGTGGCACGCAGGTGCCGGCGTTTCTCGAGATCCGCCCGGACAATCGCGTGCGCCTGCTCTGCCCGTTCATGGAAGGCGGACAAGGCACGTTCACCGCGATGGCGCAGATCGTCGGTGAAGAACTCGATGCCGATCCGTCGACCTTCCTGGTCGAAGCCGCGCCGCCCGGCGAAGCCTATGTGGTGCTGGAAAACGGTATGCGCATCACCGGCGGCAGCATGTCGGTGCGTATGAGTTACCCGGTCATGCGCCGCCTCGGCGCCCTCGCCCGCGCCATGTTGCTGCAGGCGGGCGCACAGCAACTCGGCGTGCCGGTGAGTGAATTGACCACTGAGCCGGGCAAAGTCGTGCACGCCAAGTCGGGCCGCTCGCTGGCCTACGGTGAACTGGCCGAGCGCGCGATGGATCTGCCGGTTCCCGATCCGGCCTCTGTGAAGCTGCGTGAACCGAGCCAGTTCCGCTGGATCGGCAAACCGGTGAAGCGCCTCGATGCCTACGACAAATCCACGGGCAAGGCGCTGTACAGCATCGATCTCAAGGTCGACGACATGCTCCATGCTGCCGTGCAACATGCCCCGCGCCTGGGCATGACGGTCGGCAACCTGCGCAACGAAGAGCAGGTCAAGGCAATGAAAGGCGTGCATTCCGTGCACCGCCTGCCAGGCGCTGTGGCAGTAGTCGCCGAGCGCTGGTGGCACGCCAAACGTGCGGTCGAGGCGATTCAGGTCGACTGGCAAGAGCCAACAGCCGAGAGCAAAGTGCGGCCGATGCCTGCCGACTTTTCCAGCGATGCCTGGTTCAAGCGCCTCGCTGAAGACAAAAGCCCGGCCAAGGATGATGAAAACCAAGGCGACGTGGCTGCGACTCTCAAGGAAACCAAGACCCGGATCGACGCCACTTACCACAACCAATACCTGAACCACGGACAGTTGGAGCCGCCGTCAGCCTTGGCCCGATTCAATCCGGACGGTTCGCTGGAAGTCTGGCTGCCGAATCAGGCACCGGACATGTTCCGCGCCGACATCGCCAAACGCACGGGCCTCGATATTTCGCGCATCACCTTGCATTCGCCGCTGCTGGGCGGGTTTTTTGGCCGGCATTTTCTCTACGACTCGGCCAGCCCCTACCCTCAGGCAATCGCGCTGGCGAAAGCGGTTGGCCGCCCGGTCAAACTGATCTGGAGTCGCGAGGAAGAGTTCCTGCGTGACGTGCTCCGTCCCGTTGCTGCGGTGAATTTCCGTGCCGCGCTGGACAGCGACGGCTGGCCGCTGGCAATCGAAGCGATCAGTGCCACCGAAGGCCCGACCGAAGCCCTCGCCGGCAAGCAGGGTGAGAAGCTTGACCCGACGGCGCTTGAAGGCTTGTCCGGCAAGTCCTACGCGATCCCCAACAAACGCATCGCGCAGATCTACGTCAAAGGCCCGGCGATGCTCGGTTACTGGCGTTCGGTGGGCAATTCGCTCAACGACTTCTTTTATGAATCGTTCCTTGATGAACTGGCCGACAAGGGTGGCAAGGACCCGTTCGACCTGCGCTTGCATTTGCTGCGTGACAACAAACGCCTGACCACCCTGCTACAAGCGGTGGCTGAATTGTCGGGCGGCTGGAAGCGCGGGCCGTTTACCGCCGAGGATGGCAGCAAACGTGCACGCGGGGTGGCGATGGCTTCGCCGTTCGGTACAGAGACGGCGGTGATCGCCGAGGTGTCCATCGAGAACGGCCAAGTCAAGGTGCACGACATCTGGCAGGCGATTGACCCGGGCAGCATCGTCAACCCGGCGATCGTCGAGGCTCAGGTCAATGGCGCCGTGGCGCTGGGGCTGTCGCAAACCCTGGTGGAAGAAGCCGTGTGGATTGATGGCAAACCCCGGGCGCGCAACTACGACTTGTATCCGATCCTGCCGCCTGCGCGGATGGCTCGGGTTCATGTGCGTGTGGTCGAGAGCGGAGAAAAAATGGGTGGCATCGGTGAACCGCCGTTGCCTGCGGTCGCGCCCGCCGTCGCTAACGCGGTGGCAAGGCTAACCGGTCAGCGGGTGCGCAGCCTGCCCCTGAGCCGACACACCTTCACTTGATCAGCGCCGGAGCGTCCATGAATAACAGCCGATTCGCAAGAACCGCTGGCTGGCTGGCAGTGCCGTGCCTGGTCGCGGCAGGCCTGCTGGCCTGGTATGTCACCCGCGAGCCTGTCTCGCGCCTGGAAACCCATCAGATCGCCGTGGCCGACATCGACCCGGCACTGGTCGCCCGTGGCGAATACGTCGCCCGGCTCAGCGATTGCGTGGCCTGTCACAGCGTGCCGGGCGGCGCGCCATTCGCTGGTGGCCTGGAAATGGCCACACCGCTGGGCTCAATCCATGCGACCAATATCACCCCGGACACGGACACCGGCATCGGCCACTACAGCCTGGCGGACTTCGACCGAGCGGTGCGTCACGGCGTGGCCCCCGACAGTCGCCGTTTGTACCCGGCGATGCCCTACCCGTCCTACGCCAAGCTCAGTGACGATGATGTACGTGCGTTGTATGCGTTCTTCATGAAAGGCGTGGCGCCGGTGAAACAGGCCAACATCCCCAGCGCGATTCCTTTTCCGCTGAATCTGCGCTGGCCGATTGCACTGTGGAACGGCGTGTTTGTCGACGCCGAACCCTACGTAGCCAACCCGTCGCAGGATGAACAGTGGAACCGTGGCGCTTACCTCGTTCAGGGCGCCGGGCACTGCGGCAGTTGCCACACGCCGCGTGGCCTGGCGTTCAACGAGAAGGCACTGGATGAGACCGGTAAGCCGTACCTCGCTGGCGCCTTGCTCGATGGCTGGTATGCACCGAGCCTGCGTGATGATCACAACACCGGCCTGGGCCGCTGGAGCGAGCCGGAGATCGTGCAGTTCCTCAAGACCGGTCGCAATAAACATGCGGTGGTCTACGGCTCGATGACCGAAGCGTTCAACAACTCCACGCAGTTCATGAGCGATGATGATTTGACCGCGATTGCCCACTACCTGAAGTCGCTTCCCGGGGATCGCGAACGAGATGGCGCGCCGTGGCAGTATCAAGCGGTTTCGGCGGCGGAGCGTCTGGACTCGCCCGGTGCTCATACCTACGTGACGCGCTGCGCTTCGTGCCACGGCCTGGACGGCAAAGGTCAACCTGAATGGATGCCGCCGCTGGCCGGCGCCACCTCGGCACTGGCCAAGGAAAGCGCCTCGGCGATCAACATCACCCTCAATGGTTCGCAACGTGTGGTGGCGGCTGGAGTGCCGGACGCCTATCGCATGCCGGCCTTCCGTGAGCAGCTGTCGGATCAGCAGATCGCCGAAGTGCTGACCTTCATGCGCAGCACCTGGGGCAATCAGGCCAGCGCTGTCGATGCGCAGACGGTGGGCAAACTGCGTGAACACACCGATCCGGCCAGCAGCAGCCCGATCATCCTGCAGATGCGCTAGAGGAGACACTGATGGAAAGCATCGACTTGCTGGTCCTGCGCACGGCGCGGGACTGGCTGGCCGCCGGCGAGCGTGTGTTGCTCGCCACGGTGGCGCGCACCTGGGGTTCATCACCACGGCCGACGGGGTCGATGATGGCTTTGCGTGACGATGGTCGCGTGGTGGGCAGCGTGTCCGGTGGCTGCATCGAAGACGATCTGATCCATCGCTACACCACGGCCCATGGCGGCAGCGCTTTTAGCGACAGCGCGCCGCAAGTGGTGCGCTATGGCGTCAGTGCCGATGAAGCGCATCGGTTCGGCTTGCCGTGCGGTGGCACGCTGGAACTGATCCTTGAGTTCAGCCCGGCGTGGCCGTCGCTTGACGAGTTGCTGGGGCAACTGGACGCCGGGCAACTGGTTCGCCGTCGTCTGGCGTTGGAATCCGGTCAGGTCACGCTCGAACCCACCGCGACGCCGGAACAGTTCAGCTTCGATGGCGCGCAAATGCTCAACACCTTGGGACCGGGTTATCGAATGCTGATGATCGGAGCCGGCGCGTTGGCCGAGTATCTGGCGACCATGGCCTTGTTCAACGGTTTCAAAGTGGCGGTGTGCGATCCGCGTCCAGAGTACATCGAGACTTGGGCGGTAGACGGTGTGGAGCGGATTGTCGGCATGCCGGACGACGTGGTCCGCGACTTCGCGGTCGATCTGCGCACCTGCATCGTCGCCTTGAGTCATGACCCCAAACTCGACGATCTGGCATTGCTGGAAGCGCTGCACAGCCCGGCGTTCTACATCGGTGCCATCGGCTCGCGGCGCAACAGTCAACTGCGCCGCGAACGCCTGATCGAGCATTTTGCTGAAACCGAGGCGTCGCTTGAGCGCCTGCACGGACCGATCGGTCTGTATATCGGCAGCAAGACGCCGGCGGAAATCGCCGTTAGCGTGATGGCCGAGATTCTTGCGGTGAAGAATGGTGCCCGTTTGCCGAAAGCGCTTTCAATCGCCAAGGCCAAAGCGCTCGTTGAGTGAGTGACCGTTCTCCCCCGCGTCGATGTCATCGACTGGCGACGGCGCCAACATTTCTGCGCGGCAGACCTCAAGGAACTCGTAACCGGTGAGGCTCACACCCGATAATACTGGCGATACCACCGCACAAACTCCGCCACCCCCACCTCAACCTCGACCTGCGGCGAAAACCCGATCCAGTCCGCCAGCGCCGAAACATCAGCCCAGGTCTTGATCACATCGCCTGCCTGCATCGGCAACAAATTGCGCTGAGCTTTTATGCCCAAAGCCGTCTCCAGGCAGTCGACAAAATCCAGCAGCGCTATCGGCCTGCCACGCCCCAGGTTGAAAATCCGCTGGCAGCCCTTGGCGTCTTTGTCCGGCAACGGCGGCTTCGGGCACAGGCGGACGATGCTTTCGACAACGTCATCGACGTAGGTAAAGTCGCGTGCCATCTGGCCCTGGTTGTAAATATCAATCGGCCGCCCCTGGAGGATCGCTTCGGTGAATTTGAACAACGCCATGTCCGGCCGACCCCATGGCCCATAGACGGTAAAAAACCGCAGCCCGCTGGCCTTGAGTCCGTAGAGATGACAGTAACTGTCGGCAAGCAATTCATTGGCGCGTTTGGTGGCGGCATACAGGGACACCGGATGCTCGACCGCGTCATCGACGCTGTATGGCAGCTTGCTGTTAGCGCCGTACACCGAACTGCTCGACGCGTAGATCAGATGCGCAGGTGGACAGTGGCGGCAGGCTTCCAGCACATTGAGAAAGCCCAGCAAATTCGATTGCGCATAGGCATCCGGATTGTCGAGCGAATAGCGCACACCCGCTTGAGCGGCCAAATGCACGACCTCGGTGAACCCCTGCTCTTCGAACAGCGCCATCAAGGCTGGCTTATCGACAATGTCCATGGTCTGGAAACGGAAACCTTTTAGCTCGCTCAACTGCTTGAGGCGCGCCTGTTTGAGTTCCACGCTGTAATAGTCGTTAAGATTGTCGATGCCGATTACTTGATGGCCTTGCAATATCAATCGTCTGACCGTGTGATATCCGATAAAGCCTGCAGCACCTGTAACAAGAACGGACATATTCGTCTCTCCAGCCAAGTCGCCAGGCGATTAGTTATAGCGTTGGTCGACTTGCGCAGTCCAGACTTTATAACTTCCCCAACGATACGGATTAACAACCGATCTAAATAGCGAGTGACGACTCTGAAGTGACAGGAAAGTTTCTTGCCGTCCGACAAAAGGCTGACGCCTTAGAAAACAATAACCTGCGCACGAGTGCCATCATTAGCAGATAAATGGCGTGTTTTTTGACTGGGATCGTTTGACAGACCGCAAAGACTGGCCGATAACTACCAAGGTTCATTTTTACAGGGCGCGAGCAATCTTCTACTCGCGCCCTGTCGTTTCAGAGACAACTACTTAGTTACCTATCGTTAAAGCTGCATGAGCAGACCGTGCGGTAGCTTTGTCTTCTAAAAAGTTAAGCCGCGGCTTATTCCCTATGCGCCGCACACTATAGCGTCACGCCTCAGTTCGACGCACCTTAATGAAACACTGTGTGATTCAAGATTGAAACACCTCAGTGTTAATAAAATAAGAACAGACTTTCGCCATTTGCCCTTACTTAGCCCTCGATAGAGCTTCTGCCTGCATAAACTTTCGATCATTACAGAGTTTACCAGCATGCCAGTTATCAGCTCCGAACGTCCCTTTTGGTACCTTTTGCAATGCAAGCCACGTCAGGATGAGCGCGCTCACCTCAACCTTCTTCAACAGAACTACGTGGTATTCCATCCCCAACTCCTCAGTGAACGCATCATTCGCGGGAAACGACAGCGAGTGCGCGAGTCGCTATTCCCCGGGTATTTGTTTATCCAGCTCAGTCGTAACGACAATTGGGGGCCCTTGCGTTCCACACGCGGGGTCAGTCGTATCGTCGAATTCAATCACGGTCCTGCGACGGTGGCAGAGCATGTCATCGAGCACCTGCGTGTGCGCTGTATCGAATCATCGCTGGCGGAGCCGGATCAGGCGCTGAAACCGGGGCAGAATCTGCAGATCGTCAGCGGCCCGCTGGCTCCCTTGGAGGGCGTGTTTCTCGGCTTGCACGGCAACGACCGGGTGATGGTCCTCTTGCAGTTTCTGAATCGCGAACAATCCGTTTGCTTGCCACTCAGCGTGATCGAACGTCAACAACCCAACGTTCAGAACTATCACTAACCCCTTGCCTTATAAGCCTTTGCTCAGGAGCTATAACATGGCTTTGAAGTCACGATGCCCTGTCGCACTGCTGATGGCCTCTCTCTATCCTGGAATGGCCTGGAGTATCGATCCGCAAGCCATTAATGTTTACGGATTCGATTTCACGCCATCCTTTTTGTTTTCAGAAAGTTATGACGATAACTTTCGCGAAGTGGAAAACAGTAAACAGTCATCGATGGTCACCAAACTGGCGCCGACCTTCGAGCTCAAGGCGGAAGATCGCAACAGCGCGACTCGACTGATCTGGCAGCCCACGCGTTATATCTATCACGACGATTCCGATGCCTCGAACACGGCCCAGCGCGTGCGTGCCGACAGCATCATGGAGTTCACCGACCGCCATCGTCTCAAGCTCGACGCCGAGTACCGTAAATGGGAGCGCACCGAGTCGACGGCGGTCGAGGGCATCAACGACAAGCTCAACAATAAACGCGTGGGGGGTCTTTACACCTTCGGCGCTAAAAGTGCCGACAACCAAATCGATGTCGGCGCCAGTTACGCGCAACTTCGCTACGACAATGCCGACGGCATCAACGACGACAAGGAACGCAATACCACCGCCCTCACCAGCACCTGGTACCACCGCATCGGCAGTAACACCCGCGGCCTGCTCGAATATGACCACACCGACTTTGATTATCAGCAAGCCAACAGCCCGCGCAGCAGCAAATCCGATGCGGTACTGGCCGGGGCCGTGTGGGACTTCACCGCACGTACCACCGGCAAAGTGCGCCTCGGCTATGAGCGCAAGAACTTCGACAACAGCGAATCCAAAGACCTCAACAACCCGACCTGGCAAGTGGACTTGCAATGGAAACCGCGAACCTATTCGACGTTTACCTTTGTCGCTCGCCAAGCCCTTGCCGAAGGTGACGATGGCGCTGATGCCGTGAAGTCGACGTTCACTCAGGTCGGATGGCGCCACGGCTGGACCGAACGCATCACCACGGTGGCACAAGCCGGGTACGGCCGTTATGTCTACGAAGGCCAAAGCCGTACCGACAATCTTCAGGACTACAACCTGGCCGTGGTGTACGCGATGCGCCGCTGGCTGGATATCGAGTTGGGTTATCGGTACCGCGACAACGATTCCGATGCCGACAATGAAAGTTTCACCCGCAACGTGTTCCAGATCAGTTTCAACGTCAGCCTTTAAGAGGGTCTCGACATGAACACACGCACGCTCGTCTTGCTGTTCGCCCTGTGTTTTATACCTCATACCTTTGCCGCAGAGCCCGACACGCAATACAAACTGGCCGCTGGCGATGTCTTGCGCATCATCGTCTTCGGTGAGCCGGAGTTGAGCCTGAAAAAGATCCGCCTCAGTGACGCCGGCACCTTTTCCTACCCTTTTCTCGGTGAGATTTCCGCCAAGGGACTGACCCCCGGCCAAGTCGAAAAAATCATCGTCGACGGGCTGAAACAAGGGTACCTGATCGACCCGAAAGTCAGCCTCAGCCAGATCGAATACCGCTCGTTCTACATCAACGGCGAAGTGAAGAAACCCGGCAGCTACCCGTTCGTGCCCGGCCTGACTCTGGAGAAAGCCATCGCCTTGGGCGGTGGCCTGACCGAGCGGGCTTCGATCAAACGCGTGACCATTTTGCGCGGCGATGGTGGCGCGACCCTCACCGATGACGTGACGCGCAACACCACGATTGCCCCCGGCGACACCATTTCCATTGCACAAGGCTTTTTCTAATCATGGACAACAGCCCTAGCACCTACGTCGAACGTCCTCTGCAAGCGCATCTGCATCAGCAGTACAGCGAAGATAAGGACACCCTTGACCTGTTAAAGCTCTGGAGAGTGATCTGGCGCGCCAAATGGAGCATCGCCTGGCTGGTGCTGGCGAGCGCTGCGCTGGCCGCGATTGTGGTCTCGAACATCACGCCGCAATACATCGGCAGCACGACCTTGCTGTTCAATGATAAAACCCCGCCGCTGATGTCGTTCCAGCAAGTCAAGGATTCCGGCGGCAACGCCACGGACTACTTGCAGACCCAGCAGGCGCTCCTGCAATCGCGCGATCTAGCCGAACGCGCGGTGAAAAAACTCGGCCTGACCACGCACCCGGTCACCGACCCGCGCCAGCAATCAAAGCCCTGGTTTGCACCGCGCCAGTGGCTAGCGGATCTCGACCTTGATCAATGGATCCCGGAGCTGAGCCGGGTGATGCCGCTGAGCAATAAAGAGCAGCCCACTGAAGAAGACGTGTTCAATCAGGTCACGCAGAACCTCATGCTGCACACCAGCGTCAAGTTCGTCGGCAAGAGCCAGTTGCTCGAAATCGAGGTCGAGTTGCCCGATCCGGTTCTCGCAGCCGCAGCGGCCAATGCGTTGGCGCAAGGCTTCACCGACAGCCAGCTCGACACCAGCGAAAAGTCCTCGCAAACCACCACGGCCTGGATGAACACACGGCTGATCAAACTGCGCGACAACTTGCGTGTCGCCGAGAAAAAGCTTCAGGGCTACCGCGAAGAGCAAGGTCTGGTGGACGTCGGCGGCGTTGCCACCATCAGCGCCAACGAGCTGGAAATGACCGGCAATCGCATGGTCGATGCCCGGCGCAACCGCGCTGAAGCCGAGAGCGAGTACCGCCAGGCCAAGGCCTTGGGCAACGGTGATCTGAGCCGACTGTCCAGCGTGCCTGCGGTGCTGAGCAATCCCTTGGTGCAGAAATTCCAGGCCGACCGCGCTGTGGCGCAAGCCAAGGTGGATGAACTGGCGGGCCGCTATGGGCCAAAACACCCGAGCCTGATTTCTGCACAGACCGAATTGCGCACCGCCACCACCAGCCTGCAATTGCAGGTGCAGCAAGTGGTCGCCGGCATTGAGCGGCAATACCAGCTCGCCACCGCCAGTGAAGCCTCGCTGCGCCAGTCGTTCAACAGCAACAAGGCGCAAATCCAGGACATTGCGCGCAAAGAGTTCCAGTTGCGCGAGTTCCAGCGTGAGGTCGACAGCTCCCGCGCGCTGTATGAAACATTCGTCACCCGCCTGAAAGAAACCACCGCCACCGCCGACATGGACTCGACCAAGGTGCGCATCGTCGACCCGGCCATTGTCCCGGTTGACGCGAGCAAACCGCGTAAAACCTTGATTGTCGCGGTCGTCGGGTTGATCGCTGCGGTGATCGGCGTTGCCTTGGCGCTGCTCTTCGACAGCCTGAGCAATACCTTCAAAACCGACGAGTCGATCGAGAACGCGCTGAACATTCCGTTGCTCAGCGTCGTGCCACTGGTGACGAAGAAAACCCGTCGGCAACTGGCGCGCTTGTTCGAGGATAACGACAACCCGCGCTTTTCCGAGACCATTCGCAACCTGCGCACCTGGTTGATGTTGCAAAGCAGTGAAATGCCCTCGCAGGTGGTGCTGGTGACGTCGACGGTTGCCGGTGAGGGTAAAAGCACCATTGCCAACAATCTGGCCAGCTCACTGACGTCACTCGAACGAGTGCTGTTGATCGATGCCGACATGCGTCAGCCAACCTTATCGCTGAACTTCGATTTCCCGCCGGACAGCCCCGGACTGGCGAATGTGATTGCCGGCACCGCCCGGCTTGAAGACTGCATTGTCTCGGTGGGCAATCTGGACATGTTGCCGGCCGGCAAAGTCCTGCCGGCACCGCTGGACCTGTTCGCCGCCCCGCGCCTGCCGTCCCCAGCCGATTCGCTCAATCCATTACAGCCACCGCCGCAGGATCTGCTCAGCTCACCGCGCATGGCGCGCATGCTTGATGCACTGAGGTCGCGTTACCGCCACATCATTATCGATTCCCCCCCAGCCGAGATGATCAGCGACGCACTGTTGCTGGCGCGGCATTCGGATGCCGTGATCTACGTGGTCAAGGCCGACAGCACACCGATCAGCCAAGTACAGCGCGGCCTTGCCGCGTTGCAGCAGAGCCATGTGCCGGTGTTTGGCACCGTGCTCAACCAGGTCGACCTGCGCAAGGCGCGCAAGTACGGCCATCACCACTCCCGGGCGTTCTATAACTACGATTTCGCGCCCAGGTAACACCAGGCGAATACGCCAGCCGCTACGCCCTCTTCTGCCATCACACAACCCGCTTCACCTCTGCCGAGCTACGGAATAGCCATCGGGCGACCCGTCCTGTCCGTTCGATTAGCGCTGATACATGACTGCTGCCTTGAGGTTAAGCCCATGACACCGCTCTATACCGCTCACCTGACGCACCGCCGAGGCCTGACGTTCTGGGGCCAGTGGCTGTGCGCACTGTCGCTGACCACCGTGTTGCTGATGTTGCTGGTGCATTGGCGCGTCGGCAGTCTGAACAGCGAATACCGCATCCTGATCATTCTCGCCGTGCTCGGTTCGGTGCCGATTTACAGCGTGATGCAGGTCTATCACAAGCGCCATGGTCTGCTGGTCGGCCTCGGCCGTTTGCTGGCCGGCTGGCTGATTCTGCTGGCCGTGCTCGCGGCCATAGCCTTCATCACCCAGACCAGCGCGATCTATTCACGCCAGGTGATTATTGTCTGGGCCGTGTTGGGTTTCGTGGTGCAGGCGGCGAGTTTTCTGCCCCTGCATTACTTCGCCCGATTGCACTCGCGCAGGGTTTGCAAAGAGCGCCGGTCGGTGATCATCGGCACCTGCCCGACAGCCCATGAGCTGGCGAAAAAACTCTCGCGACCGAACCGTGCGCTGGTGCTCGGTTTCATCGCTGCCGCCGACAACAGCGGCCCCGCCCCAAGCATTCTGCCGCTGCTCGGTAACGTTGCCGCGATCCGCGAGATCATCACGCGCCTGGAAGTGCGCCGCGTCTACATCGTCCTGACCATGGCGCATGCCGCGACCATCGAAGCGCTGTACATCGACCTCTTGGACATGAATGTCGACGTGGTGTGGATTCCGGATTTCGGCAGCATGGTGTTGCTCAACCATTCGATCTCGGAAATCGAGCGAATGCCGGCGATCTACCTCAATGAAAGCCTGATCAGCTCGCACCCGGCCAGCCTGTTTTGCAAGGACCTGTTCGAGCGCAGTCTGGCGGCGCTGGCGATTGTGCTGCTCAGTCCTTTGCTGCTGGTGGTGGCCGTCGCCGTCAAGCTCACCTCCGCAGGCCCGGTGCTGTTCAAGCAGGCCCGCCACGGTTGCAACGGTGAAGTGATCAAGGTCTGGAAGTTTCGTTCGATGCACGTCCACGACGATCGCGAGGTGCGCCAGGCCACCCGTGACGATGACCGCCTCACCCCGATCGGCGGCTTCCTGCGCCGCAGTTCCATCGACGAATTGCCGCAGTTGTTCAACGTCGTGTCCGGACAGATGGCCCTGGTCGGCCCGCGTCCGCATGCCGTCACCCACAACATTTATTACACCGGCAAGGTGCGCGCCTACATGGCCCGCCATCGCCTCAAGCCGGGCATCACCGGCCTCGCCCAGATCACCGGCCATCGCGGCGAAACCGAGACGGTGGAAAAGATGCAGCTGCGCGTCGCCCAGGACCTCAACTACATCAACCAATGGTCGCTGTGGCTCGACATCAAAATCCTCATCAAGACGCCCTTCACGCTGTTCTCGAAAAACATCTACTGACCCCTGCCCGACTGCTTCAGCCCCGCCCTGCCCCTGCATTGACAACCTTCACCACGATCTGAGGTTTGACCATGAATGTGAGCGTATTCGGTATTGGTTACGTGGGCCTGGTCCAGGGCGCCGCACTGGCCGAGGTCGGGCACAACGTGCTCTGCGTCGATGTCGACGCGGCCCGGGTCGAGGCGCTGAAACAAGGCACGCTGCCGATCTACGAGCCGGGCCTGAAAAGCCTTGTGCGTGACAATTATCAAAGTGGCCGCCTGCACTTCGGCACCGATCTGGCCGAGGCTGTTCAGCATGGTGATGTGCTGTTGATCGCCGTCGGCACACCGCCCGACGAAGACGGTTCGGCCGATCTGCAATACGTGTTGAGCGTGGCGCAGACCATCGCGCTGAACATGGATCGGCATCAGATCATCGTCGACAAATCCACGGTGCCGGTCGGCACTGGCGATCAGGTGCGTGCGTGTATCGAGCAGGTGCTGGCCGACAGCGATCGCAGTCACCTGACGTTCGATGTGGTGTCGAACCCGGAATTTCTCAAGGAAGGCTGTGCGGTCGAAGACTGCATGCGCCCGGACCGGATCATCATCGGCACCGACAGCGCGCATGCCGAAGCGGTGATGCGCGAACTGTATGAACCGTTCAATCGCAGCCGCGACAAAATCATTGTCATGGACCTTCGCAGTGCTGAGCTGACGAAGTACGCCGCCAATTGCATGCTGGCGACCAAGATCAGCTTCATGAACGAGATGGCCTGCCTCGCCGAAAAGCTCGGTGCCGACATCGAAAAGGTCCGCCACGGCATCGGCGCCGACCCGCGCATCGGTTACCAGTTTATCTACCCGGGCCTGGGTTACGGCGGCTCATGCTTTCCCAAAGACGTCAAAGCGCTGATCCACGCCGCAACAAGTGTCGATATCGACGCCCGACTGCTCAAGGCTGTAGAAGCGCGCAACCAGGACCAGAAAGCCAGTCTGTACAGCAAGATTTTCAATCACTTCGACGGTCATCTGCGCGGCAAGACGTTTGCCCTGTGGGGCTTGAGTTTCAAACCCAATACCGACGACATGCGCGAAGCCCCCAGCCGCGTATTGATAGAGGCCTTGTGGCACGCCGGCGCCAGCGTTCAGGCGTTTGATCCGAAAGCCATGGAAGAGGCGCAGCGCCTGTATGGCGCACGCGATGACCTGACGCTGGCGGGAACCAAGGAAGCGGCGCTGAAAAATGCCGACGCGTTGATCATCGTCACCGAGTGGCAAGCGTTCCGCGCGCCGGACTTTGACCTGCTCAGCCAGCAGCTCAAACAACCGTTGATTTTCGACGGACGCAATCTGTTCGATCCGCAACGTTTGCACAAGCGCGGCTTCACCTACATCTCCGTGGGGCGGCCAACCCCTTCAGTCATTTGAAGGAGCCGCGCCATGTTGCAGTTGGAACTGGTCGGGCATTACTCGGCGAAATTACTGGAGGCCAACCAGGCCTACTCCTTCATCAACTTTGCCTCCATTGGCAGCGTTTTCCAGCAGCCCCCGGGCAGCGTCGCCTATTTCTGCGACGGCATGCTGATGTCGACCTTCATGTCGCGGGTGACCGGCAGGACCATTGGCCGGGTCAGCTTCGACTTCACCTCGATCGCCGACCTTGTCCTCGGCAGCGCCGAGCAACTGGGCAAGCGCGTGTACTTCGTCGGCGCCCGGCAGGCCGAGCTGGAGCTGTTTATCGTCAAGATCGGGGCGCTTTATCCGCGGCTGACCATCGCCGGTTACCACAACGGCTATTTCGACGCCGGCGAGGCTGAAGATATTCAAGCGGACATCTGTCGCAGCGCCGCCGACATCCTGATTGTTGGCCTCGGCGCCGGGCTGCAAGAACAGTTCGAACAGGATGCCCTGCGCGCAGGCTTTCGCGGTGTCGCCTTCACCTGTGGCGGGTTCATCCGCCAGGAAGCGCTAGCGACGCGGCAATACTACCCGGCGCTGATCAATCGCCTGCACCTGCGCGCGTTCTATCGAATGTACCGCGAGCCGCACACGATCAAACGCTACCTCGTCGATTACCCGAGCAACTTCTTGCACCTGCTGACAATGCTCGCCCGGCGCAAAGTCGCCATCAGCGTGGGGGAATGACCATGCACATCCTCTTTATCCTCAAGGATTTCAAGGTGGGCGGTGGCGTCGAGCGCGTGCAGCAACGCTTGTCCGAGCAGTTTCTCAAGGACGGTCGCCGGGTGAGTTTTTTCGTTATCAACGCCGACGTGCCAGATACGCCCGGTGTGCAGCGCTTCAACGGCGGTGGCAGCGGTCTCATCGGTTTGCTCAAGTCGATCGTTTTGTTGCGCCGGCTCATTCAGCGCGAAGGCGTCACCCATCTCATTGCCGCCAAGGAGCAAGCCAACCTCTGCACCTGGTTCGCAACTTTGGGCCGTTTGTGCAAAGTCATCTATTGCCGCCACGCGACCCTCGATTGCAGTGAACAGAACACCGGTCCCGCCAGCCTGCGCTTGCTCTACAGCTTGTACCTGTGTGGTAGCGGCAAGGTCGTCACCGTCTCCAATGCCTTGCGCCAGACACTCATCGAGTTGCTGCCCTGGGGTCAGCAACGCATCCGTTATTGCCCCAATGCGGTGGTCACCGAGCAACTCTTTCAAGCCTCGCAGGCGCCGCTACCCGGCGGAATGCACGGTGCTTACTGGCTTGGCCTGGGCCGTTTGGTCGAGCCGAAAGGTTTTCAGCTGTTGCTCGATGCTTACGCGCTGGCATTGCGCAGCGCTGCGCTGCCGGATCTGGTGATCGTCGGCGATGGCCCGTTGCGCGAGGCACTGACCGCTCAGGCCCGACGTCTGGGCATTGCCCCGCGGGTGCATTTCACCGGATTCCTCAGCAACCCCTATCCGCTGCTCCGGCACGCGCAACTGTTCATTTTGAGCTCCGTGCAAGAAGGCATGCCGACGGTGTTGATCGAGGCGCTGGCACTGGGCACGCCGGTGCTGGCCAGCGATTGCGAGACCGGCCCCAGAGAACTGCTCGACAACGGCCGACTGGGCCAACTGGTGAAGGTCAACGACGTACCGGCGCTGGCCGATGGCATGCTGCGCAGCCTGACCCCACGCGATGACGTCACCTTCAGCGAAACCAGACTCACCGACACCCTGCGTCAGTACACCAGCCAGTACGCGGCGCAGGCGTATTACCAGGTATGGAATCAATGAAAAAACTGCTGATCATCCTGCATGACCTCAGCGCCGGCGGGGCTGAAAAAATGATGGCGCGTCTGGCCGGAGCGCTGGTGGACGCGGGCAATGACGTGACCTTGCTGATGCTCACCGGCGGCGGCATTCACGCCGCGCACCTCGATCCGCGGGTGAAAAAGGTTGAGTTGAATAGTCCGCGCAGCGTCCGTGCAGTGCCGGCACTCACGCGTTTTCTGCGCGCTAATCGCTTTGACGCACAACTGGCAGCCCTCACCCACGTCAACGTGGTGGCGATTGCGGCGGCGACGCTGTCCGGCACGCTGGCACGCCTGCACGTCAGCGAGCGCAATGCCTTTTCCCATGACAAGCACGTCAATCCCGACTTCATGGTGCGCGTCGCGTATCTGTTGGCGCCGCTGTTGTATCGGCTGATTCCCAACCCGGTGATCTGTGTCTCGCGGGGTGTCGCCCAGGATCTGGTCGCCACCACCGTCGCCCGCCGCCAGGACGTGACCATTGCCGACAACCCGGTGCTCGACAACGACTTTCGCCAGAAAACCCCGGGGCTGCCCAGCCACCGCTGGCTGCTGGAAAAATCCGCCCCGGTAATTGTCGCCGTGGGTCGACTGGCGCCGCAAAAAGGCTTCGACACCTTGATCAGCGCGTTCGCCGCATTAGCGGACAGCCGCGCCCGCCTGATCATTTTTGGCGAGGGCGCACTCAGGCCGAATCTGCTGGAACAGGCGCGCGCACTGGGCGTGGCGGAGCGCTTCGATCTGCCGGGCTATGCCAATGCTCCTTTGGCAGAGGTGGCCGCCGCCGATTGCTTCGTGCTGTCGTCGCGCTTCGAGGGCAGCCCCAACGCCTTGGTAGAGGCGTTATCCACGGGCACGCCAGTGGTGGCAACCCGTTGCCCCCATGGCCCGCAAGACATCCTCATTGGCGGTGTGGTCGCGCCACTGGTCGACGTCGACGATCCGCTCGCCCTGGCACAGGCGATTGCCCTGCAACTGGCTACACCGCGCAATCTGCAACGTGAATTGCGCCTGGAGGCCGCCGCCCGCTTCATCAATGCCAGCGCGGTGCAGACCTATCTCAAAGCGTTGATCGGGAGCCCGTCATCATGAGCACACTGGCGATCAGGTATTCGACGTTACGCGACGGCTTCACCTTGTTCGGCGTGCTGTTCTACATCCAGGTAATTACCTTTGTCCTCGGCCTGGGCGGCGCCGCCAGCTTCGGCGATATCGATAAAGACCTCGAAGGCAACGTAGCCAATCAGATCTGCGGACTGATCACGCTGCTGGTGCCGTTGTTTTTCTTCATCCGCAACAAGGTGTTCCTCAGCAAAACCTTTTATCGCAGCAACTTCTTTCTGTTGCTATTCATGTTTTCTGTCATCGCCTCGATCGGCTGGTCCCACGACCCGATGCTGAGTTTCAAGCGCTTTATCGCGATGCTCAGCATGGTGTTTTTCGCCGGTTTCATTGCCTACAACTATTCGCTGGAAAAAATCACCTTCATGCTCGGCTGCGCCATCGGCGGGGCGGCGTTGATCGGCTTGATCCTGGCGGTGGTCATGCCTGACGTCGCGTTCCTCTCCGGGGGGATTCGCGACGGCGCCTTCAAGGGGATTTTTGCCGAAAAGAATGCCGGTGCGCGGCTCAACGCGATCGCCATTCTGTTATTGCTACCGATGATTCGCCGACGCAATCACTGGGCGCTGTTCTGCGCGTTTTTCTCGCTGGTCGCGATCCTGCTCGCGCAGTCGGCGACCGGGGTGGCGCTGATAGTTTCCGGCGCGATCAGCTACTGGTACTTCCTGACCCTGATCCGTTTGCGCATCAACCATTCGCCGCTGATGTTCCTCGGCTGCACCCTCCTCTACCTGCTGGTGTGCCTGTTCCTCTACAGCAACTTCGCGGTACTGCTGGAAATGGCCGGTCGTGACCCGTCACTGACCGATCGCACCCTGATCTGGGAACTGCTAGGGCCGTTTATCGACGGGCAGTTTCTCAAGGGTTACGGCTTCGGCGCCTTCTGGTCCAGCCCCGATGCCGATGGCTTCATTACCCGCTGGGGTTATATCGGTAACGCCCACAGCGGCTACGTCGAAACCCTGCTCAACGGCGGAGTCATCCAACTGACCGCGCTGGCGCTGATGTTTGGTGAAGCCCTGCTCAAGCAGTACCGCGCCGTTACCGCGAATAAAACGGCGCAGTTTCGCGCCAGTGCGCTGGTGATCATCGGCTTGTTCGCCGTCACCAATTATGTGGCGTACGTGATCCCCAACTATCGCTCCGCCGAGTTTCTGGTGTTCTGCACCCTCGCCCTGTCTTTCCGCCATCACCTCGCGACCTACCCCGAAACCTCAGCGGCAGCGCAGCGTCAGCGTGTGTCTGGCAGAGCAGTGCCGCGCGATTCAGCCAACGCGTAACCCAAGGAGAACCACCCGTGCCCAACCAAGCCCCCCCTTCCGTGGATTCAGTGTGCGTCGTCATCCCGATGTACAACGGCGCCGACAGCATTGAGCAAACATTGGCGTCGCTGGTCGGGCAAACCCGCCTGCCGGATCACGTCATCGTCATCGACGATGGCTCCACTGACGACGGCCCACAACGGGTCAGAAACTTCGTCGCGCCGTTTCGCCTGACGCTGCTGCAGCAAGCCAACGAAGGCCAGGCCAGCGCGCGTAATCACGGCATGCGCCACTCGCAAGAAACCTTTGTGGCGATGCTCGATGCCGATGACCAGTGGCACCCGCAAAAGCTCGAACTGCAACTGGCCCTGTACGAAGAACTCAGTCGTCAGGGCCGGCCGGTGGGGTTGATCGACTGCTACGCGCAGGTCAATTACAGCGACGGCCGGCGGCAGCTGGACAACCGCCGCAAAAGCGGCAGGCACTTCTACGACTTCATCCACGCCAACGTCGTCAATGGCGTTTCCACTGCGTTGGTCAGACGCGAGGTGATCATGCAGCTCGGCGGCTTCGATGCGAGTCTGCGTTACTCCGAAGACCGCTACATGTGGACGCGGATCGCCGAACACTGGGAGGTCCACACGGTGCCGCAGGTGCTGCTGGAGCGCACGGTCAACGGCGGCAACATGACCGCGCAACCGAAAAAGTACTACCAGAACAAGATCCATTTCATCGAGGTGTACCTCGCCCGCTACGGCGAGATGCTCAGCCAGCAGCAACGGATCAATTTCGTCCTGAGCAACCACACCGATTTTCTCGAAGCGTTTTCCCGACGCGGCGAGCATGACCAAGTGCTCGGCGTGTACCGGCGAATGCTCGACTGCTCCTGGCAAGCGCTGATCTTCGCCAACGGCAAACCGACCTTGCGCTATCTCTATGCCCGCGCCAGAACATGGCGCAAGGCAACGGCGTCAACTCCAGCTCATTGAATCGGTAACCGCCATGGCCAATCACCGTCTGGTGACATTGAGCTGGATCTTCACCGAGAAATTCGGCCTGATCCTGCTGTCGATGATCACCTTTGTCGTCTACGCGAAGCTGCTGTCGCCGGCCGAGCTGGGTGTGGGCACGATCATCATTGCCATCGTCGAGTTGATTGGCCTGGTGTACTCATCGGTGCTGGAAGATCCGCTGGTACGCCTTGAACGGCTGGAAGACAAACACATCTGCACGGCTTTCTGGGCCGGGGTGCTCGTCAGTCTGGTGTCGATTGTCATCATCTCGCTCGCGGCATTCCTGTACACGCCCGACCCGCTGCTGCAATGGCTGACGGCGGTGGCCTCGGTGAAAATCCTGTTGACCATGATGGCGCGGGTCTATGTGGCGCAAATGCGCCGTAACAGCAACTTCAAAATGCTCGCGTCGCGCACGTTACTGGGCAAAGTCGCGGGCGGCGTCGGCGGCATCGCGGTGGCGCTGTGCGGATGGGGTGCGTGGGCGGTGATTGCCCAGGCGCTGATCATGGAAGGAGTGTCGATCATTGTCCTGATGCGGGCAGACCGGCGACGCATCGCCTTTGCTGTCGACCGGACGGTCTTGCGCGATCTGTTGAAGGCCGGTGCACCGGTTGCCATCAATTCACTGAGTTCACAAACCTTGCAGCGCGGCGTCAACGTGGTGCTGGGCATGACGGCCGGGGCGAACGCGGTCGGCATGTTCAACATGGCGATGCGCATCATCGAGCTGCCGCGCACGGCGATTTATAACGGTCTGCTGAGTTATGCGCTGCCGGCGTTCGCCCGCCGCAGTGCCGAACCCAAGCGTTTGCTCGGGATCATTGGCGACTCGACCGCGGTCAGCGGCTTTGTGTTGACGCCGCTGTTCATCGGCCTTGCGCTCACGGCCAACGACCTCATCCTGTTGATCTTCGGCGCCAAGTGGGCTGACGCCATTCCACTGTTGCAAGTGCTGGCCTGCACCGCGGCCATCGGCAACACCGCCATGTACGCCACCACCGCACTGGTGGCGGTCAACCGCAGCCACCTGACGATCAAGGCGGAAGTGCTGACTACCGCCCTGGCATTGGCGCTGGTCTACAGCCTTGGCAACGTTTATGGCGGCATGGCCGCGGCCGGCGCTCTGCTCGTGCGCATGCTGCTGATCACGCCACTGCAAATTCGCGGCCTCAACCTGGCTATCGGTTACAGCTGGCGACGGTTTGTCGAGGCCAATTACCGCAGCGTGATTGCCGCGCTGGTCATGGCCGCAACCGTGCTGCTGGTGTCACCGCAACTGGGTTTTCAAGGCTACCTGCACCTGATCGGCAACATCGCAGTGGGCGCGCTGAGCTACGCCATGGCGTACAGCCTGATCCACCCGCACTGGCCGCAGGAATTCAAATCGGTTTTCACCGCCCGCTGATTCAGTCCCTGAGACAGGAAGACCTCACCATGCGCAAAACCACGTTGATTACTGGCGGGGCCGGTTACATCGGCTCGCATACCGCTTTGGCGCTCATCAATGCCGGGCACCGGGTGCTGGTGCTCGATAACCTGTGCAACAGCTGTCAGGAGTGCATCGCGCGCCTTGAGCAACTGACCTTGACCCGGGTCGATTTCATCAAGGGCGACATCCGTGATTCCGATCTGCTGGACGACATCTTCCAGCGCTATGACATCGATGCCGTGGTGCATTTTGCCAGCCTCAAATCCGTCGCCGAAAGCGTGCGCAAACCACTCGACTACTACGCAAACAATGTCGCCGGCACGCTGGACCTGTGCCGGGCCATGGCGCGCAACAACGTCTTCCGCCTGGTGTTCAGCTCATCGGCGACGGTGTACGGCGAGCCAACCCGCACGCCGATTGCCGAAGACTTCGGCACCGGCAAACCGGTCAATCCCTATGGTCGCACCAAGCTGATGATCGAAGAGCTGCTGACGGATTTGTGCGAGTCCGATCCGCGCTGGAGCATTGGTCTGTTGCGCTACTTCAATCCGATTGGCGCCCACGAAAGCGGGATGATCGGTGAAGACCCGCGCGGTCGCCCCAACAACCTGCTGCCGTGCCTGACCCAGGTCGCCATTGGCCGGATACCGGAACTCACGGTGTACGGCAGCGACTATCCCACCGTCGACGGCACCTGCGTGCGCGACTACATCCACGTGGTCGACCTCGCCATTGGCCACCTCAAGGCATTGCTGGTGTTGCAGCAGAACCACGGCATCCATTTCTGGAACCTCGGCACGGGGGTCGGCTACAGCGTGTTGCAGATCATCCACAGTTTCGAGGACATCACCGGCATCAGCATTCCCTACCGCTTTGCACCGCGCCGCGAAGGTGACATTGCCAAGTGCTGGGCCGACCCGGCCAAGGCCGGACGCGAGCTGGGCTGGACCGCGCAACGCGACCTGCCACAAATGATTGTCGATGCCTGGCGCTGGCAGTCGTGCAATCCGCAGGGGTATCAGTCTTCCTTCGAAATCCCCGCGCTGCTTGCCTTCAAATGATGTTCTTACGATCGCTGCCGGCGCTGCTGCTGTGGGTTGCGCTGACTGGCAACGCCGCACAAGCGCCTCCGAATGCCGGGCTGGTGCTGTGGCTGGACGCGGCCGATGCATCCAGCCTGAGCGTGAATGCGCAGAACCGTGTGCAGCGCTGGAGCGATAAATCCGGCCAGTCCCATGACGCCAGAGTCGACGAAGGCACCGAGCAGCCGCAAAAGATTGAAAACGCCGTGAATGGCCATGCGGTCGTGCGTTTGAGTGGTACTTCGGCGTTTCTGGGCAAGAGCATTCGCAGTGCAAAAGGGCCTGTCACGGTATTGGTCGTGTCCCGCCGGTTACCCGAACAAGCCGGCGTCGATCCCTGGCAACGGTTGTTCAGCTCACGTGCGCAAACCGCTGACAACGATAACGTGTTGCCGAACTTCGCCATCAGCCTGGCGCAAACCACCGCGTATGAACCGACGGTTTCCGTCCTGGAACTACAGGGGGTGCCGATCGGCCCGTATGCGGTCGGGCGCAATGCCGTCGGTACTTCAGAAAACTTTCGCGGCGATATCGCCGAAGTACTGGTTTACGACCGCCCGTTTGCGTCCCTCGCCGAGCGCCAGCAGGCTTTCCAATACCTTGCGCACAAGTGGTCGGTGGCCGTCCCCAGCCATGCCGATACCTGGACCCGCATCGGTCCGCTGGGCACCGTGCCGACCCGCACTCACGTTTATCTGCCGCTGTCCGATCAAAACAATGCCGGACGCTGGGTACTCGACACGAACCTGTCCGATGACTTCAACGGCAACACCCTCGACCCCACTCGCTGGCACGTCAACAATGCCATCGGCAATGAATCGCTCGGACGCAAACCGGCGCTGTTCACCCCACGCAATGCCAGCGTCAGCAACGGCAACCTGAACATTGTCTTTCGCAAGGAAACCTTGCCGCAGAAGTACGTCGAACTTGGCTTCAAGGATTACACCTCAGCCATGGTCCGTACCCGTGAACGCGGTTTCTACGGCTATTACGAAGCACGCGCCAAACCGATGAACTCCGCAGCGTCGAGCGCATTCTGGCTGGCGTGGACGGGCTTCACGGACAACGCCACGGAAATCGATATCTTTGAAATTGGCGGTAAAACCAAAGGCGCCGCCTCAGATCGCTCCTACAACATGAACGCGCATTTATGGACGACGCCGCACAGTAAAGAACATATCGCCAACGGCAGCACCTGGACCAGCCCATGGCGCCTGGCCAGTGACTTTCATGTCTACGGCTTCGACTGGCAGCCCGACACCCTGCGCTGGTACGTCGATGGCGTGCTGGTCAGGGAATCGCAGAACCGCCACTTCTTCTTCCCGATGCAGATCGTCTTTGACAGTGAGGCCATGTGGAAATGGTTCGGCGTGGTCGACGACGCTGACCTACCGTCCACCTTCGAGATCGACTACATGCACAGGTGGCAACGCGGTCCATAACCGTCACACCAAGCCAGGGACAGTCGACGCCCTCCTGCTGCCATAGCTTTCGCCTTGGGTCGAATTTCACTCGGCAGAGTCGTCAGTTCTCGATCAGCGCTAACACCTCCGGAGCGCCCAAACATGAACAACCGACGACTGAAGGAGCTGGATTTGCTGCGTTTCCTCGCAGCGCTCGCCGTGGTGATTTTTCACTACGCCTTTCGCGGTTATGCGCGGGGCGACATGTCGGTCATGCCCTATCCACTGCTGGCCGAGGTGGCCAAGTACGGTTACCTGGGCGTGGAGCTGTTTTTCATGATCAGCGGTTTTGTCATCCTGATGACCGCGTCGAGCAATAATCTGCAAGTGTTCTTCATCTCCCGCGTGGTGCGCCTGTGCCCGGCATTCTGGGTGTGCTGCACGCTCACCTTTCTGATCACACTGGCCTTCGGGCAGCCCCGATTCAGCGCGGATCTTTATCAATACCTGATCAACATGACCTTCCTTGGCGATCTGCTCGGCGTCCCGCCCATCGACGGCGTGTACTGGTCGCTGTTTGTCGAAATCAAGTTCTACCTGATGATCTCGATACTCCTGGCCTTGAAGAAAATAGACAAAATCGAACCCTGCCTCGTGCTCTGGCTACTGGTCTCGGCCACCGCGGAAGTCCTCGCTTTTGAAAAGCTGCGCTCGATATTGATCACCGATTACGCGGCCTACTTCATCGCCGGTGCCACGTTCTACCTCATCTGGGCGAAGGGTATGACAAAACCGCGCATTGCCTTGGTGGCGGGCGCCTTGGCCTTGGCCACCTTCACCGCCATTACCTGGGCCGAGTCGATCGAAAGCAAATATGCGACGCAATATGATCCCTCGATCATCGGCAGCGTCATTATCGTGTTCTTCATGACCTTCCTGTTGATCGCAACCAACAGAACAGCCGCCATCGGGCGATTGAACTGGACAACATTAGGCGCACTCACCTACCCGCTGTACCTGCTCCATCAAATGATCGGTTTCATCATCTTCAACATGGCCTATCCGGCGGTGAATGCGCACCTGCTGCTGTGGGGCACCGTGGCTTTGATGATCGCTGCGTCCTATGTCATTCACGAAAAGATCGAAACGCCGATGGCCAGACTGATGAAAAGGTCCCTGTCATTTTCCTTCAATCGTCTCCGGGCCGATTAGCCCGAGCCGACGAAAGCTGAAGCGATTTAGCGAACCTTTCCCGCGAAAACAGCGTCCGAGCTAAGGCGTTAACGCTTACCGCTCACCACGAGGTTTCCGTTTGAAAGCAGCCATCGTCAGAAAATACCGTTTGATCATCAAGACTCTGGGCTATGTCGGCTGGGCGTTGTTCTGGCTGCTGCTCTGGGACATCGCCGTCACCGTCGACTTCATGCTGTTCCTCAACGCCAAGCTGAACCTGCCATTGATGCCCCTGACGTTATTGGGTTCGGCATTGATCGTGCTGATCAGTTTTCGCAACAGCAGCGCTTACAACCGCTGGTGGGAAGCACGCACGCTGTGGGGGTCGATGATCAACAATTCGCGCAGCTTCGCCCGCCAAGTGCTGACTTTGCTGGATGATCGCCGATGGCGAGGTCAATCCGGTCAAGTCGACCCTGTTACGCCGCCACGTCGCCTATGTGAACTGCCTCGCGGCGCACCTGCAAGGTCAGCCTTGTCCCGAGGAAGTCCGCGCGTTCATTCCCGCCGAAGAATTCGCCCGCAGTGGCACGACCAATAACTTTGCCAACGATATTCTCACCGGATCAGCGACTTTGCTCGCGCGGGAATACAAGGCCGGGCGCCTGGACAGCATTCGTCTGGCACGGCTGGAGTCGACGCTGGTGGATTTGTCCAACAGTCAGGGCGGCATGGAACGGATCGCGAATACGCCGCTGCCCTACCCTTATGTGTATTTCCCACGGCTGTTTATTTCGCTGTTCTGTCTGATCGTCCCGGTCGGCCTGGTGGAATCGTTGGGCTGGTTCACGCCGCTGGCTTCGACCGTGGTCGGTTTTATGCTGCTGGCCATCGAACGCATCGGCACCGATCTGCAAAGCCCGTTTCGCCACAGCGAGCACCAGATTCAGATGGAAGCGCTGTGCGAAACCATCGAGAAGAACCTGCAGTCGATGCAGCGTGATTCGTTGGGTGACGTGCGCCGAATTGAAGAGAACGCTTAAGGGGGCGGGAACCGTCAGGGCTTCTGACGGTTCCCGAGTCAATCAGAACGCCGGCACCACATCACCGTGATAACGCTCAAGAATGAACTGCTTCACTTGCGGTGAATTGAGCAGCGCGCCGAGCTTCTGCACCGCCGGCGCATTGGCCTTGTCGCGACGCACGTACAGGTAATTGGCGTACGGCGACTCCGAACTTTCGATAAACAGCGCGTCTTTGTGCGGCACCAGTTTGGCTTCCAGCGCGTAGTTGGCGTTGATCAACGCCATGTCGACCTGATTCAACACCCGCGGCAGCATGGCCGCTTCGAGTTCCTGGAACTTCAGATGCTTGGGATTGCTGACGATGTCCAGGCGCGTGGCCATGATGTTGTCAGGATCCTTCAGAGTGATCAGGCCTTGTTTGGCGATCAGCAGCAGCGCCCGACCGGAGTTGGCCGGGTCGTTGGGAATGGCGATCGTCGCGCCATCCTTGAGTTCGCTGATGCTTTTGATCTTCTTCGAATAGGCGCCAAACGGTTCGATGTGCACGGCGACGATCGGCACTTGATCGCTGCTCGGCCGGTCTTTTTTGTAGGCCTCGTAATACGGTTTGCTCTGGAAGTAATTGGCGTCGAGCAAGCCTTCATCCGTCTGCCGGTCGGGCTGGATATAGTCCGAGAACACTTTGACGTCCAGCGTCACCCCTTCCTTGGCCAGTTCCGGTTTCAAGAACTCGAGGATCTCGGCATGGGGCACAGGCACCACGGCGATTTTCAGGGTTTCGGCATAGGCATTGCCCAGGGCGGCGACCAGCAGTGCTACGGAGAGCGCGACGCGTTTCACGATAGTTTTCCTTCGAAGCGTTTCAGGGAGAAAGAGGACAGATCCAGGTGGCTCGAGCCGCGCATGCACCACTGTGCAAACGCTTCGCCCAGCGCGGCGGAATGCTTGAAGCCGTGACCGGAACAGGCCGAGACGAACAGGGTGTGTTGCAGCGACGGATGCTCGTCGATGATGAAATGGCGATCCGGGGTCACGGTGTAGGCGCAAACCGCAGTCTTGAGCACTTTCGAGGTCACGCCGGCGATGCGCTCGTGCACCTGGTGCTCGTACATGTCCTGCGCTTCGGCCGCTGAAACCGTGCGGTCGATGGCCTGAGGTGACGTTGCGGTGTGGTACTGCGCTGTGGCGATTTTCATGCTGCTTTCGCCGGGTAGCGCGGGAAAGCCGTAGTTGATTTTGTCGTCGCCGCGGCCGTGGGTGAAGATGAACGTCGGTGAGTGGCCGACCAGTCCGGCGTTCTCTTCCAGTTCGAACCAGAACAGTTTCTGCCGGTAAACACTCAGCAGGTTCTCATACGGCTCACCGAGCCACTCACCGTTCCAGTTGCCTGCGCTGATCACCAGTTTGTCGGCGCGTAGCGTGCGCTGGTTGGTCGTGACTGTGACCCCTGCTTCGTTTGAGCTGATAGCGGTGACGGTCTCGCCTTTATAAAGCGTCGCCCCGTGTTGCTCGGCCAGTTTGAGCTGCACGTCGATGCAGCGCTCGGGGCGCACGAAGCCGCCGCCCGGTTCGAAATAGCCGATGGCCGAGTCGTGCACGTTGGCGAATTGCGGGAAGCGCTGGCGAATCTGTTCGGCGGACAGGACTTCGTGCTCGATGCCGTAAGTCCGCGCCAGGCCGATGGTGCGCAAGGTGAAGTCGGTCGGGTCTTCAGGATCGAATTCGGCGCTCGACGTCAGCACCAGCAACCCCGATTGCTCGAACAGCGATTCCCCGGTCAGTGCCTCCAGCTCACGCCAGATGCGATGAGAATTGCGCACGATGGGCACATATTGCGCGCCCTCTCCGACCGAAAGCCGAGTGATGCGCGTGTCGCCATGGCTGGAACCGAGGTTGTGCGGTGGGTGATGACGATCAATACCGACAACGTTCACTCCCGCTTTCGCCAACTGATAAACCGTGGCAGCGCCCATGGCGCCCAAGCCCAGAACCACTACCTCACATCGCTCGGACATAAATAGCCACCTATCAAAAAGGCGCCAGTTGAGCGTTAAACCTTGGCGAATTCCAAGATTAAAAAAGCATATCCATATAGCTCGATGCGTCCATCGACCGCTCTGGGTCGGGCTGCCCGGCGGTTATTCGTCGCATTTACAACCCGGAGAAAATCAATTACGCCAGAGGGCGCGGCTTTCGATATCTGTCACAAATCACAATAAATCTGACAGAACAGTTATTTTTTTGCTCATTTCGACAGACATTTCCCCATCTGAGACACCCTCAGGCGCGAGTCAAAACCTCGAACTACGCTTCACGTTGAAATTTGTGATTTAACTAGGTAGTTACCTAACTATATAATGCGCGCCTCATTTCAACGGGACACTCAACGTGAAGCAGAGTCAACGCCTCTCGGGCATATCAAAATTCATTCTGATCGGGCTGGGCGTCGTCATCGCCCTGCTCGGCTTGGCGCTGGCTGCTGGCGGCGTGAAGTTGGTCAGCCTGGGAGGCTCGTGGTACTTCCTGGTGGGTGGCTTGGTCATGGCCGTTTCCGGTCTGCTGATCGCGCGCTTCAAGCTTGCCGGTGCGTGGCTGTTCGCCGCGTTTCTGGTGGGCACCGCGATCTGGGCGGTGAGCGATGCAGGGCTGGTGTTCTGGCCGGTGTTCTCGCGCCTGTTCATGTTCAGTGTGATCGGCTTGGTCGTGGCGCTGGTTTATCCGCAGCTCAAGCGTGCCAACGGTGGCGTTGCGGGTCGCGGCGCTTACGCTGTGGCTGCGGTGCTGGCGGTCGGCGTGGTTGTGGCGGCCGGCAATATGTTTGTCGCCCATCCAACCGTGGCGGCAACCGGCACTGGCCCGGGCCTGACCCCGGTCGAGCCGGACAAGGCGCAAAAAGACTGGGCCCACTACGGTAATACCGAAGGTGGCAGTCGCTTCGCTGCGCTGGACCAGATCAACCGCAGCAACGTCGACAAGCTGAAAGTGGCGTGGACCTACCACACCGGTGACGTCGCCGAGAGCGATGGCAACGGTGCTGAAGATCAGCTGACCCCGCTGCAGGTTGGCAACAAGGTGTTCATCTGCACCCCGCACAACAACCTGATCGCCCTCGATGCCGACACCGGTAAAGAGCTGTGGAAGAACGCGATCAACGCTCAGTCGAAAGTCTGGCAGCGCTGCCGTGGCATGGCCTATTTCGACGCCACCAAAGCGATTGCTCAGCCGAGCAACTCGTCGATCATCGAAGCCAAGCCTGCGCCGGCCGCCAATTGCCAGCGTCGTCTGCTGACCAACACCATCGATGCGCGCCTGATCGCGGTCGATGCGGACACCGGCGAGTTCTGCCAGGGTTTCGGCAACAACGGCCAGGTTGATCTGAAGGCCGGTCTGGGTAACGTGCCGGACAGCTACTATCAGCTGTCCTCCGCTCCGCTGATGGCCGGCACCACCGTGGTGGTTGGCGGTCGCGTGGCGGACAACGTACAAACCGACATGCCCGGCGGCGTAATCCGTGGTTTCGATGTGATGACTGGCGCCATGCGCTGGGCGTTCGACCCGGGCAACCCGCAGGATAAAAACGCGCCGGCCGAAGGCAGCACTTATGTGCGCAGCACGCCGAACAGCTGGGCGCCGATGTCCTATGACCCGGCCACCAACACCGTGTTCCTGCCGATGGGCAGTTCGTCGACCGACATCTACGGTGTCGAGCGCAGCAAACTCGATCACACCTACGGTGCTTCGATCCTCGCGCTGGACGCCACCAGCGGTGACGAGCGCTGGGTATTCCAGACCGTGCACAACGATCTCTGGGACTTCGACCTGCCGATGCAGCCGAGCCTGATCGACTTCACCAAGGACGGCAAAAGCATTCCGGCGCTGGTCATCGGCACCAAGGCTGGGCAGATCTACGTGCTCGACCGTGCCACCGGCAAACCGCTGACCGAGGTTAAAGAAGTCCCGGTGAAAGCGGCGAACATCCCGAACGAACCGTACTCCCCTACCCAGCCGAAATCGGTGGGCATGCCAGAAATCGGTGCTCAGCACCTGACTGAATCGGACATGTGGGGCGCTACTCCATACGATCAGCTGCTCTGCCGCATCGACTTCAAAGGCATGCGCTACGACGGCCTGTACACCGCGCCGGGCATGGACAAATCGCTGAGCTTCCCGGGTTCGCTGGGTGGCATGAACTGGGGCAGCATTTCCACTGATCCGGTACACGGCTTCATCTTCGTCAACGACATGCGTCTGGGTCTGTGGATTCAGATGATTCCGTCGCAGAACAAAGGCCAGGCCGCTGGCGGTGGCGAAGCGCTGAACACTGGCATGGGCGCCGTGCCGCTGAAAGGCACGCCTTACGCGGTGAACAAAAACCGCTTCCTGTCGGTAGCCGGCATTCCTTGCCAGGCACCACCGTTCGGCACGCTGACGGCGATCGACATGAAGACCCAGAAAATCGCCTGGCAGGTTCCGGTCGGCACCGTTGAAGACACCGGTCCGCTGGGCATCCGCATGCACCTGCCGATCAAGATCGGTCTGCCAACCCTCGGCGGCACCCTGTCGACCCAAGGTGGTTTGATCTTCATCGCCGGCACCCAGGACTTCTACCTGCGCGCCTTCAACAGCGGCAACGGTGAAGAAGTCTGGAAAGCACGTCTGCCAGTCGGCAGCCAGGGCGGCCCGATGACCTATGTTTCGCCGAAAACCGGCAAGCAGTACATCGTCATCACCGCGGGCGGCGCGCGTCAGTCGACCGATCGCGGCGACTACGTGATGGCTTACGCCCTGCCGTAAATCACGGCGTCCACGTTAAACGCGGACGCTTGCTTCGAGCGCGGCACCTTCGGGTGCCGCGCTGCTTTCCCCCCTATTGCTCAAGTTTTCTGCAGGAAGATTTACATGCTATCGGCTGTTGGTTTTTCCCGTTCCGACCTGTTCAAAGGCCTGTTGCTGGGCGTCGCATGCACCACCACCCTCCCCGCGCTGGCCGACAACGATTCTGATCTGTTGACCCGCAGCACCCTTACCGGTGACTGGGGTGGCTTGCGTCACCAGATGGATGAACAAGGCATCAAGTTCACCGGCGATTACAGCGGTGAAATGGCCTACAACGCCGACGGCGGCCTGCATCGCTCGGCGCGCTACTCGCAGAACATCAAGCTCGGCGTGCAGTTCGACCTGAGCAAACTGTACGGCGTCGACAATGCCGGCAAGGTCCAGTTGACCATCAACGACCGTCGCGGTAACAGCGCCTCGGAAGATCTGGTCGGCAACCGCTTGCCGATCCAGGAAAACTACGGTGGCCTGTACACGCGCCTGACCGAACTGAGTTACGAGCGCAGCCTGTTTACCCCGGCGCTCAACGTGAAGCTCGGTTACATGGCCATGGGTAATGACCTCGGCGGCCTCGACAGCGGCATTCTGTGCAACTTCATGAACGCCGGTTTCTGCGGCCATCCGCTGAACATGTCCGGTGGCAGCGGCTGGACCAACTACCCCAATGCCCATTTGGGCGTGCGGGTGAAATACGACCTGTCGTCCTCGTGGCAACTGCGCGTGGCCGCGTTCAACGTCGACCCGGAAAGCAACGGCAACTCCAGCCGTGCCTGGCACCTTGGCCCGAAACACACCACTGGCACCGTGGTGCCGATCGAGCTGGTCTACAAACACGCGGGCGCCCTGCCAGGCGAATACAAACTCGGCTATTACTACGACAGCTCCGATGTAAAACGCATCGGCAGCGATAAAGAAGTGTCCGGTCGCGGCGGTCATTACCTGCTGATCGATCAGGCGGTCTGGAACTCGCCAACTTCCGAAGGCCGCAGCCTGCACGCGTTCGGTCAGTACTCGGCGGCCAGCGAAGCGGCTTCGCCGTTCAGCAAGTGGTACGGCACCGGCGTGGTCCTGTACAAACCGTTCGAAGGTCGCCCGCGAGACACCGTTGCTCTCGGTTACGGCCGCGCCGTGCCGAACCCGCGCAGCCGCGACGTGCTGCAGGACGCCGCTTTGAACAATGGCACCGCGTTTCCGAACCTGGACAGCGCCGAGCAATTGATCGAACTCGGCTACGGTTATCAGGCCACGCCTTGGCTGACGCTGCGACCGAATATGCAGTACATCATCGAGCCGGGCGCGTTTTCCGGGCAGGACATCGACAATGCGCTGGTGTTTGGTTTGCAGGTGAAAGCTGCACTCTGAGGCCCCGAATAGCAGGCAATAAAAAACCCGGTTTGAATGCCGGGTTTTTTATTGTCTTCAAGATCACTTTTTCTTTTTAGCCGGCTTGTCAGCCTTCTTCGAATCCTTGGCCTTCTCAGGCTTGCTGTCGGCTTTCTTGGCAGACTTCTTCGGCTCGGCATCTTTTTTCTTGTCTTTCTTGTCCTTGTCGGAGGACTTTGAAAGCGCCGAAGCTGCGGCTGATTTCTTCTCAGGCGATGACTTTTTGTCCTTCAAATCCTTGCTGGCTTTCGAAGCGTCACCTTTGTCTTTGCTTTTCTTTTCGTCTTTAGCCACGTTGACCACCTCTCGGAGTGTGCCGTTATTGACACAGCGCCTGTGCGATTGACCACAAGCTAATCATTAGGCGAGCAGGTTCCGAGGCCGTTCAGATTATTTTCAGGCGTTCGAAAAAAGCCAAATAAAGGCAGCGCCGGCTATTGTCAGCGCCACCGTTTAACAATGGCCCGCTAATCAGGCTTTGTTGCCAGCCTTTTTCTTACAATAAATCAAGAAGTTAGTAATTGAAGAGACCTGCATGGGTCGGCAGCTTGTATTGCACCACACAAAAACAAGATCCCAATCCCATGCAGGCCATCCGATTCTTACACTGCGCGCTCGCCCAAGCACTTCCCGCTGTCCATTCTCGTCGTCTGAAAACATTGATGTGTTGTGTCAGCGCATTACTCCAAGGACGTCGGCTCATTCTGACGGGGCTTGGTCGATTCATGTCAGGCAAGGCCTGCCCCAAACACACCATCAAACGAGTCGATCTGTTGCTGGGTAATCGGCATCTGCAAACCGAGCGATCGCTGTTTTGGAGCTGATGCAGGTTTTCGCCGGCCATGGATCAAAGCCGTCGAGGCGCAAGGCTGGTATTACGTGGGTCGAGTGCGTAACCGGGATCTCTACCGCAACGACGCACAAATTTGGCTGCCGGTTAAAAACCTCTACGCCTTGGCGTCGTCCGCACCAAAATCACTGGGTCGGATCGAGATGACCCAAAGCGCTCCGCACTTCATCCATTTGTACTGCATCAGGCATTCTGCAAAGGGTCGCAAGCATCAGCGTGTCACCGGTTCAATCGCCAAAAACAAACTCAGCAGGCAATCGGCCAATCGTGAGCGAGAGCCTTGGTTATTGGCCAGCAACTTACCGGAGGATCAATGGAATCCATCGAGAATCGTGGCCATTTACAAGCAGCGCATGCAGATAGAGGAAGGCTTCAGGGATGTAAAAAGCGAGCACTTTGGCGCTGGCGTGACTCGCCATCGGAGTCACTGTCCACGCCGAATCGAAGTGCTTTTACTGATCTCGGCTTTGGCCAATTACATCATTTGTTTAACGGGGTTGCAGGCCCGCGAAGCGGGTCATGAACATCGTTTTCAAAGCAATAGTCTTTAACGCCGACGGGTGTTGTCGCTGTGGCGACTGGGCTTGGGATACTGGCGCAGTGGACGCGGCTCAAACTCTCGAAAAACCTTGGAGAGACTTGAGCGCGCCTTGCGAGCCGAGGTACATCAACAGGCGCAGGTGTTGGAGTAGTATGTGGGGATCCCTCAGATCTGGCCCCTTATTCCTTCTGTCCTTTTCACGCTTTTCTCTCTTCTCTTGTCCCTTTATCGCAAAAAAGTATTAAAAACTGTCATTTATTACAGGTGATCCAATGCTGATAACAGCCTACTGTTTTATTGCGTAATCCGAGGAAAGGCAGTGAGACGGATATGCATTCCATTTGTTATTGTCAGTAAAATACTTAGGAGATTAGTGTGATGGAAAATGATGAAGGAAAAAAAATTGCCGATAGTAGGGTTGGTATTGGTAATGAGTTGAGCGTACCTTTAAATGAAAAGGGCCAGTGGGAGACAAAGGCATCAGGTTATAGGGGGACTCTTGAAGGGACCGATAGTTACGGATTGACAATGAAGACAGTGGTCAACATGAAGCCAGTCTCAGTTTATGTAAAATATGCCCATATAGCCGTTATATACAACAAAGATGACATTTATAGCGTTAAACGGTCTAATAAAGGAATTGGTGGAATTTTTAATGACAATGATAGCGTTCAACCGCCTCCTGATGAAGAGGATGGTTTCATTATTCCTCCTAATGGAGGGCGTACTGATGACATTAAGAGTGATCATTAAACTACCTAATGAAGGGGTTGGTATCAGTATTGAATAGGTCATCAAAAAACGGAAGAAAGAGGGGATTTATTTAATCGACTTCTTTAATAACTCCCTCTCTTTCTGATCAACAGGAGGATAGATCCTGAGGGACCCCCGATTTTTCTTGCAGAATATCAAGAAGTTGGAATATTGGAGAGATCTGCATGAGTCGGCAACTTGATTTGCACCACACAAATACAAGAAACCGAACCCATGCAGGCCATCCAGAACGCTCGCTCAAGCACTGCCCTCTATCCATTCTCGCCGCCTGACATCACTGAGCCTTTGATCCTGGTCACTGGTCTCGAATTGACACTTAAGGCACAGCCTTTTTGCTAAGAGCATCGACTCCTCTGGCGGGGCGCTCATTTCCTGTTTATGAAAGCGTTCATGAGCGCGAGAGCTGCCCCAAGTACCAAAACCGCCTACTCAAATCTCTGGTCGAATTGCTACCTGATAACTGCGTCGCGATTCTGGTCACCGGTGCAGGTTTTCGACGACCGTGGATGAAGGCAGTGGCTGCGCAAGGCTGGTATTACGTCGCGCGATAAGGAATAGCGAACTTTATCGGCGCGATGAAACTGACTGGCAACCGGTGAAGAATTTGTATGCTTTGACCGCCGCCTCACCCAAGGCACCTGGCCGTGTCGAGATGACGCGAAGCGCCCCACACTTCATCGACTGGTACTGCGTACGGCACTGCGCCAAGCGCCGCAAACACCAACGCGTTACGGGTTCAATTGCAAAAAAACAAACTGAGTCGACAGTCCGCCAGACGCGAGCGTGAACCATGGTTGCTTGCCCGCAACCTGGCTCAGGGCGAGTGGAATTCGGCAAAGATCGTGGCGGTTTATAAACGCCGTATGCAAATTGAGCAGGGCTTCAGGGATGTGAAGAGTGAGCACTTGGGATTGGGTCTGAATCTACATCGAAGCCATTGCCTGCATCGTATTGAGATACTGCTGTTGATTGCCGCTCTCGCCCATTGACCTGCTCTTTTTAACAGGACTTCAGGCTCGAAAAAGTAACCTTGAGCGGCGCTATCAAAGCAACAGTCTCAGAGAAAGACGCGTGCTCTCATTGTGGCGACTGGGCCTGGAGTCTTGGCGTAGATGCATAGCGTTCGGAGGCAGCGGAGACTGGGAAAGATTGGAGAAAGCTCTGCGCGATGAGGTGCGTCATCAGGCGCAGAGCCTGGAGTAGATTTGTGGGGATCCCTCAGGGTCTGTCTTTTAATCCCGCTCTACTGGCCAGTTTCAGCGGTTCCAACCTCTCGCTCCGGTTTCATAAAAATGGTCAACGCAATAGGCTCTTCCCTTGAGTACACGTTGCTCGCAGTCCTTCGCCAGACAAGCAGAAGTATCCAGACCGCCATGATTCTCGACCATGCGCAGCTTTATCAAAGTTTCCATATCAGCTGATTCCCAGCCCTCGGGCGAGTCCAGCTTGCGCGCGTACAGCGGTTGATATTTATCCCACTCATCGGTTCGCCAAAGCTGCCCACACCCGGGGCATTGCAATAGTTTGACCCAGTCCGCCGTTGCAAGGCAGCGCATTCCTGCGACAAACGCCGTGTACTTCTGACCAATCTCTACCAGGTCGCCCTTGGCGTTGCAGCTACATTGCATTTTCCTACTCCGAATCTTCTTGCTTCTACTCATTTCAAGGTAAGGGCCTGCTGCTGGACGAAAGCAGTCGTTCGCGACGAGTGTCCATCGACCATAAGCAGCTCTTGGTGGGGAGCAATAATTGTCTGACGCAAAGATTCAATTGGCGACGTCAGCGGGGCCCGGAAGGAGTTCATAGGCCAACCCGGCCTCATAAAAGCACGCTCGCCACTCTAGAAAACCAGGACGGTCCTCGCACAGAAGGCGAACGATCTGCCCATCCTCTGCGATACAGACTTCTTCCACCAAAGCGATATCTCCCGGTGCCGCCTCCCGAGAGTTAATCCAATCAGTTAAAACTACTTTTGCTTGATCAGCGCTGATTAGTTTTATGAGATCGCCTTTACAAAGTGCCATGTCCTTTCGCCTGGATTCTTACTGATAACAAGTACATGAGCCTATCGGTTTTTTAAGACAAGGTCTTTTTTCGGTCCGAAGGCTTCCTTTGGGTTATGTCCGCTTCTGGCCGGCATTAGACGTTCGCCAATAGCGGTCTACTGCCCATCGCAGCCTTTCACAAGCTGCAAGGCGCGATCAAAGTCGAACAGTTCCACCTGCGCCGCGACGAGTGTCAGACGGGCTGTCAACGCTCGATCGAGTGGCCTGTTGCGCAGTGCCGCCAGCACGTCCAAAGCCGCCGTATCACCTTCGTCCAACAGAACAACAAGCCTGTTCAGTTGCTCGCTGATTACCGATTCGTCCAGCAGGTCTCCATCCGTGGAGACCGTTGTGTCCGCCTTAAAGTCGGCCAGAGCCGCGAGGATCGGGCGCAAGCACTGCTCGACCTGCATCGCTAGCGCTTGCACTACCGCAGCCGGCTCGCCGTTCTGGCAGGCCTGTTCCAACAACGCACAAGCCTGCACCACGGCTTTGGCGCCGAGGTTGCCGGCGGTACCGCGCACACTGTGCGCCAGCCGCCCGGCGGCAGCAGGATCCGGATCGATTCGTGCGGCCTGGAATTGCTCGGTAAAGTCTGTCTGAGTATCGCGAAACTTGCAGAGCAGACGTAAGTAGAGATCCCGCCGCCCCATGCAGGTGGCGAGACCCGCCGCCAGGTCAATGCCCTCAAGATGATCTGGCAAGCCATCGGCAAAACCGGCGTTCAGCGGTGTTTGAGCGGCTCTTGGTTTGATCCACTTTGCCATTGTCGCGAACATGGTTTCGACATTCAATGGCTTGGAAATATGGTCGTTCATGCCGCATTCGAGCGCGCGCTCGCGGTCACCGTCCATGGCGTTGGCGGTCATGGCGATCACCGGAAGACTGCTGAAGCGCGGTTGCTGGCGAATGTGCCGGGTGGCCGTGTAGCCATCCATCACCGGCATCTGGCAATCCATCAGCACGCCGTCGAAGTCGCCATCCTCGCCAAGGATATCCAAGGCCTCCTGGCCGTGCGTGGCAAGTCGCAAGCGTATACCTACACTCGCCAGCAGTTCGCTGGCCAGTTCCTGATTCAGCTCGTTATCTTCGACCAGAAGCACCCGGGCTCCATTGAGACTGGCGACGGTACTGGCATTGTGTTGGGAGCGTTCGCCAGCCCGAGTGTCGCTGTGCGTGTCTCTGCCCAGCACGACACCGATGGCTTCGAGCAACGATGACGGGGTGACGGGTTTGGTCAGTACCACCGGCAGCTGGATGCCCTGGCGTTCGGCTTCTTCGCGGGCTTCTTCGCGGCCAAAAGCCGTCACCATGATGACCGATGGCGTGCGCAGCAGACTGGCGGAATGCATTCTGTTCACGGTTTCCATGCCATCCATGCCAGGCATCCGCCAGTCCATCAAGACCAGATCGTAAGGCAGGACCTTGTGCTCGGCGTCGGCCAACATGCGCAGCGCCAGACTACCGCTCTGCGCGACATCCACTTCCAGGCCAAAGCTGCGAGCCATGCCCGAGAGAATTTCACGGGCACTGGTGTTGTCATCCACGACAAGCACGCGCATGCCCAACAGCTCGCCAGCCTTGAACATGCGACGCGGCTGCACGTCTTGCTGCACGCCGAGCTGCACCTGAAAGTGGAACGTGGAGCCGACTCCCGGTTCACTTTCGACCCAGATTCGGCCGGCCATCAGCTCCACCAGTTTCTTGGAAATAGATAATCCCAAACCGGTGCCGCCATACTTGCGGGTGATCGAAGTGTCCGCCTGACTGAACGACTGAAACAGGCGTGAACACTGCTCAACGGTCATGCCGATGCCCGTGTCGCGCACCCAGAAATGCAGCTCCACGCTGTCCGTGTGCGCCTCCACTTGTTCCAGACCGACCACGATCTCGCCGTGCTCGGTGAACTTGGCCGCGTTGTTGCCGAGGTTGATCAGCACCTGCCCCAGCCGCAAGGGATCGCCCAGCAGTGCCGTGGGCAAGTCGGGGGGGATCTGGAACAACAACTCGAGGCCCTTGTCCTCGGTCTTCAGGCCAATCATGGCAGCGAAGCTGTCGAGTACGTCTTCGAGGCGGAACGGCACCTGTTCGAGGTTCATTCTGCCGGCCTCGATCTTTGAGAAGTCGAGGATGTCGTTGATGATCCCCAGCAGGTTCTCCGCCGAGCGGTGGACCTTTTCAATGTAGTTGCGCTGGCGTTTGTCCAGTTCGGTACGCAGTGCCAAGTGGCTCATACCGATGATGGCGTTCATCGGCGTACGGATTTCATGGCTCATGTTGGCGAGGAACTCGCTCTTGGCCTGCGTGGCCTCTTCGGCCGCGGCCCTTGCCTCTGCCAGAGCGGTGACGTCGATGTTGATGCCGGTTGCGCGCAATGGCTTACCGTCAGGCGTGCGCGAGAAGCGGTTCAGCGACCGCAGCGTGCGCACCCGTCCATCGTTTTTGCGGACGATCCGGAAGTCGAACTCGACGCGGTCATTGCCACTCTGGATGGCGCTCTCGAAGGCGCTGCTGACGCGTGCCACGTCCTCGGGATGCATCAGCGCCTGCCAGTGCGCCAACGTGCCACCGAATCCGCCAGGCTCAAGTCCGAACAGGGTTTCGAGCTGAGGCGTCCAATAATTTGTGCCGCTGACCAGATCGACGTCGAACAGCCCGATGTCACCGGCCTCTTGTGCCAGGTTCAGGCGATCGCTGGCGGTTCGCAGCCGGGCTTCCATCGCGCGGCGTTCACTCACGTCGCGCACCGAGGCACACACGCAGACACCACGCCCCTCCAGACGCGGTAGATGAGAAAGGCCGATTTCCACGGAGAACAGACTGCCGTCTTTGCGTACCCCGCTCAGATCGTCAAGATCGCCGCCCATCTGCCGGGTTCCGCCGCTGGCAATGAAGCCATCGCGTAACTTGACATGGCGCTCGCGGGCAGCCTGCGGTACCAGACGTTCGATGCTGGCGCCAATCAGCTCGCCCGGGGCGTAGCCAAACAAGGTGTCCATTTGCGGGTTGGTCATCAGAATACGGCCGTCGGCCCCCAGCACCAGCATGCCGTCCGGTGCGGCCTCGATGATGCCGCGGTACCAGGCCTCGGTGGCGCGCAGTGCGGCCTGCTGGGCCTCCAGCTCTCTGGCCTGGTGTTCTAGCTGCAAGGTTTGCGCGCCCATTTCGTCAGCCTGGCGTCGAGTTTCCTGCAGCAGCGCCTGGGCTGCCTCGCTGCGTTCCATAATGGCCATCGCACCGGCCAGCCTGGGCAGGACTTCTTGCAAGAGCAACACCTCGTTCTCCTCCAGCGAGCGAAAGCCTGCCATTTCCACAACCCCGAGCAGGCGCTCGCCACGCAGCACCGGCTGCACCATCAGGTGGCTGGCGGCAGCTGCGCCCAACTGCGCGCGCACATGCCAGAACGATTCGGGCAGATCCTCAAGCTGACGGGGCTGGCGATCCAGTGCGCACTGGCCAAGCAATCCCTCACCGAGTTCAAGCTCGGCGGGCAACGGGTGCTCACTGTCCACCGCATAACCGCCGACCAGTCGCAGGCGTGATGCGCCTTCATAGAGCACGTAAAGCGCCCCCTGGCACATGCCCAAACGGGGCGCGATGCGGCTGAAAAAAGCCTGAGCCAATTGTTGCGGCGTCTCGGCCTGTTGCAGATCGACTTGCAGGAGCGAGGCATGAGCTTTCACCCAACGCTGGCGTTCAAGTTGACAAGCCTCCACCTGCAGCGTGGCAATGGCGCGCGCCAGATCACCGGTTTCATTGCGCAGGTCGGTGTGCGGGATCTGGCCGTCCAGCTTGCCCGACGCCAACTCATCCACGGCCACGCGTACGCGATTCAACGGCACGCGAATGGAATAACTGACCAGCCAGGTCAACAGCAAGGCCAGCGTCGAACCGCCCAACAGCAAGATGTACGTGATCGCAGTACTACGCTCTGCGTATTCAGCCAGGTTCTTCGCTGTATCGTGGATGTCGGTTTCCTTGTTTTTCTCGATCTGGTTGAGCAGCCCGTCGCCGCCCTGCTCCAACGCAAGAAAGTCCTTACTGTTGAGCAACATCAAGGCCTGCCCCAAGGAACCTTTGCCGGCGAACTCCAACGCTTCATCGCCATCTTTTTGCAGACGCTGCAATACCCGTTCGAATTCCAGCAGGCTGCTGATGCTGCTCTGTCGGCGCAGTGTTGGACGGACCTGCTCCAGCGCTTCATGGAGTCGCGCCTGGGCGACATCCATCTGGGCTCTGGCGCTGATACGGATGTCCGCGTTGTTGGTAGCGATTGCGCGTTGCATGGCGAGCAACAGATGCGGCAACTGCACCCGAACTTCCTGCACATGCTGGATACCCACCAGATCCTGCTGGTACAACTGCTGCATTTCATTTCTGAGCGAATACTGGGTGCGCAGGCTTTGCACGCCCAGTATCAGGATCAATATCAGCAGCGCGGCGAAGCCGATGATCAATTTACTGCGCAGGGACAGGCGCTCGAGCATCTCGAACAGTCTGTTCATAAACGGCCTCTTTCAACTGGATGTGCAAACGGATTCGCGAGGTTCAGGGACGGTCGGCAATCTGCTCAAGCAGAGCTACCTGCCTGGCCATGTCCTGGTCACTGTCGGCGAAGCGCTCGGCAATTTCGCGAAACTGCTCGGCATTGGCCAGAAACGCGTCACAGATGTCCGGATCAAAATGCGAGCCGCGGCCTTCGCGGATGATTTTCACCGCCTGCTCGTGGGGCATGCCGGGCTTGTACACGCGGCGACTGATCAGCGCATCGTAGACATCCGCCACAGCCATCAATCGGGCGCTGATCGGGATGTCATCGGTGGCCACGCCTTGTGGATAGCCACTGCCATCCCATTTTTCTTGATGGCCGTAGGCAATTTCTTTGGCCAGATGAAGGAAGTCGACGTTTATTCCCAACTGATCCTCGGCGTGCTGGATGGCGTCGCGCCCCAAGGTGGTGTGGGTCTTCATGATCTCGAACTCTTCGGCGGTGAGCCGTCCCGGTTTGAGCAGGATGCAATCAGGAATGCCAATCTTGCCGATATCGTGCAGCGGCGCCGATTTGAAGAGCAGCTTGATCGTGTCCTCGTCGAGGAAGTCCCGGAAGCGCGGGTGATTGCGCAACAGTTCAGCCAGGCGCTTGATGTAGTGCTGGGTGCGACGAATGTGGTTGCCGGTTTCGTTGTCACGGGTTTCGGCCAGCGAAGCCATGGCGTGGATCGTGACATCCTGGATGGCGATCACCTCGCGGGTACGCCGCTGCACTTCCTGCTCCAGAAAGTCGTTCTGATTGCGCAGGAAATCGGCAACGGCCTTGAGCTTGATCTGAGTCTCGACCCTGGCCATGAGCACCGGCGGGATGATCGGCTTGGTGATGTAATCCGCAGCACCGAGGCTCAAGCCGCGAATCTCGTCCTCCGTAGCGGTCATCGAGGTCAGGAAAATGATCGGAATATGGCGAATGCGAGCGTCAAGTTTGAGCTGCTCGGCAACCTCATAACCGGACAGGCCGGGCATCATGATGTCCAGCAGGATCAGGTCGGGAAGCGGGTCGGCCTGTAGAAGGCGCAGGGCCTTTTCGCCGCTGTTGGCGGCCTTGACCCGATATTTGTCCTTGAGCAACTCGGCGATCAGCATCAGGTTATCGGGGGTATCGTCGACTACCAGAACGGTAGCTGATGGGTAAACGCCGTGAGTGCTATCCATGGTTGTTGGCTCCCTTGCCAGACAATTAAGGAGTCGGCGTACTTGCACCAATCTCTTGCTGGCAAGCGTAGCTAGAAAAGCTGCAATCGCTAGGTGGAAATTGGTCGATAGCGACCCCTCTCGACGCTGGCGTCGACAATCACGTTGCGGCGGCGCCTGTCTCGCGTTTCAGACGCTCGAGGTCCCTATTGACCAGTAACTTATGGACCAAGCCCACCGGCAACATGTAGAGGCGCCCAAAGACGTTATGCGTTACGACAGACGATGTGATCGTGAACACCCGATCTGTTATCGAAAGACAAATCATGACATCCAGGTGCCGGTCTCTCACACTCAGAACGAGCAAGTCGGGGGCGCTATGCTCCACCAGAAAAAAATCCAGCTTTTCGCCAGCCTGTACGGTTTCTCGCCTGGCACCGGAGAACCCGCCGATGCGCTCCACACCGAATAACGAAGAAATCGCATCCCTCGTTCGAAACGCCAGCCGCATGCACCGTCCCGGCTTGGCCCGCATGAAGTTCCAGGCATCAAGAGTGGTGATTTCAACAGGCACCAGCACCGATCTGCTGTGATAGTAATCAAGATCGGGCAATGCACTCAGGGTGTGAGCAGGTGATGGGGTGGTCATACGTGATTCCTTTCAGTGATCCGCCTGCCCTTGCCGTACTGCCGGAGACCGGCACTTCGAGTTTCGGCAGAGAGCCGATGGAATAATTGCACGGGTTACATCCTTCTTCTCACAGGCACTCTGCAAGCTCGCGTGAATTCATTACATTCAAGAAATTGCCCTCGCCCTCACAAATACCAGCGATATTCTCGCGCAGTGATTTCCTGCATAAACGCCAAATGATCCTGGCGTTTATTCTCGCAATACACATCGACAAACTCCGCGCCCAGCCCCTCACGCAACTGCGGCTGATGCTGCATCGCACGCACAGCCTCGAACATATCCTTGGGAAAATCGATCCCGCTGCTGCGATCTTCATTCAGCGGCGCAATGGGTTCTTTGCCCGACTCCAGCCCGTGTTCAAGCCCCACCAGAATCGCCGCCAGCACCAGATACGGATTGGCGTCCGCGCCCGCCAAGCGATGTTCAACCCGCAGGTTCTTCACGTCCGACTCTGGAATCCGCAGACACGCATCGCGATCCTCAAAGCCCCAACTGGCTTTGGTCGCGGTGTTCACCGTACCGCCCAAGCGACGCATCGAGTTCTGGTTCGGGGCGAAGATCGGCATGCTGTGCGGCAGCAATTCCAGGCACCCGGCGACTGCATGGCGCAACGACTGCTGATCATTGGCGGCCAACAGATTATTTCCCTCAGCGTCATATAGGCTGACATGCACATGCATGCCACTGCCCGGATGCTGCAAGTACGGCTTGGCCATGAAACTGGCGCGGTAGCCGTGTTTAAGCGCAACGCCGCGCGTGCTGCGGCAGAACAACGCCGCCCAATCCGCCGCACGCAAACCGTCGTCGAGATGGCCGAAGTTGATTTCAAACTGACCGGGGCCGAGTTCTGCGGTGATCACCGTGGCGTCGATACCTTGCGCCCGGGTGGCTTCGACCATGTCATCCAGCACCGGCGCGAAACGTGAGAGCCGTTCGATGTGCAAGTTCGGTTGATCATCAGCATCGTCGGTCAGATCGTCGCGGGCAAATTGCGGCAGGCCGTCGCGCAGTTTTTTGTCGAACAGATAAAACTCCAGTTCGAACGCCACCACCGGGTGAATGCCTTTGCGCGCCAGGCGTTTGAGCACCTGCGCGAGGACTTCACGGGGTTCGAATTCGATCGGTTTTTCGGTGCCGTCCGAAGTGATCAGCATCTGCCCCAGCGGCTGCGCCTCCCAGGTCACCGGCTTCAGCGTGCCCGGCACCAGACGGCGCACGGCATCCGGGTCGCCGTCGTTGAAGCAGTAATCGCCGATCGGAAACAAACCACCCTGCACGCCCAGTAATACGCAGTTTTGCGGCAGCTTTAGTACGCTGCCGGCGGCGACTTTTTCGAGCATGTCGATTGGATAGCGCTTGCCATAGAAGTGCCCGGGAATGTCCAGGCAAATCAGGTCGACATAACGCACCTCGGGGTAGCGTTGGCGAAAGGCACGCACTTCGGCGAGCAGGTCAGCGCAGACAGCGTCCATCGTGTTCATCCTTTGTTGTGATCAGGTGTAGACCCAGAGCACGCGGGTCAGCTGCTCGGTGAGGTTGCCGTAGCGGCAGCGGGTATGACTGTCGAATTGAAAGCTGTCGCCGGCCTTCAACGTCGTCGGTTCTTCGTCGTCGCCCAGCCAAAGCGTCAATTCGCCTTCGAGGACGTAACCGCCCTGCTCCGAGCTGTCGGTCAGATGGCGGTCGCCGCTGCTCGCACCGGCCTCGAGATGACTTTCGAGCATGGAGAACGAGGCGCGGATCTGCGGCGACACCAGAATGTCGGTGATGCCGTTGGCGAAATACAACGTGCGGCGCTCGTCCGGACGGGTCACCCAAGGCAATTCCTTGGGCTTGGGCAAACTGTAGAAATAGGTGGTCGGCACGCCGAAGGTTTCGCTGATCGCGGTCAGGTCCGCCACGGTCGGCCGTGACAAGCCGCGCTCGACCTGCGAGAGAAAACCCACCGAACGGCCGATCTTGTCGGCCAGTTCCTTCAGGGTCCATTTCTTGTGCTTGCGCAGGTCATGGATAAGGATCGCCAGTGCGGCGATTTCTTCTTGCTTGTTCATCGTCAAAATCTCATCAAATACTGTCGCGCAGTCGATACCAGGCCTTGCCAATGGCCTCCAGCGGTGCCGCGAAATGTTTGCCGCCGGGGAAACGGCCATTGCTCAAGCCCTGATACAACGCCAGCTCATCCGCGTCGCCAAGAATCGCATCGGACACCGCGCGCGCGGCAGCCAATGTCGGCAGAACGCCGTGGCCCGAATAGCCTTGCAGCCAATAACGATTACCCGCGCCGCCAACGTCGGGCGTGCGGTTGATCGTCAGGTCGATATGCCCGCCCCAGGCAAACTCGATGCCGACGCCTTTGAGCTGCGGGAACACCCGCTCGAGAAACGGCCGGGTCGCTGCTGCAATGTCCTTGGGCATGCCGCCCAGATAGGTGCAGCCGCCACCGAACAATAAACGGTTGTCCGGCGTGCGCCTGAAGTAATCGAGGACGAACTGGTTGTCGGTCACGCAGACATTGCGCGGCAACAGCGCAGTGGCCTGCTCGGACGTCAGCGCTGCGGTGGCGACCTGGTAAGTGCCCACCGGCAGAATGCAGCTGGACAACTGCGGGTCGAGTTCATCGAGATAAGCGTTGCACGCCAGCACCAGCACATCGGCGCGCACTGAACCGCGCTCGGTGTTGACCCGGAAACCACCGCCCTGCTCCTGATAACTCAACGCCTTGCTTTGCTCGTGGATACGCCCGCCGGCTCGCTCGATGGCATCCGCCAGGCCCAGGGCCAGTTTCAGTGGATTGAGGTGCGCGCCCTCGGGGTCGTAAAGCCCAGCCTGATAGCGCTCGGTGGCCACCCATTCCGGCAGTTGTTCACGCGGAATGAACTGCAACCCATCGTGGCCCCACTTGTGGCTGGCCTCGTGTTGCCATTCCCTGAGCAGACTGACCCGGCGTGGCATTACCGATGTCCACAGGTGCCCGGGGCGATAATCGATGTCGAAGCCGTGACGACCCGGCAATTCACGCAATTCCCGAGCAGCCCAGCGCATACCGTCCCACAAGCGTTTCGCCCGCTCATGACCGAGTGCAGCTTCCAGCGGTGGCATGTCGCACGACCAGCCGAGAATCGCCTGCCCGCCATTACGCCCCGAGGCCGCCCACGCCACGCGACTGGCCTCCAGCACGATCACGCGTTTACCCGCCAAGGCCAGACGCAACGCCGTGTGCAGACCACTGAAACCGGCGCCGACAATCACCACGTCGGCGTCAACTTCACCTTCCAGAGCCGACCGATCACGCAGAAGATCGGCGCAACTGTGGGCGTAATAGCTGTCGACGTGTTGGCTGGATTGCAGGAACATTCGCGACCTCATGAAATTATCTTTTTATAATTTCATGAAAATCTACAGAATATATTTCACGCCGGCAAGCCAAGGTGCTCAGTCACGCAGCCAAGGCAGGTCTGCGCGCTGATAACGGTGAGCACGGAATATCGCGTTGTTTTCCCCCGGCAAATAACGTCGCGAGGCCGCATCGGGGTACGTGGCGAAGTGCGGATTGACGTACTCCCAGACCACTTCGCCAGTCGGAGTGACTTCGAACAAACGGCCGAAGTTGGCCTCGGTGATCAGCGTATTGCCGTTGTGCAAACGCTGCGCGCCGCCCATGAACGGGGTGAAAAACGCATACCCCGGGGTGTCCGCGTATTGCCATTCGATGTGTTGCGTCGACGGGTTGATTTCGAGAATGCGCGAGTGCGGCATGCTCACGTGCGGGCGGAAGATGCCGTTGTCGAACACCAGCACGTTGCCGTTTTCCAGCTCACTCGGGCAGTGCTGCTGCGCGACCAGATCGTGACCCAATCGCCACAGCACTTCACCACTGCCACGCTGCACGGCAATCACCGAAGAAACACTGCGCAGGCTGAGGATCACTTTACCGTCGCGACCCGGCGTGACCGCGTTGGTCATTGGCCAGTGATGGCGTTCGAAGCATTCGTGCAGCGGATAGTCTTCAGGTCGCAGATGTTCCCAACTGCGCCATTCCCAAACCACATTGCCCTGACGATCGACTTCCTTGACCACGTCGGCATAAATCACCCCGCCCGGCGCCTCGCTGCCGGGAATACCGCCCACCACACGCTGGGCCAAATCGGCACTCAACGGCTCGGCGGTGGTGTAAAGCAGGTTACCGTTGTCCAGCCATTGCGCGTCGTGGTGGTGAAGCAGATCGGTGTGCTCCCAGACCACTTCGCCTTGCGGCGTCACTTCGCTGAACGCGCCGCCATGCCACACCGACCAGCCCGGAAAAAGATCCGGTGAATCCGGATGGTTGCCGTTGTAGCCAAGGTTGCCGTTGCGCAGGATCACCGCGTCGCGGCCGGGGCGCTGGGGTAGTTTCCAGCGGTGGACGACCTCGCCATCGAGATCGATCAGGAACACATTGCCATCTGCTGTTTGTGGCGCGAACAGGGTGTAGCCGCCAGCGCTGCGGGCATGATCGACAGCGATCAGGCCGGTTTTGCGGCGCTTGAGTGTGGTGGTTTCAAGGTTTGGCATGGCTTTTCTCCGGGCGAATGAGCCCCCGCCGCGAGCAACGCGGCAAGGTGAACTGAAGGGTTATGGGTGGCTTGGCAGTAAAGGGTTGAAGCGATCATCGAAGATCTGACCGACCTGCAGTGGTCGCGGAATCAGACGTTCGCTGGCAAACAGGTCGGCCAGATGCTGTTGCGAGGCGATGACCGAGGATTCGATCGGCACATAGCGAAGAGCTTGATGCGCGAGCATTTCTTGCACCAGCGCCACGGGGAGTCGGGTGGTTTGCGCGAAAACTTCGGCCCATTCTTCAGGGTGTGCCGTGGCCCAGGCTTGGGCGCGGGCCAGCCTGGCGAGCAGATCGCCCAACGGCCCTGCCCGCTGCGGATCATTCAGTGCCTGCAGACTGGCGACGGTAAAATTCAGCCCGGTTTCCGGCCAGGCGCTGCCATCGACCAGAACCCGTGCACCGCGCGATGTGGCTTGGCCGACGAAGGGGTACCACACCGCCCAGGCATCGAGCTTGCCGCTGGCAAACGCATTCTGTGCGTCCACCGGACTGACGTAAGCGATGTTCACATCCCGAGGCGTGAGGCCTGCTTTATGTAGCGCGGCCAACAACAAATAATGCCCGCTGCTGCCCTTGGCCACGGCCACCCGCTGACCTTTCAGATCGGCGACCTGCTGAACGCTGGAGCCTGCGGGAACCAGCAGCGCATTGTTGTTTTGTGCACCGCTCGCGACGCCGATGATGCGGATGTCGAAGCCGCCGGCCTGCGCGAACACCGGCGGTGCGTTGCCGACGACACCGGCATCGATCGCCCCGGCGCTCAAGGCTTCGAGCATCGTGGTCCCGGCCAGAAACGGGTGCCAGGACAGCGCATAGGCAAGGTGTTGATCTTCGCCGGCGGCATGCAGCAATGCCTGGGTCAAACCGCTTTGATCGCCCAGTTTCAACGGCTCGGCAGTGGCCGACAGCGGCTGGCTGAGCAGCAACGCAACGCCGCACAGCAGCGCTTTTACAGGGTGTGCCAGCAGACGCTTGGCAGCAGGAAGTTTTACCGGCATTGTCGTGCGCTCATTTGTGCATTGATTTCAGTATGTCGAGGCCCGCCGTGTCGCTCCATGCCAAACACCCCTCCTTTGCTGCCATCACGGACGCCGCACCGCTGCCTGCTCGCACTGTCGTGGTGTTGGCGTTCGATGACTTGCTGCTGCTCAATGCGGCCGGCCCGCTTGAGGTGTTTGCAGCCATACCGCGCGTGTTGGCTGTGCCCTACAGCGCAAGTCCGCCGTACCGCTTGCTGGTGGCATCGCCGCGCGGCGGTCAGGTGATGTCCATTTCCGGCATCAGCGTGACCACCTGTTCGCTGGACCAGATCGATGCCATGGCCCCGGTGATCGACACGCTGATCGTCGCCGGTGGGCCGGGCATGGCCGCGCTTGAAGCTGACGAAGCCGCGCGCGCTTGGCTACGCCGCCGCTCGGTTGACATCCGTCGGCTGTGCTCGATCGGTACGGGGTCGTTTGCCTTGGCCGCAGCGGGCCTGCTCGATGGTCGCGAAGTGGTGACACACTGGAAATTCGCTGCCGAACTGCAGGCGCGCTACCCAGCGGTACGCTGCCAGACCGATGCGCTGTATCTGCACGATGGCAACCTCTGGACCTGCGGCGGCGCCACTGCCGGTATCGATCTGGCCCTTGGTCTGGTTGAACAAGACCTCGGTGCCGACGCGGCGTTGGCCCTGGCGCGGTACTTCACGGTGTTCATGTGGCGTGATGCCGAACAGCCGCAGCTCAGTGCCTCGCTCAATGCTCAATCCAAGGCCCTGCGCACCGACCCGGACGCGCGTCTGGCGCGGCTGCACGCCTGGATTGCGGCGAACCTGAACGGAGACTTGCGCGTCGAGCGGCTGGCCGAACAATTCGGCATGAGTCCGCGCCATTTTGCCCGTGCCTATGTCGCCGCCACCGGAGAAACCCCGGCGCAAGCGGTGGAGAACCTGCGTCTGGAGACGGCGACTCGACTACTCAAGACCACCCGCGAGCCGATCAAGCGCATTGCCGAAACGGCGGGATTTGGCCGCGAGGAACGTATGCGCCGGGCCTTCCAGAAGCATTTGGGCATCAGTCCCCACGGCTATCGCAGTGAAATGAAAGCCGCTGCGACGGGAGCGGCGCAGCCGTTGGGCATTGCACTCGCCGGGCTGGCCCAATGACTCGCTGCGTGGATCAATGCTGCAGCGCATAGCGCCGGCAATGTTCCAGATAGACGCCTACGCCGCTCGAATGCTTCAAAGTGTTCCAGCGAACTTCGTACAAGCTGTCCGCCCTAGAGTGGCAGTTCGACTCGCGCCAACAACCCTCCAGCGTGGCGGTTGCTCAACGTCAACTCGCCACCCTGCTCGCGCGCAATCGCCCGTGCCGCCGACAGCCCGAGGCCCACACCGCCGGTGTCACGATTGCGCGAAGCCTCCAGACGAAAGAACGGATCGAACACCTGCTCCAGCGCTGCCTCGGGAATCCCTGGGCCTTCGTCGCTGACCTCGATGCGAATCGAATACTCGTCACGCGTCAACGCAATGGCCGGACGCTGCGCATACTTCAGCGCATTTTCCAGCAGATTGACGATCACCCGCTTGATCCCCAGCGGCCGGCCTTCGTACACCAGATGCGCCGGGCCATCGAAATCGACATTGATCTGCTGATCGCGGTAATCGTCGACGATGGTTTGCAGCAGCTCCGACAGATCGAACGCGGTGGTTTGCTCGCGGTGGGTGTCTTCGCGGAAGAACGCCAACGCAGCGTTGATCATCGACTGCATCTCTTCAACGTCGCGAATCAGTTTGCCCTGATGATCGAGGTCTTCCATGAACTCACTGCGCAAACGCATGCGTGTCAGCGGTGCACGCAGGTCGTGGGAAATTGACGCGAGCATGTGCGTGCGCTCGGCGATGAAATGCTGAATCTGCGCTTGCATGGTGTTGAAGGCGATGATCGCCTGGCGAATTTCGTCAGGGCCTTCGAGCTTGATCGGCGGTGCGCGAAGGTCGGTGCCGAAACGTCTGGCGGCCCGCGTGAAACGCTGCAAGGGGTTGGCCAGTTGCCGGGTGGCGACCCAGGCGACGAGCAATGTGGCAATCAGTCCCAAGGCGATGACGATCGCGATACGCACGCCAAATTCCAGACCCCAACTGCGCTCCGGCGGGATAAATGACAGCCAGCTGCCATCGACCAATTGCACGACGGCGGCGTAATGCGCCTGGGGACTGCCGCTCGGCCAGTCGCCTGGGCTGAACACCTCGATTTTTCGATCTTTGCCCAACAGTTGCTGGAGCACCGGCACCCTGCTCGCTGGCAGGCGAAGGCCGTCATTGGGTAGATCGAAATCCGCGCGCTGCGCTTGCCACGACACCTGCAGCATTGCGCTGCTCGCCGCCGCGGCCAGTTGCGGGCGCAGGTTGGCCGGGGCTGCTTCGATCACCCGCGAGGTCGCGGCAATCTGCTCCAGCAGGCCGGTGCGTTCAATCGGTGGTCGCGCCCAGATGCCGGCGACTTGCACGAACAGCGCATTCAACGCCAGCGAAGCGAGCATCGCCGCCACGATGGTCAGGGCGATGTGTCGGCGCAGGGTGTCGCCGCGCCACAGCCGGCGAATCACGAGCGAGTGACCTTGGCGGTGAACAGATAGCCGCCGTTGCGCACCGTACGAATCAGGTCCGGGCGCTTGCTGTCCGGTTCGATCTTGCGCCGCAGGCGACTGACCTGCACATCGATGCTGCGATCGAAGGCGTCATGCCCGTGGCCGTGGGTCAGATCGATCAATTGTTCGCGAGTGAGGATGCGCTGCGGGTGATCGAGGAACACCACGAGCAAATCGAACTCGCCACCGGACAGCGGAATCATCACGTTTTCCGGTGAGCGCAGTTCGCGACAGGTGATGTCCAGATGCCAACCGGCGAAGGCAATCACCGGGCGTGACGGCTCGACCGGATTGCGCTGTTCACCGGCACGGCGCTGCAAGGCACGCACCCGAGCGAGCAGTTCCTGCGGGGCAAAAGGTTTGGTCAGGTAATCGTCGGCACCCAGTTCCAGCCCGACAATGCGATCGCTCAACTCGGCCATGGCGGTGAGCATGATGATTGGAATGCCCAATTGCGCGCGCACCTTCTGACACAGGCTCAGGCCGCTTTCGCCGGGCATCATCAGATCAAGAATGATCGTGTCCGGACGGTTCTGCGCGATCGCCGCCCACATGGCTTCGCCGTGCGGCGCCACGTCGACTTCATAGGCGTGCTGCACGAAGAACTTCTTCAGCAGCGCGAGGATTTCCACGTCGTCGTCGACGAACAGCAGTCTGCTCACAGTCACAGGATCCATGCACCAAAAAAAGCCAATCTAAAGCCATTTTGCCGCCCGGGTCATTTATTTCAATCGAGCAACATTTCTACGCGCCAGACATCAAGCGGACATTCTCTGGCAAAACCTCGCGGGCACTCTGCCGGTATTTCAAGCAGGGGGATTGGCATGAAGGTCATAAACAAAAAACCGGGCGTCGCGCAGCACAACGGCAATCGACCACTGATTCTCAGCCAGCGCACCGCCGCGCTCGGCCCGGACACACCGGTGGTCTTTCAGGAATCGTGCCTGGGGGTTTCCATTGATCAGGGTACGGTGGTTCTGCGCCGTTACTTCGAGCATTTCAGCCCGACCAATGCGCACTGGGTGGAATACGTGCACAGCGTCAACACCGCCGATCTCATGAACTGGATCATGGCCCATGGCCGATTGCACATCGAATGCTCGGACAACCTGGCGCAAAACAAGGAAGCCGTTTGATGTCGCGTATTCGTTCGCTGTCGCTGTCAATTGTCGCCACGCTGAGCCTGGCGGCGTGCAGCAACAAAACGCCGGAACACACAGGCTTTCTGCATGACTACAGCGTGTTGACCGAGCGCCAGTCGCCGTCCGGGCAGCCCGTGTTGGCGTGGGTCAGCCCGGCCCTCGCCCGGGGTCGATACACCCAGGTTTATCTGGCGCCGAGTCAGTTCTACCCGAGTGCCGAGCCGACGCAACGGATTCCGCTGAGCACCCTGTCCGGCGTCACTGACTATTACGACGCGGCGCTGCGGCGGGAATTGAGCAAAGTGATGCATCTGGTCAATCAACCCGGGCCGAACACCCTGATAGTGCGCCCCGCTATCACCCAAGTGGCGACCAGCACTCAGGGTTTGCGCTTTTATGAGTGGCTGCCGGTCACCCTCGTCGCTGCCGGTGTCAGTACGGTGACCGGCATCCGTGATCAGGACAGCAAGGTTGCCACCGAGGTGTCGTTCGAGGACGGTTCGACCGGCGAAGTGATTGCCGAAGTGGTGCGCAAAGGCACCGGTGTGCCGCTGGAGAACGACAAGCAGGTGCTGACTGCCGATGACGTCAAGGTGGTGCTGGATGGCTGGGCCAGTGACCTCGGCAAATCCTACGCCAGCCTTCGCCGGTAGCGGCATTCCCCTGTAGGAGCTGCCGAAGGCTGCGATCTTGTTGGGACGCGGAGCGTCCCCGGCTGCATTCCCACGCAGAGCGTGTGAACGATCAAGCAAGATCAAAAGATCGCAGCCTCCGGCAGCTCCTGCACAGGTGCGCCAGGAAAAAAAGCAGCGAGCAGTGAATTATTTCGTGTCCTCATGTATCTGAGCCAAAGAGTACGCGCCATCAAATAGATGGCATCTACGCGGCACGATGGATCAGCAAAGAGAAGACCCGGATGAAATCACGCAAGAAAACCGTCAAGCCGATTGGCCTGAAAGACATCACCATTGTCGACGACGCCAAGATGCGCAAGGCGATCACCGCCGCCGCACTGGGCAATGCCATGGAATGGTTCGACTTTGGTGTCTACGGCTTTGTCGCCTATGTGCTCGGCAAAGTGTTCTTCCCCGGCGCCGACCCGGGCACGCAGATGATTGCCGCGCTCGCGACGTTCTCGGTGCCCTTCCTGATCCGGCCGCTGGGCGGCTTGTTCTTCGGCGCATTGGGCGACAAGTACGGACGACAGAAAGTCCTCGCCGCGACCATCGTGATCATGTCGCTGAGCACCTTCGCCATTGGCCTGATTCCGTCCTATGCCTCGATCGGCATCTGGGCGCCGATCCTGCTGTTGCTGGCGAAAATGGCCCAGGGTTTCTCGGTCGGTGGCGAATACACCGGTGCGTCGATCTTCGTCGCTGAATATGCGCCAGACCGCAAACGCGGCTTCCTCGGCAGTTGGCTGGATTTCGGCTCGATTGCCGGTTTCGTCCTCGGTGCCGGTGTGGTGGTGTTGATCTCGACGACGCTGGGCGAGGCGAAGTTCGAGGAATGGGGCTGGCGTCTGCCGTTCTTCCTCGCCTTGCCACTGGGCATGATCGGCCTTTATCTGCGTCACGCCCTGGAGGAAACCCCTGCCTTCCAACAGCACGTTGAAAAGCTTGAGCAAGGCGATCGCGAAGGCCTCGCCGGTGGCCCGAAAGTCTCGTTCAAGGAGGTCGCGACCAAACACTGGCGCAGCCTGATGACCTGCATCGGCGTGGTCGCGGTAACCAACGTCACGTATTACATGCTGCTCACCTACATGCCGAGCTACCTGTCGCACAACCTGCATTACAGCGAAAACCGTGGCGTGCTGATCATCATCGCGATCATGGTCGGCATGCTCTTCGTGCAGCCGGCAATCGGTTTCATCAGCGACAAGATCGGCCGCAAGCCTTTCATCGTGGTTGGCAGCATCGGTTTGTTCATTCTGGCGATCCCGGCCTTCATGTTGATCAACAGCGGCAAGATCGGTTTGATCTTCGCCGGCCTGCTGATGCTGGCCGTGTTGCTGAACTTCTTTATCGGCGTCATGGCCTCGACGCTGCCGGCGATGTTCCCCACGCACATTCGCTACAGCGCGCTGGCGGCGGCTTTCAACGTCTCGGTATTGATTGCCGGCCTGACCCCGACCGTGGTCGCCTGGCTGGTCGAAAGCACCAACGATCTGTACATGCCGGCGTATTACCTGATGGTCATCGCCGTGGTCGGTCTGGTCACCGGTGTGACCATGAAGGAAACCGCCAACAAGCCGTTGCGTGGCGCAGCGCCGGCCGCTTCTGATCTTGAAGAGGCCAAGGAATTGCTGCAAGAACACCACGACAACATCGAGCAGAAAATCGAAGACATCGACGCTGAAATCGCTGCGCTGGAAGCCAAGCGCAAGGAGCTGGTGCAGCAGCATCCGCGAATTAACTAAGTCACATCATTCATTCGAATCGCCCGGTCAGCCAAATCGGCTGACTGCGGCATCGATGAACTGACGAACTTTCGCGGTCTTCTGCCGATGCGCGGTGTACAGCAAATGCATCGCTCTGCTCGGCGCCTCAAAGCCCTCCAACAACCTCACCAATTCCCCCCTGCGCAATGCCGGCTCAAGAAAATCGGCAGGCCCCAGCACAATCCCGAACCCATCAATCGCCGCTGACAACAGCGCCTTGCTCTCGTTGACGTGCAAGCGACTGCGCACCGGCACACGCTCGACTTGGGCGCCGTTGAAAAACGACCACTCGTGGTCGGCGGGCCGTGACCAGTAGGCATACCCCAAGCACTCATGCTGTTGCAGATCGGCGGGCACTTGCGGCGTGCCGTGTTCGGCCAGATAACGTGGCGCCGCACAAACGATCAAGCGATACGCAGCCAACGGTCTGGCGGTCAGACTGGCCGTCGCCAGCGGGCCGATCCGAAAAGCCACCTCAAACCCCTCCTCCACCAGATCCACGGCACGGTCGGTCAAGTGCAGGTCGATTTCCACCTCCGGGTACTCGCGCAAAAACGCAGTCACGAACGGCATCAGACTGTAAGAGCCAAAGCTCACCGGCGCGCTGATCCTGAGCTTGCCGCGCGGCGTGTCGTTCATGATCTGCGCCAGCGAATCAGCGGCTTCTGCCTCAGTGACGATGTGCTTGCAGCGCTCGTAATAGGCCTGGCCCAGCTCGGTCAGGCTTTGCCGGCGCGTGGTGCGATTGAGTAACCGGGCACCGAGCCGTTGCTCAAGGGCGGTTACGTGTTTGGCGACCATTTGCGCCGACATGTCGAGGCGTTGCGCGGCACTGGCGTACGAGCCGGCTTCGGCCGCCATCACGAAAGCCGCCATGCTGGTCAGCCGATCCATTCGAAACTCCTGTTAGCGAAAGTAAGTAACAGAGTGCAATTTATCTGCATCTGGTCAGCAATCATCATAGTGGCTCCCCACCTGACAGAGGAACACACCATGCGCATTGGAATCGTTGGAGCCGGCTTCATCGGGCGCGCCGTCGCGCAAATCGCCCTCGCCGCCGGGCACGAAGTGCTGCTCAGTAACTCCCGCGGCCCGCAGACCATGAGCAGCGTGCTCGCCGGCATCACCGGTTGCCAGATCGGCACGGCCGAACAGGCCACGCAGTTTGCCGACGTGGTGTTGCTGGCCATCCCCTACGCACACATCCCGAGCCTGCCGCCGGCGTGGTTCGAGGGCAAAACCGTCCTCGATGCCAACAACTATTACCCCGATCGCGATGGCCACATCGCCGCATTCGACACCTTCCAGACCACCACCAGCCGTTTGCTTGCCGAGCATTTGCGCGGCGCCACGGTGGTCAAGGTATTCAATGCCATCCTCGCCGCAGACCTGCTCACCGATACCCGGCCGCACGGCTCCAGCGAGCGGCGCGCCCTGCCCGTCGCCGCAGATGACGCTGACGCCAAGGCGTTGGTCGTGGGTTTGCTGGACGAACTTGGCTTCGATGCGGTCGACGCCGGAAGCCTCGATGACAGTTGGCGATTCGAGCGGGCGAAACCGGCTTACTGCGCGCCGCTGGACAAGTCCGGGCTGGAGATCGCCTTGGCTGCTGCCGAGCGCGAGGTCGAATTACCCTTGGGCAGTTGGCGGCGCTGATAACACCTGAACGCTGCTCAGCCAGTCGTGCTCTGGGTGCAACAGCGTCAGATGCCGAATTAGCCACGCGCGCTCCGGCGCAGACAAATCAGGCCAGACCGTCGTGAAGTCGCTGCGGTCTTTGGGGCGCGTGTGCTTGGCTTTGAACAAGAGAACGGCGGCAGGTCGCAGATACGGGATGCCGCCCGTGCTTTGCAGAACCATTTCCGCGCGTGGACCGGTAATCGACGGATCGCGTTTATAGGCCCAGGTTTGCGGGGTGCCCGGCTCGATCATCACGTCCACGCGCCAGGCCGGTGCGGCGCGGTCGTAAGCCCATATCTGAAAAACGTCTTCGGCGGGCAGGCAAGTCGCTGACAGAAACTGGAACGTACCGTCCTTTACTGCATAGAAATCGAGATCACCGAGTGCCTGGCGAAAACAGGCGAAATCGGCCCGAAGCACCGTGAATTCCAGGTCACTGTGCGCGCGGGTTTGCCGACCGAGCCAAAGGTCCAGCGCCCAGCCACCGACCACACACCATGGGCGGTCTACCGAACGCAGTCGCCGCGCCAACTCATCGGGTGTCCAGGCTTGCCATTGCTTTTGGTCGGGCACCACCGGATGGGCTGTTGTCATGTCTGGGGCTCGTAGATTAATCGAAGGGCTTCGTAACGGCGCCATTCGACCTGCTTTCACCACCCGACTCAACATTTTTATCAGCTAGCCTTGAATCCGATCGCACGTGACTCAAGGCGCATTGACCACCACATACGTCACATCACTGCCCTGATACTGCGGCTGGTACCAGGTCGAACCGCACTGCATGTAGGCGACGTTGTACTGAATCACCTGCACACAAGTGCTGGGCATTTGCGCCGGGGTAAAGATCGAGCCCACCACCGCCGCCGTGACCGCGACGGTTGCCGTGACCGCCGCTGCGGCCGCCAGCGGATGGTAGTGATCGTCGTAGCCATAGCGGCCATGGCCGTCGACATCAATATCGACATCGCGACTGTTATCGATGTTGACATTACGGTTGACGTTGCGATTGCTGTTATTGACGTTCGTGCGGTTGCCGACATTGTTGCCGGCATTGACCCGATTGCCCGAATTGACCCGATTGCCGGCACTGACATTGTTGGTGCGCTGCGGCGCATTGATGCGCTGCGCCCGTTGCGCGTTCGGCGCTGGGGCGCGGTTGACGTTGGCGCGGGCATGTCCCTGAGCGCGTTGCCCCCGGGCGCCGGCTTCGGCGACATAACCGGCGGTGAGCAGCGTGGCGACGGCCAGCGATAACAACAGACTCCACATCATCGACTTGTTCATGTCACTGCCCTCCCTGATCGCTGGCTTTTTTAAACGCAATCGCCACATCGCCTTTGCCCGGTTTGAAGGTGAACTGCGTGTCCGGAATGGTCGGCTTGAGGTTCCACTGATACACCGCGCTGTACTCGGGAAAGCTCTTCTCGTCGGTGGTGGTAATCACCAGTTTGCACGGCAAAGGTTTGTCGGAACGGGTCAGCCACAATTGCCAGTCGATGCCTTCCTGACGAAACGCCAGATGGTCGCAGAGCTGGCCCTTGATGACCGATGGACCCACGTACAGCGCGGCTTTCAAGGCATCGATCTGCGCCTGATCACTGCCGAACAGAAACAGGTCCTCCATCGGTACCTGCACACCGTAGAAGTTCTCGACCTTGTGCAGGGTTTCCGCGACGGTGGCCGGGGCGTCGACGGTGGTGTAGTACTTCAGGTACGGCGAATACTGGGTGAGTTTTTTACCGTTATAGAAAAACTCGCGGGTGCGCACATCGCCTTCGCTTTTCGCATACAGGCGATCCTGGCCGAGCACTTTCAGGGTATTGGCGGACTCGGTCTTGATCTTCTGCCCGGACTCCAGAACCGTGTCGCGCGAGACTTGGGCATCGACCTGGAATTTCGGCAGGCTGCGCAAGTAGTTGCCCATGTCGATGAGCTTGTCGACCACTTGCGGGTTGATCAATGGCGCGTCGTCCGTGGCCTCGGCAGTGGGCGCAGCCGGCGGGTCTTCGGCGCGGGCTCCCGGCGCGAGAACCAGTGTGAACATCAGGCAGACAATACTGGCTGGGGCTTTCATCGGTTCCGCTCCTGTCCCTGGGTGGGCGTTGCGCCCGAAGGGCGACTGATTGACCAGCCTAGACCTCAGTCCGGGGGTACGCCAATGCATCAGCGAGAGGGGGTGAATGTCACGGCAGATGTTCTTTGCGCTGGCTCTCCAGAAGCTCGGTGACATCGGCCGGTTGATACACCCAACCGATGAACAATTCATAGCCAACCGCCAGAATCACCGGCCCGGTAAACAAACCGATAATGCCGCTGGTGACCATGCCGCCCAGTGCGCCAATCAGCACCACCGGCATCGGCACCGCGACGCCGCGCCCCAGCAACATCGGCTTGAGCACGTTGTCGGCAAGCCCGGCAATCGCCATCCACACCGCAAAGATAATCGTGCCGGCGCTGACCCCGTCCACGGCGAAGACATAAATCACGATGGGCAGCGTGATCAGCAACACCGGCAATTGGGTGATGCCCAGCAGCAACACCATCAAGGCGAGAACACCGGCCGCTGGTACGCCCATGACCACCAGCGCCACGCCGACCAGCAGCATCTGAATAAACGCGATGCCAACCACGCCCTGCGCCACGGCGCGGATGGTTGCCGTGCACAGTTCGGCAATCTGCGGGCCGCGCACCGGCCCGGAAATGCGTGTGGTGACAGCCACCGCTGTGCGGTGGCCGCGCTCGCCGTGATGCATGATCAGCCCGGCGACGATCAAGGCAACCACGAACACCACAATGCCCGCTCCGACACCGGCGGCTTGATGCAACACCACTTTGCTCCAGTCCTTGAGGTGTGGCGCCAGTTCCTGAAACACCCAGCTCAGATCCTGTGACGCATGCGTCCAGATGCCGTACAGCGGCGCGCCAATCAGCGGCCAGCCTTCCACACTGGCCGGGGGCGGCGGAATTTCGAACTGCCCGGCCTCGAACGTGTGCATGCTGCCCTTGATCGAATCGGCGATCGACGCGCCCAACAGACTTAACGGCAGCATCAGAATCACCAGGCCCAGCAGCACCAGAATGATTGCCGCCCAGCCGTAGCGATTGCCGAGTTTCGCGCCCAGCAGCTGATTCAGCGGATACAGCGTGACGGCCAGGATCAACGCCCAGAGCATGACATTGAGAAACGGATGGAAAATGTCGTAGCAGAACAGCACCAGAACGGTGATCAGCCCCGCTCGAATGAGCACATCCAGCAGCGCTCTGGAACTTTGAAACGCTATCAGCGGTTTGTCTTCCATGTCGGCTCTCCTGATTGGGCCAGCGTTGAACCGCTGTGAGCCTAGTTCACCTCTGGCACATCGTCTCGACGGTTGCCCGACACGAGTCGCGCTTGATGGCGGCGATCAGCGCTCCAGCATGCCGTGACACAACAGATTCAAGACCCCGCGCATGTGCAAGGCATGCGCGGTGCGGTCCGGGACTTCCTGCGTCGCCAGACGAATGAACGCCATGTTCGCGTATTGGTTGAACAGCGTCGCCACCACGTCAAGATCGATCGATTCGCGCACTTTGCCCGTCTGCTGGAAATGCAGGAGCAGCGCTTTGGTCTCTTCGATCACGGCGGCATTCCACGGACTCATCGCCTCGGCCAGTTCGCCGGTCAACAGAAACGGCGCCAGTTCCCGCCACAACGAAGCCGGCATCGCCTGTAGCTGGTAATCGGTCATCAGCCCTTCGAACTCGCACAGCGCCTCCAGGGGATCGCTGTTCTCGTCCAGATTCGCCCGCGCCTCGCGCATGGCTTGCTCGTCGGGTTGCTTGAGCAGGGCCAGCAGAATCTCCTGCTTGCCGCCGAAATAATTCACCACGGTCGGTGCGGAAACGCCGGCCTGCACGGCGATCTGGTCCAGCGTGGTGGCCGCAAAGCCGTTGCGCTTGAACAACTCGAGCGCCGCTTCGGCAATCACCTGCCGGCGCTGTTCCTTCTGCCGTTCTCTGAGTCCGCTCATGTTGCCTCTGATGATCCTTGCCAATGGCCCTCAGCCTACGGAGATCTTTTTTCACCGACAAACATTTTCTTTACAAAAATATTTTTAGATGACAAAACTTTCTCCGTGCAGCGCTGCAACGAACTCACTCACTTACCCTTTGCTCTGGAGATCCGCCATGTCCGCCGAATTCGATTCGACCCGCAGTACCCGCGATTACCAAGCCTCTGACGCTGCTCACCACATCCACGCGTTCGTCGATCAGAAGGCCCTCAACGAGGAAGGCCCGCGGGTGATGGTCAGCGGCGATCGGCTGGCGTTGTGGGACAACGACGGCAAGCGTTACCTGGACGGCATGTCCGGCCTGTGGTGCACCAACCTCGGTTACGGGCGCAAGGATCTCGCCGCCGCTGCGACCGCGCAGCTGGAACAACTGCCCTACTACAACATGTTCTTCCACACCACTCACCCGGCGGTGATCGAGCTGTCCGAGCTGCTCTTCAGCCTGCTGCCCAAGCATTACAGCCACGCGATCTACACCAACTCCGGCTCCGAAGCCAACGAAGTGCTGATCCGCACCGTACGCAAGTTCTGGCAGGTGATGGGCAAGCCCGAGAAGAAAATCATGATCGGCCGCTGGAACGGCTACCACGGCTCGACCCTCGCCGCGACGGCGCTGGGCGGGATGAAGTTCATGCACGAGATGGGCGGCACCATTCCTGATGTGGCGCATATCGATGAACCGTACTGGTTCGCCCACGAAGGTAATCTCAGCCCGGAAGAATTTGGCCTGCAAGCCGCGCGGCAACTGGAAGACAAGATTCTCGAACTGGGCGCCGACAAGGTCGCCGCATTTGTCGCCGAACCGTTTCAGGGTGCGGGTGGGATGATCATTCCGCCGGTGACGTACTGGCCGGAAATTCAGCGTATCTGCCGTAAGTACGATGTGTTGCTGTGTGCTGACGAAGTGATTGGCGGGTTTGGCCGTACCGGCGAATGGTTTGCGCATCAGACGTTCGGGTTTGAGCCGGACACGTTGTCGATCGCCAAAGGCCTGACCTCCGGCTACATCCCCATGGGCGGTTTGATTCTGTCGCGGCGCATGGCCGAGGCGCTGGTGGAAAAAGGCGGCGTGTTTGCCCACGGCCTGACCTATTCAGGGCACCCGGTGGCGGCTGCCGTGGCGATTGCCAACCTCAAGGCCTTGCGTGATGAAGGCGTGGTCACTCGGGTGAAATCCGATACCGGACCATATCTGCAAAACTGCCTGCGCGAGGTGTTCGGCAATCACCCGTTGGTGGGTGAGATTCAGGGCGTTGGTCTGGTGGCGGCGTTGCAGTTTGCTGAAGACAAGGCCAGCCGCAAGCGCTTTGCCAATGAAAATGATATCGCCTGGCGTTGCCGCACGATTGGCTTTGAGGAAGGACTGATCATTCGTTCGACATTGGGGCGGATGATCATGGCGCCGGCGCTGGTGGCCACGCGTGCGGAGCTGGATGAGCTGATCGACAGGACGCGGATTGCGGTGGATCGGACGGCGCGGGAGTACGGCGTTTTGTGATCGGCTCAAGTGATGGGTTGGCCGGGCTGACGCTTTCGCGAGCAGGCTCGCTCCCACATTTGGAATGCATTCCACTTTGGCAGCCTGGATGCCTGTTTGAAATGCGATCCTGTGGGAGCGAGCCTGCTCGCGAAGGGGCCGGCCGGAGAGAAACTCGGTGGGAGATCAATCCCGTCGATTACTCCGCACGCCGCTTGGTGTTAAATAGGCGCCAGTCTTAAACCTTGTCGCGTAAAGCTGTGCAACGAGAACCGATATGAACACCCATTCCAGGAAAAACACCCAAATTCAAACAGCGGTGAGCGCATGATCGAAGTCACCGAAGTTTCCATTGCCCAACTGCGCGCCGCGCTCGAGTCCGGCCAGACCACTGCGGTCGAACTGGTGCAGGCATATCTCGCACGCATCGATGCCTACGATGGCGCCGACACCCCAACGGCGCTGAATGCCGTGGTCGTGCGCAACCCTGAAGCGTTGAACGAGGCTCTCGCATCGGATGCCCGCCGCGCCCAAGGCGAAACCCTTGGCCCGCTCGATGGCATTCCCTACACCGCCAAAGACAGCTATCTGGTCAAGGGCCTCACCGCCGCGTCCGGCAGCCCGGCCTTCGCTGATCTGGTCGCCTATCGCGATGCCTTCACCATCGAACGCCTGCGCGCGGCCGGGGCAATTTGCCTGGGCAAAACCAACATGCCGCCGATGGCCAATGGCGGCATGCAGCGCGGCGTCTACGGTCGCGCTGAAAGCCCTTACAACGCCGATTACCTGACTGCGCCGTTTGCCTCCGGCTCGTCGAACGGTGCCGGTACCGCCACGGCCGCGAGTTTCGCTGCGTTCGGTCTGGCTGAAGAAACCTGGTCGAGCGGGCGTGGCCCGGCGTCGAACAATGGTTTGTGCGCCTACACGCCGTCGCGCGGGGTGATCTCGGTGCGCGGCAACTGGCCGTTGACGCCGACCATGGACGTGGTCGTGCCTTACGCGCGGACCATGGCTGACCTGCTCGAAGTCCTCGACATCGTCGTCGCCGAAGACCCGGACACCCGTGGCGACCTCTGGCGCCTGCAACCGTGGGTGCCGATTCCGAGCGTCAACGAAGTGCGCCCCGTCGCTTACGCCGATCTGGCCGCCGACGCCAAAGCGCTGGCCGGCAAACGGTTTGCCGTGCCGCGCATGTTCATCAATGCCGACCCTGAAGCCGGCACCAGCGCAGCACCGGGCATCGGTGGCCCGACCGGCCAGCGCATCAATACCCGCGCTTCGGTAATCGACTTGTGGAAGCAGGCGCGCCAGGCCCTCGAAGCGGCCGGTGCCGAAGTCGTCGAAACCGATTTCCCGCTGGTCTCCAACTGCGAAGGCGATCGTCCCGGTGCGCCAACCGTATTCACCCGTGGTCTGGTCTCGAAAGAGTTCCTTCACCATGAGCTGTGGGACCTGACTGCGTGGGCGTTCGACGACTTCCTGCAAGCCAACGGCGACCCGAAACTCAATCGTTTGGTCGACGTCGACGGGCCGAAAATCTTCCCGCACGAACCGGGCACGCTGCCTAACCGTGAGGGCGATCTGGTTGCGGGCATGGATGAATACGTGCGCATGGCTGAACGCGGCATCACGCCGTGGAATGAAATCTCTACCGTACCCGACGGCCTGCGCGGTCTCGAGCAGACTCGACGTATTGATCTTGAGGAGTGGATGGACAAGCTGGGCCTCGACGCCGTGCTGTTCCCGACCGTCGCCGATGTCGGCCCGGTGGACGCCGATGTCAATCCTGAGTCAGCCGACATCGCCTGGAGCAACGGCATCTGGGTGGCCAACGGCAACCTCGCGATCCGTCACCTCGGCGTGCCGACCGTCACCGTGCCGATGGGCGTGATGGCCGACATCGGCATGCCGGTCGGCCTGACCTTCGCCGGCCGCGCCTACGACGACTCGAACCTGCTGCGTTTCGCCGCTGCGTTTGAATCGACCGGCAGCAAACGCCAGATCCCGCCGCGTACGCCGCCACTGTCGTAACGCGATCAAAACTGTAGGAGTGAGCCTGCTCGCGATGTGGTGTGTCAGCCAGAATAAACTTGACGGACACACCGCCATCGCTGGCAAGCCAGCTCCCACAGGTTTCAGCTCCGCCACAAAATCCCCATTCAACCCAAATCCCTGTAGGAGTGAGCCTGCTCGCGATAGCGGTCTGTCAGTTAAATTTATCGAGACTGACACACCGCTATCGCGAGCAGGCTCACTCCTACAGGGGGTTGTGTGATGCCGTTCATTCAGCACATCCGCTCAATCCCCGGCGCTGAAATCCCTCGATCATCCAGGCCACCTTCATTGCCGCTGGCCACCGACCATGATCGACCGCGCCCCTTTGCGTCTCACCCTCCTCGCGCTGCTCTGCGGTCTGAACCCAACCGCCCACGCCAGCGGTTTTTTCGACGACGCCAAAAGCGAAATCCTCAGCCGCAACTTCTTCCTCAGCAACGACTACCGCTCTCCCTCACCGTCCGGCAAAAACTACAAACAGGAATGGGCTCAGGGCTTTATCGGCACCTTCTCATCTGGTTTCACAGCGGGAACAGTCGGTTTCGGCATTGACGCCCACGCCTTCACCGGGCTGAAACTGGACGGAGGTCGGGGCCATTCCGGCACCGGTCTACTGCCAGTCGACAGCGACGGTCGCAGCGAAAACGATTACTCCAGCGCCGGCGGCGCGCTCAAGCTGAAAGCCTCGCGCACCACCCTCGCCTTCGGCGAAATGACCGTGGAAACCCCGGTGTTCGACACCTCCGACAAACGCCTGCAACCGGAGTACGCCACAGGTTTTCTGCTCAACAGCGCCGAGTTCGATCACCTCAATCTGGTAGCAGGGCATTTCACCGCGTTCAAGAATCAGGACAGCTCATCCGGCAAAGGCGACTTCTACGGTTACGGCGCCAATACCGAGGCCGGTGGAATCAGTTTTCTCGGCGCCGACCTGTTCGCTGACACCCCGATTGGCGGCGCGTTGTACGTGTCTGAACTCAGCGACACCTGGCACCAGTACTACGGCAATCTGCATTTCAAGCAATCCGGCATATTGCTCGACGCCAACCTCTACCACACCCGCGACACCGGCCGCGCACTGGCCGGCGCCATCGACAACAGCGCGTTCAGCCTGTCCGGCAAATACGCCTTCGGCCCCCACGCGGTGATGCTCGGCTGGCAAAGAATCAACGGCGACACGCCGTTTGATTTCGTTGGCGGCGACTCGATCTACCTCGCCAATTCGATCAAATACGCCGACTTCAACGGCGCCAACGAACGTTCCTGGCAGGCGCGCTACGACCTCGACCTCGGCGCCTTCGGCATCCCCGGCCTGACCTTCATGACCCGCTACGTCTCCGGCAGCCACATCGACGGCACCCACGCGCCCAAGGGTGGTGCCTATAACCCGTTCGATCCTGACAGCGATAGTTACCAGCCGCAGCAAGGTGACGGCGGCAAGCACTGGGAACGCGATATCGATTTGAAGTACATCGTGCAATCGGGCGCGGCGAAGGATCTGTCGGTGCAGGTCTCGCATGTTTCACATCGGGCCAATGAGGCACAGGCCGGTGATGACATTGACCGGATTTACGTGGTGATCCAGTACCCGCTGGGTTTCTAACCCACCACCCATCCCGATTTGAAACGCTATCCCTGTAGGAGTGAGCCTGCTCGCGATAGCGTTTTTCCAGCAACATTCATGCTGACTGATACACCGTTATCGCGAGCAGGCTCACTCCCACAGGTTTGAGTTTCAGCCAAACATCCGTGTACGCAACATACCTTTCACAGCTAGCCAAATGCCATCACCTCCCTTATCCTGCGCACCCGCCAAAAAACGCCAAGCCAGGAAGGCATTGATTGACCTTCCCGATTTGTCGTCAATCAACACACGCAGATTCAGGGAAGTACATGTTCCAGTTATTCAAACTAGGCGCCGCGCTTGTGCTTGCCGCGACGCTCAGCGGCTGCATTACCGAAAGCGCCTCGTGGGTCAGCGAGCCGTTGCAACCCAAAGCCAACGAGCCGGTCAGCTACCTCGTCGGCTCGATCGGGCCGCAGTCAGTCAAATTCCCTGCCGCTGACAACCAGCGCATTTTTTTCCGCAAGCGCGGTTCTGAATATGGCGCGGCCGGTATCTGGAAACTGGCCGGTGCCTACTCGACGCCTCAGGACATTCAGGATGGCGTCGGCGCGGCGAGTGTATTCGTACTGCCACTGAAGCCGGGCGACTACGAGTTCTATGACTTCCAGTTCTTTTCCGCCCGATACCAGCCTGGGCTCGGCACTGTTTTCACCTCGGCCGAAGCGCGAGAGAAATTCAACCTGCCGATGCGCCTTGAACCCGGCAAGGCCTATTACATCGGCGAATTTCGCTCGTTCTGCCTGACCGCCGGTTTCTGCGCGTTCCGCTGGAGCGACCAGAACGCCCGTGACGCAGCGATCGCTCAGCGCATGACCCAGGGGCTGCCAACGCTGCAACCGCTGAAACTCGATCTGAAACGCGCCGAACCCTACATCTTTACCGGCCCCACTCCGGGTGTGGCCGTGGACGTCAAACCATGAAAAAAATCATCGCCCTCAGTACCGCCGCGCTGTTAACCGGCTGCACGGCCACCAACACCTTGCCTGAGCGCACCCTCGCCGACGGTCAGGATTATCTGATGCCGATCCACGTCATGGTCGATGACCCGATGAACTCCTCGACCCTGCGCAATCATCTGCGCCAGACCGGGGTGTTCCGTGACGTCCAGACCGGTACCGCCAAAGGTGACGAATACAGCGTGCAGATCAAACTGAACATGCAGCGTGAGTTTCCGCCGTTTCCGCTGGTGATGCTCAGCTGCCTTACCCTGTTCACACTGCCGTTGTCCAAGGAATACAACACTGAGGCGCAGTTCTCCGTGTATCAGGGCGATAAGCGCCTGAAGCAATACAGCTACCGCAACACCACGCAGAAATACACTTGGCTGCTGGATCAGGGCGGCGAACTGGAAGGCCAGAACCTGAGCCGCATTGCCCGCGCGTTTGCCCAGGACGTCCAGCATGATCGTCTGATCCCTGCCGCCGGGGCTGCGCAATGAACCTCAACTTCATCAAACCCGCCGCCCTGCTCTTCGCCCTGCTGACACTGGGCGGTTGCGCCAATACCCTGCAACCGCTCGACTATAAGGCCAGCACCGCCTACGTACCGGTCACACTCGGGCTCGGACCGGCCTACAGCCGAATCGACGAACAGCATCAGCGCGAAACCATCAGTGCCCTGAAAAACACCGGTGCCTTTTCCATGCTCGACGGTGGCTACAGCCGCAACGGCTACAGCCTGTTGATCACCGAACCGCACGACGGCAAGGTCAACTGGCTGGCGCTGGTGAACGTCTTCACCTTGTTCACCTTTCCCATGCCTTATCACTACCAGGACAACCTGCGCGGCTCGGTCTTCAAGGACGGCGAACTGCTCAAGACCTACAACTACTCGCGCGAAGGCTGGAGTGTCATCACCTGGTACGTGCCGATTCCAGCGTTTGAAAACAAGCGGCAGATGCTTGATCAGTTGCTGGTGGAAATGGACAAAGACAAGGTGATTCCGTATCAGCCGTGAGGGGATGAACGCGGATTCAACTGGAACAACGCAAATCCCCTGTGGGAGCGAGCCCTTTATCAGGGACAGACCCCGTTTGCCCCCAGAGAAAAGGGTAAAGATTTATTTAACCAGTGATTTAAACAGTGGGGCTTGATCGACGTTTTTCTGCTGACCGGGATGGCCCTTTCGCGAGCAAGCTCGCTCCCACATCTGGAATGCGTTTCCCTGTGGAAGCGAGCTTGCTCGCGAAGGGGCCAGTGAAATCAGCGCAAATCGCCTTTTAAACTCAGGTGTTTAAAAGACACCTCTGGACACGCCTTCGAGGCTACACATCCTTGCGCCATTGCCTACAGCTACGCCAGAATCCGCCGGCTTGTGCGCCATGGGGGTGGGCTCTATTGTGGGTCGGTCGCTGACGAATCAGCGATCGGGTTTCGCAGCCCGGACCAATCAAGGCGCACAGCGCTCCCAATCGTTGCTATCAAGATTTATGCAACGGTGCTTCATGGCGGCTGTGCGCGGGATACCTTCGGGTATGCCGGGTACCTTGATTCCCGGTCTGCGAACCTGCGTACAGCTGCCACCTCTCTTCGTTTCGCAGCGAAATGTGTCAGCTCCAGCAATCAAGGAGCTTTACCCATGATCAAACCAACACCCAACCCGCCCGAAACCGACCTCACCTCCCCCTACGAATCCCTCGATTCAAAAAAGCTCAACGACGCCGCCGACCGCGCCCTCGATCACTACCTCTGCCCACCCGGCTCCACCCCTCCGCCACGCAAAACCCGCCGGATGTACGCCGTCACCGCCGACTTCAAAAACGAGGAACTGCTGGCCGATGCCAGCGAAACACTCGCCTCAGCCAGAACCATCGCCCATGACTTCGCCCACCTCATACCCGCGTCGCAGCGCAGGACGCTGTTGGGCATCGCGCAGCTGATCATGCTTGGCGAACTCGCGGTGAATCGGGTGATGGATAATCTGGAGTTGCCCCAGTAGCAAGGGCTGTGACAAGCCTTGAATGAGTCGGTGCAGCGGCTGACGTCTTCGCGGGCAAGCCCACTCCCACAGGGAAACGCATTCCAAGTGTGGGAGTGAGCTTGCTCACGAAGGGGCCAGTGAGGTCAGCGCAAATCGGCTTTTAAACTCAGGCGTTTAAAAGACACCTCCCGACACGCCTTCTAGGCTACACACCCTTGCGCCATTGCCTACAGCTACGCCAGAATCCGCCGGCTTGTGCGCCTTGGGGGCGGGTTCTATTGTGGTGCGGTCGCTGACGAATCAGCGATCGGGTTTAGCAGCTCGGCAAATTTCAAGGCAGGCGAGTTTCGCCATTACGTTATGGCGGCTTTGCGTGGGGCACTTCGGTGCGCCGGGATCCTTGAGCCTGGTCTGCTAACCCGCGTACAGCCGCCACCCTATCCGTTTAGCAGCGATGGAATGACGGCTCCACATCTCAAGGAGCTTCACCATGATCAAACCAACACCCAACCCACCCGAAACCGACCTCGCCTCCCCCTACGAATCCCTCGATTCAAAAAAGCTCAACGACGCCGCCGAACGCGCCCTCGATCACTACCTCTGCCCACCCGGTTCCACGCCACCACCGCGTAAAACCCGCCGGATGTACGCCGTCACCGCCGACTTCAAAAACGAGGAACTGCTGGCCGATGCCAGCGAAACACTCGCCTCCGCCAGAACCATCGCCCATGACTTCGCCCACCTCATCCCCGCGTCGCAGCGCAGGACGCTGTTGGGGATCGCGCAATTGATCATGCTCGGGGAGCTGGCGGTGAATCGGGTGATGGATAATCTGGAGGTGCCACAGTAGCGGGCCTCAATGATCGTTCCCACGCTCTGCGTGGGAATGCCTCAACGGACGCTCCGCGTTCGGCTCTGGATGGGACGCAGAGCGTCCCGTGCTGCATTCCCACGCGGAGCGTGGGAACGATCAATCTACGGCAGCCGTTCTTTGGCTTTTTGGAAACTGGCGGAAGGCAGCCGGAGTCGAACCTGCCCGGGAACGGATGCCGTCCCCAACCGGGTTTGAAGCCCGGCCGCGCCACCGGGCGCGATTGCCTTCCTTTAACTTATTGTGCGTCGGCGTTAGCCAGTGCGTTGTCGGGGCGGATCTGGCGGGATTCGCCGAGGCGTCGGGTCAGGCCGACGCGGTCGAAATATTCCAGATACTGAATACTGCGTTTGCGTCCCAAGCCTAGCGCATCGCGGAAGGTTGTCACCTGGATCTGCGGATTTTCCTTGGCGAGGTTGACCAGCACTTCGGCCATTTGGCGCAGTTGCACGTCGCTCAAGAACAGGTCGCGTACCACTTGATGCATCAGACCGAGCCGGGCCAGTTTGCGTAGCAGCAGGCGTACGACGGCGTCGTCCTGCCCGAGCAGTTTCGCGATGTCGCGCACCCATGGCGGGTCGAAACCGGCCTGTTCGAACAACGGTTGTAATTCCAGCCAGAGGCTTTCGTCCTCGGCATTCAGGCGTACCTGATGATCCGGCAGATGCAGCCACGGGCCGCTTGACTGGATCGATCCGGCGGTGAGCAATTCATCCAGCAAACTGACAAACGTCGAACGCTCAAGCGCCAGACCACTGAAGCGCCGCAGGCGATCGCGGTCCGGGCCCATCTGATCGGGTTCCAGTTCATGGAACTGCGCCAGTTGTTCCAGCAAGGTGAATTTCAACTGTGCCCAGCGCTGGACGTTGAACAGCAGCGGGCCTTGGCGGGTGTCGATCAGGCGCACGTTTTCCGCTAACGACCAGGTTGCGCGCGGGCGATTGAATTGGCGTTCAAGCCGCTGCGGGTCGAGGCCACCCGCGCTGTAGTTGAGCAACACGGGCAGGACCTGTTCGAACTCGTCGCCCGAAACCAAGGCGTGCAGTTGCGCGAGACGTTCGGGGCTGCGACGTTGTCGCGCCGGGGCGAACGGGTCAAGGACCTGTCCGCCGCCCAAGGTGCGTTGCGCGCTCTGGTCGCGCAGGATCAAGCGATCACCTTTCACCGCGTGCACCGGCGCGTTGATCAGCAGTTGCGCAAACATGCGCTCGCCGGGACTCAAGCGCGGGCCTTCGAGCAACGCCACCCTTGCGATCACATCTTGCGTGCCGATGTGCACGTGTACCGGATGAAAGTGTTCGAAAGTGCGCTCGCCGGGCAGCAGTTGAAAGTCGATGTCGACCCGTTGCGTCGGCGCGTGCAGCCACTCGCTCAGCAGCCACTGACCGCGATGGATCTGCGCCAGTTCGAGGCGTTCGCCGGTGAGGTTCAACGCCACTCGCTGCCCGGCGACGGCGTGTTCAGCGGGCTGATTCTGCGCATGCAAGCCGCGCACTCTCACGGTTTTCCCGGATGGCCCGAGGGTGAGTTTGTCGCCGACAGCGACCGCGCCCGACAACGCCGTTCCGGTCACGACAATCCCCGCACCGGCAACGCTGAACGCGCGGTCGATGGCCAAGCGGAAACCACCTTCACGGCTACGTTGGTGCACTTCACTTTGCGTCTGCAGCAACACCGCGCGTAACCCATCAATACCCTGCCCGCTCAGGCTCGACACGGTCAGGATCGGCGCCTCGGCAAACGGTCCTAGGGCCAGCAGATCGAGCACCTGCCGCTGAACCTCTTCCACCCTGCCCGCTTCGGCGCGGTCGCATTTGCTGATCGCCACCAAAGCGCGCGGGATGCCGAGCAATTCGACAATCGCCAGATGCTCGCGGGTCTGCGGCATCACGCCGTCATCTGCGGCAACAACCAGCAACACCAGATCGATGCCTTGGGCGCCGGCCAGCATGTTATGAGTGAATTTCTCGTGGCCGGGGACGTCGATAAACCCGGTCAGCCCCGCGCCCGGTTCCAGTTCGGCATAGAGATAGCCAAGGTCGATGGTCATGCCGCGTTCGCGTTCCTGCGGGCGGCGGTCGCCGGTCTGTCCGGTCAGGGCTTGCAGCAGCGAGGTTTTGCCGTGGTCGATGTGCCCTGCTGTGCCGACAATCATGAATCGACCTGCAACTGCGGCAATTGCCCGAGCCACGCCGGCTCATCGTCGAGCTGACGCAAATCCAGCCACAGCGCATCATCGTCGATACGACCGAGCACCGGGATCGGCAAGGCCCGCAACGCCGCTTCCAGACTAAGCAGAAAGCGACCGCGCAAACGCTTCGATACTTGCGGAAGCATGCACAGCGCCGCACTCGACAAACGCGCGACCGGTTGGCTGCCGCTGCCGATCATGCCCAAGGCCTCGACTGCGCTGACTTGCCACAGCGAACCCAAAACTTCAGCCAACGCCGGTTGCAGGCGTGAAGCCTGGGCGAATATCTCAGCTTGCGGGCGGGTCAACAGCCGCAGACTCGGCAGACGTTCAGCGAGGCGATCCGGATCGCGATACAACCCCAGCACCGCGTCCAGCGCCGCCAAGGTCAACTTGTCCACCCGCAATGCGCGTTTCAGCGGGTTCTTCTTGATCTTCGCGATCAGTTCTTTGCGCCCGACGATCAATCCCGCCTGCGGGCCACCGAGCAGTTTGTCGCCGCTGAAGGTAACGATGTCCGCGCCCTCCAGCAGCGCCTGACGCACCGTCGGTTCGGCCGGCAACCCCCAACGGGTCAGATCCAAAAGGCTGCCGCTGCCCAGATCCTCCAGCAACGGCAAGCCATGTCGATGGGCCAACTCCGCCAGTTCAGCGGTCGGCACCCGCGCGGTAAAACCTTCGATGCTGTAGTTGCTCGCATGCACACGCATGATCAAACCGCTGCGTGGGCTGATCGCTGCTTCGTAGTCACGAGCATGAGTGCGATTGGTCGTGCCGACTTCGTGCAGACGCACGCCAGCGCGGGCCATGATGTCGGGGATGCGGAAGGCGCCGCCGATTTCGATCAGCTCGCCACGGGAAATGATGCCTTCCTTGCGCGCGCCCAGACTGTTGAGCGTCAGCAGCACGGCGGCGGCATTGTTGTTGACCACGGTGACGGCTTCGGCGCCGGTCAGCTCGCGGATCAGGCCTTCGATCAGGTCATCGCGATCGCCGCGTTTGCCACTGGCCAGATCGAATTCCAGATTGAGCGGATATCGCGCGGCCATTTGCACCGCGTCGATGGCTTCGTCGGGCAACAAGGCGCGGCCGAGGTTGGTGTGCAGGACGGTGCCGGTGAGGTTGAACACCCGACGAACCTGACTGCGCTGCTGTTGCGCCAAGCGTTCGCCGACTCGGCCGGCAAGGACTTCGGCGCCGATTTCAACGGCGGACAACTGCCCGCTCAACACGCCGGGCCGCAGCTCATCGAGCAGTTGACGCAGCCCCGTCAGTAACGAATCCCGGCCGTAACGCTCGGCCAACGGCGCGCACGCCGGGTGACGCAACAAGCCGTCAATAGACGGCAACCGCAGGGCAACGCTGGAAGACATCAGCCACTCCTGATTCCACTGAAACAGCCCCTTCGGGAACAAGCTCCCTCCCACAAGGGTTTCAGAAGTGTAGACGCACTGTGGGAGCGAGCCTGCTCGCGAAAGCGGTGTGCCAGTTAGTGTGGATGTGACTGAAATGGCCCCTTCGGGAGCAGGCTCCCTCCCACAGTTTTGCTCTCGTCATTCGTCTCCCGGGGCCAGTAACAGATTCGGTGCCAGCCGCTGATAACCGTCCTGGGCCAGACGCATGTCCAGTAACAAACTGCTGAGATCCGCCGACAACGCCTCCGCATCAGCATCGTTTTCCAGATACACCAGTTTCAGATAACTGTTACAACCCGGACAGACCTCCGCCCTTATCGGCGCCTGATTGGCCGCATGGCGATCGTTCTCAAGGCTGAAATAATCCAGCCCCTTACTCGACTCGCAGTACACGCACTTGACCCGCACCACATGCCATTCACAGGCACACAGCGAGCAGACCAGATAACGCAAACCGTTGTGCTTGCCGCGATGACGGATTACCCCGGCCATGGCCGGTGAACCACAGGCCGGGCATTGGCTGAGGCTGTCGCCGGGTTTCAGTTGCAGATTCGCCGCGCTGAGTAGCCAGTGGCTCCACGCCACTTGCAGTGCCGCGCCAAGAAACGGCACCAACTGCGCCGGCACCATCGAATATTGACCGCTGACCAACGCCACGGCCCATGCACGTAACTGGCCGGGACTGGCGACCCGCAACGTTGTCACCGCCTCGATGACGGCGGGCTGTTCATCAGGTTCATAACGCTGCAGCAAAGCTTCGAGATAAGCCTGCCAGCCCTCTTCGCGCACCAAGGTATCAGCCGCAAACGGCGGCAAACCATGCTGCTGACAAGCCTCGATCCGTTGCTGATCAAAAGGCGCCACAAGCGGCGGATCATCGAATACCTGCTGCTGCACCCGACACAACCCGGCAATCAGCCGCAGATAGTCAGCCAGCGCATGCCCCTCGGCCAGTTGCTCCAGTCGATCAGCCCGCAGCGCAAACAGATTCGAAGGCGGCAGATGCAGAAACGGCGGCGAACTCGCCGCCGCTTCGATTTCCCCAGGTTCAAGAATGGTTGGCAAACGTCAGCCCTTTTTGGTGATCGGTCGCTCCGGCACGTCCGGTTGGCGTTCATCGCGGGTGATCTCGCGATACCAGAGTCCATGGTGTTTCTTCGCCCAGGCGCGGCTCACCCAGCCGTGCATCATCGCGTCGACCGAACCCTTGATCCACAGCCCGGCGTAGATGTGAATGATGATGCTCAGCACCAGAATGAACCCGGCCAGCGCATGCAACAACATTGCCCAGCGAATCACGGTGATGCCGAAATACGCACTGAACCAGGCGCGCCAGATCACCAGCCCGGTGAACAGCAAACCGAGCATGCACAGCAGTAAAGTCCAGAACAGCAGCTTTTGCCCGGCGTTGTATTTGCCCACTGGGGGCACGCTTTCTTCGTCGTTGACCAGCACCCGATCAATGCGCCGCAGCCATTTACCGTCGTTGCTGATGAAAAAATTCGCCCGCCAGAAATTCAGCACCAGTCCGAGGAACAACACGAACATGAGCACGCCCATGTAAGGATGCAGAATTCGCGTCCACGGCCCACCGCCGAACAGGTTGCTCAGCCAGAACAGCGACGGATGAAACAACGCCAGCCCGGACAGCCCGGCCATGAAAAACAGGATCGCCACCAGCCAGTGATTGGTGCGCTGGTTGGCGGTGTAACGCAGGATCGTCTTGTTGCTCATGGCCGGTCCTCCCCGCGTGGATCGAAGGTGTGCACCGCCGGGTCGACGACGTGCACCGAGGTGTCGGGTGGCGTCGGATGTTCATCCTCTTCAACGCGATTCGGACCGATGCGCACATAGTGGAAGAACCCGGCCAGCACCGCCGCGCCCATGGCCAACAGGCCCAACGGTTTGCTGATGCCTTTCCACAAGCCCACCAACGGACTGATCGCCGGATCCTGCGGCAGATTGGCATAGATGGTTGGCGTATCGGCGTGGTGCAACACGTACATCACGTGCGTCCCGCCAACACCGGCCGGGTCATACAGACCGGCGTTTTCAAAGCCACGGCTTTTCAGATCGACGATGCGTTCGGCGGCGTGTTCCTTCATGTCTTCCTTGGTGCCGAAAACGATGGCGCCGGTCGGGCAGGTTTTCACACAGGCCGGTTCCAGCCCTACCGCCACGCGATCCGAACACAAGGTGCATTTGTAAGCCTTGTGATCCTTCTGCGAAATGCGCGGAATGTTGAACGGGCAACCGGTGATGCAATAACCACAACCGATGCAGTGATCCTGATCGAAATCGACGATGCCGTTGGCGTGCTTGATGATCGCGCCGGGACTCGGGCACGCCGCCAGACAACCGGGCTCGGCGCAGTGCATGCAGCCGTCCTTGCGGATCAGCCATTCGAGGTTGCCGGCGTCGGTTTCGTGCTCGGTAAAGCGCATCAACGTCCAGGTTTCCGCGCTGAGGTCTTGCGGGTTGTCGTAGGTGCCGTGGTTGTGGCCGACCTCGTCGCGCAGTTCGTTCCATTCCGAGCAGGCGACTTGGCAGGCTTTGCAGCCGATGCATTTGGTGGTGTCGATCAGCTTGGCGACCGCCTCCTGATTCCTCACCGATGGCGGCACCGTGGTGGTGGCCGAGCGGGCAATGATGTCTTGGCTGGCCATTTAAAGATTCTCCATCAGAGCTTCTCCACGTTGACCAGGAATGACTTGGATTCCGGGGTCTGTGTATTGCCATCGCCGAGGAACGGCACCAGGGTGTTGGTCAGGTAACCGTGACGCGTCAGGCCGGTGAACCCCCAGTGCAGCGGGATGCCGATCTGATGCACGACCTGGCCGTTGACCCGCAACGGCCGGATCCTCTTCGTCACCACCGCCACCGCTTCGATAAAGCCGCGTTTGCAACTGACGCGCACGCGATCACCGGCGGCGATGCCCTTCTCTTTCGCCAGCACTTCACCGATTTCGACGAACTGCTCGGGTTGAGCAATCGCGTTCAACTTGCAGTGCTTGCTCCAGAAGTGGAAATGCTCGGTGAGCCGGTAACTGGTGCCGGCGTACGGGAAGTCCTTGGCCTCGCCGAGGGTTTCCCAGACCGAATCGAAGATCCGCGCCGCCGGGTTGCTGGTGGCCTTCTTGTTTTGCGGGTGCAGCGGGTTGATGCCGATCGGCGTTTCGAACGGCTCGTAGTGCTCGGGGAATGGGCCTTCGTTCATCTTGTCGACGGCGAAGAACCGCGCCACGCCTTCGGGGTTCATGATGAACGGGTTCATCCCCGCCTCTGGCGGCACATCGGCCTTGTAGTCCGGCACATCGGTGCCGCCCCAGGTTTTGCCGTTCCACCACACCAAGCGTTTTTTCGGATCCCACGGTTTGCCGGCGACGTCCGCCGAAGCGCGGTTGTAGAGAATCCGCCGGTTCGCCGGCCAGGCCCACGCCCAGCCCAGATGCTGGTGCATGCCGAACGGATCGCTGTTGTCGCGCCGCGCCATTTGGTTACCGGCCTCGGTCCAGCTACCGGCAAAGATCCAGCAGCCGGATGCAGTGCTGCCGTCATCCTTGAGCAAGCCGAATCCGGCCAGTTGCGAGCCGGCCTTGACCGCGACACCCGTGGCGTCGGTGAAATCGGCAACAGCGCTGCCGTTGATTTCCTTGGCCAGCTCTTCCGGCGAAGGCTCGTCAGGGATCTTGTATGGCCACGTCAGTTTCAACAGCGGATCAGGGAATTTGCCGCCCTCGGCCTGATAGCGCTTGCGCAGGCGCAGGAACAATTCGCTCATGATGCGGATGTCGGTCTGCGCTTCGCCCGGGCCGTCGGCACCCTTCCAGTGCCATTGCAGCCAGCGACTGCTGTTGACCAGCGAGCCGTCCTCTTCGGCAAAACAGGTGGTCGGCAGGCGAATGACTTCGGTCTGGATTTCGTCGGTTTTCACATCGTTGTACGGCCCGACGTTGTGCCAGAACTCCGAGGTTTCGGTGGCCAGCGGATCCATCACCACCAGCCATTTCAGCTTGGCCAGTGCGCCCATCACGCGGTTCTTGTCCGGTAGTGCAGCGATCGGGTTGAAGCCTTGGCAGAAGTAGCCGTTGACCTTGCCCTGGCTCATCAAGTCGAACATCTTCAGGACGTCGTAGTTGGGGATGTCGAGTTTCGGCAAATGGTCGTAGCACCAATTGTTCTCGACGGTGGCGTTGGCGCCGTACCACGACTTCATCAGGCTGACGTGGAATTTGCTGTAGTTCTGCCAATAGGACAATTGCCCCGGGCGCAGCGGGACTTGCGTGCGTTTGTGGATGAAGGCGTTGTAGTCCTGCTCGCTGTCCTGGCCCAAGGTCAGATAGCCCGGCAGTGCATTGGAGAGCAAGCCAAGGTCGGTCAGGCCCTGAATGTTCGAGTGACCGCGCAAGGCATTCACGCCGCCACCGGGCATGCCAACGTTGCCCAGCAACAGTTGCACCATCGCCGCGCTGCGAATGATCTGCGCGCCGATCGAGTGCTGCGTCCAGCCCAAGGCGTAAAGAATCGTCATGGTCTTGCCCGGCATCGAGCAGGTGGCGATCTCTTCCCAGATTTTCTGCATGGCGTCGACCGGCATGCCGCAGATCTGGCTGGCGAGGTCGATGTTGTAGCGGCTGTAATGCACCTTCATCAATTGATAGACACAGCGCGGGTCTTGCAGGGTCGGGTCGACTTTGGCAAAGCCGTCGTCGCCCAGCTCGTAACCCCAACCAGACTTGTCGGTATAGCTGCGCTTGGCGACGTCGTAACCACTGAAGATGCCGTCTTCGAAGCCATAGCCTGCTTTGACGATGAACGACACGTCGGTGTAGTTGCGCACGTATTCGTGCTGGATCTTGTCCTCGGTCAGCAGGTAATTGATCAGCCCGCCCATGAAGGCGATGTCGGTGCCGGTGCGGATCGGCGCGTAATAGTCGGCCACCGAAGCGGTTCGGGTAAAACGCGGATCGACCACGATCAGCCGCGCAGCGTTGTGCGCTTTGGCCTCGGTCACCCATTTGAAGCCGCACGGATGCGCTTCTGCTGCGTTGCCACCCATCACCAGGATCAGATTCGCGTTGGCGATATCGGTCCAGGTATTGGTCATGGCACCACGGCCGTACGTCGGGGCAAGACTTGCCACCGTCGGGCCGTGTCAGACACGCGCCTGGTTATCGAACCCCAGCATGCCGAGACTGCGAATCACCTTCTGGGTGATGTAACCGGCTTCGTTGGACGCCGCCGAGGCTGCGAGGAACCCGGTGCTCAGCCAGCGATTCACCGTTTGCCCGTTGGCATTTTTCTCGATGAAGTTGGCGTCGCGGTCGGTCTTCATCAGGTCGACGATGCGATCGAGCGCTTCGTCCCAACTGATCCGCGTCCATTCACTGCTGCCCGGTTTGCGGGTTTGCGGGTAGAGCAAACGGCCGGGGCTGTGAATGAAGTCGAGCAGGCCTGCGCCTTTCGGGCAGAGGGTGCCGCGGTTGACCGGGTGGTCGGCGTCGCCCTCGATGTGAATGATGCTTTGCGCTACGTTCTTCGCGGTATCGCCCTGGCTGTACATGATCAAACCGCAGCCGACCGAGCAATACGGGCAGGTGTTGCGGGTTTCATGGGTGTGGGCAAGCTTGAAGTGGCGCACCTGCTCGGCAAAGGCTGACGTCGGGGCCATGCCCAACGCGCCCAGGCTCGAGCCTGCAAGGCCGATACCGGCGACCTTGAAGAACTGACGACGGCTGAGATCCATCGTGCACTCCTGATCAGGTGGAACCCGGTACTTGAGCCGGGTTTTATCTGGACAATCACGGTTGCGGCAATTGAGTGCCGACCTTTTCACTGTAGACAATGACCACACGATCCGTGTGAAAACCGACCGTCGGCGACAATCGGTCATGCACTGGAAAACCTGTGGGAGCGAGCCTGCTCGCGAAGAGGCCCTTTCAGTTGAGACAAATATTGACTGGCACACCGCCTTCGCGAGCAGGCTCGCTCCCACAGGTTTTGTGTGCTCCTGCACGGCCATGGGCTTATCATGCCCGCAGGACCAATCCCGCCTTCACGAGACCGCGCATGACTTTCGATTTTGATCAGGTATTCGACCGCCACAACACCGGCAGCACCAAGTGGAGCCGCTATTCGGCCGAGGTGTTGCCGATGTGGGTCGCTGATATGGATTTCGCCGCGCCGCCGGTGGTCATCGAGGCGCTGCAACAACGCCTGCTGCATCCACTGGTGGGCTACAGCGTGGCGCAGGACAACCTGCGCGAAGCCATCGTCGCCGACCTCTGGAACAAGTTTTCCTGGAAGGTCAAACCGCAAGAGCTGATCTTTCTGCCAGGCGTCGAGTCCGGTTTCAACATGGCTTTGAAAGCGTTGATGCAGCCACAACAGAATGTCGTGGTGCAGGTGCCGAACTACCCACCGTTGCGCCACGCGCCGGGGCATTGGGGGTTGAACAAGGTCGAGCTGGAGTTCGTCGCACAAGCCGACGGCACCTACGCCACCCCGCTGGACGTACTGCGTGAGTCGCTGAACGGTGGCGGCGCACTGTTGCTGAGCAACCCGCACAACCCGATCGGCAAGGTGTTTGGCCGTGAGGAACTGCAAGCGGTGGCGGATATCTGCGCGGCGCAGGACGCCTGGATCATCTCCGACGAAATCCACGCCGAACTGTGCTTCGACGGTCGCGTGCACATTCCGACCGCGTCGCTGAGCACGGAGATCGCCGAGCGTACCATCACCCTGATGTCGGCGAGCAAGGCCTACAACATCGCCGGCCTGAAGACTTCGTTCATGATCATCCAGAATGCCGCCCTGCGCGAACGCGTCAACCACGCCCGTTGCGGCATGGTCGACAGCGTCAACCCGCTGGGCATGGAAGCCACCCGCGTCGCCTACAGCGAAGGTGCGCCATGGCTGGCCGAGTTGAAAACCTATCTGCAGGCCAACCGCGACTGGCTGGTTGACGCCGTACGCAGCCGCTTGCCGGGCGTGACCATCAATGTGCCGCAGGGCACGTATCTGGCCTGGCTGGATTGCTCGGCGCTGGATCTGGACAACCCGCAGCAGTTCTTCCTTGAGCAGGGCAAAGTGGGGCTCAGCCCAGGTTTGGACTTTGGCGATCAACATCAGCAGTTCGTGCGCCTGAACTTCGGCTGCCCGCGCTCGTTGCTCGAAGAAGGCATCGCCCGTATGGAGCGCGCGCTGACCCACCGCAACATTTAAGAGCACCACATCCCCCGTGTAGGAGTGAGCCTGCTCGCGATAGCGTCCTGACATTCAACATCATTGTTGACTGAAATACCGCTATCGCGAGCAGGCTCACTCCTACAGGGAATGTATGTTCACGCAAAATCTTCGTCGTAAATCCGATCGAACTCACGGCAAACGCACCGGGTCAACCACCCATACCAGCCATGAGACCTCGGAGACCCGCGATGACCGACTATCCAAAACCACCCTTCCCCGCACAAGCCCAAGCCGTTCCAGGTTCGCAACGCAAAATGGAGCCCTATCCCGATTGCGGCGAGCAAAGCTATGTCGGTTCCGGGCGACTGGCCGGCAAGATTGCCCTGATCACCGGCGCCGACAGCGGCATTGGCCGCGCGGTGGCCATCGCATTCGCCCGGGAAGGCGCTGACGTCGCTGTGGCCTATTTGAATGAACACGAAGACGCCAAAGAAACCGCACGCTGGGTCGAACAAGCCGGGCGTCAGTGTCTGTTGTTGCCCGGCGATATCGCGCAGAAATCCCACTGCCAGGCCTTGGTCGACAAGACCGTCGAGCGCTTCGGCCGCATCGACGTGCTGGTCAACAACGCCGCGTTCCAGATGACCCACGAAACCTTCGAGGAAATCCCCGATGACGAATGGGTGATGACCTTCGACGTCAATATCACCGCGATTTTCCGGTTGTGTCAGGCGGCGATCAAACACATGGGTGCAGGGGCATCGATCATCAACACCAGTTCGGTCAATTCGGACATGCCCAAACCCACCCTGCTCGCCTACGCCACCACCAAAGGCGCGATTGCCAACTTCACCGGCGGTCTGGCGCAAATGCTCGGGCCGAAAGAGATTCGCGTGAACTGCGTGGCACCCGGACCGATCTGGACGCCGCTGATCGTCTCGACCATGCCCGATGAAGAAGTGCAAAACTTCGGCGGAAACACACCGCTCGGCCGCCCCGGGCAACCGGTGGAGGTGGCGCCGATCTACGTGCTGCTGGCCTCGGACGAAGCCAGTTACATCACCGGCCAGCGCTATGGCGTGACCGGTGGTAAACCGATGCTGTGAGTAAACGCACTGCAGGAGCTGCCGCAGGCTGCGATCTTTTGATTTCGATGTTAAAAACAAGGTCAAAGGATCACAGCCTGCGGCAGCTTCTACAGGAGCGGCGTCAGAAGCGAAAGGGTCTCTGCAGGCGGCCGTCATTAATCACTGAGGGCGGCACATCATGAGTTTTGTCGTGTGGGTGGCGGTGCTCGGCGCCGTGCTGTTGACCTTGGCACTGACCTCGTCGTACCTGCGCTGGATGCCGGTGACCACTTCAGCTGTATGTTTGCTGCTGGGAATCGGCATCGGCCCCAGCGGCCTCGATCTGCTGAAACTGTCGTTGGAAAACGCCTCGTTGTGGATGGAGCACCTGACGGAAGTCGCGGTGCTGTTTTCCCTGTTCGTCTGCGGTTTGAAGTTGCGTTTGCCCCTGCGCGACAAGCGTTGGCGGATTGCTTTTGGCCTCGCCGGACCGGTGATGGTGTTGACCATTGTCGGCGTTTGTCTGCTGCTGCACTTTGGCTTGAGCTTGCCGTGGGGACCGTCGCTGTTGATCGGCGCGATTCTGGCGCCGACCGACCCGGTGCTGGCGGCGCTGGTGCAGGTCAACGATGCCAGGGATGTCGACAGCGTGCGTTTCGGCCTGTCGGGTGAGGCAGGGCTCAATGACGGGGTGGCGTTTCCGTTCGTGATACTCGGTTTGTTGCTGATTCACGGCGACGGCTCTGCCGCCGAGTGGCAGGGCTGGGTCTTGCGCAGTTTATTGTGGGCGGTGCCTGCCGGATTGCTCACCGGTTACTGGATGGGGCGCGGTATTGGCCGCGTGACTTTGTCGCTGCGTATCCACAATGACGACAGAACGCTCAGCCCCAATGATTATCTGGCGTTGTCGTTGATTGCCCTAGCCTATGTCGTCGCCGAAGCCATCGGCGGTTACGGCTTCCTGTCGGTGTTCGCGGCCGGGCTGGGCCTGCGTCAGGTCGAGGTGAAATCCACCGGCGCCAGCCAAACACCTGCCGAGCATCTGGTGCAACCGGTGGTCGGCCATCAGAACGTCGAACCGCAACACGCGGTGCACGGCGACACCGAACGGCTGGAAAGCAGCCAGGTCGCCGCCGGGATCATGATGGGCGATATGCTGTCGTTCGGCAGTCTGGTCGAACGCGCCATGGAGGTGTTTCTGGTGACCCTGCTCGGCGTGGTGCTGGTGGCGCACTGGGACTGGCGAGCGTTGCTGGTGGGCGGCGTGCTGTTCTGCCTGATCCGCCCGGCCTGCGTCGCACTGATGCCGTGGGGCGCGTTGCTGGAGGGGCGGCAACAGCTGTTGATCGGCTGGTTCGGCATTCGCGGGATCGGTAGCCTGTTCTATCTGTTTTATGCCTTGAATCACGGGCTGACCGACACCGTGGCCAGCGTGTGTACCGACCTGACCTTGTCGGTGGTGGCGCTGAGCATTTTGCTCCACGGGATCAGCACGCAACCGATCCTCGCTCGCTATGAGCAGCACAAGAAACTAAAAACCTGATTTTTAATTCAGAGCTTTATCGGCTGATTGATCGAATTTTTTTCTGTAAAAAAATGGATCCCTGCGTAATGGCCGGCAGTCACAAGCATAACCCCTCGCCGGAAACATCAGGCGGGGCCCGGCAGGTTCGGTTCCACTGCGGCGTTTAAGCCTGTTAAAGGAATCCTTGAAGAATAAGGTTACGGTCATGAAAGAATGCTCGACTCCGGCACAAATCAAGGCTTGCAGAGCACTGGCTCTGGAACGCAATCGTCAATTGTTCGATAACGCCCATACGCTTAATCGAGCGGCCAATGCGCTGCTTGACGTGGCTGATATGGACATTGAACAGTTTGAGCACTACCGGGCGCTGCGCAAGAAAGCCGACTCGATGTTTGAAGATGCTATCGATCATTTGTGTGTGTTGAACGAAGACTTCCCGCCGATCCCGATGTCGTCGCAGAACTCGGTGGCGTTGCGTCGAGAGCTTGAGACCGTGGAGTGAGCCAGAACAGCCCCTCACCCTAGCCCTCTCCCCTAGGAGAGGGAACTGACCGAGGTGAATGGTTGAGGTACGCCGACTTGAGATACCGAGTTGAACGCAGATTCTGAACACAACGGAGATCGACTCCTTTTCGAGTGAACCCTGACAGCCCCTCACCCTAGCCCTCTCCCGGAGGGAGAGGGAACTGACCGAGTTGAATGGTCGGGATACGCCGACCTGAGATACCGAGTCGAACGCAGATTTTGAGTACAACGAAGATCTGCTCCCTTCCCCCTCGCCCCCCTTGGGGGAGAGGGCTGGGGTGAGGGGGATCGATCTGAATGGCAACACAAAATCCGAGCGAATGAAAAAGCCCGGCGATATAAGCCGGGCTTTTGCGTGAAGACCAATCACCCCCCCGGATTGGTCACCTGAATAAATACCGCATAACTCCCCAGCAACACCCAGAACGTCGCAAAAATCCACGGTGTACGTACCGAAAACAACAGCGACTTGCGATACCCCTTGTGGCTCGACTCCATCTCGCTGAACAGCGGTGATTCGTCATACGCCAGGCCCATCAGCGGCTCGCTGTGCAGCAAGTGGCTCTGCTTGAAATGCCAGTGATCGATGATGTCGTACGCCGCGCGAATCCCCGGCCAGGCATTCAGCGAGCTGAGCAGCCCGAGCAGTGCCAGAAACGGCGGCACCACCAACGTAAATAACTTGCCCCACTCCGGGTTGAGGTTGGCCATGCACGAAGCAAAGGCAATCACCAGAAACGACTGCGCCGCCAGATAGGCATCGGTGCGGTTGGCGAGGATGCTGGTTTCGTACTGGATCTCCCGGCGATAGAAATCCAGCCGTTCCTTGGGTGAGCCGAACATTTTCGCGTCATGTTCGGTCAGGGTTTCTTCAGCGGTGGGCTCAGTCAGTATGCGAGACAAAAGATGCACGCTCCGGGTTGGGGAAAACATTTAGAAATCCCCACCGGCGCGCAAGTTCAGAACGATTGACAGCCGCCTCACTTCATCGATTGAGCAATGATCGCCACCAGATTCATTTGCGTGAACGGCTTGGGCAAGCGTGGCAGTTGCGCAGCAAAACCTTCCAGACGCTCGGCGTAACCGGTGGCCAGGATGATCGGCAGATCCGGTTTGAGCAGACGCACTGCGTGGGCCACTTGCGCGCCGCTCATCTGCGGCATGGCCATGTCGGTGATCATCAAGTCGATGACTTCACCCTGATCGAACAACGCCAGCGCCTGCGCACCAGACGTCGCACTGACCACCCGATGGCCAAGGTCTTCGAGCAGCAGGCTGGTGCTGGTCAACACCAGCGAGTCGTCATCCACCACCAGCACGCTGAGCCTTGGCACCACCACCGGCTCGGCGTGTGGCAGCAGCGGCTTGCTGGTCGAGCCCTCGACGGCCACCGGAATCCACAGTTCAGCCGTGGTGCCTTGGGCCTTTTCGCTCTTGAGGACGAAACGCCCACCCAGTTGCTCCATGAAGCCGTGGACCATCGACAATCCCAGTCCGGTGCCCTTGCCCAAGCCTTTGGTGGTGAAGAACGGATCTCTGGCCGAGGCCAGTGTGTGCTCATCCATGCCCTCCCCGCTGTCGATCACGCTGAGACAAACGTAACGACCTGCCGGTAGATCCGAATGACTGAGTTCGAGCACCACTTGCGGTTCAGCAGTGATGCTTACCGTACCGCCGTCGGGCATGGCGTCGCGGGCGTTGGTTGCCAGGTTGAGCAAGGCCAGTTCCAGCTGATTGGTGTCCGCCAGCACCGGCTCCAGATCTGCAGGAAACCGCGTATCGATGCGAATGCCCGGCCCCAGCGAACTGCGCAACAACCCGGTAATACCCTGGACCAGTTGCGCAATATCGACCGACTCGGTTTTCAGTTCCTGACGGCGGGCAAAGGCCAGCATGCGCTGGGTCAGCGACACGCCGCGCAATGCGCCCTGAGTGGCGTTTTCCAGCAACCGGCTGATTTTCGCATCGTCACCCATGCGTTTTTGCACGATTTCCAGATTGCCGAGAATCACCGTCAGCAGATTATTGAAGTCATGGGCGATGCCGCCGCTGAGCTGCCCGATGGCCTGCATCTTCTGCGCCTGGAACAACGCTTCCCGGGTTTTCTCCAGCGCTTGCTGCGCCTGGTGGGCTTCGGTGATATCGCGGGTGATCTTGGCAAAACCGAGCAAAGTGCCGGTATCGCCACGAATCGCATCGACCACCACATGAGCGAGAAACCGTGTGCCGTCCTTGCGCATGCGCCAGCTCTTGTTCTCGAAGCGGCCCTCGCGGGTGGCGATTTCCAGCGCCCGTTGCGGCTCGCCGAGTTCGCGGTCTTCGGGGGTATAGAAGATCGAAAAGTGCTGGCCGATGATTTCTTCCGGCAGATAGCCTTTGATCCGCTGGGCGCCCTGGTTCCAGTTGCTGACCCGGCCTTCGGGGCTGAGCATGTAGATCGCGTAGTCGGTGACGCCCTGCACCAGCAAGCGGAATTGCTGCTCGCTTTGCTTGAGGGTTTCCTCGGCCATTTTGCGGTCGGTCAGGTCGCGGGTGATCTTGGCGAAACCGAGCAATTTGCCGCTGGGATCAATGATCGGATCGATGACCACGTGCGACCAGAAATTGGTGCCATCCTTGCGTACCCGCCAGCCCTCGCCCTCGAAGCGCCCTTCACGGATGGCGGTATCGAGCGCCCGTTGCGGCAGACCGGCGGCGCGATCGTCAGCGGTATAGAAGCGAGAGAAATGCTCGCCGAGGATTTCCGCTTCTTCGTAGCCCTTGAAGCGTTTGGCGCCGGAGTTCCAACTGGTGATGATGCCGTCGGGATCGATCATGTAGATCGCATAGTCGACCACCGCATCGATCAGCAGACGAAAACGCATCTCTTCGATCGCCGCGGTCTTGTTTTTCTCGCTCATCACACTCACCAGCCATTGTCATGATCGGAAGTATGCGTCAATCCGGCGAATTGGGAAGCGGCCGACTCATGATTGATTGCCCACCAACGCGGCAGCAGTTGTTTGATCCGGCTCTCGGCAAAGCGATCGTCAATCAGCATGACCACGCCGCGATCCTCGCGGGTACGGATGACCCGCCCGGCGGCCTGCACGACTTTCTGCACGCCGGGGTACAGGTAGGTGTAGTCGTAACCGGCGCCGAAGATCGCCGCCATGCGGTATTTCAGCTGTTCGTTGACCGGATTGAACTGCGCCAGCCCCAGTGTCGCAATGAATGCGCCGATCAGCCGCGCACCGGGTAAATCGATGCCTTCGCCGAACGCACCGCCCAACACGGCAAAGCCGACACCCTGGCTGTGTGCGGTGAATTGATCGAGAAAAGCCCGCCGCGCGCCTTCGAGCATCCCCCGCGATTGCTGCCAGAGAGTGATGTGCGGATAACGCTCGGCGAGTAACGACGCCACTTGTTGCAGATAATCGAAGCTGCTGAAAAACGCCAGATAGTTGCCCGGACGTTCGCTGAACTGCCGCGCGATCAATTCGACGATCGGCTCCAGCGAGGCTTGCCGATGATTGAAGCGCGTCGAGATGCGGCTGACGATCTGCACCTGCAATTGTTCGGCGCAGAACGGCGATTCGACGTCGATCCACACGCTGTCGGCAGGCGTACCGAGTAAATCGGCGTAATAGTGACGCGGGCTGAGGGTGGCGGAGAACAGCACGCTGCTGCGCGCCGCTTTCAGGCGCGGACCGATGAATGCCGCCGGCACTACATTGCGCAGGCACAACTGCGACAGCGGCTTTTTACGCTCGAGGTCACGCTTGCTGATGTCGAACAGGTAATGCTCGTCATACAGCTCCGCGACCCGGGCGAATTGCACCAAGTCGAAATAGAAGTTCTGCAAGGCGCTGTCGAGACCCTGCGGATGATCATTGAGGTAATCGCCGATGGCCGCGCAACATAACGAGATCGCTTGCAGAAGTTTTTCCGGCGCCTTGTCGTAAGCCTGATAGGCCGCCAGTTGCGGCGCATGCAGGGCGTTCCATTCACGGTTGATCCGTTGCAGGGCGTTTTTCAGCGCGGCGGGCGCGGTTTTGCGCACGCTGCCCAAGGTGAACTGATCGAGACTGGCGCTGTACATCTGCCGGCCCCGCTCGACGAGGTTGTGCGCCTCGTCCGCCAGCACCGCTACTTTCCATTGGTTGAGCTGGGCGAGACCAAAGAGCATGGCGCTGAAGTCGAAGTAATAGTTGTAGTCGGCGATCACCACGTCGACCCAACGGGCCATCTCCTGACTCAGGTAATACGGGCACACCGCGTGTTGCGCGGCGACCTCGCGCATGGCCGCTTGATCGAGCAGGCGAATTCGGCTGGCCGCTTCCCGGGCGGCGGGCAGGCGATCATAAAAGCCTTGGGCCAACGGGCAGGATTCACCGTGGCAGGCTTTGTCCGGGTGTTCGCAGGCCTTGTCGCGGGCGACCATTTCCAACACCCGCAAGGGCAAGGCTGGCGACTGATCGAACAACACCTGGCTGGCATCCAGCGCCAGTTTGCGTCCCGGTGTCTTGGCGGTGAGGAAGTACACCTTGTCCAGTTGCTGCGGTGCCAGCGCTTTGAGCATCGGGAACAGCGTGCCAAGGGTTTTGCCGATGCCGGTCGGTGCCTGGGCCATCAGGCAGCGCCCGGTGCTGACAGCCTTGAACACCGACTCGGCCAAATGCCGCTGACCCGGACGAAAATCCGCATGGGGAAACGCCAGTTGTTGCGCGGCCAGATTGCGCGCCTCGCGATGGGCCATTTCCTGTTCGGCCCATTGCAGGAACAGCGTGCATTGCTGATCGAAAAACGCTTTCAACGTATCAGCGCTGAACGCCTCGACCAGACAGGTTTCTTTTTCGCTGACGATATCGAAATACACCAGCGCCAGATTGATCTGTTCAAGCTCGAGTTTGCGACACATCAACCAGCCGTAGATCTTCGCCTGCGCCCAGTGCAACTGGCGGTGATTGGCCGGTTGTTTGCTCAGGTCGCCACGGTAGGTTTTGACTTCCTCCAGACAGGTTTGCGCCGGGTCGTAGCCGTCCGCCCTGCCCTTGACCTTCAATTGCCGGAACTCGCCTTCCAGTGCCACTTCACTTTGATACTTTTCGCTGCGCCGCGAGGCCACAGTGCGGTGGCCGGCGATGCCTTCCAGCGCCGTGGGTGATGGTGTGAAGCGCAGGTCGAGGTCGCCAGTCTTGGCGGTGAACTCGCAGAGTGCGCGCACGGCAATGCTGTAGCTCAAGCGCTCTGCTCCGCCCATTGCACGTAACACACCGCCACTGGCATCTGGTGCTGGTGGCAGAATTCCAGCCAGCGCAGTTGATTGTCCTGCAAGCGATCGCCGGGGCCTTTCACTTCAATCATTCGGTAGGTTTTGTGCTGCGGCCAGAACTGGATCAGGTCGGGCATGCCGGCGCGGTTGGCCTTGATGTCGAGCAATAAACGGTTGAACCAGTGCTTGAGGTGTTCGGCCGGCAAACAGGCCAGTGCTTGCTCCAGCAACGTTTCATTCAATGCGCCCCAGAACACGAATGGCGACTGGATACCCCACTTGTCAATGAAGCGCTGGCGAATGGTCGCGGCATAGCGGCCGTCGTCGAGCTCGCTCAGACACGCCTGAAAAAGTTCGGCGCGGCGCTGCTGGAAATCTTCATTGAGCAGGTCCACCGGGCCACGCTGAAACGGGTGGAAGAATGCCCCGGGCAACGGTGCGAAAATCGCCGGCCAGCACAACAGGCCGAACAGTGAGTTGATCAAGCTGTTTTCCACGTAATGCACCGGGCCGTCGTCATCGTGCAGATGCGCCTGCACGTAAAACTCCACAGACAAGGCTGGGTCGGTGCGTGGCAATTGCAGATCCAGCCGCTCGACCGGTCTGGCCGCTACGCGTTTGAGTGGCGGGCCGCCGAGTTTGCGCCGCACCCTTGGCAATATCCGTTGCAGGCCTTGCTGCTCGGCAGCGCTTTCCGGCGCCTGTTCGGCCAGCGTGGCGAGCTCCAGTGCCAACGAGTATTCGCCGCTGCGTTCCAGCACGCGAATCATGCGCAAACGGGCACCGGGATAGGCGCAGTCGCGGTAAATGCTCAGGGCCAGGGCAAACTCGCTGATGCGCTCGCAATACTGGCCGATCTGGAACAGCACCTTGCCACGCCGGCGTTGCAGCCACGGGTTGTCGAAGTGCAAGGCGCTGACCTGCGCGACGATGATTTCCAGCGGTTCGCCGGCCTCGAAACGCAATTGGCAGTCGTGCAGGAACAGGCAGGCGTCGACGTCTTCGCGGCTGCGCAGGCCTCGCGAGTCGGCGCAGAACTCGACCTTTTCGTAGGTGAAGATGCCCAGGTCGGCGAGGACGAATTCCGACCAGTCCTGATACAGGTTGCCGAAGAACATCAGACGCAAGCGGTCGCACAGGTCCATGATGGTCAGGCTGAACAGCCGGTCATCGAGCAGTGGCGCCCAGTCGCGCAGGCAGCGCAATTCGCTGAACTGCTCGGCCAACAGCGGCAGCCAGTCGTCCTTGCGCCCCTTGGGCTGTTCGATGGCGGCGCCGAAGGCTTGCAGAATTTCGGCCTTGAGCAACACGTCGAACAACTCGGCGAGGGCCAGCGGCGCGTGTTCGTCGATCCAGCCACGCTCCAGCAAGGGCTGCGCGGCCGCGGCGATGTCACCGATTTCACCGTAATTGAGTTTGCCGGCCCGAAAATGCACACCCTTGCGCATCACCATCCGCACCAGCAAACCTTGCGAAGCACGGGGCAAGGCCTTGAAGTCGCGGATGAACGCGTGTTCCGTTTCGCTCATCACATCGACATAGCGAAGTTCAAGCCAATCAAGCACTTGCCGGAAGTTGTTAAGGTAGTAGAACGGATCGTCGAGGGGATTGGCAGTCACGGGAATTCTGGGGCCATGGCGAGCGAGTACTGGTTATGCGTACAGATAACAGTTGTGCCCCGCCCGGTGCAAACGGAAAATGATCAATGGCATTTTTTCGCCGGGCTATCGAACTTTTCTCACGGAGATAGCACCAACCGCGTTAGAAGGCCGACAATGCTCGGCATCACATCGAATGAGGATTTAGAAGTGGGTATGAAAATCAAGTCACTGGGCATCCCTTTCGCCATCGTCGCCGCGCTGGCACTGGCCGGTTGCTCGACGCCGACGGTGGTCACTCTGCAGAACGGCACCCAGTATCTGACCAAGGACATGCCGAAGACCAAAACCAAGGACGGCTTCTATGAGTTCGAAGATATTTCCGGGGCCAAGGTGAAGGTCCGTGCCGATGAAGTAGCCACGGTGCGCGAAGAAGACTAGGTTTCGCTCGTTCCCACGCTCCGCGTCGATCGTTCCCACGCTCTGCGTGGGAATGCAGCCCGGGACGCTCCGCGTCCCTTCAAAGCCGAACGCGGAGCGTCCGTTGAGGCATTCCCACGCAGAGCGTGGGAACGATCATTGAGTGTTATTCAAAGGTCGGCATACCGGGAATGCTGCCATCGCAAGGCATGTACGTGCCGCCCCGCTTGACCACTTCACCCTGCAAACGCCGGCACCGTTCCAGGTCCTGCTGCGCCATGCGATCGATGCTCAGATTGCCAGTAGTTTGCGGCTGTTTGCCGTCACCCAGGCGCAGGGTCACGAACGGTTGTTCGGGCTGAATCTGAAAGCGGCTCTTCTCTTCAACCGGCTCGACCACCTCGCTTTTCGGCGGGCTCGGCAGTTGATCGGTGGTGATGCCGTAACGGCTCAGAATCGAAGTTTGAGGTAGATCGGCGCAGGCATTGGCCGAACACAGCGCCAGTGCAACGAACCCGACATACCCCTTGAAACCTTTCACGTTTGAATCTCCTGTACTCAATGGCGGCTAGCTATAGAACGTGCGCGCACGTGCTGGCTTTAGGCCGCACTTACTGTTTTGCAGGGGTTTGAGTCAGGGAATGGCTGTCGAGTCACTTTTGAAACCGAGTTATCGTTCTTCGCGAGCAGGCTCGCTCCCACAGGGGATTTGTAAACGACACAGATCCAGTGTGGGAGCGAGTCTGCTCGCGAAAGGGCCCTTACCGGCGCCCCATCGACATCAGGCGATCACAATGCCGTCAGCACTCAGGCTGTTCAGCGACACCCCGACCAACGTCACCGAATCATTGCCAAACGTCAGCAGCGTATCCTGTCCAACGGTCGCGGCATGGGCACGGAAATCCTCCGCCGGCAACACACCCTGCACACCGAGAAACACCAGTTTGTCGTTGGACGTGTAACCCACCACCCGGTCCTGCCCGAACGCGCCGTTGAACAGGAACGTATCCGCCCCGCCTCCCGATTCCATCAGGTCATTACCGGCGCCGCCAACAAACACGTCATTGCCAGCACCACCAATCAGGTGATCGTTGCCATCCAGCCCGAACAACCAATCGCCACCCGAATGCGCCTTCAGGGTGTCGGCGCCAGCGCTGCCTTTGACGCTGGACTCGTACGCGGTGACGTTGTTGCCAACCTTCAAGCCGCTGGCCGTGATGCTGTGGATCACGTCGTCCTTGAACAGGCCCCAGAGAAACCCTGGCTCCTTGGTGACGATGCTGCCGATGTCGCGAGTGATGCTGATCCCGCCATTGGCGTCGCGCACATAGAGATTGCCGGCGCCGTCATTGGCGAAGTCGAAGTTCTTTACCGCGCTTTGCAGGTCGAGGGTGTTGCTGCCCTGCCCGCCAAGAATGACGTTGTAGCCGCCGCTGTCGCGGAAGGTGTCGTTGCCGGCGCGACCCTCCAGGTAATCGTTGCCGCTGCCGCCCTGGATCAGGTCATTGGCGTCGCTACCGATGATGAAGGTGCTGCCCTTGTGGGTTTCGGCGTTGCGGTTGAGGTCCTGCACCCAGGTGTTGGCCCGCGCCGGGTCCGAAAGATTGGCGACGATGATCGTCGAGTCGCGGCTGGTCAGGTCGTAGAATTTTGAGTCGATCACCCGGTTCATGCCGTCGCCATACGCGGTCGGCAAGTGCGAGATCCAGGTGGGAATGTTGAGGATCGAGTACGGCAGCAGATTCCACGCGGTTGAGGCGTAGTGATCGTTGAAGCTGACGATGTTGTCGGTGGCTGAGACTTTGGGCGCATCGTGCACGCCGACGGAGGCGCCGGTGAAGGTCGAGCCGTCGAGGGCGCGGAACACCGGGTCGTTTTCGTAGCCGACGTTGAGCACTTTGTCGGTGCTGCTTTGCGTTGGCGAGGCGTAGGCAATGTAGTTGGAATCGGCAAAGAAACCGCCCCACTTGCCGCCACTCAAATCGGCCATGCTGTTGACCGCCAGGCCACCGAGGCTGTGGCCGCTGACCAGTACGTCCTTGCCGCTGAGGCCGTTGGCCTTGGCAAACGCCACCACATCATTGAGCAGATTGCCGAAGGCTTCGCCGACGTAGTTCTTGGCGTAATCCTTGGGGCCGAAGGCGGCGAGCAGGTCGTTGATCACATCGCCGATGGAGTCGAGGATCAGGTTTTCCCGCGGGCCGCTGGTGCCGCGAAAGGCAATGCCGAGTTCGGTGAGATGGCCCTGGGCGTCGTACTTGCCGAGGATTTCCACTTGCGCGGTGGTGTAACCGGCCTTCTCGCCAAAGAAGGTTCCGCGCGCATCGGTCTTGCCGTCATAGCCCAGTTGCGAGGCGCTGATCGGCGTCCACCCGGCCTTTTTCACGGCGTCGAGGGCGAGTTTTTCCGAGTCGGGGTTCCACGGAATGCCGGGAATCACGCCTTGGGAATCGGTGCCACCGAGCAGCGCCGTGACCAGCGTAGCGGGCAGGCCAAGGCCGAAACCGTTGTGCTGATAACCGGCGGCAAAGCCGTTATCGAGATTGTGATAGGAATACAGCGTGATCGCCATGGCATCGCTGAACAACGCCTTGGAATCGGCTGTGCCGAAGTTCTTGTAGTCATACACACCCATTGCTATTGCCTCTCTCTTGTTGGAATTGTTAGAGATAGCTCACAGCCAGGGCGCCCCACGGGGACGCCCCGGAGCATTTCAGAATCTACATAGCTTTAAACTGTAGGAGTGAGCCTGCTCGCGATAGCGGTGTGCCAGATGAAAAAATGCAAACTGACACAACGCTATCGCGAGCAGGCTCACTCCTACAGGGATTACTAGGCGAACACGAACGCCGAGTCCGACAGGTTAGCCACTCCCACCCCGATCAAGGTCACGGCATAGTCGCCAATCTTCAGCACGGTATCGCTGCCGGTCTGCGCCGCGTGTTGCTTGTAGTCGTAGCCCTGTCCCGCGCCTTCGACGCCCATGAACACCAGTTTGTCGCTGCCCTGATAGCCGTTGATGGCATCGAAACCGAACGCGCCGCTGAACAGGAAGGTGTTGTTGCCACCCACGGCAGTCATCACGTCATTACCGGCGCCACCGACGAAGGTCACATGGCCCTTGTCGCTGATCAGTTTGTCATCGCCACCGAGGCCGAACAGCCAGTCACCGTCGGCCGTGGCGTGCAGCGCATTGCCGTAGCCATCGCCGCTGAGCGAATGGTTGTACTGGGTCAGCTCGCTGCCGTTGGTCAAACCCTTGGCGGTGACGCCCCAGGTGATTTCCTTGCTGCCCCACCACGAACCCGACTCCTTGCTCACCAGCGCGCCGATGTCGCGGGTCATGCTGATGCCGCCGTAGGCGTCGCGCACGTACAGCGTGCCGTCCCCGTCGTTGGCGAAGCTGAAGTTCTGCAGCGGTTTTTGCAGTTCAAACGTGTTGTGGCCCTGGCCACCGAGCAGGATGTTGTAGCCGCCGTCATCCCGGAAACGGTCATCGCCGCCCAGGCCTTCGAGGAAGTCGTTGCCCGCGCCGCCCTTGAGCCAGTCGTTGCTCTGCGTACCGATGATGAAGGTGCTGCCGGTGTGCGGTTCGCCGCTGCGGCCAAGGTCTTCAACCCAGGTCTTGCCCCGGGACGCTTCTTCCAGATTGGAGACGATGATCGTCGAGTCTTTATGCGTCAGGTTATAGAACTTCGAATCGATCACCCGATTCAAGCCATCGGCATAGCCCAGCGAGCTGTGGGCCGACCAGTTCAGCGGATTGATGATGCTGAACGGCACCAGGTTCTGCGCAGTGGACGCGTAGTTGTCGTTGAAGTTGACGATGTTGTCGGTGGTCGAATCGTGGGGCTTGTCGTGCTTGCCCATCGACGCGCTGCTGAACGTGGTGCCATCGAGCACGCGAAAAACCGGGTCGTTCTCGAAACCGATGTTCAGCACATTGTTGCCGGTGCTGCTCTGGGTTGGCGAGGCGAAGGTGATGTAGTTGGCGTCCTTGAAGAAGCCGCCCCAGTTGCTCGCGCTCAACTCGGCCACGCTGTTGACCCCGAGACCGCCGAGGCTGTGGCCGCTGAGCAGCACGTCCTTGGCGGCGATGCCGTTGGCAATGGCGAATGCGGCGACAGCCTTGAGCAGATTGTCGAAGGCGTTTTTCGCGTAATTGCTCGCGTAATCCGACGGCCCGATAGCGGCCAGCAGATTGTTTTTCAGGTCGCCGAAGGTGTCGCTGTAACCCAGCCCACCGGTGCCGCGAAAGGCCACGCCGATGCCAATCAACTTGCCGGCGGCGTCGTATTTGCCGAGCACTTCCGCCTCGGCGCTGGTAAAGCCGTCCTTCTCGCCGAAGAACGTGCCTTGCGGCCCGACCTTGCCCTGATAGCCCAGCGCCGTCGCTGTGAGCGGCGACCAAGCGGTGGCCGGCAACGGTTTGCCGGTCGGCGTGTAGGCATACAGCGTCAGTGCGATGGCGTCGCTGTACAACGCTTTGCCATCGGCATTTTTATAATCGAACAGTCCCATGTTGTGCTCTCTCTTCCTTCAAATGACTGGCAGCTCCTTGCAGAGCTGCCAGCACGCCTTAGAACTGCCAGTACTCTTTAGAACTGCCAATCCAGGGTCAGACCCACGCCGTGGTCCTTCTCGTTCGAGCCGATCAGCCCGTTGTAATCCAGGTTCACCCGCACATCGCGGTTGAGCGCCAGACCTGCCCGCACACCGACCACCGCCGCATCGCGATCCATCGACACACCCTGCACGGTGAACGCGCTGTTGCCGTTGGCGAAGGCCAGATGGCTGTCGGCATCAACGTTGTTCAGGTTGTGCTGCCAGCCGAGGCTCGCACCCAGCTCCAGCTGATGCTGATCCGACAAGGCGAACGAACGCTTGGCGCGCACACCGAGGGTCGACAGCACCACATCGCGATTGTCCTCACCGCCCTTCAACGCCGCCGCGTCACCCTTTTCGGTGAAGCTTTCGGTATTGAGGTGCACGTAAGCCAGATTGGCGAACGGCTCCAGATTCATCGGTTGCAGGCCCAGATCATAAGCGGCCTCGGTGAACACTTGAGTGGTTGCGGCATCGTGCTTGGTCTTTTGTTTACTGCTGACGTCCCCGAACTGCAGGTCACGTTTGACGTCGACACGGTGCCAGCTATAGGCGCCACCGACGGTCAGACGTAGCGCATCGATCTGATGGCCCAGGTACGCACCCAAGTGGTAGCTGTCGACCGACGCCGACGAATGCGTGCCGCTGCCCATGCTCAACGAGCTGTCGCTATAACCGGTAACGAAACCGAGACGGGTATCTTCAGCGATCAAGCCGTCAACACCGGCCAGCAGGCCACCGATGGAGCTGTTGGAGTCGGCATTGTCATGCCCGCCATCGCTCTTGCCCCACGAACCCAAGACCTTGACCCATGCATTGCTGCGCTCGTCGGTCGGTGCGCCAGCGTTGAACAGATCACGCTCACGCAGACGCTCGCCCACCGCTTCACGCAGGTAACGGCTGTCGTTGATCAGCATGGTGCCGATCGCCGGATGGATTTCGCCGGACAGTTGCTGGAAGGCTTGCTGCGCCGACGCCGCATTCGGCGACAGCAACAGGGTTTCGAACAGCGCATTGCCAGCGCCCAAACGCTCAGCCGCAGCGCCCACGGCGCGCTGGTTCGGCGTCAAACCGACGCTGGCGAACGAGGCCTCGTTACGCCCGACTGCCAACTGAATGCCAGTGGCCGAGTACGCCAGCGTGCCGCCAAGGAAGGCGTAATCCGGCAACACCTGACCGAAGCGTCCTTCGATGCCGCCCGCCGCTTGCAGGATGTTGTACTGAGTGCCGAGCAGACTTTGCACTTCGTTGGTGGTCAACAGGCTCGGGCTGTTTTCCAGTGACATGCTCACCGTGGCGCCTTCAATCACGGCTTTGCCGGTAGCGATAATCTGATCGCTGCTGGTCGGCGACAGCTCTACGGCGTAAGTCGAACCCGGTGCAAAGGTCACGTCACCGGCCACGTTCAGGGTGCCGATGGAATTACCCGGCGCCACCGTACCGCCGCTTGTCACCGACAGCGCGCCGATATGGCCATTGCCGCCGAGGATACCGCCGTCATTCACTGTCACCGCCGATTGCAGCGAACCGTTGATGGCCAGGCGGCCCTGATTGACCAGGGTCGGGCCGCTGTAAGTGTTGTTACCGGTCAGCACCAGCGTGCCGATACCCTGCTTGGTCAAACCGCCGTGACCGGAAATGTCGTTGCGCCAGGTATCGAGGCCGCAGGTGATGTCGGTGCACACGCGTTCGGTCGGTTTGCCCTGATCGATGATCGCGCCGATGCCCGGCAGATCCGCGACAAACTGGCCGGAGCCGTAAGCGCCGTCGATGCGGAATTCCGCCGGAATATCCTGCTCGGTGACGAACATCGACGGGCCGTCGATGCCCTTGCGCAGGTTGATCATGCCCCAGCCGTACAAGGCGTCGATGCCCGGCGCGCCGAGGTCGGTGGCGGTGGTGCGCAAGACCGTGGCGACTTGATCGCCGGTCATGTACGGGAAGCGCTCCATCAGCACCGCCATGGAGCCGGCGACGTGCGGCGCGGCCATCGAGGTGCCGTTGTAGTTTTTGTAGCCGGTGGTCAGGTTGTCGGCGTTGGTGCCTTCGATGATCGAACTGAAGATTTTCGTGCCGGGCGCCGAGACGCAGAAACTCGCGGTGTAGCCGCAGCGCGAAGAGAACGTACTGATGATGTACGGGTTGGCGCTGGCCAGATCCGGGTTCTTCTGCAGCGCGGCGACGGTGATCCAGTTCGGCGCGATGTCCGGAACGAAATAGCCGAGGCCGGCGATGGCATCCGGGTTGTTGAGGTTGTAGTCGTTGCCGGCGGCGAAGATCGTCACGATGCCACTGCGCGCAGCAGCTATCGCGCCGTCGTAGGCGCCACCGGGTTTGGTGCCGAGCAGCGTGCGGATCTCGTTGAACTGCAACTGCGCGTCATTGACGGTGAAGTGCGGGTACGCCGGATCGCGCCCGCCGAGGTCGAAACGGTCAGTGATGCCGATGCCCCAGCTGTTGTTGATGATCCGCGCGCCGCTGGCGATCAGTGCGTCCCAACCGGCCTTGTACACCGCGCCGTCGTTGCCGCGAACAATGCCGTCCTCCGGGCCCGGGTCACCGTTGTCGGCGCTGATGATCTGCGCACCGAACGCCACGCCGTGCATCGGCCCACCATCACGGCTGCCTGCGGCGATACCGCCGACGTGGGTGCCGTGGGCGCCGAGTTTGCCGTCGGAGCCGACCGAGGGCGAACCGTCATAGCGGAACGCATCGCCGGCTTTGACCGGGATGTACGGGTCGGTGTATTCGCGGATCCCGCTGGTGACCAGGGTGACGACTTTATTGCTGCCGGAAAACTCCGGGTGCGCGGCGTACACCGGCTGGTCAAAGATCCCCAGTTTCACGCCTTTGCCGGTATAACCGGCGGCGTAGGCGTGATCGGCACCGATCGCGCCCAGGCCCCAATCGGCCTGGAACTCGGTACTGCGCCAACTCGACGGATCGCCCGTGCGACCGCTCTCCACGTAGGGCGCGGCGTGGGCTGTGCCGATCGCACAGAGCACGGCGAGCGTGAGAGTTTTCAGGGCAAAGCGGCCACCCGTTTGCGCGGGGGTATTGTTGTTATTCATCCAGCGACCTTCCTTAGTGATGTTGCGAAAAATCCTGATCGTTGCCACACAGAGCAACTGATCGTTCCCACGCTCCGCGTGGGAATGCCTCTAGGGACGCTCTGCGTCCAGTGACGCGGAGCGTCACGGGCTGCATTCCCACGCGGAGCGTGGGAACGATCACCAGAAGCCGGGTTATCTTGCTTAGAACTGCCAGTTCAAGCTCAAGCCAACGCCATGCAGCTTTTCGCGATTGGCCAGTTGTCCGTTGTAATCAAGGTTGACCCGTACATCGCGGCTTAGCGCGAGGCTGGCCTGCACGCCAACCAGCGCGGCATCGCGCACCAACGCCGAGCTCTCTACCGAATACGGCGTGCCGCCGCTGGCAAAGCGCAAATGCTGTTCGGAGTCGATGTCGCTGAGGCTGTGCTGCCAGCCGAGGTGGCCGCTCACATCCAGTGATTGCCCGGGCGAAAGATTGAAGGTCTTGATCGCCCGCACGCCGAGGGTGCTCAGCACCGCGTCACGTTGATCGCCCGAGCTTTTCAGCGCGGCTGCGTCGCCTTTCTCGGTCAAGCCTTCAGTATCCAGATGCACGTAGGCGAGGTTGGCGAATGGTTCCAGCGCCAGTGGTTGCAGGTGCAAGCGATAAGCCGCCTCACCGAACACTTGCGTGGTTGCCGCGTCGACCTTGGCTTTCTGTTTGCCACTGACGTCGCCGTATTGCAGATCGCGTTTCACATCAGCGCGATGCCAGCTGTAGGCCGCTCCGGTGCTCAAACGCCATGCGCCGATTTCGTGACCGGCATAAGCACCGAGGTGGTAGCTGTCGACCTTGGCCGAGGAATGCGTGCCCGAGCCCATGCTCAGCGAACTGTCGCTGTAACCGGTAACCAGACCGATGCGGGTCTGCTCGTCCAGCGCGCCATCGACACCGGCCAGCAGACCGCCAATCGAAGTGTTGTAGCCCGCCGTATCACGGCTCGAATCGGTCGTGCCCCACGCCCCGAGAGCCTTGATCCAGCCGTTGCTTTGCGCTGCGTTGGTATCGTGCAGGCGCTCGCCCACCGCATCGCGCAACTGGCGGCTGTCGTTGATCAGCATCGAACTCAACGCCGGGTAGATTTCGCCGCTCAGTTGCTGGAAGGCTTGTTGCGCCGAAGCGGCTGTTGGCGAGAGCAACAGACTTTCATACACCGAGTTACCCGCGCCAAGGCCTTCGACGGCAACGGCGACCGAGCGCTGATTCGGCGTTTGCCCGACGCTGGCGAAGGTTGTGGCGTTACGTTCGACGCTCAGTTGAATAGCGTTGGCGGCGTAGTCGAGGCTGCCGCCGATAAACAGGTAATTCGGCAATACCGCGCCAAACTGCCCCTGAATGCCTCCGGCCGCTTGCAGGATGTCGTACTGGCGACCGAGCAGGCTTTGCGCTTCGGTGGTGCTGAGCAGCGTCGGGCTGTTTTCCAGCGACAGGCTGACCGTGGCACCGCTGATGTTGGCGGTGCCGCCGGCAACGATACGGTCGCTGCTGGTCGGCGACAGTTCAACGGCGTAGGTTGAGCCCGGGGCGAAGGTCACATCACCGGCCACGTTCAAGGTGCCGATGGAGTTACCCGGCGCCACGCGGCCACCGCTGTTGGCGAGCAGCGCGGCGATTCGCCCGGAACCGCCGAGCGTGCCGCTGTCGTTGACCGTCACGGCAGAAGTCAGCGAACCGTTGACCGTGAGCAAGCCGCCATTGACCGTGGTCGCACCGCGATAAGTGTTGGCGCCGCTGAGGATCAACTGCCCGCCGCCGGATTTGATCAGGCTGCCTTGATAAACCCGGCTCGCCGCCGCTGCATCACGGGCAGTGCCGACCACGTAGTCGGTCTGATCCTGCTGACTGGCGCCGGCAGCAACGCCGTTTTGCCAGCCCTTGTCTTGCAGGGTTTGCTGCCAGGCACTGTGCTCGGCGAGGTCTTCACTCTGCCGCTGAATCAGCGCCTTGTCGGAGATGTCATTGCTCCAGACATCGCGCTGCCCTGTCCCCAGGTTGGCATCAAACGCACCGAGCAACTGCCCCGGCCCGCGCATCGCCCGATTCAGATTGGCCACGCCCCAGCCGACCCGTTCGGTCGGCGCATCGGTGACCGAGCCATCCAGTTGCGTGGCGGTGGTCAGCAGTACTTCGAGGGCCTGCTGATTGTTCATGTACGGGTAGCGTTCCATCACCAGCGCCAGCGCGCCGGTCGCATGCGGCGCCGACATCGAGGTGCCGGATTTGATCGCGTAACCGCCACCGGGAATGGTGCTGTCGATCTTCGCCCCCGGCGTGGTGATGCACCAGTATTTGGCGAGGCCGCATTGGTTGTACTTCTGCTGATTGCTTTGATCGAGGCCCGACACGGCCAGCCAGTGACCTTCCAGATCCGGCTGAAAATACGGCAACGCCGAACGCACGCTGGCATTCGGATAGCCGCTGTTGCCGGCGCTGAACACGTTGATCACACCGCGTCGGGAGACATCCGCTGCAGCGTCGAGCCAGGTGCCCTTGTTCCAGTGCTGGGCGTAAGCAGCGTGCAGATCGGCCAGGGTGCGGTAGCTGACGTCCGGTGGCTGGCTGCCCCAGCTGTTGTTGATCGCACGGACGCCGGCATCGGCGAGGGCGTCATAAACGGCTTTGAAATAGCGCGGGTCGGGATTGGGGCCAAACAGGAAACTGTCGTTCTTGTTGGTGTTGCCGACGTAGATTTGCGCGTTGTACGCGACGCCGTGCATGCCGCTGCCATCGCGCGAGGCGCCCATGGTGCCGACCACGTGGGTGCCGTGGGAGTCGTTATTGGGATTGAGGGTGCCATTGACGTTGAACAGTGAGCCGTCGATGTAGCTGCCGCTGGCCGTGACCGGGTGATAACGGTCGCTGGCGAACTCCGGGTGGGCGGCATCGAAACCGGAGTCGAGGGCACCGATTTTCACGCCTTGGCCGGTGATGCCGGCGGCGTAGGCTTGCTCGGCCTGCATGCGGCTCAGGCCCCAGTCACGGAGGAATTCAGCGCTGCGCCAACTGGCGGGATCGCCGGGTTGGCCGCTTTCGAGGTATTGCGCCTGAGCCTGGGTCGCAGAAATCACAAGCAGCAGGGTGCCGACCGAAATCGGCTTGATGCGTACGTCCATGTTCACCACTCACTTTTATTGTTTTATGCCGGTTGTTTTGCGGTGTTGCCTGTTCCCCTCACCCCAGCCCTCTCCCCCAGGAGAGGGAGCTGACCGAGGTGTCTCTCGTCATACATCGACCTGAAAGACCGCGTCGATGCTGGATTCAGTGACGCTCATTCAGGTCGGTGTACTTCTAAAATATCCCCCGATCAGTCCCCTCTCCCTTTGGGAGAGGGTTAGGGTGAGGGCTGTTGAGCGACCACAAAAGCCTCATCCACCCGCGCCAGATCCTGCTCGTTCAAGGTCCCGGCGTAGTAATGCAACTTGGTCCAGGCCATCAGATAGTCGTACCGCGCCTGCGCCAGATCACGGCGCGTGGTGAACAGCTGCTGCTCGGCGTTCAACGCGTCGAGGTTGGTTCGCTCACCACCGAGAATGCTCTGCTTGGTTGACACCACCAGCGCTTCCGCCGAGCTCAATGCCTTCTGATAAGCCCGCAGTTTGCTCACCCCGGACAAACAGGCGCTGAACTGACGACGCAATTCGATCAGCGTCTCGCGCGTCTTGCCATCAAGCTCGTACTCAGCCTGTTCCATAGTGCGGCTGGCCTGACGCGTCGACGCCGAAACACCGCCACCGGCATACAACGGCACGCTGACTTCAAAACCGATGGTGTTGGTCTCGTAGCGCTGGTTGTAAGTGTTGCCGCTTTCCGATTCGTTCTGACGCATCGACGCATAAGCACTGACTTTCGGCAGATGCCCGGCGCGATTGCGCTCCACTTCATACCGCGCGACTTCCACGGCCTGACGTTGCGAGGCCAGATTCGGGTTATTGCTCACCGCCATTTCGTGCCAGGTGTCGTAATTGGCCGGCATCAGCGCGAAGGTCTGGAAGTTTTGACCCAGCGGCGCCAGATCGCCGATATCCACCGCCGGCACGCCAACCAGCGCACCCAGTTCCCGCAGCGCGGCATCCTGTTCGTTACGCGCCTCGATCTCCTCGGCGGTCGCCAGTTCATAGCGCGACTCGGCCTCAAGAATATCGGTACGCGTGCCCTCGCCTTGCTTGAACATGTGTTCGTTCTGCTGGAACTGCTGCTCGTAGGCCTTCTTCTTCGCCTGGGCGATGTCGATCTGGTCCTGCGCGAACAACGCCTTGGTGTAGTTATCCAGCACGCGGACCAACAATTCCTGGCTCTTGCCACGAAAGTTTTCGTCAGCAAACAGCGACTGCGCGACACCTTTGCGATACGCGGCATAAGCCTCGTAGTCGAGCAGCGGTTGTTGCAGGGTCAAGGCCGAGCCGTAACTGCTGTAGTTGCGGTCATCGGTACGATTACGCGCGCGCTCATCGAGAGAGGTAGCTTTCGACGAGTTGCGGCCCTTGTTGTAGGTGTAACCGATGCGCGGCAGCAGGCCGGCGCGGCCAATCGCACGGTTTTCCAGGCCGGCGTCACGCTCCTTGATCGCCCCGAGGAACACCGGGTCATTGCGCAACGCCTGTTCGTAGATCTCGAACGGCCCCATGGCCGCTACTGCTGAGTGACTCGCGAGCAGCATCATTGCCGCGCCGAGCAGGGAAAGCTTATTCATACAGCCGAACATCCTTATTCCTCGGTCAACGCGGAGCCGGCCCGGTCGAGCAGCGGTTTGAACAGATAGTTGAGGAGTGAACGTTCGCCGGTGCGCACGAACATTTCTGCCGGCATGCCGGGCTTGATCACCAGACCGTTGAGTTTTTCCATGGCTTGATCGCTGACGCTGCTGCGCAACACGTAATAAGGCACGCCGGTTTTCTCATCGACCATCTGGTCGGCGGAAATCAGGCTGACTTCACCCGGTACACGTGGGGTTTTACTCTGGTTGAACGCGGTAAACAGAATGTCCACGGGCAGATGCGCGCCAACCTTGTCGATCAGGTTGATCGGCAAGTGCCCTTCCACTTCCAGGGTGGTGCCTTGCGGAACGATCTCCAGCAACGTTTCGCCTTGGCGCACCACCGCGCCCTCGGTGTGCACGCCGAGGTTGACCGCGACGCCGTCGGAGGTGGCGATGATTTCGCTGTGTTGCAGGTCAAAACCGGCCGAAGTCAGTTGCTCCGACAGGGTCACGCTTTTCAGCTGCGCGTCGGCCAATTGCGTGCGAACTTCCTTCTGGTATTCCTCGGCGTGCTGTTGCAGCTTCAGCCGCGACTCAAGGATGCCCTGCTCGACCCGACCGCTTTCACCGGTGTTTTCTGCCAGTTGCTGCTGCACTTGCGACAGTTGCCGCTGGTATTCCATCAAGCGGTTGCGCGGGATGTAGCCGTTGTCGGCGAGCGGTTGCAGATTGCTCAACTGCTGTTGCAGCGAGTCGGCCTGAGCATTGAGGTCGGTACGCGCGCGACGCATGCCGGCCAGTTGCGCGGTGGCGCCTTCGATGCTTGCGCGCAGTCCGGCCTGCTCGCGGTAGTACGCCTCGCGACGGCTGCTGAACAGTTGTCGCTGGCCTTCCAGCACCAGTGCCAGACGCGGGTCCGGGTCATTGCTCAGTTCTGCCGGAAAGGTCACTTGCTTGAGGTTGTCACGCTCGGCCTGCCAGCGCGCGAGGCTGGCCCAGGCCATGCGGTATTGCGCTTGCAGCGACTGCACATCAGCAGCGACTTGCGTCTGATCGAGGCGGAACAGCGGCTGGCCCTGCTTCACGATTTCGCCTTCGCGCACCAGAATCCGGCTGACCACACCACTGCTCATCGACTGCACAGCTTTGCGTTTGCCCGAGACCACGACCGTGCCCTGCACCGGAATGCCTTGATCCAGCGGCGCCAGGGCCGCCCAGGTGAAGAAGCTGCCAGCGCCGACGATCGCCAGAATCCAGCCCATGCGCGCGAAGAACTTCGCGTCACGTTCCGGGCGTTCAGTGATGTAGGCGTGTTCCATGCTCGCTTCGTTTTCAGTGTTCATGCTTGCGCTGCTCATACACCCGAATTCCTTGTCGAGGGCTGATACTGACGGCTCATGCTGAGCCCGCCCGGTGCCTGTGCAGCTTTTTCCCGTTGTTGTTCCTGCTGGCCGGAAAGTGCCTTGAGCACGTCCTGACTTGGGCCAAACGCCTGCAAACGACCGTCATTGAGCACCAGCAGTTTGTCGGCCTGGGCCAGCACCGAAGAACGGTGCGTCACCAGCACCACCGTAGTGCCTTGGGCTTTAAGCGCAGCGATGGCGCTGGCCAATGCCGCTTCACCGACGGTGTCGAGGTTGGAGTTCGGTTCATCCAGCACCACCAGACTCGGCGTGCCATACATTGAACGCGCCAGGGCCACACGCTGCTTCTGGCCACCGGACAAACCACTGCCGTCCTCGCCCAGTTGCGTGTCGTAGCCTTGCGGCAGGCGCAGGATCATTTCGTGTACGCCGGCCTGTTGCGCGGCGGCGACGACTTTCTGCGGATCGGCCTCGCTGAAACGGGCGATGTTCTCAGCGATGCTGCCACTGAACAGTTCGATGTCTTGCGGCAGATAACCGATGTACGGGCCGAGCTGGTCGCGGTTCCAGCGATGAATATCGGCGCCATCGAGGCGCACGGTGCCGCCGAGGGTCGGCCAGACACCGACCAGCACGCGGGCCAGCGTCGACTTGCCGGAACCGGAAGCACCGAGCACGCCGAGCACTTCGCCGGCATTCAGATTGAAATTGACCATTTGCAGGGTCGCCGCGCGTTGCCCCGGTGGGCCGGCGCTGACTTGTTCGAAGGTAATCTGGCCTTTCGGCGCCGGCAGCGCCATGGCGTCGTCACTCGGCGGGAACGCTTGCAACAACGCATCGAGACGGCGGTAAGCCAGCTTCGCCCCGCTCCACTGCTTCCACACGGCAATCAACTGGTCGATCGGGCTGAGCACGCGGCCCATCAGGATCGAACCGGCGATCATCATCCCGGCGGTCATATCACCCTTGATCACCAGCAGCGCGCCCAGGCCCAACACCAGCGATTGCAGGCACAGGCGCAGGGTTTTGCTCAACGAACTGATCACCGCACCGGTGTCGCTGGCCTGATTTTGCAGGCCGAGAAACCGCGAGTGCACCTGAAACCAACGCTTGCGCAGCGAACCGAGCATGCCCATCGCCTGAATGGTTTCGGCGTTGTGCAAATGGCTGGTGGCCAACTGGCTGGACTTCTGCGAATAACCGGCGGCTTCGCCCAGCGGCTTTTTGGTCATGTATTCGTTCAGGCAGGCCAGGCCGATCAGCAGCAGAGCGCCCGCAGTAGCGAGCACGCCGAGCCAGACGTTGAACAGGTAAATCACAAACAGGTAGACCGGGAACCACGGCGCATCGAAAAACGCGAACAGCGCAGGCCCGGTGACAAATTGGCGAATGTGCGTCAGATCGCCCAGCGACTGCCCGGCATTGCCCTCGCCCTTGAACAGGTTGCGTTCGAACGCAGCTTGGTAAACCCGCAAGTTGAAGCGGCGCTCCAACTGGCTACCGATGCGAATCACGATAAAGCTGCGGATCACTTCCAGCATGCCGATGAAGGCAAAGAAGCCGACGACCATCAGCGACAGCATCGCCAAGGTCGTTTCGTTCTGCGACGACAGCACCCGGTCATAGACCTGGAGCATATAGATGGAGGGCACCAGCATCAGCACGTTAATCAGCGCGGTAAAGCAGCCGACGCTGATCAGGATACTTTTATAGTCACCCAAAGCCTTGAATAACGGAGCGGTGGCTGGGGCCTTCGCCATCTTCATTGATTCTTCCTGAAATGTCCGGTCTCGCCACACTTGGGCGAGGCTTCAATTAATGTTCCACTTACCTGCGAAAGATGACTTGCAAGTACCCGCTTACACTTTCATAACAACTTGCGCAATTAACAGCGGTGCAGTTGCCACTCGTGTTTCTTATAACCAACGGTTGGCGTTTTATATTAAAACCTTGTCGCAGTCTGGATCATCACAACTAGTGCGCCGCGCGTTCGAGGGTAATCACCAGGCCCGACTTCAAGGTAGTCAGATAAAGCCCATCACGTTGTCGGCTGAAGAACTGGATTCTTGAGCCTTCCTTGCCGGTGATGGACAGACCGTCCGGATCGGGAAACCAGCCGATCGGGGTTTGCTCAAGCCATGCACCGAGACAGTCGGCCCCTTTGCCCAAGGTCTGATTGGATTCAAGGTCGATCAGACAAGTATTCGAAGGCTTGTCCTGCTGCTTTTGCGCTTGTGGATCATCACCTCGGGTGGACAGCGTCGCTTGCCACTGCCCGACAAATACGGACGGTTCTTCGAGTCTGAGGCTGCTTGCCATGCTGGTTTCTCCTGAAATCATGATGAGCGCCGCCGAGAGCCACGCCGCTACCGTGTAGGTAAAAGCTTTACAGATCATAGGAATATTCGCTCCGGCGTGTAGCCTTGCTTACCTGCCAATACGATGCAAGCAAAGAAAGCGGCGCATCACACGCCGCTTTCCACTGCTACATCACGCCACGATGTCGCTGGTCGCTGCCTGGCCAACGGTGCTGACCTGGAAGTCCGCCACGCCGTGCCCGGAGAAGTCCACCGAGAGCAGGCTGTTGCCGCCCGACGACGTCAGGACTGCGTCACCGGCAGCACCGGTGAAGCTGCTGACGAAGTGCAGGCCTGCACCGTTGGTGATGCCGGTCAGGTCGATTTTGTCCAGACCGCTGACGAAATCGAGGATCTGATCGATCGCACCCGGCTTGGAATCGGAGCTGGCGGCGAACACAAAGGTGTCCGAACCGGCACCGCCCCACAGTTTGTCAGCACCACCGCCACCCCAGAGGATGTCGTTGCCGGCACCGCCCTTGAGTTCGTTGGCCACGCTGTTGCCGATCAACAGATCGTTGCCGGAACCGCCAATGGCGTTCTCGATGATTGCACCTTTGGCGATGGACACGTTGCCCACCAGGCCGCCAACGTCGGAGAACGAGGCGTCATTGAGGTTGATCTTCTGGTTCTGGGTGAAGCCAGAGAAGTCCAGAGTATCCTTGCCGCCCGCGTCCCACACCGAGAACACCACTTTGTCACTCGACGACGAAGCGCTGAGGAAATCGCGGCCAGTGTTGGAGTTGAAGCCGTAGGTGGTGTCACCGGTACGGGTGGTGGTGTTGGCACCGTAGAGTTTCTGGATGGCAGCGATATCGTCCATCAGCGGGCCGGACGAATACGCTTCGACACCGCCCTTGCTGAAGTTCTGACTGGTGTTGCTTTCGCTCCAGTAGCTCATGACGCTGTAGCCGCGGGTGTCTTGCCCGTAGGACGCGTCGTTGTAGGTCGGGTTGCCATTACCGGCGTTGTAGTCGCCAGGGTGAGCGAGACCCAGGCTGTGGCCGATTTCGTGAGTCAGGGTCTGACGACCGTAGTTGTTCAGGTCCGGATTCTTGTTCTGCGTGTAGCCACTGTTGATCAGGTACCACGAGGTGCCGTCATAACCGGCGCCGGTGCCTGGCAGATACGCGAACGCTGCAGCGCCATCCTGGCCACCGCTGTAGTTACCGAAGGTCATGTGGCCGTCACCGCCCGAGGCTTTCTCGGTGAAGGTCACGTTGGCCACGTCAGCCCAGGATTGCATGGCGAGCTTGGCCTGGGATTGTTGTTGCGCACTGAACTGACTGAACCCAGTGATCCCGTGCTTGTTCATCGTGCTGGACGATGCCGAGGTCAGGAACGTGTAGGTGAGTTCGATCTTGCCGCTGCCGTCCTTGTCCTGGTAGGCAGCGCCGTCGCGCAGCAACTGGGTTGCGGCCTGGTCGACGGAGAAGGAGGGTTTGCCATTGACCGTGAGGTTGCCGCCACGGTCGTACTGATGGCTGAAGCTATTGATCTGGTTGTACGCCGAGCTGAAGGCTGCCAGCTGGAAAGCCTGTTCGGCGGTATCAATAGCATTCGCTTTAACTTTCGACATAAACACACTTCCTTGTTTAGCAATGGAACAGTTTTTGTCCGATAGGACTCTCTCTGGCGAGATCGTCCTATCACTCGCCCAATGAAGGCGTAAGAAACCTGACACAATTTGAAATCTGCCGTAAAGGATTTTTTTGAGATCAAATCGGGCTGTTTCGTAAAACTGCCGTAAACAAAGCGTGCGGAGGTGAAAGAATGTTTTAGTTGCGCGGCCTTTGCCTAATTGTCTGACGATTTTCTATTTAAATATTAAATATGGGTAAGTTGTTTTTTGTTAGGCGCGTCTCACTTTCCTGCACTTTATTAGTGCGATGCCAGTGTATTGATATCAACCAGTTAAACGCTGAAAGACAATGTGTGAGCGAGCCTGCTCGCGAAGGCGTCGAGTCAGACAACATTGATGTTGAATGACCGGCCGCCTTCGCGAGCAGGCTCGCTCCCACAGAGATTTATGCATGCCTGGGTGATTAGCTACCAGTCCGGATCTTGTTCCACACCCGCGTGCGGATCCGGTCAATGTTCAACGGCATCGCCTCCAGCGCAAACAGCTTGCCCATCATCTCCGGACTCGGATACACCTTGGTGTCGTTCTTGATCGCCGGGTCGATCAGGCTGTCGGCCTGCTCGTTACCATTGGCGTAATGCACGTAATTGCTGATGCCGGCCATCACATCCGGGCGCAGCAGGTAATTCATGAACGCATAACCGGCCTTCTCGTCCGGGGCATCGGCGGGCATGGCGACCATGTCGAACCAGATGGCTGCGCCTTCCTTGGGAATGTTGTAGCCGATGTCGACACCGTTCTTGGCTTCCTTGGCGCGATTCTCGGCTTGCAGAATGTCGCCGGAGAAGCCGACCGCCACGCAAATGTCGCCGTTGGCCAGGTCGCTGGTGTATTTCGACGAGTGGAAGTAGCTGACGTACGGCCGCACTTTCATCAGCAGCGCTTCAGCTTTTTTATAGTCCTCGGGATTTTTGCTGTGGTGCGGCAGGCCCAGGTAGTTGAGCGCCGCCGGCAATAATTCCGGGCCGTTGTCGAGGATCGCTACGCCGCACTTCTGCAGCTTTTCCATGTATTCGGGCTTGAAGATCAGGTCCCAGGAGTCCACCGGCGCGTCGTCGCCGAGCACGGCTTTGACCTTGGCGATGTTGTAGCCGATGCCAGTGCTGCCCCACAGATAGGGAAAGCCGTGTTCGTTGTTCGGGTCGTTGGTCTGCAGCGCTTTGAGCAGCACCGGATTGAGGTTTTTCCAGTTGGGCAACTGGCTCTTGTCGAGTTTCTTCAGCGCCCCGCCCTGAATCTGCCGGGCCATGAAGTGGTTGGACGGAAACACCACGTCGTAACCCGATTTACCGGTCATCAACTTGCCGTCGAGGGTTTCGTTGCTGTCGTAGACGTCATAGGTGACACCCACGCCCGTCTCTTTCTCGAAGTTCTTGGTGGTGTCCGGCGCAATGTAGTCGGACCAGTTGTAAACCTTGACCGTTTCCGCTGCCTGAGCAAGGGAAACGGCGAGCATCAGCGGTGCCAGAGCGAGGGTCTTGCGGATCATGGATCGATTCCTGTGTGGGTTTTCTTTTTTGTTGGCAGGCAATCAAAGGATCAAAACAATCAGAAAATCAGCACGTAGCTCTTGCGCACGGTTTCCTGGATATCCCAGACACCGAGCGTGTTGGCCGGCAACATCAGTGCGTCGCCACCTTGTATGTGCAGGGTTTCGCCGCCACCGTCGGGGGTGAACGTGCAGCGCCCGGAAATGAAATGACAGAACTCCTGCGCGGTGATCTGCCGGCGCCAGCGCCCGGGCGTGCATTCCCAGACGCCGGTTTCAACGCCGTCGTCGCGCTCGACGCTGGTGGTCGAGGCAATCGCGATCGGCTCGCCGAGGGGCACGGCCACCGGGTTGGACTCATCGAGTTGCAGGGTTGCAGTGTTTTTAAACTGGGTAATGCTCATGGTCTGACCTGTCTTTTGGGCTTTCTTCAAGTAAATCGGCTTTAGTGCATGAAACCTTCCATGAAACCCGCGACCTGGCTGGCCAGTTTGCGCCGCCATGGCGCGGTCGCGGGGTTGGCCAGGGTCTGGTCTTCATGGACGAAGCTTTTGATGATGGCGTTGTAGCCAAGCCAGCGGCACGGCTCCGGCTCCCACGCACGCAGTGCATGAATGCCACCGTCGGGCAGCACCCACGGCTGCTGAGTCAACTCGGTGTCGCGCTCAAGAATCAAGTCCGCCAGGGTGCGCCCACCGAGATTGCTGGCGCCGACGCCCTCCCCGCCATAACCGCCGGACAGCGCGATGCCATTGGTGCGATCGCAAAGCATGTGCGGTTTGAAGTGCCGTGACATGCCGAGGTTGCCGCCCCAGGCGTGGGTGATCTGCACGTTTTTCAGTTGCGGGAACAGCACACCGAACAGATAGCGGCGCAATTCGACTTCATCGCGGGTCAGATCGAAGTTGTGGCGCAGCTTGCCGGCGAACTGATAACCACCGCGTGCGCCGAAGATCAGACGGTTGTCGGCACTGCGCTGACCGTAGGTGACTTGGCGGCTGAATTCGCTGAAGGCCTGGCCACGGCTGAGGCCGATTTCATCCCAGGTCGCGGCAGACAACGGCTCGGTGGCGACAATCAGGCTCTGCACCGGCAATTGATAGCGGCCCAGCGGCGGCAAGGTCACTGAATACCCTTCGACGGCCGGCACGATCCAGCGGCTGCGCACACTGGCCTTGGCGGTGCGCAAGCTGCCCGACTGCCAGTGCGTGACCGGGCTGTTTTCGTAGATCTTCACGCCCATGTTCTGCACGGTGCGCGCCAGACCGCGCACCAGTTTCGCCGGATGGATGGTCGCCACGTGTGGCGCGTAAATTCCGCCATAAGGCTTGGCGACGCGAATCTGCTGGGCGAGTTGTTCGGGGCTGAGCCAGCGGTAATCGTCGTCGGTCAGACCTTGGGCGTGCAGTTTGGCCAGATATTCACGCAGCGTGGCTTCCTGCTCTGGATAGCGCGCGGCGCAGTACAGCACGCCGCCCTTGCGGTAATCGCAGTCGATGCCTTCGCGCTCGAGAACGACTTCCACTTCATCGGGAATGCTGTGCAGCAGGTCGAAGGACGCGCGGCGCTGCTCGGGTGACAGCCCGGCCAGCAGACGATCCTCGCCAAGCAGGTTGCCCATCAGCCAGCCGCCATTACGCCCAGAAGCGCCAAATCCGGCGGTTTGCGCTTCGACAATCGCAATGTCGAGCCCCGGCGCAAGCTTCTTCAGGTAATACGCGGTCCACAGCCCGGTGTAACCGGCGCCGATGATCGCCACGTCGACGTCCAGATCTCGCTCAAGCTCGGGCCGCGCGGTCAGCGGCTCATCGAGTTGATCCATCCACAAACTGATAGTGCGCCACGCCGGCATGCAAGACTCCGCCACTGAAAACCTTCGATGGCGTCGATCCTAGTGGCTGTGCTCAGTTGATGTCTTGCGCGCGTGCCCGCAAAGAAATTTGTTTGGCGTAGGCCTTGGGCGACTGACCAGTGTGCTGGCGGAAACAGCTGTAAAACGCCGACAACGAATTGAAACCGGCAGCGAACGCCAATTCATCGATGCGCACCGGCGGCGTGGCGTTATCGAGCGAGCGCAACAGATGTTGCAGGCGCGCCTGATTGACGTAGCGGTAGAAACTTTGCCCGAGCACCTGGTTGAGCAGATAGGAAATCTGATTGCGGCTGTAGCCGCACTCCTTCGCCACCCGTTGCAGGTCGAGTTCGGGATCGAGGTACGGCTGCTGCTTTTCGAAATACTGCTGCAGGTCTTCAGCCATGAAACTCAACTGGCGCGGCGACAGGCCCAGGCGACTGACCGCCGGGCGCTGGCTTGAAGAGGTTGGGCCATGAGTTTGCGTGCGCACCAACGAAGCGTATTCGTTGACGCGCCAGATCAGCCCGTCCTTGACCGTGATCGCTTCGCTTGAGCGAAACGACACCAGCCCGTCGCCGCCGCGCAAGGTCACTTCGTATTGAATGAACGCGGTATTGCCGTCGACGCGAATGCGGTCGCAATGCTCCAGCAGTTCGTCGGATTCGCGCGGCATGCTGACCCGCACGTACTCGCGCAATTCGTCGAGGCCGAGCACGCGATTCTGGAAGAAATCGTTGTACTGGATGTCCGGGTGATACAACGCCATGACGCTGTCGAGGTCGCGGTGTTTCCAGCTCAGGTGATAGCGCATGACCGTGGCCGCCGTGGCCTGGGTCTGTTCTGGGCCGTCGTCGTCGGCGTGCATAAGGGGCTCGGCGCAAAAGAATCGAGCTTGCCGAAGTTCGGCGCGGGCTTCAATGACTAATCCGTAGTGGCCATTTGGCGATGATTGCGTAGGCCATGACTTACATCAAAAAATGCGAAGCAATCGCAAAATGAACTGAAAAATCTCACAGGAATTTCACATCCGGATGCTACTTTTAATGTCAGTCACCGGTTGAGCCAATGAAGGCTCTTCCCACCTAACATGAGCAAACGGAAGCGCTCGATGAAGAAGGCGGGCAACACATGAATAAAGGGTCAAGCAAAGTCACGTTCCCCAATGCATGCCAGCTGATGCGCTGGCATTTTCATCCCATGGGTTTCGAGGCAACGATGGACGCGCCGGGCAGCATGATCGCCCGTCTGTTTGATCGCGCCAGTGGCGAAACCATGATCGCCATCGCCGGTATCCCGTGCGCGACGGTGATGAATGCAGCGGATGTCGAACGAATTATCGAGGCTGTGGAGGACGAGCTTGAAGCTTTCGTACCTCCGGAGTCTTTCAGGAGTTACGCATAAGCTTTTGAATTAAAACAAAAAAGCCCGCATTTCTGTGGGCTTTTTTGTACCTATGCGGTGTGCTTGATGACACGGTGATCAACGAAGAACGGCTTGCCCTTGGCCACCCGATCGGATGCCCTAGGCATGTTCACCGCTTGCGCTTCCTGCGGCTCGACGTACCAGTAGCAATGACTGACCGCGCGGGTGATGCCGACATAGGCCAGGCGCAGGATCTCGTCTTTTTGCGCACTGTCATACGGCTCGCTGTCGCCCGATTTACCCAAACCTGCCATGCGATAGACCTGGTTCTTGTAGGGCGAACTGGTCAGGTGCTGGCAATCACCGAGCAAAAACACCGCATCCGCCTGCAAGCCTTTGGCGCTGTGGTAGGTCAGTTGTTTCAGCCGCCGCGCTTCGTATGGCAAGCTGGAATCCACATTAACTACGGACTGAATATGCTGCCCAATCAATAACTTATCGCTGCTTTTTCGATACAGCATCAAGATTGAATGACCCTGACGGTAGTGTTCTGCGAGGCGCTGTCCCAAGGCCTGATCATCGCGTTCCAGCACGTTGACGGGCTGCAACGGTTTAGGCGCGCCGCTGGCCTTGGCTTTTTTGCCGGGAATCGCCGGCGCGGCGCGAACGATGTGTTCAGCGGCATCAATGATGTGTTGATGGCTGCGATAGTTGTCACTGAGCATCACCCGCGTAGTGCTCGGTGACGGGAACTCCTTGTCGAACGCCATGAAGTAACTTGGCGAACTGCCACGCCACCCGTAAATCGACTGCCAGTCATCACCGACGCACAACAGCGATGAGCGTTGCGCCCCCCGTCCGACATGCATCGCCGGACCTCGACTGCGGATTTCCGTGAGGCTGGCGCGAATCCACGAAACGATCTGCGGCGATACGTCCTGAAACTCGTCGATCATCAAGTGCGACAACGGCCGTAGCAACTCATCGCTCAACAGCTTGAGGTTTTCCGGCGAGTGCTCGCTGAACAGCGCGAACATGCGGTTGTAAGTCATGATCGGCGGTTTCTGATCGAGCAGATGATCTTCAAATGCCCGCCAGAACAGACTCAGGGCCTCAAAGAAAAACCGGTCCGGGTCATCCTTGGCAAAACTCATGCGGCCGACGGCGTCAGGCACATCCAGGCCCAGGTTCTCGATGAAGCCTGCCGCTGCAACAAAACAGTCGAGCAACGGCGCGGAGGCCAACTCGCCTTTGACCTTGTAATCGAAGCCCGGCCCGACGCTGGCATCGCCGGCCAGCGTCGCCAGAACGCGCTTTGACGCCTCATAACTATCAATCCAAATCAATGGCTTACGGCAGAAAGCTTGAAACAGGGTGCGCTTCACCGCCCACTCTGCGCGCACGCTTAGCTTGGCGTTTGGCCGGCTCACCTGCGGATTTTCCCGCGGGTCGAAACCGAGCACCACCCACGCATCCAGGCTCGGAATATAGCCATGGCAATGGAATTTTGCGCCGTTGATGTCGAAACTCTGCCGGTTCGGCTCAATGCCCTTGATCGGCCAGGCGCCGGCGCGGAACCACAGATCTTCGATGGCATCGCACAGTTCTTCATCGCGCTGTGAGGCTAACTGCGTCACCGCTACGCGTTTTTGCACGTCCGGGTGATCGCGTTCCAGCTCCTTGAGCTGTAGACCGGCGCGGGACAATGGCTGAATCAGCTGACGGAAACGTTCGTCTTCGTTGAACAGGCGGTGATAACAGCCGTTGAGTTGCTGGCGCTGCGCGTCGTTGATACGCAAGTCGAACGGATTGCTGTCGACCTCCTCGTCAGCACCTTGTGGCCGATTGCTCAGGTTCTCAAACGCCTGCAAGCGTTCAAAACCCGGCAGGCTGCGCACCATCGGCAGGATGCGCGAGTGGAAGGTACGCACCAGGTCGCGTGCTTGGCGCAGGTTCAGCACCTGGCCCCAGAGTGCGAACAGCTCGATCAGCTTATTAATGAAATCCTTGCGCGACTCGCGAGTGAAGGTCACCACGGTCATCGAATCAAGTTCAAAACCCAGATAGTGATTGAGCAATAGAATTCGCAGTACCAGTGTGGTGGACTTCCCCGCACCGGCGCCGGCGACCACTGAGGTCGACGGTGTTTCGCTGAAAATCATTTTCCATTGCGCGACGCTTGGCTGAGCGTGCTCAGGCAACAAACGGGCGACATCGGCCTTCATGCGCTTTTTCAGTTCGGCCGTCAGGGGCAGGCGCCAATCGTCGAACAGATGATTATCGACGCTTGGCGGGCGATGCTCGGTGTTGCGGCTGTCACGGATCAGCAGCACCTGCCGACCTTCTTCCAGCCCCTCAAGCTTGCCTTCCTTAAAGCCATATTCGACACCAGCGGTATGCCCGCTGCGGAAGCCATCGGCCTGACCGTGCAACCACGATGCACGGTGCTGCGCGCGCAGACGCGTCAAGCCATGGCCGAAGAAGCGCGCTGCCAGGCGTTTGAACCATGGCATCTCGGCCAAGGGGCGAAGTTCGGGAGGAAGATCGGGGGTGTGTTGCGCCACGCTGACGGGCTCCAGTGTGTGAGGCTGTGGCGGCTATGGTGTCTGTATTTGCCGCTCAGTTCTAGCGAAATGCTTACAGGTCATTGGTTTAGGCGATGAACTGAAGGTGAGATGAGACGCTTTCGAGCTGTTTTCCTATCTGAAATCTCGATCATAACGCCGCACTTTTTACGCTTTTTATCGATTATTAACTGATAGATGATGGCCGTCATAACCCACCGGTGTCGCGTCGGGTGTCAACCATTCACACCCCATGACGAACCTTTTGAGGAGACGATCATGCTTGAACTCAGACCTTTCAGCTCGCTGGGCGGCGCCCATCACGGCTGGTTGGATGCCCATCATCACTTTTCGTTCGCCGAGTACTACGACCCGCAGCGCATGAACTGGGGCAACCTGCGGGTGTGGAACGATGACGTGATTGCAGCAGGCACTGGTTTCCCGCAGCACCCGCATCGCGATATGGAAATCATCACCTATGTCCGTGAAGGTGCGATTACTCACCAGGACAACCTGGGCAACAAGGGCCGCACCGAGGCTGGTGATGTCCAGGTGATGAGCGCCGGCACCGGCATCGCTCACAGCGAATACAACCTGGAAGCGAAAGACACCAAGATCTTCCAGATCTGGATTCTGCCGACGGAAACCGGCGCACCGCCATCGTGGGGCGCAAAACCGTTCCCGAAAGGCCAGCGTGAAGGCTTTGTCACCTTGGCCAGCGGCAAGGACGGCGATGACCAGAGCCTGCGGATTCGCGCTGATGCGCGATTGGTCGCGGCCAATCTCAAGGCGGGTGAAACGGCGGAGTATCGTCTGGATGAAGGCCGTCGCGCCTATCTGGTACCGGCCACCGGCGTGATTGAAGTCAACGGCTTGCGTGCACAAGCTCGAGACGGTGTGGCGGTGGCGCATGAGCGCGTGCTGAGCGTCACGGCCATTGAGGACAGTGAAATCGTCCTGGTGGATTTGGCGTAATCGCCTGACGGGCAGACAAAAAAATGGGCAACCATCATGGTTGCCCCTTTTTTCATGCGCTTGCGAGCATCACTTGCTGGAGATGGCGCCATCCACCAGCGTCTGCGCTTCAACCACCAATTGCTTGAGGTGGTCGTCACTGATGAAGCTTTCGGCGTAGATCTTGTAGATGTCTTCGGTGCCCGACGGACGCGCGGCGAACCAACCGTTTTCAGTCATCACTTTCAGGCCACCAATCGCCTGATCGTTGCCCGGTGCATGGCTGAGAATGCTCTGGATTTTCTCGCCAGCCAGTTCAGTCGAAGTGACCTGCGCAGGCGACAACTTGCTTAGCAGTGCTTTCTGCTCAGGATTGGCCTTGGCGTCGACGCGCACCGAGAACGGTTCGCCCAGCTCATCGGTCAATGCCTTGTAGGCCTGGCTTGGATCGCGACCAGTGCGTGCGGTCATTTCGGCGGCGAGCAAGGCCGGGATCAGACCGTCCTTGTCGGTGCTCCAGACGCCACCGTCCTTGCGCAGGAACGATGCGCCGGCGCTCTCTTCGCCGCCGAAACCCAGCGAGCCATCGAACAGGCCGTCAGCGAACCATTTGAAACCGACCGGAACTTCGTACAGACGACGGCCCAGACGCTTGGCCACGCGATCGATCAGACCGCTGCTGACCACGGTTTTACCCACGCCAGCATCCGCGCGCCACTGCGGGCGGTTCTGGAACAGGTAATCGATCGAGACGGCGAGATAGTTGTTCGGCGCGAGCAAACCACCGGACGGCGTCACGATGCCGTGGCGGTCGTGATCGGGGTCGCAGGCGAAAGCGACATCGAAGCGCTCTTTCAGGCCGATCAGGCCCTGCATCGCGTGGCTGGACGACGGATCCATACGAATCTGGCCATCCCAGTCGACAGTCATGAAACGGAACGTCGCGTCGACTTCCTTGTTGACCACTTGCAGATCGAGGCGGTAATGCTCGGCAATCGCCGACCAGTAGCGCACCCCTGCTCCGCCCAGCGGATCAACGCCCAGACGCAGTTTGGCGTCACGAATGGCGTCGAAGTCGATCACGTTGATCAGGTCGGCTACATAGGTGTTCAGGTAATCGTGACGATGCGTGGTGCTGGCCTTGAGCGCCTGCTCGTAACTGATGCGTTTCACACCGGCCAGTTTCGCGGCCAACAGCTCATTGGCCTTGGCTTCGATCCACTTGGTGATGTGGGTATCAGCCGGCCCGCCATTGGTTGGGTTGTATTTGTAACCACCGCTTTGTGGCGGGTTGTGCGACGGCGTGATGACGATGCCGTCCGCCAGGCCCGAGGTACGGCCACGGTTGTAGCAGAGAATCGCGTGGGAAATCGCAGGTGTCGGCGTGTACTCATCACCTTCGGCGATCATCACCGTCACACCGTTGGCGGCCAGAACTTCCAGCGCGCTGGCCCCGGCCGGGGTCGACAGTGCGTGGGTGTCGATGCCGACAAACAGCGGCCCGGTGATGCCTTGGGCTTCGCGGTACAGGCAGATCGCCTGGCTGATGGCCAGAACGTGCCACTCGTTGAAACTCAAGTCGAACGAGCTGCCCCGGTGTCCTGATGTACCGAATGCCACACGCTGAGTGGAAATCGAGGCGTCGGGCTGTCCGGTGTAGTAAGCCGTTACCAGTCGCGGGATATCGACCAACAATTCTGCCGGTGCCGGTTTGCCCGCAAAAGGACTGAGTGTCATGCAAAACCTCTGAAATAGAGTGGTTCAGGAATAGAGCGCAGTTTACTGGCAGTTTGACCGCAGTGCGATGGGATCTATCCGGGACGCTCCCGATGTTTTTTAACGTTAGTCAGCAGGCGCCAGACGCAAGGCGTCACCGAGCAGGCCAACGACGCTGGCCAGGTCATGGTCGCCATGGTTCAGCGGGCTCAACCGCAGATGGTGCGCATGCAGGCCTTGCAGGCTGAACAGCTCGCCCGGTGCAATGATGATTTGCTGTCTGAGCAGGCGCTGGAACACCTGTGCCATGTTCACCGGGCGCAGAGAACGTACCCATATCGTCGCGCCACCTTGCGGTTCGACAATCTGCAGCGCATCGCCGAGACGCTCTCGCAACAACTCGATCAATTGCGTGCGACGCTCCTTGAGCATCCGTCTCAGTACCAGCAAATGCTGATCCAGCCGCCCTCCCCCAAGCAGCCTGGCAACGGCCTTCTGGCGGATCGGCGACAAGCGAAACGCGCGTAACAGGAATTGCCGCTGCAGCTCATTGCGCCAATGCCGTGAGAGCAAAATTCCAAAAGGCGCCTCGGCCCCGATGAATTTTTCGAACGTGGAAAACACCAGCAAACGGTCAGGATCAAGCCAGTCGCGCAACCGTTGGCCATCAGCGCTTTCGTGAAGCTCGCTGTAACAGTCGTTTTCCAGCACCCAGGTACCGTGACGCCCGAGCAAATGTGCAATTGCCTGCTGGTTACTCAGCGGTATCAGGCTTCCCCGGGGCATGCTCAACGCTGAAGACAACAGAATCAACCGCACCGATTCGCTCTTGAGCAGCGACTCCAGTCGCTGCGGGTCAATCACGCCACCAGCGAGCAGTGGCAACTCGATGACGCGCACCTCGGCGGCCGCCAGCAGGCGCAAAATCACCCAGTCACAGGGCGATTCAACGATCACAGTGGCCCGACGCAGTTCAAGCACGGAAATCAGAATTTCCAGGACGCCGCGCAGATCTGCGCCAATGTAAACGTCGTCTGCACGCCAATAGTTGGCGGTTGATGAGGTGTAACGTGCGGCGAGTACCGTACGCAACTCCAGCTCGCCACAGGGTTGCACCAGCGCTTGCGGCTGGCGCGGATACTGGCGCAGCAGCTCCCGCTCCAGCGTTAACAACGGACTGTCGAGCGGTTGCAATGAGGCCGGTTCATCAGCGCTGAGCACGCACATGCCCGGGCGCCTTGCGTTGACGTAAACGGTTTCCAGCAAATCACTGCCACTTTCTGGCGAATCCATCACGTGCAACGCTTGCGCGTAGTAACCGGACTTGGCGATCGAATACACCCGGCCTTCCTTTTCCAGCAGCGAATAGGCGTACTGGACAGTCGAGATCGAGACGTTGAGTCGATCAGCCAGCTGACGCAGTGAGGGTAAGCGCACCGCCGCACTGCTCCCCGCCTCGTCTATCAACAACGTCAGATATCGATACACCGCCTGATAAACGAAGTCGTTCGCCCTCGACGCTTTCACGAGCCCGCATCCGTGGGCATGGTTTTAGCTCCCGGCAAGTGGCTCACGATCAACCTTCAGCGGATCGGTCGACTGTCGGTTCGACACTCGCGTTGTCCTCACCTTCGGTGTTCGAAGCCGCGTCGCTGGCTGCGGGCATACGAATCGGGCCCATTTTGTAAAGACGCACAATCAATTTGACGGGCAGACCACTGACATCTGTCATCCACTTCATGACCTGTTCCGGCGCATGCAGGCCCTGCATGGCCCGGTGCAGTTCCGGCAACGCCACCAACATGCCGGGGTGACAATTACGCAGGAACCGCTCAAGCCCCGCGCCACTGTCTATGAACGGTGCAAACAGCAGGCACGTCAGCTGAATTTCATTCAGGTCGAAGTTGGCTATCAAGGAGCTTTCCGCCTGCAAACGCAGATTTTCAGGTTCCTGCAGATTGCCGAAGCTCGCCAGCAACTGTTCGCAAACAGGTTCGGGGACCTGCTTTTGCCGCATCGTGATCAGGCTGCTTTTCAGGTAATCAGCGACGCCGGCCTCGTAGGTCCGTCCCTCGATGAATTGCGCCTGCATGCCTTGCAAATGCGCGGCCACCAAAGGCTCCACGTGTTCGTCATCACCTTGATAAAGCGTCAGGTCATCCGCCTGAAAACCCAGAAAGTCGCTCAGCAGAGGCCAGCGCTCTTCGAGTTTGCCGACAATCATGTCGTTGATACTGACAAAACTGGTGCGCCGGCAGGCTTCAAACTGACCTTCCGGCCGCCAGGTTACCCGCTCGTCTTCGGGGTAAAACTCGCGGTAAAAATCGCCACCCAACCCGTCGAGCAGCGGAAAGAGCATTTCAAAGCCGACAGAAGCCGCCTGCGGCCCGGCAATCGCGGCCTTCTGCACCGCGCGCCCCAATCCGTCGAGGAAGTGCTTCTGACGGCGCGTGGACTCACTGCCGATCATCGCATCGACGCCATTGTTCCAGCGGGCAACCTGTCCATAGAACTCGGCTGTGGCCAGATAAGCGTCATCCCATAATTCGAGCGGTTCGTTCCAGCTTCGACAATGTCCAATCAACAGCAGATTGATGCGGTTGGCCTCACGCCCCGCCTCGCCAATGGGAGCCTGATGATCAAACGGCAGAACCTCGCGGTGATCCACCATCACCAGTTCGACCCGGGGATCGTCATACAGAAACAGTGCGCTATAGCTGCGATGCATGTTTTGCAGCGACACCTGGCTGCTGCCGTTCCAGCGCAGATTGGCGACCCGCAACTGGAAGGTCGCGGGCGAACGGCCAGCGATGGTCAGTTGAGCGGCCCGTAACAATGCCAGCGTATAACAACTGTCGCGCGACCCTGACTGGTTCACCAGTACCTTGAAATGACCGATGTTCTCCATACCGCCGGCAGCCACTGCCAGTCGCTGGATCAGCAACTGCAGCGCCGTGCGTTCTGCTCGAGAGAAGAAACTCAGCAAACGCTGCAATACTTGCTGGTAGACATAGTTCATTGCCTGATCATGGATCGTGCTCATCGGTATTTACCCGGTATCGAAAGTTTCATGCCACGCGGACTGAAAATCAGTCAGGCGACAATTCATCAATAAGTAATAGACGTTCGAATGCTAACACTTACAAGTTTGTAGTTATTTGAAACACTTGAACTGACAAACCGCCTTAAACTGCCAAAGCAGACCTCCAAGCCCCTGTAATTGCTGAGATATTTTTTCCCGGACGCGATCCTAGGAAACTTCCCACAACGTCCCACGGAAAGTGAGCACAAGAAAAAGAGAAGCGGTTTCCGAATAGCCCTACAACAATTAAACAAAAACCGGCTTGATCAATCGATTTATTCGTTTGATATCGCGCAGGACAAATTGAATGCACAGCCATGACTCATTCCTTGAGATGAAAGTAATCATTCAATTATCAGGGCTTACATTGTGATTAGAAGATACAGATGAAGAGCAAAAACCAGTTCAGTTGATGAACGGCCCCGGGCATCGTGCCAGGGAGCTCTGTTTTTCAGGAGGGAAGGTAAACGCACAAGAGTCCGTGGGGCCACGGACTCTGATGACAGGGCTTACGCCGGTTCGACCTGCAGCGCGACCCGTTCGCGGCACGGACATTCGTCCATGTAGCGATGCGCTTCGACGAACTCGTTGAACGGGAATACACGCGTCTTCAGCGGCAACAACACGCGGTCGGCGGTCAACTGGTTGATGTCACGCAAGGCACGCTGCAACGCGACGTGATCCTGAGTAATGCCCAGTTCCGGCTTGCCGGTGAAATTGCCGATGCAATGCACGAAGAACTGGATGTTCTTCTGGAACGCTGCGCAGGCCGGGAACGGCGTCTGATTGCCGCCCTGCAAGCCATACAACACCAGGCTGCCACGCGGCGCCAGCACATCGCCAAGCAGCGACATTTGCGGGCCGCCGAGGCCGTCGAACACCACGTCGACACCACGGTTGTCGGTGATCTTGTTGATTCGCATCAACAGATCTTCCTCTTCAGTGACGATGACCTTTTCTGCACCAAGGGACAGCAGGTACTCGCGCTCTTCAGCTTCTTTGGTCGCGGCAATCACCCGCACGCCCATCGCCTTGCCCAACTGGACAAACGAAGGACCGGCGCAATGGCTGGCGTCCGTGACCAGAGCGAACTGCCCCGGCTTGACCCGTGCCAGATCGGCGTAGGCAAAGTAGGCGATCAGCAACGGCGTGTAGTGCACGCTGGCTTCGATTGGGCTGAGCACATCCGGATAACGGGTCAGCGCGGTGCGCGGCAGCACGATCGACTCGCCGTAGACCGGGTAGTCGTTCGCGCTCTCGGCCGGAAAGCTGGCGACCTTGTCACCCACTGCCAGATCATCGACACCGTCGCCGACAGCGGTGATCACACCGGCCATCTCGTGACCAAGACCCGCAGGCAGTCGCGCCTGAGACGAGGCCAGATTCTGACGCCAAAGGGTGTCGTACCAGCTGATGCCGATCGCCTCGACGCGCACCTGCACTTCGCCAGGACCTGGCTGAGCGGCCGCATGCTCTTCGCATTTGAGCACCTCGGCCGGACCAAACTTGTGAAAACGGATCGTGCGGGACATCGCAAACCTCGTCAAAGTAACCTCTAATGCCATGAACTCTATCTGGGCTTTTGACCCAAGACTATCAGTGGCTATTAATAGTCGACATGCCTGTCATTGATTCCGCAGCAGGGGCGGCGTTGGCAAAATCCATGAAAAAACTGCTGCCACCGTCTCAGTAAAGCTGAATTTTCCGGTGCAGAGTACCAGCCTTTCCCCGTAAGATTCATGCCGGCCATTGTTCTCATATGGCCGCTCTCGTCAAGCTTGATGACTCTGCCAGGACTCCAGATGAATCGTAATGACCTGCGTCGTGTCGACCTGAACCTGTTGATCGTATTCGAAACATTGATGCACGAACGCAGTGTGACCCGGGCGGCAGAAAAGCTCTTTCTCGGTCAGCCGGCGATCAGTGCGGCGCTCTCGCGCCTGCGCAGCCTGTTCGATGACCCGCTATTCGTGCGCACCGGGCGCAGCATGGAACCGTCCGCCCGCGCGGTGGAAATCTTCGCCCTGCTCTCCCCGGCCCTCGATTCGATTTCGACCGCCGTCAGCCGCGCGGCCGAATTCGACCCGGCCACCAGCACTTCGGTATTTCGGATCGGTTTGTCCGACGACGTCGAATTCGCCCTGCTGCCCATGCTGCTCAAACGCTTGCGCGCCGAATCGCCTGGCATCGTGCTGGTGATCCGTCGCGTCAACTACATATTGATGCCGGGCCTGTTGGCCTCCGGCGAGATCTCCATTGGCGTCAGCTACACCACGGACCTGCCGGCCAACGCCAAACGCAAGGTCCTGCGTCGCAGCGCACCAAAACTGCTGCGCGCCGATACCGTGCCGGGGCCGTTGAGCCTGGACGACTACTGCGCACGTCCGCATGCGCTGGTGTCATTTGCTGGCGACCTCAGTGGCTTTATTGATGAAGAGCTGGAGAAACTGGGCCGCAAACGTCATGTGGTGCTGGCCGTTCCGCAGTTCAATGGCTTGAGTACGTTGCTGGCAGGCACTGACATCGTGGCGACCGTGCCGGATTACACGGCAGATGCGTTGACGGCGGCTGGCGGGGTTCGCGCGGAAGATCCACCGCTGCCGACGCGCACGTTTGAACTGCATATGGCGTGGCGTGGGTCGCAGGATAATGACCCGGGTGAGCGGTGGTTACGGTCGCGGATTCAGATGTTTTTCGGGGATCCTGAGAGTCTTTAGGTTTCGTCGGGCAGGCTGTTAATCTGATCATTTATACCTTTTCCTAGACCATGGAGATCCATTCACTTCCAGTGGATTACTACATTCGGGGGCATATTTGAGGGCATGCTTTAGATGGTTTGAAAAAGATGCCCCCAGCCTAAGGCTCAACAGCGCACTCCTAGAAAGAGTCGCATGCAGCTGTTCCCAAATCGCCGCCGAGCGCTATCCGATCACATCAGCTTGTCGGTTACTATGTTCTGGCACCTCTGAAATACTGCCAGCCCGGTGCAGGGACGCAATACGGCCCTCCCCCCCCCTCCCGAACATAGCGGCATGGCCCAAAGGTGAAATGCGGAGACCAACACGATCATTGAGGAACGGGTGTAAGCGTATGGTGAAGTTACCCTCTCGTTCTTATGGCCGGGATCGGGTAGGTGAGTTGCCGGACGGCTAGCCACTTTCTTCCCATGAGTCCCACCTAAGTCAATGCACGGCCGCCTGATAGCCGACGTGCCGGCTGAGGTTTTGACTCAATGGGCGTGATGACACCATAGCGGCCCAGCGACCGTTCAATAGGAATGGTGCGTTCCACCCATCAGACCAGGATGCAAGACCAATCAGGGAGTGATCGATGTTCACCTATGACGTAGCCCAACCTACGGATCAAATGCTGCTAAACGAAATCCTAAATCTCGATAACGGGGAGCCTATGGACGTAGACACGTTCCTGAGGCGCGATTTGGTGGTCGTAATACAGGATAGGAACGAACTCGCCGGCCGCTACGCTCGCAACCCGAATCAGCCATGGCTGGTATGCAGGATTTGCGGCGGTGCGGTGATGCTCGTGCTTACGCAACAGCGGCGGTTTCACTTCCGTCACCATCCGGATGAAGAAGGCACCAGGGGCTGCCCGATATCAACTAAAGGGGCATTCAGCGCCGATCAGATCAATCGGATGAAATACAACGCTGCGAAAGAAAGCGCGGCTCACCTGCGACTCAAAGGCATTATCAGGGACAGCTTGTATGCCGATTCGGCCTGCTCGGAACCAGAGGTTGAAAAGGTATGGCGTGGGATGCCCATCGCTGACCGGGCAACATGGCGCAAGCCTGATGTTCAAGTTTACCGGGAGCAGCAGCGGTTTGCGTTTGAAGTGCAGCTGTCCACTACCTTTCTTACGGAGATCGTAGGCAGAAGAGAGTTCTACCGCGTCAACGGTGGTGCCATCGTATGGGTTTTCGAGGGCTTCAATCCCCAAGAAAACCGTACCGCTGAACAGGATATTTTCTACCTCAATAATCTGAACGTCTTCGTTGTGAATGAGCGAACGTTGGAGCGCTCCCGAGAAGCAAAACGTATGGCGCTGACCTGCTGGTACGCGGTTCCACATCTCAAAGGTCGGATGATCTTTAACGAATGGCATGAAGAAGAGGTGTTTCTTGATCAGCTAACTGTCGATACGGAACAGCAACTGGTCTATTTCTACGACTATGTGACTCACCGAAAAGAGCTGGAGGAAACGATCGCTCCTGCCCGACTTCGCCAAGAATTCCACGACTTTTGGCTAGAACACGGTACCAGCGAGGAGCCCGAGGCTGACTTGGCCTGGAGCGAGCTGCGAGAACGTATGACTCTCGCAATGCCTCAGATTTCGCTGCCTCTCTCATTTCATGAGGGCCGATTTCATGGCGCAGTATCCATTGTTCTCAGCGCAAGATATGGTCGCCCCATTGGCTACCGCCTGCCCCGCCTGATCAATGTGACGAACACCGCATTCGACTACTACAAAGCCTACTTGTTGCCTTTCGGCTGGACACTGGAAGCTTTCCACCAAGCAGAGTCGTTGGCCTCCCAGGACACGAAAAAGACGTGGGAAAAACGCCGCAAAATCATTCGAGAAGCTCTGCGAAGCAAAGATCCGGCGTACCGCCAAGACCTCAAATACAATCGGTTGTTTGCGTTCTTGGTGCCTGAGATCAAGGAAGAACTTGCGGCTGAGAGACATTGGTGAGAAAAGGCTTGGCTAACCCTAGGCCTTTCATGCCTAGTAGCTCATTGTCGCGTTAACTCTCCACATGAGAATCGCCTTCGACAAGCGCATGCTGGCTTAGACGTTGATTACCCCCACCCCGCCACGAATACCCAATCTCGCGTTTCGTCACAGGACCACCAATCCGCGGCAGCGCCTTCACTTAGCAAACCTTTGTTTCACGGCCATGATCGAGAAAGTTCGAGGTGCGAAGATCAATCACGATCGTCCCGCGAGATATCCGAAAAGTCTGTGAGCACATCACAATTGATGCAGTGGTACATGCAGGAAGCGTCTTGGTAATGCATACCGCAAAAGCATCCACAAAACGGGCAGCACTCTTGGATCTCCAAATCACCCCATGCCCAGACGCCCATATATTCCGGTAATGCGTCTCGCCCATACCCCGTAATTTCGAATGCATCAGCATTTTTCGCTATGAATCCATCCTCGCCTTCATCCATCAGGATGGGCAAGACGTCAGCAGGTTCGATCCGGAACCATTCTCCTATCTGCCTCTGTGGAGCGAAATGGATGTGGAGCTTCCTTTCAAGAGCTGCATCATTTTCTGAATGAATCCAGCCCATTACTTCCAAGGGAAAGGGGCTACCGGTCTGTAGCTGACCCCGCCGGCGCGTTATGTCGCTAGCGCGCCCAATTTTGATGTGAATGCAATTGTTGGCCTGTACCTGACCAATGAAATAGACCGGCATCGCATTTTTCTCGATAGAGGTGAGTCGGCACAAGGCGGCTGAAGAAATCCGCTGGCCCGCCCTATGAACCTAAGGGTTTATCTTGCGGGTGACATCAAGCTTACGATGCATCAGCGATACCATCGTCAGAATGTCGAGCGCGTCTTGCTCGGACATAGGCCAATCTATTTTCGTCGCATGCGCCAAAGGATTGCGGACGGCGCCGAACAGTCCGATTAGCAGATTCGCGAATCCCTTCTGCTCACTTTTCTCAGACTCGGTGGCCAAGGGGCCCACGGCAAGCATAGGGCTTTGCCCAAGGAAAGCCTTTGCCACCAAATCGGCGCCATCACCATTCAAGCCCGACAGATTTCGGATTCGTGCCGCAATCCCCTTTGTAGCCTCAAATACAGCGTGGAAGTAATTTTCGCTCAACAACTCTGCACGGCAATATTTCACAACCTCCTCATGCACTGCTCGGGCTTCTAGCGCAGCTTTGAGCCGGCCTACACGGGCGCGGGCCACATCCAGAGTGGTTGCCTTGTCCGCACGCCCGACCTTTCCATCATCGCGTACATAGAATCCCGAGAATGCTAGGACAACGTTGAGCTCATCCCTGCGCCAAATAAAGGCCTCACGATCCCGGGCGTAGCTCACAGGATTCATAGCGCTGTTGATGAAAAGGATGAGATGGTTCCCGACCTGATGCTGGTTTTGCATTTGTGCCAACGCGTTGAACAAGCGTTTCCACTTGGTGTTGTTGGCGTCGGCGTCTGGAACGCGAATGTCTTGGAGGAGATATCCAATTTGGGTGCCGCTCAAGCCACGTTCCGTATCAGCGAGAACACGACATGCAGCTTCTAGGTGTTGCGAACTAAAAGGTGGGATGCGGGTACTCAAAGCCAATCTCCATCGGTAAACACTAGAGTGCCGCTCGAGCACCTGGGAAAAATAGCCCATAGGCCAATGTGTCGAATGAGAGAGCGCACGAGGTGCTAGCCCTCAATATCCGATCTGAGGTTTTCCTCCAGATGCTCAACTCTGGATGTGCCCGGAATTGGGAACGTGACCGGCGAGTAGTTCAGAAGCCATTTCAAGGCATGGGTTGCCGAGGCAAGCTGGTCTCGAACCTCACCGGTTGAAAAATACCTTCCGGCGCTCAAAGGCGCGTAGGGAATGAACGCTGTTTCGTTCTGCTCACACCAGCGAATCACATCCTCGGACTGGTTATCCAGGATGCTAAATTGATTCTGAACCGCGGCGATGGGTGCAATCGCAATCGCCTGCGTGAGTTGAAAAATATCGACTTTCGACAAGCCCAGGCATTTGATCTTCCCTTCTTGTCGCATCTGCTCAAGCTCCCCGACCTGGTCAGCCAAGGGGACATTTGGATCGACACGGTGCAAGTAATACAGATCTATCGCTTCGACGTTGAGCTGCCTGAGGCTCATCTCAACGCACTGGCGCAAATACGCTGGAACGCCGCATGGCGTCCACTTGCCAGGGCCTTGGCGGGTGAAGCCACCTTTAGTCGCAATGATCAGGTCGTCGGCATAGGGAAATAACGCTTTACGAATTAGCTCCTCGGCCACATTTGGCCCATAGGCGTCAGCGGTATCGATGTGTTGCACGCCCAACTCCACCGCTTTACGCAGGAGCTGAACAGCATCAGCTTCTGAAGCTGGTGGGCCCCAGATGCCCGGCCCCGTGAGCCTCATGGTGCCAAACCCGAGGCGCCTAACCTGCTTTCCTGCCAAGAGTCCCGTACGGGCGGCGGTCATAAGTGCTCCAATTTTCGAAGGATTTGAGTGTGTAAGCTATCGAGAAGAGCATCCCGTACGTCAGGAACAAGCATCTGATGCTGAATCCTGAAGTCGCTCAAAATCTGGTGCAAATGGCTGTCGACGGACGCCCTGAAAGGCAAGTTGGTATCACGTCCTAGGCCGAGAGCAATGGAGCTATCAAGCCTAGTCGCAACGATCGTCGTGTAGCCAGGAAGCTGGCTGGTGATTAATGACTTGACCGCATCTACCTGGTGCATCGGTGCAGGTTTACCCCGATGCTCGACTGCGGCATTCCAATACGCCACGGCATCAATGATCGGTCGATCGACCAATATCACCTCGGCAGTGTCAGCCGCTGCTCGTTGCGCCTCAAGCGTACGGTCGATAAACCACATCGTGGAGTCGTAGGTATGCTGAGTGAGCAGCGGGATACCTTGCTGTACCGCAACCTTCCCGAACGATGGGATGGTAGCAACGCAGATGCCTTTGCACTCAAGTGAAACTTTGAGCGCTTCACAGAAGGTGGACTTCCCCGTGGAGTGGGTTCCAGTGACACCTAAAAGAACAGGCTTCACCATAGGCTTCCTTGCTCCGGGGGAGGCGATTGCTCGTCAGGCTGCGTTTTGAGCTGCGCAATTGTGCAGATTTCCTGCCAAGTGCTGGCAGATGACTTTTCGATGAGATGATCAAGCAATAAGGCCGTCGCATAAGCATCATCAGCTGCTCGGTGGAGCTGGTCGGCGACCTTATCGCGCAGCCCTGTGTCAATGAGCAATGACTCAAGCCGATGGCTTTTGGCGTTAGGGTAAACGTGACGAGCAAGTTTCAACGTGTCGATGACCCCCACCGGCGACCATTCTGGCAAGTGACGCTTCATCACGCCATAGTCGACCGACGCATTGTGCGCGACGAACCATCGGTTCTGCAGGTGCTGCTCGACGTCGTCCATGATCTCAGCCCAGGATGGGCAACTTTCCAGCTCCGCATTTTTAATACCGTGGATTCGCTGGGCCTGCCAAGTGATCCGGTTGACAGGTTTGATTAACCAAGACAAAAGTTCGCGGTTTTCCATCGGTGGAAATGAGGCGATTCCCACTTCGACCAAGTCGGGTGGCGTATGTCCATTGCCCTCAACGTCTACGATGATGATTGGTTCAGAGGGCCAGGCGAAGTCTGTTTTCAGCATCAGAGATTCCTTGTTGCCTCGGCGCGGCCATGGCGCGCGTAGTGGTGGGGCTTGTCAGCGTCGTGCACCTGATAGCCTAGGGAGTGCTGTAAATAGTAACGACGCTGTTCGTCCAGACCACGAACGACAATCGCACGGTCATTCACCTGCGGGTCTTCCACAGCACCCAGTTCGTGGCACATTCGATTGAGAATCTGCTGATCTGGCTTCTTCCATGCCGCCTTGCATATGGAAAATTGCGAGCTGGGGCAGGTATCGCACAATTCGGTGATGCCGAAGTGTCCGTTGTAATCTGGTTGCGCATGCGCAAAGGCGACTCCGCAAGAGGTTTTGTGGAAGATTGGTGTCACCTGATTCTGTTCGCCATACAACCTCAATAGCCTCTGCTCATCTTCCAGTGGGAGCAGCTTTCGCCTGGCCGTCATTTTGTATGGTTCAGGGATTCCTTGGCTCTGGTAAAACTCGGCTATCTCCTTTCGATAGAACAGCCCGCTAAATACGGTCGCATGGGCATAGTTAGCGAGCGCCGCGGCCTTTGCAATGTGTTCTGACGAGTCGTTTAGCCCTGGAACGACCGGACGCCAATACAACACCACTTTGTAGTGCCTAGCATGGCGAAACAGCATCTTCAGGCTGTTGGCAGCGATCGAAGACTTGATGGGTTCGATCTTCGGATCAGCAATTCCTGAGTAGGTAACCAGCACTGTCAACTTGATATTTCTGAGCGTGTTGAAGCGCTCGCAATCGTCCTGAGATACACGCCATCGAGTGATCACAAGCACATTATTGGTTAGCCCAGCCTCATCAAGCATACGCAGCAGATTGTGGGTATGACTCTTGACCTCGGGGAGCATCGGGTCGGTGGCCCGGTTGAACAACTGAATAGGTGTGATATGAGGCTGGAAATACCTGTGATTGATAAATCGCTGGAAGGCTTCTTCATCGCTCATCAGCGCCTGCGGCGTGCGCTGATCGAAATTTCCATAAAGGTGACGAACGCAGTAGCTGCAATCGAGTGGACACCCAATGATGTGATTCAAACTGAGCCCGCTTTTGCGGTACCCGACTGGATCTACAAGATTCGGGTTCGCGCTTTGTAACTGCGTCGAGTTGATGATTCTGACCTGGGATCTCACTTCGATTCTCCTTGCTTGCCATCGGATCATCAGATGGAGTGAGCCCCCATTTAGGGTGCCTGCCCGCCCATCCTTGGTAGGTAGATAATAGCTTGATTTCTGAGCTCGTCGGCAAGCCCAGCTCGTATGGCAGGGCCAATAGATTCGCTGTCTGCAGCTTCCGATATGGAGATTTTGTCGCCTATCCTGATCAGACTCGCAGGCGCTTCCAAGATCCTCAATCAGATGGGTTTGAGGTTCATCTTGGCTTCAAAAATCAGCAGATCGCTTTCCTCGTTGTTGATCATCATGTTGACTAGGCGAGGACTCACTTCAATCTCGCCGCCGAGCATCGCACGCACAGTTTCGGGGTACCGTTCCAGCATCAGATCCGCCAGACCATGGCTGTAGCCATCGCGGATGAGCTTAATCTTCGTGTCATCCGCAGTACCGTATTTGATGAGTTTGTAGAACCCTGGATCCAGGGCACCTACCCCATTCAGCACCTCGACGAACTTGAAAATCTTGTTGTCGAAGAAATCGTCCTCGTCCTTGAGACGGACGATTGCCAGGTTAATACGCTCGCCGTCATCCTTTTTGGAGATTCTTACCCAGTTCTCGTACTTGCTGTCGCGATATTTGGTATCACCCCATTTACCCACGAACACGTGATCGCTATGGCTAGTCTCGACCAGCTTTTTCCAGTACGCGAGCGTCTGTCGGATCGTCTGCTTGACGCTGAGTTTCTTCAGCTTCCAATCCAGGATCATGGCGTAGAAATTCCGGGCAGGCTCTTGCTTGAGACGCACCAGATCGCTGTACTCTCGGCTGTTGTCGAAGTGATCGACGAACGATTTGGAGATCGCAAGCATCAGCCTGTCAACGGTGTTGATGAGGCCGTTCGCCTCGATGCCTCTCCTGATCTTCCGTTCAATAGCCTCCTCCTCTGAGAACACGTCAATTTCACTGACACTGTTCGCGATGAGGAGCTTGCCCACCTGAGTGCTAACGTACCGACACTCTCGATCTTTAACCACGCCAGGATGCAGATTCTCAAGACGAGCCACGGCGTCGTCGTAGAGAACCGACACCTTCCCATCGATGATCTTTGTGGCTTCAAGCAGAACGTTGCTGACAGTGTCCTTGACCACCTTTGAGACGTTGACGGATTTATCGTAGAAAGTCTCAAGCGCTGCATTGTCGCGTGTGTAGCCATTTACGCCCAACAGATAGATGCTGGACTCCAGCTTTCTCAACGCAGCCTTAGCTCCAGGCGCGAAGACTTCACTGAACCGGTTGACGCGTCCGACCAGGTTCTTGAATTGAGATGGCGTCAGCTTTTGCTTCCCTTTGAAAAAATCAAAGACGAAGAGTCTTTCGATCGGCAGGTTCACCCCTTCCAGAAGCGTGGAGTTGCAGACCAAAAACCTCATCTGCTTGGAGCTGCTGAACAGGTTCTCCAAGTAAAGACGAATGGTGTCAGGGATCGAACCATGGTGGTACATAACCCCTTTACGCAAGCAGCCGATCAGTTTGTAGCGTCGGTCAAAAAGCTCTTCTAGCTCGACACAGGCTGTCTGGATCAGCGGACAGTCTACGAGCGGCAGCACGGCTGCCAGTTCAACCGCAAATGACTCAATACTTTTCTTCTTGTTACCGTAAACGATGTTTTTGGTCAGTGCTTCGCCTTTGATGAGCTCGAAGCAGTTGGCATACCTCCGATCGAACTCCATCCAGTCATTCAGGAAATGGTCATAGAGCTTGAGCTTCGTCTGGCCCCTTCCTGCCCTAAAATCCTTGATGTAGAAGCGCTCAGACTTGATGTACTCGTCGATCTTGAATCCGCTCGGGATCATGTCCAGGAAACGCACACGGACATTGAGTTCATCGCATAGGAAGGGAGTCAGGAACTTGAATGATGTTTCCGGATTACGAGCCCCCAAGATGCACAGCATGGCAGCCAGTAACTCACTTCTGCGGTCGCTCTGCAGTAGGTTGTGGGCCTCGTCGACGAAGACCATATCGAAGCTCAGCCCGGCGTTTTCGTTCAAGAGCCTGTTGAGCCGCTCTTGGGTCAGGACAAATGCCCTGTTCTTTCGCTCAACCGAATACATCTCGGGGTGGGTCACCACCTTGCCCAGCCCCACAATGTCCGCGTAGATCAACCGCTTTTTCGTCTGGGCCAGCAGAGCCTTAGAGGGCACGAGGATCAGGATCCGCTGCCCTGGATTTTCCCTCACCGATTGAATGATGAGCTCAGATTTACCGTAACTGGTCGGAGCAACCACGACTGATGACTTATGGTACTCCGACTGAACAAATGTCCGCAGGGCATCCTGTTGCTCAGTCAGCACGATGCCTTGATCACGGAAGGTATCGATGTAGCTGCCCACGATGTTTCGGATGAACGACTCGCTGCGGTGGTCATCCTCGGAAAAGTAGCTGCTGATCACTGCTGAGACAGGGTGCAGGCCACTGTTGAGTGCTACATCGTACAGCGCCTGGTACTGACCCGAAGCGTTACCGTAAAACAGGATAATGCGGTAGCCGAGACGCCGAATTTCGAGGGTCTTGTGGTTAAGGAGCAGCACGGCGATAGCCAAAAGTTTCACAATCTCTGTGTTACCCAGTTCGTCTCCCTTGAGGAGTTGGAAGTACAGATTTCTGAACTTGGTGTTGCCCAGTTTCCTGATAGTCAGCTCTTCCATGCTACTGCTCCGCCTCCTGCCTCAAGAACTCTTCCAGCTTTTCCATGGTGCCTTTGTGGAGGGACAGCACCCACACCGTTTTGAACACAGCTTCAGCTACCAGCTTGGTGGTGAAATTTGACACGGTATTTTCGGCGATAGCCTGGGACACTTCGCTGAACAGGGCAGAGACCAGAAACACATTGTTGTCCGAAGCACTCGCCCCGTCTTCTTCAGCCAAATCACCTTCCATCTCCAAGATCTCAATAACCGAGTCCCGGTAATTAGCTTTGTTGTGGATCGCATTTTTCGCTGCATTGATCGCGTTGAGCCAGTGATTGAGCTCCGGCTCAGCCAAACGTCTCTTGAGGTCATCCCGAGCCAAACGCAATTGCACACTTGCGGCCGAGCAGGACGTCTTGCCCGCACCTCTACCACCCGACTTGACCTCAGTGATCCAGACGTTGTTGGTTGAGGTCTCGTATAGGAGGAGATCGAAGCCCTTCCGGATACTCTTCTCTTCCATATTGAAGAACGGGGAGACCACATCGAAGTCGGGAAAGAGCTTCAGAATGATGACGTGAGACAGAAGCTCACCCAGCATACCAATCCGGGTTTCCCAAGGTTTCTTGGAATAGCGCTCGTTCCAGAAGTGCTTAATCGTCGCAGGGTATTTGTAGATCGCCCTGTCCTTGCTGGCCTGATCAGCACCATGGCAGATGCGGGTGAGGTTTTCCCTCAGCGCGAGCTTGAGCTCATCAGAAAAATTCTCGACACAACACAGGGCATACTGGTCTACCTGCTTGAAGCTCACGCCATCCTTAACACTTCCTACAAACACTAAACCGCAGAATCCTCTTGCGGTTGTTGCGCACGATCAATGATCCCACCCTGATTAAGGGTAGGCACCAGCTGAGCAGCTGCGCGCGCAAGTCAAATCTAGTCGGGGACGACCGATAGCGGCACTGTGCCAGCGTTACCGCAAGTTAGCGTGATTGTTGGGAGTGGTAAACAAGATCGGAGACAATTTTTAGTGCACTTCGTCGGAGGTTGCGTAGTAGCTGTATAAATATCCAATTGTTCGTAGGTCAATCAGCGTCGGACTGAAAGATACACAGCACTGTATAGACATATCCATCCGACGCTGCTGATCATTCCCGACGGAGAGGTAGGTAATGTGAGCCCCCTTACCCACTTTTGAACTACTGAAAACCATCTGAATCCATCTGGCTCTGCCGGAAATCGCCACTCGCGAACCTGATGCACTGGGGGCAAAATTGGGGGCACATTTGAATTTTTCCGCCTAAAAATACCGCCCTAGAGCCCAGTCAAAATGTTTTTCGGGGATCCGGATAGTCTCTAGGGTCTTCTCCGCTATTCGATAGACCGGTCTGAGGCTTTCAGCGGAACAGTGGAAGCAATAAAACTGCGTATGTCGGCCGAATGAAAACGGTGAGTGCTCACCGTTTTCATTCGGGTCGGGATACTAATATTTGAAACGACCCACCAGGCCTTTGAGCTGACCGGAAATGTCTATCAATCGACCCGAGCCAGCCTGTGACGACTGAGCAAAGCCTTCGACCAGTTGGGCATCGGCATGGATCTGCGCGATGTGGCGATTGATCTCTTCGGCCACTTGGTGCTGCTCCTCGGCGGCTGTGGCGATCTGGGTATTCTGGTCGCGGATCGAGTCCACCGAGCCACGGATCTTGTCGAAGCTGTCACGCGCCTGCTGAATGCGTTCCACACTGGCGTGGGACACTTGCAGGCTGCCTTGCATCTGCTGCGTGACCTCTTGGGTGCGGCGGGCGAGATTGCCCAGCAAGCTGTCGATCTCGCCGGTGGAGTCGGCTGTCCTGCGAGCCAGGGCGCGGACTTCGTCGGCGACCACGGCGAAGCCTCGGCCTTGGTCACCGGCGCGCGCCGCTTCAATCGCCGCGTTGAGCGCCAGCAAGTTGGTCTGCTCGGCAATCGAGCGGATGGTGTCGAGAATGGTGTTGATGTTCTGGCTGTCCTGCTCCAGCAACTGCATGGTCTGGGTCGACTTTTGCAGGTCTTCGCTGAGCTTGAGCACGCTGCCGGTGGCTTCGCCGATGTGCTGCTGGCCGTCATGTACGTCGCGGTAGCCTTCGTCGGCACTCGTCGCGGCAGCACTGCACGAACGTGCAACTTCGTTGGCAGTAGCGACCATTTCGTTGAATGCGGTGCTCACCAACTCCACGGCCTCACGCTGGCGACCTGCAGCCTGGTTCATGTTGTTGGCCACTTCGCTCGTGTCGGCGGCCGCGGTCTGCAGGTCAGATGAGGCGTTGCCGATGCGTTGCACCAGTTGTGCAATCATGCTCAGGAACTGGTTGAACCAGCCCGCCAGGCTGGCGGTTTCGTCCTTGCCCTGCACCTGGAGTTGGCGCGTCAGGTCGCCTTCTCCTTCGGCGATTTCTTGCAGGCCGTCGGCCACGCCGCGAATCGGACGCACGATGACGCTGGCAAAGCTGGCGCCTACTATCGCGAACACCAACGCCAATGCCGCGGCAATGGCGGCGATCAGCCAGGTCAGCCGGGTGACGTCGGCCATCACTTCATCACGCTTGATCAGGCCGATAAAGCGCCAGCCCAGGCCTTTGGAACTGACCACGTTGGCCATGTAGGCCACGCCATCAATCTCGATTTGGGTCACGCCGTCGCCTCCCTTGGCTAGTTCGGCGTAGTTGGGACCCAGATCGGCCAGAGGCTTGAAGTTGTGCTTCGCATCGCTAGCGTCTACCAGCACGTTACCGTTGTCTTCCACCAGCATCAGGTAGCCGCTATCGCCCAGCTTGATGTTGCGCACCAGTTCAGTGAGCTGTTTGAGCGACACGTCCAGGCCAACCACTCCCAGGATATTCCCGGCGGCGTTGGCGACAGTACGCACAGTGCCGATCAGCGTCACATCGTCCGGCGCCCAATAGTAGGCACCCGTGCGCACAGTGGCGCCAGGCGTGGCGATGGCCGCTTTATACCAGGGACGGACGCGCGGATCGTAGTTGTTCAGCTTGGTGTCGTCCGGCCAACTGGCGTAGCCGCCGTCGCTCAGACCCAGGGACAGGTAAGCGGTACTCGGATGACTTTTGGCGAACTGGTCAAATATCGCCAGCAGCTCTTTGTTGGCCTGAGTAAGTGGAATTTGCGCGGCTTCGGCACCCGCGTAGCTCTTGAGGTCTTTGGCCGCAACGACGCGCGGGTCCTTGGCTACATAGTCGACGTTTTGGCTAATGCCGTCGAAAAACTGCTTCATGCCATTGTCGATCTGGCGGATCTCGCGACCGCTGCTGTCGAGAAAATTGGCCAGGGCCCCCTCTCGCAGATTCAGCACTACCAAAACGGCGACCAGGATGACCGGGACGCATGCGATTGCCGCAAACGCCCAGGTCAGCTTCTGCTTGATATTCATGACTTCACCTGCGGATATTTATAGTTTTGGCAAGGGGAAACGCTAGCACTGAACGTCGCATGTGTTGTTATGAGGAGATAGAGCCCATGCGTACTCTGAGTTATCGACCGCGACGGTGCGCACTTTAGAACGGCGAACATCGGCAAACTCAGCGCAATCTATCTACGATTAAAGAAAGGCTTCCCTGCCTTGGAAAACCTTCCAGAACGTCGCATCGATTTTCCTCGCCGCTGCTTCACTGACCCGCCCCTGCAAGATTTCGGGATCCGGCTTCTGCGCCAGTTGGACCCAATCCAACTGGCCCATCAGCGGCGTGGGAGTTCAGTAACAGAACAGGACGGATTTAGGCGGTTTGGCAAACCGGATCAAAGGTGCAACGCGGGTTTGGACTGGCGAACGCCATGGGCAGAAGGGACGCGGACACGCAGAGCAATCAGCAACGCGGCCAGCAGCATCAGCACGGCTGCTGCTACGAATACGCCTGCGCTGCCACCGAGGCTGAACATTGCACCGCCAGCGGCGGCGCCCGTGGCGATGGCTGACTGCACAGAGGCCACTACCATGCCTCCGGCGCTTTCCGCCTGATCAGGTACCGCGCTGGCGACCCAGTTCGACCACGCCACCGGCACACCACCGAAGGCCATGCCCCAGACCGCCAGCAATACCGCCTGCCCCAGCACCGAGGCCGGCAACAGCACCAACGCCAGTGCTGCAACGCCGACCAGCGCGGGCATCAGCACCAGAGTGGCCAGCGGGTGGCGCTCCAGCAGCCGGCCGGCCAACAGCGTGCCGACGAAGTTCGCCACACCGAACCCCAGTAGCATCAGTGACAGCCCTTGCGCGCCGATGCCGGTAGTCCCTTCAAGGAAGGGTCGAACATAGGTAAACATGGCGAAGTGGCCGCTGTGCACCAGCACACAACCGAACATCCCCATGGCGATGCCTGGGCGCTGCAACACCTCGAGTACGGTGCGCAGACGTGCCGGTCGGCGCGGCGCAAGGCGCGGCAAAGTGAATGACTGAAACGCCAGGGTCACCATGCCTACCGCCGCCGCTGCGAAGAACGCGCTGCGCCAGCCATACAACCCGCCCAGATAGCTGCCCAGCGGCACCGCCACGACCGTGCCGATGGCGATGCCGCTGAAAATGATCGACAGCGCCCGGGGCAACAAGGCACTCGGCACCAGGCGCATAGCAACCGCCGCCGCCATGCTCCAGAACCCGCCAAGGGCAATGCCCAGCAAGATACGCATCAACAACAGCACCGCGAAGCTCGAGGAAACGGCGACCAACAGATTGGAGGCGACCATCAACGTCGAAAAACCCAACAACACCCAGCGTCGGTCGATACCACGGGTCAGACCTGGCACCAACAAGCCGGCGAACAGCGCCACCACGGCGGTCACCGTTACCGCCTGGCCAGCCAGCGCTTCGGACACTCCCAGGTCAGTAGACATCAGCGTCAACAAACTGGCCGGAAGGTACTCAGCGGTCAGTAACCCAAACACACCCATTGCCAACGAAAATACTGCCATCCACGCGGGGGTTGCAGGTTCTAGGTCCGCGCCGACGCCGCAAGGGCGGTCGGATACGGTGTTACATACACAGTCAGTCATTGCACGGATTTCCCAATCTTCATTAAGAGCCGAAGTCTAGGCGCCGAAATCCGGATGATCTATGATCCAAAGTCTCTACTTTTTGACTAAAACACCTGAACGATGCCTGCAGATCAGTTTGCTCTTTCCTCGGACCTCATCAACGAGCTGTTGCGCGGCATGCGCCTGCGTGGCGTTGAATACCGGCGTATCCAAACGGGTCCAGATTTCGGTTTGGGCTTTGCTGAAAAACCTGGGCACGCCTGGTTCCACTTCACGGCCGTCGGCAATGCGGTGTTGCGGATGGAGGACGGCAGCACCTACGCGCTGTCTGCCGGCAACGCCGTGTTTATTTCCCATGGCGCAGCCCATCAACTGTTTTCTCATCAGGGCGCGCCTGTTCAGGACATCGATCATCTAGACGGTGCGCCCTTAGGTGACACCGTCAGCGCGGTGGATACCGGAACCGATGTCAGCGCCACTCCCAGCACTATTCTGTTCAGTGCTTGTATGGAGTTTGAACTGGGCAGTATCCATGGCCTTGGCCGGCTGATGCCGGGACTGATGCTGATTGATGCCGGCGGCCAGCGTTACCCCGGGCTGGTGCCAATCCTCACCACCATGGAACGTGAGGTCAGCGCCGCACGCGTCGGCTTCGCCGGTATCCTCGCGCGGCTGGCCGACGTGGTGGCGGCCATGGTCGTTCGCGGCTGGGTCGAGTGCGCCTGCGGCAATGCCTCTGGCCTGGTCGCCGCCTTGCGCGATCCCCGCTTGGCCGGTGCACTGCTTGCGCTCCATCAACAACCGGGCCGCGACTGGACTGTTGCGCAGTTGGCAGAGCACTGCAATACCTCACGCTCGGTCTTCGCGGACCGCTTTCAGGCTACGATTGGCATGGCCCCGCTACGCTATGTCACCGAACTGCGGATGCGGCTTGCAAGCCAGTGGCTGACCCTCGAAAGGCTACCGATTGAAGAGGTGGCGCAGCGTTTGGGCTATACCTCCCAAGCCGCTTTCAGTCGTGCGTTCAAGCGCATTACGGGCAATACACCTGGATTGAGTCGCAAGGTGAGGCAAGCCGAACGCAGCTAGTCGATGATCCCTGCCACCGACTCATTTACCCCCCGTTACATCAAGGAATGTACCGGTAACGAATGATGCCTCCGCGCTCGCCAACCATAGAATCGCGCGTGCCACTTCCTCAGGCTGTCCGCCCCGCCCCATCGGGATCGAATCCTTGACACGATCGACCCGCCCCGGCTCACCGCCACTGGCATGCATTTCGGTATAGATATGTCCGGGGCGAATACAGTTGACGCGTATGCCTTCCCGAGCCACCTCCTTTGCAAAGCCAATGGTGAACGTCTCCAAGGCTCCCTTTGACGCTGCATAGTCGACGTACTCGTTGGGGCTGCCGAGGCGCGCCGAGGCCGAAGAGACATTGATCACCACACCGCCCGGGCCGTTGTGGCGGTAAGACATACGCTTCACCGCCTGTTGGGCACAGAGTATTGGCCCAATGGCATTGACCGCAAAGATGCGCTGCATCCGCTCGAAGCCGAGGTCTTCCAAGCGAGACTGAGGCGCCAGCATCCCGGCGTTATTGACCAGAACATCGATGCGTCCGAACGTGCGGTCGATGGCCGCGAACAAATCGGCCACCTGTTGTGGCTCAGCACTGTCCGCGCGCATCGCCAACGCCCGGCGCCCCAATGCTTCTACATCCGCGGCCACGGCCAGCGCTGCGGACTCGTTGGCAACGTAGCTGATAACGACGTCATAACCTCTTTCGGCGGCCAGCCGCGCGGTGGCTGCCCCCACTCCACGACTTCCACCCGTGATTAGAATCAGCGGTGCCTGCGAGACGTTGACCATGAAATAAAGCTCCTGAGCCGTTGGCTGTATCAGCCGATGATGAGGGTGCCGCTGGCGATCACTACGCATGCCAGTATCCGGCGCGCGGTGAGCGTCTCGCCGAGAAACACATAGCCGATCAACGCCGCAAACAGCACGCTGGTTTCGCGCAATGCCGATACCGCGCCCAGCGGCGCTTCGGTCATGGCGTAGATGACCATTGCATACGCGAGCAAAGAGACCAGCCCGCCGACCAATGCGGTCACTGTTCCGGGCCGGACGCAGAACAAGCTGCGGGTATCGCGTAGGCCGATGTAGACCACCGGCATCAGCACGCCCCACAGGGCGCACATCCACACCGTGTAGGCCAGCGGCGCGCCGGAGAGCCTGGCGCCTATGCCGTCGACCACGCTGTAGGCCGCGATAAAGCCGCCCGTTCCCAGCGCATAAGGCAGGCTGGGAACCGACAGACTGCGCCCTCTGAAAGCCAGCGACATAATCCCGCCTGACACCAGCGCAATACCGAGTAACACGTCAGGCGTGATGCGTTCTCCGGCAAACACGGCGGCCCCCAAGGTGATCAGCACCGGCGACGATCCACGTGAAATCGGATAGGTCTGCCCCAGGTCGCCGGCCCGGTAACTGCGCACCAGAAACAGGTTGTAGCCGACATGCAGCAACCCCGACAGCAGCGCATAGCCCCAGCTCTCAATCGCGGGGGGATCCATGAACACTGCGGCGACGACACTGGTGATGGCGATGGCAATACACATCACTGTCATCGACCACAACCGATCGGCACCGCTACGCAGCAGCGCATTCCAGCTGGCATGCAGGAGCGCGGCGAAAAGCACGAGGAAGATGATATGGATAGGCATGCGCCACTTTAGGCAATGCGGCACCGGGACTAAAGCGAAGCCTCCTCATCACAGCATGAACGAAAACTCATGACTCACTCATCCAGTCGTCGGACTTTCAGTGCCTCGCTGACCAACCATTGGCGAAAGCTGGCGATGTGCGGTTGCGCTTCGATGCCCTTGGGGCAGACGAAGTAGTACGCCAGCGGTGATGGGAATGGCACATCAAACAGTCGCACCAAACGGCCATCGCTGATTTCGTTCTCGACATGCCCGCTGCGCACCAATGCAACGCCCTGGCCGAGCAAGGCGGCCTCGACCGTCATGTTGGTATCGCCAAATCTGACGCTCTCCTTGAGCGGCAAATAGGCCAGCCCGACGGCTTGAAACCATACCGCCCATTTTGGCACCAGTTCGGCACCATCGCGCGTTAGCAGCGGGAAATGCAACAGTTCTGCGGGGCTCTGCGGAGTCCCGACGCGTCGCAGCAGTTCAGGGCTGGCTACAGGAAATACCTGCTCCCCAAACAGGAACTCAGAATGCAGACCGGGGTAATCGCCCTTGCCGAGCCTGATCGCAACATCCGCCTGGCCCTGAGAGAAGTGGATGATTTTATCCGTGGTGTCCAGCGAGACCAGCAGCTCGGGGTGCTGACGAGCGAGACGTGGCAAGCGTGGCAGCAGCCATTTGAGAGCGAAAGAATAAGTGGTGCTGACGCTGAGTCGAACTCTGTCTTTTTGCTCGCGCAAATCGCCCAAAGTCGCCTCCAGGCTGATGAAAAACTCGCGCACGATGGGCGCCAGCGCAGCCCCAGCGGCGGTGAGGCGTAACGCCTTGCCACGTTCAAACAACTGCACTCCCCAAAGGGCCTCAAGATGCTTGAGCTGATGACTGACTGCACTTTGAGTCACATGTAGCTCTTGTGCGGCCGACGTAAAGGTCAAGTGCCGGGTGGCAGCTTCAAATGCGCGCAAGGTCGCGGTGGGCGGCAGGTCTCTCATCAGGGCAGCATCCAGCGAGTTATCAGAAAAGTGCTTACATGAACGCCAGCTCATGATAGAGCAAAACTCACTCGCTGATCCTCCAGCATCTGAACGAGTTCGTGCTACGCGACCCTATCAACCGTGAAACAGCCGGATGGAATGCCATCATTCTGGGTCGGCTTTCGCCGCAATACGCGCGAGTCACGCCTTTTTCCTTTCTGATATCAGCGTTTGAGATGCGCAATACTGTTGAACGCAACAGTGGCTTGCGGCATTCTTCGCAACGAAATTTCCAAGGACGGTAAGATTTTATGCGTACTTCACGCATGCAAACGTCTGTGCCCCTCGCCTGTGCAAACACCATCGGTGTGATTGAAGACGAACACGCGCATCCGTCCGGATGCCCAGGTGATCAACGTCTTGCTGAACTGACACCACATCTTCGCACTTCCCGGGTACCACGACTGCCCAAGGCCGACATTCTCCGGCCTACTGCGTTGAGCATAAGTTCAAGTGCTGCTATCCAGCCGTCGCTGCACGAAAACCATTAATCTGGTGACACTCGATCCCGTGGGTGAAGGGTTCCTCGTATGGCTGGGTTCCGACATTTACTTCTCTGAACCAACGCCTGTCGCTGAAACCTGGATCAACATCCGCGCCAACGCCAGTACACCCGACCAATCTGACGGTGTCGCTGACTTCGGCGAGCGCTGGATTATCGAAGCAGGTCCGACCATCAATAAAACCATTGATAAGCACCATGCTTCTGCTGACTGGATGTTTTTCGAACCTGTGCAAGGAACGAAGTCCGCTTGCGATCTGATTTTTGATTCAATCAACGGTATCTTTGGCCAATGAACAGCTTCCGCGCGGTCATTTACCTGGGCGTTCTTCTCTGCACTGGCTGCGTAAAAACGGCCAGTATTCCACCCGCCGACCTCACGTTATCGTCGTTTGAGCTCGGCCCCGCCAATCTGTTCACGGCACACTTCAACTCCACTGTGGATTTGCAGAACGCTTTCAATGATTACGAAAGTTCCAACCAGCTCAGCCCCACCCTGATCTGCTCTCTGAACCGAGACATGGAGTTCTCATCCGAGCATTCAATCGCGGTAAAAGCCGAAGGGCGAGTGAACGCAAGCAGTCAAGCCAGGCCCAATTACAAGTTTTCCTCCGATCTGATCTTTTACTACACCAATGCGGATGGAACGCAACGCGACTTGAATGACTACGACGCCATCAAACCGTTGCTGGCGTCGCAAGCTTCAATCCCGTGCAAAGTTCGCATAACTGCTTATGGGTATGAGGCGTATTACACGAACACGTTATTCATCCCGGCCAGGATCATGATTGAACAGATCTTCAGATAACCGCCCTTTGCTGAGCCTGGCGCAGGGAATTGGCGAAGCTCTGATCGTCACTTGATTGCACCCATAAAAAAGCCCGGGAACCGTCCCCGGGCTTTTTCATTTGTGCGCCTCTTTTGCGTTTTTGTGCGACACATCGCCTTTCAGGACTCCCGCAAGGCTCTGGCACGGTGTTAGTTTGTAAGTGTATGTGTCTCAGCGTTGAGGCACGCCTAACTCACTGCCCTGCAAAGGAATGCCCTTCGTAATGAATGTCCCTTTCAAAAAACTGGCTGCCACCACCTTGATGCTGGCCGGTCTTGCCGTGTTCACCGCGCCCGCACAAGCCAATATCACCCCGCAGCAGAGCGCTGAAATTCTCAAGACTTACAGTGCAGCCAAAGCCACAGACTTCCGTCAGTTCCTCGGCAATCTGGGCCAGAGCGATCTGGCGAAAACCGCCGACATCGGCCCGGCGATTGGCGCGTACCTTGATAACAAAACCCTGACCGCCGAGCAGCAGAACGAAATCTATCGTCTGCTGGGTCTCTACACGCGCGCAAAGTACAGCGCCGCCGCCACCGAAACCCTGCGCGAACTGGTTGAGATCCCGACCTATCGCAAGGACGGTGTCGAACAGCATGAAAACCCGGAATTCACCAGGATCGCGGCGAAGATTCAGAACCTTGCCGAGTCGTTCAATCTGAAATTCCGCAACATCGACAACCGCGTGTACGAGATCTCTCTCGACGGCAGCGGCGATGAAGTGGTTGGCATTCATGCGCATGCCGACGTGGTGCCGGTGACGCCGGAAAACTGGGTGCTCAAGGATGGCACCCGCCTCGACCCGTTCAAGATCACCCTGATCGGCGACCGCATGTATGGTCGCGGCACCGAGGATGACAAGAACGGCATCGTGGTTACGCTGTATGCCATGAAAGTCATCAAGGAAGAAAAGCTGCCACTGGTGCGCAACTTCAAGTTGCTGGTCGACACCACCGAAGAAACCACGGGCGACGCGATCCCTTACTACTTCGAACGCAATCCGACGCCGAACTACAACCTCGCGCTGGATGGTGGTTACCCGGTGGTGATTGCCGAGAAAGGCTACGGCACCGTCATGGCCAACTTTGCCAAGCGCAAAGGTGAAGGCAAAGGTGCGGAAATCATCTCGATGACCGGTGGCCTGGCGACCAACCAGATTCCATCGGCGTCGGTCGCCACGCTGGTAACCGACAAGCCTGCGGAACTGGCCGCCAGCCTGCAAAAGGCCGGTGACGAGTTTGCCAAGCGCAATGGCGGCGATTTCCAGGTGAGCGCCAAGGTCGACGGCAAAGACGTCAAACTGACCGTGACTGGCGTATCTGCGCACTCCTCCGAGCCCGAATCCGGGGTCAACCCGGTCGCGCGCATGCTGGTCTTTATCAATAGCCTTGATGGCAAAGTCGCGTTCAAGCACAACCACATCACCGATGCCGCGCGTTACGCTGCCGACAATTGGGGGCTGGATTACCTGGGCAACAAGCTGAATGTCGGTTTCTCGGACTCCTTCATGGGGCCGCTGACAACGTCGCTGACCTACGTCGGCATGGACGAAAAGGCCTTCAAACTCGCGGTCAACCTGCGCGTGCCGAAGGGCAAGTCGCCGGAGAAGCTCAAGGCTGAAATCGCCGATAAACTGGCGGCGTGGGACAAAAAAAGCCACGTAACCGTAGCCTTCGACTATTCGATCGCCGAGCCGATGTACCGCAATCCTGAGGGCGAATGGGTCAAGGCATTGTTGGCGGTTTCGACAGAAAACCTCGGTATGAAACACGAGTTCGGCACCTCCGCCGGCGCCACCTCGGTGCATGAGTTGCCGAATGGCGTGCAATTCGGTCTGGCCATGCCGAACGTGAAGTACACCGGTCACACCGATGGCGAGTTCAAGACCGTGGAGCAATTCCAGCTGGACCTGCAGATCGTGACCGAAATGATCGGCCGCATCGGCCAGTTGCCGAAACTCTGACCGCATTGTCGAACCCGCCGCCATGGCGGGTTCGGCATTTTTAATCCGCGCATAATCCCCGCCGCGCAGCCTCGCCCCAGACTTTTGCACACTGGGCAACACAGAGTTGCCCTCAGAGAGATTGATAGCCACCTAACGAAAGGTGCATGCTAGAGGGCTCGTTCGGGTCTTATATCATTCCGAATGATAGTTACCTTTGCTTCATTCGATTCGTGCCATCACACCCCGCCGAGCATCATCCGCCCATCTTCAATACATTGGCGGATGCATCCATGGAACAGTCACTCAAACATTTGCGCTTCCCGTTGGCCATGTTGGCCGTACTGGTGATGAGCGCCTGCGGCAAGACTCCGGAGACTGCCGCCACTATGCCCGCTGCGAAAGTCAGCGTGGCCAAGGTGCTGGAACAACCGGTCAACGAGTGGGACGAATTCACCGGGCGCCTCGAAGCGCCGGAAACCGTTGAAATCCGTCCACGGGTCTCCGGCCAGATCGATGACGTCGCGTTCACTGAAGGCGCGCTGGTGAAGAAAGGCGACCTGCTGTTCCAGATTGACCCGCGTCCGTTCCAGGCTGAGGTGCGCCGCCTAGAAGCCCTGGTAGCCCAATCCCGCGCCAACGCCACCCGCAGTGAAAACGAAGCCGGTCGCGGTGAACGTCTGCGCGCCAGCAACGCCATTTCCGCCGAATTGGCCGACTCGCGCACCAGCGCCGCTCAAGAAGCCCGCGCCGCCGTCGGTGCCCTGCAAGCGCAACTGGATCTGGCCAAACTGAACCTCAGCTTCACCCGCGTCACCGCACCGATCAGTGGCCGCGTCAGCCGTGCCGAAATCACCGCCGGTAACCTGGTGACCGCCGACACAACGCCGCTGACCAGTGTGGTATCCACCGACCGCGTTTACGCCTACTTCGACGCCGACGAGCGTGTGTTCCTCAAGTACACCCAACTCGCCCGTAACGGTCAGCGCGGCGCCACCACGCCGGTGTACATGGGCCTGTCCAATGAAGACGGCAACCCGCACCTCGGCCAGATGAACTTCATCGACAACCAGGTCAACCCGAAAACCGGCACCATCCGTGGTCGTGCGGTGTTCGACAACAGCGATGGCACTTACACCCCGGGCCTGTACGCACGCCTGAAGCTGGTCGGCAGCGGCACCTACAACGCCATGCTGATCAACGACGAAGCCGTCGGTACCGATCTCGGCAAGAAGTTCGTACTGGTGATGGATGCGGACAACAAAACCGCGTACCGCGCCGTTGAACTGGGTCCGAAAATCGAAGGCCTGCGCATCGTTCGTAATGGCCTGAACAAGGACGACACGATCATCGTCAAGGGTCTGCAACGGGTTCGTCCTGGCTCCCCGGTCACCCCAGAAGTGGTGCCAATGGCCAGCGAACAGACCATCGCGGCACTCGCTCAACAACGTCAAGCGCTGGAAGCCAGCAACCTGCCCAAAGTCGCCCCTGCCAAAGGCGCGTCCGGTTCGGTTGTGAAGCTGGCTGCTACGACCCCACGCGGTTAAGGGACGACAACTCCGATGAATTTTTCCCAATTCTTCATTTCACGGCCGATCTTCGCAGCGGTGCTGTCGCTGCTGATCCTGATCGCCGGTGCTATCTCGCTGTTCCAGCTACCGATCAGCGAATACCCGGAAGTCGTGCCACCGACCGTGGTGGTACGTGCGAACTTCCCGGGCGCCAACCCTAAAGTCATCGGTGAAACCGTGGCCGCTCCGCTGGAGCAGGCCATCACCGGCGTCGAGAACATGCTGTACATGTCCTCGCAGTCGACCGCCGACGGCAAGATCACCCTGACCATCACCTTCGCCCTGGGCACTGACCTGGACAACGCGCAGGTGCAGGTGCAAAACCGGGTGACCCGTACCGAGCCGAAACTTCCCGAAGAAGTGACGCGCATCGGTATCACCGTCGACAAGGCCTCGCCTGACCTGACCATGGTTGTGCACTTGACCTCCCCGGACAAGCGCTACGACATGCTCTACCTGTCCAACTACGCAATCCTCAACATCAAGGATGAGCTCGCTCGTCTGAACGGTGTTGGTGATGTGCAGTTGTTTGGTATGGGCGATTACTCGCTGCGGGTCTGGCTCGATCCGAACAAGACCGCTTCGCGCAATCTGACTGCAACCGACGTGGTCACCGCGATTCGTGAGCAAAACCGCCAGGTGGCTGCCGGTCAGTTGGGTGCGCCCCCTGCCCCGAATGCCCAGAGCTTCCAGCTGTCGGTCAACACACAGGGCCGTCTGGTCTCCGAGGAAGAGTTCGAGAACATCATCATTCGTGCAGGCGACGACGGTGAAATCACTCGCCTCAAGGACATCGCTCGCGTTGAACTGGGCTCCAGCCAATATGCGCTGCGTTCGTTGCTGGACAACCAGCCGGCCGTAGCCATCCCGATCTTTCAGCGTCCAGGCTCCAACGCCATCGACATCTCGAACGACGTTCGGGCGAAAATGGACGAGTTGAAGAAAGGCTTCCCGCAAGGCATGGACTACAGCATCGTCTATGACCCGACGATCTTCGTGCGCGGTTCGATCGAGGCGGTGGTTCACACCCTCTTCGAAGCACTGATCCTCGTGGTACTGGTGGTGATCCTGTTCCTGCAAACCTGGCGCGCCTCGATCATTCCGTTGGTGGCGGTGCCGGTATCGTTGATCGGTACGTTTGCGGTGATGCACCTGTTCGGCTTCTCGCTCAACGCGCTGTCCTTGTTTGGATTGGTGCTGGCCATCGGTATCGTGGTCGACGACGCCATCGTGGTGGTGGAGAACGTCGAACGGAACATTGAACTCGGACTGACACCGGTCGAAGCCACCAAACGGGCGATGCGTGAAGTAACCGGTCCGATCGTTGCCACGGCTCTGGTGCTGTGTGCGGTGTTCATTCCGGCAGCGTTCATCTCCGGTCTCACCGGGCAGTTCTACAAACAGTTTGCACTGACCATCGCCATCTCGACGGTGATCTCGGCGTTCAACTCGCTGACCCTGTCGCCAGCACTGGCCGCGGTATTGCTGAAAGGCCACGACGCACCGAAAGACCGCTTTTCCAAGGTGCTCGACAAGATCTTCGGTGGCTGGCTGTTCCGTCCGTTCAACCGTTTCTTCGATCGTGCCAGCCATGGCTACGTCGGAACCGTGCGCCGGGTTATCCGCAGCAGCGGCATCGCCCTGCTGTTGTACGCAGGCCTGATGGTGCTGACCTTCTTCGGTTTCTCCAGCACGCCGACCGGTTTCGTGCCCGGCCAGGACAAGCAATACCTGGTGGCCTTCGCACAACTGCCGGATGCCTCGAGCCTCGATCGCACCGAAGACGTGATCAAGCGCATGTCTGATCTGGCGCTGAAACAGCCAGGCGTGGAAAGCGCCGTAGCGTTCCCGGGTCTGTCGATCAACGGCTTCACCAACAGCCCGAACGCCGGCATCGTCTTCGTGACCCTGAAACCGTTCGACGAACGTAAAGACCCGAGCATGTCCGCCGGCGCAATCGCCGGGGCCTTGAACGGTCAGTACGCGAACATTCAAGAGGCGTACATGGCGATCTTCCCGCCACCGCCGGTACAAGGTCTGGGCACCATTGGTGGTTTCCGCCTGCAAATCGAAGACCGGGGCAACCTGGGCTACGACGAGCTGTACAAAGAAACCATGAACATCATCAACAAGAGCCACAGCGTGCCGGAACTGGCCGGGCTGTTCACCAGTTACACCGTGAACGTGCCACAAGTCGATGCCGCCATCGACCGTGAAAAAGCCAAGACCCACGGCGTGGCCGTCAGCGACATCTTCGACACCCTGCAGATCTACCTGGGTTCGTTGTATGCCAACGACTTCAACCGATTCGGGCGCACCTATCAGGTCAACGTTCAGGCCGAGCAACAGTTCCGCCTCGAATCCGACCAGATCGGCCAGCTGAAAGTACGCAACAACAAAGGCGAAATGATCCCGCTGGCGACCTTCATCAAGGTCAGCGACACCTCGGGCCCGGATCGCGTGATGCACTACAACGGCTTCATCACCGCAGAAATCAACGGCGCGGCTGCCCCGGGCTACAGCTCCGGCCAGGCGGAAAAAGCCATCGAGAAACTGTTGAAGGATGAACTGCCGAACGGCATGACCTACGAGTGGACCGACCTGACCTACCAGCAGATTCTGTCCGGCAACACCGCGCTGTTCGTGTTCCCGCTCTGCGTATTGCTGGCGTTCCTGGTACTGGCCGCTCAATACGAAAGCTGGAGCCTGCCTCTGGCGGTGATCCTGATCGTACCGATGACCCTGCTGTCGGCCATCACCGGTGTGATCATCTCGGGCGGTGACAACAACATCTTCACCCAGATTGGCTTGATCGTACTGGTGGGACTTGCCTGTAAGAACGCGATTCTGATCGTCGAATTCGCCAAGGACAAACAGGAAGAAGGCCTCGACCCGCTCGCTGCGGTTCTCGAAGCTTGCCGTCTGCGTCTGCGGCCGATCCTGATGACCTCCTTCGCGTTCATCATGGGTGTGGTGCCACTGGTGTTCTCCAGCGGTGCCGGTGCCGAAATGCGTCACGCCATGGGTGTGGCGGTGTTCTCCGGGATGCTCGGGGTGACCTTCTTCGGTCTGTTGCTGACGCCAGTGTTCTACGTACTGATCCGTAACTTTGTCGAACGCGGCGAAGCCCGCAAAGCGGCCAAAGCTCTGAAACTGGAGGCGCAACAATGAGTCTGAAAGTCTTCCTGCCGAGTCTGCTGGTGCTGGCCCTCAGCGCCTGCGCTGTCGGCCCCGACTACAAGACCCCAGCCACGGAGGCGGCCAATATCACGGCCGTCACCGACGGCGCCGCCGGGCAAAAGAACTTCGACCGTTCGAAATTCGAAGGCATCTGGTGGCAGCAATTCGACGATCCGACCCTCAACCAGTTGGTGACCCAGTCGCTGCAAGGCAACCGTGAACTGCGCGTGGCGTTCGCCCGCTGGAAAGCCGCCCGGGCGATCCGCGACGACGCCAGCAACGATGCGATGCCGACCATCACCAGCCGCGCCAGCAGTGATCTGGCCAAGGGGCAAATCCCCGGCCAGACCACCAACCGGGTCAATAGCGAACGCTATGACCTCGGTCTGGACATGGCCTGGGAACTGGACCTGTTTGGCCGCATCCAGCGCAATCTGGAAGCCAGCGACGCCGACCAGCAAGCGGCCGAAGCCGATCTGTACCAACTGCAAGTCACCATGATTGCCGAACTGGTCGACGCTTACGGTCAACTGCGTGGCGCTCAGCTGCGCGAGAAGATCGCCGTGGCCAACCTGAACAACCAGCAGGAGTCGCGCAAGATCACCATCAGCCTGCGTGACGCCGGTGTCGGTGATCAGCTTGACGTCGAACGTGCCGATGCGCGTCTGGCCTCGGTTGAAGCCAGCGTGCCGCAATTGCAGGCAGAACAGGTTCGACAGAAAAACCGTATCGCTACCCTCTTGGGCGAGCGTCCGGACAAACTGACCGTCGATCTGAGTCCAAAAGACCTGCCAGCGATTGCCAAGGCCCTGCCAATCGGTGATCCGGGTGAACTGCTGCAGCGTCGTCCGGACATTCTCAGCGCTGAGCGCAATCTGGCTTCGGCCACGGCGCGCATTGGCGTGGCGAAAGCCGATCTGTTCCCACGGGTCAGCCTTAGCGGCTTCCTCGGCTGGACGGCCGGGCGTGGTTCGCAGATCGGTTCCTCGGCGGCCAACGCCTGGGCACTCGGCCCGAGCATTACGTGGGCAGCGTTCGACCTTGGCAGCGTACGCGCCCGTTTGCGTGGCGCCGATGCTGAAGCCGAAGGCGCACTGGCGACTTACGAGCAACAAGTGCTGCTGGCCCTGGAAGAGTCGGAAAACGCTTTCAGCGATTACGGCAAGCGTCAGCAACGCCTGATCTCGCTGATCCGTCAGAGCGAATCGAGCCGCAAGGCTGCCGACCTCGCTGAAATCCGCTATCGCGAAGGCACGACTGACTTCCTCGTGCTGCTCGACGCGCAGCGCGAACGGTTGAACGCCGAAGACAGTCAGGCCCAGGCTGAAGTCGACCTGTATCGCGGCATTGTCGCGATCTACAAGGCCCTTGGCGGCGGCTGGCAACCGGAGACTGTTGCCAGCAAGTAATCGATTGTTAAAGAGCTCCTTTGGTTGGCCGCAACCAACCAAATTTTTTGCCCCGCGTATCATTCGGTCGCGGGGCTTTTTTTTGATTTTTAATCAATGAAATCTTGTGGGAGCGAGCCTGCTCGCGAATGCGGTGTGTCAGGCAACACCATCAGGGCTGATCCAATGCATTCGCGAGCAGGCTCGCTCCCACAGGTTAGCGGTGTTGTTCAGATTGGGTGTTCTCAAGCACAGTGACGGTCGCTGTGGTGCCCGCACGCAGGCGGTTCTTGCCGGCGTAGTCACCATCAATGTCGATCCGCACCGGCACCCGCTGTGCCAGTTTTACCCAGGTGTAGCTCGGGTTGATGTTGGCCAACAGCCGGCTGCCCGGCGCGTTTTCCCGGTCGGCGATGGCGAAGGCGATGCTCTGCACCTTGCCGCCGAAGGTCTCCCCACTCATCAATTGCACCCGCACCCGATCACCCTCTGTAATCCGCGGTAATTTGGTTTCTTCGAAATAGCCGCTGATGTAGAACGAATCGCTGTCGACCAGCGCCAACAACGCGCCTCCACTCACTGCATAGTCACCTTCGCGAGTCAGCAGATTGGTGACATAACCGCTCACCGGGGACTCGACGCGGGTGCGCTGCAAGTCCAGTTCGGCTTGGGTCAGCGCGGCAATCGCCAACTGCACGTTGGCCTCGGCCAGACCGAGATTGGCCTGATTGCGTAAAAGATCCGCCTGGGCCACCGCCACATCGGTACTGGATTTTTCCCACTCCTCACCGGAAATCGCATAACCCTGCTTGAGCGTACGCCGCCGACGCTCTTCACTTTGCCGCTGCTTGAGCAAGGCTTCGCTGGCAACGATCGCCGCTTGCGACTGACCCAGCGTTGCCTTTGCGACTTCCACCTCACGGCGCGAGTGTTCCACCGCGAGGCGGTAGCGCGCCGGGTCGATCTCCATCAACAATTGCCCCTTGTCGACATGCTGGTTGTCCTGCACGGCCAGACTGACGATACGCCCGGAAACATCCGCCGACAGCGTCACCACATCGGCTCTGACCCGCGCATCGCGAGTCCACGGCGCGCGGGTGTAATGCTCCCAGGCAAACCAGCCGAGGACGATCGCCAACAGCACCACCGCCAACGTGATCAATCGCGTGAATAACACTTTCAAGGCATCAGCCTCCCATCAGCAAAATCAGCGTGGCACAGACACAGGCATACAAAGCGCCTTCGAACAGCGCTTCATGCCAGACCAGGCGCAGTACGCCAAGTCGCCGCAACCCCCAGTCCAGCAACATGAAAATCGGTATGGCCAACAGTAACGCCTGGGCAATGGGCGGCAGGTAGACACCGCCAATCTCGAAATCAATGGGCAAGGGCTGCTTCTCCTTCCGGAACAGAGTGCTGGATAGCGTCACCGTGGCGTTGTAGAAATGACACGACGATCAACAGGGCCACACGCATACGAAACAGCGACCAGACATGCTCATGGCTGGCGACGTGCAGTTCATCCAGTTCATCGCCCAATGTATGCAGCGTGGTCATCAATGGCGCCAGTTCGACATCCTGCCGCCCGGCGACAAAGCGCCCGGTCTTGCGCACGGCCGATGCCAGACGCTGAGTAAAGGCTTCTGTCAGCAGCGCATTGTTGTGTGCCTGCTGCCGCAACTGGTGCATTGCCACACCGAGTGCCACGCAAGCGAGGCTGATTTCATAGAGTTGCTGCATGGCCCGGTTGTTCACCGCTGGCAGCAGGCCGAGCATGCTGGTCAGGCGATCGACCATGCGGCTTTCAAAGGCAAACTGTTGTTCATCGGTCGCCGGGGTTTTGCTCAGTGCATACACCTGCTCGCGCGCTTCGTTGTACAAGCGGCGAAGGCGCCACGCTGGGCGAAACGGGAAAATCCACGCGTAAACGATCAGGGCAAGCATGGCCGCACTGACGTAGGCGCCGGCAAATTCGAACCATTGAATCGCCGTGTTCTGCCCGGTCCCGACATTCTGCGGGCCGATCATGAGGAAACTCGACAACCCCAACCCCATGCCGATGCCCGCCGTCGCCGGACTGGCCAGACCGATTGCGATCACATACAGCAGCGGCGCCAGCAGCAATGCCAACAGCTCGAAATCACTGATCGCCGGCACCAGCATGAATTGATAGAACGCCGAGACCACCAGCGCCAGGCCCAAGCCTCGTGCATAACTCTGTGCGGCCATGAGTGGACGCGGAAACGTCGCCATCAGCGAACAGAGAATTCCCACCAGAATCATCCCGCCCCGTGCGCCGTCCCAGGCGGTTTCGATCCAGATCAACCCGGCTACCAGCAACGCGGTGAAGGCACGAATCGCGTTCATCGACGCCAGGGTGAAATCCAGATGCAGCGGGCTGACCTGACCGCGATAGAGGCAACTGGCCTCGCGCCCTTCCTGAATGGCATCGCTCAATTCGAGGATCTGTTCCAGTTGCTGCAACAGCCGCGCCTGCTCCCAGCGCAACGCCCAGGCCAGTGAACGCAATGTGGCGCTCATGTCTTCAGTCAGTTGTTCGGCCTGATAAGCGAGCGCCTCGAACTGTTGCTGCAGCGTGATAAACCGGTGACGTGTGGGCTCGGGCAGCGATCGCCCCTGCTCGGCCAACTGGTCAAAGAGCGCCAGTTCGTCCGCACGCAGTCGCTGGATGTCCAATGGCAGATCACCCTCCCAGCGCTCAGTGAGCAGTTCGCGCTGATGGCGTAGCGCGGTCAATCGCGAGGTCAACAACATCAACTGGTTGCCCAACAGCAGTACCAGATGGTTGGCGCTGCGCAACCGTGGCGCATCGAAATACAAGTGCCGGCGCAGTCCTTCGAGGGCACTGATCTCACCGAGCAATTGCATTTGCCGACGCTGGAAATCGGCCTCGCTTTCTTCCGTGCGAAGGACCGCCGCAGCGTGACTGGCGGCCAGTTTGATGACTTGATCGACTTTGGCGAAATAACCCTTGGCCACCGCTTGCGGGCGTGCCGTCAACAGGCTGACCACGCATACGCAGGCCACGGCCAGCAAGGTTTCGGTGACGCGGGTAACCGCCAGTAAAAAGGTGCCGTCCTGATCCGGAATCGCCAGCAACGCCACGACTACAGCGGTATAACCACTGAGCACAAAGGCTTGCGAGCTGGTGTAGCGCAGCAACGTGCCGCCTGCCGTGCACAGCGCCAGCCAAAGGGCCAGGGTGGTAATGAATGGCAGCGGTGCCTGAGGAAAGATCGCCATGATCAATACCGCCACCGCCGCCCCGAGGGTCGTGCCGATCACCTGACCGAAGCTGCGTGCCAGCGCCATCCCGGCCAACGGCTGGCTGACAATGACCACTGCCATGATCGACCACTTCGGCTGATCGAGATCGAACAAGAACGCCAGGTACAGCGTCAGCAAGCCCGCCACAATGGTTCGCAGGGCAAACAGCAAGGCGGCCTGACCGGGGTGGATCACGGCTCGGAAATAATTGAACAGGGCTTGCATGGGCACACTCATCAAAGCGACTTCTGCAAGCGTAGACACTGCATCGAAAGCCTGACGGGTAACTGAGTCGACGCAGCTTGTAGGGCGATTCGCATCCACAGGGTTTGACTCGTGGCCCGCGCTGACCGAAGCTTGCCGCTCTGCTCAAGAACGCCAGTTTCGGAAACCTGCATGCCTCAGTCTCGCCGCTACCTGCTTATCAGCCTGGGCCTTGTGCTTGTCGTCGTCGTGGCCTGGCTGTCGGTGCGCAGCACCGTTCCGGTCATACCCGATGCAATCAAGCACGGTTATAGCGAAGCGCTCGATGCTGCCCGCAAGGGTCAACCGGGCGCGGCGCGTCAGTTGTATCAGCAACTGGGCCGCCCGGACATTTCGGTCAAACGCCGCGTGTGGCTGCACGGTGAGCTGGCCAATTACCCGAGCCCGCAAGCATTGAAACTGGCCGACACCGACCTGCAGAACGAAGCCCCCGCCGTGCGGCTGGCGGCGATCAAAAGCGTGGTGGGACTGGTGCCGGGCGGGCAACGCAGCCTGTTGCTCGGGCCGATGCTCGAGGATGACGACCAAACCGTGCGCTTTGCCGCGATCAACGCCCTGCTCGGCTTGACGCCGGATGAACTGGGTCTGTATTTCGCGCCGTTGCAACAAGCGATCGACGGCTGGGAACAAACGCTCAAGGCGCAGCCGGAAAGCGCCACGAACTACGCACAACTGGCCCGCCTGCACATTCACAACGCCGAACTAAAGGAAGCACAGATCGCGCTCGACAATACCCTGCGTCTGGAGCCCGGCAATCTGCAGGCGCTGGTGATGCAGATCGATGTCCTCGACCGCCAGGGCCAAACCGACGCTGCTCGGCAACTGCTGGTCAAACAGCTCAAAGCGCAACCTGATTCTGCCTACCTGCAACACGCCTTGGGTCTTTGGCTGTTGCACCACGATCAGCGCGAATACGCCCTGCTCGGTTTGTCCAAAGCCGTCGAGCTGGAGCCCGATAACAAGGATTACCGCTACGACCTCGCCACCACCCTGCACAGCGCCGAAGAACTGGAAGCGGCGCAAAACCAGTTGCAGGAAATCGTTCAGCGCCACCCCGCTGACCGCAAGGCGCGGGTGTTGCTGATCAACTACTGGAAAGAAAGCGGCCAATTGCAGAACGTGCAGATTCTGTTGGCGCAGCTGGAACAGCTCAACCCGGATGATCCGGCCTTGCAGCAGGGTCTCTGAGCCACTGTTGACCGTTCAATCGACACATTTGGCAAGGAATTTCGGAACTGCCATCACGGCGCAAGGTCAAGTTATTCAGGCTGCTCGATAAGTTGGCGGCCTCGCTTCCCTTAGTCATGAGAGGGCATTTTTTGTCTACTTCTAACGAGTTGATCAGTGCGAAAGCCGCTACCGGCATTGTGGGTCTGGATGACATCCTCGCCGGTGGTCTGTCTCGCGGTCATGTTTTTTTGCTGGAGGGTGAACCCGGTACCGGCAAAACCACGGTCGCTTTGCATTTTCTCTTGGCCGGCGCGAAAGCCGGCGAGCGCTCGTTGTACATCACGCTCTCGGAAACCGAGCGCGAATTAAGGCAAGGGGCGTTGTCCCACGGCTGGACGCTGGATGACAACATCAAGATCTTCGAGCTGACGCCCCCGGAGAGCCTGCTCAATGCTGAACACCAGCAGAGCCTGCTGTACTCCTCCGACCTGGAGCTGGGCGAAGCCACCAAGCAGATTTTCGAAGCGGTCGAACGCTTCAAGCCTACGCGTGTGGTCCTCGACAGCCTGTCGGAGATTCGTTTGCTGGCGCAAAGCTCTTTGCGTTATCGCCGGCAGATTCTGGCCATCAAACATTACTTCGTGCGCTACAACGCGACCGTACTGCTGCTCGACGACCTGACCACCGAGTCCCTCGACAAAACCGTGCACAGCGTGGCCCACGGGGTGATTCGTCTTGAAGAACTGACACCCAACTACGGCGCCGAGCGCCGACGCGTGCGGGTGGTCAAGTACCGTGGCCAGAAGTATCGCGGTGGTTTCCATGACTTCACCATCATGGGCGATGGCGTGCATGTGTTCCCACGGCTAGTGGCGGCTGAACATCGCGGCGACTATGCGCGTTTGCAGCTGTCCAGCGGCATCCCGGAAATGGACGCCCTGCTCGGCGGCGGCATCGAAACCGGCTCCAGTACGCTGATTCTCGGCCCTGCCGGTACCGGTAAATCGCTGATCTCGATGATCTTCGCCGCCGCTGCGGTACTACGCGGGGAAAAAGCCGCGCTGTTTATCTTCGATGAAGAACTCGGCCTGCTGTTCGAACGCATGAAAAACATCGGCATCGACCTCAAGGCGCTGCAAGCCACCGGTAATCTGTTGATCGAACAGGTCGACGCTGCCGAACTGTCGCCGGGCGAGTTCTCTCATCGCGTGCGGCGCTGCGTCGATGAAGGTCAAATCAAAACCGTGGTCATCGATAGCATCAACGGCTATCAGGCGGCAATGCCGGAAGAAAACGCGCTGGTGCTACACATGCACGAACTGTTGCTGTACCTGAACCGCAAAGGTGCGGCGACCTTCATGACCGTTGCCCAACATGGTCTGGTTGGCGACATGCAAGCGCCGGTCGACATTACTTATCTGGCTGACACGGTGATTCTGTTGCGCTACTTCGAAGCACTGGGCAAAGTCCGCCGCGCGATCTCGATCATCAAGAAACGCACCGGCAGCCACGAATCGACCATTCGTGAATACCGCATTTCCACGCAAGGCATGACCATCGGCGAACCGCTGGAGGCCTTTCAGGGCGTACTGCGTGGCGTCCCCACCTACCTCGGTGCGAGTAATCCGTTGCTTCGGGAAGAAAGCTTGTGACGGTCCAGGTGCCGCTGGCTGAACGGGCGCTGATTCTGGCGCCCGTGGGTCGCGACAGCCAGATTGCGCTGATGATCCTCAACGAGGCCGGTTACGGCGGGCTGGTCACGCCCGGTCTGGGTTCGCTGTGTACGGAACTGGAACTGGGTGCCGGGCTGGTGCTGGTCGCCGCCGAAGCCTTGCGCGGGCCGGAACTGGAAGCGCTGTTCCTGTATCTGGAACAGCAACCTGCGTGGTCGGACCTGCCGATTGTGCTGTTGACCCATCACGGCGGTCAGGAACAAGGCCCCTCCTCGCGCCTGAGCGATCTGCTGGGTAACGTGACATTCCTTGAGCGACCGTTTCATCCGGCGACACTGGTCAGTATGGTTTCTGCCGCGTTGCGCGGCCGACGACGACAGTACGAGGCCCGCGACCGGCTGATCGACTTGAGCGAAAGTGAACGGCGCCTGCAATCGACCCTGGAAACCCTCGAGCAACAGGTCGAGGAGCGTACCGCGCAACTGCGCCACAACGAAGAAGCACTGCGTCAGTCGCAGAAAATGGAAGCGGTCGGCCAACTCACCGGCGGCATCGCCCACGACTTCAACAACATGCTCACCGGCATCATCGGCAGCCTTGAGTTGCTGCGTCGACGTCTGGCCCGTGGGCGTACGGATGACCTCGACAGCCTGATTGATCTGGGCGTGACCTCGGCCAATCGCGCCGCCGGTCTGACCCATCGTCTGCTGGCGTTTTCGCGCCGCCAGTCGCTCGATTCCAAAGCCGTGCAGATGAACACGCTGGTGCTGTCAATGGGTGAGCTGCTGCAACGCAGCCTCAACGAAAGCATTCAGCTGGACATGCGCCTCAACGACAAATTATGGGTGGCCGAGGCCGATCCGAATCAACTGGAAAGCGCCCTGCTCAACCTGGTGATCAATGCCCGCGACGCCATGCCTGACGGCGGCAAACTGGTGGTCGAGACCAGCAATCAAGTACTCAAACGCGAATTCACTGAAGCCTACAGCAACCTCGAACCCGGTGATTACGTGATGCTCAGTGTCACCGACAACGGCAGCGGCATGCCGCAAAGTGTCATCAACCGTGCGTTCGATCCTTTCTTCACCACCAAACCGATCGGCCAGGGCACGGGGCTGGGTCTGTCGATGATCTACGGTTTCAGCAAGCAGTCACGCGGGCATGTCTCGATCGACAGCGAAATCGATGAGGGCACCACAGTCAGGCTCTACCTGCCACGTTTTCGCGGCGAAGAACTGGCTAGCCCTGCCCCCGATGTTCAACAACTGCCGGATGCACTGGACGGCGAAACCGTGCTGATCGTCGAAGACGACCCGGCCGTGCGCGTGCTGGTTTGCGCGGTACTTGGTGAGCTGGGTTATGCCTTTGTCGAAGCCTGGGATGCCGACAGCGCCGTGCCGATTCTGAACTCGACGCAGCGCATTGATCTGCTGATCAGCGATGTCGGCCTGCCGGGCATGAACGGCCGGCAACTGGCGGAAGTCGGCCGTCAATATCGGCCAGGTCTGAAGGTGTTGTTTATCACCGGATACGCCGAGCACGCGGCGGTGCGTGGCGGCTTCCTCGATTCGGGGATGCAGATGATCACCAAACCGTTCACTTTTGACCTGTTGACCGCCAAGGTGCGGGAGATGATCAAAAGCTGAAACGCTGAAACTGTAGGAGCTGCCGCAGGCTGCGATCTTTTGATCTTGCTTTTAACGATAAACATCAAAAGATCGTCCGATCGCGGCCCGAGCCTGCGGCAGCTCCTACACAGATATCAGGCGAGCAATTCCTGAATCTTTTCCTGCAACACATCCAGGTCGAACGGCTTTTCCAGGATCGGCGCCTTGCGCGTGATCGGGCTGCCCGTTTCGCGGATTTCCTGCGGATAACCGCTGATAAAAATCACCTTCAGGTCCGGGCGTAATTTCACCGCCGGTTCAGCGATCTGCACGCCGGAGATCCCGCCCGGCAGACGGAAATCGGTGATCAACATGTCCAGATGCGGCTTGCTCGCAAGAATCTCGAACGCCTGCTCGCCATTTTCCGCCTGCAACACGCGATACCCCTGCCCTGACAAGTAATCCGTCAGGACCATCAAGATAACCGGTTCGTCCTCGACGACGAGTACTACATCTTGTGCATCTACGCTCATGGGAAGCCTTTGTTCGGTCAATAGCTGCTGATACGACCGTACGGTCAATCAGAGGTTGCGTCGGATGTGCCGTTTTCCTGAATTGGCAGACAAACGCGAAACAGGGCGCCTTCGTTGATTTCACTCTCGACGACGATGGAGCCGCCATGGGCGGCGATGATCTGTTCGGAAATGAACAGACCCAGCCCGAGCCCGGCCACTACCGTCTTGGCGGAAACCCGTTCGAACTGTTGGAAAATACGCTTCTGGTTCTCTTGGCTGATGCCGATGCCACGGTCCTGCACCTCGACCCGAGCCTCATTACCTTCACGGTAAACCCGCACCTGAATCGGGCTGCGACCGCCGTAGCGCAGGGCGTTGGTCAGCAAGTTGGTCACCACTTGCTCGATGCGGAACTCATCCCAGTTACCTTCCACCGGCGCTGGCGCGGTGAACGACACTTCGGTTTCAGCGGCTTCGATCTGTGCCGCGAAGTTTTGCAGCAGGTTGCTCACCAGTTGCACCAGATCGAAACGACTCGGGCGGATCGACAACTTGCCGGTACGAATGCGTGAAACGTCGAGCATGTCTTCGATCAGGCGGATCAGGCTTTTGATCTGCCGCTCATCGCGGTCGACCATGGCGTGCATCTTGTCGAGGGTGAACGCCGCCGCGTTGTCACGGGCCAGGTGCATTTTGCGCAACTGGGTTTCGAGGATCAGGCCGTTGAGCGGCGTACGCACTTCGTGAGCGACGATGGACATGAAGTCGTCGCGCATGCGCACTGCCTGCTCCAATTCCAGCTGAGTGCTCTGCAGTTGTTGCAGCAGCGCTTCCTGCTCGCGTCGAGCCTGTTCCAGCGCTTCGAGCTGTTGCTTCATCGCCTTGCTCTGGCGGTACAGATCGACGAAGACATTGACCTTGCTCTTCACCGCATGGATATCCAGCGGTTTGTGCAGAAAGTCCACCGCCCCGCTCTCGTAACCCTTGAACGCATAATTGAGTTCACGGCCGGCGGCGCTGACGAAAATGATCGGGATGTTCTTGGTTTTCTCGGTGCCGCGCATCAACTCGGCGAGCTCGAAGCCGTTCATGCCCGGCATCTGCACGTCGAGGATGGCCATGGCGAACTCGTGTTGCAGCAGCAGCGACAGCGCTTCGTCCGCCGACAACGCTTTATAGACGGTACGGTCTTCACGCTTGATCAGCGCTTCGAGTGCCAGCAGGTTCTCCGGCAGATCGTCGACGATCAGCAGTTTGGCTTGGATATTACTCAGCATGCGATTCGTTCCAGCTCGACAAGCAGACGGCCGATGCCGTGAATGGGTAGGACATGATCCGGCTGCTGAATGTTCAGTGCAGCCTGGGGCATGGTGGCGACTTGCGCCTCTTCGGGATCCTGGACAATGGTCAATCCGCCACAGCGTTTGACCTGCGCCAGCCCGCGCGCGCCATCGTGATTGGCGCCGGTCAGCAGGACAGCGGCCAGTGATGAACCGTACGCGTCGGCGGCCGATTCAAACAGGTAGTCGATCGAAGGTCGGGAATAATGCACGCGGTCCTCAAGACTCAGCGACAGGCTGCGATCCTGCTCCACCGACAGGTGATAACCCGGTGTAGCGAAATAAACCGTCCCGGGAGCTATGTCCTGCTTGTCCGTCGCCTCTTCCACCGGCAGCATCAGGCGCCGGGCAAACACCTCAGCCAATTGGCTGCGGCGCTCTTCGGGCAGGTGCAGCACGACAATGATCGGCAGCACGAAGCCTTGACGCAGCGGCCCGAGCAAGCTCAGCAGCGCCTCAACGCCACCGGCGGAAGCACCGACCACAATCGCCTCGACGCGAGGTAAAGCCACGGCCTCGTTCATGTTTTGCGGTAGATCCGTTCTTGTTTCACCAGCGGCTCGAACTGGTTGGCATAGCTGGAAAAATCCAGCGTCTCTTTGCTGCCGAGCACCAGAAAACCACGATGGCAAAGCGATTCATGGAACAAGCCAAACGCCCGATCCTGCAGCTTCTTGTTGAAGTAGATCAGCACGTTGCGGCAGGAAATCAACTGGGTTTCGGAGAACACACTGTCGGTCGCCAGACTGTGGTCGGCGAAGGTCACGTTTTCGCACAGGCTCTTGTCGAAAATCGCGTAACCGTACGCTGCCGTGTAGTAGTCGGCAAACGATCGCTGACCACCGGCCTGCTGATAGTTGGCGGTGTACGCGCGAACATTCTCCATCGAGAAAATCCCCTGCTTGGCCTTGTCCAGCGAGCGCGGGTTGATGTCGGTGGCATAGATGATCGTGCGATCGAGCAGGCCTTCTTCGCGCAGCAGAATCGCCATCGAATAGACCTCCTCGCCCGTGCTGCACCCGGCGATCCAGATCTTGATCGACGGATAGGTGCGCAGCAGCGGCACCACTTCCCGGCGAATGGCGAGGAAGTGCGACGGGTCACGAAACATTTCGCTGACCGGGATCGTCAGCAATTGCAGCAACTGCATGAACGCCGTCGGATCGTGCAGAACCTTTTCCTGCAATGCGGAAATGGTCGCGCACTCGAACTGGCTCAGCGCGTGCTGCACCCGGCGCTTGATCGAAGCGCCGGAGTAATCGCGAAAATCGTAGCTGTACTTGAGGTAAATCGCCTCGATCAACAAGCGCAGTTCGATTTCACTGTTTCGTTCGGCTGGCGTACTGCTTTCCACTAAATGCGTTCCATCTTCGGTAACCACACGCGAATCAGCGAGAACAGCCGATCCAGGTCGATGGGCTTGGCCAGGTAATCATTGGCGCCCGCCTGCAGGCAGCGCTCCTGATCGTCCTTCATGGCCTTGGCCGTCACCGCGATGATCGGCAGCTTGCGCCAGCGCGGATCCTTGCGGATTTCAATGGTGGCTTCGAAACCGTCCATTTCCGGCATCATCACGTCCATCAACACCAGATCGATGTCCTCGACTTCATTGAGTCTTTCAATCGCCTCACGCCCGTTCCGGCCGATGACCACGACTGCACCTTTGGTCTCCAGAGCGCTGGTGAGGGCGAAAATGTTACGCACATCGTCGTCCACCAGCAGCACCTTGCGACCCTCGAAGACCTTGTCACGGCTGCGCGCGGTCTTGAGCATCTTCTGCCGTTCATGGGACAACTGCGATTCGACTTTGTGCAGAAAGAGTGTGACCTCGTCCAGCAAACGCTCCGGCGAACGTGCGCCCTTGATGATGATCGAGCGCGAATACTTGCGCAGTTCGGCTTCTTCATCGCGGGTCAGGTTGCGCCCGGTGTAGACGATGACCGGCGGGAACGAGCAGATATCCTCTGTGGACATGCGCTTTAGCAGGTCGTTGCCGAGCATGTCCGGCAGCTTCAAATCGATAACCATGCAGTCGTAGATCGTCGTGCGCAGTAGCTCCAAAGCATCCTGCGCGAGGCCAACGGCGGTGATTTCGATGTCTTCGTCGCCAATCAGTCGCGCGATGCTTTCGCGCTGCAGATCGTCGTCCTCGACCAACAGCACGCGTTTGACCTTCTGGGTCAGCTTGGCTTCGAGGCGGGCGAACACGTCCTTCAGCTCTTCGCGGGTGGTCGGCTTGACCGCGTAACCGATCGCGCCCATGTGCATGGCCGCTTCGACACGGTCTTCGACGGAAATCACATGCACCGGGATGTGGCGGGTTTCAGCGTGCTCTTTCAGGCGCTGCAACACGGTGAGGCCAGAGTGATCCGGCAGGCGCATGTCGAGCAGGATCGCGTCCGGCACAAACTCTTTCGCCAGGTCATAACCCTCGTCGGCGCCGTGGGCCACGAGACACTGATAACCGAGTTCATGCGCCAGATCGTAGAGGATGTGCGCAAAGTTCGGCTCATCTTCCACCACAAGAATGCAACGCGTGGCAAACGGTGCCTTGTCGCGGTCGTCGGCGAAGCGCGGAATATGCACCGGCGCCAACGGCGAAACCACCGGCGCCAATGGCGCGCTGGCCACCGCCGCTGGCGGAGTAAAGGTCAACGGTGCGAACGGTACGTCGCTGGACTCGTCGAACTGCTGCGGCAACACCAGTGTGAACACACTGCCCTGCCCCGGCGCGCTGCTGACGCTGATCGAACCGCCGAGCAAGTTCGCCAGATCCCGCGAAATCGAAAGGCCCAGACCAGTGCCGCCGTATTTGCGGTTGGTGGTGCCGTCGGCCTGGCGGAACGCTTCGAAAATACTCTCCTGCTGATCGGCGGCAATGCCGATACCCGAATCACGCACAATGAACGCAATCCGATCATCCGGCTGGCCAGCGATGGTCAGGCTGACGGTGCCCTTCTCGGTGAATTTCACGGCGTTGGACAGCAGGTTCTTGATCACCTGCTCCAGACGCTGGCGGTCGGTGAACAACATGGCCGGCGTGCCTGGCTGCAAATCGACACTGAAGGTCAGCTGCTTGTCTGCCGCCAGCGGCTCGAACACATTGCGCAGGCCCTCGGCCAGGCGCGCGACGCTAGTGTTCTCGGGAATCACTTCGAGCTTGCCCGCCTCGACCTTGGAGATGTCCAGAATGTCGTTGATCAGGTTGAGCAGATCGTTGCCGGCAGAATAGATCGACTCGGCAAACTTGACCTGCTCGGCGCTGAGGTTGTCCTGCGGGTTCTCCGCCAGCAACTTGGCCAGAATCAGCGAACTGTTCAGCGGCGTGCGCAGTTCGTGGGACATGTTGGCGAGGAATTCGGACTTGTACTTGCTCGAACGCTGCAACTCTTCGGCGCGTTCTTCGAGCTGTACCTGAGCCTGATTGAGTTCGCTGTTCTTCAGGTCCATGGCGTCGCGCTGCTCGGCCAAAGTCTGCGCCTGCTCGGCAAGCTGCTCGTTGGTCTGTTCCAGTTCGACTTGCTGGGTTTCCAGATGCGCTTGGGATTCCTTGAGAATCCGCGATTGCTCCTCCAGCTCTTCGTTGGCGGTTTTCAGCTCTTCCTGCTGCACCTGCAACTCTTCGTTGAGCTGCTGGGTTTCGGCCAGCACTTCCTGCAAACGCTGACGGTAGCGCGCCGCTTCGATGGAGGTGCCGATGTTGCCGGCAATCAGCTCCAGCAGTTCGATATCGCGTTCATTGAGCGGACGCAGGAAACCCAGTTCGATCACGCCATTGACCCGATCGTCATCGCTGGTCGGCACCACCAGCACACTGTGCGGCAAGCCTTCGCCCAGCCCTGAACTGACTTTGAAGTAGTCCGACGGCACCGAATCCAGACGAATCAGCCGCGCCTGCTGCGCCACTTGGCCAACGATGCCTTCGCCGCTGTAGATCGACTGGTCCTGCTCTTCCTGCTCGCGGGAGAAACCGTAAGTGGCCACGCGCTTGAGGCCACCGTGCTCTTCACGCACATACAGCGCGGCCACGGCGGTGCCGAGGTATTGCGCGCAGAACTGCAGAATATTGCGTCCCAACAGATTCAGCGTCAGTTGCCCCAGCACTTGCTCGGCCAGTTCGGTCTGACCATTGCGCAACCACGCCTGTTGCTCCAGGCGCTCGGCGCTGGCTTGCTGTGCGGCCATGTTGGCGCTGTAGTTGGTCGACAGATTGACCAGATCGCGACGGCCGATATAGGCCAGCAAGCCACTGATACCGGCAATGAACAGCAGGTACAGGCTGATGCTCCAGATCGTCGTGCGGCGCACGTCTTCATTGCGCGTGGTGCGCAAAACCTGTTCGGTCTCGATGACATCTTCGAATTGCTTGCGGATTTCGTCCGTCAGGCGCTTGCCGCGTCCGGCCTTCACCGCGCCCCGGTAATCGCCGCTGGAACGCTGCAGATCAATCATCGACTGTGCGTAATTGGCCCACTCGATCTGCAAGGCTTGCAGACGGCGCAAGCGATCGGTTTGTACCGGGTTGTCGGCGGTCAATTCAAGCAAGGTGTTGAGCGCCACGGCGATGCGTGGCTTGGCCGTTTCATACGGATCGAGGAAGTGCTCGTCACCGCTGAGCAGAAAACCACGCATGCCGGTTTCCAGGTCCACGGTAAGTTTCACCGCTTCGTTGGCGTTATTGATCACCCGGTCGGTGTGCTCCACCCACTGGATCACCGACAGCAGATAAGTGATCAGCGAGACGAAGAACACGGCACTGAGCACACCGACGCCCAAAGGCAGACTGATGTTGCGACTCAGGAGTTTGCGAAACCGTTGCTCATCAACCGTAGACGGAGAGGACATGGGGCAGCCTTGTCGAACTGTTGAAAAACAGGCAGTTTGCCCCAAAACGACCGCGTGGATCCATTTTTCTCACACCTTTCGCAGCAAATTCCTACGCTCACCGGCATGTTCGCGCCCCCGAACAGTTATCCTTGCGGCCCCATCTGCGGCTATGCTTTTTTGTCTCCGGCGGGGAACTTGTGGCACTGCGCCACTTACTGATGCAAGAGCCCGGCACTTTTGATCGACCGGCGACCCTGAACTGACTTTCGAGAGCCTTAATATGTCTGCCACCCCATCCACCATCCTGGTCGTAGAAGACGACAACATCGTGCGCATGCTGATTGTCGATGTGCTCGAGGAGCTGGAGTTCAAGGTGCTCGAAGCTGACGGTGGCGAACAGGCTCTGGAGGTTCTCCAGGACGCTAATAAACACATTGACCTGATGATGACCGACGTCGGCCTGCCGGGCATGGATGGCCGCGAACTGGCCACCGAAGCACGCAAACTGCGCCCCGCCCTGCCGATCCTGTTCGCCAGTGGTTACGCAGAATCGATTGATGTTCCGGCGGGCATGCACGTTATCGGCAAGCCGTTCTCGATCGATCAACTGCGCGACAAGGTCAAGGCTGTTCTCGACCAGAACACCTGAGTACCGGGCGACCTGTGGTTTAATTGCGCGCCTTTTTTTGCCACAGCCCGCCTCAAGGAATACCCGCGCATGAACCAAGCCCCCTCCACCAAAGTCCTGGTTATTGGCTACGTCTGGCCGGAACCACGCTCTTCGGCTGCCAGCGGGCATGTCATGCAGATCCTTGAAACGTTTTTGCAGCAAGGCTGGCAGATCACGTTCAGCAGCCCGGCCGGTCCAGGCGAGCACAAGGCCGACCTGACGGCGTTGGGGATCCGCGAGGTGCCGATCGAACTCAACAACAGCAGCTTCGATCAATTCATCAGCGAACTGGCCCCGGACATCGTGCTGTTCGACCAGTTCATGATGGAGGAACAATTCGGCTGGCGGGTTGAAAAGCACTGTCCTCAGGCGCTGCGCGTGCTGGAGACTTCCGACCTGCAAAGCCTGCGGCATGCGCGTCATCAACGACTCAAGTCGCGCCTCAAGGTCAATCCTGACCAGAATGATTTCAGTGATGTATTCGCCCCAGACCTGCGCGATGAATTCGGACTGATGGCCGAAACCGATCTGGCCAAGCGCGAAATTGCCGCACTGTACCGTTGCGATCTGAACCTGATGATCTCGGAAGTGGAAATCGAACTGCTGATCGAGCAGTTCGGCTTGCCTCGACAGTTGCTGCACTGGTGCCCGTTGATGATCGATCCGCCTGCGGCCGCACCTGCCATATTTGCAGACAGGGCGAACTTCTTGAGCATCGGCAACTTCCGTCATGCGCCCAACTGGGATGCCGTGCTGTGGATGAAAACCACGATCTGGCCGCTGATTCGCGAGCAATTGCCCCGGGCCCAACTGCACATCTACGGCGCGTATACGCCGCCGAAAGCCACCGCACTGCATAACGCCAGTGAAGGCTTCCACATCATGAACTGGGCCGAAGATGCGTTGCAGGTCATGTCTGCCGCACGGGTCTGCCTGGCGCCTTTGCGCTTTGGTGCCGGGATCAAGGGCAAACTGATTGATGCCATGCTGTGTGGCACGCCCAGCGTCACGACACCGGTGGGTGCCGAGGCCATGCATGGCGATCACGCGTGGCCCGGTGCAGTTACGAGCAGCGCCGTCGAGTTCGCCAACAATGCCGTGGCGCTTTATAACGACGAGGCACGTTGGCAGGAAGCCCGTCTGGCAGGATATACGCTATTGAAACAACGCTACCCACAGTCAGCACATGGTTTGGCGTTGATAGAGAAACTGCGTTATTGCCAACAACACCTGCATAGCCTTAGAGCGAAAAACTTCACGGGCAGCATGCTTCGCCATCACGCCCATAAAAGCACTCAATATATGTCGCAATGGATTGAAGCAAAAAACAACAGCAGCCAACAAGTGCAAAATTCATAAGCAACGACTTCTACACGAATTGCATTAAAAGCCAACTTTGCCAATTAACCGGCAACCGTTATAAACATCCTGCGCGCACCACCTCCTATAAATTTTAAATCCATCGCAGGATGTATAACATGAACCAGCTTGAAAATTTCCAGGCCTCCCAATGGATGGCCGACACACCGCAAATTGACAACTTGTCGCTTTTTGAACTGACCTTGCCAGGCACACATAATGCCGGCTGCGACGGGGAAGCGAGTTATGCGCTGATCCCCGGCAAGAATTGGCTCGCCTGTCAGGACGTATCCTTCTATTCACAGCTGAATCGCGGCGCGCGGGCCCTTGATGTACGCCTGACGGTCGATAACAAGGCGACAGGTCTGGCTAAGTTTCGTTTTCACCACAATGGCTACCTGTCTTCTCGTACGCTCGAAGAACTTGTACGTGACTTGGAAGGCTTTTATGAAAGAAACACCAATGAGTTCATCATTCTGGACTTTCATGAACTGGGAAATGGCAAGGTTCCTTTTGATCATTCCGAGTTTCAGGCGTTGATACTGGAACATCTGGGTGAACGAATGATTCCCAATCGGAATCTGCATATGACCCTCGGCCAGCTCAAGGCAACCAGTCCATTGCAAAGAATAATGGTGGCAGCCCCGATGTCCTGGGAAACACAGGATTATCGAATTTATGGAAGAATCGAGCATATGTGGATCAATAAACCGCTTGTCAGTGCGCTCGACCTGCAGGGTTATATCAAAGAAGTATTGAAAATCCACAAAAGCACGTTATACCCATGGTCGCTGTCGGCAACCAGTTTTACCCTTGGCGGTCCTCAACGGATTCTCGACGATCTCGACACATGGTTCGACCCTGACAAATCCGACTGGGCAAAAAAGTGCAACATCATCAATTTCGACTTTATTAAAAACTCGAACATTGTGCGTTTCTGCCAGCGGGTCAATCAGGAAAAAGCCGTTGATAAGTCCCGCAGCATGGTTCACGAACGGGCCGTTTGAGTGAAGCTGGCGCACACCCCGAGAAACGAGGCATGATCGGCAGGCGATAACAAGAAAAGTAGCTCGCCATGACCCGAACCACCCGCGTGACCGACCCTTCTTACGAGTTGATGGATGACCATAACGGCTTGTCCATCATCTACCGCCAGCACGGTTTTCCGTGCCCGCTGGTGCGCTGGCATTTCCACAAGGAATACGAGCTGCACCTGATCGTGGCCAGCTCCGGCAAGGTGTTCATCGGCGACTACATCGGCAATTTTTACCCCGAAACCCTGTTTCTCACCGGCCCTAACTTGCCGCACAACTGGATCAGCCAGGTGGCCGAGGACGAGGTCGTTGAGAAGCGCGACATGCTGGTCAACTTCACCGACGAGCTGTTCGAGAGTGGCCACCAGGTGTTTGCCGAACTGAAAACCCTGGCGCCCCTGCTGGAACGCGCGCAGTACGGCATCGAGTTTCGCTGCAAGCGCACCATCCGCCAGGCCATGACGCTGATGCAGCGAATCGCCGACAGCAAGGGCATCACCCGCCTCGGGCACTTTTTCATCCTGATGGAGTTGCTTGCGGCCAGCGATGATTTTCAGTTGTTGTCCGGCGCCACCACTCCGCAACTGGCCGATGAGCACAATATCGATCGCACCAACCGGGCGGTCGATTACATTTTCAGCCACTACGCCCGCGATATTTCGCTGGAAGAAGTCGCCGAGCATCTGGGCATGACACCGACCTATTTCAGCCGGGTGTTCAAACAAGCCACCGGGCGCAATTTCATCGAGTTCGTCAATCGCCTGCGCATCAGCAAATCCTGCGAGCTGCTGGCCGACGGAGATAAACCGGTGACCGAGGTGTGCTTTGAATCGGGGTTCAACAATATTTCCAACTTCAATCGGCGCTTTCAGCAGCTCAAGGGCATGACGCCCTCGCATTACCGACGGCTCGCCGTGCAGCGCCTGACCGAGCAGAACCACCACTGACAACCCGATTCCCCTGTAGGAGTGAGCCTGCTCGCGATAGCGGTGGGTCAGCTTGCAGAAATGTTGGCCGACATTCCGCTATCGCGAGCAGGCTCACTCCTACAAGGGGCTGTGTCGGCATCAGAAACCTGTACGCATTCGATAGCACCTCCGCGCTGAAACGCCCTTCTCTGCATTCACCACGTCAAAGCCCAGTGCAAAAAAGTATCGACAAAAGTGCTAGGGATGATTTGTCAGCCCCGCGATTGAAGGCTGTAATCAGCGCACATTCTTCCTGCACAGGAAGACACAAAAACAATAACTGTCCTTCTGTAACCCACCGGGTGCAGAAAAGGAGTGCACGATGCAACCCACTGCAAAAGCTCTGCTTGCCCTCACCTGCATGACCCTCAGCAGCGTCAGCCTTGGCGCCCAGACCCTGACCATCGCCACCGTCAACAACAGCGACATGATCCGCATGCAAAAACTCTCGAAAACCTTCGAGACCGAGCATCCGGACATCAAGCTCAATTGGGTCGTGCTGGAAGAAAACGTCCTGCGCCAACGCCTGACCACCGACATCGCCACTCAGGGCGGTCAGTTCGACGTGTTGACCATTGGCATGTACGAAGCCGCACTGTGGGGCGCCAAAGGCTGGCTGGAGCCGATGAAGGATCTGCCGGCCAGTTACGCCCTCGACGACGTGTTCCCGTCGGTGCGTGAAGGCCTGTCGGTCAAGGGTTCGCTGTACGCCTTGCCGTTCTACGCGGAAAGCTCGATCACCTATTACCGCACCGACCTGTTCAAGGATGCCGGGCTGACCATGCCCGAGCGTCCGACTTGGGAACAGATCGCCGGCTTCGCCGAAAAACTCACCAACAAGGACAAGGGGCAGTACGGCATCTGCCTGCGCGGCAAGGCCGGCTGGGGCGAGAACATGGCGCTGATCACCACCGTCGCCAATGCTTACGGCGCACGCTGGTTCGATGAGCAGTGGAAACCGGAATTCAGTGGCCCTGAGTGGAAAAACGCGCTGAACTTCTACGTCGACACCATGAAGAAATCCGGCCCGCCGGGCGCTTCCAGCAACGGTTTCAACGAAAACCTCGCACTGTTCAACAGCGGCAAATGCGCAATGTGGGTCGATGCCAGCGTCGCCGGTTCGTTCGTCACCGACAAGACCCAGAGCAAGGTTGCCGATCACGTCGGTTTCACCTTCGCACCGCATCAGGTCACCGACAAAGGCTCGGCGTGGTTGTATTCGTGGGCGCTGGCGATTCCGACCAGCTCCAAAGCCAAAGACGCCGCTAAAGAATTCAGCGCCTGGGCAACGTCCAAAGAGTACGGCGAGCTGGTGGCCAAGACTGACGGCATTGCCAACGTACCGCCGGGGACTCGCGCTTCGACCTACAGCGACGCTTACATGAGCGCGGCGCCGTTCGCCAAGGTGACCCTGGAATCGTTGAAAGTGGCTGACCCGAGCAAACCGACGCTGAAACCGGTGCCGTACATTGGCATTCAACTGGTGACCATTCCTGAGTTCCAGGCCGTGGGCACCCAGGTCGGCAAGCTGTTCTCGGCGGCGCTGATCGGCCAGACCACGGTGGATCAAGCCTTGGCTGCTGCGCAGCAAACCACTGAACGCGAGATGAAGCGCGCCGGTTATCCCAAGTAACCGCAACAGCTCGCTCCTGCCTTTTGTAGGAGTGAGCCTGCTCGCGATAGCGGTGTATCAGTCACCGACGGTGTTGGATGGAAAACCGCTATCGCGAGCAGGCTCACTCCTACATTAGATCTCCATAGGTCTGTATGACTCGGTTGTGATCGCCATGAATACTTCAACTGCCAAAGCCCACCTCGACCTGTCGCCACCTGCGCGCAAGGTCCGCGTACGCAATCCCGGCTGGTTTCTGGTCAGCCCTTCGGTGGCCCTGTTGCTGCTGTGGATGATCGTGCCGCTGGGCATGACCATCTACTTCTCGATGATCCGCTACAACCTGCTCTACCCCGGTGAAAACGAATTCGTCGGGCTGGAGAACTTCAGCTATTTCCTCACCGACTCGGGCTTCATGCCCGGTGCCACCAACACGCTGTTGCTGGTCGGTAGCGTGTTGCTGATCAGTGTGGTGTTGGGCGTGTTGATCAGCGCGTTGCTTGAGGCCAGCGAATTCCTTGGTCGCGGCATTGTGCGAGTCATGCTGATTTCGCCGTTCTTCATCATGCCCACGGTCGGTGCGCTGATCTGGAAGAACCTGATCTTCCATCCGGTCTCGGGGATCCTCGCTTACATCTGGAAGCTGTTCGGCGCACAACCGGTGGACTGGCTCGCGCACTATCCGCTGCTGTCGATCATCATCATTGTTTCGTGGCAGTGGCTGCCCTTCGCGATCCTGATCCTGATGACGGCGATGCAGTCCCTCGACCAGGAACAGAAAGAAGCCGCGCGCCTCGACGGTGCGGGGCCGATCGCGATCTTCTGGCACCTGACCCTGCCGCATCTGGCGCGACCGATTGCCGTGGTGGTGATGATCGAAACGATCTTCCTGCTGTCGGTGTTCGCCGAGATTTTCACCACCACCAACGGCGGCCCCGGCTACGCCTCGACCAACCTCGCCTACCTGATCTACAACCAGGCGCTGGTGCAGTTCGACGTCGGCATGGCTTCGGCGGGTGGCTTGATTGCCGTGGTCATCGCCAACATCGCCGCGATCATTCTGGTGCGGATGATCGGCAAAAACCTGACTGACAAAGCCTGAGGCCTGCCATGACTCTCCAACAATCCCGCCGGCTGCAAAGCCTGCTGCTCGGCACCCTGGCCTGGGCCATCGCGATCGTGATTTTCTTCCCGATCTTGTGGATGGTGATGACCAGTTTCAAAACCGAAATCGACGCGTTCGCCACGCCGCCGCAGTTCATCTTCACGCCGACGCTGGAGAACTACCTGCACATCAATGAGCGCAGCGATTACTTCAGTTTCGCCTGGAACTCGGTGGTGATTTCCTTCAGTGCCACGGCCCTGTGCCTGCTGATCGCGGTGCCCGCCGCTTACTCGATGGCGTTCTACGAAACCCAGCGCACCAAAGGCACGCTGTTGTGGATGCTCTCGACCAAAATGCTGCCGCCGGTGGGCGTGCTCATGCCGATCTACCTGCTGGCGAAGAGTTTCGGCCTGCTCGACACGCGCATCGCGCTGATCGTGATCTACACGCTGATCAACCTGCCGATCGTGGTCTGGATGGTTTACACCTACTTCAAGGACATCCCCAAAGACATCCTCGAAGCCGCCCGCCTCGACGGCGCCACGCTGTGGCAGGAAATGGTCCGCGTGCTGCTGCCGATTGCCAAGGGTGGACTTGCTTCGACCGTATTGCTGTCGCTGATTCTGTGCTGGAACGAGGCGTTCTGGTCGCTGAACCTGACCTCCTCGAAAGCCGCGCCACTGACTGCGTTGATCGCCTCGTATTCAAGTCCGGAAGGTTTGTTCTGGGCCAAATTGTCGGCGGTCTCGACCCTGGCCTGTGCGCCGATTCTGATCTTCGGCTGGATCAGCCAGAAACAACTGGTGCGCGGCCTCTCCTTTGGCGCCGTGAAATGAATATCCCGAACCCAACACATTCCCCTGTAGGAGTGAGCCTGCTCGCGATGAGGGCGTGTCAGTCGCCATCATTGTTGAATGACACTCCGCTATCGCGAGCAGGCTCACTCCTACAAAAACGCGTTCGATTCAACTGAATAATAAATTGCGGAGGCCCATCATCATGGCCAACCTGAAAATCAAGAATCTGCAAAAAGGCTTCGAAGGCTTCTCCATCATCAAAGGCATCGACCTTGAGGTGAACGACAAGGAATTCGTGGTCTTCGTCGGCCCGTCGGGCTGCGGCAAATCCACTCTCCTGCGGTTGATCGCCGGTCTGGAAGAAGTCAGCGACGGCACCATCGAACTCGACGGCCGCGACATCACCGAAGTCAGCCCGGCCAAGCGCGATCTGGCGATGGTGTTCCAGACCTACGCGCTGTACCCGCACATGACCGTGAAAAAGAACATGTCCTTCGCCCTCGATCTGGCCGGCGTGCCGAAAGCCGAAGTCGAGAAAAAAGTCGGCGAAGCGGCGCGGATTCTCGAACTCGGGCCGATGCTTGAGCGCAAACCGAAACAGCTCTCCGGTGGTCAGCGCCAGCGGGTGGCGATTGGTCGCGCGATCGTGCGCAATCCGAAAATCTTCCTCTTCGACGAACCGCTGTCCAACCTCGACGCCGCGCTGCGCGTGCAGATGCGTCTGGAGCTGCTGCGCCTGCACAAAGATCTGCAAGCGACGATGATTTACGTGACCCACGATCAGGTCGAAGCGATGACCATGGCCGACAAGGTCGTGGTACTCAATGGCGGCAAGATCGAACAGGTCGGCTCGCCGCTGGACCTGTATCACAACCCGGCGAACCTGTTCGTCGCCGGGTTCCTCGGCACGCCAAAAATGGGTTTCCTCAAAGGCAAAATCGCCCGCGTCGATGGCCAGAGCTGCGAGGTCTCGCTGGACGCCGGCACCCGCATCACCCTGCCCTTTAATGCCGCCAACCTCAGTGTCGGCAGCGCCGTGACCCTCGGCATTCGCCCGGAACATCTGGAACTGGCGCAACCCGGTGATTGCACCTTGCAAGTCACCGCTGACGTCAGCGAACGCTTGGGCAGCGACACTTTCTGCCACGTCACCACCAACGCCGGCGAAGCCCTGACCATGCGCGTGCGCGGTGATCTGGCCAGCCGTTACGGCGAACAATTGAGCCTGCACCTGGATGCGGCTCAGTGCCATTTATTCGATGCCGAAGGTATCGCGTTGACCCGTCCGCTGCGTGCTGCGGCCTGATTTTCGAGAGACTTGCCCGATGAAACTCAATCAACAAAATCTCCATCGTCTGGCCGCCGAAGTACAACTGCCGGCCTACAGCCTCAGCGATACCCGCCACGGCATCGCCCACATCGGCGTCGGCGGCTTTCATCGCGCACATCAGGCGTATTACACCGATGCGCTGATGAACACCGGCGAAGCCCTCGACTGGGCGATTTGCGGCGTCGGCCTGCGTGCCGAAGACCGCCGCGCCCGCGACGATCTCAAGGAGCAGGATTACCTGTTCACCCTGTTCGAACTCGGCGACAGCGACGACACCGAAGTCCGCGTGATCGGCGCGATTCGCGACATGCTGCTGGCCGAGGACGGCGCTCAGGCGCTGATCGACAAACTCGCCGACCCACAGATTCGTATCGTCTCACTGACCATCACCGAGGGTGGTTATTGCATCGACGACAGCAACGGCGAATTCATGGCGCACCTGCCACAGATTCAACATGACTTGGCGCATCCAGAGGCGCCGAAAACCGTGTTCGGTTTCTTGTGTGCAGCCCTGGAAAAACGCCGGGCGGCGGGCATTCCGGCGTTTACCGTGATGTCTTGCGATAACCTGCCGCACAACGGCGCCGTGACGCGCAAGGCGCTGCTGGCGTTTGCCACACTGCGCGATAGCAACCTGTGCAGCTGGATCGACGCCAACGTCAGTTTCCCCAATGCTATGGTCGACCGCATCACGCCGATGACCAGCACCGCACATCGCCTGCAACTGGCCGATAAACATGGCGTCGACGATGCCTGGCCGGTGGTCTGCGAGCCGTTCGTGCAGTGGGTGCTGGAGGACAAATTCGTCAACGGCCGCCCGGCCTGGGAAAAGGTCGGCGTGCAATTCACCGACGATGTTTCGCCCTATGAAGAGATGAAGATCAAACTGCTCAACGGCAGCCACTTGGCGCTGACGTATCTGGGCTTTTTGAAGGGTTATCGGTTTGTGCACGAGACCATGAACGACCCGCTGTTCGTGCGCTATATGCGCGCCTATATGGATCTCGACGTGACCCCGCAACTGGCGCCGGTGCCGGGCATTGATCTGACCGATTACAAAAACACCTTGGTGGCGCGGTTTTCCAATCAGGCGATTGCCGATCAGCTGGAGCGGGTGTGCTCGGACGGTTCGTCGAAGTTTCCCAAGTTCACCATTCCTACCATCAACCGGTTGATTGCCGATGGGCAGGAGACTAAACGGGCGGCGTTGGTGGTGGCGGCCTGGGCGTTGTATTTGAAGGGTGTCGATGAGAATGGCGACACCTATTCGATTCCTGATCCGCGCGCGGCGTTTTGTCAGGCGTTGGTGGCGGACGATGCTTTAATGACTCAGCGGTTGTTGGCGGTCGAAGAGATTTTTGGCACGGCGATTCCGCGTTCGGCGGAGTTTGTCGCGGCGTTTGAGTGGTGCTGCAATAGCTTGCGTGAGGACGGTGTGACACGAACGCTGGAAAAGATTCTCGCAGCCTGATCGTTCCCACGCTCTGCGTGGGAATGCAGCCCGGGACGCTCCGCGTCCCATCCAATAGCAGACGCAGAGCGTCCAATGAGGCATTCCCACGCAGAGCGTGGGAACGAGCGGTCCTGGAGTGCTAATGACAAAACAACAACTCTTCATAGGCATCGACTGCGGCACCCAAGGCACCAAAGCCATCATCCTCGACGCCGCCACCGGTCAAGTCCTCGGCCAAGGCGCCGCCGCACACACAATGATCAGCGGCGCCAACGGCCGCCGTGAGCAAGACACCCAGCAATGGCTGGACGCCTTCACCCTCGCCACCCGCCGCGCATTACTGGCGGCGAATGTCGACGGCCAGTCAATCCTCGGCATCGGCGTCTCCGGCCAGCAGCACGGTCTGGTCCTGCTCGATGATCAAGGTGAAGTCCTGCGCCCGGCCAAGCTCTGGTGCGACACCGAAACCAGCGCCGAGAACGACCGCCTACTCACTCATCTGGGCGGTGAAAAAGGCTCGCTGGAACGCCTCGGCGTGGTTATCGCACCTGGCTACACCGTGTCTAAACTGCTCTGGACCAAAGAACAACACCCCGTGGTGTTTTCGCGCATCGCACGCATTCTACTGCCCCACGACTACCTGAACTTCTGGCTCACCGGCCGCGCCTGCAGTGAGTACGGCGACGCCTCCGGCACCGGCTATTTCAACGTGCGCACGCGCCAATGGGACTTGCAACTGCTGCGCGACATCGACGCCAGCGGACGCCTGCAAGCGGCGCTGCCAGAGCTGATCGATGCGCACCAAAACGTCGGCACCATCCTCCCGGCCATCGCAGAACACCTCGGCATCAACCCCAATGCGCTGGTCTCCAGCGGCGGCGGCGACAACATGATGGGCGCCATCGGCACCGGCAACATTCAGCCCGGCGCGATCACCATGAGCCTCGGTTCCTCTGGCACGGTGTACGCCTATTCCGAAGTGCCGAAAGTCAGCCCGGACGCCTCGGTCGCGACGTTCTGTTCGTCGAGTGGCGGTTGGTTGCCGCTGATCTGCACCATGAACCTGACCAACGCCACCGGCGCGATTCGCGAGTTGTTCGACCTCGATCTGCAGCAGTTCAACGACCTCGTCGCCCAAGCCCCCATCGGCGCCGACGGCGTGAGCATGCTGCCGTTCCTCAACGGTGAACGCGTCCCCGCTCTGCCCCACGCCACCGGCAGCCTGCACGGCTTGACGCTGGACAACCTGACCCAGGCCAATCTGTGCCGCGCCGCCGTCGAAGGCACCACCTTCGGTTTGCGCTACGGGCTGGATTTGCTCCGCCAGAATGGTTTACAAAGCCGCAGCATTTGCCTGATCGGCGGCGGTTCGAAAAGCGCGGTGTGGCGGCAGATCGTCGCCGACATCATGAACACCCCGGTGATCTGCACCGAACAAAGTGAAGCCGCTGCCCTCGGCGCGGCGATTCAAGCGGCGTGGTGCAAATCCTGGTCGAACGGCCACGAAGACACCCTCGCCGACCTGTGCCAACGCTGCGTGAAACTCGATTCAAGCAGCGAAACCCTGCCGATCGCCACCAACGTCGCGGCGTTTCAGCAGGCCTATGAACGCTATCAACAGCATGTCGCAACCCTATAAAGAGCAAACAATTATGTATTTGGTGTGTGGCGAAGCCCTGTTTGATTTTTTCAGTGAAGACGACGCCAGCGGTCTGGCCTCGAAGGTAAATTTCAAGGCGATTGCCGGCGGTTCGCCGTTCAACGTCGCCGTCGGTTTGCGCCGTCTGGGCGTGGACTCGGCCTTGTTTGGCGGGCTGTCCACCGACTACCTCGGTCGCCGCTTGCAGCAAGTGCTGCAAGATGAAGGTGTGCGCCCGGACTATCTGGTGGATTTCGCCGCGCCGACCACGCTGGCCATGGTCGCCGTCGGTGCCAATGGCTCGCCGCACTACAGCTTTCGTGGTGAAGGCTGTGCCGATCGGCAGTTGAGTCTTGCGCATCTGCCGACGCTGGGTGCGGATGTTCGCGGCTTGCACATCGGCTCGTTCTCGCTGGTGGTGCAACCGATCGGTGACACCTTGCTGACCCTGGTACAACGCGAGAGCGGCAAACGCCTGATCACCCTCGATCCGAACATACGCCTCAATCCCGAGCCGAACATCGACCTGTGGCGCGAGCGCATCGCGACGCTGGTGCCACTGGCCGATCTGATCAAGGTCAGCGACGAAGACCTGAGCCTGCTCTACCCCGAACAGGACCCGCAGCGGGTGATCGAAGGCTGGCTCGAACATCGCTGCCAGATCGTTTTCCTCACCCGCGGTGGCGACGGCGCCAGTGTGTTCAGCCGCCGCCATGGCAACTGGTCGGTGCCGGCGGCCTCGGTGCAGATCGCCGACACCGTTGGCGCCGGTGACACCTTCCAGGCCGCGCTGATCACCTGGCTGACCGAGCACGGTCTGGATTCGGTCGAAGGCGTGCAGCAACTCGCTCGCGAGCAGATCGACGCCATGCTCAGGTTCGCCGTACAAGCCGCCGCGCTGACCTGCAGCAAAACCGGCCCGGATCTGCCCTATCGTCACCAATTGAGCTGAGCGCGTAGACTGTCGGCCTTTTTGCGCACGACGGGATAACGGCTTTTGAATTACGGGCAGACGCTTGGACTACTGACACTGGCAACGCTACTGAGCGGGTGCGGCACCTCGCCGCCCCGTTCGCCGGAAGACATCTGCGAAATCTTCCGCGAAAAAAGCGACTGGTACGACGCTGCGCAAGTCACGCAAAAACGCTGGGGCGTACCGATTCAGGTGCCCTTCGCGATCATGTATCAGGAATCCGGCTACCGCTACGACGCCAAGACTCCGCGCAAATACCTGCTGTGGGTGATCCCGTGGGGCCGCGTCTCGACCGCCTCGGGTTATGCGCAAGCCAAAGATGAAGTCTGGGCCGACTACCAGAAAAGCACCGGCCGCAACTGGGCCGACCGCGAAGACTTCGACGACGCCATCGACTTTGTCGGCTGGTACATGGACAAGACCTATTCGATCAACGGCGTCTACAAGTACGACGCCTATAACCAGTACCTCAACTACCACGAAGGCTGGGGTGGGTTTCGCAACAAGACTTACGCGAGCAAAGCCTGGCTGATGCCGACGGCGCGCAAAGTGCAGAATCGTTCGGATGTGTATGCGCGGCAATATGCCGGGTGCAAGGAGGATTTGAATCGGGGGTTCTGGAGCCGGTTCTGGCATTGGTTGTAACGGTGACTTCAAGGGCCTCATCGCGAGCAGGCTCACTCCTACAATGGATCAATGTTGAACACGATATCCGCGTCCACTGAAGATCCCCTGTAGGAGTGAGCCTGCTCGCGATAGCGCCCGATCAAGCACTACACATCCAAGACCTACAACACCGAAAAGCTATAACTCACAATCAACCGTGTCTCATCCACATCCCGGGCAAACTTCTCATAATTGGTGCGATACGTAGCATTCCTCAATCGCAAACTCACATCCTTGAACGTGCCCGTCTGAATCACATACTTCAACTCGCTGTCGCGTTCCCACTCCTTGCCTTCCTGATCACTGCCCAACACCTTGATGTGATCACCGTTCACATAGCGCGTCAGGAAGCTCAAACCATTAATGCCAATGGCCTTGAAGTCATAGTCATAACGCAACTGCCACGAGCGTTCCTGCGCAGCGGCGAAGTCATTGACTTGCACATAGTTGACCAGATACGGATTGCTGCCATCGAGGTACGGCATCGAGTTGTCGCCGTTCATGCGCTGCCAACCGGCGCTGAACGTGTGGCCGCTGTGCGCATAGGACAACATGCCGCTCAACGCCCGGTTATCGATGGAACCGGCCTTGGCATCGCCGCTGTCGGCACTTTTCAGCACGCGCAGATCCGCTTTAAGTACACCGCCAGCTAACGGTTGATTACCCAACAGCCCGACAAAGTGCTGACGATAAATGTCTTCCAGTTCGGCGTAGTGATACTGCGCAGTCAGACGATCGTTGATCTTGTAGTCGAAGCCATACATGTCGAAATGGTCGGCGGTGGTGTTGCACGCATAACGCTTGTTTTTACAGTGAACGCGGATGTCTTGCGAATCGGTGGAATCACGCGCGGTGTACTTGTCCAGGCGCGCGGCCATGAAGGTCAGGTCTTTCAGCTCTTTAGAGGTGAGCATGGCGCCGTTGAACATGGTCGGCAGCAAACGGCCGTCGTTGTATTTCAGCAGCGGCAGATCCGGCAGCAGTGCGCCGTACTTGAGCACCGTGTCCGAAACCTTCACTTTGGCGGTCAGGCCCATTTTCGCGTACTGACCTTTCGAGCCGCGTGGATCGTTGCCGCTGGAAGGCAGCAAGCCGCTGTTGCTGCGGCCCGGGCTGGAATCGAGTTGAAAGCCGAGCATGCCCAGCGCATCAATACCAAAACCCACCGTACCGTCGGTGTAGCCCGATTGCAGGTTGAGAATAAAGCCCTGTGCCGACTCTTCACGCTTGGACGCGCCCTGATCGTTCGTGGTGTGCCCATCACGGAAATCGCGGTTGAAGTACACCGTGCGCGACTCGATTTTCGCCGTGGTGTCTTCTAGGAATCCGCTGGCCTGAACCTGTGCGGTAAAACCTGCGCACAGCACAACGGCTCCGAAGCCAAACGACTGGCGCGGGGTGATGAGGGGAAATGGGGGACGCATGAAAAACTCCAACAATGCAGCGTTTGCGCAAGCGCGCAACAAGCCAGAAAAATAGCTCCCGTCCCGGGTCAGATTGAACCAGGAGAAAGTGAACACGCAGGGGTGAGCGGCAATGATGGCAGATGGCTTTGACGGGCTACAGGCGACTTTAGTCTGAATCTGACTGAGGATTCTTCAACCCAGGATCGTGGGAAAAGTTGCCGGCAATCAACGCCAATTCGCAGCAAACGCCCGGTTTCATTGGGCGAAACACCTCACCTAAGGGTTTTCCCTATACCGCAAACCTGCCAGACCTACGGCTTTTGTGCCTTGAACGAGGCCGCTTAATCCTCCATCATCCGTCACCTGCTTATTCAACGGACGGAATTCAAGGCATGCTGGACGCCAACGCAACCCACATTACCCTCACGCTTGAAGGCGCCAACGCCGACCTGCAAGTCCTCAGCTTCACTGGTCGCGAAGCCCTCAACGAACCGTTCCGTTTCGACCTCGAACTCGTCAGCGCCCGCCCCGACCTCAAACTCGAAGAGCTGCTGCACACGCCCGGCGTCCTGACTTTCGGCGCCACCGGCGCAGGCAAGATCCACGGTCTGGTCTACCGCATCGAGCAAGGCGACTCCGGCAAGACCCTGACCCGTTACAGCCTCAGCCTGGTGCCACAACTGGCCTACCTGCGGCACAACCACGATCAGCAGATTTTCCAGCAACTGACCGTGCCGAAGATCATCGCTCAGGTCCTGGAAGATCGCGGCATCCTCGCCGACGCCTACAGCTTCCAGCTCGGCGCCGAGTATCCGGAACGCGACTACTGCGTGCAGTACGACGAATCCGACCTGCATTTCATCCAGCGCCTGTGCGAGGAAGAAGGCATTCACTTCCACTTCCAGCACAGCAGTAGCGGCCACAAACTGGTGTTCGGCGACGACCAGACCGTGTTCCGCAAACTGAAACCGGTGAGCTACCAGCAAGACTCCGGCATGGCCGCCGACAAACCGGTGATCAAACGCTTCAACCTGCGCCTGGAAACCCGCACCACCCGCGTCAGCCGCCGCGATTACGACTTCGAAAAACCGAAGATCCTCCCCGAAGGCGCGGTCAAAACCGAGTTCGCCCCGGACCTCGAGGACTACGACTACCCCGGCCGCTTCACCACCCGCGAGCGCGGCAAGTTCCTCTCCACCCGCGCCCTCGAACGCCATCGCAGCGACTACAAACTCGCCGAAGGCAAAGGTGACGAACCGACCCTCACCAGCGGCCATTTCCTCACGCTCGCCGAACACCCGCGCGCCGAGTGGAACGATCTGTGGCTGCTGCTGGAAGTCTTCCACGAAGGCAAACAACCGCAAGTGCTCGGCGAAAACGTCACCAGCGACGTCACTGACAACAAAAGCGATTTCCACCAGGGCTACCGCAACAGCTTCCTCGCCACACCCTGGGACGCGCACTACCGCCCTGCCCTTGAACACCCGAAACCAAAAGTCCTCGGCAGCCAGACCGCCGTCGTCACCGGCCCGGCGGGCGAAGAAATCCACTGCGACCCATACGGCCGCATCAAAGTGCAATTCCACTGGGACCGCGACGGCCAGTCCAACGACAAAACCACCTGCTGGATGCGCGTCGCCAGCGGCTGGGCCGGCGCGGCGTATGGCGGCATCGCCATCCCGCGCATCGGCATGGAGGTCCTCGTCACCTTCCTCGAAGGCGATCCCGACCAGCCACTGGTCACCGGTTGCCTGTACCACAAGGAAAACGTCGTCCCCTACGACCTGCCGGCAAACAAGACCCGCAGCACCTTCAAGACCCTGAGCTCACCGGGCGGCAAGGGCTACAACGAATTCCGCATCGAAGACAAGAAAGGCGCCGAGCAGATCTACATCCACGCCCAACGCGACTGGGATGAGAACATTGAGCACGATCAGAAGATCCGCGTCGGCAACGAACGACATGACACCGTTGAAGCCAATACGCTGAGCGAGTTCAAGGTTGAGGAACACCGGATTACGCATCTGGATCGTATCAGTGAGATGCGTGCGGATGATCACCTGACGGTGGGTGTGACGCAGCATCTGAAGGTCGGGACTGCGCAGTTTGTTGAGGCTGGGACAGAGATTCACTACCACGCTGGTGAGAAAGTGGTGGTTGAGGGTGGTATGGAGCTGACCGCCAAGGCTGGCGGGAGTTTCGTCAAGGTCGACGCCGGTGGCGTGACCATCAGCGGTGCGGAAGTGAAGGTGAATTCGGGTGGCGGGCCGGGAGCCGGCACCGGCATTCAGATCCTCGCTCCATTCATCCCGGGGCTCGCAGCCATTGATAACGCCGGACGTCTGATGCAAACCCGCGCCAACCAGATGATGCAGGCGGAGTCCCTCGCCGTGACGCCGAAACTCAAAGCACCTACCGGCATCTGCGTCGAATGCCTAAAGAAAGCCATGCGCGAAAAACTTGCCCTGCAATCGGGGGCCAATTGATGACAAAGAGTGACGCGGCGAAAGCCTGGAGCGAAGCGCAAAAGAACGCTCAGTCGATATTCGCGATCGTTGAAACCGGTCTGTTGCCGGACCCCGCTCGATTGCAGTTCGTCAGTGCGGACCCGTCGCGACGGCCGTTGATGGTGCAACCGGAATTCGCCGAACTGCGCAACTACGGCCCTTGGCTCGTCGACGTTAGCTACATGGAATTCGAGGCCTTTCTCGCTCACGAACACTTCACCGGCTGCACCGCGATGGCAAGTTGGATTCGTACCGACTGCCCGGCCGAAAAGCTCGCCGCTCACCTGAGTGATGCGTTGCTGGCAAAAAATGAAGCTGGCGAAGTCCTGATGATCCGTAGCTACGCGCCAGAAGTGCTGCCGATGCTGTACGCACGCGATGATCTGTCTTGGCATGCTTGGCTGTTTGGCCCACTGCAAGAATGGTGGGTGCCCACAGAAGAAGATCAATGGCACTCTCTGAAGGGCCTCAACCTTGAAAAGCCCGGAAGATACGAGCCTATTTTTCTTGACGCAAAGCTGTGGACGGACATGGAGATCGATCCCCTGCCCTACAGCCTCACCACTGAACTGGAAAAAGAAGCGCCTGAAGTGTTTGCCAGCACCTGCCACGGTGCACGGTTGAAGCAAGTCAAAGAAGCGCTGGACGCTGGCCGCAATGAAGGTTTAACAGACGCGGAAGACGTCACTCTCTTTGCCAGCCTGCAATTGATGGACCGCGAATTTCCGGCGAACTGGCCGATGTGGGAAAAGGCGAAAGAACGGGCAATTGGAGAGAAGTTGCCGCTTGGTGTGGTGATGCGAGAGTTGTCGGAGTGAGTGTCGTGATGAGCATGTTGATCAGCACTTTCTGTCTGTCTCAAAGTTTTCTGGATATTCAAGATGCATTGCTGGATAAGGAATTTACGTAAATGACCGTGGCCATGAATACTAAGCGGCAAAAAATCTGGCGTCGCCGCAATCTTGTCATCGGGGTATTCGTTTTACTGCTGCCTTTCATTGGATCGTATCTTTATAACCAGTTTCGTACGCCGGGTGCGATGTTGACGTCTGAAAATTATATGGAGAGACCCATTTTTAGTTTTTGGGTGAATGACTTCTGGGGCGGAAACTTGATGGCAATGGGGGGCGGGGGCATTATGTGCTGTTCTCGATTCGAAGGAGATACAATAAAAATAAAGTGGATCTTGGACATGACTCGTCAACAGCAACTTCAAGGTGCAGTAGAAGAGCATCATGAAGTGAATCTGCCGCTACCGAAACGCACCCCCAGCGATCAATACTTGCATGTTAGATTTGACCCTGAAAACAAGGTAAGAGTGGGATGGAGCCCCGACTTATATAGCCCGTTTGAATCTCGCCCTGATAAAAAAGAACTCACTGAACAAGGACGTAACCAATGAGCACACCTGCAGGCCTAAATCGTGCAGAATCGATAAGCACGAACTCTAACACTTGTAAAAACGAGGAAAAAAAATCTGTTTTACCGTGCGATTCGGCGCTACGTATTGGATTCTTCTTTGATGGTTATGGTCGAAATCTCAAAGAAGATCTTGCAGAGGATCGATTGAGTAATGTTGCCCGCCTTTTCATGGCTTTTCCCGACACTGATCGTTCAGCATCTTCTGAACCATTCGTGCAAAACAGGCGTTTTTACATATCCGGCTTGGCATCCGAGTTTGATGCAACGCTCGGAGGCGGCGAATTAACCAGTGGATCGGGGATAGACGGTGCCACAAGCAGGGCGAAAGACAGCATCATAAAGTCGCCTGGCGACACTATATCCAAAAGTCCCCTGGACGCAGTAAAAGATGTTATTACCGGAAAAAATTGGTGGGAAAGTTTCGTCAATAACTTCAAAGTAGGCAATGCTATAACTTCAGCCTTGAAGGCTGCAGCGCCCGCCACACTGGACATTTCCAGCATTACCCGCGACAACCCATTTATAACAACATTCTTCAAAACAGGTGTAGACACTCGATTGGAGGCCGCAGTTAAAGCATTGGAAGCAGCGCTCACAAAAGCCAAGGACCAAAGCAAAGCTCCGCTAAAGAGAATGTCGGTTTCAATTTTCGGTTTTGATTATGGTGCCACCCTAGCACGAGCATTTGCGCACAAAATCCTTGAGGACTGTGACCCTGCATCAACAATATTTAAAGGAGTTAACCTTGAAATAACGTTCGTTGGCCTTTTCGATGCCGTTGATCGCAGCGCAGAAGACTCAATAATTCTTGAATATCTAATACCTTTTGTAAACAAAATTGACGATGGAGAATGCCTTCCTGGCCCAGTGAAATCCGCCTTACATTTGGTCGCAGCACATGAATGTCAGGGCTCTCGCAGGTCAAGGCTTATTGGAACTGGATCATCAACACCTCGCTGGGAAGAACGACTTGTTCCTGGGACCAGTTATGACGTGGGCGGTGGATTAGCAAAGGCCGACGCCTCTAAGAGTCGAGAGCTTCACTTGGCAAGTTTGCATGAAATGTATAGCGCGGCCTACCGAGCTGGCGTGCCATTTTATCCGATAGATGTTCTGCCAGAGAAAGCAGTTTTGATATCGAAATACTTTCAATTAAACGACCACATCAACGGTATCAGTGCCATCGGAGCAAGCAAAAATTACATGAGCAAAGCAGGAAATAAAAAACTTTCTGCTGAGGCTTTCATAGCTCATCGCCGCTTGTATATCCAACGATTGCGCGGGCTATGGGAAATGTATCGTGGCCAGCACAATGCCTATGATGATGAGGAAGAACGACTTCAGCGTCCCATCCTTGGCAAACAAGGATCTATCGCACGCGCACTTGGAATTAGCAATGAAAGTGACGCTCAAGCTGCGAAACGCGATCAAGCTCTCAAACAAACTCAACAAGGCAAGGCTGCCCTTCGCGCCGAACTCAGTTGGCTTGAGGACGTTGACCGCGAAGCCTGGAGGTTGAAAACCAGCTTCCCATCTGCCCCAGTAAAAGCACTGCTAGACGAGTGGTTCGCTGCTGTCCCCAAAGGCCTTAGCTTCGACGTGGAAGATCTACTCGAATATTACGTAAACGACCAATACATGATCCAGCAAATACCTCAAAGCGCAGGCGTTCCTCTACCTAAGTACTTCCTCGTTCGAGAGTTCGACATGCCGAGCCTGAACAAAACCAAAGGGATGGCCCCCGACTATCTGGAGCAGTTGATGCGAAAACCTTCAGCAGAGTCTTCAGATGCATCAATTTAAAGGAATCTCGTCATAAGCTCACAATGCTAAACTGACCAATGAATTTACTGAAGATTTTTTTCATTACCGTTATCGCTTTAGTGCCAGTAATTGCAATGGCGAGCGACAACCAAGGGCAACCTTCTCCAGCAGAAACGGGAGTGGTTCTTTACAACCAACTTAAAATTTCATCAGCGATTCCTTATCTAAAATCCGCATCTGAAGCCGGAAATAAGGAAGCACAGTACTATTTGGCGGAAGCTTTACGAAAGAGGAATCGCTACATGACCTCTGAAGCGCAAAAATGGTATGAAGCTGCTGCAAAGCAAGGGAACTACTACGCAATGATTCAGTTAGGGCGTAGTGGTGATGATCTATGTAAAAGGATGAACAATTGCCCAAACTCTATTAAAGCTCCAGTCGATTGGCTTCGTAATGCACGTGATCTAGCGCAGCCTAGGGCTGAACACGGTGACGCTGAGGCGATGTATGTTATGTATGAAATAACGTTAGATCGTAGCTGGTTGGAAAAATCAGCGCTTGCTGGGAATGCAACAGCGCAATATTGGATGGCTATTGGCGATAGACAAGGCGAAGGTTTCTTCCTTCCGGGCAGGCGCAACGCTTCCGTCGGTAATTGGTTGAAAGCATCGGCCGAAGGTGGAAATCCCCGAGCGATGATGGAGTATGCGGCTTATCTACATGAAAATAGTGGTGATCTTGAAACCGCTCGCCATTGGATTAGAACCGCCGCCGAACGCGGATATGAGAGCGGCGTCACCAGTTACGGCGCGTACTTAGCACATGCTCCTGAAAGGTTCGGATTCGAATTTGATGTGGTAAAAGGATATGCGATAACCTCACTTCTGAAGGAACTAGACGAAGGTGGAGGGATGCAGTCTTATGTAGATGAAGTACTTCCAGAGATTGCAGAGAAAATGACTCCAGCACAACTTGTGAGCGCCGAGAAATTTGCTTCAGAATGGAAAGCGGCACATCCTCCACTTTCCTTTTTCCCGGAAAAACTAGGCAGGCAATAGTAGTGTCTAAATTTTCTATGCGGCCTTTATTAATTGTTATATTTTTTTGGATAGATCTAAGCCTAGCGGCAGACAGCGCCCCTGAAAAAATTTCAGGATTAGTTCTATACAACCAACTCAAAATTAACGCAGCGACTCAACAACTCCAAATTGAAAGCAACGACGGAAACTCGGACTCTCAATACTATTTGGCGGAAATCATTCGTAAAAAAAGCCGTTACATGGCCCCCGAAGCGCAACATTGGTATGAAAAGGCAGCAGAAAAAGACAATATCTACGCAATGATTCAACTGGGCCGACACAAAAATGACTTTTGTCAGAAGATTGGTAACTGCCCTCCAATCAAGAAAACCCAAGCAGAATGGTTTGCACAAGCTAAAGGATTAGTTCTACCAAAGGCGCAGGAAGGCGATCCCGAATCCTTGTATCTAATGTATGAAATCACTCTGAATCGTGAGTGGTTAGAGAAATCCGCAACCGCGGGATACTCGCTTGCGCAGTACTGGATGGCGATCAGCGAACGACAGGGCGAAGGCTTCTTCTTGATTCCAGGAAAACGTGATGCATCTGTAAAAAAATGGCTTTTGCTTTCATCGGAAGGCGGATATCCAAAAGCAATGATGGATTACCTGGAAATTTTACATAGAGAAGGCGACACAGCAAGTATTCGCCAGTGGCTTGAGTTAGCAGCCCGCAGTGGTTACCAAGTGGCAGTAAGCAGCTATGGCGCCTATATTTCCCACACTCCGGACAAATTGGATTACCCCCTAGATCTAGTTAAAGGTTATGCGCTTTTTACATTGCTTAAAGATCTAGGTGATGCTGGCGGAATCGGAAGATATGTTGAGCGAAAAGGTGAAGAAATTCGCGAGAAAATGACACCAGCACAGATTGAAGATTCAGAAAGAATAGCTAAAGAGTGGAAAACCACTCACCCCCCACTCTCATTTTTTCCGGACAAGCTAGGATATTAACGCCAGTGAGGCCATTTAGATATTTTATTATTGCGACATTTTTAACAAGTGCCACACTTACTTTTGCGTCGCAGCCAGCGCACGAAGTATCTGCAGGCATTATTTTATATAATCAGCTAAAGCTTGATGCAGCCTTTCCTGTATTAGAAAAAGAAGCGCAAGCTGGAAACGTGGAATCGCAATACTACCTAGGCGAAGCGCTAAGAAAGCGAAACCGATACATGACGCCCGAAGCACAGCACTGGTATGAAACGGCTGCGATGAATGGTTCCATATACGCGATGATTCAGCTAGGCCGTAAAAATTCGGATTTGTGCAAGATAATGGATAACTGCCCTGCCAGTTCCAAAAGTCCTGCTCAGTGGTTTGCGTATGCCAAAGAACTAGCGTTGGCAAAAGCGAACAGCGGTGACGCTGAGTCTCTATTCTTGATGTATGAAATAACTTTGAATGACGAATGGCTTGAAAAGTCAGCAAACGCTGGTTACCCACTTGCGCAGTATTGGATGGCGGTGAGTGAGCGGCAGGGGAAGGGATTCTTTTTTATCCCTGGGAAACGCGACGAATCGGTCCGAAATTGGTTAAGGCTTTCGTCAGAGGGTGGATACCCTAAAGCGATGAATAACTATCTGGAAATTCTTTACAGGGACGGCGACATGCAGGCTGTCCATCATTGGCTAAAAATTGCAGCTGAAACTGGCGAGCAAGATGCTATGAGCAACTATGGTGCTTACATTTCGCATACGCCAGATAAAATTGGCTACCCACTGAATCTAGTCGAAGGCTATGCGATGTTCTATCTAATGAAAGACTTGAATGATGCCGGAGGCATTCAAGATTATGTTGACCGGAAGATAGAAAAAATTGCTGAGAAGATGACACCCGAGCAAATCGAGCAATCAAAAGTTTTCGCAAAACAGTGGAAAGACACTCACCCACCCCTCTCATTTTTCCCTGACAAACTAGGAGATTGACCGCAGTCCCAGCGGTTAGTCGCACAACACCCCGCCTTCATTAACCGGCAGCAAGTGAATCAGCCCGCGTAAATTCAGCTGTTCACCCCTGCCGTTTTCACTAGCCCATCAAACCGGCGCCTTCCAACTCAACATCTGCTGCTGCGCCACCTGCAGCAAATCATTGCCATCCTGCGTCAGCAGGTACAGCGCATGGGTGATGTGTGGAATGTCCTGCACGTCGGCGTGCTTGAAGCACAGGCAATGCAGGGTTTCGAGCAGGTCAGCGGCGGCGCGGATGCGCTGGACGGCGGCTTCGAGGATGTCTTTCGGGTTGGCTTGGGTGTCGATGAGCAGTGTCGGGGTTTCGGTGACGTTGCTGCTGAGGGGGAGATAGCGGTTTTGTAGCAGTTTGATTATCGGCATAGGTGATTACTCAATTGGGGCGAAAGTAACCGCCAGCACTGTGACCAAACAGTGGGAGGCGGACTGTGTGCAGGCTTGGTCAACCGAGAACAACCCCAACTCAGCTCGCCCGAAGGCGTCCTGCACACAGCCGCCACAGCTATGCACCGCACGGACACAGATGTCCGCAGCGCAAATGATGGCACATCTGCAATAAGGGAAGTTATCAGGTGACCAAACCCGAACCGCTGATTTTGCAGCGGCAACCGACAATAACCGCCCCGCTCCAGCCGCCGAAAGCAGACAAGGCACCAGCCTTTGTAGGAATTCGCCAAACCTTCCTGAGAAAACCGCCGCACTCCCTGACAGCCGGCGTTCAGCTCGGTTAACCATCCCTTAACGCCGTGGTCAAAAACTCTACTGAACCGCACGCCCTCAGCCATTCTGGCTGTTGCCCAGTGCGGCAGGTTCGGGTCCATCACGCCGAACGCTAGAACCGTCACTCGGGAGTCCTTTCATGAACATTCGTCCTTTATTACTCACTGCCGCCCTCGCCTGCACCGCGTTCGCCGGGCTGGCCCAGGCCAATGACACTTCCGCCACGTCCAAAGCCGTTCCGTATGAGTACGGCATGCCGCTGCATGTGGCCAAAGTGGTGTCGTTGACCGAGCCGCCAACGCAACTGTGCAAGGTGGTCACGGCCGATATGAAGTACATCGACAATGCCGGTAAGCCCGAGGAGATCAGCTACCGGAAATTATCTGACGCGTGCAACTTCCAGAACTGACAGAAACGTCTGATTTGCGGGTTTGCGGTAGGCGTGGGGAGTTTCGGCGGTTATGCTCGGAGCCCTCCTCACTGCCGCAAGGATTCGCCATGCAGTTGTCGTTTCGCTCGTTGTCGGGCTTCACGTGTTCGTTGTGTTTTTTGCTGGCGTTGGCCTGGGGCGTTTTCCCGGAGAGGCTGCTGGCGATCTGGAGCATCGAGTATTCCGACGCTGCCGGATTTGTCGCGCGGCGCAGTGCGGTGCTGTTTGCGGCGTTGGGGGTGATGTTTTATCTGGTGCGCAATGCACCGCCGTCGCTGGGGCGCAATGCGCTGAGCAACGGGTTTATCGTCGGTTGTTTTGGTTTGGCGGTGCTGGGTTTTGCGGAATGGCTGAACGGTCATGCCGGCCCCGGGATTTTGCTCGCGGTGCTGGTCGAGTTCGCGCTGGGCCTTGGTTTTGTGCAGGCCCGGCGCGTGACGGTCGAACTGGGTGAAACGGTGCGTTAGACGACTCTGGAGCGTGGGCTGTAGTGATGTTGCACAGTTTGCTGGTTCAGATCCGATCGCAGCCCGGCGATCAGTTCGTTGATTTCACGACAGCCATTGAGATGGCTGGCGTCGATGCCACTGACCAGCAGATCGACCTGATCGGTCTGGTGATCGCCGAAAACCTTGACGGTCATCGACAAGTCCGGCGACAGCGTGCACTGGCAGCGTTTCGGCAGAAAACTGCTTTCAATGATATTGCGTAGTTCCAAGGCAGACAGAAACATGGCGAAACCCTCTCCTTACTGTGAGATGCCAATCAAGTATTCACGCTGACCGTTGCTGCCCCTGCACGGGTGTGTCCCCGCTGTTTCCCTGGTGCGACAAGCGGTGGTACTGCGAAATGCCCATTGGAGTGTAGGCGCCCAAGGCCGGTGCGCCGCACTGAAAAGACGCATAAAGCGTGCCTTTCATCGGTTCATTTTCACCCTCATGAAATCAAGCACTTGGCGGCGGTGCCAGTATTTGGCTACTTGCAAATTGCAAGAATGGCCTCGGCGGGTACTGCAATTTGCAACTCGACGCTGGTTTGCAATCACGGCCCATGACGGTAAGAATGCCCATTATCCACCCTACACCCGCACGGAGGCTTCCATGGGTTCTTTCCGCGTTTACGCGACCACCGGGCTGTTCATCGCCAGCCTGTCCACCCTCGCCCACGCCGCCAAGCTTGAAGACGTCGCGCCGTACCCGAAGGCTGAAGCCGGGTTCACCCGCCAGGTCATTCACTTGCCCAAGCAAGAGCAGGAAGAAAACTTCCAGGTGGAAATCCTCGCCGGCAAAACCCTTGAAGTGGACTGCAACCGTCAGCGTTTGGGCGGTGTTCTCGATGAGAAGAATCTTGAAGGTTGGGGTTATCCGTTCTATCGACTGGAAAAGGTCATTGGGCCGATGAGCACGATGATGGCCTGCCCGCCCGGCAGCCAGAAGAAACGCGCGTTCGTGCCGGTCGTCGGTGACGGCTTCATGCTGCGGTACAACAGCAAGTTGCCGGTCGTGGTGTACGCGCCGTCGGACGTCGAAGTGCGCTATCGCATCTGGTCGGCGTCAGACAAAGTCGGGACAGCCCTGCAGGAATAACCTGAATAACAAGGAGTGCGTTGCTTGATTACCTGCCACGTCCGATATGTCATTGATCCGTACCAATTGCCTGAGTTCGAGGCCTACGCGAAGGCCTGGCTCGGCATCGTCGAGCGCTTGGGCGGCACCCATCATGGCTACTTCCTGCCGTCCGAAGGCGCGAATAATATCGCTTATTGCCTGTTCAGTTTTCCGTCGCTGGCGGATTACGAAAGCTATCGGCACATCGCGCTGACCGATCCGGAAAGCACCGCACTGGTTGCCAGCCTGGTCGAGAAGAAGTTCATCGTCAGCTACGAGCGCAGCTTCCTGCGCCCATTGCTGCCGTAAGCTTCATCACGCCGAGACGCTGCAGACTGCGGCGCGCTCGGCAACATGGCGCAGGCTGTCGAAGTTGATATTCGCGCCCGAGTCGATCGCCACGAATGTCTGCTCGCGCACCCCGGTTCGCGCTACGTATTGCTTGATCCCTGCAACGGCCAGAGCGCCGGAAGGCTCGGTGATCGAGCGGGTATCGTCGTAAATGTTCTTGATCGCCGCGCAGAGGTCGTCGTTGCTGACGGTGATTACCTCGTCGACGCAAAAGCGGCAAACCTCAAACCCGAACGCGCCGATCTGCGCTACCGCCACGCCATCGGCGAAGGTGCCGACATTGGGCAGCACGACACGCTGATCGGCTTCCAGCGAAGCCTTCAGGCACGCGGAGTGTTCTGATTCGACGCCGATGATGCGTACTTCCGGGCGCAGGTATTTGACGTAGGCTGCGATGCCGGCGATCAGACCGCCACCACCTACCGGGATAAAAATCGCATCCAGTGTGCCTTGATGCTGGCGGAGGATTTCCATCGCCACAGTGCCCTGCCCGGCGATCACTTCCGGGTCATCGAACGGAGACACGAAGGTGCATCCGGTCTGTTCCGCCAGTTGCAGCGCATGGGCCAGCGCGAACGGGAAACTCTCGCCGTGCAGCAACGCTTCAGCACCGCGACTGCGCACACCCAGCACTTTCAGTTCCGGCGTCGTCGCCGGCATGACGATGGTCGCCGCGATCCCCAGTTCGCGCGCTGCCAGCGCCACGCCTTGCGCGTGATTGCCGGCCGATGCGGTGATTACCCCACGCGCCTTTTGCTCGTCACTGAGTTGCACCAGTTTGTTGTAGGCGCCGCGGATCTTGAAGGAGAAAGTCGGTTGCAGGTCTTCGCGCTTGAGCAGAATCCGGTTGCCCAGCGCCTCCGACAGTGCAGGCGCCGCTTGCAACGGCGTGCGCACCGCGAGGTCGTACACCGGCGCGGCGAGGATCTTTTTCACGTAGTGCTCAAGCAGGCTTTGCTGATCGTATGTGTAACTCATGAACATCTCCTTGGCAGAATTCACACGGTCCCTGTAGGAGCTGCCGGAGGCTGCGATCTTTTGACTTTGGTTTTTCTAAATCAAAAACAAGATCAAAAGATCGCAGCCTTCGGCAGCTCCTACATGAGCCACATTTCAAAAACCCCGGAGACAGAAAGTAAAAACCCGCCTCTAGGGCGGGTTGGGTGCTGCAGTCGTGAGCTAGCCCGCCAAATGAGGAATGGCGGTAATAATCATTGGCTGGCAGCGCGATACAGTCGAAGTCATGGGCTGGAAATTAGCCTGCACGCTACTGGCAAGTCAATGGCCAATTTTGCGCGGCGGCGTTAGTCTGGCGACTCTCTCATCACACCACGGAAGGAATGCATGATGGCTATCGCCCTGCCCCTCACGGCTTTGCTCGCGTTTAGCGGTTACACCGTTTCGGTAATGCTGCAGGCTGAACAGTCATTGATCGACTTCGGCATCAGCCTGATGTCGCGGCCCGATACTGCGCAGGTGGTGATTGATCTGTATCTGCTGGCGACACTCGCCGGGATCTGGATGGTCAAGGATGCCCGGTCGCGTGGGCAGTCGGTTTGGTCGGTAGTGCCTTACTTGTCGCTGACGGCGGTTTTTGTCTCGGTTGGGCCGTTGTTGTATCTGGTGGTGCGTGGGGTTCGCGAGCGACGCAAGGCGGTGGAAAAGTGCAGCCAGATACTATGAACACCTGAAAACCCTGTAGGAGTGAGCCTGCTCGCGATAGCGAAGTGTCAGCCAAAAATGAGGTGACTGACACTCCGCTATCGCGAGCAGGCTCACTCCTACACTGGAATGTCGTGGCATTCAGCCTTTTTTTACAGCGACGAGCGCCGCCGTTTCATACGGCACCGTCACCACATCCCTGCCGCGTAACTCAGGCTCGGCGGCAATCAACGCACCAATCTGCTCATCAACCTTCGCCCGCTGCGCATCCGGCAGCGCGGCGATGAAACTGGTGGAGCGCACGCGGTTGAAGATCACGTCTTCCGGCGAGCCGGTATGGCCATGGTGAAACCGTTCGACTTGCAAAGGCGCGAACGCCGGGTGCGGAAACGCTTCGCGCCAGGCACCTGTGTAGTAGCGCGGCGTGTCACCTTCCAGTGCGTTGACGATGGCGTCCAGTTTCGGCACCCAACTGACCTGGGTGTCGCGCAGATTCCAGATCAACCCCAACTGGCCACCGGGCTTGAGTACCCGGGCGATTTCCGTCAGCGCTTCGCTGCTGGCGAACCAGTGAAACGCTTGTGCGCAGATCACCACATCGACTGAAGCGTCCGGCAACGGCAGGTCAGTCGCGGTGCCGCTCACGGCTAGCACGTCAGGCCAGGCGTCCGAGAGTTTTTCCAGCATTTGCGCCACCGGTTCAACGGCGATCACTTGCGCACCGGTCGCCACCAGACGTCCGGTGAACTTGCCGGTACCGGCGCCCAGATCGATCACGGTCTTGTGCCCATCCAGACCCAGTGTCGCGGTCAACCACTCACTGACCTGCGGCGGATAGTCCGGCCGTCCTTTGACGTAGGTGTCGGCGGCGGTTTTGTAGCCGGCAGCGGCTGAGTGATGGACGTGGTCGGTCATGGCAACGCTCCTTACGGCAAAACATCGGATCGACGGCAGACGCTGACGAGCATAGCGCTTGAATTTACGCTGAACTTGAACAGTCACTGATAAAGCAATGAATAAAAATTCACCCTGTGGTGTTCAAAGTGAAACATAAGCCCCTGTGGAGCCTTGCCCATGACTATCCGTTCCGTTATGTTCGCCGCCCCGTTGCTGCTGGTCGCCGCGATGTCCAGCCAGTTGGCCTTGGCCAATGGTGATGAAGACGCGCCGGTGCAGAAACCCGAATGCCCGAAAGGCCAGGTCTGGGACAGCAAAACGCAGAAGTGCGTGCTGCAAACCAGCAGCCTGCTGCCGGACGCTGACCGTACCGATTACGCCTATCGCCTTGCCAAGGTCGGTCGTTACGAAGAAGCCCTGGCACTGCTCGATACGCTCAAGCAACCGAACACCGCCAAGGCCCTCAACTATCGCGGTTACGCCACGCGCAAACTGGGGCGCACGGATGAAGGCATCGGTTATTACCTGCAATCGGTGCAGCTCGATCCGCAGTACGCGCAAGTGCGCGAATACCTCGGTGAGGCCTATGTAATCAAAGGCCGCGTCGACCTGGCGCAGGAGCAGTTGCAGCAGATCAGATCGATTTGCGGCACCTCGTGCGAGGAATATCAGGACCTGGCTGAGGCCATCAACGACTCATCGAAAACCTGAGCACTTATAAGGGCCGCCATCATCTTCAACGATCAGGCATTCAGAGCAGAACTCGGACAGCATCTGGCGCGACTGTGGCGCTACGGTCTGCTGCTGTCGCGCAACCGGCACGTGGCCGAGGATCTGGTACAGGCCACGTGTGTACGAGCGCTGGAGCGCGCCAATCAGTACATCGCCGGTACGCGCATGGATCGCTGGTTGCTGAGCATTCTGCATTCGATCTGGCTCAATGAAGTGCGCGCTCGTCGCGTGCGTCAGGGGACGGGACAGGTCGATGCCGATGGTCAACTGGCGTTCGATGGTGAATACGCGGCGCAGACGCACGTGATGGCGGCGCAAGTGATTCGCCGCGTCGATGCGCTGCCTGAAATCCAGCGGGAAACGGTCTACCTCGCCTACGTCGAAGGTTTGTCCTACCGCGAAGTCGCGGAGATCCTGCAAGTGCCGATCGGCACTGTGATGAGCCGTCTGGCCACCGCCCGCCTGAAACTCGCCGAATACCCGCCGTTGCAGGCTGTGCCGAAATCCACCGAAGGAGACCGCTCATGAACACACCTTCGGATGAACAACTGGTCGCCTACCTCGACGGCGAACTGGACGGCGACTATCGCAACCAACTGGACAATGCCATTGCCGAAGACCCGCTGCTCAGCCTGCGCGTGCAATGGCTGAGCCGCAGTAATCTGCCGTACAAGAACGCCTATGACGAGCTGGCGCAACAGGCGCCGCTGGATCGACTGCAAGCGCGGCTGAATGCCATTCCTTCGCCAGAAAAGCCTGGGCTGAGTCGCCGCTGGTTTATCGGTGGCGCGGCCGCAGCGCTGTTGGCCGGAGGCGTGTTGGCCGACCGGTTATTCCTCGGCTGGCACGCCGCGCAATCGAACAACTGGCGCGCATTGGTGGGAGATTACATGGCGCTGTATGTGCCGCAAACGCTTGATCACCTGCCCACCGACGAAGCCTCCCAACGCGCGCAACTGCGCACGGTTGATGCGCGTCTGGGCCTGAATCTCTCACCCGCCACGTTGAAACTGCCGGGTGCCGAATTCAAACGCGCACAAGTGCTTGAATACGACGGTGTGCCGATCGCACAGATCATGTACCTCGATGCCAGGCATGGGCCTCTGGCGTTATGCGTCACGCGCTCGAACCAGGGTAGCCGAGCGCTTGAGCATGAACGTCGACACGAGATGAACGTAGTGTTCTGGACAGAGCATGAACATGCCTGGATGTTGATCGGACACGTTCCGGCGGCTGCACTTGAGCAGAGCGCAACGCTGTTGAAATCACGATCCATCGGCTAGTGCCTTGACCGTAAGTTCAAGTTGGCGGAACTGGCCTGACGGCACTAGGCATCCACTTTAAAGGAGTCAATGGAAAACCAGTCAGGTTTCGGACTATGGAACTCAAGTCGTGCGATCCCCGGTGCATCAAAGGCAACATTGACCGGTGTGCCGTAGGACGAACCTAACGCCTGACGCCCCAAGAGCTCCCCGTTGCTGGTGTAGTAAGCCACGGTGCTGTCCTCATAGTTAACGCTTAAATGAAAAAAACTGATTCGCGAGCAGGCATTCTTCAGTTTTATTTCCACTACCTGCGCGGCCTCGCCAAAGGCGTCGCGGCCGATGCTCAGTACCTGACCATCGATTCGACCGGGAAAGGATTGACCGATGTCGGAACGAGGCATGATCGCGCATTCGCCGTCACCGGATTTGAACGTGATCTGCATAGTGGGCGTTTCCATGATTGCGCCTTGTCGTGCCGTCTGATTCGGCACGCCGGTGAAATCTTCCATTAACGTCGCGGGAGAATTCAGCACGGTGAATGTCGGCGAATTGAACACCACTGCAGTGGTTTCGTCATTGAGCCCGTCATAGGCAACTTTCAACTCCATGCGCACGGACGTACCCGGTTTGAGTTTCCGGAGTTCGCTGCGCGGCAACGCATTATCCAGCCCGCTGTCTTTTTCCGGCGCTGTCACTGGAGCAGCTTCGGCGAGGACAATCGTGTAACTGTCACCGTTGATATCTGTGCCGTGCAAACGAAACCAACGCAATTGCCCCTCCGCCATCAATGGCCACACCGCACATTGCGCCTGCGCACCACCGGTAAAATCAGCCAGATCAAGTATCCCGTTGCTGGCCTGAGGGATATCGGGTGTGGGCAGCCGACGATCCCGATCCTCGATCCGCTTGATCACCACGTCACGGTGCGCGGAGGGTTGAGGGGCCGCACCTCGCAGCAACTCCCATGACAGCTGGATTGTCTTGCCATGACTGGCCGCCAGCACTGAAGACTCGATCAGAAAGTTGGCCCGGTGGTTCTTGTTGAAGGCGCTTGGAACAAAGACTGGCGATCCCGGCCCGGTTATGCCCTGGACCAACAGCCGCGCTTTGTCCCCCGGTTGATCCTCCAGGTATTCGACTCGGGCTGTCACACCGTTGGGCAAATCCAGAGGATCGATCAGGTAACCGGAGCCCACCAGTGCAGGTGGTAAAAGGGTCGCAGCGGGCTCGCCGGTGATACTGGTTTTCAGGACATAGGAGCGGTCGAGTTCGACCCCCAGGCTGACGCGCTGATACGAAAACACTGCATGTCCCTTCGCGGCGGCAGCAAACGCAGCGTAAGGCACAGGGATCGAGTAGGAAAACGGTGCATTCTTCACTTTTTCGGTCAGCGTCAAATGTTCCAGTAACGCTCCGTCCTTAGCATAGAAGCGCCCCGTCAAACGGATTTCATCGTCTCTGAGCCAACTGCGCGATACATAGATTTGTGCAATTGCCGGTTCGCCAGCCAGTTTTTCCAGTTCGACGCTGCTGGCGTCATCGTCAGGATCATCGGGGTCCTCGCTGAGGATCGGTGGGTCATACCAGGTGCCATTCAGGTTGACGTACAGATACTGGCTGGCCGAGTTCGGACTGTTGACATCCGGACTGTTACCCACACGATCAAATACCGTGTAACGCACTTCAAAGTGCGCACTGTCCCCGGCCGCGCGAAAGGTCGCCTCATCGATGGTCATCTGGATGGGCCGCTGCTGATCCGCCGCTTCCTCACTGACCACATGACTGAAGGTTTTACCATTGCAATACACCACGATGGTGTCGAACGCTCTCATTATCGGGTAGGTAACGCTGATGCTTACGCCTGTACGCGCACGCTCGGCGTCTACACCTTCGTCCAGCGCATCCGGAGCCACATCAAACACCAGTTCGGAATGGCCTTCCTCCTCAGGAAAACGGTCCACGTTACCCGGACGCTTGTCGTGATAAATAACTGTCAACGGCGCCGAAGCTTCGAGCTCCACGCCATCTCGCTCTATCCCGTAATCAAGAACATTCAGCGGACTCTTCCATTTGTCCGCAGCCACATAGACGATTACCCGTTGAGTCGCCTCGCCGGTGGCGATGGGTTTCTCCGCAACCCGTTCTCCGTTCAAACGCACGGCATAGACGTCATTGTCCTGCGCGGTAGTGGCGGGTTCGATGAACACCTTCACCCCTTCCGGGTACAGATAAGTCAGTGCCAGAGGCAGCGCTGCATCTGCATTTTCTGGCCCGGGGACCGGCTGACTCATGCCGGCAATTCGCGGTTTTTCAAGGGTCTTGACGTCCATAGTGATCATCCTTTGGGAACAGGGTCCGATACGATCGGAAGCAGGGGTTCTTGTCCTGCGCATGAAACACCCATCGCCCGCAGTTGCCTACTGTCAGATCTGACAGGTGAACCCTGTAAAACCTGTAAAAACGCTACCATTGGTCGGAGTGATCGCAAAAGGCGAACGAAAGCCGGCGCCATTCGCAGCAATCGTAGAGCGGCTTATCCCACGCCTGAATTCGTTGAGCAGTCGTTTTGTGCCAAGAGAAACGTTACTTCCACGCCGAAGAAAGTCATATTCCAGGAGTACTCCCCCGATGGCGATTTCGTCTCGCACTGCCTTACTGGTGATCGACGTTCAAAACGACTTCACCCCCGGCGGCCAATTAGCGGTACCGGAAGGTGACCTGATCGTGCCGCTGATCAACCGGCTCGCCCGCCAGTTCACCCAAGTCGTCGTTGCCCAGGATTGGCACCCCACCGGCCATGCCTCATTCGCCTCCAGTCATCCCGGTCACCAGCCCTACGATGTCATTCAACTGCCTTACGGCGAGCAGACACTCTGGCCCGACCATTGTGTGCAATCGACAACGGGGGCCGAGTTTCACCGGGAACTCGACTTGCCTCATGCCCAGTTGATCATTCGCAAGGGCTGCAATCCTGATATAGACAGCTACTCGGCCTTTCTGGAAGCCGATCGCCAAACCACCACGGGGCTGGCCGGCTACCTGAAAGAGCGCGGGATCGATACGGTCTACATGGTGGGGCTGGCACTGGATTTCTGCGTGATGTATTCAGCACTGGATGCACGGGCGGCGGGATTCAATGCTTATGTGGTGCTGGATGCGTGCCGGGCGATCGATCTGAACGGATCACTGACGGCAGCGATTGAGCGTATGCAAAGTGCCGGGGTCGGGTTGATTCAATCCATAGAGCTGGTCTGAACAACGCAATCCCCATGTGGGAGCGAGCCTGCTCGCGAAGGCGTCGGGTCAGTCAACGCATATTTGGCTGACATACCGCCTTCGCGAGCAGGCTCGCTCCCACAGGTATCTTTTCAGGGGCATGAAGTTCAGGCGTTAGTGGGCAACCACAGCCGAAACCGCGCACCGCCCAACGGCGAAGACTCAACCGTCAACGTGCCACCCTGCGCTTCCAGTGCCCGGCGACTGATCGCCAGGCCCAGACCGAAACCACCGGTGGCCCGATCCCGGCTGCGATCCAGCCGATAGAACGGCTCGAAAATCCGCTCACGTTCGTCATCGGGAATGCCAATGCCGTCATCATCGACCCAGATCTCGCAGCCCTCGGCATTGACCTGCACGCCAATCTGAATGCGCTTCTCGCAATAGCGCATGGCATTGCGCAACAGGTTCTGGATCGCCCGCGCGGTCAGGCGTGGATCGAGGGAAAAGCGTTCGAGCTGACCGTGCAACAACACGTCGATGACGATCTCCGGCGATTCCAGTTCTTCATCGACGCTGCCCAAAATGCTGTCGATGAACTCGTCCAGCGACACCTCGACCTGCTCCGGCAGTTGCGCCGGATTCTGCAAACGGCTGTAAGAGAGCAGCTCCAGCACCAACTCATCCAGCTCGCGAATGTGCGCGACCAGTCCCAGCAAGCGCTCGCGGCTGGCACTCGGCAAGTCATCGGACAGCGCCAAAGCCAGGCCGAAATCCAGACGCGTCAGCGGCGTACGCAGTTCGTGGGACACGGCGTTGAGCAAATCGCGTTGTTGGTTGAGCAGGTTTTCGATGTCGCCGGCCATGGTGTCGAAGACATTGGCGAGGCTGCCGATGTTGGAGCTTGGGGCGATTTCCGTGCGCTCGCTCAAATGGCCCTTGCCGAAGCGTTCGGCGGTGCCTTTGAGCCGTTCCAGATCACGCCAGTGCGGGCGCAGCCACATCAGCAGGCAAGCGAGCAGCGTGGCGCCGACCAATACGTTGATGCTCCAGTACAACAGATTGACGTCCATCGGGTCCGGCGGCACGACCATTTGCACCGCCGAGATGTCGTCCAGCGGCGTCACCGCCAACGTGCGCCAGCCCCAATCGCCGATACGCACAACGTTTTCACCACGCCGCAGGCGTTCCTGCTCAATGGCGGTGAACTCGGCATCGTCGATCCGCGCCAGGACGATGTGTAGCGGCTGGAAATCCTTGTCCATCGACGCCGCCAGCGCCGGCCACTGCTCCTGCGGCACCGCATGGAACTGGCGGGTGATCAGCGATTGCAGACCGCGTGAATAATCGAGGTTGTAGGTGACGAAACGCTCGCGGAACGCCATGACCACCAGATCCGGCACCAGATAGATCGCCGCACTGTAAGAGACGATCGTCACCAGATACAGGCGAAACAGGATGCGAAACATCAGCTCAGCATTCCCATTCGGAACGGCTGAACAAGTAGCCCTTGCCCCACACGGTCTTGATCTTGCGCGCCTCGCCGGCGTGGTCGTCGAACTTGCGGCGCAGCTTGGAGATTGCCACGTCCACCGAGCGGTCGGTGCCGTTGAATTCGATACCGCGCAGACGCTGCAGGATCTGGTCGCGGCTCAACACTTCGCCGGCGTGGCGGGCCAGCACCACCAGCAAGTTGTATTCGCCGCTGGACAGCTCGACCGGTTGATCGCGCCAGGTCACGGTGCGTTCAGACAGATCGATACACAGATTACCCATGAGGATGCGGTCATTGGCGGTCAGCGGTTCGCCGAGGCTGCTGCGGCGCAACAGCGTGCGCACCCGCGCCAGCAACACCCGTGGCTCGCACGGTTTGGTGACGTAATCGTCAGCGCCCATTTCCAGGCCCAGCACTTGATCGTGGCTGTCATCGCGGGCGGTGAGCATCAGGATTGGCAGCGTCGCCGAATCGGCGCGCAATAAGCGGCAGACTTGCAGGCCATCGAGGCCGGGCAGCATCAGGTCGAGGATCACCAGATCCGGCGGATTGACCCGCGCCCGTTCACGCACATGGTCGCCACGGCCGATCACGCTGACGGAATAACCGTTGCGCTCCAGGTAGCTGGAAATCAGTTCGGCGAGGGCGGTGTCGTCTTCGACCAGGAGGATGTTGGGCATGGGGTGATCCAGAAAGTGCTGTGGCGACGGATAAGGCACATTCGCGAGCAGGCTCGCTCCCACACTTGGAATGCGATCCCATGTGGGAGCGAGCCTGCTCGCGAAAGCTATCTATCTGTCGCAATAAATTTCAAGACCTGAAGGATATACGCCCCCGCCCGTCCCTGAGTAAAACCCTTACACAATTTCACACAGCGCCTACAAAGCTTCACCGCTAATCTCGGCGTCTGCCCGTAGGATGCGGACATCAATATTGGGGGTTGTACATGTCGAAAAAACTGCTGGCCGGGCTCGGCCTGATCGCGATGGCGCTGACGCTGAGCGCCTGTGATTCGTCCTCGAAGGCAGAGGATCAGACGCCACCGGCCACGGTGCGCATCGAGACGATCGAAGCGCACCCCCTGACGATCAGCAGCGAACTCAGCGGCCGCATCGCCGCGCCACGCATCGCCGAAGTACGCGCACGGGTGGCCGGCGTGGTCTTGCAGCGCACCTTCCGTGAAGGCAGCGACGTGAAAAAGGGCGACGTGTTGTTCCGCATCGACCCGGCGCCGTTCAAGGCTGACCTCGACAGCGCCGAAGCCGCGCTGCGCAAGGCCGAGGCCAATGCCTTCCAGGCAAAACTACAAGAGCAGCGCTATGCCCAGTTGATCGATGACCAGGCCATTAGCGGCCAAGACTACGACAACGCCCGCGCCAATGCCCGGCAAACCGCCGCTGACGTTGCGGCCAACAAGGCTGCTGTCGAACGCGCAAAACTGAACCTCGGTTACGCCACCGTCACCGCGCCGATTTCCGGCCGTGTCGGTCGTGCACTGGTCACCGAAGGCGCACTGGTCGGGCAGAACGAAACTACGCCGCTGGCACTGATTCAGCAGCTCAACCCGATCCACGCCGACCTCACCCAGTCGACCCGTGAACTCAATGAATTGCGCCGCGCGTTCCGCTCCGGGCAGTTGCAGGAAGTCGGCCAGGATCAGGTCAAAGCCACGCTGATTCAGGATGACGGCAGCCTGTATCCGCTGCCGGGCAAATTGCTCTTCAGCGACATCACTGTCGACCCGGGCACTGGCCAGATCATCCTGCGCAGCGAATTCCCCAACCCGGATCTCGACTTGCTGCCGGGCAGTTTCATTCGCGTGCGTCTGGAGCAGGCCACCATCCAGAACGGCATCACCGTGCCGCAACGCGCCGTACAGCGTGACAGCGCCGGCATTGCTCAGGTGCTGACCGTCGACGAGCAAATGCGTGTCGCCGAGCAACCGGTGCAATTGGGCGCGGTGCAGAACAATCGCTGGATCGTCACCGGCGGCCTCAAGCCCGGCGACCGTATCGTCATCGAAGGCCTGCAACACGCCCGTCCCGGCGAAACCGTGCAGATCGACGACACCCCTCTTCCACTTGCCCAGACCTCTGGTCAGTAAGCAGGACGCTTTTCTATGCCGCAGTTCTTTATCGACCGCCCGGTGTTTGCCTGGGTCGTCGCGCTGTTCATCCTGTTGGCCGGTGCGCTGGCCATCCCGCAGTTGCCGGTGGCGCAATACCCCGATGTCGCCCCGCCGCAGATCGAAATCTACGCTGTGTACCCGGGCGCCTCGGCGCAGACCGTCGATGAAAGCGTGGTCAGCCTGATCGAGGAAGAGCTCAACGGCGCCGATCACCTGCTGTACTTCGAATCGCAAAGCAGCCTCGGCAGCGCGACGATCAAAGCCACGTTCCAGCCGGGCACCAACCCGGAACTGGCGCAGGTCGACGTGCAAAACCGCCTCAAGGTGGTCGAGTCGCGCTTGCCGCAAGCGGTCAATCAGCAAGGTTTGCAGGTCGAAAAAGTTTCGTCCGGTTTCCTGTTGCTGATCACCCTGACGTCCAGTGACGGCAAGCTCGATGACGTGGCGCTCAGTGATTATCTGGCGCGTAACGTGATGAACGAGATCAAGCGTCTGGATGGCGTCGGCAAGGCGCAGTTGTATGGCGCCGAGCGGGCCATGCGCATCTGGATCGATCCGCAGAAGCTGATCGCGTTCAACCTGACACCGGCTGACGTCAATGAAGCCATTGTGGCGCAGAACGCCCAGGTGTCCGCCGGCAGCATCGGCGACCTGCCCAATCCGTCCAACCAGGAAATCACCGCGACCATTCTGGTGAAGGGTCAGTTGTCGACGCCGCAAGAGTTCGCAGACATCGTGCTCAAGGCCAATCGCGACGGCTCCACCGTGCGCATCGGTGATGTCGCACGCGTGGAAATCGGCAGTCAGGAATACCAGTTCGGCACGCGTCTCAACGGCAAGCCGTCCACTGCGGTCGGCGTTCAACTGTCGCCGGGGGCCAACGCGCTGAACACCGCGACGCTGGTGCGGGCGAAGATGGATGAGCTGGCGCGCTACTTCCCGGCAGGCGTGGAATACAAGATCCCGTACGACACTTCGCCGTTCGTCAAAGTCTCGATCACCAAAGTCGTGTACACCTTGGGCGAAGCGATGCTGCTGGTGTTCGCGGTGATGTTCCTGTTCCTGCAGAACGTGCGCTACACGCTGATCCCGACACTGGTGGTGCCGGTGGCATTGATGGGCACCTTCGCGACCATGCTCGCGCTGGGTTTCTCGATCAACGTGCTGACCATGTTCGGCATGGTGCTGGCCATCGGTATTCTGGTGGACGACGCCATCGTGGTGGTGGAGAACGTCGAACGGATCATGGCCACCGAGGGCCTGTCGCCCAAGGAAGCCACGCGCAAAGCGATGACGCAGATCACCGGCGCGATCATCGGCATCACGCTGGTGCTGGTCGCGGTATTTATTCCGATGGCGTTCATGCAAGGTTCGGTCGGGGTGATTTACCAGCAGTTCTCGCTGTCGATGGCGACGTCGATTCTGTTCTCGGCGTTCCTTGCCCTGACCCTGACGCCGGCATTGTGCGCGACGCTGCTCAAGCCGATCGCCAAGGGTGAGCATCATGAAAAGTCCGGGTTCTTCGGCTGGTTCAACCGCCGCTTCGAGCGCCTCACCGATCGTTATCAAGGCTGGGTCGGCTATGCGTTGAAACGCAGTGGCCGTTATCTGCTGATCTACGTCGTGCTGCTGGTCGGGTTGGGGCTGTGCTTCGCGCGCCTGCCCTCCTCGTTCTTGCCGGTGGAAGATCAGGGTTACACCATCACTGACATTCAACTGCCGCCCGGTGCGACCAAGAATCGTACCGTGGCAGTGGCTGAACAGCTTGAGGCGCATAACGCCGGCGAGCCGGGGATCAGCGACAGTGTGGTGATTCTCGGTTTCAGCTTCTCCGGCAGCGGCCAGAACGCAGCGTTGGCGTTTTCAACGTTGAAGGACTGGTCGCAACGTGGCAGTGATGATTCCGCCAGCTCGATTGCCGATCGCGCCAACATCGCGCTGAGCGAGATCAAGGACGCCATGGCGTTCTCGGTGTTGCCTCCGCCCGTGGATGGCCTCGGCACGTCCAGCGGTTTCGAATTCCGCTTGCAGGATCGCGGCGGCCTTGGCCATGCGACCTTGATGCAAGCACGCAGCGAACTGCTCGCGGCAGCCGAGAAAAGTCCGGTGTTGATGAACGTGCGTGAAAGCGCGTTGGCCGAAGCGCCGCAAGTGCAATTGATCGTCGACCGTAAACAGGCCAACGCCTTGGGCGTTTCGTTTGCCGACATCGGCAATGTGCTGTCCACCGCCGTCGGTTCCAGCTACATCAACGATTTCCCCAATCAGGGGCGCATGCAGCGCGTTGTCGTGCAGGCCGAAGGTGATCAACGCAGCCAGGTCGCCGATCTGCTGAAAATGCACGTACGCAACAACGCCGGGCACATGGTGCCACTGTCAGCGTTCGTGCAGGCCAACTGGATTCAGGGCCCGGCGCAATTGACCCGTTACAACGGCTATCCGGCGATTGCGATATCCGGCGAACCGTCACCGGGGCACAGTACCGGTGAGGCCATGGCGGAAATCGAACGTCTGGTGGCGCAGGGGCCGAAAGGCCTGGGTCAGGAATGGACAGGGCTGTCGTTGCAGGAACGCTTGTCTGGCAACCAAGCGCCGATCCTGCTCGGTTTGTCGCTGCTGGTGGTGTTCCTGTGTCTGGCGGCACTGTACGAAAGCTGGTCGATTCCGACCTCGGTGTTGTTGGTGGTGCCACTGGGTGTGCTCGGCGCAGTGCTGGCCGTGACGTTGCGCGGGATGCCCAACGATGTGTTCTTCAAGGTCGGCCTGATCACCATCATCGGGCTGTCGGCGAAGAACGCGATCCTGATCATCGAGTTCGCCAAGAGCCTGTATGACGAAGGTCACGACCTGATCGATGCGACGTTGCAGGCAGCACGCCTGCGTCTGCGGCCGATTGTAATGACCTCGCTGGCATTCATTCTTGGCGTGGTGCCGTTGGCCATTGCCACTGGCGCCAGCTCGGCGAGTCAGCAGGCGATCGGCACCGGGGTGATTGGCGGGATGATTACAGCGACGCTGGCGGTGATTTTCGTACCTGTCTTCTTCGTGGTCGTCATCAAACTCGTACAACGATTTACCAAACACCACTGACCCAAACTGTGGGAGCGAGCCTGCTCGCGAAAGCGTCGGTACATTCAACGTTGATGTTGACTGACCGGAAGCATTCGCGAGCAGGCTCGCTCCCACAGGGATTCTGCAAACATCCAGCGCTGTGGTCACACCTGCCATCGCTGGGCTAAGGTGTCTGAACCACCCTGGCCCATCGAGTCCCCATGCGCTTCCTCGCCCGCACCCACCCTCGCCTGTCTGCCGCCGCTCTGTTCGGCCTCGCCACTGGTCTGTTGGCCCCCGCCGATTCCATCGTCAGCAAAATCCTCATTGGCTGGAACGCTGGTGTCTGGACTTATCTGATCCTGATGTTCTGGCTGACCGTGCGCGCCAAGGCCCCGGACGTCAAACGCATCGCTGAAGTCGAAGACGAAAATGCCGGGCTGGTGCTGTTCGTGGTGTGCATCGCTGCACTGGCGAGTCTGGCGACCATCACTTTCGAACTGGCCGGTAGCAAGGACCTGGAAACCACGCGCAAACTGCTGCACTACGGTTTCACCGCGCTGACGGTGATCGGCTCGTGGCTGCTGATCGGGGTGATTTTCTGCGTGCACTACGCCAGGTTGTATTACACCTGGGATGGCAAGGAACCGGCGCTGCGCTTCGCCGAGGGGCTGACGACCCCCAACTATTGGGACTTCTTGTACTTCTCCTTCACCATCGGCGTGGCCGTACAGACTGCCGATGTCGGCGTGGCCACCCGCGATATCCGCAAAATCGTCTTGGCGCAATCGTTGATCGGATTCGTGTTCAACACCGCGATTCTGGGATTTTCGATCAATATCGCCGCGGGTTTGTTCGGCTGACGCGACCCCGCCCGTCGGCGGTACAAAGATCGCTGGTGATCATTCACTTGACGGAAGATTTGTTTTTGGTGTTTCCTGAAACCGGTTTCAGCGCTGCTTGCAGACATTGAACCTATAAATCCAATAACAAGGTTTCAGACCGTGAACGACTTCTCCGCCGCCCAGCGCAGCCGCGTGACCATGCTTGATGTCGCCGAACGCGCCGGGGTGTCCAAAGCCAGCGTCTCGCGCTTCATCGGCGATGATCGCGCCCTGCTCTCCGATGCCATTGCCTTGCGCATCGAACAGGCCATCAGCGAACTCGGCTACCGCCCCAACCAGATGGCTCGCGGTCTGAAACGCGGGCGCACGCGCCTGATCGGCATGCTGGTGGCCGATATCCGTAACCCTTATTCGATTGCCGTGATGCACGGGGTGGAAACCGCTTGCCGTGCGCACGGCTATAGCCTGGTGGTGTGCAACACCGACCGCGATGACGAGCAGGAACGCCAGCACCTGGCGCTGTTGCGCTCGTACAACATCGAAGGGTTGATCGTGAACACGCTGGGCCATCATCGTGATGAACTGCATGAGCTGCGTCGCGAGATGCCGCTGGTGCTGGTGGATCGCAAAGTCGACGGGCTGGACAGCGACATGGTCGGGCTGCACAACCCGCAAGCGGTGCAGATGGCCCTCGCGCACCTTGAACAACGTGGCTATCGGGATCTGCTGTTGGTGACTGAACCGTATGACGGCACCAGTTCGCGGATCGAGCGGGTCAGCAGTTTTCAGGCGCAGATTGCTCAGCGCTTGAACCTGACCGGGGCGGTGCTGGAAACCGGCGATGATCTGAACACGCAACTTCAAACCTTTTTAAACACACCCGGTAATGGTCCGAAAGCGCTGTTTTGCGCCAATGGAGTAGCGGCGCTGGCTGCGACGACTGCGTTACGCCAAATGGGTTGCCGATTGTTCGAGGACGTCGGGCTGATCGCCCTGGATGATCTGGATTGGTATCCGCTGGTGGGCAGCGGGATTACCGCGCTGGCTCAACCGACGGCAGAGATAGGCGCGCGGGCGTTTGAGTGTTTGCTCAAGCGCTTGCGTGGGGATGATGAGGTGGCGCGGGTGGTGGATTTTGCGCCGGTGCTGGTTGAGCGTGGGTCGACCTTGGGGATTAGCGTTGTTTGAGCTGACGCTATCGCGAGCAGGCTCACTCCTACATTTGGAATGCGTTCCCCTGTAGGAGTGAGCCTGCTCGCGATAGCGCCCGAGAGAACAACACAGAAACACCTGATATTTTTTTGAACAAAAATGAAACCGGTTTCAGAGGTCAATAACAATGAACAAACCCGCCGTTTCCATCAGTCTGTCCAGCTACGGCGCCGAGCTTGTGCGTCAGCGCGGTCAAGGATCCTTCATCGATGTGCTGGCCACCGCCGGCGCCAATCGCATCGAATGGCGCGAAGAATTGCTGACCCGTGAAGACCCTGCGCAACTGGCTCAAGCCACCCAGGCGCAGGGCCTGCTCAGCATCTATTCCTCACCCACCGAGCTGTGGCTGGCCGGTCAGGCACAACCCAATCCAGAACTGATCACCGCCCTGCAACAGGCCGAAGCCTTTGGTTCGAAATGGCTGAAAGTGTCGCTGGGCTATTTCACCGACACCAACGATCTGCAAGCCCTGGCCGAACGCTTGCAGCACAGTCCGGTGCAGTTGCTGGTGGAAAACGACCAGACCTTGCATGGCGGGCGCATCGAACCGTTTCAGCGTTTCTTCGCCGCGGTTGAACAGCACAATCTGCCGATCAAAATGACTTTCGACATCGGCAACTGGCAGTGGCAGGACCAGTCCGCCGCCAGCGCCGCGCGCTTGCTTGGCCGGCATGTCGGTTATGTCCACTGTAAAGCCGTGGCCCGTCGCGCCGACGGCAAACTGGTGGCGGTGCCGCCAGCGGTCAGTGACTTGCATCTGTGGGAACAACTGTTGCGGCACATGGCCCAAGGCGTTATGCGCGCCGCCGAATACCCGTTGCAGGGCGAAGATCTGGTGCAACTGACCAGCGAGCATGTCGCCGCCCTCGCCCGCCTCGGCCAATCCCGCCTGGAGCCTGCTCATGTCTGAGATCGATATTCTTTCGTTCGGCGAAACCATGGCGATGCTGGTCGCCGAGCAGACCGGTGATCTGGCCTCGGTCGAACACTTCCACAAGCGTATCGCGGGGGCCGATAGCAATGTTGCGATCGGGCTGTCGCGTCTGGGTTTCAACGTCGCGTGGCTGAGCCGGGTCGGCAATGATTCGCTCGGGCGTTTTGTGGTCGAGACCTTGATCAAGGAAGGTCTGGATTGCAGTCACGTCGACGTCGATAAACAGCACCCGACCGGTTTCCAGTTCAAATCGCGCAATGACGATGGCAGCGACCCGCAGGTCGAGTATTTCCGTCGCGGTTCGGCGGCCAGTCATCTGTCGCCGCAGTCAATCAACGCCAGCCTGCTCAGCGCGCGGCATCTGCACGCCACTGGGATTCCTCCGGCGTTGTCCGCCTCGGCGCGGGAGATGTCTTTCGAACTCATGACCCGCATGCGCAACGCCGGGCGCAGCGTGTCGTTTGACCCCAATCTGCGCCCGAGCCTGTGGGCCAGCGAAGACGAAATGATCCGCGAGATCAACCGCCTCGCCGGCCTTGCCCATTGGGTGTTGCCGGGGCTGAGTGAAGGTCGTTTGCTCACTGGTTTCGAAGACCCGGCCGACATTGCCGCGTTTTATCTCGATCAGGGCGCTGAGGCGGTGGCGATCAAGCTTGGGCCGCAAGGCGCTTATTACCGCACGCACCTGGATCAGGGTTTTGTCGCCGGCGTGCCGGTGGCCAATGTCGTCGATACGGTCGGTGCCGGTGATGGCTTCGCGGTGGGGATGATCAGTGCCCTGCTGGAGCACCAGAGTTTTGCCGAGGCGGTGCAGCGCGCGAACTGGATTGGCAGTCGCGCGGTGCAGAGTCGCGGCGATATGGAGGGCCTTCCGACCCGGGCTGAACTATTTACCGAATTCGAAGACGCCAATCGCGAGCAGGCTCACTCCTACATTTGAAATGCGTTCCCCTGTAGGAGTGAGCCTGCTCGCGATGAGGCCCTGAGAAACAACCGATTTATTGAACCTGCTGCGACAAAAACAACAAGCTCAGGAGCAACACCCATGAAAACCGTAACCCTCGCCACCCGCCGCTGGTGGTACATCATGCCGATTGTGTTCATCACCTACAGCCTGGCGTATCTCGATCGCGCCAACTACGGCTTCGCCGCCGCCTCCGGGATGGCCGCCGACCTGATGATCACCCCAGGCCTGTCATCGCTGCTCGGTGCGCTGTTCTTCCTCGGTTACTTCTTCTTCCAGGTACCGGGTGCGATCTACGCGCAAAAGCACAGCGTGAAGAAACTGATTTTCGTCAGCCTGATTCTCTGGGGCGGTCTCGCCACGTTGACCGGCGTGGTCTCCAATGCCTATTGGCTGATCGTCATTCGCTTCATGCTCGGCGTGGTTGAAGCGGCCGTAATGCCGGCGATGCTGGTCTATCTGTGCCACTGGTTCACCCGTGCCGAACGCTCGCGGGCCAACACCTTTCTGATCCTCGGCAACCCGGTGACGATGCTGTGGATGTCGGTGGTTTCGGGGTATCTGGTGCAGCATTTCAGCTGGCGCTGGATGTTCATCATCGAAGGTTTGCCGGCGGTGTTGTGGGCATTTATCTGGTGGCGTCTGGCTGATGATCGTCCGGCGCAGGCCAAGTGGCTCAGCGACCAGGAGAAACAGGATCTGGAAAGCGCACTGGCCGCCGAACAGGTCGGCATCAAAGCGGTGAAGAACTACGCCGAGGCGTTCCGTTCGCCGAAGGTGATCATTCTCGCGCTGCAGTTTTTCTGCTGGAGCATCGGCGTTTACGGCTTCGTGCTGTGGTTGCCGTCGATCCTCAAGGCCGGCGCGCAAATGGACATGATCGAGGCTGGCTGGCTGTCGGCGCTACCGTATCTAGCGGCGGTGATCGGCATGCTCGTGGTGTCGTGGGGTTCGGACAAGTTGCAGAAGCGCAAACGCTTTGTCTGGCCGCCGCTGCTGATCGCGTCCATCGCGTTTTACGGCTCCTACGCATTGGGCGCTGAACATTTCTGGTGGTCGTACACGCTGCTGGTGATTGCCGGCGCCTGCATGTACGCGCCTTACGGGCCGTTTTTTGCCATCGTCCCGGAAATTCTCCCGGCCAACGTTGCCGGTGGCGCGATGGCGCTGATCAACAGCATGGGCGCACTCGGCTCGTTCGGCGGCTCGTACCTGGTCGGTTATTTGAACAGCTCCACCGGTTCGCCCGGCGCGTCGTATCTGCTGATGAGCGGCGCGTTGCTGCTGTCGGTGGTGCTGACGATTTTTCTCAAGCCCGGCGCCAGTGATCGCGTCGTTGCCAAAGCCGTCGCCACGCCTGCCGTGCCGGCGCATTCCTGAAGAGACTTTTGCCATGAAAAAACAGGTCGTGTTGTACAAGAAACTTTCGCCCGCGCTGATGGCGCGTCTGCAAGAACAGTGCGAAGTGACGCTGATCAATAGCCTCGACGCCGACGGCCTCATGCAACTGCGCGATGCCCTGCCCCGTGCCCACGGCTTGCTCGGCGCCAGCCTGAAGCTCGATGCCGCGCTGCTCGATCTGGCGCCGCAACTCGAAGCCATCGCCAGCGTCTCAGTCGGTGTCGATAACTACGACATCGATTACCTGAGTCAGCGCAAGATCTTGCTGAGCAACACCCCGGACGTGCTCACCGAAACCACCGCAGACACCGGTTTCGCGCTGATCCTCGCCGCCGCGCGGCGTGTGGTCGAACTGGCGAACATGGTGCGCAGCGGCCAATGGAACCGCAATATCGGCCCGGCACATTTCGGCACCGACGTGCATGGCAAGACGCTGGGGATTATCGGCATGGGCCGTATCGGCGAGGCGTTGGCGCAGCGTGGGCATTTCGGTTTCGGCATGCCGGTGCTCTATCACAGCCAGTCGCGCAAACCGGCGGTCGAGGCGCGTTTCGATGCGCACTATCGCAGCCTTGAAGACTTGCTCAAGCAGGCCGATTTCATTTGCCTGACCTTGCCGCTGACGGCGCAGACCGAAGGCTTGATCGGCACCGAGCAGTTTGCACTGATGCGCCCGGAAAGCATCTTCATCAATATCTCGCGGGGCAAGGTGGTCGATGAGGCGGCGATGATCGATGCGCTGCGTCATCAGCGGATTCGGGCGGCGGGACTGGATGTGTTTGAGCGTGAGCCGTTGCAGCATGACTCGCCGCTGTTGCAGCTCAATAATGTGGTGGCGACGCCACACATGGGTTCGGCGACGCATGAGACGCGTGAGGCGATGGCGCGCTGTGCGGTGGAGAATCTGTTGACGGCGTTGAGTGGGGAGAAACCGGCGAATCTGGTGAATCCATTGGCTTGGCAGGGCTGAGTTAATCGGTGGCTGTAATGCCGCCTTCGCGAGCAGGCTCGCTCCCACACTGGATCTTCAGTGTTCACAAAACCAATGTGGGAGCGAGCCTGCTCGCGAAGAGGCCGGTACAGGCAACAAAAAACCATCAGGCACTGCGCGCCTGTAACAACTGCGCCGCACACAACGCAATCCGTGCACAAGCATCCGCCAGTTTCACCCGATCCAACACCAAACCAATCCTGATATGCCCCGCCGCACTCGGCCCGAACGCCTCACCGGCGAGGACCGAAACCCCATAGCCCTCCAGCAACTGCTCGGCAAACGCCTGAGCGCCCAAACCGGTTTGGCGCACATCGACCATCACAAACATGCCGCCGTCGGGGCGAATCGGGTACAGCCCCGGACAACCATTCAAACGCTCGCAGACCAGATCCCGACGCAGGCGATATTCCTCGCGCATCTGCGTCACTTCCGGCAGGTCTGACTGCAACGCAATCTCTGCGGCCTTCTGCACAAAGTCCGGCAGGCCGAACAACATGCTCAACGACAGATTGACCAAATGCTCGGCCAGCGATTTCGGCCCGATCATCCAGCCGATACGCCAGCCGGTCATGGCGTGGGATTTCGACAGGCTGTTGATGGTCGCCGTGCGCTCAGCCATGCCCGGCAGACTCGCCGGACTGACGTGCTGCCCCTCGTACAGCAGCTCGCTGTAGACCTCGTCGCTGATCAGCCACAAGTCATGCCGCACACACAGCGCCGCCAGTTCCTGCCAGATCAGTAGTGACAGACTCGCGCCGCTGGGATTGTTCGGACTGTTCAACAGCATGGCGCGGGTTTTCGGCGTAATGCGCGCAGCGACATCGAGCGGGTCGACGCGAAAGCCGTTTTCCGGGCGCACCGGCACCGGCACCACCGTCGCGCCGCAAGCGCCAAACACGCCTTCGTAGGTGACATACATCGGTTCGGCAACAATCACTTCATCGCCCGGATCCAGCAAGCATTGCGCCACTGAATACACCGCGCATTGCGCGCCGGGCATGACGATCACATGGTCAGCATCGACTGTTTGACCGCTGCGCCGACGATGGCGTTCGGCAATCAGCGTGCGCAGCGCCAAACGGCCACGCACTTCGGAATAATGGGTATCGCCCGCCAGCAAACTGTCAATCGCACCGTGGACAATTGGCAGAGGTGTGTCGAAATCCGGATCGCCGATGCTCAGCAGCAGGATATCGACACCCTCGGCGCGCAACTCCAGCGCTCGGTCGTGAATCTGCCAGGCGGCGGCTCCTTCTCCGGCGATTCGTTGGGTCAAGGCTGAATAGCGCATGTATGTCTCCTGATTGCGCGGTCTCCAGCCGTCACCGTATCTCAAATCACGAAACGCGCCAGCCGTTTTGTCCGCAAGATGGATTTGAAGAAAAACTTCGTACTGTGCTCGATTTCCGGTCGGATGCCTACCTGTCAGAGTTGACAGTAGACCAATTTCAACAATGCCCGCCTAATTAACCCGTGAAAACATTTGCAGGTCTTTCTTATCGAAACAACGGAGCGTTAAACAATGACAAATCTTAATAAAGAAATTCTCGAACTGGCCCCACCGGAAATCCCCGCCGCGTTAGTAAACTTCCCTGGCAGTCAAATTAACTTGTTGCCATTGAGTGCGTTGGCAGCACCCCTGCAAATAGTGATTCAGAAATGGGCGGATTCAGATCATCCAGTTAGCGTACCCGTAAAATTGACGCTGCTTTTAAACGGGACCAGAGTGGAAGAAGTTTCTTTCACGACGCCTATTGATCCAGGGCTTTTTCCATTTTCAGTCTATATCCTCGAGCAATACCTGCAACAGGAAGGCGTACACGAGGTTTCATACATAGTGAATACAGCAGGGAATCCAGCGCCGTCAGAGAGCACGCCTTTTACGATCGATAGAACAGCTCCAAACTACGGCAATCCTGGAGAAATCGTACAGTTTCCGCCAGAGGTCATCAGTGACGGGATTACACAGAAGTATCTAGACGAACACGGTGATGAAGTTTTGGTAACCATTCCCCACTATCTGCAGCAACGAGCCTGCGACAGTATCGAATTTCACTATGGCTCATTTACGAATAATCCTGTCATCATTACAACGGTGCATGACTCGAACTCAACTACTGTTATTAAACTGAGTGGCGAGATTATCCGTGCGCATGGCTCCGGCAATAAACTTGCTTTTTACAGAATCAAGGATCGCGCAGGAAATTACGGTCCGTTCTCAGCCTTCGTGAATATTCATGTAGACCTTCCTTGAAACAGCGATTTGTCAAAACGGGCTGAAGCAATAATCTGTTTCAGCCCACTTCAGACAATTCCATTTTTTTCAAATCACGAAACGCGCCACCATCGCATTCAAATCCACTGCCAAACGTGACAGTTCGTGGGTTGCGGCGCTGGTCTGGTTGGCCCCGGCAGCCGATTGCGTGGCCAGGTCGCGGATGTTGACCAGGTTGCGCTCGTTGATCTGGTGAATCGACTGGGTGATCTGCTCCAGCGCCACGCCGGCCGCACGGGCCATTTCCAGGGTAGTTTGGGTGCGCTGGTTGCTTTGCTGCATCGACGAAACCGCTTCGCCGGTGCCGTTCTGGATACCGGCGACCATTTTTTCGATTTCCTGAGTCGACTGCGCGGTGCGATGGGCCAGTGCGCGCACTTCGTCTGCGACCACGGCAAAACCACGTCCGGCTTCACCGGCGCGGGCGGCTTCGATCGCTGCGTTGAGCGCCAGCAGGTTGGTCTGTTCGGCGATGGCGCGGATCACGTCGAGCACTTTGCCGATGTCGCGGCCCTGCGCGGCGAGGCCTTCGATCATGTGCGCGGTGTTCTGCACGTCGTGGGTCATGGTCTGGATCGCGTCGACGGTCTTCACCACTTGATCACGACCTTCGCGGGCAGCGTGGGTCGACTGATTCGAGGCTTCGGAAGTCGACACGGCGTTGCGCGCGACTTCTTCGACAGCGGCGGTCATTTCGTTGACGGCGGTGGCTGCTTGTTCGATTTCGTTGTTCTGCTGCTGCAAGCCACGGGAGGCTTCTTCGGTCACCGCGCTGAGTTCTTCGGCAGCAGCGCCCAGTTGCGTGGCGGAACCGGCAATCTGCTCGATGGTTTTGCGCAGGTTGGTTTGCATGGTGGCGAGCGCCTGCAGCAACTGCGTCGCTTCATCCTTGCCATCGACTTCGATGACTTTGGTGAGGTTGCCGTCAGCAATGGTTTGCGCGGCCTGCACGGCACGGTTCAGCGGCGTGACGATGCTGCGGGTCAGCAACCAGGCCAGCAACACAGTGGCCAGCGCTGCAAATACCGACACGATGATAATGCCGGTAATCGCGCTGTCGTAATGTTCGCCGGCCTGACTGGAAGCGGCTTTCGCGTCAGCCGCGTTGATCGCAATGAGTTTGTTGAGCTGCTCGCCCATCTGATCGGTGCCGTCCTTGATTCGCGTGTTGATCAGAGTGCGCATTTCATCGACTTTGTCCTGGCGCGACAGGTCCATCATCTGATTTTGCGCTTGCAAGTAGTTGTCGAGCGTCGTCGCGAAAGCCTGATACAAGGCACGCTCATCGGCCTCTGCAGGCAGCGCGGCATAACTCGCCTGAGCACCGCGTACCTTGTCCACCAGCACGCCAATGCGTGTTTGCGCCTCTTGCAGACCCGCAGGGTCGCGGTTGACCAGAATCCGGAACGACAGAATCCGCAGGCGCAGAACGTTTTCCGTTACCACGCCAAGGTACGTCACGCTGGGCAGTTGGTTGGTATCCATGTCTATGGAGGCCTGACGGATGGTGGTCATGCGATTGACGGCGAACACGCCAAGCACGATCACCAGCAAGGCGATAAAGGCAAAACCGAGGAAGGCACGGGGCGCGATATTGAGGTTACGCAGGGACATAGTTGAGCTCTCGGATGATAGAAGCTACCAGCGTCCATGCCGTGATCACTGAACCGGGGGGGGGCGGGCTCAGTCCGGCGTCACTGTTTTAGGAAGTTATGTGCGCGCCTGTTAGCTGTATCGGCCAGGCTTTAGGAAGATTGCGGGTCAAGCGCAATTATTTTTCAGGGTGTTACAAGATTGAAACACCCTGTGGACCTGTTTCACACGTTGTGTTTCGCCATCTGCCAGACGCGGGCAATGTCGGTCGCGCGTTCGCGCAACAAACGTGGTGCTTCGGCGCAGGCCTGCTCCAGCGTCATCGGCCCGCTGGTCACGGCGAATGCCGCATCGATGCCGTGATCGTAGAGTGCCTGGTAACCCTCACCCAAGGTGCCGGCGATGACAATTACCGGCACCGCGTGTTGCTTGGCAATCCGCGCGACGCCGAACGGCGTCTTGCCGCGCAAGGTCTGGGCATCGAATCGCCCTTCCCCGGTGATTACCAGGTCGGCGCCTTTAACGGCTTCGGCGAGGCCGACCAGTTCGGCAACCACTTCAACCCCGGCTTGAAATTGTGCTCCAAGGAATGCCTTGGCCGCGAACCCCAAACCTCCCGCCGCGCCGCTGCCCGGTTCGTCACGAACGTCTTTGCCCAACGCTCGCGCGCAGAGTTCGGCGAAGTGCCCCAACGCCTGATCGAGTTGCTGCACCTGCGCCGGCGAGGCGCCTTTTTGCGGACCGAAAATCGCCGAGGCACCGTGCGGGCCGCACAGCGGGTTGTTCACATCAGCAGCGATATCGAAGCGCACCTGCGCCAGACGCGGGTCGAGTTCACTCAGGTCCAGCTGCGCCAGTTGCGCCAACGCCAGACCGCCGGGCACCAGCGATTGATGCTGCGCATCGAGCAACTTCACGCCCAACGCCTGCATCGCTCCGGCGCCACCATCGTTGGTCGCACTGCCGCCAATCGCCAGAATGACCCGTTGCGCGCCGGCATCCAGCGCTGCGCGAATCAATTCACCGGTACCGAAGGTGCTGCTGATGCAGGCATCGCGTTGGCTGAGCGGCACCAATTGCAGGCCGCTGGCCTCGGCCATTTCGATGATTGCCGTGTGGTTGTGTGGCAACCAGCCCCACGCCGCGTCGACCGACGCGCCCAACGGGCCACGCACACGAGTGCGGCGAAGTTCGCCTTCGCACGCGGCGAGGATCGACTCGACCGTGCCTTCGCCGCCGTCGGCCATCGGGCATTTGACCATCGTTGCCTGCGGCCAGACCTGAGCGAGGCCGAGGGCAATGGCTTCGGCGACGCCTTGGGCACTCAGGCTGTCCTTGAACGAGTCGGGGGCGATGACGATCTTCATGGGAATTCTCCGGTTGCAATGCCCTTCATGCTGCCAGTCGGCCTGCGTATTGACGCCTGTCCGCTGCACAAGTGGCGGGGGCGTTTATTGTTCATTTTCACAAAAGGCTCTGCGGTGAATGTACCGCCGCCATCGCGAGCAGGCTCACTCCTACAGGGGAATGCATTCCAAATGTAGGAGTGAGCCTGCTCGCGATGGCGTCTTTGAAGGCGCCCAATCAATTCGGATCAGTCTGCGGCAGCAACTGCACCCCCAGATACAGCGCCAACATCCCATCCAGCCTGAGCGGATCAACCCCACTCAACTCGGCAATCCGCTCCATCCGATACCGCAAACTGTTGCGATGAATCCCCAACGCATCGGCACAGGCCTGACTCTGGCCATCGTGCTCGCACCAACTGCGCAGCGTCGCCAGCAATTGGCCGTTGCCGTCCTTGGCGATCACTTTGCGCAGCGGCTTGAGCAATTCGTCCAGTGCGTCGTCATTGCGGTGCCGCCACAACATCACCGGCAACCGATATCGGTTCAACGTCAGCAGCCGTGAGTTCGGCAACACTTCCCGGCCATAGGCGAGCAAATCACCGACGCGCCGATAACAACGGCGCAACCCCACCAGTCCATCGGCCTGCCCGCCCACGGCGATGCGCAGAATCTTCCAGCCCAGGCCATCGAGTTTTTCCAGCAGGCGATCATGCTCGACCTGCTGACTCGCCGGCCGACACCAGAGCAGTGACGACTTCGCCGAACTCACGCACCAGCTATCGGGATAACGCGAGATCAGCCAGGCACTCAGCGCCTCGACGGTTTGCCCCGGCCCATGTTCAAGTCCCAGCTCAAACAGATACGGCACCCGCGTCAATTGCGGTTTAAGCCCAAGTTGCTGCGCCTCATCGACCAGTCGCGGCGAGTCCCCTGCCTCGCTCAACAGCAATGCCAGCAGATCATCACAACGCTGGCGACGCCATTGCTGCTCGGCTTGCTGGTTGCGCTGGCCGACGAGCATTTCGGCGGTCATGCGCACCAGTTCGGCGTAAGTGCGCAGTTGCTCCGGTTCGCCGGTAATGCCGAGCACACCGATCAAGCGCTGATCGAGCAACAGCGGCAGGTTGATCCCCGGTTGCACGCCTTTCAAATGCACAGCGGTCTGCGCGTCGATCTCCACCACGCGCCCATTGGCCAACACCAGTTGCGCACCTTCGTGACGGGTATTGATGCGCTCCGGTTCGCCACTGCCGAGGATCAGCCCCTGGCTGTCCATGACATTGACGTTATAGGGCAAAATGGCCATGGCCCGGTCGACGATGTCCTGGGCGAGGTCGTGATCGAGTTCGAACATAGCGGCGGCAATCCTTAATTTTCGGCACTGGCAGTTGTTCACCCGCACAGGGTCTGGCGGCAAACCCTGTGCTCAGGCACAAAGACAATCCGGCCAAAGGTGACCGAGACTCTCGGGGCGATCAACGTTACCCTTTGCATCGCAAAAATCATAATAAAGAGAGAGCCGCTATGTCGCAGAGCGCCGCAGCTACCCAGACCATCGATGACGATAAAAACGCCGTCTACAAACGCATCACCCTGCGTTTGATCCCCTTCATTTTCATCTGCTACTTGTTCAACTACCTCGACCGGGTCAACGTTGGATTTGCCAAACTGCAGATGCTCGATGCACTGAAATTCAGCGAAACCGTGTACGGCCTCGGTGCCGGTATCTTCTTCATCGGCTACGTGCTGTGCGGCGTGCCGAGCAACCTGGCCCTGACCAGATTCGGCCCACGGCGCTGGATCGCCGTGATGATGATCACCTGGGGTACGTTGTCGACCTGCCTGCTGTTCGTCACCACCCCGACCGAGTTCTACACCCTGCGCCTGTTCACCGGTGCGGCCGAAGCCGGGTTCTTCCCGGGTGTCGTGCTGTACCTCTCGCAGTGGTTCCCGACCTTCCGCCGTGGGCGGATCATGGCGTTGTTCATGTCGGCGATCCCGGTTTCCGGATTGCTCGGCAGCCCGTTCTCTGGCTGGATTCTCAATCACTTCGCCGCAGGGCAAGGTGGTTTGGCCGGCTGGCAGTGGATGTTCCTTCTGCAGGGTATTCCGACGGTGATCCTCGGCGCCCTTGCCTATTTCCTCCTGAGCGACAGTTTCGCCAACGCCAAGTGGCTGAGCCCGCATGAGCGTGCGGTGCTTGAGGCGGATCAGGCTGAAGACCTGGCGAACAAACCGAAAACCACCTCCGACTCGCTGCTGGCGGTGTTCAAGAACCCGGCGATCTGGGCGTTCGGTCTGATTTACTTCTGCATCCAGAGTGGCGTGTACGCGATCAACTTCTGGTTGCCGTCGATCATCAAGAACCTCGGTTTCAGCGATAACCTGGTGATCGGTTGGCTGAGTGCAATTCCGTATCTGCTGGCGGCGGTGTTCATGCTGATGGTCGGGCGTTCGGCGGACTTGCGCAAGGAACGTCGCTGGCACTTGGTGGTGCCGATGCTGATGGGCGCGATCGGTCTGGTGATTGCAGTGAACTTCGCGGCTAACCCGGCGATAGCGATTCTCGGTCTGACCATTGCCACCATGGGCGCGTTGACGGGTCTGCCGATGTTCTGGCCGGTGCCGACGGCGATGTTGAGTGCCGGTGCTGCGGCCGGTGGGCTGGCGTTGATCAACTCGATGGGGCAGATGGCTGGGTTCCTTAGCCCGTACCTGGTGGGTTGGGTCAAGGACAGCACAGGGTCGACGGATGCAGCGTTGTATCTGCTGGCGGGTGTGATTGTCGGCGGGAGTTTGCTGGCGTTGCGTATGACGCGGACGTTGCGGGTTTGAGTTTTTGATGCACAGGAGAACGGCCCTTTTTCAGGGCCGTTTTTTATTGGGGGTCCGGCTTGGGTTTTGTGGTGTTCTGGAGATCTTTTCCCCCTCACCCCAGCCCTCTCCCCCAAAGGGGCGAGGGGGAAAGGGAGCCGATCTTCGGGCTTTTCAAAGTCTGTGTTCAACTTGGAATTGCAAGTCGGCGTACCTGCTCATACACCTCGGTCAGTCCCCTTACAACAGCTGGCGTTTCAGTCGTGGCGATGAAACGCTGGAAGTGGAAGTCCACGGCGACTATCTCAGCGATGACGGTGAAGTTGCCCGGCGCTGGGCGCTGGCCAGGCATGGCATCGCGTACAAGGCTTGGCTCGACATTGCCGAAGATGTCCGCGCCGGGCGGCTGGTGACGTTGTTTGATTATTGGGACGGGGAAAGTGCGCCGTTCAATTTGCTGTGTCCGCATCGGGTGTAGGTGTCGTAACGGGTCAGGGTGTTGCAGGTGTTTCTGCAAGAACGCTGCGCAGGGCTGAGCCGATAAATCACTTTGCCCCGTTGCGTGCTTTGATCGTTCCCACGCTCTGCGAGGGAACGCCTCTTGTGACGCTCTGCGTCACGCTTTGGGACGCGGAGCTCGGGCTGCGTTACCACGCAGAGCGTGGGAACGATCAATATTGAGGCTACAGCGGCAAAAGGCACCACGACGTCAAGACAGCAAGGCTCGCAACACCGTAGAAGCTCATATCAGTACGCATGTACGTATAGAAGCTACCGCTTAAATGACACGTGTTTATACGCTCCGGAATAGAGGGAAAATAAACACGCCGCACGTCTCTAGTGAAGATGAAACTATAAACATTCAGACCACCCAGCGTATGCATCCAAGCAATTGCATCATCCGACCGAAGCTTTTCAGCACTGATCTGCAATTGAAAAACATTTGTAACAGCCACCAGGTAGCTGACCGTCTCACCCTCCCGATCCGTGACATATATCGTCGCCACACCCTGCTTGAGCCCCGTCACCTTGCCTGCCGCAGTCACCGGCACAGTCAACGGATCCGAAGACGCATAGTCATACGGCGGAACCCCACCCGTCGGCACACGAACACCCGTATTGCCAAGCGAATCCTCACCGGTTTTCGGCCATTGCGGCACCTTCACCGAGAACCCGTCCAGCTTCATCTGCGTCCGGTCGATGCTCAGCGCCAATCGCTCAAACCGCCAAGGATCCGACTCAAATTGATTCCCGGTTTTTTCCTTCACGGTAAAGCTGTGCTGCCCCACCGCAATCGGCAGCAACTTGCTCTGCCACTTATAGTTCGCTCCGGTTTGAATCTCCTCAACAAACACCTCGCCATCAAAAACCCGCAACACCATCCCCGCCAGCGCAGAGCCTGACAACACCACTTTATTGTCCGAAACCGTGCCGCCGTTCTGCACGTCCAGCCCGGATGAATTCTTCACCGCCAAAATAACCGGTTTCACAATCACCCGTGCCCGTGCAACTTTCGATGTCGCAATAACGATTCCCCCACGTATTTGCTCATACAACACAGCGACCAAGCTGTCGCCAATGACCTTGGCATTGGGAATCATCAACCTGTGCACAAAAGGAAGCCTGCCGACCTGCTCTTCAACCGTATGTGCAACAACGGGTCCGCTGCCTGGCGTCGCGGTGTATTTCACGCGGACGGTGTCGTTGATGGCCCAGAGAGGTGCCAGGACATGCACCTGGGTGGTCAGATCCTTGGAACCCAGTTTGTTCAGGTCAATAGTGTCCGGCGCATCGAATGGGTCATCCGGGTCTTCGGCAACATCGGGAGCCGTCATCCGCGCGCCCTTGAGGTCGACAACGACGCGTATCGCCGCCGACCACGGCGAATTCAAATCGGCACCGTTGCCAATCTCGTCGTACACCGTATAGGTGAAAGAGAACTCGAGATGATCGCCCGCGGCCTCCAGATCGGCTTTTTCCAATAGGCGCTCGATACACGTCGGTGTACTGGTCGGTGTGGCCGGAGCCTCGTCAGGATGTACAACCCACACAACATCATGGCCGTTACAGTTGAGCACAATCCGGTCAAACGGCCGGCAGTAGGGATAGCAAAAATGGCACAACACACCCTTTGCTGCGCGGTCGGCATCGATACCGTCCTCCAGCACCTCTCGAGGCAGCTCAAACTTAAGCTCAGAGTGCCCTTCATCGCCGTTCTGGTCTTCCATACCCGGGCGAACGGCGTTGTACAGAATCGTCAATGGCGGCTCGTAGGTTTCTTCAGGGCTGGTAGTGCGTTCAACGGAGTAATTGAGCTTATTGACGAAACCCGGATCGGATCTCAGCAGGTTTTTGGGAATATGCAGGGTCACGGCGTCATTCGTGGATTTGGCCTGCTGGCTGTCGACCCGCATGATGTCGTTCACATGAATTCTGAATGTAGTACCTGGCTGCTGGCCCAGAACCGGATTGATAATGACTGTCGCACCATTCGGTCGCTGATCATAAAACGCCTGGGCGATACCGCAATCGGCACGGGCCACGGATGTATTGCTGTCCGGAAGAAACGGCGCGTAGAGGCTCACCTCGGCGTCCTCGGGCAGAACCTCATCGAAAGACTGTGTGTTCATGAAAGCGCTCCTGATTTCAAGAAAAGACAGGGCCTTTTCAACAAGGCTGTCGCTGAGGATCAGACCTGAACAGCCACTGACCTGCCTACTGTCAGATCTGACAGTCACGACGAATGGTCATGTTTCGGTCGAGTTCTGAAAGGTATTTTCTGGACAAAACGGTTGGCCGGCTTCAGCGCTTCTGGTATTTGATTAACCCCTTCCCACCGACAAAAGGATTTCGGCATGAGCTTCCGTACACTCGGTCACTCGGGCTTGCAGGTGTCCACCCTCACCCTCGGCACGATGATGTTTGGCGAGCAGACCAGCGCTGAGGATTCGCTGCGCATCATCGACAAGGCCTGGGATCAGGGGATCAACTTCATCGACACCGCCGACGTCTACACCAACGGCCGCTCCGAAGAGATCGTCGGTGAAGCGATTGCCCGGCATCGGCATGAATGGGTGCTGGCGACCAAGGTCGGTTTCGGCCCGGTGGACGGTGTGCCGAATCGCAGCGGTTTGAGCCGCAAACACATCTTCAATGGCATCGATGCCAGCCTGACCCGGCTCGGCACAGACTATCTCGACATCTATTACCTGCACCGCGAAGACCACAACACGCCGCTGGAAGTGAGCGTGTCGGCGATTGGCGATCTGATTCGTCAGGGCAAGATTCGCTACTGGGGCTTGTCGAACTATCGCGGCTGGCGGATTGCCGAGGTGATTCGCATCGCCGACAACCTTGGCGTTGATCGCCCGGTGATCAGTCAGCCGTTGTACAACATCGTCAACCGTCAGGCCGAGACCGAACAGATTACGGCGGCGCAAACCTATGGCCTTGGCGTGGTGCCTTACAGTCCGCTGGCCCGTGGCGTGCTCAGTGGCAAGTACGCGCCGGACGCGACACCTGACGCCAACAGCCGCGCCGGGCGTCAGGACAAGCGCATTCTGGAAACCGAATGGCGCGTGGAATCGCTGCGCATTGCCCAGCAGATTCAGCAGTACACCGAGCAGCGCGGCGTCGGGATAGTTGAGTTTGCGATTGCCTGGGTGTTGAACAACGGCGCGGTAACGTCAGCGATTGTCGGGCCGCGCACTGAGGCGCAATGGGATGCCTACAGCAAAGCGCAGACGGTGAAGATCACGGCGGAGGATGAAGCGTTTATCGACTCGCTGGTGACACCGGGGCATTCATCGACACCGGGGTTCAACGATGTGAGTCATTTTGTGTCTGGGCGTAAACCGCGTTCGGCTTGAGATCCCTGCCCTCACCCTAGCCCTCTCCCTGTATGTACCGGACACATGGTGGACACATGTTCGGAGACATGGTGGACGGTTTTAGATCTTCTTACCTGCCGTTACGATCTGCAAGTTCAAGTCGATTCGGGCGATACGATGTCTACTCCAGTAGACATCGTGGATGCCGTCCTCCGTCGTCTCCCGGATAGCCACTGACCTCCCGTAAAACGCCTTTCCGACGGTGTATTCACGGTTACCCCAGTAGATCTCGCCCTTCACCTGAACCTTCCTGACCACATCCCCATCGTCGTATTCTGGCGCTGCCGGTTGTTCCTGATATTCCCGTGGGCTGCTGCTGTATCGAGTCGCAGGAACCTGCATGTCCAGTGCTTGATGCGGGCGCTTCTGGTTGTAAATATCACGCCAGATATCAAACGCCCGTTGTGCGTCGTCCAGATCGATGAAGAGCTGGCCTTGCAGAACTTCCCTTTTCAGGCTGCGGTGGAAGCGCTCTAGCTTTCCCTGGGTTTGCGGATGATAAGGTCGGGAGTGGCCGACCTTGATGCCCTGGCTCATCAGCCAGACCTCCAGCGCGGTATAAACGCCGGTTTGGTCACCCCATGGCGAACCGTTGTCCATCGTCATGCGCAGAGGCAGACCGTAGAGCCGAAAGGCCCGCATTAGTTGCTCCTGGACGGTTTGGCGCTGCTCATTGGCACACGCGGCGATGCACAGTGAGAACCGCGAGTGATCGTCCAGTATCGTCAGCGGATGGCAACGTCCGTGGTTCAGGCTGATATGGCCCTTGAAGTCCATCTGCCAAAGATCATTGGGCGCTTCATGCTCGAACCGGATAAACGGTTTAATCTCAGCAGTCTTTGGATCAACGCGCGAATGACGCTGTAAAACCGCATGCACGGTGCTGACCGAAGGCATCACTGCGCCGCTGTCTTCCAGCACGCGCTTGAGCTTACGAGCGCCCCAAGCTGCGTACTCCTGACTCACGGTCAGTATCTGCTGCTCAACCTCGTCAGCGCAGCGTTTGGGTGATGTCTTTGGTCTTCGAGACTGATTGATCAATCCCTCTGCACCTGAGGTTTCAAACCTGCTGAGCCATTTGTAGGCAGTGCTTGGGCTGATGTTGAATCGGCGGCAAAGCTGCCGAACATTGGCCCCTTCTTGCCGAGCCAAAAGCACGAATTCTGTACGAAGCTGCACGGTGGACACCTCTTCCCAAGACACAGGCCATCTGCTTCGCGATGAGCAATGTGTCTATTAAAATGTGTCCACCATGTCTCCGAACACCTGTCCACCATGTGTCCGGTACATACACTCCCAGAGGGAGAGGGAACCGATTGGGGGATATTGAGGCTACGCTTTTGCCTGAAACTTTCGTAGTGAATCCATAATCGACTCGATATTTCACGTCGCTGAATATCGTGAAGCATCCCAGGTCAGTCCCCTCTCCCTCAGGGCGGTCCGACGTTTCTGGAGGGTTAGGGTGAGGGGCTTGTGTGGGGAATATTGATCACTCGGCCAATATTCAGCACAAAAACCACGTATCCTTCGCGCCCCGTTTGACCATCAACCCGCGAGGACAGTTTGTCTAAAGGTATCGCTCTATCGGTTTCAGCCTCGGTGCTGTTTGCCGTCATGTATTACTACACTTCGCTGCTCACACCGTTGAGTGGCGTAGAGATTTTCGGCTGGCGGATGCTGCTGACCGTGCCGTGCATGACCGTGTTCATGCTGGTGTCCGGGGAATGGCGGCGGGTGCTCGAGTTGATTCGCGTGGTTGCGGGAAAGCCAAAACTGATCGCCGGGCTGCTCGTCTCGGCCGCCCTGCTCGGTGTGCAGCTATGGCTGTTCATGTGGGCGCCGCTCAACGGCTACAGCCTCGATGTTTCGCTGGGCTACTTCCTGCTGCCACTGGCGATGGTGCTGACCGGGCGTATTGCCTACGGTGAGAGCCTGTCGTACCTGCAAAAGGTTGCGGTGTTCTTCGCCACTTTGGGGGTGTTGAACGAGCTGTATCAGGTTGGCGGATTTTCCTGGGCGACACTGGTGGTCGTGGTCGGCTACCCGTTGTACTTCGTGCTGCGCAAATACCTGAAGACTGACAATCTGGGCGGCTTGTGGGTCGACATGACGCTGATGCTGCCCGTCGCCTGGTGGTTTGTGCAGGGTGGCGAGCAAGGTTTCGGCGTGTTCGATCAGTACCCGGGGTTGCTGTGGCTGATTCCGTTGCTCGGCCTGATCAGTGCGTCGGCGTTGGTGGTGTACATCATTGCCAGCCGTTTGCTGCCGTTCAGTCTGTTTGGCTTGTTGAGTTATGTTGAGCCGGTGTTGCTGCTCGGTGTGGCGTTGTTGCTCGGTGAGAGCATCAAGTCCGGGGAGTGGCTGACGTATATTCCGATCTGGCTGGCGGTTGTGGTGCTGGTCTTCGAAGGCTTCAAGCACCTGATGCGGCAACGCCGCCCTTGACTGCAACTACGAAAATGTGGGAGCGAGCCTGCTCGCGAATGCGATCTTTCACTCAACATCGTTGCTGATTGCGGACGTATTCGCGAGCAGGCTCGCTCCCACAGGTTTTGTATGAAGCAAAAAAAATCCCGGCTCTGCATCGCTGCAGGCCGGGATTTTTTCATTTCAGTTGCGGATTACTCGGTAGCGAGCACACCACGACGCACCTGATCGCGCTCGATCGACTCGAACAGTGCCTTGAAGTTACCTTCACCGAAACCATCATCGCCCTTGCGCTGGATGAACTCGAAGAACACCGGGCCCATCAGGGTTTCCGAGAAGATCTGCAGCAGCAGACGCTTGTCGCCCTGCTCCGAGGCGCCGTCGAGCAGGATGCCGCGCGATTGCAGCTGATCAACCGGCTCGCCGTGGTTCGGCAAACGGCCTTCGAGCATTTCGTAGTAGGTGTCCGGCGGCGCGGTCATGAAGCGCATGCCGATCTTCTTCAGTTGATCCCAGGTCTTGATCAGGTCGTCGGTGAGGAATGCGACGTGCTGGATGCCCTCGCCGTTGAACTGCATCAGGAACTCTTCGATCTGGCCCGCGCCTTTGGACGACTCTTCGTTCAACGGGATGCGGATCATGCCGTCCGGTGCGGTCATCGCTTTCGAGGTCAGGCCGGTGTATTCGCCCTTGATATCGAAGTAACGGATCTCGCGGAAGTTGAACAGCTTCTCGTAGAAGTTCGCCCAGTAGGCCATGCGACCGCGATACACGTTGTGCGTCAGGTGGTCGATGATCTTCAGGCCGGCACCGACCGGATTGCGATCAACGCCTTCGATAAACACGAAGTCGATGTCGTAGATCGAGCTGCCTTCGCCGAAACGGTCGATCAGGTACAGCGGCGCGCCGCCAATGCCTTTGATCGCCGGCAGGTTCAGCTCCATCGGGCCGGTTTCGATGTGGATCGGCTGGGCGCCGAGTTCCAGTGCGCGGTTGTAGGCTTTTTGCGAATCCTTGACGCGGAACGCCATGCCGCACACGGACGGGCCGTGCTCGGCAGCGAAGTACGAGGCGACGCTGTTGGGTTCGTTGTTGAGGATCAGGTTGATCGCGCCCTGACGGTACAGATGCACGTTCTTCGAGCGGTGGGTGGCGACTTTGGTGAAGCCCATGATCTCGAAGATCGGCTCCAGGGTGCCCGGCACCGGCGATGCGAGCTCGATGAATTCAAAGCCCATCAGGCCCATTGGGTTTTCGTATAAATCTGCCATGGTGGCGCCTCATCATTTCTTATCAATTAACCAGGGTTATTTGTCAGTCATGTGAGGTCGGTGGGTGGCGCGCAGGAGATGCCACGCACACTGCGGGCGAGGAAGTCACCGTAGATCAGTTGAAACCCGAATATCTTCATTGTCGACCCAAGGCTCTTGCGGGCGAGGCTTCTGCTGCCAGAAGACGATTATTATTGTATGCGTAACCCGATTCTACACAGCGTAAATAGGCTTGTCTGCCCTCCCTATAAAATCCGCTTTTTTGCGCCCGCTGCAAGGGGTTTGTTGCACAGGTAGATGCCGCCCAGGATCAGCGCACCGCCCAGGCACATGGTCGGCGTCAGTTGCTCGCCCAGCAGCAGCGCGCCAAGGATGACCGCCGTCAACGGGTTCAAAGCGATAAACACGCCGCTGCGCGTCGCGCCGATTTTACGAATGCCATCGTAATAGCCGATGTAGGCCAGCGCCGAGCCGAGGACGCCGAGGTAGATCAGGCTCAGCCATTGCGGCAGGCCGAGGTTATCCAGCGCCTGCCAGCTCAGCTCGCCGCGTACGGCCGCCAGAATCCACAACATCAGCGTGCCGATCAGGATCGAGTACGTCACGGTCTGCACCGGCCCCAGTGTTTGATTCAATTCACGGGAAAACAACGAGTAAACACCCCAACCCAACACACAGCCGAGAATCAACAGATCACCGATCCATGCATCCGGCGTTGCAGCCAGTAATTGCGGATTGCGACTGACAATTACCAGACCGGCGCCGGCAATACAGGTGGCGATACCGGCGGTTTTCATCCGGCCCAGGCGTTCCTTGAACAACCACCATGAGGCCAAGCCGATCACCGCCGGATTTAACGCGACGATCAACGAGGCGCGCGAGGCGTTGATGTAGTGCAGACCGTAAAAGAAGCACAGGTTGTAGAAGAAAATTCCGAAGAACCCCAACAGCAGCAGTTGCAGCCACTGCCGTGGGCCCGGCCGCACCAAGGGGATCCGCGCCAGCCACAAAAAGCCGAGCAACGCCGCACTGGCGAGCAGGAAGCGCAGGCTGGCGGCGAACATCGGACTCAGGCTGCCGGCCAGGAAACGTCCGGCGACAAAGGTCCCGCCCCAGATCATGGTCACCACCGCCAGTGTCAGGTAAACGGGGATATCCGACGATGTTGTGTACAGCTGCTCGACGTTGCGCATAACGCTCCAGACCTAAGAACTTGAGGATTGCCGTATCATTCACCTCATTCCCCATCATCGTAAAATGAGCAAACACTCATGACCCTCACGCAACTGGAGATTTTCTCGCTGGTCGCCGAACTGCGCGGTTTCACCCTCGCGGCCCATCGGCTGGGGATTTCGCAGTCAGCGGTATCCCACGCAATGAAGTCGCTGGAGCAGGAACTGGGTGTTGAACTGCTGCGTCGACATCAGTCGCCAGTGGAACTCAGCGATATCGGCGAGCAATTGTTGCTGCGCGCCCGCGCCATGCTCGGTCTGGCCAACACTCTGCGCCAAGAGGCCGCCGATGCTCGCGGGATGAAAAGCGGTACCTTGCGCATCGGCTCGTTCGGCCCGACTTCGTCGATCAAGCTGCTGCCCGATATTCTGCGGCAATATCGAGAAGCGCATCCGGGCATCGAAGTGCACATCGATGAAGGCCCGGATCGACAAGTGACGCAATGGCTGGAGGAGCGGCGGATCGACATCGGTTTTGTGGTGTTGCCCGAAGAGCGCTTCGACACGTTTGCCTTGCTCGAAGATCAGATGGTTGCCCTGCTCCCTGTCAGCCATCCGCTGGCAGCACGGTCGGCGTTGAGCCTCAAGGACTTGTGCGACACCCCGTTCGTGCTGACCGAGGCCGGTTCAGCGGAACTGGTGTCGCGACTGTTCATGGCCGCACGCTTGCAACCGAACATCCGCTATCGCTGCTCGCAACTGCTCAGCACCCTTGACACGGTCAGCCGTGGTGACGCCATCACGATTGTTGCCGAAGGGTCTTTGCCGGAGGAAGCCACGCCTCGCTACGTGAAGAAGCCGTTGTTGCCCGCCGTGCTGCGTCAGATTGGACTTGCCGTCCTCGATCAGCGTCAGGCGTCACCCGCGACTCTGGCCTTTATTGAGTTGGCAACGCGAATGAAGCACTGATGAGCGGCGCAAGCGCCTTCGGCCATCTATCCTCCCCTCTGGCTGATCGGTTTTCAGCGGCGCGCCGTTGTCCGGCCTGCATTCGAGAGCCCCACTCCACCGCGACAGGATGCGCCCATGCCGTTGACCGTCAGACCCCGCCGCAAGCGCAGCACCCGCATCGTATTTACACTGCTCTGCGGTTTACTTCCGGTGCTGCTGGGCAGCGCGATTCTCTATATGCAGGCCGAACGCACGCTGGAACAGGGTTCACAACAGACTGCCGAAGAGGCATTGCGCCAGTTCGAATTGATGCTCGACAACACCGCCCAGGCAGCCCGTGAATTACTGCCACTGGCCGGCCAGACGTGTGAGAACGTCAAACTCGCTTTACGCGAACAAGTAACCCGCCGCCCGTTCGTGCGCTCGACCAATCTGGTCTGGGACGACAATCTCTACTGCAGCTCGTTGTTTGGCGACTATAAAGAAGCCGTCAACGCGGGCGACTACAACCAGGGCAAGTTGTGGCTGATGAATGGCAACCCGGTGACACCCAACACCGCTCTGCTGGTCTATCGGCTCAGCGAGGGTCGCGGCGGCGCACTGACGACACTCGACGGCTACCATCTAAGCAACATGTTGCGTCTGATCGGCCGGCACATGTTGCTGGTGCTGCAAGTGGGCGACAACTGGCTGTCGGCCGACGGCAAAGTACACACCGGCGCCCTCCCCGCGTTGCCGATAGCACAACACACACTGGATTCTTCGCGTTATGCGTTCAGCGTTTCTGCGGGGTTTCCCGAGGGCGAAACCTGGCGCTACATGGCCGATGAATATCCGCCGCTGTTCAGTCTGTTGATCTTTTTTGGCGTGGTGTCGGGTGCCATCGGCCATGTCTTGCAGAAGCGCTCTGCGTCTCCGAGCCACGAGATGCTTCGGGCGCTCGAGGCAGGCGAGTTCATTCCTTACTTTCAGCCCGTGGTGCATGGCGACAGCAAGGCATGGTCGGGGGCCGAAGTGTTGATGCGCTGGGCTCATCCCAAAGAAGGTCTGGTGCGCCCGGATCTGTTTATTCCGTTCGCCGAGCATTCGGGGTTGATCGTGCCGATGACTCGCGCACTGATGCAACAAACCGCAGCGCTGCTGGGGCCGCTGTCCTCAACGTTTACCCCGCCGTTTCATATCGGCATCAATATCACCGCGAGCCATTGCAAGGACCTGGAACTGGTGGAGGACTGCCGAACGTTTCTCGCCGCGTTCGCGCCCGACAGCATCAGCCTGGTGTTGGAGCTGACCGAGCGCGAATTGATCGAGCCGACCGACATTACCCGGAAACTGTTCGAGCAACTGCACGCGCTGGGCGTAAAGATTGCGATTGACGACTTCGGTACCGGCCACTCAAGCCTCGGCTACTTGCGCAAATTCAATGTGGATTTCCTCAAGATCGATCAGAGTTTTGTCGCCATGATCGGCATCGATGCGCTGTCCCGACACATTCTCGATACCATTATCGAACTGTCGGCCAAGCTTGATTTGGGTATTGTTGCCGAAGGTGTCGAAACCCAGGCGCAAGCCGATTATCTGACCGCACATCACGTCAACTTTCTGCAAGGCTACCTGTTCGGCAAACCGATGCCGGCGACGGACTTCATCAGCGCATTAACTCATCATTAACTAAGCCGGATTAAGACGGGCGTCCCGATCAAGCGCACCAAATTGATACAAAAGACCGCTGTTGTTACATGAAGACAACATCAGGATTTACTCTTGGCGCATTAACTACTACAATTTTTTCAACCTGAGCAAGATTGGCAGGTGAGCCATTTATCACCGAGTCGCTTCAAGGCTCTTGGCTTACAGCTTTGTTTGCGGTTGGTATCAGCCAAATACACTATTGGAGTAAAGATATTGTCCAGACTCGCTGAATTTCGTGCAGCTGAAAAGGCCCTTCAGGAACAGCTCAAGCAGCTGGAATCGCTGAAGAACGATGCCGGGCTCAAGAAAGAAATCGAATTCGAAGAAAAGCTCCAGGGGCTGATGAAACACTACGGCAAAGGCCTGAAAGACATCATCGCCATTCTCGATCCGAACCCGGCAAAATCCGGTCTGCAGACCTCTGCAGCGCCTAAAACCCGCCGCGCTCGCGTGGTCAAGGTTTATCACAACCCGCACACCGGTGAACTGATCGAAACCAAGGGCGGCAACCATCGCGGCCTGAAAGCCTGGAAGGAACAATACGGTGCAGCCACCGTTGATTCCTGGTTGCGCGGTTAATCCGACGCCAAAAAAAAGCCCTGCATGATGCAGGGCTTTTTTATTGACAATATCTAACAAATGAAATGAATTTCATCTAACAATTTTCGACTTTTCTGTAACGTTGCTGAGTCAGCCCGCTAAACATTTTGCTGCGCAATGTTGCGATCGCAGCCCTGCGTTAAACTTTGTGCTTAATCCCTTCGGGTATCTAATCAAGCCATGAAGAGTACAGCGACTTAAAGTTTCAAGCTGTTTCTCACCGCCACTATCTCGTCTGCGCTCGCCTTATAAACCTCTGCCTGTCCGGCGTAGGAAAGAACATAAGCCTTGTCCGCCTCGACCGCCGCGACCAAGGTTTGCGACAACACATGCCGACCGTTTTCGGTGATCGTGCAAGTGGTTTCCAGTGCTGACAAAGTACCCAGCGTGGCCGGATGCACTTTGTTGCAGACACTTTGGTAGCCGGTCTGGAAGAAATCCTTCTGTATCGACTTGCGCATTTCCAGCAGCACGCCTTGCAGATTGACCTGATGACCTTCCTCAACCTGGGTCATGGTCAATTCCATCACCATCACCTGATTGCCATCGGCGTCGTTCTTGACCGCCCGCTGACGGGAAACCTGTGGAGATGACTCAGGCAGCGCCTCGACTTGCCAACCGGCCGGCCAGGTGATGCTCGGCTCGTCCGCTGACGCGCACACCGCCACAAGCGACAATAAAGAAAAAACAAACACGGATTTGAACAGTCGGATCATTGCCGGACGCACTCGCAGATTGAGCGGTAAAGTCTGAGGCTCGCCCGCACGCAGGGCAAGTCTGCCCTTTCATTTGGCGATGCCGACAGGCATGCGTATCATTGCGCCCATTCACTCGCCCATAGTTATTGGAGGGCCCATGAGCCTGCACGAACTCAACACTTTCCCCGGCGTTACCGCTACGCCAGACAGCGCAACCCGAAACTTCGTTTTCAACCACACCATGTTGCGTGTCAAAGACATCAGCAAATCCCTGGACTTCTACACCCGCGTGCTGGGTTTTTCGCTGGTCGAGAAGCGTGACTTCCCGGAAGCGGAATTCAGCCTGTACTTCCTCGCACTGGTCGACAAGGCACAGATCCCGGCCGACGCCGCTGCTCGCACCGAGTGGATGAAGTCGATTCCAGGCATTCTGGAATTGACTCACAACCACGGCACCGAGAACGACGCGGATTTCGCCTATCACAACGGCAATACCGATCCGCGTGGTTTTGGCCATATCTGCATTTCGGTGCCGGATATTGTCGCGGCCTGTGCACGCTTTGAAGAACTGGGCTGCGACTTCCAGAAGCGCTTGACCGATGGCCGCATGAAAAGCCTGGCGTTCATCAAGGATCCGGATGGTTACTGGGTCGAGATCATTCAGCCGGCGCCGCTGTAAAAGCTGAAAAGCCCCTCACCCTAACCCTCTCCCAGAGGGAGAGGGGACTGATTGGGGGATATTGGAGAACTACGCCGACCTGAACGATTGGCGTTGAATCCAAAATCGATCAGGCCTTACAGATCGACACCCCACTTCGGACATCTCGATCGGCTCCCTCTCCTGGAGGGAGAGGGAACTGATTGGGGGATATTGGAGAGATACGCCGACTTGAAAGATTGGCGTTGAATCCATAATCGACTGGATCGTTCAGGTCGACGGACAACGCCAGACACCTCGGTCGGCCCCCTCTCCCTCGGGAGAGGGGGCTGATTGGGTGGTATTGCGGAGGCTCACCGACTTGAACGATTGGCGCTGAATCCATAATCGACTGGATCGTTCAGGTCGACGGACAGCGCCAGACACCTCGGTCGGCTCCCTCTCCCTCGGGAGAGGGCTGGGGTGAGGGGCCGCTTTTTGCGCGCAATAAAAAAACCCGTGATCGCTCACGGGTTATTTCATTTCTGGCCTGGCAGTTATGCCGGAGCCGAAGTGCGGATCAAGTGATCAAATGCACTCAGCGAAGCCTTGGCGCCCTCGCCCACCGCAATCACGATCTGCTTGTACGGCACAGTCGTCACGTCACCGGCAGCGAAGATCCCCGGGATCGATGTTTCACCACGGTTGTCGACAATGATCTCGCCACGTGGCGACAGCTCGATAGTGCCCTTCAGCCAGTCGGTGTTCGGCAGCAAACCGATCTGCACGAAGATCCCCTCCAGCTCGACAGTGCGCAGCTCGTCACTTGTGCGATCCTTGTAACGCAGGCCGTTGACCTTCTCGCCATTACCAGTGACTTCAGTGGTTTGCGCACTGGTGATCACGGTGACGTTCGGCAGACTGTGCAGTTTGCGCTGCAATACGGCGTCGGCGCGCAACTGTACGTCGAACTCCAGCAGCGTTACGTGCGACACAATCCCGGCCAGATCGATGGCCGCTTCAACGCCGGAGTTACCGCCGCCAATCACCGCCACACGCTTGCCTTTGAACAGCGGACCGTCGCAGTGCGGGCAGTACGCCACGCCTTTGTTGCGGTATTCCTGCTCGCCCGGCACGTTCATTTCACGCCAGCGCGCACCGGTCGCCAGGATCACGCTTCTGGCTTTGAGGGTCGCGCCGCTGGCGAAGCGAACTTCGTGCAGCTCGCCGTTTTTGCCCGGGATCAGCTTATCGGCACGTTGCAGGTTCATGATGTCGACGTCGTACTGCTTGACGTGTTCTTCCAGCGCTGTGGCCAGTTTCGGCCCTTCGGTTTCCTGTACGGAAATGAAGTTCTCGATGGCCATGGTGTCGAGCACCTGCCCGCCGAAACGCTCAGCCGCAACACCGGTGCGAATGCCTTTACGTGCAGCGTAAATCGCTGCCGAAGCACCGGCCGGGCCACCGCCGACGACGAGTACATCAAAAGTCTCTTTGGCGCTGATTTTCTCGGCCTGGCGCTCGATAGCGCCGGTGTCGAGTTTGGCCAGAATCTCTTCCAGACCCATGCGGCCCTGACCGAAGTTCTCACCGTTCAAGTAGATGCTCGGCACGGCCATGATCTTGCGATCGTTGACTTCGTCCTGGAACAGCGCGCCGTCGATGGCGACGTGGCGGATGTTCGGGTTGAGCACGGCCATCAGGTTCAGCGCCTGGACCACGTCCGGGCAGTTCTGGCAGGACAGCGAGAAGTACGTCTCGAAGCTGAACTGGCCTTTGAGCGAGCGGATCTGCTCGATCACTTCAACACTGGCTTTCGAAGGGTGGCCGCCGACTTGCAACAAGGCCAGCACCAGCGAAGTAAATTCGTGGCCCATCGGGATACCGGCAAAACGCAGACTGATGTCAGCGCCCGGACGGTTGATCGAGAACGATGGCTTGCGTGCGTCGTCACCGCTGTCGATCAAAGTAATCTGGCTCGAAAGACTGGCAACGTCTTTCAGCAGTTCCAGCATTTCGCGGGATTTCGCACCGTCGTCGAGGGAGGCAACGATCTCGATCGGCTGGGTGACCCGTTCCAGGTACGATTTCAACTGGGCTTTAAGATTGGCGTCCAACATACGGGCGATTTCCTTTATTTGAGGCAAAAAAAAGCCCGAGCGAATCTCGCCCGGGCATTTTTATTGGGCGGTGCAGCGTACTTAAGAAGGTGCGGCGTACCGCCCTGAGTTGCGTGTCACAGACTTAGATCTTGCCGACCAGGTCCAGAGACGGTGCCAGAGTGGCTTCGCCTTCTTTCCACTTGGCTGGGCAAACTTCGCCTGGGTGAGCAGCGACGTACTGAGCAGCCTTGATCTTGCGCAGCAGCTCGGAAGCGTCACGGCCAACGCCGCCATCGTTCAGTTCAACGATTTTGATCTGGCCTTCAGGGTTGATCACGAAGGTGCCACGGTCAGCCAGGCCAACTTCTTCAATCAGCACGTCGAAGTTGCGGGAGATCGCGTGGGTCGGGTCGCCGATCATGGTGTATTCGATTTTGCCGATGGCTGGCGAAGTGTTGTGCCAGGCAGCGTGGGCAAAGTGGGTGTCGGTGGAAACGCTGTAGATTTCTACGCCGAGTTTCTGGAAGGCAGCGTAGTTGTCAGCCAGGTCTTCCAGCTCGGTTGGGCAAACGAAGGTGAAGTCGGCTGGGTAGAAGAACACGACCGACCACTTGCCTTTCAGGTCAGCGTCCGAGACTTGAACGAAGTCGCCGTTTTTGAACGCGGTAGCTTTGAACGGTTTTACTTGGCTGTTGATGATAGGCATTGATGACTCTCCGTCAGGGGTTATGAAGTTGATGGGTGAATCCTACCCACTCACTCGACGGATGGCTCATTGGCAAACCTGATGCTGCTGATTTGTTTTCGCTATTAGCTGACTGTATTAATAGAAGAAAACGATCTCTACGACGTAGCCGATTTATCCGTAATCCGAGCCATCCCCTGGAATGGGCTGGCTTCAACATAGCGCATCGCGGACTTCATATCCTTCCAGCCGACGTAGCTCATCAACGATTTCAGATCCCAGCCACTTTGGTGCGCCCAAGTTGCGAAACCTCGACGCAAGGAATGGCTGGTGTAGTTTTCGGCGGCAATGCCCGCGCGCTGCAACGCCTGGCGCAGCAGCGGAATGATGCTGTTGGCGTGCAGCCCCTCCTCGTTCAGGTTGCCCCAGCGATCGATGCTGCGAAAAACCGGGCCACGCACCAGCGCCGCTTCGGTGATCCAGTCGATGTAGGCCTGTACCGGGCAGAGCTTGAGCAGCGCCGGCGCTTGATAGGTCTGGCCGAGGTTTTCCCGATCGCCCTTGCTGCGTGGCAAATACAAGGTGATGCCTTTTCCTGCGTGCGCCTGCACGTGTTCGATTTGCAAGCGACACAACTCATCACTGCGGAAGCCGCGCCAGAACCCCAGCAGAATCAGGGCGCGATCACGGTAAGCCTTGAGCAGTAACGGACGATCCTCCTGCTCTCTCGCGGTTTGTACTTCATGCTCAAGCCAGTCGATGACGCGCTGCAGATCCTGCAACTGCAATGGCTCGGCCTGTTTCTCCTGCGCCGGGTGCAATGCACGAATGCCTTTAAAGACTTTACGCACCACCGGCGCCTTGGTCGGATCGGCAAACCCCTGACTGTTGTGCCACTGCGCCAGCGCCGATAGCCGCAGCTTCAACGTATTGATCGACAACTCTTCGGCGTGCGCCACCAGATAACGCGCAACGCTATCAGCCGTCGCCGGCAGAAACCCACCCCACTTCACTTCGAAATGCTCGATGGCTGCGCGATAGCTTCGGCGGGTGTTGTCACGGGTGGCGGCTTGCAGATAGCGATCCAGATCGCTCATGGGCTGTTTTCTCGCTGGCGTACTGAGACAGGGATGCAGAAACGCATTTTGCCGTCTGACACTGGGTAATACCAGTATATCCCGTGTCTTTATTATCAAAGGTTTACCTTTATTTTCTGAATGGTACACTGCGTACTTTAGTGGCATGTACCACAGTACGTAACCGTAGGAGTTCACATGGCCCGTGGCGGAATTACCAAAGCCCTGGTGCAGATCGCGCGCACAGCAATCCTCGCCCGTGGCGAACACCCGAGCATCGATGCAGTACGCATTGAAATGGGCAACACCGGCTCGAAAACCACGATCCATCGCTATCTGAAAGAGCTGGATGACGGCGCGCAGCCGGTTGAAGCCTCGGCAGAGCCCATTGATGACGAGCTGAGCGCCCTCGTCTCGCGACTCGCCCAACGCCTCAAAGAACAGGCGCAAGAGCCTATCGAGCAAGCCCGCGAGCAGTTCGAGGAACAGCGCGAAGCACTGGAATCGGAGCTGAAACAGACTCGCCAGGCACTGGAAAAGCTCGAACACGAGCACGACATTCAGGGCGCGGCACTGGCGCGTGAGTCCGAAGCGCTTGGCAACACACGGTCGATGCTGCAAACCGAACAGACCCGTAATGCCGGGCTGAATCAGGCACTGGCCGACTTTGAATTGCGCTTGCAGGACAAGGACGAGCAGATCCGCTCACTGGAAGAAAAACACCTGCACGCTCGCGATGCACTGGAGCACTATCGCAACGCCACCAAAGAGCAGCGCGAGCAGGAACAGAGCCGTCACGAAGCACAGGTGCAGCAGATTCAGGCCGAGTTGCGTCAGGCGCAGCAAAGTGCGCTGGTCCGCCAGGACGAGATCACGCAACTGCACCGCGACAACGAACGCCTGCTCACGGAAAACCGTGGCACGCAGCGTGAACTGAGCCTGATGCAGGACCAGCTCAAGCAGAGCAATCAGCGCCAGGATCAACTGCTCGAACAAGCGACCCGCGTCGACAGCGAACGCACCCTCCTCCAGGAACGCCTGCGAGTAGCGGCGCTGGAAAGCCAGACACTCAAACAGAGCGTCGAGGAGCAGACGCTGCTCAACCAGTCACTGGAAAAGGAATTGAACAAGGCTCAAGCAAGCCTGGAAGAAAGCCAGCGTCTGGCGGCTACCGTTGCGGCAGCGCCAGACTCGGCCAAACCGAAAGACGCTTAAGCGCCGACCGGCGTACGCATGGTGACAAACTCTTCGGCGGCCGTCGGGTGTACCCCGATCGTGTCGTCGAAGTCGCGCTTGGTTGCGCCAGCCTTCAACGCAATCGCCAAACCCTGAACGATCTCGCCAGCGTCCGGGCCGACCATGTGACAGCCGAGGACTTTGTCGGTCTTGCCGTCGACCACCAGCTTCATCAGGGTTTTCTCCTGACACTCGGTCAGGGTCAGCTTCATCGGTCGGAAACGGCTTTCGAAGATCACCACGTCATGACCCGCCTCGCGCGCTTCTTCCTCGGTCAAACCGACCGTGCCGATGTTCGGCAGGCTGAACACCGCCGTCGGGATCATCTTGTAATCCACCGGACGGTACTGCTCAGGCTTGAACAGACGCCGCGCCACCGCCATGCCCTCCGCCAACGCCACGGGCGTCAGCTGCACACGACCGATGACATCGCCCAGCGCCAGAATCGATGGCTCGCTGGTCTGATACTGCTCGTCGACTTTTATGAAGCCTTTGTCAGTGAGCTGCACATCGGTGTTTTCCAGGCCCAGATTGTCGAGCATCGGGCGCCGGCCCGTGGCGTAGAAAATGCAATCTGCCTCCAGCTCACGACCATCCTTGAGGGTAGCTTTCAAGCTGCCGTCAGCCTGCTTGTCGATACGCGCGATGTCGGCGTTGAATTGCAGATCCAGACCACGCTTGGTCAGTTCTTCCTGCAAATGCTTGCGCACCGAACCATCGAAGCCGCGCAGGAACAGATCACCGCGATACAACAACGTCGTATTGGCGCCGAGGCCGTGGAAAATCCCGGCAAACTCGACCGCGATGTAACCGCCGCCAACCACCAGCACACGCTTTGGCAGCTCCTTGAGGAAGAACGCCTCATTCGAACCGATCGCGTGCTCGCGCCCCGGAATCTCCGGAATCTGCGGCCAGCCACCGGTGGCGATCAGAATGTTTTTTGCAGTAAAACGCTCGCCATTCACTTCAACCTCATGCGGGCCGACGATCTTCGCGTGCGCCTCGTGCAAGGTCACGCCGCTGTTGACCAACAGATTGCGATAAATGCCGTTGAGGCGATTGATCTCGCGATCCTTGTTGGCGATCAGCGTCGCCCAATCGAAATTCGCTTCGCCCAGGCTCCAGCCAAAACCGGACGCCTGCTCGAAGTCTTCGGCGAAATGCGCGCCGTACACCAGCAGCTTTTTCGGCACACAGCCAACGTTGACACAGGTCCCGCCCAGATATCGGCTCTCCGCCACCGCCACTTTTGCGCCAAAACCGGCCGCAAAACGCGCAGCGCGCACACCGCCGGAACCGGCACCAATTACATAAAGGTCAAAATCGTAGGCCATTTCTATCTCCTCGGCAGGGGATCAGCATACCTGCAGATGCTCATTGAGCAAGCCTCTGCCGTTATGCCGATGACCAATGCCAAGGGTTCGAGCAGCAAGCTTTTGCTCAGTGACATTCTGCGGACTGAGCCTTTGGTAACCGCAGCGTACGCCAGGCGATCAAAACTGCTATGAATGCCAAACCGAAAGCGACCCACGATACCAATGCAATTCCGCCTTCAAATGCACTTCCCGCCTGCTGCATTAACTGTTGCGCTTGATCCCCCGCCAACCCCGTCGCCACATGATGAGCGCCAGCCAGCGTTTCACTTGCCAGCATCGTCTGGGCATCGCTCAAAAACGCTGGAAGCTGCAAGTCTGCGCGATAGTGAGCCGTAACCAGGCCACCAAGCAGGGTCGTCCCCAAAACGACGCCTACCTCATAGGCTGTTTCACTGATAGCGGAAGCTGCACCGGCCTTAGCTGGGGGCGCCGCCGACAAAATCACGTCATTGGAAACCGTAGCGATCGCGCCTACTCCGATATTCAGCAACGCGAACGCCGCAACCAATACCGCAAGACTACTGCCCACGCTGGCCACGAGTAAAAACGCCACAGCGGCGAAGGCCACCAGAATCGGTATCAGCACATGCACAGGCATACGCTGAGCGACCGGGACGACCGCCATTCCCACCACAATCGCCATGATTTGGCCCGGCACCAACGCTAGGCTCGCACTCAAAGGCGACATCTGCAGGACAATCTGCAAAAACTGAGTGGTGAAGAAAACAAAACCAACGAGGAACGCAAGACTCATCAAATTGATCAGAACAGACCCGCTAAAAGTCCCGTTGCGGAACAGAGTCATATCCATCAGCGGCACAGGAAGACGTAACTGGCGCCGGACAAACATCCAGCCTGCCAATACGCCGACCAGAAAGGCCCCCAGTACGACCCCGTCAACACCTTCACTGGCGGCATGCTTGATGCCGTAAACGATGCCACCCAAGGCGGCCATCGACTGAAGAATGCTGATCGGATCCAACGGCCCAGATGCATCACGCTCCGACTCAGGAAGCAATAGCGGACCCAACACCAACAGCGGAATCAGAACGGGTACCGCCAACAGAAAAATCGCGCCCCAATCAAAGAACTGCAGCAACACTCCGCCCACCAAAGGCCCCAGAGCCGAACCGACGGTCAATGTCGTGGCCCAGATCGCGACAGCCAGCCTGCGCTCCTCTCGATCCTCAAACACCGAACGTATCAATGCCAATGTGGAAGGCATCAGCATCGCCCCGAAAATCCCCATGCAGGCACGCCCGATAATCAACTGCAAGGCCGTCTCAGAATAGGCGGTCAGCACCGATACCACAGCAAATCCGAGCGAGCCGATAAGCAGCAACTTGCGGTGCCCGACCCGATCTCCCAGACTTCCCATGGACACCAGCAGTCCGGCGAGCACCAACGAGTAGGCGTCGATCATCCACAGTTGTTGACTGGCACTTGGGCGCAAAGCTTCGGCGATTTTGGGTAATGCGAAACCCAGTACGGTGTTATCAACGGTTACCAGTAGCACTGGCAACATCAACACGCCGAGGCCGAACCAGCGCCTTGATGCGTTACTGCGGGTAGACTCATTTGTTAATGCCACGGATAAAACTCCTTAGACAAAAAGAGTGTTTCACGGGGCACTCTTCATACTCCCCCCCGTGAAACGTTTTCCTACGCACTTCCCTGGCGTACATGGATCAGTTCAGCAGTGAAAACACGTGCTGACAATCGACTGCCCCCGAATTCAAACGACGACCCAATGCATTTGAAACACCTTGCAGATCATTGCTAAATCCATCGTAATCTTGGCTACGAACACTCTCCATCAAGCGCTTCATTCCCTCTGCCAACGCCTCACGCTGTTTGATGGCGTGGTCATTTTCCAGCTGAATATCCCAATAAACTTCGGGTGGATTCACCAATACGCGAGACAACAACGCCATCATGGTACGCATAGGTGGCGGCATCACTTCCAGCGCGCTCTCAAGGTCCAGTGAGCACTTGGACAACGCAAGGCCAAAACCAAGAATGGCGGCGTGAGGCAACGCCTGACAAAGCGCCATCAGTTCGTCGTGCGCAACAGGCGTCATTCGCTTGATCTTCATTCCTGCGCCGAGCAGGTACTGTTCGATAAAGGTTGAAGGCGAATCTTCCGTATCCAAGCAAACAGCAACGGTACGCCCCTGAACGGAAAGCTTGGGTGAAAACATCGGGTTAATCCCGACAAAGGGCTGTTGAGGAGACTCATTCTTCAGAGCTCGGTAAAACGGATCCTGAACAGAACAAGTCGGAACAAATAAAACATTGCTCGAAACAGCCCCAAGCACCCAAGGTATTGACCGAATCGCCACACTTTCCGGCAAAGCAAAAACAACCGCCGTCGCCCCTTCAAAAATGTGTTCGGTATTACTGAACGGGTTGGTGACATCGACCTCATGAAAAACACTGGGCTGTTCTGGAGGCCTACGATCCACCACGCGGACATTGCATCCGTATTGCATAAGTATGCGGGTGAAGAGGGCCCCCACCAGCCCCGCACCACCCAGCACGACTACCGTGTCGTTCATCACGCTTCGCTCCCTGCGATAAAACTGTAGTAAGGCACGCTAGCCTTGACCAATGTCTCTTCAAGTTCCTGTTGCGGATCAGAGTGTGCAACGATCGCACCGCCAATACCGAAGGTCGCCTCGCCGTCCTGGACAACCGCTGTGCGTATGACAATGCTGAGCTCTGCAGCACCACTGAAAGATAACCATCCCAAAGCGCCAGAATAGATACCTCGTGCCGAGGATTCCAACACGTCAATGATTTCCATCGTGCGCTTCTTAGGTGCTCCGGTCATAGAGCCACCCGGAAAACAGGCGCGAATCGCCTCAAGCGTTGCCACTTCAGATCTAAGGTGACCGCGAACTGTGGAAACCAGTTGATGTACCGACGAGAAGCTTTCGACCGAGAAAATCTCGGGCACATGTACGCTTCCTGGACGACACACCTGATTCAAGTCATGGCGGACCAGATCGACAATCATCAGGTTCTCTGCTCTGTCCTTAGATGAAACCTGAAGCTCATCACGCAGCCTCTGGTCTTCAAAAGGCAGCTTGCTGCGCGGCCTCGTTCCTTTGATTGGCCGGGACTCGATCATCCCGCTGTCATCAATTCTGAGAAAAGTCTCCGGCGATGCACTGAGCACCGAGAACTGCGCAAATGAAAGATATGCCCCATAAGGTACGGGGCTGGCATGACGCATTCGCTTGTAAGCACTCAATGGAACACCGTCGTATGCCATTTTTGCGCGATTAGTCAGACAAATCTCGTAAGACTCGCCATCGGTAATGTACTGCAGCGACTGAGTGATCTTGGCAATGTAATCATCCGGTCCATCATCAAGTGAAAGCTTCAGTTGATCTACAGCCCCAGGAACGAACTTTTCACCAAAAAGGGCGGGCGTTTCTACAAGCTCGGCGATGCGAGGCAGCGCCGGCCAAACGCCCGCCTCTCCCGTGGCAGTGATCATGCACTGATAAGCTTTACCGTCCTGATGATCGAAGACCAGAAAGTGCGGCGCAAACATGAATGCCGCATCCGGATGACTCGACCGATAGGTCTTTCCTCCTCCGGTCAGTGCTTTCAACTCATATCCCAGGTAACCGACAAAACCTCCCTTGAAACCAAATGGTAAGTACTGTGGAGTGGCGATCTGAACGGCTTCAAAAATCTGTGCAACCAAGGTGAAAAAGTCGCCTTTGATACTTTTTTTGCCTTTTGGCCCGTCAAGTGTCAGGTATTCATCAGTGAGATTGTAATCAAGCCTTATAGCGCCCTGCCCCTCCCCACTGCCCATGATCGAGTAACGAGCATTCGGTCTCTCCGACTTTTCGCTGTCCAGCCAGAACGCGAAACGGTCATTTGCATAAAGGGACGAAAATACCGCCTGGGGATCCATGTTTTCGGGCAGCTCGCGGTACGCGAGCTGCATATTCAGCTCGCCCCCCACCGCGACATAGGCGCTTTTTGACGAAGCGCATTCCGTATCGGACTCCAGCCGACTTCTCACACTGACATTGTGTTCAAGCGCCATGCGTATGAAGTTGCTCAGTAACGCATGCCCATACTCCGAATCAATGGACTCCGGGTGGAATTGCACGCCCCATATAGGCCGAGTGATGTGCTCGATTGCCATTACCACGCCTTCGGGCGTCCAGGCTGTGCATTGAAGCTCTAATGGCAAACTTGTGCACATCAACGAGTGGTACCTGACCACATCAAACTGCTCGGGCAAGTCCCGAAAAAGCCCTTTACCTGTATGCGTAATGGGGCTGCGATAGCCATGCACAGGACTTGGGGCATGCCCGACAGAACCGCCAAGGAATTGTGCAATACCCTGATGCCCCAGGCATATACCAAGTATCGGTACAGGAGAATGCAAAATGACACTACCGCAGACACCGAAATCCTCCTCTTCGGCAGGATGTCCGGGGCCCGGCGACAACACCACAGCGTCATATCGTTCGATGCCCAGCTCGCTGTAGGAAACAGAGTTCTTTACGATGTCTGCAGATACCCCCGTTACCTCGAAAAGATATTGGGCGATGTTATGGGTAAAGGAGTCGAAGTTATCAATCATCAGTATTTTCATGAGGACACGCTCTGACTCAGACGCTGATTGATCAGCACGTCTTCCCGCACACACGTCTCCGCAATGATCAGATTGAATACCGATTCGGTGTATTCCGGCCTGAGCCCCGAAGCCAATGATCGCTCCTTGATCATATCGAGCACATAGGAAATTCGCCCGGGCTGCATCATCGCTATGCCATGTGCGGCTTTAAGCTCGGCAATATCCATGCACAACTTCATGCGCTCCGAAAGCAGATCAACCACCTGCAAATTTATCGAATCGAGCCTTTCTCGCAATGGTTGCAAAATGTTTGACGTTCCTGTCTGTGTTAACTGTCCATGTTGTTGCATACATGCACCTCCATTAGCCAATTTCTACAAGGTATACGACGGTCATATTCAGGCTGGTTCGCTGAGATTCGGTGCCCACGTCCCGTTTCGCGACAACACTTGCAAAGCAACCCCGAGCGATCTGATCTCTTGCTCACTGTGATCAGCCGACACTGCAAATCGCAGCATTGCCTTACCTTTGGCGATGATCGGATAAAAGACAGGAAACAGCAGCATGCCCTGATCGCGCAGGGCCCGTGCAGCCTGTAATCCGGCCTCTTCGGTTTCAAAAAAGGCCCCCCTGACTGGCGATTGAATACCAGCATTGAGCAACTGGTGATCGGTGACAGAATCTAAAAGGCTGACGTTTTTCCAGAGGCGCCGTTGCAGCACATCAATTTCATCAGTGAGATGAATTTGCGCCGAGGCAACATTCGCCGCGAGCATCGGCACCATAATGGAGTGACCAAATATCAATGGGTTTGCTGAAGTTCGGATGATCTCGACATCCTGCGATTCCGAGACCACGACAAAACCACCTGCACCGCCGAAAGCCTTGGAAAGTGACCCGGCCAGAATAATATTTGCAGGCAACGAATGATCTACCGCAGAAAACGCATAACCCGCACCATGTCGGCCGACAATCGAAATACCGTGCGCATCGTCTACATATAGATATCCCTGCGCAGACTCTAATCGCCGGGAAAGTTCGGCTATGGGTACCAAACCACTCATTGATCCAATGCCATCAATCAAGAGCACTGGGGTTTCGCCCCTGTTCGAGCACTCTTTCAGCGTGTCGGTCAGCGACTCCAGATCAGTAGATTCAACTCTGGAAACAGAACCGAATTGCTCAAGAATCCCCCTCAAAACTTGCATCGAAGCATGGGCAGTTTTGTCCATTAGCCAATGCACTTTCTTTCTGACGGGATAGCCCGCCAATGACCCACTGCCCAACAGAGGCAGAACACCTAGATGCACACTGCTGGTAGAGGTGAACACTGCAACCGCGCTACCTCTGTAAACCTGACCAAGCAGATCCTCCAGGTGAGGTAGATAATGCGGACGCATCGCACTCCGAGAAGAGGACAGGTGCAGCCCGCATTTGTTGAGTGCCCGTTGTGCTGCCTCAATCAGTGCAGGATGGGTTTCGAGCCCCAAATACGAGCACGACACAAATTCGGTGTACACACCTCCTTCCTGAAGGGTGATCTGCTTGCCGATACGACTCGTGACGGTAAAACCCGTCAACCCTTCCTCATAGGCAGTTGTCAGTGCACCGGTGGTGTTGCCACGGCGAATGCTCATCCAGTCTTGCTTGACTTGCACATCCATTGCTAAAGCTCCTTTCCAAATTTACTGAGGCTTGCGGCCGATAGTCATTACCGAGCTGCCCGACGCATCAGACTGGTCCTTGTCAATCACTGTTTGTATCTCTGCCAGATGAGCGAGCCTGAACAGTTCTCGCAACGCTTCGGCCTGATCCTCGCCGTGCTCCATCACAAGCCAGCCATCGCGAACGAGCAATCGGTCGGCGAGAGCAATAATCTGCCGAATCAACTCAAGACCATCGGCCCCGGAATAAACAGACGCAGGAGGATGGTGCTCACCCCATTCGGGCAGCAACTCCTGGGCCTGCGGAACGTAGGGAGGATTGGCGACAATAAGGTCGATCTGCTGATCAAATTGCGCAAACGCCTTTTCGTCGAGAATATCTGCCTGCAGGTGGTCTGCGTGCACGCCCTTGAACGACAAGCGATCAATATTGCGTTTGAGATACTGGATGGCTATCGGATCAAACTCTACGCAAGTGACGTCGAGATCAGGTCTGCGCCGGGCAATCGCCAGACCGATGGCGCCGCTGCCCGCACACAGATCCAGAACCTTTGAGCCCGACTCCAGCGCTGCACTGCGCTCAATCCATTTGTGAATGACTCTGCTATGAGGTCGCGGGATGAACACCCCACTCCCGACGACAAGCGACAAATCGTCAAAGTCCACCGTGCCGACAATATGCCCGAGCGGAATCCGGTTGCAGCGCTCTTGGACCGCCAACATGAACTCCTCCAGTGCCAAACTCTTATCCGCGCGCTCGATAAAGCGATCCACAAGACAACTCAGGTCTTCTTCCAGACTCCAGACGCCGGACTTTTTCAGCAGTTCTCGCGCCTGGTCAATAGCGAGGAACTCACGTTCAGTAAGACTCATGACCACTCCCGGTAATATTGGGAGAGTTTATTCAGGATTGACTCGTACAGATAAGAAAACGCTACCAACTCCGGTGGCGGAGTAAACGACGGGTGCAAATCATCTATCAACTTTTGATAGTTGCGCGACAACCCCTCATCCAGCAGTGGAAACCAATAAGGTTTTATATCCCAGCGATACTCATAGCCCGTTGCAAACATCTGTTGCACCGTTTCTTTAACAGTGTTTTCGCGGGAAAATCCGGTCAGTGGAGCGCGCACTGGCGTAAACGGACTGAGATCAAGACTATTACTTTTCATGCCAGTCAAACAGTCAGCTATATAGCCTGCCAATAACGGCGACTGATGCAACCCGTCCCGATAAGTGCCTGTTGCGAGCCAAAGCCCCTCTATACCGCACTCACCTATCAATGGGAATCCGTCTGCCGGAATGGGCCTGTTGCCGACCTGAATGGAAATGACTTCTGCGCCATGGAGATCTAAACTCAACTGATCGACAGCACAATCAAGCAAGAACTGCACATCCGAAATCAGCGCGTGTTTCTTAGGCTGCTCGGAAATAATATTGGTCGCCCCAAGGTATAGAATTCCATCACCACGGGGGACGCAGTGCAGGCCGCAGGCAAATGCACGGTTCGGGGTACGAATGACGGAGTTAGGCAGATCGCCCCCCTCCGGCATTTTCACCAGTATGGACACGCCATACCCACTGAACAATGGTGGAATCCTCTTAACCACCTCGTCAAAGTGACTCAGCAAATCCAGAGAGTGAACGCCCGCAGCGACGATGACTTTTCGTGCCCAAAGTACCTCTCCACTGCCCAACTCCACACCAGTGACTACACCGCCCTCTGCCAGCACTCGCTCGGCATTCTCATTCTTCAGAGTGCCCCCTTCAGCGACAAATGCAGCATCCAGTTTTTCCAGTAACAGGTGGGAGTTCACTGAATGTTCGTTCGGAATGTACAGCCCTCGTAGAGGACGAACGAGATGATTCGGCTTGAGCCACTCCATTTTACGTGGATCGATGACTTCGAAGGGTTCGCCATACTCAGTCAGCGTGCTCTCGATAGTGTCGTAGTTGACGCTATCGACTTCGTCCATGCCCGCCGTATTGAGCAAAACGTGAGTCCCCATTGCAGTGAACAGGGATGTCGGATTACCAGAAGAAACGGCCAAACGTTCCGCCCAGCTTGGCCATAGTTGCTGGGCTTGACGATCCATATCCAGCTTCAGGCGGCCAAAATCGCTCGCCAGCAACCCACTGGTAACCTCACCAAAACAACCGTTCATTGCCCCGGCAGCCCTCGAGGCTGCATTCGCACGATCGGTTTCGCCGACCCGACAGACTTTTAAACCTCGCGATGACAACTCATACGCGATTGAACCACCCACAGCACCCGCCCCTACAACAATGACGTCGAACTCCATGTTTTGACCTCAAAATATTAATTACGGTTTAAGAGAATTGAATTTCCACCTTTTTAAAAACAAAACATTTCTATAGTTTCGTTACATACCAGTTCAATAGAGCATTTGTTTCATATTGTATCTTTGAAATACTTTCACACATTCAACCAACAAAAAGCCAGCAAAGCCTAACAAACACGAAGGCTAACCAATCAGTTAATCATCGAAACTTAAATTAATATTTTTCGGCCGCATACCAAACTTAAATGTTAAGTTACAAAACATCGATTTTTCGGCAAAACAGCCAACGATGGCTGAACTTAGATATGGAAAAGACTGGAGATTAATTTTCCTTCTCGCGGAAACGCAAACGCCCCGAACAAGTCGGGGCGTTTGTTTTTTTGCGTCACACGAGCCGAGCCGTGTGACATGCCTACAAACCAATCAAGCGCTCTTAATAAGCCTTGCCAGTCTTGTAGAAGTTCTCGAAGCAGAAGTTGGTGGCTTCGATGTAGCCTTCAGCGCCACCGCAGTCGAAACGCTTGCCTTTGAACTTGTAGGCCATCACGCAGCCGTTCTGGGCTTGTTTCATCAGGGCGTCGGTGATCTGGATTTCGCCGCCCTTGCCTGGCTCGGTTTGTTCGATCAGATCGAAGATGTCCGGAGTCAGGATGTAACGACCGATGATCGCCAGATTCGACGGTGCGTCTTCCGGCTTTGGTTTCTCGACCATGCTGTGCACGCGGTAGATGTCGTCGCGGATCATCTCGCCGGCGATCACGCCGTACTTGCTGGTTTCCTGCGGATCGACTTCCTGGATAGCGATGATCGAGCAGCGGAACTGCTTGTACAGTTTGACCATCTGGGTCAGCACGCCGTCGCCTTCGAGGTTGACGCACAGGTCGTCCGCCAGGACCACGGCGAAAGGTTCGTCACCGATCAGCGGGCGACCCGTCAGGATCGCGTGGCCCAGACCTTTCATTTCGGTCTGACGGGTGTAGGAGAACGAGCACTCGTCGAGCAGTTTGCGGATGCCGACCAGGTATTTCTCTTTGTCGGTGCCTTTGATCTGGTTTTCCAGCTCGTAGCTGATATCGAAATGGTCTTCCAGAGCACGTTTGCCACGACCGGTGACGATGGAGATTTCCGTCAGGCCAGCGTCCAGAGCTTCTTCAACGCCGTACTGGATCAGTGGCTTGTTTACCACCGGCAGCATTTCTTTAGGCATGGCTTTAGTCGCTGGCAGGAAGCGAGTACCGTAACCGGCTGCTGGGAACAAGCATTTCTTGATCATATAAGTCCTTGAAAGGGCTGTGTGTACGAGTTTCGGCGCAGTCTAATCAGGCGGCGTGCACCTTACAATGCCCCGCACTGGCTAACCGATGCCAACATAGAGAAATATTCTCGCCGATAGTTCCATCGGCATCCTGGCGCAGCCAGATCAGCGTAGCTCAAAGCTGCCAGCAAACTGAATCACCATACGCTTATCGCCCCCCAATGCGAGCATTTGCCGGTATCATGGCGCCTTTGAACCAGCGAACGAGACAGATAGATGGCCGCGGTAAAAATCATCAATGGGTATGTGATCGACAAGAAAGACGGCAAGTGGACACTGACCACCACCAATGGCGAACACATCGCCGGGCCTTTCGACAGCGAACAAATGGCGACCGATGTTGCTTCCGTATTCACCGACACTCCGGCATCGGCCAAGCGCCGTGGCAAAGATCAGGACTGATCTGCTGCGATATGCCCAGCCCTGCCCTTGAGCAGGGCTTTTTTGTGCTCACGTACAAACAAGTGGCCAAACGCTATAACCTTTTCCCACCGGCGCTGTCAGAGCGTCTAGTCCCCCTCGCTGAAGACCATGAACATGACCCTGAAAAAATTCCTGCCGCTGATTGCGGTATTGGCACTGGCCGGCTGTGCCACCTCTCAACCCACGTACCTGAACAACGGCGAACAGGGGCTGTCGATCGATTGCTCCGGCGAAGCCAACTCCTGGGCGACCTGCTATGAAAAAGCCGATGCGTCCTGCGCGGGCACTGGTTATCGCATCGTTGGCACTGACGGCACGCCCCAGCCCAAAGAGAGCGACAAAACCCTGGGCGTCGATGTCGGCAATTACAAGAACCGCAGCGTTGTCGTGGTCTGCAAATAGACCTTACATATGTATCTCGGCGAATTTGATCCCGAGTCCACGCACGACTTCGATCAGGTCGTCGAGGCGGTTGAAGGATTCGACTTCGTCGTTATCGTCGACCAGAAAGTAACTGCGGCCGGCGCTCTTCTTGAAAAACACGATCCACTCACCCGGATTCGCCGGGTTCTGGATGACATGGGTGGCAGAGATCAGGCCCTCTACGTGGCGCTCCCGTACTTGCTCTCGCTTCATCGCGACTCCAGAAATGAAAATGCCGTCACAGCATGACTGCGACGGCATCGGTGCTGATGACTGCCAGTCTATCAGCCGGAAATACACGCATTGGCGGCCTTTTGCACGTCACGCGGGCGAACCGGCACATTCGACATGCGCTCATGCAGCTTGATGCTGCTGCCGCCGGAGCGATCTTCGATATCAAACACCGCTGCCGCACCGGTAGAAAGTTTCCCCGGCACGATGACCCGAACCCCGTCCTTGTGCGGCTGCACTTGCAGCGCGCCGCGGCTGTCTGCCAGTTTCTCGGCCAGACACTGGGCATATTCATGGGGTTTCTTGCCGGAGATCACGCTCATGGTCGGCAGCGTTTCATTGATTTCGGAAACACTCGCACAACCAGCCACAGCCAGAACCAACGGCAGACACACCACACCCCACTTCATACAAAACCTCCGTTAAAGACCGTCCGACAGCACAAATGCCGTTTTTCTCCGGGGCCTTCTGCATTTAACCCGCATCCAATCGCGAATATCTGTTCAAAATTGTCAAACCAACGCCCGACGGCCAGATAATAACCCGTGCGGGCTGATAAACTGCGCGCAATTACAAGCTATCGTTTTGATTTTGTAGAAAAAGCCCTTCTGGAGGCGCCCATGAAATTCATTCACCAGCGCGAACACCTCAACGAAGACGACATCGTCGTCATTCAATGCTCGCAAATGTGCAACATCCGTCTGATGAACGACGCCAACTTCCGCAGCTTCAAGAATGGCGGCCGTCACACCTATCACGGCGGCGCCTTCGACACCTTCCCGGCCCGTATCACCGCGCCGAGCACCGGCTTCTGGAACATCACCATCGACACCGTCAACCGCCGTCCGATCAGCGTCACGCGCAAGCCGACGCTGACCCACTCGATCAAGATCATCCGTCGTTCCAGCACCAAACTCAGCTGAGACACGCCGTCCAACCAGAAAGGAATGCATGACCGTGGCCCAAACGACCAAATACGTCATCAAGTACAAACTCAACGGTGAACGCCGCTTCGAGTTCGCGCAACTGGAAAACGGCACTGAAGAAGAAGCCAAGGCTGCTCTGGATGCGCTTCACGGCTCGTCTGAAGACGTGATCAGCGACATCGCCGTCAGCAAAGCGCTGTAAGCATCGACAGGAATTTGACCGCAAGCGGCGGAGTGTTCTGCCGCGAGGCCCTGCCCAGACTGACTTTCTTCGACCATGAGTCAAGGAGTCAGTATGTCGATGTCCCCTTCCCGGCTGGATTCGCTCGACTGGGCAAGCCTTGAGCAGCAACTGGATCAGCACGGCTACGCGATCATCCGTTCGTTGCTGCTGGCCGAAACCTGTGATCAATTGAGTGCGCTGTATCCGCAGACCGAACCGTTTCGTTCGCAGGTCATCATGGCCCGCCACGGTTTCGGTCGCGGCGAGTACAAATATTTTCGTTACCCCCTGCCGACAGCGGTAGAACGCCTTCGCGGCGCGCTGTACCCGCGTCTGGTTACGTTGGCCAATCGCTGGTACGAACGCATGAACCTGCCCGAGCGCTTTCCGGCGAGCCACGCCGAGTTTCTTCAGCGTTGCCATGCCGCCGGTCAACGCCGCCCTACCCCTCTTTTGCTGCAATACGGTCCGCAGGATTACAACTGCCTTCATCAGGACCTGTACGGCGAATCGGTTTTTCCGTTGCAAGTGGCGATTCTTCTGTCAGAACCCGGGCAAGACTTTATCGGAGGAGAATTCGTGCTCACCGAACAACGCCCGCGCATGCAATCCCGACCTCACGTGCTGAACCTGACGAAAGGTGACGCAGTAATCTTTGCCGTCAACCAGCGCCCGGTCAAAGGCGTGCGCGGTGATTATCGGGTGACGATGCGTCATGGCGTCAGTCGCCTGCACAGTGGAAAAAGGCATACCCTAGGCATCATCTTTCACGACGCCACCTGACCACCATGCACCCGAACACTTTCGATCTGTTCGCCGATCATGAATCCGAGCAACGCCCCCGCACCGAACAGATTGGCGAGCATTCGTCGGTGCTGCATGGTTTCGCCCTGCCGCTGATCGAGCAGATTCTGCCGGCGCTGGATGCGATTCTAGCCGCCGCGCCCTTGCGCCACATGGTTACGCCGGGTGGTTTCAGCATGTCGGTAGGCACCAGCAGTTGCGGCGCTCTGGGCTGGATCACTGATCGCCACGGTTATCGTTATTCAAGCGTCGATCCGCTCAGTGATTTGCCATGGCCAGCGATGCCGGAAGTATTCTCGGCGCTGGCAAACTCGGCAGCGGCGCAAGCCGGATTTGCTGACTTCAACGCTGATTCCTGCTTGATCAACTGCTATGTCCCCGGCGCCAAGATGTCATTGCATCAGGACAAAGACGAAAAGGCCTACAGCGCACCGATCGTTTCGCTGTCACTCGGGTTGCCGGCGATGTTCCTCTTTGGCGGCTTCAATCGCAGCGACAAGAGCCAGCGGATTGCCTTGCTGCATGGCGACATGGTGGTCTGGGGAGGCGTTGATCGCTTGCGTTATCACGGTGTGTTGCCGATCAAGCAGGGTCGGCATCCACGTCTGGGTGAACAACGGATCAATCTGACCTTTCGCGTCGCCGGATAACCTGCAAAAGTTTGACCGCAAGGCCCGGAGTGTTGTGCCTTGCGACGCTGGTTAACCTGAATCAAACAGGTCAACGGATAACCGCTCATGAAAACGCTTTCGACCACCTTCAACACCGAAAACGATCCACGCTGGGCCGCCGTGGTTGCGCGAGATCCACAGGCGGACGGGCAATTTGTCTACGCGGTGAAAACCACTGGCATCTACTGCCGCCCGAGCAGCCTCTCGCGCTTGCCGAAACCGCAGAACGTGGAGTTTTTCGATACCGCTGAGCAGGCCGAAGCTGCCGGCTATCGTCCGAGCAAACGAACCAGCAAGGATCAGAGTGATGTCGCCGCGCAGCATGCCGCGACCGTCGCCATTGCCTGCCGCCATATCGAATCCGCCGAGACGTTGCCGGCGCTCAACGAACTGGCAAAAACCGCCGGCCTGAGTCCGTTTCATTTCCATCGCGTATTCAAAGCCGCGACAGGGTTGACGCCCAAGGGCTACGCAACGGCTCATCGCTCGCGCAAAGTCCGTGAGCGCCTGGCAGACGGTGGTTCGGTGACGGATGCGCTGTACGACGCGGGCTTCAACTCCAACAGCCGTTTCTATGAATCAGCGGATCATTTGCTGGGCATGAAACCGGGCGACTATCGCGATGCCGGAAAGAACAACGACATCCGCTTCGCCGTTGGCCAATGCTCGCTCGGCGCGATTCTGGTGGCGCAAAGCGAGCGTGGCGTGTGCGCGATTCTGTTGGGTGACGATCCGCATCAACTGGTGTGCGATCTGCAGGATCAGTTTCGCCAAGCCAACCTGATCGGCGCCGATGCCGGGTTCGAGCAATTGATCGCCAAGGTTGTGGGATTTATTGAAGCCCCGGCGCTTGGTCTCGATCTGCCACTGGACGTTCGCGGCACGGCGTTTCAGGAGCGCGTGTGGCAGGCGCTGCGGGAAATTCCGGCGGGCCACACGGCCAGTTACGCCGAAATTGCCCAGCGCATCGGCGCACCGACTTCCATGCGCGCGGTGGCGCAGGCTTGCGGGGCCAACCGTCTGGCGGTGGCGATCCCGTGCCACCGCGTGGTGCGCAGCGATGGCAATCTTTCGGGCTACCGCTGGGGGGTTGAGCGCAAGCGTCAGTTGCTGGAGCGCGAGACCCAGGCTTAACGATTGACGTCCACCACAACCCGTCCGCGAAGTTGCCCGGCGAGCAATTTTGGCGCTGCATCGATGGCCTCACTCAGGCCGATTTCATGGCTGATCAAGGCCAACAAGGAGAAATCCAGATCCCTGGCCAAACGATCCCACGCCTCCAGACGACGAGCCTTGGGCTGGGTCACGCTGTTGATGCCGGCCAGGGTCACGCCGCGCAGAATGAATGGGGCGACCGAAGCCGGGAAATCCATACCTTGCGCCAGACCACATGCCGCGACCGTGCCTTCAGAGCGAGTGCTGGCGCAGGCATTGGCCAACGTATGACTACCGACCGAATCGATCACCGCCGCCCAGCGCTCTTTCGCCAACGGTTTGCCGGGCGCCGACAACGTTGCCCGGTCGATGATTTCGCCGGCGCCCAATTGCTTAAGATACTCGTGCTCGGAGACGCGGCCAGTGGAGGCGACAACGCTGTAGCCAAGCTTGCTCAGTAGCGCGATGGCAAAACTGCCGACGCCGCCATTGGCGCCCGTCACCAGCACCTCTCCCTGTTCTGGCGTCACACCATTACGCTCAAGCGCGAGAATGCACAGCATCGCCGTATACCCAGCCGTACCGATGGCCATGGCTTGCGCCGCCGTAAAGGCTTTGGGCAATGGAATCAGCCAATCGCCATTGAGTCGCGCCTTCTGCGCCAGACCGCCCCAGTGATTTTCGCCGACACCCCAGCCATTGAGCACCACCTGATCACCCACCTTATAGTCGGGGTGCGAACTGGCTTCTACGGTGCCCGCCAGGTCGATCCCCGGCACCATCGGAAACTTGCGCACCACCGGACTGCTGCCGGTAATCGCCAGACCATCCTTGAAGTTCAGCGTGCTGTAGGCAACAGCGACGGTGACATCGCCTTCGGGCAATTGCTCTTCGTTGACCTGCTGCAGGTTGGCGCGATAACCGCTGTCGTCTTTGTCGATCACAATGGCGTTGAACATGACTGCCTCGCATGACTGTTTTCAGAATCTCGTGCCTTGAAATACCACATCGCAACACCCTGCCACATTCGACTTTGCGCCAATCGGTGAATCGGCCGGGTATTTCCAACGCGGGCGACTATGCTTTTTCGACGGTCGTGGTTTCGCCGAAATTTTTAAAGAGTCCGCCATTGCCGCGACCACCGGCGTACCAGCAATTTTCATCACGCTTCTGGAGGCCGAAGAACGGCGGATTTCATCGACGCTGAAAAACTGCACGGGTTGTTCTGAATTTCGAACTGGCCCCGAATCCGGTTTTGCTGCTAAAAACCGGCTTTGCCCCCTGCCCGCTGCACCGTTCGGAGAACTTCCCTCATGAGCCAATGGCCAGACACGCGCATTCTTGACCTGCTCGGCATTCAATTGCCGATCATCCAGGGCCCTATGGCCGGTGCGACGAATTCGTCCATGGTCATCGCCGTGTGCAATGCCGGTGGCCTGGGTTCGATGCCGGCGGCGATGCTGAGCCTCGAGCAATTGCGCGAAGAGCTGAAAACCATTCGCCAGCACACCGACAAGCCCTTCAACGTCAACTTCTTCTGCCATCAGCCACCGGCAGCCGATGAGCAACGCGCGCGTGACTGGAAGAATTTGTTCGAACCGTATTACCGCGAACTGGGCGTGGATTTCGCTGCACCGACGCCAGTCTCCAACCGGGCACCGTTCGATGCGGCAGCCTGCGAGGTGCTGGAAGAATTTCGACCTGAAGTCGTGAGTTTCCACTTCGGCCTGCCAGAGAAATCGCTGCTGGATCGGGTCAAGGCAACCGGTGCGAAAATCCTCTCCTCGGCTACCACTGTCGATGAAGCGATCTGGCTGGAACAGCATGGCTGCGACGCGATTATCGCCATGGGTTATGAGGCCGGCGGCCATCGCGGCATGTTTCTCAGTGATGACCTGAGCAGTCAGGTCGGCACGTTTGCCTTGGTGCCTCAGATAGTCGATGCGGTTAACGTGCCGGTGATTGCCGCCGGGGCTATTGCCGATGCACGCGGCGTGGCGGCGGCATTTGTATTGGGCGCATCGGCGGTTCAGGTGGGCACGGCCTATCTGTTCACGCCGGAAGCCAAAGTCAGCGCCGCTCACCACAAAGCGTTGCGCACCGCCAAGGAAAGCGAAACGGCGATCACCAATATTTTCACCGGGCGACCGGCACGGGGCATTCTCAACCGCGTCATGCGTGAGGTGGGACCGATGTCGCCAAAAGCACCGGCGTTTCCTCTGGCCGGTGGTGCGCTGATGCCGTTGCGAGCGATCAACGAAGCAGAGTTTGCCAACCTCTGGGCCGGTCAGGCATTCACTCTCGGCAAAGACATTGGCAGTGCTGAACTGACCCGGCAATTGGCCGAAGGTGCATTGGCAAAACTTACTCGTCATTGAAGCTGCCCATTGTGAGAATTCAGGCATCCTCACACGGGTTTCAACCAACACTTCCTGTTTGGCGGCATTTCGCTATATATTTCGCTATATAGCGAATTCACCCCCTCGCATCGGCGCAGTCCACCTCCAACAATAACTGCCCCCTGCACCCGCCAACAACGGAGCTGTTACATGACCACTCGTGCCTCACGTTTTGCCCCTGCCTGCCTGGCCTCTTTGCTCGCAGTCTTCGCCATCGGAGCAGTTCAGGCTGATGAAGTGCAGGTGGCGGTTGCAGCCAACTTCACCGCGCCGATCCAGGCCATCGCCGCCGATTTCGAAAAAGACACCGGGCACAAACTGGTCGCAGCCTACGGTGCAACCGGCCAGTTCTACACTCAGATCAAAAACGGCGCGCCGTTTGAAGTGTTCCTCTCCGCTGACGACACCACCCCGGAAAAACTTGAAAAAGAAGGCGACACCGTCAAAGGTTCACGCTTCACCTACGCCATCGGCACCCTGGCGTTGTGGTCGGCGAAAGAAGGTTATGTCGATGCCAAAGGCGAGGTGCTGAAAAACAACGAGTATCAGCATCTGTCCATCGCCAACCCGAAAGCGGCGCCGTACGGCCTGGCCGCCACGCAAGTGCTGGAAAAACTCAAACTGACCGAAGCCACCAAAGCCAAGATCGTTGAAGGTCAGAACATCACGCAGGCTTACCAATTCGTCTCCACCGGCAACGCCGAACTGGGTTTTGTCGCCCTGTCGCAGATCTACAAGGACGGCAAAGTCAGCAGCGGTTCGGCATGGATCGTCCCTGCGAGCCTGCACGACCCGATCAAACAGGACGCGGTCATTCTGAACAAAGGCAAAGACAACGCCGCTGCCAAAGCCTTGGTTGAATACCTCAAAGGCCCGAAAGCCGCTGCGGTGATCAAGTCCTACGGTTATCAGCTCTAAATGTCGCTGACGAGTGCCGATTTCGCGGCGATCTGGCTGACCCTGAAACTGGCGTCCCTGACCACCGTGATCCTGCTGGTTGTCGGCACTCCGATTGCCCTGTGGCTGTCGCGCACCCGTTCGTGGTTGCGCGGCCCGATCGGAGCGATCGTCGCCCTGCCCCTCGTGTTGCCACCGACCGTGATCGGTTTCTATCTGTTATTGATGATGGGGCCGCACGGCTTTCTCGGCCAATTTACCCAATGGCTGGGCCTGGGCACTTTGACCTTCAGCTTCACCGGCCTGGTGATCGGTTCGGTGATCTATTCCATGCCGTTCGTGGTGCAACCGTTGCAGAACGCGTTCTCGGCGATCGGCACCCGCCCACTGGAAGTCGCCGCGACCTTGCGCGCCAATCCGTGGGACACTTTTTTTAGCGTGATTTTGCCGCTGGCGCGCCCCGGTTTTATCACGGCGGCGATCCTCGGCTTCGCACATACCGTCGGTGAGTTCGGCGTGGTGCTGATGATTGGCGGCAACATACCCGACAAGACCCGCGTGGTTTCCGTACAAATCTACGACCACGTCGAAGCGCTGGAATACGCACAGGCCCACTGGCTGGCCGGGGCGATGCTGGTGTTCTCGTTTCTGGTGTTGCTGGCGTTGTACTCCAGCCGCAAGACCCGCGCAGGCTGGAGCTGATCGATGATTGATGTACGTCTGAAACGGGCCTATACGGGCTTCAGCCTCGATGTCGACCTGAACTTGCCCGGCCGTGGCGTTACTGCGCTTTATGGGCACTCCGGCTCGGGTAAAACCACCTGCCTGCGCTGTATCGCCGGGCTTGAACGCGCTGAGCATGGCTTCATCCAGATCAACGACGAAGTCTGGCAGGACAGCGACAACGGCATTTTCGTCCCTCCACACAAACGCGCGCTTGGCTATGTGTTTCAGGAAGCCAGCCTGTTTCCGCACCTGTCGGTGCTGGCCAATCTGCAGTTCGGCCTCAAGCGCATCGCCAAGTCCCTGCGTCGGGTCGACATGGCGCAGGCCACCGAACTCCTGGGCATCGGTCATTTGCTCGAACGTCATCCGCAGCATTTGTCGGGTGGCGAACGCCAGCGCGTCGGCATCGCCCGCGCGCTGCTGACCAGCCCGAAACTGCTGTTGATGGACGAACCATTGGCCGCTCTCGACAGCCAGCGCAAAAATGAAATCCTGCCGTATCTGCAACGCCTGCATGACGAACTGGACATTCCCGTGTTGTACGTCAGTCATGCCCAGGATGAAGTGGCGCGACTGGCCGATCATCTGGTGTTGCTCAGCGACGGCAAAGCATTGGCCAGCGGCCCGATCGGCGAAACCCTCGCACGCTTGGATCTGCCGATGGCGATGGGCGATGACGCCGGCGTGATCATTGAAGGTCAGGTCAGCGCTTACGATGCGCAATATCAGTTGCTGAGCCTGCAATTACCAGCTACCGAGATGAGCATTCGCGTCACACATGCACCGATGAAGATCGGCCAGACACTGCGTTGCAAAGTACACGCCCGGGATATCAGCTTGACCCTGCAGAACAGCGAGTTCAGCAGCATTCTCAATCGACTGCCGGTGACGGTGGTCAGCGAGCAATCGGCCGACAACGCCGCCCACGTGCTGATTCGTCTCGATGCGGGCGGCACCCCGTTAGTCGCGCGCATCACCCGCTATTCCAGAGATCAATTGGCCGTGCACCCGGGCCAGTTATTGTGGGCGCAGATCAAAGCGGTCGCGGTCCTCGCCTAAATCATTCGGCACCACGGCAGCGGTGTGCGGTCAATGGTTTTACAGACCGTCGCGCCACCCAAGGAAACCGCCATGCCCGATACCGAGCTGATTGCCGAACTGCCATCCGACCTGCATTACGTCGATGACACCCAGCCCGGTATCACCCGCAAGAAACTGCGCGGCAAGTTCTGTTACTTCGAACCGTCGGGCCAGCGCATTACCGACACCGACGAAATCAAACGCATCAATGCCCTCGCGGTGCCGCCAGCCTATACCGACGTGTGGATCTGCCCCGACCCGCGCGGTCACCTGCAAGCTACCGGCCGTGATGCCCGTGGCCGCAAGCAATATCGTTATCACGCGCGCTGGCGCGAAGTGCGCGATGCCGACAAGTATTCGCGACTGCGCGAGTTCGGTCTGGCCTTGCCGAAACTGCGCAAGCAACTGGAAGCGTTGTTGGCGGCGCCCGGCTTCAGTCGCGACAAGGTCATGGCCACGGTGATCACCCTGCTCGACGCCACGCTGATTCGGGTCGGCAACACACAATACGCCCGAGATAACCGCTCCTATGGCCTGACCACCCTGCGCAGCCGACATGTCGAGGTCAACGGCAGCGCGATCCTGTTCCAGTTCCGCGGCAAAAGCGGCATCGAACACCAGATCACCGTCAAGGATCGACGCCTGGCGCGGATCATCAAGCGTTGTCTGGAAATTCCCGGGCAGAACCTCTTCCAGTATCTGGATGAAAACGGCGAGCGACACACCGTCAGTTCTTCCGACGTCAACGCCTACCTGCAAACCCTGACCGGCGCCGATTTCACCGCCAAGGATTACCGCACCTGGGCCGGCAGCGCTTTGGCTCTGGCGGTGTTGCGCGAGTTGCAATGGGAGTCCGAAACCGAGGCCAAACGGCATGTGGTGGAGATGGTCAAAGGCGTCGCCAAGCAGTTGGGCAACACCCCGGCGGTCTGCCGAAAATGCTACATCCACCCCGCCGTGGTAGAAAAATTCATGCTCGGCGCCCTCGCTGAACTGCCACGTCCGCGCGTGCGCAAGGGCTTGCGTGCCGAGGAAGTGGCGTTGGCGATGTTTCTTGAGCGGATGAGCGAAATGACCGACGTGCCTTGATCCGCTGCACAGCGTCGTCTAGGCTAGCCACCTTCTCACCCTCCGGACGACTGCAGAAGTGAACAATCCAGCCTTCTAAAAATGTAATCGCGACACGCCGTCCTCGGCGCTTGTCAGTTTTCACGACATTTTCTGGAGGTGCCGATGACTCACGTCTCGCGTACAACCGCACTCGTTTCCCTGAATCAACTGGGTTTTCAGTTCGCCAATGGCGCAACACTGTTCGAAGCCCTGAACCTCAATTTCGATGGTCAACCGACCGCTATCGTCGGGCGTAATGGTGTTGGCAAAAGTGTGCTCGCACGCTTGATCGCCGGGCATTTGCAGCCCACTTCCGGCAGCGTGGCACGCTCAGCTTCCGCGCACTACGTCGCGCAAACTTTCGTCACCACATCTGGGCAAACCGTAGCCGAGGCGACAGGAACGGCCACAGTTTTCAGCGCGCTGGAACGACTGAAACTCGGCTGTGCCATAACCGACGATTTCGACCTCATCGGCGAACGCTGGGATCTGGCGGAGCGCTTGCGGCAGATGCTTGATGAGGCCGGGCTAACTGATATCACCGCGACGGCTCTGACCGAAAATCTCAGCGGTGGCCAGCAGGCCAGAATTGCCTTGATCGGCGCACTGTTGAGTCAGGCGCAAATTCTGGTACTCGACGAGCCGAGCAACCACCTCGACAGCGCCGGCCGAGAATGGCTGAAGAATGCGCTTGAACGCTGGCGTGGTGGACTGATCATCGTCAGTCACGACCGCCAATTACTCGAGCAGATGCAGCGAATCGTCGAACTTTCGCCTACGGGGGCAAGCGTTTTCAGCGGAAGATTTTCGGAGTTCGCCGAGCAGCGCCGAATACATCGACAGGCAGCACAGGCGCAACTCGATCAGGCTCGAACCGAGCGGCAGCGCGAACGCACACGGTTACAACGCGAGCACGACACCATCCAGCGCCACGCGGCGGGCAGCCGGCGCAATGCGCAAACAGCCAACGTTTCGGGCTTCGAGCGGGCGGCGATGAAAGCGGCCGCGCGGGACATCATGGGACACGTAAAGGTCGGCCATCAGGCACGTAAATCCGATCTGGATGAGCGCGTTAGTGAGGCGTACGCAAACGTCCAGCCGGACGACGGCGTGCTGATCAATCTACCGGGCAGTGTGGTTCCGAGTAACCGCCGTGTGTGCACGCTGATCGACGCCTGTTTGCCATGGTTGTCAGCGGATGCGCCCAGCTCTCGGCTTGACCTCGCCATTCAAGGGCCAATGCGCATCGCTGTCAGCGGCCCCAACGGTTGTGGTAAATCGACGCTGTTGAAACTGCTGGCGGGCGAGTGGGCGCCGGTGAGTGGCGAGTGCATCACGCATGTGCCTTTTGCCTTTCTCGATCAACAGTTGAAACTGCTGAATAACGACACCTCCGTTGTCGATCAATTGCAGGCACAGCAAACGCCCCTGAGCGAAGGCACGTTGCGCAGCTACCTCGCGCAGCTGCAACTGGATGCGCAGCGTGTCACGCGACCTTGCGCGGTCCTCAGTGGTGGCGAACGCCTGAAAGCTGCACTTGCGTTGGCACTGTGGCGCCAGACACCCGCGCAATTACTGCTGCTGGATGAGCCCACCAATCATCTTGATCTGGCTTCAGTGGAGGCGTTCGAACACGCCTTGCAGACATTTCCTGGAGCGATTGTCGTGGTTTCCCACGATCAGGCATTTCTACGGGCGCTAAACCCAAGCCATCATTTGACCTGGCACTCCGAGGGCTGGCGCTGGCAACCGACGAGCTGAGCTGTGTATTTTTTGCACGATTGCCGAGGGCTTCTATAGTTGATCTGACACGAATCAGCTGCGGTGACGCCATGGAAGACATTTTCGTCGTGAAGCGTTGCAACAAGATCATTATTCACGGTCGACGTGCCGGAGACAGTCAGCATGATCCAGCCGAGGCGCATAGCTGGTTTCGCATCTGCGACACACGTACTGACGGTTTCATCGGCGATGGCTATGACGCGGAGGAAGACGCACAGCGCGAATGCAAGCGTCTCAACGCAGCGAGTTCCCCACTACCGGCCCGCGAGTCATCCGGCTGATGCCGATCAGAAGCGGGTCTATACTGAAACCAGCTGAAGGAGCAGCGCCCCACGGCAGAAGGCTCGCAACACGCGGGCTTTTTGCTGCAGCTCAGGTTTCATAGAACGGAGGTGTTTCATGTCCGAAAAAGAGTCCATCACCACCCTCCTCACCCTGCTCGACGCTCGTCAAGCGCGCCTCGCGGCCGCCTGCAAAGAGATCGCCGACTGGGTCGATCACCAAGGCGGACACCCTACCGCCCTGCGCATCCGTGACCGGCTGAACGACATCGAGAAGGATGCTCCGCTGATTCGCAATACGCTGTCGGCGCTCAAGCCTGTCGATCGGCCACTGCCACGGTTCAGATGACAGCGACCTCGCCAAGGTCTCAGGAATTCGCCTCAGAAGCGGTGACACACAGGTCACCGCGTATTTGTCTGTCCGAGATGTTTATTCTTCCCGCGATTGCATTTTTCACGTAACGATCACATCTGCACGTCTACAGTGAAATCACTCCTTTGCAAAATACCCCTCTCACCCGCCCGCATGCGGGTGTTTTTTTGCCTGCGCCGCATTGCCGAACGGCATAGGACGTGAGTTGTCAAAAGCAATACACGTCGCAAAGGAGACAGTTCATGGTTATCCATTTCAACGTTGACGGGCATCTGGCCTGTGGCCATAAAGGTAAACAACTGTCGGCAAGCAGAGAGCTCAATCGAGTGAAATGCCGCAGTTGCCGCAATACCGATGCCTACAAACAGGCACGAAAAGATCAACGCAATACCGCCCGAAGAATGGCCCGCCAGACCAATGCCACGCACAGCGAGGCAAACTGGCGCACAGAATGGGTCGAACGGCTGACAGCAATGGCCGGACTTCAGCGCTTGCCTCGGGGCTTTAGCGGGCAAGCATTCGTCTAGCAGTGCGTATTTGCAGGGCACAAAAAAAGGCCTGCATGAGAAAACTCATGCAGGCCTTTGATATTCATGGTGCCCGAAGCCGGAATCGAACCGGCACGCCCTTACGAGCGGGGGATTTTAAGTCCCATGCGTCTACCAGTTTCGCCATTCGGGCGGTAGCGCGGTGTTGCTTTCTGCGCAAAGTCGCGATCCTGACAGGATCAAGCCTTGAACAACAGTGCGGGAAATATATACATCACTTCCCGGTGAAGCAAGTTTGCAATGACCGTTTTTCAAGACCAAATTTTGCGGTACTTCGCAAATAAAAAAGCTCCGTAAATCATGGATCTACGGAGCTTGTTTATAGTGGAGGCCGAGGTCGGAATCGAACCGGCGTAGGTGGATTTGCAATCCACTGCATAACCATTTTGCTACTCGGCCTCAAAGCATTTGCTGTCAGTAGCACAACAACAAACACGTAAAACTGGAGCGGGAAACGAGACTCGAACTCGCGACCCCGACCTTGGCAAGGTCGTGCTCTACCAACTGAGCTATTCCCGCTTGGTGATGCGCATTCTATAGAATTAAGAAGCTCCGTCAACCCCTTGATTCAAAAAAGTTTTATTTCTTTTCGACATCGGTCTTCAGGTGCGGCCAGGCAGCGCGAAGGTATTGAACCATCGACCACAATGTCAGGCCGGCAGAGACCATCAGCAAGGCGTAACCCAGGATAACCCAGAAACTGAAGTCCTTTGGATTGGCCAGCAGGATCACCAGTGCGAGCATCTGCGCGGCGGTTTTCCATTTACCGAGATTCGAAACGGCTACGTGGGCACGGGCGCCGAGTTCGGCCATCCATTCGCGCAAGGCAGATACCACGATCTCGCGACCGATGATGACAGCAGCCGGCAGAGTGAGCCAGAGATTGCCGTGCTCCTGGACCAGCAGCACCAGTGCCACCGCAACCATGAGTTTATCGGCGACCGGATCGAGAAACGCACCGAACGGAGTGCTTTGCTCCAGACGACGGGCCAGGTAACCATCCAGCCAGTCCGTCGCTGCCGCAAAGGCAAACACCGAGGCGGAGGCCATGTAACTCCACTGGTAAGGGAGATAGAACAGCAAAATGAAGATCGGGATGAGCAGGACGCGTAGAACGGTAATCAGATTAGGGATATTCATCGGCACAACTGGCTACGAGGTGAAGGGGCATTCTACTCGCTATGCAGGTTCGCATAAATCGACTCTGCGAGCTTTTTACTGATCCCCGGGGCTTTGGCGATCTCTTCGATGCTTGCACGAGTCAGCTCCTGCAATCCACCAAAATGTTTCAACAAATCGCGTCGCCGGGTCGGGCCAACGCCCGCAACGCCTTCCAGCGTTGACGTACGGCGGGTTTTGCCACGGCGGGCGCGGTGTCCGGTAATTGCAAAACGGTGCGCCTCATCGCGGATCTGTTGAATCAAGTGCAGCGCCGGCGAGTCGCCACGCAAGGTGAACTCGTGCGCCGCATCATTTAGATACAACGTTTCGAAGCCCGCCTTGCGAGTAGCGCCTTTGGCGACGCCGAGCAGAATCAGATCCGGTACGGCCAACTCGTTGAGAACATCTCGAGCCATCGACAGCTGGCCCTTGCCACCGTCCACCAGCAAGATGTCCGGCAACTTGCCCTCGCCTTCCTTGAGTTTGCTGAAGCGTCGCGTCAGGGCTTGGTGCATGGCGGCGTAGTCGTCACCCGCCGTGACGCCTTCGATGTTGTAGCGCCGATAGTCCGACTTGATCGCGCCTTCCGGGCCAAACACCACACAGGAAGCAACCGTGGCCTCACCACTGGAATGACTGATGTCGTAGCATTCCAGACGCTGCGGCGGCTCATCCAGGTTCAATACTTCGGCCAAGGCTTCAAACCGCGCTGCGGTGTGTTGACGATTGGCCAGGCGTGCGCCCAACGCCTGTTCTGCGTTGGTCACCGCCAGTTGCTGCCAGCGCGCACGCGTACCACGCACCCGATGACTGATGGCCAATTCGCGGCCACGCAGTTCATGGATCGCTTCGATCAGCGTCGGAAAATCTTCGTGCACCACGTTGACGATCAGTTCGCTGGGCAAATCGCGCTCAGGGCTGCTGATGAAATACTGGCCAAGAAACGCGGCCATGACTTCCGACACGTCTTCTTCGATCCCGACTTGCGGGAAGAAATTTTTGCTGCCCAGCACGCGCCCGCCACGGACGCTGATCAAATGCACGCAGGCACCACCCGGGTTGACGAATGCCGCGATGACATCGATATCTCCCGTGCCGCCTTCCATGCTTTGTTGATCCTGGACCCTGCGCAACAGCGCGATCTGATCGCGCAACTCGGCGGCTCGCTCGAACTCCAGGTTGATCGCAGCCTCTTCCATCGCCGTCGACAGTTCGTTGGTCAGCGCGTGACTACGCCCCTCAAGAAACATGACCGAGTGACGCACGTCTTCGGCATAGACCTCAGGCTCGACCAGCCCGACGCAAGGCGCTTTGCAGCGTTTGATCTGATATTGCAGACATGGCCGGGTACGGTTCTTGTAGTAGCTGTCTTCGCACTGGCGAACGAAGAAGGTCTTTTGCAGCAGGCTCAGGCTTTCGCGTATGGCGCCGGCGCTCGGATAGGGACCGAAGTATTTGCCTTTGGCTTTTTTCGCCCCGCGATGAATGCTCAGGCGCGGGAATTGGCCGTCGGACAGAAACACATAGGGATAGGATTTGTCGTCGCGCAACAGAATGTTGTACGGCGGCCGCCACTCCTTGATCAGCGTTTGTTCAAGCAGCAGCGCTTCGGTTTCGTTGGCGGTGATGGTCGTTTCGACCTGCGCAATGCGCCCGACCAACGCGGCAGTCTTGGGCGCCAGACCGGTTTTGCGGAAGTAGCTGGCCAAGCGTTTTTTCAGGTTCTTGGCCTTGCCCACGTATAACAGGCGCGCATCGCTGTCGAACATGCGATAGACGCCCGGGCGCCCACTGACTGTCGACAGAAACGCGCCGGAATCGAATGTTTCAGTCATGGTCAGAGGCTGGCATCAACCATGCCGTGACGAACCGCCAACAGTGTCAACTCGACGTCGCTGCTGATCGAAAGCTTCTCGAAAATACGGTAGCGATAGGTGTTCACGGTTTTCGGCGACAGGCACAACTTGTCGGAAATGATCTGTACCTTCTGACAGCCGACAATCATCAACGCGATTTGAATTTCCCGCTCGGACAAGGCATCGAAAGGCGAATCATTGGACGGCTGAAAGGACTTGATCGCCAATTGCTGGGCAATCTGCGGACTGATATAGCGCTGGCCGGCAAACACCAGGCGAATCGCCTGAACCATTTCCGGCAAACCCGCGCCTTTGGTCAGATAACCCGCAGCGCCAGCCTGCAGCAAGCGTGTCGGAAAAGGATCCTCCTCACACACCGTAACCGCGACCACTTTGATGTCCGGATGACTGCGCAACAGTTTGCGCGTGGCTTCGAGGCCGCCGATGCCAGGCATCTTGACGTCCATCAGCACCACATCGGGCTTCAACTCTCGGGCCTTGATCAGGGACTCTTCCCCGGATTCGGCCTGGCCAACCACCTGCAAGCCATCGATATCGGCCAGCATACGTGTAATGCCTGTGCGAACGAGATCATGGTCATCGACCACTAGCACCCTAATCAAGCAGACACCTCGCGATATGGTCATATTGGGATGCCGGACACCTTAGCAAAAAGTACCCCACAGACCTAGCGGAAAGCGTCATTTAAAAAGTTTCAATTCATCATTGAGGGCTTGCCGGCCGTGGGTTTCAGAGCACATGTGTACTTATATCAAGCTGCATTCGCAGAAAACACTCGTCCCGACCCTGCACCTGTAGTCCTTTTCTTTCATACAAGTTTCTCGCCGGATTATTGTCGAATACGGTCAGGCGTAAAGCGGGGCGTCTTTCTTTGCGGGCCAGGTCGATAACCTGATCAATCGCCCAGGAACCCGCACCCCGCCGCTGAAACGCTTCAGCAACCTGCAGTTCACGAATGTACAACGCGCGCATATCCCGGCTGAGGCTGAGAAATCCTATCGACACATCACCCTGCACTATCAGCCAGTTCTGCCGCCCCGACCACGCCACGTCAAACGCTTCGTCCTGCCATAACAGGCCATGGTGAATGTAGTAACGCAGCATGTTCTGACAGGTGAGATCGCGGGCAAATTCCAGGTCTTCTGGAGCCGCAGGACGTAAGTGGAATGTCATCAGGCTTGCGTAACAGGAACAACCCGTCCCTGCCATACACCTTTGTTACGTTGAGCGACGACCAGAAGATCGCCCGTTCCCAGCGCTGCAACGATCAGCGAACCGTCTTCAGACCAGATGCAACTGCGCCCGGCGGATTGCCAACCGCCGGTCAGCCCACCGTGATTGGCCATCAGCACAGCCATCGAGTGTTGCCGGGCGTAGCCTTGAAGTATCGCTGTGTCGGCCGCGTAGCCTTTCTCGCTGATCAAGACACCGGCGGCGTATAAGCCAGCGCCCTGACCTGCAGCCGCCAAGGCATGACTGGAATGAGAGAAATCGGCACATACCGCCAATGCGACCACTTCCTCGCCAATGTTCAGGGTTGGCCCGCCAGAACCGGGTGCAAAAACGAGCTCCTCGCCTGTGTGCAGATGCTGTTTGCTGTAAACACCGAGAGAGCCGTCAGCGCCCAGAACCAGAGCACCGATCAGCACCGAAACACTGCCCTCCAACCGGATAGGCATACCGACAACGGCAGTCACCTTAAGCTCTCGGGCCAAATCCCTCAGGGGACGTAGCACAGCATCTTGCGGGTCGATCGCCAATGCTGCCGCATCCTGCCCTTCATAGCCCGTCAGCGACAACTCGGGAAAAACCAGCAACTCGACACCCTGCTCCGCTGCTGCCTCAATAAAGCGGCAATGTCGGGCAATGTTCCCGGGAAGGTCCCCGGCAAGGGAGAGGCTTTGGGCAGCGGCAATGGTCAGTGTCGACACGGTTCATCCTTGGCAATCATGCGAAATGCTGAGTGTCACCACTCTTGGCCAAATCAGGCAATAGGCATTTTGTTGATAATGCGATAGCAATTTCTGATTGCTGAGGCGTATCGGCCTCTAGTAAGCTCGGCCCATTCATTGGAGACAGACCATGTTCATCGCCCTCTCACGCCTTCTTACCGCCAGCGCCCTGCGCTCGGTTGCGGCTGCCCGGGTGAATGACGTTTGCGCTCCGGTCAGCTTTTATTTTGGGTATTGGTTTAGCCACTGGCGCGCCTGATACCCAAACGGCGCCCATGACAACGGGTCGCCTACCAGAGAATTCTCAACCCCCGGTCGGCCTCCCGACCGGGGGTTTTGTTTTTTCAGCCCCAACTATTTCAGCAGCACACCAGACACTTTGAGGAATCACGAAATGAACTACGCCACTTATTACCGTTACGACAGCTTTAGCGCCTGGCGATTTACCAGCTTCCGCTCGGGACAGCCTGCCGCCTCCGATCGGTCACCTACAGGTGGCAAGCACACACATATAGCCAATACGGCCAACTGTCGAACACCCCAGTAGGGCCGAGCGAGCGGGAAGCACCCGCCGCCAGCCCAGGAAAACCGAATATGAACTCGTCCGTTTCTGCTCTGCCACTGTCCACTCTGAACCCTGCCAACGAAGCATTGACTCTGCGTCTGCCCAGCTCGTTGCAACTCAAACAGCAATTGCCTCTGAGCAATGCCTTAAGCCTGCAAGTCACCAACCACCGCCAGGCAGTTCGTGCCATTCTCAATGGCCAGGATCAGCGTCTGCTGGTCATCGTCGGTCCCTGCTCTATCCACGACCCCCAATCCGCACTCGAGTACGCCGGCAAGCTCGCTCGACTGGCTGAAGAAGTCAGCAGCGAAATGCTCTTGGTGATGCGCGCCTATGTCGAAAAACCGCGTACCACGGTCGGCTGGAAAGGTCTGGCCTACGACCCGCATCTGGATGGCAGCGATGACATGGCTGGCGGCCTCACTCTGTCGCGCGAGCTGATGCTGGAAATGATCCGCCTCGGCTTGCCGGTGGCCACAGAATTGCTGCAACCGATGGCCGCCGGCTACTTCGATGACCTGTTGAGCTGGGTGGCCATTGGCGCCCGTACCACTGAGTCGCAGATTCACCGGGAAATGGCCAGTGGCTTGAGCATGCCGGTCGGCTTCAAGAACGGCACCGACGGCGGCGCCGCGATTGCGGTTGACGCCATGCGTTCGGCAGCCCATCCGCACCGACATTTCGGCGTCGATAGCCAAGGGCACCCGGCCGTCATTCAAACGCCAGGCAACCCCGATACTCATCTGGTCCTGCGCGGGGGCCATAAAGGGCCGAACCATGATCGCGAGAGCGTGGCAAAAATCCACGCTGACCTGGACAGGCTGAAGATTCCGAGCCGAATCATGGTCGACTGCAGCCACGCAAACAGTGGCAAGGATCCATTGCGTCAGCCAGGCGTCTTCAACGAAGTGCTTGAGCAACGCTTGCAAGGTGATCGCGCGCTTATCGGCATGATGATTGAATCTCATCTGTTCGACGGCTGCCAACCGCTGACCGATTCCTTGCGCTACGGGGTTTCAATCACCGATGGCTGCCTCGGTTTCAGCGCAACAGAACACTTGCTGCGTGCAGCCGCCCAGCGCCTCGCCGAACACGCCAAAGATTGACTTGCAGACCATCCCTCCGGACTTATGGCAAGCCGGAGGGATGGTCGGTCCCGCTACGCCTCTACTCGCACCGGTGTGGCAGCAGATTCCTGACTGACATCGTCCAGACGCTCGACTGTGTAGGCTACCCGCACGGTCGTGCCATCGTGCTCACGCCAGAATCGGTGCGGCACGATAAAGATCAGCGGCTTTCCCGCCGTTTCCCGCGTGATTTCGCGGTCATCCCGGTGATTGAAAAGATCTCCGTCGCACTTGAGATACACCAGCTCACCTTCCTGCGTCTGTGCATTACCAATCACGATGGTCACCCCGTCGATCGAATCCTCTTTCAGCAACACGCCATCTTCAGCTTCAAGCACGTCGGGAGCGTCCAGCTCACCACGAAGGAACGGCGTGACGAGGATTCTTGCCGACTCGGATTCTCGAACCGCGCCACCGGACTGTTCCACTCGATAGCGCACCGACACCTCACCACCGAGATGTGCAGCGATGTGCGCCCCGTCAACCCAAAATGACAGCACGTCAGCGACAGCAAAGGTTTCGACCTTCAGGCTGTCGCTGAACGTTGCCAGCATTGCTTCAGCGCCCCACAGCAATGTGACCCGATCCCCCGCCGCCATTCGGGCATAAGGCTGAAGCACGACAAGCGTGCCGTCCGTCACTCGCTCCGGATCCAGTGTTCCCCTTATCGCTCCCTCGACAATTGGTGCAAGCAACTGCGGCCGTGTATCTCCCACCGACAATTGCACGCGTGCAGATAACGCCGGGACTGACGAGCTCGCACTGAGCAGTTTCCAGTAAACCTCCAGCGAACCGCCATCCAGTGCGGCGATGTGCATGCCTTTGATAACGAAAACGACATCCTTGCCGACCTGGGCTTCGCTGACATAGCGCACCATTTCATGCTGATAGACGAAGCCTTCTATATCCAGCCCCTCCCAACTCAACAGCAACTGGTCGCCACAGGTCATGTTTGCATAAGGCGCGATACGCACAACAACCTTGCCCAGCGAAGGATCAAGCACCGTCCCCCCCGGATAATCAAGGGTCGCCGCGGGCAGTAGTTCGCTCGAAACACAGGGAGTGACGGGGTGGCGCATCCGGTAGCAAAACTCGACTTCGTGCGTGTTCATTAGTGGCTCCATTCCTTGGAAAAACGCCGCATTCATGGACGGCGTCGACAGCCAACATTTAACGCGCTTCCCGACATTTTCGATGTCAGCCCGATCCGCCGCAGACACCCGGCAAACGCCTCCAGCGGGGTAGGCAAAAGTGAGCAAAACCGCCCTCAACCAAGCGAAAGATGTCCTCAACTTCCGATTCGGATCTCACAAGTATCTGAAAATTCGTACAGCCCCTAGTCCAGATTCAACGGCCAAGAGAAGCCTCTTCTTACTTCTTCAACGGGATGAGTGTTTTAGAGTGGCCTCCGGATTCCCCCGATGAACTTCTGTGAAAAAGGTAAGAACATGCAACGGAATGCTTCAACTCGCTATCCCATCCTGCTGGTACACGGTCTGTTCGGATTCGAGCGCATCGGTCATTTCGAGCTGTTCCATGAAGTAAAGGACGCTCTGAAGATGGCCGGCAGCCGAGTGTTTGTTCCCCACCTTTCCGCCACTCATAAAAACGAAACAAGGGGTGAACAACTGCTTGCACAGATTGATCGTGTTCTGCGAGGCACAGGTGCCGACAAAGTCAACCTCATCGGCCACAGTCAAGGAGCACTGGCTGCCCGATACGCTGCGGCGCTCGCGCCACACGCCGTAGCTTCGGTGACTTCCGTCAGCGGCCCGAATCACGGTTCGGAGCTGGCCGATTTTCTGCGCAAGGCATTAGTGCCTGGACGACTGCCAGAGGCGGTCGCCCAGAATGTGGCGACACTGTTTGGCAATTTTCTTTCGTTGCTCAGTGGCAGTGTGACGCTGCCGCAAAACGCTTTGGCGGCGCTGAATGCGTTGACGACCGAAGGCGTGGGCGATTTCAACGACAGGTTTCCGCAGGGGTTGCCCAGCACCTGGGGCGGGCACGGCGCGGAACAGGTCAACGGTGTGCGCTATTACTCCTGGAGCGGCGTCCTGCCCGCCGACAGTCCGTCGACACTCGATCCGACCCGAAACGTATGCCATGCGCTGTCGCAATATTTCATGACCGAGACCGAACAGAATGATGGTTTCGTCGGCCGTTTCAGCTCTCACCTGGGGCAAGTGATCCGCTCCGACTATCCGCTGGACCACTTGAACAGTCTGCGTCGCTCGCCCGGCCCCGTGACTGCGCTGCCCGACCCGATTGAACTGTACGTTGAACACGCCGAACGTCTGCGTGCCGCGAATCTCTGACCAAAGCCACGGACAACCGAACGGAACTTTGCCGAGAATTCGCCCACTGAATCCGGTAGGCTCCACACTTTACTGAAATAGATTGGAGAGTTTCCCCATGGCTAAAGCCACTGCCCGCCACATCCTGGTTTCCAGCGAAGACAAGTGCAACGAACTCAAGGCCCAGATCGAAGGCGGCGCCGATTTCGCCGAAGTCGCAAAGGCTAACTCCACCTGCCCGTCCAGCCGTCAGGGCGGTGATCTGGGTTCGTTCGGTCCTGGCCAGATGGTCAAGGAATTCGACACCGTGGTCTTCAGCGCGCCAATCAATGTCGTGCAAGGTCCGGTGAAGACTCAGTTCGGTTATCACCTGCTGGAAGTCACCAGCCGTCAGGACTGATCCGTCGCATGATTGCTCACCAACGGCCCGCCTTCTGGTGGGCCGTTGTGTTTCAGTTACATATACGGCTGGCGACTGACGCGCCTCTCGCGTACAACTTGCGCTTATCGATTTCCCGGTTCCAAGGCTGACAATGCGACTGGTTTTCCCCACATTGATGCTCACCGCCCTCGCCCTGCTGACGGGCACCGCCGGCGCGAACGCTGCACCGCAACACGCGTTGACCGTTTATGGCGAACCCGCCAAGTACCCTGCCGGTTTCAGCCACTTCGACTACACCAACCTGCAAGCGCCCAAGGGCGGGACGATGCGCCGTTCGGCCATCGAGATCGGCCACTTCGACCACATCCTTCCTTATATAGACAAAGGCATCGGCGTCACGCAGATCGATGGTTTGCTCTATTCGCCGTTGGCTCAGCGTTCGCTGGACGAGCCTTACACGGTTTACGGACTGGTCGCGCAAAAGATGGAGCGCTCGGACGATGGTCTGTCGCTGCGGTTCTTCATCAATCCCAAGGCACGTTTTGCTGATGGCAAGCCGATTACCGCCGAAGACGTACGCTACACCTACGATTTATTGATGACCCAGGGCAGCCTGCGTTATCGCACCCAGTTTGCTGACGTCAAAGGCGTCGAAGTGGAAGGCCCGCTGACCGTGCGTTTCGACTTCAAGAGCAATGAAAACCGCACCCTGCCACTGGACATCGCGACCCTGCCGGTATTCCCCGAGCATTGGTGGAAGAGCCGCGATTTCGCCGGGGGTGGCGGCTATGAACCACCTTTGGGCAGCGGCCCTTATCGAGTCGGAAAAGTCGATTCAGGGCGCAGCATCACCTTTGAACGCAACGCTGACTGGTGGGGCAAGGATTTGCCGGTCAGTCGCGGTCTCTACAACTTCGATCATTTCAGCATCGAGTACTTCGGCGATACCGATGTCGCCCGGCAAGTGCTGCGCGGTGGCGCCTACGACTACAACCGCGAGTTCTCGGCCACCGGCTATTCAATCGGCTACGACAGCCCGGCGCTGAGCGACGGACGCCTGCAAAAGGCGCATCTGGCCACGGAGGCGCCCCAGTCGGCCCAAGGCTTTGTGTTCAATCTGCAGAAACCGATGTTCGCCGATCGCCGCGTGCGCCAGGCACTGGCCATGCTCTGGGACTTCGAGTGGAGCAACCGGCAGATGATGCGCGGTATGTATATCCGCCAGCAGAGCTACTTTTCCAACACGCCACTGGCGGCAAGCGAACTGCCCGATGCGCAGGAACTGAAAATCCTCGAACCGCTGCGCGGTCAGGTTCCCGACGAAGTCTTTAGCAAAGTCTTCGAGGCCCCGAAAACCGACGGCAGTGGCCTGATCCGCGATAAACAACTGCAAGCCCTCGAACTGCTCGAACAGGCCGGCTGGAAACCGGATGGCGATCAACTGGTGAATGCGCAAGGCGAGCCGCTGAGCTTCACTTTCCTGGTCAGCCAGAACGGTATGGATCGCTTGCTGCTGCCGTACAAACGCACGTTGAAACAGATCGGTATCGACCTGAACATTCGCCGTATCGACTCCTCGCAATACGTCAACCGGCTGATGAGCCGTGACTACGACATGATCGTCACCGGCTACCCGGTCAGCACTTCACCGGGAGGCGAATTGCTCAATTACTTCGCCTCGGCGTCGGCCAACGACCCGGGCGCGAACAACTACATGGTGTTGAAAAACCCGGCAGTGGATACGCTGATCAACGGCCTGGTTCGCGCCTCAACCCAGTCCGACATGCTGCACTACGCCCATGCCCTGGACCGGGTGCTGCAATGGAATTACTACTGGATTCCCAACTACTATCCGCCGGGCACCTCGACCGTGTGGTGGAACCGCTTCGGCATACCCTCAGTGCAAGCCAGCAATGACGAAGCCATCGAGAGCTGGTGGGAAATCAGCAGCACGCCGCTGACCAATCAGCAGATGACCGCCGAGAAAATCGCTCGTGGCAGACCCGGAGGACCGCACTGATGTGGGGTTACATACTGCGGCGTCTGCTGCTGATCATTCCGACGCTGGTGATCATCCTGCTGGTCAATTTCGTGATCATCCAGGCCGCACCCGGCGGCCCGGTAGAACAGGCCATCGCCCACCTGCAAGGGATCGGTGGCGCAAGTGTCGGTGGCGGCGCCAGCGAAACCATGAGCGGCACCTCCCGTGCCAGTCGCGGCCTCGATCCGCAACTGATCAAGGACATCGAAAAGCAGTACGGCTTCGACAAACCGGCTCACGAACGCTTGTGGCTGATGTTGAAGAACTACGCGCAACTGGATTTCGGCAAGAGCTTCTTCCGTGGCGCGACGGTCACCGACCTGATCCTGGAAAAAATGCCGGTGACCATTTCCCTCGGGCTGTGGGCGACGCTGATCACTTATCTGGTGTCGATCCCGCTGGGGATCCGCAAGGCTGTGCACCATGGCAGTCATTTCGATATCTGGAGCAGCACGGCGATCATCATCGGTTACGCGATGCCGGCGTTTCTGTTTGCGATGTTTCTGATCGTGGTGTTTGCCGGCGGCACGTCGCTGAACTGGTTTCCGGTGCGCGGCCTGGTGTCGGACAACTTCGAATCGCTGTCGACCCTCGGCAAGATCGCTGATTATTTCTGGCACCTGGTGCTGCCAGTGACGGCGCTGGTGATCGGTGGTTTCGCCACGCTGACGATCCTGACGAAAAACTCGTTTCTCAATGAAATCACCCGCCAGTACGTGGTGACCGCGCGGGCCAAAGGCCTGAGCGAGCGCCGCGTGCTCTACGGGCATGTGTTCCGCAACGCGATGCTGCTGGTGGTGTCCGGCATCCCGCAGGCATTCATCAGCGTGTTCTTCGCCGGTTCCTTGCTGATTGAAGTGATCTTCTCCCTCGACGGTCTCGGGCGCATGAGCTACGAAGCCGCGGTTTCGCGGGACTACCCGGTGGTGTTCGGTTCGCTGTTCATCTTCACCCTCTTCGGCCTGCTGATAAAACTGGTCGGCGACCTTTGTTACACACTGGTCGATCCGCGTATCGACTTCGCCGCGAGGAACGCCTGATGTTCAAGCTCTCGCCTCTGGGCCGTCGGCGCTTCGAGCGCTTCAAGAAAAACCGCCGTGGCTGGTGGTCGCTGTGGCTGTTTATCGGCCTGTTTGTGCTGACACTGGGTGGCGAGTTGATCGCCAATGACAAGCCATTGGTCGTCAGCTATCAGGACCAATGGTACTTCCCGGTCTTCAAGCGCCACACCGAGCAGGAGTTCGGCGGGCAACTGCCGTTCCAGGCGGATTATCGCAGCGACTATGTGCAGAACCTGATTCGCAAGGACGGTGGCTGGTTGCTGTTCCCGCCGATTCCGTTCAGTGACGACACACCGAATTACGACCTCAACAAACCGGCGCCGAGTCCGCCGACGTCGGTCAACTGGCTAGGCACGGACGATCAATCGCGAGATGTGTTGGCGCGGGTGATTTTCGGCGCACGGGTGTCGATTCTGTTTGCCCTGATGCTGACCTTTGTCAGCGCCCTGATCGGTATTGCCGCCGGTGCATTGCAGGGCTACTACGGAGGCTGGGTCGATTTGCTCGGGCAACGCGTGCTGGAAGTCTGGTCGGGGCTGCCAGTGCTGTACCTGTTGATCATTCTCTCCGGTTTTGTCGAACCGAACTTCTGGTGGCTGCTGGGGATCATGGCGCTGTTTTCATGGCTGGCACTGGTGGATGTGGTGCGCGCCGAGTTCCTGCGCGGACGCAATCTGGAGTACGTCAAAGCCGCCCGCGCGCTGGGCCTGAGTGATCGCAAGGTGATCTTCCGGCACATTCTGCCCAATGCGATGAACGCGACACTGAGTTACCTGCCGTTCATTCTGACCGGGGCGATTTCCACCCTCACCGCGCTGGATTTCCTCGGCTTCGGCATGCCCGCTGGCAGTGCCTCCTTGGGTGAGTTGATCGGTCAGGGTAAACAGAACCTGCAAGCTCCGTGGCTCGGGTTGACGGCGTTTTTCACCCTAGCGCTGATCCTTTCTTTACTGGTGTTCATCGGCGAAGCGTTGCGTGACGCGTTCGACCCTCGATCCTGAAGCGTGGCCATGACTGACAACCTGATTGAAATCCGTAACCTCAACGTTGCCTTCCATGGCCAGAGCGTGGTGCGCGACCTGTGTCTGGACATTCGTCCTGGTGAGTGCCTGGCGTTGGTGGGCGAATCGGGCTCGGGCAAATCGGTGACCGCCCATTCGATTCTGCAGTTGCTGCCCGAAAGCGAAGCGCAAACCACCGGCAGCATTCGCTATCGCGGACAGGAACTGATCGGCGCTGATCCCAAGGTCTTGCGCGAGTTGCGCGGCAACCGCATCGCGATGATCTTTCAGGAGCCGATGACCTCGCTGAATCCGCTGCACACCATCGAAAAACAGATCGGCGAAACGCTACTGTTGCACCGTGGCCTCGGCGGCAAAGCAGCACAGGCACGGATCCTCGAACTGCTCGGTCTGGTGGGCATCCAGAAACCCAAGGAACGCCTCAAGGCTTACCCGCATCAACTCTCTGGCGGACAACGGCAACGGGTGATGATCGCCATGGCCCTGGCCTGCGAACCGGAGCTGTTGATCGCCGACGAACCGACCACGGCGCTCGACGTGACGGTACAGCGCAAGATCCTGCTGCTGCTCAAATCCCTGCAACAACGCCTTGGCATGTCCCTGCTGTTAATCAGCCACGATCTCAATCTGGTGCGCAGTATTGCCCAGCGCGTGTGCGTGATGAAGGCCGGGGAAATCGTCGAACAGGCGCCCTGCGAAACCCTGTTTACCGAGCCGAAGCATCCTTACAGCTGCGTGCTGCTCAACGCCGAGCCAGAAGGCGAAGCCCTGCCCCGCGATGAGCGTGAAAATGTGCTTGAGGTCGAGGATCTGAAGGTTGAGTTTGTCATCGGTGGCGGTCTGTTCCAGCGCAAGCAATACCTGCGCGCGGTGGACGGCATCAGTCTGAGCATCCAGCGTGGCAAGACGTTGGGTATCGTCGGCGAATCCGGTTCCGGCAAGTCGACATTGGGCCAGGCGATCCTGCGTTTGCTCGACTCCGAGGGCGGTATCCGCTTTCAGGGTCAGGCGCTCGACGGTCTCAATCAGAAACAGATGCGCCCGTGGCGTCGACAGATGCAGGTGGTGTTTCAGGATCCGTTCGGCAGCCTCAGCCCGCGCATGTCAGTGGCGCAGATCATCAGCGAAGGCTTGGAAGTGCATTGCGAGTCGACGGCTGATGAATGCGACGAGCAAGTCATCCGCGTGCTTAAAGAGGTCGGCCTCGACCCCGAGAGTCGCCATCGCTATCCCCACGAGTTCTCCGGTGGCCAGCGCCAACGCATCGCTATTGCGCGGGCACTGGTGCTGAAACCGGCGCTGATCCTGCTCGACGAGCCGACCTCGGCACTCGATCGTACGGTGCAGAAACAAGTGGTCGCCCTACTCCGCCAGCTTCAGGAAAAACACGGTCTGACCTATCTGTTCATCAGCCACGATCTGGCGGTTGTGCGCGCCCTGGCTCACGACATGATCGTGATCAAAGACGGCAAAGTGGTCGAGCGTGGCGCCAGTCATGAGGTATTCGATGCGCCGCAGCATCCGTATACCAAAGAGCTGTTGGCGGCGGCGCATCCGGGGTAGGCATCATATGCGTTCGGCTTGAAACCGGGTCGCGGCTTTCGCGAGCAGGCTCGCTCCCACAAGATTCACGGTCGTTTACAAAATTTGTGAACACCCCGGCCCACTGTGGGAGCGAGCCTGCTCGCGAAAGGGCCGGCGCAGGCAACAAACAATCAGGATCAGCCTCCATGAACACCACCGAAAGCCTCAAGGACTACCAACGGGTCCGCAGCCTGGCGATCCGTTCGCTGTTCGAGATCATCGAGCAATCCAGCGAAGGCACGGTGATCGTCGACCGCGATGCCAACATCGTCTGGATGAACGAGCGCTACGCCAGACGTTTCGGTCTCGAATCGGCTGAAGGCGCCATCGGTAAACCCTGTGAAAGCGTGATCCCGGGCAGTCTGTTGCGCGAAGTCGTGCGCACCGGGCGCCCTATCCTTCTCGATATGCAAGACACCCCGAAAGAGCCGTTGGTGGTGATGCGCCTGCCGATCCATGACGACGCCGGCACGGTGATCGGCGCGATCGGCTTTGCCCTGTTCGACGAGCTGCGCACCCTGTCGCCAATGCTCAAACGTTATTTGAGCATGCAGGAAGAACTGGCTTCGACCCGCTCCCTGCTGCGCGCCCGGCAGACCAAATACAACTTCGCCCACTTTATCGGCACCAGCGCCGCCAGCCTCGAAGTCAAACGCCGTGCCCGACGCAGTGCCAGCGCCGAGTCGCCGGTGTTGCTGCTCGGCGAAACCGGCACCGGTAAAGAGTTGCTGGCCCAGGCGATTCACAGTGCCTCGCCACGAGCACACAAGGCCTTCGTCAGCATCAACAGCGCGGCGATTCCCGAGGCGCTGCTGGAAGCGGAATTTTTCGGCACCGCACCCGGCGCGTTCACCGGCGCCGACCGCAAGGGCCGCACCGGCAAGTTGCAGATCGCCCAGGGCGGCACATTGTTTCTCGACGAGATTGGCGACATGCCGCTGCCCCTGCAAAGCAAACTGCTGCGTGTGTTGCAGGAAAAGGAATTCGAGCCGGTCGGTTCCAACGAGGTGATTCAGAGCGACGTGCGAGTGATTGCCGCCACTTCGACCGATCTGCAAGCGGCGATCAAACGCGGTGAGTTCCGCGCCGATTTGTACTATCGCCTCAACGTATTGCCGATTCAGGTGCCGCCATTACGTGAGCGTCTTGATGATCTGCCTGCGCTTAGCGAAGCGATTCTGGAAGAGCTGCGCAGCCAGCATGAACTGCACCGGGATGCGCTGGCGTTGCTCGGACAGCACGCGTGGCCGGGGAACATTCGCGAACTGCGTAATGTGCTGGAACGCGCGGCGTTGCTCAGTGATGACTTGATGCTGACCGAGCAGGATATTCGTGCGGCGATTGGTACGTTGACGCCGGTTGAGCGTGCCTCGGTGCCGACGATGGAGGCGCTGGCTGACGAGACTTTTGCTCAGGCGCGGGAGCGGTTTGATCGGCAGTTGATTCAGGCAGCTCTTGCGCAATGTGCGGGTAAAGTGCCGGAAGCGGCGGCTCGACTGGGGCTGGGGCGGTCGACGCTGTACAAGAAGATGGTGGCGCTGGGAATCGCTTGAGTCTCCATACAGAGATATAGATCTCCACATAGAGACAGACACACAGGAGTGCTTCGCACTCATCGCGAGCAGGCTCACTCCTACATTTTTACAGGTGTGCACATCCCCGCTGTAGAAGTGAGCCTGCTCGCGATGACGCCAAATCGATCAACACCATCTCAAAACAGAGACAAACAACTCATTTGCGATTCAATCACTCAGATTAACTTAATATATTTCAGCAACTTACATATCTGGCACAGATCTCGCTAACGCCTCTCCCACACCCGTTCCATCCACAAAAATAACAATTCTGGAGAGACACACCATGAGTGTGATCATTGCCTTGGCAGCCCTGGCGCTGCTGATGCTGGCTGCCTACCGTGGCTACAGCGTTATCCTCTTCGCCCCGATTGCCGCCCTCGGTGCGGTCCTGCTCACCGACCCTTCTGCCGTCGCCCCTGCGTTCACCGGGGTGTTCATGGAGAAAATGGTCGGCTTCATCAAACTGTATTTCCCGGTTTTCCTGCTCGGTGCCGTGTTCGGCAAGTTGATCGAACTGTCGGGGTTCTCCCGCTCGATCGTTGCCGCGGCCATTCGCTTGCTCGGCACCAAACAAGCGATGCTGGTGATCGTGCTGGTCTGCGCCCTGCTCACTTACGGTGGCGTGTCGCTGTTTGTGGTGGTCTTTGCGGTGTATCCGTTTGCTGCCGAGATGTTCCGCCAGAGCAATATTCCCAAGCGTCTGATCCCGGCGACCATAGCCCTCGGCGCGTTCTCGTTCACCATGGACGCCCTGCCCGGCACGCCGCAGATCCAGAACATCATCCCCAGCACGTTCTTCAATACCACCGCGTGGGCGGCGCCGTGGCTGGGCGTGATCGGCACGATTTTCGTGTTCTGCACCGGCATGCTGTTTCTGCAGCGGCAACGCAACAAGGCGCAACGCGCCGGCGAAGGCTACGGCACCGAACTGCGCAACGAGCCAGAAACCGCTGAAGACCTGAAATTGCCAAACCCATGGATTGCGCTTTCGCCGTTGTTGGCAGTGGGCATCATGAACCTGCTGTTCACCCAATGGATTCCGCAGTGGTACGGCAAGACCCACAGCCTCGCACTGCCGGGCATGGCCACGCCGGTCACCACCGAGATCGCCAAACTGACGGCAATCTGGGCGGTGCAGGCGGCGTTGCTGGTCGGCATTCTGATGGTGCTCGCGTTCGGCTTTCAGGCGATTCGCAGCAAGCTCGCCGAGGGCAGCAAAAGCGCGGTCAGCGGTGCGTTGCTGGCGGCGATGAACACCGCATCTGAATACGGCTTCGGCGCAGTGATCGCGTCGCTGCCGGGCTTTCTGGTGCTGGCGGACTGGCTCAAGCAAATCCCCAACCCACTGGTCAACGAAGCCATCACCGTTACGCTGCTGGCCGGTATCACCGGTTCCGCATCGGGTGGCATGAGCATTGCGCTGGCGGCGATGTCCGAACAGTTCATCAGCGCGGCCCACGCGGCAAACATCCCGCTGGAAGTGCTGCACCGCGTGGCGGCAATGGCCAGCGGCGGCATGGACACCCTGCCGCACAATGGCGCGGTCATCACGTTGTTGGCGGTCACCGGCCTGACCCACCGCGAAGCCTATAAAGACATTTTCTGTATTACGCTGATCAAGACCCTGGCGGTTTTCGTAGTGATCGGCACTTTCTACGCCACTGGCATTGTGTGAGGTATTCATGACCACTCTTTCCGGCAAGACTGCACTGGTTACCGGTTCCACCAGCGGCATCGGCCTGGGCATCGCACTGAGCCTGGCCAAGGCTGGTGCGAATCTGATTCTCAACGGCTTTGGTGATGCGTCCAAAGTCATCACCGAGGTCGGGCAATTCGGCGGCAAGGTCGGCCATCATCCGGCCGATGTCAGTGACCCGGCGCAAATCGCCGACATGATCGCCTACGCCGAGCGCGAGTTCGGCGGGGTCGACATTCTGGTCAACAACGCGGGCATCCAGCATGTGGCGGCGGTGGAAGAATTCCCCGTCGAACGCTGGGATTCGATCATCGCCATCAACCTGTCTTCGGTGTTTCACAGCACACGTTTGAGTCTGCCGGGGATGCGCGCCAAAGGTTGGGGGCGAATCATCAATATTGCCTCGGTGCATGGCCAGGTCGGCTCGACCGGCAAAGCGGCTTATGTGGCCGCCAAGCACGGCGTGATCGGTTTGACCAAAGTGGTTGGCCTGGAAACCGCCACCAGCAACGTCACTTGCAATGCGATCTGCCCGGGTTGGGTGCTGACGCCGCTGGTGCAGAAGCAGATCGATGATCGAGCGGCCAAGGGTGTCGATCCGCAGCAGGCGCAACATGATCTGCTCGCCGAGAAACAGCCGTCGCTGGAGTTCGTCACACCGCAGCATCTGGGCGAACTGGTGCTGTTTTTGTGCAGCGAGGCTGGCAGCCAGGTGCGCGGGGCGGCGTGGAATATTGATGGTGGCTGGCTCGCCCAATAGCACAGCCATCCCCTCTCTGTGGGAGCGAGCCTGCTCGCGAAAGCGGTGGGTCAGCCGATGAAGTCGTTGAGTGCACGGACGTCTTCGCGAGCAGGCTCGCTCCCACAGGTGTCATGTGTGCGTTCGACCTTGTGCATGAATAAAACAAGAGGCAACCAATGTCCGACATCCTCTGGCAACCCGACGCCAACCGTATCGCCCAATCGCGCATGGACACCTTCCGCTGCGCGGTCAATCAACGTCATCATCTGAAACTCGACGACTACCCCGCCCTGCACCAATGGAGCGTCGAGCAGCGCGCGCAGTTCTGGCAGGCCATCGTCGATACCTTCGATATCCGCTTTCACACCCAGCCCGACGCCGTGCTGCGCGAAGGCGCACAAATGCCCGACGCCGAGTGGTTTCCCGGCGCCACGCTGAACTTCGCCGAACACCTGCTGCGTCGTCGCGACGATGCTGTGGCGGTGATAAGCGTGGCGGAGAATGGCCAGCGCGAGCAGTTGACTTGGGCCGAACTCGCCGAGCACGTCGCCGGGTTTCAAGCGAGCCTGCAAGCCGCCGGTGTTGGCCTCGGCGATCGCGTCGCGGCGTGCATGCCGAATACCTGGCAGACCCTGGTGGCGATGTTGGCCACCACCAGCCTCGGCGCGATCTGGTCGTGCTCCTCACCGGACTTCGGCACCCACGGCGTAATCGACCGCTTCGGTCAGATCGAGCCGAAGGTGTTGATCACCTGCGCCGCTTATCGCTATGCCGGCAAGACCATCGACCAGACCGACAAGATCAACGGAATACTCGAACAGCTGCCAACGTTACGGCAGTTGATCATCGTGCCTTACGCCCAGCCTCAGGCCCAGGTCGAGACTTACCGCACTGGCGCCGACGTGACCTTGTGGGACGAGTTTTATGAGTCGGGCGGCGAACCGGACTTTGTCGCGGTGCCCTTCAACCATCCCCTGTACGTGCTGTATTCCAGCGGCACCACCGGTGTGCCGAAATGCATCATCCATAGCACCGGCGGCGTGTTGCTGCAGCACGTCAAGGAGCACGGCCTGCATTGTGATCTCGGCCCCGGGGACCGGCTGTTTTACTACACGACCTGCGGCTGGATGATGTGGAACTGGCTGGTCTCGGCGCTCGCGGTCGGCAGTGCCGTGGTGCTGTACGACGGTTCACCGTTTCACCCGGACAATCAGCGCTTGCTCGACTTGATCGACGATGAACGCATCAGTGTGTTCGGCACCAGCCCCAAGTTCCTCGCGACCCTGGAAAGCAGCGGTGCCAAACCCCGCGAAAGTCATGATCTGGGCAGCCTGAAAACGCTGCTGTGCACCGGTTCGGCGCTGTCGCCGCAAAGCTACGACTTCGTTTATCGCGACTTCAAACCGGATGTGTGCCTGGCGTCGATGTCTGGCGGCACCGATATCGTCTCGTGTTTCGTCAATGGCAACCCGATGAGCGCCGTGCGTCGCGGCGAGAACATGGGCAAGAGCCTGGGCATGGCGGTTGAAGTCTGGAACGACGCCGGGCAACCGGTGATCGGCGAAAAAGGCGAACTGGTCTGCACCCGGCATTTTCCGGCCATGCCGATCGGCCTGTGGAATGACCCGGACGGAACAAGACTGCGGCAGTCGTATTTCAGCCTGTTTCCCGGGGTCTGGGCACAGGGCGATTACGCCGAACAACGGCCGCATGGCGGGATGCTGATCCATGGGCGCTCGGACGCCGTGCTCAATCCCGGCGGCGTGCGCATAGGCACCGCGGAGATTTATCGTCAGGTCGAGAAGGTCGCCGACGTGCTGGACAGCGTCGCCATCGGTCAGCAGTGGCAGGATGACGTGCGCGTTGTGCTGTTTGTCAGGTTGCGTGAAGGGCTGACACTGGACGAGGCGCTGGAACAACGAATCCGCCAGGTGATCCGCGCCAATACCACCCCAAGGCATGTACCGGCGAAGATCGTTGCGGTGACGGACATTCCACGCACCATCAGCGGCAAGGTTGTGGAACTGGCCGTGCGCGAGGTGGTGCATGGACGGCCGGTGAAAAACACCGATGCGCTGGCCAATCCCGAAGCGCTGGAGCAGTTTCGGGATCGGCCGGAGTTGAGCCTTTGAACCCGGCGCTGGCGCTCTGACAACAGACGCAGGCGGCAGCGCCCGTTTCAGCGGGGTTTGTTCAGCGTAATGACAACCGGCTGAACAATCGCGCTACCGCCACCGGCGTCGAGTGCGCTGCGAATGATCGTCATGTTGCGATCAAACGTGGCTTTGTCTGTCGTCATCTGACTCAGCAACGAAGTGGCTAGTGCAAGGGAGTCGGCATTCTCAAAGGCTTCGGAAACTTCATGGTAGCTGTAGCTTGAGACCGCACCCGATACAGCCAGGAAACCGGACGCAAGATTCAGCAGTTGCGCCACATCCAGTCGCTGGCCACTGTCGCTTTTATACTCCGTGTCGGTGGCGTAGCCGACATCCACGGTCTGCGCACTGCCGTGGAACAGCTCATGGATCAGGTCATCTGCCACCACATCATGGTTGAAGCCCAGATTGACGAAATGCTTGTTCAGGTTGCGAGTATAGATCTCGACAAACGCAATATCAGACGCGTCGCTGGAACTCGCGTTTTTCCACCGCTGGTAGTTGTCCACATCGAACGAAGCGATTGTTTCGTTATGCTTGAACCCATCGAGAAGCGTGTTGCTCATCGAGAAGCCGGCGAAATCAAAGCGAATCAACCGCAGATAATTCACCAGTCGATCAGTAGCCATCTGCGACGTGGTACCGAACAATGCCTGCATCAGCCAATCACGGTCTCGCTTGAACTCATGTCGACTGATGACATCAATGGCGTTGTCGATCTTCGCTCGAGCGCGGGGCAGACTTTTTTCGATGAAATTGCGCGTGTAGCTCACTGGCAGTGTCTTGGGCGAGTACGGCAATTGCAGAGGGGCTTGATACGCGAAGCCTTTCAATGGATTGCCCCACAGATTGCCACGACGGTTCAAGGCATACCATTTGTTGCCACTGCGTGCGGCCAGAACAGCAACAACGTTGCCATTGGTGCCAAGTGGCTTCCAGTGACCCAGCCCCAAATGTGCATTATCGGACGCACTGAACAGATCATAGGATTGACGGCGTCCACTAAGCTTGTGCAACTGGCTGTTCGCGATGGCCACGAGTTCATGGCTGTTTCTGTTAAACCGCAACAAACCCTTGTGAACCAGTTTGCCGCCCGCCTGTATGCCAGAAGGCACGCCATCCAGCGGATTGAAAAGACCAATGGCCGAGGTGAATGCCAACCGGGTAAACCGCGCAGCTTTGGCTGTCGTTGAAATAGCCTTGGCCGAAATGCTCAACACTTTGGAGCTCGCTCCCGCCACCGTTCCGACCAGACCGATACCATCCATCAAACATCCGTAGATCCCATCCACCACCTTGTCGTGTTCGCCCGAGGCAATATCCTCGATGCACTTTTTGAAAGGCACCAACAAGTCAATGAAATAGGTCAGCAATCGATCACCCTCCTCCCTCGAAAGCTCGAGAGGGGTCGGTATGCGAACTATTTCTCTCAGTTCATGTTTATTCAGGTAGGGGCGATTTTGAACCAGAAAATCGGCGATACGGGTGATATTCGGGTCGTTAAATTTTTGATAGAAACCCGGTTTTGGCGTTGAAGGTGTTTGCGGCCCGTGCAGCCTGCCAAAATTATCGATGATGGCCATGCTGCTGGTAATGGAAGCATCTTCGGCAGTGGCATGGGTATAGCGCTTGATGTCGAGCGGGAGGCTTTGAGTCGCTGTAATACTCAGTGGAAACGTCACATCCCCGCTGGCGCTCATTCTTGAGCGTTGCTGCAACTTCCGCTCTCGTTTGATGAAAACAGCCAAGGCGTCATTTCTTCGAGTTTCTGCACGCGATGTGAACAGCTCATAGCAGAGGTCGGTATTGTCGTTGGACGCATACATCACAATGCCAAAACGTCCCGTAGCGGCATCTCTGCTTTGCCGTGTTTCCTGGTCGAGATCAATCTTCAGCGGGCCACTGAGCCGACGCGATTTATGATAAACGGCGGACTCGCGTACCGTGAGGAAGTGAATATCGGCATTCGTGAAGACGTGCAGATCCGCCTCCGGCATCTGCGCCAAAGCGAGTTTCACGGTGGATAACATAGCGCTGTTCAAATCATTGAAATACACGGCCAACTGCCGATCCATCTCCTCGTCACAGGATGCTAGTTTCAATAAATCCGGATAACGTTTGTAGAGGCTGACACCGGACGGGTTGTAGTTGATGGCCGGCTTGGGGATACCGTTAGTAACCAGACGCACCGTACGCCTGTCCCACTGACCAGTGACCAAGTCGCCCGACTGATGCAGGTCGACCATGGACATGACCTGCTGCCCGCCTAGCTCGGACAGTGCTTTTTCGTCCAGAGTGTCACAACCCGGTGCGGCGATTTTCAAAGCCGCACGAGCAATCTTCGCTCTGTCGGGTAACGGCGTCGAAAATGCCCTGGCGATTTGAGCGAATTTCTCCGAGTGTTGCTCGAACGCTTCAACCGCACGGCGGGTGCTGGTTTCCTCCGCCTGCTCAAGATCAGTGGTTGTTACGATCTGATTGATCAGCGCCCAATCAACGATCGGATCGATCATAGCCAGATCACGTTTGTGCTGCTGCGACTCACTGACCGCTTCCAGTTCGCCATAAGCCATGATCTGCGCATAGGTCATTACTCGCGTCGCGCCGAATTTTACACTCTCGGCCAACATGACCGCACGACAGAAACTGATCCACCCGATCGAGCCGAGAGTAATCGACGACGGGATATCCCCGACTAGAAACTCCGGGGCGCTGCGTGCCAATAACAAGTGAGCGACCAGCGGCTCCAACCCAATATCAACCCATTGCATGGTTCGCAGCAAAGTGGTCAGTTCTTCACGCACGACCGATGGGTGACGGTCTACATTGCCCGGCGCATACAGATCAAATCCAACAACACGATTGCGCTGCACGCCATGACCAATAGACGGATCCAGATCAAGCAATATTGCCGTCATCAGCAATTGCCGGAGAATGTCAGCGGAAACCGTTTGCCCTTGGTCAACACCGAACCAACCCAACTCTTTTAGATAGTCGCCGGCAAGCGTCTGTGCAATCGGATGATTGACAAACCCGGTGATGAGTTGGCCAGCGCTCTCATGCGTGACAGCGGCGCGACCGGTTACATTGTATAGGGCGGCCAGGAGTTTCCTCCCCGGCATCAACTTGAAAGTTGCATTACGGATAGCCGAAAACTGATCTTCGCTCAACACGACCCATGTTTTATCTTCAGTTTGAAAATGCTCCCAATAGTTTCCAGGCTCACTCACTTGAGGATTAAATTTGAACAAGGCAATCAGCTCTCTGACCTTCGCCTTGTTCTCTGGCATATTGATGTCATGAAATCGAAACCATTGGTCGAGGGTTATATCGTTGTCGGGCCATATATAACCGCCCGCCACCTCGGCCACATCGGTAATCAATCTTAATGTAGACCGGGTCGGCTCACTGTATTCAAAGTGACGCGCCGCCACCAGATCCACCCAACCGCTGAAGGCACGGACTTCCATCTTGCCGTTAGACGTAACGCGTATAAGCCCATCATGATCGCGCGCCTCTTCGCGGGCGAGCGCACCGATTACCGGGCCAGTTACCAGCAGTTCGTTGAGCAGGAGCCGGCCGGGATTATAGATTTCGTACATCGACGATCCCGCCTGCAATTCCACTTCATGCGCATACCAATTGATCTTTTGATCATCCGAGTATCGGGTTAACGCTTCCTCCAGTTGGGCTAACACCCCTTCGCGTTCAACGGCATCAGCTTCAGAACGATACTTCCATTCGGAAAGTCCAACTGCCGAAGACCAGAATATTTTACTGCGAACTTTATCACTCACACTTAGAACCTCATCAAGTTAACCAGCTGACAACTTCAGCCCGACGACGTTCTACTTTCTTCAAGGTGACCAATCCACCTAAAAAATATGAGGCGTTATTTCACGCCATCATGCAAAAAAACAACGGATCAAATATCAATCCACCAACCCCCAGCCCTCGGACATTGAATCATCGCCGCCACTTGTCTCGCCAGAAAGTTTCATCCGCAACTTCAAATTATTAACCGAGTCCGCACTCTTTAACGCTTCCTGCGCACTGATTGCACCTTCGGCGACTAACGCGAACAGCGCAGCATCAAATGTTTGCATGCCCAGTTCGGCGGATTTTTCCATCACGGGTTTCAGCTCTTCGAACTGACCACGCCGAACCACATCAGCGATGGTCGGCGTGCCCAGCAACACCTCGACAGCAGCCCTGCGTTGCCCGTCCACAGTGCGCACCAACCGCTGCGAGATAAATGCTTTCAGATTATTGCCCAACGTCTGTAACAACTGCGGCCGCCGCTCTTCCGGGAACATATTGATAATCCGGTCGAGCGCCTGATTGGCGTTAATAGCGTGCAACGTCGAGAGGACTAAATGCCCGGTATCGGCGAATGCCAACGCATGCTCCATGGTTTCACGGTCGCGGATTTCGCCGATCAGCACCACATCCGGTGCCTGGCGCAGAGTGTTTTTCAATGCAGCATGAAAACTGCGTGTATCGACCCCGACTTCCCGTTGATTGATGATCGAGCGCTGGTGACGATGGATGTACTCGATCGGATCCTCGATGGTGATGATGTGCCCGCAGCTGTGGCGGTTGCGATGGTCGATCAGTGCCGCCAGAGAGGTTGATTTCCCCGAGTCGGTGGCGCCAACAAAGAGGATCAACCCTTGCTTGAGCATGACGGTGTCGAGCAGTACCGCCGGCAGTTTCAGATCGGCGAAACGCGGTATGTCGAGTTTGACGTTACGAATCACGATCGACACATCGTTGCGCTGCTTGAAGATGTTCACGCGAAAGCGACCAATGCCCGCTCGCGAAATCGCCAGATTCATTTCCAGATCCCGGTCGAACTCCCGTCGTTGCTCGACGTCCATCAGTGAGGCGGCAATGGCGGCGGTCTCACCGTTCTTGAAAGGCTGTTCGCTCAACGCCGTGAGCACGCCATCGATACGCGCACTGGGCGGTGCTCCTGTAGACAGGAACAGATCCGAACCGTTTTTATTGGACAAAATTGACAACAGTGCATCGATTTCCATGGCAAAAAGCACCCGCGAAGCATTCAATGAACAGAAAATGGCCTGCGCCTGGCGCAGATCAACTGCAACAATGATAGACGTCGCCTCACCGAACCACGCTCAGGACTGATGTAATGAATGCTGTACCGAACACCGACGACGCTCAGGCACTGATCGCCCGCACCGACTGGAGCCGTGGCCCGCTGGGTGCTGCCGGCAACTGGCCGCAGAGCCTGCGTACTGCGGTGGACATCGTGATTCACTCGCCCATGCCGATGCTGCTGTTGTGGGGGCCGCAGCTCACGCAGATCTACAACAACGGCTTCGCTCTGCTCGCCGGCCACAAGCATCCGCACGCTTTCGGACAGCCTGCACACCAGATCTGGCCGGAACTTCGCGACTTTACCGACCCGATTTACAGCGCCGTCTTACAGGGCCAGGTACGCACCTACAGCGAAAGACGTTTCACCTTGCAACGGGACGGCAAAGAATCCGACTTCTGGCTGGATCTGACCTACAGCCCGATCCGTGATGAAACCGCGCAAGTGGCCGGCATCCTGGTCACCGCCATCGAAACCAACGAACGCCGGCGCATCGCCCTGGAGCTGCAACGACGCTCCGATGAAAGCCTCAAGGCGCAACGCGAAACCGAGGAACGTCTGCAACTGGCCCTCGCCGCGACCGATGCCGTCGGCACCTGGGATTGGGACATCGGCGAAGATCGCTTTATCGCTGATGCGCATTTCGCCCAACTGCACGGCGTTGATCCCGGCCTGTCCGGCCGATTGCCGATCAGCGATTACCTGCAAGGCGTGCACCCTGAAGACCGCGCGATGGTCGCGCGCAGCATCAAACACTGCATCACCTACGGCACCGAATACGCTGAGGAATATCGCTTGCTGCAAGCCGATGGCGAGGTGCGCTGGGTGTTCGCTCGCGGGCGTTGCTACAAGGATCACCATGGCCGGCCCATGCGTTTCCTCGGGGCGGCGCTGGATCTGACCGAGCGCAAACACACCGAACAGGCGTTGCGCCAGAGCCAGACCGAACTGCAGTTGATCATCAACGCCATGCCGATCCTGATCAGTTATGTCGACCGTGAAGAACGCTTCCGCCTGAACAACGCGGCCTATCTGGACTGGTACGGGCTAACACCGCAGGAGCTTTACGGACGCACGATTCGCGAAGTCATTGGTGAAGAAGCGTATTTCCTGCGCCTGCCTTACATAGCCGAAGCTCTGGCCGGCAGGCCTTGTTCGTTTAGCCTGTACACCCCGCATCGCGATGGCAGCAGTCGTCACGCGTTGATGAATTACCTGCCACGCTACGGGGCGGACGGCGCCGTCAACGGCTTTTATATCTTTGTGATCGACGAGACCGAGCGCAAGAAAACCGAAGAAGCCTTGCGCAATCTCAACGAAACCCTGGAAGAACGGGTCAGCGCCCGCACCGAACAATTGGCCCAGGCCAATCAGCGTTTGCAGAACGAGATGTTCGAACGCGAGCGCGCCGAAGATGCCTTGCGCCACGCACAGAAGATGGAAGCTGTCGGTCAGCTCACTGGCGGTATCGCCCACGACTTCAACAACATGCTCACCGGGATCATCGGCAGTCTCGATTTGATGCAGCGCTATATTGCCAACGGCCGGGCCGACGAAATTGGTCGTTTTACCGAAGCGGCGGTGTCATCGGCCAATCGTGCAGCGGCGCTGACCCATCGCTTGTTGGCGTTTTCGCGGCGCCAATCGCTGGATCGCAAGACCCTCAACGTCAATGATCTGGTGCATTCGCTGGAAGATCTGATCCGGCGCACCAAGGGCGATCCGATCGACCTCAAACTGCGTCTGGCAGAAAATGTCTGGCCGGTCAGCACCGACGTCAGCCAACTGGAAAACGCCCTGCTCAATCTGGTCATCAATGCCCGCGACGCGATGCCTGATGGCGGCGAGTTGTTGATCGAGACCGCCAACGTCTATCTCGACGGCAGTGACATCACCACGCTCGAACCGGTCAAGGCCGGCGATTACCTGATGCTCGCGGTCAGCGACAACGGCACCGGCATGACGCCCTCGGTGCGGTCCAAGGCCTTCGATCCGTTCTTCACCACCAAGCCCATCGGCCAGGGCACCGGGTTGGGGCTGTCGATGATTTATGGTTTTGCCCAGCAGTCAGGTGGCCACGTCAGCCTCGACAGCCTGCCGGGCCAGGGCACGTGTGTGCGCTTGTACTTGCCGCGCTTGTACGGCGTCGAGGCGGAACGGCCGGCTATCGCGCCCATTGAACAAGCGCCGGCGACGGCGACTGGCGAAACCGTGGTGGTCGTTGAAGATGACCCGGCGGTGCGCATGCTGGTGCTCGATCTACTCAGAGAGTTGGGTTATCAAGCCTATGAAGCCGAAGATGCCAAGGCCGCCCTACCGCTGCTGGAGTCAGATCTGCGCGTGGATCTGCTGGTCACCGACGTCGGCCTGCCCGGCATGAATGGCCGGCAACTGGCGGAAATCGCCCGTCAGCATCGGCCGGGTCTCAAGGTGTTGTTCATGACCGGTTATGCGCAGAAAGCCGCCGAGCGTCAGGGTTTTCTCGAGGATGGCATGGACATGGTCGCCAAACCGTTTGCCATTGAGCTGCTCGCCAGCAAGATCCGCACGATGATCAGCCAAACCCCGTGACTTGAGGCATAATCCGCGCCCCGCCGTCACCCCGTTATCAGGTACCGCACGATGAAAGCCCAAGCCCGCCACATTCTGGTGAAAACCGCCGAAGAGGCTGAACAGCTCAAACAACGCATCGCCAAGGGCGAAGCGTTCGATGTGCTGGCGAAGAAATTTTCGACCTGCCCGTCCGGCAAACGCGGCGGCGATCTGGGTGAAGTGCGGCCGGGGCAGATGGTCGGGGCGATTGATGCGGTGATTTTCAAAAAGCCGTTGCGCACCGTGCATGGGCCGATCAAGAGCAAGTTCGGGTATCACTTGGTGCAGGTGTTTTACCGCGATTGACGGGTTGGCTTCAGGGCCCTTTCGCGAGCAGGCTCGCTCCCACATTTGGAATGCATTCTCCTGTGGGAGCGAGCCTGCTCGCGAACCGATTGCGCAGCAAGCGGCCATTCAAGCCTGTTTCGGAATCAATGCCCCCGGCACCTGAATCACCTTGCTGGCCAGCAAGTGCCCGGCCTGCGCAGCCTCTGCCGGACTACCAGCCGATAGTCGACTGGCCAGATACCCCGCACTGAACGAATCCCCCGCCGCCGTGGTGTCCACCACTTTTTCGACCTTCTGCGCCGGCACCTCGAATGACTCGTCATCACAGCGAATCAAACAGGCTTCGCCACCACGCTTGAGCACCACTTCCGGCGTGCCGAATTGCTCATACGCCGCAAACACCGCTTCGCAATCGGCGAAACCGAACAGCGCCTGTTCGTCATCCACCGTCAACAACGCCAGATCGACGTAGGGCAACACACTGCGATACGCCGCGCGCGCATCTTCGACAGAGGCCCACAAGCGTGGCCGGTAGTTGTTATCGAAGACGATGCGCGCATCACGCTGACGCGCTTCGATCAGCGTCTGGATCAGTTTTTCCCGGCCGAGCGCACCGAGTACAGCGAGGGTAATGCCGCTGAAATACAGCACATCGTAGTCTGGCAATGCCGCCAGAATCGGCTCGGCGGCGGGCGTGGTGAAGCAGTCGCGAACCGCCGCTTCGTTGCGCCAATAGAGAAAACGCCGCTCGCCGCTGGCATCGGTCTGGATGCAATACAGACCTGGCAGACGACCCGGTAGACGTTGCACCAGCTCGAGGCCAATGCCTTCATCGGACCAGATCTGGCACATGGCGTCGCTGAAGCTGTCATCGCCCAATGCGGTGACGTAATCGACCTGCGCCTTGTCGCCCATGGCGCGGGACAGGTACACCGCGGTGTTCAGGGTGTCACCGCCGAAGCTTTGCTGCAGGCTGCCGTCGGCGCGCTGCTGCAGTTCGATCATGCATTCGCCGATCAGGGCGATGCGCGGGGTGTTCGGGCCCAGGGGGCTGAGGGTGTTCATCTTGTACTGTCTCTGTTGATGCGCGGGTGTCTGGACTGGCGCCTTCGCGAGCAGGCTCGCTCCCACAATTTGGAATGCATTCCAAGTGTGGGAGCGAGCCTGCTCGCGAAGGCCGCAACTCGGTTTCAAGCCCTAGAAACAGGTCTCCATGCTCTCGATCACCGACAACTGCTCGTCCACCAACAACCCCACACGCCACTTGTCGAACGTCAGGCACGGGTGCGAAGTACCAAAGGAAATGATGTCGCCTACGCGCAACTCAACGCCCGGCGCCACCGTCATGAACGCATGCTGGTCCATCACCGCCGTGACCTTGCACGCGCCAACGTCCTCGCCCACCGCTGGCACCACACCGGCCTTGTAACGCAGCAACGGCACCGGCAAACCGGCATCGAACGCGACATCACGCTTGCCCAGCGCGATCACTGCAAAACCCGGCTCCGGCAACGATTGCACGTGGGCCCAGACTTCCAGCGCCGGGCGCAGTCCTTCGTGCAAATCGCTGCGGCGGTCGAGCACGCAGCACTGCGCTTCTTTGTAGATACCGTGGTCATGCGCGACGTAACTGCCCGGACGCAACACGCTAAGGAAACGCCCGGCGGCGTTCTGCGCTTCGAACGATTCGGCGATCAGGTCGTACCACGCCGAACCCGAGGCGGTGATGATCGGCTTGGCGATCGCGAACGCGCCGCTGTTCTGCAACTGCACCGCCAGACGCACCAGCGACGCAGCAAACTCACGAATCCCGCTGACCGCGTGATCGCCGTGAATCACTCCTTCGTAACCTTCAATGCCGGTCAGGGCCAGCGCCGGTTGCGCGTTGATCGCCTTGGCCAGTTCGATGACTTCCTGCTCGCTACGGCAGCCGCAACGGCCGCCGACCACGCCGTATTCGATCATTACGTTCAGCTTCACTCCACGCGTGGCGAAGTAGGTACCGAGATCGGCAACGTTGTCCGGGTGATCGACCATGCAATAGAAATCGAACGACGGATCGGCGAGCAGATCGGCAATCAGTGTCATGTTCGGCGTGCCGACCAATTGGTTGGCCATCAGCACCCGGCGCACACCATGGGCGTAAGCGGCACGGGTCTGGGTCGCGCTGGCGAGGGTGATGCCCCACGCGCCGGCGTCGAGCTGACGCTTGAACAGTGCCGGGGTCATGCTGGTTTTGCCGTGGGGCGCGAGTTCCGCGCCGCTGTCGCTGACAAACTTCTGCATCCAGCGGATGTTGTGCTCCAGCGCTTCGCGGTGCAGCACCAGCGCCGGCAGGCTGACGTCACGCGTCAGGCGGGCGCCAATGGTGGCGTCGCCCTTTTCTCCAGCAGTATTGATGGCAGTCGTCATGGTCGAACTCCTCACTTGGTCCACGGCCGCAGGCAGCCGCAGTTATTCGTTGATGCGCCGGGCGAGGCTGTTGGCGCTCTCGATCAGTACCCGGCGATAGTCGTTGTAATTGTTCTTCGCATCGGCCCGTGGGGCGACGATGCACAACGTGCAAATCGCTACGCCTTGAGGGTCTTTGACCGGTGCGGCGAAGCAATGGGTGAAGGTGTCGGCGACGCTGTCGAAGGAGAAAAATCCATCGATGCCGGCCTGACGGATTTCCGCGAGAAAACGCTCCAGTGGCAAACGCTCGCCGTCGGGCAGGATGTAATCGTCTTCGTCGATCAGGTCGATGATCTGCTGATCGCTCAAGTGCGCGAGCAGCAGACGTCCGGAAGCCGTCCACGGGATTGGCGCGTTTTCGCCGATGTCGGAGGAAATGCGGAAATGCCGCTCGCCCTCCTTCATCAATGCCACCGTGTATTTGCGCCCGTTGAGCAGGCACATCTGCGCGGTTTCATGGGTCTGGCTGACGATCTCCTGCAAGGCGTGATCGGCCTCGCGGCTGAGATCGAAGTGACGCAAGTGAGCCTGACCGAGAAAGTATAACTGCCGGCCCAGATAGACGTGACCGTCCTTGCCCACCGGCTCCAGAATCCGTCGTTCCAGCAGCGAAGCGACCAGTTCGTAAACGGTGGATTTCGGGCTGCCGATGCCATTGGCGATGTCGTTGGGGCGCAGCGGCTGGCCGATCTCCTTGAGGAAATCGAGGATATCGAACGCCCGGTCCAGACCGCGTGCCCGGCGCTTGATGGTGTCTTCGGTCATTTCAGTGGTTCCCATTCAAAGTCGCCGGATGGTAACTGGCCCTTGGTGTTGTGTCAGTTGGATTGCTGCCCTCACCCCCCGCCCTCTCCCAGAGGGAGAGGGAGCCTGACCGTATCGATGTAAATGTAAGCGTCATACGCAAAATCCGCATCGATACAGATCAGTCCCCTCTCCCAGAGAGATAGAGCCTGACTGTATCGATGCACATGTTGTGATCAGCCGCCAAAAGCTGCATCGATAGAGATCGGTCCCCTCTCCCTCCGGGAGAGGGTTAGGGTGAAGGAAAGCCGTCACTCAGGCCTTTTTCTTGTACGCAATGCAGTCGATCTCGACCTTGCAATCGACCATCATGCTCGCCTGCACACAGGCCCGCGCCGGTGCGTGTTCAGGCTTGAAGTACTCGCCGAAAACCTTGTTGAAACTGCTGAAATCCCGCGGATCGTCCAGCCACACGCCAGCACGCACGACATCTTCCAGGCCATAACCGGCCTCTTCGAGAATCGCGATCAGGTTCTTCATGGTCTGATGGGTCTGCTCGACGATACCGCCAACGATAATCTCGCCATCCACCGCCGGCACCTGGCCGGATACGTGCAGCCAGCCATCCGCTTCAACAGCGCGAGCGAAGGGACGTGGCTGGCCGCCAGCGGCGGTGCTGCCGGTGCCATATCGAGTAATGCTCATGGGTGTTTCTCCTGATTACAAACCGAAAAATTAAAACCGCGTGCTTTTCAGAAACTCAGCCAGACGCGGCGATTGCGGGCGTTCGAACAGCTCCTTGGGAGGCCCCTGCTCTTCGATCCGCCCCTGATTCATGAAAACGATCTTGTCCGAGACCTCGAAGGCAAAACGCATTTCATGGGTCACCAGCAACATGGTCATGCCGTCCTCGGCCAGGCCCTTGATCACGTTGAGCACTTCGCCGACCAGTTCCGGATCGAGCGCCGACGTGACTTCGTCGAACAGCATCAAACTCGGGTTCATCGCAATGGCCCGGGCGATCGCCACGCGCTGTTGCTGGCCGCCGGACAACTGACCGGGAAAGTGATTGCGCCGCTCCAGCAGGCCGACGCGCTCCAGCCATTTCTCGGCGAGCACCACGGCTTCGTCCTTGTGCATTTTCTTCACCTTGAGCAAGCCCAGAGTGACGTTCTGCAACGCGGTCAAATGCGGGAACAGGTTGAACTGCTGGAAGGCCATGCCGGTCATCGCGCGATGGCGGGCGATGACTTTTTCCGCATGCCGCACACGCTTGCCGTTGACCTCGTCATAGCCGATGGATTCGCCGTCGAGCAGAATCTGCCCGCCCTGGAACTCTTCGAGCATGTTCACGCAACGCAGCAGCGTGGTCTTGCCCGAACCGCTGGAGCCGATCAGCGTCACCACGTTGCCGCGCTGCATGCTCAGGTCGACACCCTTGAGCACTTCGACCGCGCCGTATTGTTTGTGCAGGCCACGGATGTCCAGCAACGCCTGAGGCTGTGAAGAAACTTGAGCTTGAGTCATGGCAGGGCCACCCGTTTTTCAATGTGCCGGCCGAGTAACTCGATGCCGTAGTTGATGACGAAGAACAGCAAACCGGCGAACAGGTAGAACTCCAGGGTCATGAAGTTCCGGGCGATGATCTGTTGGGTGCTGAGCAACAATTCGGCGACGCCGATCACCGACAGCAAGGTCGAAGCCTTGACGATTTCGGTGGACGAGTTGACCCAGGTCGGCAGGATCTGCCGCAATGCTTGAGGCAACAGCACGTAGCCGAGGGATTGATAGAACGTCAGGCCGATGGCCTTGCTCGCTTCCATTTGCCCGCGCGGCAACGCTTGCAGCGCACCACGGACAATCTCGGCAACGTGCGAGCCGCAGAACAGCGTCAGGCCCAAGGCACCGGCCTGAAATGCGCTGATCTGCCAACCGAGTGCCGGCGCCATATAGAAGCAGGCCAACACCAATACAAACACCGGTGTACCGCGAATCAGGTCGACGTAAAAACGGAACGGCGCGCGCATCCAGAACTTGCCGTAGGTCAGCACCAGACCGGTGACCACGCCGAGCACAGTGCCGAGCAGAATCGCCAGCGCCGACACTTGCACACTGGTCAAAAAGCCCTGCCACAGCGGTTCACGCGCGACCCACAATTCATGTAACCAACTCGGAGATTCGTACATCGCAGCCTCCTATCGGCGGATCGCCAGACGCTGCTCGAGGTAACGCAGCAGCATGGCAATGAGGTAACAGGCCGCGACATACAACGCCGTGGTCACCAGCCAGGTTTCGATCACCCGGTAGCTTTCGACGTTGATCTTGCGCGCGTAATAGGTCAGCTCCGGCACCGCAATCGCGGCCGCCAGCGAGGTGTCCTTGAACAGCGATATGAAGTTGTTCGACAGCGCCGGCAACACATTGCGCAGCATCACCGGTACGGTGACGTAAGCCTTGACCTGCCACTCGCCGAGGCCGATGGCCAGTCCCGCTTCGCGCTGGCCCTTGGGAATGCTCAGCAAACCGCCACGGAACACTTCGGTCAGGTACGCCCCGGCATACAACGACAGGGTGACGATGAACGACGGAATCTTGTCCAGCCGAATGCCCAAGCTTGGCAAGGCAAAGTAGATCAACAGAATCAACACCAGAATCGGCGTGTTACGCACCACCGTGACGTACACCGAAGCCAGCACCCGCAAGGCGCGATGCTTTGAAAGCAAGGCAAACGCCATCAGCAGGCCGATCACGCAGCCGATGGCGATCGACACCAGCGCCAGTTCAAGACCCAGACCGAGCCCCGCCAGCAAGGTGTCGAAATCGCGCCACACGGCGGCAAAGTTCAACTGATAGTTCATGGTCAGCAGTACCTTGAGCGGGGCGACGGGAATCGCCCCACTCTCACGGGATCATTTGAATTCGACTGGGAAACCGATCGCTGGCGACGGCAGATCTACACCGAACCATTGTTTGAACGACGCCGCATAAGTCGGGAATTCAACGCCGGTCATGGCTTCATGCAGTGCGGTGTTGACGAAGTTCAGCCAGTCCTGATCGCCACGCTTGACTGCGCAGGCGTAGGTTTGCGGGCTCCACGCATAGCTTGGGCTACGGTAGCGGCCAGGGTTCTGCACCATCAGGTATTTGACCGAAGACTGGTCGGTGGCGGCGGCGTCGGCGCGACCGGAGTTAACGGCCTGATACATCAGATCGACGCTGTCGTACTGATCGACCTTGGCCTTCGGCAAGGCCTGATGCACCAGTTCTTCGGCGTAGACGTTTTGCAGCACCGCCACGGTGACGCTGTCGCCGGCGGCTTGCAGGTCTTCGATTTCCTTGTACTTGCTGTTGTTCGGCAACAGCAGGCCAACGCCTTCGCGGTAGTACGGCAGCGTGAACGCCACTTGCTGCGCGCGGCTGGCGGTAACGGTGATGAACTGGCAGCTCATGTCGACCTTGTCGGTGAGCAGATTGGGAATCCGCGCATCGGACGACTGCACCACGAACTCGACCTTGCTCGGGTCGTTGAACAGACCCTTGGCGACGATCCGCGCGATATCGATATCAAAGCCCTGCAACTTGCCGTCCGCACCCTGAAAGTGCCACGGCGCATTGGTGCTGCCGGTGCCCACGATCAACTTGCCACGGGCCAGAACACTGTCGAGCTTGCTGTCGGCTGCCTGGGCCATACCCATGACAGCGGACGAAGCCGCAAGAACAAAAACACACGCTTTGAACAACGAAGGACGGCGATGCATGGCAAGCACTCCAGGATGGTGTTTATTCCGCTATACCGGAACACGGTTTGTTACTACGGAATAGACAGCAGAAAGTGTGCCACAGGATTGTTGGATAATCTGTAGTGCAATGAAATGGTTTAGAAATCAAAGAGATGCAGAAAGGGACAGTGACGTTGTTGCCCAAGGCGCCAACACGACTCGCTACCGTTGGCTACACGCGCGGGGTATTCGCGCCACATTTCGAGGCGCCTCGCACAAAATGAGGCGCGGTGCACCTGTCAACTCTGACAGTAGGCGGAAGGATCTTGCTGGATTACCGTCAGTGGAATCAGTAGCGTCGTAAAAACGGAGATTTTCATGACTCTGAACGTCCCACTGTCCACTCTGCATCCCACCTACCGCAAAGCCCTGAAGACCTGGCGCCCGGTGATCCTGTATTTCGGGAGCGACCGCTGTCCCGCGTGCGAATGGGCCGCGCCGGTGTTTCGCGAGATCGCAGAGCCCTATCGGCTGATCGCCTGTATCTACATGCTCAACACCAGTGAATGCCCCCGTTGTGCGCTGGTCACGGGCACGCCTACCGTGCTGTTCTTCCAGAACGGCAAACTGGTGAAAAAACTCAAAGGCATCGGCACCGAAGAAACCCTCGCACGGGATTTCGCCGAGCATATCGGCAAGACCAAAGCGCCCGTTGCCGTCCGCAAACAAACGCATGATCTGCCTTGGCTGCGTCATACGCTTCGCACTTTGCGCACCGTTGCACGTGCGCGCCTGCGGAGTCAGTGCTGAACGGGGTGAATCCAGGCCTTTTCAGAAAACTCCAGCTCATAGGTCATCTATCGAGACCTTGATGGTGGGGTCGTTTTCTCGCTCCTTGCAAAGCGCGATCAACTCCAGATCATCAAGACGCGTCATCATTGCCTCGTACTCTTTGGCAGGTACGCAATAAAACGCTGGTTCATTTCGGTTGAGAATCGCTACGGAGCGTCCACCTCCAGCAGCCACGGTGCCCATCGGATTTTTTTTCAATTCGGAAATACTCGCTACTACGTGGGAAAGAACGATGTGTGCCATTAAGGTGCTTCCTGAAGTACTTTTAGTAGCACCTAAAATAGCACCTCTGAAGTTCTTAACTTCGATCCATTTGACGATACCACGTGATTTCCAGCGACGTTTCTGCGTTGTCCGTCAGATGTTTCTCGCACTTGGGTGGGAACAGGAAGGATCGCTACACTGTTCATCAGTGAATACTGCGGTGCCTGAGCCAAAGCATTCGCGAGCAGGCTCACTCCCACATTTGAAACGCGTTCCAATGTGGGAGCGAGCCTGCTCGCGAAGAGGCCGGCACAGTTAGTAGAGAACTCAAGTATTACGCGGCAGCGCGCACCAGCAACACCCGCGTCACCCGCCGCTCTTCCACCGCTTTGACCGTCATCTGCCAACCTTCAAGCTCCAGACGGTCACCGATCACAGGCAATCGATCCAGCAGGCTCATCACCAACCCGGCCATGGTTTGATAATCCTCGGTCGGCGGCGCACCAAACCCGGTGCGTTGGCGCACACGCGCCAGGTTCAACGCACCACTGACGATATAACCGCCCTGCTCCTCGACGACATCCGGGCCTTCGATTTCGCTGGCATCCGGCAACTCACCGGCAATCGACTCGAGAATGTCGGTCATGGTCAACACGCCGACGAAATCACCGAATTCGTTGACCACAAAAGCAATGTGAGTCGAGGCTGCGCGCATCTGCTCCAGCGCGTTGAGGATCGAATAGCTGTCGAGCAGGTTGATGGTCTTGCGCGCCAGGTGCTCCAGATTCGGCTCGGTGCCGGCCAGATATTCCTTGAGCAGTTCCTTCTTGTGCACGAAGCCCAAAGGCTCATCCACCGCGCCGTTACGAATCAACGGCAGACGCGAGTAGGACGAGTGCATCAAGCGGATGCGAATCGCCTCGCGATCATCGGCCAGATCAAGGGTGTCGACATCGGCACGCACCGTCATCAGCCCACGTATCGGGCGCTCGGCCAGTTGCAGCACGCCGCTGATCATCACCCGTTCGCGACGATCGAACAGTTCGGCACTTGGCGCATCACCGTCATCAAGCAGATCGGAGATCTCCTCGCCGACCTCCTCCGCCGCCAGTTTGCGCCCGCCCAGCAAGCGCAGGACCGCATGAGCCGTGCGCTCGCGCATCGGCCGCAGGCCCTGCATCGAACGCTTGCGGCGTGCCCGGGCAATCTGGTTGAACACCTCGATCAGAATCGAGAAACCGATGGCGGCGTACAGATAACCTTTCGGAATGTGGAAGCCCAGACCTTCGGCCGTCAGGGCAAAACCGATCATCATCAGGAAGCCCAGACACAGCATGATCACCGTCGGGTGCGCGTTGACGAAGCGCGTCAGCGGCTTGCTGGCAACGATCATCAAGCCAATCGAGATGATCACCGCGATCATCATCACCGCCAGTTCATCGACCATGCCCACGGCCGTGATCACCGCATCCAGCGAGAACACCGCATCAAGCACCACGATCTGCGCAACGATCGGCCAGAACATGGCATAAGCGGCGTTGGTCGTGCGTTCACCGACGTGGCCTTCCAGGCGTTCGTGCAACTCCATGGTCGCTTTGAACAACAGGAACACACCACCGAACAGCATGATCAGGTCACGGCCGGAGAAGCTCTTGTCGAACACCTCGAACAACGGCTGCGTAAGGGTCACCAGCCAGGAAATACTCGCCAACAGGCCAAGGCGCATGATCAGCGCCAGCGACAGGCCGATAATCCGCGCACGGTCACGCTGATGCGGTGGCAGTTTGTCCGCCAGAATTGCGATGAACACCAGGTTGTCGATACCCAGCACCAGTTCCAGCACGATCAATGTCAACAAGCCCAACCAGGCCGTGGGATCCGCTAACCATTCCATAAAACGTCTCTATCTCTCTCGGTGAATTCAGGCTGCCGGACACGGCAAAGCGCAACGCGAAGGCTCTGGAGCCGCGTTAACAACGATAGTCGGATGTCGGAAAACTGGATGCTGCGAGTGCGTCAAGACCGCGCCATGGCGCGAGGGGAAGGTGCGACTGGGAGGCTCCGAGAGGGTGTTCATGTAAATCCTGAATGAAAAATGGCCTTGGAGCGTACAGGCTTTGGGAACATTTCCTACAGCGGCAAATCATTTCAAAATCTGTAATCAGCACCGAATACCTCTGTAGGAGCTGCCGAAGGCTGCGATCTTTTGATCTTGTTTTTTACAATTAAAATCAAAAGATAGCAGCCTGCGGCAGCTCCTACAGTACGGTGTCAACGTCCGGCAAAGCGCAGACGCGACAGCTGGCGCAAATCCCCTTCGATGTAGTAATCGTTGGTCCAACTGTCGCCTGCCGCCAATGGACTCACCTGTTTCAACGCCAGTTTCTTCGCGAAATAACGGAAGCGGTAATGCTCGTAGAACCGCAGCAATTCCAGACCATAGCGGTCGGCCAGATCGGTATCGCCGCGAATGATCAGGTAGTTTTCATCATTGCCGTTACTGGCCGAAGCGCTGAGGTTGTGGCTGCCGCTGATGATCGTCGGCGTGTCCGTGGTGAAGTCGGTAACCACCGCTTTGGTGTGCACCAGCAGATTGCCTTTCTGACCTTTCATGTTCTCGCGCAACCAGCCTTCCAACCCAGTGTTGAGCAACGCGGTGGCGGCGAATTCAGCGCTGCGGTCGGCATGAAACCCAGTGATGCGGCTGGCGGTGTTTTGCAGGCCATAACGCAAAATCTCGTCGTGGGGCTGGCCGAGTAGCGCGTTGAGAATCGCATCCGGCAGCGAAAACGCCGTGACGAACAGCACGTCCTTCTTTGCCGCGCTGATGATGCTCTCGAACGCCTGCAGGTCAGCCCCGCCGGTACGCGGTGAAAACCCGACAAACAGCGGCTGCTGCGGGTTCATCGGGTTGTGTTCGGTGATCCAGTCGCGGGTGACACCGACATCATCCGGCTGTACCCAGATCTGCTCGAACGTTTGCAGATAACTGGCAGCAACCGATTCGTCGTCCAGCACATGCACCACGTTGGCCTGCCGATAAACCCCGTTGGCGGTGAAATTGGTGCTGCCACACAGAACCGCTTCAGGCTGCTGCTCCCCACTGGCGTCGGCGCGGCTGAGAACGATGAATTTGTTGTGAAAGATGTTGTGGGTCACTCGCCCGCGTTTGCTCGCAGGAGGCAGCGCCGCCAGGCTTGCTTCGTTGATCGTAGTGTCTTCGTCATCCGGCCGGGCGTGATACAGCACCCGCACCTGCACACCCCGCACGAACGCTGCGTTCACCGCATCGATGATCGCCTGTAACTGGTATTCGTAGATGGCAATGTCCAGCGCCCATTGGCCATCGACCGCACGCTCGATAAAACCCAGCAAGCGCCCGAGCAAGCCGTTTTCCAGCCACTGACGGGCCGCATCCGGCCAGGCTTCGATGGGCATGTTTTTATTGGCGCTGATCTGCGCGTCGAGGTCGGGAAACTTGCGCTGGAATGCCTGACTGGCGGCAACGGCGCGATTGAAAATAACACTTTGATTGCTCGGGTGACCGTCATCGGAAGTGATCGTCAGCTCCAGCGATTCGCCCAACTGCACGGCATCGGCAGTGCCGTAGGCCAGGTGCACGCGATAGTGAAGGGTCATGCCCGGATTGACCGCGTAATCGGCCCAGCGAAATCTCTGCAGCGGCGCGATATCGCTCGGTGTGGCGTGGAACTGGGGAAAGGTGTGCGCCTTATTCGGGAAGGTCAGGCTGTTGAACAGGAACAACCAGGGTTTGGCGCCCTGCTGCTTTTCGATGGCGAAACCCAGCAGGCCCTGGCGCCGTGGTTCGGCCAGATCCATGGCCAGCAGCACGCCGTTGGTGCCGGCGTAGGCTTTGACACGGAAATCGTCTTGATGGTTTTTGACCAGTACGCGCATCGCTCACTCCTTGTGATTGGGCTGGGGGGGGGCAGCATAGAGCAGGGATGCGGGTTTTGAGTGTTCGGCTCTAGACCGGGTCGATGCAATCGCGAGCAGGCTCACTCCTACAGGGGAACGCATTCCAAATGTAGGAGTGAGCCTGCTCGCGATTGCATCGACCAGACACAGAAGGTATCAGAGAGAATTCAGCTCATCGATATGTCGATACTCTGCACTCAACGCTGAAGCCAGATCCCGCGCCCGCCCCAACCGGATCGGTCCTCGCTCGATATCGATCAACAAGCCCGGGCATTCCAGCGCCGGCAATCCTGACCACTGTTTCAAACGCCCATCGGTCACCACCAGCAAACGTTGCTGTTCAGCGGGAAAGCGCTTGCGCCGCACTGCCAGCCATTGCTCCGCCTGCATCAGTGCCGCCATTAACGGCGTGCCGCCGCCAGCTCCCAAGGCTTCCAGCCAGACGCGCAAGCCGCTCGACGCCTTCAACCCTTGCACCTGCCATCGCGGCGCCGAACCACTGGCGGTCAGCAATGCCAGCCGCGCACGCTGGCGATAGGCATCATCGAACAGTTGCGCGAGCAGGCCTTTGGCATCGCTCAAGGCGTGATGACGCCGCGTCGAGCCTGAGGCATCGACGATGACCAGCCACAGTTCATGCGGCGAGCGTGTGCGCAGTTGGAACAGCAGATCTTCACGTACTCGAGGACGTCCATTGAGCAGCGTGCCCGGCCAGTTCACTGTACCGCCACGAGCGGCATGACGCTTGCCTTGGCGTCCGTTGTCCAGCCGCCCGGCGCGGGGTCTGGCATTCGCCCCCGCGTCGGATCGGGGGCGAATGCCTAAGGCTTTTTTGGCCAGCTCGGCACTTCACGACGAGCGCCAGTAGCAAGCGCGGGCGCCGGAAGGTCGCCCCACTGGCCCTGCCCTTCACTCGGCGAGGCTTGAGTTTCGGCCGGCGACTGCGCCGGTTGTTGCGGACTCGAAGGCGCTTGCTCACGGCGACGATGGCGCAGGGCAAACTCGGCCACGGCATCAATATCCTCTTCGCCAATCTCCTCAGCGCCGCGCCAAGCCGCATGGGCGCGAGCCGCGCGCAACCAGACCAGATCGGCACGCAGACCGTCGACGCCGGCGGCAAAACAACGCTCGGTGATCTGCGCCAGTGCGGCGTCGTCCAGCGCAATATTGGCCAAAACAGCGCGAGCATTTTCGCAACGCACACGCAGGGCTTGTTGCTCGGCTTCCCACTGCGCGCAGAACGCTTGCGGATCGCTGTCGAAATCCAGTCGCCGACGAATGATCTGTCCGCGCTCGGTCGGCACCGTGTGCCCACTGAGGGCGACGTTCAAGCCGAAGCGATCAAGCAGCTGCGGACGCAACTCGCCCTCTTCCGGGTTCATGGTGCCGATCAGCACGAACTTCGCCGAATGCCGATGGGAGATACCGTCACGCTCGATCAGGTTGGTACCGCTGGCGGCAACGTCGAGCAGCAGATCCACCAGGTGATCAGGCAGCAGATTGACTTCATCGACGTAGAGCACACCGCCGTCAGCCTTGGCCAGCACGCCCGGTGAGAATTGCGCGCGGCCCTCGCTGAGCGCGGCGTCGAGGTCGAGGGTGCCGACCAGACGTTCTTCGGTGGCGCCCAGCGGCAAGGTGACGAACTGGCCGCTGGCGAGCAGATCGGCCAGGCCACGGGCCAGAGTCGATTTGGCCATGCCACGCGGCCCTTCGATCAGCACGCCGCCGATTTTCGGGTCGATGGCGGTGAGGCACAGGGCGAGTTTCAGGTCATCGGCACCGACCACGGCGGAGAGCGGGAAATGCGGGGTGTCGGTCATTTGGGTTTTCTCTGTCGTGGTCATTGGTGTTCTTGGCGTTGTGGTGTGTCAGTTGGGATGGCCCTCACCCTAGCCCTCTCCCGGAGGGAGAGGGAACTGACCGAGGTGTTCTTTCAAGGTACGCCGACCTGATATATCGAGCCGAGCTCAAGTTTTGACAGCAACATAGATCGGCCCCCTCTCCCTCCGGGAGAGGGCTGGGGTGAGGGTAGCTTTTGACTGGCTAGACATCTTCCTCTATATCCAGCAACAGATTCTCCAGCGCCTCTTTATAAGCCCCCGGCTCCCGCCACATCCCCCGCTGCTGCGCTTCCAGCATCCGCTCGGTCATGTCCCGCAACGCGTGCGGATTATGCTCACGAACAAACTCCCGGGTCGCCGAATCCAGCAGATAAGCATCGGCCAACAACGCGTACTGGTGGTCATCGATCAACTGCGTGGTGGCATCGAACGCAAACAGGTTATCAACCGTCGCCGCCATTTCGAACGCGCCTTTATAGCCGTGGCGCTTGACCCCGTCGATCCATTTCGGATTGGCCGCGCGCGAGCGAATCACCCGGTTCAGTTCTTCTTTCAAAGTGCGAATCTTCGGCAGATCCGGTTGGCTGTGATCGCCGTGATAACTGGCCGCTGCTTCACCGCGCAGGCTTTCCACGGCGGCGAGCATGCCGCCCTGGAACTGGTAGTAATCGTTGGAATCGAGCAGGTCGTGCTCGCGGTTATCCTGATTCTGCAGCACCGCTTGCACCTGGCTCAGGCGTTGGACGAACTGTTCGCGCGCGGAAGTGCCCTCATCGGAGCCGCCATAGGCGTAGGCGCCCCAGTTCAGATAGACCTCGGCAAGGTCTTCGCGGCTCTGCCACAAACGCCCATCGATAGCGCCCTGCACGCCTGCGCCATAGGCACCGGGTTTGGCGCCGAAAATCCGCCAACCGGCCTGACGCCGTGCGGTGTCTTCATCGACGCCCGACTGCAGCAGTGCCTCGCGCTCGGCTCGTACTTTGGCCGCCAATGGGTTGAGATCGTCCGGTTCATCCAGTGCCGCTACTGCCTGCACCGCCGCATCGAACAGACGAATCAGGTTGGCAAACGCATCGCGGAAAAACCCGGAAACTCGCAGCGTGACATCAACGCGCGGGCGGTCGAGCAGGCTCAGCGGCAGGATCTCGAAATCATCGACGCGCTGACTGCCGGTGGCCCACACCGGCCGCACGCCCATCAGCGCCATCGCCTGAGCGATGTCGTCGCCGCCGGTGCGCATGGTCGCGGTGCCCCACACAGATAGTCCGAGCTGACGCAGGTGATCGCCGTGGTCTTGCAGGTGTCGCTCAAGAATCAACGTCGCTGACTGGAAACCGATGCGCCATGCGGTGGTGGTCGGCAGGTTGCGCACGTCGACCGAATAGAAGTTGCGGCCGGTCGGTAATACGTCGAGGCGACCACGGCTGGGTGCGCCGCTGGGGCCGGCGGGGACGAAACGACCGCTGAGGGCGTCGAGCAGGCCGCGCATTTCGGCGGGGCCGCAAGCGTCCAGGCGTGGGGCGACGACTTCGCGCAGATTCTCGATAATTGCACTGACTTCAGCCCACGCCGGCCCCTGTGGGAGCGAGCCTGCTCGCGAAAGCGGTGGATCAGGTAAATCTTTAGCGGCTGACACGACGCCTTCGCGAGCAGGCTCGCTCCCACAGGGGATTTGCAGGGACTCGCAGATCAACGCAGTGGCAAACAGTTCGAGGCGTTCGCGGGTGTCGCCGGCGCTACGCCAGACTTCGTCGCTTTGCGATTGCAGCTCTGTCGGGCGTGGGCCTGTCCATGGGTCGGCCAACGCGCAGTCGAGCGGATCGAAACCGAGTTCGAATGCTTTGGCCAGTGCGCGCAGCAGACTCGACTGCGCGCCCTTCCCGTCTCCGCGTGGAATGCGCAGCAACGCCAGCAACGTATCAATGCGCAATCGCCCGCTCGGTGACTCGCCAAAAATGTGCAAGCCATCGCGAATCTGCGATTCCTTCAAATCACACAAATACGTATCGAGGCGCGGCAGCCAGATCGCCGCATCAGCGTCGCTGTCCAGCCCGGCATCGAGTTGCAGTTCGCGGTCGATCTGCGTCTCGCGCACCAGTTGCAGAATGTCGCGCTGCAACTCACGGGCGCGGCGCGGATCCAGCAGCTGCGCTTCGTAATACTCGTCGGCCAAAAGTTCCAGATTGCGCAGCGGGCCGTAGGTTTCGGCGCGGGTCAGCGGCGGCATCAGGTGATCGATGATCACCGCTTGTGTGCGCCGCTTGGCCTGCGCGCCCTCGCCCGGGTCATTGACGATAAACGGATAGATGTTCGGCAGCGGCCCGAGCAGTGCATCCGGCCAGCAGTTTTCCGAAAGGCCAACGCCTTTGCCCGGCAGCCATTCGAGGTTGCCGTGCTTGCCGACGTGGATCACGCCGTGGGCGCCGTAGGTGTTGCGCAACCAGAAATAGAACGCCAGATAAGCGTGCGGCGGAACCAGATCCGGATCGTGATAGACCGCGCTTAGATCAACCTGATAGCCGCGCGCCGGCTGGATGCCGACGAAGGTCAGGCCGAAACGCAGACCGGCAATCATCATGCGCCCGTCGCGACACATCGGATCGTTTTGCGGCGCTCCCCAGCGCTCAATCACGGCGACGCGATTGGCTTCGGGCAGCGCATTGAACATCGCTGAATAATCGTCCATCGCCAGGCTTTGTTGGCACGGACGCAGGTCAATCGTGTCGAGATCGTTGCTGACGCCACCGAGCAATTGCTGGATCAACTCGGTGCCGCTATTCGGCAGTTCGGCCGCAATGGGATAACCCTCAGCATGCAACGCGCGAAGGATATTCAGCGCCGCTGCCGGCGTATCGAGGCCGACGCCGTTGCCGATGCGTCCGTCGCGGGTCGGGTAGTTGGCGAGAATCAGCGCGATGCGTTTTTCGTCATTTGGCACCCGCGCCAGATCAATCCAGCGCCGCGCCAGTTCAGCGACGAAATCCATGCGCTCAGGCTGCGCGCGATAGCAGACCACATCGGACTGACTGCGCTCACTGCGCCAGGCCAGATCCTTGAAGCTGATCGGCCGGCTGATGATGCGCCCGTCGAGTTCCGGCAAGGCAATGTGCATCGCCAGATCGCGGGGGCCGAGACCTTGCTCGCTGTCGCGCCAGCCGGGCTCGTTGTCCTGTGCGCAGATCGCCTGAATCACCGGGATATTGCGACGAAACGGCCGCAAGTGCGGGGCCTCAGGGCTGGACTGGGCGAATCCGGTAGTGTTCAAAATCACCCCGGCCTCGACTTCGTCCAGCCAATCCTCGACCACCGCCAGGCAGCCGGGCTCTTTCAGACTGGCCACCGCGATCGGCAGCGGATTCAACCCCGCCGCCTGCAAGCGCTGGCAGAAAACATCAATGAACGCCGTGTTCGCCGCTTGCAAATGCGAGCGGTAGAACAGCACCGCCGCAACCGGGTTTTCCGGCAGCCATTCGGCTTGCCAGTCACTCAGTGCGGCGCTGGTTTTATTCGGGTGGTAAATCGCCGTGCGCGGCAGGGTCTGCGGTTCTTCCCAAACGTAATCACGGGCGAGCCAACGGCTGGCCAGACAGCGGAAGAAATCCAGCGCATTGCCCAAACCGCCCTGACGCAGGAATTGCCAGAGCCGGTCGCGATCCTCGGCATTGACGGTGCTCAAGTCGCTGAGCTCCGGATCGGGACGGTCATCGCCCGGTACCAGAATCACCTGCACACCGCGCTCGGCCAACTCGACCAAGCGTTCGACGCCATAGCGCCAATAGGCGATGCCGCCGTGCAGCGAAATCAGGATCACCTTGGCGTGACGCAACACCTCATCGACGTACAAATCGACCGAGGCATGATTCTGCACCTGCATCGGATTGGCCAGACGCAGGCTCGGATAATCCTCGGGCAACTGCTGCGCAGCTTCGGCGAGTAGCGCCAGACTGGAGTCGCCGCTGCACAGGATCACCAGCTCGGCGGGGGTCTGTCCAAGGTCGGCAATGTTGTCATCCGAGACGAATCCGCCGGGCTGGGTCCTGAGCAGGTGCATGGTTTAAACGCTGAGCGCAGCGCGCAGTTGCGCTTCGAGTTGGGCGGCGTCGAGTTGCTGACCGATCAGCACCAGACGCGTGACGCGCGCTTCATCGGCGCCCCACTGACGGTCGAAATGCTTGTCGAAACGCGTGCCCACGCCCTGGATCAGCAGGCGCATTGGTTTGTTTGGAATGGCGGCGAAACCTTTGACGCGGAGGATGCCGTGCTTGACCACCAGTTGCGTCAGGGCGTCGAGCAGCAGGCTTTCGTCGGCTTGCGGCAGTTCGATGGAGATCGAATCGAAGGCGTCGTGATCGTGGTCAGCGTGATCGTCATCGCCTTCACCATGGTGGTGATCGTGATGGCTGTGGCGGCTGTCGATGTGTTCTTCGGAACCGGCACCGAGGCCGATCAGCACGTCCAGCGGCAGGCGACCGTTACTGGCTTCGATGATTTTCACCGCTGGCGGCAACTCTTCGGCGACTTCAGCGCGGACGCGAGCGAGATCTTCCGGGCTGGTCTGGTCGGCCTTGTTGAGGATGACGAGGTCGGCGCTGGCCAGTTGGTCGGCGAACAGTTCGTGCAGCGGCGACTCGTGGTCGAGGTTCGGGTCGAGTTTGCGCTGGGCATCGACCTGATCCGGGAACGCGGCAAAGGTGCCAGCGGCCACGGCCGGGCTGTCGACCACGGTGATCACCGCGTCAACGGTGCAGGCGCTGCGGATTTCCGGCCATTGGAAGGCTTGCACCAGTGGTTTCGGCAGGGCCAGGCCCGAGGTTTCGATGAGGATGTGGTCGAGATCGCCGCGACGCGCGACCAGTTCGCGCATCACCGGGAAGAATTCTTCCTGAACGGTGCAGCACAGGCAGCCGTTGGCCAGTTCGTAAACGCGGCCGGTGGCTTCTTCTTCGGTGCAACCGATGGTGCACTGCTTGAGGATTTCACCGTCGATGCCCAATTCGCCAAACTCATTGACGATCACCGCGATGCGACGGCCCTGCGCGTTGTCGAGCATGTGCCGCAGCAGTGTGGTCTTGCCCGAGCCGAGGAAGCCGGTGACGATGGTGACGGGGAGTTTGGCCAGTGTTTTCATCGGTATGCCCTTTGGCAAGCGGCGGGCATACGGGACGAGAACCGGCAACGCGCGTGCGCGCCGGAAGCATTCGCCACCGGATCACCCCGCCCGGTTGTAGTGAGAATCTGTGACGAGGCAGGTCTCCTGGCTGACGGTGTTCAGGTATGAGCCTGGCGTTGGCTGCGCCTTCCCGCGGGCTCATGGGTTGAGCTGGCAGTGGCGTGGCAGCGAACTTCACCGTTCACAGTTGCGGGGGCAGCCGCGGCATTGACCGCGTTCCCTTCTTAGCTTCGGCAACGGCCGAAGAACCTCGAAAGCGCAAGGCTACGCATCGGGTGGTTATGGGTCAATGGGGTTGGGGTTTGGTTATGGGGGCATATCCGTTGCTGCGGGTGCCGCCGCTGCCGGTTTCGCTCTTACAGCGACTCACTTTTCCAGACGCCGAAAAGTAAGCAAAAGGCTTTGCCCCGGCGTACGGCACTTCGCTGAGGCTCAGTGTTCCCTCGCTACGGTGTCCATCCGGGGGCATCGCCTACGGTTTGCTTCGCTGCACCTCCTCTCGATGAATGCGGCTTCGCCGCACGGCGCTACGCGCCTAACCCCCGGATGAACACCTACGCTCGGCCTACCGAAGGGGCAAAAGATCAAAAGCCGAAGCAAGATCAAGAGCCAGATCAAGAGCCCCTCACCCTAGCCCTCTCCCGGAGGGAGAGGGGACTGACGGTGGTGTTTGGGAGAGTTACGCCGACGTGCAATACCGCGTTGAACTCAGGCTCAAAAAAGCAAAAAAATCGGGCCCCTATCCATGAGGTTAGAGGGACTGATCGGGGTGTTTGGGAGAGCTACGCCGACGTGCAATACCGAGTCGAACTCAGATTTTGAAAAGCCCACAAATCGGCTCCCTCTCCCTCGGGAGAGGGCTGGGGTGAGGGGCAAATCCACCACAAAACCAAAGTCCAACACCCGCTCCTCACCACTCAATAGGCCGAGTGTCAGCTCGCCTGCTTTTGATCTTGGAGCCCGTCGGCAGGCTGAGTGGAGGGATTGATCCGGGGGTGGGAGCGCAGCGACCGTTTGGCGCAGCCAAACACAGCGGGAGTAGGTGCAGCGAAGCAAACCGGAGACGCTGCGCCCGGATCGATCCCGGAGCGAAGGAACCCCGAGCTTTAGCGAGCGGGCCGAACGTCAGGGCGAAGACCTTTTGGTTACTTTTGGGGCGTTTGCCAAAAGTGACCCGCCGTAAGGGCGGAACCGTAATCAGCAACACCCGCAGCAACGGATAAGCCCCCCCACAAAATTGACTAAAATCCCCAACCCATGCTCTCCTACACAACTTGTTACGGGTGCCCTTCACAGGGTGAAACGGGAAACCGGTGAATCATGTGCTTTACTCAAGCCCATGTCAGTCCGGTGCTGCCCCCGCAACGGTAAGCGAGCGAAGCGTCAAAACCACTGTGTCAGCAAGACATGGGAAGGTGACGCTTGCAGGTCGGCCTGACGCCAACCCCTCGTGAGCCCGGAGACCGGCCCGCAACACACAGCCCGCACCTCGTGCGTCGCTGAACATAACAAACCCGCGGTGGGCGGGCGCTGTTCGAACCTCTGCGAGCCCGACCCGCAGGGGTTTTCATGCGCTCGATTCACCCACTGACATTCCAGAGGGAAGCGCCATGTCGATCATCAGCAGCACCGGCAGCAACACGGACAAAATTTCCAGCACCGCCACCCTGAGCCAACGCCTGAGCGCCGCGATCTTCGCGTCGATCCTTGGTGCCAGCCTGGTCTACTTCGCCGGTTTCTCGCACATCGAAGCGGTGCACAACGCCGCCCACGATACCCGCCACAGCGCCGCGTTCCCGTGCCACTGAGACCTGTCGACATGATCAAGCGTATTGCGCAAACCGCAGGTTTCACCGGTCTGCTGGCCGCCCTGCTCCTCACCCTGCTGCAAAGCTTTTGGGTCTCGCCGCTGATTCTGCAGGCGGAAACCTTCGAGAAGTCCGAGCCGGTGGCGGTTCACGAACACGCCGCTGGCGTGGCTGCGCACACCCACGACGCCGAAGCCTGGGAGCCGGAAGACGGCTGGCAGCGCGTGGTCTCGACCACAGGCGGCAATCTGGTGGTTGCGGTGGGTTTCGCCCTGATGCTCGCTGGCCTCTACACCCTGCGCGCACCGACCAAAACCTCGCAAGGCTTGCTCTGGGGCCTGGCTGGTTACGCGACATTCGTACTGGCACCGACGATGGGCCTGCCACCCGAATTGCCGGGCACTGCCGCTGCTGATCTGGCTTCACGCCAGATGTGGTGGATCGGCACCGCCGCTTCGACCGCTGTCGGCCTGTCGCTGATTGCATTCAGCCGCCACTGGCTGATGAAAATCCTCGGCGTGGCCATCCTCGCCGTGCCGCACGTGATCGGCGCACCGCAGCCGGAAGTGCATTCGATGCTCGCGCCGGAGGCATTGGAAGCCCAGTTCAAAATCGCTTCGCAGTTGACCAACGTGGCGTTCTGGCTGGCCCTGGGCCTGATCAGCGCCTGGTTGTTCCGCCGCAAAAGCGCTGGCCAATACCACGCATGACCGATGACAGCGCAGCGCCGACCTTCGTGGTCGGTCTGGGCTGCCAGCGCGGCTGTCCGGCCAGCACGCTGCGCGCGTTACTCGACCAAGCCTTACAGGCGCACCGCATAGAGCTTGAAACGGTCAAGGCGTTGGCCAGCATCGACCTCAAGCGCGACGAGCCGGGCCTGCAAGAACTTGCCACTCAGTTGGCTTTGCCCTTGCTGTATTTCAGCAGTGAAGAACTGGCCAGTTATCAGCAACGACTCAGCCACCATTCGCAGATCGCCTACGAACGCACCGGTTGCTACGGCGTGGCAGAAAGTGCAGCGTTGGCACTCGCCGAACAGCTGATTCAGGCACCGGCAAAACTGCTGATTTCCCGGCAAAAATACGCTCAGGCCACGTTGGCATTGGCCGGCGCGGCGTAAAGTCCCGATAATCCCCGCCATCGATCATGAGCAATCTTCATCTGAAGCGTTGCTGCGCCTCTTTTCCAAGGATTTAAAGATGACCGTCTACTTCATCGGCGCCGGCCCCGGCGACCCGGAACTGATCACCGTCAAAGGCCAGCGGCTGATCCGCAGTTGCCCGGTGATTATCTATGCAGGCTCGCTGGTGCCGGCGGCGGTGCTCGACGGCCATCAAGCCGAGACGGTGGTCAACAGCGCTGAACTGCATCTGGAGCAGATCATCGACCTGATCAAGACCGCGCATGCCAAGGGCCAGGATGTGGCGCGGGTGCACTCCGGCGACCCGAGTCTCTACGGTGCGATTGGTGAGCAGATTCGTTACCTGCGTGAGCTGAATATTCCGTTCGAGATCATTCCCGGGGTGACGGCGACGGCAGCCTGTGCCGCGTTGCTCGGCGCGGAACTGACGTTGCCGGACGTCTCGCAAAGCGTGATTCTGACCCGTTACGCCGACAAGACCGCCATGCCGGCAGGCGAAGAACTCGGCAGTCTGGCGCAGCACGGCGCGACCATGGCGATTCATCTGGGCGTCAACCATCTGCAGAAGATTCTGGCGGAGCTGTTGCCGCATTACGGCGCGGATTGCCCGATCGCGGTGATTCACCGGGCGACGTGGCCGGATCAGGATTGGGTGGTGGGGACGCTGGCGAATATCGCTGGGAAGGTCGAGGCCAAAGGGTTTCGGCGTACGGCGTTGATTCTGGTGGGTCGCGTTTTGGGCAGTGAGGTGTTTAGCGAGTCATCGCTGTATCGCGCCGGGCATGCTCACCTCTACAGACCATAAATTGGAACGCGGAGCGTCCCGGGCTGCATTCCCACGCAGAGCGTGGGAACGATCAAAGGCCCCTTCGCGAGCAGGCTCGCTCCCACATTTGATCGCATTCCAAAGGTGGGAGCGAGCCTGCTCGCGAAGGCGTCAGTACATTTCACCCATAAAAAAACGGCGCTCACGGGGCGCCGTTTTTCATGTCCGCAGCGAACACCTTAGTAGTAGGCGTTTTCTTTCTGCGTGTGGTCGGTCACGTCACGAACGCCCTTCAGTTCAGGGATGCGTTCGAGCAAGGTGCGCTCGATGCCTTCCTTCAAGGTCACGTCCGCCTGGCCGCAGCCCTGGCAGCCGCCGCCGAACTGCAGCACGGCGATGCCGTCTTCAACCACATCGATCAGGCTGACCTGACCGCCGTGGCTGGCCAGCCCCGGGTTGATTTCGGTTTGCAGGTAGTAGTTGATGCGCTCGTTGACCGGGCTGTCGGCGTTGACCATCGGCACTTTGGCGTTTGGCGCCTTGATGGTCAGTTGGCCGCCCATGCGGTCGGTGGCGTAGTCGACCACGGCGTCATCGAGAAACGCTTCACTGAAGTGATCGATATAAGCGGTGAAGCTTTTCAGCCCCAGCGCGGTGTCTTCAGGTTTTTCTTCGCCCGGCTTGCAGTAGGCAATGCAGGTTTCGGCGTACTGGGTGCCAGGCTGGGTGATGAAGACGCGGATGCCGATGCCCGGGGTGTTCTGCTTGGAGAGCAGATCAGCCAGGTAATCGTGGGCGGCGTCGGTAATGGTAATAGCGGTCATGGAAACTCCTCGCAGGCTTGGGCGCAGTTTACGCCAATCGTTGCGCCGGACAAAGTCCTAGTATTTTTGTCGGGAAAGATTCTCGTCCGCCCCGCCGTCGATCCGCGCCTTGAGCCAACGATAGCTGCGTTTTTCCACCCATTCGTAGCTCAACCAGGAGCCAACGCCGATGGCCAGCGCACACACGACAAACAACAAATACGGGTTGATAGCGTAGCGCCGGGCCAGATAACCGCCCGCCGACAGCACCAGAACGTGCATCAGATACACCGAATACGAGCAATCGCCGAGCAGTTTCAGGACCCGGCTGCGCTCGACATAACGCTCCAGTGAAATACACGCCATCACCAGCACCGCACTCGGTACGCCCCAGTTGAGCAGCCTGGGCGCCGGTGCCCAATGATAAATCGCCAGCAACGCCGCGATGATGGCTGCCAGTGGCAGCCACAGTCCCGCGCCAATCCAGCCCCGGCGATAGAGCATGCCGATGCCAATCCCCAGCAGAAACTCATAAACAATGTCCGAACGATAAAACTCGCTGATCCAGCCAAACCCGGTCCAGGCCTGACTCACCGCAAACAGCAGCGCCGCGACTACCAGCAGGCGCACCTGCAGACGGAACAGCAACGCCCAAGCGAACAACACGTAAAACAGGATTTCGTAATTCAGCGTCCAGCCGACATTCAGCGTCGGATAGAGGCCGTAGCCGCCGGGGTTCTCAGTCGGAATGAACAGCAACGACAGCAGCAAATGGCTCCAGTCCACAGACTGATCCGGCAGCAACGGCTGGGCGAACACCACCAGCAGCGCCATCAACAGCGTGTACAGCCAATACGCCGGGACGATGCGAAACAGCCGATACAACAGAAAACGCGCGGGCGGCAGCGGTTTGTTCTCGGTCGAGAGGAAAATCACCAGACCGCTGATGACGAAGAAGATATCGACGCCTACCGCGCCCTTGTCGATGAACAGCTGCCCGATTGGCCCGCGTGCTTTGAAGTCAAAGAAAATCTGCATGAAGTGGTGGCAGACCACCGTCCACGCGGCCAGCGCACGCAGGGCTTGCACTGAAATCAACATCGGCCGCTCCCGTCCACAATTCCTGAAACCACCGCAGATCCCTTGTAGGAGTGAGCCTGCTCGCGATGGCGGCGGCACATTCAACATCTCCAGTGCCTGATTCTCCGCTATCGCGAGCAGGCTCACTCCTACAGGGGTTTTGCAGTGTCGCTTGAAGTTGGGACAGCAGCCTCGCCTCAAACGATCAAAGATTCTCGTAGCGATTCATGTCCAGCACGCCCTCTTCCACCGGTTCGGTTTCGTGGATGTACTGACTCAAATCGTGGAAATAGAACCAGAATTGCGGATGACTGCGGCGGATCCCCCAGCGTTCGACGATTTTCTCGAAGCGGTTCGCATCCTTGGCGTTTTCCATTGCATCGACAAACGCCGGCACCTGATCGGCCGGGACATTAAAGATGAAGTTCGGATAGCTGCTGAGCACGCCCGGGTAAATGGTCAGCGTATCCAGCCCGGGCTGATAACGCCGTGACTCGCCGAGCAGGAACGCCACGTTACTGTGCGCGCGGTTGCGCAACAGGCTGTAGACCTCGCGTTTGCCGCTGGCGGTTTCAATGCGCAGCATCGTCGCTTCCGGGAGCTGATCAATCACCTTCAAACCGGCGGCCGGGCGCGAAGTCAGTCGGCTCAACGCCTGTTCGGCATTTTGCAGCGCCAGGTCGATATTCGGCCGCGAGCAATAAGCGCCATCGCAACGGTTGATCGGATCGGGCCGCGCATTGAGATCGCCGTAACGCGCCAGCAATTGCATGGCGAAGTCGTATTTCGGGTCTTTCTCATCGAGCTTCAACGCGGTCGGCTTATCGTCGTCAATCGCCTCGTAATCGAGCCACATCTTGAACTGGCCACCGCTCTGGTACCAATCGTCGAGATAGTCTTCGCGCGAATCAGCGGGCATCAGGCGCAGGAAGTTCTGCTCGGCGCCGTTGCGGATCAGGTCGAAATACAGACGGGTTTGCGCCTGATGGGAGACGTTGCCGAACACATCGAAGTTGACCGCCAACTGGTAATAGGTGCGTTCCAGCAGCGGATAGTCAAACAACCACATCGTCTGCGGCACCTCGCCAATCAGGCCTTTGGTCACCGAAGCGCTGTCGAAGTGGCGAAAAATGCTCAGCAGCGCGTTGTCATTGCCGGCCCACAGGGTCGACCAGCTCGGCGCGGGGAGATCGGCGTAGCTGTCGCGGCGCAGAGCCTCATATTCATTGCGCTTGTCGCGGTAGTTGCGCCACAGGCTCAACACGCTGCCGACATCGTCGTTCTGCCCCGGCATGGCCAACAGCGGCGTGGCCTGGCCGCGATAGTTCGGGTCGGTGATATAGAGGTCGTGTTCCGGTGCCTGGAACAGTGCCCAGAAGTTATCGCGGATCACGTCGGTCGCAATCTGTCCACGGCACACCGGGCCGCGAATAAACGTGCGGACGAAGTATTCGGCGTTGTCGAGCATGAACTGGTAACGCGCCTGCGCCGGAATCGCTTCGAACGTCGCGAAGGGATTGGCACGGCTCTGCGGGCCGTAACCGGGCAGCGCATTAACCTGCCAGTTGCCGCTATAGAACAGGCTTTTCACCCGCGCCATCTTCGCCGCGCTCAGCGGATAGGTGATGTGGGTTTTATGCACGATCACACCCTGCACCGGCCACAAACGGTAATACACCTGAGTGCCCGGATCGTCGTTGGGGCGGCGAGTGGCGATAAGGTCGATCGGCTGCCCGCTCGGTGTGCGCGAACGCACCCACTGGAAGTAATGCCCCGGCTCGCCATCCTTGAAATAGATGTGCGCGAGGTACAAGTGCTCGTAAAGCCAGCGTCCGACCAGACTCTGCCGGGCGCCGGGAGTATTAAGCAGATTTTCCCACTGGACGATTTGCAGCGCCTCTTTCGCGCTCGGCGCCAGGCCTTGTTCGTCAATCGGCGCACCCGAGGCCAGCCAGCGCTGCAGCGTCTGATATTGCTGATCGGTCAGCCCGGTCACCGCCAGCGGCATGCCTTCTTTCGGATGGGCACCGGCGTAGCCCTCAAACTCGGCCGGCAGCGAGCACATGTTCTCGCGGTTCAGGCCCAGCACAATCTCTTCCGGGAGTTTGGCGTTGGGCGTCAGCGGCGTCTTGTGCCCGAGTTCGAGCATGCGCGCCATCAGCGCCGCCTGACTGCCTTGGGCATCGAGCACCGAATAGAAGTCTTTCTGCTGCCAGGCACGTTTGCCGAAGGCGTCGTAAAACAGCCGAGTGGTCGGTGCCGCTTGTGTGCGCTCGCCATCGTAAACCGGCATCTTGCTGGCGCCACGGGCCGCGCCCTCGCCACTGCCCAGGTTGAGCTGACAGGCAGAGTCGTAGCACGCATGGCAGGCCACGCACTTCTCGGTGAAGATTGGCTGGATGTCGCGGACGTACGAAATCGACTGAGAAATGCCCGGCACAGTCGCTGGCTCTTGCGCCACGGCGCCCCAGCTGAGAAACAGCAACACAAAACCAATGACGCGGTAAGACATGCTGCTGATCCCGATTGTAAAAAAACGCCGCGATTCTACAGTATGACGCCCGTACCAACATGAGCGATATTCATGCAAAAGCCCCACATGCTCCAAAAGCGCACAGGTTTGCTATGATCCCGCTCCTTCGTAATGGTCTTTCCGAGTAGTCCAAATGTCCGATCGCAGCGTCCGCCTTCAAGCTCTCAAGCAAGCACTCAAAGAGCGCATCCTGATACTCGACGGCGGCATGGGCACGATGATCCAGAGCTACAAGCTCGAAGAACAGGATTATCGCGGCAAACGCTTCGCGGACTGGCCGAGTGACGTCAAGGGCAACAACGACCTGTTGGTGATCACCCGTCCGGACGTGATCGGCGGCATCGAGAAAGCCTATCTGGATGCCGGCGCCGACATCCTCGAAACCAACACCTTCAACGCCACGCGCATTTCCATGGCCGACTACGGCATGGAAGAACTGGCCTACGAACTAAACGTAGAAGGCGCACGTCTGGCGCGCAAGGTCGCCGACGCCAAGACCGCCGAGAACCCGGACAAGCCACGTTTTGTCGCCGGCGTGCTCGGTCCTACGAGTCGCACCTGCTCGCTGTCGCCGGACGTCAACAACCCGGGCTACCGCAACGTCACCTTTGATGAATTGGTGGAAAACTACACCGAAGCCACCAAAGGCCTGATCGAGGGCGGCGCCGACCTGATCCTGATCGAAACCATTTTCGACACCCTCAACGCCAAAGCGGCGATCTTCGCCGTGCAAGGCGTGTTCGAAGAGCTGCACATCGAACTGCCGATCATGATTTCCGGGACCATCACCGATGCCTCCGGCCGCACACTGTCGGGCCAGACCACCGAAGCGTTCTGGAACTCGGTGGCGCACGCCAAGCCGATTTCCGTCGGCCTCAACTGTGCGCTCGGCGCCAGTGAGCTGCGTCCATACCTGGAAGAGCTGTCGAACAAGGCCAGCACCCACGTTTCCGCGCACCCGAACGCCGGCCTGCCGAACGAATTCGGCGAGTACGACGAACTGCCGTCGGAAACCGCCAAGGTCATCGAAGAATTCGCCCAGAGCGGCTTCCTCAACATCGTCGGCGGCTGCTGCGGCACCACGCCGGGCCACATCGAAGCCATCGCCAAAGCCGTCGCCGGTTATGCGCCACGGCAGATTCCGGACATCCCCAAGGCCTGCCGCCTCTCGGGTCTGGAGCCGTTCACCATCGATCGCAGCTCGCTGTTCGTCAACGTCGGCGAGCGCACCAACATCACCGGTTCCGCCAAGTTCGCCCGTCTGATCCGTGAAGACAACTACACCGAAGCGCTGGAAGTCGCCCTGCAACAGGTCGAGGCTGGTGCGCAGGTGATCGACATCAACATGGACGAAGGCATGCTCGATTCGAAGAAGGCCATGGTGACCTTCCTCAATCTGATCGCCGGTGAGCCGGACATCTCGCGCGTACCGATCATGATCGACTCCTCTAAATGGGAAGTGATCGAAGCCGGCCTCAAGTGCATTCAGGGCAAGGGCATCGTCAACTCGATCAGCATGAAAGAAGGCGTCGAGCAGTTCATCCACCACGCCAAACTGTGCAAGCGCTACGGCGCGGCGGTGGTGGTGATGGCGTTCGACGAAGCTGGCCAGGCCGACACCGAAGCGCGCAAGAAAGAAATCTGCAAACGCTCCTACGACATTCTGGTCAATGAAGTCGGCTTCCCGCCGGAAGACATCATCTTCGACCCGAACATCTTCGCCGTCGCCACCGGTATCGAAGAACACAACAACTACGCTGTGGACTTCATCAATGCCTGCGCCTACATCCGCGACGAACTGCCGTATGCGCTGACCTCGGGCGGCGTGTCCAATGTGTCGTTCTCGTTCCGTGGCAACAACCCGGTGCGCGAGGCGATCCACTCGGTGTTCTTGCTGTACGCGATCCGCGCGGGCCTGACCATGGGCATCGTCAACGCCGGTCAGCTGGAGATCTACGACCAGATCCCGCAAGAGCTGCGCGACGCCGTCGAAGACGTGATCCTCAACCGCACCCCGGAAGGCACCGACGCCCTCCTCGCCATCGCCGACAAGTACAAGGGCGACGGCAGCGTCAAGGAAGCCGAGACCGAAGAGTGGCGCAGCTGGGAGGTCAACAAGCGTCTGGAACATGCGCTGGTCAAAGGCATCACCACGCACATCGTTGAAGACACCGAAGAATCCCGTCAGTCGTTCGCCCGCCCGATCGAAGTGATCGAAGGCCCGCTGATGTCCGGCATGAACATCGTCGGTGACCTGTTCGGCGCCGGCAAAATGTTCCTCCCGCAAGTGGTGAAATCCGCCCGTGTGATGAAGCAGGCCGTGGCCCACTTGATCCCGTTCATCGAACTGGAAAAGGGCGACAAGCCAGAAGCCAAGGGCAAGATCCTCATGGCAACCGTGAAAGGCGACGTCCACGACATCGGCAAGAACATCGTCGGCGTGGTGCTCGGTTGCAACGGCTATGACATCGTCGACCTCGGCGTGATGGTCCCGGCAGAGAAGATTCTGCAGGTGGCCAAAGAGCAGAAGTGCGACATCATCGGCCTGTCCGGCCTGATCACGCCGTCGCTGGATGAAATGGTTCACGTCGCTCGCGAGATGCAGCGTCAGGATTTCCACCTGCCGCTGATGATCGGTGGCGCGACCACTTCCAAAGCGCACACCGCGGTGAAGATCGAGCCGAAGTACAGCAACGATGCGGTGGTTTATGTGACCGACGCCTCCCGCGCGGTGGGCGTTGCCACACAGTTGCTGTCGAAAGAATTGAAGGCCGGTTTCGTCGAGAAGACGCGCCTGGAATACGTCGATGTACGCGAACGCACCGCCAACCGCAGTGCCCGCACCGAGCGCCTGAGCTACGCCGCCGCCATCGCCAAGAAGCCGCAGTTCGACTGGGCGAATTACCAGCCAGTCAAACCGACCTTCACCGGCAGCAAGGTGCTGGACAACATCGACCTCAAGGTCTTGGCCGAATACATCGACTGGACGCCGTTCTTCATCTCCTGGGATCTGGCCGGCAAGTTCCCGCGCATCCTTGAAGACGAAGTGGTCGGTGAAGCCGCCACCGCGCTGTACAAGGACGCGCAGGAAATGCTCGCCAAGCTTATCGACGAGAAGCTGATCAGCGCCCGTGCGGTGTTCGGCTTCTGGCCGGCCAATCAGGTGCATGACGACGACATCGAGCTGTACGGCGATGACGGTCAACCATTGGCCAAACTGCATCACTTGCGTCAGCAGATTATCAAGACCGATGGCAAACCAAACTTCTCGCTGGCCGACTTCGTGGCACCGAAAGACAGCGAAGTGACTGACTACGTCGGGGGCTTCATCACCACCGCCGGTATCGGCGCCGAAGAAGTGGCCAAGGCTTATCAGGACGCCGGCGACGACTACAACTCGATCATGGTCAAAGCCCTGGCCGACCGCTTGGCCGAAGCTTGCGCCGAATGGCTGCACCAGCAAGTGCGTAAAGAGCACTGGGGTTATGCCAAGGACGAAGTGCTCGACAATGACGCGCTGATCAAAGAGCAATACAGCGGCATCCGCCCTGCTCCAGGTTACCCGGCGTGCCCGGATCACACCGAGAAGGCAGCGTTGTTTGCCCTGCTCGATCCGGAAGCTGAAGAGATGCGCGCCGGTCGCAGCGGCGTGTTCCTCACCGAGCACTACGCGATGTTCCCGGCGGCAGCGGTCAGCGGCTGGTACTTCGCCCATCCGCAGGCGCAGTACTTTGCCGTGGGCAAGATCGACAAGGATCAGGTCGCCAGCTACACCTCGCGCAAAGGCCAGGAGTTGAGCGTGACCGAGCGCTGGCTGGCGCCGAACCTGGGTTACGACAACTAATCCAGCTTCAACGCATCACCCCCTGTGGGAGCGAGCCTGCTCGCGAAAGCGGTCTATCAGCCAACACTCATGTTGAAGCTGATGGCCTCTTCGCGAGCAGGCTCGCTCCCACATTTGTTTTGCGGTGCTCTTGAGAGGGTTGGCTATGCTTGTCTGACACACACGGCAGACGAGGGATTTATGGACGATCCAGTCGACAACAAACCGCCGACCTTCTGGCAGATGCTGCACAGCGTGATGGCGGCGGCGTTCGGGGTGCAGAGCGGCAAGAACCGGGCAAGGGACTTCACCCATGGCAAGCCCAGCCATTTCGTGGTGCTGGGGATTCTGTTTACGGCTGTGTTTGCGTTGACGCTGTTTGCCATCGTCAAACTGGTGCTGCATTTCGCCGGGGTTTGACGAAATCAGCGCATCAGGGTTTGCAGGGTGAACGGGTAACGATACGAATCCGGCTGCCCCTTGGCTGAGAGCTTGCGGAAATTCACGCCGTAGTGCGGCGACTTGCCCATGGCCAGCATTTGTCGAGCGTGCGGCTTGTCGATCAGTTGCAGCAAGGGAATCTGCCGGTCGCGGCCGCCGTAGTGATTCAGTTCGACGCCTTGCTCGACGTCATGCAACTCGACCAACGCCCAGCCACCCAAGGTGAAATGCCCGCCGACCAACGCGCTCAGGCGTCCGTCGACCAGTGCCTGCAAGGCCGCCGGCGACGTATTGACCGCGCTGAACAAGGCATCTTTGCCGGGGACCTTGCCCGTCTCGGCATACGCGCGCATTGCGCCGAAGGCCATTTCATCATTGGCCGACCACACCAGCGACACTTTCGGATAACGCGCAAACAACTTTTTGGCCTGTTCATAGGCGCGTTCCTGGGTCCAGCCGCTGTAAACCAGCTGGCGCAAGCGGGTCTGCGGATGTTCGGCCAACGCCCGCTGCATGCCGCGCTCGCGCAGTTGCGCCGAGGGGGTGACCTTCAGGCCGGAGAACGCCAACACTTCAATCGGCTCAGCGTTTGCCGCCGACGGATGCAGACGGATCAGCTCCTTCATCATCAAGTAACCGCCCTCCTCGTCGTTCGGCACCAGGCTGCCGATGCGGTCGTCACGCTCACCGACCAACGCCTGCTGGTCCGGGGTCAGCGCGGCGTTGACCATAAACAGTTTTACGCCACTGTTCTCGGCCAGACGCAGGATTTGCGGCGCGACGTATTGTTCGTTGACGAAAATCAGGTACTCGGGACGATTCGGCCCCTGCAACGCAAGGCGCGCCTGCGCCAGGGTCAGTTCGGGCTGGCGTTGGGAATAGAGGATCTGCAAGTCGATACCCAGATCATGGGCGGCCGCCTGCATGAATTGCGAGTAACTGACCCAGAAGGCTTCCTGCGTCGAGCCCGGATTCAAAAACAGCACAGACTCCGCCCGCGCGCCGGCCTGGAACAGCGCGCCGAACAACAGAAGACTGAGGTGGAAAAACTTGAACATGAAACATCCGGGCCCAAGGAAAAATGGCCGCGCATTATAGCCCTCGATCTACCGGCTATTGATGCCTGATCCCGCTTTTTGTCCGACAATTCGTCGGGCACGGGCCCGGATGGGTCGTTTACTGATGGCTGACCCAGAATACCGCTGTCCCTACTACGAGAATGATCAGGAACAGAATGGCCCACGCATCGACACTGCTGTCGCTTTTTCTTGCCTTGGTCGGGTTGCTCATTGCATCGCCTCTTGTCGGTTTTATCGGTGATTGCAGAAAGACTCGACCACAGTTAAGACGATGATTGTCCGCACGACAAATGTGGGTTAGTTGACAGCCATTCTCGTTAGGCGATTTGGTTCTTTACATATACTCAAACATCACTTTTGCGCATAACTGCAAACGGGTATATTGCCCCGGCTCCTCTAGGGAGTGCGCGGCCGTGCGCGCAGAATTGCAGAGGCAAAATCGGACTCCAGCACGCGAAAACGCAGCGTTTTCCGAGTAGCCCAAGCCTGAGAACAGGACTTATATGTACGTATACGACGAGTACGATCAGCGGATCATCGAGGACCGCGTCAAGCAGTTCCGTGATCAGACCCGACGCTATCTGGCAGGTGAGCTGAGCGAAGAAGAATTCCGCCCCCTGCGCCTGCAAAATGGCCTGTACATCCAGCGCTTCGCGCCGATGTTGCGGGTGGCGGTGCCTTACGGCCAACTGACTTCGCGTCAGACGCGCATGATGGCCAAGATTGCCCGCGACTACGACAAGGGCTACGCCCACATCAGTACGCGGCAGAACGTGCAGTTCAACTGGCCGGCGGTGGAAGACATCCCGGACATTCTGGCTGAACTGGCCACCGTGCAGATGCACGCGATCCAGACCAGCGGTAACTGCCTGCGTAACGTCACCACCGACCAGTTCGCCGGTGTCGCTGCCGACGAAGTGATCGATCCGCGCCCATGGTGCGAGATCGTCCGTCAGTGGACTACGTTCCACCCGGAATTCGCTTACCTGCCGCGCAAGTTCAAAATCGCCGTCAACGGTTCGACCGCTGACCGCGCCGCCATTGAAGTCCACGACATCGGCCTTGAGCCGGTGCACAACGCCGCTGGCGAACTGGGTTTCCGTGTCTTGGTCGGCGGTGGCCTTGGCCGTACCCCGGTAGTCGGCGCGTTCATCAACGAATTCCTGCCGTGGCAGGACTTGTTGAGCTACCTCGACGCCATCCTGCGGGTGTACAACCGCTACGGCCGTCGCGACAACAAATACAAGGCGCGGATCAAGATCCTCGTCAAAGCCCTCACGCCGGAAGTGTTCGCGCAGAAAGTCGATGCGGAAATGGAGCACCTGCGCGGTGGCCAGACCACACTGACCGACGCCGAGCTGCAGCGTGTCGCCAAGCACTTCGTCGATCCGGACTACAAGGCGCTGGACAACCAGACCGCGCAATTGGCCGATCTCGACAAGGAGCATCCGGGTTTCGCCCGCTGGCGTACCCGCAACACTCTGGCGCACAAGAAGCCGGGTTATGTCGCCGTGACCCTGTCGCTGAAGCCGACCGGCGTTGCCCCGGGCGACATCACCGACAAGCAGCTCGACGCCGTCGCCGATCTGGCCGATCGCTACAGCTTCGGTCAACTGCGCACCTCGCACGAGCAGAACATCATTCTCGCCGACGTCGAGCAAAGCCAGCTGTTCACCCTGTGGGGCGAACTGCGTGAAGGCGGTTTCGCCACGCCGAACATCGGCCTGCTGACCGACATCATCTGCTGCCCTGGCGGTGATTTCTGCTCGCTGGCCAACGCCAAGTCGATCCCGATTGCCGAATCGATCCAGCGCCGTTTCGACGACCTCGACTACCTGTTCGACATCGGTGAGCTGGACCTGAACATCTCCGGTTGCATGAACGCCTGTGGTCACCACCATGTCGGCCACATCGGCATCCTCGGCGTCGACAAGAAAGGTGAAGAGTTCTATCAGGTCTCTCTCGGCGGCAGCGCCAGCCGTGATGCGAGCCTGGGCAAGATCCTCGGCCCGTCCTTCGCTCAGGAAGCCATGCCTGACGTGATCTCGAAGCTGATCGACGTGTACGTTGAACAACGTACCGAAGACGAGCGCTTCATCGACACTTACCAGCGTATTGGCATCGACCTCTTCAAGGAACGCGTCTATGCAGCGAATCATTAAGAACAACGAGGTCGTCGACGAAACCTGGCACTTGCTGCCCAAGGATTTCAACATCGACGAGATCAGCAACTGCGACGACTTGATCGTTCCACTGCAGCTGTGGCGCGAACACAGCCGCATGCTCAAGGCCCGCGACGGTGGCCTGGGTGTGTGGCTGGACGCTGACGAAGAAGCCGAAGAAATCGGTGAAGACGTGGCTGAGTTTCAGGTGATCGCGCTGAATTTCCCGGCGTTCACCGACGGCCGCAACTACTCCAACGCCCGCCTGCTGCGTGACCGTTACGGTTTCAAAGGCGAACTGCGGGCGATTGGTGATGTGCTGCGCGATCAGCTGTTCTATATGCATCGCTGCGGTTTCGATGCCTTTGCCATTCGCGCGGACAAAGACCCGTACGAAGCGCTGGAAGGCCTCAAGGACTTCTCGGTGACCTATCAGGCTGCCACTGACGAACCGCTGCCGCTGTTCCGTCGCCGCTAAGTCTTCAGGTTTAGCGCGGAAAAAAAACGCCGGTCATGTGACCGGCGTTTTTTTATGCCTGTTCGAGTTACCAGAAGCGCTGCTGGGTCAGGCGACTCCACCAGCTCAGCAGTACGCGGTCGACCGAGCCGCTGGCGGCCATGCCAATCCGCTCCTGCAAGCTTTTGCGCTCGGCATAGTGCAGGTGATAGACCTCGGCCTTTTTCGCCCGGTCTGCCAGGTATTCATCGCTGGTCTTGAGTTCATCGACCAGTTGTTTATCCAGCGCCGCGACGCCGAGCCAGACTTCACCGGTAGCCACATCGTCAATCGCCAGTTGCGGGCGATAGCGCGCCACGAAGTTCTTGAACAGTTGATGGGTGATGTCGAGGTCTTCCTGGAACTTCTCGCGGCCCTTCTCGGTGTTTTCGCCAAACACGGTCAGGGTGCGTTTGTACTCACCGGCGGTGAGGACTTCAAAGTCGATGTCGTGCTTTTTCAGCAAGCGGTTGACGTTGGGCAACTGCGCAACCACGCCGATCGAGCCGAGAATCGCAAACGGCGCGCTGATGATCTTCTCGCCGATGCACGCCATCATGTAGCCGCCGCTGGCCGCAACCTTGTCGATGCACACCGTCAACGGCACGCCGGCCTCGCGAATACGCGCCAGTTGCGACGACGCCAGACCGTAGCTGTGGACCATGCCGCCACCGCTTTCCAGACGCAGAACCACTTCGTCTTTTGGCGTGGCCAAGGTTAGCAGCGCGGTGATTTCATGGCGCAGGCTTTCAGTGGCGGACGCCTTGATGTCGCCATCGAAATCGAGGACGAATACGCGGGCTTTGGCTTCAGGTTGCTTCTTCTGCTTTTTCGCGCTTTTCTCGGACTTGGCTTCACCCTTGCGCAAAGCCTTGAGCTGATCCTTGTCGAGCAAGGTCTGCTCCAGGCGCTCACGCAGGCCTTTGTAGAAATCATTGAGTTTGCTGACCTGCAACTGACCGGCCGATTTGCGCCGGCCCTTGCTGCGCAATGCAGCAAAACTGGCGAGCACCACCAGAATGGCGATCACCAGGGTAACGGTCTTGGCCAGGAAACTGGCGTATTCGGTGAAAAACTCCACAGAGACTCCTTAGAACAGTGCGTGGATGTGAAACACACGCGGGATGGCTCCAGCATACCCATGCGCTGGCTCATCGGCCAGCCGTGAAACCTCTGGCAACACCCCTGTAACGGGCATTTCAAACAAGCGTATGTTTTTTCATTGACAGCTACCCGTCATCCTCATAACCTCGCCACAACCTTCAACGTACCGGGATGACGCGGACGTGGGCAGCATCTACTTGATTCGACATGGCCAGGCCTCCTTTGGTGCAGACGACTATGACGTCCTGTCGCCGACCGGTGTGCGCCAGGCAGAAATCCTCGGTCAGCACCTTGCTGAACTGGGTATCAGCTTCGATCGCTGCCTCGCCGGTGACCTGCGTCGCCAGCAGCACACGGCCACCAGCGCGCTGGCGCAATTCACCGCCAAAGGGCTGCCGGTACCGACGCTGGAAACCGATTCCGCCTTCAACGAGTTCGATGCCGACGCGGTGATCCGCGCCCTGCTCCCGGACATGCTGGCAGACGAGCCGGAAGCTCTCGACATCCTGCGCAACGCCGCGCAGAACCGTGGCGAATTCCAACGTATTTTCGCCCTGATCATCGAGCGCTGGCTGGCCGGCACTTACGACACACCGGGCCTGGAAAGCTGGCTGGGTTTCGTCGAACGGGTTCAGGCCGGGCTACATCGGATTCTTGATCTGGCCGATAAAAACCAGAAAATCGCCGTGTTCACCTCCGGCGGCACCATCACTGCCCTGCTCCACCTCATTACGCAAATGCCTGCAAAACAGGCCTTTGAATTGAACTGGCAAATCGTCAACACCTCGCTCAACCAGCTGAAGTTCCGCGGTCGCGAGGTGGCTTTGGCCTCCTTCAACAGTCATGCACATCTGCAACTGCTGAAGGCTCCGGAACTCATCACTTTTCGCTGAGTCCGGTTAGCTGTGAACCTTGCTGTAATCAACCTCATAAGGATCGAACCATGACCTCCGTAGCCGATGCCGTAAAAGCAATGCAAGCCAAGTTCAACCCAGCCGCTGCTGCCGGTCTGGATCTGGTTTTCGGTTTCAACATCACCGACGAAGACAAGCAGTACTCGCTGATCGTCAAAGACGGCACTTGCGACATCCAGGAAGGCGAAAACCCGGACGCCAACTGCACGCTGGTGCTGGACAGCGAAACCCTGAAAGGTATCGTCAGCGGCGAAACCGACGGCATGCAGGCGTTCATGGGCGGCAAGCTGCGCGTTGAAGGCGACATGATGCTGTCGATGAAACTGTCCGAGCTGTTCCCGACGTAATAGCGACGTCCAGTGACACAAAGATCCCGCCTTCATGGCGGGATTTTTACATTTGAGCGCTGAGAATTACTGCTCGCACTCAAGACCTGTGGGAGCGAGCTTGCTCGCGAAGGCGTCAACTCAGTCGACATCACCGTTGCCTGTCACATCGCATTCGCGAGCAGGCTCGCTCCCACATTTGATACGGGGTCGTCAGTAAACGAAGCGGCCAGTAACTCTCGGGTATACGGATGCTGCGCGGCATGAAACAGCGCATTTGTCTCACCTCGCTCCACCACCTCGCCGTCCTTCATCACAATCAGGTCATGCGCCAACGCGCGTACCACCGCCAGATCGTGGCTGATGAACAGGTACGTCAGGCCATGTTCTTGCTGCAAACGCCGCAGCAAAGCCACGATCTGCTTCTGCACCGTGCGATCCAGTGCCGAGGTCGGTTCATCCAGCAGGATCAAGTCGGGCTTGAGCACCAGCGCCCGGGCAATCGCGATGCGTTGCCGCTGCCCGCCGGAAAACTCATGGGGATAGCGATGGCGGGTGGCCGGATCGAGGCCGACTTCACGCAGCACCTCAATCACTGCCCTCTCGCGCTCGCTGGCGGTCAGATCGCTGTGCACCTGTAAACCTTCAGCGATGATCTGCTCCACACACAGGCGCGGACTGAGGCTGCCAAACGGATCCTGAAACACCACTTGCAGGCGTTTGCGCAGCGGCCGGAGTTGCTTGCCGTTCAAGTGCTCCAGCGCCTCGCCCTGAAAGCGGATGCTGCCCTGGGCATCGATCAACCGTAGAATCGCCTGTCCCAACGTCGACTTGCCGGAACCGGACTCGCCAACTATCCCCAAGGTCTTGCCGCGCTGAAGATTCAAATCAATGCCATTGACCGCGTGCAAGTACGACTTCGCGCGCAGCCATCCGCCGCCCAAACGGAAACGCACATTGAGATCGCGCACCTCCAGCAAATCCTCAGCGGGTTCCCGACACAACGCCTCGCCACCCGGTTCGGCGTTGAGCAACTCAATGCTGTAAGGATGTTGCGGCGCACTGAACAACTGTTCACACGACGCCTGTTCGACAATCACCCCGCCACGCATGACCGCCACCCGCTGAGCGATGTTGCGCACCAGATTCAGATCATGACTGATGATCAACAGGGCCATGCCCAGCCGTTCTTGCAGCTCCTTGAGCAACAGCAGAATCTTGCGTTGCACGGTTACGTCCAGCGCTGTAGTCGGTTCGTCGGCGATCAGTAACTGCGGCTCGCAGGCCAGCGCCATGGCGATCATCACCCGTTGCCGTTGTCCGCCCGACAGTTGATGCGGATAGGCCTTGAGCCGTTCGCGCGGGCGTTGAATGCCCACCAGCTCCAGCAACTGCAAAATCCGTTGGCGCGCCGCCGCCCCAGCCAGCCCCTTGTGCAGCGCCAGGCTTTCGCCCAACTGCCGCTCAATCGTGTGCAAAGGGTTCAGTGAACTCATCGGCTCCTGAAAAATCATTGCGATGCGGTTGCCACGCAATTGCCGCAAGTAGCGTTCATGCACGCCAAGCAGCTCCGCGCCGGCATAACGAATGCTGCCGTCAATTCGCGTGATGGCAGGGTCAAGCAATTGCAGAATGCTGTGCGCCGTCACCGATTTACCGGAGCCGGATTCCCCAACCAGCGCCACGCACTCGCCGGGGCGGATATCGAGGTCGATGCCATGCACCACGGGCTGGCCATTGAACGCGACGCGCAGGTCACGTATTTCGATCAGATGTTCAGGCATCTCAAATCCTCGGATCAAACGCATCGCGGCAGGCTTCGCCGATGAATACCAGCAGTGAAAGGATCAGCGCCAACGCAAAGAACGCGGTGAGACCAAGCCACGGCGCTTGCAGATTGCTCTTGCCCTGACCGATCAACTCCCCCAGCGAAGCACTGCCGGCCGGCATGCCGAAACCGAGAAAATCCAGCGCTGACAAGGTCGCAATCGCGCCGGTGAGAATGAACGGCAGATAGGTCAGCGTGGCGCTCATGGCATTGGGCAGAATGTGTCGAACGATCACCTGCGCATCACCGACACCCAGCGCTCGTGCGGCTTTCACGTACTCAAGACCGCGGCTGCGCAGGAACTCGGCACGCACCACATCGACCAGGCTCAACCAGGAAAACAGCGCCATGATCCCCAGCAACCACCAGAAGTTGGGCTCGACAAACCCGGACAGAATGATCAGCAGATACAACACCGGCAGCCCCGACCAGACCTCCAGCACGCGCTGACCGATCAGGTCGACCCAACCGCCGTAATAACCCTGCAATGCCCCGGCAGCGATGCCGATCAGCGCACTCGCCGCGGTCAGCGCCAAGGCAAACAACAGCGATATGCGCGTGCCGAATATCACCCGTGCCAGCACGTCGCGCGCCTGATCGTCGGTGCCCAACCAGTTGTCGCCACTGGGCGGACTCGGTGCCGGCTCCGTGAGGTCGTAATTGACCGTGTCGAACGCGAACGGAATCGGCGCAAACCACATTCGCCCGCCCTGCCCCTCGATCAATTGCCGCACCTGCGCGCTGCGATAGTCCGGCTGAAACGGCAGTTCACCGCCAAAGTCCTGCTCGGTGTAGCGCTTGAAGGCCGGGAAATACCAGTCGCCCTGATACGTCACCAGCAGCGGTTTGTCATTGGCCACCAACTCACCGCCGAGGCTCAGGCCGAACAGCGCGAGAAACAGCCACAACGACCACCAGCCGCGCCGATTTGCCTTGAAGCGCGCCCAGCGGCGCTGGCCAATTGGAGATAACGTCAGCATCAGGCAGCCCTCGCGGTGAAGTCGATACGCGGGTCAACCAGCGTGTAACAAAGGTCGCCGAGCAGTTTTATCAGCAGGCCGAACAAGGTGAAGATGAACAGCGAACCGAACACCACCGGATAGTCGCGCGCGACCGCTGCTTCGTAACTGAGACGGCCGAGACCATCGAGGGAAAAGATCACTTCGATCAGCAACGAGCCGCCGAAAAACACCGTCACCAACGCTTGCGGCAAACCGGCGACGACCAGCAGCATCGCATTGCGAAACACATGGCCGTACAACACCTGCCGTTGACTCAGTCCCTTGGCGCGCGCGGTCACCACGTACAGCCGCGAGATCTCGTTGAGAAAGCTGTTCTTGGTGAGGATGGTCAACGTGGCGAAACCGCCGATGACCAAGGCAGTCACCGGCAACACCAGGTGCCAGAAATAGTCGGCCACCTTGGCCCACGGTGACAGCTCGGCGAAGTTGTCCGAGACCAGCCCGCGCACCGGAAACCAGTCCAGCGCGGTGCCGCCGGCAAACACCACGATCAGCAGCAGCGCAAAGAGAAATCCCGGCAGCGCATAACCGATGATGATCGCCACGCTGCTCCAGACATCGAACGGCGAACCGTTGTGCACGGCTTTGCGAATGCCCAGCGGAATCGACACCAGATAGGTGATCAGCGTCGCCCAGACGCCCAGCGACAAGGTCACCGGCAGCTTCTGCCAGATCAATTCGGTGACGCTGGCACCGCGAAAAAAACTCTGGCCGAAGTCCAGTCGCGCATAGCTTTTGAGCATCAGCCACAAGCGCTCGCTGGCGGGTTTGTCGAAGCCATACTGACGCTCGATATCGGCCACCAGTTTCGGGTCCAGGCCTCGGGTCGCGCGGGATTCGCCACCGACGGTCTCGACGTGGCTGGAACCGACCGCCGCGCCCACGCCGATTCCCTGCAAGCGCGCAATGGCCTGCTCGACCGGGCCACCGGGCGCGGCTTGCACGATAACGAAATTGACCAGCAGGATCGCCAGCAAGGTCGGCACGATCAGCAGCAGACGCCGCAGGCTATAACCCCACATGGGCGTACTCCTTGTGCATCTGCGTTGTGGTCAGTGCGGTCGGGCTGATTTCCCACCAGGTGTCGAGGCCGGCGTCATACAGCGGGGCAATCGCCGGTCGGCCGAAGCGGTTCCACCACACCGTGGAAATTCCCGGCGGGTAATAGTTGGGCACCCAGTAATAGCCCCACTGCAACACCCGATCCAGCGCATGAGCATGGCGCAGCAGACTCTCGCGATTGTCGGACTGCACCAGCCCTTCGAGCAGGACATCGACGGCCGGATCGCGCAGCACCATGTAATTGTTCGAGCCGGGATCAGCGGCACCGTCGGAGCCGAAGTAATTGAACATCTCGCGCCCCGGTGCCTGACTCACCGGGTAACCGGCGACGATCATGTCGTAGTCGCGATTGCGCACGCGGTTGGTGTATTGCGCGGTGTCGACCTGGCGGATATCGAAGCCGATGCCGATCTGCGCCAGGTTGCGTTTGAACGGTAACAACAGCCGTTCGAAACCTTTTTGGCCATTGAGAAACGTGAAGTGCAGCGGCTCGCCATTGGCGTTCACCAACTGATCGCCCTGAGGTTTCCAGCCAGCGGCCTCCAGCAGTTTCAGTGCCTGCAATTGTTCCGCGCGGATATTGCCACTGCCGTCGGTTTTCGGTGCTTCAAACACCGTGGTAAACACTTCATCGGGAATCTGCCCGCGCAACGGCTCAAGAATCTTCAGCTCTTCGGCATCCGGCAATGCAGTAGCCGCCAGTGCGCTGTGGGAGAAGAAGCTGCGCTGACGCAGGTACATGCTGCGCATCATTTGCCGGTTGCTCCATTCGAAATCCCAGAGCATGGCGATCGCCTGGCGCACCCGGCGATCCTGAAACGGCGGTTTCTGCAGGTTGAACACAAAGCCCTGCGCGCCTTGTGCGGCACCCGGTGCGAGATGTTCACGAAGCAATTTGCCTTGTTTCAACGCATCTCCCGCGTAGCCGATGGTGAAACTGGTGGCAGAGAATTCGCGGTTGTAATCGAAGCCGCCAGCCTTGAGCACCTGCCGCGACACGTCGGTGTCGGCGAAGAACTCCACGCTCAGTTGATCGAAGTTGTAGAGGCCGCGAGTGATCGGCAGATCCTTGGCCCACCAGTCCCGCACCCGCTGGAATTTCACGCTGCGCCCGGCATCCACCGCGCTGATGCGATACGGGCCACTGCCCGGCGGAATTTCGAAACCGCCGCCCTCGGCGAAATCGCGGGTGCGCCACCAATGCTCGGGCAGCACTGGCAGTGTCGCCAGGTCCAGCGGCAAGGTGCGGCTGTCGTTGTTCTTGAAGAGGAAGCGCACTTGCGTCGGCGACTCCACGACGACTTCAGCGACATCGCGAAACTGCTGACGGTATTTGAGGCTGCCCTGGGTGGTGAACAGCTCGAAGGTGTAACGCACGTCTTCGGCGGTGATCGGTGTGCCGTCGTCGAAACGCGCCTTCGGGTTCAGGTAGAAGCGTATCCAGCGGCGATCCGGATCCAGCTCCATCTGCTGCGCCACCAGACCGTAGACGCTGTAGGGTTCGTCCTTGCTGCGATAGGCCAGTGGCGCGTAGAGCCAGCCATCGATATCGGCCACGCCGGTGCCTTTGTCGGTGTAAGGAATCAGGTGGTCGAACGGGCCGCTTTCCAGCGAAGACCGGCGCAGGCTGCCGCCCTTCGGCGCGTCGGGGTTGGCGTAGGCCAGGTGCTGGAAGTCGGGGGCGTATTTGGCGGGTTCGCCGTAGACCGTTAACGCCGGTTGCGGGGCGGCCCAACTGAACGGCGTTAAAAGCGCGAAAGCGCTGAATAAAATGAGCCTGGAGAACATGGGCAGATCCTTTTACACGGTGCTGCTACTGGCTTCATCGCGAGCAGGCTCACTCCTACAAGGGTCTGCGGTGAACACAAATCCACTGTAGGAGTGAGCCTGCTCGCGATAAGGCCAGAACAGTCACCACTCTTCCTGCCTACCTGTGATGTGCAACAGGCCGGCGATTTTTATAGGGCAGGCTTTAGATCAATAGGTGACTAAAACCCGCCATCTCTGAGCATTTTCAGAACTTGTAACTGACCCGCGTGTACAGCGTCCGGCCAAACGGGTCACCATATTTCGGGTCGTAGCCGCTCTGGAAGGTGTAGGTCTGGTTGCTGAACGGTGGTTCGCGGTCAAACAGGTTTTTCGCGCCGAGGGTCACGCTCAGGGTCTTGCGCCAGGTGTAGGTGCCGGCCAGATCCCAGACGTTGTAAGAACCGACATAGTCGTGAGTGTCGCGATCGGAGTCGTGGTAACCGCTGGTGTAGCGGTTGGTCAGGGCCGCGCCGAATGGGCCGTAGTTCCAGCTGCCGGTCAGGCTGTGGCGCCAGCGCGCCACGGCACCCGCCGACGCAAAGTCACCGCCACGGAAATCGCCGAGCTTGTCGATGTAGTCGCCCTTGAGCTGTTGCTGGTAGTCATAACGGGTGACGTAAGTGCCTTGCAGGCCGATGCCGAAATTGCCGTACGGCGTGCTCGGCAAGCGGTAATCGAAGCTGACGTCGACCCCATTGGTCTTGATCTTGCCGAGGTTGGCCAGGCCGGTGACGATGTGATCGATGGAGCCATCCGGCTTGCGCACCAGGCGATCCGGATACAGCTCAGGGTTCTCGAACACCGCCGACTCGGGGAATTCGGCAATCTGGTTGGCGATGTCGATCCACCAGAAATCCAGCCCGGCGCTCAGGCGTTCGAACGGCTGGTAGACAAAGCCAAGGGTGACGTTGCGTGCGGTTTCCGGGCTCAGATCGGTATTGCCACCGCTGGTGCGATTGAACTGCTGCGCGCAGTCGCGGTTGGCGATGCCGCCATTGCTCGGATTGCCGCCAGCGCACAAGCGTGGATCGTTGTAGTTGGCGTTGGTGAAACTGGTGAAGGTCGGGTTGTACAGCTCATACAACGACGGCGCACGGAACCCTTCGCTGTAGGCACCACGTACCACCAACTCCTTGAACGGCTGGAAGCGGAACGAGTATTTCGGATTGGTGGTGCTGCCGAAGTCGCTGTACTTGTCGTGGCGTACGGCCGCGGACAATTCGAGGCTGTCGAGCACCGGCACATTGACCTCGGCGTACTCGGCCGAGACGCTGCGATCCCCGGCAACGCTGCCGTTCGGATCAACACCAAGGCTTTGCACGTCGCCGGCAAATTGCGCGAAATCCTGATGGAAGTCCTCCTTGCGATACTCGCCGCCCAGTGCCAATGCCGAAGGACCGGCGCCGAACCAGTCGCCGATTTCACGACTGATGCGCCCGTCGATGGCCTTCACCCGCCCTACCGCCGTGGCGTAATCACCGTCCACCGCGTTGGCCGCCAACAGCGCGGAACCGGCAGCCGTCTGCGGACCGAACGGGTTGATCACGCCATTGGCAATGCCGGCGCTGACGGCGCGGTCGTTGACGTAACCGTCCTGAATACTGTTGACCACTTTGTTCTGGTTGTACGAGGCACCGAGGTTGTAATCCCAGCCGACCAGCGTGCCGTCGAAACTCAGCAGCAAGCGCTGACTGGTGTTGTCGTCTTCGTGCTGACGCGCGCCAACGGCGGTTTCGCGCCAGTTCACGTCGACCGGTTGCGTCGGGTCGAGGGCAAAACCGTTCGGCCCGGGGGTGATGCCGTTGCCCGGATAGAACGCCGTGCCGGGGTTGACCTGATTACCCATCAACGTACCGGGGCCGATTTGCGTGCGGTTTTCGTTTTGCGCCCAGAAGTATTCGAGGCTGACGTTGTGATCGTCCGACAGCTTGCCGGTGGCTTTGGCGAAAGCCGAAGTCTTCTCCGTTTCCGGCACCAGATCGAGGTAGTTCCACAGGCTCTGCCGGCAGATGCCGTTGCGCGCCAGCAAACCCGGTGCGTTGCAGCCAGAACCGGCCAAAGGGTTGGTGGCGTTACTGCCCTGACTCCAGTTGGCCGGCGAGGCGGTGCCTGAGGTGTAATCAAGTCCGCGGTTGGGCTGATAGTTGTAGGTGTAACCGCGGTCTTCAGCGGCCAAGCGTTGCTGCTTGTCGTAACTGACCACACCAAACACGTTGAAACGATCCTCCTGCAAATCACCGAAGCCCCAACTGCCGCTGAAGTTGCGGCTTTCACCGCCCCCCGAATGGGTTGGCGTGTCGTAGTTGGTGCTGATCTGCCCTTCGGTGAGGCTGGTCTTGGTGATGAAGTTGATCACCCCGCCAATCGCATCGGTGCCATACAGCGCCGAGGCGCCATCGCGCAGCACTTCAACACGGTCAATGGCGGCGAACGGAATGGTGTTGAGATCGACACCGGAGCCGTTGATCGCGTTGGTGGCGTTGTTGCTCAGGCGCCGACCGTTGAGCAGCACCAGGGTTTTGTTGGCGCCGATGCCGCGCAGATCCGCATAAGACGCACCGCCACTGCTTGACCCAACCGAACGCCCGGAGCCGACCGAAGACTGGTTGGCAGAAATGCGACTGACCAGCTCTTCGGTGGTGGTGACGCCCTGCTCGCGCAACTCTTCGACGCGCAGGATGGTCACCGGCACCGCCGTTTCTGCATCGACCCGGCGGATTGCCGTCCCCGTGACTTCGACACGCTGCAGTTGAGTGGTCGGTTCGGTTGCCGTGCTGTCAGCGGCAATGGCCGGCAGCGTGTTGATTGCCAGCAGCAAGGCCAGGCTCAAAGGTGATTTGACGGGTGAAAACTGAATCATGAACAGCCATCCCTGCGTTTTGGTTTATGCAGGGATGTGCAATGACGAATAAGGATTTATAGAGGGCGACTTAGACTGTTGGGTGCTGAGGTTATGCAAAGAATGCCATGCCTCCCTATCAAGCCGATGCCATCTCCCTCAGCAACCGTGTATCCAGGCCAAAACGTTCTTGAGAGACCATTTTGAACTGCCCCGCTGCGAGGTCGCAGCTCACCAGCAGATTCCACGAGTGGCGGGTTGCCGCCGAGGGAATCAGGACAAACGGATGCTCATCCAGTAAAGCGTCGGCAAACCGCTGTTGATTGGGCGACGGCCACGCGGGACTCAACCAGTAAGGATTCGGTACCTCTTCAGGCTGAACGACTTTGACCCGTGCATCGCGGATGACTTCAAAGCACGTCAGCACATATGGCTCTCTGTCCAGTGCATCAAAACTATTATTGGCCGCCACCTCCAGAATGGCCGAGGACGGGTCAACAGATGCATAGACGACTCGCCGGCCAGGCGCATTCCATCGACCGCCCTTCAGTTTTGAACCCATCCCGCTGTCCCATGTCTCTCCGTAGGCCTCCTGATCAAGGCGCCAGCCATACCAGTGCCCTTCCCAGGGCAAGGGATTCATGGGTAACCCCCGTACAGAACCCGACACAAGTACTGCTCGACCATCTGGAAACCGAGCGGATGGTGGGTCAACTCCAACGGCACGTAGCCGTTAAGGTAAGGGGTGGACTTCTGCATCCATATTTCCGCCTGTGACAGCCCCCCGAATGCACGAGTGGCCATCTCCAGCACCAGCGCATATTGGTAGGCGACAACACTCTGCTGCGCGTCAAGCCGTATCGATTTGCCTTCCTTCAGCAGCCGCTGCACGGTTCTGACAGACCTGCCGGTGATGCGTTTGACCATGTCTTCGCGCAGGTACATTTCGGAAGTCGAAAGCATGTTGACGACGTCGCTCAGCTCAAAGCCCTCCTCGGTAAGGCGGACAATCAGCATGGCGTCGTCACCGAGGTCCTGGCCGTTCACGAGCAGATCGACAGGCTTGCCCGCGACCTTCTTCAGCCCCGTCAGCCGGGGCACTTTTGCTTGGGGCATCGCGACATCCTCCATGGGGCATCTGGCGCGATCGTCGATCCAGAAGTTGCGCAGGGAATAAACAGAGGTTTCATGCTCAATGAGTGGGGTACGCATAATTGATCCTTTATCCGGGAGCCTGAGCGCTCAAGCTGCTCAGCGACTTCAATGTCAGATCCAATGCTATAGATCGCGCTTCCGACGACCAACCTGAAAAGGTCGTCGGAAATATCCCCTGCTTATCGCAAAACCTGCCATTTTCCGTAGGACGTAAACGCGAGATGCCTGCCCTCAGCCGCCGAAGTGATAACTCACATCGAGCCACCATTGCCGGCCGTACGGGTCATAGTTGCCGGTCGGGTAATACGGCCACCCCGCCGAATCATCGTGTTTGACCTGATTGAGCACGTTGTTCACGGTCAGCCCGACACTTGCCCGATCATTGAGTTTGTAACGCGCACTGGCGTTGAACACCGTCCACGGCGACAGGCGCCCGTCTCCTGCACCGTTGGTGACCGAACCGTAACGAATGCCCATCAGCGTCGCCGTGGCCTTCTGGTAATCCCAGGTCAGGCTGGCGTTGACCTTGCTGCGCCAGTCGTAGTTGGTGCGTGAGGTGCGCCAGTCTTGCGTCGGTGCTTCTTCCGACTCCTTGTAGTAATGCGACAGCACCAAGGTGTAGCCCAGCGCCGAACTGAACGCGCCGTACTGCCCGGCACCCCAGCGGATATTGCTCTTGAAATCCAGACCACTGACCCGCTCGCTGGCGGCGTTGATCGCATTGACCCGCACGCGATTCAGCTGGTTGGGATCGACTGCGGCATTGCCGGCGTTGCGATCGATGCGCGCCAGGGTCGACTGGCAATTGGCCGAATTGATGTCCTGCGTACCGTTGCGGCACTCGTTCTCTTGTTGCAGCAAGCGGTTTTCATCGACGGTGGTCAGCAGATCATCGATCTCGACGCGCCAGAAATCCGTGGAGAAATCGAAGTTGCGCGACGGCGACCAGACAAACCCGTAGGTCCACGATTTGCCGCGTTCAGACTCCAGATTCGCGGTGCCGCTCTGGGTGTAGTCGACTCGCCCACGATCACAGGCACCCTCCACGCCCTGGCTGCAACCGTAGTAATCGATCTGCGCCGGGTAGTAGCCGTTGCTGTCGGACTGGTAGATGTAATTCAGGTCCGGCGCACGGAAACTGGTGCCGTAACTGCCGCGCAGCAACAGGCTGGTGACCGGGCGCCACTCAAGCCCGAGGTTGTAGGTTTTCTGCTGCTCGGTGCGGCCGCTGAATTTGTATTGGTCCCAGCGCCCGGCGGCAGTCGCCAACAACGTGTCGGTGACCGGAATGCTGAACTCGCCACCCGCCGCATAGCGCTTGCGCGAGCCCCCGGAACTTTGTTGTGGGCTTACGCCGTAAAACGTGCCGTCGTTGAGGCCATCGTCCGGGTCAACGCGATACTCCTGCTTGCCCGCCTCCAGCACACCGGCGAAACCCACCGGGCCGGCCGGCAAGTCGAACAGATCACCGTTGACCGAAGCGTTGTAACTGGTCGACACCGATTTGCTGCTCTGGGTCAGGTTGCCGCGAAACTGCTGCCACTCCTGCGGCGTTAGCGGCCGGTCCAGCCTAGAGGCATCCGGGGCGAACACCGGATAACCGCCGCTGACACCGAGTTGCGGGCCGAGGTAGAAATCCTGAATCGATGCCAGTGGCGTGTAGCGCGTGGTCCTGACGCTGCGATATTCCGAGCGATTGGCTGCCAGATCGTAACTCCAGCCGGTGTCGGCGATCTTGTCCGAGAGCCCCAGGGTGCCGGTCCACGAGGTGTCGCGCCACTTGCTGTTGTTGCTGGTCCGGCCACCGATTTCCTCTTCACCGAAGCGTCGATACCAGCGCTCCAGATTGCCGCTGTTCTGATTGATGAAATCCGGCGAGGTGAAGGTCGGCCCGCGCGTGTTGTTCTGGATATGGTCGAGGCCGTACATCAAATCGGCGAAGACCTGGCCGCTGTCGCTGAAATGCCAGGTGCCACGGGTGTAGCCGTCGTAGTTTTCCTTCTGGGTCTGCACGGTCCAGTAATCGTTGTACATCTGATCGGTGCGGCAGCGCCCGCCGCTGTTGACCAGTTTGTTGTCGAAGGTGCCCTGATAAGCACCGCAACCCGGTCCCAGATAACGACTGTTGCTCAGGTCGCGGCGGTAACCGACGTCCGCCAGCGGGCCGTTTTGCATAAAGCCACGGTCATCGGCCCAGATCGGATCGCGGTTGGTCAGTTCCAGACCGAACAAACCGTCAAAATCCCCCCAACTGCCGCCGCCGCTGATCTGCAAACGCTGGTTGTCACCGCCGCCGCGCTCACTGGTGCCGCCCTTGAGGTTGACGTCGACGCCGTTGATCTTGTCCTTGAGGATGATGTTGACCACCCCGGCGATCGCGTCCGAACCGTAAATCGCCGAGGCGCCGCTGCTGAGGATTTCGATGCGTTCGATGACCGCCGACGGAATGTTCGCCAGGTTGGTGAAGTTGACCTTGCCGTCGTACGGCGTCGGGTAGTCGGCGACGCGACGGCCATTGATCAACACCAGCGTATGGTTCGGGCCGAGGCCGCGCAGGTTGAGCGCGCTGGCCGCCGGTTGCCAGGTGTTGCCGTAATCTTCGCCTTGGGTCATGCCGGTGTTTTGCGTCTGCGTCGCGAGGGCGTCGTAGACGTTTTTGTAGCCGCGCGCCTCCATTTCCTCGTGGGTGATGACGTTGACCGGCGTGGCACCATCGCTCTGCGCGCGGGCGATGCGTGAGCCAGTGACGGTGACTTTTTCCATGCGGTAATCGGCGCTGGTGACCGGTGCCACGGCAGTGACTTTCGCCGGCGCATCGGCTGCGCGAACGGTCAGGCCCTGAGCGCTTTGCTCGACTTGCAGGTCGCTGCCGAGCAAGGCTTTTTCTACCGCCTGGCGGCCGCCCAACGCACCGCGCACCGCCGCGCTGCGTTTGCCCTGCACCAGCTCCTGACTAAAGGAAATCGGTACACCGCTCTGCCGCGAGATTCCCAGCAGCACTTCGTCGAGCGGTCCGCTGGCGATGTCGAAGGTAAACACCGCTGCAGCAGGTTCCTGGGCAACCGCCGCCCATGGACTGATGCCCATCGCCAACGCAGCGGCGAGGGTCAATCGAGGTAATTGTTGTTTGATCGAGAACATCGAAGGGTTTCCCTGTTGAAGGCATCTGCAGGGAATGAGCAGCGGGCCGGCGCTTTTTATAGGGCGGCGATTAGGCCAAGAAGTTATGGGTTTATAACCGCACGTCGATGCTGACCCAGTACGGGGTGTGCCAGGTCACGCGGATCGGCAGCGAGCGTTCCAGCAGTTGCAACGTACGATCGCTGTCGTCGAGCGGATAGAGGCCGCTGAGGCGCAGGTCGGCGACTTCCGGACTCAGATGCAAGATGCCGCGACGGTAGCGACGCAGGCTGTCGATGACTTCGTACAACGGCCGGTCACGCACTTCCAGGCGACCTTGCACCCAGGCACTTTCCTGACCGGTGCTGCGTTCCAGCGACAGCACTCCAGCGCCGTTGAATAACAGACTTTCTCCGGCCTGCACCACTTGCCGCTCGCCACCCGCCGTAACCACTTCGACCTGCGAATGGAGCATCACCAAACGCGTCGTATCTTCGCTGTACTGCACGACAAACTTCGTCCCCAGCGCCCGCATGCGCCCATGTTCGGTCTCGACCACGAAGGGCCGCGTCGGTTCTTTTGCCACGTCGACCAGCAACTCGCCACTGCGCAACGCGAGCAAGCGTTGCTGGCCATCGAACAACGGCACCACACGACTGCGCGCATTCAGGGTCAGCGCACTGCCGTCGGCCAAGGTGAAGTCACGTCGTTCACCGGTCCCAGTCGACAACTCCCCCGCCTCCGGCAGCCAGCCGTAGCGCCGTCCGAGTAATCCGGCTAACAGCGCAACACCCAGCACACTCAAACTGCCGCTGATAAAGCGTCGACGACTCGACGGCGCATTGAGACTGTGCAGCAGGCTATTACGCGGCACGTTGCGCAAGCTCGGGCTGCGCAGCAAATTCAGGCCGCCGCCCATCTGTTCGATGACCTGCTGATGCCTAGGATCGGCAACCCGCCAGGCCTCAAACGCGGCCCGCTCAGCCATGCCCGCCTCGCCCGACTGCAGCAACGCCAGCCATTGCGCCGCCTCGTCGATCACCGCGTCGTCCGGCCTCATGCCTGCATTGCCTGATAGCAACGCTTGAACGCTTCGACCATGTATTGCTGCACGCGGCTGGTGGACACCCCGAGGCGCTCGCCGATCTCGCTGTAGGTCAAACCGTCGAGTTGATGGTAGAGAAACGCCGCTTTGGCCTTGGCCGACAGCCCGTTGAGCAAGCGATCAACTGCCAGCAACGCTTCGATCACCAGCGCCCGCTCTTCCGGAGACGGATGCACCGGTTCGGGCGCCAGCGCCAGACTTTCCAGATAGGCGCGCTCAAGGTCCTGACGGCGCCAGCCTTCGTACACCAGCCGCCGGGCGATGGTGGTGAGCAGCGCGCGTGGCTCGCGAATGGCCGTGGGGTCAGGCAGTGCCAGCACCCGCAGAAAGGTTTCCGAAGCGATGTCCTGCGCACTGTGCGGGCAACCCAGCGTGCGGCCAACGGCAGCACACAGCCAGCGATAGTCCTTTTGGAACATCTGCCCGATGATCTGGTAATGCGGGTTGTACCCACCCATGCCTTGCTCCCTGAAACGGGTCCCACCCGCTGCGAAAAACCATCGTTCTGCCGGGATCGTCCGGCTCTGATCAGGCGCGACTGTGCAATAGCCTCGAAGACATTTGAAGTAATAAAAAATCAGCACAAGCAAACCATTGAGCATAAGCCGCTTCGTCGCCGCAGAAACATTGGCTGACACAACGTTGACCTCGGTCACTGGCGCGTGGCCGGCCACTGATTAATCTCGCGGCTCCATCGAAAGCCAGGGACGGCTCACCGAGAGCCCGAGGCTGAACTCACTCAAGGAAGAGCAAGCATGCGACCACTCAACATCATTCTGCTGTCATCGGCCTTCAACGGCCTGACCCAACGTGCCTGGCTGGAACTGCGCGAGGCCGGGCACTCACCCAGCGTCGTGCTGTTTACCGATGAACAAGCGGTGTGCGAGCAGATCGAACGCAGCGGCGCGGATCTGGTGATTTGCCCGTTCCTCAAAGACCGCGTACCGCAGGCGCTGTGGAGCAATACCGAACGGCCGGTGGTGATCATCCATCCGGGTATCGTCGGCGATCGCGGCGCCAGCGCCCTCGATTGGGCGATTACCAACGAACTGCCGAACTGGGGCGTCACCGCGTTGCAAGCGGTCGAGGAAATGGACGCCGGGCCAGTGTGGGCCACTTGTGAATTCAACCTGCCGGCGGGCCTGCGCAAATCCGAGCTGTATAACGGCCGGGTCAGTGACGCGGCGATTCGCTGCATACGCGAAGTGGTGGAGAAATTCATCGAAGGTTTTGAACCGGTTGCCCTCGACTATGCCAATGCGAAAGTGCGTGGGCGCTTGCAGCCGAACATGAAGCAGGTCGACCGCAGTTTCAGCTGGCACGACTGCGCGCGCTTCATCAAACGCTGCATCGATGCCGCCGACGGCCAGCCCGGTGTGCTGGCGAGCCTGGCCGGCGGTCAGTATTACGTTTACGACGCACACCTCGATTCGCGCAGCGGCGTGCCCGGCGAAATTCTCGCGGTGCATGACGATGCCGTACTGGTCGCGGCCGGAGATCAAAGCCTGTGGATCGGCGCACTGCGACGCAAACCGCAACCCGGCGAGGAAACCTTCAAGCAACCGGCGCGGCACCTGTTGGCCGGGCAACTGGACGATGTGCCGGTGCTGGACTGGTCGATTGCCACGCAGCCGTTCAGTGACGAAGCGTATCAACCGCTGCGGTATCGCGAATCCGGCATCGTCGGCGAGCTGACCTTTGAGTTCTACAACGGCGCCATGAGCACCGAGCAATGCCAGCGCATGGTCGCCGCGCTGCGCTGGGCCAAATCCCGTGATACGCAGGTGCTGCTGATCAAGGGCGGGCGCGGCAGCTTTTCTAACGGTGTGCATTTGAACGTGATTCAGGCGGCGCAGGATCCGGGCGCCGAAGCCTGGGCGAATATTCAGGCGATCGACGATGTCTGCGCAGAACTGCTGACGGCCCGGCAACTGGTGGTCAGCGGCGTTACTGGCAACGCCGGCGCCGGTGGCGTGATGCTCGCACTGGCGGCCGACATTGTCTTTGCCCGAGCCGATGTCGTGCTCAATCCGCATTACAAGAGCATGGGTTTGTATGGCTCCGAATACTGGACTTACAGCCTGCCCCGCGCCGTCGGCCCGGCCATGGCCGAGCAATTGACCCAGGCCTGTCTGCCGGTGAGCGCGGTGCAGGCGTGGCAACTGGGCATGGTTCAGGAAATCGGCCCGCGCTGCCCGGACGAGTTTTCCCTGTGGTTGCTGCAACGGGCCAACGGCGTGGTGAGCGATCCGACTTATGCTGCGGTGCGCGAGCGCAAGGCGCGTGTTGATCAGGTGTTGATCCAGCAGTGCCGCGAAACCGAGTTGCAGGAGATGCAGGAAGACATGCTCTACAACCGCAATCAGTTTGCCGAGAAGTGCCGAAATTTTGTCTACAAGCGCAAGGTGTGCGGCACGCCGGCGCGGTTGATTGAGGAGTGGGCGCGGGTGCGTTTGAGCGAGTTGGCCAGTTGATTTTGGCGGTGACTGCTTTCCCCTCACCCTAGCCCTCTCCCCAAGGAGAGGGAACTGACCGAGGTGTCTGGCGCCCTGCATCGACCTGAAAAAACGTGTCGATTATGGATTCAACGCTGATCGTTCAAGTCGGTGCATTTCTTCAATATCCCCCAATCAGTCCCCTCTCCCTCCGGGAGAGGGTTAGGCGGGCGGCGATCCGATGAGGGGCTTTTGCCTTTACAATGCCCGACACCTCAAACACCGGCCCGCCCATGGACATCGATCTCGCTCGCACCTTCCTGGAAATCGTCCGCCACGGCAGCCTCGCCGCGGCCGCGCAGAAGCTGTTCGTCACGCAAACGGCGATCACCGCCCGGGTGCAGAAACTCGAAAGTCAGCTGGGCAGCACACTGTTCGTGCGCAACCGCGCCGGGGCCAAACTGACGCCCAATGGCGAGGCCTTCGTGGTCTACGCCAATCAACTGGTGCAGACCTGGGAAGCCGCGCGCCGCGATCTGCCGCTGCCCGAGGGTTATCACAACGTGCTGCACATCGGTGGCGAAGTCAGCCTGTGCAACCCGTTGATGCTCAGTTGGGCGGCGGAGCTGCGCGAAAAGATTCCCGGGCATGCCCTGCGCATGGAAATCCGCGACGGCGAAAACCTGCTGCGCCAGCTCGAACTGGGTGTGCTCGACGCGGCGCTGGTCTATCAGCCGGAATACTGGCCGGGCTTGCAGGTCGAGCAAGTGCTGGAAGAAAAACTGATTCTGGTGCGCGCGCCCGAGCGCCCCGATCCCTACGTCTACATCGACTGGGGCCCGGACTTCCGCCGCCAGCATGACGCCGCCCTGCCGGAAAAAGCCAAAGCGGCGCTGAGTTTCAACCTCGGCCCACTGGCCCTGCAATACATTCTCGAACACGGTGGCAGCGGCTACTTCCGCACCCGTGTGGTACGCACGTATCTGGAAAGCGGCGCCCTGGAAGCAGTGACCAAAGCCCCGGAATTCGGCTACCCGACTTACCTGGTCTACTCACGCGACCGCGATTCGGCAACGCTGCAACAAGCCTTCCATCTACTGCGCGAAGTGATCCGCACCGATGACGACTGGTCGCAACGCTGGAACCCGCTGAGCTGAAGCGGCAGCTTCGTACCGGAGCATGGCACATGTGACACCGAGGTCCGGCCTGCACAAACGGCCGGATCGGCTAATCTGCCGGGTATAACAACAATCCCGCAGGTGATGCAGTGAGGCAGACCACCGAGGCATTTCGCAGCCGCTACCGCGCGGCCATTCACCCGCTGTACAACCCGTGGCTGCACGGTGCCTTCGTGCTGCTGTTCGGCGTGCTGGCCATCGCTGCGTTCTGGGGCAGCGTGCGGCAGGTCAGCCTGCTGGAATGGCTGACGGTGCCGTTGACCCTGCTGCTGTTCAATTTCGGCGTGTACATGGTCCATCGCCATCTCGGCCACCACAAAAAAGCCTTCGCGAAAATGTTCTACGCCCGGCATGCCGGCGATCATCACAGCTTCTTCACCCCCGGCCATATGACCTACGACAGTGCGCGTGACTGGCGGGTGATTCTGTTCCCCGCCTGGCTGATTGTGCTTCATACGCTAGTGATCACCGTACCGTTGTGGTGGCTATTGGCACAGGTAAACGCCAACGTTGCCGGGTTGTTCGGCGGTTGCATGGTGCTGGGTTATCTGACTTACGAAGTGTTCCATGCCTGCGAGCATTTGCCGGCAGACAACCCTCTGGCACGCCTGCCATGGATCCGCCAGATGCGCCGCCTGCACGAGTTGCATCACCGCCGCGAGCGCATGCAGGAGCGCAATTTCAACATCGTCCTGCCGCTGATGGACTACCTGTTCGGTACCCTTTACCGGGAGCCGGAAACCACCCCTTTGAGCCATTCGAAAATGCCCATGACCCGCATGCAGCACAGCATTGATATCGCTGGCGACCCGATTGCCGTACTTGCCTATGCCGCCAGTGTCGGGCGCTGGCCGGAGTGGCACCCCTCGTCGCTGAAAATCGACGGCCCACACGGCCCGTTGCACGCCGGCGCGCGCTTTGAAGAGGACATTCATGCCGGCGGCCGCGAAGGCCATTTGAGCTGGGAAGTCACCGAGTATTTGCCCGGCCGACGCTGGTGCGCGCGGGCGCAGGGCGATCATGGCTTATCGCTGCTGCTGACCTATGAATGCAGCGCGGAAGGCAGCGGCACGCGATTTGTGCGCACGCTGGATTATCGCTTCGGCGGTCTGGGCATGCGCATCGCCAATCACCTGCTGCTGAAACGCCGCATCGAGCGCGAATCCGCCGCATCGATGCTGGCGCTGCGCGACATGGCCGCCCAGTACCTGGCCTCGGCGAGGGCCAGCGCGTGAAGCTACGGCATCTGTTGTTGCTGCTGATCCTCATCGTCATCGCGTTTTTATTGTTGATGCCGACCAAAGTCGAACCCGTGGCCTGGACGCCGCCTCCAGCACCTTCGCTGACAGAAGGCATTTACGCCGAGAATCAGAAACTCAAAGCCGCAGCGCAGGTCGGGCCGAGCGACATCGAAGGGCCGGAAGCCTTGCTGCTGGAGAGTGATTTCCTGATCACCGGGCTGCACGACGGCCGACTGATCCGTACCAGCCTCGACGGCCAGCAACGCAAAGTACTCGCCGACACCGGTGGCCGTCCGCTGGGCCTGGCCCGGCACCCGAACGGCTTGCTGGTGATTGCCGACGGGGTGAAGGGTTTGCTGTCCCTTGATGCGCAAGGTCAGTTGATCCCTTTGACCACGGAGGCCAATGGTCTGGCGTTCGGTTTCACCGATGACGTGGCCATCGACAAGTCCGGGCACTACGCCTATTTCAGTGATGCTTCCAGTCGCTGGGGTTATGGCCATGACGGCGAGGCAATCATCGAGCACGGCGGTGACGGACGTCTGCTGCGCTACGACTTTCAGAGCGGTAAAACCAGTGTGCTGCTGGACAAACTGCAGTTCGCCAACGGCGTGACCCTCGGCCCCGACGACGCCTATGTGCTGGTCAATGAAACCGGCGCTTATCGCATCAGCCGTTACTGGCTGACCGGGTCGAAAGCCGGCACTCACGATGTGTTTATCGACAACCTGCCGGGGCTGCCGGATAACCTCGCGTTCAATGGCAGTAACCGGTTCTGGGTGGCGTTGTACGCGCCGCGCAATACTCTGCTTGATGGCACCGCCGGGCATCCGTTCGTGCGCAAGATGATCGTGCGGGCGTTGACGGTTTTGCCTAAGCCGGTGGAGAAGCGCGGGTTTGTGCTGGGGCTGGATCTGGAGGGCAAGGTGATTGCCAATTTGCAGGACGCGAGCAGTGGCAATTATTCGCCGATTACCACGGTGCGTGAGTATGGGGCGTGGTTGTATTTTGGCTCGTTGAAGGCCACACATATGGCGCGGATGCCGTTGGATGCGGCCCTGAAGTGAGCCTGAAAGTTTTGTGGTGAAGGGGCTGAAGTCTTCGCGAGCAGGCTCGCTCCCACAGGGTTATTTGCTGGTCACAGCATTTGTGGCCAACAGATATCTACTGTGGGAGCGAGCCTGCTCCGGCCGGCGTTCCGACGCAGGCGGTCTGTCAGTTGCTGGACTTGTCGAACTTGTCCGGATCTTCGTCTTCAGGCAGATCCTCATCCGGCTCTTCGGGATTGGCCGTGGTATGCGCCGGGCTGTTGGGTTCGGGATGCGTGGGAACCGGGTCGAATGCGCCCTGCTCTTCACTGGGGAATTTGGGATCGTTCATAAGGCACCTCGCAATGAGTCGGATGGAAGACTCTGTACATTCGAGGTGCCGCTCGTGGCTGTCGTTCCCGTCAATCCGCGACCGCAGGTCGGCGGATCAGGACGGAGCCTGCAAATGGCTGACGATTTCGTCTTTGACCTTCAGGCGTTTCTCTTTGAGCTTTTTCAATGCGTCATCGGTGGGGGCATCTGAAGTGGCCGTTTCGGCTTTGACCACATCGGCGTCGGCTTGGGAATACTTGTTGATCAGTGAATCCAATCGTGGATCCTGGGTGCGTTTTTGCTGGATCTCTTCCTTCGTGCAACTCAAGTCCTGAAACAGGTCATGGGGAACCGGCATGGAACACCTCCGTCAGTTGATCGGCTGGCCAGCGCGACCGATTGCGCTGGCCAGTTATCAGAATGGCCTCGGTTGAAGGGTTCTGTCGACCACCTGTCAGACCAGCGGTGCCCGTTCGTCGCCCTGTCGCAAATGCGATCAAACCTTTATTCACCGCATTGCCTCCATTGGTTAACACCAACAATAACTGCGTGGAGATACACCAATGGACGGATTCAACCTGCGTCATCTGGTTTTGGCTGTCGCTTTGAGCAGCGGCATGGGCAGCGCGTTTGCTGCGACTGACAATGACTTTGTCGATAACGCTGCGGCCGGTGGCATTGCCGAAATCGAAACCAGTCGTCTGGCCTTGGAAAAGAGCCAATCGGCTGATATCAAGGCGTTTGCCAATATGATGATCACCGACCATGGCAAGGCCAATGATGAGCTGGCGACTATTGCCAAGGCCAACGATATCGAAGTCCCGGACACAACAACATTGGTCAAGCAGGCCAAGGAAAAAATCCTTGAAGTGCGTGATGAATCTTTCGACGCGGCGTACGCCAACAATCAGGTGAAGGCGCACGAAGAGACTATTGAGCTGTTCAAGAAGCAAGCCAATACCGTGACCGATGACAAGGTCAAAGGCGCGACTGAACTGAAAGCGTTTGCGCAGAAAATGCTGCCGGCGCTGGAAAAACACCTCGCCGCCGCTAAAGAACTGCAGGCCAAACATCCGAGCAAGTAAAAAGCCTTACCCTCACCCCAGCCCTCTCCCGGAGGGAGAGGGAGCCGACCGAGGTGGATGTTCAAGTTACGCCGACCTGAAAGTCTTGCGTCGAACTCAGGCTCTGAACAGCCGCCCATATGAAATCTCAAGTTGAACTGAGCTTTTGAAAGGCACTGAGATCAGCTCCCTTTCCCCCTCTGAGGAGAGGGATTCGGGCGGGTTGGATGTTCAAGTTACACCGACTTGAAATCTCGAGTTGAACCTGATTTTTGAAAAGCACCGAGATCGGCTCCCTTCCCCCTCTCCCTCCTGGGGGAGAGGGTTGGGGTGAGGGGGATCGATCTCAGCCACACCACCAGACTCCAGCGAAAAAAAGACCGCATCCAATAGATGCGGCCTTGTCATATCCGCCGAAATCAACCCCCATCCGTATCAATATCGGCATCCGTCTCCTCCCCCGGTTTCGCCCGATCCGGCTGCGGTTCGAAGCCCGGGCTGAACTCGTTGTCGTTGTCCGTATGCCTGTTCTTCTGATCCACCGCCGGATCGCCACTCTGCGCCTGACCATCCTCGCCCTGCTGCTGCGTCGGCGCTAGTTGCCCCGGCACCTGCGGGTCGATCGCCGGATCATTGCGATTGATCGGTTCGCCAGATTGGCTCTGCTTCGTTTGCTCGTTCATGGCCACCTCGTTGGTCAAACACCCCCGGCGCACATCCGCCGGGTGTCAAAGATTCGAAGCCTGCCCCGCGCCAACGTTCAAAACTTCGCCGCGCCCGGCCACGCCGACTAGAGTTACCGGGACGTTCCTTGCGCCAGAGCAAAAATATACGTGCGCGAACGAACAACTATTTCGAACGGCAAATGTCGATCACTTCGCGGCGATCATTTTCACGACCGCCCCCCAATTCGCGACGGAGCAACAGGCACATGGCAGCACTGCAGAACAGCACACTCGATGCGATGAAAAACAAACAAGCACAACTGCTGGGCGAATGGATCAATGGCCTGCAAGCCAGCGGCGCCACGCGCAATCTGAAAGATCACGATCTGCAGCAACAAACCACCGAATTCCTGCAACTGGTGGTCAGTGGCATCGAGAACGACAACGGCACCAACATCGCCGCACCGGGTTGGGAAGCCACCCGCCAGTTCCTCGAAAAGCTCTCCCACAGCCGCGCCCTGCTCGGCCAGGATTCGCAGCAGACCGCGAGTTTCATCTTCGCCCTCAAAGGCCCGCTGTTTAACCTGCTCCAGAACCATTACCACGACCAGCCGGCGCTGCTCGCCGAACAACTCTGGGAAGTGTCCGAACTGCTGGACGCGTTCGGCATGCACACCATCCGCACCTTTCAGAAATCCCGCGAAGCGGTGATCAAGCGTCAACAGGAAGAACTGCTGGAGCTGTCGACCCCGGTGGTCAAGCTGTGGGACGGCGTCCTGGCGCTACCGATGATCGGCACCCTCGACTCGCAGCGCACGCAAGTGGTGATGGAATCGCTGCTGCAGCGCATCGTCGACACCGGCTCGGAAATCGCCATCATCGACATTACCGGCGTACCGACCGTCGACACCCTGGTTGCCCAGCACCTGCTGAAAACCGTGACCGCGATCCGCCTGATGGGCGCCGACTGCATCATCAGCGGCGTGCGCCCGCAAATTGCGCAAACCATCGTTCACCTCGGCCTCGACCTGCAAGGCGTGGTCACCAAAGCCAATCTGGCGGATGCGTTGAAACTGGCCCTGACCCGCCTGGGCATCAGCATCGGCAAAGCGGTCTGAACCCATGGAAAGAATTCCGATTCTTCAAATGGGCAAGTTCCTGCTGGTGACCATTCAGGTCGACATGCATGACCAACTCGCCCTCACCTTGCAGGACGACTTGTCCGAGCGCATCAGCAAAACTTCGGCGCGCGGGGTGTTGATCGACATCTCGGCGCTGGACATGGTCGACTCGTTCATTGGCCGGATGATCAGCACGATCTCCGGCCTGTCGAAAATCATGGACGCCGAAACCATGCTGGTCGGCATGCAGCCGGCCGTGGCGATCACCCTGGTCGAACTCGGCCTGACCCTGCCCGGTGTCAGCACGGCACTGAATGTCGAGCGCGGGATGAAACTGCTGCAGGAACGAGTAGACCGGCAATGACCGTACGCAGCAGCGGTACTCAACCCATCCACATCGAGCAGGATGTCGTGCTCGCGCGCCAGACCGCCCGCAAACTGGCCACCGAATGCGGGATGCGCCTGATCGACCTGACCAAAATGGTCACAGCGGTCAGCGAACTGGCGCGTAACACCATGGTTTACGGTGGCGGCGGCGACATGGACTGGCAGATCCTCGATGAGGATCACAAGGTCGGTCTGCGCTTGACCTTCCGCGACGAAGGCCCGGGCATTGCCGATATCAAACTGGCGATGACCGACGGCTGGACCTCCGGCAGCGGCATGGGCCTGGGCCTGACCGGGGCAAAACGCCTGGTCGAAGAGTTCGAACTGGACACCGAGCCCGGCAAGGGCACTCGCATAACGATTACCCGATGGACATGAATATCAGCGGGTCGATGACCCAGGTTTTACTGATCGAGGACAGCAGCCAGATCGGCCACGCCCGGCGCACGGCGCAACAACTGGCCGAACGTCATGGCTTTGACGAACGCGATGCCGGACGCGTGGCGCTGGTCGCCACGGAACTGGCGAGCAACGTGCTCAAGCACGCCAGCCACGGTGAAATGCACCTGCGGGTGCTGCCGCGCGCCAATGGTTTTGGCATTGAATTGCTCGCCATTGACCGTGCGCAGGGGTTTGATCTGGAGGCCTGTCTGGCCGACGGGTTTTCTACTGGCGGTACCCAAGGCATCGGCCTCGGCTCGATATCACGCCAGGCCGAAGTGTTTGATGTGTACGCCGATGCCCGTGGCGCGGTGTTATTGGCCCGATTTTATCCACGCACGGATCGCGAGCCAGACATGCGTTTTGGGGTCAGCCAGCACTCGTTGCACAACGATCCGGCGTGCGGCGATGTCTGGCACCTGGCGTATGACAGCGGCAGCATCAGCGCGCTGATCATCGACGGCCTCGGTCACGGTGAAGACGCCGAACGCGCCGGCCGCGCCGGAGCGCAAACCTTCGCCCTGACACCCTTTTCCGAGCCAGTGATGCTGATGGAAGACATGCACCGCGACATGATCGGTACTCGCGGCGGCGCTGTCGCGTTCGCCCGGTTCGATGCGCGGCGCGACAGCCTGACCTTTGCCGGTGTCGGCAACATCGGCGCCAGCCTGATCAACGCCGACAAATCCCGTGGCCTCGCCTCGCACCCGGGCATCGTCGGCGTGCAATACAGGAAAGCCCGGCCCTTTGACTATGCTCACGTGAACGGACATCTATTGATCATGTACAGCGACGGCTTGCAGTCCCGTTGGAATCTTCAAGACTACCCCGGTCTGGTGCACCGCCATCCCGCCGTGATAGCCGGCGTCCTGCACCGCGACTTCTGTCGCGGGCGCGACGATGTAACGGTGCTGGTCGTTGCCCTGGAGGCCGCCCATGGCTGAGTCGCCGATCCTGAGCAGTGCCGAGCAGGCTGCGCTGATTGCGCAGTTGCAGAGCGAAACCGCGGCCCTGCGCGAAGAACTCGATGAAACCAATCAGGGCGTGCTGGCGCTGTACGCCGAACTCGATGTACAGGCTGAGGAACTGCGCCAGGCCTCGGATCTGAAAAGCCGTTTCCTGTCGTACATGAGCCATGAATTCCGCACGCCGCTGGGTTCGATCCTGAGCATCAACAGCCTGCTGGCCGATGAACTCGACGGCCCGCTCAGTCCCGAGCAACACAAACAAGTGGCCTTCGTCAGCACGGCGGCGCGCGAACTCAGCGACATGGTCGATGATCTGCTCGATCTGGCCAAGATCGAGGCCGGACGCATCAGCATTTCCCCGGCGTGGTTCGACATGTTCGACCTGTTCTCCGCCCTGCGCGGGATGTTTCGGCCGATCGTCGACGCCTCGGCGGTCGATCTGATCTTCGAAGAACCGGTCGGTTTGCCACGCCTGTACACCGACGACAAGAAACTCGCGCAGATCCTGCGCAATTTCATTTCCAACTCGCTGAAATTCACCACCCGTGGCGAAGTGCGGGTTTCCGCGCGGCTCGAAGGGGCGGACAAGGTGCGCTTTGCCGTCAGCGACACCGGAATAGGTATCGCTGCCGAGCTGCATGGCGCATTGTTCGAAGACTTTTCCCAGGTCGACTCGCCGTTGCAGAAACGCCTGCGCGGTACCGGGCTGGGCCTGTCACTGTGTAAACGCTTCGCCGCGCTGCTCGGCGGTGAAGTCGGGATGGACAGTGCGCCGGGGGTCGGCTCGACCTTCTACGTGATCATTCCGCTGGCGATCGCTCTGGAGAACGTCGATGAAACGTGACATCCGCCTGTTGATCGTCGACGACAACGTCGCCACCCGCTACGCCTTGCGCCGACGGCTGGAGCGTCACGGCTATGAGGTGCTGGAGGCCGGCACCGGTGGCGAGGGGCTGGCGCTGATCGACAGTGAAGCGCTCGATGCGTTGATCCTCGACGTCAATCTGCCGGACATGAGCGGCTTCGACATCGTACGGATTCTGCGCGCGGACAGCCGCACCGCGCTGCTGCCGGTGATTCATGTGTCGGCGGCGTCGATCCAGACCGGCGATATCATCACCGGCCTCAACGCCGGCGCCGATGCCTACCTGATTCACCCGGTCGACCCCGACGTGCTGCTGGCCACCCTGCGCACGTTGCTACGGGTGCGCGACACGGAAAATGCCCTGCGCGAAAGCGAGGCGCGGTTTCGCGAGATTTTCGCCAATGTGTCGGCGCCGATCGCGGTGCTCGATGCCAGCCTCAAGGTGCATGAGTGCAACCATGCCTTCGCCCAACTGATTCTCGACAATCAAGACCCACTGGCCCTGCGTGAATGCTTCGCCGAGGACCAGAGCGCCATCCTCAATGAACTGCGCCTGCGTCTGGTCGATGGCGAGCGCTGGAAAGGCACGCTGAACATGCGTGTGCAGGGTGAGATTCGCGAGACCGAATGGCAGATTTCCCCGTACCGCACGCCCGAACTGAGTCTGGTCTTCGTCGAAGACGTTACCGAGCACCGCCACCGCGAACGCTCGCATCTGGCGCGCCTCGACGACACCACCACGCAACTGGCCAAGGAAACCGCCGAACGCGTGCGCGCCGAGGCGCAGTTGCTGCAAGTGCAGAAAATGGATGCGCTGGGCAAGCTCACGGGCGGTATTGCTCACGACTTCAACAACCTGCTGACCGGCATCATCACCAGCCTGGAGTTGATTCAGAAACGGGTCGCCGACGAGCGCCTGGACAAGGTGCAGTTTTATAGCGAAGCGGCGCTGAATTCGGCGATGAGCGCGGCGTCGCTCACCCACCGCCTGCTGGCCTTTGCCCGCCAGCAGCCTTTGGACACGCGGCCGGTGGACATCAACGAGCACGTACGTTCGCTGGAAGAACTGCTGATGCGCACCATCGGTGAACGCATCAGCCTCAAGCTTGAGCTGACCAACAAACCGGCGATCGCCCTGGTCGACCCGGTGCAACTGGAAAGTGCGGTTCTGAATCTGGTGATCAACGCCCGCGATGCGCTGCCGGTGGGCGGCAATATCTGGGTCAGCACGTACGCCGCTTACTCCCATGGCGACCCGAATCTGGCCGATGGCGCTTACGTGGCGCTGTCGGTGCGTGACGACGGCACAGGGATCGAGCACAACGTCATCGACAAGGTCTTCGATCCGTTTTTCACCACCAAACCGTTGGGCCAGGGCACCGGGCTGGGACTGTCGACAATCTATGGTTTTGCCCGTCAGTCGGGCGGCGATGCGCACATCCGCAGCGTTGCGCGGCGTGGCACCGAAGTGACCATCATGTTGCCGGCCACCACTGACCCGACAGGCGCCGACATCCCCGCGCCGGTGGTCGATCCGCAAGGCAGCGGTGAGCATGTGCTGATTGTCGAGGACATGCCGTCGGTGCGCATGTTTGTCACTGAAGTACTGGAAGACGCCGGTTATCGCTGCACCCAGGCGGCGGATATCGAGACAGCGCTGGAACGCCTGCAGAATGATCCGTCGATCAACCTGTTGCTGACCGACGTGGGCCTGCCGCGCATGAGTGGACGTGAATTGGCGGATGTGGCGCGGGGCTGGCGTGAGGGGCTGCCGATCCTGTTCATGACCGGGTATGCGGAGACAGCGATCAATCGCCAGGTGTTTCTGGGCAGTGGCATGGACATGCTGGTCAAGCCGTTCCAGATCAGCGAACTGCTCGACAAGGTCCGCCGCACCCTTGATGGTGCCTGATCAACCGCTTGCTCCGGGCGGCGTTCCGACGAAGACGTCAGGCCTGCCAACCCACCTATCGGTTCAATGCCCGGGCCAGAAACGGCGCCGTCCGGCTCTTCTTGCTCGCCGCAACCTTCTGCGGTGTGCCCGCAGCGACAATCCTGCCGCCCTGATCCCCCGCCCCCGGGCCGATGTCGATCACCCAGTCACTTTGCGCCACCACGCGCATTTCGTGTTCGACCACAATCACCGTGTGCCCCGCCGTCACCAGCGTATCCAGCTGTTCCAGCAGCCGGTCGACATCACGCGGATGCAACCCGGTGGTCGGTTCATCGAGCACATACAAGGTCGCGCCGCGCTGGTTGCGCTGCAACTCGGTGGCCAGTTTGATCCGCTGCGCTTCGCCGCCGGACAGTTCCGTGGCCGGTTGCCCGAGGCGCAGATAACCCAGGCCAATATCGCGCAGCACCTCCAGTGACCGACGAATCCCCGGTTGCCCGGCAAACACCGTCACCGCTTCCTCGACGGTCAATTGCAGCACCTGCGCAATGCTCAGGCCCTCCCAGAGAATCGCCAGCGTCTGCGGGTTATAGCGTGCGCCATGGCAGGTCGGGCACGGCGCATACACACTGGGCATGAACAACAATTCAACACTGACAAACCCCTCACCTTCGCAGGTGGCGCAACGGCCCTTGGCGACGTTGAAGGAAAACTGCCCGGCGTCATAACCTGCGGCCCGCGCAGCGTCGGTCGCGGCGTAGAGCTTGCGCACATTGTCGAACAACCCGGTGTAGGTCGCCAGGTTGGAGCGTGGCGTGCGGCCGATGGGTTTCTGGTCGACCTGCACCAGTCGCTTGATCGACTCCAGCCCGGACGTAACCTGACCGCTGCTGACCTGCGGGGCGTCATCTTCGAGGCTGAGTTCTTCCGGTTCACTGTCCAGCGTGGGACGGCCCAATTGTGCGCCGACCAGTTCCAGCAAGGCCTGACTGACCAGACTCGACTTGCCGGAGCCGGAAACGCCGGTTACCGAGGTAAAGCAGCCCAGCGGAAATTCGGCGCTGAGATTGTTCAGGTTGTTACGGGTGATGCCCTCGAGTTTCAGCCACGCCGTCGGTTTGCGCGCGGTGCGTGCCTGGCGCTGTGTTTCGGCAAACAGGTAGGCGCGCGTCTGCGACGCTTCGATCTCCGCAAGACCGGCGGGCGGGCCGCTGTACAGCACCTGCCCACCCTGCTCGCCCGCCGCCGGGCCGACGTCGATCAGCCAGTCAGCACGGCGCATGGTTTCCACGTCGTGTTCGACCACAAACAGCGTATTGCCGTCAGCCTTCAAGCGCTGCAAGGCCTCGAACAACGCCTCGCCGTCGGCCGGGTGCAAACCGGCGGAAGGTTCGTCGAGCACGTAGATCACCCCGAACAATTGCGAACCCAGTTGCGTCGCCAGGCGCAAGCGTTGCAGCTCACCGGACGACAAGGTTGGCGTGCTGCGCTCCAGCGCCAGATAACCGAGGCCCAGATCGGTCAGGGTGCTGACCCGCTCCAGCAGATCCTCGGCAATACGCTGCGCCGCCAGGCGTTTTTCCAGCGACAGATTTGGCGTGTGGCGCACATCCGGCGCGCTGCCGTGGCCGCTGGCACCATGGGCCACGCGTTGTTGACGGGCCTCGCGGGTTTGCGCGTGGCTCAAGGTCTCGCCGGTTTCTTCTGCGTGTTCGAGGTAACTGGCCGCCGCCACCGGCCGTAATACTTCGGCCACTTGCAGTAAAGGCATCTGCGACAGCTCACCGATGTCATACCCGGCAAACGTCACCGACAACGCTTCACGCTTGAGGCGTTTGCCGTCGCATAACGGGCAAGGGCTGCCGAGCATGAACTGTGAAACGCGCTTCTTCATCAGCGCACTTTGCGAATGGGTAAAGGTGTGCAGGATGTAGCGGCGGGCGCCGGTGAAGGTGCCCTGATAACTCGGCTCCATTTTGCGTTTGAGGGCGACGCGGGTTTCTTCCGGGGTCAGCCCGGCGTACACCGGCACGGTCGGGGTTTCTTCGGTGAAGAGAATCCACTCGCGTTGCTTTTTCGGCAGCTTTTTCCACGGGATGTCGACGTCGATGCCCATGGTCACGAGGATGTCGCGCAGGTTCTGGCCCTGCCAAGCCAGCGGCCAGGACGCCACGGCGCGCTGGCGGATGGTCAGGTTCGGGTCCGGCACCATCAGCGCCTCGGTGACTTCATACACCCGCCCCAAGCCATGGCACTCCGGGCACGCGCCTTGCGGGGTGTTCGGCGAGAAGTCCTCGGCATACAACATCGGTTGCCCCGACGGATAACTGCCGGCGCGGGAATAAAGCATGCGGATCAGGCTCGACAACGTCGTCACACTGCCCACCGACGAGCGCGTACTCGGCGTGCCGCGCTGCTGTTGCAGGGCCACGGCCGGCGGCAAGCCTTCGATGGAGTCGACATCCGGCACGCCGACCTGATCGATCAACCGTCGCGCATACGGCGCCACTGATTCGAAGTAGCGGCGCTGGGCTTCGGCATACAAGGTCGAGAAGGCCAACGAGGATTTGCCCGAACCGGACACGCCGGTGAACACCACCAGCGCGTCGCGAGGAATGTCGACATCGACGTTCTTCAGGTTGTGTTCACGGGCGCCGCGCACCCGGACCATGCCGGTGGGTGCTTTGGAGGTGCGTTTGGAAGTCATCGACCTGCCTTGGTGAAGGAATGTTCAACGCTCAGCTACCGAGCACCACCCGAATCATCTGCAACATGGCTTCCGGGCTATACGGTTTGCTCAGCAAATGGGTGTCAGGGCTCAACTGGTGATTGCGCGAAATGATGTCGCGGGTGTGCCCGGAGGTGAACAGCACCGCCACCGGCGGCGTCTGCACCTTGGCCCAGGCGAACAGGTCGGAGCTTTTGATCAGCCCCGGCATGACCACGTCGGTGAAAATCAGGTCGACCTCGACACCTTCGAGGAGCATTTGCATGGCCGCATCGCCGTGGCCGGCGGTCAACACGCGATAGCCCTCCTCGCGCAACAATTCCACCGCCGAAGTACGCACGGCGTCGTTGTCCTCGACCACCAGAATCGTCTCGTGGCCGCCGCTCTGCTGCCTTTGCAGATTGGGCGCCTCATCAAGCATCGGGCGCAGGCTGCGCGGGAAGTACAACTGCACCCGCGTGCCCTCGCCCAAAGCGCTGGTGATCTCGACATGCCCGCCGCTCTGCTTGACGAAGCCGAACACCATGCTCAGGCCCAGCCCGGTGCCCTGGCCATCGGCCTTGGTGGTGAAAAACGGTTCGAATACTTGCTCGAGGATCTCTGGCGGGATACCCGCGCCGGTGTCACTGACCGCAACGCGGACAAATTCGCCGGGAACGATGCCTTTACCGGCACAGAACTCGCGTTCGAGTCGCACATTGGCAGCGCTGAGCGCAATGGTGCCCTCGCCCTTCATCGCATCACGGGCGTTGATCGCCAGGTTGAGAATGGCATTTTCCAGTTGATTGCGGTCGACGTTGATGTGCCACGGTTGCTGCGGCAACTGCACGTCGATCTGAATGGTTTCGCCCAGCGCCCGTTGCAGCAATTCGCCAACGCCTTCGAAAATCTGCTGCGGGTTGCACACCGCCGGCGACAACGGCTGGCGCCGGGCAAACGCGAGCAACTGCGAGGACAGCTTGGCACCGCGTTCGACCGCCGCCAGCGACGCGCTGACCCGGCGCTGCACGTTGGCGTTGTTCGGTTCGTGGCGGGCGAGCAGATGCAGATTGCCGGCGATCACTTGCAGCAGATTATTGAAGTCGTGAGCCACGCCGCCGGTGAGACCGCCAATGGCTTCGAGCTTCTGTGATTGGCGCAACTGCTCTTCCGCCACCAACCGCGCCTCGACCTCTTCGCCCACGCGCTGTTCGAGGTTGCGGGTAAATTTGAGCAGGGATTCTTCAGCAATCTTGCGTTCATGAATGTCGATCAGTACGCCGGGGAAGCGCAACGGTTTGCCGTGTTCGTCAAACTCGCACCCGCCACTGGCCAGCACCCACAGATAACTGCCGTCACTGCGCCGGACGCGATATTCGGCGTTATACGGCTCGCCGGTCTGCACGGAATGGGCGACACGCTCTTGTACCCAAGCGTGGTCATCGGGATGGATACGCGACTCGGCAACGTCTTGGGCGAGATTGCTCAGGTCATGATCCGGCGGATACGAGAACGTACGGGCGAATCGTTCGTCTGCCGACAACGTGTTGTTTTTCACATCCCAGACAAACGAGCCAAGCAAGGCACCGGCATTCAGCGCCAGACGCACCCGTTCGTTGTCGGCGCGGTAAGCACTTTCGGCTTCCTGACGCCGGCGTTCGGAGTGCACGAATTCAGTGGTTTCCACCACCATTGCCATGACCCCGGCCGGCACGCCGTCATCGTTGGCGACGGGGCTGTAATACAGGTCCATCCAGACGTCTTCGGGGACGCCATCACGCAACAGCACCAGTTCTTTATTGCGAAAAGACAAGGTGCCGCCCGCCAGGCAAGTGTCGACCACATGTCGATTGAACTCGGCGACCTCTGGCCAACCCAGCTCAACCGGTGAACCGAGCAGGTACGGATGGCGACCGCCCGCGAATATCGAATAGGCGTCGTTGTAGATCATGTAGCCGAGACGGCCCCAGAGCATGACCATCGGCAGCGGCGAGGCCAACATCAATTGCACGGCGCTGCACAGGCTGGCGGGCCAGGTGTCCAGCGGACCCAGTTCAGTAGGGCCCCAGTCGAACGCACAGATGCGCCCGGCCATCTCGCCTTTCCAGCCGTCACAACCATGGCTATCGGATAAAAACTGCATCGACTGACTCAGTGTCCTGTGGTGATTGCCCGATAAATCGCGACGCCATAACGACGCGACGCCCGTCTGTTTCGAGCGTCTGCAGTCGTATTGGTTTCATATGAGGTATAGCCGATTTAATCCCTGCCCGGAACCTACACCCCGATCAGGTGTTTGAGCGGATGGTAGCCAGTTTTCATTTTCGCGGCGACGTCGAGAATGGCCTTCTCGATACCGTTGAGATGCGTGCAGGTCAGCTCGATGGCGGCGCTCTGATTGCCGGCTTCGATGTACTCGATCAGGCGCAGGTGTTCGTTGTCGCGGCAGACTTCATGGCTGTCGTCGTCCAGCGCGGCGGCGTATAGCGAGGCGCGGGAGATCAGCTTCTGGAACCAGTCGAGCAACACCGGATTGTTCAGGCTGCGCGCCAGTTTGATATGGAACGCGCCGAGCAGGTGAATCAAGCGTTCATGATCGCCCGCCGCGTGGGCTTCATCTTCCAGCAGCAGGTGCTCGCGCAGATCCTGCATCGCCGCGCCGTCCTTGCGCCGGCACAGTTCGGTGACGATGCCGATCTCGATCAGCCGGCGGGTTTCAAACAGCGAGCGAAGCTCTTCATTGCTCGGCAGCGATACCGATGCCCCTTTATTGGGCTCGGTGGTGACCAGCCCATCGGCCTCCAATTGCTTCAATGCCGCGCGCACCGACGTGCGGCTGACATTGAATAACTCGGCCAACGAGGCCTCGCCCAGTTTCATTCCCGGGCGCAACGAGCGCTTGCTGATCGCCTCGTAAACCCCTTGGTAGACGCGGTCGACCGTGGTTTCCGGTTTCTTCTCGGTCATTCGAACACTCCTTTAGCGTCAGGCAACCAGCCCCGGCGATGCCTGGCCATGGAAAAGGGCGGCAGACGCAGGTTAATCCGGGCCTTGGCAAATTGCATTCATATATTGCATACCGACGGAGGATGGCGCTGAACATCGGTCAATTGGGCCTGGATGCGATCGGGCGCATGGGTGGCCATGGCTATGCGCGAACCCGCGATTACTCCGATCTGCCGACCCGCTCGTTGCAAGCGTGGCCGGAAGCGCCGGGCGGTGGCGAGCGGTTTTGGCCCACCGCCAAATAACCCAGCAGGGAAAAGCACTCCCCTGTAGGAGTGAGCCTGCTCGCGATAGCGGTGTGTCAGGTGTCGATGTGTTGTCTGACACACCGCTATCGCGAGCAGGCTCACTCCTACAGGGGGTTTTTGCCGCAGCTGATAATTCAGTCCGTGCCGTACTTCGGCGAGCGTGGGCCGTACAGCAGGCCTGCCCGGTGTCCGGCCGAGAGCAGACGGTTGCTCGCGACGCCGGCGATCGGGTAGCCGGCATCGGTGGCGCTGTTGATGACCTGCTTCACAGCCGCCGTGATCAGCATGCCGATCAGACCGCCACCGCCGTTGTTGCCGCCCTCTTCGCTTGACGCCCGCGCCGAACCGGTCCACAGCGTCGTGCCGCTTTTCAGGTCAACCAGTTTTGCCGTCGCGGTGACCGCAGTTTCGCTGCTGATCACCATGTAGCGCGTGCCGTATTCGGTCACGGTGATGTACAGCGCCGCGTCCGCACCGAAGATGTCCCTCAGTTTGTTTGCCGGTGCCTGATGGATATCGTCCGGGGTGGTCAGGCCATTCTGGCGGAACGTCTCGTCAACCAGCGTAATCGGCAGCACGTAATAACCGGCTTCCGCCAACGGGAACGTCACCTGCGACAACAGGCTGTACGACGCCTTCACGTCCGGCGAAGTGTTCAGCGGTGGCAGCACCAGAATGGTCTTCGGCCGCGCCTGTTTGTAGGCCGAGTAATCCACGGTCTTGGGCGCAACGCAGCCACCCAGCACAGTCAGGGCCAGACCGGCGGCCAGCAGTTTCAAGGTACGCGCAATCATTTCGCGTCTCCGCTCTTGGCGTTCTTGAGCAGAAAGTCCATGTACGTGCCGGACTCGGGGAACAGGGTTTTCTCGGTGTTGAACTGCTGCACCATCTGATCGTCCTTGCCCATGCTCAGATAGAGCAGGCCAAGGTGCGCATGGTAGCCCGGCGGTACGGCTTTGCCGGTGGAGCGGATTTTCTGCAGGTCACGTTCCAGCGCTTCGGCCTGGGCTTCCTTTGGCTCTTCGCCTTTGAAGTATTCGTAGACCTGGGGTTCGTAGCCTTCCCATTGGTACAGGGTTTGCGGGCCGGGGGCACAACCGGTCAGCAAGGCGCTGGCGGCCAGCGTCAGCGCCATCAGCGAGCGCGACAAAGTCAGAGTCATGGGTGTTGCTCCTTGCAATGGGCGTCGATCAGTTGCCCGGTTTCCAGGCACCGGCGTTCATGCCATCAACCAGACGATTGATCGCCTCGCGCATGGCCAGATCCAGTACTTTGCCGTTGAGGGTCGAGTCGTAGGCAGCGGTGCCGCCGAAGCCGATGATTTCGCGGTTGGACAAGGCGTATTCGCCGGCGCCCTGAGTCGAATAGACCACTTCGGAAGTGCTGATATTGACGATGTTCAGGTTGACCTTGGCGTAAGCCACTTGAGTCTTGCCACGACCGAGAATGCCGAACAACTGGTGATCGCCGGTCTCTTTGCGGCCGAATTCGGTGACGTCACCGGTGACCACGTAATCAGCGCCTTTCAAGCGTTGGGCCTGGCCCTTGATCGCGGCTTCCTGCTGGATTTCACCCATGTTGTCGCGGTCCAGCACGCTGAAGCGGTTGGTCTGCTGCAAGTGAGTGATGAGAATGGTCTTGGCCTGACCGCCGAGACGGTCGACGCCGTCAGAGAAGATCCCGCGCATGTAGCTGGAGCGGTTGTCGAACTTGCCCACGGCCATTGGCACGCGAACGCCGGTCCAGACTTGTGTGGCGCTTTCAACCTTGGCCACCGGCAATGCACGGGAGCTTTCGGTGGCGCAACCGGCGAGCGTGCCGGCAATCGTGCCGAGCACAGCAATCGCGACGCCTGAGACCAGCATCCGGGAGATCATTCTCACTGAGTATTCCTTTTGAAAAACGGGGATGTCCCGGCGCGGCAATGCGCGGCGGGAGCTGAAAAGGGGCGGCATTATGACAAAGTGCCATCATTCGTGACAGAGTTTTTTGACGCCAATGAATTGGCTGTCTTGAGCGCATACAAAACCCTGTAGGAGTGAGCCTGCTCGCGATAGCGGTGTGTCATTCACGGTGATGTTGTCTGACACACCGCTATCGCGAGCAGGCTCACTCCTACAGGGGTTTTGTGTTTGGCTGGGATCAGTGGAAATCGCGGCTCTGCACGCGGATGCCATTGAGCAGTGGGCTGAGGTCGCTCAGCCGGCCAGCGATCAGGTGGCGCACTTCGCCTTCGCGCTCCCAGCGGCCATCGACCTTGAGCAATTGCGAACCGACCAGCACTTGCCGCTGACGCTCGGCCAGATCGCGCCAGACCACCACGTTGACGTTGCCGAATTCGTCTTCCAGGGTTACGAACGTCACACCGCTGGCGGTGCCCGGTCGTTGGCGCCCCGTCACCAGCCCGGCGACGCTCACCGGCCGACCGTGTTCGACGTCGAGCAATTCCTGCGAACTGCGACAACGCCGGGCTTTGAGTTCACCGCGCAACAGCGCCAACGGATGCGGCCCCAACGTGGTGCCGACGGTGCTGTAATCGGCATGCAGATCCTCGCCAACGCTGGGTTTGGGCAGCATCACCTCGGCCTCCTCCTGACTCGGCAACCCGGCAAACAGGCCCAGCTGTTTCTGCACCCCGGCGACTTCCCAGCGCGCCCGATGCCGATGTCCGGCCAAGCCGCGCAACGCCCCGGAATCGGCCAGCAACGCCTGCGCCCGACTGTCGAGCACCGCCCGCTCGCCCAGATCGGCGACATCGGCAAATGCCCCACGCGCCCGCGCCGCTTCGATGCGCCGGGCATCTTCCTCGCGAAAGCCCTTGATCATGCGCAGACCCATACGAATCGCCGGTTGCGCCGCCGTGGTGGTTTCCAGACTGCAATCCCAGTCACTGGCGCGTACGTCGACCGGGCGGATCTGCAACTGATGGCGACGCGCATCCTGGAGAATCTGATCCGGACTGTAGAAACCCATCGGCCAACTGTTGATCAACGCACAGGCGAAGGCCGCCGGTTCGTGGCACTTGAGCCAGCAACTGGCGTAAGTCAGCAAGGCGAAACTGGCGGCGTGGGATTCGGGAAAACCGTAGCTGCCGAAGCCTTTTATCTGCTCGAAAATCTGCGCGGCGAACTCCGGCGTGTAACCGTTCTTTTTCATGCCGGCGGCGAGGCGTTCCTTGTGCGGTTCCAGTCCGCCGTGGCGTTTCCACGCGGCCATCGAGCGACGTAATTGATCGGCCTCACCGGGGCTGTAATCAGCAGCGACGATGGCGATCTGCATCACCTGTTCCTGAAACAGCGGCACGCCGAGGGTGCGTTTGAGCACCACTTCCAGCTCCGGCGACGGATAGGTTTCTTTTTCTTCCTTGTTCCGGCGACGCAGATACGGATGGACCATCCCGCCCTGAATCGGCCCCGGGCGGACAATGGCCACTTCAATCACCAGGTCATAGAACTTCGCCGGTTTCAGGCGCGGCAGCATCGACATTTGCGCCCGCGACTCGATCTGGAACACGCCAATGGTGTCGGCGCGGCTGATCATCTCGTAGGTCGGTTTGTCTTCAGCCGGAATCGTCGCCAGGCTCAAGTCCAGATTGCGATGGCGGCGCAGCAGGTCGAAACAGCGGCGAATTGCGCTGAGCATGCCGAGGGCGAGGATATCCACCTTGAGCAGGCCGACTGCGTCGAGGTCGTCCTTGTCCCACTGGATGATCGTGCGCTCGGCCATCGCCGCGTTCTCCACCGGCACCAGCGTGTCCAGCGGCTGCTCGGAAATCACGAAGCCGCCGGGATGCTGCGACAGGTGCCGGGGAAAACCGATCAGTTGCCCGGTCAAGCTCAACACCCGGCGCAGCACCGGACTGTCCGGGTCGAAGCCGCCTTCGAGCAAACGCGCGAGCGGCGGGGTTTCATCGCTCCAGTGGCCGCAGCAATCGGCCAGTGCATTGATCTGATCCGGCGGCAGGCCCAGAGCCTTGGCCACATCGCGTACGGCGCCGGCAGCGTGGTAGGTGCTGACCACCGCTGTCAGCGCCGCGCGACCACGGCCATAACGGCGAAACACGTATTGCAGGACTTCTTCGCGGCGTTCGTGCTCGAAGTCGACATCAATGTCCGGCGGCTCATTGCGCTCCTTGGACATGAAACGCTCGAACAGCAGCGTGGTGCGATCCGGGTCGATCTCGGTGATGCCCAAGGCAAAACACACCGCCGAGTTGGCCGCGGAGCCACGACCCTGACAGAGGATTTTTTGCTCACGGGCAAAACGCACCACGTCGTGTACGGTGAGGAAGTAGCTTTCGTAGCCGAGTTCGGCGATCAGCTGCAATTCATCGTCGATCTGTTTGAGCACTTTGGCTTGCGGGCCTTGGGGCCAGCGCCAAGCAATGCCTTCTTCGGTCAGATGACGCAGCCAGGAACTGGCGCTGTGCCCCTCAGGCACCAATTCTTTCGGGTATTGATAACGCAACTCGCCCAGATCAAAGGTGCAGCGTCGGGCCAGCTTCACCGATTCATCCAGCAAGGCCTGCGGATACAACTCGCGCACGACCTCGACACTGCGCAAATGCCGCTCGCCATTGGGATGCAAACGCAACCCCGCCTCAGCCACCGGCACGTGATGACGGATCGCCGTCATGGTGTCCTGCAAGGCGCGGCGACCACGGGCGTGCATGTGCACATCGCCGCTGGCCACTGCCGGAATCTGCAACTCGGCGGCCAGACTCAACAAGCTCGCCAGCCGTTGCTGATCGTCTTGACCGCGATGCAATTGCACCGCCAACCACAGGCATTCGGCGAAGGTCTGCTGCAACCAACGGCCCTCTTCCACGTCATCGAGTGAATCCGGCACCCACAACACCAGCAACCCCGGCAACGGCTCGGCGAAGTCCTCGCGCAGCACCTGATACTGGCCCTTCTGCGTGCGCCGTCGGGCGCGGGTGATCAAACCACACAAGGCCTGATAACCCGCCAGGTTCTCCACCAACAACACCAGTTTCGGACCATTTTCGATGCGAATTTCACTGCCGATGATCAGCGGCAGCTCAACCGATTTTGCCGCTTGCCAGGCGCGGACGATCCCGGCCAGCGTGCACTCATCGGTGATCGCCAGCGCCTGATAGCCGTGCTTTTTTGCGCGCTGAAACAGTTCCAGCGCACTGGAGGCACCGCGCTGAAAACTGAAGTTCGACAGGCAGTGCAGTTCGGCATAACCGTCATTCATGCAAACCAGCCCTGCAGCCACAACGGACCGCCCTCGCCCACCGCGCGATAAGCCCAGCCCTGTTGGCCGGCGCGGTTCTGGATCAGGTAATAATCGCGGCGCACATCGTCACCGTCCCACCAGCCGGATTCGATACGTTCCGGACCCAAGAGAATCCGCGCCGAACCTTCTGCCACACTTTGCGGCTCGCCGAGCAACCAGCCCGGACGGTGCACGCTCGGCAAGCCTGCGCAGCGTTGTTTGTCGACACCGTGCTGCCATGCGCACTCGGGGCGATGATCGGCCTGAAAACGCAGCCCCTGCACGGCGTCATCGCCCAAGCGTGCACGCAGGCGTTCGCGCAACTGCTCCCACGGCAAGGTCTGTTGCGGGCGGTCGTCGAACAGTTCCTGAAACTGCGGCACGAAGCTCGGCAGGTCCTCGGCGCGCAGGCGAAAGCCACGCACGGGCGCCTCGACCTGTACTTGCTCCAGCCGCCCGCGCGCCAGTTCGAAAAGCATCGCCGGATCACGTTCAGCGCTGAGCAAACCAACCTTGATCACGCTGTCCGGCAGCCCGGCGTGTTCCAGATGCAGGTCGAAACGCTGCACGCCGCTGTCACGCCCGCAGAGGAACGCCGACAGGTCACCGGTCAAACGCCGTAACGGAAACAGCAGCGCCTGATGCGACTGCACGTCGAAATTCAGTTCGATGCGCACATCGAAGCGATCCGGCGGCAAATAAAACGCCAGCGCCAATGGCCGCGCACCGAACAGAGTGTCGAGGTGTTTGAGCATCTGCGCTTCAAAGCGCCGCGCCAGCGCCTGACGCGGCAGGCTCTGCACCTGATTGAGAGTGCGCAGACCCATACGCGACAACGCCGTGGCCACGCTCGGCTCCAGACCGACACGGTCGACCGGTAACTGACCGAGGTGATGCTGCAAGGCCTCGCCGTCCGGCACCACCAAGCCGTCGTAAGCATTGGCCAGCACCCGCGCCGCCACCGGATTCGGTGCGGCGACGATGCGATGACGGAAACCCAGATCGGTCAGTTCCTGGCGCAGTCGTGCTTCGAACTGCGCCCAGGAGCCGAACAGACCCAGGCTCGATTCGATCTCGAACACCACGGTGCGCGGATAATGCACGCTGACCTGCGCGCTGAAACGGTAGGCCCACGCGGCGAGAAATTGCTGCCAGTGCTCGACCTCGGCGGCCTCGTAATCCGCCGTGGCAAAACCTTTGCTCATCGCTTGGGCGGCGGTCATCGACTGGCCGGCGCGCAACCCGAGCTTGCGCGCCGCCGGGTTGACCGCTTGCAACACCCGGCGCTGGGCCGGGCCGTTGAGCAGCACTAATGGCTCATCGGGATCGGGACGCTGACGCAGCACGGCGTCGAGGGCCAATTGCGGAAACAGAATACACACCCAGCGCATGGCGACCTCAGTGACCCACGGCAAAGGCAATCGGTGCCGCACGCGCCAAACCGCCACGGCACTTGAGCACGCGCAACTGCGCGGGTTTGGCATCAATGGCAATGCGTAACGCCGCCGGTGACGGGTTGACCGCTTCACTCAACGGCCGCCAGGCAAATGCCAGGGTCTGGCCGGTTTCCGCCGCCACCTGCAAACGCCGCAACGCGCGGTCATCGGCCTTGTGCGGCCAGCACAGTACGGCGCCACAACTGCCCGAACGCAAACACTGTTCCGCCGCCCACAAGGCATCGCGTTCGCTGGCGTGGATCACCGACAACTGGCGCAGATCGACCCCGGCGTTCTCCCACGCCTGCGGGTACGGCACGAATGGCGGCGCCACCAGCACGATGCGCTCGCCCGCCGCCGACAACCGCGCCAGCGTTGGCCAGACCAGTTGCAGCTCGCCGACACCCGGGCCGGCCAAGAGGATTTCGCTCAGCGCCGCTTCCGGCCAGCCACCGCTGGGCAGTGCCGCGTCCAGCGCGGCGTGCCCGGTCGGTTGCGGGCTGGCAGCGGGGGGCGCAGGTCGGCCCTTCCAGACCTGGCCGCCATTGAACAGCGTGTCTAACGCAACGACGGCGCCCATCAGCCTTGCCTCACCAGACCGCAGAACACCCCTTCGATGGCCAGATCCTGATCGTCGCGCACGACAATCGGCTGGTACGCCGGGTTGCGCGGCAACAGCCGCACTTCTGCGCCGAGCCGTTCGAAGCGTTTGATGGTGACTTCACCGTCGAGCCGCGCCACGACGATCTGGCCGTTGAGTGCTTCGGGATTGCGCTTCACGCCGACCAGGTCGCCATCGAGGATGCCGTCCTCGATCATCGAATCGCCCTGCACCCGCAGCATGTAATCGGGTGTGCGCGAGAACAGCGCCGGGTCGAGCAGCAAGCGGCTATGGATGTCGGCATCGGCGCCAATCGGTGCACCGGCAGCGACGCGGCCGAGCACCGGAATGTCGAGCAGTTCCGGGCGCGGCGGTTGCCCGAGCAGGCGAATGCCGCGGGCCTGATTGGGGTTGACCTCGATAAAACCGGCTTCAGTGAGCGCGAGCACGTGCTTGCGCGCCACGCTGCGCGAGGCAAAACCAAAAGCCTCGCTGATTTCAGCGAGGCTTGGGGGCTGACCGTGCTCGGCGATTCGATCGCGGATAAAGGTCAGGATGGCGGTACGGCGGGGAGTCAGATTGGTCATGGAGTACATTTGTACTCCTGTAGGATTTTCCTGACAAGCGCCGCAGGTCGGCCCACCCCACGTTGATCGTTCCCACGCGCACTGATCGTTCCCACGCTCCGCGTGGAAACGCCTCTAGGGACGCTCTGCGTCCAGTGACGCGGAGCGTCACGGGCTGCATTCCCACGCGGAGCGTGGGAACGATCAAACGATCAAACGATCAGTGCGTGGGTGTTAGCCAAGGCCACGTTCGGCGAGAAATGCGGCGATGTAATCGATGAACGCGACGACTTTGGCCGTGGCCCGTCGATGACTCGGATACACCGCCAGAATGTGCGGGCCGAAGGTGTCCGGGTCGATCTCGTAATCGGCCATGACCCGCACCAGTCGCCCGTCGGCGATGTACGGCGCGGCGCTCCACAGCGGCGTGTGCAGCAAACCACGCCCGGCCAAAGCACTCGCCAGCAACAAATCGTAATTGTCACTGCGCAACAACGGCGCTGCGGGTTGCGCCAGGCTCAAACGCTGCCCGTCACGCTCGGCCCACCAGAACTCGCGGCTGAGCAACGGGTGCTGATAAAGCAACCATTCGTGCTGCTCAAGCGTCTGCGGATTCACCGGCAAGCCCTTGCGAGCGAGGTACTCCGGGCTGCCGCACAAGGCCAGACGATTGCTGCCAACCACCCGCGCAATTAGCCCCGGCAAGTCATCGTGACCTTCGCGCAACGCCAGGTCATAACCACTTTCCAGCAGATTGACGAAGGCATCGCACAGGTCCACTTGCAGGCTGATCTGCGGGTATTGCTGCAAAAAGCCGTCACACACCTGATCGAGAAACGCCCGCCCATACGCCAGCGGTGCGGTGATTTTCAGGCTGCCGCGCAAGCCGTGCTGCAACTGCTCGATTTCCTCGCTGGCCTCATCGAGCCGCTGTAACACCAGCCGCGCGGTTTCCAGGTACACCCGGCCGATTTCGGTGAGCAGAATCCGCCGCGTACTGCGTTCGAACAGCCGTGCGCCCAGCTCCGATTCCAGGTGATTGACCGCTTTGGTCAGCGCCGACGGGGTCTTGCCCAACTGCTCGGCGGCGCGGCTGAAACTGCCGAGCTGCGCGGTGACGACGAACATTTTCAATGCACCCAACTTGTCCATGCTTTTTCCATTCAGGCAAAAACGTTTTTCGTGAGGGAGGCGTTCTGTCCGCCGTTGCCAGCCACTAATCTCGCCATCAGACGCAATAACAAGGAAATCTTCAATGAAAAGATTCATCCCGAGTCTGTTGGTAGCCGCTGTAAGTTTTGCCTCGATGGAAGCCATGGCCGCACCTGATCTGATCCTGCTCAACGGCAAGATTTTCACCGCCGACCGTGCGCAACCCAAGGTGCAAGCCCTCGCCGTAGAAAACGGCAAAGTGCTGAAAGTCGGCACCGACGCGCAGATCAAAGCCTTGATCGAACCCGGCACCCAAGTCATCGACCTCAAGGGCAAAGCGTTGATGCCCGGCCTGATCGACAGCCATTCCCACGCGATTTTCGGCGGACTGGAAATGGTCTCGGCGAACATGGAAGACGAAGTCGTCGGCCTCGACGAACTGCAAAAACGTCTGCGCGACTGGCGTGCAGACGGCAAGGCCAAACACGGCGATGTGCTGAGCATCGCTGGCATGAGTTCGGTTTATTGGGCGCAAGCCGAGGCCTTGGGCACCACCTTCAACAGCGGCGAATGGGCCGATGTGCCAGTGGTGTTCATTGGCAGCGACCACCACACGGCGTGGGCCAACAATGTGATGCTCAAGCGCGCCGGCATTGACGCGGCGCTGCTGAAAAACCTGCCCGATGCGGAAAAAGACACCATCGGCAAACTGGCCAGCGGCGAACCCAACGGCTTTGTCGTCGACGCCGGTTGGGATCGGGTCGCCTCGAAAATGCCGGTGCCGAGCCCTGCCGACATGTTGAACGCCGCGAAATCAGCGGTGCGCTACAACAACAGCCTTGGTATCACCGCGTGGATGGACCCGGCCGCCAACGCCGCACCGGGCGAAGCAGTGTTCGCGCTCAAGCCGACCGAAAAAACCGTCGGCGTGCTGCCGGCTTATAAAGCGCTGTCGGAAAGCGGCGACATGAGCGTGCACGTCGCCGCGCTGCTGGTGGCCAACCCGAAAAGCGTGCCAGCCGACCTCGATACGCTGGACAAGGTGCGCCAGCAATTTCAGGGCATCCCCAACCTGACCCTGCCCGGGATCAAGATCTTCGCCGACGGCGTGATCGAATTCCCGGCACAGAGCGCGGCGATGATCGATCCGTACAGCAACTCGCACAAACAGGGCGAACTGCTGATCGATCCGCAGCATTTCGGCGAACTGGTCAGCGCCATCGACCAGCGCGGCTGGCTGGTGCATATCCACGCGATCGGCGACCGCGCCGTGCGTGAGTCGCTGAACGGCATCGCTCAGGCACGCAAGGATCGCCAGAGCGGCGTGACCCACTCGATCACTCACCTGCAAATGGTCAACCCGAAAGAGTTCGCCCGTTTCAAACCGCTCAACGTCATCGCCTCGATGCAACTGCTGTGGGCCAGCGCCGACGACTACACCACCGACATGATCAAGCCCTACGTCAGCGCCCTCGCCTTTCGCTATCAGTACCCGGCGCATTCGCTGTTGAAACAGGGCGCGACGATTGCCGGCGCGAGTGACTGGCCGGTGTCGACGCCGAATCCGTTCAATGCCATGGCCCAGGCGATTACTCGTGTCGGCCCATTGGGCGTACTCAATGCCGAGGAGCGTCTGGACCGCGACACGATGTTCTATGCCTACACCGTTAACGCCGCACGGACGATTGGCCTGGAGAAGCAGATCGGTTCGCTGACGCCGGGCAAACAGGCGGACTTTATCGTGCTCGATCGCGACGTGTTCAGCGTCGACAACAAGGCCCTGCATGACACCCAGGTCCTGCAAACCTGGTTCGGCGGTCGTCAGGTCTACACCGCCACCCAATAACAACACAATCTTTCCTTTGTAGGAGTGAGCCTGCTCGCGATAGCGGTGTGTCAGCCAACAACAATGTTGAATGCAATACCGCTATCGCGAGCAGGCTCACTCCTACAAGGTTTTCGTACTGCCCAAAAATAATCACAACATCGGGACTTCACATGAAAGCCTTGCCTCTGTTCGCCCTGAGTTTCTTGAGCGTGCTGCCCTTGAGCAGTTTTGCGATCCCCTTGAACGATGACTTTGCGCTGGAGGTAGACCTGACCCTCGCCAGCGACTACCGCACGCGGGGCATCTCGCAAACCCAGAATGACCCAGCGGTGCAAGCCGGCCTGACCCTCGCGCACAGCAGCGGTCTGTACCTCGGCGCCTGGAGTTCCAACGTCGATTTCGGCGACGGGCTGAAAACCCGTCAGGAAGTCGATTACTACGGCGGTTGGCTGTGGCAGGCAACCGAGGAGGTCAGCCTCGATCTGGGCTACATCAAGTACGCCTACCCCAAGGAAAGCCAGTTCAACCAGAGCGAGGTCTACGGGATTCTCGGGGTTTATGGGGTGAAGCTGGCGGCGTATTACTCCAGTGATGCGCCGGGGATCGATAGCAAGCAGAGCTCGCTGTACAGCTACATCGGCTATGAAACCGAGTTGCCTTACGACTCGGGCTTGAAGCTGCGCTACGGCAACATGGATTTCAAGGATGCGCATTTGTACTCGGCGTCCGGGCAGGCTGAGGACAGTTATCGGGAATGGGAAGTCAAACTCACCCATAACCTGGCCGGGGTGGTGTTGGGCCTGAGCTACATCGACACTGATCTCTCACAAACCCAATGCCTGAGCAATTGGGGTTTCAAAGACGTCTGCACCGCCACCGTCGTCGCCAGCGTCAGCAAATCTTTCTGACCCCCTGAAAATCCCCCTGTAGGAGTGAGCCTGCTCGCGATAGCGGTAGGTCATTCAACAATGATGTTGGCTGATCCACCGCTATCGCGAGCAGGCTCACTCCTACAAGGATTTGCTTTGAATTCGGTAGTTGTTACAGGATGTTTACGAATTTTTTACTAATGTTCTTCTACAGTTACACGCGCAACCGCGTGGTTTTCATTCATGTAGAGGAATGTTTGACATGGCTTTGGGCAACGGACTGCGTTTACCGTCCATCACTCCTACCCGGCTGGTGCTGCTGTTTTCCCTGGCGCTGGTGGCGTTGTACAACCTGGCGACCTGGAAGGCGCTGGGCACACTGGTCAGCCTGCAAGGCGCGCACAAAGTGGCGTTCTTTGCTTCGTTCGGGCTGTTTTTGTGGGCCGCGATCACCCTGCTGCTGACCCTGGTGTCGTTCCGCTGGACACTGAAACCAACGCTCACCGTGATCGCCCTGCTCTCGGCGTGCGCCGCGTATTTCATGAACGAATACGGCATCACCATCGACACGGTGATGATCCAGAACGTCTTCGAAACCAACCCCGCCGAAGCCACCGCGCTGTTCAACGGCAAGCTGCTGGCTTACCTGCTGTTGCTCGGCGTACTGCCGGCGGCGTTGATCTGGCGCTGGCCGGTGAGTTATCGGCCGTTCTTTCGCGGTCTGCTCAACAAGGTGCTGGTAATCATCGCCTGTGTGCTGGTGATCGCCGCATCGGTTGGCTCGTTCTATTCGACCTACGCGCCGATCTTTCGCGAAGAAGACAAGCTCACCCACTTCATCAACCCGACCAATTACATCTACGCGATCAGCAAGTACACCAAGCAACGCCTGGGCATCAAAAAGCACTTTGTGGTGCAGGCCATTGGTGAAGACGCGGTGATGAGCGCCAAGGCCGCCAGCCGCGAGAAGAAATCGCTGATGGTGTTTGTGGTCGGTGAAACCGCGCGCGCCGATCACTTCTCACTGAACGGCTATGAACGCGAGACCAATCCGGAACTGAGCAAACTGGACATCCTCAATTTCACCCAGGTGCATTCCTGCGGCACGTCGACGGCGGTCTCGGTGCCGTGCATGTTCTCGATGTTCCCGCGTGAGGATTACAGCGACAAGAAAGGCAAAACCTACGAAGGCCTGCTCGACATCCTTCAGCGCGCCGGCGTGCAGGTGCTGTGGCTGGACAACAACAGCGACTGCAAAGGCACCTGCCTGCGCGTACCGCATCGCGACATTTCGAAGAATCAGCCGGGGCCGTTCTGCGATGGCAACAACTGCCTCGACGAGGCGCTGTTGCAAGATCTGCAAAGCTACATCGACAGCCTCAAGGGCCACGCGATCATCGTCCTGCATGCGGACGGCAGCCACGGCCCCGAGTACTACGAGCGCTATCCGAAAGCCATGGAGCGCTTCCAACCGATCTGCCACACCAACCAGTTGGGCAGTTGCAGTCGCGATGAACTGGTGAATGTCTACGACAACACGATTCTGTACACCGACCATTTCCTCGCCAAGGTCATCGAACTGCTCAAGCGCAATCAGGACTCGCTGGACACCTCGATGGTGTACGTCTCCGACCACGGTGAATCGCTGGGCGAGAATGGCTTGTATCTGCACGCGGCGCCGTATGCGCTGGCACCTGAAGCGCAGACGCACGTGCCGATGGTGATGTGGTTCGGCAATGGCACGCTGGCGAGTGAAGGGATTGATCGCGGCTGCCTGCAAGGCAAGACCGGGCAGGCGGATCTGAGCCACGACAACCTGTTTCATTCAGTGCTGGGGTTGTTTGAGGTGAAGACGTCGCTGTATCAGCCGGGACTGGATATTTTCCATGGCTGCCGGCCTTCGATGACGGCCGCCCAATAACCCGGATATTGCGTAGATCCCTTGTAGGAGTGAGCCTGCTCGCGATAGCGGTGTGTCATTCAACAACGATGTTGGCTGATCCACCGCTATCGCGAGCAGGCTCACTCCTACAGGGGGCTGTGGTGTATCAAGGATTGAGGTTTGCCAGGTAGGCCCACGGGTAAATGCCGCGCTGGTGGCCGTCGCTGAACACCAGTTGCACGCCGTAGCCCTGGGGGTTGAGTTCGATCAGGCGTACGCGATCATCCACCAGCGGCGTCAGACCTTTCAGGCGAAACGCGCGGCATTGCGAGCACGGGCACTGGCGGCGCAGTTCGGCGTGGTTGAGCTGTTGTTCGCGACCGTCCGGCCAGCTCAAGCGCAAGGTGCCTTCGCTCTGCGAGTTACCCACCGATAGCGGATTCATTGCAACTGACTCAACGCGATGCGCACGGCTTTGCGCACTTCCGGGTCGCCGTCGTCCTGCGCGGCCTGCAGCGCCGCCACGGCACCACGATCATTCAGTTCACCCAAGGCCAGCGCGGCTTCCTTGCGCAGGTTGCTGATGCGATGACCGAGGGTTTCAATCAGCGCGTCCAGTGCCGGGGCAAATTGCAAACGACCGAGGCTGCGGGTGGCGCGCAGGCGCACTTGCCAGTAATCGTCGCTCAAGGCTTCGACCAGCGCCGGGCCGGCGTCGCGGTGGCCGACTTTGCCCAGTGTCGTTGCGGCTTCTTCGCGCACTTGCCAGGCGTGATCCTGCAAAGCCTGGCGCAAGGCCGGGAGGACTTCGGCGCTGGAGGCCAGGCCCAAAGCACCGGTAGCCGCGCGGCGGACCTCGGTGTCCGGGTCATCGCTGGCCAATCGCGCCAAGGCTGGCAGTGCGTCAAGTTGTTTGAGCCAGCCGAGCACACCCACCGCTTCACGACGAACGCTGGCGTCAGCATCGTTCAGCGCCGCGACGGCAGCCGGCGCAGCGTCGGCGAAACGCAGTTCACGCAAGGCGCGGAACGCGGCGATGCGCACACTGACGTCGGCGTGATCGGTCCACGGCAAAATCACCCGCCCCGCTGCTTCAGTCTTGAGCAGACTCAGGCTTTGCGCAGCGGCGGATTGCACGGCGAGCGACGGATCAGTCAGCGCCTCGCACAACGCTTGCACGACATCCTCATCTTCCCAGGCCTCAAGCAAGCGCGCGGCTTCGGCACGGACGTCTTCGGCAGGATCCTGCCCCAGGCGATCAACCAGCCAGAGCAAGCCATCCGGCTCTTCGAGATCGGCCAGATCAATCAGCGCAATACGCCGCACGCCGGCGTCTTCAGCGGTCAGGCGCGGTTGCAGGGCGAGGATGTCTTGATTATCGGTCAGAGCAAAAATAGAGGTCATAGGGCAAATCGCGGCAAAGGGTTTTCGGGAGGCAGGCCGAGCGGGTTGAGGCGCGGCAGCGGTCGGTCATTGTCGTGGCGCAGCAGGTCGAGGCAGTGGCGTTTGAGGCGCGAGAACTCAGGACTGGTGACCAGTTCGCTGGTGCGTGGCCGGGCGAAATCCAGACGCAAGTCTTCGATGATTCGCCCCGGTCGCGCGCTCATCACCAGCAAGCGATCGGCAAGGAACAGCGCCTCGTCGATGTCATGGGTAACGAACACCACGGTGGTGCGGATGCGCGTCCAGATGTCCAGCAGCAGCTCTTGCATGTTCAAACGGGTGAGCGCATCCAGCGCGCCGAATGGCTCGTCCATCAGCAACAGGCGCGGGCGATTGACCAGCACACGGGCGATTTCGACGCGTTGCTGCATGCCGCCGGACAGCTGATCGGGCCAACGTTCGGCGAAACCTTCGAGACCGACCAGTTTGAGAATGCCATCGGCGGCGCGATGACGTTCGGCCTTGCCGATGCCACGCATTTTCAGGCCGAAGGCGACGTTGTCACGCACCGTACGCCACGGAAACAGCGTGTGGTGCTGAAATACCATGCCGCGCTGCGGTGACGGGCCGGACACCGCCGCGCCATCGACTTTCAGGCTGCCGGCATGCGCGTTCAGATGCCCGGCCAAGGCACCGAGCAAGGTCGATTTGCCGCAACCGGACGGGCCAAGAATGCAGACGAACTGGCCGGGTTCGATCTGACAATCGAGTTCGCGCACCGCTTCGAACGCTTCTTTTCCTTGACCAAGGACGATGGACAATTGGCGAATGTCGATCCGCCCTTCCGGGGTTTGCATCACGCTCATCAGGCTTTTCCTCGCGGTCGATGCCAAGGCGTGAGCAACCCGCCGAGGCGTTTGATCAGCAGACTGCTGCCCATGCCCAGCACGCCGATCAGCAACATGCCGACGACGATGTCGGCGTAGTTCTGAATGGTGTAGGACTCCCAGGTGTAGTAACCGATGCCGAACTGGCCGGAGATCATTTCCGCCGTGACCAGGCAGAACCAAGACGTGCCCATGCCGATCGCCAGACCCGTGATGATGCTTGGCGCCGCGCCCGGGAGGATCACTTCCAGCAGGATCGCGCGGCGCCCTGCACCGAGGCTTTTCGCTGAGGCGATCAGGCGTGGATCGACACCTTCGACACCGTGCACGGTGTTGAGCAGGATCGGGAACAGCGCGCCGGTGAAGGTGATGAAGACCATCGACAGTTCGGACGATGGGAACATCAGGATGGCCAGCGGGATCCATGCGACGGCGGGGATCGGGCGCAGGACTTCCAGTGGGGGCAGCAGCAGGTCTTCGGCCCATTTTGAACGGCCGATGGCCAGACCGAGGGCGATGCCGATCAGCAATGCGGCGAGGTAACCGGCGAAGACGCGGCTGAGGCTGGCGGTGAGGTGTTGCAGGAGCTTGCCGGAGTCGCCCAGACCCAGCGCTGCTTCGATCACCGCGATAGGTGTTGGCACGTTGGCGAAGGTGACGAGGCCGAGGTTCCAGTGGTGGCTGGCAGCGAGTTGCCAGAACAGCAGGCAGAGCAGCAAGGATGTGGCTCTTGATGTCCAGCGGATGGGTGTTTTCATGGAGCGGGTTTCCAGTTCTGGATCTGTGTGATGGCTGAGATTTCCCCCCCTCACCCCAGCCCTCTCCCCCCAAGGGGGGCGAGGGGGAAAGGGAGCCGACCTGCGTGCTTTTCAAAACCTGAGTTCGACTCGGTATTTCAGGTCGGCGTACCTTGCCCAAACACCGCGGTCAGTCCCCTCTCCCTCCGGGAGAGGGCTAGGGTGAGGGGCTTTTGATCTTCATCAGCGCGCAGCAACAGCCTGGGCAGTGGCGTCGGTGAAGTCGAAAACCTTGCCACCCTGCGCTGAGGCATATTGCTGAGCCTGCCCCTTGAGCAGAAACGCACTCAGACGCCCCTTCGCATCACTGGCAAACCACGCCTGCTCCGCGAGCAACTTGATCCCGCTGTCACTGGCCTGCGCATACACCGCACGGACGTTTTTGCCTTCCTGCTTCAACGCGGCCAGCGCGGTAAACGCCTCTTCCGCAGACGCGTACTGCCGCACCTTGCTCTCACCGCGCACCCAGATTTCCGCGACATGGCTGAAGTCACTGATCGCTTTACCGGTCGCCGCATCCGTGGCCTTCAACGGCGTCTGCGCGTAGTTGGCCAACTGCGCCGTGTAATCCAGACCCGACGCCTTGAACGCCGCACGGATGTACTGATCATCAATGAAGCTGTTCAGATCGAGCCCGCGATCAGCCTTCTTCAACAGCTTCAACGTATCGATGGCCGTGCCGACCGCCTGGCGATATTCCGGCTTCCAGCTCAGGTCGCGGGTCTGCACGCCGAGCGGGCCGTGGAACAGGTAATTCACTTCGGCATCGACGCCGGTGACTTTGGCGATCAGCTCGCTGTACTTTTCAGGCTCGGCAGCGAGCAGTTGATTGGCCTCGATGCTCGCGCGCAGGTACGCGACGACGATCTCCGGATACTTCTTCGCATACGCCTGATCCACCAGCGCACCGTGGAATGTCGGCGCATTGGCCTGGGCGCCGTCGTAGATCTTGCGGGCGAAACCCCGGCTCGGGAACAGCTCGGCGAACGGCACGAAATCAGCGTGGGCGTCGATCTTGCCGGCCTGCAATGCCGAGCCGGCGACCTCTGGCGGCTGGGCGATGATGTTCACATCTTTCAGCGGATCCCAGCCCTGCGCCGCCACCGCCCGCAGCAGCATGCCGTGCGCGGTGGAGGCGAATGGCACGGAAATCGTCTTGCCTTTGAGTTCGCTGAGCGACTGCACGCCGGATGCGCTCGGCACGACGATGCCGTTGCCGCTGCCCTTGATACTGCCCGACAGCACGCTGATGAACAGGCTGTGCTTGCCGGCGGTTTCGAACGCGACACCGTTGAACGCACCGGGGAAATCGGCCATGGCGCCGAAGTCGAGTTTGCCGGCGACCATCTCGTTGGTCAGCGGCGCGCCGCTGGTGAAGTTCTTCCACTGCACGTCGTACTTGGCGTCTTTGTAGGCGCCGTCGTGGGGCAGGTATTTGTCGAGCAGCCCCAGCTCACGAATCAACAGGCCGCCGGCGGCGCAGTTGATGGTGGTGTCCTGGGTGCCGATGGCGATGCGGATGGTTTCGGCTGAGGCCGACACGGTGAACGAAGCCAGTACCAGACCGGCGATTGCTGCACGCAACATGGTTATTTCCCCTCGAATCATTTATTTGAGTTCGTCTCCGCCGCGATCAGGGCGCGGTGGGAAACGAGGGGTTTTCGGTGAATCCAGCGTCCGGGGTTCACCGGATGGCTTTGGGTTGTCACAGTTCAAATGTAGGAGTGAGCCTGCTCGCGATAGCGGTTTTCCAGATGTTGATGTGCTGACTGACACACCGCTATCGCGAGCAGGCTCACTCCTACAGGGGATCGGGTTTCAACGCAGGAGATAAGGGATGTCGACTTTGACGGCACCCGTCGGGCAGTCCTTCTCGCACGGCATGCAGTACCAGCATTCATCGAACGCCATATAGGCCTTCTGCGTCGCCGGGTTGATCGCCAGCAAATCCATCGGGCAAACGTCGACACACACGGTGCAGCCCTTTTCAGCGATGCATTTGTCCTCGTCCACGGTGACGGGAGCGTTGGAGCGGAAGAAGATTTCCTGAGCTTGATAGGCCATGGTTCGGACTCTTTGATTTATTGATGTATCAAGCGGCGAATGCACCGACCCGCAAACGGTCGTAAGCCTGCATTTCCTCGGCATCGAGCGGGATGATGTAAGGCTCGACGGCTTTCTTGAAACTGGTCATCTGGCCGTCCTCGCCCTTCTTCAAATGGCAATGGCAGAACCATTCACTGTCGTTGCGCTGCGGGTGGTCGACGCGATAGTGGTACAGGCCCCAGCGGCTTTCGGCGCGGAACAACGAGGCGCGGGCGGCCATTTCGGCGCAGTCGCGGATCACGCTGGTTTCCATCGCGCGCATCAGTTCGTGGGCGTTGTTGGCCTTCATCTGCTCGAGATCGCGTTCGATGTCGCTGAAGCGTTGCAGGCCGATCTGCATCTTCTTGGTGACTTTCGGCGGTTGCAGGTAATCGTTGACGAAGCGCCGCAGTTTGTACTCGACCTGCGCCGGCGGCAGACCGTGTTCACGATCCAGCGGTGCGTAGACGCGGGCTTTTTCCTTTTCGATCTGCGCGGCATCCAGCGCAGAAAATTCGCGGCCGGCGACGAAGTCGGCGGCGTTATGTCCGGCGAACCAGCCGTAGGTGAAGGCACCGAGCATGTAATTGTGCGGCACAGCGGCCATGTCGCCCGCCGAATACAAACCCTTCACCGAGGTCTCGGCGCGTTCATTGACCCACACCCCGGAGGCCGAGTGACCGCTGCAAAAACCGATTTCGGAGATGTGCATTTCGACCATTTGCGTGCGGTAGTCGGTGCCACGATTGGCGTGAAACTGCCCACGGCTCGGGCGCTCGTTGCTGTGCAGGATTTCCTCGATGTTCTGGATGGTTTCTTCGGCCAGGTGATCGAGTTTGAGGAACACCGGGCCGTTGCCGCTTTCCAGTTCCTGGTGGAATTCCCACATCATCTGCCCGCTCCAGTAGTCGCACTCGATGAAGCGTTCGCCCTTGTTGTTGGCGGTGTAGCCACCCAGCGGGCCGGTGACGTAGGCGCAGGCCGGGCCGTTGTAATCCTTGATCAGCGGGTTGATCTGGAAGCACTCGAGGTTGGCCAGTTCGGCGCCGGCGTGATAGGCCATCGCGTAACCGTCGCCAGCGTTGGTCGGGTTTTCGTAGGTGCCCATCAGATAGCCCGACGACGGCAGACCGAGTCGCCCGGCAGCGCCACAGGCGAGGATCACCGCTTTGGCTTTGATCACATGGAAGTCAGCGCTGCGGCAGTCGAAGCCCATCACACCGTTGACAGTGCCCTCCTCGTCAGTCAGCAACCGCGTGCAAACGAGGCGATTGGTGATGCTCACCCGGGCGCGTTTCAACTGGCGATAAAGAACCTTTTTGATGTCGTGCCCTTCCGGCATCGGCAGCACATAGGCGCCCATGTGGTGGACTTTTTTCACCGCGTAATCGCCGGTTTCGTCCTTCTCGAACTTCACGCCCCAACGGTCGAGCTGTTCGATGGTTTCGAAGCTGTGGGTGGCGTAGGCGTAAACGGCGGCCTGATTGACGATGCCGTCATTGGCGATGGTGATTTCCTTGGTGTACTGCTCAGGCGTCGAGTGACCGGGAATGATCGCGTTGTTCAGGCCGTCCATGCCCATGCTGATCGCGCCGCTGCGTTTGACGTTGGCCTTGTCGACCAGCAACACGCGCAAGTCGCGGTTCTTTTCCTTGGCCTTGATCGCCGCCATCGGGCCGGCGGTGCCGCCGCCGATGACGACGATGTCGTATTCCTGTTCGAGAACGTTGCGGGTCATGCCTGCTCCCCTTTTTGCCGGTCAATCCGCAGGCGGTACTGGAACGCATCGCCACGGTAATAAAGGTGTTCGAAGTCCAGCGGCTGGCCTTGCGCGTCGTGCGTCAGACGCTCGATACGCATGATCGGCGAGCCGGCCTCGACGTTCAGCGCCTGGGTCAGGTCGCTGTCAGCCAGCACCGCGTCGATGGCCAGATCGGCGTGGCCGAGGGCGATGCCGCAGTCGTTTTCGAGGATCAGGAATATGTCGCGGGTGACCAGATCGGCCTTCTCCAGCCGCTCGCCGACGGCTTTGGGCAGGTAGGTGATTTCCAGCGAAATCGGCTCACGGTTGATCAGCCGTACCCGTTTGATCTGCGCGACGATCTCGCCTTCGGCGACCTGCAAACGCTCGGCGACTCGCTTGTCAGCCGGGATGAATTTGAAGCTGCGCAGGCGGTTGATCACCTCGTAACCACGCCCGGTCATCGACTCGGCGAGGCCTTGCAGGCTGCTGACGTTTTGAAAGGTTTTCGGCTTGGCGACGAAGGTGCCTTTGCCGTGGATCTTGAAGATCAGCCCTTCCTTTTGCAGATCGCCGAGCGCCTGGCGCACGGTGATGCGGCTGACTTTGAACAGCGCACCGAGTTCGCTTTCGGAGGGCATCTGGCTGTCTTGCGGGTATTCGCCGTCGAGAATCCGCGCACGGAGAACGTCGCGCAGCTGGGTGTGCAGAGGAACGCTGCTAAGGGAAAGAACGTTATCGGTCATCACGGGATCACTTGTTATAACGAGTTATGACGTGATCTTAGGGTTGTTATGACAAGGTTGAGAAATACCGAATGGGCATAACCTTAGATACTTCACACGGTCGCTTTTTGTAGGAGTGAGCCTGCTCGCGATAGCGGAGTGTCAGACGCCGAATTCGTATCTGATACACCGCTATCGCGAGCAGGCTCACTCCTACAGGGGAATTGTGTGCTACTGGCGCTTGAGGATCTGGTCCATGACCCAGTCGGTCTTGAGGGCTTGTTCGGCGACGGCGGGATGTTTGGAATCACCACGAATGTGAGCGTTCATGCCCAGCACGTGATGCCACTGAATGTGTTCGTGATGAGGGATGTCCAGGCTGATGATTTCCTCCGCATGCAATTGCACGGGATGCTCATCAAACACCGAAAAACTGATCCGCCCAAGGCTGCCGATGATCTCGACCCGATCCTCACGCCGATCCGCAACAAAGCTCCAGCAACCCATGCCCAGTGCCCCGGAGGCAAACCGCCAACTGGCGCTGACGGCGTCTTCTGCCGCGTACAACCCGGCCTGACGCGCAGTGAAACCGGCGACCTCGACAATGTCGCCGAGCAGGTACTGGAACAGATCAAAACCATGACTGGCCAGATCAGCGAAGTAACCGCCACCGGCCACCGCCGGATCGGTGCGCCAGTTGTCGCGACCGTCCAGATCTGCCGGCGACGGCGCTTTGGTCAGCGTCCAGCTCAGATGCCGAACCTCACCGATGCGCCCCTCCTCCAACCATTGCCGCACCTGCGCAAAACGTGGCAACGAACGGCGATAGTAAGAAACGAACAGGTGCAAACCCGCCTCGGCAAACGCCTGCTGCATTTCCCGGCTCTGCCCGGCATGCAACGCCATCGGCTTTTCCACGCAGCAATGCTTGCCCGCAGCGGCGACTTTCAGGCTGTAGGCATGGTGGCTGTCGGGTGGCGTGGCGATGTATACCGCGTCCACCTCGGGATCGTTGATCAGCGCGTCGACGTCGGTGTAGACCCGCTCGATGCCGTGGCGCGCGGCGTAGTCGGTCACGGCTTCCAGGCGTCGGCCCATCACCGCCACCAGCGCTGAACCGGGTGCTTTGTAGAAAGCCGGGCCGCTCTTGCGCTCAGCGACGCTGCCACAACCGATCATGCCCCAACGCACCACGTCCATATCGATTCCTTCAGCCGATGCGCAACGCGCGCAGATCGAGGTGACCGTCCTTCAGCGGCGGGCACCAGTAGTAGCCGCCAGTGATTGGGCGGCTGATGCGATAGAGACCATCGGTGATGCCGTCTTCCAGACCGCTCATGCGCCGCAGTTGCGCCTCGAAAGCATCAAGCGAGAAACCGAAGGCGAGGAACATCAAACCGGCACGATCACCTTCGATCCACGGCATCGAGCGGCGTACGACGAACGCCTCAGGGGCGAAGCTTTCCTGCGCGGTGCGTTTGACGTGGGCGGAGACTGGCGCGTCGTCGATCTCTTCATTGTCGCTGAGGCGACGGCCCATGATGTTGTCTTTGTCATCGGCCGACAGTTTGTGGAAACCCTTGAGGTCGTGCTGCCATTGCTGGATCGCGGCGAAGCTGCCACCGACCATGCCGTCAGTGCCTGCACTTTGCAGGGCGGCGGCGATGGCGGCTTCGTCGTGCGGGTTTTCGGTGCCGTCTTCGTAGCCGGTCAGGTCGTGGCCATCCTTGTGGCGGAAGGCTTCCTGCATCTCGACCAGACGCAGGGCCGGGGCCAGTGCGGCTTCGAGGGCGTTGCAACGGTTGAGCAGTTCACCACGGTCGACGCCGTGCAGCCAGACCCACAGCGCGTGCTGGGTCGACGGGTTCTCGACGCCAACGCCGGTCAACGCCGGGAAACTGCGCAGGCCGTCGATCTGCACGTTGAGGGCCTTGGCCAGGGATTCGCCGAAACCGACCACCGCCGACTTGCCGTCCACCTGATTCAGCAGATTGTCGATCGCCTGCGGCAGCGCTTCCACCGACTCAAGGGCGAAAAACAGGTGACGTGCTTGCGCAGGAACTGGGGTGGCGAGAATGCCCGGCTGGTAGTAACTCATGTGAACTCCTTGGAAAGTGCGCGGGAGTTTACCTGTGGCCGGAGGATTTGTGGGGGTTTGGATGGAGTCAAAAGCCCCTCACCCTAGCCCTCTCCCGGAGGGAGAGGGAACTGATTGGGGGATGCTGTGGAGATACGCCGACTTGAAAGTGCTGTACCGAATCCATAATCGACAAAAGTCTTTCAGGTCGATGTATGACTCAAGACACTCCCGTCGGCTCCCTCTCCCTCCGGGAGAGGGCTGGGGTGAGGGGATGATCGAGGTAAGACACTGAATTGAGCGTGCATCGGTGAATCCATAATCGACGCAATCTTTCAGGTCGATGTAACTCGCAAGACACTGCGGTCGGCCCCCTCTCCCTCCGGGAGAGGGCTGGGGTGAGGGTTGGCGTCATTACGCCAAGCACTCGGACTCAGCCCCGTCCAGCGCTTGAACGCCCGGCGAAAACTGCGCACATCGCTGTAGCCGACTTCCTCGGTAATCCGCTCGATCGGCATATCCGGATTAGCCAACAAACTCAGGGTCCGCGCCTGCCGCACCTGCTCCAGCAAAGCCTCAAACGTCAACGCATGCTCAGTCAACCGCCGCCGCAACGTACGACTGCTCATATTCAAATCGCCGGCAATCTTTTCAATATGGCTGCCACGACTCAGATCCCGGGCAATCGCCCGCTCCACAGCCTGAATCAAATCAAGTTTCTGATGCACCTGCGCCGCTTCCAGCTCCAGCAATGCAACGGCCTGACGCAACGCCAGCGAATGATGATTGGGCAGGTTCACATCCAGCCACTGCGCATCGATCAGCATGCGATTGTGCAGGCAGCCGAAGCGCACCTCCGGCCCGAGCAGGCGCTGGTATTCGCTGAGGTAATCCGGCGCGGCATGCACAAATTCCACGGCAATCGCCTTGAACTCAGGCCCGACCAGCGCGCGGCCATACACCAGCAAACTGGCGAAGAACTCCTCGACCGCAAACACCTGCACATCGGCGAATGGCAAGCGGCATTCGGCATCGAGATGCACCTGCCCGCCAACCACATCGACGCTGGACACCACGATCCCGCCCGAGGTGTGCTGATGCCGAATGCCCAACGCAAAGGCATCGCGCAAGGTCTTGCACAGCGACAACACATGCCCGAGCAGCCCCAACGTCCCAAGCACGTTCTGCGCACCAACCCACAGCCCCAGGCCTTGGTTGGGCAGCACTTTGAGCGCGCGCTGAATCATCGCCACCGCCTGACGATAGGAAATCCGCTGCGCCGGATCCTGCAGATCCTCAAGGGTGAAACCCAGCCCACGGCACAGGCTCTGGGGATCGATGCCTTTGTTCTGCGCGACTTCAGCGAGGGTTTGCAAAAGAAATGGCGAGACCAGCGCCAGTTCGAAGGTCGGGTCTTGGACTTTTACGTTCATGGGGGCTGACATTCCGGATCACGCTTGATTGTTATTTTTGTAACCGGTTATGTCGAAGGAAGTTAGCACAGGGTACGCGAACTGTCCGCAGATGCCCCCCTCGGTGTCCGCCAATACCCTGCCGCAACGTACGCCAAACGCTTATTTCTAGCGTACCGGCGCTCCGAGCGACCGGTACCAGGTCCCAATCACAATAATAATGAGGACAGTCATGAGCCAGAACCGTGCAACATCCTTCTTGCTGCTCGCCCTTTTCATCGCGGGTTGCCCTCTGACGTTGCCCGCCCTGGCCACCGAAGCCGGCGTCGACAACATCGGCACCGGAACCGACGGCTTTTTCATGCTGCCGCTGGAAGTCGACAGCCTTCCGGAGAACATGGTCGCGTTCAACCTCTACTACAACCACTACAAGGCGCGAAAGCTCAACATCAGCTCGTTCGGCGGCAAAGTGCCGAATGTCGAAATCGAATCCACTGCCGTGATTCCACGCCTCGATTATTTAAGCCCCGTGCGTGTGTTCGGCGGACGCCTGGCCGGTTACATCGCCCAGCCGTGGTTGAAGCAGGAAGTCTCGGTGTTCGGCTTGAGCGACACTCGCGAAGGCATGGGCGATACCACGTTTGCACCGATCATTCTGTGGGACATGGGCAAAAACCTGACCCTCGGCGCCGCCGTGGAAGTCACCGTGCCCACCGGCGAATACAGCGTCGATCGGCTGGCCAACACCAGCAACAATTTCTACACCTACAAACCGCTGTTCTCGTTCACCTGGTTGCCGACCGACAACACCGAAGTCTCGATGAAAACCACTTACAGCTTCAACGAAAAGAACAAGGACACCGACTACAAATCAGGGCAGATCTTCCACTTCGATTATTCGGCCAGCTACAAGATCACCGACGACCTGATGCTCGGCGTCAACGGCTACTACCTCAAGCAAACCACCGACGACAAACAGTTCGGTCACACCGTGCAGTTTGCCGGGCAGGACGTCGATGACGGCGTGCGCGGCAAGGTGTTCGCGATTGGCCCGGCGCTGCACTTCACCTTTCTCAAGTACGCCAGTGCGGAGATTCGCTGGGCCAAGGAATTTGATGTTGAGAACCGGCCGGAGGGGGAAATGTTGTGGGCGAAGGTGAGTATTCCCTATGCGTTCTGAGTGCATTTGTAGGAAAGCGCACCTGGATTTGTAGCCTGAAAACCTGAAAAACGCATGGGTGGAATACGCCTACAGCGGCGGTCGAGATTACCGGCCAACAGGGGGAAACGTCTGGCAGATTTAAAGGGTGCGCTTGCAGATACTGGGCTCCGTTATCCCATGGTTGCTCAAGGGCTCATGGGGTGCATCGTCTGCCAGTGACGACAACGGGCCATGTCCCCCCTTAAACTGCCGAGATTGATCACGGAGATCACTATGAGCATATTACTTTCCCCGTTTTACTCTGACTTCGAATCCGAAGAAGAGGCCGAGAGCTACGATCGCTGGTTTCGTGCCAAGGTGCAGGCTGTACTGGATGATCCTCGCCCGGGCATTCCCCATGAGGAAGCCATGGTGCGGCTCGACCAATTATTAGAAGAGAAACGCAAGAATCGACGCGCTGCCGCTTGAATGGAGCGATCAGGCTCTGGACGATCTGGCTGACATTATCGATTACATTGAACAATACAATTCCAACGCTTCAGCGGCTCTGCAGCACAAGGTGGGTGCAGCAACGCAAAGGCTTTCATCAATCCCTTATGGTTACAGGTCCGGTCGAGTGCCAGGCACCCGGGAAATGGTGGTCAATCCAAACTATCTGCTGGTCTATCGAGTGAACGGGCGCATCAAAATACTGACGTTAGTCCACACCAGACAACAATACCCACGAACCTCATAAATATAAAAAAGGGCGACCAACCGGCCGCCCAAACGTACTGCACGAGAGTCTTTTACAACGTCAGTTGCCCGCGCTCCTCCTCGGTCAACTGTTGCTTCGCCTGTTCATCCAGCGCCCCGGCACCCAACACCTGCACCGGGCTGTTCGGGTTGTAACCCGGTGCTGGCATGCGGCTGGCACCATCACGAGACGGCGCCAGCTGTTCGTTGCCGAAGCTCAACACCTGCACGGTGAACACCGACGCCTGATTCTGTCGCGACGCCGCTTGCTGCTGACGTGCAACATCCTCCGCCGCTTGCGTGGCCGACGACGCGGCGGAACTGGCCGAAGTGATCGCCCCGGTATTCACCGCCGAGACCACTGGCACGCCGGTCGCCTTGCCCTGCACCGAAATGTTCGCGGCGTTGACCACCGTCAGCGCGGCGATGTTGACGTTGCCCGACACGCGAATCCCCGCCTCCCCCGCGTCGATGGTACCCAGCGGCGCGATCAGGTCGATATCGCCCGGCGCCACTTCGGCGATCGGGTTGAGCGTGGCGATACCGGCGCCGGTGCTCGGCACCGATGGCGACAGGGTGACGTTGCCCCAAGTGTCGTAAACCCGTTTCGGCGGGGTGTAGACCACGGTGGTTTTCGAACCTCGACCGGCGTTGATGTCGCCCTCGGCCGACCAGCCGAGAATCGAGCCGCCGAAGGTGGTCATGATCCGGCTCTGGCCGAGCAAGATACTGCCCTGCGAATAGAGCTGAATGTTGCCCGAGCCCTGCGTGATGATCCCCGCCGTCGATGGCGGCGCTGCGCCTTCGATGCCAAACACCTGACCGCCGCCCGGTGTGAGCATCTGGATGTCGCCGCCGAACAGCGTCTTGACCCCTGCCCCGCCGTACATTGTGATGTCGCCGTCGTAGCGGATCGGATTGCCCGCCACATCGGTGGTCGGGAACAGCGCTGCAATGGCGTTGCGACCGCGCAGATAACTGCCAGTGCGCGGGCCATCGACGTCGTTGTATTCCAGGCCACCGGCACGCAGTTCGGCGAAGTACACCTGACGGGCGAAAATCGCCTGCTCGGCACTCGGCAGCGCGGCGTAGAACGCTTGCGCCTGTTCGGCGTTGCCGCTGAAGCCATATCCAAGAGTAAGCCAGCTCTGCAGCTCGTCGAGGTAGGTCTTGACCACTTTGCCCGGCTGACCGTTGAGAGAGGCATTCGGATTGGCAAGGTTCTGCGGGTTCAGGTAACGCGCGATGAACCTTGTGTAATCCGGCCCCTGCGCGCCCACACCCGCCTGCAATACCACGCTGGCACCAGGGCGCTGATCCCCGGCAACTATCGAGCCGAGACTGGTGATGCTGGCACGGTTTTCCATGAGGATGTTGCGCCCGGCTTTAATGTCCAGCGTACCCGGACCGGCAATATCGAAGCTGCTATAAAGGATGTCTCGTCCTGCCGACACCCGCGATACATCTCGCGGATCGTTATGGACGAACAGGTTGCCGGTCGAGGTGATGCCCTCCCGACCCACGCCCATCTCATCGGGCTGCACGGCTGTCGGTTGGCCCAGGTTGGTCCCGGATGCCACGATGTCACGTCCGGCAATCATCCAGACAGGGCCGGCGGCTTCGTACCAGGTGCGTTTCGACGTATCGAAACTCAACGTCTCACCACTGCGTATCCCCACCAGATCGCCTGTCAGGGCATAGAACCGTGCCGGCCCCTGCACATCATTCAAACCGGAAAAGCTGTCGGGTCCAAAAGCGAACAATGGATAACGCAAATTACTGTCCGGTTTAACGCCGTCACTGCCGTAGTTGCTATTGAATGGCGTGTTGGGGTTATTGCTGGCAAAGGCGAGAAATGACGGCCTGAACGGCGTGGCGATGGCCAGCGGGCTGGCACCCGACTGATTGATTGCGTAGCCGCCGGCGTAGATGGAGTCGCCAGCCAACAGTTCGAGTTGTCCGGATGTCGAAGGGGCCAATAACAGTGAATAAGCGGTTGTCCGCGACAAGTCGCGCTCGCTGTACGCCGCCGATGGCCCGGCATAAATCGACCCCTGAGCAGCCACAGCCCGAAGAATCGACGGGTACACAAAACGTCCATCGGTGGGCGACGAATTGGCGCCGCTCACAGGGGTAAGATTCGCATCGGCCTCGGCCAATTGAGTGCTGGGAGTGAGATTGCCTCCGGCGGAAAACAGATCGATGGCGGTGTGATCGGTCCATAGCGAGAAGCCGCTCAGGATACCGCCAGTACGGATATTGCCGTTGTCATCAAGCAGTGGCGTGGCATTGAACAGGCCCACGCGACCGGGATCGCCCGCGCCGCCCAACACCAGGTCACCACGGGTGCTGAGACTCATGCCCGAGTCGCCGGGAATCAGCACCAGGCCTCCGGAGGCGTTGCTGGTCGTGGAGGTGAACGGATCCAGCGGTCGAGTTTCGCGGACATCATGCGACCGGGAAAAGGCACCGTATTGCAGATTGATGCCGCCCAGCGCCCCACCCGTCAATTGCGCCGCCCCGCGTAAATTGATCAGCGTCCCTTGTAGATCATGCCTCGGCGGCTGAGTCCCGTTATCCCCGGCCCGTGCTTGCAGCGATGGGTTGAGTGCGCCGCCGATGCGAATGTCCATGTCGCCCCCACCGGTCATCTGCACGCTGCCATCGCTGGCGACTCGCCCGGTGCTGCCCACGGCAACGATAAGCCCCTGGCTGCGCGGATAATTGCCCGCATCGCCCAACGGTCTGAGCATACCGGCGTCACCACCGACACGCAGACTGATGTTACCGCCGCCCAAGGTGCCGAATCCGGTGAAGCCCATCAGATACGGTTCGGTATTACCGTCAGATGTCAGCAACTGCGTCGCGTAGCTGCCGAAGTTGATCCACCAGGCCGTGGGCACATCCGGGTTTCCCGTGCCTTGGCGCCAAAGCCAGTTGCCCACTGACGCACTGGCGATCTGCTCGCGGAAACCGCCCGCTGTCGATTGCGCTTTAGTCCCGACCGAGTCACCGGAGACCGAGCCACCGGCATTGATTGTCAGGTTCCCCCCCATCTGCGGATACCAGGCCTGATAAAGACTGTCGGCGCCACCACTGACCCACTTTTCATAATCAGCGCCAGCGCTGCCCAACACCGAATTATTGTCCGAGAGATGCCCGCGTTTCTGGTTATACAATGGGTCGACATTCGATGACTGTGTACCGGCGGTGTAGACGCCGAAAGGCGAGTCCATGCTCAGATTGCCGGCAGCCATCAGATCCAGGTCGCCAGTACCGGTGCGCAGGACGCTGAACATCTGCGTATGGGCTTTGGCGGTGGTGCCGGGATTATTGGCAATACAGAGCTCCGGATAGATCTCGCAAATGACTTGATACTCCTCGGTGACCGGTTCGTAGTCAGGTGCCTGACCGTTCCCCGGTGCCCAGACCCAGCGTGCCATCGGTACACAGAGTCCCGGAACCTGGTCACATACCCCCAGTTGGTCATCGGGCACCGGGTAATACGCCGGAAGGTCATAGGGATTATCCGCGGCCCAAACAAGTTGACCGGCGCTCTGTGTGATCGTCACACCGTAATGAGCGTCAGCCAGTCGCAAGTTGCCATCCGCTGTCACCGGTTTCACGGCACGGCTGTCGGCCGCCAGAAGATCGGCCCCGGCGACCGCGCGCATCGACCACGACGCACTACCCGACGGCAGCATGCTCGCCACAGCCCAGTTTTTACCTTGTTGCGTGCCGTTGAGCGGACGCAGTTCAATCACCGAGGTGCCTTCTGCGAGCTTTACATCGGTCATCGACGGAATCAGCGAACCGCGCAGCAAGGCCAGTTCGCCCTTTAACTTCACGCCGGAGAAGGTCGTCAGATCTGCATCGTAAACGCTTGGCAACGGCACGCCCTTGGGCCAGTTCAGCGCTTGCAGGGCGGTGGCCTTGTTCAAGCGAATACCGGCACCCAGACGTGTTTCGGCAGGCAGCGTCACACTGTCGCTGAGCAGCGTGCCGGCGGCGTACAACAGGTTACCGTTCTGGTCGTGAATCGCCCCCGACAGCACGGTGCCCGCACTGAAGGTGTACGCCTCTCCCAGCACCGCCTGAGTCGGCAACAACGTGCCGCTGGCCAATACCGCCCCCTGGAGGGTCACGTCGTAATTGAGTGTGGCGCCTATGGGGAACTGCGTACCTTCGGCCAGCGACACACCGGTGCCCGGCACGATCAGGTCGCCACCGAACGGCTGCACACCGGCGATCAGTTTCCAGCCGGCGTCATCCTGGGTTTCTGGCGGCGGCGCGAAGCCGTCGTTGACGCTGCCGTAAATGTCGAGGTTGCCGCCGGCGCGGATCACCAGACTGCCAGCCTCCCCTGACCCGTAGATCGACGGATTCAGGCGCGTGTGTGGATTCAGGCTGACGTAACGGTAACCGGACAAGTCCAGATCGCCCTCCACCACCAGGTCGCCATCAGCCGTCTTGCTGGCGATTTCCACGCCTGGGCGCAGATGGAAAGCCTCGGCGTAAGTGGCGTTGTTCAGCCCGGCAAGTTTGCGTTGCAGCAGATCACTGTTGCCCAGCGCGGCGTTGATAAAGGTGGCGCTGTCAGCGTGAATGCGCTCGAGCATGGCTTGATCGATGACTTGATACGGTCGGCCACTGACCGCTTGATCGACGCCATCGCGGGCATCGGTGTAGCGGCGTGTACCGTTGAGGCCAATGGAGCGGGCACCCTGAATGGTCAACGCACCGCTGGCGTCGATGGCGATGTCATTGCTGCCCAGACGCGGCGCGTTGAGTTCAAGAGTGCCGCGCAGCATTCCATCGTTTTGTCCTGCAAGGAAACCGGGCACCGAATCGGTGCCGTGACGCAGGTCGATCCGCACGCCGGACGCCAGCGTGAGTACACCCTCACCGGAATTGAGTTCCACCGTGGCGCGGTTCGGCGCGTCGATGATCTTGCCGTAGCTGTCGACGCGCAGGACTCGACCATGAGCGTCGAGCACACTGTTGCCAGCCAGCGCCAGACCATTTTTCGCCGACAGACGAATGTTGCCGACGCGCTCGCCACTGGCGTCGATCAGACCGGCCACCGTCAGGCTGCCGCTGTCCACCGAGACACTGATGTCACTGGCCTTGAGGCCATCGCCGATCAGCAGATTACCTTGCTTGAGTTGCAAGCTGCGGCTGCCGAACACCTGCCCGGCGTTCAGGCGCTGATTGAGCGCGGCAAACTGCGCGGTGGCATCTGCGCCCAGATTTTGCGCGCGAATGTCCACGCCCCCGGCCTTGTAGGGCACCAGCGTGCCGCCGGCATCGTAATAACCGCTGCTGCCGCCAAGGATTTCACCCTGCAAATCGACGGTCCCGGCCGCGTCGGCCAACGCAATGGCGCTGAGGTTACCGGCCTGATTGTTCTTCGCCGACAGATCGATCCGCGAGCCCGCCGCTTGACGGATATTGCCGTTGGCGCTGTACAGCGACACATCGCCGCCCCAGCTGTATTTGTTCACATCGTTGAACGGCAGCGTACGCCCGGCCATGTCCAGCACCGCAGCGCTGCCCAGGGTCAAATCGCCTTCGGACTTGACCGTCAGCTTGCCGCTGGCCAGGGCGATACGGCTATCGAGCACGATGTTGCGAGCCTCAAGGTTCAACTCGGCACCCAGCGCGTCCGCCACCCCGGCAGCCCCGCCACCGCTGAGCGTCAGGTTATTGCCGGCCTTGAGCAGGTTGACCGACGCCGCTTCACCGGTGAGCAACGGCGTACGCAGATTCAGGTTACCGCCGCTGTAGCTGTAGCCCGTGAGCGGGTCGTAAGTGCCCTGCTGCTGATACACCGCCAGGCTGCCCTTGTGGTTGGCGGTAATGCGCTCGCTGGCTGTCAGGTTGACGTTGGCAAAGCCCAGCGCCAGACGATTGTTCTGATCCAGCCCGCTCGGCTGTGGCATCGGGCCGTAACCCAGTTCGATGCGGCGCGCCTGAATATCCAGCGTGCCTTGCCCCGTGCCGGCGCCGGCGGTGATCACCCCGCCGGGGCTCTGTGTGGCACCGTTCCAGATCAGGTTGCTGGTGCGGATGGTCGCCACATCATTGGCATCGCCCAGACCGTAGATCGCCGGTGTGACCAGCACCAGATTCTGCAGTTTGCTCAGGCCGGTCTGTGGATCAAGCGTGTCGAGGGTCACACTGCCATAGAAATTGAAGGCATCGCGGGTGGTCAGGCTCAGGGTTTCCAGGGCGGGTGCGCCGAATTGCGTGTCACCGCGCAACAGTCGATCGAGCACGTTCTGGTTCAAGGTCAATCCGGCCGGCACGCGACTGCCCGCCGCCGCCAGCGCCTCGGCACTCCCAGCGTTGACCGCGCCGACAGCCAGCGCCAGTTGGCGAGTACCGAAGCGCACGGCTTCGCCCAGTTCGAACTGCTTGTCGGTCGCCGCCGTGATGCTGCCATTGGAGTAGAGCTGCGATGGGCTGCTGCAATCCCCGGTCGAACAGAGGCCGATACGGATCGCCCCCGCACCGTCGAGATTGTTAGCCAGCGCGGGCGCCAGGACATTGGTCCAGCCGTTCGAAACCACCAGCAACCCTGCCTTGCCGGGCTCATAGAGAAACCCTGACGTTGAATCGTAAGGCACGTTGCCGCGACCGAGCGTGTTGATCCCGGCCCCCGCCTCGACCGTGATCCCGCCCGTGGCCGCAGTGGTGCGCAACAAGACTTCCGGCGCTGACAGGACCGCGCCTTCACGCAAAACAATATTGTTGGTGGAACCGACGAAACCAATGATGTTGCCGGTCGTGCCGTACAGAACATCCGGCATTGCACCGAGGGTCAGACGCCCGGCATTCAGATTATTGAGCGTGTCGGCGTACAACGACACATCTCTGGAGTCCGCCGTCGGCGCCTGCCCGGCACCGAGGATTTCCAGGTTGCTGCCGGCATAACCGCCGCGCACCACCGCCGTCCCGACCCGACCACCCTCGGCGGCATTGAACAGTGCACGCCCGTTGAACTGCAAAGCGATGTCTTGCTGACCACCGCTGCTCAGACGCAGATCGAGGGTCTTGCCGTCCATCGGCGCCAACGCCTGAGGCACCCCGCGCCGAGCGGCATCGCTGCGGATGAACGAGGTAAAACCGGTTTCGTTGTACTGCGAGTAACGGCGCAACACGTCCGCCGACGTCAGGATCACCTGACTGGCCAGGCTGTCGCGCAGACCGGTGTTGGCGATCGACATCTGCCCGCTGCTGGTCCACGACCCATTGCGCAGCTGTAACGCTGCCGTCGTCGCACCCGGCGTCGCTTGGCCGTTGACCTCGACCCGGAACGCTCCCGGCAACAAGGCAAAGGTGGACGGCAGCAGCGTGTAAGTGCCCGCCGCCAGCCCCGGCACGCCGGCACCAATAGTGATCTGCTGGCCGATGCGCGGATCGACCGCGCCGGCTTCGGCCAGTATCGGCGCGTAGCTGCCCTGATTGCCCGGCACGATGGCGTAGACCGGGTTGCTCGCCAGCCCCGGCAAACTGAAGGTGCCATCGGTGGCATTGCGCACCAGTGGATTGAAGCGCGCATCGGTAGAGCCGCCGCGCCCGGAGATGAATCCGGCACCGCGCAGATCGCCACCGCCGGACAGATCGATCAGCGCACCGTTCTGCACCTCAACGTATTGCCCACCGATTGCCACGCCGTTCCTTTCGCCCGTGACGCCGTTCAACACCACCGATTTACCGTTGTAGAGATAGTCGATGCCGTCCGTAGTGCCACCGTATGGCATGACCAGCCCGGCGCCACTGACCGACGTGGTGCTGCCGGACAGCAGTCGCACCTCATGACTGGTGGTCAGCAAATCGTCGCCCAGAACAATCTTGCCCAGCGGCGCCCGCACCACACCGCCCTGCTCGATGTACGCAGCGGAAAAACTCAGATTGCCAAAGACCGAGTACGGCACCGCCGCGGGTGCCGCACCGTGGCTGCTGATCCGCAGCGTATGGTCGGACACCGCAACGGCGCCCTGATAACCGACGCGCACTTCAGCCTGGACACCACTGGCGGGATAGATTTGTGCAGCCCCTAGGTTCAAGTCACCCGGCGTCCACAGCCGGGTTTTTTCGGCACCATCATTGGGCGCAAGGAAACGCAGATCGCCGCTGCTATCGAGGTTCACCAGACCAAATGCCCGTCGGCTATACGCAACCGCCGGCGCGCTGAGCTGCAGGATCGAACCTTGTGTACCGAACGACAGACCATTGCCCACGTCCAGCAGGTTCGCCGACGCATTGAACGTCGCGTCTGACAGCTCAGTCGTCGGATTCAGGGTCAATCGCGGCCGTATCAGGCCGAAACCCGCGTGGTAAGTGCCCACGCCGGACAAGCGCAGGTACGGCGCGCTCAAATCGACGCGACTCGTGCTCTCGGAGGTTTGCGCCAGAGACAACGCCCCGGCGTACATCGTCAGGCTCTGTTTCATATGCAGATTGACGTCGCCGTCAAACGACAGCAAACCGTTGCTCAACAGGCTCAGGTTATCGAAGCCGCCCGCCATCAAGCTGTCTGCACTCAAGCGCGTCTGACCATAACGCAGGCCATCGGCGCCCTCGCCCGGCCGCAGATCCTGCGCGAGCGACTTGTCGCCCGCCCCCTGGCCAATGATCATCTCTCTCGGTGCGCGTACTGCATTGCTTGCCGAGTCAGCATACAGCGGCGTTTCCAGGGCAATGTCCAGACGACCGCCAGCTGCGCCGACACCGCCCGCCGCTGCACGCAAGTTGCCATCAAGGAACAGGCCGTTGTAAGCACTCAGGCTGATACGCCCGCCATCCGTCGCAACGCGGGTCAGGCCCTGGCCGGCGATATCGAGCATGGCCTCGCTGCCAGAGGCGTCCAGCCGGGCGCCCTGACGCACGATCACGTAGGCATCGGCGGCCGTGGCAGTGGCCAGTTTCGAATCGATTTCGCCGCCAATGATGATGCTGCCGCCCTTGCCGACCTGACCGTAAGTTCGGCCCAACGCATCGATTGCCGTGTTGGCGCGCCCGGCGACATCGAGGACAGCCTGCTCACCGATCCATATCGACCGGTCGTGGGCGTTCGGATCGGCCACGACAATGGCGGTCGCCGGTTTGTTCGAACCGAACTGCTGCTGACGAATATCAATCGTCCCGCCCCAGGCATTCAGTTCACCTTCAACCGTAATCTGCCCGGCACCGCGCAGCTTGATGCTCTGCCCCGGATCGACGCTGATGCGCGAACCGCGACCCAGCGTCAACGTGCTGTTAGCGGCATCGATCAAGCCAATCAGGCTGGCCCCGCCTTGCAACGTCAGGCTGGCGCCAGCGCGCTGGGTCAGCAGGCCCTTGCTCGGGTTTTCCTGGAACAGCGACGGCGTCCACAACTCCAACGCCGTTTGCGGGTCGACACCACTGACCTGATTCGGCGCGGCATCAGCGAAACGGTACACCGGCATGTTCACATCAATCGCCGTACCTTCGGCAACGTCCAGGCCGCTCAAGCCGATGAGGTTGTAGGCGGAAAAGCCCTTGCTGAACAGATCGGCAGACAGCTGCAGGGTGTTGTCGGCCAGCACCTTGTCGGTCTGACCGACGAGTATTTTGTTGGCCTGCACCGTCAGCGTGCCGCCGCCCGCGACGCCGTAGCCACGCAAATCGCCCGCAAGGTTGAGGTGCGTTTTACCGGGCGCCGAAATCGCACTGGATTCCAGCATCAAGTCACCGCCCTTACCGCCGCGGGTCTTGCCGTTGGCCAATACCGCACCGCCGGAAGACACATCGAGCAGGCTGCCCGCGCCAATGTCGATATCGCCACTGCTGCGGATCGACAACAAACCGCCATTCAAGTACGCGAGGCTGGCGCCATCGTCCGGGTTGGTGCGCAGGTTGCTCCACACGCCACGGGTATCGAGTCGCACACCGTCGGCCACTTTTACCTGCGTCGCCTTATCGACCTTCGCCGTGAGCCGAGTGTCAGCGGTGTCGCTGCTGAGGAACTGATTGAGCACGTTGCCCAGGCGCACGCTACCGCCACGCGCGGTCAGGTCGGCGCCGATCTGCACGTCCGGGGAGTACAGGGTGATATCGCCGCAGGTATCGACGGTCAGTGCGCCATCGACAATGACCTGATCCTTGGCCGCGACCTTGAGCGCCCCGAGCCGGAAGCCATTGAGTTGATCGTTATCGAGATACAACTTGCCTTTGCGCGCATCGGACACCGCACCGCTCAGGTCCAGATCACTGCCAGCGACCGGACGCTCGCCGCCAATCTGCACTTGGTCGAGCGTCGGATTGAGCGAGTACAACAAGCCGCTCGCGGCGGCGACATAGGTCGGGTCATAACTGCCGACGATCAACTGCGCGCGGCGCGCCAGTGCGGTCTGACTCTGCTCATAGCCATCAAGCACCGGTTTCGCTGCCTGGTTCTGTCGTTCACCCTGGTACACCTCGCCAATCATTTGCCCGTCGAGTACCGCATTGGCGGTGGCAACCACCAATTGCCCGGCGTCGCGGCCGACGGTGTAACCCGACTCGAAGCGTGAACGCGGCGCGATCAGCGGATTGTAGAAATAGCGGGTGTGGCCCCAGCGTTCGCTGTTGTCTTCATAACCTTTGTACAGGCCGGTGTAGAGCAGATCCCCCGGCGCACGGGACACTTCATACAACTTGCCGTCGGCGCCGCGCAGCCAGCTCTGGCGGATCTCGCCGCTCTGCACATCCAGCGTGCCGCCGGACAGATTGATCAACGACCCTTTTTCCGTGACCACGTCGTTGCCGGCAAAACTCACCGTGCCGCCCTGGGCCATCCACTCGCCAACGCTGTGGCCCTGCGTGCCGAGATAACCGCCGACTTCGAGCAAACCGCCCGCCGTGTACCAGCGATCGGTGGCATAACCGTTGGTGCCTGCCGGTACATAAACCAGCTCGCGCACATCGACCCAGATGTCATTGCTGTTGAGCGCACCCTTCTCCCGGTTGACCGAGGCATCGCGCTGCTCGTTGCCCTGCACGTTGATCTTGATGTTGTTGTTTTCCATTGCCACTTTGACGCCAAGGGCACCGGACACATCGATCATCGCGCCGTCACGTACCAGGCTGCGGCGTTGTGCACTGACCGCGACCTGCCCACCGGTGGCCAGGGTGATCGAGCCGTTCTGGAACTCGACGCTGCCGCCACTCTGGATTTCGATGCGCGACTGATCGCCACGGATCCGGTTGTTCGCGCTGACATTGGTCAGGCTCGCGTCGCGCTGACTGTCGAGGGCGCTGAGATCACTGCTGTCGAGCATGATCGCCGTGGCACTGCCCTGCCCCAGCGTAACGCTGCCGTTGCTGTCGGTGCTGGGGTTGGTCAGGTGAATCGTGCCGCGCGTAGACACGGAAGTGCTGGCGAGCAACACACCGTTCTGCACCACCTCATGGCCGGTCAGGGTGATGTCGCCGGTGGCGGACTGGATCAAGCCGTTGTTGGTGACTTTACCCGTCACCGCGCCGGCCTTGGAGCCGGGAATGACTTCGTTACCGAAGGTGGTAGACAGCGCATTACCCTCGGTGCCCGAACCTTTGCGAATGTAGAAACGGTCACCGGCGGCCAGCACGGTCTGGCCTTTGGCGGTGCTGATGCTGCCGTCGTTCTGCACTTCGTTGCCGAGCAGCAACGCATAGCCGCCGGCATCGGTAGACGACGCCGGCTGGTGGGTTGCGATGGCAGCACCGCGTTCCACCAACACCTTGCCGGCGGCATCGGTGAACGTTGGCTGCGTGCCGGTGCTGTCGAAATACAGGCCACGATCGCGGAACTGGATGTCGGTGATGTTGGCCGCCGCTGCCACCAGGTTGCGCACGTTGACCTGACTGCTGCCGCTGAAGACGATGCCGTTGCGGTTGATCAGCATCACCGTGCCGTCGCCCTTGATCTGGCCCTGAATCTGGCTGGCCCGCGCGCTCGGGTCGTTGACCCGGTTGAGCACCGCCCAGTTCGACTGCTGGGCGAATTCAACGGTGGTGTTGCGCCCGACGTTAAAGGTTTCCCAGTTGAGAATCGCCTTGTCGGCGGTCTGCTCGATCTTCACCGTGGTCTTGCCATCGGCCTGAGTCTGTTGCGGGCCTTTGGCGTTCTGCCAGCCCTGGGCGAGGCTGTTATCGACTTTCAAACCGCCCTCACCCAGACCGTCCGGCACAACCTGCACCGTGCCCAACGCGGCAGCACGCCCGGCCGCCTGCGCCGCTTGTTGCGCGGCAATCGCGGCGACGGTGTTGTTCAGGGTCTGGATCGAACGCTGCAATTGCTGATTGGCTTTTTGTTGCTGGGCCAGTGGCGGCGTCATCCCCGGCAACCCGCCCACGCTCGGCCTTGCCGCCGCTGCTTGCTGCGCAGCGCCCTTGGCGGCAAACCAGCTCGAACTGAACGCCGTCTGCGCCTGCGCGCTGCCCGCCACCAGACACAACGCCACCGCGTGCGCCAATGGCTTGAGCAACCACAGCGCCGGTTCCATGACTTCACGCTTGGATGGCAGAACGTTGGTACGACGACGGGATGGGCGAGCGAGCATCACTACGAGATCCTTTTTGATTGCCACACTTTGGTTGCCAAAGATGCCGCAGGCCTGCAAAAACCTGCTGTTACGTCATAGGCAGTTGGCGAGGGTCGCGACCGAACGGATGTCACACAAACTTCATGTTGGGGGAGTATTCGCGGACCTGGAGCGCCGAGCGCTCAAAAGAAAGGCAGCCCGCAAAGGGCTGCCGTGAATCAAAGGTGCATGTGTTCAAAGCGGACGGCCGATGCCGTTGCAGACGTAAGGGTTGTTGATGTCGAGGTTGTTGCCAGAGGTGTTGCTGAGGAAGTTGGCGGTTACCGCGTTTTTCCAGTTCGTGGGCAGTGGGCCAAAACCGTGCGCCACACTGGCGGCGACGTTGCCGGGCACACTGTAATGCTTGGTCAAAAAGGCACGGACATCGCTCGCTACACCCGCATCCTTGTAGCACTGGCCGAAGATCAGGTTGGTATAGGCCGCCAGCTTGTATCCCGCCGCCGGATTAGGCACCACCGGTGCCCATTGCGCGGGGTTGTAAGGCGTGTTCGGCAACGCTACTGATGACAGCGAGGGCGACATTGGCCAACGTCGGCAACACCCCGTTAACCCGGGCGACCACAGCATTGTTCGCCACGGTGAGGCCATCAGGGCCGGAATAACCGATGGAGCCGTCAACCGCGTTCACCGCCGTGACAACATCAAAGTTGCTGGCTACACCCACCCAATTCGAAGGTAGAGCCGAACCGGATGGCAGGCGAGCATTGGTGAAGTTCGTACTGGTGATGAACTGACTCGGGCAGACCGAATTCAGATGCCGGGCCAGAATTTCCGTGGTGCCACTGGAAATGTTGCGATAAACAACACGGATTGGTGTGTTGTCAGCGCTACCCAATAAAGCGCCCCACGTGGTTTTGTTGCCCGCGAACACATCGCACAGCTGAGCACTGGTCAGGTTCAGTGCAGTCTGACCGGCTTTTTTGTAGGGAATGGCAACCGAGGTGGCCACCGAAGGCACTTGGATCAGCGGCCCGAACAAAACACCGAAGCTGCTGTTGTAGGTGCTGAGTTCCGCAGCGCTGAGGATCGAATCGCTCGCGGCGAAGTGCACCGTGCCAGTGGTGTTGAAGCCGGCTGCATTGTTGGTCAGGAACGCCGTCTTGCCGGCGCCGCTACCGACGGCTGCGTAACTGAAGTTGGTGGGCAGAATACTGTTCGCCGAACCTGTGTACAGCGCCGCAGGCAATGTCGAACCGCCACCGGTCACGGCCATCGCCTGAACCGATGTCAGCGCCACAGCAGCTGACATTAAAACCATTTCAATACGTTTGAACATGCTCAATCTCCTTATCGAACGCCCCCTCAAACGGGAGCCCAAAAAAAATGGCAGCCCCGAAGGGCCGCCATCTACACATCAGACTGAACCAACCGACTTACAAAGGACGACCGATAGCGTTGCAGACGCTGGCGTTGTTGATGTCCAGGTTGTTGCCCGAGGTGTTGGTGATGAAGTTGGCGGTGACAGCGGTTTTCCAGGCGTTAGGCACTGCGACGAATTTGTGAGCCTGAGTCGCGGTGTTGTTGCCCGGGTTGCTGTAGTGAGTGGTCAGGAAGGCTTTGACGCTCGCGGCCACGGCTGCATCCTTGTAGCACTGACCGAAGATGAAGTTGGTGTAGGCAGCCAGTTTGTAACCGGAAGCCGGGTTAGCCACCACTGGCGACCAGTTGGCAGGGTTGGCAGCCTGGGCTGGAGTCGAAGGAGCCGACACCGACGACAGGGCCAGAGTCACGTTCAGCGAAGTAGGCTGAACACCGTTGACGCGAGCAACGACAGCGTTGCTGGTAGCGTCAACGCCGTCCGGACCGACATAACCGATGGAACCGTCAACCGCGTTTACGGTAGTGGCGACATCGGAAGTGTTGGCGACGCCGACCCAGTTCGACGGCAGTGCCGAACCGGCTGGCAGACGAGCGTTGGTGAAGGTGGAGTTGGTAGCGAACTGGGTCGGGCAGACCGAGTTCAAGTGACGGCTGAGGATTTCCGAAGTGCCGCTGGAAACGTTGCGATAAACCACGCGGATCGGGGTGGTGTCAGCCGTGCCCAGCAGAGCGCCCCAAGTGGTTTTAGCGCCAGAGAAGGCATCGCACAGCTGAGCGCTGGTCAGGTTCAGAGCAGTCTGACCGGCTTTTTTGTAAGGGATGGCAACCGAAGTGGCCACCGAAGGCAGCTGGATCAGCGGACCGAACGAAGCGCCGTAAGTGGTGGTGTAGGTGTTGAGTTCCGCAGTGCTGAGGATCGAGTCGCTACCGGCGAAGTGCACAGTGCCGGTGGTGCTGAAGCCGGCCGGGTTGTTGGTCAGGAAGGCAGTTTTGCCACCGCCGCTACCGATGGCGGCGTAGGAGAAGTTGGCTGGCAGGATGCTGTCGGCAGAACCTTTGTACAGAGCGGCAGGCAGCGTTGCACCACCACCGGTAACGGCCATGGCTTGAGCGGAAGCCAGAGCGGCGACGGTCAGGGAAGCTGCGATCAGAGTGCGCTTGAACATGAAGAATCTCCTTTTCAACTAGGTTTGGGAACACAGGTTTTCGGGTGACTTGCATGACACTGGGAGGACTCACCGGGGCCCTCGCTAGCGTTGGCCTTGGTTAAGTCGCACTGAGAAATTCGCAGTTTCCGGTGACAGATAAAGGAAAAAACCTCGGGAGCTGCGAGGTGTTTCTGAAGGGATTTTCTCGGGTGTTTGTCGGGTGCGGCGCAGCGTCTGGATCGCGGGTTTGGCTGAATCGGGCTGGAGCCGTTGGCGGGTGGTTGCAGATGACAGAAAGGAGAACCCGAGGATGGTTCTTTTGAGGGTCGGGTGATGGTCGAATGCGGTGTAAAAGTTTTACAGATTCTTTGCCTGAGCTGACCTCATCGCGAGCAGGCTCACTCCTACAGGGGAACGCATTTCAAATGTAGGCCTTCGCCTGCTCGCGATGAGGCCCTGCGTAACAACAGCACTATTGAACCAATTGATTGATCTCAATGATCGGCAACAACACCGCCATCACAATCACCAGCACCACCCCGCCCATCACCACAATCATCAGCGGCTCCAGCAATGCGGTCATGCCCATCGCCCGCCGTTCGATATCCCGCGACAGGGTTTGCGCTGCGCGCTCCAGCATCGGTGGCAGTGAACCGGTTTTTTCGCCGCTGGCGATCAAATGAATCAGCACCGGCGGGAACACATTTTCCACGCGCAACGCTGCCGCCAGGTTCACACCCTCGCGCACCTTGGCCGTGGCCTCAGTGACGCTCAAACTCAGGCGGTCGTTGGACAAGGTCTGCCGCGCCGCTTCCAAGGCGCGCAACAACGGCACGCCGGCGCCACCGAGAATCGCCAGGGTAGAGGCGAAACGTGCGGTGTTCAGACCGAGGATCAAACGCCCGAACAACGGCAACTTCAGCACGCGATGATGCCAACTCAAGCGTGCCGCCGGGTTACGCAGGTACAGACGCCAGCTCCAGAACGCTCCGGCGATCAGCGCCGCACACAACCAGCCCCATGCGCGGATAAAATCACTGGCATTGAGCATCGCCAAGGTCAGCCCCGGCAAGTCCTGACGCGCTTGGGAAAACGCGCTCACCACCTGCGGCACCACATAACTGAGCAGGAAAATCACAATGCCGATCGACACCAACCCAACCACGCCCGGATAGATAAACGCGGTGAGAATCTTGCCGCGCAGGTTGTTGCGCTCCTCGATGTAATCAGCCAGTCGCTCCATGACCTGTGCCAGATCGCCGGACTCTTCACCCGCCGCAATCAACGCGCGATAGATCTCGGGAAAATCCCGTGGCCGCGCCGCCAGCGATTCCGCCAGACGCATACCGCTGCGCACATCCGCACGCACGGCGCTGAGGGTGTGGGCGATGTGTTTTTTCTCGGCCTGCTCGACTGTGGCGCTCAGCGCGGCTTCCAACGGCAGGCTGGCACCGAGCAGACTCGCCAGTTGCCGCGTGGCCCAGGCCAGGTCGTTATCGGAGAGTTTGGCGCTGAACAATCCCCCGCCGCCGTGACTGGCAACGTTGCTTTCTTTGCTTACCGACAGTGCAGTCAAACCGCGTCCACGCAAAACGCTGAACGCCGCACTCTGGCTGTCGGCCTCAAGATGCCCGGATTCGATCTTGCCGGTGGCGTCGGCGGCTTCAAAACGATAGCGATTCATCAGGCATCCCGTGTCACACGGAGGATTTCTTCGGGCGCGGTGGCGCCGCTGCGGATCCAGCGTTCACCGTCCTCACGCAAGCTGAACATCCCGGCCTTGGCGGCTGATGCGCGCAGAGCCTGCTCCCCAGCCCCTTGGTGAATCAGGGTGCGGATGTCGTCGTCGATGCAGAACAATTCGTGAATGCCGGTGCGGCCGCTGTAGCCGGTTTGATTGCACGCTGGGCAACCGACCGGGCGCCACGTTCCCGGCGCCGCCGGGTCTTCCTGCTTGCACTGATTGCACAGGCGCCGCACCAGTCGTTGTGCGAGCACCCCGAGCATCGACGAGGCCAGCAGAAACGGTTCGACGCCCATGTCGATCAAGCGGTTGACTGCCGACACCGCGTCGTTGGTGTGGAGCGTCGCCAACACCAAGTGACCGGTCAACGATGCTTGCACCGCGATTTGTGCGGTTTCCAGATCGCGGATTTCACCGATCATGATGATGTCCGGGTCCTGACGCAGGATCGCTCGCAGCGCCAGGGCAAAAGTCATGTCGATTTTGGCATTCACCTGAATCTGGCTGATCCCCGGCAAGTCGTATTCCACCGGATCTTCGACGGTGAGGATGTTGCTGGTGCTCGCATCGAGCCGGGCCAGTGCCGCATAGAGGCTGGTGGTTTTACCGCTGCCGGTGGGGCCGGTGACCAGGACGATGCCGTGGGGCTGGCGGATCAGATGATCGAGTTTGGCCAACACCTGCGCGTCCATGCCCAGCGTTTCCAGATGCAGACGCCCGGCCTGTTTGTCGAGCAGGCGCATCACCACACGCTCGCCATGTCCGGTTGGCACCGTGGAAACACGAATATCGATCGGCCGCCCGGCCACCCGTAAGGCGATGCGACCGTCCTGCGGCAGCCGTTTTTCGGCGATGTCGAGCTGGGCCATGATCTTGATCCGCGACACCAACGCACCGTGTAACGCCTTGCGCGGCGAGACCACATCGCGCAGGGTTCCGTCGACCCGATAGCGCACCACCGAATGGGTTTCGAACGGCTCGATGTGAATGTCGCTGGCCTCATCGCGCGCGGCTTGGGTCAGCAGTGCGTTGATCATGCGGATCACCGGCGCGCCGTCCTGAGTGTCGAGCAGGTCAGTGATTTCCGGCATGTCCTGCATCAAACGGTCGAGATCGACTTCGTTTTCTGCCGCACCGACCACTGCCGCCGCGCTACCGGTGTCGGCGTAAGCACTGGCGAGCAAGCCATCGAGCTCGTCATCGCGCACCCGCTGAATCGTGGTCGCACCAAACTGACGCCGCGCCTCGCTGATCGACCAGCCCGGCGTCGACGGGCACACCGTCAACACGCCATCGCACAACAGAATGCGCTGCGCCTTGGCCCAGGCGTAAGGCAGCGCGCTCATCTCAAGCCCTCCCCAATCCCTGTAGGAGCTGCCGAAGGCTGCGATCTTTTGATCTTTGGCCGTTTGGGTCCGTCGAAGAGCAAGATCAAAAGATCGCAGCCTTCGGCAGCTCCTACAGGTCCGGTGTTGTTCGTTATCCCTGTAATTTTCACATTAAGGGCCGGTTTCAAAAGCGCGCGCTCCCTTCAATTGGCACGGCTTTGATCGTCGCCCGTGGGCCAGAACTCGGTACAACTGCCGGCACACCCTGCGCCGCCGTCGGCAACTGCGGCGCCTGCATGTCCGGCATCGCCCAGCTGCGTTCAGGCTGCAAACCGCCTTGCGCGCGGCGCATGAAGTCATAGCGGTTGAGGGTGATGCTGCGCCCCGCTTCGCTGTCGCGAATGATGTACGGGCGCAGAAAGACCATCAGGTTGGTCTTGGTAATCGCCCGCCGCTCGTTGCGAAACAGCGCGCCGATCCCCGGAATGTCGCCCAGCCATGGCACGGAATCATTGCTCTGGCTGTAACCGTCCTGCAGCAACCCGCCGAGCACCATGATCTGCCCGTCATCCAGCAGGATGCTGGTATCGATCGCCCGTTTGTTGGTCACAATCCCCGCCGAATTGGCACTGGCCGAAGCCCGCTCATCAATGCTGCTGACTTCCTGATAGATATCGAGCTTGACCGTACCGCCCTCAGAAATCTGCGGGCGCACGTTGAGCTTCAAACCGACCTCTTCCCGGGTCACGGTCTGGAACGGGTTGTTGCTGGTGCCCCCGCCGCCCGTCACATAACTGCCGCTGACAAACGGAATGGTCTGGCCGACAAAAATACTCGCCGCCTCGTTGTCCAGGGTCAGCAGGTTCGGCGTCGACAGCACGTTGGTGCCGCCCTTGCTCTTCAACGCGCGGGCCAGCACTTTCAGATCAAGAATCTTGCCGATGCCGGGGATGTCGACAGTGCCGTTCACGTAGCCCAGGTTCAAACCCTGCGGCAGCACATCAATGCTGGTCTTGCCGTTGGTGTTGATCCCCGAACCACCCAGATTCGCGCCACCGATCACGCCGTTGCCGCCAAGATTGCCGGTCTGCCACTGCACACCGAATTCACTGGCATCGTCCTCGCCGACTTCGACGATCAGGCTTTCGATCACCACTTGTGCGCGGCGTTGGTCGAGCAAGTCGATGACTTCACGCAGGTTGCGATATAACGGCTCCGGCGCTGAAATCAGCAAGGTGTTGGTGGTGGCGTCAGCCTGAATGGTCACGCCGCCGGCACTGAAGGCGACGTTCTGATCGCTGTTCTGCGTACCGCCGCTGCCGGTTGTGCTGCCACTGCTGCCCTGCGCGTAACTGCCGCCCGTGCTGCCGCTGCTGTTAGTGGTCGACGTGCTGCCGCTGCTTTGCGTGCCGCTCTGGCCGTTCTGCCCAGCATTGCCGCCAGTGCTAGCACCCATGGCGCTGAGCACCGAACGCGCACTGTCGCTGGTGCCGCTATCACTCTCGCCCGTGAGCAAACCGCGCAAGGCCTGCGCCAGTTTTGCTGCCTGCGCATTACGCAAATAAACCACGTGCAGATTGCTCGGATTGCTCTGCGCGTTATCGAGTTTGTAAATCAAATTGCGCGCCAGCTCAGTACGCTCCGGGCTGCCAGCGCGAATGATGATGGTGTTGGAGCGCGGATCACCAATCACCGCGATTTTCTGCGTCGGATCATTGCCCGGCGCATCGAGCAAATCCGCCACCATCGGCGCAATGTCGGCAGCGATGCCGTTCTGAATCTGCACCACATCGGTGTCAATCGCGCTCGGCGAATCAATGCTCGCAATCAACTGTGCAACGCGGGTCAGGTTCTCCGCGTAGTCGGTGATGACGATGGTGTTATTGCCCGGATAGGCGTTGATCGGATTGTTCGGCGAAACAATCGGCCGCAGCACCGGAATCAGGTTCACCGCGTTCTCGTATTGCAGCCGAAACGTGCGCGTGAGCATGCCGTTACCGGCCGGTTTGTCAGCGCTGTAAATCGGCCCACCGAGCAACTTCGCGTCCGCCTCCGGCACCACCTGCGCGACACCGCCAACATCAACCACACTGAAACCCTGCATGCGCAACGCCGCCAGCAACATGTCGTAAGCCTGCCGCGCCGGCACTTGACCTTCTGACACCAGCGTCAGCGTGCCCTTCACCCGAGGATCGACCAAAAACTGCTGCCCGGTCGAACGCGACAACGCCCGCACCACCGCTTGAATATCGGCGTCGACAAAATTCAGCGTCACCGGTTGATCGCCCAAAGGATTGCTCGGCAGTGCAATGCCCGATGAGGCTGAGCCGCTGCGCGCACTCTTGCTGATGTTGTGCAATTGCTTCGGCGCCGGTCGCGCTTGGGCCTGCGCACGTTCGCGGTCGAGCACCGCGTCGCCGCTGCGCTGGGTGTTGGCCAGCGGCCGCCCGAGTTCACTGTCGACCAGCAACGGCGGCTGATTCTGCGGCGTGGTGGTGTTGCTGCACGCGCTCAACGCCATCAGCAACATCGGCAACGCCAGACGTGCCGGTTTGGATCCTGACCCCTTCATGAAGCTTCCTTAGCGCCCAGCGCCTGATCCATGCGAACGGTGCCTGACAAAGTGCCGGCAGTGACTTCGGTCGAGGGGTTGTCTGCGCGTTGCAAACGGGCCTCGACCACTTGCAGAGAAAGCTGTGCCGGGTTGCTCAACAGCCAGTCGAGCACGGCGTCGGCTGGCGCCGCATCGAAGGTCAACTGCCAGGCGCCCTCCGCCTCCTGTAATTGGTAATGTCCCGCCAGGCCACTGGCCTGAAGGGTTTGCTCCAGCGACTGCGCCACGCTTTGCCCGTCCGGACGCACGCTGACTTCGCGCAGCAGCACTTCCAGCGCCTCGGTCTGCGCGCGCAGCTTCGGCGTCTCGGTCTGCCAATAAGCGATTTTCTTCAGCGGCGGCTGGATCAGCGCGACCCACAACAACAGGCCGATCAGCGCTAAGGCCATGCCGCCGACCATGCGTTTTTCGCGCAAGGCCAACGGTTGCCAACGCGCCTGCACCTGAGCGTTGAAGCGTTGCCACTTGGCGCGGTAAACCGCGAGCGAGGCCTTATTCATCTTCTTCTGCTCCGCCGCTGTCATCGCTTTCACTTGAGCTGGCCTCAGTGGACGGCCGCAAGGTCCAGCCCTCGTCGTCTGCTGTCACGCTGATGCCGGCCTGAGCCAAGGTGCTTTGCCACTCCTGATCATTGCCGCCACGACGGGCTTCACTCAGCAGACTCAGCTGCAAGCTGCCATCGACAAACGCCAGCCGCTCGACACTGCCAGCCATCGACGGCATGCCGCTGCCGGCCTGCAACACCAGACGATTGAACGTCTGCGCCGGATCATCCGCCGCGCCCTTCTGCCGCGCCGCCAATTGCTGACGCGCCTGTTGCAGCGGATTGAGGATCACCGGCAACTCGGGAAACGCCTGCTTTACCCGCAGGTTCATCTGGGTTTTCAGTTGCTGACCCTGCCCGGCTTCGCGAGCGGCATACAGGTTCAAACCGATCACCCAAACGGCCACGGCCAACGCTGAGAGGGCGATCGCCCTGCCCCAGCCGCGATGCTCGGTTTTTTGTTGCTGGACCGCGCCATGCAGTCCCCAACCCGGTAGCGGCCCGGTCCAGCGCTGTGCATCTGCCATCGGCAATTCGGCGCCCGGCGGCGGTTGATCACCGATCCAATGCAAAGTGACGCCCGGCTCCCAAACAACACCGTCAAAACCGTCATCGAACAACGGCTGCACCCGCGCGGCTTGCACGCTGTCGCGCAGCAACAAATGCCCGTCCTGCACACAAGCGACGGTGCCAGGTAGCACCGGCAAACTGTACGGCGCCGGGTAGAGACCGCGCAGGTTCAGCCCAGCACTTTTAAGCAACTGGCCAAAGCGCAACAAGTGCTGCCGAGGCGCCCAGGCGATCTGCACTTGCCCGGCCTCGTCCCGCGAACTGTGCGCAATGTGCATCTCGTTGCTGTCGCCAAGCATCAAGGCCTGCGCCGCACACTGCACCGCCGCGACGATCTTGTTGGCCGGCAACGGCGGTAAATCGAGACTCGCCAACAGGCTGTCAGCCGGGTGCAGAAAACACAGCAGCGGTGGCAGTTTCGACTGCTGACTCAACTGGCTCAGACTGTGGCGTTCCTCCCGCGTGACCTGGCCCTGACGATCCAGCCAGGCACAGTGCAATTGACTGTGCAGATCCAGCTCCGCCAAGGGCGGCAACGCCACCTTCAACTGGCTCATACGCCCACCCGCGACCAAATCACTTGCGGCAAGCGGTCCTGGCTGCGATGCAGCAACGCCTCAAGGCTGACCCGCCGCTGATCGCGCCGTGCCTCGCCGCGCAGGCGAAACCAGTCACTGGTAATGCCGACCTTGACGCTGGTCAGCTCCAGTTGCGGCATACGCAAGCGGTTAACGAAATCGCCACGGTTGATAAACCAGCGCCCGGCATCGCGCTCGGCAATCAGCGCATTCGCGCGTTCCAGCGACAGCCCCGGCACATACGCAGCCAAAACCGGCGCGGTGGCGGTGTTGCCGTTGAGCCAAGTCGTCGCCGGAATCACCGTCAGGTACGGCGCCAGTTTGCCGATCAGCGCTTCATTCACGCCGTCGACACTGCGCAAATCATCGATGCTGCGCAGCATCGGCAACGTCGGCTTCTGCGGTTTGTGTGAAGCGTTGGGCGAGGTGGCGCGACCACTGTCAAAACCACTTTTCGGCGCCTCGGCCATCTGCGCATTCAGCAGTCGCGGGTACGAAGCTATCACCCGCTGACTGATGCGCTGACTCAACCCGGCACTGACCCCGATCAACTCGCACAAGCGCTGAAACGCAGCGACCTGCGCCTCATCAACCCGCTCGTTGGCCACCAGATTGCGCAGGTTGAACTTGCCCTGCTCATCCTCCAGTCGCCCTTCAAAACCTTGCGCGGAGAGACGCTGCGCCCACGGCTGATCGAGCCGGGTCAACGGATCGCGCTGACGTGCATCCCAGAGCAACTGACGGCTGATCTCCAACCCGCCCTGCACCAGCCAACGCCCCTGCACACGCTGCTGATCCGCCTCCAGCGCACGGGTCGACACGCTCTGGCGCGTCAACATGCCCGCCGCAATCACCGCCACCACGGCCGCAATCAACAACGCGCTGATAATCGCCATGCCCTGTTGCTTCGCCCCCTCAGGCGAGCGGCTGTTCATGGCCGGCCTTACAACTGCCAGGAACCGATATCGGCATTCACGCCGTCGCCGTCAGGCTGACCGTCGGCACCGAGGGAAAAGATATCGATCTCACCATTCGCGCCGGGGTTGAGGTACTGATAAGGACGCCCCCACGGATCGTTCGGCAAGCGCTCCAGGTACGAGCGCCAATTGCTGTTCTTCGCATCCGCCGGCCGCTCCACCAACACCTTCAGACCCTGATTCATGCTCGGGTAAGTGCCGTGATCGAGGCGATACAACTTCAACGCCTGCATCAACCCACCAATATCCTGCTTCGCCGCCGTCGCCCGCGCCTGATCCGGCCGATCGAGCACCTTGGGCACCACCATCGCCGCGAGAATCCCCAGAATCACCACGACCACCATGATCTCGATCAGGGTAAAACCCTGCTGCCCACGCGGCGCGCGCAACGGTTGCTGAAGCGATTTGAAAGGTGCGATATCCATCTCGACATACCCTGGCTTGATTCGATTCGACGCGCAGTGTTGCAAGAAGATATGTCAGTGATGTTGAAAATCCTCGGGTGTTTTCGTCGTCAAGCCGTCAAGCACGCGGGTTAGCGTCGAGGGCTGGGTTTTGGCTTTGGGCCACTTATGCGTGCGCGTTCGCGGGAAGAAGGTTTCACGTTGATTGAGGTGCTGGTGGCGCTGGCGATTATTGCCGTGGCGATGTCGGCGGCTGTGCGCGTGGCGGGGTTGATGACGCAGAGTAGCGGGGTTTTGAGGGATCGGTCGGTGGCGATGATTGCAGCGCAGAGTCGGATGGCGGAGTTGCGGCTGGAAGGGAAGTTGCCGATGGGGATGAAAGCGCTGGATTGCGATCAGGGGCGGTTGTTGTTGCGGTGTGAGCAGGTGATCAGCGCAGCCGAAAATGGACGGTTGCTCAAGATTGGCATCCAGGTATTTGACCGCAACCAGGATGCGCCGCCGTTGGCCAAGCTGGAGACTTTAATGTCCCGAACCGAAAGCCCCTCACCCTAGCCCTCTCCCAGAGGTAGAGGGGACCGATTCGGGGATATTCGAGAGTTACACCGACTTGAAAGCCGTTCACTGAATCCACAATTGCCAAGCTCACAAAAGCCAAATCGAATGCCCTTCATCAAAGCCATAATCGCCAAGATCTTCCAGGTCGACGTACCCCGCAAGACACCTCGGTCGGCCCCCTCTCCCTCCGGGAGAGGGCTGGGGTGAGGGTAGCTTCTAATCGAGAAGCCCAGAATCACCAAAACCATAATCGCCAAAATCTTTCAGGTCGGCGTACGCCGCAAGACAACTCGGTCGGCCCCCTCTCCCTCCGGGAGAGGGCTGGGGTGAGGGTAGCTTTTGCCCTCCAGACTGAAACAGGCGAGAAGCCATCACTGCCATGACAATGGTATCGTCCCCTCCTTTTTCAAATTTCTGACAGATTATGAATAGCACCAAATCCTCAATCCGGGCCGCTGCTCCCGCACCAGGCATCTCTGAATCAATGAATACCTGACATGGCCAACCCATCGCAGAACACGAGGTTAAATAAGTTGCTGGCCGTGAGCGAAGCCAGTGTTGACAGGGCTAAGTCCAACACCGACTTATTGAAGGTGATCCATGAGTTCGCCTCGTATCGTGGCCCGCTCGAATTCGATCGCACACGCGCATGGTGGTTTTTCGGCACTGGCCTGCTATTGCTTGCGAGTGCTGTGGTCCTTTATTGGCTTGGGAATATCTCTAGCGTCGCTCTGTTCTTTTACCGGTTGGAAATTGATCCCGACTCGTTCGGCATCTGTACTGGTTTCCTTGGCATCGTGATTGCCATTTGGAGTCTGACATGGATGAAATCCAAATCTGATCGGTTGCCGTCGCTCAGTAAAAGAATTGCTCGACTGTCATCCTACTTCCACAACGGACTGACTTTCCTGAGAGAAGACTCGGCCGCGATCCTCAAGGAGCTGGACACGGAATTTGGTGATTACCGCCGGGGCGACTACAGCCGCAAGTTGGTCGAGTCGATACAGGGCGTATTCACCGGCACGTTGCGCAACCTCCCTTACACGTACCGCCAGCTGCACTATGTCAACCAACGAGAGGTGCATACCACGGTTACCGACGAAAAGGGCAATACCAAAACGGAGACTCGAGTGGTTTATGACCACTACGATCGCTACAGTTTGGTCATCGACTTTCCATGGGTCACCGGAATATCGGTCAGATCTGATCACCAGTCAGAGAACGACTATTCGCACCCCCTGGACACGACTTCTCCGGATTTCAATAAAGCGTTCCGTTTGACCGGTCGCAGCGAGATGCTCTGTGCGAAATTCATCAAGCCTTCGACGGTGCTCCACTTGCTGAAGTTGTTCGACATCCTCCATCGTCCGAACCTGGAGTTCTCCGACAGTGGAGAGCTCTGCCTCAGTTTTGAGAGCAGCGACCTGCTCGCGTACGGTGCTCAGTATTCGCTGGCTTCGCCCAAAAATTTTTACGCAGAAATTTCTGCAGGTATCGAACTGCCGCGCCTGATGTCTGCGCTCCAATGGAGCCATGCACTCAGTGAGCTGCACGATGACAACTTCAGCTCCCTTACCCCTACAAACCGCAAAGAGAAGTAAGCCATGGACATTGCACTCATCCTCGCCGCTGTTATCGCTGTCGTCATGATCATCGGGGGATTCAGCATCTACAACGGCATCATCGGAGGACACAACCGAGTACAACGTGCATGGTCGGACGTCCTCGTTTACGAACGCCAGAAGACCAAAGTTCTCGACCAGCTTCAAAAAGTGCTCGCAGATTTCATGGTCTATGAGGCCAGCCTCCTGGAAAAGATCACCGGCCTTCGCAGCGCGGTCAACGCCCTGCCTGCGGGCGCCAATGGCAATGCCCTCACGACCGTTGAAACCGCCACCCGGGAGCTGATGGGTGGCTTGCGCATCGCTTTCGAGGCCTACCCTGACCTGAAAGCATCAGAAGCGGCAAACAACATGATGCGTGAAATTGCCGAACAACAAGAGAACGTCGGTGCTGCCATCACCATCTACAACCGCAACGTCGAACTGTTCAACAACGCCATCGAGATGTTCCCCGGCTCGGTCGTCAATGGCCTGTTCAACAAGAAAACTCGCGTCACGCCATTCACCGATACCGAAGCTTCGCAGAGTTTCTCTTACACCCCGAATATCTAACCTGCGTTAAGCAATCGACCATCACCCGTGAGGGTGGTGGTCGATCACCTGCCTTCTTGAATAGATTCGCCGCTGATTTCTCGGGCGCGAACCATTCAATGACACGAGCGTTCAATCGGCCCCTTCTGAATCAACCAGCCCCACCACCGGAACCTGCCAAGCAGGCTTTTTCCCACTCTGACCATCAAACACCCGGCGCGCCTCGCGAAAATCATCGACATGCTCCACAACCCAAGTCCAAATCGGCGACATGCGAACCAACAACTCCATACCCAAGGCCGTCAGCTCATACTCGACATGGGGCGGCACTTGTTCCAACTCCCGCCGTATCAACAGACCATCGCGTTCCAGCGCCCGCAGCGTCTTGGTCAACATGCGCTGAGTCACGCCCGTCATCTGCCTTTTGATCTCGGCATGACGCATCGTGCCGTACACACCCAGGGCATGCAGGATGCCCAGTGACCAGCGGCTACCGGCGTGAGCCAGGACTTCGCGCCGCACGCCATCATCGTCTCGTCTTAGCGTCTGGCAGATCGCTTCTGCCTGGCTAAGGGTTTCCTCATCGGTCATGTGTCCCCCTGGTATCACGCGTGTGCCTTCTTCTGAGCGCTGCGCAATCGTGCCAGCATCGCCAAATCATACAGACGACGAATCTCCGGAGACATCATGACCCAAGCGACCCACCCTTCCCCACAATCCATTCTCGTACTCGGCGCCGGCGAACTCGGCCTGCCGGTGCTGCGCAATCTTGCGCGGGTAGCCGAGCGCTCGCCCGGCAGTTCCATCAGCGTCCTGCTCAGGGATTCGACCATCAACACGAAAGTCCGTGAGAAAAAGCGGGAAATCGATGAACTGCGCAGTCTGGGCATTCAGCTAGTCGCTGCAGACCTGGTTAACGACTCCATCGATCAACTGGCCGAAGTGTTCGCAGCATTCGATACCGTCATAGGCTGCGCAGGCATGGTCGCGGGCCGTGAAACGCCGATGAAACTGGCGACAGCAGCGCTCAGGTCCGGCGTGAAGCGCTATTTCCCCTGGCAGTTTGGCGTCGATTTCGAAGTGATTGGCCGGGGCAGCCCGCAGGACTTGTTCGATGCGCAACTCGACGTGCGCGAGCTGCTGCGCGCCCAGGACAAAACCGAATGGGTGATCATCTCGACCGGCATGTTCACCAGTTTTCTGTTCGAGCCAGTATTTGAGGTCGTCGATTTTGACAACCACACCGTCAACGCCTTGGGTAGCCTGGAAACCAGCGTAACGCTCACGACACCGGAGGATATCGGCAAGCTGACAGCGGACATCGTTTTCTTCGAACCGCGCTTTCGCAATGAGATCGTGTACCTGTCTGGCGACACGGTGACGTATGGGCAGGTGGCGAGCCTGCTTGAACGAGTGCTGGGGCGGCCGTTCAAGCGTAACGTCTGGACGGTTCCGTACCTGATGCAGGAACTGGAAAAAGACCCCACTCACCACATCAAAAAATACCGCGCCGTATTTGCCCAAGGCAGAGGCGTGTCGTGGCCTAAAGCGGGGACTTTCAACGAACAGCAGTCGATTCAGGTGACTACGGCTGAACAGTGGGCTCGGGATAACCTCGCAGTCGATTGACGCAAAGAAAGCATCCCACTTGCAGGTCCTGATACGCGTACATCATCTCAACAGTTATCGCGACTAAAGAGCCTGCGCACTCCCACCTTGGAACACGCTCAAAGGTGGGAGCGAGCCTGCTCGCGAAGGCGCCAGAATGAACACCCGATCAATCACCAGGTGATCCCGGCACCCGCATCACTCCGGCAATTGCAAATTATCCAACGCCCGATTCACCGCCAACTCCCCGAGCATGATCAACTGCGCAATCCCCAACAACGCCCGACGCTGCGACGCCGGCAACAAACTGACGACGTTCTGCGCAATGGTTTGAGCCGAAGCGAGTGTTGCACTGGCATCGACCAGCAGTTCTTCGGTTTTGTTGTCCGCCGTCACGGCGTACATCCCACGGGTTTTACGTGGCGGCGGCGTGGAACCGGGTGGACAGAGGTAATGGTCGAGCGCGCGGTCGGCGGCTTCGTGGAGTTTTTTGGAATCGATGGATTCGTAGGGGGAAACTGAGGCGGTTTCAGGCGGGTTGGGTGTTGGTTTGATCATGGTGAAGCTCCTTGATGACTGGAGCCGCCACTGTTCGCGGTCAAACAAACAGGGTGGCAGCTGTACGCGGGTTGACCGACCGGACATCAAGGAATCCGGCACACCCGAAGGTGTCCCACGCACAGCCACCGCGACATGATTTCAGACAATGCCTGAACACGTGCAGAACGCTGGCGCGCCTTGATATTGGGCGGACGGTCAAATCCGATCACTGATACGTCAGCGACCGCACCACAATAGAACCCGCCCCCAAGGCGCACAAGCCGGCGGATTCTGGCGTAGCTGTAGGCAAAGGCGCAAGGATATGTAGCCTGAGAGAGTGTTTGGAGATGTTTTTAAACGTTCGCGTTTAACGAGACCTCATTCCGTCACGTACCCGCAACAGATCCGTCCCCTTATTCCAACAGACGTAAGAAAATGGCCGAGATTGCTAGCCTGGTGCTCACTCGAACAGTCCTAAATATTCCGCCCAACCATACAAAGCCAGAATTCCCAGCAGAGAAAAGGCATTCAATCGATATGGAATTTCGACCCACCGCCGCAAATTCAGCGGAAGGCTCCGGACATCTTCGAGGGCACCCGGATTATCCAGCAACAGGCGCGAAGGACGTTTACGAAGCAAAGCAGTGATCAGATTGAGCCTGTACCTGCGCGCCCAAAAACCGGAACGTCCCTTCTGCGGGCAGTTGTGGAGCAGAAAGCAATTTTCAAGGTGCAATTCAATTTCGGAAAGCTTGAAATACCCGACATAGATCATCACCAGAACGTTGGAGATGATCAGCACCAGTAACGCAATGCCAGTGGCGGCGAACAGAAGTTTGATTTCAGTCATGGGGAGAGTCTTCGTAAACGACCTCACCGATGGACTGATTTTCTTTTTGCCCCATTACAAAAAACCTCTGTATTTCCCATACAGCCAAAGCAGTGACGTCCCGCCGCACACGAAATAGCCGACATGAAATGGACTCGTCGCCCAAAACCTGAGTCCTCTGGGAAGGCGTTGAACGGCGTCTATCAGCAAGGGTTCCTGCCGTTGGATACTCTTGGATGTAATCAACCGGCTGACAGCAGTCATCCGCTGAGTTCTCGAGTAAAAACTTCCCCCTGATGAACCACAGTCCATGGATAGGTATAGCCACTCATCAAAGTGTTTTTCCAGAGCGTCGAGTTTTGTGTAAACGGCGTAGAAAATCATTGCGCAGTTGATCACGCCCATCACGATCTGCGCCCCACATGCCCAGGCAAATACTGTGCTGGTGATTTCCATTACTCGGAATACTCATGAATTTCTTGCCCCAATAGCTCTCCTAGCTCCGTCATCTGAGTTCCCGTCTCCACGGACCCTGCCGCACCGACCACAAGCACACACACAAGTTTTCCCATTCCTTTCAATTTCGCGCATACCGCCAAACCTACTTTCCCTCCGATATATCCACCAGCAAGAGCTCCAGCGGTACCGCCCACCATTTTCCCTCCCTCTACAAACCTCACTTGCCTGCATTCCGCCTCGCGATCGGACGCGCAAACCTCGTAAATTTTTGAGCTGGATGCGCCCAGTTGCAGACCTATGCCGAGATAACCACCTCCCTTCATGAACTTCGCTGCTCTGGCAACGCCCGCAATGTTGGTTGCATATCCGGGCAGTTGTGCCGGTGCGCCTGCTTTGCCCCATCGGTGAACAATTCGGCGGCTGGACAATCCCAGTGCACGTTTGAGTTTTGGATGATCTGGCAAACCCGTGCCTTTGCGTACCAGCGGCCCAAGGCTGGCATCCAGTTTCGCCATCAGACGTTTGCGTTTGGCAAAGAACTCTGGGGAATGTAGATGGCGATGTTGGGTGTATTGCTGCTGATGCAGTTGCTCCAACTCTTTGAGGGTGTTTTTCAATCCTTCCAAATGCTGCCCGATCATGAATGACGCAACGCCCAATGTGCCGGCCGACACCTCCAGAAACGGCTCAATGACCTCATGATGCTCAACCATGAACGACGCTTCTTCATCCGAAAGGTCTTTCAACGCCTCGTTCACCTTCTCCGCAGCGGCCATCATCTGTGCTTCTTCGCGCCGGCACATGTAGTTGCGTGAGTCGCTGAACAAGACCATTTGCCCAGGCTTGACCCGCTCACCGAGATGTCGATTGAGTGAACGGAATTCGCGACGCAGTGAGTCGCCGGGACTGATTTCGTACAACTCCCGTTCAAGCGCCTCGAGCGTCATGGGTTTCTGAACGATGTGGAAACCTGATTCAGCCGGTTGCGGCAAGGTGTAGGCGTGTTCCTCCACCAAGTGTTGTGCAGGAGGTGGCTCGGGTTTGGGGTTGAAAGCATTCCAGGAGGCGCCGCCGTTGTCTGTAGCCATGCGTGGCTTGACCAGAGCCCAATCACCGTTACGCACAGCATCGATGAGTTTTCGCTCATTCCCGCCTTGCATGTAGTTGGAACGATGCAGGCCCATGGCGTTTAACAAGTCGTCGAATCCGGGCAAGTCGTCCGGACGATTCAATGCCTGTCGGAACTGTTCCATGGCTTCGTAGGCATCGAGGATCTGCTCTCGCTGGCCATGGAACTCGCTTAGCGGGATGAGTCTGGTCACGTTCGTGTCCCGTTCTGAAAACGCAGGACTTTGGCGAACGGACTCAGGTTTGAATGCAGGACGGATCGGTGTTCGTTGTAGGGAAAATCCGGCTTTCTGACTTGCAGACGCCGCGCTCAAATCATCAATGTTTTATGGCGGTAATGGGTGGGGCAGAAAATAGATCCGTAGCCAATGTTTGCTCCCACAGGTTTCAACGTCGTACACAACATCTGCAATCAGCATAAAACCCAGTGGGAGCGTGCTTGCTCGCGAAAGCGCCAGAATGAACACCCGATCAATCACCAGGTGATCCCGGCACCCGCATCACTCCGGCAATTGCAAATTATCCAACGCCCGATTCACCGCCAGCTCCCCGAGCATGATCAACTGCGCAATCCCAGCCAGCGCATGGCGCTGCGATCCCGGCAACAGGCTGGAGACGTTCTGGGCGATGGTTTTGGCCGAAGCGAGTGTTGCACTGGCATCGACCAGCAGTTCTTCGGTTTTATTGTCCGCCGTCACGGCGTACATCCCACGGTTTTTACGTGGGGGCGGCGTGGAACCGGGTGGACAGAGGTAATGATCGAGGGCGCGGTCGGCGGCTTCGTGGAGTTTTTTGGAATCGATGGATTCGTAGGGGGAAACCGAGGCGGTTTCGGGCGGGTTGGGTGTTGGTTTGATCATGGTGAAGCTCCTATTAGAGTGGAGCCGCCATAACTGTCGCTAAACAGAAAGGTGGCGGCTGTACGCAGGTTAGCGAACCGGTTATAGGCACCCGGCAGACCCGAGGGTCTCCCGCATACAGCCACCATAGCGGAGTCGCAGACATTGAATCTGCGACAAAGCATGGAACGCTGATGCACCTATTACAAAAAAGTTGAGTCGCTAAACCCGATCGCTGAATCATCAGCGACCGCACCACAATAGAACTCGCCTCCAAGGCGCACAAGCCGGCGGATTCTGGCGTAGCTGTAGGCAAAGGCGCAAGGATATGTAGCCTGAGAGAGTGTCTAGAGATGTCTTTTTAAACGTTTGCGTTTATCGAGACCTTACTGCGGCACCTCCCCACTTAAACAAATCTGCCCCATTACCGGCAATTTTTCCCGCGCACAAAACGTAAACCCAGTCAGGGCGTAAAGGCATTGCGAGCGACTCGACAGAAGCCACTCACCAACAGTCAATCAAAGGACTGTAGGAAATGTTGAGCGCAACTTTTGCCTCAGGCATTCTGTGCGACGCAAACGTACATGGACGGGAGATTTTTGGCGGTACTGTTAAATGAAACTAAAAATATTAGCCATCAGCCTTTTATGTTGCGTCAGTTTATTTTCTAGCGCAGCAGACGTTCCTATCAAAGAGGGAATGCCATTTTCGAAAGCCCGAAAAGCTTTGATCAAAAATGGCTGGAAGCCGAATCCGTCCTACTCAGGTGAGTTCGGGGTTGAAAACGTCATCCAAAGAAAAGGCTTCAATGAAATCGAGTCTTGCACGGAGGGCGCCCGTTTCTGCAGCTTCAACTACATCAAGAACGGAGATTGTTTAGGTGTAGGAACTGTCGGCGAAGAAGTCAAAGACATGAAAGTTTATTCCTGGAACTTCAAATGCCCTGAAAAGGATTGAAACCAGAAATCGACAACAAGTGGGCGGCGCTTCCCGAAGGTCCAGGCAAGAAGAATCACTATCCTCCGCAACCTTACGCCGAGTATCCGGACTTTTTATCGACCTACAAATCTGCGGAGGAACTGTCCAATGAAGGCCTCAACCCTCGTACTTGTCGCAGTTTATTGCATGGGTATCAGCGCAGCGTTTGCCGGTGGCTCACAGGCGTCAAACGAAAAGCACGGGCCAGCAGGCATCGTCGTCGGTGAGCGTTTAGTGGCGGCCAGGGCCAAGCTAGTCAAACAAGGCTGGAAGCCGACGCGGATGCATAACACCGATGGCTATGAATACAGTGGCGTGGAGAAGGAGCTGGCTGCACACAAGTTCTTCGAACTGGATACCTGCTCGTTTGATAGCTCGCGTTGCATCTTGTACTACGCGAAGAAAGGAACTTGCCTACGCGTCGATACCCTCGGTGAGCAATTCAATGACATGACGGTGACGCGATGGACCCGCGAATGTCCTGAAGCGGCTCAATAACCACACGAAGACGGCATGGTAATAATCAACTGCTCCCACAGATGTCAGCGTCGTACACAACATCTGCCATCAGCATAAAACCCTGTGGGAGCGAGCCTGCTCGCGAAGGCGCCAGAATGAACACCCGATCAATCACCAAGTGATCCCGGCACCCGCATCACTCCGGCAATTGCAAATTATCCAGCGCCCGATTCACCGCCAACTCCCCGAGCATGATCAACTGCGCAATCCCCGCCAGCGCATTGCGCTGCGATGCCGGCAACAGGCTGGAGACGTTCTGCGCGATGGTTTTGGCCGAAGCGAGTGTTGCACTGGCATCGACCAGCAGTTCTTCGGTTTTGTTGTCCGCCGTCACGGCGTACATCCCACGGCTTTTACGTGGGGGCGGCGTGGAACCGGGCGGACAGAGATAATGGTCGAGCGCGCGGTCGGCGGCTTCGTGGAGTTTTTTGGAATCGATGGATTCGTAGGGGGAAACCGAGGCGGTTTCGGGCGGGTTGGGTGTTGGTTTGATCATGGTGAAGCTCCAAATTTATACCTGGTGAAACCACCAACACCTGTCGCTAAACAAGTAAGGGTGGCAGCTGTACGCGGGTTAGCGAACCGAGAGGTATAAGACCCGGCAGACCCGAAGGTCTCCCACGCACAGCCACCATATCGTCGTCGCAAACGTCTGCGACAAACTGGAGCGTCGTTGTACTTATACCTGGTCAGGTCGCTAAACCCGGCCGCTGGGTTGCCAGCGACCCATAGACGATATAGACCAGGTACAAAGCCCACAAGCCGGCGGATTCTGGCGTAGCTGTAGGCAAAGGCGCAAGGATATGTAGCCTGAGAGAGTGTCTGGAGATGTCTTTTTAAACGTTGGTGTTTATCGAATCCTCATTGCGTCACGTATCCCTGACCAGATCCGTCGCCTTAGGCATTTGTAGACCTTCATTTCACGATTACGTCTCGCGTGCCCGGCCATAGCCAGAGCCTGTGGCAAGCTATGGCAGTCATTCCTTCTGAATGTCTGTGACCTCAGGGAAATTCATTACTGAAAACGCGAGTCCATGTGTGCAGGAGGAAGTTGATGAGCAATCGATCAAGCAGGCACAATGTGTAAGCCATCAAATTGCCGCTAAGCCTGAGCTGGCCGGAGAGCAGAGCGTCCAGCCTATTGCGTATAGACTGCATCGTTTCAACCAAGGAGAAGGTTAAATGCTGGAAATCAACGTAAACTACGCCCCCCAGATCTCTCTACTTAAAGACATTGACGAGCAGCTATCAGATGCTTGGAGTTCTGTCTACAAGCTGCAAAACCTCAGTGAGTACATCGACCCCGAAAGCGGTACCAGTGAGGACTACGACGACGAAGAAACTTACTTTTCCTCAAAAATTGAGCGTATTCATCTTTCTCTTTGTCTTCTAATGGAATCACTTGGATACATCCAATTGCTGCATGACTTTAAATCAGGCTATTCGATTTACTCAGGCAATCCAACTTCATGCTCTCCTAACCGCGATGGGGATTATCATAGTAGTACACTCGGTTATTTTTGGCGCTTTTATAAAACCATTTCATCGTTAGTTAATCTTGAATCGGTAGAAACGGATGAAAGAAAGCAACGCGTACTGCTAGAGGCTATATTAAGGAACACCCCAAAGATCGTACATGATCGCAAAATTACGCCAAACTGCGAGGTAGAAGTCCGCAACTGCGTATACGATCTTCTGATACATGTGTTCCCTGACACAATGCGAGAGATTCCCGTCCCCCAAGTCACAAAGACTTATAAAGCCGATTTGGGTGTCCCATCGCTAAAAACTGCAGTGGAATACAAATATGCGACCACCGAGGAGGAGGCAAGAAAAATTATTGGTGGTTTCTACGAAGATATGCGTGGATATGCAGGCAGCGAAGATTGGAAGCACTTCTATGCTGTGCTATTCATGTCAAAACCTTTTTTTACTGTGGAGCAAATCCAAGCAGAATTTGCACATGTAGGTGCTGACAAAAATTGGTCTCCGATACTAGTACACGGTGAGGGAACACGTAAAAAACGCTAATGCTTTGCAGACATGGGCAGATTTATTTTTTTGAATATAAATCTGCCAGCTTCTCTATCAAATAAGCCATGCTTATTTCGGTATGCAGCAAGCAAAAACCCATGTTGCGATCAATATAGCCCGAGACCAAAACACTAAACTTTTTAATTAACTGAGCACCAAGAATGCGGCCCGAAATAAAACATGATGATAAATGTCCGGATCCTGAAGATTTTACAAAAAACCTAATTAAGGGCTTCAAAAAAAAAGCGGCACATAACAAAAACGAATCCATGGCGTTTTTCTGGCTTTCCATGGGTGGCGCACTCACATCTCCGCTACTCTTAACTTTAGGAAGCGGAATGTTTTTGGCAAAAGTGGCCCCCGCCACTCTTTCGGCTATCGTTGCATTTTCAACTGCCTGGCTTCAACTTAGAAAGCCGCAGCAATTATGGGCGCTTTACAGGACATCGCAAAGAGAGCTAGAAGACAACTTGTACAAATTTCAATATAAAATATTGGACTATAAAGACGCAACAAACCCAGAAAAGCTTCTTATCGAGCGAGCTTCAAAAATTGCGCTTGACGCCCACTATTCGTGGTTACCAATGGTTCCAAGCCCAGAAAACATGCAAAGCTCCTCCAAACAACGAGTTGAAGAGTGATAAATAAAAATGGCAAATTCATTTGAGTTGGAAACCACAACAATAGACACTAAGTTTGGGAGCTTTATTTTTCATTGCTTTTCTTGGGGTTCGCATGAAGAGGACAACATTCTTGTACTTGAAAATAAAAGCACTAAATCTACTCCGCTAGTAAGAATTCAAAGCGCGTGCTACACCGCTGAAATATTTAGAAGCCTTGACTGTGATTGTCATGCGCAACTCAGTAAAAGTCAGCAGCTAATAGCGAATGAAGGTGGTTATTTAGTGTATATGCTTTGCGATGGTCGCGGAGCGGGGCTTTTAAATAAGGTACGTGGACTAGAGCTTGGCAGATTGTATGGCATGGATACTTCCGAAGCTTATCGACATCTAAACATAGAACAAGACCCAAGAAATTACTCGAGAGTCAATGAGGTACTGCGCCACTTCGAGTTGAAAGAAATTCAGCTCTTAACAAATAACCCAAGAAAAATTGATGCAATCGTTGATTCAGGTATTGAAGTAACCCGACGCCCTTTGGAAATCGAATCCACTGTAACTTCTGCGCCTTACTTGAAGACCAAAGCACTGAAAATGGGGCACATGCTAACAGAATTTAAAAAATGAAATGACAACGCCCCTCTTCGAAAGGGGCTACACACCCAAAAACACAGGACCCGCCAAGGCCTTCTTAACTTTCTTTTGACTTGCGCAACTCTGCCTTTAATGCATCGACTTGCTCTAGCAACTTTTTATTCTCCTTCATTAGAAAGTTTTTCGATGGACTCTCAGGATTATGATAAGAGGGAATATCATACAACAACTCCAGCTCATCTTTATAAGGCATCAAAGGCTGATAAAGTTGGTAAAAAGCGCGCCCTACCGCCCCTCGAAATAGTTCAAGCATTGGCTTTTTTGCACCAACAGAAAGGATGTGATCCGTAGCAATACCAGGATAGGGGTCGATATATATAATTTTTGTGACCCCTAGTTGATAAGCTTTTTTTGCACAAAGTTCACATGGACTAGCGGTAGTAAACAACACGCCACCTAGAAGTTTTTGCCCACCAAATTTTGCAATTTGCAAAAAAGCATTTTCTTCTGCGTGAAGTGACCTAGTATGAACTTGATTCTTTTCTCCCTCAATTTCATTCTGTAGGGCCTTGAAGCAAAACGGGATATTCCGCTTTTGTGTGGCGCCAGACTTTATCAAGTCAAAATACTTGTCACTTAAAGCTTTGCGAAATACATTGTCGTTTTTTTCATACTCACTATAGTCAGAGCCATTAATTCCACTTAGTAAGTCTTCAGCACTTCTTAACAGACACGGGGTTTGTCCTTGGGGAGTACTATTCCAACCGACACTCTTTACGCTATAACTATTATCAGTTACTACAGCCCCTACCTGCCGCGAAATACAGCCAGAGCTTTGTTTCACTGTGTAAGCAATTTGCATACAGTTTTCAACTGATGTTGGCATCACCAACCCAGGATGCATCATAAGTGCCAAGTACCATGCTAATTGACTTACCAAATCATTTTGATTGAACTCACTCGCTTTTGAATTATGAACATGAACATCAGCAATCTCGATACAAGCCTGAATATTTTGCGCGATAAATTTATTTGCTCCTGAAATTTTTCCAGGATACTCCTTGTTATCGAGATCCGTAATTTCCTTTATTGAAAGTTTTCTATACTCATGCAGACTACTCATTCTTTTTGAGTTAGGCGTATTTACGGATATCAGATAAAAATTTGCATATCTCCTTTTCAAAAAGAACGCTTCATACGGATTTCGAATTGCATCTATGACGACCCTACACGGCACTCCTTTTAATGTTGTAGATTTGCGAACCAGTTTAATCAGAAAATTTAAATGCTTGGGAAAATAAAACAGCTTGCCAGCGTCAAAAACATTACTATCTGCAAGCCCCGAGGACCTAATATTGTCGCCAGACTCTTGGTAGAGCTTGGTAAACACTGCGCCACCCAAGCTGTTTCTTAAACTTTCAGTAACGCGCGGCAAGGTTGAAAAATAAAGATCCATCCATGACTCGAGTTCGACAGGATCAACTTTACCATTGAATGAGTTAAGCCGAAGAATCTCCTCTCGCACTTTATTTAACTCATCATAAATCGCGGCGGCGGACTCTTTTTTAATCTCCGCACCATAGATTCCCGCCAAATATGATATAAACGCCTCTCTTTCCAGAAGCAGTAGATGATATGTTATTAACGATCGCACCTCAATCTTATAAAAGGGAGTCCAGTCATTACCTTTTAAGTATTTATGAACTATTTTGTGCTTTTTTAATTCATTTTCCGTGAGTCCCTCGTAGCCTTCCGCAGGAAATTCGAAGCTTGTTCCACCCAACTTGCTAGCGGCGGTGGAGCAGCCTGAACCAGTACGCCCGGTAAGACCAATTATCAAAAAATTATTTGCCTCGCTGTATACACCACTTATTGCTTCTCCTGTTTTTATGGACATTCCCTCTCCCCTTAGCCTTTTAATCCATGAACGAAAAAATTGAAAAACGTGTACTCCATTACAAATGTAGCCGGCTTTTTGGCGCACATTGAAATTTTGCGTCACGGGTTCCGGCAAGCCATCAAGGGTGGCCTACAGATAAAGCCTGCAAAGGGTATGTCTGCCACATAATGCGAATTAGACATGCAAAGCTGATTCCAAAATGGAAGCCCCAATGAGTGATCGTGCTTTCCTGAGTAGTAGCGGTATGTCGTGACATCGTTGCTCTTGGCCGATAGCAATCACAGATTATTTGCTTGTTCGTTTAATCATCTTCCTGATCTGCTTAAACCGACAGGCCAGAAGTGACAACAGCAAAATGGCTGTCTCAATATCTCAACTCAGGGGCGAGCCAGCGTCGGCAACACCACCCCCTCCGCCAACCTCTCCACCCCCAACCGCACCCTCTCCCCACCCTGCTCAATCACCACCCCATCCCCCTCCACCGCCACCAACTTCACCCCAGGCCCCACCTTCTCCCCCTGCAAAAAACTCCTCGGCGGCCCATCGTTTAGGCTCAGTATCGCCACCGCCCCCCGACTCCCCGCCATCACCCCGCTCACCTTGATGTCCACCGGCGCCGTTTGATTGGAAAACCACTGCAACGCCGGGCTATCACTGCGTGCCGCCAGCAACTGCGGGGCCGCTGCCGGGGTGTGTGATTCGGCGGAGGTCAGCAGCAGCGACGACCACGTCGCTACGCCGACCAGCGCTGCGAGCAGTGCGAGGGCCTGGACCATTTGGGGTGGGGAAAAGCGTGCGGTGAAGGCCATGGGTTGAATCTCCTTTTTATCCCTGCTGTCAGCCTACGCGGCAATTCTCTCCGTTTTATTTCACACGCCTTACATGTTGGCCGTGCACGATGACGCAGGACGCAAAGGAGCGCGCGTGATGAACAGGCAACAGGGTTTTACGCTGATCGAGTTGATGGTGGTGCTGGTGATCATCGGCATCGCCAGTGCGGCGATCAGCCTGAGTATCAAGCCCGATCCGTTGCAGTTGCTGCGCAAGGATGCCGAGCGTGTGGCGCAGTTGCTGCAGGTGGCGCAGGCGGAGGCGCGGGCGGATGGCCGGCCGATTGTGTGGGTGAGTGATGCCAAGGGGTTTCGGTTTAGTCGGCGCAGTGACAGTGGCAAGGGGTTTGATCATTTCGCGCAGGATCCGCAGTTGCGGCCGCGTGCCTGGCAGAGTCCGAAGATGGAGGTGCGGGTGGAGCCGAAACAGAAGGTTGTGCTGAACGCTGAGTGGATCAATCCGCCGCTGCAATTGACGTTGTCGGATGGCTTGAATCGCTTGAGTGTGCTGCGTGATGGCAGTGGAAGGATCAGCCTGCAATGAAGCGCCAGCAAGGGTTTACGTTGATCGAGGTGATGGTTGCGATTTTGTTGATGGCGGTGGTGAGTCTGATTGCCTGGCGGGGGCTGGACAGTGTGACGCGGGCGGACAGTCATTTGCAGGCGAGCAGTGAGCAGAGTGACGGTTTGTTGCGGGCGCTGAATCAGTTGCAGCGAGATGTGGAGATGCGGGCGGGGATTGAGTTGACCGAGCCGAAGAAGGTTGGGGTGGATGATGAGCCGCCGAGCGCCCCGCCCGCTTTGACTGTGCGCAGCAGTGATAGCAAGGGGTTTCGGCTGGATATTATTCGGAGTGCGGCGGATCAGCCGGGGGCTTTGCAGCGGGTGCGCTGGTGGGTCAAAGGCGACACGTTGTATCGGGCGGTGGCTGAGGCGCGGAGTCGGTATCCGTTGCCGGCGCCGGGGAATGGGGTTGCTGTTTTGAGTGATGTCAGTGATGTGCAGGTGCGGGTTTGGGAGGTGGATAAGGGGTGGTGGCAGTTGAGTGGGAATCGGCGGGAGGATCCGTTGGGGTTGGAGATTCGGTTGAGTCGGGGGACGGCGCAGGGGGTGGAGAAGTATCGGCAGGTGATTGGGCCGTTGGAGTGATTTGCTGGCCATGAATTAAATGTGGAAGGGGATTGCTCGCGGGCGTGGTGGGTCAGTCAACATGGTTGTTACTGATGGATCGCTTTCGCGAGCAGGCTCGCTCCCACAATTGGATTGGGGGTAGTCAGTTGGAGGTTGGTTGGCTGTGAGGTCGTCATCGCGAGCAGGCTCACTCCTACAATTGGATTGGGGGTAGTCAGTTGGGGGTTGGTTGGCTGTTGGGCCGTCATCGCGAGCAGGCTCGCTCCCACAATTGGATTGGGGGTAGCCAGTTGGGGATTGGTTGGCTGGTAGGCCGTCTTCGCGAGCAAGCTCGCTCCCACAGTGGGATTGGGTGAGGTCAGTTGGGGATTGGTTGGCTGTGAGGTCGTCATCGCGAGCAGGCTCACTCCTACAATTGGATTGGGGGTGGTCAGTTGGGGATTGGTTGGCTGGAAGGCCGCCTTCGCGAGCAGGCTCGCTCCCACAGTTTTAAATTTGCGTACAACCCAAGCGGCAAAGCCGCCCCACTCAACAGGATGAGCGTTAGCTCGGCTGCAGCTCTTGATCTTGATCTTGATCCACGGGCGACGTCGGAAGGCTGAGTGGAGGGATTCATCCGGGGGTGGGAGCGTAGCGACCGTTTGGCGCAGCCAAATGCATCGAGAGGAGGTGCAGCGAAGCAAACCGTAGGCGATGCGCCCGGATGGATCCCGGAGTGAAGGAACCCCGAGCTTTAGCGAGCGGGCCGCACGCAGGAGCAAGCCTTTTGGGTTACCTTTTCGGCGTTTGGAAAAGGTGACCCGCCGTAAGGGCGGAACCCTAAGCGGCCGTTACCGCAGCAACGGATATGTACACGTTCAAACCAACTAACTCAAAACAACGACGCCACCCGGCAACTCGGTGCATTTGACGCCATAGGCATCCCGAATCAGCAGTGCGACGCCGGCGAGTTGGTCAAGGCTGAAGCGGGCCTGGACGCGGCGTTGGCCGAGTTCGCGGTTGAGCAGCAGCAACATGCCGGGGCGGTAGCGGTTGATCTCGTCGATCATTTGGCTGAGGGTTGCGCCGTTGAACACCAACACTTGTTGGCGCCAGTTCATCACGGCGGCTGTGTCGACGCTTTGTACGCTGCCGACTTGCCGGGCGTCATAGGTCACCTGCTGCCCCGGTTCGAGGCGCAGGCTGCGGCCTTCCACGTCGACTTCCACCGCGCCGTCAAGACAGGTCACGCAGACTTGCTGATCGGTGTTGCGCAGGTTGAATCGAGCTTGACTCGTGCGCAACCACCCTCCCCCAGCCTGCATCGCCAGCGGCAAGCGAGCGGTCTGCACTTCGACTTCGCCGCTGACCAATTCGAAGCCCTGCACGCCGTTATCGATTGAGCGCTGATTGATCCGCGTCTGAGTATTCAGCTCCAGGCTCACACCCTGCGCCGGTTCAAAACGACGCTGCTGGCCAACTTCAGTGATGTAGTCCGCGCCCAGCCCTTCAAAACCACCAGGAATCGTCCCGCGCACCAGCAAAAACGCCGCCGACGCAGCAATCGCCCCACCGAGAAAAGCACGTCGACCAAACCCGCGTGGCGCCTGCATTTGCTCCACGGCCGGTTGCAGTTGCTGCCACAACCGCTTGGCCTCTTCGAACGCGCGGGCATGTTCGGCGCTCTGCGCGCACCACTCACGCAGGGCGCGGGCGTCGGCCACGGTGGCGCGGCCGGAGGTCAGCAGGACCAGCCAGTCGCGGGCTTCGCTGTGCAGATGGTCGGCCGCCGATGGCTCGGCAGGTGTCAGTCGAAAGATGTTCAAACGCGCAGATTCTCAACGAATTGATCGGGCACTATTCAGAAGACGGTTTTCCGGCCCCGCGACCGAACCGCTGAAACACTTTTCTTTCCAGTTTCGCCGCGCAAAAGCCCAACGCAGCTTTGATTTCCTTCTCGACCATGCGCGTGGAAATGCCGAAACGCTGCGAGATTTCCAGATGCGGCGCCTCTTCCAGACGCGCCGCGATGAAGATCTTCCGGCGCCGCGCGGGCAGCTCGTAGAGGGCGCTGAGCAGCGACTGGATTTCCTTTTGCCCGCCCACTACTCGCGCGGGATCGAGGGCTTCGTCGCCGATTTGCAGCAGTTCCTCGACTTCCTCGCCGGTGAGCAGGCGCGCGTCGGCCTGGCGGCGGTCGGCGGCGATGTTCAGGGCCATGCGATAGAGGTAGGCATTGGGCCGCAGGACGTTCGGCGGCGTCTCCATGCGGTCGACCCGCAGGTAGGTTTCGTGCAGCACGTCGTTGGCCAGATCTTCCGAACCGAGACGCCTGCGCAGGCGCACCCGAAAGTCCTCGTAGGACGTCAGGAACAGTTGGACCATCGAACCTTGTCCGGTGTCTTTCATCCCCCGGAAACTCCTTCCCATTTGGTGCATTCCATGCGTTTTCCTGACGACTCCGGTAACAACAGCAACGTGACCGGCTGACGCAAGGCGCTGGGCGTCGGCCGGTCGATCCTGAGATTGCGAAAACTTTCCACCAGCGCGTTGTCGCGCCGTACATCACCGGTCGAAGTGACCAACCGGTTGTGCTGCACCACGCCGTCGCGGCCGACCCAGACCTGCAACACCGCGCGATAACTGCCGGGACGGGTCAGCGGCGAGCGGCACAAGTTGCGCTCGATCGCCGCTTGCACCGCCGTCGCGTAACTGCGGTTGACCGCGACGCTTTCCGGCGTCTGTTTTTGCGGCGGCGCCGGCACGTCTTCGACCTGCGCCACTTGCAAGGTAAACGCATCGTCGCGGGCATACCGCGCCATCAACCCACTGCCGCCGAGCAATCGACGCAGGGCATCGGCGGCGGTGTATTCACCGTCCACCGCGAGCGAACGTCGGCCGCGACTCAACTGACTGTCGACCAGCACCGCAACGCCAGTGGCGTGGCTGTACTGATCCAGCGCGTGCGCCAGATCCTGTGCCGGGATGTGCAGCGTCATGCGCAAGTCCGCCGGTACCGCATCGGCCATGGCCTGGCCTGCCGCACAGCCAAGCAGCCACCCCAGACACATCCGGCGCACAAGCCTCGTTGAACGCTGAAAACCGTCCGTGGAATTGCCTCGCTGCACGGCTGACGAATCCTTGGAAATCGTCATCCTGAGGGCTGTTTATGAATCTGGTGTGACGGGCGGTGCAAAAAAACCATCACGGGAATTGCGCAAGGCTTGCACTAGACTCAAGCCAAAGCGCGGCCCCTCCGGGCCGGCCAGGAGGCGAGCATGAAAACACTGTGGCGATTGAGCCTTGGCGGGCTGTTGTTGATGGCGCTGTCGAGCGCTTATGCCGAGGAACCGTTGGGCTGTGTCGAGGTGACGGTCGGTGGTTACAAGGCGCCGAATTACGACTGTTTGAGCCAGCAGATGGGCAACAACCCCGAAGGCGCTGCGGCGGCGCAGAAGAATCAGGAGGCGCTGAATGTGCCGGTGAACAAGCGGCCGCCGAATCAGGTTGGCCTCGCGACGCCAGCCGCAACTAGTACGCGGATGGGCAATACCTTCGGCACCTCGGTAAAACCGCAGCGCCCCCCGCAATGACACGCCACCGATCGTTCCCACGCTCCGCGTGGGAACGCAGCCAGGGACGCTCCGCGTCCCATCCAGAGCCGAACGCGGAGCGTCCGTTGAGGCATTCCCACGCAGAGCGTGGGAACGATCCTGTGGTGTTCAGTCGCTTACCGATCGTTCCTACGCTCCGCGTGGGAATGCAGCCCGGGACGCTCCGCGTCCCACAGAGCCGAACGCGGAGCGTCCGTTGAGGCATTCCCACGCAGAGCGTGGGAACGATCCTGTGGTGTTCAGTCGCTTAACGATCGTTCCTACGCTCCGCGTGGGAATGCAGCCCGGGACGCTCTGCGTCCCATCCAGAGCCGAACGCGGAGCGACCGTTGAGGTATTCCCACGCAGAGCGTGGGAACGATCCTGTGGTGTTCAGTCGCTTACCGATCATTCCTACGCTCCGCGTGGGAATGCAGCCCGGGACGCTCCGCGTCCCATCCAGAGCCGAACGCGGAGCGTCCGTTGAGGCATTCCCACGCAGAGCGTGGGAACGATCATCGGGGGCTCAGTCGCTGGGGGTTTGGCGGAAGCTCACCGCGAGGCGGTTCCAGCTGTTGATGGTGGTCACGGCCATGGTCAGGTCGACCAGTTCGCCTTCGCTGAATTGCTCGCGCGCCTGCTGATAAACCTCATCGGGCACGCGGCTTTCCGCCAACAACGTCACCGCCTCCGCCCAGGCTAGCGCCGCACGTTCGCGCGGGTTGAAGAAGTTGCTGTCGCGCCACACCGCGATCGCATAAAGACGCCGATCACTCTCCCCGGCCCGTCGCGCATCCACCGAATGCATGTCGGTGCAGAACCCGCAGCCGTTGAGTTGTGAGGCACGGATCCGGATCAGTTGCAGCAGCGGCTGTCCGATACTGAGGTTGCTGGTCAGCGCCTCCATGGCAATCATCGCTTTCATCGCTTTGGGCGAAGCGTTGTAGTAATCCAGGCGCGGGGACATGGGCTGGTCTCGGTAGACGGAATAATGACTTCACCGTAAACGCCGACAGCCATGCATCACAGCCCCAATTGCACGGAAAACCGCTACACCAATCACCATCAGCCGAGCACAAATCCCTGTAGGAGTGAGCCTGCTCGCGATAGCGGTGTGTCAGGCAACATTTTTGTCGGATGTGCCACCGTGATCGCGAGCAGGCTCACTCCTACAGGGATCTAGGCCAATTTCGGGTTTTTGGGGTAGGCAACTATTGCCGATCCCGCAACAGCGCTAATCTGGCGGGCACGTCTAATAGCCCCAGGAGCCTCGTCGGTATGGAACTTCACGTCGTGATCAACGGCCGCAAGGATCTTGCCGGTCAGTTGTACCAGCAACTGCGCGGCGCCATTGAATCCGGGCGCCTGGCCGCTGGCACGCAATTGCCGCCCAGCCGTCTGCTCGCCGAGCAACTGGGGATTTCGCGCAAGACCATTTCCGACACCTACGCGCAACTGACCTACGAAAACTTCCTCACCGGGGTGATCGGCAAAGGCACCTACGTCAACGCGCGCCCGGCGCAGGTCCAGCGCAAACAAAGTCATACCGAACTGGCCAGTGCCGAAGTGATCGAGAGCTGGCGCAATCTGCCGGTGTTTTTGCGGCATCCGACGCTGGAAGGCTCGCTGCGCTACGACTTCATCGGTGGCGCCACCAGCAAGGGCCAGTTTCCGCAGGATGACTGGCGCCGCTGCGTCGCCCACGCGATGCGCCAGATGGCGCAGTCCAAGGGTTTCTACAGTGTCGCCGAAGGCCTGCCGGCGCTGCGCAATGCGATTGCCCGGCACATCGCGTTTTCTCGCGGGATCAACTGTCAGGACGAAGACATCGTGGTGTGCAACGGCGCGCAACAGGCGCTGGACCTGATCACCCGCGTGTTGATCCGCCCCGGCAGTCTGGTGGCGATGGAAGATCCCGGTTATCCGCCGGCACGCCTGTTGTTCGGCACCCATGGCGCCGAGGTGGTCGGGATTCCGGTGGATGCCGAGGGCATTCAGGTCGAGCACATTCCCGATGGCACGCGCCTTATCTATGTGACGCCGTCGCACCAGTTCCCGCTGGGCATGCCAATGAGTCAGGCGCGCCGTGAAGCCTTGCTGGCTCGTGCCCATGAGTTGGGGGCGATCATCATCGAGGACGATTACGACAGCGAGTTTCGCTATGAAGGCCGGCCCACTGATTCGCTGTTCAACCTCGACCAGCGCGGCATCGTCGCCTACGTCGGCACCTTCTCGAAACCCCTGTTGCCGGAGTTGCGCCTGGGTTATGCGATTCTGCCGCCGGCCATTCTAGAAGCGGTGATCCGCGCCAAGCAACTGACCGACCTGCACGCTTCGACCCTACCGCAATGGGCGTTGGCCAAGTTCATCGCCGAGGGTTGTCTGCTCAAGCATATCCGCCGCTGTCATGCGATTTATGCGCAGCGCCGCGAGCGGATTCTGGCGCGCATGGCCACCGATCTGGCGCCATGGCTGGAGGCGGTGCCGGCCAGCGCCGGGTTCCACATGGCGGTGTTCTGTAAGGTGCCGATCGACTTGCCGCTGGTAATCGAACTGGCAAAAAAAGTCGAAGTCGGCCTGTACTCGATCAATGGTTTCTATCATCAACAGCCCACGAAAAACGGCCTGTACTTCGGCTTCGGCGCCATCGAAACCCTCGACATCGACATTGCGCTGGATCGCCTGCGCGACATCCTCCAGCAGGTCGCCTGAGCGATTGGCCTGAAGATTTAACCGCCGATTGGTTATTGGTGATCCACAGGTGCAGGCCTATTCTGCACAGGCGTTATCCCTCAATGAGCAGGATTCGTCCGGCCTGATTCAGGAGTGTGAGCAATGTCCAACGAAGTGATCAATACGGTACAGGTGCAGGCTGCCGCCGGCCGCTCGGATGAACTGGGCAGGCAACTGCAGAAGATCGTCGAAACCCTGCGCGAAACGCCGGGCTGCGACTCCTACCTGGTCGACCGCTGCCCCGAGGACAGCCACCGCTGGACGGTCAGTGCGCGCTGGCAGTCGGAAGCGGCGATGCAGGCGCATTTCAACCGGCCCGAGGCGCAGGGGTTTATTGAACTGATCGATAGCCGGTTGGCCAATAGCGTGGATTTCAACAGCTTTCCTATCGTCTGATCTGACGCCTTCGCGAGCAGGCTCGCTCCCACAGGTTTTTGTGTCGTACATTAATTATCGAACGACGCTGAACCCTGTGGGAGCGAGCCTGCTCGCGAAGGCGTATTCCGCCACACCGATAACCTTTCTGAAACCCCGCCAATTGGTCACCTGATCTTCCCGAATATTGGCCGTTTGAATGCCCCGCCCTGCGGACTACTGTGATCAGCAACACCCCGATCCTCACAGGTAACCCGCCATGAAAACCCTGCCCTTCTTCGCCGCCGCCCTCGCCTTGAGCCTTTGCACCTCGGCCGCTTTCGCCCACGACCCGTCGGAAAAAGTCACCGTCCTGCAAGACCAGATGCTGAAAAACGCGCCCGGCAAAAAAGCCATGATGATCGAGGTCGACTACAAACCCGGCCAGTCCTCCATTGCCCACAAACACGACGGCACCGCGATGGCCTATGTGCTCGAAGGCGAAGTGATTTCCCAGGTCAAAGGTGAACAACCGATTACCTACAAGAAGGGCCAGTTCTGGTACGAGCCTGCTGGTTCCGAACATTTGGTCTCGAAAAATGCCAGCCAAAGCAAACCTGCGAAGTTGCTGGTGTTCATGGTGCTGGCCCCGGATGAGCAAGTGTTGATCCCGCTGAAAAACTGATGGCTGTTTAACCAGCCATAAATGAACGGGCGCAAATCGACGATTGGCGCCGTTTTATTTCCCGGGGCAATTAGTGATTAAGGGTTAAAGCGAATCAGACTATTGCTCAGCTTTTATTACAGCAAATTGTCAGCTTGGCGGGTTTAGTCTGAAGTAACTGTCGTCGCCGACGGCATTTCAAACTATCCGACTGATGTTGTTTCACGGGAGAAACACCATGAAACTTGCGTTCACCAGTGTACTGGCGATATCGGTTTTAGCCCTGTCAGCCTGTTCGGTACCCACCGCACCCCAAGCCGTTTCCTCACTGGACACCCTGCTCCCCCATCCCACCGGCCGCAGCAACGCCACGCAAGTGAAAAGCGGTCCCGGCGTGTCCTTGGGCGTGATCTACAGCCCAAGCACCCAGACCAACCGCGAATACCTGCGCGACTACCAGGACAACGCCGGCACCGGTTTCGGACAGAGCCTGCTCGTGCAGCCGATCCATGACGCCTATGTCGCCAGCTCGAAACCGGACATGGCGGTGGATTGGGTCAACGCTTCCCTGCAACGTCAGTTCGGCTCGGTGACGGTGTATCCGGACATGCAAAGCTTGCGTGCGGCCGGACCGGATGTGGTAGCGATCGTCGATACCCACAGCCAGTTGATCACCTCGCGCAGTTCCGACATCAAGGCCGATGTCAGTGCCGACTTTTATGATGCGCGGTTGAACTATATCGGTACGGCGAAAGGTTCGGAGGCGCGAGAACTGACGCCGGTGTGGGCGGACTTCAAACGTTCGGAAGAGATTGTGGCGGATATCCATCAGCAACAGGATGTGCAGGTTCGGGCACTGCAGAAGTTTGACCAGTCGCTCAACAATTTAGTCGCGCGGCCGGCGGACAAAGTGTCGATGCTGGATAGTAAACAAGGTCAGAAGTTGTATTGAATGTAAGGGCCCTTTCGCGAGCAGGCTCGCTCCCACATTTGAAATGCATTACCCCTGTGGGAGCGAGCCTGCTCGCGAAGGGGTCGGAACAGCCACCACAAAACCCTCAGACATAAAAAAGCCCCGGCATCTCACGATACCGGGGCTTTCTCATTCAGCCACTACTTACGCCAATTCAAGCTCGGCGTTCGCAGCCACAGCAGGCACTACCGCTTGCCCGCTCAACGCCAGGTCCAGCAGCTCACGGTTGGCCACTGCATACATGGCGTAGTCCGTGCCGCTTGCCGCGCGGATTTCCACCAGCATGGCGCGCCAGCGCGAGATCATGCTTTCGTGCTGTTCCATCCACAGCGCCAGACGTGCTTCCACGTCCAGCGTGCCGTCGCCCTGTTGCAGGACGGAGATGGTGATCGCCCGTTGCTGCCAGTCGACATCGTCACGGAACGCTTCACGGGCCAGGGCTTGCCAGTTGTTTTCAACCGGCAGTGCGCTGATCTGTTGCAGGTACCAGGTGATGTCCAGCGCACTGCCCACGGCGAAGTAAGCTTTCGCCACTTCGGCAGGGTTCTGGCCAGTCACGTCGGAGGCTTCGATGATCGGCAGCAGCGTGTACAGGTGCGAGGTGCCCGCAACCATACGCGCCAGCAATTCCGGCACACCGGCTTCGACGTAAGCCTGATAACGCGACTGCCAGTTTTCACGGATTTCGCCGCTCAGCAGTTCGTCGAGTTTCAGGCCCAGCTCTTTCAGGTGCGGACCGAAGTGCGCGACGTCACGGGCAGCGTTCTGCTCGTTGCGACGGGCACGCAGGAACCAGCGCGTAGCGCGACGGCCCAGACGCATCAGTTCGTCCATCAGCTCCAGCTGCACATCAGCGCTGACTTGGTAGTCCAGCGCTTCGATCTGACGGAACCAGTGCGGGAGGTGGAAGATGTCACGCACGATCACATAAGCGCCCGCCACGTTCGCCGGGCTCATGCCGGTCGACTCTTTGAGTCGTTGAACGAAGGTGATGCCCATGTGGTTGACCAGATCGTTGGCGATCTGGGTGCTGACGATCTCGCGCTTCAGACGGTGACGACGCATGGCTTCGGAGAACTTGCTGACCAGGGTCGGCGGGAACGCCGTTTCCATGTCGCGGGTCAGGTAATCATCGTCCGGCACCAAGGAGCCCAACAGCTGCTCTTTGAGGTCGATTTTGCTGTAAGAGATCAGTACCGACAGCTCAGGACGGGTCAGACCGTGGCCCTCAGCGATACGTTCGGCCAGTTGCTCTTCGGTCGGCAGGAACTCGATGGCACGGTCCAGCTTGCCACGGCCTTCCAGATCGCCCATCAGACGCTTGTACTCAGCGATGCGCGCATAAGCACGACGCGCCGCCAGGGACAGGGCCTGAGTCTGCTTGTAGTTGTTGCCCAGCACCAGATTGCCGACTTCGTCGGTCATGCTCGCCAGCAACTGGTTGCGTTGCTTGTCGGTCATGTCACCGGCCTGAACCACTTCGTTCAGCAGGATCTTGATGTTCACTTCGTGGTCGGAGCAGTCCACGCCACCGGCGTTGTCGATGAAGTCGGTGTTGGAACCGCCGCCGTTCAGACCGAATTCGACACGACCCAGTTGGGTCATGCCGAGGTTACCGCCCTCGCCCACGACCTTGCAGCGCAGTTCGTTGCCGTTCACGCGCAGCGCATCGTTGGCCTTGTCGCCGACATCGGCGTGGCTTTCAGTGCTGGCCTTGACGTAAGTACCGATACCGCCGTTCCACAGCAGATCCACCGGCGCCTTGAGCAAGGCGTTCAGCAGTTCGGTCGGGGTCAGCTTGTCAGCCTTGATGTCGAAGCGTTCCTGCATCTGCGGGGAGATCGCGATGCTCTTCGCGCTGCGCGAGAAGATACCGCCACCTTCGGACATGATGCTGGTGTCGTAGTCGGTCCAGGCCGAACGCGGCAGGTCGAACATGCGCTGACGCTCGACGAAGCTGGTCGCCGGGTTCGGATTCGGGTCGATGAAGATGTGCAGGTGGTTGAAGGCAGCGACCAGTTGCAGCTTGTCGGACATCAACAGGCCGTTACCGAATACGTCACCGGCCATGTCGCCGACGCCGACAACAGTGATGCTGTCTTCCTGAACATTGATGCCGCGCTCGCGGAAGTGACGTTGTACGCCGACCCACGCGCCTTTGGCGGTGATGCCCATTTTCTTGTGGTCGTAGCCGGCCGAACCACCGGACGCAAACGCGTCACCCAGCCAGAAGCCGTAGTCGATGGCGATGCCGTTGGCGATGTCGGAGAAGGTTGCAGTGCCCTTGTCCGCTGCGACCACCAGGTACGGGTCGTCATCGTCGTGGCGAACCACGTTCAATGGCGGTACCAGGGCGCCGTCTTTCAGGTTGTCGGTGATGTCCAACAGACCGGAAATGAAGATGCGGTAGCAGGCGATGCCCTCGGCCGCGATCTCGTCACGGCTGCCGCCCAGTGGCAGGCGACGCGGCAGGAAGCCGCCCTTCGCACCCACTGGCACGATGACCGAGTTCTTCACTTGCTGGGCTTTTACCAGGCCGAGGACTTCGGTACGGAAGTCTTCTTCACGGTCGGACCAGCGCAGACCACCACGAGCGACGTTACCGAAGCGCAGGTGCACGCCTTCAACGCGAGGCGAGTAAACGAAGATTTCGAACTTCGGCACTGGCTTCGGCAGTTCAGGGATCGCGTGCGGGTTGAACTTGAAGCTGAAGTACGACTTGTTCTGGCCGTTGGCGTCAGTCTGATAGAAGTTGGTCCGCAGGGTGGCTTTGATCAGGTCGAGGTAACGACGCAGGATGCGGTCTTCGTTGAGCACCTGGACGTCGTCCAGTGCGGTCAGAATCGCTTGTTCCAGACGCAGTTGCTTGTCTTCCAGATCGTCGTCGCTGAGTTTGCGCGCCAGATAGAAGCGAGTCTTGAACAACCGGGTCAGCTCGCGAGCGATGTCGGTGTGGTTGTTCAGGGTGCTGGCGATGTAACCCAGATCGAAGCCCAGACGAATCTGCTTCAGGTAACGCGCGTAAGCACGCAGCAGCGCCACGTCGCGCCATGGCAGGCCGGCGGTCAGCACCAGACGGTTGAACGCATCGTTTTCGGCGTCGCCGCGAACGATGTGGACGAAGGCATCCTGCAGGGTGTCGTTGAGTTGCTGGATGTCGAGGTCGAGGCCTTCAGCGGCAGTGAACGCAAAGTCGTGAATCCAGAACTCGCGGCCATTGGTGTGACGCAGACGGTACGGGAATTCACCCAGTACGCGCAGACCGAGGTTTTCCAGAATCGGCAAGACGTCGGACAGCGCCAGCGGGGTGTCGGCGTGGTACAGCTTGCAATGTAGCTCGCGCTGGCCGGAGACCTGACCGAGCGGCTGATAGAAGCTCATCACCAACGGATTTTTTTCGTTGAGGCTCAGCAGGTGCTGCATGTCGACCACGGCCGAATGCGCAGCGAAACGCTCGCGGTAACCAGCCGGGAAGCCTTTCGGGAAGTCGGCCAGCACATTGGTGCCGTGGGCTTCGCCGAAGCTTTCGACGGTCAGTGCGGCGTAGTCGTCCTGCCAGCTGCGGCAGGCTTGCACGACTTCTTTTTCCAGCAGCACCGGGTCGATGTCGAGACGGTTTTTCGGATCGACACGCAGGATCAACTGCACGCGCGCCAGTACCGACTCGGAGAAGAATGTCCAGAATTCGCAATCGGAAGCCTTCAGGCGCTCCATCAGCACTTGCTGGATCTTCTGGCGAACTTCGGTGGAGTAGATGTCGCGCGGCACGTAGGCCAGGCAGTAGCAGAAACGACCGTACGGGTCTTTGCGCAGGAACACGCGGATCTTGTTGCGCTCCTGGATCTGCACGATCGACATCACCGTGGTGAACAGTTCGTCGACCGGGGTCTGGAACAGATCATCACGCGGCAATACTTCGAGAACCTGCGCCAGTTCCTTGCCCAAGTGAGCCTTGGACTGGAAGCCGGAGCGCGTTTCGATTTCTTCGACCTTGCGGCGGATGAACGGGATGACCCGCACGCTCTCGCCATACACCGAGGAGGTGTACAGGCCCATGAAGCGGTGTTCCTTGATGACTTTTCCGTCAGCGTCGATTTCACGGATCGACACGTAATCCGGGTAAGCCGGACGGTGTACACGGCTCGGGTGCGCAGCCTTGGCGAACGACAGCAGGGTCGGTTCGCGCAGGTAGTTTACCGCGTAATCTTCGATGCGCAGGTCATCGTAGGTCAGGCCGGTGCGCAGCAGTTTGGTCAGGCCGAGGAAGGAGTTCTGGTCGTACTCGATATGGCCGCCATCGGCCTGATCGGTGACCACGAATTCTTCGTAGCCGAGGAAAGTGAAGTGGTTGCCCACCAGCCATTCCAGGAAGCTTTTGATTTCGTTCTTTTCGTCGGCATCGACGGCAAAGGCGCTGTTGTCGAGTTTGGTGAGGATTTCCTGCACCTTGGCTTTCATCGGCTCGAAATCGGCGACCGCAACGCGGACTTCACCGAGAACCTGTTCCAGCTCTTTGCTCAGCACATTCAGTTCGGCCGCGTTGGCGCAGCGGTCGATTTCCAGGTACATCAACGACTCTTGCAGAATGCCGTCGCCCTGGGTGCCTTTCGGCAGGATTTCCAGCAACTCGCCCTTGCTGCCACGGCGTACGCTGAGCACGGTGGTTTGCAGGGTGTGGATGCTGTAGCCGCGGCGGTTCAGCTCAGTACGGACCGAGTCGACCAGAAATGGCAGGTCGTGGTGCAGGACTTCGACCGCGGTGTGGGTCGACTGCCAGCCATGACGCTCGTAATCAGGGTTGTAGACGCGCACTTGCGGTTGCGCGTGATCGAAGCGCTCAAGCAGGCGCCACGCAGAGAGAGTACAGCCAGCGAGGTCGGAGAGGCGACGTTGAGTCAGCTCGTCCAGGGAAATGATGCCGAAGAATTGTTCAGCGAACAGCGCCACTTGTGGCAGTGCCTGTTCACTGATGTGCTGCGCCAGTGCCGCTTGCAGTTGGTGCTGGAAGTCGGCTTTGCTGGCTGCGGTGAAGAACGCCATCTGTGGTACTCCGCTTAAGCTTGTTATTGATGGAAAGCGTCGCGTGCAACACCCCTTTCGGGGCTTGTGTCGCCCTGTTCCTGATTCTCGGGCAGAGGAAACAGGGGGACAGGTGGGTGAAGCTGGACGGGACACTCAGGTCACATTCACCTTCCATTGAATGGGCATCTGCAAAAGCGACTGCCAGCGGTGCCGACAATGCCTTTACGGGTGCTCATCCGTTGCGCAGCTTAAAGGGTGCGACAATGTGTCTGCTTGCGGTGCTGCGACATATTCGGTCATTGGCACGTAAACAAGGGCTTTGGCAACGGTAAACACTAGCAGTCGTGGCGCAAAACGCCGGGTTGCATGCCCGTATTTACGGGACATTCGTGCCAGATGCAGACCTTTTTCCTCTACATATCCAGAAACGAAAACGCCCAAGGCCGTTCTATCGACCTTGAGCGTGGCATCGGGTTCAGCGCCAGCGGTTGACGCGGATCAGTCGGGCAACTCTTCGTAAGCGCGAAATTTGCTCACGGTGGCGCAGTCGTAGCACTGCATCTGCAGGGTCAATTTATCCATGCTGGCGTCGATGTTGCTGGAGTCGCACTCGCGGCAGAACAGCTGCGGATGGTCGAATTGCGGCGCGGCGATCGGCGAGCCCGTGAGAAACCGAGGCACAAACTCGTCTCGCCAGAACAGCCCCGGCGACTTGGAAAAGCCGGCACCGCTGTCCTTGAGCACGACGTCGTAAAGCAGGCGGGTCATGGCCGGCTGCGGCACGCGCGAATCGCGGTAGCTGTCCTTGCGCCAGTTCTCCGCCAAGGCGAGTTGCGCGGTGCTCTGCATGTTGCGCGGAATCGTGTTGGAGGCGTGGGTGCGGCCCTTGGAGTTGCCGGTAGCATAGAAGTGCGCGGCACTTTTCACCGCCACTCTGGCGAAGTAGTAGATCTGGCTGACCGAGAAATTCTGCAGCAAAGTGCCGATCACCGAGTCGGCGCGGGCTTCGGCGGTGAACGCCATACCGACCTGATTGGCCAGCAAGTGAACGTATTGAATCGATTCCTCCCGCGCGAGCCTGAAGATCAATGCGTACAACTCACGCTTCCACCCTGGCAGCACAGGCCCGGACAACTCTTCGTACAGCGCCAGATAGAGCGTATCGCGCGTGCAGCGCACGCCTTCGTCCAGGGCGATGTTTGCGCGCCAGTAAACGGCCGAATACGTGCTGATGCTGAACTCGTCAGCCCGATTGAACGCCCGAATGTCCGATGCCGTATCGACCTGCAACGCGCCCGCCTCGTGCAGACCTTTCACCAGCTCTTCACTGAAAGTGTCAGTGGACGTGAGCTTTTCCCCTCTGAGTTCAACATCAAGCGCGGCAATGCGTTCGCGTTCGCCTGCGCCTTGGCCGCCGTCATCCAGTAACGCCAGCAGAGCAAGTTTTTGCTGGAATCCAAGACTGGTAAAGGGCACCGGTGGGCTTGGCGTGCCGTAGCGCATGGCTAAATCACTGCGGTCACGTTCGGCCTGATCGGCGATTTGCTGTTTGCGCAGTCGGACACAGGCATCACAACCACACACGTTGCGTCGCGAGCCAAAACCGGCGGTGAAGTATTGATGCTCGCAATTCACACATTTGTAAGCGCTGCGCAGGGAAACCGGCGCCCCCCGGGCGGGCCGGCGCATCCACATCGGCAAATCGCAATACGGGCATCTCAGGTCGGCGCTGACAATCGGCGGCAGTACTTTCAGCACACTGCGTACGGTGTCCGCGAGCTTGTACTCGGCGATCAAGTCAGCGGTTTTTTCGCCATTGAGATAGCGCTGGTAAAGCGCTTCAACCTGTTCTTCGGACAGATGCCGGATTTCTTGCGCCCATTCGAAATACTTCTTCATCAAAAGAGATCCTTTTTTTCATGTCGTCCATCGCACTCCCTTGCGCTTGAGCAGCAAAATCTGCCGGTAAAAAGCCGCCAAAACAAGCGAAAACATGTCTAACTTGCGCCATCCATCGCCTTTTCTGAAACCCTACGGGGCCGCCGGATAATTCGTACCCGCCGTGAGGAAACGTCCTTAAGATCACGCCCTGGCTCAACGATGTGCAGCAGAATTTTCCTCAGACTGGCAAAATCGCCTTTTTGCGTCCCGCCTGCCGCGCCCGCCCAACCAGGAATTCCCCATGCAAATGACCACCGCCCTACTCATCGTCAACCCGTGCGATGACGAAGAAGACAACATGGCCATGCTCTGCTGCCATAGCGACAAGGGCGATATGTTTCTGATGAGCCGCTATCCGGATGAGGACGAGCTGGAGATCACCCTGGATGGCGAGCCTTCGACGCTCGACGGCGTAAAAGTTACTTTGACCTCGACGCTGCTGAAGATCGAGATTGCGGCGGCGGATGCTGATGCGTTGAATGGGGATGATGTGCTGGAGATCAGCTTTAACCCGGATATGGTTGATCTGGATGAGGTTGTTGAGACCTTGACGAATATCCTTGATGGGACAGGTACCTTCATTAACGAAGTTTGATGGTGTCCGGACTGGCCCCATCGCGAGCAGGCTCACTCCTACAGGTCGGGGTACGACAATCCATTGTAGGAGTGAGCCTGCTCGCGATAGGGCCGGCACAGGCAACCAATCACTCCCCCGCTACAAAAATTCAACAAATCCCCCAGTCATTTCCCGCACTTTGCGCAAAATGCCGTTAGTCGCCACCCCCCGCGATGGATTAAAGTAACGCCCCCAGCCCCGGCGTTATCCGAACGCGCGTGGCCACCCCTTTCCAGGAACAGTCACCGATGGAACATCGTGAAGCGCTGCTGGCGCTGCGAACCTTTCTTTCAACGCAGATTCTCGGCCAGGAAAAACTCATCGAGCGTTTGCTCATCGCCCTGCTCGCCGACGGCCACATGCTGGTCGAGGGCGCGCCGGGTCTGGCCAAGACCAAAGCGATCAAAGAACTCGCCGAGGGCATCGAAGCCCAGTTCCATCGCATCCAGTTCACCCCGGACCTGCTGCCGGCCGACATCACCGGCACCGAGATCTATCGCCCGGAAACCGGTAGTTTCGTGTTCCAGCAAGGGCCGATCTTCCACAACCTGGTGCTGGCGGACGAAATCAACCGTGCCCCGGCCAAGGTGCAATCGGCGCTGCTCGAAGCCATGGCCGAACGTCAGGTCAGTGTCGGCCGCAGCACCTATGAGTTGTCGCCGCTGTTTCTGGTGATGGCCACGCAGAACCCGATCGAGCAGGAAGGCACCTATCCGCTGCCGGAAGCCCAGCTCGACCGCTTCCTGATGCACGTAAAAATCGGTTTCCCGGACGCCGCCGTCGAACGCCGCATCCTGCAGCAGGCCCGTGGCGAAGCGCTGAACGGCGAGACCAAACCCGAGCGCCGGGTCAGCCAGCAGGCGATCTTCGCCGCGCGCAAGGAAATCCTCGGCCTGTACATGGCCGACGCTGTGGAGGAATACCTGGTGCAACTGGTCATGGCCACGCGCAACCCGGCCAAGTTCGACCCGGAAATGGCCGAGTGGATCGCCTACGGCGCCAGCCCGCGCGGCTCGATCGCCCTCGACCGCTGCGCCCGCGCCCACGCCTGGCTGGCCGGTCGCGATTTCGTCAGCCCGGAAGACATTCAGGCGGTGCTGTTCGATGTGTTGCGTCACCGCATCATTTTGTCGTTTGAAGCCGAAGCCGCCGGCATCGATCAGGATCGGGTGGTACAGCGGATTCTCGACGTCGTAGCCGTCGCTTGACCCCCATGAACGCCCCCCTGCCGTCCGAACCGGGCATCCGCGTCAGCCTCGCCGAGCTGATCGAGATGCGCCACCGCGTGCGTGAAGTGCAGCTGTTTTCCACGCCGAGTCAGCGCAGCCCGCTGATCGGCCTGCATCACTCGAAATTCCGTGGTCGTGGTGTCGACTTCGATCAAGTGCGGGTCTATCAGGCCGGCGACGACGTGCGCACCATCGACTGGCGCGTGACGGCGCGCACGCAAGAGCCGCACACCAAGCTGTTCCATGAAGAACGCGAGCGGCCGATCTTCATCATGGTCGAGCAAAGCACACGGCTGTTTTTCGGTTCCGGGCTGATGTTCAAATCGGTGCTGGCTGCGCAAGTAGCGGCGCTGATCGGTTGGGCCGCGCTCGGCCATAACGACCGCGTCGGCGGGCTGGTGTTTGGCGACAATGAGCACTATGAAATCAAACCGCGGCGCAGCAAACAGAGCCTGCTGCAATTGCTCAACCGTCTGGTCAAGGTCAATCAGTCGCTGCACAGCGAGCGTGAGCCGGATCGCGATGCGTTTGGCGTGGCCCTGCGCCGTGCACGCGAAGTGTTGCGCCCTGGCAGTCTGGCCATCGTGATCTGCGACGAACGTGCACTGTCCGACAGCGCCGAACAACAGCTCAGCCTTTTATCGCGTCATTGCGACCTGTTGATGTTGCCGATTTCCGATCCGCTGGATCACGCCCTGCCCGCTGCCGGCCTGCTCAGATTCGCCGAACGCGGCGCGCAGCTTGAACTCGACACCCTCAATTTCGACCTGCGCCAGACCTATCGCGCCCAGGCCGAAGCACGCATCGCGCGCTGGGAATTGCTCGCGCAAAAGCTGCGAGTTTTGCTGATGCCGCTGAGCACGCAGAGTGAAATGGTCGAACAGATGCGCGAATTCCTCAATCCGCAGCGTCCGGGGAAAGGTCGATGAACGGCCTCGAACAACTGCAACCGCTGATCTCGCCGCCACCGATCGCCTTCTGGCCGCCGGCACCGGGCTGGTGGCTGCTGCTTCTGTTGTTGCCGTTGCTGGGTTTCGCCGTTTGGCGTCTGCGCCGTTTCATTCCGATGAAAAAACGCCCGATCGTGCGCGCTGAACAGCCGCTCGACCCAGTGCGCATCGCCGCCCTCGCTGAACTCGCACAAATGCCCAAACCCTACGACGGCGCCCCGGCCGGTGCCTGGCTGCAGCAACTCAACGGCCTGCTCAAACGCTTGTGCCGCAACCACTATCCCTACAGCCAGAGCCACACCCTCAACGGGCGTAAATGGCTGGCCTTTCTCGATAATCGTTGCCCGGCGGCGGGCCTGACGCGCTGGATGGTGCTGGTCGAAGGCGCGTACAAACCAGAATGCAAACTCGACGACAAAGCCATCGCCGGCCTGACCCAAGCCGTCGACACGTGGATTCGCAAACATGTTTGAGTTCGCCTGGCCGTGGATCTTCGTGCTGGTGCCGCTGCCGTGGCTGATGCGTCTGGTCTTGCCGGTGGCCGACAGCGGCGAGCCAGCCCTGAAAGTGAGCTTCCTCGCCGATCTGGAAGGCCTCGCCCGCCGTCGCGCTCGCGCCAACCTGCCCGCGTGGCGTCAACAGGCGCCGTTCATGCTGCTGTGGCTGTTGCTGCTGACCGCCGCCGCCCGTCCGCAATGGCTCGGCGAACCACTGCCGATCGCTGCCAGTGGGCGAGATCTCTTGGTGGCGGTGGATGTGTCCGGCTCGATGGATTTCCCCGACATGCAGTGGCAGGACGAAGAAGTCAGTCGCCTGTCGCTGGTTCAGCACCTGCTCGGCGACTTCCTCGAAAGCCGCGATGGCGACCGCGTCGGCCTGATCCTGTTCGGCAGTCAGGCCTATCTGCAAGCGCCGCTGACCTTTGATCGCCACACCGTGCGCGTCTGGCTCGACGAAGCGCGCATCGGCATTGCCGGTAAAAACACGGCGATCGGCGATGCCATCGGTCTGGCCCTGAAACGCCTGCGCATGCGTCCGGCGCAAAGCCGCGTGCTGATTCTGGTCACTGACGGCGCCAACAATGGCGGCGAAATCGATCCGCTGACGGCGGCAAAACTCGCCGCCAGTGAAGGCGTGAAGATCTATCCGATCGGTATCGGCGCCAATCCCGAGGACAGCGGTTCGACTGGTTTACTTGGGGTCAATCCAAGTCTGGACCTCGACGAACCTGCGCTCAAAGCCATCGCCGAAGTCACCGGTGGCCAGTATTTCCGTGCCCACGACGGCAAAGAGCTGCAAGCGATCAAAGACACCCTCGACCAACTCGAACCGGTGACCCAGCAACCGACCCAGGCGCGCCCGGCGCAAGCCTTGTATCACTGGCCTCTGGCGCTGGCGTTGTGGCTGAGCCTGTTGCTGGTCGCCCGTGAATTGTGGCCGGACAACCCGTTGCAACGCCTGTTCACCAAGGAGCTGTATCTGCAAAGTCCGCTGCCTGACTGGCGCGAACGCCTCAAGCGCCTGCGTCTGCGGAGGCGCCGATGATCGCGCTCTGGCCGCACTGGTTTCGTCCTTGGTGGCTACTGCTGTTGCCGCTGCTGGGCTGGTTGATCTGGCAGCTCTGGCACCGGCAGAAACGCGCCGGGCGCTGGCAGATGATTTTGCCACCAGCGTTTCATGCCACCCTGCTCAGTGGCGGCAATGGTCGCGACAGCAAACTGCCGTGGATCGCCCTTGGTGTGGCGTGGCTGCTGACGATTCTGGCGCTGCTCGGGCCGAGTTGGGAGCGCGTCGAACAGACCAGTCAGAAGCCAGCCGATCCCTTGGTGGTGGTGCTGGAACTGACCCCGGAAATGCTCGCCACCGATTCGCCGCCGACGCGACTGGAGCAGGCGCGTCGCAAGCTCTTCGACCTGTTGCAGGCGCGCAGCGATGCGCAGACCGCCATCGTCGTTTACGCCGGCAGCGCGCACACGCTGGTGCCGCTGTCGGATGACCTGGCGACCAGCCGCAATCTGCTCGATGCGCTCAAGCCATCGTTGATGCCGGAAAGCGGCCATCGTGCCGATCTCGCCGTGAGCAAAGCGCTGGCCTTGCTCAAACAAGGCGCGCTCGGTCAGGGGCGGATTCTGCTGATCGGCTCATCGCTCGATGAAGAGGAACGTCAAGGCATTCGCCGCGCCCTCAGCGGTCAATCGGCACAACTGCTGATGCTCGGCGTCGGCACCGCTGAAGGTGCGCCAATCGCTCAAGAGGACGGCAGTTTCCTCAAGGACGAACAAGGCGCGATTCGCGTGCCGCAACTCGACAGTCCGGGCCTGAGCGCGTTCCTCAACAGCGTCGGCGGCGAATACCACCCTGCTCGCCTCGACGAAGCGGATCTTGGCGCGCTCGGTCTGCTCAACGGCCCGCGCAGTCTGCGCGACGACGGCCAGACCGTGCGCCTCGATACCTGGGCCGATCAGGGTTACTGGCTGCTGTTGCCGCTGTTGCTGCTCGCGGCGTGCGCCGGGCGACGCGGCTGGTTGTTCTGCCTGCCGTTGCTGTTTTGCTTGCCGCAACCGAGCTACGCTTTTGACTTCGAGGATTTGTGGCTGCGCCCCGACCAACAGGGCCTGCACCTGCTCAAACAGAAGCGCCCGGCCGAAGCCGCGCAGCATTTTGACGATCACCAATGGCAAGGGGTGGCGTTGTACGAGGCCGGCGACTACAGTGGCGCCGCGCAGCGTTTCGCCGAAGGCAGCGATGCCCGCGCCCACTACAATCGTGGCAACGCTTTGGCGAAAAGCGGTGAGCTGGAAGCGGCAATCGACGCCTATGAACAGGCCTTGGAACTGCAACCGGATTTGCGTCCGGCGCAGACCAACAAGGCCCTGGTGGAAAACCTGCTCAAGCAGAAAAACACACCGCCGCCCGCCGAGCCGGACACCCAGCCCAGCGAACAGCAAAGTCTGCCGGGCGACGAACCAGCGCCCGCGACCGCGCCGCCACCGGCGGTAAAAAGTGAAACCCAGAGCGAGGCGCAACCGAGCGAATCGGCCAGCGAACCGCCACCGACCACGCCGCCGCAGCCAGGCCCCAACGAAGTGCCGGGCAGCGCCGAGGAAGAACAAACGGACACCGTGCCGACGCTGCGCCCGAGTGAAGACAACCTCCAAGGCGAGCAGCGTCAGGCACTGGAACAATGGCTGGGCAAGATCCCGGATGATCCGGGCGAACTGCTGCGCCGCAAATTCTGGTACGAACAGCAACAACATCAGGATCAGGAAAACACTCGATGACCCGCTTCACCGCTCTCTTGCTGCCCCTGCTGCTCTGCACGGCCACCGCTCAGGCGGCCGAGCTGACGGCCAGTGTGGATCGCAGTCGCCTGAACTCCGGCGAGACGGTCGAGCTCACCCTCGAAACCAGCGACGTCACCCAGTTCGGCAAACCCGATCTGACCGCGCTGGAAGCGTTGTTCGAAGTGCGCGGCACGCGCCAGGTCAACCAGCTCAACACCCTCAACGGTGACAACCGCGCGACCACGCGCTGGATCATCACCCTGCTGCCGAAAGAGAACGGCAGCGTGGTGATTCCGCCGCTGCAACTGGGCGATGCGCAGAGCCAGCCGATCACCGTGCAAGTGGTCGAAAGCGACACCCGCGAGAACAAGAACAGCCTTGATCCGGTGTTCATCGAGGCCAGCCTCGATCAGTCCAGCGTCTATGTGCAGGCGCAGGCGATCCTGACGTTGCGCATCTACCATTCGGTGTCGCTGTACGACGACAGCAGCCTGACCCCGCTGCAAATTGCCGATGCGCGCATCGAGCAACTCGGCGACACCCGTACCTACGAAAAAGACCTCAACGGTGTGCGCCATGGCGTGATCGAAATGCGCTATGCGATCTACCCGCAACACAGCGGTTTGCTGACCATTGCGCCGCAGACCTTCAGCGCCACACTGGTCGATACGCAGCCGTCACAGGATGCCAATGCACAGGGGCCGAAACCGGGCAAACTGATGCGCGTCAGTTCCGCCGAAATCCCCCTGACCGTGAAACCCAAGCCACTGACCTATCCGGTCGACGCGCCATGGCTACCCGCGCGCAGCCTGAGCCTCAGCGAAAGCTGGAACCCGGAACCGGAACACACTCAGGTCGGCGATTCCCTGACCCGCAGCCTGACGTTGAAAGTCGAAGGTCTGGCTGCCTCGCAACTGCCAGCGCTGCCCGCTACCGACGTCAACGGCCTGCGCCGCTACCCCGATCAACCAGTGCTGAGCAACCAGAGCACCGACCGCGGCATCGTCGGCAGCCGCGAAGAACGCGAAGCCCTGGTGCCCAGCCGTAGCGGCGCGATCGAATTGCCGACAGTCGACGTGGTTTGGTGGAACACCTTCGAAGACCATCTGGAACACAGCAGCCTGCCCGCGCGCACCCTGCAAGTGGCCAACAACCCGAGCCTGCAAGTCGACACCCCGGCCGGCAATCTGCAAGTGAGCGCCGTCGATAACGATGTGTTGTGGTGGTGGAAACTCAGCACCCTGATCCTCGCTTGCACCACCCTCCTCGGCTTCGGCCTGTGGTGGCGCGCACGCTGGCAACCGGCAGTGCACCGCGCCGCCCAAACCGGCCCGAGCCCGCGCACCTTGATGGACGACATCAAGCGCGCGAGCCAGGCCAATGACCCGCAAGCGACGCGGCAGGCACTGGATGCGTGGGCGCGGCAGCAGCCGGAGACACTGGCGGACATGGCGGCGCGGTTTGTGCCGTTGTCGGATGCGCTGGATGGGCTCAATGGTGCGCTGTACAGCGAGACGGGACAGCATTGGCAGGGTGAGGATTTGTGGCGGGCGATCCGCACGATTCCGGCGGCGGAACGGGTGCAGGATCCGGTGGGTGATAGCGGGTTGCCGCCGCTTTATCCGAAGTAAAAAGCAAAAGATCGCAGCCTTCGGCAACTCCTACAGAGGGTATGTGTAGGCGCTGCCAAAGGCTGCGATCTTTCGATTTTGCTTTAGGGATAAAAGGCTGAAGACAATCGGAATCAATAGTCGAATTTCGTTTTCACTTGTTCGCCTTCGCGATAGGAGAGAACAAATGCCTTCCAGGGCTCACCGCGAGCGACTGCATGCTCGTGTAATTTTTCTACAAGCGCATAGATTTTCGAATGGTTGAAATCAGTTTCAGCATCCCAGATTTCTGAGCCATTTTTTTCAACAGCGAGGTCTGCCTCCATATAGTTACCCCCCCATTCAACGCGGTATCGAAAGGCGTCATAACCGTGAACAATTCCGGCCTCAACCAGCTGAAAAATGGCCGCCACAAGTTCAAAATCTTCAGCAATCACTCTCTCACCTCCGGAAATTGATTGTTCCAATCATCCCCTCTTCTAAGTGTGCGCGGTGATCCCTCAGGAACAGACCACGTTTTATTTAAACGAGGCCTGTTCCGTTATCCTCAGAGATCGAACACAGAACGAACATGTTCCGTCATTCCAATTAAATCCTCGTATGCCACTGGACCAATTAAAGGTTCATGAATGGACAAATAGACCGCTGCCGACATGTTTGCTTGCAAGGCACATTCACCCACCTCCCACAACCTTGACGGTGCAATCATCCAGTTAATCCCTGGCAGCCCTTCGCGTGACCGGCCAACAAGCGACCATGATACCCCCCCCTTGTAGCCTTCAACGGCGGCCTTCAACTTGTCGATATCAACCTTGCTAATACACTCAAACCTGAAAGCGATGAAGGGTGGCAGCGCAGAATGATCCTCCCGCTGCATTTCATTCCCAATCCTAACTTTAGGAAAACGCTGTTGATATTTGTGCCACTCCAGTTCGCCAATTTCAGCAATAACATTCAGGAGATGGCCTTCTTCATTCTCAACTGTCATAAATTAAAGACCTTTGACCCCTCAAGACAGACCACGTTTATTCAAACGTGGTCTGTCCCACTATCCTCCGGTATGAAGGAGGAAACGCTTCGAGATGCTGCCACGAAGCGCAGGCAACGAAGTAATTCAAATGCAAAAAAACGGACGGCGAGTGCCGTCCGTTGTTCCGGACATAAGGTCACGCATTTGAAAAGACTTGGGTGAATCAATAATTGAATTTGGTCTTCACTTGCTCACCTTCGCGATAAGACATGACAAAAGATTTCCAGGGTTCGCCACGCTGCACGGCATTCGCCTTTAAGTCTTTTGCCAAAAAACACACGTCGGAGACATCGAAATCGATTTCAGCGTCCGTTACCTCAACTCCGTCTTTTTCGACTGTCAGTTCGGCCTCCATGAACCCTTCACCCATCTCTATCTCGTAACGGAAGGCGTCGTATCCGTGAACAATACCCTCGTGGACCATCTGAAAAATTTTTTTGACGATTTCTAGATCATCTGTAATCACTCGATTATCTCCGGTATTTTTCGGGCTTCGTTCTCATGACAGAATCGGGCAGAATCGGGGACAGACCACGTTTATTTAAACGTGGTCTGTCCTATTTATAGCTGCCTCGACCTAACACAACAGCGTACCGACTGTTCATCAAATCCTTATCGATTCTAATCTCAGCCCCTTTCTTCCGTTTCAGTGATGACCTATGGCAATTTCAGTATCACGACCTCGTCAGAACCATCCGGCAATTCGAGAAGCCACTTCCATTGCTCCAGAACTTTCCTCCACTCCTGCAACGTAAACCAGCTTTGCGGCTGCCCAGTCCAGTCATCGTTGACCAGAATATCGACCTGTACTCCCTCATCACTCATATTCAACAGGACATCGTTTCCCCCATCAGTGATTGAAGCTTGCACGCCCGCCTCTACAGATGAAATAGCTGCCAGCAGACGATCACAATCCTCCGGAACTTGTGCGATGGCATCAAGAACGCTGCACACATAAAGCTGATAGCGTTCAGCGTCTTCCTGATCAGAATTCACTTCAACGATCGCGTGAAACAACTGTCGTTCGGGGTAGGTACCGCCGGCGGTTTGATAAAATTTCAGTTCCATAAATGCCTTGGAATTTACGACTACTCCTCAGTTCGTACGCTGAGGGTCAACATTTTCTATGTCAGTTGGACTAACACAACCTCATCTGACCCCTTGGGCATCTCCAAGAGGTACTTCCAACTTTCAAGAATTTTTTGCCATTCCTGCAAGGTGAACTTGCTTTCAGGCTGACCGATCCAGTCGTCATTGATCGATATGTCAACCTGCACACCCGTGGTATCAATATTCAATACAGCGTCGTTTCCACCCGCACAAATTGATTGCTCTGTGCCATCCAGTACCGACGCCAGATACCCAAGCAGCCGGTCACAACTTGCGGGGGTTTGTGCGACGGCATCCAGCACACTGCAGACATAAAGCTCATAGCGTTGAGCCCCTTCCTGTCCAGGAATCACTTGCGCCATGTCATAAAAGACCTCTCCCACAACAGGATGAGGACCGGCTGAATGATGAAAAAACTTCAGTTCCATGAATGCGTCCGATACGTAAGGTTAGTAAAACGGGGACAGACTACGTTTCGGAGTACTTTCTAAACGTGGTCTGCCCCCATGATTTACCCGTATGTCTCAAGAAATCCCTTGTCACTCGATTCAACGGTAAGCACTGCTTCCTCATACCCCTCAAGGTCATCGCTCAGCCAGGTTTCCCCTGGGCGCAGCAGATGAAACTTCACCGTCGCATCGAATTCGTCACCCGAAATAACTCCCTGCAGAACCCCCGGCATACATGACTTGTTCCACGCCTCAAACACTAAAGACAGGTAGGAGCACGCGCATGCCAAAAAATCAGCGTTTACATAATCATCGGCATGGATCGAATTTACGAAACATTCATATCCCGTTCTATCTGGGAAATTCTTCAGGCTTACATGCTTCTGGAAGCTCTCCAGACTCGCCAGAAAAACACAGCCATCCCGTTCCACGAAACCGGACCTTGTGATATCCGCCAACTCGCCGTCCAGAGAAGCACGTCCCGCACGAGCGAGCATTTGCTCCATTTCACTGTTAAGTTTCACACACGTCCCTCAAGCATCACACCACTCCGCCAAGCCCCCCGATGCTGCAAGGGTGTATCGCGCACGAACAAATGCCAAATACAGAACCGAGGACACAGAACCGAGGGCAGACTACAGTTTATATAAACGTAGTCTGCCCCCCCCAATTCAAGCCCACCATGCGCACTCCCACTTGACACGAATTGTTGTTGAGTTTGTCGCACAACAACCAAGCGCTCGGCTATCTGATGATAGGTTTCCGAAAACCCAATGACCTCGCACAAGCGCATGCGGTCGACGCGATATCAATATGATGGCCAGATACTAGATAGCCGCCATTTGGGCGTCAATGAAGGGATTCATCGATATGCTCTGTTGTACCCTGACCCGACAAGCACCACTCGCGCAATAATCTGTAAACTCTCCCCTCTTTCGCCGCCCATCACTTCCCTGCGGCCATCACCTCTTTAAATGTTGCGGAGTCCACCTTGCGTCTGTTCCACACCTCCGACTGGCACCTTGGGCAAAACCTGCACGGCCAGGAGCGCGATTTCGAGCACGCCTGTTTTCTCGAATGGCTGCTGCGCCAACTGCAACTGGCGCAGCCGGATGTGCTGCTGATTGCCGGGGACATCTTCGACACGGTCAATCCGCCGGTCAAAGCCCAGGAACGCCTCTACGACTTCATCGTCAGCGCCCACGAGCAGCAGCCGTTGCTGACTATCGTGATGATTGCCGGCAACCACGATTCCGGCTCGCGGATCGAACTGCCCGCGCCGCTGATGCGCCGTTTGCGCACCCATGCGCTGGGCCGAGTGTTGTGGCTGGATGACGGGCAACTGGATGCCGAACGCCTGCTGCTGCCGTTGCCGGATAAAACCGGCGAAGTCGCCGCGTGGTGCCTGGCGCTGCCGTTCCTGCGCCCGGCGGAGGTGACTGGCGCGCATCTGGGCGACAACTATTTGCGCGGCATCGGTCAGGTGCATGAATGGCTGATCGAAGCGGCCAACGCCAAGCGCAAACCCGGTCAGGCGCTGATCGCCATCAGCCACGCGCACATGGCCGGCGGCTCGGTGTCGGAAGACTCCGAGCGCAGCCTGATCATCGGCAACGCCGAAGCCCTGCCCGCCAGTCTGTTCGGGCCGAGCATCAGTTACGTCGCCCTCGGCCATTTGCACAAGCCGCAGAAGGTCAACGGTGAAGAACGCATTCGCTACAGCGGCTCGCCGATCCCGTTGTCGTTCTCGGAGATCAGCTATCAGCACCAGATTCTCGACGTCACTCTCGATGGCGAAACCCTCATCAGTGTTGAGCCGAAACTGATCCCGCGCTCGGTCAACCTGCAACGCATCGGCCCGGCACCGCTGGCCGATATCCTGCTGCAACTGGCGGACCTGCCGAACATCGACCTGCTCGCGGAAACCCAGCGGCAACCGTGGCTGGAAGTGCGCGTAACCCTCGACGAACCGCAGCCGGATCTGCGCCATCAAGTCGAAAGCGCTCTGCAAGGCAAAGCTGTGCGCCTGGTGCGTATCGCCGCTGAATACGCCGGCAACCGTGGCGCTGACGGATCGGAGGACGGCAGCGCGCTGATCGAACTCGACCAACTCACTCCGCAGGAATTGTTCAGCCGCGCCTGGCTCGACAACTATGGCAGCGAGGTCGACGAGCAGACGCTGAAGGACTTCGCCGAATTGCTGCAAGACGTGCAACTGGAGGGCGAGCAGCCATGAAGATTCTCGCCATTCGCTTGAAAAACCTTGCCTCGCTGGCCGGCCCGTTCGAAATCGATTTCACCGCTGAACCGCTGGCCAGCGCTGGCCTGTTCGCGATCACCGGCCCGACCGGTGCCGGTAAAAGCACCCTGCTCGACGCGCTGTGCCTGGCGCTGTTCGGCGCGGTGCCGCGTCTGAACAACACCGGCCGCGACGCAAAAGTCCCGGATGCCGACGGTGAAATCGCCACTGGCGACCCGCGCACCTTGCTGCGTCGTGGCACCGGCGAAGGCTATGCAGAAGTGGATTTCGTCGGTGTCGATGGCCGTCGTTATCGGGCGCGCTGGGAAGCCAACCGCGCCCGCGAGAAGGCCGGCGGCAAGTTGCAGGCGAGTCGTCAGAGCCTGCGCGACATCGATCAGGATCAACTGCTCGCCAGCCAGAAAGGCGAATACAAAACTCAACTGGAAGCTGCGCTCGGCCTGAACTTCGAACAGTTCACCCGCGCCGTGCTGCTGGCACAAAGCGAGTTCAGCGCATTCCTCAAGGCTGACGACAACGACCGCAGCGAACTGCTGGAAAAGCTCACCGACACCGCGCTGTACACCCGTCTCGGCCGCCGCGCCTTCGACAAGACCAAAGAGGCCCGCGAAGCGCACAAGCTGTTGCAGGATCAGGCCACCGGCGTCACCCCGTTGGCACCTGAAGCCCGGGCCGAGCTGGACGAGCGCTTCAATGCTGCGCAACAGCAAATGAAGTTGCAGCAGGCGCAGCTCAAACAGCTTGAGCAACAGCACAGCTGGCTCAAGGATTTGCGGGTGTTGCAGGACGCGCAGCAAGCCGCCGCCGAGCAATTGCACAGTGCACAGCAGCAATCGGAAAGTCTGGCCGGCGAGCGAGTGAAACTGACGCGACTGGAGCAGCTCGGCCCGCAGCGGCATCAGTTCGCGCGTAAAACCGAACTCGATGCCCTGCTGACGCCACTGGCCGCGCAAATTGCCGCGCACACTCAGCAACACGCCGAGCTGACTGAGCGCCAGACGCAACTGGAGCAAACTCTGGAAGCGGCGAAAGTCGCCCTGAGCGAAGCGCAGCAACGGCAAAGTGAAAACGCGCCGCTGTTGCGTCAGGCTTTTGAAGAACAAAGCACCCTCGCCCGTCTGGTCAAGGATGTCGCGCAAAGCACCGAAGCCAAGCTCAGTGCGCAGCAGGCTTGCACTGATGGCCAGAATGCCATTCAAGCCTTGCTGGATAAACAGACCCAGGTCGCCGAGCGCCTGCAACGCATCGCCGCCGAACTGGAACAAAGCGCTCATCTGGCGCCGTTGAGTGACGCGTGGAATGCCTACCGCGATCGCCTGCAACAGCTGATGCTGATCGGCAACCGCTTGAACAAGGGCCAAGCCGAACTGGCGAGCCTCGAAGAAAATGCAACGCGCAGCGCCGCAGAACTGACCACGCAGAAGCAGCAACTGGAAGTGCTGTTCAAAGAAGCCGGCGCCGAACCTGATGCCGTCGCCGAGCAGATCGGCATCCTCGGCACGCTGCTGCAGGACAACCGTAAACAACTGCGCGCCTTCGAAGACCTATCGCGTCTGTGGGCCACGCAACAGGATCTGGACAAGCGCAGCGCCGAGTTGCAACAGCGCCAACTCAGCGCCCAGAAGGAACGCGAGCGGCTGACTCAGGACGGTGTGAAAAGCAAAGCCGAACTGACCGTCGCCGAGCAAACCCTCAACGTCACCCGCGAGCTGCTTGAACGTCAGCGCGTGGCGCGCAGTGCCAGCGTCGAAGAGTTGCGCGCGCAGTTGCAGGACGATCAGCCATGCCCGGTCTGCGGCAGCAATGAGCATCCGTATCATCAACCCGAAGCGTTGCTGCAAAGCCTTGGTCGCCACGATGAAAGCGAGCAGGCCAACGCCCAGCAGGTGGTCGATCAGCTCAAGGAAACACTCATCGAACTGCGCGCCGAAGTCGGTGGCGTGATTGCGCAACAGAAAGAACTGCTGCAACAGCAAGAACAACTGGCGACCCAGCAGCAAGCGCTGGCGCCAAGCCTCGATGCGCATCCGCTGTCCGCGCAGTTGTTCAATCAGGACGCCGACAAGCGCGATGCCTGGCTCGCCCGGCAAAACGAGCAACTGAACCAGAGCATTACTCAGGACGAGCAACGCCAAAGCGCCCTGCTCACCCTGCAACAGGATGCCGCGCGTCTGACCCAGCAATTGCGTCAGGCGGAAACCGCGCACCAGCAAGCGGCGCAGCACCTGAGCAATCAGCAGCGCGAGCTGAGCAGCGACCGTCAGCGTCTCGACGAAGAACTGACGGCGTTCGGCAATCTGCTGCCGGCCGACACCCTCGAAGCCCTTCGCCAGGAACCAGCGGCAACCTTCATGCAGCTCGACCGGCAGATCGCCGAGCGCCTGGCGCAAGTCGATCAGCAGAAGGAAGAACAGGCCGAGCAGCAACAGCGGCAACAAACGCTGGAGAAAGAACAGGATCGTCAGCAGACTCGCGCACAGCAGTTGCTCAGCGCCGAACAGCAATTCACTACGCTGATGGAGCAACAGCAAGCCTGCCAGCAGAAACTCGCGCAATTGCTTGGCGAGCACAGCAGCGCCGAGCACTGGCAGCAGCAGCTCGAGCAATCGGTTGAACAGGCGCGCAACGCCGAAACCGCTACCGCGCAGGAACTGCAGAACGTGCGCACGCAACTCGTGCAGATCGCTGCCGAGCTCAAAGCGCAGCAGGAACGTTTGCAGGCGCTGCAAAGCGAAGATCAGGAATTGGCCGGCAAGATTGCCGACTGGCGCGCCCGCCATCCTGAACTGGATGACGGTGGCCTCGAAGATCTGTTGCGAGTCGATGACGGGCAAGTCGCCGAGCTGCGTCAGCGCTTGCAGCACAACGAAAAAGCCATCGAACAGGCCAAGGTGTTGTTGCAGGAACGTGACCAGCGTCTGATTGATCATCAGGCGCAGCACAACGGCAATCTGGATGCCGAACAACTGGCCAGCGCCCTCACAGATGTGCAAAACCAGTTCATCGTCAGCGAACAGCAGTGCGCCGAATTGCGTGCCGAACAGGCCGAAGATCAGCGCCGACAGAACGCCAATCAGGCGCTGGCGCAGCAGATCGCCTCGGCCTACGCCGAGTATCAACGCTGGGCGCGACTCAGTGCCTTGATCGGCTCGGCCACCGGTGACACCTTCCGCAAGATCGCCCAGGCCTACAACCTCGACTTGCTGGTGCATCACGCCAACGTGCAACTGCGCCAACTGGTCAAACGCTATCGTTTGAAACGCGGCGGCAGCATGCTCGGCCTGCTGGTGATGGACACGGAAATGGGCGATGAGCTGCGCTCGGTGCATTCGTTGTCCGGCGGCGAAACGTTCCTCGTGTCGTTGGCGCTGGCATTGGGCCTGGCATCGATGGCGTCGAGCACGCTGAAGATCGAATCGCTGTTTATCGATGAAGGTTTTGGCAGCCTTGATCCGGAGTCGCTGCAACTGGCGATGGATGCGCTCGATGGCTTGCAGGCGCAGGGCCGCAAGGTCGCGGTGATTTCCCATGTGCAGGAAATGCACGAGCGGATTCCGGTGCAGATTCAGGTGCAGCGTCAGGGCAACGGTTTGAGCACGCTGGAGGTGAAATGAACACGCTGTATTCCTTCCGCCGCTGCCCGTACGCGATGCGGGCGCGGATGGCGTTGCGTTATTCGGGTGTGCCGGTGGACATCATCGAAGTCAGCCTCAAGGCCAAGCCGGCAGAGATGCTGGCGATCTCGCCCAAGGGCACGGTGCCGGTGCTGGATGCCGGTGGGCGGGTGATTGATGAGAGTCTGGAGATCATGCGCTGGGCGTTGGCGCAGCATGATCCGGACAACTGGCTACTCGACGGGGACTCGTTCGGGGCGTTATGGATGGACAAGCTGATTCAGGGCAACGATCAAGTGTTCAAGGTGCACCTGAATCGCTACAAGTACGCCGAGCGCTATCCCGAACAGCGGATGGAGGTTTATCGGGCTGAGGGCGCGTTGTTTTTGCAGAAGCTGGATGAGTTGCTGACGGATCGCGATTATTTGCTGGCCGAGCACTTGAGTCTGGCGGATGTGGCATTACTGCCCTTCGTTCGGCAGTTTGCCCATGTCGATCGCGAGTGGTTTGCGCAGACGCCTTATGTGCGGTTACAGGCCTGGTTGCAACGCTTCCTCGAATCCGAGCTCTTCACTTCGATCATGAAGAAGTAACCCTTACCTTCCTGCTTTGATCGTTCCCCACGCTCTGCGTGGGAATGCCTCAAGGGACGCTCTGCGTTCCAATCGGACGCGGAGCGTCCGGGGCTGCATTCCCACGCGGAGCGTGGGAACGATCAATCGCGTCGTCTAAGCCAGCGCGTTGCACATGCCGAGTGCCGTGCAATCGACTTCGAACGGGCCGAGAAAATCGGCCGAGACTTTGACCGGTGGATTGCTGGCCATCAGCCCCAGCGTATTCGCCCGTTCGATGTTGTGCGCAATGCTGTGATTGGCCTCTATGGCCCGTGCAAGTGCCCCCACCGAGCCTTGGCCGATACCCAATAATGAAGCGCCGTTAGTGAAAAACGCCAAACCGGCGACCACCCAAAGTCTGTAGCCTTTCATGCGCCGCCGACTCCCGCGAGTTCGGCCCGGTCGACCATCACGCTTTGCGAACGGACTTCGAACTGGATGCCGGGATGGGCGACTTGAATCGGGGCGTCGAAGCGGTGTTCCATCTGCGATGCGATGCTGACGAACAACACCACGGCCAGGTACAGACCGATGGCCAGGTAGGCGCCGCGTTTGGCTGAATGAATGATTGCGCTGGCCATGGTGTTCTCCCGTGGGCATGTTTCGATGCCCACAGAATCGATCAAAAAAGCCGTGGTAACCACTCAGGGTTTTCCATAGTAAACATCAGCTTCGTTAATTATTTAGCCAGTCTATTTGCGTGTTTGAACAAACCTATCGTGCTGCGAAAAACACACGCACACGTGTAGGAGCTGCCGAAGGCTGCGATCTTTTGATTTTGCTTTTGCCGATCGTTCCCACGCTCTGCGTGGGCATGCAGCCCGTGACGCTCCGCGTCACTGGACGCAGAGCGTCCCTAGAGGCATTCCCACGCAGAGCGTGGGAACGATCAAACAAGATCAAAAGATCGCAGCCTTCGGCAGCTCCTACAGGGAGTTGTGCGCAATGGGCATTTCAGTGTTGGGCTTTGTGATCCAGGGCGGCGTAGAAGTTGGCGCTCTGTTGCAGGTATTTCTGGGTGTAGCTCTGGGTGTGGGATTTTTTGCTGTTGATTTCAACGTTGGCACCGGCTGGCAGTACCACGGTGGCGGAGATGGCGGAAGCGGCGATAACGGAGAAGAGATTGAAGTTCATGGCGGTAACCCTCGTGTTTGGTTGGCTTGCTTGCCCGGTTGGGCTGTGAAGCAAACTTAACGCTCGAGGGTTGATCGCTTGAAATGCTTTGTAGCATTACCGGATATCAGCGCGATTAATACAAAGAGACAGGCCCCGTAAACCGGGGCCTGTGGCTTATTGTCGCACTAGAAACTTGAGGTCGCTCGGCGCGTCCATCGGCAGTTTCTGCACGGTTTTGCCGAGCAGACCGGTCTTGCCATCGCGCTCGACGACGACAATTTCGTTGCTCTTCTGGTTGGCGATCAGCAGGAATTTGCCACTCGGGTCGAGGCTGAACTCGCGCGGGTGATCGCCGTCCACCGAACGCTTTTGCAACTCTTTGAGCTGACCGGTAGCCGGATCAATTGCAAACACCACCAACTGATTGGCGGTACCACGGTTGCTGACGTAGAGGAACTTGCCATCGGCCGAGGCATGCAGCGCCGCACCGGCCTTATCCGACGTTGGCTGACCAGCGGCCAGATCGACCAGTTGCGTCTGGGTCAGCACGCCGTCGTGGTAGTCGAACACCGCGACCTGCGCGCTCATTTCCATGGTCAGCCAGGCGTGTTTGCCGTCAGCGCTGAACAGCAGATGACGCGGGCCGCTGCCGGCCGGCAAGGGCACTGCGGCGGTCATCGCCGGCGTCAGCGGCAAGTCCGGGTTGGCCTTCGGATCGAACAGGTAGACGAAGACCTTGTCCGCGCCCAGATCATTGGAGAACACGTAGCGGCCGTCAGGCGAAGAAACCGTCGAGTGCACGTGATTGGAGGCCTGGCGCTCAAGATTGATCCGGCTCGCCGGGTGCGCGCTCATCTGCACGACGGGTTTGAGCTTGCCATCGGCACTGACCGGCAATACCGCCAGCGTGCCACCCGGATCTTCCATCACCGAATAGTTGCTGACGAACAAGTGGCTGGCGTCAGCGCTGAGGCTTGAATGGGTCGGCTCGTTGCCCAGGCTCTGCACTTGATTGATCAGGGTCAGCGCGTGGGTTTTCGGATCGATCGAGTAGCTGCTGACACGGCCGACCGGGTCTTTCTGGCCCGGGCCGTTTTCATTGACCACGAACAGCCGACGCTGGTCTTTGGACAGCGTCAGCCATGACGGGTTTTCGCTCTTGACCACTTGCAGCGGCTTGGCGGCGATCTGGCCGGTGGCACTGTCGAAGTTCATTCGATAGAGACCCTGGCTGGTGTTGGCGGTGTAGGAACCGACCAGTAGCTGGAAGCTCTCGGCGGATGCGCTGGAAAGCCCCATGGCACCGACGCTGCCGGCCATCAGCAGCGGCCACAATTTACGCATTTTCATTGATTGTCATCCTCGTCATCGCTGCTGCTGACTACGTCGCCATGACAAACCAAGCGGTGTTCGCCGATCGCTTTGGTCTCATTGAAATAGCCGACGATCAACCAGCTCTGCAAAGAGTCGTCGAAAGTTGCAGCGGCAACCTGAACCGGGGTGAATTCCCAATGCTTGGCCGCTCGGCCGTCGATGCATTCGATGTGCAGGTTGTCGTCTTCATCGAGGAAAAATTCGAAGGCGTGCAAGCCGTCGATTTCGACCATATCGGATTGTTCGAGGACGTCGAGAAGGGTTTGGGCAGTCATGGCAAACAGTCTTTCTAGGGGGAAAGGGCCAATGATAGCTCATTGTCGTACGCGGCCCTTGTAGGAGTGAGCCTGCTCGCGATCGCGTTGTGTCATCCAACAGATATGTTGAATGTGAAACCGCTATCGCGAGCAGGCTCACTCCTACACGGGATTGGTGTGATGTCAGAGGGCGTCGCGCGAGGGCTTGCCGTCGACGAGGCGCTGGATGCGCAGCGGGTTGGCGTTTTTCAGCGGTTCCGGCAGCAAGCTGTCCGGGTAATTCTGGAAGCACACCGGGCGCAGGAAACGGTCGATAGCCAGCGTGCCCACCGAAGTGCCACGAGCATCCGACGTCGCCGGATACGGCCCGCCGTGGACCATCGAATCACACACCTCGACACCGGTCGGATAGCCGTTAAGCAGGATCCGCCCGACTTTCTGCTCCAGCAACGGTGTCAGCTCAGGGAAACGCTCGAAGTCCGCCTGCTCACCAATGATCGTCGCGGTGAGTTGCCCGTGCAGGCCATGCAACGCCGCACGGAGTTGCGCCTGATCCGCCACTTCGACAATCACCGTGGTCGGGCCGAACACTTCTTCCTGCAGCACTTCATCGCCATCGATCAACAGGCTCGCATCGGCCTTGAACAATTGCGGCTGCGCCTGATTACCCTGCTGCGGATTGCCGGCCAGATGCTCAATGCCGGGATGCGCCAACAGCTTCTGCAAACCTTTGCCGTAGCTGCCGAGGGTGCCGGCGTTGAGCATGGTTTGCGCCGGTTGATCGCCGATCAAACCCGCAACCTGCTGCACGAACGCGCTGAACTCTGGCGAGCGGATGCCGATGACCAGGCCGGGATTGGTACAGAACTGACCGCAGCCCTGCACCACCGAAGCGGTCAGGTCGCGGGCAACCGTTTCCGAACGCTCGGCCAGGGCCTGAGGCAGGACGATCACCGGGTTGATGCTCGACATCTCGGCAAACACCGGGATCGGTTGCGGGCGTGCCGCGGCCATGTCGCACAGTGCGCGCCCGCCCTTGAGCGAACCGGTAAAACCCACAGCCTGAATCGCCGGGTGCTTGACCAGCCATTCGCCGACGCCACCGCCGTAGATCATGTTGAACACACCAGCGGGCATGGCGGTTTTTTCGGCGGCGCGAATCAACGCATCGGCGACCAGTTCCGCCGTCGCCATGTGGCCGCTGTGGGCCTTGAACACCACCGGGCAACCGGCAGCCAGCGCCGACGCGGTGTCGCCGCCAGCGGTGGAAAATGCCAATGGAAAGTTGCTTGCGCCGAACACCGCCACCGGGCCGAGGCCGATGCGGTACTGACGCAGATCCGGACGCGGCAGCGGCTGACGATCCGGCAGCGGCAAATCAATCCGCGCACCGTAGAAATCACCACGTCGCAGAACCTTGGCGAACAGACGCATCTGCCCGCTGGTACGTCCGCGCTCGCCTTGAATGCGTCCCGCCGGCAACGCCGTTTCACGGCAGACCACGGCGACAAAGTCATCACCAAGGGCATCCAGCTCATCGGCAATCGCATCGAGAAATTGCGCGCGGCGTTCGGCGCTGAGGCTGCGATACGCCGGGTACGCGGCAGCGGCGGCTTTAGCGGCGGCGTCGACCTCTTCAACCGTGGCCTGAATGAAATCGTGCGGCAGTTGTTCGCCCGTAGTGGCGTCGACCGATTGCAGTTTGAGGTCGCCGGCAGCGCTGCGCTGACCGCCAATGTAGTTGTGACCGAGAATCTGAGTCATGGGATCTCCTTAAAGGGTGCCGATGCTGTCCGGCGCAAAAGCGCCTGCGATCGGCACGATGCCGTTGACCAGCGGTGCGCCGAATTCGGCCTGGCTGATTTCGAACAGGTCGCCCGGTTGCGTGCGAATGCCATCGGCAAACGACAGGGTCGCGGTGCCGAAGAAGTGAATGTGCACGTCGCCCGGGCGCAGGAACTGGCGGTATTTGAAGTGGTGGTATTCGAGGTTGGCGAGGCTGTGGCACATGTTCGCCTCGCCGCTGAGAAACTCGTTCTGCCAGAGCACTTCGCCGTCACGCAGAATTCGACTGGTGCCGGCAAGGTGTTGAGGCAGTTCACCGGTACGAAGTTCCGGACCATAGCTGCAGCTGCGCAATTTCGAATGCGCGAGGTACAGGTAATTCTTGCGTTCCATGACGTGGTCGGAGAACTCGTTGCCGACCGCGAAACCGAGACGATAAGGCTTGCCGTCGTGACCGATCACATAGAGGCCGGCCATTTCCGGTTCTTCGCCAGCGTCTTCGGCAAACGGCGGCACCGGGAAAGGTTGGCCCGGACGCACGACGATGCTGCCGTCGCCCTTGTAGAACCATTCCGGTTGCACACCGGCCTGCCCCGCCGCCGGTTTGCCGCCCTCCACGCCCCATTTGAAAATGCGCATGGTGTCGGTCATCGCCGCTTCGTCGCCGGCCTGCTGGTGCATTTTGTCCCGCGCCGAAGCGCTGCCCAGGTGAGTCAGACCGGTACCGCTGACCAGCATGTGTGCCGGGTCCGGGTGGTCCAGTGGTGGCAGGATGCGCAACTGGGACAGTAGCTCGGCGTAATCGTGGCTGATGCCGAGGCCGAGGTTTTGCACTTGCTGCTCAAGGGAGTGGCCGGCCTCGATGGCGGCCAGCGCCAGATCACGCACGCTGCGTGCGTCTTGCACCTCGCGCACCAGACCGTTGTCGACCACGCCGACGCGGCGCTCGCCGTTGCTTAATTCGAATTGAACCAGATGCATGATTTTCTCCTGTGTTATTCGAAACACCGCAGATCCTTGTAGGAGTGAGCCTGCTCGCGATAGCGGTGTGTCAGCCAAAAAGTTGTCAACTGATAGACCGCTATCGCGAGCAGGCTCACTCCTACAGGGGACCGGTGTGGGTCTGTCAGGTGCGGGTAGCGCCACGGGCACTGGCGGCAAATTGGTCAACCGGCAGGACATGTTTGCGTTCCAGCACGCGGTAAACCACGCCGGTCAGGATCAAGCCAAACACCATCACTCCAGAGAGGAAATACAATCCCGAAGCCAAATTGCCGGTGTATTCCTTCAACGCCCCAATCACGAACGGCCCGATGTACCCGCCCAGATTCCCCACCGAATTGATCAGCGCAATCCCCGCCGCTGCACTCGCGCCGGCAAAGAACCGTCCCGGCAACGTCCAGAACACCGCCGTGCAGGAAAACAGCGCAAACGCCACCAAACACAGCGCTGCCAGTTGCGCGACCGGCAACGACAGCCATGCGCTCAGGAACAGGCCAATCGCGCCCAGCACATACAGAACAGCCAGATGCCCGTAACGATCATTCAAACGATCGGAACTGCGCGGCACGATCAGCAAACCGATAATCCCGAAGATGTACGGCACCGACGAGACGAAACCGGTGACCAGATCACTGCCGCCAAACTGTTTGATCAGCGTCGGTAACCATAGACCGAGGCCATAAATGCTCAACGTCACCGGCAGATAGAACAGCGCCAGCAGCAACACGCGTTTGTCTTTCAGCGCATGCAGCGGATTGCCGTGGCGGGTCTGGCCGTACTCCTGCAGATCCTTTTTCAGCTCACCGGTCAGCCAGTCTTTCTCTGCCTGATCCATCCATTTCACTTGCTGCGGGCCGTCCGGCAACCAGCGCAGCACCGGCCAGGTCAGCAGGATCGCCGGAGTACCGATGACGATGAACAGCCACTGCCAGCCGTGCAGACCCAGAACGCCGTCCATGCCGAGCAAACCGCCGGACACCGGGCCGGTGATCATCATCGCGATCGGTTGCGAAAGGATAAACAGCCCGAGGATCTTGCCGCGATGGCGTACCGGGAACCATTGGGTGATGTAGTAGAGAACGCCGGGGAAGAACCCCGCCTCGGCCGCGCCGAGCAGGAAGCGCATCACGTAGAAACTGTGTGGGCCCTGGACGAAGGCCATGCCGATGGTGATCGCGCCCCAGGTAATCATGATTCGCGCGAACCAGCGCCGTGCGCCGAAGCGTTCGAGCATCAGGTTGCTGGGGATTTCGAGGAGGAAGTAGCCAATGAAGAACAGCCCGGCACCGAGGCCGTAAGCCGCATCGCCGATGCCGATGTCGGCGCCCATGTGCAGTTTGGCGAAGCCGACGGCGGAGCGATCCACATAGGCGATCAGGTACAGCAGGATCAGGAAGGGAATCAGTTTCAGCGTAATGCGCCGTATCAGCCGCAGTTCCTGGCTCATGAGATCGGTCTCCGATTGTTGTTTTTATAGAACCTCGGGTGACGCCTCTCACGGAAAACCGTCAGGGCCATCCCTCCGTCGAAAACGACTATATAGTAATACTAATTCATCAACAACACTTCCAAACCTAGGATTTTGCGCTTAGATTAAGCCGTAGCTGGAACACTATAGTCATACAATAAGAGAATCGATCATGTCTGATAAGAAACCCACCCTGCGCTCCGCCCAATGGTTTGGCACGGCCGACAAGAACGGCTTCATGTACCGCAGCTGGATGAAGAATCAGGGCATCGCCGACCACCAGTTCCATGGCAAGCCGATCATCGGCATCTGCAATACCTGGTCGGAACTGACCCCGTGCAACGCGCACTTCCGCCAGATCGCGGAGCACGTCAAACGCGGGGTGATCGAGGCCGGTGGCTTTCCAGTGGAATTCCCGGTGTTCTCCAACGGCGAATCGAACCTGCGCCCGACCGCCATGCTCACCCGCAACCTGGCGAGCATGGACGTTGAGGAAGCGATTCGCGGCAACCCGATCGACGGCGTGGTGCTGCTGACCGGCTGCGACAAAACCACCCCGGCGCTGCTGATGGGCGCGGCCAGTTGCGACGTGCCGGCGATTGTTGTCACCGGCGGGCCGATGTTGAACGGCAAGCACAAGGGCAAGGACATCGGCTCGGGCACCGTGGTCTGGCAGCTCAGCGAGCAGGTCAAGGCTGGCACTATTACCATCGATGACTTCCTCGCAGCCGAGGGCGGCATGTCGCGTTCGGCAGGCACCTGCAACACCATGGGCACCGCGTCGACCATGGCCTGCATGGCTGAAGCGCTCGGCACTTCCCTACCCCACAACGCAGCAATTCCAGCGGTGGACGCGCGGCGTTATGTGTTGGCGCACATGTCCGGCATGCGTGCGGTAGAGATGGTTCGCGAAGATTTGAAGCTATCGAAGATTCTGACCAAGGAAGCCTTCGAGAACGCGATCCGCGTGAACGCTGCTATCGGCGGCTCGACCAACGCGGTGATTCACTTGAAAGCCATCGCCGGGCGCATTGGCGTAGAGCTGGATCTGGACGACTGGACCCGTATCGGGCGCGGCATGCCGACCATTGTCGACCTGCAACCGTCGGGGCGTTTCCTGATGGAAGAGTTCTATTACGCCGGTGGTTTGCCGGCGGTGTTGCGTCGTCTCGGTGAGGCTAATCTGATTCCCAACCCGAATGCGTTGACCGTCAACGGCAAGTCCATCGGCGAGAACACCAAGGACGCGCCGATCTATGGCGAAGACGAAGTGATCCGCACCCTCGACAATCCGATTCGCGCCGACGGTGGCATCTGTGTGTTGCGCGGCAATCTGGCGCCGCTCGGTGCAGTGCTCAAGCCTTCTGCCGCGACCCCGGAATTGATGCAGCATCGTGGCCGTGCGGTGGTGTTCGAGAACTTTGATATGTACAAGGCGCGGATCAACGATCCGGAGCTGGATGTCGATAAAGATTCGATTCTGGTGATGAAAAACTGCGGGCCGAAGGGTTATCCGGGCATGGCCGAAGTCGGCAACATGGGCTTGCCGGCCAAGCTGCTCGCGCAGGGTGTGACCGACATGGTGCGCATTTCCGATGCACGGATGAGCGGCACCGCTTATGGCACGGTGGTTTTGCACGTAGCGCCGGAAGCGGCGGCCGGCGGGCCTTTGGCGACAGTGAAGGAAGGTGACTGGATCGAGCTGGATTGCGCCACCGGGCGTTTGCACCTGGATATTTCGGACGCCGAACTGGCGGCGCGCATGACGGATCTGCAGCCACCGCAGCAGTTGCTGGTGGGCGGCTATCGCCAGTTGTACATCGATCATGTGCTGCAGGCGGATCAGGGCTGTGACTTTGACTTCCTCGTTGGTTGCCGAGGGGCTGAAGTGCCGCCCCACTCTCACTAACCCTACCGCCCCCCTGTAGGAGTGAGCCTGCTCGCGATAGCGGTGTGTAAGTTAACAATTGTTCATCTGATACACCGCTATCGCGAGCAGGCTCACTCCTACATTTGCTTGTGTGTCTCCCTCAAGACTGTGCCGTGCCTGCTATGATGCGCGGCATCTCCATCGCTCAGGATCGCGCCGTTCCCCATGGATTACCGCAAACCCTCCGACCGCAAAAGCATGCACTCGCGCATCGTCCAGGAACTGGGCATGCAGATCGTCTCCGGACGCTTCAAGCCCGACGACAAACTGCCCGCCGAAGCCTTGCTCTGCGAGGAGTACGCGGTCAGCCGGCCGGTGTTGCGTGAAGCGACGCGGGTGTTGGTCGCCAAAGGTCTGGTGTACTCCAAGCCGCGTGTGGGAACAGTGGTCAAGGCGCGCCGCGAATGGCACATGCTCGACCCGGACGTGCTGCACTGGCTGATGCAAAGCAGTCCGCAGAATGAGTTTTTCAATGTGCTGACCAGTGTGCGCAGCATTATTGAACCGGCCGCCGCTGCCCTCGCCGCTCAACATGCGACCGAGGCTGATATTGCGGCGATTGGTGAGGCGTACCAGCGCATGGAAGCAGCGCCGACACCGGAAGCGTTGTTGCAGCCGGATCTGGATTTCCATAGCCGGATTGCCGATGCGACGCACAATGATTTGCTGGCGAACCTTTGCAACATGTTGTCGGTGGCGATTGCCGAGGCGTTGAAGCATTCGAATCAGCGGCCGAATCTGCATGAGCTGGCGTTGCCGCGGCATAAGGCGATTTTGACGGCGATTGAGAATCGTGATGCCTTGGGGGCTCGGCATGCGACGTTGGTGCAGCTGGATGATGCGCGTAGTGCTTTGAGTGTTGTGCTGGGTACTGAATTGTCTTAGGGCTTGAGATCGCCTGCCCTCACCCTAGCCCTCTCCCAGAGGTAGAGGGGACCGACCGGGGGATATTTGGGATTTACGCCGACTTGAACGATTTGTAGTGAATCCACAATCGACTGGCAACTCACGTCGAACGAATTGCTGTGAATCCATAATCGACTTGTTATCTCGATCGAATGATTTGCTGTGAATCCATAATCGACTCGGTATCTCAGGTCGATGAATCAAGCCGCACACCTCGGTCAGTCCCCTCTCCCTCGGGGAGAGGGCTAGGGTGAGGGGCTCTTGATCTGATCTTGAGCCACAAAAAAAGCCGCAACCCTAAGGTTGCGGCTTTGTCGTTTCAGCCCTTCAGATCAATGCGCAAACAGCGAATTGCCCTTCTGCCCCGCCAGTTTCTCAGGCTTGATCAGGAACTTCGCCAGGGCCGGCAGCAGCCACAACGCACCGAACATGTTCCACAGCAGCATGAAGGTCAGCATCAGGCCCATGTCAGCCTGGAACTTGATCGCCGAGAAGATCCACGTGCACACACCAATCGCCAGGCACAGACCGGTAAACAACACGGCCTTACCGGTAGATTTCAGCGTCTGGTAATAGGCTTCCTGCAACGGCAACCCGGCACGCAGGAAACTCTCCAGTCGGCTGTAGATGTAGATGCCGTAGTCGACACCAATCCCCACACCCAGCGCCACCACCGGCAAGGTCGCTACCTTCACGCCGATGCCCATGAACGCCATGAGCGCGTTGCCGAGTACCGAGGTCAGCACCAGCGGCAGGACGATACACAAGGTCGCCGCCCACGAGCGGAAGGTGATCATGCACATCACCGCCACGCAGATGTACACCAGAATCAGGATGGTCAGCTCGGCCTGTTTGATGACTTCGTTGGTGGCCGCTTCGATCCCGGCGTTACCAGCGGCGAGGATGAACTCCAGACCGTCCTTGTTATTGTCCTTGGCGAATTCCTGCACCGCGTGCACCGCACGATCCAGGGTTTCGGCCTTGTGATCGTTGAGGAACACCAGCACCGGCGCCAGCGAGCAACTGTTGTTGTACAGACCGTCGGCGCGGGCAATCGAGTTGTTCAGCACGTCCGGATTGCGCGACAGGGTTTCCCATTTCAGGTTGCCTTCGTTCATGCCCTTGATCATCTGCTTGGACACGGTCACCAGCGAGATCGCCGACTGCACGCCCTCGGTGTTCTGCATCTTCCACATCAGTTCGTCGATCGGCGCCATGGCTTCATAGCGTGAGCAGCCTTCCGACTTGGTCTTGACCATCACCACCAGCACGTCGGAACTGGTCGAGTAGTTGTTGATGATGAAGTTGTTGTCCTTGTTGTAACGCGAGTCCGGACGCAGTTCCGGTGCGCCCTGGTCGAGGTCGCCGATTTTCAGGTTCTGGCTGTACCAGAGGCCGCCACCGAAGGCGATCAGTGCCAGCACCACCGAGATGCGGGCGACTTTCGGGTTGGCGAAGTTCGACAGCAGGCGCCAGAACGGATGCTCGCGGTTCGCGTCTTTCTTGCTCCGGGCAATCGCGCGCTTGCTGATGCCGACATAGGAAATCGCCACCGGCAGCAGGATCAGGTTGGTGAATACGATGACCGCCACGCCGATCGACGCGCCGATGGCCAGTTCACGGATCACGCCGATGTCGATGATCAGCAGGGTGATGAAACCCACCGCGTCCGCGAGAATGGCGATCATCCCCGGCAGGAACAGTTGCCGGAAGGTGCGCCGCGCAGCGGTCAGGGCGTTGTCGGCCTCGCTGGATTGCAGGGCGATACCATTGATCTTCTGCACACCGTGGGAAATACCGATGGCGAAGATCAGAAACGGCACCAGCATCGAATACGGATCGAGCCCGAAGCCGAAGAAGTGCATCAAACCAAGCTGCCAGACCACCGCCACCAGCGTCGTGCTCAACACCGCGATGGTGCTGCGCAGGCAGTTGGTGAACCACAGCAGCAGGATCAGGGTGATGACGAAAGCAATGCCGAAGAACAGCACCACCATCACCAGACCGTCGATCAGGTCGCCGACCTTTTTGGCGAAACCGACGATGTGGATTTTGACGTTGGGGTTCTGTGCTTCGAACTTGTTGCGGATCTTGTCTTCGAGTTCATGGGAGAACTTGCGATAGTCCAGCGCGAGCAACTTACCCTGGTCTTCCGGGTCCGGGTAGGACTCCAGCAGCGGGATGTCGACGATGCTCGACTTGAAGTCGTTGGCCACCAGCCGCCCGACCTGACCGGACTTGAGCACGTTGTTGCGCAGCAGGTCGAGGCTGTCCTGCGAGCCGTTGTAGCTCTGCGGGATCACTTCACCGCCGGCAAAACCCTCTTCGGTCACTTCGGTCCAGCGCACGCTCGGACTCCACAACGACTTCAGCCCGGAGCGGTCAACGCCAGAGATGTAGAACACCTCGTCGTTGATCTGCCGCAGGGTCTCCATGTACTCCTTGGAGAAGATGTCGCCGTCCTTGGCTTCCACCGAAATGCGCACGGTGTTGCCCAGGTTGGCCAGATCGTTGCGGTGCTCCATCATCTTCTCGATGAACGGATGCTGGAGCGGGATCATTTTTTCGAAACTGGTGGAAGGCCGGATCAGCGTGGCCTGCCAGAACAGGAAAATGCTCACCACCAGACAGATCAGGATCACTGCCGGGCGGTTGTTGAAAATCAGGCGTTCAAGAAACGTCGCCTTGTCCTGCTGAGGAGTGATCAAGGAAGTCATAGCCCCGCCTTCTTATTATTGATCTCGGCACCGTTCGGCTGTGTGGTGTGAAGACCACCCTGCCCGCTCAGAATCAGGTTGCCATCGCCGGCAGCGGTGACCGATGACAGCGAGATGCGGTCCGGACGGTTGAATACGCTGAAGGTCTCGCCGTTGTCGCTGCTGCTGATCACCGAACCGCCGTTGCCAACGATGACGATCGAGCCATCCGGGAGCAATGTGGCGCCGGACAGGCCGAACTCAAGCGCACCGCGCGCGGCTCTCAGCTCGACCTGTTCCCAGGTGCTGCCGAAATCAGTGGAGCGATAAAGATTGCCGCGCAAGCCGTAAGCCAGCAGGGTTTGCGGTTGTGCCGTGCCGATCACGCCGAACAGCGAGCCTTCGTACGGGCCTTCGAGTTTTTCCCAGGTCTGACCGTCGTCGGCGGAGCGGAACATGCTGCCCGACTCGCCGACGATAAACAGCCCGGCGTCCTTCACCGCCGCGATGGCGTTGAGGTGAAACTGGTCTTCGTTGTCGAGACGGTCGCTGACGTCTTGCCAGTTTTTGCCGCCATCGGTGGTTTCCAGCAGCGCGCCGTACGCGCCCACGGCGAGGCCGCTGTTGACGTCCTTGAACCAGACATCGAGCAGCGGCGATTCACGTTTGAGGTCTTCGAATTGTTTGCTCCAGGTCAGACCGCCGTCTGCGCTGGCGAGGATTTGCGCGTCGTGCCCGACCGCCCAGCCGTGTTTGTCGTCGACAAAGTACACCGCGGTCAGCAGTTGCCGGCTCGGCACCTTGGCCTGGGTCCAGGTTTTGCCCTGGTCATCGGAATAGAGAATGTGCCCGCGATCCCCGACCGCGACCAGACGCGTGCCAGCGTGGACGACATCAAGTATCAGGCTTTTCGTGGCTTTGGCGGATGCGGTGGCGTAGACCACGTCGGCTGGCGCCTCGGCGGCCATCACCGGAGCCGATAACGTGGCAAAGCCCAGCAGAGAGAGTGCTGTGGCCAGCAACGCGGTGTTGCGTAACGCCGGCGGGCGGCAACGACTCATAGACCTTCCCCTATTTATTATTGTTAGGCCATCTGGCCTTCAAGGGCGCCGCAAGTGTGCTCCGCTGATGGCTGCTCAGGAGCATAGTCCTGAAACCCGCAATCCAGAGCCACTTCGGAAGCTGGCTCATCCTATCGGGCTTTCGAAACGTCTGACAATCGGCGCCACGTTATCTTTTGTTAACCACATTGCCGACGGATTCCCCCTGTAGGAGTGAGCCTGCTCGCGATAGCGGTGTATCAGGTAAGAATTCATTGACTGACACACCGCTATCGCGAGCAGGCTCACTCCTACAGGAGGTTGTGGGTGCTTTGGGATTTGAATACATGACCATTCGCCGGGGTGATACGGCAAAAGTTACCGAGGGGACTTGCACGATCGGTATTATGGTATACCATCAGACGCACAGACACTCTCAATCCCCCAACGGAGCAGCTCATGAGTTTCGAAATTCGCAAGATCGTCAGCTATGTCGAAGAAACCTTCATCGAAGGCGGCAAAGCCACTGACAAGCCGGTGACCATGGTCGGCCTCGCCGTGGTGATGAAAAACCCTTGGGTGGGCAACGGTTTCGTCGAAGACCTCAAGCCGCAGATCCGCGCCAACTGCTCTGACCTCGGTGCATTGATGGTCGAGCGTCTGGTCGGCATCATCGGCGGTGCCGAGAAGATCGAGGCTTACGGCAAAGCCGCTGTGGTCGGTGCCGACGGCGAGATCGAACACGCCTCCGCGGTGATCCACACCCTGCGCTTCGGCAACCACTACCGCGAAGCCGTCAACGCCAAGAGCTACCTGAGCTTCACCAACAAGCGCGGCGGCCCGGGCACTTCGATTCAGATCCCGATGATGCACAAGGACGACGAAGGCCAGCGTTCGCACTACATCACTCTGGAAATGCAGATCGAAGACGCGCCGCGTGCCGACGAAATCGTTGTCGTGCTGGGTTGCGCCGACGGTGGTCGCCTGCATCCGCGCATCGGCAACCGCTACATCGATCTGGAAGAACTGGCCGCCGAAAAAGCCCAGTAATCACAATAAAAAGGCACTGCAGGAGCGCTCCATGATTCGGCTCACCGCTGAACTCACCCCGGCTGGCACCAGTTACCTGGCGACCGGCCAAGGCCAGCCCGTGGTTTTGATCCACGGCGTGGGCCTGAACAAAGAAATGTGGGGCGGCCAGATCGTCGGTCTGTCCAGCCAATACCGGGTGATCGCCTACGACATGCTCGGTCATGGCGCGAGCCCGCGACCGGCCAGTGGCACCGCCCTGCTCGGTTACGCCGATCAGTTGCTGGAGCTGCTCGATCACTTGAACCTGCCACAGGCAGCGGTGATCGGTTTCTCCATGGGCGGCCTGGTCGCGCGGGCCTTTGCCCTGCATTACCCGGAGCGCCTGCAAAGCCTGGTGGTGTTGAACAGCGTGTTCAATCGCAGCGAAGAACAGCGTGCCGGCGTCATCGCGCGCACCGCACAAGCGGCGGAACATGGCCCGGACGCCAATGCTGAAGCCGCGTTGTCACGCTGGTTCAGCCGCGAGTATCAGGCGGCCAACCCGGCGCAGATCGCCGCATTGCGCCAGACCCTCGCCAATAATGATCCGCAGGGTTACCTGACCACTTATGAATTGTTCGCCACCCAAGACATGTACCGCGCCGACGACCTGGGCAGCATTCAGGCGCCGACGCTGATCGCCACCGGTGAACTCGACCCGGGTTCGACCCCGGAAATGGCCGAGCAACTGGCCCGGCGCATCCCCGGTGCGAAGGTTGCCGTGCTGCCCGAGCAACGGCATATGATGCCCGTAGAGTCGCCGCGTCTGGTCAATCAGACGCTGCTGGAATTTCTGCAATTCGCACACTCCCGACAAAACCATATAAAGGGGATCGTTGCATGACACTCGCACGCTTCCAGATGTGCATCGGCGGAGAATGGGTCGACGCCCTCTCCGGCAAGACCTTCGAAAGCCTCAACCCAGCCACCGCACAAGCTTGGGCGCAACTGCCTGACGCCGATGAAGCGGATGTCGAACGCGCCGTGCAATCGGCACAGGCTGCATTCGACAGCCCGGCATGGCGTGGTCTGACTGCCACCGCGCGCGGCAAATTGCTGCGTCGTCTCGGTGACTTGATCGCGGAAAACAAGGAACAACTGGCGCAGTTGGAAAGCCGTGACAACGGCAAACTGATCCGCGAAACCCGTGGGCAAGTCAGTTATCTACCGGAGTTTTTCCACTACACCGCAGGCCTCGCCGACAAGCTCGAAGGCGGCACGCTGCCGCTGGATAAGCCTGACCTGTTCGCCTACACCGTGCACGAAGCCATGGGCGTAGTCGCGGCGATCATTCCGTGGAACAGCCCGCTTTATCTGACTGCAATCAAACTCGCCCCGGCCCTCGCCGCTGGCAACACGATTGTGATCAAGCCGTCCGAGCACGCTTCGGCGACCATTCTTGAACTGGCGCGTCTGGCCCTCGAAGCGGGGATTCCGCCGGGCGTGGTCAACGTCGTCACCGGTTACGGCCCAAGCACTGGCGCCGCCCTCACCCGCCATCCGCTGATCCGCAAGATCGCCTTCACTGGCGGCGCGGCGACGGCACGGCATGTGGTGCGCAGCAGCGCCGAGAACTTCGCCAAGCTGTCGCTGGAACTGGGCGGCAAGTCGCCGAACATCATCTTCGCCGACGCCGATCTGGACAGCGCGATCAACGGCGCGATTGCCGGGATCTACGCGGCGTCCGGTCAGAGTTGTGTGTCTGGCTCGCGCCTTTTGGTGCAGGACGAGATCTACGACGAATTCGTCAATCGACTGGTCGAACGCGCCCAGCGCATCCGCATCGGCAACCCGCAAGAAGACAACAGCGAGATGGGCCCGATGGCCACCGCGCAGCAACTGGCGGTGGTCGAAGGTCTGGTCGCCGATGCCATCGCTGAAGGCGCGCGTTTGCGTACCGGCGGCAAGCGCCCAACGGATCTCGGCGACGGCTGGTTCTACGAGCCGACGCTGTTCGAATGCGATCGCAATTCGATGAAGATCATGCAGGAAGAAGTCTTCGGCCCGGTGGCCTCGGTGATTCGTTTCAAAGATGAAGCCGAAGCACTGGCGATCGCCAACGACTCGCAGTTTGGCCTTGCCGCCGGCATCTGGACCCGCGATCTCGGTCGCGCCCATCGTCTGGCGCGCGATGTGCGCTCGGGGATCATCTGGGTCAACACCTACCGCGCGGTCTCGGCGATGGCGCCGATCGGCGGCTTCAAGAACAGTGGCTATGGACGCGAAAGCGGCATCGATTCGGTGCTGGCCTACACCGAACTGAAAACGGTGTGGATCAACCTTTCCCAGGCGCCAATGCCTGATCCGTTTGTGATGCGCTAGGAGTCCTGCGAAATGATCGAACCCGGCATTTACAAAGACGTCATGAGCTCGTTCCCGTCCGGCGTCACGGTGGTCACCACCGTTGACCCCGAAGGCGGGATCGTCGGCATCACCGCCAGCGCCTTCAGTGCGCTGTCGATTGACCCGGCGCTGGTGCTGTTCTGCCCCAACTATGCTTCCGACACCTACCCGGTGTTGCGCGACAGCAAGAAGTTCGCGATCCATTTGCTGTCCGCCGACCAGACGGCTGAGGCCTATGCGTTTGCCGGTAAAGGCAAGGACAAGGCCAAGGACATCGAGTGGCATTTGAGCGAACTCGGTAACCCGATTCTGGCCAAGGCCACCGCGATCATCGAGTGCGAGTTGTGGAGGGAATATGACGGCGGTGATCACGCGATCATTGTTGGCGCGGTGAAGAACCTGATCCTGCCCGCGCAACCGGTGACGCCGATGATTTACCACAAAGGCAAGCTCGGCCCCCTGCCGACCCTGGCCTGACGGATTCACACAAAACCCTGTAGGAGTGAGCCTGCTCGCGATAGCGGACTGACATTCAACATTGATGTCGACTGATCCACCGCTATCGCGAGCAGGCTCACTCCTACAAGGGATTTGTGGTGACTGGAGGAATGATGAGTAACGAAAAGTACGAAAAAGGCCTGAAAATCCGCACTCAGGTATTGGGCGAAGCCTACGTGCAGCGTTCAATCGACAACGCCGACGATTTCACCCGTCCGCTGCAGGAAATGGTCACCGAATACTGCTGGGGCCATGTCTGGGGGCGCGAAGGTTTGTCGCTCAAGGAGCGCAGCATGATCAACCTGGCGATGATCTCGGCGCTCAACCGTCCGCACGAACTCAAGCTGCATGTGCGTGGCGCCTTGCGTAACGGCCTGAGTCGTGAGCAAATACGCGAAATTCTGCTTCAGGTCGGCATTTATTGCGGCGTTCCGGCAGCCGTGGACAGTTTCCGGCTGGCCCGTGAAGCCTTTGCCGAAGCCGACGCCGAAGCCTCAGTCAACCCCTCGGCTGTTTAGATGCCCGTCTGGCATGGACAGCCAACTTAAAGAGCGGACCCCATGAAACGCCAGCCACTCGACGACAGCTTCAAGGTCAATCGCAACCCCGTTACCCTGCGCGAAATCGTGCTGGATAAACTGCGTAGCGCGATCATGAATTTCCAGCTCATGCCCGGCGATCGTCTGGTCGAGCGCGATCTGTGTGATCGCCTTGGCGTCAGCCGCACCTCCGTGCGCGAGGCCTTGCGTCACCTGGAATCCGAAGGCCTGGTCGAGTTCGCCGATGCCAAAGGCCCGCGCGTGGCGATCATCACCCTCGCCGATGCCGTCGATATCTACGAGTTGCGTTGCGTACTTGAAGGCCTGATCGTTCAGCTGTTCACTCTGCGGGCCAAGGCCAAGGACATCAAAGCCCTGGAAAAAGCCCTCGACGACAACCGCAAGGCGCTGAAGGACGGCGAATTGCAGCAGGTCATCGACTCGGTGCAAGGCTTCTACGACGTGCTGCTCGAAGGCTCGGGTAACCACGTGGCGGCCACTCAGCTGCGTCAGTTGCAGGCGCGCATCAGCTACCTGCGCGCGACTTCGGTATCGCAGGAAAACCGTCGCGGCGCGAGTAATCAGGAAATGGAAAAAATGGTCGAAGCGATCAAGAGCGGTGATCCGCTGGTGGCGCATCACGCCTGTGTCGATCACGTTCGCGCCGCTGCTGCCGTGGCGCTCGACTATCTCAAGCGCAAGCAGGAAGAGACTGGTGCTACCCCGCCCATCACCCTGCCGATCGCCTTGAAAGAACCCCGTATAGGTCACTGATATGTTCAGCCCGAGCTATTGCCCGAAATGCGGTGGCCCTGACCTCGGTCAGCAGATACCGGCGGGCGATACGCACGAGCGCCTGATGTGTCGCGGCTGCGGCTACATCCATTACGTCAATCCGAAGATCATTGCCGGCTGCATCATCGAGCAGGACGGCAAATACCTGTTGTGCCAACGGGCGATCCCACCGCGCCCGGGTACCTGGACGCTGCCCGCCGGTTTCATGGAAAGCGGCGAGACCACCGAGCAAGCGGCCCTCCGTGAAGTCTGGGAAGAAAGCGGCGTGCGTGCGGAAATCGTCTCGCCGTACTCGATTTTCAGCGTGCCGAAGATCAGCGAGGTGTACATCATCTTTCGCGCGATCGCGCTGGAGATCACCGGGCAGTATGGGCCCGAGACTATGGATTACAAATTCTTCGCGCCGGAAGACATTCCGTGGGAGCAGATCTATTACCCGGCGATCCGGCAGATTCTTGAGCGCTATATCGAAGAGCGCCAGGCTGGGGTGTATGGGATTTACATGGGCAATGATGACAGCGGCAAAATCCACTTTATCCGCTGATCACGCAACCCGCTTTTTGTAGGAGTGAGCCTGCTCGCGATAGCGGTGTATCAGTCGGTGATGATGTTGACTGATAAACCGCTATCGCGAGCAGGCTCACTCCTACAGGGGTTCTGCGGTGTCCGTTAGATAGGGGCGATACCTTCGACGATGATGATTTCCGCCCTCGCCCATTCTTCCCGATAACGCTTCGCCTCCTGGTACGCCGCCGAGTGGTAGCACGCCACGGCTTTCTCGTAGCTTTCAAACTCGATCACCACGCTGCGCTGCGGCGTCTCACGCCCTTCCATCGCCTCGCTGCGCCCGCCTCTGGCCAGAAACTTCGCGCCAAACTCAGCGAAGGCTGCCGGCGCGCGCTGGGTGTATTGGCTGTAGTGATCGACATCGGCTATATCCACATGAGCAATCCAGTACGCCTTCATAGTGACCTCTTTGTTGATTTTGTATTATGGTATACCAATATATTTCCAACGAACCCTGAGAGTCCAGCATGGCCTTCAACAGCATCGAAGAAATCATCGAAGATTATCGCCTCGGCAAAATGGTCCTGCTGGTCGATGACGAAGACCGCGAGAACGAGGGCGACCTGCTGCTGGCCGCCGACCGTTGCACACCCGAGGCGATCAGCTTCATGGCCCGTGAAGCGCGCGGGCTGATCTGCCTGACCCTGACTGACGAACATTGCCAGCGTTTGGGCCTGGAGCAAATGGTCCCGGCCAATGGCAGCGTGTTCAGCACCGCGTTTACCGTGTCGATTGAAGCGGCGGTTGGCGTGACCACCGGCATCTCCGCGGCGGATCGCGCCTGCACGGTTGCCGCCGCCGTCGCGCCGAATGCGCGTGCTGAAGACCTGGTGCAGCCGGGGCATATCTTCCCGCTGCGTGCCAAGGAAGGTGGCGTGCTGACTCGCGCGGGTCACACTGAAGCGGGTTGCGATCTGGCGCGTCTGGCCGGCTTCACCCCGGCCTCGGTGATTGTCGAGGTGATGAACGACGACGGCACCATGGCCCGGCGCCCGGATCTGGAAGTGTTTGCGCGCAAGCACGGGATCAAGATCGGCACCATCGCCGACCTGATTCACTATCGCCTGAGCACCGAGCACACCATCGAACGCATCGGTGAACGTGAGTTGCCGACGGTGCATGGTACGTTCCGACTGATCACCTTTGAGGACCGCATCGAGGGCGGCGTGCACATGGCGATGGTCATGGGCGAGTTGCGCCGTGAAGAGCCGACGCTGGTGCGTGTGCATGTGATCGATCCACTGCGGGATCTGGTTGGCGCCGAGTACAGCGGGCCGAGCAACTGGACGCTGTGGGCCGCGTTACAACGGGTCGCGACTGAGGGGCATGGGGTTGTTGTGGTGTTGGCTAATCATGAGTCTTCGCAGGCGTTGCTGGAGCGTGTGCCGCAATTGACTCAGCCGCCGAGGCAGTTCAGTCGTTCGCAATCGCGGATTTATTCCGAGGTGGGGACTGGGGCGCAGATTTTGCAGAATCTGGGGGTTGGCAAGCTGCGGCACCTGGGCCCTCCTCTGAAATACGCTGGCCTGACAGGGTATGACCTGGAAGTGGTCGAAAGCATCCCCTTCACCGAATAACCCACGACGAACACAAATCCAAATGTAGGAGTGAGCCTGCTCGCGATTGCGGTGTGACATTCAACAACGATGTTGGCTGATACACCGCAATCGCGAGCAGGCTCACTCCTACAGGGGTTTTGCATTCCAGATTTATTTCTTCGAACCACAAAAAAGGACAGCCGCCAGATAACCGGTAAGGCAAAGTGCTTGCACAAAGTTTGGAATACCATAATATGATATTCCATAGACCGGACACTCCAACGAACGTCCATCTACTGCTCCCGATAGGCGGGCAACAACGCAAGCCCGCTCAAAAACACAACAATGAGGGCGTGAAAATGGTGTTGAACAAAGCTGCAACCGCGATCTTTTTTGCGGGACTGCTCAGCGTCACCGGCCAGGCTGCAATGGCTGCCGAAAGCGTGAACTTCGTCAGTTGGGGCGGAAGCACCCAGGATGCGCAGAAACAGGCCTGGGCCGATCCGTTCAGCAAGGCCAGCGGCATCACCGTCGTGCAGGACGGCCCCACCGACTACGGCAAACTCAAAGCCATGGTCGAGAGCGGCAACGTGCAGTGGGACGTGGTCGATGTCGAAGCCGATTTCGCCCTGCGCGCCGCCGCTGAAGGCCTGCTCGAACCCCTCGATTTCAAAGTCATCCAGCGCGACAAGATCGACCCGCGTTTTGTCAGCGATCACGGCGTCGGCTCGTTCTTCTTCTCCTTTGTCCTCGGCTACAACGAGGGCAAACTCGGCGCCAACAAGCCGCAGGACTGGAGCGCCCTGTTCGACACCAAAACCTACCCCGGCAAACGTGCCCTGTATAAATGGCCTAGCCCCGGCGTGCTCGAACTGGCGCTGCTGGCCGATGGCGTAGCGGCCGACAAGCTTTACCCGCTGGATCTCGATCGCGCCTTCAAGAAACTCGATACCATCAAGAAAGACATCGTCTGGTGGGGCGGCGGCGCGCAGTCGCAGCAACTGCTGGCGTCCGGTGAAGCGAGCATGGGTCAGTTCTGGAACGGTCGCATCCACGCCCTGCAAGAAGACGGCGCACCGGTCGGCGTGAGCTGGAAACAGAACCTGGTCATGGCCGACATTCTGGTCATCCCGAAAGGCTCGAAAAACAAGGACGCGGCGATGAAGTTTCTCGCTGCCGCCAGCAGCGCCAAGGGCCAGGCTGACTTCTCCAACCTGACCGCCTACGCCCCGGTCAACCTCGACAGTGTGGAGCGTCTGGATTCGACGCTGGCCCCCAACCTGCCGACTGCCTACGCTAAGGATCAGATCACTCTAGATTTCGCGTACTGGGCCAAAAACGGCCAGGCCATCGCGACACGGTGGAACGAATGGCTGGTCAAATGAAAATGGCGGCCACCGCGTCCCGTCCCTCCACTGCCACCGGGAGCGCGACCAGCGCTTCCGGCTCGGCCCACGGAACACAGGCGGTTGCGATGCAGCAAGCCCCGTCCCTCAGACAACGCTGGCGCGGCGCCGGCAACCTCGCCCCAGCGCTGCTGTTCATCGGCCTGTTCTTCCTCGCGCCGTTGATTGGCCTGCTGTTGCGCGGTGTGCTCGAACCGACGCCAGGCCTTGGCAACTATGAACAGTTGTTCGCCAACTCCGCTTATGCGCGAGTGCTGCTGAACACCTTTTCGGTGGCCGGGCTGGTGACGCTGTTCAGCTTGCTACTGGGCTTTCCGCTGGCTTGGGCGATCACCCTGGTGCCGCGTGGCTGGGGGCGCTGGATTCTCAACGTCGTGCTGCTGTCGATGTGGACCAGCCTGCTCGCCCGCACCTATTCGTGGCTGGTGCTGCTGCAAGCTTCGGGCGTGATCAACAAGGCTCTGATGGCGATGGGCATCATCGATCAGCCGCTGGAGATGGTCCACAACCTCACCGGCGTAGTGATCGGCATGAGCTACATCATGATCCCGTTCATCGTCCTGCCGTTGCAGGCGACCATGCAGGCCATCGATCCGATGATCCTGCAGGCCGGCTCGATCTGCGGCGCGAGTCCGTGGACCAACTTCTTCCGGGTGTTCCTGCCGCTGTGCCGGCCGGGTCTGGCCTCAGGTGGCCTGATGGTGTTCGTCATGTCGCTCGGTTACTACGTGACCCCGGCGCTGCTTGGCGGGGCGCAGAACATGATGCTGCCGGAGTTCATCATTCAGCAGGTGCAATCGTTCCTCAACTGGGGCCTGGCCAGTGCCGGCGCCGCGTTGCTGATCGCGATCACTTTGGTGCTGTTCTACTTCTACCTGAAGCTTCAGCCGGAATCCCCGGTTGGCGCCAGTAACGCGAGGTAAGCCGACATGCTCCTGACTCCCAATGCGATGAGCCGGCGCATGCGCTTCGGCCTCTACGCCACCACTGGGCTGATCGGTCTGTTCCTGCTGTTGCCGATCGTGTTTATCGTGCTGCTGTCATTCGGTTCGTCGCAGTGGCTGGTGTTTCCACCGCCGGGCTGGACGCTGAAATGGTACGGCCAGTTCTTCTCCAATCCGGACTGGATGAACGCTGCAGCGGCCAGCCTCAAGGTCGCCGTACTGACCACGATCTGCGCCGTGGCCCTCGGTTTGCCGACTGCATTTGCGCTGGTGCGCGGACGCTTTCCCGGCCGGGAAATGCTCTACGGTCTGTTCACCCTGCCGATGATCGTGCCGCTGGTGATCATCGCCGTGGCGGTGTACGCGCTGTTCCTCAAGCTCGGTTACACCGGGACGATGTTCGCGTTTGTCGTCAGCCATGTGATCGTCGCGCTGCCGTTCACCATCATCTCGATCATCAACTCGCTGAAGCTGTTTGATCAGTCGATTGAAGACGCGGCAGTGATCTGCGGTGCCTCGCGCCTGCAAGCGGTGTTCAAGGTGACGTTCCCGGCGATCCGCCCGGGCATGGTTGCCGGCGCACTCTTCGCCTTCCTCGTTTCGTGGGACGAAGTGGTGCTCAGCGTGATGATGGCCAGCCCGACCCTGCAAACCCTTCCCGTGAAAATGTGGACCACCTTGCGCCAGGACCTGACGCCAGTGATCGCCGTCGCTTCGACGCTGCTGATCGGCCTGTCTGTTTTGGTCATGGTCATCGCCGCCGCACTGCGCCGGCGCAACGAAATCAGCGCCTGAGCGCCAGGAGTACGACATGAGTGCCGTGATCAAAGACGCTTCCCAGCAGAATGACAAACCCCTGGTCAGCCTGCGCAACCTGAACAAGCACTACGGCGATTTTGCTGCGGTCGACAACATCTCGCTGGACATCAAGGACGGTGAATTCCTCACCTTCCTCGGCTCCAGCGGCTCGGGCAAAAGCACCACGCTGTCGATGCTCGCCGGGTTTGAAACGCCGAGCAGCGGCGAGATCCTCGTCAACGGCCAGTCGCTGGTGAATGTGCCGCCGCACAAGCGTGACATCGGCATGGTGTTCCAGCGCTACTCGCTGTTCCCGCATCTGTCGGTGCGCGACAACATCGCCTTTCCTTTGGCGATTCGCAAACTGGCGGCGGCTGAACGTGAGAAGCGCGTCGATGCGATGTTGAAACTGGTGCAGCTTGAGCAGTTCGCCCATCGCCGCCCTTCGCAATTATCTGGCGGCCAACAACAACGTGTCGCCATTGCCCGGGCGCTGGTTTACGAGCCGCGCATTCTGTTGATGGACGAACCGCTCGGTGCTTTGGATAAAAAGCTGCGGGAAGATCTGCAGGATGAATTGCGCCAACTGCATCGCCGTCTGGGCATCACCATCGTTTACGTGACCCACGACCAGGAAGAAGCCATGCGTTTGTCGCAACGCATCGCGATTTTCAGTCACGGCAAGATTGTTGGTCTGGGTAGCGGTTATGACCTGTATCAGAATCCGCCGAATGCGTTTGTGGCGTCGTTTCTGGGCAATTCGAACTTCCTCAAGCTCAAGGCGCAAGGTAATGCGGCGGCTTCGTTTGAAGGTCAGTCATTGTCGATTCGCCTGACCGTTGGTTTGCACACCGATCAGGATGTGTTGCTGATGGTGCGGCCGGAAAAGGCACTTGCGTTGAGCGTGGCACAGGCGATCAGCGAACCGCTGCCGTCGGGTTGGAATGAGGTTTCAGCGAAGGTTGTGGAAGTGCTGTTTCTCGGTGAGAGCCAGACTTGCAGCGTGGTCACCTCGGGCGGCACGTCAATGACGGTGAAAGCGTTGTCGGCTGCTGGCATGCCGCTCAAGGCTGGCGATCAGGTGCAAGTGCGCTGGGCCACCGCTGATGCCTGCGTCTACACCGAATGGACCGAAAGCGACCTCAACAAGGCTGCCGGTTCCCACTGAAATCGTGTTGTCTGTGAGATTTACCCCCTCACCCCAGCCCTCTCCCCCAAGGGGGCGAGGGGGAAAGGGAGCCGATCTTCATGTTGTTCAAAACTTGAGTTCGACTCGGTATCCCAAGTCGGCGTAACTTGATGCCGCGCGCGAAAAAAACACGCCCTGAGTTGAGATAAATGGCATTGAGTTCTTTTGCGCTCACTGCAACAGAATATCAAAATGGGCCAACAGGCTTGGTACGAATGCTCCATCTGAATGAGCAGTCTCTTACTTTCGCTCCCATTGCTGCCGTCATCCGTAGACCGTTGATTTACTATTTGAGGTGTTCAGTTAACCAAGGTGGCTCAGGCGGTCGATGATCAATCAGCGGAAACTCTCCGGCCTCTGGCCAGTTCCGCAACGCTCGGCGGTAAACTTGGAGCTCGGAGTATTGCGCAGGAGTCAATGTGGTTTCTTGCGCCTCTTCCATCTCGTCCCGATGGCGCGAAACAACACCGTCAGTAGCTGCAAGCTGCCCATCTCGCCAAGTTCTTTCGGTATCCGCGAAAAACTCCAGTGACGGCGCGGGAGGCTCTATCAGTACCGGATGGCCATCGTCCCCCCAGTCAATTACCTTGCCCTTACCTTGGCCAATCATCAGCACGACATAGACCTCAGCTGGGATCTCTACTGCGTCAGCCGCCATTGATGAATTGATGCCCTCATCATAAAAGCAGCGCTCAGATTTTGAAGCGAACATAAATCCTCCTTAATGTCCGATGGCTAGCCAATCGAAAGAAAGCGGCTGTGCAACCCCAGGCTGACCCGAAGGCGCGAGCGTTGTATAGATGGTGACTCCTTGAGCAGTCACTGCTCCGATACTCGATGTCGCGTTCAACGGCGCACTATTTCGCGGGGTTGTCAGCACTCGACGGCAAGCGTTGGGGAACTTGATGGGGAACGTAATACTGGCAGTGCCAGATGCATTACCGGTTCCCATACCCCATTGAATAATCAGACCACCTGGAAAATTCTGGTAGCCGTAGTCGGTAAGCGCAGCAAGACCGGTTCCGCCAACGGAAAGCCAGCCAGCACCCCACGAAATGAACTCTGCCGCAACGCCGGGGCCGAGAGTCACGTTGGACGAACCCATCGGGTTGCCATTCGGCCCGGTGATGTTGCCGTTTACCGAAGTCACGGTGAGCTTGCTGTTTGCCGACGCCTGCATGTAAAGCCTGCTGCCCGCTGGCAGCAGCATCGCGTCAGGCAGCGTAAGGGTAATGGTTGCGGCGTCTGCATAGACGTATTTGCCGACATCGGCAGCCGTCAGTGCAGTGTTTGCGTTGTAGACGGCGTACCCAGCTAGATTGCCCAACGCCCGCTGTACAAACTCTGTTGTAGCAAGCGATTTATCATTATCAAACTGAGGCGCTGTAATACCTGCTGGAAGGTCAGCAGCGACAAGCGCTGAACCCCCAGTCACAATCCCCTTATCGTTGACGGTCACTTTGGGATAGCTACCGGCTACCACACTGCTATTCGCCAAGGTCAACGTGATCTCAATGTCAGCGCTCCCATCAAAGTTACCGTTTCCTGCCACGGCCCCCTTGAATTTCAAAGCGCGTGGGGTCAACAGTTGAGTAGCCTTGCCGATGGCAGTCACACCGTTGACGATCTTATCCAACTGATCCCTGAGCCACTTCGTCCGGCTCGCCAACTGCTTACCTTGCAGGTTGTCGATACCTTCCGGCCCACCCAACACAGGGTCGGAGGTCTCAAGCTGGTAGATGCCTTCCGGCCATTCATTTACTTCAGGTAAATCAGCCATCAGCTGCTCCCATGGTTGTATTGGCCATCGCGACGAGCAAACCCGTTATGTCTGATAGCCACTGACTGATAGTCGAGCGACACCAAGCGGCAACGAGTCGGGGCGACGGAAAGTAGAAGGCGGCGTAAGAGCGCAGCCTGGTCATTGGTGATGGCACGCTTGAGAAAGACTCGATAGAGGGGCCACGCACCAGGATCACCATGGACATGGTTTCCATCCCTGATGATCGATCCATCACGCACCTGGTTGTTCAGCCCTTCTTGGATCGTTACCTCGCCGAAGCCCAGCAATCGAATAACTTCGCGAATGGCCCAAGGATTGCCCTTGTACCGATGTAACTCGGCCGCCCCCTTGATTAGATTACGCTTGGAATCCTCAGACTCGGCCAGCAACCAGGCTGCCTCGTCGATGAGTGAGAACTGATCGGCCAGGACGGGCAGCAGTCGCGGCTTCACCAGGTCGACCAGGTAAACCAACATTGCATTGATATCCAAACTGTCAAACGTCTCTTTGAGCAGCTCGCTGAGCAACGCGAAACGTTCATCACCAGCCATGGCTGGCGGCAGTTGTTGCTCAGCCATACGCTACCCCTGCGTCTTCCAGCAGGATCGTGGTGTTGTTAGCCCACTCGTTACTCAGCAGTTCGCGCCAGGCGCTGGGTAACTCCAGTTCAGCGCGATAGACGCCATTCACCTGCAACAGCGCGGTAATTTGCTCCTGGACAAGATCGCGGCCAAGTCCGGCCCGACGATCAACCACATACGCCTCGGCGGCAGCCCTGGCCATTTTCATCGCTTCGGCTCGATCTGCTGCGGCATAAAAGGTCAAGCGCGCCTTGATCTCGTAGGCCACTTCGGTGGGCGCAAGAGCGTGTACGGTGTCGCACAGCGGGCGTACTTTTTCGCCGGAGACCTGGCTTTTGATACGCTGCAGCAGATCGTCCGTAGGCAAGCCGGTGTTGGTAAGTGGGAACAAAGCCACGTGGCCGTCCGGCTGCCCTTCGTCAGGCCCATGTACGGCGACATCAATGATCGACTGATGCACCGCCAATGTGTGGTAGCGATAGGCGCCACGGCTGCCAGCATTGCTGAAGGCTTCAGGTGCCAGGATGATCCGCTCACGGTAGCGGTCGTTATCTTCGTCCTCGGCACCATCGGCAGTGACGCGGGTGTTTGTTGCCGTCAGACCGGCTGCAGGTGGGTTACCAATACTGCTGATCTGGCCAACGGCCCAGCCGTTGCCAAGCACCCCGGTCGCAAGACAGGTCGAAGTCGCACTAACTTGGGTTTGGCCTGCTGGAATGATGGCATCCTGATCAGTCAGAAAGGTGATTTTGGCATCCTGGGTGCTCACCCGAGTGCCGGCACGAATCAGCAAAGGCTGCTGCAGTACGGCCGGCATGCTGAAGCGAATCGGGCAACGCGCTGGGGCAGCCAAGAGCCTGGGGGTTGCAACCAGTTCGCCCAGGTAATCCAAAATCGGGGCATCCGCAAAGCGCACCAGAAGTTGCTCGCCGGCATTCTGGATGGACATATCCGAGAGCGTCTTTGCATAGGCAATCAGGTCGATGAAGAGCCGCTCAATCTGGGCGGGATACAGGGTTTTTCCTGACTTGGACTCATAGCGAGCAATCAAAGCGGCTTCCGTAGCAGCCGGATCGATCTCGACAAACACAGGTTTAGGAAGATCGCGCATAGGGCACCTCGGTCAACTGGGCGACACCGTCCGCAACACGCCATTGCACCCGAACCATGACCTGCGCTCCTTCAATCTGCACTTTTACCTGCGCGACTGAAATGCGGTTTTCCCAGCGACGCAATGCGTCGACCGTTTCACGCACCAGGTGCGGAGTCACTCGGTTAACAGGCCAATCGATATATAGATGTAGCTCACTGCCAAAGTCCGGCCGATGAGCATCCGCGCCCTTGGGCGTGGTGAGGATGATACGAATGGACTGGTCGATATCGCGCAGACCCTCGACAACCTCCCCGGATGTACCGAGTGCGGGTTGCCAGTGGGCGGCGGTAATGCTGGTGTAGGGAGTGGGCGTCGTCATGCGTCCATGATGGCGATTTAGTCTATGCTGGGCTTTTAATCGAGTTTAAAGACGGCACCCACGAACCAAATGACAACAAGGAATTTGAGATGGAGAGGAAACCCAAAATAGAAGTACGCAGGAAACTTCGGAAGGAGGTCGGCTTTGGTTGCCCGGTTCCTGGTTGTGGTCGACCCTTTCTAGAGTGGCACCACTTTGACCCACCTTGGCGTGAACTAAATCACCACAATCCTGAGGGGATGATCGCTCTGTGTACTGAACATCATGCCCAGGCAGACGGAGGAGCGTTTACCATCGAGCAGCTTAAGCGCTTAAAACACTCGGTAGTAGAAGCAGCTCAGGTGAAGGGGCGGTTTAACTGGATGAGAAACGAGTTGTTGATGGTTGTAGGGGGCAACTATCTATTGGAGACCTATGAGGCGATTCGTTACAAAGGAACTCCTTTGATTTGGCTGAGCCGCGACGATGAAGGATACCTACTTCTTAACGTCGCCCAAGTGACCGTTGACGGTGAACCAAGATTTTCGATGGAAGAAAATTTCTGGACAGTTCACGGTAATGAGGAAGATGTCGATTGCCCTCCTTCCGGCAAAATGCTTTCGGTGAAATATACAAACGGTGATTCATGCTCGGTGAAGTTTTTGGAGCTAGCAAGCAAAGAGGCACTTCAGAAGCACTACGCTGATGCTCCTGAGGCTCTATTTGATATCGAAACGCCCGTCACAGCTGTGGAGGTAACCTTCCGCTTAAAGAATGCAGGTCTTGATATAGGGCCTAAGAAAACTGTGATTGGAGGTAACACCATTGGAGGTAACTTCTCCGTGCGGTGTGGTGCTGGTGTCGTCATAAATTGACATTCTCAATGAGAGTGATGGTTTGAGTTTCCACCGGCATCCATGACAGCCCCTGTTGCACTGACGTTGCCCTTAACACCGAGATCGCCATTCACCTGCAGGTCCCCATTCAGGGTGACCTGCGGAATGTCCAGAGTTGCTGACGGCGCTTTGACCACCACCGGCTCACCGGCTTCAACCGTGATGTTACGGCCACACTTCAAAAGCAACGCCCCCACGCAATCTAACGTCATCACCCCGGCCGCACGGTCGTAGGTGGAGATTGTTCCATCACTGAAGCGCACATAGTCTGTGTCCTCGTCGACCACAGGCGGCGGCTCAGCCGTCGAATAGATCCCGCCCAGGCAAACACCACCTACACCGTCAGCATCCAGTAGTACTGCGACCTGTTCATTCAGCTCGGGCATCAGGGGCCGGCGCTGCGTGCCCTGGGTGTTACGTTGGGGCACGTTGAGCCAATAGCTTTCAACCCCGTCGCGGTCGTCCAGGCGCACCCGGATACGGCACGTCATGTGATCCACGGCGCTGACTTCGCCGTACTCCAGTTCAACAGCCATCAGGCAACCACCTCACGCTGAATGCCATAAGTCGACAGCGCCAGGTCTGGCTTTGTACTGTCTTGCGTCATCGAGATCGAGGGCGCAGAAATGCGGCAGAGCGACTGATCCACTGTGTAACCGCCGCTGCGCGTCATTCGGTGCTGCGCGGACATAATCAAATAGTTGCCACCCAACATGCCTGCTGCAGCCAAGGTCACGATATTGCCGCTGACCAGGTTAGGTCGACCCATGGCGGTCCAACTGCCAGTAGTTCGCTCGCGATTGGCTTTGGCTAGTTCAGCCTTGGCTTTTGCTTTGGATTCTTCGGCCGAGGCGCTGCGTTTGCGGCTCTTCTTCGTGTCACCGCTGGTGGTGGCTTTACTCACGCTACTGGGTACAGCGACCGTCTTGCCCTCGTTGTCGATCTTGTAAGCGATCAACTGCTTCTTCGCCGGCTCTTTGTGCTTGACCTCTACAGCCTGAGGCACACTCTTGATCGTGTCGCGCAACCTCAAGCTGGCCAGATCCTGAAGCACTTGAGTTGCTACCGGCGATCCTTTGGCCAGCTCACTGATAGCATGGAAGACCATCCGGGTGCCGGTGACCTTGAATGCATAGTCGTATTCGCCAGCAAGGTTGCGCAGGAAGGTCAAGTCAGACTCTTGCTGGGTTAATCGGTCGAGTTTGATCGGTTCGATGCTGCCAATCAGCTCCAGGCCTTGCCGGTCAGCTACCTGCTTGGCAATGGCGTCCAGAGTGGTGCTTTCGTATGCGCGATGCTCGGTGGTACGCAATGATGCCTTGATGCCGGTGGCCAACGCGTGAATGGTGATGGTCGACGGTGGGCAATTAAGCTCAACCTCATCAATCTCAAATCGGCCCAGCGTGCGCAACGATTCACCTTCCCACCCAATAGCGAGGGCCAAGGTGTCACCGTGACCTGGATACCAGGCGTCACGCCATTTGCCCTCGGTGTCCTCCAGTTCGACCTCCAGGCTGTCAGCCTCACCTGTGAGAAAGTCCGAATACGTGAGTGAAAGCAGGTGCAGGCTGACATTGCGAGTGATATTGCTCTGCTGGTAAGTCAGTACAAAACGCGCTTCCGGCACCTGTTTTGGGGTCATCGCATCCATGGTGGCAGATCCTCTGTTGTCGCCACGGGATCAAGTAGCGGGATGGCCAAGGTCAACCCTGCCGGTAAGGCGCTGGTGATAGGCACATGCATGTTCGCCTGAACGATCGGCGAATACCGATGTGCGTCTCCGTAGTACTTCCACGCCAGTTGATCCCAGCGCTCTCCTTCGGTAGTGACATGGGTAAGAAACATCAGGCTTTCCTCGTCAGAACCTGTGCCGCCAGCCCTGCAAGGCGGGTGCTGGCACCGTTCATGGTGGTGAGCGCTTGGTCTAGCGACTCGCGGGACGAGGTAAATCGGTCCACGATGTTGCCCAGGTCAACTGGATTGAGGGCGGATCGGGCCCCCATCACACTGCCTAGTACGTCCTCACCTAAACGCGACAGATCGGCACCATCTTTGAGCAGACCCGCAGCTGCCGTAAGCCCTTGCAACGGATCAATGGCCCTTGCGGTGACGCCGAGCAACTGGGGAACCTGGCCGAGGATCATCGAGGCGTTACCGCTCTTGACCGTTTCATACAGGTTCTGACCAGCTTTCAGCATATTGCCGGCTGTTTTGGCGTGACCAATCACTGCCTGGACGGTGCTGGGCGATGGCATCAGTCGCGAGACAAGTCCGGGTGAACCTGCAGCAGCTGCAGGTGTGCCGCTCAACGCAGTATCGAGTAGACCCGGACGAGCAACCTTGCGCGTGAAAGCTCCGGTGTATTCCTTCAGACTCAACTGCACCGTCGCCGAGTTGATCTGGCCCGTATCTGTTGCGCGGCGGATGTTGTTACCTATGTTGGTGATGACATAGGCGCCCAGGTACTCGCCAGAGCCCATGACAAACGCCAACGGTTCGTGCTTGGTCTTGGCCAGGCGCAGTGCCCGCAACCTTTCCTCGGGATCGCCTAAGACGGGGTGCAGCTCGATGGTCAGATTGCATTCATCCAGTCCTTCACCAACCCACTCAAGCAAGGGTTTGCCCTGTATGCGCGCATGCTCGGCCCAATCGGCCGTGCTGCTTTGGTCCATGCCGGTGATGCCACCGGCTACGGTAAATTCGATATCGCCCAGGATGGCAAACATCAAGCCAGCCCTCCATCAGACGGGCCATAACTACGACGGCGTTTGTCGTGCATGTAACGATCCATCATTCGCACAAACTCGGAGTAACCGGCTTGCAGCCCCTGTTGAACCTGCTGTTGAGTGTCGGCGCCGCCAGGCACGGTGATTTGAGGGGAGAAGTGAAAGACAGGCTGGCCACCTGCACCTGGAGAGCCTGTAGATGACATGCCGCCGCTATCACCCATCATGCTAGCCCGGGAGACATTGGCCGGATTCGGTGGGGCAAGATCCACACCCGACTGCGCAGCCATGCCGAGCGCGGCCTGACGGACCAGGCCAGCCTGCGCACTAATGCCGATGGCCGCACCTTCGCTGATATTGGCCCCGTATCCCATGAATACGCGGCTCGGCGATTGGATGCCAAGCGTCTCTGTGAACCAGCCTTTTACTGAAGAGCCAATGCCAATCACGCTGTCCTTCAGCGAGCTGGCCATGTTGCTGATGCCGTTGACCAGGCCCGTGATAATCATGCCGCCGAACTCGCTGAATTTGCCGGGTAGTTCGACTCCGAAATAATTCATCACGGCAGCAAATGCACGGTAGAAAAGACCAACAGGCGAAAAGTTGACGATCAAGGCGGTGATGCCTGCAAGCCCACCACTAAAGCCAGCTTTGATCTCGCCCCAAAGCCCGACGAAGAACCCTTTGATCGGCTCCCAATAGCGGTAGATCAAATAAGCTCCGAGCGCGATACCCGTAATCAGTAGGCCGATGGGGTTCATCAGCAAAGCTCTTCCAAGCCAAAGGATGGCTTGGCCAGCAAGTTTCAACCCGAACAACAGGGTGCCGCCGAGGATCTTGCCCAGGGACAAACCGCCCCGTGCCACCATCATCAACGGTGTTCCCAGTGCCATCGTGATGCCGCGCAAGAACGAGCCACTGTACTTGGCCACCGTGAGCAACCCACTGCCGATCCGGGACAGACCAGAGACCAGCGGCGCGAATTTGCCCATCTGCCACATAGCACGCAGCAAGGTCCACTTCGCAGAAAGTGTTTTGATGGTCGTGGAAATGGCCACGAACGGCGACAACACCAGGTTGGCGCCGTAGGCAACACCAATGAAGGCAAGTTTGCTGAGTAGCAGCCCACCGACTAGTCCAACAATACCCTTGATCAGCGCGGGGTGTTCGCCAGCCCAAGTGGCGAATGACTGCATTACCGGTAGGACTGCTTGGGTAACGTCGACAAGAGCGGGTAGCAGCACGCTACCGATGGTTATTCCGATCTCCGAAAGGTTGATCGTCAGTGCCTTCAACTGTTCCTTCGGACTCTCCATTCGTTTTTTCCAATCAGCATCACCAACTCCCTTATCGGCATCATCGATACTGGTCTTTTGAATTCCACTTAGGTCCTTGCGGTTTGCCAAAGCTGGGCGAACAAAAGAAAGCACCTGCATGTCGGCAAATAACTCGCCTAACTTGTAGGATTCGTTCAGCCGTTTCAGAGCTATTTCTCGCTCGGCATCGTCCTTGATAGCCATCGCCTTTTGAAACTCACCAGCGGCTTTCGGACTTTTGCTCCCAACATATTGAGTAATCACTTCAAGCATTGCCTGAACTGGGGTAAGCCCTTTCCCTACCAGATTCTGCATGCTCTCTTGAAGGTTGATTCCCGCGCCCTCGAATGACTTCAAAGTGTCCTTGGCAGTAAGCTTGGAAAGGAAGTTTTTGAAGTTGTTGGCTGCCTCGTCATTGCTACCAGCGCCGCGCCGGGCAATCTGAAGGGAAGCACCAATCTCTGCTACCGCTCGCTCCCCAGTGATACCTAAAGCGGCAAACTGAGGAGTCAACTGAGGCAGCCACTTAGCCATGTCAGCGAGTTCGAACTGACCGTTCTTTCCCGCTGAAGCGAGCATATTCATTGAGCGCTCAAATCCTGACGCTCCAACTCCCAAGTTGTCCTTGAGCGCAATTGCGACAGAGCCAAGGTCATCCATGCTGGCTCTTGTTGCAGTAGCGAACTTAGACATTAATGGTGCATATGCCTCCAGCTCTTTTACGTTGGAAATACCTCCAGCGATCAGCACTTGGGCGCCTGCGGCGACGTCCATTTGCGTTTGGTTCCACTTCAGAGCAGAGGTCCTAAGTACATCTCCCAAGCGTTGTTCTTCTGCTGCATCAAAACCGCCAGTGATGGCGATGTCGTTGGTCCGATCCTTGAAGTCAATGGCCGTGCGCATCGACTGAACAACCGGCGCACCAAGTGCTACGCCTGTACCGACTGTCTCCATCGCCTGGCCACGTAACTCACTGCGCTTGTTCTTCAGGGTGTCGCCACGAGCGATGCTGATATTGAGGCGGTCCTGTTTGACCTTGAGTTGATCAATTGTCCGTCCGACTTGATCGTACTGCCGACGCATACGTTCGATGCCAGTGCCGCCACGCGCCAGGGATGCAGACAGTTCGGTGCCGATGAGTTTCTGCTTGGCCGTCAGGCCATCAGTCGCACGACCGAGCTGTTGCACAATCGATTTGGCCGAACCGAATGCACCGCTCAGGGTGCCGGAGACCGCAGCTCCGATCCTTAATCCAACCCGAACTTCATTGGCCATAAATTTCTCTACAAGGGGAGACTATTGCGGGTGGCCGCCTTCTATTGCAGAAGGCGGCGTGTTGCTGGTGGACATGGTGTTGGCCGTGGCGGCTGTCAGCTATTCATCTTCTCGGCAGCCTCGTTCCGCCGATTGATCTCACGCTGACAAACATCGACCCAGCGCCAATAATCAACCATGTCCAGTCGGGCAATCTCAGACGGCTGCATCCTCAACACCAATAGCAACGCTTCGTCCCAGGACTGCAGCAAGGTCTCCGCCGCTAGCCATTTCCCGCAACACCTCGGTGGCTAACTTGGAGTCGGCGATATCGAACTCGCCGAGGTCCTCGATGGTAAGACCCAGCATTTTCGCAACGAGATGATCTTCCATCGCCGCTTCGTCCTTTGTGACGGCCTGAGCGCTGCTGATGTCTTTTCGCTTCAAGCGCTTGATGGACAGCTTCGAGATCTGCTCGCCGCTGGCACTTTTGAAAGGAAACTTGAGGGTCAAACTGAGTGATTCGGCCATCTTTGTTGCTCCAGGTTGTCGGTTTAATCGACTGCTTTAAGTGAGCCCTGAGCATCGCACCTGGTCGTGGCGCTGACTTTTAATCGAGTTTAAAGACGAAGCCCCGCACGATGGCGGGGCTTCGGGTTGCGTCCTTGCGGCTCCAGTCCGTTGGAGTTAGTCCTGGTCATGCATCAACAATGGCGGCAGCACTGGCAACGTGGTGTCATCTGATAACGGCCGGATACCAATGCGATGGTCAGAGCATCCACCAAAACCTCTTTCGGGGCCCTTCCAAAGTTCGATCCCAGTATTGTTTCGCCCGCATTTGGTCGACGTCTCGGCGCACTTGCATATCGATGTACTTCAAGACCTCAGTAACATTTTGAGGACTTACTTTTTCATTTTCAGGAGTCAAGGACATGACAGCCTCCAATATCAAGCGATTCGATGAACTCACCGGCCAAGTACTCGGCGTGCTGTATGAGGGTTTTCCGGTGCCGTGCTACCTACAGCTAAAAAATCTCGCTCCTGATGGTTATTCATATGACGATTTTCTGGGATTCGACGTTCCCAACAAAGACGGCGAGTTCCTTTTTGCCTGTATCGAGTGGCTGGCCGAATCAGGCTACTTGCGCTTCAAGGACAAGGTTCAAGCTACCGGTTACACGGAATGCGTACTGACCGCCAAGGGTCTTGAGGTGCTGAAGGCAACCCCGGATAGCCTCAACACCGAATCAAGCCTTGGTGAGCAATTGGTTGACGCCTCCAAGACGGGAGCAAAAAGTTTAATTGGTGACCTCGCCGGACAAGCCCTGTCCATCGGCGTTAAGTTCGCCACCAATCACCTCGGCCTACCAGGCTGACTTAAGCCTGTCCGATGTTCTGCCGGTACTTCGACAGCTGATCATTGCCACCGACCCGGAAAATGTTGGACAGGTAGTCCAGCAAAACCACCTCTTCACCGTTGAGTACCTGGCGTACATAGGTTGCTGAGAACTGCGTTTCATATTTGGTCGGGTCGCGTGGCTTATAACTGCCCAGCTGATACTCCTTACCGGTGATGGTCATCATCGTAACCAGCGGGATCTCGTCGACCAGGCCTGCGTTATTGAACACCTGAACGTTGGAACGGCATTGCAACTGGATGCTCTTGAAGGGAGTGACCAGTTTCTTCGCTGCTTCGGCGTACAGGCTGTTCCAGGTAATCTTGCCTTCCAACTTATCGATGCCATCCGGCAGCTCAATCAGACCGACCATACCCAGCCCTTGGAAGTCGCTCATCACGGCCTTGATAGAGCCGAGATCGATCTCTTCACATTTGCCAAAGAAGCTGGAACCGTCCAGATAGATGTTGGCGTTGGAAATGCGGTGCGCGCTAAAACCGGCCATTTATGCTGCTCCCAGGTTGACCAGGTATTCCCCGGTAATCTCAGTTTCGAAGGTGCCGCGCTCGAAAGGCACGGGCACACCCAGCTTGTAGCTGAACAGTACGTGTCCGAGCTCCAGCTCGGTCTGTGGATTGCGGGCAGGGTCATACCAGCACTCGCCGCCGAGAAGAGCCTCGTCACCGATCAACTTGCGAATAAACAGGTTGACGCTTTCGGTGATGCTATCAATCAGTGAGTTGGTGACAGGCTGGTCCACGAACTGCAGCGAGCTGTAACGAATCGACTCGTCCACCACGTCCTTGGTACGCCGCACGTTTTCAAAGTTGCGCATGTGAGTCACGGTTGGCCAAGCGGCGGAACGGTTGCCCCACAAACGTAGACCGGTGCCGAACGAATTGAACACGGTGGTAATGCCGTTTTCGTTGAGCAGGTTGACCTCACTGTTTGGGTCATCCACCCGCGCCGTCAACGGTCGTTCCAGGCCAATCACACCAACCAGTTCCTGGTTGGACGAACTCCACCAGTAGCCCTTGTCGTTGTCGATCTTTGCGCGCAAACCCGCTGCACGGATCGACAATGGCTGCAGGCGAGAACCATCGGTCGCCGCGTCGTATACCTTCACATGCGGATAGCACAGACGCACACGGTCGCTGCTTGTATTGAAGTTGATGGCGCCGGCTGGACCGCGCCCGGTAATAACTTGTTGAACCGTGGTTCCGATGGGCGCATCGATGTATGCAAATGCGCTGAGCTGCACAGCCGAAATGATCAGCTCGACACTCACCGAGTTCAGGGTGCTGAAACCCGGCGCGATGAAGATTTTCGGGAAGTATCCCAGCAGGTTGTAGCTGTCCTCGAAAGCCTTCAAGCCAGTACGCCGACCAGCGAGGGTGACACTGCCGATGATATCGGCAGGAGTGACCTTGCTCGGGTCTGCATAGGTGTAATCAGCCTTCACCTGAGCATTGGCGGGAATGCTCCCGGTCGCCAGACGTTTCACCCGACCAATGAGCATGTCAGCCGTGTAGTCGGTTCCCGATACGTAGGTGGTGGCATCGTTCGCCGACTTGACGGTCAGCAGCTGCAGCGCGCCGTGTTCCAACTGCAGCAGATCGTTATCGCCAAACAGTTGTTCTTGGCCAACGACGTTCGTGCGGTGAACCGCCGGATCGAGCACGTTGACCACCAGCACAGTACCGGCGCCGAAGTCGTAGATTCCTTCCAGGGCTTCAGGAATGCTGAATCCGGTGAGGTGCGAGCCGAACTGAGCGGCATCCGTTTCGTTTAACGATTGGGTCAGTTCATTGACTGGTCCGATAGGCGCCGTGCCGACCAGGGCGATTACCGCCGACTTGACCACCCTAATAGCCCGAGGGCCGCGTTCGACCTCGGTAGTCTCAATACCGTGCAAATAGTTAGCAGCCATTGAGCTTCACTCCTGTCCAGATTTTTGTGGCGTAGTTGCAGTCTTGCCAGCAGGTTTTGCGTCAGGCGCTGCAAGTACCAGGTGCTTGAGTTCCAGCAACACCAAGGTGTACTCATGGTCAGCTGGCAGCTCGACGGGTTTCCCCGGCAGCAGTTGCACGTCCAGCAGTTCGCGGGTGTCGTTTACCCGCAAAGTGGCGGCGCTTTGCGGGCCGTTGTAGATGTAGCGGGTAAGTTTCATGGGGTTTCCTCAAAGAACGGTGGGAGCAACGGTGCACCACCAGGTGGAGTCATGACCTGCAATTGCGTGGCACGAACGGCAAAGTCCTGGCCGTATTGCCAGAGCCCTTGCATATGGCCAATGAACTGCTCGGCAACCGGACGACAGGCCTGATCGCAATGCGGTGCGAACCAGCCGGTCAGGCAGGTGCGGATCTGGTCGAGGTAGCTGATCACCCCGTCCCTGCCATTGAGCTGGCGAAATACCAGGGTCAGCCTGATGACGATGTTGCGGGCCTGGAACATTGAGTCCATGGCCTCAGAGCCACCGAAGGTTGATTTGCCATAGGCCAGCAGGATTGCGCCCCGCGTGTGGTTCAAGCGGTAGACCGATGGGTTTTCGGGAAACAGCTCAATCGTCAGATCCTTGCCGAAGGCTTCCTGCAGTCGAACCCTCATGGCCTCCACCAACTGCTCGGTTTGGGTCTTGGGCTGGTTCATCTGTACCGCTCCCAGAGATCGCCGCCGAACTGCTGAGGACGTGCACGGACATGGATCTCACCAGGCTCTGGAGCCGCCTGACCGCCTGGCATGCCCAGGGTGACAACGCCGTCGCGGATGCTTTCCAGGAGTTTGATGGTGTCCTTGCGGCTGTCCTTCACAGCATCTGGCAATGCCCCTTCCGGGCGGCGCTGATACAACCAGTGCCGCGCCAGGTAAACCACTGCATCGCGCAATACGGTTGGGACCGGATAGAGCGGCAAGTCGTAGCGACCACGAAGGTAACCATCGACCAGCTCTTCAGCCTGGCGGACGCTATCCTCGATGACTTCCTCGTTGGGCTCAATGGCGGAGGGGTCGTCGTTGGAGAGCTGGACCAGAGTCATCTCCGGGATAGCCTTGCCGATATCGGCGCGAGTGCAGTAGCGCATGGCTGGCCTCAGATTCCCCGGACGATACGGATGACATCACCTGCAGCAGTTGCTGCATCCATGGTCATGCCGTTCGACTTGCCTGTAGCGAGCGTAACCGCTCGGCCTGAGGCGTCGGACTCCACCTCGGCTCCTGCTGCTACTGCACCACCGGCAGTGATCAGACAGATGCCCAGGACTGTAACCGGGGCCACGTTGTCGGCTTCGGTATCGGCCTGAACCGTGCCCAGAGCCTTCGCACCGGCAGCACACAAGGCACCATTGAAGCCCGCGAAGCGGTAGCGCGGCAGATCAGCCAACGCGACAACCGAGGTAGTGAGTACAGGTTGTTGAGTCTTCATTGTTCGCTCCGGGACGGTTCGATAATGCGGCGGCGCAACAGCGGAGCCGCTTCCTTATCGTTCAAGAAAATTTCATCGTCCTGGTGATACCAGGTGCCGTCGTGCAGCACGGACGACACATCGGTGACCAGGTAGCCAGGCAGTTCGGGAGTTTCCTTGGCTCCATCCTGAAGAGCGGCGGATACGTCAGAGAGACCTACCGGCACTCGGAGCCCATCAAGCGGACCATTCAGCTCATCTGAACCATTGGTATCAGTTGGGACGGGCACAACAGGAGCTGCAGGTGCGGTCTGATCGCCGGTCTGTTCGCCCGAGGCAGCTGGAGGCGTCGTCGGAAGTGCAGCAGCAGGTGCAGTAGCAGCGGTTTGACTGACATCACCCTGAGCCGCATCAGCGGTCTTTCCTGAGGTGGTGCCCTTGGTTTCTTTAGTTGCCATGGGAGCCTCAGCCGTTGATGTCGGTAATCAAGTAACCGGCATCCGAACCCACGACCACAGGCTTATAGATGTCGGTGTTACGAACGAAACGAACCTTGCCGCCCGAACCGTCGTAGGTGTCGATCTCGGGCATACCCTTGCGCCGCAGGGTGTAGCCGAAGCTCGGTTCGTCGTAGTCGGTCTGGGCACCGGCCGCAGGTTTGGCCACGTAAGCCAGGGTGAGGTTGTCGCTCCAGATATCGGAGGTATTGACCGAGCCGGCCAGGGACTCACCGATCAAGACGTTCTCGATACCGAACAGGGCTTTCAGGTGTTCGACGGTGATCAGCTTGCGCTCGGTGGAACCCAGGGCTTCCTGCAGCTTTGGGTGGAACTTCAGTGATTGATACACCGAGGCACCCATGGTCATGGTGTTGGGGCGAATACCGATTCGACTGCGAACCACTTCCTTGCCTTGTTCAACCACGGCGATAGGGTCACCGCCGCCATTGCTCCATTGGCTGGAGCCAGACAGAGTGACCTTGGAGCCGGCCGGGAAGGTGCCAGGACTCTGCGCCAGTTTGGCGCATGCCACTTCGCGGCGCAGATCGATAGCGTTGACCACGCGACGGGATGCACGCGACTCTGCATCGAACATGGATTCGTTCTTCTCGCGGTAGTCCACGGGATACGCAAGGTCGTGCTCGCGCAGCACCACGTCCAGACCGTCCACGTCATCCGGGGTCATAATGTTGGACTGGGCACGGATTGCTCGTTCGGTGTCGTAGACCTCGAAAGCCTCTTTACCGAACAGTGGAACTACGCCGGCTTCCTTGTCCATAAGCGCGATAGGGAACAAGCCTTCGCCGATGTACTGGGCGTTGCGATAGCCTCGCGCCAGGTTGGTGAGTACCGGATCAACGATCCGCAGTTTGCTCAAACGATCAGCCATGGTGACTCCTTGTTACTTGATGAGTTGGCGAACTGCCGACTCGTAGGGAATGTTCTTTTCGGCTGCCAAAGCTGCTGCACGGTTGTGCAGACTGAGGCGGTCGGGGTCGGTGTTCTTCTCCGCGAACTCCAGATCGGTAGGCACATGCACTTCGCCCGAACGCTCCTTGCTGGCTTGTTCCGCGAAGTTGATCTGTTGCGGGAAGTCATCGAAGAGCGCCTTGAGGCCATCGATTACCGGCTTGCGCTGATCGCCTTCGCCGAACTCAAGAGGCGCGTCACCTGCTTCGGCGAAGTCCAGTGCGGCGATCAGTGCGGCGGTGTGTTTGGGCAGTAACTTGCCCGCACTGACCAGACCTTCAGCGAATGCCAGGTTCTTGCCGTGGCGTTGATCAGCCTGGTCTTTTCGCTGCTGGGCCAGATGCGTGTCCAGTGCGTTTTTGAGGCGTGTGTTTTCCGCCTCCAGGGCGGCCTTTTCCGTTGGATTCACGGTGTGTTCCTCGGTGATGGGTTTGCTGGGTGGGGTGTGTTCGGTAAAAGAGGGACGGACATCCTCGCGAAGGGCTTCGGCAGCCAGGTTGTCCACGTCCCAGCCAGGCACAACCTGATCGGCCGCTTCCTGGCCGAACTGGCCAATCAGCCATTCGCGCAACCGGCGGAAGACACCGGCCGTGATGCTGTCACCGAAGTCGCCAAACTCGACGACACCTTCTTCGTCTTCTGCCAGTTCGATGGGACGCAGGCCTTTCACTGACGGTGGCTGAGCGCCGAGAAAGCCGACATGACGCAGGTAGTACACGCCAGGCACCGGGTTGTTCGCTGCGTCTGGGTGATAGAAGGAGGCGGAGATCTTCTTGAATTTCTTCTGGGCCACCGATTCCGCGAATGCCACATCGACCTCATGCGGTACTGCGATCAGGCCTTCCGGGGCTGCCGAAAGTGACTTGACCCATCCAGCGGCCGGGGCATCGTGCTTGGGATGGCCAATGACCAGAGGTGCTTCGTGCAAGGCAGGATCGTAGGCGCGCACGGTGGCGGCCAAGTCGGACTCGCCAAAGGTGATACTGGCGCCGCTCATGGCGACGTGCGTACCTGGCTTGAAAATGTGGAGTGGCTTCATGGTCTGTGCGCTTCAGTTGAAGGTGATGCACACAGACTGAGCCAATGATTGGCCCATGCCTTTTAATCGAGTTTAAAGAGTGTCGCGACGGTGATGATGCGGCCAGGGTGCGATTGGCACCCGCGCAATGGGATGGGAGTAAGGCGACAGGGCTTTATAAAACGTTTACGGCGTTATTCGCCTATACAACTCGATGAACCGGGGCCGCATGCGCGCTCAGGCGCTTCTGAGGGCCTTAGAGGCGAGCGGCTTTTTCCAGGTGATTCATGGCCAGATCCAAGATGGCTTCCTCTGCCTCGGGCTGCAGCTCGCCCTCGGCGTCCATCGGCAAGTATGGGCGACCGGGAATATCGCCCCACAGATGGGGGAAGTCAGACTTGGTGCCACCGAACTGCATCATGGCAGCATAGGGTTTGTTGCTGCCGACCAACGCTGAACTGTCGGTCGCTTGGGTCGTGATCGAGGCGGCCAGTCCTGCCGAACTGATCTGCAGCATCTGCCCTGGCCAGTTACCGCTTTTCTCACGGCTTGCCGTGGTGACATCGGACAGGTCCTCCCACTCGGGGCGACCTTCCTCGCCGAAGTTTTCCTCGGTCTGGCTGGCAAGCTCAGCAGCGATGCCACGCATCAGCGGTGCAAGCTCGCCCACGGCCCACTCGATTTTGCGCAGGGTGGCCTGCACGCGCTGGTGATCCAGTTCGACGGTGAACATTTAAAACCTCCTAGGCGGCTGCTTGTTTGCGTTTCAGCATGTCAGCCAGGCCAGTACCTGGTGCGTGGTTGAAACCAGGATCGGTGCGGAACGTAATCGTCTTGCCTGCTGCATCGGTGGTGCGGATGCCGGTAACTGGCGCGGTGCGGATCTCGCCGGTACGTTTGTCGACTCCGGTCTCCACGGTCTCGGTGAACATACGACCTTCGCTCGACACAACCTTCAAGCCTCGGCGTTTCACGGCGGCTTCGCTCAGTGCGACAACACGGCAACGACAGTTGAACCCATTGGGTGGGAAAATCGCCGACCAGATTGGGTCGTCATGGCGGAACACTTGCCCATGCAGCGCCCGGTGACTCGGCCGAGTCTTGCCGTCCAGGATGGCCACGTACATCCAGTACGGGTGCGTCTCGGTGGTTTGCTCCATCTCGGCCTTGCGGCCAGCCATATAGGCGCTCTGCAGGTTGGTCTGATGGATCGTCTTGAGACGGCGCGGACTGCCCAACTGGACCAACTCACCGACACCTTCGCTGTCGACAATGACCTGCTGTCCCCACCAGCCTTGAGACTCCAGCACCGGCTGTATATCCGCTATGAACTGTTTGAGGGTCTGGCCTTCCTGCAGTGCAGTTTCCAATGCGCCACGAATGTCCGACAGCAGATCTAGGCGCATGGCCTTGGCCACGGTGAAGGATTGGTCGTGAGCCTGGTCGAGCATGTCCTGCCAGTTCCAGGTGATCGAATAGCCCTTGGACTTCAGGTAGGCCACCGCGTTTTTCGGCTCCATGCCGAAGATGGCCTTGAGGTCGGCCGGGTTCGGAGTCTTCAGGGAGGTAGCCATCAGTCTTCCCGATCCGCAGTGGCATTCAGGCGGCCCCAGATGTTGGCCATGAACAGCAGGCGCGTGAGGTTGTTCTGCAGCGCCTGGTCATCCATCTTCGGATATGCTTCAGCCAACAGGCCGAGCGCCTCTGAGTCAGTGCGAGCGCGCAACAGCGCGTCGATCAAAGAAGCAATGGTCTGTTCGCTCTGCTCCTGGAGCAGCTCAGCAGGAAGACTGTTGATTGCTTGGTCCAGCGCTACCTGGTCGAGAATCGGCTTCAGGGTCGACTCCGCGAACGCTGACGATTCAGCCGGCGTCGGAGTCTCTTCCAGATCACCCTCCTGCAGGTTGTAAGTGCGCATCCAGTATTGATTGGTGAGTTTCACCCCGGAGTCGGTCAAGGACTTGTCGCGGTCCGCCTGGGTCTTGTCGATCTCTTCCTGTTCCCACAACTCGTACACCGGGGCGGCAACGTTCTCGCCGAAGTTCAGATCGACTACACGGCGAATAATCGCGTTCATGGTCGCGGCGACAATGCCCTTGTCGCCATCGCGGATGTCTTTGACCACCTCCAGCCCTGCAGTGGCGCTGGCCCGGTTGCTGTTGGACTCGGTGGTTTGGTTCTGCCCCAACAGCCCGACGTTGATTTCACTGCGGCAATAAACCAGCAGCTCACGGTAGACCTCGGCACTGCCGGCCTTGCCAGCGGCTTCGATGATGTCAACGCTGGAGTCATTCGGGATTGCGGCGACAGCGTCCTGGACCATCGCCTCAAGGCTGTCGAGTAACAGATCGGTTTCACCCGTGCTAGCACCACGGGGATGTTTACCAATCACCCACGGCGAGCCGTACTTCTCGGTGAACTGGACCCAGAACTTCAGTCCGCCCTTCATGAAGATCACCGGCCAGAAGCACATGGACAAGTCAGCGAAGCCATACGGGTTGTTGTAGGTCGCATCCTGGCGGGCCACGACAAAGCGTTGCGGATCGCACAGCTCACCAGTCAAGCCGGCATCGCGGGCACGGAAGCGCAGATTGTTTTCCTGGTCGTAGAGGAACCATTCGGCCGGCTTACCCAGCACGTCCTCAGGGACGATGTTCAACCCGACAGGACGCCACATCAGTTCGATGGGCTGAAACCCGAACAGCGGTGCGTCCAGCATTTCGCGAATGATCCGGTCAAGATCGAGGTCGGTCAGCCAGTCACGTAAAAAACGCTCGACTCGAACGGGGGCATTACCCCGTTTCAGGTCGCGTTCCAGGGCGAGAACCGATGACTTGCGACGGCGAATATTGCCACCGACCAGGGCAGAGCTACGCAGATCCCGATAGACCGTGATGTCCTTGCCCTGGGCCTTGAGGATCGGGTCGGGGTTGGGCAGATACATGCCCAGCGCCTGGGCGTCGAAGCTGCGCGCACGGCTGGCGATATGCTCGGTCAGCCCCTTGTGCTTCGGCTCGGCGAAGCTAACGAATTCCGTGGGAGTGACCCACACACCTTTCTTGTTCATGCGTACCCCTGGGTGATGCGAACGCCCTGACGTGGGCGACGGGATTTGACTGAGACCGGACCTGCAGAACTCTCCAGTGTTGCGAAGTTGGCCAGTGAGCCGGCTCCAGCGAAGTCGCCGTGACGGTAGAGCTCGGGGTCTTTGAGATCTTGTGAGCGGGCTTTCATGATCATTGGAATGCCCTCGACCGTTTCAATCGAGCGCACGTCCTGCTGCAGTGAATCATCCTTGGGCAGCGTGATAGTGCCGTCTTCAAAGAGCTGAATGAACTTAGGCATCCAGGCGCCATACCAGGCACGGCTGAGTTTCACCTGCAGGACGCGGTCATGACCGAACTCATCGGCAGCTTCTTCGGCGAGGGTTTCACCGCTGCCGGTGGCGTCCAGGGCTGCGCTGGCAAAGCGTGGCAGTCGACGCAGGATGTAGAACAGGATCTGTTTCTGTTGGCGGTACGGCACTTTGTGCATCTCCACCACAAACGGCACATCACGGTGCCGTGCCTGGTCTACGGACATCGGGCAGATGATCGAGAAGTCACGGTGGCGGGCATAGTCCATGCCCAGGTAGTGCCGCAGCTCAGGCGTCAGTGCCTGCACCAGTGGCGCGAGATAGCGCTCGATCCAGTCTTCGACATACGCTTCACGGCGAGCAAGGGACTGCAGCGTGAAATCATCGTCCAGCGCCAGGCGCAACACGGTGCGGCCGGCACGCATGGCGTCTTCGATCCATACACCAGGAATACACACACCGTTGCCGTCGCGTGGGATTGCGTCCAGCTCTTCATGCATCTGCGCTTTGCGTGGTCCGTAGGCGTTGCGGATCTGTTTGTACCAGGCTTCCTTGCCTTCAACGGTGGCGACTTCCCCTGTCATCATGCACTTGCGCTCGTACAACCCATTGGCAACGGCATCATCAAAGGTCGCCTTGTAGACCTCGGCCGTGTCGCCATAGCGGCCTTCACGGATGTCGTTGACCATCTGGTTGAAGGGGTTGCTCTTACCGTTATGACTGCTGATGACGACGATCCGACCGCCCCAGATCAGCAGAGCGGTTGCGGCATCGAGCACGGCGGACACGTCCCGGTGGAAAGCCGCTTCGTCGATGATCACCTTGCCTTGCAGGCCGCGCAGGTTGGCCGGGTTACTGGACAGCGCAACGATCTTGAAACCCGAGGCGTAACGAATGCGATAGGCATTGATCTGGCGGGTGTTACCCGATTCGTCCTGGTCCTCAAACAAGAACTCTTCGATTTCGCTGACACCCGAGGCCTGAGCTTCGGCCATCACCCGGCTGAACTTGGCGCAGTAGCCGATGAACTCCAAGCCTTTTTCCTTGGTGTCACCGACATAGAACACGTCCATGCCGCCAGAGGCCTTGCGTGACGCCGCGGTGATCACCGAGTCCAAGGCCTCGGCGAAAGTGATGCCCGTCCGGCGACCTTTTTCGCACAGTTTGATTTGTGCCTGAATGCTCAGCCAGTCGGCCTGGTGAGCCATAAGAATGCCGTCGGCAATCGGGTTGTAGTCGCTAGGGATCTGCTTGACGCTCGGTGGCAAATCGTCCCATTCGACTACGCGCAATGTGCTCGATGACGGCTTGACCGCTGAGGCACTCATTTGACACCCAGGAATTTCTGACGCCAGAACAGAGCCTGCTCTTCGCTGATACCCCCAGTCTGTACAGTCTTGGCCAACTCAGCGTCTTGCTCCTGAAGCAAGCGATCACGCGCAGCTTTCTCGATAGCCTGTCGCTCTTTCATGCTCAGGGTGCGGGCCTGCATCGTGTTCTTTGCTGCCCGCGCCAGTTCGGCCACTTCCTTGGTGGTGACATCATCCTTTTCGTGGGCACCCATCGCGGCCTGGTAAGCCAGTGTCGATATAGCCTCGACCAGCAGTGCGCCGGTCTTATCGGATGCGTCTTCACCGAATGCACCAACGAAGGCTTCCGCCTGCTCGCGGTGCTGACGGGTCTTCTCGGTAAGCAAATCGAAACCTTGCTTGAAGCGCCCCAGCGCACTGCGGCTGGGGGATTTCTCGTTGGGAAAGCGCGACTGGATATCGGCCAGCATGTCATCCAGCGTCATGCGGTCCTCGCGCAGTAGCTTCTGGATGTACGCCTTGACCATCGGCGGAAGGCGATTGATGGATGACTTGCCCGCCATGGTTATGCTCCCGGCCGTTTGATGCCAGGAACGCGTGCGCGGCCAGCAGCGATGTCCTGACCGCGTTCCGTCAGCGTGGCCACCAGCACTGGACCGACATCGGCAACAGTCAACGCGCCTTGCTCGGCCAGCCAGTGCAACTCGGTTTTCACCTGGTCACGGCTAAGGGTGTGCCCGTAATTGTCCAAGGCCATGGCCAGCACCGAGCTGTTGGCGCGGTAGCCGGTCGTCTCAGCCAGCAGGCGCAGAATTACCAGGCGGTAATCCTGGCGCAGAAAGTCGGCGAATTGAGTCATGTCTTTTCTCGCAGCAAGTAATCATTGATCCGGTCCAGCGAACGGGCTAAAGGGCCAAGCGCTTCCTTGACCCCCGACAGTTCGGCCCGTACCGCCTTCATGTCACCCAGCAGATCGGTGACGGCCGTCTGGTCAGGCAGGTGCCGAACGTGTTCCTCCAAGGCGACGATGCGAGTGCGCAGTTCCAGCAGTTCCTGGGCGCTTGCGGCCTGCCTTTTGGTCATCCAGGTGTAAATGCTGAGTACCGTCAGCATCAGCCACTGAACGGTTTGGAAGCCGAAGTTGAGTTCATTCAGGTTCATTCAAATCCCCGTGAGGCCAAGTGTTCCAAGCCGTCGATGCAGTCAAAGCAATGTTCGATGCCAGGGTTGTCCTGACGTTGATCTTCAGGAATTGCGTCTCCGCATTCCTCGCAGCGGTAAACCGACCGACCGGAGCCGCATCGAAGGTCGCTGTTACGGACTCGCAGCTCCGAGTCGCTGATGTCGTCATCTGTAGCGGGTTCAGCTACATCCATATGCGGTCATTCCTTTTCCTGGAGATCAAGCAAGGCATTGAGCTGAACGAGGTTGGATCGGGCCCACAGGCCGTAGTCCTGGGCGTGAGCAAGAATGTCGGCGGGAGTGACGCCGCTTTCCAATAGTTCGGCGTCAGTGCCGGAGGCGGGCCAGGCCGCTTTTTCAGCAGCGGCGGCAGTGGTGCCTGGTCTTGGGGCGGACACACCGAGGGCGGTGTTGAAGTCGCGCAGCCAGCCAGCAGTGAACACGCAACGAGGGATAGGCTTAGCGACAGCGCCAGGCGCCGGAATGTATTGGGTCGTGACATGCGGGATTCGCTCCTGAAACTGGCGTTTTTCTTCTCTAAAACTCTCGTATGCAGCAAACAACAGGGACTCGGATTCGTTGGCGCGGGCGACCTGTTGCAGCAGCTGCAGACGGTTTTCCTTCTCGGCAGCACCGGCCTGTTCTGCGTGTGTGGTCTTGAGTGTCTGCAAGTTGGAGTTGCCTAGAGCTTCGGCGTACCGAAAGCCGAAGCCATAGGCAATTGAGCCGGCAGCCGCTGCGCTGATCACGCACGCAAGCCCAGCGACAAGCAGTCCTGTTGGCAATCGATCAAGCACCATGGCGTTGCCTCATACGTCTGCGGGACTTACGCGCATGGCGTTTGGCCGCTGCAATGCCGGTTTTGCCGTGGCGATAAGGGGGCGTAACCCCGGATCTGATCCAGGTCCCGGCAGCGGTGCTTGGAGCAGGCCAACGGCAAACACCCGCGAGTCCGGCCAGCAGCGCAGCGAAGGCCCGACCAAAGAGATTCAGTCTCATGACGGAACCTCCTGGTCTGGTTGTTCGGGATGCCCTGGATGCTCAGGAGGGCCTTGCTTAATCAGGCGAGCGACAAACAACAAGGTGGCCAGCACGCTGTTCAGCGCTGCATAGGTCGATGCAGAAAGCTGCGCTTGCCACATAGGCAAGATGGTGGCCTGGGCAAAACCGAGCAGCACGATGACGATGGCCAGCTGAACGCTGTGAAGCTTCCAGCAGCAGTGGCAGTTGTCGATCAGCTTCATGCTGGCTCCCCGTGATAGGCGTCCGGGACAACGCCTGCCAGGTGCAAGCCTTCATTGATCAGTGCTTCGCCGTACCAGTTGCCCTCGGGGAGAAGACCAGCACCGTTTTCGTGACGAATGATCGCCTCTGTCAGAGCACGCATGGTCCGGTAGTCGTACACGTCGATACGATCTTCAGGTGCCACACCAAGGCGGGCGGCGACCTGGCGGATGTAGCTCTCTGTGTTGTTCTCGTTCGGTGGTGCCCAGCGACCGATGATCAGGCGGACGGTGCGCAGACCGTGCTTGTCCTGGTATGTGATCAGGGTTCGAGCAATAGCCCGGATACCCCAGCGGGGATCGATGAACTGGACAAATGCGGTGTCATTCTGATTCGCCGACATGCCTTGCCAGCGGGTGCCTTTGACATGACGAATATTGCCGGGGTTGAAGTTGCGGATACCGCGAGGGGTTTCGGGTCGCATCGGACGCCTCCTGTAATGGCGCCGTCAGTTTCGGACGCCAGAAATACACACGCCGCCATGATGGGCGGCGCGGTACTGGAGGGCTTTTAATCGAGTTTAAAGAGATCGATAGGTTGGCAATTCAACGTGTTCGTTAACTAAGCCCAACCTCTGCTGTGTTGAAAGATTTGAACGTAGTCGATGCTTTCCCGGTATGCATAAACCAGCCGACCATACTTTTTCTGGATTGGAATGAAGAACAGGTACGGCAACATGACCCCTAGAAAAATCGTAGCGACGAGGAGTACTGAAGACGAAAAGGCGATTCCAGAAAGTACCTCTATGAAGAACATCAAAACGCCTAAGGCCATCCAGGCTACAAAGGGGTTTAACAGGACTTTCTTACGAGCGTCGGTCAGGCGCTCGCGCAGATGAGTGAGTAGCTCAGCCACTTCCTCACGGCTATGGTTGGTCAGATCCCCAATTCCATAGTTATTAATATCACCGCCAGCCACTTGCCCCACATTGCCGAATACCTGATTAACCATATTCATACCCTTCACTTATTAGCATCAGCACTTCTATTGCAGTCAGAGTCTTGTTTATAACCCACGCTAGGCTCAGCTTTTACAGTGCGCTGGCTTGGGTTTCGCAACAACCTCCTTCGTTTCAGAGTCGACAGTGAACACAGTGAGGCACTCCCGACCACCGCCAAATTTTTTCTTCAACTCCTCGTCGAGTTCGGCAGCCGCGGTCGCTGAAGCCACGGGATCAGCTGAGTGGAGGCAGTCGTCTCTCTTTTCCTGGTAATCATCAAACGCACCTTTGATTGAACCGGGAATTCTCTCAACACCTCCGTTTTGCGCGGCTGCGAGTTGTGCATTCCACCAAGTACGGGAGGAGATTCCCGCCGCAAAGCAGCTGCCGAGTGGCTCAAAGACAGTGCTCCCAAACTGGTTCTTACCTGTGTCCACTAACGATGAAATGTACTTGCTGTGAACGCTAACGGAAGCCAGATCACCGCTTTTCAAAATAGATGCGCCATCAGTCATGGCTTTGCTCAACGCTCGCATTTGCGTGGTCGCCTGTTCAAGCGCCTCCGGGCTCGCTTCCTTGAAAGGCTCCGCATGAGCGGTTACGGCTGCCATCAATACCAACAGGCTAAGAATATTCTTCATCGACCAGACTCCCTGTATGAATCACCTTTTGACTTTCAACTACTTGAAAGCCTGCTCAGAACCAAATCCCACCGACCAAGACGCCAAAGCAAAATAAAACGGCGGCGCTCTGTTTATGTATGACTAGAAATTCTCTAATCGAGACTTCTCTAGGCACTATTTGCGGAGCGTCTTGTTGCGCCGTTGGTTGAAAGTTTTGTACAAACTCCAACGTTCGTTGAAGCTGTGCTTTCTGCAGGTTTTTGAGCTGAGTGCGACCAAAGCTCAACTCACAGAAATTTGTCATCTCAGCTTTTGCATCCTTCTCAGCCACGGCCCGCAAGACCTTTCCTACTAGGCGACGTTTGTCCGCCTCCTCCTGCAGGAACTCCAATCTTGCTTTCATCACGTTTCGCGCTTCAACGAATTGCTCAGCAGTGATCTCGCTTATCGTAGTCACTCCAAGCTGAGCATGTACATTGCGCCAAATATCGCGAGGGTCATCGCCCAGTTCCTCGCATTTAGCGCGCATTTCATGCAATTCCTTCCGCTGAGCCGACACCAGCCCACGAGACTCGCCTTTGTCTGTGAGGTTAATGCTGATGCCGTAATTATTGATGTCGCCTTCGGCCGCTTGGCCTACACCTCCATGGAAGTCCTGACTCATGTTTACTTCTTCCCTTTACTACCGCCGACATTGAACGTGACGCCCGATTGATTGACCGATCCGTGGATGTATTGGCCAACCTCTTTGAATTCTTGCTTTGTATCTTCTCCTGACGCCCCCCCCAGTAATACCCGAAGCACAGCATCTTTGAGGTTCTGAGGGCTGGAACGAAACCGTTCTAGAACCAGTTGCTCCTCAACAGAGGCCACAGAGGAGCGCACACCGGTGAGGATGTATTGGACATCCGCTCCCGCGCTTGCGAAAGAAAAAAGGACCTCGCCGCCGGGCACGACCAATCCTCGCTCGTAACGCCCCCAAATCTCTCTCGACACACCGCATTGCTCTGCTGCGCCGGCTTGATTCAGGCCGAGACGCTTCCGTTCGGCTTTGAGCCTTTCAGCAGAAAGAGAATAAAAGTTCACATAAACCCCTTGATTATGAGAACCATAGTTCTCATAATCAGCCACACAAACACTAACCATCTTTGCATCACAGGAGCCACCACCATGGCCACCCATGCCAAAGCCCTAACCGCCGACCAGGTGAAAGAAAACTTTCGTCGAGTCGGCAAAACCATTACTCAATGGGCTCTCGAAAACGGCTACACCCGTAACGAGGTGTATCGCGTCCTCAATGGCCAGGCCAAAGCCCATTACGGCAAGGCCCATGATATTGCGGTGAAGCTTGGCCTCAAGCCGACCGTTGCGTTGGCTGCGTAATGGCTACCGCAGAGCAGTTCCATACGCCACTGTTTGTCGTGCGTTCCGCGCCTCGGCCAACTGATCGCTCAGCCATGCCAGCGTCTTCGTTGCCTCAGCCTCAATGGGTTGTCCAGGCCACCGAACCGAAAGCAGTGCTTGATCTATGCCCTCAGATGAAACGAGCCCTTGAACCTCAAGAACGGCAGCAAGGCGTAACCAGCCCTGTGCCAATGCGTTCATCTGCGCCTCAAGTTTCTCAATACGGTCGGTCATTTCTCATGTCCATGTTGGGGAATGTACCCGAAAACATTGCACCAGAAGAAACCCTTTTGCCTATGTGCAAAGGCTCTGTTTGTTTGGAAGACGCTCTATTGAGGGCATTCCAATGAGTCGCCGTCGCTGGAAGAGCATTCAACCGACCTCGTTGCGCCATGCGCTGGAACTGTGCAAGGACTTCGCTAAAGACGCCCACAACAAGGGTGTCGAGCGTATTGCCGATGAGATGGGCGTCGCAGATCACTGGTCTGTTTACAAGTGGCTGCAGACAGGCCGTATGCCGGCCAACCTGATCCGTCCCTATGAGCGGGCTTGCGGTTGCGATTACGTCACCAGGTGGATCGCTGCCAGTGCTGGTCGCTTGACCATCGATGTACCCACCGGACGGCACTGCGCTGCCCAGGACACCCAGGCGCTGCAGGAGCTTCTCACCACCGCAACTGGGAAGCTGCTCGCGTTTTACTCGAAGAACTGCGAAGCCGAAGAGACCCTTGCAGCCATCCAGGCCGCAATGGAGGGGCTTGCCTGGCACCGAGGCAATGTCAGCCAAACCCAGCAACCACAGCTTGAACTGGAGGGGCAGCCATGAGCCGCACCGTCTCAGCCGCCGCACGGGTGTTGCGCGTACTCAAGGCCTTGAAGGGCCACACCGTGACTGGCCTTAGCAACACCGAACTGGCGCATCTCACCCAGGACAGCCCCAGCAATATCACCCGAGCCATGCAGACCCTGATTGAAGAAGGCCTTGCGGTGAAGCTGGATAACGGCCGGTTCGCTCACTCCGTGGGTGTGCTGCAGATCGCTCAGGCCCATGCCGAACATATGGCTCGCCTGACCGACCGTATGCAGGAAATCAACCAGCGCATTACTGCTGGATCGAACAGATAAGGAGAACATCATGGCCCGCACAAAAAACCAGCCTACAGAGACAATCGATCTGCCCCCTCTGAACGGTGAAATGCTGACTGCCACTCAGAACTCGATGGCCGCCGCATTGACCACACACGGTGATGATCGAGATCTCGTCAACCAACTTCTTGGCCAGGCACAGATGGCAGATGCCTTCGGCAAGTTTTCCCAAACCGTTTGGGCTTCCAAGTTGGCCTACGTCAAGGAAAACAAGCTCTACAGAGCACTGCAAGGAAAGTCCATGCCAAACGGTTTGGTTTTTTCGGGTACATGGGAGGAGTTCTGCAGCGTTCTGGGAGTGTCGGACGAAAAGGCTAACCAGGACATTGCCAACCTTCGCACATTCGGCGAAGAGGCCCTCGACTCCATGTCCCGCATGGGCATCGGCTACCGCGAAATGCGCCAATACCGCCGCTTGCCGGAAGACCAAAAAACAGCGCTTATCGAAGTGGCCAAGACCGGCGACAAGGAAGCTTTCGTTGATCTCGCCGAAGAGATCATCGCCAAGCACGCCAAGGAAAAAGAAGACCTGAGCCAGCGTCTTGACGAAACCAACGCCGACTATGAAGCGCAGAGCGAAGTCATGGCGAAGAAAACTGCCGAGCTGGATAAGACCAAGCAGGAGCTGGAGAAAACCCGCAAGCGTCTCCAGTCCATGCCCGCCAATGAAGTCGCAAAAGAACTCCGCCAAGAAGTTGCAGCCGTCGCCTATGAGGCGGAAGCGAACATCCTCGGTTCACTGCGCGAAGGCTTCGCCAAGCTGGAAGAACATGCAGCCGAGAGCGGCGAAGACCACCGCACCTTTAAAGCCGGCTTGATTCGTCAGCTCGAAATCACCCTTGCAACGGTCCGTAGCGAGTTCCACCTGCCAGATGTGGACGGTGCCAGTGCTCCGGTTTGGCTGAACGCGGCCGAGGCTTAACCTATGAACCCAGTACAGCTCCAGCAACTGGCGCAGATTGCCCAGCGTGCGGACAACGCTCTGCACGGGCAGCGTACAGCCGTTTACCAGGCGGGCGCTGCTGAACTGGGTGTTTCCATCCAAACACTTCAGCGCAAGCTGAAGGAGGTTCGAGTGGCCAAGCCGCGTAAACGTCGCAGTGATGCGGGCAACAGCGCTTTGCCGTTGGAAGAGGCCCGCTTGATCTCCGCTGTTTTGCTGGAATCGATCCGCGCCAACAACAAGCAATTGTCCACCATCGAACGTGCCGTAGAGCGTCTGCGCAGCAACGGGCTGATCTTGGCGGGTCGGGTGGATGAGGCGACAGGCTTGTTTCGCCCACTGACCTGCGGAGCCATCAGCCGCGCTCTGCAGAGCTATAAATTGCACCCGGATCAACTGCTGCATGACGCGCCAGCAGTGTCGCTGGCCAGCAACCACCCCAATCATGTTTGGCAAGTGGATGCATCGATCTCGACGCAGTTCTACCTGGCTGACGACGGTGCGCGGGTGATGAACAAAGCCGAGTTCTATGACGGCAAACCCGGCAACCTGAAGAAGATCGAGCGCCAACGTCTGTGGCGCTACGTCATCACCGACCACACCAGCGGCACCTTGTACCTGGAATACGTGTTGGGTGCTGAGTCGGCCGAAAACCTGTGCAACGTGCTGATCAATGCGATGCAAAAACGCCATGAGTCAGACCCGTTTCACGGCGTGCCTTGGATGCTGATGACTGACCCTGGTGCAGCCATGACCAGTGGCATCTTCCGCAACCTGTGCCGGGCCATGTCCATCAACTTGATCATCAACCAGGTTGGCAACGCACGAGCTAAAGGCCAGGTAGAACAAGCGCACAACATCGTTGAGCGTGAGTTTGAGAGTGCATTGAAATTCCAGGCGGCGAACACCCTAGAGCAGATCAACACCTGGGCCGGCCAGTGGATGCGCTACTTCAACGCGACCTCCATTCATACGCGCACCCGCCGCACCCGGTATGGCGTATGGCAATTGATCAAGCAGGAACAGTTACGTCTTGCGCCGAGCATTGAGGTCTGCCGCGAACTGGCTGTCAGCACACCGGAGTACCGCAAGGTCAGCAACCTACTGCGCGTTTCGTTCCGTGGTGCTCAGTTCGATGTCAGCTCGGTGCCGGGTGTAATGGTCGGTGAGAAGCTTTTGATCACCCGCAACTGCTGGCGCGACAAGGATGCTGCCATCGCAGTCCTGGTCGGTGAGGACGGTCGCGAAAACTACCACGTCATCGAGCGTATCGAGATGGACGAGTTTGGTTTTTCCGAAACCGCCGCAACGATTGGCGAACAGTACAAGAGCCATGCCGAAACCCCGGCTCAGGTATCACGCAAAGTCCTGGAGCAAATCGCTACCGGCACCACCAATCAGGCCGACGCTGAAGCCGCACGCAAGGCCAAGGCCGTGCCGTTCGGTGGCTTGATCGACCCTCACAAACACGTCAGCGACACCGTGTTGCCGGCTTACATGCCACGTCGCGGTACATCGCTGAACGTGAATGCTCCATCCGTAGAACATGCACCACTGACGCACGTTGAGGCAGCGAAGTTGCTGCAACCACGTTTGGCCAATCTCTGGTCCGCTGAGTCCTTCGGCTGGCTGCAGCAGAAATACCCGGAAGGAGTACCACAAGAGCAGCTCGACGCTATCGAGGCGGAGCTGAAACGACCTGTTGAGGTCATGCGCAAACCGTTCAGCCTGGTCCTGGCAGCGGTTGGAGGTGAGTGATGTTGAAGTTGAAGAAAATTCTACAGGACGTGGGTCGCCCTCAATCGGCCTTGGCCGAGTCGCTGAGTCTCAGCGGCGCCACCGTCGCCCAGTTGCTGAATCACAGTCAGTGGCCTCGCAGTCTTGACTGCGACGAACTGCAGGGACGTATCCGAGTGTTCCTGACCGAATCCGGCGCCAACGATGCCGATATCGCCAACGCCTTTGAAGAAGTGGATCTGCCGTGCGCCAACACGGCAGATCCGGCCCAAATGAATGAGCCGTCCGGGGAGGACGAACCTATGTTACTTCCAAAACAGACCTTACAGCCAAATACCCGCAAGTCCTTTAGCCTGTTCCGCGATCCCTTTGATGAGCTGCAGTGCGCCCAGGATATGTGGGTCAGCCCTGACATTCGCTACGTCCGCGAGATCATGTATCAGACGGCGCGTCACGGTGGGTTCCTCGCGGTCGTGGGTGAATCCGGCGCAGGTAAAAGCACGCTACGCCGCGACCTGGTGAACCGCATCGCCGAGGGCGGTGATCCGGTGATCATCATTGAACCCTATGTTCTGGCGTCCGAAGACAACGACACCAAGGGCAAATCCTTGAAAAGCACTCACATTGCCGAGTCGATGATGGCTGCTGTCGCGCCACTGGCCAAACCCAAGAGCAGCCCTGAGGCACGCTTCGCCCAGCTGCACAAGGCGCTGAAAGAGTCCCACGCAGCCGGTTACCGACACTGCCTGGTGATCGAAGAGGCACACAGCCTGCCGATCCCGACGCTCAAACACCTCAAACGCATCCTTGAGCTGGAAGTCGGTTTCACCAAACTGGTCAGCATCATCATGATCGGCCAGCCTGAACTGGATGTGAAACTCAGCGAGCGCAACGCTGATGTGCGTGAGGTCGTACAGCGTTGCGAGCGGGTCACCCTAACGCCAATCGAAGGCAACCGCCTGGAAGAGTTTTTGAAGTTTCGCTTTGACCGTGCGGGCAAAACGCTCGGCGAGGTCATTGATGCCAGCGGTATCCAGGCGATTGCTGCACGACTGTCTCAGCCAAGCCGGCGCGGAGGTCGTGACGAGACTGTTTCGCTGCTGTACCCGTTGGCAATCGGCAACCTCATGATCGCGGCGATGAACTTGGCCGTACAACTCGGCGCGCCAATCGTCACCGCTGACGTCGTGAAGGGGGTGTGAAATGGCCGCTCTGCATCTGGTACATCCGGCCCCAGCTCAGCCGCTTAGCATCCTCACCGAGGAATTCCCGAAAAAGCTGGCCACCTTCAATGATCTGACCCGCGACATGCGTGAGGCCGGAATTGTGATCAAGGCGTTGGTGCTTGCGGACAATAAGATTTTTGTTGACCCCAACAGCCTCGAACTTCTAGCGCGGCGCTTTGGGCATGAGCTTCGCAGTATGCGTTGCAATACCGAGGGGCGGCTCGCTCGCAATACGGCGACGATTCGCGGTGTGGGTGTGGCTTGGTTCACTTTGGTTAAGGAGCAGGATCAATGAGCATTTCTGATATCAATATCCCAGCAGGATTTGTTCGTAACGCTGTTGGTCATCTGGTGCCGGTTGACCAGGTACGAGAGCAGGACAAGCTGCGTGATCAGGTCGCAATTGGTCTTTCCCAGGAAGCCAAGGCTCTGAGCTTGGCCTTGAAGAACTTCAAGAAAAAAGCGCTTGGAGACGTTGCCGATCTGATCAGCATTGCCGGTGAACGCTACGGCGTGCAGATGGGCGGAAAGAAAGGCAATGTCACGATTGCCTCCTATGACGGGAAGTTCAAGGTGGTGCGTTCCTACGCAGATCGGCTGGCGTTTACCGAGGAAATGGAGGTGGCGAAGGTACTGGTGTACGACTGCATCAAGGCCTGGAGCAAAGGTGCGGACAATCATTTGATGGCCATCGTCGACCGTGTTTTCAGCCCGAACCGTAACGGCCAGATTAAAACCTCAGACGTCCTCGATCTGCTGCGATTGGAGATCGATGACACCGGTTGGAAGAGCGCGATGCAGGCCGTGAAGGACTCCATACTAGTATCCGGCAGCTCCGTATACATCCGCGTTTATGAGCGGATCAACGGCACTGATGAATATCGAGCCATTTCACTTGATCTGGCGGCGGTGTGACATGGATGACAACCGTTTGTTGGAGAAGATCAAGAAATGTTTGGAGATGGCGAAGTCCAAAACCAGCAACCCGAACGAGGCTGAGACTGCACTGCGCCAGGCTCACAAGCTGATGGAGTTGTACAACCTTGAGATGGGTGACGTGCTGGCCAGCATGGCGTGCGAAGTAAAGATCGCGGCCGGTTCGGATGGCGCGCCACCGACTTGGCGTGTGCGCCTGGCCCAGGTATGTGCGCATGCGTTTGGTACGCGGATGATAATTACGCACAGCTGGCTGACCGGTGGTGGATTCATTTTCGTCGGGTGTGCCGCAGCGCCGGAACTGACTGGGTATGCCTATGAGGTTCTGGAGCGACAGTTGCAAAAGGCTCGTCGGGACTTTCTGTCGCTGTCGACGAATAAGCGCTGCAAGCGTTCGACCAAAGTGGCACGCGGTGACCACTTCGCCAACAGCTGGATCGATGCCGTGTACCACAAGGTCGATGAATTCGCGGGTGTTGAAGACAGTATCGCCGAGGCTATTGAGGCGTTCATGTCAAAACACCACCCGGATCTGGAAAAGGCAGAACTCAAGCGTCGCCGAGTGAAGGCCAGAGACGAAGGTGCCATTTCTGCGGGCTATGCAGCTGGTAAGTCGGCTCAACTGCACCAGGCGGTAGGGCATCAGCCCCGTGCGCTATTAACGGCAGGAGTTTGACCATGGCCTCCACAAGTACAGGAAAACTCACGTCGGGGGTGCTGGAGTTCCAATCAGTCTGCGATCAATGCAACCGGCCTCGTATCGTTGGTAGCCACGTGAAGTGCAGCAAGATCCGCCAGCAGATTCATGCATCCAAAAACGAAAAACGCAGCGGCCCACGCTCGCGGTCTGGAGGTGCCCAGTGAAAAAAGCGCCTTCCAATCCAAACCGCTTGCCTCTGATCAAGCTGATTCATGTTGCCCGGCGCGAGCTGCGTATGGATGACGACACCTACCGCCTGATGCTGGCCGGCATGAAGGGATTGGACGGCGCAACGTCTACCGCTGACTTGAGCGTTCCAAACTTGCTACGGGTTTTGGAGCAGCTCAAGCAGAAGGGTTTTAAACCTCGTCCAAACAAAGCAGGAAAACGGCCACTGGCAAATGATGAGCAGTCAAAGAAGATCCGTTCGCTGTGGCTGGTACTGCATGACCTAGGTGCGGTTCGCGATCCTTCTGAGGAGGCTTTGGCCAACTTTGTGAAGAGCATGACCAAGGTGTCTGCGCTGCAGTGGCTCAGCGTCCCCCAAGCAAGTCGGGTGATTGAAAACCTGAAGCAGTGGCAACACCGTGTGACCAACAAGGAGGCTGTATGAAAGAGCCCAACAGCACGGCAGGCGAGCTTCTCCAAACACTGGCAGAACATGTTGCCCTGTCGGCAAAAGAAACTCTGAACATTAGCCCTGAGCTTGCTGAGGCACATGGCAATGAAGTCGCTATGCAAATGGCCACGATCTGGGGCGGCCAGCAGCTGTACATGCCAAAGGGCATCCATGTTCAGGCCTCTAAACTGCATCAGCAAATCTTTGATGAATGGAAGGGCCGTAACCATCGAGAGATCGCCATGAAGCACAACCTCTCGCTGGCGTTTGTCTACAAGGTCATTAAAAGGATGCGGCTGGCCGTAGTTGCCCGCGATCAAGGTGACCTGTTCGCATCGTATGAAGAGGAGTAGCTACCAACCTCCACGCACCTACCGCCCCGGTCACCAGGCATTGACCGGGGCTTAATCTAATTGCACCAGCTGCAACTCAATTACAAACCCCATACCACTCTGTACCATCGAATCCCGGATTGTCTCGGGTTTACCTCACACCTACCCCTGTATTTATCTCAGTCCTAAACAGTAACTCGTCCAAACAACCCGGTCAGTCCCCTCTCCCTCTGGGAGAGGGCTAGGGTGAGGGAAACAGACGACGCGGTATCAGACGATGGCGCGGTAGCCTTCGATTTCATCCGGCCAGGCGGTGAGGATTTCGAAGCCCGTCTCCGTCACCGCCACCATATGCTCCCACTGCGCCGACAACGAGCCGTCCTTGGTCAGCACGGTCCAGCCATCGGGCATGTTTTTCACATGACGCTTGCCGGCATTGAGCATCGGCTCCACGGTAAAAATCATCCCGGCCTTGAGCTTCATGCCTTGATTGGGAAAGCCGTAATGCAGAATCTGCGGCTCATCGTGATAGACCTTGCCGATCCCGTGCCCGCAATACTCGCGCACGACGCTGAAGCCTTCCTTCTCCGCCAACGTCTGGATCGCGTGGCCGATGTCGCCCAGCGTCGCGCCCGGTTTCACCACACCAATACCCGCGCACATCGCGTCATAAGTGGTCTTGATCAGGTGCTGCGCTTCAGGCGTTGCCTCGCCGACCACGTACATGCGGCTGGTGTCGCCGAACCAACCGTCCTTGATCACCGCGATGTCGAGATTGACGATATCGCCATCCTTCAGCGGTGTGCCAGACGGGATGCCGTGGCACACCACGTCATTGACCGAGGCGCAGACGGTTTTCGGAAATCCGTGATAACCGACGTTGGCCGGCACGGCTTTCTGCACGTTGACGATGTAGTCGTTGCACAGCTGATCGAGTTGGTCAGTGGTGACGCCCGCCTTAACGTGCGGCACCAGCATGGCCAGCACTTCAGCGGCGAGTTTGCCGGCAGCGCGCGATTGGGCGATGTCGGCCGGGGTGTTGATCTTGATCTGGTTTCTCATGCGCTGACGGCTTCCTGAGTCAGTTGTTGCAGATCCAGCCCGCCGTTCTGTTCGGCGCGGATCAGCAAGCGGCAAATGGCGCTGTGGTCGAGGTTGGGGTGCAGTTCGGCGAGCATGCCGATGCGCATCCAGTGCTCGGCCTGCGCGTTGATCGAGCGGCTGAGCGCGTTGCTGGAGATACGCAGGTTCTCGTGCATGTCCTCTGAAATCTTTACGATGCCCATATATGAATCCGATACGATGTGTATATGGATCGTATATTAGCCAAGCCTTACGCGAAATTGCAAATCAACTCAGCGCCGCATCGAAAAACGATGAGATGAGCCGACTGGAACGCCGCTCGGCCAGGCAGTACAAATACGTTTCCGTAAACAGCTCTTCGCCTTCGATTCTGATCGTGCGTATTTTGGGGTCGGCAATGAACTCCGCTTCCGACACCACACCCAACCCCAGCCCGCGCACCACCGCCTCACGCAGCGCCTCGCGACTGCCGATTTCCATGGCGATGCGCGGTTTGACCTGCGCTGCATTCAGCGCCTGCTCCAGCACCAGCCGCGTGGTGGAACCGGGCTCACGTTGTAGAAGCCGCTGCCCTTCCAATTCATCCAACCGCACGCTGCCGCGATTGGCCAGCGGATGCTCATGATGGGCAAACAGGATGATCGCGTGGCGCGCATAACGCACTGCGCACAACGCCGGATCATCCTGACGCCCGGCTAGCACGGCGATGTCGGTCACATAGTTTTCCAGATCCGACAGCACTTGCGCCGAGTTGCCGATGCGAATCGACACGTCGATATTCGGATGCTGTTGCAAGTAGCTGTCGACCATCTCGATCACATGAAACGGCCCGACCGCACCGACCTTCAGCTGGCCGCTGTCAAGCCGCCCGGAGTCGCGCAGCAGGTTGTGCGCTTCCAGCTCCAGCAAGGCGATGCGCTGGGCGATGGGCAGCAATTGCCGTCCCACATCCGACAACTCGATGCGCCGCCCGCGCCGATGGAACAGCTCGACGTTGTGCTGACGCTCAAGGGCTTGCACTTGCGTGGTCAGCGTCGGTTGGCTCAATCCCGACGCCCGCGCCCCGGCACTGAAACTGCCGTGGCGGGCGACGGCGAGAAAGGCCCGCAATTTGGCGCTCGACATCCATAGACTCCATCAATAGTTATCTGCGGTTTCGCATATTGAATTGATTGAATGACTGTCACGTGACAGACCTAGCCTGTGGCAACTCCCAACCACACCGTGGAATGCCATGAAAACAATCAAACAGTTTCTGCGTGTCGTCAGCTTCACCGCACTTGCCTTCGGCGCCAGCCAGGTCTGGGCCAAGGACAAACTGACCATTGGCCTGATCCCCTCCGAAGACTCCCAGGCGATGATCGAATCGAGCAAGCAGGTGCTCGACGATCTGCAAAGCAAAATCGGCATGCCGGTGGTGCCGTTCGTGGCCACCGACTACAACGGCATCATTGAAGCGCTGCGTTCGGGCAAACTCGACGTCGCCTACCTCGGGCCGTTCTCTTACGTGCTGGCGACCTCGGTGGCCGACGTCGAGGCGTTCTCGGTGGCGGTGACCAAGAAGACCGGCCAGAGCGCGTACAAAAGCGTGATTCTGGCGCGCAAGGACAGCGGCATTCATTCGCTGGCCGACCTCAAGGGCCATACATTCGCGTTCGTTGACCCAAGCTCGGCGTCCGGTCATCTGTTCCCGAAAGCAGGATTGGAGCAGGCAGGGTTCGCCCCGGACACGCTGTTCAAACGGGTGATTTTCTCCGGTTCCCACGACGCCAGTATCCTCGCGGTCGAGAACAAGAAAGTCGACGCCGCCGCCGTGGCTGACCGCATCTTTGCCAGCGCCGTGGCCAAAGGTGTGGTCAAGCAGGATGACTTCGAAATCGTCTGGAGTTCCAAGCCGATCCCCGAATCGCCAATGGTCTGGCGCAAGGCGCTCGATCCGGCATTGAAGAAGAAGGTCGCCGACGCGCTGGCTTCGATCAAGGACGTGCCGTGGGGTGATCAGGGCGTGCTAAATGGCTTCCAGCCCACCACCGACGCGTCGTATGACGTGGTGCGCGAAACCGCCAAGGTGCTCGATCTCGATCTGCGGAGCATGAAATGATCAGCATCCGCCAACTGACCAAACACTACGGCAGCAACCCGGTGCTGCGCGGTATCGACCTGGAAGTCGCTGCGGGCGAATTCGTCGTGGTACTCGGTCAGTCAGGCGCCGGTAAATCGACCTTGCTGCGTTGCATCAATCGTCTGGCGCAGGCCGACAGCGGCACGCTGAGCGTGGCCGGCATCGACGCCCTCACCTGCCCTGATACCAGCGTTCTGCGCCGTGAAGTGGCGATGATTTTTCAGCACCACAACGTCGTGCCGCGCCTGAGTGTGCTGAAGAACGTGCTGACCGGTCGCCTCGGTTCCGTCGGTACCCTCGCCTCGATTCTGCAACTGTTCCGCCGTGACGATGTGGCGCTGGCGATGCAATGCCTGGAGCGCGTCGAGCTGGCGCACAAGGCCGGCGAGCGCACCGACTCATTGTCCGGCGGGCAGAAGCAGCGCGTCGGCATCGCCCGCGCCTTGGCGCAACGACCGCAGGTGATTCTGGCCGATGAACCGATCGCCAGCCTCGACCCGAAAACCGCGCGACTGGTGTTGCAGTATCTGCGCGATGCCACTCGCGAGCTGGGCATCACCGTGCTGTGCAACCTGCATCAGGTCGAATACGCCCGCGAGTTTGGCGACCGCGTGGTCGGCCTTGCTCACGGCAGCCTGGTGTTCGATGGCAAAGCGTCGAGCATGACCGAAGCGGATCTGGCGCGAATCTATCCGGGGCAATCGGCGCAATCCTCTGCTGACGTGCCCACGCCCACCTTGTCCTACCGCGCTGCCTCGAGGGCCTGAGCATGTCATCGCAAAACTATCAGTGGGTCGGCGACCGGCCCCGTGGCCCACGTGGCTGGCTGACCACTGCCGGCATCGTCCTGATTGTGCTGTGGACGCTGAACTGGAGCGCGCAAGGTGCGCAGCTCAGCCTTGGTGAACTGGCAGCGGGATTGCCGCAGATCGGTGATTTCCTTTCGCGCACCTTCCCACCGGATCTGAGCATTCTTCCGCGTCTGCTCGCGCCAGCGGTGGAAACCTTGCAGATCGCCATTTGGGGCACCCTGCTCGGCGTGTTGCTGGCGATTCCGCTGTCCTTCCTCGCCGCGCGCAATCTGAGCCGCAACCGCTGGGTATTTCACACCACGCGTCAGGCGCTGAATTTCACCCGCAGCATCAACGAACTGATCCTCGCGCTGATCTTTGTCTCGGCGGTTGGGCTCGGGCCGTTCCCCGGTGTATTGGCGCTGGCGCTGCATGGCCTGGGCATGCTCGGCAAGTTCTTCGCCGAGAGCATCGAAGAGATCGACCAAGGCCCGATTGAAGCGCTGCAAGCGACCGGTGCGCGGCCGCTGCAGGTGATCGTGTTTGGCGTGCTGCCACAGGTCATCACCGCGTGGATTGCCGTGATTCTGTACCGCTTCGAAGTCAACCTGCGCTCGGCCACCGTGCTGGGCATGGTCGGCGCCGGCGGCTTGGGTTTCGAACTGGTGAGCAGCCTGAAACTATTCAAATACCCGGAAACCGCGACTTGCATCATCGTCATTACCTTCATGGTGATCGTCGCCGATGCCATCTCCAGCCGCCTGCGCGCGGCGATCCAGAGCGGTTCGGCGCACTAGCGTAAAGCTGCTATCGGCTGAACCGATTCAAACCTGCTATTTATCGATTTGAGCCGTTGTCGACGGGCGCTGAGTATGGCGCCACACGACAACAACAATAAGGATTCACCATGTCTGCCCGCTTCCAGAACCCCGTCGATACCCGTTTCGGCTGGGGCAGCCTGCAAGACCTCGCTGCCATCACCGAACAGCAAACCGTGGCCCTTGTCACTTTCCCTGAAGCCCGTGGGCTGGGGCTGGTCGATCGCCTGCAAGCGTTGCTCGGCGAGCGTCTGATCTACATTGTCGAAGACGTTCAGCCCAACCCGGACGTCGCTCACCTACGCAGCACTTATGAGCAGTTCTGGCAGCAGGCCGGCGATTGCGATGTGGTGCTCGCGGTCGGTGGCGGCAGCGCCATCGACACCGCCAAGGCGTTGATCGTCGGCACTGAGTCCGGGCATTTCGATGAACTGTTGGCGCTGTTGGCCACGGGCAAACCGTTCACCCCGGCCCGTTGCAAACAACTGATCGCCGCGCCGACTACCGCCGGCACCGGCAGCGAAGTCACGCCGTGGGCGACGATCTGGGACAGCGCCAGCCAGAAAAAATACTCGCTGCATCTGGATTGCACGTGGCCTCGCGTGGCGATCATCGACCCGCAACTGATGCTCACCGTACCGGCCGGCGTGACCGTGTCCACCGGGCTCGATGCGCTGTCCCATGCGCTGGAGGCGATCTGGAACGTCAACGCCAACCCGGTCTCCGACACCTTCGCGATTTCCGCGATCGAGGACATTCTCGAATGCCTGCCGCGCCTGCACAAAGACCTCTTCAGTCACGAATTGCGCAGCCGCATGGCACTCGCTGCGCTCAAGGCCGGGCTGGCGTTTTCCAACACCAAAACCGCGCTGGCGCATTCGATCTCCTATGAGATGACCTTGCGTCACGGCTTGCCCCACGGCATCGCCTGCTCCTTCACCTTGCCGTTGGTATTGGGTTTGGCCTGGGGTCACGACGCCACTCGCGACCGTACCTTGCAACGGGTGTTCGGCGCGGACCTGGGCAAAGCCCAGCAGCAGTTGCGCGAGTTCCTGCACAGCCTCGGAGTGAAGACCGAGTTTGCCGATTACGGTGTCTCGGCCAAGGATGCCGAAGACATCATCCACCTCGCGATGCAGGGCGCGCGCGGCAAGAACTTCATCGGTTCGCAAGCCGCCTGACGCCTGATGACACCCGAGTAATCCAAGCACCGCCAGCGGCATACAGCCGCGGTGATTTCCTGCCGCACCGAAAAAGAGTGCACCCGCCGACGACAACCGACGGGAACCGACAACAATAAGGAAAAGATCATGAATCGTGCCCAAACCATGCCTGGTCTCGCCGTACGTTCTGCCTCGTTCCGGGTCGCCCAGTGGCGCATGCTGCTGGCGGCGATGTTCTGTTACCTGTTTTTCTACACCGGGCGGCAGACCTTCGGTTTTGCCATTCCGGGGATTCAGGCCGAGTTCGGCCTGAGCAAGGAAACCCTCGGCTGGGCTTCTGCGGCGATGCTCTGGGCCTACGCGATTGGTCAGGCCATCAACGGCAACCTCGCCGATAAATTCGGTGGCCGGCGCATCATGACGTTGGGTGCGGTGTTGTCGTGCGGTGCCAACTGGGTGACCAGTTTTGCCAGCGGTTTCACCAGCCTGATTCTGCCGTGGGGCGTCAACGGCTACTTTCAGGCCTTGGGCTGGGCGCCGGGCGGTCGGTTGATTGCCAATTGGTGGGCGGCGGGCGAGCGCGGCAAGGTCTATGGCTTCTACACTTTCGCCGCCGGTTGCGCGTCGATTCTGTCGTACGTCACTTCCATCGTCGTGCTCGAAGTGCTGCAACTGGAATGGCGCTGGATCTTCCGTTTGCCGGTGCTGCTGATGCTCGCCGGCGGGATCATTTTCTATCTGGTTGCCCGCGAACGCCCGCAGGATCTGGGCTTCGAGCCGGTGGGCGATACCGGTGTGGCCAACGCTGACGACAAGCATCAGGAAGCCGCGCAGGGCGAAGTCGAGTCCTCGGCCCAACGCTACAAAGCCGTGCTGAAAAATCCCCGGCTGCTGATCGCCGCGCTGTCACTGGGTTTTCAGAACGCTGCACGCTACGGCTTGATCGTCTGGGTGCCGGTGCACTTTCTCGGCGCGGACTGGAAAAGCGGTGACGGCATGATCGATCCGAAATGGATCACCGTCGCCCTCCCCGTCGGCATGGCGGTCGGTGCACTGAGCAACGGCTGGGTGTCGGACAAACTGTTCGGCTCCAAGCGGTATCTGGCGATCATGCTCTATATGTTCCTCGGCGCCGCCACCAGCCTGTGGATGTGGAGCCTGCCGCCGCACAGTGTCATCGGCCTGGTGGCACTGTTCCTTTGCGGCTTCTTCGTCTACGGCCCGGCCTCGAGTTTCTGGGCGCTGTGCCCCGATCTGGTGGGGGCAAAACGCGCCGGTACAGCGACCGGAATCATGAACTTTTCCTCGTACCTGTTCGCCGGATTGGCCGAGCCACTGATCGGGCGTCTGCTTGACACCACGGCAAATACGTCTCTGATCTTCATAGTGGTCACCAGCGCCTGCCTGTGCAGTGCGGCAGTGGCATTGTCCATTCGACGCTGACGGGGCTTGCATGTACCAGTATCACAAGTGGTTGCGTTCGTTTCATGCGGTGGCCAAAACCGGCAGTTTCACTCTCGCAGCCGAGTACCTCAGCGTCGGCCAGCCGACCGTCAGCGAGCAGGTCAACGCACTGGAGAACACTTTCTCGGTGGAGCTGTTCCATCGGCGTGGCCGCTACATCGAAATGAGCGCCGCCGGACACAAGCTCTACGCCATCACCCAGGGCCTGTTCGGTCAGGAGGATGAAGCCGTGCAACTGTTGCAGAGCTTCAAGCAGCGCAAGACCGGCATGTTGCGCCTCGGCGCGGTGTCACCGCCGATTGCGATGAACCTGACGTATGAGCTGATGCAGCGCCACCCGGATATAGAACTGGAAACTTCATTTTCTTCGGAAAAGGACACCCTGGCGCGGTTGTTCAACTTCGATATCGATGTGGCGATCCTGGCCTTGTCGGAATTCGATGAGCGCTTCCACACGCGGCTGTATCACCGTTATCCGATCATCGCCGTGGTCCGCGATGACCATCCGTGGGCCCGCCAGGCGCAGGTTCACATCAGTGAAATCAGCGGCGAAAAATGGGTGATGCGCGAATCCAGCGCGCGCACCCGGCAACTGGTGGAAGAAAGCTGCAAGCGCCTCGATATCGAGCTCGATTGCGTCATGCAACTCAACAGCCGCGAAGCCATCGTGCACGCCATCGTCAAAGGCATCGGCATCGGTTTCGTCTCGGCCGTCGAGTACGCCGAAACCCCGGGCACCACGCCCATTACGTTTGTCGACCACCCGTTCTTTATCGAATACCACTTGTGCTGCCTCGGCATCCGTCGGAACCGGCCAGTGATTGCCGAACTGTTTGATGCAAATCCACCGCTGACCTGATCAGCACTGCCCCTTGACCGCCTACCTCATTGCCGAGGGACGGCCCACGCTTACCTGAAAACGGAGATTGACCATGCAGTACCAACAACCGACTCACCTGCAAGCCGCGATCCTTGACTGGGCCGGCACCGTTGTCGATTTCGGCTCGTTTGCACCGACGCAGATATTCGTCGAGGCCTTTGCCGAGTTCGGCGTCGCCGTGTCGCTGGAAGAAGCGCGCGGGCCGATGGGCATGGGCAAGTGGGATCACATCCGCACCCTGTGCAACCTGCCGCAGATTGCCGAGCGTTATCGTGCAGCGTTTGATCGCTTGCCGAGTGACGACGATGTCACGGCGATCTACGAGCGCTTCATGCCGTTGCAAATCGAGAAAATCGCCCTGCATTCTACGTTGATTCCGGGTGCGCTCGAAGCGATTGCGGCGTTGCGCGACAAGGGGTTGAAAATCGGTTCGTGCTCGGGTTATCCAGCGGTGGTGATGGCCAAGGTTGTCGAACTGGCGCGGGAAAATGGCTACGTCGCTGACCATGTCGTCGCCACCGATGAGGTGCCGAATGGCCGGCCCTATCCGGCGCAGGCCTTGGCTAACGTGATTGCTCTGGGCATCGATGACGTGGCCGCGTGCGTCAAGGTTGACGACACCTGGCCGGGGATTCTCGAAGGGCGCAGTGCAGGCATGTGGACGGTGGCGCTGACCTGTTCCGGCAACGCGCTGGGCCTGACCTATGAGCAATACAAGGCATTGCCGTCGGATCGACTGGCGGAAGAACGTGCGCGGATCGGCAAGATGTTCGCGCCTTCGCGCCCGCATTATCTGATCGACACCATCGCCGAGTTGCCTGAAGTGATCGAAGACATCAATGCGCGTCTGGCCCGGGGCGAAACCCCACAAGCCTGCTGAGTAACCCCTACCCCTGATCGTTCCCACGCTCTGCGTGGGAATGCAGCCCGTGACGCTCCGCGTCACTGGACGCGGAGCGTCCCTAGAGGCATTACCACGCGGAGCGTGGGAACGATCAACAGCCAAATCGCGGGCAAAAAAAAGCTGCCAAAACCGGCAGCAAAAACTTTAAGAACACGCGATGTATTGGCCTCAGCATAGACGCCGGATAATGACAGTGTCATGACAGCCCTAAATTCATTGAACCGCCCCTGCCCCGTCATCAGGATGTCATCAAGATCACGGCAGAATCCTCGCAAACCGTCTTGAGCCTCGCGACGGACGCTCTGCAAGGACTCCCATGAAAGACGACGCCTCGCTGTTTGCCGCCATCGACCTGGGTTCGAATGCCTTTCGCCTGATGATCGGCCAGTCGGTGCGCAGCCGCAAAGGCTTGCAGATTCAGGAAGTGAAAACCCTGCGTGAACCGGTGCGCCTCGCTGAAGGTTTTGACGGTGGCGCGCTGGATGCGTTGGCACTGGATCGCGGCTGGCAGGCGTTGGCGCGGTTCGGCAAAAAGCTGCGCGGCTTCGAGGCCGGCCGAGTCCGTGCGGTGGCAACCAGCGCAGTGCGCGAGGCCGACAATGCGCAACTGTTTCTCGCCAGTGCAGAGCGGCATCTGGGCTTTCCCATCGACGTCATTTGCGGCCATGAAGAGGCGCGGCTGGTCTACGCCGGCGTGACCCATGCCTTGCCGAGCGCTGAAGACCTGCGCCTGGTAGTCGACATCGGCGGCGGCTCCACCGAGCTGATCCTCGGCCAAGGCTCACAACCATTGCTCACCGAAAGTATTGCCATCGGCAGCGGCACCTTGAGCACGCGCTTCTTTCGTGGCGGTGACGTGTCTGCCGGCGCGCTACAGGAGGCCGAACGCTTCGCCATCCTGCAGTTTGAAAAGGTTGCCCGGCGCTACCGTGCGCAGGGCTGGCAGCAAACCATCGGTTCGTCCGGCACTGCGCGCATGCTCGCCAAAGTGCTCAAGGCCAATCGCCTCAACGACTTCGGTCAGGACGGCATCACCTATGGCGGGCTGCTGCGCCTGTCGCTGCTTTTGCTGAAAGTGAACAACGTGCAACAGCTCAAGCTCGCCGGTCTGCAACCACACCGCCAGAGCATTCTGCCCGGCGGTCTGGTGTTGATGCTCGCGGCATTCAAAGTGTTCGGCATTGCACAAATGCTGCCCTCCGAACCGGGCCTGCGTCTGGGCGTGTTGCACGGTTTGATGAGCCAACACTGATCCTCGCCACGGCAGATTCGTCTCCCCTTCAGCGGCTCGATCGACTACCATGCCGCCGTCGGTTCCCGAAGGGGACTAATAGGGAATCCGAGGTGCTTGCACAGCATTGATCGGAACTGCCCCCGCAACTGTAGGTGCCGAGCCTGCTCCACGACTGCCACTGGGTAAATCCCGGGAAGGCTGGAGCAAGGCGATGACGCATCAGTCAGGAGACCTGCCGGCACAGTGATTACTAACCGGCGGGGTGTCCGGGAAGGACATCGTGCCGTGCGCGTCTTCGTTGGCTGCCCGGCCTTGCGCTGTTTTCCTGACCGCGTTCGATGGTGTGTTTCCAGACCGTACTCTCCCGCTCCCCGTACGGTTCCCTCGGAGACTGCCCCATGCTGCTGCCCCGCATCGCCACCCTCATCACCGGCCTGACCCTTGGCGCCATGGCGCAGGCGGCCTCGACTGTCTATCCACTGACCGTCGAAAACTGCGGCAGCAGCCTGACCTTCCAGCACGCCCCGACGCGCACCGTGACCATCGGCCAGGCCGGCACGGAAATGCTCTACGCCATGGGCCTGGGCGACAAAGTCGTCGGCACGTCGCTGTGGTTCAACAACGTGCTGGACAAGTACAAGGCGCAGAACGACAAGATCGAGCGTCTGGCTGACAACGAACCGAGTTTCGAATCGGTGATCGGCAAGCGCCCGGAACTGGTCGCCGTGGAGCTGGAATGGATGGTCGGCCCGCAAGGCGCGGTCGGCACCCGCGAGCAATTTCATGAGCTGAAGATTCCGACCTACCTGCTGCCCTCCGATTGCGAAGCCAAGGACAACTTGGTCGGCGCCGACGGTACGCGACTGGCACCGTTTCGCATCGAGACGATTTACAAAAGCGTGAGCCAACTGGCGCAGATCTTTGATGTGCAGGAGCGTGGCCAGCAGCTCAACGACCAACTCAAGGCCAGCCTCGCCAAATCGATTGCCACCGCCCAGGGCAAACGGCTGAAGGATGCCAGCGCGCTGGTCTGGTTTTCCAGCGCCGAAATGGACATCGAGCCGTTCGTGGCCGGACATAAAGGCATTCCTGATTTCATGCTCGACACCCTCGGCGTGCGCAACGTCGTGCAGTCCGATGAAGAGTGGCCAACGGTCGGCTGGGAAACCATCGCCAAAGCCAATCCGACCTTCCTCGTCATCGCGCGCATGGACCGTCAGCGCTTCCCCGCTGACGACTATGAAAAGAAACTCGCCTTCCTGCGCAGCGACCCGGTGACGCGCAATATGGACGCGGTGAAACACAACCGCATCATCATTCTTGACGCCATGGCCATGCAGGCCAGCCTGCGCATGTTCGACGGCATCGAGCAACTGGCCACGGCCATCAACGGCTATGACCTGTCGCAATGAGTGCCAGCCTGATCCGTACGTTGCTGGCCTTGGCGACGCTGTTGATTGCAGTGGTTGCTGGCGTGGCCATTGGTGAGACCTCGATTGAGCCGGGCGTGGTCATGCAAGTGCTGGCGAACAAATTGTGGGGCGCCGGATACGCGCTGGATCCTATCGATGAAGGCATCGTCTGGAACTACCGACTTACCCGCGCACTGGTCGCGGCGGCGTGCGGTGCCGGTCTGGCGACGTGCGGGGTGATTTTGCAGTCGCTGTTGCGCAACCCGTTGGCCGATCCGTATCTGCTGGGGATTTCTGCCGGCGCCTCGACCGGAGCGGTGATGGTGGCGCTGCTCGGGGTTGGCGCAGGGATGATCTCGCTGTCAGTCGGTGCCTTCGCCGGCGCGGTCACGGCGTTCGTGCTGGTGATTCTGCTGGCGCGGGTCAGCGGTTCGGCCAGCGGTACCGGGCAAATCATTCTCGCGGGGATCGCCGGTTCGCAACTGTTCAATGCGCTCACTGCGTTTTTGATCACCCGCTCGGCCAGCTCTGAACAGGCACGCGGGATCATGTTCTGGCTCTTGGGCAATCTCGGCGGCGTGCGCTGGCCGTCGGTGTGGCTGGCGGTGCCGGTGGCCGTGTTGGGACTGGTCGTGTGTCTGTGGCATCGCCGGGCGCTGGATGCGTTTACCTTTGGCGCGGACTCGGCGGCATCCCTCGGCATTCCGGTGCGACGTGTGCAGATTCTGCTGATTGGCTGCGCGGCGCTGGTGACGGCGGTGATGGTGTCGATTGTCGGTTCGATCGGTTTTGTCGGGTTGGTGATTCCCCACGCCGCGCGGCTGTTGCTCGGCACCGGTCATGCACGCCTGCTGCCGGCCAGTGCGTTGGGCGGCGCGGTGTTTCTGATTGCCGCTGATGTGCTGTCGCGCACGCTGATCAAGGGTCAGGTGATTCCAGTCGGGGTGATTACTGCACTGGTCGGTGCGCCGGTATTTGCCCTGATTCTGGTGGGCCGGAGATCTGCACGATGAGCAGTGTTCTGAGTTGTTCCGGGTTGACCTTCAAGGTGCGCGGCGCCGAGTTGCTCAACGGTGTCAGCCTTGAAGTTCAGCGCGGCGAAACCCTCGGCATCGTCGGGCCGAATGGATCCGGCAAATCCACTCTGCTCAAACTGCTGGCCGGGCTGCGTGAGCCGAGCGCTGGCGAGGTGCTGCTCGAAGGTCAGCGCCTGGGCAAAATGGCCCGGCGCAGCATTGCGCAAAAGCTGGCGGTGGTCGAACAACAGGCCGACACCGACGACGGCATTCGCGTGTTCGATGCGGTGGCGTTGGGGCGCACACCCTGGCTGTCGGCGCTGCAACCGTGGTCGCAGGTGGACGACGCCATCGTCGAGCAGGCGTTGACTGACGTTGACGCGATGCACCTGCGCACCCGTCTCTGGCGCAGTCTGTCCGGCGGCGAGCGGCAGCGGGTGCACATTGCTCGGGCATTGGCGCAGCGGCCACAAATCCTCTTGCTCGACGAGCCAGCCAACCACCTCGACATTCAGCATCAGCTGACCATTCTCAATGTGGTGCAGGCGTTGCCGGTGACCACGCTGATCGCCTTGCATGATCTTAATCAGGCGTTGAAATGCGATCGTCTGGCGGTGCTGGAGCGCGGGCGACTGGTGGCGCTGGGCGCGCCGCTGGAAGTGCTGACACCGCAGCGGTTACAGGAGACGTTCGGGGTCAGGGCGCACTATCTGACGGACCCGTTCGATGGGGCGCAGATTCTCAGATTCCACTCATGACGTTGTGCATGTGAGTGGTCTGCCACACCGGGTCAGCGTCGACGTCAATAATCTCGAAACCCTGCCGTTGCCAGAACGCGATGGCCCCCGGCAGAAACGGATGGGTGTGCAGGTAGATCACCTCGACTCCGTCGGCGAGTGCCAGGTCTTTGAGTGATCGATATATCGCCGCGGCCAACCCTGAGCGGCGCTGCGATGGCAGGACAAACAGACGGACGATTTCCACTACTTCAAGGTCCGGATAGGGCAAGTGCGGGAAGCGCCGGTCGTAAGGGAGATAGCCGATGGACGCGACGATTTGTCCTTCATGGCGAGCGATCAGAAAGCGCCCTGCCCCACGCAGATAAACCTCGGCAAAACGCGCCAGATCGTCAGGCATGCCGGTCGCGCTGAGCTTGGGGAAAAGCTCGGCACGGGCCTTTAGAACAAAATCCAGAACTTCAGGAATGTCTGCGTCGGACACGGTCTGGATAACGGGTTGATCACTCATGTAGCGGCAAATACCTGGGATGCGGCAGGGCACAGTAGCAACAGCTTTTCGGCGATGCCATGAGAATTCCCGTTTCTGAAAATACATACACAACCCCTGTAGGAGTGAGCCTGCTCGCGATAGCGGTGTGTCAGTCAACTCATAAGTGACTGATACGACGCCATCGCGAGCAGGCTCACTCCTACAGGGGATTGTGTGAATTCCAGCTGTAGGTGTCAGGCCAGCTCTTTCCGCAATTGCCGGGCGGCAGTAACCATGTGCACCAGCGCCGCTTCCGTCTCCGGCCAGCCACGGGTTTTCAAACCGCAATCCGGGTTGACCCATAGCCGCTCGGCCGGAATCCGCTTGGCAGCCTTGCGCAGCAGATTTGCCATCTCCGACGCATCCGGGATGCGTGGCGAGTGGATGTCATAAACGCCCGGGCCGATGTCGTTCGGGTAAGCGAAGGCTTCGAAGGCCTCCAGCAATTCCATGTCCGAACGCGAGGTTTCGATGGTGATCACGTCGGCATCCATCGCCGCGATGGACTCGATCACATCGTTGAACTCGCTGTAGCACATGTGCGTGTGGATCTGCGTTTCGTCGCGCACACCGGAGGCGCACAGGCGGAACACTTCCGCCGCCCAGTCCAGATAAGGCTGCCACTGCGCCTGACGCAACGGCAGACCTTCACGGAACGCCGCTTCGTCGATCTGCACGATCTTGATGCCGGCGGCTTCCAGATCCACCACTTCGTCGCGAATCGCCAGCGCCAGTTGCCGCGCCTGCACTTCACGGCTGACGTCCTCACGGGGGAACGACCACATCAGCATGGTCACCGGGCCGGTCAGCATGCCTTTCATGACCTTGTCGGTCAGCCCTTGGGCATAGCGGATCCACTCGACCGTCATGGCTTTCGGACGGCTGAGGTCGCCGAAGATCACCGCCGGTTTAACGCAGCGCGAACCGTAGCTCTGCACCCAGCCAAAACGGGTGAATACGTAGCCATCCAGTTGCTCGGCAAAGTACTCGACCATGTCGTTGCGCTCGGCCTCACCGTGCACCAGCACATCCAGGCCCAGACGCTCCTGGATTTCCACCGCGTGACGGATCTCGCTGTGCATGGCCTCGGTGTATTCGGCTTCGCTCAACTTGCCTTGTTTGAACGACTGCCGAGCGAGACGGATCGACGCGGTTTGCGGAAACGAGCCGATCGTCGTGGTCGGGAATAACGGCAGATCCAGCCCCGCGCGTTGCTTGGCAATGCGCTGGGCGAACAGCGACTGACGCTGGCTGTCCTTGGCCGTGATCGCCGCAACCCGGGCTTGAACCGCAGGTTTGTGAATGCGTGGCGAAGCAGCGCGAGCGGCCTGCACCGAACGGCTTTCGGTCAGGGCACGCAGCACTTTCGGCGCCTCAGGCTCATTGACGGCATGCGCCAGAACCGCGACTTCTTCGCACTTTTGCACAGCGAAGGCCAACCAGCTTTTCAACTCGGCATCGAGCTTGTCTTCACGACCCAGATCCACCGGGCTGTGCAGCAGCGAACAGGACGGCGCCACCCACAAGCGATCACCCAGACGCTCATGGGCATGCTGCAACGTCGCCAAGGCATTTTCCAGATCGCAGCGCCAGACGTTACGGCCATTGACCACGCCCAAGGACAACACTTTATAAGCCGGCAGACGATCAAGAATGGTCGGGTACTGCTCCGGCGCGCGCACCAGATCAATGTGCAAACCGTCGACCGGCAGGTTCGCCGCCAGACCAAGATTTTCTTCCAGACCACCAAAGTAAGTAGCGAGCAGTTTTTTCAGCGGATCGCGCTGGATCTGGTTGTAGGCACGCTCGAAAGCGTTCTTCCACTCCTGCGGCAGGTCGAGCACCAGAATCGGCTCGTCGATCTGCACCCACTCGACGCCTTGGGCGGCAAGACGCGCGAATATCTGCCCATACAGCGGCAGCAAACGATCAAGCAATTCCAGCTTGTCGAACTCGGCACCTTTGGCCTTGCCCAGCCACAGATACGTCAGCGGGCCGATGATCACCGGTTTGACGTTATGGCCAAGTGCGCGGGCTTCTTCGACTTCTTCGAAGAGCTGATCCCAGCCCAACTGGAACCGTTGATCAGCACTGAATTCAGGGACGAGATAGTGATAGTTGGTGTCGAACCACTTGGTCATTTCCTGAGCGTGCGCACCGCCGCAGCAGCTGTCGCTGACGCCACGAGCCATGCCGAACAGGGTCTGCAGAGTGGCTTTGCCATCGTGCGGGCGGAAGCGCTCGGGGATGACGCCGAACATCAGCGAGTGCGTCAGCACCTGGTCATACCAAGCGAAATCGCCAACCGGCAGCAGCTCTATACCGGCGTTTTTCTGCAGGTCCCAGTGGGCCTTGCGCAGCTCACGGCCAACATCACGCAGGCCGGCCTCGTTCAGTTCTCCTTTCCAGAACGCCTCTTGCGCTTTCTTCAGTTCGCGGTCGCGACCGATGCGCGGAAATCCAAGGGAATGGGCCAGTGCCATAACAAACAACTCCAATGTCCTGTTGATGGCGGCCATTGTCGGCATCGGTCGCTAGTGAGACAAACTCAATTTAATCTTGATCAACACGAGTTTCCCTCATGATCGAATCATCGCAGCCTGTCACCTGAAGACATTGCAGAGTTGAGCGCGCGGACGACGGTTGAGCGGTTTTTGCGGCAGGAAATTTCTCGGCAATTCAAGCTGTTCGTCGCCATGAAGACGCCCTTTGAAAACTCGATGACGCCTCCGTATAAACGCATCCGAAAGCACCCCGGCAGGTCTTTGATTTCGATCTATCGTTAGATCGAAATGGCTGAATTGGCGACCGACTAAAGGTTGCGACAGCTGATGTCTGAGCCTATGTTGCACGCGAGTCTTTTCCCCGCGATTGGAACGCGATCAACACCACTAAGAGGTGAAGAAATGTCAAAGGAATCACGCCCTGCCGTACTTGGGCTGATCGGCAATACTCCACTGGTGCAAGTCACCCGCTTCGACACCGGGCCTTGCACGCTGTTTCTCAAACTTGAATCGCAGAACCCCGGTGGTTCGATCAAGGACCGCATCGGTCTGGCGATGATCGACGCCGCCGAGCGTGATGGTCGTCTGCAACCCGGAGGCACCATCGTTGAGGCCACCGCCGGCAACACCGGCCTGGGCCTGGCACTGGTTGGCCGCGCCAAAGGTTATCGCGTGGTGCTGGTGGTACCGGACAAAATGTCCACCGAGAAAGTCCTGCACTTGAAGGCCATGGGCGCCGAGGTGCACATCACCCGCTCCGACGTCGGCAAGGGCCATCCCGAGTATTACCAGGACGTCGCCGCCCGTTTGGCGAAAGACATTCCCGGCGCATTTTTCGCCGACCAGTTCAATAACCCGGCCAACCCGCTGGCCCACGAATGCAGCACCGCGCCGGAAATCTGGGCGCAGACCGAACATGATCTGGACGCCATCGTCGTCGGTGTCGGTTCGGCCGGTACGCTGACCGGCCTGAGTCGCTTCTTCAAGCGTGTGCAGCCGGACCTGGAAATGGTTCTGGCCGACCCGGTCGGCTCGGTGATGGCGCAATACAGCCGCGACGGCTCCCTGCCAACGCCGGGTTCATGGGCGGTGGAAGGCATTGGTGAAGACTTTATTCCATCGATTACCGACCTCTCCAGCGTGCGCCACGCCTACTCGATCAGCGATGAAGAAAGCTTCGCTCACGCCCGCCAGTTGCTCAAGGCCGAAGGCATTCTCGGCGGCTCCTCGACCGGCACCCTGCTCGCGGCGGCGCTGCGCTATTGCCGTGAACAGACCGAGCCGAAACGCGTGGTCAGCTTCGTCTGCGACACCGGCACGCGCTACCTGTCGAAGGTCTACAACGACCAGTGGATGACCGATCAGGGCCTGTTGCAGCGCAAGGGCTACGGCGACTTGCGCGACCTGATCGCCCGGCGTTTCGAGGACGGCCGCGTGATCAGCGTCGGCCCTGACGACACGTTGCTGACCGCGTTCCAGCGCATGCGCCTTGCGGATGTTTCGCAATTGCCGGTGCTGGTGGAAGGCAAGCAACTGGTCGGCGTGATCGACGAATCCGACATCCTGCTGCCGGTGCACGAAGACGCCGCGCGCTTCAGCCAATCGGTGGCCAGCGTGATGACCGACAAGCTGCAAACCCTCGCACCCGGCGCCAGCCTTGCCGAGCTGGAAGCGGTGCTCAGCCGTGGCCTCGTCGCGATCATTGCCGATGCATCGGGCTTCCATGGCCTGATCACCCGCACCGACATGCTCAACCAATTACGGAGATCCCTCGCATGAGTCAGCACGACGATAAATCCCAAGGCTTCGCGACCCGGGTGATCCACGCCGGGCAGACGCCGGACCCGACCACCGGCGCGCTGATGCCGCCGATCTACGCCAACTCCACCTACCTGCAAGACAGCCCCGGCGTGCACAAGGGTTTCGATTACGGCCGCTCGCACAACCCGACGCGTTTTGCCCTGGAGCGTTGCGTGGCGGACCTTGAAGGTGGCACCCGCGCATTCGCGTTCGCTTCCGGGCTGGCGACGATTTCCACGGTGCTGGAACTGATCGATGCCGGTTCGCACGTGATCTCCGGCAATGACTTGTACGGCGGCACGTTCCGCCTGTTCGACAAGGTTCGTCAGCGCAGTGCCGGACACCGTTTCAGCTACGTCGATCTGACTGACCTGGCGGCGTTCGAAGCGGCGCTGCAGGACGACACACGCCTGGTGATTGTCGAGTCACCGACCAACCCGCTGTTGAGCCTGTCGGACCTCGCCGCTATCGCCCGTATCTGCCGCGCTCGCGGGATCATCAGCGTGGCCGACAACACCTTTGCCAGCCCGTATATCCAGCGGCCGCTGGAGTTGGGTTTCGACATCGTGCTGCACTCGACCACCAAGTACCTGAACGGTCACTCCGACGTGATCGGCGGCATCGCCGTGGTCGGCCAGAACGAAGAACTGGCCGAGAAGCTGGGCTTCTTGCAGAACGCCGTCGGTGCGATTGCCGGGCCGTTCGATGCATTTCTCACCCTGCGCGGGGTGAAGACTTTGGCGCTGCGCATGGAGCGTCATTGCAGCAACGCACTGGATCTGGCGCAGTGGCTGGAGCAGCAGCCGCAGGTCAAACGCGTCTACTATCCGGGCCTTGAGTCGCACCCGCAGCATGAGTTGGCCAAGCGCCAGATGCGCGGTTTCGGCGGGATGATTTCCGTGGATCTGAACAGTGATCTGGCGGGCGCGCGGCGCTTCCTTGAGAACGTGAAGATCTTCGCATTGGCGGAAAGTCTCGGTGGCGTGGAAAGCCTGATCGAGCACCCGGCGATCATGACCCATGCGACGATTCCGGCGGATACCCGCGCCAAACTGGGCATTGGCGACGGTCTGGTGCGCCTGTCGGTTGGCGTTGAAGACGTCGAAGACTTGCGCGCCGATCTGGCGCAGGCGCTGCAATCGATCTGACCTTGCAGGAACGACAAAGCCCGCATAAAGCGGGCTTTGATGTTCGAGTAGGCGGCCAGTGCTGGTCTCTGGCTTACAAGGTTTATCGGGCTTCCCACAGTACCGGGCCAAATTGAAAAGGTACGGCCTCGGCTGCTTCACACGGCATAAGGGCTGGATCTCAGCGCGGAGATCTTTCTAACCGTGTACCTTTCGGAGCGCGCCCCACGCCCCCTTGCTATCCGATTGCGCATCAGTCTGCGTCTTCGCCTACATCTTTGAGCCTAGCAAAGGCTCGTCGACATGAATCAGAGTTTTTAGACTGATTCGAGCTTTGCCCGAATCGGGCAGGAAGAGAAGTGCCTAACGGCCGTCGATCCCCCACTGCACTAGCACATTTGTGCTAATCGACCGCCCTGTCCGCTGGCGCTATATTCCCCCGCACCCCTCGATGTTCCTCAACGTTGCCTGTTCGCAGCGTGCGGGATCGTTGTGCCTGGAAATCAGAACAACACCAAGGAAGAAACACCATGAAATCCCTGATCGCAACACTCACCCTCAGCGCCTTGTTCCTCACTGGCTGCGCCACGCCGAAACAATGGGAAGCCACCGGCGGCAGCAAAAACGATGGCGTCGTCCAGGTTTCCTATGAACTGGGCCAGTTCGAAAGCGGCCAGACCAGCGCCGAACAAGGCATGACTGTCGCCGCGCAACGCTGCAAGACCTGGGGCTACAAAAACGCCGAGGTCACCGGCTCCGAAAAAAACATCTGCCGCACCATGGGCCAGTACAACTGCCTGCAAACCACCATCACTCAGGATTACCTGTGCAAGCGCTGAGCACGCATTAACTTGTAGGAGCTGTCGAGTGCAACGAGGCTGCGATCTTTTGATTTTGATCCTGACCCTGAAAAAGAAGATCAAAAGATCGCAGCGTGCCGCAGCTCCTACAGGGGTTGGATTTGCGGTCGGCGGTCGCGCAAGGTTCGCAACGTCGCGCGCAGTTCGGCCGGGCGCACCGGCTTGGACAAGATCGCGATGTGGCGGTCATGCAGGGCGGCCTGGATTTTTTCGACGTCATGTCCAGTGATGATCATTGCCGGCACTGCCCAGCCCCGCTGTTGACGCACATCGTCGATGCATTCAATGCCGGTGGCATGAGTGCCGAGGTCATAGTCGGCGACGATGATGTCGCAATCGGTGACCAGGTCCTGAGCCGTCAACTCGGCCTGAACCACACAGCCCCAACGCTCCAATAACGCCGAAGTCGCGAGCAATACGTTGCGATCATCCTCCACCAGACACACCTTCAACCCGGTCAGCAAACCGACCTGACGTGCTTCATCACGATTGACCGTTACCTGCGGCGGCGCGGTGATGGGCAAGCCGTACAAAGTCACCGCCGTACCCCGCCCAAGTTGCGAACGCAGGGCAACGCCGACACCGATCAACTCGCCCAGACGCTTGACGATCGACAGCCCCAACCCGACGCCTTCGACATCCTTGTCGCGTACCTGGCGCACCCGATAAAACTCTTCGAACACCTTGGCCAGATGTTCTTCGGCGATACCGTTGCCGCGGTCATAAATCACGATGGTCAGCCCTGCCCCGCGCCGGCGCACACCGATCAGCACCGGCCGATGCGCACCATATTTGAAGCAGTTGGATAGCACGTTCTGCACCATGGTCGCCAGCAACGCCGGATCGGTTTGCACCCAATACTCACAGGGGCGAAAACGCAACTCCACTCCAGCCCAACGTGCCGCTTCGGCGTTCTGGCGAATCAGATCTGCGAGCCATTCACCTAAATTGAAGGTTTGCAGTTTGGGCAGAACCCGGCCGTTATCGAGGGTGTACAGATCGAGAATCGAGCGGAACAGTTGCGAGACGTTGAGCAGCGATCGGTCGATGTTATCGACCAGACGTCGCTCCTCATCGCCCAACCGCGACTCCCGCAGGCAAGCGGTAAACAGACCGATGGAGTGAATCGGCTGGCGCAGATCATGACTGGCCTGGGCGAGAAACCGCGACTTTTCCAGATTCGCCGCCACCGCTTCTTCGGAGGCCTTGCGCGTACGCTCCAGCAGCAAGTGCGCATAAAACGGGATCACCGTGCTGGTGATCATCAGCATCAACACCATAAACGGCTGTGCCTGCCACACCGGGGTCAGGCGATAAACACACAGCAATGCCAGCAAGGCCAGCACCGTGGCAATCGCCAGATAACGCGAGCCATAGCGCATGCCGTTACCAAGGTTGACCCAGATAATCACCGCATACAGTGGCAACGCCGCCTCGCCACCGACCACCAGACCGAAACAGGTGCCGGTGTAATCGTGGACCATGGAAAAAATCCGCCGCGCCGGGTAATGCCCCGGCCAGCGCGCAATCGCCTGACGCAAACCGATCGAGGCCAGCAAAAACAGGATGATGTAGGTGACAACGGGCAGATAGGTATCGAAGCGCTGGCCTGGCAAAAAACCCAGTATGAGCATGTAAACCACGGCAATACTGGCGATGATGATGCGCAGGTTGGCCTGGTCGAGTTCGGTGTTTTTCTCGAACTTCATGGTTAAACGTCCTTGTGCGGCAATCGTCAGTTTCCGAATCAGCCTACAGGCAAACTTCGCGCCCGGTGCTAAGGTGCAAGCCTTGAGTAACGCCTGACCCAGGGAGGGTCATGCCATGACCTGCCGAATTATCATAGCCGACGATCACCCGCTGTTTCGCGAAGCGATGCTGCGCACGGTTCAGCGGTTGCTGCCCGAGGCCGTTATCGACGAAGCCGGCGATCTCGACGCCGTGCTGGCGCTGCTGCCTTTGGGTGATGTGCCGGACACGCTGATGCTTGATTTGCGTTTTCCTGGGCTCACGTGTGTAAGCCAGCTCGCCGAACTGCGTCGACGCTTACCCCGTACCACGCTGATTGTGGTGTCGATGGTCGATGATGAGTCGCTGATCAGCGAAGTCATGGCCGCCGGTATCGACGGTTTTATCGGCAAAAACATCGCTCCGGACGAAATCGGTCAGGCAATTCTGGCAATTCGCGAAGGTGAAGTACTGGTGAAGTTCGCGCCGTCAGGCCTGCTGCCGCTGGAAACCGGCGCCGCTCTCACGCCTCGTCAGCAAGACGTACTGCGCTTGATTGCCCAAGGCAAAACCAACAAGGAAATCGCCCGCGAACTGGAGATCTCCCCGTTCACGGTGCGCATTCATGTGTCTTCTTTATTACGCACGCTGAACGTGCCCTCGCGAGCGGCCGCCGCCGTGAAATACACGGGGGCTCTGTAGCTGCAGCAATTCCATGGCCGCAGAGGAAAATCGGTAGGTCTTGTCACTGCCAAGCACGATCAGCCCCTCTTCACCCAGACGCTTGAGCACTTCACGCACACTGACGAACGACAGCTCGGGCGATGAAGACTCGACAAACGCATGCACGCCATTCACCCCGATCCCATGCCCGTCGCGGCCGGCCACCACCAGTGCATTGATGACTTTGAAGCGGATCAGGCTGGTGCGCAGCCCAAAGTGGCGCAGCAGTTCGCGAATATGCGCATTGGCGCTGCGATCACACTCAAAGGCCAATGGGTTGTTCGCTGTCCGAAAAGCCAACGGCGCGTTTACCGCCCCCACGCCTGAGTGATTAAACATGGCGAATACTCCTTTTCTGAAAGGTTCAGGCGGACAGCAATTGCTGCCAGCCTGCCGGACCACGTCTCGGACAGCCAACGTGATCGTGAAGCTATATATAGAAGGAAAATCGGTAACCGCCGTTGGCGACCGTTACGCCCTGCCCGTTCACATCAGAAATCGACCGTGGCCGACAGCTGCAAGGTCCGCGGGTAACCTGGAGAGAACGCGCCGTAGGACGCCACGCCCGACCAGTACTCACGATCGAAGACGTTCTGCACGGTGGCGCGGAACGTCGTTGGCCGGCCTTCGATTTTGGTCGCATAACGCGCGCCGGCGTCGACGCGGGTCCAGGCATCCAGCTCCTGAGTGTTGGCCTGGTTGACGTACTGGCTGTCGGTGTAGATCGCCCCGCCGGTGAGGGTGAAGCCTTCAAGCCATGGCGTGTCCCATTCGGCCCAGAGGTTGGCTTGCACGTCCGGCACGCCAACCGGTTTGTTGCCACGGTTGGCCTGGGTCGCCGAATCGGTCAGTTCACCGTCGAGCACGGTCACGCCGCCCATCAGGCGAGTGCCCGGGGCCACTTCGCCGAACATGCTCAACTCGACACCACGGTTGCGTTGTTCGGCCTGCACAGAGAACACGTTGTCGGCACCGACTTCACCGCTCGGCTTCTCGATCTGGAACAACGCCAGCGTGGTCATGAACGTACCGTGCTCGTACTTGACGCCAATCTCATGCTGCTTGGATTCGTACGGGGCGAAGGTTTCGCCGGCATTGGCCGCCGTGCCCGGGGCGATGTCGCCCTTGCTCAAGCCTTCGACATAATTGTAGTAGAGCGAAACGTCTTGCCAAGGCTTGACCACCACGCCGACCAGCGGGCTCGTGGCGTTGTCCTTGTATTTCGAACTGACCGCACCGGCCGCGTTGTAGTTACGCGATTCGATGTCCTGACGACGCACGCCGAGGGTCAACTGGAAGCGGTCATCGAGCATCGACATTGTGTCGGTCAACGCCACGCCGGACAGCTCCGATTCGGAAACGCGCAACACCTTTGGCGAGTTGATGTACTGCTGCGGCCTGTCGATCGGGTGGTAGATATTCGACAAGATGGCCGTGCCGTTGTTGATGCCGCGTGACAGCTCATCCTGATACCGGGTCGCCATGACCGTGGTGGTGTGAGTGATCGGGCCAGTGGCAAACACACCACGCATACCGACGTCAGCCGTCGAGCGATCAACGTTGAATTTGTAGTAGCCGGGAATGTTGCTGGTATCACCGGCGTCGTTGAGGATTCTCGGCACCTGGTCGGACAGGCGCTTGACGTCGGACTTGCCGCCACCAGCATGGGCGAACACGGTGACGTTGTCGGTCAGGTCATATTCGCCACCGAGCAACGCTGACTGCTCTTTGGTGTCCGACCAGCCCCAGTCCTGCGAGTGATTGGTGCGGCCGTTCGGCGCAGACGGCACATCAACGCCCGGCGCGATGGTGAAGGGCCGCGAAGCGCCCTCCCAGCTTTCTTTCTGGCTGATGTAATCGAGGTTCAGGCGCAGACGCTCGCCGCGATAATCCAGGGCGATCGCGCCGACACCGAGGTCGCGATGCTGATCATCGACGGCGGTATCGCCACCCTGCAGGTTGCCGTTGAAACGCACGCCGAACTGGTTCTCCGAACCGAAGCGCCGGCTCAGGTCCAGGTGCCCGCCGACCTGAGAATCCGAGGCATAGGTGCCGGTGAACCGGGTCAGGTCTTCATCCAGCGGACGCTTGGGCACGATGTTGATCACGCCGCCGACGCCGCTGTTCGGCGAGATGCCGTACATCAGCGCGCCCGGCCCCTTGAGCACTTCAACGCGCTCGGCGTAGTCGGTGAACACCCGATAATTCGGCGCGACACCGTAGACGCCGTCGAACGCCAGCTCACCAAGGTTGCCTTCGCCAATCGGGAAGCCACGGATGAAAAACGAGTCGACGATACCACCAGTCTGCCCGGTCGAGCGCACTGAAGGATCACGTTCCAGCGCATCGGCGACGGTCACGGTTTGCAGATCGGCGAGGGTTTTGGCGGTGTAACTGGTGACGCTGAACGGCGTGTCCATCACGTCTTTGTTGCCCAGCATGCCCAGCCGTGCGCCGCGCGCTACCTGACCACCGGCGAGGGTTTCCGGCAAGGCAGTCGCACCGTTGTAACGGGCGTTGACGTTGGTGGTGTCGAGGGTCAGCGCGTCCGGCGCGGCGTTCGCAGTCGGGTCGGCGGCAACGCCTGTTTGCTCGGGGCTGGCGGCCCAAGCGTTGGCGCTTCCTGCGACCAAAACGAAATTCAGCATGGCGGTACGCACGGCGAGTGTTAACACCCGCTCACCGCAAGGACGACTGACAACAGGCATGACGTGAGGATCCTTTTCATCGAGGGAAAATGGTAATCACTCCTATTGCCAGTCGATCTGCGAAAAAGTATCACCCGCAGTAAAGTTTTTTTCCGTCGCCCGATCAGGGTCAGGCGTAGAGACGCTCCAGCGGAATCGCGACCACCGGCAGCGCGGGGTCAAACGCGTGCCGGGTGGTCTTGTACGGAAAAATCTCGCCGCGGGCGATGGTGGTGAAAATTCGCGCCACCTCGAACGCTTGTCCGGTTTGCCAATGCCGCACACAGACGCGCGGATCGGAGTAGTCGAGCTGGATGCACGGCACCCGTTTCAAACCCAGCTGCAACGCCGCGGTGAAACGGTGATTGCCGTCCATCACGATGCCGCGCGAACGCTCGACGATGATCGGTTCCAGCCAATGCCCGGCGCGGACAATCGACTCGCGCAGCAGCGTCACGTTGGCCGGATCGACCTGCTCCGACTGCAACACGTCGCACAGTGGCCGCAGCGCAATCTGATAACCGTGGTCCATGGTGATCTCCTGATTCGCCGGGGATTCAGCAGGCATCGGCGCGGGCAACCGGCGCATGCTGACTGGCCACATCGAGCAGGCGTTGGGCGAGTTCGATCAGCGGCAAGTCGACCATCTCGCCGTCCACTTGCACCGCATGGCTGCCCGTGGCCACCGCTCGCATCACGCGGTCGGCCCACGCCAGTTGGCGCGAATCCGGCAGGAAGGCGCGCTGCACCGTCGCCAGTTGCCCGGGATGGATGCACAGCTTGGCGCCGAAGCCCAGCGAACGCGCGTATTGCGAGTCTTGGGCAACCACCGCCAAGTCGCTGATCGCCGGCGTCACGCCATCGATCGGCGACGGCAGATCCGCCGTGCGCGACGCCAGCACGATGCGGTTGCGGGCAAACAGAAACGCCTCGGGCACCTGGCTGCAGTTGATATCGAGCGAGAAATCTAGCGAGCCAAACGCCAGCCGCGCCACGCCCGCAATCGCAGCGATCGACTCGACCTGCTGCAGGCCTTTGGCGGTCTCGATGATCGCGACGATCGCCAGCCTCGGTTGCCACTCCAGCAAGCGCTCGACCGCCCGCGCCAGCGTCTCGGGACATTCGGCCTTGGGCAGGAAAATCCCGCTGCAACGCTCGGGGTAACGCAGGTCGCTGAGCCAGCTCAGGTCCTGGCGAAACAGCGAACTGCTGACGCTGTTGAGGCGGATGTAACGCTCACAAGCAACGCTCGGCGTTTTCTCCTGCCACGCCTGGATGGCGTCACGGGCGGCGACTTTGCTGTCCGGATGTACGGCGTCTTCGAGGTCGAGAATGATCGCGTCCGGGCCCGCTTCGCAGGCTTTGGAAAAACGCTCGGGACGGTTGCCCGGCACGAACAGGTAGCTGATCGCGAGTGGCGCTTTGCGGCTGAGTCGATCGGATTGCATGGCGTTGCTCCTTTGACGTGAACCCGTCGTGGTTTTTGAAAATTTTCAGGCCCGTTCAACGGCAGATTTGCCTGCCGTGCCGGGGCTTATCGCAACAGCCCTTAACGCCTTATTGATCAAGCAATTAAGAGACTTTTTAATCTCGGGACGAACGAGTCCTTGAGCGTGTAAATGCACGTTCATGGATTCGCCTGAAACAGGTCTTTATTGAAAAATATTTGAAAACCTTACTTGATAATCGTTCCTGTTCGCAATATTGTTCACGCCGCCAAGAGGAACTATTCTCGTTTCAAAGCAAGTCATCGGTATCTGCAAAAGTACCTGTCAGTGATGTCACTTAAACATCAGCTACAGGCTGCTACAGGGCAATGGCCAGCAACTAATGGCCATTCAATACATCCGCACAAACCTTATGGAATGGGGTTCTCATGCAATTATTTTGTGAACCATTTATTACGATCATGGCTACAGATCCAATAGCGGATTTCACTTGGCACCCGCCTCCCGGTTGTTTAAAGCCTCGACGCTGACGAGCAAAAAAAGACAACCCGCATCGATAACGATCGATGATCGGACTATCAATGGCGACGCAACTTTCGACGCTATGGGTTAACTATGCCTACAACAAATAAATCTGCTGTTGAACAGCCGTATAAAGTTCATCACCCGGAAATGTTAACGCCGCTGATCGACCCGGTTATTGCCACGTTTATCAACAAGTTCCCGAATAAACTTGCAGACTTGGTGGAACAACAGGGCTCGCCGTTAAATCTGGTCTGGCCCCATGCGTTTGAATTAAACACGCAAGCGCTGCTGAACGTATTGAAGCAATACCAGGTTCCCCATGCCATTTTCTACGGGGCCAAGGCCAACAAGTCGCAAAGTATGCTCGGCGCTGCAGCGAATTCGGGGATCGGCGTCGATGTGTCGAGCATCCACGAGTTGAATGCTGCCCTGCGCGCAGGTGTGCCGGGCACCAGAATCTGCGCCACAGGACCGGCCAAAACAGCCGTTTTCCATCAAGCGCTGATCAGCGCCGGTTCATTGATTTGTGTGGATTCGCTGGAGGAATTCGATCACCTGCATTGCGTGCTCCCACCACAACCAGGTCCGACGAAAACCAGAGTTTTACTGCGTTACAGACCAAAAAGCAGTCAGAACAGCCGATTCGGAATGGGTTCGCAAGACCTGCTGCAATGCCTGCAACGGTTGACAGAAAAACCTGAGCTTTTTCATTTTGAAGGTTTCCATTTTCACCTCGGCGGCTATGGATTCGAATCCCGCGCACAAGCCTTTCGTGAGGTCAGCGGATTTATCGAGGCGGCCAGGGAAATGGGCTTGAATCCGCAGATGATCGACATCGGTGGCGGCTTGCCGATTCGCTATGTCGAACCTGAGACCTACGCTCAGTTCCTGCAAAATGACAATAACCCGAGCCACTATGACAACCAGAAAGTTCCCGCCACTTATTATCCTTACGGCAGTGAACTGACCGCGACACAATGGCTGACGTTATTACTCGAAGCCGAGCATTCTCACGGCTTGTCGATTGCCAATTACTTGAAGACCCAGCAAATAACACTGGCACTCGAGCCGGGCCGAAGCCTGGTCGATCAAGCCGCCATTTCAATCTTTCGCGTCACGCGCAGCAAACAATTGGCTGACAATAAAACTGTAATCTTCGTTGAGGGCAGCAGTTTCAGCGCTTGCGAAACCTGGTTTGCCTCGGAATATCTGCTAGATCCAATACTTGTCAGCACCAAACAACAGCCAAACACCCCGACTCAGGCTTATATCGCCGGCCATAGTTGCCTGGACGATGACGTCATCACCCATCGCCTGATCAACTTTGCAACGGCACCGCAAGCCGGTGACTTATTGATTTATATCAACACCGCCGGTTACCAGATGGACTTGCTGGAAAACGAGTTTCATCGCCATCCCCTGCCCCGGCGGCTGATGGCGACCTGTTGTACGGAAGGTAACTATGCGTTTTCACCTGACTACTAAAGGGAACAATTGCAATGATCTTGAATAAAGTCTCTGACCTTATCGGTAATACACCGATGTTGGGCATCGATGTTCCGGATACCAACGCGCGTTTGTTGTTGAAGATTGAAAAGAACAATCCCGGCGGCAGCATCAAAGACCGCATGGCGCGCAACATGGTGCTGGCCGCGCTCAAGTCCGGTCGCTTGAAACCCGGCGGCGTGGTGGTTGAGTCATCGTCGGGCAATACCGGGATTGGCCTGGCCATGGCGGCGGTCGAGTTTGGTCTGCATTTCATCGCCGTGGTCGATCACCACGCCGCGCAAGACAAGATCGCCGTGATGAAGGCCCTCGGTGCCGACATTCGTTTCGTCAAAGGCACTTATCGCGAAGATGAAGTCGCGGTGGTCGAGCGCCAACAGATGGCCGCCGAACTGGCCAGCGAGATTCCCGGCGCGGTGTTCATGAATCAGTCCGACAATGCGGCCAATGCCGGCGGCTACAGCGATTTCGTCCGCGAAACCATCGTGCAGGCTGAAGGCGTGGTCGGCGCTTACGTCGGTTGCGTCGGCACCGGCGGTTCGATGACCGGCATCGCACGCGGCTTGAAAGTGCACAACCCGGACACCGTCACCGTCGCGGTGGAACCAGCCGGTTCGATTGTCTTCGGCCACCCCGGCTACCCGTACTACCAATCCGGCACCGGTACGCCGGCCGGCGACACCGTGGGTCTGGTGCTCGACTACAGCTGCATCGATCTGGGCGTGCAAGTCACCGATTCGCAGGCATTCGAAACCGCCCGCTACATCGCGCGCAACTTCGCCCTGCTGGTCGGCGGCTCGACCGGTGGTGCGATCTTCAAGGCACTTGAGCTGATCCACAAAGGCGTGCTGACCGGAAACGTAGTCGTGCCGATCGCCGACGGCGGCGAGAAATACCTGCACACCGTGTTCGACGACCAATGGCTGCAGGAGCGCGATCTGATCGATCCGAGCATCGCCCCGCAACTGGACGCCTGGCTGGGCAAGACCCACTGGCTGGACACCGTTTCCGCGCCGCTGCAACTGAGCGTCGCATGACCCACTTTTCACACAGGAACGCCTCTCGATGAATCTGTTGAAAGTCGCCATCTGTGGTGGCGGCAGGACCGGCCATCTCAACGCCATCCTGTTCAAGCAGCTACCCAATGTTCAGGTTTCGATGCACACCCATAATCAGGAGGTCATCGAACAACACGCTCGCCAGACGCCGATGCAGGCGTTGCTGCCCGACGGCTCGACCCTGAGCGCCCGGCTGGATCGGGTGACCAGCGACGCGAAAACCGCGGTTGAAGATGCCGACATCGTCATCATCACCGTGCCGGCCCATGCGCGCCCGCAAACGTTGAAAGACATCGCGCCGCACCTGACCACCAGCAAACCGGTGTTCATCGGCGCGATTCCCGGTTTTTGCGGTTTCGACTGGCTGGCCGAAGCCACCCTGCCCGACCGGCCGAATGTGGTGATCTGGGGCATGAAAGATGTGCCGCACACGGCGTTCGAATTGACCCCGGGACGCTCGATCAAAATGGGCGGCGGCAAAAGCCAGTTGTACGTCGCGACCCACGCCCGGGAGCCACAAACCGCGCGCCGCCAATTGGAAAAAATACTCACGCGGCTGTACGGCCCGTGCGTGACGATGCTCGAGCACTTTCTGGAGATCACCCTGACGCCGGGCAACCCGATCATGCACAGCTCGGTGATCTACGGCCTCATCGGCCCCTACGGCCAGTGGCACCGCAAGATCTTCCCGCAGCGCATGTGCTGGTGGACCGAATGCCCGGAACTCGGCGCCTATTTCCTTGAACGCATGGATCAGGAAAGCCAGCAACTGTGCGCGGTGATCAGCCAGCGCCTGGGCATCGACCTGTCTTCGGTGAAATCGCTGAAACAGGAAATCGTCGAGGCCTACGGCGAGCAGATTCGCGACCCGAGCAGCATGCTGTCGATCCTGCGCACCAATCAGGCCTACAACGACATCCTTGCGCCGATGGTGCCGGCTGCCGACAACCGCGCCGGTTACGTGATCGAGCGCGAGAGCCGCGCCTTCAACGAAGACGTCGCCTACGGCCTGGTGCTGCTGGTGGAAATGGCCAAGCGTTTCGACCTCAAGGTGCCTTACATCGAGGAAGTCCTGCAGTGGAGCGTGGCCTACATGGAAGGCCTGCGCGGCTCGGCACTCGACTATTTCCCGCGCCAATGGCCGCACACGACAAGCGCCGCCGCTTGATCTTTTCATTCAATTTTCGATGAGCAGACCGCTGATATGGATGACTTCAAGACACTGATCGCCTACTCCCGCAAAAACGCCATGCGCCGTCTGGTGCGTTGCCTGTTTGCGGAAAACATCCTCGACCGAGCGGCCCTGAGCTTTTCCGTCGAGGGCAACCAGGCCACGTATCCGCTCAAGGGCGGCCGCGCCCACCTGGCTTTTTCCGACATCGCCAAAGGCCCGGCCGATACCGTGGTCAACGACGGTGACGTGGTGTTGGTCACCGATGAAGGCGTGCGCCAGGTGATCACCAGCCACCAGGACATGCTCGATGTGCTGCGCGACAGTTTCGACTTCGCCCCGACCGACGAAGGCGTGGCCGGGCTCAAGTCCGACATGGAAAACAGCCTGAGCAACGACGCCCACGCCCGTCAGCATCGCCAGCATTGGAACGCCCGACTGGCACAAGCCGCCAAGGATCAAGGACTGCACAGCTTCACTGATTACTTGCGCCAGCACGCCAAAACCAAGGACGCCGCGATCCTGCTCGACCAGTGGGGTTCACTGGAAGGTCACCCGTATTACCCGACCTGGAAAGCCCGCCCGGGCCTGACCGATGAAGAGGTCGAGCAACTGTCGCCCGAGTTCAACGCACAGGTGCCCCTGCGCATCGCCGCACTGCGCGCCGACAACGCGAAAAGCGAAAGCATGCCGCACGTGATCGATTACCGCGCCTGGTTTGCCGAGCACTTCCCGACGCAATGGACGCAATGGAAAGCCTCGCTCAACAGCAAGGGACTGGACGAAAACCAATGGCTGCCCTTGCCGATCCACAGCTGGCATTTACAAGCCTACGTGCTGGAAACCTTCGCGCAGGAAATCGCCGACGGCATTCTGATCACCGATGGCCCGGACCTGCCAACCCTGCCGACCATGTCCTATCGCACGATGATGCCGGTACTGGACGAATCCGCGCCGCTGATCAAACTGCCCATCGCGGTATGGATGACCAGCGAACTGCGCAGCCTGCAAGCCAAGTCGATTCACATGGGCCCGCGCATCAGCACGGTGATCAGCAAGATTCTCGAGACGGAAAACGGCTTCGATCAGCGCCTGGAAATCTTCCCGGAAGAAATCGGTGTGCGTTACAAAAACGCGGTGACGCAGGACGATCACCCGGGCCGTCATCTGTCCGTGGTGTATCGCGCCAGTGCGCCTGCATTCGAACGCAACGATGAGTGCCTGCCGATAACCGTAGCTTCACTGTTCACCCGTTTGCCCGGCAGTGGTCGTCCGCTGTTCACCGATCTTATTGAACGTGACGGTGTACGCGCCAATGCTGCGCAGGTCGAGAGCTGGTTCCGCGAGTACGCGAAGGTGGTGACTCACCCGGTGGTGGCGATCTACTTGATGTACGGCATCGGCCTTGAGGCGCACCAGCAAAACACCATGGTGCTGTTCTCCCCGGATGGCAAAGCACGTAGTCTGCTGATCCGCGATTTCGGTGATGGCCGCACTTACGCGCCGTTGCTCGAGGGCCGTGGTTACAGCCTGCAACCGCACGTGCAGCCGGGTATTCTGCCGACAGTATTCTCCGGTGATATCGAGCCGGTGCGCATGTTCGTGCTCGACGCGGCGTTCCTCACGCACCTGCATGAAATCGCCCTGTGGCTGACCAAGGAATACGCTTTCAACAACACACGGCTATGGCAAATCTTGCGCGAAGAAACCGACCTCGCCTTCGAAGCGGTGCGTGACCGCGTCGCGGCAGACGTGTGGGAAACCGAGCACAAGGCGTTCGTCGAAGAGCCATGGCCGACTCGTTCGCTGCTGCGCATGCACTTGATGCAATACAGCAACTATCGTTTGCAACACACCCTGACCAACCCGCTCGCTAGCGTTTAACCGAGGCTGACTCATGTCCCAAGCAGGTGCCATCCAGGGTTCGAGAGTAAGAATCCTGATTTATCTTCTATTTGCGATCCAGTTGGTATCGATGGGCGCGATGGAAATGAGCGGGCCGTTCTGGCCTGTCCACCTGCGTGGGCTGACGACCTCCGAGTCGCTTTTCAGCTTCGCCAGCATCGCCGTGTACGTCGGGCCGATGCTGGGCATTATTCTCACCAGTGCATTCTGGGGCCGGATCGGCGATCGCTACGGCCACAAGTTGATGATGATCCGCGCCCTCGCCGGCTTGTCGTTGACCCAGCTTGGGCTGGCGCTCTTCAGTGATATCTGGGTGATTCTGATCCTGCGTTTTCTGCAAGGCGCGTTTGCCGGCTATATCGCGCCGGCACAGGCCTATGGCGTCAGCATTGAAGCGCCGTCGCGGCGCGCACGGCTGTTCGCCATTCTGCAAATCTCGACCAATGTCGGCTCGCTGCTGGGTGCGGTGGTCGGCGGCTTGATCCTCGATTACGCGACGTTCTTCTGGATCAACATCATCGCTTCAGCGCTGTGTGCGGTGTGTACCGTGATCGCCGCCGTGACCTTGCCGGACGTGCCGCCGGTGAAGAAAGCCGTGGTCGTCGACAAAACTGCGCCGGCGCGTTCCGGCAGCCTCTGGCAAGGCTCACCATTGCTGTCGCTGCTCGGTGTGATGGGCATTCTGTTGCTGGCGCGGATGCTGCCGCAGACCTCGTTTTCGCTGTATGTCAGCTCGGTGTTCGAGGTCAGCAATTCGGTGGTCGGCCTCTGCTACGGCTTGCTGGCGCTGGGCTTCATTCTGTCGGCCACGGCGTGGTCGCGTTATTTCGAACAGCGTGGGCAGCAGGACACCTTGCAGCGCATGACTTACGTGGTCATCGGCTGCATCGTCCTCACTGCGGTGGCAGGCGCCACCCACAACCCGGTGGTGTTTGTCATTGCCTACTTCATTTGGGGCGTGCTGCTCGGTGCAACCACACCGGTGTTGATGGCGCTGATCTCGAAAACCGCCGACAGCTCGCGACAGGGTCATGTTTTGGGCATCGCTCAGGGCACTGCGCAATTCGCTTCGATTGCGGGGATTTCCGCCGGCGGCCTGCTCAGTCAGGTCTACGGTTTGCAGTACACCTATCTGTTTGTTTGCCTCGCTTACGTCGTCGCACTGATCCCGATCGTCGCGTTGCGCTACTGGCCGGCGGCGATGCAAGCGAGCCCAGCCCCAGACGGCGAATGATCAAGGAGTCTGCTTTTGAACATTGAACAACTGCGCGCCGACACTCCTGCCGTCGCGCAACTGATCCACTTCAACAATGCCGGCGCGGCGCTGATGCCCGCGCCGGTGATCGAGACCATGACCCGTCATATTCAGCTTGAAGCGACTTTGGGCGGCTACGAAGCCGCCGGGCAACAATCGGCCAAAGTGGAAAATGTCTACGCCGCCATCGGGCAATTGATCAACGCTCAGCCTGACGAAATTGCGGTGATCGAGAACGCGACCCGCGCATGGGATATGGCGTTCTACTCCTTGCCATTGCAACCCGGCGATGTGGTGCTGACGTCGACCACCGAATACGCCGGCAACTACATTCCTTATCTGCAAATGAAGCAGCGGCGCGGTATCGAGATTCGGGTCATTCCTAACGATGAACACGGCCAGGTTTCCCTGTCGGCACTAACGGCCATGCTCGACGATGATCGGGTTGCACTGATTTCCTTGCCGGTGATCGCCACCAATGGCGGCCCGGTGCAACCCATCGAGCAGATCGGCGCCCTCGCCCGTTCGGCTGGCGTGCTGTTTCTGCTCGATGCCTGTCAGGGGGTCGGGCAGATGCCGATCGACGTGCAGAAAATCGGCTGCCACATGCTCGCGGCAACCAGTCGCAAATACCTGCGCGGACCGCGCGGGATGGGTTTTTTGTATGTCGAAAAGTCTCTGTGCCAGAACCTTGAGCCGGCGTTTCTCGACTTGCATGCTGCCTCATTGCAGGACGCCGAGACGTTCGAAATCCGCGCCGATGCCCGACGCTTCGAGAACTGGGAATGCAACGTCGCCGCCAAACTCGGTCTTGGTGCGGCAGTGGAATACGCACTGGCGCAAGGCATCGAATCGATGTGGCTGCGGATTCAGCAACTGGCAGATTACCTGCGCCGACAACTGGCAAATATTCCTGGTATCACGCCGCGAGACCTCGGAGTGCAGAAGTCCGGCATCGTCACGTTTACTCATCGCGACAGCAGCGCCGCGCACGTTCAGCAGTGGCTGGCCGGCCAGGAAAAGCGCATCAACGTCAGCACCTCGACGTTCCGCTCGACCCTGCTCGACATGCAGCACAGGGACTTGCCGGAAGTCAGCCGTGCCTCGTTGCATGCGTACAACACCGAGGCGGAAATCGACACGATGATTGCTGCGCTGAGCCGTCTGCCGAGAGTCTGAAGCGGAAAACAATCGGCGCTTGCGTCGCAGCGGCTTTGTAAACTAGCATTGGGAATACTTCTCAATTGCATGAAAATCTGCAGCCATGAGCGAAACCCTTCCCGCGAATAATGCCAATCACCTGCGCGCGATCGAAGCACTGTACAGCGGCCATCACGGCTGGCTGTACGCGACGCTGAGAAAAAAACTGGGAAACGCCATGGATGCGGCGGATCTGGCGCAGGACACCTTCACGCGCATCCTTGCCTCCCAGGTCACCGTCATTGAGCAGCCGCGCGCGTATCTGAGCTGCGTGGCCAAAGGCATTCTGGTCAACTGGTATCAACGCAAGGCGCTGGAACGTGCCTACCTGGACGCCCTCGCCCATGTGCCGGCGCCGGAAGTGCCTTCGCCGGAATTGCGTTTCATGGTGCTGGAAACCCTGCACGAAATCGACGCGATGCTCGACGCCCTGCCGCCGCTGGTCAAACGCGCCTTTCTGTTGTCGCAGATCAGCGGGCTGAAATACGACGACATTGCCGAGCAGCTGGGCGTGTCGCTGATCACCGTCAAACGCTACATGAAGCAAGCCTTCGTGCAGTGCCTGTTGCTGGTGGAGTGAATGCTCAGCCGCCGCCATGAGCCGCACCTCGATCACCAGGCCCTGGAAGAAGCCGCCGACTGGTTGATCCGCATGAGTGAAGGCGAACTCAGCGACAGCGAGCGCGGCGAATGGGAATACTGGAAAGCCAGCACCCCCGAGCGCGGTCGTGCCTGGGCGCGGGCGCAGTTGTTGCAGAGCAAACTCGGCGGCCTGCCACCGTCACTGGCGATGTCGGCGCTCGATCGCCCGAGCAGCCCGGAGCGCCGTGCGGCGTTGGGCAAACTGGCGATGATTCTGGCCATCCTGCCGGCCGGTTGGGGCAGCTGGAAGCTGGCAGAGTCGCAGCAATGGTCAGCCGACTATCGCACTGCCTTTGGCCAGCAACGCGAGCTGACCCTGGCCGACGGCTCGAAAATCACCCTGAACACCGACACCGCCATCGACGTGCTGTTCGACGCCAATCAACGCCTCATTCACCTGCGCGAAGGCGAAATACTGGTGCAGACCGCGCCGGACATTTCACCGTTGGCGCGACCGTTTCTGGTCAGCACCCGTCAAGGTCGGATGCAGGCGCTGGGCACGCGTTTCACCGTGCGCGAACTGCAACCGCGCACCCACCTTGCGGTGCTGGAAGGCGCGGTCAAAGTCGAGCTCGCGGACAATCGCCAGACCACGCCGCTGATCGTCAACGCCGGTCAACGCACCGACTTCTCGTCCCACACCTTTGGCCAGCTCAGCGTTGCCGACCGTTATGTCGGTGCCTGGACGCAAGGCATGCTGATGGCCGACAAGATGCGCCTGGCCGACTTCGTCGAGGAACTGACACGCTATCGCCGGGGATTCGTGCGCCTCGATCCGGCGCTTGCCGATCTGCGCATTTCCGGCGCCTACCCGATCAGCGACAGCCAGCGCACCTTGAACATGCTGGCGCAAACCTACCCGATCCTCGTCAGCGGCCATTTGAATGGCTACTGGGTCATGCTCTCCCCGGCCTGAGTGAAAAAATAATTGCCGCTGCGGTGATACTTTTTTCGATCTCGACTGGCTATTGGGGAGAAGCATCTTTTCGTCCTGTTTATAGGCTCATTCATCCATGCTTGCCGCACGCCACCTGCGCCCGGAACGTCAGCTCAAACCCGTTGTTCGCAGTGCGTTGCTAAGCCTTGTCCTGATCGGTGCCGTTTGCCCGTTTGCCTTGGCCGCCGTGCCGGTGCAACTGGACGCTGTCGCGGTTCGTGCCTACAACATTCCCGCTGGGCCGCTGGGTGCGACCCTGTCGAGCTTCGCCGTGGACGCCAACATTGCCCTGTCGTTCGAGCCCTCGCTGGCCGAAGGCCTGACCAGCCCTGCGCTGATCGGTAATTACTCGACTCAGGAGGCGGTCAATCGCTTGCTGGCTGGCAGTGGCCTGGACATGGTCTTGCGCAGTGACGGCAGCTACACGCTGGTGCCGCGCCGGGTGACGCTGGATGAAACCGCCGTGATCGGCACCGACAAGCGCAGCGATGCCCTGCCGCAGGTGTATGCCGGTGGCCAGGTCGCCAACGGCGGACGTCTGGGCTTGCTCGGCAACACTGACGTGATGGACGCGCCGTTCAGCATCAGCACCTACACCTCGGCGCTGATCAAGGATCAGCAGGCCGTCACCGTCGGCGATGTGCTGGAACGTGATTCTTCGGTGCGCTCCACCGGGCAGACCGGAGGGATTGTCGACTCGTTCTTCATCCGTGGCTTTCCCGTCGGCGAAGGCAACCTCGGTGAACTGGCCTTCGACGGCGTTTACGGTGTGGCGCCCAACTATCGGGTTTTCACCGAATACGCCGAGCGCATCGAACTGGTCAAAGGCCCCGGCGCCCTGCTCTATGGCATGTCACCCAACAACGCGGTGGGTGGCGTGATCAACGTGGTGCCGAAACGCTCCCTCGATGAAGACCTGACCCGTTTCACCGCCAGTTACGCCATGGATGCTCAGGCCGGTGGCCATCTCGATGTCAGTCGGCGCTTCGGTGAAGAGCGTCGTTTTGGCGTGCGCTTCAACGGCAGTACGCAACTGGGCAACACGGCGATCGACGATCAATCGCGCCACGTCGACATCGGTGCGATTTCCCTCGACTATCAGGGCGAACGCCTGCGCACAACCTTCGACTGGCTCAACCAGAAAGAAAGCTTCGACGCCGCTTCGCGGCCGTTCCTGATTGCTCCGGGCGTTGACATTCCTTCCGCCGCCAACGGCCGCAGCAACGTCAGTCAGGATTGGGGCTGGTCGAAAACCCGTGACAAATCGGCGCTGCTCAGCGGCGAATATGACCTCAGCGATGCATTGACGGTGTTCGCCCATGCCGGCGGCGGCAAATCGGATGTGGCGCGAATGTCCGACCAGACGCCGACCATTGTCAATGCCGCTGGCGACACCTCGTCGATCCCCGGTTACTACAAGTTCGAAGTCGAGCGTTACACCGTTGATACCGGTGCGCGGCTGCGCTTCGATACCGGGCCGATCAGTCACCGCACCACCGTGCAGGTCAGTCGCTATCGCGATGTGTTGTCGCGCGGGATCATTTCCGGCGCACCGATCCTGTCGAACATTTATCACCCGGTGGATCGCCCGGAGCCTTATATCCCCAAGCCGGATACGCCGAAGGTCTCGCAGAGCGAACTGACTGGCGTGGCGCTGGCCGACACGCTGTCGATTCTCGATGACCGCGCACAGGTAACCCTCGGCTTGCGCAAACAGAACATCAAATCCGACAACTACAACGCCGCCGGCGTGGTGACCACGTCCTACGACGACGGCCGGACGACCCCGTTGTTCGGCGCGGTGATCAAGCCTTGGGATCACGTTTCGTTCTACTACAACTACCTCGAAGGCTTGAGCAAGGGCGACATCGCGCCTTCCACCGCGTCCAACGCTGGCGAGATCTTTGCCCCTTATGTTTCCCGCCAGCACGAACTCGGGGTCAAAGCCGATTACGGCACGTTCACCTCCACCATCAGCCTGTTTCAGATCACCAAACCCAGCGGCGAACTGGCCTCCGGGGTGTTCTCGGTGCAGGGCGAACAACGCAATCGCGGGCTGGAGCTGAACGTGTTCGGCGAAGTCACGCCGGGCACTCGCCTGCTCGGCGGCGTGACGTTGCTCAATGCCGAACTGACGAAAACCGGCGTGGCCGCCAACCGCGGTAATAAACCGGTCGGCGTGCCCGAGGTTCAGGCCAACCTCTGGGCCGAATGGGACACCTCTTGGGTCGAGGGGCTGACACTGACCGGAGGCGCGATCCACACCGGCAGCCAGTACGTGAACCAGGCCAACACACAAAAACTCGATGACTGGACCCGCTTCGATGTCGGCGCCCGCTACAGCACGCGCATCGATGATCGACCGACCACGTTTCGCGCCACCGTGCAGAACGTGTTCGATCACGAGTACTGGTCGGGCGTCGCTTCCTACGGCGCGTTCTCCCAAGGCTCACCGCGCACCTTATTACTGTCGGCGACTGTCGATTTCTGAAACGTTCAGCCGGCCAGCGGTGTGAGCCGTTGGCCGAACTGACCTTTGCAAAGGCTTTGACCATGGTGATTTTCGATCGACGCAGCCTCGCGATGGCTGCGCTGTTACTGGCAGGACTGCTGAGCCTGTCTGCGCTGGCGCCGCGCAACGCAAACGCCAGCGAAGCGGATACGGCGCGCACCGAAGTGATCGATCTGCTCGGGCGCAAGGTCAAGGTGCATCTGCCGGTCAGACGGGTCATCCTCGGTGAAGGCCGGCAGCTGTATCTGCTCGCCGCGCTGGACACACAGAATCCGATCGAACGCATCGTCGGCTGGCGCAAGGACCTGATCCAGTCCGACCCGGACACCTACAATGCCTACCTGCGCAAATTCCCCGGCATTGCCAAAATCCCCACCTTCGGCGGCTTTGAAGACGGCACCTTTGATATCGAACAAGCGATCTCGCAGCGCCCGGATGTGATCATCCTCAATATCGAAGCGCAGCACGCCACCGAAGATGCGCGCTATATCGAGAAGCTCGACGCGTTGGGCATCCCGGTGGTGTACGTCGATTTTCGCAACAACCCGATGCAGAACACCGAGCCGACCATGCGCCTGTTCGGCAAACTGTTCGGTAAAGAGCAACGCGCCGAAGCCTTCATTGATTTTCGCAACCAGCAGATTCACCGCGTCACCGACGTCATCGAGAAACAGCACCCACCGCGTCCAAGCGTGTTCATCGAGCGCATCGGCGGCTACACCGATGATTGCTGCCTGAGTTTCGGTAATGAAAACTTTGGCCTGTTTGTCGACATGGCCGGCGGCAACAACATCGCCCGGGAGATCATCCCGACCACGTTCGGCCAGTTGAATCCCGAACAGGTCATCGTCGCCAATCCGGCGCACGTAGTGGTCACCACGGCCAACTGGGAAGCCTTTGCACCCGGCGGTCATTGGGTCGGTGTCGGGCCAGGCGCCGACATGAACCAGGCGCGAAAAAAACTCGCGTGGTACACCCAGCGCCCGGCCTACGCCGGGATCAAGGCTCAGGAGACACAAGCCTTCCACGCCATCTGGCATCAGTTCTACAACAGCCCCTACCAGTTCGTGGCCATTCAGCAATTGGCCAAATGGTTTCACCCGGAGCTGTTTGCCGACCTCGACCCGGACGCCTCCTTCCGCGAACTGCACGAGCGTTTTCTGCCCGTGTCGTATGAGTCGGGCTACTTCGTCAGCCTGCGCAATACTGAGGTCAAACCATGAGTTCGTTGACCGACACCGTCGAGGTGCAGCGCGAAACCTACCGGCGACTGGTGCTGCGTAAACGCCTGATCCTCGCCGGGCTGGTGGTTCTGTTGCTGTGCAGTGTGCTGCTCGATCTGGCACTGGGCCCGGCGAGTTACAGTTTCAGCGAAGTGCTCGGCGCCCTGTTTTCGCCGGACAGTGCTTCGCCACAAGTGCGCGTGGTGATGTGGGACATTCGTCTGCCGGTGGCACTGATGGCGGTGGCCGTTGGCGCGGCGTTATCGCTGGCCGGCGCGCAGATGCAGACCATCCTCAACAACCCGCTGGCCAGTCCGTTCACCTTGGGCATTTCCGCCGCCGCCAGTTTCGGCGCGGCGCTGGGCCTGGCCTTCGGTGTGGCGTTGTTCCCGCTGGCCGCGCAATTCATGGTGCCGCTCAACGCCTTCATCATGGCCATGCTTTCGGCGCTGTTGATTCACTTCCTGAGCATGCGCCGTGGCGTCACTGCCGAAACCATCGTCCTGCTCGGCATCGCGCTGGTGTTCACTTTCAATGCGCTGCTGGCGCTGGTGCAGTTCTTCGCCACCGAGCAAGCCGTCGCCGCCGTGGTGTTCTGGACCATGGGCAGCCTGACCAAAGCCACCTGGCCGAAACTCGGGGTGATCTGCCTGGTGATCCTGATCACCCTGCCGATTTTCGCCAAACGCGCCTGGGCCTTGACCGCCCTGCGTCTGGGCGACGACAAGGCTGCCAGTTTCGGCATCAACGTGCGCAGCTTGCGCTTTCAGACGCTGATCATGGTCAGCCTGCTCGCCTCGTTCCCCGTAGCCTTCGTCGGCACCATCGGCTTTATCGGACTGGTCGGCCCGCACATCGCGCGCATGCTGATCGGTGAAGATCAGCGCTTCTTTTTACCGGCCTCCTTGCTCACCGGCTCGTTGATTCTCTCGGCCAGTTCGGTGGTCAGCAAGACCCTGATCCCCGGCGCGATTTTCCCCATCGGCGTGGTCACCTCACTGATCGGCGTGCCGTTCTTCATTTCACTGATTCTCGGCGGGAAGAAAAACTCATGGTGACGCTGCAACTGGACAATCTCGGCGCCCGCTACGGTCAGCGCGAGATCATTCGTGGTGTCTCGACGGCAACGTTTTCTGGCGGTCAGGTGGTTGCCGTGGTCGGGCCCAATGCGGCCGGCAAATCGACGTTGTTCAAACGCATGGCCGGGCTGATCGAAGGCCCCGGGCAGGTGATTTTGCAGGACTCGAAAAAAGGCCCGAGCGGCATCAGTTACATGCCTCAAGGCCTGAACGCCAGTGCGCGTTTGACGGTGTACGAATCCGTGCTGCTGGCACGCAAGCAACTGACCCCGGGCTGGGTGGTCCACGATGATGAGCTGAAACTGGTCGACGAGATTCTCGCCGCGCTGGGCATTACCGGGCTGTCGTTTCGTAACCTTGGTGAACTCAGCGGCGGTCAGCAGCAGTTGGTCTCCATCGCCCAGACGCTGGTGCGCGAACCGGAAATCCTGCTGATGGACGAACCGACCAGCGCCCTCGACATGCATCGACAAGTGCAAGTGCTGAACTTCATGCGCAGCCTCGCGCGCCAACGCGAGGTGATTGTGTTCATTGCCATCCATGATCTGAATCAGGCGTTGCGCTTCGCCGATCAGGTGCTGGTGATTGCTGATGGCACCAGTCAGGGCAGCGGCCCGAGCAGTGAAGTGATTACCGAGCAGATGCTGCGCGATGTCTACAAGGTCGAAGCACGGATCGAGCAGTGCAGCAAAGGGCTATCGCATATCCTGATTGACGACATCGTCTGATCTGCGGCGATCACGGATCGACTTGCGCCATCAGCTCGGGCACCGATTCCGGGCGCTTGGCGTAGCGCTGAGCGAGCACCGCACAGACCATCAACTGAATCTGATGGAACAGCATCAGCGGCAGAATCAGCACGCCGATGGTGCTGCCGGCAAACAACACCTGCGCCATCGGCACGCCGGTGGCCAGGCTCTTTTTCGAACCGCAGAACAAAATGGTGATGCGGTCTTCCTGGCTGAAGCCAAAGGCCTTACCCAACAGCGTCGACGCCAACAGCACCAGCGCCAGCAGAATGCAGCAGACCACCACCAGCCCCAGCAGCTCGATGAGCGGAATCTGATGCCAGATACCTTCGTTGACCGCTTCGCTGAATGCGCCGTAGACCACCAGCAAAATCGACCCCTGATCAACGAACTTCAGCCAGTTCTTGTTGCGCCCGACCCACGCGCCGATCCAGCGCCGAGCGATCTGCCCGGCAATGAATGGCAGGAGCAATTGCACGCTGATTTTCAGGATCGCATCCAGCGTCGAACCACCATCACCGTGGACGTTGAGCAGCAACGTGACCAACAGCGGCGTGAGGAAAATCCCGAACAGACTCGATGCCGCCGCGCTGCAGATCGCCGCCGGGATATTGCCGCGCGCCAGCGAGGTGAAAGCAATGGCCGACTGCACCGTGGCCGGCAGTGCACACAGGTAAAGCATGCCCATGTACAGCTTGTCGCCGATCAGCGGTGACAGCAGCGGTTTCAGCGCCAGGCCAAGTAACGGGAAAAGCACAAACGTCAGGCCGAACACCAGCAGATGCAGGCGCCAGTGGCCGGCGCCGGCGATGATCGATTCGCGGGACAGTTTGGCGCCATGCAGGAAAAACAGCAGCGCGATGGCGATGTTGGTCAGCCAGCCGAAGCCGACGGCGACCTGGCCGCTGGCCGGCAGGAAACTGGCCAGCAGCACGACGCCGATCAGCGTGAGGGTGAAGTTGTCGGGCAAAAAACGGGGGCGAGTCATGGTCGGTTCATCCGGGGGTTGCCAGTGCGTGCCGACGACTCTAACGTGACTGCCAATTACCGACTAACGCCGAAGGGCCACAAGATGCCGCCTAAAGGACATGACAAAAGCGTGCGGCGCAGCATTCCCGGGCTGCCCAGCCTGCCGCGTCCGCTCTACGGCCGCACCGAATCGCTGCCCAATCGCGCCCTGACCCGGCGCCATAGTCACCCGTGGGTGCAGTTGTCCTACGCGATTCAGGGTGTGCTGGAAATCCAGACCAGCGTCGGCCGCTTCGTCGCCCCGCCGGAGCGCGCCGTGTGGATCCCGGCGGGCGTACCGCATCGGGTATTCAGTTCGCCGCACACGGAAATGCGCAGCCTGTACATCGATTGCAGCGTCGCCGGGTGGGCGCTCGAGCGCTGTCACGTGCTCGGCGTCAGCGATCTGCTCAGGGAGCTGATCCGCGCCTTCAGTCAGGTTCCGGTGGAATACGACCAGAGCGGCCCGCATGGCCGCCTCGCCCAGGTTATCCTCGATCAACTGGCCGAAGCGCCGCAGATCGACCTGATGCTGCCGCTGCCGCAAGACGCGCGCTTAAAGCAGATCTACCAGAGCCTGGAGCAACATCCGGAACAGCAAACCACGCTGAGCCACTGGAGCGAGAAGTTCGGCGTCACCGAAAAGACCCTCACCCGCCTGTTTCTGCGCGACACCGGCCTGACCTTCCGCGCCTGGCGCCAGCGCTTGCGCCTGCTCGGTGCGCTGACACCGTTGGAGAAAGGTGAACGCGTTACCGATGTTGCGCTGGCCTGTGGTTACGACTCGACGTCGGCGTTTATTGCGGCGTTTCGTCAGCAGTTTGGTGAAACGCCGGGAGAGTTTTTTCGCTGATCAGCGATCCGCCAGTTCTTCCAGCAAGTCCGCTGACGGCACGAAATACAGACTGCCGGTGACCGCCGTGCTGAAATCCAGCAACTTGTCGTAATTACCCGGCGGCTTGCCGACAAACATGTTTTCCAGCATCTGCTCCATCGGCTCCGGCGAGCGTGCGTAGCCGATAAAGAAGGTGCCGAACTCCCCTGCTCCCGGCCGGCCGAACGGCATGTTGTCACGGAGGATCTTCACTTCCTCGCCGGCAGCGTTGGTGATGGTGGTCAGCGCACTGTGCGAGTTGCTCGGTTTAACCGCATCATCCAGTTCGATATCGGACAGTTTGGTGCGGCCAATCACCCGCTCCTGCGCCTCAACACTCAAGCCGTTCCACGCGGTCATGTTGTGCAGATACTTCTGCACCAGCACGTAGCTGCCACCGCTGAATTCAGGATCTTCATCACCGACGATGGTGAAGTTGAGCGCTTTGCGCCCGACCGGGTTTTCCGTGCCGTCGACAAAACCGATGATGCTGCGCATGTCGAAATAGCGGAAACCTTGCACTTCGTCGACCACCGTCACCGCATCGCCGAGAACCGCCATGATTTGCGTGGCCAGTTCAAAACACAGGTCCATTTGATCGGCGCGGATGTGCAGCAGCAGATCGCCCGGGGTTGCCGGAGCGTGCCGCCCTTCCCCGCCAAACTCACGGAAACCATGCAGTGACGCTGGTCGTGGATGGCCAAACAGGCGATCCCAGGCGTTCGAGGAAAAGCCACAGATGCAGGTCAGATTGCCGGTCGGGACACGCTTGCCAACCGAGCGCACCAGCCCGGCGACATCGCCGCACCAGTCCTTCACGGTTTGCGCGGCTTCAGCCCCCGCATTCAGCGTCGCAACGATGAAAATCGCGCTGCTGGTGATCGGACTGCACACCGCTTGAGGTTCGAGAATGTCGGTATTCATCGTTGAAAACATTGCTCCGTAAAAAGTGCCCGAGCTGTCAACGAGGGCGGATAGTTCGTTTTTATCGAACTGTTGCGCAGAAATAAACGATTTTTCTTTGCTGCAAAGTCGTCGCTAGCATGGCCCCGTCTGACCCCAATCCAAGAATAGACAGGGAGCGTGACATGCCAGCCACAAACATCAATATCGGCGAACCGTGGATGTGGGGCGCCTTCGTCGTCTTCGTGCTTGCCATGCTGGCATTGGACCTGTTCGTCTTCGGTGGACGCAAGGCGCATCGGGTCTCAGTGCGCGAAGCCTTGTCCTGGGTCATCGCCTGGTGCTTGCTGGCACTGAGTTTCGCCGCCCTGCTCTGGTGGTATCTGCACGGTGCGTTCGGCGCCGAGATCGCCCGGGAAAAGACCCTCGAATTCCTCACCGGTTATCTGATCGAGCAATCGCTGTCGATCGACAACATGTTCGTCTTCGTGATGATCTTCAGCTACTTCGCCGTACCGCCCGAATTGCAGCGGCGAGTGCTGCTGTACGGCGTGCTCGGGGCGATCGTAATGCGCGCGGTGATGATTTTTGCCGGGGTGTGGCTGGTGTCGCAGTTTGAATGGCTGCTGTATGCGTTCGGCGTGTTCCTGATCTTCACCGGGATCAAGATGCTGGTGTTTGCCGACCACCAGCCGGACCTGGACAAGAATCCGTTGCTGCGCTGGGTGCGCGGGCATATGCGCATCACCAGTAGCTTTCATGGCGAACGCTTTTTCGTCCTGCAAAACGGCGTGCGCTGGGCCACGCCGATGTTTCTGGTGCTGGTGCTGATCGAGGCCAGTGACCTGATGTTCGCGGTCGACAGCATCCCGGCGATCTTCGCCGTGACGACTGACCCGTTCATTGTCTTCACGTCGAATATCTTCGCGATCATGGGATTGCGCGCGTTGTATTTTCTGCTGGCGGACATGGCTGACCGCTTTCATCTGCTCAAGTATGGGCTGGCGATTGTGCTGGTGTTTATCGGCGGCAAGATGGTGTTGATGCCGTGGTTGCACATGCCGGTGGAGTGGTCGTTGGCGGTGGTGGGAGGGGTGATTCTGGGGTCGGTGCTGCTGAGTCTTATCATCACCCGAAATGCTGAACGCAGCACCGAATGACACACCACAAAACCCTGTGGGAGCGAGCCTGCTCGCGATAGCGGTGTGTCAAACGACGCGATGTTGACTGATCTGGCGCTATCGCGAGCAGGCTCACTCCTACAGGGGGAGCGGTGTTATTTGTCAGATTTGATACTGGTCCATACGCGAGTACGCACGCGCTCAAGCTTCTGCGGCAACGGCTGCACGACGTAGAGGTTTTTCAGCGCTTCCGGGGTCGGCGTCAGGTTCGGGTTGTCGGTGATTTCCTTGTTGATCAGCGGTATCGAATCCTTGTTCGCATTCGGGTAGCCGAGGAAGTCACTGATCGGTGCGATGACTTTCGGGTCGAGCAGGTTGTTGAGGAATTCATGCGCCTCGGCGACGTTCTTCGCGCTCTTCGGAATGGCGAAGGTGTCGAACCAGATCGGCGCGCCCTCCTTCGGCAAGCGCCAGTCGACCACTACGCCGTTGCCCGCTTCTTTGGCGCGGTTGCCGAACTGGTAGAAACTGCCGGAGTAACCGATGGCCACGCAAATGTCGCCGTTGGCGATGTCGGTCATGTACTTGGCCGAGTTGAAGTAGGTCACGTACGGACGAACCTTGAGCATCAGCTCCTTGGCTTTTTCATAGTCGGCGGGGTTCTGGCTGTTCGGGTCGAGGCCCAGGTAATGCAGGGCCAACGGCAGGATTTCCGTCGGCGAATCGAGCATCGCCACGCCGCAGGATTTGAGCTTTTCCATGTTCTCCGGTTTGAACACCAGATCCCAGCTGTCCACCGGCGCGTTGTCGCCCAGTGCAGCCTTGACCTTGGCCGGGTTGAAGCCGATCAGCACGGTGCCGACCATGTAGGGGACGCCGTACTGGTTGCCCGGATCGTTCTTGCCCAGCAGTTTCAACAGTTCCGGGTCCTGGTGGCTCCAGTTCGGCAGTTTCGATTTATCCAGCTTCTGAAACACGCCAGCCTTGATCTGCGTTTCGAGGAACTGGTTCGACGGCACCACCAGGTCGTAACCGGAGTTGCCGGTCAGCAGCTTGGCTTCCAGGGATTCATTGGTATCGAAGGTATCCCAAGTCACTTTGATGCCGCTTTTGGCGGCGAAATCCTTGGGCACGGACGGCAGGATGTAGTCCGCCCAGTTGTACACGCGCAGTTCGCGTTGCTCAGCCTGGACGGCCCCGGCCAACAGCGTCAGCCCACACACAGTGGCACCCAGAATGCGTTTCATCGTGACCATGGTTGTTCCCCAAAAGGCAGCGTGAGTTCGATGGTTTTTATGTTCTGTACACGGCAGCGGCTGTAAAGGTAGCCAAGGGTAAAAAAAGGTTCAGCGTCTGGTTATGGTTTTGATTCTTGCTGACAGCGTAGCTGGAGCACAGTGGGGGATGGGCCAAAAGGGGATCGATGTGGCCAATTTGATTGACCGCCGGGATGCGGAAACAACAATGCCCGGCGAATGGCCGGGCATTGTGCTGGAGCGGATCAGCTCAGTCGGTGTAACCCAGCCTCGCCGCCCTGCTCTGCTGAGTCTGGCCGCGTGTCGCCAGGCAGTAATACAGCGGAACGGTGACCACCAGGCCGACCAGCCAGGACAAGTCCGCGCCCTCGACCAGATTGGCGTAAGGCCCGACGTACAGCGAGGTATTGGCGAACGGCAGTTGCACGAGAATGCCGATGAAATAAGCAATGATCGCGTGCAGATTAAAGCGCCCGTAAACCCCGCCATCGGCGCGGAAGATCGAGGTGATGTCGTAGCAGCCGCGCTTGATCAGGTAGAAGTCGATCAGGTTGATCGACGCCCACGGCACCAGTACCAACAACAGTGCCAGAATCAAACCGATGAACTCGGAAATGAAATCCGCCGACGCACCCAGCGCAACCACGCAGCAGCCCGCCAGTACTACGCTCGACAACACTACGCGCACCTTGATACTCGGCGTCCATTGGCTGGCGAAAGTCTGTATCGAGGTGATGATCGAGAGCACCGCGCCATACAGATTCAGCGCGTTGTGGCTGATGATATTGAGCAGAAACAGCACCATCAGAATCGGCCCCAGCCACCCGGTCGACTGCTTGACCGCGACCATCGCTTCAGTGCCTTCCGGGGTCGCCAGCACCGCCACGGCGCCGAAGCTGAATGACAGAATCGTGCCCAGCGTCGCGCCCAGATAGGTCGCCCAAAACGGCTTGGCAATGCCGATATCCGCCGGCAGGTAACGCGAGTAATCGGAGACGTACGGCGAGAAGCTGATCTGCCAGATAATCCCCAGCGACACCGTCGCCAGCCAGCCCGACAGGTTGAAACTGCCGCGAGTGAGAAAGTCCGCCGGCAGATCATGGGCAAAGATATAGATGAACCCGGCGAGCAACGCGCTGCCCATCACCCAGGTGCCGATGCGGTTCAGCGTGTGAATGAAGTTGTAGCCGATCACACCGATCGCCGTAGCTGCCAGTGCACCGATCAGAATGCTCAACGGCGCCGGCACCGACGGCGCAATGCCGACGATGGATTTGCCCGCCAGGACGATGTTGGAAATAAAGAAACCGATGTAGATGATTGCGGCGAAGAACACGATCAACAGCGCGCCGTAACGACCGAACTGACCGCGACTCTGGACCATTTGCGGAATGCCCATGCGCGGGCCTTGCGCCGACGCCAGCGCAATCACCACACCACCAATCATGTGCCCGAGCGCAATCGCCAGCAGCCCCCAGAGCAAATCGAGATGGAACACTTGAACCACCATGGCGCCGGTGACGATTGGCAGTGGCGCAATGTTGGTGCTGAACCAAAGGGTGAATAGGTCGCGGGCCTTCCCGTGGCGTTCCGCGAGTGGGACGTAGTCGACCGTATGATTCTCGATCAACGGATCTTGCCGGGACATCTGGGACATATGCATGAACTCGAGTTTGTCTGTTCTTATCGTTGTATGAAGCCAAACCGGGGGGACTCTCTGGCCGCCCCTCAGATGCAGACCATATTATGGTATTCCAAACAATTCACAAGACTGATCCGTAGTTTGCGGCGCTATCTGATACGCCATCCTTACTGAAACCGCGGCTTGCAGACCAGTCGAAAGCCCCGTAAACGCTGAGTTTCCGACGAACGCGGCACGTTTATCGGTTCAGCTTAAAAGGCCTTGCAAAGATCGAATACTGGTATACCATCAGACCAACAAACACATAAAAACAGTAGCACCACACCCGAGGACCGACCAATGATCGATGCCGCCATCTACAAACAAGTCATGGGCTCGTTCCCGTCCGGCGTAACCGTCATCACCACCCTGGACGATGACGGTCAGATCGTCGGCCTGACCGCCAGCGCGTTCAGCTCGCTGTCGATGGACCCGGCGCTGGTGCTGTTCTGCCCCAACTACAGTTCTGATTCCTACCCGGTGCTGATCAAAAACAAACGCTTTGCCATCCACGTTCTGTCCGGCGGCCAGCAAAGCGAGGCCTACGCCTTCGCCCGCAAAGGCAAAGACAAGGCCCAAGGCATCGAGTGGACCTTGAGCGAACTGGGTAACCCGATCCTCGCCAACGCGACGGCTATCATCGAATGTGAGCTGTGGCGCGAATACGAAGGCGGCGACCACGCCATCATGGTCGGCGCGGTGAAGAATCTGATCGTTCCCGAGCAAATCGCCGGGCCGCTGGTGTATTGCCACGGCAAGATGGGCGCCCTGCCCGTCCTGGCCTGATCGTCAGATCCGCACAAATCAACTGTAGGAGTGAGCCTGCTCGCGATAGCGATTTATCCGATGTCGATGTTTTTTCTGACACACCGCCATCGCGAGCAGGCTCACTCCTACAAGTTTTGTAGCCTCAACAACAAAAGATCCGAGGAAGCGTCATGAAATTTTCCCTGTTCATCCACATGGAACGCTGGGACGAAAGCGTCAGCCACCGCCAACTGTTCGAAGACCTCACCGAACTGACCCTGATGGCCGAGGCCGGCGGTTTCAGCACCGTGTGGATCGGCGAACACCACGCGATGGAATACACCATCTCGCCGAGCCCGATGCCATTGCTCGCCTACCTCGCCGCGAAAACCACCACCATCCACCTCGGCGCCGGCACCATCATCGCGCCGTTCTGGCATCCGCTGCGGGTCGCCGGTGAATGTGCGCTGCTCGACGTGATCAGCAACGGTCGCATGGAAGTCGGCCTGGCCCGTGGCGCCTATCAGGTTGAATTCGATCGTATGGCCGGCGGCATGCCTGCCTCCAGCGGCGGCCAGGCATTGCGCGAAATGGTCCCGGTGGTCCGCGCCCTGTGGCAAGGCGACTACGCCCACGACGGCGACATCTGGAAATTCCCCACCTCGACCAGCGTACCGAAGCCGATCCAGCAGCCGAACCCGCCAATGTGGATCGCCGCCCGCGACCCGGATTCGCACAACTTCGCCGTGGCCAATGGCTGCAACGTAATGGTCACGCCGTTGATGAAGGGCGACGAAGAAGTCCTCGACCTGAAGAACAAGTTCCAGACTGCGCTGGATAACAACCCGGATGTGCCGCGTCCGCAATTGATGGTGCTGCGCCATACCCACGTGCACACCGCTGACAATCCGGATGGCTGGAAAGTCGGCGCAAAAGCCATCTCACGTTTCTATCGCACCTTCGATGCGTGGTTCGGCAACAAGCAAACCCCGGTCAACGGCTTCCTCGCGCCAAGCCCAGAAGAGAAGTTCGCCGGCCGTCCGGAGTTTGAACTGGAGAGTCTGCACAAGACGGCGATGATCGGAACGCCGGAAGAGATCATTCCGCGGATCAAGTACTACCAGGAACTGGGCGTGGATGAGTTCAGTTTCTGGTGTGACAACAGCTTGCCGCATGAAGAGAAGAAGAAGTCGTTGGAGCTGTTTATCAAGCATGTGGTGCCAGCCTTTCGCTGAGAACCGCGTAATTGAACAGCAATAAAAAGGGGCGAATTCATCGATATGAATTCGCCCCTTTTTTCACTTGTCGGCAAGTGAACGCTACCCCTGAGCGGCGGCCTTTCGACTCCGGCGCGACTGCTTGAGATTGAAACGCAGCTTGCGCCCGCCATGAACGATGCGCGGAAACCACAGCGTCCAGCGAGTGTGCAACATCACCCCGCAATCACGGCTGTCTTGTCGCGTCATTGAGGTGATCTGCTGTGGCAACGGCACACCATACTTGATGCACTTGGTGATCAGTGCGTCGACATTGCGCTCCATGAAATTCAGCGCAACTTCGCGCCCGGCACTGAACGCAGCAATGTGTTTTTTCAACGCTGCCAGCGTGTCGCGATACGCGGCATAACTGCCCATCACGTACTCAACGTCCTTGTGGCTCTGCGTCAGCGAACCGCTCCTGACCCGTTGAAAGTAATAGTCCGCTGCCGTGGCAAAAGTCGCCTGGCTGTGCAGGTAAATATTCATGCTGAACACATGATCTTCATGCGCCCGCCCTTCCAGCCGAACCACAAAACGCTCGCACACCGAACGCTTGAAAATGTATTGCCACGTCGCCGCGTGATACTTGCCGGACAAAATCAGATCCTGCAGCAAGTCGCGCCCCGCCTCAAACCAGCCATTGCGACTGGCGGCGGTGTTACGTCGCAACAGTTGCTTCTCGCCGTCCACTTCGGTGTAGGAACGCTTGGAAAAATAAAACAACTCAAGCGCGGCGTTGGCATGCACCTGCTCCACCAGCGTCGAAAACAACTCCGGGCTGACCACATCGTCCGGGTCGCAAAAGAACACATACTCGCCGCTCGCCAGCGCCAGACCATTGCGGCGGGCAGCGCCAACGCCCTGATTGACCTGGGTGACCACTTTGACTTCCGGTCGATGGCCAAAACCAGCTTCAATCACCGCGAGCGTGCCATCGGTCGAGCCGTCGTTGATCAAGATGATTTCATGCAACGGCACGGCTTGATTGATCAGCGAATCGAGGGTTTCAGCGATGTAGGACTCAACGTTGTACGTGGGGATGACGACGGAAATTTTCGGGACAGACACGTTGTTGAGCACCTGAAATGACGGCCTAGGCCGATACGGGATTGGTGAGGCAGGGTTGACGTGCGCGGCCGCAGGAAGGCACGTACTCGAATGATTCACGACACAGTGATGCCGTTATGCTTTCGCATGATAAATGGCCAACGGTTGGGGCGTCAAAGAACGAGGCCGGCTGTATTGCAGCGACTCACTGTTGCGGGGTAACCGGGGACGGAGCACTGACTAGTACTACTCAACATGGAGTTCGGCTAACTGCGCCTCAAGCGCAGACTCGCTCTCAAACCAGTAATCAAACCCTTCGCTACCACTTTTTTTCAAGTACAAATAATACCCACCCGTGTCGCCATCACGATCATCCTCAACAATGATCTCCCAGCCCGAATACTCACCACCCAAAACCACACCTTCCCTGATCACTGCCATGAATGCATCCTCACCCTACAGGTTACAGCGAATATCGGAGAAGTCTGGCGAAAGCTCTGCGTGCTGAGGTGCATCATCAGGCGCAGAGCCTGGAGTAGATTTGAGGGGATCCCTCAGGGTCTGTCCACATTTATCAAATTTACCCGTTTACTCTCGCCATTTTGACGCCGCCCGCCCCTAGATGATATTTAAACTCACTTATCCAGGTGACCTTGCACAAGTGACCTGTCATATAGGATCCAGAAATTCTTCGCCCTCCAGTTTTTCAAAATATCGAGAATTCCGAGCGAATATGTTCTGTCAGCCCAGCCAAATCCTTGTATGCCAACGGGCCAAGTAAAGGCTCGTGGATAGATAAATACACTGCGGCAGAAATATTCGATTTAAACGCGCATTCTTCCACCTCCCACAGTCTGGAGGGCGCGATCATCCAATTAATCCCAGGTAGTCCCTCGCGTGACCGCCCGACAAAAGACCATGACAACGCCCCCTTGTAGCCTTCCACCGTGGCCCTCAATTTATCAATAGCATCCTCGCTAATAAACTTGAATCTGAAAGCGATAAATGGAGGAAGCCCAGAATGATCTTCACGCCGCATTTCATTACCAACCTTCACTTCAGGAAATCGCTGCTGATATTTCCGCCACTCCAGGACGCCTATATCAGCAATAACATTGAGAAGAAGTCCTTCTTGATTCTCAATCTTCATAAACTAAAGACCTTTTAAGTTATCTGAAATCTTAACACCTTCGGGATTCATCCCTTTGATGGAAAACGGGGACAGACCACGTTTTCGTAGTTCTTTCTAAACGTGGTCTGTCCCCATTTATCCACGTGATGAAGTGAATCATCAGGCGCAGAGCCTGTAACGGTCCTCCCGGATCGGCTTCGCATTACAACGACCCCCGAACCACAGAGAGAAGAAAGCCGGTTAACCACCATGCTTATGCTGTTGCCTGGCTTTCCATATCCCGTGGATCGTTTTGATCGCCAGGTAAACCACTGCCGCCATCGCGTAGGCTCCAGCACCTTTCAGTACACGCCATACGCTCTCATAACTGTACAACCAGACTCCGTCTTTCAGAAAAACGAAAATCGCACCGCACAACACGGAGATTAAACCCACTGCAACAAACAGCAGATAACAGAGGATGGAAACCAGAAGGAAGGTTCCCACTCCTATTTTTTTTCGCCTCACTTTTTACCTACCACATTTTGAATCCAGTCTGAAAGCGCTTCAGATACATAAGATCCGCCCATGTTGCCCAGAACCGATGATGTGGATTCCGGCACAATGGGTTTCAACATATTCGAGATCACGGGTCCCCCATAGAAGCCGAGTGTTGTGCCGGCAACTGATCCTACTACTGGAGGGATCGGATCCTCCCCCTTTATCACGCTACCTGTCAGAGAGCCGCCGACCCCTGCAGCCTGTGTCACCCAGAATCCTTTCCCCTGCGTCGCTGCCCCAACGACCGTCGCAATGAAAGCATCGGAGTAGCTGAACGGCTCATCTTTTTGCATTTGGTACGCCGTATTGGCGCCTCCGGAAATGGCAGCACCCAAGGCCATTGCTGCAAATCCGGCCGTAAGCTCCGACGCAACCAAGGGGCCCGTGATCATGACCGTCCAAGCCTGAATCAGCGCCTTGGCAGGATTGGGCCCGTCAAAGCCCACGCCTTCCCTTTGCGCCTTCAACGCATCGGCAATTGCTTGCTCAGAATAACCGTTCTCTATACCGAACTGGATCAGAGGGAAAACGGGGACAGACCACGTTTTCACTAAATGGTCGATTTTTTCGGCCGTCCCGGGCTCCCTCGCTGCACGCGACGACCGAGCATTGCCTCGACATCAACAGCAAACCTTAAACCGCCAATAACATTATTTCCATTGGTCGCGTCACGAATCTGGTCAACCGACTCTGACTCTAAGTCATTTTTGAACAGTTCGCGATAAGCATCTGCTGGCTGCCCGCCCCGCCCTCCAAGCGCCAAATACTGGGCATGAGGGGGGAACAATGTGTGATCGCTCTGATTGTGCGCTAACACAGTAACTTGACCAGCGATATTCTGCCGGATGATTTACTATTTTCGCTCTGACGGGATTCATTTCGATGTATCGATAACAGTACAACAAATATCGTTCACTCTCTACAAGGCATGAACGAAACCGGCCTTCCCATAAACTTCCACAGCGACTATACGTACGATTTATATATTGGACCTAACGCTGCCCGACACCTTTCATCAGCAGGCTTGCGCTGTTGGCATTATGTGGACTGACTAAAAAATGAACATGATTGGTCATTAAGCACCACGCATGAATATCGCAATCATTTTTAGAAGCCTGCTCGACCAAAAGCTCCAAATAAAAAAGGTAATCTTCCTCGGTAAAAAAACAGACAGATCTATTATTTCCTCGCTGAATCAAGTGGCGTGGTACGCCTGGCATCAAAACTCGGGGTCTACGCGGCATCGATGAATCCTTTCAATTGGCCGAACTGAAAGCTTAGCGGGCCGTAAGGCATAAATGACGGCAAATTTTTACGTATTGTTGCAGTCAATTACATTAAACGTGGTCTGTCCCCATTTATCCAGAACGGTTGGGGCGTCAAAGAACGAGGCCGGCTGTATTGCAGCGATTCAGTATAGGGGTGTAACCGGGTACGGCACTGACTAACTCCTGACACCATACGGAAGAACGAATACTGGGGAGCTTTGGAGAAAGCTCTGCGTGATGGGGTGCATCAACAGGCGCAGAGCATAGAGTATATTTATGGCACCCCCTCAGGGACAGACCCGAAATATTACCTAAACGTGGTCTACCTCGATTGACTCCTTTATCTAAACTGCCAGTTATGCACCGATATCCCTGTTATCACTTGATTTGGCGCATGCAAAAGAGACGCTCTGTAATCAGTAATAAAACTGATCCCGGAAATATACTCACCCTTATCAAGAATCAGAAACTCATCATCCATATCGTTAAAATCAATCTCAAAATCTGTCTCAAGCGCCAGCAAGTCATCACCGACCCTCACACCCGCAAACGCCCCGGAATATCCGTCCCCCACAACTATCTGATAGAGAAGATCACGAGACTCAAAAACAAGTTGAATGCAGCTACTTTTGAACGTCAGAGTAACAGCATCATTACCCTGCCGACCTAACTTTCTCTTTACGCCAATCCATCCCGAATTTTTATCAAGCAACTCATGTATCTCGGAGTTGTCTTCATACCAAACCACAGGACCTATCAACTTCATCACCGACGAAAGACTGACGCCTAACTGAAAGCCTGCAGCGCTTACTTCAGGATTCAGCTCGGCGTCCATATCTGGAAAAAAACCATCGCTCATTTTAAGAACCTCACCAAGGCAGCCACTTTCCACCAATATATTTCAAACGACTGCCATCCCTATCAAAATACTGTTGATACTTTGTAATCGTCCCTGGGCTAAAGCCAGAACTCGAGTCAATGACTCTGACTTCCAGGCCATCTTTATATACAAACTTATAATATTCTCCACTGCCATGAGTGCCGCTACCTGGATGATATTGAAACTCGCTGATTTCGGGATGGCCTTCAACAAGATAAGCCTCGGCCTTTCCAGAAGTGCCTGGTTTTGGTGGTTTTCGCGTAAGCGTCGCTCCGTCCATCTTATACGCTTGGATGAAGTCGTCCACCGTCGCCCCCCAGACCTGATCCAGGGTTCGCGGAATTCCCGCTTCAATTGCAAGCTTGAGCCTGAGTTCTTCTCTTGCAATCGCCGATGTTGCCGGAATTCCATCGTCGACCTCAATAGGCTTCCCGGGATCGACCGGCTTCTCAGGAATAACCGGATCATCTACTTCGGGCGGTGTTTTGTCAGTCTTCGGAGGTTCCACGTCCGGCTTTTGTGGGACATCCGGTTTATTCGGAACATCGGGCTTCGTCGGCGCAACCGGCTTCTGCGGATCTAGAACTGGCACATCCGAATCAGACACTCGATCCGAAAACTTCGTAATCTGCGTCTTCAGGTTGTCGATTTTGACCGTAGCCCCAACCTCTTTGATGGTCTTGACCGAAACGTCGATACCCATACGCGAAAGTTGCAACGATGCGTTCGCGGAGTTACTGCCGCCACCAGCCATGAGTTGGACAATGAGCGCTACAGCCTGACCCATCTGCCGGCCAACATTCTCCGCGTTCTCATCGCCGCCCACGGTGGCTGCTTCAGCGATTTGCGAGAGTTGCGATTTGAAAGCATCGGCTACGCTTTTACCGAGAATGGCCACCGCCTCGTCAGAAGCAAGAAACTCATTCATGGCGTGAAAACTTTCTACCGGATCCCGCAGGAGATTTACTGCGCTGTCCAGCGCTCCCAGCCCAGCACCCGCCATACCGTCCGTGAAACCCTTCATGACCCCGGAAGCGGTCAACAAATCCTGTCGTGCCGAAATTAGTCCCCACTTTGCGATAATTGCCAGCTTTTTAGCCAGATTAGGCTCAGCATCAATTTCTTTCTTGGCCTGCACATACTGCTGCGTCGCTAACCAGTTGTTATCGACGTTTGCCGCAGCCGCGTTGTTCGCGGTGGCCGCACCATTCGGAGTACTCATGGCCGCAATGCCGGTCACGATGCTGGTGATGATGTTGCGTTTGGCCTCTCTCGATTCAGCGGTTTCGTTCGGATCGGCGTCAGCGAACAGGCCAGCCAGCAGACTGGCGGCAGATCCGCCCAAGGCACCTGCCGCGCAGCTCTGGCTGCTTGCGGCGGCGCCGGCACAACCGAGAATTGCGTGCAGCGCTGCGTGTTCAGGGCTGCCTTCCTTCAAGCCTTTTTTCACGAGGTCGCCGATGTACGCCGAGCCTTGTTGCTGGACGTAATTGACCACCATGTTTTGCGCGAACTGCGTGCCGCTGCCCGCCACGTTGCCGCTGATACCGGCGACCAGCGCCGTTGCGATTTGCCGGTAAGTTCCACCGGCGCCCCAGTTATCGCCAATCTCCTTGATCTGCTGATTGAGCTGTAAATAATTTTCGTGGTGCGCTATTCGATCGCTGAGAGACAAACTCTCATTGTCAGCAGCGGCTTTTTCAACGTTGGCCTGCTCCTTTTTCTGATCGATTTCCCGCGCACGACTATCGATATACTGGGAAACGTTTTGCACAAACTTGCCGACGATCTCGAAATCCACGCCGATTTCCTGGGCGTCGAAAATCGGTTTTAGTTTGTTGCTGCCGTCACGCTCACTGGAGACATCGGTATTGATCGCGGCGATGGCCTGCTCCGCCGTCTGACCGGTCAATTCCTGCTGTTTGGTGCTATTGGTAATAGTAACGGCCGCACCGCTAATGCCACTGTGGGTGGTGCTACTGGAACTGTCTCCGGCGTATAGCACCACCGGCGTGGACATGCTGACGCCACCTTTATTGGGCACCTTGGGACCATTGGGGTTGGCCGTAGCGCTGGCATTACCGTTGCCGTCACGACCGATACTGCCACCATAGCCACCGCTCAGGTTGATGCTGGTTGCGTCGTACTCAGCCTTGTTCTTGATGTCAGACGTGGTCAGCGTTCCAGTACTCAGGGTGTTCTTGCCATCGGCTACCGCTTTGTCGGTGCTGGCAATGACCGCACCCACAAGGTCGGTATTGCCTTTGACCTCAACCTGGAAGCCGCCATTACCGGCCTTGATTCCTGATTGCTCGCTGACACTGGCGTACTCACTGTTCATGTTCTGCGCAGCGATGCCTCCACTGATCGTGCTCATGCCTGCACAGATCGGTGGAACGCAAATATTGACGCCGATGTTTGCGCTCAATTGTTTGGAGGTGTAGGTACTGGTGTCCTGCTGGCTCTCAATATTGAGATCACCGCCCACGTTGACCTTGACCTGATCAGCCGAAACGACGCCGCCTTTGATGTTGGTGTCGCCACCACTCTCCAGTTTGACGCTGTTGCCGCCCTTGATATACGTGTTGGTATGGGTGACATCGTCCCCATCTGCCATACCACGTCCCGCGTTGGCAGCCAGCTCAAACGAGACACCGTTTTGTGCCCCGCCAAAGCCGATGCCGATCCCGGCGCTCCAGCCAGAATTGCTGTTGGTGCTTTCCTGATGCGCGGTGTTTTGTGCCGACAGCAGGTTGATCTCACCGTCGGCTTTAAGGCTGACGTCCCCGCCACCTTCAATCCGGCTGCCGATTACGTTGATATCGCTGTTGGCACCATCACCTGTGGCAACGATTTTTACATTGCCGCCTGCCACGACATCGCTGCCCACCACGTTGCGCCCACTTTGACTGCTTTCGCTATGGCTGCGACTGTCGCTCAGGTTGACACTGATCTTGATCCCGGCGTTCGGCGAGTTCATCAACGCCTTGCCCGCATCAACCGCCTGGTTGGCACTCATTGCCGCATTCACGGCAGCCAGCGCGACCATCCGGTCATCACTGGTTTTCTGCGCAGCTTCGCCCATCTGCTGAATACCCCGCAGAGCATCAAGCAATGGAATACTCACCGACCCGCCAATCGCGGTACGGCTGGTACTGGCGGTTCTGCTCGAATTGAGGGTATCGAAACCGGCCTCAATATCGACATGCTTGGCAGTGATGCTCACATCACCCAATGGGGTGACTAACTGGCTGGCGGATTGGGTGTAATGATCGCCCGCTGTGAGGCTGACATTGCCGCCCAGCGAGGCGATCTGACTACCCGTTTGCCGAGTAGAATCATACTTCTCGCCTTCTTTTTGCTTGATGACACCTGTCGCGCCCTGCCACCAAGAGCCAATTTCACCAACCTTTTTGCTGCCGGATTTGGCGCTTGAACTCTCAGTGTTTTCAGCGCTGATAATTTCCAGATTGCGACCGGCATCAATCCCGATATTTTTGTCGGCAACCAGCGTGCTGCCCTCGACAACTGTATCGCGGCCACTCTTGATCTGAATGCTGCCGCCACTGATATCGCTACCAACCATTCGCGTCGAAGTCGTTTGCCGCTCCTGAGATTTCTGCGCGGAAGTCAGGTAGCCGGTGAGATTCGCACTGGTTTTGCTGGAGCTCTTCGATTGAGCGGTTGTTTTAGTTTCCTCACTGGCACCTACCAATATGTCGTTGGCGGCCGTAAGTTTTATCTCCTCCTTAGCACGCAATGCCGCAGCCGCCAGCGAAATATCATGGTCAGCCTTCAGTTCGATATTTTTCGCGACCAGCTCCGTACTGTTCAAACGCGATTCAGTGACTTTCGATGAGCTGGACTTGCTAGAAGTCCAACCCTTCTTGGACGAAGCACTAGCGGTACTCGCGTAGTCTTGCGCAGCATCAAGATTGATATCGTGACCCGCAGTGGCGAGCAATGTCCCATCGCTTTTCAGCTTGGCACCGGTGGCGTTGAAATCCTCTCCGGCGGAAATCGCCAGCTTGTTGCCTGCTTCAACAACGGAGCTGACCGAAACGGCGCTTTCGCTTTCAGACATCGTCGACTTTTTCTTGCCGAACGAGCCTTTTTTGGTCTTCGAGTAGTACGAGTGATCGAGGTTATCCGCGGTTTCCAGATTTACATTGTTGCCAGCAAACAGATAAGCCTCATCCCCTGCACTGACTCGACTGGCAATCAGTTCCAGATCCTTGCCGGCATTCAACGTCATGTCACCGCCGGCAGTAATACCGGACATCACCTGTCTGACCTGATCATCCTGACGCGACATTTTCTTGTTTGCAGAACGCGAGTGCCCTTCATCCGTCGCCGAACTGATCACCAGATTCTCAGTCGCCGACATCGACACATTTCGTTTGGCATCAATGTCACTGGCAATAACACTGATGTCACGCTTGGCGTCAGCCTTGAAATCACGCCCCGCATCAATATCGGCGCCCAGTTGCGTGACACTGCTGACAGCTCCCCTCCAGCCCAGCGAGGCACTGTCGTTGATCTGCACGGACGCCACGTTGACGTCGCGACCGGCGTTCAACGCCATGTCCTGGCCGCTTTTCAGGACGCCGCCGATGACGTTGATGTCCTTGGCCGCTTTGACGGTCAGGTCATTGGCCGCCTCGATCCGCGCTGCGTTATCGGCAAAATCCTGATGCCGGGTGACGGTGCCGTACTGGTCGTCCATCGAGGTGATGGTTCGTTCGTTGATCACATCGCCCGTGCGCGTGGTCAGGCTGACGTCCTTGCCGGCAATGATGCCGCCGGCCTTGTTGACGATGTTGTTGGTGGCCAGCAAGTCCAGACGGTTGCCCGCTTCGATCGAACCGCTGTTGACCAGGTCCTTGCCCGCTGTCGCGGACAAGTTGTTGGTGGCCTTGAGCGTGCCGACGTTATCGAGGTTTTCCCCGGCGATCAGCGTCACATCGTTACCGGCAATCAGTGCCCCGGTCGGGCCGAGACGGCCGCTGGCTTGCGCCAGATAAACCACCGGCACCAGGACTTTTTCGCCATTCACTTCGTGCTCTTCGAGCCAGACAATATCGTGGGTCAGCGCGGCGACTTGCTGCGACGTGAGGCCGACGCCAACCGACAGGTTGAGCGCGTCCTTGCTTGCGATGGCGTTGTTCATCAGGTACTTGAACATGCCCTCGTTAGAGGTCTGGCCGTCGAGGAAAGCCTGGCCGGTGCGCGCGGTGACGGCTTGCTGGATCAGGCGTTGTTCATAGAGGCCATCACCGAGGCGTTTGGCGCTCTGGTCGGGGTTGTAACCGAGTTTTTCCAGCAGGTAATCCGAGCTCATGAACGACTTGAGGTCGGTGAGTACCGGGTTGGTTTCGATCAGGTATTTGTGCGGGTTCGAGGGCGCTGTGGTGTCCGGCAGGCCAGTGACACGCGTGACCGGACGAGTGTCGATCGACTCTTTGATGTCGTTACCGCGGTTGGGCTTGCCCGAGCCGGCAGAACTCTCCGGCACTTTTGCATCGACGGTACTGGCGACTGCCTGAACCATGCTCGGGGTCGGGTGGAATGTATCCACGAAGCGGGTGCTGTCGGACACCGGCGCAGGTGCATCGATGAACAGGTTGCGCGGCCCGCCGCTGCTGGCGGCAACCATATGGTCCTGGGCATTTATCGACTCACTGGCAACCGTCCACGTCGGTGCTGGGCCAATGTTGCCGGCAGTGACGCCACTGCTGCCCTGCCCGCTCAGACGGAACAAACCGTTCTCGCCCGTCGGCAGAGAGAAACCAGGCAGGCTCAGCGGATTGACTTGCTGTTGCGCAAGGTCCGGCGGCAACTGGCTGTTGATGCGCACAACGACGGTGCCGCTGTTTCCGACCGTGGTATTGGCAACTTTGTTGGTGCCACCCGTTGAACCGTAGTCCTGATGGATAACGCTGTTTTCAACTTCCCGGGTGGCGGTAATCGAGACGTTACCGCCGGCCTGAATCACTGCGTTGCGCGAGTTAGTGGTATCGGCAGCACCGGTGCTGTTAACCGGTTTCTCGACAGCAACGCCTTTTTCGAACGGTGCCAGTTCACTCGGTATAGCCAGCAGGTTATTCGGGTCATACATCGATGCCGTTGAGGTTTCAAAGCCAGCGGAATAGCCAGACATGGCCCGGCCATATTTGCGACTACCGACGTTTTCGCCCGTCTCGGCGTCGACGATGACGATGCCATTGCCCACGGTTTTGGCGATCGCTTTACGGATCAGGCCTTCCGGCGCGATGACGTAATACACAAAAGGGAAGTCAGGGTTGTTGCGCTGGTTGTACGGCATGATCACGTTGGCCATGAATTGCGCCGTGCTGCCCGTGCCCATCTCGAAATTGTATTGACGCGTGACTTCGACAGTCCCGCTCTTGGCACCGATATTCTTCAGACTATCGGCGGTGATGGTGATGTTGCCACCCGCCGCTACCGTACTTTTGCTGTTGAGGAACGTGCCGCCGGTGAACGTAAAATCCTTGCCGACATTGAACATCGCCGAAGCGCTGGTATCGGTGTCGAAGAATTGGTAGGTCTCGCGAGTGGCGAGGAAGTTGTTGAAGGTGCCGCCAACGCAGTCACCGCACGTTGCAGCAATCAACCCGGAAATGAGCTTGCGTTCAACCGACGCCGTCGGCCCTTCTGTGCGGTTTTCAAACACATCGGCACTGAGCGTAAACCCGCGCCCGCTTTCCATCGAGCCGGAAATGTTGTACACCCCCGCTGCCCTTGCCGCGCCGGCATACCCGCCGATCACCACATCGCCCAGACCGTAGAAATCACCGTGCTGGTTGGTCAGCGTGCTGACGCCGAGGGTCATGTTATTGCCGCTGAAAATCAGCCCGCGATCGTTGAGCAACGAAGGCGTATTGATGATGAGGTTCTGCGCCGCGCCCAGGGTGCCGTAGTTGGCAACACTGCCCGCGTTGATCGTCAGGTCTTCGCTGGAGGTCATGCGTCCGGCGTTGCTGAGTTGCCCGCCAACATTGACGGTCGATGTGGCGCCCACCGCGAAACTGCCGGCCGCCGCGACGTTCATCTGCGCGACGGAAAGGTAAGCGCCGCGCTGACTGGTCAAGCGGCCGCTGCCAGCATAGGTTCCGCCGATTTGCATATCGAGGATGCCATCACTGGCGATCAAGCCATCATTGGTCCAGTTGCCGCCACGGATCTGCAGGGAATCGGAAGCCAGCAATTTGCCGCTGGCGGTCTGGCTGAACTGCCCGACGTTAACGTTCAGGCGACCGGCCTGAATGACGTTGGAGTTGCTCCAGCTGTCGGCATTGAGTTCCAGCAGTCCGCCGGTGACGATGCTGCCGCCCGCGCCGATGACATTGGCGGTGGAGATGTCAAACCTGCCGCGCCCGACGTGGTTGAGTTGCCCGCCGGCATTGAGCAGGCCGCCGACGGCCAGGGTCATGTCGGTGTTGGCGGTTTCCAGTACACCGTTACGGTTGTCGAGCAAACCGCCGATCTGGAACAGGGTCTTGCCGGTGTTGCCCAGCGAACGCAGGCGACCGTTCTGGTTGTCGACGCTGGCAGCTTTTACGCTCAGTTGGGTATCGCTTTCGATGACACCCGTGCCGTTGCGCAACGCACCACTGAGACCGAAGTCGATGCGGTTGGCAGCGATCTGCCCGCCAGCGTTTTCCAGACTTGTGCCGGTGACGCCCAACAGCCCTTTCGAATAAACCACGCCAGAGCTGTTATCCAGCGCGGCTGTGGTGATGCCAAGGTCTGCTGCTCGTGCAGAAATCCGCCCGCCATTGTTGTTCAGGCCGGCCAGTGCCGTCAGGGTCAGACCCTGCGCCTGAATGATGCCGCCCTGGCGATTGTTATTGAGGTCGAAACCGTTGCGCAGCACACCGACGGTGCGCGCTTCCAGAGCACCTTTGATGCTGGACAGCGTGCCGCCACGGTTATCGATGTTCGCCGCTGTGACAAAGACATTGCCATTCTGCGCGATGACCTTGCCGCTCTGGTTATCGAAGTCAGCGCTGGTTTCAAGGCTCAACGCGCCTTCGCTCTGGATCGAACCTTTGCCGTTGCGCAAGCTGGCGGCGGTCAGTTGGACGCCAGCATTCTGGCTGAAGATCAGCCCGTCCGCGCTGTTGTTTACGACGCCCGTGGCAATGATCTGCAACTGTTCATTGGCCGCGAGGGTGCCCTTGTTGCTGTTGTCCAGCGAACCGGTGCGCGCCTCCAGCGTGGTCTGGCTGGCGATCTGACCGTTCTGGTTGCGCAGGTCGGTGACGCCCTTGATCAACATCGCGCCGCTGCTCGCCAGTTTGCCGGCGTTGTTGTTCAGCTCGCCGCTCAGGTTGAGGGTAAGCGTAGCGTTGCTGGCGATCTGGCCGCCGTTGTTGTCCAGACGTGTGGCCGTGGCCGTGAACGCCTGTTCGGCATTGATTGAGCCGCCGGCATTGGTGAACGCGGTGCTGACGATATCCAGCGCCGCACCACTGAAAATCAGCCCTTGGCTGTTATCGAGTGCGCCGCCCAGCGTCAGGACTTGCCCTGCGCCACTGCTCAGATTGCCCTTGTTGCTGTTATCGAGGCTACCCGCCTTGACGTTCAGATTGCCTTGGGCGACTACAGCCCCAGCGTCGCTGTTAAGCAGCGCATCCTTGAGGTCGACCGAGACATCGGCGAATTTGCTGGAGAGCGTGCCGCCGTTGCGGTTGTCCAGGCTGTCGGCGTTGACGGTGAGTCCTTGCCAACCGGAGATCAGGCCTTTCTGGTTGACCAGCTCGGTGCCACGCAACAGCAGTTTTTCACCGCTGATGATTTTGCCGGCGCTGTTGTTCACGGCTCGGGCAATCAGCTCGAAACCGAGGTTGCTGGAAATCTCCCCGCTCTGGTTGTTCACCTCACGCAGACGTTTGAGCATCAACGGCCCTTGAGCCGTGAGCACGCCGTGCTGGTTGTCGAGATCACCATTGGCCAGATCAAGGGTGACGGCTTTGTCACCTACCAGGCGTCCGCCGTTCTGGATCAGGGAGGTCAGCTTCAGATCGATGTCGCCGCTGGCGGAGACTTCGCCGCCGGCGCTGGAGTCCAGTCCGGTGGCAGTCAGCGTCAGATTGCCTTGGCTGTTGATCAAACCACTGTCGCGGTTGTTCAACTCGGCGCTGGTGATCGCGAGAGATTGCGCCGCACTGATCAGGCCTTTGTTGTCATTGCGCAGCAGACCGTCGACGGTCAGGCCGAGGTCGCCCCGGCTGACCAGGTTGCCGCTGCTGTTGTTCAAGCTTGCGGCATGCGCGTCGATGGTGGCTGCACCGATCATGCCTTTGACGTTGTCGAGTGCGGCCGCGATGCGCAGGGTCAGGCCCTGATTGCTCAGGAGCTTGCCGTTGCCGTTGTCGAGGCTTTGCGCGGTCAGGGTCAGCGCTTCGGCGCTGGAAATTGTGCCGCCCTGGTTGTTGACGCCGTTGAGTTGCTTGAGCAGCAGCGTGCCCGGCGCGTTGATCAATCCACCGATGTTGTTCAACTGGCCGTGGTTCAGGTCCAGGCTCAGTTGCGTATTGCTGAACAGTTTGCCGCCCTGTTGATCGAGGCCGCTGACCGAAGCCGTCAGCGCATTCTGACTGCCGATACTGCCGTCGCCACCGTTGGTGACCTGGCCGGCAGTTAGGTTAAGGGTGTCGGCGCTGCTCAATTGACCGTTGCTGTTATCGAAGGCGCCGGTGGTCACGGTGACCGCGCCTTTACCGCTGAGCGTGCCCTTTTGACGGTTGTCGAGGCTCGCACTGTCGAGGACGAGCGCGCCATCGGTAACCACTTGCCCGCCTTGGTTGTCGACACTGCCGCTGCTGTCCAGCTTCAGATCCGCCGCGCTGGACAGGCTGCCACCGGCATTGGTCACTTGCGTCGTGTTGACCGTCAGCATGGCTTCGCTGCTGACCTTGCCCGAGGTGTTGTCAAAGGCGCCGGCAAGGTTCAACAGCATGCCTTGCTGACTGAGCAATTGGCCGCCGTTGTTATCCAGCGAGCGCCCCTGCAGGTTGAACTGCGAGCCGGCATCGAGCAGACCTTTAGTGCGGTTGAGCACTTCGTCGACGGTCAGCGTCAGGGCCGTGCCGGTGAAGATTTTGCCGCCGTCGCTGTTATCGAGCTTTTTACCCGTAACGCGCAAATCGCCTTTGCTGCTGATCTCGCCGCCACGGTTGTCGAGGTCAGCGACGGTCAGGGTCATGTCTTTGCTCGACCCCAGCAGACCGTTCTGCCGGTTATCGAATTGATCTGCCTCGAGCTTGAGCACGCCGGTAGCGATCAACTGACCCTTCTGGTTGTTGACGGTTTTTGCTTGCACGCTGGCATCGGCCTTGCCGCTGATATTGCCTTCACGGTTATCCACGCCATCAGCGTTGACGGTGAGTTGGCCGTCGGCGATGACGGTGCCGAGCTGGTTAGCCAGCGTCTTGTCGGTGGTGAGCAACAACTCGCCGCGACTGCTGATCAGGCCTTCGTGGTTGTCCAGACTAGCGCTGTGGCTGTCCAGCGTGGCGGCGGAGATGACGCCTTTGAGGTTGTTCAGTGCTGCGGCAATGCGCAACGTCAGACCCTGCTGGCTGAGCAGTTTGCCGTTGCTGTTGTCGAGGTCGTGCGCGGCGAGCGTGAAGGCTTGCTGGCTGGAAATTTCCCCGCCCTGGTTGTTCACACCGTTGAGGTTTTTCAACAGCAGCGTGCCGGGCGCATTGATCAAACCGCTCTGGTTGTTCAACTGGCCGTGATTCAGATCGAGGGTCAGATCAGTCTTGCTGAACAGCTCACCGCCCTGTTGATCCAGCCCGGTGAGCGAAACGTCCAGCGCCTGCTGGCTGGCGATACGGCCCGTGGCGTTGTTGACCTGCCCTGCCTTGAGCGTCAGCGCCGCGCCGCTGGTGAGTTTGCCACCCTGGCTGTTGTCGACTGCGCTGGTCTCGATCCGGCTGAGGCCTTGGCCGTAGATCGCGCCTTTGCGGCTGTTATCAAGACTGCCGCTGTTGAGGGTCAGCGCGCTGTCGGTGTTGATCGAACCGGCCTGATTGAGCAACGCGCCAGTGCTGGTGAGTTTCAGGTTGCCGGCACTGCCAAGGCTGCCGTTGCTGTTGTCAATGCGCGCAGCATTGACAGTCAGCGTGCCGTCGCTGCTGATCGCGCCGAGCGAATTGGTCAGCGCGTCATCAAGGGTAATCACCAGACCGTTGAGGCTGCCGAGATTGCCGCCGCTGTTGTCCAGCGTGGCGCCGGTGACTGTTACCGCGCCTTTGGAGGCGGCAATCAAGCCTTTGCTCTGGTTGATCAGTTTGGTGACGCTCAGCCCAATGTTGCTGCCGGAGAGGATTTTGCCGCCATCACTGTTATCCAGACGCAGGCCTTTGATGTTCATCAGCAAGCTGCTGGAGATCTCGCCGCTGCGATTGTCGACGTCGTCGACCGAGAGTGTCAGCGCTTTTGTTGTGCCGACCAGCCCGCCGTTGCGGTTGTCGAGCGTCTTGCCAGTCAGGCTCAGATTGCCTTGGGCAACCAGCGCACCACCCTGTTGTTGCAGCAGGCCGATGGTGGCCAGCAGGTCGCCCTGGCTGGAAATCCGTCCGGCCGCGTTTTGAATTTCCGCAGCCGTAAGGTTGACGGGGCCGACCGCACTGACCAGACCACCACTGTTATCCAGACGAGCGCCAACATAGCTCAGTCCTTGCTTGCCGCTGATCACGCCTTTTTCGCGGTTATCCAGTTGCGCGACATTCACGGTCAACTGCTGGTCGGCCTGAATCACCCCGCCCCGGTTGTCGGCCGTGTCGCCGCGCAGAGCCAGCGTGCTGTTGCCAGTGACTTTACCTGCGCTGTTCAGCAGCGTGCCGGCCTGCGCATCAATCGCGCCTTTGGCCGAGATGTCACCCTTGTTGCGGTTGTCGAGTGTGCCACTGATGCGTGCAGTCAGGCTGCCATCGCTGACCAGCGCCCCGGCCTCGCGGTTATCCAGACTGGCTGCCTTCAAAAACACGGTGCGTGCCGAACCTAGAACACCGTCACGGTTGTCCAGCGCACCGCTGAGATCGATATTCAGGCCCAGATCACCGAGAATCTCCCCGCGGCGGTTATCGAGCCTGCCGCCGGTGACGGCGATGTTCTGCCCGCTGAGCGTACCGCCCTGATTGTTCAGAGTCTGCGCGGTGTTGATGGTCAGGTCACGGCTGGCGGTGAGGCGCTTGCCGGTGTTGTCGAGATTCTGCGCGGTGAGGTTCAGGTCGCCACTGGCATTGTGGCTGCCATCGGCGTTGACGCCCGCCTCGATCGTGCCGGCGTTGGTCAGTTGACCGCCGGCACTGAGAGTGATGCTGTCGCGGGCCGCCAGGGTCTGGCGGTTGGTCAGGTTGCCCTGGGTTTGCACGTTAACGCTGCTGCCGGCGTATACCGGGCCGCGTGCATCAAGGCTGGCGGCCTTGACGTTGACCGCACCAGTGGCCGAGGTGTCGGCCAGACTCAACTGACCGTTGGCATCCAGTTGAATATCACCGCCGCTGGCAATCAGTTTGCCGTCGAGTTTCACCCCGACGCCGGCCTCGGTGCCGACCAGTTTGATCGCCCCGGCGTACATGCCGCCGAGGGCCGAAGAGTCGATGGCCAGTTGCGGTTTGCTGCTGCCGTCCTCAGCGCGCGCTGTGGCACTGAGCGTTTGTGCGTTGACGTCGTTGCGACCGGCGACAATCGTCAGGTTCTGCGCCTGAAGTTGCGCGTTGATCTTTGCGCTGCGGGTGATGATTTCAAAACGGTCGACGTTGGTCGCGTTGAGGCCCGCGCCCTCGATGGCCACAGAACCCTGGTCAACCTGATAACGCTCCAGCCGGCCGTTATCGAGCACGGGTTTGCCGGTAGTCAGCGTGACGCGCGGCGAGTTGATGAAGCCACAGCCATTGCAAGTAATGCCGTAAGGGTTGGCGACGATCACCCGCGCCGACTGCCCCGCCACTTCGGTGTAACCGCGCAACTGGCTCGGGTTGCCGCTGACGACTTCGTTGAGAATCGCCTGTGCCGAACCGCTGTTTTTCAGGTTTGGGTTGTCGACGATGTGCCCACCCAGTTGGGTAACCGTATTCTGCGTCGAGCCGTTGTTGAGGATCAGCCCCTGCGCGCCGACGTTGTAGTCGTGGAACTGGTTATGCGACAGACCGCTGGCATTGGGCGTGGCGATGTTGATGATCGGCACGCCATTGCCGGCGCGATCCAGCGAGGTATCCGGGTTGGCCACCACGATGCCGTCGGCCTGCGCCCACATCGGTTGCCAGAACATGACGTTCGCCAACAGGAACGCCAGCCCGCGTTTCGGCATGCCGAGGAAGAGTTCGCGGTTTTTAACGGCAGCAGCAGGCTCACTGGCGATAAAGGCTAGTTGACGAATGTCCATGTCAGAATCTCGGGGCAGGCGGTATTTAGAGGAAGAATTCCAGACGGAAGTAGATCGGTGCTTCACGCTCGGTCAGCGCAGCCGGGCGTTCCAGGGAGTGGGCAAACGTCACCCCGGCGGACAGGTGTTTGCCACGGGCAAACAGATCCAGCGAGTTGCTCGACATGCGCCCGTGCTGATCACCGTTGTATTGGTTGTTCTGAATCACGCCCTGGTCGTAACCCAGACTCGTGCCGTACTCGGTGAACACCGGTTGCAGCCACTCGACAGTGACCGGGCGCGACCAACGCAAATCATTGCGCCAGTAACCACCGCTGTCGCCGGACAGCGACTGATCCTTGTAGCCACGGATCGACGACGAGCCGCCGAGGCTGGTGCGTTGCGGGCTGAACAGCACATCTTCACTGCGCTGGCCGGTCATCAGGCTGCTGAAGCTGAACGACTCGCCCCAGAGCTTGAACGGCTGCAGGTAGCTCAGGGTTGCGGTGTATTTGCGGTAGCGTGCATTGGGCTCGCTTGGGCCGGGGTCGTGACTGCCCTGCGCATCGAAGGCGCCGATACCTTCCTGCATACCCGCGTCAAAGTTGACGAAAGCACTGCCGACCCGACGACCGTGGTTGAAGCCGAACTGCGCTTCGCTGATGCGGTTGCTGCTCAGTTTGAGCTTGCTGTCTTCGATGAAGTTATTGGTGCGCAGATACGACAGACCCGCGCTGAGCGAGGTCTTGCTGACGGCGTCGCGATGGATCACCCGCTCGGCGCGCAACTGATGGTTTTCGCTGTCGCCGGTCTGTTTGAAGTTGTAGAGGTTGGCGGCAATTTGCGAGCGGTATTCGCTCTGGCTGTAGGTGTAGCTGAAGGTCCACCAGCCCCACGGCAAGCTGTAATTGAGCATGGCGTTGTTGGAGGTGTGCTGATGGTCAGTCATCGCGTCGTGACCGCCACGCAGGCTCAACTGATCCGCCAGGCCGAGCGGGCTGTCCCAGTCAAACGTGGTGCCCCATTGCTGTTCACCGGTGCTGCGCTGGCCGTCGTTGTTGCGCGACAGCCCGACTCGCCATGGTTTCTGCGGCGTGTTGGTGACCAGCACTTCACTGCCACCGACGTTCTGGCCCGGCGCCAGCTCCATTTTTGCCTGATTGGATGGCAGGCGGTTGAGCTGATCGACCATTTGCTCGATCTCGCGCAGGTTGGCCAGTTCACCGGTTTTGCCGGGAAAGGCCATGGCCAGTTCGCGCTCCGAGAGCTGGCTGTTTTCCGCGCCTTTCATGCCTTCAAGCTTGCCTTCGACCACCAGCACTTGCAGGTGCCCGCTGGACAGATCCTGCTGCGGCAAGTAGGCGCGGCTGGTGACCAGGCCTTTCTCGATATAGTAATCGGTGATGACCTTGAGCAGCTCGTTGAGCTGAGGTACGCCCAGGCACTCACCGATATAGGGCTTGAGCAGACGGTTTTTTTCTTTGTCCGACAGGCTGTCGGCACCCTTGAGCTCAATGTCTTTGATCGGGAAACAACGGGTATCGGTGGGGGCAGCCGGTTGCGCAGGCTTGACGTCCTTGCCGGGCAGATCCTTGAGTTCTTCGAGGCGCCGCTGCTGTTCTTCGAGCAGGCGATTCTGGCGGTCACGGATAAGGTCGGTGTCACCGGGTGTAGGGGCCGCTACGGCAATCTGGAGTGGAGACAGGCACAGCAACGCTACGCACAACCTCGCCACGAGGGCGGGTGAGGACATGTTCGATCCCTCGAGACGAAAAGTGACATCAAAATAGTGGCGCGATATTAGATGGCCATCATTTTGACGTCAAACAATCGTTTCGACCATTTGTCGGGTTTGTAACGAGGAATGTACAAATGGGATCGCAGTCCCGCGAGGCATAGCCTGATTAAGCAGCGCCGCCTTTCAGTGTTCAACGCCCAGCCGCGTCGCGACGTCTTCCGGGGCCAGCACGCGACCATCGGCCGCCGTCAATTGCAGCTTGCGAATTGGCTGACGATCCTTTGCATCAACCATCACCGACCCTGGCTCACCCGGCGCATACATGAATTCACCGCCCCATTGCGACAGCGCGACGATCACGGTCTGCAAGGCTTTGCCACGCTCTGTCAGCACGTATTCCTTATAAGCCCCGCCGTCGGCGGCTGGCATCGCCTGCAGAATCCCCTGCTCCACCAGCCCCTTGAGGCGCGCGCTGAGCATGTTCTTGGCGATATCCAGACTCTTCTGGAAATCATTGAAACGCCGGATGCCATCCAGCGCGTCACGAATGATCAGCAGCGACCACCAGTCGCCAATCAGGTCCAGCGTGCGGGCGACCGGGCAGGCATTGCCCTGCAGGCTTTTGCGTTTCACTTGAACGTACTCCCTCGATTCATCAGTCGGCGATGCCGCTTTGGGTTGCATCATACAACTCTGGCGCGGATCCACGACTGAACTGCGCAAAACCAGCACCTGCATACAAGTAGCCGGATCGCTTTGCGCTGATAGTGAATGCCGCCATTCCGGCACTACCGCGAATCCTGAAGCAGGAGTTTCCATGAGCACCTTCACCACACAAGACGGTACCGAGATTTACTACAAGGACTGGGGCAGCGGTAAACCCGTGCTGTTCAGCCATGGCTGGCCACTGGATGCCGACATGTGGGAATACCAGATGGAATACCTGAGCAGCCGAGGCTATCGCACCATTGCGTTTGATCGTCGCGGTTTCGGCCGCTCAGATCAGCCGTGGACCGGTTATGACTACGACACTTTCGCCGATGACATCGCGCAACTGATCAACCATCTCGACCTGCGCGATGTGACGCTGGTGGGCTTTTCCATGGGTGGTGGCGACGTCAGCCGCTACATCGCCCGCCATGGCAGCGAGCGGGTTGCCGGTCTGGTGCTGTTGGGCGCCGTGACGCCACTGTTCGGTAAAAAAGCCGATTTCCCGCAGGGCGTCGACAGCTCGGTATTCGACGGGATCAAGTCCGGCCTGCTGAAGGATCGCGCGCAGTTCATCGCCGATTTCGCCGCGCCGTTCTATGGCACCAATCAGGGCCAGAAAGTCTCCGACGGCGTGCTCACGCAAACGTTGAATATCGCTCTGATGGCCTCGCTCAAAGGCACGGTGGATTGCGTCACGGCGTTCTCGGAAACCGACTTCCGCCCGGACATGGCCAAAATCGACGTGCCGACGCTGGTGATTCATGGCGACGGCGACCAGATCGTGCCGTTCGAAACTACCGGCAAACAGGCGGCGGCGCAGATCAAGGGCGCTGAACTGAAGGTTTACGCCGGGGCGCCGCATGGTTTTGCGGTGACGCATGCGCAGGCCTTGAATGAGGATCTGTTGGCGTTTCTCAATCGCTGAAACCGGCGCAGTGGTGAGCGCGGAGATTCTGCTCACCACTGCACGTCAGGCCAACCGGTTTTTTACCTCCCAACCCCGCAGCGACTATCTGCAAACCCCGTGTTTCAAGGGTTTCCCGGCGCTGCATCAGAATTTTATCTTCACATCCCAGCTTAATAATATTTTACCGATACCCCCCTCCTCCCTAGTCTGACCTCAAGCCAAACGGACAAGCCAACAGCGGCCCGAATCCCACTGCCTTGCTAGGAAGGATGTAGAGATGACCCCTGAAATAATAAAAACAGACACGCTGATCGTGGGTGCCGGCCAAGCGGGCGTGGCGATGAGCGAGCACCTGAGCAAACTCGGTGTGCCGCACCTGGTGCTGGAGCGCAATCGCATTGCCGAACGCTGGCGCACCGGGCGCTGGGACTCGCTGGTGGCCAACGGCCCGGCGTGGCACGACCGCTTCCCCGGCCTGGAATTCGATGACGTCGATCCCGACGGTTTCGCCCCGAAAGAGCGCGTAGCCGATTACTTCGAAGCCTATGCGAAGAAATTCAATGCACCGATCCGCACCGGCGTTGAGGTGAAAAGCGTGGTGCGCAATGTCGGTCGCCCGGGCTTCACTGTCCAGACGTCCGAAGGTGTGATCGAAGCCAACCGTGTGGTCGCCGCTACCGGACCGTTTCAAAAACCGGTGATCCCGGCAATTGCCCCGCAAGACGCACGTCTGTTGCAGATCCATTCCGCTGACTATCGCAACCCGCAGCAATTGCCGGCGGGTGCCGTGCTGGTGGTCGGAGCCGGTTCTTCCGGCGTGCAGATTGCCGATGAACTGCAACGTTCCGGCAAGCAGGTTTACCTGTCGGTCGGCGCTCACGACCGCCCGCCTCGCGCTTATCGCAATCGGGATTTCTGCTGGTGGCTGGGTGTGCTCGGTGAGTGGGATCAGGCAGCAATGAAACCGGGGCGCGAGCACGTGACCATCGCGGTCAGTGGCGCCCATGGCGGTCGCACCATCGATTTCCGTGGTCTAGCCCATCGCGGCATGACCCTGGTCGGCGTTACCGAATCGTTCAATAACGGCGTGGTGACCTTTAAGCAGGACCTCGTCGGCAATCTCACTCGCGGCGACGAAAACTACCTGGCGCTGCTGGATGCCGCCGATGCCTACATCGAACGCAACGGCCTCGATCTGCCGGAAGAACCGGAAGCGCGCCAAACCTATCCGGATCCCGAGTGCGTGAAAAACCCATTGGCCGATCTCGATCTGGCCAAGGCTGGCGTGACCTCGATCATCTGGGCCACCGGGTTCGCCGTGGATTATTCGTGGCTGCAAGTCGCGGCGTTCGACGACAAGGGCAAGCCTGTGCATCAGCGCGGCGTGTCGAGCGAGCCGGGCGTGTACTTCCTTGGTTTGCCATGGCAGTCGCGTCGCGGTTCGTCGTTTATCTGGGGCGTGTGGCACGACGCCAAACACGTCGCCGATCACATCGCCACCCAGCGCAAGTACCTCGACTATCGCGATGCCGAGCAGCGCGAGGCCGAGTTGCACCAGAACATCCACAGTAAAGCCGCCGATACCGTCGACGCTTGATTGCCTTTTTCGCTCCGACGCCGATTGCGCCGGGGCGCACCATCTTCAGGAGTTTCACATGAGTCAGCCAACCCACACGCGCATCCGCATGTTCAACACCAAAGACACTTACCCCAACCAGACGCTGGACAACGATTTGTGCCAGGCCGTGCGCGCCGGCAACACGGTGTATGTCCGTGGGCAGGTCGGCACTGATTTCGACGGCAATCTGATCGGTCTGGGTGATCCGCGTGCACAAGCCGAACAGGCCATGCGCAACGTCAAGCAACTGCTCGAAGAAGCCGGCAGCGACATGAGCCACATCGTCAAAACCACCACCTACCTGATCGACCCGCGTTATCGCGAGGCGGTGTATGGCGAAGTCGGCAAGTGGCTTAAAGGCGTGTTCCCGATTTCCACCGGGTTGGTGGTATCGGCGCTGGGGCAGCCGCAGTGGTTGATGGAGATTGATGTGATTGCGGTGATTCCTGAGTAAGGCATCACACCGAGTCGCGGCCTTCGCGAGCAGGCTCGCTCCCACAATGGAATGCATATCAAATGTGGGAGCGAGCTTGCTCGCGATGAGGCCAGTCCAGACACACAAGGAGTTCATTAGATGACCTTTTCAATCGCAGCCCGCTGCGCCGAAACCGGCCAGTTCGGTGTCGCCATCAGTTCCTCCAGCATCGCCGTCGGCGCCCGTTGCCCATGGCTGCTGCCGGGTGTCGGCGCAGTATCGAGCCAGAACATCACCCTGCCCTCCCTCGGCCCGGAAGTCCTCGCGCTGATGGAACAAGGTTTGGCGCCGGACGATGCGCTGGACAAAGTCCTCACGCGCAACGGCTACAGCCAGTACCGGCAGATCACGGCGATCAACCACCTCGGCCAGACCGCGCATTTCAGCGGTGCGCAAACCCTCGGTGTGCACAACGCCGTGAGCGGCGAACAATGCGTTGCCGCCGGCAACATGCTCGCCGGCCGTTCGGTGATCGAAGCCATGGTCAGTGCCTTTGAAGACGGTGAGGGTCAACTCGCTGATCGTCTGCTCAAAGCGCTGCAAGCCGCACAAGCTCTCGGTGGCGAAGCCGGGCCGGTGCATTCGGCCGCTGTCGTGGTGGTCGGCGAGCAGACCTGGCCGATCGTCAACCTGCGCGTCGACTGGGCCGATGAAGACCCGATCGGCCAGTTGCAAAAACTCTGGAACGCTTACGAGCCGCAGCTTCAGGACTACATCGACCGCGCCCTCGATCCGGCGAAAGCGCCGGGCTATGGCGTGGCCGGGGATGATCGATGAACAGCGTCGAGTTGCTCAAAGTGCTGGTGGGGTTCGATACCACCAGCCGTGAATCCAACTTGCAACTGATCGAATCAGTCCGCGATTACCTCGCGGGTTTCGACGTGCCGTGTGCGCTGATCTATAACGATGAGCGCAGCAAAGCCAACCTGTTCGCCACGATCGGCCCGGTGGATCAACCGGGCATTGTGCTGTCCGGGCATACCGATGTGGTGCCGGTCGATGGCCAGCCGTGGACGCTGCCGCCGTTCGAACTGAGCGAACGCGACGGCAAACTGTTCGGCCGTGGCACGGCGGACATGAAGGGCTACATCGCCTGCGTGCTGGCCTTGGTGCCGTCACTGGTTGAAACGCCGCTACGCATGCCGGTGCACATTGCCTTGTCCTATGACGAAGAAGTCGGCTGCCTCGGCGTGCGCTCGCTGCTGAAGGTCTTGCAGCAACGTCCGATCAAACCGCTGCTGTGCATCATCGGCGAACCGACCGAACTGAAACCGGTGCTCGGCCACAAGGGCAAACTGGCGATGCGCTGCGATGTGCAGGGCCATCCGTGCCATTCGGCGTATGCGCCGCTCGGGGTCAACGCGATTGAATACGCCGCCGAACTGATCGGCGAACTGGGTCGCCTCGGCCAGCAACTGAAAGCGCCGGAGCATCACGATGCGCGCTTCGACCCGCCCTACAGCACCGTGCAGACCGGTGTGATCAGCGGCGGCAAGGCCTTGAACATCGTGCCGGCCGATTGCCGATTCGACTTCGAAATCCGCGCCCTGCCCTCGCAGGATCCGGCGCTGGTTGCCGAGGCGCTGAAAGCCTATGCCGAACGCGAAGTGCTGCCGCGTATGCGCGCGGTCAGTGCGCAGAGTGATATTCGCTTCAGCGCCTTGTCGGCGTATCCAGGATTGGCCACCGATGCGCAAAGCCAGGCGGCGGAACTGATTTCAGCCTTCTGCGGCTCAAAGGATTTCGGCACCGTAGCGTTCGGTACCGAGGGTGGACTGTTTGATGCGGTGGGGATTCCCACGGTGGTCTGCGGCCCCGGCAGCATGGACCAGGGCCATAAACCCGATGAGTTTGTCAGCCTCGAACAGTTGCAGGCGTGCGATGCCATGCTCCAGCGCATGCTGGCGTTTATCAGCCTCTGACCAGCGGCTCGACGGCACTCACGGGTGCAGTCGGGCCAGTTCTTCACGGCAATGATCGACAAACAACTGCGCCGGTTTGGTCAGTTGCACACGACGCAGCCAGGCCGCCGACAATCCCGAACCGGTGACGTTTTCCGCCAGCGGTACACACACGACTTGCTGGCCGTCGTAGGTGTAGTCGCTGAACGGTTTGGTCACCAGAATCGAAAAGCCGAAACCATTGCCGACCATGCCGCGCACCATCTCGATCGACGGTGAGCTGAAGACGATGTTCGGCGTCAGCCCGCGCTCTTCGAAGATGCTCACGAAATAGGTGCGGCTCGGCACCACGTCGAGCAGGATCATCGGTTCCAGCACCAGATCATCCAGCGAGACCTTGGCCTGTTGTGCGAAACGGTGGCTGGCCGGCAGCAAAGCGTAAGGCTGTTGCGGCGGCATCAGCGGTGCGGTTTCGATAGTGCTGTCCAGATCGTGCTCGAACAGCATCGCCACGTCGATGCTGCCGGCGGTCAGCGCCTGCACCAGTTCTTGTTGCTCGCCATCACGAATGCGGATTTCCACCCCCGGCCAGCGCGCCTTGAAGCCGGCGATCAAGCGCGGCAAGTACAGTGGTGCGACGGTTTCGAAACAGCCGATATCGATCTGCCCCGCGACCACATCATTGTCGGCCAGCGCGTTCTGTTCGAACTCGTGGGCCACGCGCAGCAGCTCCAGCGCCTTGCGATAAAAGCGCGAACCGCTGGGCGTCAGAGAGACGCCTTGGGCGTGATGGCGGATGAACAACTGCACACCGAAGCTTTCTTCCAGATGCTTGATCGCGGTGGAAACCGACGGCTGCGCGATGTAGAGCTTGCGCGAGGCCTCGGCGACACTGCCGCAGTCGGCGGTGGTGACGAAGTATTTGAGCTGGCGCAGGTTGTAGGCAGCCATGTGAGTCTCCCGAAGAGCGCGAGTGTTCGCCCTGTTCCCTGGCGCACGATCAAACTTGAACATACCGGACACGGGCGCCAGCCGAAGCATATTTTTTTTAAGGTCTGAAGCAACAAACTTACTAATTTATCTATCCCGACGCTTTGCACATGATCGCTTCAACAAGAAATGCGCCGCCCGTGCCGGCGCTTGCCGAAGTACGTCCACGTACTCATCCTTGCCTTGGAGTTCGTCATGGCTACCCAAACAGCATCCTCCGCTCCGCTGATTGAAAAACACACGATAGGATACGTGCCCCCCGAAGATCGCCACGGAAAGGTCAGGGATCTGTTCACGCTCTGGTTCGGCGGCAACATCGCGCCGTTGCCCATCGTCACCGGTGCGCTGGGCGTGCAGTTGTTTCACTTGAATCTGCTCTGGGGCATCGTCGCCATTCTGGTCGGCCATCTGGTCGGCGGCGTGCTGATGGCACTGCACTCGGCGCAAGGCCCGCAGATGGGCATCCCGCAAATGATCCAGAGCCGCGCGCAGTTCGGCTCTCTTGGCGCGTTGCTGGTGGTGTTGATTGCCGGCGTCATGTACATCGGCTTTTTCGCCTCCAACATCGTGCTGGCCGGCAAGTCGCTGCACGGCGTGGTCGACAGCGTTCCAGTACCGGTCGGCATCGTCACTGGCGCAGTCGGTTCGGGAGTCATCGGCATCATCGGCTACCGCTTTATCCACGTGCTCAACCGCATCGGCACGTGGGTGTTGGGGATCGGCATCGTTGTCGGCTTCGGCTACATTTTCACCCATATTCAGACTGACGACTTCCTCACCCGTGGCAGCTTCAACCTGTCCGGCTGGCTGGCCACTGTGTCGCTCGCCGCGCTGTGGCAGATCGCGTTTGCGCCTTACGTGTCCGATTATTCGCGTTACTTGCCAGCCGACGTAAAAGTCTCATCGACATTCTGGACGACCTATCTGGGTTCAGCGCTGGGTTCGAGTCTGGCGTTTATTTTCGGCGCCGTTGCCGTGCTGGCAACCCCGGTGGGCATGGACACCATGGACGCGGTCAAACTCGCCACTGGCTCTATTGGCCCGCTGATGCTGGTGCTGTTCCTGCTCAGCGTGATCAGCCACAACGCCCTCAACCTGTACGGCGCGGTGCTGTCGCTGATCACTTTGGTGCAGACCTTCGCCTACCGCTGGATTCCTACCGCCAAGAGCCGCGCAGTGATCTCGATCATCGTCTTGCTGGCCTGCTGCTTTGCCGCCGTCGGCGCCTCGAAAGACTTTATCGGCCACTTCGTCGACATGGTGCTGGTGTTGTTGGTAGTGCTGGTGCCGTGGACCGCGATCAACCTGATCGACTTTTACGCGATCCACAAAGGCCAGTACGACATCCAGTCGATCTTCCAGGTCGACGGCGGCATCTACGGTCGCTACAACCCGCAGGCGTTGCTGGCTTACGCGATCGGCATCGCCGTGCAGATCCCGTTCATGAACACGCCGCTGTACGTCGGCCCGGTGTCGGCGCACATCAATGGCGCGGATCTGTCGTGGCTGGTGGGCTTGCTGGTGACCTCGCCGCTGTATTTCTGGCTGGCGAATCGGGACACATCCTACCGTCGGCGGATGATGGGCGGAAAACTGGCGAGCAGTCTGTGAGATTGATTTGATGAAAAACCAAGGCCCGCTTAGTGCGGGCCTTGTTTATTTCGGTATGGTATTTCTTCAAGCCTGAAGACTCTGAGGAAAGGGACATCCAATGCTGCGGATACTCGGTAAAGCCTCATCGATCAACGTGCGCAAAGTGCTGTGGACGTGCGCTGAATTGCGCATTCCTTTCGAGCGTGAAGACTGGGGATCGGGGTTCAGATCGACCAACGATTCGGAGTTTCTCGCGCTCAATCCCTGCGCCATGGTGCCGGTGATTCAGGACGGTGATTTCACGTTGTGGGAATCGAACACGATCATTCGCTATCTGGTCTCGCGCTACGACGGCACGCAGCTTTATCCGACGGAGCCGATGGCGCGGGCGCGGATTGATCAGTGGATCGATTGGCAGGCTTCGGAGCTGAATCGCTCGTGGTCGTACGCGTTTCTGTCGCTGGTGCGCCAGTCGCCGGAGCATCAGGACAGCGCCGCACTGGCAGCCGGTTGCCGGGACTGGGCGCGGAACATGGCCATCCTCGACCGACAACTGGAGAAGACCGGCGCCTACGTCAGCGGCGAGATGTTTTCACTGGCGGACATTCCCATCGGACTGTCGGTGAACCGATGGTTCGAAACACCATTGGCTCACCCGGATTTTGCCGCGGTGAAAGCCTATTACGAGCGCTTGAGCCTGCGTCCCGGCTACGTGCTGCACGGTAAAAACGGCACGCCTTGATCAAGGTTATTTGCTTTTGAACGCCTCACGCCGCGCCTGCCGTTCGGCGGCGTAGGCTGCTTGTGGCTGGCTGATCAGATCCTCCCGACGCAACAGTTCGCCGCAGTGCTCACACAGCGGCCCAAGGCCGGCGCTGTGGTTGCAGCTTTTGTGGGTCATGTTCACCGCCAGTCCCTCCTCCGGTGTTTTGCACCAGGTCTCTCCCCACGCCCGCAGCGCAATGATCACCGGGTAGAACGCCTCGCCTTTCGCGGTGAGGTGGTACTCGTAGCGTTTCGGTCGCTCGTTGTACAAGCGTCGTTCGACCAACCCATCCGCTTCCAGACATTTCAGACGCGCGGCGACCATCTGCGGCGTACCGCCCGTCTGCGCCTGGATCTCGTCATAGCGATGATTGGCCATGAACAACTCGCGCAAAACCAGCACCGTCCAGCGGTCGCCGACGATCGTCTCGGCCCGGGAGATCGGGCACAGCGTGTCAGGAAGACTATCGTTTACTGCCATCAGGGCTTGCCTCTTTTACAGTTACTATGATTATCATATCTAAACGATGCCAGGACAAGCCCTGTGCACCGATAATCTCATTGCCGGAGCAAGCAGCCATGTCGAATACCCCCTATCCACTGGACAAAACCGCCTACCTGTTGGTCGATCCGTACAACGATTTTCTGTCGGACGGCGGCAAGATTTTCCCTCTGATCAAACCCATGGCCGAACAGAACGGCCTGCTCGACAACCTGCGCAAACTCGACCGCACCGTGCGCGACTTGAAAATTCCGGTGGTCATCGTACCCCATCACCGCTGGGAAAAAGGCGACTACGAAACCTGGGATCACCCGACCCCGACGCAATGCAAAATCATGCACATGCATCATTTTGCCCGGGGCGAATGGGGCGGCGAATGGCACCCGGATTTTGCGCCGAAGGACGGCGACATCGTGGTTCAAGAACACTGGGGTTCCAGTGGTTTCGCCAACACCGACCTGAATTTTCGCCTGAAGCAGCAAGGCGTCACCCACGTGATCATCGTCGGCCTGCTGGCCAACACCTGCATCGAAGCCACCGCGCGCTATGCCTCGGAACTGGGCTACCACGTCACCCTCGTACGCGATGCAACAGCGGCCTTCAAAGCAGAAATGATGCACGCCGCCCACGAGCTCAACGGCCCGACATTCGCTCACGTGATTGCCAGCACGGACGAACTGATTGCCAACCTCAAATCACAGGGTGAAGCGCAATGAGTCTGACCGGCCATTTGCTGATTGGCGCGGCGGATGTGGCCGCCACCGAAGGCACGATGAAAGCGCTGAACCCGGCCACCGATCAACTGCTAGAACCGGACTTCGCTTTCGGCGGTGCGGCACAGGTTGATCAGGCAGTCACTCTCGCCGACGCGGCGTTCGACCGCTACAGCCACACCTCGCTGGCCGAGCGTGCCGCGTTTCTCGAGAGCATCGCTGACAATCTCGATGAAGTACGCAGCGAACTGGCGGCACGCGCGGCACTGGAAACCGGACTGCCCGAAGCTCAGTTTGAGGGCGAAGCGTTGAGAGCAGCGACCCAGTTCCGCCAGTTCGCCGATGTGGTGCGCCGGGGCCGCTTTCTGCGACTGGCGATCGACCCGGCGCAACCTCAGCGTCAGCCGCGCCCACGGATGGATCATCGCCTGCAAAAAATCGCCATCGGTCCGGTAGCGATTTTCGGCGCGAGCAACTTCCCGATCTCCTACTCGGTGGCGGGTGGCGATACCGCGTCGGCACTGGCGGCCGGGGCGCCGGTGATTCTCAAGGCGCACAACGCCCATCCCGGCGCCTCGGAAATCCAGGCCCGCGCCATTCGCAAAGCCGTGCAGGCGCAGGGTTTGCCCGAAGGTGTTTTCTCGATGGTGCGTGGTGGCGGCAATGCCATTGGCGAAGCGCTGGTCGATCATCCGTTGATCAAGGCTGTGACCTTCACCGGCTCCGAACCAGGTGGCATGGCGCTCTACCGCCGCGCGCAATTGCGCCCCGAGCCGATCCCGGTGTTCACCGAAATGACCAGCGTCAACCCGACCTTCATCCTGCCCGAGGCACTGGCGGCTCGCGGCGCCGAAATCGGCGACGGCTTTATCGAACGGATGCTGGTCAACGTCGGCCAGGCCTGTTTGTGCCCATCGATCCTGATCGCCATCCGCGGTGCGGGGTTTGATGAGCTGCGCAGCGCCATGCGCAAACGGGTCAGCGCGGCACCGGCGCGGACGATGCTGACGCCGGGCATTCATGGCGCCTACGTCGCGGGTCTGAGGGTGATGGAAGGTGCCGGCGCGCAGGTGATCGCGGCAGGCACGCCAGCCGATGCCACGTTCGCCGGACGTGCTGCGTTGCTGGAAGTCGAGGGACACCAATTGCTCAGCGAACCGGGGTTGGCCCACGAAGTGTTTGGCCCGTCGGCACTGTTGGTATCGGTCAGTGATGAAGCTGAGCTGCTGGCAATCGCCCGTTCGTTCAAGGGACAGCTCAGCGCGGCGATTCACCTTGAAAGTGTCGATCTGGGATTGGCGCGGCGCCTGCTGCCGATTCTCGAACGCCGCACTGGACGCATCGTGGTCAACGCCTTCGCCCACCCACAGGAAGTGACCTTTGCTACGGTGCACGGCGGCCCTTTTCCGGCTACATCGGACAGCCGCTTCACTTCGGTCGGCATGACTTCGATTGAGCGCTTCTTGCGACCCGTGGCTTATCAGGGTTTTCCGGATGAGTTACTGCCAGAAGTGTTGCGCGAAGGTAATCCGCTGAACGTGCCGCGCAGCGTCGACGGGCAATAACGGCGATCCAGTGCGCGGCAGACGCGATCATGCATCTGCGCGCACCACCCCGCGCTGTTCCAGCAAACGCACAAACATGCTCAGACTGCGCGACACCGTGCCCCGTCGCCACACCAGCCAAGTGGTCAAATATCGAAAATCCGCCGCCAATGGCCAGACGCTGACGGTCGCACTCCCGGGCATGCTCTGCAGCATTTTGCGCGGCATCAGCGCCAGTCCGGCACCGGCGCTGACGCAGGCGAGCATGCCGTGATAGGACTCCATTTCGAAAATCTTGCCCGGTACGGCAGCGTCAGTGCTGAACCATTTTTCAAAGTGGTGACGGTAGGAGCAGTTGGAACGGAAGGCATAAATGTTCTCGCCGTTTACGTCCGCCGCGCGCTTGACGGGCGCATGATTGATGGGGGCGATGATGACCATTTCCTCCTCGAACGCCGGCACGCCTTCCAGCGCTGGATGCAGCACCGGGCCGTCGACAAATGCCGCCGCGAGTCGCCCGGAAAGCACACCGTCGAGCATCGTCCCCGATGGCCCCGTCGAGAGGTCGAGATCGACTTTCGGGTGCAACTGGTTGTACGCCGCGAGCAACTCGGGGATGCGCACCGCCGCTGTGCTTTCCAGCGAACCCAACGGAAACGCGCCTTGCGGTTCTTCACCTGCCACCGTCGCCCGAGCCTCCTGCACCAGGTCGAGAATCCGTCGCGCATACTCAAGAAAACTCCACCCGGCCGGCGACAAGCGCAAACGACTTTTCTCACGGATAAACAGATCAACCCCGAGATCCTGCTCAAGTTGCTTGATCCGCGTGGTCAGGTTCGACGGCACGCGATGGATCTGCGCGGCGGCGGCGCTGATGCTGCCGTGTTCGGCAACGGCTTTGAAGATTTCCAGCTGCACCAGATCCATAGTCATTCTCCAATCGTGAAAGAAACGATCTTTATTATTCAGTTTCCAGAAAACAAACACCACCCTACTCTAGGCTCATCCGACGAACCTGCAGGACGATGCCATGAGCCAGATTTCCAGCCAGACCCACGCCATCTCGATCAACCCCGCCAACGGCGAGCAGATCGGTCATTACGCGTTTGAATCCGCCGCTGCCCTCGACGCCGCACTGACCCGCGCCGCTTATGGTTTCGGCAAATGGAAGCGCAAGCCGCTGCAGGATCGCTCGCACTTGCTGACCGCCCTCGCCGGTGCGCTGCGTGAAACCAGCGATGCCATGGCCACCATGATCACTCTGGAAATGGGCAAGCCGATCGCCCAGGCTCGCGGTGAAATCGAGAAATGCGCCAAGCTCTGCGAGTGGTACGCCGAACACGGCCCGGCCATGCTCGATGCCGAACCGACTCAGGTTGAAGGCGGCAAGGCGCGCATCGAGTACCGTCCGCTCGGCCCGATTCTCGCGGTGATGCCGTGGAACTTCCCGATCTGGCAGGTATTGCGCGGTGCCGTGCCGGCGCTGATCGCTGGCAACACTTACGTGCTCAAGCACGCGCCGAATGTGATGGGCAGCGCCTACCTGTTGCGCGACGCCTTTACCCGCGCCGGTTTCGCCGATGGCGTGTTTGAAGTGATCAACGTCACCCCGGAAGGCGTTTCCACCGCCATCGCTGACCCACGCATCGCTGCTGTGACCCTGACCGGCAGCGTCCGTGCCGGTATGGCCATCGGTGCTCAGGCCGGTGCCGCGTTGAAGAAATGCGTGCTGGAACTGGGCGGTTCCGATCCGTTTATCGTGCTCAACGACGCCGATCTGGATGAGGCGGTGCAAGCCGCCGTTATTGGTCGCTATCAGAACTCCGGTCAGGTTTGCGCCGCTGCGAAACGCCTGATCATCGAAGAAGGCGTGGTCGAAGAGTTCACCCGTAAATTCGTCGAGGCCACGCGTAAATTGAAGGTCGGAGATCCGCTGTCTGCCGAGACCTACATCGGCCCGATGGCACGCTTCGACCTGCGTGATGAGCTCGACCAGCAAGTGCGCGACACTCTGGAAGAAGGCGCCACCCTGCTGCTCGGCGGCGGCAAGTCCGAAGGCCCGGGTAACTACTACGAGCCGACCGTGCTGGCCGACGTCACCGACCGCATGACCTCGTTCAAACAGGAACTGTTCGGCCCGGTCGCGTCGATCATCACCGCCCGTGATTGCGCGCATGCCGTGGCCCTTGCCAACGACAGCGAGTTCGGCCTGACCGCAACCATTTACACCGCCAACGTCGCACTGGCCCAGCAACTGACCAGCGAACTGGACACCGGCGGCGTGTTCATCAACGGCTACTCCGCCAGCGACCCGCGCGTGACCTTTGGTGGTGTGAAGAAGAGCGGTTTCGGACGTGAACTGTCGCACTTCGGCGTGCGCGAGTTCTGCAACGCGCAGACCGTTTGGCTGGATCGCAAATAACCCACACACTTGAAAAACCTGTGGGAGCGAGCCTGCTCTCACAATACTCAGCAGTGCTGTCACTTTCTTTGCTCACACCAAACCCTGTAGGAGTGAGCCTGCTCGCGATGAGGCCGGCCCAGTAACCATCTCCATTGTCTGAACCACCGACATCGCGAGCAGGCTCACTCCTACATTGATCGGTGTAATGCTCATCATTCCTGCCCGGCACAAAACCCTGTGGGAGCGGTTTCGGACGTGAACTGTCGCACTTCGGCGTGCGCGAGTTCTGCAACGCGCAGACCGTTTGGCTGGATCGCAAATAATCCAGACACCGGAAAAACCTGTAGGAGTGAGCCTGCTCGCGATGAGGTCGGCCCAGTCACCATCTCCATTGTCTGAGCCACCGACATCGCGAGCAGGCTCACTCCTACATTGATCGGTGTAATCCCCATCATTCCTGCCCGACACAAAACCCTGTGGGAGCTGGCTTGCCAGCGATGGCGATGCATCAGCCGATATTTATGCCGACTGATACTCCGCTTTCGCGAGCAGGCTCGCTCCCACATTGGCTTTATGCGGCAGCCTGTTGCGGCTCGGCGACGCTGCGATCTTTGCTCAACAAACCCAGCACCACCGCTGCCGACACTAGTGTGATGACCGTCAGGATATGCAGCAGATATTGAAACGCTGACGCATAACCTTGCACCAGACGCTCGTTGGCCAGACCTGGCACGGTGTTGATCGCATGCGCCATATCACCCGTGGTCACCCGGTGCGCGGTCTCGGCAATCAACGAGGCTTCGGCGCTACCCGTCAGCGCGTGTACCGCACTCGACAGATCAGCGTGCAGCAATGACGCCAGCACTGCCGCGACAATCGCCAAGGCAATCCCCTCACCCGCGACCCGCACAGTGCTGAAGATGCCCGCCGCCATGCCGGCACGTTCTTTCGGCACGACACTGACCGACAAACCATCCATCAGCCCCCACGGCAAACCGGCGCCAACACCGATCAGCAGCATCGGCACCACCAGCGCGAATTTCGCCTCACCGACGGTGTACAGGCTCAGCCAGTGCAGGCCCACGGCGGCAATCAGGAACCCGGCGCCAGACAAAATGCCGGCGGAAATAAAACGCGCCAGCGACGCGGCGAGCATCGGTACCACCAGCATCGGTGCGGACAACGCCAGTAACAGCAGACCGGCATCGATCTCGCTCAAGCCCTCAACGCCGATGAAACGCAGCGGCAACATCACCACCAGCACGATGTAGCAGAAACAAGTGCCGATCGGCAGCATCTGCACACCAATGAATCGCGGATAACGGAACAGGGTCAGATCGAGCATCGGCCGTTCGACACGCATTTCGACGAGTACGAACGTCGCCAGCAACACCGCCGAAGCACCCAGCAAACCGATGACCAGCGGACTGTCCCAACCACTGTCCGGCGCCTGAATCAGGCCAAACGTGAACAGCGCCAGCATTGCGCTGAACAGCAGCGTGCCCGGCCAGTCCAGCCCTTTGGCCTCCGGATCACGGGTTTCGCGCATGCGTGGCAGACCGAAGACCATCGCGATCCCACCAATCAACGCCGTAAAGACAAAAATCGCCCGCCAGTTGAAGACCTCGATCAACGCCCCGGCCACCAAGGGTCCGAAGGCCAGACCAATGCCGAACGTGGTGCCGAGCACGCTGTACGCGCGGGTCCGGGCATGCCCTTCGAACTCCTGCGCCAACGCCGCCGAACCACTGGCCAGCGCCGCCGCCCCCGCCACACCTTGAACGGCGCGCAATACATCCAACCAGAACACCGAAGGCGCCAGACTCTGCGCGATCGAGGCGGCGGTAAACAGCAGCATGCCAAAGGTGAACAGGCGTTTGCGTCCATAAACATCAGCCAATGCGCCGGCGGCCATCAGCAAACTGCCGAACGTCAACATGAACGCATTGGTGATCCAGGTCAGCGCCACCGGACTACCGCCCAAGTCACGGCCGATGGCCGGTGTCGCCACCGCACCGCCAGTAAAACTTAACGGCAGGACCAGTGCCGAGAGGCACACGGCCGCGAGTATGAGCAACTTGTCGCGCGCTCCGTGCGGCTGAGTCATAGCGTTCATCATTCCATCCTTTGAGCAATCAAAAAGCTGCATAACGCAGCGAATAAGGCGCGAAATCCGCAGAAAAATCCACCACCGTTTCCAGTCGATAAAAAAGAAAGCGAGCAGCCTCAAATCTTGTCGACGTTGATGCGACTTTAAAGCCGTGCTACTGATGCGATAATCCCAATAATTTTGCATGACTTTGTGAAAGGCGTTCACAGATGAAATCACCTTCGGCGGCAGATCTGTCCGTGTTCCTGTGTACCGCGCAACATCTGAACTTCAGCAAAGCGGCCATTGAGTTGGGCCTCACGCCTTCCGCCCTGAGCCATTCGGTGAAAGCGCTGGAAAACCGTCTAGGCGTGCGCCTGTTCAATCGCACCACCCGCAGCGTGGCGTTGACTGAGGCTGGCGAACGCCTGTATGCCCGACTGAAACCGGCATTCCGCGACATCGACGATGCGCTGGAAGATCTCAACCATTTCCGCGACAAACCCTCGGGCAACTTGCGCATCACCTCGGGGCGGCAAGCCTGCGAACTGGTGTTGCTGCCAATTGCCAGTGAGTTTTTGCAGCTGTACCCGGACATTCGTCTGGAAGTGGTCGAGAGCGATGCGCTGCTGGACATCGTCGCCAACGGCTTCGATGCCGGTGTGCGCTTCGGCGATCGCCTGGAGGCCGACATGGTGTCGCTGCCGATCGGCCCGACGATGCGCTCGGTGGTGGTCGGTTCACCGGCATTTTTCGAGCGCCACGCGGCACCGCAAAAGCCCGAGGACCTGCACGCACTGCCGTGCATCCGCCACCGTTACCCCAGCGGTTCGATGTATCGCTGGGAGCTCGAGCGCGGCGGCATCGCCCAGGAAATCGAAGTCAATGGCCCGCTGACTCTTGGCGATGTCAGCCTGATGATCGGGCCCGCGCTGCAAGGGCTGGGCCTGGCCTATGTGTTCGAAGACATGGTCAGCGAACACCTCGCCAGCGGGCGCCTTGTGCAAGTGCTGGCTGACTGGTGCCCGTACTATCCGGGTCTGCACTTGTACTACCCGAGCCGGCGTCATGTGCCGGCAGCGCTGAGGGCGTTTATCGACTTCGTGCGCAACCGGCACTAGCGCTTACAGATACTTCAGCCAGGCGATGTCGCGGCGGCGGGCCTTCAATGCCGAGAACCAGCGTACGGCCGGGAACAGCGCAATCGCCAGAATGACTGCGGCCAGCCAGATTGCCGAGACGGACGAAAAACCGAAATAGCTGTCCTGATTCAGCCCGAACAAGGCCACGCCGATCAGGTACAACACCTTCAACGTGTACAGGTGCAGCAGGTAGAAAAACATCGGCGCCGAACCGAACACGGTCAACCAGCGAATCCAGCGACGATCCTGTACACGCTCGAAGGCCAGTAGCAGCAACAGCCCGACGCTCACGGTCAGCGCGATAAACAGCAACGACGGCGGGTACTTGGTGATGTTGAAAAAGCTCATCAGGGTTTGCACCGACGTGTCGCCCACGGCCCACGGTTTCTCGCCATAGCCGTTGATCAGCCGCAGTCCGACAAAACCCAGCAGCCCGGCGCTCCCCGCGATCAGCAGTTGCCACTGACGCAAACCCGCTTCAACGCCGCGAGCGAACCACGGCCCCAGCGCATAACCGAGACCGATCACGCCGATCCACGGCAACAACGGATAGGAGGTGCGCAGGCGCAGAGTGTCGCTGACGTCGATCCAGCCGCGATCATGCAAAATCGCCCAAGGTACATGCAGCGCCGACTCCACCGGGAAATGCACAGTGTCGAGCAGGTTGTGTCCGGCGATGATCATCAGGCTCAACGTCAGCAACAGCCAGCGTGGCAGCCAGACCAGCAGCGACAAGGCGATCATGCTCAAGCCGATCGCCCAGATCACTTGCAGATAAATCACACTCGGTGGCAGCTGGAAGGTCCACGCGAAGTTCACCAGGGTGAATTCCAGCAGCACCAGAAACAGACCACGCTTGAACAGAAAGGCGCTGACATCAGACTTGCCCGCGTACTTTTCACCGAACAGCCACGCCGACAATCCCGTCAGCAGCACGAACACCGGCGCACACAGATGCGCCAACGTGCGACTGAAAAACAGCGCCGGCTCGGTGCTGGCAATGTCCATCGGGTCGCTGACCTGGCGATGCAGCAAAAAGGTTTCGCGCACGTGGTCGAGCAGCATGAACAGAATGACCAAGCCTCTGAGGGCGTCAATGGACAGCAGCCGGCCATTGGCCAACGGGGCAGAACGAGGAAGCACAATCGTCATGAGCGTTTCGCAATCGAAGGGTTAACAGCAGGCGCCCAAAAGGAACACCGCTAAAAATTCACGTTACCTTATAACAATAAATAGCAAAAGCCCAAGCCCAATCGATAGCGATTCTCAGAAAAACGTCGGTTGATCCAGCCGCACAAGTTGCCCAATAGCCTCAGGCTTCTATAGTGATCAAGTCCCCTGCCCTTGCGGCTGCTGTCGAGCGTTGTCCATGGTCAACACCGAACACCTGATCATTTGCGAGCACTGCGATTGTGTGTACGAAAAAGCCGTGCTGGCCAAACACCAGAAAACCTCATGCGTGCGCTGCGGCGGCGTACTCCAGCGCTTCAACGGTTTGACCGTCGAACAGCGTCTGGCCCTGACCTTCACGGCGGCGATGCTGTGGCTGTTCGCCAACTTCTATCCGGTGATGAGCATCAGCCTCAAAGGCCTGAAAAACAGCGCGACGCTGTGGGATTCGGTGCTGGCGCTGAGTCAGGGGCCGATCACCTTCATGGCGATGGTTGCGGCGATTTCGATCATCATTGCCCCGGCGTTTCAACTGGTGCTGCTGATCTGGGTGCTCAGCTTCGCGCTGTCATCGCGACGCGCGCCGGGCTTCAAGCTGTGCATGCGCTGGCTGGAAACCCTGCGGCCGTGGAGCATGCTTGAGGTGTGTCTTCTGGGAGCGATGGTGGCGGTGTTCAAACTGGCGGGATTGCTCGACGTGTTGCCTGGCATCGGCCTGTTCGCGCTGGCCGTGCTGAGCCTGATGATGATCAGGATTGCCGGCCGCGATATCCGCGACCTCTGGGACATTCTATGAAACGGCCACCGACTGCCCGCGAACTCAATCTGTGCCTGTGCCACAGCTGCGGCCTGGCCTGCGACATGACCGACGAGCCGCATGAATGCCCGCGCTGCGACGCGCCACTGCACCGGCGCAAGACCAACTCACTGGCGCGCACCTGGGCCTACATGCTCGCGGCGCTGGCGTTTTACGTGCCGGCCAATCTGTTGCCGGTGATGAACACCACCATGCTCGGCAGCGGCGCCGACAGCACGATCATGAGCGGTGTACTGGAGTTCTGGGAACACGGCGCGTGGGACATTGCGCTGATCATTTTCATCGCCAGTATCGCCGTGCCGGGCGTCAAGTTCGTCGCCCTGACGTTGCTGCTGATGACCGTGCAACGCGACAGCGCCTGGGCGCGCAAGGAACGCTCGAAGCTGTTCCGCTTCGTCGAGCTGATCGGCTATTGGTCGATGCTCGACGTACTAGTGGTGGCGCTGGTCGCAGCATTGGTCAAGTTTCAGGCGCTGGGCGATATCGAGCCACGACCGGGCATTCTGTTTTTTGGCCTGGTGGTGGTGTTCACCATGCTCGCAGCGATGAGTTTCGATCCGCGCCTGATCTGGGACAAGGACACGGACGCATCCCTCAGCGACGCTGAACCTCAAGCAGCACCTGCAACGGATGGCGCAGTGCCTGATCCGACTGGCGCTTGACCTGACTGCGGCAGGAATAACCGGTCGCCAAGGCTTCGCCCTGCTCTGCCGGCGCGTCTACATGACGTGCCCACGACTGCTCGTAGATCACCGCTGAGGTTTGGCGATTGCGCGCCTCGTGACCGTAAGTGCCGGACATGCCGCAGCAACCGGTGGCTTGCGTCGCCAACTTCAAACCTGCGCGTTCGAACACCTGTTCCCACTGGCGGGTGGCGGCCGGGGCGTTGGTTTTCTCGGTGCAATGGGCGAGCAGTCGGAACGAGGCGTTTTTATCCTGCGGCGCCTGCTCCGGCATGACCTTGAGCAACCATTCCTGCACCAGTGCCACCTCCGGGCATTGCTGCATGCCCGGGACTTTCAGGTATTCCTGGCGATACACCAGCGTCATCGCCGGATCGAGGCCCAGCAACGGCACGCCCACATCCGCCAACTCACGCAACTGCCGCGCATTACGCAACGCCGCGCGGTTGAACGCCGAGAGGAAGCCCTGCACGTGAAGCGGTTTGCCGTTGGCGCTGAACGGCGCGAGATAGACCTGATAACCCAGACGCGAAATCAACTCGACCAGATCGGCCAACAGCGGCGCTTCGAAGTAACGCGTGAAGGCATCCTGCACGATGACCACACTGCGTTCACGTTGCGCCTCGGTCAGCGCCGACAACGTCGAAACCTTCGCCGGTTGCACCTGCCAACGGCGCATCGCCGCATGGAAATCAAAACGACTGAGCAACGGCACGTCGATCATGCCGCCGACCCGTTCCAGCAAGCTACGAACGAATGAAGCGCCCATCAAACCGTTGTACAGCGCCGGAACCCGCGCCATGTACGGGATGCTGTACTCCAGCGAAGCAATCAGATAATCCCGCGCCGGGCGCAGATAACGGCTGTAATACAGCTCCAGAAACCGCGAACGAAACTCCGGCACATTGACCTTCACCGGGCACTGCCCTGCGCAGGATTTGCACGCCAGGCAACCGGCCATGGCGTCGTAGACTTCGTGGGAAAAGTCTGCAGACGCCGAACGACTGTTACGCCAACGCTGCCACAACGAGCTGAAAAATGCCGGTTGGCGAATCACATCGGACAATACGTCGACACCCGCCTCGCCCTGCAAGCGCAGCCACTCGCGAATCAACGAGGCGCGGCCCTTGGGCGACTGAGCGCGCTCACGGGTGGCTTTCCACGACGGGCACATGGCGTCATCGGGATCGAAGTTGTAGCAGGCGCCGTTGCCGTTGCAATGCATGGCGGCGCCGTAGCTTTGCCAGACCTTCTCGTCGATCTGCCGGTCGAGTTCGCCGCGCAACGTGACCTCGTCGATTTTTAGCAGCGCAGCGCCGGTGTTGGCTGGGGTGGCGATCTTGCCCGGGTTGAACTGGTTGAACGGGTCGAACGCGGCCTTCAAGGCTTGCAGTGCCGGATACAGCTCACCGAAAAAGGCCGGTGCGTATTCCGAGCGCAGGCCTTTGCCATGTTCGCCCCACAACAGGCCGCCATACCGTTGGGTCAGTGCCGCAACGCCGTCGGATACCGGACGCACCAGCGCCGCTTGTTGCGGGTCTTTCATGTCGAGAATCGGCCGCACGTGCAGCACGCCAGCATCGACGTGACCGAACATGCCGTACTGCAAACCGTGGCTGTCGAGCAGGTCGCGCAACTCGGCGATGTATTCGGCCAAGTGCTGCGGCGGCACCGCAGTGTCCTCAACGAACGGCTGCGGCCGCGCTTCACCGGCAACATTGCCGAGCAGGCCCACTGCACGTTTGCGCATGCCATAGACTTTGTTCACCGCTGCGTGGCCGATCGCCAGCGTGTGGCCTAAACGCTCAACCGTGCGGTCGCAGCTCAAGTGCTCGACGAATGCCTCGACCCGGCTCTGCAAATCCTCCGGATCGTCGCCGCAGAACTCCACCAGATTGATGCCCAAGGTCGGGCGCTCGGCACTCTCAGGGAAATACTCCGCGACGCCGTGCCAGACGATGTCCTGTATCGCCAGCAGCAGGACTTTCGAGTCCACGGTTTCGATCGACAATGGCTTGAGTGCCATCAAGGCGCGGGCATCGCGCAGTGCGTCCATGAACCCGGCGTAGCGGATGTTCACCAGCATCGTGTGTTTGGGGATCGGCAGTACGTTCAGCCGCGCCTCGACGACAAACCCCAGCGAGCCTTCCGCGCCGCACAGCACGCTGTTGAGGTTGAAACGCTTGTCCGCCTCACGCAGGTGCGCGAGGTCATAACCGGTCAGACAGCGGTTGAGATCGGGGAAACGCGCTTTGATCAGCTCGCCCTGCTCATCAATGATCTGCCGCGCGCAGCGATAGACCTCACCGACGCGATCTTCGCGGGCGCACAACGCTTCAAGCTCAGTTTCCTCAAGGGGCAAACCGTGCAGACGCTCGCCACCGCGCAAGATCATGTCGAGTTCGAGCACGTGGTCGCGGGTCTTGCCGTAGGTGCAGCTGCCCTGGCCACTGGCGTCGGTGTTGATCATGCCGCCGACGGTGGCGCGGTTGGAGGTCGACAGCTCCGGGGCGAAAAACAGTCCGGCGGATTTCAGCGCAGCGTTGAGCTGATCCTTGACCACCCCGGCCTGCACCCGCACCCAGCGCTGCTCGACGTTGATTTCGAGGATGCGGTTCATGTGCCGCGACAGATCGACGACGATGCCGTCGGTCAGCGACTGGCCGTTGGTGCCGGTGCCACCGCCGCGCGGGGTGATCACCACTTGCTGGTACGCCGGCTCGGCGATCAACCGCGCCACTCGCGCCACATCCTCGGCATCCATCGGAAACACCGCCGCTTGCGGCAGGCGCTGATAGATCGAGTTGTCAGTCGCCAGCACCACGCGGCTGGCGTAGTCAGCGCTGATTTCACCGCGAAAACCGCTGGCTTTCAGGGCTTTGAGGAACTGCTGGTAATCGCTGGTCAGGGCTTTGGCGGGGGACAGCTGGGCAATCATCGGTCAGGTTATCTCGGTCAAATCGGGCTGTGTGGCGGTAAACAGTTGTACGCAACGAATGATTGCGTCAGGCTCCGCCATCTCATGGTGCCCATGTTCATTGCTGGCGAACGCCGGGACAACCGTAAATTCGACCCGCTATTGATGACTTTTACGAATGAATCCGCGCACGCTCACCCCTTCCATGTCGTTATTGCTGGCCTTTGAGGCCGCCGCGCGCCATGAAAGCTACACCCGCGCCGCCCATGAACTGTCGCTGACGCAGAGTGCGGTCAGCCGTCAGGTGCAGATTCTCGAGAAGATGCTCGGCATGCGCTTGTTCAGCCGCGAAGGTCGCAAAGTGGTGCTCACCGATGTCGGGCGCATGTATCAGCGCGAACTCGCCGAAGCGCTTGGGCAGATTCGCAGCGCGACCTTGCAGGCCATGGCGTTCGGCTCGGGCATTCACAGCTTGCGCCTGGCGACGCTGCCGACCTTCGGCTCGAAATGGTTGCTGCCACGGTTGAAGGATTTCTACACCGCACACCCGGGCATGACCGTGCATTTGCATTCGCGGATCGCAGCGATTGACTTCGATACCAGCGAAATTGACGCGGCGATTTGTGTCGGTGGCGGTGACTGGCCGGGGCTGACCGCCCTGCCCTTGCACACCGAGGAACTGGTGGTGATCGCCAGCGCGCAACTGTCTGACGCTGAGCGCGACGACGCCGAACAACACATCGCCGGGCAACTGCTGCTCAATGTCAGCAGCAATGCGCAGGCGTGGGCGGAATGGTTCAGCCATCAAGGTCTGCCGCACCGAAGCATGCGTATCGGGCCGAGCTTTGAAATGACCTCGCACTTGATTCAGGCGGTGCGGGCCAATATTGGCGTGGGGTTGGTGCCGCGGATTCTGGTTGAGGATGAGTTGTTGAATGGCGAGTTGCTGCAACTGGGCGAGCCGATCACCAGTCGACGCAGCTATTACCTGGTGTATCCGCCGCGCAATGAAAATTTACCGTCGCTGAAAGCGTTTCGGGATTGGCTGGTAGAAACGTTGTAACCGTGAGGACGCCAATCGCGAGCAGGCTCACTCCTACAGTTGGAATGCGTTTCCCTGTAGGAGTGAGCCTGCTCGCGATGGCGCCAATTCAGGCACCTCAAAACCTTGGTTTAACCGCCCTCCAGTCCGGCTTGTACCGCTGCATCTGCCGCACATCATCACGCTGACGAATCCCGCACGTCAGGTATTGATCATGCAGCTTGCCCAACTGCTCATGGTCCAGTTCCAGCCCAAGCCCCGGCGCCCGGGTGATCTTCACGCAGCCATCGACAATCGGCAGTTTGCCGCCCTTGATCACCTCTTCATCCGGCTCCTGCCACGGGTAATGGGTGTCGCAGGCGTAATCCAGATTCGGCACCGCCGCCGCGACATGGGCCATCGCCATCAGGCTGATACCCAGGTGCGAGTTGGAATGCATCGACACACCAACGCCGAACACATCGCACATCTTCGCCAGCGTTTGCGTGTCGCGCAGGCCGCCCCAGTAATGGTGGTCGGCAAGCACAATCTGCACGCTGTTTTGCGCGATGCTGCGGCGGAATTCGTCAAAATCGGTGACCACCATATTGGTCGCCAGCGGTAGACCGGTGCGCTTGTGCAGCTCGGCCATGCCGTCGAGGCCCGGAGTCGGGTCTTCGTAATATTGCAGATCATCGCCGAGCAATTCGGCCATGCGAATCGAGGTCTCCAGCGACCAGTTGCCGTTCGGATCGATGCGCAACGGATAGCCCGGAAAGGCTTTTTTCAGCGCCTTGATGCACGCCACTTCATGCTCCGGCGGCAACGTACCGGCCTTGAGTTTGATGCTCTTGAAACCGTACGCCTCGATCATCCGCGCGGCCTGCGCAACGATCTGCTGCTCGCTGAGTGCCTCGCCCCAATTGTCCGGTTTGTACGGCGAATCGACATGCTGCGCATACTTGAAGAACAGGTAGGCGCTGAACGGCACTTCTTCACGAATCGCGCCGCCGAGCAAGTCCACCAGCGGCACATTCAGGTAATGCGCCTGCAAATCGAGGAAGGCCACTTCGAACGCCGAGTAGGCATTGCTCACCGCTTTACTGGCGTGGGAACCGGGTGCCAGTTCAGCACCGGCGAGACTGGCCGGTTTATTCGCGGCGACGGTGGCCTGCACGATGGCGCGCAACTGGTTGAGGTTGAACGGATCAAGGCCGATCAGCTGTGCCTGCAACTGCTGCTGGATTGCCAGCGCCGGGGCATCGCCATAACTTTCGCCGAGGCCGATGTAGCCGTTGTCGCTTTCGATCTCGATGATCGAACGCAGGGCAAAGGGTTCGTGGATGCCGCTGGCGTTGAGCAGCGGCGGATCACGAAAGGCAATCGGGGTCACGGTGACACGGGTGATTTTCAAGATAACGCTCCTGACAGATCAACAATCAATTCAATGGCTCGCGGCCGGGCTGGCCGTCGCAACGACGGCGGTGTCGTCATGGGGCTTTGCCGGGGTTTTGCCTTTGGCTCCTGGCGCCGTGCGGGCAAAAAAGATCACCACCGCAGCGACCAGTGACGTCGCCGCCAGGCCGTACAGTCCGCCCTCGATGGAGCCGGTGGTTTCTTCGAGGATGCCGAACGCCGTCGGCGCAACGAACCCACCGAGGTTGCCGATGGAGTTGATCAACGCGATCACTGCAGCGGCGATACGCGCATCCAGATAGCTTTGCGGAATCGGCCAGAACAACGCCGACGCAGCCTTGAAGCCGATGGCGGCGAAACAGATGGCGACGAAGGCGAAAATAGGCCCGCCAGTGGTCGACATGAACATGCCGATCGCCGCGATCACCAGCGTCAGCGCGACCCAGGCTTGCTGGAACTTCCACTTGCCGGCCATTGCCGCGAAGCCGTACATGGCAACAATCGAAATGATCCACGGAATCGAATTGAGCAGGCCGACCTGGAAGTCGCCGAGATTGCCCATCTTCTTGATCATGCTCGGCAGCCAGAACGTCGCGCCGTAAATGGTCAGGGCAATGGAGAAGTAGATGAAGCAGAACAGCGCAATCTGCCGATCCGCCAACAGCTTGAACATCGAAGGCTTGGCCACCTGCGACGCCTCACGAGCGCGCTGCTCTTCGGCAATTGCCGCCACCAGTGCTTCGCGCTCTTCTTCGCTCAGCCACTTGGCCTGACGCGGATGCGATTGCAGCCAGAACCATACGAATGCGCAGAGCACCACTGAAGCCGCGCCCTCAATCAAAAACATCCACTGCCAGCCATGCAGGCCCAGTCCGCTGATGTGCAGCAACGCACCGGAGACCGGGCCGGAGATCACCGAGGCAATCGCCGAGCCGCTGAGGAACACCGCCATGGTCTTGCCGCGCTCGGAGGCCGGCAGCCATTGGGTGAAGTAATAAATGATCCCCGGAAAGAACCCCGCCTCCGCAGCACCGAGAATAAAGCGCAGCACATAGAAACTGGTTTCACCTCTGACGAACGCCATGGCCATTGCGGCTGCGCCCCAGGTGAACATGATCCGCGTCAACCAGACCCGCGCGCCATAACGCTGCAAAAGCATGTTGGACGGCACTTCGAACAGCGCGTAACCGACAAAGAACAATCCGGCTCCGAAGCCATAAGCCGCCGCGCCGATGCCCAGATCGGTTTCCATGTGGCTGCGCACGAAACCGATGTTGACCCGGTCGATGTAGTTGACGATGAACATCACCACGAACAGCGGCAGCACGTGGCGCTTGACCTTGGCGGCGGCACGGGCGAGAACCGTGACGTCCAGCGGACTCTGGAGGGTTTTCAAGGGCGACTCCCGATCTTGTTTTTTTAGGGATGGCGTAAAGCGATGGACCGATCATGGACGGCGATCATTGATCCCGTCTAATCTAACTTGGCATTCGATTGATACCCGGATTAGATCAATGTTCGAACTGACCCAGCTACGCTGCTTCACCACCGTCGCCACCGAACTCAACTTTCGCCGCGCTGCCGAGCGACTGAACATGACGCAGCCGCCGCTCAGCCGGCAGATCCAGTTGCTGGAGCATCACCTTGGCATCGAGTTGTTCACCCGCAGCACCCGCAGCGTCGCGCTGACCGCCGCTGGCCGTGCATTTTTCATCGAAGCACAGAATCTGCTGGAGCGCGCGCAGCAAGCAGCCGTCACCGCCCGGCGGTTTGCCGAGGGCGACATCGGGTCGGTGAACATCAGTTTTGTCGGCAGCGCGGTGTATGAGTTTCTGCCCAAGGTCATTGCCGAGGCGCGACTGAAACAGCCGCAGGTGAAAATCGATCTGGCGGAAATGAACACATACCAGCAACACGAAGCCCTGCGCGCCCGCCGCATTGATCTGGGCATCGCCCGTGCGCCGTTATTGGAGCCGGGCTACGCCACCGAATGCCTGGTGCGCGAGCCGTTTGTATTGGCGGTGCCGAGTGGACATCCATTGGCAACGGCGGCTGAAGTGGCGGTCAGTGACCTGGATAAACAACCGTTCCTGATGTACTCCCACGCCGCGTATCCGCCGTTCAATGAACTACTGACCGGCATGCTGCGCTCGGCACGGGTTGCGCCAGATTATGTGCAGTGGCTGGGGTCATCGCTGACAATTCTGGCCCTGGTCAACGCCGGCATGGGCCTGGCGCTGGTGCCGCGTTGTGCGACCAGTGTGGTGTTCAGGAATGTTGTGTTTCGCGATATCGATCTGGGCGAAGGGGTGCAGAGCGAGCTGCATCTGATCTGGCGGGAGAACAACGACAACCCGGCGTTTGCGATGTTGCTGGAAGCGATTCGCCGGGCGGTGGCTGAGGGTTGGGGCTAAGGAAATACTAGCTCTTCAGCGGTGGTGGAGCGCTCGGTGCTCTGGGCTGAGCATTTGCCACTGGCTTGCCATCTTTCGTGTAGCGACGCGCTACCCAATCCGGCATTGGTTGCGGTGCTCTGGCTGTCATAACGAAACCTCCGATTTCGGGCCGAATTCGACCCACTTGACCTTCCCGGAATCTATCAGCAAAAACTCAGCGCCAAAAGGCACTTCTGCCCCTTCGGCATCCAGCCAACAGGGATTCTGCATCACGAACTGGCCACTGCTGGATTCCGGCGGCCACTCCACGGGCCAGCCAAACACGCGCCTTTCGTCGTTCAAATGCAGTGTGACCAAACGATGGTGCTGAGCAAAAATACTGAACCATTCGCTGGGGTAGGAAGTTTGTTTCGTGACATTTCGACTGCGTAACCAGCCATGCAATTTGTCATTCGTAGCCAGGTAGCAGGAAAGCAATCCGAGCGTCACCGACACAACGAATGCCCACATCGTTTCGGCCTTGGCATCCCAGCGCCCGACAGAAAATCCCTTCGAACCCACCCACAAACACAGAGTGCCCACGCCCCAAACCGCGCCCTGAATCACAAACGTAAAAATCAGCGCCTGCACAATCTGCCCGAACGTATCCGGTCGCTTGAACGCCGTCAGCGAATAAAAAATCCACGCTGACAAGAATCCGGGAATCAAGTACTGCAACAGCGGTATAACTTCTTTGACCAGATCATCCATGATCCGTGGCTCCTTGAAAGACCGGCCGACCTGACTATCGACCGTCCCTCAAAAGCCTAGTGCACACGAATAAAAACCCTCGTGCGCAACTGTCACCGTTCATTTCGCGAATCAGATCCACACCTTTCAGCCTCCAGGCAGCCAAAAAAAAACAGAAACCGACGATACGGCTTCTGCTTTTTTGTCTCTGTAGGCGTCGTTACAGGCAATCACGCACCGATTGGCGCAACGAACCGGACTTGGCCCACGGCGGCCCCTGATACAACGAAACCCGACTGCCATCCTTGTACTTGACGATATCGAGAATCTCATCGGCCGTGATGATGCTCGGCGCGGTGATGCGGTAGCCGTTGGAGATCGACGTCTGCGAGGTTTTGGCGACATCCTTCTGCCACAACGGTAATACACACGCGGCATAGTCCTTGGGTGCCTTGTCACTGGTCTTGCTGACATTCGGTTCGCCCGGCACCAGCGATGCTGGTAACGAGCAACCCGCCAACAGGGCCAACGCCAACGTCCCGATCCATATCCGCATAGTGTTTTCCTGATCTGAAAAAAGTGAATGTAGCGCGTAACCCGGCGCACATCCATCGTGGCAACGCGCCCTTGACGCAATCTGCACAACTTTTCACAACCGCTGGGCGTACAGACGAAAGCGCTTTGCCCATCAGCGAAAAATGCGACTACTCTTTTCTACCGAGAATGTTCTGGAGGTGATCATGCGGCTCAATGAATACGAACACGAACTTCAACGCGACCTGCAAAGCGTTGCATCGGACTTGAGATGGTCGGCGGTCGACCTGAAGCGTATTGCCGAACAACTGCGCAAATCCGGCAACGAGGCGGATGCGCAATCCGTGCTGAGATCCTGCGAGGTGCTGCAAAGCGATGAAGAACGACTGCAACTCTATGCCAGGGAAGTGAAAGCCCGCGCCATCAGCCGAACCAAGGTCCACTGAGACCACCCTCCCCCAAAACAGAAGCCCCGACAATTGCCGGGGCTCTTTCATTACAGTCAGCCAGTCAGTGGGTTTTGTGACTTTGCGCGCGCGTCGAGCGTTTTTTGTAGCCAGGCAGCGCGGCGGCGTAGGCCAGTGCTTCCTCCCGGCTGCCAAACGACGCCAGCCGATCGCCCTGAGTGCAAACCCGCCATGGGCCATTGTTCACGCTAAGCACGTCATAGCCGTTCATGTGCATCTTGTTCAACATCGGCATGCTCATGGACACCTCCATTTTTACTAACGGTCAGATCCAGCTTCACGCTTTTACCTTACACCCTGATCCGCCCGAAATGCCGACCGGATGTCGCAAGCCGCGTCCGTCATGGTTCTGGCACTTTTCGCCGCCGCGAACGCTCCAAACTCCAATGAAACCTTTGCCGCAAGCTTCGGCTCAAATATTGCAGTTTTATTTCTTTTTTGTGACAAGCAGTAAACAGGTATCAGATGAAAGTACGCGCAACCGTCATATGCGAGCAGGATCGCCACATCCTCCTGGTGCGCAAACCCCACTGCCGCTGGACATTGCCCGGCGGCAAAGTCGAGCCCGGAGAAACCCGCGCGCAAGCCGCCGTACGCGAATTGCAGGAAGAAACCGGCCTGAACGCCGACGACGTGTTGTATCTGATGGAACTGCAGAGCGGCAGCACGCGGCACCATGTCTACGAAGCGTCAGTGCAGGATCTCGAACACGCGCGGCCGCAGAACGAGATAATCGATTGCATCTGGCATCCGTTGGATTCAGTGCGCAATCTGCACACCAGCGAGGCGACGCTGCGCATCGTTCAAGCGTTCCAACGGCGTTTATGAGGTGTTAGCCCGCGAAGGCTCGACGACCAGCGCTTATTTCGGTGCGTAATTCACCGATGAAGTTGGAAATGTCACGGATCGTGACGAGGTGTTCCGGGGAAACGCCAGTGAGCAGCAATTCGACGCGCTCGCTGTCAGCCTCATAAACCTTGATCTGCAGCAGGCCCTGCGAATTCGGAATGCACTTGCACTTGAACGCAGGAAAGCCAGATTCGACAATCCGGCAAATATCGTTAATGGCAAGCATGAGTGCACGCCTCGCAGGCGATGGGTCGGTCGACTCGTTGAGCATAGATGAGCAATTTGTGTCTCGCTCGACACAAAAATGCCAACCCGATCACAACTTTCAAGCATGCCGTCAATGCGCGTCATGATCCCAGATCCAGTTCCACATCCCCGGCAAATTCACCGACTCCGAACTGTTCTCCACGGCACGCGCCAACGCGGCTTTCTCAAGTTCAGCGTGATCATCATAAAAAGGCTTGTCCGCCAGCCTCACGCCCGTGGCAGCGGCGCTCTCCAGCAGAATCTGCAGGTATTCGCGGGTGTGCCGCGCGGTATAGCGGTTGAGGTCATGAAACGTCACCACGACCGGGATGACCCCGTCCACGGTGGGCAATTCGCCAAGGGCGATACGTTCACGGACTGCCGATAACTGTCGCAACATGTTGGCCCGACGTCGCGGGCTGGCATTGAAGCCCCAGATCTTGCCGTCATTGGCGCTTAAATCAGTGAGCAACACATGCAAGCCATGCTGCTGATAGGCGGCGAAGGTACGTTTGTCGTAATTCCAGAACGGCGGGCGCAGCAACTTCGGCGGCGCGCCAGTGATGGCAGCGATATCAGCCGTGCCGTTGGTCAGCGACTCTTCGAGTTCTTGCGGGTCGAGCAAGCGATGATTGGTGTGCCAGTGGGTGGCCGTGTGAAACGCCAGTATGTGGCCCTCCTCATACTCACGGCGCATGATGCCGCGACCGATCTCACTGTTTCCCGCTCGCGGTGCACGCGTCTGCACGAAGAACACCGCTTTGATATTCGGCATCAGCGGATTGTCCTTGAGACTGTCGAGCACCGTGGCCGACGGATTCCAGAAACTGGATGCGCTGGGGCCGTCATCGAACGTCAACAGGAAGCGCACCGGTGCCTGGGCTTTCAGGCGCGTTTCGGTTTGCGCGGTCATTTCGATCGGGGCGGCGATACAACCGGCCAGCGCGAGAGCAATCAGCGCGGCACAAAGAAGTTTGAATCCGGATGTCATGTTTTGCCTTGAGCACGGCGGCTGCCGTCATGTGATCGATTGGCAAAACTCCCTCGCCCTTATCCATCCCTGCGCTCGGATATTCGAGCCGAGGTTGGATAAGGTACACAGGGTTTGGTTCCGGCGCTCGCTCAGTGAGCCAATGCCTGCTGAAAAGACGTGTCGATAATTCCGGCGGTGGCCAACGGAGCCGGCAGCGCTTTCACTTTGAACAGGAAGTCGGCAGTGCTTTGCAGATCCGTCGCCGCTTGCGTGTCCACCGGCCCGACCGTCATGTGCGCCTGACGCAACCAGTGGCGCGACACCTGCTGATCGAGATTGGCTTTCTTCGCCCACAGATCGGCGTATTCGTCCGTATGGCTGTCGACCCAGGCCCGCGCCTGTTTCAGACGTCCGAGAAAATCCGCGATGGCTGCGCGTTTGCTATCAATGGACGGCGTCGACGCGGCGATTGCACTGAGGCCCGGCATCAGGTTTTTTGCGGTCAGAATCGGCCGCGCACCGGAGAACACGATCTGCTGGGAAATGTACGGTTCCCACACCGGGAAGGCATCAATACTGCCCTGTGGCAGGGCTGCGGCGGCATCGATCGGCATCAACTTGACGAAGTCGACGTAGTTTTCCGGCAGACCGCCCTGCTCCAGGGCGCGCAAGGTCAACTGCTGACTCCAGGCGCCAGGCCAATAAGCGACCTTCTTGCCCTTCAGGTCGGCGATGGTTTTCACCGGAGAATCCTTGGGCACCAACAACGCGATGGTGTCCGGATTCTGCCGTGATACGCCGATCAGTTTCACCGGCGCCTGTTTGGCGGCCAGAAACAGAAAACCGGAATCGCCCAAAAAGCCCAAATCCAGCGAACCCGTTTGCAAGGCTTCCGCCAAGGGTGCGGCGGCCTGGAAGTGCTTCCAGTCGACGGTGTAAGGCGCGTCTTTCAACACGCCGGATGCCTCCACCGAGGCACGGATGTTGTAGTAGTTCTGGTCGCCGACATGCAGGACCAATGGCTCGGCTGCGTAGGACAGCGGAGAGGTGAATACTGCAGTGATCAACGCACTGCGGAGGAAACGAGAAAGCTTCATGGCGAGTCCTGCAAAGATAATTGCATAGACCATAACGCTCTTGATCAACCGTTTTGAAATTCGATAAGTGCATAAGCTCATCACGGTTGATACATGCTGTTTGCTTGGCAACAGTAGCGGATCACACTGTTGCCCACGCAACAGCTGAAATCCTGCACTTGGCGTTAAAACCCTTATAAATCGGCGCTTTCAAGCACATGGCACAGAGCCTGCAATATTCCATTCATGCAGGAAGCATTCGATAAAAATATCTTTTTGGACATAAGAAACCTGTGCCTTTGCCGGAGCGCCCCATGACATCGTTCTTTCCTCGACTCAAAACCCTGCTGGCTGCCAGCGCAGTGGCACTGAGCCTGCAACCACTCGCCCACGCAGCTGAAAACGCACCGGCGGAAGTGCATCTCGACTACGCCTATTACTCGCCAGTCAGCCTGGTGCTCAAGCACTTCGGCTTCCTCGAAAAAGCCTTGCCGCAGACCAAGGTCAGCTGGGTACTGAGCCAGGGCAGCAACCGCTCGCTGGAATACCTAAACAGCGGCGGCGTGGATTTCGCTTCCAGCGCCAGCCTCGCCGCGGTGCTGAGCCGCGCCAACGGCAGCCCGATCAAATCGGTCTACGTCTATAGCCGCGCCGAATGGACAGCCTTGGTGGTGCGCAAGGATTCGCCTTATCAGTCCGTCGCCGACCTCAAGGGCAAAAAGATCGCCGCCACCAAAGGCACCGACCCGTACCTGTTTACCCTGCGCAGCCTGCAACAGGCCGGGCTGAAAAAAGACGATGTCGAATTGGTCCATCTGCAGCATCCGGACGGCCGCACCGCGCTGGAAAAAGGTGATGTCGACGCCTGGGCCGGGCTCGATCCGCACATGGCCGCCAGCCAGGTTCAGGCCGGTTCGCGCCTGCTCTATCGCAACCCGGCGTTCAACAGCTACGGCGTGGTCAGCGTCACCGAGCAGTACGCCAAAGAACATCCGCAGACCATCGACACCGTGATCAAGGCTTACGAACAGGCCCGTGACTGGGCGCTGAAAAATCCCGATGAGTTCGCCGCCCTCCTCGCCAAGGAGTCCGGCTTGCCGCTGGATGTGGCCAAGTTGCAACTGTCGCGCACCGACCTGAGCAGCCCGCAACTCACTCAACAGGACATCAGCGCCTCCAAGGCAGCGGCACCGATTCTGGTCTCCGAGGAACTGGTGCGCCGTGGGGTGAATGTCGATCAAGTCATCGATCAATTGCTCGACAGTGGTGTGCAGCAAGCCGTCGCCCACCAGTAACCGATCAGCCTCACGACAAATCCGCGCCCGTCGCGGATTTGTCGTGAGCGGAGCCAAAACCATGACCACTCACAGCAAAGACTTGCCCGCGCCACTTGCCGTATCGCGCCAGCGTCCTGGGAGTTTGAATCCGACGTGGCAACGCCGCGGCAAAGGCCTGGCCCTGCCGCTGCTGATCATCGTCGCGCTGGAAATTATCGTCCGCATCGGCTGGCTGCCGTCCTACCAGATGCCGGCGCCGAGCGAGATCGCCCTGACCCTCACCGACCTCGCTGAGGGCGCGCTGTGGAAACACATCGGCGCCAGCCTGATTCGCGTGTTGCTCGGATTTGCCATCGGTGCCAGCCTGGCGCTGGTATTTGCTGCCTGGGTCGGCTTGAGTCGCGAAGCCGAGGCTTATCTGGAACCGACCTTTGCGGCGCTGCGTTCCATTCCGAGCCTGGCCTGGGTGCCACTGCTGTTGTTGTGGCTGGGCATCGACGAGACGTCGAAAATCGTCTTGATCGCCATCGGCGCGTTCTTTCCGGTATACGTCAACGTAGTCGCCGCCATTCGCAACATTGACCGCAAACTGGTGGAAGTCGGGCGCATCTATGGTTTCAGTCGCTTGCAACTGGTGCGACGAATATTGCTGCCGGCCGCCCTGCCCGGCCTGTTCACCGGATTGCGCAGTGGCATGAGCCTGGCGTGGATGTTTCTCGTCGCGGCGGAGTTGATCGCGGCCACCAAGGGTTTGGGCTATCTGCTCAGTGACGGCCGGGAAACCTCGCGGCCGGACATCGTGCTGGCTGCGATCATCGTGCTCGCCTTGCTCGGCAAACTCAGCGACGGCTTGCTGGCCATGCTCGAACGCCGCTGGCTGAACTGGCGTGACACCTTCACCGGCCAGGACGCCAGCGACTAAGCTGAACTCTCCAACCGGAGATTCAGCCCATGTGCGGAAGACTCTCGCAGTACCGTGGCATTCACGACTTCGTCGCGGTGCTGAGCATTCCCGACGCGTTGATCAATCACGTCGGCGACGCACCGCTTGATCGCTATAACGCGGCGCCGACCACCGCGCTGGCCGTCCTGCATCAGCAAGGGCAACACCTGCATGCCGACACTCTGCGCTGGGGCTGGCGCCCGCATTGGGCCAAGGATCGCCCGCCACCGATCAATGCCCGGGTCGAGAAAGTCGCCCATGGCCCGTTCTTCCGGGCGATCTGGCGCCATCGTTTGATTGTGCCCGTGGACAACTGGTTTGAATGGGTCGATAGCGCAGACAAGACACGACAACCATGGCTGATCCGTCGCGCGGATCACGAAGCGGTTTTCTGCGCAGCCATCGGGCAATTTCCGACAGCCGAAACGCCAGCTCGGGATGACGACGGTTTCGTGATCATCACCGCCGATGCTATTGGCGGCATGCTCGATATCCATGATCGCCGACCCGTCGTGTTCCGCGCGGACTTGGTGCATGAATGGCTAGATCCTGCGACACCGGTTGAGCGCGCCGAGCAAATGCTGCTATTTGAAGGTGAAAGCAGCGAAGTGTTCGATTGGTACAAAGTCGGCAAAGCTGTCGGTAACGTGCGCAATCAGGGGGCCAGTTTGATTATTGAGCAGACTTAAACAATTGCCGACTTCACGCGTTTATCAACTGTAGGCGCTGCCGAAGGCTGCGATCTTTTGACACTTGCTTTCTCAGAATCAAAAGATCGCAGCCTTCGGCAGCTCTTACAGGTGACGCGTGATCGTTACAACAACTGTTTCATCTTTGAGACGCTGCAAATAAAACACACGTTCGAATGAACTAACCGCCTGTCTGACATTTCAACCGTCATACATACATTTATATGCACTACGGCTAGCATGCGCGCCGCATTTCCATTTGGTATACCAGTTGACCAAAGAGTCAACAAACCAGGAACCCCCTAACGTCTACAAGCCTTGCAGAGAAATAAGTTGCGCGACGATTTTGCAATCAAACAGGTCAGCGGCCTGGAGTGTATTTATCTGTCGATGACAGAACGCTTTGAACTCGACTGTTTTATCGGCCACTACATCAAGACCCGAAACCTGCGTTCCGTACCTGATATCGAACGCATCCTGCGCACCACCCTCGAAGGGTATCCTGGCCACGCGCCGGTGATGGTCAACGAGCTGAATGCGTGGATTGATCGAACCTTGGGATATCGGGCCACACACCCCGATTTCACGCAGTTGGACGATCTCTGAACCACAAAAAAGCCCTGCATTTGCGGGGCTTTTTCGTAGAAGTCACTCAAAACTTGCGGTCAGGATCGGAAAGCTCTCGGCCATCATCGTGCTTCCAGGTCTGCTCCTTGTGCTTCTCCCGCTCTATTTCTTCTTGCGTCGGTTCATCCGTGTCTTCGTCATCCGTCTCTGGATGCTTTTGCTCAGTCGCCATGTGCACCTCCCGTGATCAGTAACCTTTCATCCCTGAAGCGTAGAACAGACAACTTACAGCCACCAGCGCAGCAAAAAGAAGAACGCCATGCTCAACAACATGCTGAGCAAAGTACTGCGCGTGTAGATCACCAGTGCGATCGCCACCAGCGAACTAAGCAGATAAGGATTATCCCACTGCAGATTCAGCTGTTTGTCGGGCATGAAGACAATCGGCCCACAGATAGCGGTCAGCATCCCCGGTACCGCAAACCCGAGAAACTGCCGCGCATTGCTGCTCAAACGCACGGGCAAACGCGGCTCGAGAAACACGTAGCGATTGAGAAACACCAACAGCCCCATGCCAAAAATCACCGCCCAAACCATCATGTGCGCTCCCGATAAAGCTTGTTGCAGATAAACCCAGCGGTCATTCCAGCCAGTCCGGACAACACCAGGGCCGAGCCCCATTGCCAGTAACTGAACAGCACCGAACAAAACAGCGACACCGCCACACACACCAGCGTCGGCACGTTCCGCACCACTGGCGTGATCAACGCGATAAACGTGGCGGCAATCGAGAAGTCCAGCCCCAGGTGCTCAAGCCCCGGAATGCTGCTGCCGAGGACAATGCCGGCCAGGGTGAACAGGTTCCATGCGATGTAGAACGTCAGGCCGACGCCCAGCGCATACCAGCGATTGAATTGTTGACGATCATGTTGACTGGTCAGTGCAAACAACTCATCGGTGAGCAAAAAACCCAGACCTATGCGCCAGCGCCCCGGCAGCGGTGAAATGACCGAACGCATGCTCATGCCATACAGCAAGTGCTGCGACGTCAGCAGCAGCGTGGTCAGCAGAATCGAGAAAATCCCCGCACCTCCCTTGAGCATGCCGATCGCCACCAATTGCGCCGCCCCGGCAAACACAATGCTCGACAAGCCCTGCCCTTGCAGCGGCGTGAGGTTGGCTTCGATCGCCATGGAGCCGGCCAACAGCCCCCACGGCGCGGTGGCCAGAGACAACGGCATGATCGCCGCAGCGCCGCGAAGGAACGCACTGCGCGGCATAAGAGAATCAGACATAAACGTTCTTCAACCACGAAAACGGTCGAAGACTGTGCCAGCCATTTCGCCTTTTTGGCTTGAACAATCTTGCGCACTTGTGGGAAATCGGCCGGATGCGCGCGCAATTCGCTGATTTTCGCACTGACCTTTGCCCCCCTGACCGGCGTAACATAGCGCCATTCACAATTGCGTCAGGGAGACGACATGCTGTACCGAATCGCAGCCGACGGGCTGGTGCTGTTCCATTTGTGCTTCATTTTGTTCGTGCTGTTTGGCGGGCTGCTGGTCCTCAAATGGCCACGTTTGATGTGGCTGCATTTGCCCGCTGCCGCCTGGGGTGTGGCGGTTGAGGTGCTGCATCTGACCTGTCCGCTGACGTACTGGGAAAACCTTATGCGTCACGCGGCCGGGCAGACCGAATACGCCGGCGGCTTCATCGAGCATTACATCTGGCCGATCATCTATCCGGCCGGGCTCACCCCGCAGATTCAACTGGCGCTCGGCAGCGTGGTGCTGGCGGTCAACCTGCTGGTTTACGGCCGTTTAATCCGTTTGTGGAAACTGCGCCGCGCACTGTAATCAGCGCGCCGTTTGCTTCAACGCCTCCAGCCAGGCCGGATCCAGGCGCGTCTGCTCGGTATCGAGCCCCAGCGCCTGCATCCGCTCCTTGTGTGCTTCAGCTTCCCGCCACAATTGCCCATGATCACTGGAGTTGCCGTCCAGTTCGTGCATTTGCGTCAATCCCAGATGGTAGAAGCGCAGAACCTTCATCGCCGCCGGATCATTCTGGTCCACCGCCGCCGTCACCTGATGCATCACATTGGTGATGCTCATCAGGTTGCGCTTGAGTCGCCAGCTATACACCGCTGGCGCCATCCAACTCTGATTCCAGAAGCGCCCGCGCAACAGCGCAGCCGTCAGCAGAAACGCCACAAACACCCCGCCGACATTGAAGCGCAGGTTATCGCCGCCAGGCTCGCCGAACAGCGCCACCGCGACGCTGGAAAACAACATCGCCAGCACCAGGAACAGCACGGCGATGATGATCGTGCTGCGTCGGGTCTGCTGGCGAAAGGTAGCGGCGTCCATCGGCTGAATCTCGAACATCACAAATGACTTCCTTGAGCGACAAAAGGGCTAACAGAAAAAACCGGCCGGCGCATTATCGCCTCTAGCGCGGATTTAGCTATGCTGGGGCTCCTTTTCATCTTTTCAGCGTCCAACGGGGACATGGCGGTATAGCGCAGATCGTGCCATCTTCATTCATGGATACACACTATTCGGATGCCATCGCCTAGTCTTGAGATGACATCGTTTTAAGGATCATTGCATGACCCAACGACACGTAATCAATGCCTCGGTCAGCCCGAAAGGCAGCCTGGAAACCCTTTCTCAACGTGAAGTTCAGCAACTGAGCGAAGCCGGATCCGGCAGCACCTACACCCTCTTCCGCCAGTGCGCCCTGGCCATCCTCAATACCGGCGCCCATGTTGATAACGCCAAGACCATTCTCGAAGCCTACAAGGACTTCGAAATCCGCATTCACCAACAGGATCGCGGCGTACGCCTGGAGCTGCTGAACGCTCCGGCCGATGCCTTCGTCGACGGCGAAATGATCGCCAGCACCCGCGAAATGCTCTTCAGCGCCCTGCGCGACATCGTCTACACCGAAAACGAACTCGACAGCCAACGCATCGACCTGACCACCTCGCAAGGCATCAGCGACTACGTTTTCCACCTGCTGCGCAACGCGCGCACACTGCGCCCGGGCGTCGAGCCGAAGATCGTCGTGTGCTGGGGCGGTCACTCGATCAACACCGAAGAATACAAATACACCAAGAAAGTCGGCCACGAACTGGGCCTGCGCAGCCTCGACATCTGCACCGGTTGCGGCCCGGGTGTGATGAAAGGCCCGATGAAAGGCGCGACCATCGCCCACGCCAAACAGCGTATTCACGGCGGGCGTTATCTGGGTCTGACCGAACCGGGCATCATCGCCGCCGAAGCGCCAAACCCGATCGTCAATGAGCTGGTGATTCTGCCGGACATCGAAAAACGTCTGGAAGCGTTCGTCCGTGTTGGCCATGGCATCATCATCTTCCCAGGCGGTGCCGGTACCGCTGAAGAGTTCCTTTATCTGCTCGGCATCCTGATGCACCCGGACAATAAAGGACTGCCGTTCCCGGTCATCCTCACCGGGCCGAAACACGCCGCGCCGTATCTGGAACAACTCGACGCCTTCGTCACCGCGACCCTCGGCGAAGCGGCCAAGCAGCACTACGAAATCATCATTGACGACCCGGCCGAAGTGGCGCGGCAGATGACCCAAGGCCTGAAAGCGGTGAAGCAGTTCCGCCGCGAACGCAACGATGCGTTCCACTTCAACTGGCTGCTGAAAATCGACGAAGGCTTCCAGCGTCCGTTCGATCCGACCCACGAGAACATGGCCAACCTGAAACTGCACCGCGACCAGCCACCGCACGAACTAGCGGCCAATCTGCGCCGGGCGTTTTCTGGCATCGTCGCTGGCAACGTCAAGGACAAGGGCATTCGCCTGATCGAAGAACACGGGCCGTACCAGATCCGTGGTGACGCGGCGATCATGCAACCGCTCGATGCCCTGCTCAAAGCCTTCGTCGCCCAGCACCGGATGAAACTGCCGGGCGGCGCGGCGTATGTGCCGTGCTATCGAGTGGTGGCGTAACTCTTTCGGTTTCCACGCAACACGTGTAGGAGCGAGCCTGCTCGCGATAGCGGTATATCAGTCACCTTTTATATTGACTGAACCACCGCTTTCGCGAGCAGGCTCGCTCCCACAGGGTCTGTGGTGTGGCGCAAATGGTATTTGCAACCTGAATCCCCCTGTGGGAGCGAGCCTGCTCGCGAAGAGGCCTGAAAGAACACCATCAACCTCATCCCACCAACCGCGCCGCCAACGCCTTGGCCTGCAACGCCACATCCGTCACCGCCGTACTCTCCCACCACATCCCGCGCAACGGTGGCCCCATGGCAAACAACCGGCTAGCCGCTCGCCCCTCGACATCCAGCACCGCGCCATCCCCGGCCGCCGCAATCCCCAACGCCAACGGTCCCGGCTGCACCAGACCGCGCGCCAGCACCTGCTGCGGCAACGGTCGCGCCACCCGACGCCAGTCGTACTCGATGCCACTGGAGTTGATCAACGCGGCGCCCTGCACCACGCAGGTTTGCGACTCACCGCGACGTCGAATACGAATGCTGACGCCATCTTCAGGGCTCGGCTCAAGCCCTTTGAACGAAGCTGCCTGAATACGCAATCGCCCTTCTTTATAAAGACGCTCAACCAGCGCCGCACTCAGCGGCGGCGAACGGTGATGATGACTTTCCCACCACGGCCGCACATGCCGTACGAATTGTCGACGCTGCACGTCAGTCGCCTGACTCCACAACCGGGCGATGTGCACGCGGACTGTGTCCAGCGGCGCCTGCCAATCGATGCCTTGGGCCATGGCGTCGCGACACTGCCGACGCAATTCACGCAACAGCTGTCGTGGCGTGCGCAGGTTGTGATCGACGCCAAGAAAATCAACCCAAACCGGTGGCTGTCTGCGCACATGGGGCAACAAACCATGCCGCGAAAACACTTCGATCGGCCCGCGATGCCCGGCCTGCTCCAGCGACACCACGGCATCGACCATGGTCAGGCCGGAGCCAATGATCATCACGGTGGATTGCGGATCGAGCTGGCGCATGGCCGCGACATCCCAAGGATCGAGGGCGGCGGCGTTGAGGCCACTGGAGACTTTCTGCGGAGTTCGTGCGGCAGGGAACATTCCAGTCGCCAAGACCGCGGAGCCACCGCGCAGTGCCTGGCCATTGCTCAGTGTGAGCTGCACTGAATCGGCATCGACCTGCAGATCGACGACTTCCGCTCGAATGTGTTCAACGCTCGAACCATAACGCGCCCCGACAGTGCGCGCTTCAGCCAGACGCTGCTGCACATAGACCCCGAACAATCCACGCGGCGGAAACAATTCGCTGACCGGCACATTCTGCTCTGCAGACTCCGGCCAGCCTCCGCCGGCAATGTGCTCAGTCAGCCATCGCGTCAGATCATCAGGAATATCCGGATCGACGCTCATGCGCGCCGCATTGCCATTGAGTGTGTGACCCAACTCGACCGCGCTGTACGCCTCGCCCCTTCCCAGTTCCGCACGCGGTTCAACGATCAGGACCTTGCGCCGGCCAGGCAGACGCAATAATTGGACCGCCAGCATCGTGCCACTGAGGCCACCACCGATAATCAGGATGTCTGCGCTCTGACTCATTCAAATCACCACATTGCGCACAAACCGCGCCGCGACATCGCCATCGTTGCGATAGGAATGCGGCTGATTGCTGGCAAACATGAAAAACTCACCCGTGCCGATGTGCTGCGGCTGATCGCCGAGCATTAGCGTCAGGCAACCCTCGAAGACGAAAATCTGCTCGCTCCAGCCCTCGGCATCCGCTTGCGACGGATAGACCTCGCCGGGTTGCAGACACCATTCCCATTGCTCGACTTCGCGAGTCGCCGTGGCTTTGGAGAGCAACACCGCTTTGCTGCCCGGGTGGGTGCCTGCCCAGGCCACCTCGTTGATGCGGCTTGGATCGCGGGCATCCGGCGCCTGGATCAGATCGCTGAACGCCACATCGAGCGCTTCGGCGACGCGATCAAGCGTAGTCAGACTGACGTTCTTTTCACCCGCCTCGATCGCCACCAGCATGCGCCGGCTGACCCCGGATTTTTCCGCCAGCGCGGTCTGGCTCATGTCGGCGGCATGACGCAGCCGCCGGACATTCAGGCTGACGTGTTGCAGGACGGACGCCCGTTGCGTTGAATCTTTGTGCACTATATTGCTCACTCGGTGAGGTTGGGCAGTATACTGCGCAACGTTGGGCGCATTGTGCGGCCTCCTTTTTAAAGTGCGCAAGGTCATGACGTCGCAGAACAGTTCCCCCACTCCCCTTCGTTTCTCCCGTTTCAGCAAAGCCGAGTGCGTGCTGGTGCTGATCACCATGATCTGGGGCGGCACCTTTCTGCTGGTTCAGCATGCGATGACCGTCAGCGGCCCGATGTTCTTTGTCGGCCTGCGCTTCGCCGCTGCGGCGGCTATCGTCGCGTTGTTCTCATGGCGTCATCTGCGCGCACTGACCTTGTTCGAACTCAAGGCGGGCGCCTTTATTGGCGTGGCGATCATGCTCGGTTACGGCTTGCAGACGGTGGGACTGCAAACGATCCCGAGCAGTCAGTCGGCGTTCATTACCGCCTTATATGTGCCCTTCGTGCCGTTGCTGCAATGGCTGGTGTTGGGGCGGCGGCCGGGGTTGATGCCGAGCATTGGCATCATGCTGGCGTTCACCGGGCTGATGTTGTTGTCGGGGCCGTCCGGCGCGGCGCTGAATTTCAGTCCGGGTGAAATTGCCACATTGATCAGCGCGATCGCCATCGCGGCCGAGATCATTCTGATCAGCACCTATGCCGGTCAGGTGGATGTGCGCCGAGTGACCGTTGTGCAACTGGCAACCACTTCCGTACTGTCGTTCCTGTTGGTGGTGCCGACCGGTGAAGCGCTTCCGGATTTCTCCTGGACCCTGCTGGTGACCGCGCTGGGGTTGGGCGCGGCGAGTGCGGCAATTCAGGTGGCGATGAACTGGGCGCAGAAGAGTGTTTCGCCAACCCGGGCGACGTTGATCTATGCGGGCGAGCCGGTATGGGCCGGGATTGTCGGGCGGATTGCCGGGGAACGGTTGCCGGCGATCGCGCTGGTGGGCGCCGGGTTGATTGTCGCGGCGGTGATTGTCAGTGAGTTGAAGACCAAGGGTAAGGTCGCGGAAGCCGAAGCGGAGCTGGAGCGGGAAGCACAGGGATAAAGCTCCAAAATCTTCACAGTCTGAATTATTGCTATCGCGAGCAGGCTCACTCCTACAGGTGAACGCATTCCAAATGTAGGAGTGAGCCTGCTCGCGATGAGGCCATTCCAAGCAACATCGACCTTCCTGAAACAATGCCAAACAGAAAATTCCAGACTACTTTGTAGGATTCTGAGACATCCTCGCGTTTGGTGATCGGGGAGCTGGCACGTATGATGCTTCACAAACTTCCGCAGATTAGAAGCCTATGTCCCTGATAGTTCTACTGCTTCTGCCATTCATTGGCAGCTGTCTGGCAGCGGTGCTGCCACACAATGCGCGCAATACCGAATCCCTGTTGGCAGGTCTGGTCGCTCTGATCGGCACCGTCCAGGTCGCGATGCTGTACCCGCAAATTGCCCACGGCGGCGTGATCCGCGAAGAATTCATGTGGCTGCCCAGCCTCGGCCTGAACTTCGTTCTGCGCATGGACGGCTTCGCCTGGCTGTTCTCGATGCTGGTGCTCGGCATCGGCACGCTCGTTTCTCTCTATGCGCGTTATTACATGTCGCCGGACGATCCGGTGCCGCGTTTCTTCGCGTTTTTCCTGGCGTTCATGGGCGCCATGCTCGGTCTGGTGATCTCCGGCAACCTGATCCAGATCGTGTTTTTCTGGGAGCTGACCAGCCTCTTCTCGTTCCTGCTGATCGGCTACTGGCACCACCGCGCCGACGCCCGTCGCGGCGCGTACATGGCGCTGATGGTCACCGGTGCCGGCGGATTATGCCTGCTGGCGGGGGTCATGATTCTCGGCCATGTCGTCGGCAGCTATGACCTCGACAAGGTCCTGGCCGCCGGCGACATGATTCGTGCACACGCCCTCTACCCTATTCTTTTACCCCTGATTCTTATCGGCGCACTCAGCAAAAGCGCACAGTTCCCTTTCCACTTCTGGCTGCCCCATGCCATGGCGGCGCCGACACCCGTCTCCGCCTATCTGCACTCGGCCACCATGGTCAAGGCCGGGGTTTTCCTGCTCGCGCGCCTGTGGCCATCGCTGTCTGGCAGTGAAGAATGGTTCTACATCGTCAGCGGCGCCGGCGCGTGTACGCTGTTGCTCGGCGCCTATTGCGCGATGTTCCAGAACGATCTCAAAGGTCTGCTGGCCTACTCGACCATCAGCCACCTCGGCCTGATCACTTTGCTGCTGGGCCTGAACAGCCCGCTGGCGGCTGTGGCGGCGGTGTTCCACATCCTCAACCACGCGACGTTCAAGGCTTCGCTGTTCATGGCCGCTGGCATCATCGACCACGAAAGCGGCACCCGCGATATCCGCAAGCTCAGCGGCCTGATCAAACTGATTCCCTTCACCGCGACGCTGGCCATGGTTGCCAGCGCCTCGATGGCAGGTGTGCCGCTGCTTAACGGTTTCCTGTCGAAAGAGATGTTCTTCGCCGAGACCGTGTTCATCAATGCCACGGCCTGGGTCGAAGCGGCGCTGCCGATTGTCGCGACGATTGCCGGCACATTTAGCGTTGCCTACTCGCTGCGTTTCACCGTCGATGTGTTCTTCGGTCCGCCGGCCACCGACCTGCCGCACACCCCGCACGAACCGCCACGCTGGATGCGTGCGCCGGTAGAGCTGTTGGTATTCACCTGCTTGCTGGTGGGGATTTTCCCGGCGCAGATCGTCGGTCCATTGCTCGCGGCAGCGGCATTGCCCGTCGTCGGCGGCGAACTGCCGGAATACAGCCTGGCAATCTGGCACGGCCTGAACGCGCCGATGATCATGAGCCTGATCGCCATGTCCGGCGGCATCATCGTCTATCTGTTGCTGCGCAATCAGCTCAAGCGCGGGCGCTTCAAATACCCGCCACTGGTGGGGCGCTTCAACGGCAAGCGCCTGTTCGAGCGCAGTCTGGTCGTTATGATGCGCCTGGCCCGACGTCTGGAACGGCGACTCGGCACCAAGCGTCTGCAGATGCAATTGTTCCTGATGGTGTTGGCGGCGGTACTCGCCGGTCTGATCCCGATGCTGCACAGCACGCTGAGCTGGGGCGACCGGCCGAAGATTCCCGGCTCGATCGTATTTGTGACCCTGTGGCTGCTGGCGATTGTCTGTGCTCTTGGCGCCGCATGGCAGGCCAAGTACCACCGTCTCGCCGCTCTGACCATGGTCAGCGTCTGCGGCTTGATGACCTGCGTGACCTTCGTCTGGTTCTCCGCGCCTGATCTGGCCCTGACGCAACTGGCGGTCGAAGTGGTCACCACCGTGCTGATCCTGCTCGGTCTGCGCTGGTTGCCACGCCGTATCGAAGAAGTCTCGCCACTGCCAAGCAGCCTGCGCAAAGCACGCATTCGTCGTCTGCGCGACTTGCTATTGTCGATTGCCGTCGGCGGTGGCATGGCGCTGCTGTCCTACGCGATGCTGACGCGGCAGACGCCGAACGACATCTCCTCGTTCTACCTCAGCCGCGCCATGCCCGAGGGCGGCGGCAGCAACGTAGTCAACGTAATGCTGGTGGATTTCCGTGGCTTCGACACCCTCGGTGAAATCACCGTGCTGGTCGCCGTCGCACTGACCGTATTCGCCCTGCTCCGCCGTTTCCGCCCGCCGAAAGAAAGCCTGCAACTGCCAGCCCAGCAACGCTTGCTGGCACCGGACGTGGTCACCGATCTGGTCAACCCGCGTTCGGCCAGCGACACCGCGCTCGGTTTCATGATGGTGCCGGCAGTGCTGGTGCGTCTGTTGCTGCCAATTGCGCTGGTGGTGTCGTTCTACCTGTTCATGCGTGGGCACAACCAGCCGGGCGGCGGTTTCGTTGCCGGTCTGGTGATGTCGGTGGCGTTCATCCTGCAATACATGGTCGCCGGTACGCAGTGGGTCGAAGCACAAATGAGCCTGCGACCATTGCGCTGGATGGGCACCGGACTGCTGTTCGCCACCGCTACCGGCCTCGGGGCGATGTTGGTCGGTTATCCGTTCTTGACCACGCACACCTGGCATTTCAGCTTGCCAGTGCTGGGTGACATCCATGTTGCCAGTGCACTGTTTTTCGACATTGGCGTATACGGCGTGGTGGTCGGCTCGACGCTGTTGATCCTCACTGCTCTCGCCCACCAATCGGTGCGGGGTCACAAGACCGCATCGCTGCCCAAGTCCGTCGCCACCAAGGGAGCCGTCTGATGGAAGAAGTCATCGCAATCGCCATCGGCGTGCTCGCCGCGTCCGGCGTCTGGCTGATCCTGCGGCCACGGACGTTCCAGGTGGTCATGGGCCTGTGCCTGCTGTCGTATGGCGTCAATCTGTTCATCTTCAGCATGGGCAGTCTGTTCATCGGCAAGGAGCCGGTGATCAAGGACGGCGTCACCCAGGATTTGCTGCACTACACCGATCCGCTGCCACAGGCACTGGTACTCACCGCGATCGTCATCAGCTTCGCCATGACCGCGCTGTTCCTCGTCGTTCTGCTCGCCTCGCGCGGCCTGACCGGCACCGACCACGTCGACGGCCGGGAGCCTAAAGAATGATGGCGATGACTCACCTGATCGCCGCACCGATTCTGCTGCCGCTGCTGACCGCCGCCATCATGCTGATGCTCGGCGAGCGGCACCGACCGCTAAAGGCGAAAATCAACCTGTTCTCCAGCCTCGTCGGCCTGTTCATTTCGGTGCTATTGCTGCAATGGACGCAAACCACCGGCGTACCCGGTTCCATCGGCGTGTACCTGCCGGGCAACTGGCAGGCGCCGTTCGGCATTGTGCTGGTGGTCGATCGCCTGTCGGCGCTGATGCTGGTGCTGACCGGGATCATCGGCGTTAGCGCCCTGCTGTTTGCCATGGCCCGTTGGGATGGCGCCGGTTCGAGTTTCCACGCGCTGTTCCAGATTCAGTTGATGGGTCTCTACGGCGCCTTCCTGACGGCGGATCTGTTCAACCTGTTCGTGTTCTTCGAAGTGCTGCTGGCGGCTTCTTATGGCTTGTTGTTGCATGGGTCGGGTCGGGCGCGGGTTTCGTCGGGGCTGCATTACATCTCGATCAACCTGCTCGCCTCCTCCCTGTTTCTGATCGGCGCGGCATTGATCTACGGCGTCACCGGCACGCTGAACATGGCCGATCTGGCGCTGAAGATTCCGCTGGTGCCGGAAGCCGACCGTGGCTTGCTGCATGCCGGCGCTGGGATTCTCGCCGTCGCGTTCCTGGCCAAGGCCGGCATGTGGCCGCTGAACTTCTGGCTGGTGCCAGCCTATTCCTCGGCCAGTGCGCCGGTGGCGGCGATGTTCGCGATCATGACCAAGGTTGGCGTGTACACCCTGCTGCGTCTGTGGACGCTGCTGTTCTCAGGGCAGGCCGGTGCGTCGGCATTCTTCGGTGGCGACTGGCTGATCTACGGCGGCATGGCGACCATGGCCTGCGCGGCGCTGGCGATTCTCGCCGCGCAACGCCTGGAGCGCATGGCCAGCCTGAGCATTCTGGTGTCGGCGGGGATTCTGCTGTCCGCCGTCGGTTTCGCCCAGCCGAACCTGATCGGCGCGGCGCTGTTCTATCTGGTCAGCTCGACGCTGGCGTTGAGTGCACTGTTCCTGCTGGCCGAGTTGATCGAGCGTTCGCGCTCGGCCAACGAGATCCCGCTGGAAGACGAAAGCGAACTGCTGCCGCGTCCGCAGGAGTCCCTGCAACCACCCAAAGGCATCAACCTCGATGACGAGCAGAAAGCCGTGGTCGGTCAGGTCATCCCGTGGACCATGGCGTTTCTCGGCCTGAGCTTCATTGCTTGCGCCCTACTGATCATTGGCATGCCGCCGCTGTCCGGCTTCATCGGCAAACTCAGCCTGATCGGTGCACTGCTCAATCCGCTGGGGCTGGGCACTGGCGCGCCGATTTCCAACGCGGCCTGGGCGTTGCTGGCGCTGCTGATCCTCACCGGACTCGCGTCGCTGATGGCGTTCTCACGCCTCGGTATCCAGCGTTTCTGGACGCCGGAGGAGCGCCCTTCGCCGCTGCTGCGCAAACTCGAATGTGCGCCGATCTTCCTGTTGCTGGGGCTGAGTATCGTCCTGACCTTTAAGGCTGAACCGCTGCTGCGCTACACCCAAGCTACCGCCGAGGCGCTGAACAACCCGCAGCAATACGTCATGGCGGTGCTCGGCACCCGTGCCGTACCGAGTCCGGAAGCCAAATCGGCGATGCTGGAGGTGCAGCCATGAAGCGCGTGTTTCCTGCACCGTTGTTGTCGTTGGCATTGTGCGTTCTGTGGCTGACCCTGAACCTGTCGATCAGCCCGGGCAATCTGCTGCTCGGCGCGATGCTGGGTTTTGCTGCACCGTTGATGATGCGCAAACTGCGTCCGAAACAGGTACGCATTCGCCGCCCCGGGACAATCCTGCGCCTGTTCTTCCTCGTGGGTCGCGACGTGGTGGTGTCCAACCTGATTGTCGCGTGGGGCGTGCTCAACGCCGGTCGTCGCCCGCTGCGCTCTGGCTTCGTCAAAGTCCCGCTGGACCTGCGCGATGCTCACGGTCTGGCGACACTGGCGATGATCTGCACGGTGGTGCCCGGCACGGTGTGGTCGGAGCTGGCGCTGGACCGCAGCATTCTGTTGCTGCACGTCTGGGATCTGGATGATGAAGCGCAATTCATCGAGCACTTCAAGACCACCTACGAGCGGCCGTTGATGGAGATTTTCGAATGAGCCCATTACTGTCGAACGCCATCCTGCTGACGCTGTTCCTGTTCTCGCTGGCCATGGTGCTGACGCTGGTGCGTTTGTTCAAAGGCCCGTCGGCACAGGATCGAGTCCTGGCGCTGGATTACCTGTACATCGTCGCGATGTTGATGATGCTGACCCTGGGTATTCGTTATTCCAGTGACACTTACTTCGAGGCGGCGCTGCTGATTGCGCTGTTCGGCTTCGTCGGCTCGTTTGCCCTGGCGAAATTCCTGCTGCGTGGCGAGGTGATCGAATGAATGCAGAATTGTCTCTGTGGGTCGAGATTCCGGTGGCGATCCTGCTGGTGCTCAGCGGTTTGTTTGCGTTGATCGGCGCGATCGGATTGTTGCGCATGAAGGATTACTTCCAGCGCATGCATCCGCCGGCACTGGCTTCGACACTGGGCGCGTGGTGTGTGGCACTGGCGTCGATCATCTGTTTTTCGGCGTTGAAGTCCGGGCCGGTCATACATGCCTGGCTGATTCCGATTTTGCTGGCGATCACTGTGCCGGTGACTACTTTGCTGCTGGCGCGGGCGGCGTTGTTCCGCAAGCGCATGGCTGGGGATGATGTGCCGGCCGAGGTCAGTAGCCGCCGTACCGAGAGTGGTAGCTGAAGATTTGTAGATGACGCCATCGCGAGCAGGCTCACTCCTACAGGGGAACGCATTCCAAATGTAGGCCTTCGCCTGCTCGCGATAGCAATCTTCATATCACCTCAAATTTCAAACCCAAGCCACCGCCAACAACCCCGCCCCCAACACCGCACACAACGGCGAATACACCCAGGTGTCGAGCCGCGCAAACCGCGAGTCCTTCACTTCCTTGAAGAAGCCGACCAGATTGGAATCACCAATCGCCCGGGCAAACATCAACAGCGCAATCGCGCTGATCACCCATTGCAGCGCCTTGTGTGTCACCGCCGGCATGCCCCAGCCAACCCGCATGCACACCAATGCCGCAATCACCAACAGCGCCGCCGCCACGATCAACGTGAGCCAGCCCGAAGGCTTGAACGCCGGCCGCACCGTTGCGACAAATCCGCGCACCGGCACCTGCGGTACCACGACTGCCGCCGCCCACTGCCCACCCAACGCCCAATACACATGCATCAAGGCGATCACCGCAAACGTTGTCACCAGCCATTGAGCCAACACAAAGGTCATGGTTGAAATCCTTGGAAAGGGATTTGAACAAATCATCCTAGTCGGATTTTTTTCAAGTGCACGACCGATCAGCGGTACGGTAAAGTGCCGCCCCATGAAATTCTCCCGTTCCGATCGCTCACTGCTGGCCTGGATGCTTTATTGCTGCGTCCTGTTCAACGTGTTCGCCTGCAGCATCGGTCACGGACAAATGGTCGGCATGCAGCTCAACGGCATCGGCGGCCAGTTCTGTACAGTCGACCCAGCCACTCAAGCGCCGCTCGCCAGCAATTCCACTGAAGAACAACTGCCGACCCTATCCAAGGCATTCGGCTGCCCGCTGTGCTCGGTCGGCGGCGGCATGGGCCCGGCGTTCAACTCCAGCCTCACGCTGGCGATCCTGCCAGAACAACACAGTCCGCCGCTGGCGCCCATCGTCAGCGCCGACCTCCCTGCCCGCTTCACCTGGCCTTCGGCCAATCCTCGCGCCCCACCGCTCGCCTGAGTGTCCCTGCCTTTTTGATTTGTCAGCCCACTGCGCCAACGCGCGGCGTTCGCCTGTGCGCTGACTCCTAGACAAGCATTCAGGATTCAATGATGAAACAACTCACTCTGCTGGCGAGCCTGTGCGGCTGCCTGTCCGTTAACGTCTGGGCGCAAGCCACCGTGGATCTGGCGCCGATCACCATCGATGGCGAGTCCGGCGCCGAACCGGGCCTGAGCCTCGACCAATCCAGCGGCATGGCCTCGCGCCTGGGTCTGAGCGTGCGCGACACACCGGCTTCGGTGGCCATCGCCAAGCGCAATGACATCGAGCGCCACGGCGCGCAGAACTTCCAGGACGCCGCCAACACCCTGCCCGGCGTCAACGCCAGCGCGCCGCCAGGGTTTGGCGGTTTTGTTTCCTATCGCGGCTTCACCAGCAGCCAGATCACCCAGATGTTCAACGGCATCAACGTATCCGGCGGCCTCGCGCGGCCGGTCGATTCGTGGATATACGACCGAGTGGAATTGGTCGGCGGCCCGTCATCGCTGATCAATGGCGCAGGCTCGGTCGGCGGCTCGCTGAACTACGTGACCAAACTCGCCACCCGCGACGAACAAGCTGTTGAAGGCAGGGTCAGCTACGGCACCTACGACACCACCGAAACCGCGTTCGGCCTCAACCATGCTCTGACCGATCCCAGCGCCGACGTGCAGCACTACGCGCGCCTCGACGTCAGTCACAACACCAGCAACGGCTACATCGACCGCCAGGAGCGCGATGCCTGGAGCGTGGCGTTCTCGCTGCTCAGCGATCTCACGCCCGACCTGTCGCACACGTTGGCCCTGGAATATCAGGACGAACACGAAGACAGTCCGTACTGGGGCACGCCCGTGCTCAATCCCAAGGCCGGTGAGCTGAAGATCGATCAACACAACCGCTTCAACAACTACAACGTCGAGGACGGTCGTTACGAGCAGAGAACGATCTGGGTCCGTTCGATCATCGACTACCGCATCAACGACAGCACCACCCTGCGCAACACGCTGTATCACCTCGACAGCCAACGCGATTACCGCAACCTCGAAACCTACCAGTACAACGCCGACAATACGGCCGTGAACCGCTCCACCGCCTATCAAGTACGCCATCAGGGCGAGCAGAACGGCAACCAGTTCGAACTGCGCCACGACAACACGCTGTTCGGTCTCGACACAACGTGGTCGGGGGGCTTCGAATACAAGGTCAACCAGACAACCAACTCGCCACTGAACATCAAAGGCGCCAGCACGGTAGATCCGAACAACTATCGTCCGGGGCACTTCTACGACATTCCCGGCACCAACCCCAAATTGATCAGCGACAAAACCAACGAGGTCACCACCAAAGCATTGTTCGTGGAAAACCGGCTGGCGTTGACCGAAAAAATGTCGCTGCTCACCGGCCTGCGCTATGACGACATTGACCTCGACGTGACCAACCATCGCACCGTGACCGCCGCCAACCCCAAGCACCTCAAGCGCAGTTGGGAGCCAGTCACCGGCCGCGCGGGCCTGACCTACCAGTTCATTCCGTCGGCCAACGTCTACGTGCAATACAGCACCGCCGCCGAGCAACCGAATGGCACGCAGGACTTCGACGTTTCGACCGGCAAGCAATGGGAGATCGGCAGCAAATTTGATTATCTGAACGGGCGTGGCTCGGCAACGATTGCCGCCTACACCATTGAGCGAAAAGACTTCGCGGTGACCGACCCGCTAGATCCGGCCGGCAGTATTCCGGTCGGTCAACAGACCTCGAAAGGGGTGGAAATCGCCAGTTCGTTGCGGATCACCGATAAGCTTTTGGCCGAAGGCAACTTCGCCTGGGTCGACGCACAGTACGATGATTTCACCGAAAAGAATGCTGCCGGTGCCGTGGTGTCACGCAAGGGCAATACGCCGACCAATGTGCCGGATCGGGTCGGCAATCTGTGGCTGACGTATGACTTTTCGCCGCACTGGCAAGGTGGGGTTGATGCGCGGTATGTGGCATCGGTGTATGCAGACACGGCCAACACCATGACCGTGCCGTCGTACACCTTGTTCGGCAGTTTCCTCAGCTACAAGGTTGATTCGCACACCACTGTGACCGGGCGCGTGCGCAACCTGACCAATGAGGTGTATGCCGAGTTTGCGCATGTTTCGCCGGCGTATTACCTGGGGACACCGCGTACCTTTGAATTGGCGGTGCAAACGAAGTTTTAAAAGCATCGCGAGCAGGCTCACTCCTACAGGGGAATGCATTCCAATTGTAGGAGTGAGCCTGCTCGCGATGAGGCCATCAGCCTCAACCCTTTACTTCAAATCAGCCGAAACCTTCTCCGCCACATCCTTCGGCAACCAGGCCTGCCACACGTCCGGGTGCGCCTTCATGAACGCCACCGCCGCATCACGCGGCGCCGTGTGCCTTTCGCTCATGTCCGCCAACGCCTTGTTCAACGGCTCGATGGGAAAATCCACCTTGCTGAAGAAATCGGCAATCTGCGGATACTGTTTCTGAAACGGCGTAGACACGCCAATCGACAGCTTCGAAGCCAGCGAACGGGTCGGTTTCGGATTGGGATTATCGGCGTCAGTCAGCGTCTTCCAAGCCTCGGCATCAAACGGTGGCTCTTCCAGTTGCACCAGTTTGAACTTGCCGAGCAACGGCGTCGGCGACCAGTAGTAAAACAGCACCGGCTTGCCGCGACGAATCGAAGAACTGATCTCGGCATCCAGCGCCGCACCAGAACCACTGCGGAAATTGGTGTAATCGTCCTGCAGACCATAAGCCGTCAACTTCTGCTTATTGACTACTTCCGACGTCCAGCCAATCGGGCTGTTGAGAAACCGCCCCTTGCTCGGATTTTCTGCATCCTTGAACACGTCCTTGTACTTTTTCAGATCACTGACACTGCGCAGGTCCGGCGCCAGCGGCTTGATGCCTTTGGCCGGGTCACCCTTGATCACGTACTCCGGCACCCACCAACCCTCGGTCGCGCCCTTGACCGTATCGCCCAAGCTAACGACTTTGCCTTCGGCCTCAGCCTTGACCCACACCGGACTGCGCCCGGCCCATTCTTCGCCAATGACTTGGATGTCATTGTTGGCCAGTGCGGTTTCCAGAGTAATGGTGGTACCGGGCAAGGTGTCGGTCGGCAAGCCATAGCCCTTCTCGACGATGATCCGCAGCACATCGGTAATCAGGCTGCCGCTTTCCCAGTTCAGGTCGGCAAAATGGATCGGCGCCTGGGCGGCCGTCACCGATTGCGCGGATGTCAGCAAACCGAACGTGGCCACGCTGGCGGCCAATAACCGTCGAAATCCGTTCATGCATTGCACCTCGTGCTGTTCACAGCAATGGCAGGTTGGCCTGACAGAAGACCGCAAGCCTCTGAATACTCAGTCAACTGACTGTAGCCGAGGTTCCTGCTTTTTCCGGGCCGCACTCCGGACGAGGTTATGAATCAGACTTTTCCTGCAGGCTTTGCAGCTCACGTCTGACCATGCTGGCGTATTCCGCAGGACGCAGCGTGTAGATCTGCGCAGCCAGCCAATTCAGCCAGGCGCCTTGCAGTTCGGCCTTGGCGGCGAATAAACGCCGAGCCTCCTCGCGTGCAGTGTCGAGGTTCTGCGCATGAAAGTCCGCGCGGCTCACTCGCTGGCCTTGAACGTCACCAGTTCACCCTTGCGCCACTTGGCGGCTTTGGCGGTAACAGCTTTTAGGGTCTTGGTCAGGCCTTCCTGCAACTGCTGATTGGCCGCAAACACGGTCACCACGCTGTGGCCTTCCTTGAACAGGATCGCGTGCCCGTCGGCAGTGTCGACAAAGGCGTAATCGCCCAGCCCATACACCGTGAGTTTGATTTCGCGAAAGCGGATATCCATCTTGCCGCCTTCGCGGCTGGGCAAGACCGATGCACTGAAATGATCGCCGACCTTGAGCTTCAGCCCCGGTTTGTCATCGACCACCAACGCGCTTTCAGTGTCGATCTCGGCCACGTAAATGCCTTCGGCGTTCTGCTCGGTGATGTAAACAAAACGCGACTGGAACAGCTTGACCAGCTTTGCGCGCAAATCACCCAACACGAACAAAGCATGCATATCGAGATTACTGACTGCCAAAGAAACATCCCCACATCTGAAAAAACCGCACACGGAAAACGCGCACGGCAAAAAAACGGCCAGGCCGATGTAACTGCCAAATGACTCAAATAAAAACCCGAATAGAGCAGAGTGCTCATTCAGCGCGAGGTCCGTAAGACTACTGGATTGTCACTCGCGAAACTCATCCCGATGTCGCCAAAGCTTGAAGGAAAATTCCTCACCGCTGGCAAGAGCAGTCTGACTACGAACTTTAGGGAAAATTCTCACGAAAAAAAGCACTTTTCCGACATATCGCTGGCGAAAAATTGCTTTAGATAAGCCCTGTCGTCAACAGGTACTGGCGATTCTAGAGCAGCGATGCTCATTCCGACTACCCGAAACGGCCTGTAATTACCGGCCAACTGATGAAAAGGACTTCACATGTGCACTCGGACTCACTTTGCCATGACTGCTGACGCACGGATCGAATCGCCGCTGATCCTGCATGTCAGCGCCATCAACGAGCACTGGCCACGCTTTCAAGTCGTGCCGGCAGGCAACGCTTTCTTCCACATCAAGGAAACCTCGACCGGGCGTGTAAGAGGTTTCCGCGAAGATCACAACGAAGCCTGTGCTCTCGCCCGTTCACTTGAGTCTAAGATCGAACTCCTGGCGAGCGGTTGCCTCAGATAAAGAGAGAGATCGACCGCGCCATACCGGCGCCCACCGAAGGAGTACACGATGGAACTGCCAGCATACGATTTGAAAACCCTGTTCGATCAACTGGGGCTGCCTTCAGAAGGCACAGCAATCGACGATTTCATCGAAGCGCATCCACTGGCTGCCGACGTCAAACTGATCGACGCCGACTTCTGGTCACCGCAACAGGCGCAATTGCTCAAGGAATGGTTAACGGCTGACGGTGAAGAAGCGGTCATGGTCGATGAACTGAATGTACGCCTGCATCGCGGCAAGTAATTCTGATCAGTGCAGGCTGTCACTTGGCTTGGCGTGCAACTGCGCGAGCCACGCAGCCTTGCACTCTTCCGCTTCGTCGCGACTGGCAAAAGCGGTGCCGCGACGCTCGCCATTGAGCAACACCACCCAGCAGACGCTACGACCCATTGCGCGCAAACCGGCGGGCACGCCACTGCCGATCATCACGGCAACATCAACTCTGCACTGCATGCAGCCCTCCCGAAATCATTAGCACCCTAACTAAGCGGGCAGATTAATGGTTTCTTGCGGGCGGAAACAGCAAGCTCCGTGCACAGATTCATTGCACCGGAAGTAACAATCCCTCAACGCGGACTTTCCGGCTTATAACCCAGACGCAATCCCCCCCAGTGCCGGCCCTTGATCATGATCGGCACCGAAAGGTCATGCATCAGCTCACCGGTGTCGCGCGTGTAGGTCTGCAACAACACCGGTTGCTGATGACTGCCGCAACGAATACCGGTGCGGTCAGCAAATTTACGCTTGGTGCGATTATTTACGGCATCGACCTGCTCATCACCGGTCAACGGCTGACTGAACAGCTGATTGTGCGTCGGCACATAACCCTGTTGCGTACAGGCGATGGCGAACACCAACCCCTCGTGACGCGGCAGCAATGGCTCCTGAATCGCCGGCAGCACCTGATCGGTGTATCGGTCGAAACGGGTTTGAAACTTCGCCGGTTGCGTATTCGGGATCGGCTGATACTGGCGGTCGAACAATTCCTCAAGGCTGATCCGCCCCTGCTCGACATCCGCCTCGAACCGCGCAGCAATCTGGCTCGCGCCTTCGCGGGCCAGATCGTAGATGCGCTGGTGATAGTCATCCAGACCGACTTCAGCCAGACGCTCGCTGATGGTTTCCGCCTGCCCTTCCATCTGCACCGCTGCTTCGGCGAGGCGGCGAGTCTGTTGATCGCTGATCGCCAGGTCGCTGCGCATCTGTTCGATGGCCTTGAACAGACTGTCGAGCTGTTCGCGATTGGTTTCCGCGCCCTGAGCGATTTCACCGACCTGAGTTTCCACCCCGGCTGCCAGTCGCGCGATATTCTCCAGATGCTGGCCGGTGTGTTCGACCTGCTCGACACCGGTCTGCAGATCACTCGACAACTCGCGAATCTGCTCCACGACCTGCGCTGTGCGCTGCTGAATGTCAGCGACCATCTCACCCACTTCACCGGTTGCCGAGGCGGTGCGCGCCGCCAATCCGCGAACTTCATCCGCCACTACCGCAAAACCGCGACCATGTTCCCCGGCCCGCGCCGCCTCGATCGCCGCGTTCAGTGCGAGCAGATTGGTCTGGCTGGCAATCGACTGAATCACCAACGTCACGCGCTGAATATCGTCGCTGCGCAGGCTCAAGGCTTCGATCAATTCACGGCTGGCATTCGCGCGCTGACTGAGCTGATGCATGCGCGCGATCGAATCCACCAGTTCCGTGCGCCCCGCCGCGCTGCTGTGATGCGCCTGACTCGCCGCCTCAAGGGCTTCGCGACTAAGCTGCGACGTCGCGTGTTCGGTCGCGATCATTACCTCGGCGTTGCTGACGATCCGCGCCGCCGCATCGAGTTGCGATTCGAGTTTGCTCGCCAGTTCCTTGACCGAAAATGCCACGCCGGCTGCCGACAAGGCGTTATGACTGGTGGTGTAGGAAAGGTCGCGGGTGAGTTCAGACATGGCGCTGCCGCTGTCGGCAGGCTGAACATCGGGGATGGTGCGGGAGCGCAGGCGCGGCAGCCAGACAATCAGCACCGCCAGCGGCATGCCGATGTACAGCGACCAGTCGGCTAGGCTCATGCCGGCCAACAACAGCATCAGGGCGATGCTTTGCAGGGTCGGCGCGATCCAGCGGTTTTTCGGCAAAAGCACTGGTGCAGGCAAAGCCCCAACCAGAGATCCATCTCTCGTCATATCAACACCCCACGCTTGTTCTCATTGTTGTAACTGCATTAAACGCCACTACAACGCCATTATCCATGGTCCGTTAGTCGTGGGGTCTGTGGCAGGTCAATGGAACGGCTCGGGATTATTGCAGACGAGCAAAAACAAAGATCGCAGCCTCCAGCAACGCCCGTGTGGGAGCTGCCGAAGGCTGCGATCTTTTCAAGGCGCCCCTATCGAAAGGGTCACCTCACAGAATCAGGCCTGACGCTGGTGCTTATCGATCTGCTCGTGACGCTCTTGAGCTTCGATGCAGTACTTGGTGGTCGGGCTGATCAGCAGGCGTTTCAGGCCAATGGCCTCGCCGCTGTCATCGCACCAGCCAAAACTGTCTTCCTTGATGCGCTCAAGGGCTTGTTCCAGTTGCGGCAGCATGCGCTGGTCGCGATCGATCGCGTTTACCAGCCAAGTGCGCTCTTCTTCAACCGAAGCCGCGTCCGCCGGGTCAGCCGGGGTGTCCAGGCTTTCGATGGCGATACGATTTTGCTCAATGCGCTCGTGGGTTTCGACTTTCATGTTCTGCAACAGCTCAGTGAAGAAAGCGTGCTGCTCGGCATTCATGTAGTCATCTGCCGGCATGGCCAGCAACTTGTCCTTTGTCATTGATATCTCTATAAAAAAACGTGCATTAAGGCGAATTAGGGAGCGTTTCGGCGAACCGCGTGCGGTCGGCGAAAAGGCATCGTTTATTGCAAATGCCACCCGGCACTCAATTTACGAGGGGCGGCAGTCTAAGGCCCGAATGAGGCCTCAGCAACTGTAAATACAGGGAATTTGTCCGACAACGTCCGGAAACTGCTCTGACACAGCGTTCACACGGGCAATCGGAGTGCGTTTATAGCAAGAAATTCAGTCGAGCGGCTGTATATAGAAGACAAACGGCTAACCAAGCAGCGCCCAGACGCAATTTTTTACCACGCACTGCATCGTTTCAGCAAAGCAGAACCGCAAAAGCCCCCCTACTATCAGGCCCACCGTGTGATCAACCAGCTTGAAGGATGACCTATGCCCCGCCCCGATCTGCCGGCCACCGACGAGGTTTCACTCGCCAGCCCCCCGATCAATGCCGAGCGCCTGCTGCAACTGATCACCGACGAATACGACGCCCTGCCGCGCCAGCTCAAACGCATCGCCAGCTACATCAGCCAGCAGAGCGACCGGATCATGGTCGACCGCATCAGCGACATCGCCCGCGAGTGCGAAGTCCACCCGTCCGCCATCGTGCGCTTCTCGCAACGCTTCGGTTTCAGCGGCTTCAGCGAAATGCAGGCACTGTTCCGCAGCGCCTACACGCACAAAGCCTCACCGGTGCAAAACTACCAGCAACGCATCCGCAGCATGATCGCCAACCAGTCGCAGCAAGCCAGCGCCGGCGACCTCGCGCGCGAATGCATCGACGCCACGCGCTCCGGCATCGAACGCCTGGGCCGTGAACTCGACGACGCCGCGTTCGAAAAAGCCGTCGACCTGATCGTCAACGCCGACAACATTTATGTCGTCGGCGTGCGTCGCTCCTTCGCCGTCGCCGACTACCTCGTTTACAACTTGCAACACACTCAGAAAAAAATTCATCTGGTGTCCGGGCTAGGCGGCAGCTATCGCGAGCAAATGCGCAGCGTGCGCGCCAACGATCTGGTCATCGCCATCAGCTTCGTGCCCTACGCCAAGGAAACCCAACATTGCCTGCGCTTCGCCCGCCAGCAGCAGGCCAACACCCTGATCCTCACCGACAGCCACCTCTCGCCACTGGCGAAACTCGCCCACAGTGTGTTGCTGGTCAACGAAGGCAGCGCCCTCGCCTTTCGTTCGCTGAGTGCGACGCTGTGTCTGTGTCAGGCGTTGTTTGTGGCGGTGGCGTATCGGCTGGAACTCAATGTCGATGAGATTCACGAGCAGGCGGGGTTTGACGACTGACAACCTAATACAGCGACGACCTGCCCGAGCAGATCGACGCTGTGATTTGCTGCCACCTACTCGAGATTGACCTTGATGATCTGTTTCAACGGAAAGGTATCAATATTGGACGCTTCGACGACTTTGCGATCCTTGATCAACGTGTCGATATCAATGTTGATGCCCGAATAACCGATAGCCACCGGTGTATCGAAAACTTGACGCAACGTCAGACTCGTCGCGGAGGACTTCACCACTGAACCGGTCACACCCGGCATCGCGGGCGTTACGGACTCCACGCGTTTACGGATATCGGCGTTGACCTGTGCCAGTTCCGCCTCTTTCTGTTTAACAAGCGCCTGATTGGTCGCCGGCACGACGGCCGCGGGCTTGTCGGCAGCCGCCTTGGTATCGCCTGCCTTGGCCACTGCGGGCTTCCCGTCTCCTGCTCCATCCCCTTTGGCAGTTGGCTTTAGCGCGCGAAGCTGGTTCTCAATAGCCGTTTTGCGCTCATCCAGATCTGTCAGTGCCCGCGTAACCGCAGACAATTGCGCACCGTTGCTTTCGGTCGAGGAAACCACCACATCCAATGAGCGCGCCAGATAAACCTGGGTTACCAGTACAAGCACAGACTTCGTGTCATTCTTGTCGTTGATCTTCGCATCGTTTTTCAGCGAAACCACCGCATTTGTCAGCTTGTTGCGTTGAGCGTCGGTGTATTTGCTTAAATATTTGTCGGCCGCAAGATGGGCATCGCTATACAGCACCCCATATGTTTCCGCCAATGGCACCGAGTACGCCACCGAATATCCCGACTTGCGCGCGCCCCCAAAAAATGCGCCGATCGCGCTATTGCTGACCCCTAGCCCGATATCACTCTCAGCCAGTGAGGCAAAGGTGAAACCGGGAAAGGCCACCAGTGCATTCATTTTCACGTTGGTGTTCGGTACAAAAAGGTCCGGAACACTGGTCGCCGTCACAAGTCCGGACTTGTCCACCGGAGTTTTCTGCGCGGTGATGTAAGGCGCGGCCTTCTTCAGTTCCTCATCCAGCCTCATCCGATCAAACCAGACCGAACTCATGTAGTAATCAGCGGTTTTCATCTTGTTACCGGCCTTCGCGGCTCTTACCACATAAAAATCACCTACTTCAAAGTTGCCACGCGGCGGAAATATCGGTTTGAAGTTCAACTGCTCCGTATTGGCCGACCACTGCTGCACGACCGCCCCGCGTTCCGGGCGGCTACTGCAAGCGACCAACCCAATACACAACGCACAAATCGTCAAACGATGAAAATTGTTCATGACATGCCCCTCGGACCCTTTTATGTGACCGACGGCGCGCACTCTTACCGCGCGCACGGCAGTGCCTCATCGCTCTAGGGTTGATGGACTGCAAGGGAGTAATACAAACGAGTACTGAATCAGAGGGCCTGAGCTCGCTTAACTGTTCCATCCCTGGTCGGTGCTGGCACTTTGACTATAGATCCGCCAAAACACCTCGCAAGGTCAATGAACGCCTTTATTTTCGGATGTTTCAGCGCTGTAACAGTTTCTGTTTCACGACTATTACAGAAGGCCAAAACTTTTTCCCGGTAGTCAACCAACAGCTTTTCCCGCTACATTCGATTCCCATCGTCAGGTCGTGATTTGCCAAAGGAGTTGCACATGAAACTGATTGGAATGCTCGACTCACCCTACGTACGCCGCGTGGCGATTTCCGCCAAACGCTTGGGGATCGACCTCGAACACGAGTCGGTCTCGGTGTTCCGCCACTTCGAGCAATTCCAGCAGATCAACCCGGTGGTCAAAGCGCCCACACTGATCCTCGACGACGGCGTGGTCCTGATGGACTCCACCCTCATCCTCGATTACCTCGAAGCCAGTTCCGGCAAAAGCCTGCTGCCGACCGACCTGAAACAACGCGCCCAAGCCCTGCGCCTGATCGGCCTCAGCCTCGCCGCCTGCGAAAAAGCCGTGCAGCTCTACTACGAACGCAACCTGCGCCCGGCCGACATTCAATACCAACCGTGGGTCGAACGCGTCGAAGGCCAACTCGCCGCTGCATTCACCGCCCTCGAGCAAGAACTGGAAAAAACCGGCCTGCCCACCGACGACACCCTCACCCAGGCCGGCATCAGCCTGGCCGTCGCCTGGAGCTTCACTGGCCTCGTCGTCCCCGACCAGATCGACACCCGCCGCTACCCCCATATCGCCCAATACACCGCCTACGCCGAAACCCTCGAAGCGTTCGTCAGCACCCCGATGACCTGACCATGAGCACCACCGACACCGCCGCCCCGGCGTTAAAGGAAATCTTCAACACCGAGCGCTTGCAACACATCGCCCGCGAAATGAGCGCCGTGTACCCGGCGTTCAAGGCCAAGGCGTTTCTCAAGCACGCCCAGGATGGACTTGCTGAATTATCGGTAATGCAACGCATGGCGCGTGTCAGCGAAAGCCTGCATGCCGTGTTGCCGCTGGATTACCAAGATTCCCTCGATGTATTGCGTGAACTCGCGCCAAGGCTGAACAGCGGATTCGTCAGCATGTGCCTGCCGCACTACGTCGCGAGCTATGGCGGGCACGCATTCGACACCTCCATGGACGCCCTGAAGTACTTCACCACCTTCGGCTCCTCCGAATTCGCCATCCGCCACTTTCTGCGCAGCGACCTGGAGCGCTCGTTGGAACGGATGCACGACTGGACCCGAGACGAAAACCACCACGTTCGACGCCTCGCCAGCGAAGGCAGCCGCCCTCGTCTGCCTTGGTCGTTTCGGTTGGACGCGGTGCAGGCGGATCCACAGTTGGCCGCCGGGATACTGGATCGATTGAAGGCTGATGAGAGTTTGTATGTGCGCAAGTCCGTGGCGAATCATTTGAATGATGTGACGAAGGTGCATCCGGAGTGGGTGCTGGACACGATTGAAGGTTGGTCGTTGGAGAACAAGCACACGGGTTGGATTGCGAAGCATGCTTTGAGGAGTTTGATTAAGCAGGGGGATTTGCGGGCGCTGACGGTGATTGGTGCCGGGGCAAAGGCTGAGGTTGAGTTGCTGGATGTGCGGGTTGAGCCGGCGGTGATTAGGTTGGGGGAAGCGATTACGTTGTCGTTTGTGGTGAAGTCGACGGTGGCGCATGAGCAGCGGTTGGTGATTGATTATGCGATTGACTATGTGAAGGCGAATGGCGGGGTTTCGGGGAAGGTTTTTAAGTTGAAGACGGTGGTTTTGGTGGGGTTTGAGAGTGTGGTTGTGGGGAGGCGGCAGGTGATTAAGGACTTTACGACGCGGAAGCATTTTTTGGGGCGGCATGGGGTTTGGGTGATGGTTAATGGGGAGGTATTGGGTGGTACTGCGTTTGACATCGTTGCTGGATAAGGCCACGGATGGATTCCGTTGATCTGGCAGTGCTTGGACATATATGGAATTACGGATGGGGCCGCTTTCGGGAGAGTGTCGATTTTTTCGGCCAAAAAGCAGCCATTCAATGCTCTACAACAGCAGGGGTAATTCACAATGCAGGATCACGTACTCAAGCGAATCGATGAACTGATCTCGCGGGGCAATGCCGCCGCCCGTTCACAATCATCGCAAGACTACTGGATGAAAGACGTCGTAGAGGCGCAAAGTTGGTTCTCGTCCGCGGCTAACGCGATACACCAAGTCGCCCCGCCGGGCAGTTTCTACATAGCAGAGTTGCAGAGGATCGTCGAACATGAGGAGCTCAAAAGCGGCTTCCCTATTTCCTCCATCGAAAAACTCTTAGGCCTGCTTCATTCGGTGCAGCTTGAAGCGCATGCAGGGTTACTGGTCAAGCTCGAGGACCAAGTAGTCGCCTCAGCATTCGATGACTTCCTTGATCACGCGACGCAGTATCACAAGGCCGGCAAGGTCAACGAAGCTGCTGTCCTTGCTTCTGCAGTGCTCGAAGACACTATCAAGCGCATAGCGCGGAAATTCGAGATTGCGGTTGGTGGTGTGTCTCTTGAACCTCTAATTGATGAACTGACAAAGCGCAGCGTCTTTACGCAGGTAAAGGCGAAGCGCTTGAAATCATATGCAGCGGTCCGCAACCACGCTCTTCACGCGGAGTGGGAGAAATTGGACATCAGAGACGTTGGAGCGCAGCTCTCTGGGCTTCGTGAACTCCTAGACGAGCATCTTTGACGCTGACGCAAAACACGTCGTATCAGTAATTGAGGAAGAAATGAAAACAATTGATTCGATTCAAAGGGTGGTTGACGAAGAGATGATTGAGGTTATGTGTCGGCTAGAAGCCGCGAATAACACTAAACTAGCTCTGCTTCTTCAGGATATCGGCAAGGATAAGCTCGCCCTCATCGGTGAGCTTATCCAGATGTATTGCATGTCGGACGCGTTGTGCAGAGGATTGACTGCAATGCTTCGAGAAAAGCGGCTTGGCTCTCCAAGTGATTTTGCATTCCTTCTCAATGATGCGGACGTTTTACTCCATACCAAAAAAGAGGCCAAGCAAACCGATCTCAATATAGATACCGCAGGGATTATCTCAGCAGTAGAAACTATCGAAATGCATAGGATTTTTCGACATACCTTTTCTCACTGGGTCGTCAAAAGTTACATTGATGAACGGTTCCTTGTGGCATTCACTAGGAGCAAGTCCGATGCGGAAAAGCGCGATGGCGCTACTTTAGATGATGGCAAAGCTAAGTTGATGGTTTTTCGGATTGATGACTTGCTCGCCGAGCTCAAAAAAGTCAAAGGGCACTGTAGGTTTCTGTCAGAGCTTCACCTTTATCTGGAGACCCCTACGACCACCTGACGAACAATTACAAAAGCGGCGACAGGCCTATTTTTTAAGTATCAACCCGTTCAGATCTATCTCTTCATAGCCACCAATCTCCCCCTTATAGAGGCAGATCGAGGATGCATTCAGTTCGGATTGTAAAAAATCAACAAGCATTCTGAGGTTGCAGTTTTTGTACATAGAAGTCGGGCGTACTACCGTTGCCTTACCGGGGTCACCATCGTAAGTTCTGACGTGAAACTCATCCATTTCATTCCGAATCACGTAGTTGAAACCACGGCACCCATATCCCGCGTCGTGGTCGACATCATCGAAGCGTGTAGCTTTTTCAATTCTCACAATAAATTTCCGTGATTCGACCAGCGCCGACCAAACATGATGCGACGCTCAGGTGGCGTACGAGAACAGCCTCGTTAGGCGCTTCATTAAGGATGAGGTTGGAGGTCAGTCAGAAGCACGCTACTCACCAACTACCGTAAGGGATACCGTACTTCTCGATATACCGCTTTGCCTTTTCACTCACCGGATAAGCGTAACGCCCTTCGTTCTTACCTTGGCTCGGCCCCAGTGGCTCAATTTCAGCCTGCGCTCGAGCGACTTTAACCGGGTGGTGGCAAGAGTCTCTTACCCAAACCTGCACAACACCACCGGGGGCCAACCCTAGATAAACCGACGCCATAAATCTCGCTTCCTGATCAGGCGTCTGCGGGCAACGTTGATTGACGGACGCCACCATCAACTGCCTGGCTTCCTCTGGGATTTCTACCCATGCCTGCCACGTTTTCTGTTCGACAATCGATTGCCAACGGACCCAGATGCGAACAGGCAAATCTGCTCCCACCACTCTCCTTCCGCTGCCGCCTACCCCACCTGTCCAACCTCCGGCGGACTCCGTTCCATCTTCAGGCTCTCCCCCCGCAGCTGTGCCGCCGCCGGTTTTGTAGAAAATCCTGCCATTAATGTCTTGAACAGAACTGTTCTCTACCCAGACCTTCATGTAGTCCGGCTCGGTAAACGCCAACTCCCACCACTCGGATTTCGGGTCGTTTTTGGCTGACAGTGGATCAGCAACCTGGCATCCCGTGACTAGCAAGATGCAAAGCATCGTAATGAGTTGCTTCATTGGCGCACGGCTTACCAACTCCCATACGGAATGCCGAACTTGTCGATATACCTCTTGGCCTTTTCACTCACAGGGTAGGCATAGCGCCCACCGTGCTTCCCTTGCTCCGGACCTAGTGGTTCAACTTCGCCTTGGGCATGAGCAACTTGGACCGGGCGGTGGCATGAGTCCCTGACCCACGCTTGCAATACACCACCTGGAGCTAGCCCCACGTACAGCGAGGCCATATATCGCGCAGCTCTTTCTGGAGTTTCCGGGCAACGATGATGCGTTGAGTCCACCATCAATTGCCTGGCTGATTCTGGGATTTCGATGAAACCCTTGTAGGTTTTCTGCTCTGATATGGACTGCCAACGGACGAAGATGAGTTTGGGAAGATCGGCACCGGTTACCGGAATACCGGAACCGCTAACAGTGCCCCAACCACGGGCGGACTCTGTGCCATCTTCGGGTTCACCTCCGGCAGCGGTTCTCCCTCCTGCCTTGAAAAACATCCTGTTTTGAATGTCCAGAACGGAGCTGTCCTCTACCCATATTTTCATGTAGTCCGGCTCAACAAACCCTAGTTGCCACCACGGGGACTTAGGGTCACTTTCGCCACTTTCTGCGGCTCTCGTCTGGCAACCCGCTAACAGAAAAACGCCCAGCAGAACAATCAACGCTCTCATTACCAAAGCTTCCAATCAGGTACGTGTGGGTGTTGTACGCGAATTGCGTCTGCCGTCGGCGCGTTGATGTAAACGGCTTCTATGCCGCTTGCATCCCTCCTGCCGAGGGGATGATTCCAGTTCGCGGAGGTGTGAATGTATTTGAGCTTTAGCAGCTTTTCTTCCTCAGCCGTGGTGCTGTAGTCGCCGGCGACAAAACGATTACACAATGCTTGCAAGTCATCTGGCACAGCGTACTCATCGCTCTCAGGCATATCGATGAACTGGACGCCCTTTTCCTTCGCCAGTTGATACATGACTCTCAAGTAGACGCGCGAGAGCTTGCCGCTCACTGGTCGCTTGAGTTGCAGCGCGGCGTACACACGCTTCTCTCGGGGTGCCAGTCGATCCTGATTGTCCGTAGGGAGTAAGAGCGCGGCCGGTGTGACAACTTCCAGTAGATTTGCAGGCCACCCTTTGGCAACCCACTGACTTTTCAGGCGTGCAGCATCCCGGTAGATCGATGTAGTTGCAACGTCAGTTTGGACTGAGACTTCAAGCGCTTGCATGGGACTGACCAACACGCATTCCTCGACTTCATCGAGGTAGCTTCCTCCGATATCCGAATGGACGCCGGGAAAGGTGTATTCCGGATGGTCGGGCTTAACCCGACTGAGCGCGAAGTTGGCGCGGCACTCATCGCGAGCTACGAGATGGACAACATCTTTGAAGAATCTGCGATCCAGATAAAGCTTCACACCGGGAGCGATAGGGCTCGTCACTTGACCAAGGTTGGTAAAACCGGCGATGGATGGCACTGTGTCGAACAGGCCGATAAATCCCATTTTGATACCGTTTCCGTATTGGCTATCAAAACTGCGGCTGAAATCTTTGGCACTGTTGTTCAACAAGCTTCCCAATGGCCCTTGCTTGCCTCGCACGATTTCATTTGAGAAATGCCTTGCAGCTGCTGCGCCACGACTGAAGCCAAACGTATCAAAAGTCAGAGACACTATTTCACTGCCAGGACTATCTAGCAGGGCTTCTTCGATGGTTTGTTTTATTTGCGCGAAAGACGCCTGAACACGCCCAGCGACACCGGTGTCACCCCGGCCCATACCTGAGCCTACGGCGCTGTCTTTCTCATTGTTTACAGTGCCAATACCGTCGACATAGACAGGACGTGATATGCATCTAAAGGCGCCTGTGCCCTCAGCTTTCTCAGTCTTTTTATATAAATCATGCAGTTTTTTAACATTGGTGAGGCCGGCTCCGTAACTGCTGTCCGGGTCGCTCATGTACGGCATGCAACTGACGGGAATATCCTGAGGCGCGATCGGATGCTGCGCCCCACACAGCAATCCAGCCGCCGTGTTGTTCGCATTATTCCCAGTGCCATCAAAGAAAACCCCAATCCTCAGCGCTATCCCGATTTTCTCAGGTTCGCGCGCAGGTTCTTTCCCGTGCTTCTCATATTCCGCCCAACGCTGGGCGTGAATATCGACGGGTTTGGCTTCTTCGTAGCGGAAGTTTTTCGGGGGGTTGGGTACGTAGCCACTCATCCGTGATTCCTGGTTCTGATCCTTGAGAACGGCCCGAAGGGTGACAGCCGAGGCTGGGGGGCGCAAGCCGTGGCCGTGTGCCAGCCAAGGTGTGACCGCGGGGTTCGACGAGGGTTTCCCCTCGTCGGGGTGGGGGTTAGCTGGCGATTTCGACGTTATCCAGCGCTTGATTGACGGCGATTTCGCCGAGCATCACGACTTGGGCGATGCCCAGTGCGGTTTTGCGGTGGGGGGTGTCGAGCATGGCGGCGAAGTTGAGGAGCATTTCGCTGGCGGAGCCTAGGGTTTCGCTGGCGTTGGCGAGCAGGGATTCGCTGTCGTACTTCGGGTTGGCGAGGTACATGCGTTCGGGTTGTTGGGTGCTGGCCATGATTTGGCTGGCGGGTTTGAGGTAGTGGTCGAGGGCGCGTTCGGCGGCTTCGTGGAATCGCTTGGAATCGGGGGATTCGTAGGGGGATGTGGGGTCGGTTTCGGGTGGGTTGGGTGTTGGTTTGATCATGGTGAAACTCCTAGTTAATAAAAAGGAGCCTTCACATTCGCTACCAAACGAAGGTGGCGGCCATACGCGGGTTGGTAGACCGGTAACTAGGACCCGGCACACCCGAAGGTGTCCTGCGCATGGCCACCATTGAGCAGAGACCTGATGAGGTCTGCGAACGGTTCGCGATGCGACTAGTTATGGCGGGCTACCAAACCCGATCGCTGTTTTTCAGCGACCGACAGACGATAGAACCCGCGCCCTAGACGCACAAGCCGGCGGATTCTGGCTTAGTCGTAGGTAACGGCGCAAGGCGTTGTAGGGTTTCGGTGATTACTTGAGGCTTCGTTTAAACAGTGGTGGTTTTGCTGTTTATTTCGGTCAGTGGTTGATGGTTGATGGGGTGACTGGGTGGGCGTTTTCGCGAGCAGGCTCGCTCCCACAGGGATTTGTGGTTGAGGTGGGATTGGTGGTGGCTGGGCTTGCGCTATCGCGAGCAGGCTCACTCCTACAGGGGATTGAGTCTGGCTTGGGATTTGGGGTGAGTGGGCTGGCGTCTTCGCGAGCAGGCTCGCTCCCACAGGTTTTGTGTTGGGCTCGGGGTTCGCGGCGGGCGGCTGGCGCCATCGCGGGCAAGCCTGGCTCCCACAGGGATTGGGGGATGGCTATGGTCGGTGGCGTTTCATGTTGATGAGGGCGGAACGTCCACCATTCGGCGCCGGGCGCTCTTCAATGGAGAACGGCACGAAGCCAAGTTTCGGGTAGAGCAGCAGGCCTGCAGTGTTTTCATTGAAGCAAGACAGTTGCACTTCCTTGGCCTGGTATTTTTCGAAACCCAGCGCGGTCATGGTCTCGACAATGTACCGCGCAACACCCTGGCCACGGGCGTAGGGCGCGACGATGACGTTGCCGATGCAGCAGATGCCATCGTGCTCAGCGCGGTAGAAATTGGCGAAGCCAACGAACTCGCCGTTGGCCAGAAAAGCCGTGGAGTCGAAGCGTTGGCTGATTGCGCTGTGCATCTGCTCTTCCGTCAGCGGGAAGTTGGCTTTCGGGAACATGAAGAACAGTTCTTGTTCGCCCTGGGGAAAGCTGCAGAGGGTGTTGACGTCGTCGGCCGTCACTGGCCGGTGGGAGAAATTCATCGCTGCCCTGCCCTCACTTTTTACCCGCCAGATGATGCGCAACCAAGGCGTTGGCATGACCGTGGCCCATGCCGTGTTCCTCCTTGAGCCACGCCACCAGTTCCATGTGTTTCTTGTCGCTGATGCTGGCGAGGAGGTTCAGCCAGTGATCGATCGGCTGGCCGTACTTCTTTTCAATGGAGGGGAAGTAGGAGGCTGGGCCTTTTACTTTGTTGTCTTCGCTCATGCTGTTGGCTCCGTTTGCTTGCTCATCGATAAAACCGGCGAAGACTCCACCGGATTCAATTCTCGAACATCCTGAACCGCTTCTTCCAGATCATAGGCGGCCAGATCAACATAGCGTTTTATCCGCAGTCTTTGGTAGGGCGTGCTTTGAATGCCATCCCAGACAATCCAGTAAATAAACGACACCGCGGCGACCAGAATAAGGATGACAGCGCCCTTCCCTCCTAGAAAAAAAGATGTCGCTTTGATCAGTTCCGTGGACAGACCGATCATCAGAGCGAAGAGCGAAACGAAGACCAGATTTTGCGAAAGTGCAGGTTTGGCTGGCACGACAGTCAAGTCTGAATACGCCGAGAGTTCCCGAAGCTTGGCAGCCGTATAGCCCTCATCCTGCACAATCTGCAAAAAGAACGCATAGCAAAGAATGTTCTCTTGCTCGCCCCAGCGTTGCTGGCCAATGGCATGTTCAGCGAACTGCACGGGATAAACCCTGCGAAGGGCATTGAGTCGAGTAAAGAATAACCCCACTGTCCACACGGCAAGACCGGCGTAGGAGATCGGAACGAAGATCGGGTATTTGATGCCCAGAGCGGACAAAGCAATAAGGGGCAACGTTGACACGGCGACCGCCCACATCGGCCACAACCGGCGCGCATTCTTCCATGTGAACAGCAACTTGTTCGGCTGTCTGCGGCTGCGTTTATACAGTGCCGTCAAGTCCACCCATTCCTTGAATTTCATGACCACTTCCTTGAGTTTGCCCGTCACACGGTGATGCGCCGATATCCTAGGTGAATCGGCCAGCATTTGCAGCCGGCCTTGTCATGCTGTGCAAGCGTTACTCAGATCGAACGCTGATTAACCCGCGCCATCAATTGCTCAGCACTTTCCTTGCGCTCGGAGTAACGGTCGACCAGATGCGCCTGTTGATCGCGCAGCAGCACGGTGAACTTCACCAGTTCTTCCATCACATCGACCACACGATCGTAGAACGGCGACGCTTTCATCCGCCCGGTGTCGTCGAACTCCATATAGGCCTTGGGCACCGAGGATTGGTTGGGGATGGTGAACATGCGCATCCAGCGGCCCAGCACGCGCAACTGGTTGACCACGTTGAACGACTGCGAACCGCCGCAGACCTGCATCACGGCCAAGGTTTTACCCTGGGTCGGGCGTACCGCGCCGAGTTCCAGCGGGACCCAATCGATCTGCGCCTTGAACACGGCGGACATCGCGCCATGACGTTCGGGTGAGCACCAGACCTGGCCTTCCGACCACAGCACCAGATCGCGCAGTTCCTGCACTTTGGGATGGTCGACCGGAACGTCGTCGGGCAGTGGCAGACCGGACGGATTGAAGATCCGCGTTTCGGCGCCGAAGTGTTCGAGCAGGCGTGCGGCCTCCTCCACCAGTAAACGGCTGAACGAGCGTTCGCGGGTCGAGCCGTAGAGCAGCAGGATGCGTGGTTTGTGCGCGTCCGCTTGCGACGGTTTGGCGTTATCGAACAGATTGAGATCGAGGTTGGGCAGTTCGGACATAAATCCTCCTTAAAGCGTGCCGATGCGGTCGAGCTCAGCCTTGAGTTGATCGCGGCTGAGCGAGTGGAAAGGCAGATCGAGGAAGGCCTGACAGCGTTGGCCGATGCGCATAAGGGTGGCGTGAAAAGCCGCGTCGACAATGGCTTCGTCGCCCTTCACTTCGGACGGATCTTCCAGCCCCCAGTGGGATTTCAACGCCGGGCCGAAATACACCGGGCAGGCCTCGCCAGCGGCTTTGTCGCACACGGTGATGACGATGTCCGGCGGGTTGCTTTCAAAAGCGTCGTTGCCTTTGCTGTGCAAGCCATCAATGGCGATGCCATGCTTTTGCAGGGTCAACAGGCTGCGCGGCAAGACTTGGCCTTTGGGAAAACTGCCAGCACTCACCGCTTCAAACCCGGCAGGTGCCAAGTGATTGAACATGGCCTCAGAGAGAATGCTGCGGCAACTGTTGGCCGTGCACATGAACAGGATTCGCATGGGTTTCTCCTTCCTCAGCAGCACGCGGTTTCACGGACAGGACGGCCATCCATGTTCTGCAGGCGCGCGGCATTGTCCTTGAGCCAATCGGCGTTGGCTTTGGACGTCAATTGCAGAATTTCGCGAACCCACGCTGGCAGCTCCGGGTTGAGACGGTAATAGACCCACTGGCCCTGACGGCGATCGAGCAGCAAGCCATTGCTGCGCAGTTGTGCGAGGTGGCGGCTGATTTTCGGTTGGCTGTCGCCGAGTGCGCACATCAGTTCGCAGACGCAGAGTTCACCTTGATCGGCGATGAGCAGCATGGCGCGGACGCGGGTTTCGTCGGCGAGGCTCTTGAAGACTTCGGTGGGAGTGATCATGGGACGGGCTCATCACATACGGAAATCCGAATATACGGATATCCATATATAAATCAACCCGGAGATGACACACATCTCGTGTGATATGCGCATCCCCCTGTGGGAGCGAGCCTGCTCGCGAAGGCGGTGGGTCAGGCGAGATTTGCGTATCAGATACACCGCTTTCGCGAGCAGGCTCGCTCCCACAGGGGGATTTGGATACAGCTGGTTAACCGCGTAAAAGCCCCTGCTCCGCCTCACACAACCCCACCACATAATCCCAGACCACCCGCAGCCGCACCGACTTGTGCAACTCGCGCCGCGTGCTGATCCAGTAACTGCGCTCAATGCTTTCATCCGGCAGTAATGGGACAAGGTCAGGGTCAGATGACGCCATGTAGCACGGCAACACCGCAATGCCCAATCCCGACCGCGCTGCTTCCTGCTGAGCAATAACGCTGGTGCTATGGAACACAACCCGAGGGCTACGGCAGAAGCTGTTGAGAAACATCAGTTCCTGGCTGAACAGCAAATCATCGACATAACCGATCCACGCATGCCGCCCGAGGTCTTCGCGGCTGTGCAGTGGCGGCGCCTTATCGAGATAGCGTTGGCTGGCGTACAACGCGAGGCGATAGTCCGTGAGCTTGCGCGTCACCAGCATGTCCGCCGCCGGGCGCTCGAGATGAATGCTGATTTCCGCCTCGCGGTTGAGGATGCTGACAAAGCGCGGCACCGCGACCAGTTCCACTTCCAATCCCGGATAGCGCTCGAACAAGCCGATCATGCGGCTGGCGAGAAACTTGATGCCCAGCCCTTCGGTGACGCCAACACGAATCTTGCCCAGTGGCGCGGTGGATTGGGTGATCTCTTCCTGCGCCAGCAACGCAACGTTTTCCATCGCTTCAGCGTGTTTAAGCAGCGCCTCCCCCGCCGGGGTCATTTCGTAACCTTGCGCGTGCTGGACGAACAGCGCGGTGCCGAGGCTTTTTTCGATGGCTTCGATGTGGCGGGCGACGGTGGCGTGGGTGGTGTTGAGGCGGCGGGCGGCGGTGAGCAGGCGGCCGCTGCGTTGCAGTTCGAGAAAAAACCGCAGGTCGTTCCAGTCGAACATGGCGTGTCCTTGTCGGCTATGGTCAATGCAGGCTGTTTGAAAACGCACAGCGGCTGCGCAAAAACTAACATTCTTTTAACGAAAGCTAACAACTAGAGTGTCCGACAATAAAAACAAAAAGCGAGGTCAGGGAATGCAGACTTCCCTCGATGAATACGACTACATCGTGGTCGGCGCCGGCCCTGCCGGGTGCCTGCTGGCCAATCGGCTGTCGGCAGATCCGCAGCAGCGCGTGCTGCTGCTCGAAGCCGGCGGGCGCGACAACTATGCGTGGATTCACATTCCTGTCGGTTACCTGTTCTGCATCGGTAACCCGCGCACCGACTGGTGCTTCAAGACCGAAGAACAACCGGGCCTCAACGGTCGCGCACTGAGTTATCCGCGCGGTAAAGTGCTGGGCGGTTGTTCGTCCATCAACGGCATGATCTACATGCGCGGCCAGGCCAACGACTACGATGGCTGGGCGGCCGAGGGCAATCCGGGCTGGGCCTGGAATGACGTGTTGCCGCTGTTCAAACAGAGCGAAAACCACTTTGCCGGTGCGGCTGAATTCCACGGCGCCAAGGGTGAATGGCGGGTTGAACAGCAGCGCCTGTCGTGGCCGATTCTGGATGCGTTTCGTAGTGCGGCCGAGCAAAGCGGCATCGCCAGCATCGATGACTTCAATCAGGGCGACAACGAGGGTTGCGGCTACTTCCAGGTCAATCAGAAATCCGGGGTGCGCTGGAACGCGGCGAAGGCGTTTTTGAAACCGGTGCGCGACCGGGCGAATCTGACGGTGCTGACCGGGGTTGAGGTCGATCGTGTGCTGCTGGAGGACGGTCGCGCAACAAAAGTCAGTGCCCGTCATGAAGGTCAGGTCAAACAGTTCAAGGCGCGCAAGGAGATCGTCCTGTGCGCCGGTGCCGTCGGTTCTCCGAGCATTCTGCAACGCTCCGGGATTGGCCCACGGCCGCTGCTGGAACGCTTGGGCATCGGCGTGATTCATGAGCTGCCGGGCGTTGGCGGCAACCTGCAGGATCACCTGCAATTGCGCCTGATCTACAAACTGGAAAACGCGCGCACGCTGAATCAGATCGCCGGCAGCGTGTGGGGCAAGATGGGCATGGGCCTGCGTTATCTGTATGACCGTAGCGGGCCGCTGTCGATGGCGCCGAGTCAGTTGGGCGCATTTGCGCGCTCGGGGCCGGAGCAGACCTCGGCGAATCTTGAATATCACGTGCAGCCACTATCGCTGGAGCGTTTTGGCGAACCGTTGCACAGCTTTCCGGCGTTTACCGCTTCGGTTTGCGATCTGCGTCCGCAGAGTCGTGGACGCATCGACATTCGTTCGGCGGACCCGCAGGAGGCGCCGCTGATTCAACCCAACTACCTCAGTCATCCTGAAGATCTGCGCGTGGCAGCAGATGCGATTCGCCTGACCCGGCGCATCGTCAGCGCCCCTGCCCTGCAAGCATTCAAACCGGTGGAATACCTGCCCGGCGCCAACCTGCAAAGTGAAGAACAATTGCAACAAGCAGCAGCGAAAATCGGCACGACGATTTTCCACCCGGTAGGCACCTGCCGCATGGGCAATGACGGCGATGCGGTGGTCGATGCGCAACTGCGCGTCCACGGCGTGCCCGGTTTGCGCATCGCCGATGCGTCGATCATGCCGCGCATTACCTCGGGCAACACCTGTTCGCCTACGCTGATGATTGCCGAGAAAGCGGCACAATTGATCCTCAGTTCCAAAGCTGTAAACACCGTACCTGTAGGAGTGAGCCTGCTCGCGATGACGGAATAACATTCGACATCTGTGTTGGCTGATACACCGCTATCGCGAGCAGGCTCACTCCTACAAGGGACCGCGTTTAATTCAAGGCATCACCCGGACACGCAACACCAGTGGAACAACAAAAACAATCACTGTGAGGGATACCGATATGTCAGAACACGTTCAGCCGCTGGACGCCGTGCGCAGCGTCGAGACCAGCCCGGATACACGCAAAGTCATCTTCGCTTCCTCACTGGGGACGGTGTTCGAGTGGTATGACTTCTTCCTCTACGGCGCCCTTGCGGCAGTGATCAGCAAACAGTTTTTCGCCGGGGTCAACGACACCACGGCGTTCATCTTTGCGCTGATGGCCTTCGCCGCAGGCTTTATCGTGCGGCCGTTCGGGGCGCTGGTGTTCGGTCGGTTGGGGGACATGATCGGGCGCAAATACACCTTTCTCGCGACGATCATCCTGATGGGCGTGGCGACCTTCTGCGTCGGCCTGCTGCCGACCTACGCCAGCATCGGCATCGCCGCGCCGATCATTCTGGTGGTGCTGCGTATGCTCCAGGGCCTGGCACTCGGCGGCGAATACGGCGGTGCTGCGACTTATGTGGCAGAGCACGCGCCTATCGGAAAACGCGGCTTCCACACCAGTTGGATTCAGTCGACTGCGACCCTCGGCCTGCTGTTGTCGCTGCTGGTGGTACTCGGTTGCCGCTACTTCACCGGCGATCAGTTTGAAGTCTGGGGCTGGCGCATTCCGTTCCTGCTGTCGATCGTGCTGCTGGGCATTTCCACCTGGATTCGCCTGAGCCTGCACGAGTCGCCGGCCTATCTGAAAATGAAAGAGGAAGGCAAAACTTCGAAAGCGCCGATCCGCGAATCCTTCGGCAAATGGGAAAACCTCAAGGTCGTGCTGATCGCCCTGTTCAGCATCAATGCCGGGCAAGCGGTGACCTTCTACGCGGCGCAGTTCTACGTGCTGTTCTTCCTCACCCAGTTCCTGAAAATGGACCCGGCGGTGGCCAACACCTTGCTGATCATCAGCGTGGTCATCGGCGCGCCGTTCTTCATCTTTTTCGGCTGGCTGTCGGACAAGGTCGGGCGCAAACCGGTGCTGATGCTGGGCTTGCTGCTGGCCACCGCGCTGTACTTCCCGATCTTCAAATCCCTCGCGCACTACGCCAACCCGGCGATCGATCAGGCCAGCCGTCAGGCACCGATCACCGTGCTGGCGGATCCGGCGACCTGCACCTTCCAGTTCGACCCGGTCGGCAAAGCCAAATTCGACAGCCCGTGCGACAAGGTCAAGACCTTCCTGGTCAAACAAGGCCTGCCCTACTCCAGCGCAGCTGCGCCTGCTGGCAGCGCCGTGCAAGTGAGCGTCGGCGACGTCAAACTCGATGGCTTCGACGAGGCCGCCCTGCGCGGTGCGATCACGCTGGCCGGCTACCCGCAACAGGCTGATCTGCAGCAAATCAACAAACCGATGATCGTCGCCCTGATCGTCGCGCTGATCATCATCTCGGCCATGTGCTACGGCCCGCTGGCAGCGCTGATGGTAGAACTGTTCCCGACGCGCATTCGCTACACCTCGATGTCGCTGCCGTACCACATCGGCAACGGCTGGTTTGGCGGGTTCCTGCCGACGGTGTCGTTTGCGCTGGTGGTGTACACCGGGGATATCTTTTATGGGCTGTGGTATCCGGTGCTGATTACCGGGGTAAGCCTGGTGGTGGGGATGATCTGTTTGCGTGAGACGAAGAATATAGATCTCGACAAGAACTGATTACGTTAATCAAGCCGCTTCAGGTAGGTCCTGAAGCGGCTTTTTGCTGCCCGCATTATTGTTATCGACAGACTAATGGCACTTCAATACCATCGAATCTCCAGCAAGCGCGCCCATCGCGTGGCTGGCTCCCCATCCTAAGGAACAGGATATGACCGATTCACCAAATTCCCCTGCCAGCCCTTACCGATATCACGAGCAAAATCTTTCAGAAGATCATCTCTTGGCAAAGGACCGGCATGTCGACATTCCCCACGCACCGCTAGAGAGTTTGAGACCAGTCCTCCTCAGCTGGATGAATTGCGTCCAGCGCTACATTGATGTCTGGGACGCCGATGATCTGCCTTACTGGTACAACGAACAGGCCAACGTCAGCATTCTTGCGGGAGCCGCATGGAAAGCTGACTGGACAGCCATTGAGGAATATCAGGTTCGCAAAATTGCAAACGAGGGGACAGAACCGCACTCGTCCATTGGGCGCAACGATCTCTATATTGCCAATGAAGATCACGGTTGGAGCATCGAGGCAAAGGTCTCCTACGTTCCCATCGATAACCGGGAGCGGGCCAGGACGCAAATCAACGAAAAATGCACGTGGGCCATCCGGGATGCCAACCGGGTACATTACGACGAGCCGAGGTTGGGTGCCGTGTTCGTTGCGCCGTACTCGGCAGGCGAGCCAGCTAACGTGACGCAGATTCAGATGTTCCGGAAAATGCTTCTGGAAATACCCTGTGCTGCGATTGCCTGGGTCGCTCCCAGCCGTGCGCAGAAGACGCATAGCCACGACGGCAGGTACTACCCGATGGTGGCGTTGATCTTGTTGAGTTCGGATTGAAAGCTCTCGACTCATCTTGGGGCCGTGAATCCACCTGCCCAGGCAGATAGCCCGCGTTTCTCATTTCAATCCGTAGAACAGTTTCAATGTCCAAGGAAGAATCCGTGATTTCAAAAGCCAAATTCGCTGAAGCCGAATTATTGACTCTGATAGATCGAATGCTGCGTAAGATTCCGGACGGAAATGGCGGAAGAGCAAAAATTCGTCAGGTCACGCAAAGACAGGAACGTAACCTCGGTGGGTACGATGCCGTCGCAACGAGCGTTCAGCCATTTTACATACAGGCTAAAACCTCAAGCTTTTACCCCGGCAGATCCACCAGCAAAATCATTTCATCGCGAAATGCCATACCGGTTAATAGCGATCCAGGTGCTTTCGCGTTTGATCTTCGCAAACACAAGGGCACTGATGAACCCTTACAACACAATGCCTTGTATTGGCTTTCGCTACGGTCCACTGCCGCCTACGTATGCCCGACATTCCTATCCGAGTACGAACTGGAAAATCGACTCGAAAAAGCCCTCGATTTGGAAAGACATGAAATATGGCACTACCGTGATCATGTGTATACCGAGGCCAGCAACAGCAAATCGCAGAGCTTTCAGGCCTTACACTTTCATGGGCTGATAACGGTCATTCCTCATCGCCTGGTAAAGACCAACCGCCACCGCTACAGCTACGACAACAATGCTACACCAAGTATTGTTTTTCACTCGGATCCGGAGAACGTTGGTGAAGCCCGCTCCTTCACTTCTTTTGTCGAAACACTGACCAGTCAAAACAAAATTCCCGACAAGGAAGTCAGAAGCATTACCCGTCCCGTGTCATTTGAAAAGCTCAAGGAGACACAATTGAACTGGATAGAGGAAGCATTCGACCCCGATACGTCTGGCTTCAATATAAAGGCATCTGATGTTTCGGAATCGCTCAGATCGGCATTTCTATCCCGATCCACCGACTTTCAAAACACTACCAATGCGCTGAAGTATCTGCAGAAACTGGACGGCCGGGATCTTTCCATATTTTTTGGTGCGTTGCTGAAAAACAAATACTCCATCTATCAGCACCACCTTCTCAGGTTTGACTGAATGCAGGCTGTCCCCCGAGCAGGCACAGCCCCACGTCAGTGTTAACTGGCGGTAACTGGCGGTAAGTGGCGGTAAGTGGACTCAAGCATCGGCCGCGATCACCTCAAACTTGACCTGATCCGGATAAAACGCCACGTAATCACGAATAGGCGCCACTGACACTTTCGGATTTTCGTAAGTCCACACCGCGTTCGCCCCTTCATGCCCAGGCACTTGCAGGCTGAAGTAATTAGCGTCGCCCTTGTACGGGCAGTAACTGGTGTGGTCGGTGCGGGCGAAGTACTTTTCGTCGATGTCTTCGCGGGGGATGTAATAGACCGGCGGGTAGTTGGCTTCGTTGAGAATCATGACGTGGGAAGAAGCGGCGACCTGGATGCCGTGGAATTTCACTATCAGGCAGCCGGGAAGTTGTTCGAGGGCAATGACAGGACTGGGGCCGGAGCTTTTCATGGGGGTTCTCCTGGATACGGCGAAGAGACCGGTTCAGGTATAGCCCATTGGTTCTGGTTGGGGTGGATTTACAGCCGAACGGCCAATCAACTTCAAAAGCCCCTCACCCTAGCCCTCTCCCGGAGGGAGAGGGGACCGATTGGGGGATATTGGCGAGATTTACCGACTTGAACGATTCGCTTTGAATCCATAATCGACTCGTTTTTTCAGGTCGGTGTCTTTCGCCAGACAACTCGGTCAGTCCCCTCTACCTCTGGGAGAGGGTTAGGGTGAGGGCCGCTTTCAGGCATCACGCAACGATATCAGTCGCCACCGCTTGCCCCACCACACCCACGGCAAAGTCCACCGAACCCTGCCCCGTCAGGTCAACCATCAGGCTGGTCTGATTGGTTTGCGCAAAGTAGGTCAGGATCGCGTCGCCCGCATGCCCGGTGAAGCCGCTGACAAAGTTCAGCGACGCCGCACCCGTGGCGAAACCGGCGATCCCCGACAGGTCGATCTTGTCCAGGCCGCTGGTGAAATCCATGATCCAGTCTGGCGCGGTCATAGTCGAATCGCTGGCCGCGCCAAACACGAAGGTGTCTGCACCTGCACCACTCCACAAGGTGTCGCCACCGCCACCACCGTAAATGATGTCGTTACCGGCACCGCCGACCAGTTCGTTGGCAGCGGCGTTGCCTATCAGCAGATCATTGCCTGAACCGCCGATGGCATTTTCCACGGTCACGCCGTGAGCGATGGACACGTTACCGACCAGACCACCAACATCGGAGAACGAACCTTCATTGAGGTTGATCTTCTGGTTCTGGCTGAAACCGGAGAAATCCAGGGTGTCATTACCGCCGCCATCCCACACCGAGAAAACCACTTTGGAGGAGGCCGAAGTGGCGCTGTAGAAATCGCGCTCGGCGCTGGAATTGAAACCGTAGGTGGTGTCATCGGCGCGGGTCGCGTAGTTGGCGCCATACAGCTTTTGCACCGCGACGATATCGTCCAGCAATGGCGCCGAAGCGTACGCGTCGCTGCCGTCCTTGCTGAAGTTCTGGTCGGTGTTGGCTTCGCTCCAGTAGCTCATCAGGCTGTAGCCACGGGTGTCTTCGGCGTACTTGGCGTCGTTATAGGTCGGGTTGCCATTACCGGCGTTGTACGCGCCCGGGTGCGACAGGCCCAAGGTATGGCCGATCTCGTGGGTCAGGGTCTGGCGCCCGTAGTTGTTGGTGTCCGGGGTTTTGTTGACCTGATACTGATCGTTGATCAAATACCACGACTGGCCGTCATAGCTGCCGCTGCTCGGCAGGTAAGCGAACGCAGCGCCACCGGTGCTGACATCATAGTTACCGAAGGTCATGTGACCATCGCCGCCCTTGCCTTCAGTGAAGGTGACGTTGGCGACATCAGCCCAGGATTGCATGGCCAGCACGGCCTGGGCTTTTTGCTGGGCGCTGAATTCGCTGAAGTTGCCCAGGTTGACGTTGTAGTTCGCCGGTTTCTCGGTCAGGAAGGTGTAACTGAGGTCGATCTTGCCGTCAGCGTTCTTGTCGCTCCACGACAGGCCTTTGCGCAGGATTTCATCAGCGGCCTGGTCGGCAGTGAATGAGGGTTTGCCGTTGACCAGCCCGACGCCACGGTCATACAGGTGGCTGAACGTATCGATTTCGTCGAAGGCGCTGCTGGTTTTCGATTTGGCTTGAGCCATGATGGACTTCCTTGTTTCTGAGTAGTCAGTGTCGACAGACCACGGCGATCTTCTGGCGAGATCGTCCTGTCACTCGCGTGTTTGCATCGGCGAAAAACCTGACACAGGCGCAAACCGGGCGCTAATCAATTTCTCGATAGCCCGGCCTGCGTCCCTGTATTACCCGTCACCTGCTGCAATGCTTTTTATCTGTATATCCATACAGATAAAAGTTGCCCCTGTCGCCAAGTCCGGCCATTCTGTGCACCTGTTCGGACCTTGATCGACGATGGTGGTTATGCGGCTGTACCTCTGTGAAAAACCCTCCCAGGCCAAAGACATTGCGGCCGTGCTCGGCGCCAAGCGTCGGGGCGACGGCTGCTGGCTGGGAACGGACGTCACGGTGACCTGGTGCATCGGCCACTTGCTCGAAACCGCGCCGCCGGACGCCTACGACGCACGCTACAAGCGCTGGGTGCTGGCTGATCTGCCGATCATTCCGGACAAGTGGAAAATGACCGTCAAGCCGCGTACCGCCAGCCAGTACAAAGCGGTCAAGCGCCTGCTCGGCGAGGCCAGCGAGCTGATCATCGCCACCGACGCCGACCGTGAGGGCGAGATGATCGCCCGGGAACTGGTCGAGCACTGCCGTTATCGCGGGCCGATCCGCCGTTTATGGCTCTCGGCGCTGGATGAAGCCTCGATCCGCAAAGCCCTGGCCGCGCTGAAACCTGGGGCTGAAACTTTCAGCCTGTATCACTCGGCGCTGGGGCGCTCGCGGGCGGATTGGCTGATTGGCATGAACATGAGTCGACTGTTTACGCTGCTCGGTCGGCAATCGGGTTATCAAGGCGTGTTGCCGGTAGGCCGGGTGCAGACGCCGACCTTGCGCCTTGTGGTGGATCGCGACCGCAGCATCGCCGATTTCGTGCCGGTGCCATTCTGGGCGATCGATGTTGATCTGCTGCACAACGGCATCCCGTTTACCGCGCAGTGGCGCGCGCCGTCGGATGTTTGTGACGATCAGGAGCGCTGCCTGAATCAGGCGCTGGCCCAGCAAGCGGCTGCGGCGATCAGCAGCGCTGCCAGTGCTCGAGTGATCAAGCTGAAAACCGAGCGCATGCGCGAAGTGGCGCCCCTGCCCTTCGATCTCGGCACCTTGCAGGAAGTCTGTTCGAAGAAACTCGGACTCGGTGCGCAGGAAACCCTCGACATCGCCCAGGCGCTCTATGAAACCTACAAGGTCATCACTTACCCGCGCAGTGATTGCGGTTATCTGCCCCTGAGCCAGCACAGCGAGGCGCCGGGGATTCTCGCCGCGTTGCGGCAGGCCGATCCGGGTCTTGAGGCGCTCAACGGGTTTCTGGAGCCGCAACGCAAATCCCGGGCATGGAACGACGCCAAGGTCAGCGCTCACCACGGCATCATTCCCACCGCCGCCGCGAAGAATCTTGAACGCCTGAGTGGCAAGCACCGCGCGGTCTACACGCTGATCCGCGCGCGCTATCTGGCGCAGTTCCTGCCCAATCACGAATATGATCGCACCCAGGCCGATTTCGATTGCGCCGGTGAGGCGTTGCGTGCGGTCGGCAAGCAGATCATCGAACCGGGCTGGAAACGCGCATTGCCCGAAGCGCTGGCAGCGGCGAAGGGCCGCGAGGCACCCGCACCGCAAACCTTGCCGGCCCTTAGCCAAGGCGTCGAATGCGCCATCGCCGCTGTGAAGCTCAAGGATCTGTGGACGCAACCACCGAAACCCTACACCGAGGGTGATCTGATCAAGGCGATGAAGAACGTCGCCAAACTGGTCGAGGATCCACTGCTCAAACAGAAGCTCAAGGACACCACCGGGATCGGCACCGAAGCGACCCGCGCGTCGATCATTCAGGGTTTGATTGACCGTGGTTATCTGGTGAAAAACGGCAAGGCCCTCGCCGCCACACCGGCGGCGTTCAGCCTGATCGATGCGGTGCCCCGCGCGATTGCCGATCCCGGCACCACGGCGATCTGGGAGCAGGCGCTGGACATGGTGCAAAGTGGCGAAATGAGCCTGGAAGAATTCGTCACCAAACAAGCGGCGTGGATGAGCAAACAGGTGACACGCTGCTCCAGCCTCAGCCTGACCATCAGCGGCCCGCCGCCGGCCGGTAAAGCGGCGGCACCGTGGAAGAAGAAACGCAAATCGACCCGCAGCAAAACCACGGGTACGACAAAACGCACAGCGAAACCGTCAGGCAAATAAAACCCGCTAGTGTTTCTGCAAGGCTCAGCACTTTCAGGAACCCGGAGCATGGCCAATATCGAACTGCACCCCGCTCAGCGCGATGAGCTGGAAGTCATCGAAAACCTCATGCAGTTCTACATGCACGACTTCAGCGAGTGGCTGCCGCTGAAGCTCGCCGAACACGGCTTCTTCTCCATCCAGCCGAAAACCGACTACTGGCGCCACCCGGCTACCCGCCCCTTTCTGATTCGCGTCGGCGGCGAACTGGCCGGGTTTGTGACCGTCGATGACGAAATCCACATTCCCGGTGCCGAACACAACATCGGCTACTTTTTCATCGCGCGACGCTTCCGTGGCCAAGGCGTCGCGCAGTTTGTCGTCTCTGCCCTCTTGAGCCAGATCCCTGGTCAATGGCAGATTTTCCATATCGACGCCAACCTGCCGGCCCAGCGCTTCTGGGCCAGGCTGATTCCGTTGTTGAGCAATGGCCACTTCACCCTGCAGCAGCGCGAAGTAGACGGTTATCCGTGCACCTTCTACGGGCTGCGCACGCCTTTTTCCGTTGCCTGAACGGATTCTTTCTCATTCCAAAACAGCTTTGTCCGACAATATGTAGTGAACAAAAATAATCACTACAAAACCGTTGACGGCATCGTTTTGCTTTTGCATGATGAAGACGTTCCCCGATCGGGAACATCGGTAACACGCTTGAGCAAACTCGTCTGACCGCCGAGTTGTTTTTTCCGGATACACGCTGCCCACAAGGCAGATTGAAGAAGCTGACCTGGCCTGAACGTCCAGTACAAGGACGAGAAGCGCTGGCGAAAATTCTCAAGACGCTTGTGGTCGACACGGTAAATGTCGTCAAGGAGCCTCCCGGTTTTCGCTGCTTCTCCTCGTTGTGACGCTATTGCGTAGCAGTTATTCAACACGACTACATGCAACAGATGCACGACCCCGTACTGTCCACGGGCGAGCGCTGACGTCCTGGTTTCGGTGCCAGGGATCAACTAACCGATGGGCTACCTGTATTAGCGAATCAACTTTGAAAGATCACCAGACTGGTCAAGGGGCAATATCATGAATCTGAACAATCAACCAACTATCGAAGAACTGGCTCGTATGTTCGCTGCGCAGAAAGACAGCCATGACAGCCATATTCTGTGGATCAGCAAGTCGGGGCAGGTGCATATCGACTGCCTGGCGCCCCATGCTGGCGAAGAAGAGTTCGACCGCAACCATCAGAACCTGCTGGCCCGCCTGAAGATGTACCGTCGCGGCCACGGTTATGTTGGCAAGAAAGCCGCGGCCGACAAGGACTTCATCGGTAATGTTCTGCAAACGCTGAAACAGGCGTGGGGTTCGATGCAGAACAACAATGAAGTTCGGGTGATTGATCGGTTCTGCTGAGTTAGTCATTAAATAATTGAAAGGCCTGCTTCCTTAAAGGAAGCAGGCCTTTTTTTGTTCGCTTGCATTGATTTGGCGTGACTGGAATTGTAGCCCCTCACCCCAGCCCTCTCCCGAGGGAGAGGGAGCGACCGAGTGATCTCAAGTCATCCGTCAACCCGGAACACCGAGTTGATTATGGATTCAGCAAAAGACTCCCAGGTCGGCGTATTTCTTCAACATCTCGCGGTCAGTCCCCTCTCCCTCTGGGAGAGGGTTAGGGTGAGGGGCTTCCCATGTCCAACACCAATTCCACAAACGCCACCGCCGCCGCACTGTGATAATTATTGCGCCGCCGCAAAAACGCCGCCCCACGCTGCGGCGCATCACTCTCGACCCGCACCCTGCGCAACGCCCGATCCTCGGTGGCAATCGCTTCCGGCAACATCGTCGCCAGCGGCGAATGCCGCACCACTTCCAGCAACGTACTCACCGAATTCACCTCGATCCGCACCTGCGGCGTAATCCCTTGCTGGCGAAAATACTCATCCACCGATAAACGCGTGATGAAGTCCGGCGCCAACAAGGCGAAATCCAGCGAAGCAATATCTTCCGGCGTCAGCACCGACTTACTGTCATACAGCGGATGCTCACGCCCGACCATGATCCCCAACGTTTCGGTAAACGCCGGAATGCACTCGATATCGACGTTACGCACCGGCGTAAACGCAATAGCAATATCCAGCGAGTCATCCGCCAGCCCCGCCTCAATATCGTCCATCGACAACTCGAATATCTGCAAATGAATCCCCGGGTACCGCGCGGCAAAGTCGCGCACCAACGGCCCGACCAGATACGCCATGAATGTCGGCGTCATCGCCAGACGTAACGTCCCGCGAGACAAATCCTTCACGTCATGCAACGCGCGCTTGCCCGCCTCCAGCTCGACCAACACCCGCCGCGCGCATTCGATGTAGGCCACGCCGGCGTCCGTCGGTTTGACCGTTCGCGAGGTGCGATCGAACAGGCTCACCCCCAGAGTTTCCTCCAGTTGGCGAATCTGCTGCGACAGGGTTGGCTGCGACACATGCAACGCCTCGGCGGCACGGGTAAAGCCGCCGTGATCGGCTACGGCCAGCAGATAACGCAAATGTCGCAGCAGCATGGGAATCACCATCCATAGGCAGGGCTTATGCCAAGCATTGTATATCGGTCTTGGACGCTATGGATGAATCGGCAGAAGATCAATCCCACACAGCAAGCCAACCCCTGAAAGGAGTGACACCATGCAACAGTCCCACGCCTACAACGACACCAGCCTGGCCCTGACCACCCGCGTTCTCGACGCCAAGGCACGCAAAGATCTGTCGTGGCAGGATCTGGCTGACGGCACCGGCCTCAGCCTGGCGTACGTCACCGCAGCCCTGCTTGGCCAACACCCGCTGCCAGAAAACGCCGCCCAAGTGGTTGGCGACAAGCTGGAATTGAGCGCTGAAGACGTCGCGGCGATGCAGATCATCCCCCTGCGTGGCAGCCTCAGCGGCGTGCCGACCGACCCGACCATCTACCGCTTCCACGAGATGATCCAGATCTACGGCACCACCCTCAAAGCGCTGGTTCACGAGCAATTCGGCGACGGCATCATCAGCGCGATCAACTTCAAACTCGACATCAAGAAAGTCGAAGACCCGGAAGGCGGCTCCCGCGCTGTGGTCACCCTCGACGGCAAATTCCTGCCCCTGCGTCCGTTCTGATCCGCACCGGCCCGCACCCTGCGTGCGGGTCAACCCATCCCAAATGGCTACCCGTCACCAACACATCTGGAGGCTGCCCCATGCAAAAAATTCTGTTGATTCTGGCTCTGCTCGGCGGCGTTTGCGCCCAGGCATCTGCCGCTGACGAGGCCGTCGCCTACCGCTACGGCATGCCACTGGATATCGCCAAAGTACTGAGCATTACCCCGGTTGCCGATGTGTGTGGCGTGGTGCCGGTGGAGATGACGTATCTGGACAGCCACGGCGGCAAACACATTCTTCAATACAGCGAATTCGGCAGCGGTTGCTCGAACTGAGAGGACAACACCATGAAAAACCTGATTGATGGCTTCCTGAGATTCCAGAACGAAGCGTTCCCGCAACGCACCGAACTGTTCAAACACCTGGCGACCACGCAACAGCCCGGCACCTTGTTCATCACCTGTTCCGACAGCCGTGTCGTGCCGGAATTGCTGACCCAGCAAGAACCTGGCGAACTGTTTGTGATCCGCAACGCTGGCAATATCGTGCCGTCCTACAGCCCGCATCCGGGTGGCGTTTCGGCGACGGTGGAGTACGCGGTGGCGGTGCTTGGTGTGACCGATATTGTGATCTGCGGGCATTCTGACTGCGGCGCGATGACCGCGATTGCCCAGTGCAAATGCATGGATCACTTGCCCGCCGTCAGCGGCTGGTTGCAGCATGCCGAATCGGCGAAAGTGGTTAACGAGGCGCGTCCACATGCCAATGAGGCGGCGAAATTGAGTTCGATGGTGCGCGAGAACGTGATCGCGCAACTGGCGAATATCCAGACCCACCCGAGCGTGCGTCTGGCTCAGGAGAAAGGCCTGCTGAATCTGCATGGCTGGGTGTATGACATTGAGACCGGCTCGGTCGATGCGCTGTCCTCGGACCGCCGCACGTTTGTGCCACTGGCCGAGCAACCGGCGACTTGCGCGATCCATGCACAAACCACCCACGCGGCCTGAGCAACTGATCGTTCCCGCGCTCTGCGTGGGAATGCCTCAAGGGACGCTCTGCGTCCAGTGACGCGGAGCGTCACGGGCTGCGTTCCCACGCTGGAGCGTGGGGACGATCACTCACTACGAGATCAGCGTTTTACCGTGAGATCGATCTGGGTCATGCGGCTGCGCACAGTGAACACGCCATCCCCCGAAAGAATCGCACTGCGCGCAAACAAGCGCCCGCTCTCCCAGTTCGAAAGCCCCAGCTCCGGCTTGTTCAGCGCGTACTGCCCATCGACCCAACGGGTAATGCCATTGCCCACAAACGGCGCATTCACCGCGTTGTAAAAACGCTCTTGTACGGCTGCCTCCTCACTGATCAACGACACGGTAAATTGCGGGCTGTAGCGATTGAACAGCGCAATCGCCTGATCCAGATCGTCGACAATCATCAGGCTGACTTCCGGGGTTTCTTCCCATTCCCACTCGCGACCCAATGCGGATTCCGCCAAGGGCTCAGCCAGTGCTTCAGTCTGATAACCCTCAGCGCGATAGACCTCGACCGTCGCGTTCTGCCACTCACTCGGCAAGCAGCCTTCGCTGCCTTCGACGATGTGCAATTTGCAGCCCTGCCCACGCGCGGTGCCGGCCTGCTGCAATGCATCAAGAAACAACGGCACCAGTTCCGCCGCGCGATCACGCTGGATCAGACACACGTTGAGGGTGTTGCACACCTTGCGATCCAGCGAGTTGCGCACCACGGCGGCAAAGCGTGTGGCATCGGCAGCACGATCGGCGATCAACCATGCGCCACCCGTACCGTGCAGGCTGACGGCGGTGCCAGCCTGCTGGGCAATGCTGCCCAACTGACTAACCGCACGACCCGAACCACGCGCCACCGCCAGCGACAAACGTCGGTCAGCGAACATCGCCCAACCGGCGGCGTGATTGACGCTTTCCACCAACGACACCGCGCCGGCCGGCAGACCTGCATCAGCCAGCGCCGGGTTCAGTGCGTGAGTGACGATGGCTTGCGCGGTGCCCAAGGCATCGCTGCCGATACGCAGCACGGCGGTGTTGCCGGTGCGCAATACACCGGCGGCATCAGCGAACACGTTCGGTCGACCTTCAAAGACAAACGCGACAATGCCCAGCGGCGAAACCACTTGCTCGACTTTCCAGCCGTCGTGCTCGACGCTGCTGATGACTTTGCCGCGCGTGGCGGCGGCATCGCGCCAGGCGCGCAGGCCGGCGATCATGTCGTCGCGCATGCGCCCATCGGCGAGCAAACGGGTGGTCGAGCGGCCGCGCGCCTTGGCCCGTTCGATATCGGCAAGGTTGGCGGTTTCGATGTGCGCCCAGCACGCCGGGGTCTCCAGACGCTGTGCAAACAGGTCGAAAAACTGGCTGATCGCCTCATCAGATACCGCCGACAGTGCGGTGAATGCCGCTGCTGCGCGTTCAATCGCCACGGACGCCGCTTGCTGATCCGCCACGGGGATCAGCAGCAGCTCGCCACTGACCTGTTCCACCAGCAGGTGGTCACCGGGCTGAAAGCGCGCGGCCTGTTCGGAGCTGACCACGGTGACGCGGTTACCAGCGAAAGGGATCGGCGTGCCAGCGACTAGACGTTCGAGCGCAAGAGACATGAAGCGGATTCACCATGCAGGGAGCGGCCGGAAAATGTATAGGAACAGCCTCCCCACAGGCAACACAAAACCAGTGTAGGCCTTCGCCTGCTCGCGATAGCGGTGGATCAGATACACACATGTTGACTGACACTACGCTATCGCGAGCAGGCTCACTCCTACAGGGATTGGGTTTCAGATCAAAAGACTGACCAGCCAATCCGTGAACTGAGCATCTCCAGCGCCGCCATCCCCGCCAGCGAATTCCCCGCCGCATTCAACTCCGGCGACCACACGCACACCGTGAACTGCCCCGGCACCACCGCAACAATTCCGCCACCGACACCGCTCTTGCCCGGCAAGCCAACGCGGTAAGCGAAGTTACCCGCTTCGTCATACAGCCCGCTGGTGGCCATGATCGAGTTGACCTGCTGGGTTTGCCGACGCGTGAGGATCTGTTCGCCGCTGTGTTTGCAGAAACCGTCATTGGCCAGAAAGCAGAACGCCCGCGCCAGATCGATGCAGTTCATGCGCAACGCGCAATGGCTGAAATAGCTGCGCAGCACCGCTTCGACGTCATTGTGAAAATTGCCGAACGACTGCATCAGATACGCCATCGCCGCATTGCGCGCGCGGTGCTGGTATTCGGAGTCGGCGACTTTGCCGTCGATCATGATCTGCGGATTGCCGGACAGGCGCCGGACGAAATCGCGCATCGACAGGGTCGGCGCGGCAAAGCGCGACTGGTTGATGTCGCAGATCACCAGCGCACCGGCATTGATGAACGGGTTGCGTGGCCGACCGCGCTCGAATTCCAGCTGCACCAGCGAGTTGAACGGCTGCCCGGACGGCTCGTGACCGAGGCGTTCCCAGATCGCTTCGCCGGAATGATCGATCGCCTGCACCAGGCTGAACACCTTGGAAATACTCTGCACCGAGAACGGTGTCTCGGCGTCACCGGCGCAGTACATCTCGCCGTCGTTGCCGTACACGGCGATGCCCAGTTGATTGGCCGGCACCGTGCCGAGGGCGGGAATATAGTCAGCCACCTTGCCCTGCCCGATCAGCGGGCGGACAGCGTCAAGAATCTCGTTCAACAGCGCTTGCATGCCGGGTTCCGAAGTCTCGCCCCATGGGATTGCGGGGACACTGGGGCTAGACGCTGCGCCCGCCCGTCGAATCACACCGGCCTGCATCGCACTGAATGTTCTAGGCTCAAGCGCACATTCAAAACGGGAGAGCTCCCATGCATCTCGAAGGCTCCTGCCATTGCGGCGAGGTCACATTCAGCCTCACCAGCGCCCACCCCTACCCTTATCAACGCTGCTACTGCTCGATCTGCCGCAAGACCCAGGGCGGTGGCGGTTATGCGATCAACCTCGGCGGCGACGCGACCAGCCTCAAGGTGCGCGGGCGCAAACATATCAGCGTCTATCACGCGAAGATGAAAGACGAGGGCGACAAACGCGCCCATCGCAGCAGCGCCGAGCGGCATTTCTGTTCACTGTGCGGCAGCGGCTTGTGGCTGTTCAGCCCGGAGTGGCCGGAGCTGATCCACCCGTTCGCCTCGGCCATCGACACACCGTTGCCGGTACCGCCGGAGCACACGCATCTGATGCTCGGTTCGAAAGCAACCTGGGTCGAAGTCGAAACCAAAACCAAAGACCAACAGTTCGAAGTCTACCCCGAAGAATCCATCGCCCAATGGCATGAACGCCTCGGTTTGACCCGATAGTTCAAAGGCAAACATAAATCCCTGTGGGAGCGAGCCTGCTCGCGAAGGCGTCCTGTCAGCCAGCATTGATGTTTCTGACCCAACGCATTCGCGAGCAGGCTCGCTCCCACAGGTTTTTCATCATTCTTGATTCGGTGCAGTTCCCTTTTCCCGCACTCGTTCGGTTAACCCCTCAGAAGCACTTCAACTACCGATCGATTCGATGCAAAGGGATCTCCATGTCGCACGTCCGTTTCGCCCTGTGCCCGCTGGCACTGGCACTGCTGAGCATTTCTGCCAACGCCGCTGAAAAAACCGCCCAGACCTTGCAACTGGGCGCCACCAATATTTCCACCCAAGGCCTCGGCGCCACTACCGAGGACACCCACTCCTACACCACCGGCGCCATGTCTTCGGCCACCGGTCTGCCGCTGTCGATCCGCGAAACCCCGCAGTCGGTGACGGTGATTACCCGTCAGCAAATGGATGATCGCGGCGTACAAAGTGTCGGTGATGCGCTGCGCAACACCCCCGGCATTTCCATGCAGAAGTACGACAGCGACCGTACCGAGTTTTCCGCCCGCGGACTGGCGATCACCAACTTCCAGTACGACGGCGTCAACATTCCATACGACGGCGTGTACGGCGAGAACCCGAACAACGGCGACGACGCCGCCAGCATCGACCGCATTGAAATCATCAAAGGCGCCACCGGCCTGATGACCGGCTCCGGCGACCCGTCGGCTACGGCCAACCTGATCCGCAAGAAGCCGACCAAAGAGTTCAAAGCTTCGATCAGCGGCACCGTTGGTTCGTGGGATGCCTACCGCACCGCCGGTGATATTTCCGGTTCGCTGACCGACTCGGGCAACGTGCGCGGACGTTTCGTCGGCGCCTATTCCGATCAGAATTCCTATCTGGATCACTACAGCCAGCGCAAAGACCTGTTCTACGGCATCCTCGAAGCCGACCTCAGCGACGACACCCTGCTGACCTTCGGCGTCGACAAATCCAGCACCACACCACGCGGTTCGTCGTGGACCGGCAACCCGGTGTATTTCGCCGATGGCGGGCGAACCGACTTTGGCCGCCACTTCAACTCCGCCGCTGACTGGAGCCGCCGCGATTTCGACAACATCACCTACTTCGCCTCCTTGGAACAGGCGTTGGCCAATGACTGGAAATTCAAGGTCAGCCTCGACCAGAAAACCACCGATCACGACACCCGCCTCGCTTCGGCCAGCGGTGGTAATCCGAACCGCGCCACGGGTGAAGGCATGTTCATGTATTGGGGGCGCTGGGAAGGTCATCGTGTGCAGAACACCGCTGATGTCAACGTCTCTGGCCCTTTCACCCTCGGTGGTCGCGAGCATGAACTGATCGCCGGCGTGATGACCTCGCACTCGCGACAGACTGGCGCGACCTACGACAGCAGTGCGTTTTCCGAAGTGCCGGGGAGCATCTACGACTGGGACGGCAATCTGCCGAAACAGGATTTCCCGAAGAACGGCAAGTACGAGCGCACCCAGAGCCAGAACGGCATTTACCTGGCCACGCGCCTGCGCCCGACCGACGATCTCTCGGTGATTCTCGGCAGCCGCTTGAGCACCTTCAAATACAACGAAGACTACCGCTACAACCCCGGCGCCGGCCTCGACGACACCCACACCAGTTACAAGGAACACGGCGTGGTCACACCGTACGCCGGGGTGATTTATGACCTCGACGACACCTACTCGCTGTATGCCAGCTACACCAGCATTTATCAGCCGCAGACCTACAAGGACGCCAACGGCTCGACGCTTGCGCCGGTCGAGGGCGACAGCTATGAAACCGGTTTGAAAGCGGCGTATTTCGACGGTCGCCTCAACGCCAGCCTGGCGTTCTTCCGCATCGAGCAGGACGGCGTGGCCGAGTCGATCGGCACCAACGCGGTGACCAACGAAGGCATCTACAAAGCCATCGACGGCGCCACCACCAAGGGCGTGGAGCTGGAACTGGCCGGCGAACTGGCCGAAGGCTGGAACGTCTCCGCCGGTTACACCTACGCGCGCACCCGTGATGCCGATGAGCAGCGCATGTACGGTTATCCGTTGTCGACCACCAAGCCTGAGCATACGGTGCGCACCTTCACTACCTACCGTTTGCCCGGCGTGCTCGACAAGGTCACCGTCGGTGGCGGCGTGAGCTGGCAGAGCGCGTTCTACGGAAAGATCTACAGCGCCCCGGCCGGCGACTACACGCGGATCAAACAGGGCGGCTACACCCTCGTCGACCTGATGAGCCGCTATCAGTACAACGAGCACCTGAGCTTCACGGTCAACGCCAATAACGTGTTCGACAAGCGCTACCTGACGGGTCTGGGCAACTTCGATACGACGTTCTACGGAGAGCCGCGCAATTTGATGCTGACCACCAAGTGGGATTTTTGATTCTTGGCTGAAATAGCGGCGCCATGGATGGCCCTATCGCGAGCAGGCTCACTCCTACAGGGGGGGGGCTGCGTTGCTTACAAATTTTGAGCAAGACACAAGACCCTGTAGGAGTGAGCCTGCTCGCGATAGCGGTGGGTCAGCCGCAAAAATGCTGATTGGACTGACCCCTTCGCCAGCAGGCTGGCTCCCACAGTGATCTGTGGTGCTCACAAATCCAGTGTGGGAGCGAGCCTGCTCGCGAAGAGGCCGGCACAGATCACAGCATTAATCCAGATGCGCCCAGGTCATCCGAAACGACGCCCCACCCCAAGCCGAATCCCCCACCTCAACCTGCCCGCCATGGGACTGCGAGACCCGGCGCACCAAAGCCAGTCCCAAACCAAACCCACCCGTACGCCGATCGCGACTGGCATCCAGTCGCGAAAACGGTTCAAAGATCTTCTCCCGCCCATGCACCGGCACGCCCGGCCCATCGTCGTTGACCCGCACTTCGTAATAATCACCGGTGCGCACCAGTGTCACTTCAACCCGCTGCTCGGCGTAGCGAATCGCGTTGCGCAGCAGATTGATCACCGCTCGCGCCATGAATCGCGGCTCGATACGCACGGTGTCGAGCCGGCAATCACCGATCAGCAACTGCACGCCCGCCGCTTCGGCTTCCAGCGCGACACTGCCGACCACACTGTCGAGCCAATTGGCAGCCTGAATGTTTTCACGCTTGATCACCGTTGCGCCGCGCTCGAGGCTGGCGTAGGTCAACAGTTCCGAGACCATTTCCTCGAGTTCGCCGAGGTCGGCGTACATGTCGGCAATCAGCTCTCGGTTCTGACTGGCGTCCGGTTGCTGTTTGAGCTGGTCGAGTTCGAACGACAGCCGCGCAATCGGCGTGCGCAGTTCGTGGGAGACGGCGTTGGTCAGTTCACGCTGGTTGGCGATCAGGCCTTCGATGCGCGCCGCCATCAGGTTGAAGTGCTCGGCCAGATCGCGGATGTTCGAGCGCTTCGACAGTTGAATGCGCACCGACAGATCGTTATCGCCGAAACGCTCTGCAGCGAGGCGCAGTTTCTCCAGATCGCGCCAGTGCGGACGCACCCAGAAAAACAGGACGATGCCGATCATCACGGCAATCATCAGATAGGCGCCGGCGATGTAGAACGGCATCAGACTCGGCTCGGCCGGCAAGCGGATGCTGAGTAATTGCGGGCCATCGTCAATCGCGGAAATGTACTGGGTGTATTTGTCACGGATCACCAGCAGCCCTTTGGCCAGCTCGGCTTTTTCCGTTTCGCTCAGTGCCAGTTCAGAGGCGTCGACCAGCGTCAGTCCCAAGCCGTAATGCGGGCGAATCGTTTTCAGCTGGTTTTCCCGGGCCGGGCCGTCGAGTTCACGCAATTGCTGACCCAACGTCCAGGCCTGTCCGCGCACGGCCTCACGGTTGTAGTCCTGCATCTGATAATCGAGCAAGGCATCGAAGGTACGCTCGACCGTCTGCAAGGCCAGCACCAGCCCCATCGTCATGACCAGAAACAGCCCGAAAAATAACCGCAGCATCTACAGCTCCCACGCGAACGGATTGAACAGATAACCCTTGCCCCACACGGTCTTGATACAGATCGGCTCACGGGGGTTGTCTTTGAGCTTGTTGCGCAACTTGCTGATGTACACGTCGACGCTGCGGTTGAGGCCGTCGAAGGCGATCCCGCGCATGCGATTGAGGATGTCGTCACGCGACAGGACCTTGCCGGCGGCGCTGGCCAGCAACCACAGCAGTTCGAATTCCATGGTGGTCATTTCGATGACCTCGCCCGCCAGCCGCACTTCCCGACAACTGCGGTCGACGCTCAACTGGCCGAACTCGATAAAACTCACCACGTGGCTGTCGGGCACCTGGCGCCGTTGCAGCGCTCGCAACCGGGCCAGCAACACCGGCGGCTTGATCGGTTTGATCACGTAGTCATCGGCACCGGATTCCAGACCGAGAATGTGGTCGAGATCGTCTTCCTTGGCGGTCAGAATCACGATCGGCGTGTCCGACACACTGCGAATCTCGCGGCACACGTGCAAACCACTCTGCCCCGGCAGCATCAGGTCGAGCACCACGACTTTCGGCTTGAATTCGAGAAAGGCCGCCACGGCCAGATCACCGCGATGCACTGTGCGCACCTCGTAGCCGTGTTGTTCGAGAAAGTGTGCAATCAGCGCAGCGAGGCGCTCATCGTCTTCCACCAACAGGACTTTGCCAAAACCCAGGTTATCCATAACGACCGTCTGCCACCCAAGTGTGAAGTGGTCGGCATTATGGCGGCAATCGCGCTGAAGGCGTTTGCTTCAGACAGCAAAAACCGGCCGCTGGGGCCGGTTTTCGGTGATGTTTCATACTCTTAAGAGTTTTTAACATTCACCCGATGATCGCCATAAGTGTAGGAGCTGCCGCAGGCTGCGATCTTTTGATCTGGCTGTTAAAAAACAACATCAAAAGATCGCAGCCTGCGGCAGCTACAGGTACGTCAGATGGCAGGCACACCGCTGTGGAAGCGAAACTCTTCGTCCGGCGATTCGATCAGTTCCTGCTCGGCGGCGCGGACCTTGTCGATGACCTGAGCAATATCTTTCGCATCACCGTACTGATAGGCGAGTTTCAGATAACCCTGAAAATGCCGCGCCTCGCTTTTCAGCAGGCCAAAGTAGAACTTGCCGAGTTCTTCGTCCAGATGCGGCACCAGCGCTTCGAACCGCTCGCAACTGCGCGCTTCGATAAACGCGCCGACCACCAACGTATCGACCAGTTTCACCGGCTCGTGGCTGCGCACAACCTTGCGCAAGCCCGAGGCGTAACGACCGGCATGCAGCTGGCGCAGTTCGATCTTGCGCCGTTTCATGATGCGCATGACCTGCTCGTGGTGCACCAGTTCTTCCCGGGCCAGACGCGACATCATGTTGATCAGGTCGACGTGGGAATGGTACTTGGCAATCAGGCTCAGGGCGGTGCTGGCAGCCTTGAACTCGCAGTTCTTGTGGTCGATCAGCAGGGTGTCCTGATCGGCCAGTGCGGCCTGAACCCAGGCGTCGGGGGTGCGGCAGCCAAGGAATTCGTGGATTTCGGGAAGGATCATGGGGCTCACGGTAAAAGGTGTTCGAGCGAAGGGCGCCGATTATACCGGCCTGTCCGCAGACCACCAGCGGCTGGCGTTGATATGCATCAAGTCGCGCACGATCAAGCAGCAACTATAGTTGTGCAACGCCGTGCCTTTTCTTTGCTGGAGACTCCGCTCATGCAAGCCATTCGCAGCATTCTGGTGGTCATCGAACCCGAACATTCGGAAAGCCTGGCGCTCAAGCGCGCCAAGCTGATCGCGGGCGTGACCCAGGCCCATCTGCACCTGCTGGTGTGCGACAAGAAACACGATCATGCCGGCATGCTTGGCGTACTCAAGGCTGCGCTGGTGGCTGATGGCTACAGCGTGACCACCGAGCAGGCGTGGAACGAGAGCCTGCATGAAACCATCATCGATGTGCAGCAGGCCGAAGGTTGCGGGCTGGTGATCAAGCAGCACTTTCCGGACAGTTCACTGAAAAAAGCCCTGCTGACCCCGGCGGACTGGAAACTGTTGCGCCACTGCCCTACCCCGGTGCTGCTGGTGAAAACCGCCGGTTCGTGGAAGGACAAAGTGATTCTGGCGGCGGTGGATGTCGGCAATGCCGATGGCGAGCACCGGCATTTGCACACGACGATCATTGATCATGGCTACGACATTGCCAGTCTGGCCAAAGCGCATCTGCATGTGATCGCGGCGCATCCATCGCCGATGCTGTCAGCAGCGGACCCGACGCTGCAACTGAGTGAAACCATCGAAGCGCGCTATCGCGAGCAATGTCGGGCGTTTCAGGCGGAATTCGATGTCGATGATGAGCACCTGCACATCGAGGAAGGCCCGGCGGATGTGTTGATTCCGTTCATGGCGCACAAGCTGCAGGCGGCGGTGACCGTGATAGGCACGGTGGCGCGTACCGGGTTGTCAGGGGCGTTGATCGGGAATACGGCGGAAGTGATTCTGGATGCGCTGGAAAGCGATGTGCTGGTGCTCAAGCCGCAGGAGGTTGAGGATCATTTGGTGGAGTTGGCGGTGAAGCATTAAGAATTGCGGTACCTGAACCGGCCCCTTCGCGAGCAGGCTCGCTCCCACAGGGGTACGCATTCCAAATGTAGGAGTGAGCCTGCTCGCGATGGCGGTGTATCGGCCGAAGACTATGTTGAATGTACCGGCCCCATCGCGAGCAGGCTCACTCCTACAGGGGTACGCATTCCAAATGTGGGAGCGAGCCTGCTCGCGAAGCTTCTAGGCGCCGAAAGCGTCTTTCAAAAAGCCCGGGGCGATGTAGCGCTGATAGTGCGCTTCCGACAGCAGGAAGAATTCCCGATCAATGGCATCGCGCAGTTCCGGCAGGTTCCAGTCACGAAACTCCGGCAGCAGCACCATCCCGTACGCTTCCAGATTAATGATCACCCGCGCACCCCGGGCAATCAGCTGATACGCCCAGCAATATTCCGACTGATGCGGCACAAAGCGGATCTTGCGCTGTTCCAGTTGCTCGCGCAGGCGCGCCGAATCGAAAATCTCGACCTTGCCCGCCATCACTTGTGACAGCAATTGCTCCAGACGCAGCCACACCGCGCGCTTTTCCTCCTCGTTGTATCCATTCCAATGGATCACTTCGTGGTGGAAACGCTTGCAGCCACGGCACACCAGATCACCGTAAACAGTGGAGCAGAGGCCGACGCAGGGGGTCTTGATGGTCTGATTGGGCATAAGATAGGCAAAACACTGAAACGCGGAACAGGTCGGCATGTTAGCCCTTTGTCGGCCATTGATCACCCCTCAAACATCAGGGTCTCAGCCGTACCGCGCGTTTGACCCGGCCGCGCGCATTGCCACGAAAGTCCAATAGAGCGCGACTTACCTTTAAATTTTTTTTGCCGTAGAATCAGCCAGCCTTTTAAGGCGCCAATGTCCGTTAGAAGCTGTTTTCAAAGCGTCACGAGCACAGTCGTTCCTTCAGAGCGGTGTTGGCGAGGGATTTTTCCAGCGGGGAAAAATCCAGCGCCAACCCTCATCAGCTCCCCGTTCTGCAGGCGTAAAACTTTGAAAGCAGCTTCTGTAAGGAATTGCCGGTAATTCTGGCCGAACGACCCACAACGTCGTGAGGAGCATGAGTACGGCAATTTCGGGATGAGCGTCCCGGACACCCATTTGGGACCACTGATGAGGGTAATAACTGTGCTTGAAGCCTACCGCAAACATATCGAAGAGCGTGCAGCCCTGGGTATCGTTCCCCAGCCGCTTAACGCCGAACAAACAGCAGGCCTGGTCGAGCTGCTGAAAAACCCTCCGGCTGGCGAAGAAGAATTTCTCGTTGACCTGATCACCAATCGCATTCCACCAGGCGTGGACGAAGCGGCTTATGTCAAAGCCGGCTTCCTGTCTGCACTGGCCAAGGGCGAAGTTTCCTCCCCTCTGCTGGACAAAAAGCGCGCTGTAGAACTGCTCGGCACCATGCAGGGCGGCTACAACATCGTCACTCTGGTTGACCTGCTGGACGACGCCGAGCTGGCGCCAGTCGCTGCCGCGCAACTCAAGCACACCCTGCTGATGTTCGATGCGTTCCACGACGTCGCGGAGAAAGCCAAGAACGGCAACGTTCACGCTAAAGCCGTGCTGCAATCCTGGGCTGACGGCGAGTGGTTCAAAAACCGCCCAACGCTGGAAGACAAGATCAGCCTGCGCGTTTTCAAAGTCACCGGCGAAACCAACACCGACGACCTGTCCCCTGCTCCAGATGCCTGGTCGCGTCCAGACATCCCGCTGCACGCCCTGGCCATGCTGAAAATGGCCCGTGACGGCATCGTTCCTGATCAGCAGGGCGCCATCGGCCCGATGAAGCAGATCGAAGAAATGCGCGGTCAAGGCTTCCCGATCGCCTACGTCGGTGACGTGGTCGGTACCGGTTCGTCGCGTAAATCGGCGACCAACTCGGTGCTGTGGTTCTTCGGCGACGACGTTCCTTACGTGCCGAACAAGCGCGCTGGCGGTTTCTGCTTCGGCAGCAAAATCGCTCCGATCTTCTACAACACCATGGAAGATGCCGGCGCACTGCCAATCGAGTTCGACGTTTCCAACATGCACATGGGCGACGTGATCGACCTGTACCCGCATGCTGGCAAAGTCTGCAAACACGGCACCGACGAAGTCCTGACCACCTTCGAAATGAAGACTCCGGTGCTGTTGGACGAAGTCCGCGCCGGCGGCCGTATCCCGCTGATCATCGGCCGCGGCCTGACCGAGAAGGCTCGCGCCGAACTGGGTCTGCCAGCGTTCGACCTGTTCAAGAAGCCTGATGCACCGATCGAAAGCACCAAGGGTTACACCCTGGCGCAGAAAATGGTCGGCAAGGCTTGCGGTCTGGCAGAAGGCAAAGGCATCCGCCCTGGCACCTACTGCGAACCGAAGATGACCACCGTGGGTTCTCAGGACACCACCGGTCCAATGACCCGTGACGAACTGAAAGACCTGGCGTGCCTGGGCTTCTCGGCTGATCTGGTGATGCAGTCGTTCTGCCACACCGCGGCTTATCCAAAGCCGATCGACGTGACCACCCACCACACCCTGCCTGACTTCATCATGACCCGCGGCGGCGTTTCCTTGCGTCCGGGCGACGGCATCATCCACTCGTGGCTGAACCGCATGCTGCTGCCAGACACCGTCGGTACCGGTGGTGACTCGCACACCCGTTTCCCGATGGGCATCTCGTTCCCGGCCGGTTCCGGTCTGGTTGCGTTTGCTGCGGCCACCGGCGTTATGCCGCTGGACATGCCGGAATCGATCCTGGTGCGCTTCAAAGGCAAAATGAAACCTGGCATCACCCTGCGTGACCTGGTTCATGCGATTCCTTACTTCGCCATCCAGAACGGTCTGCTGACCGTTGAGAAGAAAGGCAAGAAAAACGCTTTCTCCGGCCGCATCCTGGAAATCGAAGGTCTGGAAGGTCTGACCCTGGAGCAGGCGTTCGAACTGTCCGACGCCTCGGCCGAACGTTCGGCTGCCGGTTGCACCATCAAGCTGTCGAAAGAGTCGATCACCGAGTACCTGAACTCCAACATCACCCTGCTGCGCTGGATGATCGGCGAAGGCTACGGCGATGCGCGTACCCTGGAACGTCGTGCTCAAGCGATGGAAGCCTGGGTTGCCAACCCGGAACTGATGGAAGCCGATGCCGACGCCGAATACGCCGAAGTCATCGAAATCGATCTGGCCGACATCAGCGAGCCGGTACTGTGCGCGCCGAACGATCCGGACGACGCCCGTCTGCTGTCCAGCGTTGCTGGCGAGAAGATCGACGAAGTGTTCATCGGTTCGTGCATGACCAACATCGGTCACTTCCGCGCTGCCGGTAAACTGCTGGATCAGGTCAAGGGTCAGCTGCCAACCCGTCTGTGGCTGTCGCCGCCGACCAAGATGGACGCTCACCAACTGACCGAAGAAGGCTACTACGGCATCTACGGCAAGGCTGGTGCACGCATGGAAATGCCGGGCTGCTCGCTGTGCATGGGTAACCAGGCACGCGTTGAGCCAAACGCTACCGTGGTGTCCACTTCCACTCGTAACTTCCCGAACCGTCTGGGCGACGGCGCGAACGTCTACCTGGCTTCGGCTGAGCTGGCGTCCGTGGCTTCGATCCTGGGTCGCCTGCCGACCGTCGAGGAGTACATGGAATACGCTGGCAAGATCGACAGCATGGCGGCCGATATCTACCGCTACCTGTCCTTCGACCAGATCGCCGAGTTCCGTGAAGCTGCTGCGAACGCCAACATCCCGGTCGTTCAAGCCTAACGTTACAACGCAATGAAAAACGCCGCCCATCGTGAGATGTGCGGCGTTTTTTTATGCCTCACATATAGACCCTGTGTGCGAGCCTGCTCGCGAAAGCGATTCATCATCCAATAGTTACATCGACTGACACACTGCTTTCGCGAGCAGGCTCGCTCCCACATTTGATTTTTGCCAGACAGGAGAACTGCATTTCCCCCATAGAGTTATGGGTTGAACTTGAGGGCTTTCTGCACGGCGCCATCGACGCTCAAACCGCTGAGGATCACACCGTTGGCCTGCACTTCAGGCAAAGCGTCCAACACCGTCAGCGCTTCATGCTTGAGCCGCGCCAGAATCAATCGCTTGCCTTCCTGATGCACCCGCAAGAAAAACTCCTGCATCGCCTCAATGCTGGTGCCATCCAGGTCCGGCGTCTCTTCAAGACTCAGAATCACCGTGTGCACCGGCACCTCTGCATGGCGGACCAGTCTTAACGCCGCCCCCAGAATTCGTTCAACATTGGCAAAGAACAACGCCTCACTGGGCCGAATGATCATTACGCCAGGCTCCGTCTGGGCAATGGGATGACGCTGCACATCAACAAAATCGTGCCCGCCATCAATCCGCCCGAGCACCTGAATATCCGCCGCCGACATCTGTTTGAGCATCAACAGCACACTGATCGCCACCGAGACCAGCAAGCCGTCCAGCACGCCCAATAGCAGCACGGCAGAGACTGCGCAGATCACCAGCAAACGATCCCGGCGCCAGATGAAATACCGGCCCAGCGGCTGCAAACTCAAGCCACGACCCAACGCATGCATGACAATCGCGGCGAGGATCGGCTCCGGCGTCAGGGCAATCCATGGCAACACCGTCAGCACGATGATCAACACCACCAGTGCTGCCACCGCGCCGGCCCAGCGTGACGTCGCACCCGCTGCTTCATTCGCCGAAGTCGCCGAATACCCGGCGCCTGCCGGCATGCCATGAAACAACCCGGAAAGCAGGTTCGACGCGCCCAGCGCCAGCAGATCGCGGTTTGAAGTGACGCGGTCGCCATGCTTGAGCGCATACGCACTGATCGAGCCATACGACTCCGCATACAGAATCATCACCAGCGCAAACCCTACCTCGCCCAAACGCAGCCAGTCGGCGAACGGCAGCACTGGCAAATTGGGCACTTCGAGGCTGAGGTCGATCATGCCGATCATCTTCACGCCGTATGCCGGCAGGTTCAGCCATTGCCCGGCGACGATGCCGATCACCACCACCAGCAAGCCACCGGGTAACCGAGGGAATCGTGAAAACAACCCTAGCAACACCAGCGCAACAGCAGCGACAGCGGCGGCTGGCCAGTTCCATTGCGGCAGTTGTTCAAGCAATTGCGGGGCGAAGCGCACCAGATTGGCGTCAGTCAGATGCACGCCGACCACGCTGGCGACCTGTTTGAGAATGATCGTCAGCGCCAGGCCGAAGGCAAATCCGCGTAAAACCGGTTTGGCGATGAAGGCGGTGACACTGCCCAGACGAAAGAGCCCGGCCAATAGAAACAAGCCGCCCGTGACCAACACCAGGCCGACTGCCAGGGTCGAGCGCAATTGCGTGTCACCATTGGCCAGCGTCGCCGTCGCGGCCGCCAGCACTGCGGCCGACGAGGACGTCGCCGACACAATCGCAAAACGACTGGTGCCGAACACCCCATAACACAGCAACCCGGCAAACAGAGCGATCACCCCTGCCTGAGGCGCCAGCGCGGCGATGGTCGAATACGCCACCGCTTCGGGCAGCAAGAGGCCTGCGATGGACAGGCCGGCGAGCACGTCCTGCCAGCGATTGATGGGTGCAACAGGTGGCGCGAGGCTCGACAATCCACTGTCTCCAGACGAAAAAAAACCGCTGCGCATCGGTGATGCGCAGCGGCGTACTGTAGCTCAAAAACAAAAGATCGCAGCCTTGTGCAGCGTCTGCTCAGGGATTCAGGCAGTGGCTGCCGCAGGCTGCGAACTTTTACATCGTCAGCTTGTAAACCAGTGCCGAAATCGCTACCAGACCTACCGCCGTTACAAACACGTTAGACGCCTGACCACGATAGCGCGCCATCGCCGGAATCTTGCGAATCGCATACATCGGCATCAGGAACAGAATCGCCGCGATTACCGGGCCGCCGACGGTTTCGATCATGCCCAGAATGCTCGGATTCAGGGTCGCGATGATCCAGCAGATCACCAGCATGAACGCCGCCACGATGCGATCCAGTGCCTTGGCGCTCGGACGCTTGCCGCTCTTCACGATCAAGCCTTTCAGGCCCTCACTGGCGCCGATGTAGTGACCGAGGAACGACTTGGAGATCGCGACAAACGCGATCAACGGCGCGGCGAACTCAATGGTCGGATTGTTGAAGTGGTTGGCCAGGTACGACAGGATCGACAGATTCTGCTCTTTGGCTTCCGCCAATTGCTCCGGCGACAACGTCAGCACGCAACTGAAGACGAAGAACAGCACCATCAGCACCATCAATGCATGGGCGCGGAACAGGATCTGCGAGCTGCGCTCATCGGCATGCACGCCGTACTGACGCTTCTGATCCACTGCAAACGCCGAAATGATCGGCGAATGGTTGAACGAGAACACCATCACCGGAATCGCCAGCCACAGCGTGTGCAGCAGCGCCGACGGCGGCGGCACCTGCGAAACGGTGGTCAGGATGCCGCCGTTCCAGTGCGGAATCAGGTATACCGCCAGAAACAGCAGCGCGACGATGAACGGGTACACCATCAGGCTCATCGCCTTGACGATCGCCTCCTGGCCGCAACGCACCACAGCCAGCAAACCAAGAATCAGCACGAACGACAGCAGCGCACGTGGCGGCGGTGTGATGTGCAATTGATGCTCAAGGAAACTGGCGACCGTGTTGGTCAAGCCGACGCTGTAGATCAGCAGGATCGGGAAGATCGCAAAGAAATAAAGCAGCGTGATCAACGCACCAGCCTTGATGCCAAAATGCTGTTCGACCACTTCAGTGATGTCGGCGCCTTCGCGACCGGAAAGCACAAAACGGGTCAGACCGCGGTGAGCGTAGAACGTCATCGGGAACGCCAACAGCGCAAGGACCACCAGCGGCCAGAAGCCACCCAGGCCTGCGTTGATCGGCAAATACAGGGTACCGGCGCCAATGGCCGTTCCAAACAACCCCAACATCCAGGTGGTGTCCTGGCGATTCCAGCTCGAAAGTTCAGCGGGTGCTGCTGCATCAAAGCGCTCTTCGACGCTATTGGCCTGATCATTCATCCGGTCGGATCTCCGCATTCCGGTCACTTGCCACTCGGTCAGGACGCGTCGGAAAAAACCGACAGACATGCTCCGGCCGAAACAGGGGCGCGATTCTCCGCGATAAATGAGCAGAAGCAAAGACTTAGCTGAGGAATGGTTGTGCGGAGCAGATCAGTGGGATGTCGTTTTCTGGAAAATTGCTGTCGTCCACAACTACGTCGAATGTCGTTTTTGGCCCGTATCAGCGACAAGCGCGCCCGTCAGGAAAACATTTCAGATCACACGAAGAATCATCGTCCCGATTGTGATGACGACCAGCGCAAACACTGCCCCCATACCGAACCTGAATAATTCTGAGCGAATCTCCGCTGGGGACAGACCTTTGGCCTCTTCAGCAAACTCGGCGTCCTCTCGTCGAAGTCGTTCAACTCTGGCTTCAGGGTCTTCTCTGTACATATTTAACGTCCTTTGCTAAGTCGCGAGACCAATCTGTTATGTAAAACGTTATTGAGCAGCCGGTACGCCTGATCGCAAACCATGATGGGTGAAGCGCTTCATTTAAAACCTGGTCAACATTCCGAATACAGCAGTAATCGCAGTTAGCAGCCCCGTGCCTACTGCTACCGGGTACCAGAATCTCTCTCGCTTTAGTTTGTTTTCCTCAGCCATAAGCTTGCGTCTCTCGACAATGAGCTTGCGTGATTCGTTTTGTAGCCTTTCGAGTTCCAGATTTTCCCGATCATTCTGAAGCATTTGCCTTCCTTGGCTGTTGGCAGTGACTGAACAGGCTGCTTTGGATCCTGATGATTTCGCATTCATCACTTGCCAGGTAGCAGACGAGTCTGGCGGTTTCGTAGGTAAATTCCTCAGATCAGGTAGGTCGCCTCAAATAGAGACTTTTAGGTAATGCGCAGAGATCAAGCGCCCTATTCTTTCAATTTGGCCCACTTGATCTAGCGTGAGATGAATCCCCTGCCCTGCGGAGCCTTCCCATGCCACTGGTTCGCGTCGATATCCAGCAAAACCCCGACCCCACTTTCGCCAAACGTATCGGCGAGCACATCTACGCTGCCCTGCGCAGTTGTATCGATGTGCCCGAGCACGACAACTTCCAGATCCTCACCGAGCACGACAGTCAGCACCTCGTTTACGACCCGCAGTATCTGGGGATCCAGCGCAGTGATGGCGTGGTGTTCATTCAGATCACCATCAGCGAAGGGCGCTCGATAGAGAAGAAACAGTTGCTGTTCAAAACCATCGCCGAAAGCCTGCACACCCAACTGGCGGTGCGCCTGGAAGACGTCTTCATCAATCTGGTGGAGGTGAAAAAAGAGAACTGGTCATTCGGTAACGGCATTGCGCAATACGTCACTTGAGCGGGTGATTGACAGCCCGGCATCGGTGCCAGCATGATCGGCCCCATGAACATTCGCGCGCTGCAACTCACCCGTACCACCACGACCGCCACCGGCGGGTCGTGGTGTTTCTGCCTGAGGTAAACCCAGCGCAGCAAACCCAAGGCCCCGCCAGCAATGGACGGGGCCTTGTTGTTTCTCCCGTCCGTGCGGCATCTGCAGCCCCCAAGGAGAAACACCATGCCCGCAGCACTGTTGATCATCGATATGCAGGTTGGTCTGTTCCACGGACCGGAAAAGCCCTACCAGGGCGAACGGGTTCTGGCCAACATCCAGCGCCTGGTCGCTCAGGCCCGCGCGACTCAAGTGCCGATCTTTGCCGTGCGCCACACCGGCCCGGACGGCTCACCGATTGCCGCTGGCAGTCCTTTCTGGCAATTACTGCCAGCGCTTGAGCTGGACGCAGACATCGACACCCTCTTCGACAAATCCCGTCCCGATGCTTTCCATGGCACTGACCTTGCGCAGCAACTCAAAGCCGCACAGGTAGAAGAGCTCTATGTGGTCGGTATGAAAAGCCAGTTTTGCATCGACAGCACCTGTCGCAGCGCTGCCGATCTGGGCTTCAGACCACTGCTGGTCACCGACGCCCACACCTGCATGGACACAACCGAGCTATCGGCCGAAGCAATCATCAAACATCACAACGCTACGCTCGGTGCCGCCTTTGCACGATTGATCGACAGCGCTGAAGTGACGTTCTAAGGAAATCCACTCTGAAGTTGACGCAACTTGACTTGCTGCGGTTGCGTCAACCAGACATTTGTTACGGCATCCTCTGTCCTACAGCATCGTGTAATTAATTAAGGGTGCCAGCGACTTCAACTACAGACAACACCAACAAACAAGCAAATCAAACACCAACTTTTCAGAATATTCCTACAGCCTAAACAGCCAAAAAAAACCAACAACAAAATATTACTTAAAGCCGAATGCCAGCCATTTGTTACAAACAACTACCCAGCCATTGAACAATATTCCGCGGCAGGTCTATATTTTTATCGCCCTGAAGTTTAACGACCAGCAATTAAAGTGTGATCAAGAGGACACAGCATGCAGAAGAACATGATGACCGGCCTGTTGTTGGCCGCACTGCTTGCCCCGCTCGCCAGCGCCAACGCCGACGTCCGCGAGCTGGCTTCTTCGCCCCGATGGCTGACCACCAAGGTCTACCTCGACGGCGCCCCTGAAACCGACGTCAAAGCGAAGTACCCCGGCGTCGTTGGCATATCGACCTGGGATCCCGAGCGTAATCGATACGAGTTCTTTTACACCGATACCGGCGAATCAAAGTACAACAACGGCGGCGGCGGTTATTTCTTTGTCACCGGCGATCAGCAACAGCACATTCTTGTGCCGGATATCGGCCCGACCAGAACATGGGTCAGACGTCTGGAAACATTGAACAACCGCGAATTCACTTACTCTCGGGAAGTACCCCGCGACATGGTCGACAATAACCCTCTCGTTCGCATTCATGTCGTTCACGAGCCCTATACCGGAACGATAGAAACCAGGTCCGTCATCAAATAATAAAACCAGGAGTTCAATATGCAAAAATCACTTAAAAACCTGCTGATGTCGGCGTTACTGATTTCTTCCGTCTATTGCGCCGGGGTCAGCGCACAAACCGCTACCCAACCCGCAAAAAATGCCGTCGCCACTGCCGACAACGCGATGATGCTGACTGTGTTTCTGAAGCATGATCAAACCCGACCATTAAGTGAACTCAAGGCCCAGCTCGCGCAACAGGGTTTCCATAAAACCTTTCCCCCGGCCGGAGTCGAGGTGGTGAGCTGGAACATCATGATGGGTATCGGCCAGGTCGTGACCGTGCGCTTTCCTGTCTCGCGTCTGGCGGAAGTGAATCTTGCACTGGAAAACACTGCTTGGGGCAGCTACCGCACCGAGTTCTATCCGACCTACGATTTCAAGCCGATCGCGATGGCTGAGCAAGCCAAAGCCCAAGCGGCTCAATGATGTCGGCAGCACACCGGATCACCGGTGTGCTGCCAGCCTTGCTTCTTGTCCGAAGCCGTCCAGAATCAACGCACCACTGCGCGAATGACAACGATTGCCAAGTCGCTGCGGATTCAGCACTCTGAAACGACTTTCGCGACCAACCCGCCGACGTTCACAGGAGCCGCGCAATGCCCGCAACCGTTCTGGTACTGGTTGAAACCATCAATGACTATTTGCCGATCCTCGAACATCAGGGCTTCCACCTGATTCTCGCCCCCACACCCGCCGAACGTGCGCACGCCATTGCCTCCCAAGGCAGCCGTATCGATGCGGTGCTGACCCGCGGTCCGCTGGGCCTCACGGCGGAAGAGATCGCCGCCCTGCCCGCGTTGAAGATCATTACCGTCATCGGCGCCGGCTACGAACAGGTCGACCTGCAAGCCGCCAGCAACCGTGGCATTACCGTCACCAACGGCGCCGGGGTCAACGCCTCGTCGGTGGCTGACCATGCGATGGCGATGTTGTTGGCACTGGTCCGGGATATCCCGCGGTGTGATGCCGCCGTACGCCGGGGTGAATGGCCGAAGATCATGCGCCCGTCGCTGGCCGGCAAACGCCTGGGGATCCTCGGGCTGGGCGCCGTCGGGTTGGCGATCGCCAAACGTGCGAGCCTCGGCTTCGACATGGAAATCAGCTACCACAGCCGCCAGGTGCGTAGCGATGTGCCTTATGCGTTCTGCTCGACGCCGACCGAACTGGCCCGGGCTTCGGACTTTCTGATTGTCGCCACGCCCGGTGGCATTGGCACCCAACATCTGGTCACCCGCGCGGTGCTCGATGCGCTCGGGCCGAAAGGCTTCATCGTCAACATTGCCCGCGCCAGCGTCATCGCTACGGCGGATCTGATCACTGCGCTTGAACAACGCAGAATCGCCGGCGCCGCACTCGATGTGTTCGACCACGAGCCACAAGTGCCGGATGCGCTGAAAACCCTGAGCAACGTGCTGCTGACGCCACACGTCGCCGGCCTGTCACCGGAAGCGACGCAAGGCACGGTCGAACTGGTAGGCAAAAACCTCGTGGCGTTCTTCTCAGGCGAGCCCGTGCTGACGCCCATCGCGCTGCCACCGAAACTCAACAACCAGCGTGTGCACTAAAGCACGCCGAGCAACGTCCATAAACGCCGCGATTCGGCGTCGGCACTGATCAGCTCACCGAGTAACTCGCTCAGCGGTTTGTTGCCCCACTCGACTCCCCGGCGGATCAGATACGGCACCGGGCTGTGGGGTTCGGTGCGGGCCAGGTATTCGGCGATCAGCAGCAATTGTCGATAGGCCTCCTCACGATTGGCCGGCTCGCGAAACACCTGAGCAACCGGCGCAGGCTCTTCAGGCTGCGTCATGATTGCAGTGGCTTCGACCACGGGCACGGGCGGCGCCGGTTGTTGTGGGTGCATGGCGATAAACTCCTGAACCAGCTTCAGCAACGCTTGAGTGATGTCCTGCAAGGGCCGTAATCCCGGGCCTTGCTCACCCAGATAAGCATTGCTCCAGCTGTCGAGCCGTTGCAGGTGTTGCAGGCTCAACAGCAGATTGCCCTGGGTGCGCAGCCAGAATGCCAGCGGTGTGGCACGGATCTGGTCGCTGAGTTTTTTCTGTTCATTGCGTGCAGTTTCTGCCGAGTTTTTGGCATTCTTGCTGTCGTTGACCTGCACCTGTTGAATCTGCAAACGCCGCCAGACTTCCAGGGTATAAGCTTCGAAATCGCTGTTGCGAGTGCCGAACAGCGGCACGCGAGTGAGCAACACTTCACTGTAGCGACGCACCAGCCATTCCAGCGGAATCACGCGCCACGACTGATCGCCCTCCTCGGCTTGCGGGTGCAAGTGTTCAGGGAAGCGCTCACACAAACCGGCGATCAGCGCGAGGCTGCCGGGCAATCCGTCCAGCGCTTGCAGGTGCAGCCACGCTTCGCCGAGCCAGGCGCTGAGCATCAAGTCCTTGCTGCGTTCGAGCAATAAAGCAGTGGTGAGTTTCTCGACCTCCGGCCAGTTCGCCCGCTTCAGTGTCGACTGCCAGACCCCGGTCGGCAGGCTTGCATCATCCTCGCGGCGCAAGTCGCGCAACTGATCGAACTCACGCTCATAACGCAAATCGACGCCGCACGGCGCATCCGCGCTGATCGGCGCGAGCAGTTGATCAATCAGGTCTGGCACAGCGGTCGATGGCAGGCTCACAAGCCCTCCTTCTGCGATTCAAGGGCGACAGTGCTGCCGGTCACCTGAAACGGTGAGCGCGGCGCACGGGTGGGCAACGGTGCAATCGACAGCGGCAATTTCGAACCCTGGCTCATCAATGACAGGCGCACGAACATCCGCGTGAATTCGCTGGTGACGCTGTTGGCCGACGCGGTCACGGGCAGGCGCAGGGTCAGCGGGAAATCGGTGTAATCCATGCTCGGCTGACGCTGCACCGAGAAGTGCGCACGCATCATCCGCAGCAACGACCATGGCCCGCCGTATTCCCAACCGGCCTCCAGGTCACGCACCACCAGATTCGGTTGCAGCGGATCATTGACCGGACGTTCCTTGCCGTTGCGCGCCCAGCGCAGGGTCAGGCGAATCGGCTGGCCGAGCATCCAGCGCAGACTCGGCTGCTCGGCCGCGACCGGGTAGTTGATCTGCTGATTGCCGGCGAGCAACCCCCAGGCAATCACTTGATCGGCACCCTGTTCATTATCGCGATCGGTGCGCCAGCGCACGTCGAGCTCGACGCCGAGGATGCCGCTCTTGTCGCGCACGAACAGCGGCGTCAGCCAGGTGCTGGCCTGCTTCAAACGATTGAGAAAGTCTTCAGCGGCGACGCGTTCCGGCGTCTGATTCGTGGCCAGTCCGGCCTGGGCGACCGGCAGGCGTTTATCGATCAACTCCAGCAAATACTGAACCCGCGCCGGTTCGGCATCCGGCATCTGCACGCCGTTGGCGAATGGAAACCGGTCAGCGAGGTACTGATTGAAGTAGTTGGCCAGCTCATTCCACGCGGCCGCCGCCTGTTGCACTTGCAACTGCTGACAACGCTGCATGGCTTCCTGTTGCAGCTCGACCGCGCGCATCGCCAGGGTGCCGCGCCCACCGGCAAGGTTGGCGGTCTGCAACATTTGCAGGCAGGAATTGACGTCCATTTCGATGAAATCGCGGCTGACCAGTTGTTCGATCTGCGCTGGCGAGCTGGCCGGATTGGCTTCCTTGTATTTACGCAGTTCATCGTTCAGCGCGCTGAACTGCGTCACGCGTTCGTAATCCAGCGCCGAGAGATTGGCTTGCTGTGTCGTCAACCACTGTAACGAAGACGTGCGCCGCTCAGTGATGCCGAGCATGGTGTTGAACTGCTGCTTGAGGCTCAGCTTCAGGTCCTGCACATCACTGGCGCCAAACAATTGCAGGCCGAGGTTTTTCGAACCGTCCCACTGACTGATTTCGGTACGGCCGCCGAACATCGGCTGTGCGGTGATGTCTTCCAGCCCCCCGGTAATCTGCGCCATGGCGCGGCGGTTGAGGGCCGCTTGCAGGCGTGTGGAGAGATCCGCGCGGTGCACCTCGACAAACGCCTTCTGCAGGGCCATGGCTTGCTCGGCCTGGACGTTGAACACGGCGTAAGGATGCGCTTGGTCGTTGTGATCCTTGAGGCTTAGCCACATCGCCTGAGCGGCGGCGCGTTCGGCGGTTTTGAGCAGGGCAATCCGATAGGCCGGCGGAATGCGCGGCAGCTCTTCAGCGACGTAGCTGTTGTAGTCGGCGAAATACTTCAGCGACTCATTGAGATCATCGCCGTCTACGGTCTGGCCTTGCAGGTTGACGTTGTCTTCACTGTCGCGCAGAGCAACCGAAACGAATTCACGCTTGAACAGCGCCTGTATCGCGTTATCCAGCTTGATCACTTGTTCCTGCAAGGCCAGTTGCCCGCTGACTTGTTGCACCAGCAGGTTGTCCCGCGAGCCGATCTGGGCGATCCACTGATCGCGAAAGCTCTGCTGCAAGCGTGACGCTTGCGTGTCGAGGTCTTGTTGGACTTGCACGCCCAACAATGTGCTCTTGCCCACTTTGGCGAGGAAGTCACCATAACCCGGCACCAATTCCTGGCCTTTGCCGCGACTCCACGTCGAATTGGTCAGGGCAATCGCCGCTTGCAGATCGTCGACCAGCGCGGTCAGGTCTTCCAGCTCCCGCAGGCTGTTGCCACTGCCGGCTTGCAGTTGATCCAGATGCAATTTGAGGTAGCCAGCCTTGCTGACAAAGTTGTCGGCGAGGAAATATTGATCCAGCCAGCGCTGCATCAACCCGGAAAAGTTGCTGACGATCTGCGGTCGGTCGACGCTCAGATCCAGTGCCTGCAAGCTGCCGTCTTCCCCGGCCACGAGCAGCCGATTGTAGAACGCCGCATACGGCAAGGTGCCCGTGTTGAGGTTCAGTGACAGCGCGTTGTTGCTCAATTGCACCAGGTCGTCCAGGGGCGCGCGCGGGTTGTTCTGCACTTGATTGAACAACTGGTTCTGCTGTTCCAGACGCAAGGCCCGATCCACCAGATCGTTCGCCTTCAGATAGTTCTGCCACTGCGCCGGGTCGTCGCTTTCGACACTGCTGCGCCGGTCGGTGCTGCGGATTGCCTTGATCTGTGCCAGTTGCGCGCTCAACAGGTCATGCAGCGGCACCATGATGTGGCGCTGGGTGGACTGCAAGACTTGCTGCTCAAGCTGATTGTCCAGCGAGGAAAACCACGACGTCGGAAACACCAGAGAAACATAGTTCCAGTGCGGCGCACGCTCGAGCACGCGCCAGAAGGTCTGCACGTTGCGTCGGGTCGAGTCGACCCGCTGCGCCTCGTCGCTGATCGCCACGTAGCCCTTTTGCGCGCCTTGCATCTGCCGCGCCAGTTCGTGGGCATCCTTGACCGACACCTGCCAGACCCAAAGCATCGCCACCGCCCAGATCACCCCGACCACCAGCGCCACGCCGGCCGTCAGCCGCTGCCAACGCTGACGCAAGCGCAACAGACGCGGCACGCCTTGCGCCAGTCCGCGCTCGCCGACCAGACGCTGGCGCCACAACTGGCGCACAAAGACGCTTTGCTGCAAGCCGCTGTCATCAGCGGAAAATCCATCCTTGGCATCCTCCGAGGCCTGACTGGCGCTGAAATAGACACCGCGAAAACACGGTGCTTCACCCTGGGCGTTACCTTGAAACACCGGCTCCAGAACACTCTGCAAACCACGCCGCAAGGTTTCCAGACGCTCCGGCAAGGCGTACAGATCGGCGCTCAACTGGCCGGACAAGGTGCCGATTTCGATGATCGCTTCCGCCACAGCGCGATGGATGCGATCGAGCGCCTGATCGCTCCATTGCCCTTGCCAAACCGCATCGCGTGAATAAGGCGACGACCAGCCAAGGGTACGTTCGCGGGCCTCGTCGGGCAGCGCGCTGATCAGTTCCTGGAAGCCCGGCAACTCTTCAAGCCCGGTGATGATTACGTACACCGGCACACTCAGGCCAAAACGTTGCAGCAGATCGATGAAGCGCCGGCGTGCCGCCAGTCCTAGGCTGGCAGCCTGTTCGAGATTACTCAAGCGACTGACCGGCACCAGCCAGACCACCCCGTCCAGCGGCCGTTTGCTGCGCATCCGCAGGATCAAACCGAGCAACCGCCACCAGCCGCCACGCTGCAAATGCATGCCGTCGTCGGGCAGAAACAACGCCTGCGGCACCACCAGCACGGCGCCTTCCGGGTCCGACCACCAGCGGCCGAACCACGCCGGTTTGTCGGTCGGTTGCAGACGCCATTCACTGACCAGTTGCGTGCCCTGGGTTTCGTCGCCGAGCATCAGCAGCCATGGCATCTGATAGCGATCGTGACTGCCCTGCTCCTGCTCCATTTGTCGCACGGCTGCGTAGAAACTGCGGATAGCGGCGCCGCTCTGAGTGCGCAACCACCACACCGCCAGCGCAATGATCACCACGACCAGCAGCAGCGCGACACCCCACACGACCATCGTCAGGGTACTCATGAGTCTTGCTCCGCTGGCGCCACCGAATCGATGATCTGCAGCACCGGGTCCAGCTCCGAACGAATGTCACGCCAGAGGAACTGGCCAAGCCCGGTCAGCAACAGCACCATCGCCAGAATCCCCAGCGCCAGGCGAAAGCCATCCGGCAGTCCCGTGCGCACCGGCAGTTGCAATGGCGGGGTCAGCGACGGCTGCACCAGGCGCTGACTGACATCGGCGTAACTGGCATCGTCCTGCCAGGCGAAGGTGTACAGCGCCAACCGCCACTTCTCCAGTTGCGCCTGGCTGTGTTCGCCACGCAGACGCCCGTGGAAGCCGAGGATCAGACACTGCAGATAGACATTGGCCAGATCGCGGGTGGTCGGTTGCTGCTCGTCGAGCAAGGTTTGAATCGCCGCCGGCACTTGTTCGCCGGCCTGACGACTGGAATACAGACGCGACTCCAAGGGTTTGTCCTGCCACGCCGACTGCCCGGGCCATGGTGTGAACAGCAGGGTTTCATCGACCAGCGCGACGAATGCATACACCAGTGCCTTGACCTGCTCGGTCGCCGAATCGCCGACCCGCGCATAAGCGGTGCGCCACAATCGCTGCGAAGCCTGTGTCGAGAGTTCGACAACGGTCTCCACCAGCGCCGCTTCGTCCTCGCTGTCCTTGGGCAATTGCACCCAGTCCTGTTGCCATTGCTGCCACGTCTGGCGGAACGCGCTGCTCAACGGTGCGTCCTGCAACCCAAGGCTTGCGGCACTTCCTTGCGACATACGGCGTTCCTTGTGTGATCAGGCGCTTTCACTGTTCTGGGCGACAAACAGCACCACTTGCCACGGACTGCTGGTCAACTTCGCCGCCGGTGCGGCGATCATCAGCGGCAGTTGCGCGTCGAACCACGTGCCTTCTGCAGTCAGCACAAACAGCCGGGTGTCCTCGCCGACGCTATAGGCCACCTGTTCGCTGCGGCTCATGGCCTGATGGGACAAACCGCTCATGCGCTGACGACTGAGCAGCGCGATGTGCGGCGCCGAAGCGATGATCGCGCCGCGCAACCAGTCGATCGCGGCTTGCTCGCTGGCACCGTTGGGCATGCGCAGACCGATGACCAGACGCTGACTCGGCTGCTCGTCCGGCAGTTGAATCGAAAAACTCTGCTCACCACGTTCGAACGGCAGGCTGCGGTAGCCGGCGCGAATCAGTTCGAGGGTGGTTTCCAGCCATTGCAGCACCGCGTCATAACCGCGCTGCAATTCGACAAAATCCAGCGGGGCAAACGCCGGCACGCCGGCCAGCGGATCCAGCGCCGACCACGCGCCCGCCAGTCCGAGCAGGTGCACATACAGCGCTTGCGGATGGGCGATGCGGCTGTTCAGCGCGCCTTCGACTTCCGGCAGGCGAACCCACAGCGCGGTCAACTGCCGACGGATTTCCAGCGCGTCGTCCTGATTGCCGGCCTGCTGCGCCTGTCGCAAACGGCCGCCGAGAAACAGGCACTTTTCCCGTGCCCGCGCACAGAGGCCGGCGACGCGTCGACCGAGCGCCGATTCCGGCAACAGAGTAGGCGTCGGTGGGGTATAAGACAGCGGCAGGAAACCACCGCCCTCCTTGCGGATTTTCAGCAGCGGCAGACAGATCGAATCGGCCTTGTTCTGTTGCGTGCACAGGCGTGGATTGGGGCGCCACACGGTGATCGACTCAGGAAATTCACCACTGGTGAGATCCGGCAGTGCGTCACCCACCACCGACTGCAAGCGGCCCTTGAGCGGCAGCAACTGCCCGGCCCGCCACATCGGGCTGATCGCCAGGTACACAGTGACAGTGGCATCGTCGGTGGCATCGATCAGCGCACTGACATCCAGTTCCAGTGCCGGCCCGATCCCGGCCTGCAAATCCACCGGCAAGCCGTCGGGCATCGTCCCTTGCAGCGACAAGACGCGCACCACGCCAGCGCTCAGCGCCGAAGGATCGAACTCCATATGGCTGACACCCCAGAACCACGGATTGCAGGCTTGCGCCAGATGCGCGCCGAGCGCTTCGGCTCGCAGCCCTTGCAACTGAAAATGCTGTGGCAGCAATTGCATGCCTTCGTGCCAGCAAACCGCGTCAGGTAGCAGACTCATACGACTCCCTTCGACAAGGCCGCAATCCGGCGGCAGCGGTGGTGTGTCAGTGTTCGGTGTTGACCAGGCTCATCTCGCGGCTGTCGAATTTCAGCCACGCCTCACTCTGATCGTCGAGGCGCAAGCGGTGTGCTCCGGGTGTGGTATAGCTGGCGAAAACCAAAAGTCCAGCGGCCTTCTTGCCCCCTAACGGGAAGGGTTGACGGTCGATGAATTGCCCCGGCACCAGCTCCAGTCCCCACACGCTCATCAGCTGGCGATAGTCGCGCTGGTACTGCTCGCGTTCGGCGAACCACTGACTGGCACTGATGCCGGACAGTTGCTTGAGCAGATCAGGGTCGACGACCGCAATGAAGTCCACGGCAATCGGCGTGTCGTCGTTGGCTTTCGGCGCGACGTCGAGGGTCAGGCTATCGAGGTCCACCTTCGGCCCGAAGAGCGAGCAACCGGCCAGGGACGCAAACAGCAATGTTAGAAAAAGTCGTCTACGCAAAATGAATTTTCCTTTTCGCGAACCTGTCCAAAAATGTTTTTGCTTGCATTTTTATAGACCTGTTCTAGCGTCTTGGGTAGTTCGGTTCCTACAGCCGAATGAGGAAGGTTTGTCAAAGGAACGACAGGTCATCTGCCTCCCTTTCTAACCTACGGTCCAGCAAGGGAAAGCGATGAACGGGCCACCCCGATGCATTGCGCCCGCTCATCGCATCGGAGTCCGCCGACATGGCAGAAAGTACTCAACACAAGCTCGACCGGGTGCGCCCGCCCCGAGTGCAAATCACCTACGACGTCGAAATCGGCAACGCCATCGAGAAAAAGGAGTTGCCGCTGGTGGTCGGGATTCTCGCCGACCTCTCCGGCAAACCGCTTGAGCCATTGGCAAAACTGACCGAGCGGCGTTTCACCGAAATCGACCGTGACAACTTCAACGAAGTGCTCGCCTCGATCAGCCCGCGCGCCACGCTGCAGGTCAACAACACCCTCAGCGGCGACGACAGCAAGCTCAATATCGAACTCAACTTCAAACACATCGACGACTTCGACCCGGTCAAGGTGGTGGAGCAAGTCACGCCGCTGCGGCGCCTGTTCGAGGCCCGCCAGCGCCTGCGCGACCTGCTGACCAAACTCGACGGCAACGATGACCTGGACAAGCTGTTGCGCGATGTCATCGCCAACACCGAAGGCCTGCAGGAAATCAAATCGGCCCGCCCAGACACCGCTACCCCGGCAGCTGATGCCGAGGCGCCGGCCGAACCGCAAGCCTGATCGTCCACTTAATCGAGGGGAGAATTCGCCATGCCCGCTTCAGCTCAGAAACAAGCCAGCGACAGTACGACCGAGACACTTTCCCTGCTCGACCAGATCATTCTCGACGGCCGCATGGCCCACGATGACAGTCAGCAGGATTACGCTCGCGACATGCTCGCGGAATTCGCCACCCAGGTCCTCGACGAAGGCATGGCCATCGACAAGGACACCGTGGCGATGATCAACGACCGTATCAGCCAGATCGACGAACTGATCAGCGCCCAGCTCAACGAGGTCCTGCACCACCCCGACCTGCAAAAACTCGAAGCCTCGTGGCGCGGTCTGCACCTGCTGGTGCAGAACACCGAAACCAGCACCCGGCTGAAACTGCGCCTGCTCAACGTCACGCAGAAAGAGTTGCAGAACGACCTGGAGAAAGCCGTCGAGTTCGACCAGAGCGCACTGTTCAAGAAGATCTATGAAGAGGAATACGGCACCTTCGGTGGCCATCCGTTCAGCCTGTTGGTCGGTGACTACACCTTCGGCCGCCACCCGCAGGACATCGGCCTGCTGGAGAAGCTGTCGAACGTTGCCGCCGCTGCGCATGCGCCGTTCATTGCCGCCGCCAGCCCGCGCCTGTTCGACATGAACAGCTTCACCGAACTGGCGGTGCCGCGTGATCTGTCGAAGGTGTTCGAGAGCCAGGAGCTGATCAAGTGGCGCTCGTTCCGTGAGAGCGAAGATTCGCGCTACGTCTCGCTGGTGCTGCCGCATTTCCTCCTGCGTCTGCCCTACGGCCCCGACACCTCGCCAGTGGAAGGCATCAACTACGTCGAAGACGTCAACGGCACCGACCACAGCAAATACCTGTGGGGCAACGCCGCGTGGGCGCTGTCGCAACGCATCACCGAAGCGTTCGCCAAGTACGGCTGGTGCGCGGCGATTCGTGGCGCTGAAGGCGGCGGCGCGGTGGAAGGTCTGCCAGCGCATACCTTCCGCACCAGCTCCGGCGATTTGTCGCTGAAATGCCCGACCGAGGTGGCGATCACTGACCGCCGCGAAAAAGAACTTAACGACCTCGGTTTCATCGCCCTGTGCCACAAGAAAAACAGCGATGTGGCGGTGTTCTTCGGCGGCCAGACCACCAATAAATCCAAGGTCTACAACACCAACGAGGCCAACGCCAACGCGCGCATTTCGGCGATGTTGCCGTACGTGCTCGCAGCCTCGCGTTTCGCCCACTACCTGAAGGTGATCATGCGCGACAAGGTCGGCAGTTTCATGACTCGCGACAACGTGCAGACCTACCTCAACAACTGGATCGCCGACTACGTGCTGATCAACGACAACGCGCCGCAGGAAATCAAGGCGCAGTACCCGTTGCGTGAAGCACGGGTGGACGTCACCGAAGTCGCCGGCAAGCCTGGCGCCTACCGGGCGACGGTGTTCCTGCGGCCGCACTTCCAGCTCGAAGAGCTGACCGCGTCGATCCGCCTGGTGGCGACGTTGCCGCCACCGGTTGCTGCCTGACCTGCTTTGCCCCCGCCGCCGCTGCGGTGGGGGTTTTCTCTATCTAGCGCGACACCCTTCAGGAGTTTCAAGCGATGGATGCAATCATTCTCGACCTCGGCGGCGACATCAAAGGCGACAGCCTGCTCGAAGGTTTTGCGGACAAGATCGAAGTCATGTCCTACAGCCACAACGTGGCGATGCAAGTTACCAACGACGTCAGCAACTCGGAACGCACCTCCGGCAAACCCCATGTCGGCGAGTTCACCGTGACCAAGTTTATCGACAGCTCGACCCCGTCACTCAACGAATACTGCTGCGCCGGCAAACCGATCCCCGAAGCCATCATCACCATCGGCCGCAACGCCGCCGAAGGCAGCGGGCAGTTGATGCCCTTTATCGTCTACACGCTCACCAACGTGGTGCTGTCCAACGTCAGCGTCAGCGGCGGCACCGGCGGCAAACCGGTGGAAACCGTGTCGCTGAACTTCACCAAGATCAAATGGGAACTCACCGCACAGAAAGACGACGGCACCAAGGAAGGCACCGCCGCGTCGACCTGGGATATGGCCGCCAACAAGCTTGTCAGCTAACCCGGCGCTCTGGCCATGGCAGGCACCGGCATGCGCGCGCCACTGTTCGAACGCCTCGCGTCCAGCGAGGCCGAAGGCGCGCGCGAGTTCGATCGGCAGGACTTGCTCGACTCGGTACACGCCGAGCTCGGGCGCTTGTTCAATACGCGACGAGGCCCGCGCACGCTGACCACGCCACCCAGTGTGATCGACTATGGCATCGCCGACTGGAGCGCTCTGCAACAACAGCGCAGCGACGACCGTCGGCGGCTGGCGCGGGACATCCGCGAAGCCATCACGCATTTTGAGCCGCGCCTGCTGCTGGCCGACGTTCAGGTCAATCCCTTGCCCGAGCACCCGCAGCAAATGAGCATTCGCCTGCTCGGTGAGTTGCGCAGCGGCCGCCAGCGCTGGCCGGTGGCGTTCGTCATCGAACCGGGTGGCCAAGGGCTGGAGGTGCGCCATGAGCGACTCGATTGACCCGCAACTGCTCGACTACTACCAACGCGAACTGACCTGGCTGCGCCACGCTGGCCGTCAGTTTGCCGAGCGCTACCCGAAAGTCGCGCGGCGTCTGGAGCTGTCACCGGGCGAATGCCCCGATCCGCACGTCGAGCGTTTACTGGAAGGTTTCGCCCTGCTCGCCGCACGCCTGCAACGACGCCTCGATGACGACTACGCCGAGTTCAGCGATGCACTGCTCGAACAACTATATCCGTTGGCGATGCGGCCGCTGCCGTCCTGCGCCATCGTGCAGTTCGAGCCTGACCCGAGCAAAGGCAATCTCGATGACGGCTATCCCCTGCCCCGTGACACGCCGCTGTTCGTGACCACCAGCAAAGGTGAAAGCATTCACTTTCGCACGTCGGCCGCCGTGCGTTTGTGGCCGATCGAAGTCACCGAGGCGTTGTTGCTCGGCAGCGATGAAGCCCAGGCATTGACCGGTGTGGCGCAGTCGCGTTCGGCATTGCGCCTGAGTCTGCGCTGCCGCGGTGAAAGCCAATGGTCGGCGCTGGGCATCGAGCAATTGCGCATTCATCTGGCGGCCTCACCGGTGGTCAATGCCTGCCTGTATGACCTGCTCGGCGCCCATGCGGTGCAAGTGCTGGCGGGATCGCCGGGCAGCGTTCCGACAGCGCTCAAAGGCCTGCCGAAGATCGTCGGTTTCGCTGATGACGAAGCGCTGTTGCCGGATGAAGACGGGGTCCATCCGGGCATGCGTTTGCTCGCCGAATACTTTGCTTTCCCGGACAAATTCCACTTCTTCGATCTGCCACTGGGCGGTGTCTCCAGCGACAGTCAGACACTCTATCTGTACATCGTTTTCGACCGTGCCCCAGGCAGCCGCGTGCACTTGCAGGCCAGCGACATCGCCTTGGGCTGCGCACCGGTGATCAACCTGTTCCCGCGTACTTCCGAGCCGCTGCGCCCCGACGGTACGCGCAGCGAGTATCGGTTGATCGCCGACAGCCACCGCGAAAACAGCGTCGAGATCCACAGCATTCGCGGCATGCGCGCCAGCTCCAGTGCTGGCGTGCAGCGTCTGCCGGCGTATTACGGCAGCCAGCACAGCGGCGGCGATCAACAGCGTTACTGGCATGCGCGGCGGGTCAACGGCATGACGCCGAACCGGCTCGGCAGCGATTTGCTGGTGAGCGTGGTCGACACCCGTTTCGAGCCACAGACCGACCTGCCCGATTACAGCCTCACCGCAGAATTGCTCTGCACCAACCGTCATCTGGCGCAAAGTCTGCCGGCCGGTACGCCGCTGGGTTTCGAGCGCCCTGGCCCGGTTGCCTGGGCACGCCTGCGCAACCCGCCGAGCGCGCAAAGTCTGCCGCGCCTGGACGGTGATTCGCGCTGGCGACTGGTGTCGCAACTGACCCTCAATCACCTGTCACTGGTCGAAGGCCCCCAGGCGCTGGACGCACTGAAAGAGATTCTGCATCTGCATAACCTGCGTGATGAGGCCAGCGCCTTACGACAAATCGAAGGCTTGCTGCAGCTCAATTGCCAACGCGTGATCGGCCATGTCGGCGCCGATGCCTGGCGCGGCTGGCGCAATGGTCTTGAAGTGCAGTTGCAGCTCGATCCGCAGCACTTTGTCGGCAGCAGCGCGGTGCTGTTTTCGGCGGTGCTGGCGCAATTCTTTTCCCTGTACGCCACGGCCAATCGCTTTGTGCGCACCGTCCTGATGCAGTCCGACAAGGAGGTCAAGGCATGGCAACCCCAAGCCGGCATGCCTCTGTCGCTCTGACGCTGAGCCAACGTCTGCGCCGCGATCCACAGGCGTTCGAGTTGTTGCAGGCGTTGCTGGTGCTGGAACGCGAGCAACCTCAGGCCGAACCCCTCGGCAGCGGTACCTCGCCTCAGGCCGAAGCGGTGAAACTGCGCGGACCACTGACGCCGATGTTTGCCATCAGCCAGCTTGAAGCCCTGCACGAAGAACCCGGCGAGCCGCTGACGATCGACACGCCGATATTCGGTCTCGGCGGCCCTGACGGCCCACTCCCCTACGCTTATCAGGATTGGCTGCAACAACGGGCGCGGGCCAAGGATCATGCGCCGGCGGCGTTTCTCGATCTGTTCCAGCATCGCTTGCTCAGCCTGCTTTACAAAGTGATGCGCAAACACCGGGTGGCGCTAGGCTTCGTCACACCGGGGGCGTCACCGGTGCAGGCGCAATTGCGCGCGCTGACCGGTTTGCTGCCCAAGGCTTTGCAGGAACGTCAGGCGGTGCCCGATTGCGCGGTATTGGCCTGCACCGCGCTGTTTGCCGACGGCCGCCGGTCGCTGGCCGGGTTCGCCGCGATTGTGCGCGAGCAGTTTGCCGTGCCAGTCGAGTTGAGCGCCTACGAGGGTGCCTGGCGGCAGATCCCGCCGACCAGCCGCAGCGTGATCAAACCGGGTGGACGCAACTTGCAACTGGGCCGCAGCGCCGTGGCCGGCACCCGGGTCTGGGATGAACATGCCGGCATTCGCCTGACCCTCGGACCGTTGCCGTCGGCGCAGGCCGCATGCTTCTTGCCGGATGGCGAAGCGCACCCGGCACTGGCCAGCCTCGCAGCATTGTATTTCGGCCCGGATCTGGAGGTCAGACTGGTGCTGCGGGTCCGCGGTGCCGTGCCGCTGAAACTCAGTCGACAGGCGCCGGCCCTGGTCAGCTGGAACGGCGGTTTGCAGCGTCAGGCCAGCCTCACCGTGCAAACGATCGAAACCCGCCTTCGTCAGCTGGAGATCACCTGAACATGGAACTGGCCAGCCTGATCGGACGCCTCAACCCGGACAATCGTCGCGCTCTCGAACGCGCCGCCCAGCGCTGCTTGCAGCGCGGCCATCACTTTGTCGAGATCGAACATCTGTTGCTCGAACTGCTCGACATCGAGGGGGGGGATTTGGCTTTTCTGTTGCCGCGTTTCGGCCTCGAACGTGATGCGCTGACGACGGAGATCAACAAGGCGCTGGATCTGTTCAAGGCCGGCAGCACGCGCACGCCAGCACTGTCGTCGCACACTTTGGGTTTGCTCGAAGACGCGGTGGTCCAGGCCAGTGTGTTGGGGCTCGACAGCATTCGTTCCGGGTTGCTGTTGCTGGCGCTGGTTGATCGCGATGAGCGCCGCAGTTTGCTGCTCAACAGTGCCTCGTCGTTACTGCGGATTCCCAAAGAAGCACTGCGCGCGAATCTGCTGGAATGGACGGAAAATTCTCGCGAGCATGTCGGCCCGCGTGCGGTGTCATCGGCAAATCCAGCACCGCGCCAGGACTCGGTACTCGATCAATACACCCAGGATCTCACCGCCGACGCCCATGCCGGACGCATTGATCCGATCGTTGGCCGCGACGGCGAAATTCGCCAATGCATCGACATTCTGCTGCGCCGCCGGCAAAACAACCCGATTCTGGTCGGCGCGCCGGGGGTGGGCAAAACCGCCGTGGTCGAAGGCCTGGCCCTGCGCATTGCCGCCGGCGACGTGCCGCCATCGTTGCAGGAAGTCAGTTTGCGCGTGCTGGATCTGGGTCTGTTGCAGGCCGGCGCGGGGGTCAAAGGTGAATTCGAACAGCGTTTGAAAGGCGTGATCGATGCGGTGCGCAGTGCCGACAAACCGATCATCCTGTTCATCGACGAAGCCCACACCCTGATCGGCGCTGGTGGTGCCGAGGGTGGCAGCGATGCGGCCAACCTGCTGAAACCGGCGCTGGCCCGTGGCGAGTTGCGCACCCTCGCCGCCACGACATGGCTGGAGTACAAAAAATACTTCGAGAAAGACCCGGCCCTCGCCCGCCGCTTTCAACTGGTGCAGGTTGAAGAACCGGACGAAATCACTGCCGTGGAAATGCTTCGCGGCGTGGCCGCCAAACTTGAACAGCACCACGGCGTACAGGTGCTCGATGCCGCTATTCATGAAGCGGTGAAGCTCTCGCACCGCTACATTTCCGGCCGCCAATTACCGGACAAAGCCATCAGCGTGCTCGACACCGCGTGCGCCCGGGTCGCCCTCGGCCAGCACGACGTGCCGCCGCCGCTGGAAAGCCTGCGTCACCGCCAGCAAAGTCTGCAAGAGGAAGTCGAACGCCTGCGCCGCGAACAGGCCACCGGGCTGGACCATCGCGAACGCATCACGCTGCTGGAAAGTGAGTCGAAGAGCAACGTGCAGGCGATTCGCGAACTGCAAACCCGCTGGAGCGAAGAGCGCGTGGCCGTACGCGAACTGCTCGATACCCGGCGCGAACTGCTGGCCTTGAGCGAACGTGCCGACAGCGACAAGCCCGATGAAGCCACCGACAGCCGCATCGATCATCTGGCCGCCGAGCTGTTGCGCCTTGAGGCCGGACTCGATGCGATTCGCCAGGACGATCCACTGGTGCCGGAACAGGTCGACACCAAAACCGTCGCCGCCGTGATTGCCGGCTGGACCGGCATCCCCGTCGGCAAAATGCTCGCCGACGAAGCCCACGCGGTGCGCACACTCGGCACGCGTATGGGCCAACGGGTGATGGGCCAGAGCACCGCACTCAACACCATCGCCCAACGCTTGCAGGCCTACCGCGCGGGACTGACCGATCCGCAAAAACCAGTGGGTGTGTTCCTGCTGGTCGGCCCTACCGGCGTCGGTAAAACCGAAACCGCTTATGCCCTGGCCGATGCGTTGTACGGCGGCGAACGCAATCTGATCAGCATCAACCTTTCGGAATATCAGGAAGCCCACACCGTCAGCCAACTCAAAGGCGCACCACCGGGTTATGTCGGTTATGGCAGCGGCGGCGTACTGACCGAAGCGGTGCGGCGCAAACCGTATTCGGTGGTGTTGCTGGATGAGATCGAAAAGGCCCATCCGGATGTGCTGGAGGCTTTCTACAACGTCTTCGACAAAGGCTTGATGGAGGACGGCACCGGGTTGGTGGTGGACTTCAAGAACACCGTGATGCTCGCCACCAGCAATGTCGGCGCCGAGCTTTTACTTGATACGCCGGTTGCACAACTGGGTTCCGAGGCTTTCAACGAGGCGTTGCATAAGGTCTTGCTGCAAGCCTTCCGCCCGGCGTTTCTGGCGCGCATGACCGTGGTCGCGTATCGGCCGCTGGATGAGGCGACGCTGGAAGGGATTGTGCTCGCCAAGCTGGAAAAACTACGTGGCCGTTACAAGGCTGCGACCGGCAAGCAATTCGAGTTTGATTCAGGGATTGTCAAAGCGGTGCTCGCCAAGTGCAGCGCGGCGGGTGCGCGGGATGTCGAGAATGTGTTGATGACGCAGGTGACGGGGAAGTTGGCGGAGTGGGTGTTGGAGTGAAATTGATCAAGGATGAAGACCGTCAGATGTCCAGTTGAATGTCAAAGCAACTGCTCAAACAACCAAGGATAGGAAAAAATGTTCAGACGACTGACAACTAAAGTTATCTATGAAATTGGCGTTCGTGGTTTTGCCACCATCCCTGAACACCTGCGCATTGTTCAAGGAAAAGGCGACTACAACTGCATGGTTGCCAGTGCAGCTACGGCCTTTAACGTGAAATCCAAGGCCAAAATATATGACCTTCCGAAAATGAAAACACACTTCGACAGCACTTTACTGGTTGGCGACAGCAATGGCAGCGGGTATGACAATCGGAACTTCAAATGCGTATCTGAGAAGCTGGGATACCCTGTGAATTTTTGGGGCTACAACAGCAAAAACCTCCAGGAAGAAAAACTCAAGGAAGCATTACCACTCGGCAATTTCATGATTACTTTAAGGTTCAACACACAGGCACATAGTTGCCTGCTTTGTGAAATTGACAAATATGGGCAATATCTTGTTTACGATCCCGCCCATGGAATGGTTCTCACCTATCAACGCAGCGAATTCTGGAAACTCTGCGAAGGTATTGACTACCTCATTTAGAGCATATTTTTCAACCGTTTTGCAACGGGAGTAACTGCAGCTATGGAACAGTTCAATTCGGTTCACGAAGGCATGGCGGAGTTGCACAAACGAAATGTGGGAAACAAGAAAATCCACGCGCTCCTGACCTTTCAACACAACAACAATAAGCTATGTAAAACGTGCTTTCTGTTCGATTCAAAGGAAGACGCGGGCTCGCAACTGGTCAAGTACGACCGATTGAAAATCAGCAATGTGCCAGTGCTTGAAATGCCGGCGGCCCTTGCTGCTCGTCAGGTTGCCATCGACGCGGAACTGGCGGAGGGAAATCTCGATGAGCTAGGCGTAGTGCAAGAGGGACACGCGGAAGAGTTTCTCATTGATTTTTTTGAGACAGCCGTCGCTTTGGCACAGGACGTCAAGTATGTGACTATTTACATCACCCACAGTCCCTGCATTCCCAGTGACAGAAAACCAAGTCACTCATTGCCGGGCTGGCCCGCGAGCTGCACTGCCAAGTTTGCCAAACTGGCCGCTGACCATCCCAAATACTCTTTTACTATCGCTTTTCTTAAAAAATACGGAAATTTGCAAGGGAATGACGCACCGCAAAAATTTCTCAAGAACCTATCAGGCGACAGGGCCAATCTGTCCTTTATAGAAATGAAAGATGGTCCTCCCTATGAACGTCCTTGAATCGACAATCAGTGAAGAAATCCGGAATTGCACGTTGGTTAAACCTTGAGGAGCAGTAGCAATGAAAGACACACTTCTGACGTATGTCGACGATGATGGAAAGAAGGCAGCCAAAAAACTCTGGGCCAAATACTCCGGTATTTGTGATCTCGTTGCCCCCACGACCCTAGGCTGGCGAGATTCATTTGGTGGCATGCTCATTATTATTGGACACGGCAGCACGATGGTAAAAAGAGACAGACACACCGGGCTGCACAATATGATCGGCAACTGTGGCAGTTGCTTCATCGTGCTCGCTGCTTGCGAAGTCGGCGAGACCCACACCGAAATCGGCGAACTTCAGCCAATCGCTCAAGGCCTGGCAAATCTCAGGCCCCACGCCGTTGTATGGGGTACTTCCCGCGATCTCCCGCAGCAAGCCGTCAGCGACGGAACCTGCTTTTATAAAAGTCCGCTGTTTAACTGGTTGCAGCCTGCCAATGACCACTTCCCCGGCCTGTGGAAGCAATTCAAGAAGCAAGAGGATTTTGAAGCGGTTATGTCAATGTTGCCTAATCTGAACTTCAATTCTTTATAAATCCCATGCCTCGTCATGGTTGAGCGAGTGCATCGGCAAATTCTGCTCTTCGGCCCACTGCCGAATTTCTAACAAGGCTGCCTAATGCCGCGCGCCATCGACAGCAACACCAGCCTTTCCCTCACCGCCACTTCGCTGTCGGCGCTTTACCCTGAGTCACTGTCCGGCGACGAAGCCCTGAACATGTTAGGCGTGCAAACGCTCAATGGCCTCAACGACGGCACGTCCCTCACCCTGACTTCAGCCGTCGCTACACACGTCACCACCACTCTGCACAATGACGCACAACTGCGCCCGTTCGACGCGCTGGTCGCGGAGATACGCCAGTTGCCTGCCGATGCGACCGCAGAGCGCTATCAGCTTCTGCTCAGGCCATGGCTATGGTGGCTGACACTAGCCAGCAACAACCGCGTCTTCCAGAACCTCGCCACCTCGGACATCGTCACGACGATTTTCAAAGCCCACGGTTTCACCGACTTCAAGCTGTCGCTGACCGGCAGTTACACCCCACGCGAGTACTGCGTGCAGTACGGAGAAACTGATTTCGCTTTTGTCTCTCGGCTGCTCGAAGAGGAAGGGATTTTCTGGTTTTTCACCCATGACGCCGGCAAACACACGCTGGTGCTCGGCGACAGCAACGACGCCTTCGTGCCGATCCCCAACGGGCCGACGGTCAAGTACCTGGGCCAGGGATTGGGCGAACGTGAGTTGCATGGCATCCGTTCCGGCCAAGTCTGTTTACAAGCAGTGGCCGGGGTATATCGGGCGACGGATTATGAGTTCACCACGCCGACAACCTCTCTGTACGGCCAGGCCGAAGCTGTGGCCGGGCCGCTTTCGATCTACGAGCATCCGGGCGGCTACAACGCCAAGGCGCGCGGCGATGCGTTGACCAAGCAACGGGTCGACGGCTTGCGCAGTGAAGAGAAACGCTTTGTCGGTGAAAGCGATTGTCGATGGCTGGTGCCGGGGCACTGGTTCACCCTCGACGGGCACGACGATGCCAGTCTGAACATCGATTGGGTGGTGACGCGGGTCACCCATGACGCCAGCCACGAAAGTTATCGCAACCGTTTCGAAGCGATCCCCAAAGCTACGCCGTTTCGTCCGCAACGTATGACGCCAAAGCCGCGCATGCATCCGCAGACGGCCATTGTCGTGGGCAAATCCGGCGAGGAAATCTGGACCGACGAATACGGCCGGATCAAGCTGCAGTTCCCGTGGGATCGCGACGGCAAGAATGACGAAACCAGCTCCTGCTGGGTGCGCGTGGTGTTGCCGTGGAGTGGCAAGGGCTTTGGCATGCAGTTCATTCCGCGCATCGGTCAGGAGGTCATCGTCACGTTTATCGACGGTGATCCGGATCGGCCGCTGGTGACCGGTTGCGTCTACAACGGTGATAACGCCCTGCCCTATGCGCTGCCGGCCAATCAGACCCAGTCCGGAATTAAAACCCAGTCCTCCAAGGGTGGCGGTGGCTTCAACGAGTTGCGCTTCGAAGACAAGAAAGACGCCGAAGAAGTGTTTTTGCAGGCGCAGAAGGATCTGAATATCAACGTGCTCAACGACACCGCGGCCACCGTCGGTCACGATGAAACCCTCACGGTACAGAACGCCCGGACCCGCACGGTCAAGGATGGCGATGAGACGGTGACGCTGGAGAAAGGCAAACGCAGCGTGACGATTCAGACCGGCAGCGACAGCCTCGATGTCAAGGACAGCCGTACGGTGAAAGTCGGCGCCGACCAGAATCACAGCACCGGCGGCAACTACACCGACAAGGTCACCGGCGATTACAACCTGACGGTGGATGGCAACCTGACGATCAAGGTCAGCGGCACCCTTACTCTGCAAAGCGGCGGTAGTTTCACGATCAAGAGCGGCGCTGATCTGGCGACGTCCGCCAGCACCTCGATCACGCACAAGGCTGGCACTGCCTTGACCAATCAGGCCGGCACGTCACTGGACAACAAGGCCGGAACAACGCTGACCAACGACGCCGGCATCAGCCTGACCAACAAGGGCGCGGCCTCGCAGACCGTGGATGGCGGCGGCATGCTGACCATCAAGGGCGGTCTGGTGCAGGTCAACTGACAAGGAGAAGCCATGGCGATCACACCACTGGATCTGCAGCAGGATGACAAGCAGCTCAAGGGACGTTTGCAGGACGGTCAACTCGATGGCGCGTTGAACATCAAGGATGACGGGCACAAACAAGCCGATCTGCATTACAGCCAGGGTGAGCTGCAAGGCACATCGCTGCTTTATCACCCCAACGGCAAGGTCTCGGCGCAAATGCCCTTTGTGCGCGACAAACTGCAGGGCGTGGCGAGTTTTTACGCTCCGGAGGGATTTTTACAGCGTAAGGCGACGTATCGACGCGGGCTGCTGCATGGCGAAGCGTTCAACTATTTCCCTGATGGCCAGGTGGCGGAGGCTGAGTTCTATCGCGATGGCGTACGTGAGGGGCGTTATCAGCGCTTTCATCCCAATGGCAAGCCGGCGCTGGAAGCGCGCTATGTGAACGGGCAATTGCTGGAGCCGGAACAAGGGTTTGCCGAGGACGGGCGGCCGCTGGGGGCGGATGGCAAGCCGATTTCGCGGGTGCGCTGGTGGTATCGGCAGTGGGCGGATCCGCAGCAGGCCTGAGAACCTTGAAGAGCCCCTCACCCTAGCCCTCTCCCAGAGGGAGAGGGGACCGATTGGGGGAGATTGAAGAGGTTCACCGACGTGAAGGATATGCGCTGAATCCAAAATCAACTCGGTTCGATGCGCAGAGCTAATAATCGACTCGGTCGTTCAGGTCGATGTACAGCGCAAGACACCTCGGTCGGCCCCCTCTCCCTCCGGGAGAGGGCTGGGGTGAGGGTTCAACGGTTCAGGGAATCAGCATCTGCATCTGCCCCGGCACGACAATCTTGATCACCCCCGCCCAGTTGCACATCAACGTCGAGTTGGCATCGATCGCCGGCATCCCGCCCAGCAACAACGTCGGCGCCCCGCCCGGGATCCACGGCGTGGCCGTCGCCGGTATACACGGCATCGGCGTCAACACCCCCAACGCGGCAGCGGTCGCGGCGGCGACCATCGGGTTAGCCATGCTCATGCACACACCGAACGGCAGGATATTGACCAGCGGGATGTGATCCATGATGTTCGCCGCCGGCATCCCGCCAGTCAGCGTGCGATTGACCGGCAACACGTTGAGCATCGACGGCGCGGCGCCGAAACTGCATTGCAACGTGGCCGTGGCACAGACTTGCGGACAGCCCATTTCAACGCTCCTTTTGCCCATGGCATACCCGCTAAACCTTAGTCTGCCGCGGCCCTTCGCGCACATTCTCAAAGGTGATTATCCGGCAACACGCTAACCTATAAGACCGCATCGCGCTTGTGAGCAATCGGGCGCGCCATTAGATTAGCCAATGATGTCTGGCCTCCAAAATAAGCAGAAGGGATAAGCATGGCGCTTACTGACCAGTCCACCCGTATCCGCTCTGGCGAAGAACTCGATGCCAGCCTGATCGATCCGTACCTCAAGGCGCACATTCCAGGCCTCAGCGGCACACCTGCGATCAGCCAGTTCCCCGGCGGTGCGTCGAACCTGACCTACCTGCTGGAATACCCGGAACAGGAATTCGTCCTGCGCCGTCCGCCGTTCGGCCACAAGGCCAAATCCGCCCACGACATGGGCCGTGAATTCCGCATCCTCAATCAATTGCGTGACGGCTTCCCGTATTGCCCGAAAGCCTACGTGCACTGCACCGACGAATCGGTGATCGGCGCCGAGTTCTATGTGATGGAGCGGGTCAAAGGGATCATCCTGCGCTCGGAACTGCCGCCGGAACTGGGCCTCGACTCGGCAAAAACCGAAGCGCTGTGCAAAAGCTTCATCGATCGCTTCGTCGAACTGCACCGCGTCGATTACAACGCCTGTGGCCTCGGCGACCTGGGCAAACCGGAAGGCTATGTCGCGCGCCAGATCAAAGGCTGGAGCGAGCGTTACGAGAAGGCCCTGACGCCCGACGCGCCGCACTGGGAAAAGGTCAAAGCCTGGCTCAACGACAAGATGCCGGCCGACCACCCGACCTCAAGCATCGTCCACAACGACTACCGCTTCGACAACGTCATCCTCGACCCGCACAACCCGATGCAGATCATTGGTGTGCTGGATTGGGAGCTGACCACCCTCGGCGACCCGCTGATGGACCTGGGCAACACCCTCGCCTATTGGATTCAGGCCGATGACCCGGCACCGGTGCAACTGATGCGCCGCCAGCCGAGCCACGCACCGGGCATGCTCACCCGCCGCGAATTCGTCGATTACTACGCCGAGCGTTCGGGCATCCAGATCGACAATTTCGACTTCTACTACACCTACGGCCTGTTCCGCCTGGCCGGCATCGTGCAGCAGATCTACTACCGCTTCTACCATGGCCAGACCCAGGACAAACGCTTCGCGCAGTTCATTCACATGAACAAACTGCTGGAGCAGATGAGCTTGCAAGTCATTGCGAAATCGAGCCTCTGACGGCCCACACTCAGGAACCCTTATGTCCAAGACTCAGTTGTTCGACCTCGACGGCAAAATCGCTTTCGTCTCCGGCGCCAGCCGTGGCATCGGTGAAGCCATCGCCAAACTGTTGGCCCAGCAAGGCGCCCACGTGATCGTCTCGAGCCGCAAACTCGACGGCTGCCAGCACGTCGCCGATGCGATCATCGCTGCGGGCGGCAAAGCCACCGCAGTGGCGTGCCACATCGGTGAAATGGAACAGATCAGCCAGGTATTCGCCGGCATCAAGGAACAGTTCGGCCGCCTCGACATTCTGGTCAACAATGCCGCGACCAACCCACAGTTCTGCAACGTGCTGGACACCGATCTGAGCGCGTTCCAGAAGACTGTCGACGTGAACATTCGCGGCTACTTCTTCATGTCGGTTGAGGCCGGCAAGCTGATGCGCGAAAACGGTGGCGGCAGCATCATCAACGTGGCGTCGATCAACGGCATTTCGCCGGGGATCTTCCAGGGCATCTACTCGGTGACCAAAGCGGCGGTGATCAACATGACCAAAGTCTTCGCCAAGGAATGCGCGCAATTCGGCATCCGCTGCAACGCCCTGCTGCCGGGCCTGACCGACACCAAATTCGCCTCGGCACTGGTGAAGAACGATGCGATCCTCAAGCAAGCGCTGACGCAGATCCCGCTCAAGCGTGTGGCGGATCCGAGTGAGATGGCCGGTGCGGTGTTGTACTTGGCCAGTGATGCGTCGAGCTACACCACGGGTGTTGCGCTGAATGTGGACGGCGGGTTCCTGTCCTGATCCCCAAAGCAAACACATACCCCCTGTAGGAGTGAGCCTGCTCGCGATAGCGGTGTGTCAGTCAACATTCATGATCTGACACACCGCATTCGCGAGCAGGCTCGCTCCCACAAGGGTTTTGTATCAGGCAATGACTTTCGGTAGTTGCCAGCCGAAATGCACCGACAGCAATCGCAGGATCAAACACGCCGCCCCGGCCAACAGCGCCGCCGCGACCGGCGAAACACCCAGCCTGCGCCCGCCGATCAACACCGCCGCGCCAACAAACGCCGAACTGGCATACAAATCCGCCTGCAACACTACCGGAATCCGCGCCAGCACAATGTCGCGAATCACCCCGCCGCCAACGCCCGTGATCGTGCCCATCAACATCGCCACGAACGGCGTGATGCCAAAATTCAACGCCTTCTGCGCACCCGCCACGGCAAACAGCGCCAACCCCGCAGCGTCGAGCACAATCAGCGTCGATCCAGACCAGCCCAGCACCTGCTCATGAAAGACAAACGCCAACCCGCCCATGAAAAACGCCAGCGCCGGGTAGCGCCAATCGGCCACGGCATTGGGTGGCGTCGCACCAATCAAAAGATCACGGGTGACCCCGCCGCCAAGGGCGACGATAAACGCAATCACCATCACCCCGAGCAAATCGAGCTGACTGCGCATTGCCGCAATCGCACCCTCGACAGCAAACACCGCCGTGCCGACCAGGTCGGCCACCAGCACAATCCGCTCAACCCGGGACTTACGCCTCGCCGGCGCTATTGCGTGACGCAACGGGTGGTGGTGATGTGACGAGTCACCTGACCGTCGGCGTACACGTCACCGGCGACTTCAGTGTTCTCGAGCACCTGGCAAGTACGTTCCGGTGGCGGAGGTGGCGCTACCGGCGGAGGTGGCGGTGGACTGGCACAACCCGCAAGCAAAACGGTAAAAAAAACCAACGGCAACACGCGTTTCCCAAGATTGTTCATAGGACGACCCGCGATGAATGGAAGAGCAACTCCCGCGACCCAACCGACCACGGAAGACCTGACCACTCATTCTTTATAGCCGAGCCCCCCGCAAGCGCCAGTGAACGGGCCGTATCGGAGGGGTATGGCTGTCGATTTTGCGTTGGAATCAGCGAGGGTTGGCAGGCTGGGACTCGCTTTTGCCAGACAGGCCGCCTTCGCGAGCAGGCTCGCTCCTACAGTTGGAATGAGTACATCTGCAAGAAACAGGTCGGCTGTCAGGCCGCCTTCGCGAGCAAGCTCGCTCCCACAGAAAAGCAAAAGCAAAAACAAGGCAGCTCCCACCTCGCATCGCTTCGGCTCCTCACCACTCAACAGGATGAGCGTTAGCTCGGCTGCAGCTCTTGATCTTGCCGTGCTGGCCCCTTCGGCAGGCTGAGTGGAGGGATTGATCCGGGGGTGGGAGCGCAGCGACCGTTTGGCGAAGCCAAACACAGCGAGAGGAGGTGCAGCGAAGCAAACCGTAGGCGCTGCCCCCGGATCGATCCCGGAGCGAAGGAACCCCGAGCCCCAGCGAGCGGGCCGAACGCCGGGGCCCAGCCTTTTGGTTACTTTTTGGCGTCTGAAAAAGTGACCCGCCGTAAGGGCGGAACCGCCAGCCGCAACCCCCAAAAAAACGGATATACCCCCCAAACCCCAAGAGCATGGTCGGCCCAAAGGCCGCCAAGCCCAAAAGCCGCCAAGCCCAAAAGCCCTAAGCCAAATCCGGATCCCGAGAAGGACGCAAAGAGTTGCTCTCAAGCTCATACCGCAACTCTTCAACCAACGCCTCGACCGACTCAGCCGTACGCAACGCATCAAGCTTCAACCCACTGATCACCAGATCCACCTGCCCCGACACCGGGTGATACAGCTTCACCGTCAGCGAATGATCACCATCCACCAGACACTCACACGCCAGCGGCGAAAAACTGCGCTCGAGCTGCGCGCGCAACTGCGCAAGATTCATCATTGCGGTTGTTCCTTTAGCCACTTCGAAGGGACGCGACCACAAACCTCAAAAGGCTTGCACCGCACCCCACCAGACTAAGAACAGCCGCCGCCCGCCAACACCTCAAATTGCACCAGATCAACTAGTGCATTTGCACCCTATCGCTGACCCTTGCCACCCGAATCCCCAGAAAACAATCCACGCTCCCGCGCCCAGACAATCGCCTCACTGCGACTGTGCACATCCAGCTTGGAATATACCGTGGCGACATGATTACGCACGGTGTTCGGCGCCAGTTTCAGCCGCGCCGCGATCTCCTTGTCCGCCAGCCCTTCACAGATCAACCCCAACACATCACGCTCGCGCGCCGTCAGATCGGTGAACGACACGCTGGGCAATTGCGGCGAGTTGACCTTCTTCACATTGGCCAGCTTCTCGATCAGCGTGCGACTGAACCAGGAAGCATCCTTCATCACCTCTTCAATCGCCGCCACCAGCTCAAGCTCAGTGCGCTTGCGCTCGGTGATGTCCATCAACACCAGCAAATAACACGGCATGTCCTGAATATTCACGGTGTCGGCGGACAATGCGCACTCCAGCACATCGCCGTCCTTCCTGCGCACCTGCACGTCAACCCGATCAACCCGCCCGCTGTGCTCCAGGGCCGTCAGTAACCGTGCACGTGCCCCTTTGTCACTGACGAAGTCCAGCTGCGTCACGGTCTTGCCGAGCACGTCTTCGCTGTCATAGGCCAGGGTTTCGAGGAACGCCTGATTGACGTCGATCACCAACTGCTCGTCGGCACTGCAGATCAGGATCGGCACCGGCGTCAGGCGAAACGCCTTGGCGAAACGCTCCTCGCTCTGACGCAACGCCACCTCGGCCTTGTGCCGCAGCTCCATGTCGACAAAGGAAAACAGCATGCAATCCTCATCGTTGAGCGTCAGCGGCTGGCCGGCGACGATCACTTGCTTGCTGCTGCCATCGGGCAGACGCAGTTCGGCCTGCATCTGCGGGATGGTCGCGACGTCACGCAGGCGCTGAATCGCCAGATCGCGGTGTTCGGCCTGCTCGAAAATGTCGATTTCATAAGAGGACGTGCCAATCACTTGCTCACGGGTGTACCCGGTCATGTCCAGAAACCCCGAATTGACCTTGATGTAACGCAGATCACTGAGCCGGCAGATCACCGCCGGTGCCGGGTTGGCGTTAAACGTCCTTTCGAAGCGCTGCTCGGCGTTGGCCCAGTCGGTGACGTCGCTCATGATCAGCACCAGCGACTCGGGCTGCCCTTCGCGATCGGTGAGAATCATGCTGCGCACGCTGTGCACCCAGATGCGCTCCGGATCGTCAGCGGGCGACACTTCGATCAATACGTCATTGAAACTTTCACAGCGCGCAACGCGGCTGATCGGGTAGTTTTCGGCGGTGATCGAGTGATTGTTGCGATAACGCAGGTTGAACTGTTTGGCGTATTCGTCGGCATTGTGGCCCAGATCGGTGATGCGCTTGACACCGTGCATGGCCAGCGCGGCTTCGTTGGCCCAGAGAATGCTCTGATCCAGCTCCAGCAGAATCACCCCGTCGGACAGCCCGGCGATGATCTGCTGCAACTGGCGGCGGTTGGTTTCGGTGGTCAGGACTTCCTGGCTCATTGGATCTCCACAAGTGATACGCCCATGTGAAGAGTACGACCGCGGCGGCCTCTGATCGTGCCGACTACTTCTACTCGATCACCATTCTCCTGTGGGAGCGAGCCTGCTCGCGAAGGCGGTATGTCATTCGAAGCAGATGCCGACTGACACTACGCTTTCGCGAGCAGGCTCACTCCCACAGGGAAGAAGTGATTAACCGGGAGATTGGGTTTTCAGTTCACGCAACGTGTCGAGGAACAGCTTGAGCACCGGCGACGCATCGTCGGCGCGATAAGTGGCATACAACGGCACCTCCGGCAACGCCGGGGTCAACCGCCTAAACACCAGCCCCGCCGGCGCCAATTGCTCGATGGACGCCGGCAACAGCGCCACACCAAACCCGGCGCGCACCAGACTCAGCAAGGTCTGCACCTCGATCACTTGTTGACGAATCTGCGGGGTGAACCCGGCCTGAATGCAGCACTGATAAAGAAAATTGGCAAACCGCGACTGCTTCAACTCCAGCGCCACAAACGACTCCTGCGCCAGATCCGCCGGGGCCAGCACCGCACGCTCAGCCAGCGGATGATCCGCTGGCATCACCACATGAATCGGCTCATAGATCAGCAATTCATTGCGCAACAGCGGATCGTCATAACCGACGCGAAACACGCAGGCATCGATACGCTTCTCCTTTAACGCCTTGACCTGCGCCGCCGGGGTCATTTCATGCAAACGCCAGTTGACCTGCGGATAGCGCTCTCGAAACAGGTGCAAGGCCTTGGGCAACACGCCGACCATCACCGAACTGATCATGCCGATTTCCAGCTCGCCCAATTGCCCGCGCCCGGTCTGTCGCGTCAGGTCCAGCGCCCGTTCGAGCTGTTCGAACACCAGCGGCGCCTGCTCCTTGAGCATCTGCCCCGCTGCGGTCAGTTCAACCCGATGATGGCTGCGCTCGAACAGTGGCGTACCCAACTCTTCTTCCAGCAAACGAATCTGCTGACTCAGTGGCGGCTGGCAGATATGCAAGCGCTCGGCGGCGCGACCGAAATGCAGCTCATCGGCGAGCGCCATGAAGTAGCGGAGCAGACGCAAGTCCATGGCGGCTTACCCCAGACTCAGCGGTGTCGAACGCTGGCGCACGCCGGTCAGCGCGAACAGCGCGTTGGCGATGGCCGGCACCACCGACGGACTGCCCAATTCGCCGACGCCACCGGGTTTGCTCGGCTCACCGTCGAGCACGAGGATGTCGATGGCCGGCATGTCCGACATGCGCGTAACGCGGTAATCGTGGAAATTACTCTGCACCACCCTGCCCTGTTTGATCTCGAGCCGGTCGAACAACGCGTGGCCGAAGCCCCACATCAGACCGCCATAGATCTGCTCTTCGACACCGCCCGGCGAGACAGCCAGACCGCAATCGACCACACAGGTGAGTTTCTCGACTTTCGCCTTGCCGTCGACCTTCGCCACCCGCGCAACCACGGCGATAAAACTGGTGTAACCCTGATTCGTAGCGATCCCCAGCGCCGTGCCGGGTGGCAGCGGTTTACCCCAACCGGCGCGCTCGGCAGCTTGCTTGAGCACTGCCACATGGCGAGATCTTTCCTGCATATTGGCGAGACGAAATTCCAGCGGATCAGAGCCTGCTGCATGAGCCAGCTCATCCATGAAACTTTCTACGGCAAACACGTTGGGGATGAAACTGACCGAGCGATACCAACCGCTGGGCACGTCGCTTTCGTGCTTGACCCAGTTCAGCTCCAGATGCGGCGGACGATAGGCGAAGTCCCACGCGGTGATTGCCTCGGTGGTGCTGTAATCCATCTTGTCGGGGCGCTCGAAATAGCCCGGCTCCCACTGTTCCGGCGAGGCTGGCGATACCGCGTGCAGTTGCAGCGCGCTGAGTTTGCCTTGAGCGTCGAGCGCGCCTTTGACCCGATGCAGAGTCGCCGGATGATTGAACAGTGCGTGCATTTCATCTTCGCGGCTGTTGAGCAATTTCACCGGTAAACCGGTTCTCTGCGCCAGATACGCGACCTCGAACAACCAGTATTTGGCCTCCCGCGCGCCGAAGCTGCCGCCGGAGACCAATTCATGAATGGTCACGTTGGCCTTGTCGATCCCGCACACGGTTTGCGCCGCTTCCAGCGCCGAGGACGGCACCTGCACGCCGCCCCAATAGGTGATTGCCTTGTCCTTGACCTGCGCGGTGATGCAGATAGGTTCCAGCGGGTTTTGCACTTTGTAGGGCATGGTGTAATCGGCTTCGATCAGCTGCGCCGCACCGGTCCATTGCCCGGCGACATCACCTTGGGTCATGGCGTTGACGGTTTGAGCTTTTGGATCGCCGATGGCTTTAGCCTGCGCGCTGGCCAGTTGCTCGCTGTCGAACCCGGCCAGCGGCGAATCACTCCATTTGATCTCCAGCACTTGGCGGCCCTGCTGCGCGGCCCAGAAGGTATCCGCCAATACGGCGACACCTTCCATGTTGCCGCCCAGCACATCCGGACGCCCCGGAATCGCCAGCACTTTGCGCACACCCGGCACCTTTAGCGCCGCTGCAGAATTGACGCTGAGCACTTTCGCTCCGACCACCGGCGCACGCTGAATCACCGCCACCAGCATGTCCGGCAATTGCACGTCGATGCTGTACTTGAAGCGCCCACACACCTTGGCTGCCGCATCGCGTTTGTGGCGCAGTTTGCCAATGTATTTGAACTGCGCCGGATCCTTCAGCGTGACGTTGGTCGGCGCCGGCAGATTCGCCGCAACGCCGACCAGTTCGCCATAACCGAGGCTGCGTTTGCTCGCAATATGAACGACCCGACCGTCTTCAGTGGCGCAGCTGTCAGGGCTGACTTTCCACTGTTTTGCCGCCGCCGCAATCAACAGCGCCCGCGCCGTGGCACCGGCCATGCGCAAGCGATCGTATTCGAGGGAAACGCTGGTGCTGCCGCCAGTGGAAAACACCTTCCAGACCGGGTGAATGTAGGTCTCGAAAAACGGATCTTCCGGAGTGATGACCTGCACGGTCATCGGATTGACGTCCAGCTCTTCAGCCACGCACGCAGCCAGAGCGGTTTGCGTACCGGTGCCGGAATCATGCTTGTGCACCACCAGTTTCACCGTGCCGTCAGGCAGCACGCGCACCCAGGCATTGGGTTCGAATTCGCTCGCCGGGGCCGGGGCTTTCGGGTCAGTCGCCGCTATGCCGCCCGGCAGATACAGAGCAATCGCCAAGCCTGAAGCAACCGTCACCGCTTGCTTGAGAAAAACCCGGCGCGGCAGTTCGATGCGAGTGTCGTCGATAAGGCTCATCACGCCTCCTTCGGCGCATTCGCCGCGCGCTTGATCGCTTTGTTGATGCGTCCGTAAGTGCCGCAGCGGCAGATATTCCCGGACATGGCATTGCGGATCGAATCGTCGGTCACCGCCGCACCGGTGTTGAGCAACGCGGCGGCGGACATGATCTGCCCGGATTGACAGTAACCGCATTGCGGCACATCTTCGGCGACCCAGGCCAGTTGCAACGGATGGCTTTGCGTCGGCGACAAACCTTCGATGGTGGTGATGCTGTGACCCGCGACGGCGGCCGCTGGCAATTGGCAGGAACGCACCGCGACGCCGTTCAGATGCACGGTGCAGGCACCGCACAGGCCCATGCCGCAACCGAACTTGGTGCCGGTGAGCTTCAGTTGATCACGCAGTACCCATAACAAGGGCATGGAGGAGGACGCTTCATCCAGCTCGCGTCGTTCGCCGTTAACCGTGAATGCAATCATTGTCAGGCTCCAGAAGAGCGGCCCGTCTTTGTGCGGGCCTGGTCACCGATTATTGGAACCCTGAGCAACACGCGGCCAGCGACGATTTCTGCCAACCGCTGTAAGCAGGACTAACAACATGTACAAGCGATACCCGTCGGTGCAGTCCATGAGCGCGTTTATCCACGCGGCGCGCAGCGGCAGTTTCTCCAGCGCTGCGCGCAAACTTGATCTGACCCACAGCGCGATCAGCCAGCAGATTCGTGCGCTGGAAGATTTCATCGGCCAGCCGCTGTTCGTCCGTGAAGGTGGCGGCAGCAACCTGACCGACGCCGGGCAGTTGTTTGCCAGCGTGTTGTCGGACGGTCTGGCGCAGATTGACCGGGCGATCTCGTCGGTGAAAAACCGTAGCGTGGCGCAGCGTTTGACCCTGGATGTGGACAGCGAACTGGCGCAGAGCTGGCTCAATCCGCGCTTGCCGCAGTTGCTTGATGAGCTGCCGGATTACGAGGTGACACTGCTGTCGATGCCGCGCAGTGATCGCAGTACGTTTGAGCGAGTCGATCTGGCGCTGCGTTATGGCTATGGCGATTGGGATGACTGTGAGATGACGCAGATTTGTGGCGATCGGGTGTTGGCGGTGGCTTCGCCGGCGTTGCTGGAGCGCTATGGTTTGCAGGCGCCGTTGAGCCCGGCGCAGATTCTTGAGTTGCCGTTGTTGGGCTATACGCGAAGGTCGTGGATTCCGTGGCTGGATGCGGCCGGGCTGACGCCGACTGAACCACCGGCGCGGGTGATTTTTGATAATGCGGCGAATTTGATTGCGGCGGCTGAAGCAGGCGTTGGCGCAGGACTGGTGCGTGGATTATTGGCGGCCGATGCGCTGCGCAGTGGGCGGTTGGTGGTGTTGAACGAGGCGCAGATTGCGGCGCATTACAACCTCTACGCGGTGTGGCCGCATGGGCAGGCTGAGCGTGTAGCGCCGGTGGTTGATGCGGTTAGGCAGTTAGTCCTGTGTACGCTTGAGAACCCTGCCCTCACCCTAGCCCTCTCCCAGAGGTAGAGGGGACCGATCGGGGAATATTGGCGAATGACACCGACGTGCACCTCCTGCTGTGAATCCATAATCGACTGGTTCTTTCAGGTCGATGTACAAGGCAAGTCACCTCGGTCGGCCCCCTCTCCCTCCGGGAGAGGGCTGGGGTGAGGGTCGCTTTTGACCTGCCCATATAGAACAAGTATCACCACCCCGTGCAATTAATATTGTACGAACCCGCCCCCCCTTTCCAATACTCGCCCTCAGCAACCACCCACCCGGGCCGGATGCGAACAGGCGAGGGAATGCGCGAATCCTGCGCATAGAAACGGCCGATTGCCCGGGACGTGGATGCCGAGAGCCGCAAGGCTCCCTTCCCCGCTATCAGGAGATCGACTGCAATGATCATCGATATCAGCTGCTATCCCACGGATCTCGTGGACCTCGCCTGGAGGCATGACGGTGACCCGTTCACCGGCGAGCGTCTGCTGGAGATGATGGATGGCCCGTACATGGTCAACGGCAAGCCGCGCCGTATCGACAAAGCCTTCATCCAGCCGCCGCAGGGCAACACGATTTACACCTGGACCGACGGCGACCTCAGCGGCCGCGAATCCATTGACGCCTACATGGCCTACACCCTGAAAATGGTCCAGACCTACCCCGATCGTTTCATCGGCTGCTTCGTCTACAACCCGCGTTGCGGTGTGGAAAACGGCGTCGAGGCGATCGAGCGCTACGTCAAGGAACACGGTTTCGGCATGGTGCAGATGCAGGCCAACATGCACGCCTACCGTCCTGACCGTGCGCTCGACTGGGTGCGCCCATGCTTCGAGAAGTGCGCCGAACTGGGCATCCCGGTCAAGCTGCACACCGGCGACGGCCCTTACAGCATCCCGTCGGAGTGGGTGCCGATGATCAAGGAATTCCCCAACGTCAACTTCATCATGGCCCACTTCGGCGTGCAGACTGGCGGCGTCTACGTGTTCGAACCGATGCAATGGGCGATGGAATTGCCCAACGTCTACTGCGAATCCGGCTGGTGCCTGCAATCGCGGATCGTCGAGTTCGCCAAGGTCTTGCCGACGCACAAAATCCTCTTCGGTACCGACACGCCGCCTAACGAACCGGGCATGTGGCTGCGCCTGCTCGAAGTGCTCTGCCACGAACCACCACAAGGCCTGAACCTCGACGAGGACACCCTCGAAGACTACTTGGGCAACAACACCGCGCGGATGATCGGCCTCGAACCGACCCCGCCACCACGTTCCGTTTCCGAAGCAGAGGCGCAACTCAAGCACCCCGTCACCACTCAACTGGCCAGGAGCTGAACCGATGATCATCGACACCCATCTGCACCCTACCAACCTGGTCGACGAGGCCTGGCGCCACACCGGCGAACCGTTCACCGGCGAGCGCATGCTCAAGTTGATGGACGGCCCGTACATGATCAACGGCAAACCGCGTCGCATCGACATGGGTTTCATCCAGCCGCCACCGGGCAACACCGGCTATCGCGACGGCAACCGCCGAGGCCGCGAAGGCGTGCGCGACTACATGTCCTACGTCGCTGAACTCTGTGTGAAGTACCCGGACCGCTTCATCGGCAACTTCAACTTCAACCCGCGCTGGGGACCGGAAAACGGTGCGGCGGAGCTGGAATTCCACATCAAGGAATACGGCTTCAAGATGCTCAAACTGCACGCCAACATGCACGGCTATCGCCCGGATCGCGCACTCGACTGGTTGCGCCCGGCGATGAAGGTCTGCGCCAAGTACAACATCGTTGTGCTGATCCACACCGGCGACGGCCCGTATACGATTCCGACGATGTTCTACCCGATCATCCGCGAGTTTCCGATGGTCAATTTCATCATCGGTCACTTCGGTATCCAGACCGGCGGCAACTACTCGTTCGAAGCGTTCTGGATGGCCATGGACACGCCAAACGTGTACTGCGAATCGGGCTGGTGCTTCCAGTCGCGCATCGTCGAATTCGCCAAGGAGCTGCCGCGCAACAAGATCGTCTTTGGCACGGACTCGCCACCGAACGAACCGGGGATGTGGCTGAGGGAACTGGAGGTGTTGTGCTCGCCGGCACCGCAGGGTCTGGGGATTGATGAGGATCATCTCGAGGACTACCTGGGGAACAACATCGCACGGTTGTGCGGGATCGAACCGACGCCTCCGCCGAAAGACCTGGCCGAGGCCGACATTCGCCTGACCACCACCTACCTGTAGCCACACACAAAACCCAATGTGGGAGCGAGCCTGCTCGCGAAAGCGGTGCGTCATTTAGCGGTGATAGTGACTGATACACCGCTATCGCGAGCAGGCTCACTCCTACAAGGGAGCGGTGTTCAACCCAGGCACACAGCGACTTTACAGGCACGAAGATGACCCGGCGTTCGTTCGTCCGGCAGGCCAACGGCTGGCCGTTTGAACGCCCTCTCACCCCTGCGTGCCTGCTTTTTACGAGGTGACACCATGACCCGTTCGACGCTCGGCGATTCTCAGGACTTTCACGTGTTCATCGACGCCTATCGCCGTGAGTACCCGGACGATGTGCTGACTGTTACCCAAGCGATTTCCGCCGATCAGGACGTCACCGCCCTGGTCGATGCCCTCGCCGCCCAAGGCCGCGATCCACTGCTGATCTGCGAAAACGTCGGCAACCTCCGCGTGCCGGTGGCGACCAATCTGTTCGCCTCCAGAACCCGCATCGCCCGGCTGTTCGGCGTAACCCCGGCGCAATTGCACGAAACCTTTCAAACCCGCGCCAACCGCCCCATCGCGCCACGTTATGTAGAAAGCGGCCCGATCCTCGATGAAGTGTTCGAAGGCGAAGCGCTCGATCTGGCGCTGCTGCCGATGCTCAAGCATTTCGACAGTGATCGCGGCCCGTACATCACCAACGCGATCATCGTTGCCGAAGACCCGCTGACCGGCATCGCCAACATGAGCTATCACCGCTCGATGCGCCACGCCCGGCAAGCGCTTGCGACCAGCCTGCACTCACGTGGGCACTTGTGGCGGATGCTGCAAACCGCGCGCGAGCGTGGTGAAGAATTGCGTGTGGCGATGGTGGTTGGCGCGCATCCGCTATTCATGCTCGCCGCCGCCGCGCGTTTGCCTTATGGCGCCGATGAACGCGCCGTGGCTGGCGGCCTGTTCGGCGCGCCGCTGGAGCTGGTGAAAACCCCGCGCTACGGCATCGGCGTGCCGGCGTTCGCCGAGTTCGTGCTGGAAGGTGCCATCGACCCGGCGGCCTACGCCGAGGAAGGCCCGTTCGGCGAATTCAGCGGTTACTCCTCGGATCGTTCGACCAACAATGTGCTGCGCGTCGACACCCTGTTAAAGCGCAAAGACGCCTGGCTGGTCGACGTTATGGGCGGCCGCTACGCCGAACACCTGACCCTCGCCCGTCTGCCCCGTGAAGCGGAGATGAGCGAGAAACTGAAAGCGCGTTTCCCTGCCGTCACCGCTGTGCATTACCCCAATTCCGGCACGCATTTTCACTGCTACGTGGCGCTGGATCAGAGCCGCGATGGCGAGGCGCGGCAGATCATGCTGGCCTTGCTCGGCTGGGATCCGTACCTGAAAACCGTGATCGCGGTGGACAGCGATATCGACATCAGCGATGACAGCCAGGTGTTGTGGGCACTGGCCACGCACTTCCAGCCGCACCTGGATATTTTCACCATTGATGGCTTGCCGGGCAGTCCGCTCGATCCGTCGTCCTCGGTCAATGGCACCACCTCGCGGATGGGCCTGGATGCGACTCGCGGTTCCGGGTTTGACGGGATCAAGGCGCAGCTCGATCAGGAAGTTCTGGGGCGCGCGCGGAGTTTGCTCAAAGGGCTTGAATCGTGAACCGGCAACGGCTGGTGGTCGGCATCAGCGGTGCGTCCGGCTTCATCTATGGCGTACGCCTTTTGCAATTGCTCGCTGAACTGGATATCGAAAGCCACCTGATCATCAGCCGTGCCGCGCTGCTGACCATGGCCCACGAGACCGACTACAAACTCGCTGACGTCACTGCGCTGGCCAGTTATTACCACCGCGCCGATGACGTCGCTGCCGGGATCGCCAGCGGTTCGTTTCGTTGTCTGGGGATGGTGGTTGCGCCGTGTTCGATGAGGACGCTGGCGGAGATTGCCACTGGCACTTCCTCGGGACTGATCGGCCGCGCCGCCGACGTCACCCTCAAGGAGCGCCGCACGCTGGTGTTGATGGCCCGCGAAACCCCGCTGACCCTCGCCCACCTGCGCAACATGACTGCCGTCACCGAGATGGGCGGGATCATCGCCCCGCCGGTGCCGGCCTTCTACGCCCGCCCGGAAAATCTGGCGCAAATGGTCGACCACAGCCTCGGCCGCGTGCTCGACCTGTTCGGCCTCGATGCCGGCGTCGCCACCCGCTGGAGAGAACACCCAACCCCCTGTAGGAGTGAGCCTGCTCGCGATGACGTTGTATCAATCACATAAATGTCGGCTGATACACCGCCATCGCGAGCAGGCTCACTCCTACAAAAAAGCAGCACCACCCGAATTCAGTGTGCACCGGTTAAACAGTACAAAGGAGCCTCACCATGAACACCCCCTTCAACGCCCCAACCCGCAACACCAAAATCCCCGTGACCATCCTCACCGGTTTCCTCGGTGCCGGTAAAACCACCCTGCTCAATTACATCCTCAAGGAAAACCACGGCCGCAAGATCGCCGTGATCGAAAACGAATTCGGCGAGGTCGGCATCGACGGCGACCTCGTCCTCAGTTCCGAGACCGAAGAAATCTACGAGATGGTCAACGGCTGCGTGTGCTGCACCGCCGAGGTTCGCGAGGACCTGGTGCGCATCGTCCGCGAGTTGGTCGCACGCCCGGTACGCCTTGATCACATTCTTATCGAGACTAGCGGTCTGGCCGATCCGTACCCGGTGGCGCAGAGCTTTTTCATCAATGACCCGATTGCCGAGGAAGTGGAACTCGACGCGATCGTGACCATGGTCGACGCCAAGCACATCGCCCAGCATCTGGAGGATCTGCAACTCGACGGCGTCGATAATCAGGCGGTGGACCAGATTGTTTGCGCCGACCGGATCGTCATCAACAAGGTCGATCTGGTCAGCGCTGAAGAAGTGGAAACCCTGCGCGGCAAGATCCGTGGCTTGAATGCCACAGCGGATCTGGTGACCTCGACCCATGCGCAAATCGACCTGACGAAAATCCTTGGCATCGGCGCGTTCGAATGCACGCAGAAGCTGATGGAAATCGGCGCGGATCAGCACGATCACCACGACCATGAGCATCACGCTGAGCACTCTATTGAAGAGCAGGATCACCAACACGACCCAAGCGTGTCATCGGTAGGCATCGCCGTGGACGGCGCGGTGAACCTGATGGCGTTCCATCGCTGGATCAGCGAACTGCGTTCCTCCCAGGCCGACAACCTGTACCGCATGAAAGGTGTGCTCGCGGTGGCCAACGAAGACCAGCGCTATGTGCTGCAAGGCGTGCACAGCCTGGTCGAATTTCGTGCCTCGACCGCGTGGGGCACGGAGCCCCGCTCGAGCAAGATCGTATTCATCGGCCGCGACCTGGACCGCGCGGCGTTGAACCAAGGCTTCGCCGCCTGCCTGGCAGGCTGAAACAAGGCATCGAAGCCGGTGGATGGCGGCTTCGGGCACATGTGTACGAATGACTGATGCCATAAAACCTGTAGGAGTGAGCCTGCTCGCGATAGCGGTGAATCAGTCAAATCACCGCTCAATGACACACCGCTATCGCGAGCAGGCTCACTCCTACAGGGAATCTTCGGTGTTCCCAGGTCCGAGGCATCAGACGAATACCCCTCTCTACCGCATAAAAACAGCCAGAGGTGTTTCCCCATGTCGTCAGCCACATCCCCATCAAAAACCGCATCCACCGTGCACCCCGTCGACCGGATTTTGCCGGTACGACAGATGCTCACCCTCGGCCTGCAACACATGGCCGTCTCGTACATCGGCGCCATCGCCGTGCCGTTGATTGTCGCCAGTGCCCTGAAAATGTCCCACGCCGACACGGTGGTGCTGATCAGCACCACGCTGTTCTGCTCGGGTATCGCCACCCTTCTGCAAACCGTCGGCTTCTGGAAATTCGGCGTGCGCCTGCCGATTCTGCAAGGCGTCGCATTCAGCAGCGTCGGCCCGGTGATCGCTATCGGCAGTAACCCGGAAGTAGGGTTCGCCGGAGTCTGCGGAGCGGTGATCGGTGCAGGGTTGTTCACCATGCTGATGGCGCCGTTCGTGGGGCGATTGCGGCGATTTTTTCCGCCCGTGGTCACCGGTTGCATCGTCACCGTGATCGGTTTGCAGCTGTTCCCGATTGCCTATGAATGGGTCGGCGGCGGACGCAACGCGAGCAACTTTGGCGCCCCGGCGTTTCTCGGCGTGGCGGTGGTGGTGTTGCTGACGATTCTGCTGGTCAACCGTTATGGCAGCCCGCTGCTGCGCAACATGGCGGTGTTGATCGGCATGCTGATCGGCGCCGGTCTCGCCTACGGTCTCGGGATGGGCAGTTTTCACAGCGTCGAAGAAGCGCCATGGCTGACCGTGCCCTACCCGTTCTACTTCGGTTTGCCGACCTTCAGCCTGATCCCCATCGCGACCATGGTCGTGGTGATGATCGTGCAAATGGTCGAGTCGATGGGGCTGTTCGTGGCCATCGGCGACATCGTTGAAAAACCGGTGGAAGACAAACAGGTCATCAACGGCCTGCGCGCCAATGGCCTGGCCAGCACCATCGCCGGCATGTTCGCCGCGTTTCCGTTTATCGCCTTCATGGAAAACGTCGGACTGGTGATCCTCACTGGCGTGCGCAGCCGCTGGGTGGTCGCGGTCAGCGGCTTGCTGATGTGCTCGATTGCCTTGGTGCCGAAGGCCGGCGCGATCATCGCCTCGATGCCGACTGCGGCCCTCGGTGGTGCCGGCATCGCCATGTTCGGCGTGGTCGCGGCGGCGGGCATTCAGACCCTCGCCAAAGTCGATTACGAGCGCAATCGCTACAACGTGCTGATCGTCGGTTTCACCATCGCCGCCGCGCTGGTGCCGGTGCTCGCCCCCACCCTGTTCAAGCAACTTCCCGAGTGGTCGCAGCCGTTCCTGCACAGCAGCGTGGTTATCGCTTGCCTGGTGTCGGTGCTGCTCAACGCCGCCCTGAATGGCGTCAGCGTGGCGCAAACCACCGCCAGCAAATCCGCCTCGCACATCCTTTAGTTTGGAGCTGCCCATGACTCAACTTCAGAACATCCTGATCAAGAACCCGGTCGCGGTGATGGCCGGCCTGCGTGGCCCCCGCGCGCGGGCCGGGGCCGTGGACATCCGCGTGGTCAACGGTCGCATTGCCGAAATGGCCGCCGACCTGCAAGCGCAACCCGGCGAACGGGTGATCGACGCGCGCCATTGCGTGGTCTATCCGGGCTGGATCAACACCCACCATCACCTGTTCCAGAACCTGCTCAAAGCCGTGCCCGCAGGACTGAATCAGGATCTGCAAGGCTGGCTGGCGAGCGTGCCCTACCCGCGCCTCAACCGTTTTACCCCGCAACTGGCGCGCATCGCCGCGCGTCTGGGCATGGTCGAGTTGCTGCTGTCCGGCGTCACCACCTGCGCCGACCACCATTACCTCTACCACGCCCACGGCAGCACCGAGACCGGCGACTTGCTGTTCGATATGGCCGATGAATTCGGCCTGCGTTTTGTGCTGTGCCGTGGCGGCGCGCTGGAGTCGGCGAGCGCGCATCCGGGCTTCTCGAAAACCGCGCTGCAACCGGAAAGCCTCGAGCAGATGGTTGGCGATATCGAGCGGCTGAAATCGCTGTATCACCAGGACACCCCGGACGCGATGCGTCGCGTGGTTGTCGCCCCGACCACGCCGACGTTCTCCCTACCGCCGACGCTACTGCGCGAACTCGCCCACACCGCACGCGGCCTCGGTTTGCGCCTGCACACGCACCTGTCGGAAACGCAGAACTACGTGAATTTCTGCCGCGAAAAATACAACTGCCTGCCGGTGGAATTCGTCGCCGAACACGAGTGGCTCGGCCCTGACGTCTGGTTTGCCCATGCCGTGCATCTACAACCTGGCGAAATCCGCATGCTTGCGCAGACTGGAACGGGTATCTCCCATTGCCCGGTGAGCAACGCCCGACTGGGCAGCGGCGTCGCGCCGGTGCCGCAGATGTACGAAGCCGGCGTGCCGATTTCCCTGGGCGTGGATGGTGTGGCCTCCAATGAGTCCGGGAGCATGGTCGGCGAAGCCAACACCGCGTGGCTGATCCACCGCGCCGAACAAGGCGCCTCGGCGACCACCGCTGAAGACGTCATTCACTGGGGCACGGCGGGTGGCGCGCAGGTGCTTGGCCTCGGCGCCGTTGGCACACTTGAAGTCGGTCAGGCGGCGGATCTGGTGATCTACAGCCTCGACCATCCACGGTTCTATGGCTTCCACGACAGTGCCGTTGCACCGGTGGTAGCGGGTGAGCCGATCACGGTGAGATACAGCCTGGTCGGCGGCCGCGTGGTCGTGGATAACGGCGTGATTCCGGGGCTGGATATCGAACGCATGCGCGCCGAAGCGTGGGAAGGTGTGCAACAACTGATGAACGTCGACGACTGATTTCCAATTCACCACAACTTCAATGTGGGAGCGAGCCTGCTCGCGAAGGCATACTGTCAGCCACTGCAACATTGACTGATCCAACGCTTTCGCGAGCAGGCTCGCTCCCACATAAAGCCGTCGCATTCGCGACTTCCGGCTTTGTCGACTAACGTTAATACCTCATCGGACAGAGCCCCTGCCCGCAACACCGGGCTCTTGATCAAGGAGAGACTGATGACGTCGCGTCGCACCATCGAACAGACTTACCGCACCTGGTCCAGCCCGATTCTGCTGGAGCTGAAAAAGCGTGAGCACCAAATGAAGCCGGTAGAGCGTCAGGCCCTTGAGAATGTTTTGCTGGAAAGGAGGTTGCTGGACATCGGTAACCCGAATGGTGATGAACGTCGCCGAAACAGCGGTGGCTGATACTGCGCTTTCGCGAGCAGGCTCGCTCCCACAAGGTTTGGAGTGGTTCACAAAATGTGTATTCACCCGCAATCACTGTGGGAGCGAGCCTGCTCGCGAAGAGGCCGGTGCAGTCACCCTCACGACTTGGGCCGACGCACCACCCTTACCCGTCCACTGTCGCCGCCACCGCAATAAAAGCGATCCGCGCCGTCCGCCTCCAGCCCGGAGACACCCTGCCCCGCGGGCATCTTCAGCGACTCGATAACCTTTCCGTCCTGCGCATCGATCCGCCGCAGCTCACTTTCATCTCCCTCCCAAGTACCATGCCACAACCCGCCATCTACCCAGGTCACACCCGTGACAAAGCGGTTCGACTCCAGCGTGCGCAGGATCTCGCCGGTCTGCGGATCAATCTGATGAATCTTGCGCTCGCGATACTGCCCGACCCATAACGAGCCGTCCGCCCAGGCCATGCCTGAATCACCGCCATTGCCCGGTGCCGGAATGGTGTGCAGAACGCGTCCGGTGGCCGGGTCGATTTTGTGGATGTGGCGGTCGGCAATCTGGTACAGGTGCTGGCCGTCGAAGGCGGTGCCACCGTCGGCGCCGACCTTGAGCGTGCGCACGGTTTCGCCACTGGCCGGATCCAGGGCGTTGAGCTGTCCGTCGCTGGCGAACCAGACCTGCTGGCCATCGAAGGTCACGCCGTGAATGCCTTTGATGCCATCAAAAGGGCCGTACTCGCGAAGGATTTCTGCGTTTGCGTGTTTCATGGAGGCTTCCTCGTGGATGTGTGGGTCCAGCCTAACCATTGCCCAGCGACACCGGGAGTAACAAGATCGTCGCGAAACCGGGCATCGGCGGCGTCATCCAGCGCCGCGCCCGGCCGACACCGAACGCCTGCACTTTGTCCGCCCGCGCCAGAGCCTCCAAGGCGCGTTGCACCTGGCGCTGGCTGTTGCCCAAAGCCAGTGCCAGCGCTGAACTCGACCAGGCCTCGCCGTCGGCAAGCAAGGCCAGCAACGCCGCGTATTTGTCTTCGACTGGCAGTGTCAGCAGTGCCAAATCCTCGGCCATCAGCGCAAACCCCTTTGGCGTCGCGCTGATGTTCGCCAGCGGTGCCAACGCTGCACGCAATCGGCCAATTTCGACCCGCAGGCGAGCACGGTGCGATTCATCCGTGAGGGGAAAACCAAAGGCTGTGACAAACAGTGTTTCGCGCGCCACATCGCCTGGCCAGGCTTGCGCAAGTAATCGTGCGAGATTGAACAGCACCGGCCGCGTGGCCAGCGCCACCGTCATGCCGGCACCGCGCACGCTATAGCGGCAGGCATCGACGATCAGTGTCGACGAGTTGAACAAAGCTTCAACCTGCGCCAGATTCACCCGTTGTGCCTGACCGGCAACGATCAACCGCGCTGCCGGCGCAGCGAGCATTTGACTGGCGTGATCGACTTCGGCGCTCAGTGCGGCAATCCCGGCCTGTCGTGCCGCAACCTGGGCCCGAACCAGAGCCGCATTGGCTTTTTTTGCCTGGACTCGGCGCACGGCGATCCCGGCGGCGATCAACTCATGAGCAGTACGCAGCGCCGGCGGCAGCGGCGCCGGATCAGTTTCACCCAGCAACGTTTCGGCCTCTTGCAGCTCGCCAATCAACAGCAACCGGCGAATCTGCAAATAGCGCGCGTGCGCCGCGTTCACGCCGTCACCGTGCTCCTGCAAGACCCGCCGCGCCGCCTCCAGCGCTTTCACCGGCCAGCCCAGATCCCGCGCCGCCAGCGCGACCTCGGCCTCGGCGACCACACAACGCGCCCGCGACAGCGGTTCATTGTTGCCAAACGCCTTCACGGCTCGTTGCAATAACGCCTTGGCACGGGGCAGATCACCGAGCTGAGCCATGGCAATTGCGCGCAGGGCCAGCGCCGGCGGGTCCTCACGCAGAGCGACGTAGTTCAACGCGCCGAGCGGGTCACCAGCAGACAGCGCGCGGCCGGCGGCGTTGATCAGCGAATCCATGGCTCGTCCGTCCCTCGATGGCTGAATCGTGAGCTGAGTCTGATCGCTGATTATGGCGCGTTTGGACGCTTGATCGGCTGTTTCAGTTGTTGCAACATCGGCACAGCTTTTCCAATGGATGGAGTCGAGCATGCTGGATGCAAACGCTAGCCACATTACCTTCACTGTCGAAGGCGCCAACGCCGACCTGCAAGTGTTTAGCTTTGTTGGTCGTGAAGCCATCAACCAACCGTTCCGTTTCGACCTCGAACTCGTCAGCGCCCGCCCCGACCTCAAACTCGAAGAGCTGCTGCACAAGCCCGGCGTCCTGACCTTCGGCGCCACCGGCGAAGGCAAGATCCATGGCTTGGTCTACCGCATCGAGCAAGGCGACTCCGGCAAGACCCTGACCCGTTACAGCCTCAGCCTGGTGCCACAACTGGCCTACCTGCGGCACAACCACGATCAGCAGATTTTCCAGCAACTGACCGTACCGAAGATCATCGCTCAGGTGCTGGAAGATCGCGGCATCCTCGCCGACGCCTATAGCTTCCAGCTCGGCGCCGAATACCCGCAGCGCGAGTACTGCGTGCAGTACGACGAATCCGACCTGCATTTCATCCAGCGCCTGTGCGAGGAAGAAGGCATTCACTTCCACTTCCAGCACAGCAGCAGCGGCCACAAACTGGTGTTCGGCGACGACCAGACCGTGTTCCGCAAGCTGAAATCGGTGAGCTACCAGCAAGACTCCGGCATGGCTGCCGACAAACCGGTGATCAAACGCTTCAACCTGCGCCTGGAAACCCGCACCACCCGCGTCAGCCGCCGCGATTACGACTTCGAAAAACCAAAGATCCTCCCCGAAGGCGCGGTCAAAACCGAGTTCGCCCCGGACCTCGAGGACTACGACTACCCCGGCCGCTTCACCACTCGAGAGCGCGGCAAGTTCCTCTCCACCCGCGCGCTCGAACGCCATCGCAGCGACTACAAACTCGCCGAAGGCAAAGGTGACGAACCGACCCTCACCAGCGGCCACTTCCTCACGCTGGCCGAACACCCGCGCGCCGAATGGAACGACCTGTGGCTGCTGCTGGAAGTCTTCCACGAAGGCAAACAACCGCAAGTGCTCGGCGAAAACGTCACCAGCGACGTCACCGACCACAAAAGCGATTTCCACCAGGGCTACCGCAACAGCTTCCTCGCCACCCCGTGGGACGCGCACTACCGCCCTGCCCTCGAGCACCCGAAACCAAAAGTCCTCGGCAGCCAGACCGCTGTGGTCACCGGCCCCGCAGGCGAAGAGATCCACTGCGACCAGTACGGCCGCATCAAAGTACAATTCCACTGGGACCGCGACGGTCAGTCCAACGACAAAACCACCTGCTGGATGCGCGTCGCCAGCGGCTGGGCCGGCGCAGCCTACGGCGGCATCGCCATCCCGCGCATCGGCATGGAAGTCCTCGTCACCTTCCTTGAAGGCGATCCCGACCAGCCACTGGTCACCGGTTGCCTGTACCACAAGGAAAACGTCGTCCCCTACGACCTGCCGGCAAACAAAAGCCGCAGCACCTTCAAAACCCTGAGTTCACCGGGCGGCAAGGGCTACAACGAATTCCGGATTGAAGACAAGAAAGGCGTCGAGCAGATCTACATCCACGCCCAACGCGACTGGGACGAAAACATCGAGCACGACCAGAAGATCCGCGTCGGCAACGAACGTCACGACACCGTCGAAGCCAACACGCTGAGTGAGTTCAAGGTTGAAGAGCACCGGATTACGCATTTGGATCGGATTAGCGAGATGCGTGCGGATGATCACCTGACCGTGGGTGTGACGCAGCATGTAAAAGTCGGCACCGCTCAATTCGTCGAAGCCGGCAGCGAAATCCACTACCACGCCGGCGACAAGGTCGTGATAGACGCCGGCATGGAACTCACCGCCAAGGCTGGCGGCAGTTTCGTCAAGGTCGACGCCGGCGGCGTGACCATCAGCGGCGCTGAAGTGAAGGTCAATACCGGCGGCGCGCCTGGGGTTGGCACCGGGATCAGGATTCTGGTGCCGTTGATTCCCGGCGCAGTTGACACCGATAAATTCGGCCAATTGCCTGACAGCGCGCCGCGCAGTCACAAGGCGCGCTACCTGTTGCTGGATGAGAAAACCGGTGACCCTCTGGTGGGTACCCCCTATACATTGAAGCTCGCTGATGGCACCCGAATTGCCGGTTATACCAACGAAGAAGGAAAAACCTTTCAGGCACACAGCAGCAGCCCGGCAGAGGTTGAACTGCTGACACCTGTACGCAAACCCGAGCCTGAAGAGCCGTTGATCAGGGCGGGGGAAAGCGCACCCAAGGAAATGACCCTGGACTTCAAAAACGCCAACTCGGAGGGCTGAATCATGCCGGTCATGCAACCACCTCAAACGCCACAAGGCTGCACGAACACCAGTATCGAAGGTACGGTCAAACAAGCACCGCTGCCCAATCCTGATAACAAACCGTATCTGATGGAAAAAGCCAATTACGCATCGCGGTTTCCCAGATTAACGATAAAAAAAGCCAAAGATGGCGACTTCACCGGCATGGAGCTTAAACAGCTGGTAATGAGTGGATTGATTCGGGCAGATGAATATCGCTGGGAATTCAAATGGGATTACAAAGCTGAAGTCTGCTTCGACATGTCGTCCCTCCCCCCCAAACCATTCCTGAGTTCCTCATGGCTGGGCGACGACGTGAAGCCAGACCCCACGCGGCGCCATTCACTCTTTCCATTTCCTAAAGGTTCAGTCAAAGGATTATTACGGCGTCCCGACGTTATCATCGTCAAGACACGCAGCTTGCGTTGGCCGGGACAAGCTGGAACAGATCATCAAGGTGTTGCGCATCCGGATAATCTGGAGAGGCTAGTGGAAGTGAAGTTTCCTGGGGACGTCCTCGGTATGGCACAGCGAGAGGCTTATCTGGATATAGCAGGTGGCCCAAACCGTTTTTCTGTACTCGAAATCAATGATTGTCGAGATGACGGCGAGCGTGAACGCGACCGCGAATACAACAGACAACATAAGCCTACTGGTGAGTTCAACCCACAGCAATGGCCTGTTTTGCTGCCCCCGACCGGAGGCCCGGGGCAAGCCCCAAGACCCGCTCCGGTCCCTGTTCCCGCGTACGGCCCAACAGCGACACCCAGACCGGCGCGGGTCGAAAGCTGGACGCAACTTCAAGAGGCCGTTGAAGGACTCCTGGAGCAAGGTGCTCAGGGCATTCGAAGGCTATCGCAAGAAATGCAACAACACCTCGAAGACGCCGCTACGTGGCTCGGAATCAAGGGTCAATGGATTAGACGTGAGTCTCAAAAAGCCTGGGAATGGGTCAGTGAAACAGGTGCGAAAATCGTTCGCTGGACGGATGAGCAACTCAGGGCTGCGTGGAAGGAAATTCAGCATTTCACCGACCTGACCTTGGAAAAGCTCAAGGAAATCGACTGGATGCAAGTATTGATTGACGTAGGAACAGTCGTTGCCACCGTAGTGGTGGCTTTTGCTATTGGAGCTGCACTGGTTGCTGCCGGTGTGCCTGCTGCTATTGTCGCAGCAATTTTGGTTATCGTTCGACTGGCTCAGCTTTCATGGGCCGTGCTGGCCACCATTTTGGGCGGCGCTGCTATCACTGCTGCGGCGACAGCCTGATAAAAGAGAGCTTTATGAATACATTGGAAAAACTGAGCGAACAAGCTCCAGACCTGACGTTTGAGCTACCCGATAACACCCCCGTTGTACGACTCGGGCTGATCGCAACCCTCTACTTCAAGGAAGGCTACTCGCTGCAAAGCAAGCGCAATGTCATGCAATGCTTCACCCGATTCAAGGAAGAGTTCGGCCAGCATCTGAAGGGACAGTTCGACGACCGCTACAAGAAGCTGACAGATTCCGGATTCAGCAAAACCCAGGAAAAAATCCACGAGTCAGGGCCGAACGAACAATACGAATGGCACATCAGCAGCGCCGCAACGGCGAACGAAGCTGCCGCGTACAGCCTGTCCGCACTGAACTCGTTCGAGGTGCATGGCGATCAAAAACGCTCATACCTGAAGTTGACATTGCCCTGGAGTTTCCTGAAAGAGCCCGATGGCGTCGCGCGCTTTGAAGAATGGCTGGTTTACTTGTGCGATCAGGTTGAAGCCGAACATGGCTACGGCGGACTCTCGAGCATACTGCCCTACGACTTCGATCGTTACATGCCCATGGAATTTCAACTGGCGCAGCAATATGTCGGTCTGGAAGTTGACTCAATGGTGCACAACTTCAAACGAGAACTGCTTGATCACATCAAAGGTGTCAACTGGTACACCATTGTTGGCACTCGATTTACAGAGCAACTGGGGGGCAAAGACGGATTACGCCACGCCTTCAGCGGACGTGGCGACGTCGAGATGCTGGATTATCAGGGCGGACTGATCATTCGCGCCGGCGCTTTACCCGAACTGGGCGCTATCCATGAACCTCTACCCGTCACCTATGTAGCGGTGAACCGTGTTTTGAAACAGCTTCGTAATCCAAAACCCGATCAACTGCACACTTATTCACCCTACGGTAACTGCTTCGAACAAGACAGTACCGAGCGCTGGTACGCGCGATTCGACCAAGACGATGCGCATTCGAAAACTCCAGCACGAATAGAGGCCGGTCAGCCTTGTAGCGCCGCGGGTTATTGGTTCAGCCCTGCACAGGCAAACTCCCGACGTTACTTCGATTTGGGGGAAATCATGCCTAGGTTCAGTGGCTCGAATTGGGGCGATACGCTTTGGTATTGGTCGGGGGAAGCGTGAGTGAATTCATCCGAGCAATCCGGCGCTTTTCAGTAGTTCCTGCAAGCCATTCGGCACCAAAGGCGCCTGCTCGCTGAAGCTTGAGCTGTCATGCCAGCGCGCGGTGAAGGGCGCGCCGTCGATTTCATGGCCATCGATCTGTGCGTGGTCGTATACGCCCTGATCGACAAACGTCGCGTCATACACCTGAACGATTTCATGACCTGGTTTGCCGTTGTAGACGAAGAGGCTTTCGAGTGTGCCGAGCAGACGCACGTCACTCATGGACAGGCCCAACTCCTCCTGCACTTCGCGCACGATCGCTTCGGCGCTGGTCTCGCCAAATTCAATACCGCCGCCAATAGGCCGAAAGCAGGTTTGCTGGCTGACCGGGTCACGAAATTCGTTAACCAGAATTTTGCCGTTGTGATGAAAAACGCAAAGTGCGAGCGCGCGAATGCGGTGTTCGGCCATGACTGAAGTCCATTTACAGGTGTGGGGGCGCGGCATTTAAACATGCTTTGCGCGACACACCCGTGGACGTCACTGGAAAAGGCTCGCCTCAGACCGGAGAAATCGTTGCGAGCAGGCCGATCAGAATGGTCAGTGTCAGAAAGCCACCCAGAAAAAACGCCATCTTGTTCATGTTGCTCTCCTCAAAGCTGAGCTTGCGGTGCACTGGGCGCTTCGGGATGAAGGACTGCCGCGAGTGCCGAACCGTGGGGCTATTTTGAGCGGATGACTGAGCTGGTAACAGAGGCAGATCCAGTGAAAAAATACGGATCAGATGCACATCTGATCCGTATGGGCCATGGGCCGATATTCAGATCGCGGCACAAGGGTTCAATTTCGGCGTGGTTGATCTAGAGTCATTGCCGTCGCGACAACAACAAGAAAAATCCTGGAGTGAACATGACCGACCTGAACCTGCAACCCAACGTCGCCGCATCGTTAGGCAAATGGCACGAAATGATCCGCACCGGCAACCTCAGCGCCCTGCCCGGCCTGCTCGACCCGCAAGCCGTGTTCCGCTCGCCGATGGCGCACACGCCTTATCCGGGCGCGCCAGTGGTGTCGATGATCCTCAATACCGTGTTCGAGGTGTTTGAAGACTTCACCTATCACCGTGAGCTGGCGACTGCCGATGGCTTGAATGTGATTCTGGAGTTCAGCGCCAAGGTGGGTTCGAAGGAGCTGAAAGGCATCGACATGATTCGCTTTGATGAGAACGGCAAGATTGTCGAGTTCGAGGTGATGGTTCGCCCGCTGAGCGGATTGCAGGCGTTGGGTGAGGAGATGGGACGGCGACTGGGCGCTTTTCTGGCGTCGGCCAAAGCCTGATTCAGGCACAAAAAAAAGCCCACTGACCGTCGCCGGTTCAGTGGGCTTTGTGTGTCAGGCGGCTAGTTACAGCGCCATATCACGTGCAGCGTTTTCCTTCGGAGCTTCAGCCTTTTCAGCTGCAGGTGCGGCCGGAGCAGCCACCTGACCGATCACTGGAGGTGTCGGCAGTTCGAGGATCTTGGCGGTGTACGCCCACTCTGCAGCCACTTTGGCCGGATCGCTGTTCAGCTGAGTGCCGTAGCTTGGAACGATCTGGTGCAGCTTGGTTTGCCACTCAGGCGATGCAACTTTGTCTTTGAAGACTTTCTGCAGCACGCTCAGCATGATCGGAGCAGCGGTCGACGCGCCTGGCGATGCGCCCAGCAGGCCGGCGATGGAGCCGTCTTGTGCAGCAACGATTTCGGTGCCCAGTTTCAACACGCCGCCCGCGGCTTCATCACGCTTGATGATTTGCACGCGTTGGCCGGCTTGCCACAGGCGCCAGTCTTCGGCTTTGGCGTTCGGGAAGTATTCCTTCAGCGCGTTCAGACGGTCTTCATCCGACAGCATCAGTTGACCAGCCAGGTACTCGACCAGCGGGTATTCCTTGATGCCGACCTTGGTCATAGGCCAGATGTTGTGGGTGGTGGTGCTGGTCAGCAGGTCCAGGTACGAGCCTTCCTTGAGGAACTTGGTGCTGAAGGTCGCGAATGGGCCAAACAGGATGACGCGCTTGCCGTCCAGAACACGGGTGTCCAGGTGCGGAACGGACATCGGTGGTGCGCCAACCGACGCTTTACCGTAGGCCTTGGCCAGGTGCTGTTCAGCGATGGCCGGGTTATCGGTCACCAGGAACGAACCGCCAACCGGGAAGCCAGCGTATTCCTTGGCTTCAGGAATGCCCGACTTCTGCAGCAGGTGCAGAGCACCGCCGCCCGCGCCGATGAAGACGAACTTGGCGTCGGTTTCGGTTTTAGTGCCGTCTTTCAGGTTTTTGTAGCTGACGCGCCAAGTGCCATCGGCATTCTTGGTGATGTCCTGGACTTCGCTCGACAGTTTCAGATCGAAGTTAGGCTTGGTCTGCAGGTACGTGGCGAACTGGCGGGTGATTTCGCCGAAGTTCATGTCGGTACCCAGCGGGCTCCAGGTGGCCGCGATTTTCTGGTTCGGGTCACGCCCTTCCATCATCAGCGGGACCCACTTCTTGATCACAGCCGGGTCTTCGGAGTACTGCATGCCGGCGAACAGCGGGCTCGCTTGCAGGGCTTCGTAGCGCTTTTTCAGGAACTTGATGTTGTCATCGCCCCACACGAAGCTCATGTGCGGAGTGGTGTTGATGAACGAGCGAGGGTTCTTCAGAACGCCTTGCTGAACCTGCCAGGCCCAGAACTGACGGGAGACCTGGAACGCTTCGTTGATCTCGACGGCTTTCGGGATCGTCACGTTGCCTTTGTCGTCTTCCGGGGTGTAGTTCAGCTCAGCGAGCGCCGAGTGACCGGTACCGGCATTGTTCCAGCCGTTGGAGCTTTCCAGGGCGACGCCGTCGAGGCGCTCGACCATTTCCATCGACCAGCTTGGCTCCAGCTCATTGATCCACACACCGAGGGTGGTGCTCATGATGCCGCCGCCGATCAGCAGGACGTCGACTTTCTTTGCTTCGTCAGCATTGGCGGATGTCATCCCCATCGCCAAAGCCAGACCCAGCAGGGCTGTGTTCACTTTTTTAAACATCTGTTGCACCTATGATAAAACGCCTTCCGCCCGCCGCTGTTATCAGTATGCGATCCGCTTTGATGACGCTCAGGCTAGCGTCGCAGATTCCGGCACACTTCAATTTTGACGGGTGGGCACACAAGGCCGACATGCTGCATCGACCTCAGTTAATGTCCCTTCTGAACTGACTTCTTATCATTATTGGCTCAGCTACTTGAGCGACAGGGATTCCGTCGGCCCGCCCGAAGGCAAGCAAACTGAATAAGGTCAAACCAAGTTGGCGCGAAGAATATCACGTCAGGGCAAACCCGCGCGTCTGTTCCCGACTTGAGAGTCTTTTTCCGCTCAGGGACTTATCGGCAGCCAAACGCTGAACATGACCCTCCATCAGTGCGCCGACTCAAACCATCCAGCATTCAAGTGTAGTTGCCCCGCGACCAAGCGCTTTTCGGCAGTGCCTTACTCAGGAATTATCTGCTACGTTGTACGACGACTGACAAATATGTCATCAACCCCATAACAACAAGGAAACAACCGCAATGACCAAGACCCGACTGCTGATCGGTTTACTCTGTGCCTTCAACGGTTACGCCATGGCCGCCTCGGCCCCGGCGGAAAAAGACGTCGCCCAAGCGGTGGATCATCTGACCCAGGCGATGCTGCACAAGGACATTGCCGAACTGAACGCCCTCACCGCACCCAACCTGACCTACGGCCATTCCAGCGGCAAGATTCAGGACAAGAAAGAATTCATCGCCGATATCGAAACCGGCAAGAGCGCGTTCAAGACCCTGGAAATGCAGAACCAGACCATTACCCTGTCCGGCGATACCGCGCTGGTGCGCCACCACTTTTCCGCACAGGCGTTGAAGGGGACCGAGGTGGTGCCGACCGAGATCGAGAATTTCCAGATCTGGCAGAAGCAGGACGGCAAGTGGTTGCTGGTGGGGCGGCAGGCGTTCAAGTTTTGATCGGGGTTAACTGACTCTGAATAGATGTGGACTGGGCTGCCCTCTTCGCGAGCAGGCTCGCTCCCACAGGGGAACGCATTCCAAAGGTGGGAGCGAGCCTGCTCGCGAAGGCGGCAGCCCAGGCATTACACATCTTTCTGGTTACAACCGAAACCGATCCACCGACTGCGCCAACTGCCCCGCCAGGCTCGACAACTCATCGGTGGTATTCGCCGTTTGCCCGATCACCCGGCTATTGCCCTCGGACATCCCGGCAATCATTTCCACCTGATGGGCAATTTCGTTACTGGCCTGACTCTGCTCGCCAATCGTGCGGGTGATGTCGTTGACCAGTTGTGTCGTGCTCAAAGTCGCCTCGAGGATTTCGCGGATGGCCCGCTCGACATCCACCGTCACCGCCATGCCCTTGTCGACCTGCGCGACACCCGCCTCCATGCTGCTGACCGCCTCGCGGGTACTGTGCTGAATGCGCGCGACCATCGCGGCGATTTCCTGGGTAGAAGCGCTGGTGCGTGCCGCCAGACTACGCACTTCATCCGCCACCACCGCAAACCCCCTTCCCTGCTCGCCGGCCCGAGCCGCTTCAATGGCGGCGTTGAGCGCCAGCAGATTGGTCTGGTCGGCAATGCTCTTGATCACCTGAATGATGTTGAAAATGGCTTCGGATTCCTGATCCAGCGTGCGGATCACCTGTGCCGACTGTTGGGCTGATCGGGCGATATCGTCCATGTCGCTGACCACTTGATGAATCACACCACCGCCCTCTTTCGCCAGGGTTTCGGCTTGATTGGCCATGCTCAGGGCACGTTCGGCGTGGCGGGTGATTTCCTCGATGCTCGCGGTCATCTGGCTGGCGGCGGCGGCCATGGTGCCGGCAGCCACGCTTTGCTGCTGACTGCTGTCGGCGACCTGATGGCAGCCGTGGCTGAGTTGTTCGCTCATGCCACTGACGCCGTGAGCATTGCGCCGCACCACATCGATCATGTTGCGCAAGTCGCGTTGCATGGTCGCCAGCGTGCGAATCAAGACACTGGCTTCGTCCTTGCCGGACGGCTCGGCGATCGGCTCGCTGAGGTTGCCGTGGGCGATGCTTTCGGCGATGCGACTGGCGGTCTTCAACGGCCCCATGATGCTCAGAATGACCCAGCGTCCCTGGATCAAGAGCAGCACAAGACTGGCGATCAACACCACGCCGAGCGCGACGTTGGCGCTGCGGATCGCTGATTCGGTTGCTGCGCTGGTCTGCAGCGTATTGGACTCGATCAACTCGCTCAACGCTGCCATTTGCTCTTCCAACTGGCCAAACGCCGTGTTGAAGGTGCCCAGTTCCTGTTGAGCGGCATCAGGATTGTCCAGCGCCAACCCGACGATCCGTTCGCCCGCGTTGATGTAGGTATCGAGGCTCGGCTTGATCTGCTCCAGCGCGGTGCGCAATGTCGGGTTGATCGGTAACTTGAGGTTTTCCTCGAGTACCTCACGGAAATGCCCGGCATGCTCGTTGATCGAATCGCGCACCTCGCTCGCCGTGTTGGTGCTTTTGCCCAGCCCGACCAGCATTGCCGAGTAGACATCGGCGCGCAGGGCGTCGTGCATCATGTCGGCTTCCATGTGGTTACGCAGCGCGCTCATGCTGACCGCGTTATCGTTGACCGCCGAGGCCATCCGCTGATTGCCGACGTAACTGACCAGGCTCACGATCAACGCCGTCAGCAGACTTGTCACAATCAGCAACACTAAACGCGGTTTGATCGACACCGGATTTTCCTCTCTCGTTACGCCCGTAAGCGCTTGTCAGCCTTCAGTTAAGCCTATTTGCGCAGGTCTGCCGCGCCAGAGCGTGTCAGCAGGTGTCGGCATGCTGGCTAAAGGCAGCAAAACTTTCCGATTGCGCAGCAAGTCTCACTTTTCAACGCGCACGGCTAACGCCTTCATCGCCGGTTAATGCCGTCAGGCTATTGAGTCCGTCGCTCTGAACATTCGTACAGCAAAAGGAAACGCCTATGAAACGCGCATTGTGGTTGGGTTTGCTCGGCACCTTCGCCATCGGCACCGCACACGCGGCGACGGAAAAAGTCGCCATCAATCTGGTCAGCGCCGACGGTGCGTCGCAGGCGATCGGCTCGGTCACCATCAGTGAAACCGCGTATGGCCTGCTGTTCACCCCGGATCTGAAATCCCTGCCGGCCGGCATCCATGGTTTTCACGTCCATGAAAACGGTAGTTGCGAGGCGGGCATGAAGGATGGCGTGAAAGGCGCTGCGCTGGCCGCAGGCGGACATTACGACCCGGAGAAAACCGGCAAGCACCTCGGCCCCTACGCTGATGGTCATTTGGGAGACCTTCCGGCGGTTTACGTGACGGCTGACGGCGTCGCCAACTACCCGGTGCTGGCGCCGCGCCTGAAAAAGATCGCCGAGATCAAGGGCCATGCGCTGATGATCCATGCCGGCGGCGACAACCATGCCGACATGCCCAAACCGCTGGGCGGCGGCGGTGATCGCATGGCCTGCGGGGTGATCTGAGCCCTCGCGAAATAAAGACCGGGCAGCCCGCCATGGCGTTGCCCGCGTCTGACTTGCAATAACGCAGACTTTCCAGCCCCACGGAACTCCCGCCCGCCGCGCGCCTCTCACATTATGTAATCCTTCCCTTTTTGCTTCGCGCTTGTGGAGGAACACCGTCATGCGCAAGTTAGTGCTCGTTTCTTCTTTACTCTTATGCCTGCCCGTCGGTTCGGCGTTGGCCCGCGTCGATGCGGGTGATGTCGCCACCTCGGCCGGTGTCTCCGCGTCGCTGTACTCGACCTTCAAGGATCACAAAATGGTGATTCCAGCCCGTGACGACTTGTCTGCATTTGTCGCCAGTGGCGGGGCCATTCGTGGGGTTTATCTTGAATCGGTACTACAACAGGTTCGCCAGGACAATCCTGGCATCAACGCCAGCGATGAAGATCTGGCCAACGCGATTCTGGTGCATTACGAAGGCCTGAATCAGTAGCCGTCACGGATAAAGCAGCCGATGGATGGCCGCTGACGGCGCATAGGCAAAACTGTCCGACGGCCTCTATGATGGAGGCCATGACGACTTCTGTGCCCTTGCGCTCACCCTGCCCGCCCGGCGCCTGCAATTGCGGGCGCGACCCGTTGCTGGAAATGCCCGGCGCAGATCTGCGCATCCTGCGCCTGACACGAGAGGAAGAAAAACGCCTGCTCGCTCGCCTCGAAATGCTCAAAGACCTGAATGATCTCAAGCATCTGCAACAGCGGATGTTCGAGCAACTGGGCGTTCGCGTCGACGTCGCCCCCGGTTTCAACGAAGTGCGCACCATGCGCGGCATTGCCATTCAGATCGACGAGTTACCGGGCCTGTGCCGCAAGACCCGCGCAGCGATTCCGGCGGCCATTCGCCGCGGACTGGAAAATCGCCCGGAGATCGCTTTCGAACTGCTCAACGCCCACGACTTGCTGCGCGACACCTGATCACTTTTTCAGACCCAGGCGTTTACGCATCTCGGCGGTAATGCTCTGGCGGGTTTTCTTCATGTCGGCCCACGGTTCGTCACCGACCTCGGCCAGCCGCTGGTGAACGTTACGCACGTTCCACTGATTGCCGCCCTTGATCTCGGCGACTTCCTCGCGAAACAGCGGCACCGACACCGGCAGACCTTCGCGGGTGCGCGCGGCGTAAGCGCAGATCGTAGTCGCGCCGAGGCCGTTGCGCAGATAGTCGATAAAGATCCGCCCGACGCGATTTTTCGGCCCCGACACCGCCGAAAAGCGCTCCGGCAACAGCTTGGCAATATGACTGACGATAGCGTGGCTAAAGTCCTTTACTTCGTCCCAGCCGAGTTTGCGGGTCAGCGGTACGACCAGGTGAATACCCTTGCCGCCGCTGGTTTTGAGGAATGCCTTGAGGCCAAGCTCATCGAGCACGGTCAATGTCAGCGCCGTCGCTTCGACCATGCTTTTCCACGGCAGCGCCGGATCCGGGTCAAGGTCGAGAACGAAGCGATCGGGCTTGTCCAGATCGACCGTGGTGGCGTTCCAGGTGTGCAGTTCGACCGTGCTCATCTGCACCGCGCCGATCAGCGCTTCGGCGTTGTTGATCAACATCACCGGCTGCCCGGTAACGTCCTTGTCCAGCGTGGTGATGCCGGGGATCGCCAGGCGTTCGGCGTTTTTCTGGAAGAACAGTTCGCCGGCGATTCCGTCCGGGGCACGCACCAGCGCGACCGGACGATCCTTGAGCTGCGGCAGGATCCATTCGGCGACGCTGGCGTAATACTCGGCCAGTTGCATCTTGGTGGTGCCGCTGACCGCGTCGATGACTCGATCCGGGTGAGTGATGCGCACCTTACCGTTGGCCAGTCCGAGTTGTGACGGTGCGGTGTCGGCTTTGCTCGCCGGGGCTATTTTCGTGGTTTTTTTCGCGGCAGTTTTCTTCTCTGCGGTCTTCACGGATTTCACTCGCTCCTCAGTGATGTCCTTGGCCGGTTTGTCATCGCGCAAGCCATGAAACACAGCGTGGCGCACCGAACCGTCCTTGGTCATTTCGGCAAATGCGACTTCTGCCAGCAGTTTTGGCTTCAGCCAGTGCACACCTTTGACCTCAAAGCCGCTGGGTGGATTGACCACCGCCGCCTTCTTCACCTGCAACGGTTTGAGCTGGGTCAGAATGCTTTTCAACGTCGACTCGTTGAAACCGGTGCCGACCTTGCCGGCGTAGCGCAACTCGCCGCTGTCGCGATCATGCAGCCCCAGCAACAAGGCACCGAAAGCACTGCGCGAACCTTTCGGATCGGTGTAACCGACGATCACAAACTCCTGACGATGTTTGCACTTGAGCTTGATCCAGTCACCGCTGCGCCGCGACACATACGGCGAGCCGAGGCGTTTGCCGATCAGGCCTTCCATCTGCATCTGGCAGGCGCTGTTGAGCAGTGCATCCGGGGTTTCGTCGAAGGCTTCGGAGAAACGCAACAAGGGTTGCTCATGACTGCCGAGCACCGTGGCCAGCGCGGCGCGCCGCTCTTCAACTGGCACTTCACGCAGGTCGACACCGTTGAGATAAGGCAGATCAAACAGGTAGTAGAGGATGTTGCCGCTGCGCCCGGCCTCGAAAGCATTTTGCAGGGCCTGAAAGTCCGGTACGCCCTGTTCGTTGGCGACGACCATTTCCCCGTCCAGCCACGCCGATTCCAATCCCAGCGCCGCCAGGGCGGCGGCCTGTTGCGGCAACTTGTGCGTCCAGTCATGTCCGTTGCGGGTGAACAGTTGCACCTGATCGTGATCAATGCGCGCCATGATCCGGTAGCCGTCGAATTTGATCTCGTAACTCCACTGCCCTTCCGGTGCGCTGTCGACCAGCGTGGCCAGTTCCGGCTTGAGTTGCGTCGGCAGTTTGGCCTTGTGCGCGCCGGTGAGCTTGCCGGTCGCGGCTTTGCGCGTCTTGGACGGGGACTTTTTCAGTGGTTTGCTTTGCTCGGCGGCCAGTTTGGGTTTGCCCACTATCGTGCGTTCGCTCAGGACACTGTCCGGTTCGGCCAGCAGCACGTCGTAATCATCCTGCGGCCGCGCGGCATCGTCCTGATGCTTGATCAGAAACCATTGTTCCTTCTTGCCCGGCATGTGCGTGCGCACCAGGTTCCAGATGCCGCCGAGCTTTTCGCCTTGCAGCTCGAACTTGAGCTTGCCCTTTTCGTAGGCCTTGTGCGGATCTTCCAGCGGAATCCACACGCCACGATCCCAGACAATCACATCCCCGGCGCCGTAATGCCCTTCGGGAATGCTGCCTTCGAATGTCGCGTAATCGAGCGGATGATCCTCGACATGCACCGCCAGACGCTTGACCTTAGGGTCGAGCGACGGCCCTTTCGGCACCGCCCAGCTTTTCAGTGCGCCATCGAGTTCCAGGCGAAAGTCGTAATGCAGGTGCGATGCATCGTGCTTCTGAATGCAGAACTGCAAAGCATGCTCGGCGGCGGTTTTACGTCCCGAGCGCTTGACGGCGGCCGGTTCCGAGGTCGCTGAAAAATCGCGCATGCGGTTGTAGTCGTCGAGGTTCCTGTTCATCGTCCACCTGCCTTGTTTCAGCCAATCCGCGTCACGGTCAGCGCCACCACCGCGATGCGGTCGACCCGTTGATAGCCGGGGTTGAGCAGTTCTTCGCCAAAGACATCCGGATCAAGTTCGCGGTAAGTCCAGCCGAAGCGTTTTTCATCCAGTCGCGGTAGCACGGTGTCGAGAAAAGGATCGCGACCATCGACCATCGCCACGCCGGTGTAGAGCAGCAGCGAGCCGCCGGGGGCCAGTCTGTTCAGCGCCTGCTCGACGATGCGCAGCGACATCCCTGCCCCGAGCGTCCCGCCACCATGGCGATAGGCGCGCTCTGCCGGATCGGCCATGTATGGAGGGTTGGCGACGATCAGGTCAAATTCGCCGTCGACACCCTGCAACAGATCACTGGCCCGCGCTTCGACGTTGGCGACTTCCGCCAGCGCCGCGTTGATCGCGGTCAAACGCAGCGCTGCAGGGTTAATGTCCAGCGCCAGCACCTGTGCCTCGCGACGGGCGCGGCCGATCAGAATCGCACCGACGCCAGCCCCACAACCAATGTCCACCGCGCGATGGATCGGCGCGAAGTTCTGTTGCAAGTGGGCGTGAATCAATTGGGCGAATCGATAGGTGTCCGGGCCGAAAAATACCGCGTCGGCCGCGTCGGTAGGGAACGCCGAATGCACGAACAGCAAATCATCCAGGCTCGACCAGCGCACGCGACTCTTCAGGTGGCCTTCGTAATTATCAATGACCTGCGCATCTTGCAGTTGCCGCTGTTCATCGGCCGACAACAACCCCGGCGCGAACGGACGCGACCAGCCGAATACATCGCGCAAAGAGTCGGCCATCTGGCCCTCGTCACGCTGGTTGACCCGTTGATGGGTCAACGGCGTCGGCGTGGTGAACCGATATCCGTCTGCCAACAAGCGCCGGCCGAGGTGCAGCAGCACGAGATCGTTGGGGCAGAGTTGTTCTTCCTGATTCATCGGTGATGTCCTTAAGGCAAGCGGGATTTGAGTTCGATAAAGCGCCGGGTGGCGAGCAGTCCGGCGGGGTGTGCATGGCGCGCGGGAGCAAGCCACGGGATCAGAGTCGCGATCTGCGCCAGTTCGTCCTGACCTTGCAGCGCCGCGTTGAGCGCCTGTACATCGGGATCCTGTTCAAGCCCTTCGATGGCCGCTGCGGTCTGACTGTGCCGTCGAGCGGGTTTGGTTTTATCCGCAGAGGTCCAGTCACCCGCAATCCAGTCGTGCACCAGTTGCTTTTCATAGGCATTGAACACGCCAAACATCGCCGCACCGTCGCCCGCGATCAGTTGCCAAAAACGACTGGCCTGCGGGTCTTCGTGGCGTTTGATCCAGCCTTTGTTCTGCAATGCCTGCAGAAATCCGGGCAATTGCTCCGGTGCAGCCAGCCACTGATTGACGGTCTGCCCTTCGAAGCGGCAGTAATCGGAATGCATGTGCTGGGCGAACGGACACTTGCGTTCGAGCATCGCCAGCAATTCGTGCTCAAGGTCGAAACCTTCGATGATCGCGCGACTGCCCAGCCCCAGGTCGTTGAGCCGATAGCCCAGCGCTACCCGACGCAAAAATTCGCCGCGATCGGCCTCGATCGGCAGTAGATCAAGCGCCGCCTGCACGGCTTTTTGCGCATGGCCGGTGCTGGCGTTGTCGATGGTCACGTGCAGGGTGAAATAGTAAGGATCGATACCCAGTTCGCTGAGTTCGTAGCTGCTGATCAACAAGTGCAACGGCAGCTGTTCATAGCCGAGGTTGTAGCCGATCACCTCGGGCAGGTAATCAGCGCCACAGACACCGAGGGCTAGTTGTATCGCGCCTTGCAGGTAGCGTTCATCGTCGATGGCAGCACTGTCCTGCAAGTCGTGCTCGGCGAGCAATTTGCGGTAGATCACTACGTGATTCTGCGCCGGATTGCCCTCGCCCAGCTCCTCCAGAAAGGTTCGTAGCAAGCCTTGGAAACGCGGGTCCTGCCAGCGCGGCAATAGACCATAAAGCCAGGCACCGTCGACCAGTTTGGTCGGTGCCACCGCTTGCAGGAAATACAGCGCCTGCGCCTTGCCCCGGAAGAATTGCCGAGGCCCGCCGGCCTTGCGCTGCTGCAGATAGTCGGCATATTGCCGGGCGACATCGGCGCAATGTTCGGCCACCCAGGCGTGCCAGGTCGTGGGATCTTCGGGCAGAGAGTCGGCAAGTTGCGCGGCATGTTGCAGTTGCTCCTGCAAAAACGCCCGCGCAAGGTCGAGGGGATTGTCATCACGCAACAACGCTTCATAGACCTGGCGGATGTTCCCGGCGGCATTCATAAGATGCGGTTGGGCAGGCGCGGCCTGCAGGTGTGTCAGGACAGTCATGGCAAAGTTCTCGGTCGGTTGGCAGGACGCTGTTCCACACGCCTCTACAGCAGCAGAGAGGCGGCGCCTGCGAAAAATTCAATCGACGTGAAAATTGCCCGGACGGACGGCGAAGCAGCTCCTTGGCGGAGCTGCTGAGGGCTATGGTTTTTTGACGTTAGTTCAGGCCTGACCTTTGGACTGCTGTTCCAGATGCACCTGCAAATCCGGGTCGATCTGCAAGGCTGCTGCCAGCTCGTCCAGATAACTGCGTTCCGCGTCGCGCTGGTCATCCACGAGGATCACGCTGACCAGATACATCTCAGCGGCGACGGCTGGATCGCCTTTGGCCGCCTGTGCGACTTCGTTCGCATCCAGTGGTTTCAAAACTTCAGCGGCAAACCATTGCTGCAATTGTGGATCATCGGTGTGCTTGATGATTTCCCCGTCGATCATCTCTTGTTCGCGGGCTTCAATCTCACCATCAGCCTTGGCCGCCGCGATCAATGCGCGTAACACCGCGTGGCTGTGCTCTTCAATCTCCGGGCCGGCCAGGAGGTTAGCCGTTTGCGGCGTTTGTTGCGGTGCCGAACTGGCCTGGCTGCGTTGCCAGGCCTGATACGCCTGAAAGGCCATCATTCCCAGCGATGCCAGCGCCGCATAGTTGGTGCCGCCGGAGCGGCTTTGCGTGCCGCCACCGCCACCCAGCGCCCCACCCAAGGCGCCGCCAAGACCACCACCGGCACCGCCGCCGAGCAAACCACCGAGCAAGCCGCCCAAGCCGCCAAGTCCACCGGCAGATCCGCCGCCGCTGGCCGCGCCCGAGCCGCCACCGAGCAGTCCACCCAGCAACCCACCCAAACCACCCAAACCATCGCCGGCAGACGCTGAAGATTGTTGGCCGGTCGAGTCCTGGCCTCGCAGCAGTTTTTCAAGCAAATCGCTGGTGTTCATGACGTCATCCTCAAGCATTGGCAGTGACTGCGTCTGGCAACAATAGACCCCGGCAGCCATAGCGCCAGCACCGTTTGGCTGACACCCAATGCTCCGATGGATTTCGCCCGCGTATTTTTTCGCCGGCCAGCTAAGATTGATCAATGGTGAACCTTATCCCGGCCAGACCGGTCGATAGCTGCAACCCCGACCCGGTTTGCCGGCGCCCTTCCCGCTAAGGGTGATACCCGGCTTGCTTCACTTTCTGGAGAACGCCCCCGTGATATCGACTGTACACATCGCCAGGCTCAAAGCATGGGGCGCCCATGGTTTTACCGCGACTGGCGTGGTCACTGCTTTTCTGGCCACCCTCGCCCTGTTGGAAAACCAGCCCACCCACTGCCTGATGTGGCTGGGCGTGGCGCTGATTGTCGACGGCCTCGACGGCGCACTGGCGCGCAAGGTCAACGTGCAATCGGTGCTGCCGAGCTTCGACGGTTCGATCCTTGATCTGGTGATCGATTACCTGACGTACGTGTTCATTCCGGCGCTATTCATCTATCGCTACATTCCATTGCCCGACTACACCCTGCTGCTGACCGTGTCGCTGATTCTGGTGTCATCGCTGTTCTGCTTCTGCAACGTCAATATGAAGAGCAAGGACAACTACTTTGTCGGGTTTCCGGCGGCGTGGAATGTGGTCGCGCTGTGTCTGTACATCATTGGGCCTGGGCCGTGGATTACCTTCCTGACGGTGATTGGCCTGGCGCTGCTGACGGTGACGCGGATGAAATTCCTCCACCCGTTCCGTGTGCGCCGGTTCATGCCGATCAACATTGCGGTGACGGCGATCTGGCTGCTGTGCAGTTTGTCGCTGGTGCTCAACCACCCAGTGATCAACCCGTTGGTGATGGGCTTGTGGTTACTTATGTCGGCATACTTTCTGGGGATCTGCATCTGGCGCACGGCGCTGGAGTGGTTTGATCGGCCGCAGGTGAAATAGGCTCCAGAGCCCAACATAAATCCAATGTAGGAGTGAGCCTGCTCGCGATCGCGGTCTGTCAGCTGAATATTTTTGACTGAAAGAACGCTATCGCGAGCAGGCTCACTCCCACATGGATCTCCATTCAGCGTTTAGTGATCACCACCTCCAGATACTCACTCGGCACCACCAGCGAAGCCTCCCCCGCCCGATTCAACCTGTTGAGCAAATCCGCCAGATCACTTTCCAGCGCCTGCCCGCTCTCCGGCGGCAGTGCCGCAAAGGCCTTGTGCACCGGCCCATACCAATGGCGGAAAATATCGATGAAGTGCGCGGCCGAGCGATAGCGAAAATTGAACTCGCGGCGCGTCACGCGCAGCAGAAAATCGCGGTCATCGAAATGCTTGTGCAGCCACGCATCGGAGCCCCAATTCGACGGCGGTTGTGCGCCGGCAGGCGGTGGCAGATGTCGGCCGAGGGTCTTGAACATCTGGCCAACGAAACCTTCCGGCGTCCAGTTGGCCAGACCGATCCGCCCGCCACGGCGACAAACCCGGCCCAGTTCAACAGCAGCCTTGTCCTGATCCGGCGCGAACATCACGCCAAAGGTCGACAGCACGGCGTCATAGCTCTCGTCGGCGAACGGCAGCGCTTCGGCATCGGCCACCTGAAACGTCACGTCCAGATGCTCCGCGCGGGCACGATCCTGGCCGCGTTCCAGCAAAGCCGCGACGTAATCGGTCGAGGTGACCAGGCAACCGCGCCGCGCCGCCGCCAGCGTTGCATTACCGTTGCCGGCAGCGACATCCAGCACCTCCTCGTCACAACGCAGGTCGCAGGTTTCGGCGAGGTTTTCGCCGACGATTTGCAGCGTCGTACCAATCACGGCGTAGTCGCCACTGGCCCAGGCGACTTTCTGGCGTTCCTTCAGGGCAGTCAGGTCAATCGGGGTACTCATAAGCGTGAACTCCGCTGCGAGTGGGGCCGGTGATCATTCGGCCGTCGTCGGATCGATGACCGTCATCACCCGCGCCACACTGTTGGCCGGAAACCCACCGAGTCTGGCGTGTTCGCGTACCTGCTCTTCGTCAGGTGCGATGTACACGCAATAGATCTTGTCAGCGGTGACGTAACTTTGCAGCCACTGCACTTGCGGACCGAGTTCGCGCAAGACATCACAGGACGTTTTCGACACAGCTTTGAGTTCTGCTTCCGACAGCTTTCCGGCCCCTGGAATCTCGCGTTCAATGACGAATTTAGGCATGGCAACCTCGCGCTCTTGTTATGGGGCAAGGCCGGCAGTGACCCTGCTCAAGCACTATCGCGCCGAGACCGCTCGGCGTCCCTGCCAATCGTCTGGCAACCCCGTAAAACCGGGGTTTGCCGATGAGCGGTGGAAATCTGTAAAGCGTCTGGAACACCTTGAGGATTGCCAAGGTTGGGGGATTGGTTTCTGATGCGTTCTCGCTTCTGGAAAGGACTCGACTGATGTCACTGAAACTTGATTGGCTCGCGCATCACATGCACCACAGCGACCGTTATGCCCAATGGATTCATCAACAATTCCCTTACGAATACGTCGACCAACCGCTGGCCGAATGGCAGCGTGAATTTGCCCTGGGCCAAAGCAATGGCGACTGGTCCTGCCTGATCGCCATGGACGGTGAACATCTGCTCGGCGGCGCCGCGCTGGCACGTGATGACCTCGCCCTGCGCCCCGATCTCGGCCCTTGGCTGGCCTGCGTGTTCGTCAGCCCTGAGGCACGCGGGCAAGGGTTGGCGGAGCGCTTGATTACAGGGATTTGTCAGGAGGCGAAAGACTGCGGCTTTGCGCGCCTGTATCTGCACACGCAGAACAAGCAGGACTACTACGCCAAACGCGGCTGGCAAGTCCTGGAGCGTTTTCGCGCCTGGGACAACGAGCAATGGCTCATGGGGCGCGACCTCTGAGCCATTGGTGTTGCTGATCAAGCGGCGGGCGCCTTTGCCTCTTTCAGCAACTGCTGGATCATCTGTTCCTGCGCTTCGTAGCGACCTTCGCCGAAGTGGCTGTAACGCACCTGCCCCTTGGCGTCGATCAAGTAATGCGCCGGCCAGTACTGATTGTCGAAGTTGCGCCAGATTGTGTAGTTGTTGTCGATAGCTACCGGGTAGGTGATACCGAGTTTTTTCACCTGATCCTTGACGTTGTCGATGATCCGCTCATAGCCGTATTCCGGGGTGTGGACACCGATCACCACGAGCCCGTCTTTTTCGTATTTCTTCGCCCAGTCTTTGACGTACGGCAGGGTGTGCTGGCAATTGATGCAGTCGTAGGTCCAGAAGTCCACCAGCACCACTTTGCCGCGCAGGGCTTCAGCGCTCAGCTCGGGCGAGTTCAGCCATTGCACTGCACCGGCCAGCGACGGCATCGCGCCTTTGCCCTGCTCCATCGGCGAGTCCGCGCGGACTTTGCTGATGAAGTAGTCGAGCACTTTCGGCACGTTTTCCAACACGCTTTTTTCCACGCTGGCGACGCCTTCAGAGGAGGTCTTCGCCAGCAAGGTTTTATCTGCGCCCGTGGCAATCACCGCTGCCGTCGCCAGTACCGCAACCCCGGCACCTCGGCGCAACCAGCCAGTAAACGGGATCGACGGCTTCAGGCGATTGACCAAGCTGCGCCCGGTGGAGATCAGCGTGCCCAGCGACAGCGCACTGCCGGCGCCGTAGGCCAGCAGCAACAGGCTGGTCTGTGCGTTGGCGCCTTGCAGCATGGCCCCAGTGAGGATTACACCGAGAATCGGTCCGGCGCACGGTGCCCACAGCAACCCCGTAGCGACGCCGAGCATGATCGAAGCCATCGGCCCGGCCTTTTTCCGGGTATCCGGATCGAGGCGGTTGCCGAGCATCACGAACGGTCGTGTCAGCCAGTCGCCGATGCGCGCCGAGATCAGCGACAGGGCGAACACGCTCATCACGATCAGTGCGACGTAACGTCCGCTGTTGCTGGCCTGGATCACCCACTCGCTGCTGACCACCGCCAGGCTGGAAATCAGCGCGAAGGTCAGCGCCATGCCGCCGAGGGTCAGCAGTATCGAAGCGCGGCTGCGTTGCGCGCCGGCAAACAGAAACGGCACCACCGGCAGAATGCAGGGGCTGAGCACGGTCAGCAGACCGCCGAGGAATGCGATGAGGTACATAGTGAGTCACCCTTGATCAATGAATGTGGCGAGCCGTTCAGACGCTTTGGCTCTCCAGCCAATGGCTCTGCGGCGTGCGACTGGCGCCGTTCTCGGCAAACATCTGGCCCTGTGGCGTGCGGCTGGAGCCGTCCGCAGCAACCATCTGGCCCTGTGGCGTGCGGCTGGAGCCGTCCGCAGCAATCAAGCCATCGCTGCCCTGCTTGCCTACTGGCGTCAGTTGGAAGCAGGTGTTGCTGTGGCAGCTATGCTGTTCAACCGCAGCATTGGCATGGGCGGCAACGCCGGCGAGAGAGAAAACGATGGCAGTCAAAAAGCGCGATACGTTGTTCATGGTTGTTTCCTTCTATAAAGAGTGATGACTCAGTTGTCGTTGTTGCAGCCGTCGGCAAACTTGCTGTAATCGAGCACGCGGGTTTTGCCGGCCGAATCGAGGTAGGTCATGCGCGCCTCGACAATCCCGCAAGTCACCGAGTTGTCCTGTTTCAGCGAGAGCACTTTCTGGATATCCAGGTGGGTGCCGTAGGTATAGGTTTGCGCGGTGACAGCGGCTTCGGCGCGGGCCGACAGCGTGCAGATGTTCAGCGCGGCAAACAGGCAGGCGGCGATTACGGATTTGTTGTTCATGGGGTTTTCCTCAAGGCTTCAGTGGGGTTTGAGCCGAGGCGATCGGTGCGGGCCTCGATGGAGGCTATTTGAGGCTCGCGAGGTATCGCGTCTGTGTCAGGAACAGGCGCGTTTCAATCGCTGTGTATCCCTGCCAGCGGGGGATACACAGCGATACAAAACCCAGGAAAATTGGCGTTTTTGCGTTCCCGTGTATCCTCCGATACAGCAGATACACTGCAATACAAAGGCAGGCAGGCGAGCCGCCGCAGGCTCGATACACTGCACCGCAGTCCCTTTTGATAGAGGTTTGCACCGATGGATCATGTCGATCACATTCTCATCGTCGACGACGACCGCGAGATCCGTGAACTGGTGGGCAACTACCTGAAGAAAAACGGCCTGCGCACCACGGTGGTCGCCGATGGCCGGCAGATGCGCAGCTTTCTCGAGGCCAACACCGTCGACCTGATCGTCCTCGACATCATGATGCCCGGCGACGATGGCCTGCAGCTGTGCCGCGAACTGCGCGTGGGCAAACACAAGGCCACGCCGGTGTTGATGCTGACCGCGCGCAACGATGAAACCGACCGCATCATCGGCCTGGAAATGGGCGCCGACGATTACCTGACCAAACCGTTCGCTGCCCGCGAACTGCTGGCGCGGATCAACGCTGTGCTGCGCCGCACACGGATGCTGCCACCGAATCTGGTGGTCACCGAAGCCGGTCGATTGCTGGCCTTCGGCCGTTGGCAACTGGACACCTCGGCCCGTCACTTGCTGGACAAGGACGGCACCATGGTCGCCCTCAGCGGCGCCGAATACCGTTTGCTGCGGGTGTTTCTCGATCACCCGCAACGGGTGCTCAGCCGCGATCAACTGCTCAATCTGACCCAGGGCCGTGATGCCGATCTGTTTGACCGCTCGATCGATTTGCTGGTCAGCCGTTTGCGCCAGCGTCTGCTCGATGATGCGCGCGAGCCGGCCTACATCAAGACCGTGCGCAGCGAAGGTTACGTGTTCTCACTGCCAGTCGAAATTCTCGGTGCCCCGGCATGAGCGTCAATCTGCACTGGCCGCGCACCCTCGCCTCGCGCCTGTCGCTGATTTTCCTGATCGGCTTGCTACTCGCTCAGGCACTGTCGTTCGGCGCGCAGTATTACGAGCGTTACCAAAGCGCCAAGAACACCATGCTCGGCAATCTCGAAACCGACGTATCGACCTCGATTGCGATCCTCGATCGACTGCCTGCCGAAGAGCGCCCTGCCTGGCTCGAGCGTCTGGCGCGAAAAAATTATGGCTACCTGTTGAGCGAAGGCGAACCGGGCACGCCGATCGAGGCCGGGGATGTGCCGGTGGCCGTCACCTCGATCACCGAAGCCATCGGTGAACGCTATCCGCTGACCTTCACCGATATTCCCGGGCCGAAGAAACACTTTCAGGGTCATCTGCGCCTGAGCGACGGCAGCCCGGTGACCATCGACGTGCGCCCCGCCATGGTCCCGTTGTCGCCCTGGTTGCCGGTGGTCTTGCTCGGCCAGTTGGCGCTGATGATCGCCTGCACCTGGCTGGCGGTGCGCATTGCGGTGCGCCCCCTGACCCGTCTGGCCAACGCCGTGGAAACCCTCGACCCCAACGCCCACCCGATCAACCTCGACGAAAGCGGCCCGAACGAAGTGGTCTACGCCGCTCGTGCATTCAACACGATGCAGGCGCGTATCGCCGCTTACCTCAAAGAGCGCATGCAACTGCTGGCAGCGATTTCCCACGACCTGCAAACGCCGATCACGCGGATGAAACTGCGCGCCGAGCTGATGGACGATTGCACCGAGAAAGACAAACTGTGGAATGACCTCAGCGAGATGGAACATCTGGTGCGCGAAGGCGTGGCGTACGCGCGCAGCATCCATGGTTCGACCGAAGAAAGCCGCCGCACCAACATGGATTCCTTCCTCGAAAGCCTGGTGTTCGACTATCAGGACATGGGCAAGCAGGTGCAACTGGTTGGCAAGAGTGCAACGGTTATCGACACCCGTCCTCATGCGTTGCGCCGAGTGCTGGTGAACCTCACCGACAACGCGCTGAAATTCGCCGGTGCCGCCGAAGTCTGGGTCGAAGCCAACAAGGGCAGCCTGGCAATCACCGTCATGGACCGTGGCCCGGGCATCGTCGACGCTGAACTGGCGCAAGTGCTGCAACCGTTCTACCGCGTAGAAAACTCGCGCAATCGCGATACCGGCGGCACCGGACTGGGACTGGCCATCGCCCAGCAACTGGCCATGGCGCTGGGCGGTTCGCTGACCCTGAGCAACCGTGAGGGTGGCGGATTGTGCGCTGAATTGAAGTTGCCGCTGCAGCCCTGAACATTTCAACGGCGCTTGTTTAAACGCTACCGACAGGCGTCGGTCGGTAGCCTGCACATTGCCGCGCCAATGCCTACAACCTCCTCAGAATCCGCTGACTGTGCGCCTGAGCCGTTGCGCTTATGGTTGTGCTGCCCGTTTCGCAATGATCACCATTGGTCGCCACTGTCAGATCTGACAGTGGCGAGTCAGCGCCGGGCTGCGGTTCCATGACGATTGGCCCAACCTGCCGAGGCGCAACATGAATCTGCTCGAATCCGTCACTCAAGTGTGCAGGCGACTGGCGCCCGGCGGCTGGCATTCGCTGATGCTCGCCCATGGCCTGGACCTGCTCGCCGACCCGTTGGCGGCGGAACTGAACAAACCGCTGAACATCGACCGTTCAATACCCGGGTTTGCCGATTTCGCACTGGCCGGGAGCCGCGCGATCGAAGCCGGGGCACCGGCGCGCAGCCTGCTCTTTCACGCATTGGCCTCGCCACAGGTCATTTGTGATGAGAACGGGCAGACATTGCAGCTGTTTCCCACCGCCGCTGAGATCGAGACAATGCTCGACTATGTCTTCAGCGTCAGCCCGCCCACGCTCGACAGCCTTCGCCACAAAGCCCGGGGCGCACCGTTGGCAATGGTCGCGTTCGCCAGCGAATATCGTTGCGCCGCCGACACCGTGCATGGCCGGCATGCCGACTTGTGTTTCTCGCGCACCGGCATTGCCCGCGTCGGCACCGCCCCCGCGTTTTATGACGCAAAGCTGCGCAGTTTCCTGCCCTTCGTTGACGGTGACCCGCACGGCATCCGGGTGATGCCGGTGCGCTACAGCGCCTACATTGCCGCACAACTGAAGGGCGATGCCGAACGCTTCGGGCCAATGGATTTCCAGCTTGAGGTCGATCCCGAACTGGATTTCTGGGTACCGTTGCACAAGTTGTTCAATGGCTCGCAGTGCCTGCAAGGCATGAATCTGGCGTTAACGCTGGACAACCACCAGATCAACGAAAAACTGCGGCATATCCATTTACGCCACAGCGGCACTGGCTGGCAGGAACCGCAGATCAGCCTGCCACCTTTCGTCGTGACTGAAAATCTGGCGCGTTGGGCAGCGGTTACCGATGTCGGCCCGGGGTTGCTGGTGCCCAACGCCAAATCACGGCTGGTCGAGCCGGTCGTCTATCAGGGTCAACCGTTGTCTTTTGTGATGCCGGCCAACAGTGGCAGCATGATTCACGGGCGTCACCGGGTCGAGGCCGATGGCAGCATCGAGGATCTGAACGACCACGAAGATGTCGAGGAACTGCTGCGTCAGGGCGGTTATCGCGCCTTGCACTATCAGGACGGCACCGCCGATGGCTGGGTGCGGCCACGCTGCCCGACGCTGGAAAACAGTTTGCCGACGGTGGCGGCCTACTCGGTGATCGGCCCTCCGGATTTCTATCCGCTGTGCAGTCAACGCAAGCTGTTGCACTGGATCAGCGACGAGCCGACGTTACCGAGCACCGGTCTCTGGCACGCACGACTGGAAGCGCTTTCCAATGTCCGCTACTGCGCCAACCTGGAGTTGCAGGATCACCTGTTTTCCCCCGCCGATCGTGGAGTGAGCGCCATCGTCGGTCTCGCCGATCAAACCGGCATGCAGCAATCCACCAGCACACTGCCGTCGCCGTCGCGCCCGACCTCGCTACCAGACGGCGCCGCCGGGGTGTTCGGGCCGGGCTGGGAGGTCGGTTGGGTTCGTCAGCGGACTGCGGACGACGAATGGATCAACGTTCTTGCCGGTTATCAGATGGCCAGCCCGTTTCCCGAGGATGCGAAGATTTGCGCGGCGCTAGGTTCTTTCTGGCCGGGCGTGTCACCGGATTCGGCGCGGGTGTTCGAGCCGCGCTCGACCCTGCACAGCATCATTCCCCTGACCGATGAGGAAATCGGCATGGGCGGCGGTGTGGCCTGGGATCACCAGCGCGCCCCGCAACTGATCACGCATGACAATCGATTATTCGCCCAATACCGCGCGTACGCCCATGCCGACTACACACAAGTGGCTCTCGATAACCTGTTTTCCCTGGGCATGACCGGTCACACCTCGCAAACGGCGTATCAACGACGCGTGCTGTCGATGTATCGCGTGTACCGCGCGCTCGGCGCCGCCAGCGACAAACCATTGCGCAATACATGGCCGCTGTTGTCGTTCATTGAAGTGCAGCGGCCGAATGCCGAACTGGACACTGCGCAGGCGGAATCCGGGCAGGTCCTCGACGGCTGGGTGCAGCGCTTTTTGCTGTACAAGCGCGGCGCCGTGCAGATCGCTGAAAGCGATTTCAGGTTGCGTCATGTCGAAGTCGAAGCGTTGGTGATCCTGCTGCTCAGCACCGATGCGATCCTGATCAAAACCGACATGCTGTCGTGGCAGGTCGCCCATGAAGCATTTTGATGTGGTAATCGTCGGCGCCGGCCCTGCGGGATGCGCAACGGCAATCAGTTGCGCCCAGCGTGGCTTGCACGTGGCTTTGATCGAACGGCAAACGTTCCCACGGTTTCGCCCCGGCGAAAGCCTGCATCCGGGCATCGAACCGCTGCTGCAGCAACTGGGTGTCGCCAAGCAGTTGTGCGGCCCCTCGGCCCGACGCTTTGACGGCCAATGGGTAACGTGGAACGGCGCGCCGCGTTTCAACGCTTTTGGCGCCGATGACCGTGGTATTTGGCGGGGCTTTCATCTCGAACGAGCGCAATTGGACGCGACGTTGCTGGCGCAAGCCGTTTCTTTGGGCGTTGAGGTAAACCAGCCATGCCGGGCACTACGGGTGCTGACTCAGGCCAATCGAGTGATCGGCGTCGATACCGACAGCGGTTGCTTGTACGCGACCTGCCTGATCGACGCCAGCGGCACTCGCGACTGGCTGAGCCGCCAACTCGGTCTGACGACCCACCATTGTTCTGCGCCGTTGGTGGCACGCTACGGCTATTTGCAAGGCAACAACGCAGCCTATGCCACGACAGCACACTTGCTGGCCGACCCTGATGGGTGGACGTGGATCGCCCAGATTGAGGATCGTTTGCTGCACTGGACCCGCCTGAGCTTCGAACGCAACACTCGGTCGGTGATGCTCCCCTCCACCCTGCAATCATTGCCAGCGGTGGGGGCCGTGCGTGGCGCCGATGTGACCTGGCGCCTCACCCCGGAAGCCGCCGGCGCCGGTTATTTTCTGGTGGGTGATGCCGCCAACCGGCTCGACCCGGCGTCTTCCCACGGCGTACTCAAAGCGTTGATGAGCGGCATGCAAGCCGCGCAAGCGGTGACGGATCTTCTTCGCCGGCCGGCCTTGCAAGTGCCTGCCCAGACGCACTATCGCCAATGGCTCATCGATGGGTTCACGCGCGATATGGCGCAACTGCGCAACTTCTATCGGCAGCATCCCTGCCCGCCATCGTGGTTGCCTGCCCATTGATTCAAACGACGCTGCCGAGCACGCCGTCCTCATGCAATTGCCGCAGCAATATCGATCCGTTGTCCATGAACGCAGCGGTTGCGGCCACCCCCGCCTCCACGGCCAAAGCTTGCAACTGCCGACGGCCATCAAGGGCGGGAAACTCGTCAATGCGCTGCAGCAAGCGCCAGGCCAGCGGGCTCAGTTCGGAAAACTTCACACTCCAGTCGGCCGTACGCCGCACCAGCAAAAACGTCGGTTGGTCCGGTGGCGTGGCGGGCTGATGGTTCGGATCGAGTTCATGCACCGGCCACTCGTACGCCAACGGCCAGGCCAGCGGCGAGATTTGCAGCGGCCGCTCCAGCAACAACGCCGGATCTGTCGGCAGCAGCGCTTGAGCATCGGACTGCTGCAAGACCATCTCGACCCACTCGTAATGCGCCAGCTCCAGCAAAAACGCCGGCCACTCACCTTCGCGCATTACCTGCGGTTGCGTGGCCAGATAGTCGAGAAAGGTTTCGGCAATCTTGCCAAACTTTGGGGTCTGCGCCCGCCAGTCGCGCAAGAAACCTCGCACCAGCAAGCGCCAGCGTTGTTCACCAATGATTCGGATCAACACCGGGAAGGTGCCGCTCAACAATTGCGACAGGTTGTTGAATACCAGGTCCCGGTAGACGTTAACCCTTTGCACATTCATGTCGACGGGCGGCGACTGATGGTCGGGATCACGCAAATATCGGGTCAGCGCCTGTTGTTGCTGTAGCAGGTTATCCACGATGGCCGCCCCCCGCTTGCAAGTGGCGAATGGTCTGCAACTCGTCGACCAGTTCGGAAAACGCCGGGAAATTGAAATCCCGCTCCAATAACGTTGGCTGCGCACCAAACCGCGCGTAGGCCTCAGCCAGCAATGCCCAGACCTGCGGTTTTACCGAGGCGCCATGGGTATCGATTTTCAGCGTGTCGGACTCATCGAAATGCCCGGCCACATGCATGCCGACCACCCGGCCCGGCTCGATACCGGCTAGAAATGCTTGCGGATCAAATCCGTGGTTGATCGCGTTGACGTAGACATTGTTGACGTCCAGCAGCAAGTCGCAATCGGCCTCACGCAGCACGGCATTGGTGAAGGTCAACTCGTCCATGTCCTGACGTGGCGCGGCATAGTAGGAGACGTTTTCCACGGCCAGACGCCGGCCGAGAATGTCCTGGGCCTGACGGATTCGCGCAGCGACGTGGTGCACCGCCTCTTCGGTGAACGGCAATGGCAGCAAGTCATACAGATGACCGTCATCGCTGCAATAACTCAGGTGCTCGCTGTACAGCGGCACGTTGTAATGGTCGAGAAACACCCGCACTTCCTGCAAGAAGCCGACATCCAGCGGTGCCGAGCCACCGAGTGACAGCGACAAGCCGTGACAGGACAACGGGTAGCGCTCGGCCAGTTCACGCAACGCCGCACCATGGGCGCCGCCGACGCCGATCCAGTTTTCCGGAGCGACCTCGAGAAAGTCGAAAGCGCCGGTACGGGCAGCTTGCAGGTCTCTCAGCAGACCACGGCGCAGGCCGAGGCCGACGCTGGGTGGCCGAGATGAGGGCGGCGTATGCATGGGATCTACCTCAGCAGTGGATTTTCCACATTTGAGCCGCCGGCTGTATCGCGGCTGTGTACACATGACCGGGCATTTGCAACCCTGTGTATCCGGCGATGACGGCGATACACGGTGATACAGCCTCACTGCCGATCAATATTGTGGGAGCGAGCCTGCTCGCGAAAGCGTCGGCACTGCCAATATAAGAATTGCCTGAAATGCCGCTTTCGCGAGCAGGCTCGCTCCCACCGAGGTTTTCAGTGTTCACAAATACAGCGGCAGACCGGGACCGGGGCTAGACTCCTTTATTACCCAGTCGAGGGGGACGCAGGACGTCAGCCGTGCCCTGCCCAACTCCGTGACCACCGCCCGGTGGCGCACGCCTCGACCTTCGACGCCGCCGGACCGTGATCCTGTTTCAGGAGCACACATGATGGACGAGGCGAAGCTCAACCAATTCATGGGCAAACTGGTCAACGACATGGGCGGCGCGGCGATGCTGGCCAATGTCATCGTCGGCGAAGAACTCGGCTTGTACCGGGCCATGGCCGACAGTCAGCCGATCAGCGCCGATGCCCTCGCGGCAAAAACCACCTGCAACCCGCGCCTGGTGCGCGAATGGCTCAGCGCTCACGCGGCCTCCGGCTATATGGAGCACCACGACGGCCAGTTCCGTTTGCCAGAAGAGCAGGCACTGGCGCTGGCCGTCGAAGACTCGCCGGTTTACGTTGCCGGTGGTCTCGGCGTGGTGGCGTCGTTTTTCCATGACAAGGACAAACTGGTCAAAGCCATGCGCGGCAATGGCGCCCTGCCCTGGGGCGATCACCATCCGTGCATGTTCAGCGGCACCGAGCGCTTCTTCCGGCCCGGCTACAAAGGTCACCTGATCGCCGAATGGCTGCCGGCGCTCGACGGCGTGGTGGCCAAACTGGAAGAAGGCGCCAAAGTCGCCGACATTGGCTGCGGTCATGGCGCCTCGACGGTGATCATGGCCCAGGCGTTTCCCAACTCGCGTTTCGTCGGCTACGACTATCACGCGCCGTCGATCACCGTCGCCACCCAACGCGCCGAGGAAGGAGGCGTCAGCAGCCGGGCGAAGTTCTTCCAGGGTTCGGCGAAGAGCTACCCGGGCAATGACTACGACCTGATCTGCTATTTCGACTGCCTGCACGACATGGGCGACCCGGTCGGCGCCGCCCGTCACGCCTATGATTCACTGAAGGACGACGGCACGGTGTTGCTGGTCGAGCCATTTGCCAACGACACGCTGGACGACAACATCAACCCGGTCGGGCGGCTGTTCTACGCGGCCTCGACGTTTATTTGCACACCGAACTCGCTGTCTCAGGAAGTCGGCCTCGGTCTGGGTGCGCAGGCGGGGGAAATGCGCTTGCGTAAAGTGTTTGTCGAGGCCGGGTTCAAACACTTCCGCCGGGCCACGCAAACGCCGTTCAACCTTATTCTGGAGGCGCGCAAGTAACCCGCGCGGGTCGCGTGCTAACCTGCTGGCACTGCCCATTTCGGAGCGCTGACCATGCTCGACAGCCCGACCCGCGAACACCTCGACACCCTGCAAGAGGTGATGGCTGATGGCGACTTCCTCGTCCTGACCGGGGCCGGCATCAGCACGCCGTCGGGCATTCCGGACTACCGCGACAGCGACGGTGTACGCCGTGGGCGGCAACCGATGATGTACCAGGAATTCCTCGCTGCCCCTGAATCACGCCGCCGCTATTGGGCGCGGGCCATGCTCGGTTGGCCGAGGGTGCGTCAGGCGCAGCCGAATGCAGCGCACGAAGCGTTGGCCGGCTTGCAGCGTCATGGGCTGATCCACGACTTGATTACCCAGAACGTCGACACCCTGCACGATCAGGCTGGCAGTCACGATGTGATCGAACTGCACGGCAGCCTGCATCGGGTTCTGTGCCTGGACTGCGGCCAACGCAGTGAGCGTGATTCGATTCAGCAATTGATGGAACGACAAAATCCGTATCTGGCCGGGGTCGATGCCGTGCAGGCACCGGATGGCGACACCCTGCTCGACCCGGCGTTCGAGGCGCGTTTTCAGGTACCGCACTGCCCGTATTGCGCTGGCGAGCGGATGAAACCGGACGTGGTGTTTTTCGGCGAAAACGTCGCGCAGCCCACGGCGGCTCGGGCGATGGCGGCGGCAGAAAATGCGGCGGGGATGTTGGTGGTGGGGTCTTCGTTGATGGCGTATTCGGCGTTTCGCCTGTGCCGGGTGATTGCCGATCGCGGTAAGCCGCTGATTGCGATCAATCTGGGCAAGACCCGCGCGGATGATTTGCTGGATTTGAAGATTGAAGCGTCGTGTGAACAGCTGTTGCCCCTGCTGACACAACGCCTCACCTACTGAATATACAGATCCCCTGTAGGAGTGAGCCTGCTCGCGATAGCGTTCTGTCAGCCACAGCAAGTCTGACTGATACGCCGCTATCGCGAGCAGGCTCACTCCTACAGCGATCGGGGCAATCAGGGAGACAGGCGTTGGCTCAGGTTCTCTTGCTGGAGGATATCGAACAACGCCTGCGCCGCTGCCGACAGTTCATTGCCCGGCTCGGTCAGCACGCCGATGGCCCGTTCCACCGAGTCATCCAGCGTCAGGCAATGCGCGCCCAGCTCCTGCATCTGCCCGGCGCACAACGCCGGCACGGCACTGACGCCCAGCCCGCTGGCGACCATGCGCCCGACCGTCGCCAATTGATGGCTTTCAAACTCCACCGGCAACTTCATGCCGCGCGCCTGCAAGTGCTCTTCGAGCATCACCCGCACCGTCGATGGCCGCTGCAAGGTGATAAACGGCTCCTGCAACAACGTCTGCCAGTCGATCTCGCTAAGCCGCGCCAACGGCGAATCCTTCGACACCACCGCGACGAAGCGATCCGTGTACAACGGCGTAAACGTCATCGCCGTGTTTTGCATCGGCTCGAACGCCACCCCCAGTTCCACTTGGCGATCACGGACCATTTCCAGCACTTGCTCGTTGATCACGTCATTAACCGTGACGTTGACGTTCGGATAGCGCGCACGAAAGGTCTTGAGAATCGGCGGCAGCAGGTTGCCGGCGAACGACGGCATCGCCGCCAGCGTCACCCGCCCGCGTTGCAAACTGAAGCGCTGACGCATTTCGTCTTCGGCGTTATCCCAGTCGGCAATCAGCCGTCGCGCCAGTGGCAGCAAGGATTCACCTTCGGCAGTCAGCGCGACGTTGCGTGTATTGCGGCTGAACAGGCGACCGCCCAGGCCCTCCTCCAGCGCTTTGATGGTCAGGCTCAACGCCGATTGCGACAGGTGCAGACGCTCGCAGGCGACGGCGAAGCTGAGGCTCTGGGCTACGGCGAGGAAGGCGCGGATCTGTTTGATGGTCATGCTCGCTTCGCTCCAGTTGTAAGCTACAAGCGTTAAGCGACAAGCCTGATGATCGTTCCCACGCTCTGCGCGGGAGTGCAGCCCGTGACGCTCCGCGTCACTGGACACGGAGCGTCCCTAGAGGCATTCCCACGAGGGGCGTGGGGAACGATCAAAGCAGCACGCGGTAACGCGACTATTGAGCTTTATCAATCAATCGACCTTAAAAATCAACTTAACAAATATATCCTCCAGCGCGACACTCCAACCATTCGGCTAGCCAGCCGCCCGCAAATAATAAAAGAGGTGCATATGGCAGGTTTCGACAAGCGCGTGAGTTCCTACGAGGAAGCCCTGGCCGGGCTTGAGGACGGCATGACCGTCATCGCCGGCGGCTTCGGTCTGTGCGGCATTCCGGAAAACCTGATCGCCGAGATCAAGCGCAAAGGCACCCGCGACCTCACCGTCGTCTCCAACAACTGCGGCGTCGACGGTTTCGGCCTCGGCGTACTGCTCACCGATCGTCAGATCAGCAAAGTCATCGCCTCCTACGTCGGCGAAAACAAGCTGTTCGAAGAGCAACTGCTCAAAGGCGACATCGAAGTCATCCTGACCCCGCAAGGCACCCTCGCCGAGAAAATGCGCGCGGGCGGCGCCGGCATTCCGGCCTTCTTCACCGCCACCGGCGTCGGCACCCCGGTTGCCGAAGGCAAGGAAGTGCGTGAATTCAAAGGTCGCAAGTACTTGATGGAAGAATCCATCACCGGCGACTTCGCCATCGTCAAAGGCTGGAAAGCCGACCACTTCGGCAACGTCGTCTACCGTCACACCGCGCAGAACTTCAATCCGCTGGCCGCCACCGCCGGCAAGATCACCGTGGTTGAAGTCGAAGAAATCGTCGAACCCGGCGAACTCGATCCCTCGCAGATCCACACCCCGGGCATCTACGTCGATCGGGTCATTTGCGGCACGTTCGAAAAACGCATCGAACAGCGCACCATCCGCAAATAATTCAGGCTGACGGAGAACAAGAACATGGCACTTACCCGCGAACAAATGGCTCAGCGCGTCGCCCGCGAAATGCAGGACGGCTTCTACGTAAACCTCGGCATCGGCATTCCGACCCTGGTCGCCAACTACATTCCCGACGGCATGGAAGTCATGCTGCAATCGGAAAACGGCCTGCTCGGCATGGGCCCGTTTCCGACCGAAGACACTATCGATGCCGACATGATCAACGCCGGCAAACAGACCGTAACCGCGCGCATCGGCGCGTCAATTTTCAACTCCGCCGAATCCTTCGCGATGATCCGTGGCGGCCATGTCGACCTGACCGTGCTCGGCGCGTTCGAAGTCGACGTCGAAGGCAACATCGCTTCGTGGATGATCCCCGGCAAGCTGGTCAAGGGCATGGGCGGCGCGATGGACCTGGTGGCCGGCGCTGACAACATCATCGTCATCATGACCCACGCATCCAAGGACGGTGAGTCCAAGCTACTCGCCAAATGCAGCCTGCCGCTGACTGGCGCCGGTTGCATCAAGCGGGTGCTGACCGACCTCGCCTACCTGGAAATCGAAAATGGCGCTTTTGTCCTCAAGGAACGCGCACCTGGCGTCAGCGTCGAGGAAATCGTCGCCAAAACCGCTGGTAAACTGATCGTCCCGGATCACGTACCGGAAATGCAGTTCGCTGCCCAGTGAGGAATTCGAAAATGCAAGACGTCGTAATTGTTGCCGCCACGCGTACCGCGATCGGCAGTTTCCAGGGTTCGCTGGCCAGCGTGTCCGCGGTGGATCTGGGCGCGGCGGTGATCCGCCAGTTGCTCGAGCAGACCGGTCTGGACGGTGCGCAGGTCGATGAAGTGATCATGGGCCAGGTGTTGACCGCCGGCGCCGGCCAGAACCCGGCACGGCAGTCGGCGATCAAGGCTGGCTTGCCCCACGCCGTGCCGGCGCTGACCCTGAACAAGGTCTGCGGTTCGGGCCTCAAAGCCCTGCACCTCGGTGCACAGGCGATCCGTTGCGGCGACGCTGACGTGATCATCGCCGGCGGTCAGGAAAACATGAGCCTGTCCAACTACGTGATGCCGGGCGCACGCACCGGTCTGCGCATGGGCCACGCACAAATCGTCGACACCATGATCAGCGATGGTCTGTGGGATGCGTTCAACGATTACCACATGGGCATTACCGCCGAGAATCTGGTCGACAAATATGAGATCAGCCGTGAGCAGCAGGACGCCTTCGCTGCCGCGTCGCAGCAGAAAGCCGCTGCAGCGATTGAGGCCGGTCGCTTTGTCGATGAGATCACCCCGATCCTGATCCCGCAGCGCAAAGGCGATCCAGTGGCGTTCAAGGTTGATGAGCAACCGCGTGGCGACACCACTGCCGAATCACTGGCGAAACTGCGCCCGGCGTTCAAGAAGGATGGCAGCGTCACTGCTGGCAACGCCTCGTCGCTGAACGACGGCGCCGCTGCGGTAATCCTGATGAGTGCCGAAAAAGCCAAAGCCCTCGGCCTGCCCGTGCTGGCGAAAATCGCCGCCTACGCCAACGCAGGCGTTGATCCAGCAATCATGGGCATCGGCCCGGTATCGGCGACCCGCCGCTGCCTCGACAAGGCTGGCTGGAACATCGACCAGCTCGACCTAATCGAAGCCAACGAAGCCTTCGCCGCGCAATCGCTGGCGGTGGCCAAGGATCTGCAATGGGATCTGGACAAGGTCAACGTCAATGGCGGCGCCATCGCGCTGGGCCATCCGATCGGTGCATCGGGTTGCCGCGTACTGGTGACCCTGCTGCATGAAATGATCAAGCGTGATGCGAAAAAGGGTCTGGCGACCCTGTGCATCGGCGGCGGCCAGGGTGTGGCGCTGGCGCTGGAACGCGCATAACCAGAGTTCAACAGTGATCGGCGGATCCACGACATCCGCCGCTTGCTGGCAACAAAAACCCGGTGCGACTTGCGTTGCACCGGGTGTTTTTTTGCCTGTTGGAAATGTGCGTTGAATGTTCCGGCGCCTTCGCGAGCAGGCTCGCTCCCACAGGGAATGCATTTCAAAATGTGGGAGCGAGCCTGCTCGCGAAGAGGCCAGCCCGGCCAGCGAAAATCTAAGGCTTACGCAGCAAGTACGTATCCATGATCCACCCATGCTCCGCCCGCGCCGCCTTGCGCACCCGCTCGATCTCATCCGCGACATCCGCCAGCCGGCCACTGATCAGAATCTCGTCCGGCGTGCCCAAGTAGGCGCCCCAATAAATCTGAGTCTGCTGATCGGCGACCCGCTGATACGAATCTTCAGCATCGAGCATCACCACCAGACTGTCCGTATCACTCACCTGCCCGGCCGCCAAACGCCGCCCGGTGGTGATTTCAATGGAGCGGCCGATCGTGTTCAGCGGCACTTTGTGTTGCGCCGCCAGCGCCTGAACGCTGGTAATCCCGGGAATCACCTCAAACTCGAAGGCACACGTACCCGAGGCCAGAATCGCCTGAAGGATGCGCACGGTGCTGTCGTACAACGCCGGGTCGCCCCACACCAGGAAACCGCCGCACTGACCATCAGACAATTGGTCATTGATCAGGCGTTCGAAGGTCTGCTGCTTGGCACGGTTCAGCTCATCGACACTGGCGGTATAGTCGACATCACCGCGTTCGCGTTCCGGGCTGTGGGCTTCGACGAAGCGATAGTCGAGGTCGTCGATGTGGCGCTCACAGATCTCCCGGCGCAAGTCGATCAGCTTGTCCTTGCTCTGGCCTTTATCCATCAAAAAGAACACGTCGACCCGGTTCAGCGCCTTCACGGCCTGCATCGTGATGTAGTCGGGGTTACCGGCGCCGATGCCGATCACCAGCAGTTGTTTCATCACAAAGCTCCTTTAAGGCACAGGCGCCAGCGCCCGGTGAAGCGTAGTTCGAGCATCGACAGCGGTTCGACATCAATGTCATGAAATGCCGAACCGCGCATCACGTGGATCAGCGCGGCGCGGATGACAAACGGATGCGTCACCGCCACCACCTGTCCCGGCATGGCTTCCAGGCTGCTCAACCATATCGCCACACGCTCGCATAACTGCGCCACCGACTCACCGTCGTGGGGGGGTGCGTGGGGATCTTCCAGCCACGCCTGCAGCGCGGCGTCTTCCGAGCGTTGCAGATCCTTGATCGACATCCCGTGCCAACGGCCCCAGTCACAATCGCGCAGCGCGTCATCCACTTGCGCATCCGCGCCAAACCACGCCGCTGTCTGCCGTGTGCGCAATTCCGGCGCGCAAATCAAGCGTCGCGCGGGGTTGAAACGCTGGGCCAATGCACCCGACGCCAACCCTCTATTTTCAACAGGCTCATTCGTAGGAAAACACGCCAATTTTTGTGCGACGGTTCGCGCATGGCAAATCAATGTCAAACGAGTGGTCTGCACAGGCATCGCTCCGGTAGGCCTTTACGAAAATCAACGGCGCCAAGCCGTTCTGTTGGCAATTGTGCCGTAAACCGAGGGTTGCGGGGCTGCCGGATAGCCACCGGAAAAACGGACGACGCTAGGAATACGGCAATATCTGACACCTTTGTAGGCAATGGACTACAAGGTCGGTCGAATTCCGTGTAGCCCTTGTTACACGGGCACCGCGCGCCATTTTGGCGCCTTTTCAACACGCTGAAAAATTCACTAGACATGTAACGCCAGTTACATAAATACTGTTTTAACGGATTATGAAGCGAATTCAACACCCTCATCCAGCAGGAGCCCGGATGCCCCCTCTCAGAGACCTGATCACCGATCCCGGCCTGGATCTTACGCCGTCGGAGCGCAAAGTCGTTCGCGCCTTGCTTGATCAGTACCCACGTAATGGTCTGGGGCCGATGGCGCGTCTGGCCGAACATGCTGGCGTCAGCGATCCGACCATTGTGCGGCTGGTGAAAAAACTCGGCTTTGGCGGTTACGCCGAATTCCAGGAAGCACTGCTCAGCGACATGGACCATCGCCTGCGCTCGCCGCGCACGCTGTTGCAACCGCGCGCCCATCAGCACAAGGACGACGCCTGGAGCCACTACCTGGGCGACAGCCATCGCCTGCTGGTCGAAACCCAATCGCTGACCCAACCCGAAGACGTGCGCATTCTCACCGACTGGCTGCTCGATGCCCGGCATCAGGTGTATTGCTTCGGCGGGCGTTTCAGCAGTCTGATGGCGACTTATCTACTCAACCACCTGCGTCTGCTGCGCCCCGGTTGCTTCGCTTTGGAAGACAACGCGCAACTGCCCGATCGCCTGTTCGATCTGCAACGCCAGGACGTCGTGCTGGTGTTCGATTATCGCCGTTATCAAACCCAGGCCTTGCGGGTCGCCAGTGCGGCGAAAAACAACAATGCGCGAGTGGTGCTGTTCACCGACATCTATGCCTCGCCGCTGCGCGAACTGGCCGACCTGATCATCAGCGCCCCGGTGGAATCGGCCTCGCCGTTCGACACCATGGTCCCGGCGCTGGCTCAGGTCGAAGCACTGATTGCCTGCCTGACCTTGCGCACCGAAAACCTCGCCGATCGCCTGGAAGGCATCGATGCCCTGCGCAATGACTTCAACACCCACCTGCTGGAGGATAAATAAGGATGTTCAGCCTTCCCCACCGCTCGCCGCGGGACTTGCCGTTTGCCACCGATCACACCGCGCTGTTGCTGGTGGACATGCAGCGTGCCTGGCTCGAACCGCAGTTCGATGCGCACCTCAACGGTCCTGAAGCCGAATATTTCCTGACCCGCGCGCACATGCAGGTGGTGCCCAACCAACGTCGCCTGCTCAGCGCTTTTCGCGAAGCGCGGCAGAACGTGCTGCACACCATTATCGAAAGCCTTACGGCTGATGGCCGCGACCGCTCGCTCGACCACAAACTCTCGGACATGCACCTGCCCAAAGGCAGCGTGCAGGCCAGGATCATTGAAGACCTGAGCCCGGTGGAAAACGAAATCGTCCTGCCGAAGACCTCGTCCGGGGTGTTCAACTCGACCAACATCGACTACGTGCTGGGCAACCTGGAAACCCGTCATCTGATCATCGCCGGCATCGTCACCGACCAATGCGTCGACATGGCCGTGCGCGACGCCGCCGATCGCGGCTATCTGGTCACACTGGTCGAAGATGCCTGCGCCACCTACAGCGCCGAACGCCATCACGCCTGCCTGAATGCGATCAAGGGTTACTGCTGGATCACCGACACCGACACCGTGCTCGCCCGCCTGCAGGAGATGCGGCCATGAGCGCCCGCCTGACGCCGCTGCCGATGACCACGCTGGTCACCACCGACCTGATCGGCATCACCCGTGGCCGTTCGTTTCCCACTGATGAGCTTGAGCACTATCAAGCCGCCGGGTGTGGCTGGGTGCCGGCCAACAGTGCGTTGACGCCGCAGGACATCATTGCTTCGACCAATCCGTGGGGCGCTTATGGCGACCTGCGGTTGATTCCCGATCTGGGCAGCCGCGTCACCGTCGGCAACGGCCCGGACGTCGACGCACCGGCGCTGGATTTCATCCACGGCGATATCCGCGAGACCGATGGCCGCCCATGGGGCGCCTGCCCGCGCACGCTGTTGCGCGATGAAATCGAACGTTATCGCGATGAACTGGGCTTGCAGGTCAACGCCGCGTTCGAACACGAATTCAACCTGCATGCCGGTTTTGCCGAGCATCTGGCGTTTTCCCTCGAAGCTCAGCGTCAGGGTGCCGAGTTCGGCGGCTGGCTGCTCAGTGCCTTGCGCGCCGGCGGTGTCGAGCCGGAAATGTTTCTGCCCGAATACGGCAAGCACCAATACGAAATCACCTGCCGCCCGACGCTCGGCGTGGCCGCGGCCGATCGCGCCGTCAACGTGCGCGAGATCACCCGCGAGATCGCCCGGCAAATGGGTCTGGATCTGAGCTTCGCGCCGAAGACTGCTGCCGACGCGGTGTGCAACGGCGTGCACTTGCATGTCAGCCTGCTCGATCTGGCTGGTCAGCCGATGCTTTACGACGCTGGCACCAGCAATGGTCTGTCGAGCCTCGGCCAGCATTGGGCGGCGGGAATCCTGCATTACTTGCCGGCCCTCTGCGCGTTCACCGCGCCGACGCCGGTGTCGTACGAACGTTTGCAGCCGCATCACTGGAGTGCGTCTTACGCCTGTCTCGGCCAGCAGAACCGTGAAGCGGCGCTGCGCATTTGCCCGACCGTAACCCTTGGCGGCAAGCCTGTGGCCAACCAGTTCAACCTCGAATTCCGCGCCATGGACGCCACTGCCTCACCGCATCTGGCGATGGCCGCGCTGTTGATCGCCGGACGGCTGGGCATCGAACAGCGCCTGGCGCTGAACGCGATTACCGATGAAATTCCCGATTCACTCAACGACGAGCAACGCCAGGCACGGGGCATCGTCGCCCTGCCCGCCTCGCTGGCCCAGGCACTGGATTGCCTGCGCAACAGTGGCGCCTTCACTGCATGGCTGCCCAAGCCGTTGCTCGACACCTATTACGCCCTGAAAACCGAGGAACTGGCGCTGACGGAACAGCTCTCGCCCGCTGACTTGTGTGAGCACTATGCACGCCTGTACTGAATCCGCCGAACTGGGGTTGTACACCCGCCCGGCCTACAACCTGAGCCGCGAAGACTCGACGCACCCGTTGATTCTGGTGTGCGAACACGCCAGCCGCTACATCCCCGAGGCCCTGAACAATCTGGGTCTGGACGCTGCCGCCGCCGCTGAACACATCGCCTGGGACATAGGTGCGTTGCAACTGGCTGAACAGCTATCGGAAAGGCTCGGCGCCACCCTGTTGAGTGCCAATTATTCGCGGCTGCTGATCGACCTGAACCGGCCACGCCACGCCCCGGACAGCATTCCGGCGCAGAGCGAGATTTATCAGGTGCCGGGCAACCGCGAGCTTGACGAAACCACCCGTGAGTACCGCCGCCAGACCCTGTTCAAACCGTTTCACGCACGTTTGCAGACCTTGATCGACGAACGTGTTGCTCAGGGCCAGGCAGTGCGTGTGGTCGGGATTCACAGTTTCACCCCAGTGTATTACGGCCAGCCGCGACCGCTGGAAGTCGGCGTGCTGTTCGGTCAGGCCAAGGCTTACGCGCAACGTTTTCTCGATGGCCTCGGCGAACATCCGCTGAAAGTGGCCGGCAACCAGCCCTACAAGATCGATCCGCTGGGCGACATGACCGTGCCGGTGCACGGCGATGCCCGTGGCCTCGACTCGGTGCTGATCGAGGTGCGCAATGATTTGCTGCGCAGCCCCGAAGCCGTATCACGCTGGGCCGGATACCTCGCGCCATTGCTGTAACGAAAGACTGCTGACGCTGTAAACGATGGACCGATAACAACTAAAACGACCGACTGGCTGACAAGGAGTTGCGCTTCATGGAAATTGAAGAATTCGGCTACAAGCAAGAGTTGAAACGTAGCCTGACGCTGACCGACCTGGTGGTGTACGGGATGATCTTCATGATCCCCATCGCCCCGTTCGGTGTGTATGGCTACGTCAACGCCGAGGCACCGGGGATGGTGCCGCTGGCGTACATCATCGGCATGGTGGCGATGCTGTTCACCGCGCTGAGCTACGGCAGCATGGCCAAGGCGTTTCCGATTGCCGGCTCGGTGTATTCCTACGCGCAACGCGGCCTCAATCAACATGTCGGCTTCATCGCCGGTTGGCTGATGCTGCTCGATTACCTGCTGATTCCGCCGCTGCTCTATGTCTACGCAGCGATGGCGCTCAACCATTTGTACCCGGACATTCCGAAAGTCGGCTTCATTCTGGCGTTCCTGGTCAGCGCGACCTTCGTCAACCTGCGCGGCATCACTTTCACCGCCCGGATGAACATCATCTTCCTGCTGGCGCAACTGGTAGTACTCGGCATCTTCCTGTTCTACGCGTGGAATGCCTTGCACAACGGTGGCGGTAACGGCGAGCTGACCCTGGCGCCGCTGTATCACGCGGAAACCTTCAACTTCGCCCTGCTGATGCAAGCGGTGTCGATTGCGGTGCTGTCGTTCCTCGGTTTCGATGCGATCTCCACCCTCGCCGAAGAAATCAAAGGCGATCCGGGCAAGAGCGTCGGTAAAGCGGCGTTGATCACTCTGGTAGTGATGGGCGTGATCTTCGTTGCGCAAACCTGGATTGCTACCGACCTGGCGGCAGGCATGGGCTTCAAATCCGCCGACACCGCGTTCTATGAAATCGCCGAAATCGCCGCTGGCAGCTGGCTGGCGACCCTGACTGCTGTCGCGACGGCGCTGGCCTGGGGCGTGGCTGTAGCGATCACCTCGCAAGCCGCTGTCTCGCGTCTGCTGTTCGGCATGGCCCGCGACGGCAAGCTGCCGAAATTGCTGGCCAAGGTACACCCGAAACACAACACGCCGTACCTGAGCATTTATCTGGTGGCGGTGCTGTCGCTGGTGATCTGCTACCTGTTCATCAACTCGGTCGACACCCTGACCTCGCTGGTCAACTTCGGCGCGCTCAGCGGTTTCATGCTGCTGCACCTGACAGTGATCAACTACTACTGGCGTCGGCAGAAGTCCGGTCAGGTCGTGCGTCACCTGATCTGCCCGGTGATCGGCTTCATCATCGTCGCGGCCATCATGTACAACATGGGCGTCGATGCGCAGAAACTCGGGCTGATCTGGATTGCTCTGGGTCTGGTGTACCTGTTCCTCCTCAACAAACTCGGCGCCAGCACCGCGCTGCCGGACCCGAGCAACGGCTGACAAGAAAAAGAGCGGCGTCTGACAACAAATCAGGCGACCGCCGATTTATCGCGTGGAAACCGACAGTGATAGTCAGGTTCGGCGACTTTGCCGAACCTTTTGATACAGGAGTACATCCATGCTGGTCTTACGCCCAGTCGAACAGACTGACCTGCCCCAGCTCCAACAATTGGCCCGCGACAGTCTGGTGGGCGTGACCTCCCTGCCGGACGACAGCGAGCGCCTGCGCGAGAAAATCGCCGGTTCCTGCGCTTCGTTCGCCAGCGCGGCAGAGGCTAACGGTCCGGAGAATTACTTTTTCGTGCTGGAAGATCTGGATGATCATAGCCTGCGCGGCTGCTCGGAGATTCTCGCGACGGCGGGCTTCGACGAGCCGTTCTACAGCCTGCGCAACCGCCATTTCACCAGCGCGTCACGCGAGCTGAACATCGAACACGGCGTGCCGGCGCTGTCGCTGTGTCACGACCTCAACGACCACACGCTGCTGCGCGGTTTTCATATCGACGCCGCGCTGGTGCGCACGCCGTTCTCCGAATTGCTGTCACGGGCGCGCCTGTTGTTCATCGCCGCCCATGCGCCGCGCTTTGCCGAGGCGGTGATTACCGAAATCGTCGGCTACAGCGACGAGGAAGGCCATTCGCCGTTCTGGGATGCGCTGGGCAAACACTTCTTCGACCTGCCCTACGCGGAGGCCGAACGCCTGTGCGGCCTGCAGAGCCGCTCGTTCCTGGCTGAACTGATGCCGCAATACCCGATCTACGTGCCGATGCTGCCGCAAGCGGCGCAGGACTGCATCGGTCGGATCCACCCGGACGGTCAGGAAGCGTTCGACATCCTTGAGCGTGAAGGCTTCGAAACCAATAGCTATATCGACCTGTTCGACGCGGGCCCGACCCTGTATGCGCGTACCTCGAATATCCGTTCGATTGCCCGCAGCCAGACTGCAACGGTGCAGCAACGGCCACAGATCGATGCCCGTGGCCGTTATCTGTTGAGCAACAACGCACTGCTCGGCTTCCGGGCGATCATGGCCGAACTCGATTTCCAACCCGATCAACCGCTGTCCCTCACCCCTGCAATGTGTGCGGCGCTGAACGTGACCGATGGCAGCCCGATTCGGCTGATTGCCCTGTGAAACCCGCGCGGTTGCGCAGCCAACGACAGTGCCCGAACAGGCGCGCAGAAGGAGTTACAGCATGATTGTCCGTCCGGTCAAAGTCAGCGACCTGCCTGCCTTGCTGGCGCTGGTGCAACAGGCCGGCCCGGGGTTCACCACCCTGCCGGCCAACGAAGATCGCCTGTCCCACCGGGTCCGTTGGGCACAACGGGCGTTCGCCGAACAGGTCGAACGGGCCGACGCGGACTATCTGTTTGTACTCGAAGACGACGACATGCGCGTGGTCGGCGTCAGCGCATTGGCCGGGGCGGTCGGCCTGCGCGAGCCCTGGTACAACTATCGGGTCGGGTTGACCGTGAGTTCGGCGCCGGACCTGGGCATTCAACGGCAGATACCGACACTGTTCCTCAACAACGAACTGACTGGCCAATCGGAGCTGTGCTCGCTGTTTCTCGGCCATGATCAGCGCCACGGCAGCAATGGCCGCCTGTTGTCACTGGGGCGCTTGCTGTTCGTTGCCGAGTTCCCGCACCTGTTCGGCGAGAAGATGATTGCCGAACTGCGCGGCAGTGCCGATGAACACGGTTGTTCGCCGTTCTGGGACAGTCTGGGCCGGCATTTCTTTCAAATGGACTTCAGCCATGCCGATCACTTGTCCGGGCTGGGTAACAAATCGTTCATCGCCGAACTGATGCCGCGCCAGCCGCTGTATACCTGCATGCTCACCGAACAAGCCCAAGCGGCGATCGGTCAGGCACACCCCAATACCGAACCGGCGCTGAAAATTCTCCAGGCCGAAGGGTTTACCCACAAAGGCTACATCGACATCTTCGACGGCGGCCCGGTGATCGAGGCGCCGGTGCGCAATATCCGCACCGTCCGCGAAAGCCTTGAGCTGACCCTGAGCCTCGGCAGCCCGGATGAACAGGCACCGCTGTGGCTGATTCACAACCGCCGTCTGGAAAACTGCCGCATCACCGTCGCCCGCGCCCGCCGGGTCGGCAGCAGCCTGGTAATCGACCGCCTCACCGCCAAGCGCCTGCAACTGCAACCGGGCAATTCGGTGCGCGCGGCGATGCTGCCCAATCAACAGCAACAGGCGGTGGCGGCCTGACGGTCATCACCGCAAAAAAGGTAAATCCTTTCAGCAAAAGGGTCCGCGACAACCTGTCCCTTGCAAATTCGTCATGATCATTGACCCATTCGCGTGATAGCCTTTTCATTCTTCGGCGTTGACACCTTTGTTCAAGCCTTTCCATTCCTTTGTATTGGTGGAACTCGTATGACCAGGCTTTCCCATCAAGATTTGCGCCGTAACTTCCGTCAACTGCTGGCTTCCGACACCTGCTATCACACGGCGTCGGTGTTCGATCCGATGTCCGCACGCATTGCCGCTGACCTGGGTTTTGAAGTGGGGATCCTCGGCGGTTCCGTGGCCTCGTTGCAGGTGCTCGGTGCCCCGGACTTTGCCCTGATCACCCTCAGCGAGTTCGCCGAACAGGCCACCCGCATCGGCCGCGTCGCCCAATTGCCAGTGATCGCTGACGCCGACCACGGCTACGGCAACGCCCTCAACGTGATGCGCACCATCGTTGAACTGGAACGCGCCGGCGTCGCCGCCCTGACCATCGAAGACACCTTGCTGCCGGCACAATTCGGCCGCAAATCCACCGACCTGATCACCGTTGCCGAAGGCGTCGGCAAGATCCGCGCGGCGCTGGAAGCCCGGGTTGATACGGAAATGGCGATCATCGCCCGTACCAACGCCGGCATCCTGCCGAATCAGGAAATCATCAGCCGCACTCGCCAGTATCAGGCGGCCGGGGCTGACGGTATCTGCATGGTCGGGATTCAGGATTTCGATCAGCTTGAACAAATCGCCGAGCACCTGACCGTGCCGCTGATACTGGTGACCTACGGCAACCCTGCACTGCGCGATGACAAACGTCTGGCCGAACTCGGTGTGCGCGTGACCATTGATGGCCATGGCGCTTACTTTGCCGCGATCAAAGCGACGTATGACAGCTTGCGTGAACAGCGGCAGATCTTTACCCAGGCGTCCGATCTGAGCGCGACCGAGTTGACGCACACCTATACCCAGCCGGAGGAATACATTCTCTGGGCCAAGGAATACATGAGCGTCAAGGAGTGATGGGTTGGCCGGGCTGACGCCATCGCGAGCAGGCTCACTCCTACAATTGATCAGTGTTGAACACAAATGCTGTGTGCACTGAAGATCCAATGTAGGAGTGAGCCTGCTCGCGATAGCAACAGCCGCTACACCGCTAAACCGGCGTCTTGTACGCCTCCTCCCGCTGCACCGCCCGCGCCTGAATCACATTCAGAATCGCACAGCCCTCGCGCATCAACAGATGCACCGCGCTGGTCACCCGCGTCAGATCACAATCTGAAATCCCCTTGAGGTTGAGGCTGGCGAAGGTGTCGGCCAGATCGCGCACAACCACAAACCGGTGCATCGCACAGGCGGCCATGTCGCTGAGTTCTGAATGGGTGTTGAGGAAGAGCACCGGGGATTCGGCGTCGTAGGTGTCGATGGGGAGGAAGCGGGGCATTACTTGGTCGGTCATAGAGTTCACTCCAGAAAGGTCAGGTTCTGTATTCGACCGGCCAAGATCGTCGCAGAGTTTTCTGCGAGCCGAGACTATAAGAGCAGCGCTCAACGGCTGCAACGAGAGCTTCTGTCGGAATTTTCGGTATTTTTTGTACGGCGTCCGCGCCTTCCACTTTTCCCACAAAAGCCCCTCACCCTAGCCCTCTCCCAGAGGAAGAGGGAACTGATTGGGAGATGCTCGGGAGCTACGCCGACCTGTGGCACCGCGCTGAATCCGATTTTGAATTCAAAGTTAATCTTTCAGGTCGCCGTGTTAATCACAAACAACACGGTCAGTCCTCCCCCTCGGGAGAGGGAACTGATTGGGGGATGCTCGGGATCTACGCCGACGTGAGAGATCGCGTTGAATGCAAATTTGAATTCAACTTGATCTGCCGGTTGCCACATGGACCACAAACAACGCGGTCAGTCCCCTCTCCCTCTGGGAGAGGGTTAGGGTGAGGGCAAATGCACCTGACACCCCACCCGCATCAGTCACACCACAAACCCACTCACCGCGGTTTGGCCAACTCCATAATCATCCGCGACAACAGATAAATCCGCGGCGCCACGCTCGCCACTTCGGCGTATTCCTCCGGCGTGTGAATATTGCCGCCAACAATCCCGAAACCATCCAGCGTCGGCGTGCCAACCCCGGCGGACAAACTCGCATCCGCCGCGCCGCCACTGCCCTCCTCGGTCAACTTGCGGCCAATTTCGCCGTAAATCCCCTGGGCCACGGCCATCAGACGATCCGACTCCGGCGTCTGCGGCATCGGTGGCAAGCCGCGCTGCAAGGAAGTCTTCACTTCCGTCTCAGCAATCAGCTTGTCCTGCGACACCCGCGCCAGATCCTTCTCGATCCGGTCAAACTCCTCAGGCACCGCCGCGCGCACGTCAGCCTTGGCCGTGGCTTGATCGGGAATCACGTTGGTGCGGTCGCCGGCCTTGAGCACAGTGAAGTTGATGGTGGTTTTCTTCGCCTCATCGCCAAGTTTGCCCAGTTGCAGAATCTGGTGCGCGGCCTCCATCGCGGCGTTGCGCCCCAGTTCCGGCGCGACACCGGCGTGCGCGGCTTTGCCCTTGACCTCGACCAGCGCCGTCGCGCTGCCCTTGCGCCATACCACCAAGCCATCGGCCGGGCGGCCCGGCTCAAGGTTGAGGGTCACGTCGTGCTGTTTGGCGGTTTTCTTGATCAGGTCAGTGGCGACGTCCGAACCGGTTTCCTCGCTGGCGTCGAGCAGGAAGGTGATTTGCGCGTAGTCCTTGAAGTCGAGGTTTTTCAGGACTTTCAGCGCATAGATGCCGGCGACGATGCCGCCCTTGTCATCCATCACCCCCGGCCCGTAAGCACGGCCGTCCTTGATGTGGAACGGCCGCTCGGCCGCCGAACCTTCCTTGAACACCGTGTCCATGTGCGCCATCAGCAGGATTTTTGCCTTGCCAGTGCCTTTCAGCGTCGCCAGTACATGGTTGGATTTTTCCGGCGTGTTCGGTACCAGTTCGATGGTGGCGCCGAGTTTTTTCAGTTCATCGATAGCGATGTCGCTGACTTGCTTGAGGCCCGGTTCATAGCCGGAACCAGAGTCGATATTGACCAGCCGCTCCAGCAATTTCAGCGCTTCTGGCTGGTACTGCTCGGCATCAGCGAGTACTTGTTTGTGCGGCTCGGCAAACGCGTGGGCAGCGGAGAAGGCGAGAGACAGGCCGAGGCTGGCGGCCAGCAGGGAGCGAGAAAATGAGCACGTCATGAAGCGATCCTTGTTTCGCGTCGGGGGGATTTAACCGTACCCGACATCGGCGCGAGGCTCTACACCGAATGCGACACTGATCTAACCGACAACACACAAACCCCTGTGGGAGCGAGCCTGCTCGCGAAGGCGTCGTGTCAGGCGATATCAATATTGACTGACCCAGCGCTTTCGCGAGCAGGCTCGCTCCCACAAGGGATTTGTGGTGATGCGGATCAAACCGAATCCAGCAACGTCCGCCGGGGCTTGCCATCACAATTGCAGATCACCCGATTACGCCCGCCTGCCTTGGCTTCATACAACGCCTGATCGGCATCATTGAGCCAGCGCGTCGCGTCAGCATGCGCCGGGTCGTACGCCGCCAGGCCGATACTCAAACTGACCTTCAACGCCGGATTCTGCTCATACCCCAGAATCGCAAAACGCTCACGCAACGACTCCATCGCCTGCGCGGCATTGAACAGCGGCAGATCCGGCAAAATCACGCAGAACTCATCACCGCCATAACGCCCGGCAACGTCTGTCGCCCGCAGGTTTTGTTTAAGTAATTTGCTCAACTGGCGCAACACGATGTCGCCGGCAACATGGCCGTAGGTATCGTTGATGGCCTTGAAGTGATCGATGTCGATCAACGCAATCGCCGCCCCCTGTTTCTGCCGTTTGCAGCGCTGAAAAGCGATCTCCAGTTGATCTTTCCAGGCGCCATGATTGAGCAACCCGGTGAGGCTGTCGGTGCGGCTCAAGGCGAGCAATTCGCGTTTATGCCGGCCAAGGGTGTAGGCCTGGCGAAAGCAGATCCAGCCCAGCGCCAACGGGTACAGCAGCAGTAACGGGAAACAGGCGTACATTTGCGCAGGCGTGGTCTGCGGAACGAAGGCCGGAGCAAATACCACCAGCCCGACGCCAACCCCGAGCAACTGCGCAGCAGAGCCTGCCAATAGAAAACGTGAACCGCCGATAGCGACGTTGTTCATCGCCATCATCGAAATGGTCGTGGCCGTGGGCAGCGGATTGAAATGCATGGCGGCAAGCCAAAAGCCGCCGAAAAAGGCGTCGATCAACAGATTGCGGTGTTCAGCGTGGTAAGGAACCCGGGCGCGGCGCGCCCATTGAAACGCCAGATGCGGCCAGACCAAGCCGTTGAAGAACATCAGCGCCCAGACCCACAGCGGCGGATCGAGCGAGTACATCGCCACGCTCACGCACACGAGCCCCAGAATCAACCCGAGGATGCGCGATGTATAAAGCCTCCTGGCCAATGAAAGTCCCTTTCCTCCGGTATTTCCCATAAGGACCTCGATCACGCACACCGCAGGACGGATGTGCTGGAAGTCTAACAGGGCGACGTTAAATAGCCATCACCGGCCAGCGGGCTGAATAGAGCGACATCAGGGCCGCGCACAGTGCAAATATTTGGCTATACATGAAAGGAGCAAAATGGAAAAACAACTATAAGAAGGAGGCCCATGCACACCTATCACGTGTTGATCATCGGCAGCGGTTTTGGCGGTCAATGTGCTGCGGTCAACCTGCTCAAAGGCGGGATCGACGATTTTCGCCTGCTGGAGCGACGGGATTTCTTTGGCGGCACCTGGTGCCAGAACACCTACCCCGGCGCGGCGGTTGACGTGCCGTCGCCGCTGTATTCGCTGTCGTTCGCGCCGTACCGCTGGTCGCAGATGTTCGCCGGGCAGGCCGAACTGCAGCGCTACACCGAACATGTCATCGAGGAATTCGGTTTGCGCGAACGCGTTGAGCTGGAGGCCAATGTCGAGCGCGTCGAATGGGACGACATGGAAAAACGCTGGGCCGTGCATACCGCCAGCAAAGGCACCTTTTATGCGCAGTTCCTGATCAATGCCACCGGACCATTGAGCCAACCGGTCATCCCACACTTTCCCGGCGAGGAGCGCTTTCAAGGCAAGACTTTTCATACGAACAATTGGGATCACAGCTACGACTACCGGGGTAAACGCGTGGCGATTGTCGGCAGCGGCGCCAGTGCGGTGCAGGTGATTCCGGTGATTGCGCCGCAGGTCGAGCAACTGCACGTGTTTCAACGCACGCCGCATTGGGTGTTGCCCCGCGCCGATCGCCAGTTCGGGCCGCTGCAACGCTGGCTGCTCGGCCGCAAACCCGCCTACAAGCTGTTGCGCTGGCTGATTTACTGGCAATTCGAAACCCGGGTCATCGCCTTCAAATACTCGAAAGCGGCGATTCACATGGTCCAGCAGCACGCCCTGCGTTTTCTCAAACGCCAGGTGCCGGACCCGGTACTGCAAGAAAAACTCACCCCGGATTTCACCATCGGCTGCAAACGGGTGCTGGTGTCCAGCACCTATTACCCGGCGCTGAGCCGTCCCAACGTGACCTTGCATACCCGCGAACAAGGCATCGCTTCCATCGACGAAACCGGCATCAACACCGAGGACGGTCAGCACATCAATGTTGATCTGATCGTCTGGTCGACCGGTTACGACGCCACCGACGGGGTGATTTCCTATCCGGTCAGCGGAAAAAACGCCGTGCAACTCAGAGAGGTCTGGGCGCAATACCCGCGCGCCTATCTGGGCACCAGCCTGCCGGACTTCCCCAACCTGTTTATCGTCACCGGGCCCAACACCGGCATTGGGCACACCTCGGCGCTGTTCATCATCGAATCGCAGATGAACTACATCCTCGACTGCATTCGCACCGTGCAGGCCAAAGGCCTGCGCAGCATCGAAGTGCGCCCCGAAGCGGAACGTACCTACACTGAGATGATTCATCGGGAGATGGAACGCACGGTCTGGAAGTCCGGCGGCTGCCACAGTTGGTATCAAAGCAAGAGCGGTCATGTGATCGCGATGTTTCCCGGCTTCAGTTTCAGCTATCACCGCTTGACCCGGGCGCTGAAACCGGCCGACCACATTCTGTCCTGAACACGTAAAAGGAAGACGTCGATGCTTTTGCTGTTTGTCGCCCTCGCGGTTTTCGTGGCCTGGAGCTGGTTGAGTTATCCGGCGGTCGGTCATTGGCTGTACGACCTGAACATGGCCATCGAGGCCAAGTTGTACAAATTGCACAAGATCGAAGTGCCGATCGCCGAGATGACCGTCTCGACCTGGCAAGGAGGGCCGTACGAAGCGGCCAGCGCGATTCTGATGCTGCATGGCTACAGCGCCGACAAGAACCTGTGGCTGCGCTTTTCCCGGCACTTTGTGCGCCAGTATCGGGTGATCATCCCGGACCTCGCCGGCCACGGTGAAACCGGCTTCAAGGCGGGCGGCGGCTACGACATTCCCTTGCAGGCCAAGCGCATGATCCAGTTGCTCGACGTCTGCGGCGTGGAGAAAGTCCATGTGATCGGCAACTCGATGGGCGGCTACATTGCCGCGTGGCTGGCGGCGACTTATCCCGACCGCATCGCTTCGGTGGCATTGATCGACCCGGCGGGCGTCACCGCACCGGAGGCCAGCGACATGGAGCGGCATCTGGCGCGCGGGCATAACCCGTTTCTGATCAATTCCCGGGAGGAGTTTCGCCAGTTTTACGCGATGACCATGGAATCGCCGCCGTGGGTGCCGAACCTGGTGCTGGACGCCATCGCCCAGCGTTACGAACAACAACGCGATGAACTGGAAGAGATCTTCCGCGATTTTCGCGCCAGCCCGCCGATGGAGCCGAAACTCGCCGACATCAAATGCCCGGCGCTGTTGCTCTGGGGGCGCAAGGATCGGCTGATCGACGTCAGCAGCGTGCCGGTGTGGAGCAAGGGCATCGCCAATCTGCGCGTGGATGTCTGGGATCATGTCGGGCACATGCCGATGGTCGAACAGCCGGGGAATACGGCGCGGCTGTATCGCGAATTTCTGGGAAGCCAAAGATGACAATGCACCCAGCCCCTGATCGTTCCCACGCTCTGCGTGGTAATGCCTCAAGGGACGCTCCGCGTCCAGTGACGCGGAGCGTCACGGGCTGCATTCCCACGCAGAGCGTGGGAACGATCAGCAAGGGGTAAGCCTGAGATGAACATTCTTTATGACGAACGCCTCGACGGTCCGTTGCCGCAGGTGAACAAGGCTGAGTTGCTCAAGGCCATGCAGCAAGCGCTGCCTGATCTCGACATTTTGTGGCGCGAGGAAGAACTCAAACCCTACGAATGCGACGGCCTCTCCGCTTACCGCACCACGCCGATGCTGGTCGCCCTGCCCCGTCGACTCGAGCAAGTGCAAACCCTGCTCAAACTCTGCCATCAGAAGAACGTCCCGGTGGTTGCCCGTGGTGCCGGCACCGGATTGTCCGGCGGCGCCTTGCCGCTGGAACAGGGCCTGCTGCTGGTAATGGCGCGCTTCAATAATATTCTGCACATCGACCCCGCCGCCCGTACCGCGCGGGTTCAGCCGGGGGTGCGCAATCTGGCGATCTCTCAGGCAGCGGCGCCCTTCGGCCTGTATTACGCGCCGGATCCATCGTCGCAGATCGCCTGCTCGATCGGCGGCAACGTCGCCGAAAACGCTGGCGGCGTGCATTGCCTCAAGTACGGCCTGACCGTGCACAACCTGCTGAAAATCGAAGTGCTGACCATCGAAGGCGAACGCCTGACCCTCGGTTCGGATGCCCTCGACTCAGCAGGTTTCGATTTGCTCGCGTTGTTCACCGGTTCCGAAGGTTTGCTGGGGATCATCACCGAAGTCACGGTCAAACTGCTGCCCAAACCGCAGGTCGCGAAAGTCCTGCTGGCCAGTTTCGATTCCGTGGAAAAGGCTGGTCGCGCGGTCGCCGAAATCATCGCGGCGGGGATCATTCCCGGCGGTCTGGAGATGATGGACAACCTCGCCATTCGCGCCGCTGAAGACTTCATTCACGCCGGTTACCCGGTCGATGCCGAGGCGATTCTGCTATGCGAACTCGATGGCGTCGAAGCCGATGTCCACGACGATTGCCAACGGGTGCGCGAGGTCATGACCGCGGCCGGCGCCACGGAAGTGCGTCAGGCCCGCGACGAAGCCGAACGCGTGCGGTTCTGGGCCGGGCGCAAAAATGCCTTTCCGGCCATCGGCCGTTTGTCACCGGACTATTACTGCATGGACGGCACCATCCCGCGCCGCGAATTGCCCGGCGTCCTGCAAGGCATCGCCCGCCTCGGCGAAGAATACGGTTTGCGCGTGGCCAACGTGTTCCATGCTGGCGACGGCAACATGCACCCGCTGATTCTGTTCGACGCCAACCAACCCGGCGAACTGCACCGCGCCGAAGCCTTGGGCGGCAAGATCCTTGAACTGTGCGTGCAGGTCGGCGGCAGCATCACCGGCGAACACGGCGTCGGTCGCGAGAAAATCAACCAGATGTGCGCGCAGTTCAACAGTGACGAACTGAGCCTGTTTCATGCAGTAAAAGCCGCGTTCGACCCGCTAGGCCTGCTCAACCCAGGCAAGAACATTCCGACCCTGCACCGTTGCGCCGAATTCGGCGCGATGCACATTCACGCCGGGCAACTGCCATTCCCCGAACTGGAGCGCTTCTGATGGCCGATGTCGACGCCGCCAGCGCCCTGCTCGATCAGGTCAACGAGGCGCGGGCCAACGCCACGCCGCTGAAGATTCAGGGTGGCAATAGCAAAGCCTTTCTCGGCCGCGAGGTGGCCGGCGAAGTGCTCGATACCCGCGCCCACTGCGGCATCGTCCGCTACGAGCCGACTGAACTGGTGATCACGGCGCGCGCCGGCACGCCGTTGTCCGAGCTGCTGGCGGCGCTGGACGCTGCCGGGCAAATGCTGCCGTGCGAGCCGCCGGCATTCGGTGAAGGCGCCACTGTCGGCGGCATGATCGCCACGGGTTTATCCGGGCCTCGGCGGCCGTGGTCGGGCTCGGTGCGCGACTTCGTCCTTGGCACGCGGGTGATCACTGGCCTCGGGCAGCACCTGCGTTTTGGCGGCGAAGTGATGAAAAACGTCGCCGGTTACGACCTGTCGCGGCTGATGGCCGGCAGTTACGGCTGCCTCGGCGTGCTCACCGAAGTGTCGCTGAAAGTCCTGCCCAAACCGCGCCAGTGCCTGAGCATTCGCCTCGACATGGAATGCGCGCGGGCGCTGGCCAAGCTTGCCGAGTGGGGCCAGCAACCGCTGCCAATCAGTGCCGCCTGCCACGATGGTCAGAGTCTGTATCTGCGGCTTGAGGGCGGCGAAGGCTCAGTGACGGCGGCGCATCAACGACTCGGTGGTGAGCCGCTGGATTCAGGGTTCTGGCGGGATCTGAATGAGCAGCGTCTAGGGTTTTTCAACGAGGGTCTGCCGCTGTGGCGCTTGTCGTTGCCGAACAATCTCGGGCCACTGGATCTGCCCGGCGAGCAACTGATCGACTGGGCCGGTGCACAACGCTGGCTGAAATCCGACGCGGCGCACATTCATATCCTCGCTCAGGAACTCGGCGGCCATGCCACCTGCTTCAGCCACGGCGCCAGCTCTTCGCCGTTCCAGCCGCTGGCCTGGACACTGCTGCGCTATCACCGACAACTCAAGGCGCAACTCGACCCGCAAGGGCTGTTCAACCCCGGGCGCATGTACGCGGAGTTCTAGCCATGCAAACCACCCTCAGCGAACAATCGCGACAACTGCCCCGCGCCGCCGAGGCGGAAAAGATTCTGCGCACCTGCGTGCATTGCGGCTTTTGCAACGCGACCTGCCCGACCTATCAATTGCTCGGTGATGAACTCGATGGCCCGCGCGGGCGCATCTACCTGATCAAACAAGTGCTCGAAGGCGCGCCGGCAACGGCGCAGACACAACTGCATCTGGACCGCTGCCTGTCGTGCCGTAACTGCGAAACCACCTGCCCGTCGGGCGTCGACTATCACAACCTGCTCGACATCGGCCGCGCGGTGGTCGATCACGCGCTGCCACGCCCGGCGGCGCAGCGTCTGTTGCGTGAGGGCTTGCGCGCATTGGCGCCGAATCCGGGATTGTTCAAAGGCTTGCTGCGGGTGGGCACGACATTCCGGCCGCTGTTGCCGCGTTTGCTTGAAAGCAAACTGCCGCAGCACTTGCCGGTTAACGGCTCGCGCCCTGCCCCTCGCCACGCCCGTCGCGTGTTGTTGCTGGAAGGCTGCGTGCAACCGGGGTTGTCGCCAAACACCAATGACGCCACGGCGCGGGTGCTGGATCGCTTGGGCATCAGTGTCACCCCGGTGGCCGAGGCCGGGTGTTGCGGCGCGCTGGACTACCACCTCGACGCCCAGGCCAAAGGCCTCGACCGCGCCCGGCAAAATATCGATGCCTGGTGGCCGCACCTGCAAAACGGTGCCGAAGCGATTGTGCAGACCGCCAGCGGTTGCGGTGCATTCATCAAGGATTACGGGCATTTGCTGGCAGACGATCCGCTGTATGCGACCAAGGCACAGGAAATCAGCGAGCGGACGGTGGATCTGGTGCAGATACTCGCGCAGGAACCGCTCGAACAGATCTGCGCCGCCACTGAACGGCGGATTGCCGTGCATTGCCCGTGCACGTTGCAGCACGCGTTGAAACTGGGCGGCGCGGTGGAAGCCGTGCTGACCCGCCTCGGTTTCAATCTCACCGCCGTGCCCGACGGCCATTTGTGCTGCGGCTCGGCAGGCACCTATTCGCTGACGCAACCGGTGCTGGCCCGACAACTGCGCGACAACCGCCTCAACGCGCTGGAGAGCGGCCGCCCAGAGCTGATCGTCACCTCCAACGTCGGCTGTCAGAGCCATCTGGCCAGCGCCGGACGCACACGGGTGATGCACTGGATCGAACTGGTGGATCAGTCGTTGGCAGAATGAAGTTCGTAGGATTCTTCGTTTGCCCGCGTGCGAGAAGGCTGCGATCTTTTCCCTCATCCATTCCGTGACCGTGGCAGGAATTTTTTTCATGACCGTGCAGCCGTTCGTCAGCCCCGACCTGATCCGCCAACGCTTCTCCAAAGCGATGTCCGACATGTACCGCGAAGAAGTGCCGTTGTACGGCGCGCTGATGGAGTTGGTGGAACAGACCAACCGCGAAGTGCTTGCACGTCAGCCAGACATCGCCCGGCAACTCGACAGCACCGGCGAAATCCAACGGTTGGACATGGAGCGTCATGGCGCCATCCGCGTTGGCACTGCGACGGAACTGGCGACCCTCGCCCGCCTGTTTGCGGTAATGGGCATGCAGCCGGTGGGTTATTACGACCTGACCCCGGCGGGCGTGCCGGTACACTCCACAGCGTTTCGCGCGGTGCATGAAGAGGCGCTGCAAGTCAGCCCGTTTCGGGTGTTTACGTCGCTGTTGCGCCTCGAGTTGATTGAGGATGCGCAACTACGCACCTTTGCCGAATCAGTGCTGGCCCAGCGTTCGATCTTTACCTCGGAGGCGTTGCGTCTGATCGCGCAGGCTGAAAACGCGGGTGGACTGAATGAAAGCGAGGCCGAGGTATTCGTGCTGCAGGCACTGGAAACTTTTCGCTGGCATCACAGCGCCACGGTTACCGCTGCGCAATATCAGACGTTGAGCGCGCAACATCGCTTGATCGCCGACGTCGTGGCGTTCAAAGGCCCGCACATCAATCACCTGACGCCGCGCACGCTGGACATCGACCGCGTGCAGGAGCAAATGCCAGCCCATGGCATCACCCCGAAAGCCGTGATCGAAGGCCCGCCGCGCCGGCAATGCCCGATCCTCTTGCGCCAGACCAGTTTCAAGGCGCTGGACGAGCCGATCGCCTTCACCGATCAAGACCAAACTCGTGGTAGCCACAGCGCGCGTTTCGGCGAAATCGAACAACGCGGCGCGGCACTCACGCCCAAAGGCCGGGCGCTGTATGACCGTTTGCTGAATGCCGCACGCGATGAACTCGGCGACTTCCCCAACGAAGCCAACGCCGCACGCTACAACGCGCTGATGGCGCAGCACTTTGGCGAATTTCCTGACAGTGTCGAGGGTATGCGTGAACAAGAGTTGGCGTACTTTCGCTATTTCGCCACGGAAAAAGGGCTGGCAGCTGGAGGGCTTGGGCAGTCGTCTCTGGAGGATTTGTTGCGCGATGGTTATGTGAAAGCGGAACCGTTGGTGTACGAAGATTTCCTGCCGGTGAGTGCGGCAGGGATTTTTCAGTCGAACCTTGGCGACGCGGCGCAGGCGCATTATGGCGAGCATTCCAATCGGCAGGCTTTTGAGCAGGCGTTGGGTCGCGCAACCATTGATGAGTTGGGGTTGTATGCGGCGACGCAGCAGCGTTCGATCGATGAGTGTCTGACCCATTTTGCGCGTTGAAAAATCAAAAGATCGCAGCCTTCGGCAGCCACTCCGACCAAATGATGGCGTGTAGCCATTGTGCGCAAGAAGTTGCGCACTTGTTTTGTAAAAAAGCCTGATAAAACCGCTGAGAGCCACGTCGCACAAGGCCTGCAGCCAAGTGCGCAAGAAGTTGCGCAGTACTGCGCAACTTCTTGCGCACTTTTGCATTGGGCGAGCGCTTTTTTTCGTACAAGCAGCTGAAAAATCAGACAAACACCCCGGCCCGCATGGCCCGCACAATTGTTGGCACGCTCCTTGATAACAGTCAGGCACCCACCGGGCGATTTCGCCTCCCGGGCACCTTAAATTATTCCGCAAGGAGAGCACCCCATGGCAACACCAGCGTACATGTCGGTTACCGGCGAAAAACAAGGCCTGATCACTGCAGGCGCTTTCACCGCTGACTCCGTAGGCAACACCTACCAGGAAGGCCACGAAGACCAGGTTATGGTTCAGGCTTTCAGCCACGACGTGATCATCCCGCGTGACCCACAATCCGGTCAGCCAACCGGTCAGCGCGTTCACAAGCCAGTTGTGATCACCAAGGTCTACGACAAGGCTTCGCCTCTGCTGCAAGCCGCTCTGACCTCCGGCGAGCGCATGAGCGAAATCGTTATCCAGTGGTTCCGTACTTCTGCTCAAGGCACCCAAGAGCACTACTACACCACCAAACTGGAAGACGCGATCATCGTCGCCATCAACAACAAAATGCACAACTGCCAGGATCCAGGCAACTCGCACTTCACCCACCTGGAAGAAGTGCAGTTCACCTACCGCAAAATCACCTGGACCCACGAAGTATCCGGTACTTCGGGTTCCGATGACTGGCGTGCTCCAGTCGTTTAATTACGGCTGATCGTTACAAGCATCGGCCAGCTCTGCTGGTCGATGTTGTTTTCGCCCTCCAGAATTTCGCGTAAGTTGAGCCGTTTTGCGGTCGTCAACGTACGCCGCTGTACAGCACGAGGAACAAGGGATGTTCGCGCCGGCCAATGAAACCCACTTTGCCCTGACCATCGAAGGTCTTTCTGCTGACTTTCAGGTATTCACCCTGCAAGGTCGCGAAGCCATCAGCCAGCCTTTTGTCTTTGAGGTGGAGTTGGTCAGTGAGCATCCGTCGCTGGACCTCGAAACCCTGCTGCACAAACCGGCCTTCCTGCAACTGTCGCCCGACGGCAGCGGCATCCACGGCCAGATCTACCGCGCCGCGCAAGGCGATTCCGGCAAACGCCTGACCCGTTATTCGGTGACCCTGCGTCCGCAACTGTCCTACCTGGCGCATCGCGTCAACCAGCGCATCTTCCAGAACCTCAGCGTGCCGAAAATCATCGGCAAGGTTCTCGAGGAGCACGGTATTCAAAGCAACGCCTACGAATTCAAGATCGGTTCGATCTATCCCGAGCGCATTTACTGTGTGCAATACGATGAATCGGACCTGCATTTCATCCAGCGCCTGTGCGAGGAAGAAGGTATCCATTACCACTTCGAGCACACGGCGACGGCGCACAAACTGGTGTTCGGCGATGACCAGACGGTGTTCCCGAAACTCAAGCCTGTGGCCTATCAGCAAGACTCCGGCATGGTCGCCAGCGACCCGGTGATCAAGCGTTTCGACCTGCGCCTGGAAACCCGCACCAGCCGCACCACCCGCCGCGATTACGACTTCGAGAAACCGCGCCTCACCCTCGAAAGCGAAAACCGTGGCGACGCCCTGCCCGACCTTGAGGACTACGATTACCCAGGCCGCTTCATCGACCGCGAGCGCGGCAAACACCTGGCCAAACGCGCCCTCGAACGCCATCGCAGCGACTTCCAGCTTGCCGAAGGCAAGAGCGATCAGCCGCTGCTGGTCAGCGGCCACTTCCTCGCCCTGACCGCGCACCCGAAAGCCAAATGGAACGACCTCTGGCTGCTGACCGAAGTCCTGCACGAAGGCAAGCAGCCGCAAGTCCTCGAAGAATCGGTGACCAGCGACACCACTGCGCTGAAAGACGATTTCCACCAGGGCTACCGCAACCGCTTCCAGGCCACGCCGTGGGACGTGCCCAACCGCCCGCCCCTGCGCCACCCGAAACCGCGCATCCTCGGCAGCCAGAGCGCCGTGGTCACCGGCCCGAAAGGTGAAGAGATCCACTGCGACGAGTACGGCCGCGTCAAAGTGCAATTCCACTGGGACCGCGAAGGCCAGGCCGATGACAAAACCAGCTGCTGGCTGCGCGTCTCCAGCGCCTGGGCCGGCGCCCAGTACGGCGGCATCGCCATCCCGCGTATCGGCATGGAAGTGCTGGTCACCTTCCTTGAAGGCGACCCCGATCAACCGCTGATCAGCGGCTGCCTGTACCACAAGGAAAACACCGTCCCGTATGAACTGCCGGCGAACAAGACCCGCAGCACCTTCAAGACCCTCAGCTCCATGGGCGGTGGCGGCTACAACGAACTGCGCATCGAAGACAAAAAAGGTCAGGAGCAGATCTACTTGCACGCCCAGCGCGACTGGGACGAAAACATCGAGCACGACCAGAAAATCCGCGTCGGCAACGAACGCCACGACACCGTCGAAAAGAATAGCTACAGCGAGTTCAAGGCCGAAGAACACCACACCGTCTACGCCGACCGCAAAGTCGAAACCCGCGCCAACGACCACCTGACCGTCGGCGTCAACCAGCACATCAAGATCGGCACCGGCCAGTTCATCGACGCAGGGCAAGAAATCCACCTCAGCAGCGGCATGAAAGTGGTGATGGAAGCCGGCAGCGAGCTGACCCTGATCGGCGGCGGCAGCTTCATCAAGATCGACGCCGGCGGCGTGACCATGAGTGGGCCGGTGATCAACATGAACTCCGGGGGTAGCCCGGGGAGTGGCACGGGGGCGGCGCCGTTGTTGCCGGGGCCGTTGAAGCAGGCGGATACGGATAAAGCCGGGCAATTGCTGGTGCCAGCGCAGCGGCAGGCGTTGATGCAGAAGAAGCCGATTTGTGCGGTGTGCGAGAAAGCCAAATTGGAGGCACAGAATGCTTAAGTCGGAATTTCCATTGGAAAACGGCCTCCCCCAAGGCCTTCCATGGAATGGCACGGTAGGTTTACTGCTTGATGGCGTCAGCGTTGAGAAGCTTCCGCAGCACCTGTATCAGTGGACGGAAAACCCTGAGTTCGAGCCGCTTTATCTTGGGACTCGTTGGGCAGAGTTGGGCGATATCTCCCCATGCCTCGTGCAAATAAAAGCACAGAACAATCCGGTCCTGACCCGGTTCCTGAACGCATCGCGTCAGGAATGGGGGCACTTGGTGTTTAGCGATCAATCATGGGATCAACTGGTCGCACACTTTCGCTGGCTCACCAGCGTCATGCACCCACTCGGTGAGGAAGTGTTGTTGCGAATCGCGGACCCGGCCGTAACCCACGCACTGCTCGCTCACGCAGAAACCATCAAGGATCCGACCCTATTCGGCCCGTGCAAACAAATCGTTACTGCCGATGCAGCACTGGATTGCTGGTACATAAACAATAGGCCGGGCAACGCTCCCGAGCCCGACCACAGCAAGCGCTATCGATTGAGCGAAGCACAACTCAGTCAACTGGACGAGGTGAACTTTCGCAATGTTGTGATGCGTCTCGATGCACACATGCAAGAATATTTCCCAAGCTATCAGGCACAGTCGACCCCACAGCAACGCTGGGAACACCTGCATGCGTTGGCTTCGACCTCCTATGATCGCGGCTTCAACACCGAACTCGATATCACCCTCTACGCCAACATTCACGGGTTCCTTGGCGATCGAGCACTGGAAGAACATCCAGACCTCGACGCCATACTCAAAACCCCGTCGGAACAAACGCCCGCTCAACGACTCGAAAGGGTCGCTGATATTGCCCAGGAACGGGCAGCAACATTGAACAGGAGCCAAGGATGACAACGCCAACATCGACTGGCAAAAGCCCGAACAACGCTGCAAAAAGCCGGGATGACGGCAAGTGTGCAATGGGCGGCTGCTCGTTGATGAAGGCAAAAATCCAGCTCATCCCACTGCGTTACGGCCTCGTTGAACGACTCGACCCGTCAAGCGCGCTGACCATGCCGTACAAAACCACTTCTCGCCCACTAGGCATTCGATTGATGCGTGACGGCTGGCTCTACGTCATCGTCGACAAGAAGCCTGAAGCCGTAATGCACGAATACCGAATCCAGAACGGCATCGTTACGCAACTGCTGTGGGAGAAAGGTGAGATCACCGCCAATAAACGCGAAAGTAATGTGGGCGAAGCCGTGTTGGTCTTCCCGCGTTTGAGCAAACTCTACGTCAACTACTCCGAGGTGCAATGGACCGCCGCGAAATGCGCGCAGGTCATCAAGCACAAGTCTGAACGTGAGTACTTCATGCAGAAGGTCGATCTCACCAATGCAGACCCTGAGAAAGGCGTAGCTAATCTACTGACGCCAAGTCAGGCGGAAAAGTGGATTGCGGAGGTTTCGGAGCAGCCGAGTAAAGAGCCGTCGGTTACGGGTGCCAAACCTGAGGAAAGTCAGGACTATCTCTGGGAGCAAGCGTCGCACTTCAAGAAAACTCAGTTGGGCACACTCAAAAAGCAAGTCAAGGCAGAACATGAGCGTGACCATCTGTACTTGGTCTTACAGGATGACCTGGGCGTGTTACGCGATCTCGCTGAGCATCAGGACTTGGTCACTGGCTGGATCAGCGACTGGAGCGACGCTGAGGCCAATCAAAAGAAGTATGTGTTTGGTTGCTACATCGAATCGTTGTACACCGTAACAGGCGAAACCATTCTGAATGCCGCCCAAGGCGACCCTCGCTTTGCCAAACTCAAGGACGAAACAAGCGAAGAGCAGAGGCAATCGATCGTCGACTACGTCAACGTTAAAAATCAAACCCAGTATTCAGGCGCTGGTACGCATCGTGGGGCTATTGCAGCCTCAAAGTCGCGGATGCGTACGAATCTTGGACCTTTGTATTCCAAGTACGAAGACCTGATCGAGACCATCGAAGACAACGCGGATGAAGCGCTCAATGGCGCAAAAATGGGACAAGAAGGCATTAACGACCTGATTGACCGACCGGCTATGGAAGCCTTCCTTAAACAACAGCGAGCACAATTAAGCCGTTGGAACAAGCGTTTGGATCTGATAACTGAAGATCGAGCAAAATTAGTATGTGAAAAACGCTTCTATAAATCTGCTTGGTATTTTGACCCAAAACTTGTAACCCAACTTGAATCGGCTCTTGCTACTGAATACGCGTGCATGAAAGATATATGCCGCACCGACAAGGCTACCGAAGCGATTGCAGACCTAATAGAAAAAGAGCCGGGCTTTACAGTTCCAACCTTCTTTACTGCAAGTTTAACCGATCAGAAGGACCTGTTTGCAAAAATCGGCTCATTAATAAAATCGGCTCGGGATATACCCCTTTCAGCGAAGGACTTCCAAGGATTGCAAAAAATTAGTCGAGATTTTGTCACGCTCCTGACCCAGGATCTCGCGGCATCAATCAATCTAAGCAACGATGGTATAACTTTCGATCAAGCACGAAACACTGCTTATGAACCTGCCAAACAACTCCGCTTGGCGAATGCTCTAGAAGAAGCTATAGAAGGACTACGCAACGGCCGGGCAATAGACCCATCTAAAATTCTACGAAACATTCCCGGCTCAGCATGGATCGACGTACTAAGAACATTTGGCAAAAAAGGAATTACTCTTGAGTTTGCTTCTGCAAGCCAGCTTCATGCGTTCGAAGCTGACATGGCGAAACTCACCGAACTCCGCCAGCAGATGTCCTCGTTGAAAAACAGGATCAGAGAGACATTGGCTAACGAACGAAAAGGTCGGGCCCCCAAGGGGAGCTATCGATCTTTGGTTGCACAGCGTAAATCTGTTCAGCAATCCGTCGCCCCGTTAGAGAAAAGAATCGCGCCTGCGATGATTGCTGTTGGCGAAGGCCCGAGTAAAGCAAGTATAAAAATAAAAGGCCTAACCAGCGCCCAAGAAGCTGAAGTCCACCGAATGGCCGAAGATCATCGCTTAAACACAGGCGATAAGGTAAGAGGACTAGGAAAAGATATCTTTCAATCTGCGGGAGGCGACATCTTCGCATCCGCTGTATTTGTCGTTCAATTAATTAGCTTTGTCACTGTTTATTCAGAGTTAAGAAGAAAACCCAGCTGGGATAAAACTGATTACGTTGCATTTGGCAATGCGTTCTTCTCTGCAAGCGGAGGAGGCTTTGCGGCTGCACAGGGGATATCTGCCACCACTCTAAACGTAGTCAAAAACAACTATTCAAGTGCTGCCGGCAAAGTCCAGCTAGCCGCGCGCATTGGAAAGCTCACCGGGGGGCTGGGACTAGCTGCTTACGGGTTCGGTATGGCGGCGGCAGCCACAAGTCTGTACGGGGAAAAAGGCTCTGTCGCTCGTTGGACTGAAGCCTTGAGGTCGGGAGATAGTGCAAAGCTGGCTGGTGCCAGCATGACAATCGCGGGCGACTCTGGACAGTTCGTCGTTAACGGTTGGGCAGTTGCACGAACAGGGCAATATATGTTTGAGGCGGCTTCAAATGTTAGTCAAGCAAGAGCTGTCGCTTGGGTTACAGCTGGAGGCAAACTTCTGAGCGTTGCTGCGAGAGCCAACCTAATAGGGTTAGGCTTGACGGTGTTGCAGCTAGGTGGCGAGTGGATTTACAACCGAAACAATAAAACGAAGCTTGATAACTGGCTTCAGCAGGGCGCGTGGGGAAAGAAGAACCAAAATCGCGGATTCCAAGAAGATCGCATGCAATTGGCAGAGATCACTTCAACCCCTCAGGTCGGTCTAAGACAAATAAATAACAGGCCTACTGCAGTGATTAGCATTCCAAATATAACAATTCGAGAGCTGGATGATGTTGGATTTGGCCTTACCGCGTATTGGTCAAGCAATCTCCAGCGCAATGACTGGGAGCCTTGGACTGAACCTTTGCTATATCAACTCAATTTACTGAGTCCACCAGACGCGCCACTCCAATTGGGGTTAGAAATTTTTGCGCATGAGGCTAACGCTCAGCACGGTCTTGCCATAAAGTTGCGATACCATCCACTCCCCGGAGACCAAAAACTTCAGGAAATAATGTTTGAAACCAAGACACTTAACGTTGGAAGCGGGAAGGAATTTTCAACAACCGGGTTTCTCAGCGCACGAAATACAAATGCTCAAGCATTCATTGTGACCACCGACACGCTAACTGTGCTCGAATCATCAAAACAAGCCGGGCAAACTTAATGTCTTCAATAAATGAGCAATCCAGCGACGATCTAAATCTCAAAAAAATACGGCCCGTGGCTGGTGAGAAACGTAAGTTCGCGACAGGTGAGGCATTATTCTTCTCCCCGCTTCCGATACCAACGGGCAACGTCCCCATGGATTTGGGCGGAAGCTTTGTTGAGGTAAATGACACATTCCTCGACGTAGGCAGTAGTAATTTCGGCAAGGCTTTCCAAGCGAGGGCAATGATTGGGCTCGGGATGATGTTTATTTTTTCATGCCTGATTATTTTGCCTTTGCTTGCAGGATCTACTACCTGGGGATCCCCATTTTCCGAGTCCTTTTGGGACAGAACTGCAGGCATGTTCGATTTCGGTGTGACCTTTAGTATTTGGGGTGGAGGTATAGCTGCGCTCTTGGGTATTTACGTTATCTTGAGCACTACCAGAGCGAAGTCGCGCACCCGTCCAATTAGATTCAACCGCCAACGTCGTGAAGTCTGTTTCTTTCCCGAAGGTTCTGACCTCCCCGTCATTCAACCATGGGAAGAGATAGTATCTTGGCTTTCGATCAGTACAGGTGTTACTGGAGTAGGCGTAACAAGCGCCTATACATTTGGTATGGCGTTCGACGATTCCAGAGCTGACGTAGTGCATTTTGTGAGACAAGGCGTTATGACTCCTGCCCATGCCTTGGGTAAGTGGGAAGCCATACGGATCTATATGGAAAAAGGTCCAGAGTTCTGCCCAGGCAAGGCACCCTACGAGGGTCGCCACACCTTTGATAAAAAACGACAAGACATGCACGAGGAATACCAGCACAACGAACGTTCCGCTTTAGGAGTTAGTTGGTGGTACCTGACACATTTGATCACTTGGTGGCGTTTTCCGTATTGGGTAGCAGAATGGGACCATCGTTTCGGCATGAAATCTCTACCTGAATCCATTGCTGAGTGGTCTAAACCTCTTCCGCCTGAACAATGGGGCAAGCCAAGCCCGGCGCTTAAAGAGCAAAGCGCGAAAATCGAAAAAGCCTTTGCTCAAGGACAGGATTTTATGACGTACTTCAAGGCAAACCTAAACGAAAGCAAGGCATAGGAATTAACAAATAGCTGAGCTATATAGTTGCCAAAAATCAGGTGGTCCGACAACCGTTACATCGAGTCTGAGCTTTTACAAAACTGGAAGACGCGATCATCGTCGCCATCAACAACAAAATGCACAACTGCCAGGATCCAGGCAACTCGCACTTCACCCACCTGGAAGAAGTGCAGTTCACCTACCGCAAAATCACCTGGACCCACGAAGTATCCGGTACTTCGGGTTCCGATGACTGGCGTGCTCCAGTCGTTTAATTACGGCTGATCGTTACAAGCATCGGCCAGCTCTGCTGGTCGATGTTGTTTTCGCCCTCCAGAATTTCGCGTAAGTTGAGCCGTTTTGCGGTCGTCAACTCACGCCGCTGTACAGCACGAGGAACAAGGGATGTTCGCGCCGGCCAATGAAACTCACTTTGCCCTGACCATCGAAGGTCTTTCTGCTGACTTTCAGGTATTCACCCTGCAAGGTCGCGAAGCCATCAGCCAGCCTTTTGTCTTTGAGGTGGAGCTGGTCAGTGAGCAGCCGTCGCTGGACCTCGAAACCCTGCTGCACAAACCGGCCTTCCTGCAACTGTCGCCCGACGGCAGCGGCATCCACGGCCAGATCTACCGCGCCGCGCAAGGCGATTCGGGCAAACGCCTGACCCGTTACTCGGTGACCCTGCGTCCGCAATTGTCTTACCTCGCACATCGCGTCAATCAGCGCATTTTCCAGAACCTCACCGTGCCGAAAATCATCGGCAAGGTCCTCGAAGAGCACGGCATCCAAAGCAACGCCTACGAATTCAAGACCGGTTCGATTTATCCCGAGCGCATCTACTGCGTGCAATACGATGAATCGGACCTGCATTTCATCCAGCGCCTGTGCGAGGAAGAAGGTATTCACTACCACTTCCAGCACACGGCGACGGCGCACAAACTGGTGTTCGGCGATGACCAGACGGTGTTCCCGAAACTCAAGCCTGTGGCCTATCAGCAAGACTCCGGCATGGTCGCCAGCGACCCGGTGATCAAGCGCTTCGACCTGCGCCTGGAAACCCGTACCAGCCGCACCACCCGCCGCGATTACGACTTCGAAAAACCACGCCTTACTCTCGAAAGCGAAAACCGTGGCGACGCGCTGCCCGACCTTGAAGACTACGATTACCCCGGTCGCTTCATCGACCGCGAGCGCGGCAAACACCTGGCCAAACGCGCCCTCGAACGCCATCGCAGCGACTTCCAGCTCGCCGAAGGCAAGAGCGATCAGCCGCTGCTGGTCAGCGGCCACTTCCTTGCGCTCACCGCGCACCCGAAAGCCAAGTGGAACGACCTCTGGTTACTGACCGAAGTCCACCACGAAGGCAAGCAGCCGCAAGTCCTCGAAGAGTCGGTGACCAGCGACACCACCGCACTCAAAGACGACTTCCATCAAGGCTACCGCAACCGCTTCCAGGCCACGCCGTGGGACGTGCCGAACCGCCCGCCCCTGCGCCATCCGAAACCGCGCATCCTCGGCAGCCAGAGCGCCGTGGTCACCGGCCCGAAAGGCGAAGAGATCCATTGCGACGAGTACGGCCGCGTCAAAGTCCAGTTCCACTGGGACCGCGAAGGCCAGGCCGACGACAAAACCAGCTGCTGGCTGCGCGTCTCCAGCGCTTGGGCCGGCGCCCAGTACGGCGGCATCGCCATCCCACGCATCGGCATGGAAGTGCTCGTTACCTTCCTTGAAGGCGACCCCGATCAACCGTTGATCAGCGGCTGCCTGTACCACAAGGAAAACACCGTCCCGTATGAACTGCCGGCGAACAAGACCCGCAGCACCTTCAAAACCCTCAGCTCCATGGGCGGTGGCGGCTACAACGAACTGCGCATCGAAGACAAAAAAGGTCAGGAACAGATCTACCTGCACGCCCAGCGCGACTGGGACGAAAACGTCGAGCACGACCAGAAAATCAGGGTCGGCAACGAACGCCACGACACGGTCGAAAAGAACAGCTACACAGAATTCAAAGCCGAAGAACACCACACCGTCTACGCCGACCGCAAAGTCGAAGCCCGCGCCAATGATCACCTCACCGTCGGCGTCAATCAGCACATCAAGATCGGCACCGGCCAGTTCATCGACGCCGGCCAGGAAATCCACCTCAGCAGCGGCATGAAGGTGGTAATGGAAGCCGGCAGCGAGCTGACCCTGATCGGCGGCGGCAGCTTCATCAAGATCGACGCCGGCGGCGTGACCATGAGCGGCCCGGTGATCAACATGAACTCCGGCGGCAGCCCCGGCAGCGGCACGGGCGCCGCCCCGCTGATGCCGGGCATCCTGAAACAAGCCGACGCCGACAAGGCCGGCCAGGTCCTGACCCCGGCCCAGATCAACACCCTCAAACGCAACGCGCCGTTCTGCGAAGAATGCGAAAAATGCAAGGCAGGTGCCTGTGCCATCTGATCGAATTACGCCCAAGGATTGGCTGGCGCAACAGCCGTTGCAGACTGGCGAGCGCTTGTATCTGGTGATCAGTGCGGCGAGTGATTCCGACGCGCTGAAAAACCTGTATCTCACCGAACCCACCGCCCAGCTCATCCCGATCTGGGGCGGCACGCCCTACTCCACTTGGCAACCGGTGATGCCGTATGTCACCGAACTCAAAGCCAATTCCGCGTTCCTGCCGTGGATCGCTGAAACCGATGCCCTTGATTGGGGCTGGCTGGCGGTGTCGCGTTCCGAGCCGAATGAAGTGTTCGAGCATCTGCGCAGTCTGACGCAGGTGAAGATGCCGGACGGGACCGAAGTGTTTTTCCGGTTTTGGGATGGACGGCATATCTATCCGATTCTGCATGGATTGGGAGAGAAGGCTGGGGAAGTACTGCCGATGTTTGAGCGGTATCTGATTAATGGGCAGTCGCTGGAGGTTGGGACGCGGGTTGTGCCGAAGGTGCGGGACTGGCCGTGGTGGGAGGTGCCGAAGGATTTGCTGGATGGATTGATGGCGGAAAATCCTTCGACCGTCATCGGCAACATGATGCAGTGGCTGTTGGACGAACATGCCGATCTGTACTTCTCGTTCCCCGAATCAAATCTGAAACAAAAAGTGGCGCGTTTTGTAAAGCGCACGCCGCTCACGGAAGAAAATTTTGCCGGGCTGCTGAAAGCCCATCTGGAAAATGAGGTGGTTGTATGAGCGTTTTGATGGGTGGGATCGTTGGTGGCCTCACGGCAAAACAACCTGATGCTCAGGCGATCATTGCCGACTTCAAGAAGTGTCTGAAAGACTACCGTGAGCATGCCGAAGCCTGGTATGGCGGCATTCTGGATGCCGAGCAGCAGTTCAAGGTCGGGGACGAAGTCGGCACTGCAGACAAGGACAGCAAAAAGGAAAACACCCTTTATGCCAACTGCCCGGCGAACGGCAAGCTCGTACTGGTGCACAGCTTCGAATCCGCACGTTTTGTACCGATCGGTAATACACCGGTCCGTCTGACACCAGTGGTAGATGGCCGCTTTATTGGCAAGAACGAAGTCGGTCCAACCATCAACAAAACCATCGACTCGACCGGCATTCTGGAAGTCTCTGGGCTTACACCCAATCAGCAATACAAGATTACGTTCTTCCCTAATCCTACGCCCGCTCAGATCGATAGCTTGTTCAACTCCTACCAAGGTGTGATCGGTGAGCTCGGCGGTTGGCTGCAAACCGAGTGGAGCACAAGTTTCTTGCCGCTTTGGCAGGCACACACTGATGCATCACTGGGCGGCCGTGCCCTGCAGGAGCTGGAAGCCGCGTGGGAAGGCTTCATGAAGGCGATCATGGGTTTGTGGGGCGATATCAAGAGCCTCTACGACCTCGTCGCCCACCCTCGCGAAAACTACGAAAAGCTGAAAAAGTTTTTCACTGAGGAGCAGATCAAGAAAATTTATGATGCCTCAGCAGAGGCCATCCACACGGCCTTGCTGATCGCCAGTGATGAGCCACTGATGTGGGTCTACGTCGCCGCCATCGTGGCGTGGATAAAGATGCTGCCGCCACAAACCTGCACGGAAGTGCTGGCGCAAATGAGCACAGAATTCTTGCTGAACATTCTGGTCGGTGTGGTCCTGACAGGTGGCCTGGGTCTGGCTGTACGAGTGGGCACAAAGGCAATCCAAGGGGTGCAAAGCAGCGGCAAGGTCATAAAACTGATCGAAGACTTTACCGGCATGCTGATGAAAGTCAGCAAATCCAAGGCCACACCGCACACCGAAGCGTCGAAGCCTTTGTTGCTTAATGGGGATTCGAAGTTCAATCCGGCACGTAAAGCGGATGTGCAGATTGCGGCACCCAAACCTGCCGAAACAGCAGCAGCACCGAAAAACAAGCCACCGGTTAGCGGCGGAAAGGTGGAGTCCGATGCGCAGATTCAAGCACGCAAAAAAGATGAGCCTGCCTCGCGTGTCGAACAGGTAGAACACGTCGACAACGCGCCAGATCAGTCAAAAAACCCTGCCGAAAAACCCGCACAATGCGTCGACAAAACCTGCTCCGACGGTGAACCCGTGTCGATGGTGACCGGTGAGGAATTACTCACGCTGACCGATGGTGAAATGGGTGGTTTGCTGCCCTTCGAGTGGACCCGCCTATACCGAAGCAGTGCGGTTGAGATCGACAGCCGTCTCGGCCATGGCTGGAGCCATTCGCTTTCTCATCGTTTGCATCTCGATGATGAAGGTGTGCTGTGGACAGACAACGAGAACCGGCAGACCCGATTCCCGATGCCCACTGAACAGCGCCCCGCCATTACCAATAGTCTGGCGCAAGCGGCGATTTATCTAGGCGATGCTCCCGGTGAACTTGTCCTGACTCAGGCCGGGGCAAAAACACGCTTCTACCATTTCCGAGCCGGTCGCCTAACCACGATCAGCGACGCCTACGAAAACCGCTTACATATCAGTTATGACTTCGTTGACCGTATCCAGCGCATCGATAACGGTGCAGGCCGTGCCCTGCTAATGCGTTACGACGACCGACACATTGTGGCCGTCGATCAGCAGCAACAACGCCAGGAATACAATGACCGCGGTGAACGTCAGGATCCATGGCTGACCATTCAAACGCTCGTCACCTACCAATACAACGCACGCAATCAACTGATTTCTTCTACCAATGCGGCGGGTGAAACCGAGCATTACCGATACAACGATCAGCATGTCATCCTCGAACGACAAATGGCCGGCGGCGCCAGTTTCTTCTGGGAATGGGAACGTGAAGGCAAACACTCCCGCTGCATACGCCACTGGGCCAATTACGCGCAAATGGAAGCGCGTTACGAGTGGGACGACAAAGGCTCGGTGACCGTCTACAACGCCGACGGTAGTGAGCTGGTCTACGTGCATGACGAAAATGCGCGGCTGGTCAGCGAGACCGCGCCCGACGGCGGTGAAACGCAAAATGCATACGACGATCAGGGACGTCTGGTCGCCGTAAAAGATCCGATGGGCGCGATCACTGAGTATCAGTACAGCGAAGCTGGGCGTTTGATCGCCGTTATCCCGCCAGAAGGTGTGCCAACCCGCTACAACTATTTCAACGGTCAACTTATCGACGTACAGCGTGGCAAGGCCCGCTGGAAATATGAGCGCAACCGACAGGGCGACATCACCCAACAAACCGACCCGGATGGCAACGAAACCCATTACAGCTATGACCGTCAGGGCCGACTGCTGGAAATTCGTCATCCCGACGGTAGCCGTCACCAACTGGGCTGGAACAACCTCGGCCAGTTGCTGGAAGAACGCCTGCCCGATGGCGGCCAACGCAAGTATCGCTACGATGCTTTGGGTCGGCAGATTACCCGCCAGGATGAATTCGGTGCTATTACCCAATACCAATGGGATGCTGCTGATCGTCTGACCCAAGTAACCCTGCCCGGCGGCGCCACCCGCGCCTTCAGCTACAACCCATATGGCCGCGTCACCGCCGAACGCGACGAGCTTGGGCGAATCACCCGTTACGAGTACGCCGACAACCTGCACCTGGTCAGCCGCCGTATCAATCCTGACGGCAGCCAACTGCGTTATCGCTACGACAACTCGCAACTCAACCTCACCGAGATCGAGAACGAGCGCGGCGAATGCTACCAACTCGACTACTACTCGAATGGCCTGATCCAGCAGGAAACTGGTTTTGACGGTCGCCGTACTGCCTACGAGTACGACCTCAACGGCCAGTTGCTGAAGAAAATCGAGTTCGGCGATGACGGCAGCGAACTGGTCAGCGAGTATCAGCGTGATGCATCCGGACGCCTGCTGGTCAAAACCTTGCCAGACGGCGAAGAAATCCATTACAGCTACGACGCATTGGGGCGCCTGGTAAACGTCGACGACGGTCACTGGCCGCTCGCCTACGAATACGACGTGCAGGATCGGCTTGTCACCGAGCACCAGGGTTGGGGCACCACACGTTATGAGTACGACAGCGTTGGCCAATTGAGTCACTGCCGCCTGCCCGATGGCAGCACGCTTGATTACCGCCACCTGTCCGGCGGACGTCTGAGCAGCATCGACCTTAACGGTTCTCGCCTGACCTCTCACCAGTTCAGCGCCGGTCGCGAGCACCAGCGACAACAGGGTTTGCTCCTAAGCCAATACCAGTACGACGAACAAGGTCGCCTGCAAGCGCATAGCGTTAGCCAACGCGAAAAAAATCTGTACCAGCGACGCTACAACTACGACGCGAATGGCAACCTAGCCGGCGTAGATGACACCCGAAAAGGTAATCACAGCTATCACTACGACCCGTTGGATCGACTGATCAGTGTGCGTGGTGCGACACCGGAAAGCTTCGCCCACGATCCAGCAGGCAACCTCCTCGGTCAGAATGACCTGCCCGCAGCCAATTTGGCTAACGTCAAAGGCAACCGCCTGCTGATGCAGGGCGACCGCCATTATGATTACGACGCTTACGGTAATTTGAGCCGCGAACGTCGTGGCACCGGCCAGAAACTCGTTACCGAATATCGCTACGACTGTCAGCATCGTCTAATCGGCGTCAGCCTGCCGGGCGGCAGCACTGCAACTTACAAGTACGACGCCTTCGGCCGTCGTATAGAAAAAACCGTCGACGGCTACACCACTGAGTTCCTGTGGCAAGGCGAACGCTTGATCGCTGAAAGCGCCGAGAACCGCTACCGCAGTTACATCTATGAACCGGGCAGCTTCCGTCCGTTGGCCATGCTCGACGGCGAAGGCCCACGTAAAGCCACCCCGTTTTACTACCAACTCGACCACCTCGGCACACCGCAGGAACTAACCGATTACAGCGGCGAGATTATGTGGTCGGCCAGATACCGAGCTTATGGCAACCTGGCGGCACTCGATGTCAGCGAAATCGATAACCCGTTGCGTTTTCAAGGCCAGTATTTCGACGCCGAGACGGGGTTACATTACAACCGCCACCGCTACTACAATCCAGGCACCGGGCGGTTTTTGACACCGGATCCGATCAAGCTTGCGGGTGGGTTGAATAATTACCTGTACGTATCAAATCCTACAGGTTGGGTGGATCCTCTTGGACTTCAGCAGTGTCCGGGTAGCGATTCGGCCAAACCTGCCACACCTGTCAAAACTGGGAATTACCTAGACAAGCCCGCAAATGCTGATGGTTCCTTAAATATTGGTGCTGGTACGAACCCGATTGAAGGCTATTACAATATCGATATTGACCCTAAAGCTCCGGGCGTACACGCTGGCAATGCAACGGATTTATCGGGTATAAAATCAGGATCGCAAAGTCATATCAATATGGATAACCCATATGGTTACGACCCTTTAAACCCAGAAATACTAAGGGTATTAGCCGACAATGGACAAATCACCCTTACAGGCAGCGCATTCGCGAACAAATACATAAAAAAATCATTGAAAAAAATAGAAGAGCTAGGACTAAGAATAGTCTCGCAAACAAAAGTCGACCCAAAAGGTTTTAAAACCATTGACGGCAATCAAATAGAATCAAAACAACTTGATCAATTTATAATCGAGAGAGCAAAATGAATTTTTTAATTGACATTACAAAATCCTTTGGCGCTATCGATTTCGACAATGCCGGCGGAGTCATATCCTATATAAATATCCCCCCTACTGAAAACATTCATAATAGCTTTCAACTCGAAATTTTTAATGTCGTTCTTAACCTAATAGACGAACCAGTAGTCTCTTCAATAAAATTTCAGAATTCAAAATTCCTAGACAACATGGACGAGGACGGCTTCCTAATACTCAAGAAAGCAATCATTACATTTGAGAAGATGAAGGGTCATGAAAAACTAATACGCCTATTAAACCAAGATGAAGGTTACTTGACGCACGAGTCTTACGGTCCCAAATTAGCGAACGAAGATAAAATCTACGACGTCGGAGGGAGATCATTCTCAACACCACAGTTATTGATCAATCTTGCCATAATCTCACCAAAAAAAGTAACTATCGAGTTCACCCCTTCGAACCACACTTATATAGCAACATACGAAGAACTCCAGAACTCAGTAGAACTCTTAAATTTACAAGCAAATCGTGTCCAACCTCCAATTCAGGGAATATTCGACACAACCTACAGCAATATGCACACCGTTAGCGATTTTGATGCGGGTTATCGAGTATACAAACAATAGAACAATGGTAAGTGGGGGGCAGTCCATATCTACCCTGAACAGCCAAAAAGATTTTTTCACTTCACCTAACAAATATTAAAAAATAGAAGCCCTAACGCGTAAACGTGACCTGGGACATTACGTTTCTTTTCCATAAAAAAAAGACTAAAAAAGGGAAAGATTTATTTTCTATGGGGTAACGATCCAAGCGTTCCACCCGGAGACAAAAAGTGAAAGTCACATGCAAAACAAACAAGATAGGCGAAAACTTCTCGACAGAAACAGTATCAAGACTAAAGCGCTACATTTCAATTGGCGACGATGAACTGGAAATCGAAATTGGAAAAGAATATGTAGTTTATGGCATTGAGCTTTGGGATAACTGCCCCTGGCTTTACATTTGCGCAGAACCCTATGACGAATATCCGAAAGCGTTTGCCCTGGATTTTTTTGAGATCTCCGACAAGAAACTTTCATCTCACTGGAATTTGAAATCCAAGGAGACTCACAACAACAAAAACAAAACTCAATTTGTTTTTCAAGAGTGGGCTGAAGACGACAGCTTTTATGAAAACCTAGTTAACGAAGATCAAACCTGCATAACTATATTCAACCGATACAAAAAACTCATTGATACAGAATAAGATCAAAAACGATATATGAGCAACCTTTTCACTTGCGAGCTCCGAGCAATAGGAGACAGGCTATATTTTTCCGTTTCGCACTTAAACGTGGTCCGTCCCTGATAAATTTCAGCAGTTTATTCCAGCGGACAATCTCGAAGACGCCTGGAACACCGTTCAGACGCTGACCACCTATGAGTACGATGCTCAACATCGGTTGATCAAAGCCACAAACGCTCTGGGAGAGTCCGAGCGTTATGCCTACAACGAACAGAACGTCATTCTTGAGCGGCAGCTCGCCGGAGGCGCAAGCTTCTACTGGGAGTGGGAAAAGGAAGGCAAGTCCGCACGTTGCATCCATCACTGGGCCAGTTTCTCTCAGATGGATGCGCACTATGCGTGGGATGACAAAGGCAGCGTCACCGTTACCAACGCCGATGGCAGCGAAGAGATTTATACCCACGACGACAAGGCGCGACTCGTCGCCAAAGTTGATCCGGATGGTGCCGAACATCTAAAGGCCTATGACGACAAAGGCCGACTGATCGCCGAAAAAGACCCGATGGGTGCGGTCACTGAATATCAGTACAACGAGGCCGGCCGTTTGATCGCGGTGATCCCGCCAGAAGACGCGGCGACCACCTACGAGTACTACAAGGGCTTTGTCCGTGTGGTGAATCGCGGTACCGCCAAATGGATCTACTGGCGTAACGACCAGGGTGACATCACTGAGCAAGTCGACCCGGATGGCAACTCTACGCATTACACCTATGATCGCCAAGGACGCCTGCTGGAGATCCGCCATCCCGACGGCAGCCGCCACCAACTGGGGTGGAACAACCTCGGCCAATTGCTGGAGGAGCGCCTGCCCGACGGCGGCCAGCGCAAGTACCGCTACGATGCACTCGGTCGCCAGATCACACGTCAGGCTGAAACGGGTGCGATCACCCACTACCAGTGGGATGCGGCTAACCGCTTGGCACAGATCACGCTGCCCGGCGGCGCTACCCGTGCGTTCACCTACAACCCATACGGCCGCGTCACTGCAGAACGCGACGAACTGGGGCGCATCACTCGATATGAATACGCCGACGACCTTCATCTGGTCAGCCGTCGAATCAACCCGGACGGCAGCCAACTGCGTTATCGCTACGACAATGCACGCCTGCTGCTCACCGATATCGAAAACGAACGCGGCGAACACTATCAACTCGATTACTACTCAAACGGGCTGATCCAGCAGGAAACCGGTTTTGACGGGCGTCGTACCGCTTACGAGTACGACCTCAACGGCAAACTGCTGAAGAAAACCGAATACGGTGACGACGGCAGTGAGCTGGTGACCGACTACCAGCGCGACGCCTCTGGCCGCTTGCTGGTCAAAACCCTCGCTGATGGCGAAGAAATCCATTACAGCTACGATGCTTTGGGTCGCTTGGTAAACGTTGACGACGGCCACTGGCCCCTCGCCTATGAGTACGACGTACAAGATCGCCTGATCACTGAGCACCAAGGTTGGGGCACCACGCGGTACGAGTACGACAGCGTCGGCCAACTCAATCACTGCCGCCTGCCGGATGGCAGCACACTCGATTACCGCCACTTGTCCGGCGGTCGGCTGAGCAGCATCGACCTCAACGGTTCGCGCCTGACTACGCATCAGTTCGACGCTGGCCGTGAACAGCAGCGCCAACAAGGCGTGCTGCTTAGCCAATACCAATACGACGAACAGGGAAGGCTTCAAGCGCACACGGTAGGTCAGCAGGATCGCAATCTGTTCCAGCGCCGCTACGCCTACGATGCAAACGGCAACCTGGCCGGCATCGATGACAGCCGCAAAGGAAACCGCAGCTACCACTACGACCCACTGGATCGTCTGGTCAGCGTTCGCGGCGCCACTCCCGAAACCTTCGCTCATGACCCGGCCGGCAACTTGCTGGGCCAAAGCGATCTGCCAACTGCGAACCTCGCCAACGTCAAAGGTAATCGCCTGCTTATGCAAGGCGACCGGCATTACGACTACGACGCCTACGGCAATCTGGCCCGGGAACGCCGTGGTACCGGACAGCAACTGGTCACCGAATACCGCTACGACTGCCAGCATCGCTTGATTGGCGTCTCGCTGCCCGGTGGTAGCACCGCAAGCTACAAGTACGACGCCTTTGGTCGTCGCATTGAGAAGACCGTCGATGGTCAGACCATAGAGTTTCTCTGGCAAGGTGAACGCCTGATCGCCGAAAGTGCCGAGAATCGCTATCGCACCTACATCTACGAGCCTGGCACCTTCCGTCCGCTGGCAATGCTCGATGGCGAGGGCCCCGTCAAGGCAACCCCGTACTATTACCAACTTGACCACCTCGGTACACCTCAAGAGCTCACCGACTACAGCGGCGAGATCATGTGGTCGGCGAAATACCGTGCCTACGGCAATCTGGCAACCTTGGATATCGCCGAAATCGACAACCCTCTGCGCTTCCAGGGTCAGTATTTCGATGCCGAGACGGGATTACATTACAACCGGCACCGCTACTACAATCCCAGCACCGGACGGTTTTTGACACCGGATCCGATCAAGCTTGCGGGTGGATTGAACAACTACCAGTACGTGCCTAACCCTACGGGGTGGGTGGATCCTCTGGGGCTAAACTGCGTCCTTGGAGAATGCCCCGATGAGGTGCCAGCTCCCGAAAAAGATGTTCGCAAATTTTCCAGCACCAAATACAAACCAGAGGAAGTATTGGGTCGTAAGGTCTATAAAAATACTGTAGACGTAGAGCCCGGGGTTCCTACAACAATCGACAAAAGCGTTGACCCTAGAATACGCAAAAAAATCGAAGAAGACGGGTGGAGCAATTTGGACCTAATGAGAAACGGGAACGCACCCATTGGTCCAGATGGGAAATACATAAACCTTCACCACGTTACAGGCGATGAACCAGGTCCGATGGTAGAGTTAACTGGTACCGTACATAAGAAATACCATAAAGAGCTTCATGGAACGATTGAAGACGGTGATAGCTTCAGAAACAACCCTAAGCTTGAGTTACAGTATGCAAAATTTAGAAAAGCATATTGGAAAGAACGAGCCAAAGACTTTGAGTGAGCAGAACCATGCATAAATATCAAGACTTGATAACGAAACTCGACAACTCCGATGAAGAAACATTTTGGCTCGGCCCCGCCACTGCCGAGCAAATTAAAAAACTCGAGAATATTCTAGGCATAAAGCTGCCTGAAGATTTCGTTGACTTCTTGAGTATATGCGGTGGTGGTGGTGCAGCAGACTCAGAAATATGCGGAATTGAGAATAATGATGCAACTCTAGATAACGGCGGAACTGTAAATTACAGCACCATGTACTGCCGTTCAGAGTTTGAATTACCTAGTCATTTTGCCGTCATTTATTTAAAAGACGACGAAGTTTGCTGGGCAATTGATTGCGGTCCCACGGGAAATGGACAGGTCATTAGCTACGATCTATTTAAGCGCAAACCGTCTAAGAAAATAGCGGAAAACTTCTATTCATTCTTTGAGGAATACGTCGAACTCAGAACTTAACTTTCAACCGTGAAAGAAGGGGGAATACAAAAAATGGACTAAAAAGAGACAGATTTATTTTCTACCCACTGAAAATAAATCTGTCTCTTTTCTTCATTCGACGTACTTCCGGAAAAAATGAGAACTTTTTACGTGATTGCTAATAAAGATATGGAGCCAAACCTCCTGCATAGCTCAAACTGGCCAAAGGTTATAGGCTATTCCTTCGCAGATAACTATTTTTACTTATCCGAAGGCAAAGGCAACGGCTTTGCCGCGAACGACATGCCTGAATCGAAAGCTAAAAGACCAGAATGGCTTGAAATATTCACAGATCTAGATGTGACTTGGTTCCTTAACATGATTGACAACACTAGCTTCACCAGCGAAACGGATTTCCGTGAAAAATTAACAGCACACATTGGCAACGTAGATACAATATTATTTTGACTAACTCGAGTTCGAAAAAAAGGGGACAGATTTATTTTCTACACGCTAAAAATAAATTTTCCCCACTTTTTATCCATAAACCGTTTAAGCCCTGGTATTAAGACGCCTTCGGCGCAGCTTGAACAAAGAGTCAGAAACATTAAAGCTAGAGAAAATAAATCTGTCCCCTTTTCTTATTGGCTCTGAAAAAATCGACCACGGCGCCGACATGAACAAGCTTCTAAGCCAATTTGACGACTGGGAACAACTTCAATGACAACCAACTTTGAAATAGCTTTGAAAAAGAATGAATTCCCTGACTATTTCAGAGGTAATGGCCAATATTTCACAAGAGACCCCGACTGGGGAACCCAGTTGCATATCATAAATTGGCAAGGACTATGCGGCTATTTAAAGTCGTTAGAAAGCTCGATCGAAATATTGAGGAATGCATTTAGCGTATACTTAAACTCGGTTGAGTTTACAAAAAATGACGCCAGCGACCTGCTTGAAAACATTGGCTGCTATTACTACCTAAGAAATAAACATCCTTTCTTGTCAAAAGATGGATTTGATCTTGTACGCGATGCTGCTGATAGTGAGAAACAGAAAATTTCACATATCATGACCTTTCTGAGAAAAACAATCGAAGCCAACAATAATGTTAAAGACCTTGAACTCTATAATCGCCGCATGAGAAAACTCATTGATGACGGCGGCCCAACCAATATAGAGAGCCTCTAACTCTTTCGACGGAACCCACTGTAAAAAGGTGACCAAAAAGGGGACAGATTTATTCTCTAAAATGAAAATAAATCTGTCCCCTTTTCTGATCGGCGCTAACGACGAAAAAGAAACCCGGTACATGAGGGTGGAATTGAGTGCGAATACCATACATGGACATCCGATATCTGAAGACGCCTTCAAAAGGCTAACCAAGAAGAAAAAATAAGCGATGAACATTAATAAGATAACAACGCTCGGCGGAACAATAACCTTCGATGATCTCTCCACACTAGTTGGATCCGACATCACACTTATAACCGACGAACTCAAAGAAGACCTTTTACAAGCATCACTGCCACTCGAACAAATAATCGATATTGGATGGTACCCAGAATTCAGCGAAAATGGCGCCTTTAGAATCTCGCTAATCTCACATCAAAACTGGGAGTCGCCAATATACAGCGAAAGTGCGAAAACTTGGGCCGAACTTGAAAAAGCGTTATATCACGCCCTGAATAAAATAAAAATAGCGTAATCTTTACGCAGTCAAAAAACAGACCCTTCGTAAAAAATGTAACCCCCCGGAAACCTTAGGTCTATTTAGTACTTATTATTGCAACAATAAAGAACGCATAAAGGCCACGGCTTTGCCGCGTACAACATGCCCGAATCGAAAGACAAAAGACCAGAACGGCCCGAAACACTTAAAGCTCTAGACGCGACTTGATTCCTTAATATTGGACAAAAGGGGACGGACAAAAGGGGACAGATTTATTTTCTACAAACTGAAAATAAATCTGTCCCCTTTTCTCCAACGACAACGGCTTGATCACTGCCGTTATCCCGCCGGAAGACGAAGCCACAACGTACGAATACATCAACGGCTTCGTCAGTGATGTTCATCGCGGCAAAGCCAGTTGGAAGTACCAACGCAACCGTCAGGGCGATATCACCCAGCAAATCGACCCGGACGGCAATGCCACGCTCTACAGCTACGATCCTCAGGGGCGCCTGCTGGAGATTCGCCACCCGGACGGCAGCCGTCATCAACTCGGCTGGAACAACCTCGGCCAGTTGCTGGAAGAACGCCTGCCCGATGGCGGCCAGCGCAAGTATCGTTACGACGCGCTGGGTCGGCAGATCACCCGCCAGGAAGAATCCGGCGCCATTACCCAATACCAGTGGTATGCAGCCAATCGCCTCGCCCAAGTCACACTGCCGGGCGGTGCAACCCGTGCGTTTACCTATAACGCTTACGGTAATGTCACCGCTGAACGCGATGAACTCGGCCGCATCACTCGGTACGAATATGCGGAAAATCTGCATCTGGTCAGCCGCCGCATCAATCCGGACGGCAGCCAAGTGCGCTATCGCTATGACAACTCGCGTCTGCTGCTGACTGAAATCGAAAACGAGCGCGGCGAGCAATACCACCTCGACTACTACGCCAACGGCCTGATCCAGCAGGAAACAGGCTTCGACGGTCGTCGCACGGCTTACGAGTATGGCCTCAACGGTCAACTGCTGAAGAAAACCGAATTCGGCGACGATGGCAGCGAACTGGTCACTGAGTATCAGCGCGATGCTGCTGGTCGGCTGCTGGTGAAAACCCTGGCCGATGGCGAAGAAATCCACTACAGCTACGACGCTCTCGGTCGCCTCGTAAACGTCGACGACGGCCACTGGCCGCTCGCCTACAAATACGACCTGCAAGACCGCCTCATCGAAGAACACCAAGGTTGGGGCACCCTGCGCTACGAGTACGATAGCGTTGGTCAGCTCAGACACTGCCGCCTCCCTGACGGCAGCAAACTCGATTACCGTCACCAACCGGGCGGGCAACTGAGCAGCATCGACCTCAATGGCTCGCGCCTGACCTCTCACCAGTTCAGTGCTGGGCGCGAACAAAAACGTCAGCAAGGTTTGCTGCTCAGCCAATACCAGTACGACGAACAAGGCCGCCTGCAAGCCCACACTGTTGGCCAGCGAGACAAGAACCTGTTCCAGCGTCGTTATAATTACGATGCCAACGGCAACCTCGCTGGCATTGATGACAGCCGCAAAGGCAATCGCAGCTACCACTACGACCCGCTCGATCGACTCATCAGCGTGCGCGGTGCTACTCCGGAAAGCTTCGCCCATGACCCGGCGGGCAACCTGCTGGGCCAAAGCAATGAAGGCACAGCAAACCTCGCCAACGTCAAAGGCAACCGCCTGCTGATGCAGGGTGATCGTCACTACGAGTACGACGCGTACGGCAACCTGAGTCGCGAACGCCGTGGCACAGGACAGAAACTCGTCACCGAGTATCGTTACGACTGCCAGCACCGCTTGATCGGCGTTAGCCTACCGGGTGGCAGCACTGCAACCTACAAGTACGATGCCTTCGGTCGACGTATAGAAAAAACCGTCGACGGCCACATCACCGAATTCCTGTGGCAAGGCGAACGCCTGATTGCCGAAAGCGCCGAAAACCGCTACCGCAGCTACATCTACGAGCCGGGCAGCTTCCGGCCGTTGGCGATGCTCGATGGCGAAGGCCCACGTAAAGCCACGCCGTTCTATTACCAACTTGACCACCTCGGCACACCGCAGGAGCTCACCGACTACAGCGGTGAAATCATGTGGTCGGCGAAGTACCGAGCCTACGGTAATCTCGCCGTGCTGGACGTCAGTGAGATCGATAACCCGTTGCGGTTCCAGGGTCAGTATTTCGATGCCGAGACAGGGTTACATTACAACCGGCACCGCTACTACAATCCGGGGGCTGGACGGTTTTTGACGCCGGATCCGATCAAGCTTGCGGGTGGGTTGAATAGCTACCAGTACGTGCCTAACCCTACGGGGTGGGTAGACCCTTTAGGTCTAGCTAGCGGCCCGACAAATTGTCCACAGCCTGTCCCAGGCGGAACATGGAAATTCAATTCTGAGGTTGATTTAGACTGGAGGGGTACACCTGGGACGTCATACCAGCAAATGCACAAAGGAGTGGACGAGGCATTTACTCGAACAGGCGTGCCTAAAAACGAATTTTCAGTTACCAAATGGGGCAAAGACCAATATGGAAAATCTTACCCAACAGAATGGCGCGTATTAGAGGGCAGAAATAAGGGTGCAGAAGTAAACATAGATGATCCTCGCCTCGTTCCTTCTGGTGATGGTCCGGCAGATCCTCATGTCGGTTACCAAACGCCAGGTAAGCGTGGAACAGGTGGGGCTGTTAGAGGACACATATTGTTAGAATCTGTGCCTGTATCACGCGCGAGAATTGGAGATCCTCAATGAACTACCTAGAAAAAGAAATCGATTCGGCATTATCAGAGCAGAACTTAGCGCATGAGAAAGTACGCGAGAACGAACTATCTAAATTGATCATGAAGCTAACGGCATCATTTTTTTCTCCTGAAACAAAGGGCCTCGACCCTTTTTTCTTGAGGAGCCCCCAAAAAAAACACGATCCAGACTTCTGGAAAAAAGTAGACATTCTCGAAAATTTTGAAAACCCCTTACTAATAGTTCAGGACAGTAAGATTCACGCTTGGAAACTAGCAACCTCTGCAGATCTTAAAACGCTATTTTCCGAAACGACTGGATTCCCATTCTGGATAGTCGACGATAACTTCAAAGTGCTAATCTATATGGATGATCATGATTGCGTTCATACCAGCGATAGCACTCAATAAAAACAAATCGACTCTAGGCAACCGAAAGAAATAAAGCAAGGACAGACCACGACTCCTTATTTTAAACGGGGCAGATCACAGTTTTTACATCCATAATCTGCCGTCGGGGAACTCACCTCTTTCTCGCTATTTAGCGTGATCCGTCCCTGAACAACATGAACAGCAAGGTTTACGAAGAATATAACTACTGGCTTGGAGCAAATGAAGACTCAAATTGGAATGAGTACATTACTGAACAGGTAGCTCATGGAGTTTAAGGAAATTAACGCCATGGACTGGCAACAACTTAATGAATCAATTCTTTTAAAAGAGGAATACTGGCAAGAAAGAAGCGCTGCTGCTCTCGGAGAGTTGCGATCGCCCGAAGCGATAGAGCTTTTAAAAAAACTTCTTGACTCTACCTTCTCCGAGGTGGCAATCGCCGCAGCTTCCCAACCTGATTGAACTGAAGCAGTTATTGAGGAAAAATACTCTAATAAAATTCAGCGAATCATGAGTAGAAAACGGGACAGACCACGGTTTCTTTTTTTGTATCTATAATCTGCCCTTTGGAAACTCTCCTCTTTCTCGCTATTTAACGTGGTCTGTCCCTGTAACGCCTGGTATTGGAAAGAGGAAGTAAATTAAAATGATAGTTGAGCTTGATGGATTCTCCATCTCATCTGAGCAAGAATTCCATAAGCGGATAGCGTCTGCTTTTTCTGTTACTCAATACTATGGAAACAATCTTAATGCGCTCTGGGATCTACTCAGCACCGATGTAGAGCGCCCAATTGAATTAATTTGGACAAACTCAAAACATTCAGAAGAACTAATGGACGACTCATATAGAGAAATATTAATTATTCTTGATCGAGTCAAAACTCAAGATGAAGACTTTGGACCGGATGAGAATTTTAGTTACCAACTGAAATAGTAAAGCTGTAAACGGGAAGCAGACCACGTTTTATTTTGTCTGAAGGTGGTCTGTCCCTGAATAACATGAACAATTGAAAGGCCCTCAATGGAATGCTCTTTGGCAGAAGATGTTCCACCCCGGAAACAAAGGGGGCTTTGCAGATGGAAAGAAATAATTACGGAGGGCTGACATGAAGTTCGACTGGAGTTCTTTTGGGATTGAACAGGGATCCTCAGTGGATGCCAATACGATTTCCCAAGTAGAAAAACTACTTAGTGTAATTTTCCCAGAGTCCTACTTGGACTTAGTTACATATTCTGACGAAGCCTCTCCTGAGGTGTCTTCATTTTCATATGACGACGAAGGAACTTGCATAAGCGAGTTCTTTTCATTTTCGCCCGACGCAACCCCGTATACCATCTCATGGTACTCAGGGGCAGGAAAACCCCCAGGGCTTCCGAATGGATTGGTCCCTATCGCACGGGATGCGGGCGGTTACCTTGTTTGCCTGAATTTCAGTACGCCCTCAATTACGGTTGAAATTTTTGACCCAAATTCAAGTAAAACCCACTTAATTTCTAATAACTTTGATGATTTTATTGATTTATGGAGTGAGTAGAAAAAGGGACGGAAATAACCGTACGCATCCGCGCTCCGACTTTGCGTACATCATGCTAGGTAGTTTGGAGAGACACAGTGCATTTAACCTTATTTAGAAATAGCAAAGTTTCTTTCTTACAGCTACTAAACGATGCTGCTGTTCGCAGCGTAAACGAGGGACAGACCACGTTTTCTTTTTCTGAAGGTAATCTGCACTTTATGAGCTTCTGACCAAAAAGGACCAAAAAGGGGACAGATTTGAATGGCACTTACTTAACATGTTTTGGGTGCCCGTTTTTTCTGACATCTGCCCTTGCAGACCGACGTGGTTTGGTCAGCAAGGGGTAGGCTTGAGGTCTTCGTTTTATGGCTCGCGGCTCGATACGACCAGGCCGATTCCCGACGCGCCTCTGAGCAATCAGCATCAATAAATTCGACAGGCCATCCTCGTCTTCGGGGTTGCCATATTGTCGCAGCGCCAGCCATAGCTGAAGGCTGTGTTTGAAGCTCAGTTCGCGAGGTAAACAGTCAGCTAACAGAGCCGATTGTGCCATCAGCATTCGGATCAGATTGTGAGCTAACAGATAGACCCATAACTCCTTTACTGCCATGCCTGGGGTTTTGCAGCTTAACTTTCCAAGTCCCAGCGTAGCTTTGAGATTGCGCAGATCCAGTTCAACATGGCATCGACCCTTGTACAGCGATTTCAGGGCTGTTTTAGGTGTCTGCTTTGGGCAATGCAACGTGGTGACCAACGTTTTTCCACCCGCCTTCAACTCCCGCACGGTCAGTTTTTCAGGCGCCTTTTCGTAATGCGTTTGACTCATCCACAGCGGTCTTCTTGCAGGCTTTTTCAATTCGATCAGGTGATCTTCCGAACCGAGACTCTGCCCTAGGCGAAAGTCCGTGCTGCGCCGTCGAGCACCGTATTGTTCGAACACGCCATCGATACCTCTTCGTTGCAACTCGCACAGCAAGAAATAGGTAGCGTAGTAAGCGTCGCCTAACAAAATGTCACCTGTTTTCAACGTGTCGAGCATTGATCTGAGCAGTGTCTGTTCATCGCCGCCCTTGCCTCGGAAACGCCCAAGGGCAGCATCTAAAACGGCGCCGCTGGAGAGGCAGACGATGCCCACCACTCGACACAACGGAAAACCAAGACCGATTTTCTGGCCGCGAGATTGCGGATAGGCGCCCTGATTGGCCGCTGTGTCGGGCATGCTGACCGTCGTGCCATCCACCAGCCGCACAGGTCGTCCCATCCAGCGCCACGACGAGGGTGCGTTATCACTTATCGAAGCACCGGTGTGCCTGACCAGTGTGGAAACCATTTCCACAGGCAGGCGTTTTCTGGCCTTGCAGTAGGCGCCCGTGCGAGTGCTATTGGGTTTCATGCCGCCACAGGACCGTTTAATCGACAGGTCGTTCACGGCATTCTGGCAGGAGCGGTCGGCGCTCATTGCTTGAGCCAGAAACATAGACAACGTTTCAGTTGGCGGAAACAGGCGTTCCCGATGTTCTGGCAGTGCAGACTCGACGCGTTGTAAGAGATCGGGAGACGTGAGGAGATTGAAAAACGCATAGGCATCGCAGTCCGAAGCGTGTCGATGAAAACGATGCTGTTGATGCTGAAGAATTTCACGTCTACGATCCATTTGGGGCTGTGTCCTTGGTTTGTCGGGGTGTGTTCGCAACTATCACCGTAGACCAAGACCAGCCCTTCTTCATTTTTTGCTTTCAGCTCAAGTGGTTAGCTGTTAAGTAAGTGCCATTCAAATCTGCCCCCTTTTCTGAATGACGCTGATTAATCACTTATGAAAATCCATCTCAACATCGATGACCTGCCCGCCTACCCATACCCTACAAACTTCCTCCATTTTGCATCCACTGACCCAGAAACAGACATCGAGCCTTGGTGGCTGCTGGTATACAACGAAGGTACAATCAGCAACTGGTACAAAACACTCAAACGGCTTTATCCAAAACGCACATTGATCCCATTCGCCAAATTCAACGCGAATGATGATATCGCGTGTTTTGATGGAGAGGATCTTTCTGGGCAGCCCCATGTGTTGATAATTCATGCTTATGCGTCAGAGGGCTGGGAACTTCACGCCACCTACGCTAACTTCGATAAGTGGCTAGAAGAAGCCATGGTGCAAAATGCCGAGTGGCTCAACGAGGACTAAAAACTTTAATCCCGACAAGCCTGGTATTTGCTTTAGAAAAAACGAGAGAACCGCAGGCAGCCCCTGAGAAGTCTCGTTGTTTAACCTCTACTCCCCCGGACTGAACAATCAAAGGACTGTACCCTTGAAACGCCTGAATCGCCCATTTTCCATCCTCCTCGCCCTCACCTTCTCCCTTAATGCGACTGCACTGTCCCTTCGCTCCGAACAACGCCCCGACGGCACCACTGCCCTGTTACTTTCAAACGAACCCGCCGCAGAACGCGCGCCAAAGCTCAACCAGGATCCAGCGGTGCGCTCTGCACTGGTCGATTTTTTTGGCTATCAGACCGGTAGCTACACCAACGACAACACAATGATTGTGCAGCAAGTTCTGGAAGCGCTTGATTCGGAAATGTCGACGTTTGCGGACGGTGTGCCTGCCGGCAGCAAAATGATTACTGCCATGGATGATGGCAACAATGGGTTTGAGCGCGGCGCATTGTTGCTTAACGACAAGGGCCAGTTGGTCGCTGTCGGGCTGGTCAATGGCCACTGTACGGTCAAGTCGCGTGAGGAGGCTTTGACCTGTAATGATGCCCCGCAAACAGTGCTGACCATTTTCCAACCGCAAGGCGCTAAACAAGCTGATGCCGAATCTTTGATTGGCTGGAGTAAACAACTGCCTCCGATGATGGCGATATGGGCGGAAAGTGATGATCCGGAGCGCCGAGCCAACGCGCAGAAAATTGCCAGCGTTGAATACGCTGCAACCAAACCGGAACAGGGAGCGTGGACAGCGGCACAGTTACCTTCCGACTTTCCCAAAGCCATGCTGGCGATGCTTCCGCAGCGGGCTCACCTGATAGGTGCTGGCGCACACGGTGTTTTCACGACACCGGGAATGGAGGGCACGCCGATTGAAGGTGACTGGGACAAAATAGCCGGCCGTCCACAACATGAGTTCGAAGTCATTCTCCGGACTTTTACAGAGTACGCGGACGTCATCGACTTCTATCAGCAGCATGCGAAGGATGCCGAAATCAGCGGCAACCAGAGAAAGGCACTCGTTGAAGGCTATATTGGTGGCGGCACCTACAAGATTGAAATCAGTAATAGAAAAGATGACGGCACAGTGATCACACTCTCTGCTTGGCGACAGGAAGTCTGATTTATCCAAATTAAAAAAGGGCGACCCCATGATCGCCCTCTTTTAAATCACTATATTCTCCCCGTTTAAATCAAAGCTTTTGCAGCTCTTCTTTAGCTCCCGGAGCACCGCGATCAATTGCTTTGAGCATCCAGTACTCGGCCTTGGATTTACTTTTTGGCAAGCCGCCACGTCCTTGTGCGTACATTTTTCCAAGCGCCAACTGCGCGTTGCCAAAATCGGCATCCGCAGACTTGCGGTAAAGCTTGGCCGCTTCACGTTGGTTTTTTACGGTGCCTCGCCCCTGTTCAAGCATTTGCGCCATTTCATACTGCGCGTACTTATTGCCGAGCGCAGCCGACTTGCCGAACCAGGTAAAAGCCAGCGCTTCATCCTTGTCCACACCACGTCCAGCGGCGATCATTTCCGCGAGGTGAAGCTGTCCGTAGTCGTCACCGGTTTCAGCCAGTTTGCGATACCACTGAGCGGCAACAACATCGTCCTGTGTAACTCCGTCCCCTTTCTCATAAAGGCTTGCCAGCAGCATGTAGGCTGAGGGATATCCGCCTTCGGCGGATTGGTGGTAGTACGCTAATGCTTTGTCCATGTCCTTGAGATTTTTGATCGATCGGCCACCGCGATGGTAGATCTGCGCCAAACTGAACTGGGCCTTGGCATTACCTTGCTCCGCAGCTTTCAGATCCCAGTAAACACTTGCGTCTTCACCCTCAACGCTTCGATCCCAACGAAGTTCCTCAGCCAATCCGACTTGCGCTTCAGCATTACCTTGCTCTGCAGCTTTGCGAAACCACGCTTCCGGCATGCCCGGTGACCACTGCTCAACCACCCCGCAGAGGTTCTCCTGAATGGCTTTGCCAAACTGCGTCTGCGCGTCGAGATCACCTGCGACCGCTTGTTCATGCAGCCGCTCAGAATTTGGCGCGCACTTCCCTGCCTTCATACCGTCGTAGTAATCACGCGGCGCTTGTGCCCACGTATTACAGGCGATGAATATTGAAAAAAGTGCAGTGCTCGCCGCACCGACAGTTTTGAAACGCTTGATCATTTGTTACTTCCTTGTGGCTTAAAAATCCAACGAAAACCTTGCGCAAAATACTAGCTCGCTTCGAACATCCGCTCGTCCACCTCGTACTTAACCACCACCCGATTCCGATACAACCTCACCCGCTCCACCAATTCCCCAACCTGCCCCTTCTCCCGCACTTCCCGCCAAATCTCATTCTCCCGATACACCCGCGCGCCCTCCCGCACAAACCGATGCGCCTCTTGAAACACGTGATAGCGATATTCCCTCACCCGATCACACAGCAACTCCCCTTCGAGTTGTGTCTCGCCGACGTTCAACTTCAACTGAAAGTGCCGATCCGTTGGGTTGTGCAGCACCAGATCAACGTAGTTGTAGAAAATCGCCGCCCCGGATCCAAACGGCAGCACCCGCCCTTCGTCCGGAAACGGGTCGAAGCTGTGGTTGGAGCGTTCAACCACCACCAGCGGTGAATGAATGGCCATCCAGTGGATCAGGTTGCTCAGTTGGCAAATGCCACCGCCTACCCCGCGTCGTGCCTCGCCGAAAGACAGTTCCATGCCTTCAACGTAGCCGCGTTTCAACGTCGGGCGGCCGACGAGGCGGCAGAAGGAGAAGTGTTCGCCGGGGGCGATGATAACGCTGTCGATGGCGGCGACGGCGAGTTTGAGGTTGATGACTTTGTTGTGTTGCAGGGCGAGGTCGGAGTCGCCGAGTTTGCGGATGAGTTTCGAGGTGTGTTTGAGGTAGCGATATGGCAGACGCTCGGCTGCGGCGACGGGGCGTGCGTAGCGTTTGCTGGAACAGTGCCAGGCAATCTGGCGGAACAGTCTTTTTTGCCACACGCGCAGCCAGTAGAGGGCTGGGTGGTAGAGGGAGAGTGGTTTCATCCGTGACACAACGGCGTGCGCCGTTTCTTCCTTGAACCGTGAGAGGGGCGCGCATTTTATCCGGTAATGACCGGCAGCACCCCATGCATTTCATAAGACCAGCGCTCTCCCTTCGGCATACATCTACCGTCACATCCGCAAATTAAGGTTCGACTAAGGTTGCCTCGCTACGATCGCGGCCACGAAACCCTGTCGCCCTTGAATCGCAGATGAGTCCTTCCGACATGAAAGCGTTTGATTTACCAGCCCAGCCAGCGTCGAATTTCAGCCTTGTCTTGGTAAATTACAAAACCCCGGACATCACCCGAATGTGCCTTGAGCTGTTGCGTGAGCACGTCCAGGAGCAACGCATTCCGGTGTGGGTGGTGGATAACGATTCGGCGGATGCCAGTCTCGATTACTTGCGTTCGCTCGACTGGATCAACTTGATTGAACGGCCTTCGCCGGGCAAGGAAGCCGGGCATATTGCGCACGGTAAAGCACTGGATCTGGCACTGAAAAAAGTCGACACGGATTATCTTTTTCTGTTGCACACCGACACCTTTGTGTACGACAAAGAGGTGTTTGCCATGATGATGCGCGAGTGCACGAAAACCCCGGATATGGCTGCAGTCGGTTGTGTCGAACAACTCAATCGCGGGATTGTGCGTGACACCTGGCGTTTAACTTCGCGTTTCTGCAAGCACTATGTTCGTAAAGCGAAAGTGCGTCTGGGCCTGCGCTCGAAAATGCCTAGACCCTACAAGGAAACTCATCTGAAAAGTTTCTGCACATTGTGGAATGCGCGTTTGATGAAGTCCCTGGGCTTGCACTTCTGCATGGATGAGCAGGTGCCCGGTTATGCGCTGCAAGATCGCATGAGCAGCTTGGGCTATGGCATCAAGTTTCTGTCGCCGCGCAAGATTTTCAGCTATCTGGATCACATTCAGTCAGGAACCGTCGCGGCTGCAGGCACTTACGGGGCCAATCACCGCAGGACAAAAATGTATCAGGCCACGCTGAAGCGCTTTCAAGGGCAGCAAGGCTAGCCTGCAGCGAACACCTCGGTTTAACTTCCGACAAACAAAAAGGGCGACTATAAAGTCGCCCTTTTTGTTTGCAGAAATTGTATACATCTACTCCGAAGAGGTGTTCGCCCAGTGTAATGGCCTGGCAATCCATGCACCGGTAAAGAGCCCTGACACTGGGCGAACGGGTAGGATTTTAATAGAAGTTGGCGCTTATGTCCTCATTCTTGAATGTAAAAATTATGTACGAAAAAGTTAATAGATATTTATCGACGAATTCTTTCGCGAAACTTTCAATAACACCAAGGATAACTAATAGTATGACTACTCTCATACAAAAACTGTACAAGAGCAGTCACTCTGTAGAGCTAATACTCAACTTTCGTGCTGACTAGTCACTTTCAAGATATCGGTGTAAGTGACAATAACGCTCTGCCCTTCTTTCAGATCTTTCAGCTTGGCTTGAATTTCAGGCTTTTTCACGTCGAGAACTTTCGATACGCCCGCCGGGTTTTGCAGGGTCACCTGATTTGTCTTCAAATCAATTTTGGTGATTTTCAGTTGCACCTGAACCTGACGGTACGCCTCGCCACCGGGGTTATCGCTGCCCGGAGCCTTACGCAACTCACCGGTACGTTCGGTGGTGCCAGGCAGACCTTTATCCACATCGGTGTCCAGGTAAGCAGCGACGGATCGCTGTACCTGGATTTTGACCTGATCGCCGGCCTTGAGATTGGCGAGGTTTTTCGCCTTATCAGTGAGCTGAACATGAACCGGCTTGCCTTCGGCGCCTTCGAGCACAACCTGATGGTTGGCGGCGTCGACGGAGATCACTTTGGTGGTGACCTGATCGGCTTCAACAGTGGCAGACAGCGGAATATCGGCAGCCAGAGCGCCGAAGCTGGTGGCGGACAGTACAGTTGCGAGAGTGATGGCCTTGGCCAGTGCGTCGAGCTTCATAATCAATACTTTCCCTGTGATGAATGGCAGCGCCCGGCGTTGAAGCGACTTCGACGCCGGGCGTGCCACTGAGCATAGACGCTGTTCAGGGCTTGGCGGGTGTTTGTTGTTTTGCGGTGTCCTGCGCGGTGGATTCGCCGCTGGGCGTGCCTTTGCCAGTGTTTTCACGTTGTTTCGGGTCGGTGGGGCGCAGGGCGTCGTTGTCGCGTTCGGTTTCGCCCGGTGGCCGGGGTTCGTCGGGGTGTTCGCCTTGGGTGATCGGTTTCATGGAGTGGTCCTCAAGCTTCGGGGTCGTCGAGTTCACGGGTGACGTTGATCGCGGGTGAATCCTTGTGCAGGTCGTCGGCTTTGGCGCGCAGGATCTGCCATTGCTCAAGGTCGATGGCGCCCTGGCCGAGCAGGTCGTCGGCGATGCGTTGCAGGTCGAAATAGTGCGCGTCGGGGGATTGCTGCCAGTAGGTCTGGTCGTCGAAAAGGCGCTGCCAGGTGGTCATGTCTGGGGGTTGCAGGTCGTCGCTCATGGGGGAGTCCTCGACGGCGTTTCACAAAGGTGTGAGAGATATTTGGTAGAGGGGTTGAGAAGTAGCGGAGTTCCGGCCAATTTCTCTGTGGTGTCTGGGCGGGCACTTTCGCGAGCAGGCTCGCTCCCACATTTTGATCTCGGTCAGATCCGGATTCTGCGCCCGTTACAACTCGCAGTTTTTACGAGGTGCTGTCAGTACCCGGTCATTTCCAGATAGCCCCGGCCGGGATGGCTGCCGCTGATGCGTACCGGACCTTCCCAGTAAGGGATGCGCAGGTTCATCCAGGCATTGGGGTTGAGCGCGTCGAGGGTGATGTCGAGGTGTTTGTCGGGGATGCTGATCGACCATTTCACCGGCATCGCCCGGCCGGCGACTTTTGCGGTGTCTTGCGGGGTGAGCTGGATCTGCGAACTACGCAGGGTTTGCGTCTGACCGTCAGCAGCGATCCACGTGCCGGTGAGATACGGCGCGCCGTCCTTCTGGCGCATGCGGTACAGCATCACGTGTTCACCACTGTCCAGATGCAGGGAAAACCAGTCCCAACCGGTTTGATTGGCGGTCAGCGGCTGGCTGCTCCATTCGCGATCAAGCCACGCCGGGCCGCTGACGGTGTAGGTCTGGCCGTCAATCTGCAACGTGCCGCTGGCCTGAAAAAACGGCTGGCTGTAGTAATACGACGCCTGACCTTCTTCGGATTTCTGACTGAAACCCTTGTCGCCCTGCAGCACCAACGGACGACTCGAGGTGAGGTGCAGTTGATAGGCGAAATCCTTGTCGCGAGCGCTGAGTTGCAGGTCGCTCAACGGATCCTGCGCCTGACTGGCAAACCGCCAATCATCGATCCACGCCTCGAACGGCGCCAGCCGCACACCGGCTTGCCCTACTCCGCCTCGAGCGTAACGTTCGGCGGCGTGATGCACCGTGCTCGAAGTTACCGCCGCATGCCCCAGCCAGATCGTCTGATCAGCCCAACCGGCCTGCTCCGCCAGCGGTTTCAGCGCACTGCGAAACAGCGTCCACTGCACGCCGAATTCATTGCCCTGCTGATCCTTGAGATTGGCGGTGACGTACCACCACTCGATGCGAAAACCGTCATGCGCCCCGTGATCTGCGGGAAAACTGAACACCCGCCCCGGCACTACCGGCGTAAACGCCAACGCCTGATCGCCCATCCCGGCGAAGCCTTTTTGCTCCGGAGCCGATTGATCGCAACCACCGAGCAGCAACAAAACCATGAGCACAACGAAGTTAATCCTCATGGGCAAACGTCCTCAGCAGGTCCGCCGGTTGCGTGCGGTACAGCGAGTACAGCGGCCATGCCGAAGCCAGTAACGTCGCCAACAATGCCAACCCCATCAACTGCAGCAATTGCCACGGAAACACCCGCAACGGCAGCCGCCAGCCAAACGCCTGCACATTGATCACCGCGTCCAGACACCACGCCAGCGCAATCCCCAGTGGCAACGCCAACACCAGCGTCAGCACCGCCAGCAACCACGTCTGTCCCAGATTGAGCAGCATCAATTGCCGCCGCGTTACGCCCAGCGCCCACAGCGGTGCGAGTTGGCCGAGGCGACTTTGACTTTGCGTCAGCAGGCTGATGAACAGCGCCACGCCCGCCACCGCCAGGGTCAGACTGTTCAACGCCGCCGTCGCCGCAAAGGTCCGTTCGAAAACCTGCACTGACCAGCCCTTGAGCCGCGCCTGATCGACGATGCGGCTGTCATCGAGTTGAAAACGCGCCTGCAGGCTATTCAACAACGGCGGAATGTTCTGCGGTTCGATGCGCAGATTGAAACGGTTCGGCGTCAGTTGCGGCCAGCCGCGCAGCAGGTGGTGGATGTTGACCAGCAAGTGCCCCTTGGGATTGCCGTAGTCGGCGTAGATGCCAACGATGCGCGGCGACCACGCACCATTCGGCGCAGGAATCGTCAGTCGATCGCCCGCCCGTACCTTCAGCCGACGCGCCAGTTGTTCGCTGAGCATCACGGCATCGTCGGTGGCCAGATGCGCCCACGGGTCGCTGCCACTGACATCGAGCAACGGCCAATGCTGGCGATAATGCGCGTGATCGATGATGCCGAACACCTCTGCCGGCCAGCCCTGCAATGTGACCGCGACCTGCCAGTTGGGCAGAATCGCCGCGACGTTCGGCTGCTGCTTGAGCCAGCTGTACATTTCCCGCGACTGGGCCGGATTGCTCGGGTTGATATACAACTCGGCACTCAGGCGTTGTTCTAGCCAGTCGTTGAAGGTCTGGCGAAAACCGGCGGTCATGCTACCCGCACCAATATTGGCGGCGAGCGCCAAAAGCAAAGCCATCAACGCCATACTCAGTGCCGGCAGTTGCTGACGGCAATCGGCGAGAAACCACTGCCCCAGCACCGAGCGACTGCGCCCGAGCAACTGATTCAACAGCGCGCTGAGCAAAACCGGCAGCGCCAATGCGGCGCCGATCAGCAATCCGGCCATCAGGACAAAACCGCTGGCCAGACTGTCGCCCCAGATCAATGCCGCCAACGCAATCAAACCCAACCCTGCCGCCAACCAGCCCTGCCGACGCAACCAGCGTGCATATTGCTGATGCCAGGCTTGCGGATCCGCCACCGCCAACAACGGCAAACGGGCGGCGCGCAGCAGACTGTTGGCCCCGGCGAGCAACGCGCCGAGCAGGCTCAAGCCGATGCCACTGAACCACCACCAGGGGCTGAGGCGCAACTGCCCCGCCACTTCTGCGCCGTACAAACCGCGCAGGCTGGCGGCGACATCCGGCAGCAAGACACTCGCCAGCCAATAGCCGCTGATCACGCCGAACAGTCCACCGATCAGTGCAAGAACCCCCAACTCAACGATCAAGCAACAGATCAACATCCGCGCACTGACCCCGCAGGCGCGCAGGGTGCGCAGCAGACCGCGCCGTTGCTCAAGAGCCAGGCCAATCGCGGCGTGGACGATGAACAAGCCAACCATGAACGACAAAAAACCCAACGCATCGAGATTGAGGTGGAAGCTCTCGGTCAGTCGTGCCAGATTGTTTTCCTCGCCGCTGCTTTTCAGCTGCAGCAAGCCTTTGAATGAAGCCGGCAACTCGGCGTGGAAATCCTTGGGCAGCAATAGCCGCGACAATTGTCCGGGTTGTTCCAGCAGGGTTTGCGCGACGCCGATGTCCACCAGCAACACGCCCGGCGCCATGTCCTTCTGCGCGAGCAACGGTGGCAATTTCAAGCCATTGAGCGTTTGCGGCGTGTCGCCTTCACGCAGATCCAGCGCTTGTAGCGTTTCCGGTGAAATCCACGTACTGCCCGGCGGCGTGAAGAACTCGACCACACGATCAATCGGCAGCGCCTGCCCAGCCACCGCCGAATCGGCCGGCAGCGACACCGGTTCGATGCCCATCAATTGCAGCCGCTGATTTTCGAAGCCCTTGAGCAGCACCCGACCTTGCAACAGCGGCGACACCGGCCAGCCCTGTCGGCGCAGATCAACGAACCATTGCTGCGGGAAGGTCGCACCGTTCGGGGTGCTGAGACTGGCCTGCGGTTCGCCGCCGATCAACTGGCTGGCCCGCGCGTAACTGTCGCGCGCCTGACTGTTCAATGCTTCAACGCCGGTGAGCAAACTGGTCGCCAGCCACAACCCGGTCAGCACACTGAAAAACTGCACCGGATGACGCCGCCAATGGCTGAGCAGCGCACGCAGGGTCTGACGGAAAACGATCACGTCAGCCGTCCGCTGGACAACACCACCCGCTGCGCCAATCGCGCCGCAACCCGCTGACTGTGAGTGACCATCAACAATGTAGTGGGCGTGTCATCGAGCAATTCCAGCAACAGCCGCAGCACTTCATCACTGGTCGCCTCATCGAGGCTACCGGTGGGCTCATCGGCCAACAGCAATTTCGGCTGCGAGGCCAAGGCCCGGCCTAACGCGACCCGCTGCTGCTGACCACCGGAAAGTTGCTCGGGATAACGCTTGAGCAAATCGCCGAGGCCCAGACGCTGCACCAGATGCGCCTGCCAACGCGGCTCATGGCGCCCGGCCAGGCGCGCCTGAAACGCCAGATTATCCTCGACGCGCAGACTGCCGATCAGGTTGAACTGCTGGAACACCAGACCGATTTCCGTGCGCCGCCAGTTGGCCAGTTGCGCCTCGTTCATCGCTTCCAATCGATGCTCGCCGCTGCGGATGCTGCCGCTGTCGACTTTGTCGAGACCGGCCACCAAGTGCAGCAAGGTGCTTTTGCCACTGCCGGATTCGCCCATCAACGCCAGGCTGCTGCCGGGCGCCAGCGTCAGGTCGACGCCTTGCAGCACCGGCAATGGGCCTTGCGGGGTGAGATAACTTTTGAAGACGTTTTCAACACGAAGCATGCCGCCACCTGATCGGTCAGTGTGGGGCAAGGATAGCGGATGGCGATGACAGACTTGAATTCAGCGTTGAATTGACCGGCCCCTTCGCGAGCCTGCTCGCGAAAGCGTCAGCCCAGCCAACTCAAAACTTACTGCCCGACTGCCACACTCGCCGGCGCCTGCGACGGCGTGACAATGCTGCCCAGATCTATGTGCTTCCACTCAGGCTTGGCCCCCAACCGCGCATTGAAGCGGTAGTTGAAGGTGAACTCATCCGCCGTCGCGACACTCAGTGGCTTGCCATAAACCGCCTCGATCCCCGCCAAGTCATAGCCCATCAACTGCAGCAGGGTCGGAAAAATGTTGTAGTGGCTGGAACGATCCTTGTTCGCCGCCAATTGCGCCGACCAGTCCAGCGTCTTTAGAGCGCTGCCCTGAATCACCACCAACGGCACCAGCCCTTCCTCCTCCACCGGATCGCCGCCGCAATGGGTGTTCAAACCCGGATTACCGCGTTCGTGCAGATCCTGGCCATGATCAGAGGTATAGATCAGCAGCGCATTGTTCAGATTGCCCTGAGCGAACACTCGCGCGAAAAACTCGCCAACATTCCACAACACGGTGTTCTTGTAGGCATTGCGGTACAGCACCCAGTCATCCGGCTGACCATTGAAACCGTTGCGTTCGCCGGTATCGGCCACCTCGGTGAACTGCCCGCGCGGCAAGGTCGGGCGGTAGGCCATGAACGCATCCGGGTATTTGTCATGCACCGGGAAGTGCGCGCCGACCTTGTTGATCACCACCAGCTCCGACTTGTCATCGTTGAGCAATTCGATCAGCTTCGCCGCTGCCGCCATGTCGCGATCGCGCACGCTGGTCTGGTCGAATTGCACGAACTGGTCGATGTCCTTCTTCTCGCTATCGGTCATCAGATTCTGCAGATTGCCGGCGGTGCGCTGCGCATCGATGTATACCGTGCGCAGCCCGGCCTTTTTCGCGTACTGCCAGATCGACGGCAGTGTGCTGTTGATACGCATGTAGTCGGCGCGGGTGCCGCCGTAGCGTAGGGTCACGTTGGTGTCGGCGCTGCAATTGGCGATGGACGCGGCGTAGCCGTAATTGAAGATATCGACGCCGGGACGCGCTTGTTTGAGGTTGCTGTGCACCCCAAACGGCGCGTTGATGTCCAGGTAATTGCCGGAAATGCTTTCGTCGATGATCAGCACGATGTCATGGCCGACGGCTTGCGAGGTGCGCGCCAGTGTCACTGGTTCGCGCGGGCCGACCGTGTTGTGCAGCGCTTCATAGGCAAACAGATTGAGATAGGCCAGCGGCGTGTACATGATCGGCAAGCCGCGAGCGCCCTCTCCCGCACGCAAGAACAGCACCGCACTGAGCAGCAACACGCCGCACACCGGCGCCGCCACACGCAACGCGTTGGGAATCGCCAGCCCATGACGGGGCTTCAGACCGATGCCGAACAGCAACAGCAAACCGCTGAGCACGCCACGCAGGAGCGCGTCCCGGTACTGGTACGCCGCTTCCTGGATAAAACCGCCGGAGTAAACCAATGAGACGAAACCGCTGTAGGTCAGGTAATCCGCCGTGACCCGGGTATAGACATCGAAAAACACTGCCGAAACAAACATTGCCAATGCGAACACGTGGCGAATGAGAGTCTGCCTTATATACGCCGTTAGATATAACGCAAAAGTAAGCGCCAAAAACATCGCGCCAAAAAGAAGTACAGAAAAACCGAGGCCGATAGCATTTAACCGATCAATGTAATATTCGGAATACATCAACAAATAAACAATTAAGAACAATTCTTTGGCATATCTGAACATGGCGATACCGATCGGGCAAAACGGCAGGGAGTCAAAGGTTTGTCAGTCAGAAACTGACACTAGCACCCGGCCATCAAAGCGCAAGAATTGACTGTTTTATCAGGGATAGCGTCAAAAAACCGGTGACTCAAATCTGACACATCGAAGACGCCGCAAGCCTTTAAATTAGCGGCTTTCGACCGTTTATCGCATATTTGAAATCTGAACAAATCTGCACAAAAGCAACAAATTCAATCGCAGCAATGACTTGATGGCCAATCGCCAAAAAATGCTCAAGTGTTATACAGATGCAACATGTCATTTTGCTGACACGCTTTTCAAACGCTGCGCTATACCCCTTTAACTATCTCATTCCGTAGTTAACTTTTTGGTGTTATTGAGGTGCGCAGATGGACGTGAGCGTATTTGGCACTGGCTATGTCGGACTTATACAAGCCGCCGCACTTGCAGATGTCGGTCATCGCGTTTTATGCGTGGACATTGACCCAAATAAAATTAAACAACTGCAACAAGCAGTGCCACCCATTAGCGAGCCAGGTTTGTCCAGCACGCTTGAGGAGAACATCAAGGCCGGTCGTCTGTTGTTCAGTACTCAGGCCAGCGACGCGGTCGAGCATGCCGAGCTGATCTTCATCGCCGTCGGCACCCCGGCCGACGAGGATGGCTCTGCCGACCTCAGCCACGTGCTCAACGTCGCCCGGCAAATTGCTTCGTACATGGAAGCTGACCGCACATTGATCATCAAATCCACGGTGCCGGTGGGCACTGCCGATCAGGTGCTGGCCACCGCCAACAGCGAATTGCTGCGGCGCGGCAAGACTGATCTGCAAGTGCGCGTGGTGTCCAACCCGGAATTCCTCAAGGAAGGCAGCGCCCTCGCCGACTGCATGCGCCCGGACCGGATCATCGTCGGCACCCACGACGACGCGGCCCGCGAGCAGATGAGCGAGCTGTACGCACCCTTTTGCCGCAACCACGAAAAACTGATGTTCATGGACAACCGCAGCGCCGAGCTGACCAAGTACGCGGCCAACGCCATGCTCGCGACGCGCATCAGCTTCATGAACGAGTTGGCCAACCTTACCGAATTGCTTGGCGCCGACATCGAAGCGGTGCGCAAAGGCATCGGTTCAGATCCGCGCATCGGTTACCACTTCATCTATCCGGGCTGCGGCTTCGGTGGCTCGTGCTTTCCCAAAGACCTGCGCGCCCTGCTGCACACCGCCGAACACAACGGCATGCCGCTGAAATTGCTGCGCAGCGTCACCGACGTCAACGACCTGCAGCGGCACATCCTCTTCAGCAAACTCAAAGCACAGTTCCCGCAAGGCCTGGCGGGTAAATCGATCGCGATCTGGGGCCTGGCATTCAAGCCAAACACCGATGACATGCGCGAAGCCCCGAGCCGTTACCTGATGGATGCGCTGTGGGCCGAGGGCGCCAGCGTGCAGGCTTACGACCCGGAAGCTATGTCCGAATGCCGACGCATTTACGGTTACCGCAACGACCTGCACCTATGCGCCACCCGCGACGACACTCTGGAAGACGCCGACGCCCTGGTGATCTGCACCGAGTGGAAAAACTTCCGCGTGGTCGATTTCGAACTGCTCGCCGAAAAACTGCGTTCAAAGGTCATCATCGACGGTCGCAACCTGTACAACCCGGAACAAGTGGCGGCCGCCGGCCTGCATTACAGCGGCATCGGTCTGCGCCACATTGCCCCAGAAGGGCTGCGGCCATGAAGGTGCTGGTCACCGGTGCGGCCGGTTTCATTGGTGCCCATTGCGTGTTGCGGCTGATGCGCGACGGGCATGCGGTGGTCGGCCTGGACAATTTCAACGGCTACTACGACCCGCAACTCAAGCACGACCGCGTGCAGTGGGTGCGTGAGCAGGCCGGCGATTTCCAGCTCGCTACGGTTGACCTGGCCGATGCCTCGGCCATCGAAGCACTGTTTGTCCGCGAACGTCCGCAAGTGGTGATCCACCTCGCCGCGCAGGCTGGGGTGCGTTACTCGCTGGACAACCCACGGGCCTATCTGGACAGCAACCTCAACGGCTTCCTCAACATTCTCGAGAGCTGCCGGCATCACCCGGTCGAACACCTGATCTACGCCTCGTCGAGTTCGGTCTACGGCGCCAACCAGCACACGCCGTACTCGGTGCAGGACGGCGTCAATCACCCGCTGTCGCTGTACGCCGCCACTAAAAAAGCCAACGAGCTGATGGCGCACAGCTACAGCCACTTGTTCGGCATTCCCTGCACCGGCCTGCGCTTTTTCACTGTGTACGGGCCTTGGGGCCGGCCAGACATGTCACCGATCCAGTTCGCCCGGGCGATCAGCGAAGGCACTCCGCTGAAGCTGTTCAACTACGGCGAGCACCAGCGCGACTTCACCTACATCGACGACATCATCGAGAGCATCGCCCGCCTTATCGAGCAGCCACCGCAGGTCAATCCGCAGTGGGATCGCGAGCAGCCCGACCCGGCCAGCAGCATGGCGCCGTGGCGCCTGTTCAATATCGGCGGGCAGCACCCGGTCGAGCTGAAAACCTATCTGGCGCTGCTGGAAAAGCACCTCGGTCAGACCGCCATTGTCGAGTTGCTGCCGCTGCAACCGGGCGACGTGCTCAACACTTGCGCCGAGGCCAGCGATCTGGCCCAGGCCACCGGATTTCAGCCCCGGATAGAGCTGGATGAGGGACTCGGACGCTTTATCGCCTGGTTCCGCGACTACTACCCCACTGCCTATCGCCCACGCGCCGTTCGCGGCTGAATTCATGTGGAGGACTCCATGACTGGACATGAGAAAGGTGTACCGATCCTAGAAATGCGCCGCGACAAGCGCGTGGATCCCGAGCACCGAATGCGTCTCGACGCGGCGATTCATCGCCAGGGTCGCGGCTGGTTCACCGGCCGCGACGGCGGTCGCCCATGGCAACTGTCACGCACCAATCGCGTGGTCGCCTGCCTTGGGGCGCTGCTGATCCTGGTGCTGATTTCGCCGTTGTTGATCGGTCTGGCGCTGACCATCAAATTCACCAGCGAAGGCCCGGTGATGTTCGTGCAGAAACGCACCGGTTATCGCGGGCGCAAATTCGGCATGTACAAATTCCGCACCATGGTCGCCAACGCCGAAGAGTTGAAAGAGTCACTGCGTCACCTTAACAAGCACGGTGCCGACGCGATCGATTTCAAGATCGACCACGACCCGCGCATCACCCGCATCGGCGGTTTCCTGCGGCGCACCAGCCTTGATGAACTGCCCAACCTGATCAATGTAGTGACCGGCGACATGCGCCTGGTCGGCCCGCGTCCGACCTCGTTCAACGCCTATCGCTACAAGGACAATCACCTCGCGCGTCTGGCGATCTTCCCCGGCATGACCGGCCTGTGGCAGATCTCCGGACGCAGCAATATCGACTTCGACCAGCGCGTTGAGTTGGACCTCAGCTACATCGCCGAGCAGAGCCTTCTGCTTGATCTGAAGATTCTGTTGAAAACCCCCTTCAAAGTATTCAGCGGCCACGGAGCAAGCTAATGGACGGTTCAACCAACAAAAGCCTGAGCATCGCCACCCCCAGCGAATCGAACCTGACCTCGACCGTGCTGGATCTCGATCTGCGGATCCTGTTCCTGACCGCCGCCAACCCCGGCTCAGGCACCACCACCAGTGCCGTGGCGCTGGCCAGCCAACTGGCGCAAATGAGCAGCGGCCAAGTGCTGCTGGTCGATGCCAGTCAGTCGGCGAGCAATCTCACCCAGCAGTTGAACCTGAGCAAGGAGCGCGGCCTGCGCGACTTGCTGTTCAACCCGGACAAACCGCCGCTGTTGCAGGACTGCGTGGTGCAGGTCTCGAGCCTGCCGTTCCACGTGCTGCCCAACGGCCGGCCGATCCGCACCCTGGAGCACCTGACCGCCGAGCGTCTGAGCCCGTTGCTTGATCAATTGGGCAGCCAGTACCGCTTTGTGGTGATCGATGGCGACGCGGTGTACTCCGACGCCGACACGCTGGTCATCAGCACGCAAGTCGATGGTGTGGTGCTTGTCGTACGCGCCGAAGACACCCGCTGGGAAGTCGCGCAAGCCGCCGTGCAACGCCTGACTCAGGCCGGGGCAAAAGTGGTCGGTAGCGTGTTCAACCGGCGCAAGTACTACATGCCCAAATGGCTTTACAAAAACCTGTAAGCGAACGCAAAGGATGACGCCATGAACGCCAAAATGCTTGTCCTGCTGTTGCTGCCGCTTGCAGGCTGCTCCAGCAATTCCGACACCCGCAACATGCCGGTGAATATCCTCACCGCGACACCGGCCAATGCGCAAGCCACCGACATGCCGAGGGTCGAGCAGACCCTGCGCCCGAAAGATGTGCTGGATGTGATTTTCCACATCAGTACCAGCGGCTCGAACGCTTACCGCGTGCAGTCGGGTGACCAGATCGGCCTGAACTTCACCGCTGCCAGTCAGCTCAACGGCACGCAACTGGTGCTGCCTGACGGCACCATCGAACTGCCGGGCGCCAACACCTCGGTGAAAATTGCCGGGCTGACCAGCGACGAGGCGCGGCAGGAAATCCAGCGCGCCTATCAACGCAAGCAACTGTTCCAGCCCAACCGCAATCAACTCTCGGTGCAGATTCTGAGCCCGCTGAGCAACGAGCAGAACCTCAAAAGCGCGCTGAACCACCCGGCCACCGGCATGAGCCGCGAAATCACCGTCGGCACCGATGGCTATGCGAGTTTTCCGGAAATCGGCGCCGTGCCGCTGCAAGGCATGACCGTCAATCAACTGGAAACCTTCCTCAACAGCAAGTACGCGCAACTGCCAGGACGGATGACTGTGGATGTGCTGCTGAAATCCACCGCCGGCAACGAGATCTACGTGCTCGGCGAAGTCGCTCAACCGGGCTCGTACCCGATCCGCCGGCCGGTGTCGGTGCTTGAGGCGCTGACCCTGGCGCGCGGCACCAATGTCAAGGCGCGTCTCGATTCGGTAGTGATCATGCGGCGCAATGGCAATCAGGTGCAGGCCATGAACTACGACGTAGAGAAAGCCCTGTCCGGCGATGCGCCACAGATCGCCTACCTGCAACCGGACGACATGCTTTACGTGCCAAAAACCAAACTGGCCAGCGCCGGCGAACTCGCCCGCCAACTGGCCGACGTAGTGCTGTTCCAGGGCGTGGGTTTCAGCTTCGGCTACCGCGTCGACAACAAAGGCAGTAACAACTGACTCTCAGGTGAACGACATGACTCCGAAAGAAAATTACCTGCACGAGTTCTTCAGGATTTTCTTCGCCAACAAGCAACTGGTGAAGCGCATCTTCCTGATCTTTGCAGTGATCGCGCTGTTGCTGCCGCTGTTGCTCAAACAGAGCTTCGATATCACCGCGCAGGTGATCGTGCAGTCGAAAAAACTCTCCCAGGGCGATGCGACCACCTCGCTGACCCAGGACAACGCCACCTTCATTCCTCCATCGCTGGCGGATATGGAAACCGAAAGCAACATCCTCCGTTCGCCGGCGCTGATCCGTCAGACCATCAGCGAACTGCGCGACCAGGGTCAGTACAACCCGCCGCCGGGGATGCTCAGCAAGCTGGTTGGCGAACCGTTCAAGCGCTACGTCAGCACGCCGCTGCGCGAATACGTGATCAATCCGCTGCGTGATGCAATGGGCATGGAAACCGATCCGGTGCGCGACACGGTGCTGGATGGATTGACTCAGGAGGCCATCGACAATCTGAAAATTGAAACCCTGCCGGGTTCCAATGTCATCTCGATCCTCTACAACTTCCCTGATCCTGCCCAGGGCACGACGTTCGTTGCCACGCTGCTGCGCAACTATCTGGTCGATCGTCAGGCGTTGCAATCGATCGAGCTGCCGCAATCGTTCTACGAGACCAAGAAGCATCAGTATCAGGTCCGCCTCGATGGCCTGGAAGGCGCGCGGCTGAGCCTGCTGGAAAGCGTCGGTTCGTCCGATCCGAAAGAGGAAATCACCTTTCGCCTCAACGCGATCAACACCGAAGAGCAGGCACTCAACCTGTATCGCGATCGCTTGCTGCAAAGCCAGCGCTGGCTCGATTACCTGAAAACCAGCCTGGCCACCGCCAACACCAACAAACTCAATGACTACACCTTTCCGTTCACCTTCACGACGACGGTGGACAACATCGCGTTCGAAGACCGCGAGATCCGGCAGATGGGCGAGGCGCTGACCACTCAGGTCAGCCGCTATATGAACGACCTGGCGATATTCCAGCCCAGCAGCGAACCGATGTTGCTGGCCCGCGAGCAGATTGCCCGCACACGCCAGCAGTTCCTCAAAGTGGTCAACAACCGCATCCAGGAACGCACGATCGACCTGTCGGTGGTCAGCCAGGTCATCGAGCAGAAAACCGCGCGCATTGCCGACTTCAAGAATCGCATCCATCAATTGCAGCAAACCCAAAGCAAGCTGCGCCAGATGGACACCGAGATCGGCGCATTGCACGCAGCGTTCTCAACCTATGCGCAACGCTTTGCCGAAAGCAGCACGACGCGCGCGCTGGATAACGACTTGTCCAACGCCCGTGTCTTGAGCCCGCCGTATGAACCGACCGAGGCGGCGTTTCCCAAGCCGATGCTGATCATTCCGTTTGGTCTGCTCACCGGACTGCTGCTGGCCATTGCCTTCGTCTATGTACGTGAGTTCTTCGATCACCGCTTCAAGCATCCTGCGCAAATCAGCCATGAACTGGGCCTGCCGGTGCTGTTGGTGCTCAACGAAGAAACGTCGCAGCCGGGCAATCCGCACAAGAACTGGACCGTGCCGAGCCTGGTTCACTGGGTGCGCAATTGAACGCGGCGTCCACCCCGTGCGTCGCCCTGCCGATCATTCATTTGCTCAGCAGCGGCGGCTTCTACGGCGCCGAGCGGATGTTGCTGGATCATTGCCTGGCGACGCCGGGGCAGCACCAGGTGCTGTTCCTCGATGCGCCTCCAGAGCTGATCGAGCGCTTTCGCCAGGCCGGGGTGGACGCTCGCGCCTGTGCCGGGCTCGGCGGACTGCTGTGGCACCTGCATCAGCGCCGTGGTGACAAGCCGTTGCTCAACACGCACAACTTCAAAGGGCTAGTGTTCGGCTGGGTCGGCGCCACTGTGTTGCGCCTGCCGCTGGTGATCACTCAGCACGGTTTCACCCCGCGCAGTCGCAAGCAGAAGTTCTACACCTGGCTAAGCCTGCAACTGTGCCGCACGGCCTCAGTGAAGCGGGTGGTCTGCGTCGCGCAAAGCATCGCTGCGCTGCACCGTCAGGCCGGCGTCCGTGCCGAGAAGTTGCAGGTGATTGCCAACGGTTTGCCAGCGGCGCCAGCACTGCCGCCGGCGCTGGAACGACAACGCTGGCTGGTCGGTTACGTCGGCCGGTTGAGCAGCGAGAAAGGCCCGGATCTGTTTCTCGATGCGCTGATTGCGTTGTGTCACCAGCATCCGCAACTGGACGCCGTGATGCTCGGTGACGGTCCGGAACGTGAGGCCTTGCAGGCGCGTATCGACGCTGCCGGTTTACCACAGCGGATTTGCTTGCCGGGCTATCAGACGGCGATGCAAGGCTGGTGGCAGCAACTCGATGCGCTGGTGATCAGCTCGCGCACCGAGGGTACGCCGATGATTCTGCTTGAAGCGATGCAGGCCGGTGTGCCGGTGGTGGCGTTCGCGGTCGGTGGCATTCCCGATGTCTTGCAGGACCGCCACAACGGCCTGCTCGCCGCACCGACCGATACCGCCGCCCTCGCCCGTCAGCTCGACACGTTGCTGGCCGAACCGCAGCTGGCCGCACAACTACGCGACAACGCCAGACGCACACAACAGGAACGCTACGACCTCAAGGCTTTGGCTGAACGCTGGTCGCAGTTGTACATCCACACGGCACGGGAGGCACGCGCATGATTTTCCCGCTCTCGATCGTCAGCCTGCTGGCACTGGTCTGCATGGCTTTGCTGGTCAGTCCTTATCCGTATCTGGCGCCGGGGGCAGTGCTGGGGCTGCTGGGTTTCACGGTGCTGTACCGCAAACCGTCGTGGGGCCTGCTGGGCATTGCCGCGCTGGTACCGTTTGAAGGGTTCTTCAAGGACAGCGCGTTATCCGGGAGCAAATTGATCGGTGCTTCGCTGGCGCTGATCCTGGCGCTGCAACTGGCATTGCACCAGATTCCATCGCAGCGCCTGCGCAGCAATCTGTGGCGCTACCTGATCGGTTTCATGACGCTGTACCTGTTGAGCCTGATCGCCACCGACAACATGGGCATGTCACAGAGTCATCTGCGTGAACTGAGTGTGGGCCTGATTCTGTTCGTGATCACTTTGTTGATCGGCCGCGAACTGAACCTCGATCTGTTCGCCCGACTGGTCACGCTCAGCGTCAGCGCCACCTGCGCGATGGCGATGTTTTCCAGCCGATTCCAGGACAAGGGCCGCGCCGCCGGCCTGCTCGATGACCCGAATGCCTTTGCTCTGCTGATTGCCTTCGCCGTGCCGCTGGGCCTGCTGCTGGTGATTCGCGGCCCGAACCTGCTGCACCGTCTGTTCTGGGCGGGCTGCTGTCTTTTGCTGCTCGGCGGCATGACCAAAACGGAGTCGCGCTCAGGCTTGGTGGTACTGGCCTTGAGTCTGGCGATCGGGGTCTGGCATTACCGCCAGCACCTCAACCGTATCCGTCCCCGGCATTTAGGATTCGCCATGCTCGGCGCGGCCATCGTGCTGCCATTGGCGATTTATGCGATGCCTGCCGGTTATCTGGCGCGCATCCAGTCGCTGAGTATCTTGAGCGCCGGGGCCAAGGCTCAGGATGAATCCCTCGGCCGTCGCGCCTCGTACATTGTCGTCGGCAGCCAGATCATCCGCGAGCATCCGCTGCTCGGCTCGGGCCCGGGGACCTTCCCGTTGCACTACGCAACCACCGGTTATGCCAAGGCATTCTCGGCCAACCGCAAGATCGGCGACCTGTATCGCCGGGCGCATAACACTTATCTGGAGATCTTCAGCGAATTGGGGATTCCCGCCGGCCTGCTGTTTGTCGGCATGCTCGTGCAGGGTTTCTACAACCTGATCCGCGCACGACGCGAATGGCTGCAACGGCGCGAGTGGCAGCACGCCGACCTGATGACCCATCTGGGCATGAGTTTTCTGTCGTTGACGTTGTTCCTGATGTTTCTCAGCGCGCCGAACCTGAAATACCTGTGGATCATGCTTGCACTGACCTGGGTGCTGCGCCTGAAAGCCGAGCAAGCACCGCTGACGGAGGCCAAGGCATGAGCCGGATCAGCATCGTCATTCCGATGTACAACGAGGCACGGCACATCGGCCGCACCCTCCTGGCCGCTCGCAAAGCTGCGAACGCCGCCGACATCGACTGTGAACTGATCGTCGTCGACAACGGTTCCACTGATGACGGGCCACAGATCGCCCGCGCATTCGGCGCTCAGGTGCTGGTGCTGCCCGGCCTGCTGATCGGCGCTTTGCGCAATCGTGGCGCAACCGTTGCCAGCGGTGAATGGCTGGCGTTCATTGATGCCGACATTGAAATGCCCGAAAACTGGCTGAGCGAATTGTTCGCTCTCGACGCGCAGAATCAGGGCGACATTTTTGGCCTGGATCTGCACACCCCCGCCGCCGCGCCGTGGTACGCGACCGCCTGGCAACGGCGCATGTTGCGTCCATCAGCGCACGCCAATCGCACCGTGGACTGGCTGCCCAGCGCCAACCTGTTGATGCGCAAACGCTGGTTTGACGTCGTCGGCGGATTCAACGAAACCCTGCGCACCGGCGAAGACAAGGAATACACCTTGCGTCTGAGCACACAGGGCGCTCGGCTGCTGTCGACCAGCAACAGCATCGCCCTGCATTGGGGCTACGAAATGAACTGGCGCGAGTGGATGGGCAAGGAGCTGTGGCGCCAAGGCAGCCACCTGCAGTTGCTGCGCACCCATGGCATGAGCCTGCGCCTGCTGCGTTTTCCGCTGCTGTCGTTACTGGTCTGGATGACGGATTTTCTACTGATCGTGGCCTTGCTCGCCGGCCTCGCGCAGCTCGCGATGATCCTGCTGGTGCTGACTCTGCTGCCGAGTCTGGCGCTCAGCGTGCGACAGAGTATCAAGCACCACAATGCTCGCCTCACCTTGCAGCTGTGGGGTCTGCACTGGTTACGCCTGCACCTGCCCAGCGCGGCACTTGTTCTCAGTCTGTGTCATTGGAACGCCAGGAGGCCCGCCCGTGGCTGAATTCATTTTTTGCCTGTGCCTTGTGCTGCCGGCGTACGCCTACATCGGCTATCCGCTGCTGCTGACCTTGCTGGCGCCGCTGTTCCCGGCCTGGCGGCACGCGCCGGCGCCGCCGTTGAACGTCAGCATCGTCATCGCCGCGCACAACGAGGCGCGTCACATCGAGCACAAGTTGCGCACCCTGCTGGCCCAGGATTATCAGCCCGCCACGCTGCAGATCATTCTCGCCAGCGACGGCTCGAGCGATGACACCGTGGCCTGCGCGCACAAAGTGATCGATCCGCGCATCACCGTCCTCGACCTGCCGCGCCAGGGCAAAGCCGCCACACTGAATGCCGGCGTCGCCGTGAGCAGCGGCGACATTCTGGTGTTCACCGACGCCGACAACCAATGGTCGCGCGACACCCTCGGCCATTTGCTCGCGCCATTGAGTGATCCGCAGGTCGGTGCCTGCGCCGGGCACATGGTGATCCCGGTCACCGGTGGTGGCCTGAGTATTGGCGACAGCCTCTATCGGCATTACGAAGGCTGGTTGCGCCGGGTCGAGAATCGCACCGGCTGCATGGTCTCCGCCGACGGCGCCCTGCTCGCCTTGCGCCGCGAGCTGTTCCAGAACGTACCGGCCGAAGTCAACGACGACTTCTTCATCAGTACCTGCGCGCCGGTCGCGCACAAACGCATCGTTTACGTACCCCAGGCGCAGGTGATCGACCAGGGCGTCGACGAAGCGGGCAAGCAGTGGCGCCGCCGCCAGCGGGTCACCGTCGGCGGCCTGCAAAGCCTGGCGCAACGCAGCGCCCTGCTGAATCCGTTCAAGTACGGCCTTTATTCCATCGCCTTGATCAGCCACAAACTGATCCGCCGCCTCGCGCCGATTCTCTTGCTGCCGCTGCTGCTGAGCAATTTCTGGCTGTGGAACGAGCACGGTTTCTATCGCCTGAGCCTGGTGGCGCAATTGCTCGGTTACGCGGTGGCCATCGCCGGCCTGCTGGATTCGCAACACCGTTTGCCGAAGCCGTTCCGCCTCGCGGCGTTCCTGCTGGTGACGCTGGCCGGCATGAGCGTCGGTCTGTGGCAGTTCCTGCGCGGGCAACGTTACGCACAGTGGAATCCTGACCAGAATCGTTGAGAGGACTCATGCCATGGCGATCAAACAACTGCTAAAACGCACCAGCGGCTGGCTTTATCTCAACTCGTCAGTGGGGCGCAACCAGTTGCACGGTGCCGGGGTCATTCTGATGCTGCACCGGGTGCTGGCCAACGACCGTGCCGCCAACCTCCCGCACCGCAATGAATTGTGCGTCGGGCCCAAGGCCTTCGAGCATTTACTGCTGTGGCTGCGTCGGCATTTCGATTGCGTGCCGCTGTTGGAAATCCTCCAGCCCAATTCGCTGCGCAGCGAGCGCCCACGGGTGGCGCTGACCTTTGATGACGGCTGGCGCGACAACGCCGTCAACGCCTTCCCGCTGCTGCAGAAACATCAGGTACCGGCGAGCATTTTCCTCTCCACCGATTTCATCGGCAGCCGTCAGCGTTTCTGGTGGGAAAGCCTTGGCGAAACCCTGTGGGGCAGCCACGGGGAAAAAGCGCGGATGCACTTGATCGAGTGCCTGCAGTTCATGCATCACCCATTGCCGGTATTGCTCGATGACATCGATGTCGACCGCCGCAGCCTGGCGCTGCTGCATTTCCTCCAAGGGTTGAAGACGCTTGACCCGCAGGAACTGGAAAAACTCACCGATGAGTGCCCAGCCGAATCACAGCCGCAAGCGCTGGACTGGCATCAAGTGCGCGCGCTGGAGGCTTCCGGTCTGGTGCGCTTTGGCCCGCACGGTGCCAGCCACGCCATCCTCACCGGCCTTGATGATCAGCGCCTGAACGAAGAAATCAGCCGCAGCCGCGATGCCTTGTACAACGGCTGCAACCGCCCACTGCCGGTGTATTGCTACCCCAACGGCGACAACGATGAACGCGTGCGCGAGCAGATCGCCAATCACGATTATCCGTTCGCCCTCGGCACCGGCACCGGCATTTATCGCGGCGAAGGCGACCCGCTGAACCTGCCGCGCTTCGGCGTCAGTCAGCGCATCGCGTGCAATCCGGCGTTGTTGTCGTGGCGCATTTATCGCGGAGCACGGCCATGAGTCGCGGCAGCTACCTCAAGCATCTGGCCCTGAGCATGGGCACCAAACTGGCAATGATCGCCTTGCGCCTGCTGCGCAATGTGTTGCTGGCGCGGATTCTCGGCCCGAGTGAACGCGGTTTGTTCGCCCTGCTCAGCACCCTGCCGGATCTGATCAGCGCGGCCACCAGCGGCGGCTTGAATTCGGCAGTCGGTTATCAAGCGGCCAATCAGCGGCCGATGGGCGTGTTGCTCGCTCAGGTGTTGGTGTTCGGCTGTCTTCTGGCCGGGCTGCTGACCTTGCTGGTGGTCGCGCTGGCCCGTGAGTTCGGCAGCGAACTCGATGTGACGATGCAGCTTGGTCTGCTGGCGTGGCTGTTGCTGCTGGCGGTGCCGCTTACCGTGCTTAAAAGCGGTCTGCTGACCTTGCACAACGCATCGGGCGGCGTGGTCGCCTTCAATGTTCTGCGGCTGATCGAATCCCTCGCGCCGCTGCTGTTGTTTGTTGCGCTGTTCTGGATGTGGAAGGAGGCAGCACTCGAAGCCGCGCTGATCAGTTGGCTGGCCGGCATCAGTCTGGTGGTGCTGGTCGGCTGGATGTGGCTCAAACGCGCACAACCTCTGCAACTGCAATGGGATCGTGCGAGCCAGAACGAGCTGCTGCGATTCAGTGCGCGCAGCCATCCGGACCTGCTGTTTCAACAGATCATTCTGCGCTCCGACTACCTGTTTATCGGCGCCCTGCTGGGCAGTACCGCGCTCGGCCACTACGCCATGGCCAGCGCCGCCGCCGAACTGTTGCTGATCGTTCCGGAGGCAGTCACCACACCGCTGATGAAGCGACTGCTGCAACAGGAAAAAGGCATGGACAAGGTCACGCCGCTGGCGCTACGCCTGACCGCCACGGTGATGCTCGGCGCCTGCCTGACCATGGCAGTGATCGGCGAATGGTTGATCGTCACCCTGTTCGGCGTCGCGTATCAACCGGCGTATCCGGCGCTGCTCGCGTTGCTGCCCGGCCTGCTGGGCTTGTGCTATGCGAGCATTCTGCGTCTGGATCTGATTGGCAAGGATCGCCCGGGCACGGTGTCGTTGCTGATGGGCATCGGCGCCATACTCAACCTGTCGCTGAATCTGCTGTTGATTCCTGCCTACGGCATTGTCGGTGCAGCGGCGGCCTCATCGATCGCCTATCTGGCGGTGACGGTGGCGATGCTGGTGCTTTATTGCCGCTTGAGCAACGTGCCGTTCTGGCAAACCTTGATCATCCTGCCCAGCGACATCACCCCGATGTGGTTGATGCTGCAACGTCGGAAGACCGCATGAAACGCCTGGCCCTGCTGTTCGGACTCGGCCTGACGCTGAACGGTTTCGCGGCGCCGATGCAGTGGGGCGATATCCGTGACGGCAGTTTGTATTTGCAAGCGGATCGCCCGGACACCGTGACAGTGCGCTGGGTGCCGGCATGGCAGGCCGAGGCCAATGAAGAGCATATTTATCTGCTCGACGGTCAGGGCAAGCTGCAGGGCGAACGGCTGATCAAGGCCAGCGAAACTCGCGGTTCGCAGAGCTGGCCGTTGCTGCCCGGGGCTGCCAGTTATCGACTGGAGATTCCCGGCTACAGCTTCCGCAGTTATCGCGTCGAGCATGACGATAAAACAGTGGCGCTGTTCAGCCCGGCCAAAGTGCATTTCAGTGTCGAAACCGGCAATGGCGATGAGCTGTTTTTCCAAGTGGCACCGGGAGAACACGCGGTGCTGAACGGCAAATACCATGGCGGGGTCAACGCGCTGCAAGCCCAGCGCATGGACGATGGACAACAACTGTCGTTGGCCCTCAAGCCTTACCGCGCCTATTGGCAATTCGACCAAGTGGCCTTGCCGGTCAGCGACCAGCCCCAGGTCTGGCGCTTGCGCCTGCAGGGCAGCGGCAAAGCGGCATTCTGGCTCGACGGCACAGCCAATCTGTTTGCGCAAAATCCGCAGCAGCTCCAGCCCTTGCGTGAAGAGCCGGGCCAGGTACGCCTGACCCTGCACGATAAGGTCCTCGGTCGCACCCCCGATCTGGGCATTGCCCTGCCCAATCTCATGCCGCCCGCGGCCAGTCATGCCGCACTGGATGCCTTGAAACCGAGTGCGGCGAGTTATTACAGCTACGTTGACGTCACTTCGAAAAATACCCGTGTCGCAGACCCGGTTCGTCAGCTCTATCAGACTCGCTTCGGCATCCGCCAGGACATCACCCTGCTCGCAGGCACCGGGCGCCGGGCCGATCTGCGTGCCGACGTGCAAAGCAACAACGGCCTTGAGGCATGGCTCGCTGGCACTCGTGCCCTGGAGGGTCAAGGTACGCATTACATCGGCTTCGCCGACGAGCCGAACCTGAACTATTCGAGCTACGAAGATTATCGGGCAATTTTTGTCAGCATGGCCCGCCAGGTGCGCAGCGATCCGGCCAATGCCAAGGCCGGCGTACGCATCGCAATGCCCGCCAGTTCACGTTTTGTCAACGGGCCGTTCGCCCGCAACGCAGCGGACAAGCGCGGCATCGATTGGGCGCGGCGTCTACTCAGTGAATCCGCCGATCAGGTCGATGCATTGGCCTGGCATGAATGGATGATTCGCGACTTGCTGGCGACCCGGGTCTACCGCGACAGCGTGCGCCGCGCAGCAGACCTGGTGGGGCTGGACGCTAACGGTCAGCCACGCAAAGCGTTGCTGCTGGATCAGACCAATCTGTCCAGTGGCTCCGCCCTGAGCCCCTACGATCAGGAAACCCATTACACCGCTCTGTGGTGGGCCTCGGTGGTCATCAACGCCTCTCAGGACGGCCTGCTGAGCATGCTCAACTGGTTTCAGGCCGCCGACGAACCGCCCTACGGCAAGGGCATGGTGCGGGTGCTGGACAATGGTCGTTTTGAATTGAAACCGGTGGGCCTTGCCCAGCAATTCATCGCCCGGAATTGGCTGCCACAAGTGCTGCAACTGGATAACGATGCCTTTGAGGTGGATGTCCTGGCGATGGCCGGCGACGAGCAGCGCGCACTGCTCGGGGTGAACAAAGGCACGCGCCTGCAACGGGTTGATCTGAGCGGCGCCAAGTGCCCGCTGAAGCAAAGCGCCTTGCGTTTGTTCGGCGCTGACAATCGCAGCCGCGACATACCGTTTGCCTGCGAAAACGGGCGCGTACGTTTCGAATTACCAGGGCAAACCCTGTTTGCCCTGAACTGGAGCGCTTCATGAACCGCCCTTCGATGTTCTGTCCCGCGAGCGTCTTGCTGTGCGTGGGACCTTCAACAGGAGAAGAGACCATGGATGTTTTGCAAAAACTCAGCGGACATATCCGTCGTAAAGGCCTGCGAGCGACCTTGGCGAAGATCCGCAGAATGTACATTTTTGCCCATCAGGAACTGCTGTGGATGGAGCGCGATCTGGTCAGCCCCGTGCCGCCGCACAACCTCAAACCCTACCCGCCGCTGCGCGTAATGAAGATCACCGCCGACAACGCCAGCGCCTTCACCCGTTACTTCGGCGACCGTGTCGGCGTCATGGCCGAGCTGGCCAGTGAAGGTCACACCGGGCATATGCATGTCGACGAGCAAGGCGATGCCGTAGCGTTTATCTGGGGCACGCCGCGCGACTATTTCGATCGGCATTACTACGGTTGCCGGTTCCCGGTGAAACCCGGCGAGTTCTTCGAATTCGGTGGCGAAATGACCCGTGCCTACTGGGGCAGCGAGTTGTCAGTCGATGTGCAAGTGCGCCTGTGGAAAACCATGGCCGCCAAAGGCTGCCGCAAAGTGGTCGATGTCTGTGACTCGTGCAACATCCCCGCGCTCAAGCTGCACCTGCGCATGGGCTATACCGAACAACAGCGGATCATGAATATCTACACGCTGTTCGGCCGCTGGCGCTTCTATCGCGAAACCCGCTACAGCGGCTCGCGTCTGGCGGCGCTGGGTAAAACTTCCCGTCCACCTGTCACAGCAACGGCGGCCTGAACCCATGGTGATGCGATTCGAATGGCGCACCTCCCTGTGCGCTGCCGACTTCCCGGCGAAGGCCTACGAGGCACTGCGCCTGCGCGTGGCCGACCACACGCCGTTCAACAATCTTGGCTGGTTGTGCGCGGCAGAGCAGGCCCTGGACGAGGATCAGCGCCTGCATATTCTGCTTGGCTGGGAAGCCGAGCAATTGCTGCTGTGCCTGCCACTGGTGGCCAGCCGCGAACGCTTCGCTGGCGTACCGTTTCGCGTTTTGCATCACTTGGGTTATCCAATGGCCGATCGCCTGGCCTTGCTGTCGTTGCTCGGCAGCGAAGACATGCACAAGGCACTGGTGCTGATCCGTAAGCATCTGCCCCACGCGCTGCTGCAACTCAATGAACTGTCGGAACCTGCCGGTGAAGAAAGTGCGCTCACCGAATGGATGGCGCGCAGTTCCACGGCTGAACGACGCCTGAGTTGCCGAGTGCCGGTGCATCTGATCAGCGACGCCGATCATCAGGAGATCTCCGGTGACCCGCGCTACAAGTTGCGTCGGGCACGCAAACGGATTACCGCATGCGGTGCACAAGTGCGGCGAATCACCGCCGATGCGCTGTCGATGCCTACGATTTTGGAAGCGCTGCAGGAAGTCGAGTCGGTCAGTTGGAAAGGTGACGAGGGCGTCGGGATATTCGCCACCGAACGCAGTCGTCAGTGGATGCAAAGCGCCTTCACCGCCCTCGCCGACCAAGGCCTGGTGCGGGTCGTGACGCTGGAGCTGAACGGCCGCTGCATCAGCTATCGCCTCGGCCTGCTCGAACAGGGCCGCCTCTACGATTACAACCTGGCGTTTTTGCCGCAGTACGCCGACCTCGGTAGTGGCCGGGTATTGCTGGAGGAATGGATTCGTTGGGGGCTGGATGAGCACTGGCGCTGGATCGATGCGTCGCGGGTCAGCCTGGAAAACTCCAGCCATCAACTGCACGAACGCATGACCGGGCAACTGGAACACTGGCGCTGGAGTTTCTACTCATGGCGCCCGAGCGGTCTGCTGCTGGGCCTGGGGCTACGCCTTTGGCACCACGTCAAACCGGCCCTGCAAAAATGGCGCGCACCGCATGCCGGCAACTCGACGGCGGCGAACACATCCGAAATTCAACCGGCAACACCATCCAACACACCTGGGCTAGCGCCTCGGAGGGCATCATGAGCGTCATCGAAAATCTGCTTCTGCGCATCAAACAAAAAGGCCTGCGCCGCACCCTTGGCGCGCTGTGGAAACGTTACGTGTTCGCTCACCGTGAACTGCTGTGGATGGAGCGCGACCTGGTCACGCCGATTGCCGCGAACAAACTGCGCCCCTGCGAAGGTTTGCGCAGAGTCGACATCACCGAGGACAACGCCAAGGCATTCGGCAAGTACTTTGGTGACCGCGTGGAGACCATGGCCGAACTGGCCGCTGAAGGGCATACGGGGCACATGTACCTGGACCAGGACGATCACACCGTCGGGTTTGTCTGGGCCAGCACTCGCGACTATTACGACCGTCACTTCTACCGCTGCACGTTCCCGGTCAAGCCCGGTGAATACTTTCAGTTCGGTGCCGAAATTACCCGGCACTATTTCGGCAGTAGCTTGACCGTCGATGCACAGACCGCACTTTGGCAAGTCATGGCTGCCCGAGGCTTTAAAAAAGTCGTGGATATCTGCGACAACGCCAATGTACAGGCGCTGAAGATGCATATTCGCCTGGGCTATCAGGAACAAGGGCATATCACCCATGTTTACGACCTGTTCGGGCACTGGCGTTTCTTCCGCGAATCGAACTACAGCAACTCGAGACTGGAGGCACTGCGCAAGCCGGAAAGACCGGTAGTGACGGCGGCGGCGCAGGCTTGATTCAGTCTGGATATTTGTGGCGGCTTTGATGCCGCCATCGCGAGCAGGCTCACTCCTACACGGGAACGCATTTCAAATGTAGGAGTGAGCCTGCTCGCGATGAGGCCGGCAGCCGCATCGATCAATCAGGACTTGGTGGCGACCAGGGTAAAGCACATCGGCATCTGCGCCTCTCGATTCAGATACCGGTCATAAACCTCCTCCCGATTCGAATGCGCGTATTCCTTGAAGTGCGCAATGTTCAGCCCTGCCCCGATGGCACCGCTGAAAATCGCCCCCAGCGTATGCACAAACCAATACGACTTCGCTGCCTGCTGTTCAACCTTGCCGACGTAGACAATCGGCTCCTCTTGCACAAACGGCTCTGCGCGGAAGTAGGAACTGGCGAGGCGATACGGATCCTCTGCGTCGGGATCGACCATTTCCAGAAACGGATGGGTTTCGTAGATCACCAGTTTGCCACCCGGTTTCAGGGTCGAGGCGACGTGGCGGAAGAACTCGCCGATGTCCGGCATCCAGTTCAAAACACCAATGGTGATCAGCGCCACGTCGAAGCGGTTCTGCAACGACGCTGGCAAATGATGGATATCGCTTTCGATGAACTCGGCATTGTGCGGTGAACGCTTGTTCAGCTCACGCGCCTGATCGAGAAACGCCGCCGACTGATCGACACCGACCACGCTTCTGGCACCAAGCGCAAACAGCGAGAGACTCTCACGGCCGTTGTTGCAGCCCAGTTGAATCACATCCTTGCCATCGACCTCCAGCAACCCGCTCAGGGTCTCATCGAGGCAGGAGAAATCCGCCCGCGCGACCTCGCCGAGCAGGGCCTGCCAATCAGGCGAATCCTGATGATGGCGGGCGGAATCGTTCCACGCCTGCCGATTGCTCTCGATGGCGGTTTTATTATTGGGCACTTCCATGGCGCACTCCGGACGATGCTCGTGATTGAGCGGATCCGAGTCTAGATCTGCCCGGCAATTGCGGTTGTTGCAAACTTGTAAGCCAATTCGTGTAGGAGCTGCCGCAGGCTGCGATCTTTTGATCTTGGGGTTTAAAGGTCAAGATCAAAAGATCGCAGCCTACGGCAGCTCCTACATATCTGAGTGTTCATGCCTACAAGTGTCGGCGAATTATCAAAACAGATAACGGACACAGCTGACTATTCAACTCTGCTCACGTGGATACCATCACAAAGCGCAGACATCCGACGCGCACAAAAAATGGCTAAGGAGGTTTAACCATGAGCCAGACGTTAACGAATTTCGACGTGGCAGCATTGCTGGACAGTGACGAAGCCATCAGCGAATACCTGTCCCAGGTTCTTGCAGACGGGGATAACGAAGAGTTTCTTCGCGCAATCGGCTATGTGCTCAAGGCGCGCGGGATGACGCAGGTAGCCAAAACTTCTGGCATGGGTCGCGAAAGTCTGTACAAGGCGTTCGCGCCCGGCGCAAAGCCGCGCTTCGAAACGGTTTTGAAAGTTATGCATGCCCTCGGCATCGATCTTTACGCACAGCCGGGGCATGCGATCCACCCGGTTTCCTGAACGGAGGAGCTGCCGGAAACTACGATCTTTTGATCTGGTTTTTCAAGGTCAAAAAGATCGCAGCCTGCGGCCGCTCCCTATAGATTCGTGTTGGGCATCCAGGAACGGCGATCGCGAGCCAGCAAAGACCTATATCAGAGGGCGACGTGGCTCTGGTTCAGGCGTTCGCGCAGAAATTCAACCAGCGCCTGCACCGGTCTGGAAGCCTGACGATGCTGCGGATACACCGCCGACAACGTCAGCGGCTCCGGGCGCAGATCATCCAGCACTGGCACCAGCCGGCCATCCTTCAGCGCTGCACCAACGATGAACGTCGGCAGATACGTAATACCCATCCCCTGCACCGCCGCATCCCTGAGCAACTCGCCGTTGTTAACGCGCATGCGTCCGGTGACATTGACCAACAGCGGCTTGCCCTGCCCCGCGTTGAAGCGCCACTGCACTGACCGCCCGTGCCCATACGGCAGACAATCATGGCTGTGCAGATCTTCAGGCTTGAGCGGCGTGCCGCGCTCGGCGAGGTACGCCGGACTGGCGCAGTACACCCGTTCGATCGAGGCGATACGCCGGGCAATCAGCGTCGAGTCTTCCAGCACGCCAATGCGCAGCGCCAGATCGTAACCCTCACCGAGCAAATCCACCGGCCGATCACTCAGATCGACCTCAACCGTGACCTCGCGATAACGCTGCAAGAACAGCGGCAACAAACAGCCCAGATGCGCCACGGCGAACGACAGCGGCGCACTCAGGCGAATCGTCCCGCGTGGCTCGGCGGTTTGCCCGGCGATGCCCTGCTCCACTTGCTCGACTTCACCCAACAGGCGCAACGCCGATTCGTAATAACTCTGCCCCAGCGGCGTCACATCGAGTCGCCGGGTCGAACGGTTCAACAATCGCACGCCGAGGCGCTCCTCCAGTTGCATCAAACGCCGGCTGACGAACTGCTTGGACAGGCCCAACTGATCGGCCGCCGAGGTGAAGCTGCCGGAGTCCATGACCTGGCAGAAAATACGCATGTCTTCGAACGGGTTCATTGTCACTCTCTGGTGGACAGTTAAACGCTTTATAGCCGCTTTTTCACTTCTCGGCACCCTATTAATCTGTGTCCACGGTGTTGAAACCAACCCCCCACACACTCAACAAAATCAAAAATGGAATTGAACATGAACATCACGAAAACCCTCGCCGCTTCCCTCCTCGCCCTGTCCATCGGCAATGCATTCGCCGCCGAGACCTCCGGTGTCGAACACAACACCCAAGCCTTCCTCAACGCCCTCGCCGCCGGCGGTGGCAAACCCCTTGAGCAACTGAGCCCGAAAGACGCCCGCGCAGTACTGACCGGCGCCCAGGCTTCGGTGAAAGTGGATCTGTCCGGTGTTGAAGTCAGCGACAAGGCGATCAAGGTCGATGGCCAGACGATCAACCTGAAAGTGGTGCGTCCGGCCAAGGTCAAAGGCGAGTTGCCGGTGTTCATGTTCTTCCACGGTGGCGGCTGGGTGCTCGGTGATTACCCGACCCACCAGCGCCTGATTCGTGACTTGGTGGTGGGTTCTGGCGCGGTTGCGGTGTACGTCGACTACACACCGTCGCCGGAAGCGCAGTACCCGACCGCGATCAACCAGGCTTACGCCGCGACGAAATGGGTGGCTGAGCACGGCAAGGACATCGGTGTCGACGGCAAGCGTCTGGCGGTGGCCGGCAACAGCGTCGGCGGCAACATGGCGGCGGTCGTGGCGCTGATGGCCAAGGAACAGAAAGCCCCGGCACTGCGCTTCCAGCTGCTGATGTGGCCGGTGACCAACGCACAGTTCGACGACGGCTCGTACCAGCAATTTGCCGAGGGCCACTTCCTCACCAAAGGCATGATGCAGTGGTTCTGGGACAACTACACCACCAACCCCGCCGAGCGTGCGCAGATTCACGCCTCGCCGCTCAACGCCAGCGCCGAACAACTCAAAGGCTTGCCTGCGGCACTGGTGCAGACTGCCGAGTTCGATGTGTTGCGTGACGAAGGCGAAGGCTACGCGCGGCACCTGGATGCGGCTGGTGTAGCGGTGACCTCGGTGCGCTACAACGGGATGATTCATGACTTCGGCCTGCTCAATCCGTTGAGTCAGATTCCTGAAGTGAAGGCGGCCGTGCGTCAGGCAGCGGCTGAGCTGAAAACCCACTTGCAGCCTTAACGGCAAAAGATCGCAGCCTTCGGCAGCTCCTACATTGGAATACGTTCTCCTGTAGGAGCTGCCGCAGGCTGCGATCTTTTCACTTGCAGACACCGCGGAGCCAAGGTCATGACATTTTTCTACACCCACCTGCTGTCCTGGAGCGCCGCCCTGCTGCTGCTCGACGCCGTGCTCTGGCACTTCTCGCCCTTCACCCATCGCGCTCCGAGAGTCGGTGTGCGGCTGGCGCTGTTTCTGGCGTTCACGGCGCTGGTGATCAACGCCGGCGTCAGCCCACTGCAAGCACCACAGTTTGTTGATGACCGCGTGGCGCAATTGGGTGCGACGGCACTGGGAATTCTCTGGTGGCTGTACGCCGCGCGGGTGCTGACCGAAGTCATCGGCCTGGCGCTGATGCGTCGCATCGGCCACAGCGGTCGTTTGCTGCAGGACGTGATCGGCGCTCTGGTCTTCCTGGTCGCCACCGTCGCCGCGGCCGGTTACGTGCTGGAGCTGCCGGTGAAGGGTTTGCTGGCAACCTCCGGCGTGGTGGCGATTGTTGTCGGTCTGGCGCTGCAAAGCACCTTGGCCGATGTGTTTTCCGGGATCGTGCTCAACACCACCAAGCCGTATCAGGTGGATGATTTTGTGGTGATCGACGGCGTTGAAGGCAAGGTCTTCGACATCGACTGGCGCGCCACCCACCTGCTGACCAGCGCCGGAACCATGGCGGTGGTGCCGAACTCGGTGGCGGCCAAGGCGAAGATCGTCAACCTCAGCCGTCCGAACAACATGCACGGCGTGTCGATCAGCATTCAGGTGCCGAATCACATTCGCCCGCGCCGGGTGCTCGATGCGCTTGATCGCACCTTGCAGGGCAGCAGCGCTCTGTTGCTGACGCCAGCGCCGAAAGCCGTGCTGAAAGAGGCCGGTGAAACCATGTCGGAATACGTCGCCAGCGGCTTCATCGCCGAGCTCGGCAAGAAAAGCGAAGTTCGCAATCAACTGTTCGACCTCGCCCACCGGCATCTTGAAGCGGCGGGCATTTCGCGGCATCCGGACGGCGTGATCGAGCCGTCGACCCGCGCCCGCACGTTGTTGGATGAAGTGAAAATCTTCCGCTCGCTGAGCAGCGAGGAACGTGATCGCCTCGCCGAATCGATGGTTGCGCAGCAGTATGCGGCGGGCCAGGTGGTGCTGGATCTGGATGAAGTGCCGGACAGTCTGTTTGTGATTGCCACCGGGGTGGTCAGTGCGACTGTGCCTGACGGTGACAGCAAGGTCGAGGCCGGGCGCATGGGGCCGAGTGAGGTCATGGGTGAACAGAGCATTCTGGCCGATACGCCGTCGCAGGCGACGTTCACGGCGTTGACGTCGAGCATCATCTATCGTCTCGACAAGCACCTCACTCGCGAGTGCATGGAGCAGCGCACGGAAGTGGGTCGGGCGTTGAATAAATTGCAGGCGGTGCGTCAGCAGAACAGTCGCCTCGCGTTGATGGCTAAACCGGTGGTGGTGAGGAAAGGTGGGTTTCTCGGTTGGTTGCAGAAGCGCTGATGCGGGGATTTTAAGATCAAAAGCCTACCCCCTCACCCCAACCCTCTCCCCCAAGGGGGCGAGGGGGAAGGGAGCCGATCTCCGTGTGCTTCAAGTCCGGAGTTCGGCTCGATTTCCCCAGGTTGGTGTATTCCGAATGAGCCCCCCGGTCAGTCCCCTCTCCCCAAGATTTCAGAGGAAAAGGGAGCCGATCTTCAAGCTGTTCAAAACTGAAGTTCGGCTCGGTATCGCACGTCGGCGTACCTCGAAACAGCCCCTCGGTCAGTCCCCTCTCCCCAAGATTTCAGAGGAAAAGGGAGCCGATCTTCAAGCTGTTCAAAACTGAAGTTCGGCTCGGTATTGCACGTCGGCGTACCTCGAAAGAGCCCCTCGGTCAGTCCCCTCTCCCTCTGGGAGAGGGCTAGGGTGAGGGGCTCTTCAAGATCAGACGATTACTTGGCAGTGAACTTGGTATAGCTGTTGATCAAATTGCGATAGTTAGGCAGACGCTCCGACAGCAAATGCGCCAACCCTTCCATGTCGTTGCGCCAGTCGCCCTGCAGCTCGCACGCCACAGAGAACCAGTTCAACAGGTGGGCACCCGCCGCTGACATCCGCGCCCACGCCGCTTGCTGCACGGTGGTGTTGAAGGTGCCCGACGAATCCGTCACCACAAACACTTCGTAGCCTTCAGCAATCGCCGACAAGGTCGGGAATGCCACGCAAACGTCCGTCACCACACCGGCGATGATCAGTTGCTTGCGACCGGTCGCCTTGATCGCTTTAACGAAGTCTTCGTTATCCCAGGCATTGATCTGCCCCGGGCGCTGAATGAATGGCGCATCCGGAAACTGCTCACGCAGCTCAGGCACGATCGGGCCGTTCGGGCCTGCGTCGAAACTGGTGGTCAGAATGGTCGGCAGCTTGAAGAACTTGGCGATGTCGCCCAGCGCCAGCACGTTGTTCTTGAATTCGTTCGGAGTGAAATCCTGGACCAGCGAGATCAGACCGGTCTGGTGATCGACCAGCAGTACGACCGCATCATCTTTGTTCAGACGTGTGTAAGGAACGCTCATGGGAAAACTCCTGATGGACGGATGGATGAAGCATTGAGCGCCGACCGGATGGCCGGCGCTTCAGGGAAAATCAGAAAGCGAAGCAGGAACAGCCGAACGCGCCCCAGAAACCGGCGAAGTCGCTGACCGGTGCATTCGACATCCGCGCCTTTTCATGGCTGTGGGTATGCACTGCGCACGGGCCGCTGCACTGGTGAACCTGCGCCTGTAAGGGCGAATTCGGTCGCCAGTGGCCCGGGACTTTCACCACCGGCGACCAGTCCGGCAGCACGGGTATCGAGCGCGGGCCGAGGTCTTCGAAGTCGCCGGCGGCATAAACAATCTTGCCGCCGACCACGGTCAGTACCGACTCGATCCACTTGATCGCTTCTTCTTCGACATGGAAGAAGTCCGCGCTCAGCGCCGCCAGATCCGCCAGTTGCCCGACCTTGATCTGGCCCTTTTTGCCCTGCTCCGAGGAGAACCAGGCGCTGCCGTGAGTGAACAGTTCCAGCGCGGTGGCGCGCGGCAAACCTTCTTCGTACAAGGCCAGGCCACCGACTGTGCGACCGCTGACCATCCAGTACAGCGAAGTCCACGGGTTGTAGCTCGACACCCGCGTCGCATCGGTGCCGGCGCCGACCGGTACGCCTTCGGCGAGCATGCGCTTGATCGGTGGCGTCGCCTCGGCGGCTTGTTTGCCGTAACGGTCGACAAAGTATTCGCCCTGGAAGGCCATGCGATCCTGAATCGCGATGCCGCCGCCCAATGCCTTCACACGCTCGATGTTCTGCGGGGTGATGGTTTCGGCGTGGTCGAAGAACCACGGCAGTCCGTTGAACGGGATGTCTCGGTTGACCTTCTCGAACACGTCGAGCATGCGGCTGATGGATTCGTTGTAAGTGGCGTGCAAACGGAACGGCCAGCGCTGTTCAACCAAGTGGCGCACCACCGGCTCCAGCTCTTCTTCCATGGTGTGCGGCAGATCGGGGCGTGGTTCGAGGAAATCTTCGAAGTCCGCTGCCGAGAACACCAGCATTTCGCCGGCGCCGTTGTGGCGCAGGAAGTCATCGCCCTGATGCAATTTCACGCTGCCGGTCCAGTTCTGGAAATCGCTCAGTTCTTCTTTCGGCTTCTGGGTGAACAAGTTGTAGGCGATGCGCACGGTCAACTGGTCGTCCTTGGCCAGTTGTTCGATCACCTGATAATCATCCGGGTAGTTCTGGAAACCGCCGCCGGCATCAATCGCACTGGTCAGGCCGAGGCGATTGAGTTCGCGCATGAACTGGCGGGTCGAGTTGACCTGATATTCCAGCGGCAGCTTCGGCCCCTTGGCCAGCGTCGAATAGAGGATCATCGCGTTCGGTCGCGCAACCAGCATGCCGGTCGGGTTGCCGTTGCTGTCGCGGACGATCTCGCCACCCGGCGGGTTCGGCGTGTCGCGGGTGTAGCCGGCAACGCGCAGCGCGGCGCGGTTGAGCAAGGCGCGGTCATACAGGTGCAGGATGAACACCGGGGTGTCCGGTGCGGCCTGGTTGATTTCTTCCAGAGTTGGCATGCGTTTTTCAGCGAACTGGAATTCGTTCCAGCCACCGACCACGCGCACCCATTGCGGAGTCGGCGTGCGGTCAGCCTGATCCTTGAGCATGCGCAACGCATCGGCCAGCGACGGCACGCCTTCCCAGCGCAGTTCGAGGTTGTAGTTCAAACCGCCACGGATCAGGTGCAAGTGCGAGTCGTTGAGGCCCGGGATGACGCAGCGACCGTGCATATCGACCACTTGCGTGTTCGGCCCGCGCAGGGCCATGGCCTGGTTGTCGTTGCCGACGACGACGAAACGGCCGTCGGTGATGGCCACGGCACTGGCCAGCGGTTTGGTGCGGTCTACGGTATGAAACTGGCCATTGAATAAAATCAGATCGGCGCTCATCGCAGTTCCTCAAGCAAAGTGAAAAGGAGCGAACCTCGCGCGCTCAGCGTGGCGAGGTTTCTTGGGAGTCGAGGTGTTCATGGGCCTGGCTGGCTTCAAGCCACGGCGTAAACAAACGGGTAACCGGCGGCATCACCACGTACACCACCGACAGGACGATGGTCAGGGTGATCAGGAACGTGGCGACCACGTAATTGGAAAGCAGCGGATGCAGCGCCAGCAACGGCCCCCAGATCAGCGGCACGAGCAAGGTGTGCGGCAGAATCACCAGCAGCGTGACCACAGCCTGCTTCCAGCGCGGCGGTGGCGAAGCGGCGTCGGCCAGTGGCGTAAACCAGAACTCCTTGATCGGCGCGACTTCAGTCTGATCGCCGTCAGCCAGCATCGGCGCCGCTTCGGCGACCAGTGCCTGGCGCTGCGGCGACTCCAGCCAGCCTTGCATCGCTTCGGTGCTGCTGAAGCGCAGCACGCAGGTGTAGAAATCGAGACGGCCGCGCCTGCCACGCACCACGTCCACCCCCAAATGCCCCTCACGCTGCCCCGCCACGCGGACGATATTGCGCAGCCAGGCCTCGTATGCCGACTCGAAACCGGCCTTGACCCGGTGCTTGATGATCAGCGTGACCGTCTCATCGGCCCCCGGTGACTGTGGATTGAGGACTTCAGGCATAACGCAGCACTCCGGGCAAACGAACAGAAATCACCAGCCGTCCCGGCCCGGCGATCAACACAGTGGTAAACAGGATCAACAGCAACCAGCCGAACTGCCCCTCGGCCACACTCCATTGCGGATGCACGACCAGCAACGCCACCAGCAGCACAAAGAGAATAGGCACGCAGGCCAATCGCGCCAGTAACCCGGCGACGATCAGTAGCGGACAGAGCACTTCGGCGAAGATCGCCAGAATCAGGGTGAGGTGGGAACCGAGGTGAAACGGGTCTTCGATCAGCTGCAGTTGCGCGGTGAAGTCGAGCAGCTTGGGCAAGCCGTGGACCCACAGCAGAAACAACCCACCGCTGGCCCGCAGGAACAGCAAACCGATGTCGCGCGCCTGTTCATCCCGTTGAGAAACGTGCATGGACTCACCCGTGAATAATTATTGGGTGAATCATGCCGGGGTTGGTCGGGAGGAAATTGGATGGGTGTGCTCAGTTCCACGGTGTTCCGGGATTCGTGAAACACCGCACAACCCTGTGGGAGCGAGCCTGCTCGCGAAGGCGTCGGGTCAGTTGATAAATACTTTGAATGACACAGCGCTTTCGCGAGCAGGCTCGCTCCCACAGGGGGTGCGCTTAGGCCGGTGGCTCGAGGTTATCCAGCACCCGATTCACTGCCAGCTCACCGAGCATGATCAACTGCGCAATCCCCAACAACGCCCGGCGCTGCGGCGCGGGCAACAGGTGAGCGACGTCCTGGGCGATGGTTTTGGCCGAGGCGAGTGTTTCGCTGGCGTCGGTCAGCAGTTCTTCGGCTTTGGTGTCGGCGGTTACGGCATACATGCCGCGAGTTCTGCGTGGAGGTGGTGTGGAGCCGGGTGGAAGGAGGTAATGGTCGAGGGCGCGGTCGGCGGCTTCGTGGAGTTTTCTCGAATCGATGGATTCGTAGGGGGATGTGGGGTCGATGTCTGGTGGGTTGGGTGTAACTTTGAACATGGTGAATCTCCTGTCCTAGGTTAACCACCATGACCTGTCGCTAAACAAATAATGGTGGCAGCTGCACGCAGGTTAGCGAACCGGGAGGAACAGGAACCCGGCAGACCCGAAGGCCTCCCGCGCGCAGCCGCCATAACATCAATTGCAATAAGACAATCTGCAAAGACGTAGGGTGCACTGTGCGCCTGTATCCAATTCGGGTCGCTAAACCCGATCACTGAACTATTCAGCGACCACCAAACGATAGAGACCCGACCACAAGCGCACAAGCCGGCGGATTCTGGCGTAGCTGTAGGCAAAGGCGCAAGGTTGCGTAGCCTGAAAGAGTGTCTGAGGGTGTTGCTTAAACGGCGATGTTTAAACCACCGAAAATCTATGGATCGCACCGAGCCAATGTGGGAGCGAGCCTGCTCGCGAAGGCGTCGGGTCAGTTGATAAATACTTTGAATGACACAGCGCTTTCGCGAGCAGGCTCGCTCCCACAGGGGGTGCGCTTAGGCCGGTGGCTCGAGGTTATCCAGCACCCGATTCACTGCCAGCTCACCGAGCATGATCAACTGCGCAATCCCCAACAACGCCCGGCGCTGCGGCGCGGGCAACAGATGGGCTACGTCCTGGGCGATGGTCTTGGCCGAGGCGAGTGTTTCGCTGGCGTCGGTCAGCAGTTCTTCGTTTTTGGTGTCAGCGGTTACGGCGTACATGCCACGGGTTCTGCGTGGGGGTGGCGTGGAGCCGGGTGGAAGGAGGTAATGGTCGAGGGCGCGGTCGGCGGCTTCGTGGAGTTTTCGGGAATCGATGGATTCGTAGGGGGATGTGGGGGCGATGTCTGGCGGGTTGGGCGTGACTTTGAACATGGTGAATCTCCTTTTTAGAGCCGGGATCACCACGTCCTGTCGCTAAACAGGATGGGTGGCGACCGTATGCAGGTTAGCGAACCGGTAAAAAGGCAACCCGGTAGACCCGAAGGTCTCCCGCATACAGCCGCCATAGCGAAGTGCAGACGATAGCCTGCAACAAAGCATGGAGCGCTGATGCACTTTTTTTGGTCCGAGTCGCTAAACCCGATCGCTGAGTTTTCAGCGACCACCAAACGATAGAGACCCGACCACAAGCGCACAAGCCGGCGGATTCTGGCGTAGCTGTAGGCAAAGGCGCAAGGTTGCGTAGCCTGAAAGAGTGTCTGTGGGTGTTGCTTAAACGGCGATGTTTAAAGCACCGAAAATCTTTGGATCACACCGAGCCAATGTGGGAGCGAGCCTGCTCGCGAAGGCGTCGGGTCAGTTGATAAATGCTTTGAATGACACACCGCTTTCGCGAGCAGGCTCGCTCCCACAGGGGATTGGTGTTGTTTGTGAGATTTGCGCAGGGATTTAAATCGGCGGGATATCCAGCGGCGCCGCCATGAACTGACTGATCCGCGACCTGAGCCATTTCTCCGCCGGGTCGTTGTCATGCACCCCGCTCCAGGCCATCGACAATTGCGCCGCATCGATCGGGAACGGTGGATCTTCGGCGCGCAAGGCACACCCTTCCACCAGCGCGCACGCGGCGTAATCCGGCACGGTGGCGATCATCTCGGTGCCAGCGAGCAAGGCGCGCAGGCCGCTGAATTGCGGCACGCCCAACACCACGCGGCGGGTACGACCGACCTTGGCCAGGTCCATGTCGATATTGCCGCTCAGGTCGCCGGAGAACGACACCATCGCATGCGGACGCTCGCAGTATTCGTCGAGGGTCAGCGGGCCAGGGCGGTCGTCGCCGCGTAGAACCTTGCAGGGAATGTCGCGCAATGTCTTGCGCTTGGCGTTGGCCGGCAACTCAGTGGTGTAACTGACGCCAACAGAGATTTCTCCAGAGGCCAACAGTGCCGGCATCAACAAGTAATTGGCGCGGCGCACGACCACGACAATCCCCGGTGCCTCTTGTTGAAGCTGACGCAACAACGGCGGAAACAGTCCGAACTCAGCGTCGTCCGACAAACCGATACGAAACACATCGCAACTGCTCGCCGGTTCGAACTCCTTCGCCCGGCTGACCGCGCCAGAAATGACATCCATCGCCGGTTGCAGCTCTTTGAGAATCGCCAACGCCCGCGCGGTCGGCTCCATGCTGCGACCGTTGCGCAGCAGTAGCGGATCGTCGAACAGATCGCGCAAACGCCCCAACGCAGCGCTGACCGCCGGTTGCCCCATGAACAGTTTTTCGGCGACGCGGGTCAGGTTCTTTTCGAACATCAGCGCTTCGAAAATCACCAGCAGGTTCATGTCGACGCGACGCAGATCGTTACGGTTCATGGGCACAGATTCCTTTTAGCCAGTCAGACGCCAGTGCTGCGCACTTTACGCGATCAACGGGACTGTTAGCGCCGTTTCGCAGCGAAATTAACAACGATTAACTCGTCAGCCTCCAGCCCTCGGCCAACAATGAAACCCTCTGCGCAGCGTTGTTTTTTTGACCTGAGGGGATGCGCCGACCGTGCATTCCCCATCGACACGGACTTTGGCCATGGCTCACTCACAGCACAGCGTCGCCCTCGCCCCTGCCAACGCACCACGCAAAACCGGGATCGGCGGGCTCAGTCCGCAGCGCGAACGACAGGTCAAACAACTGATCCTCGAACGTCTGGGCGAAAGCCTCGAGGTCACCGAACTGGCCCGCGCCTGTTCGCTGTCACGCAGCCATTTTTCCCGCGCCTTCAAATGCAGCACCGGGTTGTCGCCGCAAGACTGGATTCGTACCCAGCGCATCGCACGGGCCAAGCTGCTGATCCAGCACACCGACCTGAGCCTGACGCAAATCAGCCTGGAATGCGGGTTCTGCGATCAAGCGCATTTCTGCCATATGTTCACCCGCAGCGAAGGCATCAATCCGTTTGCCTGGCGCTGCCAGATCATGCGGGAACCGAAAGCTCCTCGTTTACAACCTGCCGTGTTTTGAGCCCGGCAACCGTTGCACTGACGCTCAAACCTGAGGATTATGCCGGGACACCCCGGATTAGAAGGCCTGCGCATGCGCGCGGCACTACTCCGCTCTGTCCGCCGCAGCATCGCAGGAGTGAGCTGTTGAGTCTTTCGCCGAATCAGGCCCTCGGTTTTGGCCCCTATCGGATTCATCCCGGACAACGGCGGGTGCTCGAAGGCGAGCAGCCGTTACGTCTGGGCCGACGGGCGATGGACATCCTCCTGATTCTGCTGGCCCACGCCGGCGAAGTGGTGAGCAAGCAGCAATTGATGGCCGGAGTCTGGCCGGACAGCGTGGTCGAAGACATCAACTTGCGTGTGCACATGGCGGCACTGCGCAAAGCCCTCGGTGACGGTCAGGCCGGCCAGCGTTACATCATCACCGTGGCGCAACGGGGCTACAGTTTTGTCGCGCCAGTGTTGCTGGAATCCATGGAGGAGCGTCCTGTGGGCGATGTTGGCGGTCGGCACAACCTGCCCTTGCGGCGCACGCGGATGATCGGCCGCCAGCCACTGGTCGACAGCTTGATGACGCAGTTACCGCGTCAACGCTGCATCACCCTGGTCGGCCCCGGTGGGATCGGCAAAACCACGGTGGCCTTGCGTGTGGCCGAGCAGTTGATCGGGCATTACCGCGATGGCATTCGTCTGGTGGATCTGGCACCTCTGAGCGATCCCCGGCTGATCTGTTCACACCTGGCCGCCCTGCTTGATCTGGCGCTCCTCGAAGGCGACCCGCAGACAGCGCTGGTCAAAGGCCTGCAACAGCGCCAGATGCTGTTGCTGCTCGACAACTGCGAGCATTTGATTGATGCCATTGCGGCGCTCAGTGAAAGCATTCTGCGCGGAGCGCCGCACGTGCATATCCTCGCCACCAGCCGCGAAAGTCTGCGAGCCGAAGGTGAATACGTGCAGCGTCTGGACTCCCTCGAATACCCGCCGATGACGACGACGCTGAATCGTGAGCAAACGCTGAATTTTTCGGCGCTGCAATTGTTCGTCGAACGAGCGACGGCCACGCAGGAAAGCTTCGAGCTGAGCGATACCCAGTTGCCCCAAGCGATCGAGATCTGCCATCGGCTCGATGGCATTCCACTGGCGCTTGAGCTGGCAGCAGCGCAGGTCGCCGAACTGGGTCTGGACGGTCTGCTGAGCCAGTTACAGGGTCGCTTGCCGCCGTTGGCAGCGGGCAATCAAAACAGTCTTGAGCGCCACCTCACCCTGCGCGCCACGCTGGACTGGAGTTTCAATCTGCTCGACCGATGCGAACAAACCTGTCTGCGCCGCCTGGGCGTATTTCGCGGCGGTTTTACCCTGGAATCGGCGGCCGCCGTTATCGTCGGCCAACAAATCGACCCCAGCATGGTGTTTGTATCAATCACCCAACTGGTGGCCAAATCCCTGCTCAGCGTCGAAGTCGGTGACGAAGAGGTGTTCTATCGCCTGCTCGACACGACCCGCCGCTACGCCCTGGAAAAACTCGAGCACGCAGCTGAATGCGCGGAAACCCGTGAGCGCCATGCCGAACGTTGCCTCGCGTTGATGCAGCAGGCGCAAAACGATTGGGAAAACACGCCAACGCTATTGTGGATCGAGCGTTACGCACGAGGGCTGGAAGATCTGCGAGCAGCACTGGACTGGTGCCTGAACGGTATCGGCCCGGGTGGTTTGGGGATTCGCCTGACGGCAGCGTCGGCACCCTTGTGGCAAGAGTTGTCGCTGCTCAAGGAGTACGGCGGCTATGTCCGGCGAGCGCTGAGCCTGCTTGATGAACTCGGCGAACCCTGCCTGCGCCTGAAAGTTGCGCTGAAACTGGCCCTCGGCAGTGCCTGTTATCACACGTGGGGCGGTACTGCAGAGACCATCGAAGCGTTCGCCGATGCCCGCCGGTTGGCGCACGAAAACGATGACGTCGCCGGGCAACTGCGCGCGGTGTCCGGGCACATGGCGGTCAATCTCAGCTGCGGCCACTACCGCATGGCGCTGGCACAGAGTGAGCACTTCGACCGGCTCGGTCTGCACGGCGACCCGTTGTTGTCACTGAGTACCCACCGCTTGCGCGTATTGGCCCTGCATTATGCCGGCGACCAATTGCAGGCGCGCATTCATGCCGAGCAGGTGCTTCAGTGCATGGCGCAGAGCGGCCATGTCAACCGCTTCACTCACGGTTTTGGCGTGCAATACGACCAGAGTGTCGCGTCACTGACGGTGCTGGCGCGTGTACTGTGGATGCAGGGACTGCCGGAGCAAGCGTGGCGCACGGCGCGGCAGGCGCTGGACATCGCCGTACAGATCGACCATGGCACTTCGATTTGCTACACCCTGGCGCTGGCCAGTTGCCTGATCGCCCATTACAACGGCGATCAGCAAAACGCCCGGGCGCTGTTGCAGTTGCTGCTCGAACAGTCGCAGAAACATTCGGTGCTGCTGTTCAACACCTGGGCGCGGCACTATGCGCAAGTGATCGACACGCAAACCAGCATGCCCGTGCCGAAGGACAGCAGTGGGCTGATTCGGGAAATCATGGTCACGCTGGATGGCAGTTTTGTGGATGACGCGCTGGTTGAGCGGGCGTTGAGTGGGGATGCGGGGTGGAGCACGGCGGAGATTTTGCGGGCTCGGGCGAATGCGTTATTGAATGGTGAGATGGGTTGTCTGGGCGGGCCTCTTCGCGAGCAGGCTCGCTCCCACATGGGGTCTGAGCACACCCAAAATCTCTGTGGGAGCGAGCCTGCTCGCGAAGGGGCCATTCAGGAAGCCGAAGCACTCCTGCAACAATCCCTGACCATCGCTCGCAACCAAGGCGCGCTCGCCTGGGAACTGCGCAGTGCCACGTCACTGGCGAAACTCTGGCAGCGCCAGTCGCGCTATCGCGAGGCGCTGGATTTGCTCAGCCCGATCTATCAACGCTTCACCGAAGGCTACGCGACCCCGGACTTGCGCAAGGTGCGCTTGCTGATCGACGAACTACGCGAGCACGTGCACGTCTGAAGCCTGGCGAGTCCGGTTGATGTAACGCATATGCCGGCGTTCAAGCTCAATCCCTTCACCGCTGCGCTCCAGTTGCTCGCGGGCATAGCAGCGGGTGGTGTTGAGCATCCGGTATCGACCTGCACTGCCGCCCCGCTCCACCGTCAACAATGACTTTTGCGCCAGGCCGTCGATAATCGCGGCAAGCCTCTGCGGAGCCAGGTTCGGACAACTGATCACCGCCAGCGCCGCCTCCAGCGTAAACGCCATTTTGAACACCGATAAACGCTGCAGCACGATTTGTTCCTGCTCACTCAAGCGTTGATAGCTCCAGTCGAGTGCCGCCTGCATGGATTGGTGCCGCGACACTGCGGTGCGCCGGCCATGGCTGAGCACTTGCAGGCCGTTGGCTATTTGCGCCTGTAAGCCGACCAACGCCAGTGCATCGATCTGCGCCGCCGCCAGTTCGATCGCCAGCGGTAAACCGTCGAGTTGGCGACAGATCTCGACCACGACTTTGACGTCCTGCTCGCGCAGGCTGAAATCATGCTGGCGCGCCCGGGCACGACTGACGAACAACTGCACCGCAGAATGGCCCATGGCTTCAGGGAGGCAATCGCCTGCCGAGCGTTTTGGCAGGGTCAGCGGTGGCACGCATTTATGGGTTTCCAGACTGACCTGCAAGGCCTCGCGGCTGGTGGCGAGAATCGACAGTCGGGGAGCTGCCTCGAGCAACGTTTCAACCGCTGCTCTGCAAGCGTCGCTGCGGTGGTCACAGTTATCCAGCAGCAGCAACGCATGGCGGGTCGACAGTCCGGGCAAGTCGCTTTCGAGGGTGCGCAGCACATGATTGAGCAGCGGTGTGTCGTCGTCGATCAAACCAAGATCAATCTGCCACACGCCATCTCTGTAGTACTGCAACAGCAATTCCGCGACCCGCAACGCGACAGTGGATTTACCCACCCCGGCCGCTCCCGTGAGAGTCATCAGCCGACACAGCGGCATTTGTCGCACCAACCCGCCAACCAGCGAGTCGCGACCGGTGACGGAGGTCAGTCGCGCCGGCAAATTATGCTGGGGCGTTTGCAAGTTCTCGAAGACCACTTGCGCAACGCTGTCGCAACGCACCGGGGCGATAAAGCTGTAACCGCATTGCGGCACGTTGACGATGTAGCGCTGACCGTTTTCACCGTCACCCAAGGCCCGCCGAAGCGCAGCGATGTGTACGCGCAGGTTGATCTCCTCGACCACCGACGTGGGCCATACCAGAGCGATCAATTGCTCCTTCCTGACCACTCGACCGGCACGCTCGACCAGCACTTGCAGAATGTCCAGCGCACGCCCGCCCATGCGCAAGGGCCGATCTCCATCGAGTATCAGCCGTTGGCGCAGGTGGAAGGCGTAAGGGCCGAAATGCAGCACCGACGCCGTGTTCAAATCAATGAGGCTATCCATGCCAACCATCTTGGCAGCCTCAGATGACGCGACAACCGCTACACGGGGCGCAACACGGACATCCGGGTGCGCCAGACGGACACCAGCGCTCTAGCTGAACTGTTCGCGGTATTGCGCCGGGGTCAGGCCGAGCTTTTCAGCGAACAGCGAACGCATGTGCCGCACACTGCCGAAGCCACTTTTGTAAGCCACGGTTTTCAGCGGCAGATCGCTGGTTTCCAGCAGATTGCGCGCGCAGTCGATGCGCGCACTTTGCAGAAATTCCATCGGCGTCATGTTGATGTCGCGGGCAAACACCCGTGCAAAGTGCCGCGCACTCATGTTGGCGATGGCGGCCATGCGCTCGACCGTGAAGGCTTCGTCGAGATGTTCCAGTACGTAGCTTTGCGCGCGGGTAATCGGTGTTTCCTGCGGTGCCACAGCGGCCATCAGCGGACTGAACTGCGCCTGCCCGCCCTGCCGTTTCATCACCACCAGCAGGACTTTGGCGACATCCTGGGCGAGTTTCTTCCCGTGATCGCGGGCGATCACGGCCAGCGCCATATCGATCCCGGCTGTGACGCCGCCCGAGGTGATCAGATTGCGATCTTCGACATAGATCTGATCCGTGGTGACATGGGCTTTCGGAAAGCCCTTGATCAGGCGCTCGGTGTAGTTCCAGTGGGTGGTCACCCGATAACCGTCAAGCAATCCGGCATGGCCTAGTACAAAGGCGCCGGTGCAGATCGAACCGTAATACTCGACGCGCTGGACCGCGCCCTTGAGCCACGCGAACAGCGCCGGAAATTGTTGGTTGTAGGCACCCGGGCCGCCCGGTACCAACAGCAGATCATAATGTTCGGTGTTGTCATCGATGGTCGCGTCGGCATGCACCAACACGCCATTGGATGCCCGAAGTGGGCCACGTTCAGTGCCAAGCGTGATCAATTGATAATGCGCTTCGGCTTTCAGGTAGCGATTGGCAACCGAAAAAACCTCCAATGGCCCGGCCATGTCGAGCAGAAGAAAGTCGGGGAACAGCACCATTGCCACGGTTTTCATGGGCAGACATCACTTAGATCAGAGAGACATGATACAGACCAGACATTATGGCCAACTGTAGCCGTTTGAGCGCAAAAGTTTTGTGTGACGGCTATCGCAAAACTGTCAACCTGAAAGGGACAGTCTTTCAATTCTCATCTACTTATTGCGTCGATCAGTAAACAGTAACCTTCTCCTCACTCGGACGAATTCACGTCCCGCAAGGAGATTTCATCATGCTGACCCTTCGCAAAGCCTCCGATCGTGGCCTCGCCAATCATGGCTGGTTGAAGTCCTTTCACACCTTTTCCTTTGCCAGCTATCGCGACCCTCGCGAACAGGGTTTTTCCGACCTGCTGGTGATCAACGATGACCGAGTTGCCGCCGGTAAAGGCTTCGGCCAGCACCCGCATCGCGACATGGAGATTTTTTCCTACGTGCTGGAAGGTGCGCTGGAACACAAGGACACGCTGGGCACCGGTTCAGTCATCCGCCCGGGTGATGTGCAATTGATGAGCGCTGGCAGTGGCGTGGCACACAGTGAGTTCAACCATTCGGCGAGCAAACCGGTGCACTTCCTGCAGATCTGGATCGTGCCGGACGTCAGCGGCGCCAAACCGCGCTATCAACAGGAGCATTTCAGCGCCGAGAAAAAACGCGGTCGCCTGCAGTTGATCATTTCGCCGGACGGCAAGCACGGCTCGCTCAAGGTGCGTCAGGATGCACGGGTCTTCGCCGGGTTGTTCGACGGCAAGGAAAGCGCCACGCTGGAACTGGCGGCCAACCGCTATGCCTATGTGCATGTGGCGCGCGGCAGTGTTGAGCTCAACGGCCAGCCATTGCAGGAAGGTGACGGCGTACGGGTTCGCGAAGAACAGTTGCTGACTTTGAGCAACGGTGTCGATGCCGAAGTGCTGGTATTCGACCTGCGGCCGCAGGAATTGCCAGAGATGCCATAACGCTGCGTTTCAACGCCCACAAAAACGGCCTTCTTTGAAGGCCGTTTTCTATTGTGCTGATTCGGGTGCTTGTTGCGAAGCAGGTCTTGGTGCGCCTATATCCTTACCTACCTGGATCGCAGCGAGTGTCGTCTGCAAGGTGGTTAACACCGCTGCCTGATTGGCAAAGTGCGCCCCCACAACGACGGTGATCATTCCGAGGAAATGGACGGCTGTCGTCGCCCAGTAATGCGCCTTCACTGTCGAGGCTTGTTTGATGGCTTCTTTTGACTCTTCGGCGATTTTTTGTACGCCGTCCCACATCAAATCGTACCGTTTGTCCCTCTCCGCCTGAGTCAAAAGATAAGCATCGATTTTTGCCGACACACCCTCGAACCGAGCATCCATCCTCGTCTCAATGGTCTCGATCCTGGCATTGAACTCTTCACGGCTTATAGCGTTCATGGTTTGAGTATTCCGACCTTTACTCGATAGGTCACTGATTGGATTTTGACTGAATTCCGTGGTTCTCAATTCGGCACCTTCCTGGGTTTACCAATACCTTCCCTGGTATCAACATCAGTGCGAGCCCTACGCCCCTCACCGACATGCCGAAACAATAGGCCCCATTCAACAGGCTCACAAGCCGGGAGATTCTGCCTCTGGTGTAGGCCGTTTCGTCAGAGGTTGTAGCCCTGCCAAAACAGCCTCTACCTACTCATTCTCCGACGCGAACACGTCGACAATCTGCTCAATCACCGCCCTCACCCGCGCGGTATGGCGCAGGTCCGCATGGGTTACCAGCCATACCTCATACGGGAGCGGCGTAGTGCGCTCCGACCAGAGCCTGATCAAGCCATCGCGCTCGCCCATGTACACCGGGATTTCTCCTACACCCAACCCTGCTGCAATCGAACGACGGACGAGCAAACTGGAACTGAGGCTGGCGACGATCCGACCGCGACTCAACGGCTCCGACACCAGGGTCAGGTCCTTTTTGCTTTGCAGATACGGTTGATAGACCACCAGATCATGCCCTTCGAACGCCGTGTCCGGCTGCGGCACGCCATTGGCGTCTATATAGGCTTGAGAGGCGAACAGCCCCACTGGCCATCGGGCAATGCGCCGGGCGATCAGGTCAGGATTGTCCGGCCGGGTGTTGCGCACGGCGATATCCGCCTCGCGCTTGGCCAGGCTGAGGATCTGCGTGGACGCGTCCAGTTGCACGTGCACGTCCGGGTGCTGCTCGTGCAAGCGGGCAATGGCCGGGATCAGAAAGTCGATCGCCAGCGAATCCGTAGTACTGACGCGTACCGTGCCGGTCAGGCGATCGTCCAGGCCTTGAATCTGCCGCTCCAGCTCCAGCGCCGAATGCTCCATTTTCTCAACGCTTTTAAGCGCTGCTTCGCCGACCGCCGTCAACGCGTACCCATCAGAGGTACGCAGGAACAACGTCGCGCTCAGGGACTTTTCCAGCGCCGTGATCCGTCGCCCGACAGTGGCCTGATCCACCCCCAAAACCCGTGCAGCGCCACGTAGCGTCGACTCGCGGCAAACGGCGAGAAATACCCGTGCGTCATCCCAATTCATGCTGCCTCCGTATGATGCAAATACGCATCAGCGCGCCGCTTAATCGCTGCATTAACGCAGCAAAGATAGCCGATATGCTGAGCGTCATAAACCTTCCGCGAGATCGCTATCATGCGCACTTCAACCTCCACCGGTATCTGGTTGCCGATCTTTGCTGGCCTGTGCGCCAGCCTGGTCAGCATCGGGCTGGCGCGTTTCGCTTACACGCCGTTGATTCCTGCGCTGATTGAAGCGCAGTGGTTTAGCGCCAATGATGTGGTCTACCTCGGCGCGGCCAATCTGGTGGGTTATCTGATCGGCGCCCTGCTGGGCCGGCCGGCAGCGCGTCAACTCGGCAATAAAAACGCCTTGCGGCTGATGATGCTGATCGTCACCGCCGCATTTTTTGCCTGCGCGTTTCCGTTGTCGGTGAGCTGGTTCTTCGGCTGGCGGCTGCTGTCGGGGATTGCCGGTGGCGCGATCATGGTGCTGGTCGCCGCGACGGTACTGCCGCATGTTCCGGCGGCGCGTAAAGGGCTGGCCAGTGGCTCGATCTTCCTCGGCATCGGTCTCGGCATTGCCGGCTCCGGGACGCTTGTGCCGCCGCTGTTGAGCCTGGGTTTGCAGGCGACGTGGCTGGGCCTCGGGGCTTTGGCCCTGTTGCTGACGGCGCTGAGCTGGTTTGGCTGGCCGTCTGATTTCCTGCACCCGGTCGTTGCACAGGAAACGGTGTCCGCAGAACCGACACCGCGCGGTGTGTACTTGCTGTTCGCCCAATACGCCTTTATGGCTGCCGGCCTAGTTCCGGCGATGGTATTTCTGGTGGATTACGTGGCGCGTGGACTCGGCGCCGGCGCGCATATCGGCGCGCTGATCTGGGTGATGTATGGCCTGGGCGCAATTGTCGGCCCGGTGAGTTATGGCTTTCTCGCCGATCAGCTTGGCGCGCGGTCCGGCATTCGCCTGGTGCTGGTGGTGCAGGCGATTGCCCTTGGATTGCTGGCGCTGACTCACTCGTTTCTGGCACTGGCATTGCTGGCGGTGATTCTCGGTTCATTTCCGCCCGGCATTGTGCCGCTGGCGCTGGCCCGCGTGCATGAGCTGGTGCCAGAGCATCATCGCCAGCAAATCGCCTGGAGCCGCGCCACGGTGTCGTTCGCTACGTTTCAGGCGCTGGCCGGTTTTGCCTACTCGGCGCTGTTCAATGCCAGCGGCGGTCATCACGCATTATTGTTCATCATTGCCGCAGGCGCGATCGTCGTGGCGCTGCTGCTGGAACAAGCCATGAAATGGCTGCCCGCCCCTATTGAGCAGCGCTGCTGTGCACATTGAAGGGAATCATTGCCTGCTCGGCAGGCTCCCACTTACACAACTCAAGCCAAGAGAAACGATATGTCCCTGCCCAATGAAATGACCCGAATCGAAATTACCGAGCCCGGCGGCCCCGAGGTCTTGCAACCGCGACGCGTGCCGCTGCCGGTCGCCGCAGATGGCGAGGTGCTGATCCGCGTCCACGCCGCCGGAATCAACCGGCCGGACGCCTTGCAACGGGCCGGCAAATACCCGATGAAACCCGGCATGAACCCGATCCCCGGTCTGGAGGTGGCCGGCGAAGTCGTCGCACTCGGAGCGGGTGTCAGTCAGTTCGCCGTGGGCGACAAAGTCTGCGCGCTGACCAATGGCGGCGGTTATGCCGAATACTGCGCCGTCCCGGCCGGCCAGACCCTGGCGATTCCCGACGGCCTGGACTGGGTGCACGCCGCCGCGATCCCGGAAACCTTCTTTACCGTATGGGCCAACCTGTTCGGCCTCGGCGGCGCCAGCCGTGGTAAACGCGCGCTGATTCACGGTGGCACCAGCGGCATCGGCACTACCGCACTGATGCTCTGCCGCGAATTCGGTATAGAAGCGTTCGCCACCGCCGGTAGCCCGGACAAATGCGCGGCAATTCGCGATCTGGGTGGCGAAGCGATCAATTACCGCGATGAGAAATTCGCACAGGTCATCGCCGATAAAACCGCAGGCCAGGGCGTCAATGTGATCCTCGACATCATGGGCGGCTCGTACCTCAACGATAACGTCAGCGCCCTGGCGATGGATGGCCGTTTGGTCATGCTCGGCTTTCTCGGCGGCGCGCGGGCCAACGATTTTGATTTGTTGGCAATGATGGCCAAACGCGCGGTCATCACCGGCTCTCTCTTGCGCGCCCGCACCGCTGTCGAAAAAGCCGCGATTGCCGATCAACTGCGTGAGCACGTATGGCCGGCACTGTCTGCCGGGCGCTGTCTACCGATGATCGACAAGGTCTACCCTCTCGCCGACGCCGCTCAGGCTCACGCGCACATGGAGGCTGGCGACCATATCGGCAAGATCGTGCTGCAGGTCGTGTGAGTGTTTGCAGCATTTGGTAATTGTTGCGCCGGGGCGGTGGTCGAAAAACTCACGCGCAGAGCGAGGCATCTGGTAAAAAGCCTTCTTTGTCTGCGCCTGAGTGAAACGTTTAATGTTCCTGTCCTTCATGACGCGTCTGCGCCGCCGCCGTTTGGCGTTCGCCTGCATGGTCGCGCTGATTATCGGCGTGCCGACCAGTTGTGCCGTGCTTGAACACACCGAACGCAAACTGCTGTTTCGCATCGAACCGGGCACGGCCGGCTGGTATCACGGCTTGCCCGGCAGCGTGCAGGAACTCGACCTGCAACCGAAGAGTTTCAAGGCCGGGCAGAACATTCATGCCTGGTGGTGGCCGGCGGAAAAGGCCAATGCGCCGGCCATTCTTTATTTGCACGGCGTACGCTGGAATCTCACCGGGCAACTGTTCCGCATCGAACAATTGCGCGCGGCGGGTTATTCGGTGCTGGCCATCGACTATCGCGGCTTCGGCAAGAGTCACGGTGATCTGCCATCGGAAAGCAGTGTCTACGAAGACGCGCGTGTGGCGTGGGAGCGTTTCAAACTGCTGCAACCGGATCCGGCCAAACGTCTGATCTATGGGCACTCCCTCGGTGGCGCTGTGGCCATCGATCTGGCCGCAGAACTCGGGCAGACCGCCGCCCGCGATCATTCCGCGCTTCCTGTGCGCGGGCTGGTGATCGAGTCCACTTTCACCACGCTGGCGGATGTTGCCGCCTCCGTGGCCAACACTTCCCTGCCGGTACGCTGGCTGCTCTCGCAGAAATTCGATTCGATCGACAAGATTGCCGACATTCATATGCCACTGCTGGTGGTGCACGGTCTGGCCGACGCTTTCGTGCCACCGCGCTTCAGCGAACAACTGTTCAACGCCGCGCAACAACCCAAGCGTTTACTGTTGGTGCCCGGCGCGACGCACAACAACAGCATGGCGCTGGGTGGGCAGAATTATCGCAAGGCGCTCGACAGCCTGATGCAGAGTAAACCGGCCCCTCGAGTGGCCGGACCTACGACTGTTCGCAACGGACGGGACACTTAACGGTAGCCGCGAGCCTGCAAATCGAACAGTTGCGCGTAATGCCCGTCAGCGGCGATCAGTTGATCGTGGCCGCCCTGCTCGAGGATTTGGCCTTGTTGCAGCACGATGATGTGGTCGGCATTGCGCACGCTGGAAAAACGATGGGAAATCAGCAAGGTCATGCGCCCTTCGCTGTGCTGGCTGAAATGCTCGAACACCGCCGCTTCGGCCGCCGGATCAAGGGCGGAAGTCGGCTCATCGAGGATCAGAATGTCGGCTTCACGGCGCATGTACGCGCGGGACAAGGCAATCTTCTGCCACTGCCCGCCAGACAATTCCTGGCCACCGGCAAACCAGCGTCCCAATTGCGTGGCATAGCCCTTGTCCAGTCCTTCAATAAAGGGTGCCGCCATCCCTTGGGCAGCCGCCTCTTTCCAGCGTTGCGCGTCGTTGAACGCCAAGGTATCGCCGACGCCAATGTTTTCTCCGACGCTGAACTGGTAGCGGATGTAGTCCTGAAAAATCACGCCTATACGTCGACGTAGCGCGGTTTCCTGCCAATCCTGCAAATCGCTGCCGTCGAGCAGGATGCGCCCTTGATCAGGGCGGTAGAGCCGGGTCAGTAACTTGATCAGCGTGGTCTTGCCTGAACCGTTTTCCCCTACCAGCGCAACGCTCTTGCCTGGCACCAGTTGCAGATCAATGTTTTCCAGCGCTGGCCGACTGGCACCGGGGTAACGGAAACCGACGTTTTCGAAACGCAAACCATCGCCCGGGCAGGCTCCGACCGTCAGGTGGCCGGTATCGACCTGCACCGGTTCGGCCAGGTATTCATAAAGACTCGTCAGGTAGAGGCCGTCTTCGTACAGGCCGCTGATCGCACTCAAACTGCTGCTCACCGCACTTTGGCCTTGCTTGAACAGCACCAGATACATGGTCATCTGGCCGAGACTGATCTGGCCGTGCACGGCATCGATCACCACCCAGGCATAGGCCACGTAGAAAGCCGCAGTGCCGAGCAGGCCGAGACCGAAACCCCAGCCATCGCGCCGCAACGTCAAACGCCGGTCTTCGGCATACAGCCTGGCGAACGTGTCGCGGTAGCGTTGCAGCAGCAACGGTGCAAAGCCGAACAGTTTGACCTCTTTGATATAGGTTTCGTGGGACAGCAAGGTTTCGATGTAGCTCTGCTGCCGACTCTCCGGCGCGCGGCGGGTGAACAGTCGAAAGGCGTCACCGGAAAAATGCGCCTCGGCGAAGAACACCGGCAACGCGCCGACCACCAGCAGCACCAGCGCCCAAGGGGAAAAGTGCACCAGCAGCACACCAAAGCTGATCAGCATGATCAGGTTCTGAATCAGTCCCAACGACTTCATCACCAGCGCCAGTGGCCGGGTCGAAGCCTCGCGACGGACACGCACCAGTTTGTCGTAGAACTCGGAGTTCTCGAACTGCACCAGTGACAGGGTCTGCGCTTTTTCCAGGATCAGCGTATTGACCTTCTGCCCCAGTTGCACCCGCAACAACGACTGCTGCACCGAGAGTGCCCGTTGTGTGCCGGACAACATTGCCAACACCCCCGCCTCCAGCAACACATAACGCAACACTGGCCACAGCGGCGCACTGCCGTGTTGCGCGTGCAACTGCATCGCCGCCACCACGGCATCGACAATCCGCTGGCCCAGCCATGCCGCCAGTGCTGGCAGCAAGCCGGCCACCAGCGTTGCCAGCACCAACCCCAGAAACAAGCCACGCGACGTTTCCCAGACCAGTCGCATGGCTCGTTGCGCCTGATCGAACAAAGAGGTAATACGCGATAGATCAGGCATGCGGTAATAAGCTCTGCAGATGATGACAGTGGCTCATGGTACTCCAGCGCCACCACTGAACTTCACACCGCAAAGGTTCCTCGGCATACTGGCGCCCTCCCCGACACCACGAAAAGGACTGCGTGTGTTAACCCGCCCCAAAGCTCTATGGATTTACTACCTGATCTGCTGGCTTGCCGCGCTGTCACTGCTGGCGCACATCGTTTTCACTGACTGGAAGCTATTGAAACCGACCGACGTCGGCGGCACCTTGATGGGCGGCATGAACGGGCTAGTGCTCAACGGTGGCTGGCTCATGGCCGTGACGGGGTTGTTGTTGACCTTGATCTTGCGCGCGCCGGGATCGATTTGTGCCTGCGTCGGCGCAGGCGTTTCTACCTTGGGCATTGGCACCTTTTGCTACCTCAACTATCCAGACAATGCGGATCAGTTGATCTATAGCGTCAGTCCAGACGAAATCGGCCGAGCCATGTTGACCGGTGCCGCCTTTCTGGCCTTGGGGCTGTTCCTGCGCCCGCGCTTCAAGACCACCACTCTACCGTCCCGCCCTCTCCTCATCGGCCAGTTCGTCGTGGCACTGCTGATCGCCCTGTTGTTTGTCGGGTTTCCGATAATCAACGCCCTGCAAAAGCCGCTGCCGAGTTGCGCATTCGATAAACAAGGCCATCAATTGTCAATTTGCCTGGGCAACGATCGCGTCATCGTCGATTAAGCAGCTCAGTGCAGTGCTAAGCCCAGCATTTCTCATAAGAAAAACGTCTGTAAGACTCTGCCCGTCCCGACGTCCAACGCTCTGCTATGTTTTAACCGCCATCGCGGAACCCGGCGAACCCTCGCCACGCTCCGCGCCTGACTGCCGGGAGCAGAGAGATGAAAATCAACCCGTACCTGATCTTCAACGGTGACTGCCGCGAGGCCTTCACCTTTTACGAGCAAGCCTTGCAAGGGAAGCTTGAGGCGATGATGACGTTCGGCGAGACACCCGCCGCCGAGCATGTGCCCAAAGAGCATCACTCTCTGATCATCCACACCTGTCTGAAAGTGGGTGATCAGATGATCATGGCCTCGGACACCACGCCCGACCGCCCGACCCAAGGCATGAGCGGCTGCTCGATTTCTCTGAATGTCGACAGCATTGCCGAGGCCGAGCGCGTGTTTAACGCACTGGCCAAGGACGGTCGCGTGGATATGCCACTGGAAGCGACTTTCTGGGCGGTGCGTTTCGGCATGCTGGTGGATCGCTTTGGCGTATCGTGGATGGTCAATTGCGAGAGCGAAAAGTAACCCTGACATTTCCTCAGGCATGAAAAAGCCCAACCTGAAAAGATTGGGCTTTCTGCGTTATCGCTGGGCCAGTTCGTGGCGTACGCATTGTTCGTAATACGTCTGCTTAACCGCCGCCGGCTTGAGCTTCGACGTGCTGTTGTAGGTTTGCTCGGTAATCCCCATCGCGGTCATGCGCATCCACGGTTGCTGGAAGCGGCGCACCTGCAATTGTTTGCGTGCGCCATAAAGCGAGACGCCCGACAACTTCGATTGCTGGGCACCGGCAGCAATGTCCGAGCCCCAGGTGCAGGCAAAGCGATGGCTTTTGCTCAGTTCTTTCGCCTGCACCCCCACCGCGAAAACAGCCAGGGAAAGCGTTGCAACGGTGATGACAATCGTCCGCATAGAGCCAACCTAACCTTTTGAAAAAAGGCGATTTTGCCGGGGAAGCGAAAATCCGGGGGCCAGCAATTTGCCGCCTTTCGCGAGTTTTTTGCGGACGTAAAAAAGGGCGGTGGGATTTCCTGATGAAATCCCACCGCCCCTAGGCGGACTATCAATTGGCGCTGACCTCAACGCGCAATCGATCAGCGCCCTCCTCCCGACAGTCAATGCGAACCGGCAAAAACAACTCTATTACTGCGATATTGCTGTGCAGATGCTCGGTCATGCGCGGCGTAGTGAAGGAGCCGCCACCGGCCAGCGCCATTGGCAGCAGCAACTGATCGGCAAGGTGCTCGGCCACCGCAGCACCACTGCGCAACCAGTCGGCAGCCTGATTGATCGCGGTGTCGGCCACTTTTTCAGCCCGTAGCGACACTTGGCCAAACGCGCTGAACACCTCGGTGACGTGCTCGAATGCGTACTCCAGCAACAACACATTGCCCGGCCCCCGCGCCGGATCGAGCGTGACATGTTGCAGCGCCGCAGGCGGCAGACTCAAACGCTTGGCCACTTGGCTCAACTCACGTTCGGCCACCGTCGGTGCCAGCCCGGCAGTCAGCGCCGATGCCTGTTGCGAAATCGCCTCGCCGCGTTCACACAGGTCCAACCGCGTCAGGTTCGACGGCTGCACGTTCACTTCAATCTCGCCACCGCCTGCCGGGACAAATCCATGTTTCAACAAGTCCAGCTCAACGTTGGCGCCCATACGCCGCAGCAACGGCAGCCAACTGCGCGTGAGGAAATCGGTCGGCGGCGCCAGCGGATTATGCGTGCCACCCGAGATGCGCACCCGACTCGCCAGCGGTGCCCGCAACAGCGCTGGCAACAAGGTCTGCAAAACCAGCGTGCAACTGCCGGCCGTGCCGATGGCGAACTGGTAATCGCCAGAGCGAATCGCGCCGGGTTCAAAGCTCAACGCTTGCGAGCCCAACTGCGCACCGGAAACCGTCGCGCCGCAGACCTCGGCCGCCGCCATGACCGCCGTCAAATGTTGCCTGAGCAATCCCGGACGGCTGCGTTTGGCGCGGATCTGTTTAATGCGAAACGCCCGGCCTGTCAGCATCGACAGGCTCAAGGCACTGCGCAACACCTGGCCGCCACCGATGGCACCGTCCAGTTCTATCACTTCCTGTTTCATTGCATTCCTTACGCGTACAGCCCGACGGTATCCCTGAGGTACTGATCCAGCCGTCGCGAGTCTTCCTGAGTTCTGAGTAATGTGGGCACTTCGCGCTCAAGCTCGGCGGCGATGAACCCGTGCAACGCCGGACGACGCGGCCCGTAGGCGCTCTCGTCGGCATTGCGTTTGAGGGCCAGCAGTTCGTCGATTTCAGCGAGCAGCGCGCGGTCGTCGACGGTGGTCAGCAGGTCGGCGAACGTCATCGGTGGCCGCCCTCGGCCTTGGTCGATCCAGCGCACCGCCAGCAGTGGCCGCAGCACGTAGAAGTACTTCTTGAAACGGACGGTTTCACCTTGCAGGTAACCGCGAAAGTTCTTCTTCGCCATCGACAGATAGTGATTACGCGCCGCTGGCGGGCTGTAGAACGCTTCGGCGAGTTCGCGCAGCTGTGCCACTTGCGCGGTTTCACTGCGATAAACCAGCGGCGAGTCGAGCCACTCCAGCAAGGTCGGATTGGACTTGCGCAACAACCCGAGGGTCTTGCGCAGTTCCCAGCCACTGACGTCGAGTTCATCGTCCAGCGGACGTTCGATCACATCACGCGGCGTATCGACCTGGACGAACCACTCGGGCTTCTCCACATAAACAAACCGCACGTCGTAATCGCTGTCGGTCGAGGCAAAACCCCAGGCCCGGCTGCCTGACTCACAGGCATACAAAACGGTGACATTGCGCTCGCGCTCTATGCGCGCCAGCTCTTCCAGTACCCGCGCACGCATCGTGGCGCACAGCGGATGACGCTCTTGCAGTTCCATGACTTGCTTTCCCTTTTATCCTTTGACGCACACCACCTGACGCAAGGTGTGCAGCACTTCCACCAGCTCACGCTGGGCGTGCATGACTTTGTCGATGTCCTTGTAGGCCATCGGAATTTCGTCGATCACCGCTTCGTCCTTGCGGCACTCCACATGGGCAGTGGCGCGAATCTGATCTTCGACGGTGAAGGTGTTCTTGGCCTTGGTGCGGCTCATGGTGCGGCCGGCGCCGTGGCTGCAGGAGCTGAACGACTCTTCGTTGCCCAGACCGCGAACGATGAAACTTTTGGCACCCATCGAGCCCGGAATAATCCCCAACTCGCCCTTCTTCGCCGACACCGCGCCTTTGCGGGTGACCAGCACCTCTTCACCAAAATGCCGCTCTTTCTGCACGTAGTTGTGGTGGCAGTTGACCGCTTCCAGCGCCACTTCAAACGGCTTGCGAATAATCTGCCGTGTCGCCTGAATCACTGCGCGCATCATCAGTTCGCGGTTCTGTTTGGCGAAGTCCTGCGCCCAACCCACCGCTTCCACGTAATCATCAAAGTGCTGACTGCCTTCTTCGAAGTAGGCCAGGTCACGATCCGGCAGGTTGGCGATGTGCTGACGCATGTCTGCCTGAGCCAACTGGATGAACAGGTTGCCGATGGCGTTGCCGACACCGCGCGAGCCACTGTGCAACATGAACCAGACCCTGTTGGCTTCATCCAGGCACACTTCGATGAAGTGGTTGCCGCTGCCGAGCGTGCCGAGGTGCCCACGGTTGTTGGTGTTGGCCAGTTTCGGGTACTTGTCGGTAATCAATTTGAACCGAGGCTGCAGCCCCGCCCAGGCCTGATCGGCTTGCTGCGGGATTTCATCCCAGGCGCCCTTGTCGCGTCGCGAACGGTTTGAACTGCGGCCATGCGGCACCGCTTGCTCGATAGCGCTGCGCAGACCGAGCAGGTTGTCCGGCAAATCAGCGGCGGTCAGCGACGTACGCGCGGCGATCATGCCGCAGCCGATGTCGACGCCGACCGCTGCCGGAATGATCGCGCCGACGGTCGGGATCACGCTGCCGATGGTCGAGCCCTTGCCCAGGTGCACGTCCGGCATGACCGCCAGATGTTTGAAGATGAACGGCATTTTCGCGGTGTTCATCAACTGCTCGCGGGCCTCGTTTTCCACCGGGACGCCTTCGATCCAGAGTTTGATCGGTTTGCCGTTGGCGACTTCGAGCAGTTGGTAAGTGTGTTCTTTCATGTCTTCATTCTTTATTCATTGGCCGATGATTCGGCGTTGTTCTGTAAGTCGCAGCGACAAAAACACAGGCACTGTGGCTCTGCCAGTTGAGCCCCCGTTGCCGGGGCGGGAGTCGAACCCGCGTTCCGATGTAGTGCCTGTCGCATTCGCTGCCCATCACTGCAAAAAAGGTGGCACGACAAAAGTTGATGACTGTTGCGCGTTGCCGCGCTCCGGACTTAACCGGCCTAAGATGTACAGCCATCAGGCATTCGTGCCGTCACTGGCGCTGACAAGGGCTTGATGAGACGTCTTGGATGTAGTCCCATCGGCATTCAGCGCCGGTGATCAATCAATTCATGACGCGCTTTCGATCGCCTCGACCCAGTGCTGCGCACTGTATTGGCCGCTGGTGAACTGCTCGATCACGTCGAACACCGCATCGCTGAAACCGCCGACATTCAAGATGTCATCGCGATCCGCCACTTGTGTTGCAAGGCCTGGCTGGATATCGATGCACACCAGCCGGGCGTGTGGGTTGAGCTTCTTGATCCGCTCCCATTGGCGCATCGTCTCGCTGGCGCCGCGACGCTGCGCATCGATCCACGATTCGTTGTCCGAGACCATGATCAACGTATCGACCCTGGCCTTGCTGTCCGCCAATCTTTTCAGCGGTGCCGAGCAGTTGGTGCCGCCGCCAAAAATGCCGGCGAGCTTCTCGGCGTTGCTGATCACACTGTCACGCGGGTTGAGCTGGATATCCACCACGTTGATCTCGAACGGCATGACCCGGGCAGCCGGCTGCTTGCGCAAGACCGCTGCGGCGACCAGCGCCGCCACGTCGATGCAGCGCACCTGCGAGGTCGCACCAGGACGATAACCGGTTACCGGGCTGCCCATCGAACCCGACACATCCGGGCAAACCACTACCGCCCCCTCAAGCGTGGGCACGTTGGCCAGCGACAACTCCAGCGCCTCCTGCAAGGCGTCGCGGATCGCTGCCGGGATGTTTTCGCCCATCATCCGATAAGCCGACAACAACTGGTACGGATACACCCGCGCCTTCGCCACTTCCTGTGGATCGGCCAACCGCGCCGCGACATATTCGATGCAACCCGGCACTTCAAACGCACCGTGGCGCGCCAAGGTGTTGAGGTTGATGCGCAACCCCTGCCAGCCCATATTGCGGGCTTGATGGGCCCATTGCTCCTTGCTCAGTGTTTCGTTGCCGAGCAACTGAAACGGCACCGCTGGCACTTCATCACTCGCGCCGCTGCGAAACGCCAGCAAATCGCGAGTCAGCTCCGGCAAGGCCTTTGCCTCCACCGGTTTGCCGATCAACCAGGCGAAAAACGCTTCACGCCACGCTTCGGCAGGTTTCGGGTGAACCATTTTCACCACGTCCGCCAACGACGGTTGATTGCCGATCGACGCTTGCAGCAGTTGCCGCTCGGTCGCGCTGTTCAGCCAGTTCTGCACCAGACGCTTGGGTTGCGAGCCAAGGGATTTACGTCCGGTGGCACCACTACGGAGGATCTGCACAAAGTTGCGCAGCATCTTGCCGCTGTCGATGACTTGCTCGAAAACCTCTGGCACCAGACTTGAACGCTGCGCGGTCAATGCCGCCAGTAACAATGCCGGCATGTCTTTCATGTGACCTTTCTTGCGAGCGTAGATCGCAGCTTTCGCCACGAAGCGACTGTCGAGCTCGGCCACCAGCTTCAGCACTTGATCCAGCTGACTTTCTGCGGAGGCGTAGAAGGTCTGGTTCAGGCAACCGGTGACTGCCAATTGCGCCAGTTGGTGCTTCGGGCTGTAGGCATAAGCGCTGGCACCGGAGGCGTTCAAGGTGTCGCAGGCCGGCAGGTGATTCGATTGCGTGTTGAAGAGAGTTGAGTTGGCCATCTTGGCGTCTCGCTGTGTTGTCCTGTTCGTTGCGATAGGTATTGCAGCGGCTGTGCCAGCTTTTGATTTCCAACGAAAAATATTTACAACTTATTGATTTACAACGTTTTTATTCTTTATGTCGTATTTCATCGAATCAACTGACGACAAACCCTTCGCCGAATAATTATCATTGGATATCGTTTTTTATCTTTTGAGATAAACATGCCAAACAAGCAAACCGTCGCCATCGGATTTATCGGTGCCACCCTTGATCGCGTCGGCAAGGGTGCCAATCGCTGGAGCCATTGGCGCCCCAGCGTAGGCCTATGCCAACAGCAGGACGTGTTGATCAACCGGCTCGAGTTGATTCACGGCATCGACGCCCGTGACGTCAGCCTCGCCGAGCGGGTACGCGTCGACATCCAGCAGGTTTCGCCAGAGACCGAAGTGCGCCTGCACCCGATGTCATTGCGCAACCCATGGGATTTCGAAGAGGTCTACGGCGCACTGCACGACTTCACCACCGCCTACGATTTCGACACCGAGCGCGAGGATTACCTCGTCCACATCACCACCGGCACCCACGTCGCGCAGATTTGCTGGTTCCTGCTGACCGAGGCGCGCTACTTGCCGGCGCGGCTGATCCAGACCTCCCCCGCCAAGCGCAACAGCGAAAGCGATCACGCCATCGGCACGCATGCCCTGATCGATCTCGACCTGTCGCGCTACGATCGCATCGCTTCGCGCTTCGCCAACAAGCGCCTCGAAGGCCTGGAGTTCTTGAAGTCCGGCATCGCCACACGTAACGCCGCCTTCAACCGCTCGATCGAACAGATCGAGCGCGTGGCCGTGCGCTCGAAGGCGCCGATGCTGCTGATCGGCCCGACCGGCGCCGGCAAATCCTTCCTCGCCCGACGCATCTACGAACTCAAACGCAGTCGCCATCAGATGCAGGGGCGTTTTGTCGAGGTCAACTGCGCCACCTTGCGTGGCGATGGCGCGATGTCGGCGTTGTTCGGCCATGTCAAAGGCGCCTTCACCGGCGCACAGAATGCTCGCGACGGCCTGTTGCGCGCTGCCGATGGCGGCATGCTGTTTCTCGATGAGATCGGCGAACTGGGCGCAGACGAACAGGCGATGCTGCTCAAGGCGATTGAAGAAAAACGCTTCTTTCCACTGGGCTCGGACAAGGAAGTCGAAAGCGATTTCCTGATCATCGCCGGCACCCACCGCGACCTGCGCAGCCGAGTCGCTGACGGCTTGTTCCGCGAAGATTTGTACGCGCGCATCAACCTGTGGACGTTCGACCTGCCCGGCCTCGCCGGCCGCCGCGAGGACATCGAACCGAACATTGATTTCGAGCTGGAACGCCACGCCCGCGAACACGGGCAACTGGTGCGCTTCAATCTGGAAGCCCGGCGCAGTTATCTGGCGTTCGCCAGCGCTCGCGAGGCGGCGTGGCTGGGCAACTTCCGCGAACTGTCGGCGTCGATTACGCGCATGGCGACCCTCGCCGACAGCGGACGGATTGATGAGGCGCAGGTGCAGGAGGAGATCGACCGGCTGCGTTATGCCTGGGGATTGGCGCAACCGCAGGCGATTTCAGGAGAGTTACCGGGGGACGCCGAAACCATGGATCTGTTCGACCGCTTGCAATTGAAGGCAGTGATCGAGGTGTGCCGGCAGGCGGACAGCTTGTCCGACGCCGGCCGCCGGCTGTTCGGAATATCGCGCCAGGCCAAGGCACAAGCCAACGACGCCGATCGACTGAGGAAATACCTCGGCCGGTTCGGGCTTGAGTGGAGCCAGATCGTCGACCTCACGTGACAAGAACAGCAGCGACTGACCGCCCGTCCAGCAGCGGGCACCTTCGCTCGCCGGGTGCTTCCAATGATCACCATCCGCTTCGACCGGAAGACACCCATCATGAACAGCAAAATTGCAGCGATCACCCTGGCCGGCCTGCTCGCGGCCTGCCCGCTTTTCGCCTCGGCAGCCACGAAGACTGCTGACGAGTCTGCCGCGCCACCGACCGCGCTTCCCGGCGTGAATCAGGCCGGCAAAGCGCAATCCAGCGCCGACAAGGCCGACAAGAAAGGTGAAGAGGCGTCGGGCTCGAACTCCGGCGCCGAGTCGCATGAAACAGCCAAAGATGCTGCTACTTCGAGCGACTCGGAAGACCTCGGTAAATCGCCGAAACCTTGATCAGGGTTCTACGGAGGTGGTGGCTGCACATCCGTGAACGTCAGCCCGACACTCCCGGTGATTTGCCACGGGTTGGCAGCGCCATGCTCGCTGAACGACACATGGTCGAACAGCGAATCCTTCAACCCGTCGATCTGCGCTTTGGCCGGGCCACTGAAGCGCACGCGCTCGAACACCAACCCCTGATGCCAGGCGTTGTGCTGACTGTCGCCCTTGACCTCGATCGCCTTGCCTTGAGCATTTTCGATGCTCACGTCGGCGACGCGGATATCGCGAAATTGCCCGGGAATGGTTGAACGCTGGTAATCCAGCTTGGCGTTCGGATCGTTGTAGTCGAGGGTAAAAATGAACGCCTGCTTGAGCGTATTGCGGATCGCCGAGTCGCGAAAAATGACGTTACGCGCGCCGCCGCCCATGAAGTTGGTGCTCTTCATGCGCAGGCCGGCATCGGTGCCATCGGAAACGTTGTCTTCGGCCAGAATGTTTTGAATCCATGCGCCGGTATGGCTGCCGGCAACCACCATGCCGTGGCCCTTGCGGAAGTAGTTATTGAAGATCCAGGCATCTTCCTGCGGTTTTTGCTGCACGGCCTCCGCGCCGGTACCCGCAGCAAAATTGACGCAGTCATCGCCGGTATCAAAGAAGTTGTTGAAGACCATCGCGCCCTTGCTGTTGGCGAATTCGATGCCGTCGCCGTTATTGGCGTCGTAGGTTTTATGCGTGGTATTGGCCAGCACTACGTTCTCGGTTTCCAGGTTCATGATCCCGTGGAATGCCGGATTCACCACGGTGAAACCGCCGTAGAACACGTTTTTCACGTTGCGCAGGGTGATCAGCGACGAGCGCATCTGCCCGTAGGCATCCTTGACGTTCATGCCGCGCGCCACCGCTTGCTCGACTTGCGCCTTGGCCAGAATGCCGTCCTGTTGGTAGCGAGTGTTGTCGCTGGGCAGGTAGAACGGCAATGGCTGACCGCGCTCGTCGACGACATCGGCGCGGCGCTTCCAGCCGTTGCCGTCAATCGTGCCTTTGCCGACGATGCGGATGTTTTCGAACGACTGATGCTGCCGCGGATCACGCGGCAAGGCGTTGATCAGCGACGCCGGGCGCACGGTGCTCGAATACGGATACTGGATGTAGCCGGCCAGCGGATAGTCTTCGGCCCGCTCGGAACCCAACAGCGTTGCACCCTCGGCGATTTCCACGGTGATGTTGCTCTTCAGGTAGAGCGCCCCGCTTTTGTAGGTGCCCCTGGGCAACAACACTTTGCAGCCGGGGGTGCAGGCATCGATGGCGTTCTGGATCGCCAGGGTATCGAGGCTTTTGCCATCGCCCTTGGCGCCATATTTCCTGACATCGAACACGGCGGCGACCTTGCTCGTCCGCTGCACAACGGGCGGACTGTCTGCCGACTCCGTGCCATCGGTGCCCACCGAACGCACGGTGAACCGATAGGCCGTATCCGCTTTCAAGCCTTGCGCGGTGTAACTGTGAATGCCGATGCGATGATGAAAACCGGCAACATCCTGTTCGTAGAAGCGGTCGATGTAAGGTTTGGCCGGCGAGACGCGGTCATTGTTGGCGTTGCTGCCGCCCAGCAACACACCGTTGGCGTAGACCCGGTAGTCGCTGATATCGGCGTGATCGGCGGGCTTTTCCCAGACCAGAATGATCTGCTGATCATCGTAGGCCAGGGTCGGCACCTGCAATTTTGCCGGCGCCTCCAGCGCCCACGACGGCACACTGCAAACCAGCGTCAACGTGGCTGCCAGCGACAAAGCCAAAGGCTGTTTGCGCTGCGTCGGAACAACATTTCGATAAGGCATGAGCACTCCTTGTTCAGGCCGAAAATCCGGCTTCTTGCAGATATTGGCTGCGGTTGACGAACGTCTCGCGGGGCATTTCCACAACCTCCATCGACAATGACTCGACGTCCGGCAGTAAAGCGACCAGCGCCGCCACGGTCGCCGAGGCCAGACGCTGGCGCTGTTCAGCACTGCGCCCGGACAACACCGACAGGACGACGTGGACAAAATCGTCCGCGCCCGCGCCGCAGCGGTAGTGCTCGAACGTATTGAGGCGCACCTTGATGTCCCCGGCCTTGAACAGGCCGAAGGCATCGAGGGCGTCATGCACGGCAGCGAGCAGGGTTTGCTCGCCGACACGCTGGGCCAGGCTTTGCGGGCAATCGATAAGGCAATGCGGCATGTCGCGCTCCTTGATGGATCGGTTTAACCAGCGAGCTGGCGCACTGACTCCTCGCTGAAATCTCGACTGGCCTGCACCAGCATTCGCGTGTAGGCGTGGCTTGCCAGATCCTGGCTGAGCGCCTGACTGTCGAGCAGCTCGACGATCTTGCCCTGCTGCATCACCGCCACTCGATCACACAGGTGCGTGACCACACCGAGATCGTGAGTGACCATCAGGTAGGTGAGTTTCTCGCGCCGGCGCAAATCCGCCAGCAGATTGAGAATCTCCGCCTGCACCGAGACATCCAGCGCCGAGGTCGGCTCATCGAGCAGCAATACGCGCGGCTCGAGAATCAGCGCACGGGCAATTGCCACGCGCTGGCGCTGGCCACCGGACAACTGATGCGGATAGCGAAAACGGTAACTGTCGTTCAGACCGACCTTGAGCAGGATCTCGTTGATCCGGTCGTCCTTGTCGCGCACGCCGTGAATAATCAGCGGCTCACGCAGGGCCGTGTCGACGGTGTGGCGCGGATGCAGGGAGCCGTAAGGGTCCTGGAACACCATCTGCACCTGACGGAAATGTTCCTTGGGAATCTTGTGCTGCAGCGGCGCGCCGGCAATGCTCAACTCGCCCGTCCAGTGCCGGTACTGCCCGGCCAGGCAGCGCAGTACGGTGGTCTTGCCGGAGCCGGACTCCCCCACCAGACCGAAGGATTCGCCATCGGCGACACTGAGGTTGACGTCGTGCAGAACCTGATTGAGGGCCGGGCCGGCGCCGAAACTCAGGTTCAGCGCGTGTGCTTGGATCATGGACATGGTCGATTCCTCAGCAAGTCAGCCACAGTGGATCGCGTTGCAACACCGGCAGCCGTTCGCGACGGTTGTCCATGCTCGGCAACGCCGCCATCAGGCCGCGGGTATAGGGATGTTGTGCATGTTGCAGATCGCCGGCGGCGAGCGATTCGACCACCCTGCCGGCGTACATCACCAACACGCGATCGCAGTAGTTGCGCACAAGGTTGAGGTCGTGGCTGACGAAAATCAGACCCATTTCCTGCTGCTCGACCAATTCTTCCAGCACGTTGAGCACTTGCTGACGCACCGACACATCAAGGGCCGAGGTCGGCTCGTCGGCGATGATCACCTGTGGTCGGGTGATGACCATCATCGCGATCATGATCCGCTGGCCCATACCACCGGAAACCTCATACGGGTACAGGTTGTAGACCCGTTGCGGATCACGGATATGCACTTTTTCGAGCATTTCCAGCACCCGCTCGCGGGCCTCGCTGCGGCTGGCCTTGTGGTGCGCCAGATACGCCTCGGCAATTTGATCACCGACCTTGACCACCGGGTTCAGCGAGTATTTCGGGTCCTGCATGATCATCGAAATGCGCTGGCCACGAATCTTCTGCATGACCTTTTCGCCGGCCGACAGCAGATCGACTTCACCGAACTGCATGGCCTTGGCGGTGATCCGCGCGCTGGCCGGATGCAGCTTGAGCAGGCTGCGACCCACCGTCGATTTGCCCGAGCCCGACTCACCGACGATGGCGAGTTTTTCCCGCCCGAGGGTGAAGGACACGTCGCGCACGGCGTGGGTTTCTTTCTGAGCATTGACGAAGCGCACATTGAGCCCTTCGACGTTCAATTTGATTGCAGACATACAGCCTCCGATTACTCGCTGCGCGGATCAAGAATGTCCCGCAGGCCGTCGCCCAACAGGTTGAAAGCCAGGCTGACCAACATGATTGCGGCCCCCGGAACAGCCACCAGCCACCAGCACTCGAGCATGTAGCGACGCCCGGTGGAAATCATCGCGCCCCACTCCGGCGACGGCGCTTGCGCACCGAGGCCGAGGAAGCCCAAAGCCGCTGCGGTGAGGATGATCCCGGCCATGTTCATGGTCAGGCGGATGATCACCGACGACATGCACATCGGCACAATGTGCCGCAAGATGATTCGCGTGGACGAAGCCCCTTGCAGCTCGACCGCCACAACGAAGTCAGCCTTGCGCAACGACAGGGTTTCCGCCCGCGCCAGTCGCGCAATCGGCGGCCACGACGTCAGCGCAATCGCTACCACCGCGTGTTCCAGGCCCGGACCGAGCGCAGCGATAAATGCCAGCGCCAGCACCAGACTGGGAAAGGAGATGAAGATATCGGTGAGACGCATGAACACCGTGTCGACAACACCACCGTAATAGCCGGAGACGGTGCCGATAAACAGCCCGATCGGGCCGACGATCACGGTCACCAGGGTGATGATGTACAGCGTGATGCGCGAGCCGTAGACCAGCCGACTGAAGATATCCCGGCCGTATTCATCGGTGCCGAACCAGTGCGCGGCGCCCGGCGCCTGCAGGGCATTGGCGAGGTTTTGCGCCACCGGATCATGGGTGGCGATCCATGGCGCAAACAGCGCCACCACTACCAGCACCAGCGCGACCAGCAATCCGGCCAGGGTCATCGGGTTGCGCAACAAGTGCCGCAAGACTTTCAGGGCACTTTTGCAGAAGGCGTCGAAGCTGGATCCGGGGGTACGATCCGACCGCCGCTTGGCGCTCGAATCAGTAGAAGACATGTTGGCAATCATGGGCATGTTCTCGGATTGAATTCAGGATCACCCGGCGCATACGCCGACGCACCGGGCAGCGTTCAGCGTTGTTTATAGACACCCAGATAACGCGTCGCCTCGGCATCATCACCGGCGAACCCCTTGACGTCGGCGGCGCTGACCACGGTGTCGGTCATCTGCGAAATCATCATGATCGGGCCGACCTGCTCGTCGTAGATTTTTTGCGCCTGGTGATACAGGTTCAGGCGCTGGCCGGCATCGCGTTCGACCCCGGCCTGATCTATCAGGCTATTGAGCTGCGGGCTGAAAAACGACGCGCGCCAGCCCTGGAAATTCGGCAGGCCGGCGTCATCGCTGTTGTTGGGGTTGTAGGCAAACGTGCGCAGGCTGAAATACGGATGCGGATAGCGCTCGGCCCCGCGCGCAACGATGATGTCGAAGTTGCGCGCGCGCATGGCGCCGTACACCTGGTTACCAGTACCGTTGACGATGCTGGCCTTGATCCCGCCCTCGGCCAGCGTCGCTTGCAGGCGCGCGGCGATGTCGATGAAGGGCGGCTCTGACAATGTGCGAATGGTCGTGCTGAAGCCGTCCGGATAACCCGCTTCGGCGAGGAGTTTTTTCGCCTTGGCGACGTCCATGCGATACCCCGGATCCGGCAGGCGCGCCGCCAGACCGAGTTGCATCGGCTGCTGATTCAGCTTGCCGTAATACGGCATCACCTGTTCGTCGAGGCCCTTGTAGTCGATCAGGTTGCGCACCGCTTCGCGCACTTTGGGATTGGCAAATTCAGGCTGTTTCATGCTCAGCGCGACGTAGTACATAGTGCCGCGCGGCAGTGACTGCACGTGGATTTTTTCCGAACCGTCGATGGCGCGGATGTCCGGCGCGGCCATGCCATACGCCAGATCGAGGTCACCGCGTTCCAGCATCAGGCGCAGCGATTGCGATTCGGTCATGTGCCGCACCACCACCCGTTTGAGCTTGGCAGCACCGCCCCAATAACCGTCGAAGCGGGTCAGCAACAGCGAGTCGTTCGCGGTCCATTTGCTCAGCACAAAGGGGCCGCTGCCGGCCTCGTTGGTCACCAGCCAGTTAGCACCGAGATCATTGTTTTTCTCATGCGCCAACGCTGTTTTGCGATCGATCACCACCGCGCTTGGCGAGATCGCCAGCGAGTCGATCAATAACAGTGGGTCCATGGTTTGCGGCAAGTCAATGACCAGCATGTGGGCATCGCTGGCGCGGATCAGTGACTGAATGTTGTCGACGTTATAACCGTAGGCTTTCCAGGTCGTGGCCAGGCCGAAATTCAGTTTCATCACCCGGTACAACGACCAGGCCACGTCTTCAGCGGTCAGCGGATTGCCGGAGTGAAACTTGACGTCCTGACGCAAATGAAAGGTTATCTGCTTGCCGTCGTCGCTGATCGTCCAGCGCTCGGCCAGTTGCGGCAGATGCTGTTCCGGATTGCCCTGATCACGCTTGACCAGAGTGTCGTAAAGATTGGCATTGACGCCGGAAGCATCGAGGCCGGGCGCGTTGGCCGGATCGATGGAAAACAGGTTGACCATGCTCATGCCGACGATCAGTTGATCGGCCGGCGTCTTGGCGCTGGCCTGGGTCATCGGCACCAGCGCCAGGATCGCCGCCAGCAGGCCAGCGTGCAGTTTGGTAAATGCAGTCGTCATTGAAAAATCCTTGTTTTTATAGTTTTGGTGCCGCCGCCAGGCGTGTTAACGGGTGCGCGGATCGAAGACCTTGTACAAGGCATCGCTGATCAGATTGAGCGCGACAAAAATCAAACCGATCACCAGCACACAGCCCATCACCGCGTTCATGTCGCCGAGCATCAGGCTGCTGGTCAGGTACTGGCCGAAACCCGGCCAGGCAAAGACCGTTTCGATCAGCACCGCGCCTTCGAGCAGCGAGCCGTAAGCCAGCGCCACCACTGTGAGCAGTTGCACGAGGATGTTGCGAAAGGCGTGGCCCCAGACCACCTGGCGACGCGACAACCCCTTGACCCGAGCGGTGATGATGTATTCCTGAGACAGTTGCTCGAGCATGAAGCTGCGCGTCATCCGACTGATGTAAGCCACCGAGTTCAGCCCGAGGATCAGCGCCGGCAAGACGATGTGGCGCAAGGCGCTGGCGAAGGCTTCCCAATCACCCGCCAGGCTTGAATCGATCAGCAACAGCCCGGTGACTTCGGGCACCATGCCGTCGTACGCCAGGTCGATGCGACCGGCGCCCCCGGCCCAGCCGAGCCAGGCGTAAAACACCAGCAAGCCCATCATGCCCAGCCAGAAAATCGGCGTGGAATAGCCGAACAGGGTAATCACCCGCGCGACATGATCGCCCAGTCGCCCCTGATTGCTCGCCGCGCAGACGCCCAGCGGCAAACCGATCAGCACACCGAAGAGGATGGCCAGAGTCGCCAGTTCGATGGTGGCCGGAAACACTCGGCGGATGTCATCGAGCACCGGGTGCCCGGTCAGCAGCGCGTTGCCGAAATTGCCGTGCAGCAAGTCATTGAGGTACAGGCCGAACTGGGTCCAGATCGGCTTGTCCAGCCCCATCGCCCGGTACACCTGATCGTAGGTCGAACTGTCGGCGTCCGGCCCGACCACCGCCAGCACCGGATCGAGCGGCATCACCCGACCGATGATAAACGTCAGCGCCAGCAGGCCCAGCAACGTCACCAGTACCGTGCTGGCACGCCGCGCGGTATTGGAGGCGCGGGCTCCCATGGCAGAGGCAGTCATAACAAACATAGTGAGCTCCTGATAAAACGGTCACCGGTGCACCCGGCACGCGAAGTTCATCCGTGCATTTCAGCGTTTTTTGTAGACGTCTTTGTAGCGCGTGGTCGCGGCCGTGTGCCCTTGAAAATCGGCAACATCGGCGTAGACCAGCACCGTATCGGTCATTTGCGAGACCGGTAGAATCGCGCCCACTTGCTGATCGAGTTGCTGCTGGATGTCCTGATACTGCGCCTGCTGTTTCTGCGCATCGGGCTCGACTTCGGCACTCTCGATCAACTGATTCAACTCGGGACTGTAAAACGAAGTGCGCCAGCCCTGGAAGTTGCTCAGCTTGGCTTCGTCACGGTTATCCGGGTTGTACACCAGCGTGCGCAGGCTCGAATGGGGATGACGTTCGGCGCCGCCACCGCCACGGCCGACGATGATGTCGAAACTGCGCTCACGCATGGCGCCGTAGATCTGGTTACCGGTGCCGGTGATGATGCTGGCTTCGATCCCGGCCTGCGCCAGCGTCGATTGCAGGTTGGAGGCAATATTGATGAACGGCGGCTCGGCCAGCACGCGAATACTGGTCTTGAACCCGTTGGGGTAACCGGCTTCGGCGAGGAGTTTTTTTGCCTCATCGACATTCAGTCGATAACCGGGATCCGGCAAGCGCGCGGCCAGTCCCAACGGCATCGGCCGCTGATTGATCACGCCGTAGTGCGGCATGACGGTCTGGTTGATGCCTTGATAGTCGATCAACGAGCGCACGGCCTTGCGCACGCGCGCGTCGGCGAACATCGGCTGCTTCACACTCAGTGCGACGTAATACAGAGTGCCGCGTTGCAGAGTTTGCGTGCGGACCTTGTCGCTGTTCTGCAAGGCCTGGATGTCCGGCGCCGACATGCCTTTGGCGATGTCGAGGTCACCGCGCTCAATCATCAGCCGCAACGACTGCGACTCGGTCATGTTGCGCATGACGATGCGTTTGAGCTTGGCCGGGCCACCCCAGTAACCGTCGAAACGGCTCATCAGAATCACGTCGTTGGCACGCCAGTCATTGAGCACGAAGGCACCACTGCCGGCGGTGTGCGTCACCAGCCAGGCGGCGCCCAGGTCATTGTTCTTCTGATGTTCGAGGACTTTTTTGCGGTCGAGAATGAAGGCACTTGGCGAGGTCGCCAGCGTGTTGAGCACCAACTGCGGATCGGTGGGTCGCGGCAATTCAATGACGAAGGTATTGGCATCGGTCGCGCGCATCGAACGCTCGACATTGTCGGCGGTAAAACCGTAAGCCTTCCAGGTCGACGCCAATGCGAGATTGAGTTTGAGCACGCGCTGCAACGACCAGGCGACGTCTTCGGCGCTCAACGGGTTGCCCGATTGAAATTGCACGCCCTGGCGCAGATTGAAGGTCAGGGTCTTGCGGTCGTCGCTGACTTGCCAGCGCTCGGCGAGTGCCGGCAACAGCCGATCCGGCGCAGCGACGTCTTGCACCAGCAACATGTCATAGAGGTTGGCATTGATCTCCGACACGTCCAGACCTGTGGCCGCCGCCGGGTCGAGGGACAGCAAATTGATCATGCTCATGCCGACGATCAATTGATCGGCCGGGGTTTTGGCATGGACGACAGGTAGCGCGGTCACCGTCAGGGTAGCCGCCAGAACCCGCGCCCACAGCGAAGGAAGAATGTTCATAGCGAGAGTGCCTTTCTTATATTTATAGGGCTCTCGGACAGCCCGGCATGCACCGGGCAGCCCGCGTACACGTCAGAAGCTTTTAAGCGTGTTCATCTCGATGAAGTTGAAGTCGATGTCTTCGCCCAGACCCGGCAGGTCGGACAAATGCACAAAACCGTCGCTGTCCATCGGGTCGACCAGGCGCTTGAGGTACGCCGGCACCTCGTCGTAATCCAGGTACGGGTGCAGCAAGCCGCGCTCGTACCAGGTGCAGTTCTTGATCGCGCCAACCACCGTCAGGTTGGCTGCGCCGTTGCCGTGAATTTCGCAGTCCATGCCAAACGACTCGGCCATGTGTGCGACTTTCAGGCAAGGCCCGATCCCGCCGACCCCGGCAACCCCGGCACGCAGGATGTCGCAAACGTCGTGCTTGACCCAACTGGCCCGGCTCAGGTGTTTGCCGGACAGGGTTTCCGGGCCGAGTACCGGAATGTCCAGTTGCCCCGCCAGCCAGGCATAGGATTCGGCGGACTCTTCCATCATCGGTTCTTCGAACCAGGCGAAGTCGAGTTTTTCCAGTTCGCGTCCGATGTACAGCGCTTCGGTGCGGCTGTACCAGTGATAACCGTCGAGCATCAAGGCAATGTCCGGGCCCACCGCTTCGCGCACCGCCGCGCAGGCTTTGACGTCAATGCGCGGGCTCGGCGCGAACGAGACCGGCGGCATCCAGGTGTGCAACTTGATCGCCTTGTAGCCGCGCTTGACCAGCGTTTCGGCAAAGCGTCCGTAGTCTTCCGGCGTCGCCAGGCCCTCCGGCAATTCATCGCCGCACATGGTTGAGCCGTACGCCGGCACCTTGTCGCGAAAACCGCCGATCAACTTGTGCACCGGCACGCCGAGCTTGCGCCCCGCCCAGTCCCACAACGCCTGCTCGACCAACGCCAGCGCGCGATCAGTCAACTGGCTGGCGCTGCCACGCTGCCAATGGGCCAGGTCATGCCAGATCTTTTCGCGATCAAAGGCGTTCTGCCCGACCAGCACCTTGCGCACAAAACCGTCCAGCACATAAGGACGAATCAGCTCCGGCGCACCGAGGGCGTAACCCTCCTTGCCGTCTTCGGTCTGGATGCGCAGCAACGCCATTTGCGCCTGACTGACATCGCCGGGATGAGCATGACCGGCGCTGTCGACTGCGCGGCGGGTGGGATAGGAAAAAACCTGGACGTTGACTGCTGTGATTCTCATGGACGTCTTGAGCCTTCTTATTGGATTTGTGACAGGAGTGTCGTCGGTTGCGACCGATCATAGGTCATCGTACAACACTTGAAAAGACCCAATAACACCTCTTCGAATCGAAGTATTTGCGGCTAAACGTCCAGCAAAGCGCCATATTTAAAGATGACTACGGAATAACAGGACTTGCTTTAGACCCCTATTCATAGGGCATATATGTATCAATATGTTTCTAAACCAGCAAAATCACGTAGACGAGTCATCTTGTCGTACGATAACTTATATCTGCGCCTCAAATGAGAGCCATACGCAACATCGCGGTGCCTGTAGTACTCGTCAAACGACCCTAACAAAAACAAAAAAGAAGACCGTATGAACACCACCCTACGCACGCTCGTCACTGTCGCGGCCCTCGGCCTGCCCTTCGCTGTCAACGCTGACTCTGCCAGCCTCAACTACCGCCACCAGTACACCGAGGAGGACAGCGCCCACGCCGACCGAATCAAGCTCAACTACCGCCTGGACAGTGGGCTGGGGTTTGAGGCGGAGATGAAATACCGCACGGCCGGTGACCGCAAAGATGTCGCCTACGACAACATGGTCAACAACGGCCATGAGTTCACGGTGAGCTACAACTACAAGCTCAGCGCGCAGTCGACGCTGACCCCGGCGTTTCAGATGGACAGCTCGAAGGATGCGACCGCCTACAAGTTCGGCCTCAAGTACAACTACAAAATCGACGACGCCTTCTACGTAGCGACGCGCTATCGCCTGGACCTGCGCAAACTCGATCGCGATCAGGTCAACAAAGACATGCCCGATCACTACAAGGATGACCAGACCACCCACCGCTTCGAAGGCTGGCTCGGCTACACGCCAGCCAACAAGTGGGCTTACGAATATCAGTTCATCTATTTCAAGACCGACTACATCCGCTACGACAACAAGAAGAACGACTACGAACAGAACCTGATCGTCAAATACAAGCTCACCAAACAATGGGCGCCCTTCATGGAAATCGGCGACATCAAAGTCGACTCCACCTCACCCGACCGCCAGGCTCGCTGGCGCCTGGGCGTGCAGTACAACTTCATGTAAGCCGCGCACTGGTTTTGCCTGGCGAGCGCGCATCGCTTGTCGGGCAGACACCCGCCGCCCATCCCCTTTCACCACCGCGTAATGGAAGACCCGAGCATGACCACACACGCTACGCAAGCCAAACCCTTCAACCGTATTCTGCTGACCGGCGCCGCCGGTGGGCTCGGCCAGATTTTGCGCGAAACCCTGCAGGTTCACGCCGACATCGTCCGCGCCTCGGACATCAGTGCGATGACGCCGAGCCGCGGCGCGCAGGACGAAGTGATCAACTGCAATCTGAGCGACAAGGCCGCTGTCGCCGCGCTGGTCGAGGGCGTCGATGCCATCGTGCATTTGGGCGGGATCTCGGTGGAGCGATCCTTCGAAGAAATCCTCGAGGCGAATATTCGCGGCACCTTTCACGTTTATGAGGCCGCGCGTCTGCACGGGGTCAAGCGCATCGTCTTCGCCAGCTCCAACCACGTCACCGGTTTCTACCCGCAGGACGAACAGATCGACGCCCATTCGCCGCGTCGCCCGGACGGTTATTACGGTTTGTCGAAGGCTTACGGCGAGGACTTGGCAACGTTCTATTTCCACCGCTATGGCATCGAAACAGTGAGCCTGCGCATCGGTTCCTCATTCCCCGAACCGCGCAACTTGCGCATGCTGGCGACCTGGCTGAGCTATACGGATCTGCAGCACCTGATCGCCCGCGCACTGCTGGCCAGCGATGTCGGGCACAGCGTGGTGTACGGGGTGTCCGCCAACCGTGATCAGTGGTGGAGCAACCGCCACGCCGCGCACCTGGGCTTTGCGCCTCAGGACAGTTCCGAAGCCTTTCGCGCAAAGGTCGAACAACAACCGGCACTCGCTGCCGACCACCCGGACCGCTTGTATCAGGGCGGCGCCTTTACCGCAGCAGGTCCGTTTGAAACGCCGGCGCAGGCGCGCTCATGACGGCCGAACTGATTGTCGATGCGCGCAACGCCACCGGTGAAAGCCCGGTCTGGCAAGCCGACGAAAATGCCTTGTATTGGGTGGATATTCCGGCCGGCCGCTTGCATCGCTGGCAACTCGACGGCCAGACCGACTGCTGGCAGGCGGATGAAATGCTCGCCTGTATCGCCCGCAGCGAAGCGGGACATTGGTTGGGCGCGCAGGAAAGTGGCCTGTTCAAACTGCGCCCGCAGGCTGACGGACGTCTGGCTGCGGAAAAGCTCATCGGCGTCGAGCACGCCCGCCCGCGCATGCGTTTCAATGATGGTCGCTGCGATCGTCAGGGACGCTTCTGGGCCAGTTCGATGCCAACCGCCATGGGTGCCGAGGCGGTCGGCGCGCTGTATCGCTACGACGCGCAAAAGCCGAATGATGCATCGGTTCTGGCGCCGCAACTGGAGGAACTCGTGGTGCCCAACGGCCTGGCGTTCAGTCCCGACGGGCGCACCCTGTACCTGTCCGACTCGCACCCGAGCCGGCAACTGATCTGGGCCTTCGATTACGACATCGACAGCGGCACGCCGCACAACCGCCGCGTGTTCGTCGACATGAACGACCACCCCGGTCGACCGGACGGTGCCGCCGTCGATTCACACGGCTTTTACTGGATCTGCGCGATTGATGCCGGCCTGGTGCTGCGCTTTACCCCGCAGGGGAAACTGGATCGCGCGCTGCCGGTACCGGTAAAGAAACCGACGATGTGTGCCTTTGGCGGCCCTCGGCTCGACACCCTGTTTGTCACCTCGATTCGCCCGCAAGGCATCGACCTCGCCGATCAGCCACTGGCGGGCGGAGTCTTTGCCCTCAACCCGGGCGTTCAAGGCCTGCCCGAACCCAAGGCCCGCGCCTGAGGCTTCAGACGTTCAACGCCGCCGCGTCTGCAGCTTCGTAGGCACGGCGCAGACGCTCGCGGCTGTTGGACAGATGCAAACGCATGGCTGCGCGCGCGGCGTCGGAATCACGCCGGACAATCGCAATGTAAATGTCTTCATGCTCGCGACTGAGGCGCTCCAGATAGGGCTCCTTGCGGTCATTTTCCAGGCGTTTGGAATGCAGGCGTGTGCGCGGCAGAATGTTCGCGCCCAGGTGCAGCATGATGTCGGTGAAATAGCGGTTGCCGGTGGCCAGCGCAATTTGCTGGTGGAACTGGAAATCCGCCGACACGGCGTAGTCGACGCTGACGGCTCGGGAGTTGATGGCGTCCAGCGAATCACGCATCAGTTGCAGCTGCTCATCGGTACGCCGCGCACACGCCAGGCCGGCGGCCTCGACCTCAAGGGTGATGCGCAACTCAAGCACCGCCAAGACATCCTGAAGCGTGACGATGCTGTCCGGATCAATGCGAAAACCGCTTGGGCTGGGAATGTCCTGAACAAAGGTGCCGATACCGTGACGGGTCTCCACCAGGCCCGCTGCCTGCAGACGCGATATCGCCTCGCGCACCACTGTGCGACTGACGCCGTGCTCGGCCATGACCTGAGATTCAGTCGGCAGCTTCGTCGCGCGTGCGAGTTCGCCACTGCAAATGCGTCGGGACAGCTCGGTGACCAGGTCCTCCGCCAGGCTGCGATGCCGGCGACGAACATTGGGTGTGGCGTTGGATCTGTCCATCAGCAACAAAAATCTCGAATTTTCGAATAATTACGCATCATAGCCCATTCAGTTGTACGACAACGCACCAGTTCAATGATAGGATTTCTCATGCAGCGGACGTTCGATTCGCTGCACTGGCGATAAGGACGTCCGCTCGAGAAACACGTGGAGACATCGCGTGTAAAACACTCAAGTTAATCAAGGATCTGATTACTCATGACAAAACCAACAACCTTCACGGCCTGCAAACTGGCCAGCGCCATCGTCGGCAGCCTGCTGTTTTCCAGCCTGCCCGCACAAGCGGCCGATATCTGGCTGGATGTTGCAACGACTGGCTGGGCCACGCAAAACGGTGGCACCAAGGGTGGCTCCAGAGCGGCAGCCAACAACATCTACACCGTGAAGAACGCTGCCGAACTGAAGACCGCACTCAGCGCTTCGGTCGGCACCAACGGTCGCATCATCAAGATTACCGGGCCGATCGACATCAGCGAAGGCAAAGCTTATACGACGACCGCTGATATGAAAAAGCGCGGTCGTCTGGATATCCCGGGCAAGACGACCATCGTCGGTACGAGCAGCACGGCAGAGATCCGCGAAGGTTTCTTCTATGCCAAGGAAAACGATGTGATCATCCGCAACATCACCATCGAAAACCCGTGGGATCCCGAGCCGATCTGGGACGCCAATGACGGCAGCGCCGGCAACTGGAACTCCGAGTACGACGGGCTGACCATCGAAGGCGCCAACAATGTGTGGGTCGACCATGTCACCTTCACCGATGGCCGCCGCACCGATGACCAGAACGGCACCGCCAACGGTCGTCCAAAGCAACACCACGACGGCGCACTGGACGTGAAAAACGGCGCCAACTACGTGACCATTTCCTACTCGGCGTTCAAATCGCACGAGAAGAACAACCTGATCGGTTCCAGCGACAGCCGCACCACCGATGATGGCAAGCTCAAGGTCACGATCCACAACACCCTGTTCGAAAACATCTCCGCACGCGCACCACGCGTTCGCTTCGGCCAGGTGCACCTGTATAACAACTATCACGTGGGCAGCACCAGCCATAAGGTCTACCCGTTCAGCTACGCGCACGGTGTGGGCAAAAACTCGAAGATTTTCTCCGAGAAAAATGCCTTCGAAATCTCCGGCATCAGCGGCTGCGACAAAATCGCCGGCGACTACGGTGGCAGCGCTTACCTTGATCAGGGGTCTACGCTCAATGGCACCTTGCTGACCTGCAAGTGGGGCACCAACATCGGCTGGACCCCGCCTTACAGCTACACCCCGCTGAACGCAGACAAAGTCGCGGCCGACGTTAAGGCCAAGGCTGGCGCTGGCAAGATCTGATTGGTCGATGTAACCGTGTCAATGAAAAGCCCTCGGTGACGAGGGCTTTTTCATGTCTGCTTGAAGCTGGTGCGGGGGTGGAGTTGGAGTTCTGGGAAAATCTGGATTATTCATTGCCCTGACTGGCCCCTTCGCGAGCAGGCTCGCTCCCACAGGGAGTGATGTTGTTAATGCAATTTCCTTCACACCACAGAAACCTGTGGGAGCGAGCCTGCTCGCGAAGGGGCCGGCCCAAACACCACCAAAACATCAAAGACACCACTACTGGATCAACTCAGTGCTCGCAATGATCGAATGCCATTTACCTCACACCACAGAACCCTGTGGGAGCGAGCCTGCTCGCGAAGGGGCCGGCCCAAACACCACCAAAACATCAAAGACACCACTACTGGATCAACTCAGTGCTCGCAATGATCGAATGCCATTTACCTCACAACACAGAACCCTGTGGGAGCGAGCCTGCTCGCGAAGGGGCCCGATCAGACACCATCAAAACCGGCTACTGGACCAGTTGATTAATCTCAATGATCGGCAACAACACCGCCATCACAATCACCAGCACCACCCCGCCCATGACTACGATCATCAGCGGCTCCAGCAGCGCGGTCATGCCCATCGCCCGCCGCTCGATATCCCGCGACAGGGTTTGCGCTGCGCGCTCCAGCATCGGTGGCAGTGAACCGGTTTTTTCGCCGCTGGCGATCAGGTGAATCAGCACCGGAGGAAACACATTTTCCACCCGCAACGCTGCCGCCAGGTTCACGCCCTCGCGCACCTTGGCCGTGGCCTCAGTGACGCTCAGGCTCAAGCGGTCATTGGACAGCGTCTGCCGCGCCGCCTCCAGTGCGCGTAACAATGGCACACCGGCGCCGCCGAGAATCGCCAACGTCGAGGCGAAACGTGCGGTGTTCAGACCGAGGATGAAACGCCCGAACAACGGCAACTTCAGCACCCGATGATGCCAACTCAAACGCGCCGCCGGGTTACGCAGATACAAACGCCAGCTCCAGAACGCGCCGACCATGATCCCCGCGCACATCCAGCCCCAACTGCGGATGAAATCACTCGCATTGAGCATCGCCAACGTCAGCCCCGGCAAGTCCTGCCGCGCTTGGGAAAACGCGCTCACCACCTGCGGCACCACGTAACTGAGCAGGAAAATAACAATGCCAATCGACACCAACCCAACCACGCCCGGATAAATAAACGCGGTGAGAATCTTGCCACGCAGGTTGTTGCGTTCCTCGATGTAATCCGCCAGCCGCTCCATCACTTGCGCCAGATCGCCGGATTCTTCACCCGCCGCAATCAACGCGCGATAGATCTCGGGAAAATCCCGTGGTCGCGCCGCCAATGATTCCGCCAGACGCATACCACTGCGCACATCGGCGCGCACGGCGCTGAGCGTGTGGGCGATGTGCTTTTTCTCAGCCTGCTCGACCGTGGCACTCAGCGCCGCTTCCAGCGGTAGACTCGCGCCGAGCAGACTCGCCAGTTGCCGCGTGGCCCACGCCAGATCGTTGTCCGAGAGCTTGGCGCTGAACAGTCCACCGCCGCCGTGCTGGGCGACGTTGCTTTCTTTGTGCACCGATAAAGCGGTCAAACCGCGCCCACGTAATGTTGTGAACGCGGCAGCCTGGCTGTCCGCCTCAAGATGCCCGGATTCGATCTTGCCGGTGGCGTCGGCGGCTTCAAAACGATAGCGATTCATCAGGCATCCCGTGTCACACGGAGGATTTCTTCGGGCGCGGTGGCGCCGCTGCGGATCCAGCGTTCACCGTCCTCACGCAAGCTGAACATCCCGGCCTTGGCGGCTGATGCGCGCAGAGCCTGCTCCCCAGCCCCTTGGTGAATCAGGGTGCGGATGTCGTCGTCGATGCAGAACAATTCGTGAATGCCGGTGCGGCCGCTGTAGCCGGTTTGATTGCACGCTGGGCAACCGACCGGGCGCCACGTTCCCGGCGCCGCCGGGTCTTCCTGCTTGCACTGATTGCACAGGCGCCGCACCAGTCGTTGTGCGAGCACCCCGAGCATCGACGAGGCCAGCAGAAACGGTTCGACGCCCATGTCGATCAAGCGGTTGACTGCCGACACCGCGTCGTTGGTGTGGAGCGTCGCCAACACCAAGTGACCGGTCAACGATGCTTGCACCGCGATTTGTGCGGTTTCCAGATCGCGGATTTCACCGATCATGATGATGTCCGGGTCCTGACGCAGGATCGCTCGCAGCGCCAGGGCAAAAGTCATGTCGATTTTGGCATTCACCTGAATCTGGCTGATCCCCGGCAAGTCGTATTCCACCGGATCTTCGACGGTGAGGATGTTGCTGGTGCTCGCATCGAGCCGGGCCAGTGCCGCATAGAGGCTGGTGGTTTTACCGCTGCCGGTGGGGCCGGTGACCAGGACGATGCCGTGGGGCTGGCGGATCAGATGATCGAGTTTGGCCAACACCTGCGCGTCCATGCCCAGCGTTTCCAGATGCAGACGCCCGGCCTGTTTGTCGAGCAGGCGCATCACCACACGCTCGCCATGTCCGGTTGGCACCGTGGAAACACGAATATCGATCGGCCGCCCGGCCACCCGTAAGGCGATGCGACCGTCCTGCGGCAGCCGTTTTTCGGCGATGTCGAGCTGGGCCATGATCTTGATCCGCGACACCAACGCACCGTGTAACGCCTTGCGCGGCGAGACCACATCGCGCAGGGTTCCGTCGACCCGATAGCGCACCACCGAATGGGTTTCGAACGGCTCGATGTGAATGTCGCTGGCCTCATCGCGCGCGGCTTGGGTCAGCAGTGCGTTGATCATGCGGATCACCGGCGCGCCGTCCTGAGTGTCGAGCAGGTCAGTGATTTCCGGCATGTCCTGCATCAGCCGGTCGAGGTCGACTTCGTTTTCTGCAGCGCCGACCACTGCCGCCGCACTACCGGTGTCGGCGTAAGCACTGGCGAGCAAGCCATCGAGCTCGTCATCGCGCACCCGCTGAATCGTGGTCGCACCAAACTGACGCCGCGCCTCGCTGATCGACCAGCCCGGCGTCGACGGGCACACCGTCAACACGCCATCGCACAACAGAATGCGCTGCGCCTTGGCCCAGGCGTAGGGCAGCGAACTCATTGGATGGGCACCGCTTTGATCGTCGCGCGCGGCCCTGAGGCGGGCATAATCGCCGGCACACCCTGCGCCGCCGTCGGCAACTGCGGCGCCTGCATGTCCGGCATCGCCCAGCTGCGTTCAGGCTGCAAACCGCCTTGCGCGCGGCGCATGAAGTCATAGCGATTAAGAGTAATGCTGCGCCCCGCTTCGCTGTCGCGAATGATGTACGGGCGCAGGAACACCATCAGGTTGGTCTTGGTAATCGCTCGACGCTCGTTGCGAAACAACGCGCCAATGCCCGGCAAGCTGCCCAGCCACGGCACCGCGTCATTGCTCTGGCTGTAGCCGTCCTGCAGCAACCCGCCAAGGACCATGATCTGGCCGTCGTCGAGCAAAATACTGGTGTCGATCGCCCGTTTGTTGGTGACAATTCCCGCCGAATTGGCACTGGCCGAAGCCCGCTCATCAATGCTGCTGACCTCCTGATAGATGTCGAGCTTGACCGTACCGCCCTCAGAAATCTGCGGGCGCACGTTGAGCTTCAAACCGACCTCTTCCCGGGTCACGGTCTGGAACGGGTTGTTGCTGGTGCCCCCGCCGCCCGTCACATAACTGCCGCTGACAAACGGAATGGTCTGGCCGACAAAAATACTCGCCGCCTCGTTGTCCAGGGTCAGCAGGTTCGGCGTCGACAGCACGTTGGTGCCGCCCTTGCTCTTCAACGCGCGGGCCAGCACTTTCAGATCGAGAATCTTGCCGATGCCGGGGATATCGACGGTGCCGTTGACGTAGCCCAGATTCAAACCTTGCGGCAGTACATCGATGCTGGTCTTGCCGTTGGTGTTGATCCCCGAACCACCGAGATTCGCGCCACCGATCACGCCGTTGCCACCGAGGTTGCCGGTCTGCCATTGCACGCCGAACTCGCTGGCATCGTCCTCGCCGACTTCGACAATCAGGCTTTCGATCACCACTTGCGCACGACGCTGGTCGAGCAGATCGATGACTTCGCGCAGGTTGCGATACAGCGGCTCCGGCGCAGAAATCAGCAAGGTGTTGGTAGTCGCGTCAGCCTGAATGGTCACGCCGCCGGCACTGAAGGCGACGTTCTGTTCGCTCGCCTGATTACCGCTACTACTGGTGCCGCCACTGCCTTGTGCGTAACTGCCACCGGTACTGCCGCTGCTATTGCTGGTCGATGTCGTGCCGCTGGTTTGCGTACCGCTCTGGCCGTTCTGCCCAGCACTACCGCCGGTACTTGCGCCCATCGCACTGAGCACCGAACGCGCACTGTCACTGGTGCCGCTGTCACTCTCTCCCGTCAGCAAACCGCGCAGCGCCTGCGCCAGTTTCGCCGCCTGCGCGTTACGCAGATAAACCACGTGCAGATTGCTCGGATTGCTCTGCGCGTTATCGAGTTTGTAAATCAAATTGCGCGCCAGCTCAGTACGCTCCGGGCTGCCAGCGCGAATGATGATGGTGTTGGAGCGCGGATCACCAATCACCGCGATTTTCTGCGTCGGATCATTGCCCGGCGCATCGAGCAAATCCGCCACCATCGGCGCAATGTCGGCAGCGATGCCGTTCTGAATTTGCACCACATCCGTGTCAATCGCACTCGGCGAATCAATACTCGCAATCAACTGCGCAACGCGGGTCAGGTTCTCGGCGTAATCGGTGATGACGATGGTGTTGTTGCCCGGATAGGCGTTGATCGGATTGTTCGGCGAAACGATAGGCCGCAGCACCGGAATCAGGTTCACCGCGTTCTCATATTGCAAACGAAACGTGCGTGTGAGCATGCCGTTACCGGCCGGTTTGTCGGCGCTGTAAATCGGCCCGCCGAGCAACTTCGCATCCGCCTCCGGCACCACCTGCGCGACACCGCCGACATCAACCACACTGAAACCCTGCATGCGCAACGCCGCCAGCAGCATGTCGTACGCCTGCCGCGCCGGTACCTGACCTTCTGAAACCAGCGTCAACGTACCCTTGACCCGAGGGTCGACGAGAAACTGCTGGCCTGTCGAACGAGACAGAGCCCGCACCACTGCTTGAATATCGGCGTCGACAAAATTCAGCGTCACCGGTTGATCGCCCAACGGATTACTCGGCAAGGCAATGCCCGACGCCGCCGCGCCACTGCGCGCACTCTTGGTGATGTTGTGCAATGGCTTCGGCACAGGTCGCGCCTGAGCCTGCGCACGTTCGCGATCGAGCACCGCATCGCCGCTACGCTGGGTGTTGGCCAGCGGCCGCCCGAGTTCACTGTCGACCAGCAACGGCGGCTGATTCTGCGGCGTGGTGGTGTTGCTGCACGCGCTCAACGCCATCAGCAGCATCGGCAACGCCAGACGTGCCGGTTTGGATCCTGACCCCTTCATGAAGCTTCCTTAGCGCCCAGCGCCTGATCCATGCGAACGGTGCCTGACAAAGTGCCGGCCGTATCGTCGACCTTGGCTGCGTCTGCACGCTGCAAACGAGCCTCGACCACTTCAAGTGAAAACTGCACGGGGTGGATTAACAGCCAACTGATGACGGCATCAGCGGGCGCATCCTCGAACGTCAACTGCCAAGCGGTGCCAATTGCCTGCAATTGGTAGTGACCAAGCAGCCCGCTGCCATCGAGAGATTGCTGCAATGACCGCTCGAAGTTTTGTCCGATGGGCGCTGTCGCCACCTCGCGCAACAACAGATCCAGCGCTTCGGCCTGGCCACGCAACTTCGGCGTTTCGGTCTGCCAATGCTCAATCTTTTTCAGCGGTGGCTGGACGAGCAGCAGCCAGATCAGCACGCCCCCCAACATCAATGCGGTGCCCGCGACCAGGCGTTTTTCGCGCAAGGTCAGCGGCGCCCAATGCCGATGAATCTGTGCTCGCAGCAGCAGCCAGCGAGCCCGATAGATCGCCAGTAGATTATTCATCGTCGCTGTCCATGACGGCATCGTCCTCAACCGCTGCCGGCTCAATCTGCGGGCTGAAAATCCACACGTTGTCTTCGCGCCTGGCGACCAACCCGGCCTGCGTCAGCGCTCCCGGCAATGCGCCATCGGCGGGTGCCTGCGCAGTGTCGGCGGCCAACTCCAACTGCAAACGCCCCTGCTCATAGGTCATGCGCTGGACGCTGCCCGCCATGAACGGCAGCGCGCTCGCGGCGTGTTGCACCAGGTAGGCAAACCCGTGATTCGCGTCGGCCGCCACGCCATTGTGTCGAGCCGCCAGTTGCTGGCGAGCCTGCTGCAACGGATTGAGGATCACCGGTAACTCTGGAAAAGCCTGCTTTACCCGCTGGCTCATTTGCGCCTTGAGCTGCTCTCCCCGAGTCACTTCACGGGCCGCGTAAAGGTTCAGCCCAGACACCCAGATCGCAATCGCCAAGGCACAACAGAAGGCTGCCCTGCCCCAACCGATTGTGTGTCCGGCAGCCTTGCCGATGCCTGCATGCAACCCCCATCCCGGCGCAACGCCACACCAGCGCTGCTCCGCAGGTCGTGGTTCGACGACTGTTGCAGGAGCATCCGCGCCGATCCACTGCAAGCCGCGACCACTGGTGACGAGTTCATCCAGACGCTCCTGCGCCAAGGGTTCTACCGAAGCCTGCGCACGGCTGAAGCGCAGCAGCAATTGCCCGTCCAACACGCACGCGCTGACCTGCCCCTGCGCGGGCACCGGCAAAGCATAAGGTGCCGGGTAAAGGCCTCGCAGCTTCAATCGGTGCTGAGCCAATAACAGCCCGAAACGATCCAGAGATGCCTGCGCGAGCCACGCCAGCGACACTTGCCCCGAGACCTCACGAGCACTGTGTGCAACGTACATCTGTTCAGTGCCACCCAGAATCAGCGCCTGCGCGGCACACTTCACCGCCGCCTCGATCTTCACCGGCGCCAGCGGTGGCAACTGCAAACTGGTCAGTACGCTGTCCGCCGGATGCAGAAAAAACTCGACGGGCTGTAACGGCGACTCCTGCTCAATCAGCAACAGCGTACTGACACCGACCTGACTGACCTGGTCGTGCCGATCCAGGCGCGCAAATTCAACCTCAGAGTCTGAGGTCAAACCCGCCAGCGGCGGCAAGGCGACGCGCAGGCGAGTCATACGCCGAGCCTCGACCAGACCACTTTCGGCAGGTCGTCGGCGGGTTGATGCAGCAACGCATCCAGGCTGACGCGGCGCTGGTCACGACGCGCGTGTCCGCGCAGCAGAAACCAATCGCTGCTGATGCCGACGTTCAGTCCGTCGACGGTCAGATGCGGCAAGTGCAGACGGTTGACGAAGTCCCCGCGATTGATGAACCACTGGCCCCGATCGCGCTCCGCCACCACGGCCCTCGCCTGCGCCAGCGATAAACCCGGCACCACCGCCACCAATACCTCGGCGCTGGCAGTATTACCGTTGACCCAGGTCTTGGCCGGAATCAGGCTGACATACTGATTCAAACGCCCAAGCAGCTCCTCGTTCATGCCTTCGAGGCCACGTAAATCATCAAGGCTGCGCAACATCGGCTGAGTAGCCGGCAAGGGACTTCGGCGCGCACTCGGCGATGTCGCACGGACGCCGTCGAAACCCGTCTGCGCCATGCTTTGCCCGACGGCTTGCACGTCGGGCATTCTCGGGTAAGAGGCAATGACTCGCTGACTGATGCGCTGGCTGAGGGCAGCATCGATTCCGATCATTTCGCAGAGGCGTTCGAAGCTGCGCAACTGTCCGCCATCGACGCGCTCATTGCTGAGTAAATTGCGCAAATTGAACTTGCCCTGCTGATCCTCGATGCGCCCCTCGAAACCGCCCCCCGGCGAATTCAACAAATGGCTTTTGACAGGCTGCGCCCAAGGTTGATCGAGCCGGGTCAGCGCGTCCTGTTGACGCGTGTCCCTGAGCAGTTGCCGACTGAGCTCCAGCCCCGCCAACAGTGCCGCAGCGCCCTGCACTCGGGACTGTTCCGCTTCAAGAGAACGGGTAAAGACGCTCTGCCGGGTGAGCATGCCAGCCGCAATCACCGCAACTACGGCGGCAATCAGCAAGGCGCTGATAATGGCCATGCCGCGCTGCTTCTGCGCCTGTGGCGAGGATGATTTCATGGCCGCTCTCAGAGCTGCCAGGAACCAATATCGGCATTGACGCCGTCGCCGTCGGGTTGGCCGTCTGCGCCGAGGGAGAAGATGTCGATCTCACCGTTCGCGCCAGGATTCAGATAGTTGTAAGGACGACCCCACGGGTCGTTGGGCAAGCGCTCCAGATAAGAGCGCCAGTTGCTGTTTTTCGCATCCGCCGGACGCTCCACCAACACCTTGAGCCCCTGATTCAGCGTCGGATAAGTGCCGTGGTCGAGGCGGTAGAGTTTGAGCGCCTGCATCAGGCCGGCGATGTCTTGTTTTGCCGCAGTGGCTCGGGCCTGATCAGGTCGGTCGAGCACCTTGGGCACGACCATCGCCGCCAGAATGCCGAGGATGACCACCACCACCATGATTTCGATCAGGGTGAAACCCTGCTGACCTCGACGGTCTGCGGACTGAGATTTGACGCGCGCGAAATCCATTTCAACCTTCCTTGGCATGATTACATTCGGCGCGCAGTGTAACAAAAGCCAGTCATCGTACAACAATCATTAACGCACTGTTTTTCTGCACATTCGCCAAAGGACGGGTGTTATTCTGCGGGCCGGTTTCAACCGCAGAGACAAGCATGGAAGCGTTGCGCAAGGAGCGAGGTTTCACCCTCATCGAGGTTCTGGTGGCCTTGGCGATCATCGCCGTGGCCATGTCTGCGGCCGTTCGCGTTGCGGGGCTGATGACCCAGAGCAATGGCCTGTTGCGCGATCGCTCGATCGCTTTGCTGGCGGCGCAGACCCGGCTCGCCGAACTGCGTCTGGAAGAAGACTTTGCCCCGGGACTGAAAACCTTCGACTGTGATCAAGGTCGCCTGCAACTGCACTGCGATCAACACGTGACGCCGAGCACCGATGGACGATTGATGCGCGTGACGCTGCTGGTTTCCGATCGCGAACGTCAGGCACCACCCCTGGCGCGACTCGAAACCTTACTCGGCCGGCCGCAGGAAAAGCGCCAATGACGCTGCTCAGGGTCGAGTCAGTCGAGGCAGCGATGGCGAGTCTGGCAGCGTGCTGACTTTTAATCGGCTCTGTTCCGCGCCACGCTCAATGACCACTGCATCCTGCTCAATGGCTATCACGCGCACCCCCTGGGTCAAGCGATCACCCACCAGAAAACTGCGCGGCGGACCGTCGTTGAGACTTAGAATTGCCACCGCGGCGTGCGCCCCTGCCAGCACTCCGGAAACCTTGATATCCAACGGTGCCGGCTGGTTGGAAAACCACTGCAAAGCCGCTGTGTCGGCGCGCGTCGGCAACACTTGGGGGTCCACCGCCGGAACGTGGGATTCGGCCGGCGTCAGCAACAGCGCGGACCAGAACAGTCCCCCTGCCAGCGCCGCGATCAGCGCCACCGATTGCACAAGCTGCATTGCGGATAAGCGAAAAGTAAATGCCAAGACCCAACCTCCCTGTTGTCCTGCGTCGCAGTCTACAGGACAACATTCGCTTTTCTATCCGGATTGAAGGTTCGAATCCGCCAGGATGGATTCACAACGAAGGAACGTTGCGGTATGAGCAAGGACAGACAAACGGGCTTCACCCTCATCGAATTGATGGTGGTGTTGATCATCATCGGTATTGCCAGCGCCGCCATCAGCCTGAGTATCAAGCCTGACCCAGCGCAACTGCTGCGCAAGGACGCCAATCGCTTGATCCAGTTGCTGCAAATTGCCCATGCCGAAGCCCTGGCCGATGGACGCCCGATCACTTGGCTGGCGGACAAAAACGGCTTTCGTTTCAGTCGTCGCAATGAACAAGGCCCAGGCTTGGATCACTTTCTCGCCGATCCGCAACTGCGCCCTCGTCACTGGGAAACGCCATCGCTGAAGGTCCGAGTGACACCCAGGCAGCCGCTGATACTGAACGCCGAGTGGTTCGATTCACCCGTGCAACTGCAACTCTCGGACGGCCAGAACACGCTCACCGTGCAGCGCACAGCCACGGGCAAATTGACCTTGGCCAACCAGCCATGAATAACCGGCAAGAGGGTTTTACCCTGATCGAAGTGATGGTCGCGATCCTGCTCATGGCGATCGTCAGCCTGATTGCCTGGCGCGGTCTGGACAGCGTGAGCCGCGCCGACACGCACCTGCAGGCGAGCACCGAACACACCGAAGCACTGCTGCGCACGCTGCATCAACTGGAACGAGATATCGCCTTGCGCGCCAGCATCGAACTGCGCGAACCACTGTTGAACGACAACGATGACGAACGATCCGGGCAGCCAGCGGCAATCAGCGTGCGCAGTGCCGACGACCAGAGCTTTCGTCTTGACGTGATTCGCAGTGCAGCCACCTCGCAGAACGGCTTGCAGCGCGTGCGCTGGTGGTTGAAAGATCAAACCCTGTACCGCGCCGCCGCCGCGCCACGTGATCGCTACCCGCTGCCTGCGCCGAAACAGGCAGTGGCGGTGCTCGACAGAATCAGCGATCTGCAAGTGCGCGTCTGGGAACCGCAGATGGGGTGGCGCCAGCTCAGCGGCAACCGCAAAGAAAACCCCCAAGGCCTGGAAATCCGCCTGACCCGGCAGACGCCTCAAGGCGAAGAACACTACCGCCAGGTCTTGGGCCCATTGGATTAGTCTCTGGGCAATATTGCGTATTGCCCTGACACGCACAGCAACTGTAACGTCGAACGTCAGTTACCGAGGAAATCTCATTGCACGACTCTAAACTTCTCGAAGATCTACGCGCTCGCTTCAACGCTGGAGAGCCTCTGGATTTCACTTTTTTCTGGGGACACCAGCGAAGCAAAGACGCCGTCACGGCTTCGTGCTTCAGCCAGTGGTACGAAGCCGAATTCGTTGTCGAGGGGCAACGCTACCCGACAGCCGAACACTTCATGATGGCCGAGAAGGCAGCGTTGTTCGACGATCAGGAAATTCGTGCACAAGTGCTCCAGGCCCCGACCCCGAACGCCGCCAAAGCCCTCGGCCGCAAAGTGCGCGGGTTCAACGACCGACTCTGGCTGCAACACCGATACGACATCGTCGTCCAGGCAAACCAAGCCAAGTTTTCCCAAAATCCGGAACTGAACGAATTCCTGATGCGCACCGGATCCCGGGTCATTGTCGAAGCGAGCCCGGTTGATGCCATTTGGGGAATTGGGCTCGCGCAGGATCACGCAGACGTGAACGATCCGAATCTGTGGAAAGGCCTGAATCTTCTGGGGTTTGCACTGATGCAGGTGCGGGACGACAGGGTTGGATCGTCCTGAGATTTATTGGCGGTGGCGTCAGCAACGAAAAAGCCTTGGCGTGTGCCAGGGCTTTTCTAAATGCATGAAGCACGCAGGCGAGGATGCAGGATTGATGGACTTTATTGATTTTCTGGGAAACCTTTGCAGCGCATTCAGTAACTATCAAGGCTATGAAAAGCCTCGCCGGGTGTTTACCCGAAGATTCGTTGCGTTCTGCGTATTTGTGGCTGTGTTTGAGCTGATTGCGCTGAGCCTCTACTACGCATAGACGGGAGAAATCAGATGTCGAGGAAGGCATCAGTTCTCGTACAGAGGCGATCTCTGATTTTTAATGGTGTTTCACGCTTAGAATCAACCCGTACCTGATCTTCAATGGTGATTGCCAATGACTACAAGTTAGCCGCGCTGGCATATCATAAAGAGACACGTACTAAAAAGGCCAATACAGAATGCACTGGCCTTTTAAATGAATTAAACGAACGGGACAGAGTGACTCTGATAGTCGCTTAGTGGCACCTCCTGTTTGTGCTCGCCCCCACCCCCCGACTTTATTGATTTGTAGCACCAGAAAAACCCAACAACTGCACAGCCAGCAAAGTTAAATCGAACGAAAACTATTGGAACGTGAGAACATCATCATCCCGCACGAATAGAAACACCAAGAACCACGCAATCATTCTTAGTTCGTGAACGTGTCCTTTGGATATTGAGTACCGATGGGATCACCGAGAGAGTTTGTCGGGTCTAGCGACCGTCCTCCCGCCGGAACAAACCTGAGTTGGAGGGAACCGTCATTGTCATCAAGGCCGTCGAACGTGTCATTGATCATCATCCACACATCCTCCCCCCCCCTAAACTCCCCTCGCAGACCCAGCGCCTCTGGCGATCCATTCTCGCCGACTCTAAATATTGCCTGCCCCACTATTGCCTTCTCACCGCTATAAGGATATTTCTTGTCCCCCTTATCAATATTCATAATGTAGTAGTTGCCCTTGCCTACACCATATCCTTTAGCATCACAGGTTCTGGCGTCTCGCTCGCGAGTATTGAAGCACCATGTACCATCTGCATAAAGATTACCTGCCGATGGAATTTTCCCGATACGCTGCCAGCCCTTATTTGCATGAATTTTACTTTCCATTTAGCAACACCTCATCATCCAAGAAATAGAATTTTGTCTGCAGCAAAAAAACTATAGTTCGATATTTCTTGGCGTCAAAGATACTTACGGCCTATATACTTCTATATACCAGACCCACAAAGTAACATCAGCACTATAGCGCTATTTCGAAAGTGCTAAGTTGTAGAGCAAGAGATTTTATTGGCGCCCACGCGACACTCTAGAAGCAATGTCGTCTAGCATCGGGAGTAATGGCTTTCATCGACATCTAGCATGCATCGGTGCAGTCATGCGTATACGACAGCATGACCCACGCAGCCGTTGGCTGAGTCCGCATCGAGGGCAATCAATTCGAGAGGACTGCCGCCGACTATCTTGAGGAGAGAAACGGGATGCCCCCTCAAAACTCCCCAAGCATGAAAAAGCCCAACCTTTTCAGATTGGGCTAAGTCATTGAAAAATATGGTCGGGACGGAGTGATTCGAACACTCGACCCCTAGCACCCCATGCTAGTGCGCTACCGGACTGCGCTACGCCCCGACTGGTCTTGCAACTCGCTCTCCACCTCGAAGAACGCTCAAGAATATAGCGCAAGCGTTTGAAAACTGGAAGTATTCAAACGCCGCTTTTTATTTCTTGAGAACCACCAGTACATCTTCCAATTCGGCAATCATCTGCCGAATCATCTGCTTGTATTGGGTCGTGTCGTCTTTGGCTTCATCGCCGGACAAACGCAGGCGTGCGCCGCCGATGGTGAAACCTTGATCGTAAAGGAGCGCGCGGATTTGCCGGATCATCAGCACGTCCTGGCGCTGATAATACCGGCGGTTTCCGCGGCGTTTGACTGGGTTGAGTTGAGGAAACTCCTGCTCCCAGTAGCGCAGCACGTGTGGCTTTACGGCACACAGCTCGCTGACTTCACCGATGGTGAAGTAGCGTTTGCCAGGGATGACGGGTAGTTCGTCGTTATGACTTGGTTCCAGCATAAGCCTCAACTCGGGCCTTCAACTTCTGCCCTGGACGAAAGGTGACCACACGGCGAGCCGTGATCGGGATTTCTTCCCCCGTTTTCGGGTTGCGGCCAGGCCGCTGGCGTTTGTCCCGAAGGTCGAAATTGCCGAAACCGGACAATTTGACCTGCTCGTTGTCTTCAAGAGCGTGCCTGATTTCCTCGAAAAACAGTTCGACCAATTCCTTGGCTTCCCGCTTGTTCAGGCCCAGCTCTTCATACAGACGTTCCGCCATCTCAGCTTTCGTCAAAGCCCCCATACGTCACTTCCTTAACGTGGCGTTCAACCTTTGTTCGAGCGAGGTGAGGATATTTTGCGTCGTCGAATTCACCTCATCGTCATTAAGAGTGCGCGATGGATGCTGCCAGGTCAAGCCAACTGCAAGGCTTTTTCTATCAGGATCAATACCTTTACCCTGATACACGTCAAACAGCCTGAGATCTGTGAGCCATTCGCCTGCATTTTCACGGATTACGTCCAGTACGGCTGCGGACGCGACGTCTTTGTGCGCAATCAGTGCAAGGTCACGACGCACTTCAGGAAAGCGCGACAACTCGTGGAATTTCGGCATTTTACCGAGTGCCACTTCAGCCAGAACCAGCTCGAAAACGAAGACTGGACGATCCAGACCCAGCGCTTTCGACAATTCCGGGTGGATGGCGCCGATGAAGCCGACTTCACGCCCTTCGCGCTCGATGCGTGCGGTTTGACCCGGGTGCAGCGCCGGGTGTTTGCCCGGTGTGAAGGTGAACGAATCCAGTGCGCCGGCAAAGCCCAGCACCGCTTCCACGTCAGCTTTGACGTCGAAGAAATCGACGGTGTCGCGACCTTGTGCCCAGCCTTCTGGCAGACGGCTACCGCAAACCACACCGGACAGCATCGGCTCTTGCTTCAGGCCTTCCAGCTGACCAACGAAGCGCAGACCGCTTTCGAACAGACGCACGCGATCTTGCTGACGGTTGAGGTTGTGCTGCAGCGCTTTGACCAGACCCGGCCACAGCGACGAACGCATGGCCGCCATGTCATTGGAGATCGGATTGGCCAGCAACAACGGCTCAACGCCCGGGTTGAACAGCTCGAACTGACGCGGATCGATGAAGCTGTAAGTGATCGCTTCCTGATAACCACGAGCCACCAGCAGACGGCGCAGCTCCGGCAGATCACTACGCGCTTCTGCTTTGGCTTGCGGCGCCAGACGCGCTTGCGGGTAACGAACCGGCAGACGGTTGTAGCCGTACAGACGCGCCAGTTCTTCGATCAGATCGACTTCCAGACTGATGTCGAAGCGATGGCTTGGCACTTCTACACGCCACTGGCCTTCGCCATCGGCAGCAATACCTAGACCCAGACCGCCGAGCAAACGCTTGACCTGCGCGGAATCCATTTCCATACCGAGCATCTGGGTGATGCGCTGGGAACGCAGGGTGATCGGTGCGATCGACGGCAGATGCTGCTCGCTGACGGTCTCGATGATCGGGCCGGCTTCGCCGCCAGTAATGTCCAGCAGCAGGCCAGTGGCGCGCTCCATGGCTTCACGGGCCAGTTGCCAGTCGACGCCACGCTCGTAGCGGTGCGACGCATCGGTGTGCAGACCGTAGGACCGAGCCTTGCCAGCGACAGCGATCTGGTCGAAGAATGCGGATTCCAGGAATACGTCGCGAGTGGTCGCGGACACACCGCTGTGCTCACCACCCATGACACCGGCAATCGCCAGCGCGCGGGTGTGGTCGGCAATCACCAGCGTATCGCTACGCAGGCTGACTTCCTGACCGTCGAGCAGTACCAGCTTCTCGCCCTCTTCCGCCATGCGCACACGGATGCCGCCGTTGATTTCGGCGAGATCGAAGGCGTGCAGTGGCTGGCCCAGCTCGAGCATCACGTAGTTGGTGATGTCGACGGCAGCGTCGATGCTGCGCACGTCGGCGCGGCGCAGACGTTCAACCATCCACAGCGGTGTCGGCTTGGACAGATCAACGTTACGGATAACGCGCCCCAGGTAACGTGGGCATGCCGCTGATGCCAGCACTTCTACCGAACGCACTTCGTCGTGCACGGCAGGAATGCTCATGACCACCGGACGGGTGACCGGCGCGTCGTACAGCGCGCCGACTTCACGGGCCAGACCGGCCAGGGACAGGCAGTCGCCGCGGTTCGGGGTCAGGTCGACCTCGATGCTGGCGTCTTCCAGATCCAGGTACACACGGAAATCTTCGCCCACCGGCGCATCGGCCGGCAGTTCCATCAGACCGTCATTGCCTTCACCGACCTGCAACTCGGCTTGCGAGCAGAGCATGCCGTTGGACTCGACGCCACGGAGCTTGGCCTTCTTGATCTTGAAGTCGCCCGGCAGTTCGGCACCGATCATGGCGAACGGAATCTTCAGACCCGGACGCACGTTTGGCGCTCCGCACACGACCTGAAAGGTTTCCGCGCCATTGCTGACCTGGCACACGCGCAACTTGTCGGCATCAGGGTGTTGCTCGGTGCTTAGCACCTCGCCCACCACCACGCCGCTGAATACACCGGCGGCCGGGGTCACGCTATCGACCTCCAGGCCAGCCATCGACAGACGAGCAACCAGCTCGTCGCGATTTACCTGCGGGCTAACCCAGCCACGCAGCCATTGTTCACTGAATTTCATCCTGCTCTCCTAAGAATTCGTTACGACTAGCGAAATTGCGCGAGGAACCGCAAGTCGTTGTCGAAGAACAGACGCAAGTCGTTTACGCCGTAACGGAGCATGGCCAGACGCTCGACACCCATGCCGAAAGCAAAACCGGAGAACTCTTCCGGATCAATGCCGGACATGCGCAACACGTTCGGGTGAACCATGCCGCAGCCCATCACTTCCAGCCAGCCAGTCTGCTTGCAGACACGGCAGCCTTTACCGCTGCACATCACGCATTCCATATCGACTTCAGCGGACGGCTCGGTGAACGGGAAGTACGAAGGGCGAAAACGTACGGCCAGCTCTTTTTCGAAGAACACCCGCAGGAATTCTTCGATGGTGCCTTTGAGATCGGCAAAATTGATGTCGCGATCAACCAGCAGGCCTTCGACCTGGTGGAACATCGGCGAGTGGGTGATATCGGAGTCGCTGCGATACACGCGGCCTGGGCAGACGATGCGGATCGGCGGCTGTTTCGATTCCATGGTGCGGACCTGTACCGGCGAGGTATGAGTGCGCAGCAGCATGTTGGCGTTGAAATAGAAGGTGTCATGCATCGACCGGGCCGGGTGATGGCCTGGGATGTTGAGCGCTTCAAAGTTGTGATAGTCGTCTTCGACCTCAGGGCCTTCGGCAATGCCGTAGCCGATGCGGGTGAAGAACTGCTCGACACGTTCCAGAGTCCGGGTCACCGGATGCAGACCACCGGAGGTCTGGCCACGGCCCGGCAATGTCACGTCAATGGATTCGGCAGACAGTTTGGCAGCCAGTTCGGCTTCTTCAAACAGAGCCATGCGCGCATTGAGAACGCCTGTAACACGTTCCTTGGCAACGTTGATCAGGGCGCCGACTTGCGGACGCTCTTCTGCCGGCAAATTCCCCAGGGTCTTCATCACCTGAGTCAATTCACCCTTTTTGCCAAGGTATTGAACCCGGATTTGCTCCAGGGCATTGATATCTTCAGCGCTTTGCACAGCCTCTAGTGCTTGAGAGACCAGCGCATCCAGGTTTTCCATGTACAGACTCCAGATACAAAATAGGGGAAGAGCTTGAAGGCTCTTCCCCTATTTAAGACGTTTACCACCTGGCCCCACGGAAGTGAGACCGGGTGATTGTCGGGGGTACTTAAGCCAAGGTGGCTTTAGCTTTCTCGACAATCGCAGCAAACACCGCTTTTTCGTTCACTGCCAGATCAGCCAGAACCTTACGGTCGATCTCGATGGACGCTTTTTTCAGGCCAGCGATGAAACGGCTGTAGGACAGACCGTTAACACGAGCACCAGCGTTGATACGAGCGATCCACAGAGCGCGGAACTGACGTTTTTTCTGACGACGGTCACGGTAGGCGTATTGGCCTGCCTTGATTACCGCTTGCTTGGCAACACGGAATACGCGGGAGCGTGCGCCGTAGTAGCCTTTAGCAAGTTTCAGAATTTTTTTGTGACGCTTACGGGCAATGACGCCACGCTTTACACGAGCCATGAGTTACTTCCTCTATTCTTGACTAAAATTAACGAAGGCGCAGCATGCGCTCGACTTTTGCCACGTCAGACGGATGCAGCAAGCTGCTACCGCGCAGTTGACGCTTACGCTTGGTCGACATTTTAGTCAGGATGTGGCTCTTGAAAGCGTGCTTGTGCTTGATACCGTTAGCAGTTTTCAGAAACCGCTTAGCAGCACCACTTTTGGTTTTCATTTTTGGCATGTTCGGATACTCCGCATTCAGTTGATAAACATAATCAGAAGGCCTGCCGTGCCCTGTTGATTACTTCTTCTTTTTCGGGGCGATGACCATGATCAGCTGGCGTCCTTCCATCTTAGGATGCTGTTCGACCGAACCGTACTCGAGCAGGTCAGCTTCAACCCGCTTGAGGAGTTCCATCCCCAGCTCCTGGTGGGCCATCTCACGGCCGCGGAATCGCAAGGATACCTTGGCCCTGTCCCCATCACTCAGGAAACGTACCAGGTTGCGCAGTTTTACCTGGTAATCCCCTTCCTCCGTCCCTGGACGAAACTTGATTTCTTTAACCTGAATCTGCTTCTGGTTTTTCTTGGCTGCGGCAACCTGTTTCTTCTTCTCGAAGATCGATTTGCCGTAGTCCATCAGTTTGCAAACAGGGGGTACTGCATCGGCGGAAATTTCCACCAAATCCAGTTTGGCCTCTTCAGCCTTAAGAAGCGCGTCTTCAATTGACACAATCCCAAGCTGTTCACCTTCAGCCCCAATTAACCGAACCTCGCGTGCCGAGATATTCTCGTTGATCGGGGCTTTCGGTGCAGCTCGTTTATCTTGTCTCATTTCACGCTTAATAATAATTACTCCGAATCTGGGCGACCACGCCGGGAAACCGCTTGCGCGAGAAACTCAGCGAACTGGGCGACGGGCATCGAGCCCAGGTCAGCACCTTCACGAGTACGCACAGCGACAGTCTGCATCTCGACTTCCTTATCTCCGATTACCAAGAGATAGGGAACCTTGAGCAAAGTATGCTCGCGGATTTTAAAGCCGATCTTTTCATTTCTCAAGTCGGACTTGGCACGAAATCCGCTTTCGTTGAGAGTTTTTTCAACTTCTGCAACAAAATCTGCCTGTTTATCAGTGATATTCATGATCACTGCCTGCGTTGGCGCGAGCCAGGCAGGGAACGCACCTTCGTAGTGCTCGATCAGAATCCCGACGAAACGCTCGAAGGAACCGAGGATCGCACGGTGCAACATCACTGGGTGTTTGCGGCTGTTGTCTTCGGAGACGTATTCAGCGCCCAAACGGACAGGCAGGTTAAAATCGAGCTGCAGAGTACCACATTGCCAGACCCGACCAAGGCAGTCTTTCAGCGAGAACTCGATCTTCGGACCGTAGAACGCACCCTCACCCGGCTGCAGATCGTACGGCAGGCCCGCAGAATCAAGGGCTGCAGCCAGTGCTGCCTCAGCGCGATCCCACAGCTCGTCGGAACCGACGCGTTTTTCCGGACGAGTGGACAGTTTCATCTCGACATCGGTGAAGCCGAAGTCGCGGTAAACGTCCATGGTCAGCTTGATGAATGCAGCGGATTCAGCCTGCATCTGCTCTTCGGTGCAGAAGATGTGGGCGTCGTCCTGAGTGAACGCACGTACGCGCATGATGCCGTGCAGCGCACCCGACGGCTCGTTACGGTGGCAGGCACCGAACTCGGCCAGACGCATCGGCAGCTCGCGGTAGCTCTTCAGGCCTTGGTTGAACACCTGCACGTGGCAAGGGCAGTTCATCGGCTTGATGGCGTAGTCGCGGTTTTCCGACTGAGTGGTGAACATGTTGTCGGCGTAGTTGGCCCAGTGCCCGGATTTCTCCCACAGGCTGCGGTCAACGACTTGAGGAGTCTTGATCTCAAGGTAGCCGTTGTCGCGCTGGATCTTGCGCATGTACTGCTCGAGCACCTGGTACAGAGTCCAGCCGTTCGGATGCCAGAACACCATGCCCGGGGATTCTTCCTGGGTGTGGAACAGGCCCAGACGCTTGCCGATCTTGCGGTGATCGCGCTTTTCAGCTTCTTCGATGCGCTGGATGTAAGCCGCCAGCTGCTTTTTGTCTGCCCAGGCGGTGCCGTAAACGCGCTGCAATTGCTCGTTCTTGGCGTCGCCGCGCCAGTAGGCACCGGACAGCTTGGTCAGCTTGAAGGATTTCAGGAAGCGTGTGTTCGGCACGTGCGGACCGCGGCACATGTCGACGTATTCTTCGTGATAGTACAGGCCCATGGCCTGTTCGTTCGGCATATCCTCGACCAGGCGCAACTTGTAGTCTTCGCCACGGGCCTTGAACACTTCGATCACTTCGGCGCGCGGAGTGACTTTCTTGATGACGTCGTAATCTTTCTCGATCAGCTGCTGCATGCGCTGTTCGATAGCGGCCATGTCGTCCGGAGTGAAAGGACGTTCGAAGGCGATGTCGTAATAGAAGCCTTCGTCGATGACCGGACCGATGACCATTTTCGCAGTCGGGTACAACTGTTTGACCGCATGACCCACCAGGTGAGCGCAAGAGTGGCGAATGATCTCCAGCCCCTCTTCATCCTTTGGCGTGATGATTTGCAGGGTCGCGTCGCTGCTGATGATGTCGCTGGCGTCGACCAGTTGGCCATTGACCTTGCCGGCCAGGGTGGCTTTGGCCAGACCGGCACCAATGGATGCGGCGACCTCGGCTACGGAAACCGGGTGATCGAATGAACGTTGACTGCCGTCGGGAAGAGTAATAGTTGGCATGGCGCCTCCTCTCCTAGTGGTGACCCCTACCAAAGGTCACGTGGGTTGGGATGAGCCAGTACAAGATCCGATCCAGGCCATTCAATGACGAACGCCTGCCTTACAGCGGCAGGAGCCTTGCGGCCAACCGGAAAACCGAACCAGAGTGACTGGGATTCAAATCGAATTATTCGCACGTCGACCGCTGCCGGGACTGTAGGTCATCCGGAGCCTGAGAACGCTTGAGCCCGGCATGCTAGCACAGATGAGCGGTCACTTATGCCTCTGTTTGATCACAAGGCAAATCGTCTGTTTTTATGCCAGAGTGCTGAACTTGATGGCCCCTTCAGCCCTCAGATAACAAGACATTGACCCACAAGGAGCATCCTCGCATGCGTCTGAATACCCTGTTCGCCGTCGTCGCCCCTATCGTTATGTTGCTGCCGCTGAGTGCCCACGCCGACTGGCCTAAGGGCGAGCGTGAGAAGTACATGGCCCAGTGCACCCAGGCGGCGACTCCGCAAATTGGCGCTGCTGCGGCCAAATCGCACTGCGCTTGTGGCGCTGATGCCATCAAGTCTTATCCAGCGAGCGACATTCAGGCGCTGATGGACAACAAAGCCACTCCTGAATTGCAGCAGAAAGCGCTGGGCCAAATCGCCAAATGCAAGGCAAACACCCCGGCGAAAAAGTGATCGAAAAAGCATTCTGAGTCGGCTCAACGCCGCTAAAAAGGGCTGAATTTGAGCCTTTTCGGACGATTTATGCAGGTTTTACAGGTTTTTTTATTGTCTTTACGTTCCGCGCAAAGCCTTGTAAACCGGGGCTTTCAGCCGAAATAGACAGTAAAGAAAACACGACTGATTGGCAAACAGCACGTCCGGGGGGCTACCAAAGCGAACATTTCGACTATGATATCCCGGTGTGCCCAGTTGGCCTGAGCAGCACAGTACTGAAAAATATATGTTTCTTGGAGATACACCATGTCTAATCGCCAAACCGGCACCGTTAAGTGGTTCAACGATGAAAAAGGCTTCGGCTTCATCACTCCTCAAGGTGGCGGTGACGACCTGTTCGTACACTTCAAAGCTATCGAATCCGACGGTTTCAAAAGCCTGAAAGAAGGCCAGACCGTCTCCTTCGTGGCTGAGAAAGGCCAAAAGGGTATGCAAGCTGCACAGGTTCGCCCAGAGTAATTTCTGCGCGCACTAAAAAAACCCCGTCCATGTGACGGGGTTTTTTATGTCTGCAACAAAAGCCTTCGCTGATCAGCCGCAGTTGACGCGTGTGATCACCAGATTGTTGTCGGTGTTCAGATTCAAGCGATCGGAGCGGTACTCAAGCGTGATCATGTCGTTCGGCTTGAGAAAGCGGGCATTTTGCGCCCCGGCTTTGTTGCGTGCTTGCTCCAGCAACTCTGGTGAAGCTTTCTCGCCGATGGCGAATTCCGCCGCCGTTGCTTCACAGCGGCTGTGACCGGCTTCGGTCGCCGCAGTTTCCTTTGCCGACTCGCTGGAGGTCGTGCTGCAACCGGCCAACATGGCAGCGGCCATAAGTGCACCCAGTGTCGCGAACTTCAAAGGCATGAAGCCTCCTTGTTTTCAAAATGGTTAAGCTGAGATCGTGCGACCGCCGTTCCGGCATTTGGTTTCACGGCCAAGGCCATCACCCCGCCCCACGACCGGAAAAACGCCGAGTGTGCCTGAGCGGCATGCGTCACTTCAGCAATCAATCGTGACTGAATATTAACGGCGCTCAGTAGACGTCGATGTAGTCATACGGCGGATTCGGCCAGTTGTCCTTCAGCGCATTGAAAATCTGTATCACCCACACCTCGTCACTGGCCGCGACATTGCCCACGTAGCCCGAGCCCTTGGCCCAGGTTTCCAGGCGAAACAGCAAACCGTCGATATCCTGCCCACCGGTAACGCCGGAAGAAATGTAAGCGATACCGCCCTTGGTCACGCGCAGCTGCGTGTGTTCGTCATCGCTAGCCGAAGCGAGCAATTGGCGCACCGCATCGAGCGTGAGGCCGTCAGGGGTATTCAAATCGATCTGCACAGCAAAATCCTTGCGAGCCTTTAAAAGACCAAGTGTCGCATAGCGCTCCGCTCATGCCTAAGTCGCAGTGCCAAATGCCCGACAAAATGGTTAACTCGCTCTCATACATTCCCGACTCTTCGAGCGCACTCATGAGCACCGTAAGCATCACCGCCGACATCAAAGTCCTGTGGCCGAAGGGGCACAGCTCATATAGCCCGGGCAGTTCGGAGGAGCTGGCGTTGATCAGCATCGACCTGCTGGTCAAGACGATGGGAACACAGGGCGCACAAACGTTTATCGCTCAAGTGTTCGAGCGGTATCAGCACGACCACAAGGTCACACTGGATACCGAGAGAGAATAAAAACCCGCAGATTGGCACCTGCGGGTTTCAGCCTTATTTCAAACGTTTCAGGCGCTCGGTCAGCAAATCAAAGAAGCCTTGCGCGTCGCCGTTTTCCACCCAGAAGGCGTTCTTCGGCGCTTTCAGGCCATCGTACCAATCGACGATGGTCTGACCGAAAGTCGGCCCTTCACGACTATCCACCACGACATTCACCGAACGACCGGCGAACAGTTCCGGCTTGAGCAGATAGGCCACAACGGTAGCGTCATGCACCGGGCCGCCCGGAATACCGTAGTGCTCCATGTCGCCTTTGATGTACTCATTGAGGATGTCGCCGACAATCTTGCTCGCGTTGTTGTTCAGCGCCGCGATCTGCTTCAGTCGCGCGTCACTGGTGAGAATCTTGTGGGTCACGTCCAGTGGCAGGTAGGTCAGTTTCACGCCGCTTTTCAGCACGACTTCGGCCGCTTGCGGGTCAGCAAACAGGTTGAATTCAGCCACCGGGGTGATGTTGCCGCCGTTGAAGTGCGCACCACCCATGATCACCACTTCCTTGATGCCCTGAACAATTTCAGGTTCCTGGATCAGCGCCAATGCCAGGTTGGTCTGCGGACCGAGCATGGCGATCGTGATGCTGTGCGGCTTGGCTTTTTTCAGCGTATCGATCAGGTAGTTGACCGCATTGCCTTCAGCCAGACCCTTTTTCGGTTCGTGCACGGTGACACCCGACAGGCCTTCCTTGCCATGGATGTTCTCGGCGTAAATCGGCGTGCGCATCAGCGGCTTTGGCGCACCCGCATAAACCGGTACGTCTTCGCGCCCTGCCCACTCGCGAGCCAGGCGCGCGTTACGCGAAGTCTTGTCGAGGCGCACATTACCGGCGACGGTGGTCAGCGCGCGAATGTTCAGTTCTTCCGGCGAGGCCAGCGCGAACAACAGGGCGACCACGTCGTCGGCCCCAGGATCGGTATCGATGATCAGGTCGATTTTTTCCGCCGCCTGAGCGCCGGTCGCAGTGATTACGGACAAAAGCAGTAAACCCCGGATGAGTTGATGCAGTTTCTGAGCATAGCGTTGCATGGCGCATTCCTTGTGCATGTGGAATCGAAAATCAGAATGTAACCCCGGCGACGAGGACGATATTGCAGTACGGCTGGCATTCACCTGTACGAACAATCGCCCGAGCCTGTCGGCTGAGAACCTTGAATTGCTCGTGACTGAGCAGATCGCGACGGCCCAGAGCGCCCTCTTCATTCAACGCGTCCAGCGCAGTCAGTGCGGACGGTTGCTTGTCGAAGATTTCTTTGGCCAGCGCATGGCTTTCCACCTGCATCTCGCTGAGCACGACTTTCAGGGTGCTGACGAAATCCGGAACGCCATGGGTCAGCGCCAGATCAATCAGCTCGACACCCGGCGGCACTGGCAGCCCGGCATCACCAATGACCACCATGTCGCCATGGCCCAGGGATGCGATCAGCCGCGACAGTGCGACGTTAAGCAGAGGAGTCTTTTTCATGCGGGTTTAAAGGCCTGTACGTCGGATTGGGTTGGAATGGACGGTTGCGCGCCGGCACGAGTTACTGACAGCGCGGCGGCGATCTGCCCGTAGCGAATCGCTTCAGCCTCGGACTTGCCATTTGCCAGCGCCGCCGCAAAGCCACCGACAAAAGTGTCTCCGGCGGCGGTGGTGTCGACAGCCTTCACTTTCGGTGCCGGAAAATGCTCAAAGCTCTGGCCGTTAGCGAACAGCGAACCTTGAGCGCCGAGGGTAACGATGACTTTACCCGCACCCATGGCGATCAGTTGGCTGGCGGCACTTTCTGCGCTTTCCAGCGAGTCCACCGGCAACCCGCTCAACGCGGTCGCTTCGCTCTCATTGGGGATCAGGTAGTCAATCGCGGCAAACCAGTCTGCCGGCAGCGGACGACTGGCCGGCGCCGGATTGAGGATGACGATTTTGCCCAGTGCACGCGCACGCTTGAGCGCATGACCGACCGTGGCATCGGGAATTTCGAGCTGGCAGATGATCACGTCGGCGGCTTGCAGCACCGCATCAAACCGATCGATCACTGTGGGCGTCATGGCACCGTTGGCGCCGGCGACAATGACAATCGCGTTCTGACTGTTGTCATCGACCACGATCAGCGCCACGCCGCTGGAGTCATTGACTGTACTCACTGCCTGACAATCGATCTGCTCGGCCAATAGGGCGTTACGCAATTGCACGCCATAGTCGTCATTGCCAACGCAACCGACCATCGCCACCTGCGCGCCCAATCGCGCGGCGGCCACCGCCTGATTGGCGCCCTTGCCGCCGGAAACCGTGGCAAATGAATGACCGATCAGCGTTTCACCACCTACGGGCAGCCGTGGCGCCCGGGTCACCAGATCCATGTTCAGGCTGCCTATTACCACTACATTTGCTGGCATACATCATTACTCGTCAATTCGGTTTCAGCGGTACTCGGTGAACACGCCGGACAACGGGGCGGTCGATTCGCGCAAGACAATACTCGGGGTCACGATCCGCTGATCGGTACCCAGAGTCGGCGTAGCGATCCTTCGCAACAGCACTTCGGCGGCCATCTCACCCAGTTGCAGGATCGATTGCCCCACCGTGGTGAGTGCCGGATACACGTAACGACTCATCTGGATATCGTCGAAACCGATCACCGACAACTCGCTCGGCACGCGGACATTACGTTCCGCCGCCGCACGCAGCACACCGATACCGATCATGTCGTTACCGGCAAAGATCGCGCTCGGTGGATTGCTCTCGAGGAGAATCGCTGCCGCGTTGTAGCCGCCGGTACTGGTGAAATCACTTTCCAGCATGCGCGCTTGTCGCACTTCGATGCCCGCTTCTTTCAGCGCCCGGCAATATCCGGCCTGACGCATCTGCGCCACACTGGTACTGGCCGGACCGCCAATGGTGGCGATGTCGCGATGCCCCAATTCGAGCAAGTGCCGGGTGGCGAGGTAAGCGCCGTATTCGTGGTCGATGCGCACCAGATCGGCATCGACACCGTCGAGACCACGGTCGACGATGACCATCGGCGTTTTCACTCCGGCCAACCCCTGCGCCAGACCGCTGTCACCGCCAGCGGAGGCGACGATCAAACCGTCGATGCGTTTCTCCAGCAATACGCGCAAATAGCTGCGCTGCTTATCGGGGTTGTCGTCGGAGTTGCAGAGGATCACGCAGTAGCCGTTACGCTCGCAATAATCCTCGATACCCCGCGCCAACTCCGCAAAGTACGGGTTGAGACTGTTCGGCACCAGCAGGCCAATGGTTGCAGTGGTCTTGGCCTTCAGCGAGCGCGCTACCGCACTCGGCACATAGTCGAGGCTCTTGATCGCCGCCTCGACTTTCAGCCGCACTTCCTGACTGACCGGCCGCGTGTTGTTGACCACATGCGACACCGTCGTGTAGGAAATTCCCGCGAGGGCTGCCACGTCCTTGATCGTTGCCATGTCTTAGCCCCGGCGACTGGCGCGCTGACTGCGATAAGTATCGAGCACCACCGCGATCACGATGACCGCACCCGTGATGATTCGTTTGGTCGGTTCGGTCGCGCCGATCTGCGCCAGACCCGCCGCCAGTACCGAGATGATCAGTACGCCAAAGAATGTGCTGATCACCGAGCCACGCCCGCCCATCAGGCTGGTACCGCCGATCACCACCGCGGCGATCACTTGCAGCTCCAGACCGGAACCGGCGTTCGGGTCAGCAGCTTCCAGACGGGAAATCTGAAACAGCGCGGCGATACCGGCCAGCAGGCCCATCAGGCTGAACACCAGAATCTTGTAGGGTTTCGGATTGATCCCCGCCAGACGCACCGCCTCTTCGTTGGTGCCGATGCCGATCAGGTAGCGACCGAACACGGTACGGGTCAGAACGGCTTGGGCAATGATGATCACCAGCAAGGCAATGATGAACGACGGCGAGATACCGAACGCGATGGGGTTCGACAGCCAGGCAAACGAGTCGCCGATGTAGGCAGTGCGCGACCCGGTCATCTGATAGGCCAGGCCCCGAGCCATTTCCAGCACACCCAGAGAGACGATGAACGATGGAATCCGCCAGGCCACAGTGATCGAACCAGTGACCGTACCGGCCAGTGCCGCCACCGCCATGCCGAGCAATGCTGACGGCAACACGCCCCAGCCCCAGCCAAGAATGGCGACACTGACCGTCGAAGCGGCGAGTGCCAGAACCGACCCCACCGAAAGGTCGATGCCGCCGATGATCAACACGAAGGTCATACCGACCGCTAGCACCATCAGATCGGGAATCTGGTTGGCCAATGTACTGAAGGTGTTATAGGACAGAAAGTGGCTGCTCAAGACCGAGAACAGCGCAATCATCGCCAGCAAGGCACCGGCCAGGCCCAGATAAGTGCCCAGGCCATAGAAGTTGCCACCACGTTTGCCGGCAGGAGATGCAGTTTTCATGGGAGATCCCTAGGCGCCGCTTCATTGAGCAACGCATCACGTTTTTGGTAGCCGGCGAACGCGGCGGCAAGCAAGTCATCCTGGGTCCAGCTGTCGCGCTCGAAAGTGTCGATCAAGCGCCCCGCCGAAAGCACGCCGATCCGGTCGCAGATCAGCATCAGTTCACGCAGGTCACTGGATACCACCACCAGCGCTTTGCCCTGACGCGTCAGTTCGCCGAGCAAGGCATAAATGTCGAACTTGGCACCGACGTCGATACCACGGGTCGGCTCGTCGAACAGCAGCACCGAACAGTCACGTTCCAGCCAGCGGCCGATCACGACTTTCTGCTGGTTGCCACCGGACAACTCTGAAACCAGTTGTGTCGGACTCGAACTGCGGATACGCATGGCGTCGATCTGACGCTGCGCCAGAGCGATTTCGTCGCCGTTGTTGACGACCCCGCCACTGGAAATTTCCGGCATGTTGCCGAGCGCGATGTTGGCGCTGATCGACTGACTGAGCAGTAGGCCTTCACCTTTGCGATCCTCGGTTATCAACGCGATACCGTTACTCACCGCATCGACCGGCGAGCGTACGCTGACCACTTTGGCCGGCGAGCCGAGTGCAATGCTGCCGCTGTCGGCAATGTCTGCGCCGAAGATCAGTCGCAGCAGCTCTGTGCGCCCTGCCCCGATCAATCCGGAAATCCCAAAGATCTCGCCGGCACGCACTTCGAACGAGACATCGCGCACTTTGTCGGAGCGAGTCAGACCCGTGACAGTCAGAGCCGGAGCACCAATCTTGCGCGGCCCCATGTCGATATGTTCGCCCAGTTCACGACCAACCATCAGCGTAACCAGTTGCTCGCTGTTGTAATTGGCCATCGGCTCGACGCAGACCAGATTGCCGTCACGCAGCACGGCAATCCGCTGCGCTACGCGGGCCAGCTCTTCGAGACGGTGGGAAATGTAGATGATCGAAACGCCGCGCGCCTGCAAGCGGGTGATCTGCTCGAACAACATTTCGACTTCGCGCGCGGTGAGCATCGCGGTCGGTTCGTCGAGGATCAGCACATGGCAATCGCCAATCAGGTTGCGGGCGATTTCAACCATCTGCTGATGACCAATACCCAACTCGCCAACCAGCGTATCCGGGTCGATCGCATCGAGGCCGACTTGTGCCATGGCTTCGATCGCCGCTTTGCGCAGTTGCTTACGGCTGATCCAGCCGCCGTTGCTTGGCAGATTGTCGAGAAACAGGTTTTCCGCGACCGACAATGTCGGCAACAGATTGAGTTCTTGCATGACCATGCGCACGCCGAGCTCTTCAGCCTGGGTACGGCTGCCCGGACGATAGTCTTTGCCGTTGAATTGCATCTGGCCGGAGGTCGGGGTGACCAGTCCGCCGATGATTTTCGACAGGGTACTTTTGCCGGCACCATTCTCGCCGGTCAGCGCCAGCACTTCACCGCGCATCAGCGTCAGATCGATGCCGCTGAGCACCGGCTGCGCATAGGTCTTACCGATACCGCTGACCGAGAGGACAGCGTTCGGGGCGGAAACTGACATAAAAACTCTCCATGCGCTCGCCCGGACGGACGAGCGCCGTTGTGTCGCCAGAAGACTTACTGGGTGACCAGCTCGACCGGTGTTTCGATCACGCCGTTGGCGCCGCTGTCGACTTTCTCGCCCTTGATGATTTTCAGCGCGGTTTCGATACCGAACACGGCCTGCTTGGCAGCGAACTGGTCAGCCGTGGCCAACACGCGGCCGTCCTTCAACATTGGCTTGATGGCATTGATGTTGTCGTAACCGACGACTTTAACCTGCCCCGCCTTGCCGGCAGCACGCACGGCGGAGACAGCACCTACAGCCATGCTGTCGTTGCCGGCCAGCAATGCTTTGACGTCCGGGTATTCGCTGAGGATCGACGCGGCAACCTTGTTGCCCTTGTCGATTTCCCAGTCACCGGATTGCAGGGAAACGATCTTGATCTGTGCAGCGTCCATCGCATCCTTGAAGCCAGCAGTGCGCTGCTGGGCATTGGTGGTCGTGGACACGCCTTCAATGATGCCGACTTCGTCACCGGCCTTGAGCTGCTTGGCCAGGTATTCGCCGACCAGACGCGCGCCTTTGCGGTTGTCCGGGCCTACAAAAGGCACGCTGATGTTTTTGCTTTTGACGATGGCCGGATCGAGCTGGTTGTCGATGTTGATCACGGTGATGCCGGCATCGACAGCTTTCTTGATCACCGGCACCATGGCCTTGGAATCGGAAGGCGCGATCACCAGTGCATTGACCTTGGCCAGGATCATTTGCTCGACGATGCGGGTCTGGCCAGCAGTGTCGGTTTCATCCTTGATGCCATTGGAGATCAGGTCGAAATCGGCGGAGTGTTCTTTCTGGTAGGCCTTGGCGCCATCTTCCATGGTCAGGAAGAATTCGTTGGCCAGAGACTTCATGACCAGCGCGACTTTAGGTTTTTCGGCGGATTCGGCGAATGCCGAGGAGACAGGTAGTGCGGCGGCTGTGGCAGCCAGCATAGCGACAGCAAGAAGACGTCCAGCGAATGGCAGCTTCATGGGTTCACTCCGATCTTATGATTATTGTGAGCAACGCTTGCGCTGGCGTAAGCTACTTGGCTTTCTGCCGGGCCATAAAGCGCCGGGAGCGCCACGCAAACGTTTGCGTAGACCGAACTATGCGAATCCCGCCGACATTTGTCAACAATCAGAAATCGTCATTTTTTGTAGGGCGAATCGTCCGACTCGCCCTCCGCTGCTTATGCCGTGGTGCTGACCAGGTTACCGCTGGTGGAACTCTTGGTCATTTCCTTGACCAGTGCACCGGCCACTTCTGCCATCGCAGCGCTGGTTTGCGCGATTTGCCCCTGAATGGACATCACCGCCTGCGATTTGGCCTCAGGCGTCGGATAGCTCTTGGCCTGTGCGGCCGCCAGTTGTTGTTGCTGCTCCTGAAGTTGCTTCTGCAGTTCCTGCATGCGCTTGAGCAACATCTTGACCGTGACACTCAGGTTGTCGCCGCTTTCAGCCTTGCTGTCTTCTGGCGCGGCAGCACCACCGGTCCTGACCTGATTGTTCGATTCTTTCTCTGTGCCCAGCGCCTCGGTGGAAGCCTCCGCTCCCGCCTCGCTCAATGCATTGATAGTCGCTGCGGTTTTGCCGCCGATGGTGACTGCCGCAGGATTAGATAAACCGACCGTCAGTGACATGTGAACTCCCTAGATTCTTTTTCCTTGAACAACCATCGGCCCCCGCGAAGGTTTCTTTAGCAGAAAAGCCGAAACCGGCCACTCGAATCACTCGACAAAAGCAGTAGTCCTTTTCGGAGAGCCGAACGCGAAAGCGTCCATTGTTCGGAAACCCGGATAAACGATTCGCCCCGCAATTTGCCAACTCCAAAAATCTTGATGTAAATCATCAAGTTAAACATTTCTCTGACGCAAAGTACGGCTGGTACAGATCCTGCTCCCTTCACCGCACCCCGGGCATCCAGATCGGCTTGGGGTGCATCTAGATGAACCTGCATCAGCACCGTCTCACTACTAGAGAGAAAAATAATGAAATCTGCTTTCAACACTTTGGTACCGGGCGCTTTGGCCCTTCTCCTGCTCCTGCCCACCGCCCTCCAGGCGAAAGAAGTCGAAACCCAGACCAAGCTCGCTAACGTCGTAGTACTGGCCACCGGCGGCACCATCGCCGGCGCCGGCGCAAGCGCCGCCAACAGCGCCACCTACCAGGCGGCGAAGGTTGGCGTCGAACAATTGATCGCCGGCATTCCCGAACTGAGCAAACTGGCGAACGTGCGTGGCGAACAAGTCATGCAGATTGCCTCGGAAAGCATCACCAACGAAAACCTGCTGCAACTGGGTCGTCGTGTAGCCGAACTGGCCGACAGCAAAGACGTCGACGGCATCGTCATCACCCACGGTACCGACACCCTGGAAGAAACCGCTTACTTCCTCAACCTGGTGGAAAAAACCGACAAGCCGATCATCGTCGTCGGTTCGATGCGCCCGGGCACTGCCATGTCCGCCGATGGCATGCTTAACCTGTACAACGCCGTGGCCGTGGCCAGCAGCAAAGAAGCGCATGGCAAAGGCGTACTGGTGACCATGAATGACGAAATCCAGTCCGGTCGCGACGTCAGCAAGATGATCAACATCAAGACTGAGGCCTTCAAAAGTGCCTGGGGCCCACTGGGCATGGTGGTTGAAGGCAAATCCTACTGGTTCCGCTTGCCAGCCAAGCGTCACACCATGGATTCGGAATTCGACATCAAAAACATCAAGAGCCTTCCTGATGTAGAAATCGCTTATTCCTACGGCAACGTCAGCGATACTGCCTACAAGGCTCTCGCCCAATCCGGTGCCAAGGCAATTATCCATGCCGGTACCGGTAATGGCTCAGTCTCCTCCCGCGTGGTTCCAGCCCTGCAAGCGCTGCGCAAGGATGGCGTGCAAATCATTCGTTCGTCCCACGTCAACGCTGGCGGCTTCGTTCTGCGTAACGCCGAACAGCCGGACGACAAGTACGACTGGGTTGTTGCTCACGACCTGAACCCGCAGAAAGCTCGCATCCTGGCAATGGTCGCCCTGACCAAAACCAACGACAGCAAAGAGCTGCAACGGATGTTCTGGGAATATTGATGGACCTTCGCCCAATCAATTCTTGATTGGGCACCCTGCGCCACTCGCCTGACCGGTGGGTGGTGCATCGCTCATAACGCTCTCGCACTTTTCCCACAAAAAATTCGACACGACCTACACCAAACTCGGAAAACCGCTGTCAGAGGATTTTCTTGAATTTTAAGCAGTTGCGAAAATGCTTACAGTTAAATACTGTATGCACGTACAGCTTAATAAGGATAACCTCGTGGCCACCTCCCCTGATGCTCCTGACGCTTACGAACGCATGGGCATGCGCGTTCAGAAAATCATCAATTCCCCCACCGCACAAAAAGCCAAAGCCGCACTGATCTTCCGTCTGCCGGACGAGCCGATGGACGAGTGGGAGCGCCTGCTCGAGGAAATCGACGAGAACGACAACGTCACCCTCGCCTATCGCGACGACGGTGGCGTGCAGATTTTTTGGGTTGTACCGAAGGAAGATTGATTCAATGAGTGTCCGCTGTTTTGCTTTGCTGCTTTTGTTCATCGCCATGGGTGCCCAGGCTGGCGCACCCCGCACATTTACCGAAGCCAAGAAGGTCGCCTGGAAGCTTTATGCACCGCAGTCCACAGAGTTTTATTGCGGGTGCAAGTACACCGGCAACAAGGTTGACCTGAAGGCTTGCGGTTACGTACCGCGCAAGAATGCCAAGCGTGCGTCACGCATTGAATGGGAACACATCGTGCCGGCCTGGCAGTTCGGCCATCAGCGTCAGTGCTGGCAGGAAGGCGGCCGCAAGAACTGCACCCGATACGACCCAAGCTATCAAAAGGCTGAAGCCGATCTGCATAACCTGGTGCCGAGCATTGGCGAGGTCAATGGCGATCGCAGCAATTTCAGCTACGGCTGGCTGCCAGTGCAATCCGGGCAATACGGCTCGTGCCTGACCCAGGTCGACTTCAAGGCGAAGAAGGTCATGCCTCGCCCGTCAATTCGCGGCATGATCGCCCGCACCTATTTCTACATGAGCAAGCAGTACGGCTTGCGCCTGTCGAAACAGGATCGACAATTGTATGAGGCGTGGGACAAGACTTACCCGGTGCAGGACTGGGAGCGTCAGCGCAATCAGAGCGTGGCGTGTGTGATGGGGCGCGGTAATGAATTCGTCGGCCCGGTGAACATGAAAGCCTGCGGTTGATTTCAGCGCAGAAAAAAGGCCTCGAACGTAATGTTCGAGGCCTTTTCATTTGTGCCTAGTTGGCTGCCTTGTCGTGCCGCCAGTAGCCCATCAAATTGAGAGACTCACGAGGCATGCCACATTCTTTGATCAGGTATCTGCGCAAACTCATCACCGCCGCCGACTCTCCGGCAATCCAGCCATAAAAGCCTTCAGTGGCGGTATCGGCGATTTCCCAGAGAATGTCCTTCTCTATGTCAACGTCAGCCAATTCAATCGCTTGCCCCGCTGAAGATACATGGACGGGCAAAGTCGCCGCCCTGACCGCCTCCACCATCAGCGCTCCCGCGACTGTTTCGCTCGCAGGTTCCCGGATCAACCAACGTACCGACAACGCCGGCCAATCAGGGACGTCGAGCATGTCCTGAGCACTGTCCACTTCGAAAAATGCCTGAACTTGTGGTGGCTCGGCGAGCATCGCCAACTCATCAAGAATGCCCATGGCTGCTGGCAGCGCCGTCGCATCTGCAACGAGCAAAAGCTGCTTGAGTGCCTGTGGCGGCTTCCATTCAAAACCGCCGGCCTCCTGCGCCGAGAAATGGCGATCGGGCGCAAGGATCTGCATCGAATCACCAGGCTGCGAATGCAGCGCCCAACGCGACGCCGGCCCGGTCTCACCGTGTAGAACAAAATCAATATCGACTTCGCCTTGCTCCGCGCGTAAATGCCGGATGGTGTAGGTGCGCATAGCGGGACGTCGGTCTGCCAGCATCGCGCGAAACCGGGCGTACCAACCGTCCTCTTGAGAAAGCTTGGCGTGCGAGCCATTGGCTGCAGGAAAGAACAGCTTCACCCGCTGATCCGGCGCCCAGGTCGCCATTTCGCGGACTGGAAGACCGACGAGCGTGATCCGCATCATGTGCGGGCTCAACCGGGTTTTTCGATGCAAGGTTACATCGAACAATTTGTAAGGATTGGCGGAGGCCATGGGGAACTCCTTCAGGAAATCATCAACGACTTCAATAGGAACGAGTCGCGCTAGAGAGCCTTTAGGAGATTCCGCCGACCGGAACGTTTACGGCGTGAGCGGATGCTCGACCAACACCGATTCAACGTTTTGTTTCTTGGCCTTCACCAGCGCAGCATCCACTTGAACCTTGCGAGCTTCCGCTTCAGCCTGGGAGTTGAACGGGCCAATCAGAATTCGCGTTTTGCCGCTGCTGTCCTTGATCACCGTAGGCACGAAGGCGTGCTCGATGAGCCAGCCACTCAGGTCGCTGACAGCCTGTGGCGTTTCACCGCGCACTTCGAGATCCCATTGTGGTGCAGCGGCCGCCGCCGGCGCCGTCACTGCTGCCGACTGTGGTTTTGCTGCGTCTGCATTCTTGCCTTCACCACACCCTGCCAATACCAGTGCCGCGACTACCCAAACCAATTTGCGCACAACGCTTTCCTCGAAATTCTCAAAGCCGCGATCTTATCATTCATAAATACTTCGCGAGCCCCGCAAAATGGGCACAAAACAACGAGATTGATGCCTGCAGCCTCTGTATAGTTACGCCCTGGGAATTAATGCCGCATCTGCGCGTCAGAAAGAGGCACCCAAACCGTGAGACTTCGCACTAATCTATACGTACCACCGACCTCTGCACTGTCTGAATCAGGTGCCCTACAAAGCAATCAAGGAGAAGACCATGCTGATACTCACCCGCAAAGTCGGTGAAAGCATAAACATCGGTGATGACATCACTATCACCATTCTGGGCGTAAGCGGCCAACAGGTCCGCATTGGTATCAACGCTCCGAAAAACGTTGCCGTGCACCGTGAAGAGATTTACCAGCGCATTCAGGCTGGCCTGACCGCCCCGGACAAGCCACAAACTCCCTGAGCCGCCTCGCAGTCAGTAGCCAGTCCGTTTTACCTTGTGGAATGACTGGCTAGAGATTCACGCGCCGTTTTGCCATCCGCTCCCACCTCGCTGGGTACGGCGCCTGACACATGATCCTTCCGCGTTACCCTCCCGCCCTTTCTGCTGATCGATACTACCGAGCATTCTCAAGACTGGCTGTCGGACATTTCCGATAGAGCGAAGGGAATTGGCCTTCCTACCCGAACGTCACACCACGTGCCATGCCTGTGGCTGCAACCATCATCAGCACCAGTAACAGCGCTTCGACGTGACTGATGCGTGCAAACAACTTTGCTCTCCCGGTATCGAGCACCGCCCCCCGCGCCTTGGCGATCCGCCATTTGATCAGCGTGATCATCGGCGCAAGCTCCATCAACAGAATCAGCACGAACAGCGTCATCTTCAGGTGAAACAGCGGCTGATGAAGATAATAGTCAGTGCCTTTTTCGTAACCGCCAAAGGCACGCATCCCGCCTGTGATCAACAAGATCAGCGCGCAAATCCCCCAGAAATTGTCAGCCAGCAGAACCCGACCGGCCTCCCCCGTCCCGGCCGCCAGGCGACTGAACGCCGTCCCACGCGTCAGCACCGCCCAAAAACCCAAGGCAAATGCCAGCAGATGAACAGCTGCAAGAAACCAATGAACCAGCATCGATACACCCTCATCAGAAAGAGTTGAAAATCGGCCAGTCAGTAGTAGTTGAAAAAACAAGGATTTGCCTGCGGGGTGTCGCCAGGCTTTCAGGAGAGATCGAAAGGAGAAATTTCAGCCAGTTGAGGCAAATCGCAGGCAAAAAAAATCCCAAGCAGCTGATGGAAGCTTGGGATTTAAAAATGCATAAACCGTGGTGGTGAACGCGGGGCGGATCTTACTGAATCATGCTGCACCTAACAACTTATTTTTGATAACCGGTCGGTTAAAAATCATCGTAAGTCATTAAATATCCACACTATTTCAAAGGACGATGGCGACAGACGGTTACTCATCGGCCGCCACAAAGCATAACTTCAGCACTGGCAACAACCACTTCCGCCCGGCCTGAAGATTCGTGCGCAAACCAGCAATGATCGCAAATCAATCAGAGCGCCGCAAAACACCATCCAAATTCAGTCAACAAAAAAGATGTAACAATTGTTAACCATGCTTCGAAATAGTAGGATCATCTGCGTACGAACTTACATGGACGGTTCAATTTGATGCACTTTAATCCTATGGACAGGTTCCTCCCTGCCGGCGCCCGCTCCACTCCCCGCCGCTTCCCGCACCGCCCAAACATTTCATAAAGACTCCATGGATAGCTCGCATCGTCGATTCAGCGACAGCCTGCCAGCACCCGCCTGAAACGTTGAAAAGGAATTTCCCATGAGTGGCAAACCCGCAGCTCGCGTAACAGATCCCACCAACTGCCCTCTGCCGGGACATGGCACGAATCCGATTGTCAGTGGCTCACCCAATGTAAACTTCGATGGCTTGGCTGCTGCTCGAATGACCGACAAATCAGCGTGCGGCAGCCCCATTACCGGCGGCGTAAGTGAGACGGTGTTCATCAACGGACTGAATGCGGCAACTAAAGACAGTACTGGCGCCCATGGCAATGTGGTGATTGGAGGATCCGGCACAGTGATTATTGGCGACACCGTGGTCACAGCACCGTTTAGTGGCTTGATGCCAATGCCCGTGCACTTCAGCGACAGGTTTCAACTGATCGATGAGGACTCTGGCGAACCTCTGCCTGATCATGTTTACGCTTTCCAGCGCGCCGATGGCAGCATCGAACATGGCGTCAGCGACAAGAATGGCTACACACACGTTGTCAGCTCGCACCTTGCGGAAACCATCACGCTCTTTTTAGAAGACTGAGTTATCGCCGAACCCGCAAATCAACATTTTTGAGCGAGCATCAACGTGACAGACGTGATCAGCCCCAATGGCAAAAAAATGTCGCCCAGACTCACAAGAGCGGTGACCCCGATAAAAGACACCACCGCGAAAACGATGTTGCTGTCAGTCAAGCAAGAGAAACGACGGGCGGAAAATGAAGAGTATTTGAAGAACAAGAACGTGAAGGCTTTTCTGGATACCATTTCAGAGGCCGAGGGCGGTGACTACCATGCCAAGTTTGGTTATGGATGGGCTCGCGGAGACTGGAAGTTTACGGATGAATCAACGCACCCTGGAGCAGGGTTTGGCGGATCGACCACAGCGTCAGGCAGGTATCAGATCACCAAGTCCACATGGAAATTGCAATGCACCACAGCAATGGGCTTGACTGATTTTTCACCCCACACTCAGGATTTAACTGCAATCGAGATCCTTCGATCGGTAAAGGCAATTGATCCAATCGTAAATGGCGACATCAAGGATGCAATTCACAAGGCATCTGGCCAGTGGGAAGCCTTACCCATGGGCCCAGGCCAAGCCAACCGCCCGCTGAATGGAAAGCCCTCCGGCCAAAAGTACATGCCCTATGACGACGTCGTGTCGACTTACAAGAAATTTGGCGGGACTGCGAAATGAGAACACATCTGTTCGTATCTTTATTGCTTTGCTTCAGCTGCACCTTTGCCAGCGCAACAGACATCCCGATAAAAGAAGGCATGCCTTTTTTGTCAGCGAGGAAGGAACTCCTTAAAAAAGGCTGGAAACCAAGCATCTCTAAAGAGATGCAGCCTGTTGGAACGGCTGTAGAACTTAAAAACAGAGGAATCATCGAAATCGAACGATGCACTCAAGGCGTGCAGTATTGCGTGTTCCACTACAAGAAAAACAAGCAATGTCTGGGCGTCACCACAACTGGCGAAGAGGTAGAGGAACTTGTTATTGATGCCTGGGATTTTAAGTGCCAATGACCCTTTCAGATTTTTGATGCACGCATAAGGCGAACCTTAACGGACTCCGAAAAATGCAACCTTATGCGATCACCTGTGTTCTTCTCGCCTGCATCAGCTTCTTTGCCAGTGCCACTGAGCTCCCCATAACGAAGGGGATGCCATTTCTGAGCGCGCGAAAGGCGTTGATCAAGCAGGGCTGGATTCCGGACCCAACGGATGAAACGGCCCCCGACGGCGCCATGAAAACGCTTAGAAACATAGGCCTTCTTGAAGTAGAGCGATGCACGGAAGGCGTTCAATACTGCGAGTTCAACTATAAGAAAAACGATGCATGCCTGATCGTCAGCACGATAGGTGAGAAGGTAAAAGACATGAGAGTCGACGCTTGGAATATTGAATGCCAATAATCCCTACAGGCACAACAGCGCTCCCGGCGCCCAGATGAACAAGCCCGAGACCTTTTGGGCACTCCGCACAAATCGCAGACAACAAAAAAGGGCCCACCTTTCGGTGAGCCCTTCTAGACCGCCCAGCAGAGCGGATTTTGTTTGGTAGGCGCGATTGGACTCGAACCAACGACCCCCACCATGTCAAGGTGGTGCTCTAACCAACTGAGCTACGTGCCTGCTGTGAGGCGGCATTCTACGGAATTCCGGAGGGGTGTCAACACCTTTTTTTCACCTAACCCTATGAATATGCAAAATATTTAATTTCGGGTCGTCGACGAAGATTTTCCGGTGGCTGGCGGAGGTTTTTCAAGTCGGGTAGGATCGGCGCACTCGTAAAATATATTAAACAGAGGCTGCAGGATGGCGAACACCCCTTACCCAGAGTCTTATTACGCTGAGTCGGCCAATGCCGTCCCGCCCCGCCCTGCCTTGCAGGATGATGTGGAGACGGACGTCTGTGTGATCGGCGCCGGGTATACCGGATTGTCTTCTGCCCTGTTTCTGCTGGAAAACGGTTTTCGCGTCACCGTGCTGGAAGCGGCCAAGGTCGGTTTCGGCGCCTCCGGGCGTAATGGCGGGCAGATCGTTAACAGTTATAGCCGTGACATTGACGTGATCGAACGCAGCGTCGGCCCCAAGCAAGCGCAACTACTCGGACATATGGCGTTCGAGGGTGGCCGGATCATTCGCGAGCGTGTGACCAAGTACAACATACAGTGCGACCTGAAGGATGGCGGCGTATTCGCAGCCATTACCGCCAAGCAGATGGGCCATCTGGAATCGCAGAAACGCCTCTGGGAGCGCTTCGGTCATACGCAACTCGAACTGCTCGATCAACGCCGTATCCGCGAAGTGGTTGCCTGCGATCAGTACGTCGGCGGCATGCTCGATATGAGCGGCGGGCATATTCATCCGCTGAACCTCGCGCTCGGCGAAGCGGCGGCGGTCGAGTCCCTCGGCGGCATCATCTATGAGCAATCGCCTGCCGTGCGCATCGAACGCGGCGCCAATCCGGTGGTGCATACGCCGCAAGGCAAGGTCAGGGCCAAGTTCATCATCGTCGCCGGCAATGCCTATCTCGGCAACCTGGTACCGGAACTGGCCGCCAAATCGATGCCATGCGGCACGCAAGTGATCACCACCGAACCGCTGGGCGATGAGCTGGCGAAAGCCTTGCTGCCACAGGATTATTGCGTTGAAGACTGCAATTACTTGCTCGACTACTACCGCCTGACCGGCGACAAACGCCTGATCTTCGGCGGTGGCGTGGTGTATGGCGCGCGTGATCCGGCGAACATCGAAGCGATCATTCGCCCAAAGATGCTCAAGGCTTTCCCGCAACTCAAGGATGTGAAGATTGATTACGCCTGGACAGGAAATTTCCTGCTGACCCTGTCGCGTTTGCCGCAAGTCGGCCGTTTGGGCGACAACATCTATTACTCGCAGGGTTGCAGCGGCCATGGTGTGACTTACACGCATCTGGCAGGCAAGGTGCTGGCTGAGGCGCTGCGCGGTCAGGCTGAGCGCTTCGATGCGTTTGCCGACTTGCCGCACTACCCGTTCCCCGGCGGGCAACTGTTGCGCACACCGTTTGCCGCACTGGGTGCGTGGTATTACGGGCTACGCGATAAATTCGGGATGTAAAAAAGGGCCGCTGAATAGCGGCCCCTTTTTATTCAACACTGAACGGTTTCAGAGCTGATCCCGAGCAATCCCGCTGCGGATGCGCAAGATATCCGCCAGCACCGCCAGCGCGATTTCCGCCGGCGTCTTGCTGCCGAGGTTCAGACCAATCGGCGCATGAATCCGCGCCAGCTCAGCCTCGCCCAAGCCGCCAATCCGACGTAACCGCTCGAAGCGCTTTTGCGACGTCTGCTGCGAACCCATCACGCCAATGTAAAAGGCTTCAGTGCGCACCGCTTCCATCATCGCCAAGTCGTCGATACGTGGATCGTGGGTTAGCGCCACGACCGCCGTATCACGATGACAGCCACCGTCGGCAATAAACACCGATGGCAATTGCCGACGAATTTCCACGCCATCCAGCGCCACGCCTTCCAGCACTTCATCGCGCGGATCACAGAGAATCACCTCAAAACCCAATCCAACGGCAAACTCGGCACACGCCTGCGCCACACTGGAATACCCGGCAAGCAACAAGCGCTGGGCCGCGCCGACACGAATGCGCACACGATCAATCTCACGCTCGATCCGCGCACCCTGCTCGCGATCAGCGAACAGACTGCGCGCACCGCTGGCCAGATCAACCTCGCGAATCAAGCGCCGCTGACCGAGCAGCGCCGACTCCAATTCACGCAAATGCGCCTGTACTTCACAGTCAGCGTCAAATTTCTCAACCAGCACATCAAGAATGCCGCCACAAGGCAGGCTGACCCGCGAACGCGGATCATCGCCTTCGCCGTAACGCACGACGTTGACCGCATCGATAAACGCACCTTCGGCGACGCGCTCGAGAAAATCTTCCTCGACGCAACCGCCGGACAGCGAGCCGATCCACTGTCCGCCATCGTTCACCGCCAGCAGCGAACCCGGCGCACGCGGTGCCGAGCCGTAAGTGGTCAGCACGGTGCAGAGCCAGATGCGCTGCCCCGCCACCGACCACTCCAGCGCCCGACGAACCACTTGTAGATCGAGATGCTGCATGTCAGTGCGCCTTGTGCTCGATGGACGGTGCGTCGGCTTGCAGTTTCTGCACGTCGCTCACCGCCAGTTCAGCGGACTGACCACCCCAACCTTGACGCAGGTAGTTGAGCAGATCGGTCAGCTGTTCAGGACTGAGCTTGTCAGCGAAACCCGGCATTGGTTGCATGTGCTCGAACCCGGAGAACTTCTGTTCGCCAATACCATCCTCGATCACCCGCAACAGATTGCGTGGATCTTCGAGGCGCAACGTGGTGTTGCCGCGCATGGCCACCGCGATGTGCGGCTTGCCTTCGCCACCGACCGCGTGACAGCCGGCGCAGACGTTCAGGTACTCCTGCTGTCCGCGCTGGGCGCTGGCGCTGAGTTTCTCTACTGGCACTTCGACGAGGGCTTTGGCGGCTGGCGGTTTGTCGCCGAGCAGGAAGGTCGCCATCGCTGCCAGATCGGTATCGCTCAGGCCTTGCGTGCTGTTGTGAAACACCGGGAACATTTCGTTGAACATCGTCCCCTGCGCGCTCATGCCGTGCTTGAGGAACGTGGCCAGATCCTGCTCGTTCCAGCCGCGCGCAGCCAGATCAGTGGCCAACAGGCTCGGCGCCAGGTAACCATTGAGGATGCCGCCAGTCAGACGCTTGTCCAACTGCATCGCACCCGGCAGGCCGCGGGGCGTGTGGCACTCACCGCAGTGACCGAGGACTTCGACCATGTACTGGCCGCGTTTCCAGGCTTCGCTTTTGCCTTCGGCTGGCTCCAGCTTCAGCGCTTTGCCGTACATCATGTTCCAGCCGATCAGGCCCGGACGCACGTTGAACGGGAAGCTCAGGCTGGTAACCGGAGCTGCGCGCTCGATCGGTTCGATGGTTTTCAGGTAGGCATGGATCGCATCCGAATCTGCACGCGGCATCAGGTGATACGAGGTATACGGCATCGCCGGATAGAGGTTCGCGCCATCGCGACGCTTACCTTCGGTCAGCGCCGCGAAGAACTCGTCGTCGCTGTACAAACCGATGCCGTGCTCTTTGCTCGGGGTGATGTTGGTGCCATAGATCGTGCCGAACGGCGAGACGATCGGCAGGCCGCCGGCAAACGGCGCGCCGCCCGGTGCAGTGTGGCAAGCCATGCAGTCAGCGGCGCGAGCGAGATACTCGCCGCGCTTGACCTGATCATCGGCGTGGGCAAACAACACCGGCGCAGCGAGGCCGACCGCCAGGGTCAGGCGGGTCAGAAAAAGCTTCATGCTTAACCCTCCTTGACCAGGCCGAGATCGGTCAGCACGTTGCGGGTGGCGTTGTAATAACGCACGTACCCGGTGCAACGGCAGACGTGATGGCCAAGGCTGTCCTCGATGACTTGTTCGAGCTTGCTTTGTAAGATCGGCTGGCGCTGCAGCTTTTCAACCAGCACGGTCGCAGCGTTGACGAAGCCCGGCGCGCAGTAGCTGCACTGGAACGCGAACTCATCGACGAAGCGCTGCTGGATCGGGTTCAGTTCGGTGACCTGGCCCGCCTCATCACGCTTGGCGTGAGCTTCGATGGTGCGGACTTTCTTGCCTTCGAAGTAATGCGCGCCGGTGATGCAGGTGCGCACTTCTTCGCTGGTGCCGTCCGGGTTGTCGACGATCACCACACAGGCGTGGCAGATGCCCTGGCCGCAGCCCAGACGCGAGCCGGTGAGGTTTTTATATTCGTGCAGGTAGTCGATCATCGGCAGGTCATCAGGGATGTCCACCGGGCCGACGGATTGACCATTGAGGGTCAGTTGAAGCGGACGGTTAGCCATTGAGGGCCTCCTTGATGCGCGCAGCAGTGATTGGCAGATCGCGAACACGTTTACCGATGGCGTGCGCCACGGCGTTACCGATGGCACCGACAATCGGGATCATCACCACTTCGGCGATGCCTTTCGACGGGTCGCTCGGCGACAGCGCCGGGAGAATCTCCGACGTCTGCTTCCACACGGCAACGTGACGCGCCATCGGCAGACGGTAACGGTTGAAGTTCCAGTCACCCTCCCCCGGTCCACCTTCGTACAGCGGCATCTCTTCCATCAAGGCGTGGCCGATGCCCATGGCAATACCGCCTTCGAGCTGGCCCTTGACCAGTTCCTCGACCAACACACGACCGCACTCGACCCACGAATGGTGGTTGAGCACTTCGACTTCGGCAGAACCCTTGTTGACCTTCAGCTCGACCAGCGTGGCGACCGGGCTGTAGTAAGTCACGGCAGCGTTGTTCAGCTGAACAACCGGATAATTGATGTTCTGGCGATCCAACAGGTGGAAACCAGATGTGGTCATCAACGCTTTCTTCGCTTTCGGCGCGCCGTCACCGTATTTCACGGCGAGACCATCGAGCGGCAGACGCTCGCGCACACCGTCGATGCTGTATTCGGCTTCAGCCCAACTCCAGCGGTTGAACGCGTGAACGGTGGCCCCGGTCACCAAGCCACGCTCGTGAGCGTGTTTGGCCAGCTCTTCGAAGCTCAACGGCTGCATGCCGTTGGCGGTGAGCTTGCCGTCGACCCAGTGCGCATCTTCGCGACGCACCACGTAAGGGTTGGCTTGACCGCCGTAAGGACCCTGACGCCAGATTTCCATGGCCGCCGGCCACAAACCGTTGTTGAACAGCACGCGCGCCGCTTCACGGGTGGCGTGGCTGAAGTAGTACGCCGAGTTGGTCGCAGACGAAGCCGAAGCCAACTTGCCGACCCAGCGCGGGTTGCGCAGCAGGTTGTCCTGTTCGGCCTGGCTCATGATGTAAGGGTTGCCGCTGGTAATCAGCTGCATTTCCTTCCATTCGGTTTCGCCGGTCTTCACTTCGTGCGCCGGGCTGCCGAGGAAATCGGCCACGACCAGGGCTTGCGAGGTGGACATGCCGGTGCCGATTTCAATGCCGATGTGGCGCAAGGTGATGCGACCGTCAGCAGTGAATTCGATGCTGGCCATCGGCGCTTCGGAGCCGGTGCCAAAGTCTTTCTGGCAGATGGCGAAACCAACGCCGTACCAGTTGTCCGGGTCGGCGGCTTCGCGCTGTTTCTTGATCGCGTCGCGGTTTTTCCAGACCTCGTGCACCGAGGCCTTGTCGAGGATTTCGTGCAGGCGCAAGGCACCGGCCGGGATCGCGCCCTGAGTGTTTTTCATGCCGGAACGCAGGGCGTTCTTGCGACGCAGGTCAATCGCATCGACACCGAGACGGTTGGCGATTTCGTCGACCATCATCTCGGTCGCCGCCATGCTTTGCAGGGTGCCGTAACCGCGCATCGAACCTGCCTCAACACCACGCGAGTGGTAGGCGGTGACTTGCAGATCGTTCTGCGGCATGTAGTAGATCGACTGCGCGGCCGTGGCGCCAACCGCAGCTACCGATGGGCTGTAGTTGATGCGGCCACCACCGTCGACGCTCATTTCAGAGCGGAAAATCTTGAAGCTGTAGTCGTTCTTGTCCACGGCCAATTGGTAGCGGATGTCGAACGGGTGACGCTTGATGCCGCTCTGGAATTGTTCGTAGCGGTCGTTGGCCAGACGCACTGGCACGCCGGCGCCGTACAGCGCAGCAAGGGCTGCGTAGTAAACGAAGATGTTGTGATCTTTGGAACCGTAACCGACGGTGTAACCCGGGTGCATGTTCAGATTGTCGAGGCCGAAGCGCGACGGCGCGATCATTTTCGCGGTCTCGGTCGCAGCTTCCAGCGGGCACTGGGTAGCCACCACGAAGTGCAGGGTTTTGGTTTTCGGGTCGTACCAGCCGTTGCCGTTGTCCGGCTCCATGGCGGCCGGTTCGATCGACGGGGTTTTGTAGCGCTCGTCGAACACCAGCCAGTTGTCCGGCGGCGTATCGATCTCTTGCTTCATGCGGTCAGCGTAGAACAAGCCACGCTCGGTCAGATTGCCGTGCAGATTCGGCTGGGAATTCCACACCGGACGACGGTTTTTCAGCATCGGAAAGAGGATCGAGTCCTTCAGGCTGGCGAATTCGTCTTCGTCGGCCGAAGTCGCGCCGCCCACACGTACGTAGCGGAAGCTACCGTAGGGATCGCCTTCGTAGAACGGCACTTGTGCACCGTAACGAATCGCTTTGTCATTGAATTTGAGTTTGTTCTTGGCCTGACGGAAACGCTCGAAGTCATTCCAGATCAGGATCGCCACCGGGTGACCGATGAACATCGGCACCTTGCCTTCTGGCAGCAGCGGATCAGGCGCGTGCTCCTCCGGGAAGACAATGCCGTCCTTGTCCAGATCCGCAGCGGTGACGATGCGGTCCGGCTGCAAATCGGCGCCGAGCCACGACAGGTCGTAACCGGCGTAGATGCGGTCAGCCTTGATGGTTTTCAGCAGCATGGCGTGGCCTTGCTGCTCGGGCCAGCCCGGCATGTCCTTGGAGCGGATGTCGCGGGCGAAGACTTTGCTGCCGCAGACCTTGGACAGTGCGTCGTTACGCTGACGCGCCTTGCCGTTGCTGCCGAGCCACTTCTCGGACGGCACGGTGACAGTGTTTTCCATCAAGGCAGCCAGCGCCTGACTGCTGAGCGGCGTGAGCGTGACGCTCACACCCGCCACCAGCCCGCCCTGGAGGAACGAGCGCCGGGATATATCACGGTTGGACATGGATCATCCTCTGGGCGGTTATGTATCCGCCCTTCTGGTTATCTACTGGGGAATCTCGAGTCTTGCAGAAGCCCTCTTTGGCGAAACAAAGGGCGTGTTGACAGTGCAAAGCTGACCGAAAGGTTAACTTTAAAGGTTTCTGCGCTCGCAGCAAACAACCAGTTACAAAAATTTGACTAAAGAATCAAAAAATCAATGCGACGTGGCACCGCAGCAGGCGGATAGACACTTGTAGGAGTGAGCCTGCTCGCGATGGCGGAGTGTCAGTCACCAGCAGCATGGCTGAACTGACGCTATCGCGAGCAGGCTCACTCCTACAGGGATTTGTGTTGGCTTCAGGAGTTGGGGCAGGCGAATAAGAGGGGAATAGCCAAATTTCAGACACAAAAAACCCCGGTCTTTCGACCAGGGTCTTTGCTATCGATTCCGAATCAACCAAGGGTTGCTTTCGGTGCTTCAAGGCGTTCAGTGGTCCTTGGAGCAGATATGGCGCAGCGGACGGGACTCGAACCCGCGACCCCCGGCGTGACAGGCCGGTATTCTAACCGACTGAACTACCGCTGCGTATCGCTTTGAGCTTGCGCTCAAGTAACTCGTTTTGACTGCAAGCTTCGGTGCTTTGCAATCGCGAACCAGACAAGCCTGATTCGTAAAATATGGCGCAGCGGACGGGACTCGAACCCGCGACCCCCGGCGTGACAGGCCGGTATTCTAACCGACTGAACTACCGCTGCGCGTCGGTGCAGGCACTTTCAGCCTACGCTCTTGCTTACGCAAGTTTCTCGGGGAGTGGTGGGTGATGACGGGATCGAACCGCCGACATTCTGCTTGTAAGGCAGACGCTCTCCCAGCTGAGCTAATCACCCGTTTGCATCTCCGAGGCCGCGAAATTTACGCAGGTAGCGAACCTAAGTCAATAGCAGGATTGAAGTTTTTCTAAAAAAGACGAAATTGTTTCCATCCTGCAAGACCGCCTTCGCGAGCAAGCTCGCTCCCACAAGGGGTATGCATTCCAAATGTGGGAGCGAGCCTGCTCGCGAAAGCGTCAGTTCATTCAACGCAAACTCACAGAAAAAGGCGATCTACTCGCTATAGATCATCTTTTTCGTCATACCGCCATCGACGACGAATTCCTGCCCGGTGACAAACCCGGCATTCCTCGACAGCAACCACGCAACCATGGCCGCCACATCTTCAACCGTCCCTACCCTGCCCGCTGGATGCTGAGCATGATCAGCTTCGGCCAAAGGCTCGGCCCGACGCGCAGAGGGATCCCGCGCATCGATCCAGCCCGGGCTGACTGCATTGACGCGAATCTCCGGCCCCAGACTGATTGCCAGCGCATGCGTCAGCGCCAACAAGCCGCCCTTGCTCGCCGCATACGCCTCGGAGTCCGCCTCCGACTGCCGTGCACGGGTCGAGGCCAGATTGACGATCGACCCGTTATGCGCGCGCAGGTACGGCGCACAGTGCTTGGCCAACAGCATCGGCCCACTGAGGTTTACCGCCAGCACGCGATTCCAGTAAGCCAGATCGAGGCTTTCCAGAGTGATGTTGTGCGGATCGGCGACCGCCGCGTTGCACACCAGCGCATCGAGGCGACCAAACTGCCCCAGCACTTCAGCAACACCGAGCGCTACCAGGCCCTCATCGGCAACATCCATGGCGATGAACCAGGCGTTTTCGCCCAGTACCTTAGCCACTTTCGAACCGCGCGCACGATCCAGATCCGTCAGCACCACTTGCCAGCCTTCGCTGATCAGCCACGCCGCGATCCCCAGACCGATACCGCGCGCGGCACCCGTGACCAGCGCAACGCGGCCATGGGTACCGGCTTTCGGAGTGGACAACTCGATCACAGCGCTGCCAGACCGCGCGCCAGGTCGGCTTGCAGGTCAGCAACGTCTTCCAGACCGACCGCAATACGGATCAGGCTGTCACGGATGCCTGCTGCCTCACGCTCCTGCGGCGCCAGACGGCCGTGAGAGGTGGTGCTCGGGTGCGTGATGGTGGTTTTGCTGTCGCCAAGGTTGGCGGTGATCGAAATCAGTCGAGTCGCATCGATAAAGCGCCACGCGCCCTCTTTGCCACCCTTGACCTCAAAACTCACTACCGCGCCGAAGCCCTTCTGCTGACGTTGGGCCAGTTCGTGCTGCGGATGGCTCTTGAGACCGGCGTAATGCACCTTCTCGATACCGTCCTGCTGCTCCAGCCATTCGGCCAGCTCTTGGGCGTTGGCGCAGTGCGCCTTCATCCGCAGGCTCAGGGTTTCCAAACCTTTGAGGAAGATCCACGCATTGAACGGGCTCAGGGTCGGCCCGGCGGTGCGCAGGAAGCCGACGATTTCTTTCATCTGCTCGCTGCGACCGGCTACCACACCGCCCATGCAACGCCCCTGGCCGTCGATGAACTTGGTCGCCGAATGCACGACGATGTCGGCACCCATTTTCAGCGGCTGTTGCAACGCCGGGGTGCAGAAGCAGTTGTCGACTACCAGCATCGCGCCTTTGGCGTGAGCGATTTCCGCCAGTGCGGCGATATCGACCAGCTCAGCCAGAGGGTTGGATGGCGATTCGACGAAAAGCAGTTTGGTGTTCGGCTTGATCGCCGCATCCCAGGCTGACAGGTCAGCCAATGGCACGTAATCAACTTCCACACCGAAACGCTTGAAGTACTTCTCGAACAGGCTGATGGTCGAGCCGAATACGCTGCGCGAAACCAGTACGTGATCACCGGCACTGCACAGGCTCATCACCACTGCCATGATCGCGGCCATGCCGGTTGCGGTGGCAACAGCTTGCTCAGCGCTTTCCAGCGCAGCAATGCGCTCTTCGAACGCGCGCACGGTCGGGTTGGTGTAACGCGAGTAAACGTTGCCCGGCACTTCGCCAGCAAACCGCGCGGCCGCGTCGGCAGCGGTGCGGAACACGTAGCTGGAGGTGAAGAACATCGGATCACCGTGTTCGCCTTCCGGCGTACGGTGCTGACCGGCACGTACGGCCAGGGTGTCGAACGCTACGCCTTCGAGGTCGCTGTCCAGCCGACCGGCATCCCATTCCTGACTCATGCTGTCACTCCTTGCCCTGTTCGCGAAAATTGAAAGTCAGATACAAAACCGGCCCCTCAGGGCCGGTGATAACTCAGTTGTTGTACAGATCGATGATCGCACTGACCGCTTGGGTCTTGATCTTCGAGGAGTCGTTACGCGCCTGCTCGATCTTGTTCAGGTACGCCTCGTCGACGTCGCCGGTGACGTACTTGCCGTCGAACACCGCGCAATCGAAGTTCTCGATCTTGATCTTGCCGCCACCGACCGCTTCGATCAAGTCAGGCAAGTCCTGATAGATCAGCCAGTCAGCGCCGATCAGATCCGCCACGTCCTGAGTCGAACGGTTGTGTGCGATCAGCTCGTGGGCGCTTGGCATGTCGATGCCATACACGTTCGGGAAGCGTACCGCTGGGGCTGCCGAGCAGAAGTAGACGTTTTTCGCGCCGGCTTCACGGGCCATCTGGATGATCTGCTTGCAGGTGGTGCCGCGCACGATCGAGTCGTCGACCAGCATCACGTTCTTGCCGCGGAATTCCAGCTCGATGGCGTTGAGCTTCTGGCGTACCGATTTCTTGCGAGCCGCCTGGCCCGGCATGATGAAGGTACGACCGATGTAACGGTTCTTGACGAAACCTTCGCGGAATTTCACGCCCAAGTGGTTGGCCAGCTCCAGTGCCGCAGTGCGACTGGTGTCCGGAATCGGGATAACCACGTCGATATCGTGCTCTGGACGCTCGCGCAGGATCTTCTCGGCGAGCTTCTCGCCCATGCGCAGACGGGCCTTATAGACCGACACGCCGTCGATGATCGAATCCGGGCGCGCCAGGTAGACGTGTTCGAAAATGCACGGGGTCAGAGAGGGGTTGGTCGCGCACTGACGGGTGTGCAGCTTGCCGTCTTCAGTGATGTAGACCGCTTCACCCGGGGCCAGGTCGCGAATCAGGGTGAAACCGAGCACGTCCAGCGAAACGCTTTCCGAGGCGATCATGTACTCGACGCCTTCGTCGGTGTGACGCTGGCCGAACACGATCGGACGGATGCCGTGCGGGTCACGGAAACCGACGATGCCGTAACCGGTCACCATGGCGACTACTGCGTAACCACCGACACAACGGTTGTGCACGTCGGTCACGGCGGCAAACACGTCTTCTTCGGTCGGCTGCAGCTTGCCGCGCTGGGCCAGCTCGTGAGCGAACACGTTGAGCAGCACTTCCGAATCGGAACTGGTGTTGACGTGACGCAGATCGGATTCGTAGATCTCTTTGGCCAACTGTTCAACGTTGGTCAGGTTACCGTTGTGCGCCAGGGTGATGCCGTAAGGCGAGTTGACGTAAAACGGCTGGGCTTCGGCCGAAGTCGAGCTGCCCGCGGTCGGATAACGGACGTGGCCGATACCCATGTGGCCGACCAGACGCTGCATGTGACGCTGCTGAAACACGTCACGCACCAGGCCATTGTCCTTGCGCAGGAACAACCGGCCATCATGGCTGGTCACGATACCGGCAGCGTCCTGGCCGCGGTGCTGGAGCACGGTTAGCGCGTCATACAGCGCCTGATTGACGTTCGACTTACCGACGATACCGACGATGCCACACATGCGACGCAACCCCTACTTAATGGATCTGAACTGAACAACACTCACTGAGGCGTTTTCGCCGACGGCAAGAGTTGCTCCTTGAACGGAATATCAGCGGGTACGCTGATTCCGCTGGCAAGCCACTGACTGCTCCACCCGAGAATCAGGTTTTTGGACCAATCAGCGACCAATAGAAATTTTGGTACGAGCTGTGATTCTTTCCACCACCCGTCCTGCTGTACCGGCCCCAGGCTCAACAGCCCGACCGCCACGACCACCAGCAACACGCCACGCGCAGCGCCGAAGGCCATGCCGAGGAATCGATCGGTCCCGGACAACCCGGTGACGCGAACCAACTCGCCGATAAGATAATTGATCATTGCGCCCACGATCAGTGTGGCGACAAACATGATGGCACAGCCCGAGATCACGCGAGCCGATGGGGTTTCGATGTATCCGGCGAGGTACTCGGACAATGAGCCACCGAACATCCAGGCGACGACTCCTGCGATGATCCAGGTCACCAGCGATAATGCTTCCTTGACGAAGCCGCGGCTCAAACTGATCAAAGCGGAGATGGCGATGATTGCAACGATCGCCCAGTCAACCCAGGTAAATGGCACAGTGCAGCCTACAGACGGATAAGGCGGCGCATTTTAGCAGAGCGCATGCCTCTCGGTAAGCTGCGATTGTCAGTGCATTTCAATCGAGGTGATAGTTTTTAGCCGCGCTCAGGCTGGAAGCGCACGACAAACCCTTTGAGGTTCTGCTGACGACCCAACAGATCACGCAGACGATCAGCCTCGGCACGCTCGATCAGCGGGCCGACAAACACCCGATTTTTGCCGTCGGCAGAGCGGATGTAGGCGTTATAACCTTGGCTGCGCAGGGTTTTCTGCAGGCTTTCGGCGCTGGCGCGGCTCGACAGACTGGCCAGTTGCACCGACCAGCTCACCGACAGGCCGTTGGCATCGACGCGGCTTTGCGTGGTGTCGGGCTTACTCGATGCAGAGGTAATCGGCTGGGCAGGCGCAGGAATCGGCTTGGCCACCGCCGGCGGCGCAACAGGCTTGGTGATCATAATGGGCGCTGCCGGTGCCGGTGCCGGCGCAACGGGTGCGGCAGGCGCCGCCTCTTCTGCGACTTCTTCATCTGTCGGCACAGGTTCTTGCGGCAAGGCTTGCGGCTCGGGAACAGCCACCGTTTCCATTTGCACTTGCGGCACGACAGGCGCTTGCGGAGCGGCCGGCGCTTCGACAGTTACCTGACGCTGCTCGTCCTGACGGGAAAACAGCATCGGCAGGAAGATCACCGCCAGCGCAACCAGCACCAGAGCGCCAACCATGCGCTGCTTGTACGCTTTATCCAGCAAAGCCATTTGCCGCTTCCTCCGTGGAGCGCCGGGCCAGCCATTCAAGGGCCTCGGCGACACAATAAAATGATCCGAACAACAGAATCTCGTCGTCGCTTGTAGCCACCGCGCACTGCCCTTCCAGGGCGGCGGCGACACTGTCGTAAGACGTGACCGCAGCGCCAAGGTTCTGCAAGGCAGCGTTTAATTCAGCCACTGGACGTGCGCGCGGCGAATCCAGCGGCGCCACCGCCCAATGCTCGACACTAGCATTCAATTCGCTGACAACACCATCCAGATCCTTGTCGGCCAGCAGACCAAATACCGCCAGACGCTTGCCGACCGGTGGTCGCGAGGCCAGACGGCGGGCCAGATACTCGGCGGCATGCGGGTTATGTCCCACATCCAGCAACAGATTCAGGCGCTTGCCGTTCCACTCGAAGGAGCGACGATCCAGACGACCGACCACGCGAGTGGCCTGCAACGCAGCGACAATCTGCTGGGCATTCCACGGCAAACCGAGCAGCAGATACGCCTGCAACGCCAGTGCGGCGTTTTCCATCGGCAGATCGAGCAGCGGCAAGTCACGCAGCTCAACAGCCTGACCGCGCGCATCGGTGCCGCGCCATTGCCAGTGCTGATCAGTGATGCCGAGATCGAAGTCGCGCCCGCGCAGGAAGAACGGACAAGCCAGTTCACGCGCCTTGTCGAGCAACGGTTGCGGAGGATTCAGATCGCCGCACAAGGCAGGTTTGCCCTGACGGAAAATTCCGGCTTTCTCGAAAGCCACGGATTCGCGGGTGTCGCCCAGATAATCGGCGTGATCGACGCCAATGCTGGTGACCAGTGCGATATCGGCATCGACCACGTTGACCGTGTCCAGACGCCCGCCCAGCCCGACTTCCAGCACCACCGCATCAAGCCCGGCCTGCTGAAACAGCCAGAACGCCGCGAGGGTGCCCATTTCGAAGTAAGTCAGGGAAGTGTCGCCGCGCCCGGCCTCGACTGCTGCAAAGGCTTCGCACAGCTGTGCGTCAGTGGCTTCGACGCCATTGAGCTGCACCCGCTCGTTGTAACGCAGCAGGTGCGGAGAATTGTAGACACCAACGCTCAGGCCCTGCGCGCGCAGCAAGGAAGCCACGAAAGCACAGGTCGAACCCTTGCCGTTGGTGCCGGTGACCGTGATCACCCGAGGCGCCGGCTGGCCCAGCCCCATGCGGGACGCTACCTGTTGCGAACGCTCCAGACCCATGTCGATGGCCGACGGATGCAACTGCTCAAGGTAGGCGAGCCATTCGCCAAGGGTGCGCTCGGTCATAGGCCAGCAGGGACCGGTGGAACCACGATCGGCTCGATTGGCGCGGCGACGAATTTCGGCGTCGGCTTGCCCGTCATTTGTGCTAGCAGGTTACCCAGACGCGGGCGCAGTTCCTGACGGTGGATGATCATGTCGATCGCGCCGTGCTCCAGCAGGAATTCGCTGCGCTGGAAGCCTTCCGGCAGCTTCTCACGTACGGTTTGTTCGATAACGCGCGGGCCAGCGAAGCCGATCAGGGCTTTCGGCTCACCGACGATCACGTCGCCGAGCATCGCCAGACTCGCGGAAACACCGCCGTAGACCGGGTCGGTCAGTACGGAGATGAATGGAATGCCTTCTTCACGCAGACGCGCCAGTACCGCCGAAGTCTTGGCCATCTGCATCAGCGAGATCAGCGCTTCCTGCATGCGCGCACCACCGGAGGCGGCGAAGCAGATCATCGGGCAGCGGTTTTCCAGCGCGTAGTTGGCGGCGCGCACGAAGCGTTCACCAACGATGGCGCCCATGGAACCGCCCATGAAAGCGAATTCAAAGGCCGAAACCACTACGGGCATGCCCAGCAAGGTGCCGCTGACGGAGATCAGCGCATCTTTTTCGCCGGTCTGCTTCTGTGCAGCGGTCAGGCGATCCTTGTACTTCTTGCCGTCGCGGAATTTCAGACGGTCAACCGGCTCCAGATCGGCGCCCAGTTCGTTGCGACCTTCGGCATCGAGGAAGATGTCGATGCGCGCACGTGCGCCGATGCGCATGTGGTGGTTGCATTTAGGGCAAACGTCCAGGGTCTTTTCCAGCTCTGGACGATACAACACCGCCTCGCAAGACGGGCATTTGTGCCACAGACCTTCAGGGACCGAGCTCTTCTTGACCTCGGAACGCATGATCGAAGGGATCAGTTTGTCTACTAACCAGTTGCTCATGCTTTCTTTCTCCAGTACCGGCGGCCCGAACGCTCTGGTTCGCAGCCCCGCGTATGCCCTTCAGCTAAATTCATGTGTGTGGCGATGGTTGCCGGACTGCCACGATCAGCGCGAAACATGACCTGCGTGCGATCCAGAAACCCTCAGCCGCGCCTGCTTTGTGCAAGTGCATTGATGGACGGCGGCAGACTGCCAGCCGTCACATCAATATGGCGCTTTGCGTACCGCGTTGATGAACGCGTGAATCTTTGCGTGATCCTTGATGCCCTTGCTCGCCTCTACCCCGCCGCTGACGTCTACCGCGTACGGTTTCACCCGAGCCACGGCGTCTGCTACGTTCTCCGGGGTCAAACCACCGGCCAGAATCAACGGTTTGCTCAAACCTTGCGGAATCAATGACCAGTCAAACGCCTCACCGGTTCCACCGGGCACGCCCTCAACGTAGGTGTCGAGCAGCACGCCACTGGCGCTCGGATAGGCATCAACCGCCGCCGCTATGTTATCGCCGGCCTTGACCCGCAACGCCTTGATGTACGGACGATGCCAGCCCTCACAATCTTCAACAGCTTCATCGCCATGGAACTGCAACAGATCCAGCGGCACGGCATCGAGGATTTCCCCCAACTCGCAGCGGCTGGCGTTGACGAACAGGCCCACGGTGGTCACGAACGGCGGCAATGCCTGAATAATCGCCCGCGCCTGCTGTACGGTGACAGCGCGTGGACTCTTGGCGTAGAACACGAACCCGATCGCATCCGCTCCGGCCTCAACGGCGGCCAGCGCATCTTCTATGCGGGTAATCCCGCAGATCTTGCTGCGAACGGCTGGCATGTCGAGAAAAACTCCGAGGTAAAATCCGGGAAAGTCCCGGATGGTAACAAAAGCGTTCGAGGCCGTCAGCCGTCAAGTTCGGAGAAACCCGTAAGGAAATGTGGCCCGATAAAACGCTCGGGCAACGGGAATTCGTCGTGGTACTCGACCTGCACCAGATACAGACCGTACGGATGCGCCGTAACGCCACCGGAACGGCGCTCGCGACTTTCCAGCACTTCCTTCATCCACTCCACCGGACGCTCGCCGGCACCAATGGTCATCAACACACCGGCGATGTTGCGCACCATATGATGCAGAAACGCATTGGCGCGGATGTCGAGCACGATCATCTTGCCGTGGCGGGTCACGCGCAGGTGATGCATCTTCTTGATCGGCGACTTGGCCTGGCACTGGCCGGCGCGGAAGGCACTGAAATCGTGGGTGCCAATCAGGTACTGCGCGGCCTCTGCCATGCGCTCGACGTCCAGCGGACGGTGGTTCCAGGTGATCTCTTCGTTGAGATGCGCCGGGCGGATCTGATCGTTGTAGATCACATAGCGATAACGCCGGGCGATGGCTTTGAAGCGCGCATGAAAATGCGCCGGCATCACCCGCGCCCAACTGACGCTGATGTCATGGGGCAGATTGATGTTGGCGCCCATGACCCAGGCTTTCAGCGAACGATCGACGGTGGTATCGAAATGCACCACTTGCCCGCAGGCATGCACGCCGGCGTCGGTGCGCCCGGCGCACTGTAGCGAAACCGGTGAATTGGCGACTTTCGACAGGGCTTTTTCGAGCTCTTCCTGCACCGTCGCCACACCCGTCAACTGACGCTGCCAGCCGCTGTAGCGCGAGCCTTTGTACTCAACGCCCAGCGCGACGCGGTAAAAGCCGTCGGGGGCCATTTCGGCGACCGGGTTATCTATGTTTGCCAAGGTGGGACAGCCTGCTGTTTGTGCAAAGGCGGGCATTATAAGGTTGTGGTTCAGGGATGCCAGAACTCTCTATTGGCAGTTCTGGCCCTATCGCGAGCAGGCTCACTCCTACAGGGAAACGCATTCCAAATGTAGGAGTGAGCCTGCTCGCGATAGCAATCCTTCAGACACCACTGAATCCGGCACAAACAAAAACGGCAGCCTCACCGGGCTGCCGTTTTTGATTTACCGATGTGAACTTACGCCAGGTTCGAGAGCATTTCCTTGGCTTCACCACGTTGCTTCTCGTCACCCTCGGTCAACACTTCGTTGAGGATGTCGCGCGCGCCGTCGCTGTCGCCCATGTCGATGTAGGCCTGGGCGAGATCGAGCTTGGTCGCGGCTTCATCAGTGCCGGCGAGGAAGTCGAAATCGTCTTCCCCCAGATCACCACCGATTGCCGCATCAGCTTCGGTGAAGGTCGGCTCGGCAATGGTTTGCGACAGACGATCCAGCTCAGCATTGACGTCGTCCAGTTCGGCAGCGAACGTATCAGGCTCGGCCGCTGGGTTGCTGTCCATTTCATCGGCCAGCGACAGATCGAAATCGGCCGGCAGTTCCAGATCATCCTGTGGCACGTCAGCCACCACCGGCGCCTCGACCGGCGGCAGATCCTTCACGCCCTCGTCCAGGTCCAGCAGGAAATCATCGTCCGCCAGATCAACCGCAGGCGCCGGCTCGGCCCCCAGATCCATATCCAGGTCGAAGTCCGACAGGTCGTCCAGGTTTTCTTTGATCTCGGTCTGCTGCTGCAGCACCGATTCAAAGCTCAGGTCGTCGTCCGCTGGAAACTCGTCCAGCTCGACCGGCGCTTCAGGTTCAACCACCGGCGCAGGCTCTACCGGGGTGATGTTGTCGAGATCGTCCAGGCTCAGGTCAAACGCGCTGTCCAGATCGTCTTCCGCTGGCGCCGGCGCAGGTGCTTCCGGCTCATCCAGCAGAAGATCCTTGACGTATTGCGCGTCCAGTTCGGCGGCCACGGCAGCAGCGGCCAGACCCGAAGCAGCGACCACGGCCATGGCCGGGAAGCGGCTTTTCAGCTCTTCGACCTTGGCGAAGTTGTCGCCATTGGCGACCAGTTGACGCTCCTGACCGACGAAGGCATCGCGGTCGCCCTGCTGACCGTAGACTTCCATCAGCTTCAGACGCAGATCACTGCGCTGCGGCTCCAGGCTAACGCCCTCTTCCAGCAACGCGGCAGCCTGATTCAGGCGACCGGCGTTGATGTGCGATTGCGCCTTGTCCAGAACGTCATCGGAACGTTCGGCGGCCGGTGCCACCAGCGGCGCAGCAATCGGTTCAGCCATCACGATCGGCGCGACTACCGGAGCCACTACGGCTGCCGGAGCAGGTGCCGGGGTGTTGAGCTTGACGCTGGCCGCCGGGGTTTCCAGACCTTCGAAGCTGCTTTCCGGCAGATCCTGCTCGGCGGAGAACTCTTGTTCTTCCGACAGAGCGCGGGCCATGCGCAGATGTTTCTCGGCTTCCTGCTGGGCCTTGCGGCGACGTGCCAGCAGCAACAGCAGGAGCGCCAGAACCACAGCACCGCCACCGATCAGACCCAGCAGGATCGGATTGGTCAGCAGCTCATTGAAGGTTTTCTCTTCATCGACAGGCGGCTTTGGTGCGACCACTGGCTCGACGACTGGTGTTTCAGCCGGCGGCGCAATGGCGGATTCTGGCGTCGGCGCTGCTTCAGCCGGGGTGGCCGGCGGTGTGGCAGCCAGTTCAGCCGTGATCGCAGGCACCGCCGGTGCAGCAGCGTTGGCGGCCGGCACTGCGCCCGCCCCTTCAGCCTGCAGTTTCGCCAGTTGATTATTCTTCAGCTCGATGAGTTTTTGCAGCTTGTCCATCTGGCTTTGCAGATCGGACATGCGGCTTTTCAATTCCTCATTGTCACGACGGGTCGTGTCGAGGCTTTCCTGAGTGACCGCAAGCTTGTTGCTCAGCGCCTTGGCGTCACCCGCCGGGCCTTTGCCGCGCGCCTTGGCGCTTTCGGCGGAAACCAGACTCAGATTGTCCTGGGCGTTCTGTGCTGCACCGGTATTGCCACGACCACGGTTGGTCGCATCGAGTTGCTGTTGGCCAGTGCCTGGTTTGGCCACATAACGACGGCCCTGACGCCAGGCTTCGTTCTGCGCCGCGACTTCAGCAATCGCTTTCGATTGCGGCAGCGCGGTGCTTTGCACCGCATCCGGCAGACGCAGCACTTGGCCAGTTTTCAGACGGTTGATGTTGCCGCCGATGAACGCATCCGGGTTCAGCGCTTGAATGGCCAGCATGGTCTGCTGCACCGAGCCGCCGGTACGCGCCTTCGCGGCGATTTCCCACAGGGTGTCGCGCGGCGTGGTGGTGTATTGGGTCGGATGCGTAGCGCCAGTGGTCGGCGCTGCGATGGTCTGCGACGGCGCTGGTTGTGCAGCGGCGTCAGCGGTCTGTGGCGAGAACTTCGACGGATCGAGCAGCACACTGTAGTCGCGCAGCAGACGGCCGTTCGGCCACATCACCTGCACGAGGAACTTGACCATCGGTTCCGACAGCGGCTTGCTCGAGGTTACGCGCAGCACGCTTTTGCCGCTGGCGCTGAGTACCGGGGTAAATGTCAGATCATTGAGGAAGGCCTGGCGATCGACGCCGGCCTTGGCAAAATCTTCGGGTGAAGCCAGGCTCGGCACCACTTCGGCAGCGGTGAGATCCTTGACGTCGAGCAGCTCGATTTCAGCCACCAGCGGCTGGTTCAGGGTCGACTTCAGGGTCAGCTCCCCGAGCCCGAGGGCATGCGCCATACCGGAGGACAGCGCCGAGGCGGCCGCTATTGCTAACACCAGTTTGCGAACTTGAACCATAGCCTCATCCTTTGTTTGAACGTTCCTCGGCCAGCGAGAAGATGTTGAATACCGCTGCCGTAAGGCATTGCGCGCGACGACGACAGATGTCGCGCGCGATCATTTCTTTGATGCCCCGGAATGTCCCGGAGGGTGACACGTTATCAAGCAATCTGGGCAAGCATAGCGCTCACCTAGAATCAGTCGACAAATTGTTGCCAAGTATCTTTTACAGCAGGTCTTTTATCAACAATTCAGCCACCTGCACAGCGTTAAGGGCCGCGCCTTTGCGTACGTTATCTGACGTCAGCCACAGATTTAGTTCCGCCGGGTCGTCGACACCGCTGCGCACGCGACCGACATAGACAACGTCCTGCCCTACCGCGTCACCGACTGCGGTCGGGTAATCACCAGCCTCGACCAGCTCGATACCGGCCGCGTCTTCGAGGGCAGCGTTGACTTTTGCCAGGTCGACAGCCGACGTTGACTGCAAAGTCACGCTAAGGCTATCGCCAAAAAACACCGGGGCTTGAACGCAAGTTGCGGAAATCTTTAATAAAGGCTTGGCCAGCACCTGACGCAACTCGCGCATCAGGCGTTTTTCCAGCAGCGTATGGCCCTGCGCATCGGGCGTGCCGACCTGGGCCAGCAGGTTGAAGGCCATCTGCCGGTCGAAGAAAGTCGGCTCCAATGGGCGCATGTTCAACAGCTCGGCGGTCTGCCGCGCCAGCTCGGTCACGGCTTCACGGCCTTGGGCGGACACGGCCAGATTAGCGGTGACATGCACAGATTGCAGGTCAATGAGATCGAGCAGCGGCGCCAGTACCACCGCCAGCGAAGTAGCCGACGGGCTTGGGCTGCTGACCTGGAACGGTGCTTTCAGAGCGGCGAGCACTTCGGCGTTGGCTTCCGGCACCACTTGCGGCGCTTGATCGGCCGGCAAGGCACCGGACAGGTCGATCAGCGAGCAACCGGCGGCGTGGGCACGGGCGGCGTAACTCAGGGTAATGGCCGGGCCGGCGGCGAAGAACACCAGTTTGACCTTGCTGAAATCGAACTCGTCGACTTCGCGAACGCGCACGTTCTTGTTGCGGAACAGCACCGAGCTGCCAGCGGATTCGCTGCTCGCCAACAGGTGCAGGTTTGCAACCGGGAAGCTGCGCTCTTCGAGAATCTGTACGAGGGTTTCGCCGACAGTACCGGTGGCGCCGATCACGGCAATATCTAGGGTCTGGGTCATGGTGCGAGCCTCTGGCGAAACGGGGGGAGCGGCACTTTACCGGGTGACTGGCGCACAGGCAATTTCTGCCCACCAGGATCGTTCCCACGCTCTGCGTGGGAATGCCGCATCGGACGCTCTGCGTTCGGCTTGTAAAGGGACGCGGAGCGTCCCGGGATGCATTCCCACGCAGAGCGTGGGAACGATCGGCATAAAAAAACCCGCACCTCTCACAAGGCACGGGCTCTTTCATTACTTCAAGCAATCAACGCTCAAGCAAAATCCGCAACATGCGACGCAGCGGTTCGGCCGCGCCCCACAGCAGTTGGTCGCCGACGGTAAAGGCACCGACGAACTGCGAACCCATGTTCAGCTTGCGCAGACGACCCACCGGAACATTCAAAGTGCCGGTGACCTTGGTCGGGCTCAGCTCCTGCATGCTGATTTCGCGCTGGTTCGGCACCAGTTTGACCCAAGGGTTGTGCTGGCTGATCAGCCCCTCGATATCGGCGATCGGCACGTCTTTGTTCAGCTTGATGGTCAGCGCCTGGCTGTGGCAACGCATCGCGCCAATGCGCACGCAGATGCCGTCGACCGGGATCGGGCTCTTGAAGCGACCGAGAATCTTGTTGGTCTCGGCCTGAGCTTTCCACTCTTCGCGGCTCTGGCCGTTCGGCAGTTCCTTGTCGATCCACGGGATCAGGCTGCCGGCCAAAGGTACGCCGAAGTTTTCAGTCGGGTACGCTTCGCTGCGCATGGCGTCGGCCACACGACGGTCGATGTCGAGGATCGCGCTGGCCGGATCAGCCAGTTGATCGGCGACCGCGGCGTGGGTTGCGCCCATTTGCTTGATCAGTTCACGCATGTTCTGCGCGCCGGCACCGGAGGCCGCCTGATAGGTCATGGCGCTCATCCACTCGACCAGACCGGCTTCGAACAGACCGCCCAGGCCCATCAGCATCAGGCTGACGGTGCAGTTGCCGCCGATGTAGTTCTTGGTGCCCGCGTCGAGTTGCTGGTCGATGACCTTGCGGTTGACCGGATCGAGAATGATCACCGCGTCATCGTTCATGCGCAGGCTCGAGGCCGCGTCGATCCAGTAACCCTGCCAGCCGGCTTCGCGCAGCTTGGGGAACACTTCGCTGGTGTAGTCGCCGCCCTGGCAGGTCAGAATCACGTCGAGGGTCTTCAGCTCATCAATGCTGTAAGCATCCTTGAGCGGAGCAATGTCCTTGCCCACGGACGGGCCTTGGCCACCGACGTTGGACGTGGTGAAAAACACCGGCTCGATTAGATCGAAATCCTGCTCTTCCAGCATCCGCTGCATGAGCACGGAACCGACCATCCCGCGCCAACCGATCAGACCTACACGTTTCATCGCAACTACACCTTCTTGAAAAGTGGGCCGCTGCTTTGTATTGAATTTCGCAGCGGGCCCGAGAGATTACAGATTCCGCAGCGCGGCGACTACTGCGTCGCCCATTTCCTGCGTACCGACTTTGCTGCAACCGGCCGAATAGATGTCACCGGTGCGCAGGCCTTGATCCAGCACCACGCTCACGGCTTTCTCGATGGCATCGGCCGCGTCATGCAGATTGAAGCTGTAACGCAGCATCATCGACACCGACAAAATGGTCGCCAACGGGTTGGCAATGCCTTTACCGGCGATGTCCGGAGCGGAACCGTGGCAAGGCTCGTACATGCCCTTGTTGTTGGAATCCAGCGAGGCCGACGGCAGCATGCCGATGGAACCGGTGAGCATCGACGCTTCGTCGGACAGAATGTCGCCGAACATATTGTCGGTGACGATCACGTCGAACTGCTTCGGTGCGCGCACCAGTTGCATGGCGGCGTTATCGACGTACATGTGGCTCAGTTCGACTTCCGGGTAATCCTCGGCCACTTGCTCGACCACTTCACGCCACAGTTGGCTGGACGCCAGCACGTTGGCCTTGTCCACCGAGCAGAGCTTCTTGCCGCGAACCATGGCCATGTCGAAACCGACACGGGCGATGCGGCGGATTTCGCTTTCGCTGTACGGCAGTGTGTCGTAGGACTGACGCTCGCCGTTCTCCAAAGTGCGGGTGCCACGCGGCGCGCCGAAATAGATGCCGCCGGTCAGCTCACGAACGATGAGGATGTCCAGACCGGCAACGATTTCCGGCTTCAGGCTCGAAGCGTCAGCCAGTTGCGGGTACAGGATCGCCGGACGCAGGTTGCCGAACAGGCCCAGTTGCGCACGGATTTTCAGCAGGCCGCGCTCGGGACGGATGTCACGCTCGATGGTGTCCCATTTCGGGCCGCCAACGGCGCCCAGCAGCACAGCGTCGGCAGCGCGGGCACGGTCGAGGGTTTCATCGGCCAGCGGCACGCCGTGCTTGTCGATGGCGGCGCCACCGATCACGTCATGGCTCAGCTCGAAGCCCAGGCTGTATTTGTCGTTGGCCAGCTCCAGCACCTTGACCGCTTCGGCCATGATTTCCGGACCAATACCGTCACCTGGGAGAATCAGAATCTGCTTGCTCATGCTTTCCTCGTGTCTTCAGTCGGTGCGCCATCTTAGACGCGCCCGGAAAAATTCTTATCGCTCGGCCATCAGCACGATGACATCTGTACTGAACGAGCCGTCGGCATCAATCTCAAAATATTCGCGCACTTCGTGGCCCATCGACTGCTGCAACTGGCGGATCGCGGCGCGCATCACTTCCGGTGTGCGCATGCGTTCAACCCAACTGGTGTATTCCAGACGCAGGCGCTGACGGGTGGTGCTGCGCACATGCAAACCGGCCTCGCTGACCTGACGTAACCATTCGGCGGCGGAATAATCGCGCACATGGCTGGTGTCGCGCAGCACTTCGACGCTTTGCAGGTAAGTGTCGAACAACGGACTGCCCGGTGACAACACATCAACGAACGCCGCCACACCACCCGGCTTCAGCACCCGGCGCACTTCGCGCAGGGCCACACCGAGATCGCTCCAGTGATGCGCCGAATAACGGCTGAACACGAAGTCGAACTCGCCATCGGCAAACGGCAGTCGCTCGGCGGCACCGTTGACCGTGGCAATGTTGCTCATCCCCCGATCAACGGCAGCGGCGGCGACCACGTCGAGCATTTGCTGCGACAGGTCGTAGGCAACCACTTCCCTGACCAGCGGTGCGACGTGGAAACTGACGTGACCGGCGCCGCAACCCAAGTCCAGCACCCGGGCGTTGCCCTGCCCGGCCAGCTCAGCTTGTAGCAGCGCGAATTCGGTGCCTTGAGCGTGAACGGCGCTGCTCAGGTAGGCGGCGGCCTGTTCACCGAATTGCTTTTGTACGACCTGGGTGTGTTGGGCGGTGCTGGTCATTGGGGACTTCCTTTTTAGGGTGAGTCTTGTGGTGCTTTTGAGGGCCTCATCGCGAGCAGGCTCACTCCTACAGGGGAACGCATTTCAAATGTAGGAGTGAGCCTGCTCGCGATGGCGCCATTCGCCATACGCAAATCACGCGTCGCGGAACAACCACGGCTGACTAACCCGGTGCTTGGCCTCAAACGTCGCAATCGCATCGCCGTCCTGCAAGGTCAGGCCAATATCGTCCAGACCGTTCAACAGGCAGTGCTTGCGGAACGCATCGATCTCGAAGCTGTACACCTTGCCATCCGGACGGGTCACGGTCTGCGCCTGCAGATCGACCTGCAATTGATAGCCCGGCTCGGCCTCAACTTGCTTAAACAATTCATCGACTTCAGCGTCGCTCAAGATGATCGGCAGCAAACCGTTTTTGAAGCTGTTGTTGAAGAAGATGTCGGCGTAGCTTGGCGCGATGATGCTGCGGAAACCGTATTCTTCCAGCGCCCACGGCGCGTGTTCACGGCTGGAGCCGCAACCGAAGTTCTCGCGAGCGAGCAAGACGCTGGCGCCTTGATAACGCTCGGCGTTGAGGACGAAGTCCTTGTTCAACGGACGCTTGGAGTTGTCCTGATACGGCTGGCCGACATCGAGGTAGCGCCACTCGTCGAACAGGTTCGGGCCGAAACCGGTGCGCTTGATCGACTTCAAGAACTGCTTTGGAATGATCTGATCGGTGTCGACGTTGGCACGATCCAAAGGCGCGACAAGACCAGTGTGCTGGGTAAAAGCTTTCATGCTGCGCTCCTTTAAATCAATTCACGAACGTCGATGAAACGACCATTCACCGCTGCCGCCGCCGCCATGGCCGGGCTGACGAGGTGGGTACGGCCACCGGCGCCCTGACGGCCTTCGAAGTTACGGTTGGAGGTCGAGGCGCAATGCTCGCCGGACTCCAAACGGTCCGGGTTCATCGCCAGGCACATCGAGCAACCCGGCTTACGCCATTCGAAACCGGCTTCGAGGAAAATCTTGTCGAGACCTTCGGCTTCTGCCTGCGCCTTGACCAGACCCGAGCCCGGCACCACGATCGCTTGCTTGATGGTCGAAGCGACCTTGCGGCCCTTGGCGATCACCGCCGCAGCGCGCAAGTCTTCGATCCGCGAGTTGGTGCAGGAACCGATGAAAACGCGATCCAGTTGAATGTCGGTGATCGCCTGATTGGCGGTCAAACCCATGTACTTCAAGGCACGGACGATCGAGTCGCGTTTGACCAGATCCATTTCTTTGGCCGGGTCCGGCACGTTCTGATCAACGGCCAAAACCATTTCCGGCGAAGTGCCCCAGCTGACTTGCGGTTTGATCTGCGCAGCGTCGAGCTCAACCACAGTGTCGAACTTGGCGTCGTCATCGGACACCAGGTCTTTCCAGGCTTCGACGGCCATGTCCCATTCCGCGCCTTTCGGGGCGAATGGACGGCCCTTCACGTAGTCGACGGTTTTCTGGTCCGCTGCCACCAGACCGACGCGGGCGCCCGCTTCGATGGACATGTTGCAGATGGTCATGCGGCCTTCGACGGACAAGTCGCGGATCGCGCTGCCAGCGAATTCGATGGCGTGGCCGTTACCGCCGGCGGTGCCGATCTTGCCGATTACCGCGAGGACGATGTCCTTGGCGGTCACGCCGAACGGCAATTGCCCTTCAACGCGCACCAGCATGTTTTTCATTTTCTTCGCGACCAGGCACTGGGTGGCGAGCACGTGCTCGACCTCGGAAGTGCCGATACCGTGCGCCAGAGCGCCGAACGCGCCGTGAGTCGAGGTGTGCGAATCGCCGCAGACCACGGTCATGCCCGGCAAGGTCGCGCCCTGCTCCGGGCTGATCACGTGGACGATGCCTTGGCGGACGTCATTCATCTTGAACTCGACAATGCCGTATTCATCGCAGTTGTCATCAAGGGTCTGAACCTGCAAACGCGAGACCTGATCGGCAATGGCTTCGATGCCGCCCTTGCGCTCTGGAGTCGTCGGTACGTTGTGGTCCGGGGTCGCGATATTGGCATCGATGCGCCAAGGCTTGCGCCCGGCCAGACGCAGGCCTTCAAAAGCTTGCGGCGAGGTCACTTCGTGGATGATGTGACGATCGATGTAGATCAGCGCCGAGCCATCGTCGCGCTGCTTGACCAAATGCGAATCCCAGAGCTTGTCGTAGAGCGTTTTGCCGGCCATCAGACGGTTCCTCATCAGCTTGTTTCTATGCCCTGGGCTTATCAATAACCCTTTGGCTTGTGAGGCCGATCCTATGGGGTTAGATTAAATAACTCAAATTCATATTTTTTATGCTTTGGATAACCAACTGGAATACGAACATGGATCTGGCCAACCTCAACGCTTTTATCGCAATTGCCGAGACCGGCAGCTTCTCCGGCGCCGGCGAACGCCTGCACCTGACACAACCGGCGATCAGCAAACGCATCGCCGGGCTGGAGCAGCAATTGAAGGTGCGCCTGTTCGATCGACTGGGCCGTGAAGTCGGCCTGACCGAGGCTGGCCGCGCCCTGCTGCCACGGGCGTATCAGATTCTCAACGTGCTGGATGACACCCGCCGCGCCCTGACCAACCTCACCGGCGAAGTCAGCGGTCGCCTGACGCTGGCCACCAGTCACCACATTGGCCTGCACCGTTTGCCGCCTCTATTAAGGGAATTCACCCGCCGTTACCCACAGGTGGCGCTGGATATTCAGTTCCTTGATTCGGAAGTGGCCTACGAAGAAATTCTCCACGGCCGCGCAGAATTAGCGGTCATCACCCTCGCGCCTGAGCCACACACACTGGTCAAAGCCACGCCCGTCTGGGACGACCCGCTGGACTTTGTGGTCGCCCCGGAGCATTCGCTGATCAGCAATGGCCCGGTCAATCTGGCGGACATCGCCGGTCATCCGGCGGTTTTCCCCGGTGGCAACACCTTTACCCACCACATTGTCCAACGCTTGTTCGAGGCCCAAGGGCTGACGCCGAACATCGCCATGAGCACCAACTACCTGGAAACCATCAAGATGATGGTCTCGATCGGTCTGGCCTGGAGCGTTTTGCCACGCACCATGCTCGATGAACAGGTGGCAAGCATCGTATTGCCGGGCATACAGCTCAGTCGCCAGCTAGGCTATATCCTGCACACTGAACGGACGCTCTCGAATGCGGCACGGGCCTTCATGGCCTTGCTGGATGCACAAATCGATCTGCCAGGGAGTTGAGGCCAACTTGTGCTACTCCTATAGAGCCGCTGCTCCTGTGCCTAACGCCACCATCAGCTCAAGGCTTGTCCACGATGCCGAAATCTGTTGACCGAATTCCGCCGATGCCGCGTATTCAGGCGATTGACCCGCGTCATTCCGAGCAGAGCTGGGAAAGCGCGCCGCAATTGCTGGCGGCGCTCAACGGTGCGCGGCTCGGCGCCTGGTATTGGGACATCGAGCGCGGGCAGATCAGTTGGTCGCGCGGTACGCAGGCATTGTTCGGCTTCGATCCTCGGCAACCGCTGCCCAAAGATCTGGAATACCTCGACCTGCTGCCGCCGGAAGACCGGGCGAAAACCGTCCGCGCCTTCCACGCGGTGATTGCCGGCGCGCCGCTGGAACAGGCGATGCACCACCGCATTCGCTGGCCTGACGGCAGCCTGCACTGGCTGGAGATCAGCGGCAGCCTGCTGCCGGATAAACACGGCCGCCCCCGAATGATCGGGGTGATTCGTGAAATCACCCACCAGCGCCAACGCGAACAGGCCCTGAGCAGCTCGGAGAAACGTTTCGCGACACTTTTTCACCTGTGCCCGAACATGGTCTTGCTGACCCGTCAGGAAGACGGCCTGATCAGCGAGGCCAATCAATATTTCGAAAGCCTGTTCGGCTGGCCGGTACAAAGCGCTATTGGCCGCACCACGCTGGAACTGGGCCTGTGGGTGCACCCCGAACAGCGCGGCGAACTGGTGAAGAAGACCAACACCAAGGGCGAATTGATCAGCATGGAGGTGCAGTTTCGCGCCAGTAACGGGCAGATTCACGACGGCATTCTCAGTGCGCAGAAAGTCGAACTTGAAGGTCAGCCGTATCTGCTCAGCACCTTCCTCGACACCACTGAACGCAAAGCCGCTGAACACGCTTTGAAGGACAGCCAGGAACGCCTCGATCTGGCACTGGACTCGGCACAGCTCGGCACCTGGGACTGGCACATCCCCAGCGGCATGCTCTACGGCTCGGCGCGGGCCGCGCAATTGCACGGGCTCGAACCGATACCGTTTCATGAATCGTTTGAAGAGTTTTTCGAGGGCGTGCCCGGCGAAGAGCGCGACAGCATGCGCGACGCCTACCGCAGCCTGCGCGAAGGCCCGGCAGGCAACTATCAACTGACCTATCGCGTGCAATTGCCGGACGGCAGTTCGCGTTATCTGGAAAGCCGCGCCCGCCTCTACCGTGACGACAACGGCGCGCCGCTGCGCATGGCCGGCACGTTGCTCGACATCACCGATCAGGTCGAGCGCGAGCAACGACTGGTGGCCTCGGAAGAGAAATTCGCCACGCTGTTCCAGGTCAGCCCGGACCCGATCTGCGTGACCCGCCAGGACAGTGGCGAGTTCATCGAAATCAATAACAGTTTTACCCAGACTTTCGGCTGGAGCGCCGCCGACGTGATTGGCCACACCGCTGAAGAAATCGGCTTGTGGGATGCCTCGGCGAAAAGCCTGCAACGCATCGAACGGGTCATCCGCGAACAGGGCTTGAGCAATGTCGCGATCATCGTTCAGCACAAGGACGGCCAGTCGCTGACCTGTGTGATTTCCAGTCGGCAGATCAGCGTCGGCGACCAGCCGTGCATCGTCACCACCCTGCGCGACATCACCCAGCAGCAGCGCTCGGAAGCGGCGCTGAAAGCCAGTGAGGAGAAATTCGCCAAGGCGTTCCACTCCAGCCCCGACGCGATCACCATCACCGAGCGCGACACCGGGCGTTATCTGGAGGTCAACGACGGTTTTTGCCGTCTCACTGGCTATCGTGCCGAAGAGGTCGTGGGCAAAACGGTTTATCAGGTGGGGATCTGGGCTGAAGAGAAACAGCGTTCGGCGTTACTCGCCGAGTTGCAGATCAAGGGCCGCGTGCACCATCAGGAAATGCTCGGGCGCAACAAACGCGGGGAGATGCTGACGGTGGAAGTCTCGGTCGAGCCGATCACCCTCAATGAAACTGCTTGCCTGCTGCTGACCGCGCGGGACGTCAGCCTGCTGAAAAACGCCGAAGCGCAGATTCGACATCTGGCGTATCACGACCCGCTGACCAACTTGCCCAACCGTGCCCTGCTGATGGATCGCCTGAGCCAGCAGATCGCCCTGCTCAAACGCCACAATCTGCGTGGCGCCTTGTTGTTTCTCGACCTCGATCACTTCAAGCACATCAATGATTCACTCGGTCACCCGGTCGGCGACACCGTGCTGAAGATCATCACAGCGCGACTGGAAGCCAGCGTGCGCATGGAAGACACGGTCGCGCGCCTCGGTGGCGATGAGTTTGTCGTACTGCTCAGCGGCCTCGAAGGCTCGCGCAACGAAGTCAGCACGCAAGTGCGCAATCTGGCCGACACCCTGCGCGAATTGCTCTCGGAACCGATGTTCCTCGACGGCCAGCGCCTGCAAGTGACGCCGAGCATCGGCGTGGCGCTGATCCCCGATCACGGCTCGACGCCGACCGACCTGCTCAAGCGCGCCGACATCGCGCTGTACCGAGCCAAGGATTCCGGGCGCAACACCACGCAGATGTACCACAACACCATGCAGAAAGCCGCCAGCGAACGGCTGCGCATGGAGACCGACCTGCGCCTGGCGCTGTCGCGCGGTGAATTCAACGTGCACTTTCAGCCGCAGGTGGATGCCCGCGACAACCGCATCATCGGCGCCGAAGCCCTGGTGCGCTGGAATCACCCGGAACTGGGCGCGCAGTCACCTACCGAGTTCATCAAGGTGCTGGAAGACAGCGGCCTGATTCTCGAAGTCGGCACCTGGATCCTCGACGAGGCCTGCAATGCCTTCAAACAATTGATCGCGCTGAAGCTGGTCGATCCGCTGAATTTCAGCCTGTGCGTGAACATCAGTCCACGGCAGTTCCGCCAGAACGACTTTGTCGAGCGCATCGAGCACAGCATGAGCAGCCACGGCCTGCCCTGTTCGCTGCTGAAACTGGAAATCACCGAAGGCATCGTCATCCAGAACCTCGAAGACACCATCAGCAAAATGCGCCGGCTGAAAAAGCTCGGTGTGAGCTTTGCGATGGATGACTTCGGCACCGGTTATTCCTCGCTGACTTACCTCAAGCGCCTGCCGGTGGACACGCTGAAAATCGATCAATCGTTTATCCGCGATGCGACGACCGATCCGAACGATGCCGAGATCATCCGCGCGATCGTTGCCATGGCGCGCAGTCTTGAACTGGAGGTGATTGCCGAGGGCGTGGAAACCCCGGAACAACTGGCGTTCCTGCAAGGTTTGGGCTGCCATTTGTATCAGGGATATCTGCACAGTCGACCGGTTGCGCTGGAGGATCTGAAAAAGCTCCTGCCATAACCGGTGCACGTTGCAACAGACGCGCAATTGCCACGGTTTGCGGCAACCTGTAGGGTCGCGGTTTTTGCGCCGTTTCGAGATCTGTCATGCAGGATGCAACCCTCCCCCGCCCGGCTCTGCTGGGCATCGACCTTGGCACCACCAATAGTCTGATCGCCGTCTGGCAGGACGGTCAGGCCCGGCTGATTCCCAACGCTCTGGGCGATGTGCTGACGCCCTCGGTGGTCAGCCTCGATGAAGACGACACCATTCTGGTCGGCAAAGCCGCCCGCGCCCGCCTGACCACGCACCCGGAGCGAACCGCTGCAGCATTCAAGCGCTTCATGGGCAGCGATAAACAAGTCCAGCTCGGCACACGTCAGTTCAGCCCCGAAGAGTTGTCAGCGCTGGTCCTCGGCTCACTCAAGCAGGACGCCGAAGCCTTTCTCGGCCACGCCGTTTCGGAAGCGGTGATTTCCGTACCGGCGTATTTCAGCGATGAACAACGCAAACGCACGCTGTTTGCCGCCGAACTGGCCGGGCTCTCGGTGACGCGTCTGATCAACGAACCGACCGCCGCCGCCATGGCTTACGGACTGCATGAACAGAAGTTCGAACGCACGCTGATCTTCGATCTGGGCGGCGGCACCTTCGACGTTACGGTGCTGGAATACGCTTTGCCGCTGATCGAAGTGCACGCCTCCACCGGCGACAACTTTCTCGGCGGCGAAGACTTCACGGCCGCCCTGTTGCAGGCCTGCCTGAAACACTGGCAACTGACCCCGGCAATGGTCGACGCGCAAAGCATGGCCAGCCTCGGTGATGCCCTTGAGCAACTGAAATGCAAACTCGGCGAAGGCACTCAACACCTGAGCTGGCGCCACGCCGACAAAACCTTCGAATGGTCACTGGACGAAGCGGCGGCGGTAAAAATCTGGGAACCGTTGCTGGCGCGTTTGCGCGCGCCGATCGAGCAAGCCCTGCGCGATGCCCGACTCAAACCTCGCGATCTCGACAGCCTGGTGCTGGTCGGTGGCGCCACGCGCATGCCGGCGGTGCAGCAAATGGTCGCCACGCTGTTCGGGCGCCTGCCTTACCGGCATCTTGATCCGGATACCATTGTTGCGCTCGGGGCGGCGACACAAGCAGCGTGCAAGGCGCGCGACGGGGCGGTTGAAGAGTTGATTCTGACGGATGTCTGCCCGTATACGCTGGGGATTGCGACCATGCGTGGCGAAGACATCAAAGGTGCCTTCTCGCCCATCATCGAACGTAACACCATCATTCCGACGTCAAGGGTGGAGCGCTATTACACCACCCAACCTAAGCAAACAGTGCTGCGCATCGCCGTCTATCAGGGTGAACGGCCGTGGGTGTGCGACAACATTCTGATTGATGCTTTCGAAGTCACGTTGACGCCTACTCAACACATCCAGGAACTGGACGTGCGCTTCAGCTATGACATCAACGGTTTGCTCGAAGTCGACGTCACCCTGCTCGAAACCGGCGAGCGTCACAGTCACAGCATCGACCGCAGCCCCACCGGTCTGGACGAGCAAGCGCGCCGAGACAGCCATAACCGGCTGTCGACACTGAAAGTCCATCCGCGCGATGCGCTGCCCAACCGCACATTGCTGGCTCGTCTGGAACGGGCATGGATGCAGAGTCTTGGCACGCAACGCGAGCACATTGCCGAATGGCTGCACAACTTCACCACCGTGCTCGGCGGCCAGCAACCCTCGGAGATTGCCAGCCATCGCACAGAGCTGAACAAGGCGCTGGATCAACTGCGTCTCTAGCCGTTGAGACGCCGCAAGGCAGCCTGCAGGCCGCCGGACAGCATTTCGCTATCACCGCTGTCCGGCGGCACACCATAGCGGTTGGGCAACTTGTCACCGGCAAGCCCGAACAACACCAACGGCAAAAATGGCAGAACCGGCGTCAGCGCCATGAAGATGAGCAACGTCGGAATGCCTCGGCCCATGTCGTGCAATCGACGCAGAATGGCGCCGAACACCAGCAGCACGGCCAATAGCAGGATAAGAATGCCAGCGCCCGTGGTGCCGCTGATCAACCCTGCCACCGGCGCAATCACCAAACACCCCAAGACCTGAGCGATAAAAGCCTTGCGCCCCAACCGCGAGCCGAGACGCCAGATCGCTCTCGCTGGTACCGGCTGCACATCGCTTTTCGCCAGCAGTAATCGTTCCGACCAGGACAATAACGCGCACAAGGCCAGGCGCAGGCCAACGCTGTTCTGCACATCGTCCTTGCCCTGTTGCAGTTGGCGCAGGACGCGCGTTTTCGGCACGCCGGCAGCGCCATAGCGAATCAAGCCCTTGAGCGCATCCAGCGCTTCATACGCCAGCAGTTTGTCGACGCCAAAATCGGTCAGCACTTTGCGCGGCGGCCACACCGGTTCGCCTTTGATCAAACCGTCGCGGAAGCCTTCGAACCAGTCGTCTTCACAACTGATCGCCGCGATCGATTGCAACAATGCGCGATGCTGCTCGGCACTCAGGCTCGGATCGTGATAGAGCACGCCCCAGAACATCATCAAACCCAGCAAATCGTCGCCGCAGGCAGCACGATCACTTTCGAGGCAGGTGTAAAGCAGGGTATTGGCCGGCAACCGGATACTGTCGAGTGCCTGCTGTACGCTGAACAATTGCTGCACCAACAAGCCGTGTACCGGGTCATTGCCTTGCAGCCATCCGAGCAAACCGGCGCAGTGGCCTTGCTCACGCTGCAAGCGCCGCAACAAAGGTTGCAGGCGACTCAAGGGATGGGCCGGATTGAAAGGCAGGCGCTCAACGCACTGCGCGTCAATCAACTGCAACCAGCGTTCGGGTTGTTCCAGCAACGCCAGCAAAAACAAGGTCTGCGCGTGCCACTCCCAAGTGGCCTCACCCAGCCCGACCGGTGGCAACTGAATCCCGCGCTGGCTCAACTGCAGAATCAAATCGAGTTCGGACAAGTCGCAATCATCTTTGACCGCGGCCAGCGTGAACGCGTCTGCCAGCCGTTCCAGCGCAGCGTCGCTGTAAGGCCGCAAGCGACGCAACCACAGACGACAGACCTTGTGCGGCTCGCCGTTGGTCAGCACCTGCGGCAATGGCCGCGAACCTGAATCCGCATCGCTGAACGCGCTCATGGCCAGCGCAATCGGCGCCCTGCGCAACCAGCGCAGATGTTGCTCGGCCTGATATTTGAATCCGCTCATCACCAGGCTTTCGAGGGCATCGATCGGCAGCGGTGCATCCACAATCTGCTGCAACAACGCTGCCTCACCTCGATGAAGCGCCCAGGCGTGGCGGTACAGATGCAGCAATCGGCTGTCGGCATTTTCGCCCAATAATTGCGCGAGCAACGGCAGTTCATCACCCGTGATACGCCAATCGACAAAGCTTTGCGCAAGGCTCTCAAGCTTCAGTCTGCCGACACCCAGCCAACGGTTCAGTGTTTCGGGGTGTTGTGACGGGCTGCCAAACACCTGGCAGTCATCGGCAAGATCCTCTGACCAGTCAGAGATGCCCTGCAGGCGATCGAATGCCTGAATCAGCAGGGGCAGAAAAGTCGGCTGGCGCTTGGCGCACATTTCCAGCAGACGACTTTCAGCCATCGGATGGCGGTGCTCGTTCCACAGCCGGATCCAGCACGGCAATGCCTGATCGTCCCGGCCCAGCAGACTGCTCTGACAGGCCAACAGGTAAAGCCAGTCGACATCATCCGGGGCAGCAAGCTGCTGTTCGACACAGCACTGCAAAAACGTCGGCCCGCCAATACCTGCCTGAGTGAACTGCACCAACAGACGCTTGAGGAACGCGGCATCCTCCGGCAACGGCAGGCAGGTATGCTGACTGGCGAAATCGGCGAACTCCTGCAGTGGACGCTGGTTGAAGATGAAGTCGAGACTACGGGCGTACCACAGCGATTCAGTCTGGGCTGCCTCTGACCAGGTGCACATCAGATCCGTGTCGAACGGGTCCGGCGTTTCGATTCGCTGGAGAAAGAAGCCCACCTGGTGGGCGTCGTCGAAGCCCAGATCCAGCAACTGTTGATCCCAGGCCATACGCTTGGCCAACAGATTCGCGCAGCGGTACGACAACGGACCGGCGTCGGCCATCCGGTGGTACAGCGGCCAGCTGAGTTCATCGAGCACGTCCAGCGACAGCTCATCCAGTCCTCGGACAAAGGCCTGCCACGCGGCGAAATTGAACCGGCGCGCGGGATCATCCAGCAGCTCGCAAAAATCCCCGAACACCGGAGGGACCTCAACGACAGTCTGTTCTGAGGCTTGGGACTCGTCCTCGTCCTCGGGCTCTTCTTCGTCGTCTTCACGCGCCAGACGCAGGGCGTTTTCGTAGGCCATGCGCAGCGCCTGGAAGCCTTGCGGGTCAGTCTCCGGGTGATGCGCTGGCAAGCGTGCGCGGTAGGCATTGCGAATCAGGGTTTCGTCGTTAGTAGGCTCGATGCCCAGGCGGATCCAGCAACTCATGACCAGTCGAACTCCTTGAGCGATGCCGGGCGTGGCGGCAAATCGATTTCCATATGCCACGGCAAATCAGCAAGGAACCGAGGGATGTTTTCGGCAAGCCCACGGGCAATCCGCAGGTTAAGGGCGTTGGCGCCTTGTCGATCGAGTTCGCGCGCCAGCTCATCGTCGCTGGCACTCAGGCAGGACCAAAACGTCCGGCCCACGACAAAGCCGTCGAAGTAAGCCATCCAGCTACCGTAGTGAAACTGCGCTCTGAGGGCCAAACGACTGTGCAGCCAGTTGCTTTCGTCCAGGTCGACCCACTGATTGCGCACCGCGCAGCGCAAGAGAAACCCCATACGGCCATAGTCCCAGGACAAAATCCCGCCCGGCCCACAACTGCCGAAGGTGCGGCTGGCAAACTCATGCAGGGTGCGTTCACGGGGACTCAGGTCGTCGAGCAGAGCCTGCCATTCACTTGGCAGACAACGCTGCCACGCCAAGTAGGCCGCGCTGAGGTGCTTGGCATGGCCGTCGTCGGTCATCCGTTCGAGCATGTCGAACAATTGCCCACGGTCATCGATACCCCAGCTGTCTTTCAGGTCGATGTAGCGATCGTCGCAGAACGCGGGGTCGTCGTAGCTGGCGCCGGTATTGATCGCCGCCATTGGCGCAGACAAAGCGCACAGCCAGCGCTGTTGAATCTCGTCCATGAAAAAGGCTCCAGGCCGACCGGTGAGAAATGGGGGTCGGCAAAACTGCGGCGGATTGTAGAGAAACCGCCGCCAGCGGCAAAGTCGCACAGCGGTTTTCTTGCGCGCACAAAAAAGGCCCCGACGTATCGGGGCCTTCATTCAGCGGCTCATCGCCGGTTCAGGCGATTGTGTTGCGGCACATGACTCAGTGCTGCAACGCCGGCTTCTGCGTCCCGTTGATCGGGATGCGTTTGGCTTTCGCTTCTTCCGGGATCACGCGCAACAGGTCGATGCTCAGCAGACCGTTGCTCAGATCGGCAGCCTTGATCTCGATGTGATCGGCCAGACGGAAGGACAGCTTGAACGCACGCTGGGCGATGCCCTGGTGCAGGAAGGTCACGCCTTCGTTGGCATCACGCTTGCCACCACTGATGGTCAGCACACCTTTTTCGACTTGCAGCTCCAGGTCATCTTCCTGGAAACCGGCGGCGGCAACGACGATACGGTACTGGTCATCACCGTGCTTTTCGACGTTGTAAGGTGGGTAGCTGCTGCCCGGCTCGTTGCGCAGGGCGGTTTCGAACAGGTCGTTGAAACGGTCGAAACCTACCGAGGAACGGAACAGTGGCGCGAGGGAAAATGCAGTACTCATGGTTCAAATCTCCTGAAAACAATCAGCAAGGTTTTTTGATTCCGCGACCCGAATTCGGCATCGCGTAACCCTTAGATAGGGACCGCTGAAATGATTTCAAGAGAGTATTTGCAGATTTTTTTCAGGCCGCTTCGGCGACCGGCAAACCGAGCAAACGCGAGACATGATCCAGCTCGGTCTCACGACGCAGGACGGTGAACAGCTCGGCAGCCTCAGGATAATTACGCGTCAGCATGGCCAGCCATTGCTTCAAACGGCCCGGCGATTGGCGTGCGGTCATCTGCGCTTTGGCTTGCAGCCAGAAGTCCTGGATCAGCGGCATCAGCTCAGCCCAGGTCATCTCGACCACTTCTTCGCCGGCGCGGGCGGCAGCGATCTGCTTGGCCAGATCCGGGCGCGACACCAGACCGCGACCGAGCATGATGTCTTCCACGCCACTGATTTCGCGGCAGCGGCGCCAGTCTTCGACGCTCCAGATATCGCCATTGGCGAACACCGGGACTTTGACCACGTCCTGCACGCGCGGGATCCACTCCCAATGGGCCGGCGGTTTGTAGCCGTCCATTTTGGTTCGGGCGTGGACCACGATGTGCTCGGCGCCGCCTTCGGCCAATGCCGTTGCGCAGACCAGCGAACCGTCCGGGCTGTCGAAACCGAGGCGCATTTTTGCGGTGACGGGAATATGCGCGGGTACGGCGCGGCGCACGTGCTCGACAATCTGGTTGAGCAGTTCCGGCTCTTTGAGCAGCACGGCGCCGCCACGGGATTTGTTGACGGTCTTGGCCGGGCAGCCGAAGTTGAGGTCGATCACCTCGGAGCCGAGTTCGCAGGCCAGTGCAGCGTTTTCCGCCAGGCATACCGGGTCGGAACCGAGCAATTGCACGCGCAATGGCACACCGGACGCGGTGCGTGCGCCGTTGAGCAACTCCGGGCCGAACTTGTGGAAATAGGCCGGCGTGAGCAACTGATCGTTGACGCGAATGAATTCGGTCACGCACCAGTCGATGCCGCCAACGCGGGTCAGCACATCGCGGAGAATGTCGTCGACCAACCCCTCCATGGGCGCCAGAGCAATTTGCATGGGAAAACACTACTTGAAGAAAAACGTGCGGCAGTTTACTGGATATCGCAAGAAATCGCAGAAACCTTGTGGGAGCGAGCCTGCTCGCGAAAGCGGTGGATCAGCCATGCATATATCAACTGACAGACTGCATTCGCGAGCAGGCTCGCTCCCACATTTAGATTTGCGCGGTATCCGGGATCTGGATCGCAGGACCATAGCCCTCGATAAACTCGGCCGGCATGCGCTTGGGCTTACCCGTGGACAGTTCAATGCAGACAAACGTGGTTTGCGCGCGCAACAGCGTGGTGTTGTCACTCGGGCGCTTGAGCTGGAAATGCCGGGTCATTTTCAGGCGCTGATCCCAATCGACGATCCAGGTCGCCAATTGCAGTTCGTCGCCTTCATAGGCGGCGGCCAGATAATCGATCTCGTGACGGACCACGGCCATCGCCCGATCCAGTCGCCGATACTCGACCAGATCCAGGCCCAGACGCTGCGAGTGGCGCCAGGCGCAACGCTCGAGCCAGGTCACGTACACCGCGTTGTTCGCATGGCCCAGCCCGTCGATGTCCTCGGCGCCTACTTGCAGATCAATGGTAAACGGCGTTGCCCGATCCCAGCCCATGCCCCACTCCCGGTCAATGTATTCAACCGGGGCAGTGTAACGGAGCTTACGCCGATTGGCGCGCCTGAAGGCTGCGGCCGGCCAGCAGTGATAACACGCCATCAACCACCCGCGGGTCGGCCAGCACGCGCTGATGACCACCGCCCTCAAGCCGCAGCAAGCGGCTGTCGAACCAGGATTCGTGGATCAGTTGCGACTCTTTGACCGAGACGAAGTTGTCGTCCTCGGCATGCACGATCAGACCGGGCATATCCAGTTGATAGTGGGCAACGTCGAGAGTCGCGGCGCGCATGCCGACATCTTGCTCGACCTGACGGATGAAAGCGGAACGGGCCCGGGGCGGCATACCAACGTAGCGAGCAAATCCGCGCAGTACGCCAAGAATGCGCGCAGGCGCGGCGATGCTGACGAGGGTTTCGGTGCGCAAGCCCAATTGCACGGCGAGCATGGCGCTGGCGCCGCCCATGGAATGACCGATGACCGCTTGCAGTGGCGGCAACTCGGCAGCCGCTTCGAGCATCGCCCGGGCGAACAACACGACATTGGCTTCACGCCCCGGCGAACGTCCGTGGGCCGGACCATCGAGCGCGACGACGGTATAACCGGCGTCGACCAGCGCGGTGATCAGCGCGGCGAACTGAGTTGGCCGCCCTTCCCAGCCGTGCATCAGCAGCACCGTCGGACCTTGGCCCCAGCGCAGCGCCGAGAGACCGAAGCGCAAAGTGATGCGTTCGGAGCTGGCCAGCAGCGGCAGCTCCCAATCCCTTAGCGGCAGCGAACGTGGCGTCATGAACGCCAGACGCATTTTGCTCGCTACCCGTTGCGGTGCAATCCAGCCCAAGGTGCCATTAACGCCACGAACCCACTTCAACGTGTTCATCGCTCTCTCCTCAGGCGTGTTGCCTTCAGGTCAACGCACCGCCGACTTGGCAGCGCGCAGCAATCGATCGGATAAATCTCCCGGGCCCAGCGCCCTTGCGAGGGCCAGACCACCCACCATCAAGGCCACGTCGGCCAGGGCTTTGTCGGTGTCCTCAGGGCTGGACGCCAACTGCGCAATCATCAACTCCAGGTGTTCGTTCAGCGCGATGCGGAACGATTCCGGCAAACGACCCAATTCGCCGATGGACGCTGGAATCGGGCACGCGGCGTCGCTGGAATCACGATGCTTGCGCGACAGGTAGAACGCGGCGACCAGGGCGCGGCGCTCTTCGCCGGTCAATTCGGTATCCATGTCGGCAATCAGGTCGCGGCGGCGACCGAGCAATTGCTTGAACGCCTCGAGCATCATCGCGTCCTTGCTTTCGAAGTGCGCATAGAAGCCACCGACGGTGAGGCCGGCTGCGCCCATCACTTCGCCCACGCTAGGGTCAGCCGGGCCGCGCTGAATCAGTGCGGCGCTGGCAGCCTTGAGGATGCGCTCGCGGGTTTGAGCTTTTTTATCGTTCATCGTTGCCTCCGAATATTACGACTAGAATATTATTCGCATAATAATATTCTGCAAGTCAAGGATATGACCGCTGGTCTGAAGCACAGTGTAAGGAAAAAGGAGAGTTGGCCAAACGCCAGACAAACAAAAGGGCCATTCAATAACTGAATGACCCTTATAAAATCCCGCAGAGCGGGTAATCGTGGCGTCCCCTAGGGGACTCGAACCCCTGTTACCGCCGTGAAAGGGCGGTGTCCTAGGCCACTAGACGAAGGGGACACAAACCTTCTATACAACTGATCAGCGCTGAGAACTGATCGATTCAAGGCCGGTGTGGCCAGACCTTGACCGTGTAAAATTGGTGGAGCTTAGCGGGATCGAACCGCTGACCTCCTGCATGCCATGCAGGCGCTCTCCCAGCTGAGCTAAAGCCCCGGATTTTTCGCCTCGCGGCGGAGCGACATCTTGCAACATCGCTTCTGTAAAACTGGCGTCCCCTAGGGGACTCGAACCCCTGTTACCGCCGTGAAAGGGCGGTGTCCTAGGCCACTAGACGAAGGGGACGCAAACCCTTCTATACAACTGATCAACGCTGAGTGTTGATCGCTTCGGAGCCGGTGTGGCCAGGCTTCGAAGTGTAAATTGGTGGAGCTAAACGGGATCGAACCGTTGACCTCCTGCATGCCATGCAGGCGCTCTCCCAGCTGAGCTATAGCCCCTCATCGTTGATGTCATCGCTGAGGACGGGGCGAATCTTAAGGGCGTATCGAAAGCCTGTCAAACTTATTTTTGAAAAATTTCAAAGTTTTTCGTCGGCATAACAATCACTTACCGCCCCCCCCCCGTAAATTCGGGGGGAAAAACGCCGAAGGCCGGAATCAAAAGATCCCGGCCTTCGGTGGTTCCTGCAGAGTCAGGCGTGCTTAGGCGATAGCGCCCAGCAGCTTTTCCCACTCTTTGTTTTCTTTCTTCGACACGCCGCCCAGCAGCTCAATCGCCTGACGCAGACGATAACGGCTCAGGTCCGGGCCAATGATTTCCATTGCATCGAGCACCGACACCGAACTCGCCTGACCGGTGATCGCAGCAAACATCAGAGGCATCGCATCGCGCAACTTCAGTTCCAGCGACTCGACCACCGCCTGAATCGTCGCAGTGATGTTGTCCTTTTCCCACTGACGCAGACTTTCCAGCTTCCACAGGATCAACTGCATCAACTGACGAACCTGATCGCCCGAAAGTTTTTTCGATTCAAACAGCTTGGCATCCGGTTTGATATCACCAGCGAAGAAGAACCCGCCCAGCGGCGCGACCTGGCTGAAAGTCTCGACACGGCCCTGAACGTGCGGCGCGATCTTCATCATGTATTCGGAATTGAACGCCCACTTTTGCAAACGTGCGGCAAATTCTTCCACCGGCAGATCACGCAGCCACTGGCCGTTGAGCCACGACAGCTTCTCGATGTCGAAGATCGGCCCGCCCAGCGAGACACGCTTGAGGTCGAAATTGTCGACCATTTCCTGCAGCGAGAACTTCTCGCGCTCGTCCGGCATCGACCAGCCCATGCGACCGAGGTAGTTGAGCATCGCCTCAGGCATGAAGCCCATGCGCTCGTAGAACGTCACCGAAGTCGGGTTCTTGCGCTTGGACAGCTTGCTCTTGTCCGGGTTACGCAGCAGCGGCATGTAGCACAGCTCTGGCTGCTCCCAGCCGAAGTATTCGTACAGCAGAATCAGTTTCGGCGCCGACGGCAGCCACTCTTCGCCGCGCAGGACGTGAGTGATGCCCATCAAATGGTCGTCGACGACGTTGGCGAGGAAGTACGTCGGTAGGCCGTCGGTCTTCATCAACACTTGCATGTCCATGCGATCCCACGGGATCTCGACATCACCACGGAGCATGTCCGGCACCACGCAAACGCCTTCGCTCGGCACTTTCATGCGGATCACGTGGGGTTCGCCAGCGGCCAGACGGGCCGCGACTTCTTCTTTCGACAGCAACAGCGCGCGGCCGTCGTAACGTGGGGTCTCGCCGCGAGCCATTTGCTCGGCGCGCATCTGATCGAGTTCTTCAGCGGTGCAGAAGCATGGGAACGCATGACCCATGTCGACCAGTTGCTGGCAGTACTTCTGGTAGATGTCGCCGCGCTCGCTCTGGCGATACGGGCCGTGCGGGCCGCCGACGTCCGGGCCTTCGCTCCAGTCGATACCCAACCAGCGCAGGGCGTCGAAGATCTGCTGTTCGGACTCGCGGGTCGAACGCAACTGGTCGGTGTCTTCGATCCGCAGGATGAACTCACCGCCATGCTGCTTGGCAAAGCAGTAGTTGAACAATGCGATGTAAGCGGTACCTACGTGGGGATCCCCGGTAGGCGATGGCGCGATGCGAGTGCGGACGGTGGTCATGGCATGTCTCGAAAAGAATGAAAAGCAAAACAATCAAGCGGCGAATGGTAACAGGCGACACCCGCCCCGCTCCAGCAGACAGGGCATTTAAGCCAAGTTTGCCTCTGGAACGCCGGTAAGTCGTGGTGAATGGGCAAATATCAGCGGATGGCATTTACCGTTGATCGGCTGTATGCCAGATTCGCCTGCTGATAACTTTCCTTACAATTCCTCGACTACAGTTTGCCCATGCCTGCCCAACTCAAGCGTCGCCTGTTGATTTTCCTGCTGCTCGTCCTGCTGATCGCCGGGGGCTTTTTCGCCCATTGGTTTTTCAAGGGACGCTTTTATGAAAGCACCGACAACGCTTATGTCCAGGGTGAAATCACCCGTGTCTCGAGCCAATTGAGCGCGCGCATCGATGAAGTGTTGGTGCAGGACAATCAGCACGTGGAAAAAGGCCAGTTATTGGTGCGCCTTGAACCTAATGATTTCCGTCTGGCCATCGACCGCGCCAATGCCGCGCTCGCCACCCGCGAAGCCGAACGTCTGCAAGCGCAAAGCAAATTGACTCAACAAGCCAGTCTGATTGCTTCCAGTGATGCGCAAGTGGCGACCACCCAAGCTACCCTCGGCCGCTCGCAGATGGATTTGTCGCGTGCCGAAACCCTGCGCAAACCCGGTTACGTTTCCGAAGAGCGCGTGACCACCCTCTCCGCTGACGCTCATATCGCCCGTTCGCAAGTGGCCAAGGCGCAAGCCGACGCACAGGGCCAGCGCCAACAGGTCAACGCCTTGAACGCGGAAATCAAACGCCTCGACGCACAGATCGCCAACGCCCGCGCCGATCTCGCGCAAGCCGAACTCAACCTGACCCGTAGCGAAATCCACGCGCCAATCAGTGGTCTGGTCGGCCAGCGCGCTGCGCGCAATGGTCAAGTGGTACAGGCCGGCGCTTATCTGCTGTCGATCGTCCCGGACGAAGACATCTGGGTGCAGGCCAACTTCAAGGAAACCCAGATCGGTCATATGCAACCTGGACAAAAAGCCGAACTGACGTTCGACGCGTATGGCGACACACCGATCGAAGCGCGAGTCGATAGTCTGTTCGCCGCGTCCGGCGCGCAGTTCAGCCTGCTGCCGCCGGACAACGCCACCGGCAACTTCACCAAGGTCGTGCAGCGGATTCCGGTGAAACTGACCTTCAAGGCCGACAACCCGCTGCACGGCAAGATCCGTCCGGGCATGTCGGTGACCGCCACCGTGAACATCAAAGACGCTCCGGACAATGGCCGGTGATTCACTGATCCGCCCGGTCGGCGAGCCGACCCGGCGCGATTGGATTGCGGTGATGAGCGTGATGCTCGGCGCCTTTATGGCCGTGCTCGATATCCAGATCACCAACTCTTCCTTGAAAGATATTCAGGGCGCCTTGTCAGCGACGCTGGAAGAAGGCTCGTGGATTTCCACGTCGTATCTGGTCGCGGAAATCATCATGATCCCGCTGACCGCGTGGCTGGTGCAGTTGCTCTCGGCGCGGCGTCTGGCGGTGTGGGTGTCGCTGGGCTTTCTGGTTTCTTCGCTGCTGTGCTCGATGGCCTGGAGCCTGGAGAGCATGATCGTCTTTCGCGCCATGCAGGGCTTTACCGGCGGCGCGCTGATCCCGCTGGCATTCACCCTGACCCTGATCAAACTCCCCGAACACCACCGCGCCAAAGGCATGGCGATGTTTGCCATGACCGCCACGTTCGCGCCGTCGATCGGCCCGACGCTGGGCGGCTGGCTCACGGAAAACTGGGGCTGGGAATACATCTTCTATATCAACATCCCGCCGGGCCTGATCATGATCGCCGGCCTGATGTACGGATTGGAGAAGAAAGAAGCGCACTGGGAACTGCTGAAAAGCACCGACTACACCGGCATTCTCACGCTCGGCATTGGTCTTGGTTGCTTGCAGGTTTTTCTGGAAGAAGGTCATCGCAAGGACTGGCTGGAATCGAGCCTGATCGTGACGCTGGGCAGCATCGCGCTGGTGAGTCTGATCACCTTTGTGATCGTGCAGATCTCCAAACCCAATCCGCTGATCAACCTGGGCATTCTGCGCAATCGCAACTTTGGGTTGTCGAGTATTTCCAGCCTGGGCATGGGTGTCGGGTTGTACGGCTCGATTTATCTGTTGCCGCTGTACCTGGCGCAGATTCAGAACTACAACGCCCTGCAGATCGGCGAAGTGATCATGTGGATGGGCGTGCCGCAGCTGTTTCTGATTCCGCTGGTGCCGAAACTGATGAAGATTATTTCGCCGAAGTGGCTGTGCACGCTGGGGTTTGGCTTGTTTGGTCTGGCGAGTTTTTCGTCCGGCGTGCTCAACCCGGATTTCGCCGGGCCGCAGTTCAATCAGATTCAGATTATTCGCGCGCTGGGGCAGCCGTTGATCATGGTGACCATTTCGCTGATCGCCACGGCGTACATCCTGCCGCAGGACGCAGGGTCAGCGTCGAGTCTGTTCAATATCCTGCGAAATCTGGGCGGCGCGATTGGTATTGCTCTGCTGGCGACGCTGCTGGATGCGCGCACCAAAACTTACTTCGATTATTTGCGTGAGGCGGTGGTGCCGACCAATCCGCAGGTGGCGGAACGGCTGGCGTCGATGACCGATCGGTTTGGCAGTGACACGGCAGCGTTGGGCAAATTGAGTGAGATCGTCCATCAGCAGGCGGCGATCATGGCGTACAACGATGCGTTTCACTTTGTCGGGATTGCGTTGGGGATCAGCATGCTGGCGATTTTGTTGACCAAGAAATTGCCGGAGGGGCTGAAGGCTGGGGAGTCTCATTAAGACCGCGTTGCCGCCATTCGCGAGCAGGCTCGCTCCCACAGGGGATTTGTGAACGACACAGACCCAAAGTGGGAGCGAGCCTGCTCGCGAAGAGGCCCGCCCAGGCAATGAAGATCAAACTGCCAAAAGCCGCTCGCGCAGTTTGGCAATCTCGTCACGCATCTGCGCCGCCGCTTCAAACTCCAGATCCCGCGCCAACTGATACATCTTCTCTTCCAGCGCACGAATACGCTTGGTGATCTCACTCGGCGAGCGCAGTTCGGCTTCGTACTTGGCGTTCTCCTCGGCGGCTTTGGCCATGCCTTTGCGCTTCTTGCTGCGCGAGCCCGGCACGGTGGCGCCTTCCATGATGTCGGCGACGTCCTTGATCACACCGCGCGGGGTGATGCCGTTTTCCAGGTTGAAGGCAATTTGCTTGTCACGACGACGCTCGGTTTCACCAATCGCCCGCTCCATCGAACCAGTCATGCGATCGGCATATAGAATCGCCCGACCATTGAGGTTACGCGCCGCGCGGCCGATGGTCTGAATCAGCGAACGCTCGGAGCGCAGGAAACCTTCCTTGTCCGCATCAAGAATCGCCACCAGCGACACTTCCGGCATGTCCAGGCCTTCACGCAGCAGGTTGATCCCGACCAGCACGTCAAAGGTGCCGAGGCGCAGGTCACGGATGATTTCCACGCGCTCGACGGTGTCGATGTCCGAGTGCAGATAACGCACACGCACGCCGTGGTCGGCGAGGTAATCGGTGAGATCTTCGGCCATGCGTTTGGTCAGCGTGGTGACCAGCACCCGCTCCTCGACCGCCACGCGTTTGCTGATTTCAGAGAGCAGATCGTCGACCTGAGTCAGCGCCGGGCGCACTTCAACCTGCGGGTCGACCAGACCGGTCGGCCGCACCACTTGCTCGACCACCCGCCCGGCGTGCTCGGCTTCGTAATTGCCCGGGGTCGCCGAGACAAAAATGGTCTGCGGGCTGACCCCTTCCCACTCGTCAAAACGCATTGGCCGGTTGTCCAGCGCTGACGGCAGACGGAAGCCATATTCAACGAGGGTTTCCTTACGCGAACGGTCGCCCTTATACATCGCGCCGACCTGCGGCACGCTGACGTGGGATTCGTCGATCACCAGCAAGGCATCCGCCGGCAGGTAATCGTAAAGGGTTGGCGGCGCGGCACCGGCCGGACGTCCAGACAGATAGCGCGAGTAGTTTTCAATGCCGTTGCAGTAACCCAGCTCGAGGATCATTTCCAGGTCGAAACGGGTGCGCTGCTCCAGCCGCTGGGCTTCGACCAGTTTATTGTTGCTGCGCAGGTATTCGAGGCGTTCCTGCAGTTCGACCTTGATGTGTTCGATGGCGTCGAGCAGGGTTTCCCGTGGCGTCACATAGTGGCTCTTCGGGTAGAAGGTGAAGCGCGGCATCTTGCGGATGACTTCACCGGTCAGCGGGTCGAACGCGGAAATACTTTCAACTTCGTCATCGAACAATTCGATGCGGATCGCTTCCAGATCGGATTCCGCCGGGTAAATGTCGATCACATCGCCGCGCACACGGAAGGTCGCACGGGCAAAATCCATGTCGTTGCGGGTGTATTGCAGGTCAGCCAAACGCCGCAGCAGTGCGCGCTGATCGAGCTTGTCGCCGCGATCAACGTGCAAGACCATTTTCAAATAGGTCTCCGGGCTACCCAGACCGTAGATGCACGACACCGTGGTGACGATGATCGCGTCCTTGCGCTCCAGCAACGCTTTGGTCGCGGACAGGCGCATCTGCTCGATGTGGTCGTTGATCGACGCATCCTTCTCGATGAAGGTGTCGGACGACGGCACATAGGCTTCGGGCTGGTAGTAGTCGTAGTAGGAAACGAAGTATTCGACGGCGTTGTTCGGGAAGAACGCCTTGAACTCACCGTACAACTGCGCGGCGAGGGTTTTGTTCGGCGCCAGCACCAGCGTCGGCCGTTGAATCTGCGAGATGACATTGGCGATGCTGAAGGTCTTGCCCGAGCCGGTCACACCGAGCAGCGTCTGGTGCGCCAGCCCGGCTTCGATGCCCTCCACCAATTGGCGGATGGCTTCCGGCTGATCGCCGGCGGGCTCAAAGCGGGTGACGAGCTGGAATTCGGACATATACACCTCTGGGATCGCGGCATTCCGAGCAAAGCGGAGTACCACGGGGACGACCGCAAACGACCGGTGTCGCGCAAGAAAAAACCTGGATTGTGCTCAATGTGGTGGCGATCGCCTCACCTTTCAAGGCAAACGTCCTACATCCGGTAAAGACTCTGACACGCGCAGTCGACTAACGGTCAAGAAATAATAGGAAAAACTTACCCGAAAAGCCCAATCGCCTGTCGCCATTGCTCAGTAATGGCCTCTATACTAGCTCCCCGTTTGTGCACCGCTCTAGTGCATCCGGCTGGAGCGCGACACGTCCCTCCATTCTCCATTCAGAGCCGCCGCAATAATGAGCCTGTTCTCCGCTGTCGAAATGGCACCCCGCGATCCAATCCTGGGCCTCAACGAAGCATTCAACGCCGATACCCGGACCACCAAGGTCAACCTGGGCGTGGGTGTGTATTGCAACGAAGAGGGGCGAATTCCACTTCTGCGCGCCGTGATCGAAGCCGAAACCGTTCGCGCCGCTCAACACGCTTCGCGCGGTTACCTGCCGATCGATGGCATCGCTGCCTACGACCAGGCCGTGCAAAAGCTGCTGTTCGGTAACGACTCGCCGCTGATCAGCGCCGGTCGCGTCATCACCACTCAGGCTGTCGGCGGTACCGGCGCACTGAAAATCGGTGCCGACTTCCTCAAGCAGCTGCTGCCTAACGCCGTTGTGGCAATCAGCGACCCGAGCTGGGAAAACCACCGCGCGCTGTTCGAAACCGCCGGTTTCCCGGTGCAGAACTACCGTTACTACGACGCCGCCACCCACGACGTTAACCGTGCCGGCATGCTCGAAGACCTCAACGCCCTGCCGAACGGCTCGATCGTTATCCTCCACGCGTGCTGCCACAACCCGACCGGCGTCGACCTGACCCCGGCGGACTGGAACAACGTGCTGGAAGTGGTCAAGGCCAAAGGTCACGTGCCGTTCCTCGACATGGCTTACCAGGGTTTTGGCGACGGCATCGATGAAGACGCCGCTGCCGTGCGCCTGTTCGCTGAGTCCGGCCTGACCTTCTTCGTCTCGAGCTCGTTCTCCAAATCGTTCTCGCTGTACGGCGAGCGCGTTGGCGCCCTGTCGATCATCAGCGAATCGAAAGAAGAAAGCGCGCGCGTGCTGTCGCAAGTCAAACGCGTGATCCGCACCAACTACTCCAACCCGCCGACTCACGGTGCCAGCATCGTCGCCGCTGTGCTGAACAGCCCGGAACTGCGCGCGCAGTGGGAAGCGGAACTGGCTGAAATGCGTCTGCGCATTCGCGGCATGCGTGAGCAGATGGTTGCCCTGCTGGCCGAGAAAGCCCCGGGCCGCGACTTCAGCTTCGTCGGTCGTCAGCGCGGCATGTTCTCCTACTCTGGCCTGACCACTGAGCAAGTGCATCGCCTGCGTAACGAGTTCGGCATCTACGCCCTGGACACCGGCCGCATCTGCGTGGCCGCGCTGAACCAGAGCAACATCAAGGCTGTGACGGATGCGATTGTTCAGGTCATCTGATTTCAGCGCGTGATGAAAAACGGGAAGCCTTGGGGCTTCCCGTTTTTTATTTGTCCGAAGGAATGCAACATTCCCTCTAAACTGCACACAAATCCAATTGTGGGAGCGAGCCTGCTCGCGAATACGGTTTGTCAGCCAACAATGATGGCGACTGACCCACCGCATTCGCGAGCAGGCTCGCTCCCACATTAGTGATGAGTTAACCCAAGAATTCTGCGAGAACCCTAATGAAAAACGACAACCTGCGCGCCGACCGTGACGATCTGGATGATTTCATCCCTCGCGCCTCGGCCAAACGCGAAAAAAGCCTGGTGCTGCAAGTCGCCGCCGGTGTGTTCCTGGGTGGCCTGGTGTTGTGGCTGGTGCAACTGGCAGCCACCGCGGCCTACGCCAAACTGATGCTGGGCACTATTACCTTCGGCAGTTAAGCCAGTTCGCTCGCGCGCTGAGTCGCGGCATCGTCATAGACGACGTACAGCGATTCGGCGATCTGGCTTTTGATCGCCTTGGTGCTTTCCAGGCCGAGGACAAAACCTTCGGCCTTGCCGCCGGCGCGGTTCAATTCTTCAGCGGTGCCAGCCTGAGTGATTGCGTCGAAGAGTTTTTCGGCGTGTGGGCCGACGCCTTTGGGCAGGCTGATTTGCGCGATGCTCATGCGAACACCTCGTTGTTGCGGATTGAATGCTTCATGGCGCGTACCTTTTCGGCGAATGGCCGGCAGCGCGTGTCACCACTTCCGGGCGGCCATGGTAGACCTCTGCTACGGTTCTGGTAACCGCCAATCGCTGACAAACCACCGTCCGTCCCGAGAATTCACTCATTTTTGCAACCGATGCTTGACTTCTCTTTTTGAATCAGTAACATACGCACCAATTCCGCAATAGCTCAGTTGGTAGAGCAAATGACTGTTAATCATTGGGTCCCTGGTTCGAGTCCAGGTTGTGGAGCCAAATAGCAAAGCCCCTGAATCGCAAGATTCAGGGGCTTTTTTGTGGGCGCTCGAAAAGATCAGGTTCAGCGTTCATCCACAGAGTCGGCGGAGTATGAGATCTGTGTAGGAGCTGCCGAAGGCTGCGATCTTTTGATCTTGAAATGAAAAAGGGCCGATCTGTGTTTAACAGATCGGCCCTTTTTGTTTAGAGACAGCCGTCAGACGTGTTCGCTGCTCTTCACCTGCACCTTCGGCGCTCCGTGCCCATGATCGTGATCATCCGGCTCGATGACCGGCACTTCCTTGCCATCGCAGTCATGCAGCTTGCCATCGCTGAAGTAATCACCTTCACGCAGCGCTGCCAGATCGCGATAACGCAGAGTCCGCTCTTCCGCCGCCGCAAACACCGACTGCTGATCCGAGTTGCCCGCCGTGAAGTGGTTAAATGCCAGGTTGAGCAGGATCGCCATGATCGCCGACGAGCTGATGCCCGAGTGGAAAATGGTCGCGAACCAGCTCGGGAAATGATCGTAGAAGTTCGGCGCAGCAATCGGGATCATGCCGAAACCGATCGAGGTGGCGACGATGATCAGATTGACGTTGTTGCGGTAATCAACCTTCGACAGCGTGCGGATACCACTCGCCGCCACGGTGCCGAACAGCACGATACCGGCGCCGCCGAGTACCGAGGTCGGCACCGCCGCGATGACCCGGCCCATGAACGGCAGCAGGCCGAGGATCACCAGGAAGATACCGCCCGTAGCGACCACGTAACGGCTCTTGATCCCGGTGACCGCCACCAGCCCGACGTTCTGGGCGAAAGCGCTCTGGGTGAACGAACCGAAGATCGGCGCAAACATGCTCGACAGCATGTCCGCCCGCAGGCCGTTGCCCAGACGCTTGGAATCGACCTTGGTGCCGATGATTTCACCGACCGCGAGAATGTCTGCGGACGTTTCCACCAGGGTCACCATGACCACGATGCACATCGACAGGATCGCGGCGAAGTGGAAGGTTGGCATACCGAAGTGGAACGGCGTCGGGAAGCCGAACATCGGCCCGGTGGTGACGCTGGAGAAGTCCGCCATGCCGAGGAACACCGCCAGCACCGTGCCGATCACCATGGCCAACAGAATCGACAGACGCGAGATGGTCGAGCTGCCGACCTTGCTCAGCAGCAGCACCAATACCAGCGTGACCGCCGCCAGACCGATGTTCTGCATGCTGCCGAAGTCCGGCGCATGGCTGTTGCCGCCCATCGCCCAGCGTGCGGCCACCGGCATCAGCGTCAGGCCGATGGTGGTGATCACAATGCCGGTAACCAATGGCGGGAAGAACTTGGTGATCCGCGAGAACACCGGTGTGATCAATAAGCCTATCAAGGACGCCGCAATCACTGCGCCGAGCACCGACTGGAAGCCGCCCTCCCCGCCACTGCTGACGATTGCGACCATGGTCGCCACACCGGAGAACGACACACCCTGTACCAGCGGCAACTGACAGCCAAAAAACGGTAGACCCAGGGTTTGCAGCAGCGTCGCCAGCCCCCCCGCAAACAATGAAGCAGCAATCAGCAAACCGATGTCCGCCGGCGACAGGCCGGCCGCCTGGCCGATGATCAGTGGCACCGCAACGATACCGCCGTACATGGTCAGAACATGTTGCAGGCCGTAAGCCATATTCGCGCCGACCCCGAGATTTTCGTCCTCGGGCCGTTGGTGTGAAACATGGGGCGTTTTCATGGTGGGGGGTTCCCTGGTTTTTGTTATGCGCACACTGTATTCAATACTCACGACAAATGTCCATAGAGTTGTATACAACTTATCAGTCACATAATGGATAGGTAGCCACCCAACCTTCTATCCCGCCGCTTGCATCCCCCACAAATCCGGCAACACATGCGCTTCTGTGTCTGCGCCAACGCCCACTAGGCTGAAGTGTTCATGGCGACCAGCGGCGCGGTCGCACTCTTTTTTATACATATAAAGTATGCATAATGAAGTCATTCACTATTCAGTACGACAAAAGCAAGAACGCAGCCAACAAACTCAAGCACAAAGGCGTCAGCCTCGCCGAAACTGAACCGGTCTTGCACGACGAACGAGCACTGACGGTCGAGGACAACGACCATGACGAACAGCACTGGATCACTATTGGCCTCAACGGCAAAGGGCGCTTGTTGGTCGTTGCTTACAGTTACCGGGATGCGAATGTCGTTCGAATCATTTCTGCACGTGTCGCCACACCCAGCGAACGTTGCGCTTATTTTCTGGAGGCTTGACCGATGAAAGACGAATATGACTTCTCTCAGGGCAAACGCGGTGCAGTGGCGCCCAACAAGGGTAAAACGCGCATTACCATCATGCTGGATGACGCCGTCATCGAAGCGGCGCGTACGGCCGCGGAGAGCGAAGGGTTCGGTTATCAGACGGTAATCAATAACACCCTGCGTCATGCCCTGCTCGATGCGATTGCAAAACCGGAGCAAGTCGAATCGAGCGGCCAATTCAAGAAAGGTATCACCGCCGCCGATCTCAAAAGCCTCGAGAAAAAACTGTCGGCAGCGGTCGGGGAAATCCGCCGAGTGCTGGAGCCAGACGCCAAGCCCTAGCCAGACACGGGCTCGATCATCCGCGCCAGAGACTGCCGAGTGTGGGGTAGATCCGGCAGGTGCAGAGCAAATTCGCGCGCCAGCAACTCAATCAGCTCATCGACCTGCGTCACTTCGCGCCGCTCACTATTGGCACCCATGCGATGGACGGCGAAGCTGCCGTTGTTCAGCGTCTTGCGCCAGCCCTCCCCGGTGCGCGCGACCATCAGGCGCTGACTGAACGGTGACTCAGGATGTGTCGAGACGTACCAGTTGCCAATGGTGTAATCGATGTCTTCCTGGCGTTGCAGATCGAACAGGTACATCGATCGCCACTCCCCCGCCACCTTGGCCTGCAGCATGTAGCCGTCGACCTGTTTTTCGATGCGATAAGGTTCGTGAGGGGTCGCTTGCTCGGCTTCGGTGTCGAGGAGCAGCGGCGCGGTCGGGACCATGCCACCGAAGCCGACATCGCTGATGTAACGCACGTCGTCGATGGTCAACAGACTCAAGCGGTGGGTGCGCGCTGTCCAGTTGCCTTCGGGCTGATTCATCACCACGCGCCCGCTGATAGCGCGTGCGTCGAAGCCCAGTTCAAGCAACAAGGCAAAGAACAGGTTGTTGAGTTCGTAGCAGTAACCACCACGGCCACCGACGAGGATTTTTTCTTCGATGGACGGCAGGTCGATCAACACCGGCGCCCCGCTAATCGTCGCCAGGTTCTCGAAAGGAAACACGCCGGTGTGGCGCAATTGCAGCAGTCGCAGGGTGTCCAGTGTCGGCTCCGGTGGCGCTTCAAAACCGAGACGTTGCAGGTACAACTTCAGATTCGTCAGGCGAGGCTCACTCATTGCTCGGTCCTTATGCATGGGGCCGCAGTTCACTGCGTTGATGGTCGCCATGTATACGGGATCGGGCACTGGTTCCGACAATTGATTTCGCCAATCGCCCGCTAGCGTTTTTTCCGTGAACCGATACGGATCCACGTCGGCGCATGGTCACTGGCGTGGGGTTCGTTGCGCACCCAGGCGTCTACCCCGGCCTCGTGCAAATACGGACTCAGCGCCGGATTGAGCAGTAGATGATCGATGCGCAAACCGGAATTGGTTTGCCAGTGCTGGCGGAAGTAATCCCAGAACGTATAGAGGCGATCCTCGGGATACAAATGCCGCAGCGAATCGGTCCAGCCCTGATCGAGCAAGCGTTGATAACACTCGCGGCTTTCGGGTTGCAGCAGCGCATCCTTGAGCCACGAGCGGGTGTTGTAGATGTCCATGTCAGTGGGCACAACGTTGTAGTCACCCGCCAGCACCACCGGGTGATCGCTGCTTTGCAAGTCTTTCGCATAGTTGATCAGTCGCTCGAACCAGGCCAGTTTGTAATCGAATTTCGGACCCGGTTGCGGGTTGCCATTCGGCAGGTACAGACACCCGACCAACACCCCATGCACCGCCGCTTCCAGATAACGACTGTGCTTGTCGTCGGGATCGCCGGGCAAACCGCGCCGACTCTCCAGCGGTTGCGCGTCACGGGCAAGAATCGCCACGCCGTTCCACGCGGCTTGTCCCTGCCAGATTGCGCCGTAACCGGCGGCTTCCAGTTCGGCGGCGGGGAACGCCGTGTCGACAGATTTGAGTTCTTGCAGGCAGGCGATGTCCGGTTGCTCGCGCTTGAGCCAATCCAGCAGATTCGGCAAACGAGCGCGTAAACCGTTGACGTTGTAGGTGGCGATCCGCAGGTTTTTCATCAACTGAGGCTCCTGCCCATGGGCTGTGAAAACTGTGACCTCGTGAACATCGTGGCGGTTGCATCGGATCCACCCGATGCGGCGTAATAGGCCCTCGCCATTCGCCCGCTCCGCCGAGACCTGATCCCCATGAAAACCACGCTGCAAGGTCAGCGCATTCTCCTGCGCCCGCTTGAGTATTCAGATGCCGCCGCCCTGCTCCATGCGGCCGCTGACGGCGAATTGTGGAACCTCACCGTCACCGTGGTGCCTTCGGCCAGCACGGTCGACAGCTACCTGAAAAAAGCCCTCGATGGCCGTGATGCCGACACGGTGATGCCGTTCGTGATCGTGTTGAAAGATAGCGGCCAAGTCATCGGCTCCACGCGTTTCTGGAAGATCGACCCGCTCAATCGCAAGCTGGAAATCGGCAGCAGCTGGATCGCGGCGAGCTGGCAGAAATCCTTCGTCAACACCGAAGCCAAGTACCTGATGCTGCGTCACGCCTTCGAAGTCCTCGGTTGCGTGCGCGTGCAGTTCACCACCGACGAGAACAACCAGAAGTCGCGCAACGCGATTCTGCGTCTCGGCGCACAGCAGGAAGGCATCGTCCGCCACGAACGAATAATGCCGGACGGGCGCAAGCGCAACTCGGTGCGTTTCAGCATCATCGACGACGAGTGGCCGCAGGTGCGCTTGCATCTGGAGCAGAAACTCGCCGCCTACGCGTAAAACATTCAGGTACGATTGCGCAGCCATTGCAGAAAGCCTTTTTTCGGTGCGACCACCGGCGTTTCCTCGGTCAGCGATTGCGCCTTGTGCAGGCGATAATCGAGCAAGGCTTGCATCGCATCGTTGATGTCGTGGCGGGCGTCGAGGCACGGCTTGAGGTAGGACTTTTCGATGCGGTACAGCACGCAAAAGGTTTTCGCCGAAAAGTCCGCAGGCAGCGAGGTATCGGCAAGAATCCCGGCCTCGCCGATGACCTCGCCCGGCCCCATGCGCCCGGATTCGAACGGCGTGCCGTGACGCTTCAACGTCACCGACACCACACCGGACTCAATAATGAACAGATGATCGCTGACCTCGCCGCCCGCGAGAATGACTTCGCCGGCACGGAAGGTTTGCAGGTTCATGTTCTGGCTGAAAGTGTCTTTCTCCTCCTGACGCAGGGTCGAGAAAATCGGCGAACTGTCGAGCAGTGCCCGTGGCCGCGACAGGTTAAGGTTAGTCGGCGCGCTGCTTTCATCACTCGACAGCAGATTGACCCCGGACGCCTGCAAATGCCGATACGCCAGGTCGAACAGCTGATTGCGCACCACGCGCTTCTCGCCCATGGATGCAACGAATCCACTGATTTCGTATTCCGCACCGCTGCTGCCTGAGCTTTTCAGTGCGACGCTCGGTGCAGGTGTGTCGAGCAACTGGCGACAGCCCTGCATCGCCCGCTCCAGCGCATCGATCACCGAATTGGGCCGCGCATGCGGGCTGACCTGCACGCTGACTGCGACGCCGAACATATTGCTCGGCCGACTGAAGTTGATGATCTTCGCCTTGGCCGCCAGCGAGTTGGGAATCACCGCCATGCTGCCCTGACTGGTCTGCAGGCGCGTGGCGCGCCAGTCGATGTCGGTGACCCGGCCTTCGGTGCCGTCGATGGAAATCCAGTCATCCAGTTGATACGGCTTGGTGGTGTTGAGGACGATCCCGGAGAACACATCGCTGAGCGTGCTCTGCAAGGCCAGACCGACGATGATCGCCAACGCGCCAGACGTCGCCAGCACGCCTTTGACCGGCAGATCCAGCACATAGGCCAGCGCCGCGATGATCGCGATAAGGAAAATCACCGCGCCGAGCAAGTCCTGCAACAGCCGCCCGGTGTGGCCGACCCGCTGCATCATCACCGCGCCGATCAACACCGTCAGAGTGCGCGCACCGAACAGCCACCAGCCAATCTGCAACCCGGTCGCCGCCAAATGCAGCGGCACGTTGTCGGCCCACGGTGCGGGCTCCATCGGGTTGAGGCCTTCGTTGAACAGCAGCACGCTGAACAGAGTGAAAATCAGCACCCGCACCAGCAGTTTCCACTCGCTGCCATGGGAGCTGATCAAGCGCCATAACCCAAGATCGAGGAGGATCAGGATCAGCGCGCAAAACAACGGATGTTCAGTGAGCAGAGACAGCATCAAACAACTCCGACGGGGGCCAATCGCGAGAAGATCGCACAGATTGAGCAAGTGTAGGAGCAATTGATTTCAGAGCATGAACGCCCACGCAAAAACATCGCAAAACCCATGTAGGAGTGAGCCTGCTCGCGATGGCGGGGTATCAGTCGAAATCTCTTTGACTGACCCACCGCTATCGCGAGCAGGCTCACTCCTACAGTTATTGCACAGGACTTGGGTTATTTACCGTTAGTCAGGGTGCTGTAGCTGGTCATCAGGTTGCGGTAGTCCGGGATGTGGTTGGAGAACAGCGTGCCCAGCCCTTCGATGTCGTTGCGCCAGTCGCGATGCAGTTCGCAGGCCAGCCCGAACCAGGTCATCAATTGCGCGCCGGCCGAGGACATGCGATTCCACGCCGATTCGCGGGTCAGTTCGTTGAACGTGCCCGAGGCATCGGTGACCACGAACACATCAAAACCTTCCTCTATCGCCGACAGTGCCGGGAACGCCACGCAAACTTCGGTCACCACACCAGCAATGATCAACTGCTTCTTGCCAGTCGCCTTGATCGCCTTGACGAAATCCTCGTTGTCCCAGGCGTTGATCTGCCCCGGACGGGCAATGTATGGCGCCTCGGGAAACAGTGCCTTGAGTTCCGGCACCAGCGGGCCATTCGGGCCGGTTTCAAAACTGGTGGTGAGGATCGTTGGCAGTTTGAAGTACTTGGCCAGATCGGCCAGCGCCAGCACGTTGTTCTTGAATTTGTCCGGATCGATGTCGCGCACCAGCGACAGCAGCCCGGCCTGATGGTCGACCAGCAGCACCGCAGCGTTGTTCTTGTCCAGACGTTTGTATTGAGTGGTCATTGCAGTAATCCTCGCGGGTGGTAGAGGCCGACCGGTGGTCGGCCTCAGGAGACTCGATCAGCGCTGGGAATCCAGCACTTCGTGTTCGTTCGCGACTTGCTGAGCCTTGAGGTAGCTCTCGATCAGCAATTGATAATGCGGCATGGCCTGGGCGTAGACGGCCGCCCACTGCTCGGCATCGGGACGGTTCCACGACCCTTGCAGCTCGGAAAGCGTAGCCATGATGTCGATCGGCACCACCCCGGCTTGGGCCAAACGGGCAACGGTCAGATCAGTGGCGAGTTTCGAGTGATTACCGGACGCGTCGACCACGGCAAACACCCTGTAGCCTTCGTGCACGGCGGCGATCGACGGGAACGCCAGGCAAACGCTGGTCAGGGTGCCGGCGATCACCAACGTCTTCTTGCCAGTAGCTTTGACCGCTGCGTGAAATTCCGGATTGTCCCAGGCATTGATTTCGCCTTTGCGCGCCACGTATTGCGCATGCGGCGCCGCTTCGTGAATCTCCGGGATCAACGGCCCGTTCGGCCCTTGCGGCACGGAGGCGGTGGTGATTACCGGCATCTTCAACAGGGTCGCGGCTTTGGCCAGTGCGATGGCATTGGCGCGCAGTTGCGGCACGTCCATGTCCTTGACGATCTGGAACAGACCGCTCTGGTGGTCGATCAGCAGCATCGCTGCGTCGCTGGCATCGATGGTCGGTTTCTGGCCGTCGAAGTTCGCTGCATTGACAATGTTCATGTGCGTTTCCTCTTTTCTATAGGCAACAGCCATCCCTGGCCTGCGAACCGGCCTACGCGTCCTGTGTAGAGCGGAGTGATGGTGCGTTAAGCGTGCATCTGGCCGAAGCGGCCGGACTGGAAGTCGGCGAAGGCCTGGTGGATTTCCTGCTCGGTGTTCATCACGAACGGGCCGTGGCCGACGATCGGTTCGTCGATCGGCTCGCCGCTGAGCAGCAACACCACGGCGTCCTGGCTGGCTTCGAGGGTCAGTTGCTGGCCGTCACGCTCGAACAGCGCCAATTGCCCTTCACGCACCGCTTCCACAGCGTTGACCTGCACCGAGCCTTTCAACACCACCAGCGCGGTGTTGCGGCCTTCATGCAAATCGAGCGTCAGCAACTTGCCGGCGTTCAGACGCAGATCCCACACGTCGATCGGTGTGAAGGTGCGCGACGGACCTTTGTGGCCATCGAATTCACCGGCGATCAGGCGCAGGCTGCCAGCGTTGTCCTTGAGCGCGATGCTCGGGATGTCGCTGTCGAGAATCGTCTGGTAACCCGGCGCGGCCATTTTGTCCTTGGCCGGCAGGTTGACCCACAACTGGACCATTTCCAGTTTGCCGCCGGTTCTGGCGAAGTTTTCCGAATGGAATTCCTCGTGGAGGATCCCGGAAGCGGCCGTCATCCATTGCACATCGCCCGGGCCGATCACTCCGCCGCTGCCGGTCGAGTCGCGGTGCTGCACTTCGCCTTCATAAACGATAGTCACGGTTTCGAAACCACGGTGCGGATGCTGACCAACGCCACGCCGTTCGCTGGTCGGGGTGAAATCGGCCGGGCCGGCGTGATCGAGCAGCAGAAACGGGCTGATGTGTTTGCCCAGGTTGTCGTAGGAAAACAGCGTGCGAACCGGGAAACCATCGCCGACCCAATGGCCGCGCGGGCTAGTGTAGATACCGATGATGTTTTTCATGGTTGTCTCCAATTTGGGTGAGTGACGCGATGGATTAAGCTTAAATCCATGGGCATTAATGCACTAGACTGCAAAAATCAGCCTTAGCGTTCTATCTGGAGAACGATGGTGGAAGACCTCAACACCCTCTACTACTTCACCCAAGTGGTCGAACACCACGGTTTCGCCGCCGCCGGGCGCGCACTGGACATGCCCAAATCGAAGCTCAGCCGGCGGATTTCCGAACTGGAAGAGCGCCTCGGCGTACGCCTGCTGCATCGCACCAGCCGCCATTGCTCGTTGACGGAAATCGGCCAGGCCTATTACCAGCGCTGCCTGGCCATGCGCGTCGAAGCCGAAAGCGCCGCCGAGCTGATCGAGCGCAATCGCTCGGAACCGCAAGGGCTGGTGCGCCTGAGTTGCCCGACGGCGCTGCTCAACTCCTGGGTCGGGCCGATGCTCACGCGCTACATGCTCAAGTACCCGTTGGTGGAGTTATTTATCGAGAGCACCAACCGCCGTGTCGATCTGCTGCACGAAGGCTTCGACATCGCCCTGCGCGTGCGCTTTCCGCCGCTGGAAAACACCGACATGGTCATGAAAGTGCTCGGCAACAGCATGCAATCGGTGGTCGGCAGCCCACAGTTTGTCGAACGCCTGTCATCACCGCCCTCGCCTGCTGACCTCAATGGCCTGCCGAGCCTGCATTGGGGCGCGGCGCAGCGTGAATATCAGTGGGAACTGCTTGGGCCGAATGACAACACGGCGCTGATTCGGCATACGCCGCGGATGGTCACCGATGACTTGATTGCCTTGCGTCAGGCGGTGATTGCCGGCGTTGGCGTGGCGCATCTGCCAAGCGTAGTCGTGCGAGAGGACATTGCCGCCGGACGCGTCGTGGAGCTGATTCCGGGGTGGGCACCGAAATGCGGGGTGGTGCATGCGATCTTTCCGTCGCGGCGCGGGTTGTTGCCGTCGGTACGGACGTTGATTGATTTTCTCGGGGAGGAGTTTGCCCACAGCGACATTGCCTGAATCGGCGGTGCGCCCTTCGCGAGCAAGCTCGCTCCCACATGAGCACGCATTCCAATGTGGGAGCGAGCCTGCTCGCGAAGAGGCCAGCCCCGACAACATAAGTCCTGAAAATGATTCATGACTTCTGATCAACAGTGCTTTGTCCCGCCAGCGGTTTTTCTCAACCATCCGGATGCGGATACTCCTGCTCATTCCCACTGCAACCCCTGGAGTCTTTCATGTCTGTTCCCGCTTTCGGCCTTGGCACGTTTCGCCTGCAAGGCCAGGTCGTCATTGACTCAGTGAGCACCGCCCTTGAACTCGGCTACCGGGTCATCGACACCGCGCAAATCTACGAAAACGAAGCTGATGTCGGCGCGGCCATTGCGGCCAGCGGCATCCCGCGCGACGAGCTGTTCATCACCAGCAAGATCTGGGTCGCCAACTTCGCCAAGGATCGCCTGATCGACAGCCTCAAGGACAGCCTGAAAAAACTGCAGACCAACTACCTCGACCTGACGCTGATTCACTGGCCATCGCCGGAAAACCAGGTACCGGTGGAAGAATTCATGGGCGCCCTGCTCGAAGCCAAACGCCTGGGCCTGACCCGGCAGATCGGTGTGTCCAACTTCACCATCGATTTGATGAAGCAGGCGATTGCGGCGGTCGGTGCCGACCACATCGCGACCAACCAGATCGAACTGCACCCGTACCTGCAAAACCGTAAAGTCGTCGAGTTTGCCCAGAGCCAAGGCATTCACATCACTTCGTACATGACCCTCGCTTACGGTGAAGTGCTGAAAGATCCGCTGATCCAGCAAATCGCCGAGCGCCTGCAGGCCACCCCGGCGCAAGTCACCCTGGCCTGGGCGATGCAGTCGGGCTATGCCGTGATTCCGTCGTCGACCAAACGTGACAACCTGCAAAGCAATCTTGCCGCCACCGCACTGACGCTAAGCGACGCCGACATGGCGCTGATTGCCACGCTGGATCGCGGCCATCGCCTGACCAGCCCCAAAGGCATCGCGCCAGACTGGGACTGATCCGGCGATAGTGCCCGTTCAGGCCTGCAGACGTTGCGCGAGACCGGTCATGGCCTTGCGCAACGTCTCGACCGCGATGCCCAGCGTTGCCGCTTGCGCCTGTTGACTCGCCAGCTCCAGATCAACACACGCCGCCACTACTTGCGCCGCGCCCACCATCTGCGCCCCGCCCTTGATGTGATGAGTCAGTTCACGCAGCCCTGCGCGATCCTGCTCAGGTTGCAAATCAGCAAGACGTTGCAGATCGAGTTGCAAACTGTTCAACACTTCCTTGCGCAATTGTTCGATCAAGCCACGATCATCCCCGGCCATTTGCTCCAGGGTGCTCAGGTCGATTTCCGCCAGCACCGGCGTTTCGCCGGGGTCAACCGCGATGTCGCAATGACTGGCCGCCGCCAATGCCTGCGCCAGGTCATGCAAGCGGATCGGTTTGAACAGACATTCGTCCATGCCGGCATTCAGGCAACGCATCCGCTCCTCGACCTGCGCGTTGGCGGTAAAACCAAGAATCAGACAGGGTTGGCGGCCGGCAAGCGACTCTTCATCACGGATCGCCCGCGCCAGTTGATAACCGTTGCGCCGCGGCATGTTGCAATCGGTGATTACCACATCAAACGCTTGCGCCCGCCAGCGCTCCAGCCCTTCATCGCCGTTCTCGGTGTCGACCGTACGATGGCCGAGTTCACTCAACTGCCAGCACAACAGCAAGCGGTTCACCGGATGATCGTCCACCACCAGAACATTCAGTGAGCACGTCGCGGTGAGCGCAGTGTCTGAGGGCTCCGGGGCCTGTGCGAGGGCTTCCAACAGCGGCAGTTCGAGGCTGACTTCGACCTGTGTTCCTGCGCCCGGTGTACTGTCGAGTCGCAGCGTGCCGCCCATCATTTCGCACAGGCTGCGACTGATCACCAGACCCAATCCGGAGCCGCTGCGTGCGGTTTTCGAATCATGGCTCGCCTGTACGAACGGGCTGAACAGCCGTCGCCGATCGTCTTGGCTGATCCCCACACCGCTGTCTTCAATGAGGACTTTCACCGCCAGGTGCTCGGCGGCCATTGTGGTCACCACCAGTCGCAGGCTGACCTCGCCCTCCTCGGTGAACTTGATCGCATTGCTCAGCAGATTCGACAGCACTTGCTTGAAGCGCGTCGGATCGATCAGCACGTCCACATTGCTGCGCGCATCGAGTTCGATGTGCCACAACAAACGCTTCTGTCGCGCCAGCCCTTCAAACACCCGACACACCGACACCACCAGTTCCCGCAAGTTGGCGCGTTCGGGGGCGAGGGACAAATGCCCGGCCTCGATCCGCGCGATGTCGAGAATGTCGCCGATCAGCGCCAGCAATTGTTGCCCGGCATTGGACGCCACCTGAATCGCCAGACGGTCAGTCACGCCTTCCTCGGCGCGCTTCAAGGCCAGTTCGAGCATGCCGATCAAGGCATTCATCGGTGTACGGATTTCATGGCTCATGGTCGCCAGAAACGTGGTTTTGGCCCGATTGGCGTCGTCCGCCGCGTCCTTGGCTTCCTGCAATTGCTGTAACCACTGCTGGCGTCGGCGAATCTGCTGGCGTTGAAAAACGATCCAGGCCAACGCCAGCGTCAGCAACACTGCCGCACCGGCAAAACCAAGGAGAATCTCGCGACGATGCTGTAACCAATAACTGCCTTCCACCACCACATCGTGGCTCCAGCGCTCCACCAGTTCGTCCATCTGTTGCGGGGCGATGCTCAACAGCGCCTTGTTCAGGATCGAATGCAGTGCCGGCATCTGCGGGGCCGTCGCCAACGCAATGCGCGCCGGTTGATCGCCGATGGTCCCGGTGATGCGCAGGCGCTCGCGGTAGTGACGTGCGATCAGAAAGCGTGCCACCAGCAACGAACTCACCGTGGCGTCGACCTGGCCTTTGGCAATCAATGCCATGCCTTCAGCGGGGCTTTTGACGTCGACCAGACGGATCTGCGGCACGCGCCCCAAGAGATAACTGCGCAACGGATGACCGCGATAAATGGCCAGCCGCTTGCCTGCCAGATCATCAAGATTGAGCGGCCCTTGCGCAGTAATTGCACTGACCAGCACAAACGGATTGTTCAGATAGGCGCGGGTAAATTGCAGTTCGGTTTCGCGCTCGCTGCTCGGCGTCACCACCGGCAACACATCCAGTTCACCGGCCTTGAGCTGTTCGATCTGACGATCCAGCGACGTTCCGCGCACAATCTCGAAGTTCAACCCGCTGCGCTGGCTGATCAAACTCAGCAGTTGCGCCGTCAGCCCACTGAAGCGGCCATCGGCATCGAAAAACGTCAGCGGTGCGAAATCTTCGATGGCACCGACCCGGACCACGGGATGCTGGTCCAGCCACTCCTGTTCATTGGCACTGAGTTGCACCCGGCTCTGCTCAGCCATCTCGGCCAGGCCTACGCTCCAGCGTTGCTCGATGCGCTGGCGACGCTCCATGGGAATGGCCGCCAGTGCCTTGTCAACGATGCGTTTGAGGCGCGCATCGCTGCGCAACAGGGCAAAGCTGAACGAAAGGGCATCCAGCCCCGCAGGACCGGCCAGTTGCAGGTCGTTGCGATAATTGGTGTTGATCAGGTAGTTGGCACTGATCAAGTCGCCCAGATAAACGTCATCCGCGCCGAAGGCCACTGCACCAAGCGCATCCATCGCTGACAGATAGCGCTGCACGTTCGCCTGAGGATAGAACGCTTGCACACTCGCCAACGGCAGATAGTCCTCGACCATGGCCAGACGCTTGCCGGCAAGATCCGTCGGCAACTGTTCTTCGAGTCGGGTCACCAGCATCGGCTGATCTTCAGCGTAGGCACGGGACAAAATGAAGTCCGGGTCGGCGGCTTCAAACTGGTTGGAGGTCCCCAACAGATCGAGATCGCCGCGCTTGAGCGCCGCCATCACGGCATCGCGGTCGGCAAAGCGCCGCACTTCGATACGCACACCCAGTAACTGCGCGAGCAGATCAGCGTAATCGGCGGTCAGGCCCTCAAGTTCCTGTTGATTGCGGGAGATCTCGAACGGTGGGTAATCCGGCCCGGAAATCCCCATGCGCAGCACCGGGTGCTGACGCAGCCATTGGCGATCCTGTTCGTCGAGGCGCAGCTGGACGTTTTCCAGTCCGGTGCGGCTCAGCAATTGCAGCACCTGCGGCGTGTCACTGGCCCAGCAGGTGGCCATCAGGCTCAAGCCCAAACACATAATCCAGCGGCCCGGGCTCATGTGCGGTCGCTCAGATCACATGATTGCGCTTGGCGAAATCGCGCAAGTGCACCGCTGAACTGACCCCGAGTTTTTTCATCAGACGGGTCTTGTAGGTACTCACGGTCTTGTGGCTCAGGTGCATGTCCTCGGCAATCGCCTTGTTGGACTTGCCCTGTCCCAATTGCTGAAAAATGCTCAACTCACGGTCGGAAAGCTGATCGATCATCTGTTTTTCCGTGGTTTGCACGGCATTCAGCGTACTGAAACTGTCCGGGAGTGAGGAAAAATAGGTGTGGCCCGACATCACAGCTCGAATGGCGTTGCGCAGTTGCTCCAGTTGATTGGTTTTGGTCACGTAGGCCATGGCTCCGGCCCGTACGCAGCGATCCTGATAGAACATGGGTTCGTGTGTACTGAACACCAGCACTCGGCAAGCAAAATCATTGGCCTTGATCCTGGCAAGAACCTGCAGCCCGTTGCTTCCCGGCAAATTCAGATCGAGTATCACCAATCGAGGCTGGTGTTGCCGAATGAGCGACACCACCTCGTTGCCTTGGGACGCCTCGTAGATCTGCTTGAATCCTGCGGCTTGCAACACGATCCGGATGGCGGCGCGCACCACCGGATGATCGTCGACGATCAGCGCTGACTTCATGGCCACTCCCGGTGCAAAGTCTGACGAACAGGCCACCGATCGGGGCTGATCCAGACTCAGTGGCTGCGCCGGGACTGTTACATGGAACGGCGAGCAAATCACCTGTCAGACCTGACAGTTGCGGCCAGTGAGTTTTTATGCATGAGCAACGATTTTCACCGACGAGTACGGCTGGCTGGCTGACAACACTTGCCGCCTCGCAGGTGTATCGACCAACGCCATCAGCTGACTGATCGACTGTTTTGAGGGCAGTGCCAAATGGCTGACTTGCACATTTTCCCGGGCGAAACCCGAGGCCTGTTGTAACGGCGCCGTGGCTTCGTTGTAGATCAGTACCTGACGAACCTGCGGGTTATCCAGGAAAAAACCCAGCAGATCCAGCGAGCCCTTGGCGAGTTCGGCATTGATGACCACCGCATCGAACGGCTCGCACCCGAAGTCCACCAGCGTCAGCAGTTCGGTCAGGCTCTGTGCCGGAGCCACACGGTAATAATCGAGGCTGTTGAACAGCCGCTCGATTTTCAACCGGTGGAAATGCTGCGTGTCGGCGATCAGGATGCGCAGGGCTTTATTGATCATGGTCAATCTCCCGGGGTCACGGTTTCTGGGTGCGGCAAGACTACGCAAGCCCCGGGGCCGGTTCTGTAGGAATATTCCGAAAAATACGGTTATTCATCGCAGGCTCAACGAGCCTGACCATCACTCGACGCTTTGGTGACCGTCTCAACCCCCTGGAAGATGGAGAGCGGTTTATTCGGTAGTACTTTTATTCAGTAGTGCTAGGACTCCAGAACGCCTGCACCACCAGCGCCGATGTGGAAATCCGCGCCACCAGAGCGTCGAGTTCATCACCATCGACCGATGTCGTCGCCAGCGTCGCTTCGATCTCGATTTCATCGGCGCCGAACGCATGCACATCGACGTCACTGGCCGGGTAGTTGCTGCGCTCAAGCTCGGCTTCGAGCAAGGCGAACACGGCGGTTTGCTGGGAGCGGCGGGCGATGACGTAGACGATATTGGTGACTTCCGCCGAGACCACGTCCAGTGGCTGACGGTTGATGTTGTTGACGATCGGCCGCAGCAAAGTGTTGGCGGCGAGGATGAACAGTGTGCCGAGCACGGCTTCGGCGAGCAGGTCAGCACCGGCACAGGCGCCGACCGCTGCGGAGGTCCACAGGGTCGCGGCGGTGTTGAGGCCGCGCACGTTGCCCTCTTCGCGCATGATCACCCCGGCGCCGAGAAAACCGATGCCGGACACCACGTAGGCGACCACACGCACCGCGCCCTCGGCGCCGGCGAGACGGTTGGCCATGTCGACGAAAATCGCTGCACCGACGGCGACCAGCACATTGGTGCGCAGGCCGGCAGTGCGTTGCCGGTACTGGCGCTCGAAGCCGATCAGGCCACCGAGAATGAACGCGGCGCTGAGGCTGACCAGGGTGTCGAGCAGCGAATCGAGGTTGAGGTTGTTGATGGCTTGCATGATGAAATCCTTGAGAACACAAAGTCCCCCTGTGGGAGCGAGCCTGCTCGCGAAGGCGTTTTTCAGCCACAGCTGTAGTGGCTGACACTCCGCTTTCGCGAGCAGGCTCGCTCCCACAGGGGGAAATGGTGTTGGCCGTGCTGTTATTGCCAGCCGAACCGGCGGATGTAAAAACCTTTCACTGCCTGGGTCAGCGCCATGTACGCCAGCAGGATCACCGGCAGGAACACGAAGTACAGCGACGGCAGCGCCTGCAATTTGAAGTAGTGCGCCAGCGGCCCCATCGGCAGGAAGATGCCGACCGCCATGATGATCCCGGTCATTACCAGCAGCGGCATGGCTGCACGGCTTTGCAGGAACGGAATCTTCGGCGTGCGGATCATGTGCACGATCAGCGTCTGGGTCAGCAACCCGACCACGAACCAGCCGGACTGGAACAGCGTCTGGTGATCCGGGGTGTTGGCATCGAATACGTACCACATCAAGGCGAACGTGGTGATGTCAAAGATCGAACTGATCGGGCCGAAGAACAGCATGAAGCGCCCGACGTCGCCCGGCTGCCAGCGTTGTGGTTTTTTCAGCATGTCCTCGTCGACGTTATCGAACGGAATGGCAATCTGCGAAATGTCGTAGAGCAGGTTCTGCACCAGCAGGTGCATCGGCAACATCGGCAGGAACGGAATGAACGCACTGGCGACCAGCACCGAGAAGACGTTGCCGAAGTTGGAACTGGCGGTCATCTTGATGTACTTGAGCATGTTGGCGAAGGTGCGCCGCCCTTCGAGCACGCCCTCCTCCAGCACCATCAGGCTCTTTTCCAACAGGATGATGTCGGCCGCTTCCTTGGCGATGTCCACCGCACTGTCCACGGAAATACCGATGTCGGCGGTGCGCAGCGCTGGCGCGTCGTTGATGCCGTCACCCATGAAGCCGACCACGTGACCGTTGCCTTTGAGGATGCGCACGATGCGCTCCTTGTGTGACGGCGTCAGTTTGGCGAAGACGTTGGTGGTTTCCACTGCCACTGCCAGTTCGGCGTCACTCATGCGCTCGACGTCGTTGCCCAGCAGCAAACCTTGCTGAGCGAGACCTACTTCGCGGCAGATCTTCGCCGTCACCAGTTCGTTATCGCCGGTCAGCACCTTCACTGCCACACCGTGTTCGGCCAAGGCCTTGAGCGCTGGCGCGGTGCTTTCCTTCGGTGGATCGAGGAACGCCACGTAACCAATCAGCGTCAGTTCCTGTTCATCAGCCAGGCTGTAAATCTCCCGACCTTCGGGCATCGAGCGGGCGGCCACGGCCACCACGCGCAAGCCTTCAGCGTTGAATGCTGCGGTGACCTGACGAATCCGGGTCAGCAATTCATCGCTCAAGGCTTCATCGACCTCACCGTGACGCACGCGGCTGCACACTGCCAGGACTTCTTCCACGGCGCCTTTGCAGATCAGTTGATGTGGCTGGCCACGGCCTTCGACCACCACCGACATGCGCCGACGATTGAAGTCGAACGGGATCTCATCGACCTTGCGAAACGCCGTACCGACTTTCAGTTCGCGGTGGATTTCCACGTGTTCCAGCACCGCGACATCCAGCAGATTTTTCAGACCGGTCTGGTAGTAGCTGTTGAGGTAAGCCATTTCCAGCACGTCGTCGGAATCGGCGCCCCAGACATCGACATTGCGCGCCAGGAAGATCTTGTCCTGAGTCAGCGTGCCGGTTTTGTCGGTGCACAGCACGTCCATGGCGCCGAAGTTCTGGATCGCGTCGAGGCGTTTGACGATGACTTTTTTCCGTGACAGAAATACCGCGCCTTTGGCCAGCGTCGAGGTGACGATCATCGGCAGCATTTCCGGGGTCAGGCCGACGGCAATTGACAGCGCGAAAAGCAGCGCTTCAGTCCAGTCGCCCTTGGTGAAGCCGTTGATGAACAGCACCAGCGGCGCCATGACGAACATGAAACGGATCAACAGCCAGCTGACTTTGTTGACGCCTTGCTGGAATGAAGTCACTGCACGATCAGTGGCGCCGACACGCTGAGCCAGCGCGCCGAAATAGGTGCTGTTGCCAGTGGTGAGAATCACCGCCACCGCCGTGCCGGAGACAACGTTGGTGCCCATGAACAGGATGTTGTCCAGCTCCAGCGGATTGCGCGTGTCGCGATCAGCCTGACGCGGAAACTTCTCTACCGGCATCGATTCGCCGGTCATCGCCGCCTGGCTGACGAACAGATCCTTGGCGCTGAGCACGCGGCAATCGGCAGGAATCATGTCACCGGCCGAGAGCACGATCAGATCGCCCGGCACCAATTGCTTGATCGGCAATTCGCTGCGCGGCGCATCACGGCGCATCACCGTCGCGGTATTGCTGACCATGGCTTTCAGCGCATCGGCGGCCTGGTTGGATTTGCTTTCCTGCCAGAAGCGCAGCAGCGTCGACAGCACCACCATGGAGAAAATCACCACGGCGGCCTTGAGGTCTTCGGTCAGCCACGAGATCACCGCCAACAGCGTCAGCAGCAGGTTGAACGGGTTTTTGTAGCAGTGCCACAGGTGAATCCACCATGGCAGCGGCTGCTCGTGTTCGACTTCGTTGAGGCCGTATTGCGCACGCAGCGCATCGACTTCGAAATCGGTCAGACCATCGGAATGCGTGCCGAGTGACGACAGCAATACACCGCTGTCGCAATGCGCGGCATCGACCAACGTGTTGGCCAGAGTGGGCGGGACTTCACGGCTGACCGTGGTGTCGTTGATCGATTCCAGCAGCGCCAGGCGACGGAAGTGTCGGGCGATGTGGCGGGTCCGCAGGAAGCCTGCGAAAAATTCCTTGAGCGTAAGTTTCATGGCTGTTGCCCCTATGGTCAGCCGGGAAACCGTCAAGCAGGTACGGCCGCGCCTCGTCCGCCGGAAAAACCGGCACGGCAAGGCCTGGCGCGCCGGTCAGAAAAGACAGGCGTGTCGATAGGGCTGCGATCGCGACAATGAAGTCGAAATCACGCTCTGTTCAGCGTCGATGAGAAGGAACGTCCAGACATGACCACTGACGGGCCATGCACGGGATGCCGCTGCTCGCTTTTACGGCGAGACAACGACAGAGAAAGTCTGCGTTATCTTGCCGAGAATCTGCCGGTTACCGAGACCGGCCGACAACTGTCACTCGAACAAGTACCCACTGTGGGTCTCCGCTATTGATGAAAACGCGCGAAGCTTACGCCCCGATGTCTGCAGAGTAAACCCGCAAAAGGAGGTGTGTCGGGGAATGTGGCGGATGTTCAGGAAGGGTTCAGGATTGTGAAACTCTGGTGTTTTCGAGAGCCCCATCGCGAGCAGGCTCACTCCTACATTGGTCCTGCGTACACAGAACATTGTAGGAGTGAGCCTGCTCGCGATAGCGGTGTATCAGGCGCCGCTGATCTTAGCTGGCGGTTGCTAACAACAGATCCGCCATCGACCGATGCCCACGGTTCTTGCCATGTTCATACAACGAACCGGCAATCTCGTCCGCGCGAATCGGCAGCACCGACAGCAGTGTGTCGCTCAGACCATGGCTGGCCTGGCAGAAGCCCTGCATGTAGAGGCCAGCCTTGCAGCGCTCGTCGGTGATCAGTTTGTAGTTGCGATCGACTTCGAAGTCACCCAGGTACTCTTCGAGCGGCGCCAGCAGTTTGCGGTGCATCTGCCGCTCGTAACCGGTGGCCAGTACCACGGCGTCGTAGTTGCGCACGGTGACTTCGCCAGTGGCGTTGTTGCGCACGGCCAGTTCGATACCGTTTTCGGTGGCGGTGGCTTTCTCGACGGTGGTCAGGGTGCGGAACGCGTGACGGGCAATCCCCGAGACCTTCTGACGATAGAAGATGCCGTAGATACGCTCGATCAGGTCGATGTCGACCACCGAGTAGTTGGTGTTGTGGTACTCGTTGACCAGACGCTCACGCTCGGCGCTGTTCTGCTGGAACACCAGGTCGGTGAATTCCGGGGAGAACACTTCGTTGACGAACGGGCTGTCATCCGCCGGTTTCAGGGCCGAACCACGCAGGATCATGTCGACCTGCACCGACGGGAACGAATCGTTCAGATCGATGAAGGCTTCCGCCGCGCTCTGGCCGCCACCGATGATCGCGATGCTCATCGGCTGATTGTTCACGCACGGTTGCTTGGCCATTTGCGACAGGTATTGCGAATGGTGGAAGACGCGGGTGTCGCCCTTCAGCGCTTTGAACGCCTCCGGGATCCGCGGGGTGCCGCCAGCGCTGACGACAACCGAGCGCGTGGTACGCACAAATTGCTGACCATCGCTGCCACGGGAAATCACCCGCAGCGCTTCAACCTGATGGTTGTGCAGCACCGGCTCGATGGTCAGCACTTCTTCGCCGTAACGGCTTTGTTCGGTGAACTGCGCGGCGACCCAGCGCAGGTAGTCGTTGTACTCCATGCGGCAAGGATAAAAGGTGCCGAGGTTGATGAAGTCGACCAGACGACCGTGGTACTTCAGATAGTTGACGAAGGAATACGGACTGGTCGGATTGCGCAGGGTCACCAGATCCTTGAGGAAGGAAATCTGCAACTCGCTCTGGGTCGACAGGGTGTTGCCGTGCCAGCTGTAGTTGGCCTGCTTGTCGAGGAACAGCACATCCAGCTCGCCGTGGGTCGGCCCGCGCTCTTGCAGAGCGATAGCCAGCGCCAGGTTCGAAGGGCCGAAACCGACGCCGATCAGGTCGTGAACGATGGGCGATGCAATTGCCTGAGTCATTTCCAGTGTCCTCTGGATGAACCCCTCAACAAGGGGCAAGGAGAGCCTAAGTGACCTGACTGGCCTTGAGCAGGACAGCAGGTCGTCTGTTGAGTAGGAACGAGGACAGTGAAATAAAATTTAACGCGGACGGCTCAATGGGCATCCCATTGCTTGATGCGCAGTCGGCAATGCTTCATGGCATTGACGATGTGCTTTTCCACCAGAGCCTTGGAAATGCCCAGCTGCTGAGCGATTTCCGGGTGTGACAGGCCTTCGATCTTGCGCAGCAGAAAACTTTCACGACACAGCGGTGACAACTCGGCCAGCGCGCGCTGAAGCATCTCCAGGCGCTGGCCATGATCGAGGGTGCCGTGGGGCGACGGGGTGAAATAGCGCTCTTCATTATCGAGCACCTCGAGTGATTCGACCTGGCGCAAAGCGTTGCGGCGATGGTCGTCGATGACCAGATTGAGCGCGGTGCGGTAAAGAAAGGCCCGGGGTTGCTCGATCGGTGTGTCGCTGGAACGTTCCAGCACCCGCAGATAGGCGTCATGCACCACATCTTCGGCAACCTGACGGTTGCCGAGCTTGGCGTTCAGGAAACACACCAGCTCCCGATAGTAGTTTTCCAACATGACTCCCGGCCGCAAACCTGCGGGTTCTGTCCTTGAGCTCACTGAGTTACCGCTGCGCGAAACGCAGTAGCAAGATAGTGGCAACTTGAGGTGCGTAATTTATAGTAATTCTCATATAGATTTAAAGTGGTGTTTGTCGTTGACCGACAAATAGTCCTGCTCTATAGCTGTAACTTCGTGTGTCCGCAGTTAAATTCCCCTGCACTTCCATCGTTTACAGGACAGCTCCCCGTGTCTGTCGCACCTTGCGACAGCGTTCAGTGCTGCCCGAACCTGTGTGCCAGCCGAACGACGGGCCGATTTCCACTGGCCGGAACCCTGCATGAAACGTCCCCGCCCCGCCCGACGCGCCCTGCTCGTAGTCCTCTGTCTGATCCCCGTTGTTGGCTATGCCGCGTGGCAAATGATGCCGCCGGGCCGGGATAAATTCGCCACCGTGCAAGTGTCGCGCGGCGATATCGAAAGCAGCGTTACCGCGCTCGGCACCTTGCAACCACGCCGTTACGTGGACGTCGGTGCGCAGGCGTCCGGGCAGATCCGGAAAATCCATGTCGAAGTCGGCGACGTGGTCAAGGAAGGCCAACTGCTGGTGGAGATCGACCCGTCGACGCAACGAGCCAAGCTCGACGCCGGGCGCTTCTCGATCGAAAACCTCAAGGCGCAATTGCAGGAACAACGTGCCCAGCACGAATTGGCGCAACAGAAGTATCAGCGCCAGCAGAATCTGGCGGCCGGCGGGGCAACCCGCGAGGAAGACGTGCAGACCGCCCGCGCCGAACTGAAAGCCACGCAAGCGCGCATCGACATGTTCCAGGCGCAGATCCGTCAGGCCGAAGCCAGCCTGCGCAGCGATCAGGCCGAGCTTGGCTACACACGGATCTATGCGCCCATGGCCGGCACCGTGGTCGCCCTCGATGCCCGCGAGGGTCAGACTCTCAACGCGCAACAGCAGACGCCGCTGATCCTGCGCATCGCCAAGCTGTCACCGATGACCGTTTGGGCCGAGGTTTCCGAGGCGGATATCGGCCATGTCAAACCGGGCATGACCGCTTATTTCACTACCCTCAGCGGCGGCAATCGGCGCTGGAGCAGCACCGTACGGCAAATCCTCCCGGTGCCACCCAAACCGCTCGATCAGACCAGCCAGGGCGGTGGCAGCCCGGCCAGCAGCAGCAAAAGCGGCAGCGCCCGGGTCGTGCTGTACACGGTTTTGCTCGACGTCGATAACGCCGACAACGCACTGATGGCGGAGATGACCACCCAGGTATTCTTCGTCGCCAATCAGGCCAGGGATGTCCTCACCGCCCCGGTGGCGGCCCTGCAAGGCAGCGACAAAGCCAACCAGCAGACCGCGCAGGTGGTTGCCGCCAACGGCAAAATCGAATCCCGCGAAGTGCGCACCGGTATCAGCGATCGGCTGAAGGTGCAGATTCTCGATGGCCTGAGTGAAGGTGATCACCTGCTGATCGGCCCGGCTGATGGCAACGGGGGTTAAATGCAAACGCCCCTGATCGACCTGCAGGACATCCGCAAATCCTACGGTGGCGGCGACGCGCCGGAAGTTCATGTGCTGCGTGGTATCGACCTGTCGATCCACGCCGGCGAATTCGTCGCGATTGTCGGTGCCTCCGGTTCCGGCAAATCGACGCTGATGAACATCCTTGGCTGCCTCGACCGACCGACGTCCGGCGAATACCGCTTCGCCGGGGAAAACGTCGCTGGCCTCGACAGCGATGAGCTGGCGTGGCTGCGCCGCGAAGCCTTTGGTTTCGTATTCCAGGGTTATCACCTGATTCCGTCCGGCTCGGCCCAGGAAAACGTCGAAATGCCGGCGATCTATGCCGGCACTCCGGCCGCCGAGCGCCACGCCCGCGCCGCCGCCCTGCTCGACCGCCTCGGCCTGGCATCACGCACCGGCAACCGTCCGCACCAGCTCTCCGGCGGTCAGCAACAACGGGTGTCGATTGCCCGCGCCTTGATGAACGGCGGCCACATCATTCTTGCCGATGAGCCAACCGGCGCCCTCGACAGCCACAGCGGCAAAGAGGTCATGGCGCTGCTCGACGAACTGGCCAGTCAGGGCCATGTGGTGATCCTCATCACCCACGATCGCGAAGTGGCGGCACGCGCCAAACGCATCATCGAAATCAGCGACGGCCTGATCATCAGCGACAGCGCCAAAGACAACCCCGAAGCCCAGACCAGCGCCAACCCCGGCGCCTTGCAAGCGGTCGACTTGCGCAAGCGTCTGAGCGAAGGCGCCGAAGCCACCGGCGCGTGGAAAGGCGAGCTGGTGGATGCCTTGCACGCGGCGTGGCGCGTGATGTGGATCAACCGCTTCCGCACGGCGCTGACCCTGCTCGGCATCATCATCGGCGTGGCCTCGGTGGTGGTGATGCTCGCAGTCGGCGAAGGCAGCAAGCGTCAGGTCATGGCGCAAATGGGCGCGTTCGGCTCCAACATTCTTTATCTCAGCGGCTCGGCACCGAACCCGCGCACACCGGCAGGGATCATCACGCTGGACGATGTCCGCGCGGTGGCGAGCCTGCCGCAAGTGCAGCGGATCATGCCGGTCATCGGCGCCGAAGCCGGCGTGCGCTACGGCAATGTCGACCACTTGAGTTACGTCGGCGGCAATGACACCAACTTCCCGGCCATCTTCAACTGGCCGGTGGTTCAGGGCAGCTACTTCACCGAGAAGGACGAACAGAATGCCTCGGCCGTGGCCGTGATCGGCAACAAGGTCCGCAACAAATTGCTCAAGGACGTCGCCAACCCGATCGGCCAATACATCCTGATCGAAAACGTACCCTTCCAGGTCGTCGGCGTCTTGGCGGAAAAAGGCGCCAGCTCCGGCGATTCCGACAGTGACGACCGCATCGCCGTGCCTTACTCGGCAGCCAGCGTGCGCCTGTTCGGCACGCGTGACCCTGAATACGTAGCGATTGCCGCTGCCGATGCGCGCAAGGTCAAGCAAGCCGAGCACGCCATCGAACAGCTGATGCTGCGCCTGCACAACGGCAAGAAGGACTTCGAGCTGACCAACAACGCCGCAATGATTCAGGCCGAGGCGCGCACGCAGAATACCCTGTCGCTGATGCTCGGTTCGATTGCCGCGATTTCGCTGCTGGTCGGCGGCATCGGCGTGATGAACATCATGCTGATGACCGTGCGCGAGCGGACTCGCGAAATCGGTATCCGCATGGCCACCGGTGCGCGTCAGCGCGATATTCTGCGCCAGTTCCTCACCGAAGCCGTGATGCTCTCGGTGGTCGGCGGCATCGCCGGGATCGCCCTGGCGCTGATCGTCGGCGGTGTATTGATCCTCAGCGAAGTCGCCGTGGCATTTTCGTTGATCGCGGTGCTCGGCGCCTTCGGCTGCGCCCTTGTGACCGGTGTTGTCTTCGGCTTCATGCCGGCCCGCAAAGCTGCCCGGCTCGACCCGGTCACGGCCCTTACCAGTGAATGATCGACCTATGAAACCGCGCCTCAGTTTATTGACCGTGTGCCTGATCCTCAGTGCCTGCGGCAGTCCCGTGCAACGTCCGGACAGTGGCGTGCAAGCGCCTGCTGCCTGGCAATCGCCGCACCACGAAAGCATCACTCGCAACAACCCGCAGTGGTGGACCCAGTTCGGCAGCCCGCAACTGGATCGCCTGATCGAACAGGCGCGCGTCGGCAGCTTCGATCTTGCCGCTGCGGTGGCCCGAGTGCGCCAAGCGCAGGCCAGCACAGTGATTGCCAGCGGCTCGTTGCTTCCAGAGGTCAAGGCCGGGCTCAATGCCAATCGGCAGAAACTGTTGCGCGGCAATGGCTACAGCCAGCTGGATGCCGACAGCAGCAACAAGGCTGTGGACTACTTCGATGCCAGTTTGAGCGCCACGTATGAAATCGATTTCTGGGGCGGCAAACGCGCCTCCCGCGACAGTGCGCAATTCACCTTGCAGGCCAGCGAGTTCGATCGGGCGACCGTCGAACTGACCCTGCTCAGCAGCGTCGCCAGCACTTATGCGCAAACCTTGTCATTGCGCGAGCAAAGCCGCATCGCCGAACTGAATCTGGCCAACGCACAGAGCGTGTTGAAACTGGTGCAGACGCGCTTTGATTCGGGTTCGGCCACCGCACTGGAACTGGCGCAGCAGAAAAGCCTGGTCGCGGCCCAGCAACGGCAATTGCCGCTGGTGCAACAACAGGCGCAGGAAGCCTTGATCAGCCTCGCCGCCCTGCTCGGCCAATCGGTACAGCAGTTGGCGGCCAACCAGGAATCATTCGATCGCCTGCAATGGCCGGGGATTGCCAGTGGCGTGCCCAGCGATTTGCTCACCCGCCGCCCCGACATCGCCCGCGCTGAAGCGCAACTGGCCGCCGCCCGGGCCGACGTCAAAGTCGCCCGCGCCGCCATGCTGCCCGCCGTCACCCTGACGGCGCAGATAGGCTCGGGGGCCAACCAGTTCGACGACTTGATCCGCAGCCCCTTCTACAACCTGACTGCCGGACTGCTCGCGCCGGTCTTCAACAACGGCCGCCTGAGCGCTGAGCGCGACAAGGCCACGGCGCGTCAGGAGGAACTGCTGCAGAGCTATCGCGGCGCGATCATCAACGGTTTTGCCGACGTCGAAAAAGCCCTCAACAGCATTCGCGGCCTCGATGAACAACGCCAGTGGCAGAGCGAAGAACTGAATCAGGCGCAGACCGCGTTCAACATTGCCCAAAGCCGCTATCAGGCGGGCGCCGAAGATTTGCTGACCGTGCTGGAAACCCAACGCACGCTGTATGCGGCGCAGGACCTGAACGTGCAACTGCGGCTGTCGCGGATGCAGGCGAGCATTGCCTTGTACAAGGCGCTTGGGGGTGGGTGGCAGGCTTTTTAATTGCGCAGCCTGTCAGGCCGCTTTCGCGAGCAGGCTCGCTCCCACATTTGACCGAGTTCCTTCACTAGGAATGAGATCCAGTGTGGGAGCGAGCCTGCTCGCGAAGAACGATGACGCGGTCTCAAGCCGAAGTTTGTTTCGGCTTGAGATTGCGCGCATACCACGGTCGCTGCGGCACGCGGCGGAACAGATTGGCGAGTTTCTTTTCGTCTTCGCCGAAGGTGATGCGCAGCGCCAGCTTCATGGTTTCCGGATCCATCTCCACCGACCTTCCCACCTGCAAACCCGGCGTGGTGCTGCAACCGTGGGTGTCCGGCCCCAGCCACGGATCCGCGACTTCGACCCAGCGACCTGGGGCAAACCACTTTACGCCGTTAACCTCAAGGCGCGTGACCTGACCGGGATGGAAGCGCTCGTGCGCCCGATACCAATCCTCGACACGATCATCGATCCAGCCATGGAAATGCCAGAACACCGGATTCACATGGGAAGAGAACGGGTCGCCGAGAAAGTCGTTTTCCGGGGCGAACCAGCGCGCGGCGAAGTCGTCGAGATCCCGCGCCATAGGTACCGGCTGACCGTTGGAAGGGTCGCGCGGCACCGACGCCCAGCGCATGTGCAGCCAGTCGTGCAGACCGAGTTCCACTTCCGAGCCGAACTGGCCCAAAGTCAATTTCGACAGATATTGCGGATCGCGGTACTGCGATTCCCAGACTTCAAAATTGCTTTGATAGGTCTCGGCGGTTTTCAGATCGCTGACCCACTGGGTGTATTCGTCATCTTCGGCCGCCAGCCAGGTTGGCGGCAGCGCCGTGCCATCGTGGTTGTCGAAGTAGCGCGCGAAGCCCTGGCGGTCGCGGATCAGCTCCGGTTGCGGCAATGGGAAGAACTGCCACGACGGCAGATCCATCATCGAGCGTGCCGTGCCGAGCATGTGCCGGTGCATGAAAAAGAAATCGATGCCGGAGCCGTTACGATCCTTGTGCACACCGCGGGCGTCGCGCTCCTTGTCACGCGGACCGGGCTGCCAGCCCAAGCCGCGTAATGCGTTGCGCTTGTCCTCGGACAGGGTGTGCCACTTGTCACGGGTGGCGTGCCAGACCTGATGGAACAGGCGATGTTCGGGCGAAACTAACCACGCCAGCAATGGCTCGTTGAGTGGCGTGCGTTGGCGGGCTTCAGGGAACAGGCATTTCACCGCGATGAAGCGATTATCCTGAGCGGGCAAGGCCAACGGGCGATCAAGGCGCTGCACCGTGCCACTGAGGGTGCCGCTGCCGGCATTGCCGAAGTCAGCCCAGACTTCATCGAGGATCATGTTCAGTTCGTAATCGACGCGACCGTCAGTGCCGAGCAACCGCCAACTGAGTTTCGAGGCCTCTGCCCCGGCCAGATCGCCAAGAATTCGGTAACGAGGTGTTTCATCACTGCGCAAACGCTCGGCAGTGTCGAGGAAGCCATTGACGCCCCGGCCCTTCTGACCGATGTCGACAAACACTTCCAGCCCTTCAGCCGGCAAGCCATCGAGGCCGGCGTCAATGCCGGTAAATCGAATTTTCCAGACCCCGCGCAAGGCGTTGGCCAGGCGCTGCCCGGCCACGTCAGCGACATCGAACGACGCCTCACCCGGAGTGATCGTCGGGTCAGGCTTCGTCCATTCACGGTGCCCGAAATAAGCCGCAGGCACGGCAGCGCCGGTCAACGCCAGGCCTGCCATGAACCATCGTCGAGAAATCCTCATTGCCCTACCTGTGTCAGCCATGAAGCAGGCTTTATCCAAGCTAGAACGTTTGCTGCGCGGGTAAATTTATGGGGGTTGCGATCTTTTAACCCGGCGACCTAAATTCCACGGCCATCCACTCGTTCTTCCCAGATAGCAAAGGCCTCTGCGCCTGCACCTCGACGGCGAACCTGACTGAGATGGCAATGACAAAACCACGTTCGAAAAAGGCTCTTTTCATTGGCCTGCCGCTGGCTCTGGCGATCAGTGCCGGCGCCGCTTTCGCGGTCTGGGATATCTGGTTCAAGGACAATCCCGGCTATCCGCACAAGGTCATGCAGCAGGCCGAAGCGCTGCACGAACACATGCTCTCGTTCGACAGTCACATCACCGTCACCCAGGATTTCGGCACCACCGGTAACGAAGTCGACAAGGACGGCAGTGGCCAGTTCGATCTGGTCAAAGCCAACCGTGGTCGCCTGTCCGGTGCGGCGCTGACGATTTTCGGCTGGCCGGAAATCTGGAACGGTGCCAACGCGCCGCACAAACCTACCGCCGGTTTCGTCGACGAAGCACGCAATCAGCAGGAAATCCGCTACAAGATCATTTCCGGCATGGTCCGCGACTTTCCCAACCAGGTCGGGATCGCCTACACCCCTGCCGATTTCCGCTGCCTGCACGGCGAAGGCAAGTTTGCGATTTTCATCAGCATGCTCAACGCCTACCCGCTCGGCCACGACCTCAACCTGCTGGATCTGTGGACGGCGCGCGGTATGCGCATGTTCGGCTTCAGCTACATCGGCAACAACGACTGGGCTGACTCGTCGCGGCCGCTGCCGTTTTTCAATGATTCGCCGGACGCCCTCGATGGCCTGTCGGATCTGGGCAAGCAAGCGGTCAAACGCCTCAACGACCTGGGCGTGATCATTGATGTCTCGCAGATGTCGACCAAGGCCCTGGAGCAGGTCGCGCAACTGAGCCGCACACCTTTGGTGGCGTCGCACTCGGCACCACGGGCGATGGTGGACATCCCGCGCAACCTCAGCGACAAGGAATTGCAGCTGATCAAGAACAGCGGTGGCGTGGTGCAGATCGTCGGTTTCTCGCAGTACCTGCGCCCGCTGACCCAAGGCACCCAGGACAAGCTCAACGAACTGCGCAAACGCTACGACCTGCCGCCGCTGCCAAACCTGGCCATGGCGCTGATGCCGGGCGACCCGATCATCGCCGCATGGTCCGAGCAGAAGTTCGGCGAGTACGCCGGCCAGCTCTACGCCATCCTCGAAGAAGAGCCGAAAGCCAGCCTCAAGGACTTGGGCGACGCCATCGATTACACGGTGCGCAAGATCGGCATCGACCACGTCGGCATCAGCTCGGACTTCAACGAAGGGGGCGGCGTCAAAGGCTGGGAGAACGTCGGCGAGATTCGCAACGTCACCGCTGAACTGATTTCACGCGGCTACTCCGAAGCCGACATCGCCAAGCTCTGGGGCGGCAACTTTCTGCGCGTCTGGGATCAGGTCGAGAAATCTGCCAAACCGGCGCTGGCCACTGCTCGGGATGTCGTCAAGCCATGAGCAACCGTCGTGACTTCTTGAAGCAGGCCGGGATTCTCGCCGCGGCACTGCCATTGGGTGCGAGCCTGCCAAACGTCGCCGCTGCCGCGCCCGCAGCGCCCGCCACAGCGTTGCCGCGCGACAAGTGGCGGCAGTTGCAGCAGTTGTTCAATCAGGATCCTGACTACCTGCACTTTTCCAACTTCCTGATTACCACCCACCCGAAACCGGTGCGCGAGGCGATTGAAATGCACCGCGCCGCCCTCGATAAAAACCCCGGGCTGGCGATGGACTGGGACGTCGGCGTGATCGAACAGCGCGAACACGACGTACGCGTCTGGGCCGGCCAATACCTGCAAGCCGATGCCAGGCAAATCGCCCTGACCGGCAGCACCACCGAAGGTCTGACGATGATTTATGGCGGTGTGCACGTGCGCGCCGATCAGGAAATCCTCACCACCGAACACGAGCATTACGCCACCCACACGATTCTGGAACTGCGCAGCGAACGCGAAGGCACCAAGGTGCGCAAGATTCGCCTGTTCGACGACCCGCAAAAGATCAGTGAAAAAGAATTACTGGCCAACATCGACCGCAGCATCCGCCCGGAAACCCGCGTACTCGGTATGTGCTGGGTGCATTCGGGCAGTGGCGTGAAACTGCCGCTCGGCGCCATCGGCGCGCTGGTCGACAAACACAACCGCGGCCGCAGCGATGCTGACCGGATCATTTACGTGGTCGACGGCGTGCACGGTTTTGGCGTCGAGGACCTGAGTTTCCCGGCGATGAATTGCGACTTCTTTATCGCTGGCACGCACAAATGGATGTTCGGCCCGCGCGGCACCGGCATCGTGTGCAGCCGCACGCCGGAAGTGAAATACGTCACGCCGATCATCCCGACGTTCTCCGAGGCCGAGCACTTTTCCACGACGATGACGCCGGGCGGTTACCACGCCTTCGAACACCGCTGGGCGCTGACCGAGGCGTTCAAATTGCACCTGCAATTGGGCAAAGCCGAGGTGCAGGCGCGCATCCATGAACTCAATAGCTACCTGAAAAAACGTCTGCTGCAACGCCCGCAGATCGAGCTGGTGACGCCGCTGAACCCCGAGTTTTCTGCCGGATTCACCTTCTTCCGGGTCAAGGGCAAGGACAGCGACAAGATCGCCGCGCACCTGATGGCCAACCGCGTGGTTGCCGATGCCGTGACCCGTGATGTCGGCCCGGTGATCCGCACCGCCCCCGGTTTGCTCAACAGCGAAGCGCAGATCGACCGCCTGCTGGACATCCTCGACCAGGCCCTGTGAAGCCGATCCTTTTTTCCTTTTAGCGAGACGCGAAATGAACAGTGAGTTACCTCGTTTTTCCTTGAAAGTCCTGCCTGCCCTGATGCTCGCCGCCCTCGCCGCCGGCCTGTTGCCGAGCGCCGCTCAGGCCGCAACACCACCCGCGCCAGGCAAAGTGTTCAAAGAGTGCAAGGATTGCCCGGAAATGGTCGTGCTACCGACCGGCACCTTCACCATGGGCACCCCGGAAGACGAAGTCGGCCGCGAGCCTGACGAAGGCCCGATGCACCCGGTGACGTTCGCCAGACCCTTGGCCATCAGCCGCTTTCAAGTGCTCAAGGGCGAGTGGTTCGCCTTCCTCAAAGACACCGGCTACCAGATGCCTGACGGCGATGACCGCCCGGGTCGTGCCTGCAAGGCCGGGATCCCGGACTACCAGGGCAGTGATCCGCGCAAGCAATACACCGACCGCCACCCGGCCGTGTGCATGGACTTTGCCGAGGTCAACGCCTATGTCGCGTGGCTGTCGAAAAAGACCGGCAAGCAATACCGCCTGGTCAGCGAATCCCTGCGCGAATACGCCGCCCGTGGCGGTACCAGCGGCCCGTTCCCCTTCCCGTTCGATGAAGGCAAGGAATACAGCATCGCCAAACACGCCAACACCTATGGTGCTGCCGATGGCTACAACTTCACCGCCCCGGCTGGCAGCTTCGCGCCGAACGCCTTTGGCGTGTACGACATGCACGGCAATGTCTACGAATGGACAGCCGACTGCTACAACGAAAACTACGTCGGCGCACCGAGCGATGGCAGTGCCTGGCTGACCGGCAAGTGTGAATTCAAGCGCATCCGTGGCAACGATTGGGGTGAGGCTCCGGTGTTTTCTCGCTCCGGCAACCGCAATGCACTGGTGCCCGGTGATCGCGGCGACTGGATCGGCTTCCGGGTTGCCCGCGATCTGTAACGACCACGCCGCTTAAATTAACCCCCCCTCCAGTCGTTTTACAGGTGGGCGCGCTCCAAAGCGACGCGCCCCCGCCCTCAACGTCACCCAGGTGAAGGCCGCCACCGATGCCGGCCTTCGTCGTTCTTACAAGCAGGGAACCTCCATGAGCAAACCAACACGCGGGGTGATCAATGAATTGTTCACCCTGCTCAAACCCTTTCGTCTGATTGTTGCCGGCTCGATCCTGCTGGGCATGGTCGGTGGCCTGAGCGTTACCGTGCTGCTGGCGACGATCAACAATGTCCTGCATGCCGAGGGCGGCCTGACCAACACCGTGGTCGCCGCGTTCGCCGGGTTGTGCCTGCTGGCACTGGTCAGTTCGATTTTTTCCGATATCGGTACCAACTACGTCGGCCAGAAAATCATTGCCAAGCTGCGCAAGGAGCTGGGTGAAAAAGTCCTCTCGGCGCCGATCGAACAGATCGAACGCTATCGCAGCCATCGTCTGATTCCGGTGCTGACTCACGATGTCGACACCATCAGCGATTTCGCCTTTGCGTTCGCGCCGCTGGCTATTTCCCTGACCGTGACACTGGGCTGCATGGGCTATCTGGCGATGCTGTCGTGGCCGATGTTTCTGATGATGGTCGTAGCGATCATTATCGGCACCGTTGTTCAGTACATCGCTCGTGGCCACGGCATCAAGGGGTTCATGGAGGCCCGCGATTCCGAAGACGAACTGCAAAAGCACTACAACGCGATTGCCGAAGGCGCCAAAGAGTTGCGCATTCATCGCCCGCGCCGGCACCGCATGTTCGTCTCGGGTATCGAGCACACCGCCGACAAGATTTGCGACACGCAGATTCGCTCGGTGAACATTTTCGTGGTCGCGAAAACGTTCGGTTCGATGCTGTTCTTTGTCGTGATCGGTTTGGCGCTGGCCCTGCAGTCACTCTGGCCGAGCACTGACAAAGCGGTGATGAGCGGCTTCGTGCTGGTGCTGCTGTACATGAAAGGACCGCTGGAGCATCTGATCGGCACGCTGCCGATTGTCAGCCGCGCACAGATCGCCTTCCGCCGTATTGCCGAGTTGTCGGAGCAGTTCTCCTCGCCAGAGCCGCACCTGCTGCTCAGCGATCAGGGCAATCGCAAAACCCCGGTGCACAGCCTGGAACTGACCGACGTCGCCTACAGCTTCCCGGCGGTCGAAGGCGCCACGCCATTCCGCCTGGGGCCGGTGAACCTGAAAATCGATCAGGGCGACATCATTTTCATCGTCGGCGAAAACGGTTGCGGCAAGACCACCCTGATCAAGTTGCTGCTGGGACTTTACGCGCCGCAGCAGGGTGAAATCCGCCTCAACGAGCAAGTGGTCACCGCCCTCACCCGCGACGATTACCGACAATTGTTCACGACGATTTTCGCCGACTACTACCTGTTCGACGACGTGGTGCAGGGCGACACGCATATCCCCGAAGACGCCAACCAGTACCTGCAACGCCTGGAGATCGCGCACAAGGTCAGCGTGCGTGACGGCTCGTTCACCACCACCGATCTGTCGACCGGTCAGCGCAAGCGTCTGGCATTGGTCAATGCGTGGCTGGAGGAACGTCCGGTACTGGTCTTCGACGAGTGGGCCGCCGATCAGGACCCGACCTTCAGAAGAATTTTCTACACCGAACTGCTGCCCGACCTGAAGCGTCTGGGCAAAACCATCATCGTCATTTCCCACGATGACCGCTATTTCGACATTGCCGACCAGTTGGTGCGCATGGAAGCAGGAAAAGTCATTACGGAACTGCAAACGGCGTAAATAGCCACGATTCTCATTCTGGTTTTATGAGCCTCGTGCGTCTAATTAAGAATCGATAACAACTACAACCCAATTAAAACCTGCAAGAGTGAAACACGATGCCAGCAATTCCGGGGATTCCACGTTTTACCAAGGCGCTGATCATGCGTCGCATGTTGCAACCGGGCTTCAGTGCCACTGCTTTCAGCATGGCCCTTGCCTTGCCGTTCAGCGCGCATGTCCAGGCTGAAGAAGTCAGTTTCAATATTCCTGCGCAATCGCTGGCAAGTGCACTGCAGGCGTTGGGCACGCAATCGAACATGCAAGTGCTGTACAGCGCCGATGACGTGCAGGGCTTGCGCAGCCAGCCGGTCAGCGGCCGGTTGTCGCCGTCGCAGGCGCTGTCGCAGATGCTGGTGGGGACCGGCGTCATGTTCACCGTACAAGGCAACACCGTCACCTTGCGCGCCCGATCTTCCGGTAACTCGCTGGAACTGGGTGCGACCAACATCAATGGCAAAGCCGTGGAATCCGCTTACGGCCCGGTCGATGGTTACGTCGCGACCCGCAGTGCCACCGGCACCAAGACTGACACGCCGATTCTCGAAATTCCGCAAACCATCAACGTCGTCACCGCCGAACAAGTACAGACCCAGGGTGCACGCAACCTGACCCAGGCCCTGCGCTACACGCCCGGCCTGAACGTCGGTGGCTTCACCGACCGCAACGCCATCGCCGACGAAATCACCAGCCGTGGCTTCGCGCCGACCCCGCTGTACCTCGACGGCGCCTACCTGCCGTACGCCGGTAGCCTGGGCGGTGCTCCGCAGATCGACCCGTACACCCTCGAGCGTATCGAAGTGCTCAAGGGCCCGTCGTCGGTGCTCTACGGTCAGAACCAGCCGGGCGGCATCATCAACATGGTCTCCAAGCGTCCGACCACCGAACAGCGCAGCCAGGTCAAACTGGGCGCCGGCAGCTACGACCGGGTCAACGGCGCATTCGACACCAGCGGCCCGATCGACGATCAGAAAGAGTTCACCTACCGCGTCATCGGCGTTGGCAAGAAAGGCGGCCAACAGGTCGATCACACGCACAGCGAGCGCATGTTGCTGGCGCCCAGCCTGACCTGGACACCCAACGACGACACGTCCCTGACCCTGCTCGCACAGATCCAGCGTGACGACGGCCTGGAAGACTATCAGGCGCTGCCGATGATCGGCTCGCTCAAGCGCGGCCCGAACGGCGAGCGCATCGACCGCGAGTTTTTCTCCGGCGACTCCAAATACAACGACTACAAGCGTGACCAATACGTCTTCGGCTACGACTTCACGCACAATTTCACCGAAGATCTGAAGTACCGCTCCACCGCGCGTTACACCGACGTACGCGATGACTACAAGGGTTTCTACCTGCGCAGCTTCGTCACCGATGACGCCGGCGTGACCGATTACACCCGCGCCAATCGGGTCAAGCTGAACTGGAAACAGCACAACACCGCGTACACCGTCGATAACAACCTGGAATACAAATTCAACACCGGTGCGCTGGAACACACCACGTTGATGGGCGTCGACTATCGCCATTTCAACCGCAAGTACGACGGCTACAACGCCTATAACGTGTTGCCGATCAACCTGTATGGCGAAAACAACAACTACGACACCAGCAGCGTCACGCCACAACTGGACACCAAGTGGGACAACACCATTCGCCAGACCGGTGTGTACCTGCAAGACCAGATCAAACTGGACAAGTGGATCCTGACCATCGGTGGCCGCCAGGACTGGGCCGAAGTGGAAAACAAGGACCTGCTGGCACGTACCGTCGAAGAGAAGCGTGACCACAAGTTCACCAGCCGCGTGGGCCTGACGTACGTCACCGACTTCGGCCTTGCGCCGTACGTCAGCTACTCCGAATCGTTCCTGCCAACCCTCGGCACCGCAGCACCTGAACGCGGTGGCAAGGGCTTCGAGCCGACCGAAGGCCAGCAGTACGAAGTGGGTGTGAAATACCAGCCGTTCGACCAGACCCTGATCACCGCCTCGGTGTTCCAGATCAAGCAGAAGAACGTGCTGACCGGCGACACCGATTACCCGCAGTACCAGGCCCAGACGGGTGAAGTACGTTCGCGCGGCGTCGAACTGGAAGTCAAATCGACCTTCGACAACATCGACGTGATGGCTGCCGCCAGCTATCTCGACTCCTTCTACACCAAAGACACCTGGGGCAACAAAGACAACCGCAGCGAAGCTCAGGCGCCGGTCTCGGCACTGGTCTGGGCCAACTACCACTTCACCCAGGCGTCGCTCAACGGCCTGACCTTTGGTGCGGGCGCACGCTACACCGGGCGCAAGCCGGGGGATGCGGCCAACTCGTTCGACGTGCCGTCCTACGTTGTCTACGACACCACCGTCAGCTACGACATGGGCAAACTGTCGCCTAGCCTGCGCGGTGTGCAAACCAGCCTGAACGTGCAGAACATCTTTGACCGTGAGTACATCTCGGACTGCAACTACTCGTTCGGTTGCTACTACGGCCAGGAGCGCGTTGCATCGGTTGAAGTGTCTTACGACTGGTAAGCCACCCCACCGACAAAAAACCGGGCGATTGCCCGGTTTTTTTATGCCCTGAAACCGCTCTTTGCAGGAGCTGCCGAAGGCTGCGATCTGTTGATCTTCAAGAGCAAAAGATCGCAGCCTTCGGCAGCTCCTGCAGGGGATGTGTTTAATGTGACAAGGCTGTGCGCAGGCTTTGGGTGAGTTGGGTGTAGACGTTATCGATGTCCGGCACCACGCTCTGCAGACGCAGAAAGTCGTGAATCAAACCGCTGTACTCGATCAGTTCCACGGTGACGCCCTGCTCTTGCAGACGCCGGGCATAGGCGCGGCCTTCATCCAGTAACGGATCGTGACCGGCCAGGGCAATCACCGCAGGGGCCATGCCTTGGTAATCCGTTGCCAGCAACGGCGAGAAGCGCCAGTCGAGACGATCCGCCGCGTCGTTGGCGTAGTGCCGGTAAAACCATTCCAGTGTCTCGCTTTCCAGCAGATAGCCTTCGCCGAACAGCTCGGTCGAGGGGCTGCTGGTCGAGGCGTCCGTTACCGGATAGCAGAGCAGTTGCAGACGAGGCGTAACGGCCAGAGAGGCGGGATCGCGCGCCGATTGCAGAGCCAATACTGTCGCCAGTGTCGCGCCGACGCTGTCGCCACCGAACGCCACGCGCGTGATGTCCAGACCTTCAGCCGCAGCGTGCTGCGCCAGCCACGCCAAGGCATCGGCCCCATCATTGAGCGGCGTTGGAAACTTGTGTTCCGGGGCTACGCGATAGCCCACCGACAACACCGCACACGGCGTCCGGGCGCAGAACTCGCGGCACACGCCATCGTGGGATTGCAGACTGCCGACCACATAACCGCCACCGTGGAAATACACCAGCACCGGCAGCGCCTCGGCCTGCGGATTGGCGGGACGGTACAGGCGCAATTCCAGGCCGGCACCGTCACGCGCTGTAAACGGCAGCGTCACGACACTGACATCCGCCGGCGCGCCCCAGCGCAACTGCTCCGTGGTGCGCTCGAAAGCCTCCCGGGCCTGAGCTGGCGTCGACAAATGAAACGGGCCGGGGCCATCGGCCTGGCTTTCTTCGGCCAGGTCGAGGAAGGCATTGAGTTCCGGATGCAGGGACATCGCAGGTTTCCTTATGAAATAGCCACAGACAAAAGAGGAGCCGCAAGGGCTCCTCTGTGTATAACGATGGATCAGGCCCAATACTTAGGCCGCTTGTGCGACACAGTGCTCGATCAGCGCCTCCAGTTCCGCCTGATACTCGCGCATCAGCTGTTCGACGGTCTCGGCGCGGTAACGGCGAGTGCTGTAAATACAGCGCAAAGCCAAGCGCCCGTCATACACCTGCCCCACCACTTCCAGCCAGTTACCCAATGCAGCGTGCGGGCTGTAGCAACTGCCGTAACTTTCTGCCGCCGGCACCAGCATGGCCTTGTCGTCGAAGCTCTGGTCAAACTGCCCGAGGTAGTTGAAGGTCACCCGTGCCTGCGGTGCCTGACTCAATGTTTCAGCCATTTGCCCGCCGCTCATGTGACGCAGCACGCCATAGCCCAGACCTTTGTTCGGCACCGCCGCCAATTGTCGCTGCACGGCACGCACCGAGGTGCCGATGTCGGTATTCTCGCCCGGTGTCAGACGCACCGGGAACATGCTGGTGAACCAGCCCAGACTGCGGCTCAGGTCGATGTCTTTGACCAGGTCCTCACGACCGTGGCCCTCAAGTTGAATCAGCACCGAAGACTGCTCACTCCAGCGGCACAACACCCGGCTCAACGCCGCTAGCAACACGTCGTTGATCTGCGTCTGATACACCGCCGGCACTTGCTTGAGCAGTTGCTGGGTGTGCTGCTCCGACAACCCCAAATGCGCCACCGACTGGTATTGCACCTGATTCTTGCCGCGCGGGTTATCGCACGGCAACTCGCTGCCGGGCTGGTCGATCTGCGCCAGCCACCAGGCTTTTTCCTCCGTCGGGTAATCCGCCGCATAGGCTTGCAAGCCTTCGGCCCAGGCGCGATAGCTGCTGGTGCGAATCGGCAGGTTCGGCGAGCCACCGGCGCTGTACGCCTCGTAAGCCACCTGCAAATCCTGCAACAGCAAACGCCACGATACCGTGTCGATCACCAGGTGATGAATGACCATCAGCACACGGATTTCGCCATCAGCCAAGGTCACGTGCGCCGTGCGCCACACCGGTCCGTTTTGCAGGTCGAGGCTGCGTTGCACTTGCTCGGCGTACAGTTCCAGCTCGGCTTCATCGGCCACTTCGTGCTGCCACAGCAGCGGTTCGCTGGCCCATTGCGCCTGCATGTCCGCCAGCGGTTGGTAATGCTGATAATGCCGCCCGCCGACATCGCTGAAGCGCAAGCGAAGTGCATCGTGTTGTTGCATCATCGCGCGCAGGGCCATTTCCAGCGCTGGCAGATTCAGCGCTTGCCGCGCACGCAACATCAACGCCTGGTTGTAGTGATGCGGCTCGCTCATGCGCTGATCGAACAGCCATTGCTGGATCGGAATCAGGTTGAACTGCCCTTCCGCCGCCACCTGCGTCACGTCTTCAACCACGCTCGCCACAGCGCTCGAACGCTGTTCGAAAATCGCTTCGATGGTCTGCCCACGCATCAGGTCGCGCAGTTTCAGATCCAGCTTCAACTCCGCGTGGTTACGCACCCGCGAAACCACTTGCAGGCTGAGAATCGAGTCGCCACCCAGTTCGAAGAAGTTGTCGGTAATGCCCACGCGCTCGACTTGCAACACATCGGCCCAGACCTCGGCCAGCAGTTGCTCGTCACGGGTGCGCCCCGGCACATACTCCGCGCCTTTGAACTCGGGTTCCGGCAAGGCCTGGCGATCGAGTTTGCCGTTCGGCGTGACCGGTAACGCGGCAAGGCAGATCACCTGCGCCGGCACCATGTAATCGGGCAGTTGCGCACGCAACTCGGACTTCAGCCGATCACCGATGGCCACGCCCTCTGGCGTCACCACATAACCGATCAGTTGTTTGCCCGACGCACTGTCACGAGCGATCACCAAGGCATCGCTGACATCGGCGAGCTGACGCAGACTGGCTTCGATTTCGCCGAGTTCGATCCGGAACCCGCGCACCTTGATCTGATGGTCGATCCGCCCGACGTAATCGAGCACGCCGTCGGCACGCTGGCGCACCAGGTCACCGCTGCGATACAGACGCTCACCCGGCTGGCCGAACGGATCCGGCACGAAACGCTCGGCGCTCAGGTCCGGCCGCTGATAGTAACCACGGGCGATGCCCTGGCCGCCGATGTACAGTTCGCCGGCAATGCCCGGTGGCAGCGGATTGAGATCTTCGTCGAGCACGTACAGCGCACGCTCGCCGACAGCACGACCGATCGGCGCGTAAGCCGCTTCACAGCGCTCGCTGACCGGCACCTTCCACAGCATCGGCGTGACCACGGTTTCGGTCGGGCCATAACCGTTGGTGAAGAATTGCGGACGTAACGCGGCTTTCACTTGCTCGAAGGTTTGATCCGGCACCGCGTCGCCGCCAAAGCAATATACGCGCACCGGCGGTGGCGCCAATTGGCTGTGTGCGGCGTATTCGGCCAGTTGTTTCAGGTAGGCCGGTGGGAAACAGGCAATCGTGATGCCGTGCTGATGCAGGGCCTCGAAGGTCTGTTCCGGTGTCCACAGGCTGGCATCGCGGATCACCAGCGTGCCGCCGCTGAACAGCGTGCTCAGCCAGCGCTCGTGGGCACCGTCGAAGGCAAACGACATGAAATGCAGCTCACGGCTGTGCTCGTCCATGTCGTACAGCTCGGCGATCGCCTGGCAATGCATGCTCATCGGCCCGTGCGCCACTGCGACGCCTTTCGGCCGCCCGGTCGAACCGGAGGTGTAGATCAGATAGGCGAGGTTGCCGGCGAGCAAGCCGCTGTGCGGAGCTGTGTCGCGGTAAGCGCTGTCGTCGAACTCATCGATAGCCAGCCGCGCCAGCCCTTCGACCACTGGCAAGCGCTCCTGCACCTGCGTGTGGGTGAGCAGCAGCGCCATCGCCGAATCTTCGATCATGAACGCCAGTCGCTCCGGCGGATAATCGATGTCCAGCGGCACATACGCCGAAGCGCTTTTCATCACCGCCAACAACGCCACGACCATCTCGACCGAACGTTCCAGCGCCACACCGATGACCACTTCCGGCCCGGCACCCAGTTCGATCAGACGATGAGCGAGACGGTTGGCGCGACGCTCCAGTTCGCCGTAGCTCAGCGTAGCGTCACCGCACACCAGTGCCGTGGCCTCTGGCCGCGACTGTGCATGGCGGGCAATCAACTCAGGCAGCAACTGCTCCTGATAGCTTGCGCCAGGCGCTGCGCTCCATTGTTCAAACGCTTGCCACTGTTGCGCGGACAAACGCTGCAGGTTGCCCAGACGCTCGCTCGGCGCGACGATCATGGCTTCAAGGGTGTCTTCCAGAGTGCGCCGGATCTGCTCCACCGCCTCCAGGCTGAAGGCATTGCGCAGGAACAGATATTCGATCGACAGCTGTTCGCCGAGATTGACCGCCAGGTCCATCGGGAAGTTGGTGACGTCATGATTGCGCGACTCGCCGAAGCTCAGACCACTGTCCTGCTGCTCGCCCAGACGTTCGTCGATCGGGTAGTTCTCGAAGACGATGATGCTGTCGAACAAGCCCTGCCCGCCGAGTCCCGACCAACGCTGAATGTCCGCCAGCGGTGCATGGGAAAACTCGCGAATATCGGTGTTGTAAGCCTGCAGTTGCTGCAGCCACTGGTCCAGCGGCTGCTCCGGGCGCAGGGTCTGAATCACCGGCAAGGTATTGATGAACAGGCCAAGAATATTGTCAGCGTTGGCCAAACCGGCCGGGCGCCCCGAAACGGTCGCGCCGAACACCACGGTGTTCTGCCCGGTAAAGCGTTGCAGCAGCAGCAACCACGCCCCCTGAATCAGGGTGTTCGGGGTGATTTGCAGAGCACGGCAAGCTTGCTGCAAACGCGCGGTTTGCGCCGCGTCCCAACGTGAATATATCGCCTCGTGCCCCGGCAGTTCCTCGACATGCCGCGGGAACATCGCCTGATTCAGCGACGTCGCCTGTTGCAGCGGCTCGAGGCGGTTGCGCCAGAAACCTTCCAGCGAACCCTGATCCTGGCGTTGCAGCCATTCGATGAACTCGCGATAGCGGCCATTGCGCCCCTGCACCTGGCCGTGGCTGTAGAACTGCATCACCTCGCCGAACAACCGCGAACTGCTCCAGCCGTCCATGAGGATGTGGTGGCAGGTCCAGATCATCTGGTAGCGATCGTCTTCCAGACGCAGCAGCAGGACGCGCTGCAACGGCGCCTGGCCGAGGTCGAAACCGGCCAGATAATCGGCGGTCGCCCGCTCGGTGACGGCCGCCTCGCTGATGTCTTTTGTACGCCAGTCTTCCACCGTCAGTTGCAATTCGACCTGACGATGGACGATCTGCACCGGGGTATTCGAGCCTTCCGGGAAGTGGAAACTGGTGCGCAGAATATCCTCGCGCCCGATCACATATTGCCACGCCCGGGCAAACCGTTCGGTGTCCAGACCGTGCACCGGCAGGCTGATCTGGTTGATGTACAAACCGGAACTGTCGTCGGCCAGGGTGTGGAACAGCATGCCGTCCTGCATCGGCGACAGCGGATAGATATCCTCCACTTGCGCCACCGGCACCGGCAGTCGATCCAGCTGCGGCTGGGTCAGACACGTCAATGGGAAGTCGGACGGTGTCAGGCCCAAATGTTCCTGCGTGCAGCAATGCTCGATCAATTGCTCCAGCGCCACCGCGTAGGCATCCGCCAGTTGCTGAATCACCGCTTCGTCGAAGACATCGCGGCTGAACGTCCAGTCCAGCGACAATTGCCCGTTGAACACCCGGCCATCGATGGTCAGCCAGTTGCTCAGGGCGACGTCGTCGCCGTGCCCGGCCCCGCTGCCCTCTTCACTCGGTACGAACAGCGCCTGCTCATCGAAACTCTGGTCGAACTGGCCGAGGTAGTTGAAAGTAATCCGCGCTTGCGGCAATTGCGCCAGACGTTGCTGAACAGCGTCCGCGCCGAGGTAGCGCAACACGCCATAACCCAGGCCTTTTTCCGGCACCGCGCGCAGTTGTTCCTTGATGCGTTTGATCGCCTCGGCCGGTTGTTTCGCCGGGGTCAGCAGCACCGGGAACAGGCTGGTGAACCAACCCACCGTGCGGCTCAGGTCGACGCCGTCGAACAGTTCTTCGCGACCATGACCCTCGAGCTGCACGAGGCACGCCGGTTGCGCAGTCCACTGGCAGATCACCTGCGCCAGAGCGCTGAGCAACAGGTCATTGACCTGCGTGCGGTACGCCGACGGCGCCTGCTTGAGCAGACGATGGGTCTGTTCGGCATCCAGCCGCGTGTTGACCGAACGGCCATGCACCGACGCCTGACTGCCCTCGGGACGACTGCGCGGCAACTCCGGCAAGGCCTGATCGAGTTGACGACTCCAGTAGTCGAGTTCCTTGTTCAGCGTTGCGCTGTGCGCATAGGCCTGCAACTGCTCGGCCCAGGCTTTGAACGCGGTGGATTTCGCCGGCAGCGCCACCGGCTGGTTTGAATTCAATTGACGATAGGCGGTTTGCAAATCTTCCAGCAACACTCGCCACGACACGCCGTCCATCACCAAATGGTGAATCGCCAGGTGCAGACGCTCGCTGCCGTCCTGCACGGCAATCAATGTGCAGCGCAACAACGGGCCGTTTTGCAGATCGAGACTGCGTTGGGCCTCATCGGCGATGGCGACAATTTCGTCAGCGCCCTCGGCTGAGCGTTGCCAGATTTCCAGCGCTTGCTCGGCCGGTGCTTGATGGCTGGCCTGCCAAGCGCCATTGCTCGCCTGCACAAAACGCAGACGCAAGGCATCGTGATGCGCCACGACATGCGCCAGCGCCTGCTGCAAGTGTGCGACGTTCAGCGCTTCGCGCGGCGTCAGCATGACCGACTGGTTCCAGTGCTCGCGGTGCGGGATGTCGCTGGCGAAGAACCATTGCTGCATCGGCACCAGCGGACTGTCGCCGGTGACCGGGCCTTGATCGATCAACGCTTCCTCGGCGGCCGTGGCCACGCGGGCCAGCGCTTGAATGTTCTGATGCAGAAACAGGTCTTTCGGGGTCAGGCCAATGCCCTGCTGACGCGCGCGGCTGACCACTTGAATCGAGTTGATCGAGTCGCCACCGAGGGCGAAGAAATTGTCCGCCGTACCCACCTGAGCCACGCCGAGCACCGCTTGCCAGATCTGCGCCAGCGCTGTTTCGATCGCATTGACCGGCGCGACAAAATCTTGCTGGGCTTCGGCCACATCAGGCGCTGGCAATGCCTTGCGGTCGAGCTTGCCGTTGGGGCTCAGCGGCATGCTCTGCAGCAGGGTCAAGTGCGCAGGCACCATGTGCTCCGGCAAGGTCTGGCGCAAATGCGCCTGCAGGGTCTCACGCATCGATGGCCAATCCGTCGCGTCGATCTCCGTGGCGACGACATAACCACTGAGGACTTTGCCGCTGCGGCTGTCCTGCGCGACGACCACCGCTTCACGCACGGCGTCGTGCTCCAGCAGACGCGCTTCGATCTCACCCAGCTCGATGCGGAAACCACGGATTTTCACCTGATGGTCGATGCGACCGATGTAATCGATCACACCGTTCGGGCGATAGCGCGCCAGATCGCCGGTGCGATACAGGCGCTCGCCGGCCACGAACGGACTGGCGACAAAGCGTTCGGCGGTCAATTCCGGGCGACGGTGGTAGCCGCGCGCCAGGCCTTGGCCGCTGAGGTACAGCTCGCCATTGACGCCGCTCGGCACCGGGTTGAGTTCGGCGTCGAGAATGTAGGTCATCAGGTTGGCAATCGGCTCGCCGATCGGCACCGTATCGCGACCTTCGTCGCGGCAGGTCCAATGGGTCACGTCGATCGCCGCTTCGGTCGGGCCGTAGAGGTTGTACAAACCGGCATTCGGCAACTTGGCGAAGACCTGTTGCTGCGCATCGATCGGCAACGCTTCACCGCTGCAGACAATGCGGGTCAGGCTGGTGCAGCGGCTGACATTGGCATCCAGCACAAACGCTTGCAGCATCGACGGCACGAAATGCAGGGTAGTGATCGCTTCGCGCTCGATCAGGCTGACCAGTTTCGCCGGATCACGATGGTCGCCCGGTGCCGCGACGACCAGACGTACGCCGGTCATCAGGGGCCAGAAGAATTCCCACACCGACACGTCAAAACTGAACGGGGTCTTTTGCAGCACGCTGTCAGCGCCGCGCAGCTCATAAGCCTGCTGCATCCAGCACAAACGGTTGGTCAGCGCGCCGTGGCTGTTGCCGGCGCCTTTCGGCTTGCCGGTGGAGCCAGAGGTGTAAATCACGTACGCGAGGTTTTGTGCGCTCAGCGCCAGCGTCGGATTGCTCGACTCGGCGTCCCCCAGCCACGCGTCATCGGCGTCGAGTAGCAGCGTCTGCACATGCTCTGGAATCGGCAAGGTCTCGACCAGCGCCTGTTGCGTCAGCAACCATTGGATGCCGCTGTCATCGATCATGTACGCCAGACGTTCGGTCGGGTACTCCGGATCCAGCGGCACGTAAGCGCCACCGGCCTTGAGAGTGGCCAGCAAGCCGACGACCATTTCCAGACTGCGGTGCACCGAGATGCCCACCAGCACATCCGGGCCAATGCCCCGTGCGATCAAGGCATGGGCCAAACGGTTGGCCCGCTCGTTCAGCTCACGGTAGGTCAGCGACTGCCCTTCGAACGTCAACGCCACCGCGTGCGGAGCACGCTCGACCTGCGCTTCGATCAGATGATGCACCGGCTGCTGATTCGGGTAGTCGGCAAACGTGTGGTTCCAGTCTTCGACGATCACTCGGCGCTGCGCCGCGTCGAGCATCGGCAGTTCGCCAATGCGTCGGGTCGGCTGCGCGACGATCGCGCGCAACAGATTGAGGAAATGCTCGCCGAGACGAGCGATAGTCGAAGGTTCGAACAGATCGCTGGCATACGACAGCGCCGCACTGATGCCTTCATCGAACTCGAAGGTGTCCAGCGTCAGGTCGAACTGCGCGGTGCCGGCGTCCCAAGTCAGCTCTTCCAGGCTCAGGCCGGGCAACGCCGAAACGGCGCGGCGCGCATCGCTGGCGTGGTTGAACATCACCTGGAACAACGGCGTATGGCTGAGGTTGCGAGCGGGTGCGAGCAATTCCACCAGTTGTTCAAACGGCAGGTCCTGATGCGCCTGCGCACCCAAAGCGTGCTGTTTGACCTGATCAAGCAACTGGTCGAAACGCAGGTTGCCGTCGATGTCAGCCTTGAGCACTTGCGTGTTGACGAAGAAGCCCAGCAGGCGCTCGGTTTCCACGCGATTGCGGTTGGCGATCGGCACGCCGACGCGAATATCGTTTTGCCCGGTGTAGCGATGCAACAGGGTCTGGAACCCCGCCAACAACAGCATGAACAACGTGGTGTTGCGCTCTTTGGCCAGACGCTTGAGACCTTCCGCCAGCGCCGGTTCCAGGCTGATCGGCAGGCGCGCGCCGCGATAGCTTTGTTGCGCCGGACGCGGATGATCGGTGGCCAGTTCGAGAATCGGCTGTTCGCCGCCCAACTGCGCCGTCCAGTAATCCAGTTGCCGTTGCTGCTCCCCCGCCTCCAGCCATTGCCGTTGCCAGTGGCCATAGTCGGCGTACTGGATCGGCAACGGTGCCAGTGCAGCCGGTTGACCCTGACTGAAACCGGCGTACAGCTGCATCAGGTCATCGACCATGATTTGCATCGACCAGGCATCGGAGACGATGTGGTGCTGAGTCAGGATCAACACATGATCGTCAGCGGCCAATTGCAAGAGTTTGACCCGCAACAGCGGCCCACGCTGCAAATCGAAAAGTTGCCGGGTTTCGGCTTCGATCAAGCTGCGCAGGGCTGGCGCGTCGAGCGCGGCGTCGACCGATGTCATCGCAATGGTGACGGGGGCAGCAGCCTCAATGACTTGCACTGGACGTTCGTTGTCCAGCACGAAGCGGGTACGCAAACTTTCGTGACGTTCCACCAGCGCATCGAAACTCTGTTGCAGCGCCGCTTGATCCAGCTCGCCGCGTAAACGCAGCGCCGCCGGAATGTGATAAGCGCTGCTGGTCGGGTCCAGTTGCCAGAGGAACCACTGACGCTGTTGCGCGTAAGACAAGGCCAGCGGCTGCTCGCGCGGAACGCGACTGATCGCCGGCTCCTGCTCGGCAGATGCCGGGTCCATCGCCTCGACAAACCCTTGCAGGCTGTTGTGGGCGAACAGCAAGCGCAGCGGCACCTGAATATCTAGTTGCTGACGAATGCGCGACACCACTTGCGTGGCCAGCAGCGAATGACCGCCCAGTTCGAAAAAGTTGTCGCTCAGACCAACGCGCTCGACCTTGAGGATTTGCGCCCAGATCGCGGCCACGGCCTGTTGCACCGGCGTCTCTGGTGCCACATAGGTTTTGCGCCATTGGCTGGCGTCGGGTTTGGGCAACTGTTTGCGATCGAGCTTGCCGTTCGGCGTCAGCGGGAAACGCGCCAGCAGCACCATGTGCGCCGGCACCATGTAATCCGGCAGATTGACCTTGAGGCGGGCATTGAGGCTGTCGCGCAAGCGGCTCTGTGCGTCGGCATCGAGTGTACTCAGATCAGCGCTCGGCACCACGTAAGCCACCAGCGCCTGACCACCCGGAGCATCCTGCGCCAGCACGGCCGCTTCGCGCACGGCGTCCTGTTCGAGCAGGCGCGCTTCGATCTCGCCCAATTCAATGCGGAAGCCACGGATTTTCACCTGATGGTCAATCCGGCCGAGGTATTCGATGATGCCGTCGGCACGCTGACGCGCAAGGTCGCCAGTGCGGTACAGACGCTCGCCCGTCGCGGAATAAGGGTGCGGCACAAACCGTTCGGCCGTCAGCGCCGGACGCTGGAAGTAACCGCGCGCCAGGCCTTCACCGCCGATCAGCAACTCGCCGGCCACGCCATAAGGCACCGGCAGCAAATCGGCGCCGACGATGTACAGCGTGGTGTTGTCGATCGGCCCTCCCAGCCAAGGTTGCGCATCTTGCGCGCGCAGCGGATGCAACGCCGACCAAATCGTGGTTTCGGTCGGCCCGTAGAGGTTCCACACTTCACCGCCGAGGGCGAGCATGCGCACCGCCAGTTCCTGAGGCAGCGCTTCGCCGCCGCACAGGCACTTGCAACCGCGCAGCTGTGCGGCGTTTTCGTTGTCGAGCAGCATGCGCCAGGTCGACGGCGTCGCCTGCACCACGTTGACCTGCTCGGCAGTCATCAGCGCCAGTACCGCGTACGGATCCTGCGCGACCTCCTGACCGGTCAGGACAATGCACGCACCGACCATCAGCGGAACGTAGATTTCCAGGCCAAAAATATCGAATGAGAACGTGGTCAGCGACAGCGCACGATCCTGCGCGACCATGCCCGGGGCCTTGGCCATGCTGGCGACGAAATTGGTCAACGCCGCGTGGCGAACCATCACCCCTTTCGGCTGGCCGGTCGAGCCGGAGGTATAGATCGCGTAGGCCAGATGTTCGGCATGCAGACGTGTCGGCAGATCCTCGCAGGCAAAGCCGTCGAGCCAATCGCCCTCCTGATCCAGCACCAGCGTGGTGACCGTGGCCGGGACGGGCAACTGGCTGAGCAGCGAGCTTTGCGTCAGCAGCAAATCGATGCCGCTGTCGTCGATCATGTACGCCAGACGATCCTGCGGGAATGCCGGATCCAGCGGCAGATAGGCGCCGCCCGCCTTGAGGATCGCCAGCAGGCCCACCAGCATGTGCGTGCTGCGCTCGACCGAAATACCGACCAGCACATCTGCCGCGACACCGAGGGTTTGCAGCTTGCGCGCCAACTGATTGGCCCGGGCATTGAGCTGGCCGTAGCTCAAGCGCTGGCCATCGATCACCAGCGCCGGGGCATCGGGAGTGCGCGCCGCTTGTGCTTCGAACAGTTGATGAACGAAGCCCTTTTCAGGTGCCGGCACGACGCTGCGGTTGCCGTCGTTGAGCTGCGCTTGATGTTCGGCGGCGCTCAGCAGCGGCAGTTCGCCGATGGACTGCGCAGGATTGGTGACAATCCCGCGCAGCAGGTTCTGCCAATGCCCGGCCATGCGCGCAACGGTGTCGGCGCCAAACAGATCAGTGGCGTAGATCAACGCCGCCGACAGGCCATCGCTGTGCTCGACGGTTTCCAGGGTTAGATCGAACTGCGCGCTGTGGCTGTCCCAACGCAAGCCCTCGACTTTCAAACCGCCCACCGGCGCCGCAGTCGACAAGCCTTGGGTCTGGTGATTGAACATCACCTGGAACAGCGGACTGTGACTGAGGTTGCGCTCGGGTTGCAGCGCTTCGACCAATTGCTCGAATGGCAGATCCTGATGCGCCTGCGCGCCCAGCGCAGTCTGCTTGACCTGTTGCAGCAACGCGCTGAACGCGTCCTGACTGTCGACCTCGCTCTTGAGCACTTGGGTGTTGACGAAAAAGCCGATCAGGCGCTCGGTTTCCACGCGGTTGCGGTTGGCCGTCGGCACGCCGACGCGGATGTCGTTCTGACCGCTGTAGCGATGCAGCAAGGCCTGGAACGAAGCCAGCAGGATCATGAACAGACTGACCCCTTCGCGCTGCGCCATCTGCTTGAGGCCACTGGCCAACGCGGCGTCGATATCCAGTTCCAGACGTGCACCGCGATAACTCATGACCGCCGGGCGGGCAAAATCGCTCGGCAATTCGAGTACCGGTTGCTGACCGCCGAGGCGCGCGACCCAGTATTCAAGTTGACGCTCACGCTCGCCCGCTTCCATCCAGTGGCGCTGCCAGATCGCATAGTCGGCGTACTGGATCGGCAATTCGGGCAACAGCGGCGCCTGGCCTTGAATGAACGCGGCGTAACCTTTGACCAGTTCCTCGACCATCACCTGCATCGACCAGCCATCGGAGACGATGTGGTGCAAGGTCACGATCAGCACATGATCGTCTGGCGCCAGTTGCAACAGGCGTGTGCGCAGCAGTGGCCCTTGTTGCAGGTCGAACAGTTGCCGGGTTTCTTCTTCGATCAAGTGGCGCAGTTGCGTGTCGTCCGGCATCTGCGCCAGCACTTGCGCTTGCAGCTGCACCGGCGTAACCGCGTGGACTTGCTGCACGGCGTGCTCGCCGTGCAGCACGAAAGTAGTGCGCAGACTGTCGTGGCGCGCCACCAGCGCATGGAAACTTTTCTCCAGCGCAGCGACGTCCAGCGGCCCGCGCAGACGCAGGGCCGTGGGCATGTGGTACGCCGCGCTTTCCGGATCCAGCTGCCACAGGAACCATTGGCGTTCCTGGGCGAAAGACAACGACAAGGTGTCGAACTCGGCACTGACAGGCGGAATCGGCAGGTTCGCCGGGGAAACGTCCTCTTCGAGCATCTTCTGCAAGTACAAGCGACGTTTTTCCAGCGGCAGCGTTATGAAGCGCCTGGCAATACGTTGTGCGACAGCGGTGTCCATCAAACCTCCTCAAATTCATCAAGCAGCGCTTCAAGCTTGCTCAATTTCGACGTGCTCATTTGCTCGCCGGACTGCTCGAGTTGCGCGACAAACGCACCCAGCACCGGGAATTGGAATATCAGTTGCGGCGTCAGCTTCAGGCCCAGTTCGAGTTGCAGGCGCGAGACCACGTTGACCACCAGCAGCGAGTGCCCGCCGAGTTCGAAGAAGTCGTCAGCCAGCCCGACCTGCTCGATTTTCAGCACGTCCTGCCAGATCGCTGCGACCTTGCATTCCAGCTCGCTTTGCGGCGCCAGATAGACCGACTGATGGGCGCGGGTGTCCGGCGCCGGCAAGGCCTTGCGATCGAGTTTGCCGTTAGGCGTCAGCGGCAATTGGTCAAGGAAGACCAGGTGGGTCGGCACCATGAAGTCCGACACCTGCCGGGCCAATTGCGCCTTGAGTTGTTCTGCTAGAGATGTCGGATCGAGGCTGTGGTCGTGGCTGACCAGATACGCAACAAGATTCGGCCCGCTCAGCTCTTCCCGCGCCAGCACCACCGCCTCACGAACCTCGGGCAATGCTTGCAGGCGTGCTTCGATTTCACCCAGTTCGATGCGCAGACCGCGGATTTTCACTTGATGGTCGATGCGGCCGATGTACTCGATCACGCCGTCCTCGGCATAGCGCGCCAGGTCGCCGGTGCGGTACAGACGACCTCCGAAACCGGCGAATGGATCAGGAATAAAGCGTTCGGCGGTCAGCGCGCCGCGCTGGTGATAACCACGGGCCAGCGAGTCACCGGCGATGTACAACTCGCCAGTGGCACCAATGGCGCAAGGTTGCAGCGCTGCGTCCAGCACATAGGTGCGGACATTGTTGATCGGACGACCGATCGGCATGATTCGCGCATCATCTTCAACCGTGCGCGGTACGGCGTGGCTGCTGGTGTCGATGGTCGCTTCGGTCGGGCCGTAGAGATTGCGCAACTCGCCGTCGAACAGCGCCAGCACTTGACGCGAAAGGTGCGCACTCAGGGCCTCGCCACCGCACAGCAACAGGCGCAGCGAGGCCAGTTGTTCACGCGTCGCCAGCGGCAACAATGCTTGCAACAGCGACGGCGCCATTTGCAGCACGCTGATACGCAGGCGTGCGACGTCGGCCCACAGCGTGGTCAGGTCGAGATTGAATTGTGCCGAGGCCAGCACCAGTTGCGCACCGTTCATCAGCGGTAGCCAGAATTCCCAGACCGACGCATCGAAGCTGATCGCGGTTTTTTGCAGGACGCGATCCGCCGGCGTCAGTTGCAGGCATTCCTGCATCCACTGCATGTGGTTGCTCAAGCCGCCATGACGCAAGGTCACGCCCTTCGGCTTGCCGGTGGAGCCGGAGGTGTAGATCACGTAGGCGAGGTTCTGCTCATCGATCAGCACCTGCGGATCGCGCTCGCTGTAAGCGTCCAGCCAATGCGCTGGCTGATCGAGCAACAGCGTGGTCACCGCGACATCGGCAAAACGTGGTTGCAAGCTGGTTTCAGTCAGCAGCAAGGCAATGCCGCTGTCCTCGACCATGTAGGTCAGACGATCTTGTGGATACGCCGGATCCAGCGGCACGTAAGCGCCGCCAGCCTTGAGGATCGCCAGCAGGCCAACCACCATCTGTACGCTGCGCGACATCGCCAGACCGACCAGAACGTCAGGGCCGACGCCGCGCTCGATCAAGGCATGGGCCAAACGGTTGGCCTGGGCATTGAGTTGCGCATACGTCAGCGTGGCCTGCTCGGTCACCAGCGCCACGGCGTCCGGGGTCAGGCGTGCCTGCGCTTCGATGCATTGCTGCACCTGACGGCGCTCGGAGGTTTCGACGGCCGTAGCGTTCCAGTCGCGCAACAACAGCGTGCGCGTGACATCGCCCAGCAAGTCGATCTCGCCGAGGCTGCGGCCGGCCGGCGCGCTCACCATCTGCGCGAGCACGTGTGCCACCTGTTCAGCCAGGCGCTCGACGGTGTGTGTAGGGAAAGCAGCGTGGGCATAAGTAAAGTGCAGACTCAGGGTGTCATTGTGATTAACGGCCAGGGTCAACGGGAAATTAGTCTGTTCCTGATTGTCCACGGTGCCGAAGCTCAACCCTGACGGTGCCTGCGCTTGCAGCGCGTCCGACAACGGGTAGTTTTCGAACACCAGCAAGGTGTCGAACAAGCCCTCACCACCCTGCCCGGCCCAGCGCTGAATCTCGAACAGCGGCGTGTGCTCGTGCTCGCGCAGGGCGACGTTTTGCGCCTGTACCTGTTGCAACAGCGCCGACACTGACTGCTCCGGACGTGGGCTGGCGATGACCGGCAAGGTGTTGATGAACAGGCCGATCTGTTGCTCGATGCCTTTGAGCTCGGTCGGGCGTCCCGAGACCGTGGCACCGAAGGCCACGGTGGCATGCCCGGTGTAGTGCTGCAGCAGCATCAGCCAGGCAGCCTGGATGACGGTGTTGAGGGTGACTTTCTGCGTACGGGCAAACTCGCTCAGGGCTTGGGTCTGCGCTGTGTCCAACCAGTGATCGTGACTGGCATGGCTGCTGGCGAACGCCGCTTCGTCAACGTCGAAACGGGTTTCGGCGAGACGGGTCGGCGCCTCGAACGAACGCAGTTGCTCCAGCCAGAACGCTTCACTGACCTTGGCATCGCGCCCTTGCAGCCAACTGATGTAGTCGCGGTAGCGCCCGGCCTGATGCGGCAAGGTCTGGCCGTCATAACGCTGCAGCACTTCGCCGAGCAACTGCGAATTGCTCCAGCCATCCATCAGGATGTGGTGATGGGTGTAGATCAGGTGATAACGCTGCGCGCCGGTCTGCACCAGCACCAGACGCAACAACGGTGCGCAGGCCAGATCAAAGCCCTGCGCCAGTTCTGCCGAAGCCAAGTCAGCGAGTGCTGACGTGACATCGGCGCGAGCGCTCCAGTCCAGCGACGTGAATGGCACACGCACTTGCTTGTGCACCACTTGCAGCGGACGCTCACTGCCTTGCCAGACAAAGCTGCTGCGCAGAATGTCGTGGGCATCGACGGCGGCCTGCCAGGCATTTTCGAAACGCTGTGGATCGAGGCCTTCGATGTCCAGGCACATTTGATTGATGTAATGCCCGCTGCCGTTTTCATAGAGGCTGTGGAACAGCATGCCCTGCTGCATCGGCGCCAATGGATAAATGTCGTCTACCGCGCGCGCCGGCAGTGCCAGACCATCAAGCTGCGCCTGAGTGAAGTCGGCCAGCGGGAAGTCCGACGGCGTCATGCCCTGATTGCTCGGGTCGCAGCAATGCGCGATCAGCAGCGCCAACTCAGCGGCGTAGTCATCGGCCAGTTGCTGGATCAGCGCCGGATCGAATTGCTGGCGACTGAACGTCCAGCCCAGATTCAACGCGCCGTCGAACACCTGACCATTGAGGGTCAGCCAGTTGCCGAGCGTGGTCAGTGGGCTCTGCTCATCGCCGGCGCCTTCGCTGGCAGGGCTGAACAACGCGCCCTGCGCTTCATCGAAACTGCCGTCGAACTGGCCCAGGTAGTTGAAGGTGATGCGCGGTGGCGGCAGTGCCTGCAACGCTGCGCGGGTGGCGTCGTCTCCGAGGAAGCGCAGCGCAGCAAAACCGACACCTTTGTCGGGAATTGCGCGCAAGCCCTGCTTGATCGACTTGATCGAATCGGCAAGGTCAGCCGCCGGGGTCAATTTCACCGGAAACAGACTGGTGAACCAGCCCACAGTGCGGGTCAGGTCGATATTGGCGAACAACTCTTCGCGGCCATGACCTTCCAGCTCGATCAAGGTGCTGGCGTGCCCGCTCCAGCGGCAAATCACCCGCGCCAGCGCGGTCAGCAACAGATCGTTGACCTGCGTGCGATACGCCGCCGGGGCTTCTTGCAGCAGTTGTCGGGTCAGTTGCTTGTCCAGTCGCGTATCGACCGTGACGGCCTGACTGTTGAGCGCACTGGCTTGTGGATCGAGGCACGGCAGGTCGCCCTGCACATCGCTCAACTGCGCCTGCCAGTAAGCCAATTGTTCCTGCAGTTCGGCGCTGCGGGCGTGGGCCTGCAACTGTTCGGCGAAGGCTTTGACCGAACTGGTCTTGGCCGGCAGTTGCAAGGCCTGCCCGGCGTGCAATTGGTTGTAAGCGGTTTGCAGATCGTCGAACAGAATCCGCCACGACACGCCGTCCACCGCCAAGTGATGGATCACCAGCAACAGCCGTTGAGTGCCATCGGCAAGGTTCGCCAACACCCCGCGCAACAACGGCCCGGCTTGCAGATCGAGACTGCGCTGGGCCTGATTGGCCAGGGTTTCCAGCGCCGCTGCATCGGCGACTTCGCGCACCCACAGCAGGTTTTCCGACGCCGCTTGACGGTACTCGGCGCGCCAGCCTTCAGCGCTTTCGCTGAACGACAGACGCAAGGCATCGTGATGCTGCACCAGTGCCTGCAAGGCTTGTTCGACAAGCTCGGCTTGCAACGGGCCGGCCGGTTTCAGCAGCACCGACTGGTTGTAGTGGTGACGCTCGGGAATCGCCTCAGCGAAAAACGCTTGCTGGATCGGCAGCAACAACGCAGCACCCTGAACCGGGGCCTGATCGACCGTGTGTTCATCACTGCCGGTCTGCGCCACCGAAGCCAGCGCCTGCACGGTCTGGTGCTGGAACAGATCTTTCGGCGAGAAACGAATGCCCGCCGCGCGTGCACGACTGACCACCTGAATGGAGATGATCGAGTCGCCGCCGAGTTCGAAGAAGTTATCGGTCAGGCCAACGCGTTCGAGTTTGAGCACGTCCTGCCAGATCGCTGCGATCTGTTGTTCCAGTTCACTTTGCGGCGCCACATAATCCTGCTGAACCTGGCTGGCATCCGCTTGCGGCAGCGCTTTGCGGTCGAGTTTGCCGTTGGCGGTCAGTGGCCATTGTTCGAGGAACAACAGGTGCGTCGGCACCATGTAATCCGGCAGATCGGCTTTGAGTTGGGCTTTCAGTTGTTCGCGCAATTCGGCGTCGTTGTCGACGTGGTGCGCGGCAATCACGTAGCCGACCAGTTGCTGACCGCTCGGCCCGTCCTGCGCCAGCACCACGGCTTCGCGCACGGCATCGAGAGCATTCAGGCGTGCTTCGATTTCGCCGAGTTCGATACGGAACCCGCGGATTTTTACCTGATGGTCGATACGCCCGACGTACTCGATCACACCGTCGCTGCGGTATTGCGCGAGGTCGCCGGTGCGATACAGACGCGCGCCGCTCTCGCCGAACGGATCGGGAATAAAGCGCAGTGCGGTGAGGTCGCCACGGTTCAGATAACCGCGCGCCAGACCGGCACGGCCGACGTACAGCTCGCCGATGCAACCCTTGGCCACCGGGTTCAGTTCACCGTCGAGCACGTACCACGACAGGTCGGCAATCGGTTCGCCGATCGGGCTGTTGGCGTCCTGCTCAAGATCCGCCACCGACAACGGACGGTACGTCACGTGCACGGTGGTTTCGGTGATGCCGTACATGTTGATCAGTTGCGGGGCAGCATCGCCGAAACGTTCGAACCACGGACGCAGGGATTTCACGTCCAGCGCTTCACCGCCGAATACCAGGTAGCGCAAGGCATTCGCCCGCGTATCGGCGCAGGCCACGTGCATCAATTGCTTGAACGCCGATGGCGTCTGGTTGAGCACGGTGACCCCGGCGTCGCAGAGCAATTCATGGAATTCCTGCGGCGAACGGCTGACGTCGTACGGCACCACCAGCAATTCGCCACCGTGCAGCAACGCACCGAAAATCTCCCACACCGAGAAGTCGAAGGCGTAGGAATGGAACAGGCTCCAGACGTCCGTCGGGCCAAAACCGAACCACGGCTCGGTGGCTTCGAACAGGCGCAGGATGTTCTGATGCGGCAGCAACGTGCCTTTGGGTTTGCCGGTGGAACCGGAGGTGTAGATCACGTAGGCGAGGTTCGACGACGCCATCGTTACTTGCGGATCGGTGTCGGCAAACGCGCTGACATCGCTGTCCAGCAGCAAGGTCTGCACGCCGTCCGGCACCGGCAGTTGACCGGCCAGCGCAGCCTGGCTAAGCAGCAACTGAATGCCGCTGTCCTCGATCATGTAGGCCAGACGATCCTGCGGATACGTCGGGTCGAGCGGCACGTACGCACCGCCGGCCTTGAGGATCGCCAGCAGGCCGACGATCATTTCCACACCACGCTCTGCGGCCAGACCAACCAGCACGTCCGGGCCGACGCCGAGGCCGATCAGCTGATGGGCGCGGCGGTTGGCCTGACGATTGAGTTCGCCGTAGCTCAGGGTGTGCTCGTTGAAACGCACGGCGATTGCATCGGGACGCAGACGCGCCTGCTCGGCGATCAACTGGTGCGCGCAGGCTTCGCTCGGAAAGCTGCGCGGATTCGGGTTCCACTCGGTGATGTTCTGTTGCTGCTCGCTGGCGTCCAGCAACGGCAGTTCACCAATGCGGTGCTGCGGGTCGGCGACGATGCCGTGCAGCAGGTTCAGCCAGTGCCCGGCCATGCGCTGCACGGTGGCGGCGTCGAACAGATCGGTGGCATAGGTCAGCGCAGCGCTGAGTTGGCCGTCCGCTTCAAGGGTGTCGAGGGTCAGGTCGAACTGTGCGGTCTGGCTGTCCCAGTCCTGCGCTTCGATGACCAGCCCCGGCAACGCCGGCAAGGCCTGACGCCCGGCACTCTGGTGGTTGTACAACACCTGAAACAGCGGGCTATGGCTCAGGTTGCGTTCCGGACGCAGCGCCTCGACCAGTTGTTCGAACGGCAGATCCTGATGCGCCTCGGCACCGAGTGCGGCGTGTTTGACCTGCGCCAGCAGTGCACTGAAGCGCTGCTGTGGATCGACCTCGGCCTTGAGCACCTGAGTGTTGACGAAGAAGCCGATCAGGCCTTCGGTCTCGACCCGGTTACGGTTGGCAATCGGCACGCCGACGCGAATGTCCGACTGGTTGCTGTAGCGATGCAACAGGCTCTGGAACGAGGCCAGCAAGACCATGAACAGCGTGCTGCCCTCGCGCTGGGCCAGTTGCCGCAGTTGCTGGCTGAGCAGCGGCGGCAGGTCGATGGCCAGACGTGCGCCTGCAAAACTCTGCCGCGCCGGACGCGGACGGTCAGTCGGCAGTTCCAGCAACGGTTGCTCACCACCGAGTACGCCGGTCCAGTAATCGAGCTGGCGCTCGCGCTCGCCGGCCTCCATCCACTGACGTTGCCACAGCGCATAATCGGCGTACTGAATCGGCAACTCAGCCAACTCGACCGTTTGGCCCTGGCTATACGCGGCATAGCGCTGAATCAGTTCCTGCACCAGCAGTTGCATCGACCAGCCATCGGAGACGATGTGATGCTGGGTCAACACCAGCACATGTTCTTCGCGGGCGACTTGCAACAAACCGACGCGCAGCAGCGGGCCGTTTTGCAAATCGAACGGCTGGCTGATCTGACGCTGCACATACGCCTGAGTCTGCTCGGCAGCAGTGCCTGAAGTGCCGTCGAGAATGTCCGGCACCAGCAGCGGTGCCTGTTGCGCGTGAATCACCTGAAACGCTTGTTCATCGATCTGCACGAAGGTCGTACGCAGGCTCTCGTGACGCTGAATCAGCTCGGCAAAACTGCGTTGCAGCGCGTTCAGATCCAGCGCGCCGTGAATGCGCAGCGCCGCCGGAATGTGGTACGCCGCGCTCGCGGGCTCCATTTGCCAGAGGAACCACTGACGCTGCTGGGCAAACGACAACGGCAGTTGTGCTTTATCACGCGGCGCCCGAGGAATATCTGTTGGCTTGGCCACCTGGGTTTGTTCCAGCGCGGCAACGCAGGCTTTGAGGCTGGCGTTTTCGAACAATTGGCGCAGTTGCAGATTCAGCCCAAGGGTCTGGCGGATGCGCGAAACCATTTGCGTGGCCAACAGCGAATGGCCGCCGAGTTCGAAGAAGTTGTCGCTGAGGCCGACTCGCTCAAGTTTCAGCACGTCCTGCCAGATCGCCGCGATCTGCTGTTCCAGTTCACTTTGCGGCGCGACGTAATCCTGCTGAACCTGGCTGGCATCCGCTTGCGGCAGCGCTTTGCGGTCGAGTTTGCCGTTGGCGGTGAGTGGCCATTGTTCGAGGAACAACAGGTGCGTCGGCACCATGTAATCCGGCAGATTGGCTTTGAGTTGGGCTTTCAGTTGCTCGCGCAATTCGGCGTCGTTGTCGACGTGGTGCGCGGCAATCACGTAGCCGACCAGTTGCTGACCGCTCGGCCCGTCCTGCGCCAGCACCACCGCTTCGCGCACGGCGTCGAGGGCATTCAGGCGTGCTTCGATTTCGCCGAGTTCGATGCGAAAACCACGGATTTTCACCTGATGGTCGATACGCCCGACGTACTCGATCACACCGTCGCTGCGGTACTGCGCGAGGTCGCCAGTGCGGTACAGACGCGCGCCGCTCTCGCCGAACGGATCGGGAATAAAGCGCAGTGCGGTGAGGTCGCCACGGTTCAGATAACCGCGTGCCAGACCGGCACGGCCGACGTACAACTCGCCGATGCAGCCCTTGGCCACCGGGTTCAGTTCACCGTCGAGCACGTACCACGACAGGTCAGCGATTGGTTCGCCGATCGGGCTGTTGGCGTCCTGCTCAAGATCCGCCACCGACAACGGACGATACGTCACGTGCACGGTGGTTTCGGTGATGCCGTACATGTTGATCAGTTGTGGCGCCGAGTCACCGAAACGCTCGAACCACGGGCGCAGGGATTTCACATCCAGCGCTTCGCCGCCGAACACCACGTAACGCAAGGCATTCGCCCGCGTATCGGCGCAGGCCACGTGCATCAATTGCTTGAACGCCGATGGCGTCTGGTTGAGCACGGTGACCCCGGCGTCGCACAGCAGTTCGTGGAATTCCTGCGGCGAGCGGCTGACGTCGTACGGCACCACCAGCAATTCACCGCCGTGCAACAGCGCACCGAAAATCTCCCACACCGAGAAATCGAAGGCGTAGGAATGGAACAGGCTCCAGACGTCCGTCGGGCCGAAACCGAACCACGGCTCGGTGGCTTCGAACAGACGCAAAATATTCTGGTGCGGCAGCAAAGTGCCTTTAGGTTTGCCGGTCGAACCGGAGGTGTAGATCACGTAGGCGAGGTTCGACGACGCCATCGTTACTTGCGGATCGGTGTCGACGAAGGCGCTGACATCGCTGTCCAGCAGCAAGGTCTGCACGCCGTCCGGCACCGGCAGTTGACCGGCCAGCGCAGCCTGGCTCAGCAGCAACTGAATGCCGCTGTCCTCGATCATGTAGGCCAGACGATCCTGCGGATAAGCCGGGTCGAGCGGCACGTACGCACCGCCGGCCTTGAGGATTGCCAGCAGGCCGACGATCATTTCCACACCACGCTCGGCGGCCAGACCAACCAGCACGTCCGGGCCGACGCCGAGGGCGATCAACTGATGGGCGCGGCGGTTGGCCTGACGGTTGAGTTCGCCATAGCTCAGGGTTTGCTCGTTGAAACGTACGGCGATTGCATCGGGACGCAGACGCGCCTGCTCGGCGATCAACTGGTGCGCGCAGGCTTCGCTCGGGAAACTGCGTGGGTTCGGGTTCCATTGGGCGATGTTCTGTTGCTGCTCGATGGCGTCCAGCAACGGCAGTTCACCGATGCGGTGCTGCGGGTCGGCGACGATGCCGTGCAGCAGGTTCAGCCAATGCCCGGCCATGCGCTGCACGGTAGCGGCGTCGAACAGGTCGGTGGCGTAACTCAGGGTTGCCGCCAATGCGCCGTCAGCTTCGTGGGTGTCGAGGGTCAAATCAAACTGCGCGGTGTGCGAGCTCCAGTCGAGGCTTTCGACTTGCAGACCCGGCAGTTGCAGGGCCTGCGCCGTAGCGCCGCCCTGATGGTTGAACATCACCTGGAACAGCGGGCTGTGACTCAACTGCCGATCCGGTGCAAGGGCATGCACCAGTTGCTCAAACGGCAGATCCTGATGCGCCTGCGCGCCCAACGACGCCTGTTTGACCTGCGCCAGCAACTCCAGGAACGGCATGCCGCCCTGCACCTGAGCATTCAGCACCTGGGTGTTGACGAAGAAGCCAATCAGCCCTTCGGTTTCGACCCGATTACGGTTAGCCACCGGCACGCCGACGCGGATATCCGCCTGGCCGCTGTAGCGGTGCAACAAGGCCTGGAACGACGCCAGCAAGACCATGAACAGGGTCAGGCCCTCGCGCTGGGCCAACTGTTTCAAGCGTTCAGTCAGCTCGCTGCCAACGCGCAGATCCAGACGCGCACCGCGATAGCTTTGCGCTGCCGGGCGCGGACGATCCGTGGGCAATGGCAGAACTTCGCCGCCATCGCCCAGACGCTCGGTCCAGTACGCCAGTTGCCGCTCCAGCTCACCGGCCTCCATCCACTTGCGCTGCCAGATCGCGTAATCGGCGTACTGGATCGGCAAAGGCGCGAGGTTGGCTGGCTGACCACTGCTGTGCGCGGCGTAGAGTTTGACCAGATCATCGACCATGATCTGCGCCGAAGCACCGTCGCAAATAATGTGATGCTGGGTCAGCACCAACACATGATCATCCGGCGCGATTTGCAGCAGCTTGACCCGCAGCAGCGGGCCCTGTTGCAGGTCGAACAGCGTGGCGATTTCAGTGTCGATCAATGCCTTGAGGCCTGCATCGTCGAGCGGCGTGTCCAGCACCTGCGCGGTCAGCGCCAGGCTCAGTCGCGGCTGGACTACCTGAATCGGACCATCCGGGCCATCGACAAACACCGTGCGCAGCACTTCATGGCGTTCCAGCAAGGCATCGAAGCTGTGCTGCAACGCCGACAGATCAAGAGCACCGCGCAAACGCAACGCTGTCGGCACGTGGTAAGCCGCGCTGTGCGGATCAAGCTGCCAAAGGAACCACTGACGCTCCTGTGCGAACGACAGGCCAATGCTCTCGAACTCATCGCGCACCGGCGGAATCGGCAACGCCGCAAAGCTCATGTTCTTGCTCTGCATTTTTTGCAGAAACGCTTGCCGTTGGGCGAGCGGCAAACGGATGAATCGCTGAACCAGAGACAGGTTATCGAGCTGAGTCATTTTCAAAGGGTCTCCAGGTCTGCCAGGAAATCATGCATCTCACTCAGGTCTTCGCTGGAGTGAGGGGTCAGGTGAACCGCCAGTTGCTCGGCGTACTCGCGCAGCGATGCGGTGCGGAACAGCAGGTCCAGCGGCACTGCCGCCCCTTGCTCCAGTTGCAGTCGCGCCGTGGCCTGAGTCGCCAACAGTGAATGTCCACCCAGTTCAAAGAAGTTGTCGTCGCGCCCTACCCGTTCGAGCTTGAGCACGTCTTGCCAGATATCCGCGACGCTCTGTTCCAGCGCACCGTCCGGCGCCACGTAGGTGCGCAGCAGTTGATTGGCGTCCGGCAGCGGCAAGGCCTTGCGGTCGAGCTTGCCGTTGGGGGTCAGCGGGAAATGCTCCAGCAGCATCCAGTGCGCAGGAATCATGTAATCGGGCAGCAAAGGTGCCAGTGCCGATTTCAGCGTGTCGCGCAGGACTGCGGGGTCGGCATCCTGCGGATTCGCCGCAATCAGGTAGGCCACCAGTTGCAAGCCACCCGGCCCTTCCTGCGCCACCACGGCTGCTTCGCGAATCGACGCCTGAGCCAACAGGCAGGCTTCGATTTCGCCCAGCTCGATGCGGAAACCGCGGATCTTCACCTGATGGTCGACACGCCCGAGGTACTCGATCACCCCGTCAGCGCGATACCGCGCCAGGTCACCGGTGCGATACAACCGCGCACCGTTGCCGAACGGATCGGGCAGGAAGCGCTCGGCGGTCAGCGCCGGCCGGTCGTGATAACCCCGCGCGAGGCCATCGCCACCGATCAGCAATTCACCGATCACACCGGCCGGGTTCGGCGCAAAGTGTTCGCCGAGGATATGTAGCGTGGTATTGGCAATCGGCCCGCCGAGGTACGGCTGGCGCTGCTCGGCCGTCAGTTGATACGCCGCCGACCAGATCGTCGTTTCCGTCGGCCCGTAAAGGTTCCAGACTTGCCCGGCGACAGCGAGCAGACGCGCGGCCAGATCCTCGGCCAGCGCTTCACCGCCACACAGGCATTTGCGCCCCGCGAGCCGCGCAGCCTGCGGATGATCGAGCAACATGCGCCAGGTCGACGGTGTCGCTTGGACGACGCTGACCTGCTGTTGCTCGATGATCTGCAGCAGCGCCTGCGGGTCGTGCGCACTCTGCTTGTCCACCAGCACCACGCAGGCTCCGCTGAACAGCGCGCCGTACAGTTCAAGCCCGAAAATATCGAACGAGAACGTGGTCAGCGACAGCACCCGGTCAGTCGCCACCAGCCCCGGCTCACGGGCCATGCTCGCGACGAAATTGACCAGTGCCTCATGACGCACCATCACGCCTTTCGGCTTGCCGGTGGAGCCCGAGGTGTAGATCGCATAGCTGAGGTTGTCACCGTCGACCGGCACCTGCGGATTGGCCGCCTGTGCAGCGCTGATCGGCTCTTCGAGGGAACCCGGCACCAGCGTCTGCACACCGGCCGGAATCGGCAGCACTTGTAGCAACGAGGCTTGAGTCAGCAACAACTGCAAGCCGCTGTCTTCGATCATGTGCGCCAGACGATCGCTCGGGTATTGCGGATCCAGCGGCACGTAAGCGCCACCGGCCTTGAGGATCGCCAGCAAGCCGACAATCATCGCCACGCCACGCTCCAGCGCGATGCCGACCAGACGATCCGGGCCAACCCCTTGGGCAATCAGGCGATGGGCCAGACGGTTGGCCTGCGCATTGAGCTCGGCGTAGGTCAGGCGCTGTTCAGCAAACACCAGCGCAATCGCGTCAGGTGTCTGATCCGCGCGCGTTTCGATCAAGCGGTGGATGCAACGCGCTTCAGGCCAGGCCGCTGCGGTGGCATTCCACGCCAACAATTGCTGATCGGTTTCGGCGGCGTCGAGCAGGTTCAAGTCACCGAGCGCACGCTCGCTGCCGTCAATCATCTGCAGCAACAACCGTTGCAGGTGCAAGCCCATCTGCTCGACTGAAGCCGGGGCAAACTGTGCGCACTGGTAGCTGAATTGCACCGCCAGTTCGGCACCGAGGCTGACCGACAGGGTCAGCGGATAGTTGGTTTGCTCGAGGTTGTCCACGGCACCGAAACGCAGGCCTTGCGGCGAGCTTTGTTCCAGCGCTTGGGAAATCGGGTAGTTCTCGAACACCAGAATGTTGTCGAACAGCGCCTCACCGCCCAGCCCGGCCCAGCGCTGAATGTCGAACAACGCGGTGTGTTCGAACTCGCGCAACGCCAGGTTTTGCGCCTGTACACAGTGCAACCAGTCACCGAGGCGCTGCTCCGGACGCGGGCTGGCTATAACCGGCAAGGTGTTGATGAACAGCCCGATCTGCTGCTCGACGCCGAGCAGATCCGCCGGACGCCCCGACACCGTCGCGCCGAACGCCACGCAGGATTTGCCGCTGTAGCGCTGCAACAGCAGCAGCCACGCCGCTTGTACCAGCGTGTTGACCGTGACTTTCGCATCGCGGGCGAAATCGCTCAGGCGCAGGGTCTGTGTCGCGTCCAGTTGTACCCGATGTTGCGCATAAGCCTCAGGCTCGACGCCTTGCGTCGGTGCCGCAAACACCTGCGCCAGGCGCACCGGCTCATCCAGTTCACGCAATTGATCGAGCCAGAAGGCTTCTGCGGCAGCGGCATCCTGTCGCTGCAACCAGGCAATGTAATCGCGATAACGCCCGTTCGGCCGCGCCACCGCTTCAGCGCTGTAATGCTGCAACACTTCGCCGAGCAACTGCGCACTGCTCCAGCCATCCATCAGGATGTGGTGGTTGGTGTAGATCAGGTGATGACGGTTGGCCGCGGTGCGCACCAAGACCAGACGCATCAGCGGTGCAGCACTCAGATCCAGACCTTGCGCGCGCTCCGCATCGGCGAGGTTTTGCAGCGCAGCGTCCAGATTCGCCTGAGCGCTCCAGTCGAGCACGCGGAATGGCACCTCCAGATGGCGCTGCACAACTTGAACGGGTTGATCCAGATCGCCCTGCCAGAAGAACCCGGTGCGCAGAATGTCATGGGCATCGACCACCGCTTGCCACGCGGCGCGGAAACGCTGCGGATCAATGCCGTCGACGTCCAGACGCATCTGGTTGATGTAGTCGCCACCGCCCTGTTCAAGCAAGGTGTGGAACAGCATGCCCTGCTGCATCGGCGACAGCGGGTAGATGTCGTCGACGGACTGCGGCTGTTGCACCAGCACGTCCAGCTGCGACTGGGTCAGCGTCGCCAGTGGGAAGTCCGACGGCGTCACGCCACGGTTGGCGCTGTCGCAACAATGCGTGATCAGCGCGGTGAGTTCTTGCAGGTAATCGTCGGCCAGACGCTGAATCGTCGCCGGGTTGAACATCTCGCTGCTGAAGGTCCAGCTCAGGTCCAACTCGCCGCCAAACACTTTGCCGTCCAGCGCCAACGGGCTGCCCAACGGGCCGGCCATGTTGACTTCTTCGCCGCCGGATTCGCTGGTTGGCACGAACAAGGCGTCGTCGCCAGCATCGAAGCTGCCGTCGAACTGGCCGAGGTAGTTGAAGGTCAGACGCGGTTTCGGCAGGGCTTGCAACGCTTGCTGTGCAGCGGCGTCGCCAAGGTGCGCGAGCGCTCCAAAACCGATGCCTTTGTCGGGAATCGCGCGCAACTGTTCCTTGATCTGTTTCAGCGAAGCGCCGAGATCAGCGACCGGCACCAAGCGTGCCGGGAACACACTGGTGAACCAGCCAACGGTGCGGGTCAGGTCGACGTTGTCGAACAAGTCTTCGCGACCATGGCCTTCCAGTTGCACCAGCACACTGTTGTCGCCGGTCCAACGCACCATCACTCGCGCCAGTGCGGTCAGCAGCAGGTCGTTGACTTGCGTGCGGTAGGCCGCCGGGGCTTCCTGCAACAGCTGCCGGGTCAGGGTTTTGTTCAGTTGCGTGCGGATCGATTGCGCCTGATTGTGTTGCTGAGCACCTTGCGGGTTATCGCACGGCAATGCAGTCGAGGCACCTTGCAGCTGTTGCTGCCAGAAACCCAGTTCGGCCTGCAACGGCGCGCTCGCGACGTAGCCCTGCAGTGCCTCGGCCCAGGCTTTGACCGCACTGGTCTTGGCCGGCAGTTGCACGGCTGCGCCGGACAGAATCTGCCGATAAGCGCTTTGCAGGTCTTCGAACAGAATCCGCCACGACACGCCATCCACCACCAAGTGGTGAACCACCAGCAGCAGTCGTTGAGTACCGTCGGCGAGGTTCGCCAGCACCGCGCGGATCAGCGAACCGTCACTCAGTTGCAGGCTGCGCTGCGCCTGATTGCCCAGCGCCTCAAGCGCCGCGAGATCGGCGACCTCGACTTGCCACAGAACGGTTTCGCCCGCTTGCGTCGCGACATCGCGATACTGCGCCGACCAGCCGTGCGCCTGCTCGGCAAAGTCCAGACGCAGGCTGTCGTGATGCGCCACCAGCGCATCCAGCGCTTGCTCCAGCACCTGCGCGTCGAGCGCCTGGGACGGTTTGAGCATCACCGACTGATTCCAGTGGTGACGATCAGGAATCGGCTGCGCGAAGAACCACTGATGAATCGGCAGCAATGCCGTTGCGCCGGTCACCGGTTGTTGATCGATCAGTTGCAGCGGCTCGCCGCTTTGCACCACGGCGGCCAGTGCCTGAATGGTCTGGTGCTGGAACAAGTCTTTCGGGGTAAAGCGCAAACCGGCCTGACGGGCCCGGCTGACCACTTGAATCGAGATGATCGAATCGCCGCCCAGCTCGAAGAAATTGTCGCTGAGGCCGACGCGCTCGAGCTTGAGCACGTCCTGCCAGATCGTTGCCAGTTGCTGCTCCAGCGCGCTTTGCGGCGCGACATAGACTTGCTGCAATTGGCTGACATCCGGTTTGGGCAGATTCTTGCGATCGAGTTTGCCGTTCGGCGTCAGTGGCATGCGCTCCAGGCGCAACACGTACGCCGGGACCATGTGCGCTGGCAACGTGGCTTTGAGTTGCTCACGCAATTGCTCGGCGAAATCCTCGCGCGGCGAATCGCTGACCACGTACGCGACCAAGCGTTTGCTGCCGGCGCTTTCCTGCGCCACGACCACCGCTTCGCGCACGCCATCCAGCGCCTGCAGACTGGCTTCGATCTCGCCGAGTTCGATGCGGAAACCACGGATTTTCACCTGATTGTCGATACGTTCCAGGTAGTCGAACGTGCCATCGACACGCTGGCGCACCAGGTCGCCGGTACGATAGAGCACGCCACCGCGGCGGCTGAACGGGTCAGCGACAAAACGTTCGGCGGTCATCGCCGGACGATTGAGATACCCCCGCGCCACACCGCTGCCGCCCAGATACAACTCACCGGCCATGCCTTGCGGCAACAGGTTGAGATCGGCATCCAGCACATAGGCGCTGCGATCACCGATGCGGCTGCCGATCGGCGCATACGCGGCGCCGCACGGCTCGTCGCGACCAGCCTTCCAGATCAGCGGCGTGACCACGGTTTCGGTCGGGCCGTAGCCGTTGATGATGTACTCGGGATTCAGCGCACGTTTGACCCGCTCGAAACTGGCATTCGGCACCGCATCACCGCCGAAGCAGTAGATGCGCACCTTGGGTGGATTACCGACGCGTTCGGCATGTTCGGCCAGTTGTTGCAGGTACACCGGCGGGAACGCGACCACGGTCACGCCGTGTTCGATCATCGCGTTGTAGGTCTGCTCAGGTGTCCACAGGCTGTCGTCGCGAATCAGCAGCGAGCCGCCGTGGGTCAGGCTGGTCAACCAGCGCTCGTGGGCACCGTCGAAGGCGAACGACATGAAGTGGAATTCGCAATCGCTGTCGCGCATTTCATAGCGCTCACCAATCGCCAGACAGTGCATGGCCAGCGGCCCGTGGCTGACGCTGACGCCTTTCGGGTTGCCGGTGGAACCCGAGGTGTAAATCACGTACGCCAGGTTGTGCGGATCCAGTGCAACGATCGGTGCCTGCGTCGAATGCGCGCTGAGGTCGAGGTGATCGAGTTCCAGCACGGTCAGTGCGTCCGCGATCGGCAATTGCGCGGTCACCCGCGAATCGGTCAGCAACAGCGCCAGACCGGAATCCTCCATCAGGTACGCCAGACGCTCGCGCGGGTAACTGGTGTCCAGCGGCACGTAGGCGCCACCGGCCTTGAGCACCGCCAGCAACGCGACGATCAGGCCCTCGCTGCGTGGCAGCGCAACACCGACACGCACTTCGGCGCCAACGCCGCGGGCTACCAGTTCATGGGCGAGACGGTTGGCGCGGGCGTCGATGTCGCCGTAGCTGAAATGTTGGCCGTCGAAAATTACCGCGGTGCGATCCGGCTGTTGCGCCGCCAGGCGCGCGTAACGCTGATGCACGGCAAGGTCGACCGGGTACGCCTGCGGTTGATTTTCGAGGATCTGCCGGGCGTGTTCCTCAGCCGTTGCCAAGGCGATTTCACCGAGGCGGCGTTCGGCAGATTCGGCGAATTGCTCCAGCAGATGCAGCAGTTGCGCGCTCAGGCGCTCGACAGTCGCGACACTGAAATGCGCCTGATCAAAACTCATGTGCAGCGCCAGGGTTTCGCCCAGCGTTACGCCAAGAGTCAGTGGGTAGTGCGTCTGATCCTGGTTGGCCACTTCACCGAACACCACGCCTTGCGCGGTGCCGTGTTGCAGCGCCTCGGAAATCGGGAAGTTTTCGAACACCAGCAGCGTGTCGAACAGCGACTCGCCGCCCTGCCCGGCCCAGCGCTGAATGTTGGCCAGCGGCGTGTGTTCGAACTCGCGCAGGCTGAGGTTCTGCGCCTGCACCGCGGCCAGCCATGCGGCAACGCTTTGATCGGGACGCGAACCGGCGATCACCGGCAGCGTGTTGATGAACAAGCCGACTTGCTGCTCGATGCCGACCAGTTCCGCCGGACGCCCGGCGACGGTGGTGCCGAACGCCACGCAAGCACTGCCGGTGTAACGCTGCAACAGCAGCAGCCACGCCGCTTGCACCAAGGTGTTGGCGGTGACTTTCTGCTGCCGGACAAACTCGTTCAGGCGTTGCGTACGCGCTGCGTCGAGCGAGTAATGCTTGAGCGCATGCCCGCGCTCGACACGCACCTCACCGCCGCCCGCCGCAGCTTGCGCCAGCACGGTTGGCTCATGGAAGTCGGCCAGTTGCCCCAGCCAGAACGCTTCGCTGACAGCGCCGTCCTGACGTTGCAGCCACTGGATGTAATCGGAGTAGCGGCTCAGCGGACGCGGCGGTTGCTGGCCGGCATAACGCTGCAGCACTTCGCCGAGCATCTGCGCGCTGCTCCAGCCATCCATGAGGATGTGGTGGTTGGTGAAGATCAGGTGATGACGCTGATCGGTGACTTGAATCAGCGTCACCCGCAGCAGTCCGGCCTCGGTCAGATCGAAGCCCTGAGCGAGATCGGCAGCCGTGAAATCCTCGAGCGCCTGAGCAATGTCGGCGCGCTCACGCCAGTCGAGCAGCGTGTACGGCAATTCGAGGCGGCGATGGATGATCTGCAGTTGTTCCTGCAATTCTCCCTGCCAGATGAAACCGCTGCGCAGGATGTCGTGGGCATCCATGGTCGCCTGCCACGCGGCGCGGAAACGCTCGGGATCGAGGCCGTCGACATCGACACAGAGCTGGTTGATGTAAGTGCCGGTGCCCTGCTCGTACAAGGTATGAAACAGCATGCCCTGCTGCATCGGCGACAAGGGATAAATGTCTTCGATGCCAGCGGCCGGCACCGCGATCGCATCCAGTTGCGCCTGAGCGATGTGCGCCAGCGGGAAGTCCGACGGCGTAATGCCCATGGTTTCCGGCAGGCAGCAATGGCTGATCAGCGCTTGCAGTTCAGCGGCGTATTCGTCAGCCAGACGGGCGATGGTTGCCTCGTTGAACTGCTCACGGCTGAAGGTCCAGCGCAAGTCGAGTTCACCGTCGTAAACCTGGCCTTCGACGCCCAGCCAGTTGTCCAGCGGCGCATCGAGACTTTGCTCCAGCCCGGCGCGCTCACCGGCCGGGCTGAACAGTGCGCCGTCCTCGGCATCGAAACTGCCGTCGAACTGGCCGAGGTAGTTGAAAGTGATACGGGGCAACGGCAGCGCCTTGAGCGTGGCTTGCGCCGCATCGTCACCGAGGTAACGCAGCACGCCAAAACCGAGGCCCTTGTTGGGGATCGCGCGCAGTTGTTCCTTGATCTGCTTGATTGTTCCCGGCAACGAATCGGCCGGGGTCAGGCGTACCGGGAACAGGCTGGTGAACCAGCCGACGGTGCGGCTCAGGTCGACGTCGTCGAACAGGTCTTCGCGACCGTGGCCTTCCAGTTGAATCAACGTGTCGGCGTGCCCGCTCCAGCGGCAGATGACCCGCGCCAGCGCGGTCAGCAACAGGTCGTTGACCTGGGTGCGATACGCCGCCGGCGCCTGTTGCAGCAGTTGCTGGGTGAAGGTTTTGTCGAGGCGGCTGTGCAGCACCTGAGCGTGGCGAGTTTGCCGACTGCCCTGCGGGTTGTCGCAGGGCAGATCCAGTGCTGCGCCGGCGAGTTGTTGCTGCCAGAAATTCAGTTCGGCCTGCACCGCGTCAGTCGCCGCATAGGCTTGCAGATGCTCGCCCCAGGCTTTGTACGAACTGGTTTTGGCCGGCAGTTTGATGCTCGTGCCTTGCAGTGCTTGCTGATAAGCCTGTTGCAAATCTTCGAGCAGAATCCGCCACGAAACACCGTCCACTGCCAAGTGGTGTACAGCCAGCAACAGGCGCTGACTGCCATCGGCGACGGTCGCCAGTACGGCGCGCAGCAGCGGGCCGTTTTGCAGATTCAGGCTTTGCTGGGCCTTGGCGTAAAGCGCTTGCAAAGCATCAGCGTCGAGACGGTCAGCCGTCCACAACAGCTCAGGCTCCGCCGCAACCGGCGCGATGTCTGCACGCCAACCTTCGGCGCTGTCGATGAAACGCGAACGCAGCGCATCGTGCTGCACCAGTAAGGCATTCAGTGCCTGCAACAGTGCTTCGGCATTGAGGGTCTGATGACTGCGCAGCAGCACCGCCTGGTTCCAGTGGTGACGCTGGGGAATGTCGTCGGCGAAGAACGTTTGCTGGATCGGCAGCAACGGCATTTCACCGCTGACCGGACTTTGATCGATGCTCACGCCGGCGTTGCCTTGCTGGGCGACGCTGGCCAGACCTTGCACGGTCTGGTGCTGGAACAGGTCACGCGGGCTGAAATGAATCCCGGCCTGACGCGAACGGCTGACCACTTGAATGGAGATGATCGAGTCACCGCCCAGCTCGAAGAAGTTGTCGGTCAGGCCGACCTGTTCGAGCTTGAGCACGTCCTGCCAGATGGCTGCGATTTTCTGTTCCAGCTCACTGCGCGGGGCGACAAACGCTTGCTGCATCTGGCTGGCGTCCGGCGCCGGCAAGGCCTTGCGATCGAGTTTGCCGTTGGGGCTCAGCGGCAATGCGCCGAGGAACAGCAACTGCGTCGGCACCATGTAGTCCGGCAGGCTGTCCTTGAGCTGCGCCTTGATCGCTTCGCGCGCGGCGCCTTGGGCTTCAGTTGAAGCCGCAATCACGGCGGTGTCTTTCGGCACCACGTACGCCACCAGTTGCAGGCTGCTGCCGCCCTGCACTGCCAGCACCACCGCTTCTTTGACGGCATCGAGTTCTAGCAGACGGGCTTCGACTTCGCCCAGCTCGATACGGAAGCCACGGATTTTTACTTGATGGTCAACGCGACCGACGTATTCGATCTGGCCTCGGGCGTTGAAACGCGCCAGGTCGCCGGTGCGGTAAAGACGTGCACCCGTGGCGGAAAACGGATCGGGAATAAATCGCTCAGCGGTCAAGTCCGCACGCTGGAAGTAACCCCGCGCCAGTAATTCACCGCCAATCAGCAACTCGCCGACCACGCCAATCGGCGTCGGTTGACCGTCAGCATCCAGCAGATAGGCATGCCGCCCCGGCAACGGCTGACCAATCGGCAGGGTCAGCGGCAGCGGCTGACGAGCGCACACGTAATCGCTGCAATCAAGGGTGGTCGCAGTAACGGTGGCTTCGGTCGGGCCGTAGGTATTGAGCAACTTGACGTGTTCCAGCCCGGCGAGACGCCAGGCTTGCACACCTTCCGGCGGCATCGCCTCACCACCGCTGTGCACCTGGCGCAGCGCGGCGTAATCACGCGGGCCGGCAGCGGCGAACTCTTTGGCGATCATGTTCCAGTAGGCGGTGGTCAAGTCCATGACCGTGATGCCCTGCTCGACGATATTTCGGTACAGGGTTTCGCTGTCCCAGACTTCATTGCCGCGCAGCACCACCGAGGCGCCGCAGGTCAGCGGGCCGAACAGTTGTTCGCCGAAGGCATCGAAGTTGAACGTGGCAAATTGCAGCGCGCAATCGGCAGCGCTCAAGCCGTAGTAATGCTGCGAGGCGAAGGCGTGTTTGCTCAGCGCCCCGTGACTGATGCCGACGCCTTTAGGGCGGCCGGTGGAGCCGGAAGTGAACATCACATAAGCGAGGTTATCCGCCCACACCGCGCGTTGCGGATTGCTTTCGTCGGTGAACGCCCATGCCTCAGCTTGATCGAGGCACAGGCTGCGCACGTTCTGCGGCACCGGCAGGCGTTCGAGCAAATGGCTTTGCGTCAGCAGCAAACGACTGCCGCTGTCCTCGATCATGCACAGCAAGCGATCGCGCGGGTATTGCGGATCCAGCGGCACATACGCGCCGCCAGCCTTGAGCACGGCGAGAATGGCGACGATCAGCTCCAGCCCGCGATCAAGCGCAACGCCGACCAGCACTTCCGGGCCGACGCCCTGCGCCAGCAACGTACGGGCCAGACGGTTGGCGCGGGCGTTGAGCTGTGCACAAGTCAGTTGCTGAGCGTCGAAAATCAGCGCGATGGCATCCGGCGTCTGCGCGGCTTGCGCTTCGAATAGCTCATGCACCGGGCGCTCGCTCGGCCAGACCGTGTCGTGACGGCCCCAGTCCTGAGTCAGTTGCTTCAGCTCCTGCGCTTGCAGCAAACCGATCTCGCCAACCCGCTGCTGCGGATCGCTGGCGATGCTGTGCAGCAGATGTGTCCAGTGCCGCGCCATGCGCTCGATAGTTGCGCCATCGAACAGGTCGCTGGCGTAGGTGAACGCGGCGTGCAGTTGACCGCCCTTTTCATAGGTGTCCAGGCTCAGGTCGAACTGGGTGCTGCGGCTTTCCCATTCGATCACGCCAAGTTCCAGACCGCTGCCGACCTTGAGGGTGGTGACGTCAGCGACTTCCGGCTGATGGTTGTACATCACCTGGAACAGCGGGTTGTAACTCAGGCTGCGCTCCAGTTTCAGCGCCTCGACCAGCCGTTCGAACGGCAGATCCTGATGCGCCTGGGCACCGAGCGCGGTTTCCTTGAGCGCACTGAGCAGATCAGCGAATGCGGTCTGACCGTCGAGCTGTACGCGCAGCACCTGAGTGTTGACGAAGAAGCCGATCAGACCTTCGATCTCGCGGCGGTTACGGTTGGCGATCGGCACACCGACGCGCAGATCGTTCTGCCCGGTGTAACGGTGCAGCAGAATGTTGAAAGTGCCGAGCAACAGCATGAACAGCGTGACGCCGTGCTGGCGCGCCACGCCGCGCAATTGCTCGACCAGTGCCGCGTCCACCACATGCTCATGGCGGCGCCCGCGATTGCTCGGCAATACCGGGCGCGGCCGGTCGAGCGGCAGCTCCAGCACCGGGTGCTCATCGCCCATTTGCGCCAGCCAGTAATCGAGCTGCCGCTGTTGCTCGCCAGCCTCCAGCCAACGCCGCTGCCACAGTGCGTAATCGCTGTACTGCACCGGCATTGGCGGCAACTCGGCCACTTGCCCCTGATCATGGGCATCGTAGAAACGGCAGAATTCGTCGATCAACACGTTCATCGACCAGCCATCGGAAACGATGTGGTGCAGGGTCAGCAGCAACACATGTTCCTGCTCGGCCAGATGCAGCAGACGCACACGCAGCAGTGGGCCGTTGGCCAGATCGAACGGCAGCAGCGATTGCTCTTCGGCCGCCGCGGCCACGCGCAGTTCGCGCTCGGCGGCCGGCAAGGCGCTGAGGTCGATGCGCTGGATATCCAGTGGTTGTTGCAGCGGCACCTGCAGCAGGCTGTCGTCGGGCTGCTGCTGGAACACCGTGCGCAGGGTTTCGTGGCGTTCGATCAGGCTGGCGAAAGCCTGCTCCAGCGCTGACTGGTTCAGCCGCCCGCTCAGGCGCACCGCGGCCGGCAGGTTGTACGCGCCGCTCTGCGGATCCAGATGCCAGAGAAACCACATGCGTTGCTGGGCATAAGACAGCGCCTGCCGATCCTCAGCCTCGACCCCGGCCGGAATCGGAAACCGGGAAAAATCCACCCCTTCCCTCTGCAAGGCAGCGAGGAACATCTGGCGTTTTTCCAGGGGCAACCCGATAAACCGGCGAGCGAGTTTCAGGGAGTCTTCTGCATTCATTTCTTGGCATCCGGATCAGTAGGCAGGCAGCACAAAGGCACGTCGTCCCTATAAAACGAATGCAGACCGGAAAAATTAGCGATTGAGAACAACTATCAGGCGAGAGGTAGAGCGGGGATTTTTTTGCCAGCACAAATCAAAGGTGGGAGCGAGCCTGCTCGCGAAAGCGGTATGTCAGGCAATGAAAATGTCGACGGTGACGACGCTTTCGCGAGCAGGCTCGCTCCCACAGGTTCTGCGCTGTTCAGGCCGTGGCGACCATCGCGTGGCGGCGGTGGTGAACGTCGAGCTGATCCTTGATCACCTTGAGCACTTTTGCCTCGTGCTCATGAATGAAAAAGTGCCCGCCGGCGAGCATGTCCACCGAGAAGCTGCCTGAGGTTTCCTTGCTCCAGCCAATCAATTGCTCGGTAGTGGCGCGGTCAGCCTTGCCGCCGAGCACATGCACCGGGCAATTGAGCAACGGCCGTTGCAGCGGCTCGAATTTGCCACACAGCAGGAAATCGGCACGCAGGATCGGCAGGGTCAGGCTCATCAACTCGTCATTGGCCAGCACTTCTTCACTGGTGCCATTGAGCGTGCGCAGTTGCTCGATCAGCTCGACATCGGTCTTGGCGATGGCAAATCCGCGATCGTAGTCGGCACGCTGGGTCGGCGCTGCGGTGCCGGAAGCGAACAGTGCCACTGGCTCCGCGCAACCCAGCGCACGCAGCGCATGGGCAATTTCACACGCCAGCAAGGCTCCCAGGCTATGGCCGAACAACGCATAAGGCGTCTTCAGTGTGGGTTGCAACTCCTTGGCCAATTGCATCGCCAAGGCGCGCATGTCGGTCTGCAGTGGCTCGTCAAATCGCGCCCCACGCCCTGGCAATTCAACCGGTTTGAGTTGCAGCCACTGCGGCAACTTCGGCCGCCAGCGGCTATAGACCATCGCACTGGCACCTGAATAAGGCAGGCACAGCAGAGTCAGCTGGGTCACCACACGTCCCTCAAAAGAATTCGTCTGTAGAGAGAAACGGATCGCCGCCCACACAAATTAGTCGCCGCGCGCTAAATCCCCTCTACAGGCCCTCGTTAACTGTTCAGACCAAAACCAATAACGAGGATTCACCGTGGACTTGCAGAGCATTCTGGGCAAGCTGTTCGCCAACGCCGGTGCCGTCGGCATCGAAGGTGTTTTCCAATTCGTCTTTGGCCCGCAACAGGCCTACTGGTCCGAGGTCAAGGCCAGCAGCCGCACCGAGGCCGGGCGCCACGCCAGTCCGGACGTGACCATTGAAGTCGCGGAACAGGATTTCCTCGGGATCATGGCTGGCATGGCCAACGTCGAGGAACTGTTCGCCAGCGGTCGCCTGAAAATCGGCGGCAACATGGGTTTGGCGACGCTGTTGCCACAGATCATTGACCACGCACGCAACGGTGGCGGCGCCGTGGCGGAAAAGGTCGATATGAACAAACGCTACCCGACGCCGCCACGCTTCAGCGAAAAGCTCACCGCCAGCCTGCCGACCCAGCTCAACGTCGAACACCGTGCCCGCGATGAACTGTCGGTGACTGAATTCAGAAGCCGTTATCTGCCCCACGGCGTTCCCGTGGTGATCAGCAATGCGCTGCACGACTGGCCGCTGTTCAAGCTCAGCCGCGAAGAATCGCTGGTGCATTTCGCCGAACTGCAAGGCATCACCCGCCACGGTGATTACGTGAAGAAAACGTTCTCCACCGAACGGGATTTCCGCTCGACGTCGATGGCCGACTTCATCGCCTCGCTCGACAGCCCGGCCGTCAAAGGTGCGGACGGTGAACCTCCCGCCTACATGGGCAACAACATTTTGCCGGCCGCGTTGATGCAGCAGATCAAATACCCGGCTTACTTCGATGCCTCGCTGTTTATCCCGCCGCGGATCTGGATCGGCCCCAAGGGCACGCTGACGCCGCTGCACCGTGATGACACCGATAACCTGTTCGCGCAGGTCTGGGGGCAGAAGACATTCACCCTCGCCGCACCGCATCACCGTGAAGCGCTGGGCACCTGGTCAACGGCGCCGGAAGGCGGACTGGACGGTTGCGACTTCAACCCGGATGCGCCGGATTACCTGCGTTTCCCCAAGGCGCGCGACGTGACGTTCCTGCGGGTGACGCTGGAGGCTGGGGACTTGCTGTTTTTGCCGGAGGGCTGGTTCCATCAGGTGGAATCGGTGTCGACGTCGTTGTCGGTGAACTTCTGGGTGAACTCGGGACGCGGGTGGTAACACTGCAAATCCTGTGGGAGCGAGCCTGCTCGCGAAGGCTATTTCACATTCAATATGAGTGTTGAATGACAGACCGCTTTCGCGAGCAGGCTCGCTCCCACAATGACAATCTCATTTCAGATGGCGATAACTCTGTATCGCCGAACCCAACACCACCGCCCCGGCCACGATCGCCAGCCAGAACCCGCTGCGCGCGCCGAAGGCATCGACCAACGCACCAGAGCCCGCCGCACCGATCGCCACGCCGATGCTCAATCCCGTTACCAGCCAGGTCAGGCCTTCCGTCAGTTTGGCCGGCGGCACGATGCGCTCGATCAACGCCATCGCCACAATCAGCGTCGGCGAGAAGAACAGCCCGGCGACGAACACGGCCACCGACAAGCCGAAAATATTGCTCGCCAGCAGTAGCGGCAGTGTCGTCACCGCTGTCGCCACTCCACCGTACAAAAACAGTTGCGGCAATGGCAACTTCGAGCGCATCGCACCGAAAGCGATACCGGACAGAAATGAGCCGATACCGTACACCGACAACACAATGCTTGCCGCCGCGGGCTGACCCTGTTGCTGGGCGAACGCAACGCTGACGACATCGATGACACCGACGATGACGCCCATGGCCGTCATCAACAGCAGTAGCAGTTGCATGTCCGTGGAACGAATGATCGAGCCTTGATGGTGTTCCTCATGCGGATGCACCGTTGGCTCGGTGCTGCGCTGGGCAACAAATGCTGTAACGCCGACTGCCAGCATCAACAGCCCCGCCAACGGCCCGGCTTCGGGAAACAGCGTCACGCACAGCCCGACCGACAGCGGCGCTCCGACGATAAAGCAGACTTCATCGAGCACCGACTCCAGCGCATAAGCAGTCTGTAGTTGCGGCTGGCCACGATAGATTTCCGTCCAGCGCGCCCGCACCATCGCCGACATGCTCGGCATGCACCCGGCCAGCGCAGCGAACACAAACAGCGTCCAGGCTGGCGCCTGCAAGCGGGTGCAGAGCAGCAACATCAACAGCGCCCCGCCGCCGATCAACGCCGATGCCGGGAGAATTTTTCGCTGGCCATAGCGGTCAACCAGCCGCGACACCTGTGGCGCGCAAAACGCCGTTGCCAGTGCGAACGTCGCCGCCACCGCACCCGCCAACGCATAGCCGCCCTTCAACTGCGAGAGCATGGTGATCACACCGATACCGGTCATGGAGATCGGCATGCGCGCGATCATTCCGGCCAACACAAAATTGCGTGCGCCGGGGGCGTTGAATAGTTCGCGGTAGGGGTTTGCCATGGATTGCAGCCTCATCAAGGGCCGCCAAGTTGCCATAGGGTCGGGTGTCGGGGAAGCGGGGAATTGTTGGTGGAATGTGAAGGAGTGAAGTCCAAGGGCCTTTTGATAAACAGATGACTCAGCCGCCCCGGCGAGCCTGCCGGTGTCAACTGACCAGACCGATGGAAACCTCCGTCGGATGCTGGATCGACGTTGACCACCCGTCGCAAAACGCACAGACCTGTCAGGTATGACAGGTGCCTTTTTTGGCCAATAGGGCTCTGATGACCCTGCGCTCAACCGCGAAGGAATCGTCAATGAAATCGCCCTGGACCGTCCCACCGCTGTATGGACTTGCGCCCTTTAGAGTCGACCTCTCTCTGGCGGCAGAAGTGGATGATCGCCTCATGCCGTGGATCGAGCAGGTCGGGATTTTTCCAGGTAAGCACAAAAAAGTGCGGGCGATGGGCTTCGGGCGCTTCGCCGTGCTGTGTCATACCGACACCGATGATCCCGATCGTCTGCTACTGGCGGCGCAATGTTTTGCCGCTCTCTTCGCTGTCGATGATTACTACTGTGATGACGAGAGAACCGGATCGGAACCGAAAATGGTCGGCCCGCGACTGTCCGTGGCGCTGGCGGCACTGGAACCGGTGTACTTGAGCGAACGGTTCCGGCCCGGTCTTGAGCAGGCATTGAGCAGCGATCCGGTATTGGTCGCTCTGCGCGGCTATCTGGCGCGGGTGGAGGCCCTCGCAACACCGGCACAGGTCGCACGCGTACGCCATGAAATCATCGCCATGTTCGTGACCATGAGCGCCGAAGCGACCTGGCGCACCGAAGGTCTCACGCCAGCGCTTTGGGAATATCTGGCCCACCGTCAGGTCAACAGTTTCCTGCCGTGCCTGTCGTTGATCGACATCATCGGGGGCTATGAACTGCCCGCGAATGTGTATAGCGCACCCGATGTGCGACGCGTCACGACACTGGCCGCCAGCGCGACGATCATTGCCAATGATCTCTTTTCGGCGCTGAAGGAACAGCAAGCCGGGATCGGTGATTTCAACCTGCCCTTGCTGTTGATCCGCGAACAGCAATGTTCGCCTGAACAAGCGATGGCGCAAAGTGCCGCCATTCACGACGAAATCATGCATTTGTACGAGGCGGCAGAAAGCAGCGTACTGCCGCAGGCCTCGCCGTTACTCAAATGCTATCTGACAGGCCTCAAGTGCTGGCTGGCCGGCAGCGTAGAGTGGCATCGCACCAGTGGGCGCTATCAGGTCTAAAGCTATCGATCTTTTCATGATCGCGAGATGAACTCTCGCCGCCGCTCGTCAGTCAGCTAAATAAGCCCACCGACCCAAGGCGCGACGTTGCATGCACATTTCCCTCGCCCGACAAACAGCCCTGATCACCGGCGCCAGTTCCGGCATCGGCTACGCGTGTGCCAAAGCCCTGGCCGCAGCCGGCGCTGCTGTCGTCATCAACTACAACCGCCAGGCCGAACCTGCGGAAGCATTGGCCCGGCAGATCATCGCTGACGGTGGACAAGCCATCGCCATCGGCGCCGATGTGTCGAAAGAAGACGAGGTTGAACGGCTGTTCGCTGCGGCTATCGATGCCTTCGGCTCACTGGATATTCTGGTGGCCAATTCCGGTCTGCAAAAAGACGCCGCCGCTGTGGATATGTCGCTGGACGACTGGAACGCGGTGATCGGCGTCAACCTCACCGGGCAGTTCCTCTGCGCCCGCGCCGCCCTGCGAATTTTCAATCGCCAGGGCGTTCGCCAAGGCGTGTCGCGCGCGGCCGGCAAGATCATCCACATGAGCTCGGTGCACCAGCGCATTCCCTGGGCCGGGCACGTCAATTACGCCGCGTCCAAGGGCGGCGTCGATCAACTGATGCAGACCCTCGCGCAGGAAGTCAGCCATCAACGCATTCGCATCAATGGCATCGCGCCGGGGGCGATTCGCACGGCGATCAATCAAGACGCCACCGAAGGCGCGGCCGCTGAAAAGCTGCTCGAACTGATTCCCTACGGGCGCATCGGCGATGCTGAGGACGTTGCCAATGCGGTGGTCTTTCTCGCCTCGGACGCCTCCGATTACATCGTCGGTACCACCCTGTTCATCGACGGCGGCATGAGCCTCTATCCGGAGTTTCGCGGCAATGGCTGAGCATCACCTGGAACGACAAAGCCCGATCGATGCCCACGGCATCATCGGCGACATGCGCAGCGCGGCACTGATCAACGACCGTGGCAGCGTGGATTTTTTCTGTTGGCCGGAGTTCGACAGTCCATCGATTTTCTGCGCGTTGCTGGACACCCCTGATGCGGGGATTTTCCAGTTGGCGCCTGACTTGCCCGACGCCCGCCGCGAGCAGATCTATCTGCCGGACACCAATGTTCTGCAAACCCGCTGGCTGAGCGAGCGGGCGGTGGTGGAAGTCACCGATCTGCTGCCTATCGGAGACAGTGACGATGCCCTGCCGCTGCTGATGCGGCGGGTTCGTGTAGTGAGCGGCTCGGCGACTTTCACGATGCGCTGCGCCGTGCGCCACGACTACGCCCGAGCCGACACCCGAGCAGAGATGGATCAACAAGACGTGACGTTCAGCGCTTCCGGCCAACCGTCACTGCGCCTGGCTTCGGATCAGCCGATGCAGATCGACGCGCAAGCGGCGGTGGCGCAATTCACCCTCAAGCAAGATGAAACGGCGGCGTTCATGCTCGGTGCGACCGACGATCCGCGATTCGCCGAAGGCGCCGGACACTTGTGCATGGAACGCACGCTGAAGTTCTGGCGCGACTGGATCGGACAGTCGATTTACCGCGGGCGCTGGCGGGAGATGGTCAATCGCTCGGCCCTTGCGTTGAAACTGCTGACCTCGCGCAAACACGGCGCCATTCTCGCTGCCGCGACCTTCGGCCTGCCGGAAACGCCGGGTGGCGAACGCAACTGGGATTATCGCTACACATGGATCCGCGATGCCTCGTTCACGGTGTACGCGTTCATGCGCCTGGGTTTCGTCGGCGAAGCCAACGCCTATATGGGCTGGTTGCGCGGGCGGGTCAGCGACTGCTGTGGCCAGCCGATGAAACTGAATATTCTGTACGCCATCGACGGACAACAGGAATTGCCGGAAACCGAACTGGATCACCTGTCGGGACACGGCGGCGCGAAACCGGTGCGCATCGGCAATGGCGCGTACGACCAGATCCAACTCGACATCTTCGGCGAGCTGATGGACGCGGTGTATCTGGTCAACAAATATGGCGACGCGATTTCCCACGAGGGCTGGAAACATGTGCGTGAAGTCGTCGATCAAGTTTGTGAAACGTGGCAGACCAAGGATGTAGGGATTTGGGAAATGCGCGGTGAACAGCACCACTTTCTGCACTCGCGCTTGATGTGCTGGGTGGCGCTGGATCGAGCCATTCGTTTGGCGTCGAAACGTTCGCTGCCGGCACCGTTTGCGCAATGGGATCAGACCCGGCAAGCGATCTACGCCGATATCTGGGACAACTTCTGGAATGAAGAGCGCGGGCATTTCGTTCAGTACAAGGGTGGCACGGCGCTGGATGGCTCGATGTTGTTGATGCCGCTGGTGCGTTTCGTCAGCGCCAAGGATCCGCGCTGGCTGTCGACCCTCGCGGCCATCGAAAAGACCCTCGTGCGCGACGGCATGGTTTATCGCTATCGCAACGACGACAGCAATATCGATGGCCTGGCCGGCACCGAAGGCGCCTTCGCGGCGTGCTCGTTCTGGTACGTCGAATGCCTGGCTCGCGCGGGACAGGTTGAAAAAGCCCATCTGGAGTTTGAGCAATTGCTGCGTTATGCCAATCCGCTGGGGTTGTATGCCGAGGAATTCGACAGCCATGGCCGGCATCTGGGCAATACGCCGCAAGCGCTGACACATCTGGCGTTGATCAGTGCGGCGAGTTTTCTCGATCGGCGCTTGAGCGGGGAGAAGAGTGAGTGGCAGCCGTAATTTCGCCAGGGTATGTAGGAAATCTGCCGCATCTACGCGCTTCCCGGGGCTAACCCCTACACACAAATAAACAGAGTCGCAGTTCCTGTGACGAGTGAGCTTGCTCCCGCCGGGTCGCGAAGCGGCCCCGATTCCTTATCCCAATTGCGCCAAAAACACCGTATTGCCTGGCTTTGCGGCTACTGCGCAGCCGAGCGGGAGCAAACTCCCTCGCCACACAGGGCGTGTCTGGATGCCTGCATCTATTAAACAAATCCTTGCCAATCCCTTCCCCGCAAACTGCACTTACACCCTGAAATACCTTGTTGCCAGCCGTTACATCCACCCCTACCATCCACCGCAACGGGCACAGCGGAGCTGTCCAACAAAACCCGAATTCAAGGAACCAGAATGTCCCAGCACGTCCAACGCACCATCGACACGCCCCTTCGCAGCGGCCTGACCCGCACCCAACTTTGGGAAGCCGCGGACAAAGGCCTGATCAAATGCTGGGAAATCGGCCGCCAGCGCGCCGCGCGTTTTCCCGACCTCGCACAAAAATGTCTCGCCGGCGAACTGCCCGTGCTCGGCTGGAAGGGTGGCGTGAGCCGCAGCCTGAAGAAAAACGAAAAGTATGGCTCACTGAAATACCTGGCCCAGTGGCAGGGCTTGCGTGGCGAAGATCTGGATATTGATTTGAGCGAAGAGCGTTCGCTGACGTGCTCAGGGACGAAGATGCGGGTGACGTTTACCCCGGATCGGACGAAGTATTTCAATCAGCTGGCGGAAGCCGAGGTTTAGTTGAAGGAGAACCCCCAAGGCATTACGGGTTAACCACTGCACTGACCGAGAACCGCTCACGATAGGCTTGCGGCGTCACGCCGATCGCGCGCAGAAAACTACGGCGCAACGTCTCCTCACTACCAAAACCGCAATTGGCCGCGATGCGTTTGACTGGCAATCCGGTGTCGCTTAACAGTCGCCGCGCGGTCTCGACACGGATCAGTTCAATCGCCCGCGCCGGGGTCTGCCCCGTGTCGGCGCGGTAGTGGCGGACGAAACTGCGTTCACTCATGCCAGCCTGTTCGGCCAGGGTCGGAACGCCGAGGTCGCAGGTGAGGTTCTCGGCGATCCACGCGTGCAGTTCATCAAAACGATTGCCCTGATTCTGCAACGACAGGGTCACACTGAATTGCGATTGCCCGCCCGGGCGTTTGAGGAACACCACCAGATGGCGGGCGACATCCAAAGCGATGTCGCTGCCCAGATCCTCCTCGACCATCGCCAATGCCAGATCGATACCGGCAGTGACTCCTGCCGAGGTCCAGACCGGGCCGTCATTGATGAAAATCGGATTGGCTTCGACTTGCAGTTTCGGATGCTGCTGCGCCAGTTGTTCGCAGCGGGTCCAGTGGGTGACCACGCGACGGCCATCGAGCCAACCACTGGCCGCCAACAGAAATGCACCCGTGCACACCGAGGCCACACGCCGACATTTAGCGGCGTGCTCGCGTACCCAATCCACCAACAGCACATCTTCGGCGGCAGGATAAATGCCCCAGCCACCGGCGATGATCAGCGTGTCGCTGGCCACGTCCGGCAACGGCTCGGCCAACACCGCCAACCCCGCCGACGACATCACCGCCCCGCCGCCGCTGGCAATCACGCTCGGCGCATAAGGCATCGGCAAGCCGCGCTGGCGGGCGATGTCGTTGGCCGAGGCGAACACCTGCAACGGCCCGGTGACGTCGAGAATCTGCATGTTGGCAAACGCGAGTACATGGATGGCTTTGGGCATTTGGCGTAATTCGTGGGGTTATTGGCGTATGCGCCAGAACCTACGCGCCTACAGTGAAGCCGTCCACCCCTTTTCATGGAGCAAGAACGATGACGTTGCAGATCGGTTTTCTGTTGTTTCCGCAAGTTCAGCAACTCGACATGACCGGGCCGTACGACGTGCTCGCCTCGTTGCCGGGCGTGCAGGTGCACTTGATCTGGAAGGATCTGATGCCGGTCACCGCCAGCACCGGGCTGCTATTGAAACCGACCATCACGTTCGAGGATTGCCCGTGTCTGGATGTGATCTGCATTCCCGGTGGCGGCGGTGTCGGGCCGTTAATGGAAGACGCGCAGACGCTGGACTTCATCAAACGCCAGGCCCTTCAGGCGAAATATGTGACCTCAGTGTGCACCGGCTCGCTGGTGCTCGGCGCGGCGGGCCTGCTGCAAGGCAAACGCGCGACCACGCATTGGGCGTATCACGATTTGCTGCCGACACTGGGCGCGATTGCGGTGAAGGATCGGGTGGTGCGTGACGGTAATCTTTTTACCGGTGGCGGAATTACGGCTGGGATTGATTTTGCCTTGGTGCTGGCTGAAGAGTTGGTGGGTGCCGACGCGGCGCAACTGATCCAGTTGCAATTGGAATATGCGCCGGCACCGCCGTTCAACGCAGGCAGCCCGGAGACTGCGCCGGGGGCGATTGTCGATGAAGCACGATTGCGCGCCGCGCCATCGCTGAAGCTGCGCACGGAAATCACCGAACGTGCTGCCGCGAAACTCAATCTGCACTGATCCCAAGCCAAACGCAAAACCCTGTAGGAGTGAGCCTGCTCGCGATAGCGGTGTGTCATTCAACGCAGATGTTGGCTGATCCACCGCTATCGCGAGCAGGCTCACTCCTACAGTTGATCGGGTTACCAAGGATATTTTGGTTGTCCCCGATCACCGCCACACCTTAACTTGTCCCCACGCCCCCACCCGTGTAGAAAGCCCCTCCACACATTTGCACAGGGACTTTCGATGAAGGCTTTGCCATGGCTCTATCTGGCACTTCTCAGCCTCGGTTATGGATGGGCGCTGAGCTACGGCCACCTCGGCTGGCTGGCTTTGATTTCCGTTGGATTGCTGGTGTTCGCAGGCTTTGCCGTGCGCCAGCAACAGGTGCCGGTCGCGCGTTTTCTCGGCCATGGCCTGTTCATCGTGCTGACCCTGGCGCTGGCACTGCATTGGCTGCCGGGCTTCGCCAACGGTCGCGCCATCGATCCGCAACGCTTCACCGATGACGCCGTACCGTTCTCGATGTACCTGAATCTGGATAAACCGCTGATTGGTTTCTGGCTATTGCTGGTCTGCCCGTGGATTGTCGGGCGACGGTCGTTGCGCCTGAGCGTGTACGCCACCGCTCTCGCCCTGACGCTGAGCGCGGTTCTGGCTCTCGGCGGCGCGCTGTTGCTGGGCGTAATCGCTTGGGCGCCGAAGTGGCCGGATCAGGCGTGGCTATGGGTGCTGAACAACCTGCTGCTGGTGACCTTGGTCGAAGAAGCGCTGTTTCGCGGCTATATACAGGGCGGCCTCAGCCAGCGCTTCAAACACCTGCCGTACGGCGACAACCTCGCCCTGCTGCTGGCCTCGTTGCTGTTTGGTCTGGTGCATGCCGGCGCGGGCTGGACCTGGGTGTTGCTGGCAGGGCTGGCGGGTGTCGGCTATGGTCTGGCCTATCGTTTTGGCGGGCTCGGCGCGGCGATCGCCACGCATTTCGGCCTGAACCTGCTGCATTTTGGCCTGTTCACCTATCCGATGCTCGCCGGCTGAAGCAAGCGCCGTTTTGCGACGCCGTGCTGATTATTGAAAAAAAATTTCAATAAAAAGCTGTCACCGCCGACAACCTTTCAAAGCCTTGCGGATTGAAAAACCATGCGTAATAACCAGCCCATTACACAACGCGAACGGACTTTCCCGGCTCAGCAGCGGTTGATCTCCACAACTGATGCCAAGGGCGTGATCACCTACTGCAACGACGCTTTCGTCGAGATCAGCGGGTTTTCGCGTGAAGAACTGATCCGTGCGCCGCACAATCTGGTCCGTCACCCCGACGTCCCGGCTGCGGTGTTTTCGCACATGTGGGGCACATTGAAACAAGGCTTGCCATGGATGGGCATTGTCAAGAATCGCTGCAAGACCGGTGACCATTACTGGGTTAACGCCTATGTCACACCGGTGTTCGACGGCAATCAGGTGGTCGGTTACGAGTCGGTGCGGATCAAACCCACCGCCGAACAGATCCGCCGTGCCGAAGCGCTCTACCAACGCATCAACCAAGGCAAGTCGGCGATCCCTTCCAGCGATAAATGGCTGCCGGTGTTGCAAGACTGGCTGCCGTTCATTCTGGTCAGTCAACTGAGCTTCGTGATCGGCGCGACCCTGAATTCGCAGTGGGGCTTCGCCCTCGCCGCCGGTCTGTCGGTGCCGCTGGGCCTGATGGGCCTGCAATGGCAGCAACGCGGGCTCAAACGCCTGCTGCGTCTGGCCGAGCAGACCACCTCCGACCCGCTGATCGCGCAGATGTACACCGACAGCCGTGGCGCCCAGGCGCGTCTGGAAATGTCGATCCTCAGCCAGGAAGCCCGCCTGAAAACCTGCCTGACCCGCCTGCAGGACACCGCCGAACACCTGACCGATCAGGCCAAGCAATCCGACGCCCTGGCGCACAACAGCTCCAGCGGTCTGGAACGTCAACGCGTGGAAACCGAACAGGTCGCCACCGCCGTCAACCAAATGGCCGCCACTACTCAGGAAGTAGCGAGCCACGTGCAGCGCACCGCCGACGCCACTCAGGAAGCCAATCGCCTGACCGGTCGCGGCCGTGACATCGCCGGGGAAACCCGCGAAGCCATTCAGCGTTTGTCGGTCGTCGTTGGCGAAACCGGTTTGACCGTGACCCAACTGGCCAAGGACAGCGACGAAATCGGTGGCGTGGTTGATGTGATCAAAGGCATCGCTGACCAGACCAACCTCTTGGCACTGAACGCTGCGATTGAAGCCGCGCGTGCCGGTGAAATGGGCCGTGGATTTGCCGTGGTGGCTGACGAAGTTCGCCAATTGGCGCAACGCACCAGTGAGTCGACTGGGCAGATTCATGCCCTGATCGCCAAGTTGCAGCAGACGGCTTCGAGTGCCGTGCAAACCATGGAAGCCGGCCATCGCCAGGCCGAAGAAGGCGTAGCGCGGGTGCTGGAAGCGGATCAGGCGTTGGTCGGGATCAGTGAAGCCGTGGCTAATATCACCGACATGACCACGCAGATTGCTGCGGCGACCGAAGAGCAAAGTGCTGTGGCTGAAGAGATCAGCCGCAACATCAGCAATATTTCGGAGTTGGCGGATCAGACTTCCGAGCAAGCGCATAACTCGGCGTTGCTGAGTGAAGAGCTGACGAAGACGGCGAATACGCAGTACTCGTTGGTGGAGCGGTTTAACCGCTGATTGAACTGGTGATAACAAAAAACCCGGACAGCGAGAGCTTCCGGGTTTTTTGTTGCTTGTATGAAATAGATGTTGTTTGGCTGACCGCTTTCGCGAGCAAGCTCGCTCCCACATTGGAACTGCTCGGAACCACAGTTCTGTGTCCGACGACAATCTCCTGTGGGAGCGAGCCTGCTCGCGAAGAGGCCTTCTCTGCCGGCGAAGATCTCACTCAAGCAATGCAGACACTGCCTACAACTCGCCCAGAATGAGCCGACTGGTGCTCGTTAAGGCCAGGTTCTATTGTTTGCCGGTCAAAACTTATTCACATAAGCTGGTCAGCATGAATACACATCCTTCGGAGGCTCCGATGGCCACCACCCGAAAAACCGACAAACCCAGCAAAAAGGAAGTTCGTGAAGAACTGACATTCCTTGATGTTCGGCAAGCCGCGCGTGATGGGCAGAAAGTGTTCGATAAATTTGTGATCACTGGCAGGCTACCTATTACAAAGTAGGCCTGGATGCCAGCCATCAAAATTTCTGCACTTTTTGAACGAATCAATAACTGGCAAAACTTTGCTGCACACTTCTACAACTACAAAATCTGCGATGAATTACCTGCCATTTTCGGGCGGGATGAACGACTCGATCTGAGCGACATGCACCATATCCACCTTGCCAGTACACAGGCACTGCAGGCTCGATGGGCAAAAATCAATCGTCAGTATTACCGGACAGCATTGGTTAATGATGCTGACAATGACTTTTGGCTGATTTATGCCTATGACGCTTTTCGGGATGAGTACTTGCTACTGACAATCACCGACCCGGATGCCCATAACCGAAGCGAGTGGGGGTCATTTTTGCGCACCGTGCATTGTGAAATCGTTGAACCCTGGGCATTAGGCAGGATTATCTTTCCCGATCTGGATGATTTGTGATTCAAAGAGCTAATCGAGACCGGCAACAAGCGAAAGATCGCTACCTGCGCACCGTCCATGCCGATGATCTGTAAGGGCTGTGGCAGGCTGCGATCCTTTGATACTGCAAAACCGGGCAGCGAAAGCTTCCGGTTTTTTTTATCGCGTGTCTGAAATTGATAGTGCTTGGCAGACCACCTTCGCGAGCAGGGCTCGCTCCCACTTTGGAACGTAGTGGGATCACAGATTTGTGTCCGACGACAATCCCCTGTAGGAGTGAGCCTGCTCGCGATGAGGCCATAACAGCCAGTTAAATTATTGAGGCAGCTTCAGCTTATCCAGCAGTCGATTGACCAACAGCTCGTTGAGCATGATCACCTGTTGCAGCGCCAGCAGCGGTTTGCGTTCCGGGCCGCCGATTGAGTTGGCGATGTTACCGGCCATGGCATGGGCGTATGAAAGCGACTCGCTCGCCTCGACCAGCAGGGTTTCGTCATCCAGCGTGGGGTCGACGAGATAGACCGGGCGAAACTTGGGCGGGTTTGGCGGAGCACCCAGTGCTTCGGGTCGGAGGTAGTAGTCGAGGGCGCGGTCGGTTGCTTCTTTGATCTTTTGCGGGCTAAGCACGGGGTCGTGTGGGATTGGATCGGTAACGGGCGGGTTTGGTGTGATTTTGAACATAGGTGTAACTCCAGTTTCGAATATTAGGAGCCATCACCCTCGCTACCAAACGAGTGGGTGGTGGCCATACGTGGGTTGGTAGACCGGTCGAAACGGGAAACCCGGCGCTCACGAATGAGCCCCACGCATGTCCACCATAAAAATCTGAGCCCCCAGAAAGAGACTGCATACGGTGACACAATACGGTTTCGAAGCGGGCTACCAAACCCGATCACTGTTTTCCAGTGACAGAGAAACGATACAACCCACCTCATAGCCGCGTAAGCAGGCGGATTCTGGCGTACGCGTAGGTAACGGCGCAAGGTGTTGTAGGCCCGATGGCGTAACGGTTCGTGTACTTTAAACGCGCTCACAAAATCATGTTGACGCACAGGAAATGCTGGACAGAGAGCGCTTCCAGTTTTTTATCGTGTCAGCGAAATCGCCCCTCACCCTAACCCTCTCCCAGAGGGAGAGGGGACTGACCGAGGTGTTTGGGCAAGGTATACCGACGTGCAATACCGCGTTGAACTCAAGCACTGAAAAGCACACAAATCGGCTCTTCTCCTTCCCAGAGAGAGGTGACTGACCGAGGCGTTTGGGCAAGGTACGCCGACGTGAAATACCGAGTCGAGTTCAGATTCTGAAAAACAGATCAAAAGCCCCTCACCCTAACCCTCTCCCAGAGGGAGAGGGGACTGACCGCGTGGAATGGAAGAGATACGCCGACGTGCGATACCGAGTCGAACTCAGATTCTGAAAGGCCCACCATCGGCTCCCTCTCCCTCCGGGAGAGGGCTGGGGTGAGGGAAAAATCCACCACAAATCCAAAGCCGACTACGCCCCGCTCTTCACCACTCAATAGGCCGAGTGTCAGCTCGCCTGCTTTTGATCTTGATCCACGGGCGACGTCGGAAGGCTTCGTTCCGGGATTGATCCGGGCGTGGGAGCGCAGCGACCGTTTGGCGCAGCCAAACACAGCGAGAGGAGGTGCAGCGAAGCAAACCGGAGACGCTGCGCCCGGATCGCTCCCGGAGCGAAGGAACCCCGAGCCCCAGCGAGCGGGCCGCACGTAGGAGCAAGCCTTTTTGGTTACTTTTCGGCGTCTGGAAAAAGTGACCCGCCGTAAGGGCGGAACCCTGAGCGGCCGTTACCGCAGCAATGGATATGCACTCAGATCGAAAAATGTGTCGCGTTCAAGATTTACCCCCTCACCCCAGCCCTCTCCCCCAAGGGGGCGAGGGGGAAGGGAGCCAATCTCCATGCAGTTCAAAATCCAATTCAACTCGATCTACCCCGCAGAAACCCGCTCACACGCTCGGCGGCGCTGGCCAAATGCTGCTCATGGGTAAACCCAGAAACCTTCAACGGCTTCAAATCATGATCGCCTGCAGCTAGCCACGTCACCTCAATACTCGGTGATAAGGCGTAAGCCTCAACCGCCTCACGATTGCCCAACGCATCCCGCTCGCCTTGCACAATCAACGTCCGCGTCTGCAAAGAAGCCAAATGCTCAACCCGCGGCTTCTCCGGCTTCCCCACCGCATAAAACGGATACCCCAGACACACCAACGCATCAGCGCCCAATTCGTCAGCCAAGAGACTCGCCATCCGCCCCCCCATCGACTTCCCGCCAATCGCCAAAACCCCAGCGACATGACGCCGCACCTCGGCATACACCTCACGCCAACATTCCTGCAATTTCCCCGCAGGATTCGGCGGCCGCTTCACCCCATCCACCCGCCGCTGCGCCATATAAGGAAACTCAAACCGCAAAACATTCACCCCAAGCCCGGCAAGGCGCCCAGCCATGTCGTTCATCCACTCGCTATCCATCGGCGCACCAGCACCGTGAGCAAGGATCAACGTCGCCGCAGCCTCACCACGGGCGGCATCCCAAAGCCACCCATGATCACGCACGCACTGCGCCCATTGATCCCCGTCAATACTGGCCTTGTGCTGTTTGTCCATGCTTGCCTCGCTTTTAGTCTGCCTATAACTCCAGACGAAGGATTCGCCGCGTATTTGCGCGCGCTCACTTCGGCTGAACCGTGGATGGGGAACCATGAACACTTCTATCAGTACCGCCTACAACTACAAGGTGGTCCGCCAATTCGCCATTATGACGGTGGTGTGGGGCATCGTCGGCATGGGCCTCGGGGTTTTTCTCGCGGCCCAATTGGTCTGGCCCGAACTCAACTTCAATTTGCCCTGGACCAGTTTCGGCCGTCTGCGCCCGCTGCACACCAACGCGGTGATCTTCGCGTTCGGTGGCTGTGCGCTGTTCGCCAGTTCGTTCTACTCGGTGCAACGCACCTGCCAGACCCAATTGTTTGCGCCAAAAATCGCCGCGTTCTGCTTCTGGGGCTGGCAACTGGTGATCCTGTTGGCGGCGATCAGCCTGCCACTGGGTTACACCAGTTCCAAGGAATACGCCGAGCTGGAATGGCCGATCGATATCCTGATCACCATCGTCTGGGTCGCCTACGCCATCGTGTTCTTCGGCACGATCATGCAGCGCAAGACCAAGCACATTTATGTGGGCAATTGGTTCTTCGGCGCGTTCATCATCACCGTGGCGATTCTGCACATCGTCAACAACCTTGAGTTGCCGGTGAGTTTCACCAAGTCGTACTCGGTGTACGCCGGTGCAACCGACGCGATGGTGCAATGGTGGTACGGCCACAACGCCGTAGGCTTTTTCCTCACCGCCGGTTTCCTCGGGATGATGTACTACTTCGTGCCGAAACAGGCCGAGCGTCCGGTGTACTCGTATCGTCTGTCGATCGTGCACTTCTGGGCGTTGATCACCCTGTACATCTGGGCCGGCCCGCACCACTTGCACTACACCGCGCTGCCGGACTGGGCACAGTCGCTGGGCATGGTGATGTCGCTGATTCTGCTGGCACCGAGCTGGGGCGGCATGATCAACGGCATGATGACCCTCTCGGGCGCCTGGCATAAGTTGCGCAGCGACCCGATCCTGCGCTTCCTCGTGGTCTCGCTGGCGTTCTACGGCATGTCGACCTTCGAAGGTCCGATGATGGCGATCAAGACCGTCAACGCCCTCTCCCACTACACCGACTGGACCATCGGCCACGTACACGCCGGCGCCCTCGGTTGGGTGGCGATGATTTCCATCGGCGCGCTGTACCACATGATCCCGAAAATCTTCGGCAAAGCGCAGATGCACAGCGTCGGTTTGATCAACGCGCACTTCTGGCTCGCGACCATCGGCACCGTGCTCTACATCGCGTCGATGTGGGTCAACGGCATCGCCCAGGGCCTGATGTGGCGCGCGGTGAACGAGGACGGCACGCTGACCTACTCCTTCGTCGAAACCCTGGTGGCCAGCCACCCAGGCTTCGTCGTGCGGCTGATTGGTGGGGCGATCTTCCTCAGCGGCATGTTCCTGATGGCTTACAACACCTGGCGCACCGTGCGGGCCTCGCAGCCTGCTGATGTCGTTGCTGCCGCGCAGATGGCCTGAGGAGTCCGCCATGAAACACGAAACGATTGAAAAGAACGTCGGCCTGTTGATGTTGCTCATGGTGTTCGCCGTGAGCATCGGCGGCCTGACCCAGATCGTCCCGCTGTTCTTCCAGGACGTCACCAACAAACCGGTGGAAGGCATGAAGCCCTACACCGCGCTGCAACTGGAAGGCCGCGACATCTATATCCGCGAAGGCTGTGTCGGTTGCCACTCGCAGATGATCCGCCCGTTCCGCGCCGAAACCGAGCGCTACGGGCACTACTCGGTTGCAGGCGAAAGCGTTTGGGATCACCCGTTCCTCTGGGGCTCGAAACGTACCGGTCCGGATCTGGCCCGGGTCGGCGCGCGTTACTCGGATGACTGGCACCGCGCGCACTTGTACAACCCGCGCAACGTCGTACCGGAATCGAAAATGCCGGCCTATCCGTGGCTGGTTACGCAAGCGGTCGACAGCAGCCACACCGAAACCAAGCTCAAGACCATGCGCACCCTCGGCGTGCCGTACACCGACGACGACATCAGCGGCGCAGTGGCCAGCCTCAAGGACAAGACCGAAATGGACGCCCTCGTCTCCTACCTGCAAGTGCTCGGCACTGCGATCAAGAGCAAGAGGTGAGCACGATGATCATTGAAATGAGTGCAGGCCTGATTCGTGGCCTCGGCACGGTCGTGGTGTTCGTCGCCTTCGTCGGTTTGACGCTTTGGGTGTTCAACCGCAAGCGCACCCCGGAGTTTGCCGAAGCACGTCTGCTGCCGTTCGCCGACGAACCGCAAGCCGAAACAACCCAAGCAAATGAAACAAGGAGTACCCGGCCATGACCACCTTCTGGAGTACGTGGATCTGCGTACTGACCATCGGCAGCCTGATCGGCCTGACGTGGCTGCTGATCGGCACCCGCCGGGGCGAAACCAAGGGCAGCGTCGACCAGACCATGGGCCACAGCTTCGACGGCATCGAGGAGTACGACAACCCGCTGCCGCAGTGGTGGTTCATGCTGTTCGCCGGCACGCTGGTGTTTTCCGTGGGCTATCTGATCCTCTATCCGGGCCTGGGCAACTGGAAGGGCATCCTGCCGGGTTACGAGGATGGTTGGACCGGTGTCCACGAGTGGGAAAAGGAGATGAACAAAGCTGACGCCAAATTCGGGCCGATCTTCGCCAAGTTCGCCGCCATGCCGGTGGAAGAAGTGGCGAAGGATCCGCAGGCACTGAAAATGGGTGGCCGCTTGTTCGCTTCCAATTGCTCGGTGTGCCACGGTTCCGATGCCAAGGGCGCGTTCGGCTTCCCTAACCTCGCCGACAGTGACTGGCGCTGGGGCGGCGACGCCGACACCATCAAGACCACCATCATGGGTGGCCGGATGGCGGCGATGCCGGCCTGGGGCGAAGTGTTGGGCGAGGCCGGGGTGAAAAACGTGGCCGCCTATGTGCGTCACGAACTGGCCGGGCTGCCATTGCCCGCCGACAGCAAGGCTGACCTGCAAGCCGGACAACAGGCGTTCAGCACCACGTGCGTAGCCTGTCATGGGGCAACCGGCCACGGCACTGAAGCCATGGGTGCGCCGAATCTGACGCATCCGGCCGGGTTTATCTATGGCACCAGCCTGACTCAACTCGAGCAGACCATTCGCCATGGTCGCCAGGGCCACATGCCGGCGCAGAACGAGCTGTTGGGTAACGATAAAGTGCAATTGCTCGCCGCTTATGTGTACAGCCTATCTCACGGATTGAATACAGAAAAACTGATTACTGAAGACAACAACAAGTAAGTATTGCGTACACCTCTGCCGCACCTGTCTCGGTGCGGCAGCATCCAGCCCCTTTGCGACGCATTGTCGCACCCCTTCACACCCTCACCTTTCGGTTCCCCGGATTCGGGTCTACGCTTGCTCGATGCGGACTGGCTTGTGCCGGTTCCAGGTCAACGCTGACTGCTGTGTTCCGCGAACCGGCTGACTGATGTGGCCGCAAACGCCGGTAGATACCGGCTGTCGTGCCATTTACCGTCCGTCACCCGAACCGAGCGTTTGAACGCACCCCGTTACAAGCGACCTGAACCCCTCGCTTTTTTCGTCCGCTGCGACATTTTGTCCGAGGCCGATTTTGTCCTTACGCGGCGCATGGAAAGGCCGCAGAATCAGCGTTGGAAAGCATTGACCCAGGTCATGGCGCGTTGCAATGACCCCCTGCTCTCTGCATACTTGCGGCCGATTTTAATCCTAATAAAACACCCAAACCGTGGAACCTTAGAATGAGCACAGCAATCAGTCCGACTGCTTATAACTATAAGGTAGTCCGCCAGTTCGCCATCATGACGGTGGTCTGGGGGATCCTTGGCATGGGGCTCGGTGTCTTCATCGCCTCGCAACTGGTCTGGCCGGAGTTGAACTTCGGTCTGCCGTGGACGAGCTTTGGACGCCTGCGCCCGTTGCACACAAACCTGGTGATTTTCGCCTTCGGTGGTTGTGCACTATTTGCCACTTCCTACTATGTCGTGCAGCGAACCTGCCAGACGCGACTGATTTCCGACAGCCTTGCGGCCTTCACCTTTTGGGGCTGGCAAGCGGTGATCGTCGGCGCGATCATTACCTTGCCGCTGGGCTACACCACCACCAAGGAATACGCGGAACTGGAATGGCCGATCGCCATTTTGCTGGCCATTGTCTGGGTCACCTACGGTCTGGTGTTCTTCGGCACCATCACCAAGCGCAAAACCAAGCACATCTATGTCGGTAACTGGTTCTACGGTGCGTTCATCGTCGTCACCGCGATGCTGCACATCGTCAACCACATGTCGCTGCCAGTGAACCTGTTCAAGTCCTACTCTGCCTACTCCGGCGCGACCGACGCGATGATCCAGTGGTGGTACGGCCACAACGCGGTGGGCTTCTTCCTCACCACCGGTTTCCTCGGGATGATGTATTACTTCGTGCCGAAACAGGCCGAACGTCCGATCTACTCATATCGCTTGTCGATCGTGCACTTCTGGGCACTGATCACCCTGTACATCTGGGCCGGCCCGCACCACTTGCACTACACCGCGCTGCCGGATTGGGCACAATCGCTGGGCATGGCAATGTCGATCATCCTTCTGGCGCCAAGCTGGGGCGGCATGATCAACGGCATGATGACCCTGTCGGGCGCCTGGCATAAGCTGCGCACCGACCCGATCCTGCGTTTCCTCGTGGTCTCGCTGGCGTTCTACGGCATGTCGACCTTCGAAGGTCCGATGATGGCGATCAAGACCGTCAACTCGCTCTCGCACTACACCGACTGGACCATCGGCCACGTACACGCCGGCGCTCTGGGCTGGGTAGCGATGATCTCGATCGGCGCGATCTACCACATGATCCCGCGTCTGTTCGGCCGTGCGCAGATGCACAGTGTCGGCCTGATCAACGCGCACTTCTGGCTCGCGACCATCGGCACCGTGCTGTACATCGCGTCGATGTGGGTCAACGGCATCACTCAGGGCCTGATGTGGCGTGCAATCAACGACGACGGCACCCTCACCTACTCGTTCGTTGAAGCGCTGCAAGCCAGCCATCCGGGTTACATCGTCCGTGCCCTGGGCGGTGCTTTCTTCGCCAGCGGCATGTTCCTGATGGCTTACAACGTCTGGCGCACCGTGCGCGCCTCGAACCCGGTTGAAGCCGAAGCCGCCGCCCAGATCGCTGTCGTTGGAGCTCACTGATGAAGCATGAAGCTGTCGAGAAGAATATTGGCCTGCTGGCCTTCTTCATGGTCATCGCCGTCAGCATTGGCGGCCTGACCCAAATCGTTCCGCTGTTTTTCCAGGACGTCACCAACAAGCCGGTCGAAGGCATGAAGCCACGTTCGGCGCTGGAGCTGGAAGGCCGCGACGTTTACATCGCCAACGGTTGTGTCGGCTGCCACTCGCAGATGATCCGTCCGTTCCGTGCTGAAACCGAACGCTATGGCCACTACTCGGTCGCCGGTGAAAGCGTCTGGGATCACCCGTTCCTGTGGGGTTCCAAACGTACCGGTCCGGATCTGGCCCGTGTCGGCGGTCGTTACTCCGATGACTGGCAACGTGCGCACTTGTACAACCCGCGCAACGTGGTCCCTGAGTCGAAAATGCCGGCTTACCCGTTCCTCGTGGAAAACAAGCTCGACGGCAAAGAGACGGCCAAAAAAATGGAAGTCTTGCGCACCCTCGGCGTCCCTTACACCGACGAAGACATCGCCGGTGCACAGGCCGCCGTGAAGGGCAAAACCGAAATGGACGCGCTGGTGGCCTATCTGCAAGGCCTGGGCACCATCATCAAAAGCAAACGGTGAATTAGATGGATATCGGGATGATTCGTGGCCTGGGCACCGTTGTCGTGATGGTGGCCTTCATCGGTCTGGCCTTGTGGGTGTTCAGCCCCAAGCGCAAGTCGGAGTTTGAAGACGCGACCTTGTTGCCTTTTGCGGATGACCCCGAAGCCATCAAGCACGTCGAGCAAGCTTCTAGGAGTAACAAAGAATGACTACATTCTGGAGTCTGTACGTCACAGTCCTCAGTCTCGGTACGATCTTCGCCCTGACCTGGCTGCTGCTGTCGACCCGCAAGGGCCAGCGCAGCGAACAGACGGACGAGACGGTCGGGCACTCCTTCGACGGGATCGAGGAGTACGACAACCCACTGCCTAAATGGTGGTTCATGCTGTTTGTCGGCACGATCATTTTTGCCCTGGGTTACCTGGTGCTGTACCCGGGCCTGGGCAACTGGAAAGGTCTGCTGCCGGGCTACAACTACCTCGATAACGACAAGCAGACCGCGTTCGCCAACGGCCAGACCGGCTGGACCGGCGTGCACGAGTGGGAAAAGGAAATGGCCCGTTCGGACGCCAAGTTCGGTCCGATCTTCGCCAAGTTCGCCGCGATGCCAATCGAAGAAGTGGCCAAGGATCCGCAAGCGCTGAAAATGGGTGGCCGTCTGTTCGCCTCCAACTGCTCGGTGTGTCACGGTTCCGACGCCAAGGGCGCTTACGGCTTTCCTAACCTGACCGACGCCGACTGGCGCTGGGGTGGCGAGCCGGAAACCATCAAGACCACCATCATGGGCGGTCGTCACGCGGTGATGCCAGCCTGGGCTGAAGTGATTGGTGAGCAAGGCGTTGCCGACGTGGCAGCGTTTGTCGTGACCAACCTGGATGGCCGCAAGCTGCCGGAAGGCACCAAGGCTGACCCGGCCAACGGCGGCAAACTGTTCGCCGCCAACTGCGTGGCCTGCCACGGTCCGGCCGGCAAAGGCACTCCCGCCATGGGCGCGCCTGACCTGACCCACCCGGGTGCTTTCATCTACGGTTCGAGCTTCGCGCAACTGCAGCAGACCATCCGTTACGGCCGTCAGGGCCAGATGCCGGCGCAGGAACAACTGCAAGGCAACGACAAGGTTCACCTGCTGGCGGCGTATGTTTACAGCCTGTCCCACGGTGAAAAAGCACCGGAAGCGAACGCCGAGTAAGGCCATCGCTTGAAGCACAAAAAGGCCCCGCCAATATTGATTGGCGGGGCCTTTTTTCATGCTGGCATTCATGACTTGAAACGTTTGCTCAATAGACCTGAGGAGAGCTGCCCTGTAGGTTTTTCTCACCCCGATGAGCAGCATCGGGTCAACCTTCAAGGATGAAGCCTACATGTCAAAAAATGACCAAAACACATTGCCAAAACGTTTGCAGCCCCGCCCTGATCATCACGCAACGCCGGTAAAAACGCCTGCTACGCCCGCTAGCTCAACATTGCCAGACACCGCTGGCCATCCGGGAAACGGAGGTGGTCTGGACGGTCTCGGCGGCGGGCGATTGCCCTGACACGGGGCAGCAAAACACAGCGAACATTTGCCCAATACCCTGCGCCCCCGCCGTTCGGCAGGGGCGCTTTCGCCGGTGCCGTTATGACAGTGATAAACCTATCGTCCGCAATCCACCTTTTCGATTGCCGCGCAAACTCCAAGGTAGTAACGTTTCTACACCCGAATCTCTGGAGGCCAAACATGATGGCCATCACGACCATTTCCAGCCGCGAATTCAATCAGGACACCAGTGCAGCCAAAAAAGCCGCGCATCAGGGTCCGGTCATCATTACCGATCGTGGCAAGCCTGCCCATGTACTGCTGAGCATCGAGGAATACCAGAAACTGACCGGTAGCCAGACCAGCATCGTCGACCTGCTGGTCATGCCGAATGCGCCTGACATCGAATTCGAACCCGAGCGCGCCGTCATCACCCCTCGCCGTGTGGATCTGTCCTGATGTTTCTACTCGATACCAACGTGGTCTCCGAACTACGAAAACCCCAAGCCGACCCACAAGTGGTGACATGGGCAAACAGCGTCGCCCCGGCCAGCCTGTATCTATCGGCAATTACCGTACTGGAACTGGAAACCGGCATTCTGCGCATCGAACGCCGCGACCCACCGCAAGGAGGGATGCTGCGTAACTGGCTTGAGCGCCACGTCAAACCGGCATTCTCGGGAAGAATCCTCTCGGTCGATAGCGCCGTCGCCACCCGATGCGCTCAGTTGCACGTCCCTGATCGCAGCAATGAATGCGATGCCTTGATTGCCGCCACTGCGCTTGTACACGGGCTGACCCTGGTCACCCGTAATGTTGCCGACTTTCAACTCAGCGGCGTTCATCTGATCAACCCATGGATCGCTGCCAATAGCTGATCGTGAAAAGCCCCGCCAGATTACTGATGGGGCTTTTTTGACGATGGCCAGCCCCAGCGAACTGAGCACCCCTGAGAACCCTGGATTAGCCGCCACGCCAAAACCGTCCATACTCAACAAGTCAATTGACCTGCATCAGGCTTTGCTGCATTCGCTACACCATTCAGGTTTTTTACCCAACGCGACCAAAGGTCGCACCCTTGAACCAGAGCGACCGGCGTATCATTGCGCCACTGCAACACCCCTTTTTGACCTTGGTTGGCACGTATCGACCGAGGCATTTTTCCACTGCCGTGGGATGCAATGATGAGCAACCAGATTCCGGTACACGACGTCACACCACCGAGCAAAAACGCGAACAACAGCGTTGACCTTTACGCCTCCAGAGAAAAAATCTACACCCGCGCGTTCACCGGCCTGTTCCGCAATCTGCGGATGATGGGCGGCGCGGCATTGTTCCTGCTGTATTTCGGCACGGTGTGGCTGAACTGGGGCGGTCATCAGGCCGTGTGGTGGAACCTGCCGGAGCGCAAGTTCTTCATTTTCGGCGCCACCTTCTGGCCGCAGGACTTCATCCTGCTCTCGGGCCTGTTGATCATTGCCGCGTTCGGCCTGTTCTTCATCACCGTGTATGCCGGCCGCGTCTGGTGCGGTTACACCTGCCCGCAAAGCGTGTGGACGTGGATTTTCATGTGGTGCGAGAAGGTCACCGAAGGCGACCGTAACCAGCGCATCAAGCTCGACAAGGCGCCGATGAGTGCCAACAAGTTTCTACGCAAAGCCGCCAAACATTCGATGTGGCTGCTGATCGGTTTTGTCACCGGCATGACCTTCGTCGGCTACTTTTCGCCGATCCGTGAACTGGTTTTCGAGTTCTTCACAGGGCAAGCCGATGGCTGGTCGTATTTCTGGGTCGGTTTCTTCACCCTCGCCACCTACGGCAACGCCGGCTGGTTGCGCGAGCAGGTGTGCATCTACATGTGTCCATATGCGCGCTTCCAGAGCGTGATGTTCGACAAGGACACGCTGATCGTCTCCTACGATCCACGTCGCGGCGAAAGCCGTGGTCCGCGCAAGAAAGGCATCGATTACAAGGCCCAAGGCCTCGGTGACTGCATCGATTGCACCATGTGTGTTCAGGTCTGCCCGACCGGTATCGACATCCGCGACGGCCTGCAGATCGAATGCATCGGCTGCGCCGCGTGCATCGATGCCTGCGACAGCATCATGGACAAGATGGATTACCCGCGTGGCCTGATCAGCTACACCACCGAACACAACCTGTCCGGGCAGAAAACCCATAAACTGCGGCCACGCCTGATCGGCTACGCCGTGGTGTTGCTGGCGATGATCAGCCTCTTGGTCACTGCGTTCTTCATGCGTTCGCTGGTCGGTTTTGACGTCAGCAAGGACCGCGTGCTGTACCGCGAAAACGCCGAAGGCCGGATCGAAAACGTCTACAGCCTGAAGATCATGAACAAGGATCAGCGCGACCACACCTACTTGCTGGAAGCCGCCGGCTTGCCGGATCTGCGCCTGCAAGGCAAGCGCGAGATCAAGGTCGCGGCCGGCGACATCGTCAGCATGCCGGTCGAGTTGTCGAGCGCGCCGGAACAACTGCCATCGAGCACCAACGAGGTGAAATTCCTCCTCAAGGATGCCGATGATGACAGCGTCCACGTTGAAGCCAAGAGCCGATTCATCGGCCCACAAATCCGCTGAGAGAACTGAACATGCCCGCAGCAAACGCCGCAAGTCCTTGGTACAAGCACCTATGGCCATGGATCATCATCGGGATTCTGGCCTGTTCGGTGACCCTGACCCTGTCCATGGTGACCATCGCGGTGAACAACCCGGACAACCTGGTCAACGACAACTACTACGAGGCTGGCAAAGGCATCAACCGTTCGCTGGATCGTGAGCTGTTGGCGCAGAACCTGAAGATGCGTGCGGCGGTGCATCTGGATGGCATGACCGGTGAAGTTGATTTGCGTTTGAGCGGTGACAGTCAGCCAAAGACGCTGGAATTGAATCTGATCTCGCCGACGCAGCCGGAGAAGGATCGCAAGATTGTTCTGACTCGCAGCGAAAGCGAAACCGGCCGTTATATTGGTCAGTTGGGTGACAAGGTTGAGGGTCGTCGCTTTGTTGAACTGCTCGGTAGTCAGGATGATCATGTGTGGCGCATGTTCGAAGAAGAGCTGGTCAGCCATGACAAGGATCTGCTGCTGGGTGATGAGCCGCTGCAAGGTGCCGAAGACTTGAAGAAGTAAACAACTTCAAAAGCCCCCTCACCCTAGCCCTCTCCCCCAGGAGAGGGAACTGATCTCGAGTGTTTGCACGTTTTGTGTATGACAGTGAAAATCCAGGCTCACACCGATCGACTCCCTCTCTCTCCGGGTGAGGGGACTGATCTCGAGTGTTTGCACGTTTTGTGTATGACAGTGAAAATCCAGGCTCACACCGATCGGCTCCCTCTCTCTCCGGGTGAGGGGACTGATCTCGAGTGTTTGCACGTTTTGTGTATGACAGTGAAAATCCAGGCTCGCACCGATCGGCTCCCTCTCCCTCCGGGAGAGGGCTGGGGTGAGGGTAAGCGGACAACTCCAATGCAAGGGCTTACCCCCTCAACGATGCCATGACTACCCCACTCCCCTGCTACCACTGCGCCCTGCCCGTCCCGTCCGGCAGCCGCTTCACCGCCGTCGTGCTCGGGGAGTCCCGCGAATTCTGCTGCCCGGGCTGTCAGGCCGTGGCCGAGGCCATCGTCGCCGGTGGTCTGGAAAGCTATTACCAACACCGCAGCGAAGCCTCGGCCAACCCTGAAGCATTGCCGGTGCAACTGACCGACGAACTGGCGCTGTACGACCGCGCCGATGTGCAGCAACCCTTCGTTCGTCGCGAAGGTGAACTAGCCGAAACCACGCTGTTGATGGAAGGCATCAGTTGCGCCGCCTGCGGCTGGCTGATCGAAAAACACCTGCGCACGTTGCCCGCCGTGGCCGACGCGCGGCTGAACCTGTCCAACCATCGTTTGCATGTGAGTTGGGCCGACGCGCAATTGCCGCTCAGCCAGATCCTAGCCGAACTGCGTCACATCGGTTACGCCGCCCACCCGTATCAGGCCGACCGCGCCAGCGAACAACTGGCCAGCGAAAACCGCCTCGCCCTGCGCCAGCTCGGTGTCGCCGGTCTGCTGTGGTTTCAGGCAATGATGGCGACCATGGCCACCTGGCCGGAATTCAACATAGACCTCAGCCCCGAGCTGCACACGATCCTGCGCTGGGTCGCGCTGTTCCTGACCACGCCGATCGTGTTCTACAGTTGCGCGCCGTTCTTCAAAGGGGCGATGCGCGATCTGCGCACACGTCACCTGACCATGGATGTTTCGGTGTCGCTGGCGATCGGCAGCGCCTACATTGCCGGGATCTGGACCTCGATCACCGGGGTTGGCGAGCTGTATTTCGACGCGGTCGGCATGTTCGCGCTGTTTCTGCTCGCTGGGCGTTATCTGGAGCGCCGTGCCCGCGAGCGAACTGCCGCCGCAACGGCGCAACTGGTCAATCTGTTGCCGGCATCGTGTCTGCGACTGGACAACAACGGCCAGAGCGAACGCATCCTGCTCAGCGAATTACGCCTCGGCGAGCGGATTCTGGTGCAGGCCGGCTCGATTCTGCCGGCGGATGGCAAAATCATCGATGGCCAGTCGAGCATTGACGAATCGCTGCTCACCGGCGAATACCTGCCGCAACCGCGCGTACCCGGCGACTCGGTCACCGCCGGCACACTCAATGTCGAAGGCGCGTTGACCGTGGAAGTTCAGGCACTGGGTCAAGATACGCGCCTGTCCGCCATCGTTCGCTTGCTCGACCGCGCCCAGGCGGAAAAACCGCGACTGGCGGAAATCGCCGACCGTGCCGCGCAATGGTTTTTGCTGTTATCGCTGATCGCGGCGGCCGCCATTGGCCTGTTGTGGTGGGAACTGGATTCGTCGCGAGCATTCTGGATTGTCCTCGCCATGCTGGTTGCCACCTGCCCGTGCGCACTGTCGCTGGCAACGCCGACCGCCCTCACCGCCGCCACCGGCACCCTGCATAAACTTGGTTTGCTGCTGACCCGTGGTCATGTGCTGGAAGGCTTGAATCAGATCGACACGGTGATCTTCGACAAGACTGGCACCCTCACCGAAGGCCGATTGGTGCTGCGCTCGATTCGCCCACTCGGCGCGCATGACAGCGATGAATGCCTGAGCCTCGCCGCCGCTTTGGAAAACCGTTCGGAACACCCGATTGCCCGCGCCTTTGGCCGTGCGCCACTGGCTGCTGAAGAGGTCCACAGCACGCCGGGGCTTGGCCTTGAAGGCTTGGTGGGCGGACAGCGTTTGCGCATCGGCCAGGCAGAATTTGTCTGCGCCCTCAGCGGCACTGCAACACCGTCGATGCCGGACGAGGCCGGCCAATGGCTGCTGCTCGGCGACACTCAAGGGCCACTGGCGTGGTTCGTCCTCGACGATCGCTTGCGTGACGACGCCCCGGCGCTGCTCGCCGCGTGCAAGGCGCGTGGCTGGCGGACGCTGCTCTTGTCCGGCGACAGCTCGCCGATGGTCGCCAGTGTGGCGGCGGAACTGGGCATTGATGAGGCCCGTGGCGGCTTGCGCCCGGACGACAAACTGCAAGTGCTGCAACAACTGCACAAGGAAGGTCGCAAGGTGCTGATGCTCGGTGACGGCGTCAATGATGTGCCGGTGCTCGCGGCGGCCGACATCAGTGTCGCCATGGGCTCGGCCACCGATCTGGCGAAAACCAGTGCTGATGCGGTGCTGCTGTCCAACCGCCTCGACGCACTGGTCCAGGCTTTCACGCTGGCGCGCCGCACCCGCCGGGTAATCATCGAGAACCTGCTGTGGGCGGCGCTGTACAATGGCCTCATGTTGCCGTTCGCCGCCCTCGGCTGGATCACTCCGGTGTGGGCCGCCGTCGGCATGTCGATCAGTTCGTTGACCGTGGTGCTCAATGCCCTGCGCCTGACTCGCCTGCCGAGTCCGCCGCCCGCCAGCACCCGCTCGCAAACCCGCCCGCTGCCGGCCTGAGCCGCGCGGGCGCCTGGAGTACCGATGCCAGCTCTTTACGTGATGATCCCGGCCGCCCTGCTGATCGTGGCCATCGCCGTGTACATTTTTTTCTGGGCAGTGGACAGCGGTCAGTACGACGACCTCGACGGCCCGGCGCACAGCATCCTGTTCGATGATCAGGATCCGAACCACACCGCGGCGGTGGACGAAGCCAACGCCAGCAAACCGGACGACAAGGCCCCACCCCATGCTTGAACTGGCGCCATTGCTGGTCTCGGCATTGATCCTCGGCCTGCTCGGCGGCGGTCATTGCCTGGGCATGTGCGGCGGATTGATGGGCGCGCTGACCCTGGCGATTCCCAAGGAACAGCGCAGCCGACGCTTTCGTTTGCTGCTGGCGTATAACCTCGGGCGGATTCTCAGTTATGCCACGGCGGGATTGCTGATCGGACTGGCGGGATGGGCGGTGGCCAACAGTCCGGCGGCGCTGTTCATGCGCGTGCTGGCCGGGCTGCTGCTGATTGCCATGGGTTTGTATCTGGCCGGCTGGTGGAGCGGGCTGACGCGCATTGAAAGTCTTGGACGCGGTTTGTGGCGCTACATTCAGCCCGTCGCCAACCGCCTACTGCCGGTGTCGAGTCTGCCTCGTGCGTTATTGCTGGGTGCGTTGTGGGGCTGGCTGCCCTGCGGACTGGTTTACAGCACGTTGCTGTGGTCGGCGAGTCAGGGCAATGCGCTGGACAGTGCGTTGTTGATGCTCGCTTTTGGCCTCGGCACCTGGCCGGTATTGCTCGCCACGGGCCTTGCGGCAGAACGCGTGACCGCCATTTTGCGCAAACGCAGCGTGCGCATGGCCGGTGGATTGCTGGTGATCCTCTTTGGTATCTGGACATTACCCGGCCCACATCAACATTGGCTGATGGGCCATTAGATCGGCGGCGCGGCCTTCGCGAGCAGGCTCGCTCCCACAGGGGATTTGTGTTGCACCACCGATCCAATGTGGGAGCGAGCCTGCTCGCGAAGAGGCCCGCACTAACACCACACCTCTCCCCGTTGATGCAAATCAACAGCCCCATCGCCGCACCCCGATAGACTCGCTCACACTGCCAGCCTATCCGGGGGAATGCCCGCATGCTCGACGCCATTCGTTGGGACTCTGATCTGATCCGCCGCTACGACCTGGCGGGGCCGCGCTACACCTCCTATCCGACGGCCGTGCAATTTCACGGTCAGGTCGGCACCTTCGACCTGTTCCATGCCCTGCGCGACAGCCGCAAGGCTTTGCGCCCGTTGTCGCTGTACGTGCATGTGCCGTTCTGCGCGAACATTTGCTACTACTGCGCCTGCAACAAGGTCATCACCAAGGACCGAGGTCGCGCGGCGCCATATCTACAACGACTGGAGCAGGAAATCCAGCTGATCGCCTGTCATCTCGACCCGGCACAGAAAGTCGAGCAACTGCACTTTGGTGGCGGCACGCCGACCTTTCTCAGCCACGACGAACTGCGGCAGTTGATGGCGCACCTGCGCAAGCATTTCAATCTGCTGGATGACGACTCCGGCGACTACGGCATCGAGATCGACCCGCGCGAAGCCGACTGGTCGACCATGGGCCTGCTGCGCGAACTCGGTTTCAACCGGGTCAGCATCGGCCTGCAGGATCTCGATCCTGCGGTGCAGCGCGCGATCAATCGCCTGCAGAGTCTGGAAGAAACCCGCGCGGTGATCGATGCCGCGCGCACCCTGCAATTTCGCTCGATCAATATCGACTTGATCTACGGCTTGCCCAAACAGACCCCGGAAAACTTCGCCCGCACAGTCGAAGAAGTCATCAGTCTGCAACCGGACCGACTCTCGGTGTTCAACTATGCGCACCTGCCGGAGCGTTTCATGCCGCAGCGGCGGATCAATGGCAATGAGTTGCCGGCGCCCGCGCAGAAACTGGAAATGCTCGAACGCACCATCGAACAGCTCACCGCCGCTGGCTATCGCTATATCGGCATGGACCACTTTGCCCTGCCCGACGATGAGCTGGCCATTGCCCAAGAGGAGGAAACCCTGCAACGCAACTTCCAGGGTTACACCACCCACGGTCATTGCGATCTGATTGGTCTGGGGGTTTCCGCGATCAGCCAGATCGGCGACCTGTACTGCCAGAACAGCAGCGATCTCAACGAGTACCAGAACACCCTCGCCGCCGCGCAACTGGCGACCAGTCGGGGCCTGGTGTGCAACGCCGATGATCGCTTGCGTCGTGCGGTGATCCAGCAACTGATCTGCAACTTCAGCCTGCAATTCGCCGAGATCGAGCAGCAGTTCAACATCGATTTTCAGGGTTACTTCGGCGCGCTGTGGCCGCAACTGCAAGGCATGGCTAGCGATGGCCTGATTGCGCTGGATCGCGAACGGATTGAAGTATTGCCGGCGGGACGCCTGTTGGTGCGCTCGGTGTGCATGGTGTTCGATGCGTACCTGGAACAGCAGAACCGCCAGCGTTTTTCGCGGGTGATTTAGTTTTTCATCAGCAGCGAACCGACTTTCATATTCTGATCCGCGGTCAGGCCCGACTGCCCCACCACTTTCGATAAAGCAAGATTGGCCGTGATCAGACCGGTATTCAACGCGGCGATGGCGCCGCGCAGCGCGGCGGTTTTGATGATCTTTTCTTCGTTGGAGAGGCGCTTGTCGGCCATGACCGCTTCGATGAGCGCCTTTTTCTCGGCAATTTCTTTTTGCAGTTTGCGGATCATCTTCAGCAATTGCTGGATGTTCTCCGGCAACCCGCTGTCGTCGATGTCGCTGTTTTCACCACCGACACCGGCAGATTTTGCGATCGACGCACCGGACAGCGACACTTTGACGCCCTCGACCAAGGTCGGGGTTGCCTCTTCGGTCGACTCTGGGTCACGTGCGTTGTTTAAAGAGGTTTTAAACGTTTCCGGCATGGCCGCAACGTCGCTGCTACCGGGGCCCAGCGTGCCAATGGCGGCCATCGATTCGTTCCTTGTATGCACTTTGATACCTGTTTATCGGCTGCTGGCCCTGTGGCTTTATGGCTGTAGGGCAAAGTCGCCCCAGACTGGCCTGAATGTCCTCCCGTGGGTTACCCTTACGGCTTATGTGTGTTTTCCCACAAGGATTAAAGAAATGTCCGAGCCAGTTAAACTGCGCGCTCATAACCAGGCCCATTGCAAGGATTGCAGCCTGGCCCCTCTCTGCCTGCCACTTTCTCTGAATCTGGAAGACATGGATGCGCTGGACGAAATCGTTAAACGCGGCCGCCCGCTGAAAAAAGGCGAGTTCCTGTTCCGCCAGGGCGACACGTTCGATTCCGTTTATGCAGTACGCTCCGGCGCCCTGAAAACCTTCAGCCTGAGCGACAGCGGCGAAGAACAGCTCACCGGTTTCCACCTGCCGAGCGAACTGGTTGGTCTGTCCGGCATGGACACCGAGAAACACCCGGTGTCGGCGCAGGCACTGGAAACCACCTCGGTCTGCGAAATCCCGTTTGAACGCCTCGACGAACTGGCCCTGCAACTGCCGCAACTGCGTCGCCAGTTGATGCGCGTGATGAGCCGGGAAATCCGCGATGACCAGCAAATGATGTTGCTGCTGTCGAAGAAAACCGCTGATGAGCGCATCGCCACCTTCCTGGTTAACCTGTCCGCACGCTTCCGCGCTCGCGGCTTCTCGGCCAATCAGTTCCGCCTGAGCATGTCGCGCAATGAAATCGGCAACTACCTCGGCCTGGCCGTGGAAACGGTGTCGCGCGTGTTCACGCGCTTCCAGCAAAACGAGCTGATCGCCGCCGAGGGCAAGGAGATTCACATCCTCGACCCGATCCAGCTCTGCGCGCTGGCCGGTGGCTCACTCGAGGGTTAATGTCGATCCGCGGTTGAGCGAAGCGTTTCAGCCGCGGGTATACTGCGCCGTTTGCAGCCCTGCCAGGACACCTCGACGATGGTCTTCGACTCCTTCGACATCAAATCGCTTATCCGCCCTGTGATCGACTTCCCGAAACCGGGCGTGATCTTTCGCGACATCACCCCGCTGTTTCAATCGCCCAAGGCCCTGCGCCTGGTGATGGACAGCTTCGCCCACCGCTATGTGGAAGCCGATTTCACCCACATCGGTGCGATGGACGCCCGCGGTTTTCTGATCGGCTCGGTGCTGGCCTATCAGTTGAACAAGCCGCTGGTGCTGTTTCGCAAGCAAGGCAAACTGCCGGCGGACGTATTGGCCGAAGGTTACGCGACCGAGTACGGCGAAGCGTTTCTGGAAGTGCACGCCGACAGCCTGTGCGAAGGCGATTCGGTAGTGATGTTCGATGATTTGATTGCCACGGGCGGCACGCTGATTGCGGCAGCCAACCTGATTCGCCGCATGGGCGCGCGGGTACATGAGGCGGCGGCGATTATTGACTTGCCGGAGCTGGGCGGGTCGCAGCGCCTTGAGGACATGGGCATTCCGACGTTCTGCCTGACGCAGTTTGCCCTGACTGATAAGTAAGTAGCGCCTGTCAGACCGCTTTCGCGAGCAGGCTCGCTCCCACATTGGAATGCATTCTCCTGTGGGAGCGAGCCTGCTCGCGAAGGGGCCGGCAGCCTCACCGCAAAACCTAAAGCCCCATCTGTTTGCTGATGATCTCGTTCATCACCTCCCGCGTCCCGCCGCCAATCGACAAGATGCGGTTATCCCGATACAGCCGTTCCACCAGACTCTCGCGCATGTAACCGAGCCCGCCAAGAATCTGCACCGCCTCGGTGGTGATCCGGTCCGACGTGTCGGTGGCAAAGTTCTTCGCCATGGAGATTTCCTTGATGACACTCTGCCCCGCCGCCATCTTCGCCGCTTGCCGGTAAGTAAATTCGCGTGAGACTTCCAGCGCAGTCGCCATTTCGGCGAGGCGATGCTTGATCACCTGAAATTTGCCGATCGGCTTGCCAAACGCTTCGCGCTCGCGCGCCCACTTCAGGCTTTGCTCCAGCGCAAGCTGTGAGGTCATGTTGGCCATCAGCGCCAACGCCAGCCGTTCGCTCTGGAAGTTGCCCATGATGCAGACGAAACCCATATTCTCGGCGCCAATCAGATTTCCCACAGGCACGCGGCAATCGTCGAAGAACAATTCGGCGGTGTCCGACGCCCACCAGCCCATTTTCTTCAACTGACGGCCAACGGTGAAGCCCGGCGTGCCCTTCTCGATCAGCAACAGGCTGATACCGCCGAAACCCGGCGCACCGGTACGCACCGCGACGGTGTAGAAATCAGCGCGTACGCCACTGGTGATAAAGGTTTTGCTGCCGCTGACGCGATAGCAGTCACCGTCACGCACGGCGCGGGTTTGCAGGTTGGCAACGTCGGAGCCGCCGCCGGGCTCGGTGACCGCCAGGGCGCTGATCTTCTCGCCGCTGAGCACTTGCGGCACAACGCGGTCGCGGACTTCGGGACGCGCCCATTTGACGATCGGCGGCAGACCGATGTCCAGCGAGCCGAGCCCCGCTACCAGGCCGCCAGAGCCGCAGCGCATCAACTCCTCGCTGGCGGCAACCTTGGCGAACAGATCGCCTTCATGGCTGCCTCCCAGCGCTTCGGGATAGCCAATGCCGAGGATGCCCGCCGCGCCCGCCTTCAGGTACAGCTCGCGGGGGAAGCTTTCGGCTTCTTCCCACTGATCGATGTCCGGCAGGATCTCGCGCTCGACGAAGCGCCTGACGCTGTCGCGGACCAATTGATGGCTGGGATCGAAGTATTCCTGAAAGGCAGGCATGGGCGAGCTCCACGGAAGGGTTCGCCGAACTTAACCGAGCGCTTGCTTGGTTTTCAACTCAATTGTGTGAATCAGATTGACCGAGGTGCGCCATTCGCGAGCCTGCTCGCTCCCACAATGGATTCGTGATCGAAACAAAACCAATGTGGGAGCGAGCCTGCTCGCGAAGGCGTCAAATCAAACGCTACATAACTTAAAGGGAAATCGGTTTCCGCCCGGCAAACGAATGCGCCAGCGTGCCGCCATCGACCAGCTCCAGCTCACCCCCCAACGGCACGCCGTGGGCAATCCGCGAAGCGATCAGGCCTTTGTTGCTCAGCAACTGCGCGATGTAATGCGCCGTCGCCTCACCTTCCACCGTCGGGTTGGTCGCGAGAATGACTTCAGCAAAAGTCCCCGCCTCTTCGATCCGCGTCATCAACTGCGGAATGCCGATCGCCTCAGGCCCCAGACCATCGAGCGGCGACAAATGCCCCTTGAGCACAAAGTAGCGGCCACGGAAGCCAGTCTGTTCGACCGCATAGACATCCATCGGCCCTTCCACCACACACAGCAACGTATCGTCACGGCGGGTATCGGCGCATTGCGGGCACAGGTCATCTTCGGTCAGCGTGCGGCACTGACGGCAGTGACCGACCCCTTCCATAGCTTGGCTGAGGGCCTGGGCCAGACGCAAACCGCCGCTGCGGTCACGCTCGAGCATCTGCAACGCCATGCGCTGGGCGGTTTTCTGACCCACGCCCGGCAAGGTGCGCAGCGCGTCGATCAGTTGGCGAATCAAAGGGCTGAAGCTCATGGGTAAAAAGTCCGACAAAACAACGAGACGCGGTTTATACCCGCGCCTCTGGCCAGCGTCAAATACTCAGTCCTGGGCGACCTTCACCACCAGTTTGCCGAAGTTGCGCCCCTCCAGCAGACCGATAAACGCCTCGGGCGCCCGCTCCAGGCCATCGACCACGTCCTCGCGGAACTTCACCTTGCCGTCGCGCACCCACGGCACCATGTGGCTGATGAATTCCGGCTGCCGATCTCCGTAGTCGTCGAAGACGATAAAGCCCTGAATACGCACGCGTTTGGTCAGCAGTGTGCGTTGCAGTATTGGCAGACGATCCGGGCCTTGCGGCGCTTCGGAGGCGTTGTAACCGGCGATCAGACCGCACAACGGAATGCGCGCCTTGGCGTTAAGCAGCGGCACTACCGCATCGAACACATGACCACCGACGTTCTCGTAATAGATGTCGATGCCATCGGGACAGGCCTTGGCCAGTTGCTCGGCGAAATCGGGCGCCTTGTGATCGATGCAGGCGTCAAAACCCAGCTCTTCGACCACGTATTTGCATTTGTCGGCACCGCCGGCCACGCCGACCGCGCGCAGGCCTTTGATCTTCGCCACTTGGCCGACCACCGAGCCCACCGCGCCGGAAGCCGCAGCCACGACCAGCGTTTCGCCTTCTTTAGGCTGACCGATGTCCATCAAGCCCATGTACGCGGTCATCCCCGGCATGCCCAACACGCCCAGCGCCATCGACGGGCTCGGCAGACCGGCCGGGATCGGAATGATATTGCGTCCGTCGCTGATGCTGTGGCTTTGCCAACCGGTGGCGCCGACCACCAGATCGCCTTTATGAAACTTCGGATGACGCGAGTCCTCGACACGGCTGACCGCGCCACCGGTCATCACTTCGCCGATTTGCACCGGCGCGGCGTAGGACGGCGCGTCACTCATGCGCCCGCGCATGTAGGGATCGAGGGACAGGTAGAGGGTTTTCAGCAGTATTTCGCCGTCCGCAAGATCGGGCAGCGCTTCGCGTTCGAGGCGGAAGTTTTCCGGGGTCGGCGCGCCGACCGGGCGCGAGGCGAGGACGAAGCGTTGGTTGAGGGTAAGAGGGTCGGACATGTCAGCGTCTCCTGTGAATAGTGAATTCAGCGGGTATAGGGAGCAGACCGTTGTGGCTTTTGCGCGTTCGATGTTTATTCAGGTGCCGGGGCTGATCGTTCCCATGCTCCGCGTGGGAATGCCGCAGCGGACGCTCCGCGTTCGGCTCTGTACTTGGGACGCGGAGCGTCCCGGGCTGCATTCCCACGCAGAGCGTGGGAACGATCAGTCGGAAACAAAAATGCCAGGCACAAGGCCTGGCATTTTGTGTAGCTCATCTGCCGCCGAATGGCGAATCAGAATGGCAGTTTCATACCGGCTGGCAGGTTCATGCCGGCGGTCATGTTGCCCATTTTGTCCTGGCTGTTCTTTTCGATCTTGCGCACTGCGTCGTTGACGGCGGAAGCAATGACCGCTTCCAGCATCTCTTTGTCGTCTTCGCTCATGCCTTCAACCAGGCTTGGGTCGATGCTCACGCTTTTGACGTCGTGACGACCGGTCATCACCACGGTGACCATATCGCCGCCGGCCTTACCGGTGACTTCGGCGTTGGCCAGTTCTTCCTGCATCTTGGCCATTTTTTCCTGCATCTGCTGCGCCTGCTTCATCAGGCCGGCCATGCCACCTTTCATCATGGGAATCACCTCAAAGTACTTGGATCAAAACAGCGCCCGGCCAGCGAGGCCGGGCACCTTCAGTTATTAGCCTTGGGCGACCAAGGCGTCGACAGGTTCAATAGTATCGTGTCGCACCACCGCGCCGAACTGCTGAACCATCTGCTGGATGAACGGATCGCCGTGAATCGACTCTTCCGCTTCGCGCTGACGGTTGGCGCGGCGACGGGACGCGGCCTGGGCCGGGGTTTCCTGCTCGGGCTTGATCAGTTCGATGGTCAGGCTCAGCGTGCGACCGTGGAACTGGTTCAACGCATCGTTCAGACGTCGCTGCTGCGTGGCGTTGAACAGTGCGCTGTGCGCCGGGTCAAGATGCATCAGCCAATGATCGCCATCGACCGCGATCAATGTGCAGTTGGCGGCGATGCTGCCGGTCATGCCGGAGATCGGCAGTTTCGGGAACAGCTCCAGCCATTGCAACGCCAAGCCAGTGGCCGGTGCCGCAGCCGGTTCTGGCTCGGGTTCCGGTTCGGGATCAGCGGCGTGTTCGCTGGCCAACTCGTCGAGGTAGCTGTACGCCGAATCCATGTCCGGTTCGATGTAATCCTCATCCAGCGGCGGCTCGTCGTCCATGTCCATGCCCGGCGTGGCGGCATCGACCTCGGCGACCGACGGCTCGGGAATCGGTACGGCGGCCCGTTCTGGAGCTTCCGGAACGACGCTGTCCGGGGTCGGCAACGGCATCGGCGGCAACTCGGGTTGCTCGGCGGTGGTTTCCAGCACCGGTTCGACGGCGGGTTGCTGCGCGGGTTCGGGCTCTGGCTCCGCCTCGGGCTCTACCGGGTCATTCCACGGCAGGTCGACGACGGCTTCGGCAACGACAGGCGCAGGCTCAGGTTCTGGCGCGGCAACAGGAGCAACCGGCGCGGGCTCGGGAGCTGGTGCTGGTGCTGGTGCTGCCACGGGTGCCGGAGCTGGAGCCGGCGCAACAGCCGCAGCGACTACCGGCGCAGGCTTAGGCGCGGCAGCCACGGAGTTTGCGGAATCAACTGTGGCCTGGCTGATCCCCACTGGCTTTAGCGGTTGCCTCGGGGCGTCCGCCGTATCTGCCGGCCGGAAGGCGAGCATCCGCAGCAGGACCATTTCGAAACCACCGCGCGGATCCGGCGCCAGCGGCAAATCGCGGCGACCGATCAGGCCCATCTGGTAATAGAACTGCACATCTTCGGCGGGCAAGGCTTGCGCCAGTGCCAGCACGCGATCACGGTCGCCATGCCCGTTGTCGACACCTTCCGGCAACGCCTGAGCGATGGCCACCCGGTGCAATACGTTGAGAATTTCCGAGAGCACGCCGTTCCAGTCCGGGCCTTGCTCGGCCAGATGACGCACGCCTTCGAGCAGCGCCTTGGCATCGCCCTCGATCAACGAATGCAGAACGTCATAGACCTGACCGTGATCCAGCGTACCGAGCATCGCCCGTACGTCGGTGGCGAGCACCTTGCCTTCACCGAAGGCAATCGCCTGATCGGTCAGACTCATGGCGTCACGCATCGAACCGTCAGCGGCGCGACCGAGCAACCACAGTGCATCGTCTTCGAACGGCACGTTTTCGGCGGTCAGGACGTGGGTCAAATGCTCGACCACGCGCTCCGGCGTCATGTTCTTCAGCGAGAACTGCAGGCAGCGCGACAAAATCGTTGCCGGAAGTTTCTGCGGATCAGTGGTCGCGAGGATGAACTTGACGTACGGCGGCGGTTCTTCGAGAGTTTTCAGCAGCGCATTGAAGGAATGGCTGGAAAGCATGTGCACTTCGTCGATCAGGTAGACCTTGAAGCGCCCACGGCTTGGCGCGTACTGCACGTTGTCGAGCAGTTCACGGGTGTCTTCGACCTTGGTGCGGCTCGCGGCGTCGATCTCGATCAGGTCGACGAAACGACCCTCGTCGATTTCACGGCACACCGAGCACTCGCCGCACGGGCTGGAAGTGATACCTGTCTCACAGTTCAGGCATTTGGCAATGATCCGCGCAATCGTGGTTTTACCCACCCCGCGCGTACCGGTGAACAGGTACGCGTGGTGCAGCCGCTGGCTGTCCAAGGCATTGATCAGAGCCTTGAGCACATGGGTCTGGCCGACCATTTCGCGGAACGAGCGCGGACGCCATTTACGTGCAAGAACCTGATAACTCATCGAAAACCGTCGCAACGAAGGAAGCTGAAGCGGCTAATGCTAGCGGAGCAAGGGCAAAATTGCATCCGGTGTCCTCGTCTAATATGGCTAAGCTGCATCAGCAGAGGCTTTTATCGGCTCGGGAGCGGGAATTACCGGAGCGTTTATGCGGTGGGCCGTGGGGGCGTTGCTGGGAATCAGCCTGAACGTGACGGCAGCGGAAACCCCGTTGCGCTTCGCCATGCCTGACAGCTGGGCGATGCCGATGGTGCAATACGAACGCGGCCGACCCACGCAAGGCATCCTCTATGACCTGTTGCTCAGCCTGGCCACGCAGGTCGGCGTACCGGCCGAGTTCCACGTCCTGCCCCGCGCCCGCGTGCAGAGCGCCATGGAACATGGCGAGATCGACGTGCGCTGCTATGCCGCACAGTCGTGGCTGCCGAATCAGTCGGGGGATTACATCTGGAGTCTGCCGTTGTTCTTCCAGCGCGATCTGTTGATCAGCCGCCAGGATCAACCTGCCAGTGTCGTCCCCGCGCATTTGCCCCGCCAATCCATCGGCACCGTTCTGGGCTACACCTACCCTACCCTGCAACCGCTGTTTGATACTGATCGGCTGCAACGCGAAGATGCGCGCAATCAGGAGCAGGTGCTGGAGAAACTGCTGGCCGGGCGTTATCGCTATGCGGTGAGTAATCAGTGGACGCTGGACTGGTTTAACCAGCGCTTGATGCCGGAGCAACAACTGCAAGGGGTAGCGGTGTTGCAGGAGCAGAAGGTCGGCTGCTATGTGCGGAATGACCCAAAGGTGCCGGTGCAACGGATATTGCGCACGTTGCTGCGGATGAAAATGTCGGGGGAGATTGATCAGATTATCCGGCTCTACACCGGGTCCTCCGAAGCCACCCCATAACCCCTTGTAGGAGTGAGCCTGCTCGCGATGGCGTCCTGTCAGCCAATAATGAATTAACTGATCCACCGCCATCGCGAGCAGGCTCACTCCTACAGGAGATTTGTGTCGGATTCATAAATCGCAGACACAAAAAAACCGCAGTGGGCGAAACCCATGCAGTTCGATTGAAGCGTGCGATTGTTCGTTAAGGTGGTAACCCCACCAGCCACACCCCGGCACACAATGTTCCCGCTGTGGCTGCTGCCTTCCGGCTCTGACCAGGTTCACGGGTAATCGTTGCGGGGGGACCGATGGGGTCACCATAACGACGCTTGCCTGTCGGCGAGCCGCGCCATTGTACCTATCTGAGACGAAGTTACAACCGTTGGTTGCAGATTAAAAATATGAACGGGTTCAAGGACATAAAGATCGCAGCCCGCGGCGGCTTCTACAGGGCCAGCACCTCATCCGCCCTGCCGCCCGCCTGCTGGATCACCAGATGAATGAAGTGCAGCTTGGCAATCGCTGGCGCCGGGAGCACGAACGGGTAGAAATCCGGCTGGCCCATGCTGCGTGACAGTTCATTGAGCATCCCCGCCAACTCGATCCACGCGTTGACGAACGACAGGAACGCCTCGCCACCGGGATGCTCCGGGTCGTAGAGCGTGCTGGTCGGAAACGGCTGGTAGTCGAAATCCATTTCCCGCGCGCTCATGCCAAAACCCAGCGCCGTGTCCACCGCGTCCATCATGTGCAGGTAATGCGCCCAGGTTTCCGCCCAGTCTTCCCAGGGATGCATGGTGGCGTAGGCGCTGACGTAGTGCTGCGGCCAGTCCAGCGGTGCGCCTTGTTGATAGTGACGATCAAGCGCCTCGGCGTAACTGGCGCGGTCGTCGCCGAACAGGCTGCGGAATGAGCCGAGCCATGGGCCGTTGGCGATCAGTCGATCCCAGTAATAATGGCCGACCTCATGGCGGAAATGCCCGAGCAACGTGCGATAGGGTTCGTGCATCGCCGCCCTCACCTGCTCACGGTGGGCGTCGTCGGCTTCTTTGATGTCGAGGGTGATCAGGCCGTTGGCGTGGCCGGTCATCGGCGAATTGCCTTCGAGGTCGACGCCTATGAAGTCGAAGGCCAGGCCGGTGTCTTCATCGACGGTTTTCGGGATGACCTGCAAGCCGAGGGTGATCAACTGCGCGACGAGCCGACGCTTGGCGATTTCGACTTTGCGCCAGCGCTCAGGGTTGTCTGGATCAGACAAGTCAGGGATGGTGCGATTGAGGCTGCAAGCGACGCACAGGCTGTCGTGATCGTTGACCGGCAGCAGCCAGTTGCACGCGGCGGCTGTGTCGAGGTTGGCGCAGCGGCGGAACAACCCGGCCTCGGGGTCGGCATCGAGCGTCCAGGCGCCTTCGTACGGCCCCGCTTGCAGCGACGTCAGACGGCTTTCTTCGGGTTGATAACCGAGCAAGGCATTGCAAGCCAGGCACTGGCTGTTACGAAAGAACAGCGACTGGCCGCAGCGGCACGGCCAGACTTTGCTGTTGCGTGAAGATTCGCCCATGAACGGCGCGATGATGCGGGAACTGAGCTGCTCGAAAAAGCGGTGCATGGCGATCTCTCCCTGGGGCTTGCCAAGACTAGATCATTCCCATGACAACATCGTTCCCGCGCTTTGCTGATCGTTCCAACGCTCTGCGTGGGAATGCATCCAGTGACGCTCTGCGTCACAGCGGACGCGGAGCGTCCGGAGCGGCATTCCCACGCGGGAGCGTGGGAACGATCAGACGTTCAGGCCGTGGGTTTTGAGGAAGGCGATGAAGGTTTCCTCGTCCATCACCTTCACACCCAGCTCATTGGCCTTGGTCAATTTGGAACCGGCACCGGGGCCTGCGACGACGCAATGAGTCTTCGCCGACACCGAACCCGCGACTTTGGCGCCTAGGCTTTCCAGATGCTCCTTGGCGACATCACGGCTCATCAGCTCAACCTTGCCGGTCAGCACCCAGGTCTGCCCGGACAGCGGCAAGCCTTCGACGACTTTCTTCTCGCTCTGCCAGTGCATGCCGAAATCACGCAGTTGCTTCTCGGAGGCCTCAGCCAGTTGCCGGTTCTCAGGCAGCGCAAAAAACTCGCGCACCGAATTGGCCTGCTTCTCCGGCAAGGCCTGACGCATGTCCAGCCAGTCCGCATCCATCACCGCTTCCAGCGAACCAAACTTGTCCGCCAGCTTCTGCGCGCCACCGGGGCCGACCGAAGGAATGTGCAGCTTGTCGAGGAAGCCACCGAGCGTGGTGCTGGCGGCAAACTCGGCGCCCAGCTCACCCTGGTCCTGAATCTGCAAACCATGGCCGAGCAATTCGGTAATCACCTGCTGGTTATGCGCATCTTCAAAGAAGCTGTGAATCTCGTGCGCCACTTCCAGCCCGACGTCCGGCAGGTAGGTCAGCACTTGCGGCAGCGCCTGCTGCACACGCTCCAGCGAACCCAGCGAGCGCGCCAGCACCTTGGCCGTCTCTTCGCCGACATCGGGAATCCCCAGCGCATAGATGAAGCGCGCCAGCCCCGGCTTCTTGCTGTCCTCGATGGCTGCCAACAGCTTGTTGCTGGAGACTTCGGCAAAGCCTTCCAGATCGACGATGTCATCAAACTTCAGCGCATACAGATCCGCCGGCGAACTGACCAGACCTTCATCGACCAGTTGCTCGACGCTCTTGTCGCCCAGACCTTCAATGTCCATCGCACGACGGGAGACGAAGTGAATGATCGCCTGCTTCAGTTGCGCGCCACAGGCCAGACGGCCGACGCAGCGATACACCGCACCTTCGCTGACGGTTTCCTTGCCCTTGCTGCGCTTGATCAGTTGCGTGCGCTCGACGTGTGAGCCACACACCGGGCAGCTCTCTGGAATCTGTACCGCGCGCGCGTTTTCCGGGCGGCGATCCATGACCACTTGCACCACTTGCGGAATCACATCACCGGCACGGCGGATGATCACGGTGTCGCCGATCATCAGACCCAGACGCGCGACTTCATCCATGTTGTGCAGCGTGGCGTTGGCCACAGTGACGCCGGCAACCTTTACCGGCTTCAGACGTGCCACCGGCGTAACAGCGCCAGTACGGCCCACCTGGAATTCCACGTCGAGCAACTCGGTGAGCTCTTCCATCGCCGGGAATTTATGCGCGATCGCCCAACGCGGTTCGCGAGCGCGGAAGCCCAGTTCGCGCTGATCGGCAATGCTGTTGACCTTGAACACCACGCCGTCGATTTCATAGGTCAGCGAGTTTCGACGCGCACCGATGTCGCGGTAGTAATCCAGGCATTCGCCGATACCCTTGGCCAGTTTCAGTTCGTGACTGATCGGCATGCCCCACTTCTGCAGTTGTTTGAGGTTGCCGATGTGCGTGTCGGCAATATCGTGGGAAACCTGACCGATGCCGTAGCAGCAGAATTCCAGCGGACGATTGGCGGTGATCTTCGAATCCAGTTGACGCAAGCTGCCGGCAGCGGCGTTGCGCGGGTTGGCGAAGGTCTTGCCGCCAACTTCCAGTTGCGAGGCATTAAGGCGTTCGAAACCGGCCTTGGACATGAACACTTCACCGCGAACTTCCAGGGTCGCCGGCCAGCCTTCGCCGTGCAGCTTCAGCGGAATATTGCGCACGGTGCGCACGTTGACGCTGATGTCTTCACCAGTAGTGCCGTCGCCGCGTGTGGCGCCACGCACCAGCACGCCATCCTGATACAGCAGGCTGACCGCCAGGCCATCGAGTTTCGGCTCGCAGCTGTATTCCACCGCCGCACTGCCGCCGAACAGATCGCCGACCGGCATGTCCAGACCTTCGGTGACGCGGCGATCGAACTCGCGCATGTCGCTTTCTTCGAAGGCGTTACCGAGGCTGAGCATCGGCACTTCGTGGCGCACCTGGGTGAACGCGGTCAGTGCCACGCTGCCAACGCGCTGGGTCGGCGAATCACTGGTGATCAATTCCGGATTGGCCGCTTCCAGTGCCTTGAGCTCGTGGAACAACCGGTCGTACTCGGCGTCCGGAATGCTCGGCTCGTCGAGGACGTGATAACGGTAGTTGTGCTGATCGAGTTCAGCGCGTAGCTCGAGAATGCGGTTTTTGGCGGCGGTCATGGGGTGTTCTCTCATAAAGCAAAAGAGCAGCCGAGGCTGCTCTAATTCATCTATCTGTGGCAGCAGAAGCAAAAGATCGCAGCCTTCGGCAGCTCCTACAGACATCGCAATCCTGCAGGAGCTGTCGAGTGAAACGAGGCTGCGATCTTTTGATCTTGGCCTTAGCGCTTCTGGGTCAGGGCGCGACGTTCGAACTCGACGATGCGCTGACGGTAGTGCTCAATGGTCTGTGCGGTCAGAACGCTGCGCTGGTCATCTTTCAGCTCACCGTTCAGTTCCTGCGACAGCTTGCGGGCTGCGGCCACCATCACATCGAAGGCCTGCTTCGGATGGCGCGGGCCTGGCAGGCCGAGGAAGAAGCTCACCGCCGGGGTGCTGAAATGGTCGATATCGTCCAGATCGAAAATGCCCGGCTTGACCGCGTTGGCCATGGAGAACAGCACTTCACCGTTGCCGGCCATGCTTTCGTGGCGGTGGAAAATATCCATCTCGCCAAAACGCAGACCGCTTTCGAGAATGTTCTGCAACAGCGCCGGGCCTTTGAAGCCGGCAGCGTCGCGGCAGATCACGCTGATCACCAGCACTTCTTCAGCTTGCGGCTGGTCTTTGTCGACCACCGCCGGCGAAGGCTTGGTGTCTTCGGCGAAATCGTCGTCACGGCTGCTGAAGCTCGGGCCGCCATCCAGATCCAGGTCGAGGTTCAGGTCGCCCTGCGCCGGACCGTTGCTGCCACGCTTGCCACGTTTCGAGCCGGATTCGCGAGGCTCGCGTGCTTCGCGGGCCGGCATGCTCACCGACGGCAGGTCGTGTTCGTCCAGCTGTGGTTCCTTATGGTTGTCCAGTACACGGGCCGGGCCCAACAGCTCAGCGCTGGTGTCCTCGTCCGGCAGGTTGGACAGACTTCGGTCAAGACGGAATTTCAGTTTTCCCTTGCCGCCGCGCATACGGCGCCAGCCATCGAAAAGAATACCGGCTATCACAATGATGCCGATGACGATCAGCCACTCGCGCAGACCGATTTCCATGTAATCCCGTGCCTCTATAAAAAATGCTGAAAAATAAGGGGTTTACATTGTGCAAACCGCTTTAAAACGTGGCGCCAACTCTATGTTCTGACAGGCGTTTTGCCCACGTATACGAAAAATTGACATTAAACTAGCACGACCAAAGACAACTTTACACCGTCTGTCTCATTTGGCTTGCGCGAATATGTCGATTGGCCAGCAAGTCGCAGTTGGTAAAAAAGTCCTACAGCCCTGAATTACCTTTTCCGACACCACGCTGACTCAGGCGTCCACCATCGCCATCGCCTCCTCGACATCCACGGCTACCAGTCGCGAACAACCCGGTTCATGCATCGTCACGCCCATCAACTGCTCGGCCATTTCCATGGCGATCTTGTTGTGGGTGATATAGATGAACTGCACGGTCTGCGACATCTCTTTGACCAAGCGTGCGTAGCGTCCAACGTTAGCGTCATCCAGTGGCGCGTCAACCTCATCGAGCATGCAGAACGGCGCCGGGTTCAATTTGAAGATGGCAAACACCAGTGCCAGCGCGGTCAAGGCTTTTTCCCCGCCGGAGAGCAAATGGATGGTGCTGTTCTTCTTCCCTGGCGGCTGCGCCATGATCGTTACCCCTGTATCGAGTAGATCTTCGCCCGTCAGTTCCAAATACGCGCGCCCGCCACCGAAAACTTTTGGAAAAAGTGCCTGTAAACCACCGTTGATCTGATCAAAGGTATCTTTGAAACGGTTACGGGTTTCCTTGTCGATCTTGCGGATTACGTTTTCCAGGGTCTCCAGTGCTTCGACCAGATCGGCGTCTTGAGCATCCAGATAACGTTTACGCTCGGACTGTTGCGTGTATTCATCGATGGCCGCGAGGTTGATCGCGCCCAGGCGCTGAATTCGCGCGTTGATGCGTTCGAGTTCTTCTTCGGCTTCGCGTTCACTGGCTTGCGCGGTTAATGTCGCGAGCACGCCGTTGAGATCGTAGCCGTCTTCCAGCAATTGATCCTGCAGAGCCTTGCGGCGCACGGTCAGAGCCTGCCATTCCATGCGTTGCTGTTCGAGCTGGCCACGAATCAACTGCGATTGCTGCTCAGCCTGAGTCCGGCGTTTTTCCGCGTCGCGCAATTCGCGGTCGGCGTCTTCGAGGGCGATCTGCGCGGTCTTGAGTTCTTCGTCGACGGTCATGCGCTTGTCGAGCAGTTCTTCGAGCTTCAGGCGCAGCTCTTCCAGCGGCGCCTCGCCCTCCTCCAGATTGAGACTCAACTGTTCGCGCTTTTCAGTGAGGCGCTCGGCCTGCATTTCCAGACGCTCAAGCGCCTGACGCGTGGAGTCGTGCTGCGCGCGCAACGAGCCAAGACGCACGGCCAGTTGATGGGCGTGATCCTTGTGCTGCCGCGCCTCCTGGCGCACGCGGTCGAGGCGTTCGCGCAGGCTGTCGCGTTGGGCCAGCAGCAACTCACGCTGCTCGGTGTCCAGCGCCATGGCATCCAGCGCTTCCTGCAATTGCATGCGCGCTTCGCCGATCTGTTCGTGCTCGAGTTCGCGTTGCTCGCCGAGTTCGACCAGCTCTTCATCGAGGCGAGTACGACGCAGGGTCAACTGTTCAGCCTTGGCTTTACCGGCGGACAGCTGTGCTTTCAATTCGCCTTGCTGACGCGCTTCGTCTTGCAGCAAACGGCGCAAATGCTCGCGACCGTTTTCCTGCTGACGCTGTTGCGCGCGCAGGGTTTGCAGACGGGTTTCCATGGCCTCGACCGTGGCTTCTTTTTCTTCGCGCTCAAGGTGCAGCGCTTCGATTTCCTGACCCCGGGCGAGCATGCCGCTTTCTGCTTCGCTGGCGCGTCGTACGCGTAAAAAGTGCCGACCGACCCAGTAACCGTCGCGGCTGATCAGGCTCTCGCCAGCGCTCAACTGCCCGCGCAAGGCCAACGCCTGCTCAAGACTGTCGACCGGTTTGACCTGACCGAGCCACGGCGACAGATCGATCTGCGCGTCGACCTTGTCGAGCAAGCTGCCCGCCACACGCACGCCATCGCTGGCCGGGCTGAGCAGGCGCAGATCGCCCTGGGTGAAACCGGATAAATCGAAACCGCTGAAATCGTCGACCAGCACCGCTTGCAGATCAGCGCCGAGCACGGTTTCCACCGCCAGTTCCCAACCGGCCTCGACCTTCAGGCCTTCGGCCAGACGCGGACGCTCGGCGAGATTGTGTTCCTTCAGCCATTCGGCGGTGCCGGTGCCCGGGTCGAGCGCGGCTTGCTGCAAAGCTTCGAGGGATGCGAGGCGACCATTGAGGCGCTGCAAATCGCCCTGCGCCTGTTGCTGCGAAGTCAGTGCTTGCTGCAATTCTTGCCGCAGTTGTTCAAGCTTTTCGACCTGGGCTTCTTCACTGGTCTGCAAATCTTCGAGGGTCGCTTCGGACTCGGCGAGCTGCTCGTTGAGCTCCATGATCGCCGCATCTTCCGGGTCGGCCGAGAGCAACGCGCGCTCTTCGCCAAGACGCTTTTGCCGGTCAGCAAGACGCTCCATGCTGGTTTCCAGCTGCTGGATGCGCGACTGCTGCACTTCGGCCTGACGGCGCGGTTCGGCGGCGGTCAGGTTGAAGGCGTCCCACTGCTCCTGCCAGCCGTGCATGACCGATTCGGAATCTTCCAGCGCAGCGGCGGCTTCTTCGGCGGCGGCGCTGGTGACTTCCTGCTCAGGGGTGAGCATGTCCAGCTCTTCGCCGAGGGTCAGCAGCAACGTGCGGTCGTGGCCCAGGTGTGATTCGGTTTCGAGGCGTGCGCGCTCGGCTTCTTTCAAGTCGTCCTGCAACTGTCGCAAACGCTGCTGGCCGTGCTGGATGCTCTGCTCGACCCGGGCGATGTCGCCGCCGACCGAATAGAAGCGTCCCTGCACCAGATTGAAGCGTTCGGACAGGTCATGGTGACCGTCGCGCAGGCGCTCGATGGCCGCGTCAGCATTACGCTGCTCGGCGACCAGTGCTTCGAAACTGATTTCCTGAGTACCGATGATCGACTCGCGCTGGCCAACCTGATCATTCAGATCCTGCCAGCGTAGGGCCGACAGTTGCGCCTTGAGCTGACGCTCCTCGGCTTTGAATTCTTGGTACTTCTTCGCCGCTTCGGCCTGACGGTGCAGGCGTTCGAGTTGACGTTCCAGTTCGTCGCGCAGGTCGGTCAGACGCGCGAGGTTTTCGTGGGTGCGGCGGATGCGGTTTTCAGTCTCGCGGCGGCGCTCTTTATATTTCGAGATGCCGGCCGCTTCTTCGATGAAATTACGCAGGTCTTCGGGCTTGGATTCGATCAGCTTGGAGATCATCCCCTGCTCGATGATCGAATAGCTGCGCGGGCCGAGACCGGTGCCGAGGAAAATATCGGTGATATCGCGGCGACGGCACTTGGTGCCGTTGAGGTAATACGTGGTCTGGCTGTCGCGGGTGACTTTGCGGCGAATGGAAATCTCGGCATAGGCGGCGTACTCGCCCAGCAGCGTGCCGTCGGAGTTGTCGAAAACCAGCTCGATACTCGCCTGACTCACCGGTTTGCGGCTGGTCGAACCGTTGAAGATGACGTCGGTCATCGACTCGCCACGGAGGTTCTTCGCCGAACTTTCGCCCATCACCCAGCGTACGGCGTCGATGATGTTCGACTTGCCGCAACCGTTCGGCCCGACGACCGCCGCCATGTTACTGGGGAAGTTCACCGTGGTCGGGTCGACGAAGGATTTGAATCCCGCCAGTTTGATGCACTTGAGCCGCACGCTTAGGCAACCGTCAGCGCGGAGACCACCAGATCGCAACTGCGCTGGGCGTACGCCGTCAGCACGATGCGGATCTGCGGCAAATCACGGGCAAGCACGGCGGCCAGCAGGCGTTCGAACAGTTCGAGGAACTCGCTCATTGAGGCCTTGCGCTGTTCGAGGGCGAGAAAGTAAGCGCGGCTCATGGCCGGCTGCAGGTTCTCGACCGTTTCTTGCAGGTACGGATTGTTGGCGAACGGATAGGCAGCGCGCATCACGCTGAAGCTGTCGTCGACGAAGCTGCGGATGTCCTGACGCTCGTAGCTGGCGGTCAGGCGCTGCTGGATCTGCACGAACGGCGCCATGTCCGACTGCACTTGCCAGCCATTGGCCACCGAGTTGCCGAGCAGGATGTACAGCTCGCTCATCAGCGTGCACAGGCTCTGCACCTTGTGCGGCGTCAGCTCGGTGACGTGCGCACCACGACGCGGCAGGATCGCGATCAGGTGACGGCGTTCGAGGATCAGCAAGGCTTCGCGGACCGAGCCGCGGCTGACATTGAGGGCCAGCGTGACCTTCTGTTCCTGGATGCGCTCTCCCGGCTTCATTTCGCCACGAATGATGCGTTCGGCGAGGTGGTGAGCGATTTGCTCGGCGAGGCTGTCCGGCGCCTTGAACGTCATGGTTGTCCTTCAAACTCTATCGATCTGCACAAGCGGCGCAGTGTAGCGCAAATGCACGGTCATGGCGGAGTGCCCACTCAGCGGTTTTTGGCACGAATCCCGCAGTTTTCTTTAGAAAACCAAACAAAAAACCAGGCTGACCGATGAAGGTCAATACTGAATAGACACGTTGTTGATCGACGAAATGTTTTTTCCTGACCTTTAAGTCAGAAAACCATTGACCGAAAAGTCAGACCTGCTAAATTCGGCTCAAGTCGGTTAACAACAATAATGAGTCTGCGAGGCCTTCCGTGATCCAGTTTTTACTTAACCAGGAACTCCGTAGCGAGCACGCCCTGGACCCGAATCTGACTGTGCTCAATTACCTGCGTGAACACGTGGGTAAATCGGGCACCAAAGAAGGTTGCGCCAGCGGTGACTGCGGCGCCTGCACCGTGGTGGTCGGTGAGTTGCAAACGGATGACGCTGGCCGCGAACACATTCGCTATCGCAGCCTCAACTCGTGCCTGACCTTTGTCTCGTCGCTGCATGGCAAACAATTGATCAGCGTCGAAGACCTCAAGCACCAGGGCGAACTGCACAGCGTGCAGAAAGCCATGGTCGAGTGCCACGGCTCGCAGTGCGGTTTCTGCACCCCCGGTTTCGTCATGTCGCTGTTCGCCCTGCAAAAGAACAGCGATGCACCGGATCACGCCAAGGCCCACGAAGCGCTGGCCGGCAACCTCTGCCGCTGCACCGGCTACCGGCCGATTCTGGCGGCTGCCGAGCAATCGTGCTGCGGCAAGCAACCGGATCAGTTCGATGCCCGCGAAGCAGAGACCATCGCGCGCCTGAAAGCCATCGCCCCGACCGATATCGGCGAACTCAACAGCGGCGACAAGCGCTGCCTGGTGCCGCTGACCGTCGCTGATCTGGCCGATCTCTACGACGCTTATCCACAAGCACGGCTTCTCGCTGGCGGCACCGATCTGGCGCTGGAAGTCACCCAGTTTCACCGCACCCTGCCGGTGATGATCTACGTTGGCAACGTCGCGGAAATGAAGCGCATCGAAACCTTCGATGACCGCATCGAAATCGGCGCTGCCACCGCCCTCTCCGACTGCTACGAAGCGTTGAACGCCGAGTACCCGGACTTTGGCGAACTGCTGCACCGCTTTGCCTCGCTGCAGATCCGCAACCAGGGCACCCTCGGCGGCAACATCGGCAACGCCTCGCCGATTGGTGACTCGCCACCGCTGCTGATCGCCCTCGGCGCACAGGTGGTGCTGTGCAAAGGCGAAACCCGCCGCACCCTGAACCTCGACGATTACTTCATCGATTACAAAGTCACGGCCCGTCAGGAAAGTGAATTCATCGAAAAGATCATCGTGCCGCGCGCCAGCGCCGAGCAGTTGTTCCGCGCCTATAAAGTGTCGAAGCGTCTGGACGACGACATCTCCGCCGTCTGCGCCGCGTTCAACCTGCGCGTGGAAAACGGCGTGATCACCGATGCGCGCATGGCCTTCGGTGGCATGGCCGCGATCCCGAAACGCGCTGCCCACTGTGAAGCTGCGCTGATCGGTGCGCCGTTCAACAACGCCGTGGTCGAACGCGCCTGCGCCGCGCTGGCCGAAGATTTCACGCCGCTTTCGGACTTCCGCGCCAGCAAGGAATACCGCCTGCTCAGCGCGCAGAACCTGCTGCGTAAATACTTCATCGAACTGCAAACACCGCACATCGAGACTCGGGTGACCGCTTATGTCTAACCATCACGGCGTAGAGAAAACTCAAGCTGAACTGGCTGAATTGTTCGCCAAGGACCTGACCTCCGGTGTCGGCCGCAGCGTCAAGCACGACAGCGCCGCCAAGCACGTGTCCGGTGAAGCGCAGTACATCGATGATCGCCTGGAATTTCCCAACCAATTGCACCTGTACGCACGCATGTCGGATCGCGCCCACGCGAAAATCATCAGCATCGACACCAAGCCGTGCTACGCCTTCGAAGGCGTGCGCATCGCCATCACCCACGAAGACGTGCCGGGCCTGAAAGACATCGGCCCGTTGATGCCGGGCGACCCGCTGCTGGCCATCGATGATGTGCAGTTCGTCGGTCAACCGGTGCTGGCCGTCGCCGCGAAAGATCTGGAAACCGCGCGCAAAGCCGCGATGGCCGCGATCATCGAATACGAAGACCTCGAACCTGTGCTCGACGTGGTTGAAGCCCTGCGCAAACGCCACTTCGTGCTCGACAGCCACACCCATCAGCGCGGCGACTCGGCCTCCGCGCTGGCGACCGCTGAACACCGCATTCAAGGCACGCTGCACATCGGCGGTCAGGAACACTTTTACCTGGAGACGCAAATCTCCTCGGTAATGCCGACTGAAGACGGCGGCATGATCGTCTACTGCTCGACGCAGAACCCCACAGAAGTGCAAAAACTGGTCGCCGAAGTGCTCGACGTGTCGATGAACAAAATCGTCGTCGACATGCGCCGCATGGGCGGTGGTTTCGGTGGCAAGGAAACTCAGGCCGCCAGTCCGGCGTGCCTGTGCGCGGTGGTTGCGCACCTCACTGGCCAGCCGACCAAGATGCGCCTGCCGCGCGTCGAAGACATGCTGATGACCGGCAAGCGTCACCCGTTTTACGTCGAATACGACGTCGGCTTCGACAGCACCGGCCGCCTGCACGGGATCAACATGGACCTGGCCGGCAACTGCGGCTGCTCGCCGGACTTGTCCGCCTCGATCGTTGACCGCGCGATGTTTCACTCCGACAACTCGTACTACCTCGGCGACGCGACCATCAACGGTCACCGCTGCAAGACCAACACCGCGTCGAACACCGCTTACCGTGGTTTCGGTGGCCCGCAAGGCATGGTCGCGATCGAAGAAGTGATGGACGCGATTGCCCGTCACCTGCACCTCGATCCGCTCGCTGTGCGCAAGGCCAACTACTACGGCAAGACCGAGCGCAACGTCACCCATTACTACCAGACCGTCGAGCACAACATGCTCGAAGAGATGACCGCTGAACTGGAACAAAGCAGCCAGTATCACGAACGCCGCGAAGCAATTCGTCGCTACAACGCCAACAGCCCGATCCTGAAAAAAGGCCTGGCGCTGACCCCGGTGAAATTCGGCATTTCCTTCACCGCGAGTTTCTTGAACCAGGCCGGTGCGCTGATCCACATCTACACCGACGGCAGCATCCACCTGAACCACGGCGGCACGGAAATGGGTCAGGGCTTGAATACCAAAGTCGCGCAGGTCGTGGCCGAAGTGTTCCAGGTCGAAATCGATCGCGTGCAGATCACCGCGACCAACACCGACAAGGTGCCGAACACCTCGCCGACAGCGGCGTCCAGCGGCGCTGACCTGAACGGTAAAGCGGCGCAGAACGCGGCGGAAATCATCAAGAAACGCCTGATCGAATTCGCTGCGCGGCACTACAAAGTCACTGAAGAAGACGTTGAATTCCACAACGGCCACGTGCGGGTTCGCGACCACATCCTGACCTTTGAAGCGCTGATCCAGCAGGCGTATTTCAATCAGGTGTCGCTGTCGAGCACCGGCTTCTACAAGACCCCGAAAATCTATTACGACCGCAGCCAGGCGCGTGGCCGTCCGTTCTACTACTTCGCCTTCGGCGCGGCGTGCTGCGAAGTAATCGTCGACACCCTGACCGGCGAATACAAGATGCTGCGCACCGATATTCTTCACGACGTCGGCGCCTCGCTGAACCCGTCCATCGACATCGGTCAGGTCGAGGGTGGTTTCATCCAGGGCATGGGCTGGCTGACCATGGAGGAGCTGGTCTGGAACAACAAAGGCAAGCTGATGACCAACGGCCCGGCCAGCTACAAGATTCCGGCGGTGGCGGACATGCCACTCGATCTGCGGGTGAAGTTGGTGGAAAACCGCAAGAACCCGGAAGACACGGTGTTCCACTCCAAGGCTGTCGGTGAACCGCCGTTCATGCTCGGGATTGCGTCGTGGTGTGCGATCAAGGATGCGGTGGCGAGCCTCGGTGACTACAAGCATCAGCCGCAGATCGATGCGCCGGCGACACCGGAGCGGGTGTTGTGGGGTTGCGAGCAGATGCGTCAGCTGAAAGCGGTGAAAGCCGTCGAAGCTGAAACCGAGTTGGCTCCGCTCTAGGACCGAGGCGCGGCTATCGCGAGCAGGCTCACTCCTACAGGGGAACGCATTCCAAATGTAGGAGTGAGCCTGCTCGCGATGAGGCCCGAACAGACAACGAAGATGTCGAGGTGAACATGTACAACTGGATCGACGCCCTCGCCGACCTGCAGAACCAGGGTGAACCCTGCGTTCTGGTGACGATCATCGAAGAACTCGGCTCGACGCCACGCAACGCCGGCTCGAAAATGGTCATCAGTGCCAATCAGAGTTTCGACACCATCGGTGGCGGGCATCTGGAGTACAAAGCCATGCAGATTGCCCGCGAGATGCTCGCCAGCGGCAAGCAGGACACCCATCTGGAGCGCTTCAGCCTCGGCGCCAGCCTGGGCCAGTGCTGCGGCGGCGCGACCGTGTTGCTGTTCGAACCGATGGGCCAGGTGCAGGCGCAGATCGCCGTGTTCGGTGCCGGCCATGTTGGCCGCGCCTTGGTGCCGCTGCTCGCCAGCCTGCCCTGCCGGGTGCGCTGGATCGACTCGCGCGAGGCCGAATTCCCCGAACAGATCCCCCACGGCGTGCGTAAAATCGTCGCCGAAGAGCCTGTGGATGAAATCGATGAGCTGCCCGCCGGCAGTTATTGCATCGTCATGACCCACAACCATCAGCTCGACCTTGAACTCACTGCTGCGATCCTCAAGCGCAACGACTTCGCCTACTTCGGCCTGATCGGTTCGAAGACCAAACGCGCGAAGTTCGAACATCGCTTGCGTGATCGCGGTTTCGACAGCGGCGTCGTGCAACGCATGCGCTGCCCGATGGGCATCGGCGAAGTCAAAGGCAAATTGCCTGTGGAAATCGCCATCTCCATCGCCGGCGAAATCATCGCCACCTACAACGCCAACTTCGGCCAGCAGACTGCCAGCGCCGAACCGATTGCCAAACTGCTGCCGGTTTCGCGGCGCAGTCAGGCGACCAAACTCAAAGCCTCAAACTGATTAGAGAACCCTCATGCCTCTGACTCGCAAAGCCTACCGCGCCGCCATCCTGCACAGCATCGCCGACCCCGCCGAAGTCGGGATCGAAGCCTCCTACGAATATTTCGAGGACGGCCTGCTGGTGGTCGATGGCGGCAAGATCAGCGCCCTCGGCCACGCCAGTGATTTGCTGCCGACCCTGCCGGCGGACATCGAAATCGAGCACTACAAAGACGCGCTGATCACCCCGGGCTTCATCGACACGCACATTCACTTTCCGCAAACCGGCATGGTCGGCGCCTACGGCGAGCAACTGCTCGACTGGCTCAACACCTACACCTTCCCGTGCGAAAGCCAGTTCGGCGACAAGGCCCACGCCGACGAAGTCGCTGACATTTTCATCAAGGAACTGCTGCGCAACGGCACCACCACCGCGCTGGTGTTCGGCAGCGTGCACCCGCAGTCGGTGAACTCGTTGTTCGAAGCGGCCGAGAAGCTCGACCTGCGCATGATCGCCGGCAAGGTGATGATGGACCGCAACGCGCCGGATTATCTGACCGACACCGCCGAATCCAGCTACGTCGACAGCAAAGCGCTGATCGAGCGCTGGCACGGCAAGGGTCGTCTGCACTACGCAGTCACCCCGCGTTTCGCGCCGACCAGCACCCCGGAACAACTGACCCTCGCCGGGCAACTGCTCACCGAATATCCGGATCTGTACATGCAGACCCACATCAGCGAGAACCTCAAGGAAATCGAGTGGGTCAAGGAGCTGTTCCCGGAGCGCAAGGGCTACCTCGACGTTTACGATCACTACAAACTGCTCGGCGAGCGCTCGGTATTTGCTCACGGCGTGCACCTGTGCGACGACGAATGCGCGCGTCTGGCAGAAACCGGCTCGGCGATCTCGTTCTGCCCGACCTCGAACTTCTTCCTCGGCAGCGGCTTGTTCAACCTGCCGATGGCCGAGAAGCACAAACTCAATGTCGGTCTGGGCACTGACGTCGGTGGCGGTACCAGTTTCTCGCTGCTGCAAACCCTGAACGAAGCGTACAAGGTGATGCAACTGCAAGGTGCGCGACTGAGCCCGTTCAAGTCGCTGTACCTGGCGACACTGGGCGGTGCGCGAGCGCTGCGTCTGGAGGACAAGATCGGCAATCTGCAACCGGGTTCCGACGCTGACTTCCTAGTGCTGGATTACAACGCTACGCCGCTGCTGAGCTATCGCCTGAAGCAGGCCAACAACATTGCCGAGACGTTGTTTGTGTTGATGACGCTGGGCGATGACCGCACGGTGCAGCAGACGTATGCGGCGGGTGCGTTGGTGCATCAGCGCTAAAATTTATCGTCGAAAAAAAATCCCCCAGCGCCTTTCAGCCTGGGGGATTTTTGTTGTCTGTCAGATTGCTATCGCGAGCAGGCTCACTCCTACAGTTGATCTTAGTTGTTCACACATTTTGTGGCCACTGAAGATCCAATGTAGGAGTGAGCCTGCTCGCGATGGGGCCAGCTCGGTCTAACTTAGAGCTTGGCCGCAGGGCGCCCCGGCTTCTTGGTCTGCAACAAATGCGAGAACACCGCATGCAGATCATCCGACGCGCCTTCCTCGTCGAGGTTGAGCTTGCTGTCGATGTGATCCATGTGATGCATCATCAGATTGACCGCCAGCTCACCGTCGCGTTTCTCGATCGCGTCGATCAACTGGGTGTGTTCGTCGTACGAACAGTGCGAACGGTTGCCGCTTTCATACTGAGCGATGATCAGCGATGTCTGCGACACCAGGCTGCGCTGGAAGCTGATCAATGGAGCGTTCATCGCCGCTTCCGCCAGTTTCAGGTGGAATTCGCCCGACAGACGAATACCGGCACCGCGATCGCCACGCGAGAAGCTGTCGCGTTCATCATTGACCATCTGGCGCAGCTCGGCGATCTGCTCGGCGGTGGCGTGTTGCACGGCCAGCTCGGTGATCGCGCGCTCGACCAGACGGCGGGCGAGAAACACCTGTCGCGCCTCTTCCACACTCGGACTGGCGACCACGGCGCCACGGTTCGGCCGCAACAGCACGACGCCTTCATGGGCCAGACGCGAGAGCGCGCGGCGAATGATGGTGCGGCTGACCCCAAAGATTTCCCCCAGCGCTTCTTCGCTCAATTTTGTGCCGGGCGCCAGACGCTGTTCGAGGATAGCCTCAAAGATATGCGCGTAGACAATATCGTCCTGGGTTCCGCTGCGGCCGGCTTTGCCTGCTCGCGGTTGTTTCTTGAGGGGTTGCAACTGTTCGTTCATGGGCACTCGAGTCGGGAGAACTGCGGCGAATAGACCGTGACTGTAATACGGCACAGTAGGTCGCTGGCAAGTATCGCGTAAAAAACAGCGCGATTGTACACAATGAAAGGTGGCAACACGACTGTACGGCTGTTTGCGACCTCGGCTGTATTGCAACGATCCGTTACGATTGAGTTTAGGCTTGATCGCAGAATCCGCCTTCAACGCACATTTCCCTGTAGGAGTGAGCCTGCTCGCGATTGCGGTGTGTCATTGGGCAATGTTGTGGCTGACCCACCGCAATCGCGAGCAGGCTCACTCCTACAAGGGTTTGCGTCATGGCGGACATCTTCATTGGTATAAGGAACACCGTTGTCATGAACGACGCCACGCACACTCAACTGCGCCCTCTGGCCGACACCTCGCCCTCGGCGATCGTCGCCGGTTTCATCGCGATGATGACCGGCTACACCAGCTCCCTGGTGCTGATGTTCCAGGCCGGGCAAGCGGCAGGCCTGACCAGCGGGCAGATTTCTTCGTGGATCTGGGCGATTTCCATAGGCATGGCGGTGTGTTCGATCGGCCTGTCGTTGCGTTATCGCACGCCGATCACCATCGCCTGGTCGACACCCGGCGCGGCGTTGCTGATCACCAGTCTGGGCGGTGTCAGTTATGGCGAGGCCATCGGCGCCTACATCACTTGCGCGGTGCTGGTGACGATTTGCGGGCTGACCGGCAGCTTCGAACGGCTGGTGAAAAAGATTCCGGCCTCGCTCGCAGCCGCATTGCTGGCAGGGATTCTGTTCAAGATTGGCAGCGAAATTTTCGTCGCCGCGCAGCATCGCACCGGGCTAGTGCTGGGGATGTTTTTCACCTATCTGCTGGTTAAACGCCTGTCACCGCGTTATGCCGTGCTCGCGGCACTGCTGATTGGCACCGCGCTGTCAGGCTTCATGGGCTTGCTGGATTTCAGCGGTTTTCATCTGGAGGTGGCGACGCCGGTGTGGACCACGCCGCACTTCTCGCTGGCCGCGACCATCAGCATTGGCATTCCACTGTTCGTGGTCGCGATGACCTCGCAGAACATGCCCGGCATCGCCGTGCTGCGCGCCGACGGCTACAACGTCCCGGCCTCGCCGCTGATCACCACCACCGGCATCGCTTCACTGTTGCTGGCGCCGTTCGGCTCCCACGGCATCAACCTCGCAGCGATCAGCGCGGCGATTTGCACCGGGCCGCACGCCCATGAAGATCGCAACAAGCGCTACACCGCTGCAGTCTGGTGCGGGATTTTCTACGGGATTGCCGGGGTGTTCGGCGCCACGTTGGCGGCGTTGTTTGCAGCGTTGCCGAAGGAACTGGTGCTGTCGATTGCGGCGTTGGCGTTGTTTGGTTCGATCATCAATGGCTTGAGCATTGCGATGACTGAGGTGAAGGAACGGGAAGCGGCGTTGATTACCTTTATGGTCACGGCGTCGGGGCTGACGCTGTTTTCCATTGGTTCGGCGTTTTGGGGGATTGTTGCGGGGGTTTTGACGCTGGTGATTTTGAATTGGCGCAAAGCGTAAGGTCAAAAGCCCCTCACCCTAGCCCTCTCCCCGAGGGAGAGGGGACTGACCGTGTTGGACGCGCGAGCTATACCAAGACGAGATCCCGAGTCGAACTCGAATTTTGAAAAGCCCATAAATCGGCTCCCTCTCCAGGGGGAGAGGGCTGGGGTGAGGGGCAGACTCACCACAAATCCCAAACCGAACAGCCAAACCCCAGACGAAAAAAAACGGCGACCCTCAGGTCGCCGTTTTTTTCAGTATCACTTAGCCGCGTTGATCGGCTTTTCCGGATACCAAACGTCCAGCAACGGGCTGACTTCATACTTGGTCAGCTCGGAGCGGGTTTTCAGCCAGGCTTCAACGGCAGCACGCTGCTCTTCGTTGACCGAGCCACGCTTCTGCAGGCAAACCAGACCGAAGTCGTCGCCGCCAACATAACCCAGACCATTGGCTTCCATGGCTTCTTTGATGAAGGCTTCGAGGAAAGCGTCAATGGCTTCTTCGGACAAGTCTTCTTTGAAGTCCAGGTTCAGTTCGAAACCCAGCTCTTGAAATTCATCAACGCACAGTTTTTTGCGCAGACGCTGGGAACGGTTAGTCGCCATTGGAACAATCCTCTTAAGTAAATACGGCGGGCACTTTACCAGTTTAAGCAATCGATTGCCCGCCTCTCTGGACACGGAGGCCGACCGCCTGTAAAAAAATCAACGAATCGCCACCCCGAGGACGGCACAATCGGTTACACCTTGGGGCATAATGCCGACACTTTCGTGACCACTGAGGACCTTTTCATCCATGTCCTCGTCTTTTTTCCCCTCGGCTGTAGGGTTTTATTTCATATGATCAAATCGTTGCGTCCTCTGCTTCTCGCCGGCCTTCTTCTGCCTCTGGCGCTGCCTGTTTCCGCTGCCACCATCAATACTTCACTCACCCCGAATGTCGAAAAAGCCCTCAAGGCAAGCAAATTGCAGCCCAGCGCCCTGTCGCTGGTGATGGTGCCGCTCGACGGCCCGGGCACGCCGACCGTGTTCAATGCCGACGTCTCGGTCAACCCGGCCTCGACCATGAAGCTGGTCACTACTTACGCGGCGCTGGAAATGCTCGGTCCCAATCATCAGTGGAAGACCGAGTTCTACACTGACGGCGACCTCAACGGCGGCATCCTCAACGGCAACCTCTACCTCAAGGGTGGCGGCGATCCGAAGCTGAACATGGAAAAACTCTGGCTGCTGATGCGCGACCTGCGAGCCAACGGCGTGACCCAGATCACCGGTGACCTGATTCTCGACCGCAACTTCTTCGTGCAGCCGCAACTGCCGGAATTCAACGATGACGGCAATGACGAGAACAAACCGTTCCTGGTCAAACCGGATTCGCTGCTGGTCAACCTCAAGGCCCTGCGCTTTGTTGCCCGTAACGACAATGGCCGAGTGCTGATTTCGGTTGAGCCGCCGATTGCCAGCATCCACATCGCCAACACCGTTAAAGCCCTGCCCTCCAAACAATGCACCGGCGGCGTGCGCTACAACCCGGTGCCAGAGGCGGATGGCAGCGTGACCGTGACCGTGGCCGGCCAGTTGGGCGAAGGTTGCAGCTCGCAGACTTACCTGTCGCTGCTCGACCACGCGACCTACACCGCCGGCGCCGTGCGCGCGATCTGGAAAGAACTGGGTGGCAGCATTCAGGGCAAGGATCGCCTGGCGTCGACGCCGAGCAACGCCAAACTGCTCGCGCGTGCCTACTCGCCGGATCTGGCGGAGATCATCCGCGACATCAACAAATACAGTAACAACACCATGGCTCAGCAGTTGTTCCTGAGTCTTGGGCAGAAATTCCGCAACGACGCTGACGGTGATGACGCGAAAGCCGCACAACGTGTGGTGCGCCAGTGGATGGCGAAGAAAGGCATTACCGCACCGCACCTGGTGATGGAGAACGGCTCCGGCCTGTCCCGTGCTGAACGGGTCAGCGCCCGTGAAATGGCGAGCATGCTGCAAGCCGCCTGGCACAGCCCGTATGCCGCCGAGTACATCAGCTCGCTGCCGATCGCCGGCACCGACGGCACCATGCGCAAGCGTCTGAAAACCACGGCGATGCGCGGTGAGGCGCACGTCAAGACAGGTACTTTGAACACTGTGCGGGCGATTGCCGGTTTCAGCCGTGATGTGAATGGCAATACCTGGGCGGTGGTGGCGATCCTCAACGACAAGGCACCGTTTGGCGCATCGTCGGTGCTCGATCAGGTGCTGCTGGATCTGTACAAGCAACCGAAACTGGCGCAGACCGCTTCGGTCCTCTGATCACCGCGCCTCCTGTAGGAGTGAGCCTGCTCGCGATAGCGTCGGTCCCGATACATCGAGGTGACTGACATACCGCAATCGCGAGCAGGCTCACTCCTACAAGGTTTTGCGCAAGACCCTAGCTCATCTGCTCGACACGATCGCGCCCGCGCTGCTTTGCCATATACACACCCGAATCCGCCCGCAACAGCAGCGCATCCGCGCCCTCCCCCGATCGCCAACTGGCGATCCCGAAACTCGCCGTGACCACGCCGACTACATCCACCGGCGCACTGCGCAAACCCTGCCACAACTCAACCGCCAGCATGTACGCATGTTCGCCGTCGATGTCCGGGCACAGCACCATGAACTCCTCACCGCCCAACCGGCAGAACACATCGGTACGCCGCAGACGATGGCCAATCCGCTCGCACACCGCTTGCAGCACCCGGTCACCGACGGCGTGGCCATACTGATCGTTGATGCGTTTGAAATGGTCGATGTCGAGCATGATCACCGACAGCTCACCGCCGCCGCGCTCGACCCGGGCCATTTCCGTGGTCAGACGTTCCTGAAAATAGCGACGGTTGTGAATGCCGGTCAGCGAGTCGGTCACCGACAGTGCGCGCAGTTCTTCTTCCACGCGCTTGAGGTCAGAAATGTCCGAGATATAGCCATGCCACAGCACACCACCGCCCGGCAGTTCTTCCGGCGTCGCCTCGCCGCGCACCCAGCGCAGGCCACGCTCAGGCAGTTGCACGCGGTATTCCTCGCGCCACGGACTGAGACTGTCGGCCGAGGCGCGAATTGAGGAGCGCACGCGGACAACGTCCTGTGGATGAATGCGCGTGAAGATCGCCTCGGCGTTGAACAACAGCACGTCCGGCTCCAGCTCGTAGATCTCGCGAATACCGTCGCTGGCGTAGATCACACTGAAGCGCCCGTCGAATTCCATCTTGAATTGATAGATGCCGCCGGGCACGTGCGCGCTGAGCTTTTTCAACAAGACGTCGCGCGCCGCCAGCACCTCGTGCACGCGCTTGCGCTCGGTGATGTCGATGCAGATCGCCAGATGCCCGACCCACAAACCCTGCTCATCCAGTACCGGGGTGGCGAGCATGTTCACCGGAATATGGCTGCCATCGCTGCGCACCAGCGTCCACTCGCGGGCCTCGTGGCCGCCGACTTCGCCGCCCTCGACCAGCATCGCGTGGCAGGTCGGGATGCTTTTACCGTAGCGCGCACTCAATTCGCCGGCACGGGCCGCCAGCTCTCGGGGCAGGTGCAGGTTTTCCAGGGTCATGTGGCCGACGACTTCGGCGCTGCTGTAGCCGAGCATTTGCTCGGCGCCGGGATTGAACGTGTTGATCACGCCGCGCAGGTCGGTGGCGATGATCGCCACCTGCGTCGCCGCATTCAGCACGCCGCGTAACTGGCCGTGGGTGCCGCGCAGTTCCTGTTCGCTGGCGTGCAGTTCCTGCGTGCGCTGCTCAACCATAAGCAAGGCGCGCTGACGCTGACTGACCAACACGTAGAGCAAGGCGCTGAGCAGCAGACTGAGCAAGCCACCCAGAATGATCACGCTGCCCACCGACGAATGGTTGGCCTGAACGAACGCGTCGCTCGGCAGGATATCGACCTGATAGTCGTGATCGGCCATGCGCAGTAACCGCGTGGCCGACAGGTCGCTCGGCGCCGGTTCATTGGTCGATTCGAACAACACCTCGTGCTGATCATGGGTCGACATGTCGAGAATGCGCACCGACAGATAGTCATGGAAGGCATCCGGCAAACCGTCGGCCAGCAGCTGGCGCATGCTGATCACCGCCATCACGTAGCCGAACGATTGGCGCTCGCCATTGCGGCTCACCGGCGCGACGAGCAGCACACCGCGCGCATAGGACGGCTCGATGCTGACCAGATGCATCGGTTGCGATACCGCCAGCCCGCCGAGCTTGTCGGCACGTTGCAGGGTGTCGCGCCGCAGCGGTTGCGCGAGCAAGTCATAACCCAACGGTGAGCCGAGCCGGCTTTGCGTCTGGCTATAGAGCACCGGCACGTAGGCATCGCGCACGCCAGCCAGTTGCAGCTCGCCCTGGGCATTCAGTTCACGCAGGGTGAAGTTACTCAGGCCTTCGTCACGCACCCGCTGCTCGAATGCCGCGCGCTCGGCACCGCTGACCTTGAGGGCAAACGAATAGGCCTGGGTACGCATCAATAAGGGTTGGGTGTAACCGTCGAATTCGGTGCGGGACACCGATTCAGAGTTGGCGAAGAAGCGGCGCAAGCCGTCCAGGCGTTGCTCCTGATCCTGAAAGCGTTCTTCGATGCGACTGTAACGTTCGTTGGCCAGCAGTTGAAAACGCTGACGGGTCTGTTGCTGAAACTGATTGAGGGTGGCCCAGGCGAGCAGCCCCGTGAGAATCCCGCCGGCGAGCAATACCAGCAGCGCGACCAGCCAGGCCGAGACGTCTTCGCTGATGAAACCCAGAATCTTTGGGCGCACGGGGTGCAACGACATAAAGACAACTCACTACGCCAGCATTTACGGGAAAACCCCATTGACCGTGTGTGAGTTATAGCTATTAGCCACTAATTTAGCTAGCGCGGGCAGATCCACGGAGCCTTTAAAAATCAAGGCTCTGTGGATCCAATTGCGCAAAGCGTCAACGAGCCGTGATTTTCCAGGCGCGGTGAATCTTGGTGTTGCGGGCGAAATCCGGATCGATGGTCTGCGCGCTGATTTCCTCTACCGCGTAACGCTCGGCGAGGTTTTCTTCCAACTGGAACTTGCGGAAGTTGTTGGAGAAATACAGCACACCACCGGTTGCCAGACGGGCCATGGCCAGGTCAATCAACTGCACCTGATCACGTTGCACGTCGAAGATGCCTTCCATGCGCTTGGAGTTGGAGAACGTCGGCGGATCGATGAAGATCAGGTCGTACTCGTCACGGCTGCTTTCCAGCCACGCCATGACATCGCCCTGCTCCAGACGGTTCTTGTCCGAATAGCCGTTCAGCGACAGGTTGCGACGCGCCCAGTCGAGGTAAGTCTTCGACAGATCGACGCTGGTGGTGCTGCGCGCGCCGCCCTTGGCCGCGTGTACGCTGGCGGTCGCGGTGTAGCAGAACAGATTGAGGAAGCGCTTGCCGGCGGCCTCTTTCTGAATACGCATGCGCATCGGACGGTGATCGAGGAACAGGCCGGTATCGAGGTAGTCGGTGAGGTTGACCAGCAACTTCACGCCGCCCTCGCTGACTTCATTGAACTTGCCTTGCGCAGCCTGACGCTCGTACTGCTTGGTGCCGCTCTGGCGCTCGCGGCGTTTGACCACCACGCGGCTCTTGTCGACGTTCAGCGCCTGCGGAATCGCCGCCAAGGCATCGAACATGCGCGCCGAGGCTTTTTCCGGATCGATCGATTTCGGCGCGGCGTATTCCTGGACATGCACCCAATCGTGGTACAGGTCGATGGCCATCGCGTACTCAGGCATGTCGGCGTCGTAGACGCGGTAGCAATCAATGCCTTCGCGCTTGACCCACTTGCCCATGGCCTTGAGGTTTTTCTGCAGACGGTTGGCAAACATCTGCCCGCCTTCGCTCAAGCGCGGTTGCTCGATCACCGGTGCCGGGGCTGGCGTCGGTTTGATCGGGTTACCGTTCTTGTTGAACTTGCGTTCTTGCGGCTCGTCCGGGGTCTGGTCGTAAGCCGCTTGCTCGCGCTCGGCCTGACGCTGTTCCGGGGTGCGACGCTCGCCGGTGACGAACTGATCCGGCAGCACTTTGATCAACAGCAGCTTGCACGGCAGCGCGCCGTTCCAGAACGAATACTGTTTATGGCTGCGAATGCCCATGCGCTTGCCCAGATCCGGGGCGCCGGTGAACACCGCCGCTTCCCAGTTCAGGCAGGCCTGACGCAGGCGCTCGCCGAGATTCTGGTAGAGATACAACAGGCTGGCTTCGTCGCCGAGACGCTCGCCGTACGGTGGGTTACAGATGACCAGACCTTTCTGGTTCTGATCCGGACGCGGCTCGAAGGTCGCGACTTCGCCCTGGTAGATCTTGATCCACTCGCTCAGGCCGGCACGCTCAACGTTGTTGCGGCCCGGTTGAATCAGACGCGGATCGGCTTCGTAGCCACGAATCCACAGCGGTGGCTTGGCCAGACCGGCAGCGGCGCGCTCGACGGCCTCTTCGTGGAGTTTTTTCCACAGCGCCGGCACGTGACCGAGCCAAGCGGTGAAGCCCCACTGCTCACGACGCAGGTTCGGCGCCATGTCAGCGGCAATCATGCCGGCTTCGACGAGGAACGTACCGACACCGCACATCGGGTCAGCCAGCGCGCCGCCTTCAGCGGCAATACGTGGCCAGCCGGAACGGATCAGGATGGCTGCCGCGAGGTTTTCCTTCAGCGGCGCCGCACCCTGCTGCAAGCGATAGCCGCGCTGGTGCAGGCTGTGGCCGGAAAGGTCGAGGGAGAGAATCGCTTCACCGCGATCCAGACGCAGGTGAATGCGCAGGTCCGGGTTGAGCTTGTCGATCGACGGACGGTCGCCCTGCGGGGTGCGCAGTTTGTCGACGATGGCGTCTTTGACTTTCAGGGCACCAAAGTGGGTGTTGTCGATGCCTGAGCCGTGGCCGCTGAATTCGACGGCCAGGGTGCCGTCGCTGAGCATGTGATCCTGCCACTCGATGTCGAGCACACCGTGGTAGAGGTCTTCAGCGTCTTTCATCGGGAAACGCTTGAGCACCAGCAATACGCGGTTGGCCAGGCGCGACCAGAGGCACAGGCGATAAGCGGTTTCCATGGTCGCCATGCCACGCACGGCGGAAGTGTGCTCGCGCGCTTCTTCAAGGCCAAGCCCGACGGCTTCCTCGATGAGCAGGCCTTCAAGGCCTTTAGGGCAAGTGAGGAAGAGTTCGAAACGGTCGGACATGGGATTTCCAAAGCCTTTGGCTAGTGAATCGGCAACGCATTGCCGATCCGGTTTTCAATCAGGCGTTTTTCTAAAAGAACGCCCGCGTGGCACGAAGATGTGCCGTTCCATCCCCGCTGCTCGGGTTAAAGGAGCTTAGATGCCGGGACAGATAAAAAAGTTGATGAAACAAAAAGTCTTAAAGCGACCCTTCGTCGCTTTATACCCCAGCGCAAACGTGGGTCATTCTCACTAAAGAATTAACCCCATCATCCAGCGCGGGGCCGATCATACCGGGGTTTGCTGAAAAACCGTGCATGAAACCCGTCGTTACTTATGGCTGTAGCACTAATTTCGTTACGTCCTTATGACAAAACGATCATTCCCTCGGTGTGACTCATTGGTTAGAACTGAACACAGGTTGACGTCGCAACGGCGTCAACACCTTGGCTCGCCACGCCGGCAGCGAGCCGCACCATGGCAGGTTACTTCTGCCAGACCTCAGTTGAGGTCAACGCGACACAAAACAGTCAACAAGTGAGGGAAACACCCTATGAGAAGACTTAAGCGTGATCCGTTGGAAAGAGCATTTTTGCGCGGATATCAATATGGCGTTGGTGGCAAATCCCGTGAGCTTTGCCCATTTACTCTACCGTCGGTACGCCAAGCCTGGATTAACGGCTGGCGAGAAGGACGCGGCGACAACTGGGACGGTATGACCGGCACTGCGGGAATCCACAGACTCAACGAACTTCACGCCGTCGGCTGACACAGGGCATTAATTCCGACACGACAATCTGAATTTGTAACGACTTACCATGCACGTCCTTCCCGGACGGCGGGCTACGGCCCAGGGGCTCCTTCGAGGAGCCCTTTTTTATGCCTGTCACATTATCTGTGCCATACACAAAACCTGTAGGAGTGAGCCTGCTCGCGATAGCGGTCTGTCAGTCGCTGATGAAGTGACCGAAAGAAAGCTATCGCGAGCAGGCTCACTCCTACAAGGGAACAGTGGTGTCTATGGATCAGCGCAGGGCGGCGATCGCGTCTACCGATTCACGGATCAGCGCCGGGCCCTTATAGATGAAACCGGAGTAGATCTGCACCAGGCTCGCACCGGCCAGAATCTTCTCTGCCGCATGCTTGCCTTCGGTGATGCCACCCGCGGCAATGATCGGCAACCGCCCAGCCAACTCACCGGCCAGCACCTTCACGGTATTGGTGCTCTTCTCACGCACCGGCGCACCGGACAAACCGCCCGCCTCGTCGCCATGTTCCATGCCTTCAACGCCAACACGGCTCAGCGTTGTGTTGGTCGCGATCACTGCGTCCATGCCGGTTTCGATCAACGCTTGAGCCACCTGCGCGGTTTCTTCATCGGTCATGTCCGGCGCGATCTTGATCGCCAGCGGCACATGTTTGCCGTGACGCAACGCCAGTTCGGCGCGGCGCGTGGCCAGATCGGCGAGCAATTGCTTGAGCGAATCGCCGAACTGCAGGCTGCGCAGGCCCGGGGTGTTCGGCGAGCTGACGTTGACCGTCACGTAGCTGGCGTGGGCGTAGACCTTGTCCAGGCAGATCAGGTAATCGTCGACCGCGCGTTCAACCGGCGTATCGAAGTTCTTGCCGATGTTGATGCCCAGCACGCCTTTGTACTTAGCGGCGGCAACGCGCGCCAAAAGGTTATCGACACCGAGGTTGTTGAAGCCCATGCGGTTGATGATCGCCTCGGCTTCCGGCAGGCGGAAAATCCGTGGTTTCGGGTTGCCCGGCTGCGGACGCGGGGTCACGGTGCCGATTTCGACAAAACCGAAACCCAGTTGCGCAAAGCCATCGATGGCCGCGCCGTTCTTGTCCAGACCGGCCGCCAGACCCACCGGGTTCGGGAATTCGAGGCCCATGACCGTCACCGGCTTCTTCGCCGGCGCCTTGCACAGCAAGCCGTTGAGGCCCAAACGCCCACCCGCGCCGATCAGATCCAGCGACAGATCGTGGGAGGTTTCCGGGGAAAGTTTGAACAACAGCTGACGGGCCAGGGTGTACATGGGCGGCGATGACTCGAGCGGCGAAAAGAGGCGGCGATTATAGCCGGGCATCGACCTGCGGCGCGAGGCACATGCGCAAATCGAGGTGACTGGCATATGCCTTGCACTTTCATCGCTATCAGCTTGCAGGCCAATGGCGGCGTGTGGGTAAGGACAATGGCGTCGTCCCGGGTTTTGCCTGCGCAAAGTCCGCGGCGACGTTTTTTTTTCGAGGTAGCGTTGGATGAATGAATCTTCAGCAGGGCCGCTGGCTTGGGTCAATGGCAGCGATGCCCCGGAAAAGACTGCAATCAACCTCGGTTTCATGGCGTTGAGCGACTGCGCATCGGTTGTCGTTGCCGCCACACAGGGCTTTGCCCAACCTTACGGACTAACGCTGAACCTGAAGCGCCAGGCCTCTTGGGCGAATCTGCGCGACAATCTGGTCAGCGGCGAACTCGACGCTGCACACGGTCTTTATGGGCTGATTTACGCGGTGCATCTGGGCATCGGCGGTGTCGCCCCGACTGAGATGGCGGTGCTGATGGGGCTGAACCAGAACGGCCAAAGCCTCAACCTCTCCCACGGTCTGCAAAACCTTGGCGTGAGCAGTCCTGAAGCGCTGGACCGCCACGTGCACCAAAGCCGCGCAAAACTCACCTTCGCGCAGACCTTCCCCACGGGCACGCACGCGATGTGGCTTTATTACTGGCTGGCAAGCCAGGGCATTCATCCGCTGCAGGATGTCGACAGCGTGGTGGTGCCGCCGCCGCAAATGGTCGCGCACCTGCAAGCCGGGCGCATCGACGGCTTTTGTGTTGGCGAACCGTGGGCGGCCAGTGCGGTGCAGCAGGATCTCGGTTTCACCCTGGCGACGAGCCAGACCATCTGGCCCGATCACCCGGAAAAAGTCCTTGGCTGCACTCGCGAATTTGTCGAGCAATACCCGAACACGGCGCGGGCGCTGGTGATGGCGATCCTTGAAGCCAGCCGCTTTATCGAAGAGAGCCCGGAAAATCGTCGCAGCACCGCGCAATTGCTCAGCGCGCCGGCGTATCTGGACGCGCCGCTTGCGTGCATCGAACCGCGTTTTCTCGGGGACTATGCCGATGGGCTGGGCAATCGTTGGCAGGATCCTCATGCGCTGCGCTTCCACGGCAACGGCGAGGTGAATCTGCCGTATCTGTCGGACGGCATGTGGTTCATGACCCAGTTCCGCCGCTGGGGCCTGCTGCGTGAGGATCCGGACTATCTCGGCGTCGCCCGGCAGGTCCAGCAACTGGCTATCTACCGCGATGCGGCAACCGCTGTCGGCGTGGCGGCGTGGGGCACCGACATGCGCAGCAGCCAGTTGCTCGACGGCAAAGTCTGGGACGGCAGCGATCCGGCCGGTTATGCGCGCAGCTTCAAGCTGCACGCGATGAGCGACGACGCTCCCCTTCTCGCCCGCCGCTGACAGGAGACCGCGAACATGTTGCGCATTCTGTTGATCAACGACACAGCGAAAAAAGTCGGGCGCCTGAAAGCCGCGCTGACTGAAGCCGGTTTCGAAGTCATCGATGAATCCGGTCTGACCATCGACCTGCCCGCGCGCGTCGAAACGGTGCGCCCGGACGTGATCCTGATCGATACCGAGTCACCGAGCCGCGATGTCATGGAGCAAGTCGTGCTGGTCAGCCGCGACCAGCCTCGGCCGATCGTGATGTTTACCGACGAGCATGATCCGGGGGTGATGCGTCAGGCGATCAAATCCGGGGTCAGTGCCTACATCGTCGAAGGCATTCACGCCCAGCGTTTGCAGCCGATTCTCGATGTGGCGATGGCGCGTTTCGAGAGTGATCAGGCCTTGCGTGCGCAGTTGCAGGCGCGAGACCTGCAATTGGCTGAGCGCAAGCGTATTGAGCTGGCCAAGGGGTTATTGATGAAGATGAAGGACTGCAATGAGGAAGAGGCTTATACCTTGATGCGGCGCCAGGCGATGAGCCGGCAGCAGAAGCTGATTCAGGTGGCGGAGCAGATTATTGCCATGAGTGAGCTGCTGGGCTGAGGTGTTCTCACCGCTGAAGAGCCCCTCACCCTAGCCCTCTCCCTGTATGTACCGGACACATGGTGGACACATGTTCGGAGACATGGTGGACGGTTTTAGATCTTCTTACCTGCCGTCACGATCTGCAAGTTCAAGTCGATTTGGGCGATACGATGTCTACTCCAGTAGACATCGTGGATGCCGTCCTCCGTCGTTTCCCGGATAGCTACTGATCTTCCGTAAAAAGCCTTTCCGACCGTGTATTCACGATTCCCCCAGTAAATCTCGCCCTTCACCTGAACCTTCCTGACCACGTCCCCTTCGTCGTACTCCGGGGCCGCAGGTTGCTCCTGATATTCCCGTGGGCTGCTGCTGTAACGAGTAGCAGGAACCTGCATGTCCAGCGCTTGATGCGGGCGCTTCTGGTTATAGATATCACGCCAGATATCAAACGCCCGTTGCGCGTCGTTGAGATCGATAAAATGCCGGTCTCGCAGGACTTCATTTTTCAGGCTGCGGTGGAAGCGTTCCAGCTTTCCTTGGGTTTGCGGATGATAAGGACGAGAGTGGCCGACCTTGATGCCTTGGCTCATCAGCCAGACCTCCAGTGCGGTATAAACGCCTGTCTGATCACCCCAAGGCGAACCGTTGTCCATCGTCATGCGCAGAGGCAGACCGTAGAGCCGAAAGGCCCGCACTAGTTGCTCCTGGACGGTTCGGCGCTGCTCATTGCCGCACGCGGCGATGCACAGCGAAAACCGTGAATGATCATCCAATATCGTCAACGGATGGCAACGCCCTTGAGCCAGGCTGATATGCCCCTTGAAGTCCATCTGCCAAAGATCATTGGGCGCTTCATGCTCGAACCGGATAAACGGTTTGATCTCAGCAGCCTTTGGATCAACGCGCGAATGACGCTGTAAAACCGCATGCACGGTACTGACCGAAGGCATCACTTTTCCGTCGTCTTCCAACATACGCTTGAGCTTGCGAGCGCCCCAAGCCGCGTACTCCTGACTCACGGTCAGAATCTGCTGCTCAACCTCTCCAGCGCAGCGTTTGGGTGACGTCTTGGGTCGTCGAGACTGATTGATCAACCCTTCCTCACCCAGGTTTTCAAACCTGTTGAGCCATTTGTAGGCAGTGCTTGGGCTGATATTGAATCGACGGCAAAGCTGCCGAACATTGGCCCCTTCCTGCCGAGCCAACAGCACGAATTCTGAACGAAGTTGCACGGTGGACACCTCTTCCCAAGACACAGGCCATCTCCTTCGCGATGAGCAATGCGTCTATTAAAATGTGTCCACCATGTCTCCGAACACCTGTCCACCATGTGTCCGGTACATACACTCCCGGAGGGAGAGGGGACCGACCGAGGGATGCTCGGAAAATACGCCGACCTGCAATTTCTTCTGTGAATCCATAATCGATTCGGTCTCTCAGGTCGATGTTTGACGCCAGACACCTCGGTCAGTCCCCTCGCGAAGTACGCCGACCTGTAGTTTTCTGCTGTGAATCCATAATCGACTCGGTCTTTCAGGTCGATGTTTAGCGCAAGACACCTCGGTCAGTCCCCTCTCCCTCCGGGAGAGGGTTAGGGTGAGGGGCTTTTGATTTTCCGGCTGTTGGCACAAATCTCGCTAAGTAAAACGCACAGGTAACCAACGGCGGTTGCCCCACCCACGACAAAGACGTCGCTCACCCGTTCGCCCAACCGGCGCATCAGGTAGCGGCGTTTTTGCGTTTTGGCCCCACAGCTCGGGGCCGGTGGTGCGGCCGTAGCGGCGCCCCACTTGCTGTTGCATGACTCCTTTCGAGACTCTTTTCAGCTGAGGTGCGCGATGAATTCAAGCTTCTGGAAATCCGGCCACACCCCGACATTGTTCGCGGCCTTCCTCTATTTCGACCTGAGCTTCATGGTCTGGTACCTGCTCGGCCCGTTGGCGGTGCAAATCGCCGCCGACCTGCACCTGACCACGCAACAACGCGGCCTCGTTGTCGCCACGCCGATCCTCGCGGGCGCAGTGCTGCGCTTTGTGATGGGCATGCTCGCCGATCGACTGTCGCCGAAAACCGCCGGGCTGATCGGTCAGGTCATCGTCATCTGCGCACTGTTCGGTGCCTGGAAAATCGGCATTCATAGCTACGAGCAGGCGCTGATATTGGGTCTGTTCCTCGGCATGGCCGGCGCCTCGTTCGCCGTCGCCCTGCCGCTGGCGTCGCAATGGTATCCGCCGCAGCATCAGGGCAAAGCCATGGGCATTGCCGGTGCGGGCAACTCCGGCACGGTGTTCGCCGCGCTGCTCGCGCCGGTGCTCGCCGCCGCGTTCGGCTGGAGCAATGTCTTCGGTTTCGCTCTGATCCCGCTGATTCTGACCCTGGTGCTGTTCGCCTGGCTGGCAAAAAACGCCCCTGAGCGGCCGAAAGCCAAAGCCATGACCGACTACTTCAAAGCCTTGGGCGACCGTGACAGTTGGTGGTTCATGTTTTTCTACAGCGTGACCTTCGGCGGCTTCATCGGTCTGGCCAGCGCCCTGCCCGGCTACTTCAACGATCAGTACGGGCTGAGCCCGGTGACCGCCGGTTACTACACCGCAGCTTGCGTGTTCGGCGGCAGTTTGATGCGGCCATTGGGTGGCGCCCTGGCTGACCGTTTCGGTGGCATCCGCACCTTGCTGGCGATGTACACCGTCGCTGCCGTCTGCATCGCTGCTGTCGGCTTCAATCTGCCAAGTTCCTACGCGGCGCTGGCACTTTTCGTCTGCACCATGCTCGGTCTGGGCGCCGGCAACGGCGCGGTGTTCCAACTGGTGCCGCAGCGTTTTCGTCTGGAGATCGGTGTCATGACCGGGCTGATCGGCATGGCCGGCGGCATCGGCGGCTTTGCCTTGGCCGCCGGCATGGGCGCGATCAAACAGAGCACCGGCAGCTATCAACTGGCACTGTGGTTGTTCGCCAGCCTTGGCGTGTTGGCGTGGTTTGGTCTGCACGGCGTCAAGCGTCGCTGGAGAACCACTTGGGGTTCGGCGGCAGTGACGGCGGCGCGGGTCTGAAGCATCGATGGCCCTGCAACTGAGTTTCGCCGAAGCCAGCGCCACCGGCCCGCGCGCGGAAAATCAGGACGCTTTGCGCCTGGTCACGCCCGCTCCGGCGCTGGCGGCGAGCAAAGGTTTTCTGTTCGCCATCGCCGACGGCGTCAGCCAGTGTGCCGATGGCGGACTGGCTGCGCGTTCGACCTTGCAGGCCTTGGCGCTCGACTATTACGCCACGCCGGAAACCTGGAGCGTGGCCCAGGCGCTGGATCGCCTGCTGCTTGCGCAAAACCGCTGGTTGCAGGCCAACGGTGGTGGGCAACCGTTGCTCACCACGGTCAGTGCCTTGGTCATGCGCGGTCGGCGTTTTACCCTCGCCCACGTCGGCGATTGCCGGGTGTATCGCTGGCACCGCGAAAGTTTGCAGCGGATCTCTGAAGATCACGTTTGGGAACAGCAAGGCATGCAGCATGTGCTCAAGCGTGCGCTGGGGCTGGATCAGCATCTGGTGCTGGACTTCCTTGACGGTGAACTGCGCGACGGCGAGTGCTTTGTTTTGCTCAGTGACGGTGTCTGGTCGACGCTGGGCGATACCGCCATTGCGGCGATTCTGCGTGATCAGCCAGATCTGCACAGCGCCGCGCAGACGCTGGTCAACGCCGCGCATCTGGCGGGGAGCCAGGACAATGCCAGTGCTTTGCTGGTGCGGGTCGATGCTGTCGGTGAGACGAGTATTGGTGATGCGCTGATTCATCTGCAGCAATGGCCACTGCCTCCAGCGCTGAAATCCGGGCAGCACTTTGAAGGCTGGCAGGTGCAAGAGATTGTTGCTCAGAGTCAGCAATCGCTGCTCTATCGAGTGCTGGATGGTCAGGGTCAGAGGTGGTTGCTGAAAACCCTGCCCACGCGCTCCGCTGATGATTCCTACGCCGGGCAAGCGCTGTTGTCCGAAGAATGGTTCCTGAAACGTGTGGCCGGACGGCATTTTCCTGAAGTCCATGCGTGCAGCCAGCGTCAGCATTTGTACTACGTGATGCGCGAATACTCCGGGGCAACGCTCGCTCAGTTGTTTCAACAGCCCGGCCCATTGCCGCTGGCGCAGTGGCAGGACATCGCCGAGCGCCTGTTGCGTGCGGTCGGGCTGCTGCATCGGCGGCAGATCCTGCACCGCGATATCAAACCGGAAAATCTGCACGTGGGTGACGATGGCGAACTGCGCCTGCTGGATTTTGGCCTGGCGTATTGTCCGGGATTGTCCGAAGACGCGCCGTCAACGTTGCCGGGAACGCCCAGCTACATCGCCCCGGAAGCGTTTCGCGGGGATCCGCCGAGTGCGCAACAGGATTTGTATGCAGTCGGCGTGACCCTGTACTTCCTGCTCACCGGGCATTATCCCTATGGCGAGATCGAAGCATTTCAGCGGCCGCGATTTGCTGTGGCAGTAAGCGCCAGTCGCTATCGGCCGGATCTGCCGGAATGGCTGGCGCAGAGTCTGGAGCGTGGGGTGGCGGCTGATCCGCAGTTGCGCTTTGAAACGGCTGAGGAATGGTTGTTGGTGTTGGAACAGGGCGAGCGGCGCAGTTTGAGCGTGCGGCCCAGACCATTATTGGAGCGTGAGCCGTTGAAGGTCTGGCGGACGATGGCGTTGGTGGCTCTGTTGGGAAATCTGGTGCTGCTGATTTTGTTGTTTCATCACTGACACCGCGTCGCGGCCATCGCGAGCAGGCTCACTCCTACAATTTGAAATGCGTTCCCCTGTAGGAGTGAGCCTGCTCGCGATGACGTCAGCCCATTCACCAGAAATCCATCTACCTGAGCGCCCCACGAACGAGCAACCCGCCTCGATTCAGTGCAAAAAATCCCCCTCAAAAACTGCTAAATCCCAATAAACACGCCATTCCCCCACTTGGCACAACCACTGCATTACCTCTACCAACACACACATAAAGCCCAACCTTCAACGACGAAGGCTGCGCTTCCCGAGAGAACGGGACCAGGACAAAGGCGTCCTCGCTAGGCAACTAGCGGGACGCCTTTTTTTGTTTGCGCAAAATTTCTCGAGCAAGGCCTGACTGCCCACAAGAGGCCAGCCGCAGCTCCCCGGAGAACCTGATGAAAAAACTCAAACTGGTGATGATCGGCAATGGCATGGCCGGGGTCCGCACCCTCGAAGAACTGCTCAAGCTGAGTAACGAGCTGTACGACATCACGGTCTTCGGCGCCGAACCGCACACCAACTACAACCGCATCCTGCTGTCACCGGTGCTGGCCGGTGAGCAGACCTTCGAGGAGATCGTGCTCAACGACCTCGACTGGTACCTGGAAAACCACATCAAGTTGCTGCTCAACCGCAAAGTGGTGGAGATCGACCGGGTCAAACGCCGGGTGATCGCCGAGGACGGCACCGAAGCCGAATACGATCGCCTGCTGATCGCCACCGGTTCGACGCCGTTTATTCTGCCGATCCCCGGCAACACCTTGCACGGGGTGATCGGTTACCGCGACATCGCCGACACCCAAGCCATGATCGACACCGCGAAAACCCACAAACACGCGGTGGTCATCGGTGGCGGTCTGCTCGGTCTCGAAGCCGCCAATGGCCTGATGCTGCGCGGTATGCACGTCACCGTGGTGCATATCGGCGAATGGCTGCTGGAACGGCAACTGGACAAAACCAGCGGTCAACTGCTGCAAAGCGCCCTCGAATCCCGTGGTTTGCACTTCCGTCTGTGCGAACAGACCCAAGCCCTGCACGACGCTGGCAATGGCCGGGTCGGCTCGGTGCAATTCAAGAACGGCGACATCATCCCCGCCGACTTGGTGGTAATGGCCGCCGGCATTCGCCCCAACACCGAACTGGCGGAAAAGGCCGGCATCCCGTGCAATCGCGGGATTCTGGTCAACGACACCCTGCAAACCTACGACCCGCGTATTTATGCCATCGGCGAGTGCGCCAGCCATCGCGGGATTGCCTACGGTCTGGTCGCGCCGCTGTTCGAACAGGCCAAGGTTTGCGCCAACCACCTCGCACAATTGGGTTTCGCCCGTTATCAGGGCTCAGTAACCTCGACCAAATTGAAAGTCACCGGCATCGACCTGTTTTCCGCTGGCGACTTCATGGGCGGCGAAGGCACCGAGACCATCACCCTCTCCGACCCGATCGGTGGCGTGTACAAAAAACTGGTGATCAAGGATGACGTGCTGGTCGGCGCCTGTCTGTACGGCGATACGGCAGATGGCGGTTGGTATTTCCGCCAGATTCGTGAGAATCACGCCATCGGCGAGATCCGCGATCACCTCATGTTTGGAGAAAATGCGTTAGGCGACGTAGGACATCAGGGCCAGGACAAAGCCATGGTCATGGCCGACACCGCCGAAGTCTGCGGCTGCAACGGCGTGTGCAAAGGCACCATCGTCAAAGCCATTCAGGAACACGGCCTGTTCAGCGTTGATGAGGTGAAGAAACACACCAAAGCCGCGAGCTCCTGCGGCTCCTGTGCCGGCCTGGTCGAGCAGATCCTGATCAACACCGTCGGTGGTGCGGCGGACGTCAAACCGAAAAGCGAAAAGGCCATCTGCGGTTGCAGCGACCTCAACCACGGGCAGATCCGTCAGGCCATCCGCGAGCAACATCTGCTGACCATCGCCGGCACCCTGAGCTACCTCAACTGGCGCACCCCGAACGGCTGCGCAACCTGCCGCCCTGCCCTCAACTATTACCTGATTTCCACTTGGCCCGGCGAAGCCAAGGACGATCCGCAATCGCGCCTGATCAACGAACGTGCACACGCCAACATCCAGAAGGACGGCACGTACTCGGTGGTACCACGCATGTGGGGCGGCGTGACCAATCCTTCGGAACTGCGGCGAATTGCCGATGTGGCTGACAAGTATCAGGTGCCGATGGTCAAGGTCACCGGCGGCCAGCGCATCGACTTGCTCGGCATCAAGAAGCAGGATCTGCCCGGCGTCTGGAAAGATCTCGACATGCCGTCCGGCCACGCCTACGGCAAATCCATCCGCACGGTAAAAACCTGCGTCGGCAGTGAGTTCTGCCGCTTCGGCACGCAAAATTCGACGCAACTGGGCATCGAGCTTGAGCACGACCTGTTCAACATGTGGTCGCCACACAAAGTGAAACTCGCCGTCTCCGGATGCCCACGCAACTGCTCGGAAGCGGGGATCAAAGACGTAGGAATCATCGGCGTCGACTCCGGCTGGGAGATGTACATCGGCGGCAACGGCGGGATCAAAACCGAAGTCGCCGAATTCTTCGTCAAGCTGAAAACTGCCGAGGAAGTGCGCGAATACAACGGTGCGTTCCTGCAGCTGTATCGCGAAGAAGCCTTCTACCTCGAACGCACCGTGCACTACCTGCAACGGGTCGGCATGGAGCACATCAAGAAAGCCGTGCTGGAAGATCCCGAGCGCCGCAAAGCCTTGAACGAGCGCCTGCAATTCTCCCTGTCGTTCGAACAGGATCCGTGGAAAGAACGCTTGGCGCAGCCGCAACTGAAGAAAGAATTCGATGTGATCCCTGTGAAAAACCTGGAGGTGCCGGCATGAACTGGCTGGATATCTGTGCTCTCGAAGAGATCAACGCCCTCGGCTCGCGGATCATTGCCGGACCAAAAGGTGACATCGCGATTTTTCGTACAAGTGACGATGAGGTTTTCGCCCTCGACGACCGCTGCCCACACAAGGGCGGGCCGTTGTCACAAGGTTTGATCTACGGCAAACGCGTGGCCTGTCCGCTGCACAATTGGCAAATCGACCTCGAATCTGGCGAAGCGCAAGCGCCAGACATCGGTTGCGCGCACCATCACCCGGCGCGGGTCGAAAACGGTCGTGTGCAACTGGCCCTGCGGGACGCCATCTGATGAACCGCCAGACGACCGCCTCGACCTGCTGTTATTGCGGGGTCGGCTGCGGCGTTCTGATCGAGCATGACGGCGAGCGCATCCTCGGCGTCAGCGGCGATCCGGCGCACCCGGCCAACTTCGGCAAACTGTGCAGCAAAGGCTCGACCCTGCACCTGACCGGCGACCTCACGGCCCGCGCGCTGTACCCGGAACTGCGTCTGGGCAAAGGCCTGGCGCGCAGCCGCACGGACTGGGACACGGCAATGGAACACGCCGCCAACGTGTTCGCCGAAACCATCGCCGAACACGGCCCGGACAGCGTGGCGTTCTATATCTCCGGACAGTTGCTGACCGAGGACTATTACGCCTTCAACAAGCTGGCACGGGCACTGGTCGGTACCAACAACATCGACAGCAATTCACGCCTGTGCATGTCTTCAGCCGTGGTCGGCTACAAGCGCAGCCTCGGCGCCGACGCCCCGCCTTGCAGTTATGAGGACCTGGAACTCAGCGATTGCGTGATGATTGTCGGCAGTAACATGGCCTACGCCCATCCGGTACTTTTTCGTCGGCTGGAAGAAGCAAAATCTCGCCGCCCGCAGATGAAAGTCATCGTCATTGATCCACGGCGCACCGACACTTGCGACCTTGCCGATTTGCACCTGGCGATTCTGCCCGGTACCGATGTCGCTTTGTTTCATGGGATTTTGCATCTGTTGTTGTGGGAAGACTGGATCGACCGCGATTTCGTCAAAGCGCACACCGATGGCCTCGCCGAACTGAAAAGTCTGGTGCGCGATTACACCCCGCAAATGGTTTCGCAGTTATGCGGCATCAGCGTCGAGCAATTGCAGCAGTGCGCCGAATGGGTCGGCACTTCGCCGAGTTTTTTGTCGCTGTGGTGCATGGGATTGAACCAGTCCACGGCTGGCAGCGCGAAAAACAGTGCACTGATCAATCTGCACTTGGCCACCGGGCAAATCGGCCGTCCGGGTGCAGGACCTTTCTCCCTCACTGGTCAGCCAAATGCCATGGGCGGACGCGAAACCGGCAGTTTGTCGAACTTGTTGCCGGGGCATCGAGACGCAGCCAACCCTGAACACCGCGCTGAAGTGGCGGCTTATTGGGGTGTGGATCAACTGCCGGAAAGCACTGGTCTCAGCGCCATCGAACTGTTCGAGCAAGTGCGCAGCGGCAAGATCAAAGCGTTGTGGATCGCCTGCACCAACCCTGCGCAATCGATGCCGGATCAGAGTGCGGTGCGCGCGGCGCTGGAAGCCTGCCCGTTTGTGCTGTTGCAGGAGGCTTTTCGCACCACCGAAACCGCTGCGTTCGCCGATCTGCTGCTGCCTGCTGCCAGTTGGGGCGAGAAGGAAGGCTCGGTAACCAATTCCGAGCGACGCATTTCCCACGTGCGCAAAGCCATCCTCCCACCGGGCGAAGCGCGGCCGGATTGGGCGATTACGGTAGATTTCGCACAACGTCTGGAGAAACGTCTGCGTCCCGCTGAATCGAGCCTGTTTACGTTCAAGCAACCTGCGCAGTTATTCGATGAATTCAAAGGGCTGACGCATGGCCGCGATCTGGATATGTCCGGGATCAGTCATGCGCTGATCGACCAGATCGGACCGCAGCAATGGCCCTTCCCTGCCGGCGCGCGGCAAGGAACGCCACGCCTGTACGAGGATGGGATTTTCCCAACCGCCAACGGACGCGCTCAGTTCATCGCAGATCCTTATCGCGCCGCCAAAGAACAGCGTGATGCCCGCTTTCCACTGACATTGATCACTGGACGTCTGCGTGATCAATGGCACGGTATGAGCCGCACCGGCACGGCGGCGCAACTGTTCGGGCATGTCAGCGAAGCGGTGTTGAGCTTGCACCCGGACGAACTGCGCAGGCATCGCTTGCAGCCGGGAGATCTGGTCAACCTTAAAAGTCGTCGCGACGCAGTGATCGTCGCGGTTGGCAGCGACGACAGCGTACGTCCGGGACAGGCGTTTCTGCCGATGCACTGGGGTGACCGTTTTCTCAAGGGCGGTGTGAACAGCCTGACCCTGCCGGCCTTCGATCCATTGTCGAAACAACCGGAACTGAAACACAGCGGTGTGCGCCTGGAGCCGGTCAATCTGCCGTGGCAGCTTTTCGCGCTCATTGAGGGCGATGTTCAACGGCATTTCGAGGCCCTACGACCGCTCTGTGAGGCATTTTCCTACGTGAGTCTCAGCCTTGTCGGACGTGAACGATCGGCATTGCTGATACGCGCAGCCAGCAGTGAGGCGCCGGATGCGCAATTGCTCAGTGAAATCGACCGATGCCTGTCACTGATCGACGGCCCGGTACTGGCTTACGACGATCCACGTCGGGCCATTGGCAAGCGCGTACGCATTGAAAACGGCCGAATCACCGCGATTCGCCTGGCCGGCGAAACCCTCGCCCGGCATTGGCTGCAAGGGTTGTGGCTGGAGGGGCGTGCGGACGAACAACTGCGGCGCTGGTTGTTGGCACCGATGAGTGCTCCGCCGGGCAGTGCCGGGGCGCAGATCGCTGCGGATAAAACCCTGTGCAACTGCAAGAACGTCAGCCTCAACGCGGTCTGCGCCGGCATTCGCCAGGGGCTGGATCTGCAAGGCTTGAAAAACAATCTGGGCTGCGGCACCCAATGCGGCTCCTGTGTCCCGGAAATAAAACGCTTGCTGGCTGCCGATGTGCAGCCAGTCGCCGTCATCTGATGAGGAAAACACCATGAACGCAAAAGTCTGGCTGGTGGGTGCAGGTCCTGGTGATCCCGAATTATTGACCCTCAAAGCGGTGCGCGCCCTGCGCGAAGCCGATGTGGTGCTGATCGATGATCTGGTCAACGACGCGGTGCTCGAACACTGCCCTGGCGCCCGCATCATTGCGGTGGGTAAACGCGGTGGTTGCCGTTCCACGCCGCAGGCATTTATCCATCGGTTGATGCTGCGCTATGCCCGCCATGGCAAGTGTGTGGTGCGGCTCAAGGGCGGCGATCCGTGCATTTTCGGCCGTGGCGGTGAAGAGGCGCAGTGGTTGCGTGAACGTGGCGTTGAGGTGGAGTTGGTCAATGGCATTACCGCCGGGCTCGCTGGGGCGACGCAGTGCGATATTCCGCTGACGTTACGCGGTGTGGCGCGCGGGGTGACACTGGTGACTGCGCATACTCAGGACGATAGTCAGTTGAACTGGCAGGCGCTGGCGCAGGGCGGTACGACGCTGGTGGTTTATATGGGCGTGGCCAAGCTGGGCGAGATTCGTGATCAGTTGCTGGCGGGCGGGATGTCGGCGGATACGCCGGTGGCGATGATCGAGAATGCATCGTTGCCAGAGCAGCGCGAATGCCGTAGTGATCTGATGAGCATGAGCGATGACGCAGGAATTTTCGGATTGAAAAGCCCGGCGATTCTGGTGATCGGGGCTGTGGCGGCTGTTGTTGAAGATCAACGGATCGCAGCCTGCGGCAGCTCCTACAGGACGCATGCAGATTTCATGTAGGAGCTGCCGCAGGCTGCGATCTTTTAAAGCTGCAAAGCCAAATCGCAGGCAAAGAAAAGCCCGGCCTAAGCCGGGCTTTTCTCAGAGCGGCAGCTAATTACTTAGCTTGAGCTTCAACCTGCGCTTCTACGCGACGGTTTACAGCGCGGCCAGCTTCAGTTTTGTTGTCAGCAACTGGGCGGGATTCGCCGTAGCCAACAGACTGAACGCGGGACGATTCAACACCGTACTGGTTGGTCAGAACTTGCTTAACGGCGTTTGCACGACGCTCGGACAGTTTCTGGTTGTAAGCGTCAGGACCGACGGAGTCAGTGTGACCTTCAACAGTAGTGGTGGTGGATGGGTACTGCTTCATGAAGTCAGCCAGGTTCTTGATGTCGCCGTAGCTGTTGGTTTTAACAACAGATTTGTCGAAATCGAACTTAACGTCCAGCTCAACACGAACAACTTCAGCAACTGCTGGGCAGCCGTCAGCGTCAACAGTTACGTTGGCTGGGGTGTCCGGGCACTTGTCAACGTTGTCGCAAACGCCATCGTTGTCGCTGTCGGAGCAGACTTCAGCTGGTGCTGGAACTGGAGCAGCAGCAGGCTTGGAGCCGCCACCGAAGTTCACACCGATACCAACGCTAGGAGCCCACTCGGTGTCGCCCTGGTCGATGTTGTACTGAGCTTCAACGCCAGCACGGGCGTAGAAGTTCTCGGTGAAGTACAGCTTGGCACCAGCGCCCAGGTTGGCGAAGGTGGAGCGGTCACGACCGCCGGAACCGTTCTGACCGATGCTCTGATCGGAGAAACCAGCCGATACGTATGGACGCAGCATGTCGCCTGGGTTGTTGAAGTGGTACAGAGCGTCCAGAGCGGTGTTAGCGCCCTTGATGTTACGACCGTCGTCGGAACGCACGTTGTGCACTTCGTCGTAGCCCAGACGCAGTTCAACGTCGTCGGTCAGGAAGTAACCGATCGAGCCGCCGAACAGGTTGCCGTTGTTCTTGAAGTTACGAGCGCTGTCGAATTGTTCTTTCTTTGCGAAGCCTTCGATTTCAACTGCGCCTTGGCCTTGTGCCAGAGCGCCGAACGAAGTGGCGGCAATCAGAGAACCAATGGCCAAGCCCAAGGTGTTTTTCAGTTTCATCCGTTAAATCCCCATCTGGTGATTGTGAAGCAGTCCCGCAAACCGGGGGACAACTCGGCGGCAAGTCTATCAGAACTTGCCTACACGTAAGAGATATTTGCGCTGAACTAAGTTTCAGCAATGCCTGCAAATTTCTCACGCAATTTATCTAGAGCACGTTTGTAACGCATTTTTGTCGCACTCAAACCCATGTGCATGATGTCTGCGATCTCCTGAAATTCCAGCTCTGCGACAAATCGAAGCACCAGAATTTCACGGTCAATCGGGTTCACATACACCAGCCAGCGATCAAGCCCGCCCTTCTCCTCGGGTTTCGGCGCCTTTTCTTCGGACGCTTCCTCGAGGGGGTCAAGACTCAATGCGTCCATCAAGCGACGCTTTCGCCGTTCCTTCCGATACTGCGTAATACATTCGTTGTACGTGATGCTGTAGAGCCACGTTTTGAACTTCGATTTCCCCTCGAAGTTCTTCAGGCCATACAGCACCTTCAACATGACTTCCTGACAGACATCGTCTGCGTCGCGATCGTTCCCAAGATATCTCGCACAAACGTTAAATAATGTTCGCTGGTAACGCCGCATCAGTTCTTCATAAGCGCGCGTTACGTGAAAAAGCTCGGTATGCGAGCGCGCGACCAACTCCTCATCAGAGAGCTCGCGGGGGTCGTAGCGCGTGGATAGCGTTTGGGCTTTATTCAAAACAAGTCGTGCCGACAGTCAGGTCAATGTCCACCGCAACCAGCATCAGCTGGCATTTTGCGGCGGCATACATTAGCAGGGTTTGCCGGATTAGCGGCTACTCACATGCTGTTCCAGCAGGATCCGATTGGAAAGAGAGACTAGCTCACCCTCATCGGTCAGCAATGTGGTTTTCACCGTGCCGATCTCCTCGATCTGCCCTTCGACCTCGCCAACACGCACTTGTTGCCCAACCTGATACAACTCACGCACATAGATTCCCGCAAGAATCTGACCGGCAATTTCCCGGCTTCCCAAACCCATGGCCAGCGCAACGGCCAGACCAACGGTAATCAATACGATGACAATCACATGGTTCAGCAGGTCGGTCTTGACCTCAAGCTGGCTGATCGCAACCGAGATACTGATGATGATCACCAGCCCTTGCGCAATTCGCCCCAGCCCCGAAGCGTAGTCCAGGCCTACGCCTTCTGCCGCCCCGCGCACCAGTCCGTTGGCCAGTTGCGCGAGCAAAACACCTACCAGCAACACCAGCGCCGCGCCGAATACTTTCGGCAAATAGAGCGCCAACATATCCAGCGTAGCTGAAACTCGCTCAAGGCCAAGTGATTCTGCTGCCGAAACCAGAAAAATCAGCAGAACGAACCAGTAGACGATCTTGCCGATCAGGGTCGAGATCGGAACCTGCAGCCCCGCACGCGACATCAATTTGGTCAGGCCGGTGCCGCCCATCAAGCGATCGAGGCCGAGTTTGGCGAGCAGCTTGGAGAGCAAGGTATCGAGCAGCTTGGCCACGACGAAACCCAACAGCAGCACGACCAGTGCGCCGAACAGGTTCGGGATGAAGTTGGCTACTTTGGTCCACAACGCAGTCATTGCAGTGACGAGGCTCTGAGTCCAGAGGTCGAGTTCCATATTCAATCAGCCTTATCAGCAGTGCGAGCGGTAGGTTTACGAAGACGGGAAACCGGCGAGACATGGGCCGAGCCGTTATTCAGGGCGATCATCAGCGCGGGCAGCCAGCGGCCCAGCAGGCTGAACAGATCACCGGCGCCGACCTGGCGGTTGGCGGTTTTGAGTACGCGGCCCAGGCAGGCATCGTCGTCGCGGCTGGACGGCGAGGCGTTGAGCATGTCGCGCAAAGACTGTTCAAACGGATCGTGCATACGCACCTCTCGTGATGTCTGTGAAAGACGCGGGCAGATTTGGTCGGGTCACATGCGCCATGTTCAGACCCAGCGCAAACGACGGAATAACCACCACTGACCGAAGGCCAGGGCGAGCACCGTCAAGCAGGCGATCAGGAAACCATAAGGGCTGCTGGAGAATGGAATTCCGCCAACGTTGATGCCCAGCAGACCGGTGATGAAACTCATCGGTAAAAAGATGCAGGTGATGATCCCGAAGCGGTACATCGTGCGATTCATGCGCTCGCTCAAACGCCGGTCTTCAGCCTCCAGCACAAGCCCCACGCGCTCTCGGGTCAATTCGAGCTCTTCGAGATAGCGGGTCAGGCTGTTGTTCAATTCGTTCCAGTAATCGGCATCGTCATCGACAAACCACGGCAGTTTTATCCGTGTGAGTTGTCCGAAAATATCCCGCTGCGGCGCAAGAAAACGCTTCAGCCCGGCAGCTCTGCGACGGATGTGCAAAATGGCGCCATGCTCAGGGGTATACCGTTCGTCGGCATCCATCTTTTCTTCTTCCTCGTCGGCGATTTCCGAGAGGCAAGTGACCAGATCCTGCACCTTGTTGGTGAGGAACTGCGCCAGATAAAGGATCAGTTCAGAGGCCGTTTTCGGGCCCTTGCCGTCGGCCAATTGCACCAACAGCTCATCAGTGGCACGCAAAGGGCGCAAACGCAGGGAAATCACCCGCTGGGCGGAGGCGAAAATCCGCACCGAGACCATGTCTTCCGGCTCGGCGCCCGGATTCAGATTGACTCCGCGCAAAAACAGCAGCAGCTCGGAATCGGGCAACGGCAACAGACGCGGACGCGTGTTTTCTTCCAGCAGCAGATCGCAGGTGAATTCGTTGAGACCGCTGGATTTGCGCAGCCAGGTCTGGGTTTGCGGATGGCTGCGATCCCAGTGCAGCCACAGGCTTTCATGGGCCTGCAGCTGCAAATCGTCGAGCTCAGTCCGGGCTATCGAACGCGCACCGCCTTTTCCGTCCAGCACCAGGGCATGCACCAGCCCCCATTGCGCGTTTTCTTCCTCGAACATCCGCATCCCTTTGTCGAAAGCTTATTCAGGCATCTTCAGCGGACTCGGCGAGACGATCACGCCGTTGTTGTCCGCATAAATGTACTGGCCCGGGTGGAACGTCACACCGGCGAAAGTCACCGGCACGTTGAGGTCGCCGATACCACGTTTTTCGGTTTTCATCGGATGGCTGGCCAGCGCCTGCACGCCCAGATCGGTTTGCGCGATTACATCGACGTCACGGATGCAGCCATAGATCACCAGCCCTTCCCAGCCGTTTTTAGCGGCTTTCTCGGCAATCATGTCACCCAACAGCGCGCGACGCAGCGAACCGCCGCCATCGACCACCAGCACCTTGCCGTTGCCTTTGAGTTCGGCTTGTTCCTTGACCAGCGAGTTGTCTTCGAAGCATTTGATGGTCACGATTTCGCCGCCGAACGAATCACGGCCGCCGAAATTGCTGAACATCGGTTCCAGCACCTGCACCAGCTCCGGATAGGCGTCGCACAGGTCAGGCGTAAGGTAATGGTTCATCGAAAAACTCCTGTAACAAGGAAGACGATCAAGGATGACGCATTCTGTTGAGACGATCTCCGGCGGTCGCTGTTTACCTTAGTCCATCCCATGGTCGCTGAACGAACCTGAACAAACCCTGAAACGTAATAGCTAAACAGCCACCAAAAATGACCAGAACCGCACAATGCGTCATATCTTAGCCGCAAGCCAACCCGAACGAAATGCCCTTTTCTGGGCCTGCCTCTCAGACCGCAGCAGCCAGATCCGGCTTCTCGCCCAGCAATGGCGTGTGCTGATCGTTCAACCAGCGCGCCACCAACGGCCACACCTCGGTTTGCGCCGCTTTGCTCACCAACATCTCGACATGGCCGAAATTATCGTTGAAGCCCTGCTCGCGGCCCAGATTGATGAACTGCTTGTGCTCCGAGCCGATCTGCTCGAACAACTTGCGACAGGCCCACGCTGGATCCTGATGATCCCCGGCCGCAGTCACCGCCAGCACTGGCACTTGAACATCGGCCAGTCCCGCCCACCAATCCTTGTCCTTGTCGCCAAAACGGCCGAACAAGCCGTACCAACGCATGCTTTCCAGCGCCAGACCGATCGGCTCATCTTCCGGGCCACGCTTGAGCCGCGAACCCGACAGCTGCGCGAAGCGCTTGAGAATAAAGCGCCCGCTCCACTCCACCGGCGGGATTTTCAGCGGCCAGTACGTGCGACTGACCTGCGTGCCGAAAAACGCCGCAGAGGCAACTGCCGGCTCGCCGAGGTATTCGCCACCGAGCGCGGCGGCCAGGGTGATGCCGCCCAGCGAATGGCCGATCCAGTGCGGAATCTGCCCGCTCTGCTCACGCACGAATGCGGCAATCGCCGGCAGATCGTAACGGGCATAGTCGGCGACACGGTTGCGCCGGTATTCCTCGTTGCGCTGCGACAGGCCGTGGCCGCGCATCTCCGGAATCCACACGTCGAACCCCAGTCGCGTCAGATACGCGCCCAGGCCCAGGCCTTTGGGTGAGAACCAGAAGCGCCGATTGGAAAAACTGCCGTGCAGCAGAATCACCGGCACACCGCGAGGCGCCGAGGCATCGGCCATGCCCAACCGGGTCACAGCGATTTCCACGGACCAGTCGGGACTGTTGCCGGGTTTCAGTCGATACACGTCTTCGCTCAGATCGCCGCGCCGTTCGGCGCTGATCAGGGCGACAGGAAACAGGTTGCTGCTGCTTTGCATAATGCTCTTGCACAAAAAAGGGCGGCATCCGGAGACCCCGCCCTGTTTGAATCATAAGGAGCCGAATCGTGTAGGAGTGAGCCTGCTCGCGATGGCGGTGTGTCATTCGAATCAATGCTGACTGTCATGACGCTATCGCGAGCAGGCTCACTCCTACAGGGAGACGCGGCCCGTTCACATCTTGATCAAGCCGGGGCTTGGCCTTCGGCGAGGAAGAACCAGGTTTCCAGCACGGTATCCGGGTTCAGCGACACGCTTTCGATGCCCTGTTCCATCAGCCACTTGGCCAGATCCGGGTGGTCCGAAGGACCCTGACCGCAGATGCCGATGTACTTGCCGGCCTTGTTGCACGCGGCAATCGCGTTGGCCAAGAGCTTCTTGACCGCCGGATTACGCTCGTCGAACAGGTGCGCGATGATACCGGAATCGCGGTCCAGGCCCAGCGTCAGCTGAGTCAGGTCGTTGGAACCGATCGAGAAACCGTCGAAGAATTCGAGGAATTCTTCAGCGAGGATCGCGTTGGAAGGCAGTTCGCACATCATGATCACGCGCAGACCGTTCTCGCCGCGCTTCAAGCCGTTTTCGGCGAGCAGATCGACAACCTGGCTGGCTTCGCCCAGAGTACGGACGAACGGCACCATGATTTCAACGTTGGTCAGGCCCATCTCGTTGCGCACACGTTTCAGCGCGCGGCATTCGAGCTCGAAGCAGTCGCGGAACGATTCGCTGATGTAACGCGAAGCGCCACGGAAGCCCAGCATCGGGTTCTCTTCTTCCGGCTCGTAGAGCTTGCCGCCGATCAGGTTGGCGTATTCGTTGGACTTGAAGTCCGACAGACGCACGATGACTTTTTTCGGCGTGAACGCTGCAGCCAGGGTGCTGATGCCTTCCACCAGTTTGTCGACGTAGAAGTCGACCGGGTCGTTGTAACCGGCGATGCGCTTGTCGACGCTGTCCTTGATTTCCTGTGGCAGACCGTCGTAGTTCAACAGCGCTTTCGGGTGGACGCCGATCATGCGGTTGATGATGAATTCCAGACGGGCCAGGCCGACACCGGCGTTCGGCAGCTGCGCGAAGTCAAAAGCGCGGTCCGGGTTGCCAACGTTCATCATGATCTTGAACGGCAGCTCCGGCATGGCATCGACGGAGTTCTTCTTGATGTCGAAGCCCAGCTCGCCTTCGAAGATGTAACCGGTGTCGCCTTCGGCGCAGGACACGGTCACGCCCTGGCCATCCTTCAGCAATTGGGTGGCGTTGCCGCAACCAACCACAGCCGGAATACCCAGCTCGCGAGCGATGATCGCTGCGTGGCAAGTACGGCCGCCACGGTTGGTGACGATGGCGCTGGCGCGCTTCATCACCGGTTCCCAGTCCGGGTCGGTCATGTCGGAAACGAGTACGTCGCCCGGCTGGACTTTGTCCATCTCGGAGACATCCTTGATGATGCGCACTTTACCGGCGCCGATGCGCTGGCCAATGGCGCGACCTTCAACCAGCACGGTGCCGGTTTCTTTCAGCAGGTAACGTTCCATGACGTTGGCCTGGGTGCGGCTTTTCACGGTTTCCGGACGGGCCTGCACGATGTACAGCTTGCCGTCGTCACCGTCCTTGGCCCACTCGATGTCCATCGGGCAGCCGTAGTGCTTTTCGATGATCATCGCTTGCTTGGCCAGCTCGCTGACTTCAGCGTCGGACAGGCAGAAACGCGCACGATCAGCCTTGTCGACATCGATGGTCTTGACCGAACGACCGGCCTTGGCCTCGTCGCCGTAGATCATCTTGATGGCTTTGCTGCCGAGGTTGCGACGCAGGATCGCCGGACGACCGGCCTCCAGCGTGCCCTTGTGTACATAGAACTCGTCCGGGTTGACCGCGCCTTGTACGACGGTTTCGCCCAGACCGTAGGCGCCGGTGATGAACACCACGTCACGGAAACCGGATTCGGTATCAAGGGTGAACATCACGCCGGCAGTGCCGGTTTCCGAACGCACCATACGCTGCACGCCGGCCGACAGGGCGACCAGTTTGTGGTCGAAGCCCTGGTGCACGCGGTAGGAAATCGCACGGTCGTTGAACAGCGAAGCGAACACCTCTTTGGCGGCGCGGATAACGTTTTCCACACCACGGATGTTCAGGAAGGTTTCCTGCTGACCGGCGAAGGATGCATCCGGCAAGTCTTCGGCGGTGGCGGAAGAACGCACGGCCACGGCCACGTCAGGGTTGCCAGCCGACAGCGCGGCGAACGCGGTGCGGATCTCGGCATTCAGTTTTTCGGGGAATTCGGCTTCCATGATCCATTGACGGATCTGTGCGCCGGTTTTGGCCAGGGCGTTGACGTCATCGACGTCGAGCGCATCGAGGGCCGCGTGGATCTGGTCGTTGAGGCCGCTCAGTTCGAGGAAATCACGATAAGCCTGAGCCGTCGTGGCGAAGCCGCCGGGGACCGAAACACCGGCGCCTGCCAGGTTACTGATCATCTCGCCCAGGGATGCGTTCTTGCCCCCCACATGCTCAACATCGTGTTTGCCGAGCTTATCGAGGGAAACTACGTACTCTACCAAGGTGATCTCTCCACTAACTGTGTTGGAAAAGCTCAGAAACCGGCGGCCCGGGGGAGCCTTGGCCGGTTGTATGGCCTGGACCTGGAAAATAAGTGAGAATGCTGGCCAATCGCGGCCGACAAATCGCGCCTATCATATCCAAGATTGATGACTAGCTTAAGGCCCAAGGTGCAAATGAAACGATCTGCTTTCTTCATCTCCGATGGCACCGGCATCACTGCCGAAACCCTGGGGCAAAGCCTTCTGGCGCAGTTCGAAAACATTACCTTCAGCAAATTCACGCGACCGTACATCGACAGCGTTGAAAAAGCGCGGGCCATGGTACAACAAATCAACAAAGCCGCTGAAACCGACGGCTTTCGCCCGATCATCTTCGACACCATCGTCAATCAGGACATCCGTGAGATTCTCGCAACGTCCAATGGTTTCATGATCGACATTTTCTCGACCTTCCTTGCCCCGCTTGAGCAGGAACTCACCGAGCATTCTTCCTATACCGTCGGCAAATCGCATTCGATCGGGCACAACTCCAATTACATGGAGCGCATCGAGGCGGTCAACTTTGCCCTCGACAACGACGACGGTGCGCGCACCCACTATTACGACAAAGCCGATTTGATACTAGTGGGTGTGTCGCGATGCGGCAAAACGCCGACGTGTCTGTACATGGCCATGCAGTTCGGCATCCGCGCGGCCAACTATCCGTTGACCGAAGACGACATGGAGCGCCTGACCCTGCCGACGGCCCTGCGCGCCCATCAGCACAAGCTGTTCGGCCTGACCATCGACCCCGACCGCCTCACCGCGATCCGCAACGAGCGCAAGCCCAACAGCCGCTATTCGAGCTACGCGCAGTGCGAATTCGAAGTGCGCGAAGTGGAAAATCTGTTTCGCCGCGAGAACATCCCCAACATCAACTCCACGCATTTTTCGGTGGAAGAGATTTCGGCGAAGATTCTGGTGGAGAAAGGTGTGGAGCGGCGGTTCAAATAGATTTGTGGTGTCTGAATGACCGCTATCGCGAGCAGGCTCACTCCTACAGTTGATCTTCAGCGGGCACAGATCACGTGGACGACAGAGATTCATTGTAGGAGTGAGCCTGCTCGCGATGAACGATTACACGATCTCTGTCAGTGCCCGGCTTAAAGCTTCAAAACCTGCCAGCAACAACCGATCATCCCCCACCGCATTACACACACTCACCCGAACAAACTGCGGCACCGCTGCATGCCCCACCGCAAACGCCTCGGCGGTTGCTACCAGATAATTGTTCTCCTTCAATTCCGCCGCAATCTGCGAGGCCCGCCACAACTCAGGCACCTCGACCCAGAAATGCGGGCTGTAAGGGTGAGTCTTGTAATTCAAACCCTGCAGAACAGGCGCCACCAACACTTTGCGCCGAGCGATCTCGCTGATCTGTTCGTCCAGCAAGCGCTCGGCCATGCCGCTTTCAATCCACAGGCTCGCCACTTCCATCGATAACGGATTGGCCATCCAGCACGTTGCGCGGATTGCAGCACTCAAACGCCCGATCAACGGCTGCGGAGCGTGCAGGTAACCGACGCGCAATCCGGCGGAAACAGCTTTGCTCAAACTGCCGATCAGCACTGAACGCTCCGGCGCAAAATAACTGAGCGGCAACGGGCGTTGACGGTCCAGAACCGCGTGAGCTTCGTCTTCGATAATCAGCAAATTGTGCTGGCGACAGAGCTCGGCAATCGCCTCGCGCCGCGAGATCGACATCACGGCGGCTGTAGGATTCTGGATCGTCGGCGTGCAATACACTGCCGACACTCGGTGCTGACGGCAGATGTCCTCCAGTGCCGACGGTAAAAGCCCTTCGTCGTCCATCGCCGCGCCGACAAGTTTTATCCCAAGCTGGCGTGCGACGCCGATCAATCCCGGGTAGGACAAATGCTCGGTAACCACTGTGTCGCCGGCCTTGAGCAAGCCCATCAACGCGCACAACAAGCCATGCTGACCACCGTTGACGCACAACACCTGATCGGCGTGCGGCACGAACGCTTCGTGCTGCAACCAGACCGCCCCGGCCAATCGGTGCCGTGCCAGCCCCGCTTCGGCGGTGTACCCAGTCAACTGCTGTAACACCCGCGGATCGCTGGCCAGCTCCTGCAGACTCTGGCTCATGAACGCCGCTTCCTGTGCGGGAATCGGCTGATTGCGGCTCATATCGAAACAAGCCGAAGGCTCATCACTGACATTGCGAAAGCCTTTGTCCTGCGGCCGCTCCATCCCGCGCTGACACACATAGGTGCCATCTCCTACGCGAGCAACCACCAATCCGACACGCTCAAGTTCACCGTAGGCACGGCTGATGGTGCCGATGGTCACCCCCAGGCTATCCGCCAGCAATCGGTGCGGCGGCAACTTGCATCCCGCATCGATCACCCCTTCGTCGATGGCCTGTGCGACCGCATCGGCCAGGCGTTTGTATTTCACGCCGACGCCATTGGCGAGGCCGTCGCGGAGGATTGACACCATGGCAATACTTACTTTGACAGTCATTCTCGCCCCGAATAGCGTGCTGGAAACAGGTTCAATCAGAAATAGACCGTTTCCGCGATCAGGTCAATTCCACCGTTCGGAGCACACCACATGTCGACCGCCGTCAGCACACCGATGCACATCAGCAAACCCTGGCTCGCCGGATTGCTCACCAGCACGCTGTTTTTGATCGTCTGTCTGAGCTGGGGCACGACGTGGCTGGGGATCAAGATTGCGGTGGAAAGCGTGCCGCCGCTGACCGCCGCCGGGTTGCGCTTTCTGATTGCCTTTCCGCTGTTCCTGAGCTTCGCGCTGTTGCGCAAGGAACCGCTGTTGTTCCCACGGCAAAGTCGCTGGTTTTTTGTGTTCGTCACGCTGTCGTATTTCAGCCTGCCCTACTACCTGCTCAACTACGGCGAGATGCACGTGTCATCGGGCCTGACCGCCCTGCTGTTCAGTTGCATGCCGGTGTTTATCCTGTTGTTTTCCGCACTGTTTCTGCGCGAGAGAATCTACCCCTCGCAAATGCTCGGCATCGCCATCGGTTTTGGCAGTCTGTTCATGATTATTCGCAGTCAGGGTCTGCACTTGGATCAGGCCGAATGGCTGGGGGTGCTGGCGATCCTGTGTGCAGCGGTGATGCATGCGCTGTGCTACGTGGTGACGAAAAAACACGGCAGCGCGATCAGCGTGATCACCTACAACACCCTGCCGATCGGCATCGCCGGAGCGATGTTATTTATTGTCGGATTGAGTGTTGAAGCGCCGGTGTTTGCGCGAGTGACAGCACGCTCGTGGGGCGCCTTGCTCTATCTCGGGCTGGTGGCCTCGGTCGGCGGATTCATCGTTTACTTTTTGCTGCTTAAACGCTTGAGCCCGATCATCCTGTCGTTCGTGTTTATCATTTTCCCGGTGTTCGCCGTGATCATCGGCGCCTGGTACGAGGGGCAAACCCTGTCCCGGGAGCTGATGATCTATTCGGCGATTTTGTTGAGTGGTTTTGCGATCACCAAATTGCCTGTGGAAAAGTGGTTCAGATAACGAACATATCCACAAAGCGGTTGACTGCCGTCGATTCAAGCAGCGCCTGATCCTTGCACAACGCAAAGATCTCGCCGCAGCGCTGACCGGTGAAACGCGTAGCCAGATTGGCCTTGAACTTGTCCTCCAGCAATGGAATACCCTTCGGCACGGCGCCGGCGATGACCGATCGGGTATTCCACGACGACGTTTTCAGTGCTGCTGCCGTCCTTGAAAAACACCTGCACGGCGTTGGCGATCGAGCGCTTGTCAGGCTCCAGGTATTCGCGGGTGAAACGCGGTTCTTCGACGATCACCATTTTTTCGCGCAACACATCAATGACCGGATGCGCCTTGTGGAAATCGTCTTCGTATTGTTCGGCGACCAGATTGCCGAACGCCAGCGGCACGGCGGTCATGTACTGAATGCAGTGGTCGCGGTCGGCGGCGTTGGCCAGTGGCCCGACTTTGGAAATGATGCGGATTGCCGATTCGTGGGTGGTGATGACGATCCGGTCGATTTCATGCAGACGATTGCGCACTTGCGGGTGCAAGGTTACCGCCGCTTCACAGGCGGTTTGCGCATGGAATTCGGCGGGGAAGCTGATCTTGAACAGCACGTTTTCCATCACGTAACTGCCGAACGGCCGCGAAAAACTGAAGGCGCGTTTGCCTTCCGGTTTTAGCGCCAGATCGCTGTTGCTGTGGCTGAATAGCACGTCGTAGAAGCCCCACTGTTTCGCAGTCAGCACCCCGGGGATGCCCATCTCGCCGCGCATGGCGATGTCGGTCAGGCGCACGCCACGACTCGTCGCATCCCCCGCTGCCCAGGATTTTCGCGAACCGGCGTTCGGCGCATGACGATAGGTGCGCAAGGCCTGACCGTCGGCGAACGCGTGGGACAACGCCGACAACAGTTGCTCGCGATTGGCACCCATGAGTTTGGCGGTGACGGCGGTTGAAGCAACTTTCACCAGAATGACGTGATCGAGTCCTACACGATTGAAGGAGTTTTCCAGGGCAATCACGCCTTGAATTTCATGGGCCATGATCATCGCTTCCAGCACATCGCGAATGGTCAACTGCGGGTCACCGTTGGCCAGGCGTTTCTGCGAGAGGTGATCGGCCACGGCGAGAATGCCGCCGAGGTTGTCGGAGGGATGCCCCCACTCGGCAGCGAGCCAGGTGTCGTTGTAGTCGAGCCAGCGGACGATGCAGCCGATATCCCACGCGGCTTTGACCGGGTCGAGGCGATAGCTGGTGCCGGGGACCCGCGCACCGTAAGGAACCAGCGTCCCTTCGACGATCGGGCCGAGATGCTTGGTGCATTCCGGAAAGCGCAGCGCCAACAGGCCGCAGCCCAGCGTGTCCATCAGGCAGTTGCGGGCGGTGTCGAGGGCTTCGGCGGAGGTGACTTTGAAGGTGAAGACGTAATCGGCGATGTCCTGCAGGACATGATCGTAGTCGGGGCGGTTGTTCAGGTCGACGTTGGCGCTCATTGCGGTTCTCCTGTGCGGGAATGATGAGTGGTGCGGTCTTCCTCAAGGCTTGGCGGGTTTGTTCTGGTTGATTGCAGGTCTGGGGTGCCTGCTTGTTTTGGGTTTCTTCAGTGGGTGGGCCCCTCACCCTAGCCCTCTCCCGAGGGAGAGGGAACTGATTGGGGGATGCTGTAGAGGTGCACCGACCTGAGCGATCTGCGCTGAATCCGTAATCGATCAGGTCAATGTACAACCCCAGACACCTCGGTCGACCAGCTGAAGCCATAATCGACTCGATCTTTCAGGTCGATGTACAACCCCAGACACCTCGGTCAGCCCCTGAATCCATAATCGACTCGATCTTTCAGGTCGATGTACAACCCCAGACACCTCGGTCGGCCCCTGAATCCATAATCGACTCGATCTTTCAGGTCGATGTACTACTCCAGACAACTCGGTCGGCCCCCTCTCCCTCCGGGAGAGGGCTGGGGTGAGGGTGAAAAATCTCAAATCAGAAAGAATCGCCCGGGATGCGCACGTAGCCTTCCATAAGGACACGCGCACTGCGGCTCATGATCGCTTTTTTGACGATCCACTCGCCGTTTTCCAGACTGGCTTCAGCGCCAACGCGCAACGTCCCGGACGGATGCCCGAAACGCACGGCATTGCGTTCAACGCCCCCGGCAGCAAGGTTTACCAAGGTGCCGGAAATAGCCGCCGCAGTACCAATCGCCACCGCCGCCGTGCCCATCATCGCGTGGTGCAACTTGCCCATCGACAACGCCCGCACCAGCAAATCCACGTCACCCGCGCCAACCACTTTGCCACTCGACGCCACATAATCCGCAGGTTTGGCAACGAACGCGACTTTCGGCGTGTGCTGCCGCTTGGCCGCTTCGTCCAGATTGGATATCAGGCCCATGCGCAATGCGCCGTAAGCCCGAATCGTCTCGAACATCTGCAATGCTTTCGGATCGCTGTTGATCGCGCTCTGCAACTCGGTGCCGGTGTAACCAATGTCTTCAGCATTGACGAAAATCGTCGGGATGCCGGCGTTGATCATGGTCGCCTTGAACGTGCCAACGCCCGGCACTTCCAGCTCATCGATCAGGTTGCCGGTAGGAAACATTGAACCACCGCCGCCCTCTTCTTCCGCCGCCGGGTCCATGAATTCGACTTGCACTTCGGCGGCCGGAAAGGTCACCCCGTCGAGTTCGAAATCACCGGTTTCCTGCACTTCGCCGTTGGTGATTGGCACGTGGGCAATAATCGTTTTGCCGATGTTGGCCTGCCACACGCGCACCACCGCAACACCGTTGTGCGGAATGCGGCTGGCGTCGACCAGACCGTTGCTGATGGCAAACGAACCGACCGCAGCCGAGAGGTTGCCGCAGTTGCCGCTCCAGTCCACGAACGGCTTGTCGATCGAGACCTGACCGAACAGGTAATCGACGTCGTGATCGGCCTTGATGCTTTTCGACAGGATCACGGTTTTGCTGGTGCTTGAAGTCGCGCCGCCCATGCCGTCGATTTGTTTGTCGTAAGGGTCGGGGCTGCCGATCACACGCAGCAATAAAGCGTCGCGAGCCGGACCGGGAATCTGCGCCGTTTCGGGCAGATCCTTGAGGCTGAAGAACACGCCTTTGCTGGTGCCGCCGCGCATGTAGGTCGCAGGAATTTTGATTTGTGGTGCGTGAGCCATGGTGCTCCTTAACCACAGGCGTGAGACCCAAGCCTCACGCCTGCATCAGTTGATTTAAACGGCAACCGCCGACTCTTCAAGGAAGTCCTGAGCAAAGCGCTGCAACACGCCGCCGGCCTCGTAGATCGACACTTCTTCAGCAGTATCCAGACGGCAAGTCACCGGCACGTCAACGCGCTCGCCGTTCTTGCGATGGATCACCAGCGTCAGATCCGCACGCGGTTTGCGCTCGCCGATCACGTCGTAGGTTTCGCTGCCGTCGATGGCCAGGGTGTGACGGTCAGTGCCCGGCTTGAACTCCAGCGGCAACACGCCCATGCCCACCAGGTTGGTGCGGTGAATGCGCTCGAAACCTTCAGCGGCAATCGCTTCGACGCCGGCCAGACGCACGCCTTTCGCCGCCCAGTCGCGGGACGAACCCTGACCGTAATCGGCGCCGGCAATGATGATCAGCGGTTGTTTGCGTTCCATGTAGGTTTCGATGGCTTCCCACATGCGCATCACTTTGCCTTCCGGCTCGACCCGCGCCAGCGAACCCTGTTTGACCTTGCCGTTTTCCACGACCATTTCGTTGAACAGTTTCGGGTTGGCAAACGTTGCGCGTTGCGCGGTCAAGTGGTCGCCACGGTGCGTTGCGTAGGAGTTGAAGTCCTCTTCCGGCAGGCCCATTTTCGCCAGATATTCGCCGGCGGCGCTGTCGAGCATGATCGCGTTGGAGGGCGACAGGTGATCGGTGGTGATGTTGTCCGGCAGCACCGCCAACGGGCGCATGCCCTTCAGCGGACGCGCGCCGGCCAGCGCGCCTTCCCAGTACGGCGGGCGGCGGATGTAGGTGCTCATCTCGCGCCAGTCGTACAGCGGCGTGACTTTCGGGCCGGTGTCTTCGTGGACGGCGAACATCGGAATGTAGACCTGACGGAACTGCTCAGGCTTGACCGAAGACTTCACCACGGCGTCGATTTCTTCGTCGCTCGGCCAGATATCTTTGAGGCGGATTTCCTTGCCGTCCACGACACCGAGCACGTCTTTTTCTATATCGAAGCGGATGGTCCCGGCAATCGCATAGGCGACCACCAGCGGCGGCGAAGCGAGGAACGCTTGCTTGGCGTACGGGTGGATGCGGCCGTCGAAATTGCGATTGCCCGAGAGCACGGCGGTGGCATACAGATCACGATCGATGATCTCTTGCTGAATCACCGGATCGAGCGCGCCGGACATGCCGTTGCAGGTGGTGCAGGCAAAGGCGACGACACCGAAACCGAGTTGCTCCAGCTCAGTGGTCAACCCCGCTTCGTCGAGGTACAGCGCGACGGTTTTCGAACCCGGCGCCAGCGAGGATTTCACCCAAGGTTTGCGGGTCAGACCGAGCTTGTTGGCGTTGCGCGCGATCAGGCCGGCGGCGATGACGTTGCGCGGGTTGCTGGTGTTGGTGCAACTGGTGATGGCAGCGATGATCACCGCGCCGTCGGGCATTTGCCCCGGCACGTCATCCCACTGCCCGGAGATGCCTTTGGCGGCCAGATCCGATACCGCGACGCGCGCGTGCGGGTTGCTCGGGCCGGCCATGTTGCGCACCACCGAAGACAGGTCGAAAGTCAGACCGCGCTCATATTGGGCACCTTTCAGACTGTCGGCCCACAGGCCGGTGAGCTTGGCGTATTGCTCGACGAGTTGCACTTGCTGGTCTTCGCGGCCAGTCAGTTTCAGGTAATCGATGGTCTGCTGATCGATGTAGAACATCGCTGCGGTGGCGCCGTATTCCGGGGCCATGTTGGAGATGGTCGCGCGGTCGCCGAGGGTCAGCGCGGCGGCGCCTTCGCCGAAGAATTCCAGCCACGCGCCGACGACTTTCTGTTTGCGCAGGTATTCGGTCAGCGCCAGCACCATGTCGGTGGCGGTGATGCCCGGTTGCAGCTTGCCGGTCAGTTCGACGCCGACGCTTTCCGGCAGGCGCATCCACGACGCGCGACCGAGCATCACGCTCTCGGCTTCGAGACCGCCGACACCAATGGCAATCACGCCCAGCGCATCGACGTGCGGGGTGTGGCTGTCGGTGCCGACGCAGGTGTCGGGGAACGCCACGCCCTCACGTACCTGGATCACCGGCGACATTTTCTCCAGGTTGATCTGGTGCATGATGCCGTTGCCCGGCGGGATCACATCAACGTTCTTGAAAGCCTTTTTGGTCCAGTTGATGAAGTGGAAACGGTCTTCGTTGCGACGGTCTTCGATGGCGCGGTTTTTCTCGAACGCCTGCTTGTCGAAACCGCCCGCCTCCACCGCCAGCGAGTGGTCAACGATCAGTTGCGTCGGCACTACCGGGTTGACTTGCGCCGGGTCGCCACCCTGCAAGGCGATCGCGTCACGCAGGCCGGCGAGGTCGACCAGTGCGGTCTGGCCAAGAATGTCGTGGCAGACCACACGCGCCGGGAACCACGGGAAGTCGAGGTCGCGTTTGCGTTCGATCAGTTGCTTGAGGGAATCGGTGAGCGTGGCCGGGTCGCAGCGACGCACAAGGTTTTCCGCCAGCACGCGGGAGGTGTACGGCAGGGTGTCGTAACTGCCGGGCTGAATCGCTTCGACCGCCGCACGGGCGTCGAAATAATCCAGAGGGCTGCCGGGCAGGGTTTTGCGGAATTCTGTGTTCATCGGGTCAGGACTCGGGTCACGGTAGTTTCAAAGGGTGGGCAGACGCCAGACTCAAGATTCACACCGTCCCTTGTAGGAGTGAGCCTGCTCGCGATAGCGGTAGATCAGTCGACATTGATGGTGAATGTCAGTCCGTCATCGCGAGCAGGCGAAGGCCTACAGGGGTTAGCGGTGATCTTGCTCTCCGGGTCAGCCCACCATTTCAGCGACGTTCGATTGGCACGAACTTGCGCTGTTCGACGCCGACGTACTCGGCGCTTGGACGGATGATGCGGTTGTTGGCGCGCTGCTCGAACACATGCGCAGCCCAGCCGGTCAGGCGCGAGCAGACGAAGATCGGCGTGAACAGCTTGGTCGGGATGCCCATGAAGTAGTACGCCGAGGCATGGTAGAAATCGGCATTGGGGAACAATTTCTTCTGCTCCCACATGGTCTTGTCGATGGCTTCCGAAACCGGAAACAACACCTTGTCTCCGACTTCATCCGCGAGTTTTTTCGACCAGCCCTTGATCACCTCATTGCGCGGATCGCTGTCCTTATAGATCGCGTGGCCGAAACCCATGATCTTGTCCTTGCGCTCGAGCATGCCGAGGGTGCCTTTGATCGCCTCTTCCGGCGACGCGAAACGCTCGATCATTTCCATCGCCGCTTCGTTGGCGCCACCGTGCAACGGACCGCGCAGCGAACCGATGGCGGCGGTTACGCAGGAATACAGATCGGACAGCGTCGATGCACAAACACGGGCGGTGAAGGTCGAGGCGTTGAATTCGTGCTCGGCATAAAGGATCAGCGAGACGTTCATGACTTTGACGTGCAGTTCGCTCGGCTTCTTGTCGTGCAGCAGGTGCAGGAAGTGGCCGCCGATGGTTGGCTCGTCGCTGACGCAATTGATGCGCTTGCCATCGTGGCTGAAGCGATACCAGTAGCACATGATCGCCGGGAATGCGGCCAGCAAGCGGTCAGTCTTGTCGCGCTGTTCGGAGAAGTCTTTCTCCGGCTCGATATTGCCGAGGAACGAGCAACCGGTGCGCATCACGTCCATCGGGTGGGCGTCGGCGGGGATGCGTTCGAGCACTTCTTTCAGCGCTTGCGGCAGGTCGCGCAGCTTGCTCAGTTTGCTTTGATATTCGTCGAGTTGCGCCTGGGTTGGCAGCTCGCCGTAGAGCAGCAGGTAGGCGACTTCTTCAAATTGCGCATCGGCAGCGAGTTCGCGCACGTCGTAGCCGCGATAGGTCAGTCCGGCACCGGCCTGGCCCACGGTGGACAGTGCGGTTTGCCCGGCAACCTGGCCACGGAGCCCGGCGCCACTGAGTACTTTTGCTTCGGCCATTGTGTTCTCCAATCTTTTTGAATTTGTATGGGGAAACTTGTGGGAGCGAGCCTGCTCGCGAAAGCGTCGTGTCAGTCACTTTGATATTGCCTGATCCACCGCTTTCGCGAGCAGGCTCGCTCCCACAGAGGGTCTTGTTCAGCCTTTCTTTTGTGCAAACAACGCATCGAGCTTTTGCTCGAACGTGTGGTAATCGATGCGATCGTAAAGCTCCATGCGAGTCTGCATGGTGTCGATGACATTCTGTTGCGTGCCGTCGCGGCGGATCGCCGTGTAGACGTTTTCCGCAGCCTTGTTCATCGCGCGGAACGCCGACAGCGGATAGAGCACCAGCGACACGTCGGCGCCGGCCAGTTGCTCGGTGGTGTAAAGCGGCGTCGCGCCGAACTCGGTGATGTTGGCCAGGATCGGCGCTTTCACACGGTTGGCGAACAGCTTGTACATTTCCAGCTCAGTGATCGCTTCCGGGAAAATCATGTCGGCACCGGCCTCGATGCACGCGGCAGCGCGGTCGAGTGCCGATTCCAGACCTTCCACCGCCAGCGCATCGGTGCGCGCCATGATCACGAAGCTGTCATCGGTGCGGGCATCGACGGCGGCTTTGATGCGGTCGACCATTTCCTGCTGGCTGACGATCTCTTTATTAGGACGGTGGCCACAGCGCTTGGCGCCGACCTGATCCTCGATGTGAATCGCCGCCGCGCCGAACTTGATCATCGATTTGACCGTGCGCGCGACGTTGAACGCCGACGAGCCAAAACCGGTGTCCACATCGACCAGCAGCGGCAGATCGCAAACGTCGGTGATCCGCCGAACGTCAGTCAGCACATCATCCAGACCGGTGATGCCCAGATCCGGCACGCCGAGCGAGCCTGCGGCCACCCCGCCACCGGACAGGTAGATCGCCTTGAAACCGGCGCGCTTGGCCAGCAGCGCGTGGTTGGCGTTGATCGCGCCGACCACCTGCAATGGGTGCTCGCTGGCGACCGCATCGCGGAAACGCTGGCCTGGAGTGCTGTGCTTGGAACTCATGACTCACCTCGTTCAGTGGCTGTCTTATTGTGGGCGCCGTCCTGGTAATGACGGGCGATGTTGCGTTTCGAGGCGCCGATGTGACGGCGCATCAACAATTCCGCGAGTTCGCCGTCACGGTCGGCGATGGCATCGAGAATCCGGTGGTGTTCGGCAAAAGCCTGACGCGGACGGTTCGGCGTGGTGGAGAACTGGATGCGGTACATGCGCACCAATTGATACAGCTCGCCGCAGAGCATCTGCGTCAGCGTGCGGTTGCCGCTGCCCTGGATGATCCGGTAGTGAAAGTCGAAATCGCCTTCTTGCTGGTAGTAGCCGACACCGGCCTGAAACGCGGCATCGCGCTCGTGGGTTTCCAGCACCCGGCGCAGTTCCTCGATTTCTTCGACGCTCATGCGTTCGGCCGCCAGACGGCAGGCCATGCCTTCGAGGGATTCGCGAATTTCGTAGAGTTCAAGCAATTCGGCATGGCTGAGTGAGACCACCCGCGCGCCGACGTGCGGTACGCGCACCAGCAGGCGCTGACCTTCCAGGCGATGAATCGCCTCACGCAACGGCCCCCGGCTGATGCCGTAGGTGCGCGCCAGCTCCGGCTCGGAGATCTTGCTGCCCGGGGCGATCTCGCCTTTGACGATGGCTGCCTGAATGCGCCGGAAGACGTTTTCCGAAAGCGTCTCGGAATCGTCGCCACTGATAACCGGGGGATCGAGTTGATCCAGCATGATTGTCGACACCTTTAAATCCAATGCGGCAAAAACTAGCCAATTAGCCCGCATCAGTCAAAGGATAAATAGGTATTGTCGACAATCGTCTAATAACCGTAGGCAATCTTCCATTGGTCGATTAACCCTGTGGGAGCGAGCCTGCTCGCGAAAGCGTAGTGTCAGTCAGCATCTGCTTGAGATGACGCACCGCCTTCGTCGGAACGCCGCCCGGAGCAGGCTCGCTCCCACAGGGAATCCCAAGGGTTATAGACCGGCCCCGGCGCTGGCGCCATAAAACCACCGTGCTAGAATGCCGCCCGCATTTGCTGGCCATTTGTACGGCTTGTCATATAAAGCTGCCAGGCACACGAAGGGCCTTGCGCAAGTTTTGCCAAGGACCTGAACCGAAAACGGAACGCTGCGCACCAGGATTTATGAGACTCAAGCCTTTTCCCACATTCTTTGCCCTGTTTTGCCTGCCCGGCCTCGCCGCCGCGGGGGAAAAAACCGTGTACGGCCTCAACGAATACGCTTCGCTTGACGGCATCAATCTCGAAGTCGCAGCCAAACTCGACACCGGGGCGAAAACCGCCTCGCTGAGCGCCCGCGACATCAAACGCTTTAAACGCAACGGTGAATCCTGGGTACGTTTCTACCTGGCGATCGATGCCGCGCATTCGCACCCGATCGAACGGCCGCTGGCCCGGGTCAGCAAGATCAAGCGCCGTGCCGGCGACTACGACCCGGAAGAAGGCAAGAAGTACACCGCCCGTCCGGTGATCGAGCTGGATATCTGCATGGGATCGGCGATGCGCAGCATCGAAGTGAACCTGACCGACCGAAGTGCGTTCCAATACCCGCTTTTGATTGGCTCCGAAGCGCTGAAACGCTTCGATGCGCTGGTCGATCCAAGCCTTAAATACGCTGCCGGCAAACCCGCCTGCACCATCGCCGCTCATACCGCCGAGTAATTTCCATGCGTTCTCTAACCTTCCACCTGAAAATCCTGATCACCATTCTGGTGCTGCTGGGCGTTTCGGTTACGGCCTATCAGATTTTCGTGCTCGGCATCCCGGTGACCGAAGATGCGACCGACGACTTGTGGAACATCGACGCCAAGGTCGAGTTCGTCGCCAGCACCAAGGATCCGGTGAAGATCCAGATGTTCGTGCCACCGTTGAGCCGCGACTACGTCAGCCTCAACGAGAGCTTTATCTCCAATAACTACGGGGTCGCCGTCAACCGCGTCGACGGCAACCGCAAGGTCACCTGGTCGGCACGCCGGGCCAAGGGCAACCAGACGCTTTATTACCGTTTGGTGCTGACCAAGCGTTACACCGCGGAAAAATCCAAGATCAAAGGCCCGACCTTCCGCGACAGCATCGCTATCGAAGGCCCTGAGAAAATCGCCGCCGAAGCCCTGCTCGCGCCGATCCGCCAGCACTCGGCCGACGTCGAAACCTTTATTGGCGAGGCGATCAAACGCGTCAACAACGTCAACGATGACAACGTCAAACTGCTGCTGGCCGGCGATCCGTCGACGCCGCACAAAGCCAAAATCGTCGAACTGCTGCTGTCCATCGCCCACGTGCCGGTGGAAAAAGTCCACACCATCCGTCTCGTCGCCGATCAGCCACAAATGCCTGAACTGTGGCTGCGCAGCTTCAATGGCAACGACTGGCTGTACTTCAATCCGGAAACCGGCGAGCAAGGCCTGCCGACCGACCGCCTGCTGTGGTGGACCGGCGATGAAAACCTGATCACCGTCGATGGCGGCAAAAAAGCCAACGTGACCTTCAGCCTGAACAACAGCGAGATGAACGCGATTCGTCTGGCCAAGCTGACCGACGAAAACACCGACGCCAACTTCCTCGAGTATTCGCTGTACGGCTTGCCGCTACAGACCCAGCAGACCTTCATGATCATGGTGATGATCCCGATTGGCGTGCTGGTGATCCTGATCCTGCGCAACCTGATCGGCTTGCAAACGCTCGGCACGTTCACCCCGGTACTGATCGCCCTCGCCTTCCGCGAAACGCAGCTGGGTTTCGGCATTCTGCTGTTTACCGTGATCACGGCGCTGGGCTTGTCATTACGTTCGTATCTGGAACACCTGAAGCTGCAAATGCTGCCGCGACTCTCGGTGGTGTTGACCTTTGTTGTGGTGTTGATCGCGGCGATCAGCCTGTTCAGCCATAAGCTCGGTCTGGAGCGCGGCTTGTCTGTTGCGCTGTTCCCGATGGTGATTCTGACCATGACCATCGAACGCCTGTCGATCACCTGGGAAGAGCGCGGTGCCAGCCATGCGATGAAAGTCGCCATCGGCACGCTGTTCGCCGCTTCTCTGGCGCACCTGATCATGACCGTGCCTGAGCTGGTGTACTTCGTGTTCACCTTCCCGGCGATCCTGCTGATTCTGGTCGGCTTCATGCTGGCGATGGGTCGCTATCGCGGCTACCGCCTGACCGAACTGGTGCGTTTCAAGGCTTTCCTGAAGAAGGCTGACGCCTGATGTTCGGTTTCTGGAAGACCTGGAAGGCGCTGGAAGCGCGCGGCATCATGGGCATCAATCGGCGTAACGCCGACTATGTGCTCAAGTACAACAAGCGCAGCCTGTACCCGATCGTCGATGACAAGATCATCACCAAGGAACGCGCGATCGAGGCCGGCATTCACGTGCCGGAGCTGTATGGCGTGATCTCCACCGAGAAGGAAATCGACAAGCTCGACGAGATCATCGGCGGGCGCAGCGACTTCGTGATCAAACCGGCGCAGGGCGCCGGCGGCGACGGCATCATTGTCATCGCCGACCGTTTCGAAGGTCGCTATCGCACGGTGTCGGGCAAGATCCTTGCCCACGAAGAGCTTGAGCATCACATCTCGAGCATTCTCACTGGCCTGTATTCGCTGGGCGGCCACCGCGACCGGGCGCTGATCGAATACCGGGTGACCCCGGATCAGATCTTCAAAAGCATCAGCTACGAAGGCGTGCCGGACATCCGCATCATCGTCTTGATGGGTTATCCGGTGATGGCGATGCTGCGCCTGCCGACCCGGCAGTCCGGCGGCAAGGCCAACTTGCACCAAGGCGCGATTGGCGTCGGTGTCGATCTGGCGACCGGTTTGACGTTGCGTGGCACCTGGCTGAACAACATCATCACCAAACACCCCGACACCACCAACGCGGTGGACGGCGTGCAACTGCCCTACTGGGACGGTTTCATGAAACTCGCGGCGGGCTGCTATGAGCTGTGCGGGCTGGGCTATATCGGTGTTGATATGGTGCTCGATCAGGAGAAAGGCCCGCTGATTCTTGAGTTGAATGCGCGGCCGGGGCTGAATATTCAGATTGCCAATGACTGTGGGCTGACGTTGCGTACCCATGCAGTGGAAGCGCGGCTGGAAGAGCTGAAGGCGCGAGGGGTGACGGAGACGGTTGAAGAGCGGGTGGCGTTTACTCAGGAGATGTTTGGGCATATTCCTGCGGTCGAAGGCTAAGAGCTGAAAAACTAAAAGCCCCTCACCCTAGCCCTCTCCCAGAGGGAGAGGGGACTGATCTGATCTGGTCAAACGATACTGGACACGGTTATAGGGTTTTACCCTTTTTCATGCCGCCAGGGCCTCCATGTCCACCGGAGTTCGGTAGCCATTGTGACTGTGCAGCCTGATCCGATTGTAATAATGGGTCAGGTAGCGCAATACATCGGTACTGGCCTCATCTTCGTTTCGGTAGCCAGCCTTGGGTATCCATTCAGATTTCAAACTGCCAAAGAAACGCTCCATCGGGGCGTTGTCCCAGCAGTTTCCTCGTCGACTCATGCTTTGTTTTATGCGCATGTCCGCCAGCGTTTCACGAAACACTTTACTGCTGTAATGACAGCCCTGATCCGAATGGAACATTAGGTTTTCAGGGCGTCCTCGCGACTCGAAAGCCATCTTTAACGCTCGACAGGTCAGAGCTGAATCCGGACTTCTGGACATCGCCCAGCCGACGATGCGGCGGGCATGCAGATCAAGTACAGCAGCCAGATAAACCCAGTAAGTACCGGCCCAAATGTAAGTCACGTCGCCACACCACACTCGATTGGGGGCCTCGACTTTGAATCTACGCTCCAAATGATTGGGGGCGTATTGCGCCTCCGCACCGCTGGGTTTGTACCGATGCCTGCGCCGTTGCTGGCTCTTCAAACCGAGCTCGCGCATCAGGCTACGAGCCATGTAACGACCTACCGACTCTTTTTCGTTACACAGCGCTTTTGACAGGCTGCGCGCGCCCATTGATCCGCGACTTTGCTCATGTAATTCGGCAGCCTTGATCTTTAGGCGATCGCGCCCGACATGCACTTTCGCCCGCTGTTTCAGACGCTCGTAATAACTGCTGCGGTTGATACCAAACACGCCACACAACTCGGATCTTGGATATTGCTCGCTTAACTCCTCGACCAGCCTTACCGATCGAGGGAATCCGACATCAAGAGAGCTGTAGCCTTTTTTAAAATTTCCTTCTCGCGCTCAATCCGTCGAATTGTTGCTTCCAGTTCCTGGATGCGTTGTTGGTCAACGGTCATGGCCTTGGACTTCTCAGGCGTCTTGCCACTGCGCTCCGCACGCAGTTGCTCAACCCAGCGGCGCAGAGCTGTAGGGCCCACGCCCATTGCTTCGCAGGCTTCACTCACCGAATAGTCTTTATCCAAAACCAGGCAAGCCGCATCCCGTTTGAAATCTGTCGAAAAATATCGTCTGGTCAAATCACACCTCTTCGTTGGGCGTAGATTAACGCCCTTTAGGGGTGTCCAGAATCATTAAGCCAGATCAACCGAGGTGGATGTGGGAAGTACGCCGACCTGAACGTCCTGAGTCGAACTCAGGTCTTGAAAGCATGAAGATCGGCGCCCTTTCCCCCTCACCAGCTTGAGATATCCAGCCGAACTCGAATCTTGAAAAGCATGAAGATCGGCTCCCTTCCCCCTCACCAGCTTGAGATATCCAGCCAAACTCGGATCTTGAAAATCATGAAGATCTGCTCCCTTTCCCCCTCGCCCCCTTGGGGGAGAGGGCTGGGGTGAGGGGGTAGGCTTTTGATTTTGATCTGACAGCCGAGAGAGGACTACAATCCCCTCCCCGCCTCAACGGCCGATCTGCCCCGCCCATGTTGACCTGTTCCGTACACCCGCTGCCCTACCGCGCCAATCCCGCCGACTACTTCGCGGCCATTCGCAATGCCCCCGGCGCCGTGCTGCTCGACAGTGGCCGCCCGAGCGCTGACCGTGGCCGTTATGACCTGCTCAGCGCCTGGCCGCTGGAACAACTGGCGGTGTTGCCTGACGAAAGCGGCAATCATTTCCTGCAACGTCTGCGTGACAATCTTAATCGCCTCGGTGAGGCTGATTTGCCAGCGGGTTTCGAGCTGCCCTTCGCTGGCGGTTTGATCGGTTACCTGAGCTACGACTTCGGTCGGCACCTGGAAAACCTGCCAAGTCAGGCGCGCGATGATCTGCAATTGCCAGATGCGCGTTTTGGCCTGTACGCCTGGGCACTGATCAGCGATCACCAGATGGCCACCAGCCAATTGGTCTTCCACCCGTCCGTGATCGACGGCGAGAAACAACGCCTGATTGCGTTATTCACTCAGCCACATGCTGATGCGCTGACCCCGTTCAAATTGAACGCTCCGATGACCGCCGACCTCTCGGCCGACGATTACCGCCAAGCCTTCGAACGCATCCAGCACTACATCCAGGCCGGCGATTGCTATCAGGTCAACTTCGCCCAGCGCTTCCGCGCTTCGTGCCAGGGCGATCCGTGGCTGGCTTACTGCAAATTGCGCGAAGCCTGTCCGACACCGTTCTCCGGTTTCCAAAGCCTGCCCGACGGCGGCGCCGTGTTGAGCCTGTCGCCAGAGCGCTTCGTCAAAGTCAGCCAGCGTCAGGTCGAAACCCGTCCGATCAAAGGCACCCGCCCGCGTGGCCTGACACCCGCCGAAGATGCCGCCAACGCCGCCGAACTGCTGGCCAGTCCCAAGGATCGCGCGGAAAACCTGATGATCGTCGACCTGCTGCGCAACGACCTCGGCCGCACCTGCCGCATCGGCTCGGTGCGGGTGCCGGAGTTGTTCAGCCTGGAAAGCTATCCGAACGTGCATCACCTGGTCAGCAGCGTCACCGGTGAATTGGCCGATGATCGCGACGCACTGGATCTGATTGCCGGCAGTTTCCCCGGCGGCTCGATCACCGGCGCACCGAAGATTCGTGCGATGCAGATCATTGATGAGCTGGAACCGACCCGGCGTGGATTGTATTGCGGCTCGTTGCTGTATCTGGACGTGCGCGGCGAGATGGACAGTTCCATCGCGATTCGCAGTCTGTTGGTCAAGGATGGCCAGGTGTGTTGCTGGGGTGGCGGCGGGATTGTTGCCGATTCGGACTGGCAGGCGGAGTATCAGGAGTCGATCACCAAAGTGAAGATCCTGCTCGAAACCCTGCAGAACCTTTAAAAGCTATCGCGAGCAGGCTCACTCCTACATTTGGAATGCGTTCCCCTGTAGGAGTGAGCCTGCTCGCGATGGCGTCTTTCCAGACGACTACAAACTCAAATCCCGATTCGAGGCTTTGAGGAATTCCTGCTTCAGCTCGGCAAACGTATGCACCGCCGGAAACTGCGGGAACTCACGAATCACATTCTCCGGCGCATGGAACAGAATCCCCGCATCCGCCTCGCCCAGCATCGTCGTGTCGTTATACGAATCCCCCGCCGCAATCACCCGGTAATACAGGCTCTTGAACGCCAGCACCGACTGACGTTTGGGATCTTTCTGGCGCAGCTGATAGCTGGTCACCCGCCCGGTCTCGTCAGTAATCAGACGATGGCAAAGCAACGTCGGAAAGCCCAACTGACGCATCAACGGCTGCGAGAATTCGTAAAACGTATCCGACAGAATCACCACCTGAAAGCGCTCACGCAGCCAGTTGACGAACTCCACTGCACCGTCCAACGGCTTCAGGGTGGCGATCACTTCCTGAATGTCCGACAGCTTCAAGCCGTGCTCATCGAGGATGCGCAGACGCTGCTTCATCAGCACGTCGTAATCGGGAATGTCCCGGGTGGTGGCCTTGAGGGATTCGATTCCGGTTTTTTCGGCGAAGGCGATCCAGATTTCCGGCACCAACACCCCTTCAAGATCCAGGCAAGCAATTTCCACAAGACACTCCCGTTTGTAGTGATTATTTGAGTCGAGCGACGCCGAACTCTAGCGACTCACATGCAGACGCGCAACGCACAGCACGTCCCCGAGCCGTGCAGCTTTTTGTTACCATCAGCGCCATATAGAGCGCCCAGCGCCACCGACCTGTAGGAAGCCGCCCTGATGAGCCCAACGTTCGACGTCGTGGAACTCGCCACGACCTATGCCAACAAATCCGCCCAGGACATTCTGAAACTCGCATTTGCCGAGTTCGGCGATGATCTGTGGATATCTTTCAGCGGCGCCGAGGATGTGGTGCTGGTGGACATGGCCTGGAAGCTCAACAAGAAGGTCAAGGTGTTCAGCCTCGACACCGGCCGCCTGCACCCAGAGACCTACCGCTTTATCGATCAGGTGCGCGACCACTACAAGATCGACATCGAGCTGGTGTCGCCGGACTACACGAAACTGGAACCGTTCGTGAAGGAAAAAGGCCTGTTCAGTTTCTACAAGGACGGCCACGGCGAATGCTGCGGGATCCGCAAGATCGAACCGCTGCGGCGCAAACTGTCCAGCGTCAAAGCCTGGGCCACCGGCCAGCGCCGCGACCAGAGCCCGGGCACTCGCAGTGCCGTGGCGGTGATGGAAATCGATACAGCGTTCTCCACTCCTGAACGCACCCTGTACAAGTTCAACCCGCTGGCGCAGATGACCAGCGAAGAGATCTGGGGTTACATCCGCATGCTCGAACTGCCGTACAACAGCCTGCATGAGCGCGGTTTCATCAGCATCGGCTGCGAACCGTGCACCCGCCCGGTCCTGCCGAACCAGCACGAGCGCGAAGGTCGCTGGTGGTGGGAAGAAGCGACGCAGAAAGAATGCGGGCTGCATGCCGGGAATATCATCAGCAAGGCGTAACTCCCTGCCGCGCTGATTTCCCCCTGTAGGAGTGAGCCTGCTCGCGATAGCGGTGTCTCAGTCGATGAATTTTTTGCCTGATACACCGCTATCGCGAGCAGGCTCACTCCTACAAAGGTCACTAGCGACTCAATAAACGTGTACACACGAATGTCACCATCGGTGCCATTTATGTGTGCACTTTTTTGTATCGCGCCCTGAAAAGTTACATCCCTACCAAAAACCTCTCGCCTCCGCCCGCCAACAAAATCCCCCGCCAAAAATAAATACTTGTTCAATCGGTCAATTTTTAACCAATTATTTTCAGACACTTAGCGCTCATCGATAACTTTTCGAAATGAGCACGGCTGCGCATAGATCAACGACTGGCACAGATCTGGCTTAGGTGCATACATGTTTTGTATACAAAACCGCAAAACATAAACACTTTCGATCCGCAAGCCTGAAGCGCCCTATCCCGTACAGGCTGCAGATGCCCCGTAACCAGTGATGTTCGCTGGCCGCGACGAAGATATGTCGAGCCTGACGGCTTATGCACAGTCATCGCAGCCTTGAACATCAGGAGCCTGCCGGAATGCGTACAACTCTCTCCAATAACATCACGCTGAATCTGCCCGCCTCTCCCGTTACCCAACCGTTACCCGATGGCGGACTCACCGAGCCGTTGCAACTCAGTCCGCGTCTGCACAACAGCGACCTGGCACCGACCAAGGCCGAAGGTCGACGCTGGGGCAAATACAGCATCTTCGCCCTGTGGACGAACGACGTGCACAACATCGCCAACTACTCCTTCGCCATCGGTCTCTACGCCCTGGGCCTGGGTGGCTGGCAGATTCTCTTGTCATTGGGGATCGGCGCGGCGCTGGTGTACTTCTTCATGAACCTGTCCGGCTACATGGGACAGAAAACCGGCGTGCCGTTTCCGGTGATCAGCCGGATCAGTTTCGGCATCCACGGCGCGCAAATTCCTGCACTGATCCGGGCGGTTATCGCCATTGCCTGGTTCGGCATTCAGACGTATCTGGCCTCGGTCGTATTCCGCGTGTTGCTTACGGCGGTCCATCCCGGATTCGCCGATTACGACCACAACTCGATTCTTGGCCTGTCGACGCTGGGTTGGATTTGCTTCGTGGCGATCTGGTTCGTACAACTGGCGATCCTCGCCTACGGCATGGAAATGGTGCGTCGCTACGAAGCGTTTGCCGGACCGGTGATTCTGCTGACCGTCGCCGCCCTCGCCGCGTGGATGTATTTCCAGGCCAACGCGACCATTGCCTGGTCGACTCGCGAGCCGCTGATCGGTGGCGAGATGTGGCGCAACATCTTTGCCGGCGGCGCGTTGTGGCTGGCGATCTACGGCACGCTGATTCTGAATTTCTGCGACTTCGCCCGCTCCTCGCCGTGCCGCAAGACCATCAAGGTAGGAAACTTCTGGGGTTTGCCGGTGAATATTCTGGTGTTCGCCGCGATCACCGTCCTGCTCTGCGGTGCGCAATTTCAGATCAATGGCCGGATCATCGAGAGCCCGACCGAGATCATTGCCTCGATTCCCAACACCTTTTTCCTGGTGCTCGGTTGCCTGGCATTCCTGATCGTCACCGTTGCGGTGAACATCATGGCCAACTTCGTCGCCCCAGCCTTCGTCCTCAGCAACCTTGCGCCGAAGTACCTGACCTTCCGCCGCGCCGGACTGATCAGCGCGACCATTGCCGTGTTGATCCTGCCGTGGAATCTCTACAACAGCCCGCTGGTGATCGTGTATTTCCTGTCCGGCCTCGGCGCCCTGCTCGGCCCGTTGTACGGGGTGATCATGGTCGACTACTGGCTGATCCGCAAAGGCCGGATCAACGTCCCGCAGCTCTACAGCGAAGATCCCAACGGCGCTTATTACTACAACCACGGGGTCAATTTCCGCGCGGTGGCGGCGTTTATTCCTGCGGCGCTGATCGCCATCGTCCTGGCACTGGTGCCGGGCTTCCACAGCGTCTCGCCATTCTCTTGGCTGATCGGCGCCGGGATCGCCGGAATGCTTTACCTGATCATCGCCAAGCGTCAGCCGCACTACGCCGACATCAGCGGCGAATCGATCGCTGTCGACAACGTCTGCCATTAACTCCCTCGCGGCCCGGTTTCGGGCCGCAGAACTGCCCGCTATAAGGATTTCCCCATGCGTATTCTCGTGGTCAACGTCAACACCACCGAATCCATCACCGAGGCCATTGCCCGTTCGGCGCAGGCTGTCGCTTCACCCGGAACCGAAATCGTCGGTTTGACGCCATATTTCGGCGCCGATTCGATTGAAGGCAACTTCGAAAGCTACCTCGCCGCCATTGCGGTGATGGATCGAGTGATGTCCTACGATCAGCCGTTCGACGCAGTCATTCAGGCCGGTTACGGCGAACACGGCCGTGAAGGTTTGCAGGAACTACTCAACGTGCCGGTGGTGGACATCACCGATGCAGCAGCGAGTACGGCGATGTTTCTTGGCCATGCCTATTCGGTGGTAACCACGCTGGATCGCACCGTCCCGCTGATCGAGGATCGGCTGAAACTGTCAGGCCTGTGGGATCGTTGTGCTTCGGTGCGGGCCAGTGGGCTGGCCGTTCTGGAGCTGGAGCACGAACCACAGCGTGCGCTGGAAGCGATCGTGCATCAGGCGGAGTTGGCGGTGACGCAGGACAAAGCCGAGGTGATCTGCCTGGGTTGCGGCGGCATGGCCGGGCTCGATGAGCAGATTCGTCGACGTACCGGGGTGCCGGTGGTGGACGGGGTGACGGCGGCGGTGACGATTGCGGAAGCGCTGGTGCGATTGCGCTTGTCGACGTCGAAAGTGCGGACGTATGCGACACCGCGACCGAAGAACATCATTGGCTGGCCGGGGCGGTTTGCCCGCTGAGGTGATCAGCGAAAACCGAGTCGACCCATTCGCGAGCAAGCTCGCTCCCACAAGGGAAACGCATTCCAAATGTGGGAGCGAGCCTGCTCGCGAAGGCCACAACTCGGTATCAAGCCGAGCTCAAATTGCACTGAACCTCCGCGCCAACCCCCGCTCCGCAAACTGCTCAATCACATAATCGACAAACGCCCGCGTCTTGCCCGGCAACAACTTATGTTCGGCGTAATAGATCGAGATATTGCCATCATCAACAAACCAGTCCGGCAACACTCGCTGCAATGTCCCCGCCTGCAGATAGCCCACCGCAAACGGCATACTCACCAGCGCGATTCCCAAGCCTTGTGCTGCTGTCCTGCAAGCGGCCTCGGAATCACTCATGGTCATTCGCGCCTTGAGCATCAACGGCTGACAGTTCTGTGGATTACGTCCGGTCAATTGCCAGGAACGCACGCGTCCGGTTTGCGGCGAGCGGATCAGAATGCCATCGTGGTGGCTGAGGTCGTCTGGTTCGATGATCTCGGGATTGGTCTGTAAATAGTCGGTAGACGCGACCAATATCCGGTGCGCCGGGCTCAACTTGCGCGCGATCACGCCTTGCGGAAGTTCGAAACCGCCACCGATGGCCGCATCAAAGCCCTGGGCGATCAGATCGACCTGTCGATTATCGAAGTGCCAGTCCGGATTGATCGCCGGATATCGTCGTAGAAACTCACCGAGCATCGGCACGATATGCAGACAGCCAAATGCTGCGCCCATGCTGACTTTCAGCGTCCCCGCCGGACGCCCTTCGACGCTGGAGAGATTGGCCACGGCATTTTGAATCGTCGTCAGACTACCGCTGACTTGATCCAGAAACAGTTGCCCGGCCTCAGTCAATGTCAGGCTGCGTGTACTACGCTGGAACAGCCGCACACCGAGCCGCACCTCGAGTTTGGCCACGCTTTTGCCGACTGCCGCCGGGGTCAGACTCAAGCGTCGCGCGGCCTCGGCAAAGCTGCCGACTTCGGCGCTGCGCACAAAGCATTCAATGCTGCTGAAGGTTTCCATGATCGCCACTATAAACTTTTGGTTTACACAGACTATAGCAATCATGGTCTACACAGTTGTCGATACCACGCCGATACTCGCCACCAATACCAAGGCATTCCCGCCTTGAACACTCTGGAGATCGAACATGACCACTCAACACCTCAGCGGTAAAGTCGCTCTGATTCAAGGCGGTTCCCGTGGTATCGGCGCAGCCATCGTCAAACGTCTGGCCGCTGAAGGCGCTGCAGTAGCATTCACTTACGTCAGCTCCGCCGCGAAAGCCGAAGAATTGCAGAACAGCATCACCGCCAACGGCGGCAAAGCCCTGGCGATCAAGGCAGACAGCGCCGATGCCGCCGCCATTCGCCACGCCGTCAGCGCCACCGTCGAAGCCTTTGGCCGCGTCGATATTCTGGTCAACAACGCTGGCGTGCTGGCCGTCGCACCACTGGAAGATTTCAAACTCGAAGACTTCGACCAGACCGTAGCGATCAACATTCGCAGCGTCTTCATCGCCTCGCAGGAAGCCGCCAAACACATGGGCGAAGGTTCGCGCATCATCAACATCGGCAGCACCAACGCTGACCGCATGCCCTTCGCCGGCGGCGGTGTGTATGCGATGAGCAAATCGGCGCTGGTCGGTTTGACCAAAGGTCTGGCCCGCGACCTCGGCCCACGCGGCATCACCGTCAATAACGTGCAACCCGGCCCGGTCGACACCGACATGAACCCGGCGCACGGTGACTTCGCTGAAAGCCTGATCCCGCTGATGGCTGTAGGTCGTTACGGTAAAGCCGAAGAAATCGCCAGCTTCGTCGCCTATCTGGCAGGCCCGGAAGCCGGTTACATCACCGGTGCCAGCCTGACCATCGACGGTGGTTTCGGCGCCTGATTTATCTGAGTCGACTGAACGAAAAACGCCGCCCCTCTTTTTACACAGGGGCGGCGTTTTTTTGTCTCAGATGTTTACGCCCATTCCAGCGCCGGCAAGCCGCAAGCACTCGGAGTGAACGCCTTCAGTGTGCGAAGAATCCCGTCAGCGTGTGCGTATTTTTCATCGGCCATGGCGGCATCGGGGATGGCGATCGCCGTCATGCCTGCGGATTTCGCTGCGGTCACACCGAACGGCGAATCCTCGAACACCAGGCAATCCTCAGGTGCCACGCCCAGGCGCCGGGCAGCGGTGAGAAAAATATCCGGCGCCGGTTTGGCCGCGCCGACTTCCGGGTCGTCTGCCGTGACGATGAAGTCGAACAACGCAAACCAGTCACGGTGCAGCGTGGTTTTCTGGCCGAACGATTGCCGCGATGAACTGGTGCCCACCGCGATCGGAATGTTGTGCGCCTTGAGGTGGCGGATCAGCTCTTCGGCACCCGGCATCGCTCGCGCGGTGGGAAAGCGCTCACGCATCAGCGGTTCACGGATGACCAGAAACTCTTCAGCGGTGATCGGCAGATCCAGCGCCTGCACCACATAGTTCGCCAGATCATTGGCCCCGCGACCAATGATGTTCTGCTTGATGCTCCAGTCGAAGGTGCGCCCGTAACGCTGGGCAATCAGCGAGGTGACCTCGGTATAAATGCCCTCGGTGTCCAGCAGCAAACCGTCCATATCGAAAATCACGGCCTTGATCGGGCCGAACGCCTTCAGCGGTGCATTCATCATCGGATCCGTTAACAAAGACATCCCAGGCGGCAGGTGATGCCGCTGCTCGGATCTGATTAAAGGGTTCAGCAGCATAACGAGCGCGGCAGACATTGAGCAACGGGCAATGTTCTTTGAGCCGATGAACTACTCACGAGCATTTAGCGAAAAATCCTACAGGCATCGCCTACTCGCCCGACTTCTTTCCTGTTTGATCCCCCGCAAAGTCCCCGCACCTTTTTGATGTGCGCGAGAGACTGCGAATGCTTCCAACCGATCGGCTGCTGGCCCTGAACAACAGCATCGGCCTGCTCGTTGTTGCTGCTTTGAACCCGGACGAGCCGGACTTCGAACACCTGATCCGCGAATTCCGCCTGTGTCTGAACCACTACGACGCCTGGGCCGAGCAGTTCTGGACAGGCACCGCGCTGGATGTCGAGCAGGTCTTCACCGTCGGTAACGACGTGCGCCTCAGCGCGCCGATCAAGTCGCGTCAACCGCTCAGTTCATCGGTGGTCATGTGCTCGGCCAGCGGGTCGCTGACGCTGGTGCACATGTTCGAGGCCGCGCGGTTTGTGCCGATTGGCAACACCCCGGTAACCCTCGAACCGGTGCTTGCCGATGTCGGCGGCGTGCTGACTTTCGGCGAACCACGGCACCACACCATCGGCCCCAGCGGCATTCTGCAGGTGACCGATTGCGATCGGGGCCAGCGTTATCGCATCACCTTCTTTCCCGATGTGTCCACCGACCATGTGCGTGCTCTGTATGCCTCTTATGAAGGTGTCATTGCAGGCCTGGAAGGCTGGCTGCGCGCGGAGTGGGCAGGGTTTAACCCACAGTGGACGGAGTTTTCCAGCGCCGGATTTCTTCAGCGTTACGGTCAGTTGCAACAGGCCGACTGGCGCGGGTTCGAGAAAGCCCTGAATGGCGTTTGGGATGACATCAAACAGATATTCGCCCTCCTCGCCGACCTGCAGGCCAACAGTGAAAAATTGCTGGAGTACCTCAGCGAGGCCGAGCTTGAGGCGTTATTGAATGCCTCCAGCGACGCCATCGCCAACGGTCTGCTGATCCTCAGTGACGAACCGCTGCTGTTCATTCATCTGGCCGCGTTTACCAGTTGGCTGAAGATGCTGCCGCCGCAGCACCTGGCCGAAGTGGTGGCCGAGGTGCGGGTCGAACTGCTGATCAGTTTTCTGCTGATGGGCTTGTCGGGGGGCGTCGGCGTGCCGCTGCGTTTGAGCAGCAAGGTGCTGGCGAAGGTCAAGTCGCCTCGCGCTCGGGAATGGCTGGCGGCCTCTGCGTTGCGCTTGGCCGAACTGACGTCCTCGGCGGATTTGACGCGGCATGCCAGCGTTTTGAAGCCGCTGATGCTCAATGTGCGTGACGTTGAGTTGAAACCGACACCGGCGATACCGCTGAACATTCGTCAGGCTGATTCTGTGGTGTTGACCGTGCCGAATCCGGCGCCTGTTGTGCGGGACAAGTCTGGCGGTTCGAGCCGGATCGAGCGGCATGAGCCTCACGACGATTCGCCGGATCAGGCGAAAAACCCCAACGGCGACAGCGCCGATTGCGTGCCGCGCACCTGTACCAACGGCTGCCCGGTGTCGATGGTCACCGGTGAAGAACTGCTGACCCTGACTGATGCGGTGCTCGATGGCGTGTTGCCGTTTGAGTTCACGCGGTTGTATCGCAGCAGTGCGGTGGAAATCGATACCGGGCTGGGGTTTGGCTGGAGTCATTCGCTGGCGCATCGGCTGGCCTTTGAAGGCGACTTTGTGGTCTGGATTGACCACGAAAACCGGCGTACCCGTTTTCCGCTGCCGAGTGTTGAGCGACCGGCGATTCACAACAGCCTGTCGCGGGCGGCGATCTTTCTGGGGGATGAACCGGAAGAGCTGATACTCGCGCTGGCCGGGGAAACGGCGCGGTTTTATCACTTTCGCGCAGGACGACTGACAGCGATCAGCGATGCCTATGGCAATCGTCTGACGGTGCAGAGCGATCGCTCTGACCGGGTGCAGCGACTGGATAACGGGGCCGGGCGTTCGCTGCTGTTGCGCTATGACCGCGCGCAGTTGCTCGGTGTCGATTATCAGGTGTTTCGCGACGGAGCCTGGAGTACCGAACAGGCGCTGGTCAGTTACCGCTACGACGCCTACCAGCATCTGGTCGAAGCGACCAACGCCGTCGGTGACAGCGAGCGTTACGACTACGACGACGCTCACGTGATTCTGCAGCGGCAACTGGCCGGCGGCGCGAGTTTTTTCTGGGAGTGGGAGCGCTCGGGGAAAGCCGCGCGTTGCGTGCGTCATTGGGCGTCGTTTTCGCAGATGGACACCCGTTACGTCTGGAATGGCGACGGCAGCGTGGCGGTGCATTACGTCGATGGCACCGAAGAGACCTACGTCCACGATGATCGGGCGCGGCTGATGCGTAAAGTCTCGGCCGACGGTGGTGAGCAGCTCAAGGCCTATGACGATGCCGGCCGGTTGATCGCCCAGCAGGATGCCTTGGGTGCGGTCACCGAATACCGCTACGACGAGGTCGGACGGCTGATTGCGCTGATTCCCCCGGATGAGGCGCCCACGTCCTACGAGTATCGCAACGGTTTCCTGCACAAACGCTCTCGCGGCGAGGCGGTGTGGATCTACCGGCGCAATGCCGAGGGCGATGTCACCGAAGCGGTCGACCCCGATGGCCAGGTCACCCATTACTACTACGACACCCGGGGTCAGTTGCTGTCGATCCGCTACCCGGACAGCAGCCGGCATCGCTTGGTCTGGAACAGCCTTGGCCAGTTGACCGAAGAAACGCTGCCCGACGGTGGCGTGCGGCGTTTTTCCTACGACGCACTGGGTCGGCGGACCACCACCGTCGACGAACACGGTGCGGTCACCCGTCAGCATTGGGACGCCGTTGGCCGACTGATTCAGACGACTTTTCCTACCGGCAGCACCCGCGCCTACAGCTATGGCGCCTACGGCCAGGTCACTGCCGAGCGCGATGAACTCGGGCGCATTACCCGTTACGAATATGACGACGATCTGCACTTGGTTTCGCGCCGAATCAACCCTGACGGCACGCGGGTGCAGTACCGCTACGACCATGCGCAGTTATTGCTCACCGAGATCGAAAACGAGTCCGGGGAAAAGTACCGGCTCGATTACACGCCGACCGGGCTGATTCGTCAGGAAAGCGGTTTTGATGGCCGGCGCACGGCGTACGCCTATGACCTCAACGGCCATCTGCTGGAAAAGACCGAGTTCGGTGATGACGGCTCGACGCTGATTACCGGATATGCACGCGATGCTGCTGGCCGGCTGCTGGTCAAAACTCTGCCGGACGGGATCAAGGTCACTTATCAATACGACCGCCTCGGCCGCTTGGTCGGTGTCGACGACGGCCAGCAACACCCGCTGGCCTTCGAGTACGACCGCCAGGACCGCTTGATCACCGAGCATCAGGGCTGGGGCACCCTGCGTTACCGCTACGACGCCTGTGGTCAGCTCAAACGCATGCGCCTGCCGGACAACAGCGTGCTCGACTACCGCCACGCCAAGGGCGGCGCGCTGACCGACATCGACCTCAACGGCACGCCGCTGACACGCCACGTCTACCAGTCTGGGCGCGAACGGCAACGCCAACAGGGCCTGCTGCTCAGCGAATACTCCTACGACGATCAGGGACGATTACTCGCCCACGCCGTAGGCCATCAGCGCGATTCGCTGTACCGCCGCGATTATGCCTACAGCGCCAACGGCAATCTCGCGCACATTGCCGACACTCGCCACGGTCAGCGCACCTACGGCTACGACGCCCTCAATCGCCTGATCCGCGTACGCCACTCGCGCGACGAACTGCCGGAATCCTTCGCCCACGACCCGGCCGGCAACCTGCTGATGCAGGACCGCCCCGGCCCGAGCCAGATCAAGGGCAATCGCCTGCTGATGCAGGGCGACCGTCATTACGACTACGACGCCTTCGGCAACCTGATCCGCGAACGGCGAGGCCGCGCGCAGACACTCGTCACCGAATACCGCTACGACAGCCAGCACCGCCTGATCGGCCTGACCCGCCCCGACGGTCAGACCGCGTCTTACAAGTACGACGCCTTCGGCCGACGCATCAGCAAAACCACCAATGGCGAGACCACCGAATTCTTCTGGCAGGGCGACCACCTCGTCGCCGAAAGCAGCGAACGCGAATACCGCAGCTACGTCTACGAACCCGGCAACTTCCGCCCCCTCGCGCTACTCGACGGCAAAGGCCCGAAAAAAGCCTGCCCGTTCTACTACCAACTCGACCACCTCGGCACCCCCCAGGAACTCACCGACTACAGCGGCGACATCGTCTGGTCCGCGCAATACGACGCCTACGGCAAAGTCGCCGCACTGACCCTGGCCGGCGAGGACTACCTGAACCAGCCGCTGCGCTTTCAGGGGCAGTATTTCGACGGGGAAAGCGGCCTGCATTACAACCGGCATCGGTACTACGACCCGAGGCTGGGACGGTATTTGACACCGGATCCGATCAAGTTGGCCGGTGGGCTGAATCAGTACCAGTACGTGCCGAATCCGACGGGGTGGGTGGATCCGTTGGGGTTGAACTCCAACTGCCCGCCGCCGAATAAGCCTGGGTGTGAGGTGCCGGGTGGAAGTGATGGGGTTAAGGTTGATGAAGGAGATCCGAACCTACCGGCGATTGCTCACAATATAGATCCGAAAACTTTGAAGAGAATACATACAATAGAGGGAAAGACCTCAACCAAGACAGTCGATGATTATAAAAATAAAATGCTCAACGGATACGATCCAACAGATCCCATCGATGTCATAGAACATGACGGCAACCTATATATTCTGGACGGACACCATCGCGCAGCAGCTGCACGACAAACTTCGACAAATGTGACAATTAAACTCATAACCGACCTCATAAAATACGACAAAACTCTAAACAGTATTGAAGATGTAATAGAATCAGCAAACAACGTAGGTTTAGACAGATTGGAGCATCGGAGAAGAAGATGACTGATCAAAATGAAACTTTGGACATCCTGATAAATGACTTTATCTCCATGGTGGAGTCCAGCACACTGATATTTGAGCGCAAATTTGGCACTCGTGACATTCGAAGGCTTTGGCGCACCAAGGCAATAAAGCGATGCGGGAGAGTCACTCGAGGCGTTAAATATGTATTGCATGGTATTGGCTGCCGCATCAATTTATCGACAGGAAGCGTAGATTTTGACTATGGCCCAAACGGTGAAATCAATGGGTTTGATACTCGGCGCTTATACTACTTTGCCCGTGACAGACCCTCTAAACATAGAAAATATTGCGATGAAGAAACCATTAAAAAAGAACTCGATGAATATTTAAAGCTAAAAAAAATCAAAAAAATGTCAGACATAAGTAACTTGTATGTATTGGCTGACTCAAAAGAAACCGATTAGACATGACCACCAAAAGGGCCTGTTCACTCAGGCCCTAAAACCAACTCCAAACTCTTAATCCACCCTACTCCCCATCACTGCTCATCCTCATCCTCTTCATACTCCATATCCGCCTCATCCGAATCATTCAACGGCACCGTCGCATCATCCATCAACGACCCCGGATCCTCATTCCCCGGATCATTGATAGGCGGCAGTCCACTCGAACCTTTCTCTTCCTTGCCTTCAGTTTCGGGAGTCATGGCAAACCTCATCATCTCGTGGCGTGTATGACGTTCGAAAAGCCCTACAGCCAATCGTTCCGGTGTCCGACGAGCAAATACAAAAAACCCGGCAAAAAGCCGGGTTTCCGTTTAACCCTCCATCAATGATGGCGGTTTTTATGTTTGTTCTTGTGTTTATGACCGCCGCCCGAATGAGAGCCACCATCGTCACCCAGGTTATTACCGACCGCACCACCCGCCGCGCCGCCCAACCCTGCGCCAATGGTCGAACCCGTAGAGCCGCCGAGGCTGTTGCCGACGACCGAGCCGCCCGCCGCGCCGAGACCACCACCAATGGCCGCTTCGGTTCGATTGCGTTTATTCGCCCCGACGGCACTGCCGGCCGCGCCACCAACACCCGCACCTACCGCCGCGCCAGTACTGCCACCGAGTTGTCCACCGACCACATTGCCGAGCGCGCCGCCCAGGCCGCCACCCACAGCGGCGGTGCCATCACCGGCGGCCATCGCCCCTTGTGCTACCAGCAAACCGAAAAACAGTGCAGATAATGACAAGCGCATATGAACCTCACAGTTCCCGAAGCGGGACAGTCCGCCCAGACATGGGCCTATGTGAGATTGGAGACGCAAACGGGAAAAACGTTCAGCCATGAAAAAGCCCGACATCAAGTCGGGCTTTTTCGGACAACGATCAGTCTCAGTGACGCTTGTGACCTTTGGACAAGTTGCTGCCCACCGCGCCGCCAGCAGCGCCGCCCAGGCCTGCACCGATCGTGGCGCCGGTTCTGCCGCCCAAGCTGTTGCCGATCACCGAACCACCGGCCGCGCCAACACCGCCGCCAATCGCCGCTTTCGTCCGGCTACCCTTGCGCGCGGCCATTGCGCTACCGGCCGCGCCTGCTACGCCAGCACCGATTGCCGCGCCAGTGCTGCCGCCCATTTTCTGGCCGACGACATTACCCAGCGCGCCACCCAGACCGCCGCCCAGCGCCGCAGTACCATCGCCAGCAGCCATTGCACCTTGAGCAACCAGAAGCCCAAGAACCAGAGCGGGCAGTGTTAAACGCATGACGAAAACCTCAAAAATTGGGATGACAAAAGGGCCGGGATTTAATGCTGTCGCCGCGAAGAAGTCCAGCCTAAATCAGTGGCTTCGCGTACTCGGCGCCGATTGGACAGCGATTCTGGAAAAGGTTTTATGACAGGCAAAAAAAAGCCCGCTGGGGAGACGGGCTGGAGACTTGCTTTCTAACGGATGGCTTCACCCTACTGCGGCAGACGTGAAAAGTTTGTGAAATCCAGCCACATCCGCCAAACATCGTCCGTAAGATATTTCCTCGAACGCTCAAGCATAAAAAACCCCGTTCAATGACGGGGTTATTCAGAGAATGATTATTTTCTGGATCGTGCAGTGACCTTGGGCAGGAATTTCGCCTTCGGTCCTTTAGGTGCCGTGGATTTGATCTTGCCGATTTGCACCGGATCCTCGCCAAAACCTGACTGGTACTCGGTCTGACCGCACCGTACACAGTTATTGAAGGAAAATTCAGCGCCATCGTCTTCGATATACGGACCAGTCATATCTTTTCCCCTTCGCAACAGACCGATACCGGCAAAAACTCTTTTGCCTGAAAAAATACCGACCTCCTCTGCTTTTGAGACTAGTCGGTCATTCCTGGACTTGTAATTCAGATCAGCTGACGCCCGACGAATGGCCTGCAATACTTAATCACACCGCTGAACTGTTATGGCCCCCAAGCCGCAGGGCTGAACGCAGACAAAAAAAGCCCATTCAACTCTGAATGGGCTCACAAGCCTGTTGATCAAAACTCAGCGCAACTTCACCGCCGTCCCCGTCGCAAACACCACCACCATCCCGCCCTTGCCGCCGGGCATACTGATCTCGAAATCCACCCCGACCACCGCATCCGCCTGCAGAGCACGCGCCCGCTCCCTGATCTCTTCGGTCGCCTGAATACGCGCCTCCTTCAACGCCCGCTCCAGTGTCTGCGAACGTCCGCCGAAAAAATCGCGCATACCGGCGAACATGTCACGGATCACATTGACGCCCTGTACCGACTCGGCGCTGACGATGTCCAAATACGCTGTGATCTGCCGGCCTTCAATGGCGTGAGTGGTGGAAATGATCATGGAATGTCGTCCTTATACGGATGAGTAAATCCGCGATTGTAATCGCTCAAAACGGCTTTTTCTTACAGACCCTTTCATACGTTTGCGGTAGTCTCCCCCCGAACCAACACGACGCTGGTTCATGACACGGATGAATGACTCAAGGACGATAAATGATTTCTTCTGCTCGCCTGGGTGACAAGCACGTCTGCCCATTGCCAGGTCACGGCACCACCCCGATTGCCTCCGCCAGCGGTGACGTAAACATCAACACGATGGGCTCTGCCCGTGTCGGTGATACCTGTGGATGTGGCGCTGTCATCACAACGGGCTTTCCCTCTATCCAGGTGAATGGCCGCCCTATGGCTCACTTGGGAAGTCCCACCAGCCATGGCGGGACGATCATCACAGGATCAGGCGATGTCGGTGGCGGCTTTGTCATGGGAGATGCTGGTGGTGCAACAATCATCAACTTCATGGCGCTCGGGGCCTTCCGCCCCGATGGCTCCGTGGACGATGAGAAAATGGCGACCTTGTTGGCCGATCCAAAGCTCACTGAAAAGGCCACTGCTGCGAATGCCCTGGTAGCACCGAAGCCCGCAGCCAAGCCACCCGTAAAAAAGCCGGAAAAGAAACCCGAGCCAAAAGCTGAACCTGCTGTCTGTAAAGACCCTGACATGATGGAAAAGCTGGCGAGCTACATCGCGGCCGAGATGAACACCAACATTAATAGCCCAGCCGTTCGCCAGATGAGGGAATTGAACAGCTACGACGCCCATGCGAAAACCAAGGAATACATGGCGCAGCCCTTCTGGCTTCAACTCGGTCCAAAGCCTGATTTCTATAGTATGGCGCTTGGGATGAAAGCCAGAGCATTGGCCATTTGGACTGAGCGTGTCGGTCAGAATCGCCCTTGGGACCACAAGCCGATCATCCGCAAGACCATCGGAGGCGTTTGGCACAAGCAAGGAAAGTACGAGTATTTCTATGACATTTGGTCGAACGTCCATTACGGCTATGTGGGCAGGGCTGGAGGTCTATCCGAGAGTGTGCTGCTGGATGGTGCCGGTGGTGAGCAAATCATTTCAGATGCCCTACGCAAAGCCCAAGAAGTCGTAACAAAGCCTAAAGAGCAATGGGAATTACCTGGCCCAAACCGCTCAGCCAATGTCGACGGTCTGAGGGCGTGGGATGATGCGCCCGATCGAATATCCATAAGCATCGGTGTGAATCTCTATCGTCAACATCCCAATGGTGGCATCACAGCCAAAATGATCATGGATCAAGTCCTTGCAGTGCCGCCTAAGGAATGGGGAAAAGGAATCAAATTACATGAATGCAAATAAAACCGGTCGGCGGTATGGGCGCTGGATCCTCCTGATACTCGTCGCCCTTCCAATCGCGTTTTGGTATTTCGGCTCCCCAGTCGTAGCGGTGAATTTTTCCCCGAACAGCGAGGGAGATTTTCACTACGTTTGGAATACTCAAGACAGGATTCATAGAGGCGATATCAAGCACGGTGGCTCGGCCGTTGAGTTCGGCTACCTATTCCCCGATGACGACTTTTTCATGATGTTCGATTGGTGGACTGATAAAGGTTTTCAGAGGTGCATCGACATCACACCCAAGTGGGGTCGAACCATTGACATCTATCTAGATGAAACAGGCAGGATCGATATTGCTAAAACCCGCCCGGACGTTATTGCTCGATTGAAGCAATGCACCGGCGAGCCTGACCCTTTCCGGTCATAGGTAAACTGTCTGCTTTCGAGCAACATCAAGTGGATCGAAGTGATCTTCGTAGACGGGGCCGCCGTGCCCCGTTCTTTATCGGAAATACCAGTCACTCCTTTGCACCACCAATACTGCGCATAACGCAGCCATCAATGTATTCGATGCCGCTGAGAACGAATCCCATAACGGCCATGCCTGCAAGTGTTGCGTCCAGCAACGGGGGCAAAGGATCTGGATCAAGTGGCATGCCCACATCTACACGAGCGACATTGGCGGCGCGCCCCAGCTCCTTGCCTACCGAAGAATTCACCATGACATTGCTCCGCAAGTAGCGCGGTTCTGTCCGCCAGCATGGCTTGCCAGTGCATTAGGTCTCTTGATTGTGAGATAGATGCGACGGTGGTTGAGGTTTTCATCGATTCAAATGCTCATGCGTATAACACTGCACGCATAACCAGCATATTAAGACTCTTCGCATGATAGCTTCAGATGCCGACGAAATGCCCTACTCGCTCAGTGGAATCGCTAATGGAGAATATTAGTTATGACAGCTTTATCTGCCCCAAAAAAAATCCCGCTTCAGTCGAAGCTGAAGCGGGATTTTTCATAACAACGAGCGTTGATTCAGGTCTTCAACGTGGTTTCGCCGAAACTCGTAAAAGCAAAATTTCAAGCGTGCGCTTCACGATCCAGAATATCCGCCACCCATTGGTTGATGCTCTTCTGGGCCAGCTGTGCCTTTACAGCGACTGTGGCATGGAGAGCCGGCGCCAGGCGCAGGCTGAGATTGCCCGAGTAGGGTTTTTGGGGGACGCGACCGAGTTTGGCGCAGGTTTCAAGGTAGTCAGTTACGGCCTCTTGGAAAGCTTTGCGCAGTTCTGCGACCGACTCACCGTGGAAGCCAACGACATCTTTGATGCCCGCGATGTGGCCGACAAACAGGCCGTCTTCATCACTGTAATCGATTCGGGCGGCATAGCCGTTGTAGTTCATTACGTTCACGGGATGACTCCTGCTTGCTCAAGGAAAGCCCGCGCGTCACGCACTTGATAGGGCTTTGCTTCTTTGTCTGGGTGAGGTCGGTGAAAGGTGGCGACCACACCGTTCAATTCAAAACGCACTCGAGAGCCGTTGCCTTCGATTGTCCGGGCGCCCGCCGCACCGAAGAGGGCTTCGATTCGGGCCCATTCCAGTGTGTTCGGTACGGGCTTGGAGAATACAGCTTTGAGCGTACTGAGCTGTTTATTGTTCATGGTATTATATCATGATACCGCACAAAAATTTTGTACCCGCAGTCCTACCGCAGCTACGTGAAGCAAGCCTTCGATACGAAAAAACGCCACTATCCTTATCGGGGAGTGGCGTTTTTTCGTATCAAGCCCACCGCCTGTTTGGCACGACCATCAGAATATCGAGTGACTCAGGTCGCGGTTGTAGGCAAACTCCGCGAGTTGCGTAAGGAAGCACGACTTCTTTGCTCTCAGCAGGCAAGTGCCTTGCCGACCTTCAATTCGCCGGAATATTCTCCAGACATCGCTGCACATTCAGCGATCGGGCTTGGAAACCCGTCGAGTCACGCAACAGCGCTCCCCTCATAAGCGTCAGCGTACTTTTACGACTGTAGGTTTATGTTATGGCGGCTGTGCGTGGGACGTCTTTAGGGCGTGCCGGTCTCCTTGACTCCCGGTTTCCAACCTGCGTACAGCTGCCACCCATTCGCTTGGAAACGACAGTGGCAGCTCCTCATGTCAAGGAGTTAGACCATGTACAGCGCTTCCCTCATATATGCCCCACCTCAGCCTCAACGCTTAATTCCATTCTCTTCCCAATTGCCCTCCATTACTGGAGGTGCCAAATGATCAAAGAGCCGAAGAAAAAACCATCGGTCACACCCACTTCATCTATTGCGCGGACAAGCCACTGTTTCAGGTTTGTGCCGGCGTTCCGTTCAAGGACGCATTGACTCAGGCATCAGATCTGCTGTGCCTGGCCAAATCACTGGCAGAAGACGCCGCTTTCGCGAAGGAAACTGACCGATAGCCTGGGGCGCGCACTTGCTGACGGTGTTCGCAAAAGCGGTGGTCGATGATGTCCTCAAAGCCATGTCACCATGCCCCGGCCCGGCCCGGTGACACTGAAAGCCGCAAAATAGCGAGCGGAGCCTCTGCGTTTGAGTGCTTCGACGGTGGTTGGGCGTGCTTTCGGCGCCCTCCCCCAAGCATCAAAAAGCCCGACGCGGGGCCGGGCTTGAATGCGGCCGGGGCGCGTTATCGGGGGCCTGGTCAATGCTGGCATACCTATGCCAGCCAGTTGCTGACTACAGGCGTGGCTTCAATTGACTGGATCGCTGAACAGATGGGCCATACCAACGGGAATATGATTCGGCAGCACTATGGGACTTGGATTAACGAAGATGGACCGGATGTTGTAGGAATGTTGCAATTAGCGTTGAAAATCTAAGCTCCAAATCTCTCTGCTCAGAAAAAAGCCCCCAGCCTGTTCCTAGACTCGGGGGCTTTTTAATTAAGCGGCTCTATTCACGCTCAGCGCGGATAATCTGGATGTACAGGTGCCCCTGGCAAAGTCCAGCCAAGTGAATACCAAGTCCAAGGCGAACCATCTTCTTGCCTGGCAGGATTCACGGCCAAAAGGATCCAGCCAGCTCTGAGGTAAGCGTTGCTCTTACTTACGTTGTCAGTGCTCATTACTTCTTTTACGTCTTCAACAGCCATCGGTACAACTCCTTGTGGATGATGGCTCATTGCAATCACAGTGGCCGCCCCCATGGAGAGCTTTCAGAAATTCTTCATAGCCGAGTGCTGTCGTCTATGTGATCAAAATTTCAAAGCGCTGACCGGCAAGTGGGCCGACTGATCAGACCCACCTATACGAAGTGTGAAGCGCTTAATCTGCTCTGGTCCCAGATTTGGTCCCATATCACCATTTTCCAGACGCCAAAAACCACAAACCCCCGACTTTCTCTAGGAAAATCAGGGGTTTGCGTTTACTGAATGTGGCGGTGAAGGAGAGATTCGAACTCTCGATACAGTTTCCTGTATACACACTTTCCAGGCGTGCTCCTTAAGCCACTCGGACACTTCACCGTATCTCTTCAAACATGTTCTGTCTGTCGAGGCGCGCTAATGTAGTCGAAAGCTTTTGCGATGGCAAACTTTTTTTCAGAATTTTCATGCGGTTAAGAGAAAAAACCATTTTGCCCACCGGCGGGCCATGGCAAACCGGCCAATCTTCGGTGGGTGCGGCCCTTCTATATAGAAGCGCAATGCCTCGTTACGCTGGGTGGGCCGGGAAACGATGACTGGCGAGTCAGTCACGGCGCTTTACCTGGCCTGCGGCGGTGGGTAACGTCTGCCCATCTTTCTTACAAGGAATAGCGTCATGAGTGAGTTGATTTCCTACCACCTCGAAGACGGTATCGCGACCCTGACCTTGAGCAACGGCAAGGTCAATGCCATTTCTCCGGACGTGATTGCGGCATTCAACGCGGCGCTGGATCAGGCGGTGACTGATCGTGCCATCGTGATCGTTACCGGTCAGCCCGGGATTTTGTCCGGCGGCTATGACCTGAAGGTGATGACAGCCGGCCCGAAAGAAGCGGTAGCGTTGGTGACTGCCGGTTCGACGTTGGCGCGTCGTCTGCTCTCTCACCCGTTCCCGGTGATCGTCGCTTGCCCGGGTCATGCCGTGGCCAAGGGCGCGTTTATTCTGTTGTCTGCCGATTACCGCATCGGTGTTGATGGCCCGTTCAGCATCGGTCTGAACGAAGTGCAGATCGGTATGACCATGCACCACGCCGGTATCGAGCTGGCGCGTGATCGTCTGCGTCGCTCGGCGTTTCACCGCTCGGTGATCAACGGCGAAATGTTCGATCCGAAAAGCGCCGTGGATGCCGGTTTTCTCGACAAGGTGGTTTCCGCCGAAGAGCTGCAAGGTGCCGCCCTCGCCGCTGCGCGTCAGTTGAAAAAGATCAATATGCTCGCGCACAAGAACACCAAGTTGAAAGTCCGTAAGGCACTGCTGGAAGCGCTGGATAACGCGATCATCCAGGATCAGGAGCATCTGGGTTAAGGCTGGATTCAAGAACGTAACGAAAAGCCCGACCGTCGTGTCGGGCTTTTTCTTGCACGCATGGTTTAAAAGTCTGCAACAGCTCTAGGACAGGTCTGACCATCCATTCGGAAACATGCGCTTAAACATCGGCTATCTCCGGACTCTATAGTGGCAATTGCCGAAAACAGTGCACATCCGTACACTGCGCCACCTTTTGTCCCGGTGGGCCTGAAAATGCTGTTCGTGTTTCGTATGTTATTGATGGGCCTGCACTTTATTCTCGCCGGCGTGCTCGGGGTGATTCTCGGGATCTGCCGCCCGTTCAATCCGGACAACAGCCGGCTGTGCGCCCGCCTCTACGCGCTACCAGCGATGTGTATTTTGCGTTTACGGGTGAAATCCGATGTCAGCGGTTTGATGAACAAACCCGACAGTTGCGTGATCATCGCCAACCATCAGTCCAACTATGACTTGTTCGTTTTCGGCAACGTCGTGCCGCGCCGTACCGTGTGCATCGGCAAGAAGAGCCTCAAGTGGGTGCCACTGTTCGGACAACTGTTCTGGCTGGCCGGCAATGTGTTGATCGACCGTGGCAATGCGCACAAGGCACGCCAGTCGATGCTGACCACCACCAATACCTTGCAGAACGAAGACACCTCGATCTGGGTGTTCCCGGAGGGCACGCGCAACCTCGGCGAAGAATTGCTGCCCTTCAAGAAAGGCGCGTTCCAGATGGCAATTGCCGCTGGTGTACCGATCGTTCCGGTTTGCGTGAGCAGTTACATCAAGCACATGCGTCTGAATCGCTGGCGCAGCGGAAAAATTCTCATACGCTCGCTGCCGGCGATTCCTACAGCCGGATTGACCATGGATGACATGCCCATGCTCATCAATCAGTGCCGCGAACAGATGCGCGAGTGCATTGAGTCGATGGATCGGCAACTGCAAGCCGCCTGAAAAGACAACCCGCCCTGTGCGGGTTTTCTTTTGCCCGGTGAACTGTACAGATTTCACTGACTCTCAAGCAGCGACACGGCTAAGCTGAAGCCTTGTATTCCCTGCCACCTGCCAAGAAGAAGTGAATCACCACCATGGGTCGAGTTGTTGCTGCTGCGGTGTACAGCGCAGGCAAGAAAGTCACCAATATTACCCTCGACGAAGGCGCTGCCTGGGCCGCGAAAACCGGTCACTTTGTCTGGATCGGTCTGGAAGAACCGGACGCACAGGAACTGTCCAATCTGCAACGTCAGTTCAACCTGCACGAACTGGCCATTGAAGACGCCCTGGAAAAACACAGCCGACCGAAGCTGGAAACCTTTGGCGACGCTCTGTTTATCGTCACCTATTCGCCCATCCGCGAACACGGCGTTCTGCAGTTCATCGAAACGCACATCTTCGCCGGCAAGGGCTACATCATCACCGCGCGTAACGGCCACTCGGCGTCCTACGCCCATGTCCGCCAACGCTGTGAGGCGCGTCCGCTGCTGCTGGAGCATGGGGAAGATTTCGTACTGTATGCGTTGCTCGATTTCGTCATCGAGAACTACCAGCCGGTCGGCGAAGCGATCCATGCCGAAATCGATGAACTGGAGCGCAACGTGTTGTGTAGCGCGTTGAATGAACGTGACATTCAGAAGCTGCATGGCTTGCGCCGCGATGTCGTGCGCCTGCGCCGGTACGCGGCGCCGATGGTGGAGATTGGCGAGGAACTGCAGAAACTGAGTTTCCCGTTTATCGACAAGAACATGCGCCCATACTTCCGCGATGTGCAGATCCACGTAACGCGGCAGATGGAAGACCTGAGCACTTTGGCCGACATCGCCAGCCAGACCATCGAGATCGGTGTGTTGCTCGAGGCTTCACGGCAAAGCGTGGTACAGCGCAAGTTTGCTGCCTGGGCGGCAATCCTGGCGTTTCCGACGGCGGTGGCGGGGATTTACGGGATGAACTTCCAGAACATGCCGGAGTTGAGCTGGCACTACGGTTACTTCGGGGTGCTGGGGTTTATTGCGGTGGGGTGTGTAAGTTTGTGGGCGAGCTTCAAGAAATCCGGGTGGTTGTAGCGCAGACCGAGTTGACTGGAACATTCGCGAGCAGGCTCGCTCCCACATTGATCGGTGGCGCACCGAAAATCCAATGTGGGAGCGAGCCTGCTCGCGAAGCTTTTGGCCTTAGACAGTTTCTGGCTTATGCGCCACAAAACGCATCATCCATTCCGCGACTGTCGCACCATGGTGTTCCTGCTCGAGACTGGCCACACCTTTGCTGTAGATCTGCGAACCCAACGCTTCCTGACGCAGATCGAGCAGCGCCCGCGAGTAATCGTGAATGAACTCCGGGTGGCCCTGGAAGCACAACACCTGATCGTTGATGTGATAGGCCGCAAACGGGCAAAAATCACTGGAAGCAATCACCGTGGCGTTTTCCGGCAGCGCTGTGACCTGATCCTGGTGGCTGATCAGCAGCGTCAGTTCCTCACGTACCGGACTCATCCACGGCGCCTTCGCCGCCAGTTTGTAGTTGTGAGTGCCGACGCCCCAACCCTGCGTCGCACGCTCGCTCTTGCCGCCGAGCAGCAGCGCCAGCAATTGATGGCCGAAGCAAACGCCGAGCAGTTTGTCGCCACGCTCGTAACGAGTCAGCAGGTATTCCTTGAGGGTCTGGATCCACGGATCAGTACCAAACGAGTCAGCCTTGCTGCCGGTGACCAGGTACGCGTCGAAGGTCAGGTCATCGCTTGGGTATTCGCCCTGCATCACGTTGTAGACAGTGAACTCGGCGGCAATCGGTTGCTGCGAGAACAGGCGCTGGAACATCTGCCCGTAACCCTGATATTGATCGACCAGTTCCGGACGCAGGATGTCGGTTTCCAGAATGCAGATGCGTAGCGACATAAAAAATACCTGACACGTGATGGGAATAATGAACACCCCAGAGCCTGCCTTGAAACACCCTGGCAAGGCAAGCCCCGGAATGCTCGTTGCCCTTAGAACATTTCACCTTTTGCCGCTTTATCCAGCAGCAACGCTGGCGGCGCGAAACGCTCGCCATACTGCTCGGCCAGATACTGCGCGCGAGCGACGAAATCCGTCACCCCGTATTGGTTGATGAACTGCAACGCACCGCCCGTCCACGCTGCAAAACCGATACCGAAGATCGAGCCAACGTTGGCGTCCGCCGTCGAGGTCAGCACACCCTCCTCCACACAGCGCACGGTTTCAATGGCTTGTACAAATAGCAGCCGATCACGCACATCCTTGGGCGAAATCTGCCCATCGGCTCTCTCGAATCGCGTCTTCAGTTCGGGCCACAAATGTTTCTGTGCACCGCTTGGGTAATCGTAAAAACCGCCACCCGCCGCTTTGCCCGGACGCTTGTATTCGTTAAGCAGCAAGTCAATCACGGCGAAGGCCGGGTGCTCAATCAGCGATTTCCCTTCTGCCTGTAGGTCCTTGGCGGTTTGCTGACGGATATGGCTCATCAGGCTGAGGGAAACTTCGTCGGAGATCGCCAGAGGTCCGACCGGCATCCCGGCCTTGCGCGCTTCGGTCTCGATCATTGGCGCGCTCACGCCTTCACCAAGCATGGCAATGCCTTCATTGGTGAACGTGCCGAATACCCGCGAGGTAAAGAAGCCGCGACTGTCGTTGACCACAATCGGGGTCTTCTTGATTTGCAGGACGAAATCGAAACCTCGAGCCAGGGTTTCGTCGCTGGTCTGCGCGCCTTTGATGATTTCCACCAATGGCATTTTCTCTACCGGACTGAAGAAATGCAGACCGATGAATTTTCCAGGATCAGGCACAGCCTTTGCCAGGCCGGTGATCGGCAGCGTCGATGTATTCGAGGCGATGACAGCTTCGGCGCCGACAATTTGCTGGGCGGCAGAGGAAACCCTGGCCTTGAGATCGCGATCTTCAAACACCGCCTCGATGATCAGATCGCAACCCGCGAGGTCGGCATCACTTTCGGACGGCTTGATCCGCGCCAACACCTCATCACGCTTCGCAGCATCCATCTGTCCGCGAGCGACTTTCTTGTCCAGCAACGCGGCAGAATGTGCTTTGCCTTTTTCGGCGGCAGCCAGATTGACGTCCTTGAGCACCACTTCAATCCCCGCCAAAGCACTGACAAATGCAATCCCCGCGCCCATCATCCCGGCGCCGAGCACGCCGACCTTCTGCGTCTTATAAGGCGCAAAGCCCTGCGGCCGCGAACCTCCGGCGTTGATCTCATTGAGTTGAAACCAGAACGTGCCGATGAGGTTTTTCGAGATCTGGCCGGTGGTCAGTTCAGTGAAGTAACGGGTTTCGATCAGATGTGCAGTATCGAAATCGACCTGAGCGCCCTCGACTGCCGCGCAGAGGATTTTCTCCGGTGCCGGCATTGTCCCCTGGGTCTTGCTGCGCAGAATCGACGGAGCAATCGCCAGCATCTGCGCGACTTTCGGATTCGACGGCGTGCCGCCCGGAATCTGATAACCCTTCACATCCCAGCGCTGCACGGCCGTCGGATTGGCAACGATCCAGGCGCGCGCCTTGGCCAGCAATTCATCGCGGTTCGCCGCCAGGTCATCAATCAAACCCGCCTGCAACGCCTGTTGCGGACGCACTTTCTTGCCTTCGAGCAAATACGGCAGCGCCTTTTCGATGCCAAGCATACGCACCATGCGCACCACCCCGCCGCCGCCCGGCAACAGGCCGAGGGTCACTTCCGGTAGACCGAGTTGCACCGATGCATCGTCCAGCGCCACGCGATGATGACAGGCGAGGCAGATTTCCCAACCGCCGCCCAACGCCGCGCCGTTGATCGCCGCGACCACCGGTTTGCCGAGGGTTTCCAGAGTGCGCAATTGCCCCTTGAGGGTCAGCACCATGTCGTAGAAGGCTTTGGCTTCTGGCTTGCCGACCTTGATCAGCTCATTGAGGTCGCCGCCGGCAAAGAAGGTTTTCTTCGCCGAGGTGATGATGACCCCGGCAATGTTGTCTTTTTCCGCCACCAGCCGGGCGACGCACGCAGCCATGGCCTCGCGGTACACAGCGTTCATGGTGTTGGCGCTCTGGCCCGGCATGTCGATGGTCAGCACGACGATCGCGTCCTGGCCTTTTTCGTAACGAATGGCTTCGCTCATAACAAGATTCCTTGAATTCGGGGCTCAGAGGCGTTCGATGATGGTGGCAATGCCCATGCCGCCGCCGACGCACAGCGTCGCCAGGCCATAGCGCTGGCGTCGCGCTTCCAGCTCATCGAGCAAGGTGCCGAGGATCGCGCAACCGGTCGCGCCCAGCGGGTGGCCCATGGCGATGGAGCCGCCGTTGACATTGACCTTGTCGGGGTCGACGGCCATGTCCTTGATGAACTTCAGCACCACCGAAGCAAACGCTTCGTTGACCTCGAACAGGTCGATGTCTTCAACGCGCAACCCGGCCTTGGCCAGCGCCTTGCGCGTTGCCGGCGCAGGGCCAGTGAGCATGATCGTTGGATCGGTGCTGGTAACCGCCGTGGCGACAATCCGCGCCCGAGGTTGCAGCCCCAGCGCGCGGCCCTTGGCTTCGGAGCCGATCAGCATTAGCGCGGCACCGTCGACGATCCCGGAACTGTTACCCGGTGTGTGCACGTGATTGATTCGCTCGACATGGCTGTAGACCCGCAATGCCGTCGCGTCGAAACCCATCTGCCCGATCATTTCGAAACTCGGCTTGAGCTTGCCCAAGCCTTCCAGAGTCGACTCGGCACGAATGAACTCATCGTGATCGAGCAGGATGATGCCGTTCTGGTCCTGCACCGGCACCAGCGACTTGTTGAACGAGCCGTCAGCCCGCGCCCGTGCGGCTTTCTGTTGCGAGTGCAAGGCGTAGGCATCGACGTCCTGACGGCTGAAGCCTTCCAGCGTGGCGATAAGGTCCGCGCCAACACCTTGCGGAGTGAAATGACTGTGCAGGTTGGTTTGCGGGTCCAGCGCCCAGGCGCCGCCATCGCTGCCCATCGGCACCCGCGACATCGACTCGACGCCGCCGACCACCACCAGGTCTTCGAAGCCCGAGCGCACTTTCATTGCGCCGAGGTTGACCGCTTCGAGTCCCGAGGCGCAGAAACGGTTGATCTGCACGCCCGCAACGCTGACGTCCCAATCGGCCACTTGCACGGCGGTTTTGGCGATGTCCGAGCCTTGATCGCCAATCGGCGTGACGCAGCCGACCACCACGTCATCGACCTGACTGGTGTCCAGCGCGTTACGCGCTTGCAGCGCGGTCAGCAGACCGGCCAGCAGATTCACCGGTTTGACGCTGTGCAAAGCGCCATCGGCCTTGCCTCTGCCACGGGGCGTGCGTAGCGCATCGAATATCAAAGCTTGGGTCATGTCGTCCTCGAACCTGTGCGGTGAGTGATTTCTTGTACCTTCACTCTTGGCCCAAGCCGTCATGGTTTCAATGACCACAGCGCTCAATGCGGTTGACGCACACGCTCAGACGGACGGTCACAGAAGGCTGGGTGAACCGGTTCAGGTCGGCGAGTTGTCTAGCCAGCGGGCGGCAAAGAAGCTGGCAATAAGCCTCATGCCTTTTTAATCGCAATTGCCTAGTACTCCATATGAAATGGATCTAAGCCAAGCGTGACGCGGGCCCTAAGGTAGTACATGTACGTCAGAGTCGTCGGGTTTTGCCGAGGCCGACGTTCTTCAACAGGAAGTGCAGCGCTTGCCGTCATGGATATGCAGGCAAGCATCAGGAAATAACAATAAAGGCGGTCAAGCCATGTTCAAACAACCGAAAGTTCGTCAAGCAGGGCTCATTCTTTTCGCCACGACGCTGTTGTTGATTTTGCCGAATCTGACCAAGGTCATCGGCTGAATCGAGCGGCAGGTGCTGTTTATCGCCACTGAAAATGTGACTGGCCCGCTACCCGGGCCAGCGTGGCTGTGCCAACCTTGCGCACTCCCACGACATGGACGGCGATCATTTGAAAGCGCTCATTGTGTTCGGGGCCATGCTGCTGAGCATGCCCTTGTCTGCCGCACAGTTGGATCTGCAACTGGGCGCAAACAGCCGCACCTGGCAGACCGAAGAACTGCTCAAGCATCCTCAAGTGCAAACCCTCACGATCAAAAACGATGTGTCCTACAAGAAGGACATGACCTATCGCGTCGTGCCTGTGGCTGCGCTGCTGACCGGGATAAAACCGCAAGATCATCTGCAAGCGGTGGCACTGGACGGGTTTGCCGCGGAATTGGCTGCGGCTCCGTTACTCAACCGCGACGGCGCACGGGCATGGCTGGCCATCGAAGATCCGGCACAGCCGTGGCCACCGCTGTCGGAAGGCAAGCACAGCGCCGGGCCGTTCTATCTGGTCTGGAGCGATCCACAGGCTGGCAATATCAGCCCGGAGCAATGGCCATTCCAGGTCGCGAGCATCAAGCGCATGGCGCCGGTGGCCGAACGCTTCCCTGCCCTGCTGCCGTATCCTGCGTTGAAGGCGGATGACCCGGTGAACCAAGGGTTTGTGCTGTTTCAGAAGAACTGTCTGGCGTGTCACCGGTTGAACGGTGCGGGGGATGCGCAGTTCGGGCCGGATCTGAATATTCCGTATAACCCGACCGAGTATTTCGGCGCGGATTTCCTCAAGCGTTACATTCGTGATCCGCAGAGTCTGCGTCAGTGGCCACAGGCAAAGATGCCGGGGTTTTCGGTGGAGGTGTTGCCGGATGGGGATTTGCAGATGTTGGTGGGATATTTGAAACACATGGCCGGGCGCAAGGTTAAGCCCTGAGCACATTTCCTTGTAGGAGTGAGCCTGCTCGCGATAGCGGTGTATCAGTCAGCACATTTGTAACTGACAGACCGCTATCGCGAGCAGGCTCACTCCTACAAGGGTTTTGTGTGGGCCAGTTACTGTTGTTGGACGGAGATGACTGGCGTCGGCGAGACAAACACTTTCGCATGCATCTGCTCGCACCCACCGCCCCGGCGCATGCCCCGTACCGGGCAGGCATCCAGATAATCCAGACCCACCGCCAGTTTCAAATGCCGCTCCGGCCGCGCCAGTTGATTGGTCACATCAAAGCTGTACCAAGCGTCATCCAGCCAGGCTTCCGCCCAGGCGTGGCTCGCCAGATGCTCGCAATCCTCGCTGTACAAATAGCCCGACACATAACGCGATGGAATCCCGAGGCTGCGTGCGCAAGCCAGAAACGCGTGAGCGTGATCCTGACAAACCCCGGCACGTCCGGCGAAAGCTTCCGCCGCGCTGGTGTCGACTTCAGTAGAACCCGGCGTATACGTCATGTGCTGATTCAAACCGTGCATCAAATCAATCAGCGCCGTGCGATCGCGCCGCTGCTTGCAGGATTTTTCCGCGAACGCACGCAGCGCCTCATCGGCCTCGGTCAAGCGAGTGAAGCGCAGAAACGGCAGCGCCGACTGGCTCTCGTGCTCGGCCTCGCGCAATTCGTCGATATCGACCTGCCCGCGGGCGCCGATGATGATCGCTTCGTGCGGTTCATCCATGGTCAGCACATGCAGGATATTGCCGAACGGATCGAGTTGCGCGCGCACCGGGCGTGGCAGGTCGAGTTGCCAGCTCAGCACATGCTGACGCTCGCTGTCGTGGGGGGTCAGCCGCAGGTACTGGATGCTCGCCCGCACCTGATCTTCGTAGTGATAGGTGGTCTCGTGGCTTATGGAAAGTCTCATGCAGCCTCCAGGTAGGAACTGTGAATGGCGTTGCCCAACTGGCGCACCAGCGGGATGAATTCGGTCAGCCAGGCGTGCAGGCCTTCCTCGAGAATTTCGTTGATGCCGGTGTAGCGCAGGCGCGCGTCCATCTCTGCTGCCAGACGTTGCGCCGGTCGGCCATTGGCGCCAGGCAACTGCGCGAGAATCTGGTCGATCTCTTCGGTGCAGGCTCGCAATGAGCGCGGCACATCGGCACGCAACAGCAGCAACTCGGCGACGTGACGGGCGCCGGGCGCATCGCGGTAGATTTCGGTGTAGGCCTCGAAGGAGGACAAGGCGCGCAGCAAGGCACTCCACTGGTAATAAGCGTGGGCCGTACCGTCGCTGACCGCTTCAGCCTGATCGCCGGCCATTTCATAGCGTGCATCGAGCAACCGCAGCGTGTTGTCCGCGCGTTCGATGAACGTCCCGAGACGAATGAAACGAAATGCATCGTTACGCATGATCGTGCCGTAGGACGCACCACGAAACAGGTGCGAACGCTCCTTGATCCATTCGCAGAAACGGCTCATGCCATAGCGACTGAGGCCCTGTTCGGCGATCCCGCGAATTTCCAGCCACGTCGAATTGATGTTCTCCCACATATCCGCCGTGATGCGCCCGCGCACGGCATGGGCGCTGGCCCGCGCCGCGCCGAGGCAGCTGTAGATGCTCGCCGGGTTGGCCGCATCAAGGGCAAAAAAGTGCAGCAGGCGTTCGGCATGCAGCGCGCCGTGACGCTCCAGATAATCGTCGAGGGTGCCGGTGATCAACAGTGGCATGGCCAATTCGTGCAAACCGTCGCCGCGACCGTCCTGCGGCATCAGCGACAGCGAATAACTGATGTCGAGCATCCGGGCGAGGTTTTCCGCCCGCTCCAGGTAACGCGACATCCAATACAGATCCGAGGCAGTTCTACTTAACATGGCAAGCTTCCTTCAATCCTCGACCACCCAGGTGTCCTTGGTTCCGCCGCCCTGGGAGGAATTCACCACCAGGGAGCCTTCACGCAGCGCCACACGGGTCAAACCACCAGGCACCACACGGGTTTCGCGCCCGGACAAGACAAACGGACGCAAGTCGATATGGCGCGGGGCGATGCCGTTTTCGACAAAGGTCGGACAGGTCGACAGCGACAGCGTCGGTTGCGCGATGTATGCGTGCGGCTTGGCTTTGATGCGCTCGCGGAAGGCGTCGATTTCCGCCGTCGTCGACGCCGGCCCCACGAGCATTCCGTAACCACCGGAGCCTTGAGTTTCCTTGACCACCAGATCTGGAAGATTGGCCAGCACGTGGGAAAGTTCAGACGGGTTGCGGCATTGCCAGGTCGGCACGTTCTTCAGGATCGGTTCTTCGTCGAGATAAAAACGGATCATGTCAGTGACAAACGGGTACACCGATTTGTCATCCGCCACGCCGGTGCCGATGGCGTTTGCCAGCACTACGTTGCCGGAGCGATAAGACGAAAGCAGCCCCGGCACACCGAGCATCGAATCGGGATTGAACGCCAATGGATCGAGGAACGCGTCGTCGAGGCGGCGGTAGATCACGTCCACCGCTTTCGGGCCGTCGGTGGTGCGCATGAAGACTTTATCGTCACGCACGAACAGATCCGCGCCCTCGACCAGCTCCACACCCATTTCCCGCGCCAAAAACGCGTGCTCGAAGAACGCACTGTTGAAGCGCCCCGGCGTCAGCACCACCACGCTCGGGTCGTCGATCGGGCTTGAGCTTTTCAGGGTGTCGAGCAACAGGTTCGGGTAATGATCGATCGGCGCGATGCGCTGGGCGGCGAACAGCTCCGGGAACAGGCGCATCATCATCTTGCGGTCTTCGAGCATGTAGCTCACGCCGCTCGGAGTGCGCAGATTGTCTTCGAGCACGTAATAGGTGCCGTCGCCGTCGCGCACCAGATCGACGCCGGAGATGTGCGAATAGATATCACGGTGCAGATCGAGGCCTTGCATCGCCAACTGATATTGCTCGTTGGCCAGCACCTGTTCGGCAGGAATGATCCCGGCCTTGATGATGCGCTGCTCGTGATAGAGGTCGGCGAGAAACATGTTCAGCGCCTTGACCCGCTGGATGCAGCCGCGCTCAACGATCCGCCATTCACTGGCAGGGATGCTGCGCGGGATGGTGTCGAAGGGAATCAGGCGCTCGGTGCCCTGCTCGTCGCCATAGAGCGTGAAAGTAATGCCGGCGCGATGGAACAGCAGATCGGCCTCGCGTCGCCGTTGGGCCAGCAGTTCGTCAGGCGTGTCGGCCAGCCAGCGGGCGAACTCCCGATAATGCGGGCGAACCTGGCCGCCGGCGTCGTACATCTCATCAAAATAGGTGCGGATCATGCCGTACTCCTTGTCACCCGGACCTACAGGCCTTCGCAAGGCCCGTGCCATCGGCATAAACGCTTTGATTTCAATCGGTTGGAAATACACGCCGCAGGCACCGCACCATTCCTGTGCGGCAAATGCCCCAACCGGATTGCCCCCGCTTCATTGCGACGCACTGCATCGCCTATCACCAGCATAGTCAGAGTTGATTTCACTGCCCGGCGCTGCCTGCGGATAATCCGCGCATCCGCTGCAAAACTTCCCCGCGCACAGCGCCGCGAAGTCGCCAGCTCAACTGACCTGGACTGCCCTCGCAGCCCGCCCCGCTGTAACCCTGACCGGTTTCCTCTCCTTATCGGTCTTCCCTTTTAGCCACCCTCTCCGGTGGCTTTTTTTTGCCTCGGTTTCTTGTTTCAGGGTTTTGCCACAGCGTTTTGCTTACGTCGGAAATGACAACGGCCAACCCGAAGGTCAGCCGTTGTTCAACAAATGAAACCAGAGATCAGTTCAAACGGTGGCGGTTGCGCACCTCCTGCTTTACGCCCCAGCCCTCGATGATGCCACCCAGAGGTTCAACCACGGCAGAGAATCCCTGCTCGAAGTCGCCGATATCGTCATAGGTCGCGTACATCACTTTGCTTAATTCCAGCGCCCAAGCACCGTCATCACGCACGCTGACCTGGGCATTGATGGACTCACCGCGAAATTTGCCTGCCGCCCTGCGCGCCCGCTCCTCGTCCGGGAAAATCGCGTAGAACTCGATGGGATGGAATCGGGAAAAATCGAAACCGCCTTCTTTCATGCGGCGCAGAACATTGCTGCTGATGTCTTCTTGATAGGCTGTGCTCATGAATCGTCCCCCTCGCATAGATGGATAGACTTTCCGTATTCCCGCCCCGGGCCTGTGGCCAAAGTACTACGGCAACGTGGTTGCACGCGGGAACAAGCATGTAGCTGACAAGACCAGACCTTAGCGATCCGTTCGCTGATCTCGCTTGCAGAGTAGCCCCAAGTCAGAGCTGCTGCCAAGGCCTGGCGTGAAAGGTGACAGGAAGAATGTCAGACGGGAGTGATGCTGAGGATTTCGATGCTGTTCTGGGTTTTCAGGCTTTTCACGCCAGCATCGGCGGTGCGACCTTCCAGATCGTTCAGATCCAGTTCGGCGGCAACAGGAAGAAAGCGCTCCTTGATGAGTTTGGCCGCCCGCTCATGACTCGGGCACTCCTCGCACTCGAAGACCCCATCGACAATTTCACCATGATCGTCCACGAAAGTGACTTTCCACTTTTGCATCGGTGCCTCCTCGATCAAACCCGCAAATGGGCTTACCACTATCTCGACTGTGTACGCCGAAAGTTGGTTCAAAAGGATTACAGCGGGCGAAGATGAAAAAAACGACATCTACGGTAGGAGTGAGCCTGCTCGCGATAGCGATTTCTCATCCAACGCTGATGTTGGTAGACAGACCGTAATCGCGAGCAGGCTCACTCCTACAAAGATTTGCAGCGATTATTCAGTCGTTGCTTGGCTTGTTGATCGCCTGCAGCACGTACTGCGGCAAGGCGAACGCGCCGATGTGGATTTCCGGGTTGTAGTAGCGGGTGACGATGCCGCTGCCGATGAAGCGCTGTTGCAGGGTTTCACGGCTGAGCTTGCGGTAAGCCGGGTTGGTCGAGCCCCAGGCGAACGTCATCGAGCCACCGATGTAGGTCGGCACGGCGGCCTGATAGAAGTGCCAGTCCGGGAACAGGCTGTTCAGGCGACCGGCGGTGGTTTTCACTTCGTCGATCTGCATGAACGGCGTGCCGTTCTGGGTCACCAGAATGCCGCCTTCGTTCAGGCAGCGGTGGCACGCCTGGTAGAAGTTCTCCGAGAACAGCACTTCGCCCGGGCCGATCGGGTCAGTGGAGTCGGAGATGATCACGTCGAATTTTTCTGTGGTGGTGGCGACGAAACGCATGCCGTCGTCGATCACCAGGTTCAGACGTGGATCATCGTAGGCGCCGCTGGAGTGGTTCGGCAGGAACTCTTTGCACATATCGACCACGGTGCCGTCGATCTCGACCATGGTGATGTGCTCGACACCGGCGTGCTTGGTCACTTCACGCAGCATGCCGCCGTCACCGCCACCGATGATCAACACGCGCTTGGCGCTGCCGTGGGCGAGGATCGGCACGTGGGTGAGCATTTCGTGGTAGATGAATTCGTCGGCTTCGGTGGTCTGGATCACGCCGTCCAGCGCCATTACACGACCCATGCGCGGGTTCTGGAAAATAACCAGATGCTGGTGTTCGGTGCGCACTTCGTGCAGCAGTTTTTCCATGCGAAAACGCTGGCCGTAGCCTTCGTAGAGGGTTTCCAGGTACTCGCTGGTTTTGGTGACGGTCATGGTCAAGTGCTCCGATGAATGCGCGGGCGCCAATCGTGGGGACGATTGCCCGGGAAAGGCGCGCATTCTACGTTGCCGAAGATGACAGGTCGAACCTCACTTTATCGGCAACCCGCAATCCAATGTAGGAGTGAGCCTGCTCGCGATAGCGGTTTTTCAGTCACTGACTCATTGACTGAAGGATAGCTATCGCGAGCAGGCTCACTCCTACAGGGTATTGCGGTGTTCTCGGGATCGGCTCAGATCCGCACGTTGCCCCGCGGTCCGGCAATCGCCCAGATGATCAGGCCCAGCACCGGCAGGAGGATGATCAGCAGCACCCAGACGATTTTCATCCCGGTGGTCGCGCCGCTTTTCAACACGTTGATGATGGCCCAGATGTCGAGGGCAAGGATGATCAGACCGATCAGACCGTTGAACGTGGAACCCATGGTGTCGCTCCAGAATAGTGGCATGCACTTTTAGGATAGACGGTCGCGCGCAGGGTTCCCTTTTATTGCGTTCAGACGTGAACAGCGATCTTCAGGGCTTCAAGCGATGGCGCGGCGGCGATGCCGACTTCGGCGCACAACTCCAGTACCCGTGGCACGTCGTTGCCGTAGACCAAAACCATCTGCAGCTCGTCGTCGAGCAACTGACTGAAGTTCATCAGCGTGTAACCGCCGTTTTCCTTGTTCATGCTGCTCATCTGCACCTGGATGCGGTTGAGTGCGACCAGCGCTTCGGTCTTGGCCAGTTGCTTTGGTTTGAGGTTGAAATCCACACCCGGGCCGAACGAGGCAACGATCTGCGCGAACAGGTCAACGTAAGTGTCAGCCTGGAACAGCACGGTTTCCGGCAAGCTACCGACCACGACCCACTCGCCCAGCGGAATCGGAAAGGTCTCGTCGTAGTTGATGTCGGGGTTGGCGGTCAGAAAGGCATCAGCATCGGCGTAGGCCTGTGCCGCTTCGTCGGCGACTTTCACGATCTCGTCCTCGCCCATGCAGCCGGAGCTGATTTTGCTGATGAGTTCGACGAGTGCGGCTTTCATGAGGGCGGATCCTGTGGCGAAGGTGAATTTCGAGGGCGCGGAGGATAGCGCACAAAGCAAAAGATCGCAGCCTGCGACAGCTCCTACAAGTTCAGCGTTCGACCGCGAAACGGGCCACAAACGCAATCAGTGTAGGAGTTGCCGCAGGCTGCGATCTTCTGATCTTATCAACCCAACAATTTTTCCAGCTGCACAGTGGTATCAACCGCGCCCATCGTCCGTGCAGCGTCGAGCGCGGTCACGCCGTTGGCGTCCTTGGCCTGCGCGTTGGCGCCTTTGCTGATCAGGTATTCAACGATTGCAACGCGGTTGAACATCGCCGCCATCATCAGCGCCGTACGACCATCAAACGACGAGCCTTCGATCTCGGCACCCGCCTCGACCAGCGCCTTGACCACTGCCAAATCACCTTTGAACGCCGCACCGGCAATCGGACTCTGGCCGTTGCCATTGCGCATTTCCGGGTCGGCTTTGTGTTTAAGCAGCACTTGCACCGCATCCACATGGCCGTAGTAGCTGGCCAGCATCAGCAATGTGTCGCCCTTGCTGTTTTTCAGGTTGACCGGCAAACCGGCCGTGACCAGACGATCAAGCATCTCGGCATCACCGTCGCGCGCCTTGTTGAAAACCTGCTCAGTGAATTCGGCAGCTTCTTCAGGGGTCATCTGGCGGCTTTGGTCGGACATGGGGCAACTCCACTTTCGGTCAATCGGAAAGTCGACAGTTTCCCGAGCGAGACGCTGGCTGTCACCCCCTTTTTCTCAAGTCGCGCCATAGCCAGATTCAATAACGATGCTTGCCCTGATGAATTTCCGCCAACACTTCGTCGGTGACTCGTACGTAAGTCTGCGTGCCGGGCAGCCAGGCGTAAATCGGGTCATCGCCCGTCTGGCCGGGGTCGAAGCCTTCATTTTTCAGGCGGGTTTTCTGATATTTGAAGGTGCCGGTGGTTTCCATTTTCACCTTCACCCGCAGGAACAACGGCACGGCATAGGCCGGCATACGCTCCCGGGCAAAGGTCAGCAACTCGGCGAAATCCAGCGTCGCAAGGGATTCCGCAGGCGTTATCGCCGCCATCCCGGCACGGCCGTTGGTATTGCGGATTTCCACGCCATAAGCCACTGCTTCGGAGATGTGCGGGTGTTGCAGCAACAGGTTTTCGACTTCAGTGGTCGAGACGTTTTCGCCCTTCCAGCGATACGTATCACCGAGCCGATCAACAAATTGCGCGTGACCAAAACCGATGTTGCGCAGCAGATCGCCAGTGTTGAAAAAACGATCGCCTTTGCTAAACACGTCGTGAAGGACAACTTTGGCGGTTTTTTGCGGATCGGTGTAACCGTCCAGCGGGGCTTTTTCGTCAATCCGCGCGAGTAAAAGGCCCTGCTCACCTTTGCCAACCTTGCTCATGAAACCGTCGGCGCTGCGCAGCGGTTCACCGCGGTCATGATCGTAGGCCACCAGCTCCCACGCCATCAGCGAGAAGCCAATGGTGTTGTCGAAGTTGAGGATGTTGGTGAAACCGATATTGCCGTCACTCGCCGCATACAGCTCGCAGATGTGCTCGACGGCGAAACGGGTCTTGAATTCGGCCCAGGCGCCGGGACGCAAGCCGTTGCCGATCATCTTGCGCACGTCGTGCCGACTGTCATCGGCGCTGGCCGGTTGATCGACCAGATAACGACACAACTCGCCGACATAACCGATGGTGGTCGCGCGATAACGACGCACGTCGTTCCAGAACTGGCTGGCGCTGAACTTGCGACGAATCGCGAAGCCCGAGGCGCCGTTGACTGCCGAGCCCCAGCACACGCAAAGACCGGTGGCGTGATACAGCGGCAAGGTGCAGTAGACGACATCGTCGGGGCCCATATTGAGGGCGATCATGCCGAAACTAGCGGAGCTGCGCATCCAGCGCCCGTGCTTGAACACCCCGGCCTTGGGCAGGCCGGTGGTGCCGGAGGTGTAAATGTAGAAACACGGATCGTCGAAAAACACCTGCAGACTGCTCGGCGGATTTTCGCTGGAGGCATCGGCACTGGCGCTGATCAGATTGACGTAGCCTTCGGGCGCAATGCCCGGATGGCTATAGGTGTCCTGATCGGCGACAAACCAGGTGCGCGCCGCGGTGATCGCCACTTGCTCGCGAATCGCCGCATAAGCCGGAACCAGCTCTTCGCCGACCACAATCGCTACCGGCGCCACCAGATTCACGCTGTGGATCAGCGTGTCGCGAGTCTGTGAGGTATTGAGCAGCGCGCTGACCGCGCCGACCTTGGCCAGCGCCAGAATGGTCACCAGCAATTCCGGGCGGTTTTCGATGAACACCGCGACCACGTCGCCCTTGCCGATGCCCTGCCCGTTCAGATAATGAGCGATGCGGTTGGCCCACTGGTTGACCTGCGCATAGGTCAGCCGCACATCGCCCTGCAGTAACGCCGAGCCCTCGGGATTGCGCAGCGTCGCTTGTTCGAATGTCCAGCCAAGGCCACAGCTTTGGGTCGGATCCGTGACGTTAGCCACCTTCATGCCCTTGACCACTCGCGGAATGGCTTTGGCAATCATCGGCAGTTTGCGGAGCATCATGCCCCAGGTAATCGTGTCGCTTGGCGCGTGACTCATGGAAGCTCCCCGTTCGACCTTGGCGTGCAGGTCGATGTTTTTATTTTTCGGGCTTGCTTGAAGCAACCAGCGCACTCAAGCGCGGGTCGAGATCGAAAATACGTCAGCGCTTCTCGGGCTGTACACGCGGTTTTTGCAATGTTTTGTATCCGCTGATCGGCCGACGGCGGCGATGATCATCGGGTAAGCGATTGGTTCCGTTGTTTCGACAACGATCCCGCAAAATGCAGGATGCACGATGGCCATTCATGCAGTTTGCACGACAACCTGAATTTTCCTATTTTTTAACTTATTGATTTATAAGGATTTTATTAATTTCAAATGCTGGCACAATCGCTGCAACCTCCTCTGCATGCTTGCCATTCAAGTGCATACGGAGCTGATAGACATGAGCCTGATCCAAGAAAAATTTACCTCCCTGTTCTCCAACTTCGACGTCACCACTGCGCCACGTCCTGATGGCGGGATCCTGCTGACTCTGCGCAGCAGCGATGGCAAAGTGTTCAAGCGCGCACTGACTTATCAACAACTGCATGCCGGCGACCAATTGTCGTGGGCGATCAGTGCAATTCGCCGCGACCTGGCTGAACAAGCCAGTGAACTGCCGCAAATTGCCATGCTACAGAGCCAGCAGCGTTTTGCCCTGCCGACGTATCACTCGCTGTAATTTCTAAAGCGTTTTAAACAAAACAGGCCGTGAGCTTTCGCTTCACGGCCTGTTTTTTTGTGCCTGACGCCAATTCCTGTGGGAGCGAGCCTGCTCGCGAAGGCTGTGTGTCAACCACTGAAAAGGTTGGCTGAACGGACGCTTTCGCGAGCAGGCTCGCTCCCACATTTGGATCGAGTGTGGGTTAGAAAGCTTCGGGTTCTATGCCGGTGAAGGTGTCGACGGTGATGTGACTGCCCAATTCGCCGCCTTCACGGGCGAGGCCGCAGGTTTGCAGGCCGGCTGCCTGCGCAGCGTCGAGTTCTTCGACGATGTCCGAGAGGAACAGAATCTCCCCCGCTTCAACGCCAATGGCTTGCTGGATATTGGTGTACGACTGCGCCTCGCGCTTGGGCCCCGACGTCGTGTCGAAATACCCGCTGAACAGCGGCGTCAGATCCCCCGCCTCCGAGCAGCCGAAAATCAGCTTCTGTGCCTGAATCGAGCCCGACGAGTACACAAACAGTTGATAACCCGCCGCGTGCCAGCGTTTTAGCGCTTCAACGGCATCCGGGTAAACATGCCCTTTCAACTGCCCGGCGTGATAACCCTGGGCCCAGACCATGCCTTGCAAGGCTTTGAGCGGCGTGGCTTTGCGATCTTCTTCGATCCAGCTCAAGAGGATTTCAACGACCCGTTCAACATCGGCCTGCGGCGCATTGCTGTCACGGCGTACGGCGTCGAGTTGCTCGGCGACATCAGCACGCCCGGCGTTCTGCCGAACAAAATCCGGCAGGTGTTTAGCCGCATACGGAAACAGCACGTCGAAGACGAAACTCACCGCGCTGGTGGTGCCTTCGATGTCAGTGACAATGGCTTTGATCGACATCGAATCAGTCCTCCAGTCGCGGGAAACGGCCAGCGATGTCTTCGCCGGTGAAGTTGGCAACCCATCCTTCTGGGTTGTTGAACAGACGGATCGCGACAAAGTGCGGATGCTCGCCCATGTCGAACCAGTGCTTGGTGCCGGCCGGCACCGAGATCAAATCGTTCTTCTCGCACAGTACGGCGTAGACGTAATCATCGATGTGCAAGGTAAACAGGCCACGGCCGGCGACGAAAAATCTGACTTCGTCCTCGCCATGACGGTGTTCTTCAAGGAACTTGGCGCGCAATTCGGCTTTTTGCGGGTGATCGCTGTTCAGGCTGATGACATCGACGGTGATGTAACCGCGCTCGGTCATCAGCTTGTCGATCTGCTCTTTATAGGCGCTGATCACTTCTTCCTGGGTGGCACCGGGCTGGATCTTTGCGGCGGCTTGCCAGCGGTCGAAGCGCACGCCCTGCTCGGCCAGGGTCGAGGCGATGTCCTCGAAGTGCGTCAGCACCTTGTTCGGGATGTCGGGGCTTGAGACGTGATAGACGGACAGGCTGCTCATTGGGGCAATTCCTCGGTATCGGCCTTGCCGTCCGGTTCTTGCAGACCGGTCGGGCACAGCATTTCATCAGGCAAATGGGCTACTTCCGGTGAAGTCAGCCTTGGCGGTTCATGACGCTGCGGGTTTTCAACTCGCATTCAAACAGAAATTCAAAGGCCTCGATCTGCCGCAGCGCGTCGTTCATCTGCGCGCCCCAGGTGTAGAGGCCGTGGCCGCGAATCAGATAACCGACACAATCAGGATGGGCGTCGAGCCAAGGCTGCACCTTGGCGGCGAGGCGCGCAATATCCTGATCGTTGTCGAAAATCGGCACGCGCACCCGGGATTCGTGAGTCGAAATGCCGCTGAAGGCTTTCTGCAGTTCGTAATCTTCGAACTCGATAAAGTCTTCCGGGGTCAGGCGCGACAGCACCGTGGCGTTGACCGAATGGGTGTGCAGCACTGCGCCGATCTCCGGCCGCCAGCTATACAGCTGAGTGTGCAGCAGGGTTTCGGCGGACGGTTTTTTACCCGGTTCCAGGCTGTTCCCAGAAAGGTCAGTGGCGAGCACATCGTCCAGACCCAACTGGCCCTTGTGCTTGCCGGACACGGTCAGCAGCGCTTCGCTCGGCGACAGGCGTGTCGAGTAGTTGCTGCTGGTGGCCGGCGACCAGCCGCGACCATAAAGAAAGCGCCCGGCATCGACGATTTGCTGGGCGAGTTGTTCACGCGTAAGGCTCATGGCCTGTCCTCTTGCATACGTGTGGCAATGATAACGGCAGCAGCGAGCGCCGCGAGACTGGCAATACTAAAGGTCAATGTCGCGCCGAGGGCATTCCAGCTGTAACCGGAATACAACGCGCCCATGGCGCCGCCGGTGCCGGCCAGTGCTGCGTACAACGCCTGACCCTGCCCTTGCTGGCGCGCGCCGAAGCTACGTTGCACGAACGCGATGGCAGCGGCATGAAAGCTACCGAAGGTTGCTGCGTGCAGAATCTGCGCGAACAACAGCACCGACAGAAACTCGGCGAACGAACCTAGCAGCAACCAGCGCAGCGCCGCCAGCAGAAAACTCGCCATCAGTACCCGACGCAGGGAAAACCGCGCAAGAATCCGGCTCATCGCCATGAACATCAGCACTTCGGCGACCACACCCACGGCCCAGAGCATGCCGATGGTGCCGCGTGTGTAGCCGAGCCGTTCCAGGTGCAAGGTAAGAAAGGTGTAATACGGGCCGTGGCTCATCTGCATCAACGCCACGCAACCGTAAAACGCCAGCACGCCGGGATTGCGCAGCTGTTTGAGAAAGCCCTCGCCGTTCGGCCGATTGCCCTGCGGCGGTTGCGCATTCGGCACCCACAAACTACTGAGAACGATGCCGGCCATGATCAGCACCAGCGCCGCCGGGTAGATATCGAGGCTTAGCCATTCGAACAACCGGCCGAGCGCGACCACGGTGATGATGAAACCGATCGAGCCCCACAGGCGAATCTGGCTGTAACGCGAAGTCTGCCCCTGTAAATGCGCCAGGGTGATGACTTCGAATTGCGGCAGCACCGCGTGCCAGAAGAATGCGTGCAGCGCCATGACCATCGCCAGCCAGGCGTAGGTCTTGCTGACGAAAATCAACGAGAAGGTCAGCAGCGTGCACACCGCGCCAAAGCGCACGATGGCCAGGCGTTTGCCGGTGTAATCGCCGAGCCAGCCCCAGATGTTCGGCGCCACGCAGCGCATCAGCATCGGGATCGCGACCAGCTCACCGATCCGCGCCGGACTGAAGCCGAGGTGATCGAAGTACAGCGCCAGAAACGGCGCGGTCGAACCGAGCAAGGCGAAATAGAACAGATAGAAACTGGACAGCCGCCAGTAAGGGAGCGCCGCCACGGTTATGCCGCGACGGCTTTAGAGCCCGCCATCAAAGCTGGCCCAGCACCGGCGTGCTCACGCGCACATCGGCGTTCTGGCCACGGTGACGCAGCAAGTGATCCATCAGCACAATGGCCATCATCGCTTCGGCAATCGGCGTTGCACGGATGCCGACGCACGGGTCGTGACGGCCCTTGGTGATCACATCGACCGGATTGCCGTGGATATCGATCGAACGGCCCGGGGTGGTGATGCTCGACGTCGGCTTCAGCGCCAAATGGGCAACAATCGGCTGACCGGACGAGATGCCGCCAAGGATGCCGCCCGCGTTGTTGCTGAGGAAACCTTCCGGGGTCATTTCATCGCGGTGTTCGGTTCCGCGCTGGGCAACCGAGGCGAAACCGGCGCCGATTTCCACGCCTTTGACGGCGTTGATGCTCATCAGCGCGTGGGCCAGTTCGGCATCGAGACGGTCGAAAATCGGCTCGCCCAGACCGGGCATCACGCCTTCGGCAACCACGGTGATTTTTGCGCCGACCGAGTCTTGGTCGCGGCGCAATTGGTCCATGTAGGCTTCCAGCTCAGGGACTTTGTCCGGATCCGGGCTGAAGAAGGCGTTCTCTTCTACCGAGTCCCAGGTCTTGAACGGGATTTCGATCGGACCGAGCTGGCTCATGTAGCCACGAATAACGATGCCTTGGCTGGCCAGGTATTTCTTGGCGATTGCACCGGCGGCCACGCGCATCGCGGTTTCCCGCGCCGAACTGCGGCCACCGCCACGGTAATCGCGCTCGCCGTATTTGTGGTGATAGGTGTAGTCGGCGTGGGCCGGGCGGAACAGATCCTTGATCGCCGAGTAGTCCTTGGACTTCTGGTCGGTGTTGCGGATCAGCAAGCCGATCGAGCAACCGGTGGTGCGCCCTTCGAACACGCCGGAGAGGATTTCGACTTCGTCGGCTTCCTGACGCTGGGTCGTGTGGCGGCTGGTGCCCGGCTTGCGGCGATCGAGGTCGCGCTGCAGGTCTTCGAGGGAGATCTCCAGGCCCGGCGGGCAGCCGTCGACAATGGCGACCAACGCCGGACCATGGCTTTCGCCAGCGGTGGTGACAGTGAACAACTTGCCGTAGGTATTGCCGGACATGCAGGACGCTCCGTGAAATCAAACCCAAATTCGTGATGCGCGCCAGTATACGCAGGCTAACCGAGTAGTTCATCCTCGAACCTTAGTGGTGCTGGCGAGTCCAACCGGCACCTTGGCGAATGATGGCGTGATGATGCTGCGAGTTTTGATCTTGAGTCTTACCCTGTTTACGGGCTTTGCCCAAGCGACGGTCCTACAACGCCCGGTTACTTTGGATACCGGCACCGGCGAACTTTTCGGTTCGCTGCTGCTACCAAAATCTGACAACCCGGTGCCGGTTGTCCTGATTATTTCTGGCTCGGGTCCTACGGATCGTGACGGAAACAACCCCGACGGCGGGCGCAACGACAGCCTCAAGCGCCTGGCCTGGGTGCTGGCTAAACACAATATCGCCAGCGTGCGCTACGACAAACGCGGCGTTGCGGCGAGCCTGGCGGCGACGCCGGATGAGCGCAATTTGTCGGTGGAAGCCTACGCGGCGGACGCGGTGGCGTGGGGGCAGAAGCTCAAGACTGATCCGCGTTTCGGCAAGTTGATCCTGCTCGGCCACAGTGAAGGCGCGCTGATTGCCAGCCTCGCTGCACCGAAAGTCGATGCGGCGGCGGTGATTTCCCTGTCCGGCAGCGCCCGCCCGGTCGATCAGGTGATCCGCGAGCAACTGGCCCGCAGCCTGCCGCCGCCGCTGATGCTGCGCAGTAACGAACTGCTCGACAGCCTCAAGGCCGGCCATACCGATGACAATGTTCCACAACCGTTGCAGGTGATTTTCCGCCCGAGCGTGCAGCCGTACCTGATTTCACTGTTCCGTCAGGATCCGGCCAAAGCCTTCGCGCAATTGCAGATGCCGGCGCTGATCGTCCAGGGCAGCAACGACATGCAGGTCGGCGTTGGCGATGCGCAGGCGCTGAAAGCCGCCAAACCCGACGCCGAACTGGTGGTGATCGACGGCATGAACCATGTCATGCGCATCGTCCACAACGATATGAAGCGGCAATTGGCTTCGTACAAGGATCCAAATTTGCCGCTAGCGGCGGAACTCGGCGCGAAGATCATTGAGTTTATTGACGGACTTCGCACCCGTTAACGGTTGTTTGCCCTCTAGTCCTGCAAAAAACGGCCGATAAGCCTTTGTCGCCAGCGCAACGGCTGGCGACAAGCAGGGCTTGGACAGGATCTCGCCGTTATGACTGATACCCAGACTTCACCCGACACCACCGCTGAAAAAGACGCACCGCCAGCGGTCGAGCTGCCGTGGGCGGATGTCCACGTCGAGCACCACAAGATGCTCCGCCTGGCCCCGCTGCAAACCGATCGCAACACTGGCGGGCGCCCCTTGCGCTTCGTCGAATTCGGCTATGCCGAGCGCAACAGCAAAGAAAAAAGCCTGATGCGCATGGCAATCAAACTGCCGGGCCAGCGTGTGCGCAAAGAGCAGAATCAACTGGACGTGTGGGTAGATCACACGACCAAACGTGTGCACTTCGGCCCGGACAGCGGCCTGCAGATCGAACCGATGAACCGTGGCATCGGCCGTTACATGGCCGCGCAAGGCATCAATTGGGCGAAAAAGCGTTGGCCGACCTACACCGTCGACGGCATGGACTTGAACAACAAGGACGCGCTGAACGAAGACACGCGTCTGCGTCGCGATCATTTCCTGCGTGTGCACGGCTTTGATGTGGTGTACGCCGACGCCCAGCATTTGAAAGGCAGCGTCAAGGAAGTGCAGGTTGGCGATTTGCTCGGTGACTGGAACAGCGAAAAGCTGCAGATCGTCGAAATTCTTGAAGCGGCGCAGATGCTCCAGCAGGCCGAGCAGAATCTGGCCGAGCAGGAAGTGAAGCTGAAGAAGCAGGAAGACAAGGTCAGCAAGTTCAAGCGTGAAGACGCTGGTTTGCGTTTCACTATTACGTGCCTGGTGGCGTTTGCGGTGTTTCAGGCGGGGTTGTTGATCTGGATTGCCACACACCGCTGATCGCTTGAAACCGCGTCGCGGCCATTCGCGAGCAAGCTCGCTCCCACCTTGGAATGCATTTCCCTGTGCTTGATCGTTCCCACGCTCCGCGTCACTAGTGTCCGGTAAAACCTGTTTCATAGCAGGAGGCAGCCTTGAGCTGCCTTCTGCTCCGTTCGCTTCTGTCTTCGGTGTTCAAGATGTTCGATGCTTGATGGCCGTTCGAACAACGAGTGGGCTAGCCGAATGACGAAGCTGGAAATAGACCCAGAGCCACCTGACCGGCGCTGATAGAGATGCAGCAAAAGGTATGTGATCAGAGCGCTGTAAATCTGCAGACGAACGGCATTTTCGGAGAAGCAAAAATAGCGTTTGAGCTTTAGGTTTTGCTTGATCCACTTGAAAAACAACTCAATCTGCCAGCGCTGTTTGTACAGCCCGGCAATTTCTTCAGCAGAGCGAGAAAAGTCGTTAGTGACCAGCACCAGCGGCGTTTCGTGATCATCTCGGCGAACCTGTATTCGGCGTACCGCCTGATCCCGATAGAGATTCGGGCGTCGGGTGCTCAGATATTTCTTGGCGAACAATACTGATTCATCCGCCTCGATAGATTCTGCTGCATCCTCTTTTTTCAAATTTTCGACCCGCTTCAGATTGGCGTTTTTTTTCAGGCGTGTGACGAAAAAAGAACCTATCTGATCAATCTGGTGCCACCAGTTGTAATCGCAGTAACCCTTGTCGAAAACGTAAGTCATGCCTGCTTCGAGTGGCATGGTCAGCGCATCGCTTAGATCGTTGACGTTTGCCGCAGTGATGTTTACGTAGGTTGGGGCTGTTTGCCTTGGATCGATGGCTACATGCACCTTCAGTCCCTGGGTGATACGGGTTTTCGTCGCGGTGGTCCATTCGTCAAAACCTGGGCCGCGCAAGCTGATCGAAGTCGAATCGATCAAGGTGATCATCGCTTCGAGAGACTTGCGCTGTTTACGACCGATGCCTTTGAGGAGGTGCTCGCAGGCCAACCGAAAGGGCTCTGAACTGCGCTTGTTCAGCGCGTCACAAAGGGTGGAGCGGACCATGTTCTTAGCGTTGAGATGGTGGCGATGAGGTTCCAGTGACTGCGAAGCTGTCGCCAGCGTACGTAAGCTCTTGGCCTGAGTAATCTGGCCATAAATCAGCGTGACAAGCAGATCCCAGGAGGTGAACTGCTTGGCGTACCGATCAGCCCCACAGCGCTTGACCGCTGCTTTGAAAAGCTGATGAGGAAGGGCTTGAAGCATCTGCGCAAATCGGGTGCTGGTGAACATAGTCGAAAATCGAGTCTGAAAAACCTGATTATTGCTCAGGAAGCAGGCACAGCAAGGGGGAGCAAGCTCCCCCTTCAGTTTTTACCGGACACTAGTGACGCTCCGCGTGGGAATGCAGCCCGGGACGCTCCGCGTCCCAACAGCGGACGCAGAGCGCCCATTGAGGCATTCCCACGCAGAGCGTGGGAACGATCAGTCTCGATTAGACGCGGGAAGCGAACAGGGCTTGGTGGTTGCGGCACTGCTCCGCTGTCAGCATGAACACGCCATGCCCGCCGCGCTCGAATTCCAGCCAGGCGAAATCGACTTCCGGGTACAGCGCGTCAACGTGCACCTGACTGTTGCCCACTTCAACGATCAGCAAGCCCTTCTCGGTCAGGTGATCCGCCGCTTCAGCGAGCATGCGTCGAACCAGATTCAATCCATCATCACCGCAAGCCAGACCCAGCTCGGGCTCATGCTGATATTCATCCGGCATATCAGCGAAATCTTCCGCATCCACGTAAGGCGGGTTCGACACGATCAGGTCGAAACGCTGACCCGGCAAACCATCAAAACCATCGCCCTGCACGGTGTAGACGCGTTCATCGACGCCATGGCGCTCGATGTTCTGGTTGGCCACTTCCAGCGCTTCGAACGACAGATCGGCCAGCACCACCTCGGCGTTCTGGAACTCGTAGGCGCAGGCAATGCCGATGCAACCGGAGCCGGTGCACAGGTCGAGAATCCGCGCAGGTTCGGTGCCGATCCACGGGGCGAAGCGGTTTTCGATCAGTTCGCCAATCGGCGAACGCGGGATCAACACACGCTCGTCAACGATAAACGACATGCCACAGAACCACGCCTCACCCAACAGATAAGCGGTGGGAATGCGTTCTTCGATGCGGCGCTTGAGCAGGCGTTGCAGGTTGACCAGCTCGTCGTCTTCCAGCGCGCAATCGAGGTAGCTGTCGGCGATTTCCCACGGCAGGTGCAACGCACCGAGCACGAGTTGCCGGGCTTCGTCCCAGGCATTGTCGGTGCCATGGCCGAAAAACAGATCCTCCCCATGGAAGCGGCTGACGGCCCAACGGATATGGTCACGCAGGGTACGAAGGCGGGAAGTGATCACGGCGCAGAACTCCAGAAAAAACGACTGGCGATTCTACCAGCCAAAACGCGTGACGACGACGCAGGAAAAACATCGCGCCGACAGTAGGAGTTTTCTGTTTTTTGCATCAGCCATTGAACAGAACGTGTAACTTGACAAGGCTGCAGGCCAATAACGACGGTGCCTACGATGGTAGCGATTCACAGAACCGCTCAGCCAGAGGACAATGTCGCAAAAGCCCCACCCCAAGGAGCCCCAGAATGTCCGTTCCAAAAACGATGTTTCAACTCAGCGGTCGCGGGTACGCAGCGGCCACACTGAGCCATGCCACCGTGGTCATCATCGATGCCCAGAAAGAATATCTCAGTGGCCCGCTGGCCCTGAGCGGCATGGACGCGGCCGTCGCGAACATCAAACAAGTGGTTGCCGCAGCCCGTGCAGCCGGTCGGCCGATCGTGCACGTGCGTCATCTCGGCACCGTCGGTGGCTTGTTCGACCCGCAGGGCGAACGCGGCGAATTCATCCCGGGCCTCGAGCCACAAGGCGATGAAACCATTATCGGCAAACTGCTGCCGAGCGCGTTCCACGGCACCGAGTTGCTCGATCGTTTGCAAAACCTTGGCTCGCTGGACTTGATCGTCTGCGGTTTCATGAGCCACTCCAGCGTCAGCACCACCGTGCGCGCGGCGAAGAACCTGGGTTTCCGCTGCACCCTGGTGGAAGACGCCTGCGCCACCCGCGACTTGCCGTTCAAGGGCCGCGTGCTCAGCGCCGCCGTGGTGCAGGAAGCCGAAATGGCGATCATGGCGGACAACTTCGCCACCCTCGCGCTGACTCAGGACCTGATCTGATCTGCTCTGATGAGCGGCTCAGCGCGCCGCTCATCCGCAAAACCCTCTCATTTGCCGCAAATGCCATAGCCTCAGGAACAACCCGGTCAACTCCCGGTCGAAGGGCCGATACCCATTGAGGAAGGTCGGAATGAAGTTATCCGATGGATTTGACGCACGCCGCTTGCGGCCCAAAGGCCAAAGCAACTGGCGTTTTCGATTCGGCGCGGCGATCGCGGCCATTCTGGCCACGTTCGGCGTGCTGCTGGCGATGGCCGGAGCGGCCAGCCTGCTCGGCCGTCCACCGGCACTCGGTGACTTGAACGCTACGCCGATGGGCTCGGCGATCATTCTGGCGGTCGGTTTGCTGTTTCTGTATTTCGGTGTCGCCCTGTGGCGCCGCTGCCGCCGTCGCGCACGGCAATCGCGGGAACTGAACATGTCCCCGCACCTGATGAAAAAACACGACTGACTCACCGGCCTGGCTTTTTGCCGGGCCGTTTTGTTTCGACTTGGGTAAACTGGCCGCCCTTCGCGGAGGCTGACATGCAAGACGACGATTTTTCCCTGTTCAAAAGTGCGATCCAAGGCGTCAAGCCGATCAAGCACGACCGCGCCGACACCGGCAAACCCAAGGCAGACCGCGCACAGATTGCCAAGCTGCGCCAGTCCGCCACCGTGCGCACCGATGCCACCACCGTTGACGGTCTGTCCGATCAGTTCGTGATCGACGTCGGCCCGGAAGACGAGCTGATGTGGTCCCGCGACGGCGTGCAGGAAAGTCAGATGCGCAAGCTCAAGGTCGGCCAGATCCCGTTCGAAGGCAGCCTCGACCTGCATGGCATGAGCGTGGAAAAGGCCCGCGAAACCCTCTGGGCGTTTCTCGCCGAAGCGACCAAATTCGAAATCCGCTGTGTGCGTGTTACTCACGGCAAGGCTGTGCGCCTGGACGGCAAGCGGCCGATGATCAAAAGCCACGTCAACACTTGGCTGCGTCAACATGCGCAGGTGTTGGGTTTCTGCTCGTGCCAGGCCAGACACGGCGGCGCTGGCGCGGTTTACGTGATGCTCAAACGCACCATGATGGAAGGCCGCGACGAATAATCCGCCCCATTTGAAGCCCCGCATCGTTAGTCACGATGCGGGGCTTTTATTTGGCTGAAGCTGTTTGAAAGACAGAGCCGAACGGCAGCTTTCGGCAGTCGGCTTTGCACCCACTGCCAGCGCCCGACGCGTTAAGCGGGATTCAATGAGTGACAGGCGACAGCGCATCGTTTGCTGACGATGAGGGCACATAAACCGAATTGCTCAGTTCATGTTCCTCTTGGTGAGCCTTTTCGATGCGATACGTAAGTTCTTCTTCAAGGTTCTCATAGTCGACGTTTTTGCCGTCTTCGTCGCGCAGACCGCCATAGTTGAACACTACGAGATGCTTACGAAAGCCTTTACCCTTACGCGCACTTGGCATCTTGAAGAAGATCTTCCACCGGCTGTCATTAAAGTTCGGCAGAGTGTCAGCCCTTTCGGCAATGATATGAAGTACCGTATTGAGTTGCATCTGAGCTATCCCTCTGTACGATTCGACCTCTGTGGCTTCAATCGATGTGTAAGGGACTAACCCATCAGCATTGAAAAACCAGATGCCCTTGTCCTTGAGGATCATCAAGGTTTGCGAACCCGCGTTGCGATTCAGCCACGCCATGCCCAAGTACCATAACGAACACACCAGCAGCAGCGCAGCGATTCCATTGGACTCCATACGGAACCCCTGGATGGCCATGACCAAGAATAAAACACCGCCCAATAAAGCCCTCACAGGCACGCGGCGACGCTCGGTAAACGCCATATCATTGATTGAACTTTTCATGATCTTCCTTTGGCTAATAGGCGCGAAAATCGCATCCAGGTAATGCAAAAGGCCCTTTCGGGCCGTCGTTTCAATGAACCTTTCACTCAACGCTTGTTGCCTTCCCCATGCCAAGGCTCAGCCTCGACACGCAGCAACTCTGCGGAGTTCTTTACAGGGTAAAGGTGACCTGTGGGCTGCGATTTTACTCGATAAAATCGCCGAAGTGAGAGATCGGGTCTGGCGCTCTGGGTGTCGGTGACCGTTTCAGGCTGCGCTGATCGAATTGGGGATTCGCGCCCGCCGGCAATACAACTGCCGACACACATACGCTACCATGTGCGTCATGGCGGGTATGAACCCTGCGTTTATTGCCACTCAGCTCGGTCATAGCGTTCAGATGTTGCTATCGACCTACGCCCGATGGATCAATTCCAGCACTGACTGGGGTGAACTCGGCAAGCTCGAAAACAGCTTGATTGGTACAAAATTGGTACAGACAGAAACAGTACCCCTCTGAAACCCTTATGGAATCAGCCCCTGTGACACTGGAACAGAACTACACCGCGATTCTCGGCCAATTGGGCGAAGACGTGTCCCGCGAGGGCCTGCTCGACACGCCAAAGCGTGCCGCCAAAGCCATGCAGTACCTCTGCCGCGGTTATGAACAGACGCTCGAAGAGGTCACCAACGGTGCCCTGTTCAGCTCCGATAACAGCGAAATGGTGCTGGTCAAGGACATCGAGTTGTACTCGTTGTGCGAACACCACCTGCTGCCGTTCATCGGCAAGGCGCACGTCGCGTACATCCCGAGCGGCAAAGTGCTGGGCCTGTCGAAGGTCGCGCGGATCGTCGACATGTACGCCCGCCGCCTGCAGATTCAGGAAAACCTCAGCCGCCAGATCGCCGATGCAGTGCAACAAGTCACCGGCGCGCTGGGCGTGGCCGTGGTGATCGAGGCCAAGCACATGTGCATGATGATGCGCGGTGTCGAGAAGCAGAATTCGTCGATGATCACTTCGGTGATGCTCGGTGAGTTCCGTGAAAACGCCGCGACTCGCAGCGAGTTTCTCAGCCTGATCAAGTAATTCGCAGCACGAAAAAAACCGGCATTCATCGCCGGTTTTTTTTCGCCCGAGAAAAATCGGGTAAGCTGCGCGCCTTTCTCAATATGCACCGTGAGGCTTCAACGTGTTCGTCAAAGCGCTTCGTGTCGGCCTCGGCCAACTGGTTATCTTCATCGACTTCATCACCCGTCCGGGCAAGAAAAAACGCCCCGCCGCTGCCCAGGCTCAGGTCGATGCAGCCGCGAAGGATCTGACACTGTATCAGTTCCACGCCTGCCCGTTCTGTGTGAAAACCCGCCGTACGCTGCGCCGCCTGAATGTGCCGGTGGCGCTGAAGGATGCGAAGAACAACGAGCAGGATCGACAGACGCTGCTGGATCAGGGTGGCCGGATCAAGGTGCCTTGCTTGCGCATTGAAGAGAATGGCCAGACCACCTGGATGTATGAGTCCAAGGTGATTATTGATTATCTGGATAAGCGCTTCGCTGCGGTCTGATGGTTTTGTGCTGGGGCTGATGGCCCTATCGCGAGCAGGCTCACTCCTACAGGTGAATGCATTCCAACTGTAGGAGTGAGCCTGCTCGCGATGAGGCCCGCCAAATCACCTCAAAGCTCAGACAAAAACAAACCGGCCCTCGAGCCGGTTTATTTGTTTTCAAGCCGCTTTATCTAGCTGCGCCTGGCGCACCACCGCCGCCAATCGCTTGAGCCCTTCATCCAGGCGCGCCGGATCGATGTGGCTGAAGTTCAAACGCAAATGCCCGTGATGCTTATCCGTATCCGGGAAAAACGGCTCCCCCGGCATAAACGCCACGTCATTGGCCAACGCCTCGTTAAGCAACGTTCGCGTGTCCAGCGGTTGCTTCAGCGTCAGCCAGAAAAACAGCCCACCCTGTGGCGTGTTCCAATCCGCCAGATCAGAAAAATGTGTTTCCAGCGCCGCCTGGAAGGCATCCCGCCGCTGTCGATAGAAGCCGCGCAACTCGCTCAGATGCTGCTGATACTTCTCAGTACCGATCCACTGCAACGCCTGCCATTGGCCGATGCGATTGGTGTGCAGATCCGCCGATTGCTTGAGTTTGAGCAAGTGCGGAAACAGATCGGGACTGGCGATCAGATAGCCGACACGCAAACCCGGCAGCAAGGTTTTCGACACGGTGCCGGTGTAGATCCAACTGGATTTCTTCAAGCGACCGGCAATCGGCTTGGCGCTGCCGCCATCGAACGTCAGTTCACGGTAAGGCTCATCTTCGATCAGCGTGACGCCAAACTCGTCGAGCAAAGCCGCTACCGCTGCACGCTTTTCTTCGCTATAGCGCACGGCGGACGGGTTCTGGAACGTCGGAATCAGGTAGATAAACGCCGGGTGATGTTGCTCCAAACGCTCGCGCAACTGTGCCAGGTTCGGGCCGTCGGACTCTTGCGGCACGGTCAGGCAATCGGCGCCGAACAGCTGGAATATCTGTAGTGCGGCGAGATAAGTCGGTGCCTCCAGCAGAATTTCTGTGCCTTTGTCGATGTACAGCTTGGCCGCCAGATCGAGGGTCTGTTGAGAGCCGCTGACCACCAGCACCTGACTCGCCTGACATTCCAGCCCAAGCGCCCTCGCCTCCGCCGCCAGAGCCTCGCGCAATGCCGGCTCGCCTTCGCTCATGCCGTATTGGCCGAGCGACAGCGGCATGTCGGCCCACTCGACCTTCGGCAGCATGGCTTCGGCCGGCAATCCGCCAGCGAACGACATCACCTCAGGGCGCTGAGCGGCAGCGAGGATTTCACGGATCAAAGAACTTTTAAGGCGCGAGACACGTTCGGAAAAAGCCATGGGGGTCACCGGTAGCGAGGCGGACGAAAAATGAGTCAAACTGGTTGACTGAAATTACGACAGCTTGAGCGAGTACGTCAATATGCTTGACCTTAAAAACCCATCCAGTCAGCAACAGGCCATGGAAGCGTTTTTCTTCGGCTATCAGGCCTTCACCGCCAAGGCTGATGAAATGCTCGAGCGCCGTGGGCTGTCGCGGGTGCATCAGCGCATCGTGTTTTTCATCGCGCGTTACCCGAATTTGAGCGTGAAGGAATTGCTGGGATTGCTCGGCGTGAGCAAGCAGGCGTTGAACATGCCGTTGCGGCAGTTGCAGGAAATGCATCTGGTCGACAGCGTGGCGTCGGAGGCCGACAAGCGTAAACGCCTGCTGGAGCTGACGGCGGAAGGTGCGAAGTTTGAGCAGACGTTGCGGCGTGAGCAGGTGAAATTGCTGGAGCGGGTGTTTGCCGAGGCTGGCGAAGCGGCGGTGAATGGCTGGTTGGCGGTGAATCTGGCATTGGGGAACAGTCAGACGGTTCTCGATTGAATGGGACTGCCTCTTCGCGAGCAGGCTCGCTCCCACAGGGGAACGTATTTCAAATGTGGGAGCGAGCCTGCTCGCGAAGGGCCAGCACAAGTGATATATCCCTATCGACGGAACTTTCGTAAACAAAACCAAAAACAATATTTGCTTTATTTGTACACAAAAGCATAATCCACAGCGTGCGAGTTCCTGACCGCATGGTCAACAAATTCGCGTATGCCTCAAAGGGCCGCTGCCACCCCTCATGGGTCCGGCCCTAGAAATAACAATAAAACTCTTGAGGAGTACTCGCTGTGGAAAGCCGCAAATCCGAAGCATCGACGCTGGACCTCTCGCCACCATTACGCAGTGGTCTGCTGGAACGTCTGTTCAAACTCAGCTTGCATGGCACCACGGTGAAGACCGAGCTGATTGCCGGTCTGACAACCTTCATCACCATGGCCTACATCATCTTCGTCAACCCGAACATCATGGCCGATGCCGGGATCGATCACGGTGCAGCCTTCGTCGCCACCTGTATCGCCGCCGCGTTGGGCTGCCTGTTGATGGGCCTCTACGCCAACTGGCCAGTGGGTCTGGCACCGGGCATGGGCCTCAACGCCTTCTTCACTTACACCGTGGTCGGCACCATGGGCTACAACTGGGAAACCGCGCTCGGTGCGGTGTTTGTCTCGGGCGTGCTGTTCATGATCCTGACCTTCTCGCGGATTCGCGAGTGGCTGCTCAACAGTATTCCGGTCAGCCTGCGCTTTGCGATGGGCGCAGGTGTCGGTCTGTTCCTTGGTCTGATCGGCCTGAAAACTGCAGGCATCGTCGTCGATAGTCCGGCGACGCTGATCAAACTCGGCTCCCTGCGCGAGCCTGGTCCACTGCTCGCGGCCATCTGCTTCCTGATGATCGCAATCCTCAGCTACCACCGCGTGTTCGGTGCGATCCTCATCAGTATCATCACCGTGACCCTGGCCGGTTGGGGCCTGGGTATCGTGCACTACGAAGGGATCATGTCGACTCCGCCAAGTCTGGCGCCGACCTTTATGGCGATGAACGTGGCCGGCGTGTTCAACGTCAGCATGATCAGCGTGGTGCTCGCCTTCCTCTTTGTGCACATGTTCGACACCGCCGGCACCCTGATGGGCGTCGCCCAGCGCGCCAATCTGGTCAACGCTGACGGCCGCATCGAAAACCTCTCCCGCGCAATGAAAGCCGACAGTGCGTCCAGCGTATTCGGCGCCGTGGTCGGTGTTCCACCTGTCACCAGCTATGTGGAAAGTGCTGCGGGCGTAGCCGCTGGTGGTCGGACTGGTCTTACCGCAGTCACCGTAGGTGTGCTATTTATAGCGGCAATGTTTTTCGCACCGCTGGCCGGCATGATTCCCGCTTACGCCACCGCCGGTGCACTGATCTACGTGGCGATGCTGATGATGGGCGGCATGGCCCACATCGAATGGGATGAAGCGACCGACGCCATTCCGGCGATCGTCACAGCGATCATGATGCCGCTGACCTTCTCGGTCGCCGACGGCATCGCACTGGGCTTCATCACCTACGTGGCGTTGAAGGCCGGTACCGGCAAGTACAAGGAAATTTCCGTCAGCCTGTGGGTGCTCTGCGCGATCTTCATCGCCAAGTTCATCTTTCTGTAAGCGCTGCGCGGCACACGTTTGAAAACAGCCTCACCCTTGCGGGTGGGGCTTTTGTGCATCTTGATAACAATAGAAAGGAGCGAAACGATGAGTCTGGAAACCTGGCTGCTGTTCAGCGGCGCTGCACTGGTGGTGATCCTCATTCCGGGACCACTGTCGTTGCTGATGATCAGCAACAGTCTGAATTACGGATTGCGCCGCTCCTATCCGGCGTTTCTCGGCGGTGTCTCGGCATCGATCTGTTTACTCAGCGCTTCGGCTCTGGGGCTGGGCGCCTTGTTGCTGGCTTCCGAACAGTTGTTCAGTGCTCTGAAAATCGTCGGCGGGCTGTACCTGTTCTACCTCGCCTGGCAAAGCTGGCAGCAATCGCGTCAGCCATCGGTGGGTGCCGAGGTGCCGCAAGCGGCCCCCGTCCCACGCTTTCGCGCCTTGTTCGGACGCGCCTTTGTATTGGGTGCGAGCAACCCTAAAGACATCCTGTTTTTTGCTGCGTTTCTGCCGCAATTCCTTAGTGCCGAACAGCCTTTCCTGCCGCAGTTGCTGGTAATGATCGTCACCTGGACCCTGTTGGACCTGCTGTGCAAACTGGCTTACGGCCTTGGCGCCCATGGTGCGGCTCGCTATCTGCGCAGCGGCAAAGGTCAGAGCTGGTTCAACCGGATCAGTGCCGGATTGTTCGGTGGCGCCGGGGCTGCGGCATTGCTGGGTAGCCATTGAAACGATTGAAGCGTTACTTCAAATGACTGCTGATGAGCTGCACACTCCCTGACTTGAAAGGCTCAAGCCAGGGAGCCCCGCCCTTGCGACGGACTTCCCCTGCTCCTGCCAAAAATGCTCGGCGCGGCGTGCAATACACCGCAACAACCCGCTGATATACATCGCGCAAAATCCCCCCGTACTATCCCTCACGGTTTTAACGACAATCCGCCAGAACAAGGACGTTCAAATGGCCACGCTTATCAGCGAAGCATCGATACACATTGATCCGATCGTGATCACTGACATGCGCATTGAGAAAAATGAGAAAAATGCTTCAACGATCGATATAAAAAACAGCCCTGATAACAATCCGGATCTGCCGCTCAAAAATAACGTCGAGCAGTTGAGAATCAACGACTCGGTATTTGGCCCGCTGCAATTTGGCGATGTATCGATAACACGGGTTGCCCTCGATGCATTGGGCGCAACCGTCGACAATCAACCGTTAAATGGCAAAAACACTTTCTTCCGAACACCCAAGCGCTCATTTACCGACGCATTGCAGTTCAGCGCAGTCAATATCGAACAGCACATAAAGTCCGCTACCGGCAACGACAGTTATCTGTTGCCGACGCTGCTTTTCGAAATGGCCAGCCGGCGTCCGTTAACGGCCCCCGGCATGATCAAGGAAAGCCTCGATTCCGATACTGACCCGGGTAACTATCGCAACAAGCTGGCGAAACTTTTAAGTTCCGCACAGAAACTCGACCTGAGTCATGCTCATCTTCCAAAGAACAACCGACGCTGGGTAGAGTTGACGAAAAGCTACTCCACACTGGGTTCAAGTGTCGGTATCCAGGGTTTCGGGATATTCATGGGATTGCGCGGTGTTGTCGATGCGATCAAAGCCAACAATAAAGCCGAAGTTGCAATTAACAGCGTTGGTATTGCATCGGAAGTAGGCTCCATCGCCGTGGACATCACCGTCAGCAAGATCGCCACCGAAATGCTCACCGCCGGCCAGACTGCCTTCAAGGACTTTGCCAAAACCCGATTTGCCCTGAGGCTGGGCCGCTCTGGCGGTTTGATCGGCGGCGCGCTGACACTGCCATTCGATGTCTTCACCGCGATCAGATCTTTCAGGGCCGCAGACAATACAACCGGCAAGGAAGCGATGGATCATTACGTCAGCGCAGGGCTGAGCATCACCAGTGCGGCCATGACGGTGATCCTTGGCACCGCAGCCATGGCCGGATTCTCCTTCGCCGGTCCGGTGGGCCTGGCGGCCGGAGCCATTCTGGCGATTGGATCGCAAGTCTATGGTGCAGTGCGTGTGGTCGACGACATCGATGATTACATCGAACTGACCCTTGATGAGCGTTGGCGCACCGGCTGGTTTTCGTTCTGCATGATGGACATTGATCAGGACATTCAGGATCGCTACAACGCCGCGAAAACCAGGCTGCAACACTCAGCCCAATTGCGGGACACGGCTCGAAGGTTGTTGGAGGGTCCGTTGAAGGACACCACCGAAGCCATCGTCCACGGCGGGTTCGAAGTCTTTCTCCAGCCAACCCAGGTCTGGACGCGCAATTGGTGGACCAAGCAAGACAGTTGGAAAACCGTCAACGTCCCTAAAATCAGAGGCACCGATGACATCATCGATGCTCGCGATGGCGTCACCAAAGACACGCCCGGTGTTGTACTGGGCACTCCGGCAGAACACAAAGGTGTTGTGTGGTTGATCGGTGAGGGTCGCGACTCGATCAAGGGTGTGGAGAAAAAACCCAATACCTTCCATTACCGCTCAGGAAAGAAAGACCTGACCGGCGGCGAAAAGGACGACCGCTTCGTCTTTGAAAGCGCCGGCGATCTGCTTCGCGAAGGCGCGATGATTTCCGGGTTCTCGACGATAAAGGGCGCCGCCGGTAACGACACACTGGTGCTCGGTGGCGATTACTACACTCGCCACGAGGCCAAAGCGGGATATGACATCGATCTGCTGGCACAGACGCTCCAGACAATCACTGCTGATCCTGCCGCCGACAATGGCGAAAAATACACTTTCCACAGTTTTCTCGAAGGAATCGAAAATATTGAAACCCTGAAGGGTGCTGCATCTGTCGTGACGGGCAACGGGGCCAACAACCTCATCCGCTCGCAAGGCAAAGACAGGATCAATGCGGGAGCAGGAAATGACCAGATTCATCTACTGCACGCCGGTGCGACGGCTTCGGGCGAGGCCGGTATCGACGAATACTTCATTGCCCACGAAGAAGGGTATACCGCCATTCATGAGGATGGCGTACAGGCAAGCATTGTCGTTTTGAAATGGCGCGAGGAGCTGATTGAAAGCTGGGTGATTGCGGACAATGCCTTGATCATCACCTCAGGTTTTGATTTCCATGACAGGCCCAAAAGCGTAGTCACTCTGCACGACATCTACATGCAAGTCGGGACGCAAAGGCAACTCAAGAACAGTCATCTGACGTTTCTCACCCTGGACGGTTACATCCTCAAGCCTGTGCTCCCCGAGAAAATAACCAGTGATGAAAACCTTCTTGTCGATGTCATTACCGTCAAAAAAGGTTACCCGGCAAAAGCAACCATTCTCTACGCGGCCGACTGCTGGATCATGCATAAGCACGATGTGCGTTACTACCTGCCGCGCTCCTCGCAACCTACCCGGTTCCATTCGGTAGAACGTACCGACGCCGTGACAACCCTTTATCTGGATTACGCCAGCAGTGAACTGACCAAGGCCGAAGCCCACTTCATTGCACGACAATCGGACAAGAATCAGGACCTGCTCGCGGGCTGCGATCTTGCCTACCACTTTGGCGAGAAGGTCTTGACGCTTAAATACTTTGCCGGAGCACGAGGAGGAGAAGACCCGCACAACATGACCAAAATTCTGCGGACCATGGCCGTTCGCACGTATAGCAAATATGTTCTGGTATTCAACGACGGTGTTGCCTTGAATGCGGGACTTACGCCGGAAACGGATGTCGCCCCTGCTGACAAGAACTACCCTACGTATTCTTTCAAAGAATGGACAACTCCAATCAACTTGCCTTTGAAGTTTCGAACAGGCGAGTTCCCTTATGAGCTGCCGACCAATGAGGCGCACGAACTCGGCAGCAAAAACGGTTGTGCGATGCTCACGTCCGTGCCGGGGCAAACCGCCATGGAAAGTCTGGAAGGTGAAGGCTCCACATACCTGATCCATTTGGCGGCTGACATGACATTCAGGCTTTCTACGCCGGGCGCGTTGGCCAACGCCACAGTCCGTCTGCCCTATTCCTCGACCTGGGAACTCGATGCAACCACATTGGGCAAGGTCACGATCACACTGGAAAACAACCAACTGCACATCGGCACTTGCCGGATTCATTTACCGGTTTATGACAGCGAGGACCTGATTGATCAGGTACGCGTCATTACCGAAAACGGTGTTGTACATACGGTTGACCTGTCCTTCGACCGTATCTATCTGGATGGCCTTGATGCACGGTATTTTGAAGAACCCGACGCGACCAAAGCCTTACCCGAAGTCTTTTCCTCAATGGCCAGCAAAGAGCTGAAGGTCAGAAATATCGCCACCGTCGACGATCTCCGTGAAACGGTGAACTACAGCTTCGCCGCCCACGGCTGGATACTGCGCGCCGACAAGTCGCGCGTTGAATATTCGCAGTTGCGGGTGATCAATCGTTGCAGCCATCAAGATAAATACATCTTCTCTCCACAGCCCTTGATTGACGTGCCCCCCGCCTGACGCTGCAGACGTCGGTCGATGGCTGATCGCGATTTGCGCACTCTGAAGTTGAAATAACCAATGTCTCCATGACAGTCACATCCCGGATACCTCGGGATGTAGACGAGTGCGCCCGAAATACGGCGAGTCGCTTCCATGCGCTCGACATCCCACACTCCATGAGTAATTTGCAATGGCCAAACCACCCAAAAAAGTTGCAGTGACAACCGCAGCCGATTCAACCGTTAACACAAACCCCACGCACTCGAATCCGGGCAGCCACATTACCCGCCACACCCTTGACGTCTCGAGGGTTGGTGCCGATTCATCTCCACGACCTTTCGCACCGGACACTGCCGCAGACTCGGCCCCTCACCAGCCTGCAATCGTCGTCAGTGAAATGCCCGGCAGTCACGTCGACACCTACCGCGCGGCACACAATGCCATCGCCTGGCCTGAGACTCGATTGAGCGAATTGACCCCGCTTGCCGACAACACCGGCCTGTTCATCGGGCCGGATCAGCGCACCTACGCGCAGATCGGCAATGAAGGCCGGTTCATTGTCGAGCGAGATATGCACGGCAACTATTACGTGCCTCTGACGTTCTCGCCTGGGATACCCGGCCCTGTTGTAACAAGAAGTGGCAGTGAAACAAGCTGGCGTATCCAGCGCCCCGGCTGGCAGCCCACGCAGAACCCGGCCGGTGCTCCAGCGGTGCCGCAAACGCCGGCCTACCTGTCGCCCAGTGACGCGAGCACACTGACCAAGGCAGAACCTGCTACCGGTGCGGTCCGTTACAACAAACTCAAACAAACCTTCATCGATACGGCCGAAGGCACGGTCATGGTGCGCAAAAACAAAAACGGCGATTACCAGCAAGCCTTTGCGTCTAGCAGCGTCTCGCCCGACGTATTTTTCGAACAGATTCCCGGCACCCTTCTCTGGCGACAAAGAGCAGCGAGCACGATCCCGGGTGAGCCTGTTGTTTCAGAGCGGCCACGTGCCACTACCGAGCAGACCGAACCAAGTCCCAGCCTCAGCAAACGGCCAAGGCTAGATGAGCCCCTGGCGCCAGCGTCGCCATCGCGCACTGCAACAGCGACAACCGATAATCCAACACCGTTCTTCTGGCTGTCGTGGGGACATTTGCACAAGCCAGCGGTGGAATCGGTACAACTGGGGTGGCTTCACTACCCCATAGTGCCCGCCGGTTCCAATGCCACGCCCAAAGTGTACTTCGTGCAACACCCGGAATTTGTCCCGAGCGGCTTCGACGCCTTCGAGAACATGCTGCGCAATACCCCATCACTGCAACCGGTCGCCACCTTTCGCATCGGCAGCGACCCGGGAGAAATACACCCCGGCAAACGCTTTTTTGAAACGACTCTGACCCGATCGGTTGCCGAAGCATTCCCGGACTTTTCCGACGTCACTGCACGGGCGGTCGCCAGAAAACTATTCGACGTTTCCGACTATTTGCCCTTTATCACCGGTACTGGACTGATCCACATTCAGGCAGTCCTGCATCAGTGGAAGCAAAAGCCGTTTCCCACCACACCGGCGTTCGCCGACCCGCTGAATCTGCTCACGATTGCGCCCTCCGTTGATCATCAAGGCAAGAAAATCATTCCGCTGCCGGCGCAGACCGAGGGCGATCTGAAACGCCTGACCTTCGATCCGCAGCGTTTTTCCCTCGAGTGGAATCACTATAAAACCTATCCAACCGATCTGAACCTCAGACGCCTGCTCGGCGCCCTGCTGATTCGTTCGGGATACGAAGTTTTTCCGCTGACTCACGAACACCGCAAGCCGACCCTGGTGTTCAGGCGCGAACATCATGATCAGGTGTTTTATTTGAAATTGGGATCGGTCGAACAGGTCGGACTTTCCCACACCCCGGGCAACGAACTGACTGATCCAAGTCTATCGGCCCGAATTGGCTCAGACGCACTTCTCGCGCTGATGGCCGCGCATTCGCAGAACAAGGTGGTGTGGCTGATCGGCGGGGTGCTGAAAGTCGAGTCGCAACCGGACTCGGTATTCATTCTCAGAGAGCGTTAAGCCCTGCGGTGACGCTCATCCGCGATTGATCGCGAGCGTCGCGCAATCCTCTTCAACACGGCGCAACACTCTGCTGCCTCCAGCTTGCAGCGCAATACATATGTACCGCACACAAGTGCGTTTTTTTGCCGAACATCAAGCCTTTGAAGCCGATAGGCCGGGCAATCATGGCGCAGCACACAACACATTGATGTGCTGCCCGATTGACCGGCCCTTTGACTTGTCAGCACCTCATCGGAGCAATTCAATGGCCAAACCACCCAAGAAAATCCCGCGTCAGACATCACCACAAACAACGTCGACATCGCCGGATCCCGGACTCAACCCAAGCGGTAATCTCGCCGTTGAAAGAGGCAGTTCCGAGCACGGCGTGATAACGGCGAACCCGCTACCGGTTGAGTCTTCGCAACGCTCCAGCGTTATAGTCAGTCATGCGCACGTGCACGAAGCGCAATCAAGCGCAACGCGCACAGCGGAATGGGTACGGCGGCACTCGATTGATCCAGATAACCTGGCGCTGGCCGGCACGTCGAGGGATGGAAGCTTGCCGCAATCTGTTTTTATCAACCCCGAGTCAGCCGACCTGCTCAAGTTACAGGCCGGCGATGAAGACGGCTTGCGATACGACAAGCGCAAGAAGGCCTACGTCGAAATGCCCGGTGGTTTCGTCATGGTGTCGAAAACCACAGACGGATGGCGGCAGACCCATGCTGGGGAAGCGACACCCACCGGGACAAGGGTTGAACAGATCCCTGGGACAATGCTCTGGCGTGAAGTCGAAACGCCGCCCCTCGCCCACAAAACCGCAACCACCGAAACAGTCGAGGCGAGAGTCAGTGCGGGCAGGCACTCCCCGTTAACGGAGCAACGCAGCACCCTCGCAGATGCAAGCACGCTGGTCAGCAGTCTGCTTTCTCAACAGTCCATTGCAGTGGATCTTTCCGCAGGTCAATGGAAAAACTGGGGGCGAACCGCAAGGCCAGAATCCGGTGAATCCATTGAAATAGACGGCAAGCACTATCCGATCGTCGCGCAAGGTCTGCGAGACGATACCGGCCTTGTGTACCTGCAACACCCTGGATTTACTCCTGATCGCTTTGACGCCTTCGAAACCATGTTGCGCCACGAGCCTTCGCGTCAGCCGAAATGGGCACTCAAACGCGAAGGCCAATGGAAGGTGCTGGACAATCACCCGCCTTTTGAAATGTCGGCAACCCAATACGCTGCCAGCGCATTCAACTATCTGTCGGCGCAATCGGCAAGTAACCTCGCCAGAGCCGTATTCGAGCATGTCTCTGCCCCTCATGGCGTCAATGCGCAGAGCCTTTCAGCGATGGCGCTGACGTTCCGCCACTGGACAGACCGAGCGAATAACCAGGCGCCCATCCATCATCTGTCAGACCCGTTGATCATGCTGCCAGTCTTGGCGCCACCGCCCGGCAGTCTGCCACGCGTTGGCTTGCTCACCCTGCCCGCGCCTGACTCAAGCCCGCTGCAGCGTCTGGATCTTGATCCGGCACGCTTCGCCCAGGAATGGGCCACGTACACAGCGGGTCCCACACCCGGTGCCTTGCGCGAACTATTCAGCTCGGTCTTGCAGCTTAACGGCTACACCATCAATCCCACCCCCCGTCAGCACAGCGAAGGCGCGTTGATCTTTCATCGCCCGGATGTCGCCGCGGTCTTTGTGCTGAAGCTGCCCCGCATCGTGGACAATCAGGTGCCTCGCTACACCTCGCCAGGATCAGAACTCAACAATCCTGATTTCCTGAGCAGACTCAGCCCCGCGCAAAGACAGCAGCTTGAGAACGATTTGAACCACACCGAAATCATCTACCTGGTGGGCGGTGTGCAACAGATATCCCCCGACAACCCGACGCTGTTCATGATCAGGGAAGGTTGACTCGCCTTCCAACGCACATCGATCGCCGCGCCTAACCAACAGCGAGACAAATAATGGCCAAACCACCGAAACGTATGGCCGGGACCACTGCGCCCGACTCCCCGCCGCCTGTTGCAAACCCTGCTGGCAGCTCCCGCAGGCTGCCCGGCGAAAACCCGCCCGACGCAGATTCCTCGAGCGACCCGGCGAGCACACACCCGCAACAAGCGTTGGTGCAGGTCACAGAAATACCTGCCACCACGCTGTCAGCGCAGACAGCTCTGCGCTCAATCACCTGGCCTGCCGAGCAAGTACATTTGTTGCGACGCCTGGATGCCGAAAGCGGACTGTTCACCAGCCCCGATGGCAAGTTGTATGCCCATGTTGAGAATGAAGGGCATCTGCTGGTCGAAAGCCTTGCTGACGGCCGTTACCAGATTCCCTTCAACTTCACACCGCACTTGCCTGGCCCCTTTCTGGTAAAAACCGAGCGCCAGGCCATCTGGACTTTTGAACGCCCCGGCTGGCTTGCGCACAACCCGGATCACGATCAGCGACAGACCGTCGCTGACCTGCCGACGGTGCATCAACCCATCTACCTTGCGCCCGAAGATGCGACCCTGCTATCGCCTGCACTGCAGACCACGGACGGCTTGCGCTATGACAAACATCGTAAAACCTATATCGATACACCTGACGGAACCGTCATGGTGCGCAGAAACGCTGAAGGTCATTATCAGCAGGCCTCCGCAAGCGCACGCGACGCTTCGCCAATAGTGTTCGAACAGATTCCCGGTACACGGCTGTGGCGGCGCAAAACCGAGGCGAGCGAGTCATTAGCGGAATCTGCACAACCGGTAAAACACAAAGCCCCGCCCGACAGTCAGGAACCTGCGCCGGGGCCCAGCAAACGGGCGCATCTGGAAGAGGCCACTGACACCACCCAGGCATTGACCGAAAGCCTGCTTTCAGCCAATCCCGCAGCCATTAATCTGAGTTACGGGTTGTGGCGCAACTGGGGGCGAGATGCCCCTCCACCGTTGGGCCAGCACATCGAGATCGATGGGCAATACTATCGAATCCTGCATCAGAATCCGGGACCGAACCCGAGACTCGTCTATCTGTTGCACCCCTTGTTTTCGCCCGCCTTGTACGACGCCTTCGAACACATGCTGCGGGACAACCCGGCCCAGCAACCGAGATGGGCGATCAAGCGCAATAACCAATGGACGGTTCTGGACAACGTCGTGCCATTCGAGATGCCAATCACTCAATACATCTCAAGCACCTTCAAGTACCTGTCGGATCAATCAGTCAGCGCGCTGGCTCGCGCCATGTTCAACCGAGCCAACCGATCCGAGGTCATCAGCGGCCATGGTCTGGCACACCTCAATCAAGTGTTTCGCTATTGGGAAAACAGGCAGGTGCGCCGTGCGCCACCGCGAGGACTGAGTGATCCGTTGCTGATATTGCGCAGGACCGAAGAACAGTCAGACACGCTGACCATCCCCTCTTCGCTGGGTGAAGGCTTGATGCGCCTGGATTTTGATCCCGGAAGATTCTCTCAACACTGGAACGAGTACGCCGCGGCGCGGACTCCGCCCAACTTGCGCAGGCTGTTCAGCAGGGTTCTGGAAGATGACGGTTACGAAGTGAATGCCACTGCTCAACCGCTGGGCGACGACGCATTGCTGTTTCATCGAAAGAAGATCGACCAGGTATTCGTGCTGAGACTGCCACCGCTTATCAACGGCAGGCTCAAACGCGTGACGCTGGAAAGTTTTGAGTTCAGTGACAGCCAACTGCGAACCCTCATCACCGAGCAAAAACCACTGTCCACGTACCGCGAAGAAAACAAGATCATCTACCTGCTCGGAGGGGTTCAAAAAGATGCGCTCGGGCAGACAACGCTCTTCGTTATCAGAGACAAGTAATCAACGAGAGATCAATCGAGACAGTGAGCAATGCAACCATGACCGACTCTGAGGCACTTCAATGATCAAACCGACAAAAACGACTGTTCTCCCTGCTTCGTCGAGTACTTCCACGATCACCCGAATCGACGTCGATACTGGCGCGATCAGCATAAGGACTAGCGGTAATCCAGATTCACGGATACCCGACCTGAATCCACAACCGGGCACTTCAACTTCATTACCGCCAAGGACCGAGGTTGTCGACGAGCCACGCGTGGTGGTGAGCTATATATCTGATCCGATCATTACCGAAGCGAATGCCAGGCTGGCAGAGATTGCGCTGCCAGGATTGCAAACCCATCTCTTGCAGCCACACGAATCGGTCGACGGGTTGTTCATAGCCCCAAGCGGTCAGACCTATGCCCATCTTGAAGAAGGCCGTTATTACCGAGTAGAACTCAACGCCGACGGGAATTACCAGATTCCATGGCCCGCCGCACCGGGTGTGACGCCGCCGATTCTGAAACAGATCCCGGGACAGTCACGCTGGCGTATCGAGGCGCAGTGGTACTCGAGCGAATCAGTGCAGGGAAGCCTGTTCATGCCCCGCCTGACCGCCGACGAGCCGCTGGCGATTTTCCATGTCGACCCCAACCTGGCAACGTTACTCCCTGGCGCACATGAATCCGTTGACGGCATTCGAAAGGGACCCCGTGGAAAAATCTACGTCGACCTCGCCGACGGCACTGTCATGGTTCGTAAAAACGAACAAGGCGAATACAAACTGGCGAGCGCAACGACGATCAACCTGCCCGACATCACCCTCGAGCAGATTCCGGGGCAATCGCTATGGCGTCGCCAGGTGGCAGACATCAGCGCTGCGCAACACACTTCGCCAGCCTACAGCGCTGAAGTTGCAGCTTCGCGAGTAGACGCCGAACCGGGGCCAGGCAAACGTGCGCGGCTGGGTGGTGAGAGCGACCCGGCTGTGACACTGACTTCAGCCATACGCATTGAAGACTGGAAAACCTGGGGCGCTGCGACGAAACCGTTAGTCGGCGACTCCATCGAAATCGATGGCCTGCACTTTCCCATCCTCGCCCAGCCAACACATGCCACAGACTCACTGGCCTTTATCAAACATCCGCAATTTGCTGCCACGCGTTTCGATGCGTTCGAACGCATGCTGTTAACCACGCCTCAATTGCAGCCCTGGGGTGTGGTGAAACTGGCGGACAAATGGACGGGGCGCGGCGGTGATACCTGGAGAATCGTCGAGGGACTGCCCTTTGGCAAAACCCTGACCCAAGCTGTCAGCGATCAGTTTCCCTATCTTTCTTATGACTGCGCAAACAGAGTCGCGCGGGAGATTTTCAATCGCGCCAGCCACTCCGATGAAATAACAGGTCCCGGTGTCAGTGCGCTGTTCGAGACTTTCAAGTACTGGGAAAACCGCCCTGTATCCGTCGACGATAAAAGAGTCGTGCGTCAGGACCTGAGCGATCCGTTGATGCTCCTTACACCACAGTCGATAGACGCAAATGGCTACTTCCAATTGCCTCAGCCGTCTGCAGAAGGCCTGCAAAGAATTGATTTCAACCCTCAGTTGTTTGCCGGATCGCAATATCATGTCAGTCGCCCCTCTGTGCGAAGTTTGCTGACAGGAATTCTGAAAGGGAATGGCTACCGAGTGTCGGAAGACTTTCGGCGCAATGCGAAAGATGCTCTGCTGATCCAACGACGAGGCCTTGATAGCGTGTTCGTTTTGTTTCCTGTGCATTTCCCTAGCCAATCCCTGAATGCAATTGACCCGGTCACCTGGCTGAAGAAAAGAGCGTTGGTCAATAAAATCGAGGTTCACCACAAGATAACCCTTCAAGATCATCACGCTGCCAACAAGATTATTTATCTCGCTGGCGCAAACATGCCTATTGAGGGTTCCGGGGAAAACAACCTCGTCATCATCAGAGTGAAATAAAAAAAGCCCGCAGTGTGAGCGGGCGAAAGACCAAAGAAGCTATATGCGCAGTCGCTTCCCGGTGGGGGCAGCTGCTTGGGGGTCAGCTGCCCCGGTACGTGGAATAGCTGTACGGCGAAATCAGCAATGGCACGTGGTAGTGATCCTGTTCGGCGGAGATGCCGAAGCGCAGCACAACCACGTCCAGAAATGCCGGTTCCGGCAACTGAACGCCACGGGCGCGGTAGTAATCGCCCGCGTGGAACTGAACCTGATAAACCCCGGTACGATAATCGTCGCCTTGCAGCAGCGGCGCATCGACCCGGCCATCGCTGTTGGTGACGGCACTGGCGACCAATTCCAGTTGCGAACCTTCAACGCGGTACAGCTCGACCTTGATCGAACTGCCCGGGCAACCGTGTGCAGCGTCCAAAACGTGTGTTGTCAAACGTCCCATTGATTCTGCGCGCCTGCCTGCTTGGAGCAGTCAGACCTCGCGCCTCCCGAAGTCAGTTGAAAAGGAGACCGCACCGATTCGGAGCACGAAAAGCTGCGGCGAGCGATTGATTAAGACACTTTTCAAAAAAATTGTACACAATAAAAACGACATTTTTCACTTCACCCCCGCCATTCGGGGGTTTCCTGCCGATGAGCCAGCGATACGCCTATTCATTGAACCTCCTATCCATTAGCTGACTGGTCAGGCAGGTTTCTTGCAGGCTCACGCCAATAGCAGTAAAAGATGACAGTCGGTGAAAAATGCGAAAATTCAGGCTTACAAATTGCGAATAAAGTTGTATACAATCAGCCCATCGCTGTGACGCCAGCCTGCCAGGCCGCCACATACATCTGTCAACGAACAAGAAGGAAGACTGCAGTGAGCGCTGACTACCCACGCGACCTGATCGGTTACGGCAGTAACCCTCCTCACCCACACTGGCCGGGCAATGCCCGCATCGCCCTGTCCTTCGTACTCAATTACGAAGAAGGCGGCGAGCGCAACATTCTGCACGGCGATAAAGAATCCGAAGCCTTCCTGTCTGAAATGGTTGCCGCTCAGCCGCTGCAAGGCGCGCGCAACATGAGCATGGAATCGCTTTACGAGTATGGCAGCCGCGCCGGCGTCTGGCGGATCCTGAAACTGTTCAAGGAATTCGACATTCCGTTGACGATCTTCGCCGTTGCGATGGCAGCGCAGCGCCACCCGGATGTGATCCGCGCGATGGTCGATGCCGGCCACGAAATCTGCAGCCACGGCTACCGCTGGATCGACTACCAGTACATGGACGAAGCGCAGGAACGCGAGCACATGCTCGAGGCGATCCGCGTCCTCACCGAAATCACCGGTGAACGCCCACTGGGCTGGTACACCGGTCGCACCGGGCCGAACACCCGTCGTCTGGTCATGGAAGAAGGGGGTTTCCTCTACGACTGCGACACCTACGACGATGACCTGCCGTACTGGGAACCGAACAACCCGACCGGCAAGCCGCATCTGGTGATCCCGTACACCCTCGACACCAACGACATGCGCTTCACCCAGGTGCAGGGTTTCAACAAGGGTGACGACTTCTTCGAATACCTCAAAGACGCGTTCGACGTGCTCTACGCCGAAGGCGCTGAAGCACCGAAAATGCTCTCGATCGGTCTGCACTGCCGCCTGATCGGCCGTCCGGGTCGCATCGCTTCGCTCAAACGCTTTATCGAATACGCCAAAAGTCATGAACAGGTTTGGTTCAGCCGTCGCGTCGACATCGCGCGTCACTGGCACGAAACCCAGCCGTACCAAGGGGCCGCCCAATGAGCCGCTTTCAAACCCTGCAACCGTCGAGCCTGAGCCGCGACGCCTTCGTCAAAGCTTTCGCCGACATCTACGAACATTCGCCATGGGTGGCCGAAAAGGCCTATGACCTCGGCGCGGACGCTTCGATCGACGAGATCGAAACCCTGCACCAGCGCATGAGCGACATCCTGTTGAGCGCCGATCACGCCAGTCAACTGGCACTGATCAACGCTCACCCGGACCTGGCCGGCAAAGCCGCCGTCCAGGGCCAACTGACCGAAGCCAGCACCAATGAACAAGCTGGCGCCGGTATTCACCAATGCACGGCCGAAGAGTTCCAGCGCTTCACCGAGCTGAACGACGCCTACAAAGCCAAGTTCAAGTTTCCCTTCATCATGGCGGTAAAAGGCAGCAACCGGCATCAGATCCTCGCGGCGTTCGAAACGCGCATTCACAACTCGCAAGACACCGAGTTCAAGTGCGCGCTGGCGGAGATCAACAAGATCGCCCTGTTCCGTTTACTGACTCTTTAGCGAAGCCTGACCCGAGTGCATCAGACGCGGAGAGCACCCAGGGTCTTGCAAGCATCCCCAGCCACTTTTTTAAAGGCAGACAAGAAGAATGAAAGCTTACGCCGTACCTTTCGAAAAATTCGTCAACCTGGCCGATGCCCGTCTGGGCACCAAAATCATCTCGGTCACCGATGACTGGTTCGCAGACGCCAATCGTCTGTTCCAACCGACCCCGGCCGTATGGAAGGAGGGCGTGTTCGATGACAACGGCAAGTGGATGGACGGCTGGGAATCGCGCCGCAAGCGCTTCGAAGGCTTCGACAGCGCAGTGATCCGTCTGGGCGTACCGGGCTCGATCAAAGGCGTGGACATCGACACTTCATTCTTCACCGGCAACTTCCCGCCATCGGCCTCTCTGGAAGCCTGCTTCCTGGCGTCGGGCGAGCCTGATGAAAACACCCAGTGGACTGAAGTGCTGTCGGCCGTCGAGCTGCAGGGCAACAGCCACCACTACCACGAAATCAGCAACGACCAAGCGTTCAGCCACCTGCGCTTCAACATCTACCCGGACGGCGGTGTAGCCCGTCTGCGCGTGTACGGTGTGCCGCATCGCGACTGGTCGGCGGTTGGCGACAACGAGCAAGTCGATCTGGCAGCAGCTCTGAACGGTGGCCGCGCCCTCGCCTGCTCCGACGAACACTTCGGCCGCATGAGCAATATCCTCAACCCGGGCCGTGGCATCAACATGGGCGACGGCTGGGAAACTGCACGTCGTCGCACGCCAGGCAATGACTGGGTCATCGTCGCGCTGGGTCACCCGGGCGAGATCGAGAAGATCGTCGTCGACACCCTGCACTTCAAAGGCAACTACCCGGACACCTGCTCGATCCAGGGCGCGTTCGTGAAAGGTGGTACTGACAGCCAGATCGAAACCCAGTCGCTGTTCTGGCGTGAACTGCTGCCGAGCCAGAAGCTGGAAATGCACGCCGAACACACCTTCGTCGAGCAGATCAAAGCGCTGGGCCCGATCACCCACATCCGCCTGAACGTGTTCCCGGATGGTGGTGTGAGTCGCCTGCGCGTTTTGGGCAAGGTCGCTAAATAAGGTTGAACCCATTCGCGAGCAGGTCGAATCGTCGCACCGTCGCTCCCACATTTGGAATGCAATCCCCTGTGGGAGCGAGCCTGCTCGCGAAGGCGTCAGAACAGTCAACACAGAATTCGGATAAGAAGAACAGCATGCGCACACTAACGATTGAACCGCTGAGCAAAGAAGCCTTCGCCCCTTTCGGTGACGTGATCGAAACCGACGGCAGCGATCACTTCATGATCAACAACGGTTCGACCATGCGCTTCCACAAACTGGCGACGGTCGAAACCGCCCAGCCTGAGGACAACGCGATCATCAGCATCTTCCGCGCCGACGCGCAGGACATGCCGCTGACCGTTTGCATGCTGGAACGCCATCCGCTGGGCAGCCAGGCTTTCATTCCGCTGCTCGGCAACCCCTTTCTGATCGTGGTCGCGCCCGTTGGCGATGAACCTGTATCAGGCTTGGTCCGCGCCTTCGTCACCAACGGCAGGCAGGGCATCAATTACCATCGCGGCGTTTGGCACCATCCGGTGCTGACGATCGAAAAGCGGGATGACTTCCTGGTGGTTGATCGCAGTGGCACAGGCAATAACTGCGATGAGCATTTTTTCAAAGAGGATGAGCGTTTGATCCTCGCCCCCCACCAATAAGAGAAGGTCTGATCACTCGACAACAAGAGTGACAGGCGAGAGGTAAAGACTGTGGAAGCACATCTGTTGGAATGGCTGAACCTGAGCGTGCGCTGGGTTCACATGATTACTGGCGTGGCCTGGATCGGCGCGTCGTTCTACTTCGTCTGGCTGGAGAACAACCTCAACCGCGTCAACCCGAAAACCGGCCTGGCCGGTGATCTGTGGGCGATCCACGGTGGCGGTATCTATCACCTCGAAAAATACAAACTGGCCCCGCCGGCGATGCCGGAGAACCTGCACTGGTTCAAGTGGGAAGCCTACTTCACCTGGATGTCGGGGATCGCGCTGCTGTGCGTGGTGTTCTACTCCAACCCAACGCTCTACCTGCTGGCTCCGGGCAGCACCCTGAGCGGCCCTGAAGGCGTGGCCATCGGTATCGGCTCGCTGTTTATCGGCTGGTTCATCTACTCCTTCCTGTGCGACTCGGCCTTGGGCAAACGCCCTGCTCTGCTCGGCTTCATTCTGTTCGTGCTGATCATCGGCGCGGCGTATGGCTTCAGCAAAGTGTTCAGCGGTCGTGGTGCATACCTGCACGTCGGCGCGATCATCGGCACCATCATGGTCGGTAACGTGTTCCGCATCATCATGCCGGCGCAACGCGCACTGGTCGCGGCGATTGCCGAGAACCGTACGCCGGACCCGGCGCTGCCAGCCAAAGGCTTGCTGCGTTCGCGTCACAACAACTACTTCACCCTGCCGGTGCTGTTCATCATGATCAGCAACCACTTCCCGAGCACCTATGGCAGCCAGTACAACTGGTTGATCCTGGCCGGGATCGCGGTGTTGGCGGTGTTGGTGCGTCACTACTTCAACACCCGTCACGACAGCCACAAGTTTGCCTGGACGCTGCCAGTGGCAGCGGTGGGCATGATCACCCTGGCCTACGTCACCGGCCCAACGCCGATGTCGACCGCGCCGGAAGTGGCCAAGGCGCCAGCCAAAATCGAGTACCAACCGCTGCCGGAAACGGCCCTGGGCGGTGGCGCGAAACCGGCTGAAGCGGCACCGGCAGCCCCTGCCGAACCTGCAGCAGCACCGGCGCAAGCCTCCAACGCAGGCCCGGGTTTCGACAAAGTGCACACAGTGATCCAGGAACGCTGCGCGGTTTGCCACTCGGCCAAACCAACCAGTCCGTTGTTCAGTGCGGCGCCTGCCGGTGTGATGTTCGACACCCCAGAGCAGATTCGCCAGAACGCGGCGCGCATCCAGGCGCAAGCCATCACCACGCAGATCATGCCACTGGGCAACATCACGCAGATGACCCAGCAGGAACGTGACCTGATCGGTGCATGGATCGCCCAGGGAGCACAGACCAACTAAGCAACAAAGCTTCGCGAGCAGGCTCGCTCCCACAGAGATCGCGCATTTCCTGTGGGGGCGAGCCTGCTCGCGAATCGCCGCAACGCGGTTTACCTGATGCACAGAAACAGCTGTGAGCAACCCGGCAGCTGTTCAATCACAAGAATAAAAAGATCCGAGGTGTTGCATGTCCGAGCTGTCCAAAGCGCGCATCCCCGACGCACCCGCCATTCAGCGATTGCCCCTTTTGCAACTGATCCTGGTCGGTTTGCAACATGTTCTGCTGATGTACGGTGGCGCCATCGCGGTGCCGCTGATCATTGGACAGGCCGCTGGCCTGAGTCGTGAAGAAATTGCCTTCCTGATCAACGCCGACCTGCTGGTCGCCGGTATCGCCACCATCGTGCAATCCTTAGGGATCGGCCCGATGGGCATTCGCATGCCGGTGATGATGGGCGCCAGTTTTGCCGCTGTCGGCAGCATGGTCGCCATAGCCGGCATGCCCGGTATCGGCCTGCAAGGCATCTTCGGTGCGACGATCGCCGCCGGTTTCTTCGGCATGCTCATCGCGCCGTTCATGTCCAAGGTCGTACGCTTCTTCCCGCCGCTGGTGACCGGCACGGTCATCACCTCGATCGGTTTGTCGCTGTTCCCCGTGGCCGTGAATTGGGCCGGTGGCGGTGCCGCCGCTGCGCAATTCGGCTCACCGATTTATCTGGCCATCGCCGCCCTGGTCTTGGGTACCATTCTGCTGGTCCACCGCTTCATGCGCGGTTTCTGGGTCAACATTTCCGTACTGATCGGCATGTGCTTCGGCTACATCCTGTGCGGCGCGATCGGCATGGTCGACCTGAGCGGCATGGCCAACGCGCCATGGATTCAGTTCGTCACCCCGCTGCATTTCGGCATGCCGAAATTCGAACTGGCGCCGATCCTGTCGATGTGTCTGGTGGTGGTGATCATCTTCGTAGAATCCACCGGGATGTTCCTCGCACTGGGCAAGATCACCGGCCAGGAAGTCTGCCCACGCATGCTGCGTCGCGGCTTGCTGTGCGATGCCGGCGCCTCGTTTGTCGCCGGTTTCTTCAACACGTTTACCCACTCCTCTTTCGCGCAGAACATCGGCCTGGTGCAGATGACCGGCGTGCGCTGCCGCTCGGTGACCATCGTTGCCGGTGGCTTGCTGATCGTGTTGAGCCTGCTGCCGAAAGCGGCGTTTCTGGTGGCGTCGATTCCACCGGCGGTACTCGGCGGCGCAGCGATTGCGATGTTCGGCATGGTTGCAGCGACCGGCATCAAGATCCTGCAGGAAGCCGACATCGGTGACCGGCGCAACCAGTTGCTGGTCGCGGTGAGCATCGGCATGGGCCTGATCCCGGTGGTGCGTCCGGAATTCTTCGCGCACCTGCCGCTGTGGATGAGCCCGATTACCCACAGCGGTATCGCCATGGCCACGCTCAGCGCGCTGACGCTGAACCTGCTGTTCAACATTCTCGGCGGCAAAGAGCGCGCAGCGATCAACGACTGCCATGCGCACCAGCACTAACAGCAACACCGATGTAGCCCCTGTAGGAGTGAGCCTGCTCGCGATCGCGGTATGACATTCAACACATGAGTTGATTGAAAGAACGCTATCGCGAGCAGGCTCACTCCTACAAGGGTCAACAGCTCTGCGCCTCAAACAATAAAAACAAGAGGGAGCAACAGATGATTCGCACGCAAACCAACGTTCTGTTGAGTGGCGGCCTGCTGGCCGCGAGTCAGGCCATGGCCGGCGATTTATTGCTATGGCAAACCAACAGCCTCAGCTACCTGTACGGCAAGAATTTCGCGATCAATCCGTCGATCCAGCAGACGCTGACCTTCGAGCACGCCGACAAGTGGAAGTACGGCGACAACTTCCTGTTCGTCGACAAGATTTTCTACAACGGCAAGGAAGACGCGAACAAAGGCCCCCACGCCTTCTACGGTGAGTTCACCCCGCGCTTCTCGTTCGGCAAGATCTTCGACCAGAAACTCGAGTTCGGCCCGATCAAAGACGTCCTGCTCGCCATGACTTACGAGTACGGCGAAGGCGACAGCGAGGCCTATCTGATCGGCCCCGGTTTCGACCTCAAGGTGCCCGGTTTCAACTACGTCACCCTGAACATTTTCCGCCGCCAGACCGAAGGCCCGCGCCCCGGCGATGGCGTCTGGCAGATAACCCCCGGCTGGTCCTACAGCTTTCCCCTCGGTAATTCCGATGTGCTGATCGACGGCTACCTCGACTGGGTGGTCGACAACGATGAGAACTCGCGCGGCACCTATCACGCCAACCTGCACATCAATCCGCAGATCAAATATGACCTGGGAAAAGCCTTGGGCTGGAGCCACAAGCAACTGTATGTCGGCACCGAATACAGTTATTGGAAAAATAAATACGGCGTCGAAAACACCCACAACTTCGACACCAATCAGAACACCGCCAGCCTGCTGGTCAAGGTGCACTTCTAAGATGGCCCGCAACCGTGCCCCATGCCTGTCGTCGGTGCTCTGTTGCGGGGCACTTGAGGCCTGGCCGTTGAGTCAGTATTCTCCGCGGCCTCTTGAATTCGGTCTAAAAAAAAGCCCGGATTTAATTCCTGACCGAAAAGCCAACTTATCCCGGCCCCGGTCAGTACCGAGGCATCCCGAAAACACACTCAATCGACTGTTTTTCAGCAGCCGAGCGGGTGTTTTTTTGCTTTTCGAAAGCCTTGGCTCGGCTCTTGCTAACAGCAACGAAGCTGACCGATCGGATGACTTTTGCAGCAACGAAAAAAGGCGCCACACCAGAGCGCCGATCTTAAAAAAAATAAACGTGGAACACCTACTTTGGGAGCAACCGAATGAAACGTATGTGCACCAGCCTGATGCTCGCGGGATCGATGTTGGCCGGCGGCCAGGCCATGGCCGAGGGCCTGCTGCAGTGGCAGAACAACAGCCTGACCTACCTCTATGGCAAGGACTTCCAGGTCAACCCGCGCATCCAGCAGACCGTCACCTTCGAGCACGCCGATGCGTGGAAGTACGGGGACAACTTCTTCTTCCTCGACAAGATCTTCTACAACGGTGGCAAGGACTTCAGCAACGGTCCGAACACCTACTACGGTGAGTTCAGCCCGCGCATCTCGCTGGGCAAAGTGCTTGACCAGAAGATCGAGTTCGGCCCGATCAAAGACGTCCTGGTGGCGATGACTTACGAGTTCGGCGAAGGCGATACCGAGTCGTACCTGATCGGTCCAGGCTTCGACCTGGCCATCCCGGGCTTCGACTACTTCCAGTTGAACTTCTACCAGCGCCACACCCAGGGTGCTCGCGCCGGTGACAACGTCTGGCAGATCACCCCGGTCTGGTCCTACACCATCCCGGTCGGCAAGTCGGACATCCTGATCGACGGCTTCATGGACTGGGTCACCGACAACGATTCCAACTCCAAAGGCGATTACCACGCCAACCTGCACTTCAACCCACAGGTCAAATACGACTTGGGCAAGGCGCTGAGTTTCGGCGAGAAGCAGTTGTATGTCGGTGTGGAATACGACTACTGGAAAGACAAGTACGGCATCGACGACACCGGTGCGTTCAAGACCAATCAGAGCACCACGAGCTTCCTGGTGAAGTTCCACTTCTGATCTTAAAAGCTTCGCGAGCAGGCTCGCTCCCACATTCGACCGAGTTCCAATGTGGGAGCGAGCCTGCTCGCGAAGACCTCACCGCAAATCTCAGACTGGAACCACCGACTCGGATAGTCCGAGAAACCGGCACAACTCCTCACGTTTGGCCAGCGCATCACGCCGCCCCAGATCAATCAACTCGCTGCAATACCCCGCCTCGAACAGCAGATAACTCAACACCCCTGCCCCACTGGTCTTGGTCGCCCCCGGCCCACGCAAAAAAAGACGTAACGCCGCCGGCAATTCCTGGCGATGCCGCGCCGCGATCTCATCGATCGGCTGACTCGGCGAAATCACCAACACCTCCACCGGTGCCACACCTAACTCGCGCGTCGGTGTGCCGGCGGGCATCAAGTGGCTGAACTGGTTGAGACGCTGCAGCAACTCGATGTCGCTCTCGAGGCTGTCAATGAACGTGCTGTTGAGCATGTGCCCGCCAATCTGCGCCAGCGTCGGCTGTTGCCCCGTATAAGCGCGCTCCAGCGGCTGCTGCGGATCATATCCGCGCGGATTGCCGCTGACACCGACCACCAGCACCCGGCTCGCCCCTAAGTGCAGCGCCGGGCTGATCGGCGCCGATTGCCGCACCGCGCCATCGCCAAAGTATTCATCGCCAATTTTCACCGGCGCGAACAGCAACGGAATCGCCGAACTGGCGAGCAAGTGATCCACCGACAATTGCGTCGGTACGCCGATGCGCCGATGCCGCAACCACGAATCGATCTTGCCGCCACCCTGATAGAACGTCACCGCTTGTCCGGATTCATAGCCGAACGCGGTCACCGCCACCGCATGCAATTGCTTGCGCGCGATCGATTCGGCGATGCCGGGCATGTGCAGTTTTTCATTGAGCAGTTCGCGCAGCGGCGAACTGTTGAGCAGCGCCACCGGCAGTTGCCGACCGAGGCCGAGCAGGCTGTGGCTGACAAAGCGGCTGGCCTGACGGATAACCCCGGGCCAGTCACTGCGCAACACGCGATGGCTGCGAAAGCCCTGCCAGAACAAGGTGAGACGTTCGATGGCAGCGCGAAAATCCGTGGCGCCACTGGCCAGGCTGACCGCATTGATCGCGCCGGCCGAGGTACCGACGATCACCGGAAACGGATTGTCCGCGCCCAACGGCAGCAACTCGGCAATCGCCGCCAATACCCCCACCTGATACGCCGCCCGAGCCCCGCCGCCGGAAAGAATCAAACCTGTGACCGGTTCAGCTGGGCTCATCGCAACACTCCATGGTGCTTGTCAGTGATTGGTTCAGCGGCGCTTGGCGTACAACTTCGGCTCGCCCGGTGGGCGGCTCTTGAAGCGACGGTGCGCCCACAGATATTGCTCGGGGCAGGCACGCAAGGCACTCTCGACCCACTGATTGATGCGGATGCAGTCGGCTTCTTCGGTTTCGCCGGGGAAGTCTTCAAGTGGCGGATGAATGACCAAGCGATAACCGCTTCCGTCGGCCAGACGTTCCTGAGTGAACGGCACCACCAGCGCCTTGCCCAGACGGGCAAATTTCGTCGTCGCTGTCACGGTCGCCGCCTGAATGCCGAACAGCGGCACGAAGATGCTCTGCTTGGCGCCGTAATCCTGGTCCGGTGCGTACCAGATCGCGCGACCGGAACGCAGCAACTTGAGCATGCCGCGCACGTCGTCACGCTCCACCGCCAGCGAATCGAGGTTGTGCCGCTCACGGCCCTGACGCTGAACATAGTCAAACAACGGATTCTTGTGTTCGCGGTACATGCCGTCGATGGTGTGCTGCTGGCCGAGCAACGCCGCGCCGATCTCCAGCGTGGTGAAATGCGCCGCCATCAGGATCACGCCTTTGCCTTCGCGCTGGGCCTTTTGCAAATGCTCCAGGCCTTCAACGTGGGCCAGCTTCGCCAGACGTTCACGCGACCACCACCAGCTCATGGCCATTTCAAAAAAGGCGATGCCGGTGGAGGCGAAATTCTCCTTGAGCAGACGTTTGCGCTCGGCGGCGGATTTTTCCGGGAAGCACAGTTCGAGATTGCGCTTGGCGATGCGCCGCCGGTCGCCGGCCACGCGATACATCAAGGCGCCCAAAACTCGACCGATGGTCAGCAAGGCCGGATACGGCAGCTGCACGATCAGCCATAAAAGCCCCAGACCGCACCAGAGCGGCCAGAAGCGTGGCGATAAAAATGCTTTTCGAAAACGCGGGCGATCCATTAAAGCTTCCGTAAATACAGTGGCCGCGCATTCTACATCGTTCGACCCGGCTTGCGGCCTGCGGGCGTTCTCGTTATAAGTCTCGGCACTTTTAGTGACAAGCCGTTGTATGCCGACATGAGCCAAACCGAACCGTTAGACCAAGATCCCGTATTCCAGCTCAAGGGCAGCATGCTGGCCATTACTGTGCTGGAACTGGCCCGTAACGACCTCGAAAGCCTCGATCGGCAATTGGCCGCCAAAGTCGCCCAGGCGCCGAACTTCTTCAGCAATGCGCCGCTGGTTCTGGCGCTGGACAAACTGCCGCCGAGCGAAGGCGCCGTCGATCTGCCGGGCCTGATGCGCGTCTGCCGCCAACATGGCCTGCGCACTCTGGCGATTCGCGCCAGCCGCATCGAAGACATCGCCGCCGCCATCGCCATCGACATTCCGGTATTACCGCCATCGGGCGCCCGTGAGCGGCCGCTGGAAACCCCGGAAGCCGAAGTCAAAAAGAAACCGGAAAAACCGCCGGAGCCAACGGTCAAACCGACCCGCGTCATCACCACGCCAGTACGTGGTGGCCAACAGATATATGCCCAGGGTGGCGATTTGGTCGTGGTGTCTTCGGTCAGTCCGGGGGCGGAACTTCTCGCCGATGGCAACATCCATGTATACGGCCCGATGCGCGGTCGGGCGCTGGCCGGCGTGAAGGGTGACACCAAGGCACGGATTTTCTGTCAGCAATTGAGCGCTGAACTGATCTCCATCGCCGGTCATTACAAGGTTTCCGAAGATTTGCGCCGCGACCCTATGTGGGGCTCGGGCGTACAGGTCAGCCTGTCGGGCGACGTGTTGAACATCATTCGGCTTTAACGGATACTGCCGCATTTTCCAAGCATCTCTAAAACGTAGCGAAAACGGCTCAAACGAAGTAGGAAAAAGGCTCAACGCCGAATTCCAGCCAAGGCTGTCCGACTGCAGTAGTTTTCAAGAGATGTTTTTCAGGGGCTAAAAAGTCCTTCTTCCTTAGGGGTGAAACACCTTGGCCAAGATTCTCGTGGTTACATCCGGCAAGGGTGGTGTGGGTAAGACCACCACCAGCGCCGCTATCGGTACCGGCCTCGCTCTGCGCGGCCACAAAACAGTGATCGTCGACTTCGACGTGGGCTTGCGTAACCTTGACCTGATCATGGGTTGCGAGCGCCGCGTGGTGTATGACTTCGTCAACGTGGTCAATGGCGAAGCCAACCTGCAACAGGCCCTGATCAAAGACAAGCGTCTGGAAAACCTCTACGTACTGGCCGCCAGTCAGACCCGCGACAAAGACGCGCTGACTGTCGAAGGCGTGGAAAAAGTCCTGATGGAGCTCAAGGAACAATTCGAGTTCGTCGTCTGCGACTCCCCGGCCGGCATCGAAAAAGGTGCACACCTGGCCATGTACTTCGCTGACGAAGCGATCGTCGTGACCAACCCGGAAGTGTCGTCGGTACGAGATTCGGACCGCATGCTCGGCCTGCTGGCGAGCAAATCGCGTCGTGCCGAACGTGGCGAAGACCCGATCAAGGAACACCTGCTGATCACCCGCTACCACCCGGAGCGTGTTGAAAAGGGCGAAATGCTCGGCGTTGAAGACGTCAAGGAAATCCTCTCGGTAACGCTGCTCGGCGTGATCCCGGAATCCCAGGCGGTGCTCAAGGCATCCAACCAGGGCGTCCCGGTGATTCTCGACGACCAGAGCGATGCCGGTCAGGCGTACAGCGATACCGTCGACCGTTTGCTGGGCAAAGAAAAAGCCCACCGTTTCCTCGATGTCGAGAAGAAGGGATTCTTCGAGCGCCTGTTTGGAGGTAGGTAATGAACCTTTTTGACTTCTTTCGTGCCAACAAAAAGCCAAGTACCGCCTCGGTAGCGAAAGAGCGTCTACAGATCATCGTGGCGCATGAGCGCGGCCAGCGCAGCACGCCGGATTACCTGCCAGCCTTGCAGAAGGAACTGGTCGACGTGATCCGCAAGTACGTCAACATCGGCAACGACGACGTACATGTTGCACTGGAAAGCCAGGGCAGTTGCTCGATTCTGGAACTCAACATCACCCTGCCTGATCGCTGAGTCGATCCGGCAGTCGCTACGGCGGCTCGGACTATTGATGCTTGTGTAGGAGCTGCCGAAGGCTGCGATCTTTTGATCTTCAAAGTCAAAAGATCGCAGCCTTCGGCAGCTCTTACAGGGTTATCAGCAGTTCCGAGCCGCCGTTGGCATTTGTTACGAGGCTGTTTTAATGCCGCTGTCCAACATCCACATCCTCCATCAGGACGCCGCCGTACTGGTGGTGAACAAACCGACGTTGCTGCTCTCGGTGCCCGGTCGCGCCGACGACAACAAGGATTGCCTGATTACCCGTTTGCAGGAAAACGGCTACCCGGAAGCGCGCATCGTCCATCGTCTGGACTGGGAAACCTCCGGCATCATTTTGCTCGCGCGTGACGCCGACACTCACCGCGAACTGTCGCGGCAGTTTCACGACCGCGAAACCGAAAAGGCCTACACCGCGTTGGCCTGGGGTCAGCCGGAACTCGACAGTGGCAGCATCGACTTGCCATTGCGTTATGACCCGCCAACCAAACCGCGCCACGTGGTTGACCACGAATTCGGCAAGCATGCACTGACCTTCTGGCGTGTGCTGGAGCGTTGCGGTGACTGGTGTCGCGTTGAGTTGACGCCGATCACCGGCCGTTCGCACCAATTGCGCGTGCACATGCTGTCGATCGGGCATCCGCTGCTCGGCGACGGGCTCTACGCCCATGAGCAGGCGCTGGCGGCATGGCCACGCCTGTGTCTGCACGCGAGCATGCTCAGCTTCACCCATCCACAAACCGGCGAACGCCTGCGCTTCGAGTGTCCCGCGCCGTTCTGACAGACCACACTGCCCCCCTGTGGGAGCGAGCCTGCTCGCGAAAGCGGTTTCACATTCAGCATTGATGTTGACTGATCAATCGCTTTCGCGAGCAGGCTCGCTCCCACAAGGGTTCGGGTGCAGATTCAATTCCCCGGCCGATGCGTTAAACTCCCGCCCATTGCTGTCTGGAGTTTCTTATGCGCGAAGAGTTGAACCAAGGCCTGATCGACTTTCTCAAGGCCTCCCCTACCCCATTCCACGCCACCGCCAGTCTGGTGCAGCGTCTGGAGGCTGCCGGTTACGTGCGCCTCGACGAGCGCGAGCCATGGACCACCGAGCCAAACGGCCGCTATTACGTCACCCGCAACGACTCCTCGATCGTCGCGATCAAAATGGGCCGCACTTCGCCACTGCACGGCGGCATCCGCCTGGTCGGCGCGCACACCGACAGCCCGTGCCTGCGGGTCAAGCCGCAACCGGAACTGCAGCGTCAGGGCTTCTGGCAACTCGGCGTTGAAGTCTACGGCGGCGCGCTGCTGGCACCGTGGTTCGACCGCGATCTGTCGCTGGCCGGCCGCGTAACCTTCCGCCGCGACGGCAAAGTCGAAAGCCAATTGATCGACTTCAAGGCACCGATCGCCATCATTCCGAACCTGGCCATTCACCTCAACCGTGAAGCCAATCAAGGCTGGGCGATCAACGCGCAGACCGAACTGCCGCCGATCCTCGCGCAATTTGCCGGTGACGAGCGCGTCGATTTCCGCGCCGTGCTCACCGATCAACTGGCCCGCGAACATGGCTTGAACGCCGACGTCGTACTCGATTACGAGCTGAGCTTCTACGACACGCAAAGCGCTGCAGTCATCGGCCTGAATGGCGACTTCATCGCCGGCGCGCGCCTCGACAACCTGTTGTCGTGCTACGCCGGTCTGCAAGCGTTGCTCACCGCCGAAACCGACGAAACCTGCGTGCTGGTGTGCAACGACCACGAAGAAGTCGGTTCCTGCTCGGCCTGCGGTGCCGACGGCCCGATGCTCGAACAGACCCTGCGTCGTCTGCTGCCGGAAGGTGACGAGTTCGTCCGCACCATCCAGAAATCCCTGCTGGTCTCGGCCGACAACGCCCACGGCGTGCACCCCAACTACGCAGAAAAGCACGACGCCAACCACGGCCCGAAACTCAACGCCGGCCCGGTGATCAAGGTCAACAGCAACCAGCGCTACGCCACCAACAGCGAAACCGCCGGGTTCTTCCGCCATCTGTGCATGGCCGAAGAAGTGCCGGTGCAAAGCTTTGTTGTGCGCAGCGACATGGGCTGCGGCTCGACCATTGGCCCGATCACCGCCAGCCACCTCGGTGTGCGTACTGTCGATATCGGCCTGCCGACCTTCGCCATGCACTCGATCCGCGAACTGTGCGGCAGCCACGACCTGGCGCATCTGGTCAAAGTGCTGAGCGCGTTCTACGCCTGCCGCGAGTTGCCTTAAAAGCTTCGCGAGCAGGTCGAATCGTCGCACCGTCGCTCCCACCCTGGAATGCATTCCAAACTGTGGGAGCGAGCCTGCTCGCGAAAGCGGCAGTCCAGACAACACATATTTCATCTTTGGAATGACTCAACTCTGATACACATCAGAACTGCTCCGCCAAAACCGACCTAGACTTACATCATTCATTTCGACAAGGCAGTCTCCATGATCTCGATGTCTTCGTTCCACGCCATGCTCATTCCCATCCTGTGCGGAATGATCCTGCTGGCGATCGGTTTCAACTTCCGTGACAAGAACGCCGGGGTGTTTGCCATGTGGGTCGGCATGCTGACAATCCTCGCCACGGTGGTGTACAAGATCCTCGCCAAACTCAACGAATAAATCCGCGCCCGGCTCGCATTGCTTTAGTGGGCCTCGTACACTCCAGCGAATCCGCCCCTTGCGAGGTTGACCGCCTAGTGTTCGCTCGTCTTTTTGCTTTGCCCAGCCTGTTCCTCGTCTGCCTGATGACGCTGTTGCCGCTGGCCCCCGCCCACGCGGTCGGTTTGCCCGGTCTGCTCAACACCAACAAAGCCCAGCCCGAAGCCCAGGAACCGCTCGGCCAGTCCCTCGACGAAGTCATCAAGTCGCTGGAAAACGACAAGCAACGCGCACAGTTGCTGACCGATCTGAAGAAGCTGCGCGACGCCACCAAAAAGGCCCAGGCCAGCCCCGAAGAAGGCGTGCTCGGCCTGATCGGCGGCACTCTGTCCAACTTCGAAAAACAATTCACCGGCGCCGACAGCCCGCTCAACCGCTGGGGCAACGAGTTCGACCTGGCCAAGGACGAACTGAGCGCGATGATGCTGCCGGCCAACGAATGGCTGCCGATCATCTTCGGCTTCGCCATGATCCTCGCGGTGTGGAGTCTGCTTGCCGCCGCGCTGATCTGGCTCGGCCATCGCGTGCGCATGCGCTTCGGCCTTACCGAAGAATTGCCGCAACACCCCAAGGCCCTCGACATGCTGCGCTTCGCTTTGCGCAAACTCGGGCCGTGGCTGATCGCTTTGGTGATGACCGTTTACATGAGCTATGCGCTGCCGTCGTCGCTGGGTAAAAGCCTGGCGATGGTGCTGGCCTATGCGCTGGTGGTCGGCACCTGTTTCTCGGCGATCTGCGTGATCGCGTTTTCCCTGCTCGATGGCCCGCACCGCCACCGTGCGCTGTACATCCTGCGTCATCAGGCATTTCGGCCGCTGTGGCTGATCGGCAGCTTCGCCGCGTTCGGTGAGGCGTTGAACGATCCACGCCTGATCGAAAGCCTCGGCGTGCATCTGGCCCACACCGCTGCAACCATCGCCAATGTCCTCGCCGCATTGTCGACCGGTCTGTTTATCCTGCGCTTCCGCCGACCGATTGCGCATCTGATTCGCAACCAGCCGCTGTCACGGCGCCTGACCCGCCGCGCCCTCAGCGACACCATCGAAATCCTCGGCACCTTCTGGTACGTGCCGGCGCTGGTGCTGGTCGGCATCTCGCTGTTCGCCACGTTCGTTTCCGCCGGCGACACCAGCACGGCATTGCGCCAATCGCTGATCTGCACCGTGCTGCTGGTGATGTGCATGGTGATCAACGGCCTCGTGCGCCGCCACTCACTGAAACCGCAACGCGGGCCAAAACGTCATGCGCTGTACTCCGAACGCCTGAAAAACTTCTTCTACACCCTCGCGCACCTGGTGGTCTGGCTGGTCTTCATCGAACTCGGCCTGCGCGTCTGGGGACAGTCGCTGATCGGTTTCGCCGAGGGCGAAGGACATGACGTCAGCGTCAAACTGTTCAGCCTGATCGGCACACTGATTTTCTCCTGGCTGATCTGGATCCTCGCCGACACCGCCGTGCATCACGCCCTCACCCGCTCGCGCAAAGGTCTGGCAAATGCTCGTGCGCAAACGATGATGCCGCTGATTCGCAACGTACTGTTTGTAGCGATCTTCATCATTGCGCTGATCGTCGCGCTGGCGAACATGGGCATGAACGTCACGCCATTGCTGGCCGGTGCCGGCGTGATCGGTCTGGCCATCGGTTTCGGTGCGCAATCGCTGGTTGCGGATTTGATTACTGGCCTGTTCATCATCATCGAAGACTCACTCGCCATCGATGACTACGTCGACGTCGGCGGCCACCTCGGCACCGTCGAAGGCCTGACCATCCGCACCGTGCGCCTGCGCGACATCGACGGCATCGTCCACACCATCCCGTTCAGCGAAATCAAAAGCATCAAGAACTACTCACGGGAGTTCGGCTACGCGATCTTCCGCGTCGCGGTGCCGTACAACATGGAAATCGACGACGCGATCAAACTGATGCGTGACGTCGGCCAGAAGATGCGCACCGATCCATTGCAGCGACGCAACATCTGGTCGCCGCTGGAGATTCAGGGGGTCGAGAGTTTCGAATCCGGCAGCGCGATCCTGCGCGCACGGTTCAAGACCGCGCCGATCAAACAATGGGAAGTGTCCCGAGCCTTCAACCTGTCGCTCAAACGCCATCTCGACGAAGCCGGGCTCGATCTGGCAACGCCGCGCATGAGCGTGCAAGTGATCACTGCCGGCGGTGGCGAACCGAAGGAATAGCACTCAGGCGTGCGGTTGCAGTCACAGGCAGGGAAGCCCGACAACAATAATCAAGGAGAAACCGATGCAACTGACGCGCATTGCCCAGGCCGTTCTACTCACCCTGTTCGCCAGCCACGCCGGCGCCGCGACGCTGGAAAGTACCCGCACGCAAATCGCCGAACAAGCGCAAAAGCTCGAGCCCGAGCTGCTGGAAACCCGCCGCGACATCCACGCTCATCCAGAGCTCGGCAACACTGAAAAACGCACCGCTGAGTTGGTCGCCAAACAACTCAAAGCCATGGGTCTGGACGTCAAAACCGGCGTCGCCCGCACCGGCGTGGTCGCCGTCCTCAAAGGCGCCCTGCCCGGCCCGACTGTGGCTTTGCGCGCCGACATGGACGCACTGCCGGTCAAGGAAGTCTCCGACCTGCCCTTCGCCTCGAAAGCCAAAGGCACCTACCTCGACAAAGAAGTCGACGTCATGCACGCCTGCGGCCACGATGCGCACACCGCGATCCTGCTGAGCACGGCGAAAATTCTCACGGGCATGCGCGACACCCTGCCCGGCACCGTGGTGTTCTACTTCCAGCCCGCCGAAGAAGGCCCAAGCGACTTCATCCCCGACGGCAAAAACACCTGGGGCGCGAAAATGATGGTCGAGGAAGGCGTGATGAAATCGCCAAAACCCGACGCGGTTTTCGGCCTGCACGTCTGGGCCGGCATCCCCGCCGGCCAGATCGCCTACCGCCCCGGCGCCACCCTCGCCAGCTCCGACGACCTGCGCATCAAAATCCTCGGCAAACAAACCCACGCCGGCCGCCCATGGGACGGCATCGACCCGATCACCGTCAGCGCGCAAACCATCGTCGGCCTGCAAACCGTGGTCAGCCGCCGCACCGATATCTCGTCTTATCCCTCTGTGGTCAGCATCGGCACCATCAACGGCGGAACGCGCTACAACATCATTCCCGAATCCGTCGACATGACCGGCACGATCCGCTCCTACGACTACGGCATCCGCCAGAAGCTGCATGCCGACGTACGCCAGACCGTGGAAAAAATCGCCGAAAGCGGTGGCGCGAAAGCCGACGTCACCATCATCGAAAAATACGACCCGACCATTAACAACCCGGCACTGACGGAAAAAATGCTGCCGACGTTGAAGTGGGCGGCCAAGGATGATGTGGTGAATGCGCCGCTGGTGGGGGGCGCGGAAGACTTTTCTTTCTATGCCAAGGAAGTGCCGGGACTGTTTGTGTTTCTCGGCGTGACACCAAGAGACAAGGACATGAGCAAGGCAGCGCCGAATCACAATCCGGGGTTCTTTGTTGATGAGTCGGCGCTGGTGGTGGGCGTGAGGACATTGGCGTCGTTGGCGACGGATTATTTGTATGCCAATGCGGGGGCTGGCAAGTAGAGATGAGGTGACTGTGGGGGCGCTTTCGCGAGCAGGCTCGCTCCCACATTTGGACCGTGTGCAGCCTGTCAGGAACAGTTCGGCTGTCAGGCCGCCATCGCGAGCAGGCTCACTCCTACATTTGGACCGTGTGCAACCTGTCAGGAACAGTTCGGCTGTCAGGCCGCCATCGCGAGCAGGCTCACTCCTACATTTGGACCGTGTGCAACCTGTCAGGAACAGTTCGGCTGTCAGGCCGCCATCGCGAGCAGGCTCACTCCTACATTTGGAACGTGTGCAGCCGGTCAGAAACAGGTCGGCTGTCAGGCCGCCATCGCGAGCAAGCTCGCTCCCACATTTGGAACGTGTGCAGCCTGTCAGAAACAGGTCGGCTGTCAGGCCGCCATCGCGAGCAAGCTCGCTCCCACATTTGGAACGTGTGCAGCCTGTCAGAAACAGGTCGGCTGTCAGGCCGCCATCGCTGGCAAGCCAGCTTCCACAAGGATTGAGTCCAACCGCTTCTGCTTCTCACCACTCAACACAATGAGCGTTAGCTCGAGTACCGCTTTTGATCTTGATCCACGGGCGACGTCGGAAGGCTGAGTGGAGGGATTGATCCGGGGGTGGGAGCGTAGCGACCGTTTGGCGCAGCCAAACACAGCGAGAGGAGGTGCAGCGAAGCAAACCGTAGGCGCTGCCCCCGGATCGATTCCGGAGCGAAGGAACCCCGAGCCCCAGCGAGCGGGCCGCACGCAGGAGCAAGCCTTTTTGGTTACTTTTTCGGCGTCTGGAAAAAGTGACCCGCCGTAAGGGCGGAACCCTAATCAGCAACACCCGAAGCAACGGATATGCCCCCCCCAAAAAAACGATCAAACCACATCAACCCCAACGTGAATCGCATCATGCCGCCAAAACTCCAGATCACAATCAATCAACCGCTCATGCTGATCATAATTAACCCGAGCAATCCGCAACCCCGGACTCCCCACCGACACCCGTAAAGCCGCCGCAGCATCCACAGACAGTGACGTAGGCACAATCTCAAAACGCACCCGCCCATAGTGCAAATCGTAATGCCGCGCATACAACTCGGTCATCGACTGATTCAAATCAAACTCAAGAATCCCCGGAAAAAACTGCGGATTCAAATAATGCTCAACATAAAGCACCAGCCGCCCATCAATGCGCCGCGACCGACAAATCTGAATCACGCTCGACAACGCCGGCAACTGCAACCAGGCACACACCGCCGCAGACGCCGGCTGCAACCGCGCCGAAATCACCTCGGTCGACGGCACCCGCCCCTGCGCACTGACCATCGCGTGAAAGTGACTGCGCTGCATCAGGTTATAGGCCAGACGCGGCGGCGAGACGAACCAGCCACGGCGCTCCTCACGATAAATCTGCCCCTGCGCCTCCAACTGCAACAACGCCTCACGCACGGTAATCCGCGTCGTGCCGAACAACTCACTGAGCTTGCGCTCGGCCGGCAACTTGCTGCCCGCCGCCAGCAAGCCGTGATCGAGCTGCTCCTGCAACACCTGGCCAATCGCTGTCACCGCTTTTGTTGCCTCATCGCGCATCAACGTTACCTATCTGGACTAGACCAGCACTGTTTCGGGGCAAAACCGCACGGCAATCGAGCCGTTTCCTGATGATGCAAGCCTAGGCAGTGCAGATGACCGAGAGATGACAAAACTACCGAACGGTCGTCTTCACGACTTGCAATACATCGGCCAAGTCCCTTGCGCTCCGGGCCTTTGAGCATGGTCTACGCTTATCTGGCAGCCGCCAATACCGGGCAAATAAAAGGCCCGCCGCAAGGCCGCCGACATCAAAGTGTCATCCAGCCCCCTTAAATTGGCTCAGGTATTGCTGACCTAGACCAACACACACCGCAATCGCAGCGTTGAACACGACCAAGGAGCTTCGGAATGAAACAGCTTTTCCTGGCAACACTGTTAGGCTCGACCATTGCAATGTGCACCTCCGCCATGGCGGCCGGCACCGATCTGAAAACCCTCGAAGCCGCTGCGAAAGCGGAAGGCGCCGTCAACAGCGTCGGCATGCCCGATGATTGGGCCAACTGGAAAGGCACCTGGGAAGACCTGGCCAAGACCTACGGCCTGAAACACATCGACACCGACATGAGTTCCGCCCAGGAAATCGCCAAGTTCGCCGCCGAGAAAGACAATGCCAGCGCCGACATCGGCGACGTCGGTGCCGCCTTCGGTCCGATCGCGGTCAAGCAAGGCGTGGTGCAACCGTACAAGCCAAGCACCTGGGATCAGGTTCCAGACTGGGCCAAGGACAAGGACGGCAACTGGGCACTGGCTTACACCGGCACCATCGCGTTTATCGTCAACAAGAAGCTGCTGCACGGCTCCGAAGTGCCGACCAAATGGGCTGACCTCAAGGGCGGCAAATACAAGGTCTCCATCGGTGACGTGAGCACCGCCGCACAAGCGGCCAACGGCGTACTGGCCGCAGCCCTGGCCAACGGTGGCGACGAGAAAAACATCAAGCCTGCCCTGCTGCTGTTCGCCGACATCGCCAAGCAAGGTCGCCTGTCGATGGCCAACCCGACCATCGCCACCATGGAAAAAGGCGAGATCGAAGTCGGTGTGGTTTGGGACTTCAACGGCCTCAGCTACAAAGCCAAGATGGCCAACCCGGATGACTACGTGGTGCTGATCCCGTCCGACGGTTCGGTGATTTCCGGCTACACCACCATCATCAACAAGTACGCGAAAAACCCGAACGCCGCCAAGCTGACCCGCGAATACATCTTCAGCGACGCCGGCCAGACCAACCTCGCTCGCGGCAACGCCCGCCCGATCCGCGCCGAACACCTGCAACTGCCGGAAGACGTGAAGGCCAAACTGCTGCCGAACGAGCAGTACAAAAAGGTCACTCCGATCAAAGACGCCGATGCGTGGGAAAAGACTTCCAAAGCCCTGCCACAGCAGTGGAACGAGGAAGTCATCGTCGAGATGAAGTAAACCGGCTGATCACCGATGCATGATCTGAAACAAATCCCCATGTAGGAGTGAGCCTGCTCGCGATAGCGGTAGTTCAGTCAACATTGTCGTTGAATGTTCAACAGCTATCGCGAGCAGGCTCACTCCTACAGGGGATCTCGGCTGAATCTGAAATTTCCTGTTTTCGCGGAGTTTTTGCCCCTATGAAGCACAACGTCATCCTTGTCGTGCTCGACGGCCTCAACTACGAGGTCGCGCGTCACGCCATGGGGCATCTGCAGGCTTATGTTGGCGCAGGACGCGCCGCGCTCTACCAGTTGGAGTGCGAACTGCCGGCCCTGTCCCGACCGCTTTATGAATGCATCCTCACCGGCGTACCGCCGATCGACAGCGGTATCGTCCACAACAACGTCTCGCGCCTGTCCAACCAGCGCAGCATTTATCACTACGCCCGCGATGCCGATTTGAAAACCGCGGCGGCGGCGTATCACTGGGTCAGCGAGCTGTACAACCGCTCGCCGTTCGTAGCCGCCCGCGACCGCCACACCGACAATCTGTCGCTGCCGATCCAGCACGGGCATTTCTACTGGAGCGATCACTACCCGGATTCGCACCTGTTCGCCGACGCGGAAAACCTGCGCCTGCGCCACGATCCGAACTTCCTGCTGATTCACCCGATGAACATCGACGACGCCGGGCACAAGCACGGCCTCGACTCTTCGCAATACCGCAACAGTGCGCGCTTCGCCGACATCATCCTCGCCGACTATCTGCAGAACTGGCTCGACGCTGGCTATCAGGTATTGGTAACTGCCGACCACGGAATGAACAACGATCGTTCGCACAACGGCCTGTTGCCGGAAGAGCGCCAAGTGCCACTGTTTGTCCTCGGTGACGCGTTCAGCCTCGACGCTGGCGCCGCACCCAAGCAGACGGAAATCTGCGGCACGGTCTGCGAACTGCTCGGCGTGCCCCACGACAAACCTGTGTGCCGGGAGTTGCTCAAGTGAACTCAATGACTCGCGGCAAATGGCTGGCAGCCCTGTGCGTGGTGCCCTTCGCGTTGTTCTTTATCGTCTTCGAAATCGCCCCGCTGACCTGGGTGATGATCAGCAGCCTGCAATCGGAAGAGTTCGGTTGGGGCTTCGCCAACTTCAGCAAAATCTTCAGCTCGAAATTTTACCTGCAGGCGATTCAGTACAGCCTGGAAATCAGTTTCTGGTCGAGTGTATTCGGCATCATCATCGCCGTACTCGGCGCGTATTCGCTACGCCGGGTCGACTCGAAACTGCGCAACTTTGTGAACGCTTTCGCCAACATGACCAGCAACTTCGCCGGTGTACCGCTGGCGTTCGCGTTCATCATCCTGCTCGGTTTCAACGGCAGTATCACCATCATGTTGAAGCAGTCCGGGATCATTCAGGATTTCAACCTGTACTCGAAAACCGGGCTGATCATCCTTTACACCTATTTCCAGATTCCGCTTGGCGTGCTGCTGCTCTACCCGGCCTTCGACGCCTTGCGTGAAGACTGGCGCGAGTCGGCCGCGTTGCTTGGCGCCAACGGCTGGCAGTTCTGGCGACACATCGGTTTGCCGGTGCTGACCCCGGCGTTGCTCGGCACCTTCGTGATCCTGCTGGCCAACGCCCTCGGCGCCTACGCCACGGTGTATGCACTGACGACGGGCAACTTCAACGTCCTGCCGATCCGTATTGCAGCGATGGTCTCCGGCGATATTTCCCTCGATCCGAATCTGGCCAGCGCTTTGGCCGTGGTGTTGGTGGCGTTGATGACCATCGTCACCGTCGTGCATCAACTGCTGTTGAAGAGGAGCTACCATGTCTCGCGCTGAATCCGGCCCGGCCGGCCTCTACCACCGCGTCGTGGTTTATCTGCTGTTCGCGATCCTCTTGCTACCACTCGTAGGCACGCTGGTTTATTCGATCGCCAGCAGTTGGTCAGCGACCATCCTGCCCAGCGGCTTCACCTTAAAGTGGTACATCCAGTTGTGGAGCGATCCGCGCTTTCTTCACGCGTTCGGTCAGTCTTTGCTGGTGTGCGTCGGCGCGCTGGTGCTGTCGGTGGTGCTGATCCTGCCGCTGCTGTTCGTGGTGCATTACCACTTCCCGAAACTCGATGCGCTGATGAACATCCTCATCCTGCTGCCCTTCGCGGTGCCGCCGGTGGTGTCGTCGGTGGGTCTGTTGCAGCTCTATGGTTCCGGGCCGATGGCGATGGTCGGCACGCCGTGGATTCTGATCGGTTGCTACTTCACCGTGGCCCTGCCGTTCATGTACCGGGCAATCACCAACAACCTGCAAGCGATCAACCTGCGCGACCTGATGGACGCCGCACAACTGCTCGGCGCCAGCACCTTTCAGGCAGCGTTTCTGGTGGTGCTGCCGAACCTGCGCAAAGGCCTGATGGTCGCCTTGCTGCTGTCGTTCTCGTTCCTGTTTGGTGAGTTCGTCTTCGCCAATATTCTGGTCGGCACTCGCTACGAAACCCTGCAGGTTTATCTGAACAACATGCGTAACAGCAGCGGCCACTTCACCAGTGCGCTGGTCATCTCGTATTTCTTTTTCGTGCTGGTCCTGACCTGGATCGCCAACATCTTGAACAAGGACAAAAGCGAATGAGCTATGTCAGCGTCCAACACCTGCAGAAAAGCTACGCCGGCACCACGGTGTTCAGCGACATCGACTGCGAAATCAACAAAGGCGAGTTCGTCACCCTGCTCGGCCCGTCCGGTTGCGGCAAGTCCACCCTGCTGCGTTGCATCGCCGGCCTGACGCCGGTGGATGGCGGAAAGATCCTGCTGGATGGCGTCGATATCGTGCCATTGAGTCCGCAGAAACGCGGGATCGGCATGGTGTTTCAGAGTTATGCGCTGTTCCCCAACATGACCGTCGAACAGAACGTCGCCTTCGGTTTGCGCATGCAGAAGGTCAATGCCGACGACAGCCATAAACGCGTTTCCGAGGTGTTGAAACTGGTTGAACTGAACGACTTCGCCAGTCGCTATCCGCATCAATTGTCCGGAGGCCAATGTCAGCGCGTGGCCCTCGCCCGCTCGCTGGTCACACGTCCGCGTTTGTTGCTGCTGGACGAGCCGCTGTCGGCACTGGATGCGCGCATTCGTAAGCACCTGCGTGAACAGATCCGCCAGATTCAGCGCGAACTCGGCCTGACGACGATTTTCGTCACCCACGATCAGGAAGAAGCGCTGACCATGTCAGATCGGATTTTCCTGATGAATCAGGGAAAAATCGTCCAGAGCGGCGACGCCGAAACCTTGTACACCGCGCCAGTCGATGTGTTCGCCGCCGGCTTCATCGGCAACTACAACCTGCTTGATGCCGACGACGCATCGAAGCTGTTGCAGCGCCCGATCAACCACCGCATCGCCATTCGCCCGGAAGCCATCGAACTGAGCCTGGAAGGCGAACTCGACGCGCAGATCCGCAGCCACAGCCTTCTTGGCAACGTCATCCGCTATCGCATCGAAGCGCGTGGCGTGGAACTGGTGGTGGATGTGCTTAACCGCTCGGCGGCCGATCTGCATCCCGACGGTCAGCGTCTGGCGCTTTCCATCGATCCGACGGCCCTGTGTAAGGTAGCCTGATGACTTTGCTGACGTTGAAGAGAGAACTGCACTGATGGCCCTGGCAATTTTTGATCTGGACGAAACCTTGATCCACGGCGACTGCGCCACCCTCTGGAGCGAGCAGATGGGGCGCCTCGCCTGGGTCGATCCCGAGTCGTTCATGCGCAAGAACAACGAACTGATGGACGCCTACAGCCATGGCAAATTGCGCATGGAAGACTACATGGAATTCAGCCTGGAGCCGTTGATCGGGCGTACGCCGGAAGAAGTCGAACACCTGGTCGGGCCATGGGTTGAAGACTTCATCGAACCGATCATCTTCAGCGACGCGACCAAAACCATCGCCGCCCACCGTAAGGCCGGCGACCGCATTCTGGTGATCTCGGCGTCGGGCACGCATCTGGTCAGACCGATTGCCGATCGATTGGGCATTGATGAAGTTCTGGGGATTGAACTGGAAGTCGCGCACGGCGTTTACAGCGGCCATACCGTCGGCACCCTGACCTACCGCGAAGGTAAAATCACTCGCTTGCTGGAATGGCTGGATGCTGAAGAAGAGAACCTGGAAGGTGCGAGTTTCTATTCCGACTCACGCAATGATCTGCCGTTGCTTTTGAAGGTAGATTTCCCGCACGTGGTCAATCCGGACCCGGTGCTGCTGGAGCACGCGGAAAAAGCCGGCTGGCCAATCCATCTCTGGAAATGACAAAGATTTAATCTGCAATTGCAGACAGGCTGACATCCCGAACCCGAGTTCGCCTCGAGGTGTCAGGTCGATGTAGCTTGACCGAACAACCCGGTCAGTCCCCTCTCCCTTTGGGAGAGGGTTAGGGTGAGGGGCTTTTTGCCTTGATCTCAGCTCAGACTTTCGTCGATCACCAATACCAATTTTCCAGAAACGGTATTACTCGCCAACTCGGCAAAAGCCGCTTCGGCATCCTTCACCGCAAACGCCTTGGCCAACTGCGGACTCAACCGCCCTTCAGCAAACAGCGGCCACACCTGCTGACCCAGATCACTCAACAGATCCGCCTTGAACTGATCGTCACGACTGCGCAACGTCGAGCCCAGCAGCTGCACACGCTTGGCCAACACCTGCGCCAGATCCAGCTTGGCCTCACGGCCGCCCATCAAACCGATCAACACCCAACGCCCGTCCAGCGCCGTCAGCTTGAGGTTCAGCGCCGAATAATTGCCGCCGACCGGATCGAGAATCACATTGAACGGCCCGAAATCACGCAGGCTCTCCAGATCATCGGTGCGCAGCACCCCGCCCTGCGCACCCAGCGCCTCACAGTAGGCCAAACGCTCGGACGAACCGACGCTGACCCAACACGGATTGCCGAACGCCTTGCACAACTGAATGGCGGCTGAACCGATTCCACTTGCGCCGGCGTGCAAGAGAACTTTCTCACCCGGTTTGAGCGCCGCAAGTTGAAACACATTCAGCCAGACTGTTGCATAAACCTCGGGCAATGCTGCCGCCTCGATCAGCGAGACGCCTTCGGGAACCGGCAGCACGTGCCGCCCGTCGACGACCACCTCTTCGGCCATGCCGCCCCCGGCCAGCAAGGCGCAAACCCGATCGCCGACCTGCCAGGCACTGCCCGCGCCGACCTCGCTGATCACCCCGGAGCACTCAAGACCGAGTACCTGGCTGGCCCCTGGTGGTGGCGGATAGAGCCCTGCTTTCTGTAATAAATCGGCGCGATTGAGGCCCGCTGCTGCCACTCGAATGCGGACTTGTCCTACATCGCACGTAGGACTCGGCTCTTCAACCCATGCCACTTGACCGTCAACGCCTTGCAATGCCTTCACAGTGCCTCCATAGTGAGTCTGGACTGAGCCCGAAGCTGTAGCGCCGGGCTTTTTGCATTATGCGACCGGCTCTCGTAGAACCGGCGACTTCAAAGACGGCCTAATATGCGTTATCAATTGTCCCCGCGTCGAATCAGCATGAAGCATTTGCTCCCCAGCACCGCCCTCGCTCTTTTCATCGGTATCGGTTTGTTGCCGGTGTCGGGCAATACATTCGCAGCCAACAGCTGGGACAAATTGCAGCCTGATCGCGATGAAGTCATCGCCAGCCTGAACGTCGTCGAGTTGCTCAAGCGTCACCACTACAGCAAGCCGCCGCTCGACGATGCGCGCTCGGTGATCATCTACGACAGCTACCTCAAGCTGCTGGATCCGTCGCGCAGCTACTTCATGGCCAGTGACATCAGCGAATTCGACAAGTGGAAGACCCAGTTCGACGATTTCCTCAAAAGCGGCGACCTCAACGCCGGGTTCACCATCTACAAGCGCTATCTGGACCGCGTCAAGTCGCGTCTGGACTTCGCCCTTGCCGAGCTGAACAAAGGCGTCGACAAGATGGACTTCACCACCAAGGAAACCTTGCTGATCGATCGCAAGGACGCCCCTTGGCTCAAATCCACCGCTGAACTCGACGACCTGTGGCGCAAACGCGTCAAGGACGAAGTGCTGCGGATGAAGATCGCCGGCAAAGAGCCGAAGCAGATCCAGGAAACCCTGACCAAGCGCTACAAGAACCAGTTGGCGCGCCTGGACCAGACCCGTCCGGAAGACATCTTCCAGGCGTACATCAACACCTTCGCCATGTCCTACGATCCGCACACCAACTATCTGTCGCCGGATAACGCGGAAAACTTCGACATCAACATGAGCCTGTCCCTCGAGGGCATCGGTGCCGTGTTGCAGAGCGACAACGACCAGGTGAAAGTCGTGCGTCTGGTGCCGGCGGGCCCGGCCGACAAGACCAAACAGGTCGCCCCGGCCGACAAGATCATCGGCGTTGCCCAAGGCAACAAGGAAATGGTCGACGTGGTCGGCTGGCGTCTCGACGAAGTGGTCAAACTGATCCGTGGCCCGAAAGGCACCGTGGTGCGTCTGGAAGTGATTCCGGCGAGCAATGCGCCGAACGACCAGACCACCAAGATCGTGCCGATCACCCGTGAAGCGGTGAAGCTCGAAGACCAGGCCGTGAAGAAGTCCGTGCTCAACCTGAAACAGGACGGCAAGGACTACAAACTCGGCGTGATCGAGATCCCGGCTTTCTATCTCGACTTCAAGGCTTTCCGTGCCGGTGATCCGGATTACAAGAGCACCACTCGCGACGTCAAGAAGCTGCTCACCGAGCTGCAGAAAGACAAAGTCGACGGCGTGGTCATCGACCTGCGCAACAACGGCGGCGGCTCCCTGCAGGAGGCCACCGAGCTGACCAGTCTGTTCATCGACAAAGGCCCGACCGTACTGGTGCGTAATGCCGATGGCCGTGTCGACGTACTCGAAGATGAAAACCCGGGCGCGTTCTACAAAGGCCCGATGGCGTTGCTGGTCAACCGCTTGTCCGCCTCGGCTTCGGAGATCTTCGCCGGTGCCATGCAGGACTACCACCGCGCACTGATCATCGGTGGCCAGACCTTCGGTAAAGGCACCGTGCAGACCATTCAGCCGCTGAACCATGGCGAACTGAAACTGACCCTGGCCAAGTTCTACCGGGTCTCTGGTCAGAGCACCCAGCATCAGGGCGTGTTGCCGGACATCGACTATCCGTCGCTGATCGACACCAAGGAAATTGGCGAGAGCGCACTGCCGGAAGCCATGCCGTGGGACACCATCCGCGCGGCAATCAAACCGGCGGCCGATCCGTTCAAACCGTTCCTGGCCCAGCTCAAGTCCGAACATGACACGCGCACCGCCAAGGATGCCGAGTTTGTGTTCATCCGTGACAAGCTGGCCCTGGCGCAGAAACTGATGGAAGAAAAAACCGTCAGCCTCAACGAAGCCGAGCGCCGTGCCCAGCACAACGACATCGACGCCAAGCAACTGACGATGGAAAACATCCGTCGCAAAGCCAAAGGCGAAGAACCGCTCAAAGAGCTGAAGAAAGAAGACGAAGACGCCCTTGCGGCTGCCGATCCGGACAAGGTCAAACCAGAAGACGATGCCTACCTGAGCGAAACCGGGCGCGTGCTGCTGGATTACCTGAAGCTGAGCAATCAGGTGGCCAAGAAGTAAGGTGATGGCAATTTAATGCTGACGATCCCCGGATCGTCATCAAACAGTCATCATTCTGTCGTGCAATAAAGGACTGGGAGCAACTCTCTTCATCGAGAGCGCTCCCAGTCCTTTTTTTATCGCCAGAGATTGCCATGACCACGACCGAACAGCTGAGTGCCTTGAGCTCGATCCTGACTCAAAGCGGTTTACACAGCCTGTTCCAACCGATCATCTCTCTCTCGGAACGGCGCATTCTCGGCTACGAAGCCCTCACGCGCGGCCCTTCCAACAGTCCTCTCCACTCGCCGATCGCGCTGTTCGCCGTGGCACGTCAGGCCGGGCGTTTGAGCGAACTGGAGATCGCCTGCCGCCAGAGCGCTTGCCGTCGCTTCAACGAGCAGCAACTGCCGGGCAAACTGTTTCTTAACGTCTCGCCGGAATCCTTGCTGGAAGCCGCCCATCAACCGGGGCGCACGTTGCAGCTGCTGCAGGATTTCGGCATTCCGCCGAGTCAGGTGGTCATCGAGCTGACCGAACAGACACCCATCGACGATTTCCAGTTGCTGCAAACGGCCCTGCATTACTATCGGGCGATGGGGTTTTCCATTGCGCTGGATGATCTCGGTGCCGGCTACTCAAGCCTGCGTCTGTGGTCAGAACTGCGCCCGGACTACGTGAAGATCGATCGCCACTTCATCGATGGCATTCATCAGGACGCGCTGAAGCGCGAGTTCGTCGGCTCGATCCTGCAAATCGCCAAAGCCTCACGCGCACAAGTCATTGCCGAAGGCATCGAGTTGCCGGAAGAACTCGCAGTGCTGACTGAAATGGGCGTTGATCTGGTGCAGGGCTACCTGCTCGGCCGCCCCCAAGAACACCCACCACGCGATGCACGCGCCTTGATGCCCAAACACGACAGCAGCAGCGTTGCGCTGAACGACGAAGGCAGCGACCTCAGCGCCCTGCTCAACGACCAACCGGCCGTGCGTCGCGACACACCAACCGCCACCGTACTGGAAGCCTTCCGCCGCCAGGCCAATCTCAACTCACTGGCAGTACTCGACGAACAAGGCCAACCCTGCGGCATCGTCCACCGCCACTCGTTATCGGATGCCCTGCTCAAACCGTTCGCCACCGACCTGTTCGCGCGCAAACCGATCAGCCGCCTGATGAACGACGATTTCCTCGCCGTGGAAATGAGCCAGTCGCTGCAACAGGTCAGCCGCCTGATCACCAGCCGCGCCCGCCAACGCATCGAAGAAGACTTCATCATCACCCTCAACGGCAGCTACCTGGGTCTTGGCCGGGTGATCGACGTGCTTAAACTAATCACCGAGCTGAAAATTCAACAGGCTCGTTATGCCAACCCGCTGACCTTGCTGCCGGGTAATGTGCCGATTCAGCAATGTCTGACTCGCCTGCTGCAACAAGGCCGCGAGTCAGTCATCTGCTATGTCGACATCGATAGCTTTAAACCCTTCAATGATATCTACGGCTACGGGCGCGGCGATGAAGTTCTGCTGTGTTTGGCGCAATGCCTCAACGAGCGGGTGGACCCGACCCGTGACTTCGTTGGCCATATCGGCGGTGACGACTTCCTGCTCGTCCTAGGCCCGGAAGACTGGCGCAAAAGACTTAATCAGTTGCTTGATGACTTCCAGAGTCAGTGCCGGCGCTTCTACCGGCCTGAACACCTTGAGGCGGGATGTTTTATTGCGCCGAATCGCCAAGGGGTGCGGCAGGAGTTTCCGTTGTTGTCGCTGTCCATTGGAGTGGTGCACCTACACCCCGAGGCCTGCGCACAACTCGACGCCAGTCAACTCGCGGAAATGGCTTCCCAGGCGAAGCATCATGCGAAGAATGTTCCGGGGTATAGCGTGCATGTGATTGATAGTCTCACCGCTCCAGACCTCCACCCATCGCAACTAATCGGACAACGTTGATTCCCCCCAAACACACAGATCCCTGTGCGAACAGGCTTGCTCGCGAAGGGGTCAGTAAAGTCACTCTAGGTTCTGCTTCTAATGCCGGCTACCACGTTGAGTAGTCTTCCTGACTGGCTAGATATAAATCATCAACCCAGACTTCGGACAGGATAGAGTATATATGTTCAAAAAAACTCTTCGGATCTTTCATTTCGTTCCAACCAAATGGAAGCAACGAATGAGAAAAAGGATCATGTTTAAAAACTTCAGCAAGATCACTTATTTCGCCATTCAGAGCCTCACCCAACACGAAAAACAAGACAAACTTGTGCCGATAAGTCAAACCAGAAAATCTTTTCACAATAAACTTATATATCAAACTCACTCGATCCGCAGGACACTCAGGATCGTACTCCGCCAACTCCGAGCCCAGCGTCTCCTCGCGATCGTATATATCGAACCCACCAAGAAAGTGTTTCAGCTGGGGATTATATGGGACATCAAGATAGGGATGCATCAACATCAAACATTCTCCACCGGATACAGGGCGATAGGGCTCAACGTTTCAAAGTCAAACTTCATTTCAAACCCATTCATTTTTTCAATGAAGCGAGGCTCTAATGGGTCTAATGGATTAGGTTCATATCCTCGCCCGACATTTTCGGCAGCCATTCTCACAACCAAATTACCCATTCTGTCCTCACCCGTAAATCGCGACATCTTGCTTGCCTCTCTTGTCATCGCTTTGTTATAAGCATTCAACTGTGCTCGATGACTTGCAAACTGTGAACTGTATACGCCTCTAAACATTTTCCGTCACTACTCCACCACAACAGCATAATTTACTAAACTCATTTACCACGTCGCTTGATCTTCCAAACTTGCCTTACTCAAATCCGCGGCCCATTCAACCATGGCTAGCCGATATATATCTTCAAAAAAAACCCTTGAATTATCCATCTCATCCCAACCATCCGGAAATGATGAATAGGCTTCAGGGTCGTATTGGAAAAGTGATTGAAAGTCGTAGTCTTCTTCTAGCAACGCAAGCTTCAAACATTCTACAAGTAAGAATTTTTGCCGATACGAGCGCTTCATAGGCATGCAATACTTTAAAATAAGCCTTTCCCTATCTACTGCAGCATTCGGATTATATTTTTCAAGCTCCTCACCCAAGGTTTCCTCCCGATCATAAACATCAAAACAGCACAAAAAATATGCGGGACTAGGTAGATATGGCTTCGACGTTTCAGGATCAATTAACATAAATCACTCAGTCGGATAAAGAGTAAATGGCACTTCTGTAATTGGATCGAATTTCATTTCGAACCCACCCATATTGGTAACTAATCTAGGATTTTCTTTATCCCTTCTATTTGGCTTGTAACCTTCCCCAGCGTCAGGAAGCCTCATCTTTACAACGTTGGCGCCCTGATTATCCTGGCCGGTGTAACGAGGAAGCCCGTGTTCAACCCTGGTTGTTGCGAGGACATAGGCTTCAAGCATTATTTCCCAACTGTAAAATCTTGAGCTCGGATTGCCTATACCAGCATTTCGACCTCTTCTTTGTTGACCCGTGATAGGGTCCGTTCCATCAATAGCTCTTTGTTTAAATTTTTCATCTGTTAACTCGGGGTCATGCTTGCCAACCATATGCATCCCCTGACTGTTGTTTAGCCTCACAATCTCTCTCTTCGCAGCTTCACTCGCGCTTAATTTTGGCGTCGGCAGCGCTGGCTCCCCCTCATCTACCTTAGCCCCACCAACCCCACCCGGCACCTCACACCCAGGCTTATTCGGCGGCGGGCAGTTGGAGCTCAACCCCAACGGATCCACCCACCCCGTCGGATTCGGCACGTACTGGTACTGATTCAAGCCACCGGCCAACTTGATCGGATCCGGCGTCAAATACCGTCCCAACCGCGGGTCGTAATACCGATGCCGGTTGTAATGCAGGCCGCTTTCCGCATCGAAGTACTGCCCTTGAAAGCGCAGCGGCTGGTTCAGGTAGTCCTCGCCGGCGAGGGTCAGTGCGGCGACTTTGCCGTAGGCGTCGTATCGCGCGGACCAGACGATGTCGCCGCTGTAGTCGGTCAGCTCCTGCGGGGTGCCGAGGTGGTCGAGTTGGTAGTAGAACGGGCAGGCTTTTTTCGGGCCTTTGCCGTCGAGCAGCGCGAGGGGGCGGAAGGTGCCGGGTTCGTAGACGTAGCTGCGGTATTCGCTTTCGCTGCTTTCGGCGATGAGGTGATCGCCTTGCCAGAAGAATTCGGTGGTGGCGTCACCGACGGTTTTGCTGATGCGTCGGCCGAAGGCGTCGTACTTGTAAGACGCGGTCTGGCCGTCGGGGCGGGTCAGGCCGATCAGGCGGTGCTGGCTGTCGTAGCGGTATTCGGTGACGAGTGTCTGCGCGCGGCCACGGCGTTCGCGGATCAGGTTGCCGAAGGCGTCGTAGTCGTAATGACGATCGCCCTGCATCAGCAGGCGATTGCCCTTGATCTGGCTCGGGCCGGGACGGTCCTGCATCAGCAGGTTGCCGGCCGGGTCGTGGGCGAAGCTTTCCGGCAGTTCGTCGCGTGAGTGGCGTACGCGGATCAGGCGGTCGAGGGCGTCGTAGCCGTAGGTGCGTTGACCGTGGCGGCTGTCGGCGATGTGCGCGAGATTGCCGTTGGCGCTGTAGGCATAATCGCGGCGGTACAGCGAATCGCGTTGATGACCTACGGCGTGGGCGAGTAATCGTCCCTGATCGTCGTAGGAGTATTCGCTGAGCAGCAGGCCCTGCTGACGTTGCCGTTCGCGCCCGGACTGGTAGACGTGACGGGTCAGCGGCGCGCCGTTGAGGTCGATGTCGGTCAGCGCGCCGCCCTTGGCGTGGCGGTAGTCGAGCACGCTGTTGTCCGGCAGGCGCATGCGCTTGAGCTGGCCGCAGGCGTCGTAGCGGTAACGCAGGGTGCCCCAGCCCTGATGCTCGGTGATCAACCGGTCCTGACGGTCGTACTCGAAGGCCAGTGGGTGTTGCTGGCCGTCGTCGACGCCAATCAAACGGCCGAGACGGTCGTATTGGTAGGTGACCTTGAGGCCGTCGGGCAGGGTCTTGATCAGCAGACGCCCGGCAGCATCGCGCTCATACGCAGTGAGCAAACAAGAGCCGTCATCACCGAACTCGGTCTTTTCCAGCAGATGGCCGTTGAGGTCATAGGCATACGCCGTGCGCCGGCCATCAAAACCGCTTTCCTGACGAATCAGCCCGGTCGGCGTGTAATCGAGCCGGTATTTTTCCCCGGACTCGTTTTCGATCTCGGTGAGCAGCAGTTGCGCATGGTCGTAGCGGTACTGCACCCGCGTGCCGTCGGGGTTGATCCGCCGCGAGACCAAGTGCAGGTCATCGTCGTATTCGTAGCGGGTGATGCGCCCGAGTTCATCGCGCTCGGCAGTGACCTGACCGTAGGCGCCATAGCTGTAGGCGCGAGTGCTGCCGGTAGGAAAAGTCGTCTGAATCAGTCGGCCAACGGCGTCCCAATGCTGACGGGTGACTGCACCGTGTTCGTCGGCGGTGGTGGTCCGCCGACCCAGTGCGTCGTAGGAAAAACGCCGCACGCCACCGTCGGGCAGCGTTTCTTCGGTCAACTGGCCGAGGGCATTCCAGACCAGCCGATGCCGGCTGCTGTCCGGGTAGCGGATCGACAGCAACTGACCCCGGGTGTCGTAGTAGTAATGGGTGACCTGACCATCGGGGTCGACCGCTTCGGTGACATCGCCCTCGACATTGCGCCGGTAGATCCACACCGCGTCACCGCGAGAGCGTTTGTGCAGGAAACCGTTGCGATACTCGTAGGACGTGGGCGCCTCATCCGGGGGAATCAGCGCAATCAGCCGTCCGACCTCGTCGTAGCGGTATTCGGTGACGGCACCCAACGCATCCTGCTCGGCAATCAAGCGCCCCGAGGAGTCATAGGCCTTGAGCTGTTCACCACCGTCGGCCTCGACCTTGCGCACCAGCCGCGCACGCTCGTCGTGGACGTACGTTTCTTCGGTGCCGTCGACGTAATGCACCGCCACGCTGCCGTCGTCATTCCAGACGTAGCGCGTGTCCATCTGCGAGAACGAGGCCCAGTGACGCACGCAACGCACGGATTTCCCCGACCGCTCCCACTCCCAGAAAAAACTCGCGCCGCCGGCCAGTTGCCGCTGCAGGATCACGTGGGCGTCGTCGTAGTCGTAACGCTCGCTGTCACCGACGGCGTTGCTCGCTTCGATCAGGTGCTGATAGGCGTCGTAGCGATAACTGACCAGCGCTTGCTCGGTACTCCAGGCGCCGTCGCGAAACACCTGATAATCCACGCCGAGCAACTGCGCACGGTCATAGCGCAACAGCAGCGAGCGCCCGGCGCCGTTATCCAGGCGTTGCACCCGGTCAGAGCGATCGCGCTGCACCGTCAGACGATTGCCATAGGCATCGCTGATCGCCGTCAGCCGTCCTGCGCGAAAGTGATAGAACCGCGCCGTTTCCCCGGCCAGCGCGAGGATCAGTTCCTCCGGTTCATCACCCAGGAAAATCGCCGCCCGCGACAGGCTGTTGTGAATCGCCGGCCGTTCAATACTCGGCAACGGAAACCGCGTACGGCGGTTTTCGTGATCGACCCAGACCACAAAGTCGCCTTCAAAGACCAGCCGATGCGCCAGCGAATGACTCCAGCCAAACCCGAGCCCGTCATCAATCTCGACGGCGCTCGAGCGATACAACCGCGTGAACTCAAACGGCAACACGCCATCGAGCAGCGCATCGTTCAGGGTCAGCAGTTCTTCACCGGTGACCATCGACACCGGACAACCGTTGGTGCAGGTACGCGGCACACAATCAGCGCTGTCGCCGTTGGGGTTTTTCGCCTGATCCGGCGAGTCGTCGTGATGTTCGTCTTTCTTCAACAAGGTGTTGCGCTGCGCATTCCAGCGCAATTGCATCCGGCCCTTTTTCACACCCGCCGCGATTCCGCGGGCGGCAACGGCTTTGTATTGATCGACGTATTTGATGAACCCTTCGACGATGCCGAACATCGCCTTCACCAAACGCTTCACCGCCGACAGCAACTGCACGGCGCGATCCGCCAGACGCAGCGTCAGATAAGCGATGCCTGCGCCACCACTGACGAACGTCAAGACGACGCTGATCAGCACATCGATGAGCAACTGCACCATCATCATCGATGCCGCTTCAGCGGTTTTACCGGCGACCTCACTGGGTGGCAGCATCTCCAGCCAAAGGCTGGCCGTGCGCAGCAATAAACACAGTGCAGCTTCGTCACTGACCAGCAATTGAAGCTTTTCCATGACGTCGGGGGCGGTCGCCGCCAGCGCCATCAACTGCGTGGCGCCCTCACCCAGCCGCTCGGCGAACGCTCCGGGATCCTTGAGAATGTCCGACAGCAGGCCAATGCTGTCCCACACCCCCTCGATCGCCGCCCAGCTCCCGGCGAGCATGCCGTTGCCCGCCGCCGTCGCCACCGACTGCGACCACTGCGGTTTGAAACCCTGCCACTCACTGCGCAGCCAGCCATCCAGCTCAGCGGTCAGACCGTCATAGGCTTTGAAAAGATCCTCGACCTGACTCTCAGTGACATCGCTGTGCACCAGCACCCGATAGAACTTTCCAGGTACTCCTTTGAAAGAGCCCTTGCCTTGCGCATCAAGGGTGATGGGGGTGGTTTCACCACCATCCATGGCGATCACATCGACCACGATGTTGCCCAGCGCAATGTCGTATACCGATTCAAACTTGCTCTCGATCTCCATCACCCCGCCCTTCGGGCACTGGACGACGCCGGAGAAAAACTCGTTGTCGGTGCTGCTGACGACAGTGCTATCGGAGCCGAAGCGAATGATCCGCTCCATACCCATCAGTGACGGCAGATCTGCGGCGTGGCTGACCTTGTCCGCCGCTCGACTGGCCCAATGCCTGAGCTGTTCACGGTAAATACTGAGGGTGGCGGGAAAGCTGTCGAGTGCTTGCTCGATGCGGGTGACGGCTTCCATCAGCGCACGCGGGTGTGCGAAGTGGACTGAATAAGCGGATCAAACATGAGCGTTCCCTCGCGCAAAAAATTAGGCGCGGGAACTGTGCGGGGGATCAATCAGGAAAGAAGTCAGGCAAGTAGGCGATGACTGTAGGACTTGTCTGTAATAAATCACTCATAGATAAACAGGTGCACACAAACGCAAACGCGGCGTGAGGAAAACCTCACGCCGCGTTTATTTGAGCAGACATAACAGGATTTACAGTGTTGAGTCGCGAGTACTCAGCTCTTTCAACTTGAGCTCAGCCAACGGGTGCCCCGCCTTGGCAGCGATGCTCCACCAGCGTGCGGCTTCAACAGGATCCGGCGGTTTGCTCGGTGTCCCGGTCAGGCTGATCACTCCGACCTGGTAAGCCGCTTTGCCATCACCCGCGAGGGCCGCCAGCCGCAACAGGCGCACACCTTCTTCACGTGCGCCCAGGCCGACGCCACGAAAGGTCAGGATATGCCCATAGAAGCTTTGCGCATCGACATCGCCGAGGTTGGCCATACGCGCAAACTGACCTTCGAGCCAGCGCCAGCCGCGCGGTTGGCGAACAAACCATGACCAGTGAAACAGCCTGCGGGCCAGCCAGTAACTGACCCGCGCCTTGAGTCGTAAAAACACTCAGGCCTCCGCCGATTCCGGGTACTCGTATTCAAAAACCCGGACGACTTCCGAGGCGTGCCAAGAGGCGGCGGCAACGCCATCAGACGGCCCGTGAAAACGCCCCAGACGTTCAACACATTCAAAGAAACCGGTGCGTGGCAGGCGACTCGCGCCTTGGCTGATCACCAGTGAACTGCGCAACGGTTGTTCGGCCTTGGCATCCAGCGCGGCCAGATGCTCAAGCGCGGCAGTCAAGGTTTGCATGGCCGGTGTCGGCAATTGCAACCGCTCGAGCAAGGCCCGATAAGTCAGCAGATGGCGCTGGCGGCGCGCCTGATCCAGTTCTCCGAGCAATCCGTCCCAATGTTGACGACTGATGCGTACGCTCACGATTCATCCCTCCACCCTGGCACCGTCAATTCCCAGGCCAGGCTGCGGCGAATCGCGGCGTCGGGCCGACGCTCGCCACTTTCGATCATGGCCAGATATGACGGGCTGATGCCTACCGTGCGGGCCAACGCCTCAATGGCGATGCCCTTCCCTTCGCGCAAACTGCGTAGTTGATCCAGACCCGGAAGAATCGTGTCTGGTGAGGCCGCGATCGGCGTGGCTGCCGGACGCGACGGTGCTTCGTTGATGCCTGCTGCTTTTAGTAGAGCCTGATACTGAGCCCACGGCAGAACCGCGTATTCGGGTTCGCCATCGCGTGCAATTATCTGAATATCCATGACTACCCCGTAGGACAACAACACTTAGCGAGTCGGCACTTTTCCCTAGAAGTGTAATCCTAACAGCGGCCAAGGTCGCGGGGGGTATCTATCTACAGGCAGACTGAATGAATCAGGGCTTTTTCGGCCCCTGAAGTTGCAGTTGTTCAGGGGTATCGGGCAGCCGTTCGACCACCGCGAGTTTTTCCGGTTGCTGGCGATTGCGCCAGAGGCGGAAGGCATTGAGTTCATCGTCGAGGGTTTTCATCAGCCAGGCGAGGACGGCGATGTCGTCGAGCATGCCGAATACAGGGATGAAATCCGGAATCGCATCCACCGGGCTGAGGAAGTACATCAAACCCGCCACCACCGAAACCAGTGCCTTGCCACTGATGGCCCGATACTCGCCGCGCCAATAAGCCAGGCACAGCGCCTGGAGCAAACGTAAATCATCCTTAAGTTTACCGAGACGATTGCCTTGCGCGGCGCCTTTGCTGGCGACCGCAAACAGCAAGGTCGGCAAACGCCCGCGCGCCAGCAGGCGGCCGGCCAAGGGCAGGAATCGAGCAAAATTCCACGGAGCTTTCATCTATTCCTCCCGTTGAAATGTTATCCACACAAATTGTGGATAACCTTGTGAACAGAGCTGCATTTCAGCGCTGGAAGCCCCGTTTCATAAGGGCTGCGCTCAGATCGGGCGTTTTTTACTCACATAAAAAACCCCAATATTTCATTGACTTGGCTGCTCAGGGCGGCTAGCGATGGCAGTCTCATTGGCTATGACTCTCCCGGCTGCCATCGGTTCGCTCTGTTTACCCTTGCCAGACTCCAGATGCAACAACGCCCCGCATAAGCGAGGCGTTGTTGTTGAAGCCTTTGCCAATTACTTGGCAGCAGCAGCTTCTTTGGCTGGATCCTTGATGGCCAGCAGTTCCAGGTCGAAGACCAGAACCGAGTTGGCCGGGATTGCCGGGCTTGGCGACTGAGCGCCGTAAGCCAGATCGCTAGGGATGTACAATTTGTACTTCTCGCCAACGTGCATCAGTTGCAGACCTTCAACCCAACCCGGGATCACGCCGCTTACCGGCAGATCGATCGGGCTGCCGCGCTCGACGGAGCTGTCGAATACGGTGCCGTTGGTCAGCTTGCCGGTGTAGTGAACAGTCACTACGTCAGTCGGCTTAGGCTGTGGGCCGTCAGCTTTCTTGACCACTTCGTATTGCAGGCCGGAAGCGGTGGTGGTTACACCCGCCTTCTTGCCGTTTTCTTCGAGGAACTTCTTGCCAGCCGCAGCCGACTCTTCGCTCATCTTGGCCATACGCTCTTCAGCACGCTTTTGCAGCGCGGCGAAAGCTTCGACCAGTTCTTCGTCTTTCAGCTTCTGTTCTTTCTTGCCGACGGCATCTTCGATGCCCTGGGCTACCGCTTTGGAGTCCAGATCATCCATGCCTTCCTGAGCCAGGCTCTTGCCCATGTTCAGGCCGATACCGTAGGAAGCTTTTTGCGCCGGGGTTTTCAGCTCTACGCTGGTCTGCGAATCACAACCCGCGAGGACCAGGCTAACCAGGGCAACCGCCGCCGCCAACCGATGCTGTTTCATGCTATTTCCTTGTTCATGCGCCGAAAGGGCAATCGAGTAAAGCCGCGAGCTTATCAGGCCGCCACGACCAATGGCTACCGGCATGAGAGCAGGAATCTTCCGATAAGTTCAGGGATTAAAACGCATTGCGGCGAAGCGACGATGAAGCTTCTGTCATCTTGTCCCGACAATCAGCGTCGTTTGTTCTTGCATCATCTGGCGTAATGGCCACTTGCCGCATAGGGCAGGCTCAGGCATAACAGCGGAACAATTTGACAAGGATGTTTATCTTGCGCCTTCTATTCCGTGTGCTGATTCTGATCGTCGTGCTGCTGGGACTCGTCCTCGCAGTGGTGCTGTACTACGTCGCCAACCCGAAATTGCCCTTCTACTCCCCCGCCGAGCAGGTGCATTACCTCGATCAGTGGAGTGACGAAGACCGGCAAACCTACTATTTCACGCCTCAGGGCACGCAGGTCAAAGGCCTGCGCTATGAGTGGTTCCAAGCGTTGGAACTGCCCTTCTCGGAGCGACGTTTCGCCTCACCCGATTACCTCGCGCGTTTCGGTTTTCTGATTGATCCGCAGCAGAAAGCCTCAGCGAAAAATCCGGGTAACCTCCCCGTCGGTTTTGCCCGGCACCAGAATCCCGGCAGCTCCGAGCAATATCTGGACATCACTTGCGCCGCTTGCCACACCGGCGAATTGCGCTTCAAAGGCCAGGCCGTACGGATTGACGGCGGTACTGCACAACATGTGCTGCCTTCCAGTGTTCCTACTTTACGCGGCGGCAGTTTCGGACAGGCTTTGGTGGCAAGTCTGACCTCGACCTACTACAACCCATGGAAATTCGAACGCTTTGCCAGAACCGTGTTGGGCGACGAATACAATGCGCGCCACGAGCAATTGCGCAAAGACTTCAAAACCTCTCTGAACACCTTCCTCAAGGTCGCCTGGAACGATACCCATCGCGGCCTCTATCCGACCGAAGAAGGTCCCGGCCGCGCCGACGCCTTCGGACGCATTGCCAATGCGACGTTTGGCGATGCGATTTCCCCCGCCAACTACCGCGTGGCCAATGCCCCGGTGGATTATCCGCAGCTCTGGGACATGTGGACGTTCGATTGGGTGCAGTGGAACGGCTCCGCACAGCAGCCGATGGCACGCAACATCGGCGAAGCATTGGGCGTCGGCGCCACCCTGAATTTTTTTGATACCAACGGTCAGCCGCTGCAAGGCACTGCACGCTATGCCTCCAGCGTGCGCGTGCGTGATTTGCACAAGATCGAAGAAACCCTGCAAAAGCTCAAGGCGCCCGCCTGGCCAGAGGAGCTGCTTGGCGCCATCGATAAACCACTGGCAGCCAAGGGGCGCACGCTGTTTGCCGAGAATTGCGCCGGTTGTCACGTACCGCGCCAGACGCAGGAAGGTGAGCGCTGGGTGCAGCATTTGCACATGCTACCGATCGATGTCATCGGCACCGACCCGACCGCCGCCAATAATATCGCCAGCCACCGTTTCGATCTGACTGCCCTGCAATGGGATCTGAAAGAACTCGAAACCATGGACGTCAAACTGCATCCGACGCCCAAGGAACCTCTGGATCTGAGCCAGTTGTCAGTGGCCAAAGGCCTGGCTTACGTCACCGCCTTCGTCGAAGATCGTGCCTACCGCGAAGCCAACGTCACGCCGCAGGAGAAACCGCAGTTGGACGGTTTCGGCCTGCCCATCGGCGTACGCGAAAAAGTCGCTTACAAGGCGCGCCCACTGGCCGGTGTCTGGGCCACTGCGCCGTTTCTGCACAACGGTTCGGTGCCGAGCATTTATCAGTTGCTGTCGCCGCAGGATGAACGCGCCACAACCTTCTTCAAAGGCACCTTCGAGTACGATCCGCGCCATCTGGGTTATCGCACCGAAGCGTTTACCAATGGCTTCCTGTTCGACACGCATATCACTGGCAACCACAACAGCGGTCATGAGTTTCGTGCCGGCGAACGCGGCAATGGCGTGATTGGTCGGCTATTGCAGCCCGAAGAACGCTGGGCACTTCTTGAGTACCTGAAAGTCCTCGGCGGCCCACTGGAGGCGCAACTGCCATGATCTCGACCTTCAAGAAAGAATTGCCGTTGTCGGCCAGAATCTGGTTATGGCTAGGACGTTTGCTTGGCAAAACGCTGCTGATTGTGGCCGCCATCGGCCTGCTCGGCTGGGCCATCGCCACGGCGTGGTTTGCCTGGCAACACCGTGGCCCGGTTTCAGCGCTGGAACAGATTCCACCCGGCGAAGCCGCGATGACTCAAGACGTGATTCAGACCGCCGTGCGCATCGTTGATCAGCACCGCGAAGGCACACGCTATCTGCGCGACGCACACGCCAAGGCTCATGGTTGCGTGAAGGCGCAGGTGCAGGTGTTGCCGGAACTGGCGCAGTCGCTGCGACAGGGCGTGTTCAGTGAGCCCGGCAAAACCTGGCAAGCGATGATTCGCCTGTCCAACGGCAATGCCTACCCACAGTTCGACAGCATCCGCGACGCCAGAGGCATGGCAATCAAACTGCTGGATGTTTCGGGAAAACAGCTGCTCGGCAACCGCCAGGCACAGCCTGAACAGGATTTCGTGATGTTCAGCCACCCGAACTTTTTTGTCAGCGATGTCGCCGAGTACCGTCAGAATGTGGCAGCGCAGGCTGACGGCAAAAAGGTCATGGCGTTTTTCCCCGGATGGGACCCGCGCACCTGGCAGATCCGCCATTTGTTTATCGCGCTGGCAACCTTGTCGCCGCCGCCGGATAGCCCGACGGCGACGACCTACTTTTCGGTTTCGCCCTACAAATTCGGTGAGGCGAATGCGAAATTCCGGGTCGCGCCGGATCCGGACAATTGCCCCGCGTACACATTGCCCAAACATAATCACGACCTGCCGAACTTCCTGCGCAGCGCGTTGAATCAGCAGCTGTCGACGGATCGTGTACCCGCCTGCTTCGTGCTGCAGATTCAGCGTCAGGATGCCCATCAATACATGCCGATCGAGGACACCAGCATTGAATGGCGCGAGCAGGATTCGCCCTTCGAAACCGTGGCGCGGGTCACCCTGCCGCCGCAGGATTTCGATACCCCGGCGTTGAATCTGCAATGCGATAACCTGTCGTTCAACCCTTGGTTTGGCATTGAACCGCATCGACCGATCGGTGGGATCAACCGCTTGCGTAAAGCGGTTTACGAGGCAGTCAGTGATTATCGTCACCTGCGTAATGACAAATGATCACTCTGCCCGCTCGGCAATCACCGCTACTACCTCGCCAGACGGCCTGATCCGTCCGACATCCGGCCATGTCTTGCTCGGGACCATGACACCCAAGGACCCGACAGCCGCAACTTTGTCGATAAACATTTGCGGGGTTATCTGACCCGAGACTATTTTCTGCTCCAGCCCTTCGTCGAACTCCGCTAGCAACCCTGTTATCAGAGACGTTTCAGACTTGGCAAAGCGCAACACAGCCCCATCCGAAGTAACAAGAAACAAACGCTGATGGGGGGCTGCCAATAGTCGGTTGAGCCCGACCTTGAGGTCGGCAGGGGAGAAAAAGTGCTCGTCTCCCTCACCCTGCAAAATGTCAGCCACGAATGGTTGGGTCGAGTGATAGATGCCATGCACACGAAAGTCTCTGGGCAGCATCGGATTACCATGCTGATCCTTGGGAAAAAGCGTCGCCCGGTCAAAATCGACGTACTGGCTGAAACTCGGTGCCGTGGCGACGAACACGTCTTGGATTTTGTGCTTGAGGATAAAGCCCATCGATTGCCGACCGGCCGACGTCTCCCGGTGTCGAAGGCGCAGGTGATATGCGACTTCCCGGGCGTCCTGGCAGACCTGGCCAAAGATCGGCATCTGCGGATTGGAGGGTGTTTCCTGAAAGATGTCCGAGCGCCAACTGGCTTTGATCACTCCCCGTTTGCGCCAAAGGACACCCGACACAACCGTGACAACCTCACCCGCCGTAACAGCCAATAGAATCCAGATACTGCTCGGCAACTGGCCTCGCCCATACATATTTTCAAACATTCGCACTGCACCACTGCGGTCTCTGGCAATTCGGGGTGCCAACTCCTGTTCAAATACCGAATTCGTTGAGGTGTACGAAAGCAAGTTACCGTCTACTGACAGGTAGCACCTGGTGTACTGTCGACGTGAACTCATAACGTCAGACAGGTCGGATATAGAGAAAAAGCGGTTGCGCTGGCTCCACTCCGACACCGTTTCTCCGACGCCTTGATCGCTCGCGGAATGCATGCGGAACACGGCTTCGACCGTATAGCCTTGCGGAACGCTCAGTTGACCGGTTGCACTCACGGATACGACGAGTGAAATCAGCGGTTCAGGTTGTTCGTCGTCCTCAGCTTCTTCAGTAGGCGTAGCACTGTGTTCTGCGGCTTCGGCGAAGAAAAACCGACCATCTTCGTCTTTGAGGATGAACCAGCGAAGTTCGGTCCCGCGCTGAAAAATCAACACGTCGTGCAGGCAAGCTGCTGCATCATCACAGGTCAGGAAGGACGGGTTGTACGCCCGGAATATTTTGTCTTGCGACTCTTCTGTGGCTTCTTCGGAAGGGGAAGTATCCATGCGCTCGGTCTCTCGGTAGGCAATGAATCAATTCATGACTCGAAAAGAGTCATGAACAACGTTGCCCATTGTCCGAAAGCGGCTTGGCTGGCAGGCACTACATAGATATATGCAGCGAAAAATACTCAAACGCCAGACAGCAAAAAGCCCGCACCAGGCGGGCTTTCTGTGGAATCTGGCGTTCAGTGTTCCAGATTCCGAATATGGCGCAGCGGACGGGACTCGAACCCGCGACCCCCGGCGTGACAGGCCGGTATTCTAACCGACTGAACTACCGCTGCGCGAAACGCTTGAAACGAATGGTGGGTGATGACGGGATCGAACCGCCGACATTCTGCTTGTAAGGCAGACGCTCTCCCAGCTGAGCTAATCACCCTTCGCTTCGTTACGGGACGCATTATGCCACAAGTTTTCGTAATGTGTTGATTTAATTGAAGTTTTTTTCAAATAAATCCGAAAACAGGTGAAACGACACATCCCGCGGGTACAACCTTGGAGCAGAAAAAAACCCGCCTTGGCGGGTTTTTCCGTGGTGACCTGGCGTTCAGTGGTCCAGGTTACCGAATATGGCGCAGCGGACGGGACTCGAACCCGCGACCCCCGGCGTGACAGGCCGGTATTCTAACCGACTGAACTACCGCTGCGCTAAACACTTGAAACGAATGGTGGGTGATGACGGGATCGAACCGCCGACATTCTGCTTGTAAGGCAGACGCTCTCCCAGCTGAGCTAATCACCCTTCGCTTCGGTGTGGCGCGCATTCTACGGAGCGACCCAACCTCTGGCAAGCACTTTTTTAAATAATTTTCTCAGGCCTTCCAAAGGCTTAGAGAAGGGTTGGCCTATGAGACGGCGAAGACAATAATGCCCCCCTTTGTATAAAGGAGAGACTCACCCCATGTGGTTCAAAAACCTGCTTATCTATCGCCTGACCCAAGACCTGCCTGTCGATGCCGAGGCGCTGGAAACTGCACTGGCCACCAAACTGGCGCGTCCATGTGCAAGCCAGGAGTTGACCACCTACGGTTTCGTCGCGCCGTTCGGCAAAGGCGAAGATGCTCCATTGGTGCACGTCAGCGGTGACTTCCTGCTGATTTCTGCGCGTAAAGAAGAACGCATTCTGCCGGGCAGCGTCGTGCGTGACGCGGTCAAGGAAAAGGTCGAAGAGATCGAAGCCGAGCAGATGCGCAAGGTCTATAAGAAGGAACGCGATCAGATCAAGGATGAAATCATCCAGGCCTTCCTGCCGCGCGCCTTTATCCGTCGCTCGTCGACCTTCGCCGCCATCGCGCCGAAACAGGGCCTGATCCTGGTCAACTCGGCCAGCCCGAAACGCGCTGAAGACCTGCTGTCGACCCTGCGTGAAGTGATCGGCACCCTGCCCGTTCGTCCGCTGACCGTGAAAATGTCGCCAACCGCGACCATGACCGAATGGGTCACCACACAGAAAGCCGCCGACGACTTCTATGTACTCGACGAGTGCGAACTGCGCGACACCCACGAAGACGGCGGTATCGTGCGTTGCAAGCGTCAGGACCTGACCAGCGAAGAAATCCAGCTGCACCTGAGCACCGGCAAAGTGGTCACTCAATTGTCGCTGGCCTGGCAGGACAAGCTGTCGTTCATGCTCGACGACAAGATGACCGTCAAACGTCTGAAGTTCGAAGATCTGTTGCAGGATCAGGCGGAACAGGACGGTGGTGATGAAGCGCTGGGTCAACTGGATGCCAGCTTCACCCTGATGATGCTGACGTTTGGCGACTTCCTGCCGGCGTTGGTGGAAGCGTTGGGTGGGGAAGAGACTCCTCAAGGCATCTAAAGCCGTGTGATGTCCAAACTGTAGGAGTGAGCCTGCTCGCGATGAGGGACTGACATTCAACTTATGTGTTGATTGAAAGATCGCTATCGCGAGCAGGCTCACTCCTACATTGGTTTTGTGTTGTTCATTTAATAATAAGGATCAGGCCATGCGCGCACTGGCTGCACTCAGCCGCTTTGTCGGCAATACCTTCGCTTACTGGGTTCTGATTTTCGCGGTGATTGCGTTCCTGCAACCGGCGTGGTTCCTCGGCCTGAAAAGCGCGATCGTACCGTTGCTCGGGCTGGTGATGTTCGGCATGGGCCTGACCCTCAAACTCGACGACTTCGCTGCCGTTGCCCGCCATCCGTGGCGCGTGGCGCTGGGCGTAGTCGCGCATTTCGTGATCATGCCCGGTGTGGCGTGGTTGCTCTGCCAAGTGTTCCACCTGCCGCCGGAAATCGCCGTCGGGGTGATTCTGGTCGGCTGCTGCCCGAGCGGCACGTCGTCCAACGTCATGACCTGGCTGGCCCGTGGTGATCTGGCGTTGTCGGTGGCCATTGCTGCCGTCACCACCCTCCTCGCCCCGCTGCTGACCCCGGCGCTGATCTGGCTGCTGGCCTCGGCGTGGCTGCCGGTGTCGTTCATGGAGTTGTTCTGGTCGATCCTGCAAGTGGTGTTGCTGCCGATCATTCTCGGCGTAGTTGCCCAGCGTTTGCTCGGCGACAAAGTGCGCCACGCGGTGGATGTGTTGCCGCTGGTTTCGGTGGTCAGCATCGTCATTATCGTCACCGCCGTGGTGGCCGCCAGTCAGGCGAAAATCGCCGAATCCGGTCTGTTGATCATGGCCGTGGTCATGCTGCACAACAGCTTCGGTTATTTGCTGGGCTACTTCACCGGGCGCCTGTTCAAGTTACCGCTGGCCCAGCGCAAGTCGTTGGCACTGGAAGTGGGAATGCAGAATTCGGGGTTGGGTGCGGCATTGGCCAGTGCGCATTTTTCGCCATTGGCGGCGGTGCCGAGTGCGCTGTTCAGCGTCTGGCACAATATTTCCGGCGCACTGCTGTCGACGTACTTCCGGCGCATGAGTGAAAAAGAAGATCGCGAGACACTGGCGCAGCGAGCGGCTGACTGACCTCGAAAACTTGATCCCCGGGTTAATGCTGGTCAAACTAGCGCGCAACGCGGGGACGACCTTGCGGCTCGAACGAGTCATTAATCTGGGGACGACCCCGTCAATCGATGGAGGTCTTTCATGTCCTGGATCATTCTGTTTTTCGCCGGCCTGTTCGAAGTCGGCTGGGCCGTCGGCCTGAAATACACCGACGGTTTCACCCGCCCGCTGCCCACCGTACTGACCGTTGCGGCCATGGCTATCAGTCTGGGTCTGCTGGGTCTGGCGATGAAGGAATTGCCGCTGGGCACGGCTTATGCGATCTGGACCGGTGTCGGTGCGGTGGGCACGGTGATAGCCGGGATCTTGCTGTTTGGCGAGTCGATGGCGTTGATTCGGCTGGCCAGTGTGGCGCTGATCATTACCGGATTGATTGGCCTTAAGGTCAGCGCTTAAGCCACTACCGCTTTCGCGAGCAGGCTCGCTCCTACAGGGAAACGCATTTCAAATGTAGGAGTGAGCCTGCTCGCGATGAGGCCCTTAAAATCGCCGACTATCTGACAGCGCCGCGCAACTCCCCCACCAACGCCTGCAACTTCGCCGGCTCCGCCGCAACAACCTCCACCGGCGCACCCGCCACCAACGTCACCCGCGACCACAACCGCCGAAACACACCTTTATTCGGATCGCGACTGAAGAAACTCCCCCACAACCCCTGCAATGCCAACGGAATCACCGGCACCGGCGTCTCTTCCAGAATCCGCGTCAGCCCGCCTCTGAACTCGTTCATCTCGCCATCGGCAGTCAACTTGCCTTCCGGGAAGATGCACACCAGCTCACCGTCCTTCAGATATTGAGCAATCCGAGTGAAGGCCTTTTCGTAGATCTGGATGTCTTCGTTACGCCCGGCAATCGGAATTGTCCCCGCGGTACGGAAGATAAAGTTCAGCACCGGCAGGTTGTAGATTTTGTAGTACATGACAAAGCGAATCGGCCGACGCACTGCACCACCAATCAGCAAGGCATCGACGAACGACACGTGATTGCACACCAATAGCGCGGCGCCCTCATCGGGGATCGCCTCAAGGTTGCGGTGCTCGACGCGGTACATGGAATGGCTGAGCAGCCAGATCATGAAACGCATGCTGAACTCGGGGACGATCTTGAAGATGTAGGCATTAACGCCAATGTTCAGCAGCGACACCACGAGGAACAACTGCGGGATCGACAGCTTGGCCACACTCAACAACACGATCGAGACGATGGCCGAGACCACCATAAACAACGCGTTGAGAATGTTGTTGGCGGCAATCACTCGCGCGCGCTCGTTCTCGGCGGTGCGCGACTGGATCAAGGCATACAGCGGCACAATGTAGAAACCGCCGAAAACGCCGAGGCCCAAGATGTCAATCAGCACTGCCCAGGTGTGCACAAAGCCCAGCACTTCAATCCAGCTGTGGCCGGTGACACTGTCGGGGATTCCCCCGGAATGCCACCACAGCAGCAGACCAAACACGGTCAGACCGAATGAGCCGAACGGCACCAGACCGATCTCGACCTTGCGCCCGGACAGCTTCTCGCAAAGCATCGAACCCAGCGCGATACCAACCGAGAATACGGTGAGAATCAGGGTGACCACGGTCTCATCGCCGTGCATCCATTCCTTGGCATAGGCCGGAATCTGCGTCAGGTAAATCGCCCCGACAAACCAGAACCACGAGTTGCCGACAATCGAGCGCGACACCGCCGGGGTCTGGCCCAGACCGAGCTTCAATGTGGCCCACGACTGGCTGAAGATATTCCAGTTCAGGCGCATTTCCGGGGAGGACGCCGCCGCGCGCGGAATGCTGCGGCTGGCCAGATAGCCCAGCACGGCAATCCCGACGATCGCGCAGGACACCAACGGCGCATAGTGACTCGAAGACATGATGACCCCGGCGCCAATCGTCCCGGCGAGAATCGCCAGAAACGTGCCCATCTCCACCAGGCCGTTACCGCCTACCAACTCATCCTCGCGCAGTGCCTGCGGCAGGATCGAGTACTTCACCGGCCCGAACAACGCCGAATGCGTGCCCATGGCGAACAGTGCCACCAGCATCAGCGACAAGTGATCAAAGAGGAAACCGACCGATCCTACGGCCATGATCGCGATTTCCGCGAGTTTGATCAGACGGATCAGCGCGTCTTTGGCGAACTTTTCACCAAACTGCCCGGCCAGTGCCGAAAATAGAAAAAACGGCAGGATAAACAGCAACGCACACAGGTTGACCCAGATCGAACGGTCACCCTCGATGGTCAGCCGGTAGAGAATGGCGAGGATCAGCGACTGCTTGAACACGTTGTCGTTGAACGCACCGAGCGACTGCGTGATGAAGAACGGCAAGAAGCGCCGGGTGCGCAGCAGGTTGAACTGTGAGGGGTGACTCATCTTCCGTGTTTCCCTGATGTTTAAGGTAGAGAGGCCTGGGTACTGCTTATTGGAATCCCGAAGCGCGATCCAGGCCACACCTTACCTAAAACTTTCAGGTTATTTCTTCAAACCTGCGATGCACGGCGAGACGAACAGCTCGCCACGCCAGGCGCCTTGCACTGTGCGTTTACCGACGATCAGCCACATCACCGCCAGCAACATCACCAACAGCGTGCCGACGACGCTGAAAAACGTCAGGTTCAGGGTGCTCGCCAGTTTCAGGGTTGCCAGCGAATACACGCCCAACGGAAAGGTAAAGCCCCACCAGCCGAGGTTGAACGGAATGCCGTCGCGCAGGTAGCGCACGGTGATCAGCAACGCCATCAACATCCACCACAGACCAAAACCCCACAGGGTGATCCCTGCAATAAGCCCAAGACCCGAGGCGATTTCACCGATGCTTGGCAGACCATTCGCCGCGAAGATCGCAGGCGCATCTCCACCGAGCAGCAACATGCCCAGCGCACCGGTGCCGATCGGGCCGAGAGCCAGCCAGCTCGAGGCTGCCATGTTTTCGTGGGGCAGTTTATGCAGGGCCATGCGCAGCAGCAGGATCGTCAGAATGCTGAACGCTACCGGCAGGGAAAAGGCCCAGAGCACGTAGCTCGTCGTCAGCACCACCAGTTGTGAGTGAGCATCGGTGAGATGCGGTGCAAGCAAACCACCGCTGGCCGCCGCCACTTCTGCTGCCACGACCGGCAGCAGCCAAACCGCAGTCATCTGGTCGATGCTGTGTTCCTGGCGGGTAAACATCATGTACGGAATCAACACACCACAGGCCAGCGACATGGCCACATCGACCCACCACAACACTTCGGCGAGATGAATCACGCCGTCGCCCCAACGTGGCAGGCCGAACAGCAGAAAACCGTTGATAATCGTTGCCAGGCCCATGGGAATGGTGCCGAAGAACATCGACACCGTGGAGTGGCCGAAAATCCGCCGCGCTTCATCGAAGAACAAGATCCAGCGCGCAGCGTAGGCAGCGGTAAACACGCTGAACAACAGAATGTTGAACAGCCACAAACCTTCAGCGATAGCGTGCAGGCCTGGAATGGCCAAGGGCAGTTGCGCCAGCGCCAACGCCAGCACACCCGTGCCCATGGTGGCGGCAAACCAGTTCGGGGTGAACTGGCGGATCACTTCGCGCGGATGCTGAAGCTGGCTGAACGGCTTGATGCCGGGTTTGGCGCTGTTGGGGCAAATCATCATGAACTCCTGTCCTCTGGTGAGGTTGAGTCCATGGTAGAACCGAATCGAATATCTATATAACGGGTAATATCTCTAACTGTTATCTGTTTTACCAATAAGAAGTCAGACGCTGCCTTCGCTCTCGATTACCAGAATCCGCGCTGCGCCTTGCGGATGGGCGACGTGCTCAGTGCCGACGCTCGCATAGAAGATGTCGCCGACATCAAGTTGCACCTGTTTTTCTTCGCCCTGCTCGCGGTAATGCATCAGCACTTGGCCATCGAGCACCACAAACACTTCCTCGCCGTCATTGACATGCCATTTGTACGGCTGATCCGTCCAGTGCAGGCGTGTGGTGATGCCGTTCATGTTGGCGATGTCCAGCGCGCCCCAGGCGCGCTCGGCGGTGAAGGTCTTGCTGCGGATAATCTTCATGAGTCGATCCGTGAGAAGAAGGCTGGCCAAGGCTAACCGAAACCGCAGCGATTATGGAGCGCGGCACACTTTGGCCGGCGCAGGACGCAGGCTGAGCAACAACGCGCCGACGGCCAGCACAATCAACACCGCACCGTAACCATCGGTGGTCGCCAGCAAACCGTAGCTGCGCGACAAGTGCCCGGCGAGCAACGCCGGCAGGCAGAACGCCAGATAACTGAGCACGTAATACGCCGCCATCAACCCCGCGCGCTCATGGGCCAAGGCCAGCGGCACCAGACTGCGCACGGCACCGAGAAATCCCGAGCCAAAGCCGCAACCGGCCACCAGCGTGCCAAGGAAAAACAACGCCAGGCTGGCGCTGTGCACACCCAGCAGAATCAACACCAGGCCGATCGGCAACAGGCTCGCGCCCAACTGCAATGCCCTTGTCGCGGGACGATTGCGCAGCGTGAAAATCATCAATGCTCCGGTCACCGTCAAGGCTGCCACGGTTGCGCCGCCGATCAGATTGGAAGTCGAACCGGTGGCGGTGCGCACCAGCGATGGCGCGAGGGAGGCGTAGAAACCACCGAGCGCCCAGGTTGCCGTATTCAGCGGCAACACGCGCCACAACGTTGAACGTGCCTGCACCGGCACATGCAAAGTCGGCCTCAACGATGCCCACGCTCCGGCTTGCGGCGTAACGCTTTCCGGCAGACGCCAAACGTATAACGCCTGCAATACAAACAGCGCCAGCAGCAGCCAGTAAGTCAGTTGCAACGGCGCGGGGGCGAACTCGGCCAGCAATCCGCAGCCCATGCCACCCAGCGCCATGCCCAGCAACGGCGCGACACTGTTGATCAGCGGTCCTTGCTGACGATCGGTGTCCAGCAACGTGGCACTCAAAACGGCGGTGGCCATGCCAGTAGCGAAGCCTTGCAGTACGCGTGCTGCGATCAACCCACTGACGCTGTCGGCATAAATGAACAGCAACATCGCCAACGCGTTGAGCAGCACCGAAGTGAAGATCACCGGTTTGCGCCCGAGGTGATCCGACAGCGAACCGACGGTCAGTAGCGCCGCCAGCAGACTCAGGGCGTAGACCCCGAAAATCAGGGTCAGCACCGTTGCCGAGAAATGCAGTTGATCCTGATACAAGTGATACAGCGGCGTCGGCGCAGTGGAAGCGGCGAGAAAACTGAGTAAGGTGATCGCCAGAAACCACAGATTCGAACGATGTGAAACAGCGCTATTCATGTGCACACTCCGCAAAAGCTAATTTTTTGCTTTTGCGGAGTGTGCTACTGCTCAACGCTTAAAGCAAATTCTTTGTGTTAAGGTCTGCCGCATGGCTATTAAAGAAGGTTTACGCCCCGGCGGCCGCAGTGCCCGGGTGCAAGAGTCGATTCATTCGGCAGTCCACGCGCTTCTGCAAGAACAGGAGCGCTCGACCGTGACCGTCCCGCAAATCGCCGCTCGCGCAGGAGTTACACCGTCGACGATCTATCGACGTTGGGGTGATCTTTCGGCGTTATTGGCCGACGTCGCCCTCGCCCGCATGCGCCCCGACAGCGAGCCGGCGCAAACCGGCAGCTTGCGCAGTGATATTCGCGCGTGGGCCGAGCAGTATCTCGATGAGATGAGCTCCGAGCCTGGGCGCAACATGATGCGCGACGTGCAGGCCAGCGCTACGCCGGGGTATTGCGTGACGATCATTGGTGCGCAATTGCAGACGATCATCGAGCGACATCCCGATGAGGCGGCGCCGAGTGTTGATCGGTTGATCAATCTGGTGGTCGCGCCGGTGGTGTTTCGGATTCTGTTTTCGGCGGCGGCGCTGGAAGTGGAAGAATTGCATTATCTGATCGATATCGCGCTGCGGCTGGACTGACGCCATCGCGAGCAGGCTCACTCCTACAGGGGAATGCATTTCAAATGTAGGCCTTCGCCTGCTCGCGATGGGGCCTCAAGAGTCACCACCAAAACCACCCGGTTCCGCCCCTGCGACACCCCGCCACGCCACGACCTTGGTCGACACTGACTAACCGCCCCGCGCATGCGAGACTGTCCGCCCGGGCAGGAGTGCCGGGGAGTCTTTTGTCGGGAGTGTTGCATGTCGCTGTCCACCGGGCTGATCGCCGCCGTCGCCCTGGCCTATATGGCCATCATGTTCGCCATCGCCTTCTACGGCGACCGCCGCAGCGCGCCGTTGCCGCCGCGCATGCGTGCCTGGGTGTACAGCCTGTCGCTGGCGGTTTACTGCACCAGCTGGACGTTCTTCGGCGCAGTCGGTCAGGCGGCCGAACAACTGTGGTCATTCCTGCCGATTTACCTCGGGCCGATCCTGCTGTTGGTGGGCGCGCCGTGGGTTCTGCAAAAAATGGTGATGATCAGCAAACAGGAGAACATCACCTCCATCGCTGACTTCATCGCTGCACGCTACGGCAAATCGCAATCGCTGGCGGTGGTCGTGGCGCTGATCTGTCTGGTCGGCGTCCTCCCCTACATTGCCCTGCAACTCAAAGGCATCGTCCTCGGCGTAAACCTGTTGATCGGTGCCGGTGCCGACGCCATGGGCACTCGCGCCCAGGACACCGCGCTGATCGTGTCGCTGGTGCTGGCGCTGTTCACCATCGTTTTCGGTACGCGCAACCTCGACGCCACCGAGCACCACCGGGGCATGGTGCTGGCGATTGCCTTTGAGTCGCTGGTCAAACTGTTCGCGTTTCTCGCCGTCGGCGCCTTCGTCACCTATGGCCTGTATGACGGTTTCGATGACCTGTTCAACCAGGCCATGCTCGCCCCGCGCCTCGAGGAATACTGGAAAGAAACCATTAACTGGCCGTCGATGGTGGTACAAACCGGCGTGGCGATGATGGCGATCATCTGCCTGCCCCGGCAATTTCACGTCACCGTGGTGGAGAACATCGATCCGCAGGATCTGCGTCTGGCCAAATGGGTGTTTCCCGCTTATCTCGCTTTGGCAGCGCTGTTTGTAGTCCCGATCGCCCTGGCCGGTCAGATGCTGCTGCCCAGCGACGTGCTGCCCGACTCTTTCGTGATCAGCCTGCCACTGGCGCAGGCGCATCCGGCGCTGGCGATGCTGGCGTTTATTGGCGGCGCGTCAGCGGCCACGGGCATGGTGATTGTCGCCAGCGTGGCGTTGTCGACCATGGTTTCCAACGACATGCTGTTGCCGTGGTTGCTGCGCCGCAATAACGCCGAGCGCCCGTTCGAAGTGTTCCGCCAGTGGATGCTGTCGGTGCGGCGCGTGAGCATCGTGGTGATTCTGTTGCTGGCGTACGTCAGCTATCGCCTGCTCGGCTCGACCGCGAGTCTGGCGACCATCGGCCAGATCGCCTTCGCTGCGGTGACCCAATTGGCACCAGCGATGCTCGGAGCCTTGTACTGGAAGCAGGCCAACCGCCGTGGTGTTTTCGCCGGGTTGGCCGCGGGTACATTCCTGTGGTTCTACACGTTGATCCTGCCGATTGCCGCGCACAGCCTTGGCTGGTCGCTAAGCAGTTTTCCGGGGCTGGCGTGGTTGCACAGTAATCCGCTGAACCTGCCGATTACCCCGCTGACCCAAGGTGTGGTGCTGTCGCTGGCGGGTAACTTCACGCTGTTTGCCTGGGTCTCGGTGCTGTCGCGTACGCGGGTGTCTGAGCATTGGCAGGCCGGGCGCTTCATCGGGCAGGAGATCAGCGCACGGCCAAGTGCGCGGTCGATGCTGGCGGTGCAGATCGACGACTTGCTGCAACTGGCCGCGCGTTTTGTCGGTGAGGAACGTGCGCGCCAGAGCTTCATTCGCTTCGCCTATCGCCAGGGCAAAGGCTTCAACCCGAACCAGAATGCCGACGGCGAATGGATCGCCCATACCGAGCGCTTGCTGGCCGGTGTGCTTGGCGCTTCTTCGACGCGCGCCGTGGTAAAAGCCGCCATCGAAGGTCGGGAAATGCAACTGGAGGATGTAGTCCGCATCGCCGACGAAGCTTCCGAGGTACTGCAGTTCAACCGTGCCTTGCTGCAGGGGGCGATCGAGAACATCACCCAAGGCATCAGCGTGGTCGACCAGTCGTTGAAACTGGTGGCCTGGAACCGTCGCTATCTGGAACTGTTCAACTACCCGGACGGTTTGATCAGCGTTGGCCGACCGATTGCCGACATCATCCGCTACAACGCCGAGCGCGGTTTGTGCGGCCCCGGTGAAGCGGAAGTCCACGTTGCCCGGCGTTTGCACTGGATGCGTCAGGGCCGCGCGCATACCTCTGAACGTTTGTTCCCCAACGGCCGGGTGATCGAGCTGATCGGCAACCCGATGCCGGGTGGCGGTTTCGTCATGAGTTTCACCGACATCACCGCGTTCCGCGAAGCCGAACAAGCGCTGACCGAGGCCAACGAAGGGCTGGAGCAACGCGTCAGCGAACGCACCCAGGAACTGTCGCAACTCAACGTCGCACTGACTGAAGCCAAGGGCACTGCCGAGGCGGCCAACCAGTCGAAAACCCGCTTCCTCGCGGCAGTCAGCCATGACTTGATGCAGCCGCTGAACGCCGCTCGACTGTTCTCCGCCGCCCTCTCCCACCAGGACGACGGTTTGAGCAGCGAGGCGCAGAAACTGGTGCAACACCTCGACAGTTCGCTGCGCTCGGCCGAGGACTTGATCAGCGATCTGCTGGATATTTCCCGCTTGGAAAACGGCAAGATCAATCCGGATCGCAAGCCGTTCGCCGTCAATGAGTTGTTCGACATTCTCGGTGCCGAGTTCAAGGCGCTGGCCCAGGAACAAGGTTTGACCTTCCGTGTGCGCGGCAGTCATTTGCGTATCGACAGCGACATCAAATTACTGCGACGGATTCTGCAGAACTTCCTTACTAACGCCTTCCGTTACGCCAAAGGTCCGGTGCTGCTGGGTGTGCGTCGACATGGCGGCGAACTGTGCCTGGAAGTGTGGGATCGCGGACCGGGTATTCCAGAAGATAAACAACAGGTGATTTTCGAGGAATTCAAACGCCTCGACAGCCATCAGACCCGCGCCGAAAAAGGCCTCGGGCTGGGTTTGGCAATTGCCGATGGTTTGTGCCGTGTACTCGGGCATACCTTGCGTGTGCGTTCGTGGCCGGGGCGCGGCAGTGTGTTCAGCGTCAGCGTGCCGCTGGCTCGCTCACAAGCCGTGCCGGCGAGCGCCGCCGTTGAATTGAATGGCAAATTGCTGAGCGGCGCGCAGGTGCTGTGCATCGACAATGAAGACAGCATTCTGATCGGCATGAACAGCCTGCTGAGCCGCTGGGGTTGTCAGGTGTGGACGGCGCGCAACCGTGAGGAATGCGCGGCGCTGCTGAGTGACGGCGTGCGACCGCAACTGGCGTTGGTCGACTATCACCTCGACCACGGCGATACCGGCACCGAGTTGATGGCGTGGTTGCGCACCACGTTGGGCGAGCCGGTGCCGGGGGTGGTGATCAGTGCTGACGGGCGACCGGAGATGGTTGCGCAGGTGCATGCGGCGGGGCTGGATTATCTGCCGAAACCGGTGAAGCCGGCGGCGTTGCGGGCGTTGTTGAGTCGGTACTTGCCGCTTTAAAGATGTGTTTACTGCAGCGGCCTCTTCGCGAGCAGGCTCGCTCCCACCTTTGGAATGCATTTCACTGTGGGAGCGAGCCTGCTCGCGAAGCTTTTCGGGTTATTCGGGTTATTCAGGGAGTTCGACGAGGCCATCGACATCGGTCATCGCCCGCTCCAGCAAGTCCGCCGGCAAACTCTTGCTCGCCCGCGCACCAAGCAATTTCAGCTGTTCACTGCGACTGACCAGATTACCGCGCCCCTCTGTCAGCTTGTTGCGCGCAGAACTGTAGGCTTTATCCAGCTGTTGCAGTCGATTGCCAACCTCGTCGAGATCCTGAATAAACAGCACGAACTTGTCGTACAGCCACCCGGCGCGCTCGGCGATTTCCCGAGCATTCTGACTCTGGCGCTCCTGCTTCCACAGACTGTCGATCACCCGCAACGTCGCCAGCAATGTCGTCGGGCTGACGATGACGATGTTGCGGTCGAAGGCTTCCTGGAACAGGCTCGGTTCGGCTTGCAACGCCGCCGAAAACGCCGCTTCGATCGGCACGAACAGCAAAACGAAATCAAGGCTGTGCAAGCCTTCCAGACGCTTGTAGTCCTTGCCGGCCAGGCCTTTGACATGATTGCGCAACGACAGCACGTGCTGCTTGATTGCGATCTGCCCGAGAGTGTCGTCGTCGGCAGCCACGTATTGCTGATACGCGGTGAGGCTCACCTTGGAGTCCACCACCACCTGCTTGTCGCCCGGCAGGTAAATGATCACATCAGGCTGGAAGCGCTCGCCATCCGGGCCTTTGAGATTGACCTGAGTCTGGTACTCGCGGCCCTTCTCCAGACCGGCGTGTTCGAGCACCCGTTCGAGAATCAGCTCACCCCAGTTGCCTTGGGTTTTCTGGCCTTTGAGGGCACGGGTGAGGTTGGTGGCTTCGTCGCTCAGACGCAGGTTGAGCGCCTGCAAGCGCTCCAGCTCCTTGGCCAGCGAGAAACGCTCGCGGGCCTCGGCCTGATAACTTTCTTCGACACGTTTTTCGAAGGACTGAATACGTTCCTTGAGCGGGTCGAGCAACTGACCGAGGCGTTGCTGGCTGGTCTCGGCAAAGCGCTGCTCGCGCTCATCGAAGATCTTCCCGGCCAGCTCGGCAAACTGCGCGCGCAGTTCATCGCGCGAGCCTTGCAAGTCGTCGAGGCGTTGCTGGTGGCTTTCCTGTTGCTCGCGCAGTTCGGCGTTCAGTGAAGCAGCCTGTGCGTCGAGGCGGCGCAGTTCAGCTTCCTTGTTGGCGCGTTCGAGGTTCCAGGCGTGGGAAGCATCGCGGGCGTCGTCGCGCTCGATCTGCAGCAGTTCGACTTCCCGGCGCAGAGCGGCCAGATCCGCCTGCTTGGCGGCATTGGCCTGGCCGAGATCGGCAACTTCATCGCGGCTGGCGTCGAGCTGCGCGTTAAGCCCATCCTGCGCCAGTTGTGCCATGGCCAGGCGTTCTTCGAGCAGGGCGACCTCGGCCTGCCCATTGCTCGCCCGGCGTTGCAGTTGCCAGGCCAATGCCAGCAGTGGCAATCCCGCCCCTGCAAGCCCCAGCAATACGCTGGTCAAGTCCATCGCCATAGCCATTCCCGCCGATCTTATAAAGCCTGAAGGTTAACCAAGGTGTCAGGTCTTGGACAGCTCAGTCTTCGAGCAGACCGAGTTCCTGTTGCGCGCGACGGTCGCCGGCGCGGGCGGCCTGGCGCAGCAGATCCTGACCGATGCGACGGTCCCGTGCGTTACCGCACTCGCGGCACATCAATTGGCCGAGGCGGCTTTGCGCAACCACCACGCCATCACGCGCCGGTTGTTTGAGCAGGCGACCAGCGAGGTGTTTGGCGTTGTGACTGTCGCTCAGGCGCGGGCTGTCGAGCAGCCATTCGGCAACGCGAACGGAAAAGCGCTTGGGCGGGATAACAGGAGGAGTTTGTGAGGTAACAGAGTCTGATACTGAGCGAAACTTCATAAAGCACTGTGGGACAAATCGGAAGGCGCGCCACTCTACTCTCTTTTTCTTACAGGTAAAGTCGAAAAACAACCCGGCACGCCCGTCCTAGAGCAAGCGCTCGGGACAATCCACAGAAGCTGTGGATAACTCAGTGGACAACCGTCCTCCAACCCTCGCAAAGCCTTATGGAATGGGGCTCGCAGTCAAACTGACGATTTTTTCACCAACAAAAAAAAGCGATGTTTTTCATTGACTTAAACTTTCGATGCAGGCAGCCACTGGAGTCAGGAATGATGTGACAGCGCCGTTACAGCCTGCGCAACTAATGTGCACAAGTACCTGTTACCCGGTTATATCGATGCGCTTTTTCGGGTCGTTTTAGCCGTCGGACTGGGAATAAAACGGCCAGGCCCCAGGGTTGATCAACATTTCTTCAGCGACCGACGGTTATGAAATGCGCCAATTACGGGCAATTTCAGCAAAGGGCAAAGCAGGCTGAGTCTGTGCCTGCAATCTTTTTTTGCGCGAAGTTTGCTTTACCCATTTCGATCCGTTAGTATCCGCGGCGTTAGTACCAAGCTGAAAGTCAATTCCGGTCGAACACATCCCCACGGTCAGCCTTCTACCAAGAAGCCCTACCGAAAAAAGCGGGAACGACCCCTCGATGGTTTCCAGGTAAACCTTGCGACGACACTGCCTTCGAATGATGCGAAGGGTGTTGCGAAGACCACTTACTCTGACCGAACCAACCTGCAAATTGATCAGGATCTTCACCCCGGGCCCAGAACCTTTGCCCTTGATGTGTTGCCTGCCCTCCTAAGTACCTACCTGCCAGCCCAAGCGCGCCAACTTAATTGCGCTTCAAACTGGCTGCTTTGTTCCAGTCGGGTTCTTCGTTCGACCAATGGTGGTCGACGTTACTGGAACGTTTTAACGTTGCACGGTTCTTATCCGTGTCATTTGTAGGAACACCTAATAACTATGTCTACTCAAATCCATACTCAGGATGCCATTCGCACCCTAACCAACGCTTTTGCACCAATGAACTGCCTGATCATGGCCGCTCGCAAAGGCTGCTTCAGCTTCACACTGGTCAACGAACACGGTATCGCCCGCCACAGCGAGCGTCTGTACCCCGATCAATACTCCAGCGCTGAACCGCTGCAGGCCGTGATCGATCGTACCCGTCAGGCATTGATTGCCTGAGAGCCGAAAAGGCTGCAAAAGCAAAAGCCTCGCACAAAATGCGGGGCTTTTTATTGCCCGATGTTTCACTTTTAGCCGTTGGCGCTTAAGTACCAACGGATATAACGGTTATAACTCGAAGCCGGAAATATTTTAAAAACAGGCCTTTACGTCGCGAATATGACACTACACTTCAACTCAAGCGGCGTAATCCGCTTGCGGCGAGCCTGAACCGATCCACAGCTGCCAAGCCCCCCTTCAGGACTCGCCATTAATAACAAGAACCGAGGGTTTTATGGGTATCGCTGCCAGCGAACTGTGCCGCTACGTGATCCGTCCTACGTTGATCTATCTGGGACGCCACAGCGCGACTGCCGAATCTCTGCTGCTGGGCATCGCCGCCAGTCAGTCAGCCCTGGGTTCCGCCCTGCATGACCGCCGTGGCCACGGCCTCTACCGCATTGCCGAGCATCGCCATCAAGCCCTTTGGGATGATTACCTGGCACTCGATCCCGAACGTGCCAGCCTGGTTCGCGGCCTCGCCAGCCAGCATGCGTTCCTGACCGGCCCGCACCTGGAACTGACGGTCAATCTGCGTTACGCCACGGCCATTGCCTGGCTGCTGGTGGAAGAACAAAACCCCACCCTCCCCGATTGCAACGATTTGCTGGGAATGGCGCGTATCTGGCGCCAGACCTTTCAACCCCAAGGTCGCCTGCGCGACTTCACTTACGCTTGGCACACCTGTGTTTCAACGGTGAATCAGGTCGCTTGCTGACCGACCGGTTTCAGAAGATCGCCCAACAGGACGCGATTCTGGTCGGATTGTCCTACAAAACCGCTCTAACTCAAGGCATACGGACTATAGCGCTGGGACGAAAATGTTGGTAATTTTCGCCCCGGTGATCACCAGGAGTTCTAATAATGAAAAAAGTCATGCTCAAAACCACCCTTAGCCTCGCCGTTACCATGGCATCCACCCAGATCTTCGCAGCTGGCTTTGCCATCAACGAACACAGTATCAGCGGGATGGGCACCGGTTACGCTGGGCGATCTTCTTCTGCCGACGATGCAAGCACTGTTTATGGCAACCCTGCCGGCATGTCGCGCCTCAAGCGCGAACAAGTCACTGGCGGTGTTGCATTCCTCGATGCAAAAACCGATATCAGCGACGCCAGCTCCAGCCCTAACGGCGGCAGCAACAAAGGCGACATGGTGCCCTTCACCTCCGTACCTATGGGCTTCTACGTCAAACCGATCGATGATCATTGGGCATTCGGTCTCGGCGTTTACGTGCCGTTCGGCCTGATTACCGACTACGAAAACAACTTTGCCGGCCGTTATTTCGGCAGCAAGTCCGAAGTTCAGGTCATCACTTTCCAGCCAACCGTCAGCTACGCTTTCAACGACAAGGTATCGATCGGCTTTGGTCCGACCATCAACCGCATCGACGGCACGCTGGAATCCAACCTGTCGATCACTCAGGCCGCGCCGGATGGCAAGGTCAAGATCAAGGGTGACGACACCGCGCTGGGCTACAACATCGGCGTGCTGGTACAAGCCACTGACACCACTCGCCTGGGTCTGACTTACCACTCGAAAGTCGACTACAAGCTCGAAGGCAACACCAAGGTCAACTACGGTGTACTGGGTGCAATCGGTCTGGGCGCCAACCAGAAGTACGATGCTTCGCTGAAGATCACCACGCCTGAATCCGTCGACTTCTCGGTCACCCAGGCGATCAACGATCGCTGGAACGTGTATGCCGGTTCGACCTGGACCCGCTGGAGCCAGCTGGAAAAAATCACCGTCAAGAACTCCGGTGTGCAGCCGCTGCTGGCCGGTCAATTCGGTGAAATCACCGAAGACCAGAACTGGCACGACTCCTGGGCTTATGCCTTGGGTACTTCGTACCAGCTGAACAAGGAATGGGTACTGCGTACCGGTCTGACCTTCGACCAGTCGCCGACCAATAACGAAGACCGCTCGCCACGCATTCCGACTGGCGACCGCACCATCTTCAGTATCGGTGCCGGCTGGAGCCCGACCGACGACCTGACCATCGACGTCGCTTACTCGTACCTGAAGGAAGAGTCGGTGAAGATCCGCAACGAAAACAACCGTGGCCAGAGCTACGACGCCAAGTATGAAAACTCGGCAAACGGTTTCGGTGTCGGCGCTACTTACCGCTTCTGATGCTGCGCGGCGAGGCTAATTCCTCGCCCACAAAAAAGCCCCGCTCTCTTTGCAGAAAGCGGGGCTTTTTTGATGCCTTGATTTCGCTCACCACCACAACACAATTCCCATGTGGGAGCGAGCCTGCTCGCGAACGCGGTGTATCAATCAATACACATGTCGACTGGCAGACCGCTTTCGTCGGAACGCCGCCCGGAGCAGGCTCACTCCCACAAAAAACTCAGTGCATCAGGGTTTCAGCGGTTTCGAGGCAATAGCCTTTTCAATCGCAGCAATAAACTCCGGATCATCAGGCTTGGTCAGGCTGGAAAAATTGGCGATCACCTTGCCCTGGCGATCGACTACGTATTTGTAGAAATTCCACTTCGGTGCGCTGCTCTGTGCCGCCAGCACCTGAAACAGATGCGTAGCGTCATCACCACGAACCTTTTGCGGCTCGGTCATGTTGAACGTCACGCCGTAGTTGGCGTAGCAGACCTTGGCAGTCTCGGCGCTGTCCTTGGACTCCTGCTTGAAGTCATTGGAAGGCACGCCGAGCATTTGCAGCCCTTGACCTTCGTAGCGCTTATGCAGCGCCTCCAAGCCTTCGAACTGCGGCGCGAAACCGCAGAAGCTCGCGGTATTGACCACCACCAACGGCCTGTCGGCGTACTGCTTGCACAGATCGATGGATTCCTTGGCTCGCAGCTTGGGCAGCGAGCCTTGCAGCAATTCGGGACAGTCAGCGGCCTGAGCCAGTCCAGTCAACGCCATCAGCAACGCGGGAACAGCACACCAGCGCATCAGCATGTCGAACATCCTTGAGCAGTCGTCAGAGTTTGACGTTACTCGCCATGCTTGTTTCTAGCAAATGCTCATGCCCAACTGCATCAACGCCAGTCCGCCCTGATGCCAGCCCCACCACACCAGCGCCAGCAATGCGGCGCCAAGTGCGGCGATGACGATACGTGGCCAGAGTCGGCTCATGCGGCGCTCGCAGCGGCTTGCAGGCGCGCGACCGGCCGTTCGCGCACCGGCCAGTTCAGCGCGGCCGCCAGCAGGCTCAAAAGTATCGCCACTTGCCAGATCAAGTCATAACTCCCGGTTCGGTCATACACCACCCCGCCCAGCCAGCCGCCGAGGAACGAACCCAGCTGATGGAACAGAAACACGATGCCACCGAGCATGGATAGATTTCGTACGCCGAACAAGGTTGCCACCGTACCGTTGGTCAACGGCACCGTCGACAGCCACAGGAAACCCATCGCCATGCCAAACAGGTAGGCCGATGAGGTCGTCACCGGCAGCCACAGAAACAGCACGATCACCACCGCACGCAACAAGTACAACGCTGTCAGCAGACGCGGCTTGGACATGCGCCCACCGAGCCAACCGGCAGTGTAAGTGCCGAAGATATTGAACAATCCGATCAACGCCAGCACCGTCGTACCAACGCTGGCTGGCAGATGCTGATCGACCAGATACGCAGGCAGGTGCACGCCGATGAACACCACCTGAAAACCGCAGACGAAAAAGCCGAATGCCAATAACCAGAAACCCGAATGCGAGCAGGCTTCGCGCAGCGCTTCGGACAGCGTCTGTTCATGCCCAAGCACCGGCAACGGCTTGTCCTTGAGCATGCTCACCAGCGGCACGATCAGCGCCACCAGCAGGCCCAGCACCAGCAACGCCGCCGACCAGCCGAGCCAGCCGATCAGGCCCAGCGTGCCCGGCAACATGGCGAACTGGCCGAAAGAACCGGCGGCACTGGCAATGCCCATACCCATGCTGCGTTTTTCTGGCGGCACGGCCCGGCCCACGACACCGAGGATCACCGAGAACGAAGTACCAGAAAGGCCAATACCGATCAGCAGACCGGCGCTCAGCGACAGCGTCACCGCCGAATCAGACAGACCCATGCACACCAGACCCACCGCGTAGAGCACCCCACCGATCAGCACCACTTTTGCCGCGCCAAAGCGGTCAGCCAATGCGCCGGTAAACGGTTGCGCCAGGCCCCAGATCAAGTTCTGCAGAGCAATGGCAAAGGCGAACACCTCACGCCCCCAACCGAACTGCGCGCTCATCGGTGACAGGAACAAGCCGAAACCGTGCCGCACGCCCAATGACAACGCGAGAATCAGCGCACTCCCGACCAACACCCAACCGCACGTACGCCACATCGATGTCATTGTTGTTCTCCGCTTGCGGGTATATACCCGCTTGAGTTTGGAAAAAACCGGCCTCAGGCCAGTTCATCCAGCAATCTGAGCAAGGTTTCACGCTTCTCGGCACCCAGTCGGTCGATCAACCGCTGCTGTGCCGCTTCCCAGGCCGGCAGTGCCGCTGCCAGGCGTTGCACGCCAGTCTCGGTGAGTTTGACGATGCGGTTACGCATGTCCTCGCCCTCGGCCAGCGCCACCAGCCCCTCGCCTTCCAGCACCCGCAAGTTGCGCCCGAGGGTGCTGCGATCCAGCCCCATAGCTTCGGCGAGTTCCGAGATGCTCGGTTGATCCAGACGTTGCAGGTTGCACAGCAAAGAATACTGGGCAACGTTGATCCCGAAGCCGTCGAGAGCGCCGTCGTAATGCCTGCTGACGCCACGAGCGGCGCGACGCAGGTTGGTGCACAAACACTGAGAAGGAAGCATGATGCGTGTATATACCCGCGACTGTGTTAAATCAAGTTACAGATGAGTTTACCCATAACATTTGTGGCGCCTGACACACCGCTATCGCGAGCAGGCTCACTCCTACAGGGGAGCGCGGCCAACTGTAGGAGTGAGCCTGCTCGCGATGAGGCCGGCATGACCAGTAGAAATCCATCAGACCAAAACCAATCCAGCCAGCACCACCATCTCCAGCAATTCCAGCAACGCCCCCGCCGTATCACCGGTCGTCCCGCCCAACCGCCGCATCATCACCTGCCGCAGCCAGACAAACACCCCGACAGCGATCAGCAACGCGGCAACCGCGCTAAAACCGGCGATCAGCAAGCAGCCCAGCGCACTTGCGCCCAACACCCACCACCCGGCCTTGCGCGGCAAATGATCCGCCAACGCCTGCCCCAACCCGCCCGCGCGCACATACGGTGTAGTCAGAAACAACCCGAGCAACGCCGCCCGTCCGAGCAATGGCACGATGATCAACGCCAGCCCATGCCCCTGCTCGATCAACGCCAGCAACGCAGCAAATTTGAGCAACAACACCAACACCAGCGTGACCACCGCAATCGGCCCGCTGCGCGGGTCCTTCATGATGGTCAACGTACGCTCGCGATCACCAAAACCGCCGAGCCAGGCATCGGCGCTGTCGGCCAGACCATCAAGGTGCAGTGCACCGCTGAGCAGCACCCAAACCGTCAACAGCAATGCCGCATGCAGAAACAACGGCGCGCCGCTCAAGGCGAGATTCAGCGCCCACAGGATCACCCCGAACAGCAGCCCCACCAACGGATAAAACAGCAGCGACCGCCCCAGTTGCTCCGGCTCAGGCATCCCCGGCAAACGAATCGGCAGGCTGCTGAGAAATTGCAGGGCGATCCACAGCGGCAACATGTCAGCAACCTTCCTTGAGTGAACCGTCAGCCTCGATCGTCAGCGCAAACAACGCGCCGTGAGCGACCTCGACATTGAGCAACTGCTCGCGTGGCAACCCGCGTGCTTGCGCCAGCAACAAACGCATCACGCCGCCATGACTGATCAGCAACACTCGCTCACCGGCGTAAGCACTGTGCAGGCGCGCAACCGCTGCCAACACCCGAGCGGAAAACTCGCTGACCGGCTCACCCTGCGGCGGCGTAAACGAATACGGATCGGCCCAGAACAACCCCAAGGCCTCAGCATCGGTCTCCATCAACGCTGCCGCGCTCTGCCCTTCCCACGCACCGAAATGCAGTTCCTGCAGATCCTTGTCCAGATGCACTGACAGGTTCAGTTGCTCACCCAGCTCTGCGGCAAACCGCGCGCAACGTTGCAACGGCGAACTGACGATCCGATCCCACGGCCCGCCCTCGACCACCGCCGCACGCATTTGCGTCCAGCCCTTTTCGGTCAGCGCATCGTCGAGGCTGCCGCGCAAACCACCACCGAGCTCAGTCTCACCATGGCGCAGCAGATCCAGATGCAAGGTCATGCCGGACGATCCGCCACCGCTGCTTCGGCGAATGTCGCCATCTGCCCGTGCAGATCACAGGCCAGACGCAACAATGGCACCGCCAGCGCCGCGCCACTGCCCTCGCCCAGACGCAAACCGAGTTCCAGCAACGGCTCGGCAGCGAGGGTTTCCAGCACATGACGATGGCCCGGCTCGGCACCGCGATGACCGAACAACAACCACTCGCGGCAAGCCGGATTCAAACGCACCGCGACCAGCGCCGCGACCGTGCAGATAAAACCGTCGACCAGCACCGCAACGCCTTCTTGAGCCGCCGCCAGATACGCACCGACCAGTGCGGCGATTTCAAAACCGCCCAGATTGAACAGGGTCTGCAAGACATCGCCACGCTGCGCTGCATGCAACGCCAGCGCGCGCTCGATCACTTGCGCTTTATGGCTGACGCCTTCGGCATTCAACCCGGTACCGGGACCGGTCAGATGCGCCACCGGGCAATCGAGCAAGGCGCAGGCCAGCGCACTGGCTGCCGTGGTGTTGCCAATGCCCATTTCGCCACCGATGAACAACTGCGCGCCCGCCGCTTTCGCTCGCAGCAGACTGTCGCGACCGGCCTGCAAGGCGAGTTCGCCCTGGGCCTGAGTCATCGCCGCACCCTGAGCGAAGTTCTCCGTACCCGCGCCAATGTTCAAATGACGCACACCCGGCAGGTTCAGCGCTGGATTCACGGTGCCCAGATCGACCACTTCCAACTGCGCGCCAAGCTGACGTGCCAGCACGCTGATCGCCGCGCCGCCACTGACGAAGTTGAGCAGCATCTGCCCGGTGACTTCCTGCGGGAACGCCGAAACCCCTTCTGCAACCACGCCGTGATCACCGGCAAAAATCGCGATCCACACTTGCGCCAGCGTCGGTTTGACCTGGCCTTGCAGGCCGGCCAGTTGTACGGCCACCGATTCGAGACGACCAAGCGACCCCGCCGGTTTGGTCAATTGCTGCTGCCGCGCCGCCGCTTGTGCAACGACGTTGAGATCGACCGGTTTGCACGGGTTCAGCCACCAGGTTTGAGTCATAACGCAGGTCCTTTCAGAGTCAGGGGCAGGCCGGCGACGGTCAGGACAACACGCTGACAACGCTCGGCCAGAGCTTGATGCAGCCAACCGGCTTCATCGACGTAGCGGCGAGTCAATTCGCCCAGCGGCACGACACCCATTCCGGTCTCGTTGCTGACAAAAATGATTTCTCCCGGCAAAGACGCCAGGCAGTCGAGCAAGGCTTCGCGCTCGGCAGCGAGGCGTTCGGCGTCATCGAGCATCAGCAGATTGGTCAGCCACAGGGTCAGGCAATCGACCAGCAGGCAACGCTCGGCGCTGGCGCTTTCGCGCAAAACGCGGGCCAGTTCCAAGGGTTCTTCAATGAGTGCCCATTCGACGGGACGGCGGGCGCGGTGATGGGCGACGCGGTCGCTCATCTCGCCATCCAGGGGTTGGCTGGTGGCGATGTAAGTCACGGCCAGGCCGCTATCGCTGGCGAGTTTTTCGGCCAGGCGACTTTTGCCGGAGCGGGCGCCGCCGAGGATCAGTTGGAGCATGGGTTCATCCAGGAAAATTCAAGTGAGGCAAGCGCCGCTTTCGCGAGCAGGCTCGCTCCCACAGGGTTATGAGTTGTACTCAAAATGTATGGCTAACCGCATTCACTGTGGGAGCGAGCCTGCTCGCGAAGAGGCCCGTACAGGCAATTCAAATCCCACAGAGCCGACGCAACAACCCAGTATCCAGATGCTTCTCCACCAGATCCGCCAGCCGCTCGATATCACGCTCGCGCAAGCCGTGATAATCCACCTGCTGCACATCGCTCAACCCGGCCCAGCGCAGCAACGCCGCACTCGCCGCCGGCGATTCAAACAGGCCATGCAGATACGTGCCGAACACCTGCCCATCAACACTCTGTGCACCGTCGCAACGGCCATCATCCAGATGCACCGCAGCGTTTTCCAACGCCGGTCCGCTGGTCACGCCGGCATGAATTTCATAACCGCTGACGTCGGCATCGTCCAGCGCCAACCGTCCACGCACATTGCGCAACTGCTTCTCGGCTTCAAGTGTGGTTTCGAACGCCAGCAAGCCCAAACCGGCACTCGTGCCCGGCGCACCTTCGAGGCCGAGCGGGTCATGAACCTGCTCGCCGAGCATCTGCAGACCGCCGCAAATCCCCAGCACTTTGCCGCCGTAACGCAAGTGCCGAGAGATCGCCGTATCCCAGCCATTGGCACGCAAATAGGCCAGATCACTGCGCACGCTTTTCGAGCCCGGCAGGATGATCAGGTCAGCAGCAGGAATCGCCTGCCCCGGCCCGACAAATTGCAGATCGACCTGCGGATGCAGACGCAGTGGATCGAAGTCGGTGTGGTTGCTGATGCGCGGTAGCACCGGCACCACTACTTTCAGCACTTGTTCGGCCTTGTCGGTCTGGCGCTGGTCGATGCCGTCCTCGGCCTCAAGGTGCAGATCCATCACGTACGGCAGCACGCCCACCACCGGTTTGCCAGTGCGTTGTTCCAGCCAGTCAAGGCCCGGTTGCAGCAAGGCGATGTCACCGCGAAAACGGTTGATGATGAAACCTTTGACCCGCGCCTGCTCACTCGGCGAGAGCAACTCCAGGGTACCGACCAGATGGGCGAAAACCCCGCCACGGTTGATGTCGGCAATCAGCAGCACCGGGCAATCCACGGCTTCGGCAAAGCCCATGTTGGCGATGTCGCCGGCGCGCAGATTGATCTCGGCCGGCGAACCCGCGCCTTCGACCATCACCAGCGGATACGCGACGCTGAGTCGCTCGTGAGAAGCCAAAACAGCTTGCATCGCGATGGCTTTGTAGTCGTGGTACGCCACGGCATTCATCGACGTCACCGCGCGACCATGAATGATCACTTGCGCGCCGGTGTCGCTGTTCGGCTTGAGCAGCACCGGGTTCATGTCGGTGTGCGGTTCGAGAAATGCGGCCTGCGCCTGCACCGCTTGCGCGCGGCCGATCTCGCCACCGTCTGCCGTTACCGCGCTATTGAGCGCCATGTTCTGCGGCTTGAACGGAACGACTGCCACGCCCTGCCGGGTTGCCCAGCGGCACAGCGCCGTCACCAGTGTGCTTTTACCGGCATCGGAAGTGGTGCCCTGCACCATCAGGGTGGTCATGGGTGATCCTTGGCAAAAGCGCTTAAAGCGTGTTCGAGACGCGCCTCTTCAGCCGCATCGGCGGGCAGGCCAAAGCGCAAACTGCTGTTTTGGGTGAAGAGGCGCAGGAGAATGCCGCGACGGGCCATGAATGCGTGCAGCACTTCGGCATGCTCGGTGATCAGCCACTGGAACAACGCGCAACCGCCATGCGGCTTGAAGCCGTAGCGCTCAAGCAACGCCGCCAGCCGCTCACTGGCTTCATCGCTGCGAATCCGTTGGCGAGTGTGCCCTTCGGTGTCTTGCAGACACGCCTGCCCGAGCACCCGCGTCGGCCCGCTCACCGCCCAAGGCCCGACCTGTTCGGCGAGCAGTTTGAGCAACCTGCGCTCGGCCAGGACAAAGCCCAGACGCACCCCGGCCAGCCCGAAAAACTTGCCGAACGAACGCAACACGATCAGCCCGACTTGATGGGCATGCGGGGCCAGGCTCAGTTGCGGCGTGTTATCCATGAAAGCTTCATCGACCACCAGCCAGCCACCGCGCCGGGCGAGCCGCGCATGCCAGTCAAGCAGGCGTGCCGGGGTCAGGCTCAGGCCGGTCGGATTGTTCGGATTGACCACCACCAGCACGTCGAGGCTATCGAGAAAAAATTCGACTTCCTGCTCCAGCACTTCACGCACGATGTAACCGCTACGGCGCCAGGCTTCGGCATGCTCGGCATAACACGGTGACAACACGCCGACTTTGCCGGCCCGGCGCAAGCGCGGCAGCAACTGAATGGCCATTTGCGAACCGGCCACCGGCAGCACTTGCGCGGCACCGTAGTAATCGCACGCGGCTTGCTCCAGACCGTCATCGGTTTCCGGCAGGCGCGCCCAGGCACGCAGCGGGATTTCCGGGATCGGGAATGGCCACGGCGCGAGGCCGCTGGACAGGTCGAGCCAGTCAGCCTCGGCAATGCCGTAATCGAGTGCCGCCTTGCGCAGCCGGCCACCGTGCTCAAGCATAGAATTCAGCCCCCACGCAGAGAATCAGCAACCATAACCATACGCCGCGCTGGACCAATTGCCAGCCACGGTCGATGGAATCTGCGTCAGCCGCTGCGCCCTCGCCAAGCTGCGGACGGTCGTGAAGTTCGCCGTGGTAAATCGCCGGCCCACCCAACTCCACGCCCAGTGCACCGGCACCGGCCGCCATCACGGGACCTGCGTTGGGGCTATCCCACTTCGGCGCCTGTGTGCGCCAGCACTTCAGCGCGAGTCGGGTTTTGCCCAGCAGCGCATAGGTCAATGCCACCAGACGCGCAGGAATGTAGTTCAACACGTCGTCGATTTTTGCTGCGGCCCAGCCGAATCGTTCGAAACGTTCGTTGCGATAGCCCCACATCGCATCGAGCGTGTTGCTCAAGCGATAGAGCACCACGCCCGGCGCACCCGCCACGACAAACCAGAACAGCGCGGCGAACACCGCATCGCTGCCGTTTTCCAGCACCGACTCGGTGGCAGCGCGAGCGACGGCAGTGCTGTCGAGTTCATCGGTCTGGCGGCTGACCAGGTAGCCAACACGCTTGCGTGCCTCGTCCAGATCATCTGCGCGCAAAGCAGCGGCCACCGGCGCGACATGTTCGCCGAGGCTGCGCATGCCGAGGGCGCAATACAACGCAAGAATTTCGACGACCCAGCCCACGTACGGCGCCCAGGAAAGCGCCGTGGCGAGCAAGGTCAACGGCAGCACCGCGATCACCCACGCAGTGACGCCATGGCTGCGCCAGCCCCGGCCACCGGCGTTGAAACGTTGCTCGATGCGCCCGGCAAAATTGCCGAACGCCACCAGCGGATGCCAGCGTTTCGGTTCACCGAGCAGCGCATCCAGCGCCACTGCGGCGACACTCAACAACGCCACACTCATTGACTCACTCCCCAATAATTTTCGTACAGCAACTCATTGAGCGGACGCGCTTGCGCCCACCCTTCGAGTACCAGCATCGGCGCCGGATAGAATTCCTTGACCGGACCCAGGCATAAAACCGCCAGAGGTTTTGCACCTTCGGGCAACTTCAACAGATCAGCCAGTGCCTGTGGCTCGAACAGTGAAACCCAGCCCATGCCCAGACCTTCGGCGCGCGAGGCCAGCCAAAGATTCTGGATCGCGCAGGACAGCGAGGCCATGTCCATTTCCGGCAGCGTGCGGCGACCGAAGATGTGTTTTTCGCGATCGTCCATTAACGCGGCGACCAGCACTTCGGCGCAGTCATGGATACCTTCGACCTTGAGTTTCATGAACTCGTCACTGCGCTCGCCGAGGGCTTCGGCGGTGCGGATGCGTTCTTCTTCCACTAGGTTCTGGATCTGCCCGCGCAGGTTGCGGTCGCTGATGCGGATAAAGCGCCAAGGCTGCATCAGGCCGACGCTTGGGGCCTGGTGGGCGGCTTCCAAGAGTCGGCGCAGCAGATCCGGCTCGACCGTGCCGCCAGTGAAGTGGCGCATGTCGCGGCGTTCGGCGATGGCTTTATAGACGGCTTGGCGCTCGGCTTCGGAGAATGCGTTGTTGGTCATGGCCTCTTCGCGAGCAGGCTCGCTCCCACAGGGGATTGCATTGCTTCAGTCACCACTGTTTCAACTGTGGGAGCGAGCCTGCTCGCGAAAGCGACTTCGGAGTCAGGCGCAAACAGTGCAGCGACAGCCGCCGGATTCGACGGGAAATAAAAGTGCACATAAGAAGCCGTCATCCGCCCTTCCCGATAAACCGCCTCGGCCCCACGCCCACCATTCGGGCTCAAACCCCGTGCAATCGGCGCCAGTTCGGTAGTCGTCAGCGAATGATGATAAGTGTGCCCACGCAGCGAACCTTCCGGCAGATCGACCGCTTGCAGGGCCAGTGCCGCCAGACGCTTCTGCATCACCGCATCGCCCTTAAGCAGCCCAACCAACTCAGCGCGAGTGCCTTCAACGTCAGTCAAAGAATCCAGCAGATAAAGCATCCCGCCACATTCAGCGAGCAACGGTTTCCCCGCCGCATGATGCGCACGAATCGCCTCCAGCATCACGGTGTTCTGCGACAACGCAACGTGGTGCAGTTCCGGATACCCACCGGGCAAATACAGGCTGTCCGCCTCAGGCAATTGCGAATCACGAATCGGCGAGAAGAAACTCAACTCGGCGCCCATCGCGCGCAGCAGATCCAGACTCGCGCCATAAGTGAAGGCAAACGCCTCATCACGGGCGACGGCGATTCGCACATTCTTCAGCAGCGGCTCTACCGCAATGACGTCCGGCGCGGCGAACTCCACGGCCGGTGGCAGCGCTACCTCGCAACTGCTGGCCAATGCATCGGCGGCGGCGTCGAGGCGCACATCCAGATCATTCAGTTCACTGGCCTGGACCAGACCGAGATGGCGGCTCGGCAATTCGATGCCGGTCTCGCGGGACAATGCGCCGTACCAGCGCAAACCTTCCGTGAGACTGCCTTCGAGCAATTGCGCATGACGCAAAGTGCCAACGCGGTTGGCCAACACACCGGCAAACGGCAGATCCGGCTGATACTTGGCCAAGCCGAGCGCCAGCGCACCAAAGGTCTGCGCCATCGCCGTGCCGTCGATAACTCCGAGCACCGGTACACCAAAATGCCGCGCGAGATCAGCACTGGACGGCGTGCCATCGAACAGGCCCATCACGCCTTCAATCAGAATCAGATCCGCCTCGGCAGCGGCTTCCCATAACAGACGACGACTTTCCTGCTCGCCGACCATCCACATGTCCAATTGATACACCGGCGCACCGCTGGCGCGCTCGAGAATCATCGGGTCGAGAAAGTCCGGGCCGCATTTGAACACGCGCACTTTGCGTCCCTGATTGCGATGCAAACGGGCCAGTGCGGCGGTGACGGTGGTCTTGCCCTGACCGGAGGCCGGCGCGGCAATGAGGACCGCCGGGCAGTGACGTGGTTGATTCAAAGTTCGACGCCTTTCTGCGCTTTGATGCCGGCCTGGAAGGCGTGTTTGAGCATGCCCATTTCAGTCACGGTGTCGCCCATTTCGATCATTTCCTGCTTGGCCGCGCGACCGGTGACGATCACGTGCTGCATCGGCGGACGCGCCTGCAAATCGCTGAGCACCTGATCGAGATCGAGGTAGCCGTGTTTGAGGGCGATGTTCAGTTCGTCGAGCACCACCAGACCGATCGACGGATCGCGCAGCAGCTCACGGGAAACCGCCCACGCGGCTTCGGCAGCGGCGATGTCGCGCTGACGATCCTGGGTTTCCCAGGTGAAGCCCTCGCCCATCACGTGGAAGCGAACCTGCTCAGGGAAGCGGCGGAAAAACAGCTCTTCGCCGGTGCTATTGCGGCCCTTGATGAACTGCACCACACCGCACTGCATGCCGTGGCCCATGGCGCGGGCGAGCATGCCGAACGCCGAGCTGCTTTTGCCTTTGCCATTGCCGGTCAGCACCAGCACCAGACCGCACTCGTCGGGTGAGTTGGCGATGCGTTCGTCGATCACGGCTTTTTTGCGCTGCATACGCGCCAGATGGCGTTCGTCGCGCTCGGGGGAATCAGTCATGGGGGAGCTCTCCGTTGAGGCTGGATAACGGCGGGCAGGCACAAGAATAGACGGCAAAAAGCCTGGCATCGCCCACCGTGATGCCGCTGGATGGATCAGGCCGGTCTCCGGGCTCATGAGCGGCGTTTCGCCTGACTGCGCGCCTTCCCGCTTCTTTCGAGGCAGTGGCTCAAGGCGCAGTTTTTACTCATTTACCGTTGCGGGGGCAGCGCCGGGATCGTGGTGGTTCTTCGCTTGAAGACAACCCTCACCGGCTTCCCTGTTTCACTCTGTCGACGCAGGTCACAGAGCACCTGAAACAAGCCGCGAAGGTTAGAGGGTTGGGGGTGGAGCGTCAATTAAAGAGGCGGCCATCGGGCGAATAACTGCCGCTGATCAATTCTCTGCCGCCAATCTTGTGCCACACTGATACAAATGATATCAAAGAGCCATGCTTTTTCCGAAAAGCCCACTACAACAATAAAGGATGATGACGATGCAAGGCATGATCATCAGCAACCCGCGCCTGGAATTCCTGCGCCCGGTGCTTGAACGCTGGTTTGACTGTATCGACCGCTACAACGCGGTGCGCGGCGACAGCGACACGCCTTACTGGCATGACGAGAAAGCCAATCTCGGACTGCTCTCGGCCGCAGCCTGGATGGCTGAGCTGGTTACCTTGAACGAAACTGCCACGCGCAAGCAGAACGAAGAAGGCGAGCGCAACGCTCGCGCCGATCTGTTTCTGGCCAGCGCCGAAGACCGCGCCTTTATCCAGGCCACCCAGCGCTGGCCAAAGGTTACCAACCTGAATCTGACTCAAGCCCTGCTGGACATCACCAACGACGCCAAACGCATCAGCTATGCCAGCGATCTCAAGCTCGGCTGCCTGTTTGTCGCGCCGCAAAAAGCCCAGCACAGCGCCAGCCCCGAAGAGTTGCAGGACATGGTCGACGACCTGCAAAAGGAACACACCTGCGCGGTCGCCTGGTATTTCCCTTACGCCTACCGCAAGTTGCGCAGCGAAGCCGGCAATTATCACCCGGGCATCGCCGTGCTGTTCAAGGAAGCCCGCGGCTGAGCAGTTGAACCATCGGGCTTGCGCCCTCCTCTATGATTAGGAATGCATTCATAGGGAAGATCAGCAATGCGCAAGCCCCAGCTCGTTTTTGTCATCGCCTTCGCCGGAGGGCTCGCCGCCTGCGGTGAGACCTCCAGCCTGCAAGTCTCCGACGGCACCGGCCCGTCACCGAAATTGCCTGAACCAAACAAGACCCTGATTCCGACGGTGAACATTGCCCCGGCGATCGGCTGGCCGGAGGGCGCTAAACCGACGGCAGCGACTGGCACGCAAGTCGCTGCATTCGCGGAAGGCCTCGACCATCCGCGCTGGCTCTATGTCTTGCCCAATGGCGATGTGCTGGTAGCGGAAACCAATGCCCCGCCAAAACCGGATGACAGCAGCGGCATTCGTGGCTGGGTGATGAAAAAGGTCATGGGCAAGGCTGGCGCGGGCGTGCCGAGTCCGAACCGCATCACCTTGCTGCGTGACGCCGATCATGATGGTGTCGCAGAAACCCGCACGGTGTTCCTGCAGAACCTCAACTCGCCGTTCGGTATGACGCTGGTTGGCAATGACCTGTACGTCGCCGATACCGATCGCCTGCTGCGCTTCAACTACGAACCCGGCGCGACCGAGATCAAGTCACAGCCAATCAAGGTTGTCGATTTGCCCGGCGGTACGCTGAATCACCACTGGACGAAAAACGTCATCGCCAGCAAGGACGGCAGCAAGCTGTACGTCACGGTCGGCTCGAACAGCAACGTCGGCGAAAATGGTCTGGATAAGGAAGAAGGCCGCGCCGCGATCTGGGAAGTCGATCGGGCGACCGGCAATCACCGCATCTTCGCCTCGGGCATCCGCAACCCCAATGGCCTGGCCTGGGAGCCGAAAAGTGGCGCGCTGTGGACAGCGGTCAACGAACGCGACGAGATCGGCAGTGATCTGGTGCCGGACTACATCACTTCCGTGAAGGACGGTGGCTTCTATGGCTGGCCGTTCAGTTACTACGGCCAGCATGTCGATGTGCGTGTGTCGCCGCAAAATCCGGACCTGGTGGCCAAAGCTATCGCCCCGGATTATGCAGTCGGGCCGCACACTGCGTCTTTGGGCCTGACGTTCGCCGAGGGCAACAACCTGCCGGCGCAGTTCAAGGAAGGCGCGTTTATTGGCCAGCACGGCTCGTGGAACCGCAAACCGCACAGTGGCTACAAAGTGATTTTCGTGCCGTTTACCGGTGGCAAGCCGAGCGGCAAACCGGTGGATGTGCTGACCGGTTTCCTCGACAAGGACGAGAATGCATTGGGCCGCCCGGTGGGCGTGGTGATCGATCAGCAAGGTGGCTTGCTGGTGGCGGATGATGTTGGCAATAAGGTGTGGCGAGTGTCGGCCAGCAAATAATTTTCGCCATGCACAAACAACTGTAGGAGTGAGCCTGCTCGCGATAGCGCCATATCAGTCGACATCATCGTTAACTGAATGACCGTTATCGCGAGCAGGCTCACTCCTACATTATTGGATTGTGTGCGGCTTGAATTAAGGGTTATGCGCCAGATGCTCCGGCTGCAACACCCGCTTGGCACTCAGATAAGCTTTCTGCCAGTACGCCTTCGACAGACTGTCCAGTTTCACCGTGCCACCCGTGGCCGGCGCATGCACAAAGCGCCCTTCGCCGACGTAAATCCCCGCATGACTGACCTGCGAACCGCCATTGGTGGCGAAGAAAATCAGGTCGCCAGTCTGCAAGCCTTCCTTGCCGACATTCGGTGCCTGCATGACGATCAACTCACGCGTCGAACGTGGCAAAGAAATGCCCGCCGCATCACGGTAGACAAAACCGATCAGCCCGCTGCAATCAAACCCCGAATCCGGCGTATTGCCGCCCCAGCGATAAGGCGTGCCCACCAGGCCAAGCGCGCGAAACAGCACGTCTTCAGCAGCCGGTGAAAAAGCCTGGGAGGGGCCGAACACGACCGGCGCGCGAACCACCGGCGCAGGAGGCGGTGTGCGACTGGCGCAGGCGCTGAGCAGCGCTGCGAAGAAGATCAATGTGAGGCGGGCCGTCATCGTCATAAGCAGAACATCCTGATCTGGCTGCGGCTTTTTCTGCCGATGGACAGAAAAGAAAACCGCCTGCGTGAGCACGCAGGCGGTTTGCCATCAATATAGATTCAGGATTCTAGCGGCTACGCGGCAAACTTCAAGTAAGACTTTAACTTCACCTTGTAAAGTATACGTCTACTCCGTTGCCGGAAGCCTGATTGTCGCCGCGAACGCAGCGACATCAAGGGAATTACTTGCGAGCAGTAACTACAGTCGGAGCGTTGGCCAATGCGCGTTTCGCTTCGATGAAAGTCTTGCTCCAGTAGCTGTCACCCAGGCTGTCGATGCGAACACCGCCGCTGCGACGACTGCTGGAGTGGATGAACTGGTTGTCACCGAGGTAGATCCCGGCGTGACTGACACGACCGCGACGACCGTTGGTGGCGAAGAACAGCAGATCGCCCGGCTCAAGGTTGCTGCGCGAGACCAGCGGCGCATCGACGTTGATCATTTCGCGTGTCGAGCGCGGCAGGTTCATGCCAGCTTCTTCGCGGAACAGATAACCGATGAAACCGCTGCAATCGAAACCGGCTTCAGAGGTACCGCCGAAACGGTAACGGGTACCGATCAGGGACATGCCGCGTTCGAGGATGCTGTCGGCCAGAACAGGAAGCTGATAAGGCTTCTTGCCATTGAATTCGTTGAGTTCTTTTTCGGTATCCAACTCTTCCTGGTAAATAACGGAAGACTGAGCCGTGGCAGAATTTTTAACCTGTTGAGGCTGCTCTTGAACTGGAGAATGAGCAGCGCAACCGTACAACAGGGTGACGAGTGCGAGAGGCACGAGGGGTGCGAAGCGCTTTAGCATGGGCACGACCGTGGCTGATAGTTGTAAAGAAGCCGAGACTATGCCCGCTATCAACCTCATTTGCAAATTCAATCGATCTTTTTGTGACTTCTCGGTTTCTCGTTTACATCTAAGCGCTTAAGCCCATTTGAACCGATACGCGCCCTGCACACCCTGCAGGAAAGCGGATTTTCTGGCGCCTGAAATATGCCGAGACACGCTGAAAGCCGCAGAACCAAAGGGATGGCTACCAGCCGAGGGTTTCTTTCAGAAACGGAATAGTCAGCTTGCGCTGCGCTTGCAACGAGGCCTGATCGAGCTGCTCAAGCAAGTCAAACAGCGCACTCATGCTGCGGGTGCCGCGAGTCAAAATAAAATGCCCGACTTCGTCAGTCAGGTGCAGACCACGACGCGACGCGCGCAATTGCAAGGCGCGCAATTTGTCTTCATCGGAAAGCGGACGCATCTGAAAAATCAGCGCCAGGGTCAGGCGCGATTTCAAGTCAGCCAGTTTGACCGGCAGTTCACGCGGAGAGGTGGAAGCGGCAATCAGCAAGCGCCGACCGCTGTCACGCAGACGGTTGAACAGATGAAACATCGCCTCTTCCCAGTCAGCCTTGCCGGCGATCACCTGCAAATCATCCAGGCAAACCAGTTCGTACTGTTCAAGGTTATCGAGGATTTCGACACCGCGATCCATCAACTCTGCCAACGGCAGGTACACCGCCGGCTCGCCCATCTGCTCGAATCGCAGACACGCCGCCTGCAACAGATGCGTACGCCCTACGCCGTGTTTGCCCCACAGGTAGATCAGGCTTTCTGTCCAGCCGGCGTCGGCTTCGCATAGACGCTCGACATAGCCGAGTGCAGCGGCATTGGCGCCTGGGTAGTAGTTGATGAAGGTGGCGTCGTCACGCAGACGCACACCTAGGGGCAGCTGAATCGGTTTCATGCTGACTGAACAGTTCTCAAGGAACCGTTAGTGGCCTCTGTGTAAAGTTTGCGAAGTTTATACCCGTGAAGCCGAGCGCACAATGCGACAGAGTCCAAGCAAAATCAAAGGTTTGCGTTAACGCACTGGTTTTATGACAGATTCTTTGGCGCCACCACCCGCAGGACGCGGGCCAACCCGGCGATTCGCCGGGCCGCCCCTGTGCCATTACAACTGCGGATCGTCAACGCCGCTATAGATGTCGGAATCCTTGTACAAGTCGTGCACATGGCGCACCAGCACCATGATCACCGCCGCCACCGGCAATGCCAGCAGCACGCCGGTGAAACCGAACAGTTCGCCGCCAGCCAGAATCGCAAAGATCACCGCCACCGGATGCAGACCGATACGATCGCCCACCAGCAACGGCGTCAGCACCATACCTTCCAGCGCCTGACCGACCATGAACACCGCAACGATCCCGACCATCGGATACAGATCGCCGCCGAACTGGAACAGCCCGGCAATCAGTGCCGCGCCAATACCGATCACGAAACCCATATACGGCACGATTGCAGCCAGTCCGGCGATCAAACCGATCAACAGCCCCAGCTCCAGTCCGACAATCATCAGGCCTGCCGCATAGATCACGCCCAGCGCCACCATCACCAGCAACTGACCGCGCACAAACGCGCCCAGTACCTCATGACATTCACCGGCCAACGATACGATGGTCTCTTCCCGATCACGCGGCAGCAGGCTGCGGATCTTGGCCATCATCACGTCCCAGTCGCGTAACAGGTAGAAACTCACCACCGGGATCAGCACCAGATTGGCCAGCCAGCCGATCAACGCCAGACTGGAGGCCGTTGCCTGACTCAGCACCACGCCGACAATGTCGGTGGTCTGACCCATGTGCTCGCTGATCGCAGCCTTGACCTTATCGAACTTCCAGAAACCGTCCGACAACCCCAGCTTCGACTGCGCCCACGGCACTGCAGTGTGCTGCAGCCAATCGAGCATTTGCGGCGCCAGTTCGTACAAACGCAGCAACTGCTTGGCGAGCATCGGCACCAGCACCAGCATCAGCGCGGTGACGATCAAGGTGAACAGAGCAAACACCGCGATCACGCCCCAGGTACGCGATAAACCAAGCCGCTCCAGGCGATCCACCAACGGATCGAACAGATAAGCCAGCAGCAGCGCCACCAGGAACGGCGTGAGAATCGGGTGCAGCAACCATACAAACGCGCAAAGCAGGACTACCCCACCGAGCCAGAACCAACGCCGCGTATCGGCCATGTACCACTCCTGCTTCTATATAAGGAAAGACTTACCAGCGAAACCGCAACGACGGTGCTGCCGGGATCGGGGCTGGCGCCGCGACAGGTGTTGCGCCGCTAGCCACTGGCTGTGGCGCTGAAACCTGCGCCGGCGCCTCGGCCGGCAACTCCTGCAACTTCGCCAGCGACAGCTGCGCGCGCATTTGATCGGCGCTGCCATTGACCCGATAGACGATGCGATCACCGTCAACACTTTGCAGACGCACGCCAAACGGTTCGAGTAACCGCAACAGCGCCGCGTAATGCTCCAGATTCATGCCCTGCACTTCCAGAGTCTGCTGCCCCGAAGCGCCGGGCTTGGCCACGAAACGTGGTGCCAGACGCTCGGCCACTGCGAGCATTACCGCATCGGCCACAGCGGCCTGATCGGCGCCCTGCACGCTGCCCGCCTCTTTCTGATCGCCCAGCCACAAGTGCCACTTGGCTTGCCACTGCCCGCCTTCTTCGCGCGCATGCACCGCCAGCAAGGCGTCAGCGTTGTAGCGTTCGGAGGCGCCGCGCAACGGTGCCGGATCCGTGCCTTCCAGCGCTGGCGCCGTGGCAACAAGTTGCTCGCTCAAGTCCGCCAGCGGCAAACGCAACGGCAAGCCGCGATGTTGCGCGGCCGTACGCAACGGCGCCGCAGCGGCCTGACCATCACCGACCAGACTCGAACCCTCGGCCGAATCGTTCAGCCACCAACTCAGGATCGACGGCCGACTGGCCCCCCACAACGACAGCCCGGCACGCCGCAGCGCCTGCTCGGTGGTCGCCGGATCGAAATCGACCTTCAGCACCTCCGGCGGCCCGGCGTCGAAACCGAATTGACTGATGATTTGCTGCGGATCCTTGCGAATCGCCGCCAGCCCCGGGTTTTGCGCAGCTTTCGGATCGCCGGTCAGACGCAACACCAGCGTGTCGAGCGCCGCCTGCGTGGCGCGATCACGCTCTTCCGGCGCCTGGCCATTGACCGGCTCACGCACTTGATAAAGGCCTTTGAGATTTTCGGCGTGACTCGCCAGGCTGATCAGAGACAAACAACCCACAAACAACAATTTACACAAACGCATGGAGAATTCCCGTCGACAGGAGCGGCTGGAACAGGCCGCGTGAACCGGTTAAGCAAGGCTGTGACAATCTGCCAGCACTAAACATTCACACGACAGCGGTAAAATTTTGCACAGTGATAACGATAGACGGTTAATCGCCACACTTTATACAGGCGTTCATACGGCTCAATTGCAAAAATTTCCGCTGATATGGCCCTGCCCGTCGGTGCGAGGATGGCCGCTGCCCCTCAAGCCTGATAAAATCGCGCGCCTTCGCAGACCGGCAACAGCCGGGCACCTCGAAACTCGCGTGAGGCCATCGCCCCGTCGATTTCGAAGTTCCCGCTGAACTCGGTCGTTACCCCTGAATCCCCTCCCCTAAAGGCCTGGATCATGAGCAAGCAACCCTCCCTGAGCTACAAGGACGCCGGTGTAGACATCGACGCCGGTGAAGCATTGGTCGAACGCATCAAGAGCGTCGCCAAGCGCACTGCGCGCCCGGAAGTCATGGGCGGCCTGGGCGGTTTCGGCGCCCTCTGCGAAATCCCGGCCGGCTACAAGCAGCCCGTGCTGGTTTCCGGCACCGACGGCGTTGGCACCAAGCTGCGTCTGGCGCTGAACCTGAACAAGCACGACAGCATCGGCATCGACCTGGTTGCCATGTGCGTCAACGACCTGGTGGTTTGCGGCGCCGAGCCGCTGTTCTTCCTCGACTACTACGCCACCGGCAAATTGAATGTCGAGACCGCGACCCAAGTCGTTACCGGCATCGGCGCTGGCTGCGAACTGTCGGGTTGCTCGCTGGTTGGCGGCGAAACCGCTGAAATGCCAGGCATGTACGAAGGCGAAGACTACGACCTGGCCGGCTTCTGCGTCGGCGTCGTGGAAAAGGCTGAAATCATCGACGGCTCGAAAGTCGCCACCGGTGATGCGCTGATCGCGCTGCCATCGTCCGGCCCGCACTCCAACGGCTACTCGCTGATCCGCAAGATCATCGAAGTCTCCGGTGCCGACATCGAAAACATCCAGCTCGACGGCAAACCGCTGACCGACCTGCTGATGGCCCCGACCCGCATCTACGTCAAGCCGCTGCTCAAGCTGATCAAAGACACCGGCGCCGTCAAAGCCATGGCCCACATCACCGGTGGCGGCCTGCTCGACAACATCCCGCGCGTTCTGCCAAAAGGCGCTCAGGCTGTGGTTGACGTGGCTAGCTGGACTCGCCCGGCGGTATTCGACTGGCTGCAAGAGAAGGGCAACGTCGACGAGACCGAGATGCACCGCGTGCTGAACTGCGGCGTTGGCATGGTCATCTGCGTGGCTCAGGAACACGTAGAAGTTGCGCTGAACACCCTGCGTGACGCCGGCGAACAGCCTTGGGTCATCGGTCAGATCGCTGCCGCTGCCGAAGGCGCTGCTCAGGTTGATCTGCAGAACCTTAAGGCTCATTAATGTCCGCAACCTGTGATGTCGTGGTGCTGTTGTCCGGCACCGGCAGTAACTTGCAGGCTCTGATCGACAGCACGCGGACCGGCGACAGCTCGGTCCGCATCGCTGCAGTGATTTCCAATCGCGCCGACGCCTACGGCCTGCAACGCGCCAGTGACGCGGGTATCGCCACCCGCTCACTGGATCACAAGGCATTCGAAGGTCGCGAGGCCTTCGATGCTGCTCTGATCGAACTGATCGACGAATTCAATCCGAAACTTGTGGTACTGGCCGGTTTCATGCGCATTCTCAGCGCTGATTTCGTTCGCCACTACCAGGGTCGCCTGCTCAACATCCACCCGTCGCTGCTGCCCAAATACAAAGGGTTACACACTCATCAGCGCGCGCTGGAGGCCGGCGATACTGAGCACGGCTGCTCCGTGCACTTCGTCACCGAGGAACTCGATGGCGGACCACTGGTCGTACAGGCAGTATTACCGGTAGAGTTGCACGACACGCCGCAGAGTCTTGCGCAGCGAGTTCACGTTCAGGAACACCTGATCTACCCGATGGCAGTTCGCTGGTTTGCCGAAGGCAGACTGGCACTCGGTGAACACGGTGCTTTACTGGATGGCCAGTTACTCGCGGCCAGCGGCCACTTGATTCGACACTAGGAGATATTATGCGTCGCGCCCTGCTCTTCGCTTGCGCTCTGCTCGCCCTGCCCTTCGCGCAGGCAGCGGAACTTCAACCGTTCTCCGCCAGCTACACCGCCGACTGGAAGCAGTTGCCCATGAGCGGCACCGCCGAGCGCAGTCTGGTCAAGGAAGCGAATGGTGTCTGGAAGCTCAGCTTCAAGGCCTCGATGATGATCGCCAGCCTGACTGAAGAAAGCACCCTGACCCTGGACAAGGACACCTTGCTGCCGCAGTCCTACCACTTTGAACGTGGTGGCCTGGGCAAAGCGAAAAAGGCTGATCTGGATTTCGACTGGAACAGCAAAATGGTCACCGGCACCGACCGTGGCGACGCGGTGAAAATCCCGCTGAACCGCGGCATGGTCGACAAGTCCACCTATCAACTGGCGCTGCAACATGATGTGGCTGCTGGCAAAAAGACCATGAGCTATCAAGTGGTCGATGACGGCGAAGTCGATACCTATGACTTCCGCGTGCTGGGTCCGGAAAAAGTCGAAACCAAGGCTGGCAAGATCGACGCGATCAAGGTCGAGCGCGTACGCGACCCGACACAAAGCAAGCGCACCACCGTCCTCTGGTTCGCCAAGGATTGGGATTACCTGCTGGTCCGCCTGCAACAGGTTGAAACCGACGGCAAGGAGTACAACATCATGCTCCAGGACGGCACGGTCAACGGCAAAACCGTTAAAGGCAGCTGATCCGCCGCAAGAACAAAGAGCCCCGCGAAATGCGGGGCTTTTTTTTAGTCTGCGCTTTAGCCCGACCTTTTGTGTCACCTTCACCCCTCACCCCAGCCCTCTCCCGAAGGAGAGGGAGCCGACCGAGATGTCTCACCAGCTACATCGACCTGAAAGACCGAGTCGATTATGGATTAGATCAGGTCGGTGTAATTTTCTAATCTCCCACGGTCAGCCCCCTCTTCCCTTGGGCGAGGGAGCCGACCGAGATGTCTGACGCTGTGCATCGACCTGAAAGATCGAGTCGATTATGGATTCACCAAAGAACACTCAGGTCGGCGTAACTCGCCAATCTCCCGCGTTCAGTCCCCTCTCCCTCCGGGAGAGGGCTAGGGTGAGGGCAGCCTCAGGTTCACCACACACTCAAACCGAAAATTTCGCCACCATGCTGTTCAAATCCACCGCCAACCGCGACAACTCCTGACTCGCCGCACTGGTCTGATTGGCCCCCGCCGAGGTCTGCATCGCCAGATCACGAATGTTCATCAAATTACGATCTACCTCACGCGCCACCGCTGCCTGCTCCTCTGAAGCACTCGCGATCACCAGATTGCGCTCGTTGATCAGCGTGAACGCCGAGGCGATCTCTTCAAGTGCAGTCCCTGCAGCCTTGGCCAACTCCAGCGTCGAGCGCGCGCGCACATTGCTTTGCTGCATCGAACTGACCGCCGAATCAGTGCCCTGCTGAATCCCGCCAATCATCTGCTCGATCTCCTGCGTCGACTGCTGCGTGCGATGCGCCAGGGCGCGCACCTCATCGGCCACCACCGCAAATCCGCGCCCGGCATCCCCGGCCCGCGCTGCCTCGATCGCAGCATTCAAAGCGAGCAGATTGGTCTGCTCGGCAATCGAACGAATCACGTCCAGCACTTTGCTGATGCTGTAGACCTTCTGCGCCAAATCTTCTACTTGGCTGGCATTGGCCGTCACATCATCAGCAAGCGATTCGATGGACAACACCGTTTGATGCACCTGTTCCCGGCCATGCTGGGCAATACGATCGGATTCACGAGAGGCCTCGGACGTGGCCACGGCATTGCTGGCAACCTCCTCCACTGCAGCCGTCATCTGATTGACCGCCGTGGCCGCCTGTTCAATTTCCAGGCTCTGCTGGTGCAACCCGCGCGTGGCATCCTCCGTGACGCAACTCAATTCCTCCGACGCCGAGGCCAACTGGCTGGAGGACTCGGAGATTTGCCGAATCGTGTCACGCAGGTTGTGTTGCATGCTCTTGAGCGCGTGCAGCAGTCGCGCCGGTTCGTCCTTGCCGCTGATGTTGATATCGCCGGTCAGATCACCTCCAGCCACTACCTCGGCGACACCCAACGACTGCGCCAGCGGCAGCACGATGCTGCGCGTCAGCAGCAGGGCCAGGCCGATGGTGATCAGCGCAGTGACACCGATCATCACGCCGACCCACACCCGCGAACTGGTAAACACCAGCCGCGCTGCTTCGGTGGCGAGATTGGCATTGTGTTTATTCAGCTCAACCAGCTCGCGTAAGAGCACTGCGATTTCATCGGCCAAGGGACTCATCTGCCCATTGAGAATGGTCGCGGCCTCCTCGACCCGATTCTGCGCCGACAACTGCATGACCTGTGCCTGAAACTCCAGATACTGGTGCTCGGCAACCTTGAAGCGATCGAACAGCTTGCGCTCCTCGGGCAGTACGATCAGCACGTCATAACGCTGCTGCGCTTCACTAAGCACACCGCGTAATTCATTGAGTTTGGCAACGTTCTGCTCGAGCGCCTGCGGATCGCGATTGAGCAACAGGCGCATGGTCAACGCCCGCAGGCGCAACATGTCCTGACTCATCTCACCGACCGCCATCACACTCGGCAGCCAATTGTTATCAACCTCGTCGGACTGCGCGCGCATGTTCGACATTTGCAATAAAGCGAACGCCCCAAGGGCAAATACCATCAGCGCCAACAGACCAAAACCGAGGCCTGCGCGCGGGGCAATATTGAGACTACGGATACTCATTGCTCTGGTTCCTTCCAAAAGCGCTGCATCAACCCTGCAGCTGGTTGCTTTAGAAGGTATCGGCCCCGCGGAAAAATGCGTAAGACGAAAAGGCGATATCAAAAGGCCTTGATCCTTCGAACCGTTGGCATTAACGATTCAGCGTAGTTTTCTCGGACTTGAGCACCGTTCGCGGCAAGATCGCCAGGAAGTTATCCCGAGCGACTTTTTTCGCAACGTCCTCGGGCAACGCATCGAGGAATGGCTTGAAGCTGTGCATTTCCTCACCGAGTTTGTTGAATCGCCCAACAACGTCTGAACCCAGCATGAAGCGCTCGGGGTATTTCTCGACCAGCGCCAGCCATTCCGCTCGCGGCTTGCCTTGCTCGTCCAGCAGGTACGGCGTGAGCATGCTCCATGACAAGTCGATGAACAGATTCGGATACGCCTCAAGCATGCGCGTCAGCGTAGGCAACAGGAAAGTCAGCTGGGTCTGATGCCGATGGATTTCAGCGCTGGTGCCGGCGTGCGCCCAAATGAATCGCGTGTGCGGGTGATGACGCAGCGGTTCTTCGATTTCCTTCAGGTACAGCGGATTTTTCTCACGCTTGGAGGTGATGTTGGAATGCAGCATCACCGGCAGATCGTTCTCGGCTGCGAGGTGATAGATCTTTGTCATCGCTTCGTTGTTGGCGCGCGGCGTGTCGCCGGACGTCAGCGCCGTGAGATCGTCATGACGAGTGAACACTTCGCCGATGCCCTGCCACAGTCCCGGGTACAGATCGAGCATGCGCTGGATGTGTGTGGCGGAGTTCTTGTCGTTCGGGTTGAATCCGGAAAGAAACGGATGAAAGTATGGGCGTTGTTCTGCGCTCAGTTTTTGCACCGCGTCGGCGACAATCACGTCGGTCGCGCTATACCAGTAAGCATCGGCGTCATCCCCGGCGTAATAGCGCGGGCGCTTGGGTTCGTCCTCATGCCACTTCTTAGCGACCGGAATGCCAGAAATCATCACATGCTCGACGGAACCGTCCTTCATCGCCGTCAGCAATTTCGCCATGCCAGCGCTTTCCTGGAAAAAATCCACGTAATGCAGGTGCGCATCGCTGTAGATGTATTCGCGGGCGCTGACGTTGCCGGCAAATACCAACAAACAGGCAAGACTCAAACGATACAGGGACACAAGTAATCTCCAGGAAGTAGGCATAGCCTAGACCCTGCCCTGACGACAAGGGTTCATCCCGCAGGAAAGTGGAACGCGTACCGGTGGGAATGCTCTATAACTGCAAGGTCTTTTTTGATCGAAGCGACTTTTCCTACTGCCAGTGAGGTTCCCATGACCGTTACCGTCAATACCGTCTCCGCTGAAGGTTTTCGTCACACCGTACAGATTGATGACCACGAACTGTTTGCCGACGTACCAAAAACGGCCGGCGGCGAAGGCTCGGCACCTGAGCCACACGACTATTTCGATGCGGCCCTCGGCGCCTGCAAAGCCCTGACCCTGAAGATGTACGCGAAGAAGAAAGACATCCCGCTGACCGGCGTCGGGGTCGATGTCAAACGCGACAACAGCGAAGAGCAGAAAGGTAAATACGTCCTGCACGTCACCCTCACCCTGAAAGGCGTGCTCACCGACGCCCAGCGCGAGGAACTGCTGCGCGTCGCCGATCGCTGCCCGATTCACAAGCTGATGACCACCACCGACGTCAGCATCGAAACCCACGCCCCGCAAGGCTTCGATAGCCAGTAATCCTCCTGATGCCAGCGGCGGGTTATGCTTCTGGCATCACCCGCTCAGCCTGGAATGCACCATGGACACGCAACCTCTGATCATTCGCCCGCGCGCCGAAGACGTCGAAGGCCAGCCGATTCTGCGCCCGCTGCCGTCAGCCAAATGCCGCAGCGTCGGGCCTTTCGTGTTTTTTGATCACATGCTCGAGACGGTTTATCCGACGGGCAAAGGCATGAACATCCGACAGCACCCGCACATCGGTCTGTCGACACTCACCTATTTGTTTGAAGGCCAACTCCTGCACAAGGACAGCCTTGGCTCGGACCAGGTGGTCAGCGCTGGAGATGTCAGCTGGATGACCGCCGGCAGCGCGATTGCACACGTCGAGCGCACGCCGGAACCGTTGTGGGACCAGAGCTTCACCATGCACGGCTTGCAGATCTGGCTGGCCTCGCCCAAGGATCATGAACAAGGTCCCGGGCATTACAGCCATCACCCGGCGGCGACACTGCCGGTCAGCGATAACCTCGGCGTACAGATTCGCATGATTGCCGGGTCAGGCTTTTGCCTGGAATCGCCGGTGCCGGTGCTTTCTCCTACGTTGTATGCCGAAGTGCAGATGCAAACCGCGACTACCCTGCTGATTCCGACCGAGCATGAAGAACGGGCGGTGTATGTGTTGAGTGGGGATGCGCAGTTGAATGGCGAGGCGATTGAGCCGCATGCGCTGGTCGTGTTGCCGGCTGGGGAAGAGATGAGTTTGTTTGCCGACAGTGATGTGCACGCGGTGGTATTTGGCGGCGCGCCATTGGACGGGCCTCGGCGGATCAACTGGAATTTTGTGGCGAGCGACCCGGCGGCAATTGATGAGGCGCGGCGCAAATGGGCGGCCGGGGAATGGCCGACGGTACCGGGGGAAGTCGAACGGATTGAATTACCAGGTTAAGCCTTTACCCTCACCCCAGCCCTCTCCCAGAGGGAGAGGGAGCCGACCGAGGTGTCTTGCGTCATACATCGACCTGAAAAATCTTGGCGATTATGGATTCACCAAGACACCTTCAGGTCGACGCGTTGGTTGAGCACCCACCATCAGTACCCTCACCCCAGCCCTCTCCCAGAGGGAGAGGGAGCCGACCGAGATGTCTCAGGTTATACGCTGACCTGAAAAGTCTTGGCGACTATGGATTCAGCACAGCCCTTTCAAGTCGGCGTAACTCCCAAGCATCCCCCATTTAGTCCCCTCTCCCTCCGGGAGAGGGTTAGGGTGAGGGTGAGGGGCTTTTGCTTTTCAGGCTTTAGCCCTTGAACACTTCATCCAGCAAATCATGCATAGACTTGAACGCGCGCTTGGCGGTCTTCGCGTCGTACATCATCTTGCCCGGCACATTCGCATGCGGATCAGTAAACGAGTGCACCGCACCGCCGTAGCTGAGCAACTGCCAATCGACCTTCGCCGCATTCATCTCGTCTTCAAACGCCGGCAACTGCTCCTTCGGCACCAATGGATCAGCAGCACCGTGCAACACCAACACCGAGCCCTTGATGTTCTGCGCATCAGCAGGATTCGGCGAATCCAACGTACCGTGGAACGACACCGCCGCCTTCACCTGCGCCCCCGTGCGGGCCAGATCCAGCGCACAGCAACCGCCAAAGCAGAAACCGAACACTGCCAGTTTCGACGTATCAACCGCCGCCTCACCCTGCTTCTGCAACTGCTCGAACGCCGCTTGCATACGCGTGCGCAGCAACGCACGGTCGTCCTTCAACGGCATCATCGCCGCGCCAGCCTGATCGGCGTTCTGTGGACGCACAGCCTGACCGTAAACGTCAGCAATCAACACCACGTAGCCCTTGGCCGCCACCGATTTGGCGATTTCTTCGGCACCGGCGCTGACGCCCATCCAGTTCGGCGCCATCAACAAACCCGGACGCGCGCCTTTGTGCTCAGCGTCGAACGCCAAGCGACCTTCATAGGGCTGGCCGTCAATCTGATAGACCACGGAACGTACAGTGACTTGGCTCATTTCTGACTCCTGATTTGCTAAACACCAGAATGAAAAAACCCGCCGAAGCGGGTTTTTCTACGACTTGGTTAAACCGACAGCTCAACCAGCAGCTTGTTCAGACGGCGCACATAAGCAGCCGGATCCTTCAAGCTGTCACCAGCCGCCAGCGCAGCCTGATCAAAGAGGATGTGCGACAAGTCGCCAAAACGCTCTTCGCTCTGCTCGCCATCGAGTTTCTCGATCAGCGGGTGGCTTGGGTTGAATTCGAAGATCGGCTTCGAATCCGGAACCTTCTGCCCGCTGGCTTCGAGGATCTGACGCATTTGCAGACCCAGATCCTGCTCGCCGATGGCCAGAATGGCCGGCGAATCGGTCAGACGATGCGATACGCGGACTTCCGCCACGGAATCGCCCAGCGCGGTTTTCAGACGCTCAACCAGACCTTCTTTGGACTTGGCGACTTCTTCTGCGGCTTTCTTGTCCTCTTCCGAGTCCAGATTGCCCAGATCGAGATCACCGCGTGCCACGTCGACAAACGTCTTGCCGTCGAACTCGCTGAGGTAGCTCATCAGCCACTCGTCGATGCGGTCGGTCAGCAGCAGCACTTCGATGCCTTTCTTGCGGAAGACTTCCAGGTGCGGGCTGTTCTTGACCTGCGCGTAGGTTTCGCCGGTGAGGTAGTAGATCTTGTCCTGACCTTCCTTGGCGCGTGCCAGGTAGTCAGCCAGACCAACGATCTGCTCGCCGTCGTCGCCGTTGGTCGATGCGAAACGCAGCAGACCGGCAATTTTCTCTTTATTAGCGAAGTCTTCAGCCGGGCCTTCTTTCATGACCTGACCGAAGTTCTTCCAGAAGCCTTTGTATTGCTCAGGCTCGTTTTTCGCCAGTTTTTCCAGCATATCGAGCACGCGCTTGGTCAGCGCGGTCTTCATCGAATCGATGATCGGGTCTTTCTGCAGGATCTCGCGCGACACGTTCAGCGACAGATCGTTGGAATCGACCACGCCTTTGATGAAGCGCAGGTACAGCGGCAGGAACGACTCGGCCTGATCCATCACGAACACGCGTTGCACGTACAGCTTCAGACCTTTCGGCGCTTCACGCTGGTACAGGTCGAACGGTGCGCGGGCCGGCACGTACAGCAGCGAGCTGTATTCGAGCTTGCCTTCGACTTTGTTGTGGCTCCAGGCCAGCGGATTTTCAAAGTCGTGAGCGATGTGCTTGTAGAACTCCTGGTATTCCTCGTCCTTCACTTCAGTGCGCGGACGGGTCCACAGAGCACTGGCGCGGTTGACGGTTTCCCATTCAACGGCCGGAGCCTCTTCGCCTTCGGCAGCTGCAGCTTCTTTCGGCAGCTCGATCGGCAAAGCGATGTGGTCGGAGTACTTCTTGATGATGTTGCGCAGACGCCAGCCATCAGCAAACTCGTCTTCTGCAGCTTTCAGGTGCAGAACGATGCGGGTGCCGCGCTCCGGTTTGTCGATGGTGGCGACTTCGAACTCGCCCTCGCCTTTCGACGACCAGTGCACGCCTTCGCTGGCCGGGGTGCCGGCGCGACGGGAGTACACGTCAACCTGGTCGGCAACGATGAAGGCGGAGTAAAAGCCGACACCGAACTGGCCGATCAGGTGCGAATCTTTCTTTTGATCGCCCGAGAGATTCTTCATGAAATCAGCGGTGCCGGATTTGGCGATGGTCCCCAGGTGGGTGATCACATCGTCACGGTTCATGCCGATACCGTTGTCTTCGAGGGTGACGGTCTTGGCGTCCTTGTCGAAGCTCACACGGATTTTCAGATCAGCGCCACCTTCGAGCAACTCTGGCTTGGCCAGGGCTTCGAAGCGCAGCTTGTCGACAGCGTCAGAGGCGTTCGAGATCAATTCGCGAAGGAAAATTTCCTTGTTGGAATACAGCGAATGGATCATGAGGTGCAGCAGCTGCTTTACCTCGGTCTGGAAGCCCAGGGTTTCCTTTTGAGTTTCCACACTCATGGTCATCAAACTCCAATCAGATGGCAGTGGCCGCGACCCGAAATGGTCGGCGGCGGGTTGTCTTGTGAGTTTGGGGCGCTGTTCAGGATTTCAAGGGCTCATCGATTTTGAAGTGTGCACGCGCGGTGGCAATCGGTTCGCTTTCGGTACTTTGCCAGGCCGTGATGGCGACATTGGCGACGCGTCGGCCCTGGCGGCAGACCTGACACTTGGCCCAGGTATCGCGAAACTGCCCGGCGCGCAGGTAATCAAGGGAGAAATCGATGATCTTTGGCACGCCCGGGGTCTCGGTGAAGATGAGCAAATGCAGAGCGGCGGCCAGTTCCATGAACCCGGCAATGACACCGCCGTGGATCGCGGGCAGTAAAGGGTTACCAATGTTGTCTTTGTTGGCCGGCAGCTTGAACAGCAATTCATCGCCGACGCGTGAGCATTCGATGCCGATCAAACCTGCATAGGGAATCAGTTTCAACAGTGGCGCGTAATCACCTTGAGCGTGAGCGAGTCGCAACTGCTGTTTCAGATCATCGCTCATTGCCCTGCTCCCTTGATCGCGCCGCCGAAGCCTTTGGTGCCTTTAAGGCCCTTGCCCATGCGCATGAACGTACCGACGACGTGGGCGATGGGTTGTTCGGGATCGTCCTGATAGGCGAAACCACGAGCGAAGATCACATCGGTGGTTACCCGGTAGCACTGGGCGAAACCATAGACGTCTTTGTTCGGTTCGGCGGCGTGCATATAGTCAATGCGCAAATCGAGGGTCGGGCAGACTTCGAATTCCGGCAACACACAGAGCGTCGACATCCCGCAAGCGGTGTCCATTAACGAGGTAATTGCGCCACCATGAATGACCCCGGTCTGCGGATTACCGACGATTTGCGGGCTATAAGGCAGGATCACCGTGAGCCCTTCGCTGGAGGCTTCATGTACTCGCAAACCAAGTACCTGGCAGTGTCTTAACGCTGAAAGAAATCGCGTCGCGCGCTCAAAAACGGGGTTTTCAGCCATATGATAATTACTCTCGTTAAAGCCATTGGCCAGTAGTAGCGAACAGACCAAAAGTTCCGTAGCAAAACAAACTTATATATCTGAAACAAATGAGGAACTTAACCTGTAGCGCCAAGCTCTTAAGGCCAGTAGTTATTTTCCATAAGGAGAAACACCCCATGCGTAAGACTTTAGCTATTGCCTTGATGTTGACCGCTTCCCTCGGTCTCGCTGCCTGCGATAAAAAATCCGAGGACAAAGCTCAAGATGCCAACCAACATGCTGAACAAGCTCAGCAAGACATGAACAAAGCTCAGGATAAAGTGAACGACGCTGCGAAAGAAAACGCCGAAGCTGCCAAAGCTCAGGCTGAATCGAACGCTGCCGCGCAAGAAGAAGCTGCCAAGAAGCAATAATTCGCTTTTTGCTGCAGAAAAAAGAAAACCCGCCAAGTGCGGGTTTTCTTTTGCCTGTCATTTAGTGACAAGGTCGCCTTAGAGCAAGACCGTTCTAAAAGTCGGACTAATCATCAACAACAGCGAACACACTATGCCAACTACCCAGGCCAGACTGCGCAGCTTGGGAAGATCGGCGAGATAGAACCACAAGTAGATGATCCGTGCGATCACGAAAATGATCGCCAACGTATCGATCAGCCATCCTGCCGTCTGGGTGGTATGCGCCATCAGCACACCGACCGCGAACAACATGAACGCTTCAATCGTATTCTGATGCGCCGCCAGCGCCCGCGCGCCGTAGCCGGTCAGTTGCGCTTGTTGCTGGCGCGGCAAGTGGTTGTTGTAACCGCCCTGCTCTTTCATCGCCTTGCCCACCGGCATACGCGCGATGTAAATCAACAACGCAGTGATAAACACACACCAGAACGGAATACTCATCAAGCGACCTCTTTGTTTGTTTCGGGAAGGGGGGCTTCTGTAGGGGTATAGACCATGACATCGAGAACGTCGGAATGAAACTCGCGGCGGTACAGAACCAATACCACACCGGCGCTCATCAGCATGAACAACCATGGGCTGACGAACCACGCCAGCATGGTCATGCCGAAGTAGTAAGAGCGCAGCCCGAAGTTGAACTGGTTGGCCGCCATCGAAATCACTCGCGCCGCCCGCGCAGCGAACGCCTTGCGCTCCTGTTCGGAAACATGTCGCTCACCGATCATTGGCGCCGAGCCGACCAAAACCGCCGCAAAATTGTACTGACGCATGCACCAGCTAAAGGTGAAGAAGGCATAGACGAACACCATCGCCAGACACAACAACTTGATCTCCGACATGCCCTGCGACGCCTGTTGCACCATAGGAATATCTGCCAGCAACGACACTGCCCGCTCCGACGCGCCAAGCACAGTGAGAATACCGGCGAGAATAATCAGCGTGCTCGAGGCGAAGAACGAGGCGTTACGCTCAAGATTCCCGATCACGCTGGCATCGGCGATGCGGTTGTCACGCAGCAACATGCGGCGCATCCAGTCTTCGCGGTACAGGTGCAGCACGCTCGCCAGACACGCTGTATCGCGGCCCTTCCAGGAGGCATAACGGGTATAACCGCCCCAGCAGATGACGAACCAGACGGCCGCGAGCAGGTGGATCAGGTTGGCTTGGATGAACGACATGCAATTCCTTGTGAGGTGTGTACACGCACTGATTACTTGTGGGAGCGAGCTTGCTCGCGAAAGCGGTGTGTCAGCCGCCATCAATGTTGCGCGATACGCCGCTTTCGCGAGCAGGCTCGCTCCCACATTGAGATTTCGGCAACCCTTCGACGTTAGCTCAGGGAAAAAGACACTGCCTGACGCGCATAAAAAATGCCCCGTATCGATTGATACGGGGCATTTCTGTTTAAGCGTTGAAGACCCGCTTTTGGCGGGTCAGACAACGTCAGGCAACCGCTTCGCTGCGCTTGCCCAGCAGGCGATCGCAAACCACCGCAACCACCAGGGTCATCACGCACGGCACCAGCCACGCGAGGCCCTGCTCGCTCAGTGGCAGGTGCGACATTTGCGATGGCATCCAGTCGGCCAGACCGGCGCCTTTCAACGCGTCGATGGAGCCGAAGACGAACGACACCAGCATCACCGGGCCGAGAATGCGGCCGTGCTCATGCCAGAAGTCTTTGCAGAAGCTCAGCGCCACCAGCACGATGCACGGCGGATAGATTGCGGTCAGCACCGGAATCGAGAAGGCAATCAGCTTGGTCAGGCCCAGGTTGGATACCAGCAGCGAGAACGCCGCCAGAATGATCACCAGGGTCTTGTAGGACAGTGGCAGCACACGGCTGAAGTATTCGGCACACGCACAAGTCAGACCGACCGCCGTCACCAGACACGCCAGCGAGATCAGCACCGCGAGGAAACCGCTGCCCAGCGAACCGAAGGTGTGTTGCACATACGCGTGCAGTACCGCCGCGCCGTTGGTCGCGCCCACGGCCACTTCGTGGCTGCCGGAACCGAGGCGGAACAGGCTGATATACACCAGCGCCAGACCGACACCGGCGATCAGGCCAGCGATGATCGCGTAACGGGTGATCAGCGCCGGCGACTCGACGCCACGGGAGCGGATCGCGTTAACGATAACGATGCCGAACACCAGCGCCCCGAGGGTATCCATGGTCAAGTAACCATTGATGAACCCTTGAGAAAACGGTGCCGCCACGTATTCCGGCGTACCGTGGCCGATGTCACCCGCCGGCAAGGCGAATGCAGCGATGCCGAGGACTGCCAGCGCGATGATTTTCAGCGGCGCGAGGAAACGGCCGACAGTGTCCAGCAAACGCCCAGGGTAGAGCGAGATGAAGAACACCAGCAGGAAGTACACCGAGCTGTAGAGGAACAGTGCCAACGGGCTTTCGCCGGTCAACGGCGCCAAGCCTACTTCAAAGGATACGGTTGCGGTACGCGGGGTGGCGAACAACGGGCCGACTGCCAGGTAGCACGCAGCCGCGAGAATGCCGCCAGCGATCTTGCCGATCGGGCTGCTCAGCGCATCCATCGCCCCACCGACCTTGGCCAGTGCAACGACAGTGATCACCGGCAAACCCACTGCGGTGATCAGAAAGCCCAGCGCGGCCATCCAGACGTGAGGTCCGGCCTGCAAGCCAACGATAGGCGGGAAAATGATGTTGCCAGCCCCGACGAACAGGGCAAACGTCATAAAACCAAGTGCCAGGATGTCCTGACCTTTCAAAACTTTCATTAAGGTAATACCACACTACTGAATCGGAATTTAGAGGGGGATTGCCCTGTGTAATTAGGGAAATGCTGTCGATCCGTATGGGACTGACCCTTAAAGCGCGTTGCATGCCTTGTGGGCGGCAGACGCAAAAATGGCTGCTAGCCTAACGAATTTGGCGTGTAAACGCACTGTTAGAGGGCGAACTATCCGATACGCGACGTTTCCGTGTCGCGTTTTTGCATGTAATTGGGGGCAAGCCTATAAATCAGCGAATGCCAGAAACGACAAAGGCCACCCGAAGGTGGCCTTTGTTTGGTGAAGCGTCAGCTAAGCGCGAGGCTTACTTGACAGCCCAACCAGTCAGCTCGGCCAGGGCCTTGCCGATGTCTGCCAGCGAACGCACGGTTTTAACGCCTGCGTCTTGCAGTGCAGCGAATTTCTCGTCTGCAGTGCCTTTGCCGCCAGAGATGATTGCGCCAGCATGGCCCATGCGCTTGCCCGGAGGAGCAGTCACACCAGCGATGTAGGAGACAACCGGCTTGGTCACGTGTGCCTTGATGTAGGCAGCCGCTTCTTCTTCAGCCGAACCGCCGATCTCACCGATCATTACGATCGCTTCGGTCTTCGGGTCTTCCTGGAACAGCTTCAGGATGTCGATGAAGTTCGAACCCGGGATCGGGTCACCACCGATGCCGACGCAAGTCGACTGACCGAAACCGGCGTCAGTGGTCTGCTTCACAGCTTCGTAGGTCAGGGTGCCGGAACGCGAAACGATACCGACCTTGCCTGGCAAGTGAATGTGACCTGGCATGATGCCGATCTTGCACTCGCCCGGAGTGATAACGCCTGGGCAGTTAGGGCCGATCAGGACTACGCCCAGCTCGTCGCACTTAACTTTAGCGTCCAGCATGTCCAGGGTAGGAATGCCTTCGGTGATGCAGACGATCAGCTTGATGCCGCCGAATGCCGCTTCCAGGATCGAATCTTTGCAGAAAGGAGCCGGAACGTAGATCACGGAAGCGGTAGCGCCAGTGGCTTCTACTGCGTCTTTAACGGTGTTGAACACTGGCAGACCCAGGTGCTCGGTGCCGCCTTTGCCAGGAGTAACACCACCCACCATCTTGGTGCCGTATTCGATGGCTTGCTGGGTGTGGAAACTACCTTGCGAACCGGTAATACCCTGGCAGATAACTTTGGTGTCTTTATTGATCAGGACGCTCATTATTTGCCCTCCGCAGCTTTGACAACTTGTTGAGCAGCGTCGGTCAGGCTGGTAGCAGCGATGATGTTCAAACCGCTTTCTGCCAGTACTTTAGCGCCCAGCTCAGCGTTGTTGCCTTCAAGGCGAACAACAACCGGGATTTTCACGCCGACTTCTTTCACAGCGCCGATGATGCCTTCGGCAATCATGTCGCAGCGAACGATGCCGCCGAAGATGTTGACCAGTACTGCAGCGACGTTGGTGTCGGACAGGATGATCTTGAACGCTTCAGTTACGCGTTCTTTGGTAGCGCCACCACCTACGTCGAGGAAGTTGGCTGGCTTGCCGCCATGCAGGTTGACGATGTCCATGGTACCCATGGCCAGGCCAGCACCGTTGACCATGCAGCCGATGTTGCCTTCCAGTGCTACGTAGTTCAGTTCGAACTTGGCAGCGTGCGCTTCGCGCGGATCGTCTTGCGACGGATCGTGGAAAGTCTTCAGCTTAGGCTGACGGTACATGGCGTTGGCGTCGATGTTGATCTTGGCGTCCAGGCAGTGCAGATCGCCGTCAGCCTTGATCACCAGCGGGTTCACTTCCAGCAGAGCCAGGTCGTGATCCTTGAACAGTTTGGCCAGACCTACGAAGATCTTGGCGAACTGAGCAACCTGCTTGCCTTCCAGACCCAGCTGGAATGCCAGCTCGCGACCCTGGAATGGCTGAGCGCCAACCAGTGGATCGATAGTGGCCTTGAGAATTTTTTCTGGAGTGTCGTGAGCGATTTTCTCGATGTCCACGCCACCTTCGGTGGAAGCCATGAACACGATGCGACGGCTCGAACGGTCAACGACAGCGCCCAGGTACAGCTCTTTAGCGATATCAGTGCACGATTCAACCAGGATCTTGGTGACTGGCTGGCCATTGGCGTCAGTCTGGTAAGTCACCAGACGCTTGCCCAGCCACTGCTGTGCGAAGGCTTTGGCGTCTTCTTTGCTGCGAACCAGCTTGACGCCGCCCGCTTTACCGCGACCACCGGCGTGGACCTGGGCTTTGACAACCCACTCGCTGCCGCCGATTTTGTCGCAAGCTTCTGCTGCTGCTTCCGGGGTGTCTACTGCGTAACCAGTGGAAACTGGCAGGCCGTATTCAGCGAACAGCTGCTTACCCTGATACTCGTGAAGATTCATGCTTTTTACCGTCTTCGTTAGGTACTGCGCATTCGGCGCTGCGCTCGTTTGAGTGCCGCGCCACCTGTGACTGCTGCTTGCGTAGCTAAGCTACGCAAGACTGCGTCCAGCGGACATTCCGCGGTGAGACTTGCTCGCAAGGCTCACGACGGGCCGTTACCGCCGTGGTTTCTTATTGTGTCTTAACGCTTCTTGCGGTTGGCAATGTGGATGGCGCCGCCATTCACAGCCAGAGCAGCTTCGTGCAAGGCTTCAGACAGGGTCGGATGGGAGAAAACCATCATGCCCAGGTCTTCAGCGCTGGTGCCGAATTCCATACCGATCGCGCCCTGCTGAACCAGTTCTGCAGCGCTCGGGCCAATCACGTGCACGCCCAATACGCGGTCAGTCTTGGCATCAGCGATGACCTTGACGAAACCACCGGTATCGTTGGCGGCCATGGCACGGCCGGAAGCGGCGAACGGGAAGGTGCCGACGTTAACTTCAACGCCTTCAGCTTTCAAGGCCTGCTCGGTTTTGCCAACCCACGCGATTTCCGGGTGAGTATAAATAACCGAAGGGATCAGGTCATAGTTCATCTGGGCTTTGTGGCCCTTGATGCGCTCGACAACCATGATGCCTTCTTCCGAAGCTTTGTGAGCCAGCATCATGCCGCGAACCACGTCACCAATGGCGAAAACGCCCGGTACGGTGGTCGCGCAGTGATCGTCAACGTGCACGAAACCGCGCTCATCGAGGGTCACGCCGCTGTCGGAAGCCAGCAGATCAGTGGTCACCGGACGGCGACCAACGGCTACGATCAGCTTGTCGAAAGTGATGGTCTGTTCGCCGTTGGCATCGGTGTAGTTCACAACGACTTCGTCGCCGTTGACTTTCGAGCCGGTTACGCGAGCGCCCAGTTTGATGTCCAGACCTTGTTTGGTCAGGGTTTTCAGCGCTTCCTTGGAAACAGCGGTGTCCGCTGCCATCAGGAAAGTGTCCAGTGCTTCCAGGACAACCACTTCCGAACCCAGACGCGACCAGACAGAACCCAGTTCCAGACCGATCACGCCAGCGCCGATCACGCCCAGACGCTTAGGTACGCTTTGGAATTCCAGTGCGCCAGTCGAATCGACGATGACTTTCTGATCAACCGGAGCCGGCGGAATGTCGATCGGACGCGAACCTGGAGCCAGGATCACGTTTTCAGCTTCGATGACTTCAACCGAGCCGTCTGGCTTGGTGACTTCGACTTTCTTGCCAGCCAGCAGTTTGCCGTGGCCCTGAATCGAAGTAACGCCGTTGGCCTTGAACAGGGTGGCAACGCCGCCGGTCAGGTTCTTGACGATGCCAGCCTTGCGGCCAACCATCGCAGCGACGTCCATTTTGACTTCGCCAGTCGAGATACCGTGAACGTTGAAGCTTTCTTTCGCTTCCTTGTATTTCCAGGAGCTGTCGAGCAGCGCCTTGGAAGGAATGCAGCCCACGTTCAGGCAGGTGCCGCCCAGGGCTTGCTTGCCTTCTGCGTCGGTGTACTTCTCGATGCAGGCAGTGGTCAGACCCAGCTGCGCGGCCTTGATGGCAGCCACGTAGCCACCAGGGCCAGCACCGATCACTACTACGTCAAATTTCTGCGACATTCAAAAAATCCTCTTTAGCAATAAAGCTACAAGCCGCAAGCTACAAGCTTCCAGCCACCCCGCTCGCTTTGAACTTGTGGCTTGAAACTTGAAGCTTGCAGCTGTTTTTTAGATATCCAGCAACAGACGAGCCGGATCTTCCAGCAGGTTCTTGATGGTCACCAGGAAGGTCACAGCTTCTTTGCCATCGATCAGACGGTGATCGTAGGACAGCGCCAGGTACATCATCGGACGGATAACGACCTGACCGTTGATGGCCATAGGACGCTGGATGATGTTGTGCATGCCCAGAATCGCTGCCTGCGGCGGGTTGACGATCGGGGTCGACATCATCGAACCGAAGGTACCACCGTTGGTGATGGTGAAGGTACCACCGGTCATCTCGTCCATCGACAATTTGCCGTCACGGGCTTTCTTGCCGAAAGTGGCGATGCCGCCTTCGATTTCAGCCAGGCTCATCAGCTCGGCGTTACGCAGAACCGGAACCACCAGGCCACGATCGCTGGAAACGGCAACGCCGATGTCCGCGTAGCCGTGGTAAACGATGTCGCCGCCGTCGATCGACGCGTTGACAGCCGGGAAGCGTTTCAGCGCTTCGGTAGCAGCCTTGACGAAGAACGACATGAAGCCCAGGCGTACGCCGTTGTGGGACTTCTCGAACAGGTCCTTGTACTTCGAACGCAGGGCCATGACTTCAGTCATGTCGACTTCGTTGAAAGTGGTCAGCATCGCCATGTTCGACTGTGCTTCAACCAGACGCTTGGCCACGGTGGCACGAACGCGGGTCATCGGTACGCGCTTCTCGATGCGGTCGCCAGCAGCGAACACAGGAGCGGCAGCCGAAGGAGCAGCAGCCTTGGCAGGCGCGGCAGCCGGAGCGGCTTTCTTGGCAGCAACAGCAGCAACCACGTCTTCCTTGGTCACACGACCGCCTTTGCCGGTGCCGGCAACGGAAGCGATGTTGATGCCGTTTTCTTCAGCCAGCTTGCGCGCAGCAGGAGCAGCAACAGGATCGTCTTCGCCTTCGGCAGCAGCCGGTGCAGCGGCAGCAGTGGCCGGAGCAGCAGCGGCGGCTGGAGCAGCGGCAGCAGCGCCGCCCGCTTCGATGGAGCCCAGCACTTCGTCGGACAGAACGGTGTCGCCTTCGTTCTTGACGATTGCGCCCAGCACGCCGTCGGCGGTAGCCAGAACTTCCAGTACGACTTTGTCAGTTTCGATGTCGACGATCAGGTCGTCACGCTTGACGGCGTCGCCCGGTTGCTTGTGCCAGGTGGCAACGGTGCCATCGGCAACCGATTCCGGGAAAGTGGGGGCTTTGATCTCGATAGCCATTATCTGTAGTTCCTTAAATTCGGTTTCAGGTGCGCGAAGGCGTTAAATGGTAAACGCGTCTTGCAGGAGTTTTTCCTGCTGCTCGGCGTGCATCGATGCGTAACCACAAGCTGGGGCAGCAGAAGCCTCACGGCCCGCGTACTCAAGTACGAGAGACTTGTCGAGGTTCCCGATGCTGCGACGCAAGTGGTGCTGGCTGCAGTACCAGGCGCCCTGGTTCATCGGCTCTTCCTGACACCAAACGGCATTTTTGACGTTGGTGTATGGAGCCAGGACTTCTTTCAAGTCGTCCTCAGGGAATGGGTACAGCTGCTCGATACGCACGATGGCGATATCTTCACGGCCTTCGGCACGGCGTTTTTCCAGCAGGTCGTAGTAGACCTTGCCGCTACACAGAACAACACGCTCGACCTTTTTCGGGTCCAGGGTATCGATTTCCGGGATCACGGTCTGGAACGAACCTTCGGCCAGATCTTCCAGGGTCGAGATGGCCAGCTTGTGGCGCAGCAGCGACTTTGGAGTCAGCACGATCAGCGGCTTGCGCAGCGGACGAATCACCTGACGACGCAGCAAGTGGTAGATCTGTGCTGGCGTGGTCGGTACCGCTACCTGAATGTTGTGCTCGGCGCACAGTTGCAGGTAACGCTCAAGACGTGCCGAGCTGTGCTCAGGGCCCTGACCTTCGTAACCGTGTGGCAGCAACATGGTCAGACCGCAGAGACGGCCCCACTTGTGCTCGCCGCTGGTGATGAACTGGTCGATTACAACCTGTGCACCGTTGGCGAAGTCGCCGAACTGGGCTTCCCAGATCACCAGCGCATCCGGCGTGGTGGTCGAGTAGCCATATTCGAACGCCAGTACCGCTTCTTCCGACAGGAACGAGTCGTACAGGTCAAAACGTGGCTGACCGTCGTACAGGTGCTGCAGCGGAATGTAGGTGCCTGCGTCTTTCTGGTTGTGCAACACAGCGTGACGGTGCGAGAACGTACCGCGGCCGATGTCCTGACCGGTCATGCGGATCGGGTGACCTTCGAACGCCAGGGTCGCGTACGCCATGGTTTCAGCGTAACCCCAGTTGATCGGCAGGCCGCCGGCTTGCATCTTCTGACGGTCTTCGTAGATCTTCGAGACCTGACGCTGCACCACGAAGCCTTCCGGAATTTCCAGCAGCTTGGCGGACAGTTCTTGCAGGGTTTTCAGATCGAAACGCGTGTCGTGACGCGCAGTCCAGGCGTGGCCCAGATAAGGACGCCAGTCCACGAACAGCTCTTTGTTCGGCTCTTTGACCAGCGATTTCACGACGTGCAGACCGTTGTCCAGCGCGTTGCGGTATTCGTCGACTTTCGCCTGAACACGCTCTGCGTCGAGCACACCGCCCTGGGTCAGACGATCAGCGTACAGCTCACGGGTGGTGCGCTGCTTGGTGATCTGCTGATACATCAGAGGCTGGGTACCGCTTGGCTCGTCGGCCTCGTTGTGGCCGCGACGACGGTAGCAGACCAGGTCGATCACCACGTCACGCTTGAACTGCATGCGGTAGTCGATGGCCAGCTGGGTCACGAACAGCACGGCTTCCGGATCATCACCATTCACATGGAGGATCGGCGCCTGGATCATCTTCGCAACGTCGGTGGCGTACTCGGTGGAACGCGAGTCCAGCGGGTTGCTGATGGTGAAACCGACCTGGTTGTTGATCACAATGTGCACGGTACCGCCGGTCTTGAAACCGCGGGTCTGCGACATCTGGAAGGTTTCCATGACCACGCCCTGACCTGCGAATGCAGCGTCACCGTGGATGGAGATCGGCAGAACCTTCTCACCGGTCGGGTCGTTACGACGATCCTGACGGGCGCGCACCGAACCTTCTACCACCGGGGAAACGATTTCCAGGTGAGACGGGTTGAACGCCATGGCCAGGTGAACTTCACCGCCGGCGGTCATCACGTTGGACGAGAAGCCCTGGTGATACTTAACGTCACCGGAACCCAGCTCGACCTTCTTCTTGCCTTCGAACTCGTCGAACAGCTCGCGCGGGTTCTTGCCGAAGGTGTTGACCAGCACGTTCAGACGGCCACGGTGGGCCATGCCGATGACGACTTCCTTGGTGCCGTAGGAACCGGAACGCTGGATCAGTTCGTCGAGCATCGGAATCAGGCTTTCGCCGCCTTCCAGACCGAAACGCTTGGTGCCCGGGTATTTGGTGCCCAGGTATTTTTCCAGGCCTTCACCGGCGGTCACGCGCTCAAGCAGGTGGCTCTTGATGTCGGCGGAGTACGTCGGACGACCACGCACGCTTTCCAGACGCTGCTGGAACCACTGGCGCTGCTCGGAATCGGTGATGTGCGTAAATTCAGCGCCGATGGTGCGGCAATATGTCTGCTGCAACGCTTCGTGAATTTCGCGTAGGCTCGCTTCCTCTTTGCCGATGAACAGGTCGCCGGCACGGAAGGTCGTATCAAGATCGGCATTGGTCAAGCCGTAATGATTGATCGACAGGTCTGCAGGTGCAGGACGCTGCCACAGCCCCAGCGGGTCAAGCTGGGCTGCCTGGTGGCCACGCATACGGTAGGCCTGGATCAATCGCAACACTTCAACTTGCTTCTTCTCGTGCTCACTGCTCACGCTCCCGGCGGAAACCGGTTGAGCGCGGCGCTGGTTCTTTGCCAGCAGCACGAAATGATCGCGAATTGTGGAGTGCGAAACATCAGTGGCAGAGTTGCCGTCGGCAGGCAACTTCTGAAAGTAGGTGCGCCACTCTTCTGGCACAGCGTTAGGGTCGTGCAGGTAGAGCTCATAAAGCTCTTCCACATAGGCAGCGTTTCCACCTGAAAGGTAGGCGCTGTTCCACATGCGCTGCATCACGCTTTCTTGCATGCTTGGTCACCCTCGGTTAGGGGAACACCATCGATGTCGACACCGAGCAAACTTGCAGAAGTCCGAATGCAGCGACTAAAACAAGCCACTTAGGATCACACTGATAGTCCGGGTACCAGCCCGGATGCCCCTGCTTGTCTCATTTCTTCAAAATAAGAGCGGCAGCTTGTGGCTACTGCTCTGGTTATAGCCATGACGCGGGTTGAAGCCCGCGCCACAGCCTCTACGGTACAGCGGTTACAGCAGCTGAATCACACGCCGCTCGAGAGCAACATGTTACGGATGTGACCGATGGCCTTAGTCGGGTTCAGGCCTTTCGGACATACGTTGACGCAGTTCATGATGCCCCGGCAGCGGAAAACGCTGAACGGGTCATCGAGCGAAGCCAGACGCTCGTTGGTCTTGGTGTCACGGCTGTCTGCCAGGAAGCGATAAGCTTGCAGCAGTGCAGCTGGACCCAGGAACTTGTCCGGGTTCCACCAGAAGGACGGGCACGAAGTCGAGCAGCAAGCGCACAGGATGCACTCGTACAGACCGTCGAGCTTTTCACGCTCTTCTGGCGACTGCAGACGCTCGATGGCCGGAGCCGGCGTGTCGTTCTGCAGGTAAGGCTTCACCTTCTCGTATTGCTTGTAGAAGATGCTCATATCGACAACCAGGTCACGGATAACCGGCAAACCTGGCAGTGGACGAACAACCAACTTGTTACCTTTTACAACCGCAGACAGCGGCGTGATGCACGCCAGACCGTTCTTGCCGTTGATGTTCATGCCGTCGGAACCACAAACGCCTTCACGGCAAGAGCGACGATAGGAGAAACCTTCGTCCTGCTCTTTGATCAGGGCCAGTACGTCCAGCACCATCAGATCTTTACCACCGGTATCGATCTGGAATTCCTGCATGAACGGCGCGGCGTCCTGATCAGGGTTGTAACGATAAACGCTGACTTGCAACATGGCGGCCACCCTTAATAAGTCCGAATCTTAGGTTCAAAAGTCGGAACAGTCTTCGGCGAGAAGTTCACGGCACGCTTGGTGACGCGCTTGTCACCCGGGAAGTACAGGGTGTGGCACAGCCAGTTTTCGTCGTCACGGTCTTCGAAGTCTTCACGGGCGTGAGCACCGCGCGACTCTTTGCGGACTTCAGCGGCGATGGCGGTAGCTTCAGCCACTTCCAGCAGGTTTTGCAGTTCCAGCGCTTCGATACGGGCAGTGTTGAACGCCTGCGACTTATCGTTGATTTTCACATTGGCGATGCGGGTACGCAGGTCAGCAAGCTGAGCGATACCTTTCTGCATGTATTCGCCAGTACGGAATACACCGAAGTAGTTCTGCATGCAGTTCTGCAACTCGCGACGCAGGGTTGCCACGTCTTCACCGTCGGTACGGCTGTTCAGCGCGTTCAGACGCGACAGGGCAGCTTCGATGTCGGCTTCGGTAGCGTCGTCGTATTCGATGCCGTCGGTCAGAGCTTTTTCCAGATGCAGGCCAGCAGCGCGGCCGAATACCACCAGGTCGAGCAGCGAGTTGCCGCCCAGACGGTTGGCACCGTGAACCGATACGCAAGCCACTTCACCGACCGCGAACAGACCAGGAATGATCTGATCCACGCCTTCGGCGTTCTGGGTGATCGCCTGGCCGTGAATGTTGGTGGCAACGCCGCCCATCATATAGTGGCAAGTCGGAACAACCGGAACCGGCGCAACAACCGGGTCAACGTGAGCGAAAGTCTTCGACAGTTCGCAGATGCCTGGCAGACGGCTGTGCAGTACTTCCTCGCCCAGGTGGTCGAGCTTGAGCAGTACGTGGTCGCCATTCGGGCCGCAACCGTTGCCGGCGATGATTTCTTTAACCATCGAGCGAGCAACCACGTCACGACCGGCAAGGTCTTTGGCGTTCGGAGCATAACGCTCCATGAAACGCTCGCCGTGTTTGTTGATCAGGTAACCACCTTCACCACGGCAACCTTCGGTCACCAGTACACCGGCGCCGGCGATGCCGGTCGGGTGGAACTGCCACATTTCGATGTCTTGTACCGGCACGCCAGCACGCAGAGCCATGCCGACGCCGTCACCGGTGTTGATCAGGGCGTTGGTGGTGGAAGCGTAGATACGACCTGCACCGCCGGTAGCCAATACGGTGGCCTTGGCGCGGATGTAGGTGGTTTCGCCGGTTTCGATGCAGATCGCGATCACACCGACGAAGTCGCCTTCCTGGTTTTTCACCAGGTCGACAGCGTAGTACTCGTTCAGGAACGTGGTACCGGCTTTCAGGTTGCCCTGATAAAGGGTGTGCAGCAGCGCGTGACCGGTACGGTCGGAAGCGGCGCACGTACGGGCAGCCTGCCCGCCTTTGCCGTAGTCCTTGGACTGACCACCGAACGGACGCTGGTAGATTCGGCCCTGTTCGGTACGCGAGAACGGCATGCCCATGTGGTCCAGCTCATAAACAGCAGCCGGGCCTTCCTGACACATGTATTCGATAGCGTCCTGGTCACCGATGTAGTCGGAACCCTTGACGGTATCGTACATGTGCCAGCGCCAGTCATCGTTCGGGTCAGCGGACGCGATTGCGCACGTGATGCCGCCCTGAGCGGATACGGTGTGCGAACGGGTCGGGAAAACCTTGGTGATCACGGCAGTCTTGTGACCGCCCTGTGCCAGTTGCAGCGCAGCGCGCATGCCGGCACCGCCACCACCAATAATGATGGCGTCGAAAGAAATCGTTGGAATGTTAGCCATGACTCAGATACCCCAGAGAATCTGCACACCCCAGACGAAGTAAGCGAACATCGCAACGCCGCATACTGCCTGGAAAAGGAAACGTATCGCCGTTGCGGACTTGCCGAACGCCATTGGCGTCAGGTAGTCAGTCGCGATGGTCCACATGCCGACCCAGGCGTGAGCGCCGAGAGCAACAAGGGCCAGGAGGCTGAAAATACGCATCCCGTTGTGGGCGAACAGTTCATGCCACTGGGCATACTCGAGGCCAGGGTGGGCCACGACGTATCCGATCAGAAAGATGAAGTAAGCCGCGAGAACGACCGCAGACACACGTTGCGCCATCCAGTCATAGAGGCCCGAACGCGACAGGTTCGTGACGTTAGTTACCATATCCAAACTCCTGCCAGAACGATTACCACCACGGAAACGGCGATAACGATTTTCGAGCCCAGTTTGCCGCCTTCCAGCGTCTCACCGATGCCCATATCCATGATCAAATGGCGCACACCGGCTACCAGGTGATACAGCAGAGCGGACAGGATGCCCCAAATCACTAGCTTGGCTAGCGGACTGGTCAGACACGCTTTCACCTGACCGAAGCCTTCCTCGGAGCTCAGCGACTTGTCCAATGCGTAAAGCATGATGGCCAGGCTGACAAAGAGGATGACACCGGAGATACGGTGAAGAATGGACGTGTAAGCAGTGACTGGGAGTTTGATGGTCCTTAGGTCTAGGTTTACAGGTCGTTGGCTTTTCACGGCTTTTTTTTCACACTGAAGAGCCCCTAACAATCAGGGCAAAGTTGTTGGGGAGTGCACTGGTCAGGTAACCACCACCCAGGGATGCGACCCCCAATGAAAGCAAGCCCAAAAGCCCTTGGCGGTCGGTGGCCGAGTATAGACAGTTAGGCTACTAATGACAACGCAATCACCTACCCCAAATAGCTGATTGCACAAGTCGTATAAAAGGCGTAAATGGCAGTCAATTTCGAGGAAAAAGTGCGCTTAAAGCCTTCTGGAGCAAGACTTTAGGCAAATTGACATTCGAATTTATCTCACTATAGTGGTGCGGGCCCTGCGTGGGGGGTCTGTCTGATGGTTCAAGCATAAATAGGAGGCCACATGGCTGACAAAAAAGCGCAGTTGATCATCGAGGGCGCAGCCCCCGTCGAGCTGCCCATTTTAACCGGCACCGTTGGTCCCGATGTAATCGATGTTCGGGGCCTGACGGCCACGGGCCGCTTCACTTTCGACCCGGGTTTCATGTCGACCGCCTCGTGCGAATCGAAGATCACCTATATCGACGGCGACAACGGCATTCTGTTGCACCGCGGCTACCCGATCGAACAGCTGGCTGAAAAATCGGACTACCTGGAAACCTGCTACCTGCTGCTCAACGGCGAACTGCCGACCGCAGAGCAGAAGGCCCAGTTCGTCAGCACCGTGAAAAACCACACCATGGTTCACGAGCAGCTGAAAACCTTCTTCAACGGTTTCCGTCGCGACGCCCACCCGATGGCCGTCATGTGCGGTGTAGTCGGCGCCCTCTCGGCCTTCTACCACGACTCCCTCGACATCAATAACCCGCAGCATCGCGAAATTTCCGCGATCCGTCTGGTTGCCAAGATGCCGACCCTGGCAGCGATGGTTTACAAGTACTCCATGGGCCAACCCATGATGTACCCGCGCAACGACCTGACGTACGCGGAAAACTTCCTGCACATGATGTTCAACACCCCGTGCGAGATCAAACCGATCAGCCCGGTACTCGCCAAGGCCATGGACCGGATCTTCATCCTCCACGCCGACCACGAGCAGAACGCGTCGACTTCCACCGTACGTCTGGCCGGTTCTTCGGGTGCCAACCCGTTCGCCTGTATCGCCGCCGGTATCGCCGCACTGTGGGGCCCTGCCCACGGTGGTGCGAACGAAGCCGTGCTGACCATGCTTGACGAGATTGGCGATGTGTCGAACATCGACAAGTTCATCGCCAAGGCCAAGGACAAGAACGATCCGTTCAAACTGATGGGCTTCGGTCACCGCGTTTACAAGAACCGCGACCCTCGCGCGACTGTAATGAAGCAGACCTGCGACGAAGTACTGAAGGAACTGGGCATCAACAACGATCCGCAACTCGAACTGGCCATGCGCCTGGAAGAGATTGCGTTGACTGACCCGTACTTCATCGAACGCTCGCTGTACCCGAACGTCGATTTCTACTCGGGGATTATCCTCAAGGCGATCGGCATTCCAACCAGCATGTTCACCGTGATTTTCGCGCTGGCACGTACTGTTGGCTGGATTTCGCACTGGAAAGAGATGCTCTCCAGCCCGTACAAGATTGGCCGTCCGCGCCAGCTGTACACCGGCTACGAGTCGCGTGACATTACCAAGCTGGAAGACCGCAAATAAGACCTGTCTTGCGATAACGTCTTGAAGTTGTACCGGGAACGGCCTCTATTTATATAGGGGCCGTTTTTGTTTGCCTGGGGTTTTGGGTTTTGGGATTGGGGGCATATCCGTTGCTGCGGGTGTTGCCGCTGGCGGTTTCGCTCTTACAGCGACTCACTTTTCCAGACGCCGAAAAGTAAGCAAAAGGCTTTGCCCCTGGCGTACGGCACTTCGCTGAGGCTCAGTGTTCCCTCGCTACGGCGTCCATCAGGGGGCATCGCCTACGGTTTGCTTCGCTGCACCTCCTCTCGATGTATGCGGCTACGCCGCACGGCGCTGCGCGCCAACCCCCTGATGAACACCTACGCTCGGCCTGCCGAAAGGGGCAAAAGATCAAAAGCCAAAACCAAATCCAAATCCAAATCCAAAGCCAGATCAAGAGCCCCTCACCCTAGCCCTCTCCCGGAGGGAGAGGGGACTGACCGAGGTGATTGCGAGAGATACGGCGACGTGAAATACCGAGTTGAACGCAAATTTTGAGAGGCCCACCATCGGCTCCCTCTCCCTCGGGAGAGGGCTGGGGTGAGGGGCGAATCCAATACCGAACAAAAGCCGACCGCATGCTCTTCACCACTCAACAGGATGAGCGTTAGCTCGGCTGCAGCTTTTGATCTGTAAGGCGACGTCGGAAGGCTGAGTGGAGGGATTGATCCGGGCGTGGGAGCGCAGCGACCGTTTGGCGAAGCCAAACACAGCGAGAGGAGGTGCAGCGAAGCAAACCGTAGGCGCTGCGCCCGGATCGATCCCGCAGCGAAGGAACCCCGAGCCCCAGCGAGCGGGCCGGACGTAGGAGCAAGCCTTTTTGGTTACTTTTTCGGCGTCTGGAAAAAGTGACCCGCCGTAAGGGCGGAACCCTAAGAAGCCGTTACCGCAGCAACGGATATGTACTCAATAAGCACCAAACACGAAGCCCCCGCCCGATAACCGCCCACAAAAAATGCCCCGATCTCTCAACCGGGGCATTCAGCAAACATTTAAACAAGCATCAAGCGATCAATGCGAAACCGCCCCACTCGCCCCCAACCCCGTCTGCGAACGCACAAATTGCGGGAAGAACAACGCCCGCTCCTTGTCCGCAGCCGCCGACTTGTCGGTAATCGAGAAGAACCAGATCCCGACAAAGGCAATGATCATCGAGAACAACGCCGGATACTCGTAAGGGAAGATCGCCTTCTCATGATGCAGAATCTGCACCCAGATGGTCGGCCCAAGGATCATCAAACCAACGGCACTGACCAGCCCCAACCAGCCGCCAATCATCGCACCACGAGTGGTCAACTTCTTCCAGTACATCGAAAGCAACAGCACCGGGAAGTTACAGCTCGCCGCGATCGAGAACGCCAGACCAACCATGAACGCAATGTTCTGGCTTTCGAACAGGATGCCCAGGCCAATCGCCAGCACCGCCAAGGCAATGGTGGTGATCTTCGAGACACGAATCTCGTCCTTCTCGTTCGCCTTGCCCTTTTTGATCACACTGGCATACAGGTCGTGAGAAACCGCCGAAGCACCCGCCAGCGTCAGACCGGCAACAACCGCCAGAATGGTCGCGAACGCCACCGCCGAGATAAAGCCGAGGAAGATACTGCCTCCTACTGCGTTGGCCAGGTGCACCGCCGCCATGTTGTTGCCGCCCAACAGCGCGCCAGCAGCATCTTTGAAGGCCGGGTTAGTGCTGACCAGCAGGATCGCGCCGAAGCCGATGATGAAGGTCAGAATGTAGAAGTAACCGATGAAGCCAGTTGCGTAGAGCACGCTTTTGCGAGCTTCTTTTGCGTCACTCACGGTGAAGAAGCGCATCAGAATGTGTGGCAGGCCAGCCGTACCGAACATCAGCGCCAGACCCAGCGAGAATGCCGAAATCGGATCCTTGACCAGACCGCCCGGGCTCATGATCGCTTCGCCTTTGGCGTGAACCTTGATCGCCTCGGAGAACAGCGTGTTGAAGTCAAAGCCTACGTGCTTCATGACCATCAGCGCCATGAACGAGGCACCGGACAGCAACAGCACAGCCTTGATGATCTGCACCCAAGTGGTCGCCAGCATGCCGCCGAACAGCACGTACATGCACATCAGCACACCGACCAGAATCACCGCGACGTGATAGTCCAGACCGAACAACAGCTGGATCAGCTTGCCGGCACCGACCATTTGCGCAATCAGGTAGAACGCCACCACCACCAGCGAACCACAGGCAGACAGGGTGCGGATCTGGGTTTGCCCGAGGCGGTAGGACGCCACGTCGGCAAAAGTGTATTTACCCAGGTTACGCAGACGCTCGGCGATCAGGAACAGGATGATCGGCCAGCCCACCAGGAAGCCGATCGAGTAGATCAGGCCATCGTAGCCGGAGGTAAACACCAGCGCGGAAATCCCCAGGAAGGACGCCGCCGACATGTAGTCACCGGCAATCGCCAGACCGTTCTGGAAACCGGTGATCTTGCCGCCCGCCGCATAGTAGTCGGCCGCCGAGTTGTTTTTCTTCGAGGCCCAGTAGGTGATGTACAGCGTCGCACCGACGAACGCCACGAACATCAGGATCGCCGGAATGTTCAGCGGCTGTTTGGCCACCTCCCCCGTCAGTGCGTCAGCCGCCCAGACACCCGGCGCGAAAGCCGCAACACTCAATAAAGCCAGTAGACGCCGGATCATTGCTGAGCCTCCTTGAGAATCGCATTGTTCAGGTCGTCAAACTCGCCATTGGCGCGGCGCACGTAGATAGCGGTGAGGATGAATGCCGAAAGAATCAGTCCGACACCGATTGGAATACCCCAGGTAATCGAGGACTCAGGACTGAGTTTCGCGCCCAGAATATGCGGCCCGTAAGCGATCAAAAGGATGAAGCCAGAGTAAAGCCCGAGCATGATCGCCGAGAGTATCCAGGCGAACTTTTCCCTTTTCTGAACCAGCTCCTTGAATCGGGGACTGTTTTGAATCGAGAGGTAAATGCTGTCGTTCATTGTTTTTATCCTCGCAGCACAGATTATTGTTGGAACATAGCTAATGTATGCGGCTGCGGGAGCGGTAACAGACGACCTTAGTAGTAGAACGCCATGACACTTTTGCCAATTTCCGGTACACACAAAACAACTGTAGGAGTGAGCCTGCTCGCGATGGCGTCGTATCAGTCGACATTTTCATCAACTGACAGGACGCTATCGCGAGCAGGCTCACTCCTACAGGGGTACGGCGGTGTGGCGGTTATTTAGTCCAGTCAGCCACGCGATCCGGGTGTTTGGCGACCCAATCCTTGGCCGCTGCGTCAGGCTTGGCACCGTCCTGAATCGCCAGCATGACTTCGCCGATTTCGTCTTTCGACGCCCACTGGAAGTTCTTCAGGAACTTGGCCACTTCCGGCGCTTTGGTTGCCAGTTCTTTGCTGCCGATGCTGTTCACGGTTTCAGCTGCGCCGTACACGCCTTTCGGGTCGTCGAGGAAGCGCAGTTTCCACTTGGCGAACATCCAGTGCGGCACCCAACCGGTCACGGCGATGGATTCGTTTTTCTTCTCGGCACGGGTCAGCTCGGCGATCATGCCGGCGCCGGAACTGGCTTTGAGGCTGTATTTGTCGAGACCGTAATCCTTGATCGCCTGATCGGTCTTGAGCATGACGCCCGAACCGGCGTCGATACCGACGATGCGATTCTTGAAGGTGTCATCGGTTTTCAGGTCTTCGATCGACTTGGCTTTCACATACTCCGGCACGATCAGGCCGATTTTCGCATCCTTGAAGTTCGGGCCGTAATCGACGACCAGATCCTTGTTCTTCGTCCAGTATTCGCCGTGGGTCACTGGCAGCCAGGCCGAGAGCATGGCGTCGAGTTTGCCGGTGGCCACGCCCTGCCACATGATCCCGGTGGCGACGGCTTGCAGCTTCACGTCGTAGCCGAGTTTCTGTTTGATCACTTCGGCCGCCACGTGGGTGGTCGCGACGCTGTCGGACCAGCCGTCAACGTAACCGATGTTCAGGGTCTGTTTTTCTGCACTGGCGAACGTGGAACTCATCGCAAGCACCAGAGCAGCACTTGCGCCTAAAAGTCGTCGCATCTTCATCGTTACTTCCCCGAAATGCTGCGCCCGACGGATGACGGGCGGCGTCAACGTATTGTTATGGTGCACGGCGCCCCCATCACGCCTGACCGCAAACTCGCTCGAACATCAGCGGAGCACTGATGGTTTCGATCATCAACCTGACGCCCGCAGCGACCTGCTCTGTCAGCGACCTCAAGGCAACGAGAAACGACATCAGAAGGCCATTAATCGCGACTATATAAATGACGCCAAATAATCCGCCCGAACTTTGCATGTCAAAATCATGCGGGCCACCAACCCCTCTATAAATGCAGGTAACATGCGTCGCTTTGCAGCCACTCGGCCTGACCATGTCCGCGACTTCCCGTTTTCCCTTTCTGCCTTATCTCTTCGCCTGCCTGCTGGGGCTGTTTGCACTGAGTGGCTTCTGGTACGGCCTCGGCCAACCGGTGATCCTGCCGGACGCAGCGACCCCAACGCATAAATTGCAGTGCGCCTCCTACACCCCGTTCGATAAAGATCAGTCGCCGTTCGACGTGCCGTTCAAACTGCGCCCCGAACGCATGGACGCCGATCTCGCATTGCTGGCGACACGCTTTGAGTGCATTCGCACTTATTCGATGACGGGCCTGGAAGCGCTGCCGGATCTGGCGCGCAAACACGGCTTGAAATTGATGATCGGCGCGTGGGTCAACAGCAATCCGGTGGACACCGAGAAAGAAGTCGATCTGCTGATCAAATCGGCCAACGCCAACCCGGACGTGGTCAGCGCGGTAATCGTCGGCAACGAAGCGCTGCTGCGCAAAGAAGTCACCGGCGCGCAACTGGCGAAGCTAATCAATAAGGTCAAGAGCCAGGTCAAGCAACCGGTCACCTATGCCGATGTCTGGGAGTTCTGGCTCAAGCATCCGGAAATCGCGCCGGCGGTGGACTTCCTGACCATTCACCTGCTGCCGTACTGGGAAGATGATCCGTCGAACATCGACGTCGCCCTGCAGCATGTCGCGGATGTGCGCCAAGTGTTCGGCAATAAGTTCGCGCCGAAAGACGTAATGATCGGCGAAACCGGCTGGCCGAGCGAAGGCCGTCAGCGCGAGACCGCCCTGCCGAGTCGGGTCAATGAAGCCAAATTCATTCGTGGTTTTGTCGCGATGGCCGAGAAGGAAGGCTGGCATTACAACCTGATCGAAGCCTTCGACCAGCCGTGGAAGCGCGGCAGTGAAGGCGCAGTCGGTGGCTATTGGGGCTTGTTTGACGCCGATCGTCAGGACAAGGGTGTGCTGGCCGGGCCGGTGACCAACGTGCCGTATTGGAAGGAATGGCTGGCGGTCGGTGGACTGATCTTCCTCGGCACGCTGATCCTTGGCGGGCGGGTTCGCACCACGCGTTCGGCGCTGCTGCTGCCGCTGCTGGGCGCCCTCGCCGCCTGCTCCATCGGCGCCTGGGGTGATCTGGCGCGGGTGACTACGCGGTTTGCCAGTGAGTGGCTGTGGGTCGGTTTGCTGACGACGTTGAATCTGTTGGTGTTGGCACACGCTGCGTTGACGTTGAGCGCCTGTGCTGGCTGGCGTGAGCGGGCATTCAATCTGCTTGAGCGCCGCGCCGGCTGGCTGGTCGCGGCAGCAGGCTTTGCCGCGGCAGTGATGATGCTGGAGATGGTCTTCGATCCGCGTTATCGCAGTTTTACGAGCATGGCGTTCGTGCTGCCGGCGCTGGTTTATCTGTGCCGTCCGGTCAGTGTGCCGCGCCGCGAGATTGCGTTGCTGACGTTTATTGTCGGCGCGGGGATTGCGCCACAGTTGTATCAGGAAGGTCTGCAGAATCAGCAGGCGTGGGGTTGGGCGTTGGTGAGTGGTTTGATGGTGGCTGCCCTTTGGCGCTGCCTGCGGGTTCGCAGCCTCTGATCTTCAGAGTGGCATCAGGCCTCTTCGCGAGCAGGCTCGCTCCCACATTGGATCTGTGGCGTTCACAAATCCCCTGTGGGAGCGAGCCTGCTCGCGAAGACTGCCTGTCAGGCGCTGCGGGACTCGCGGACCAGACGCAACCCGGCAATCACCAGCGCAAACACCGCCAACGTGGTGTTGTATAACGCCAGTGCCGGCACGCCGAACACCAGCGCCAGTACCGCCAGCCACCACCCGGCCCGCCCGGGCACGACAAAACCGATCAGCGCCGCGCCCAGCGCCGTCCAGCCCAACACCTTGAAATGAATCATCAATCCAAGGTTGGAACGCACCTGGCATTCCCAGCGACTGGCCTCATCAACACAGATGCCCACCCATTTTCCGTCCTCCATAAAGCCATAGCGCGCGCCATAGCTGGCGGCCAGCCATAACGGCAACAGAACGAGCAGCACAATCACGGGCAAGCGGCGGGACATGAAACACTCCAATCTTCGGAAATCGGCGGCCAGCTTAATCTGCCGCCAGCCGTGTGCAAGAACTAACAACTGTTAACTGTTCATTCAGGCAGTGCAAAGTGTATCGTCCAGCTACTATTACTCCGAATTCTGCCTGTTTGGTGCCGCAGCATGGCACTTTGGCGCAAACCCGGTGGTCATAGCCTGCGAACTTCATTCGGCACCTTCCTCTAAGGGATCTAGTCATGCTCCGTTCCTTGCGCTTCGCCGCGCTGTTCAGCGGCCTTATTCTGAGTGCGTCCGCACTGGCGGTGGATATCGACGCCGCCAGTTATGGCTACCCCCTGACCAACCCGTTCGAGGCGACCATCGCCACGACGCCACCGGACTTGCGCCCGGAATTGCCGCTGGACGATGACATCAATCAGTCGGACCGCAGCCTGACGTTGCGCCCGGAGCGAGAGTTCATCCTGCCGGACAACTTCTGGGCGGTGAAAAAGCTCACCTACCGCATCGCCACCCAGGACAAACCAGCACCGCTGATCTTCCTGATCGCCGGCACCGGCGCGCGCTATGACAGCACGCTCAACGAATACCTGAAAAAGCTCTACTACAAGGCCGGCTACCACGTCGTGCAATTGTCGTCGCCAACCAGTTTCGACTTCATCAGCGCCGCCTCGCGTTTCGCCACCCCGGGCGTAACCAAGGAAGACGCCGAAGACATGTACCGGGTGATGCAGGCCGTGCGCGCGCAGAATCCCAAGCTGCCAGTCACCGAGTATTACCTGACCGGTTACAGCCTCGGTGCTCTGGATGCCGCGTTCGTTGCGCATCTGGACGAGACGCGCCGCAGCTTCAACTTCAAGAAAGTGCTGCTGCTCAATCCGCCGGTCAACCTTTACACCTCGGTGACCAACCTCGACAAACTGGTGCAAACCGAAGTTAAAGGCATCAACAACAGCACCACGTTCTATGAGCTGGTGTTGTCCAAGCTGACCCGCTACTTCCAGCAGAAAGGCTACATCGACCTCAACGATGCGCTGCTCTACGACTTCCAACAGTCCAAGCAGCACCTGACCAACGAACAGATGGCGATGCTGATCGGCACCTCGTTCCGCTTCTCGGCCGCCGACATTGCGTTCACCTCGGACCTGATCAACCGTCGCGGCCTGATCACCCCACCGAAATTCCCGATCACCGAAGGCACCAGCCTTACGCCGTTCCTCAAGCGTGCGCTGCAGTGCGACTTCGACTGCTACCTGACCGATCAGGTGATTCCGATGTGGCGTGCGCGCACCGATGGCGGCAGCCTGCTGCAACTGATCGACCAGGTCAGCCTGTATGCACTCAAGGATTACCTGCATGACAGCCCGAAAATCGCCGTGATGCACAACGCCGACGACGTGATCCTCGGCCCGGGCGACCTCGGTTTCCTGCGCAAGACCTTCGGTGATCGCCTGACCGTTTATCCACTGGGCGGCCATTGCGGCAACCTTAACTACCGCGTCAACAGCGACGCCATGCTGGAGTTCTTCCGTGGCTAAATATCTCCTGCTGATGGCAGCGCTCCTCTGCGCAGGCGTGGCCCAGGCCGACAACAGTAAAGCCAACGCGCCGGTGGTCGTCGACAGCGACGGCTTCAAAGAGCCGCTGTCCAAACTCAAATTCAACCCGGGGCTGGATCAGCGCGAATTCGAGCGCTCAACGCTCAACGCGCTGAACGTCTACGACCCGCTGGAATCGTGGAACCGCCGGGTTTACCACTTCAACTATCGCTTCGACCAATGGGTGTTCCTGCCGGTGGTCGATGGCTACCGTTACATCACGCCAAGCTTCGTGCGTACCGGGGTGAGCAACTTCTTCAACAACCTCGGTGACGTGCCGAACCTGGTCAACAGCCTGTTGCAGTTCAAAGGCCAGCGCTCGATGGAAACCACCGCGCGCCTGCTGCTCAACACCACCATCGGCATCGCCGGCCTGTGGGACCCGGCCACCGCCATGGGCCTGCCGCGTCAGAGCGAAGACTTCGGCCAGACTCTGGGCTTCTACGGTGTACCGGGCGGCGCCTACTTCGTACTGCCGATCTTCGGCCCGTCGAACATCCGCGACACTGCAGGCCTGGCCGTCGATTACACGGCCGAATCGGCGATCAACTTCCTCAACGTCTCGGAAGTCAGCTCCAACCACCCGGAAATCTGGGCGTTGCGTGCAGTCGACAAGCGTTATCAGACCAGCTTCCGCTACGGTCAGATGAACTCGCCGTTCGAGTACGAGAAGGTGCGCTACGTGTATACCGAAGCGCGTAAGTTGCAGATCGCCGAGTAGTTTTCGGCAGGTACAAAAAAGGGCCATTCGATGCGAGTCGAATGGCCCTTTTTCACGGCACAACAAAGATCAAACTGTAGGAGTGAGCCTGCTCGCGATAGCGGTGTGTCAGGCGACGCTTGTGGGGCTGACACACCGCTATCGCGAGCAGGCTCACTCCTACAAGGGTTTTGTGTTGAATGTCAGTTTTTCACGGCTTTCCAGATCTTGCCGACAACGGAAACAACCGCCAACACCACTGCCCCGGCAATAATCCCCGCCACACCATTGAGCAACATCGGCACCGCAAACCCGACGCTGCCGGCCGCGGCACCAACGCCTTCGATCCAGTGATGCACCACCGGCACGCCGTGAGTGAGGATGCCGCCGCCGACCAGGAACATCGCCGCCGTACCAACCACCGACAAGGTTTTCATCATGTATGGCGCGGCGCTGAGAATGGCGCTGCCGACTTTCTTGGCGAACTGCCCAGGCTTCTGGGTCAGCCACAAACCGAGATCGTCGAGTTTGACGATACCCGCCACCAGGCCATAAACGCCCACCGTCATCACAATCGCAATGCCGGACATGACAATCACTTGCTGAGTCAGCGAGGCAGTTGCCACGGTGCCCAGAGTGATCGCGATAATCTCTGCCGAGAGGATGAAGTCGGTGCGAATCGCGCCTTTGATCTTGTCCTTCTCGTACGCCACCAGATCGGTCGCCGGATCAGCTACCGCCTCAGTCAGCTGCGCATGCTCGGCTTCATCTTCAGCCGCACTGTGCAGAAACTTGTGCGCGAGCTTCTCGAAGCCCTCGAAACACAAGTACGCACCACCGACCATCAACAACGGCGTCACCAGCCACGGCACGAATGCACTGATCGCCAGCGCCGATGGCACCAGAATCAGCTTGTTGACGAACGAGCCCTTGGCCACGGCCCAGACTACGGGGATTTCCCGTTCGGCACGCACGCCGGAGACCTGCTGGGCGTTGAGCGCCAGATCATCGCCGAGTACGCCGGCGGTCTTCTTGGCGGCCATTTTGCTCATCAACGCCACGTCGTCCAGCACGGTGGCAATATCGTCGACCAGCACCAGCAAACTGCTTCCTGCCATGAATCCTGTTTCCTTTTATGTATGAATGTTGCGAAGCATAACGCGACCTTAGACCACGCGGGGCATTCTTGAGCGCCGCGCGAGGCCGGTGCTACCATGCGCAACCGCCAGAACAGGCAAGGAACCACCGGGTTTATGAGCACAATCCGCGAGCGCAACAAAGAACTGATCCTGCGTGCCGCCAGTGAGGAGTTTGCCGACAAGGGCTTCGCTGCGACCAAAACCAGCGACATCGCCGCCAAGGCGGGATTGCCCAAGCCCAACGTCTACTACTACTTCAAGTCCAAGGAAAACCTCTACCGCGAGGTATTGGAAAGCATCATCGTGCCGATTTTGCAGGCCTCGACCCCGTTCAATCCGGACGGCGTACCGAGCGAAGTGCTGAGCGGTTACATCCGCTCGAAGATCCGCATCTCCCGCGACCTGCCCTTCGCCTCGAAAGTATTCGCCAGCGAAATCATGCACGGCGCCCCGCACCTGAGCGCCGACCTGGTCGAGCAGCTCAACGGCCAGGCCAAGCACAACATCGACTGCATCCAGAGCTGGATCGACCGCGGCCAGATCGCCCCGATCGACCCTAATCACCTGATGTTCAGCATCTGGGCCGCGACCCAGACCTACGCCGACTTCGACTGGCAGATTTCTGCGATCACGGGGAAGGACAAGCTGGACGAAGCGGATTATGAAGCGGCGGCGCAGACGATTATCCGGTTGGTGTTGAAGGGGTGTGAGCCGGACTGAAACACCGTAGAGACGCCATCGCGAGCAGGCTCACTCCTACATTTGGAATGCGTTCCCCTGTAGGAGTGAGCCTGCTCGCGATCGAGGCAACTCGGTTTCAGCTCAAACCCAAATAGCATCCCACAGCGGATAGTCGCCAAGCTTCTCCACCAGCCCGGCCCGCAACGGGTTGGCCACGACATATCGCGCCATTTTCACCAAATCGTCTTCCCGCCTCAGCGCGCGGTCATGAAACCCTCTCTGCCAGAGAACGCTGTTTCCACTGGAAGCTTGCCTGACAGCCTTGGTGCTCAGCGATTTGGTTTTTTGCATCACCTCACTCAATGAACCTCGTCGCAATTCAATCAGCCAATGGAAATGATCTGGCATCACTACCCAGGCTAATGAGCTCACCAGCCCCGAATCTTGCGCGTGTCGAAATTGATCAGCGACCAGTTTTCCCAAGGCAAAATTCGTGAAAATCGGCTTTCGTTGATAAGTGGTGCTGGTTAACAGATAGATTCGACTGACTTCGGTATAGCGCCCGACTCTCAATTTATGTGCAGCAGGTAGATCCGGCATTCCTTTGCCCTCTGTGATCAGGTCATGACAAGGCTAGTACCGGGAAAGACAAATGGAGCGGTCAACTGTTGGCAGGATGTGTCTGGTAGATAGCTATCGCGAGCAGGCTCACTCCTACAGGGGATCTGGGGTGTTCAAACATTTTGTGTCTGAACACAAATCCCTGTAGGAGTGAGCCTGCTCGCGATAGCGGTTATTCAATCAACGCAGATTCAAGCAGCCACCCCCGCATCCGCCTTCAACTCCAACGCCTCCACCGCCCTGATCGCCACCTGCTCATCAATATCCGACAGATCGCCGCTGATGCCGATCGCGCCCAGCACGTTCCCCGCCTGATCCCGAATCAACACACCACCCGGTGCCGGCACGACGCTGCCCTGGCCCATGCTGTTGAGTGCGGCAATAAACGCCGGGCGTTGTTGCGCGTCGAGTGCCAGCAGGCGTGAGCCCTTGCCTAGGGCGATCGCGCCCCAGGCTTTGCCGATGGCGATGTTCGGGCGCAGCAGGCTGGCGCCATCTTCACGTTGCAGGGTGATCAGGTGGCCGCCGGTATCGAGTACCGCGATGGTCAGCGGCGCGGCGTTGATGCCGCGCCCTGCGTTGATGGCTTCGTTGACCAGGTTGACTGCGACTTTCAAGGTTAAAGCGCTCATGGTGCCGTCCTCATTTTGTTATAGGGAAAGTCGTGGGACTGCGCTTTTCTGCCGCAGGCCGATGCAACAAATAGAACACAATGAGTTATTTTTTTGTATACAATAATTATCGAAAAGCGCCACATGCGACGAAAAGCCACAGTCAGACAGGCTTCCGACGAATGAAACAGGCGCTTGAGAAAATGGATTGACCTGCGCCGTCCGCCGTGAATACACTCTGCGCAAAGCCACTTGTATACAATTACAAAACGTAAAGAGGCACAAAACCATGAGCAAAATGAGAGCAATCGAAGCCGCCGTTCTGGTGATGCGCCGTGAAGGGGTTGATACCGCTTTTGGCATCCCGGGCGCTGCCATCAACCCGCTGTACTCCGCCTTGCAGAAGGTCGGTGGCATCGATCACGTCCTTGCTCGCCACGTTGAAGGCGCCTCGCACATGGCCGAGGGCTACACCCGCACCAAGGCCGGCAACATCGGCGTGTGCATCGGCACTTCCGGCCCTGCCGGTACCGACATGGTCACCGGGCTCTACAGCGCCTCGGCCGACTCGATTCCAATCCTCTGCATCACCGGCCAGGCACCCCGCGCCCGTATGCACAAGGAAGACTTCCAGGCGGTCGACATCACCAGCATCGTCAAGCCAGTGACCAAGTGGGCGACCACTGTTCTGGAGCCGGGCCAAGTGCCTTACGCGTTCCAGAAAGCGTTCTTTGAAATGCGCTCCGGCCGTCCAGGCCCGGTGCTGATCGACCTGCCGTTCGACGTGCAGATGGCCGAGATCGAATTCGACATCGACGCCTACCAGCCGCTGCCATTGGCCAAGCCGACCGCGACCCGCGTGCAGGTCGAGAAGGCTCTGGCGCTGCTCGATCAGGCCGAGCGTCCACTGCTGGTGGCCGGCGGCGGCATCATCAACGCCGACGCCAGCGATCTGCTGGTTGAATTCGCTGAGCTGACCGGCATTCCGGTGATCCCGACCCTGATGGGCTGGGGCACTATCCCGGACGATCACCCGCTGATGGTCGGCATGGTTGGCCTGCAGACTTCGCACCGTTACGGCAACGCGACGATGCTGAAATCCGACGTGGTGTTGGGCATCGGTAACCGTTGGGCCAACCGCCACACCGGTTCGGTTGACGTTTACACCGAAGGCCGCAAATTCATTCACGTCGACATCGAAGGCACGCAGATCGGTCGTGTGTTCACCCCGGATCTGGGCATCGTTTCCGACGCCGCTGCAGCACTGACCGTGTTCATCGAAGTGGCGCGTGAATGGCAAGCCGCCGGCAAGCTGAAAAACCGTAGTGCCTGGCTGCAAGACTGCCAGCAGCGCAAAGCCAGCCTGCACCGCAAGACCCACTTCGACAACGTGCCGGTAAAACCACAGCGCGTTTACGAAGAAATGAACCAGGTGTTCGGCAAGGACACCTGCTACGTCAGCACCATTGGTCTGTCGCAGATTGCCGGCGCGCAGTTCCTGCACGTCTACAAGCCGCGTCACTGGATCAACTGTGGTCAGGCCGGCCCGTTGGGCTGGACCATTCCGGCAGCGCTGGGCGTGGTGAAGGCCGATCCGAACCGCAAAGTCGTGGCCCTGTCGGGGGACTATGACTTCCAGTTCATGATCGAAGAACTGGCGGTCGGCGCTCAGTTCAAACTGCCGTACATCCACGTCGTGGTGAACAACTCGTACCTGGGTCTGATCCGTCAGGCCCAGCGCGGGTTCGAAATGGACTACTGCGTGCAGCTGTCCTTCGATAACCTCAACGCGCCGGAACTCAACGGTTACGGTGTTGACCACGTCGCAGTGGCTGAAGGCCTCGGCTGTAAAGCGCTGCGTGTGTTCGAACCCTCGGAAATCGCCCCTGCCCTGCGCAAGGCCGAACAGATGATCGAAGAGTTCAAAGTGCCGGTGATCGTCGAGATCATTCTGGAGCGTGTGACCAACATCTCCATGGGTACCGAGATCAACGCCGTCAACGAATTCGAAGACCTGGCGCTGGTCGGCAACGATGCGCCAACGGCGATTTCGCTGCTTGATTGATTGCTGACTGCTGATCGTTCCCACGCTCTGCGTGGGAATGCAGCCCGGGACGCTCTGCGTCCCAAAGCGGACGCAGAGCGTCCATTGAGGCATTCCCACGCAGAGCGTGGGAACGAGAATCTAGAACGGGAGACCACCATGCCGCGTTTCGCAGCCAACCTGTCCATGCTGTTCACCGAACAGGATTTCCTTGCCCGTTTCGACGCCGCCGCCAAGGCCGGTTTCAGCGGTGTCGAGTACCTGTTCCCGTACGATTTCAGCTCTGCCGAAATCAAGGCCAAGCTCGACGCCAACGGTCTGACCCAAGTGCTGTTCAACCTGCCGGCCGGTGACTGGGCCAAGGGCGAACGCGGTATCGCGTGTCTGCCGGATCGGGTCGAAGAGTTCCGCGCCGGTGTCGATCTGGCCATCGCTTACGCACAAGTGCTGGGCAACACCCAGATCAACTGCCTGGCCGGTATTCGTCCGCAAGGCGTTGACGATGCCACCGTGGAAAAGACCTTCGTCGCCAACCTGAAATACGCCGCCGACAAGCTGCAGGCAGCGGGCATCAAACTGGTGATGGAAGCGATCAACACCCGTGACATCCCGGGTTTCTACCTGAACAACACGGCGCAAGCCCTGTCGATTCGCGAGCAGGTCGGCAGTGCCAACCTGTTCCTGCAATACGACATCTATCACATGCAAATCATGGAAGGCGATCTGGCCCGCACCCTGCAATCGCACCTTGGCGAGATCAACCATGTGCAGCTCGCGGACAACCCGGGCCGTAACGAACCAGGCACCGGTGAAATCAACTACCGCTTCCTGTTCGAACACCTCGATCGCATCGGTTATCAGGGTTGGGTGGGTTGCGAATACAAGCCGCTGACCACCACCGAGGCTGGACTCGGCTGGCTGAAAACCCACAACGCAATCTAAAGAACACTGCAAAAACCCTGTGGGAGCGAGCCTGCTCGCGAAGAGGCCGGCACATTCACCATCAGTGGCGCCTGGCATATCGCATTCGCGAGCAGGCTCGCTCCCACATAAAAGCAGCTCCCTTTTTGCTTGAAGCAGCAATAAAAACAAGAGGATTTTCTCATGGCTAAAATCGGATTTATCGGCACCGGCATCATGGGCCACCCAATGGCTTCGAACCTGCAGAAAGCCGGTCACAGCCTGTTCCTGTCGGCGCACCACGACGCCGCCCCGGCCGACCTGGTAGCCGCTGGCGCCGTCGCCCTGGCCAACCCGCGCGAAGTCGCGCAGGAAGCTGAATTCATCATCGTCATGGTCCCGGATACCCCACAGGTCGACGACGTGCTGTTCCGCGCCGACGGCGTTGCCGCCGGCCTGAGCAAAGGCAAAATCGTCATCGACATGAGCTCGATCTCGCCGACCGCGACCAAGGCGTTCGCAGCGAAGATCAACGAGAAAGGCGCGCAATACCTCGATGCCCCGGTTTCCGGCGGTGAAGTCGGCGCCAAAGCCGCGACCCTGAGCATCATGATCGGTGGCGACGCCGATGCCTTCGAACGCGCTCTGCCGCTGTTCCAGGCCATGGGCAAGAACATCACCCTGGTCGGTGGCAATGGCGACGGTCAAACCGCCAAAGTCGCCAACCAGATCATCGTCGCCCTGAACATTCAGGCCGTTGCTGAAGCCCTGCTGTTCGCTTCGAAAAACGGTGCCGATCCAGCCAAGGTGCGTGAAGCACTGATGGGCGGTTTCGCCTCCTCGAAGATCCTTGAAGTGCACGGCGAGCGCATGATCAAAGGCACTTTCGATCCAGGCTTCCGCATCAGCCTGCACCAGAAGGACCTGAACCTGGCCCTGCAAGGCGCCAAAGAGCTGAACATCAACCTGCCGAACACCGCCAACGCCCAACAAGTGTTCAGCACCTGCGCAGCGATCGGTGGCAGCAACTGGGACCACTCGGCGCTGATCAAAGGTCTGGAACACATGGCCAACTTCTCGATTCGCGACAACAAATAAGCCCTGCACCAAACCCTGTGGGAGCGAGCCTGCTCGCGAAAGCGGTTGCACATTCAACATCCATGTTGGCTGACACACCGCCTTCGCGAGCAGGCTCGCTCCCACAAGGGTTCCGAGTTGCCCTTTCGAATAACAAGAATTCCGGGAGCCCGCCATGTCGGTCGATCCGCAACAACTGCTGCGCGAGCTGTTTGCCACAGCCATCGACGCGGCCCATCCGCACCAAGTCCTCGAAGCCCATTTGCCCGCCGACCGCAGCGGCCGGGTGATCGTCATCGGTGCCGGCAAAGCCGCTGCCGCGATGGCGCAAGTGGTCGAGCGCAGCTGGCAAGGTGAAGTGTCTGGCCTGGTGGTGACCCGTTACGGTCACGGCGCCCGGTGCGAAAAAATCGAAGTGGTCGAAGCCGCGCATCCCGTCCCGGACGCTGCCGGTCTGGCCGTGGCCAAACGCGTGCTCGAACTGGTCAGCAACCTGACTGAAGACGACCGCGTAATCTTCCTGCTCTCCGGTGGCGGCTCTGCCCTGCTGGCCCTGCCGGCCGAAGGCATCACCCTCGCCGACAAACAATCGATCAACAAAGCCCTGCTGAAATCCGGCGCAACCATCGGCGAGATGAACTGCGTGCGCAAGCACCTCTCGGCGATCAAGGGCGGACGACTGGGCAAGGCCTGCTGGCCCGCCACTGTTTATACCTACGCGATTTCCGATGTACCGGGCGACCTCGCCACGGTCATCGCTTCCGGCCCGACCGTGGCCGACCCAAGCACTTCCGCTGAGGCGCTGGCAATCATCAAGCGCTACGGCATCGACATTCCGGCGTCGGTGCGCAACTGGCTGCAAAGCCCTGAGTCGGAAACCGTCAAACCCGGTGATCCGTCCCTGGCGCGCAGCCACTTCCAGTTGATCGCCCGTCCTCAGCAATCGCTGGACGCTGCGGCGGTGAAATGCCGTCAGGCCGGGTTCAGCACGCTGATCCTCGGCGACCTCGAAGGTGAATCGCGCGAAGTGGCGAAAGTCCACGCCGGTATCGCCCGCCAGATCATCAACCACGGTCAGCCACTGGCAGCGCCGTGCGTGATTTTGTCCGGCGGCGAAACCACCGTGACCGTGCGCGGCAATGGCCGTGGCGGACGCAACGCCGAATTCCTTCTGAGCCTGACCGAAAATCTCAAAGGCCAGCCCGGCGTCTATGCCCTGGCGGGTGACACCGACGGCATCGACGGCTCGGAAGACAACGCCGGCGCGATCATGACCCCGGACAGCTACGCCCGCGCCGCCGCCCTCGGTTTGAGCGCCAGCGACGAGCTGGATAACAACAACGGCTACGGCTATTTCGCGGTGCTCGACGCGCTGATCGTCACCGAGCCGACCCGCACCAACGTCAACGACTTCCGCGCCATTCTGATCCTTGAGAGCTGCAAATCATGACGCCTGATAAAAAGGTCAAAATCCTCGCCACCCTCGGGCCTGCCGTCGATGGCATCGAAGACATCCGTGAACTGGTCGAGGCCGGGGTGAATATCTTCCGCCTGAACTTCAGCCACGGCGATCACGCCGACCACGCCAAGCGCTATCAGTGGATCCGCGAAGTCGAGCACCAGCTCAACTATCCGCTGGGCATTCTGATGGACTTGCAGGGGCCGAAACTGCGCGTCGGCAAGTTCGCTGACAGCAAGGTGCAACTGCACCGCGGTCAGGCCTTCCGCCTGGATCTGGACGCGACACCGGGCGATGAGCGCCGGGTGAATCTGCCGCATCCGGAAATCATTGCCGCGCTGGAAGCGGGCATGGATCTGCTCCTCGACGACGGCAAACTGCGTCTGCGCGTGGTCACCAAGTACGACGATGCGATCGACACCACCGTGCTCAATGGCGGCGAACTGTCGGACCGCAAAGGCGTCAACGTGCCGCAAGCGGTGCTCGACCTCAGCCCGCTGACCGCCAAGGATCGCCGCGACCTGAGCTTCGGTCTGGAGCTGGGTGTGGACTGGGTCGCGCTGTCGTTTGTACAGCGTCCGCAAGACATCATCGAAGCCCGCGCACTGATCGGCGACAAAGCCTTTTTGATGGCGAAAATCGAGAAGCCTTCGGCGGTTGAACAACTGCGTGAAATCGCTGAACTGAGCGACGCGATCATGGTGGCGCGTGGCGACCTCGGCGTCGAAGTGCCAGCCGAGAGCGTGCCGCAGATTCAGAAAAACATCATCACCACCTGCCGCGAACTGGGCAAACCGGTGGTGGTGGCGACGCAGATGCTGGAATCGATGCGCTTCTCCCCTGCCCCGACCCGCGCCGAGGTGACCGACGTTGCCAACGCCGTGGCCGAAGGCGCCGATGCGGTGATGCTGTCGGCAGAAACTGCCTCCGGTGAGTACCCGCTGGAAGCCGTGCAGATGATGAGCAAAATCATTCGTCAGGTGGAAAACGGCCCGGATTATCAGACTCAGCTCGACGTCAGTCGGCCGAAAGCTGAAGCGACCGTTTCCGATGCGATCAGTTGCGCGATCCGTCGCATCAGCAACGTGCTGCCGGTGGCGGTGCTGGTCAACTACAGCGAGTCCGGTGCATCGAGTCTGCGTGCGGCGCGGGAACGGCCGAAAGCGCCGATCCTCAACCTGACACCGAACCTGCAAACCGCGCGGCGTTTGAGCGTGGCGTGGGGGATCCACTCGGTGGTTAACGATCGCCTGCGTCAGGTTGATGAGGTTTGCTCGACCGCGCTGGAAATCGCCCAGGCGCAGGGTATGGCCGAGCGTGGTGACACGCTGCTGATTACTGCGGGTGTGCCGTTCGGGCAGCCCGGATCGACTAACTCGCTGCGGATCGAAACATTGATCTAACCGCCTACCATGATCGTTCCCACGCTCTGCGTGGGAATGCGGCCCGGGACGCTCTGCGTCCCAAGAGCAGACGCAGAGCGTCCTTTGAGGCATTCCCACGCAGAGCGTGGGAACGATCAGTACCGAATGACTTGCCATGCCTGCCAATCATTTCAACACCCACTGCCCCGACTGGGCCGAGGCTTTGCTCAACGGTTTCAGTCAAATATTCCTCCAGCGCCATCCGCTGTGCGGCCTGCTGTGTCTGTTGGCGATCCTGCTGACCGCACCGGTGCTGTTCGCCGGTGCGCTGCTCGGTGCCGTCGCCGGATTGCTCACCGCGCAACGGCGCAACTACGCCAAGGCTGATCGCCAGGCTGGGTTGTTCAGCTACAACGGCATCTTGCTCGGCTTGCTGCTGAGCCTGTATTTCCCCTGGTCACCCTTGTTGCCGCCGCTGATTCTCGCAGCCGGCGGACTGAGCGCGATGGCCACGCAACAATGGCTCAAACATGTGTACCGCAGCCGCTCGATTCCGGCCTACACCTCGCCGTTCGTGGCGCTGAGCTGGATCCTGCTGTTGTTCGCCGAACCGTCGGCGCCGATGGCACACATCGAGATGAACACGCTGAACCTGCTCGCCGCTGAACTGCGCGGTCTGGGCCAGGTAATGTTTCTGGGTCATCCACTGGCCGGCGCGTTGATCGCCATCGGTCTGTTGATCGCTGATCGCCGGGCGTTTTGCTGGGCAATGCTCGCCTCGGCAATCGGCCTCGGCTCCAGCCTGCTGCATCACGAAAGCGGCTCCGCTTTGCTCGGTCTCGGCAGCTATAACGCCGTGCTCGCCGCCCTTGCCTTCTCCGCGCAACGCCAACAACCGTGGCTGCCACTGCTCGGCATCGTGCTGGCGCTGCTGGTCACGCCACTGTTTGACGCAGTCGGCCTCGCTACTTTGACCGCGCCGTTCATCCTCGCGGGCTGGCTGATCCGCGCCGGGATTCAGATGCTCGGCAAAGCCGTCGTCGAGCGTGCGCCTTGCGCTCACGGGGAGAATCAACCTAGGCTGCGCTGATCTTCGATTCAGGCGTTATCCATGGACAGCAGCAACAGTTGGCGCGAACGGCTTTACGTGATGATTTTCCAGAGCGACACCCGCGCCGGGCGTCGCTTCGACGGCATCCTGCTGTTGATCATCCTCGCCAGTCTGGTGATCGTGATGCTCGACAGCATCGACAGCATTCACCAGAACTACGCGAACGTGCTGGCCTACATCGAGTGGGGCTTCACGATCATCTTTCTCGGCGAGTACATCCTGCGTCTGTATTGCTCACCGAAGCCGTTACGTTATGCCTTCAGCTTTTACGGGCTGGTGGATTTGCTGGCGATCGTGCCCGGCATCCTCGCCCTGTATTACAGCGATGCGCAGTACCTGCTGATCATCCGGATCATCCGCATGTTGCGGATTTTCCGCGTGCTCAAGCTCAGCCCGTATCTCAAACAAGCCAATTACTTGATGTCGGCGCTGCGTGGCAGCAAGCAGAAAATCGTCGTGTTTCTGGTCAGCGTCTGCACCCTGGTGACGGTGTTCGGCACCTTGATGTATGTGATCGAAGGCCCGGAACACGGCTTCACCAGCATTCCCAAAGGCATCTATTGGGCGATCGTCACGTTGACCACCGTGGGCTTCGGCGACATCGTGCCGAAGACGCCGCTGGGCCAGGTGATTTCGTCGCTGGTGATGATCACCGGTTACTCGATCATCGCCGTGCCGACCGGGATTTTCACCGCCGAGCTGGCCAACGCCATGCGCGGCGAACAGCTGCAACACGACTGCCCGGTGTGCAAGAAAAACAGCCATGAACACGGCGCGGCGTTTTGCTCGCGATGTGGCAATGCGTTGTTCAAGAAATTGGAATAAGCACAGAGCTTTTTAATCTTTAAACGACTATGCGCGCCCCGTTATAGTCAGTGGCAATTGAACATCACCCCCTGCTCCTACACAGATAAAACAAGGAATGCGCAGTGAAAAAACTCTTTGGCGCCTCACTTCTCGCCGCCGGCCTGGCCTTGGCCAACATCGCTCAGGCAGCCCCGACGCTGCTTAACGTTTCCTACGACGTGATGCGCGATTTCTACAAGGACTACAACACTGCGTTCCAGAAACACTGGCAAGCCGAGCACAACGAAAACATCACCGTGCAGATGTCCTTCGGTGGCTCTAGCAAGCAAGCGCGCTCGGTGATCGATGGCCTGCCGGCTGACGTCATCACCATGAACATGGCCACCGACATCAACGCCCTCGCCGACAACGGCAAACTGGTCCCGGACAACTGGGTTACGCGTCTGCCGAACAACAGCGCGCCATTCACCTCGGCCACCGTATTCATCGTGCGCAAAGGCAACCCGAAAGCCCTGAAAGACTGGCCGGACCTGCTCAAGGACGGCGTGCAAGTGATCGTGCCAAACCCGAAAACTTCGGGTAACGGCCGCTACACCTACCTTTCGGCCTGGGGTTATGTGCTGAAGAATGGTGGCGACGAAAACAAGGCCAAGGACTTCGTCGGCAAACTGTTCAAGCAAGCGCCGGTGCTCGATACCGGTGGCCGAGCAGCGACCACCACGTTCATGACCAACCAGATCGGCGACGTGCTGGTGACCTTCGAAAACGAAGCGGAAATGATTGCCCGCGAGTTTGGTCGTGATCAGTTTGAAGTGATCTATCCGAGCGTTTCTGCTGAAGCTGAGCCGCCGGTGTCCGTGGTCGATAAAGTCGTCGACAAGAAAGGCTCGCGTGCGGCGGCTGATGAATATCTGAAGTACCTGTGGTCACCGGAAGGTCAGGAGATTGCGGCGGCGAACTACCTGCGTCCGCGTGATCCGGCGGTGCTGGCGAAGTACACCGATCGCTTCCCGAAAGTTGATTTCTTGTCGGTTGAGAAGACCTTTGGTGACTGGCGTACGGTGCAGAAGACTCACTTTAATGATGGTGGGGTTTTCGATCAGATTTATAGCGGGCAGTAAGGTTTAAGCAGGTATGAAAGGGCGACCTACTAAGGTCGCCTTTTTTTGTGGCCGCTTTACCCTCACCCCAGCCCTCTCCCAGAGGGAGAGGGGGCCGACCGAGGTGTCTCGGGTCAAACATCGACCTGAAAGATTGCATCGATTATGGATTCACTAAAGCACGTTCAAGTCAGCGTACCTCTGAAGCATCCCCCAATCAGTCCCCTCTCCCTCCGGGAGAGGGCTAGGGTGAGGGGCTTTTACATCGGCGGAGTGACGCCATCCTTCCCCGCAGAAATCGATTGCGCCGTCAGCGTGCCATCCGCACTCTGCGTGACGAACGTAACGATCTTCACCCCAACCTTCAGCAAGCTCCGATCCCCCGGCACCAAATTCACAATCGGCACATCCTCCGGCACCAGTATCTTCTGCTGCCCACCCTTGTAGTTCACCGTCAGCACCCGCCCGTTGCTCACCACCAGATCGCCGACACTGCCATTGGTCATGCTGCTGCCCTTGGCCAGATCGAACGGTCGATGCCCGTCACCACTGCCCGCCAGTTCCGGCGGGAACACATGCACTTCCAGCGCCTTGAGCGTGCCATCCTCCTGCGGTATCGCCGCCGAACCGATGTAGCTGCCGGGTTTGATGTCTTCGATATTGGCCAGGGTGACCGCGCGGACCTTGGTGTCGCCGGTCAACTGGATCACCACGTTCTCGCCGCTGTTGACGTGGACTTTCAAGGTCTCGGCGCTGACCCCGGTGATCTCGCCGCGCACGCCGAGGCGCATCCCCGGTGCGTCGGCGGCCTGCACGCTCATCGCGCCGAGCAGGCTAGTCAGGACAATCGTTGCGATAAGACGAAGCTTCATTGCAATCCTCCGGTCATGAATGTTGAACAAGCCAATACAAACATAAGCACGCTATCGAACAGGATGTAAGTGAATGTATCATCGACCCCCAACGGTCGGACGCAAGGTCTGCCGATGGATGACAAACCGATAGCACCCGGTCATTCCGCAACGGAATAACTGATATCAACCGAAGGTGCCTTCTGCCCATCGGGTTTGTCCCATAGCCTCACCGCATTCCCTTTCGCTGGATCGAGAAACCTTATGACCACAACCACTCACGCAATGACCCGAGGCATGGTGCTGCTGTTCGCCTTCTGCTGCGGCGCCATCGTTGCCAACATCTACTACGCACAGCCGATCATCGGTCTGATCGCGCCGGACATCGGTCTCTCCGACACCATGGCCAGCTTCATCGTCTCGCTGACGCAGATCGGTTATGCGCTGGGCCTGTTCTTCCTGGTGCCGTTGGGCGATCTGCTGGAGAACCGCCGATTGATGATCATCACCACGGTAGTGGCGATTGCCAGTCTGTTGGCGGCGGCGTTTACCGATCAGCCCAATGTGTTCCTGCTGATTTCGTTGCTGGTGGGCTTCAGTTCGGTATCGGTGCAGATCCTGATTCCACTGGCCGCGCATCTGGCGCCGGAAGAGTCTCGCGGTCGTGTGGTCGGCGGGATCATGGGCGGTTTATTGCTGGGTATTCTGTTGGCCCGACCGGTGTCGAGCGTGGTCGCTGACCATCTCGGCTGGCGCGCGATGTTCATGATTGCCGCCGCACTGATGGCGGCGATCAGCGTGGTGCTGGCGCTGACCGTGCCCAAGCGGCAGCCTGATCACAGCGCTACTTATGGCCAATTGATCGGCTCACTGTGGACATTGCTGCGCCAACAACCGGTATTGCGCCAACGCGCGTTTTATCAGGGCTGCATGTTCGCCACGTTCAGCCTGTTCTGGACGGCGGTGCCGCTGGAACTGGCGCGCAACCATGGTCTGTCGCAAAGCGAAATCGCCATCTTCGCCCTGGTCGGCGCCATCGGTGCCATCGCCGCGCCGATCAGCGGACGTCTGGCTGACGCCGGCCACACCCGCATCGCCTCGCTGCTGGCGATGCTGTTCGCCAGCCTGAGCTTCCTGCCCGCCTTCATCCACCCGGCTTACAGCGTCATCGGCCTGGCCGTGACCGGCGTGGTGCTCGACTTCTGCGTACAGATGAACATGGTCCTCGGCCAGCGCGCGGTCTACTCGCTGGACGCAAAAAGCCGTGGCCGGCTGAACGCGCTGTACATGACCAGCATCTTCATCGGCGGCGCCTTCGGCTCGTCGGTGGCCAGTGCGGTGTATGAGCATGGCGGCTGGTTGTGGATCGTGATTGTGGGGAGTGTGTTTCCGCTGTTGGCATTGTTGCGGTTTTTGAGTGTTTCGCAGCGTGGTTCATTGGCAGCGGCGTAAGGCGTCAAAAACTTCGCGAGCAGGCTCGCTCCCACAGGCTATTCACTGAGCCTGGGGGAGCGAGGAAGCTTAATAACGAACCAGTTTCTCCATCGCCGCATCCGCCAGAAAGGAGGAGCGGCTTTTGACGTTGTGCTCGCGCACATAACGATCGATTCGCTGAATCACATAACCGGGCAGCGTTACGTTGACCTTTTCGGTTTTGCCGAGATAGGGCGAAATGTCCAGCTCAAGCATGCCCCAGCCCATCTCGGCAAAGTCCGGATTACTGCGATGAGCGGATGCCGAAGTCGGCATAGGAATCGACTCCCCGTCCGCCGCAATCTCCTGCAGCATGATGTGGGCGACTTCGACCGCCGCCTTGTAGGCATCTTCAAAGCTATCCCCTGCAGTAACGGCGCCGGGAATATCGGGGATCTGAATACCGATGGCGGTATTTTCGTCACCCCATTCGATGCAGATTGGATATTGCATTACGGATCTCCTTCATAACTGGCTGGCGGGTTGTACAACCCGGCACGCCTCCTGATGCTTTTGACCGTCCCCAACGGCAAATCCTTTTTCGGATGAGGAACGGGAATCGTGTAAGGGTTGTAACGGTGCCTGAAAATGTGATGACTGCCAGTGACCCGATCCAGCGTCCAGCCCGCCTCCTCCAACTCCTTGATCAATTGCCTGCTCTGCACCAACCGCCTCCTTGCCTGGGCCTCATAAAAATAACTCTAGAGTTACCTTTGCTCAAGCACAGAAATTCTGGAAGCGACGCCCGGTTGTTTTACAGAGTGTGATTGAAACGCTAGACCCTGAGCTTTGCGCAGCATTTCCTTGAGCAATTTCCGTGCGACCCCAACAGGCACACAGCAAAACGGCGATCCAAAGATCGCCGTTTCATTCACTGCCCGAACTGCTTACCCAACCCCGGCGGCACGCCGTGGATGTTGGTGTCTTCCCACGGGCCGTTCGGGCTGACGGACCGGCTCCAGCCGTTGTTCCAGCGGTAGTAGGTACGCTGGCGGTAGAAGGTGTTGGTCTGGTCGTCGAGGACGTAGACGCCGAGTTTCTGATCCCAGTGGCTGTTGCCGCCCGGTGGCGGTGCGAAGCTGGCCGAGGTGCGCGGAACTGGTTTGGCTGGTTTCGCCGGGATGCTTTTTCCCGGTGTTGGTGAGGTCGATGGGGTCGGGCTTGGTTGCGACGGCGGAATCGGCGGCAGGTTGGTGGTCGGTTCCGGTCGTTGCACCGCACATGCACTCAAGCCCAGGGCCAGTGTGAGGACTGTGATTCGGGCGATGGTGTGCATGGCGGTGCTTTCCTGTTGTGTCCGGCTATTGGTCCGGGCTGTCGATGGTCAGTTTTTGGAGCGCAGTGGTGCTGCTGGCCAGAGGGCCGCTGCGACCGACCCACTCACCAGCGGTCGGTTGACCTGCCCGTGAGATGCGCGCAACCAGTTGGACTTCAGGGAAGTTCGACAGTTTCAACTGCGGCATCATTGCATCGGCATCGCCCAGTTCGACAGTCACTGGCAGATCGGCCACGGTCAGGCGCTTGGCTGCCAGCGGTGCCGGTGGGCCGGAGGTGGCGCGAGCGAAGATGAACACGCTGTCGCCCGGTTGCACTTTGCTTCTGAGTTCGCTGGCCAGATCGACGCTGACTTTCAACAGCGCGGCTTTCGCGGCTACCGGTGCCTGAGCGACTTTGCCGCCGCTGGCTTCCAGGCGTTCGGCGGCACGCTTGATCCCGCCTTGCAGTGCGGCGCGGGAGTTGTCCTCCGGCGGTAGTTGAGCGAGCAGACGGTTCCAGTAATCGATGGCTTCTTGATAACGCTCGCCTTCAAACGCAGCGATGCCGAGCAGACCGAGGCTGGTGACTTCTTTCGGATCCGCCTTCAGTGCTTCGTCGGTCAGCGTCTGAATCTTCGCCGACCACTTTTTGCCATCCGCAAAATACTGCGCCTGGGCCCACTGGCCGAGCAGTTCCGGCTGGCGACCGGCCAGATTGGCGGCGCGTTCGAACATCTTCGCCGCGTCCGCCGGACGCTCTTGCGCCATGTAGGTACGGCCGAGGAAATACAGGCCTTCGGCAGAATCCGGTTGCGCCGCGACGGCGCGTTCCAGACGTTGGGTCATTTCTTCCATCGACTGCGGTGCCTGGGCGAATTCGCGGGTCAGTTCGACTTTGTCGGCAGCGCCGAAATGCAGATACAGACCCAGGCCCAACACCGGCACCAGCACAGCGGCCAACAGCGGCAACGGTTTACCCAGTCGGGAAACCCGTGGCGCGCTGACGCCTTCGGTATCCGCCAGCAACTCACGCGCCGCCTCGGCACGACCACTGTCCATTTGTGCAGCGTCGAGCACGCCCTCAGCCTGTTGCAATTGCAACTCGGCGACACGCTCCTGATACAGCGCAACGTTCAGGGCAGTACGATCCTCTTCACGCTGGGCGCGACGTTCACGCAAAATCGGGATCAGCAGAAAACTCAGGGCGACCAGAAGCAACAGCCCTGCGGCAAGCCAGAAATCAATCATTCTTGGTTTTTATCCAACAGTTGGTCGAGGCGCTGACGCTCTTCGGTGGACAGCGCTTGCGGAGTCTCGGCGCGCTGGCCGCGACGACGGCGGACGATCACCGCGATCACCACAACACCACCGAGCAACAGACCGGCCGGGCCGAACCACAGCAACGCCGTTTTGGCATTGAGCGCCGGTTTGTAGCGGACGAAATCACCGTAGCGATCGACCATGAAGTCGATGATCTGCTGGTTGTCCTTACCCTCACCGAGCATGCGGAAAATCTCTTTGCGCAGGTCAGCAGCAATCGGCGCGTTGGAGTCGGCGATGTCCTGGTTCTGGCACTTGGGGCAGCGCAGTTCCTTGGTCAGTTCGCGGAAACGCTCACGGTCGCCTTCTTTGGCGAACTCGTAGGTGTCGATGGCGGCATGGGCCACACCGACCAGACTCAAGCCCAACACCACAGCGGCTAAAAAACGCTTCATGGCTTGGCCTCATCGAACAGCGCCTGATACTTGGCAGCGAGTTTTTCGCGCCAGACCTGCTCGTCGATCACGCCGACATACTTGTCGCGGATGATGCCCTTGGCGTCGATGAAGAAGGTTTCCGGCGCGCCGTAAACCCCGAGGTTGAGGCCCAGCGAGCCTTCGTCGTCACGAATATCCAGCGCATACGGATTGTGGAATTCGGCCAGCCATTTCAAGGCATCGGCGTTGGTGTCCTTGTAGTTGATGCCGTAGATCACCACACCGCGCTCGGCGAGTTTGTTCAGCACCGGATGCTCGACCCGGCAGGAAATGCACCAGGTGCCCCAGACGTTGACCAGCGCCGGTTTGCCGAGGATGTCAGCCTTGGTCAGGCTCTTGTCGCCCTGCACATTGGGCAAGGAAAACTCCGGGAACGGCTTGTTGATCATCGCCGACGGCAACTCCGCCGGATCGAGGTACAGACCGCGATAAAGAAACACCGCCACCAGCAGGAAAACCGCCAGTGGCACCAGCATCAACCAACGTCTCATGCCGCCGCTCCCGTCATGCCCAGCGCTTCACGCACCTTGGCTTTCACCTTGACCCGATAACGTCGATCCAGCGCCGCCAGCAATCCACCAAAACCAGTGAGCAAGCCGCCGAACCAGATCCAGCGCACGAACGGTTTGACGTGCACGCGCACCGCCCACGCGCCGTTGTCCAGCGGTTCACCGAGGGCAACGTAGAGGTCACGGGTGAAACCAGCGTCGATACCGGCTTCAGTCATCATCGAGCTTTGCACGGTGTACAGGCGTTTTTCCGGGTGCAGTACGCTGATTTCCTTGCCGTCGCGGATCACCCGAATGGTGCCTTTGTCAGACGTGAAGTTCGGCCCTTCAAAGTGCTTGGCGCCTTCAAAGATGAAGTGATAACCGGCCAGGTCCATCGACTCGCCCGGCGCCAGACGCAGATCGCGTTCGGCACTGTTCTGGCTCGACAAGACCACGCCCAGCGCGCAAACAGCAATTCCGAGGTGGGCGATCTGCATGCCCCAATAGCTGCGGGTCAACGTCGGCAGGCCTTTGATCAGGCCTTTGTGACGGGTCTTGTCGACGATGTCGCGCGCACCGGCGAGCAACACCCACGCGGCCAGCAGGAAAGTCGCGATCACCGCCCAGTTGAAATCGCCGTAAGCGACACCGGCCACCACGGCCAGCGCGACGCTGCCAAGCAGCACTGGCGTGAGCATGCCGGCCAGCCATTTCACCGGGGTGTCTTTCCAACGGACGATAACACCGACCGCCATCACCATCATCAGCAACGCCATCAACGGAATGAACAGCGCGTTGAAGTACGGCGGGCCGACCGACATCTTCGCGCCACTCAGGGCATCGAGAATCAGCGGGTACAGCGTGCCGAGCAGAATCATCGACGCCGCCACCACCAGCACCAGGTTGTTGCCCAGCAGCAGGGTTTCCCGCGACCACAGGTTGAAGCCGACCTGACTTTTCACGACCGGTGCACGCAGGGCGAACAACGTCAGCGAGCCACCGACCACAAACAGCAGAAAGATCAGAATGAACACGCCGCGCTCAGGATCAGAGGCAAACGCGTGCACCGAAGTCAGTACGCCGGAGCGCACGAGGAACGTACCGAGCAGGCTCAGCGAGAACGCGGCAATCGCCAGCAACACCGTCCAGCTCTTGAACACGCCACGTTTTTCCGTGACTGCCAGCGAGTGAATCAGCGCGGTGCCGACCAGCCAAGGCATGAAGGAAGCGTTTTCCACCGGGTCCCAGAACCACCAGCCGCCCCAGCCGAGTTCGTAGTACGCCCACCACGAACCAAGGGTGATGCCGATGCCGAGGAAGGCCCAGGCGACGATCGTCCATGGACGCGACCAGCGCGCCCACGCAGCATCGAGGCGACCGCCCATCAACGCGGCAATGGCGAAGGCGAACGCCACCGAAAAGCCGACGTAGCCCATGTACAACATCGGCGGGTGAACGATCAGGCCGATGTCTTGCAACAACGGGTTCAAGTCGGCGCCATTGCTCGGTATTTGCGGCAGGATGCGTTTGAACGGGTTGGACGTGAGGATCAGAAACAGCAGGAAACCGGTGCTGATCATGCCCATCACCGCCAGCACGCGGGCGAGCATCACCTGCGGCAACTGCCGGGAGAACACCGACACCGCGAAGGTCCAGCCACCGAGAATCAGCGCCCACAGCAGCAACGACCCTTCGTGGGCACCCCACACCGCGCTGAATTTGTAATACCACGGCAACGCGGTGTTGGAGTTGTTCGCGACATAGGCGACGGAGAAGTCATCGGTCATGAACGCGTAGGTCAAAATGCCGAACGCGAACAGCAGAAAAGCAAACTGCCCCCACGCCGCTGGCTGGGCCAGACTCATCCAGAAACGGTCGCCGCGCCAGGCACCGACCAATGGCACCACGGCCTGCACCAGCGCAAAACACAGCGCCAGAATCATCGCCAGGTGGCCCAACTCAGGAATAAAAATCGCCGAGGTCATCGATCAACCCTCCTTCGCAGGCGTTGGGGCGGATTGACCACTGTCTTTCAAGGCTTTGGTCACTTCCGGCGGCATGTACTTCTCGTCGTGCTTGGCCAGCACCTCATCGGCCACCACCACGCCGTCAGCGTTGAGCTTGCCGAGGGCGACGATGCCCTGCCCTTCGCGGAACAGATCCGGGAGGATGCCGCGATAGGCGATGGTCACGGATTTATTGAAGTCGGTGACGACGAATTTGACGTCGAGGGAATCCGGCGAGCGTTGCAGCGAACCCTTCTCGACCATGCCGCCGGCGCGGATGCGCGTGTCTTGCGGCGCCTCGCCATTGGCGATCTGGGTCGGTGTGTAGAACAGATTGATGTTCTGCTGCAGGGCGCTGAGGGCCAGGCCGACGGCAGCGCCGACCCCGACCAGAATGGCCAGAATGATGATCAGACGTTTCTTGCGCAGCGGATTCACTTGCCGTTCTCCCGGCGCAGACGACGCGCCTCTTGTTGCAGATAGCGCTTGCGGGCCGCGATCGGCGCCACCACGTTGAGGATCAGCACCGCCAGACAGATGCCGTAGGCCGACCAGACATACAGGCCATGATGGCCCATGGCGAGGAAGTCGCCGAATGAAGCAAAACTCATCGAGCGGCCTCCAGACTGTGCTGCACTTCTTCTTTCACCCAACTGGCGCGGGCTTCACGCTTGAGCACTTCAAGACGCATGCGCAGCAACAGCACGGCGCCGAAGAAACAGTAGAAACCCAGCACCGTCAGCAGCAGTGGCAGCCACATTTCCGCCGGCATCGCGGGTTTTTCGGTGAGGGTGAAGGTCGCGCCCTGGTGGAGAGTGTTCCACCACTCCACCGAGTATTTGATGATCGGGATGTTGATCACACCAACGATGGCCAGCACCGCGCAGGCCTTGGCGGCGCTGTCGCGGTTGCTGATGGCATTGCCCAGCGCGATCACACCGAAATACAGAAACAGCAGAATCAGCATCGAGGTCAGGCGCGCGTCCCAGACCCACCACGAGCCCCAGGTCGGTTTGCCCCAGATCGCCCCGGTGACCAGCGCTACAGCGGTCATCCACGCGCCAATCGGAGCGGCGCATTGCAGAGCGACGTCGGCCAGTTTCATCTTCCACACCAGCCCGACCACACCGCACACCGCCAGCATCACGTAGATCGACTGAGCGAGCATCGCGGCAGGCACGTGAATATAGATGATGCGAAAGCTGTTGCCTTGCTGATAATCCGGCGGCGCGAAGGCCAGGCCCCAAACCACGCCGACGCCAATCAGCAGCAACGCTGCGATGCTCAGCCAGGGCAAGAACTTGCTGCTGATGCCGTAGAACCACTTGGGCGAGCCGAGCTTGTGAAACCAGGTCCAGTTCATACTGTTTCCATCACGGGTGCCGCTCATCGGTGTGAGCAGTCTCAGGGTCTTTGCTGGTTAAATTTTAACCAGACCTCATTATTCGCCGACGCTGATCTTCAGGCCAGCAGCTATTGCAAAAGGTGTCAGGGTGATCGCCAGGGCGGTCAGGCTACCCAGCCACAGCAGATACCCGGTCGCCGGCATGCCTTGCAAGGCGGCCTGCAAGGCGCCACTGCCGAGGATCAACACCGGGATGTACAACGGCAGAATCAGCAGCGCCAGCAACAGGCCGCCACGCTTCAAACCGACCGTCAGCGCCGCGCCCACCGCGCCGAGCAAGCTCAGCACCGGTGTTCCCAGCAGTAACGAAAGCAGCAAAACCGGCAGACAGGCGGTAGGCAAACCGAGCATCAACGCCAGCAGCGGTGAGAGCAGAACCAGTGCCAGACCGGAGAAAAGCCAGTGTGCCAGTACCTTGGCCAAGACCAGAAGTGGCAGCGGGTGCGACGAAAGGACCCACTGCTCCAGCGAGCCATCTTCGAAATCACTGCGGAACAGCCCGTCCAACGAGAGCAGGACCGACAAAAGCGCCGCCACCCAGACTAACCCGGGGGACAGGTTTTGCAACACCTGAGTTTCCGGGCCGACGGCCAGCGGGAACAAAGCGATGACGATGGCGAAGAAAATCAGCGGATTGGCCAGCTCCGCCGGGCGGCGAAACAGCAGTCGGGATTCACGGGCAACCAGCAGGCCAAACACACTCATACTGCCCAGTTCCCCAGATCGATGTCGCGATAACCGGCCGGCATCCGGCTCAGCGTGTGGTGCGTGGTCAACACCACCAGACCGCCGCGTTCGCAGTGCCCGGCCAGGTGTTCTTCGAGCTGCGCTACGCCCTGCTTGTCCAGCGCGGTAAACGGCTCATCGAGAATCCACAGCGGCGGGCTGTCGAGATACAACCTCGCCAGCGCCACACGGCGTTGCTGACCGGCGGACAGACTATGGCAGGGAACATCTTCGAAACCGCGCAATCCTACAGCTGCCAGCGCTTGCCAGATGGCCTCGCGTTCGGCGGGATGATGCAAGGCGCAGAGCCAGGAGAGGTTTTCTTCCGGGGTCAGCAAATCCTTGATCCCGGCGGCGTGGCCGATCCACAGCAGGTTGCGGGCGAGTTCGCTGCGTTGTTCGGTCAGCGGCTGGCCATTGAGCAGGACTTGCCCGGCGGTCGGCTGCATCAAACCGGACAACAGGCGTAAAAGGCTGGTTTTACCGCTGCCGTTGGGGCCGCTGATCTGCACCATATCGCCACTGGCCAGTCTCAATTCGAGATTTTCGAAGAGCAGCCGCAGATCACGTTCACACGCGAGGGCAACGGTTTGCAGGACAGGACTGGTCAAGGGATCACGGGCCTTATACGGTTCAAGTCGGCTCTGGCGCGGCCGTTAAAGAGATGCAGCATAGATGCATTGACGGCTCGATCTAGAGAGCTGGGTCAAACAATTGCTATGTTTTTTGAACGAAGCGCAAGACGGGCGGCATTATACATGCCGTGCCTTACTCTCAAGAGTGCATTTTCCTCAGGTTGTGTCCGCGTATGACAGGCGAAATGAACATCCTCCCGCTCCCGCCCACCACCCCGGCGACCGTTCGCCCGCAGGTCGGTGAGCTGCTCAAGCTGCTGACCCCGGTCGAAGGCCTGATCGGCGCCGGGCAAAGCGCCAAAGCCGAGGTGTTGTCGCTCAAACAAGCGGATCAGACTTTTCAGTTATTGCTCAAGGTGACCGTCGATGGCGGCCGCCAGACCACCGTGCAGGCGACCAGCAATCTGCCGCTGCCGCAAGGCACCAGCCTGGCGATCACTCAGCCATCGGCGGGCAATCTGGCGATTACCGTGCAGCAGGCCATCGCCAGCAGCGTCGCCGCCCTCACCCGCATCGACACCGCACAATTGCCGGTCGGCACGCTGCTGCAAGGCAAGGTGCTGACCTCGCAGGCGCTGCCGCAGACGCCCGGGCAAGCGGCGGTATTCCGTTCGTTGGTCACTCTGCTCAACACCGCACAGAGCGGCAGCACACTGACCATCGACAGCCCGCAGCCACTACGCATCGGCACCCTGCTTTCGGCGCTGGTGGAAGACGCTCAAACCCTCAAGTTCCTGCCGATGAGCAGCCGCCAGGAACAACTCGCCGTGAGTCAGCAACTGGTTGGCCAGCAAAGTCGTCAGGCGTCCCTGACGGGGTTACTGAACGCGTTGCAAAATCTGCCGAGCGATAGCGATCAGACATCGCAGGATTTGCGCGCCGTGGTCGACAAACTGCTCGCCAGCCTGCCGGACGTGCAACAACTGAGCACCGCCAAGGGCGTGGCACTGGCGCTGGCCAACAGCGGCGCGTTCCTCGAAGCCAAACTGTTGACCGGCCAGAACCCGACGCTGGCTCCGGACATGAAAGCCGACCTGCTCAAGCTGATCGCGCAACTGACCCCGGGCCTGCCGAGCAGCACCAGTTTCAACGCGATCATCGCCGCCAACACCCTGGCGCAAGCGCTGCCGAGTTTCGTCCGCAACGCCCTCGGCATGCTCGGCCAGGTCAGCGCGAAACCGGTACCGAGCAGCTTCCCGCTGCCCGACCGCCTGCTGCAAAGCCTGGACGGCGAAGGCGATCTGGAACAGTTGTTGCGCCTCGCTGCTGCCGCCGTTTCGCGTCTGCAAAGCCATCAACTGTCGAGCCTGGAACAGACCGGCGTCACCGACGACGGACGCCTGCTCAGCACCTGGCAACTGGAAATCCCCATGCGCAACCTGCAGGACATCGTGCCGTTGCAGGTCAAGTTCCAGCGTGAAGAGGCGCCGGAGCGAGAGCCGCAACCGAACGAACGTCGTGATGAGCGCGAGCCCAAACAGCAACTGTGGCGCGTCGATCTGGCATTCGACATGGAGCCGCTCGGGCCGATGCAGATTCAGGCGCAGTTGATCGCTGGCAGCCTGTCCAGCCAACTGTGGGCCGAACGGCCGTACACCGCAGACCTGATCGAAAACAACCTGTTCGCCCTGCGCCAGCGCCTCCTTGATCGCGGGCTCAACGTCGGCGACATCGACTGCCACCTCGGCACCCCGCCGCAGGGCAACCAAACCCGTCTCGAACACCGCTGGGTCGACGAAACCGCATGAACGATTCCACTGCCCCACGCCAGGCCATCGCGCTCAAATACGACGGCAACCACGCCCCGACCCTCACCGCCAAAGGTGATGACGAACTGGCCGAAGAAATCCTGCGCATCGCTCGCGATTGCGAAGTGCCGATTTACGAAAATGCCGAATTGGTGCGGCTGTTGGCGCGGATGGAATTGGGCGACAGTATTCCCGAGGAGCTGTATCGCACCATCGCCGAAATCATCGCGTTTGCGTGGAATCTGAAGGGAAAATTTCCCGAGGGACAGGATCCGAATGCGCCGATGGTCGAGAGGGACGTCACCGATCGCGGGGATGATTACTGATCGTTCCCACGCTCTGCGTGGGAATGCCGCCCGTGACGCTCTGCGTCACATTTCACAGGCGGAACGCGGAGCGTCCCAAGATGCATTCCCACGCAGAGCGTAGGAACGATCCCGGTACGACAATCAGTTCTTGTGAAGTTTGCGCATCAACTCCGCCTCAGCCTGGGTCAACCCGCAGGACTGAGTCAGTTCATCGACGCTTGCGCCCATCCCCACCAGTTTCGCCGCTTGGGCGAATGACAGGCTCGACGGGTCGCGCTGTTCCAACTGAACGATTTTGTCCGGCAACGGACTGACTACCGCGCGCAGCTCGTGCAGGGCTTCGCCCATGCGCACGTTGCCGTTCTGGTAATCGTCGACACGCTTGGCCAGGTCCTTGATGCGCTGATCACGCAGCGCATCGCCCTGAGCCTGTTGCGCAGCGATTACCCGCTGCGCCTTGATGTACGACACAAACATTGCCAGCGTGCCTGCCCAGAAGAGGAACAGGACAATGACCGCGACCTCGAGAATCAATCAGATATTCTCCAGGTCCGACCATTCTTCTTCGCTCATCATCTTGTCCAGCTCGACCAGGATCAGCAACTCGTTGTTCTTGTTGCACACGCCCTGGATGAACTTGGCCGACTCTTCGTTGCCGACATTCGGCGCCGTCTCGATTTCCGACTGACGCAGGTAAACCACTTCGGCCACGCTGTCGACCATGATGCCGACGACTTGCTTGTCGGCTTCGATGATGACGATACGGGTGTTGTCGCTGATCTCGCCGCTGTTCAGGCCGAAGCGCTGACGGGTGTCGATCACGGTGACCACGTTACCGCGCAGGTTGATGATACCCAGCACGTAGCTTGGCGCGCCCGGCACCGGAGCGATCTCGGTGTAGCGCAGCACTTCCTGAACGCGCATCACGTTGATGCCGTAGGTTTCGTTGTCCAGTTTGAAGGTTACCCATTGCAGGATCGGATCTTCAGAACCTTTTGCATTCGTCGCCTGACTACTCATACCCTGACCCCTCGAAAAAACCGCTCTGGGCGGTGTGTGTTCTGTGTGGCGGCATTCAACAATGCCGTCGCCTGATTGTTATGTCGGCTGCTATGTCGGTTTATGTAGCGGCTTGTGGCCGCTGAGGTGCTTTGCCCCACCGCTGGCGATCAACTCGGCCAGTGCGGAAACGTCAAGCAATGCACACATGTGCTCAATCACGGTGCCGGCGAGCCATGGCCGCTGACCCCGGTGACTTCTCCATTTGATTTCATTCGGGTCCAGACGCAACGAGCGGCTGACCTGATGCACCGCCAGGCCCCACTCGTAACCTTGTACCGAAATCACGTACTGCAAGCCCTGACGGAAGTCATCGCGATAGCGATCCGGCATGACCCAGCGCGCGGTGTCCAAGACTTTCAGGTTGCCGGCCTGGCTCGGCAGGATCCCGAGGAACCATTCCGGTTGACCGAACAACGGCGTCAGCTCGTGGCCGGCCAGCGAATAGATCGAGCCGAGGCACACCAGCGGCACCGCCAGCGTCAGGCCAGCGACATCGAACAGCAGGCATTCGAAGGCTTCCGAGGCCCAGGCCGGGCGACCATCGGTTTCCACCGGTGGCGGCGTGTTGTTCGGCGGCAGATGCACTTCGACCAATGGCGGCACCAGCGTCTGCTCGACGGGTGCGGGTGCAACTGGAGCAGGTGCTGGAGCCGGTTCGACCACGGCCGGTTCCGGCGCGGTTTTCAGCAATTGGGTTTGCAGCAGCGGTGCCAGTGTCGACACCGATGCGCGAACCGGCTCGGCTTCTTCGATCAATGCCAGCGGTGCCTTGGTCACCGCTGCGGCGGCAGGCGCGGCAACCGGCGCAGCAGGCCGGGCAGCCTTCTGCGCATCACGCGCCTGCTCTTCCAGCACCGCAGCCTGGAACTCGTCAAGCGCCTCGCTGCTTTCCACAACTTCAGGCTGCGCCTCAATGACCGGCGGCAGCTCTTCAGGCATTTCCAGCAGCAAATTATCCAGATAAGACTGCAGCGCCAATTGCGGACGCGATGTGAGCTTGACTGGGCGGTTCATCGGTCAACAGCGCCGGACAGGGAAACCGCGTCGCCTGCTTCGCGAGCAGGCTCGCTCCCACAGGATTTGTGCAAGTCAGGCAGGCGTGATCGGGACAGGTTCATCTCAAGCCACCTGCGGAACAAGTTGTTGCGCCAACAGGTGCTTGAGCAGCGCGCGATAGGCCAGCACGCCACGGCTCTTGCCGTCGAATTGCGAAGGCGTGACACCGGCTCGGCTGGCGTCGCGCAGACGGGTATCGACCGGGATGTAACCCTGCCAGATCTCGTCGGGAAATTTGTCACGCAGCACGCGCAAGGTATGCATCGATGCTTGTGTGCGGCGATCGAACAGGGTCGGCACGATGCTGAACGGCAGCGCCTGTTTGCGTGAGCGGTTGATCATCGCCAGGGTGTTGACCATACGCTCCAGACCTTTGACGGCCAGGTGTTCGGTCTGCACCGGGATCACCAGTTGCTGGCTCGCCGCGAGGGCGTTGACCATCAGCACGCCGAGCAACGGCGGGCTGTCGATCACCGCGTAATCGAAGTCCTGCCACAACTGCGCCAGACTCTTGGCGATTACCAGACCCAAGCCACTCTGCCCCGGCGACTGCCGCTCAAGGGTTGCCAGCGCGGTACTCGATGGCAGCAGGGAAATGCGTTCGTCACTGGTCGACAACAGCAACTGCCCCGGCAGGCCTTGCGGCACGCTGCCCTTGTGCAGAAACAGATCGTAGTTGCTGTGTTCCAGGCTGTCGGGATCGTAGCCGAAATAGCTGGTCATCGAGCCGTGCGGGTCGAGATCGACCACGACCACGCGCTTGCCCGCCTCGGCCAGCAATCCGGCTAAAGCGATGGAAGATGTGGTTTTACCGACACCACCCTTTTGATTGGCGACTGCCCAGACTCTCATTCAGTTCGTTCCTCCCGGCCGATATGCTCGACCGAGACATAGCTCAGCGTGTTAATGCGGGTGACGGAGAATTGACGGCACTCTCGCGTCCCGGCGTCTTGACCGGGGTCGGTGCAGTTTGTGTGCCAGCCCGCTTCAATGCAGCGTCCGGTTGCGCATTGGCGGTTCCGGTGCCCGTGAGGCTGCGACGTACATCGAGATTGCGCGAGACCACCAGAACCACCCGGCGATTTTTCCCCCGGCCTTCAGCGGTAGCGTTGTTGGCCACCGGTTGAAACTCGCCGTAACCCACCGATGCCAATCGGCCAGGGTTTACGCCCTGCATGGCCAGCATGCGCACGATGCTCGCCGAACGCGCCGAAGACAGTTCCCAGTTGGTCGGGTACTGCGCGGTGCGGATCGGTTGGTCGTCGGTGAAGCCTTCGACGTGAATCGGGTTGTCGAACGGTTTCAGAATCGCTGCAACCTTGTCGATGATGTTGAACGCAATGTCACTCGGCATGGCGTCGCCACTGCCAAACAGCAGGCTGGAGTTGAGTTCGATCTCGACCCACAGCTCGTTGCCGCGCAAAGTCATCTGGTTGGAACTGATCAGGTCACCGAACGCGGCGCTGATGTCATCGGCGATGCTTTTCAGCGGATCGCTGGCGCCGGCGATACCGGCGTCGATCTGCTCGGCGTCCTTGACCAGCGGTTTGGCCGGGGTCACGGTTTTCGGTCGCTCGTCGCCGATCGGGATCGGTTTGAGCGCGCGGTCGGAGTCCTTGAAGACCCCGACCAGCGCTTCGGAAATCTCCTTGTACTTGCCTTCGTTGATCGACGAAATCGAGTACATGACCACGAAGAACGCGAACAGCAACGTGATGAAGTCAGCGTAGGAAACCAGCCAGCGTTCGTGGTTTACATGCTCTTCCTGGTGGCGACGACGGGCCATGAGGTTATTCCCTTAATCCATGAAGCCTTGCAGCTTCAACTCAATGGAGCGAGGGTTTTCACCTTCGGCGATCGACAGGATCCCTTCCAACAACATTTCGCGATAACGCGACTGCCGCAACGCGATTGACTTCAGCTTGGCGGCGATCGGCAGCAACACCAGGTTGGCACTGGCCACGCCGTAAATGGTCGCGACGAAGGCTACGGCGATACCGCTGCCCAACTGCGTCGGATCAGCCAGGTTGCCCATCACGTGGATCAGGCCCATTACCGCACCGATGATGCCGATGGTCGGCGCGTAGCCGCCCATGCTTTCAAAGACTTTCGCCGCTTCGATATCGCGCGCTTCCTGAGTGTAGAAATCCACTTCGAGGATGCTGCGGATCGCTTCCGGCTCGGCACCGTCGACCAGCAGTTGCAGGCCTTTGCGCGAGTAATTGTCGGGTTCGGCATCCGCCACGCCTTCCAGACCCAGCAGGCCTTCCTTGCGTGCGGTGAGGCTCCAGTTGACGACGCGATCGATGCCACCGGCCAGATCGACCCGTGGCGGAAACAGAATCCAGGCAAGGATCTGCATGGCGCGTTTGAACGCGCTCATCGGCGATTGCAGCAGTGCGGCACCGATGGTGCCGCCCAGTACGATCAATGCCGCCGGGCCGTTGGCCAGCGCACCGAGGTGACCACCTTCAAGGTAGTTACCGCCGATGATGGCGACGAACGCCATGATGATCCCGATAAGGCTTAAAACATCCATCAGATACACGCCTCGACAATGTGCTTGCCGATGTCGTCGAGGCTGTACACCGCGTCGGCGAGGTCGGCTTTAACGATGGCCATCGGCATGCCGTAGATCACGCAGCTGGCTTCGTCTTGCGCCCACACGGCGCTACCGCCCTGCTTGAGCAGACGCGCGCCTTCACGGCCGTCGGCGCCCATGCCGGTCAACACCACCGCCAGAACTTTGTCGCCGTAGGATTTCGCCGCCGAACCGAAGGTGATGTCCACGCACGGCTTGTAATTCAGACGCTCGTCGCCCGGGAGGATTTTCACCGCGCCACGGCCATCGATCATCATTTGCTTGCCACCCGGTGCGAGCAACGCCAGGCCCGGACGCAGGATGTCGCCATCCTCGGCTTCCTTGACGCTGATGCGGCAGAGCTTGTCGAGACGCTCGGCAAACGCCTTGGTGAACGCTGCCGGCATGTGCTGGATCAGCACGATCGGCGCCGGAAAGTTCGCTGGCAACTGAGTCAGCACGCGCTGCAAGGCAACCGGGCCGCCCGTCGAGGTACCAATGGCAACCAGTTTGTAGGCTTTGCGTTTCGGTGCCGGCGACGACGCGCTGGCAGCCGGAGCACGGCTTGGAGCAGGTGCATGCACAGGCGCGGGTGCCGGACGTGCCGGTGCGCTGGTGCTGTGGCTGCTGAAGCTGGATGGCGCCGAAGCCGGTGCAGGCGTTGGCGCTGCGGCTGGAGCCGGCGCGCTATAAGCACTGAAACGACGATTACTGCGCGAAATGCTATGGACCTTTTCGCACAGCAACTGCTTGACCTTCTCCGGGTTGCGCGAGATGTCTTCGAAATTCTTCGGCAGGAAATCCACCGCGCCGGCGTCCAGCGCATCGAGGGTCACCCGGGCGCCTTCGTGGGTCAGCGAAGAGAACATCAACACCGGGGTCGGGCAGCGCTGCATGATGTGCCGCACTGCCGTGATGCCGTCCATCATCGGCATCTCGTAGTCCATGGTGATCACGTCCGGCTTGAGTGCCAGGGCCTGATCGATCGCCTCTTTACCGTTGGTAGCGGTGCCGACCACCTGAATGCTCGGATCCGCTGAAAGAATTTCCGAGACGCGGCGGCGGAAAAAACCCGAATCGTCCACCACCAGGACTTTGACTGCCATAAACACTCCATTAGGTGCAGCGGGACGTTGTCGCCCCGCCGCCCCGGATTCAAATACGCCGTGCGGCGTAACGCTTGAGCATGCTTGGAACATCGAGAATCAGCGCGATGCGGCCGTCACCGGTAATGGTGGCGCCGGACATGCCCGGAGTGCCCTGCAGCATTTTGCCCAATGGCTTGATGACCACTTCTTCCTGACCGACCAGTTGATCGACGACGAAGCCGATCCGCTGAGTGCCTACCGAAAGGATCACCACGTGGCCCTCACGCTGCTCTTCGTGAGCGGCGGAGCTGACCAGCCAGCGCTTGAGGTAGAACAATGGCAGCGCCTTGTCCCGCACGATCACCACTTCCTGACCGTCGACGACGTTGGTGGTCGACAGGTCGAGGTGGAAGATTTCGTTGACGTTGACCAACGGGAACGCAAACGCCTGATTGCCGAGCATGACCATCAGGGTTGGCATGATCGCGAGGGTCAGCGGCACCTTGATGACGATCTTCGAGCCCTGGCCCTTGGTCGAGTAGATGTTGATCGAACCGTTGAGCTGGGAAATCTTGGTCTTCACCACGTCCATGCCGACACCGCGTCCGGAGACGTCGGAGATCTCGGTCTTGGTCGAGAAACCCGGGGCGAAAATCAGGTTGTAGCACTCGGTATCGCTGAGGCGATCGGCCGCGTCCTTGTCCATCACGCCGCGTTTTACCGCGATGGCGCGCAGGACATTCGGGTCCATGCCTTTGCCGTCATCGGAAATCGACAGCAGGATATGGTCGCCCTCTTGCTCGGCCGCCAGTACCACGCGACCGCCACGGGCCTTGCCCGACGCTTCGCGTTCTTCCGGCGACTCGATGCCGTGGTCGACCGCGTTGCGCACCAAGTGGACCAGTGGGTCGGCCAGGGCCTCGACAAGGTTTTTGTCGAGGTCGGTTTCTTCACCCACCAGTTCCAGGTTGATTTCTTTCTTGAGCTGACGCGCCAGATCTCGAACCAGACGCGGGAAGCGCCCGAAGACCTTCTTGATCGGCTGCATCCGCGTCTTCATTACGGCGGTCTGCAAGTCAGCCGTGACCACGTCGAGGTTCGACACGGCCTTTTGCATGGCTTCATCGCCGCTGTTCAGGCCCAGACGCACCAGACGGTTACGCACCAGCACCAACTCGCCGACCATGTTCATGATTTCGTCGAGACGTGCCGTGTCGACGCGCACGGTGGTTTCGGCTTCGCTCGCCGGTTTTTCCGGTGGCGGTGTCGCCGGCGCACGGGCCGGAGCCGGTGCAGCAGCAGCCGGTTTTGGCGCTTCGGCTTTTGGCTCAGGCTTGGCGGCAGGCTTGGGCGCTGCAGCAGCGGCCGGTGCCTTGGCAGCCGGTGTGGCGACGGTCGAAGCACTGCCAGCAGCGGCAGTGCCGACTTCGGTGAACTTGCCTTTGCCGTGCAATTCGTCGAGCAGCGATTCGAACTCGTGATCGCTGATCAGGTCGCTGCCGGCAGCGGCGGCCGCTGGAGCAGCCGGCGCCGGTGCCGAAGCAATCGCCGACTCCAGCGCATCCACGGCAAAATTGCCCTTGCCATGCAACTGATCGAGCAAAGCTTCGAATTCGTCGTCGGTGATGTCAGAGCTGTCGCCCTTGGCCGGAGCCGCAGGGGCTGCCGCCGCTGGCGCAACCGCGTCCACCGCGAACTGGCCCTTGCCGTGCAGTTGATCGAGCAACGACTCGAACTCGGCATCGGTGATTTCATCGCTCGCTGCTTCAGCGGCCGTTTGCGCAGGCGCAGCAGCGGCCGGGGCTTCAGCTTCAGCCTTGACGGCGTTCAGCGAATCCAGCAGTTGTTCGAATTCGTTATCGGTGATGTCGCCCGAGTCGCCTTCGACGACCAGTTCTTCGATCATCTCGGCCACCGGCGAAGCCGGGGCTGCGTCCGCCGATTGCGGTTCGGCCAGACGCGCCAGGGCGGCCAGCAGTTCCGGGGTGGCGGCGGTGATCGGAGCACGCTCACGAACCTCAGTGAACATGCTGTTCACCGCGTCCAGTGCTTCGAGGACAACGTCCATCAGTTCTGCATCAACGCGACGCTCACCCTTACGCAGGATGTCGAACACGTTTTCGGCGATGTGACAGCACTCCACCAGCTCATTGAGCTGAAGGAAGCCGGCGCCCCCTTTTACAGTGTGGAAACCGCGAAAAATTGCGTTGAGCAGATCTGCGTCATCCGGACGGCTTTCCAGCTCGACCAGTTGTTCGGACAGTTGCTCAAGAATCTCGCCGGCCTCAACCAGGAAATCCTGAAGGATCTCTTCATCGGCGCCGAAGCTCATTAATGGGGTGCTCCTACAGGTCTAAAAACCCAAAAAACCTAAAATTCCAAAACTCTAGAACCCGAGGCTGGATAACAAATCGTCCACATCGTCCTGACCGGACACAACGTCTTCTCGTTTATCGGCATGAATCTGCGGACCTTCACCCTGCGAGAGATGTTTTTGTGGATCTTTTTCTGCAAGCATCGCGGCGCGGTCATGTTCGATGCCCGCAAAGCGGTCGACCTGACTGGCCATGAGCACAAGTTTGAGCAAATTGCTTTCGACTTCGGTGACCAGTTGGGTCACACGCTTGATCACCTGACCGGTCAGGTCCTGGTAATCCTGGGCCAGCAGGATGTCGTTGAGATTGCTCGACACCGCACGGTTGTCCGTGCTGCTGCGTGACAGAAAACCGTCGACCCGGCGCGCCAGTTCACGGAACTCTTCAGCCCCGACCTCGCGACGCATGAAGCGACCCCAATCGGCGCTCAAAGTCTGGGCTTCGTCAGCCAGACCATTGACCACCGGCGTAGCGCTTTCCACCAGATCCATGGTGCGGTTGGCCGCGGCTTCCGTCAGCTTGACCACATAGCCCAGGCGTTCGGTGGCGTCGGTGATTTGCGACACTTCCTCGGCCTGCGGCATGTTCGGGTCGATCTGGAAGTTGACGATCGCACTGTGCAGTTCACGTGTGAGCTTGCCCACTTCCTGGTACAGGCCACGGTCACGGGTCTGATTGAGCTCATGGATCAGTTGCACAGCGTCGCCGAACCTGCCTTTTTCAAGGCTTTCGACCAGTTCGACCGCGTGTTTTTTCAGGGTCGACTCGAAATCGCCCTGTGAAGATTCGTTATGCTCCATAGCTCCCCCGCGCGTTCATCAGCCGATGCGTTCGAAAATCTTCTCGATTTTGTCTTTCAACGCCTGAGCCGTGAAAGGTTTGACTACGTAGCCGTTTACACCGGCCTGAGCGGCTTCAATGATCTGCTCGCGCTTGGCTTCTGCAGTCACCATCAGCACTGGCAGGTGCTTGAGTTTTTCATCGGCACGCACGTGACGCAGCAGGTCGATACCGGTCATGCCCGGCATGTTCCAGTCCGTTACCAGAAAGTCGATGCTGCCGCTGTTGAGCACTGGAATGGCAGTCACGCCATCGTCAGCCTCGACGGTGTTGGTGAACCCAAGATCGCGCAGCAGGTTCTTGATGATCCGCCGCATCGTTGAGAAGTCATCAACGATGAGGATTTTCATGTCTTTGTTCAATTCGACCTCCAAGCAGTCTTAAACGCGCCCAGCACCTGGACGCGCCACTTCAATCAATCGGCGCAGCACTCGAAGACTGTCTGGAGCACAACAGAGCAAGACCGGTGCCGTTCATCACCGCACCAGCCTCGTTCGCAGTGTCCCCACACTGCCTTCAGCGCGCTCGCCACTCCCCCAAACGCCCCCGCAAACGGGCCGCGCACTGGCTGTGTAACTGGCTGACCCGCGATTCACTGACGCCAAGGACTTCACCGATCTCCTTGAGGTTCAGCTCTTCGTCGTAGTACAGCGCCAACACCAGTCGCTCACGCTCCGGCAAATTGGCAATCGCGTCCGCCAACGCCGCCTGGAAACGTTCATCTTCCAGATCGCGTGACGGCTCAAGATGAGCACTCGCGCCATCCTCGTGCAGCCCTTCGTGTTCGCCGTCCTGCAGCAGGTCGTCGAAACTGAACAGGCGGCTGCCCAAGGTGTCATTCAAAATCCCGTAGTAATCGTCGAGACTCAATTGGAGTTCGGCCGCAACCTCGTGATCTTTAGCATCACGGCCGGTTTTAGCTTCAATTGAGCGAATTGCGTCGCTGACCATCCGGGTATTGCGGTGAACCGAGCGTGGCGCCCAGTCCCCTTTGCGCACTTCGTCGAGCATCGCGCCGCGGATTCGTATGCCCGCGTACGTTTCGAAACTGGCGCCTTTGCTGGCGTCGTATTTGGTCGAGACTTCGAGCAGGCCGATCATTCCGGCCTGGATCAAATCTTCGACCTGCACACTCGCCGGCAAGCGCGCCAGCAAGTGGTAGGCAATGCGTTTAACCAGTGGCGCGTAACGCTCGATCAGTTCGTACTGCGCGTCACGTGCCGACTTCTTGTAGTAGTTCATACCGCTTGCGGTCATAGCACGGGCCCTGCCGTTTGCTGCACGAGGCGCTCGACGAAAAACTCAAGGTGGCCACGCGGGTTGGCGGGCAGCGGCCAAGTGTCGACCTTCTGCGCGATCGCCTTGAACGCCAGCGCGCACTTGGAACGCGGGAAGGCTTCGTACACCGCACGCTGCTTCTGCACCGCTTTACGCACGCTTTCGTCGTAAGGCACGGCGCCGACGTATTGTAGAGCGACGTCAAGGAAACGATCCGTGACCTTGGTCAACTTGGCGAACAGGTTGCGCCCTTCCTGCGGGCTCTGCGCCATGTTGGCCAGCACGCGGAAGCGGTTCATGCCGTAATCGCGGTTGAGCAGTTTGATCAGTGCGTAGGCGTCGGTAATGGAAGTCGGCTCATCGCAGACCACCAGCAACACTTCTTGCGCGGCGCGTACAAAACTGACTACCGAGTCACCAATACCCGCAGCGGTGTCGATCACCAGCACGTCGAGATTGTCGCCGATGTCGCTGAACGCCTGAATCAGACCGGCATGTTGCGCCGGGCTCAGGTGCACCATGCTTTGCGTGCCGGACGCGGCCGGGACGATGCGGATGCCACCGGGGCCTTGCAACAGCACGTCGCGCAATTCGCAACGGCCTTCGATCACGTCGGCCAGTGTGCGTTTAGGGGTCAGACCCAACAAAACGTCGACGTTCGCCAGTCCCAGATCGGCGTCCAGCAGCATGACCCGACGGCCAAGCTCTGCCAGCGCCAGCGACAAGTTCACTGACACGTTAGTCTTGCCGACGCCACCTTTGCCGCCGGTCACCGCGATCACCTGTACGGGATGCATGCTGCCCATGTTATTTCTTTACCTTGTCTTGCATAGACGGAGGCCACATTACTGGCTGCGCGTTCACAACCGGAACAATGCATGGCAGACCATCGATGTAGGTACAAAAACTGTTCATGAATACCTCAGCCTACCTGCTTGGTCGGGCTGTGATAGATATCAGCGAACATGTCAGCCATGGCTTCTTCGCTGGGTTCTTCCTGCATTTGCACGCTGACGGCGCGGCTGACCAGTTGATGACGGCGCGGCAGATGCAAATCATCCGGAATCCGTGGGCCATCGGTCAGGTACGCGACCGGCAATTCATGACTGATCGCCAGGCTCAACACTTCGCCAAGGCTGGCCGTTTCATCCAGTTTAGTCAGGATGCACCCGGCTAGCCCGCAACGCTTGTAACTGTGATAAGCGGCGGTTAGAACCTGTTTCTGGCTGGTGGTTGCCAAGACCAGATAATTTTTTGAACGAATGCCACGTCCGGCCAGACTTTCCAGCTGCATGCGCAGCGCAGGATCGCTGGCCTGGAGGCCGGCAGTATCGATCAATACCACGCGTTTGCGCAGCAATGGATCCAGCGCCTGCACCAGCGATTGGCCCGGATCGACGTGAGTCACTGGCACATTGAGAATGCGGCCCAGCGTCTTCAGTTGTTCCTGAGCGCCGATACGGAAACTGTCCATGCTCACCAGCGCGACATTCTGCGCGCCGTATTTCAGCACATAACGCGCGGCGAGCTTGGCCAGCGTGGTGGTCTTGCCCATGCCGGCAGGGCCGACCATGGCAATCACACCGCCCTCTTCCAGCGGCTCGACTTCCGGTACGGCAATCATCCGCGCCAGGTGCGCAAGCAACATGCGCCAGGCCTGACGGGGTTCTTCGATATCAGTGATCATCGCCAGCAGATCGCGCGACAACGGACCGGACAGGCCGATACGTTGCAGACGGCGATACAGATTGGCTTGCGCCGGACGGCTGCCTTGCAGTTGATTCCAGGCCAGGGTGCCGAGCTGAACTTCCATCAGCTCGCGCAGGCTGTTCAATTCAAAACGCATCGAATCCAGTGCACGCGGATCAACGCCGCCGGAAGACTGCGCCGGCGCCGGGGCCGGACGCGCCGGTGCGGCGTAAGTCGGCTCGCTCAGCGGTTCGGCAGCGGTCAGCGGCAGGCCAGCCGTCAACGGCAGCCCGGCGAAGATCTGGCGATTGCTATTGCCATCAGCTTCGCCACGCAGGCTCAACTCGGCCTGAGCGGTGACGATGCGCGACTGGGTCTTGCGCAGCTCGTCTTCGAGTTCCATGTTCGGAACCCGTGGCGCCAGCGCCGACAATTTGTAATCCAGTGCCGCCGTCAGCTCGACACCGCCGGCAATGCGGCGATTGCCAATGATGGCGGCATCAGCGCCCAGCTCATCACGAACCAGCTTCATGGCCTGACGCATATCGGCGGCAAAGAAACGCTTAACTTGCATAAACCACTACCTCAGCCGTTGGGCCCTACTGTCGCAACGATGGTCACTTGCTTGTTGTCCGGTATTTCCTGGTAGGCCAGCACATGCAATCCAGGGACTGCGAGGCGGCCAAAGCGCGAGAGCATCGCGCGGATCGGGCCAGCGACCAAAAGGATCACTGGCTGACCTTGCATTTCCTGACGCTGCGCCGCTTCGATGAGCGAACGCTGCAGCTTCTCGGCCATGCTTGGCTCCAGCAGAACACCCTCTTCCGAGCCTTGTCCTGCCTTCTGCAGACTATTGAGCAATATTTGTTCCAACCTTGGTTCCAAGGTGATCACAGGCAGCTCGGACTCAGTGCCTACAATGCTTTGGACGATTGCACGGGATACGCCAACCCGCACCGCAGCCACCAACGCGGCGGTATCTTGACTCTTCGCGGCGTTGTTGGCGATGGCTTCGGCAATGCTGCGGATATCGCGTACCGGCACGTGTTCAGCCAACAGCGCTTGCAGCACTTTGAGCAACTGCGACAACGAGACCACGCCCGGCACCAGCTCTTCAGCCAGTTTCGGCGAGCTTTTGGCCAGCAATTGCATGAGTTGCTGCACTTCTTCGTGACCGATCAGCTCACTGGAGTGCTTGTACAGAATCTGGTTCAAGTGGGTCGCGACCACGGTGCTGGCATCGACCACGGTGTAACCGAGCGATTGTGCCTGCGCACGCTGGCTGATTTCGATCCACACCGCTTCCAGGCCGAAAGCCGGATCTTTGGCGTTGATACCGTTGAGCGTGCCGTAGACCTGGCCCGGGTTGATCGCCAGTTCGCGATCCGGGTAGATCTCGGCTTCGGCCAGAATCACGCCCATCAGGGTCAGGCGATAGGCGCTTGGCGCCAGATCGAGGTTGTCACGAATGTGCACGGTCGGCATGAGGAAGCCCAGATCCTGCGAGAGCTTCTTGCGCACGCCCTTGATCCGCGCCAGCAATTGCCCGCCCTGATTGCGGTCCACCAGCGGAATCAAGCGATAGCCGACTTCCAGACCAATCATGTCGATGGGCGTCACGTCGTCCCAGCCCAGCTCTTTGGTTTCCATGGCGCGAGCCGGCGACGGCAGCAGCTCCTGCTGGCGCTTGACCTCTTCCAGTGCCACGACCTTGGCGACGTTCTGCTTCTTCCAGAACAGGTACGCGCCGCCAGCGGCCAGCGCGGCCATGCTCAGGAACGAGAAGTGCGGCATGCCCGGCACCAGGCCCATCACCGCCATCAGACCGGCCGCCACCGCCAGCGCTTTCGGCGAGGCGAACATCTGACGATTGATCTGCTTGCCCATGTCTTCAGAACCGGAAGCACGGGTCACCATGATCGCTGCCGCTGTCGATAACAACAGTGATGGCAATTGCGCCACTAAACCGTCACCGATGGTCAGCAAGGCGTAAACCCGACCGGCATCACCGAAGCTCATGTTGTGCTGGAAGATACCCACGGCCATACCGCCGATAAGGTTGATGAACAGAATCAGCAGGCCAGCGATGGCGTCACCACGAACGAACTTGCTGGCACCGTCCATCGAACCGTAGAACTCAGCCTCTTGGGCGACTTCCTGACGACGCGCCTTGGCCTGGTTCTGGTCGATCAGACCGGCGTTGAGGTCGGCGTCGATCGCCATTTGTTTGCCGGGCATCGCATCGAGGGTGAACCGCGCGCTCACTTCGGAAATCCGCCCGGCACCCTTGGTCACTACGACGAAGTTGATGATCATCAGGATCGCGAAGACCACGATACCGACCACGTAGTTACCGCCGATCACCACCTCACCGAAGGCCTGAATCACCTTACCGGCAGCGGCGTGGCCGTCCTGACCGTGGAGCATCACCACCCGCGTCGAGGCCACGTTCAGCGCCAGCCGCAACAACGTCGCGACCAGCAGAATCGTCGGGAACACGGCGAAATCCAGCGGTCGCAGCGCATACACGCAGACCAGCAGGACGACAATCGACAGGGCAATGTTGAAGGTAAAAAACACGTCGAGCAGGAACGGCGGCACCGGCAACATCATCATCGCCAGCATGACCAGCAGCAACAACGGCACGCCCAGATTGCCTCGACTGAGGTCGGCAACGTTTGTGCGAGCAGTGTTGAATAACTGAGAGCGATCCACCGGTTTTCCCCGTTCCTTTAAAGCAAACTTTTGACGCCCAGAGCGGGCTCACGGCGGGTACTGCAAGAAGCTTTCCAACTTTTGCCAAGGAGTGAAATCGGGAGAGAAAACATGCCCCCTGTAGGAGTGAGCCTGCTCGCGATAGCGGCGTGTCATCCAAAAAATTCGTCAACTGACACTCCGCTATCGCGAGCAGGCTCACTCCTACATTTGGTGTGCATTTCACTCTCACATTTGGAATGCAGTTTCTTGTGGGAGCGAGCCTGCTCGCGAAGGGGCCCTTATGTCCGGCACAATTTTTTCGATTTAAACGAAGCTGTTTAAAAGACACCTGCAGACACTGTCTCAAGGCTACAAATCCTTGCGCCATTGCCTACAGCCAAGCCAGAATCCGCCGGCTTGTGCGCCTTGGGGTCGGGTTCTATTGTGGGTCGGTCGCTGACGAATCAGCGATCGGGTCTCGCAGCCCGTCGATCTCTGGACGCACAACACCCGCTTTTTTATGGCGGCTGTACGTGGGAGACCTTCAGGTCTGCCGGTTCTAGAGTCCCGGTCTGCGACCCGCGTATAGCTGCCACCCTCATTCGTCTCGCAGCGAACGTTGGCAGCTCCAATGACTCTAGGAGCTTCACATGATCAAACCAACACCCAACCCACCCGAAACCGACCCCACCTCCCCCTACGAATCCCTCGATTCAAAAAAACTCCACGACGCCGCCGAACGCGCGCTCGATCACTACCTCTGCCCACCCGGCTCCACCCCACCACCGCGTAAAACCCGCCGGATGTACGCCGTCACCGCGGACTTCAAAAACGAGGAACTGCTGGCCGATGCCAGCGAAACACTCGCCTCAGCCAGAACCATCGCCCATGACTTCGCTCATCTCATACCCGCGTCGCAACGCAGGACGCTGTTGGGGATCGCGCAATTGATCATGCTCGGCGAGCTGGCGGTGAATCGGGTGATGGATAATCTGGAGTTGCCGGGCTGATGCAGGCCGGCTGAAGCATACAAAGCGTGGGAACGATCAACATATGGTGAGTGCGGGTATTGGGATCCGTATGCCGAATACAGGTATTTCAATCAACTGTACTGCATCAGAACCGCTCGTCGGATATCTCTTTATACCTGTCAGACCTGACAGGTGTGCGTTCTGCATTAACCTGTTTTTATGAACTGCCTCTTCCCGAAACATGGAGATTCATCATGAATGCAACAAGCGGAGCAGACTTCGAGGAAACACTTACGTTTGAAAATGAAATACCACATGAAAATTGGCCTACCTGGAGGCTGGGCACTCCAGAAAAGAACTGGCATATTTATACATACAACGACCGGCTTAATATTGACCCAAACCCAAAAGAAACAATAAGCGGAACTGCTTTTATCCGAACATACAAATATTTCACACTACGTGACGCGACCTATATTTTCAGCATCAATATCGGTCAAGAAACTGCCGGCAATCCAAGTACTGTGGTATTGAACGTCAACGACATAGACATCACCCCTCCAACCTTAATAGATTCTGTGAACGTTATTGAACTCAGTGGTGAATTTACGGTAGCACCGAACCAAGAGAGCACATTGCGAATAAACATCCATACACCCCCATCAGGAGCGGCAATGGCCATACATGAAATCAAGGTAAAGCCAAAAAGATGACCCCGCACAATCGCAATCAAGCACAACCGACTTTTACATGTCTCTTAATACGCAGTTCAATCGCCTTCACTTTTGCCCAGTGAAACACGTTTCAATCAGGCGAAAAGAGGGCGAAAATGGACAGACTTATTTAACCCGTTATTTAACAGCGGGGCTTGATCGAGGTTTTTCTGCTGACCGGGTTAACCCTTTCGCGAGCAAGCTCGCTCCCACAGGGAAACGCGTTCCAAATGTGGGAGCGAGCCTGCTCGCGAAGGGGCCAGTGAAGTCAGCGCAAATCGCCTTTTAAACTCAGGCGTTTAAAAGACACCTCCAGACACGCCTTTCAGGCTACAAATTCTTGCGCCATTGCCTACAGCTACGCCAGAATCCGCCGGCTTGTGCGCTTTGGGGGCGGGTTCTATTGTGGTCCGGTCGCTGACGAATCAGCGATCGGGTTTAGCGACTCGAACTCAAGTCAAAGGTGCATCAGCGTTCCAGGCTTCGTTGCGGATCTGTATTTTCGCGATTTCGTCATGGTGGCTGTATGCGGGAGACCCTCGGGTCTGCCGGGTGCCTTTGACCGGTTCGCTAACCTGCGTACAGCCGCCACCCTTCCTGTTTAGCGACAGGTTGTAGCGGCTCCACTTCAAAGGAGCTTCACCATGATCAAACCAACACCCAACCCACCCGAAACCGACCCCACCTCCCCCTACGAATCCCTCGATTCCAAAAAACTCCACGACGCCGCCGACCGCGCGCTCGATCACTACCTCTGCCCACCCGGCTCCACGCCACCGCCCCGTAAAACCCGCCGGATGTACGCCGTCACCGCCGACTTCAAAAACGAGGAGCTGCTGGCCGATGCCAGCGAAACACTCGCTTCCGCCAGAACCATCGCCCATGACTTTGCCCACCTCATACCCGCGTCGCAACGCAGGACGCTGCTGGGGATTGCGCAGCTGATAATGCTCGGCGAGCTGGCGGTGAATCGGGTGATGGATAATCTGGAGTTGCCGCAGTAGCACGTCCCCCCGGTGATCGTTCCCACGCTCCCGCGTGGGAATGCCTCAACGGACGCTCCGCGTTCGGCTTTTGAAGTGACGCAGAGCGTCCCGGGCTGCATTCCTTTGCTGCGCGTGGGAACGATCGATCTCTAAGGCTTTTTCAGCTTCGACTCCACCTCTCCAAAAATCACCATCCGTCGGATTTCGGCCCGCACCTGTCAGATCTGACAGGTGCGCAAATCGCTATTTAGCCGTTCAATCACTCCGTCACCTTCCTGACCGGAGTCGTTGCCATGTCCACCCCAAACACCCCCGTGGCCCTCAAGGAACTCGACATCCCCGGACGGACCGGCCCGGTGTCGAGCAATCCCATAATCTGGGGCATCAACATCGCCGCCGCGCTGGGCAACTTTCCTCTGCACGGCCTGCTATGCCAGGCGGGGCCGTGGGGGAACATGGCGATTGGCGACGGGGTGACGATTTCTTGGGGCCTCGCGCAAAACGTGCTGAGCAAGACCGTCCTCAAGGACGAGGTCAACACGCAACTGCGCCTGTTCGTGCCTTTCAAGCACATGGTCGATGGCCAGTTCGCGGTCTCCTATGCCGTCAAGCCGTTGGGCGGCACAGCTCAACCGTCCGACGTCATACAAGTGCTGGTGAAACTGACTCGCCCGGGCGGGCACGATGACAACGGGGACGGCGGGCATTCCAAGCTGATCATGAGCATTCCCCAGGACATTCTTGACGGTGGCATCCACCAGGAGAACGTGGGCGCAGGCGTGAAGATCAGCATTGGCAAGGCCGACGGCACGCCGCCCTATCCCTACGCCGCAGCCGGCGATGTTTGTCGCGTGAGTTGGGGCGGGATCTTCGTGTCCAGTAGTCCGCTGACCCAGGAGCAGGCCGAAGGCAAGACGCCGATCATCGTGGCCATCACCGAAGCAATCATTCGTGAGGCCGGTGATGCGGAAAGTCCCGGTGTGGCCGTGGTGTTCGAGGTGTTCGACAAGGTCTTCAACCGCTCTGAAGACTGGAGCCCCGAACAGCGTGTGGCAGTGGCGGTGGATGCGACCCGGCTGGTCGCGCCATTGCTCAAGGAAACGCAGAACAACGTACTCGACGTCGACAAACTGGGCGACGCCGACGGCTCCGTGCAAATTATCGCCACAGACACGACCCACTTCAAAATCGGTGACATCCCGTTCATCAAGATCAAGGGCACGCCGGTCGAAGGTGCGCCGATTGATCTGGAAGTAAAAGGTACTGCTTTGACCAGTGTGCCGAGCGTTATTGAACTCAAGGCCCCCAACGCCGCGCTGCGCCAGTTGGCCAAGTCCCAGTTCACCTTGTCTTACCGCCTGGAAAAAGCCGACGGCACCGCCGACCTGCGCTCCAAAAGCCAATTCATCCGCGCCATCGGCGAAGTCCAGCGGCTGGCCGCGCCGAAGGTGCTGGACGAGAACTCCGGAGCACTGGACCCCGCACTGGACAAGATACGCCTGGAGATTCCATTCGATAAATCCTTTGCCGAAGGCCAGGCTCTCAAGATATTCATGCTCGGCACCACGCCTGGCCTCGAACCCTACCTGCCTGACCTGGCTTTACGTCCCATCACCCACAACGAAATCGTCGCCGGACTACCGCTGGCATACAGCATCGATGGCAAACATCTGGCCCCGGTCAACGGTGGTACGGTGGAGTTCTATTACCAGCAATGGCTCCCGGACGCGGTGCTCGCCACGCTGGACCCGTTTGAGGCCTCGCGCGCAATCCGCGAGTCGATCCACACCGCCATCCTGCAAGTCGGCGTCGCGTTGGATCTGCAAGCGCCGAAGATCAAAGAGGCACCGAACGACACCAGCCTTGACCCGCTCGATGCCCAGAGCGCACTGACAGCCGTGGTTGACTCCGCAGGCCTGCTCCTCGGCGACACGATTATCGTCACGTGGACCGGCGCTCCCGGCTCGCTCCCCGCCGGCTCGCACACCACCGCGCCATGGCCGGTCACCACCCTTGGCCGGCAAGAAATTCCATTGGCCGTGTCGGTGATCCCCTTCAACCTCGTCAAGTCAATCACGTTGAGCTGTACCGTGACACGTGGCAGTCAGGAACCGAAAGAGTCGCCGCCGCGCACGCTGGCGGTGTTGCAATTGCGCGTGGTGCTTGCCCACTCACCGAAGATCACCCAAGCCGCCAACGGTGGTGACGGTACTGAACTGGATGTCTCCACGCTCACCGGACCGGCCACCCTTCGCGGCGGTTTCTGGCCGCACATTGCCGTCAACCAGCGCGTATGGATGGTCGTGTCAGGCACTAAAAAAGACGGTACCGAGTACAAGCGCGAAGTGTGGCAAGGCCCGAACAATGCCGTGAATGCCCTCTGGATATCGCAGGGCTATCTCGATGCAACCTTGTCACTGGCTGATCTGCAGTCGTTGAAGGATCAAAGCCCATTGACGGTGACCTTCAAGGCCACTCCGGATCGCAGCACGGAAGAAAGCCTGGCGCTGAGTTTTCCGGTGCGGACCTATACCGTTAAAAACCTCGTAGAGGTGCTCCCGACCCTCGACTCGGTCAAAGGCTCTCCCAGCGGTGTCGAAATCCCCCAAGGCGGGAGCACAGTAGAAACGGCTGTCACCCTGAGCGGCGTCGCGGCCAAAGGCCAGAAGGTCGAAATCTTTGACGGCGCAGTCTCCAAAGGTCAGGCAACGGCACATGCCACAACCGGTGTCTGGACGTTGCTCGTCAGTGCCCTGGCTGTGGCTGCACACAGCTTTACCGCCAAGGCTTTGTACGGCTCGGGTGCCGTGTCGGCGGCAAGAACACTGACCGTCACAGCCGCCACCGCTCCCACTTTGACATCGGTCAAAGGCTCTCCCAGCGGTATCGAAATCCCCCAAGGCGGGGTCACGGTGGAAACAGCCGTCACCCTGAGCGGCGTCGCGGCCAAAGGCCAGAAGGTCGAAATCTTTGACGGCGCAGTCTCCAAAGGTCAGGCAACGGCACATGCCACAACCGGTGTCTGGACGTTGCTCGTCAGTGCCCTGGCTGTGGCTGCACACAGCTTTACCGCCAAGGCTTTGTACGGCTCGGGTGCCGTGTCGGCGGCAAGAACACTGACCGTCACAGCCGCCACCGCTCCCACTTTGACATCGGTCAAAGGCTCTCCCAGCGGTATCGAAATCCCCCAAGGCGGGGTCACGGTGGAAACAGCCGTCACCCTGAGCGGCGTCGCGGCCAAAGGCCAGAAGGTCGAAATCTTTGACGGCGCAGTCTCCAAAGGTCAGGCAACGGCACATGCCACAACCGGTGTCTGGACGTTGCTCGTCAGTGCCCTGGCTGTGGCTGCACACAGCTTTACCGCCAAGGCTTTGTACGGCTCGGGTGCCGTGTCGGCGGCAAGAACACTGACCGTCACAGCCGCCACCGCTCCCACTTTGACATCGGTCAAAGGCTCTCCCAGCGGTATCGAAATCCCCCAAGGCGGGGTCACGGTGGAAACAGCCGTCACCCTGAGCGGCGTCGCGGCCAAAGGCCAGAAGGTCGAAATCTTTGACGGCACCGTCTCAAAAGGCCAGGCAACGGCACATGCCACAACCGGTGTCTGGACGTTGCTCGTCAGTGCTCTGGCTGTGGCTGCACACAGCTTTACCGCCAAGGCTTTGTACGGCTCGGGTGCCGTGTCGGCGGCAAGAACACTGACCGTCACAGCCGCCACCGCTCCCACTTTGACATCGGTCAAAGGCTCTCCCAGCGGTATCGAAATCCCCCAAGGCGGGGTCACGGTGGAAACAGCCGTCACCCTGAGCGGCGTCGCGGCCAAAGGCCAGAAGGTCGAAATCTTTGACGGCGCAGTCTCCAAAGGTCAGGCAACGGCACATGCCACAACCGGTGTCTGGACGTTGCTCGTCAGTGCTTTGGCTGTGGCAGCACACAGCTTTACCGCCAAGGCGTTGTACGGCTCGGGCGCGACGTCGGCGGCAAGAACACTGACCGTCACAGCCGCCACCGCTCCCACTTTGACATCGGTCAAAGGCTCTCCCAGCGGTATCGAAATCCCCCAAGGCGGGGTCACGGTGGAAACAGCCGTCACCCTGAGCGGCGTCGCGGCCAAAGGCCAGAAGGTCGAAATCCTTGACGGCACGGTCTCCAAAGGTCAGGCAACGGCACATGCCACAACCGGTGTCTGGACGTTGCTCATCAGCGCCTTGACTGTGGCAGCACACAGCTTTACCGCCAAGGCGTTGTACGGCTCCGGCGCGACGTCAGCCGCCAGAACACTGACCGTCACAGCCGCCACCGCACCGACGTTGACCTCCGTCAAAGGCTCTCCCAGCGGTGTCGAAATCCCCCAAGCCGGGAGCACAGTGGAAACGGCCGTAACCCTCAGCGGCGTCGCTGCCAAAGGCCAGAAGGTCGAAATCTTTGACGGCACCGTCTCAAAAGGCCAGGCAACTGCGGATGCCACAACCGGTGTCTGGACGTTGCTCGTCAGTGCCCTGGCTGTGGCTGCACACAGCTTTACCGCCAAGGCTTTGTACGGCTCGGGTGCCGTGTCGGCGGCAAGAACACTGACCGTCACAGCCGCCACCGCTCCCACTTTGACATCGGTCAAAGGCTCTCCCAGCGGTATCGAAATCCCCCAAGGCGGGGTCACGGTGGAAACAGCCGTCACCCTGAGCGGCGTCGCGGCCAAAGGCCAGAAGGTCGAAATCTTTGACGGCACCGTCTCAAAAGGCCAGGCAACGGCACATGCCACAACCGGTGTCTGGACGTTGCTCGTCAGTGCCCTGGCTGTGGCTGCACACAGCTTTACCGCCAAGGCTTTGTACGGCTCGGGTGCCGTGTCGGCGGCAAGAACACTGACCGTCACAGCCGCCACCGCTCCCACTTTGACATCGGTCAAAGGCTCTCCCAGCGGTATCGAAATCCCCCAAGGCGGGGTCACGGTGGAAACAGCCGTCACCCTGAGCGGCGTCGCGGCCAAAGGCCAGAAGGTCGAAATCTTTGACGGCGCAGTCTCCAAAGGTCAGGCAACGGCACATGCCACAACCGGTGTCTGGACGTTGCTCGTCAGTGCCCTGGCTGTGGCTGCACACAGCTTTACCGCCAAGGCTTTGTACGGCTCGGGTGCCGTGTCGGCGGCAAGAACACTGACCGTCACAGCCGCCACCGCTCCCACTTTGACATCGGTCAAAGGCTCTCCCAGCGGTGTCGAAATCCCTCAAGGCGGGAGCACAGTAGAAACGGCTGTCACCCTGAGCGGCGTCGCGGCCAAAGGCCAGAAGGTCGAAATCTTTGACGGCACCGTCTCAAAAGGTCAGGTAACGGCACATGCCACAACCGGTGTCTGGACGTTGCTCGTCAGTGCTTTGGCTGTGGCAGCACACAGCTTTACCGCCAAGGCGTTGTACGGCTCCGGCGCGACGTCGGCCGCCAGAACACTGACCGTCACAGCCGCCACCGCACCGACGCTGACCTCCGTCAAAGGCTCACCCAGCGGTGTCGAAATCCCCCAAGGCGGGGTCACGGTGGAAACAGCCGTCACCCTAAGCGGCGTCGCGGCCAAAGGCCAGAAGGTCGAAATCTTTGACGGCACTGCCTCCAAAGGGCAGGCAACTGCACATGCCACAACCGGTGTATGGACGTTGCTCGTCAGTGCCCTGACCGTGGCAGCGCACAGCTTTACCGGCAAGGCATTGTACGGCTCTGGCGCCGTGTCGGCCGCCAGGACACTGACCGTCACAGCCGCCACCGCACCGACACTGACTTCTGTGAAGGGATCGCCAAGCGGTGTCGAAATTCCCGACGGTGGTCGCACATTTGAAATAGATGTGACATTAAGCGGCGTGGCCGCCAAAGGTCAGAAAGTAGAGGTGCTCAACGGCACAACGCCCAAAGGAGAACCCACCGCCGATCCAGCAACCGGGATCTGGACGCTGACCACCAGGTTGACCCTCGGCGACAACAGCTTTACTGCCAAAGCCTTGTATGGCTCGGGCGCAACATCGGCAGCTAGGAGGCTGACCCTGGCAACTTTAACGCGTCCCAAAATCGTGGGTGTATATGCGAACGGTGTGTTGATGATAGCGGGGCAGAATGTACTAAAGCAGCGCAGCGTCACGTTCGAGGTGGAAGTAGAATTCGGCGACGGACCCGCGAACCGGCCTTTGATGGTCGAGGTAAAAAATATACCTGCGGGATACAATTTTACCGGAACGATCCTCGTCTCAGGGGGCGGGCGGCGGCGAATCGCCGCTCCGCCCACTCGAGACATTGCCCCTAGTTTCGCCCCCATCCTTTACGCTGAAGCGTACGACAATAGCCTAAGTGGCAACAACAATTTTGGGTTCGAGATCGTCGGAGCCCCTTAACGACTACAAAGGGGACGGATTTATTTAAGCAGTGATTTAAACAGCGGGGCTTGATCGAGATTTTTCTGCTGACCGGGATGGCCCTTTCGCGAGCAAGCTCGCTCCCACAGGGAAACGCATTCCAAATGTGGGAGCGAGCCTGCTCGCGAAGGGGCCAGTGAAGTCAGCGCAAATCGCCTTTTAAACTCAGGCGTTTAAAAGACACCTCCAGACACGCCTTTCAGGCTACAAATTCTTGCGCCATTGCCTACAGCTACGCCAGAATCCGCCGGCTTGTGCGCTTTGGGGGCGGGTTCTATTGTGGTCCGGTCGCTGACGAATCAGCGATCGGGTTTAGCGACTCGAACTCAAGTCAAAGGTGCATCAGCGTTCCAGGCTTCGTTGCGGATCTGTATTTTCGCGATTTCGTCATGGTGGCTGTATGCGGGAGACCCTCGGGTCTGCCGGGTGCCTTTGACCGGTTCGCTAACCTGCGTACAGCCGCCACCCTTCCTGTTTAGCGACAGGTTGTAGCGGCTCCACTTCAAAGGAGCTTCACCATGATCAAACCAACACCCAACCCACCCGAAACCGACCCCACCTCCCCCTACGAATCCCTCGATTCCAAAAAACTCCACGACGCCGCCGACCGCGCGCTCGATCACTACCTCTGCCCACCCGGCTCCACGCCACCGCCGCGTAAAACCCGCCGGATGTACGCCGTCACCGCGGACTTCAAAAACGAGGAACTGCTGGCCGATGCCAGCGAAACACTCGCCTCAGCCAGAACCATCGCCCATGACTTCGCTCATCTCATACCCGCGTCGCAACGCAGGACGCTGTTGGGGATCGCGCAACTGATCATGCTCGGCGAGCTGGCGGTGAATCGGGTGATGGATAATCTGGAGTTGCCGCAGTAGCGACACGCGATGATCGTTCCCACGCTCCCGCGTGGGAATGCCTCAACGGACGCTCCGTGTTCGGCTTTTGAAGTGACGCAGAGCGTCCCGGGCTGCATTCCTTTGCTGCGCGTGGGAACGATCGATCTCTAAGGCTTTTCAGCTTCGACTCGACCTCTCCCAAAATCACCACCCGTCGGATTTCGGCCCGCACCTGTCAGATCTGACAGGTGCGCAAATCGCTATTTAGCCGTTCAATCACTCCGTCACCTTCCCGACCGGAGTCGTTGCCATGTCCACCCCAAACACCCCCGTAGCACTCAAGGAACTCGACATCCCCGGGCGGACCGGCCCGGTGTCGAACAATCCCATAATCTGGGGTATCAACATCGCCGCGGCGCTGGGCAACTTTCCGCTTCATGGCCTGCTGTGCCGGGCGGGGCCGTGGGGGAACATGGCGATTGGCGACACGCTGAGGATCTCTTGGGGCAGCGGGCAGAACGTCTGGGTAGAGACCGTCGACAAGACCGAGGTCAACACGCAACTGCATATGTTCGTGCCTTTCAAGCACATGGTCGATGGCCGGTTCGCGGTGTCCTATGTCGTCAAGCCGTTGGGCGGCACAGATCAACCGTCCGACGTCATGCAGGTGCTGGTGAAACTGACTCGCCCGGGCGGGCACGATGACAACGGGGACGGCGGGCATTCCAAGCTGATCATGAGCATTCCCCAGGACATTCTTGACGGTGGCATCCACCAGGAGAACGTGGGCGCAGGCGTGAAGATCAGCATTGGCAAGGCCGACGGCACGCCGCCCTATCCCTACGCCGCAGCCGGCGATGTTTGTCGCATGAGTTGGGGCGGGATCTTCGTGTCCAGTAGTCCGCTGACCCAGGAGCAGGCCGAAGGCAAGACGCCGATCATCGTGGCCATCACCGAAGCAATCATTCGTGAGGCCGGTGATGCGGAAAGTCCCGGTGTGGCCGTGGTGTTCGAGGTGTTCGACAAGGTCTTCAACCGCTCTGAAGACTGGAGCCCCGAACAGCGTGTGGTGGTGGCGGTGGATGCGACCCGGCTGATCGCGCCATTGCTCAAGGAAACGCAGAACAACGTACTCGACGTCGACAAACTGGGCGACGCCGACGGCACCGTGCAAATCATCGCCACAGACACGACCCACTTCAAAATCGGTGACATCCCGTTCATCAAGATCAAGGGCACGCCGGTCGAAGGTGCGCCGATTGATCTGGAAGTAAAAGGTACTGCTTTGACCAGTGTGCCGAGCGTTATTGAACTCAAGGCCCCCAACGCCGTGCTGCGCCAGTTGGCCAAGTCCCAGATCACCTTGTCCTACCGCCTGGAAAAAGCCGACGGCTCCGCCGATCTGCGCTCCAAAAGCCAGTTCATCCGCGCCATCGGCGAAGTTCAGCGGCTGGCCGCGCCGATCATGCTGGACGAAGATTCCGGCGCACTGGACCCCACGCTGGCCCAGGTACGCCTGAAAATCCCATTCGACAAATCCTTTTCCGAAGGCCAGGTCCTCCAGCCAATCATGCTGGGCACCACCCCCGGCCTGAAGCCGTACCTGCCTGTTCTGCCAACGCGCCCCATCACCCACAACGACATCGTCGCAGCACAACCACTGCTGTACAACATCGACGGCAAACACCTGGCCCCGGTCAACGGTGGCACCGCGGAGTTCTACTACCAGCAATTGATTGCCGAGGCGGTGCTCGCCACGCTGGACCCGTTTGAGGCCTCGCGCGCAATCCGCGAGTCGATCCACACCGCCATCCTGCAAGTCGGCGAAACTCGCCTGGAACTGCCCGAGCCGGAAGTGGCCGGCGTGGTGGACGGCGTCCTGCCTGCCGACACCGCCGGCACCACCCTGACCGTGCCGTACATCGAAACGGTCAAAGACGATGAAGTGTTCATGTTCTGGGTCGGCTCGATCACCGGCGAATACCCCGATTCGATCAAACTGAACGAGTTCACCGCCGGCCAGAGAGTGCCGTTCACCATTCCGGCGTCGGTGATCAAGGGCAATGAAGGCGGAACGGTGACCGCCCGATACGAAATCAAGCGTGCGGACGGGAGGATGAGTTATGCCGAGCCGTTGAAGTTCAGTGTCGGGGTGGCGTTGGATCTGCAAGCGCCGAAGATCAAAGATGCACCGAACGACACCAGCCTTGACCCGCTCGATGCCCAGAGCGCACTGACAGCCGTGGTTGACTCCGCAGGCCTGCTCCTCGGCGACACGATTATCGTCACGTGGACCGGCGCTCCCGGCTCGCTCCCCGCCGGCTCGCACACCACCGCGCCATGGCCGGTCACCACCCTTGGCCGGCAAGAAATTCCATTGGCCGTGTCGGTGATCCCCTTCAACCTCGTCAAGTCAATCACGTTGAGCTGTACCGTGACACGTGGCAGTCAGGAACCGAAAGAGTCGCCGCCGCGCACGCTGGCAGTGTTGCAATTGCGCGTGGTGCTTGCCCACTCACCGAAGATCACCCAAGCCGCCAACGGGGGTGACGGCAATGAACTGGATGTCTCCACGCTCACCGGACCGGCCACCCTTCGCGGCGGTTTCTGGCCGCACATTGCCGTCAACCAGCGCGTATGGATGGTCGTGTCAGGCACTAAAAAAGACGGTACCGAGTACAAGCGCGAAGTGTGGCAAGGCCCGAACAATGCCGTGAATGCCCTCTGGATATCGCAGGGCTATCTCGATGCAACCTTGTCACTGGCTGATCTGCAGTCGTTGAAGGATCAAAGCCCATTGACGGTGACCTTCAAGGCCACTCCGGATCGCAGCACGGAAGAAAGCCTGGCGCTGAGTTTTCCGGTGCAGACCTATACCGTTAAAAACCTCGTAGAGGTGCTCCCGACCATTGACTCAGTCAAAGGCTCATCCCGCAATGAAGACATTCCCGCCGGCGGCCAGACCGTAGAAACGACCATTATCCTGTCGGGCACGGCCACTCCAGACACAAAAATCGATCTGGCCAATAACGGCACGCTGATGCCGAATACCGAAATTCAAGTAGATTCAAAGGGAGAATGGACTTTCACACTGACTGCTCTGATTGCCGGAACTACCTACAGCCTGAGCGCCAGACGCAAGGACGGCACGCTGTCCAATACCTGGAATATTGTCGTGGTGGCATCGGTAGTGCCGACGCTGGACAGCGTGCAGGATGACAAAGGCATCGAGGTGCCTGATCGTCAATCCACCGTCAGCACCCAGTTGAAACTCAAGGGCACGGCAAGCTACGGCCAGAAGGTCGAGATTTTCGATGGTGACGAAGCAAGCGCGGTGTCCAAAGGCATCGCTTCGGTTGACGTTAACGGTGATTGGGTATGGGACATCGAAGTTGGAGCGCAGGAGCTTGCACACCGACTGTATGCAAAGTCCCTGTATCACAGCGGTTCAGTCCTTTCGAATGTGCGTCATGTGACAGTGATCAGCGGGCTGATCGTAGATACGACGCCTATCATTTTAAACGGACAGAATTACTCAATCGACCACGTAGCACTCGGTTGGTTGAGGACCGAAAGCGATCCAGCGAGCACGTCAGAAACCCGGACAGTGAGCGGAGGCGTACCACCCTACTCATTCACCACAAGCGCACCCGTAATCGCGTCAGTCGACTGTGCAGGATGTATCCGAAGCGAAGGTAATGGAGAGGCCGTCATCACCGTATCCGACACTCTGGGTCAATCAAAAACCATCCGGGTCACATGCACCAACGTGACCCGATTGCTCATCCAACCCTCACGAACCCACCACATTCTAGCCATGCAATGGATCGACGCCCACGGAGTGCGTATAAACCAGGAAACCGGACCCACGATCGCAGCAAGTTTAAGCCAAAAATACAAAGCGAACGGTCAACAACAGCATTTTCACGCAGGCCGACACACCGCACTCAACCTGCATGCCATGTTCCGAGCTAACACCCCCCCCAACACACACCCCTTTATAGGATTCCAATCTGGAGGATCCCCCACTTCCGCGGACTTACTCCCCATAATCTGTTTGCCATCATAAACAGTCGAGCCGAGGTGCTTTGATAGACAGAAAAGGGGACGACACCGAGGATAAGAGGATAAAGGGGACGGAAAGGATAAAGGGGACGCATTTATTTACCACCCCCTTCCGTTTAAGCAAACTTTTGACGCCCAGAGCAAGCTCACGGCTACCGCAATAAGCTTTCCAGTTTTTGTCAGTTTTAAACAGAGGGGTTTTACCCGTGAGTTTTCTACTGGCCGAAGCGGCCCCTTCGCGAGCAGGCTCGCTCCCACAGGGAAATGCATTCCAAATGTGGGAGCGAGCTTGCTCGCGAAGGGGCCAGTGAAGTCAGTGAAAATTGCCTTTTAAACTCAGGTGTTTAAAAGACACCTCCAGACACGCCTTTCAGGCTACAAATTCTTGCGCCATTGCCTACAGCTACGCCAGAATCCGCCGGCTTGTGCGCCTTGGGGGCGGGTTCTATTGTGGTGCGGTCGCTGACGAATCAGCGATCGGGTTTAGCGACTCGAATTCAAGTCAAAGGTGCATCAGCGTTCCAGGCTTCGTTGCGGATCTGTATTTTCGCGATTTCGTCATGGTGGCTGTATGCGGGAGACCCTCGGGTCTGCCGGGTGCCTTTGACCGGTTCGCTAACCTGCGTACAGCCGCCACCCCTCCTGTTTAGCGACAGGTTGTAGCGGCTCCACTTCAAAGGAGTCTCACCATGATCAAACCAACACCCAACCCACCCGAAACCGACCCCACCTCCCCCTACGAATCCCTCGATTCCAAAAAACTCCACGACGCCGCCGACCGCGCCCTCGATCACTACCTCTGCCCACCCGGCTCCACACCACCTCCACGCAAGACCCGCCGGATGTACGCCGTCACCGCAGACTTCAAAAACGAGGAGCTGCTGGCCGATGCCAGCGAAACACTCGCCTCCGCCAGAACCATCGCCCATGACTTCGCCCATCTCATCCCCACGTCGCAGCGCAGGACGCTGTTGGGGATCGCGCAACTGATCATGCTCGGCGAGCTGGCGGTGAATCGGGTGATGGATAATCTGGAGTTGCCGGGTTGACGCAGGCACTGGGGACACCTGCTGATTGATCCAGGGTCAATTCTGACGCCTTCGCGAGCAGGCTCGCTCCCACCGTTGAGCGGATTCCAGAGTGGGAGCGAGCCTGCTCGCGAAGACTGGCTCACCAGCAACACAAAGCTTGAAGCAGAAAAACCCGCCGCCCCGTTTCAATCGGGGCGGCGGGTTGCAGATCACTACGCCGTTAAAACCTGCTCAGGCGTAATCGGGCCGAAACTGAGCTCCTTGCCGTTGATATAGCGCGCGCCCTTGAGCAGCTCCTTACCCTCAATAACAACGACCTCGTCCTGCGGGTACATAAACGTCACCACCGATACCGGCGTCGTACGCTCCGGCAGCCCCCAAGACACTTTTGTCCGCTGCTCTATGAGGGTGAGAGCCCAATCAAACCAAATGATGGGGAGATCTTCGATCTTGATTTCGCGCTGCGGATCTTCCCAACGAAAGTCCTGCCGCGCCGTTATCAAAAGCGCATCTCCCTCGATGACGAATTCCGGTTTGCCAAATCGCCTCTCCATTTCATTGTTGATCCAGCCATCCAGGTACAAATCCGGGTCGGTGAAGAGTTCGAAAAGCATCGCGCTGGAGACGATTTTTCCTGCAGAACCACCAATCTCACTGTAGTTATTGTGGTACGCCAAACCCTCCAGCTCCGGCCGAATCGCGTTGCTCGACACTTCCAGATAATTGGCGCTGTAGGCGTTGGCCATCTGCTTGAAATGGGTGAAGTCCAGCATCAACTTGAAAGTCACGGTGTAACCGATTGCGCGATCGGCTGTGCGCTGCTCCAACACTCCCGAGACGAATTCAACCTCCATACCTTGCAACTTTCTGTAGGGCTGGTCTGCCATGATTGCTTCCTCTGAAACCTTATGCAGGCGCCGATCCCTGGTACTCGTCTCAGATGATCAGAGCGACCAATGCAGGGAAATGCCGGGAGAATTCCCATGGCAATGAGAGCGCCGATGGGCACAGCCGTCTACTGTCAGACTTGACAGGTTCAGAGGTTTTCCAGACAGACGGTAACCATCAGGTATCGCGGCGCAGATCCGGCGGAATCGGCAAATCATCCTTGAGCGGATCTGGGCGCTTGCCCTTGCCGGCACGGAACTGGCGGATCTGGTAGACGTAGGCCAAGACCTGAGCAACTGCCAGGTACAGCCCACCTGGGATTTCCTGATCCAGTTCGGTGGAGTAGTAGATCGAGCGCGCCAGCCCCGGCGACTCGAGGAGCATGACGTTGTTGGCCACGGCGATTTCGCGGATTTTCAGCGCGAGGAAGTCGCTGCCCTTGGCGATCAGCATCGGCGCGCCGCCCTTCTCCGAGTCGTACTTGAGCGCGACGGCGTAGTGGGTCGGGTTGGTGATGACCACGTCGGCGTCGGGAATCGCCGCCATCATGCGCCGCTGGGACATCTCGCGCTGGGTCTGGCGGATGCGCTGTTTGACTTCCGGGCGCCCCTCCTGATCCTTGTGCTCGTCGCGCACTTCCTGCTTGGTCATCAGCAGTTTCTTGTGTGCTTCCCAGAGCTGCACCGGCACGTCGACAGCGGCGATGATGATCAGGCCGCAGGCCAGCCACAAGGTGCTCCAGCCGACCAGCGTGACGCTGTGGATGATCGCCATTTCCAGCGGCTCGTGGGCGATCCGCAGAAAGTCATCGACGTCCGCCGACAACACCACCAACGCCACACCCAAAGTGATCAGAAACTTGGCCAGCGCCTTGAGCAACTCGATCACTGACTTGAACGAAAACATCCGTTTCAGGCCTGCCGCCGGGTTCATCCGGCTGAACTTGGGGGCCATGGAGCCCGCCGCGAACAGCCAGCCACCGAGGGAAATCGGCCCGATCAGCGCCGCCAGCAACAGGGTGATCATGATCGGCTGGATCGCCAACAGCGCCATCTGGCCCGACTGCAACAGAAACGCGCCCATGGAACCCTGATCCATGATCACTTCGCGCGACAGCGTGAAGTTCAGGCGCATCAGTTCCATCAGGTCTTCGGCCAGCATGCCGCCGAACACCAGCAGCGCACCGGCACCGGCCATGGTCACGGCCAGGGTGTTGAGTTCTTTGGAACGGGCAATCTCGCCCTTCTCACGGGAGTCCTTTTTACGTTTCTCCGTGGGGTCTTCTGTTTTGTCCTGACCGCTTTCGCTCTCTGCCATGACTCAGCGCGCCCGTGCCAGTTCGCGTAACAGCTGCAAGGCTTCAGTGGCCAGCGGCTGATACTGGTTGAGAATGTCCGCCAGACCGACCCAGACAATGAACAGGCCGAGCACCAGGGTCAAAGGAAAACCGATGGAGAAAATGTTCAGTTGCGGCGCCGCGCGGGTCATCACCCCGAAGGCGATGTTGACCACCAGCAGCGCGGTGACCGCCGGCAATACCAGCAGCAACGCCGCACCAAGGACCCAGCCAAGTTTGCCGGCCAGCTCCCAGTAGTGCGCGGTCATCAGACCGCTGCCGACCGGTAGCGTGGTGAAGCTTTCGGTGAGCACTTCGAAGACCACCAGGTGGCCATTCATCGACAGGAACAACAGCGTCACCAGCATGGTGAAGAACTGCCCGATCACTGCCACCGAGACGCCGTTGGCCGGGTCGACCATCGAAGCGAAACCCATGCCCATCTGAATGGCGACGATTTGCCCGGCGACGGCAAACGCCTGGAAAAACAGCTGCAGGGAAAACCCGAGCACGGCGCCGACGAGGATCTGTTCGGCAATCAACATCAAGCCACTCAGGTCGAGCGGGCTGACCGCCGGCATCGGCGGCAGGCTCGGCGCAATGCACACGGTGATCGCCACGGCGAAATACAGGCGCACACGGCGCGGTATCAGCGTGGTGCCGAACACCGGCATCACCATCAGCATCGAGGCGACGCGAAACAGCGGCAACATGAACGACGCCACCCAGGTACTGATCTGGGTGTCGGTCAGCTGAAGCAGCGATTGCATGGCTTAGCCGATGACCATCGGGATGTTTTTGTACAACTGAATGATGTATTCCATGAACGTCTGCACGATCCACGGACCACCGATGATCAACGTGACCAGCATCACCAGCAGACGCGGCAGGAAGCTCAGGGTCTGTTCGTTGATCTGCGTGGCGGCCTGGAACATCGCCACCAGCAAGCCGACCAACAGGCTCGGCACCACCAGAATCGCGACCATCAATGTGGTCAGCCAAAGGGCTTCACGAAAGATATCGACCGCAACTTCCGGCGTCATGGCGAGACACCTCCAAAACTGCTGGCCAGGGTGCCGATGATCAGCGCCCAGCCATCGACCAGCACAAACAACATGATCTTGAATGGCAGCGAAATGATCAGCGGCGACAGCATCATCATGCCCATCGCCATCAGCACACTGGCCACGACGAGGTCGATGATCAGGAACGGAATGAAGATCATGAAGCCGATCTGGAACGCGGTTTTAAGTTCGGAGGTGACGAACGCCGGCACCAGAATGGTCAGCGGCGCCTGATCCGGCGTGGCGATGTCGGTGCGCTTGGACAGGCGCATGAACAGCTCCAGATCGCTGGTGCGGGTCTGGGCGAGCATGAAGTCCTTGATTGGCACTTGAGCTTTTTCTACCGCTTGCTGGGCGGTGAGTTTTTCCGCCAGATACGGTTGCAGCGCATCGTTGTTCACCCGGTCGAACACCGGGGCCATGATGAACATGGTGAGGAACAGCGCCATGCCGGTGAGGATCTGGTTCGACGGCGTCTGTTGCAGGCCAAGGGCCTGACGCAGGATCGAGAAGACGATGATGATCCGGGTGAAACTGGTCATCAGAATCACGGCCGCCGGAATGAAGCTCAGGGCGGTCATGATCAGCAGGATCTGCAGACTGACCGAATATTCCTGCGCGCCATCGGCGTTGGTGCCCAGCGTGATCGCCGGGATCGACAACGGATCGGCGGCGAACGCTAGCGGCGCGGCCAGCATCAGGGCCAGCGTCAAGACGATGCGTAACGCACCCATTACTTCGTATCCTTCTGATCCTTGCCGAGTATCTTCAGCAACTGCTGGGCAAAATCCGGAGTGGCTTTTTCACTGGTGTGCGGCACCGGCACGGGTTCCTTGAGCACATGCAGCGCGGTGATCGTGCCGGGGCTGAGGCCCAGCAGAATCTGCTCGTTGCCAACCTGCACCAGCAGCAAACGGTCACGCGGACCGAGCGCGCGCGAACCGATCAGTTCGATCACCTGGCCTTTGCCGGCCGGACCTGCCTGCTGCACCCGGCGCAATAGCCAGGCGAGGAAGAAGATCAACCCCAGCACCAGCAACAGGCCGAACACCAGTTGCGTCAGTTGCCCGGCCACGCCGCTGCTAACCATCGGCGCGGTCGCGGCGGGCACGGTGGTGGCGGTCGACGGTTCGGCGGCCAGCACGCTCAGCGGCAAGGCCAGCAAAGCCCAGAGAAACCGTTTCACTCAGCGCAGCTTCTTGATGCGTTCGCTTGGGCTGATCACGTCAGTCAGGCGGATGCCGAACTTTTCGTTGACCACTACCACTTCACCGTGCGCGATCAGCGTGCCGTTGACCAGCACGTCCAGCGGCTCGCCGGCCAGACGATCGAGCTCGATCACCGAACCCTGGTTGAGTTGCAGCAGGTTGCGGATGTTGATGTCGGTGCTGCCCACTTCCATCGAGATCGATACCGGGATGTCGAGGATCACGTCCAGGTTCGGGCCGTCGAGGGTCACCGGATCGTTGTTCTTCGGCACGCTGCCGAACTCTTCCATCGGCAGACGCGAGCCGCTGGCTGCGTCGGCGGCCAGCAGGGCGTCGATGTCAGCTTGACCGTCACCGGTTTCTTCCAGGGCAGCAGCCCATTCGTCAGCCAGTGCCTGGTCGTCCTGGGCGTTCATATCGTCGTTCATCATTTGTCCTCGGCGGGCAAAAATTCAGTTAAATGCTTGGGGGTTGGAGCGCCGCTTCAGCGACGCTCGATCGGCTCGATCACCTGCAACGCGAGGTTGCCTTTGTGCGAGCCCATCTTGACCTTGAAGGCCGGCACGCCGTTGGCGCGCATGATCATTTCTTCCGGCATCTCGACCGGGATCACATCCCCCGGCTGCATGTGCAGGATGTCGCGCAGCTTCAACTGGCGGCGAGCCACAGTGGCGCCAATCGGCACGTCGACATCGAGCACGTCCTGGCGCAGGGCGTTGACCCAGCGCTCGTCCTGATCGTCGAGGTCGGACTGGAAACCGGCGTCGAGCATTTCGCGCACCGGCTCGATCATCGAGTACGGCATGGTCACGTGCAGATCGCCGCCACCGCCATCGAGTTCGATGTGGAAGGTGGAGACCACGATCGCTTCGCTCGGGCCGACGATGTTGGCCATGGCCGGGTTCACTTCCGAGTTGATGTACTCGAAATTGACTTCCATGATCGCCTGCCAGGCTTCCTTCAAATCGACGAAGGCCTGCTCCAGCACCATGCGCACCACGCGCAGTTCGGTCGGGGTGAATTCACGCCCTTCGATCTTGGCGTGACGGCCGTCACCGCCGAAGAAGTTGTCCACCAGCTTGAACACCAGTTTGGCGTCGAGGATGAACAGCGCGGTGCCGCGCAACGGTTTGATCTTGACCAGGTTGAGGCTGGTCGGTACGTACAGCGAGTGCACGTATTCGCCGAACTTCATCACCTGCACGCCACCGACGGCAACGTCTGCCGAGCGGCGCAGCATGTTGAACATGCTGATGCGGGTGTAACGGGCAAAACGCTCGTTGATCATTTCCAGAGTCGGCATGCGTCCACGGACGATGCGATCCTGGCTGGTCAGGTCGTAGCTTTTGACACTGCCGGGTTCGGCAGCGTTATCGGTCTGTACCAGACCATCGTCGACGCCATGCAACAGCGCGTCGATTTCATCCTGGGACAGCAGATCCTGCACGGCCATGTCGTGTTCCTACTGCAGTACGAAATTAGTGAAAAGCAACTGTTCGATCACCACTTTGCCCAGCTCTTTCTGCGCCACTTCCTGGACGCTGGCTGTGGCCTTCTGGCGCAACATCTCTTGGCCGACCGGGGTCGCCAAGGTGGCGAAATCCTGACCGGAGAAGAGCATCACCAGGTTGTTGCGGATTACCGGCATGTGCACTTTGAGCGCTTCCAGATCGGCCTGATTACGCGCCAGCATGGTGATGCTCACCTGCATGTAGCGCTGACGGCCATTCTGGTTGTAGTTGGCGACAAACGCCGGCGCCATCGGCTCGAAAATCGCTGGCTGCTTGCCGACAGGCGCCGCATCGGCGGCCTCGGCAGGCTTGCTCTGGGCGCTGTGCATGAAGAACCAGGTCGCCCCCACGGATGCACCAATGGCCAGCAGCAACGCCAGCACGATCACAATGATCAGCTTGAGTTTGCCTTTGGTTGCGGGGTCTTTCACTGCTGCGGTTTCGCTCTTCGCCATGCCAATAATCCGTCACTATTCGGGTTTTCACAGTCGCACGGCAAGGCAAGAGCAAGTGTTATGCCAGAAGTGTCGGTGATGGTGGAGACATTGCTAAAGTCAAAGGCACCCTCACCCCAGCCCTCTCCCGGAGGGAGAGGGAGCCGACCGAGTTGCTTTGTCGTGATACGTCGACCTGAAAGACCGAGTCGATTATGGATTCACAGCACAAGCATCAGGTCGGCGTAACTCGCGAGCATCCCCCAATCAGTCCCCTCTCCCTCTGGGAGAGGGCTAGGGTGAGGGTTTTCAGGAGGCCGACCGAGGTGTCAGACGTCAAACATCGACCTGAAAGACCGCGTCGATTAGGGAGTCCTCCATCAAGTCTTGGCGATCATGGATTCACAGACGCTATTTCAAGTCGGTGTAAATCTCCAATATCCCCCAATCAGTCCCCTCTCCCTCCGGGAGAGGGCTAGGGTGAGGGGCTCTTGATTTTGATCAGGCGTAATAGTCGACCGCGCTGCTGCCAATCACGCTGGTGGTTTGCGCAGCGGCTTCAGCAATGGTGGCAGGCGCCAATTCTTCATCCGCCGAATCGAGGCGACCGCCGGCAGCGCGGGTGCGACCACTCTGGCCCTGCTGCGCCTGTTCCTGACCCTGCTGACCCTGCCAGCCACGGCTCTGGTCGGAGACATTGACGTCGACCTGGCCCATGCCCTGCTGGTTGAACATCTCGCGCAGACGATGCATCTGCCCATCCAGCGCTTCACGCACGCTCGGGTGTGCACTCATGAACGTCACTTGCGTCTGTTGATCCGGAACCATGTTGACGCGGATATCCAGACGCCCCAGTTCGGCCGGTTGCAACTGAATATCCGCCGCCTTGAGATTGGCGCTCGACAGATACATGACGCGGTTGACCACTTCTTCAGTCCAGCCGCTCTGATGCATGGCGATCGGCTGGTTCACCGGCACCGCGTTTGCAGTCTTCGGCGTGGCAGCTTGTGTCAGGGCCGCCAGACGGTTGGCGAAGTCATCCACGCGGGTATCGCTGGTCGCATTTTTAAGGTCTTTGAGGCCGTCGTCGATCAAGCCGCTGAAGGCTTTGTCGCCGCCCTGACTGGTGCTGTCCTTATCGGCTTGCACGTCGAGCATGCTGGCCATGCCGGCGGCGAAGTTTTGCGCTGCAGTCAATTCGCCGTCGGCCTGAGCCTGAGCCGGCGAAGCCTTCGGTTGCGCCTGGCTGGCGGCGGAAATGTGCCCGCCCTGCTCCATCGCCATGCGCACGGCCGGCATCGAGTCGAGGGGATCAGCCGAAGGGTCGAAATCGCTGTCGGTGGTCGGCGTCGGATCTTTGACCACACCCGGCAATGCGGCAAGTGCCGGGGTTTCGGTTTCTGGCTGGGCCGGGGCAACCGCAGCCGAGGCCTGCGCCACGGGGGCCGCGACCACCGGCTGCACAGCGACGGCCAACGCCGGATCGAGCGCCGGGTCAACCGGCGCGGCATCAACCACTGGGGTCTGAGGAGTGTCGGTGCTGTCGTCGCTGCTGGCGGCGGTGGTGTCATCGGTCGCGGCGGTTTTGTCGGCAGGCAAGTCGTTGCCGCTATCGGCAACCGCCGGCTGCGCAGCGGCAGACTGATCCTTGCCAACATCCTTTTTGCCACTGTTGTCTGCGACCTTGTCGCGCGACGCCTTGGGCGAATTGTCCGCAGCCGCAACAGGCTTGCTCGATCCCTGATCGGCGAACACTTTCGCGAAGCTTGAGGCTTTATCCCCGGTGTCTACGGCCATGGCCGACGTTTTGGCAGAGGCAGCTTGCGCCTTGGCCTGAGCGGCATTCTGAAGAAGGATGTTGGGGGTCGCAGGCATGAAACGGTCTCCGCTGCACTGGGATCGTAGGTACAGTTGCGGAGATATCTGCAAGTGCCGGGCCAGTTTTGTCCGGCGCCTCAGAAAAGCGCCGGACGGCGGGATCAGTGAGTGTGAGCGGGATGTTTTTCGCTTTCGTAAACCGGGCGAACTTGAGCAAATTCGCCACTGATCTCAGCGACCAGTTTGACTATTTCCGCCGGGCTCTTGTCTTTGGCGTCCGATTCGAGTTCCTGGCAGAGCGCCGCCAAGCGGACAGCTCCCATGTTGCTGGCGCTGCCCTTGAAACTATGGGCAACTTCCGACAACACCTTGGCATCAGAGGTCTTTTGCAACTCGCCCAAGCGACTTTCGGAATCCGTCAGAAAGGTGTCCAGAAGCTCCGGATAACCCTCCTCCATGACTTCGCGCAGTACGCTCAGCGTCTCGCGATCAATATGTTTGTCAGTCACTTGTTCACTCCTTGATCAAGAATTGCGCGGATTATGCCTCAACCTCCCAGGAAAACTCCACGCGGGCACTACGACCTTCGTCCGACCAACTGGCGTTGCGCCCCAATTGCCGGACCAGACTGACGCCGCGCCCCGACAAACGGACACCGTCCAGCGGCCGCTCCATGACCCGCGCCACATCAAAACCCTTGCCGCTGTCTTCGACACGAATCACCAGACAACCGCCCTCGCCTTGTGGCTGCACCTGCAAATGCACGCGTACGAAACCGTCCTGCAGCGCCTCCAGCCGATCATTGCGCTGCTGATAGTAGCGAGCGAAACCCGCCGCATCGCGCTTGAGGCTGGAATCCAGACCCAGCACGCCGTGCTCCAGCGCATTGGAATACAACTCGGCCAGCACACTGTACAAAGCACCACTCTGCGCCCGCAGCCCATGCACCTCAAGCAGCAACTGCAACAGGTACGGCAACGGATTGAAACGCTTGAGCGTGGCACCACGGAATTCGAAGCTCACCGACCAGTCGAGCGGACACGACTGGCCGCTGTCGGAATACACCGGCGCCGACGGCTTGACCTGCGCCGGCTCCAGCAGGCTGACCTCGACCATGCTCACGTCGTCGCGCGCCTCGCCGCGAAAATCCCGCAGTGCCTGCTCAATGTCCTCGAACAAGCGATCAGGCTCGCGGTTGGTGGCGAATACCTGCTGCAAACGCTCGACACCGAACAGTTGATCACTGGCATCGCTGGTGTCGATCACCCCGTCGGACAATACGAACACCCGATCACCGACGGCCATCGGATGCACTTCCGTACGGTCGTCGAACGCCTGCGCGCTCAGCACGCCCAACGGCAAATGCCGCGCCGCCAGCGGCACACGCTCGCCCGTGGCAATCCGATGCAGATAGCCGTCAGGCATGCCGCCGTTCCACACTTCGACCGAGCGTCGCTGAAAACTCAGGCACAGCAGCGTGGCGCAGCAGAACATGTCCACCGGCAGGATGCGTTTGAGCTTGGCGTTCATCTCGCGCAGGGTTTCGGCGAGGCCGTAGCCCTTGGCAGTCATGCCGTAGAAGACTTCGGCGAGCGGCATGGCGCCCACTGCTGCCGGCAGCCCGTGACCGGTGAAATCGCCGAGCAGCACATGCATGTCACCGGCCGGCGTGTAGGCTGCCAGCAGCAGGTCACCGTTGAACAGCGCATAAGGTGATTGCAGGTAGCGAATGTTCGGCGCACTCAGGCAACCGGAATGGGCGACCTTATCGAACACGGCTTTGGCCACGCGCTGTTCGTTGAGCAGGTAATCATGGTGTTTAGCGATCAAGTCGCGCTGTTGCAAGACAGTTGCCTGCAAGCGGCGCAAGCGATCCATCGCCTTGATTTTGGCGGCGAGGATCACCTGGTTGTAAGGCTTCGCCAGAAAGTCGTCACCACCGGCCTCAAGACAACGGGCCAGCGCTTCGCTTTCGGTCAGCGAGGTGAGGAAGATGATCGGCACCAGGGTTTCGCCCGCCAGCGCCTTGATCTGCCGCGCAGCCTCGAAGCCGTCCATCACCGGCATCAGCGCGTCCATCAGCACCAGATCGGGTTGCTGCCGGCGAAACAGCTCGACCGCTTCGGCACCGTTGGCCGCCGTCAGGACTTCGTGACCCTGGCGGCGGACGATGGTCGACAGCAATAAACGATCGGCAGCACTGTCTTCGGCGATCAGGATGGTCAGCGGCTCTTGAGCCAGCATGGCCGTCAACTGATGTCGAAGAGCTTGTCGAAATTGGAGATGGCGAGGATCTTGCGCACGTCGGAATTGCTGTTGACCACGCGCACGTCCGAGCTATCGCCGCCGGCGTGATCGCGCAGCAGGAGCAGCATGCCCAGTGCGGAGCTGTCGAGGTAGGTGGCCTCTTTCAGGTCGACCACGATGGAGTCAGGCTTCTTGGCAAGATGCTCATAGGACTCGCGAAATTCCTGATGGCGACCAAAATCAAACCGCCCCCTGACCGAAATCGTCAGTTTTTGACCATCTGGAGAGACTTCTGTAACGACTGACATTGACTGGCTTCCTTGTCATTGACGAACCTGTACAAGGTTTAGCACTTGCACAGGGTTGCAGCAAGGCGCAACGCAGGAACAAATGTGGGAGCGAGCCTGCTCGCGAAGGCGTCGTGCCAGTCAACAATTGAGTCAACTGACCGAATGCATTCGCGAGCAGGCTCGCTCCCACAGGGTCTGGCGGTGCGTTTTAGAAGGGATTCTGTCGTGGCAAACGCTGGGACAACTCATCAAGCAATTTCTGCTCGCGCTTGTCCTCAAGGCGTTGCGCCTCTTCGCGATAACGCTGCACCAGTTTGCGCAGGCCTTCGACCTTGGCAAACGCCTGTTGCCATTCCTCACGGGCCTTGTCGAGCTTGTTCTGGTGCCAGACCAGGCTCTGCCGCTGCTGGTCGACGGCGGTGTCGAGCTGCGCCAGAAAGCCCTGAAAACCGAGCAGCCATTGCCCGCTCACGCCGGTGCTGCCGCGCACGATCCATTGCTGCGAGTAATCCAGACGAAAGGCATTGAGGTCGGCCAGTTTGCTTTCAGCGACCTTCACCTGGCCCTGAAAATAGCCCAGCCGTTGTACGGCAGTTTTCTCGGCCTGTTCGGCCATGTCCACCACCGGCGCCAGACGCGCGGCTCGACTGACGGCGGCCATGAGCGGTTAGCCGCCCGCCGCAGGGGCGAACAGGGTTTCGAGGTAAGCCTGGCTTTCGCCCATGTTGATTTTGTCGTTGAGGCCCTGACGCTGGTACCGGACCAGCTGCGGTTGCAGGGAGATCGCCAGATCGGTCTCGCGGTCGCCACCGGCAACGTAGGCGCCGACGCTGATCAGGTCGCGGCTCTGCTGATAACGCGACCACAACTGCTTGAAGTATTGCGCGCGCTGCATGTGGTCCGGCGAGACCACGGCAGGCATTACCCGGCTGATCGACGCTTCGATGTCGATGGCCGGATAGTGTCCCTCTTCGGCCAAGCGCCGGGACAGCACGATGTGGCCGTCGAGTACGCCTCGGGCCGAGTCGGCAATCGGGTCCTGCTGGTCATCGCCTTCGGACAGTACGGTGTAGAACGCGGTGATCGAACCACCGCCCTTCTCCGCGTTACCAGCGCGTTCCACCAGTTTCGGCAATTTGGCGAATACCGATGGCGGATAACCTTTGGTCGCTGGTGGCTCGCCGATGGCCAGAGCAATTTCCCGCTGCGCCTGAGCGAAACGGGTCAGCGAATCCATCAGCAACAGGACGTTCTTGCCCTTGTCGCGGAAATATTCGGCGATGCGCGTGCAGTACATCGCTGCGCGCAGACGCATCAACGGCGCATCGTCCGCCGGCGAAGCAACCACGACGGAACGCTTGAGGCCTTCTTCACCGAGACTGTGCTCGATGAATTCCTTAACTTCTCGACCCCGCTCACCGATCAGACCAACGACGATAATGTCGGCCTCGGTGAACCGCGTCATCATGCCCAGCAGTACCGATTTACCGACACCGGTACCGGCAAACAGACCCAGACGCTGACCACGACCGACCGTCAGCAAACCGTTGATGCAACGGATGCCGACGTCCAGCGGCACGCTGATCGGGTCACGGTTGAGCGGGTTGATCGTCGGGCCGTCCATCGGCACCCAGTCTTCGGCCTTCATGCCGCCCTTGCCGTCCAGCGCACGTCCGGCGCCATCGAGCACGCGACCGAGCATGCTCATGCCCATCGGCAAACGACCGGTATCAGCCAGTGGCACCACGCGGGCGCCGGGGGCGATGCCGGCAACACTGCCGACCGGCATCAGAAAGACTTTGCTGCCGGAAAAACCCATGACTTCCGCTTCCACCTGCGACGGGTGATAGCTGTCGTCATTGATCACCAGGCAGCGCGTGCCCATGGCCGCGCGCAAGCCTTCGGCTTCAAGGGTGAGGCCGACCATGCGCAGCAGGCGGCCTTCGAGAATCGGCGCGCCGGCAATCTCGGTGGCCTCAGCGTAAGTGCTCAGGCGCTTGGCGAAACTGGTGCGTTCAAGGCGCATCGGGGTCGTCCGCGAGCGGCTCTTCGGGTGCGGCCGCCGGTTTTACGTCTTCTGGAATGTCCAGGCTCAGATCCGCTTCAGCCGGGTGCAAAGCCTGTTCGTGCAACTGATCGAACAATTTCGCCATGACCTGAGCGACGCGGGTTTCAATGCTGGCGTCGATGCGGCTGTGCTCGGTTTCAACCCGGCAGCCACCCGCCAACAGCGATTCATCTTCGACGATGCGCCAGGTTTCCTCATGACGTTCGCGCAAGGCCTTGGCCTGTTCGAAGTCCTGCGGATTGACGTACAGACGCACGTTTTCCACACCCAGCGGCAACAGCTTGAGCGCATCGCGCATGACGTGTTCGATCTGGCTGGAATCGATGGCCAGTTCGCGCTTGATCACCTGTTTGGTGATGTGCTGCACGAGGTCGACCAGCGATTTTTCGATCTGCGTGTCTTGCTCAGCGATGGGTTCGAACAGGTTCGCCATCAACTGCTCAAGACTGGCAAGTTTTGCCGCCAGCGCCACTTCAGCTTCCTGACGGACCTTGAGCGTGGCGCTGTGAAAACCTTCTTTTTCGCCGATGCCGAAGCCCTCGTTGTAAGCCTCCTGACGGATGCTTTCGAGTTCTTCAAGAGTCAGTGGCTGGACTTCTTCCAGCGGCACTTCTTCCATTTCCGGCGGTTCGGGTTCCGGCTCGGGCTCGGGTTCCGGCTTCGGCGGGTCGAAGCTGGGCATGGCCCAGGATTCGAAACCACGGACATCGCGGGCACGGATCAGATCCGTCACATCGTCGTCGTGCTTGTCCATGGGCTTAGATCATTTCCTCGCCGCCCTTGCCACCGAGGACGATTTCTCCGGCTTCGGCCATACGGCGGGCGATGGTGAGGATTTCCTTCTGCGCGGTTTCGACGTCGCTGACGCGCACCGGGCCTTTGGCCTCGAGGTCGTCGCGCAACAGTTCGGCGGCACGTTTGGACATGTTCTTGAAGATCTTTTCTTTGACGCCTTCGTCCGAACCCTTGAGGGCCAGCACCAGCACGTCGGAAGACACTTCGCGCAGCAACGCCTGAATGCCACGGTCGTCGACATCGGCAAGGTTGTTGAACACGAACATGAGGTCTTCGATCTGACCGGACAGGTCTTCGTCGACTTCGCGGATCGAGTCCATGAGCTGGCCTTCGATCGAGCTGTCGAGGAAGTTCATGATGTCCGCCGCACGCTTGATGCCACCCAGGGTGGTGCGCGAGGCATTCGAGTTGCCGGAGAACTGCTTCTCGAGAATCTGGTTGAGCTCTTTCAATGCCGCTGGCTGTACGGTGTTCAACGACGAGACGCGCAGGATGATGTCCAGACGCACCTTGTGGTCGAAGTTGCCCAGCACTTCACCGGCCTGATCCGGGTCGAGGTACGCGACCACGATTGCCTGGATCTGCGGGTGTTCGTAACGGATCACGTCGGCAACGGCGCGCGGCTCCATCCATTTCAGGCTGTCGAGGCCACTGGTGTTGCCACCGAGCAGGATGCGGTCGATCAGGCCGTTGGCCTTGTCTTCGCCCAATGCCTGGGTGAGCATTTTGCGCACGTAGTCGTCGGAACCGACGCCGAGGCTGGTCTGGTCGCCGACGATGTCGACGAACTCGCTCATGACCTGCTCGACCTGTTCGCGATGGACGTTGCCCATCTGGGCCATGGCCACACCCACACGCTGAACCTCTTTCGGGCCCATGTGGCGCAGCACTTGCGCAGCATCGGTCGAACCCAGGGACAGCAGCAGAATTGCGGCTTTGTCGACCCGGGACAGTTTAGCGACAGCGGCTCGGTTATCACTCATCTGCGTTAATCCACTCTTTCACGACCTGGGCCACGCGACCCGGGTCTTCTGCCACCAGACTCTTGATTGCATTCAGTTGCGCGTCATAACCCTCACTTGGGCTCGGCAACAGAATGCTCTGCGGACCACCGAGGCTCACGCGGTCGTTGGAAAGTTCGCCGTCCAGGCCGCCCATCCCGCCGAGTTCCACGTCGCTGCCAAGACCGGCCAGCTCCTTGCCTTTGCCGCCGCCGGTGATGTTGTTGAGCACCGGACGCAGCACACCAAACACCAGCACCAGAATGAACAACACACCCAGCACTTGTTTGACGATGTCCCAGAACCATGGCTGGGAGTAGAACGGAATATCGGCAATCACTTCACCGCGCTCGGCGGAGAACGGCATGTTGATCACGCTGACGCTGTCGCCACGGCTGGCGTCGAAACCGACGGCGTCCTGAACCAGACGGGTGAAGCGCGCCAATTCGTCGGCGTTCCATGGCGCACGGGTGGTTTCGCCGTTGGCCGCGTTGACTTTGACCTGATCGTCGACAACCACCGACACCGACAGACGATTCAGGCGACCCTGCTGCTGTTTGGTGTGGCTGATGGAACGGTCGAGTTCGAAGTTCTTGGTCGATTGTTGACGCTTGTCGGCCGGGTACGGCGCGAGCATTGGCTGGCCGGTGGCCGGGTCCATGATCTGCTGACCGTTGGCATCAACCAACGGCTGACCTGGCTGCACCATGGCGGCTGGCGCTGCGGCACCACCGGTGGTTTGCGGTGCCGAGGCTGGCGACGGCGGCTGGTTGCTCAGGGCACCCGGCACACCTTGCGGGCCATTGCTGGCGGTGCGTTGTTCGTTGACCGATTGTTCGCTGCGCAACGCCGGTTGATCCGGGTTGAACTGCTCGGCGGTCGACTCGACAGCGTTGAAATCGATGTCAGCGGAAACTTCCGCCTTGTAGCGATCGTTGCCCAGCACCGGTTGCAGAATGTTGTGCACGCGCTGGGTGAGCATGCTTTCCATGCGGCGGCTGTAATCGAACTGCTTGCCGGCCATGGTCATTTCGGAGTTTTCCGCCTGATCGGAGAGCAAAGTGCCCTTCTGGTCGACGACGGTGATCTGCGATTTGCTCAACTCGGGAACGGAAGTCGCCACCAGGTTGATGATCGCAATCACCTGACCCGGCTCCAGCGAACGACCGGAGTACAACTCAACCAGAACCGAAGCACTTGGCTTGCGTTCGTCACGGACGAACACCGAGCTTTTCGGAATCGCCAGATGCACGCGGGCACCCTTGACGTTGTTCAGGCTGGAAATGGTCCGCGCCAGTTCACCTTCGAGGCCGCGACGATAACGCGTCGCTTCCATGAACTGACTGGTGCCCAGACCCTGTTCCTTGTCGAGGATTTCGAAACCGATATTGCCGTCGCTGGGAGTGACACCAGCAGCGGCGAGTTTCATCCGCGCACGGGACAGGTCATCGGCCTTGACCAGCAAGGCACCGGAGTTCGGTTCGACGTTGTAAGGAATGTCGGCGGCGGCCAGGGTGTCCATGACCTGTTTGGCGTCCATGCCGGCAAGGCTGCCGTACAACGGACGGTAATCCGGCTGCTGCGACCACAGCACCACGGCAAAGCCAATCGCCACGCTCGCAGCCAGGCCGACCAACAGGCCCACCTGACGCAGCATGGTCATCTCGGAGAGGTTTTCCAGGAAGGACAGGCCGAACAACGGCGGTTTGCCGTCTATCGGGGTGGCCTTGGCCGGAACGTTATCGGCGACTGCTTCTGCCATGACTCAATCTCGTCCTTAAACCGGCATCTGCATGATGTCTTGGTAAGCCTGAACCAGCTTGTTGCGCACCTGGGTCAGAGCCTGGAACGACACGCTGGCTTTTTGCGAAGCGACCATCACATCCGTCAGATCGACGCCGCTTTTGCCCACTTCGAATGCGTTGGCCAACTGAGTCGACGCGGTCTGGGTATCGCTGACCTTATTGATCGCCTGACCGAGCATGTCGGAAAAGCTGCTGCCCGCCAGTTCAGGGACAGCGGTCGTCGATTTCGGTGCAGACATGGCGTCCATTTTCATGGCCTTCATGTCCATCATCAACCGATTAAATTCAATACCTTGGCTCATGGTCTACTCTCTTGGGCGGCCCGCAATTTTTTGACACTCACTCGGCGGGTACACAGGTATTAGCAACAAGGGTGCCAGCTCATGGGCACCCCTTTCAGAAAAGCGTTTTCAAATCGTTGCACCAGACGTCAGGTGGCGAACAGATAACCTTCGACGTCCATCCCGGCATCGCGCATTTGCGCCAGCTTGTAACGCAGGGTGCGCGGGCTGATACCGAGCTTTTCCGCCGCTTCCTTGCGTCGGCCGCGCTCGGCGCGCAGGGTGTCGATAATCATCTGAAACTCCCGGCGGCGCAGGTCATCGCCCAGTGCGCCGGCCGAATCCGCTTCGATTTCCACCTCGCGAATCACCGATGACAGCGGCGCGGCGACGGGCATCGCGGTGTACGTCACGGGACCGGCCAGACAGAAATCCTGCGGCTGAATCAAACCGCCCTGCTGCAGGATCAGCGCACGCTGAATGGCGTTATCCAGCTCACGCACATTGCCCGGCCACGGGTACGCGGTCAGACACGCTTGCGCATCAGGCGAAAGTTTCGCCGCGGCGTGCTTCATTTTATTGACGTGTTTGGCCAGCAACCTTTCGGCCAGCGGCAGGATATCGGCAGTGCGCTCGCGAAGTGGACGCCAGGCCAGGGGGAAAACCGACAGACGGTAAAAAAGGTCCTCGCGGAAACGTCCCGCCGCCACTTCGCCGGCCAGATCACGGTTGGTGGTGGCGACCACGCGAATATCCAGAGCAATCGGTTTACGCGCACCCACGCGCTCGACCTCGCGCTCCTGCAACACACGCAGCAGTTTGGCTTGCAGACCGAGGGGCATTTCGGAGATTTCGTCGAGCAGCAGCGTGCCGCCGTCGGCCTGTTCGAACTTGCCGGCCTGCGCCGCGATGGCGCCGGTGAACGAACCCTTTTCGTGGCCGAACAACGTGGCTTCGAGCATGTTGTCCGGGATCGCCGCACAGTTGATCGCAATGAACGGCTGACTGGCGCGATGGGACTGCTGATGAATGTAGCGCGCCAGCACTTCCTTACCGGTGCCGGATTCGCCAGAGATCAGCACCGTGGAATCACTGCGCGCCACCCGCGCCGCCAACTCGAGCAATTGCGCACTGGCCGGTTCGACGGCGATAGGGCCCTCACTGTCGCTCACGCCAAGATTGCCCAGCGCATGCCGCGCCACCAGATCCAGTAAAGCCTTGGGTTCAAACGGTTTGACCAGATAGTCGGCCGCGCCCTGCCGCATCGCATCGACCGCGCGCTCGACCGCACCGTGCGCCGTCATCAGTAACACCGGCAATTGCGGTTGGCGGGCGCGCAGCAGGGCGAGCAATTGATGACCGTCCATGCCGGGCATGTTGACGTCACTGACCACCAGATTGAACGCTTCGCGCGCCACCGCCGTCAGCGCCTCTTCGGCGCTCCCGACCGCGTGGTAATCGTGACCGGCGAGCAACAACGTGTCGGCCAGCGCCTCGCGCAATGAGCGGTCATCCTCGACCAGCAAAACCTTGATGCCCATGTCTTTTACTCAGCTCCGTGTACAGCGGAAAACAGCGGCAGGATCACCTGCGCGCACGTGCCGCGCCCGACCCGCGAACGCAGCAGCAATTCTCCCTGATGCGCCCGGGCCACTGCCTTGACCACGGTCAGGCCCAGACCGGTGCCGGTGACTTTGGTGGTAAAAAATGGCTCGCCGAGCCGCGCCAGAATCGCCGGCTCGATGCCGCTGCCACTGTCGCTGATGCTCAAGCGCAGGCTGTTGTCGCGGGTGTAGCAATGGACTTTCAGACGGACGTTGCCGGCACTCGCCTGAATCGCGTTCTCGATCAGATTCAACAGCGCGCCGACCAGCGTGTCGCGATTGCACAGCAATTCACCGGCATGACTGTCGCACTGCCAGCGGATTGGCAGATCCTGCACATGGGTCAACGCCGCCGCTTGCAGCGCCTGCATCAAGGCATTCGGGGTCAGGCGATCGGTCAGCGGCAATTCACCGCGAGCGAACACCAGCATGTCGCGTACTTGATGCTCAAGCTCATGCAGACGTTCTTTCAGGCGTCCGGCGAAACGCTGCTGAGTGGCCACCGGCAATTCCTGCTCAGTCAAATGACTGGCGTAGAGCAAAGCGGCAGACAGCGGCGTGCGGATCTGATGGGCCAGCGAGGCGACCATGCGGCCCAGTGAGGACAAACGCTCATGGCGCGCCAGTTGGTCTTGCAGATGACGGGTTTCTGTCAGGTCGTTGAGCAGCACCAATTGCCCCGGCTCAGCATCCAGCGAGCGGGTGGCAATCGACAGGCGTCGACCGTTTTTCAGGGAAATTTCATGACCGTCGTCTTCACGCGGGGCGAAGCAGCGCGCAATCACCTGGCGCCACAACTCGCCTTCAAGCGGCAGACCGAGCAGTTCGATGGCGGCCGGATTGGCTTCACGCACCATGCCGTGACCGTCAATGACGATGACGCCACCGGGCAACAGATCAAGGAGGTTTTGCAGACGGTTGGCCAAACGTTCTTTTTCCGCCAGCTCCTGCATACGCTGGGCGCTGACCACCGCCAGCTCCCCCTTGAGCTCGGTCACCCGTGCTTCAAGCATGCTGTAGGAATCTGTCAGTTGGCTGGACATCTGGCTGAACAGCTCGAATGCCTGCTCAAGGCCCTGTCGGCTTGCCTGCTCTACGGAGGACGGTTGCCCCTCGGGACTGGAGGCAGAAGACATCTGGGCTTGGGGCATTGTGCTTTCTCGCTTGGCTGACCGTCAGTTAAACGGAACGTTGCGAGGGCTGTAGCAATACCCGTGCCTAAAAAAAACCGCTTATAAATGAAGCGGTTGAAAAACAGGCGTCAATCCTCCGCCTGTTCATCTCCATCGCGGCGGCTCATGCCGTACTTGCGCATCTTCTCGACCAGGGTGGTACGACGGATACGCAGACGCTCAGCGGCACGCGCGACAATGCCATTGGCATCGTCCAGCGCCTGTTGAATCAGGCCCTGCTCCAGACCGCCGAGGTAGTCTTTCAGGTCCAGGCCTTCCGGCGGCAGCATGGCATTGGCGGTGAAGTCCGGCGTATGGCCATTGATCGCCACACGCTCTTCGAGATCGCTGCGCAGGCTGTCGACCATTTGCTCGTCTTCGTCATCGACGTAGCGGAATTTCTTCGGCAGCTCGACCACGCCGATCACCCCGTACGGATGCATGATCGCCATGCGCTCCACCAGGTTGGCCAGTTCGCGGACGTTGCCCGGCCAGCCGTGACGGCACAGCGACATGATCGCCGCCGAGTTGAAACGGATCGAACCGCGCTTCTCGTGCTCCATGCGCGAGATCAGCTCGTTCATCAACAACGGAATGTCTTCGACGCGCTCACGCAGCGGCGCCATCTCGATCGGGAACACGTTCAGGCGATAGTAGAGGTCTTCGCGGAAGGTGCCGATCTCGATCATGCTTTCGAGATTCTTGTGCGTTGCGGCAATGATGCGCACATCGACGCTCTGGGTCTTGTTGCTGCCCACGCGTTCGAAGGTGCGCTCCTGCAGGACGCGCAGCAGTTTGACCTGCATCGGCAGCGGCATGTCGCCGATTTCGTCAAGAAACAGCGTACCGCCATTGGCCAGTTCGAAACGGCCGGCACGGCTGGTGATAGCGCCGGTGAAGGCGCCCTTCTCGTGGCCGAACAATTCGCTTTCGAGCAGCTCTGCCGGGATCGCCCCGCAGTTGACCGGCACGAATGGCGCATCGCGACGCTTGGAGTGGTAATGCAGGTTGCGCGCAACCACTTCCTTGCCGGTCCCGGACTCGCCGAGGATCAGCACGCTGGCGTCGGTGTCGGCCACTTGCTGCATCATCTGGCGCACGTGCTGTATCGCACGACTGGTGCCGACGAGGCTGCGGAACAGATTGGGTTCGCGATGACGACCGCGCTCACGGGCCTGGTCATACATCTCGCGATAGACCTGGGCACGGTGCAGGGAGTCGAGCAATTTGCTGTAGCTGGGTGGCATTTCGAGGGTCGAAAGCACGCGGCGACGCTGATCTTCAGGCAGGTCAACGGAAGAATTATCGCCCATCAACAAAACCGGAAGGAACTCATCCCAGGTTGAGAGTGTCTTTAGCAAGCCCAAAAGCGCACCAGGAGCATTAACCGTCCCGATCAGTACGCAAATGACCTCACGACTAGACGACAAAGAGCCGACTGCCTGCTGCCAGTCATGGCTGCCGCAGGGTAAATTTTCTTCGCCAAGAAAATTTAGAATCACCGCCAGGTCGCGGCGGCGGACGCTATCGTCATCGATCAGCAGAATTTTGGTTTCACGCCACATGCAATAGCAACTTCCCTAGTCAACTCAATGCCCAAAATAAGGGGCAAGCGAGACGCTTGCAGGACACCATGTGCCTGTAGACGCCTGAAATCTGAAAACAGCCACTAGTTAAGTCAAAAAACCGTGCACAGTCAAATTTATGGCGCACATGTCTGGATTAACTGGAGGTTAATTAACCAAACAGATGGTAAACCTTTGCCGCCTTTTGCGCTTGGGTGATCTGCGACATCTCGTTGGCTATCGCCTGCCGCTCACCCATCGCCACCTCAAGAAGCTCCTTGTAGACATGGAGCAACTCCTCAAGATTGTTGCGCAACGCGTCTTCATCCAGTGCAGCTTCAGCCATGACGTCTTCCATGCAGGAACGGCAAGCCAGATCCAGCTCGCCAATGGCTTCCCAATTGCGTTCGGCCAGGGCTGTGACCAACGCTTCACGGGTATCGGCGATTCGCTGCAATACAAGACTCATGGTGATCTCCTTAAAACTGGGGGCCTGGCGGAGCAATGCCGTCCCAACCTTCCTTCACGGTGCGCAGCAGCCCGGCAACTTCGTCGAGAATCTTCGGATCACTCTTGATGTTGGCCTCAGCCAGTCGCTTCATCATGTAGATGTAGAGCTGGTTGAGCTCAGCAACCGAATCGGCGCTGTTTTCCAGATCCAGACCTTCACACAAGCCACCAATGATGCCCACGGCCTTGCTGATGGCCGTGCACTTGGCAGCAATGTCCTTGCGCTCAATCGCGCCCTTGGCCTCAGCGATACGCCCCAGGCCACCTTCCATCAACATTTGCACCAGGCGGTGCGGGCTCGCTTCGGACGTCTGTGCATGTGCGCCGACTTTCTGGTATTGCCGAAGGGCTAACATCGGATTCATGTTCTACCTCATTGCCACATTGACTCGTATAACCAGTGTATCGCCAACGAATCAGAGAACTTTAGATCAAAAAGACAAAAACCCGGCACACGCCGATAAAGCGTAGCCGGGTTTTTGTCGTGCCTGTCTGTTACTTCGCGGACTGCTGAGCGTTCAGCGAGCTGAAGAACGACGTAATGTTACTCGCCGTCGCCTTCATCTGGCCTACCAGCAAGTCCATGGCGTTGTACTTGGCAGTCAACGTCTTGGTCAGGTTCTCGACACGCAGGTCCAGCGCCGCTTGCTGGTCGGTCAGGTTTCTGGTGTTTTTAGTGAGAATGGCCATGCGCTGATCAAGCAAGCCGACGCCGTTAATGCTACCCGCTGGCGGCTTGAGATACGGATCAACCACCTTGCTCATGCGCGTCAGCAGACCATTGGTGTCGTCGGTGCCGGTAAACAACTGCTGAACCTGGCCGGTCATGCCTGGCTGCGCCATGGTTTTGGTGAAAGCAGCGGTATCAAACTTCAGGTTACCGGTGTCGCGGTCGGTCATCACACCCAACTGCGACAGCACCGACAACGGGCCGCCAGCGCCTGTTGCCGTCAACTGTTCACGAATATCGGCAATCAGTGCACGCGGCATCGCGTCGCCGGTGAACGCCGCTTGCACGGTCAGCTTGCCATCGGCATCCGGCGTCGCCTTGGACAGCGTATCGATGGTGGTCTTCAACGTGTTGTAAGCGTCGACGAACGACTGAATCGATGTCTGCAGGCCTTTGGTGTTGGCGTCCACGCTGACCACAGTCGGCGTCGCAGCATTACCCACGACAGGACTGACAGTCGTCAAATTCAGGGTCAAGCCACTGATTGCACCGGTCACCGTATTGCTTTTGCTGGTGACTTCAAGGCCATCGATGGTCAGCTTGGCGTTTCCCGCAACGTCGTTGACAGCGCCTGAAGCGCCTGCAGCCGGGCTAGCGCCCATCTTCTGGGTGCCATCGATTTCCAGACCGGCAATACCGCTGACTTTGAGGTCAGAGCCTTCGCCGGTCTTGCTCGAACTGATCACCAGGCGCGACGAACCGGAGCTGTCGGTCACGATGTTGGCGGAAATCCCGTTGGCGCCCTGAGCCTTGTTGATGGCGTCGCGGGTGGTTTGCAACGTGGCATTTGCCGGAATGTCGACATTGTAATCAGTGCCATTCTGACTGATTTTCAGGGTACCACTCGGAATGGCACTGGCGGCACCGCCGGCGAAAGAGGCGCTGGCGATTTTCGAGCCAGTGGCCAATTGACTGACAACGACGTTGTAATTGCCCGTCACTGCGGTGCTGTCGGACGTCGCGCTCAGATTGGTATTGCTCGAAGTCGCGGTGAAGCCGGCAAAGGCAGGATTGGTCTTGCTGCCCAGATTGGTCATCGCCGTCTGGAACGTGGTCAATGCACTCTTCAGCGAACCGACGCCGGAAATCTTCAGCGTATTGGCTTTGGTCGCGGTATCGATCTGCGTCTGCTTCGGCGCCTTGTCGGCGTTGACCAGCGCAGTGACGATCGCACCGATGTCCAGGCCGGAACCCAGTCCGGAACCCGGTAGAATTGGACTTGCCATTTGCATCTCCCTTCAGATTGTTGCCATTCTTTTGACCGTTACCCGCGTCCTGAGAATGGACAAACATTATTCATGCCAGCTATCAGACTTTGGCGTCGAACAACACGTGGCTTGCATTGGCCAGGCTGTCTGCCAGCTTGAGAGCTTCTGCGGAGGGAATCTGTCGAACGACCTCACCCGTCTCGCTTGCGATCACCTTGACGATGACCTTCCCGGAATGCTCGTCGATAGAGAACTCCAGATTGCGCTTGATCGATTGAACAAACTTCTCGATCTCCTGCACGGCCAGCTTCAACTTGGCATCGTCCGTATCCTGACTCTTGGCAGTGGCCGGAGCTTCAGTCTTGGCAACCTTAGGCGTTTCTGACGGTTTGTCAGCAACCGGCGCTACTGGCTTGGGAGCCGGATAAGACTGGTTAAGCTTGACGCTCATGTCCATGCTCATCACCTCCTAACGTAAAAAGGCGAGAGAGCACGACCAGCGCACCCTCCCGCCCAAACTTGTTCCGATATTACTGAAGCAGCTTCAGTACAGCGGAAGGCAGTTGGTTGGCTTGAGCCAGAACGGAGGTCGAAGCCTGCTGCAGAGTTTGCTGCTTGGTCAGGTTAGCAGTTTCTGCGGCGAAGTCGGTGTCTTGTACACGACCCTGAGCAGCGGTGGTGTTCTCAACGATGTTCTGCAGGTTGGAGATGGTGCTGGTCAGACGGTTTTGCGAAGCACCCAGGCTCGAACGAGTGCTGTTGATCGCGGCAATTGCAGCGTCGATCGCGGTGATTGCGTTGTCGATGTTGGCAGCAGCGCCCGATACGCTTGCACCGGTCAGAACTACAGTACCGCTACCTACGGACAGGCTGACGGCGTCGAACTTGGAGCTCAGTACCAGGTCGATGTGGTTAGCCGAACCGGTGTTTGCGCCCACTTGCAGGGTCACAGTACCAGCCGAACCGTCCAGCAGGTTTTTGCCGTTCAGGTTGGTGGAAGCAGAGATACGGGTCAGTTCGTCCGACATCTGGGCGAATTCGTCGTTCGTTGCTTTCTGGTCGATGCTGCCGTTGGTACCGGTACGGGCTTTAACAGCCAGTTCACGCATACGCTGCAGAATGTCGGTCGAAGCTTGCAGAGCGCCTTCAGCGGTCTGAGCAACGGAGATACCGTCGTTGGCGTTCTGGATCGCCTGGTTGCCACCACGGATCTGGGAAGTCATACGGGTAGCGATCTGCAGGCCAGCGGCGTCGTCTTTAGCGCTGTTGATTTTCAGGCCGGAAGACAGGCGCTGCATCGAAGTCGACAGAGCGTCGGAAGCGCGGTTCAGGTTTTTCTGAACGTTCAACGACGTGGTGTTGGTGTTTACTGTTAAAGCCATGACGAATTCCTCGTTGGTTGGGTACTGCGGCTTCCGGCCCTGGCAACCGCCGGGTATGGCCTAGAGAACCTTCGTAATAGTTATCGTCGGGTTTGCAGGTTGCTTGAGGGCTTTTTGAAAAAAATTTGCCATCACCCTGCCACTCCCAAAAAAACAAGGGCTTAGCGCGCCCCGCCCACGAAAAAATGACGCCATAAAACTGCCCACACCAACAACCCTTGTGCCAGAGCGGTCGCCCCCCCCGCCCTCAGCGCTGCGCACCGTCCAGCAATTCAATCAGCTCATACTCGATGAAATCGGCGAGCCCCAGCCAATCCTGGCGTTCCTGACACGCCAGGATGTGTGTCAGCACCTGTGCCCACGACTGCTGGACATCCTCACGGGCGAGCGAAAAAAACTGCTGCGCCTCATCGAACACATCGACCATGGTCAGCGCCGCTTCGACATCACGGCCCAAACGAAACAATCCCGCACATTGCCGGCAGGCGCTGATGCAATTCACTTGCGCACTCATTGCACAAACTCCGGATTGAATTGTGTGCCCACGATCATCGCGCCCGCCCGACTGCTGTTAAGGAAGCTGACTTCTGGATGCAACGCGATATAACGCTCCAGCACGCACAGGTAGCCACGAAAATTCAACTGCGTCCGGACACGTTCGCCATTGCCGTCACGCACCCAGTGCCGAGCCTGCTCCAGCGCTGGCCCCAGATCGCCATCGTCCCAGCCGGCATGTGTCTTGTTCATCGGGAAGGCAAAGTCGGCGCCGAACAGCGTGATGCGCGTGCCGCCCATTTTCACGGCCAGATCCACGGCGGGGTGAATCACGCTGCCGCCGGCATTCAATTCGGCTCGTGGGTGTTGCTGACGCAACGTGGCGTAGACGGGGCTGGCGGTATAGGCGCCATAGCGTTTGCCCTTCCAGGCCTTCAACACCGTCGGCGAGCTCATGGGCAGGTACACCAGCGGGATGCCGTCCGACTCCTCGAAAGGCAAGTGCCGAAAGCTGATCAACCGATCGATCGTCACCACCAGATCGGGGATGATCCCGTGCTGACGCAAAGGCCGATAAGCCGTGTCGACACAAATGAACAGCGGCCGCTCGGCCTGAGCGCGGACCGCCGCCAGTCGTTCAAAATGGCCTTCCAGGCTCGGCCCGGTGCCGATCACATAGATTTCGCGGCCGACACAGGTACCAAACAGTCGCGCCACGTCATCATCGGCAAGCAGCACCTCCAGGCTATCGCGCAAGCGCTGCTGGATCGCCGGCAATTGCGGATCGAACTCGCGATTGTTGAAACTCAGGTGAACCTCATTGACCAGCCGATCACGAATCTTCGCGCTGAAGTCATCGGCCAGGAGCATTTCCGCGGGCAGCGCAAAAAACGGCGTGTAGATATCTGCATGATCGCCGGCATACATCAGCTCGACTCTGGGGTCTTCAAGCCATTGCCGCTGATCGAGCAACTGCAGAACCAGGGCAAACAAGGCGCCGTTGAGGATGTGCACGTACAACCGCTCAAGTGCAGCGCGCTCCAGCAACACCGACGGCAGGTCGCCAAGGCCGGTGCCGTAGACGTGCAACCGAGGTTTTTCCGCCAGGCTGGCTGCCTGGACCCGGGCCTCGTGGATCCGGTCGTGACGACTGGTCAGTTGAATCCCGTCGACACTCAGCGTAGAGCCCAGGCCTTGCACCAGCTCGGCGTGAATGACCGAAGTGTCTTCAGCCAGCAATCGTGCAAACAGCGCCGGCCAGCGCCGCTGCAACACCTCGGCATTGGCTTGGAAAAACTCGCTCATGGCGCCTCGCGCTCCCTTACAGGCAAAAAAATAGCGTTCAAGGTTAACCTTGAACGCTATTTTTGTATCCGCCGTTTTTGCTCTGGCTCAAGGGCGGTAGATGATCGCCGAGCCCCACGACAGACCGACACCAAAACCGCTCAGCGCAATACGCTGCCAATCGGAATCGATGACGTGTTTTTCCAGCAGCAACGGAATGCTCGACGACACGGTATTGCCGGTCTCGACCATATCTTTGATGAACTTCTCCGGCTCGCCTTCGAAGCGCCGCGCCACGGCGTCGACAATTGCCGCGCTGCCCTGGTGGATGCAGAAGGCATCGATATCATCGGCCTTCAGACCGGAGTCATCAAGCAACTCGTGCAAGTGTGCCGGGACTTTCAGCAACGCAAAGTTGAACACCTGACGACCGTTCATGAAGAACACGCCATCGGTGACTTTCAGGTGCGGTGCACCCGAACCGTCGGTGCCGAACTTGGCCTTGCCCAGCGCCCAGACCGGATCTTCGCCCATCCACGTAGCGGTCGCGGCATCGCCGAACAGCATGGTGGTGTTGCGGTCTTCCGGGTCGACGATTTTCGAGTACGGGTCAGCGGTAATCAGCAGGCCGTTCTTCAGGCCGGCGGCTTCCATGAAGCCCTTGATCGCGTAGATGCCGTAGACATAACCGGAACAGCCCAGGGAAATGTCGAACGCCGCCACGTTGGTCGGCAGACCGAGTTTGTCCTGCACGATCGCGGCGGTGTGCGGCAGGCCTTCTTCGTCACCGTTCTGGGTGACGACGATCAAGGCGTCGATCGATTCACGTTTCAGTCCAGGGTTACTGGCAAACAGCGCATTGGCCGCTTCCACGCACAGATCGGAAGTTTCTTGTTCAGCGTCTTTGCGCGGCAGGAACGCCGAGCCGATCTTGCCAAGGATGAATTCTTCATCCTTCTCGAATTTTGCACCTTGTGCGTAATTGTCCACGCCGGCTACAGGAACGTAGCTCGCAATGCTTTTTATGCCAATCATTACGGCTTCCCAATAAAAAACAGCCCAAGACCACCGCTCGCAAGGATTTCGAGGGGCGCCGACAAACAGAAAACGGCCGCCACAACGGGCAGCCACGGGGAGCGCAAAGGGCTATCACTGGAATCGAAAACGAGCCAGGCGCCATCTCCCCGATCAATACAATACAGTGAAGATGCGCGTTATGACTCGCAGGTCACGCTATTTTGCCGAATCGGTGCAGATCGGCTTATTCGACCAACGACCAGTCCAGCGGCGTGCCACGCTTGATCGGCGCGCGCGCGCGGCGGCCGAGGACGGCGTCGGTGTGCTTGGGCGGCAGACCGAGGCCGGGGCGAATGGCGCGCAGATTGTCCCCGGTAAAGGTGTCACCGGCCGCCATATCGGCGGTGACGTACAGCGAGCGGCGATAGACCAGCGACTTGCGCTCAGCCTCTGTGACGCCGTAATGCACCTGGCCCATGGCTTGCCAGGCGCGCTCGGTTTCCACCACCAGACTGGCCATTTCCGCTGGTTCCAGCGAGAAGCTCGCATCGACGCCACCTGCTGAACGGTCGAGGGTGAAGTGTTTTTCCACCACCGTCGCGCCGAGCGCCACGGCAGCTACGGACACACCGACGCCCATCGAGTGATCCGACAGCCCCACTTCGCAGCCGAACAGCTCACGCAGATGCGCGATCGTGCGCACGTTGCTGTTGAGCGGTGTCGCCGGATAGGTGCTGGTGCATTTGAGCAGCACCAGATCCTTGCACCCCGCCTCGCGGGCAGCGCGCACGGCTTCATCCAGTTCAGCGATGCTGGCCATGCCGGTGGAGATGATCAGTGGTTTGCCGGTGGCCGCGACGCGACGGATCAGCGGCAGATCGGTGTTTTCAAAACTGGCGATCTTGTAGGCCGGCACATCGAGGCTTTCGAGAAAGTCCACGGCGCTGTCGTCGAATGGCGTGGAAAACGCGAGCATGCCCAGCTCTTTCGCTCGGGCGAAAATCGGCGCGTGCCATTCCCACGGCGTATGGGCCTTTTCATACAGAGCATAAAGCGAAGTGCCGGCCCACAGACTGCCCGGATCCTTGATGAAGAACTCGCCTTCAGCCAGGTCCAGCGTCATGGTTTCGGCGGTGTAGGTTTGCAGTTTCAAGGCATGCGCCCCGGCCTTGGCCGCTGCCTCGACAATTTGCAGGGCGACGTCCAGCGACTGGTTATGGTTGCCGCTCATCTCGGCAATGATGAATGGCGGCGCGTCGGCGCCGATCAAGCGGTTGCCGATCTTGAAACTAGTCATGCGGGTGATCCTTCAAAACACGGGTGAACGCACAGGCACTCTGAGTGAACCCGGCGTCACGAAACACATTCAACGAGGGACGATTGTCCGGCAACACCTGAGCGGTGATGACCTGCAGTTGCGGCCAGTGCGTAGCAACAAACGCCTCACCATGGGCCAACAGCGCCCTGCCCCACCCCAGGCCCATCCGCCCTTCAAGCAGGTAGATCGAGACTTCGGCTTCAAACCCGCGCAGGTCATAACGCACAACGCCGACCGCGCCGTCGTCCGCCTCGGCGATCAACAACAGGCGCTGCGGATTGCGCAAACTCGCCGTCAGCCAGTTCAGGTGCTGCGGCCAGTCGATCACGCCGCCGTCCAGCGACCAGCGCCGTACCGTTTCGGCATTACGCCCATCGAACAGTAACTGCGCATCGTCCAGGGTCGCCGCGCGCACCTTGAGCACCGCACCGGCCAGTGCCACCGCAACTCGCTCGGCACCCCGCCCGTCGACCAGTCGTCGCGAGCGTTCGGCCAGGCTCTGGCGCAAATAACGATTGCCGGTGACAAAGCCGATAGCGTCGCGCAATTGCTCGACACTGACCTGTTCACGGGCGCCCATGAACACATGCGCGCCTGCTGCCGCCATGACTTCGCCGTTGGCCTGCTGATTGTTCGACACGGCAATACAGATCGTCGGCAGCCCCATCGCCGCCCGCTCCCAACTGGTGCCGCCCCCGGCGCCGATAAACAGATCAGCCTCGGTCATGCGCTGGTAGAAGTCGCTGACAAAACTGTGCAGACGCCAGTTCGGCGGTGTCTCGGACAAGGCCTGCATCTGCGCCCATGCCGGGTTATCGGCGCCAGCGACGAAGTCCACCTGCAACTCGGGAAAATCCGCCAGCGCGAGCATCGCGTGATGGGTTTGCATCGCGGCATCGAAACCGCCGAAATTGACCAATACCCTTCGCGCCGTGGGTTTGATCTCGATGGCCGGGCAGCGGAATTCTTCACGCAACATGGCATAGCGTGGGCCGAGCAAGGTGCGACACCCTGCCGGCAACAGCGGCCGATAATTTTCGTGCAGGCCCGAGAGATTCTGATTGAGCAGCAGATCGACGCTGTAGCGCCGCGTAGCAAGATCATCCACTGCCGCAATCCGTGGCGCCCACTGTCGAGCAGCCGTTTGCCATTGGTGATCGAGGCCGTAGTGATCGACGATGACCCAGTCGAATTCGGCGTGCCCCTCGAGCACCGCCGCCAACGCGTCGATGTCGGCCTGCCACGGCAGCATCGATTCGATGGCCTGCTGTGGGTCTTCCGCGGTATAGCGCTCAGGCAGCGCAAAAGTCTCGAAGCCCTCGGCGCGCAAGGCAGCAAGGCGATGCCCCGGCAGACAGCGGCAGGCAAACGCGACGTGGCTGCCCTGCCCGCGCAACACTCGCGCCAGCGTCAGACAGCGGGCAATGTGGCCGCTGCCGATGGTTGGCGAGGCGTCGGCACGAATCAGCACTCTCATTGCAGCTCTCCACCGGCCTTGAGCGCGGCGTACAGATATTCGGCGCGTTTCCAGTCTTCAAGGGTGTCGATGTCCTGCACCAGATGTCGGGGCAGAATCACCGGCAGACTGGCTGGCGAATAGAGCACTTCGCCACGCAACCATGCGTCACTGCGCCCCCAGTAAAACTGGCCGGCGTCCTGAAACGCTTCGGGCAGATCCTGCGAACGGGTGTTGCGAAATTCGGGATACAACGCCGTCAAGGCGCCCTGCGCATCCAGCGTCAATGCGCGCTGCACCGGAAAACCAAAACCGCACACGGAGAACGTGAATGACTTGTCTGGACGTTGCTCCAGCAACTCGATGCCCTGGCGCAGATAACGTGCCTGCAACAGCGGCGCCGTGGCATACACACAACAGGCGTAATCAAAGCCAGGCAATTGCTGCAGGGCGTGCACGATCACCGCTGCGGTACCGGTGAAATCATCGGCCAGCGCCGCCGGGCGCATAAACGGCACCTGCGCACCGTGCGCTCGCGCAACGTCGGCAATCTCGGCATCGTCGGTGCTGACCACCACCTGATCGAACAACCCGGAGTCGAGCGCGGTGCGAATCGAACGGACAATCATCGGCACACCGTCAAACAGCGCAAGATTCTTGCGCGGGATGCGTTTGCTGCCGCCACGGGCCGGGATGATTGCGACGTTGCTCAAGGGCGTTTTTCCAGCAGGAACCAAGTGATGTCGTCCGCCGGGAATTGCGGATCGCGGTGATAGACGAAACCATAATCGAGCAGGTGCAGATCGGCATAGCGATCGAGCATCTCGCCAGCGAAATCGCGTTTGAACAGCTTGCCGCTGTTGCCGCGATAAGGCACTTCCACCGGTGCCGGGTTGTAGTACTCGGCGATCAGAATGTAACGCCGGCTCAGCGCATACAACTGCGCGTACGCAGTCGCCAGCAACTCCGGCGCCAGATGAATCAGCACGCCTTTGCTCAGGCTCAAATCGTAGGTTCGCTCGCGGGGAAAGTCGAACAACGAGCCCTGCCAGATCTGCGCAATGCCCAGCGCCCGGGCCTGAGCGCAGGCGCTTTCATTGATCTCGACGCCGAACAGTTCACTTTGCGGCAACAGTTGATGCAACGCTTGCAGGTTGTTACCGGCATTGGTGCCCAGCTCCACCACGCTGTCGATGCGCCCGGCGCGGCTCAGGGCCTTGGCGAACATCGCCAGACTGGCGGCCACCAGCGGCTGACCGATATTGCGCTCAACGTATTGGTTACCGAAATCGCCCTGCCAGAATTTTTCCTGCTCACTCAGATCACGCATTGCAGATACCCATCCATCGCCGCAGCGGCAATTATTCGGTCAGCCGACGCAATTGCTCGACCACGTAATCCTGTTGTTCATCGCTCAGCAGCGGGAACATCGGCAGGCTGATCGCCTCAGCGTAATAACGCTCGGCTTCGGGGAAGTCGCCCTCGGCGAAGCCCAGGTCGCGATAGTACGGCTGCAGATGCACGGGAATATAGTGCAGGTTCACGCCGATGCCCGCCGCGCGCAAGCCTTCGAAGACCTGCCGGTGACTGAGACTGATGCGATCAGTCTGCAAGCGAATCACGTACAGGTGCCAAGCTGATTCTGCCTCCGGCTGAAGGCTGGGCAACGTCACTGGCAAGTACGCCAGCAAGCGCTCGTAGCGTGCCGCCAGTTCGCGGCGACGGGCGATGAAATCGTCCAGTTTGCCGAGTTGCGACAGGCCTAACGCCGCCTGCAAATCAGTGATGCGGTAATTGAAGCCAAGCTCGATCTGCTGGTAATACCACGGGCCGTGGCTCGGCTCGGTCATCTGCTGCGCATCACGGGTCATGCCGTGGCTGCGCAAACGCTGCAGGCGCTCAGCCAGTTGCGGGCGATTGGTCAACACCATGCCGCCTTCAGCGCTGGTGATGATCTTCACCGGGTGAAAGCTGAACACCGTCATCGCCGCAAACTCGCCGCACCCCACCGGGCGTCCCGCGTACGACGCACCGACCGCGTGAGAAGCATCTTCGATCACGGTGAAGTTGTAGCGCTCGGCCAGTTGCGCAATGCGGCGCATGTCGCAGCTCTGCCCGGAGAACGCCACCGCCACCAGCACTTTCGGCAGGTTGCCGTCCTGTTCGGCCTGATCGAGTTTCGCTTCTAGGGCGAAGGCATCGAGGTTCCAGGTCAGCGGATCGATATCGACGAAATCGACCTCGGCGCCGCAATAACGCCCGCAATTGGCCGAGGCGAGAAAGGTGTTCGGCGTTGTCCACAAACGATCGCCCGGCCCCAGGCCCGCGGCCAGGCAGGCAATGTGCAGCGCCGCCGTGGCGTTGCACACCGCGACGGCGAAGTCCGCCTGGCAACGTTCGGCCATCGCCTGCTCGAAGCGCTCGATGGTCGGCCCTTGGGTCAGCCAGTCTGATTGCAGCACCTCGACAACCGCATCGATGTCTGCCTGATCGAGGCTTTGCCGACCGTAGGGAATCATACCGAGAGCTTCGCGTGCAGGTCAGTGATCTGTCCGACCGAGAGGAAGTGCGGGTTGGTGTCGGAGCGGTATTCGAAATCCTCGCTCACGGCACGCCCCTGCTCGCCAAGATTGTCGACGGCAAAATCGACATCGACGCTGGTAAAGCGGATCGATGGCTGGATGGTGTAGTGATCCTCAAACTCAAGGGTCATCCGCGCATCGTCCAGCGGCACCATCAATTCATGCAGCTTCTCGCCTGGACGAATGCCGACGTTCTTGTGCGGCAGATGCTCGGCCATGCCCCGCGCCAGATCGACGATGCGGATCGACGGAATTTTCGGCACGAACACTTCACCACCGTGCATGCGCGCGAAGCTGTCGAGGACAAATTGCACGCCATGGTCGAGGGTGATCCAGAACCGCGTCATGCGCTCGTCGGTGATCGGCAACTCCGTAGCGCCATCGGTAATCAGCTTGCTGAAGAACGGCACCACCGAGCCACGCGAGCCCGCCACGTTGCCGTAGCGCACCACGGCAAAACGGGTTTGCTGCTCGCCGGCAATGTTGTTGGCGGCGACGAACAACTTGTCCGAGAGCAACTTGGTCGCGCCGTACAGGTTGATCGGGCTGGCCGCCTTGTCGGTCGACAGTGCCACGACTTTCTTCACGCCGTTGTCGATGGCGGCGGCAATGATGTTTTCCGCGCCGTTGACGTTGGTACGGATGCATTCAGTCGGGTTGTATTCCGCTGCCGGCACCTGCTTCAACGCGGCGGCATGCACCACGTAGTCAATGCCGCGCATGGCCTGCCGCAGGCGATCAGCATCGCGCACGTCACCGATGAAGTAACGCATGCACGGCGCATTGAACGTCTGCTGCATCTCGTACTGTTTCAGCTCGTCACGGGAGAACACCACCACGCGTTTGGGCTGGTATTGCTCCAGCAGTCGGGCGATGAATTTGCGCCCGAACGAGCCGGTGCCGCCGGAGATGAAAATCGATTTACCGTTGAACATGTCTGAATTCCTGTGTCCTGTTCGCCACGCTTAGCCGAGCAATTGCGCCCAATTGATCGGGGCACTTTCGCCCAAGGTAAAACCTTTGCCGGTCAGCGCCAGGTTGGCGTTGTACGCCGGATCCTGGGCAAAAGCCGCGCTCCACTTCTCACGCAATGCAGCCAATGCTTCAGGGGTTTGCGGCAACTCGCCGGTGTGCAACACCTGCACCAGCGGCGTCCACACGGTGAGGTAACCGGCCTGCCCGGCCTTGAGACACAGATCAACGTCACTGAAGCCGTCGGCGAAGGTCACTTCGTCCAGGCCACCCAGTGCGTTGAACAATTCTTTGCGCACCATCAGGCACACCCTCGACACCGCCGAATAGTTCTGCTCGACCGTCAGGCGCTGCATGTAACCCGCGTTAGTGTGTTTCTCGCCGATGAAGGCCGAAGCCACACCGTTATTCAGCCCGAGAATCAAACCTGCCTGGGCGATCTTGCCGTCGCGGTCCACCAGTTTGGCACCAACGATGCCGACCTCAGGACGCTGCGCGTGATTGAGCAACGACTCGATCCAGTTCGGGTTGACCACTTCACTGTCGGTGGCCAGCAGCACCAGATATTCGCCCTGCGCCTCTTGGCTGGCCGCGTTGTACAGCGCCACGGGGTCAAGCGGACGATCAGCATGCAGCACCCGCACTTTGGCGTTATGCAGCGTTCCCAGCCAGTCATTGATCTCGGCCGACTGATTCGGGTTGACCGCCACCAGCAACTCATAGCGGGTGTAACGGGTTCTGAGCAGCACGCCATCCAGGCAACGTTGCAATGCGCCAAGATCGTCGCCAGCGGGCACGATCACCGAGACCAGCGGCCGCTCGACATGGCGATAGTCGATCTGCCAGGTGCCAGGCTGCGTCGAGGTGACTTGAGCCTTGTAACCACGATTGCCCAAGTGCCGCAGCAGCGCCTGACGCTCGTGAGGATTTTCTGCCAGCTCCGGCGCCCGGGTAATCAGCAATGGTTCATCGAGATGGGCGAGGCCATCGAGGCCGCTCTGCTCGATGATGCGCAGCAGCACATCCAGTTCCAGCGCCTTGCTGAAATCGGCCTGATAACCGCCGAGCCCCGTCAGCACTTCACGACGAATCAACCAGTGCCGGGCCATCAGTGACGGAACGCTCTGCAGCAGATCGAGGTTGAAGCCCGGGCGGAACATATCCACCAGCGCACCATTTTCCTGGCGCTGGATCTCATCCGTGGCAACCGCACGCACACCCGGCGCAGCCATCAGTTCGAGACTGGCCCGCAGCAGGCCGGCAGCCGTGAACTCTTCACCCGCCTCAGCCAGCAGCAGCCAGTCGCTGGTCGACTGATTAACGCTCTGGTTGAGCTTGTCGACGAAGTTGCTTTGGGTCACGCGCACAAAGTGCAGGGTATTTTGTGCAGTGGTTGCCGCCGGCGGTTCGCCCGTGGTGAAGACCACAACCTTGAAGGCTTTGCTGTGACCTTCGAGCAAGCTGTCCAGGGTGATCTGCAACTTGTCGATGTCGTTATCCAGATCGAGCAGGAAAATGCCGAACTGCGGACCACCGGCATTGTCTGCCAGGTGACCGGCAATCGCCGCGGCCTGCTCGGTATCCGGCTCACGTGCAGCGAGCCACTCGAGCAGTCGGCCGGTGAGCATCTTGGCGAATGTCGGCTGATGACCTTCGAGCAACACCGTGTCCAGACGCGCGACCCAGTCGCGCAGGACGGGCACGTCGTCTTCCTCGTCCAGCGGTTGCAATTGCGCGATCAGTTGCTTGATCACCGCGCGATTGAACACGTTGGCGTCGTGCGCCTGCCACAAGCGGTCAAGCACGCTTTGCGGGGTGTCATTGTTGCGTGCCAGCATCAGGCTCTGCTGGCGAGCCCAGATACCTTCCAGTTCCTGGAGCTGAACGCGTCCGGCAGGCATCGCGTGCAACAGAAACTCGAATTGCGTCAGTTGATCGAAAAACACCTGATTGTAGAACGGCATTTCCACGTATTGCTTCGGACCGAACCGACGCTGCGGGTCCGTCGCGATATCGACCCAGGTCGACTCGAAAATCAACTCGGCGGTGAGTGCCCGATAGTTCTTCAGGCTGTCGGCCAGCGTGGCAAAACTCTTCAGAGCAAACTGTTTGCCCTGCTGTGGATCCTGATGCTGGAGCTGGGTCGGCAACCCTGCGAGGAATTCGGCAAACGCTTCACGTCCGGCCACGCTCTTGGCGTCCATATAGGCCAGCGTGTGATAAATCTCGGTGTTGTGATCGGACTGGCCATAGTTGATTTCGCGCACGACATAAGGAATCGGCAGAATCCGCACCTTGCCCCGAGCCAGCATGTAAAAGGTGTGACCGACTTCCTGCCACTGGAAGATCGTGTCTTGCGGCATGGCTGCGTACCAGTCGCGCAAGATCGCCGTACGCTGCACGGCATAGAACGGCGGCAGGTACTGATGCATGTAATCGAGCAGACGCTCCTCGGCCTGATCGGCGGAGTAGTCTTCGCAGACTTTCTTGTCCCGCCGGAAGTAATTGACGCTGTTGGCGAATGCCAGATACATCAGGCTGTAGCCGTGGCACAGGCTGTAATCGGGGTTGGCCTCCATGAATGCCACGGCTTCGTGCAGGGCATCATGCACCAGGAAGTCGTCGTCGGCGGCAAACACCATGTAAGGCGTTTGCAGCTGCTCGACACCGTAAGCCAGCTTGGCGCGAATCCCCCAGTAGCCGAACTGCGGCAAGTGCTGATAATCCACGTGGGTGAATTCGGCAGGGATGCCCGTCAGCGCCACCGCCGACGAATCCAGCACCAGAATCCTGCACGGCAAACTGCTGTAGAAGCGAATGGCTCTACGCAAAAACGCCGGGCGTTCGTGGGAGATCAGCACGACGGTCAACTGTTCGTTGAGTGCCAGATCGGTTCCTGAAGTGTTCTTGCCTTGCATATATTCCCCACAAACGGCGCGTCGCCGAAAACTCATCGTTGTTGTGTCGATTAACGCACGCGACGCAGATAACCATCCGGCGCGACTGTGATCAGCAATTTGCTGTGAATCGCCTGATCGATCTCGAAATCGCGATTCTCTTCCAGGTAAGCCCAGACCGCGGTTTTCGGGTTGTCACCCTTGCCCCACGGACGATCCGGGAACGCATCGGCCGGCATGTCTTCGACCACGGTGTCCATGACCACGCAATAGCTGTCCACCGAAACCAAAGGTGCATACAGACGCAGTTCTTCGAGGACATGCTCGTGGGTGTGGTTGGAGTCCAGCACCACCAGCACTTTTTTGCCCTGCACGCGCTCGCGCACCTGATCGACGATGGCGTTATCGATGCTCGAACCCTGGATCATGCTGATGCGTTTGAACATCGGGTGCGCTTCGATGGCTTCGCGGTTGTGCTCGCGAATATCGATGTCGATACCCAGTACTTCGCCATGCCCGATCAGTTCCAGGATCGAGGCGTAGAACACCAGCGAACCGCCGTGCGCGATACCCGTCTCGACGATCACGTCCGGACGCAGGTTCCAGATGATTTCCTGCATCGCGACCATGTCCTGCGGGAACTGAATGATCGGCCGGCCCATCCAGCTGAAGTTGTAGGTGTACTTGTGCTTGGCCGTGGTGCCGACCCAGTTCAGAGACTCGGTCTGCAAGGCCTTGTCTTTCTGCAGGCCTTCGATGTTGGCTTTTACTTCTTCGCGAAACTGTTCATGCGGATTCATTGCAACTCTCCAAAAATTCGGGAAACGGCTTACCTGAACACCCTGGCATCCGGGTAAGGCACTGCATTGGTCTTGATGATCCTGGCGGGATTGCCCACCACGACCGAAAAATCCGGAACATCTTTGGTCACTACCGCACCGGCACCGATGGTTACCCAGCGACCGATGCGCAGGCGCGGCAGGATCGTGGCGTTGGTGCCGATAAAGGTCCCGTCGCCGATTTCCACGCAACCGGCGATACACACACCCGGCGCCATGAACACCGAGTGGCCGATCTGCCCTTCATGCCCCACGACACTGCCGGCGCTGATGCTGGTGTTGTCGCCCAGTGTCACTTCAGCCTGCATCAGCACGCCTTCCTGCAGATAACTGCCCTGCCCCATGCGGATCATGCTCAGGTCGATCCCCGGATGAACGAACTGACCGAGGCACGCACCGGCATCCACCAGCTGACAGGTGGTTTCGTAGCGTAACCGGGTACTGCCAGTGATCAGATTGACGAAGCGCACGTCCTCGCCATTGAGCTCGCCGACAAGTTCGCAACCACCGAGCACCGGCACCCCATGAAACAGCGTGCCGTGCTTGCGCGGATCGTTGTCGAGGAAGGCGAATTCGACGTTCGGCGAGCTGCGCTTGACGGCGTGCAGCATGCGCACCGCTTCCGGGTTGGCGGCCCCCAGCAGATACAGCTTCACACTGTGTGCCCGCGAGCCAGCAGATCCAGCACCACTTGCACCACACGCTGCTGATCGGCGTCGGTCATGTCGTGATAGCTCGGCAGGTTGAAGGCGCGCTCCGGCAAGGCAAACGCCAGCGGCGTGTCGACCGCGTATGCGCTGAACATCGGCAGCGACGACAGCGGCCAGAAAAACACCCGCGCGTCGATGTCGGCGGCCTGGAAGGCGGCGATCATTTGCTCGCGATGGATACCGGTGTCGGCATCGAACACCACGGTCGGCATCCAGTAGCCATTACGGCCATGGGCCGGTTCGGGATTGAGCGACACACCCGGTACGCCTTCGAGCGCCCGCGCGTAGTTGGCAAAAATCGCCCGTTTGCGTTCGATCAACTCATCGATTCGCTCGACCTGGGCACAGCCGACAGCGGCCTGCAGATTGCTCATCTTGTATTTGAAGCCGACGAACTCCGGCCAGAACTGCTTGGTGCAACCTGCCACACGACCATGGTTGGACAGGGTCAGGACCCGCTCATACAAAGCCTTGTCCGAGGTGACGAACATGCCACCCTCACCGGTGGTCATGGTCTTGGTGCCATGAAACGAAAAAGCGCCGAAAGCCCCCAGCGAACCGGCAGCCTTGCCGCGCCATTGCGAGCCGATGGCTTCCGCCGCGTCTTCGATCACCGGGATGCCGAACTCGCGACCGATGGCGAGCAGCGCGTCCATGTCACACAGATTGCCGTACAGATGCACCGCAAGAATCGCCTTGGTGCGCGGGGTGATCGCCTTTCTGACCATCTGCGGGTCCAGGCACCAGCTGTCCGCCAGTACATCGACAAACACCGGCGTGGCGCCCAGGTAAGTGATCGGTGCCGCCGAGGCAATCCAGTTGGTGTTGGCCAGGATCACTTCGTCGCCAGCGCCGACACCCAGCGCGGCCATGCCCATGTGCAGCGCACCGGTGCAACTGGAAGTGGCGATGGCGTAGGTGGCGCCCAGATGCTCGGCAAAGCCGTGCTCGAAACGTGTCAGGTATTCGTAGCAACGTGCGCCCCAACCGTTCTGCACGGCGTCCAGGGCGTACTGCGCTTCGAGTTCGCCAACGCTGGGTTTGGTGTAATGAATTCTGCTCATTGGATGCTCAACTCCGGAACGGCGACGACAAAGCGTGCGCCCCATGCCTTGGCCGCAGACAGTTGCTGCGTCACTTCGCTCAACAGGTTCCACGGCAACACCAGAATGTAGTCCGGCTGCTCCTGGGCAATCCGCTCAGGCGCAACAATCGGGATGCGGCTGCCCGGCAGGAACTTGCCCTGCTTGTGCGGGTTGGCATCGGCCACCCAGGCCAGCAAATCCGCTTTGACCCCAGCGTAATTGAGCAAGGTGTTGCCCTTCGCGGCAGCGCCATAACCGACCACACGCTTGCCTTCAGCCTTGGCCTGTAACAGAAAGCGCAGCAATTGATGCTTGATGCTTTCTGCCGCAGGGGCGAGCGAGGCGTAGTACTCAGCGGTTTTCACCCCGGCAGCGAGTTCGGCCTGCAGTTGCTGCTGCACCGCCGCTTGCACCGGGCGACGCTGGCCGTCCTTGCGCTGCACGAACACCCGCAGCGAGCCGCCGTGCGTCGGTAGCTGGCTGACGTCGAACACTTCCAGACCATTGCGCTCGCACAGGGTCTGCACGGCCGTCAACGACAGGTAGGAATAGTGCTCGTGATAGAGCGTGTCGAACTGCGCGCCCGCCATCAGCGTCAGCAGTTGCGGGAATTCGAACGTGGCCACGCCGGTCGGCTTGAGCAGCGTCGCGAAACCGCCGAGGAAATCGTTGATGTCCGGCACATGCGCGAGCACGTTGTTGGCTGCCATCAGATCAGCGCCCCAGCCCTCGCTTTGCAACTGCGCGGCGGTGTCGCGACCGAAGAACAGCTCACGAATCTGCAGACCTTTTTCCCGCGCTGCCTGTGCGGTGCTGCGGGTCGGCTCGACACCCAGGCACGGGATGCCACGCGCGGCGACGTATTGCAGCAGGTAGCCGTCGTTGGCGGCGACTTCCACCACGCGGCTGTCGGCGCTCAGGCCGAAGCGCTCGACCATCTCGGCGACATAGCGCTCGGCATGGGCCAGCCACGTGCTGGAGAACGAACTGAAGTAAGCGTACTCGGCGTCGAACAGGCTGTCGGCGCTGGTGTAATCCTCGGTCTGTACCAGCCAGCATTGCTGGCACACCGCGACTTTCAGCGGCACCCACTGCTCGGCCTGCTCCAGGCGATCAGCGTGGACGTAGGCGTTGGACGGCGGCGAGGTGCCGAGGTCGATCAGCGGCAGACTCAGCGGTGCGGCGCACCCACGGCAGTTCATAGACGCACTCCAGCAAAGTGTTGATCGAGCGCGGGATGGCTGGAATCACGCGCTGACAAATTATTGACAGGCAACGGCCAGGCAATCGCCAGCCGTGGATCGTTCACCGACAGACCGCCCTCGTGCTCGGGTGCGTAATCGGCGCTGTGCAGGTAAAGCAATTCGGCATCTTCGGTGAGGGTCTGGAAACCGTGGGCGAACCCGGCAGGGATCAACAGGCTGCGACCGTCACCGGCCTTCAGATGCTCGGCGTGCCAGTGCAGAAACGTTTCCGAGTCGGGGCGCAAATCCACCGCCACGTCCCACACTTCACCGCGCAGGCAGGTGATCAGTTTCGCTTCCGGGGCGTTGCCATTCTGATAATGCAGGCCACGCACACTGCCCTTCTCGCGGGTGCAGGAATGGTTGATCTGACGGATATGAAATTCACTGCCGAACGCACTCAGACTGCCCTCGCAGAACAGCCGGGCGAAGTGCCCGCGCTGATCTTCGAAACGCTTGTGCTGAACGCTGAACAGTCCGGCCAGCGGCAACGCCTTCAGGGAAAACTCGCTCACAGCGCGCCTCGGTACAGGTTCAATTGGCCGAGGGTGACGGTGCGCATGTCATCGCCGTTCTGCCACGCCAGGTGCCAGTCGAGGGTTTGGGTCAGACAGGCCTGCAAGGTCCAGCGTGGCTGCCAGCCAAGCACTTGGCGCGCGCGACTGCTGTCCAGACGCAACAGTCCCGCTTCGTGCAGTTCGCTTTTCTCGATGCGCAGACCGCGCGCCTGCGGCCAGCGGCTGGCAAGCAGTTCGACCACTTCGCCAACGCTGCACATGTCCGCCTCGCCTGGGCCGAAGTTCCACGCCCCGGCGTACTCCGGCCCTTGTTCGTAGAGGCCGGCGGCCAGTTGCAGATAACCGGCCAGCGGCTCCAGCGCGTGCTGCCACGGGCGCACGGCCTGCGGGTAGCGCAAGGTCACCGGCTCGTCGGCGGTCCACGCTTTGAGCACGTCGGGAATCAGTCGCTCAGGGGCAAAATCGCCGCCGCCGAGGACGTTGCCGGCACGCGCGGTGGCCAGGGCCAGACCGTGTTCGGCGTACTTGTCCGCTGGGAAAAACGACGCGGCATAGGATTGTGCGAGCAGTTCACAGCAGGCCTTGCTGCTGCTGTAAGGATCGTGGCCACCAAGGGCTTCGTCTTCGCGGTACGGCCACAGCCATTCCTTGTTGGCGTAGACCTTGTCGGTGGTCACCAGCACGCAGGCGCGCACGCAACCGACCTGACGAATCGCTTCGAGCAGGTTCAGCGTGCCCATGACGTTACTGGAGTAAGTGCCGAGCGGATCGCGATAGCCTTCGCGCACCAACGGCTGCGCGGCCAGGTGCAGAACGATCTCCGGCTCGGTGTCGGCGATGATTTCCAGCAAGGCGCCGAGATCTCGCAGATCACCGCGCTGATCGTTGATGCCTTCGTGCACCCGCGCCAGTTCGAACAGGCTCGGCTCGGTCGACGGATCCAGAGAAAAGCCGCTGACTTGCGCGCCGAGGCTTTGCAGCCACAGGGTCAGCCAGCTGCCTTTGAAACCGGTATGTCCGGTGACGAGAACGCGTTTGCCGCGCCAGAAATCCGCGCTCAGTCCCATTGCTTCCATGGGGCCTCCCCGCTCTGCCACAGGGCTTCGAGGTGGTTCTTGTCGCGCAGGGTGTCCATGGGTTGCCAGAAACCGTCGTGCTGAAACGCCATCAGCTCACCGCGGGCGGCCAGGCCGTCCAGTGGACCGGATTCCCAAGAGGTCGAATCGCCTTCGATCAGCGGCAGGACCTTGGGTGACAGCACGAAAAAGCCGCCATTGATCCAGCCTCCGTCGCCGCGTGGCTTCTCGGTGAAACCCAGCACCCGGTCGCCTTCGCGATCCAGCGCACCGTAGCGTCCCGGCGGTTGTACGGCGGTGACGGTGGCCAGTTTGCCGTGAGTCAGGTGGAAATCGACCAACGCGCTGATGTTCAAATCGGAAACGCCGTCGCCATAGGTGAAGCAGAAGGCTTCCTCATCTTCCAGATAGCGCGCGGCTCGCCCCAGGCGGCCACCGGTCATGGTTTCTTCACCGGTATCGATCAGCGTCACACGCCATGGCTCGCTGTAATTCTGGTGAACGTCCATGCGGTTTTCACGCATGTCGAAGGTCACATCGGAGGTGTGCAGGAAGTAGTTGGCGAAGAAATCCTTGATCGCGTACCCCTTGTAGCCCAGGCAAATCACGAAGTCGTGAATCCCATGGGCGGAGTACTGCTTCATGATGTGCCAGAGAATTGGCTTGCCGCCAATCTCGATCATCGGCTTGGGCTTGAGGTGCGACTCTTCACTGATGCGCGTGCCCAGACCACCCGCCAAAATAACTGCCTTCATCCTCTCCCCTCTCGTTCGTCACAGCGCTGCGCGTCGCTTTCTTGAGCGTTGCGGCCTTCTGGCTAAACCTTTCTGCCGTTTCGGGCGCAGGGGCAATGACCGCGAGCGCTCGTTTTATGGCGATTTGAGGGGGACTTGCAGGAAACGCGCCAGCTCGACAGGTATTGTGTCAGCGGAAGATGAAGCAAAAAAAAGAATGAATCCGGCGGTGGATTCATTCCTTTCATTGAGCCACGCCATGGGCGTTGAGCGATTGAAACAACCCGTACGGGGCCTTGCTCAATGCAACCCTGCCGCTTTGCAGGCATCGACGAAATTCACACCCTTTTTATCCATGGCAGTTTTGACCTGGGCGTTGGCTTTTTGCAGGGCCGCGCTGGGTTTGGCCCACTGCTCGGGCGGCAGGGGTTGCGACCAGGCTTGCACGCTTTGCGGCAGGGTCGGGCGGCCCTTGCGGTGGGCCCACTCGGCGATCAGGTAGGGCATTTTCCAGAACGTCAGAACGCGGCGGACGTACCACCAGCGCAGGGGCCATCTCGTGGGTTGTGGGTATCCATAACGCTTGCGATAGTCATCATCCATGCCGTCATCGAGATCGCCCATAAATCGGGCGTCGAGGCGTTCGATTTCAAACGTGTGCAGCCCTTCATACGGTTTGAGTTCGTCTTCGCTCAAAGTGATGCCCAGCGCCGCCAGCATGGGGCTTGGCGTATCCACCAACTCCCCTTCTTCCATGTAATTGCGAATCGACGTCCACATGCCCAGTGCATGCGCGTCACTGGGTTGGGCCGAGAGGATGAATTGCACGGTGTCGTGCTCGTCGTCCTCCAGCCCCATGCCGAAGGTGTAATCGCGCATGGCGCCGTAGCTGGTGACACCCTGACTGCGAGCGACCCACGCCACTACGCTTTCCCACGGCACGATGAGGACGCGATGGGTGGTGTCGTCGATGTAGCAGACTTCGCGGCGTTGGCGGTTGAAGCGCACGGGGTAGCTTTTGGCTAGGGTGCGGACGTTGGAGAGCATGCCGTAGATGAAGGCGCCGATGGGAATGATGAGTAAAAGCGAACCTGTCGCGAACACTTGTGCTACATCCCAAATAATGTCGAAAAACTTACGGTCAATCTCTGGAGGACTTGCAATAACGAGCCATAAACAAATGAGTACAGGCGCGATAAAAGCTAAGGCGAAGGCGAACCATATTTGGATGGCCAATCTCTTTCCCAACTCAACCATTCCGAAATTACTTCCGCCTAGCTCCAGATAGATCTCGTTCATCGCCGAGAAAGTACGACGAGACACCTGTGCCTGCCCGGTGTAAACCGGCAACGGCGCCAGAAACAGTGTTTCGTTCAAGCCCCTGACCCGCAGTTCGCCCGCACTCGGCCGTCGGCTACGAATGTCCGGCGCCGGCTCTGTGGTTTCTGGTTTGTTTTTGCGTTTGAACAGTTTGCTAAACATCGACAGTCGCCATTTCGTCGCGGGTGAACAATCAGTACGGGGCCTTGCTCAATGCAACCCGGCCGCTTTGCAGGCATCGACGAAGTTGACACCCTTTTTATCCATGGCAGTTTTGACTTGGGCGTTGGCTTTTTGCAGGGCCGCGCTGGGTTTGGCCCATTGCTCGGGCGGCAGGGGTTGCGACCAGGCTTGCACGCTTTGCGGCAGGGTCGGGCGGCCCTTTCGGTGGGCCCACTCGGCGATCAGGTAGGGCATTTTCCAGAACGTCAGCACGCGGCGGACGTACCACCAGCGCAGGGGCCATGGCGTGCGCTTGGAGTAGCCCCAACGCTTTCGTTCTTCGGCAGTCAGGTGCCCACCGCCGTCGTCCAATCGACCCAATGCTCTGGCGTCGAGGCGTTCGATTTCAAACGTATGCAACCCTTCATACGGTTTGAGTTCGTCTTCGCTCAAAGTGATGCCCAGCGCCGCGAGCATGGGGTTTGGTGTATCCACCAACTCCCCGTCTTCCATGTAATTGCGAATCGACGTCCACATGCCCAGTGCATGCGCGTCACTGGGTTGGGCCGAGAGGATGAATTGTACGGTGTCGTGCTCGTCGTCCTCCAACCCCATGCCGAAAGTGTAATCGCGCGTGGCGCCGTAGCTGGTGACACCCTGACTGCGAGCGACCCACGCCACCACGCTTTCCCACGGCACGATGAGGACGCGATGGGTGGTGTCGTCGATGTAGCAGACTTCGCGGCGTTGGCGGTTGAAGCGCACCGGATAGCTTTTGGCTAGGGTGCGGACGTTGGACAGCATGCCGTAGATGAAGCCACCAAGGGGGATCATGGATAAAAGGCAAACCACGACGCCAACTTGAAAGAAAGTTAGTAGCTCATGAACAGGGTCCCTGAAGTTTTCTGGATAAAAGAGCGCCCCGTACATGACGAGCAGGCTCGGTGCTATAAAGGCGATAAACAATACAAGCCAGATTTGAATCGCCAATCTCTTCCCTAACTCAACCATTCCGCAGTTGCTTCCCCCCAACTCCAGAAAAGTCTCATTCATCTCCGAAAAATTACGCCGAGACACTTGCGCTTGTCCGGTGTAAACCGGCAACGGCGCAAGGAACAACGTTTCATTAAAACCTTTAACCCTTAACTCTCCAGCACTGGGCCGCTGGCTGCGAATGTCCGGCGCCGGCTTTGTGGTTTCTGGTTTGTTTTTGCGTTTGAACAGTTTGCTAAACATCGACAGTCGCCATTTCGTCTCGGGTGAACAACCAGTACGGGGTCTTGCTGAATCCGTTGGGCAAGGTTTCAACAGGGTCGAGTGTAAACCGCCCTTGGGCCGGCAACCGTACACCACGCTCAGTGGCGATGCGCAGATCACGCAGGACAAAACAAGTGCGATGGATCAGATCACGCTCGGCTTCCAACTGGTATCCAATATTCAGGGCCAGAGCGAAGTCCGTCGTTTGCAAGGCATCGGCGATTGGCAACTGCAGGGTGAGTGCCTCGTCTTCCTGACTGACGACCACGGCGACTGCGGCCCATGCGGCGCTGCACTCCTGCCAGCGCCGGGGTGACAACTGGCTGTTGTAGGGGCCGGGGATCAGTGTCCCGCGGGTTTGCTGATAGGCCAACAGTTGCATTTTGCGGCTGTCCATTTCACGGGTGCGCACGCCGGGTAATCTCAGTTGCAAGAAAGTACGCTTCCCCTCGCGAATCAGTTCGCAGGTCGGTTGTTGGACCACCGTTGCCAATGCACTCCAGTCCTCTGGCAGGCTACGTCGCAGGTTGGCCGTACCCCAAGCACTGGCTTGTAGCCATTTTTGCAGGGCATCCAGATGGAAGTAGTTATATAGCCCTTCGCCAAGCAGTTGCAGGGCGGTGCCGATCAAGCCTACGAGGTTGGCTTGCGCGGCGATGCTCAACAGCCGAGGGCTGGCTTCGGCCCAAGCTAACGCCCGCAGCTCAGTAGGTTTTTTAAGTATCTCGCTGATAATCGACGTTGTGTGCTTGGCCCCCCAAGTGTTGGTGCCCACAAGAACGCCGTCACCGGCGATTTGCAAGGTTGTTGCCGCGAGAACCTGATGGTTGCCATCAGCCAATGCTTTGGTCCATTGCAAGGAGTGTTTACCAAGGTCGAAGATCGCAGCCAGACCACCTGTTATAAAGGCAGCGTCGCCGGTTATACCGGCCCAACGCCCCAGACGGCTCATGGTGTTGAGTTTTCCAGCGGCACTGTCCATTTGCTCGATATGCGCCTGAAGGATCGTCACCGACAGCCCCTGTACCGCCGCAAAACCTGCCGCCGACACTCCAATCAAGGATTCAGCGAAAACCGCCTTATCAGCTAATGAACGATCATCCTTTTTCAGTATTGAACTCAGCGCCTCAACAAACTTCTGCCCCTGATAAACAAACAGCAACAACGCAATCCCGTCGCCCTTGGATTTCAGCGCACTCGCCATCGGCTTGCCAAACGTCCCCGTCGCGCGGAAATCACGCACGGTACGCTGCATTTCTTCACGCAACGCCGGGGCCATGCCATCGATCACCGTGCCGATTTGCCCCGGCCCGCTGGAGCCGACGGTCAGGGCGCGGCTGAGGTTTTCCTCCAGCGGCACCAGCGCGACCCTGAGCTGATTGATGCGCTGGTTGTGCACTTGCTCGCTGCCGGGCGGGGCCAGGCCGTGGATTTGCCGCGACAACTCGCGCTGACGCAGTTTGTAGCTGTCCTTGAGCTGACGACGCAGGTCGAGCGCAGCATCACGGGTCTGGTTGAACGCCTGGAATTCGGACGCCGACGCCGCCCGCAGGGTCAAGCCGCTACGAGAAAACTCGCGCAACAGTTGCAGGCGCGTTGAAATGCCAAGGCCACGGATGAAGCTGTTGGGGTCGACGTTTTGTCGCTGCCTGAATGCTGTATGAGCCGTGTCCAACTCGTCCGAAATGCTGAGCTGCCTCGCCGGGTTATACGCCCCATCCAACAAACTCTGCAGCCCACTGAACCGCGTATTCAAATCCGCAAAGTTCGGCAACCGCTCATTCATCAAAATCCTGAACTGGTTGGTCAGCACCTCCACAGCGGCCAGGCTGTCCGGTGCGGTCGCGGCCTTGATCGAGAAGTTACTCAGGTCCATGAGTTTTTTACTCACATCCATCTGATCAGCCAGGGTCAGGGTCTCCAGCCCCGGCACGACGGTGAGCAGGTTGCTTTCCAGATAGATCGCCAGTTTTTCCGTGGCTTCGCGGTTCCAGCACAGCGCGGCCACGCAGAGGAATTCGGTTTCGAGGCGATGGCGGATCTGCTCGTCGTTGTGAAAGTCGTAGTACCACGCCGCTCGATGAAAGTGGCCGGCGACGATCATGTTCAGGCGATCGTCACGAATGGCCTGCAGGCGCTTGTGCCAATGGCTCAGCAGCGTCTGCTGCCGGCTGACGAACGCCTGCATGTCGCTGCGGTTGATCAGGTGGTCGATGCCACGCTGGCCGATTTCCCTGCCGAACAGCGCCTCCCAGGTTTGCAAGTGCAGTGCGGTGATCGTGCCCTGGTGTTTTTGCCAAAGCACTTGACCTAATGCGTCCTGCAGGTCGACGGCGGCGCGGGCGTACGGATCGCTCATCGCCGCTTTTCGCCAATGAGCCTCGTCGCCAAAGATTGGCGGCCCGGCATGGTCACGCTTGGCCCGCAGGTAGTCCTGAACGGCCGCCTGCTGCTCAGCGTTGGTTTCATCCTTCAGGGCTTTGACATCGGGGTCGGTGCTGGCCAGCGCTTCAAGGCGTGCCGGGCTCATTTCGTACAACGACTGAATGTAGGCGCCAGTGAGGTACTGGCGCTGGGCGGCATCATCGCTGCTCCATTGATCGAGCCAGTCCGCGACGTTCAGCTGGGCGCTGGCCAGATCACGCATCACGCCGAAGTCGTCGCGCAAAACCAGAAACAGGTAATCGTTCTGATAAGCCCCCAGCACCTGGCTGGTGAGGGTTTCTATTGCCGTGCCCTTGAACAGTGGTGTGTCCTCCCAGACGTAGGGCTGGCGCTCTTGTGGGTTGGCGCCTTCGGGCAGATCGATTGTCGCGGGTTTTTCAGCGACCTCGGCCAGCCAGGTTTTCGTCTGACGCTGGCTCAGCAGGTTCGTGCCGCCCTTGTCCGGACAGGCACTCGCCAGTTCAACGCGTTGCATCCAGTGCTCACGCTCAGTAGCGTCCTTGAGCACTTGCGAACATTTGTAGGCCGTCCACTGAATTTCCGAATAGCTGGCGAACAACGTGTCTTGCCGGGGGAAAACCAATTGCGGCTCGCCAACCGACGTGGTGCGTGTGTCGCTGGCCACTTCCTGGCCTTTCCACACCAGTTTGCTGATTTGCCCTTGTTCAATGCGGTATTCATGTAGATAACCGCTGCCGCTATCGATGATGTACAGGTAACCGTCACGCAGCAGCCGTATGCCCAAAGGCTGGCTGTCGAGCTTGAGCGGTACGTTCAGTTCGGCTGAGGCATCGAGGTTTTCAACCAGACCGTAGCGCAGCGGCAGCAACTGCACTTTTTCGCTCATCAAGGAACATTGGCCCATGGGTGAGCGGATGTCTTGGGCGCTTTTGGTGAGGGCAGCGATATTGGCGGCGGCTGTCATGGCAAGTCTCCCGGCTGCTGAATCGAGCGCTCATGCGCCAGCTCGGCAGCGCGTTGCACGCGGCTCATCGAGGATTGCGGTGACGGCACTGTCAGCAGCTCGACAATGTCCGGATGGTTCTGCAAGGGTTGCCCGGCCAGATAGCCCAATACATTGGCGTAGAGAGTGACTTCCTGTTCTGAGGTGAAGCCTTGTTGATAGGCGTCCTGTGCTGTTTTTTCGGCAAATCGAAGGCGCTTCCGGGCTGAGCAGGACGCCATGAATCCGGGGAAATACCGCTGCAAGTGATTGTTGAGGCTGAGCACCGACTGATGAAACTGCGCCTCTCCCAGAGCGGTGAGTTCCTGTTCGGTCAACTGATAGATATCGCAGGTGTCGGAAGCTGCATGATCTGCACGTTGATGTTGAAGCCAGATGGCCTGAAGCCCATCGGGCAGACACAGGTGCTGGACCGGACCAAACCAGCGTGCGCTGTTGACCTGCTGCGCAAGGTCGAGCAATGGATGCATGACCGCTGGATCCGCAACGCGCAGCATGACTTCCACTGTGCTCGGATGTTTGACGGTGAGCAGACGACGCCAGTGTTTGCAGAGCGTTAGCGCATCGACATCGCTGAATAGCAGAAAGCCCCATTCCAGCGCGGCGTTTTCCTGAAAGTACGTCAGCAGCGGATCGTCTGCGCCTTTGAGCGTGATCAAGTACGGCGAGATATCTGCCAGCTCCTGCCAGCGTGTGCCTTGGTAGAGGCAATAAACCGGGTTGTCCCAGCGGCGCAGGCATTGCGGCAGGTTGGGGACACTGACCCCATCCAGCAGCAAGTAAGCCGGCACCGACCATGGCAGATCATCGGGTAAGGAAGGAAATTCAAGCATCGGCATCTCCGCGCTGTTGTTGAGCGGCTTCGCAAACAGCGCAGATCGGTCTTTTGGCCAACAGGGCCAGACGCTGCGATTGCACTAATACGGGGGCTTGAGGGGTGATTGCGGCAGTTGGCAGCGCAGACAACGCCGCCACTCCGACCACTGGCGCCCCGCCCTCGACGATGGCGACACTGCTGAAGATCCCGCCCGAATTGATCACGATGTGATGACCGCCGGCCGACAGCGTCAGGCTCGTACCGGCATCAATCACCACATGACTGGCCGTAACGCGTGCATGCAGGCCAGCCTGAATCACCAGCGTGCCGTCCGCCGTGGTGCTGCTATTGCCACTGATGCTGAGCACGTCGTCGGTGCCGATGACGGTGTTACGCATACCCTCAGTGGTGTGCCGTTCATCAGCCTTGATCAGGCTGGTGCTGTGGTTGTCGACCTGTTCGATGCGGTCATGACGGATCAGGCTGTGGCTGTCATTGAGGATCAGTTGTTCGAAATCACGCTCGGCGCGAAGGTAGATTTTTTCCTGGCCGGCACGGTCTTCGATCATCACTTCGTTGTAGCCGCCGGTGTGTGGTGAGCTGTGGCTGCGCAGTACGGCTCTGGTCTTGTGCTCGGGCAAGGTGTACGGCGTGGCCATGACCTTGTTGGCGATGCAGCCAGTGATCAGCGGTTGATCGGGATCGCCTTCAAGAAAGGTCACCAGCACTTCCATGCCGATGCGCGGAACAGTCACCGAACCGAAGCTTTCACCCGCCCAACTCGTCGAAACCCGAAGCCAGCAACTGCTGCTTTCACTGTTGAGTTCGGCGCGATCCCAATGGAACTCGCACTTCACGCGGCCAAATTCATCGCAGTAGATTTCTTCGCCGGGCGGCCCCGTCACTTTTGCCGTCTGGCAGACCAGCGACCGACGTGGTGCTGGCAACGGTGGGCGAAACACCACCTCGGCGGGAATCACGCTGAAGGTGTTGCGATAACCCTGAGTGAAACCATCGGCGGCTTTGACGTCGCTGGTGACGGACTCTTCCAGCACTTGGGGCTGTCGGCCCTCGTGGGTAACGCTGAGCAAGAGCCATAAATCATTGCAGCTTTTACGCGGGTGTTCGGTCAGTTCGAATAAGTGCCCGCTACGCAGGTTCGCTTGATCGCTTTGACCTTCGCCCAATTCATAGTCGCTGCGATGGCGCTCCAGCGCCTGCCGGGCCAACTGCTTGCCGCGCTTTTCGTTCTCGATCAGTAACGGGTATCGGTAGTCCTCCAGCGCCGGAGTGAAGTCGGCGGTGAATCTACTTTCGAGCAGTAGACTCGGGCGTTTGAGGTCATAGTCGCGACGGGTGATGGTGCTGGTGCGGGTGCTGGTTCGCACACTGAAGCGGCTGACCACCGAGTGCTCGGCGACCATGCCGGAGTCTTGTTGATAGGGCGTGGCACCGAGTGTGGGCAGGAACACTTGATCATCGGTGAACACCAGCAAATGGCCGTCCGCCGAGTGCTGGTGATGCCAGGCGATGCCGTCCTCCGCGCATAACCTCTGGATGAATTCAAAATCTGATTCCGCGTACTGAGTGCAGTAATCACGAGGCAGGTTCGCAGTAACGTGAAAGGTGAATGCATCACCTTGAATGCCATGTTTCTTGAGCACCTGCGCGATGATCTGCGGCACCGTGCGCTGCTGGAAAATCCGCTGATCGTGGCTGAACTGCAAGTAATACAGCGCCGGCACCAGTGTCAGGTGATAGCGGGTCAGGCGCTTGCCGGCCTCACCGACCAGGACGTCTTCGATACGCCCATGAATGCCTTCACCGTTGTGGCCAAATTGCAGAAACGCCGGTTGGCTGAGCAAGCTCTCCAAATCGAAATCCGGATATTCGCTGACCAGTTCAATGTGAATGCCGTAGAGGGTGCTGATCGCTTCGGTGCCGCTGAAGGCCAGCACCTTGAAGTCGTGACGGATAGCAGGAATGTGCAACGCAAAATGCGCCGCATTGGCCGACCGGAACATACGCTTATCCTTAAGCAAAGAGGAAAAAAGCGCGGCGTTCAAACCGTCCTTGGTCTGTGCTCGCGAGAACTTGCCAGCACGCTATCAAGAGGGTCGATGATTTTATGTAAGGCGCATCTCTGGTACCTGTAAGACGGGTCGCTGATTACGCCTGCGCAATAAAAGCGATTTGTGATGACTATCGGAATGAGCCACTCAGCACACCAAGGTCTCAAGTGCTGTGCACCGATGTGAGGAGCGTGCGTACCCTCGGCCATCCGGTTAAAAGCACAGAAGCGTCCGATCAGAAACAAAAATGCCAGTCAGACAGGCTGACTGGCATTCACTTTAAAGGTCGAGTTTTTGATACCTGCGGGCGGATCAGTCCGCCAGCCAGCCATTTTCCCAATAGCGCAGGTTATCGCCACGCAGCACGTAATCGCGCAACACCACCTCACGCAACTCGTCGCCCATGCGATAGCTGGCATCCGGATCGGCCAGGTGCATGCGGATCGCCTGCAGCCACTCATCGGTGGTGTTGGTCTTGACCCGCGTACACGGCAGGTAGCCGCGATAGGCTTCGGTGTCAGTGCAGATCACCGGGTAGCCGCAAGCGCCGTACTCCAGCAGCCGCAGGTTGCTCTTGCAGTCGTTGAAGATGTGGAACTCCAGCGGTGCGAGGGCCAGATCGAGGTTGAGGCTGGCCAGTTTCGCCGGATACACGTCAAGCGGGATCACCCCGTGGAATTCATGCATGTACGGACGCAGGTCATCCGGGCACATGCCGAAGAACACCCAGTCGACTTCATTGGCCAGCTCGCGAACCACCTCCGCAATCACGGCCAGGTCGCCGTGGTGACTGGTACCACCGCCCCAACCGACCCGTGGCTTTTTCGACGTACGCCGCTGGCTGCGCAGGTTGCTCCAGAGGTCTTTGGCGAGCATGTTCGGCACCACACGAATGTCGTGGTGCATGTCCGACAGCGCATTGGCCAGTGGCTGCGTCGACACGACCACCCGATCGCAGAGGCCGATCGCTCGACGCACCATGCGCTCCATGTCCTGCTTGTTCGGCATGTTGCGGATGTGGGCATTGCGATGAGGAACGTCGATGACATAGTCATCCAGTTCGAAAATACGCCGGGCGCTGAAATACTTCTTCAGGGGCGGGATTTCATCGATGGCGTGCTCCGAGTAGCGCCCCTGCAGCACAATCACGTCGGGCGCCTGACGCTCAATGTCGACGATCGACGGCAAGCCGTAACAGATGCGCCCCTCGACCCGGTTGGCCGCCTCCAGCTCGATCATCGGCTGACTCATGCGGTAATGGCCGATGGCAGAGGCGTTGATCGGTACCACGAGCACGTTGGGCAGACTCGACTTGGAAAACGCACGCCAGCCGCTCAGCAGACCCGGTTCGAGACTGAAGTTGGTGGCCCCGATCCCCTGTAGCGCAAGGTTGACGTTGTAGGCCGGATCGCGCGCAATCAGCGGCAACCAGCGCTGGTAAAAAGTATCCTGCTCGCGCTCGTGCTGTTGTTGCTCTTCGCTCGTTGCCACGGCGCTCGGGCGTGTGCCCAGCGCCAGCCTGGCATGCGGATTCCACACCACCAGGTAACCTTCGCGGCCGATACGCAGGCACAGATCCACGACGTTGTACGCGATCTTCAAGTCCTGCTCGTCGAGCCCCGCGACCTCCTCGAAGACCGACTTGCGAACCATCAGGCAGTCACCGCCGACGGCGCTCAGATCCTGCACCGCCTGCAGTCGGAACATATAGCCCTCCGACTGCATCGGTTGCCCCAGGAACGGCAGCCCGGCCGGCCCCTGCAAACCGAGAATCAGGCCGGCATGCAAGATCCCGCCGTCCGGATCGAACAACTTGGCGCCGACCACTCCGACTTCCGGGCGCTGCGCATGATTGAGCAATTCGTCGAGCCAATCGGCTTGAGTGATCACCGCAAAAGCGTTGAGCAGCAACACGTACTCGCCACGCGCCTGGCTCACGGCAAAGTTGTGAATGGCGGCAGGGTTGTTCTTTTGCAGGCAGCGCAACACACGAATCCGCTCACCGCCCAACTGTCCCATGCCGTCGAGCCAGGCCCGCGCCTCGGCGGTTTCACTACCGCTATCGACCAGGAGAATTTCGTACTCGGTGTAAGCGGTTTTTTCCAGCAGCGTTTCGACACAACGCTGCAAGGCTGCCGTCTGATCCTGAGCGACGATGATCACCGAGACCAACGGGCGGCGGGCGTGACGATAATCGACCCGATTGAGCAGCTCACGGCCCTCACGCCGGGTCTCGTAGGCAATCCCCAAACGCTGCAGATGCGCATCGAGCAGCCGTGGATTCTGTTCCAGCACACCCGCATCGGTGAGCCATTGGGACAGATCGAATTTCGATTCGAGCAACACTTCGGCGATATGCCCGACCACCTGAGTGCCGTCGTTCTCGACCATCCGCCAGAGCAGGTCGTGAGGCGCCAGTTGGGCAAAGTCAGACGCCAGCCCTCCCAACTCCAGAACCCGCTCGCGCTTGAACGCCAGCGCCCGCCCGACGTAGGGGTAGCTGCGCATGAGGTCGAGGTTGAAATCCGGCTTGAACGCAGGCTCTGCCGACTCGCCATTGCGCAGACTGCCTTCGTCGCTGTACAGGCAAGTGAAAGTCCGCGAATGCGCGATCCGGTCAGCCATGATCAGCAACGCCGTAGCCACCGGGCGATCACCGGGTTGCAGCAGGTAGAACCAGTCGGCGCCTTCCAGTTGCGGCAGCAAGGTGTTGAGCTGCTCCAGCCCGTCGTCTTGCAGCGGCAGTCGAAACACACGGCCATCCAGCTCCGCTTCGGAGCAGGAGGCGGACAGTACCAGCACCAGTTCCGCCGGGTAATCCTGATTGGCCAGGGCCTCCAGCGTACGCTCTACACCGGCGCGACTGCCTTTGTCGTCGATGATGACCGGCACGATTCGCGGCTGGTGCGACCAACCGGCGATGGTTTCCGGCAGCATCTTGCGCTGCCCTTCGGTCAGCACCCGGCACTCCAGCCATTGCGCATAAAGCTCGCCGAAACTCAGGCTGTCCACCCCGACGCCACACTCCTGGCGGCTCTGCCGGGAACCCAGGGTGCGACTCAACGGCAGCTCATCCCAAACCCTTGGCGACTCATCAGCCTTTGCCAGCGGGATGTAACGCACCCAGCCTGGCGCCGGCGCCGACTCACCGTTGCGGACTTTGAGCATTTGCGAGAGCCACTCGCGCTCGACGTCCATCGCGTCCTTCATCGGTTGTTGCGCACTCAGCCGCTCCGGATAAAGGCGCTCGGCGCTCAGTACATTGTTCGACACCGCCAGGTTGCCGCGGCGCAGCAGGCAGATATACAAGGCGAAATCCAGGCTCGCGACGAAGCAGCCGCCCTCCTCGGTCAATGCCGGCAGCAGCTCGGCGACGTCCGCGCGGCGAAACAGCGCGTTGCTGAATCCGCCGAGAACGTTGACCGGGAATTTTTCGAATATCGCCAGTAGATCGTCACCCTTGAACAGGCCACTGACCGGCGACAGCGAAGTGTTTTCCAGACGCGCAGGCAGGATGATGTCGTTCGCGTCCCAGAGCAGTCGCTGGGCCAGCACCAGACTGACCTCGGCGCGGCGCATCTCGTGCGCCTGCTGCTCGATACAGGCGGAATAGAGCAGATCATCGTCACACAGAAACTTGATGAATTCGCCCTGCGCCTGATCCAGGCAGGCTTTCAGGTTGCCGACCAGTCCCAACGTGCGCGGGTTGCGTACATAACGCACGGCGACGCCGGTCTCCTCGCCGACATTCGAGACGATGGTTTCAATCTCGATGCCACGACTGTCATCGCAAACGATGATTTCCAGATGGCCATAGCCTTGGCCGACGGCGCTGCGCAACGCACGCTCGAAAAAGCGTGGATTGAAGGCGGGAATGACAAGGCTGACGAGAGGGAGTGAATTCACGGCGGGCTCACAGGCGGTACGAGCCCGCTCGGTAAAGCGAGCCCTTGAAACCGCAAAAAACATTACTTGAGGGATAGAGCAAACGGGCGCTCACACGCCCGTTAACCGTCAGATCTTGTTGAACAGACCCAACTGGCTGATCTTGCTGAACGCCAACTGCGCGGCTTGCAACATGGTCTGCTGCAGGGTCAGGCGGGTCATGACTTCGGCGGGATCCGAATCACGGATCGAGCCTTGGGTCGTGGTGTTCGCCGTGCTCAGGCTCTGGTTGGTCGCGGTTTGCATCTCCAGCGCCTGGCCACGGGCACCAATGGTGGTGACAGAAGCGCCAATCTGGTTGGTGGCGGCGTCGATGTTGCCGAGACCCGACTCCATGACACCCTGAAACTTCTGCTTGGCAACATCATCACCGTCGATCGGCATATTCAACGCCGTAATCATCTGGCCCAGGGTGTCGAGCACGTTCTGGGTCTGGTGATTGTTCGGCTGGATCGAGAACTGATCGCCAGCGGCCGGCGTGTTGCCCAGCGCGAAAGTCACGCCCGCAGCGGTCGCGTTGCCGCCAGCCACGGTGCCGGACGACACGGGTTTGCTGTCCGCAGTGACTGGCGCCGCATACAGATCGAACGCCGTGGCGCTGGTGAACTTGAGCACCGCGCCGCCTTGCGGGAAGGCGTTTGTATAGGCCGACTGGTCGGTGATGGTCGAACCGGTAATCACCGCAGTAGACGGGTTACCCGGGCTGCGCGCGGTGGTGAACGAATCCGGCTGGGTCGACAACTGGAAGCTGTGTCCGGCAATGACCGCGTCCGGGTTGGTGTCACCCGCTTTCAGGTTGATGTTCAGCTTCAGGTCGACACCACGGAAACTGACCGTCTGGTTGGTGCCGGTGGTGTTGACGATCGCGCCATTCTGGCTGGCTTCGGCCGTCACGTCGTTACCCAGCGCGTCGGTAATTTGCAGCTGGGTGCTGCTGACGAAGCTAACGGTGTACGGCTGACCACCGGAGAACTTGGAGTTGTACGTGGCAACATTGCCAACGGTACCGCTGGACAGCACGACACGGCCGTCATCCACTGCCGGAGCCGTCATGTTGGTGCTGGTGCGGCCGGTGTTGATGGTCTGCTGAAAGGCATCCCAACCGGTGGTGTTGGTACCGACCGTCATACCGTCGCCGATGCCCAGGTTGATCGTGGTCTGGTCACCGTTGTAGGTGTAAGTGCCGTCGGCATTCTGTGAGTACGGCGCGGTATCGGTCTTCGAACCGGAGAACATGTAGTTGCCGTTGGCATCCTTGGAGTTCATCAGGCCCAGCACTTGTTGCTGGATCTGACTCAGTTCCGCAGCGTAAGCCTGGCGATCCTTGTCGGTACGCGTGCCGGTGTTGGCGGCCAGGGCGAGTTCCTTGGCGCGCGCCAGTGCGGTGGTGATGGAATCCAGCGTGGACTCCTGCACATTCAACGAATTCTTGGTGGTGTCGACGTTGGTCTTGTACTGATCCAGCATCGCGGCCTGCTGGCCCAGTTGCAGCAACCGACCGGCGCCGATCGGATCATCGGAGGCGTTGGTGATGCGCTGCAGACTGCTCGCCTCGCTGGCGGTAGCCACAGCCTTGTTGAAGTTACGTTGATAGTCCGACGCTTGCGTGCCGTAATACTGGGCGGTGGAAATGCGCATGAATTACGACTCCTTAAAGGCTGTTGATCAGCGTGGCGAAAGTTTCCTGCGCAGCTTTGATGATCTGCGAGGACGCTGTGTAGTACTGCTGGTATTTGACCAGGTTGCCGGTTTCTTCATCCAGGTTGACCCCGGACAGCGAGTCGCGCGCGCCTTTGGCGTTATCCAGTATCGCTGTGGTCGCGGTGCTGTCGGACTTGCCTTGAGCGGTTTTGGTACCGACGTTGGTCACCAGCTTGTTGTAGGCGTCGGTCAGGCTGATGCCCTTGCTCGCCGAACCGGTATCGACGGTCTGCGCAGTTTGCAGGCCAACCAGCGCTTGCGCGTTGCGGTTGTCCGAAGACGCCGCACCGGTCAGGTTCATGGTGAAGGTTTCGCCCGGCTTCGGCGTGCCGCCAACGGTGGTCTGCACCGAGAAGGTTTTCTGCACGTTCGGCGTGACGCTGGTGTCCAGTACCGGGTTGCCGCTGGCATCGACGATGCCGACTTTCAGGTCCAGCGTGTTCGATTGACCGGGAACGATGGTGCCGCTGCTGATGAGGCCGCCCTTGGCATCCACAAAAGTGTAAGACTGGCTGCCCCCGGAGACCGCACCGAACACCAGTTTGACCGGCGTCGAGTTTTTCAGCGCCGCCTGCATGTCAGCCTGGGCAGTCGGGTTGTAGATATCGATTTTGGAGCTGAGTGTCGGCTGGGTGTAATTGCCCAGACCGTTGGCGCTGGCCACACCGGTCAACGGACCGGCCGCAGCAATTTTCTTCGGATCGGTGAGCACCGTCTGGATGCTCGCGGCCGCATTGCGGGTCGGCGTCACTTTGAAGCTGTCACCGGCACTCAACGCCCCACCCTTGAGCGCAAGGGTGAAACCGTCGATCACTGGCGGCGGATTGGTGGTGGTGCTGAAGGTGCCCAGATCGGTACCGTCGGAGCGCTTGACCGAGTAGTCGGTGGCGCTGGTGAACGTGACCTGATAATCGCTGGTGGTCAGCTTGCCGCTGTCCTTGATGGTCACATCGAGGTTGCCCGAACCTGCGCTGTTGCCATCCTTCGCGATGCTGCGCTGGCTGATCAGCGCGGCACTGTTGATGTTGTTGAACAGCGCTGCGCCGAAGTCACCGTTCTTGTCGATGCCCTGGGCTTGCTGGCTGTTGACCTGATCAGCGATCACCAGGGCCACACGGCCCAGCTCATTGAGCGACGGATCGAGAACTTCTTTGCGATAAGTCAGCAGACCACCGATTTCGCCACCGCTGATCACCGAGGTGATGTCGATGGTGCTCGAGCCGCGATCCATCTGGATGCCCATGCGCGATGGATCATCCTTGAGCGGCACAGTGCTCAGGGAGTTGGCGGAGTTGCCAATGACCAGGGGCTGGCCGCTACCGACGTAGATGTCGAAGCTGCTGCCGCGCTCGACGACCTGCGCGCCGGTCAGCTCGGACAACTGGCGCACGGCTTCGTTACGGCTGTCGAGCAAATCGTTCGGCGCACCACCGCTGGTGGAGATCTCACCGATCTTCTGGTTCAGGTTGGCAATCGAGGTGGCCAGCTTGTTCACCTGGGCCGCCATGTCGCCAAGGCTGCCGTTGATGGTGGTGTTCTGGTCGTTGAGCTGTTTGGCGATGGAGTTGAAGCGGCTGGTCAGCGCTTGCGCACCGGTCAGCACCGATTGACGCGAGGTGTCATCGGTCGCAGACGTCGACACGCCCTGCATCGTCGTGAAGAACTTTTGCAGCACACCGGTCAGGCCGGTGTTGGTGTCGGACAACGTGGAGTCCAGCGGCGTCGCCTGCGCGAGGTATGACGCTGCTTCGCTGTTGAGCGAAGTTGCCGTGTGCAGCTGGGATTCCAGGTAAGAGTTGTAGACCCGGCGAACGTCAGCCAGGGTCGTGCCGGTGCCGATAAACACGGTGCCGTACTGCTGCGAGGATTTGGTGCCCTGCACGGTTTGCTGGCGTGAATAACCGGCGGTGTCGACGTTGGCAATGTTGTTGCCTGTCGTAGCCAAAGAGGACTGGCTGGCCGTCAGTCCCGACATCCCGATATTGAGCAAACTCATGGTTCAGACCTTATACCTTGTGCCTTATAAAGGCGTGGTGGAGACACCCGCCGCAGCGTAGTTTTGGAAACTGTTCATCTGCTTGGCAATCTGCGAAATCTTGCTTGCGTAGTTCGGGTCGGTGGCGTAACCGGCCTTTTGCAACTCGCGTACAAACTGTTCTGGGTTATCGGCAGACTTCACGACATCTTGATAGCGATTATTGGACTGCAGCAAAGTCACCAGATCGTGGAAGCTGTCCTTGTACGAGGCGTAGGAACGGAACTCGGCCGTCTCCTTGACCATCTCGCCATTGCGGAACTCGCTGGTGATCGCCCGGGCCGAATCGCCCTTCCAGTTGCTGCTCGCCTTGATGCCGAACAGGTTGTGGCTGCTACTGCCATCCTGGGCACGCATGACCGACTTGCCCCAACCGGTTTCCAGCGCCGCTTGCGCCACCAGATAACGCGGATCGACGCCGATACGGTCGGCCGCTTCCTTGGCCATCGGCAGCATGGTGTTGACGAATTCGTCGGCGGAACTGAAGGCTTTTTTCGCCGGTGCCAGCGGAATCTGCGCCATGGCGCGACCGTAGACCTGCATCTGTGCGCCCGAGGCTTTTTCGCCCTCGGCGCGCGCCAGCCAGTCGCCGTTGTACAACGGGCCGGCGCCGGTGGTGGCGGCGGTGGTCGCGCGCGGCGGCAACTGCGTGGCGGCTGCCGGCGTAGCTGAGGGCACCAGCCCGGCAAGCAAACGATCGGCCAGTTTCGGTGGCAAGGCCAGACGACGCTGGTTGATCATTTCCATGTCATTGCGATGAGCGAGTTGCGTGTTCGGCGCGTTCACCGAACGCGATGCCCACAACGGGCGCTCGCCATTGAGACGCGACAACGAGCCGTTGGTAGCAACGGTGCCAGCGGCAACCGGTGTGACCACGGCCGCAGCTTTCGCCTTGGCCTCTTCCTGCTTGGCAGCGGACGCGGCCGCAGCCTCACCCGGTGCCAGCGGTTTGTTCTTCGACATCTGCCGCATCAGCACGTCGGCCAGACCGATACCACCGCCCTCGCGGGACATGGAAACGGCCAGTTGCTGGTCGTACATTTCCTGATACTGCTTGGCCGCCGGCGTGTTCAGCGGATTGTCTTCACCCAAGGCGTTGGTCGCCGAGCGCATCGACTTGAGCATCTCGCCGAGGAACAGCGATTCGAATTCCTGCGCCACTTTGCGCAGGTTCGCATCGCTGTTCTTGTCGCCGACCTTGAGCTGGTTCAGGCGATTGAGGTCCGAGTAGGAACCCGAATCGCTGCTGCTGACCAGACCGCTTTTGCGCATGTCCATAAGGGTCGGCCTCAGATCACGATCAGGTCGGCTTGCAACGCGCCGGCCTGCTTCAGAGCTTCAAGGATCGCCATCAAGTCACCCGGTGCCGCGCCGACCTGGTTCACCGCACGGACGATCTCGTCGAGGGTGGTACCCGGGCCGAACTTGAACATCGGCTTGGCTTCCTGCTCGGCATTCACCCGCGAGCGCGGCACGACAGCGGTCTGACCATTGGACAGAGGGCCGGGCTGGCTGACGATCGGGTCTTCGGTGATGGTCACGGTCAGGCTGCCGTGGGTCACGGCGGCTGGCGACACTTTCACGTTCTGGCCGATGACGATGGTGCCGGTACGCGAGTTGATGATGACTTTCGCCACTGCCTGACCCGGATCGACTTCAAGGTTTTCCAGGATCGACAAGTAGTCGACGCGCTGGCTCGGATCGAGCGGCGCGGTGACCCGGATCGAACCGCCGTCGATGGCTTGCGCAACGCCAGGGCCGAGCATGTCGTTGATCTTGTCGACGATACGTTTGGCCGTGGTGAAGTCGGAACGGTTGAGGTTCAGCGTCAGGCTGTTGCCCTGATTGAAACCGCTCGGCACCGAACGCTCCACCGAAGCACCGCCAGGGATGCGACCGGCCGACGGAACGTTGACGGTGATCTTCGAACCGTCACGGCCCTCGGCGTCGAAACCGCCAACCACCAGGTTGCCCTGAGCGACCGCGTAGACGTTGCCGTCGATACCCTTGAGCGGGGTCAGCAGCAGTGTGCCGCCGCGCAGGCTCTTGGAGTTACCGATCGAGGACACCGTGATGTCGACCTGCTGACCAGGCTTGGCGAACGCCGGCAAGTCAGCACTGATCGACACTGCCGCGACGTTTTTCAACTGCACGTTGCCCGATCCCGGCGGCACCTTGATGCCGAACTGCGAGAGCATGTTGTTGAAGGTCTGCAGGGTGAACGGGGTTTGCGTCGTCTGGTCACCGGTGCCGTTAAGCCCGACCACCAGGCCGTAACCGATCAACTGGTTGGAACGCACGCCGGAAATGCTGGCGATATCTTTCAGCCGCTCGGCGTGGGCACCAAAGGCTGCGGACATCAACGCCGCAGCCAGCATGAGGCTCTTGAAATTCAACGTAGCCACCTAGAAAGGGAACAGCGGGCTGAGGAAGAAACGGTCGAACCAGCCTGGCTGACTCGTATCGGCAAACGCGCCGGTACCCGAGTAGGTGATGCGTGCATCGGCGACCCGGGTCGACGACACAGTGTTGTCCGTGGCGATGTCATCGGCGCGCACCAGACCGGCGATGCGCACCAGTTCGTCACCGGTGTTCAGCGTCAGCCACTTCTCGCCACGCACGGCGATGATGCCGTTGGGCAGCACGTCAGCGACGGTCACGGTGATCGAACCGGTCAGGCTGTTGCTCTGCCCGGACTTGGCGTCGCCCTTGGTCGAGCGGTCGGCACTGTAGCCGGCGTTCAGACTCAGGTCGTTGCCGCCGATCGGGTTGTTGGTGGTCAGGCTGGAGCCGAACAACGAGGTCAGACCGACCTTGTTGTCGCTGTTCTTGTCCATCTGCGAGTTGGCGTTCTTGCTCGCCTGCGTGCGCTCGTTCAGGGTGATGGTGATGATGTCACCGACCCGGAAAGCCTTGCGGTCGCTGTACAGGTTCTGCTCGAAGCCGGCCTGATAGATCGAGCCGTTATTGGCCGCAGCCGGCAACGGCGTGCGCGGCAACACCGGGGCGTAGTAAGGGTCATTGGGCTTGGGCGTCGGGGCGACGCAGCCCGCGAGCGAGACGACCCCACTCAATGCCAGAACAGATACAAAGCGATTCATGACCCTACCTCACGGTGTTGCAGGCGACCTCATGGCCGCCTCATAGACTTGATTACAGATTCTGCGTTACGAACGAGAGCATCTGGTCAGCGGTGGAGATCACCTTGGAGTTCATCTCGTAAGCGCGCTGAGTGGTGATCATGTTGACCATCTCTTCAACAGTGCTGACGTTGGAGGTTTCCAGGGTGTTCTGCAGGGTGGTACCGAAACCGGCCAGACCCGGGGTGCCGACTTGCGGCGCGCCGGAAGCGGCGGTTTCCAGGAACAGGTTGTTGCCCACGGCTTGCAGACCGGCCGGGTTGATGAAGTCGGCGGTTTGCAGGTTGCCGATCACCTGCGACGCGGCGTTGCCAGCGACAGTGATGGACACCGTGCCGTCACGGCCGACGGTGAAGGTCTGGGCATCGTTCGGAATGACGATGGCCGGTTCCAGAGCGAAACCGCTGGCGTTAACGATCTGGCCGTTGGAATCGAGGTGGAAGGTACCGTCACGGGTGTAGGACGTGGTGCCGTCCGGCTGCAGAATCTGGAAGAAACCGCGACCGTCGATGGCCATATCCAGCGGCTGCTCGGTGGTTTGCAGACTGCCGGCGGTGAAGTTTTTCTGAGTGCCGACGATGCGCACACCAGTACCCAGTTGCAGACCCGACGGCAGTTCGCTGTCCTGGGTCGACTGAGCGCCTGGCTGACGCTTGATCTGATAGAGCAAGTCCTGGAACTCGGCGCGATCACGTTTGAAACCCGTGGTCGACACGTTCGCCAGGTTGTTGGAAATGGTGGTCAGGTTGGTGTCCTGGGCGGACAGACCGGTTTTGGCAACCCATAGAGCCGGAAGCATTCGATTCTCCTCGTGCGCCTGATTTTCGGCGCGACGTTCTGATAATTAGCTGATCTGCAAGACCCGAGCCATGGCCTGGTCGTCGTCTTTGGCGGTGTTCATCATCTTGACGTGCAACTCGAACTGCTTGGCCAATGCCAGCACCGAAGTCATCTCTTCGACGGCGTTGACGTTGCTCGACTCAAGGAAACCCGACACCAGTTTGACGTTGGCATCGGCCGGCGCCGGCTGGCCGTCCTTGGTGTAGATCGAGCCGTCGAGGCCCTTGTTCATGTTCTTGATGTCCGGGTTGACCAGTTTGATCCGGTCGACTTCCGCCATGACACGCGGGCCTTCGCCCATCGCACGAATACTGATGGTGCCGTCTTCACCGACTTCGATCTGCTGCTCGGGCGGCACGGCGATCGGACCGCCATTGCCGATCACCGGCATGCCGTTGCCGGCGCGCAGAACGCCGAGGGCGTCAACGTTGAGGCTGCCGGTGCGCACGTAGCTTTCGCCGCCGTTCGGGTTCTGCACGGCAATGAAACCGTTGCCGGTCACGGCGACGTCGAGATCACGACCGGTCTGCACCAGCGAGCCTGGGGTGAAATCAGTGGCGGGCCGTTCGCTCATGGCAAACGCACGCGCCGGAAAGCTGTCACCGAACACCGGCATCGAACGCGCCTGCTCCAGGTCGCGCTGAAAACCGTTGGTGGAGATGTTCGCCAGGTTGTTGGCATGAGCCTTCTGCGCCAGTGCGTTCTGGCTGGCGCCGGTCATTGCCACATAAAGGTACTTGTCCACACTCTTTCCTCTGCATGCCGGACGTTTGCCGCCCACCGCTGTACTGCTGAGCCATAAGCAATTTGCAGACCAACTTTTTTCTGGCGCACAAAGACCCGGTAAACAAAGGACTTGGAGGATCTTGCGGGGGAATTGGAAATGTATCGAAGTCGAAAAACCGGCGGTGTTATGCCGGTAGGTGGCAAAGTCTGGCGCTGGTGTTGCCTGGACTATCGCTTTCGCGAGCAGGCTCGCTCCCACAGGGGAATGCATTTCAAATGTGGGAGCGAGCCTGCTCGCGAAGAGGCCATCACTACCCACACATGTTTGGGCTACGACTCGGTTTTGCCGACTTCATATTCACGCAGCTTGTTGGCAATGGTGGTGTGTGAAACCCCAAGTCGCTTACCCAACTGCCGACTGCTCGGATGCTCGGAATACAACCGCTCCAGCACCGCTTTCTCGAAGCGCCCGACAATTTCGTCCAAGCCACCTTCCAGCGAAAAATCACCAAGCGGCTGACGCACGCCGTAATCCGGCAGCCGAATATGTTCGGCCTTCACCGTGCCGCCATCGCACAGTGAAACCGCCTGGAACAAAACGTTTTCCAACTGCCGCACGTTGCCCGGCCAGTGGTAATGACTGAGCCGATCCATCGCTGCCGGTGCCAGTTTCGGCAGCGAGCAACCGATCTGCCGACTGGCCTGATCGAGAAAGTGCTCGACCAGCGGCGTCAGTCCGTCGAGGCATTCGCGCAGCGGCGGGATGTGCAGCGAGAGCACGTTCAAGCGGTGATACAAATCCTGGCGAAACTCGCCGCGTGCGCACAGTTCGGACAAGTCCACCTGGGTGGCGCAGATCACCCGCACATCCAGGTAAACCTCTTCATCACTGCCAACGCGACGGAAACAACCGTCCTGTAGAAAGCGCAGCAACTTCACCTGCAAGCGCGGGCTCATTTCGCCAACACCATCGAGAAACAGCGTGCCGCCCGCCGTCAATTCCAGCAGGCCGAGCTTGCCTTCGGCCCGCGCCCCTTCGAAGGCGCCGGGGCCGTAGCCGAACAGCTCGGTCTCGGCCATCGACTCCGGCAGGCCTGCGCAGTTGAGCGCCATCAGCGGCGACTGCCCGCGCGGGCTGGCGAGGTGACAGGCACGCGCGAGCAATTCCTTGCCGGTGCCGGTTTCGCCTTCAATCAACAGCGGTGCATCCAGCGGGGCCATACGCCGCGCTTCACGCACGACGGCGGCCATGACTTTGGAGCTCTGGAAGATGCTGTCGAAGCCACGCAGCTCCTGCTTGCGCACGTTGTAGATGCGCTCGCCTACGCGGTCGGCGCGGTGCAAGGTCAACACCGCGCCGGCCATCGCTTCACTGTCGTCGTGCTCCGATTGCAGTGGCGCGATGTCAGCCAGAAAGATGTCGCCCTTGACCTTGACCCGCATGCCGTTGATTCGCGATTTGTTGGCGCGCACCAGCTCTGGCAAATCGAAATCCTCGGCGTAACGCGACAGCGGAATCCCCGGCACTTCATCGACCCGTACACCGAGCAACTGCGCCGCCGCGCGGTTGGCGGCGACGATCGAGCCGCCCATGTCGATCGACAACACCGGAAACTCCAGCGCGCCGAGCAAGGCGTTCAACTCCATGTGCCGTCGTTCGCTGGGCATCAGCCCTACCCGCTTGACGCCGAACACCCCAGCGATCGCCTCGAATTTCGGTCGCAGCGCCTGGAACTGGATATTGATCAGATTCGGGCAGTGCAGGTAGATCGCATTGCCGTGCTCACCACCGACCTCACCGCGCGCGACGTTGATCCCGTACGCCACCAACAGATTGAGGATGTCGCGCAGGATGCCGATGCGGTTCTGGCAGTGGACTTTGATGCGCATAGGAGAAAACCCGCTAAACCAGTCATAAGGTTAAATACAAAACCTGTGGGAGCGAGCCTGCTCGCGAAGACGGCGGCACATTCAACATTAATGTGTCAGACAAATCGCATTCGCGAGCAGGCTCGCTCGCACAAGGGATAGCGCCACGACTTTTCTGCCGAGGCGCGTAGATAGTTGTCAAGATTATGTGACAGGCACCAGGCTTTTCAAACCTGAAAATCACCGAAAATGCGCGACGGCGGTCAAACCGTAACGATAACTTTACGAATTACAGAGAAATTTCCTACGCACAGGCCATTCAACCTGCTGCACATCAACCCGCTCTCAGGTAATTCTGAATCCATCGCTGGACATAACAAGAACGAATTCCCCTAGCAGGAGAGCAGTATGAAGCAGACGCAATACGTGGCCCGCGAGCCCGATGCGCAAGGTTTTATCGACTACCCCGCCGAAGAACACGCGGTGTGGAACACGCTGATCACTCGCCAGTTGAAAGTGATCGAAGGGCGTGCCTGCCAGGAGTACCTGGACGGTATCGAAAAACTCGGTCTGCCCCACGACCGCATTCCGCAACTCGGCGAGATCAACAAGGTGCTCGGCGAAACCACCGGTTGGCAGGTCGCCCGCGTTCCGGCACTGATCCCCTTCCAGACGTTTTTTGAACTGCTGGCCAGCAAGCAATTTCCGGTCGCGACCTTTATTCGTACCCGCGAAGAGCTGGACTACCTGCAAGAGCCGGATATTTTCCACGAGATCTTTGGTCACTGCCCGCTGCTGACCAACCCGTACTTCGCCGAATTCACCCACACCTACGGCAAGCTCGGCCTACAGGCCACCAAGGAAGAACGCGTTTATCTGGCGCGTCTGTACTGGATGACCATCGAGTTCGGCCTGGTCGACACCCCGCAGGGCAAACGCATCTACGGTGGCGGCATCCTGTCCTCGCCGAAAGAAACCGTTTATTCGCTGTCGGACGAGCCTGAACATCAGGCCTTCGACCCGCTCGAAGCCATGCGCACGCCGTATCGCATCGACATCCTGCAACCGCTGTACTTTGTCCTGCCGAACCTCAAGCGTCTGTTCGACGTGGCCCATGAAGACATCATGGCCATGGTTCGCCAAGGCATGCAGCTGGGCCTGCACGCACCGAAATTTCCGCCGAAACCGAAAGCCGCGTGAACCGCGACTTTTGCTGACAATTGAGCCTGTCAGTCGCCGCCACTTTGGTTTAGCGTGACGGCATTGACGGCTCAAACGCTTTAATAAAAAAAACACACTCGATTTCAGGAATACACCATGTCCACTTTGAACCAAGCCCACTGCGAAGCCTGCCGCGCCGATGCGCCACAAGTCAGCGACGAGGAACTGCCGATTCTGATCAAGCAGATCCCTGACTGGAACATCGAAGTACGTGACAGCATCATGCAACTGGAGAAGGTCTTCCTGTTCAAGAACTTCAAGCACGCGCTGGCCTTCACCAACGCGGTCGGCGAGATCTCCGAGGCCGAAGGTCACCATCCGGGCCTGCTGACCGAGTGGGGTAAAGTCACCGTGACCTGGTGGAGCCACTCGATCAAAGGCCTGCACCGCAACGACTTCATCATGGCCGCGCGCACTGACGAAGTGGCCAAGACTGCAGAAGGACGCAAGTAATGCATTTCGACGCCATCGGCCGGGTACCCGGCGACCCGATCCTCGGCTTGATGGAGGCGTATGCGCAGGACAGCAACCCGCGCAAATTCGACTTGGGCGTTGGCGTCTACAAGGACGCCCAGGGCCTGACGCCGATCCCGGAAGCGGTGAAAATCGCTGAAGCGCGCCTCGTCGAAAGCCAGGACACCAAGACTTACATCGGTGGCCACGGCAACCCGCTGTTCGGCAAAGTCATCAATGAGCTGGTACTTGGCGCCGACTCGAAGCTGATCGCCGAACAGCGCGCCGGCGCCACCCAGACCCCGGGCGGCACCGGTGCCCTGCGTCTGGCTGCCGACTTCATCGCCCAGTGCCTGCCGGGCAAAGGCGTATGGCTGAGCAACCCGACCTGGCCGATCCACGAAACCATTTTCGCCGCGGCCGGGGTCAAGGTCAGTCACTACCCGTACGTGGGCAGTGACAACCGCCTCGACGTCGACGCCATGCTCGCCGTACTCAACGAAGTACCGAAAGGTGATGTGGTGCTGCTCCACGCGTGCTGCCACAACCCGACCGGTTTTGACTTGAGCCATGACGACTGGCAGCGTGTGCTCGATGTGGTGCGCAGCCGCAACCTGCTGCCGCTGATCGACTTTGCCTACCAGGGTTTTGGCGACGGTCTGGAGCAGGATGCGTGGTCGACCCGCTTGTTCGCGGCCGAGGTGCCTGAGCTGCTGATCACCAGTTCCTGCTCGAAGAACTTCGGCCTGTACCGCGACCGCACCGGTGCGCTGATCGTCTGCGCGAAAACCGCCGACAAGCTCATCGACATCCGCAGCCAACTGGCCAACATCGCCCGCAACCTGTGGTCGACGCCGCCGGATCACGGCGCGGCAGTGGTCGCGACCATCCTCGCCGACCCGGAGCTGAAAGCGCGCTGGGCCGATGAAGTGGAAGCCATGCGTCTGCGCATTGCGCAACTGCGCAGCGGCCTGGTTGAAGCGCTGGAACCGCATGGCCTGCGCGAGCGTTTTGCACACATTGGTGTGCAGCGCGGCATGTTCTCTTACACCGGCCTGTCGCCGGAGCAAGTGAAGCAACTGCGCGAGCATCACAGCGTGTACATGGTCAGCTCGGGCCGGGCGAACGTCGCCGGTATCGACGCCACCCGCCTCGCGCTGCTGGCCGAAGCCATCGCCAGCGTCTGCAAATAGTCAAAGCACCGCAGTACCCCTGTAGGAGTGAGCCTGCTCGCGATAGCGGTGTATCAGCCAGCATCTTAGTTGACTGATACACCGCTATCGCGAGCAGGCTCACTCCTACATTTGTTTTGTGGTGACCTTTCGTTTTTGCGCCCCCTGCGGCCATCTGTCGCATTAATTTGAATTAAAAGTCTGATTGTCATTTTTCCTGCTGTATCCTGCGCAGGCTTTCTAAAAGCGCGGATCTACCAGATCTATCAACAGACTTAGCGAGGAGCGCAACCATGCACGAGATTCCTAATCTCCCCTTCCCAAGCCTGCACGTACCTGAGCAGACGACCACGCAACAAGCCGGCGCGGGGCAGCCCGAGCCGAAAGAAGCCGTTGAGAGCCGCCCGGCCGACAACGAAGAGTAAGACCCGTCGTACAGACCGTGTGGAAAGCGCTAACATGCGCTTTCCACACTGCCTGAACCCGAGCCCGCCATGACCGACGAATTCTCCGAAAGCCAAGCTGCCGTACTGATCGGCGCCACCGAGAAAATGATCGAGATCTGGAACCGTCTCTCGCCCGAGAAACAAGCCGCCCTGCTCGCCCGTTTCGGCAGCGAAGAAAATGCCCTGGCGGCGCTGGTCACCACACAACTGGTTGCCCCGGCCAAATCCTGAAGTAGCCTCCCGGCAAATAGTTTTACTTTTCCCGCCCCAGATCCGTCCGCGCCGGTATCATAAGCAGCCTATCTAATCTGCCGCTCCCGTGGATCGTTACCCATGTCATCCTCTATGCCAGAACCCCAGCGCCCCCTGGCGGTTACGCTGCAAGTCGTTTCCATCGTCCTCTTCACCTTTATCGGTTACCTGAACATCGGCATTCCGCTCGCGGTGTTGCCGGGTTATGTGCACAGTGATCTGGGCTTTGGTGCGGTGATTGCCGGTCTGGTGATCAGCGTGCAATACCTCGCCACCCTGCTCAGCCGCCCGTACGCCGGCAAGATCATCGACAACCAAGGCAGCAAACGCGCGGTGATGATTGGCCTCGCCGGGTGTGGTTTGAGCGGTGTGTTCATGCTGATTTCGGCGTGGACACCGAGCATGCCGATGCTCAGTTTGATCAGTCTGTTGATCGGCCGGCTGGTGTTGGGCAGCGCGGAAAGCCTTGTCGGCTCCGGCTCGATCGGCTGGGGCATTGGCCGGGTCGGCGCAGCAAACACCGCCAAGGTGATTTCTTGGAACGGCATCGCCAGTTACGGCGCACTGGCGGTCGGCGCCCCGTTCGGTGTGTGGCTGGTCGGCCAGTTGGGTCTGTGGAGCATGGGCGTCAGCATCATCCTGCTCGCCGCGCTGGGCCTGTTGCTAGCCTGGCCGAAAACGCCGGCACCGATTGTCGCCGGCGAGCGTCTGCCGTTCATGCATGTGCTCGGTAAAGTGTTTCCCCATGGCTGCGGTCTCGCGCTGGGTTCGATCGGCTTCGGCACCATCGCCACCTTCATCACCCTGTATTACGCGACCCAGCATTGGGACAACGCCGTACTGTGCCTGAGCCTGTTCGGCGCCAGCTTCATCGGTGCGCGCCTGTTGTTCGGCAACCTGATCAACCGCCTCGGCGGCTTTCGTGTGGCGATTGCCTGTCTGTCGGTGGAAACCCTTGGTCTGCTGCTGTTGTGGCTGGCGCCGGACGCACATTGGGCGCTGGCCGGAGCGGCATTGAGCGGGTTTGGTTTCTCGCTGGTGTTCCCGGCGCTGGGCGTGGAAGCGGTGAATCTGGTGCCGGCCTCCAGTCGCGGCGCAGCCGTCGGCGCTTACTCGCTGTTCATCGACTTGTCGCTGGGGATCACCGGGCCATTGGCCGGGGCGATTGCGGCGGGCTTCGGTTTCGCCTCGATCTTCCTCTTCGCTGCCCTCGCCTCGCTAAGCGGATTGGCGCTGAGCGTGTATCTGTACAAGCACACCGCCAAGTATCGCGAAGACTAGAAATCCACCTTGCCGCGCCCGGCCTTGATACTGCCGCGCTTGGTTTTCGATTCGAGTCGGCGCTTCTTTGAGCCGAGGGTCGGTTTGGTCGGACGGCGTTTCTTTTCGACTTTGGTCGCGCTGAGAATCAGCTCGACCAGACGCTCCAGCGCGTCGGCACGGTTGGCTTCCTGCGTGCGGTATTGCTGGGCCTTGATGATCAACACGCCGTCGCTGGTGATGCGACTGTCACGCAGCGCCAGCAACCGCTCCTTGTAGAACTCGGGCAACGACGAGGCCGGTATGTCGAAGCGCAGGTGCATGGCGCTGGAGACCTTGTTGACGTTCTGCCCACCGGCGCCTTGCGCGCGGATGGCGGTCAGTTCGATCTCGGCATCCGGCAGATGCACGTTGTTGGAAATCACCAGCATGGAAAAACGTCCGTAATCAGAACGCGCAGGATACCGCGAAACAGACCCACAACCTGCTGAAGATCCACTGCAGACCTTCGCCTGTTCACGCTGAGGTCAGTGCAATCGCCATCGATTTGGCAGAAATCGATCAGCCGCCCAAGTGCGCAACTTCTTGCGCACCTGCCTTCGAAAAAGCGCCCGCCAATCGCCTGCAGCCCACGTCACACGGGCCCTGTAGCCGAGTGCGCAAGAAGTTGCACAGCACTGCGCAACTTCTTGCGCACTTTGACGCGGTTTCCCCAGTAAAAATCGATTTATCCCACAGGCATCCGGCGCAAACCCTTACTGAGTAATGGCCATATAGTGGCTGGCACGGATTTTGATATCAAATCGGCACTAACGCCTGCTGAACGCAGGCAGGAACGACAGGGTCGCTCGCCGAGCCAGCCACCCTCGGTCAAAGGAATGACGCAATGAAAGACGCAATTCGCTTGGGCGACTCCACCACTCACGGTGGCAAAGTCCTCGAAGCCTTCTCCCAGACCGACCTCAACGGCAAGCCGATTGCCGGGGTCGGGCACAAGGTCAGCTGCCCGCTGTGCAAAGGGGTTTTCCCGATTGCCGAGGGCAGCAGCACCTACACCGTCGATGGCACCCCCATCGCACTGGACGGCATGAAAACCGCCTGCGGCGCCGCACTGATCGCCAGTGGCCCGAAAGGCGCTGTCGTCAGCTAATCCCGTTTTTGATTTTGATGCGTACCTCCGAGAGGCGGCTTGTTGTCGCCCGCTCGTTGAGGTCTTCAATTTTTGCCCGCAAAGCCCGGCCCTTGTTGGCGGGTGAGATGCCGTGATGACCACTGAAACTGCTGTCGCAAAACGTGAGCCCCAAGCTGCCATCGTTCCACTCAATGCCATCGACGTTCAGGACGTCGCCAGCAGTGCGGCGGCTTTCGATGCCTGGCTGCAATCCGCCACCGATGGTGTGGTTACGCTTGATCGAATCAAGAACTACGCCGGTTTCTTGCCGGTGGTCGGCAACATCATGGCACTGGTCGATGCACTGAGTGACATCGTCACCCTGTCGGACGCCAAGCAACGCGACTTGCTCACGTGGGCCAGCCTTGGCATCAACCTGATCGGCGTCTTGCCGTTGCCACCGTCGATGGCCGCAGCGCGCATGACCCTGCGGCCGACGCTGTTTCTGGTGCGTCAGGAGATGAGAGCCAGCAGCAAGTTGTTGCTCAGCACCTCCGTGATCGAGGTGCTGGTCGGTCACCTGAACGCCTCGATTATCGGCACCCTCGATGACTTTGTTGAGCAAGCCAAAGGCAAGTTGCCGGGGATTCTGGCGGACGCTGGCAAGCTCGGCGAACAAATCATCAACGAGATTGCCACCGGTATCGAAACAACGGCCCTTGGCCGGCTGGATGCCAAGGGCGATCTGGAGGAAGCCAGCGCAAGAGCCAGCGTCGGCCGCGGCCAACTGCTCAACGACCCCCTCGCGACGGCCGACAACTTTTTAGCGGCCGCCAACAGCGCCTTGAAAGCGGCAGGCAAGGGCTTGGCCAACAGCGTCGCGCAGAATCTGGTGTCGACCAAGTTACAGACACAGATCACCACCGAGACCGGCAAACTGCGCGCGATGGGCCCGGAACTGCGCACGCAGTTGAGCAAGCTCGACGATAAAAATGTGCAGAACTCCATCGGCTGGCTGCTGCAGATCCTCTCCAGCGCCGTGACCCTGTGGCGCAAGCGCAATGCCCATGGCCAGAACGCCGCGGTCCATACGGAGAAGACCGGCAAGGCGACCCACACGGCTGCGGAGGGCGAGTTGGGCGCTAACAACAAGCAAGTTCCAGCGAAAAGTGCGCCCAATCCGGAGAAAGGTCCCTGTAAATGCGCCACTGAATTCAGCATCAATTTTGCCTTGGGTTCGGAAAGCCTCAGCCATACCGATTTCAGCCTGCCCGGCCCCTTCCCGATCGAATGGACGCGCACCTACAACTCACGCCTCGACGCCTACGATCAGAGCGAACTCGGCGCTCGCTGGATCAACGAATTCACCACGCGTTTCGACTGCGTGGACGATGGACTGACGTTCTACGGCGCTGACGGCCGCGACCACAGCTATCCACTGCCAAAAGTCGGCCTGTTCCACTACGACGCCATCGAAGACATCACCCTGGTCCGCAACAGCGAAGATCAGCTGTTGCTATGCCGTGGTTTCGAGCGCAAGGAAAACTATGTCCGCCGTGGTCAGCGTTTTGTGCTGAGCAATATTTCGCTGCGCAACGGCGCCGGAGTGATGCTGCATTACGAGCATCGTCACGGCGAACACTCGCTGCTCTCCGACCTGATCACCTATCAGGAAAACGACTTCACCAAAGTCCATTTGCACCTGGGCACGATGATCGACGATCACGGCCGGTTTATCGGCCTCTGGCAGATCGTTGACGGCGAACCGCTGCGCCAGCTCTGCGCCTATCAGTACGACGCCTATGGCGACCTGATTCAGGCACAAGACGAGAACGGCGCCGTCTGGTCGTATCAGTTCGAGCATCACCTGATCACCCGCTACACCGACCGCACCGGGCGTGGCATGAATCTGCAGTGGGATGGCCAGAGCGCCAAGGCCAAAGCCGTGCGCGAATGGGCCGATGACGGCAGCTTCGACACGCGTCTGGAGTGGGACGAGAACATTCGTCTGACCTACGTCACCGACGCGCTCGGCAACGAGACCTGGCACTACTACGACATCCTTGGCTACACCTACCGCATCCGCTACGCCGACGAGCGTTCGGAATGGTTCTTCCGCGACGAGGCGAAAAATATCGTGCGTCGCGTGAATGCCGATGGCAGCACGGATCGCTACAGCTACGATGAACGCAGCAACCTGCTCGAACACATTCGCGCCGATCACACGGTGATGCATTACGCCTACGATGATCAGGATCTGCTGATCAAGATCAGCGATGCGGAGGGCGGACAATGGCAGCGCGCCTATGACGACCAAGGCAATCTGGTTGAAGCGCTCGATCCGCTGGGCAACAAAACCGAATACGCCTACAACAAATCCGGCCAGCCCACCGCGATCAAGGACGCCAACGGCAACGAAAAAACCCTCGATTACAACGATGCTGGGCAACTGGTGGAATACGTCGATTGCTCGGGCAAAACCAGCGCGTGGGAGTACAACGAACTCGGGCAAATGGTCTGCTTCACCGACGCCGCCGGCAACGCCACCGAATACCAATACAAGGCCGGCCAACTGGTGCTGATCAAGCACCCGGACAAGACCGAAGAACGCTTTGATCGTGACGCCGAAGGTCGGCTGTTGGCGCATGTCGACGCTCTCGATCGCTGCACCACGTGGAGCTACAGCGCGGCTGGTTTGATCGCCGAACGTATCGACGCAGCCGAACAAACCCTGCGCTACCGCTGGGACCGTCTCGGACGGTTAACGGCTTTGGAAAACGAAAACGAACAACGCGCGCACTTCCACTACGACCCGGTCGGTCGTCTGCTCGAGGAACGCGGTTTCGACGGCCGCAGCACGCGCTATCAGTACGACCCACTCACCGGCCGCCTCGCGCAATCGATCAATGGCCAACGCGTCATCTCTTTGAGCTTCGACCCGATGGGCCGCTTGACCGAGCGTCGCGCCACTCTGGGCGACCAGTCGCAAAGCGAAACCTTCGCCTACGATGGCAACGGCAACCTGGTGCTGGCCGACAACGCCGACAGCCGCCTGCAATGGTTCCATGACCCGGCCGGTAATCTGCTGCGCGAACACCAGCATTATCTCGGCCTGGAAAAACCCACCGTCGCGATCTGGCAGCACGAGTACGACGTGCTCAACCAACGAGTCGCCAGCGTGCGCCCCGACGGCCACCGCGTCAGCTGGCTGACTTACGGCAGCGGCCACCTGCTCGGCCTGCGCCTCGATGAACACGAACTGATCGGCTACGAACGCGACGACCTGCACCGCGAAGTCGCCCGCCATCAAGGCAACCACCTGCTGCAAACCCAGAGCTGGGACCCAGCCGGCCGTTTGCAGGAACAGTTGCTGGGACGCAGCGACGACAAATCCACGCTGCTCAAACGCGAGTACCAATACGCCGCCGCCGGCCAACTGACCGACATCAACGACAGCCGTCGCGGGCCGCTCGCCTATCGCTACGATCCGGTCGGTCGACTGCTCAGCGCCACCACACGTCAAGGCGTGGAAACCTTCGCCTTCGACCCGGCCGGCAACCTGCTCGACGACAAAGCGACAGAAATTCGCCGCCCGCTGGACCTGACACCACCGCGCAGCAAACTGGTTGACAACCTGCTGCGCGAATACGCCGGCACCCACTACGACTACGACGAACGCGGCAACCAGATCCAGCGCTGGCACAACGGCCAACGCAGCGACCTGCGCTGGGACCTGTTTGATCGACTGGTGCATTTCGAAGACCCGCGTCTGAGCGTTGACTTCGCCTACGACGCACTGGGACGCCGCCTGCACAAAAACTCGCGCGCGCATTACAAACAGCGTCCTGAAGCAGGCTCTCTCTGGAACAGAAACGAACACGCGCGCAAACAGCGCGAGCTGGGTTGCGGCTTCACCTTGTACGGCTGGGATGGCGACAACCTCGCCTGGGAAAGCAGCCCAGCGCAAAGCGATGGCGAGCCCGGCCGCACGGTTCATTATGTCTACGAGCCAGACACCTTCGTCCCGATCGCTCAGGCTGTGCGGCATGCGCCAATCGATCTGATCGGTTTGCCGGATTACAGTGGTGAATACAGCCTTGATGAAGATCCGGTGTGGAATCACAAGGCAACGGCATTACCGTTTGATGCGTTGGCGTGGTACCAATGTGATCACCTCGGCACGCCGCAGGAATTGACGGACTCGCAAGGCAACCTTGCCTGGACCGCGCAGTACAAGGCGTGGGGGCAGGTGACGGAACAGCGCTCGGAATGGGCGCGGCAGCATGGCGTGATGAACCCGATACGGTTCCAGGGGCAGTATCACGATCATGAGACGGGGCTGCATTACAATCGGTATCGTTATTACGATCCAAGCGTAGGTCGTTTTATCAGCCAAGACCCGATTGGCTACGCAGGAGGATTGAACCTCTTCGAGTACGCTCCGAATCCTTCGAACTGGGTCGATCCATTAGGATTGGCTAAAAAAGGCTCTCAATCTGGAGGCACACCCAAACAGGCTCAATCAAAGGTTAGAAGAGGCCAAGCACCTGCGGAGATTACTCGAATTGACGAGCCTGAACAGAGTGTACCTAGCAGCCAATGGCATGCACACTGCAAGTGCGGGTCCGGATACAATCTTGATGGGTCAATACATGATAAAGGAAAAGGGGACGTGACTTTTTCCAAGAAAACAAAAGAATGGCTAAACGATCATGGATGGAGTATTCCTTAAATGAAGCTGGTTGAACTTTATAACAAAATCATAAGTAAAGAACCGTACAACAATATGAACGTATTCTTTGAAAGCTACGAAAACTTCGAAGAGATACCGATCGTATCCAGATACAGCCGATTGGATTTTTTAAAAGAGGAAATGAATAACGATAAAGTTTCGGAGCTCCTAGTGAGCACCGCTATCTTTTTAATGAATTCTATAAAAATAATGGGGCCAACAGACAAGCCAGATTTCTACGCCATTACTTTCACCGATTTTGATGGACTGGATGTGGGCGATGTCATTATCCCAAATATTTTTGTTTATCCAGGGCCTGCTTCAAACGGGTTTGTGGATAAGATACGCGTAAAAAAAATAAAAGCAGTGTCACGAGAAATGAAAGAAGTAAAAAAGATCTTTGATATGTTAGGTTTTGAGACTGTTTTTGACTTTCATGAAAGCAGGTTTTATGACTCCGCATCCAAAGATGAAATTGTTAGGATTTTTGCCGTCCCAAAAATATCGAGCAGTAAAATTAAAGAGTCAAACTCTTTAAGCTCCGAGCCTTAAGAAGCCATTTACCAATAGTTGGTTTCTGAAAGCGCGGCGAGTAGTCGCGAAGCTAGATTTTTTCTTACAATGGGAACGGTCTTGAGTTTTTTCAAAGACTGCGGAGGGAGATATTGATGTCAGAGATTTCAAGCGAACTTTCCATGTTCTCCCCGAGAGACCTACAACTTTATGCGTCAAAACTTTTGCAGACTTATTGCACAGCCAAGTCTTTTCAGCACTGCGCCATCAACAATTTGATAGCACACCTGAACAATTATCCTGAAACCCATAACCTGAATGAATGGGAAAAAATTGGCGCTTTGTTGCCACTTAATGGGAGGGGCGATGATATGCCATCAGACCTTACTCAATCGATACCACCACAAGATATTGACGATTTTTGCCAGATTGTGGATAGCGCAGTCGAGGTCGGGATAGTTGATTTGTATGGCGCACCAACTGATCTACCAGCGAAGTTCATAGAGAACATGTCATTAATTCTCAGTAAAAACAAAATTGATATTTCCCAACTTTAGCAGAGGGATAAGACCACATTGCTCCCAACCTAAAATTTTGGTAAAGCGTTCCATGTTTATATTCCATCAAAGCTGCCTACGCCTAAGCGCGTCCCAATGTTCTTGGCCGCCGGTTGGCCTGTCAGCTATATCGAACCATTGCGGAACTTCATCCCGCGTGAGCATCCGCCACGGGACGCGCTAACCGCGATCTAGCGTTTGCACCTTTGAGCACCTGCAAGGAGAGGAAATCCTCGGGGACTAGCCTCACACCACCTTAAGATAGCCGCTCACGGACTCACGAGCGCATCTGGACTCGGCACCGAACTCCATCCCTATTTCGAGTATCATCTCCCCCTTTGCCCTCAAGACCTCAATGCAGGAAGCATAACCATGACCAACAAAGCAGTTATCGTATTCAGCGGCGGGCAGGACTCCACCACGTGCTTGATCCACGCCCTGACCCACTACGATGAAGTCCACTGCATCACGTTTGACTATGGTCAGCGTCATCATGCGGAAATTGAAGTGGCGCAGCAGCTGTCGAAAAAGCTCGGCGTGACCGTGCATAAAACGCTGGATGTGTCCTTGCTCAATGAGCTAGCCATCAGCAGCCTGACCCGCGATAACATTCCGGTCCCGACCGTTAACAGCTCCGGCGAGAGTCTGCCAAGCACCTTTGTTCCGGGACGGAACATTCTGTTTCTGACGCTGGCTTCTATCTATGCCTATCAAGTCCAGGCCAAAACGGTCATTACCGGTGTCTGTGAAACCGACTTCTCCGGCTATCCCGATTGCCGGGATGAGTTCGTCAAGGCCTTGAATAAAGCCCTTGAGTTAGGCATGGATTACAAGCTGCAACTGGATACGCCATTGATGTGGCTGAACAAGGCAGAAACCTGGGCCTTGGCTGATTACCACCATCAACTGGATCTGGTTCGCGAAGAAACACTGACTTGCTACAACGGCATCAAAGGCACTGGATGTTCCGATTGTGATGCCTGCAATCTTCGCGCAAAAGGCTTGAATGAATTCCTGAACAATAAAGTACAGGTGACTCAACGTTTGAAAGAGAAACTTGGCTTAAAGTAATACTTCAACAAGATGCGCTCACTCAAGCATGCCGAGTGAGCGCCCTCCCCTCTTTATTGCGTCTGCGCACCCGTCAGGTATTTCTTGAACAATGATCTTGCGCCGTAGGCCGGCAAGATATTAAAGAAGGCAAAACCTACCTTGATTGCGATCTGAACGTAGATCATGCCCAGTATCGCGCTATTTTCCATCGTTCCGTAAAAAGCGATGTAGCAGAACAGAAAACTGTCGATGATCACGGCAAACAATGTGCTTAAAAACACTCGCAAAAACAGAAACCTGGAGTTTGTGAGTTCTTTAATCTTGCACAACAGGTACGAGTTTATGTTCTCGGAAACCAGAAACGATATAGAAGACGCTACCAGAACTGCGGACAACTGACTGATAACATCATTGTAAGCACCATCGAGCTTCCAGCCCGGCAGCCCCGGAAGATGGGTCGTAATGGCCAGCAGAATGATGATCGCGGCGTTGCTGATGAACGCGAACAGAATCGCTTTTCGCGCGAGCCTCAGGCCAAACGTTTCGTTGAGCAAGTCAACGATCAGAAACGTCAGCGGATAGAGGAAGGTACCCGGCGTTACGACAATATCGAAATATTCCAGATAGATCGGTTTTGTCGCAGCAATACTGGTGAAAATATAAAGCGTGAACAGCATCAGGTTCAGGATGATGTAGATCATCCAGGAACTCTCATGACGGTCATTTATTTCGTAAGCGGTGAGTGCTCCGCCCTGGGAGTAAAACTTCTTGTAGAGGTTTTTCACTTCGATTTTATTCAGATTATCCATAATCTCACTATTCAACACTTCACTTAGCTTTATTTTAATTATTTTGCCTGTCGCGATGACCATGATGACGGCCAGGCTTTTTCCATTTTCGAACCCCAGCAACTTGTACTTGCTGTTTTCCAACTCAACACTGCAATCCATTAAATCGTTCCTCGATTACATCTCCGATCACGCATACACGATCCGTATCAAAGCTGCCTTCATGGCTTATAGATAACTTCGCTGTGATTTTGTCATACACCAGCTTTTCCCTGTCGCTGGTCGATGCTCCTTTCTGCACGATCAATAGATCGCCGGGTTCATTCATGCCGCTGATTTCGTTTTCCAGCAACACGCCAATCAGGTTAAAGGACGCGCCAAAATAGTAAGTCAGTGGATGGATCGTGGCCAACTCGCCAATTCTTTTATCCAGACTTTGCAGCAGCATACTTTCCTTGATGACAGGCACCGCCGCCGGATTCATGTTCCCCTGTGGCGAAATACTGCTTTCGATGATTTCCTTCTCTTCAAAATCAATCGTCTCTATTTCTTCGTAAGACACGCCGAAGAAATCAGAAATCTTGCGCACAGTGGACTGCTGGACATTGACCACCTTGCCTTCAAGGATGTTGTAGATGGTCGTTCGGGTCAAACCACTGGAGTTGCACAAGGACAGTTGCGTCTCCCCGCGACTCTTTATCAGATATTTGATGTTGTTCTTCAGATTCTCCGATCTTTCTCTTCTGTGCATCACATGCTTATCATCCATTTTTAACTGCAATCAATGTCACGTCCCGAATGATCATTCCGGACATACACAAGTGAGGTAGGAAATTGCAGTTATATCCCTGTCAGTGCCGCGCAGGATCATAGCATTCTCCCTCCCTGGGATCGGTATAAAAAGTCAGCTTTCACAGGCTGCTTCCGCCAACATGCGGGGCTATTTCAGCCTCGCTAATGACTCGTCAGTTCCTGTCGACTTCCACCCCTGGCCTGAAAATCGGCCCCGGGCAGTGCCTGTTTTACACCCGACGCGACCACAAAAAGAATCATTTTCTTTGAAGAATGTTCATTTTTTTGATTAATTCTGTGGCGTTCCTCACTGAAAAATCTATGATGCGTCAATCCGGCGTCGCATTCTCAAGAGTGAAATAACGAAAAACCGGGAGGCCTGTACAGGGTTTAGTTTTGCACGCACAGCGGCCAAAACACGGATTCGCCTGTACAGATCTGGCAAGCAAGGACATGCGCAAATCACGCAAAACCAGGGAAGGAATCAAGCAATGGCAGTCATTACTGAACCGCTCAAGAACCAGGCTGACTTGCTGCGACGCGGCCTGGCGGATCTTCGCGCAGAAGACGCCGAACTGGCGGCGATTCTCGACGCTGAAGTCACGCGTCAACAGCACACGCTTTCACTGGTCTCCTCCTCCTGCGCAGTCCAGCCGCGAACCTTGGCGGCCTCCGCTTCCGTGCTGGTCAACGTGACCGCTGAAGGCATGTCCGGCAAGCGTCACAGCGCTGGGTGCGAAAATGTCGAGCTGGTCGAATCGCTGGCCATCCGCCGGGCGCGGCAACTGTTCGGCGCGCAATACGCCAATGTGCAGCCACACTCAGCGTCGAACGCCGTTTACCAAGTGCTCACGGCCTTGCTTGAGCCCGGCGATACCTTGCTGGGCATGGCGGTGGAACACGGCGGTCATCTCACGCATGGCAGCCTCGCCGCGTTTTCCGGCGCCTACTACAAGGCGATCCAGTACGGCACGACAGCAGACGGCCTGATCGATTACGACAAGGTACGCCTGCTCGCACTCGCCCATCGCCCACGCGTCATCCTCTGCGGCGCCAGCGCCTATTCGCGCGAAGTGGACTTCAAGCGGTTTCGCGAAATTGCCGATGAAGCCGGGGCCATCCTGCTCGCCGACATTTCGCATATCGCCGGGCTGGTCGCCACCGGGCGCCATCCAAGTCCGATCGACGCCGCCCATGTCACAGTCACCTGCACGCACAAGCAACTCGCCGGGCCTCGCGGTGGCGTGATTCTCAGCGGTGCTGATGCGAACACCAAGATTCCCGGTTTGCGGACCACCTTCAGTCGCCTGCTGGATCAAGCCGTTTACCCGCGAATGCAAGGCGCGCCTGCTGCCAACATGATCGCTGCGAAGGCTGCCGCGCTGGGTTACGCAATGTCCGCAGCATTCGATGCCTGCATGGCACAGATCCGCAGTACGGCGGATGAAATGGCCAAAGCGTTTCAGGCCAAGGAGTATGAAGTGGTCGGCGGCTGCAGTGAGAACCACACGGTGCTGGTTCGCTTGCGTGGCGGCATGACCGGCGCTATCGCGGAGGCAGCGCTGGGGCACTGCGGGATCATCGTCAACAAACATCGCGTACCCGAGGATCCCCGCTCGGCACTGGTTACCAGCGGGATGCGTATCGGCACGGGCGCGCTGGCGCAACGCCGGGTCGATGTCCACGGCAGCCGCCAGATCGTCGATTTGATCGTGCGGATTCTGAATACGGTAGCGCCGCTCGGCGAACAGGATTACACCCTGGAACCGCTGCTCCTCACGCAGTTTCGCTCAGAGGTCGAAACCCTGTGCAGGGACTATCCTCTGGCCGACTATCAATAGCGCTTCAACATTTGCAGCCATAAAAAAACCCGGCGCTCAGGCCGGGTTTTGTGTTTCTGCGTCAGCGCTTACTTGGCAGCACCTGCCGTGTGCACGGCCTGCTGCGCACCGCGCTTGTTCTTGATCACGTAGCAGACCCACATGAACACGACCCACAGCGGAATCGCATACACCGAGATCTGAATGCCCGGGATCAGCAGCATCACACCAAGGATGAACGCAACAAACGCCAGGCAGATGTAGTTGCCGTACGGGTACCACAGCGCCTTGAACAGCGGCGTCTGCTGAGTCTTGTTCATGTGCTGACGGAACTTGAAGTGCGAGAAGCTGATCATCGCCCAGTTGATCACCAGCGTTGCAACCACCAGCGACATCAGCAGTTCCAGCGCGTGTTGCGGGATCAGGTAGTTGAGCAGCACCGCAACCAGTGTCACTGCAGCCGAAGCCAGGATCGACCGCACCGGCACGCCGCGCTTGTCGATCTTCGCCAGACCTTTCGGCGCATCACCCTGCTCGGCCATGCCCAGCAGCATACGGCTGTTGCAGTAGGTGCCGCTGTTGTACACCGACAACGCTGCGGTCAGGACCACAAAGTTGAGGATGTGCGCGGCGGTGTTGCTGCCGAGCATCGAGAACACTTGCACGAACGGGCTGCCGCTGTACGAATCGCCGGACGCGTTGAGGGTTTCCAGCAGGCTGTCCCATGGGGTCAGCGACAGCAGGATCACCAGTGCACCGATGTAGAAAATCAGGATCCGGTAGATCACCTGGTTGATCGCTTTCGGGATCACGGTTTTCGGCTTGTCGGCTTCAGCGGCGGTGAAACCGAGCATTTCCAGACCGCCGAAGGAGAACATGATGATCGCCATGGCCATCACCAGACCGCTCACCCCGTTCGGGAAGAACCCGCCGTGCGACCACAGGTTAGTGACCGACGCTTGCGGGCCGCCGTTGCCGCTGACCAGCAGGTAGCTGCCGAGCGCAATCATGCCGACGATCGCCACGACCTTGATGATCGCGAACCAGAACTCGGCTTCACCGAAGACTTTGACGTTGGCCAGGTTGATCGCGTTGATCAGCACGAAGAAGACTGCCGCAGAGACCCAGGTCGGGATGTCCGGGGCCCAGTAGTGGATGTATTTGCCGACCGCAGTCAGCTCCGACATGCCCACCAGAATGTACAGAATCCAGCAGTTCCAGCCCGACAGGAAGCCGGCAAAGCCGCCCCAGTACTTGTGCGCGAAATGGCTGAAGGAACCGGCCACCGGCTCTTCGACGATCATCTCGCCGAGCTGGCGCATGATCATGAAGGCGATGAAGCCGCAGATGGCGTAGCCGAGAATCATCGACGGGCCGGCGGATTTCAGTACCCCGGCCGAGCCGAGGAACAATCCGGTACCGATCGCGCCACCGAGGGCGATCAGTTGAATGTGGCGATTTTTCAGGCCGCGTTTCAGCTCGCCTGATTGCGAGGGTTGTCCACTCATGAAAAAGGTCTCACGCAAGGTTTGATGGTGTTCAGTAGACGTTGCTGCAAGGTTGCGATTTCAGGCAGCCCCGATCAAACCCCAGCGCAGGCACCAGGAGTTCAGCTTGTTTACAACGGTCATGCGTCACCTGTTTGTTTTTATCTGTGACGAAATCGAACCCGAAACGCTTGTGGCGCCACGGAGTGAACAAGGCGGATAGCCTTGAGATTTGCGCGATTACGCAGAGGGTCACAGTTAAAACGCGGCGCATTGTACACCGCTAACCCCCTGCTGCCAGACCCCGCTGGATCAGCGTGATGGTTGCCGGGATTGCGTGTGTCCGCCTCGAGATACTCGAGCGGCTGCAAAAATTGAGTCAGGCCTTTGCAGGCCATCGGCGTGGACGAGGAAAAAACCGTCCCACGGAGAGAGGTGGAGATCAGTCACGGCGTTCATTGCGCCTCCTTCTTGTTATGCACCTGCACGACAGGCATGGGGCGCATCTCACCCTGCAAACGGCGCTGAAACAAGCGTGCCAGAGCCCTGCCCGGCCCGCGGCGGAGCAGGCTTCGGCAGCTTTTCCTTACAGCGGGCATGACGGGTTGGTTTCACTCGGTTTTATCGGGTTTTTCGTAAATATTTCTTTACGATGCGTAACGCAGAGTTTCCATTTCAGAAATATCTGTCAGACGTCTGCAAATTGACGGTCGCTAGCTTGCTAATGAAAAACACGACTTAGTTTTTTGTTTTCAAATAAGAAAAACCCAGTGAAAAAACAGAATAAAAAGTCTATTTAAAAATTAAATGAATAATTTTTTGCATTACAAAAATCCGTGAACTAGGTTCTTCACGTCTTGCCGGCCACCTCGACCGGCCAGTCACAACCGTGAAAGTCATCTAGGAGATCGACCATGCAAGCACTGGAAAAAGACTTGGATACCGAACTGCAACTGGACGAATGGTTTGAAGCACCGACCCACGAGGCGGCTGTAGAAATGATGCAAGCCGACGCGGTGGTTCCGTTCGGCACGGCGATGTGGCCTCTGTAAGACATCCCCGGGCAGGCACGATCCGGCCGGTCGTGCCTGCCGCTTTCTTCACGGTCAGTCAGGGAGGACTCATGGATAAGCCCCGCGCGATCTCGCATTTCCTTTACTACCTCGAACACCACCCTGCCCTTGCCGGCCTCGACTCGGCGAAGGTACTGCTCGGCCACACGGCTGATTACCAAGCGCTGACCGGCGCCATCGCCGAACAGGCCGGCGATCATCCTCGTTTCCAGTTCAGCGCCCTACGTCTGGACCTGGAAAGCACCGCAACGCTGACCTCGGCAATCACCGACAGCGATCTGTACATTTTCTTCTACGACTCTTCTACCCTGCCCAACCCACGCCCCGACGGCCCGGAATTCGTCCGCGCGCTGCAAGGCGTGATGGCAGAAAACTGGAAGAAGTCGCTGCTGTTCAAAGATTACGGCGAGTATTTCTACGACACCTTCAGCGTCACCCCGCAGCGGATTGCCGGGCTCAACAGTCACTTGATTCAGCGCATGTCCCAGGCGACCACGCTGAGTTTCAAGGACGATAACGGCTCATGGTTTGAAACACCGCTGAGCAGCATCAAGAAGTGGACCGACATCAACGGTGTCGGCAACTTCGACCTCGCGCCCGGCGAAATCGCCACGCACAGCGAAGCCATCAACGGCCATGTGAAATTCAAGGGCACGTTCCTCAGCACCATCCCGTTTGCGCGCAAATATGGCGTGCTGGAATCACCGCTGGAACTGTGGATCGAGAACTCGACCATCAGCCGCATCGCCACCGAGGTGCCGGGGCTGGAGCATGATTTCAACAAGTACCTGGATGCGAATCCGTCGAACCGGCGGATTGAGGAGTTGGGGATTGGTACCAACGAAGGTGTGAAGGATCTGTATGCGCGCAATGCCGGGTTTGAGGAACGGCATTGTGGTTTGCACCTTGGGTTGGGTGGTGGCGCCAAGGGTAGTCATCATCTGGATCTGATCTTTTCTGGCGGGGTGTTGGCGCTGGATGACAAGCCGGTGTTTGATGGACGGTTTGTGTTCTGACTTTAAGCTTTGTGTTGATGCCACCGACGTCATCGCGAGCAGGCTCACTCCTACAGGGGAACGCATTTCAAATGTAGGAGTGAGCCTGCTCGCGATAGCAATCTCTCAACCACCACAACTCTTTCGCCAGACGAAAAAAAAACGCCAACCCTGAGGTTGGCGTTTCTGCTTTGGCTTGAAGCTTGCCGCTAGAAGCTCACAGCTGCCTTATTCCGGTTTCTTGCGACCGAAACCCGGACGCTGACCGGAACCGGCCGGCGCGCCACGGCGCTTGCCCGACGGCTTGTCACCGTCAACCAGCTTGATCCCCGGACGCTTCGGCGCAGGCTTGGCCGGGCGCTTGTTGGTGGTGTCCGCTGGACGATCCGCCACTGGCGTACCACGACCGGCAGGCGCGCCACGCTCGCCACGTTCAGTACGACCGTTGGCTGGACGCGGAGCGCGCTCGCCATCACGGGCAACCGGCTTGCGACCTGGACGCTCGCCTTCGATCTGCGGCTCACGGCTTGGGCGTGGGCCGGTCGGCGCGCCAGCGGCTGGACGCAGCGTACGTACGCGCTCGGTCTTGCCCATCGGACGCGACGATTTACGCTGCATACGCTCAAGCTTGTCTTTGCTCTTGGCGTTCAGCTGCGGCATGGCAACCGGCGTGAGGCCGACTTCAGCACTGAGGATGTCGACTTCGTACTGGCTCATTTCGCGCCAGCGACCCATCGGCAGGTCGGAGTTGAGAAACACCGGACCGAAACGCACGCGCTTCAGACGGCTGACCACCAGACCTTGCGATTCCCACAGACGACGAACCTCACGGTTACGGCCTTCCATCACCACGCAGTGATACCAGTGATTGAAGCCTTCGCCACCTGGTGCCTGCTTGATGTCGGTGAACTTGGCCGGGCCGTCTTCCAGCACCACGCCGGCCTTCAGACGCTCGATCATTTCGTCGTCGACTTCACCACGTACGCGCACGGCGTACTCACGGTCCATCTCGTAGGACGGGTGCATCAGGCGGTTGGCCAGCTCACCGTCGGTGGTGAACATCAGCAGACCGGTGGTGTTGATGTCGAGACGACCGATGTTGATCCAGCGACCTTCTTTCGGACGCGGCAGCTTGTCGAACACGGTCGGACGGCCTTCCGGGTCGTCACGGGTGCAGATCTCGCCATCGGGTTTGTTGTACATGATCACGCGGCGTACCGATTCGGCCGCCTCTTCGCGCTTGATCACCTTGCCATCAATGGTGATGGCGTCGTGCATGTCGACGCGCAGACCGAGGGTGGCGTCTTTGCCATTGACCTTGATCCGGCCCTGGCTGATCCAGGACTCCACGTCACGGCGCGAGCCGACGCCGATACGGGCGAGGACTTTCTGCAGCTTTTCGCCTGCTGGGCCGATTTCCTGGTCGTCTTTCTGAATGATGTCGCTCATCTGGGCACCTCCCGGTGTGGTCTGTTCAGGCGGCGCCTGAAGCATTGAAATCTGGGTACTCAGCCGAAGGGATCGGCGAAGGGTCGCGAATCATACGCGGATGTGCGCCGTCGCGCATCAGAGACTAGCTGATCGATCGACAGTTATTTGTTTTTCCGCCGACCGGCGCCGCCGAGTTTGATCAGGCGCAACGCGGCTTCGGCCAGTACGCTGCGCTTGTCGTCCTTGTCGAGTTTCTTCCAGGCTTTGATTTCGCGCTTGCTGCGGCCGCAGCCGAGGCAGATGTCGTCGCTGAATTTGCAGAGGCTGATGCACGGGTCTTTGGTGGAACTCATCGCAGTCTCCAGAAACACACAAATCCCTGTAGGAGTGAGCCTGCTCGCGATAGCGGTGTGTCAGTCAACATCTTCTTGGCAGATACACCGCTATCGCGAGCAGGCTCACTCCTACAGGGGATCGCGGTGGTTTTGAGGGCGGGTCAGTCTTCGAATTCGCGGCGTTCGGCTTCGATGGCTTCGGCCAGGGCGCGGGCTTCGGCTTCTTCTTCGCTTAGCTCCGGTTCGGGTTCTGGCGCCGGTTGTTCGAGGGCGGCGACGGCGGCCAACAGCTTTTCGCGGGCTTCGGCGACGCCAAGAATGTCCTCTTCCGGTTCGGCTTCTGGCTCAGCTTCAAGTTCAACTTCGATGGTTGGCTCGGCGATCTGCGGCTCAGGTTCAGGCTCAGTCTCGGTTTCTGCATCAACCGTCGGCACTTCACCATCAGCCGCATCCCGCAGTAAATCGTCGAAGTCGGTCTTGATCCCCTCCTCCATGCTGTCCAGTTCCAGCAACAACGTATGGAAGCTGGTTTCTTCCTTCTCCTCCTCCGGCTCGGCGCTGGCATCGGCGAGTTCCTGCAAGCCTTGCGGCACCGGCGCGTCGTCGAAATCGAGCACCGGGTCGGTTTCCATTTCGCGCAGTTCGGCCAGCGGCGGCAGGTCTTCGAGGTTCTTCAGGTTGAAGTGATCGAGAAACATCTTGGTGGTGGCAAACATTGCTGGTTTGCCCGGCACGTCGCGGTAGCCAACGACGCGAATCCACTCACGCTCCAGCAAGGTTTTGACAATGTTGCTGTTCACCGCCACACCGCGCACGTCTTCAATCTCGCCCCGAGTAATCGGCTGGCGATAGGCGATCAGCGCGATGGTTTCCAGCAAAGCACGGGAGTAACGCTGCGGGCGTTCTTCCCAGAGTCGGCCAACCCATGGCGAAAACTTCTCGCGAATCTGCAAGCGATAGCCCGACGAGACTTCCTTGAGCTCGAAGGCACGGCCCTCGCAGGACTTGCCCAACAGGGTCAGGGCTTTCTTGAAGACCGCAGGCTCGGGCCGCTCGCCTTCTTCGAACAGTTCAAACAGGCGCTCAAGGGATTGCGGCTTTCCCGAGGCCAACAGAAAGGCTTCAAGCAGGGGTGCCAGCTCGCGGGGTTCAGTCAGGTTCATGTTTCGACTCGTTATTCGGCTCGGGCTCGCACGTGGATCGCAGCGAACGGCTCATTCTGCACCAGCTCGACCAAGGATTCCTTGACCAGTTCAAGGATCGCCATAAAGGTCACCACCACACCCAACCTGCCCTCTTCGGCGGTGAACAGTTCGACAAATGGCACAAAACCGCCGCCCTTGAGCCGTTCCAGCACATCACTCATGCGCTCGCGGGTGGACAGCGCCTCACGGCTGACCTGGTGGCTTTCAAACATATCGCCACGGCGCAGCACTTCGGCCATGCACATCAAAATCTCTTCCAGCGCGACATCCGGCAACAGCTTGCGCGCCCGCGCTTCCGGGGCGTCGAGCTTGGGCACGATCACGTCGCGGCCAACCCGGCTCAAGCCGTCGATGCCTTCAGCGGCAGCCTTGAAGCGCTCGTACTCCTGCAAGCGGCGGATCAGTTCGGCGCGCGGGTCGTCCTCTTCGTCTTCGACGGTTTCGGCGCGTGGCAGGAGCATGCGCGACTTGATCTCGGCGAGCATCGCGGCCATCACCAGATATTCGGCGGCCAGCTCCAGACGCACCGACTGCATCAACTCGACATAACCCATGTACTGGCGGGTGATTTCCGCCACCGGGATGTCGAGGATGTTGATGTTCTGTTTACGGATCAGGTACAGCAACAGGTCGAGCGGGCCTTCAAACGCTTCAAGAAAGACTTCCAGCGCATCCGGCGGGATGTACAGGTCCAGCGGCATTTCCATGACCGCCTGGCCATAGACCATGGCAAACGGCAGCTCTTGCTGAGCGCCGGCCTGGGGATCGACAACGGTTTCCACTGCGGACATTCAGGCCTCGACCATGAACGGCGTCGGATCGCCGCAACCGACGCGGACCACTTCCGGGTCGTCGCCGGTCAAGTCGATCACGGTGGAGGCCTTGATGCCGCCGAAGCCGCCGTCGACGATCAAGTCCACCTGATGTTCGAGCAACTGGCGCATTTCGTACGGATCGCTCAGCGGGTCTTCATCGCCGGGCATGATCAGGGTCACGCTCATCAGCGGCTCGCCGAGTTCGGCCAACAGCGCCAGCGCAATCGGATGACTCGGCACACGCAGGCCGATGGTGCGCTTCTTCGGATGCAGCAAAAGACGCGGCACTTCGCGGGTGGCGTTGAGAATGAAGGTGTACGGCCCCGGCAGATGCGCCTTGAGAATGCGGAAGGTGCCGGTGTCGATCTTGGCGTAATTGCCCAGTTGCGACAGGTCGCTGCAGATCAGCGCGAAGTTGTGCTTTTCATCGAGCTGACGCAGGCGACGCACGCGCTCGATCGCGGTTTTATCGCCGATCTGGCAACCGATCGCGTAGGAAGAGTCCGTGGGATAAATCACCACCCCGCCCTTGCGGATGATCTCGACCGCCTGTTTTATCAGGCGCGCTTGCGGGTTTTCCGGATGTATCTGGAAAAATTGACTCACATTCTCTACCTGTTCAGACGGCGGCAATATCTGTGTCATGTTTGAACCGACACCACAGGGGTGGAAGGTCCTCGGGAACCGGCCGGTACTGGCCGATCTCGGACCAGCCGCCAGGGCCATGGAAGTCACTGCCGGCGCTGACCAGCAGACCGAACTCACGGGCAAGGATTGCCAGGCTGCCGACCTGTTCCGCAGGCTGATGGCCATTGACCACCTCGATTGCATGCCCGCCTGCTTGAATATAGTCGGCAATCAGCTTTCGGCGCTTGCTGCGGGTGAAATCGTAGTGCCAGGGATGCGCCAGGCTGACCCAGGCATTGGCGGCGCGCAGCGTGCCGACGGTGTCTTCCAGCGTCGGCCAGTGCAACTTGACGTCACCCAGCTTGCCGGCGCCAAGCCATTTGCGGAATGCCTCGGCTCGATCCTTTACAAACCCTTCACGCACCATCCAGTCGGCGAAATGCGGACGGGCCGGCGCATTGCCGCTGTCGCCCAGTTCCTGCTGGATTTTCCGCGCGCCGTCGAGGGCACCGGGCATGCCTTTAAGGGCGAGCTTGCGGCTTATTTCTTCCGACCGCAGCCAGCGACCATCGTGCAATTTGGCAATCGCCTCGACCAACGGTGCCGCATTGACGTCGAAGCCGTAGCCCAACACATGAATGGTCGCGCCGCCCCAGGTACAGGACAATTCGACGCCGTTGACCAGTTGCATGCCCAACTCGTTGGCCGCCGTGCGCGCTTCGGCGAGACCTTCAAGGGTGTCGTGGTCGGTCAACGCCAGGACTCGCACGCCGTTCTCGAACGCACGCGCAACCAGAACCGCAGGCGCCAGGGCGCCATCGGAGGCCGTGCTATGGCAGTGCAAATCAACATTCACGGGGAGTTGTAACCTCAAATCAGCTGGCGCTATCGCGCGCCCATATGTTTGTTATTATGCCGCCACATCCAGCTTCTGGCTCTCACTGTGAAACAATTCATCGATTTCATCCCGCTTCTGCTGTTCTTCATCGTTTACAAACTTGATCCACGGGTCGTCGACATCGCTGGCCATGAAGTGACTGTAGGCGGTATTTACAGCGCCACGGCGATGCTGATCATCAGTTCCCTGGTGGTGTACGGCGCGTTGTTCATCAAACAGCGCAAGCTGGAAAAGAGCCAATGGCTGACCCTGATCGCCTGCCTGGTGTTCGGCAGCCTGACACTGGCCTTCCACAGCGAGACCTTCCTGAAGTGGAAAGCGCCGGTGGTCAACTGGCTGTTCGCCGTGGCCTTCATCGGCAGTCACTTCATCGGTGACCGTCTGCTGATCAAACGCATCATGGGCCACGCGCTGACCCTGCCGGATCCGGTCTGGACCCGCCTGAACATCGCCTGGATCGCCTTTTTCCTGTTCTGCGGCGCTGCCAACCTGTTCGTCGCCTTCACGTTCCAGAGCTACTGGGTGGACTTCAAGGTGTTCGGCAGCCTGGGCATGACTCTGGTGTTCCTGGTCGCACAGGGCATTTACCTGTCGCGTCACCTGCACGATGCCGATACCACAACAACACCAAAAACCGAGGACTGACATGCTCTACGCCATCATTGCCACCGACGTCGCCAACTCGCTGGAAGCACGCCTGGCCGCGCGCCCGGCGCATCTGGAACGCCTGCAAGCGCTCAAGGGCGAAGGCCGCATCGTACTGGCCGGCCCGCACCCGGCCGTCGACAGCAATGATCCGGGCGCAGCGGGTTTCACCGGCAGCCTGATCGTTGCCGAATTCGATTCGCTGAGTGCTGCGCAAGCATGGGCCGATGCCGATCCGTACATTGCCGCTGGCGTCTACGCCAATGTGATCGTCAAGCCGTTCAAGCAAGTCCTGCCGTAACGCTATCCCCACGCGATGAACCTTCTCGGTTCATCGCGTTCTCAATCGCTCATTATTCTCGTTTGCCTGCCGACAACCTGCCCAATATCCATTTGGAAACAGGTGTCGCGATGCGCAAGGGTCCGTTGTGTCTGATGTTGGTCACGTTGTCGATCATGGCGCCCGCCCATGGTGAGGAAACCACCGAAGGCGGCAGCTCCACGCCATTGTCGTTAAGCGCCGGCAGCCAGATCACCGAGTTGCAGCAGCGCCTCAAGGCCAGCGAGCAGCAACGGGAAGAACTGAGCAAACAACTGCAAAATGCCGACAATACCCGCGAAAGCGCCCAGCTTGCCCGGTTGCGCCAGGAGAACCAGCGCCTGAAGCTGCAACTCAAGGAAGCCCAGGCCAGCCCGCTGCCGCGTCTGTTGACCGATCAGCAGCAGTGGTTCGTCACGGGCGCCGGAGTAGCGCTATTGGCGCTGCTCTGCGGTATCTTTGCCAGTGGAGCAAGCCGAAAACGTCGGCAATGGCTAAATTGAGTGAGTCATGAGCGAGCTGTTACTGATTGATGATGACCAGGAGTTGTGCGAACTCCTGAGTAGTTGGCTGAGCCAGGAAGGCTTCCATGTGCGCGCCTGCCACGATGGCCAGAGCGCCCGCAAGGCGCTGGCCGAAACGGCCCCGGCGGCAGTGGTGCTGGACGTGATGCTGCCCGATGGCAGTGGTCTGGAACTGCTCAAGCAATTGCGCAACGACCACGCCGACCTGCCGGTGCTGATGCTCTCGGCCCGTGGCGAACCGCTGGATCGCATCCTCGGCCTGGAACTGGGTGCCGACGATTACCTGGCCAAACCGTGCGACCCGCGCGAATTGACCGCCCGCCTGCGCGCCGTATTGCGTCGCAGCCATCCGGCGGCCGTCTCGACGCAGCTTGAACTGGGCGACCTCAGTTTCAGTCCGGTGCGCGGCGTGGTCAGCATCGACGAGAAAGAACTGACCCTCACCGTTTCCGAAAGCCGCCTGCTCGAAGCCCTGCTCAAACAGCCGGGCGAGCCGCTGGACAAACAGGAACTGGCGCAGCTCGCCCTCGGTCGCAAGCTGACCCTGTACGACCGCAGCCTCGACATGCACGTCAGTAATCTGCGCAAAAAGATCGGCCCGCACCCCGACGGCCGTCCACGCATCGTTGCCCTGCGTAGCCGCGGTTACTTCTATAGCCTCTGAACCTCCCACCTGTAGGAGTGAGCCTGCTCGCGATAGCAGTGTGTCAGTCGAGATGTTCTTGCCAGATACACCGTTATCGCGAGCAGGCTCACTCAGGGTGTGTTTGTCAGGTCCGCGCTCGAGTGTCTTTACCGAAGATTTACGCAGTGCTGACCGCCGCTGACCTTGATCTCCGTAATCTGAACTCATCCGGAACGTACCGGGAACGAGACAAGGAGATACACCATGCGCAAGACTCTTATCGCTCTGATGTTCGCTGCCGCTCTGCCAACCGTCGCCATGGCCATGCCGCAAGACGGCGGCCCGATGGGTGGTCCGCTCGACGGCCCACGCCACGGCGGTCAGATGCACGGCATGCACGGCAAAGGCCCGTACAGCCAACTCGACCTGTCCCGCGAACAGCGCGAGCAGATCCGCAAGATCATGGGCGAGCAGATGCACGAGCGTAAGCAAGTGGTCGACAAGTACCTGGAAAAACTCTCGCCGGCTGACCAGAAAGCCATGAAAGACGAGATGGCGGCCAACCACAAGAAAGCCGAAACCGATGTGCGCGCCGTGTTGAAACCGGATCAACAGAAGAAATTCGACGAGATCCAGAAGAAACAGGCCGAACGTCGCGCCGAATGGGCCGAGTTCAAGGCGTGGAAGGCGCAAAAGGCGCAAAAGGCGCAATAATGTTCTGACCCCGGACCCGACGGCTAAACACCGCCGGGTCTTTTTCCACCGATCCAATGTAGGAGTGAGCCTGCTCGCGATAGCGGTGTGTCAGTCAACGGATACTTGTCTGACTCACCGCTATCGCGAGCAGGCTCACTCCTACAGGGATTTGTGTTTGATTGAGGATTTTCTGTGCGTTCATTGTTCTGGCGTATTCTCGCAAGCTTCTGGCTGGCCATCGCGCTGGTGGCCGGGTTGTCCATTCTGCTCGGGCACATGCTTAACCAGGACGCGTGGATCCTCAGCCGCCATCCGGGCCTCAACAGCCTCGCCGGCGAATGGACACAAACCTATGAAGCGCAGGGCGAAGAAGCCGCCCAGGACATCCTCGAACAGCGCAAACGCCAATATCACATCGACGTTCAGGTGCTCAACGAATCCGGCGACCCGGTGGTGCGCGGCACCTTCCCGCGTCGCGCCGCCGCCTTCGAAGCGCGGCAGAACAATGATGACCGACGTCTGCCATGGCGGCGTCTGACCGACGAATTCACCAGTGAAAAAACCGGTGACACCTACCTGTTCATCTACCGCATCCCACACCCGGAACTCGACGCCTGGCACCGCGAAAGTCTGCTTTGGCCACTGAGCGCGCTGGGCATCGCGCTGGTGGTGCTGACCCTCTTCAGTCTGCTGGTGACCTTCTCCATCACCCGCCCGCTCAGCCGTTTGCGCGGCGCGGTGCATGACCTCGGGCAGACTACCTATCAGCAAAACAGCCTGGCGAAACTGGCCAACCGGCGCGATGAGTTCGGCGTACTGGCCAATGACTTCAATCGCATGGGCGCGCGTTTGCAAAGCCTGATTGGCAGCCAGCGCCAGTTGCTGCGTGATGTCTCCCACGAGTTGCGTTCACCACTGGCGCGGTTGCGGATTGCCTTGGCGTTGGCGGAACGGGCCAACCCCGAGGAACGCGAGAAACTCTGGCCACGGCTGACCCGCGAGTGTGATCGGCTGGAAGCGTTGATCAGTGAAATTCTGGTGCTGGCGCGGGTTGATGCCGACAACGCCAGCGCTGAAGACGTGGATTTGAATGCCCTGCTCGGCACGCTGCAGAAGGATGCGAAACTTGCATCGCCCGAGCAGATGGTGCGTCTTGATGCCGAACCGCAGCTGAATCTGAAGGGTTGGCCGACCATGATCGAGCGCGCCGTCGATAACCTGTTGCGCAATGCCCAGCGCTTCAACCCGGAGGGTCAGGCGATTGAGATGCAGGCTTCGCGTCAGGGTGAAAAAATCATCGTCAGCGTGCGCGACCATGGGCCGGGGGTGCAGGCTGAACATTTGAGTCAGTTGGGCGAGCCGTTTTATCGCGCTCCGGGGCAGACGGCGGCAGGGCATGGCTTGGGGCTGGCGATTGCGCGGCGGGCGGCGGAACGGCATGGCGGGAGTTTGACGCTGGCCAATCATCCGCAGGGCGGGTTTGTTGCGAGTCTGGAATTGCCGCTTGTACCGGGAGCTGTGGTGCAACTTTAAGAGCCTAAAAGCTACCCTCACCCCAGCCCTCTCCCGGAGGGAGAGGGGGCCGACCGCGGTGTCTTGCGTCATACATCGACCTGAAGAACCGAGTTGATTATGCGCCCGGAAGGCACGTGAATCGTTATCGACTCCGAGCTCGAAATGCATCGGAACCGTTATCGACTCCGAGCTCGAAATGCATCGGAACCGTTATCGACTCCGAGCTCGAAATGCACTGGAGCCGTTATCGACTCTGGATTCAGCTGAGCACTTTCAGGTCGGCGTACCTTTAAAGCATCCCCCCAATCAGTCCCCTCTCCCTCTGGGAGAGGGCTAGGGTGAGGGGCTCTTCGCTTTACGCCTTACCGGGCCAAGCGCTGACGAACTCAGCCAGATCAACCTTCTCCGCCACACGCGGTTCTTTCTGCGGCGTGCCGAGGTAAAGGAACGCAATCACCTCTTCACCCTCCGCCAAGCCCAAACCTTTGGCCACATGCTCGGAATAAGCCAAATCCCCCGTACGCCAAACCGCACCAATCCCCTGCGCATACGCCGCCAACAAAATCCCGTGCGCCGCACACCCCGCCGCCAGCAACTGCTCGGCTTTCGGATATTTAACGTGCTCCTGCAATCTGGCAATCACCACAACCACCAGCGGTGCCCGCAGCGGGCCGTTGCGGGCCTTGTCGATCATCGCTTCGGTGACTTCGCCTTCCTGCATCTTTGCAGCCTCGGCCAGCAACTCGCCCATTTGCTCGCGTGCCGCACCTTCGATGGTCAGGAAGCGATACGGCTGCAAATGCCCGTGATCCGGCGCGCGCAATGCGGCGCCAAACAGAGCTTCGCGCTGCTCGGCAGTGGGGGCCGGTTCGACCAGACGTGGAACGGAAACACGGTTGAGCAACGCGTCGAGAGCCTGCATCGGCCACCTCCTGAAAAATATGTGCGGCTATTCTAGCGGTATCTGCCAACAGGATGCCGGTTTACATGCCCTGCCTCACGGGTAGAATGGCGCCCTTCTCACATCAGCCCGAGCGGACTTCATGGCGTTGCCGACCTTACGGATCATTGGTTTCATCATCGGCATCTTCCTGATCACCCTGGCTGTCGCCATGGTCGTGCCCATGGCCACCCTGGTGATTTTCGAACGCACCGGCGACCTGCCGTCGTTCCTCTGGGCGAGCATGATCACCTTCGTCGCCGGCCTAGCACTGGTGATTCCCGGCCGCCCGGAACACATTCACCTGCGCCCGCGCGACATGTACCTGTTGACTGTCAGCAGTTGGCTGGTGGTGTGTATTTTTGCCGCGTTGCCGTTTCTGCTGACCCAGCACATCAGCTACACCGACTCGTTTTTCGAGAGCATGTCCGGCATCACCGCCACCGGCTCAACCGTGCTCAACGGCCTCGACACCATGTCTCCGGGCATTCTGATGTGGCGCTCGCTGCTGCACTGGATCGGCGGCATCGGCTTTATCGGGATGGCGGTGGCGATTCTGCCGTTGCTACGCATCGGTGGCATGCGCCTGTTCCAGACCGAATCCTCGGACCGCTCGGAAAAGGTCATGCCGCGCTCGCACATGGTGGCGCGGCTGATCGTGGCGGCCTACGTCGGCATCACCATCCTCGGCAGCCTGGCGTTCTGGTGGGCCGGGATGAGCCCGTTCGATGCGATCAATCACGCCATGTCGGCGATTTCCACCGGCGGGTTCTCGACCTCTGATCAGTCGCTGGCGAAGTGGACGCAACCGGCGGTGCACTGGGTCGCGGTGGTCATCATGATTCTCGGCAGCCTGCCGTTCACCCTGTACGTGGCGACGTTGCGCGGCAACCGCAAGGCGCTGATCAAGGATCAGCAGGTGCAGGGTTTGCTCGGGATGTTGTTGGTAACCTGGCTGGTGCTCGGCACGTGGTACTGGTGGACGACTAACCTGCACTGGCTGGACGCCCTACGCCACGTGGCGCTGAACGTGACCTCGGTGGTCACCACCACCGGTTTTGCCCTCGGCGACTACAGCCTGTGGGGCAACTTCTCGCTGATGCTGTTTTTCTATCTGGGCTTTGTCGGTGGCTGTTCCGGGTCGACGGCGGGCGGGATCAAGATCTTCCGTTTCCAGGTCGCCTACATCCTGCTCAAGGCCAACCTTAATCAGCTGATTCATCCGCGCGCGGTGATCAAGCAGAAGTACAACGGCCACCGCCTCGACGAAGAAATCGTACGCTCGATTCTGACGTTCTCGTTTTTCTTCGCCATTACCATCTGCGTGATCGCGCTGCTGCTGTCGCTGCTCGGCGTCGACTGGATGACCGCACTGACCGGTGCCGCCAGCACTGTGTCCGGCGTCGGCCCGGGCCTGGGCGAAACCATCGGCCCGGCGGGTAACTTCGCCACCCTGCCGGACGCGGCCAAGTGGATCCTGTCGTTCGGCATGCTGCTCGGCCGACTGGAGATCATTACGGTGTTTGTGCTGTGTATTCCGGCCTTTTGGCGTCACTGACGGCACCCGGCGCCTGCAACAACCGCGTCCGGTAATCACCGGGCGTGGTGTCAAACCAGCGGCGGAACGCGCGAAAGAAATTGCTCGGGTCGGCAAAGCCCAACAGATAGGCAATCTCCAGCAAGGTCATACTCGGTTGCGCCAGATACTGCTCGGCCAGTTCGCGACGGGTGTCATCGAGCAACTGCTGAAAACTCGTGCCCTCCTCCTGCAAGCGGCGCTGCAAAGTACGCTGCGACAAATGCAGGGTCTGCGCGACGGTATCGCGCTTCGGTTCGCCTTGTGGCAGCAACCGGCACAGCACCTGCCGCGCCTTGTGGGTCACACGACTTTCGGAAAACCGCGCCAGATATTCCCCGGCGAACCGGTCATGCAACAGCGCCATCGCCTCGTTGGCGGTGGGCAGCGGCGCCTCCATGTCGGCGCGTTCGAAGATCAGCGCATCGTACGGCGCGTTGAACACCAACGGCGCGTGGAAGGCTTGTTTGTAGGGTTGCAGATTTTCCGGCTGATCACCCTGCACCAGCACTTTGACCGGATGCAGCGTGCGCCCGGTCAGCCAGCCGCACAGTCCCAACGCACAGGCGAGCGAGGCTTCGGCACTTTGCCGGGTCGGCGGCAGGTGGTCGCCGTGTACGGTCAGAATCAGCGCGTAACCTTCTTCCAGCAGACGGAAGCTCAGGTCGGCACTTTCGGCGATGATGCGCTGATAACGCACCAGCCGCTGGAAGCCTTCGGCCAGCGTATTGCTCGACATCAGTGCATAGCCGGCGACATGAAACGACGCCGGTCGCACCACCTTGCCCATGTTCAGGCCAATCGCCGGGTTGCCGGACAGTTCGACCGCCCGTTGCCAGAGTCGGGTCATGGAATCTTGCGGAAAGCGCGCATCCGGATCATCCAGAGCCGTGTAATCGAGCCCCAGTTGCTTGAACAGAACCCGGCAATCCAGGCCGTCCATCTCCAATGCTTTGACAATCCCCATCGCCCAGCTTGCAGAAGTCGTTCGTTCGCTCATGGCGTTTTTCTTTTACATGAGGGGCCGCATGTTACGGCCTGATTTGCGAAGGATACTAAAGTGGCGCCGATTGTCACTGGCCCACGCCAATGATCACTCTAGACTCAAATAAGCTACCCGCAGAACAACTCGTCGCCAGAACAATAACCACAGAGAACGCGGTCGTGGAAAACATCAAGCATTTCAACAGCTTCGCTGAGTTCTATCCGTATTACCTCAGCGAACACAGCAACAGCACTTGCCGGCGCCTGCATTTCATCGGCACCACACTGGTGATTTTCATACTGGCAATGACCATCGCCAAGGGCGCCTGGCTGCTGTTATTGGCGGTGCCGCTGGCCGGTTACAGCTTCGCCTGGGTCGGGCACTTCTTCTTTGAAAAGAACCGCCCGGCGACTTTCCAGCATCCGCTGTACAGCCTGCTCGGCGACTTCGTCATGTACCGCGACATGATTCTGGGTCGCGTGGCGTTCTGAATGAGGGTCAGCCAATGAATGCCAATGCCCGCTTCACCCATATGAAGGACGGTACGCAGGAAGACTGGGCGATCATCGCCGCCGACTTCAGTGCCTACGCCAAACAGTTGCCCTCACGGATCCTGGCGCACCTGAAATTGCTCGAAGGCGATTTCGGCGGTTTCCCGGTGGATCGCCTGACCCACTCGCTGCAAACCGCGACCCGCGCCTTTCGTGACGGGCGCGACGAGGAATATGTGGTTTGCGCGTTGCTGCATGACATTGGTGACACGCTCGGTTCGTATAACCATCCGGACATTGCTGCGGCGATTCTCAAGCCGTTCGTCAGTGCCGAGAATCTGTGGATGGTCGAGAAGCATGGGGTGTTTCAGGGGTACTACTTCTTTCATCACCTGGGCATGGATCGGCATCTGCGTGAGCAGTTCAAGGAGCATCCGCAGTTTCAGGCGACCGCCGAGTTCTGTGCCAAATATGATGCGGCGGCGTTTGATCCTGGCTATGACACGCTGCCGTTGAGTTTCTTTGAGCCGATGATGGAACGGTTGTTTGCGCAGCCGAAGAACTCGATTTACAAGGCGGCGATGGAGGAACACTCGCCAGCGTAATCATCCTCGGGAACCGCTGCGCGGTTCATCGCGAGCAGGCTCACTCCTACAGTTGAAATGCGTACCCCCTGTAGGAGTGAGCCTGCTCGCGATGAGGCCCTCTCAATCACCAGAGCGTTATGCGAGTTCAGCGACTTTGGCAGCCTTGAGCTCCGCCTCGCGCGCCTGCGCATCCGCCAGCCGATACAACTCGATCGTGCCGTCCCAATGCTCGATCAGCGCCGTGCACGACTCCACCCAATCACCGCAATTGAGGTAATCCACCTCCCCCACCTTGCGGATCTCGGCATGGTGAATGTGCCCGCAGACCACGCCATGCAACTCGCGCTTCACGCATTCATGGGCGATGGCTTCTTCAAAGTCGCTGATGAAACTCACCGCGGTTTTCACCTTGTGTTTCAGGTACGCCGACAGCGACCAATAGCCGTAACCATAGCGCGCACGCCAGTGGTTGAGCCAGCGATTGAGGGTCAGGGTGAATTCGTAGGCGGAGTCGCCAAGGAAGGCCAGCCAGCGGTGATAGCGGGTGATGACATCGAACTGATCGCCGTGAATCACCAGCAGATGCCGCCCGTCTGCGGTGACATGCACCGCCTCGTCGACCAGTTGGATATTGCCCAGAATCAGCTTCGAATATCGCCGCAGGAATTCGTCGTGGTTGCCGGTGACGTAGATCACTTCGGTGCCGCGCTTGCTCATGGTCAGCAAGCGGCGGATCACATTGGTATGCGCCTGCGGCCAGTACATGCCGCCGCGCAGTTTCCAGCCGTCGATGATGTCGCCGACCAGGTAAATCTTGTCGGCATGGTAGCCCTTGAGAAATTGCGACAAGTGCTCGGCCTGGCAATCCCGTGTGCCCAGGTGCACGTCGGAGATCCACAGGGTTCGCACCCGTTGTTTGCGACTGGGTCTGGCGAGCTCGGCGCTGGTCATGGGCAACCCTCTGCGATGTTTTCGCCAGAGTGCGCTTGTCCGGTTAATCGACCATGACAAGCGTGAGTCAGTCGTGTGACAACGCACCCGATGCGGGTCGGTGTAGACTGCAGCCCTGCCCGGAGACTTGTTCATGCGCCCGATTCTCACCCTGCGTCAGTACACCCACGATCTGATCGTGCACAGCCACGACCACGCGCAACTGGTGTTCGGGCTGTCCGGTGCGTTGGATTTCGAGGTCGAGGGTTGTGGCAGCCAGATACGTCAGCAGAGTTTTGTGGTGATCCCTTCGGGTGCGCATCACGCTTGCGGAAGTCCCGATGGCAGCCGCTGTCTGGTGATGGATATTCCTGACGGGCAATGGCTGGTCGACTCGTTGGGCGATCATGCCGACGCCAGCCGCCGCTTGCTTGATCAGCCCGCGCGCCTGTCGCTGGATTCCGGGCAGAGTCAGTTGGTCAGTTGGCTGGCGAACAGCCCGGTCAGCGATCCGTTGATCGCCCAGCAAGGTTCAGTGTTGCTCCTGGCCAGCCTCAATCAGGCGCGGCCGGCCGAGCTGGCGGCCCGACGCCTGCCCTATGCCGCGCTGGATGCGCACATCGAACAACACGCCGCTTATCCGCTGCAAGTCGCCGATCTGGCGCGGGTTGCCGGGCTCTCAAGCGCGCGCCTGCATGCACGCTTCATGGCCGAATGCGGGCAGACGCCGATGGATTACATCCGCAGCCGGCGCTTGCATCTGGCCGTGCAAATGCTCCGCGACACGCTGTTGCCGATGGGTGAAATTGCCAGTCGCGTCGGTTACAGCTCGCAGAGTGCTTTCTCGGCCGCGATCCTACGTGAGTTCAGCGCATCGCCCGGGCAGCTTCGTCGCGACTCCTGCGACAAAAGACGATAGTCCGCCGACAGACTTGTAGGCCGATACAGGGTTCAATGGACTTATTGATCGTTCCCGCGCTCCGCGTGGGAATGTAGCCCGTGACGCTCCGCGTCACTGGACGCAGAGCGTCCCTAGAGGCATTCCCACGCAGAGCGTGGGAACGATCAATCACAAGAAACCGTGTCTGGATTAAGGATTGCAATGACTCCGCGTACCGCCCTCGGCGCTCTGCATATCGGTGCTTTGATGTTTGGCCTGACCGGCGTGTTCGGCAAACTCGCTGCCGCGTCCCCCGCCGTGATCGTCTTCGGTCGCGCCGCGTTCGCCGTGCTCGCCCTGGCATTTTTCGCCCGTTTTGCCAGTCAGCACGGCTGGCAGAAACTTCAGGCCGTGGATTGGCGGCGCCTGGCCCTCAGCGGCGTGTTGCTGGCCGGGCACTGGGTGAGTTTCTTCCTGTCGGTGAAGATCGCCGGTGTCGCCATCGCAACATTGGGCTTTGCCAGTTTCCCGGCCTTCACGGTGATTCTCGAAGGGCTGATTTTCCGCGAACGCATCCGTGCCAATGAAATTGTGCTGGTGGTGTTGGTCAGCATCGGCCTGATTCTGGTGACCCCGGCCTTCGACCTGGGCAGCGGCGCGACCATCGGTTTGCTTTGGTCGGTGCTGTCGGGACTGCTGTTCTCGCTGTTGTCACTGACCAACCGCGCCAGCTCCGGGCGGATTCCGGCGGTGCAAGCGGCGCTGTGCCAGAACGTCGTGGTGGCGCTGTGTCTACTCCCAGTTGCAGCACCGCAACTGAGCGAAGTGCGCGCACTCGACTGGCTGTGGATTGCGCTGCTCGGGGTGTTCTGTACCGGCGTCGCGCACAGCCTGTTTGTGGCAAGTCTGGCGGTGATCAAGGCGCGTACGGCGGCGGTAGTGTTTGCGCTGGAGCCGGTCTACGGCATCACCGTCGCCTGGCTGTTGTTCAATGAAAACCCGACGCCGAAGATGTTGATCGGCGGTGCGTTGATCATTGTCGCCATCGTTGTGTCAGCGCGGATGTCCGGCCATGCCGACAAGAAAACCGTCGCCGCCGAGGCCACGTCTCACTGAGTGCGGTCGTTGTGACCGAGATCGCGGTCAGGATCGATCTGATCGCGAACCCGCTGCTTCAACACCTTGGCCTCGGGAAAACCGCCGTCGGCCTTGCGTTCCCAGATCTGCACGCCGGCGCAGGTGATGTGAAATACCCCGCCGGTGCCTGGCACCAACGAGACTTTGCCGAGGTCATCGCCGAAGGTACTGAGCAGCTCCTGCGCCAGCCACGCGGCGCGCAACAGCCACTGGCATTGGCTGCAATAAGTGATGACAACTTCTGCTTTTGCGACAGTCATGTTCGCTGAAACTCCTGAGACAGAGGGCGCCGCTATAATAGCCGGCTTTAACGCTTGCCCCGAGACTCACAATGCGCCGTCTGCTGTTCTGCCTGCTGCTTGGTTTCCTTCCTCTGCTTGTCCATGCCAGTGAGGCGTCACGACCGAAAGTCGGCCTGGTGCTGTCCGGCGGTGCCGCGCGCGGGCTGGCGCATATCGGCGTGCTCAAGGCCTTGGAAGAGCAAGGCATCAAGATCGATGCGATCGCCGGCACCAGCATGGGCGCGGTGGTCGGTGGCCTGTACGCCTCGGGTTACAAGATCGATGAGCTGGAAAAACTCGCGCTGAACATCGACTGGCAAGCTGCGCTGTCCGACGCCCCGCCGCGTGAAGACGTGCCGTTTCGGCGCAAACAGGATGACCGCGATTTTCTGGTGAAACAGAAACTCAGCTTTCGCGACGACGGCAGTCTCGGCCTGCCACTGGGCGTGATTCAGGGGCAGAACCTCGCGCTGCTGCTGGAAAGCCTGCTGGCGCATACCAGCGACACCCGCGACTTCGACAAACTGCCGATCCCGTTCCGCGCCGTCGCCACCGACATTTCCAATGGCGAAAAAGTGGTGTTCCGCAAAGGCCACTTGCCTCAGGTGATCCGCGCCAGCATGTCGATCCCGGCGGTGTTCGCCCCGGTCGAACTTGATGGCCGGCTGCTGGTGGACGGCGGCATGACCGACAACATTCCCCTCGATGTCGCGCGGGAAATGGGCGTCGACGTGGCCATCGTCGTCGATATCGGCACACCGCTGCGTAATCGCAAGCAACTGACCACCGTGGTCGATGTGCTGAACCAGTCGATCACCCTGATGACCCGCAGTAACTCCGAAGAACAACTGGCCGCGCTGAAATCCTCCGACGTACTGATTCAGCCCGCGCTGGCAGCGTTCGGTGTCACCGATTTCGGCAAGGCTCAGGAGATGATCGACGCCGGTTACCGCGCCACCCGCATCCTCGACGCGCGCCTCGCGCAGCTCAAACTCGTCGAGTCTCAGGACGCCGAGCTGAACGCCGCGCGCTCACCGGGGCAGCGTACGCCGGTCATCACCGCGATCCGCGTCGAGAACGACTCGAAGGTCGACGACGATATCATTCGCTATTACATCCGCCAGCACATCGGCGAGCCGCTGGATCTGGGGCGTTTGCACTCGGACATGGGCACCTTGTATGGCCTCGACTACTTCGAGCAGGTGCAATACCGCGTGGTGCACAAGGGCCAGGATCACACACTGGTGATCAGTGCTCGGGGCAAGCGCAGCGGCACCGATTACTTGCGGGTCGGCCTCAACCTGTCGGACGACATGCGCGGCGACAGCGCCTTCAACCTCGGCGCCAGCTACCGCATCAACGGCATCAACCGCCTCGGCGCGGAATGGCTGACCCGTGCGCAGATTGGCGACAAACAAGAGCTGTACACCGAGTTCTATCAACCGCTGGACGTCGGTTCGCGTTACTTCGTCGCGCCATACGCCTCGTTCGAAGCGCAGAACGTTGAAGCGGTGCTCGACAACGACCCGATCGCGCAGTATCGCGTCGAGCGCTACGGTTTCGGCCTCAACTTCGGCCGCCAGATCGGCAACAACGGCGAGGTGCGTTTCGGTGTCGGCGAGGCCTGGGGCAAGGCCGATGTACGGATTGGCGATCAGGACCTGCCGAGTGAAAACTTCAACGAAGGCTTCTACGCGCTGAAGTATTCGTACGACTCGCTGGATAACGTGTATTTCCCTCACGAAGGCAAGGACGTCAGCCTGACGCTGATGCAATTCGAACCGGGGCTGGGGTCGGACACGCGTTATCGACAGTGGGATCTGAAAATCGATAAAGCCATGAGCCATGGCCCGGATACGCTGATTCTCGGCGGGCGCTACGGGCGCACGCTGAACGACGCCAACGTGGTGACATCGAGTTTCCTGCTCGGCGGTGCGCGGCAGCTCTCGGGTTTCCGTGAAGACGCGATTTCCGGACAGAACATCAGCCTGATGCGCGCGGTGTACTACCGCCGGTTGACGCCACGTTCGTACCTGCCGCTGGATTTTCCGCTGTACGCCGGCGCCTCGCTGGAGCGTGGACGGGCATGGAACAACGACAATGAGTTCGACAGTGGCTACATCAACGCCGCGAGCGTGTTTATCGGTTTTGACACGCCACTGGGGCCGTTGAATTTCAGTTATGGCTTGAACGATGCGAATGAGCAGGCGGTTTATCTGAATCTGGGGCAGACCTTCTGATCACGGCGCCTGACAATCCGCTATCGCGAGCAGGCTCACTCCTACATTGGAATGCGTTCCCCTGTAGGAGTGAGCCTGCTCGCGATAGCGGCATAAAATACACCGCAAAACCATCGGGTTCAGCGAATCCCCGCCAGCAACGTCCGCGCCGTTTGCTTCAACGGCTCATCCCCTTCCTTGAGCAATTCATTGAGCAACGCAATCGCACTGTCGATATCGCCGTCATCAATGCACGTCTGCGCCTGTTCGAGCTTGCCGGAATTTTCGTCGTGGACTGGCTCTGGTGTCTGCAAATCCAGTGGTTGCAGCGCCAGTGATGGCTCGGGATCAGCAAACTCATTGAGAAAATCCTCATCCAGCGGCTCGGTGTCCGATTCAGGGATCCACTCGAGTTCGGCGACTTCGCTGGACTCGGGCAATTCGAAATCCTGAGGCAGGACTTGCAGCCCGGAGCCGAGCGCCGAGGTGTCTGTCTGTGGCTCATCGGAAGTCGGGCGACTGTCTTCCAGATCCCAATTGGAATCCATCGACAGCTCGCCCAGATTCAGCTCGAAATCATCTTCAGGTGCCGGTTGGGCAGCGACCAGCGGGGCTGCTGCAATAATCGGCGGCACCGCGACCAACGGTGCCGCAACCGCCAGTTTCGGATGCCGCGCGCGAACATCCTGCAACGCCTGGGCATCCACGCCCTGCTCACGCAAATGGCTTTCCTGTTGCTCAAACGCGGCGCTGTCACCTTGGCGCCCCAGCACTTCAAGCAACTGCAATCCGATATCGCTGCGCTCCGGCTGCTTGTGCAAGGCATCGCGCAGCAAACCCGCCGCTTCGCCCAGTCGACCATAGGCCAGATAGATCCCCACCGCCTCCAGCACATCGCCAGCCGCCGGCTCTTCCCGGTGTTCGGCTGAAGCGTGGGATCTGACGGGATCGGCGTTCTCTGCCTCAGCGACGTCCACCTCATTGCCTTGCGGCAACTGGAGCAGCGGCTCGGCCACTTGCTGCTGTTGCTGCCGTCGACGGTGTAGCAACAACCCGACCAACGCCCCCGACAACAGCAACAGGCCGCCGAGCAATGGCCAGTTCAAACCGTCATCGCTGGATTCGGCTGACGCCACAGCCGGCGCAGGAGTCGATACCGGTGCCGGTGCCGGGGTCACCACGGTCGGTGGCGGCGTTTTCTGCAGCTCGACCAAGCGTGTTTGCAGGTCACTGATCTGCTTTTTGCCGTCGGCAATCTGCACATCCTGTGTCTGCAGTTTTGCGTTCAGTTCATCGATGGTCTTCTGCTGTTGCTGATTGAGCAGAACACTGGCCGCCAATTGTTCGGCCAGTGCATCGTTGACGGGCGAAGTTGCCGGCGTCGGCGCTGGCACGGTATCGCGCTTGGCTTGAGGCGCCTGTGGTGCCGCCACGACAGGCTCTACAGTAGGAAACGCGGATGATTGCGCACGTGGATCCGGCTCATCGGTGGCCGGCACAATACCCGGCGAACCGGGCGGATCGATCAACACCGTGTACTCACGCAGCAACCGGCCGTTGGGCTGATCGAGCTGCACGAGAAAATTCAGGAACGGTTCGTTGACCGGTTTGCTGGAGGTCACCCGGATCATCTGACGATTGCCATGCAGGATCGGGACGAATTTGAGGTCGTTGAGGAAGAACACCCGCTCGACGCCGGCCTCGGCGAATTCATCCGCCGTGGCCAGACGCACCGCCAGATCGTTTTGCGTCAGCCCGCCGACATCGACCAAAGCGATGTCAGCCTTGAGTGGCTGATTGAGGCCTGAATGAACAGTGATGTCACCCAGCCCCAAGGCCATCGACCAGGCCGAATAGCTGAAAACACCGGCGACCAGCAGCCATTTGGCGCCACCGTGCAGTACCACGTGCCGACTTGCGAGCATGAGCATCCCTTAAATAAGCAAAACCGACTTCTATGCGTTCGCACATCCGGTACGAACACGATATTGCCCAGTAGTTCTTATAGTCGGCTCAGCGTGATCTCTCAAAGATACGGCACGTGGATGTGCCTCAAGATTTTTCCAGGTTGGCCAGAATGTGCCCGTGAACCCGCATGCATACCTTCAAATCCGCCTCGTCGACACCTTCGAACAACTCGTGACGCAGTTGTGTAGCAATGGTTTCGATTTGCTCGATCAGCGGCAGGGCCGGTGCGCAGAGGACGATTTTTTTCGCCCGACGGTCTTCCATCACGGACTGGCGTTGCACCAGACCCTGGCTTTCCAGACTATCGAGCAAGCGCGCAAGGGTCGGACCTTCGACGCCGACGCTCTGCGCCAGCTCACGTTGGGTCGGCGCTTCTTCAAAGCGCGCCAGATGCAGCAGCACCAGCCAGCGCGCCTGGGACAGCCCCAGCCCGGCCAGTCGGCGATCCAGTTCGGCACGCCAGCCACGGGACATCTGGGCCAGTTGCATGCCAAAGCGGTGTTGATCGGTTAACGGCATAAAACACTCACGGTTAGACTGAAAATAAAGAAAATCTAATTATTAGCCAGCTAAGCATGAGCTGCAGTTATAGGCAAGTGGCGGTCTGTACTGAATCGTTACATCTCGAGGCCCCCCTCACCCTAGCCCTCTCCCAAAGGGAGAGGGGACTGAATGGGGGATGCTTTAGGTATTCAGCGACTTGGAAGTGCTTTGCTGAATCCAGAATTGGCAGGCCCTCACCCTAGCCCTCTCCCAGAGGGAGAGGGAACTGAATGGGGGATGCTTTAGGTATTCAGCGACTTGGAAGTGCTTTGCTGAATCCAGAATTGGCAGGCCCTCACCCTAGCCCTCTCCCAGAGGGAGAGGGAACTGAATGGGGGATGCTTTAGATATTCAGCGACTTGGGAGTGCTTTGCTGAATCCAGAATTGGCAGGCCCTCACCCTAGCCCTCTCCCAGAGGGAGAGGGGACTGAATGGGGGGATGCTCGGGATATTCAGCGACTTGAACGTGCTTTGGTGAATCCATAATCGACTCGGGTTCTCAGGTCGATGTATAGCGCAAGACACCTCGGTCGGCCCCCTCTCCCTCTGGGAGAGGGCTGGGGTGAGGGTAGGCCGCCAATTACATCTCGAATTCCGACTGCAATGCAGCCCGCACGCAATACAGCACGCCCTCCGGCACCCGCCCGGCAAACAGCTCGGCCACTTCGGCGACCGAAGGCAACTCACCTTCGCCATCGAGGAACGCGTCCTGCACTTCACCCATCAACTCTTCAGGCAAATCCAGCGCCTGTTCCAACGACAACTGCTGCTTGCCGATCGCCTCGGCGAGCATGGTGTAAACGTTCTTTTCCGAACACTGCAACTGACCGGCGATCTGTAGCGGGGTCATGCCCGCGCGAGCCAGGGTGATCAGTTCGTGGCGCACGTCGGCCACCGCTTTCGGTGCCTCGACTTCGCCGCCAAGCACTTCGAGGAAGGCATCGCCATAGCGTTCCAGCTTGCGTGCGCCGACACCGCTGACCCGGGCCATCTCCGCCAGCGAGGTTGGCTGGCTGCGGAGCATTTCCAGCAGCGTCGAGTCGGGGAAGATGACGTACGGTGGCACACCATGCTCTTCGGCCAGTTTGCGGCGCAGCGCGCGCAGGGCTTCCCACTGTTCGCGCTCTTCGCCACGCACCAGTTGGCTGGCCGGGCTCTTGCTGGCGGTTTTGGCGGTGACCTGCGGTTTGAGGTCGCGGCGCAGTTCCAGCGTGACTTCGCCCTTGAGCAATGGCCGGCAACTATCATTCAGACGCAAACCGCCATAGCCTTCGTGGTCGACATCCGCCAGACCGCGCGCGACCAATTGCCGGAACAGCGAGCGCCATTCGCTTTCGCTCAATGCTTTGCCGACGCCGTACACCGACAGGTGTTGATGGCCGAAACTGCGGACTTTTTCGTTTTCCTTGCCCAACAGCACATCGACCAGATGGCCGACGCCATAACGCTGACCGGTGCGGAAAATCGCCGACAATGCCTGACGTGCAGGTTCGGTAGCGTCCCAGGTCTGCACCCCGTCGACGCAGTTGTCGCAATGGCCGCACGGCTCAGTCATGTCTTCATCGAAGTACGCCAGCAGGGTCTGACGACGGCAACGGGTTTCTTCGCACAGCGACAGCATGGCGTCGAGCTTGTGCTGTTCCAGACGTTTATGCCGCTCGTCGCCTTCGGAGTTCTGCAGCATCTGCTTGAGCATCACCACGTCTTGCAGACCGTAGGCCATCCACGCATCCGCCGGCAGCCCGTCACGGCCGCCGCGCCCGGTTTCCTGGTAATACGCCTCAAGGGATTTCGGCAGATCAAGGTGAGCGACGAAGCGCACGTTGGGCTTGTCGATGCCCATGCCAAAGGCCACCGTGGCGACCATGATCAGGCCTTCCTCGTTGAGGAAGCGCTTCTGGTTGAAGGCACGCAGATCGTTGGGCAGACCGGCGTGATACGGCAGCGCAGGGAAGCCCTGCTCGCTCAGAAACGTTGCGACTTCTTCGACTTTCTTGCGCGACAGGCAATAGACAATGCCGGCATCGCTGCGCCGCTCGGCCAAAAACGCCAGCAACTGTTTGCGTGGCTGCTCCTTGGGCACGATGCGGTAAAAGATATTCGGGCGGTCGAAGCTCGACAGGAAGCGCTCGGCATTCTGCAAATGCAGGCGGGTGACGATTTCTTCGCGGGTGCGCTTGTCGGCGGTGGCGGTCAGGGCGATGCGCGGCACGTCGGGAAACATCTCGGCCAACTGGCCCAGTTGCAGGTATTCCGGACGGAAGTCGTGGCCCCACTGCGACACGCAGTGCGCTTCGTCGATGGCGAACAGGGCGATGTTCAGACCTTGCAGGAACGACAGCATGCGCGGCTGCACCAGGCGCTCCGGCGCCAGATACAACATTTTCACTTCGCCACGCTTGATCCGTGCGGCGAGGTCGCGCTGCTGTTCGGCGCTCAAGGTGGAGTTCAGCGCGGCAGCGGCCACACCCAGTTCTTCGAGGGTAGCGACCTGATCGTCCATCAGCGCGATCAGTGGCGACACCACCACCGCGAGGCCATCGCGCAACAGCGCCGGCACCTGAAAGCACAGGGACTTGCCGCCACCGGTAGGCATCAGCACCAGCGCATCACCGCCGCTGGCCACGCGCTCAATGATCGCACCCTGACGGCCACGGAAACTGTCGTAGCCGAAGATGTCCTTGAGGACGCGTTGAGCCTGTTCGAGCATAAAAACTCCAAAAATCTACCGATACATCCCTGCGCAGGCTGGTTCAGAACAGCCGGGGCTGCTTAAACAAAACGTAAGAACGCATTACGTGACACGCGTAATGCGGGCAGGGATCGCAAAACGCGGCAGTATACCCGAGGCCTCCCCTGCGCAGGGTGCCGCTGATAAGACACAGATAAATCCCCTGTGGGAGCGAGCCTGCTCGCGAATACGCTGGGTCAGTCAAGACAAAGCTGCCTGATACGCCGCTTTCGCGAGCAGGCTCGCTCCCACAGGATTTGTATGCAGCCCGGCAATTGCGGCAAATCTGCCATGCGGCTGGCTTGAGCGCGCAAGAAGGCCTAGAATTCCCGCATTGTTTATTCCCCAAGGTAGCCCCGTAATGTCCTTCGCTGAGCAACTGACCCGCCTGCAAGTTTTCCTCGACGCCGACGAGCTGCATGACGAGGCGCTGGATTACGTGGCCGCTCACGGCTACCTGACCGCGCTGTCGATCTGCGCTGAAGACGTACCGGAGCGTGAGTGGATCGACGCCCTGTTCGCCGAAGAGCCGCATTACAGCAGCGACGCCCAGCGCGAAGAGATCGAAGCCACCCTGATCGGCCTCAAGGCGCACATCGCCCGTCAACTGGCCTCGGATGAAGAATTCGAGCTGCCATGCGAACTGGATCTGGGCGACGAGCCGGACGATTCCGAACTGCGCGGCTGGTGCATCGGTTTCATGGAAGGCGTGTTCCTGCGTGAAGCGGCCTGGTTCGAAACCGCCGAAGAAGAAGTCAGCGAAATGCTCCTGCCGATCATGGTCGGTTCGGGCCTGTTCGACGAACAGCCGGAATTCGAAGACATCGCCAAAGACGCCAACCTGATGGACGACATGATCGTGCAGATCCCGGAAGCCCTCACCGCGCTGTACCTGCTGTGCCAGGCGCCTGACGAAAAACCGGCGATCCTCAAGCCACGTCACCACTAAGATCCAGCCTATGGACAACCCCATAGGCAACCGCCCCCTGATGTTGCGCTACTTCTTGCTGGCCGTCGGCTGGCTCAGCGTGGCATTGGGGGTGATCGGGATTTTCCTGCCCGTCCTGCCCACCACCCCTTTCCTTCTGCTCGCCGCAGCCTGCTTCGCGCGCAGCTCTCCGCGTTTTTATCAATGGCTGGTCGAGCATCCACGACTCGGGCCATGGATCCGCGATTACCTCGATGGCAACGGCATTCCGCTCAAGGGCAAGGTCTACGCGATCGGGCTGATGTGGGCGAGCATTCTGCTCTCGTGTTACCTGGTGCCACTGCCGTGGGCGCGGGGGTTCATGTTGACCAGCGCGGTGTTGGTGACGGTTTATATCGTGCGGCAAAAGACACTTCGCAAGCCTTGAACGCCGCTGAATGGCGAGCGGAAAACGGCGCCTGGTTGATACCACTCGTCTGATTCCCCCACGCACCTGTCAGATCTGACAGGTGCGCAAATCGATCCACACAGGTTCAATCACTCCATCAACCGACTGGAGTGCATTTCCATGTTCGCCAACGCCCCCGAGCCTGAAAGCGCTCTGATCCTCACTGAGCCTGACTTCAGCGGTCGTCCCCACGCGACGCCTGAATTCCCTTCAAGAGGACTTGCCTGATGCCTTCTCACAAGAATTTCCGCTTCCCTCCCCTCACGGAAAGCAACACAACACTGGCACTCCGTCCCCTGCTGATTCCAGGAATGCACGAGCCGGTGCAGGATGGCGATGGCGGTATCAATATCCAGACCGCCACCAGCGACCCTGACGGCTTGCAGTGCGTCATCAACCCTTATGGGCACCCCATGAGCGAGGGTGACAAACTCGAGATTTATTGCAACGGCACGAAAGTGTGCGAACGATTCGTCGAGGCCGACGAAGTCAACCAGCGGGTGTTCTTCCATCTACCGACGCCCACAGAATCGGGGTGGCTTGAAAACTGCCACTATGTGCTGACCCGCGTGGGCACAACTGTACCCGACCCGCCCTCGGCGGCCTTGCGGATATGGGTCAAGCTTTACAAGCCGGGTGACTTCGACAGGGACCCGCAAGATCCCGACGGCCATTCACGGCTGGCCATCGTGCAACTGCCGCCCGAGCTGGTCCAACAGGACGTGATAGACGCCGAATGGGCCAAAAGAGGTGTGCGGGCCACAATCCCTCATTATGTGTTTAGCACGCGCAACGATCAGGTCCGTTTACAGTTGGGCGACTACTGGCTCCCCGCGCACCGCATCACGCAGGCGCAAGCCGAAGGCCAGCAACCGATCGAAATCCTCATCGATCAAGACGCCATTCTCGGGGCCGGCGACGGTCTCGAACGGGAAATCAAATACTTCATCAATGACGAAGTCTGGAACTGGGCCGACCGCCACTCAAAACGCACCTCCATCGAGGTGGACGCGGGCGGTTGGCGCCTGGAGGCCCCCATCATCAAGGACGCCGTCAACGGCGTCATTACCATCAGGGATTTGAACAAACTGCCGGTGACGATCCAGATCCCTGTCAGCAGCCCGGAATTCGCTGTGGGCGACAGCGTGAAAATGACCTTCATCGGCACGCCGCCAAATAACGCTGAGCCGATCATCTGCAGAGAAACCCGCGTCATTGACAACGTCCCCTCGGTGATGGAAATCCCGGTGCCCTATGAGTTGATCAGGGCCATCGCCCGGGGTCGCGCCGATGCGTCGTATATCCTCTACAAAAAGGCCGGTGGCGACCCGCTGTCTTCCAAGCGCGCCTTTGCGGATGTAGACGGCGACGTCAACATCCTCCCGGAACCGAGCATTCGAGAATTGATAGGCGATACCCTCGAACCGGACGAGCTTTACGCCACTGTCGAAGTGCGCTACGACATGAAAAATGGCGACTTGATCTGTCTGAGATGGACCGGCATCAAGTCCAATGGCGATGACTATCTGCATGAAGTTCCGCATATCGTCAGCGACAACGAAGCCAAGGAAGGCCTGGTCACGTTCTACATCGATGCCGAGCACATCATCGTGCTTGATAAAGGCAGGCTCGACGTTTACTACGTGGTCGCGAACGATGCACCCGGCCTCCTCGACATCCGGGAATCCGAACGGCTGCTGGCCAAGGTCGATAAGATCCGGGCGACGCTGCCCAAACCTGTCGTCGAGGAGGCCGATCCGCCGGATGTACTGGATCCGTCGAAGGTGTTCGATATTGTCCATGTACTGATCGCCGAAGCGAACACCCTCAAAGGTGATGTACTGACTTATTACTGGCGCAGTCTCAATCCCTTTGCCAGTACCAGCGACTGGTTGCCCATCACCACAGTCACTGCTGGTCAACCGGTACGGTTTCCGGTGGATGCAGAGTTTGTGGCGAACAATATCGGCCAATACGTGAAAGTGCGCTACGTGTTATTGCGTGCCTCGAACAAACAGTACGAGTACTCGGACACGCTCAATTTGCTCATAGGCGAACTCGTCGGCGAGTTGCCGCCGCCCGAGGTGGTACAGGCACCCGACAAGACGCTCAACCCAATGGACGGGTTGAATGGCGTAGACATCAACGCCAGTTACTCCAGCATGAACCCGGACCGGGACACGATCCGTTTAAAGTGGTTAGGAACGCCCGGCGCAGGCACCTCTGATGATCTGGAGTTGCCGGGCAGTGCCACTGGCACCGTTCAATTCCATTTACCCCATTCGGTGGTCGGCGCCAATATTGGTAGAAGAGTGTCAGTTGAATATGAAGTAACGCGATACACCATCACAACGCCTTCGCAAATGCTGGACTTGTATGTTTCAGACTTCCAGGACCCCGAAAACGAACTGCCCCACCCGCAAATACCTCAGGCACAGAACAATGTCCTCGATCTGATGACCTTCAGCGGGGATGCAAAAGCACTGCTCGCGACATGGCCCTACATTGCATTGAAACAGCGCCTCTGGTTCTACCTGACAGGACAAACCACCTCAGGCGCCCCACTGACTCTCCCACTGATCACCGGTCTGGAAATAACCCCGACGCAAGTCAGCAACGGATTGAGCGAGACCTTGCTTAGAAGCGAGCTGATGAAACTGGGCCATTCCACACCCGCCAACGTGATCTGCAAAGTGGCCTTCGATGGCGATATCAAGGAGGACAACGCCTGCATCTTTCCACAACTGCCCTTGACCATCAGAACCCGCTACGACTACGTGCAACCGGTCATCACCGGCGTGACGGACTCGCGGGGCGATGTCGAAGAAGCCGGCAAAACCCGCGATGAAAAGGTCACCGTCACCGGCACGGCCACCCGGGGCGAATCGGTCGAGCTGTTCGATAATGCGACGGTATCAATGGGCACCGCGCTGGTGGGAGCCGACAGTATCTGGCGCCGCGAGATCGGTGCATTGACCGAGAAACCCTACAGCATCACCGCCAAGGCCCTGTATGACGCCGACCCGGTGTCCAGCCCGCCCAGAACGTTCACCGTCAAATTCGCCCAGACCCCGGAAATTCTCTCGGTTACTGACTCGCGAGGAACCGTCGCTGAAGGGGCGACCACCTATGACAACAGTGTCCTGGTGGCTGGCAGCGCGACGCCAAACCTGCAGATTCAGTTACAGGAGAATAATCAGCCAGGCCCAACCCTTGATGTCGGTGACAAGGGCAACTGGAACCACCGCTTCAACAACCTCAAAGTGCAGCCCTACAGCATCGTTGCCAAGGCTTTATACGATATCGATCCCGCGCTGAGCCCGCCGCGAACATTCAACGTGGCACAAGCGGTTACGCCGACGATTTCCAGGGTCAGTGATATCCGCGGTGAAATCGCCCTCAATGGCACCACTTACTACCGAACCGTCACCCTGACGGGCAAGGCCAGTCCGAATGAAAAGATTATTCTGCGCAACGCCGACACGGCCATCGATACGATAGATGTCACCGGCAGCGGCGATTGGGGATACGTTTTCAATAACCTGAGCCCGTCGACCACTTACCGCCTCACCGCGCGGGGCGACTATGGCAGCAATCCAGAGTCCAGCCCGCCCAGAGTCTTTTCTGTTGCAGCCTTTGTTTCACCGACGATTACCACGGTCACAGACTCGGTCGGCGCGGTGGGGCCGAATGAAACGACTTATGACAACGCGGTCACCGTCAAAGGCGAAGCCACCCCGCGCGAGCAGATCCAGATGTACAACAAAGGCACTGCCGTCGGTTCGCCGGTCAACGTCAATGCCGATAAACAATGGACGGCGTCTGTCACTGGTTTGACGATCGGCGACCAAAGCCTCAAGGCCCGGGCCTTGTATGCCGCGGTTCCGGTGGAAAGCCCGGCGCGAGACTTCAAAGTCGCCGCGCACATCGCGCCGACGTTGACGTCTGTGCATGACGGCATCAGTGAAATCGGCAATGGCGGGCAAACCAAAAGCACTTCGGTGACCCTGCGCGGTACGGTCACCCCGAATCATCAGGTCCAGATTTACGACAACAACAGCCCAAGGCACACGGTGACTGCCGTGGGCAGCGCCTGGAACACTACCTTGTCGGTGGGTTTGCACGGGCATGCGGTGAAAGTAAGAGCGGTGAGTACTCAGCAGGACTCCAATACGCGGAACTTCACTGTGATCTCGCCGATTCCGCCGCTGAATTTCAATACGGCCAGCGTGACATTGAGTGGCAGGTGTTACCTCATTCCTGGCTGGAATGCATATCCAAATTTTGGTCCGGGCACATATGTACAGCACACGGCAAACGGCGGCGTCCCCCCCTATCGTTACTCGTCGAGTAACAACAATGTCGCTGCAGTAGAAGACGGTTCAGGGTTGGTGACTGTCAGAGGTAATGGGGTCGCAACGATCACTGTCATAGACAACGCAAGCCAGTCCAAGGGCTACAACGTTCATGTCACAGGGGTGAAATTCGTTGTGGGACTGGACGGTGGAACCTGGAACACCATCAGAGACAGGGCAGCAGCCCGAGGAAAGCGATTGCCGTCAATGGGTGAGTTGCGGGAAATCCATAACGCTTGGGGTGGCCGTTGGCCGATGGGGAACTATTGGTACTGGGCCGCTGACTCCGCAGGTGGCTGGCCATGGCCTCGGTACTGGTTCAAAAATCTGGTCAATGGAGAAGAAGGGCACCACCAGTTCAATGGATCATGCCTGGGAGTTGGCATTGACCCTTAGAAATGAAAAACGCCTCACAAATCGTGAGGCGCATTCATCAGGGAGCACCCTGATGGCTTTTTTACCAAAAGTACCGCAACCCCAGATTCACCCCGTAAGGCTGTTCAATATGCTTCCCCTTGGCATAATCCAGGTCGAAGTGCATCTGCCACCGCTGGGACATCGCCACCGCCACCCCCGCACCAAACTCCGCCCGGGAACCTGACAGGTCATTATTGAACACGTTGTTGTTGACCTTCACTTCGTTGTTCGACGCGAACTCATGAGCAACCGCCGCGCTCACATAAGGCTGGGCGACTGCGCCGTTAGCGAAACCGAAGTTACGCCCGAATGTAGCACCGGCCTTGCCGAGCAGTGAGCGCATGCGATCACCGTCGGCGTCCATGTCGTTGTCCAGCGTGTAGTGTTTGCCCTGGATCTGCACGGCCGACAGTTGCACGGACGGTTCGACGAAGTAGCCGTTCGCCAGTTTGATATGCCGACCGAACTCGGCGGAACCGCCTACCCCCCAGTTGTCGTAATCACCTTTGGTGCGGCTGCCGTCGCTCAGGTTGACCTTGGACTCGTTGCGAAAGCGGTTGAACTTGAGCACGCCGTCAAAGTAATAACCGGTATCACTGTCGAGCCAGGTGACATAAGGCCCGACGTAGTAACTTTTCACCGTTCCCGACGTACCGCGATTGAGGTCCAGATCGGACTCGCTCGTGCCGGCGAGCACCCCGACCAGCACCTGGCTTTCGCCCACCCGGGCATCGGCGCCAAGGGACAAACCCTGTTGCGTCTGCTGATAACCCACGCCCGAGCCATCGGCAACGTTGTACTTGTTACCGTAGGTGCGGATCCAGCCGCCGGCCTGGCCACCGTTGAAACGCAATTCGCCCATGCGGCTGCGCAACGAACTCAACTCGCCGTACCAGACGGTCGGGGCTGTGTTGAACAAGGCCAGTACCGAGCGCGCGCCGGGGCTGATGACTTCGGTGGTCGGGTCGAGAAACCACTCCTTCGCGCCTCCCTCGATTTCCCGACTGGCCAGGCCGTAGGACCATGTGCCGACATCCACTCTCTGATCGCCGGCCAGCGCAAAATTCGCTCCATCGGTTGTACCAGTACGCACCAGCGTCAATTGCTGAGGCGACGCCGCATCCAGCCCCGAAGCCTGCACAGCGAGATCGAACTGCCCCTCTGACTGACCAAGGACATTGAGGAAATCCCTCTGCCCGCTGGCAAAATCACCTTTCATCTCAAACGTGCCGGTACCGGCGAGTGAGCCGACCGTCAGTTCAAAGTACGTCGCGGGTGCCTGCGCTGCGCCGAAAACAACCCGACCGCCCTCCAGGCGCATTGCGCCAACAAAGTCATCGCCAGTCAGGGTCCAGTTTGAATTGTCATTGATGTTGACGCTGGCGACCTTGTCCAGGCGACCGGTGAATTGCGACTGGTTCTGCAGGGTGACGTTGGCCGTCGAGCCGTCCTCAACCAGCATGTCTCCGGTCATATGGCCTCGGTCGAAAATGAAATCAGCCGTGCTGGCACCCGTCACTGAAAAGTTGCCAATCAACGTACTGTTGCCAACCTTTACAGCGGCGGTCGAAGCCTCTTGAACCGCCAGCAATTGATTAGCGCTACCTTGCAAAGTGGAGTTGTTCAGCACCTCGATGATGACGTTTGCACCACCGGCAACCTCTATCGCCGGCCCATTGCGCCCCTCTACACTGGCACCGTCCAGTACCAGCGTATTGCTGCCTGAAACGGACGAGTCATTGACCATCCGCACACCCGCCCGGTCGCCGCTGATACGAGTACCGTCTGTAGCGTGCACTTCACCGCCGATCATATTCAGGCCGACACTGCCCGCGGCCTGTCCCGTCACTTCACTGTCGATCAGTGTCAGGTTGCTTAACGCGGTTATCTGTATCCCGGCTTCGCCCCCCCTGAATTGACTGTCAGTCGCGGTGACAGTCGACCCTTGCGTCGAAGAGAAAGATCGATTGACCATCATTGCTATCGAGTCGCTGGTGACATCGGCCTGCACAAGATTGCCTCGACTGGCCGTGATGGAAATCCCCTCAATGCCACTTTCAGCATTCACCGTGGCGCCATTGATGTTCAGCGTCGATCCGGAAATCACATTCAGGGTATGAGTCATGGCCTGGGCAAGATTCAGTACTCCGTTATTGCGCACCAGGTAATCAGTGGGCGGCACTGTCGAGTCCACATCCAGCGTACTGTTATCGACGATGACCGCGAACGCAGGTGACCCCAACATACAAAATGCCGGTATCGCTACCAGCATTCGAAAGCTTCCGCTGGAAGCGATTCTGCAGAATGAAAAGACTTCGGGTTTCATGATTGACTATCCTTCGATTAATTAACTCCGGCAAATTTGTTTACCCGCCAGACAATTCAGCGTCGAACGATACCGATTGCCACAACCCAACCAACGTAGGATTTTTCTGAAGTTCACAGGGTAAAAGTCCTTAAAAAAATAGTAACCATTTCCACTGGCTACTCGTTACATATTTAAAAAGGAAGGTACATGCAGTACCTTCCCTTGCGACTTCAGCACCTTCTTAAGGCAGGGGGCATGAACCACCCGCCGGATCAACCATATAAACCCTTACCACATGTTCTGCAGACGGTGTGTCGCGCCCATCAATAACAGCCGAGTAGCTTATGCCTCCCCACGCGTTTTCCGTGGTCAGGATCGCCGGATCATAGGGAACCTTTACAATGAACCCGGCGGTTGCTTCCTGACTGGAGGGGGTGTAGGTAACTTTGGCTTCGGTACCGGGTTTAGTTGTGCTTCCGTTGTCACTGTAGCCTTGATAAGTGAACGTCAATACCTGATCTGCCAATTGAGGCTCGCCCCCCGCGACCAACACTTCTACTACAACGCCGGCAACGCTATCCCTTCGCAAAGACAAGCAATTCAGCAAGCCGAAGTCGTCATCGAGGTGTTGGAACTTCACCTCCGGGACGACACCGTCACGAATGAGTACATCAACATCCGTCGCGAGCGAAACATCCACGTTATCGTTTACATCGTGGCTGATTACATAATGGGTCTTGATCGGATTACCGTTACCTGCGTCCTCGAAAACCCTCCATAGAACAGTCCATTCCAATTCGGCTGGAGGCGGAGCACCGATTGTTACAACCCCGCCGTCTAACTCGCTTACCGGCTCACCTTTCCAGTAAAGTTGTGCCTTGTCATTCTCCTTGGCCCCGGTGTAGAGCGCAGCCTTTACACTTACCGGGCCGGTGTTATCAGCCTCCCTCAACTGATTGGGAGCCCCGCCAGCGGCGCCTTGTACTGACACTGTTGGCAGATCAGGGTTAGGGTTGCCTGGCTTGTCTGGATCTATTGGCGCGCCTGGCTTGCGCAAATCCACGCTAATGTTGTTCAGCTCGACCGGAACAAGAGGATGAGCGACACCCTTGCGCCGTATCTGATAACTGGCTTTAACAGTCTTCAGGCCGGCATTGCCGTTGAAGACATCGCGGAAGGGCACATTGACATAAAAAGGAAACCCGGGAATCGTGATAGCCGACTGTAACTGGCCATCCCAAGTGACTTCCAACTGATCGCCATCAATGAAGTTGGTGTATTTATCTTTAATCCCGACGCCAATCGGCTGCTGAGCATCTTCCAGATCAATCAGGTTGTCGCTATACAGGGGAATATCCAGCGGCCGCAAATCTGCAGGAGGATCTGTCAGCGTGACGTTCAAGCGTTTATAAGGTGAATGAAGGCTTTTATTGCCCTTGCGATCCGTCACCTGCCAATAAATAGCCCTTACTCCCTCTTCATCGTCCAGCATTGCCGCGGTCAGTCGAAATTCCAGAGGCGTAGTCAGATCCGTACGCGTAAGGGATCCAATCAACGTCGGCAAAGGTACGGAAGTGCCAATAAAACAATCAACCTTATCATTGAGCATGTTGCCGGCATATTCCTCAATAGTTATCAGCACATGACCATTATCGTCGAGATATTTTTTAGTGATACCGTCACGCTCTACTTCGGGTGGAACAATGACCTCTGTTATCGGCAGCGGCGCAGTTCTGTCAACATTAATCTCAACGGGTGTTACGACACCGATGTTCCCGCCTTGACTGAGGTAGTAGCTCAATTCATGTTTACCCTCTTTGTCGGTCAGGTTGGCCGGCAGCGTCATAGGGATCAAGAGAATGGCAGAGTCAAGAGGCGTGCTGTAGCTATATCGCGTTTGTGGCAACCTCGTGCCATTCCACATCAGATCAATAAGCCCCGACACGGAGGGCGTATCACCTGCTCGTGGAGGCCGAGGCACATTTACTTTCAATACCAAGCCCTGTAATGAAAGCGGAACCTGATTCTTGCCATCACCATCTTGATTCGGCAGCAAGGGATTATCAGGGTGTATTTGAGGGGGCTCTGCATCCATCTGCGGGGCTGCAAGGCGGATTCTCATGTAATCCAGTCGACTTTGCTGTGCAGAGTTGAGTTTTTTATAAACGGTCATTTTATCGCTCCTGGAGAGGACGCCCACGCATACGCAACCACGCAGGCATACGTTTGGCACTGGTTAAACTTCTTGTCACTGAAAGGCATTACTTGAGTCAGACACGAGAAACGTGAAATTCAGGAACTGCTTATTTCAACAAGCCTGGCAACTTCGCAGACAAGTGTTCTGCAAACTTTTGACCCCATCCGGAATTCTCGCAGGGCGAACCGCAGTAATCCTCGCCCTCCTTATCGGAGCAGACAATACCGCTGGGCAGGGTTCTATTAATAATGACGAATTCCTCTTTTGAACTGCCCACGCCGCCCTTGGCTTTCTTAAGTGTGTAATGACACAGTGCAGAGCCGTCATCCACCATAGGGGCAATCAAACGTTCAAAGTCCGCGACATGCACTTCAAAACCATCACGCGCTTGCGCGTCACTCAATATCGTGGGGAACTTGTCTGTCACTCCGGGAATAGGTTCAGAACCATTCAGTCCTTTACATCCTTGCCAATGCAGAGTCACTTCATCATCTTTGTCGAAGGCGGCATTCCCGTCGATTTTCACCCAGACCCCTTTCCACAGTCGCGGACATGCACAACAGTCAAGAACACCATTTTTGTTCGCATGCGGAAAGGATGGCTCCTTCAGGTTTTCGATCACCACAATCGATACATTGACTGATGTTGTCAGAGCCTGTTGCAGATTGACGTTGTTGCTGGTCGTGTAATAGACCGGTAATGCAGGGTTCTCCCGGTCCTGGTCAATGATCGACCAAGGAATGGTGAACGGCACTTGCTTACCGGCTACATCACCGGGCTGGACGATATATTGTGCTGCAGGGGTGGCGATTGCTCCCCAGAACAGTCTGATTGTCTGCCCGGCAAGTGGCGCATCAAACAGCGCGAGAATCCCTTCGGCAGGCTCGCCAAAATCATCCGACGTCAGCGTGTTGAGGCGTTTCGAATTGACGCCGTATATTTCTACTTTTGCCAGATCAGGGTTGAGTAATGCCGGGGCATTGGCGTGGTCCTGCCCTGCGAGGGTCAGATCCACGGCGACCCGGGTTCCCAGAGAAGGTTGTGTGGTGCCTGAAGGACGTCGCACTTTGTAAGTCACCGACGCCGTCAAGGGCCCCAGCCCCTTAGCTGTCAGGGCTGACCAAGGCACTGGCACGACCACGGGAAAGCGGGAAGGATCAACCGGCACCGGCGCTAGCAGTGTGTCATACCAGTCGAGCAGAATTTCGTTGTCACTACCTGGATTGTCATAACGATCGATTTCTACCGTCACGGCACCCTGAGCCACCGCACCTTCACGGGCATGCTGGCGGTCAATCAACCCTCGGTCCGACAACGGCACGCGAGGCGGTTTGAGATTTCCGGGCGCCGGGAGCAGATCGACAAACAGTTGCAACAGTTCTGATCTGGGGCCTTTATTACCCGCCCAGTCTCGTAGACGGTAGTAGATATAACGGGGCCCCTCACCCCGATCACGAATGTCCTGTTCGCGCATGGTGATAAACAGTTCATCAAGGTCAATGTCTGTCTGACTGAATTCCTGTTCATCAATCTCGGTTTCCGAGTCGGAAGGTTTATCCGTATCGGTCCAGAAATAAATGGCTCTGTCCCGGGCTTGTATTCCCACATAACTGCGCACTTGAAAACGAACCTGTCCATGTTCCTTCAAGTAGTCGTCGGTGATAGCGCCGACGACATCGAGCATTTCCAGCAAGGCGGGTTCCTGACCATCATCCGGGGCCACCCTGTCCACAGTAATACGTTTTTTTTCGGACTCAGCAGGGTTGCCCCCCTGGATCAGGATGTAAGACAGGTCGTAGATGCCATTGTCCAGATAGTCCCTGGGGACTGATACATACTTGTCCCCAGGTTCGATGGGAAAAGGGAACTTAAATTCATTGACTTCGCGAAAGGCATCCCCAAGCGGGCGAAATCCCACTTTGACAATGTCCGGCCCGAGATCAGGATCGGTCGTGAAGTTCCACGCTGGAACAATCAACTGCAGATCACGGTTCAACTCCGTACGCGGCAACAGCCCGTCGGGACTTTCTGCACCGTGTTCGTCCTTGAGAATGACCGGCACTTGCGGAACCGGCAAAGCGGTGACTCCTGATGGTTGCGGATTTGCACTGTGCGGGCCTTGTGTGTGTTCCGAGGGCTGCATGGAGGACGCTCCGCGACAATTAACCAAACGTTGGTGTGCGGTATCAACAGGGTGATACCGCCGCTGCATGGGTTCGATTTAATGCGCAAAGGCGGGCGCTGCCTACTGTCAGAAATTACAGGTTTTGCTACCGTTCGTCGGAATCAATGCTCGTACGCAGGGGGCTTAATCATGTGCGTTTATCAAAAACGTGCAGGCAAAAAATCGAGCTACACGATCTCGCGTCATCGCCTACAGCTACGCCAGAATCCGCCGGGTTGATACAGGTGTGATCAACCGCTGAGTTATTCGGAGTCAGATCCGGCGCTTCGCGAGCAGGCTCGCTCCCACGGTTAACCGCGCTCCAATGTGGGAGTGAGCCTGCTCGCGAAAGCGCCGGAAGAACAACGCCCTGCCTTCAGGCAGACAAAACCCGCCGCCCCGGTTGAACGGGACGGCGGGTTTTGTCGTTTCAGGCGTCGCTTACACCGTATCCACCTTCAACGAATGATCATTCAACATGCCGCTGATGATCGTCGCCGTGTCATGCCCGCCAGCCACCACCCCGCCCGCCCCCGGCGTCACGCCGTAATGGCTGGCCAGATTGACGCCGGCCAGATCAATCGTCTGGTTCGGCGTTGCGCCGGCCATGGCGCTGACGTCGATGCTGGTGAGCACCGAAGCGCCACTGCCGCTGACAGTGAAGTGCAGGTAGTCATCCAGCGACGCCGTGGTGCCGTTCTCGCCCTGCAGCAGTTGCGACAGGTCGAGTTTGTCGGTGCCGGGGGTGAAGTCGGTGATCAGGTCATGGCCGCTGTTGCCCTTGAGCCACTGGAAGGTGTCGGCCCCTGAGCCGCCGGTCATGGTGTTGTTGCCCATGCCGCCAATCAGCAGGTCGTCACCGCCGCCACCGTTGAGGATGTCGTTACCGAGGCCACCGTTGATCACGTTGTTATTGTTGTCGCCGGTCAGGGTGTCGTTGAAGTTCGAGCCGACGAGGTTTTCGATGCCGGTCAGGGTGTCAGTGCCGGCGCCGAGGGTGTTTTGTGCACCGAGCAGGCCGAGGTTGACCGTCACCCCGGCGGTGGCGTGGGCATAGCTGGCGGTGTCGATGCCAGTGCCGCCATCGAGCAGGTCATTGCCCGGGCCGCTATACAGCAAATCATTGCCGGCGCCGCCGTGCATCTCGTTGTTGCCTGAGCCTGCGCTGAGCACATCATTGCCATCGCCAGCGTTGAGGATGTTGTCGCCGCTGCCGGCCACCAGCACGTCATCTCCCGAGGTGCCAGTGAGGGTGTGGCCATCCTGATAGCTGATGCTCACATTGGCCGTGTCGCTGCCGCCATGGTTGTCGTTGGCGGTGTAAGTGCCGTGGAAGTCCGGGGTGACATCGTGGGCCCCGGCGTAGTTGACCGTCATGGTCAGTTGATAGTTTTCCGCCGCGTTGGGGTTACCGCCGCCGCTGGGATTGGCGATGTTGGTGACGTGGATCTGGTAGGTGCCATCGGCGCTGGCAGTGATCGTGCCACCATCGGCAATCGCGACGAACGCGCCACCGTTGAGCGAGTACTCCAGAGTGATGTGCCCGGCTGCCAGGTTGTGATCCAGGTTCAGCGTTTCGCCCTGTTTCAGTTTGACCGTGATCAGGTCTTCATCATTGGCATTGGCGTTGGTCACCGCGCCGAGGTAGCCGCTGATCACCAGCACGGCGGTCATCGCTGCGGTGTTGGCGGCGAACGCATTGCGCACATCGGCCAGGGTCTGGTTGGCGGCGGTGTTGTTGTTGCCGTTGAACGTGATCGCGCCGGTACCGGTGAAGTCCGCGCCCTTCGCTATCCAACCGGTGTTGAAGGTGGTCGGCGTGGCGTTGAGCGTGTCGCCATTCGGATCGGTGTCGTTGGCCAGCAGCAGTTCGCCCGGCACGACGATATTGCCCGACAGCACGTTGGTGATGACGTGATCGTCGACTGCCACGGGTGGCGCGTTGGGGATCACTTTCACGGTCAGCGTCGAACTGGCGAGGTCGCCGTCGTTGTCGCTGACGGTGAAGCCGATGTTCTCGGTGATGACCACGGCCGTGGTTTTCTGCGAGGTGTAGGTGTAGTCGCCGCTGTCGAGGTTGATCAGCAATGTGCCGCCATTATTGGTGGCGATGCTCAAGGTGTTGTTGGCGGTGTTGAAGGTGCCGTGATTGATGCCGCCACTTGGCGTCAACGAGCCTTGGCCGCTGAGGGCTTTCGGGTCGTAGGTGTAAGTGGTGCCGTCAACCACGATGGACTTGATGAAACCGCCATCGGCGCCAAAGGTGCCGCCCTCGCCCAGCAACGAACCGGTGACCGGCGCGCCCTGCACGGTGCCCGACAGCACCGAGTTGAGCTGGTTGAGATCGGTGACCACCACCGCGTTGGTGTTGGTGTGGCTGATGCCGTCGTAAGCCAACGGATCGAGGTTGGCGTTGCTCACGCCGCTGCCCAGGCCAATCGCGTAGTTCTTGATGTTGTTGGCATCGAGGAAGGCTTTGAGCGTCGCTTCGTCGGCAGTACCAATATCGCCCTCGTTGGGTTTGCCATCGGAGAAGAAGTAACCGACGTTCTGCGCCCCGGTGAGTTTGCCCGAGGTGTTGAACGCGTTGTACATGGTCGCCACGGCAGCGTCGTAGTTAGTACCGCCACCAGCGGTGAGGCCGGCCAGCAGGGTCTTGGCCGTGGCCACATCGACCCACACCGTCGTCCGGTCGGTGGCGTTGCTGCTGAAGGTGACGAGCTGCACTTTGACATCGCCGAGGTCATCGTACTTGTCGAGCAAGGCGCTGATGGCCTGTTTGGCCAGCGCCAGTCGCGACAGGCCCGGTACGCCGGAGGCGTCGGCCATACTGCCGGAGATGTCGAGGACGATGAGGATGTTGGAATCGATCTCCACCGCCGCCACCGAACGATCCGACGCCACCGCTTTTGGCACGTCGTCGACGATGTTGACCACGAGGGTGCTGGTAGTGCTGTTGCCCAGCGCGTCAGTGGCTTGGTAAGTGAAGCTTTCGCTCAGAGTGTTCGCCCCGTCGTTGGCGCTCGGCGAGGTTTTCGGCGCCGAGGTCAGCGTGTAGGTGTAGGTGCCGTCGGCGTTGAGCTGGATCTGCCCGTAGGTGCCGGTGGCGCTGCCGACCAGGGTGTAGGTGATCGCGCCTGTGCCGCCAGTGACCGCGCCGACCAGCGTGCCGGTGGCGGTTTCGCCGGTGTTGCTCGGATCGCTGCCGGTGACCGTACCGGGGGCCAGATCCGCGCCGTCCTTGCTCAGGTCGAGGGCTTTTTCATAGACCGTCACGTCCTGATCGACCGAGGCCAGCAGTTTGCTGTCGGCGACGTTGATGGTGATGGTCGTGGTGCTTTCATCACCGTCGCTGTCGCGGATCGTATAGGTGAAAGTGTCGGTGGCGCCCGGTGGGCTCACCGAGTTCGGGTTGCTGTGATAGACAGCGTTGCCCGCCGCATCGAGGGTCAGGTAACCGAAGTTGCCATTGATGTTGCTGTTGAGGCCGCCGATGGCCGAAGTGCCAGTGTTGCTGCCGGCGCGCACGCCGACCACCGTCGCCGCGCCATCGGCACCGCTGACGTCATTGCCCAGCACACTGACGTTGACCGTGCCGCCCTCCGCCACCGAGCCGGTGTCGGGTTTGGCAGTCGGCAGGTCATCGACGATGTTGACGTTGATCTGGCCGTTGGCGGTGCTGCCATCGGTGTCCGTCGCCACGACGTTGAAGTTCTCGGTGAGGCTGTTGGCACCGTTGGCGTTCGGGTGAGTTTCGTTGTCGACCAGGGTGTAGCTGTAGCTGACGACACCGGTTGCCGGGTTGTAACCGGTGATGGTGAAGGTGCTGCCCAGCGGCGAAACCACCGATTGCGGGAAGCCTGCGGCCACGCCATTAGTGACCACGGCAATGCCACCGACGGTGAGGGTTTGCAGACCATCGAGCGCAGTGACGGTGAAGGTGCCGCTTTGGGTCAGCGCCGGGTTGTTGGGGCTGGTGCCGTCGCTGAGGTTTTTCTCGTAAACGGTGAGTTCGCCGCCATTGACGTCGAGGCCATTGAGCAGCACCGGATCGTCATTGTTGTGGATATTCAGCACCAGGTTGGCGGTACTGGTGTCGCCATCGGCATCAGTCAGCGTGTAGGTGAATGTCTCGGTGCCGTTGCCGCCGCCGTGCAGGTTTTTGAAGTCAGCATCGTTGGGGTTCAGCGTGTAGGTGTAAGTACCGTTGGCGTTGAGCACCAGCGTGCCGTAAGTACCGGTGAAGGTGCCTGCGGTGATCGGCCCGGCATTCGGTCCGGTCGCGACCACATCAGCACCTTGCACATCGTTGCTCAGCACATTGCCGGTCAAGGTCAGTTGCGTTTCCGAAGCGCTGTTGGCGTTGTTGTCGTTCACGGCTTTCGGCACGTCATCGACGATGCTGACGACGATGGTGCTGGTGACGATGTTGCCCAGTGAATCAGTGGCCTGATAGGTAAAGGTTTCGGTCAGAGTGTTGGCGCCGTCGTCGGCATGCGGCGTGGTGCTCGCCGGCGAGGTCAGCGTGTAGGTGTACGTGCCGTTGGGGTTGAGGACAATCTGCCCGTAGTTGCCGGTGGCGCTGCCGACCAGTGCATAGCTGATCGCGCCGACCGCCCCGGTGACCGAACCGACCAGGGTGCCGGACGCGGTTTCGCCGGTGTTGGTCGGGTCGCTGCCAGTGACTGTACCGGGAGCCAGATCCGCGCCGTCCTTGGTCAGGTCGAGGGCTTTCTCGAAGACGGTGACGTCGGTGTCGCTGGTCGCGCACAGCTTGCTGTTGGCGACATCGATGGTGATGGTGGTGGTGCTTTCGTCACCGTCGGAATCGCGCACGGTATAGGTGAACACATCCACTGCGCCCGGGCCGTTCACGACGTTGGGATTGCTGTGGTAGACGGCGTTGCCGTTGGCGTCCAGGGTCAGGTAGCCGTAGGTGCCGTTGATGTTGCTGTTGAGGCCGCCGATGGCCGAGGTCGAGGTATCGGAGCCAGCGCGCACGCCGACCACCGCGCCGGTTACGGCCGGACCATCAGCGCCACCGATGTCGTTGTTCAGCACGTTGCCGCTGACCGTGCCGCCCTCCGCCACCGATGCGGCGTCAGGGTGGGCGCTCGGCAAATCATCGACGATGTTGACGTTGATCTGGCCGCTGGCGGTGCTGCCATCGGTGTCGGTGGCGACGACGTTGAAGTTCTCGGTGATGCTGTTGGCGCCGTTGGCGTTTGGATGGGTTTCGTTGTCGACCAACGTGTAGCTGTAACTGACCACGCCGGTCGCCGGGTTGTAACCGGTGATGGTCAACGTGCTGCCGAGCGGCGTGACGATCGATTGCGGGAAGCCTGCGGCCACGCCACCAGTCACCACGCTGATACCGCCCACGGTCAGGGTTTGCAAGCCATCGAGCGCGGTGACGGTGAAGGTGCCGTTTTGGGTCAGCGCCGGGGTGTCGGGGCTGGTGCCGTCACTGAGGTTTTTCTCGTAGACCGTCAGTTCGCCGCCATTGACGTCGAGGCCATTGAGGTAGACCTGATCATCATTGTTGTGGATGTTCAGCAGCAGATTCGCGGTGCTGGTATCGCCATCGGAATCGGTGATGGTGTAGGCGAAGGTTTCCGTGCCGTTGCCACCGCCGTGCAGGTTTTTGAAATCTGCGTCGTTGGTGTTCAGCGTGTAGGTGTAGGTGCCGTTGGCGTTCAGCACTAACGTGCCGTAAGTACCGGTGAAAGTGCCTGGGGTTACCGGCCCAGTCGGTACGCGGTCAGCGCCTTGTACATCGTTGGTCAGGACGTTGCCGCTCAGTGTCAGCAAGGTTTCCGACGCGGTACCGGTGTTGCTGTCATCCACGGCTTTTGGCAGGTCGTCGACGATGTTTACGTCGAGGGTGCCGTTGGCAGTGGTGCCGTTGTCATCGACCACGGTGACGGCGAACTGTTCAGGCAGGTTGTTCGCGCCATTGGCGGTCGGGTGCGCTTCGTTGTCGACCAGGGTGTAGCTGTAGCTGACCACGCCGGTGGTGGCGTTGAAACCGGTGATGGTCAGTGTGCTGCCCAATGGCGTGGTGACCGATTGCGGAAAGCCTGCGGCTACACCATTGGTGACCACGGCGATGCCGCCGACAGTCAGCGTGGTGACGCCATCGAGTGCAGTGATGGTGAACGTGCCGCTTTGGGTCAACGCGGTGGAGTCCGGTGCGCTGCCGTCAGTGAGGTTTTTCTCGTAAACGGTAAGTTCGCCGCCATTGACGTCAAGGCCGTTGATGATCACCGGATCGTCGTTGTTGTGGATCTGCAGCACCAGATTCGCCGTGCTGGTATCACCGTCGGAATCGGTGATGGTGTAGGCGAAAGTTTCCGTGCCGTTGCCACCGCCGTGCAGGTTTTTGAAATCTGCGTCGTTGGTGTTCAGCGTGTAGGTGTAGGTGCCGTTGGCGTTCAGCACTAACGTGCCGTAAGTACCGGTGAAAGTGCCTGGGGTTACCGGCCCAGTCGGTACGCGGTCAGCGCCTTGTACATCGTTGGTCAGGACGTTGCCGCTCAGTGTCAGCAAGGTTTCCGACGCGGTACCGGTGTTGCTGTCATCCACGGCTTTTGGCAGGTCGTCGACGATGTTTACGTCGAGGGTGCCGTTGGCAGTGGTGCCGTTGTCATCGACCACGGTGACGGCGAACTGTTCAGGCAGGTTGTTCGCGCCATTGGCGGTCGGGTGCGCTTCGTTGTCGACCAGGGTGTAGCTGTAGCTGACCACGCCGGTGGTGGCGTTGAAACCGGTGATGGTCAGTGTGCTGCCCAATGGCGTGGTGACCGATTGCGGAAAGCCTGCGGCTACACCATTGGTGACCACGGCGATGCCGCCGACAGTCAGCGTGGTGACGCCATCGAGTGCAGTGATGGTGAACGTGCCGCTTTGGGTCAACGCGGTGGAGTCCGGTGCGCTGCCGTCAGTGAGGTTTTTCTCGTAAACGGTAAGTTCGCCGCCATTGACGTCAAGGCCGTTGATGATCACCGGATCGTCGTTGTTGTGGATCTGCAGAACCAGATTCGCCGTGCTGGTATCACCGTCGGAATCGGTGATGGTGTAGGCGAAAGTTTCCGTGCCGTTGCCACCGCCGTGGAGGTTTTTGAAGTCGGCGTCGTTGGTGTTCAGCGTGTAGGTGTAGGTGCCGTTGGCGTTGAGCACCAAGGTGCCGTAAGTCCCGGTGAATGTGCCGGCGGTGATCGGCCCGGCACTTTCATTGGTCACCACGCGGTCCGCGCCCTGCACGTCGTTGGTCAGCACGTTGCCGGTCAGTGTCAGTTGCGTTTCAGACGCCGTGCCATTGCTGTCATCAACGGCTTTGGGCACGTCGTCGGTAATGTTCACGTCGAGCGTGCCGTTGGCAGTGGTGCCGTTATCATCGACCACGGTGACGGCGAACTGCTCAGGCAGATTGTTCGCGCCGTTGGCGGTGGGGTGCGCTTCGTTGTCGACCAGTGTGTAGCTGTAGCTGACCACGCCGGTGGTGGCGTTGAAACCGGTGATGGTCAGCGTGCTGCCCAACGGGGTGGTGACCGATTGGGGGAAACCTGCTGCTACGCCATTAGTGACGACGGCGATGCCGCCGACGGTCAGGGTCGTCACGCCATCGAGTGCGGTGATGGTAAACGTGCCGCTCTGAGTCAGCGCGGAGGAATCCGCTGCGCTGCCGTCGCTGAGGTTTTTTTCGTAAACGGTGAGTTCGCCGCCATTCACGTCGAGGCCGTTGATGATCACCGGATCGTCGTTGTTGTGGATCTGCAGCACCAGATTCGCCGTGCTGGTATCACCGTCGGAATCGGTGATGGTGTAGGCGAAAGTTTCCGTGCCGTTGCCACCGCCGTGGAGGTTTTTGAAATCTGCGTCGTTGGTGTTCAGCGTGTAGGTGTAGGTGCCGTTGGCGTTCAGCACTAACGTGCCGTAAGTACCGGTGAAAGTGCCTGGGGTTACCGGCCCAGTCGGTACGCGGTCAGCGCCTTGTACATCGTTGGTCAGGACGTTGCCGCTCAGTGTCAGCAAGGTTTCCGACGCGGTACCGGTGTTGCTGTCATCCACGGCTTTTGGCAGGTCGTCGACGATGTTTACGTCGAGGGTGCCGTTGGCAGTGGTGCCGTTGTCATCGACCACGGTGACGGCGAATTGCTCAGGCAGATTGTTCGCGCCGTTGGCGGTTGGATGCGCTTCGTTGTCGACCAGGGTGTAGCTGTAGCTGACTACGCCGGTGGTGGCGTTGAAACCGGTGATGGTCAGTGTGCTGCCCAATGGCGTGGTGACCGATTGCGGAAAGCCTGCGGCTACACCATTGGTGACCACGGCGATGCCGCCGACGGTCAGGGTGGTGACGCCGTCCAGAGCGGTAATGGTGAACGTGCCGTTTTGGGTCAACGCAGTGGAGTCCGACGCGCTGCCGTCACTGAGGTTTTTCTCGTAAACCGTCAGCTCGCCGCCTTCGACGTTCAGGCCATTGATGACCACCGGATCATCGTTGTTGTGGATCTGCAGGACGAGGTTGGCAGTGCTGGTATCACCGTCCGAATCAGTGATCGTGTAGGCGAAGGTCTCGGTACCGTTGCCGCCTCCATGGAGGTTTTTGAAGTCCGCGTCGCTGGTGTTCAGCGTGTAGGTGTACGTGCCGTCGGCATTCAGAACCAAGGTGCCATAGGTGCCAGTGAAAGTGCCCGGGGTTACCGGACCGGTTGGCACGCGATCAGCGCCTTGCACGTCATTGGTCAGGACGTTGCCGGTCAGCGTCAGCAGGGTTTCCGATGCGGTGCCATTGCTGTCATCAAACGCTTTGGGCACGTCGTCGGTGATGTTGACGTCGAGCGTGCCGGTCGCGGTGTCGCCATTGCTGTCGCCGGCAATCACCGTGAACTGTTCGCTGAGATTGTTGGCGCCGTCACCGGCCGCGTGGCTTTCGTTGCCGTTGAGGGTGTAGCTGTAGCTGACAACGCCAGTCGCCGGGTTGTAACCGGTGATGGTCAGGGTGTTGCCCAACTGCGAGGTGATCGATTGCGGGAAGCCGATCGGCACACCGCCAACGATAACGTTGATGCCACCGATGCTCAGGCTGGTCAGACCGTCCGGCGCCGACACGGTAAAGCTGCCGCTTTGCGTGAGTGCACCAGGATTGGCCGCCGAGCCGTCAGGCAGATTGGCTTCACTGAGGTTCAGTTCGCCGCCAGCCACGTTCAGGCCTGTGAGGGTCACGGGATTGTTCACCGGTGGCGGCACCACGGCAGCCGGGGTGTCATCGCCGCTGTCGATCACCGCGTTGTGGCGTTCTTCAGGGAATTCGGGAATACCGCCGAATCCGGCAGTAGGGAAACCGATGATCGGATCAACCCGGCCGCCAACTTCCGTCAGCAGGACAAAACTGTGGCCGCCGCCCGCCTCTCCGGGCGCACCGCCCGGGGCATTCGGACCGGCCGCGGTGGCTTCAGCGGTTTTGCTCGGGTCGTCACCGGCGGCAATGGCTTTCTGGATCTGCTCGACGTCGGTCAGTTGCGCGTCGCTCGGAGTCACTGCCTCAGCGGCATTTACATGCACCGCCTGACCCGCCAGTAGTTCACCGGTCATGGTCATGCTGCTGCCGCGTCCGAGGGTCAGTTCCTGGCCGTTTTGCAGATGGACGGCGACGGCGCCCTCTGCGCCGGTGATCAGTTGATCGCCGGCATACAGGCGATCCCCCTCAACCAATGCGCGTTTGGTACCGTCGGCTGACTGGGCGAAAACCTGGCCAATGACTTTAGTGACTGTGCCGATGAGCGTTGCCATGTGAAATCCTCCGCTGCCGACCACCGTCGGCACTGGTAAGCGAAGCAGCCCATGGCTCAATCGGGTTGTTGGAGGCGACGCTCGCACCTTCAACAGTTCGTTTCGCAGGTAGCTTCTTTCGGAAACTTCAGTGCTATCAAGCACTTCCGCATCCCGATCAAAGCAATACGCCCACTAACGCTACGTAACGCTGATGAATCACTCGAGTGACAAAAAAATGTCACCCATCAGCTGCTACGCGTCCCTCCCCTTCAGCAGTACTTCGCCGTATGTCGCAAAGTGAGTGGAACTTTCCTCAAGCCTTCCTGCGCTCCCTAAAGCGCATAAAACAAAGGCTTTCGTGCTGAACAATGTGCCGGTTTTTGCAAAGCGCATAAGTTTTTTTCGGCATAAGCCTTATGAAAATTTTTTCTTAGCTACGCTTCAGGATGTTCTTAGCTCTGTTGTTACAAGAGTGAAACGCTTGCACCTAAAAATATCGTCAAATATTTGGCGACAGTAACATACCATCAGGACTCAGGGAGATGCACCCATGCGCGTTCTAACCCCCCTCTGCAGCGCGGTTTTGCTGGCCATGGCTTGCACTTCCCAAGCCCAGGCCATGAACCTCACCGAGGCCATTCAAAGCACCATCGCCACTCACCCGGAACTGGCCTCGCGCGTGGACGCGCGCCTGTCCGCTGATGAACAAGTCAAAGTGGCCAAGGGCGGCTTCTATCCGTCCGTCGATTTGAACGCCGCGTATGGCCGTGGCTACAGCGATAACACCAACACCCGGGCCTTCGGTAATCACCACACCGAAATCCTCAATTACACCCAGTCGGAGCTGCGCCTGCGACAAATGCTGTTCGACGGCTTCAACACCGCCAACGAAGTCGAGCGCACCAAAGGCGTGTCCAATTCCCGCGCATATTACGCGCAAGGCACCGCTCAGGATCTGGCCCTGCGCACCATCGAGGTCTACCTCGAAGTGCTCAAACGTCGCGAGCTGGTGACTCTGGCCAAGAACAACCTGCAGGCGCACTTGCGCGTCAACGACCAGATCGGCCTGCGTACCGAGCGTGGCGTAGGCAGCACCGCTGACTCCGACCAATCGGTAGCCCGTAAGGCCTTGGCGCAAAACAACCTCGACACCGCCGAAGTCGATCTGGCCGACGCCGAAGCCAACTTCTACAGCGTGGTCGGGCGCATGCCCGATGAGCTGGAAACCCCAGCCTCGACCCGCGGCGAACTGCCGACCGAATTGCGTGAAGCCCAACAGAGCATGGTCGACAACAACCCGTATCTGAAGTCCGCCCAGGCTGACGTGCAATCGGCCGAGAGCCAGTACGAAGTCGCCAAGTCGCCGTTCTATCCACGCTTCGACGCGGAAGCGGCCGTCGGTGCGAACAACAATGTGCAGGGCGATGAAGGCCACGACAACGAATGGCGCGTGGGGGTGGTGATGAACTACAACCTGTTCCGCGGCGGCAGCGACAAGGCGCGCCTGGCCTCCGATGCGCACCAGATCAACCAGGCAATGGACATCCGCAACAACGCCCTGCGCCAGCTCAACGAGAACATCCGTCTGGCCTGGAACGCTATGGTTAACGCGAAGAAGCAGACCCCGACTGCCCGCGAATACGCCGAAACCACCAAACGCGTGCGTGCCGCGTATCAGGATCAGTTCGGCCTTGGTCAACGGACTTTGCTCGACTTGCTCGACAGTGAAAACGAGCTGTACAACGCCAACCGTCGCTACACCGAAATCCGCTACACCGAGGAGTATTCGATGTACCGCGTGCTGGCGAACATGGGCCAGTTGTTGAGCAAACAACGGGTGGTGCTGCCAGCCGATGCGATCGCTGCGACTGAGGTCAAAAACGAAGCGCGCTTGCCCGAGCTGAAATAAGTCCCCTGTTGATCGTTCCCACGCTCTGCGTGGGAATGCCTCAATGGACGCTCTGCGTCCGCTTTGGGACGCGGAGCGTCCCGGGCTGCATTCCCACGCGGAGCGTGGGAACGATCAATGTGTGGATTCCCGTGCCCGTTCAACAGAGGCGATCAATATGACCAGCATGGAACCCGGCCACACCGGGATCGATCCGCGGCTGAGCTTCGATGATCCGTTACTCGACGGTCTGTTGATCCTTTGCAAACTGCATGGCGCAACGGTCAGTCGCGCCAGCCTGAGTGCCGGGCTGCCGCTGAACAAACAACGCCTGAGCCTCGACTTGCTGCCGCGCGCCGCTGCCCGGGCCGGGTTACAGGCGCGGGTTCTGCGCCGCGAGCTGAAAGACATCTCACCACTCAACCTGCCGATTCTGCTGCTGCTCAACGACGGTCGCACTGCTGTTTTACGGCGCTTCGGTGACGACGGCAAAGCGCTGATCCTGCCCAGCGAAGCCGATGGCGGTGAGCAATGGATCAGCCGCGACGAACTCACTGAACACTACAGCGGCCAGGCCTTGTTCGCCCGTCCGCGCCATGAACTCGAAGACCTGCGATCACCGCTGGTGCCACGGGTGCATGCGTGGTTTCGCGACACCCTGAAGCTGTCGAAATGGTTGTATAGCGATGCGATTCTCGCCAGTTTCCTGATCAACCTTTTAGGCCTGATGGTGCCGCTGTTCGTCATGCAGACCTACGACCGCGTGGTGCCGAATCAGGCGACGTCGACCCTGTGGGTGCTGTCGATCGGACTGTTGATCGGCACCGGTTTCGAACTGGTCTTGCGGGTGGTGCGTGCGCACCTGCTCGACACCGCCGGCAAGAAAACCGATGTGATCCTTTCCGCGACTTTGTTCGAACGCATCACCGGCATGTCGATGAAGGCGCGGCCAGCGACCATCGGCGGTTTCGCCCAGAGCATTCATGACTTTCAGGGCCTGCGTGAATTCCTCACGGCAGTAACCCTGACCAGCCTGATCGACCTGCCCTTCGTGGTGCTGATGCTGGTGGTGATCGGCCTGCTCGGCGGCTGGCTGGTGGTGATTCCGCTGCTGGCGTTTCCGATCACCATCGTCTTCGCGATGATCATTCAGGTGCGCCTGCGGGACACCGTGCAAAAGAGCCTGAGCCTAGGCGCCGAACGTCAAGCGGTGCTGATTGAAACCCTCGGTGGCCTGGAGACCCTCAAGGCCTGTAGCGCCGAAAGCGAGCGCCAGCACAAATGGGAAAGCACCCACGGCGCCCTCACCCGCCTCGACAGCCACGCACGCAATCTGTCGGCGCTGGCCACTAACGGCACGTTGTTCATTCAACAATTCTCGGGGATGGCGACCATTGTTGCCGGGGTTTACAGCATCATCGCCGGCAACCTCAGCGTCGGTGCGCTGGTCGCCAGCTACATGCTCGGCAGCCGCGTGCTCGCGCCGCTGGGGCAGATTGCCGGGCTGATCACCCGCTATCAGCAAGCGCAACTGACCATGAAAAGCACCGATGCACTGATGGCCCTGCCACAAGAGCGTGACGGCAAACAGCGGCCGCTGGAGCGCACTCAACTGCAAGGTGCGCTGGACGTCAGCGGCGTGACCTTTCATTACAACGGCCAGAATGCGCCGGCGCTGAGCAATGTCAGCTTCAGTCTGAAACCGGGTGAGCGGGTCGGCATCATCGGTCGTAGCGGTTCGGGCAAAAGCACGTTGGCGCGATTGGTCATGGGCTTTTATGAACCCGAGGAAGGCCAGCTGTTGCTCGACGGCCTCGACCTGCGCCAACTCGACGTCGCCGACCTGCGTCAGCAAATCGGTTATGTCGCCCACGACTTGCCGCTGCTGGCCGGCAGTTTGCGCGACAACCTGACCCTTGGCGCACGCTACATCAGCGATTCACGCATGCTCGAAGTGGCCGAACTGACCGGCGTTACCGAACTCGCTCGCCAACATCCGCAAGGTTTCGACCGTCCGGTGGGCGAACGCGGGCAATTGCTCTCCGGCGGCCAACGTCAGGCGGTGTTGCTGGCGCGGTCGCTGTTGCTCGATCCGCCGATCATGCTGCTCGACGAACCCACCAGCGCCATGGACAACAGCAGCGAAGACCAACTGCGGCAGAAGCTGCACGGCTGGGTGCAAGGCAAGACCTTGCTGCTGGTCACCCACCGCACTTCGATGCTGAGCCTGGTAGACCGCTTGCTGGTGCTGGACAACGGCCGGGTCGTCGCCGACGGTCCGAAAGAAGCGGTCATCGATGCACTGCGCAAGGGCCGTGTCGGCTCGGCGGCGGTCTAGGAGTTGCCCCATGTCTGCTTCCTCCGATAGCAAAGAGCGCGGCTACTTCGACAGTTTCGGCAAAAGCGCCGAAGCCGAATTCATGCCGGAAACCGCCGGCGCGTCCTTGCAGGATTCGCCGCGCTGGTCGCGGATCACCGTGTGGCTGGCGGCGGCGCTGCTGATCAGCGCGGTGGTCTGGGCCAAATTCGCCGTACTCGAAGAAGTGACCATGGGCGAAGGCAAGGCGATTCCGTCGAGCAAGATTCAGGTGATCCAGAACCTTGAGGGCGGCATCGTCACCGAGATTTTCTTTCGTGAAGGGCAGATGGTGAACAAGGGCGACACGCTGCTGCGTCTGGATGACACACGCTTTCGCTCGAACAAAGGCGAGAGCGAGGCGGATCGCTATGCGTTGACCGCGCAGGTCGAACGGCTGTCGGCGGAGGCCGAGGGCCGGCCGTTCAAGCTCTCCGATGAAGTCATCGCCAAAGCGCCGCAAGTCGCCGAAGACGAGCGTTCGCTATACGAACAACGTCAGCGCCGGCTGGCCAGCGAGCAGCGCACGTTGAGCGAACAACTGCGGCAGAAGACTCAGGAACTCGCCGAGTTTCGCTCCAAGCAAGGCCAGTTCAGTTCCAGTCTGGCGCTGCTGCAGCAAGAAATGAACATGTCCGAACCGCTGGTAAAAACCGGTGCGGTATCACCGGTGGAAATCCTCCGACTCAAACGCAGCGCGGTAGAAATCCGCGGCTCATTGAACGCGACAACGCTGGCTATCCCCCGCGCCGAATCGGCGATTGCCGAGATCCGCAGCAAGATCGACGAGTCCGAGCAAACCTTCCGTTCGGAGGCGGCGAAAGAGCTGAACGAGAAACGCACCGACCTGTCGAAAATCACCGCGACCAGCATCGCTATCGACGACCGCGTCACCCGCACTACGGTGACTTCACCGGTGCACGGGGTGATCAAACAATTGAAGGTCAACACCATCGGCGGCGTGGTTCAGCCGGGCAGCGACATGGTCGAAATCGTACCGCTGGAAGACAACCTGTTGATCGAAGCCAAAGTGCGGCCGCAGGATGTGGCGTTCCTGCATCCGGGCCAGAAAGCCATGGTCAAGTTCAGCGCTTACGACTACACGATTTACGGCGGGCTGAGCGCCAAGCTTGAGCTGATCGGTGCGGATACGATTACCGATGACAAGGGCAACAGCTTCTACCTGATTCAGGTGCGCACCGATAAAAACCACTTGGGCGGGGATGTGAAACCGTTGCTGATTATTCCGGGGATGGTGGCGACGGTGGACATTATTACCGGGGAGAAAAGTGTGCTGGATTACCTGCTCAAGCCAGTGCTGAAAGCCCGGACCGAGGCGATGCGCGAACGCTAGCCGATGATCGTTCCCACGCTCCGCGTGGGAATGCCGCCCGGGACGCTCCGCGTCCCTTTGCGACTGTGACGCAGAGCGTCACTGGATGCATTCCCACGCGGAGCGTGGGAACGATCATTTGTGGCCATGGTTACGTTGGAAGGTTTCTTCCCCCATCGCCGCAATCTGCCCCTCGATCAACGCCTCGAACGGTTTGAGCAACGGCTCGAATGACGCCGGTGCCTCCAGCGTCTGCAACGCCTGCACAATCGCCTCGATGGTCGACAACGCCCCCGGTCCCGGTGCCTTGCGCAAGCGATAGCGCGACACGCCACCTTCGGCCAGCGTCACCCGTGGCAACGCCGCCAGTAGCGGATTGAGGTGCAACATCTTGCGCGCCTTGCGCCAGGTGCCATCCGGAACGACCAGCAACAGTGGTTCATCGGACTCGCCATAAGCCTGCATCGGTTGCGCATCATCAGCCGGAAACAACAACCGTGCCCGATAGCCCGGCCGGTTCAACAGCGCCGGTAAATCCTCGAATACTTCACCAACAATCAGCTCGGCATTGCTCAGCCCCAACGCTGCCAACCGTGCGGTATTCAACGCATGATTAACCTCACTCGGATGCTGCAACAGCAACACTCGCGTGCGGCTGTCGAGGCTGGGGATCAGCGGGCAAAGGCAATGGGTTTGGGGGCGCAGGCAGCGCGGGCATTGAATTCTGGACATACTTCTTTTCCCTACCAGCTACGCCTGATTGAGCTGAGCTTTGAGCAAATCACGGAAGGTCTGGATCAGCGGTTCGCGGCTACGGCCGCGACGCATGATCATCGAAAACGGCGCCTGATAACCGAAGGTCGCCGGCAGCAGCACGCGCAGGTCACCCTTGTCGGCCCACGCCTGAGCGTAGTGTTCTGGCAAGTAACCGATGTAGGCGCCGGACAGCACCAGAATCAGCTGCGCCTCCATACTTTCCACCGTCGCCGCGCTGTGTTTGAAGCCGTGGCGCGCCAGTTCGGCCTGACTCCAGTAACCACGTCCGACCATGCGTTGCTGGGTGATGACTTGCTCGGGAATGCGCCGTTCGTTGAACAACGGGTGACGACTGCTGCAATACAGCCAGTGCTGCTCGCGGTACAACGGCATGTAGACCAGACCGCTCATGCGCGTGGAAAACGCACCGATGGCCAGATCGAGGCGGTTGTCCTGCACGCCGAGTTGCAGTTCGTACGGGCTCATCACCGACAGATGCAAATGCACCGCCGGGTGTTCCTGGCTGTAGGCGCCGATGGCTTCGGCGAACGGCAAGGCCTTGTCACTGACGGTGGAGTCGATCACACCGAGGTTGAGCGTGCCGCGCAGTTCGCCCTTGAGCGCGGCGGCGTATTGCTCGAAACCTTCGAGTTCGGCGAGCAGGCGCAGGGTTTCCTGATGGAACAGCTCGCCCTTGCTGGTCAGGCTGAAGCCGCCGCGCCCGCGATGGCACAGCACCAGGCCGAGTGCGGCTTCGAGCTGGCTCATGTAGGTGCTGATCGCCGAGGTCGACAGGTTGAGTTCCTGTTGGGCGTTGGCGAAACCCTGATGACGCACGACGCTGACGAAAATGCGTAATAGTTTCAGGTCGGGTAAAGCGTTGGCCATGTCTACTCCGGGCTTTGCAACTGTGTGTCTGTGGGAAAAGCCCCTCACCCCAGCCCTCTCCCCGAGGGAAAGGAAGCCTACCGAGCGGTTATGAGGATTTACGCCGACCTGCAATATCGAGTCGAACTCAAAATTAAAAAGCAATGGAGATCGGCCCCCTCTCCTGAGGGAGAGGGCTGGGGTGAGGGCAACGATCTCCTGCCGATCACACGACCCGAACACGACAAAGTCTAATCGCCCCTCGCCCATTAGTTTAGAAAAATCTGAACTAAGTTTTTGCCCGTAGCGATTCTTCCGCCGCACTACATTTCGCATCATCGGCCCCACAGCGGCGCCCGCCCCCCTGCTCCACGGCGCGCCGACATAAATAAAACAAAGACGATGAGGCCTTACCCGTGGACAAGATTCTTCACCAACCACTGGGCGGCAACGAAATGCCGCGCTTCGGCGGCATCGCCACCATGCTCCGACTCCCCCATGTACCGACCGCTGCCGGCCTGGACGCTGCCTTCGTTGGCGTGCCCCTGGACATCGGTACTTCGCTGCGCCCCGGCACCCGCTTCGGGCCGCGCGACATCCGCACCGAATCGGTGATGATCCGCCCGTACAACATGGCCACCGGCGCTGCGCCGTTCGACTCGCTGTCGGTTGCCGACATCGGTGACGTGGCGATCAACACCTTCAACCTGCTCGACGCCGTGCGCATCATCGAAGAAGCCTACGACAACATCCTCGAGCACAACGTGATCCCGATGACCCTGGGTGGCGACCACACCATCACCCTGCCGATCCTGCGGGCGATTCACAAGAAGCACGGCAAGGTCGGTCTGGTGCACATCGATGCCCACGCTGACGTCAACGATCACATGTTTGGCGAGAAGATCGCCCACGGCACCACCTTCCGTCGCGCCGTCGAAGAAGGTCTGCTGGACTGCGACCGCGTCGTGCAAATCGGTCTGCGCGCACAGGGTTACACCGCTGACGACTTCAACTGGAGCCGCGATCAGGGCTTCCGCGTGGTTCAGGCTGAAGAGTGCTGGCACAAGTCGCTGGCGCCACTGATGGCCGAAGTGCGCGAGAAAGTCGGCGGTGGCCCGGTGTATCTGAGCTTCGACATCGACGGCATCGACCCGGCCTGGGCACCTGGCACCGGCACCCCGGAAATCGGTGGTCTGACGACCATTCAGGCGATTGAAATCGTCCGTGGCTGCCAAGGCCTCGACCTGATCGGTTGCGATCTGGTAGAAGTCTCGCCCGCTTATGACACCACCGGCAACACCTCGCTGCTGGCCGCCAACCTGCTGTACGAAATGCTCTGCGTACTGCCTGGCGTGGTCCATCGCTGAGGGTCGGGTCATGAACGAACGTGATCAGGTTTTGCAAGCGGCCGCCGAGCTGGTGGCCGCCTTCGCCCGTAACGATCGCGAGGCTTACTTCGGCGCGTTCAGCGCCGATGCGAGTTTCGTCTTCTACACCCTCGAACAGCCGTTGCTGTCGCGCGATGCCTATCAGGCCTTGTGGGACAACTGGCGCGCCGAGGATGGCTTCGAAGTGCTCTCGTGCACGTCGAGCAACGCCTTCGTCAGCCTGCAAGGTGACGTAGCGATTTTCATCCATGACGTGGCCACCGAGCTGCGCATGCAAGGGGAGCAACACTTCAGCCAGGAGCGCGAGACGATTGTTTTCAAGAAACAAGCGTCGAGCCTAGAACAACAAGGCCTTTGGCTGGCCTGCCACGAACATTTGTCCGCAATGCCGGAAGGGCTGCCATCCCCTTAGCCAAACAGGTGACGCCTCACGCACGATGAGGCGCGCCTTTATGATCGGAGCAGATCATGAATAACAACAACAACGACCAAAGCCTTACGCAGATTGAAACCCACGGGGTCGAACAGATCCCGGACCACGAACGCACTGCTGGCCCGACGGACTTGTTCCGGATGATCTTCGGCGGTTCGAATACCTTTGCCACCGCCGTGCTCGGCAGTTTCCCCGTACTGTTCGGTCTGTCATTTCAGGCCGGCGTCTGGGCCATTGTGCTGGGCGTGCTGCTCGGCTCGCTGATCCTCGCACCGATGGGCCTGTTCGGCCCGCTCAACGGCACCAACAATGCCGTGTCGTCCGGTGCGCACTTCGGCGTGCACGGGCGGATCGTCGGTTCGTTCCTGTCGCTGTTGACCGCTATCGCGTTTTTCTCGCTCTCGGTGTGGAGTTCGGGCGATGCGCTGATTGGTGGTGCAAAACGCCTGATCGGTCTGCCGGAAACCGACCTGACCCTGGGCCTAGCCTACGGTCTGTTCGCGATTCTGGTGCTGACCGTGTGCATCTACGGCTTCCGCTTTTTGCTGTGGGTGAACAAGATCGCCGTGTGGAGCGCCAGCCTGTTGTTCCTGCTGGGCATCTTCGCCTTCGCCGGTCCTTTCGATGTGAACTACGCCGGTACGGTGAGCCTCGGTCATCCGGGCTTCTGGGCCGCGTTCATCGGCGCTGCGCTGGTGGCGATGAGCAACCCGATTTCCTTCGGCGCGTTCCTCGGCGACTGGTCGCGCTACATCCCGCGTGACACCTCCAAGCAACGCATCATGGCCGCCGTTGTGCTGTCGCAGATCGCCACGTTCATCCCGTTCCTGTTCGGCCTGAGCACCGCGACCATCGTCGCGATCAAGGCGCCGGACTACATCGCGGCGAACAACTATGTCGGTGGTTTGCTGGCGGTGTCGCCGAGCTGGTTCTTCCTGCCGGTATGCCTGATTGCGGTAATCGGCGGCATGTCCACCGGCACCACCTCGCTGTATGGCACCGGGCTGGACATGTCCAGCGTGTTTCCGCGGGTGCTGTCGCGCGTAAAAGCGACGCTGCTGATCGGCGTGCTGTCGATTGCCTTCATCTTCATCGGCCGTTTTGCCGCGAACCTGGTGCAGAGCGTGTCGACCTTCGCTGTGCTGATCATCACCTGCACCACGCCGTGGATGGTGATCATGATCATCGGCCTGTTGATGCGTCGCGGCTTCTATTGCCCGGATGACCTGCAAGTGTTCACGCGCGGCGAACAGGGCGGACGCTACTGGTTCAGCCACGGCTGGAACTGGCGCGGTCTGGGTGCATGGATCCCGAGCGCGGCGGTTGGCCTGTGCTTCGTCAATTTGCCGGGGCAGTTCGTCGGCCCGCTGGGTGAAATGGCCGGTGGCATCGACATCAGTTTGCCGGTGACCCTGGGCCTGGCTTCGGTGGTGTACCTGACGCTGCTGAGCCTGTTCCCGGAACCGCGCGAAGTGTTCGGTCCGAAGGATGCACGCAGCCAAATCGTGGAAAAACCTGAACTGCGCCAGGCCGCCTGACGCCGATCCCTGTAGGAGTGAGCCTGCTCGCGAAAGCAATCTGTCAGTCACGTCTTTGTTGAATGTGCTGACGCCTTCGCGAGCAGGCTCGCTCCCACAGTGGGCAGCCTTGCTGAACCAAATTTGTTTCAACATAAAAAAGACAATCGGAGACACGCCATCATGGCTTTGGATTTATTCGTCGTCCTCATCTACGCCGCCGGCATGCTCTTGCTCGGCTACTTCGGCATGCGCAAGGCTAAGACCAACGAGGACTTTCTCGTGGCCGGTCGAAACCTCGGCCCAAGCCTGTACATGGGCACCATGGCCGCGACCGTGCTCGGTGGCGCGTCCACGGTCGGCACCGTACGTCTGGGCTACGTGCACGGCATCTCCGGTTTCTGGCTGTGCGCGGCACTCGGTTGCGGCATCGTCGCGCTGAACCTGTTCCTCGCCAAACCGCTGCTGAAACTGAAGATCTACACCGTTACCCAGGTCCTGGAAAAACGCTACAACCCGATGGCCCGCTCGGCGAGCGCGGCAATCATGCTGGCCTACGCACTGATGATCGGCGTGACCTCGATCCTCGCGATCGGCACCGTCCTGCAAGTGCTGTTTGACCTGCCATTCTGGGTTTCGGTACTCGTCGGTGGTGGCGTGGTGGTGATCTACTCGGCGATTGGCGGCATGTGGTCGCTGACCCTGACCGACATCGTCCAGTTCATCATCAAGACCGTGGGCCTGATGTTCATCCTGTTGCCGATCTGCCTGTACCGCGTCGGCGGTTGGGACGAACTGGTGCTGAAACTGCCGGCGACCGCCTTCAGCTTCACCACCATCGGCTGGGACACGATCATCACCTACTTCATGATCTACTTCTTCGGCATCCTGATCGGTCAGGACATCTGGCAACGGGTGTTCACCGTCAAGACCGCCAAAGTCGCGCAATACGCCGGCAGCATCGCCGGCATCTACTGCATCGTCTACGGCCTGGCCTGCGCGCTGATCGGCATGGCCGCGCACGTGCTGATCCCGGATCTGGACAACGTCAACAACGCCTTCGCCGCCATCGTCAAACTGTCGCTGCCGGACGGCATCCGGGGTCTGGTGATCGCGGCTGCACTGGCGGCGATGATGTCCACCGCCAGCGCCGGCCTCCTTGCTGCGGCCACTACTCTGACTGAAGACCTGCTGCCGAAGCTGCGTGGCGGCAAACCGTCGAGCCTGGGCATCAACCGCCTGTTCACCTTGCTCACCGGTATTGTCGTGCTGGGTATCGCGCTGGTGGTCAACGACGTGATAAGTGCGCTGACTCTCGCTTACAACCTGTTGGTGGGCGGCATGTTGATTCCGTTGATGGGTGCAATTTTCTGGAAACGCGCGACCACCGCCGGCGCCATCGCCAGCATGGGCCTGGGTTTTGCCACCGCGCTGCTGTTCATGTTCAAAGACGGTCTGGATGCCAACACGCCGATCTACTACAGCCTGGCCGTGGGTCTGGTGAGTTTTGTGGTGGTGAGTCTGGTCTCCCCTCGCCCGGCGACGGTGGCGAGTGCGATCTAAGCTCTGATGTAACGACTTGATGCTTTCTTCGACGGGTGTGGCGTCGGTTGCCACACCCGTTTTTTTACGTCTGGAGAAAATGACTGATGAAGATCGTTTCTCGCGATCAGTGGTTTGAAGTGCAGCACTTGAGTGACGGTATTCGGCTGATTCATGAACCGTATATCCGGCCGTTCTACCGCTGCAACCTGTGGCACATTCAGGGTCGCGACAAAGACCTGTTGCTGGACAGCGGTTCGGGGCTGGTGAGCCTGCGCGAACAATTGCCGTGGATCACCGAGCGATCGCTGGTGGCGGTGGCCAGTCATTGCCATTTCGACCATATCGCCGGGCATCACGAATTTACTGAACGGCTGGTGCATCCCGCCGAGGCTGACATTCTGGCGGCGCCGGATGGCGAGAATGATTTGAGCCGCGCGTTCGTCGGCGATGACATGTTCGAAGCGCATCCGGATTGCCCGTTGTGCTACGCCGAATACCGGGTGAAAGCCGCGCCGGCCACCGGGTTTGTCGAGGACGGTGATGTGCTCGATCTGGGCAATCGCACGCTGCAAGTGCTGCACACGCCGGGGCATTCGCCGGGCGGGATCAGCCTGTATGAGGCGGCGACGCAAACCCTGTTCAGCGGCGACATCATCTACGACGGGCCGCTGATCGAAGACGCCTACCACTCCAATCTTGAGGATTACGCCGCCAGTCTGCGACGTTTGCAGGCGTTGCCGATCCGCACCGTGCATGGCGGGCATTTCGGCAGTTTTTCCGGGGAGCATTTGCGCTCGATGATTGACCAGTGGTTGCGCGGCCACGCCTGAGGCCTGCTTCACTCAAGCAGACAACAATCAGAAAAATCTGCCATGAGAAGAGCTGCCGTACGTGCCGCCGTGCATCGATATATCCGGCGTCTGCTGGAAACCCGCGAATTCAACGACAACACCAGTCTGGTGCAGTTGGGCCTGGAGAAAGCCGACATCGAGGATCTGATCTTTCATCTGGAAGATGAATTCGGGCTGACGGCGTTCACCGCCGAGGAAGACCGCATGCTCAAGACCGCGAAGACGGCGAATGACTTGAGCCGGTTTTTGCTGGAAATCGGGCGGCACTGAAAATCAAAAGATCGCAGCCTTCGGCAGCTCCTACACTGTTTTATGCAGGAGCTGCCGAAGGCTGCGATCTCTTGATCTTGAATCCGTTGATCTCGGATCGGGGGCGTTACCGGCGCCGTTGTTGACGGCGGCGCTGCTCGTCATCGGTGCGGATCGGTACAGGTTGCAGAGGCGGTTCGATCAAACCGAGGGCAACACCCAAATCGTGCAGCCAATTTTGAATTTTCTCTTTCATCGTCATGCCCCCTTCAGGGTGGTGCTGAGCGGCCGGAATTCTGAGGCCGCTTCGCACTGATAATAGTCCGAAGTCCTACGCAATGCTCGGCCAAATCCGCAATGATCTGTTACTGAATTGAACAGAGTTCGCGGACAGTGGTTCAAGCTGTTTCCCGGGTTTCGATCTGAGCCGCGGGATAGACAGCCTGCTGCACCTCGATCCACGCATTAAGGTTGGCGCCCAGCATACCTTTGCGCCACATGAGCCACGTTGTCGCACCCACAAATGGCTCGGCCAACGGATGCATCGCCACGCTGTCGCGGCCCGGCAGACTGGCCAGCATCGACTCCGACATCAGCGCCACGCCGCTGCCGGCAATCACGCAGGCGAGCATGCCCTGATACGACTCGATCTCCATCGCCCGGCCCATGGTCGCTTGATAGTGCGAAAACCACGCCTCCAGACGCATCCGGTAGGAGCAACCCCGGCGAAAGGTAAACACCGACCGCCCTTCGACATCCCGGGCACTGCGTACCGGCGGATGATCGATTTCAGTGATCAGCACCAGGCGCTCCTCGCACAACGGCACGCCGTCGAGCCCGGCCAGTTCCAGCGGGCCATCGACCAACGCGGCATCAAGACGACCGGTGAGCAAGCCTTCCAGTAACTCTCCACTGGGCGCTGACTGCACCTGCAGATTCACTGCCGGATACTGCTTGTGATACTGCGCCAGCAGCGCCGGCAAATGGATCGCCGCCGTGCTGTACATGGTGCCCAGAGCGAAGTCGCCGGCCGGTTTGCCACCCATTACCGCGGCACTGGCTTGATCGCGCAGGGCGAAGAGTTTGCCGGTGTAGTCCAGCAGGACTTTTCCCGCAGGCGATAGCTGCAAACGCTGACGCTCACGGACGAAAAGTTCGACACCGAGTTGTTCCTCAAGCTGCTTGAGCCGGGTCGACAGGTTCGACGGCACCCGGTGCAGGCGTTCGGCGGCGCGGGTAATCGAACCCTCCTCGGCCACGGCCTGAAAGATCCTCAGTTGGCTGAATTCCACAACCCTTCTCCATAACAGAACAAGTTGCTCACTATTATTCAATTTTAAAGAAAGTCAATCAGTCCTAGCCTGACGGTCATTGATCCTTCCAAGGAATCCCGACCATGTCGCCTCTGATTCGCTTATCCGCTTGCTTCGTTGCCTTGATGATGGCCATGGGCATCGGGCGTTTCGCCCTCACCCCGCAAATGCCGCACCTGCTCAGCGAAGGCCAGATCGACCTGACGGCCGCCGGTCTGATTGCGGCGGCCAACTACCTCGGCTACCTGCTCGGCGCGGTGGACGCAATGTTCGCCCATCGCCCGCATCAGGTTCAGCGGCGCCTGCACGGCGGACTGTGGTTGTGCGTGCTGCTGACACTGGCGTCGTTCTGGGCCAATGGCTTCTGGTCGCACTTGCTGCTGCGCTTCGGCACCGGGGTAGCAAGTGCCTGGGTACTGGTGATGATCACTTCGTTGAGTCAACCATTGGCGGCGGCAGCAGGTCGTCCGAGATTGGGCGCTCTGGTATTTGCCGGACCGGGTTTGGGGATTTTTCTGACGGGGTTGTTGGCGCTGGTCTCACATCTGCTGAATCAGACGTCCGCGACGTTGTGGCTGATTTATGCCGCGGCTGCGTTGGTGATGATGCTGGGGGTCTGGCGACTGCTGCCAACGCCTGTCGCAACGGCGACGGTGGTTGCAGCGCCGGTCAGTCCATCGAATCGGGGTATCGGGCGGTTGGCGGTGATTTATGCGCTGTACGGCGTCGGTTACATCATTCCGGCGACCTTCCTGTCGCAAATGGCCAATGCGCAGTTTCATGGGCAGTGGCAGGCCGATCTGTTCTGGCCTTGCTTCGGTCTGGCCGCCGCGCTCGGCGTGTTGCTGGTGAGCTTGCGGCGTCACGATCCAGAAACCACCCGTCACTGGTTGATGGCGACGCTGTGGCTGCAAGCGGCCGGCGTCTTTTGCTGCCTGCTGGGCAGCGGCCTCGGCCTCGCGCTGGGGGTGATCCTCTGCGGCACGCCATTTCTGGCTTGCATGCAATTAGTCATGCAGCGCTCGCGGGAACTGGCGCCACATGCCACGCAACGCAATGCCGGGATGCTTACCGCCTGCTTCGCCGTCGGCCAACTCAGCGGCCCTCTATTGGCAGCGCTGAGCAGCCATTTCAGCGGTGGCCTGCATCCGGCGCTGGTGATCGCCGGCAGCGGTTTATTGATTGCCGGCGGTCTGGCGATGCAATCGACTAACGCTGACCCAGCGCTTTGCGCAAACGCCGACGCAGCCACTGCTCGGCGCTGACAAACGTGATGCCGAGCAGCACCAGCACGGCGCCGAGGACGAAGTTAACCGTCAATTGTTCGCCGAGCAGCAATACGCCAAAGGTCACGCCGAAAAGCGGCGTCATAAACGAAAACACCGCGAGGTTGGCTGCCAGATAACGGCGCAGCAGCCAGAACCAGATCAGGTAGCTGAAGAACGACACCACCAGGCCCTGGAACAGCACGCTGGCCACCGCCACGGGGGTCAGGCTGACGTGGGTGATCTGGCCGCTGAACAGCGCAATCAGCAGCAGGCCGAGGAAGCCGACGATCAACTGATAGAACAAGGTCAGCGTCACCGGTGCTTCCGACAGCCGTGAGGCGCGCACCACCACCGTGGTCGCGCCCCAACAGGCGCCAGCCAACACGCCAAAGGCATCGCCGAGCAGCATGCGCCGGTCGAGGTTGTCCCACGACACACCGCCGGCGAAGGCAATTGCAATGCCGATGAACGCGAGCAGAATACCCAGCCATTGCAGCGGTCGCAGGCGCTCACTGGCCAGCAGAAAATGCACGCCCAACGCGGTGAAAATCGGCGCGGTGTAGAGGAACACCGACATGTGTGCAGCCGTGGTCAGTTGCAGACCTTCAGCGATAAAAAGGAATTCCAGACCGAACAGCGCACCGGCCAGCAAGCCGCCGCGCCAAGTGTTGCCGACCTGATCCCAGCCGCCCTTCCAGCAGATCAGCAACGCCACCAGCAACGCAGAGATCCCCGAGCGCGCGGCCGCTTGCATGACAGGCGCGATGTCCGGCGCCGCCCATTTGATCATCACTTGCTGCACGCCCCAGATCAGGCAGAGGCCGATCATCACCTGCAAGGCAAAACTGTCGGCATTGCGCCGCTCGACAATCACCGCAACACCTCGAACACACACAACATGGCAGGCCATCCAATGGTCAGAAAACAGTGCTGGAGATTATCAATCAGTCGGGCGGAAAAAAGGCGTCTGGAAAAGACATTTAGTGCTTCAGTGGCGGCAATGGTGAATGGCTATCGGCTGCGCCGCCATTCGCGAGCAGGCTCGCTCCCACTTTAGAGTGCGTTCCCCTGTGGGAGCGAGCCTGCTCGCGAAGAGGCCGGCACTGCCAACTCACATTACCGAGCAGACTTGCCAAACCTTTTGCTCACCAAAAACCCGACAATACAAGCCACAGCAGTAGCAAACGTCCCCCACGCCCAATCCATCAGCGTCACCTGCACCGACCACCCGCGCAACGTCGCCCAATTGGTCAGGTCATAGGTGCCGTAAGCTATCAGCCCTAACAACGCGCCCCGCTTCGCCGCCCATTGCCATGTCACGGCCGGCGTCACCACAAACACCACGCAGCCAAAAACATACAGGCAATAAAAAACCGCTGCCGGAACCAGCAGCGGTTTTTCGAGCATCAGCGGACCGAGCAGTTCGCGATAGGTCGGCGCCATCAACAGGCCGAGCCAGAGACCGTCGAGCAACAGAAACGCAATCAGCGTCGCAACATAGGCAACCAGAGACTTCTTCATCACACCCGCCCTCATGTAGGAGCTGCCGCAGGCTGCGATCTGTTGATCTTCAAAGTCAAAAGATCGCAGCCTGCGGCAGCTCTTACATGGGGCCAGCGGTGTCTCAGGTTAGTTCAATGCGATCAGCATGAATGACGATCTTGCCTTCCTTGTACAGCGCACCGATGGCCTTCTTGAAGTTGCCTTTACTGACGCCAAACAGGCTGCTGATCAGCGCCGGATCGCTCTTGTCGCTGACCGGCAGCGTGCCGCTGTTGTCGCGCAACTTGGCGAGGATCTTCGAGTTCAGACTGCTGGCCGCTTCCTGGCCAACCGGTTGCAGGCTCAGGGCGATCTTGCCGTCGGCACGGACTTCCTTGATGTAGCCCTTCTCGATCATGCCGGCGCGCATGAACTTGAAGATTTCATTTTTGTGAATCAAACCCCAGTGCTTGTTGTTGATGATCGCCTTGAAGCCCATGTCGGTGGCTTCGGCAACCAGCAGATCAACTTCCTGGCCCTGGCTGTAGTTGGCCGGGGTCTTGTCGAGGTAGCGATCCAGACGCGCGGTAGCGGTGATGCGGCGGGTGTGCTTGTCGAGGTAGACATGCACCACGCAGTATTCGCCGGCGGTCATCTGGCGCTTTTCTTCGGAATACGGCAGCAACAGATCCTTCGGCAGCCCCCAATCGAGGAACACACCGATGCTGTTGACTTCAACGACTTTCAGACTGGCAAATTCGCCGACCTGAACTTTCGGTTTTTCCGTGGTAGCGAGAAGTTTGTCTTCGCTGTCCAGATAAACAAATACGTTGAGCCAATCTTCATCTTCGGTCGGAATATCTTTCGGGATATACCGATTAGGCAAAAGAATCTCGCCGTCGGCACCGCCGTCCAGATATAAACCGAAGTTAGTGTGTTTAACCACTTGCAAACTGTTGTAACGCCCGACTAAAGCCATTTTCCGAAACCCTCATTGCGTGGGCGGCATTCTACCCGTTTTTGTGCTGGCCGTCGGGCGGCAGATCCGCACGCGTCGGAATTCTGCGCAACGCCTTGATTTTCCTTGTGTGCGGCTGGGCTGAGGTGCCGCTCGTCAGGGAGGCACTCACGCTAGCGGTGGAACAATTCAATGCGCCGGCGACTAAATGTTCTTATTTAAAACAGCAGGTTAGGCGGATATATCGAATATTCAATCGAGAATAATGCAGTGCAGCGCTGGGTTATTCCCGGGGATATTTACCAAGCAATTGTCAAGTTATTCCTGTACGATGCCTGGCCGAGTTACTTTTCTACAGGTTAATGGCCGCCATGCGTGTAAAAGCATCCACCAGCAAAGCAAAGCCAGCTCCAGCCGTTGAAACCAGCGAATCGATCAACGATCAGATCGCAGCGTTCCTCAAGTCTGGTGGCGAGATCCAGCAAATTGCCAAAGGCGTCAGTGGCCAGACATTCGGCCCGTCCAAGCAGATCAGCCTGGGCAAGAAGTAACACCCGGTTTTACACCCGTCCAGAGGCGCTTTGAGCTTCGAAGCGTCTGGACTGGCACCGCGCAACATCCCTCCCTTTTAAACAAAAATCCTTGTAAATCGACGAACGGCCTTCAATGCCGATCATTCGCCGGTATCCTTGCACGCGTCTAGATCAAGCGTTTCAGCAGGCCCGCCGTCCTGCGCTCGCCGTTCATGGAGTGACGCATGCGCAAATCTTCCTGTTTATTGCTCGCAAGCCTGATGGCCGGCTCGACCGCGCACGCACAGATTTTCCAGCGTGAACTGGGCGACTTCGATCTCAAACTCGGCACCACACCGACGCGCAGCATGGCCCAGGGTCTGGTCAAACCGGCAGCCGTCGGCTCGTTCCACGGCGGCCTCGACCTGAGCCACGACAGCGGCCTCTATGTCGGCCAGTACGCACCGAGTATGGGCATCAGCCCTGGCAAGAACCTCGAGATCGACTCCTACGTCGGCTTTAAACAGCCTTTCGATCAGACCCTTGGCTACGAAGTCGGCATGATCCACTACAGCTATCCCAAGGTAGATACTCTCGACAGCCAGGAGCTGTTCGGTGGCCTGACCTTGCTCGGCAGTCGTTTCGGCGTGGCCTTCAGCAACGACCCGGACAAACAGAACAACACCTTGTTTGCCGATCTTGGCGGCAACCAGCCATTCGGCATCGGCGTCAGTATGAAATACACCACCCACCAACTGAACACGCCCGTCGCCGTGGACGGTGGTTATGTCGGCAGTTTCACCGATTGGTCGGTGAAATTGTCCCGGCCGTTCATGGGTGTCGATCTCGACCTGATCTACAGCAACTCCAGCCTCAGCGGCAGTGATTGCTCAGCCTATTCCGGGCACAACAGCGAGTGCGACGGTCTCGTCACCCTCAAGGCTGCCCGCGCGTTCTATTGATCGGCTGAACTGCCGGGTTCATTCTGCGTTCACATAGGAATCAGTCCCTCGAAGCCAGGCTCACGCAAGGATTCGCCCATGTCTCGCTGGTTCAAGCACATCGCCGCCCTACTGATTTTCACCCTCGCCCTCGGCGCTTGCAGTCGCGTCGGCCTGGCCTATCGCAATCTCGACGTGATCATTCCGTGGACGCTCGGCGACTATCTGGACATGAACGGCGAGCAGAAAGACTGGTTCAACGAGCGCCTCAAGGACCACCTGAGCTGGCATTGCACCACGCAATTGCCGGGCTATCTGGACTGGCTTGATCGCCTACAGACCATGGTCGAAACCAATCAGATCACCGATGCCGCGTTGCAGGCGCGCACTACGGAAGCCAAGCAGGCCATTGCCGAAACCGCTCGAGAGATCACCCCGTCGGCGATCGAGTTGCTGCAAGGGCTGGATGACAAACAGGTCGCCGAAATGAATGACGCGTTTGCCAAGGATCTGCGCAAGCGTCAGCAGGAATACCTGAAACCACCGCTTGATCAACAAATTGCCGAGCGTGGCGCACGAATGGTTAAACGCTTGAATGACTGGCTCGGCCCCTTGAGCGCCACCCAGGAACAGCGGGTCATGGCGTGGTCGACCGCGCTGGGCGATCAGTACACGCAATGGATTGCCAACCGCGCCCATTGGCAGAAGCAATTCAGTGCCGCCGTCGCACAACGCAAAAGTCCCGAATTCCCACAGAGAATCGAGACGCTTCTGGTCAATCGCGAGAGTTTATGGACAGCGGATTACCGCAAGGCCTTCGCCGATACTGAAGCGCAGGGACGCTCTCTGGCGGTGGATTTGATCGCCGAAAGTACGCCGCAACAGCGTCAGCGGTTGTTGAAAAAGATCGAGGGTGTGCGTAAAGACTTCAACGACCTCAAGTGCCTCAAGGCCGCGCAAAAAACCTGAACATACCCGAATCCAATGTAGGAGTGAGCCTGCTCGCGATAGCGGTCTTCCAGTCAACATTGATGTCACTGGAAGTCCGCTATCGCGAGCAGGCTCACTCCTACAGGGGGATCTACGTAAACTCAGGCGATCTGGGCTTTGGAAGCCACTTCATCAAACGTCGCCTCGGCCAGCGCATCCTCCTGCTCATCCAGCACCTGACGCGGGTGATCATTGCCGGGAATGCTGCTGTCGATCAGGCTCAACAAGCTGGAACCGCGTGGGGTCAGGACAAAATTGTTTCCGGTGCTGCCCTCCTCATCCGGGCGCGGTGCAATGTAACCGCGCAGGAGCAACAACCTTTCATAGTCGCACGCCAGCGTTTTCAGGTGATCAAGGTTCTCGATCGGCTCGCCCGCGCTGGCCTTCGCCGCCGCATAGTCTTCGGCGTAGGCGCGAGGGGCAAAGCTATGGCCGGCGCTGTTCTGCACTTCATGGAGCAAGCGTTCAATCAAATCCCAGTTATAAGTCGTCATCCTGATACAACCTCCGGTGCGCGTGATTAATGGCGCGTTCATAGGTTGTGACCGGAGTGGCTCGCAGCCGTTCAGCCGCATTTCCCGCAGCGACCGACCGGCGGTCTGTCGATTTCCAGCAGGGTTAAACGACTAGTCTGAAACAGACGGTTTCAACCCCCGCAGGAGAAATCATCATGAACGTTGAGAATCATCCGGTTGTATCGCGCGAAGAATGGCTCGCCGCCCGTAAGCAACACCTCGCCGACGAAAAAGCCTTCACCAAGGAACGCGACCGCCTCAGCGCTGAACGTCGCGCGCTGCCGTGGGTAAAGGTCGACAAGGACTACCACTTTCAGGGGCCCAACGGCAGATTGAAGCTGGCTGACCTGTTCGGCAAACACAGCCAATTGGTGGTTTACCACTTCATGTTTGCCAAGGATTGGGAGGAAGGGTGCCAGGGTTGCTCTTTCCTCAGCGACCATATCGACGGTGCCAATCAGCATCTGGCGCATCACGACATCGCCGTTGTGGCTGTTTCTCACGCCCCCTTCAACGAGTTCCAGGACTTTAAACGGCGCATGGGCTGGAAGTTTGACTGGGTGTCATCAGAGGGTTGCGACTTCAACTATGACTTCGGCGTTTGCGCACGGGCTGAGGATGTCGCGTCGGGAAAGGCTACGTACAACTACGAAAAGACTGACAGCGCCGAGGAAGAAATGCCCGGGCTGAGCGTGTTTTATCGCGACACGAATGGCGACATCTTCCACACCTATTCAACGTATGCGCGTGGTCTCGACATGCTGGTCGGTGCCTACAACTATCTAGACCTCACGCCCAAGGGCAGGAATGAGGACGAAATCATGGAATGGGTGCGGCATCATGATCGTTATGAAGGCTATTCCAGGTCGAGCTGCTGCCACTCTGAGTGATGAGCAATGAACTTTTCTCCCGCTCAAGGCCTCAACCGATTAACCGCCTTAACCGGAACTGAGGCCTGCCCCGATGAAAACCCTGATCAAGCTCACCCTCGCCGCCACCCTGGCCTGCGCCCTGCCCGTCTGGGCCTGCACGCCGGAAGAAGCCACCGCCAAGCGCGAACAATTGGCCAAGGAAGTCTCGAAGCTGACCGAGCAGAATCCGGCCAAGGCCAAAGAGATCAATGCCGAATTGCAGAAGATGGATCTGGGCACGGCTAGCAAGGATCTGCCGGACAAGTGCCAGTTGATTGATCAGCGGTTGAAAGAACTGAATTCTGCCGAGAAGAAGACCGAGGGCTAACAGCAAGATCAAAAGATCGCAGCCTGCGGCAGCTCCTACATAAACCCCTGTAGAGCTGCCGAAGGCTGCGATCTTTTGCCACTGAAATTGCATTAATGCATTATTTATTTGCATTAATGCATATCTCTGACTAGGGTTACCTCGAGCAAGGAGATCGGAACCGGCCACAGAAGATGGCAACCGTTAAGCACCGATCGCTCGGCAACACCGCTACACCCACACAAGCTGGACGCTTGTTTTCACTCATGGAGGATTGAAAAATGTTAACCACAGCAGCAACACAATTCACCGGCGAATCACTGCCAAGGTGCCTGGCCGGTCACCTGCTCGACCCGCAACTCGCCGAAGTCGAAGCCGCTGAACAACTCAGTGCCCTCGCCGCCGGCAGCCTCAACTTCAACATGCAGAAACAGACCCAGACCAACTGGTGCTGGGCCGCCGTTTCCGCCTCGGTCGGCAACTATTACGGCACCGGCAACTGGACGCAGTGCGGTGTCGCCAGCACCCAGCTCGACCGCAACTGCTGCAATCAGCCGGGACCGTGCAACGTTTACGGCTATCTGGATTCGGCCCTGCAAACCACCCGTAGCTACAACGGTATGAATCAGGGCTCGCTGCAGATGTCGGCCATCCAGAACCAGATCAGCATGGGCCGCCCGGTCGGCTTGCGCTGCGCCTGGTACGGCGGTGGGGCGCATTTCCTGACGATCTACGGCACCAATGGCGATTACCTGTTGGTCGCGGACTCGATCTACGGCTATTCGACCCGCGCACTAAACGCCTTCCCCCGCGCCTACAACGGCGGCGGCAATTGGACCCACACTTACTTCACTGTGAAAAACTAGGAGGGCGACATCATGCAACTGACTTATCCAAAGGCGCCTTCCAACGGCGTTCAGACTTTGCGCCCGGCGCTGCAAGCCGCACTGCAAACCCAGGGCTTTGGCGCTAATCGCCAATTCGCCAACGCAGCACCTGCGAAGATCAGCCTCAGCGAAGCCTACCGGGGCTATTCGCTAAGTCTGGATGACCTGAGCAGCGGCAAAGGTCTGAAAGATGCCCGCCTCGGCGACTGGCATTACCTGGTATTTGCCGACGGCGTGACGATTGCCGATGCGCAATTGGCCGAGGTGCGCGGGCATGTCGAGTTCGCCTCGTTGAATCACGGCGATCACGCCGCTGCTACGGTGGGTGCGCTGAAACTCGCAGAACAAGCGCCGCAACTTCAGGGCAAAACCGTTGAACTGCGCGTGCTGTTTGTCTCGGCACTGCACGTTGTCGCAATCTGGCTGCATGCCGACGGAGAGGATGTATTGATCCCGATTGAACCAACGCCGAAGGATCTGGCGACCACTCGGTTGTACAGCGAGGCAGCCTTGCTCACAGCATTGAAGCCGGCGGCCGATCAGGCCAAGCGGCGCTTTGACGCCGACACCAGTGGTCAGCTCGGCAACTGATGGACGAAAAAAAACCCGGACACTGTCCGGGTTTTTTATGCGCGCTTGAAACTTACTCAGCCGCAGGCTCTGCCGGCTTACGACGCTTGAGCGGCGCCATGCCGTCGCTGCTTACCAACGAGTCCGGTTTCGGACGGTTGGCGCTCTTGCGCTTGGTTGGCGTCTTGGCAGCGGTTTTCTTCTTGTCGCCCTTGGCGTCAGTCTTTTTCTTCTTCACGCCAACGGCTTTGCCCGAAGCCTTGACCTTTTTCGGTCCGCCGTAGGTGCCTTTGACTTCCTTGATGGTGCGGCGCTCGAAGCTTTGCTTCAGGTAGCGCTCAATGCTCGACATCAGGTTCCAGTCGCCGTGGCAGATCAGCGAGATCGCCAGGCCATCGTTACCGGCACGGCCAGTACGACCGATGCGGTGAACGTATTCGTCGCCGCTGCGGGGCATGTCGAAGTTGATCACCAGATCCAGACCATCGACGTCCAGACCACGGGCCGCGACGTCGGTAGCGACCAGAATCTTCACGCCGCCCTGCTTCAGACGGTCGATCGCCAGTTTGCGATCCTTTTGGTCTTTCTCGCCGTGCAGTACGAACGCTTTGTATTCCTGAGCCACGAGACGGCCGTAGATACGGTCGGCCATGGCGCGAGTGTTGGTGAAGACGATGGCCTTCTGATAGGTCTCGTTGGCCAGCAGCCAGTTCACAATCTGCTCTTTGTGCTGATTGTGGTCGGCAGTAATGATTTGCTGACGGGTGGTCGAGTTCAGCTGGCTGACCGCGTTGAGCTGCAAGTGCTCAGGGTTGTTCAGCACCTTGCCGATCATGTCGCGCAGGCCGGAACCGCCGGTGGTGGCGGAAAACAGCATGGTCTGCTGACGGTTCGGGCATTCGTCAACCAAACGCTGCACGTCTTCGGCGAAACCCATGTCGAGCATGCGGTCGGCTTCGTCGAGCACCAGCACTTCGACTTCTTTGAGGTCGAGGTTGCCGGCGTTGAGTTGCTCGATCATCCGGCCTGGGGTGCCGATGAGGATGTCCGGCACTTTGCGCAGCATCGCTGCCTGGACCTTGAAGTCTTCACCGCCGGTGATCAGGCCGGACTTGATGAAAGTGAACTGCGAAAAGCGCTCAACTTCCTTCAGCGTCTGCTGGGCCAGCTCGCGGGTCGGCAGCAGGATCAGCGTCTTGATGCTGACGCGAACCTTGGCCGGGCCGATCAGGCGATTGAGGATTGGCAGAACGAAAGCGGCGGTTTTGCCGCTACCGGTTTGCGCCGTCACCCGCAGATCACGCCCTTGGAGCGCCAGCGGAATGGCCGCGGCTTGCACAGGCGTCGGCTCGACAAATTTCAGCTCGGCCACAGCTTTAAGCAGGCGTTCGTGCAGGGCGAATTGGGAAAACACGGGTGCTACCTCGAAGATATGCAAAAAAACAGCTGCATAGGTTACCGGTTTCGAGCGCTCAGGCCGAGTTTCTTTATACAAACGGACGTAATCAGTGGCTTTTTTGTTGCTCGATTTGTCTCCAACGGTAATACACGGCGGCTTAAATGCTCTAATCACCCATCGCGTCTTACAGAAGAATCGTTGCTCATATGGATTTCAAACAGCTCTGGCTCAACGCCCAGGACCTCTGGGGCACCCTCGAACAGCATCCACTTTTGCAGGCCGGCCTCGCCCTGACGCTGCTGCTGGTCATCGCGCTGGTGCTCGGACGAGTGGCGCGATACCTGATCCTGCACGCCAGCCGCATGCTCGGCCGCCAGCCGGCGCTGCACTGGATCAATGACTTTCGCCACAACAAGGTGTTTCAGCGTCTGGCGCAGATGACGCCGTCGCTGGTGATACAGTTCGGCCTGCATCTGGTGCCGGAACTGAGCAAAACCGCAATGACCTTCCTCGGCAATGTGGCGTTGTCGTTCACCATCCTGTTCCTGCTGCTCTCGGTCAGCGCCCTGCTCAATGCCCTGCTCGACATCTATGCGCGCACCGAGCATGCACGCACGCGCTCGATCAAAGGCTACGTGCAACTGGCGAAAATGGTCTTGTATGTGTTCGGCGCGATCATCATCGTCGCGACGTTGATCGACCGTTCACCGCTGTTGCTGCTCTCCGGTCTGGGTGCGATGTCGGCGGTGATTCTGTTGGTCTACAAGGACACACTGCTGTCGTTTGTCGCCAGCGTGCAACTGACCAGCAACGACATGCTGCGCGTCGGCGACTGGATCGAGATGCCGCAGGTCGGCGCCGATGGCGACGTGGTCGACATCACTCTGCACACGGTCAAGGTGCAGAATTTTGATAAAACCATCGTCTCGATCCCGACCTGGCGCCTGATGTCCGAGTCGTTCAAGAACTGGCGCGGCATGCAGCAATCCGGCGGACGGCGGATCAAGCGCAGCCTGTTCATCGATGCCAGCGGTGTGCGTTTCATCCGCGATGACGAAGAGGAAAAGCTCTCCCAGGTGCACCTGCTCACCGACTACATGAGCCGCAAGAAAGCCGAACTCAAGGCGTGGAACGAGGCGCAGGGCAATGTCGCGGCAATGTCAGCCAACCGCCGACGCATGACCAATATCGGCACGTTTCGCGCCTACGCACTGGCGTATCTGAAGAGCCATCCGGAGATTCAGCCGAACATGACCTGTATGGTGCGGCAGATGCAGACCACGGCGCAGGGTATTCCGCTGGAGATTTACTGCTTCACCCGCACCACGGTGTGGGCCGATTACGAACGGATTCAGGGGGATATTTTCGATTATCTGCTGGCGGTGTTGCCGGAGTTTGGGCTGAGCCTGTATCAGCAGCCGAGTGGCGGGGATTTGCGCTCTGGCCTGTTGCCGGCGGTGCTCGGCGCGGCGAGCATTCCCGAACCACAGAAACACCTCATGTAACCCCACCGATCAAAACTGTAGGAGTGAGCCTGCTCGCGATAGCGGTGTATCAGACAAATCCATATTGACTGATACACCGCTATCGCGAGCAGGCTCACTCCTACAGGGGGTTATGCAGTGACCGGGGATTTGCGGATGCCCAACCGGCTGATCCATACAGCGGCAAGGATGACGCTGCCACCGAGGAACAATCTTCCAAGCTCCTCATGCTGATTCCAGATCAGCAGATTCAGCAGCAACCCCACCGGCACATGCAGATTGTTCATCACCGCCAGCGTGCCGCCGTTGACCATGCACGCGCCCTTGTTCCACCAATACATGCCCAGCGCGGTCGAGACCAGGCCGAGGAACAGCAACACGCCCCATTGCAGCGGCGCTTCCGGAAGGAAGTTGGCTTTGCCGAACATCAGGAATGCCGGCAGCACCACCGCCAGCGCGCCGAGATAGAAGAAGCCGAAACGCCGGTAATGCGGCAGGTCGCTCGGGTGCTTGGCCACCAGATGCTTGTACATCACTTGGCCGGCGGCGTAGGTGAAGTTGGCCAGTTGCAGCAGCAGGAAGCCCATGAAGAAATCCGGACTGACGCTGTCGAAGCGAATCACCGCCGCCCCGCCCACTGCGACCAGCGCAGCGATCAGTGCCCACGGATTGAAGCGCCGGTTCAGCGCGTCTTCGATCAGCGTCACATGCAGCGGCGTGAGGATGGTGAACAGCAACACTTCCGGCACCGTCAGCACGCGGAAGCTGAGATACAGACAGACGTAGGTCACGCCGAACTGCAACGCGCCGATCACCAGCATGCCGCGCATGAACGAAGGTTCCACCGACCGCCAGCGGGTCAACGGAATGAACACCAGCCCCGCCAGCACGACGCGCACCAGCACCGCGAAATAACTGTCGACGTGACCGGCCAGGTATTCGCCGATCAGACTGAAGGAAAACGCCTGGATCAGCGTGACAAAAAGTAGATAGCCCATGCTCGCCTCGAAATCGAATGGCGGCGACGATAGCGGTTTTTGCGCAAGACCGCGAACCCTCCAACAACACAAATCCCCTGTAGGAGTGAGCCTGCTCGCGATAGCGGTTGTTCAGACACATCAGCATTGACTGACACACCGCTATCGCGAGCAGGCTCACTCCTACAGGGATCTACGTCGTTCTGTGAATCACAGGCAAAAAAAAGCCCGATCTCGCTAATGCGTTCAATCGGGCTACAGCACTCAGGAGCAACAAGTGCAAAGGGAGGTTCGATGCGCGTAGAGCCTTGAAGGGGTTGCGCCAGGTCACTTAAACAATCGGCGATTATCTGGCGATTAACATATCAAGCGACCTGGGAGAGCTTGGCGTTGGCCTGATTCAGGCCCTTCTCCTGGAAGTCGCCACCGAGGTTCATGCCTTCCGCGTGAATGAATGTCACGTCGTTGATGCCGATGAAACCCATGACCTGACGCAGGTACGGTTCCTGATGATCCGCCGGGCCGCCGGCGTAGATGCCGCCGCGAGCGGTGAGCACGTAGGCACGTTTGCCGCTGAGCAGGCCTTGCGGGCCGGTTTCGGTGTACTTGAAGGTCACGCCGGCACGCAGCACATGGTCGAGCCAGGCCTTGAGGGTGCTCGGGATGGCGAAGTTGTACATCGGCGCTGCCATCACCAGCACGTCGGCGGCGAGCAGTTCATCAGTCAGTTCGTTGGAGCGGTCCAGCGACGCTTGCTCGATGGCGTTGCGCTGCTCCGCAGGTTTCATCCAGCCGCCCAACAGGTTGCTGTCCAGGTGTGGCACCGGGTTCGTGGCGAGGTCACGTACGGTGATCTGATCGGCAGGGTGCGCCGCTTTCCACTGACTGATGAAGGTCTGGGTCAGTTGACGGGATACCGAGTCTTGCTGGCGGGCGCTGCTTTCGATGATCAGAACGCGGGACATGGTGTGTAGCCTCCATCCGAGAATGTTGTAGGTCGATGGAGTGAAGGTTAAACAGAGTCTAATCGATGAAAAAGCGCAAATAATTGCTGCAAAGTATCGAATAATTCGTTTAGATGCTGTTGCATACCCCTGTAGGAGTGAGCCTGCTCGCGATAGCGGTGTGTCAGTTAACACAGATGTATATGACACACCGCTATCGCGAGCAGGCTCACTCCTACAGGGGATCGGTATTATTTCGGGGTGCAGCTCAGTTTGATGCGCAGCTTGATGATCTCGCGGGTGAACTTGGCCGTGGCGTTTTTGTGTTTGCCGGCCGGTACATCGATCGTGCGGGTGCGTGGTGCTTCCGGGCCATTGCTGAACACCGCTTTGCACGTCGCATCGACATCACCGTAGTTGGCCACCCGAATCGAGCCGATGTCGTTATCGGTGTCGAAGGTCTCGTAATCGATCTTCATGCCGTTGAGGTCTTTCTGCACATCGATCGGGTACGCAAAAGCAGTCAGCGGAAGCAGCGCCAGCAGCACACAACAGAATTTTTTCATTCGGCAGTCTCCATGAGGGACGGCCAGCTTAGGACAAGAGGAGCTATTGATGAAAGCGCCCCGCGTGACCCTTGATCAATGGCGAACATTGCAGGCCGTGGTCGACCACGGCGGATTCGCCCAGGCCGCCGAGGCCTTGCACCGTTCGCAATCGTCGGTGAGTTACACCGTCGCCCGCATGCAGGACCAGCTCGGCGTGCCGTTGCTGCGCATCGACGGGCGCAAAGCCGTGCTCACCGAAGCCGGTGGCGTATTGCTGCGCCGTTCGCGGCAACTGGTGAAACAGGCCAGTCAACTGGAAGACCTTGCCCATCACATGGAGCAAGGTTGGGAAGCCGAGGTGCGGCTGGTGGTTGACGCTGCTTACCCGAGTGCGCGCATCGTCCGCGCGTTGACCGCGTTCATGCCGCAGAGTCGCGGCTGCCGCGTGCGTCTGCGTGAGGAGGTATTGTCGGGGGTCGAGGAAGTGCTGCTCGAAGGCGTGGCTGATCTGGCCATCACCGGTCTGAGCATTCCCGGTTACCTTGGTGCGGAACTGAGCGACGTCGAGTTCGTCGCTGTCGCCCACCCCGATCACCCGCTGCATCGGCTCAATCGCGAATTGAGCTTTCAGGATCTGGAAACCCAGATGCAAGTGGTGATTCGCGACTCCGGCCGCCAGCAACCACGGGACGTCGGCTGGCTCGGCGCCGAACAGCGCTGGACCGTCGGCAGCCTCGCCACGGCCGCTACGTTTGTCAGCAGCGGGCTCGGTTTTGCCTGGCTGCCCCGGCACATGATCGAGCGGGAACTGAAGGATGGCTCGCTCAAGCTGCTACCGTTGGACAGGGGCGGCAACCGCAACTCCAGTTTCTATCTGTATTCGAACAAGGACAAACCCTTGGGCCCGGCCACGCAAATCCTCATCGAACTGCTGCGTACCTTCGACACCTTGCCGCTGGACGCACCGTTCGCCGCCCCTGAACAAGCCTGACACGGAGTTCACCGATGGCGTATTTCGAGCACGATGGTTGCAACCTGCACTACGAGGAATATGGCCACGGTACGCCGTTGCTACTGGTTCACGGGCTCGGTTCGAGCACGCTGGACTGGGAAATGCAGATCCCGGCACTGGCCGCGCATTACCGGGTGATCGTCCCGGATGTCCGTGGCCACGGGCGCTCGGACAAACCACGCGAGCGCTACAGCATTGCCGGTTTCAGTGCCGACCTGCTGGCGCTGATCGAGCACTTGAACCTCGGCCCGGTACATTACGTCGGACTGTCGATGGGCGGCATGATCGGCTTCCAGTTCGGCGTCGATCATCCGCAAATGCTCAAGAGCCTGACCATCGTCAACAGCGCGCCCGAAGTCAAAATCCGCAGCCGCGACGATTATTGGCAGTGGTTCAAACGCTGGAGCCTGATGCGCGTGCTGAGTCTCGCGACCATTGGCAAAGCCCTCGGCGGCAAACTTTTTCCCAAGCCGGAACAAGCCGATCTGCGGCAGAAAATGGCCAAACGCTGGGCAAAAAACGACAAACGTGCTTATCTCGCCAGCTTCGATGCGATTGTTGGCTGGGGCGTTCAGGAACGACTTTCCCGGGTGACCTGTCCAACGCTCGTCATCAGCGCCGACCGTGATTACACACCGGTGGCACTGAAAGAAACCTATGTAAAACTGCTGCCCGATGCGCGGCTGGTGGTAATCGCCGATTCGCGCCACGCCACCCCGCTCGATCAACCCGAACGCTTCAATCAAACGCTGCTGGAGTTTCTCGCCGCAGCCGATACTCAATCTCAGGATCACTGACCCATGCTGAAAAAACTCGCCCTCGCCGCTGGTACTGTGCTGTTTGCCGCCAACCTGATGGCTGCCACGCCGGCCAAGGCACCGCACGTGCTGCTGGACACCACCAACGGCCAAATCGAAATCGAGCTGGATCCGGTCAAAGCGCCGATCAGTACCAAGAACTTTCTCGATTACGTGAACAGCGGCTTCTACAACAACACGATTTTCCACCGTGTGATCCCGGGCTTCATGGCTCAGGGCGGCGGTTTCACCCAACAGATGCAGCAGAAAGAAACCAAGGCGCCAATCAAGAACGAACACAAAAACGGTCTGGCTAACGTTCGTGGCACCTTGTCCATGGCTCGCACTTCCGTACCTGATTCGGCGACCAGCCAGTTCTTCATCAACGTCAAGGACAACGACTTCCTCGACCAGGGCGATGGCTACGCAGTATTCGGCAAAGTGGTCAAAGGCATGGACGTGGTCGACATCATCGTCAACTCGCCGACCACCACCAAACAAGGCATGCAAAATGTGCCTTCCGACCCTGTGTTCATCAAGTCGGCCAAAGTCATCGACTAAGCTGTACAGGGCGTATCGAGCGGCGCCGGCCTGATCCCGCGCGCCGCTCACACCGATAAAAGGAGAGCCCGTACTCCGGGCGGTTATCTGATGCTCTATCGCCGTTTCGAACAACTGATCGACATATTCCGTGAAGCCCCGACGGCGTCTCCGCCGGACCGCGTTCTCCCCTTCTACACCTATTACCTCAAGCAGGTCTGGCCGAGTTTTGCCGCCCTGCTCGTCGTCGGCCTGTTCGCCGCGCTGATCGAAGTGGCGCTGTTCAGTTACCTGAGCCGCATCATCGACCTGGCCCAAGGCACACCCAACCCGAATTTCTTCAGCGACCACGCCCTCGAACTGACGTGGATGCTGGTGGTTGCCCTGGTGCTGCGACCGATCTTCTTCGGCCTGCACGACTTGCTGGTGCATCAGACCCTGAGCCCAGGCATGACCAGCATGATCCGCTGGCAGAACCACAGCTACGTGCTCAAACAGAGCCTGAATTTCTTCCAGAACGACTTCGCCGGGCGCATCGCCCAACGCATCATGCAGACCGGCAACTCGCTGCGTGATTCGGCGGTGCAAGCGGTCGATGCGCTGTGGCACGTGGTGATCTACGCGATCAGTTCGCTGGTGTTGTTCGCCGAGGCTGACTGGCGCTTGATGATCCCGCTGTTGACGTGGATTGTCGCCTACATCGGCGCGCTGTATTACTTCGTACCGCGGGTGAAAGAGCGCTCGGTGGAAGCCTCCGACGCGCGCTCGAAACTGATGGGCCGCATCGTCGACGGCTACACCAACATCGCCACGCTGAAGCTGTTTGCCCACACCAACTTCGAACAGCATTACGCTAAGGAAGCCATCGAAGAACAGACCGTCAAAGCGCAAATGGCCGGTCGCGTGGTCACCAGCATGGACGTGGCGATCACTGCCATGAACGGCCTGCTGATCGTCGGCACGACCGCGTTGGCGCTGTGGCTGTGGACGCAGTCGTTGATTACCGTCGGCGCAATTGCCCTGGCTACTGGACTGGTGATCCGCATCGTCAACATGTCCGGCTGGATCATGTGGGTGGTCACTGGCATTTTCGAAAACATCGGCATGGTTCAGGACGGTCTGCGCACCATCTCGCAACCGGTCAGCGTCACCGATCACGAGCAAGCCAGACCGCTGGAAGTGGCCCGTGGCGAAGTGCGCTTCGAGCACGTGGATTTTCACTACGGCAAGAAGCGCGGGATCATCGGCGACCTCAACCTGAACATCAAACCGGGCGAGAAAATCGGTTTGATCGGGCCATCAGGTGCCGGCAAATCAACGCTGGTCAACCTGCTGCTGCGCCTGTACGACGTCGAAGGCGGACGGATTATGATCGACGGCCAGAACATCGCCGAAGTCGGTCAGGAAAGCCTGCGCGCGCGGATCGGCATGATCACCCAGGACACCTCGCTGCTGCACCGTTCGATCCGCGACAACTTGCTGTACGGCAAACCCGATGCGACTGATGCCGAGTTGTGGGACGCGGTGCACAAGGCGCGCGCCGATGAGTTCATTCCGCTGTTGTCGGACGCTGAGGGCCGCACCGGTTTCGATGCGCATGTCGGTGAGCGTGGGGTGAAATTGTCCGGTGGTCAGCGTCAGCGCATTGCGATTGCGCGGGTGCTGCTCAAGGACGCGCCAATTTTGATCATGGACGAAGCGACTTCGGCGCTGGATTCGGAAGTCGAGGCAGCGATTCAGGAAAGCCTGGAAACGTTGATGCAGGGGAAAACCGTGATCGCGATTGCGCACCGTCTCTCGACGATCGCGCGCATGGATCGGCTGGTGGTCCTGGAGAACGGCAAGATTGCCGAGAGCGGCACCCATGCTGAATTGCTGGCTCACCGTGGCTTGTATGCACGGCTGTGGGCGCACCAGACCGGGGGGTTTGTCGGCATCGATTGACAGTTCTGCCCAACGCGAAACCTGTCCAAGATCGTTCCCACGCTCTGCGTGGGAATGCAGCCCGTGACGCTCCGCGTCACTGGACGCGGAGCGTCCCTTGAAGCATTCCCACGCAGAGCGTGGGAACGATCACCGCCACAACCCGCCAACCACGGGCGCTGGCGGTTTTTTTGTGGCCGCTGGAAATCCACCAAAAGCCTGCTGTACTCAGCCAAGGTTCCGGAAGGGAGCCTGTCGTAAGTCTGCAAGGATGCACAACGCGATGCAGTCTCGATAGCAGGGCTATCAAGGACGCCTCTCATGTCTCTGTTCAAACGTTCAGTCACTGAGTTGTTGGGTACGTTCTGGTTGGTATTGGGTGGTTGCGGCAGCGCGGTGATCGCCGCGTCTTCACCACTGGGAATCGGGGTGCTGGGGGTGGCCCTGGCGTTTGGTCTGACGGTGCTGACCATGGCATTCGCCATTGGCCACATCAGCGGCTGTCACCTCAACCCGGCCGTCTCGGTCGGTCTGTTCGTCGGCGGTCGGTTTCCGGCCAAGGAGTTACCCGCTTACATCATTGCCCAAGTGCTCGGCGCGATTCTCGCGGCGGCGCTGATCGCCCACATCGCCAGCGGCAAGGAGGGCTTCGACATCGCCACAGGCCTGGCATCCAACGGTTATGGTGAGCATTCGCCAGGCAAGTACTCGATGGCGGCGGGGTTTGTCACTGAGTTCGTGATGACCGCGATGTTTGTGATCATCATCCTCGGCGCCACCGATAAACGCGCACCACCCGGGCTGGCACCCATCGCCATCGGCCTGGGCCTGACGTTGATCCACCTGATCTCGATTCCCGTCACCAACACCTCGGTGAACCCGGCACGCAGCACCGGGCCGGCGCTGATGGTCGGCGGCTGGGCGATTGCGCAGCTGTGGATGTTCTGGGTCGCACCGCTGATTGGCGCGGTGGTCGGTGGCGGGATCTATCGATGGCTGGGCAAGGAAGAAACCTGAGGGCGTATGAAATCCCTTTGTGGGAGCGAGCCTGCTCGCGAAGACATTGTGTCAGTAACGTATATGTCGTCTGACACGACGCCTTCGCGAGCAGGCTCGCTCCCACAGGGACTTATGTTTGGCGATAGGGCAAGGCTGTTTTTGCTTCTTCGGCGTAGGCGAGGATGCCGGCCCGTTCCTGTTGCAGGAAATCCTTCACCGCTGCTTTCAGCCCCGGATGCAGCAAGTAGTGCCACGAGTGGGTGATCACCGGTTCGAACCCGCGAATCAGCTTGTGCTCGCCTTGGGCGCCAGCGTCGAAACGCTGAAAACCCTGGGCAATCGCATAATCCATCCCCTGATAAAAACAGGTCTCGAAGTGCAGTCGATCAAACTCCGCCAGACACCCCCAATAGCGGCCGTAGAAACTGTCGCCCCCGACCAGACTGAAGGCCATCGCCACCGGCCGTGAGCCCTGTTTCGCCAGCACCACGCGAATCGCCTCGGGCATGCGCTCGGCCAGCAGACTGAAAAACTCCCGCGTCAAATACGGCGTCTGGCGCCTGACCGCATAGGTATTGGCATAGCAGGCGTAGACAAAATCCCACTGTGCCTCGTCCAGCTTCCGCCCTTCCAGCCATTCAAACTCAAAGCCCTGCCCCGCCACCTGCTCGCGCTCCTTGCGCATCTGCTTGCGCTTGCGCGAACTGAGCACGTCGAGGAAATCCTGAAAGTCGCGATAACCGCGATTCTGCCAGTGATATTGACAGCCAATGCGTTGCAGCCAGCCCGGCTGTTCGGCCATCGCAGCATCGGTGAAAGCGTCGGTGAAATTGATGTGCGCGCTGGAAAGCCCTTCGATCTCCAGGTAGCCCGGCAGGCTCTTGAGCAGTTCGAAACCGTCTTCGACATTGGCCGCCAACAAGCGCGGGCCGCTGACCGGACTGAATGGCACAGCGGTCAACAGCTTGGGGTAGTAATCGATGCCGGCGCGGGCGCAGGCGTCGGCCCAGCCGTGATCGAACACGTACTCGCCGTAGGAATGCCACTTGCGATAACTGGGTAACGCGGCGATCAGACGCCCCTCTTCGATGTGCAGCAAATGCTCAGGTTGCCAGCCGGTGTGAGGGCCAACGCTGCCGCTGTCTTCCAGCGCACTGAGAAAGGCATGGCGCAAAAATGGCTGGCTTTCAGGCACTAGCGCATCCCAGCTTGCCGGGGCAATTTCCGACAGGTTTTGCAGGCGTTGCAACGGCATCAACAAGCTCTCCACAACAGGACTTCAGCGCCCGGCGAGTATCGCCGATTGCGCGGCATTGCACACCCGCAATCGGCCGACAGCGCTCTAGATCAATAGTTCAGGGCGAATCGATATCGTCATCAACCTGCCATCACTGTGCCACTGCTCTGTCATAAACCATCGCGATACTGGCGCCTGTTTTTAGAGCGCCGGGTTCTACCCGGACACTGTTTTCCGACGCTCGAATCGTCGGTTGTGCCCCGGATGGCTGTGCCATCCCCTCTCATCTTCGGAGATTGCTATGCGTCTTGCTTCCACGAAAACTGCGGCGGCCCTGTGCGGTGGCTTGTTGCTGGCCATGAGTGTTCCGGCCAGTGCTGCAGTCGACGCCAAACTGCTCGACATGCTCAAGGCTAACGGTTCCATTTCCCAGGCGCAGTACATCGAACTGCAAACTGAACTGGCCAAGGATCAGAAGGCTCAGCAAATCGCGCAGCAGGCGCAGCAAGAGACCAACGAACAAGTCGCCGCTGTTGCGAAGAAAACCAACGAACAAAGCGTCTTCGACCAGAAACTCGCCTGGGCGGCCAAGACCCAGTTCAAAGGCGATGTGCGTATCCGTCAGGAAACCATCAAGATCGACGGCGAACCGAACAACGGCGGCCGCGACAAGGATCGTCAGCGCATCCGTGCCCGTCTGGGCGCCTACACCGAGATCAACCCACAGGTCGACACCGGCATCCGTATCGCCACCGGCGGCGGCGACGATGCCCGTTCGACCAACCAGGACCAGGACAACTACTTCGACAAGAAGCAGATCTGGCTCGACCTGGGTTACATCGACTACCACCCGGATCAGATCAAGAACCTGCACATCATCGGCGGCAAAATGCTTCAGCCGTGGGTCAGCATGGGCGACGTGATCTGGGACAGCGACATCAACCCGGAAGGTCTGGCCGTGACCTACAAATACCCGTTGGGCAGCAGCGCCGAACTGTTCGGCAGCCTGGGTAACTACAACCTCAAGGACAACGTTGACGGCGATGGCGTGCAATTCCGTCACGACCTGCGTCTGACCGCTGGCCAGTTGGGTAGCCGCTTCAACATCACCGACAACCTGAAAGTGACTGTGGGCGGCAGTGTCTACGCCTACCAGAACGACGAAGACAGCCGCTGCACCGGCACTTCCACACCGTGTGCGCTGGCGGTCAACGGCAACTCGGCCAACAACGAATTCCGTCTGTATGAAGGGTTCAGCCAGGTCGACATCGGCGGTCTGCCGATGCCACTGTCGTTCTACGGTCAGTACGTGAAGAACAACGACGCCGTGACCGATCAGGACACTGCGTGGCTGTTGGGCGCCAAGTCGAAAGTCTTCGGCCTGAACCTCGATTACAACTATCGTGACGTGCAGCGTAATGCCGTGGTCGGCGCCTTCACCGACTCCGACTTCGCCAACGGCACCACTGGTTCCCGTGGCCACAAGTTCAAGGTCGGTTACGACATCGACAAGAACTTCGCTATCGGTGCCACGTACTTCCTGACCAAGGCCGACTTCGCCAGCCGTACCCAGCGTGACGCTGATGCCAACACCTTGCAGCTGGATGCGGAAGCCAAGTTCTAAGAAAACAGCTACAAGCTTCGAGCGACAAGCTGCAAGTCACCGCTCCCCTTGCGACTTGTCGATCGAAGCTGATTTTCCTGCAGCCCGGTCCAGTTACAGCGATCCCCATCATCCGTTCGCTGGCGCTGTATCGGGCTGTGTTTTTTCACGGGCTATCGTCCCGCCGCTGCGCCGCCAGACGCTCAGCCAGCGCATCCACCCCGTCCTCCGGTTTCTCCGGCATCGCCTTCAAGGTGGCTTGCATCAAACGCATCTGACGAATGAAACGCCGGCAGTTCGGGCAAAACATCAGGTGATGACGCACCATCCACTTTTCACCAAAGCTCAATTGGTCATCGAGATAATCGCTGGAGCGTGCCACTTGCTCCTTGCAGGTCAACATTCTCCGGTCTCCTCAAAATGCTCCACGGTCGCGAAGACTTTCAGCCGCGCACGATGCAGCAGCACACGGACATTGGAGAGCGAGATCTCCAGAAGATTACAGATCTCCTCCAGCTCCAGCCCCTGCCGTTCGCGCAACAGCAAAACACTGCTCTGCAGTTCTGACAGGCTCAGCAGCGTATGCTCCAGGCACTCGCGCAATTCGTCTTCAGTGAGCAGGGCTTCAGGGGTGTCCTGGTGCCAGGCGAACGGGGCGACCAGCCAATGGCCGTCACCGGGAGAAAAGCGGTCGTCATCGATGGTGCCATGGGGCGATGGCAAATCATCCATCAACACTTCCCGGCGATTTTGCTTGTAGCGACTTTTTGCCGAGTTGGCAGTGATGGTCAACAGCCAGGTCTTGAGACTGGAACGCCCCTCGAAGCTGGCGATATGGCGCACCACGGAAAGCCAGGCGTCCTGCACCACTTCTTCGACATGGCGCTGCCCGACAATCGCATACGCTACGGCGCGCATGGCGCTCTGATACGTCGTCACCAGTTCCTTGAAAGCCTGTTGCTCACCGGCCAGCAGGCGCGCAAGCAGTTGGGTGTCGTCAGCCGCCATCCAAAAATTTCCTTGTGCCGATTTCGAAAATGACGACGGCAGGTCCTCACCTGCCGCCATTTCCGAAAAATTACAGCGTTTGAGCCGATTCGGATGTAGGAAAGGTCGGCGCGATTAAGAGGAAATTAAACCTCTTTTCAACGCTTGCGCAGAATCACGCTGCCGATCGAATAGCCAGCACCGAACGAACTCAACACCGCCAGCGAACCGGCAGCCAGATCGTCCTGATATTTGTGGAAAGCAATCACCGAACCTGCGGAGCTGGTGTTGGCGTAGGTGTCGAGAATCACCGGCGCTTCTTCTTCGGTGGCGTCACGGCCCAGCAGCTTGCGCACGATCAGGTGGTTCATGCTCAGGTTGGCCTGATGCAGCCAGAAGCGCTTCACGTCGCCGACGTTGAGCTGGTTCTCTTGCAGATGCTCACCGATCAGCTCGGCAACCATCGGGCAGACATCCTTGAACACCTTGCGGCCTTCCTGCACGAACAGCTTGTCGCGTGCACCGACGCCCTCTTCAGCCGCGCGGTTGAGGAAGCCGAAGTTGTTGCGGATGTTATTGGAGAACTTGGTCAGCAGTTTGGTGCTGACTACATCGAACTGGTGCTTGGACGTCGCGGTGTCAGCACGCTCGATGATCACCGCAGTCGCGGCATCGCCGAAGATGAAGTGGCTGTCGCGGTCGCGGAAGTTCAGGTGACCGGTGCAGACTTCCGGGTTGACCATCAGGATCGCCCGGGCCTGGCCCAGTTGCACGCTGTTGGCCGCGGCCTGAATGCCGAAGGTCGCCGAGGAGCAAGCGACGTTCATGTCGAAACCGAAACCCTGAATGCCCAGAGCTTCCTGGACTTCGATGGCGATGGCCGGGTAGGCACGTTGCAGGTTGGAGCAGGCGACGATCACGCCGTCGATGTCAGCGGCGGTTTTGCCGGCGCGTTGCAGGGCCTGTTCGGCAGCGCCGATGGCCATCTGGCAGAGCACCGACCATTCGTCGTTGGAACGCTCTGGCAGGCGCGGGGCCATGCGTTGTGGATCGAGGATGCCGTCCTTGTCCATGACAAAGCGGCTCTTGATGCCGGAAGCCTTTTCGATAAACGCAGCGCTGGATTCGGTCAGGGCCTGGACTTCGCCGCTGGCGATCGCGTCGGCGTTGTCGGCGTTGAACTGGGCGACGTAGGTATTGAAAGACTGCACCAGCTCTTCGTTGGAGATGCTGTTGGCCGGGGTGTACAGGCCGGTGCCGCTGATGACGACGTTATGCATGGTCGTTTCTCTAATCTGTTCAGGCAGAAAGTGCTGGAACCGTCGTACCAACACACAAAGGGTCTATTCCCATCCGGGGGACGCAAACCTGGCATCGCTTTATTCCGTCGCGCGACCTGGCCGAAGGCTCTGGGTCGCGAAACCGGCGTTTATGGTCGCGAAGTTTGCCATAAACGTGGACTTTTGGCGCCTTTCTCCTGCTAAACGCGATCCCCCTGTAGGAGTGAGCCTGCTCGCGATAGCGGTCTGTCTGCCAGTGATAATGTGACTGACACACCGCAATCGCGAGCAGGCTCACTCCTACAGGGGATTGCGTATGGCTCAAGGTCAGTGCTCGACCTGAGTCCACTGCTTGTTCAGGCGTTTGTCAGAAATCGGCGTTTTCGTGCCCAACTGCTGGGCGAACAGCGACACCCGGTATTCCTCGAGCCACCAGCGATACAGCTCAAGCTGCGGATCGCGTTTGCCTTCCTGCGCATGTTTCGCCGCGCGGGTCTGGTATTGCGCCCAGAGGCCGGCGAGTTCGCCGCTCCAGACGCGATCCTTCTGCACCTGCGCACCGAGCTTTTCGAAACGCTGCTCGACCGCTTTCAGGTAACGCGGCAACTCTTTGAGCCACTGCATCGGCGTCTCGCGGACAAAACCCGGATACACCAGATTGTTGATTTGCTGCTTGATGTCATTCAGCGCCACGGCTTGCGCCAGATCAATCTTGCCCTTGAAGCGTTTTTGCAGACCGTGCCAGAGCTTGAGAATCTCCAGCGTCAACCGGGCCACGCGCTCGGCATGCTCGGTCCAGTTGCCGCGTTTGCGCTCGGCCAATGCCGCCAACCCGGCGCCGTCGCGGGGCAAAGGGTCTCCGCCTTCGAGAATGCAGCTGTCGAGGCTCGCCAGGAGAATGTCTTCAACCAGCGCATCAACGCGGCCCAGCTCGCGATAGAGCAAGCCCAGTTCGGTCTGCCCCGGCAACTTGCTGCGCAGGAACTTGGCCGGCTCCGCCAGTTGCTGCATCAACAAGCGCTGCAAGGCACGACGATGCTGGAACTCGGCCTCGGCCGGGGTCGAGAAGCGCCCTTCCTTGACCGTTCCGCCCTCTTCGACCAGCGCCGGATACACCGTCATCGACAGCCCGGCGATCTTCTGCTGAGTCTTTTCCGCCACCGGCGCAAAGACCTTCGCCTCCACCGGTTGCTGGCTTTTCGCACTTTGCGGCACGGCCAGTGCGGCCTGACTGGCTTCGGCAAACCGCGCGGTCAGCTCGGCCAGATCGCGACCTTCACCGAGGAATTTGCCCTGGCCATCAACGATTTCCAGGTTCATCCGCAGATGCCCTTCGACGCCTTGCTCGGCTTCTGCCCACGCCTCATCGCTGACCCGCGCGCCGGTCATGCGCAGTAATTCGCGGCCCAGCGCTTGCGGCAACGAGCCTTCGGCCAAGGTCATGCGTTGCAAGGCAGCCTTGATGAAGTCCGGCACCGGCACAAAATTCTTGCGCAGCGCTTTCGGCAGGTTGCGCACGAGGGCGATGCACTTGGCCTCGATCAGCCCCGGTACCAGCCACTCCAAGCGCTCCGGCGGCAGCATCGGCAACAGCGGTGCCGGCACGCGCAGGGTCACGCCGTCGCGTGGGTGATTGGGTTCGAAGTGATAGGTAAGCGCCAGTTCCAGATCACCGATGTGCAACGTGTCCGGGTAATCGCGCGCGGTGACTTCACTGGCCTCGCGGGCCAGCACGTCCTCTTCGCGCATGATCAGCAATTGCGGGTTCTTCTGGCTGTTGATGCGGTACCAGCTGTCGAAGGTCGCGGTCTGATGAATCTCCGCCGGCAGCCGCGCATCGTAGAACGCGTACAAGGTTTCTTCGTCGGCGAGAATGTCGCGGCGACGAGCCTTGGCTTCCAGTTCGTCGAGCTGTTCCAGCAGTTGTTTGTTGGCGCTCAGACACTTGGCTTTCGACTGAATCTCGCCACGCACCAGACCTTCGCGGATAAACAGCTCGCGGGAACCCACCGGGTCCACGGGGCCGTAATGCACCGGCCGGCGGCCGACCACGATCAGCCCGAACAGGGTGATCTGTTCGAACGCCACGACCTGGCCGCGCTTCTTCTCCCAGTGCGGTTCGAAATGGTTTTTCTTGATCAGGTGCCCGGCCAGCGGCTCGATCCAGTCGGCGTCGATCTTGGCGACCATGCGCGCGTATAGCTTGGTGGTTTCCACCAGTTCGGCGGTCATCAGCCATTGCGGGCGTTTTTTGCCGATGCCCGACGACGGATGAATCCAGAAGCGTCGCTGACGCGCGCCAAGGTAATCGCCGTCCTCGGTTTTCTGGCCGATCTGGCTGAGCAGACCGACCAGCACGGCTTTGTGCAGTTTCGGGTAATCCGCCGGCTCTTTATTCAGGTTCAACTGCATGTCGCGGCAGATCAGGCTCAACTGGCGATGGGAATCACGCCACTCGCGCAGACGCAGATAATTGAGGAAGTTCTTCCGGCACCAGTTGCGCAGCGGACTCGCAGTCAGCGCCTGGCGTTGCTCTTCAAAACCACGCCACAGATTTACCAAACCGGCGAAATCCGAATCGACATCCTTCCACTGTGCGTGAGCCTGATCGGCCGCTTGCTGACGTTCCGGCGGACGCTCGCGCGGGTCTTGAATCGACATGGCACTGGCGACGATCAGCACTTCCTGCAGGCTGCCGAGCTTGGCCGCTTCGAGCAACATGCGGCCCATGCGCGGGTCGACCGGCAGGCGCGCAAGTTGGCGACCGAGCGGGGTCAACTGGCTGTTGCGATCCACCGCCGAGAGTTCTTGCAGCAGGTTGAAACCGTCACTGATCGCCTTGCCATCCGGCGGCTCGATAAACGGGAATGCGGTGATCTCGCCGAGGCGCAGATGCAGCATCTGCAGGATTACGGCGGCGAGGTTGGTGCGCAGAATCTCCGGATCGGTGAATTCCGGGCGGCCGTTAAAATCTTCTTCGCTGTACAGCCGAATGCAAATGCCCGGCTCGACCCGACCACAACGGCCTTTACGCTGATTGGCGCTGGCCTGGGAAATCGCTTCGATCGGTAGACGCTGCACCTTGGCGCGATAGCTGTAGCGGCTGATGCGCGCGGTGCCGCTGTCGATCACGTAACGGATGCCCGGTACGGTCAGCGAAGTCTCGGCAACGTTGGTTGCCAGCACCACGCGACGGCCCGGGTGCGACTGGAAAATCCGCTGCTGCTCGGCGGGCGACAAGCGCGCGTACAGCGGCAGGATTTCAGTGTGTTTGATCTGGGCCTTGCGCAGCATGTCAGCGGCGTCGCGAATCTCACGCTCGCCGGGCAGGAACACCAACACATCACCGGGGCTGCGGCGTTCGCTGCGTTCGTAAGCGGCAATTTCATCGAGGGTAGCGAGGATCGCCTGATCGACGGTCAGGTCATCCTCGACGCGGTTGCCCTCTTCGTCCTGCTCCAGGGTCAGCGGGCGATACCAGGTGTCCACCGGGAAGGTGCGACCGGACACCTCGACAATCGGCGCATCATCGAAGTGCTTGGAGAAACGCTCCAGATCGATGGTCGCCGAGGTGATGATGACTTTCAGATCCGGGCGACGCGGCAACAGGGTTTTCAGGTAACCGAGCAGGAAATCGATGTTGAGGCTGCGTTCATGGGCTTCGTCGACGATGATCGTGTCGTAGCGTTCGAGGTAGCGATCGTTCTGGGTTTCCGCGAGCAGGATGCCATCGGTCATCAGTTTGATCAGGGTGTTGGAATCGCTCTGATCTTCGAAACGCACCTGATAGCCGACCAGCGAACCGAGCGGCGTGCCGAGTTCTTCGGCGACGCGGCTGGCGACGCTGCGAGCAGCGATTCGGCGTGGTTGCGTATGGCCGATCAGACCGTGCTGACCGCGACCGATTTCCAGACAGATTTTTGGCAACTGGGTGGTTTTGCCCGAGCCGGTTTCGCCGGCGATGATCAGCACCTGGTGTTTTTCCAGCGCCTTTTTGATCTCGGCGCGCTTGGCCGCGATCGGCAGGCTGTCGTCGTAACGAATCACTGGCAGGCTGGCCTTGCGCGCCAGCACTTGATCACAGGACGCCTGCATGCGCGTCACCCACTGAGCCAGTTTGGCCTCGTCGGGTTTCTTGCGCAGCTCAAGCAACTGCCGCCGCAGCCGGTGACGGTCGGCGAGCATGGCGTGATCGAGGTTTTTCAGCAGTTTGTCGATGGAGGGCGATTCGTCGGTCATCGGGTAGGCAATTCGGTCGTCTATTTATGCAGGGGGCGGATTGTCGCAGATTTGGCGGATTTGTGGCGTGTCTGGGGGATTGCTGCCCTCACCCTAGCCCTCTCCCGGAGGGAGAGGGGACCGATTGGGGGATGCTTCAAAGGTACATCGACCTGAAAGAGCTTTGCCGAATCCATAATCGCCAAGCTCTTTCAGGTCGGCGTTTGACTTGAGACATCTCGGTAGGCCCCCTCTCCCTCTGGGAGAGGGCTGGGGTGAGGGTTTCAGGCCTTACTCGTTATCCAACCCTTTACGCCGATAGGGAAAGACGTCTATGACTTTGCCGGCACGAATCGCCTCTTGCAGGCTCTTCCAGTAATCGGCGTTATACAACTCGCCATGCAACTGATCGAACAACTTGCGCTGCCCCGAATCGGCAAACAGGAACGGCGGAAACTCCTCAGGAAACACATCCAGCGGCCCGATCGAATACCACGGTTCGGAGGCCATTTCGTCTTCCGGCGTACGCGGCGCGGGAATGTGACGGAAGTTGGCCTCGGTCAGGAAGCAGATTTCGTCGTAGTCATAAAACACCACCCGCCCGTGCCGGGTGACGCCGAAGTTTTTCAGCAGCATGTCACCGGGAAAGATGTTCGCCGCCGCCAATTGCTTGATCGCCAGGCCGTAATCCTCCAGCGCCTCACGTACCTGCGCATCGTTGGCGTTTTCCAGATACAGATTGAGCGGGGTCATCCGCCGTTCGGTCCAGCAGTGCCGGATCAACACGGTGTCGCCCTCGACTGAAACCGTCGATGGCGCGACTTCCAGCAATTCCTCAAGGCACGCCGGATCGAATTTGCTCAGCGGAAAACGGAAGTCGGCGAACTCCTGGGTATCGGCCATACGCCCTACCCGGTCGACGCTTTTCACCAATCGATACTTCTCGATCACCGTGGCACGGTCGACGTTTTTCGAAGGCGAGAAACGGTCCTTGATGATTTTGAACACGGTGTTGAAACCCGGCAGGGTAAACACGCTCATGACCATGCCACGCACACCCGGGGCCATGATGAACTGGTCATCGGTATTGGCCAGATGGTTGATCAGTGCGCGGTAGAACTCGGACTTGCCGTGCTTGTAGAAGCCGATCGAGGTGTACAGCTCGGCGATGTGTTTGCCCGGCAGGATGCGTCGCAGGAAACCGATGAATTCCGCCGGTACCGGCACATCGACCATGAAGTACGAACGGGTGAACGAGAAGATGATCGACACATCGGCTTCGTCGGTGATCAGCGCATCGATCTGGATCCCGCGCCCTTCGCGGTGCAGCAGCGGGATCACCAGCGGCCATTGCTCGTCGCGGGTGTAAATGCGCCCGACCAGGTACGCGCCCTTGTTGCGGTACAGCACCGAGGAAAACAGCTCGACGCTGAGCTCAGGATCTTTGCACACCCAGTCCGGCAGGTTCTCGCGCAGCTGCGCTTCGAGGCGAAGCAAGTCGCCGGGCAGATCGGCGTAATCCTCGCTGAAACGGTAGTCGGCAAAAATGCTCGCGAGCATCCCCGACAATTGCCCTTGCGGTTTGTAGGTACGGGTTTGCGCGGCGCGGGCGCGGCGCAGGCTCGGGCGCGTGGTGTGGATGAACATGCAGCCGTCGCTGATCAGGTCATGGCTGAACAGCCCGCAGAAAATCGAGTTGTACCAGGTCTCGGACAGCTCATCGTCGAATCGCAGGTCGATGACGCTGATGTAGGCACTTTTCACCAGCGGCCAGCAGCTGACATTCATCAGCGTTTCGTCGTCGAAGTATTCGCGCAGACGGGCGATGGTTTCGCCGACCTTGTCTTCGTAGAGGTTGATCCGCGCTGCCGACGCGGTTTGCGTCTCCTGCCAGCGCGCCTGCTCGAAACGCTCCCGGGCGCCGTCGGTGATGCGCCGGAAATGCTCGCGGTAATCGTCAAAGCCATCGAGGATCATGCGGGCGATGTCGGTGGCTGGCCATTGCTGCGGCATAGATAAGACCTCGGCGTGCGTTTGGAAATCTGTGCCTGAGCTTAGCTACGGATGCGCGCACAGGTGAAGTGCAATTTCTGCCAAATCTGCGCCGGGGTTGTACGCCAACAGCGTTTTTGCAAAGTTTTTTTAATCGACCGTTCGGTCAGTTAAGCGCCTGAGCGGTGCTGCCTCTCATCCTGCGCCAGCCCGCGAATTCTCTGGGCTTCGGATCCAATAGAAAGCAGACGCGTCTAGGCCGTGGCTTTGCTGCAAATTCACGCACCCTCAGCGACGACGCCAGATTGGTCTTACCAAAATAGTGGCACTTTGATATATAGCCCGCCATCACCCGCCTCACAACAAGATCCTCGGTCCACGAGGACGACCTCTCCCCCTCAAAGATCAAGGAGCACACTGATGTCTATCCGGAATCTGCGCATAGGTTTGCGCGCCAGTTTGAGCTTTGCCGTTTTGGCCAGTCTGCTGGTGGTGGTCGGCCTGTTCGGTCTGGGCCAGATGAAAACCCTGCGCGAAAGTGCGGCAGTGATCGAAGAATCATGGATGCCCAGCATCGAGAGCATTCATGACGCGGCGGCGAACATCGCCAGCATCCGCCTCGAATCGTTGCGTCTGATCACTAACTCCCAGCCTGCGGTGCGCGACCGAAGCAAAGGCATCCTCAAGGCGCAACGCGAGGAGTTGCTCAAACGCCTCAACGACCACAAAGCCTTGATCGCCAGTGATCAGGAACAGGCGATGCTCGACGGCTTGAACGCGGCCGTCGGCAAATACCTGAGCATTCTCGACCAGATTGTCAGCCAGATTGACGCGGGGCAGAACGAGCAGGCTGCCACGCGTTTGAGCAACGAACTGGCACCGCAGGGCACAGTGCTCGACAAGACGCTGGAGCAGATGATCAGCCTCAATCAACAAGGTGCAGACGACGCCGCCGATGCCGCCGCAGCCATGTATGAACGGGCATTGTGGATCGTCGCGTCGATCATCGTGGTCGCCCTGATTGCCACCTTGCTATTGGCCTGGCTGCTGACCCGCAGCATCACCACCCCGATCAATCAGGCACTGGATGTCGCGCGGCGCATTGCTGCCGGCAATCTCAGTGGCGAAATTATCAGTAGCGGTAAAGATGAAGCCGCGCAGTTGCTCGAAGCCCTCGCCGAGATGCAGGGCAATCTGCGCTCGACCATTCGCGGTATCAGCGAATCGGCACAGCAACTGGCTTCCGCTGCCGAGGAAATGAGTTCGGTGATGGAGCAAAGCACCCGCGGCCTGCAGCAGCAGAACGATCAGATTGAACAAGCCGCCACCGCGGTCACCGAGATGAGCACGGCGGTGGACGAAGTCGCGGCCAATGCGGTGTCCAGCGCCGAGGCGTCTGCCGCATCCAACGAGGACAGCAAGCACGGCCACGTGCAGGTCAGCGAAACCATTAGTTCGATTCAGGAGCTGGTCGATGCGGTACTCGGTGCTTCCGCACAAGCCGAGGGCCTGGCCACTCAGGCGCAGGACATCAGTAAAGTGCTGGAGGTGATTCGCGGGATTGCCGGGCAGACCAATCTGCTGGCGCTCAATGCGGCGATCGAAGCGGCACGCGCCGGTGAAGCCGGGCGCGGTTTTGCCGTGGTCGCCGATGAAGTGCGTTCGCTGGCGCAACGCACGCAGAACTCCACCGAAGAAATCGAGCTGATGATCAGCAGCATCCAGCAAGGCACCGGGGCAACCGTTGGCGCTTTGCAGAGCAGTGCCCAGCAGGCGGGTCAGACGTTGCGCCGCGCCAACAGTGCCGGTCAGGCACTGGAAAAAATCACCGCGTCGATCTCGCAGATCAACCAACGCAACCTGGTGATCGCCAGCGCGGCCGAGCAACAGGCATTGGTGGCGCGTGAGGTCGATCAGAATCTGGTGACCATCCGTGACCTCTCGACCCAAACCGCCGCTGGCGCCACTCAGACCTCGGCTGCAAGCCAGGAACTGTCGCGTCTGGCGGTCGATCTCAACGATCTGGTGACACGCTTTGCGATCTGACCGATAAGTTGCATGCCCGAATAGCGGTTGCCTTCGTCAGGGCGCTCGGCAACACTCTCGTCCCGATCAAGGAAGGAGACCCGCCGTGAGCCCTGTCGATATTTTCCGTATGTTGTCGCTGGCGGCCATCTGGGGCGCAAGTTTTCTGTTCATGCGCATTATTGCGCCAGTGATCGGCACGATTCCGACCGGATTTTTTCGCGTGTCCATCGCTGCCGCCGGCCTGTTGGTGATCCTCGGTCTGATGCGCGTGCGCTGGGATTTCAAAGGCAAACTGAAAACCGTGATGCTGCTGGGCGTGATCAACTCGGGCATTCCGGCGACGCTGTATTCGGTTGCCGCCCAAGTACTGCCAGCCGGCTATTCGGCGATTTTCAACGCCACCACGCCGCTGATGGGCGTGCTGATTGGCGGGTTGTTCTTCAGTGAAAAACTCACCGCAGCCAAACTCGGCGGGGTGTTCCTCGGCCTGTTCGGTGTTGGCGTGCTGACCCGCGCCGGTCCCGTGGCATTTGACATGCAGCTATTGATGGGCGCCCTCGCCTGCTTGCTGGCGACCACTTGTTATGGTTTTGCCGGTTTCCTCGCGCGTCGCTGGCTGGATCAGGCCGGTGGACTGGACAGCCGATTGTCGGCGCTGGGCAGCATGCTCGGTGCGACGTTGTTCCTGTTGCCGTTGTTCGGCTACAGCGTGATCACGTCACCGCCGGTCAGTTGGGGCGGCTGGAATGTCTGGTTGTCGCTGTTGGGCCTGGGTCTGGGCTGCACGGCGTTTGCCTACATCATTTACTTCCGCCTGCTCAGCTCGATCGGTCCGGTGAAGTCGATGACCGTGACCTTCATGATTCCGCCGTTCGGGGTGCTGTGGGGGGCTTTGCTGCTGGATGAGCCGTTGTCGATGGCGCACATTTATGGCGGGGTGTTGATTGCTGCGGCGTTGTGGTTGGTGTTGAAGCCGGCGGTAGTGAAACCTTCGCAGGTAACAGCCCGCTAGACTTCTGGCGCTGCTGAAATGGCTATCGCGAGCAGGCTCACTCCTACAATTGGAATGCGTTCCCCTGTAGGAGTGAGCCTGCTCGCGATCGGCGGCCTAAAAGCCGCCACCTGACGATCTGTTACCCCCTTTCACGAAACACAAATGCCAAGCCGACCACAATCAACAACATCCCCAGCACACTCAACGCCGCCAGGCGATTGCCGAAAATCAGATAGTCCATCACCGCCGTCACCGCTGGCACCAGGTAAAACAGACTGGTGACATTCACCAGATTGCCCCGCGCGATCAGCCGATACAGCAACAACGTCGCCAGCACCGAGACCACCAGCCCCATCCACAACACCGGCACGATAAAACCTGTGCTGTGTTCAAAATGGAACGGCTGAAACGACACGAAGATCCCGCACAACAACAGCCCGGCCAGATATTGCACCGGCAGTGTGCCGAGGGGATTGTCGGTGATGCGTTTCTGCATGATCGAGCCCAGCGTCATGCTCGCCAGCGCCAGCAGACCAAACAGCATTCCCACCAAGGACATCCCGGCCAGACCGATGCCTTGGTAAACCACCATGATCAGCCCCGCCAATCCCAAGGCCAGACCGAACATCCGACTCGCCGAGCGCTGCCGCTCCATCAACACCACGGTGAGAATCGGCTGCACGCCCATGATGGTCGCCATCACGCCTGGAGTGACTTTGCTGTTCAGGGCCAGTAGATAAAAGATCTGATAGGCCCCCAACAACACCACACCCGTGGCAATCGCAAACATCACCGGTTTGCCGCCCTTGGGCAGCTTCAGCTTCAGCAGCGGCGCCAACAGCATCAGCCCACACAAGGCGATCACAAAGCGAATCAACAGAAAGGCAAACGGCGAAGCGTGGGCCAAACCCCATTTGGAGAAGATCGCCCCGCTGCTCCACAGCAGAACGAACAGGCTCGTGGACGTCGCCGCGAGCGCGGATTTTTTCGACAGGACAAACATGAATACCACCTGTAGTCAGGCAAGAAGCCAACTCAGCCGAAGCTGAAATTCAGTAGGTTTTTCTGGCGGGCGGCAGGACTCAGCAGACAGTGCTGATCAGCCCGAAACGCCAACGCCCGGCGGTGATACGACTGCGCACACCGGCGTGCTACTGACAGGTGGGGGGTAATGACTGATCTGCTTGGGCTGCTGATTCCCGCACGGCACGACGCCAGCGTTGACCGCTGAATCGACTACCGCGTTGATGAGGGATGCAGGCATTTGCGCAGATCTTTTTTGAGAGGGTGGAAGGTGAGGCATACGACTCACGAGCGCCGACTATAACCAGCGTGAGACATGGATTGCAATGATTTGGACAAAGGGCCAGCAGGGACAGTTGGCCGCAAGGTGAATAGGCTGGATTGCAATCGCGACACCCAACCATGGGGGACAAGGGCTAATTTGGTAAGACTAGTATCGGACAACTGCTCATTTAATGATCAATGCCGGAGACACCATGAAGGCTGCCGTTGAAAAAAAGGCGCCAGGCGCCAGATCGATAAAAGCTGATAGAAAACGCTCCTCCGGAAGGTTGTCTGAACGGGAGTTGCACCGAATCAGAGAAGCATTGGTGAATCCAGCCGCGGAAGAGCCAGGAGGCGTCCTCGCTGGCGCCTCGTTCACCTTCTCTTCATAATAAAAAACCGCTCACAAGGAGCAGTTTTTTATTACAACATCCAGCCTTAACCAAACAGCCAATACCCCAACAACGTCAACACCACCACCGCCAGCACCGGCCGCATCACGCGGTAGGCTTTCGGATGACGACGTTTCCACTGTTTGACCACGCCGCTGAACTTGTCGCTGAAGTTCTTGCTCCAGGCATAGGCCTGGTTGATCCCGCCGACGCGTTCGTCATCAAGGTTTTGCGGTGCGGTGGCACGGCCAAGCCAGGCGCTGATCGCGCGGTTGATGCGAGTCATGAGGCGGTTGCTCAGCGGACGCTCGACGTCGCAGAACAGGATCACGCGGGTTTGGTCGGTTTCGTTCTTGACCCAGTGCACGTAGGTCTCGTCGAACATCACGTCTTCGCCGTCACGCCAGGCGTACACCTGACCATCGACGAAGATCCGGCAATCATCGGAGTTTGGCGTCGACAAACCGAGGTGATAGCGCAGCGAGCCGGCAAACGGATCGCGGTGCGGGTTCAGGTGACTGCCACCCGGCAGCAACGCAAACATCGCACCTTTGACGTTGGGAATCGCACTGACCAGCGCCACGGTTTTCGGGCACAGGGTTTCAGCCGACGGCAGCGGTTTGTCGTACCACTTGAGGTAGAAACGCTTCCAGCCCTTCTTGAAGAACGAGCCGAAACCGGCGTCGTTGTTCTTTTCCGCCGCGCGAATATAGCCTTCGTCGAACAGGTGCATGGCCTCGTCGCGAATGGTTTCCCAGTTGTCGCGCAGTACGTCCAGTTCCGGGAATTTGCTGCGATCCAGGTACGGCTTGGACGGTACGCCGGAGAACAGGTACATCAAGGCGTTGTACGGGGCGAACAGCGCCGAGTGGTTGACGAACTGGCGCAGAACCGGCAAACGCGCCTTGCCGCGCAAATGCACATACAGGATGCTGCCCACAAACAGCAGCAGCACCAATATCTTGGCGGCTAACGAAAAGGTCATCAACGACTCCTTGAATAAAGACAACGCTGCGCAATGCCCTTTACCCGGCATGGCAGCCGGCCATGATAAACACTACCGGCGCCGGGCAAAACCCGCCTTACACAAGATTCAGTGTTAAGAATTGCGCAACAAAGCATTTATTAGCATAACGATCCTGAACCCTGGCTGACCTGAATCAACTGGATTACTGCTGAGTCTCCTGCTCAGTGAACAGATCGCTGAACAGCATGCTCGACAGATAACGCTCACCGGAGTCCGGCAGAATCACGACGATGGTCTTGCCCTGCATCTCCGGCGTCTCTGCCAGTCTCACCGCTACCGCCATTGCGGCACCGCAGGAGATACCGCACAAAATCCCCTCTTCCTGCATCAAACGCAGGGCCATGGCCTTGGACTCTTCGTCAGTGACCTGCTCGACCCGGTCGACCATCGACAGATCCAGGTTCTTCGGCAAAAACCCGGCGCCGATCCCTTGAATCTTGTGCGGGCTCGGTTTGATCTCTTCACCGGCCAGCGCCTGGGTGATTACTGGCGATGACATCGGCTCCACTGCCACCGACAGAATCGGTTTGCCCTGGGTATTCTTGATATACCGCGAAACACCGGTGATGGTTCCGCCGGTGCCAACGCCCGCTACCAGTACATCGACGGCGCCGTCAGTGTCGTTCCAGATTTCCGGACCGGTGGTCTTTTCATGGATGGCTGGGTTGGCCGGGTTATCGAACTGCGATGGCATGAAGTATTTGTCAGCATCGCTGGCAACGATTTCGGCCGCCTTCTCGATTGCGCCTTTCATGCCCTTGGCCGGCTCGGTCAAAACCAGTTCGGCGCCCAGAGCCTTGAGAACCTTGCGACGCTCGATGCTCATCGAGGCCGGCATGGTCAGCATCAATTTGTAACCACGAGCGGCGGCGACGAATGCCAGACCGATCCCCGTGTTACCCGACGTCGGCTCGACAATGGTCATGCCCGGTTTGAGTTTGCCGCTGCTTTCGGCGTCCCAGATCATGTTGGCGCCGATCCGGCACTTGACCGAGTAACCGGGGTTGCGCCCCTCGATCTTGGCCAGGATAGTCACGCCGCGCGGCGCGATACGGTTGATCTGCACCAGCGGCGTGTTGCCGATGGAATGGGCGTTGTCAGCAAAAATACGGCTCATGGCTGGGTCCTTATGCAGCATTGAATTCAGCCTTCCAAGGTATGCCTGTTGCCTGGCGCAGTCCAGTCGGGTCGAACGTCTGCGCGGCGTAACAGTCAATCGCTTACATCGTCTGGGAATTGCCGTCATGAAGCGTCGCTACAGTTGGCCACTAGGGATTTTCGCCGTCGTCGTTGTGTTGTTGATCGCGCTGCACATCGCCCTGCCCTACATGGTGCGCGACTATCTGAACGGCAAACTGGCGGACATGGGTGACTACCGGGGTCAGATCACTGATGTCGATCTGGCCCTATGGCGCGGCGCCTACAAAATCAACGGTCTGAAAATCGTCAAGGTCGACGGCAAAGTGCCGGTGCCGTTCGTCAATGCACCGCTGATCGATCTTGCGGTCAGCTGGCATTCGCTGTGGTACGACCATGCGGTCGTGGCGCAAGTGAAATTCGTCAATCCCGAGATCAATTTCGTCGATGGCGGGGCCAACAAGCAGAACTCCCAGACCGGTCAGGGCACTGACTGGCGTGCGCAACTGGGCAAGTTGCTGCCGATTACCCTCGATGAAGTGCAGATTCACGACGGCAAGATCAGCTTCCGCAATTTCAATTCAAAACCGCCGGTCAACATGAACGCCACCAACGTCGACGCGAGCATCTACAACCTGACCAATGTGGTCGACAAGCAGGGCAAACGTGACGCCCGTTTCGAGGGCAAAGCGCTTTTGCTCGGGCATGCCCCACTGGAAACCACTGCCACCTTCGATCCGCTGAGTAATTTCGAAGACTTCCAGTTCCGCCTGCGCGCCAAAGACATCGAACTCAAAAGCATGAACGACTTCGCCTCGGCTTACGGCAAGTTCGACTTCAACGCCGGCCACGGTGACGTGGTGATCGAAGCCCAGGCCAAAAAGGCCCAGGTCAACGGTTACATCAAGCCGCTGCTGCGCGACGTCGAAGTGTTCAACTGGCAGCAAGATGTGGAAAACAAGAACAAGAGCATCTTCCGCTCGGTCTGGGAGGCCATCGTCGGCGGCTCGGAAACCGTGCTGAAGAACCAGGCGAAAAACCAGTTCGCCACCAAGGTCGAACTCAGCGGCAACGTCCATCAGCAAAATATCAGCGCATTCGAAGCGTTTTTGCAGATTTTGCGCAATGGTTTCGTACAGGCATTCAATGCCCGGTATGAGCGGCCGAAGCCGGACGCGGGTTAGAGTTCATCTCTGGAAAAGCATCCAGATATAGAGTATCGGCGCCAATCTGAATATCCGGGGCCGGCCATTCAACGGTCCAACCTTTATCGCCCAAGATGGCAGTCGCAAAGACTTGGGGATCAAGCAAGGGCTGCAACTGCTTACACGTTTGAATATCTCGACTCAAATCGAGTGTCAGCGCTCGACCATCAACAAAGTCCAGTGCAAGCCGGCAATCAGAGAGTGCAGTAACAGCCGCCAAGCGTGGTCGTTTCATGGATAGCATCAATTCAGCGCCTCCGGGCACATGGGGACTGCTTCGCAGCCCAGCGGGAGCAAGCTCCCTCGCCACAGATTCAGTGGACATCCTGAAGGCTATCGTCAAATCAACGAGGCCTGAATACTGGCCATCGGCCGAGACTGAGTCAACATGTGACGCCCCATTCAGAGACTGAATAAGCCGTCTGCGTTCACAGTCGACCGGCCTGCGCGTTATAGTCGGGCATCCGATTATTTCGCCCCCGCCCTGCCCGTTCAGGTCGGCGTTACCGTTCGAGGATTAGCAGATGAAGTTCGAAGGCACCCAGGCCTACGTCGCCACCGATGACCTGAAGCTGGCGGTCAACGCCGCCATCACCCTGGAGCGGCCGCTGCTGGTCAAGGGCGAACCGGGCACCGGAAAGACCATGCTCGCCGAGCAACTGGCCGAATCGTTCGGCGCCAAGTTGATCACCTGGCACATCAAGTCCACCACCAAGGCCCATCAGGGCCTGTACGAGTACGATGCGGTCAGCCGCCTGCGCGACTCGCAACTGGGCAATGAAAAAGTCCACGACGTGCGCAACTACCTGAAAAAAGGCAAGCTCTGGGAAGCGTTCGAGTCCGAAGAGCGGGTCATTTTGTTGATTGACGAAATCGACAAGGCTGACATCGAGTTCCCCAACGACTTGCTGCAAGAACTCGACAAGATGGAGTTCTACGTTTACGAGATCGACGAGACCATCAAGGCGAAAAAGCGCCCGATCATCATCATTACCTCCAACAATGAAAAAGAGCTGCCGGACGCTTTCCTGCGCCGTTGCTTCTTCCACTACATCGCCTTCCCCGACCGCACCACCCTGCAGAAAATCGTCGACGTGCACTACCCGGACATCAAGAAGGATCTGGTCAGCGAAGCGCTGGACGTGTTCTTCGATGTGCGCAAGGTGCCGGGCCTGAAGAAGAAGCCGTCGACCTCGGAACTGGTCGACTGGCTGAAGCTGCTGATGGCCGACAACATCGGCGAAGCGGTGCTGCGCGAGCGCGATCCGACCAAAGCGATTCCGCCGCTGGCCGGCGCGTTGGTGAAGAACGAGCAGGACGTGCAGCTGCTTGAGCGCCTGGCGTTCATGAGCCGTCGCGGCACCCGCTAAGAGGCTGATGCCATGTTGCTCAACCTGTTCAATGAAATGCGTGCCGCCAAGGTGCCGGTGTCGGTGCGCGAGTTGCTCGACCTGATCAACGCGCTGAAACAGCGCGTGACCTTCGCCGACATGGACGAGTTCTATTACTTGTCGCGGGCGATTCTGGTCAAGGACGAACGCCATTTCGACAAGTTCGACCGCGCGTTCGGCGCCTACTTCAATGGCCTCGAAAAGCTCGATGACCACTTGCAGGCGCTGATTCCCGAAGATTGGCTGCGCAAGGAGTTCGAGCGCTCATTAAGCGACGAGGAACGCGCGCAGATCCAGTCACTCGGCGGTCTGGACAAGCTGATCGAAGAGTTCAAGAAACGTCTGGAAGAACAGAAGGAACGCCACGCCGGTGGCAACAAATGGATTGGCACTGGCGGCACTAGCCCGTTCGGCTCCGGTGGTTTCAACCCGGAAGGCATTCGGGTCGGCGATGCTGGCAAGCGCCAGGGCAAAGCGGTAAAAGTCTGGGATCAGCGCGAGTACAAGAACCTCGACGATTCGGTGGAACTGGGCACGCGCAATATCAAAGTCGCCCTGCGCCGACTGCGCAAATTCGCCCGCCAAGGCGCGGCAGAAGAGCTGGACATCGACGGCACCATCGACCACACCGCCAAGGACGCCGGCCTGCTGAACATCCAGATGCGCCCCGAGCGCCGCAACACGGTGAAGCTGTTGCTGCTGTTCGACATCGGCGGTTCGATGGACGCCCACGTGAAGATCTGCGAGGAGCTGTTCTCGGCCTGCAAGACCGAGTTCAAGCATCTGGAGTATTTCTACTTCCACAACTTCGTTTACGAATCGGTGTGGAAGAACAACATGCGCCGCACCTCCGAGCGCACGTCGACCCAGGATCTGCTGCACAAGTACGGCGCTGACTATAAGGTAATCTTCATTGGTGACGCGGCGATGGCGCCGTATGAAATCACCCAGGCTGGCGGCAGTGTCGAGCACTGGAACGAAGAGCCGGGCTACGTGTGGATGCAGCGCTTCATGGAGAAGTACAAGAAGCTCATCTGGATCAACCCGTATCCGAAAGATACCTGGGGCTATACCTCATCGACCAATATCGTGCGGGACTTGATCGAGGATCAGATGTATCCGTTGACGTTGCGCGGGCTTGAGGAAGGGATGCGGTTTTTGTCCAAATAACGGCCAAAGGGTTCCCACGTGAGCGTGGGAACCCTCAATTCCGTACGGAATCGGCGGCCGTTTTACCAACCTGTTGCGAGATAGGAATTGCAGAGCCTGTCCATAAAGACGGTGTCCTGAATCGCCGGCCCGACAGAGGCGGTTTTTTGCCCGCGACGTCTCGTTTTCCCTTTGGCGACCACTTTCGTCCCGCCGTTTGCCAGCTCTACCCTACGAGCTTTCTCAATATCCGTTTCAGAACTCAGGGTCGTTTCACTCTTCATCTCGCCCTCTGGCGACAGAAAACGAAACCTGACCCGGGTCGCCTCCGTTTCACTGTTGTTCCCCTCGGCAATCAGTTCCATGGATTGACCACCTGCCTCTGTGCGGTGATTCCAGTGAAACATTCGCATCATGTCGACGGTTGCGGTGGACATGAATGTCTCGATACGCGCAACGATGTCCTGATGACCGGCATATTCGGCGTCCAGTCGTTGCACATTGTAGAAACGATCGACGCTCGCCCGATAAACCGGCACGCTGCCCACATCCTCATAAAAACCGACAATGTGCCCATCGACACGGTCCGCACACTCGCCCTCTGACTGGGCCATCACTTTCATAAAACGCATCTGTAACTTCCTTGTAAAAGATGAAGACCGATAGTTCCACACCTCCTCGACGCATGATGTAGGGCGACTTACCAAAGCGTCAGGAAACGTCTCGGTCTTCAGTCCGAAATACGGTCAATTACAAGTAGGACTTCAGGTAGTTGATATGGTCGAGCCATGCACGCTCTTGCATGACAGGTGTGAAGCGCACCTTGTCACCCGGCAGACGCTGCGCCAGCCTCGCCAGCGCCAACGGCGTCAACGCGCCCAAGCGTGGATAACCACCAATGGTCTGGCGATCATTGAGCAAGACGATCGGCTGCCCGTCCGGCGGCACCTGCACTGCGCCGAGTGGAATGCCTTCGGAAATCATCGGGAGCCCTTGATAGTGCAAGGCGCTGCCCAACAAGCGAATGCCCATGCGATCTGCGCGACTGTCCAGTGACCAGGATGTATTGAACACATCAAACAGGCTCTGCCCGCTGAACTGGCCGATCTGCGCGCCGAGTACCAGATCCAGCGCTGCATTCGATTTCAAATCAGGCCGTAATGCCAAAGGCACTTCGCGAAGCGACAGCGATTCACCGCGATAGCTCAGCCCTGCCCCCTTGGCCAGCGGCAAACCCAGGCCATCCAGACCACCGAGCTCTTCGCGCACCACTGTCGCGCTGCTGCCCAAGACCTTGGGGGCCTCGAAGCCACCGGGCGCCGCCAGATAAGCCCGGGCACCGAGCAACGGTTGCGTGAACAGCAACTTCTGTCCTTTACCCAACTTGAAACTGCGCCACGGCGCCAGCGGTTGCCCCTCAATCTGCGCGCCAAGATCAGCTCCGGCCAGCGCCAGCAAGCAGTCCTCCTCCGCGATGACGGCAAAGCCGCCGAGGGTGATTTCGATCACCGGCACATCCAGTCCGTTGCCCAGCAACCAGTTGGCCCAGCTCATTGAGCACCAGTCCGCCGCGCCGCCCTGGGTAACGCCCAGATGGCGCACGCCGAAACGTCCTGCATCCTGCAACAGACAGAGCGGTGTACTCGCTTCAATCGTCAGTCGGCTCATGCCTGCACCTCCAGTGGCGTGTCATCGCCGCCCAGATTGACGAATTCGGCGTGACTGACCACTTCGAATCGCACCGTGTCGCCCGGTTGCATCAGGCTGTAACCATCGCGATTGCGGTCGAACAATTTCGCTGGCGTGCGACCGATCAGGTTCCAGCCACCGGGGGACACTACCGGATAGGCCGCCGTTTGCCGTTCGGCAATCCCGACGCTGCCTGCAGCAACTTTTTTTCGTGGGGTATTCAGACGTGGCGCGGCCAGAATCTCTTCTACCAGTCCCATAAAGGCGAACCCCGGTGCGAAACCCAGGGCGAACACCTGATACTCCCGCGCACTGTGGCGCCGGATCACCTCCGTCACCGCCAGACCGCTGCGCTCGGCGAGCAAGCTCAACTCAGGGCCGACGCTCAAGTCATACCAGACCGGCAGCACATGGCACTGGCCAGCCGTTCGCGCATTTGGCGACAGGTCGATCAACGCTTCGGCGATCAATTCCCGCGCCTGACCCGGACTCAGTGCAGTCAAATCGTAATGCACCATCAGCGTCGTATAGGAAGGCACCAGATCGATCAGTTGCTCACCGAATGCCGTACGCAAGCGCTCACTGGCGGCGAGCATCCACGGCATGTTGGTTTCGGCGATTTCATCGAACAGACGCAGCATCAGGCAATCCAGTGCCACCACTTCAATCCTTGGGTTCATGGCGCGCTCTGCTGATTCAAGGCCTCGCGAATGCGTTGCACGGCGGCGACCGAACTGGCGTTGTCGCCGTGCACGCAGAGGGTATTGGCGTGCAGCAGCAAGGCGCTGCCGTCGCTGGCGCTGAGGCTGTCGCCACGGGCGATGGTCAACGCTTGCTCGATGATCTTCTCGGGGTCGTGATGCACCGCGCCCGGCAGTTGTCGTGAAACCAGTTTGCCGACACTGTCGTAAGCGCGGTCAGCGAAGGCTTCGAACCACAACGTCACGCCGTACTCATCGCCAATCTGCTGCGCAGCCGAATTGTCGCGAGTAGCCATCAGCATCAGCGGCAGGCTGCGGTCGTAAGCGGCCACGGCCTGAATCACCGCACGCAGTTGCGCCGGGTTGGCCATCATGTCGTTGTACATCGCGCCGTGGGGTTTGACGTAACTGACGCGCCCGCCCTGGGCTTTGCAAATGCCGTCGAGGGCTCCGATCTGGTAATGCAGGATGTCTTGCAGCTCTTGCGCCGAATACGCCATGGAGCGGCGACCGAAACCGACCAGATCCTGGTAAGCCGGGTGTGCGCCGATCTGCACGCCATGGCTCAACGCCAGGCTGACGGTCTTGCGCATGATGCTCGGGTCACCGGCGTGGAAACCGCAGGCCACGTTGGCGCAATCGATGAAGGGCATGACCTCGGCGTCCAGACCCATGGTCCAGCTGCCGAAGCTCTCGCCAATGTCGCAATTCAATAGCAGGCGGCTCACGGTGAACACTCCTGTAGGTGCTTGTCTTTTTATCTGTAGGACTGTGCTGCGCAGGTTATCAGTTACTGCGCGTCCAGTTGCTTGCCACGGGTTTCCGGCAGGCTCAGCGCCGCGATAATCACCACGCCGTAAGACACTGCGGCAAAGGCACCAATGCCTACGCTCAACGGTACTTTCTGGCTGAGCAGACCAATCAGCAGCGGAAACAATGCCGCCAGCGCCCGACCGATGTTGTAGCAAAAGCCCTGCCCCGAACCGCGAATTCGCGTGGGGAACAGCTCGGTCAGAAACGCGCCCATGCCACTGAAAATCCCTGAAGCAAAGAAGCCCAGCGGGAAGCCCAGCCACAGCATCACGCCGTTGCTCACTGGCAGCTGCGTGTAGAGCAGAACGATGGTGAACGAGCCGACCGCGAAGAGGATGAAGTTCTTTTTCCGCCCCAGCAGGTCAGTCAGGTAGGCGCTGATCACGTAACCGACGTAGGAGCCGACAATCACCATCGCCAGATAGCCGCCGGTGCCGAGTACGCTCAAGCCGCGTTCGTTTTTCAGAAAGGTCGGCAGCCAGGAAGTGATCGCGTAATAACCGCCCAGAGCACCGGTAGTCAGCAGCGAAGCGCGGAACGTGGTGAAGAGCATGCCGGGGGCGAAGATCTCGTAAAACTTCGACTGAGTCTCCGGCGTTTGTTGGGCCTTGGCCTCGCGATAGATCTCCGGATCCTTGACCAGACGACGGACGAAAATCACGAAAATTGCCGGCACGATGCCGAGGATGAACAGCGCCCGCCAGGCATCTTCCGGCGGCAATACCGAGAACAGCAACGCATACAGAATCGCCGTCAGTCCCCAGCCCAACGCCCACCCGGATTGCACCATGCCCACCGCTTTGCCACGGTCCTTGGCGCGGATCACTTCACCGATCAGCACCGCACCGGCGGTCCATTCGCCGCCGAAACCGAAGCCCATCAAGGTGCGAGCGATCAATAATTGTTCGTAGTTTTGCGCGAAGCCGCAGAGGAAGGTGAAGAAGGCGAACCACAGTACGGTCAGTTGCAGGGTGCGCACACGACCGATGCGGTCAGAGAGAATCCCGGCAACCCAACCGCCAATCGCTGAAGCAATCAGCGTGCTGGTATGAATCAACCCCGCTTCGCCGGTGGTGATGCCCCACATCGCAATCAGTGTCGGCACGACGAAGCTGAGCATCTGCGTGTCCATGCCGTCCAGACCGTAGCCGATCTTGCAGCTCCAGAACGTTCGGCGCTCCTGCTGGTTGATGTTGCGATACCAGTCAAACGGCCCCGGACGCGCCGTTGCCTTGGGTACTTCTAGGGTGTCGGGAGCACGCATGGCTTATCTCCGCAGGTTTTTTATTGGTCTTGTTCGTAGCCCCGACGACGCCTATCGTGGGGACCGGATGCGTCGATTTTTCGTCGCGCGGCCCTGCTGCGTCCAACGAATAAAAACCCGCCTTAGCCATAAGAAAAATTTGTCACCCGAGCCTTGCCCATGAACCTGAAGTTTCTCGAGACCTTTGTCTGGGTCGCCCGCCTGAAGAGTTTTCGCCTGACCGCCGACAAGCTGTTCACCACCCAGGCGTCGATTTCCAGCCGCATCGCGGTGCTGGAAGGTGAGCTGGGGGTGAAGCTGTTTTTGCGCGATTCACGCGGTGTCAGCCTGACGCCCGAAGGGTTGAAAGTGCTGGAATATGCCGAGCAGATGCTCGACACGATGTCAGCGCTGAAACAGTCGATTGAGACCCGCTCGAGCAAGGTCGGGCGCGTACGCATTGGCGTGATGGACACGGTAATCCACACCTGGCTCAGCCCGTTGGTGGCGCAAATGACCGACTTGTATCCACGGGTGGAAATCGAGCTGGTGGCGGATACTTCGCTGAACCTCTGCGATCAGTTGCAAAAAGGCTTTCTCGATATCGTTCTGCAAACCGATCTGGTGCGCCATGAAAGCGTGCGCAGTCTGGAGCTGGCCAGCCATCCGCTGGGCTGGATTGTTGCCAGTAATTCGATCTACAACCGCGACTACGCCGACCTCACCGAACTGGCGCAGGAACGGATCATTACCTACTCGAAAAACTCCCGACCGCATCAGGATCTTCTGGCACTGATGCAGGCCAACGGGGTGCTGGCGCCACGCTTGAACTGCGTGAATTCGGTGTCGGCGATTACCCGGTTATTGCGTGATGGATTCGGGATTGGTGTACTGCCGCCGGTGTTGGTGGCGGAGGAACTGGCGCGGGGTGAATTGACCTTGCTGGACATTGATCAACGGCCACCGAACTTGCAGGTGGTGGTGTCGTGGCGGGTGGGCGTTGAGTGGGTCGAGGAGATTGTGACGTTGTGTCAGCAGGTGCTGGAGGGATATGCGATCAAGGTGGGCAAGGACTACATCGTTTTAAGTTGATCGTTCCTACGCTCCGCGTGGGAATGCAGCCCGGGACGCTCCGCGTCCCTCGAAAGCCGAACGCGGAGCGTCCGTTGAGGCATTCCCACGCGGAGCGTGGGAACGATCATCAGAGGCCACGCACGTCGCGGTCTTCAATCGGCCGGCTCTGGCGCAGACGTCGGCCACCCAGCACGACCCAATCGATCAAGCGGAACAGGCATTCAATGCCGAACGACAGCAGCAACGCGCCGCTCATGCCCCAGATCATCGCTTCCGGGGTCAGCAGGATCTGGTAGCTGTAGCCGTTCCAGGTTTCCTTGCGAATATCCGGGTCAGCGGCCAGCACCACTTGCAGGAAGCGGATGTACCACGGGCCTTGCATCGCCTGGAACTGCTTGTCCAGCGCGATCTGACGGCTGAGCAAAGTGCTCAGGCTGTCGGCATCGCTGCGAAACACCAGATCTTCACTGGCGCGGTAATGCGCGACCAGCGCCTGCATATCACCCTTGAAAAACTGCTCGGCGGTGCCCTGAAAACCGCGCAGACCGGTCTGCGCTTCAATCAGATGCGCCTCGACGCGTTTGGCGTAATCATTGATGAAACCCGGCACCTGGACACCGATCAACAGGCCCGCCGCAAACAACACCAGCCGTACATAACTGAGCAACATCGGGGTAGATCCTTATTCGGTCTTGCCTTGACTGACGCATTCGCCGCGTCGCCACAGGCTCCATTGGCCCGGTTCGTAGCGGGTCCAGGTTTCGTTTTCGGTCAAAGGCTCGGTAGCGATCACGGTGACCACGTCGTTGGGCGTGGTTTCCGCCTGGAAATCGACGATCACGTCGACATCCTTCAGACGCGCCGGGCCGAACGGTGCGCGGCGGGTGATCTGTGCGAGTTTGGTCGAGCAATAGCAGAACAGCCAGTCGCCATCGCTGAGCAGGCAGTTGAATACGCCTTTGCTGCGGTATTCGGCGCAGGCGGCGACCAGATCCGGCAGCAGCGCTTCTATATCGACCGGCTCCGGGAATGCTGCACGCACACGGTTAAGCAAATCGCAGAACGCCGCTTCGCTGTCGGTATCGCCGACCGGGCGGTAGAAACTTTTGATCGGGGTGAAATCGGCGAGCTGGCCGTTGTGCGCGAAACACCAGTTGCGCCCCCACAGCTCGCGGACGAACGGATGGGTATTGGACAGGCAGACCTTGCCGACGTTGGCCTGGCGGATGTGGCCGATGACCACTTCGCTCTTGATCGGATAGCGCTGCACCAGATTGGCGACTTCCGACTCGCAACTCGCGGCCGGGTCCTGAAACAGGCGCAAGCCACGGCCTTCATAGAAGGCAATGCCCCAGCCGTCGCGGTGCGGGCCGGTGCGGCCGCCGCGCTGCATCAGGCCGGTGAAGCTGAACACGATATCGGTCGGCACGTTGGCACTCATGCCCAGTAATTCACACATGTGCGGACTCTCGGGTTACAGGCGCGGCTCGACCCGCATGCGCTGCGGATTATTCGGCAATGGAGGACGACCGTAGCGGTCATCGCCGGCGCCGCCAAACGGTTGATCGTCATCGCGATCATCGGCGCGAGCGGCGGCTTTGGCGGCTTCGGCCTGTTCACGACGCGCACGCGAAGCACGCTCGATCGGGAAGCGGATCGCCACGAAAATCAGGTAGATCGCGAAAGCGATCATGCCGTACATGAACAGATCGGAGACTGCCCGCCAGGCGTTGTTGCCGACCTTGAAGGCCAGGTCGAGCGCGGTGATGGCAATGGACGGCGCAACCTTGGCTTTCACCGGATCAATGATGGTCGGGCTGAACAGCAACACCGCCATCAGCACGCGCAGCGGTTCGCGCAACCAGCGCCACATCCAGGTAGTCAGGCGCATCCATACCAACAGGCAGCCCACAGCGGCAAAGGCGTAGAGGCCCCAGGCGATCAGATAGTCGTTCTCGGTCATGGTGTCCATGGCAAGGCAGGCAAAGAGGCGCTTATAGTAACGACTTTTCGCCCGTGCGGCTTGTCCCAATAGACATGCGACCTGTGGGAGTGAGCCTGCTCGCGATGACGGACAGCCTGACAACATTGATGTTGAATGTGCCGGCCTTATCGCGAGCAGGCTCACTCCTACAGGGTCTGCGGCGGTTTCAAGCGCTGCGAAAACCCTTATTCCGTACATTGTCCGAGAGCCTTCCATGCCCCAATCCGCCAACGTCATCAGTGCCCCGATTGCCCACAAGGCCGCCGGCGCCGACCCGTATGCCTGGCTGCAGGAGCGCGACACCGACGCGGTGCTCGATTACCTAAAGGCCGAAAACGCCTACCAGGAAGCGCAAACCGCCGATCAGGCTGAATTGCGTGAAAACCTGTTCGAAGAGATCAAGGGCCGGATTCTGGAAACCGACCTGTCCCTGCCCTCGCCGTGGGGCCCGTACCTGTATTACACGCGCACCACGGCGGGCGACGAATACGCCCGGCACTACCGCTGCCCACGCCCGGCGGACGACAGCCTGAGCCTCGACGAAAGCCGCGAACAATTGCTGCTCGACCCGAATGTGCTGGCCAACGGCGGGTTCTTCTCGCTTGGTGCGTTCAGCATCAGCCCCGATCATCAGCGCCTGGCCTACAGCGTCGACGCCTCGGGCGATGAGATCTACACGCTGTTCGTCAAGGAACTGGCCAACGACAAAGTCAGCGAACTGGAATTCGAAGATTGCGACGGCAGCATGACCTGGGCCAACGACAGCCTGACGCTGTTTTTCGGCGTACTCGACGACACCCATCGCCCACACAAACTGTTCCGCTATCGCCTCGATGGCACCGCTGCCGAAGAGGTGTTCCACGAGCCGGACGGGCGTTTCTTCCTGCACTGCTACCGTTCCAGCTCCGAGCAGCAATTGCTGCTGTCGCTGGGCAGCAAGACCACTAGTGAAGTCTGGGCGCTGGATGCCAATCAGCCGCACCTGCCGTTCACCTGCCTGGCGCCACGGGTCGAGGATCATGAATACGATGTCGATCACGGTCTGCTCGATGGCGTGTGGACGTGGTTCATCCGCACCAATCGTGACGGCATCAACTACGCCCTGTATCAGGCCCCGGACACCGGCACCGCGCCGTCCGAAGCCGACTGGCAAAACCTGATCCCCCACAGCGACACGGTGATGCTCGATGGCGTCAGCCTCAACACCGAGGCCATGACCCTGAGCCTGCGCGAGGGTGGCCTGCCGATCATCGAAGTTCACCCACACGGTCTGACGCCTTATCGCGTGCAATTGCCGGACGCGGCCTACAGCCTGTATGTGCAAAACAGCCTGGAGTTCGAGAGCGACCGTATTCGTCTACGTTACGAAGCGTTGAATCGCCCGGCACAGGTGCGCCAGTTGATCTTGGCGAGCGGCGAACAAACCGTTTTGAAAGAAACCCCGGTGCTCGGCCCGTTCGACGCCGACGCCTACGTCAGCCAGCGCCTGTGGGCGACGGCGCCGGACGGTACGCAAGTGCCGATCAGTCTGGTGATGAAACGCGAAATGGTTGGCAAAGCGGTGCCGCTGTATCTGTATGGCTACGGCGCTTACGGCTCGAGCCTTGATCCGTGGTTCTCCCACGCGCGCCTGAGCCTTCTGGATCGTGGCATGGCCTTCGCCATTGCTCACGTGCGTGGCGGCGGTGAATTGGGCGAAGCCTGGTACCGCGCCGGCAAGCAGGAACACAAGCACAACACCTTCAGCGACTTCATTGCCTGCGCCGAGTTCTTGATCCTTAACGGCATCACCACCGCTGAAAAACTGGCGATCAGTGGCGGCAGCGCCGGTGGTTTGCTGATTGGTGCGGTGCTCAACCAGCGCCCGGATCTGTTCGGCGTGGCGATTGCCGAAGTGCCGTTCGTCGACGTGCTCAACACCATGCTCGACCCGGAGCTGCCACTGACCGTCACCGAATATGACGAATGGGGCAATCCCGAAGAGCCGGAGGTTTACGAGCGAATCAAGGCGTACGCGCCGTACGAAAACGTCAGTGCGCAGGATTATCCGGCGACGCTAGTGATCGCCGGCTACAACGACAGCCGCGTGCAGTACTGGGAAGCGGCCAAGTGGGTGGCGAAACTGCGCGCGACCAAGACTGACGACAATGTGCTGTTGCTCAAGACTGAACTGGGCGCCGGGCATGGCGGGATGAGCGGGCGTTATCAGGAATTACGTGACGTAGCACTCGAATACGCATTTGTTTTCAAGGTTTTGGGCCTGGCCTGAGGAACTCCGTCGGTCACTTGGGTCTTAATTGCAGACCCAAGAGGCCGATATCCCCACAGATATCCTGTAGGAGTGAGCCTGCTCGCGATAGCGGTATGTCAGTTAAAGATGATTTGAATGACCGACCGCTATCGCGAGCAGGCTCACTCCTACAAGGGACCGTGTGAAGCCTGAAACAGTGAAAACAAAAAGACCGTGACGACATGTCAGAACCGACCTTACTGAACAACGAAATCCGCGACTGGCTGATGGACTGCGGCCTGTTCGATCAATTGCAGCTGGCCGACTTTGCGGCCGCTTCCGGCTACTTCAGCATCAGCACCGTGGCTGAAGGCGAGGCGATTTTCCGCGAGGGCGATGCCGGCAGTTTCATGTGCATCCTCCACACCGGCCAGGTCGCCGTGCAAAAAACCGGGCCCGATGGTCAGGTGATCACCATGGCCACCTTGCGCAGCGGTCGGGCGTTCGGCGAAATGGCCGTGCTCGACGGTGAACGCCGCTCGGCCACCTGCGTCGCTGCGACTAACTGCCAGCTATTGAACCTCGGCAAGGACTCGCTGGAAAAAATGCTCAACGACGCGCCGAAGATCGCCGCGAAAATCATCCGCGCCCTCGCCGTATCGCTGTCGAAACGCCTGCGCATGGCCGACGGTCAACTGGCGGCGCAACAGGTTTAACCGCCGGGAGATTTTGCCTTGGTGCCGGTCGGTTCGATACCCGGCACCGGCTGATCCTTGCTCGGCGGGCTAGGCATTTCGATCGGCACCAGCGGCGGGCTGCCACTGCCGGCACCGGACTTGGGAATGTTGATCGGCGTGATCTGCGGATAAGGCGTCGGTGTCGCTGTCCCGGGCGAGCCAGGTTGCGGCGCCGGGCTGACCGGAATTATCTGTTGCGCCTGCACTGCAGTAATCGAGAGCGCGGCCAGGGCAATGACCGTTAGAATGGTGCGCTTCATCAAGGGCTCCGTTTGGCCTCTAGTCTGCGCTCAGGCTACTCCCAACGGGCCTGCTTGCCTTCCCCCTTGTAGAGATTTCCATGAAACGTTTCGTTCTGCTCGACACCACCCCGATCCCTGAAAGCGGCGGTGCCCTGTGCCTGTTCGAATATGGCGAGGATTTTGTCATCAAGATCCAGGGCGGCGACGGCGGACAATTGATGAACACGCGCATGCACGGTTCCGAAGATGCACTGGCCGAGATTCCGTGCCGCAAGGTCGCTGGGCGGCCGGATTCGCGGGTGCTGATCGGCGGTCTGGGCATGGGTTTCACCCTCGCCTCGGCGCTCAAACATCTGGGCAAGACTGCCGAAGTGGTAGTCGCGGAACTGGTGCCCGGCGTGGTCGAGTGGAACCGTGGCCCGCTCGGCGAGAAGTCCGGTCGACCGCTGCTCGATCCGCGCACGGTGATCCGTCAGGAAGACGTGGCCAAAGTGCTGCAAAGCGAACCGAACGGCTTCGATGCGATCATGCTCGACGTCGACAACGGCCCCGAAGGCCTGACCCAGAAGGCCAATAGCTGGTTGTATTCGGCCGCCGGTCTGAATGCCTGCGCCAAAGCCCTGCGCCCGAAAGGCGTGCTGGCGGTGTGGTCGGCCAGCGCCGACCGGCTGTTTTCCGACAAATTGAAGAAGGCCGGTTTCAAGGCCGAAGAAGTCCAGGTCTTCGCCCACGGCAACAAGGGCACCCGCCACACGATCTGGATTGCCGAGAAGCTCAAGGGCTGAGCTAAACTCTGCGCATAACCGTCATTAGTCTTTTACAAAGGTGAACCCATGAGTTCGTCCACCCCAACCAACACGTCGAAGCTGGATCGCATCCTCGCCGACAACCAGCGCGACAAGGAAATGGGCTACCGCGACAAGGCCCTGAAGATGTACCCGCACGTCTGTGGCCGCTGCACCCGTGAGTTTTCCGGCAAACGCCTGAGCGAACTGACCGTGCACCATCGCGACCACAACCACGACAACAACCCGCAGGACGGCTCGAACTGGGAATTGTTGTGCCTGTATTGCCACGACAACGAACACTCGCGCTATACCGATCAGCAGTATTTCAGCGAAGGCTCGCTGAGCACGCCGAAGATTGCCAAGGCAACGCACAACCCGTTTGCCGCGCTGGCCGGGTTGATGAAAAAAGAAGACTGATGATCTTCAGCGCCTGAACTGGCCCCTTCGCGAGCAGGCTCGCTCCCACATTTGATTGGTGGTGTACACGAAATCAATGTGGGAGCGAGCCTGCTCGCGAAGGCGGCCGGCCAGACACCACATATCTCGAATCTGCCCGCCCTCTCCCAATCCCCGTATAATCGCGCTCTTTTTCCCGAAGGCACCCCGCTCGTGGCAGACAAACGGTACAGCTGCATTGGTTTGTATAACCCCAAATCACCGGAGAACGTCGGTTCGGTGATGCGCGCCGCAGGCTGCTATGGCGTGGCGTCGGTGTTCTACACCGGCAAGCGTTATGAACGCGCCGCCGACTTCGTCACCGACACCAAACGCGTGCACTACGACATCCCGCTGATCGGCATCGACGATCTGAAAAAGATCCTCCCGCTCAACTGCGTGCCGGTCGCCGTGGAACTGGTCGAGGGCGCCCGCCCGCTGCCGGAATACACTCACCCGGATCGCGCCCTGTACATCTTCGGCCCAGAAGACGGCTCGCTGGATAAAGAGATCCGCGACTGGTGCGAAGACGTCGTGTACATCCCGACCACCGGTTGCATGAACCTCGCCGCCACGGTCAATGTCGTGCTCTACGACCGCATGGCCAAGGGCTTGAACACCCGCTCCGGGCCAAAATTCCGCTAAAGCGTCGCACATCCGATGGAACAAGCTGACCGCTCTGGCAGTCAGCTTGTTTATCGATTACTCATTGCCTGGAGAAAGATCATGACCGAGCTCAAACGTGTCGAACGTATCGAATCCACCCCGTTCCAGAGTCGTTCCGAGCAGAACGTCGAAGGCTGGGAACGCATCGGCTCGCTCGCGGGCGGCGTGATCATGGTCGGCAAAGGCCTGCGCCGTGGCGGTGTGTTCGGGTTGATTCAGGTGGCGATCGGCGGCGTGGCCATGGCGCGCGGGATTACCGGACACAGTTCGGTGAAAAGCCTGATCGAGAAGAGCCGTCAGGACATGAATAACGTGCGGGCGAAGATCGAGCGGGCCGGGGAAGAGTTGAGCAAGCTCAAAGCCAATGCCGAGGCGGCGACCAGCACCGCCACCGTGACCGGCAATGATTCGGTGAAATCGCCGAAAGCCGGGGTTTGATCCGAGATTTGCGGTGGGGCTAATGACCCCTTCGCGAGCAGGCTCGCTCCCACCTTTTGAAATGCATTCCCCTGTGGGAGCGAGCCTGCTCGCGAATAGCGGTATTACTGAAGTAACCCGGTATCAAGGACTTTGGACGACTCGCCAAGAACGCTCTCGGCCAGTTGCACAAACGCCTTGGTACTCACCGTCCCCAGATGCATCGCCCCACGCAACACATCATCCAGCGAACGCTTGTTGCGCGTCTTCAAGCGAATCTCGCGATCGAGTTCCTGCAACACAACTACTGCTTTCGCTACCTGCGCCGGGCTGATCTGCTCGCCGCGCAACGTCGTGACCTTCTGGCTGTCCTTGGCCAATTTCGCCTGTAGCGCCTGATAACGCTCATCGCTCATGCCACCGGCGCGGCGCACCAGTTCGATCGCGTAATACTCGGCAAAACCTTCGCTGATCCAGTCGCTGCGCTGCTCGTCGTTGATCCGCCCGAACACCTGCGCCAGCTCACGCACCAGCGCGCTGCTACCGCTTTCGCTGACCAGCGGCAATCGCGTATTCACGTAAATGGATTCATGCGCACCGAGGCTGCCCCTCCACATCGGATCGTTGGCGCCGACAATCAACAGTTTGGCCGGATGGCGTGGATAAACCGCCTGCACCTGCGGCCAGACGAACGTCAGCAACGTCAGCACGTCCATGCGCCGCATGCCCTGCCCTTGCGGCGAGGCCACGGTGACTTCGGTTTCGCCCAGCCGGGTGCGGCGGCTGCCGAGGTGTCCGGCGAGCATCCACCCGGTCGGTCGATCGAAGAGCCGCGAAGGATTGTCGATGCGGAATTTGTTTTTGCCGATGCGCGGCCAAGCGGTTTCGATGCTCTTCCAACCGTCGGGTAATTCGAATTGCAGACGCGCGACCAGTTCGGTGCCGTCCTGTTGATCGAGTTTGGCTGGCGGCACCAGTTCGTCGCCACGCATCAACGCCCAAGTCGGGGTCATGCGTGTGTCGAAGCTGCCGTTCTTGCGGCCGTGGCTGATGCGCACGCGGTAGGTCAGGCTGGACTTTTCGCTGGCGGGGCGCCAGACCCCGCGCGCCTGTTTGCCCGGGCTCAGCAGCCACTGGCCGTCAGCCTTGAAGTCGCTGTAATGGCTGCCGTCGCCAAGATCGAAATCGAGACTGCGCACCGCTTCGCCCTTGGCCAAGGTCAGGCGCACCTCGGCCTGATCACTTTGCGGCAACAGGCGCACGTGATAATCCAGATCGACTTTCTTCGCCGCCCATGCCGGCACGCTCAACGCCAGCAGCGCAACCATCAGCGCTTGCGGCAATCCGACAGCCATACGCACTCCTTGGTAAAGCTTGATTCGGCGGACGCTCAGCCCGCGCGGAAAATCAGGTGATCTTCCCAGTCATCTTCCGGCACGCTGCCTTCGGCAAGCATGCGCCCGGACTGGGAAATACGTTCATGGTGCACCGCGTCGCGATCGCCACACACCAGGTGGTGCCACAACGGCAGATCCTTGCCCTCACTGACTAGCCGATAACCGCAGGTCGGCGGCAGCCATTTGAACTCTTCGGCCTGGCCCGGGGTGAGCTGGATGCAGTCCGGGACAAACTTGATGCGATTCGGATAATCGCTGCACTGGCAGGTTTTCAGGTCGAGCAGTTTGCAGGCGATGCGCGTGTAATAAACGCTGTTGTCCTCTTCATCCTCGAGTTTCTGCAGGCAGCACAGACCACAGCCGTCGCACAGCGATTCCCATTCCTGGTGATCCAGTTGATCGAGGGTTTTGCGTATCCAGAACGGTTCGACTTTGGCGGCCATGGCTCAAGCATCAACATCAGGTGGTGAAAAGGCCGCCAGTCTAGTGCCCAAGGCCCGGCGGGCCAAGCGTTGGCGACTGCCGGTTGTGCGGGACTTGTCAGTTTTTGTGGCGGCGCGTAGCTTTGCCAGTCGCAAGGAGCCTTGCCCGCAAGCCATAACGCTCGACCGCGTTGCATTGTGGTGAACCCTCAGGCTCGGAAAACCCCATCGTTCAGCGCAACTGATCCCGCCGGGTTTTCATGCAAATCCCTGACTCAACCGTAGCAAGGAATCTCTCCATGAGTGCCAACCCTCGCGTTGCCGATTACGCCATTCACCCGCAATTCACCGACCGCTGGTCGCCGCGTGCCTTCACCGGCGAAGCGATCCCGGAAGAAACCCTGCTGAGCTTCTTCGAAGCCGCGCGCTGGGCGCCTTCGGCGTACAACTCGCAGCCGTGGCGTTTCCTCTATGCGCGTCGCGATACGCCGAACTGGGAGCGTTATCTGGGTCTGCTCAATGAGTTCAACCGTAGCTGGGCGCAGCATGCGTCGGCGCTGGTGATCGTGATTTCGAAAACCACGTTCACCGCACCGGGTGCAACCGAAGAAACCCCGGCGTTGTGGCACACCTTCGACACCGGTTCGGCGTGGGGCCATCTGGCGCTGCAAGCGAGCATCAGTGGCTGGCACACCCACGGCATGGCGGGTTTCGATCAGGAGCTGACGCGCAAGGAGCTGAATATTCCTGAAGGTTATGCGCTGCACGCGGCGGTGGCAGTCGGCAAACTCGGTGACAAGGCAACGCTGGCTGAATACCTGCAGGCTCGCGAAGAGCCGAGCCCGCGTCGCCCGCTGAACGAACTGACCGCGGAAGGCGACTTCACCCTCTAAGCCACACCGTAAAACAACTGTAGGAGTGAGCCTGCTCGCGATAGCGGTGTGTCGGTCGACATTAATACTGTCTGACACACCGCTATCGCGAGCAGGCTCACTCCTACATTGATTGCGGTGTATCAATACCCGCGGTTGAAATCCACTTCCCCGCGCAACGCTTCGCTCGCCTGATACGCCTTCAGGTTCTCGACAAACAGCTGCACCATCAACGCCGGCGACGTCGGTGCCGAGCTGTGCCCGGTCAGCAGCAAACCCCACGCGGTCCAGAACGGATGGCGCTGTGGCAGTGGTTCCTGACGGCAAACGTCAATCACCGCCCCCGCCAGATGGCCTTCCTTCAACGCGTCCACCAGATCGGCATCGACCACCGCAACCCCGCGTCCGGCGTTGATAAACAACCCGGTCGGCTTGAATTGCTTGAACAGCGCCGCGTCGTAGATATCGTGGGTGTGCTCGGTGTTCGGCAGCAGGTTGACCACGTAATCCACCTCGCCCACCAGACGCGGCAGATCGGCCACCGAACCGACTTCGACAAATGGCGCCTGCTCGCGGGCACTGCTGGCGATGCCGTACAGTTCAATGCCAAATGGCAGCAGGAACTGCGCCACGCTCTGGCCAATGTCACCGGTGCCGACGATCAACACCTTGCGCCCGACCAGACTCTGGCCACTGCGGTTGTCCCATTTGCGTTCGACCTGGCTGACCAGTCGCGCGAGCACTTCGCGCTCATGGCCGAGGATGTAGGTCAGTACGTATTCGGCCATCACCTGACCGAAAATCCCCACCGCACGGGTCAAACGGTAATCGCGGCGCAAACCGTCAGCGAGCAACGGCGTGATGCCGGCCCAGGTCGATTGCAGCCACTGTGGTTGATGACCCTGACGCAGCAGGGTCGCCAATAGATCGGGCTGGCCGAGCCACACCGGGCAATCGGCGGCCTGACGGGCCAGCTCGGCGGAGTCGCCGCTGGTCAGTACTTCAACCTCGGGCGCTGCCTGACGCAGCAGCCGGGCGTATATCGCGTGGTCGTGTTCAGCAATCAGAACGCGCATCTTCAAACCTTTCGCAAACCGTGCAGACGGCCGCCGGATTCGGGCGGCCATCGCGGTAAAAACCGTTCCAGGGTAAATCGAGACTCAGAACAGAGTCTCGCCGATCAGACCGGGTCGTTGCGTCGCAGCAACTCTTCGGGCAAGTGCTCGATGTACTCGTCCTCGGCCGGCGGCATTTGCAGGTGATAGCCCTGCTTGTCGAGGTTTTCCAGGACCACGACGATGTCCTCACTGGCCAGTTTGCGCTCAGGCGACAGCACCAGATCGAAGGAATGCTTCGGCTTGCCGAAGGCCAGCATCAGCGCTTCCGGCACGCGCTCCAGCGCATCACTCTTGAGCACGTAAAGGTACATGCCGCTGCGCTTGGAGCTTTGGTAGATGGAACAAATACGTTTCAAGGCTGTTCTCCGGCGGTGGCCAGGCTGTCGAGCAGCTTCTGACCCATGAGTTCGCGGCGCCAGCCACGCAGCGACTCAGGCAATTGGTAAGGACCCTCGGGGTAGCCGCTTTTGACCAGGGCTTCGAGGGTTTTCTTGCGCAGCATCAGTTCCGGGGCAATGCCCAGGCGCTCGGCCTCAGCCTGGCCCAATGCGCGCAGTTGTTTGATCAACGCAGCGGCTTCGATCGGCAATGGCTCCGCTACGGCGGGCGGCCATTGATCAGGGCCCACACTGCCAGAGCGCTTGATCAGATCAAGCAGAAACTGGCCGTCCTGACGCACGGTACGCGGGTGCATGTCTTCGATCTTGCCCAGCGCCGCAAGGTTGTCCGGTTGCGTGCGGGCCAGCGGCCACAGCGAATGCTCACGAACGATACGGTTGCGCGGCAGATCGCGGGCACGGGCCTCTTTTTCACGCCAGGCGCACAACTCACGCAGAACGGCCAGTTGCGCACGGGACAGTTTCCACGCCAGTTTGGCCTCGCGATAGACCTCGTAAGGGTCGGTTTCGCGGCGCAGGTTGGCAACCAGTTCGGCACCGTCCTCCAACACCCAGGCGAATTTGTCGTCAGACAGTTTCGGCCGCAGTTGTACGAAAACTTCCGCCAGATGCACCGCATCTTCGGCGGCGTAGCTGATTTGCGTGTCGGACAACGGGCGCTGCAACCAGTCGGAACGGGTCTCGCCCTTCGGTAGCTCGATGCCGAGCACTTCCTGCACCAGTCGCGAATAGCCCATCGAGAACCCGAGGTTCAGGTAAGCGGCGGCGAGTTGCGTGTCAAACATCGGCGCCGGCAGGCTACCGGTCAGGCGCAACAGCACTTCGAGGTCTTCGCTGCAGGCATGCAGGACTTTCAGCACCGCCGGGTTTTCCAGCAGTGCGGCCAGCGGTTGCCAGGCGTTGATGGTCAGCGGATCGATCAGGTAGGCGCGTTTGCCGTCGCCCACCTGCAGCAGGCCGGCAATCGGGTAGAAGGTGTCGACCCGCATGAATTCGGTGTCGAGGGCAACGAACGGCAGCTGCTGCCACTCGGCGCAAAACTGCGCGAGGCTTTCGTTGTCGCGAATCCAGTGAATATCGATGGCCACACGGCTCTCCCTTGAAGAATGGCGCGCAGTATATATCGCCACCGGCGATTTACGCGCCTGCGAAGGGCAAGAGCTGTAACGAAATGTCCTGCCAAAGGACAAGAATAGTCTTACAGAGGAAACAGACGACCCCGTCGCGTCAGAACGACGGAGCCGATTGGCCTCAGTCCTTGGCCAGCACGCCGTCGATCACCGCGCCACGGCAACCGGCAAACATGTCCAGACCCGGCTGATAGACCTTGCTCTTGACCTCGAGCAGGCCAAGCATCGAGTGGAACAGGTTGTCCTGACTCAGGGGTTTGTCGCGGCTCATCTGCAGGCAATGGGTGTCGACCGAATAAGCCTTCTGATAGTTATCGGAAAACCATGCCAGCATCGCTACATGCTTTTGTTGCTCAGGCGCCAGCATGTAAGGCGTACCGTGCAGGAACAAGTTGTACTCGCCCAGCGACTCGCCGTGGTCCGACAGATACAACATGGCGGTATCGACTTTGTCCTGATTGCTGCGCAATACATCGATCAGGCTCGACAGCACATGGTCGGTATACACCAGTGTGTTGTCGTACCCGTTGACGATACTTTCGCGGCTGCAATTGTTCAGCGCGTTACTTTCACACACCGGGGTGAAGTGCTCGTATTCCTTCGGATAACGCTTGAAGTATTCCGGGCCGTGACTGCCCATCTGGTGCAGGACTAAAACAGTGTCCTTGTCCAAGTGGTCGATAAAACCTTGCAGGCCTTGCAGGAGGATTTCGTCGCGGCACTCGCTGTTGGCACACAGCGCAGGGTCTTTCAGGTTGCTGACATCCTGCAGGGTGACTCGATCACAGGTGCCTTTGCAGCCAGACTGGTTGTCACGCCAGATCACGTCGATACCGGCACGCTTGAGCACATCGAGTAAACCTTCTTCATTCTTCGCCTTGCTGGCGTCGTAATTCTTGCGACCCATGTTGGAGAACATGCACGGCACCGAAACAGCCGTTTCCGTGCCGCAGGAATGTACATCGGTAAAGGCGATCAACCCGGTTTCCTTGTCGAGTTGTGGCGTCGTATCGCGGTTGTAGCCAAGGATGCCGAAATTCTCCGCACGGGCGCTCTCACCCACAACCAGTACGGTCAGGGATTTGCGTGGCTGGAGTTTCAGATCGGGATTGCGCTGGGCGTCTTCGCCGATCTTGACGAACGGTTGCTGCGCCGAAACCACTTGCTCACGCAGGTAGCCGGCCGACGCACCGATGTAGTTGCTCGGCACCAACATCAGGCGAATTTCGTGATGGTTGCGAAACAGTGAAGACAAGCCCTGATAGTTGGCCAGGGCCACGCCGCCGATTACCGCTGCCGAGGCGACACTGACAATAACTTTACTGAACAACTCACGGTGCCAGCGACGATAATTAATCGGTAACTTCCACAACAAAAATGATGGCAAGACACCGAGCAACAGAATATAAGCAAACAACTTCAACGAGAGCAGATCACGCACTTCCGTTGCATTGGTTTCGGCCAGGTTTCGAAACATGCCGGCATCGATCATGACGCCATATTGACTCATGAAGTAAGCCACCCCGGCGCTGATCAGAAATATCAGCGTCAACAGCGGTTTGAGCAACGGACGAAAAGCCAGAACCGTCAGCACGATATTGAATGCCGCAAGGATCATCACCCCGAAAGCCACGCGCATGGCGATGCCCTTGCCATCGGCGGCAGTGATCTCGAACAGGTGCTGCCAGAGGACAACATTGCAGCCGATTAAAAGAAAGGCGCTGGCGATCAACGTCACCCATTCCGGGCGCACGGCTTTTAACTTCAACATAGAAAGGGCGATTCCTGAAAAGAAGAGCCTCGGTCAATGAGAGAAAATTCAATTGTGAAAATTTCATTAACCAAGGCATGACAAACTTTAAGCAGGCAACCATCAATTTTTTGTGAAAAAGACGCCAACGATTAGTTGGCCGTTGGCAATGTGATGAAACTTGTGAAGTATTTGAGAATGGTTCAGCTTTGATTCAGTAAAAACAACTCGGCTGTATATTGTGGGAGCGAGCCTGCTCGCGAAGAGGCCGGCACATTCAACATTTTTGGTGACAGACAATCCGCTTTCGCGAGCAGGCTCGCTCCCACAGGGGATGGCGGGGTTATCGACTTTTTAAAAAGGGCTGTGGATTTTCTGGTTTGCCCGGACTGGACCGCTTCGCGCTTAATCATCCGCCCAGCCCAAAGGTCTGATGATGGAAAACGTTCGCACCACCGCTCGCCCCGCCGTCTGGTTGATGCTCGCAATCATTCTCGTCGCACTCAATCTGCGTCCGTCGATGGCGGCGGTCGGTCCGTTACTGTCGGCCATTCGCGGCGACATCCCGCTGAGCTTCACTGTCGCTTCACTGCTGACCATGCTGCCAGTGATGGCGATGGGGCTGGCGATGTTTTTCGGCATAGGCATCAGTCAACGGCTGGGTGAGCAACGGACGGTATTGCTGTCCTTGCTGATCATCGGTCTGGCGACGTTGTCACGACTGTTTATCGACTCTGCTGCCCAATTGATTGCAAGCGCCGTGCTGGCCGGCATCGGCATAGCACTGATTCAGGCGCTGATGCCGGCGCTGATCAAATCGCGCTTCGCTGACAACGTCGCCTTGTGCATGGGTCTATACGTCACGTCGATCATGGGTGGCGCTGCACTTGCCGCGTCGCTCGCGCCGCTGGTGATGGTGCAAACCGGGAGCTGGCGCAGTGGTCTGGCCTTCTGGGCGATTCTGGCTTTACTCGCGTTTGTGTTCTGGTGGTTCCAACGCCGCCAGCAACCCTCCGCGGAGATGACGGCAGCCAGAAAAGATTCGTTCTTCGCCAATTCCCGCGCCTGGTTACTGGCAATATTCTTTGGTTTGGGGACAGCGTCCTACACCTGCGTGCTGGCCTGGCTCGCGCCGTACTACGTGGAAAAAGGCTGGAGCGAACAAAACGCCGGGCTGTTGTTGGGTTTTCTGACGGCCATGGAGGTGATTTCCGGCTTGGTGGTTCCCGCAATCGCCAATCGCAGCCGCGATCGACGCGTGATTCTGATGGTGTTACTGATGCTGATCATCGCCGGATTTTGCGGCCTGATCCTCAGCCCACAACAGCTCAGCCTGCTGTGGCCGTGCCTGTTGGGGCTGGGCATTGGCGGTTTGTTTCCGATGAGCCTGATCGTCTCGCTCGATCACCTCGACAACCCGCAACGCGCCGGTGGGCTGACCGCGTTCGTGCAGGGCATTGGTTACTTGATCGCCGGCCTTTCGCCGCTGCTGGCCGGAATGATCCGCGATTGGCTCGGGAGTTTCGAGTGGGCCTGGTGGTCGCTGACCGCTGTGATGGGAGTGATGCTGTTGATGGTGTGGCACTTCGATCCCAGGCATTACGCCCGACACTTTCACTCGTCGAGATAAAGGCTTCTGGCCACTTTTCGGCGGTTTTGTCGGCGACGTCGTGTTCGTAAAACTTTCTGTCCCACAACTGACTGTGAAACGTCCTACAGGGCTTTGTCCTGGCACCATCGTTCCGCTACGATCGTTCGCACACGTTTGCGCGGATTCAGCGCAAGAAGCACAGCGAGACAGTACGGATGCTGAACAGTAACTTGCTTCGAAAGCTCGACATGCAGGATCTCATGGTGTTTATCGCCGTTTATGAGCAAAGCAGCGTCACCGATGTGTCAGAAACCCTGTTCGTCAGCCAGTCCACCGTCAGTTACTGTTTGAAAAAACTGCGCACCAGTTTCGAAGACGAACTGTTCATCAACACCCGCACCGGCATGCGTCCGACCTACAAGGCCAGCACCATGTACGGCCATGTGCAGAAGATCCTCGAAAGCATCAACCTGTGCCACGCCGGCGCCCCTACGTTCGACCCGACCCAACAAGCCGTCACCTTCAACATCTGCGCCCCGGAATACTTCGAGCAACTGATTCTGCCGCGCCTGCTGAAGCGTTTCGATTTCGATGATTTGCCGGTGATGGTCAACATGCACAAGTTCGAGACCGACGTCCCGGCGGATGAGCTGCGCGACGGCAGCCTCGATCTGGTGATCAGTTTCGGCCCCAACTTCCACCGCCATCACACTGACCTGAAATCGCGGATGCTGCTGGAGGATGATCTGGTCTGCGTCTTCGACAAACGCGCCACGCCACTGGAGCCGCGCCTGAGCCTGCAGGCCTTTACCGAACGCCGACATGTGTTCCCGACACCGTGGACGTCAACCACCAACATGGTCGATGGCTGGCTGGCGCGGCAGGCGCAGAAGCGCCAGATCGTCGCGCGCTCGAACAGCTACAGCGCGGCATTGAAAATGATCACCGGGACCGACTTCATCCTCACCCTGCCCCGCCGCATCCAGCGCTTGCTGACCAACGAGGCGGTGTTCAATCACTGTGAGGCGCCGAACGGCTTGCCGGGCTTTACCCTCGACATGCAGTGGAGCCAGAGCGTTGATCAGGACAGCGCCAACCTCTGGTTACGCGAGCAAGTGGTCAAGGTGTGCAGCGAACTCGAAGCGGCCTGAGTCCTACACACCAATCGCGGTTTTGCTGTAGGACTCGCGATCCATATCGACCAGTTCGACACACAGCTGCACTTCGACGCCGGCCGGCCATTCGCACAGGTCCTGCAAGACCGCCAACAGGCTTTCTGACAACTGCTTCTTGATCTGCGGCGAACGCCCGCTGAGCAGCGCCAGCTTCACATAGACGAAGGCGCGCTCGGCCATGGCGGTGCCGACCTTGAAGGTCTCGACTTTAATTGCACGGCTTTTGATATCGAACTCCGCCGCGAACTGACCGGAGCCCACCAGGGTGTTGTTGAGGCGGATCAACGCGACGTCGGCGTTCAACTGCGGCAGATTGGCGGTGTATTCCATGTGCAGGTGTGGCATTGCAGATCCCCGATGAGTTGGCAGAAAGGTCGTACATATAGCACAGCTCTGTCCAACCCTCCCGGTGACTTTCCAATGTGGGAGCGAGCTTGCTCGCGAATGCGGTCGTTCAGCGACACTTAAGGTGCCTGATACACCGCTTTCGCGAGCAAGCTCGCTCCCACACGGTATGTGATGCTCATCAGGCTGCGGTCAATGGCCGTTCGCTCATGAATTGCTCCAGCCGCGAACGCAACCAGCGCTCCGCCGGATCGCTGTCCACATGGCTAAGCCAGACCATCGACAAATCCAGCGTCGGGGTCTTGAACGGAAAGGGTTCCTTGAACAGCAGCCCCGAAGTGGCCATGGCCGCCGCCGTGTAATCCGGCAGACTGGCAATCAGGTCGGTGCCGGCCAGCAGCGCCGGCAACGCACTGTATTGCGGCACCGACAGCACCACCTGACGAGTGCGACCGAGCTCCGCCAGCCACTCATCAGCGAAACCACTGACATTGGCCGTGTGCGAAACCAGTACGTGCGGGCGCGCGCAATATTCATCCAGCGTCAGCGGCGTATCACTGGCGTCGGCGCGCAGGATGCTCGGCTGAATATGCCGCAGCAGTTTGCGCTTGGCATTGGCCGGCAGGCCTCGGGTCTGGCTGATGCCGACCGTGATGTCGCCCGCCGCGAGCAGATCGGGAATGCGCCAGTAATCGACATGTTGCACCACAAACACCACGTTCGGCGCCTCCTGGCGCAGCGCACGCAACAGCGGCGGCAGCAGACCGAACTCGACGTCATCGGACAGGCCGATGCGAAAAGTCATGGTGCTGACGGCCGGGTCGAAGTCGCGGGTCAGGCTCAGCGCCACCGATAACGAGTCCAGCGCAGGCTTGAGATGGCGAAAAATATCTTCGGCGCGGGCGGTCGGCTCCATGCGGTGGCCGACGCGGATAAACAGCGGATCGTTGAGCATCGTGCGCAAGCGATTGAGCGCCGAACTGATGGTTGGCTGGCCGAGAAACAGCTTCTCGGCCGCGCGGGTCACGTTGCGCTCGAGCATCAAGGTCTCGAACACCACCATCAGGTTGATGTCGGCCTTGCGAAGTTCATTGCGGTTCATCCATTGCCCCCTGCCCCCCGGAATACCGGCAGTGTAGAAAGGCCTTGGGGCTGGCGTCCATCAACCTTTGCAGCGCCGAGCGAGGTCTTAGCGAACGGTCAGCGATTTCAACCCCAACCCCATCACTCGCGCATCATCGTTCAAGCCCAGATTTCGTGGGCTGGTGGCGTCAGGCAAATGCACCTGGATACTCAACACCCGGCCATCGACCAGTGTTTCGCGCACGGCCGCATCGAGCGGGATTTCCAGCAGATTGCCCTCAACCTGCGTCAACCGCGTCGACAAGACTTCAACGCCATTGATGCTGACGATGACCCGTTGCGTCAACTTGGGCGGCATGACGAACGCCAGAACATCGATCACGATCGAAGAGGCTTGTGGCGCAACCCGCAGCGCAATTTCCGCGTCCTGCCCTTCACTCCAGGTACCCCAGGTTTCCGGAGCGGCCCAACCTTTGACCAACTGTCGGCTCTTGCGATTGAACGCTTGCACCCGCCCCGGCTGGCTCAAGGGAACAGCTGACATTGAGCGCCCCTCATCAACCATCGCCAGACATTGATCACAGCGTTTCCAGCCTGGTGCCAGTACGACAAAGTCGTCGACTCTGGTCAGCAGGTCGGTATCGCTGTGAACGTTCCTGATGGCCAGGTCCAGCGAATCATCGTCGAGGATGTACAGCGAATCGGCCTCGTATTGCCCCGAACTCAGCCGGCGTTGCGCGTCACGTTGAGCGATGTCTAGCGCCTTGGGGCTCATGCGCCCCATATAAACAGCATCGGTCTTCATGCCATGAACGGCAGCAAAGTCGGCAATGACTTGCCACTGGTCCGCCTGATTTTTGGGGATCAACGCACGGATGTTCTTGTAGTGCGCCGCCGCGCTGCTCCAGAACGGATCGTGCATGGGGCTTGCCCAGGTCGAAGTTTGCGTAACCATTTTTGCCGCTCTCAAGCCCGCCCAGGCAATGCGGGTATCGATGACTTGGGCCGTCAGCGCCACTGCCAGCAGCCCCATGGCGATCTGCGGTCGATAGCCACGCACCACCAGAAACGTAATCAGCAAAACGATGGCGTAGAACACCGGCCAGAACATACGGCCCGAGGCGCGGAAGATGCTTGCCAGTCCCTCGACCGTCTTCGGTAGCGGATAACTGAACGTCTGTGTGCCCAGACCAATTTGATTGGACAACGCAAACAGGCTCAGCCCAACCATCGCCAACAGTAGCCATGGCCAACGACTCAGCAACGCCTTGACGCGAATATTGCCGCGCAACATGGCGAAACCCGCCACCGGCACCAGCAGCAGCACTCCGAGGCCCAGATAGTTGAAACCTTCATAGTCTCCACCGCCCTTGGCAAAACCTGGCAAGACGAATGACCATCCATCCGCATCGAACAGCGAGACCAGATTCATCCGATACCAACCGAAACCGCCCCCTCCCGCTCCGTCGACAATGCTGAAATAACCCGCCTGCCAGCAACACAAGCTGACCAGGGCAAACAGGCTGCCGAACTCGATCAGCCCCTGACGACGGGTCAGCTTGCCGATCATGACTTTGGCAAAAAGGTCGGCAACCCAGAGCAAAGCCACCATGACCAGCAGGTAGGCGTGCACCAGCGCCGTAGCTGCAAGCAACACGCCCCATGCCCGCCGTCGCCGCGCAAGCGCCGGATGCAGGGCCAGATAGAGGGCAGCGAGGATCAGGAAGTGTCCGGCGAGGGAAAGGTGCCCGCCGGTGCGCAAAAACATCGGCGGCGAAAACACCAGCAAACCGGTACCCAATAAGCGCAGCACAGGGTTATCGGTAATCAGGCCGAGCAGTTTCCAGGCAAACCAGGCTTGCAAAACAAAACAGGCCAGCAGCCATAAGCCGAAATATTGGAACGTTTGCGGCAACCAGCCATTAAACGGTTTGAACAGCAGTGCCAGCAGCGGATTGGAGTCTGAAAAAATCACCGCACTGCCCAGCTCCAGTCCATAAGACGGATTGAGTCCGAGCGGAAACGCCCAGGGCGCATGCCGAAAATATAACCAGCCCAGATAGTGCGTCGCCGGATCCCCCTCCTTGAGCCAGGCGATGTTCTGCGGATCCAGCGCTCGCGGTCCGATTACCAGAAAAAACGCCAGCACACCCAACAACAACGGCAGCAGCGCGAGGGCTGGGTGCTTGTTCAATTCCCTCATCGGTACGTCCAGAAGTTATGCAGTACGAAGGTGAATGCCGGGATCGTCAGCGCCACCGCAGCGATGCCCAGCAAATAGTGGAAACCCGCTATTTGCGCAGCCCAGGCGACGAACATCGCCAGCCAAAACCCACAGACCGAAACCAGCAGAAACCGCAGCAGGGTTCGGCCTTGCAATCGTGCCGAGAAGCTCCAGGTGGTGTTGATCACATACGACACGAGCGTCGCCACGGCAAAAGCCACGCCGTTGGCGAGGGGCGGTAGCGGACTGATGAAGTTGATGAACAAAACCGCGACCAGTGCATGTAGGGCCGTAACGAACAGCCCGGTCACGGCGAAACGCACACCGCGCTGGATCAGCGCTGATTTCTCGGCTGAAGTCACGGTTTTTGCGCCAGCACAAAAACGCTCAAACCCGCCAGACGATTCATGCCCATCAACGGTAGCTCCAGGCTGCAAAGTGTCTTGAGCAGCGTGTTCACCAGGGGATGATGACGCTTGAGCTGCGAACGCGGCGGTTGCGCTTGCGCGCCTTGCGGCAACAAGCGCAACGCCGCCGCAATCGGAAACACTGCACCGAAATAGTAGGCTCCGCGCTGCACCGTCAAACCGGCATCGTGCGCCAGTGTTTCGAATTGCGCCAACGTGTAGCGGCGCTTGTGCTCGAGAAAATCATCGTGCCCGCTCCACAAGAACTGGAACGCCGGCACTGTCATCAGAAATCGACTACCCGATGGCACTTTATCAACGTACATCTTGAGCAGACCGAGGTCGTCATCGACATGCTCAAGCACATCCATCAACAACACCAGATCGGCATCGATGGTTTCGATCCCGCGACGGTAATGTACCGGCTTGCCGGCGGTGGTCGCGCTGGAGTCGGCGGGATAGCTGATATCCACGCACCACGCTTCCCTTGCATCGGTATGCGTCAGCAAATGGTGGGAGAAAAACCCCGAGCCAGCGCCGACATCGAGGATCCGTGTGATCGGTGCCGCACCGAGCAACCGCGTGGTGGCTGCGGCTTTCGAGCAGTAATACCAATGCTCGCCGATGCTGTCGCCGAGAATGTCGGTTTCCTTGAGATCCATGTATCAGTCCTTGGGGTCGTAGACGCGACGCACCAGAAAAACCGGCCGGCGTTTGGATTCGATATAGGTGCGGCCCAGGTACTCACCGAGCACCCCGATGCCAATCAATTGCAGGCCGCCGAGAAAGGTCACGGCCACCATCAGCGAGGCGTAACCGGGCATGTCGACCCCATGGATCAACGTACGCAAGACAATGAACATGGCGAAGGCAAAGGACACCAGCGACACCAATGCGCCGACATACGTCCAGATCCGCAACGGCTCGGTGCTGAAACTGGTGATGCCTTCCAGCGCGAAATTCCACAGGCGCCAACCATTGAACTTGCTCTGCCCCGCCACCCGCTCCGGGCGTTCGTAATCGACGTGGGTCGTACGAAAGCCGACCCAGGCGAACAGGCCCTTCATGAAGCGCCGGGATTCGGGCAAGGTCAGCAAGGCGTCGACCACGCAGCGATCCATCAGACGAAAATCGCCGACGTTCTCGGGCAAAGGCTGTTCGGCAATCTTGTTGTGCAGGCGATAGAACCAGTGAGCGGACGTCTGCTTGGCCCAGGTGTCGCTGCGACGGCTGATGCGGTGACCGAGCACCACTTCAAAGCCTTCTCGCCAGCGCTCGATCATCTGCAAAATGACCTCCGGCGGGTCCTGCAAGTCAGCATCGATCGGGACCACGATCTGTCCGGTCGCGATCTGCAAACCGGCGGACAGCGCCGCTTCTTTGCCGAAGTTACGACTCAGGTCGACGATACGCAGGCGCACATCCTGATGCTGATGTTCGAGCAGGCGTTCGAGGGTCGCGTCTGTGCTGCCGTCGTTGACGAACACCAGCTCCAGATCGATCAACGCCTGTGCCTGAAAGACTTCATTGATGCGCCGCAAAAAGGTGTCGAGGCTGTCCTCCTCGTTAAAAACGGGGACCACCAGCGATAACGTCACCTGCCCGGCCTGTTGCGTTCCGTGCTCAGTCAAAGGAGTGCTCTTCTTATAGTGTTTGTCGGTCGCCGAACGATATTCGACGCCATGAGCCGTCCCGTATTAAGCAGGAGCGTCGACGGCGTTGCAAGGTGCAGACGGCGTCATATTGGCCAATCCAGAGGCCTATCCACACGCTCTGGCCCGCGCCCTTCAGAAACATCCGCGAACGATTGGAAACAAATGTCCGATAGCCAAAAAAACCGTCTGCGCTAGGCTTGCGAGCATGCGCCACACAGGCTGTCGCACAATGAATCGCATGGAGCGAACTGAATGTATTTCGAGATTTACAGGCAATCCAGAGGCACCCCGAGCACTGGCAAAGGGCAATGGCGCTGGAGACTGAGGGCGGGTAACCACGAGACCATCGCCAGTGGCGAGTCTTATGTGAACAAGGCGGACTGTTTGCATGTGATCGGGTTGATCAAGGCTGTGCAGGGAGAGACGCCGGTCAAGGAGATTTAGTCGCTCTGCACGACCCTGCGAAAATGGAAAAGCCCCACAGTTCAGAGACTGTGAGGCTTTTTTCGGGCCGGTATCGAACAAGCCTGGGCGCTTTGCGCGACCGCGTGAAAAACCTCAAAGACCCGCCTGCAAAGCAGGCTTGTTGTTCAGTCCGCCAGCCAGGCGTTTCGCCACGCCAACAGATGTTCGTCCTTGAGCATCCAGTGATCGAGGACAACGCTGCGCAGGGCCTCTCCAGCCTTGGCGCTGGCATCGGCGTCAGCAAGATGCTCGCGAATAGCGGCAATCCAGTCTTGCGAACGGTTCCTGACCCTCGTCACCGGGAAATCACCCTGATAACAAACGATATCCGAGCAGATCACGGGGAAACCACAGGCGCCATATTCCAACAAGCGCAAATTGCTTTTGCAGGCGTTGAAAAAGTTGTCTTTCAGAGGAGCCAAAGCCAGGTCCAGGTTCAGGCCGGCCAGTCTTTGCGGGTATTTTTCGATACTCACCCCTCTATGGAACTCATGGACATAGGGGCGCAGTGCTGGTGGGCACATGCCCATGAACACCCATTCAACTTCGCCTTCCAGCGCACGAACCACTTCGGCGATGACTTGCAGGTCGGCGCTGTGACTCGAGCCGCCGGCCCAGCCAACCCGAGGCTTGCGGCCTTGCTGGCGCTGGCTGGTCAGGTCGCTCCACCAATGGCTCGGCAGACGGTTTTCCATCACCCGGATATCGGCGCTGAACCCCTTCAGCGCATTGGCCAGCGGCTCGGTCGACACCACCAAGCGATCGCACAGCCCTACCGCTTTCTTCAAGCGTTTGGTGATGTCTTTGGGCAGCAATTCGTGGTTCAAGTTGCCAGCGGGCACGTCAAGAATATAGTCATCCAGCTCGTAAACCTTGAACGCCCTGGAGAACGCCTTGGTGTCCTGCATGTACTCCAGATGAGGCGTTGTGTGCTGCCCCTGAAAAATGATCGTGTCCGGAGCAATGCGCTCCAGCTCTGTCGGTTGCAGTCCCTCGTCGCTCACCGTTCCGCCGATCAGCTGCGCGGCTTTCAGGGCAGCGAAAGGCTGACGCACGCGGTAGTGTCCGCTGCCGAAAGAGTCGAGGGGGTGACACAGCACGTGTGGCAACTCACGACGGGCAAACGGGTGCCAGTCAGTATCGGTGCGGTATTTGGAGGAGAAGCCACTGCCCTCCAGGGTCAGGTTGCGATTGTAGGCCGGATCGTTGGCGATTTGCGCAAGCCAACGCTGGTACATCACCGACTGTTCGCCCTTGAACCGTTTACGCTTGGCTTGCTCCTTGGTCGTGTCGACGTTGGTCTGGCTCACACTGGCTTCGTGAACGAGCAGCGCATAAGGCGTCCAGACAATCAGCCGTCCAGCCTGGCCGACTTTCAGGCACAGATCCACATCGTTAAAGGAAACGGCCAGGCCGACCTCGTCCATTCCACCCACTTGCTGGTACAGCTCGGTGCTGATCATCAGGCAGGCGGCGGTGACCGCGCTGTAGTTCTGATCAAGATGCAAGCGGTGAAGGTAGCCGTTGGACTGCATTGAATCGCCGATAAACGGGTGGTCTGCAACGCCGCGCAACCCGAGTACCACGCCTGCATGCTGAACAGTTCCGTCGAGGAATAACAGCTTGGCGCCCACTATCCCCACTTCTGGCCGCTGGGCGTGATGCAGTAGCGCACCAAGCCAGTCGCCATCGATGATCGCCGTGTCATTGTTGAGCAGCACCAGGTAATCGCCGCGGGCATGGCTGGCGGCAAAATTATTGATCGCCGAATAGTTGAACGGGTGCGGATAACGCAGGATGCGCACCTTGGGGTCGTTCAACAGCTCCATACCGTTGAACCAGTCCCGGGCTTCGTCGGTTTCGCTGTTGTTGTCGACGATGATCAGTTCGTAATTCGTATAGCTGGTTTTCTCCATGATGCTTTCGATGCAGCGCAGCAGCATCGGCAGGCAGTCCTTGGTGGGAATAAGGATCGAGACCAGCGGCTGCTCCACATGTCGGTAGACCACACGGTTAGCCATTGGCAAAGGTCCGGCCTGCAGTTCATGAGCCACGCCCAGGCGCTGCAAGTGCGCCCCGACGATGGCTGCCGAGTTCGCGATGACTTGGGGTTCACCGAGCCACTGGGGGAAATTGATGGCCTGATGCACCAGCACATCCGCGAGGTGCCCGACAGTACCCAGACCGTGAGTTTCAATCAGCCGAAAAAGCAAATTGTGGGGCGCCAGTTCGCTGAAGGCAGGATCAAAGCCGTCAGCAGACAGCGCGGCCTCGCGACTGAAGGACAGTGCGCGGCCGACATACGGATAACTGCGCAACATGTCCAGATTCAAATCCGGCTTGAATACCGGACCCTGGCAGCCTTCCGCGGTCAGTGAGTCTTCATCGCTGTAGCAAGCGCTGACACCGGGATTCAGTGCAATGCCTTCGGCGAGCAAAAGCAGCGCGTGGGGATCAAGTTCGTCTCCGCCCCTTAACAGGTACCACCAGTCAACCTCGATCTCCTGCAACAGCTCATTGAGCTGGCTCGGCCAGGATTCAGCCAGCGGTAGCCAGACCAGATTGGCCGCCGGTGTCACACCAACAGGTTCGGCGTTGGAGAGCACCACGATGGCCGCCGCCTGATAAAGCTGACGATCGATGCTTGCCAGGCTGGAACGCAACAGTCCGATGTCACCCGCAGTGTCGGTCAACACCAACAACACGTCCGGTTGCCGTGGCCAGCTCGCCAGTCGCGCGGGTAAACCTTCGACCTCGACAGCAGCCAGTTGCCGACTCGCCAGCCAGCGCTGATAAAGGTCGAGATTGCGCTGCTGACGGCCAACATTCGCCAGAACACCGAAAAATCGCACCAGGGTGTGTGCGAGGGTGCCGTCGAGCTGGCCGCTTTCCGCTTCGAAATCGTTGCCCGTGAGTTGCATCCGCTCCAGTGGGGCAAACACTTCAGTGCGCGCAAAGAACATGGTGCCGGCAAAATAATCCGCTTCGTTGATGCCTTGCGGATCAATGCCGCCACGCTCGGCCAGAGTGACCAGCAAGGCGCGACTGCTTTCGCTGAGGGATCGGGTGACTGGCAGCAGGTATCGCTGGGGACCCAGCATTGGAACGTGCACCGGGTCGGCAAGATGCTCCAGTGCTCGACTGAATCGTACCGGGCCCAGCAGATCATCGAACAGTTCAACGCCCCAGTCGTTCTCCCCGCCCAAGTGCAGCGAACGCTTGGTGTGCAGCTTGACCAGCGTGTGGATATTATCGGCACGCAAGAACGGCAGCACCCGCAGAAACGGCAAAACGTCCCTGCCGTGGTTCGGCACCCGGTATAGCGAAAAACTCAATGTACTGGCCGTCAGCTGAGCACAGACCGCATCGTCACGACCGGCTACGCAGGTTACGTAGAGATGCAGGCGTTCAGGCAGTTTGATCAAACGGCGCAGGATATCTTGCAGCACTTCGGGGTAATACGCATGGATAACCACGCCGACTGGCGGCTCGCCATCCTCGAATACTGGCGGCTGCGCAACCAGTACTTCGCACCCGTCGACGTGGGGAGCGGCGCTGCTGCCTGACTTGACGGACTGACGTTCAGAAACGCGGTGAGCACCTTGGGCTGATGGTGGAATTATCATGTTCAAACCAATTCAAATAGGAAGCGAGGCTGGAACTCGCTGGATGCGCCTTTCGCAGCCGAGGTGAGCAAGTATCCACTTTAGTGAGAGCGCTGGCCTCTTGGCTGGACAGAGGATAAACGACGACAGGGGCGATCTGGCGGCTGATTGCTGCCAATAATGACAGCCTCTACTCTGCGAGCACGGCATTCAATGGGTCGGCGAGTTCTGTGAGCGTCGTTTCTCTAATGTCGGCAGAGGCTGTGCTTACTTAAATTGCCTCTATGCCGATGACCTCACCGTGCAAGACACGCTTCAGCGCCTTTGCTATCGCCACGAAGACTGGATTCGCAGAAACGAAAAAGCCCCGTAGATTTTCATCTACGGGGCTTTTTCCATGTAATGGCGGAGAAAGAGAAATCAGATGAAAATAAATCTGTCCCATACCTCGCATTCCTCATCCATTCCTCGTCCAGGCAATCCAAATGCACCCCGAGCACCGGCAAAGGGCAGTGGCGCTGGAGACTGAGGGCGGGTAACCACGAGACCATCGCCAATGGCGAGTCTTATGTGAACAAGGCGGATTGCTTGCATGTGATCGGGCTGATCAAGGCTGGGGAGACGCCGGCCAAGGAGATTTAACAAATGAACATGCTGACTATGGATATAGGCAGCATCCAGTCGTAAAACCTCTGAAACCCGCCCCGTCAGACTAGTCGGCAATCAACATACGGCTTTACCCAGACCTTCGCAGATGGATAATGGCAACCTGCCACAATTCGCCAGTCCCTGAATCCAGGGATTCTCATCCTATCGGCCCGACATTCACCATCATGGATACATGATCAGGCTACGAAACAAGGAGTTCGTAACTTTGACCCCTTCGCAGGATTTAACAGCTCCCCTTTCCCGGACACAGAAGTTCACTACCCTGATAACGCGAGGCATGGCCGGGCTTGGTGTTCTGCTAGGCGCCATGTGGGCACTGATCACCTACGCAGTGCCAGACCCTAGCGTGTTTGGCTTTAGTTTCATCAGTTGGAAAAACGTGGTCTTGCTGGTCAGCACCTTTATGTTTCTCGGTGCGGTTTCGATCCAATGGCAAATTCGACATTTCACGCCCTTGCTTAGAGGCAGCTTGCAGTTTCTCATCATCGCCGGGATGTCATTCGGCTTTTTTATCCTGGGTACTGAGTACGCCAAACCCTCATTCGAATTTGCAAAACTCCAGGCAAAAATCGTTGAGAACGAAGGGAGCAATCTGCTCGGCAAGCGCTTGGAAGTCTTGGACAACGTTCGTATTGAGCTGGATGGCTGCGAAAATATCGGTCGATTGCCTACGTGCACATTTGAACTGACAAACCTGAATGTGGATCGCAGTTTCCGTTTCGATGAGAGCACACGCCTGTTCGATGAATCGGGAGGACCTCTGAAATTTGAATCGATTCGAGTAGGCCAGGTGGAAGATCGCCCTTGGGCAAGATTCCAACTTATCCGCAATCTCCCTACGCGCGTCACTTTGAATTTTCAGCAAAGCAACGACAAGCTGACCAAGACCCCTGCCATCAAGCTCGTATTCAAGGATTTGAATGATGAGCCCCTCACCCTCAAATTCAGCGAGATCGACATGCGTTGATGCTGTCGGTACCTACATCATCAAATTTTCGCTCGGCTGGCTGAGACAATCGAGCGGATGCAAAAAAGCCCCGTAGCTTCTCAGCTACGGGGCTTTTTCTATGTAATGGCGGAGAGATAGGGATTCGAACCCTAGGTACCGGTGAAGGTACAACGGATTTCGAATCCGTCCCATTCGGCCACTCTGGCATCTCTCCAACGGCGCGCATCATAACAACACTTTTACCGAAAGCAAACCCTCTTTCGAAAATTTCTTCGTGCTATCAGATGCTTGCGTCGATTAAAGCGGTACGCCCAGACGATTGGCGACTTCTTCGTAGGCTTCGATGACGTCACCGAGGCCCTGACGGAAGCGGTCTTTGTCCATCTTCTTCTTGGTGTCCTTGTCCCACAGACGGCAGCCGTCCGGGCTGAACTCGTCGCCGAGGACGATCGAGCCGTCGCTGAACACGCCGAACTCAAGCTTGAAGTCGACCAGCAGCAGGCCGGCGTCGTCGAACAGTTTGCTCAGGACTTCGTTGACCTTGAGCGACAGTTCTTTCATGCGAACCAGTTGCTCGGCAGTGCCCCAACCGAATGCCACAACGTGGGATTCGTTGATGAACGGGTCGCCCTTGGCGTCGTCCTTGAGGAACAGTTCGAAGGTGTAAGGATTGAGCTTCAGGCCTTCTTCGACGCCCAGACGCTTGACCAGGCTGCCGGCAGCGTAGTTACGCACGACGCACTCGACCGGGATCATGTCGAGTTTCTTCACCAGGACTTCGTTGTCGGCCAGCAGTTTGTCGAATTGGGTCGGAATGCCGGCCGCTTCGAGTTTCTGCATGATGAAGGCGTTGAACTTGTTGTTGACCATGCCTTTGCGGTCGAGCTGCTCGATGCGCTTGCCGTCGAACGCCGAGGTGTCGTTGCGAAACAGCAGGATCAAGCGGTCAGCGTCGTCGGTCTTGTAAACCGATTTGGCTTTGCCGCGGTAGAGTTCTTCACGTTTTTCCATGATGGGCTCCGCTTGCTAAGTAGGTGGGCTAGGCGATGTGGCGCCAGTCGAGCCCTGAATCTTGATCGGCCAGTTGCAGCCAGTCCGGGTCACACCCGAGGGTGTCGACAAAACATTGCCGGGCCAGCTGCGGCAGGTTGTTCTTGCTGCTCAGATGGGCCAGAACCAGGTGTTGCAAACCCTGCCAGCCCAACTCGGACACCAGGAATGCCGCCTGATGGTTGTTCAAATGTCCCAGCTCGCCGCCCACCCGCTGCTTGAGAAAGTACGGGTAATGACCACGGGCCAGCATGTCGCGGCAATGGTTGGACTCGATCATCAAAGCATCGAGGTCCCGATAACCGTCCAGCACCCGCTCGCAGTAGGACCCCAGGTCGGTCAGCAGGCCGAAGCGCCGCTGCTCGTGATCACTGAAGACATACTGGGTCGGTTCCTGCGCATCATGGGCCACGGCAATGACCCCGATGTTCAGTGCACCGATCTGCAGTTGCTCGCCGCCAGCCAGAAAGCCTGCGGGTTCGATCGGTTTGCGCATCCCGCGCAGTGTGCCGCGACTGAGGTAGACCGGTAGATTGTAGCGCCGAGACAGCAAACCCACGCCATGCACGTGGTCGGCATGTTCGTGGGTTACGAGTATCGCGCTCAGTTGCGCCGGGTTCACACCCAGGCGCAACAGGCGTTTTTCGGTTTCCCGCAGGGAAAAACCACAATCCACCAGCACATACGTATCAGCACTGGCGATCAGCGTGCCGTTCCCTTGGCTACCGCTGCCGAGAACGGCAAAACGCATGGTTGATCAGCCCAGGTTGTCCTGAATCACGCTCAACACTTTGCGTGCCACTTCAGCCGGCGCGACGGTGTTGATGTTTTTCTCGACGGTGACCTGAATGTTCTCGCCAACCTTGCTCAGGCGAACCTGATAACGCTCGGCACGGGCTTCAACTTCTTCCTTGCTCGGCGCACTGCCGAACAGGCTGCTGAAGAAACCAGGCTTGTCGTCTTTCTTCTCGGCTTTTTCGGCCAGGTTGATGTAGTACAGGCCGAGGCTGCGGTTGATGTCTTCAACGCGCCATTCGCCTTGTTCCAGTGCACGGCCAACGCTCGACCAGGCACGGTCCAGATCGGTACCGACGTTCAACACCGGGTTACCACTGCCGTCTTCGCTGAGGCTGACACGGCTCGGCGTATCGAAATCACGCGAAGCGAGCATCGACACCGAACCACCCTTCTCGGAGATCCGGCTCATGCTCGCGAGCATGTCGTCGACCAGCGCTGCGTCCAGGCCAGTGTTGACCGAACGGTTGGTGAAGGCCACGTCGGCCGTGGTGCCGGCAGGACGCTCGGCGCTGACCACGTAGATTTCACTGGTGTTGCGCTGCACGCCCGGCTCGATGCGAACACGCACACGGGTTTCGCTGTCGCTGGCAATGCCGGCTGCGCTCAGGCGCTTGGCCATGGACGCGGACAGTTCATCGGAATGCTGCCAGGTGGTGGTGAATTCGCCGGTTTGCGGGCGCTGCTCGTCCAGACGGAAACCGTTGTCCTGGAAGAATTGCACCGCCACTGGCCAGACTTCGGCCGGTGGGTGCTGGGCCACGACCCAACGCGAATCACCGCTCTTCTGCAGCGAGTAATCGCTGGCATCGGCAACGGCCGACAGCGGCTGAGGACGCGGCACAATGTATTCGCCCTTGGCGGTGTCATCAGCGACGTTGCGCGGGATCGGCAACAGCGGATCCAGACGCTTGGAGGTGCTGACCTCCGGTGGCAGTTGCATCGGTGCAGTCTGTTGCGCTTCCAGGTAATCGCTACCACGGTCACGGAAATAACCTTCCGGGCCCCAGACCCATCCGCAGCCACTGGTGCTGGAGATAATCAAGGCAAGTGCGGAAAGTCCGGCCATTCGCTTCATGCGTTGTACTTCCTCAATTAAACCAGGACGTTGCACTGGCGCAGAGCCGAGCGCAGCGTTTCATGACAAGGTGTGCTCAGCCAGGTCAGTGGCAGGCGGATGCCTTCGTGCATCAGGCCCATTTCAACCAAAGCCCACTTCACCGGAATCGGGTTGGCTTCGATGAACAGGTCTTTGTGCAGCGGCATCAGTTTTTCGTTGATCGCCCGTGCGGTGTCGGCGTCGCCTTTCAGCGCGGCCTCGCACAGATCAGCCATTTCGCGTGGCGCAACATTGGCAGTCACGGAGATGTTGCCTTTGCCGCCCAGCAGGATCAGTTCAACGGCGGTCGGATCATCGCCGGACAGCACGATGAAATCCTTGCTCACACCATCGATGATTGCTTTGGCGCGTTTCAGGTCGCCAGTGGCTTCCTTGATGCCGATGATGTTCGGCACCGTGGACAGGCGGATCACGGTTTCGGCCTGCATGTCGCACGACGTGCGGCCCGGAACGTTGTAGAGAATCTGTGGAATGTCGACCGATTCAGCAATGTGTTTGAAGTGCTGATACAAGCCTTCCTGAGTCGGCTTGTTGTAGTACGGAACAACCAGCAGGCAGGCATCGGCGCCGGCTTCTTTGGCGTTGCGGGTCAGCTCGACGGCTTCGCGGGTCGAGTTGGCGCCAGTGCCGGCGATGACCGGAATGCGCCCGGCAACCTGTTTGACCACGGCTTTGATGACGGCGATGTGTTCTTCGACATCAAGGGTTGCCGACTCGCCGGTAGTACCGACCGCGACAATGGCATGGGTGCCGTTCTTGAGATGGAAGTCCACGAGTTTGCTGAGGCTGTCCCAGTCAAGACGCCCTTGTGCATCCATGGGAGTGACCAGTGCCACCATACTGCCCGCAATCATGAAACCGCTCCTGCCGGAAAAAGAGAGCGGTAATGGTACTGGCGCCAAGATGCTTGCACAAGCGAAGTACTGCGCTGCCGCCATTCCCCTTGGCGCCGCTTTTCGCTACCCTTCAGACTTTGATCGGTACTGATCAGCTTGTACGCCGGGTTCCAGCCTCCCTTTACGGCCTCCCAGACCCCGTTCCTGCGTCGCATCGACGCGCTCCCGCTATAGTGGAGCGAGCCGCGAGCGCTGGCCGGGCCTCTTTTTATGGACAGCCAGAACAGGCACTCCCCGGCAGCCAATGCCCGTAACCCTACCGACCGCTCATCGCTTTAGGAATGCTGCATGTCCACCCCCACAGTTCGCGAACAATTCCTTGTTATCAGTGCCCTTGGCGCCAACCCCATGGAGCTGACTAACGTCCTGTGCCGCGCCAGCCATGAAAATCGCTGCGCCGTGGTTACTTCGCGCCTGACTCGCCACGGCGAGTGCAGTGCGCTGGTCCTTGAGGTCTCCGGCAGCTGGGACGCCCTCGCCCGCCTGGAGGGCAGCCTGCCAGGCCTGGCCAAGAAACATGCCTTCACGGCTAACGTGGTGCGTAGCGCGCCGCTGGAAAATCGTCCGCAGGCGCTGCCGTACGTGGCCTATGTCAGCTCGGCGTATCGTCCGGACATCATCAATGAGCTGTGCCAGTTCTTCATGGATCACAACGTCGAACTGGAAAACCTGACCTGCGACACGTATCAGGCGCCGCAGACCGGCGGCACCATGCTCAACGCCACGTTCACCGTGACCCTGCCGGCCGGCACCCAGATCAGTTGGCTGCGCGACCAGTTCCTCGACTTCTCCGACGCGATGAACCTCGATGCACTGATCGAGCCTTGGCGCCCACAAAACCCAATGTAAGGAAGCTTTCATGGCCGTTGTCATCGACCAACCGGTTGCGGATTTCGAAGCACCTGCCACCAGCGGGCAGACCGTCAGCCTGTCTGCCCTGAAGGGCAAACAAGTGGTGATCTATTTCTATCCGAAGGACAGCACCCCGGGTTGCACTACAGAAGGTCAGGGCTTTCGTGATCAATACGCCGCGTTCAAGGCCGCCAATACCGAGATTTTCGGTATCTCCCGCGACAGCCTGAAGTCCCACGAGAACTTCAAGTGCAAGCAGGAGTTTCCCTTTGAGCTGATCAGCGACAAGGACGAAGCCGTCTGCCAATTGTTCGACGTGATCAAGTTGAAGAAGCTGTATGGCAAGGAATACCTGGGCGTTGATCGCAGCACGTTCCTGATTGATAAGGACGGTGTGCTGCGTCAGGAATGGCGCGGTGTGAAGGTGCCGGGGCATGTGGATGCGGTTCTGGCTGCTGCTCAGGATCTGAATAAAGCTTGATGGTTTTGCGTCGCCCTCATTGACGCCTTCGCGAGCAAGCTCGCTCCCACATTGAACTTGTGAACGCCACAGATCCAATGTGGGAGCGAGCCTGCTCGCGAATAGCCTTCATAAAAATCTGGCTCAGCCGCTACAGCAGTGGCGCCACCGCAGGCTCTTGGCGCGGCCACGCATCCAGCACAGCCTTGAACAGCGTCGCCAGCGGGATCGCAAAGAACACGCCCCAGAATCCCCACAACCCGCCAAACAACAGCACCGCGCAGATAATTGCCACCGGGTGCAGGTTGACCGCCTCCGAGAACAGCAACGGCACCAGCACGTTGCCATCCAGTGTCTGGATGATTCCGTAGACCGCCATCAAATAGATGAACTGATCACTCCAGCCCCACTGAAACAACGCAATCAGCAACACCGGCACGGTCACCACCACCGCGCCAACGTACGGCACCACCACCGAGACGCCGACCAGCAACGCCAGCAGCGCCGCATAATTCAGTCCGAGCGCCACAAAAGCGATGTAGGTCACGCCACCACAAATAACGATTTCAATGACCTTGCCGCGAATGTAATTGGCGATCTGTCGGTTCATTTCCTGCGCAACCCGGGTGATCAATGCACGCTCACGCGGCAAGTAGCCACGCACCCACTCGCCGATCATGACCCGGTCCTTGAGGAAGAAGAACACCAGAATCGGTACCAGCACCAGATAGATCATGATGTTCACCAGCAATGGCAGACTCGACAACGAGAATGTCAGTGCCCATTGGCCGAACTTGCCGATCTCGCCCCGTGCTGCTTCGATCGCCTGCAACACCTGCTCGTCGGACACCAGATGCGGATAGCGCTCCGGCAGTAACAGCAGCAGCGATTGCCATTTGGCGAGCATGCCCGGCAGTTCATTGAACAGGGTAATCAACTGATGCCAGAGCAACGGCAACACCACGACGATAAATAGCATCAGCACGCCCATGAACAGCGCGAACACCAACCCCACCGCCACCCCACCCGGCACGCGCAGGCGTTCCAGCGTGACCACCAGGCCCTGCATCAGATACGCCAGCACCATCCCCGCCAGCACCGGCGCGAGCATGCCGCCAAGGGTGAGCACTGCGGTGAAGGCGAGAAACAGCAGCACCGCCAGCACCACGGCTTCTTCATCGGAGAAGTAGCGCTGAATCCAGTCGCGTAACACTTTGAACATCAATAATCCTTAGGTCTTTTACGCTGTCGGTTTCAGGCCTTTTTCAACCAGTAACGGTAAACACCTGCTTCGTCTTCTTCGCGCAGCAGGGTATGACCGGCCAATTTGGCAAAGGTGCGGAAGTCGCGCTGCGAGCCTGCATCGGTCGCGATGACCTTGAGGACGGCGCCACTCTGGAGCTTGTTGAGTTCCATTTTTGCCTTGAGCAACGGCAACGGACAATTCAGGCCACTGGCGTCCAGTTCCACGTCATGGGCTACAGCGTCAGTCATTGCGTCACTCCGGTTCGGGTCGTCGAGCTGCCTAGAATATCTGGTCGCAGCTCCGGTGTCCGGCTACAGTAAGGTCTTTGTCTTCTAAGGCTTTGTGCATGACTTTTCTGCGCCCTACCCTGCTGACGCTCGCTTGCCTGCTCGCCTCACCAGGCTTTGCCGACGATCTGCCGTCACTCGGCGACGCCAGTTCTGCCATTGTCTCGCCGCAACAGGAATACCAGCTCGGCCGCGCCTGGCTGGCGATGCTGCGCAGCCAGGTTTCCCAGCTCAACGATCCGCAGCTCAAGGACTACGTCGAATCCAGCGTGTACAAGCTGGTGGAGACCAGCCAGGTCACTGACCGGCGTCTTGAGTTCATTCTGATCAACAGCCCGCAGCTCAACGCCTTCGCGGCGCCGGGGGGCGTGGTCGGGGTCAACGGTGGCTTGTTCCTCAATGCGCAGACCGAGGGCGAATACGCTTCGGTACTCGCCCACGAATTGGCGCACTTGTCACAACGCCACTTCGCTCGCGGCGTCGAGGCTTCGCAGCGGATGCAGGTGCCGATGATGGCTGCGCTGCTGGCCGGGATCGTTATCGCGGCGGCCGGTGGCGGTGACGCTGGCATCGCAACAATTGCCGGTACGCAGGCAGCGGCGATTCAATCGCAACGGACCTTCTCCCGACAGAACGAACAGGAAGCCGACCGCATCGGTATCCTCAATCTGGAAAAGGCCGGTTATGACCCGCGCTCGATGCCGACCATGTTCGAGCGTCTGATGCGTCAATATCGTTTCGACGCCAAGCCACCGGAATTCCTCCTGACTCACCCGGTGACCGAATCGCGTATCGCCGACACCCGCAACCGTGCCGAACAGGCCAAACCGGGCGGTATTGAAGACTCCAAGCGCTATCAGTTGATCCGCGCGCGCGTGCAGCTGATCTATGAAGAAACCCCTGGCCTGGGCGCCAAGCGTTTCCGTGCGCAACTGGACGAGAACCCGAAAAACGATGTGGCGCGTTACGGTCTGGCGATCGCTCAGATCAAGGGCGGCCAGCTGAACGAGGCTCGCGAGAACCTCAAGCAATTGCTGGCAACATCGCCTAACGAAATCATCTACAACCTCGCCCAGGTCGATCTGGACATCACCAATAATCGCCTGCCGGATGCGCAATCGCGGGTTGACCGGATGCTTACGCAATATCCCGGCAACTATCCGCTGAATCAGGTTCGTGTGGATCTGCTGCTGAAACAGAATCGCGCGCCGGATGCCGAGAAGGCCCTGGAAGCGTTACTCAAATCCCGCCCGGATGACCCGGACGTCTGGTATCAGGTCGCCGAAACCCGTGGCTTGTCCGGCAATATCATCGGCCTGCATCAGGCGCGCGCCGAGTACTTTGCATTGGTTGGCGATTATCGTCAGGCGATCCAGCAGCTCGATTTTGCCAAGCGCAAGGCTGGCAGCAACTTCCCGCTATCCTCGCGAATCGATGCCCGCCAGCGTGAGCTGATGGAGCAGGAGCGGATGATCAAGGACATGATGGGCTGATCGTTACCCACCGGGACAAAAGCTTCAGGCATAAAAAAACCGCCTCTCTAGAGGCGGTTTCTTTTTTACCTTTGCGCTGGGTTATTCAGCCAGTTTGAAGGTGATGAAGCTGGCGCGACCTTGACGCAGAACGCGCATCGACACCGAACGATTCTTCGGCAGCGCTTTGGCGATCTCGCCGAACTCCTTGGTGGAGCCGATGGCCTGGTTGTTCAGGTGCGTGATCACGTCACCTGGCTGCAGACCGATCAGGGCCGCAGGACCGTCCTGCACTTCCTTGATCACCACACCACCTTTGAGGTCGTAGGTTTTCTTCTGCTCGGCGGTCAGCTCACCCACGGCAACACCGAGACGGTTACTGGTGGTTTCAGCGCCGGACTTCGGCAGTGCATCCAGTTCTTTGTCTTCGTCCGGGATGGCGCCAACGGTCAGCTCGACGTTCTTGCGCTTGCCTTCACGAATCACTTCCAGATTGGCTTTGGCGCCAGCTTTCAGTGCACCGACCAGATGTGGCAGGTCCGCAGACATGACGATCGGCTGGCCGTTCATGCTCAGGATCACGTCGCCGACTTGCAGGCCACCTTTGGCTGCCGGGCCGTCATCCTGAATCTGGGCAACCAGCGCGCCGGCTGGTTTATCCAGACCGAACGACTCGGCCAGATCCTTGTTCACTTCCTGGATGACCACGCCCAACCAGCCACGGCTGACCTTGCCGCCGCTCTTCAGCTGATTGGACACATCCATCGCCACGTCGATCGGGATCGCGAACGACACGCCCATGAAGCCGCCCGAACGCGTGTAGATCTGCGAGTTGATGCCGACCACTTCACCGTTCAGGTTGAACAGCGGACCACCGGAGTTGCCCGGGTTGATCGGCACGTCAGTCTGGATGAACGGCACGTAGTTTTCGTTGGGCAGGCTACGGCCGACGGCACTGACGATGCCTTGGGTCACGGTGTGGTCGAAGCCGAACGGCGAACCGATTGCCACGACCCACTGGCCGGCCTTCAGGTCCTGGGATTTGCCGAGTTTGAGCACCGGCAGATCTTTGCCTTCGATTTTCAGCAAGGCCACGTCGGAACGCGGGTCGGTGCCGATCAGCTTGGCTTTCATTTCGCTGCGATCAGCCAGACGCACGAGAATCTCGTCAGCATCAGCGATCACATGGTTGTTGGTCAGGATGTAGCCATCCGGAGAGATGATGAAGCCCGAGCCCAGCGACTGCGCTTCACGCTGACGACCACCACCGCCCGGCGAGCGCTGTTGAGGCGGCATGCCACGCTCGAAGAACTCGCGCAGCATCGGCGGCAGACCTTCCAGATCAGGCATCTGCTGGTTCACTTTGCGATCCGGCAGTTTCTGCGTGGTACTGATGTTCACCACGGCTGGCGACGCCTGTTCGACCAATTGGGTGAAGTCAGGCAGATCGGCCGCTTGTGCAGCAGGGACTGCCTGACCGAGCAACAGCACGGTGGCGAAAATGGAGAGATAAGATTTCAAACTTGGTATCGACATACAGCTCCCGTTACGACGAGCAGGGTTAAGCGATATGGAGCAAGGAACGCCGGAAACCACCGACCGGCATTTTTGTTCCGGCAAAAACAAACAAGGCCAGAGCCGTGAGGCTCTGACCTATAAAAAATTTCCGGGGTATTTGCAAATGAAAATGCTCAGCAAACATTTCATCTACGTCTCGACGAAGAAGTGGTAATGACTGAAATCAGCTCACTGCTTGCTGGTTGCAGTGCCATCAGTGTTACGCATCGACAGAGCAATTCGTTCGGCGGTGCCAATCGGGATTTCGCCGACCACCGTCACCATGATTTCGCCCTGAGGCGTGGTCAGGCGGCGTGAAACGGCAACGGTCGGGCCCAATTGAGTCCGAGTGTCGGTGACGGTTGCGCCGTTCAATGGCTCAAGGAAAACCGAGAAACGCGCCAGACCGTCGTCATATAGCAAGCTGCTGACCTGAGTCTTGGTTTCCGGATCTTTGTGCGAGTTACTGCTGGTCAGCTCGAAACCCGGCGGTAGCCAGTCCGAGTGCCAGACTTGAGCGGTCTTGACCGCCGAAGCCTTGTCACTGTCCAGCGTAATTGCCTTGCAGTCAGCGTCGGCCTGCAAGTCCTTGTCCGAAGGGACTTCATCAGTATCAAGACTGGTGAACTGGAAGCGCTCAAGCAACTGCCCCTTGTCGTTCAGCAGCAACGACTTCAGCGGCAAGCCGGTTTTCTTGTCCAGATGCAGCTCAAACCCGTAACGATGCTGATCGCGAGGCGTCAGCGATACAATCACTGCGTCTCGCCCAGCCACGCGCGATTTGCCGATGACGGCAAGGTCATACCAGTTTTTCAGCTTTTGCGGATCGAGAGGACGAGCGGCTGAGTTGGGAGAATCCCCCAGCCCGGCAATCAGGGTGCCGCTGACGCATTGAGTGTGTCCATCAATGCGCACGACTTCCTGCGCCGAACCGTCGAGCTGGAGTAAACGCTCGCGGACCTGGCCATTCTGGACGCGATGCCAGATGTTATGGGTAGAAAAGCTACCGTTACGCTCGTAAACGAATGTGCCGTGAAAGCTTTGCTGTTGCTCGGCCTGGCCCAGACGGGTCAACCAGTCCTGGGCCTCATCAGCGTGGGCTGGAACAATGAACCAGCCACTGAGCAGAAGCGAAAGTAGAGGTATGGCGCGCATGATCCTCCTTAACGGTTTTCCAGACTTGCTGCACGTGCGTATGGCAGTGCGCTTTCAGTGCCTTTCAGTGCAGCCTGTTGAGCGTGCTGGCGCAGGTAACCTGGCAGACGCTGATCGTGCCAGCCTGGCTGACCTTGCAGTACGCCGTTGGCCATAGGGCCAGTGGCTTCCGAACTCTCACTATAGCCTGCCAGAACAGCCGGACCTTTGACCTGCGGGGTCGCCAGGGTTGTCTGACTGGATTGCTGAGCCAGTTCGACGCCAGCGATTTCGTCCTGGTTGTACAGGCGAACACCGGCCAGAACGGCAACAGTCACCGAGGCAGCAACAGCCAGACGGCCGAGGTTGCGCCATGGGCTGCGAGATACTTTGGCCGGAGCCGTTTCGTCTTCCAGTGCAGCAGACACTGCCGCAGCGATATCCAGACGTGGAAGCAGCAGATCCTTGTGCATGGCTGCCCGAGCGATCTGGTAACGAGCCCAGGTCTCACGGGTATCAACATCATCCAGTGCATTAAGCACTCGACGCAATTCCAGTTCGTCCGCTTCGTTATCCATCACTGCGGACAGCGATTCCTGCAGGGCTTCACGACTCATGGCGTTCCTCTCTTGGCTGTCGCCGCTGTCTCAGTTTTCCTGCAACAACGGCTGCAGGGCTTTATCGATGGCCTCCCGAGCGCGGAAAATCCGGGAGCGCACGGTACCCACCGGACATTGCATGACGCTCGCAATGTCCTCGTAACTCAGACCATCGAATTCACGTAAAGTTAAAGCCGTACGCAAATCCTCTGGCAGTTGCTGGATGGTTCGATGGACGGTGCCTTCGATCTCATCCCGCAGCAGTGCACGTTCTGGTGACTCGAGATCCTTGAGGCCGTGATCGCCATCGTAGAACTCTGCGTCTTCGGAACTTACATCGCTATCCGGCGGCCGGCGGCCGCGTGAAACCAGGTAATTCTTCGCCGTGTTAATGGCAATACGGTACAGCCACGTATAAAACGCACTGTCGCCGCGAAAGTTTCCAAGTGCTCGATACGCCTTGATAAAGGCTTCCTGAGCCACGTCCTGGGCTTCATGGGTGTCGTGCACAAAACGCACGATCAACCCGAGAATCTTGTGCTGATACTTCAGCACCAACAGATCGAAAGCTCGCTTGTCGCCGCGTTGAACGCGCTCGACCAGCTGCTGATCCTCTTCCTGGGTTAGCATGAACACTCCTCGATAAGCCCGGAGGAGACTTGCATAACTAAACGACCAGACTTGCAAACATAGACTCGGGCTTTTCGCAAAAGTTCTCCCCCTCAAGGCAAGTTTCCTGCGGGCTCTGATTTGGCACGCACGAAAAACGCAGCTCGGGATAAACCGGCTGCGCGAATAATCTTGTCATCGGTTTCGCCGGCAGGAATCCAACCGCAGATTCCGCACTGAAGCCGACACTGTCCCTTATCTCTGGCACCGACTATTGATCTTGGGCCTTTGGCAAAAGTTCCAATTATTTATAGTCGCCACCACCCGACATTGGGCAACCCTGTGCTGAAAAAGTCTGTTTCAGCGCCGATACAGTCGCCTTTTCCCCAAACGGAGGAAAAAAACTTCCGACGAAGCACCCGTTTTTTCCCTTCACAGTAGTTTCACAATGCCATATCGGCCCGGCTATTGTGCCGCCCCACCCCTCTATATACTAGTGGGCTGTGTGGCTGTCTTGACTCGCCGATCCAGCTGTCTTGCGCCACCCCCGACCCGGGTCGCTTTGAGCGGAATCCTGTAATGAGCCAACAATTCCAACATGATGTTCTGGTCATAGGCAGCGGTGCTGCCGGTTTGAGTCTCGCGCTGACCCTGCCGGGTCATTTGCGCATTGCCGTATTGAGTAAAGGCGATCTCGCCAACGGTTCGACTTTCTGGGCCCAGGGTGGCGTTGCCGCCGTGCTCGACGACACCGATACTGTCGAATCCCATGTAGAGGACACCCTGAACGCCGGTGGCGGTCTGTGCCATGAAGATGCCGTGCGCTTCACCGTGGAGCACAGCCGCGAAGCCATCCAGTGGCTGATCGACCAAGGTGTTCCGTTCACCCGCGACGATCAATCCGGCACTGAAGATGGCGGGTTCGAATTCCATCTGACCCGCGAAGGCGGTCACAGCCACCGTCGCATCATCCATGCGGCCGATGCTACCGGTGCCGCAATCTTCAAAACTTTGCTGACTCAGGCCAAAGAGCGTTCGAATATCGAGTTGCTGGAGCAGCGAGTTGCCGTTGATCTGATCACCGAACGACGCTTGGGCATGGACGGCGAGCGCTGCCTCGGCGCCTACGTACTCAACCGCAAGACCGGTGAAGTCGACACTTACGGCGCACGCTTTGTGATTCTGGCCTCGGGCGGCGCCGCCAAGGTCTACCTCTATACCAGCAATCCCGATGGCGCCTGCGGTGACGGCATCGCCATGGCCTGGCGCTCGGGCTGCCGGGTGGCGAATCTGGAATTCAACCAGTTCCACCCGACCTGCCTCTATCACCCGCAGGCCAAGAGTTTTCTGATCACCGAAGCCCTGCGCGGCGAAGGCGCGCATTTGAAGCTGCCCAATGGCGAACGCTTCATGTCCCGCTTCGACAAGCGCGCCGAACTGGCGCCGCGCGACATCGTCGCCCGCGCCATCGACCATGAAATGAAGCGCTTGGGTGTCGATTGCGTTTATCTCGATATCAGCCACAAACCCGAAGCGTTCATTAAAAGTCACTTCCCGACTGTTTATGAGCGCTGCCTCGGTTTCGGCATCGACATCACCAAGCAGCCGATCCCGGTCGTACCGGCCGCGCATTACACCTGCGGCGGCGTAATGGTCGATCAGAATGGCCGCACCGATGTGCCCGGCCTGTACGCCATCGGTGAAACCAGCTTCACCGGCCTGCACGGCGCCAACCGCATGGCCAGCAACTCGCTGCTGGAATGTTTTGTTTATGCGCGCTCGGCCGCGGCGGACATCCTCGCGCAACTGGACGATGTCACCGCGCCAAACGCCCTGCCCGCGTGGGACGCCAGCCAGGTGACCGATTCCGACGAAGACGTGATCATCGCGCACAACTGGGATGAACTGCGGCGGTTCATGTGGGACTACGTCGGCATCGTGCGCACCAACAAGCGCCTGCAACGGGCGCAACACCGCGTGCGCCTGCTGCTGGACGAGATCGACGAGTTCTATAGCAACTATAAAGTCAGCCGTGACCTGATCGAGCTGCGCAACCTGGCGCAAGTCGCCGAACTGATGATCTGCTCAGCCATGGAACGCAAGGAAAGTCGCGGCCTGCATTACACCCTCGACTATCCAGACATGCTGCCCGAGGCGCTCGACACTATTCTGGTGCCGCCCACCTACGTCGGCTGAACTTGAGCCGTACTCGCAGGCGCCGGTGCAAGTCGGCCGTCTGTGAGTCTCGCGGCACGCAGATCGATCTGACACACCATTCGCCGCGCAAGCGAAAACGCAGAACCACAATCAATGGCAGCGCAAGGCTGTCCGGACGCAACTGCGCCGCTTGCCAACCATCAGCCTGATTCCACACCTGCCAACCATCGACGTCCCGACGCAATCCACGAAACGCCTTGGGATGATTCAACAGAATCTGCCTTGGCAACGCCCAAAAGCCATGCAGCAGACAGCCAAAAGCCCCGAGCACGCTGGCCCAGAGTGGAATCGAAAGCAGAAACAGAGCGCCCAGCGCGAACGCCTGGGCCAACAGATAAGCCGCCAGCAACTGCCGTGAGGCATGCCAGCGGCATTCGAACGTGTTACTTGGGCTGGACACGGTCCAGGATCATGCGAACCATGCGCTGCAGTTCCGGATCTTCAGACTCGCTGCGCTCCATGAACCAGCCGAACATGTCCTGATCCTCGCACGTCAGCAGACGCACATACAGATCGCGATCCACCTGGTTCAACGTCGCGTAGACCTCCTTCACGAACGGCACCAGCAACACGTCAAGCTCAAGCATGCCGCGACGGCTGTGCCAAAAGAGGCGATTCAGTTCAACTTGTTCGACCATGGAGCCCTCCTCAAATTTGGCGGCAAGTATACAGGCCCGAGGCGGGTCGCACAGTCGGCTTTGGTCGGGGACCACCGATCCTTTATCAACTACCCATTTCAACAACGCGCCCTTATGATGTGCCCCAGTCTATTTACCCTGCGATGACCCATGGCCGATTCTGCTTTTTTCTGCACCCTGTCTCATGAAGGCGTTCTCGCGGTTCGCGGCGCGGATGCCGGAAAATTCCTGCAAGGCCAGTTGACCTGCAACCTCAATTACCTCAGCGACAACCGTGCCAGCCTTGGCGCCCGTTGCACGCAGAAGGGCCGGATGCAGTCGAGCTTCCGCATTCTGCTCGAAAGTGACGGTGTGGTTCTGGCGATGGCCAGTGAGCTGCTGGAGCCGCAACTGGCGGACCTGAAAAAGTACGCGGTGTTCTCCAAATCGAAACTGACCGACGAAAGTGCCGCTTGGGTGCGCTTCGGTCTGGCCCATGGCGACAACGCCTTGACCAGCCTCGGCCTGGAGTTGCCAGCAGAAACCGACAGCGTCGTGCGTCACGAAGGCCTGATTGCGATTCGCGTCTCGCCGGATCGCGCCGAACTCTGGGTACCGGCCGATCAGGCTGACGCGATCAAAGCAAAATTGTCCGCGGCCCTGCCTGAAACCGAGCTGAATCAATGGTTGCTGGGCCAGATCCGCGCCGGTATCGGCCAGGTCATGCCGAGCACCCGCGAGCTGTTCATCCCGCAGATGCTCAACCTGCAAGCCGTCGGCGGCGTGAGTTTCAAGAAAGGCTGCTACACCGGCCAGGAAATCGTTGCGCGCATGCAGTACCTGGGCAAACTCAAGCGTCGTCTGTATCGCTTGAGCCTGGACGCCGCTGACTTGCCGGAGCCTGGCACACAACTGTTTGCGCCAAGCCACAACAGCGCCATTGGTGAAGTGGTGCTGGCCGCCAAGACCGGGCAAAACATTGAACTCCTGGCGGTGCTGCAGGCCGAAGCTGCCGAAGCCGGTGATTTGCATTTGGGCGCTCTTGAAGGCCCGGCGCTGCATCTGCTCGACCTGCCTTATGAACTGGATCGCGACCGCGAAATCCAGCGCTGATCGCAGCATTTGTTGCAACACCCTAGAGAGTTTAAATGAGCGAACTGGCGGAAAAAGTCCAACAGGATTTGGTTGAGGCCATCGATAACGATGACCTGGTTCTGCCCACGTTGCCGGAAGTGGCCTTGCAGATTCGCAAGGCCGCTGAAGACCCGGAGATCAGCGTCAGCGACCTGAGCAAAGTGATCGGCCGTGACACGGCGCTGTCGGCGCGCCTGATCAAAGTGGTCAACAGCCCGTTGCTGCGCGCCGCACAGGAAGTCACCGACCTGCACACGGCCATCACCCGGCTGGGCATCAACTACAGCAGCAACCTGGCGATCGGTCTGGTGATGGAGCAGATCTTCCACGCCCGCTCCGAGGTGGTCGAACAAAAGATGCGCGAAGTCTGGCGCAAGAGCCTGGAAATTGCCGGGGTCAGTTATGCGCTGTGCCGCCGCTACACGCAGCTCAAGCCCGATCAGGCAGCGCTCGGCGGGCTGGTGCACCAGATCGGCGTGTTGCCGATTCTGACCTATGCCGAAGACCACTATGAACTGCTGTCGGACCCGGTCAGCCTCAACCATGTGATCGATCACATTCATCCGCTACTGGGTGACAAGTTGCTGCGCGTCTGGGAGTTCCCGGAGCGACTGGTGGAATTGCCGGGGCGCTATCAGGACTTCAAGCGCGACTCGACTGCAATTGACTATGTCGATCTGGTGCAGGTGGCGAGCCTGTATTGCCACAAGGACACCGATCACCCTTTTGCGCGGATTGATCCAATGACAGTTCCGGCGTTCAGAAAGCTCGGGATTGATCCTGAGAACAAAGCGCTGTGTGAAGATCTGGAAGAGTCGCGGACGATGTTTTACTGATCCGAGACCTTATTGTGGCCATCGCGAGCAGGCTCACTCCTACAGGAGAACGCGTTCCAGTGTAGGAGTGAGCCTGCTCGCGATGAGGCCAACAAAAACACTGCAAGTCACCCGGCGATAAAACTGACCCGCACCTTCAACCCCGCCTGCTCGCCATCATGCAAACTGATCTGGGCCAGATGCGCCCGGCAGATCTCACCGACAATCGCCAGACCCAATCCAGAACCCGCCACCTGCTGATTGCGCCGGTAGAAACGTTCGAACACCCGATCGCGCTCCTCCAGCGGAATGCCCGGCCCGTCATCTTCCACTTCAAGTATTGCCGGCGCGGTTACCCGCAAAATCACATTGCCGCCCGGCGGCGTATGCGCCAAAGCGTTGTCCACCAGATTGCTCAGCAACTCGTTGAGCAACGTCGGTTCACCGCGCAACCACACCGGCTCATCCGCTTCCAGCGCCAGCGCCACCCCGCGCTTGTGTGCCAATGGCGCCATGGCCATGCCTAGTTCCCGGGCCAACTGACTCAGATCGAGCAACTGTGCGCCGCCCTCGGCAATCGCCCGGGCACCGTTTTCGACGCGCGCCAGCGACAGCAACTGATTGGCCAGATGGGTCAGGCGATCGGTGCTTTGCGCCGAGGATTCCAATGTCATGCGCCACGTCTCGGGCTCGTTCGAACGCAGGCCCAATTCAAGTCGCGCTTTCAGGGCCGCCAAGGGCGTACGTAACTCATGGGCTGCATCGGCGATGAACTGCGCCTGCCGTTCGAACTGACCACGCAAGCGCTCGGTGAAATGGTTAAGTCCACGCACCAAGGGCCACAGCTCATGCTGCACTTCAACCAATGGCAGCGGCCGCAAGTCATCGGGCTGACGTTCTTCCACTGCTGTGCGCAAACGCTCCAATGGGCGCAAAGCAGCACTGACCGCAAACCACACCAGCAGCAACGCTCCGATCGCCAACATGCCCAGGCGCAGCAAAGTATCGGCCGCCAGACTGCGCGCCATGCTCACCCGTGCTTCGTCGGTTTCGGCGACGCGAATTTCCGCCATGCCGTTCATGTTCGGTTCGGTCACTGCTTTCAGCAGGCTGACCACGCGCACGTTCTGCCCTTTGTAGGTGGCGTTGTAGAACCGCGCCAACGCGGGATAACTGTCGGTGCGCGGCGTCCCCGGCGGCGGCCCGGGCAGGTTTTCATAGCCGGAAATCAGCTTCTGATGGATGTCATTGACCTGATAGTAAATCCGCCCGGCGCTGTCATAAGCGAAGGTATCGAGTGCGACGTAAGGCACATCGGCACTCAATGTGCCGTCACGTTGCGACAGACCCGCGGCGATGGTCCGCGCCGAGGCCAGCAACGTGCGGTCATACGCGGTGTCGGCGGCTTCGCGACCGTTCCAGTAAGCGCTCAAACCACTGGCGAGCATCAACACCACCAGCAGCAATGCGAGATTCCACAGCAAGCGCCAGCGCAGGCTGCTGGGCTTATGCATCGCGGCTTTCCAGCAGGTAACCGAGGCCGCGGAAGGTCACGATCGCCACCGGTTGGCCGTCGAGTTTCTTGCGCAAACGGTGGACGTAGATTTCGATTGCGTCGGGGCTGGCTTCTTCGTCGAGACCGAACACCTGGGACGCCAGTTGTTCCTTGCTCATGACCCGCCCCGGCCGGGCGATCAGTGCTTCCAGCACCGCTTGCTCGCGGGATGTCAGGGTCAGCAATTCTTCGCCAAGGGTGAAGCGCCGGGTGTCGAGGTCATAGGCCAGCACGCCACAACGTTGCTGGCGTTCGCCGCCGAGCACACTGCGGCGCAGCAAGGCTTTGACCCGCGCCTCCAGTTCAGTCAGTTCGAACGGTTTGGCGAGGTAATCGTCGGCGCCCAGATTGAGGCCATGGACGCGATCCTTCACATCGCTGCGCGCGGTCAGCATCAGCACCGGCAGATTCTTGCCGCGAGCGCGCAAACGCGCCAGCACCTCGAAACCATCCATGCGCGGCAGGCCGACATCGAGGATCGCCACGGCGTATTCCTCACTGCCCAGCGCCAGATCGGCGGCCACGCCATCGTGCAACACATCCACGGTCAGACCGGTGCTCTTGAGCGCCTGAGCGACACTTTCGGCCAGTTGCAGATGGTCTTCGACGAGCAGGACACGCATGGATTTTTACCTCGTTCAGGGATGGCCAACGCCACGCTTTGCCGCGGAGTTTACAGCCGCAACCGCCGCTGTGAAGCCCGAAAACCTTGAAAGTCTGCTGAAAGGTTAGCGAAAGGTTAGCTCGTTACAGTCAGCCCACGGACAGTTCCGACTGCCGTCGCTGATGCCACACAGCGCAAAGAAAAACGCCTCGAAGCGTTTTCGACCAATAAGAACAATAAACGGAGTACACCCGCATGCCGTCCATGCAGCCTCAGGCGTCCACGCCTGTTCGCCCTTCCCGTTTCAGCCACACCGCCCTCGTCAGTGCCGCCCTTGCCGGTTTTTCGCCGTTGAGTTTTGCCGACTTCATTGAGGACAGCAGCGCCACCTTCGAAACCCGCAATATGTATTTCAACCGCGACTTTCGCGATGGCACCAGCGCCCAGCAATCCAAGCGTGACGAATGGGCTCAGGGCTTCATGCTCAATCTGCAATCGGGTTACACCGACGGCACCGTGGGGTTCGGTGTCGATGCTTTAGGCATGCTTGGCGTCAAACTCGATTCAAGCCCTGACCGCACCGGCACCGGCCTGCTGCCGACCCACGATGACGGACGCGCGGCGGACGAGTACTCGAAAGTCGGCCTGACCGGCAAAGTGAAAATCTCTGCCACCGAACTTAAAATCGGCAGCCTGATTCCTGAACTGCCGATCCTCAAACCCAACGACGGGCGCATCCTGCCGCAGACCTTTGAAGGGGGTTTGCTGACCTCCAAAGAGATCAAGAACCTGACCTTCACCGGCGGCCGTCTGGAGAAAGCCAAGGATCGCGACAGCACCGATTTCGAAGACATCGCCCTCAACAACAAGAACAGCCGTTTCGCTGGCACCGCTGCCGGCAAGCACTTTGACTTTGGCGGTGTGGACTACAAGTTCACCGACAAGATCACCGGCAGTTACCACTTCGCCCAACTCGACGAAGTCTACAACCAGCACTTCTTCGGCCTGGTCGCCTCGCGGCCGATGGGCCCGGGCACGTTTGCCACCGATCTGCGTTTTGCCGTCAGCGATGACCAAGGCGCGGCCCGTGGCGGCGAGATCGACAACCGCTCGCTCAACGGTCTGGTCAGCTACGCGCTGAGCGGGCACAAGTTCAGCGCCGGTTATCAGCACATGTCCGGCGACAGCGCCTTCCCGTATGTCGATGGCAGCGACCCGTATCTGGTCAACTTCGTGCAGATCAACGATTTCGCCGGCGCTGAAGAGCGCTCCTGGCAGGCTCGCTACGACTTCGACTTCGCCAAACTCGGCATCCCCGGTCTTAGCTTCATGAGTCGCTACTTGAGCGGTGACAACATCAAGCTCAAGAACGGTGAAGAAGGCAAAGAGTGGGAACGCAACACCGAGATCAAATATGTAGTACAAAGCGGCGCCTTGAAGGATGTCGCCGTGCGTTTACGCAATGCCACTTACCGCTCCAACTACTCGGCTCGCGATGCAGACGAAGTGCGTTTGCTGGTGAGCTACAGCGTTGCCCTTTGGTAAATGCCCGTAAGTGAAAAACACGTCGAATAACAACAATGCCCGTGGAGAATCGAATGAACCTGTCACTGCGTAAAGTTGCACTGGCCGCCAGTTGCATCCTGTTTGCCGGCCAACTGATGGCTGAACCGAAACGTCCGGAATGTATCGCCCCGGCCTCCCCCGGCGGTGGTTTCGACCTGACCTGCAAACTGGTGCAGAGCGCACTGGTCAATCAGAAACTGCTGAGCAAACCGATGCGTGTGACCTACATGCCCGGCGGAGTCGGCGCGGTGGCCTACAACGCCGTGGTCGCGCAACGTCCGGCGGATGCCGGCACGCTGGTGGCGTGGTCGAGCGGTTCGCTGTTGAACCTGGCCCAGGGCAAGTTCGGTCGCTTCGATGAGACCAACGTGCGTTGGCTGGCAGCGGTCGGCACCAGCTACGGTGCCATCGCGGTGAAAAGCGATTCGCCCTACAAGACCCTCGACGATCTCGTTCAGGCACTGAAGAAAGATCCAAGCTCCGTGGTGATCGGTTCCGGCGGCACCGTTGGCAGCCAGGACTGGATGCAAACCGCACTGATCGCCAAGGCTGCCGGAATCAACCCGCGTGACCTGCGTTACGTTGCGCTTGAAGGCGGCGGCGAAATCGCCACCGCCCTGCTCGGCGGTCACATCCAGGTCGGCAGTACCGACATCTCCGACTCCATGCCGCACATCCAGAGCGGTGACATGCGTCTGCTCGCAGTGTTCGCCGACAAGCGTCTCGACGAGCCGGAAATGAAAGACATCCCGACCGCTCGCGAGCAAGGCTACGACATCGTCTGGCCGGTGGTGCGCGGCTTCTACCTGGGGCCAAAAGTCAGCGACGAAGACTACGCCTGGTGGAAAGACTCGTTCGACAAACTGCTGGCCTCCGACGAGTTCGCCAAGCTGCGCGATCAGCGTGAACTGTTCCCGTTCGCCATGACCGGCCCGGAACTCGACACCTACGTGAAGAAACAGGTAGCGGACTACAAAGTGCTGGCCAAAGAGTTCGGCCTGATCCAGTGATCGCCTCTGTCTAGCGGCTGCGTTCCCGTTTGCGGGGACGCGGCACAGGAGCTCCCATGCTTATTCAACGCATTTTCGCCTCCGTGCTGTTGCTGGTTTGCGCCGGCCTGGCACTGATGGCGTGGCCGTACCAAGCGGCCTTTTCCTACGAACCGGTCGGCCCGCGTGCCTTCCCTCTGCTGATGCTCGGCCTGATGGGCGCGGCGCTGCTGTACATGGTGTTTCGCCCGGCGCCGATCAAACACAGTGAAGACGAGCCGCCACTGGATCGCGAAACCCTGACCAAAATCGCCATTTGCGTCGCACTGCTGCTGGTGTTCGCCGGTCTCTTCGAACCGCTGGGTTTCATCCTCAGCAGCATCCTTATCGGTATTCCAATGGCGCGCCTGTATGGCGGTCGCTGGATGCCGAGCATCGTGGTGACCACGCTGATGGCCATCGGTCTGTACCTGCTGTTCGACCGTGTGATGGACGTTCCGCTGCCCCTTGGCCTGCTCGACGTGCTGGAGAACTGATATGGATACCCTCGGTTATTTGGGTCAAGGCTTCGGCGTCGCGCTGAGCCCGTACAACCTGGTTACGGCCCTGACTGGCACACTGATCGGCACTGTCGTCGGCCTGCTGCCGGGCCTCGGCCCGATCAACGGCGTGGCCCTGCTGATTCCGATCGCTTTTGCTCTCGGCCTGCCGCCGGAGTCGGCGTTGATTCTGTTGGCAGCGGTGTATCTGGGCTGTGAATACGGCGGACGGATCAGTTCGATCCTGCTGAACATTCCCGGCGAAGCATCCACCGTGATGACCACCCTCGACGGTTACCCGATGGCCCGTAAAGGCCTTGCCGGTGTGGCGCTGTCGCTGTCGGCGTGGAGCTCGTTTATCGGTGCGTTTATCGCCACCTGCGGCATGGTCCTGTTCGCCCCGCTGCTGGCGAAATGGGCGATTGCCTTTGGTCCGGCGGAATACTTCGTGTTGATGGTGTTTGCGATTGTCTGCCTCGGCGGCATGGCCGGTGATCGACCGTTGAAGACCTTCATCGCGGCGTTGATCGGCCTGTTCCTGTCGAGTGTCGGCATCGACGCCAACAGCGGCGTGTACCGCTTCACCGGTGACAACATCCACCTGACTGACGGCATTCAATTCGTTGTGCTGGTGCTCGGTCTGTTCTCGGTCAGTGAGATTCTGTTGCTGCTGGAGAAAACCCATCGCGGCCAGGAAGCGGTGAAAGCCACCGGGCGGATGATGTTCAACTTCAAGGAAGCGTCGTCGGTGTTCGTGGTGAACATCCGTTGCGGCCTGCTCGGTTTCATCATGGGCGTGCTGCCGGGTGCCGGCGCGACGCTGGCCAGCGCCGTGGCCTACATGACCGAAAAACGCATCGCCGGTGCCAGTGGCAAATTCGGTCAGGGTGATGCCCGTGGCCTCGCCGCGCCGGAAACTGCCATCGGGGCTTCGGCTTGTGGCGCACTGGTGCCAATGCTGACCCTCGGCGTTCCAGGTTCGGGCACGACCGCGGTGATGATCGGCGCTCTATCGCTGTACAACATCACCCCGGGCCCACTGCTGTTCCAGCAACAACCGGACATCGTCTGGGGCCTGATCGCCTCGTTGTTCATCGCCAACATCATGCTGGTGATCCTCAACATTCCGATGATCCGCATCTTCACCCGCATCCTCGCCGTGCCGAACTGGGCACTGGTGCCGGTGATCGCGATCATCACCGGGATTGGCGTCTACGCGGTGCACGCCACCACCTTCGACCTGTTCCTGATGGTCGGCATCGGCATCTTCGGCTACATCCTGCGCAAGCTCGACTTCCCGTTGTCGCCGGTACTGCTGGGCTTCATCCTCGGCGGCCTGATGGAGCAGAACCTGCGTCGGGCACTGTCGATTTCCAACGGTGCGCTGGAGATCCTCTGGTCGAGCCCTATCACCTTCGGTGTCTGGGTGCTGACCGCGATCATGCTGCTGATGCCGCTGCTGCGCATCTGGCGCAAACGTTCGGTCGCGCGTCGCGCCATCGCCGATGTTTGATCGCGCCTCACTGAAATCCTGGTGGGGAACCCCGCTGGTCGGTCTGCTCGGCGGCTACATCGCCAGCCAGATCGGCTGGCCACTGCCGTGGATGGTCGGCTCGTTGCTGGCGATCATCCTCGTGCGCTGCCTGACCCCGTGGCAACTCACGGAAATCCCTGGCGGCCGCAAGTGCGGCCAGTGGATCGTCGGCATCGGCATCGGCCTGCACTTCACCCCGGTGGTGATGGAGCAGGTGCTCAGTCATTTTGGTTTGATCTTCTTTGGTGCGCTGGTCACTAGCCTGTCGGCAGTGGTCGGCGTGTGGTTGATGCGCCGCACCGGTGAGGATCGCGCCACCGCATTTTTCTCGAGCATGCCCGGCGGTTCCGGGGAGATGGTCAACCTCGGTGCGCGTAATGGCGCGATGCTTAGCCACGTCGCGGCGGGGCAAAGTTTGCGTGTTCTGGTGGTGGTGCTGTGTGTGCCAGCGGCGTTCAAGTATCTGCTCGGCGATGGCAATCCGATTTCTCATGCCGGCAGCGTCGATTGGCGCTGGCTGGCGATTCTGTTTCCGGCGGGCGGTCTGCTCGCCTGGCTCTGGCAGCGTTTGCGCCAACCCAATCCGTGGCTGTTCGGACCGTTGCTGGTGAGTGCGGCGGTGAGCATTGGCTGGGATCTGCACATTGGTTTGCCCAATGGTGGCAGTCAGATTGGCCAGTGGTTGATTGGCAGTGGTTTGGGTTGTCACTTCAACCGGCAGTTTTTCCGCCGCGCGCCTTCATTCATGGGACGGACGTTGATCGGCACGGCGTTGACCATGTTGATCGCGACGTTGGCGGCGTTGGGGCTGAGTGCTTTGACCCATCTGGATTTGCGTTCGCTAACGCTCGGCATGATGCCCGGCGGGATTGCCGAGATGAGTCTGACGGCGGAGACCCTGCAATTGTCGGTGCCGCTGGTGACAGCGATGCAGGTGATGCGGTTGCTGTTTGTGCTGTTTCTGGCGGAGCCGTTGTTCAAGTACTGGAATCGTAATCCGGAGTGAGACCGCGTCGCCCTTTTCGCGAGCAGGCTCGCTCCCACAGGTTCTTGTGGGTGCCACAGATTATGTGTACACCTCAAAACCCTGTGGGAGCGAGCCTGCTCGCGAAGGGGCCGGTTCAGTCAGCCCATCAAATCGGCGGCAAACGCCACTCGATCGGCGTCTCGCCATTCTGCTCAAGAAACTTGTTGGTGCGGCTAAAGTGCCCACAACCCAAAAACCCGCGATAGGCCGACAGCGGCGACGGATGCACCGACGTCAGCACCAGGTGCTTGGTCGCGTCGATCAGCTTCTGCTTGCTCTGCGCATGGGCGCCCCAGAGCATGAACACCAGATGCGGCTGGCGCTCACTGACCAGCTCAATGATCCGATCCGTAAAAAACTGCCAGCCCTTGTCCTTGTGCGCATTGGCGTTGGCGCGCTCGACGGTCATGGTGGTGTTGATCATCAACACGCCCTGATCGGCCCAGCTCTGCAGGTAACCGTGATTGGGAATATCGATGTTCAGATCGCGCTTCAACTCTTTATAGATGTTGACCAGCGACGGCGGCGCCGGCACACCCGGTTGCACCGAGAAGCACAAACCATGCGCCTGCCCCGGGCCGTGATACGGGTCTTGGCCGAGGATCACCACCTTCACTTTATCCAGCGGCGTCGAGTTCAGCGCATTGAAAATCATTGGTCCCGGCGGATAGATTTCCTTGCCGGCCGCCCGCTCCTGCTGCAGAAACTGGCGCAACTCTGCCATGTAAGGCTGGTCGAATTCAGCACGCAGTGCCTCCTTCCAGCTCGGTTCGAGTTTGATACGGTCGTCAGCAGTCATGGTCATACCCGGCAAAAACAATGGGGCGAACCCTAGGAAAGCCGACCACGCTTGTCAATTGATCTGACGCAGATCCGGCACTTTCCCACACAACGATCATACTGATCGTTCAAATTCCCGATCGAGGTCACGATGAATCTGCACTTCGAAGAACTCACCGGCACCGACGGCGCCCGCATCGGTATCGCCAGCCTGGATGCTGAAAAGTCGCTGAATGCGCTGTCCCTGCCGATGATCAACGCCCTCAGCGACAAGCTGAACGCCTGGGCCAAGGATCCGCAAATCGTCTGCGTGCTGCTGCGCGGCAACGGCGCCAAGGCCTTCTGCGCTGGCGGCGAGGTGCGCAGCCTGGTGGAAGCCTGTCGCGCTCACCCCGGCGAAGTACCACCGCTGGCCGCGCAGTTTTTCAGCGCGGAATATCGCCTGGATTACAGCCTGCACACCTATCCAAAACCGTTGATCTGCTGGGGTCATGGTTACGTGCTCGGCGGCGGCATGGGTTTGCTGCAAGGTGCCAGTACGCGGATCGTCACGCCGAGCAGCCGCTTGGCGATGCCGGAAATCACCATCGGTCTGTATCCCGACGTCGGCGCCAGTTGGTTTCTCGCGCGGCTGCCGGGCAAGCTCGGTTTGTTTCTGGGCCTGACCGGCGCACATATGAACGCTCGTGATGCAATCGATCTGGATCTGGCCGACCGCTTCCTGCTCGACGAACAGCAGCCACAATTGATCGAAGGCCTGTTGCAGCTGAATTGGCAGGAGCAGACCGACAGGCAGCTCAATAGCCTGCTCAAAGCGCTGCAACAGGAAGCCGTAGCGCAGATGCCCGAGGCGCAGTGGCTGCCGCGTCGTCAGCAGATCGACGAACTGCTCGACGTCAGCGATGTGGCCTGCGCCTGGAAGGCCATCAGCCTGCAACGCGACAGCAGTGATCCGTTGATCGCCCGCGCGGCGAAAACCATGAGCGAAGGCTCGCCGCTGACGGCGCATCTGGTGTGGGAACAGATCATCCGTGCCCGGCATATGTCGCTGGCCGAAGTTTTTCAGATGGAATACACCCTGAGCCTCAATTGCTGCCGGCATCCGGAGTTCAGCGAAGGGGTTCGCGCGCGGTTGATCGATAAGGATCAGAAACCGCACTGGCACTGGCCGGACGTCAGCAACGTGCCGGATGCGGTGGTCGAGGCGCACTTTCACAAGGTTTGGGAGGGGCGGCATCCGTTGGCGGATTTGACGCAGTATTGAGATTGATTGCCCGCGATGATCACCTCTTGGTCCCATCGCGGTTCCCTCAATCTGAAGTTATTGCGGTCACATGTTCAGTTCGTAGAACTGAATTATCTCGGCCAACGCGAGCCGCGACTCTTCATTTTCTTTTACTAGAATATCCTCCACATCACGCAGTGGCGGAAGAGGATGCAGTCGTTCGGCAATTTGCATTGCGGTGTAGTCTTGAACTGTCTTTCCTTCACCGCTAACCCTTATGAACCCAATCGCGCTTTCGCCTCCAGAAAAATGATTAGCCACTCGAATCTTGGGGCCCATGCCATAACTGACCACTATGACAAGATCATCCTGATCGCGATGAAACCTTAATTGTTCAATAGGTAGATCCACACCAGAAAAATCGATTCCATCGATTCCACCCCCGGTGTTGTCAATCAAGTCTCTTCCAAGACCATCGTATTTATAGAGATCGTTGCCAGCACCACCAGACAATGTGTCATTACCGGGACCCCCGAGCAGCACATCATCGTCGACACTCCCCATCAGCACATCATGTCCCTGCATACCTCTGATTTCACCTGCGCCGCTTAGCGTGTCATTACCGTGACTTCCCACCAGTGGGAGCGCTTGGCCATCTCTCATGGATTTGGCACTGGCCGCATTATCGACCAAGAGACCATTGTGATAAGTATCCGGGGCAGGACCCAGCTGACTGGAGCCAAACAGTTCTTTGAGAGTAAGGCTTGAGCCATCTGCAAACTTTATAACCTCGATACCGGAACCCTCGATATCTCCGGCATTGGGTAGAACAATACGAATCTTCTGCGCCCCACCCCAATTAATATCAAGTGTCGAATAGAGCATTTGCGCCCGAGGCGGATGGCGATAGGCATCACGACGCGGATCAGGTGCCAACTCAACATTCACTGTTTCAATGAGTGTTGCGCCCCAACTGAGCTGCAAATTCTCCTGCGTCGCGTCCTCTGGAAGCACGACAGTATCTTGATCGACTAATCCATACTCGTCCTTCCATCCGGCAACACCTACTTCAGGTCGGAGAAAAACCGGATTCAGCACATCCGCGATAATGGTCGTTGCGCCAACATGTGCCTGCACGATGTAAGTATCGGCACCGTTTTCACCGTACAGGTAGTCATCCCCAGCGCCGCTCAATAAATAATCAGCGCCTTCAGAACCGAGCAGGGTATCGTTGCCCGCCCCGGCGGACAGAAAGGCACCCGGTATCCTGTCATTAATATAGTCGTAATCAAGTAGAACACCAGAATAGGCGACGATCAGGTCATCGCCTGCACCACCCTGGAAAAGATTGCCGACTTCGACATTAACTCGCCCACCGACATCGTCGCCGTGGACAACTTTATGTTTGATCGCTTCAGTTGTGACATCCCGCCGAAATTCCTTGCGGACAGTTTCGCCCGCCGTGAAACTTTCAGCAGGATAGATGTACCATCCTTCGATAGCACCTGAATCTGTTCTATCTGCAATAATTACGTCGCCGACTTTGAATGAAAAACCGCTGGCAGTGCCAGATCGAAAATAACGTGGCTCCAGTAATAACGGCGACGTAATGCCCTCTTTCTTTACCTCTCGAAAACTGGATTGGGATGTAGAGCTTGACTGTCTTTCGCTAAATACCGCATCGCCAGTGGCAGACCCCATCCATTGAGGCGTTTCAGACAATACCCCCGTTTCGATGCTTTCATCGATCACATCAGTGTGGGTGATATAACCCGTATCGTTGGTGGTTATATGGTTACGAACCCAGACACCTGGTTTGCTCAAGGTAAAGCCTGTTGCATGCCTGCTTGCGGAGCGCTTTGCTTTGAGCTCCGCCAGGAACCTGTCTGTCCAGCCAACATCATGATCAATGGCATTACTTCGTTCCTCGCCAGGAACAACGATCCCTGATTGGTCCGGAACAGCAACCTGTTCTTCGTCTGCAATAATGTCTTTATCTTCTTCTTTGGCCAGCACTCCATCCCCTGCTGGCGGCTCGATGATCTCTACAGCTGGCAGCGTTTTTTTCATGACCTCTTGATAGCCGAGAATGACACCATCGCTAAACGTGAACGTTGAATTCTTCCATTCTTCATAATTCCTGATAAGGATGGCGTCCCCCTCACCATTGAACAGCCGCAATACCCGGCCTACGGAAACATCAATAATGTCGGCTTTCAAACTTTCCGCAGAGAACCCGGCACCGAACTTGATGGCATTACAGCCACCGGAATCGGTGATAACGTCAAGCCCATCACCCACCCCGAAATAGTAAACATCAGCGCCGTCATGGCCCTCCATCACGTCGTTACCGGCCCCGCCATCAAAAACGTTATTCCCGGAATCGCCACGAAGATGGTCTACACCCTCCCCGCCCAACAACGTGTCGTTGCCACCACCGCCGAGCAAGGTATCGTTGCCTGAACCACCGTCCAGATAATCTGCGCCATGTTCGGCTTCGGCTGTCTGCGCGTAGTCGCCGGATAAAATGTCATCATCAGCGCCGCCATAAAGCGTGTCGGCGCCCAAGCCGCCCAAAAGGGTATCGTTTCCTTCATCGCCTTGAAGGTAATCATTGTTGATTCCACCTGACTGCAGGTTGGACACATCGCCATCCATCGCGTCAGCTCCTGCCCCGCCGATCAGAGTATCGGAGCCACCCATTCCCTGAAGTGTGTCATCGCCCGCTCCACCATCAAGTAAATCATTACCGTGATAACGAACCGGATGCTCAGCATTGTCCCCGGCCAGCGCGTCGTTACCTTCACCTCCGAACAGCAGATCATCCGCCCCGCCCCCCAAAAGTGTGTCGTCTCCCGCACCACCGTCCAGCAGGTCATTTCCAAAAAAGTGGGCGGCGTCACCGGCAACGCCGTTCAGTACATCGTCATCCCCGTGGAGAGTGTCATTGCCAGAGCCACCATAAATCGCATCGGCTCCACCGTTACCAGCGAGCCAATCATCGCCACTGCCACCGTCCAATACATCGTTGCCATGGTGTTTGCTTTGCAGTCCCCCGCCCCAATCGAGGTTATCGCCCATCATTGTGTCGTTACCACTTCCTCCGGCCAGCGTGTCATTCCCGCCATCCCCTCCAAGAAGATCATCTTCAGTTCCACCATCAAGCAGATCGTCACCCCATCCGCCATTGAGAACATCGCGACCGCCCTGGCCGTAGAGAACATCGTTATCGCCCTCCGTCGAACTATTGAAGGAGGCCTTTGAAAAGACAGTTCGGTGACTGGTGACACCACCGTCTATAAGCACTTTGACGCGTGTGAATCCCCATTTCTGCTCCAGCGCGCCGGTCGTTTCATCCCCTGATAAAATGTCATCCCCCGCACCTCCAATCAGCGTATCCCTATCGTTACCGCCTAGAAGCACGTCCTGGGATGCCGTACCGATGAGCAAATCGTGACCAGCACCACCATCAAGCCAATCGCCGCGAGTTGCTTTCCCTTTAGAGTCGCCAGCGGCCATGGCTTTTTCGAGCGTCGTCTGTTTGTCCCCAAACAACTGATCGTTTCCGTCCTTACCGAACAATCGGTCTGATCCGCCAAGTCCGAGAATGACATCGTCTTTTACAGAGCCGTAAAGCACATCGGCCTTGTTTCTCTGTTTTACGTTGGCCAATAGCAAGGCGTTGCCCAACTCATCGTATGAGAACTGATCACCGGGAACATTGGGGTCGATATCTTTCGCTTTCCAGTCGCCCTGGAGAACCAGATCGGCAGCAGAGAACGTAGGGGCTTGGTGTTCAGGAAGTCGGATACCCAGCATCCCGGGGCGGAAGTTCTTGATAACGACGAGATCGTTCAGGCCATATTTGATGTTGAGCGTGGGTTCAGTGAGTTCCTCGATGAGGGTCAAGGTAATGGCCTGATCCTCGGTCGACCATATATCGCTCAAAGGGGCGCGGCGTTTGAGTGAAGGAATCGGCGCGCCGTTGATCCACAGCTGCCCATTGGCGTTGGCGTCGAAGATTTCATCGATCCCATCACCGCTGGAAAACTCATAGCGGTCGCTGCCTTCGCCACCGATCAAAGTGTCGTTACCCTTTCCTCCGAGCAAAACATCATCACCGGCCATTCCGTGCAACGCATCATTGCCGTCGCCTCCGGCAAGCAAGTCGTTGCCGCGTCCCCCCTCGATGACATCGTGACCTGCCAGCCCGTTGATCGTGTCATTGCCCGCGCCGCCATACAGATGATCCGTGTTCGCACCGCCCGCGAAAGACCGCGCGCCGTCATCACCGAACATCACCAGCGGGTTCAACACACCGGTGGTCATCAGCGCCTGTTTGGCTGAGGCGAGATCGGAGTAGGAAAACTTCTGCAGCGAGTGTTCTCCAAACGTGCCCTGGGTTCGAGCAATCAACCGGGCCAACATCTGCGCACGATCGGCGAGCCATTGCGCGGTGATGAAACCTTCGCCGGTCAGCGGATCGTAGAGCTCCAGTCCGCGTCCGGGATAACCGTCATCGCGTTCTATGACGATTTCACTGAGCTGCTTAAGGGAATTGCGCAGCGCCAGGCCGATGGGTGTCGACTCGCCAGCCAGTTTTGCCCATGAATTCGCGTTTCCGTATTCACCTATTGATCGGGTGACGATGCTTTGGGACTGCTCTGGTGAAAATGCCGAGAAGAATGCGTAGGCGTTGGAGGCGAAGGTTTCATCGGTGGTAGGTGACGCTGCTGAATCGCCGTCGTAGGTGCGCTTGAACATGTCCAGGAATTCATTCTGGCCATAGCGCAATATCAGGTCGACCACGACGGAAATCGGCGTGCCTTTGACCACATGCTGAATCAGCGGATTCAGGCTGCCACTGGCGAGCGCGATATTGATTTGCTCCGGTACGACGGAAAGCAGACTTTGCAATGGACTGACGCCGAAATTGCTGAGCGCCGCTCGCAGGCCGACACTGTATGAATCGATGGCGAACAGAATATTTTTATAGTCATCGAGCCTGTTGGCTTTTGCTTGAGTCGGCGGGCCGCCATCTTCCCCTTGCGAATCACCAGCGGAGATCAGTCTCCAGGTTTCATAGGGCGGGGCTCCACCCAACAGGCTGAATCCGACTGTCCCTGACCAGCCGGCGTTATGGCTCACGGCTGTATCCTTCTCTCCGCAAGTCTCACTAAACAGTGCCTTGCCGATCGCACTGGCATCAATCTCTGCAATCTGGCTGATGGATGGAACCGTCCAGGGTGCCAGCCGACCCGCGAGGGATCCGTCGATCAAGGTATTGATGAAATTGGCGGCGACCTGATTCGATGACAGCTGCATCAGGTTTTCACTGAAGATTTTATTCAATCTCAGTTCACCTTGCCGCGAGGTGTAGCCGCGAATCAGGGCGGAGTAGGCACCGTTTCCACCGTTGGCATCAATGGCCACGGCAAGCCAGAGCCTGGCGCTTTTCAGAATTTTCCCCGCTTCATAATCGACAACGGTAACCTCAGAAACTCTTCTGCCGATAATATCGAATAGCTTTTGATACAGGGGAGCGCAGCTAGCCCCCACTATTCCCAGTGCCTCGTACTCAATTTTTTTTGAGAGAAGCCTCATACCTTTGCAAATATTGGCTGCGTTAAAGATCGCTGTTTTTTCCACATCGCTAAAAACATAACTCATCGTTACTTCCTTGTAATAACTGAGCGTGAAAGATAATCACTGAGAAACTTGAGCATCTCAGGTGCTTCGCGTAATGACGATAGACCGAGGTCTACGCTGCCGTGCCCCCCAGTAAAGTCAAAGCTATCCAGATTGACAGTGCAGAAAAAGTTCAACTTGCCGAAATCCAGATTTTCCAATTCTGCTCTGCTGAGTCTTGCCAATTTCTCGTCAGTCAGTTGTTCCTCGGAAGCCGGGCGAATCAAACCGCCACAGCCTATCAACCGAGGGGTGCCATCACGCCGCGGCCAGCCAGTAATGACAAACGTTCTGACGGAATCCACATTCTTGAAATGCGGCGGCGGAGCATCCAGCCAAATCTCTAACCCCGGATAATTAGTCAACTTCACAATCAACTCATCCGGCCAGTTGACGTGCCGATAACCCCGCTCATGGGGCTCGGCAGTCTCTTTTCTTGTATAAAGCCCGGCGGTAACTTTATAAAGACGCCAACTTTCCGGGATCGACTTCAGGCTCTGATCCTGGTACCGGTGCAAACCCGTCCCGGTCCACCAGAAATGTCCCTTGAGCGTATTGGCAAGGCACGATTTCTTATTCGACAATTCAGGCATGCCCACATAAAACTCCGGCACCAGAGTCTTATCCACATAGCTGCCGCCCAGTATGGGCACCTGCTTCATGCTCGCCAGCTTCTTTTGACAGGCCTCCTGATCCGCGTAATAGATTGCCATCGCCTCGGCCACTTCTTCTTCACGGATATAAAAATCCACCACGCAATAACAGACATAAATAAACAAGCCGTATTTCAACAACTTCTTAAACCATTTAACCCATTGCTTACGCGACATCCAGAGCATTTCAAATCTCCCTGTCAAACTGAGGAGCAGGCTGTTTCTTCAGATGCCCGGACGTCGCGCTTTCAAATACCTCAAAGTATTGTTTCGTGCCGTACTCCACATCAAATCTGCTCGCCGTCAACTTCGCGGCGCTGCGAAGGCAGTCGTACTCATCAACGGAATCAAGAACCCTGGCAATACGTTTGGCAATACCGTGATGATCGAAGAAGTCCACCAGCAACCCATTGTGACCATCAACGATCACCTCCCTTACCGGAGCCGTATCCGACGCTACTACCACACACCCAGACGCCATCGCCTCCAGTAACGACCACGACAAAACAAACGGATACGTCAAATAAACATGAACCTTCGAACATTCCAGAACTGCCCGGTAAGTCCGGTAAGGAAGCTTCCCTGTGAAATGAACGGTGGAATGATCGAAACTTACCTCTGCCTCCATCCTGCTGCGCCAATTTGCATAGCCAACCGGCTTACCCCCATAACTGACGTCATCACCGCCCACTATGATTATCTGCGCATCGGGACACTCAGCCTGAATATGTGGGATCGCTCGCATAAAACTGTGAAACCCGCGATAAGGCTCAAGATTCCTCGCGACATAAGTAACGATCGGCTGCCCGGCTCTCAGTTCGACGCCATTGGGCAACCTGACGCCCCCAACTTTCGCCAAGCAAGAACCTTGAATGACGCCCTCGTGAATAACCCGAATGGCCGACTGATAAGCGGCCGGAAACAGACTGCGCTGCCACCGCGTGGGCGCAATGGCAATGTCACATTGCTCGAGATTCAAAAGATGCAGCGAATTGAGCACTCGCAGCCTTGATGACTCTCTTGTGGCGCGCGGGAATTCAGGGTCGAACCCGGAATCTGCGCCCTGCGCCCGATAGTAATATTCGCAATAGTGAATAAGCGGCGCGTCAGGATAGACATCCTTGACGAAGAGCGTTTCCCCCCATCCGGGATGAGCGAGAATCACGTCCGGCCGATAACCCGAATGTTTCAGCCGGCTCAGAATTTCAAAAACCTTCTGTCCATCAGTCACCGCTTGTTCGTAACGGGTCAGGTAGGGGTGAATACCGCCCGGTGCTCGGCTGGCAGCGCGGTATCGATATATTTTCACCCCTGCGATACCCGGCGCCGTATCCCGACCTATCGCCAAAACCTCATAACGCCTGTCAATCGCCGCCAGCACCATATGACGGAACTGGCCCGGAAAGTTTTGGTGAATAACAAGAAGCTTCATAGCGGCATCGTCCTTTTATTCGCCGCTGTTGAACTGAGTTTTGCTCACCTTGATCGGCACGAACAGACGCTAACAAATGCAAGGAAATGAAACTGTAGGAAGCGTCTGGGAATGCCCTAGGAGATGGCTAATGGGACGATTTTTCGACGGGCATAAAAAAGCGGCGCTAATTGCGCCGCTTTCATTTGCGTGGATTTACCAGCGGTTGCCACGTCCATTGTGGTCGCCGCGTCCACTGTGTCGGTCATAGTTGCCACGACCGCGGTGGTCGTTATCCCAACCGCCGCGACGGTGGCCATCCCAGCGTCCGCGATCGTTGTCGTGCCAGCGACGGCTTTCGTAATAGCGCGGGGCCGGTTGATAGTAACGCGGCGCCGATTGGTAATAGCGCGGTTGCTGGTAATACCGCGGGGCTGGCTGGTAGTAGCGTGGCTGCGCGTAATACGTGCTGCCACCGTTGTAATACGTGCCGCCCGTGTTGTAGTAGGCCGGTGCGGGTGATGTGTAGACCTCTGAGCTGTAATACGAGTCCGCGTAGGAGTACGGGACGCAACCGGCAACGGAAAACATCAACGCAGCAAGTAGAAGAATTCGTCTATACATGGCGGCCTCCTGGACCGCGGGTTGGCCACACCAGCGACGCTGGCAGGCGACAGTCATTTAATCGGTGACTGTCGAAAAATCAGACAGCGTTTTCGGCATCTGGTGCGTTCCTGCAACAAGTTGAAACAAGTGATTGATGAAATCCTGTTCATTTGGAAAACGCTGTCATTCAGCCGCTGATTAATGGTGGCCACCGTGATATCCGCCGCCGTGATAACCCCGCCCGTAACCGCCTCGATAGCCGTAGCCACCATGGTAATAACGCGCACCGCCGTAATAGCGCGGACCGTAATATCCGCCGTAGTAATAGGGTGAGTAATAGCCGGGAGAGTAGTAGGTGGCGGGATAAGCATCGTAGGGACCGGCGTAGTAGTAACAGCCGGAAATACCGAAAACCAGAACTGCACCGAGCAACACTTTGTGAACACGCATGGCGGCCTCCTGAAAGACCCACGGCCGCAACGGAACAGAGCAGCCGACACACGTTTGACTGGCGCGGATCAATCAAGTGCCAAGTCCCGCTTGGCTTCAGATCAGCGGTGTTCAGCCCATCGAAAAACCTTGCAGGAGTGAGCCTGCTCGCGATGACGGTGTATCAGCCACATCTTCACTGAATGTCACACTGCAATCGCGAGCAGGCTCACTCCTACAAGGTTGGCTTTGCGTCAGGAACGATCATTCGCGCCGCACATGGTGCAGTTATTTCCAGGCAGTGCCACTAGAATGCATGCCATCGGGCCACTGCCAACGGAACTGCCATGCCGCTTCGTTCTCCCCTGTACTCGCAACGCTCGCTGGTCCTGACGCTGATCGCCCTGCTCGGCGCCGGGTTTCTCGCCACGTCGTTGCTCAGCTACTACGCCTCCCGCGCGTCGATCCGCGACAACATCGTCAACACCGAACTGCCGCTGACATCCGACACGGTCTACTCGGAAATCCAGAAAGACCTCGTCAGACCGATCCTGATTTCCTCGATGATGTCCCGCGACACCTTCATGCGCGACTGGGTAGTCAATGGCGAACAAAATCCCGAGCAGATGACCCGCTACCTCGACGAAGTCATGACCCATTACGGCGCCTACACCGCGTTCTTCGTCTCCAACAGCACGCACACCTACTACCACGCCAAAGGCGTGCTCAAGCAGGTCAAGGTCGACGAACCGCGCGATGCCTGGTACTTCCGCGTGCGTGACATGAAGGATCCGTACGAAATCAACGTCGATCCGGATCTGGCCAACAAGGACAACCTGACCTTCTTCATCAACTACAAGGTGTACGACTACCACAACCGCTTCATCGGTGCGGCGGGCGTCGGTCTGACCGTGGACGCGGTGATCAAGCTGATCGACAAGTATCAACAGCGCTATCAACGCAGCGTGTATTTCGTCGACACCTTCGGTCGACTGGTATTGACCGGCGCCGAGGGCGGTCCGGAAGGTGCGCAAATCGGCAAGAGTCTCGGCGAACTCGATAGCATGAAAAGTCTGGTCAGCCAGTTGCCGAAACCGCACAGCGGCAGCTACGAATATTCTGCCCACGGTCAGGGGCATTTCCTCAACGTGCGGTTTATCCCGGAGCTGAACTGGTACCTGTTTGTCGATAAACGCGAAGACGGCGCGCTGAGTGAAATCCGTCAGTCGCTGTACCTGAATCTGCTGATTTGCCTACTGGTGACGCTGATTGTGCTGGCGTTGCTCAACCGCGTAATCAAACGCTACCAAAGCAAAATCCAGGCGCAGGCCACTCTCGACAGCCTCACCGAACTGCCCAATCGCCGAGGCTTCGACATTCTCGCCGCACAGGCCCTGCACGAAGCGCAACGCGAAACCAAACCGCTGACGGCGTTGCTGCTCGACCTCGATCATTTCAAGGTGTTGAACGACACCTACGGACACATGGCCGGCGATCAGGTATTGATCGGTTTTGCCCGCGACCTGCAAAGTTGCCTGCGCCATGCCGACATTGTCTGCCGCTGGGGCGGTGAGGAATTTATCGTTTTACTGAAGGACACCGACGGCGACACCGGTCAGAAAATTGCCGAGAAGATCCGCCAACACGTCGAACAACACGAATATGCCTACGACGGCCACCGCCTCAATCTGACGGTAAGCATCGGCGCCACCACCCTGCAACGCGATGACACCTTGCACAGCCTGCTGTCGCGGGCCGATCATGCGATGTACCGAGCCAAACAAACCGGCCGCAACCGCACCTGCGTGGAAATGCCTCACTCGACTTATGCCTGACTCCGACGTTAAACCCGACCATTGCCCGGCCTGCGGCGCCCGCAACGACTGCAGCCTCGCCGACCCGCGCACCGCCGACCGCGAATGCTGGTGCTATGGCGTGAGCATCGACCCGGCCGTGCTTGAAGCGCTGCCGCCAGAACTGCGAAACCAATCCTGCCTGTGCCCGCGTTGCGCGCAGGTCGAGGCGCAACTGCAAGCGGCCAGGCGGCCGATCCCGTAAGATGCGCGCCCCGCCACTCACTGAAACCTGAACATGCGCGTCGACCGTTTCCTCAGCAACCTGCCCCGCTACAACCGTCAGCAGGTTCGTCTGTTGCTGGTGGAAAAGCGCGTGCGAATTGACGGAAAAGTCGTCAGCGATCCGCACAGCGAAGTGCTGGAATTCAGCCGTGTCGAAGTCGATGACGAAGTGCTACAAGTCGGCAAAGCGGCGCGCTACTTCATGCTGCACAAGCCGCCGGGCTGCGTCAGCGCCACCCGCGATCCGCAACATCCGACGGTGCTCGACCTGATCGATGAACCGGACAAGGATGACCTGCACATCGCCGGACGCCTGGACTTCAACACCACCGGCCTGATGCTGATCACCAACGACGGCGCGTGGTCGCGCCGCCTGACCCAGCCGCAGACCAAACTGCCGAAGGTCTACTACGTCGAGACCGAGCAAGAGATTGGCGCGCAATATGCGAGCACTTTTGCCGAGGGCATCTACTTCGCCTTCGAGGACCTGACCACGCAGCCGGCGCAACTGGAGCTGCTCGGGCCACGGTCGGCGCGGTTGAGCATCGTCGAGGGGCGCTACCATCAGGTGAAGCGCATGTTTGGTTTCTTCAACAACAAAGTCCTGCGTCTGCACCGCGAATCGATGGGCCCGCTGCTGCTCGATAACGCGCTAAAACCGGGCGAGTACCGCGCTTTGCGCACCGAAGAGATCCATTTGTTCTAAGCCGGCGACCGCTCAGCAGAAGTTGTCGAACAATTTACCAACGGCACTTGCGCGATCCCGACTCCCCTGCTTGAATCAGGACGTCGGCCAGATTGTGACCGATGAGTCACAATAGACATCCAAGAAACTTTTTGCCGGTAGAGAGCCTTCAAGGCTCCGCCTCAGCCGGCAGACTGCCCGCCAATAACAATACCCGTCGACCGCAGTCATGGATCGACATGGGCCAAGCAAATTCCAGGCGTATGCCTACCTGTCACAAAGCTCGTGCAATCTCTATTTGCGCGCATACCCGCTTGCTTGCCAGGAGTCTTATGACATGAGGCCAGAAATCGCTGTGCTGGATATACAGGGTCAGTATCGGGTTTACACGGAGTTCTATCGCGCAGACGCCGCAGAAAAGACCATCATCCTGGTCAACGGCTCGATGGCCACGACTGCGTCGTTTGCACAGACTGTGAAAAACCTGCACCCGCAATTCAACGTGGTCTGCTACGACCAGCCCTACGCGGGTCGGTCAAAAGCCCACAACCGCCATGAGAAACATCTGACGAAGGACGTCGAAGGGCAGATTCTGCTCGAGCTGATCGACCACTTCGCCGCCGAACACGTGCTGTCGTTCTCCTGGGGCGGCGCCGCGACCCTGGTCGCCCTCGCCCAGCAGCCACGGCGCATCGAACGGGCGGTGATCAGCTCGTTCTCGCCGGTGATCAACGCGCACATGCTTGATTACCTCGAACGCGGCGTCGACTACCTCGGTCAGCGCGACGGCGACCGCGTCGGCCATCTGGTCAACAACACTATCGGCAAACACCTGCCGTCACTGTTCAAACGCTTCAACTATCGCCACGTCAGCAGCCTCGCCGAGCACGAATACGGGCAGATGCACTTCCACATCAGCGACGTACTGCACAGCGATCGGCAGTGCTACTTGAATGCGGCGAAAAAGATCAACGTGCCGGTGCTGTTTCTCAACGGCGAATGGGACGAATACACCGCAGCCGAAGACGCGCGCCTGTTTGGCAATCATGTGGCGCAGAGCACGTTCACCACGCTGCAAGCCACCGGGCACTTTCTCGACATGGAACACAAGGCGGCGTGCCGCGATAGCCAGAACGCCTTGCTCGGTTTTCTGAAACCGGCGCAGCAGACCAGCCGAACGCGTTACTCGTTTGTTCAGGATCAACATGCATTGGCTATTTGAAAGGGTGTCGTCGCGAGCGAGGCTGTGGGGTTGAGATTCTGCTTTACGCACCGCAGTGCTCGCCCGCGATTGACCGTTTTCAGTGATTCAAAGCGTTCATGAGTAAAAGAAAAACTTCAAATCCGTGGCCGAGTCTGGTACAAAGTCAGCCGCTCTGAGCGGGTATAGTTTAATGGTAGAACAGTAGCTTCCCAAGCTTCCGACGAGGGTTCGATCCCCTCTACCCGCTCCACTCAATTTTTGTCTCACGTTGTGTTTTTTTGACGGGGGATGCAGGAACAGAAAAAACCGGCCTTGATGGCCGGTTTTTTTGTGCCTGAAAAAATCCGATGCTGCATTTCGAAACAATGCAAAAACCTGCAACACACTCTGAATCCCTGCGCTGCCTCCCTATCTAGACTGATTCACACCGCTGAGCCGAATGACGGACGATGACCACTTGGTGGTTATAGTGTTGATCGCAAAAGCCAAGTAGGTATAGTACCCACCAAGCACACCACAAGGAGGTGTTGTGAATAGCCGTTTTTTAATCGGCCAACTCGTCGCAGACGGTTGGTATTTAGTGCGAGTCAGAGGCAGCCACCATCACTTCAAACACCCGGTCAAGCCTGGACTGGTCACTGTGCCGCATCCGAAGAAAGATCTGTTGAAGAAAACGGCCATCAGTATTTTGCAACAAGCGCTGCTCTGACTTGTTCAGGTCATCGGCGCGATGGAGGAAACGAATATGCTCTACCCGATTGCGATTTCAATAGGTGATGAGGAACACGCCTGGGGCGTGGAGGTGCCGGACATTCCGGGCTGCTTTTCGGCTGGCGATGATCTGGATGATGCCGTCGCCATGGCTCGCGAAGCCATCGAAGGTCATTTCGAGATTCTCGCGGACGACGGCGCTCCCATTCCAGCGGCCAGCAAGCTGAGCCTGCACGTGGCCAACCCGAAATACGCCGGTTGTGCATGGGCCGTGGTCGATATAGATGTCGTGAAGTACTTGGGCAAAGCCCAGAAACTCAACATCACCCTGCCGGGGCACTTGCTCAACCGCATTGATGAATATGTGTTGCATCACCCGGAAGAAAAAAGCCGCTCGGGCTTTCTGGCGTCGGCGGCTCTGAAAGTTTTGCAGCAGGGTTGAACCTTGGCGCGTCAACCCGTGCTGGCCTATCCTACCCATTAACCCTAATTACATTTCCCTGTGAGTTAAATGGTATTTTTAGGTTTAATCCACAGTATATTGTGTACTGGTAATCAAAACTGAACGCCGACGGTACACACGACATGCTGGATGTAAGCCTCACTACCGCGAGCGAGATCGTCAAACGGATTTGCCAACGCCTGCGCACAGAACGATTGGCCTTGGAGATGACACAAGCAGACGTGGCCGCTCGCGCGGGCATTGCGACGAATACGGTGTCAAACCTTGAAGCCGGTCGTAATGTGAGTTTCGACAACATGGTGCGAGTGGCGATGGTTCTCGGGCGCGAAAAGGAACTCGAAGGGTTGTTTCTGCCAAGGCTCGAAACTCTGGACGATATCATTCGCTACGAAAAAACGGCCAAGCGTCATCGCATCAAAAGGAAAGCCGACAATGCTTGAACAAGTTGACGTCTACTACGCGGGCTGGGGTGAACGTTGGCGGTGGGGCACTCTTGCTACGACGAAAGCCCTGACCGGTCGCCCGCAGGTCATGTTTGAGTACAGCGATGAGGCAAAAAACAGAGGGCTGGAACTCTCGTCCTTGAGGCTTCCATTACAGGGAGCCAGGTTAAACCGGGATTTCCCGTCACATCAGTTGGGACTGCCTGGGCCGGTTTATGACTCGCTGCCGGATGGCTGGGGCATGTTACTGATGGACCGATTGTTCAAACGTCGAGGCCTCAACCCCGCGCGCGTAGGCCCCTTGGAGCGGCTAGCCTACATTGGCAACAATGCCATGGGGGCCATGTCGTTTGAACCTGTTGCACCCGAGGCGCTGGAACCGCAAATGCATGTTCCCATCGAGTTGCTTGCGTGCGAAGTGCAGGAGGTACTCAAAGGTAAAGGTGGAGAGCTTCTCCAGAAACTGCTACTGATCGGAGGCTCTCCACAGGGCGCCCGACCCAAAGCGCTGGTGTATCGCGATCCGCACACTGACGCCTTTACTACGGCTGCCACTCCCGGTTTCGAAGCCTGGTTGGTGAAGTTTCCGGCTCAGCAAGAACATCCCGAGGTGTGCGCCATCGAAATGGTCTATGCCGAATGTTTACGCTTGTGCGGTATCCAGACTCCTGACACTCGTTATTTCAGTCTGTCTGAGGGAATGGCCGCTTTTGCCACCAAACGCTTTGACCGACAAAACGACTTGCGGGTGCCCATGCAGAGTCTTGCAGCCTTTACCGGTGCGGATTTCAGATCCCCCGGGGCGCTGGACTACGTCAACTTCCTGCGTGCGACTCATAAGTGCAGCAATGACGTACGAGAGAAAGCCGCAGCGTTTGAGCGGGTCGTCTTCAATGTCGCATTCAACAACCGAGACGACCATCCAAAGAATTTTGCTTACATCATGTCGCCAGGCGGAGACTGGAAATTAGCGCCGGCCTATGACGTCACGTTCTGCGAGGGGCCGGGAGGCTATCACCAGATGGACGTGATGGGTGAAGCCTTGGAAATTGGCAGAAAAAACCTGCTCAACCTTGCAGTGGAGGCTGAAGTAAACGCCGCTACGGCCGCCGACATCATTGACAGATTTTGCGAGGTAGCTAGCCGATTCTCAGCCATGGCTGAAAGTTTGTATCCGGGTGTGATCACCCAGGAAACCTTGCGCACCATTCAACAACGCATCGACCAAAACATCGGGCTACTTGCCTGAATTCGTGCTGCCACGTTGCAGTCTCGAGAAACCGGCGCTAATTGGCCGGTTTCTTTGGCTTCTTAAAGCGTTAGGGTTAATCCGCCGGCACAATCTTATCCAGTGCCTGATTCACCGCTAATTCACCCAACATGACCACCTGCGCGATGCCGAGTGCAGTCTTGCGGTGTGAGGTGTCGAGCAGCGCGGCGAAGTTGTTGAGCATGGTGGTGGCCGAGCCGAGTGTTTCGCTGGCGTTGGCCAACAGGGATTCGGTGTCGTATTTCGGGTTGGCGAGGTACATCGGTTCGGGTTCGTGGGTGGAACCCATGATTCTGGCCGTAGGGCTGAGATAGTGGTCGAGGGCGCGTTCGGCGGCTTCGTGGAATTTCTTTGAGTTGGGTGATTCGTAGGGGGATGCCGGATCGGTTTCCGGCGGATTTGGCGTTACTTTGAACATGGGCTTGGTACCTATCAATAGGGGCCGCAACCAATCTCGCTACTAAACGGATGGGAGGCAGCTGTGCGCAAGTTAGTAGACCGGACCCCAAACCCTAAATCCGGCGCACCCGAGGGCGCCATGCGCACAGCCACCATCGAGTACAAGCATTGCCTGTTTGAATGGTACTTGTGCAGCCATTTAGGGGGGATTCCGGGCTACTAAACCCGATCACTGGAAATCAGTGACGCGAACCAAGTTACCGACCGCTCCTAAAGCGCACAAGCCGGCGGATTCTGGCGTAGCGGTAGGCAACGGCGCAAGGATTTGTAGGCTTCAGGACGTAACACCGAACACTTATAAACACTGGCCACCGAATGCGTTTAAGCAACCAAAAACCTTGCAGCATTTTCTGACATTACAGATCCACAACACTCCATCGTTTTTCACCTTCCTCTCGACCGACTAGCATTTCCCTATCAGCCACCACCCTCCCCCTGCGCGGCCATCGACGAATACGCGCCATCACTTTCGAGGGATTCCAATCGCGGCCACGTTGCCGCTGACGATCGAACTCAAAAGAGCACTTCACCATGACGCAAAACATTTACGACGATCCCGAGTTTTTCCAGGGCTACAGCCAGATGAACCGCTCCATCGGCGGCCTCGACGCGGCGCCGGAGTGGCCGGCGCTCAAGGCGCTGTTGCCATCCATGCACGGCTTGAACGTGGTGGATCTGGGCTGCGGTTATGGCTGGTTCAGTCGCTGGGCCATTGAGAATGGCGCGGCCAGTGTCTTGGGGCTGGATGTCTCGGAGAAAATGCTGGGGCGCGCGCGGGAAACCACGACGGCGGCGAATATTCGCTATGAGCGCGCCGATCTGGAACAGCTCGATCTGTCAGCCTGCAGTTTTGATCTGGCCTACAGCTCACTGGCGCTGCACTACATCAAGGATCTGCCGGCGCTGTTTGCGCACCTGTACGCGGCGCTGAAACCGGGTTCGCACTTTGTGTTTTCCATTGAGCATCCAATCTTTATGGCGCCGCGTAATCCGGGTTGGCTTGTGGATAGTGAAGGTAACAAGCGTTGGCCGCTGGACAGTTATCAGTTGGAGGGTGAGCGGGTGACGAACTGGCTGGCTGAGGGCGTGATCAAGCAGCATCGTACGGTCGGGACATTGCTCAATTCGCTGATCGATGCGGGGTTCTCGATTCGACATGTCAATGAATGGGGGCCGAGCGAAGCGGAGGTCGCGGCGCAACCTGCGCTGGCGGAAGAGCGGGAGCGGCCGATGATGATGTTGGTGGCGGTGCAGCGGTGACCTTAAAGCCCCTCACCCTAGCCCTCTCCCAGAGGGAGAGGGGACTGACCGCAGTGTCAGTACGATCTACGCCGACGTGCGAAATCGAGGCGAACTCAGGTTTTGGAAGCGACACGCATCGGCTCCCTCTCCCTCGGGAGAGGGCTGGGGTGAGGGGGAGTCCGCAACCGCACCCAAAATCTCCAGCCGAACAATGGTCCAATTTATTTCAGCGAGTCGCAACGATAAACAAGCGTGGAAATGGCAACAGCACCGAACCATCCGCCAGCGCCGGATAAGCCTTCTCAACCTCCGCCAGATACTGCTCCAGGTACTGCGCCTTTTCCGCCTCGGTCAGCGGACTCAAAAACGGAATCAACCCGCTGCCCTTGAACCACTCCACCACCCCCGCCGCCCCGCCTGACAGTTGATGGTGATAGGTCGTACGCCACACATCGACCCGCGTACAGTGTGGTCGCAGCATCGAGAAATAATCGCTGGCACTCGCCATGTCGGTGCGCTGCCCCGCAGCGCCGGAAAGCTTGCTCGCCCACGGACCATTCGCAGCGACTTCACGCATCAAACGGTGAGACGGTTCATTGAGGTTATCCGGCATCTGGATCGCCAGACTGCCGCCTGCCGACAACTTGCGGGCCAACGCCGGCAACAACATCGCGTGATCCGGCACCCACTGCAACACGGCGTTGGCGAAGATCACATCAAACGGCCCGGCATCGGCCCATTTATCAATCTCGGCGACAGCGAAGCGCAAATCCGGCAAGCGCTTGCGAGCCGCGTCGATCATGTCTGCCGAGCTGTCCAGCCCGCTGACCTTCGCCCCAGGAAAACGCTGCACCAGCAGCTCCGTCGAATTGCCGGGACCGCAACCGATATCGACCACTGTTCGCGCTTCAGGCGTGGGAATCGCCGCCAGCAGATCGCGGGCCGGGCGGGAGCGTTCATCTTCGAAAGCGACGTATTGTTTGGCGGACCAACTCATTGCGTTCTCCTGTCGGGACATTTTGGCGGCTCGACACGATACCGCGATCTAGCGCGCCTGCCTGCCCTACCAACGTCCGGTGACGTGGGCGGATTTGTAATTAGAATTTTCCACCAGCCACAGATGTCTGAATTTCAAGACTCTTCCCAATAAGGAACACCGCTATGAAATTCGCAAAAATCTCCCAGAAGCTCGCGATGGTGGCCGGTAGTCCCAAGACCTTCATGGGCGCATTGATCCTGATCGGTCTGTGGGGCTTGAGCGGGCCGATTTTTCATTACAACGACACTTGGCAACTGATCATCAACACCTCGACTACCATCATCACCTTCCTGATGGTGTTCCTGATCCAGAACACGCAGAACCGCGATACCGATATTCTCCATTTGAAAATCGATGAATTGCTCTTGGTGACCAAAGAGGCGCAGAACGCGATGCTTGGGCTGGAGGCGCTGGATCTGAAGCAGTTGGAGGCGTTGCGCAGGCACTACCGTTCGTTGGGCGAGGGTGAGGTTTTTAATCTTGAGGGGTTGGGCGAGAAGAGCAAGACCAAGCAGGATTTGAATGAGTGTTGAGGATTGAAATCAAAAGATCGCAGCCTTCGGCAGCTCCTGCAGAAACAGGTGTAGGAGCTGCCGAAGGCTGCGATCCTTTGATCTTGATTAGCGACTGGCCTGTAACTGGCGAGCCCTTTCCAGATGACTCTGCAGCTTCGGCAGTGTCTCGTCGGCGAAGGCTTTGATCTCCGGCACGTCGGTGGTCTGCGCTTCCTGCTGAATCTGCTCGATGGCCTCTTCGGTGGCTTTAACCTGACTGGCAGCGTAGGCCTGATCGAAGGATGCGCCTTCTGTTACTTGCGGCATCAATTCTTTAGCCTTGCCGGCCAGTTCCTCGCGCGGCGCAATCGGCAGATCGAGCTTCTTGGCGATTTTCGCCAGATGCTGGTTGGCGGTGGTGCGGTCGTTGATGACGATGATGGTGTAGTCCTTGACCTCTTTCGATTCGGCCTTGCTGTGGGCCAGACGACTGGCCTCGATGTCGGCCATGCCTTTGGCCGAGGCATCGTTGATGAAATCGGCGGGCGACTGGGCAAAAGCACTGCTGGCACACAGGCCCAACAGCGATGCAAAACTCATGGTGCGTATACGGGTGGCCATCCGGCTCATGGTCGCGCCCTCCTTACTTGCGAAATTCAAGCGGGAGCTTACGCCCCCGCCTCTCAATCAAAACTACCTTCACCGACTACTTCGATTTCTGAGCGGGCTTGCGGCCCATGTCTGGTTTTGGCTCTTTGTCGACGGTCGTTGTGGTGGTTTTCCCACCTTTGCGACCCGCTTCAGAGGCCTTGGTTCGATCGTTGGCGAAGTTTCCCGAGTTCGAGTTTCTTGAATTAGGCATGATTCTCTACCTCTTGGTAATGATCGTGGCGAGCAGGTGCCCGCCTAGATTGAGAATTTTATGGCGGGCAAAGGTTTAGAAAAGTTGCAGTTGTCGCGACGAACGGCGCCGTCTGATCAACTACTGAGCGAGAGCTGACTCAAACGTTTGGCGGCATACATAGCTTGATCGGCATGGCGGAACAGTTGTTGTTCCTCACGGCCGTGCTCTGGATAGCGGGCGACGCCTATGCTCGGTTCGATGTACAGGTTGTGCCCATCGAGGCGCATTGGTTGCACCAGCACCTGTCGGATTTTTTCCGCCACGCTGTCAGCATCTTCCGAGGCCTGAACGCTGTGCAGCAGCACGACAAATTCATCACCGCCAATTCGAGCCACGGTGTCGGTTTCCCGCACGCAGCCCTTGAGACGGTTGGCCACGGTTTGCAGAAGCATGTCGCCGACGGCATGACCGAAGGTGTCGTTGACCTGTTTGAAGCGATCCAGGTCGACATACAACAAGGCCATGTGTCCGGATTGCTCGCGAGCGCCGGCCAACGCAGCCTTCAAGCGATCACGCAGTAACTCTCGATTGGGCAGTTGCGTCAGTTGATCGTATTGCGCCATGCGTCGCAGCCGGGCGTGCAATTGCTGACGCTCGATGGCCGTGGCGACCTGGGCGCAAACGTATTGCAGCAGTTCCTTGTCCTGCTCGGTGTAGCGCTCGCCGCCGGAAAGGCTTTTGACGATCAAGGCGCCGATGGTGCCGTTTTTCGAATTCAACGGCACGCCGAGCCAGCACGGCGCGTTCTGCCCGGCCACCAGTTCGGCGAAATCGGCTGGTGAATCCGCACTGTCCGGTGTCAGAAGAATCGGCTGGCCGCTACGGATCACTTCCGCACACAGACGTCCGGTGACGGTGCCCGGTCGCTCGGGCTGCAATTCGTGATCGTCGACGTGATAGGGGAAATTCAGTTGTGCGCAGTGCTCATCGTAAAGCGCCACGGAAAAATTCATCGCTGGCAGCCATTCGCCGATGATCAGGTGGATGCGCTTGAACAACGCCAGCAGATCTTCTGCGGCATGGGCCGCTTCGGATATCGCATAGAGCGCAGCCTGGCGCGATTCGGCCTGCTTGCGTTCGGTGATGTCGCGCGCCACGGCGATACGCAGTTGATCGACTTCCGACCAGCGCGCCGACCAGAGGATATGCACGACGCTGCCATCCTTGCGCAGGTAACGGTTTTCGAAGTTGAGCTTGGGTTCGCCGCCCATGATTTCGTTGGCGGCGGCGAGGGTGCGTTGACGATCCGCCGGGTGCACCAGCTCGATCATTTGCCGGCCGATCAACTCTTCAGGCGAATAACCGAAAACCCGTTCGCAGGCGGCACTGACAAAAACGAAACGACCCTGCTTGTCGACCGCGCAAACAGCGTCCAGCAAGAGGTCGATAAAACTCGCCAACGGCGCAGAATTTCGGCTTTCCATGGTTCAGCGTGGGTGTCCGGGCAATGCAGCACTGATCAACCGTCCCTGACCTCTTGATTGCGCATCCCTGCGCACATCTTCAAGCCTTGTTTGGCATCAGCCCCGGCAGCGCATGCAGCAGCGCGTTGATGGCAAAACCGATGAACATCACGCCGCACAAACGAGTGATAAGCAGCTCATGACGCTGATACAGGGTCCGAACCCGCTGCGCGCCAACCACGCCAATCAGAATAGCGTAGGCCAGCAAGCCACCGAGGAAACTCAGCGCAATCAGCGCCGGCAGCATCGACCAGTTGAGCAGTTCGGCGCGGCTCGACAGCAGCGCGGTGAACGTTGCGACCGCCACCGGATAGGCCTTGGGGTTGGTCAAGCCGAACAGAATGCCGTGCCAGAACGGATTGCGCGCCGCGCCCTGGGGTTCGTCACCATTGCGACGCTGGGCCCGCACCGCGCGCCAGCCGAGCCAGAACAGGTACAAGCCGCTGAGCACACCGAGGACATCAAACGCAGTGCTGCCGATTTCCCGGGCGCCGACAATCGCGATCAGCGCCGTGCTGCACCAGACCACATCGCCGAGCAGATGCCCGCAAAGAAACCCCGCCCCGGCCCGCCGCCCATGGGCTGCGCCGATGCCGAACACCGCCAGTACACCCGGCCCGGGCGTTATCCCGTAAATGAAACCCGAGGCCAGCACGGCCATTAGCAACGATGGAGTCATGGAAAACCTGCAAGCGCCAGAACGCGTGGCCGCCAGTCTATAACAGACAAATGTGTCTGATCATGACTCGTCGTAAAAACGCATGCCGGCGTACGGTTTTTGCCGACACGCTGCCAGTCGTGAAGTGAGATCGCCGACATGCGCTTCGAGCTTGTGGCCGTCGGGATCGAGAAAGTAGAACGAGGCACCTTCGCTACGGTTATCGCGCCATTCCTGCACGTTCGCCGCTTTTAGCTTTGCTACGAACGTGGAGAAATCGGCTGCATTGAGGCTGAACGCGTAATGGGTGTAATCGGCGCACGGTTGACTCGAGCGCAGCGGATCAAGCGACAGACACAACCACAGCCCCGGCAGCGACAGGTAGGCACCGGCGTCCCACGTGGCTTCGACGCGCAACTGCAACACATCGCAATAGAACGCCAGGCTGCGCTGCAAATCGTTGACCGCGAGTGTCAGGTGGTTGAGGCCGGTGAGCATCGGGTCAGTAGCCTCTGAGGTCTTCGGGGACGATGTATTGTTGGCCGTCGTAGGTCAGGGTGATCTGTTTCTGCTTCAGGCGGGTGGTCTTGGAAAGACACTCTTTACCCGACTGCGTGTTTTTCATTTTGTTGCCGTTGGTGGTGACGATCAAATCGGCCAGACCATGATGACTGGAAGGGCCGATCTCGACGGTTCGGCGAATCGTCTTTGTGTAGCCTTCGCAATCATTCATGAACTCACCGTTGCTCTTGGCAACCACCAAGCCCTCCAGCACCGGACGCAGTTCATTGCCTTCGCGAATGTACAGTGCCAGGTCGGTTTTCTCGTAGGGAATGGCGTGGGAACTGTGAGAAAACTTTGAGCGCAGACCAAAGGCCCGGACGTCCGGCGTCAGACGGTAGCGAGCCGTATCAATGCGCACATCCTCAAGACGCACGGCATCGGAGTTGTAGGCGCCCGGCTTACGATAAGTAGCGATGGGTCTGGCGTCGCTGGCATTGAGGATTGCCAGATCCAGATCGAAGGCTCCGGCATCGTCCCCGCCGGCATCAGCCAGGTAGGTGGACTTGACCGAAATCGCCTGACTCGGGAAAGCCGGCCAGACATTGCAACGCGACATGAATTTGCCGTCAAAACCCTGGGTGGTGCAAGCGGCTTGGGTTTGGGTGGTGATGGCCAGCAAACCAAGGGAAATCAGAAGTCTGGTTGGAGTGAGCATTGTTCTTCCTTGATAAAAGTCGTGTTGAGCAGGCCGATTACAAGCCTTTGAAGCTTTGCGGCAGGACGTAAGCTTTTCCGTCGTAGCGGAACGTGGTCAGCACGGGTTTGTCGGTCGTAGTCTTCATTTCGCAATTGTCAGGCGATCCTTCTCCGACGAGACCGGTGGTGACTGATTTAACGACAAGGTCGGCAAAACCATGAGAGCTGGTTTTACCCATTTCGAGCGTGCGAACAGTGGTCGCGCGTTCTCCCGCGCAATTGCCGTCCCATTCACCACTGAAGCGGTAAACCACTAATCGATCCAACACAGGACGCAGTTTGCTTCCCTCTTTCACATAGAGCGACAGCACGGTTTCATCCAATGGATTAACGCGAGACGAGCCTTTGAAATTTGCCCGAATACCAAACGCACGAAGTTCAGGCGTGAGTTTGTAACGCGCGGTGTCGATCTGCACGCTATCCAGCGCGAACGCATCAGAAAAAAATGCAGCAGGTTGATGGTAAGTGGCGATGGGGGTTGGGTCGTCTGCCGATAAAACGGATAAACCTAAATCGTAAGAGCCAATCTTATCGCCATCGGCGTCAACTGGATCCGGCTCAAACTTCAATAGCGAAGAAATGGTCAGCCCTGGATAAGCAGGCCAATCCTTGCACTGGCCAAAGTCCCAGTTTCCAGACACCGCTGGTGGCGTGCAATCGGCCAAAGCCTGCCCCGCCAGCAACCACCCGCACAATACCGCACACCCGATCCAGCCAGACTTCACTGTCACTTCCCGCTCCTTGAGCACTTTTCAGCCGCGCACTATCCCCTGCTGTATCGGCCCTTTCAACCGAATCATCAGTAAACCAAAGTGCATTTCCCGCTTGGTAGCGAGAAGTCGTTGACGGCGTTGCGGGCGATGTTGGCGATGTTGGCGATTGCCAGGGTGGTGTCGATTCGTGTGTTTGAGAAAAATGGGGTGGCTGTTAACTGATGGAATCAATCCGTGATTTATCAGTGTCTGGAAGTCAGTCTTCGCGAGCAGGCTCGCTCCCACAGGGGCCGAATTCCAACTGGAGAAATGCGATCACATGTGGGAGCGAGCCTGCTCGCGAAAGCGTCATTGCAGGCGCCGCAAATATCAGAACTTGTCTAGCGTGCGCAATTTCTGCGGCAATCCCCACAATAGCAACGCCGCCGCAATCAGCGCCGCCACGCCAATCACATACAGCGCCGGCGTGGTGCTACCGGTCAGATCCTTCATCCGCCCGACCATCACCGGGCTGACAATTCCGCCGAATTGCCCAAGGGTGTTGATCACCGCAATCCCGCCCGCCGCACCAGCGCCAGCACCGGCGAGCAACTTCGGAGGCAAGGTCCAGAAGCTCGGAATCGAGGCAATGATCCCGGCGCCGAGCAAGCCAAGAGCGACGATCAGAAACGTCGTGTGGCTGGCGAAAATTCCCGCACTGAAAAAGCCGATCGCGCCGACGATCACCAACCCGGCGACAAACTTGCGCCGCTCACCGGTGGCATCCGACAAACGCCCGATCACCACCATACTGATCGCCCCGCAAATGTACGGAATCGCCGTCAGCAGACCAATCATCACCGGACTCTCGGTGCCGGCGCTGCGGATCAATTGCGGCGCCCAGAAATTCAAACCGTAGGACGCGACCTGAATCAGAAAGTAGATCAGACCCAAGGTCAGAAAACCGGGAATCTTCAACGCCGCGAGCAACGAACCACCACTCTTGTGCGGCTCATGCTGGGCGATGCGGCTGGAGAGCAATTTTTTCTCGTCAGCCGTCAGCCAGTGCGCATCCTCGATACGATCCTTGAGCAGCATCAGCACCAGAAAACCGAGACCGATGCACGGTACGCCGCCGAGCAGGAACAGCCAGTGCCAGCCGCGCATTTGCAGCACGCCGTCGAGGTGCTCCAGCACCAGCCCGGAGAACGGCGCGCCGACCAGCCCGGCAAACGCCGAAGCCAGAAACAGCATTGAGGTGATGCGGCCACGGAAGTGCTGCGGAAACCACAGCGTCAGGTAATACAGCACACCTGGGGCAAACCCGGCTTCCATTGCGCCAATCACAAAGCGCAGCGCGTAAAACTGCCATTCACTGTTGACGAACACCATCGCCGCCGTCGCCACGCCCCAGGACATCATGATTCGGGCAATCCAGCGGCGCGCGCCAACCTTGTACAGCATCATGTTGCTCGGCACTTCGAACAGCACGTAACCGACCACGAACAGCCCAGCGCCGAGGCCGTACGCGGTGTCGCTCAGGCTCAGGTCGGTCTGCAACTGGAACTTGGCGAAGCTGATGTTGATGCGGTCGAAAAAGGCGAACAGGTAGCAGACCATGATCAGCGGCATCAGGCGCCAGGCGACTTTGCTGACCAGGGCTTTTTCGGCGTCGTGATCGACGGACGGACTTGCGCCCGCCTCCATTACATTGAGGCTCATGGCTTTTCTCCAGACGGACTGCCGGTGGGCGTCCGATTGTTTTTGTTGTCTGGTTTTCACACTCACTGTGGAGCGCTTTTCTGTGGGAGCGAGCCTGCTCGCGAAGGCGATGTGTCATTCACCTTTGATGTCGACTGACGCGACGCATTCGCGAGCAGGCTCGCTCCCACAGTGGATTGGTGTTGTCAGGTGGGGATCGGGTGCAGGTCGCAGTTGCGTCCGGCCTTGGCCAGTTGGCCGGGGACTTCGTGGCCCAGCAGATCCGGCAGGCCACGCGAGAGTTTCAGCAGCAGCGGCAAATCGATGCCGGTGTGAATACCGATCTCATCGCACAGGTTCACCAGATCTTCGGTGCAGATATTCCCCGACGCGCCTGGCGCAAACGGACAGCCACCGAGACCACCGAGCGCCGCATCGAAACGCCGCGCCCCCGCCTCATAGGCCGCCAGCACATTGCACAGACCCAGACCACGGGTGTTGTGGAAATGCAGGGTCAGATCAGCCGGTGAAACCCGCTGCAACACCCGCCGCACCAGGCGATCCACCTGACGCGGATTGGCCATGCCGGTGGTGTCGGCGAGGGTGATGCCGGCAATGCCGAGTTCCTGATAAGCATCGACGATTTGCAGTACGCGATCCTCGTCGATCTGGCCTTCGAACGGACAACCGAACGTCGTCGCGATACTGCCGTTGAGGCGCACGCCGGAACCGCTGGCGAACGCGACAATCTCTGCAAACGCCGCCAGCGAATCCTCGCAGCGCATGCGCATGTTGGCCATGTTGTGCGTCTGGCTGGCGGACATCACCAGATTCAGTTCATCGGCACCCGCCGCCAACGCACGCTGCGCACCTTTGAGGTTGGGAATCAGCGCGACGTAAATCACCCCCGACTGTCGTTGAATGCCAGTGAAGACTTGCTCGCCGTCACGCAGCGCCGGAATGGCTTTCGGCGAGACGAACGAGCCGGCTTCGATCCGGCTGAAACCGGCCAGCGACAGCTGATCGATCAGGGCGATCTTGTCAGCGGTTTCCACCCAGGTCGGCTCGATCTGCAAACCATCGCGCGGCGAGACTTCCTGGACGATCAGGGTTTGCGAATAGTCCGTGATCATTGCACCACCCCTTGGCTTTTCAGGCGTTCGATGTCGAGTTCAGTCAGGCCGAGGCCGGCAAGAATACCGTCGGTGTGCTGGCCGAGTTTTGGCCCCGACCAGTTCACGCCGCCGGGGGTTTCCGAGAGTTTCGGGACGATGCCGGGCATCTTCACTGTTGCACCGCCGGGCAGTTCGGCGTTGAGCAGCATGTCCCGTGCCTGATAGTGCGGGTCGGCAACGATGTCGGCCACCGAATAAATGCGCCCGGCCGGCACTTCAGCGGCCTCCAGCGCCGCGAGCACGTCGTCGATCGGCAGGCTGCTGGTCCAATGGGTAATCGCGGCGTCGAGCAAACCGCTCTTGGCCGCACGGCCATCGTTGTGAGCGAATTCTGCTGCTTGCGCCAGGTCATCACGGCCAATGGTTTGCATCAGACGTTTGTAGATCGGGTCGCTGTTGCCGGCGATCACCACGTAAGCGCCATCCGCCGTGAGGTAAGTGTTCGACGGTGCAATGCCTGGCAAGGCGCCGCCGCTGCGTTCGCGGACATGGCCAAGCATGTCGTATTCCGGCACCAGGCTTTCCATGACGTTGAACACGCTTTCGGCCAGCGACACATCGACAATCTGCCCGCCGCCCTGCCCGGTCTTGACCCGCAGCAGCGCCATCAACGCGCCGATCACCGCGTGCAGCGAGGCCAGCGAATCGCCGAGGCTGACGCCGACCCGTGCCGGTGGCGAACCGGGGGTGCCAGTGGTGTAACGAATGCCGCCCATGGCCTCGCCGATCGCGCCGAAACCAGGGCGATCGCGGTACGGGCCGGTCTGGCCATAGCCAGAAATGCGCACGAGGGTGAGATTGGGGTTCAGCGCGTGGAGCACGTCCCAGCCGAGGCCAAGTTTCTCCAGCGCACCGGGGCGTAGGTTTTCGATGATGACGTCGGCATCGCTGGCCAGTTGCTTGACCAACTCGATGCCTTCGGCGGATTTCAGATTGAGTGCCAGCGATTTCTTGTTGCGTGATTGCAGGTACCACCACAGCGACGTGCCTTGGTGCAGCTTGCGCCATTTGCGCAGCGGGTCGCCCTGACCCATGGCTTCGATCTTGATCACCTCGGCGCCGAACTCGGCGAGCATGCGCGCGGCAAACGGCGCGGCAATCAGCGTGCCGATCTCGATCACTTTGATCGCACTCAAAGGGGCAGTCATCGCGGGGTACCTCTTGTTCTTGGAATATGCGCCAAGGCTAGAGGAACGATGATCGGGCAATCCAGCCGTCTCTCGGCAATGGGCGTTCGCCAAATGCGAACGCTCAAAGGTGATGTGGTGAATTCAAGTCAGTCATCGCGAGCAGGCTCGCTCCCACAGGGTTTCGTGGCGGCTGCAGATTCTGTGCTCAACACATATCCACTGTGGGAGCGAGCCTGCTCGCGAAGAGGCCGGGACATTCACTGAAGATCTATGCGCCCTGCCCCCGCAAATGCTCAAACAACATCCGGCTCACCGGCGACAATCCCGCCTCATCGCGCACCACCACAATCAACGCGCGATCCGACCAGTCATCCGTCAACGGCACCGCGTGCAACCCCAACGCCTGACCAAACAGTTCATAAGCACGCTGCGGCAAGATGCCGATGCCCATGTTGGCCTGAACCATCCGGCACACCGCATCGAACCCCGGCACATGAATGCGAATGCGCAGGACTTTGCCGGCCTGTCGCGCCGCCGCGTGAGTACGCATGTTGATCGAACTGGCGGCATGCAGTCCGACGTAGTCGCTGTCGAGCGTTTCAGCGAACGCCACCGACTCGCGCGCCGCCAACGGATGTTCCGGCAGCATCACCACCAGCAGTTTGTCCTGACGGTACAACACGCTGTGCAGGCCTTTGGTGTCGCTGTCGCTGGAACAAATACCGAGATCTGCCACGCCATCGAGCACGCCTTGAATCACTCCGGCGCTGGGCCGCTCTTCAAGGTCGGTCTTTACCTGCGGGTGCTGCGCGGAGAAGTCGCGCAAGTCTTCGGGAAGAAACTGAATGATCGCCGACAGGTTCGCCAGCATGCGCACATAACCGCGCACACCGTGGCTGTGTTCGCCGAGTTCCAGGCCCATTTTCTCGACGTTGAACAGCATCTGCCGGGCATGATGCAGCAAGGTTTCCCCGGCCGGGGTCAGCGTCATGCCCTTGGCCTGGCGCACGAACAGGCTGATCCCGAGCGCCTCTTCCAGCTCCATCAGGCGCTTGCTGGCCGCCGACACCGCGATGGCTTCGCGCGAGGCCGCGCGGGTCAGCGTACCCTCTTCGTGGACGGCGACAAACAGTTGCAGGGTGATCAGGTCGAGGCGGCGGATCAGGCTTTTTTGCAGCATGGGAGGCTCAATGACTTGGGTTGGTCAGTATCGGCAGGATAGCCCGATTTTCAGCCAAGTCAGACAGATGATTGCTCGACAGATTTTCGAGGCTTCGCCCTACAAACAAAACTCCGTCGCCTCTCAGGATTCGCGGAAACAGCCGATTTTTGCCGGACTTTGCGCTCTGTAAAGTCTGGCAACACACACAAATTGCAACACCCTATGGATCGCTACACTCAAGGACTGTCGCCTGTGAATCTTCCGTTGCACACGCCCGATCTGTATTCCAATTTTCGCAAAATCATCGCCCTGGCCGACTTCGATTGGGACATCGCCGAACAGAGCAACGTCGCCGGTCTCAATGTTGCAGTGCAGAGTCCCAACCACCTGCTTGATCAGTACGGACGTGAGTTTCACCATTTCTGTACGACCTCATACCTTGGGCTCGATCATCACCCCGCCCTGCTCGAAGGCGCCATCACCGCCCTGCGCGTAAAAGGCAGCTCTTCAGGTTAATATTCGCCTCTTCGACAGTCTGATCGCCACCGATCAATGCCACAGCAACATGGCCATTCGGTTGATCAAATGCGGACAGGCTGCCGTGGCCAATCGCATTGCCAGTGAATTGGCCGGACAGGGATTTTTCGCCAGCGCGGTCTTTTTCCCGGTGGTCGCACAAGGCAAGGCAGCCATCCGTATTACGCTGCGCGCGGACATGCAGCCGGCACTGATCCGGCGCTTCTGTGAGGTGATCACCAGTCTGTTACGCGCCCACCGTTGCGATCTCGACGACTGAAAACAGGGACGACTCATGAACGCCAGCGTCACCCTCCTGATCACCTGCTGCACGGTTTTCCTCGCCCAGTTGGGCATGAGTATTTATTTGCCGGCGTTGCCGGAGATTGCCCTTTACCTGGGTGCGGAACCTGCACAGGTGTCGTGGGGGTTGTCGCTGTACCTGATCGGCATGGCGCTGCCGATGTTGTTCTGGGGCAGTCTGGCTCAGCGCATCGGACGCAAACCGGTGTTATTGGCAGCGCTGGTCATTTACGGGTTGGCCAATCTGGCGTTGCCGCGAGGTTCGACGCTTGAATCGTTTTTGCTGTTGCGCCTGTTACAAGGCGTCGGTGCCAGCGGTATTTCGGTGATGGCGCGGGTGCTGATCCGCGACAGCTTTCGCGGCGATCTGCTGGCCAAGGCGTTGTCGTGGATTTCGATTTCCTTCGTGGTTGCGCTGGGCATCGGCCAATATGTGGGTTCGCTCATCGAGGCGACACTGGGTTGGCAGGCGATTTTCCATTTGCTCGGCGTGACGTGCCTGTTGATGGCGTTGATTGTGTCGCGAATCGCTTTCCCGGCGATGGCTGACGAACCGGCCAGCGCCTCATCGTGGTCAGCTTATCGGCAGATTTTTTTGCACCGGGCGTTTCTGCTGCCAGCTCTGGCCGGTGGTTTGGGCTACGGCGTAATCATCGCTTTCAACACGGCGGCACCACTGATTCTGCAGGGGCCGTTCGCGTGGTCGTCGGTGGATTACGGCCTGCTCGGCTGGCCGATCAGCGCTGCCTATTTTCTCGGCGCGCTGGCGGTCAACCACTTTGTGCTGCGTACCGGTCAGGCGTGGTTGATGACCGTCGGCGCAGGTTTGGTATTGGCAGGTAGCAGCGTGATGTTGCTGGGCAGTCTGACAGCCAGTTCCATCGCGTTACTGTTTTGGCTACCGTATTGCGTGGCGGTGTTTGGCCAATCATTGAACTACCCGATCAGCCTGTCCCGCGCCAACGATGGCGCGCCGATTGCCGGGGCTTATGCGATGGCGCTGAGCGGGTTCATTCATCAATTGATGGCAGCGATCATCGGTGCGATAGCCAGTCTGATCGCCAGCCCACAAGCCTGGCCCCTGTCGCTGCTGTGTACGTTGCTGGCTGTCGGTACGATGCTCTGCGTGCGGTTGGCGCCGCAAATGCGATGAACCTACCGGTCAGCTCGCCGCTGTCAGCAATCGCACCAGGTGAGCGGCTTCATTTCTCTGCCCCAGCACCAGCACTGACGAACCCTGCAGACAGGCGTCCTGCGCAATCCACTCGATACCGGCGGCGCCTTCGACAGCAAATGCCGGATCCACGGCACCATCGACCAAAAAGCCGCCCGTGAGTAAGCGTCGTTCGCCGTCCGAGGTCTGGCCGACCGTGACAATTCGCGGCCCGGGGAAGTCATCCAGCGCAAACCCTGCGCTCCAGCTTTTCAGATCCAGTGGCTGCGTCGCTGGGGTAATCACCGGCAAGCCGAGATTGAAAGCTGGATCAGACTGACCATCGAGGTTGATCCCGCTGATGAAGCCATGCTGACGCTTTTCCCCGGCGGACGACTCGACGGCAGATCCGATCAACAACAAACGCTGCGCCGATTGCCCAACGATACGATTCACCGAGCTTTCGAGCGGTGCGCCGGCATGGCGCAAATTCAGCAGCAAAGTACCGTTCTGGCCAAACGACCTGGCAACCTCCCCAGCGCTGTCAAAAGCCATGACCAACCCTTGGTTGATCCCTAATGTCTTGCCATGTACCAGAATTCCCCCGTCGCTCAACTGCGTGACGCCATGCAACGTAATTGCCACATCAGGAAGCGTCAGATGAATCCAGCCTTTGCCAGCAAACGCAACGTCTTCCGCACCATCAAGAAAGAACCGCGTCAGTAACCCGCCGCCCCCTCTGGATGTGACGAAAAGCAACCGATCTGGCGTTGCCACCTGTGGGGCGGATTTTGCCAGAACCAGGCTGCTTTTAAACGCATTGGTCAGCGCAGGAATACGCATGGGCACGATTTTATAGCCTGTCTGGTCATCACCAAACTCAGGATCGAGGGAGCCGTCAGGCTTGAATCGAGCGATGACCTGTTGGTAATCGGTGGCGGTTCTGTTGATCAGGCCACACATCCAGATTCGGCCGTTGTTGTCGACGATCAACGGTCCGCCCTGTGAAGGCACGCCGTTGCCGAATTGCTCCTGACGGTAGCCGGCATTGCCAAAGGTCGGGTCTGGATTTCCATCGGCATCCAGACGTGCCAGACCGTAATACGCATGGCCCGCTTCCTCAACGGTTGCGCTGACCAGAATCTGTCCCGACGGCGTCGTCGCCACAGCTGTGCCAATGGTCTTGCTCGCTCCTGGAAATTTCAGTGTTCGCAGACCAAAGGAGCTGTCCAACTCTCCCGCTGATTGTGCTTTACGTGCGTTGGCTTTCGGCATGTTCATGTGCTCCTCAAAGGACCGGAGTCGCCCTCCGTTGTCAGAGCATTCGATCCCAGGAAGCCACGCTAGACAACTGACAGAAATGACAGTTTTTTAGACAAAAATGAAATTACCTACCAAGCAAAAAAAGCTAAAAAACTAGTAGTTTTTACAGGTTCGAAATAAAGAAACCCATGCCAGTCTTTCCCTTCAAATCAGTCTGTAACAGGAGGCGGACATGAACGTGAGCAAAAAGAGTAAAATGCAACTGGAAGCGCAAGCGCCTGTCGAGCCGTGGCCCGCACCGTACATGACCTATCCCGAACAGGGAGAAACCCGCAAACCGTCAACACTTCTGCTCGGCAGCGGTATCCCTGAGGCCGATGTCGAGGTCTGGAGCAGCGACGAAACCCAATTACACGGCAAAGGTAAAATCAACAAAAACGGGCGCTGGGCATTCAGCGTCAGCGGTGACCTGGCGGTAGGGCTACATGTGATCAAGGCCCGCCAGACCTACAATGACGTTGCGTCGTCCTGGAGTGAAGATCGCTCATTCGCCGTGGATCTTGAGACGGGGCTTGACGTGCCGGCGATTGCAGAACCCCGAGAGGGTGAAGCGCTGGGTCAACATGTGATTCTCAAAGGAGACGTGCAACAACCCGGTGGCATGGTCGACATCCTTGATCTGGACAGGGACCTCTGGATTGCTTACGCAGTGGTCAACGCGAAGGGACATTGGGCCACAGAAAAACCCGTAAGCTTTTCCCTCGGCGAGCATCGAATTTCAGCCATCCACCGTGCCAACGGCAAAAAATCAGACTGGGCACGTGTCCGCACATTCACGGTTGTCGCTGTACAAAAAAAAGGGTGAACTGCCCCGCTAAGGCCGTTCACCCAGCCAAACTCGCTCAAAACGCATTGCGAAAAATCTCCTCGATCTGGCGCTGATCCGCCGCCCGGGGATTGGTCAAACCGCAGGCGTCTTTCAGCGCATTGGTGGCGAGCAACGGAATGTCACTGAGCTTGGCGCCGAGTTCACGCAGGCCACCGGGGATCTCGACATCTTTGGCCAGGCAACGGATCGCAGTGATCGCCGCTTGCGCGCCCTCCTCCGGGCTGAAACCTCGGATATCAGCGCCCATGGCGTGAGCGACATCGGTCAGGCGATCGGCGCAAACCAGCGCGTTGAACGTCTGCACATGGGGCAGCAGCACGGCGTTGCACACACCATGGGGCAAGTCGTAAAACCCGCCCAACTGATGCGCCATCGCATGCACGTAACCGAGCGAGGCATTGTTGAACGCCATGCCGGCGAGGAACTGCGCGTACGCCATGTTTTCCCGCGCGGCGAGGTCGCTGCCGTCACGCACGGCCAGGCGCAGGTTGTTGCTGATCAGGGTCATGGCTTTCAGCGCGCAGGCATCGGTGATCGGGTTGGCAGCGGTCGAGACGTAGGCTTCGATGGCGTGGGTCAACGCATCCATACCGGTGGCGGCGGTCAGGCCTTTGGGCATGGCGACCATCAGTTCCGGATCGTTGACCGACAACAGCGGCGTGACGTTGCGGTCGACGATGGCCATTTTCACGTAGCGCGATTCGTCGGTGATGATGCAGAACCGGGTCATCTCGCTGGCGGTGCCGGCGGTGGTGTTGATCGCGATCAGCGGCAATTGCGGTTTGCTCGATTGATCGACGCCTTCGTAATCGCGAATCTCACCGCCGTTGGTCGCGCACAGCGCAATACCCTTGGCGCAGTCGTGGGGCGAACCGCCGCCCAGCGACACGACGAAATCGCAGCGACTTTCCTTGAGCAGCCCCAGGCCCGACTCGACATTGGCGATGCTCGGATTGGGTTTGGCGCCGTCGAAGATCACCGAATCGATGTCCTGCATCGCCAGTTTCTCTGCGACCATGGTTGCCACGCCGGCCTTGGCCAGCCCGGTGTCGGTGACGATCAGCGCCTTGCGAAAACCATAGTTGCGAATGGCAACCATGGCTTCGTCGAGGCAACCATTGCCCATGATGTTTACCGCCGGAATGAAAAAGGTACTGGTCATGCGCGCGTCTCCTGACTGGGGCCGAATCGACTGCTCCGGTTCGGCGGATAGACACAGCATCGACCGATCGGTCACGAGCGATGTTGATCTGGCTCAATGCCCGCTCGTGATAAAGTCGCCGCCCATCAGCCCCTTTGTTTTGAGACCGCCTACGCAATGACCGATTTTCTCGATGTCGACGCCAGCCTTGAAGACTGGAACACCCTGCGCGCCGCGACCGACTTCAACGGCTTGCTGGTGGGCAATGGTGCCAGTCGTGCGGTGTGGGACGATTTCGGCTACGACTCGCTGTTCGAAAACGCCCGTACCGTGGAAGAAAAACCACTGAGCCCGTCGGAACTGGCGGTGTTCGACGCGATGCAGACGCGCAGCTTCGAGCAGGTCCTCGGCGCGCTGAAAACCACCAGCCGGGTCAACAAGGCGTTGGCCATCAGCTCAGCGGCGCCGCGCAACCGCTATTACGCGATCAAGGAAGCGCTGATCAACACCGTGCACGCGGTGCACATTCCTTGGCGACTGGTGAAGCCTTCGACGCTGGCGACGTTGAACGAAGAACTGGCGCGCTATCGCACGGTGTTCACCACCAATTACGACTTGCTCAACTACTGGGCGCTGCAACACCAAAGCGATGCCATCGACGATCTGTTCAACGGCGCCAATGCGAGTTTCGATCTGAGCGAAACGGCCACCGACCAACCGCGCCTGCTGTACCTGCACGGTGGTCTGCATCTGGTGCGCAACCAGGACGGCACCGCGCGCAAGCTGACCTCGACCGAAGGCACGCTGCTCGGCAGTTTCGCGATCAACAATACGATCAAGACGCTGGATGACGTGCCGCTGTTCGTTACCGAAGGGCCGAGTGCAGACAAGCTCAAGACCATTCGCAGTTCGGATTATCTGTCGTTCTGTTATGAGCAATTGCTCGGGCATGGCGGCAGTCTGTGCATTTTTGGCCATGCGTTGGGCGAGCAGGATGCGCATATCGTTCGGGCGCTGCGCTTGGCGAAACCTGCGACGGTGGCGATCTCGATTTACCCGCGCAGTGCGGCGTTTGTTCAGCATCAGAAGCGGCATTACGCGCAGGTGTTTGAGGGGACGGGGGTTGAGTTGCGGTTTTTTGATGCGAAGAGCCATGCATTGGGGAATCCGAAGTTGTCGGTGCCCGTCGAGGTTTGATGCAGGCCTGACTGACGCCTTCGCGAGCAGGCTCGCTCCCACATTTGGATCGCATTCCCCTGTGGGAGCGAGCCTGCTCGCGAAGCTTTTGGGCGCGCCTCAATCTTCAGCGCTATGCACCACCACCAGCAACTGCGCCTGCACATCCCCCACCGATCTGATCCGGTGCGGTTTCTGCGCATTGAAATGCAGCGCATCACCGCGCTCCAGCAGCACCTTCTCGTTCATGAAATCCACTTCGACCTGCCCTTCGTGGACGAACAGAAACTCCTCGCCCAAATGCTCCTTGAAGGTCTTGTCGCTGAACTCTTTTGGCGGGTAGATGATGAACGGCAGCAGGTTGCGCTCGCTGACCTGATGCGCCAGCACGGCATACCCCGGGCTTTGATCATTCGCCGCCAATGACTGACGCTCGTGGCTGCGCACCAGGCTGTAGCTGTCGAGGCTGACGTTGTCTTCGGAGAACAATTCCTCGACTTTCACATTCAGCGCTTTCGCCAGTTTCAACGCAGCAGCAATCGACGGGGTGTTCAGCCCGCGTTCGACTTTGGACAGATAACTCTTGGTCATGCCGGATTTTTCGGCCAGTGCCTCAAGAGTAACGCCAAGTTTTTTTCTCAATAATTTCAAACGGATAGACATGCGCAGCGGTTATTCCAGCAAGGAAGCGACGATTTGTGCTTGCCAATGACACTTTGTGTCATATAGACTCTTTCGTGTCATTTGCAATCACCCAAAGGACACAGACATGGCCAAGACATTAGCACTACCCAAAGACCAACTGGTCAAGCAAGCGCTGACCCAGATGCAAAAAAGCCTCGTGGATAATACGTGGACCGATCGGCAAAAGCTGGCCCTGACCTGCCGGATTCTCTTCGAGAACGGTCACGACTCAGGTCTGGCCGGGCAAATCACCGCCCGTGGGCCGCAACCCGGCACCTATTACACTCAGCAATTGGGCCTGGGTTTCGACGAAATTACTGCAAGCAATCTGCTGCTGGTCAACGAAGACCTGGAAGTCCTCGAAGGTCACGGCATGGCCAACCCGGCCAATCGTTTCCACAGCTGGGTGTACCGCGCCCGTCCGGATGTGAACTGCATCATCCACACTCACCCGACCCACGTCGCTGCGCTGTCGATGCTGGAGGTGCCGCTGCAGATTTCCCACATGGATCTGTGCCCGCTGTACGACGACTGCGCGTTTCTCGAAGGCTGGCCGGGTGTACCGGTGGGTAACGAAGAAGGCGAGTTGATTGCCGGTGCACTGGGCGACAAACGCGCGATTGTGCTTTCGCACCACGGTCAGCTGTCGACCGGCACAACGATTGAAGAGGCGTGTGTCATCGCCCAATTGATCGAACGCGCGGCCAAGCTGCAACTGCTGGCGATGGCGGCGGGCACGATCAAACCGATCATTCCCGAACTGGGCCGCGAAGCTCATGACTGGATCGCCAAGCCGAAACGCCACGCCGCCGCCTTCAACTACTACGCCCGGCAGAACCTGCGCCAACACGCCGATTGCCTGAACTGAAACCTGTTACGGAGAGATTCCCATGTCCACTATTCACGGCATCATCGGCTACACCATCACCCCGTTCGGCGCCAACGGCGAAGGGCTGGATCTGCCCGCTCTCGGTCAATCGATCGATCGCCTGATCGCCAGCGGCGTCCACGCCATCGCGCCATTGGGCAGCACCGGCGAAGGCGCTTACCTGAGCGATGCGGAGTGGGATCAGGTCGCCGAATTCAGCATCAAGCACGTGGCCAGACGCGTACCGACCATCGTCAGCGTTTCCGACCTGACCACCGCCAAAGCCGTACGCCGCGCACGTTTTGCTGAAGCCCATGGTGCCGACGTGGTGATGGTACTGCCGGCTTCGTACTGGAAACTTACTGAAGCGGAAATCCTCGCGCACTACCGCGCCATCGGCGAGAGCATCGGCGTGCCGATCATGCTCTACAACAACCCGGCCACCAGCGGCACCGACATGTCGGTGGATTTGATTCTACGCATCGTCAATGGCGTGGAAAACGTGACCATGGTCAAGGAGAGCACCGGCGATATTCAGCGCATGCACAAGCTGCAATTGCTCGGCGAAGGCCAGGTGCCGTTCTACAACGGCTGCAATCCGCTGGCGCTGGAGGCGTTTGCCGCCGGGGCGAAGGGCTGGTGCACAGCGGCGCCGAACCTTATTCCGCAGTTGAACCTGGATCTTTATGAGGCGGCCATGGCGGGCGATCTGGATCGGGCACGGGATCTGTTCTACCGCCAATTGCCGCTGCTGGATTTCATTCTCAAGGGTGGGTTGCCGGCGACGATCAAGGCCGGGTTGCGGCAGACCGGGCTTGAATCGGGCGATCCACGTTTGCCGGTATTTCCGCTGAGTGAAGCGGGCCAGACTCAGCTGCAAACGATCCTGAAAACCCTGCGCTGATCTTACTGACACCACAAAAAACAATGTAAGAGTGAGCCTGCTCGCGATAGCGGTGGATCAGCTGAGCATGTATCGACTGACCCACCGCTATCGCGAGCAGGCTCACTCCTACAGGGGGATGTGGTGAATTTAGAGGACCGGCAAAGTCTTGTCCTTGATCACCTTGCTCGGCCCGTTCGCCTTGACGCTGGCAATGCCTTTATCGCACGCCGCATCCGATGAATACGCTTCGCTGCTGCCGATGACCTGGTGATTGGCCGCTTTCAGATTGAAGTACGGATGGCCGTCCTTCGTCGACTTCTTCTCGTAGCGTTCATCCAGCGGGCTGTTGGTTTGCACCGAAGCGATACCGCCGTCGGCCGCTGCGCGAGTGGTGTACAGCTCGCTGGTCAGAATCGTTTCGGCGTTTGCCGCTTTCAGCACGAACCTGAACTGGCCGTTGCTGCTTTTACTGAGTTCGTACCATCCGGACATGCTCGTTGCTCCTTGGCGATTGAGAGATTTCGCGCTTCAGAGTAAAGACCAGTCCTGATTATCTGTCGCCTGTACCGGCCCCTTCGCGAGCAGGCTCGCTCCCACACTGGATACTGAGTGTTCACTGAAGAACTACTGTGGGAGCGAGCCTGCTCGCGAATGAGGCAACTCGGTGCCGGCTATTTCACCACCGCCCGCACCACCGACAACTCCGGCGCACTCACCCGCCGCTGACTCAGATAGCGCATACAACTCACCCGCAGGAACGAGGCGAAGTTCACGACCTCCCCGCGATAATCCATCACCTCTTCATACAGCTTGGCGATCAATTGGTTGGTGGTCATGCCATCGACTTCGGCGATTTCGCTGAGGATGTCCCAGAACTGATTCTCCAGGCGTAACGTGGTCACCACGCCGCAGATGCGCAGCGAGCGCGAGCGTGACTCGTAGAGAATCGGGTCAGCCTTGACGTAGAGCTCGCACATCGGCGGATCCTCGTTACAGGGTGATTTTGGTGCCGAGCAAGCCAAGGAAACCGGCCAGCCAGTTCGGATGCGCCGGCCACGCCGGTGCAGTGGCCAGATTGCCTTGAACGTGGCCGTCCGTCACCGGAATGTCGATGTACGTACCGCCCGCCAGTCGCACTTCCGGCGCACAGGCCGGATAGGCGCTGCATTCGCGACCTTCAAGCACGCCCGCCGCTGCCAGCAGTTGTGCGCCGTGGCAGACGGCGGCAATCGGTTTACCGGCCTTGTCGAAGGCGCGCACCAGATCGAGGACTTTTTCGTTCAGGCGCAGGTATTCCGGGGCACGGCCGCCGGGGATCAGCAGCGCGTCGTAATCGGCCTCGCTGACCTTGGCGAAGTCGAAGTTGAGGGCGAACAGGTGACCGGGCTTTTCGCTGTAGGTCTGATCGCCTTCGAAATCATGGATCGCGGTGCGCACAGTCTTGCCGGCAGCCTTGTCCGGGCACACGGCGTGGACGGTGTGACCGACCATTTGCAGGGCTTGGAACGGCACCATCACTTCGTAGTCTTCGACGTAATCGCCGACCAGCATCAGGATCTTTTTCGCGGCCATGGGGAGGACTCCTCTGGGGGAACGCTTGGGAGTGTTCAAGGTAGAACTTATCCGCGAGGTCGGGTAACAACCGGCTACTACCTGAGACCGTGTCATCGTTCTTCGCGAGCAGGCTCGCTCCCACATTTGAAATGCATTCCCCTGTGGGAGCGAGCCTGCTCGCGAAGAGGCCCTCAAACTGTACGCCTAAGTCTGTGCCTAGCTGTAACAGCCCGAACCGCCCGGTTTATGGCTTGATGAAGGTCATTCCCAACCACCTTCAATTCCGGTTCCCATCATGTCCTCGCGCGAAAACACCGGCATGGCCCTCGGCCTGCTCGGCGTGGTGATTTTCAGCCTCACCCTGCCCTTCACTCGCATCGTGGTGCAGGAACTGCATCCGCTGCTCAACGGTTTGGGCCGCGCGTTGTTCGCGGCGATCCCGGCGGCGGCGCTGTTGTTATGGCGCCGCGAGAAATGGCCGACGTGGCAGCAAGTCAAAGGCCTGAGTCTGGTGATCGCCGGGGTGATTCTGGGTTTTCCGGTGTTGTCGGCATGGGCCATGCAAACGCTGCCGGCGTCGCACGGTGCCTTGGTCAACGGGCTGCAACCGCTGTGCGTGGCGCTATATGCCGCATGGTTGTCCCACGAGCGGCCGTCAAAAGCCTTCTGGGCCTGCGCGGCGTTGGGCAGTGCATTGGTGCTCGGTTATGCGTTGTACACCGGAGCCGGCAGTATTCAAGCAGGTGATCTGCTGATGCTCGGCGCGATTGCCGTCGGGGGGCTGGGCTACGCCGAAGGCGGCCGATTGGCCAAGGAGATGGGCGGCTGGCAGGTGATCTGCTGGGCGCTGGTGCTGTCGACGCCGTTGTTGATCGGGCCGGTGCTGTATCTGGCGCTGCAACATCAGGGCGCGGTGTCGGCCAAGGCCTGGTGGGCGTTCGGGTATGTGGCGCTGTTTTCGCAGTTTCTCGGCTTCTTTGCCTGGTACGCCGGGCTGGCCATGGGTGGCATCGCCCGGGTCAGTCAGATCCAGTTGTTGCAGATCTTCTTCACCATCGCGTTTTCGGCGTTGTTCTTTGGCGAACATGTCGAGCCGATTACCTGGGTGTTTGCGTGTGGCGTGATTGCCACCGTCATGCTCGGCCGCAAGACTGCGGTGAAATCAAATGTGGGAGCGAGCTTGCTCGCGAAGGGTCCGTAACAGCCAACATCATCGTTGACTGTCAGTCCGCTTTCGCGAGCAGGCTCGCTCCCACAGGGTCTAGGTCAGGCCAGGAAACCGTCGGCGCGCAGCAGGGTTTCCAGGCAGTGCTCGCTGATGTTGTAGAAGGCTTTCAACTCTTCGATCTTCACCAACAGCTGAGCCGGGTCCACCGGCTCGGCGCGCTTCACTGCCAGAATCATCTTGTTCTTGTTGGTGTGATCCAGCGAGATGAACTCGAAGACCTTGGTCTCGTAACCGCAGGCCTCAAGGAACAGCGCACGCAAACTGTCGGTGACCATTTCAGCTTGCTGACCGAGGTGCAAACCATATTGCAGCATCGGTTTGAGCAACGCCGGGCTCTGGATCTGCAGGCGGATCTGTTTGTGACAGCACGGCGAGCACATGATGATCGACGCGCCGGAACGGATGCCGGTGTGGATCGCGTAATCGGTAGCGATGTCGCAGGCATGCAGGGCGATCATCACGTCCAGTTCGCTCGGCGCCACGCTGCGTACGTCACCGCACTTGAACAGCAGCCCCGGATGATCGAGTTTTGCCGCCGCGGCGTTGCACAGGTTGACCATTTCTTCACGCAGTTCGACGCCAGTGACTTCGCCTTCAGCCTTGAGCGTGTTGCGCAGGTAATCGTGAATAGCGAACGTCAGATAGCCCTTGCCCGAACCGAAATCCGCCACCCGCACCGGTTTGTCCAGCGCCAGCGGCGACGAGGTCAGGGCGTGGCTGAACACTTCGATGAACTTGTTGATCTGCTTCCACTTTCGCGACATCGCCGGAATTAGCTCGTGCTGCGCATTGGTCACGCCGAGGTCCTTGAGGAACGGTCGGCTCAGCTCAAGGAAGCGGTTTTTCTCGCGATTGTGCTCAGCGGACGGAGCTTCACGCAATTGCTGAGGTTTGCTTTTGAACAGCGAACTCTTGCCCTTTTTGCTGTATTCGAGCTGCGCTTCATCAGTCACCGCGAGCAAATGGGCATTTTTGAACGCGGCAGGCAACAACTCGGCAATCGCCGTCACACCGTCAACCAAGGGCAGGTTTTTGGTGATGTCACGGGTTTTGTAGCGATAGACGAACGACAGATTCGGCTGCGCCTTGACCGTTACCGGTTTGATGATGACCCGCTGCAGATCCGCCTCTTCACCGACGTACTTGGCCAGCACCAGTTTGATGAAGCCGTTCTGTTCGAGGCTGGTTTGCAGCAGCTCGATGAACTGGGCGTGGTGATCGGGCGCAGGCTTGCTGGCAGGGGCAGTAACGGACATGAAAAAGCGGCCTCGGACGGGCGATATCGGGAATGGCGGGTATTTTAGGGGGGATGGGGGTTGGGGACACGCTCTTATTTACCCAACGGTTGTTAGAAGCGCCCTCACCCTAGCCCTCTCCCGGAGGGAGAGGGGACTGACCGAGGTGTTTTCACGAGTTACGCCGACCTGAAATACCGAGCCGAACTCAGGTATTAAAAGCATCAAATCAAACGATCATCTGTTAATCCATAATCGACTCGGTGTTTCAGGTCGACGTCGAGCACAAGACACCTCGGTCGGCCCCCTCTCCCTCTGGGAGAGGGCTGGGGTGAGGGTTTGGATCTAGAACAGGAAGAAAGTACTTCAGCCCAACACCACCAACCGATTCGGCAACTCATTCCTCACCTGCGTCACCGGCACATGCACTTTCAGCAACTCCCCACACGCCTCGATGCAAGTGACAAACCCCTCAAGCGTGCGCCCCTGCCGCACCTGCTCGGTAAACGCCGCAACAATCGCATCCCAGGATTTATTGTCCAGCCGTTTGGAAATCCCCTCATCCACCAGAATCTCCACATACCGCTCAGCCTCGCAAACAAAAATCAGCATCCCCGTACTGCCCACCGTGTGATGCAGGTTCTGTTCGAGAAACTGCCGCCGCGCCAGGTTCGACGCGCGCCAATGCCTCACGCGGCGCGGAATCAGATGGGTGGTGATTTTCGGCAAACGAAACAGCAGGCACAGCACGATAAACGCACCCCACTGCACCAACAGCAGACTGCGCAGGGTCAGCCACCCGGTCAGGTAGTGCACGACGCCCGGCACCACCAGTGCCAAGAGGCTCGCCCACAACAGCGGGATGTACGCGTAATCGTCGGCGCGGGCGGCCAGCACCGTCACCAGTTCGGCGTCGGTGTCGCGCTCGACCCGGGCGATCGCCTCGGCGACTTTGCGTTGTTCGTGTTCGGTCAGTAGTGCCATGTTGAAAAGTGCCTGCTCATTATTCTTCTGATATCACCAGCCGCCGGACGAACCACCGCCGCCGAAACTGCCCCCGCCGCCGCTGAAGCCTCCGCCTCCACCGCCGCCGCCAAATCCGCCACCACCGCCAAAGCCGCCCCCTCCTCCGGAGCCGCCACGGCCGGCAGGCAGGATACCGAGCATCTGGCAGACAAACACCGTCAGGATGAACAACATCACCAAAAACACGAACAATGCCGGATGCCGCGAGATGAAATCATCGGACGGATCACCGCTGGACTCATACACCGTCGACGGCTCGTCGAGCGGATTACCGCCGAGCACCACCAGCATCGCCGCGACGCCATCGCTGATGCCTTTGCTGAAGTTGCCAGCCTTGAACGCCGGCGTGATGACTTGATGGATGATCACTGAAGTCTGCGCGTCGGTCAGCCGGTCTTCGAGGCCATAACCGACTTCGATGCGCAGTTTGCGCTCGTCACGGGCAACGATCAGCAGCGCGCCGTTGTTCTTGTCCTTTTGCCCGATGGCCCAATGTCGACCGAGCTGAACGCCGAAGTCCTCAATGGTCGTACCTTGCAAATCCGGCACGGTAACCACGACCAATTGCTCGCCGGTCGCCTGCTCATGGGCCTGCAATTGCTGGCTCAGTTGCGCGCGCACCGACGGCTCGAGCATCTGCGCTTCATCCACCACCCGGCCGCTCAGCGCCGGGAACGTCAACTCGGCCCGGGCGCTGAGGGCGAACAACCACAGCATCAGCACCAGACCCATTTTCAACACGCGCATGGACAACCTCGAATCAGAACTTCACTTGCGGGGCTTTTTCCGCGCCGGGCGTGGTGGCTTCGAAGGTTTCGCGGATCGGCAGGTCGCTGTACATCACGCTGTGCCAGAGACGACCGGGAAAAGTGCGGATCTCGGTGTTGTATTTCTGCACCGCCAGAATGAAATCGCGACGCGCCACGGCGATGCGGTTTTCCGTGCCTTCGAGTTGCGATTGCAGGGCGAGGAAGTTCTGGTTGGCTTTCAGATCCGGATAGCGCTCGGAGACCACCATCAAGCGGCTCAACGCACCGGTCAGCTGATCCTGCGCCTGCTGGAACTGTTTGAGCTTCTCGGGATTGTCGAGGGTGCTGGCATCGACCTGGATCGACGTCGCTTTCGCCCGCGCCTCGATCACTGCCGTCAGGGTTTCCTCTTCATGCTTGGCGTAACCCTTGACCGTTTCCACCAGATTGGGGATCAGGTCGGCGCGGCGCTGGTACTGGTTCTGCACCTGCCCCCATGCGGCTTTGGCCTGTTCGTCGAGGGTCGGGATATTGTTGATGCCGCACGCAGTCAACAGCGTGGCCAGCACCAGCAGCGTGGCGACCTGCAAACGCGAGCGATTGGTTGGGCTTACATTCATCGCGGTGATGCTCCTTGGCACATATCATTATAAAAACCGAGCGCGAAACATTCTCAGCGGGCTCTTGGGGCATAATCGGCCGCGTCGCTGGATTACGACGGGGCAATGGGCTAAAAAGTGCCCTGCGTGATCATGCTGGCAAGTGTCGGCTGCCGTTTTTGGCTCTGTTTCTTTGAGCCTGTACCCGAACAACAATAGTCGCTCCCTAAATTTTGGCTGGCCGGCGTTGCATTGCCGCTTGGGCCCTTGAGAAAAATATTCATGAAGAAGCTGTGTTTGCTGGGTCTGTTCGTCAGCCTGGCCAGTCATCAAGTATTGGCCGCCACGACCCCGGTACCCCTGGAAAACAAGGACGCGTTCATCAGCAACCTGATGAAGCAAATGACCCCCGATGAAAAGATCGGCCAGTTGCGCCTGATCAGCATCGGCCCGGAAATGCCTCGCGAGCTGATCCGCAAAGAGATCGCTGCCGGCAATATCGGCGGCACGTTCAACTCGATCACCCGTCCGGAAAACCGTCCGATGCAGGACGCGGCCATGCGCAGTCGGCTGAAGATTCCGATGTTTTTTGCGTACGACGTGATCCACGGTCACCGTACGATTTTCCCGATTCCGCTGGCCCTCGCCTCGAGCTGGGACATGGACGCCATCGGCCAGTCCGGCCGCGTTGCCGCCAAGGAAGCCGCTGCCGACAGCCTCGACATCACCTTCGCGCCGATGGTCGACATCTCCCGCGACCCACGCTGGGGCCGCAGCTCCGAGGGTTTCGGTGAAGACACCTACCTGACCTCGCGCATTGCCAGCGTCATGGTTCGTGCCTATCAGGGCGCCACCCCGAGCGCCGCCGACAGCATCATGGCCAGCGTCAAGCACTTCGCTCTGTACGGCGCGGTCGAGGGCGGTCGCGACTACAACACCGTCGACATGAGTCCGGTGAAGATGTATCAGGATTACCTGCCGCCGTACCGCGCCGCGATTGATGCCGGCGCCGGTGGTGTGATGGTTGCGTTGAACTCGATCAACGGCATTCCGGCCACCGCCAACACCTGGCTGATGAACGATCTGCTGCGCCGCGACTGGGGTTTCAAAGGCCTGGCGGTCAGCGACCACGGCGCGATCTTCGAACTGATCAAGCACGGCGTCGCCCGCGACGGTCGGGAAGCGGCGAAGCTGGCGATCAAGGCCGGCATCGACATGAGCATGAACGACACCCTCTACGGCAAGGAGCTGCCGGGCCTGCTCAAGTCCGGTGAGATCGAGCAGAAAGACATCGACAACGCGGTGCGCGAAGTGCTCGCCGCCAAGTACGATATGGGCCTGTTCAAGGACCCGTACCTGCGCATCGGCAAAGCTGAGAATGATCCGGCCGACACCTACGCCGAAAGCCGTCTGCACCGTGTCGAGGCCCGCGAAGTGGCGCGCCGCAGTCTGGTGCTGCTGAAGAACCAGAACGAAACCCTGCCGCTGAAGAAAGACGCAAAAGTCGCACTGGTCGGCCCATTGGCCAAAGCACCGATCGACATGATGGGCAGCTGGGCTGCAGCGGGTAAGCCTGCGCAATCGGTGACGCTGTTCGATGGCATGAGCTCGGTGATCGGCAACAAGGCGAACCTGATCTACGCCCGTGGCGCCAACATCACCAGCGACAAGAAAGTGCTGGATTACCTGAACTTCCTCAACTTCGATGCGCCGGAAGTGGTCGATGACCCGCGCCCGGCCAACGTGCTGATCGACGAAGCAGTGAAAGCTGCAAAAGACGCTGACGTGATCGTTGCAGCGGTAGGTGAATCCCGTGGCATGTCCCACGAATCCTCCAGCCGTACCGACCTGAACATCCCGGAAAACCAGCGTGAGCTGATCCGCGCGTTGAAAGCCACCGGCAAACCGCTGGTGCTGGTGTTGATGAACGGCCGTCCACTGACCATTCTCGAAGAGAACCAGTCGGCTGACGCGATTCTGGAAACCTGGTTCAGCGGCACCGAGGGCGGCAACGCCATCGCCGACGTGCTGTTCGGCGACTACAACCCGTCGGGCAAATTGCCGGTGACCTTCCCGCGCTCCGTGGGCCAGATCCCGACTTACTACAACCACCTGAGCATTGGCCGGCCGTTCACGCCGGGCAAACCGGGCAACTACACCTCGCAGTATTTCGATGACACCACCGGGCCACTGTTCCCGTTCGGGTATGGCCTGAGCTACACGCAATTCGCCCTGAGCGACATGGCGCTGTCGTCGACCACCCTCAACGCCACCGGCAAGCTCGACGCCAGTGTCATGGTGAAAAACACCGGCAAGCGTGACGGCGAAACCGTGGTGCAGTTGTACATCCAGGACGTCACCGGTTCGATGATCCGACCGGTGAAGGAACTGAAGAACTTCCAGAAAATCATGCTCAAGGCCGGCGAACAGAAAGTCGTGCACTTCACCATCACTGAGGATGACCTGAAGTTCTACAACGCCCAGCTCAAATACGCCGCCGAGCCTGGCAAGTTCAACGTGCAGATCGGCCTGGATTCGCAGGACGTCACGCAGCAGAGCTTTGAGTTGCTGTAACTGACAACGCAGTCCCCTTGCTGATCGTTCCCACGCTCCGCGTGGGAATGCCTCAAGGGACGCTCCGCGTCCAGTGACGCGGAGCGTCACGGGCTGCATTCCCACGCAGAGCGTGGGAACGATCAACGGTGAGCGACTAGCCGCGTCTATCGAGTATGTTGACGACCACTCGATCGACCCAGCCCCAAACCCGCTGCTTGACCCGTCGCCACAACGGTCGGCGCTGCCACTCTTCCAGACTCACCTGCTGACTCAGCCCGAAGTCCTTCACGAAACTCGCCTCTACCGCTGCCGTCAACGACGGGTCCAGCGCCTCCAGATTCGCCTCCAGATTGAAGCGCAGGTTCCAGTGATCGAAGTTGCACGAACCAATGCTCACCCAATCGTCCACCAAGACCATTTTCAAATGCAGAAAGCACGGCTGGTATTCGAAGATCTGCACGCCGGCCTTGAGCAATCGCGGGTAGTAGCGATGCCCGGCGTAACGCACCGACGGATGATCGGTACGCGGCCCGGTCAGCAGCAGTCGCACGTCGACTCCGCGCGCCGCCGCCTTGCGCAGGGAGCGGCGGATTTTCCACGTTGGCAGGAAATACGGCGTGGCCATCCAGATGCGTTTTTGCCCACTGTTCAAGGCGCGGAACAACGACTGCAGAATGTCGCGGTGCTGGCGGGCATCGGCGTAAGCCACACGGCCCATGCCCTCGCCCTTGTCCGGCACCCGAGGCAAACGCGGCAGACCAAAATGCGCGGCCGGGCGCCAGGCGCGGCGATAGCGGTTGGCAATCCACTGACGATCAAACAGCAATTGCCAGTCGATCACCAAAGGGCCGCTAATCTCGACCATCACTTCGTGCCACTCGCTGCTATCGTGGCCCGGCGTCCAGAACTCATCAGTGACGCCAGTACCGCCGACCACCGCCAGACGCTGATCGACCAGCAACAATTTGCGGTGATCACGATAGAAATTACCGACCCAGCGCCGCCAGTTCAGCCGATTGTAGAAACGCAGTTCGACCCCGGCATGAGTCAAACGCTGGCGCAGATTGAGGGTGAACGCGAGGCTGCCGTAATCATCGAACAGGCAGCGCACACGCACACCACGTTCGGCCGCCAGCACCAGCGCCTGCACGATGGTTTCGGCACAGGCGCCAGCCTCGACCAGATACAACTCCAGTTCAATCTGCTCCTGCGCACCAGCAATCTGCTCGAGCATGCGCGGGAAGAATTGCGGGCCGTCGATCAACAGCTCGAACCGGTTGCCGTCCCGCCACGGGAACACCGCGCCGCGCATGTCAGCGCGCCGTGAAGATCAGCACCGCACCCACCGGCACCGACAGACTGATCGCCGACAAGTCGGCGAGTTTGCGCAGGCTTTCCAGCCCTGGCAGCAGATCGAAATCCTCGGCGTTGATTACCAGCGGCTCTAGCGTGACCACTTGAAAGCGCCGGTCATCGAGACGCGTCGCCAGCAGTTCGGCCGGATATTCATGTTGCTTGCCGTGCAGGTTGACGGTCAGCGGCAGACGCAACTCCAGCTGCGCACCGGGGGCCAGATCGTTGATCGGGCGCAGGTCAATCTGGGTGGTGATGGTCGCTTCGGGGAATTGCTCGATCTGGAACAGCTCCTTGCGCATGCGCTCATCGCGCAGCGGGATACCGCTGTTGATCGAATCCAGCTCGACTTCGACTTCGGCGCGACCGTTAGGGTCGACCTTGCCGTGCAGCACCAGAAAGCGCTGCACTTCGGAGACATTGGCGTTTTTCGTGCTGACGAACGACAGCCGCGACGACTCGCCGTCCAGGTACCAATTGGCCTGTGCCGGCAGCGCGACGGCGGCGAGCAACAGGCTGGACAGGGTTGCACAGAGGGAGCGGTTGAACATTGAACACTCGTGGGGCCGATAAACCTGCACGAACCTTAACCGCCCCCGCCGTTATTGCAAACTGAAGATCGCACCCGGTGGGAGCGAGCCTGCTCGCGAAGACGTCATCGGCCTCAACAGAGTAGGTGCGTCTGCTATTGCATTCGCGAGCAGGCTCGCTCCCACAAAAAACCATCGGGTGTTTCAGGGATTCAGGCGGCAGCCTTGGCGTTCGCTTTGCCACTGGGCGCGATTGCTGCGGCCCATGCCGCTGACGGTAATGGTTTTGCTGGCAGGGTCATCGGTGAACTGGCTGGTCGGCAGCCACTGCTTCACATAACCACGGCAATACTCGGCGTCGTTGTTCATCACATACCGGCACGAACAATATTCCTTGGCGGTGTAGGCGCTGATGATGTCGGGGAAGGCCCACAGATTTTCGCGCTCGTAAACGACCCAGCCGAGCAACAAAACAAGCAGCAATAGCAAAAAGCGCTTCATGGCTGCACCGCCTTCAGCACGCGTTTGAGCAGTTCGTTGTGTCGATAACTGCCGTCGCGGTCATCGGCGTAGCGCACGATCACCAGGTTGGCGCTGGGGATTACGTACAGCGCCTGGCCCCAATGGCCAAGCGCGGCGAAGGTGTCGGGCGGTGCATCGGGCCACGGTGACAAGGCGCCATCGGCCGGGCGATTGAGCCACCATTGACCGCCGGGCACCGCTTCGTCCTGATGAGCCTTGTAGCCGGCGAAGGGCTGCCGATTGAAGTCGACCCAGTCCTTGGGCAGCAATTGCCGATCGTTCCAGCGCCCGTCACGGGCCATCAGCAATCCGACTCGCGCCAGATCCCGCGCAGTGAGATAGACATAAGAAGAAGCGACAAACGTGCCGCTGACATCGGTTTCCCACACGGCGTGACGGATGCCCAGCGGCTCGAACAACGCCGTCCATGGATAATCCGCATAACGCTGCGGGCCGACGATATTTTTCAACGCGGCCGCGAGCAGGTTGCTGTCGCCGCTGGAATAGCGGAAGGCCCGCCCCGGTTCGGCGTAGGCATCGTGATCGGCGGTAAATGCAGCCATGTCGCGATGGCCACGGGTGTAGAGCATCGCCACCACCGAGGATTTCAGCGGGGCGTATTCATAGTCTTCCTGCCAATCGATACCGGAGGCCCAGTGCAGCAGGTCGGCGATTTTTATCGCCGGGTGTTTGGTCAGTGGCGGGTAAAACTTCGTGGCCGGATCTTCGAGTTTGAACAGCCCCTCGCCGTAGGCCACACCGAGCACGCTGGCCATCAGGCTTTTGCTGATTGACCAGGTCAGGTGCGGGGTTTGTGCTGTGGTCGGGCCGGCGTAGCGCTCGTAGATGATCTGGCCGTCGCGGATGATCAGCAGGGCATCGGTGCGGATGCCTTGGCGGGTGGCGTCGTCGCGGGGTGGGAAGGCGTAATTATCCAGCGCCTCAACGGTCGGGCCGGTGACCTTCGGGCCGGTTGACCATTGTTCAGCGGGCCATGGTTCGGCCTGAACGGTGCAGCAGATCAGCAGCAGAAACAGCGACAGGCCTTTGCGCATGGTGAGGGCTCTGGGAATGAACCTGCTGAGACTAGTCGGGGTTGATGACAAGTATGCGGTGTTATTTAGATTGCTATCGCGAGCAGGCTCACTCCTACAAGGGATCGCATTTCAACTGACGAAACTCGATCAACTGTAGGAGTGAGCCTGCTCGCGATTAGCCCCCTTCAGCCCGCCGCCAAAGCCTTGGCCAACCGCTTTGCCCTGGCCCCCGCCGCCAACTGCATCACCCCCTGATCCCGCTGCCACATCTGGGCCCATTCTGCCGGCCCGTCAGCCAACGCCTGACTCACCTCCCCCTCCAGCGCCTCAAACTGCGCAAACAACCCACCCAGCAACACATGCCCGGCGGGATTGTTCGGCGGTTGCCGACTCGCCTCCGCGCACCCGGCCAACAGCGCCAGCAAACGCAATTGCAGCGCTTGCGGCCAGTCGCTGTCCTGTCCGACGCCATACAGCCACGCGGTCATCGCGCTCAGCACATAGACATCTTCCAGCGTGCGAAACGGTTTGACGTAAGCATCCCAGCCATCCCCCGCCAGCAACTCACACAACGCGCCATCCAGCAGCAACCGGCCATGACTGATGTCCGGCATCAACGGCAGCGCTGGCAGTTTCTCTACGGTTACGCCAGGCTCGCCGGGGTACACAACCGCCAGACTCAGACGCGGACTTTCGCCGGGTTCTTCACTGCGCGCAGCGATCAACAGCCAATCCGCCGCATCGCCGGCGGTGACGAAATCCTTGCGCCCACTCAGGCGTAAATCGATGAGCCGCGTCTGCATATCAGCCGGACGCAAACTGCGCTGTTCGGTCGCACACAACGCACCGAGGCTCAGCGGCGCGCTCGGCCACAACATGCGTAATGCCGCCTGATAACCAACCAGAAACGCCAGCCCCGGCGTCGCCATCCGCCGCCCGCCCGCGACCGCCAATTCGAACGGTGTGACGTTGCCCAGTTGCTGCAACAACGTCGCAAAACCCTCGGCCAGGTCAGCAACGGCGGGCAATCGTTCACGGCTGTGCAGCAGATCTGGCCAGGACATAGGAGGCTCCTTGTGGGCTGTCATATAAGCATCACCGAACGTTCATGGCGATGACACCGGGGCTACATAGCCTGACTTTGCACAACACGGCTGCATAAAGAAAGTCGATCGGCTGCAACCCACGACGGGTTAAAGGCCCGTACGGAGATTCACATGACTCAGATCGCCCGCATCAGCGACACCGGCAATGAACGCCGCCTGCAAGCCGAACGCCTGATCGGCGCCGAGGCCTTGCAGCAAGCCCAGGCCTTGCGCTTCAACGTCTTCAGCGGCGAGTTCAACGCCAAACTGAAAGGCGCGGAACTGGGTCTGGACATGGATGATTATGATGTTCACTGCAGCCACATCGGCGTGCGTGATTTGAACACCGGCCGTCTGGTGGCGACCACGCGTCTGCTCGATCACACCGCCGCCAGCAGCCTCGGCAAGTTCTACAGCGAAGAAGAATTCAGCCTGCACGGCCTCGCGCATCTGCAAGGCCCGATTCTGGAAATCGGCCGTACCTGCGTCGACCCGGCGTACCGCAACGGCGGCACCATCGCCGTGTTGTGGGGCGAGTTGGCCGAAGTGCTGAATCAGGGTGGCTACAGTTATCTGATGGGTTGCGCGAGCATCCCGATGCAGGACGGCGGTATTCAGGCCCACGCGATCATGCAGCGCCTGCGCGAACGTTATCTGTGCACCGAAAACCTGCGCGCCGAGCCGAAAAATCCGCTGCCGACGCTGGATATTCCATCGAACGTAATCGCGGAAATGCCGCCGCTGCTCAAGGCCTACATGCGCCTGGGCGCGAAGATCTGCGGCGAGCCATGCTGGGACGAAGACTTCCAGGTCGCCGACGTGTTCATCCTGCTCAAGCGCGACGAACTCTGCCCGCGCTACGCCAAACACTTCAAGGCGGCCGTGTGATGAGCCGGTTGCGGGTGTACGCGCGGATCGCGCGGGTGCTGCTGGTGGTGTCGCTGGGCTTGACCATGGCCAGCGTGTTCGGCGTATTTGAACGCATCGGTCTGGCGCATTCGATGGAGCGGCGTCAGCGCTGGTCGCGCTTCTTCATGGCGCGCCTGAGCAATGCCCTGCCCTTTCGCGTGACCGTGCACGGTGAGCTGCCGAAACAGCCGATGCTGTGGGTCAGCAATCATGTGTCGTGGACTGATATTCCGCTGCTCGGCATGCTCACGCCGTTGTCGTTTTTGTCGAAGGCCGAAGTGCGCACCTGGCCGGTGGCCGGTTGGCTGGCGGCGAAGGCTGGCAGCCTGTTCATCCGTCGCGGTTCAGGTGACAGCCAATTGATCCGCAAGCAGATGACCCGTCACCTGCAAACCGATCACGCCTTGCTGATGTTCCCGGAAGGCACCACCACCAATGGCCGCTCGCTGCGCACCTTTCACGGCCGTTTGCTGGCGGCGGCGATTGATTCCGAGGTGATGCTGCAACCGGTGGCGATCCGTTATCTGCGCGATGGCGAAATCGATGGGCTGGCGCCGTTTATTGGTGATGATGATTTGCTGTCGCACCTGATGCGCCTGTTCAGCAATGACTGCGGCGATGTTGAAGTGCACCTGCTCAAGCCGCTTGCCTGTCAGGGGCGCGAGCGTGCGGCGTTGGCGTTTGAAGCGCAGCAAGCGGTGCAGAAGGCGTTGTTTGGCGAAGTGGCGAAACCGGCCGAACCGCGTCGTGCAGGCGAATTGATTGCCGCCTGAAAACACAAATCCCCTGTAGGAGTGAGCCTGCTCGCGATAGCGCTGTGTCAGTCAATACTAATGTCGACTGACACACCGCTATCGCGAGCAGGCTCACTCCTACATTAGATTTTCTGTGTCTGGGGGTTTTGGGCGAAGTCCTGGAGTTGGGGGTAGAACAAGCGGAAGTCGTCACTCAGCGGCTCATACAACCGCCGCAACTCCTCCATTGCTCCCGCCAACTCTTCCGGCCGGCTCAGTCGCCGCGAGATCCCGCGCAACACCTGCTCCAGCACTTCAAACTCCTGATATGAACCCAACCAGTCATTGGCAACCATGTGCGGGGCAATCCTCGCCAGTCGCTCGGGCAGTTGCCGCTCGTGGGTCAGCACCCGATACACATCAGCGGTGAAAACCTCCAGCGGCTGATCGGCATACAGCTTCCAGTCCCGCGCCAGGCAGTGGTCGAAAAACACATCGAGCACGATCCCGGCGTAACGCCGGCGCGTGTCGGAAAATCGCCCCAGCGCGATGTCCACCAATGGATGACGGTCAGTGAACACGTCAATCCGGCGATGCAGTTGAATGGCCGCCTCGACCTCCGGCGCAAACTGCCCTTGCAGCCGGCCTTTGACGAAATCGCCATACAGACTGCCGAGCAATTGCCCGGGGCGCTGGCCACCGAGGTGTAAATGTGCGAGATAGTTCATGGGCGCAGCTTAGCACTGCGGCCCATAAGCCATACACCCATGTATCGTTATAACGCGATATACCAATTTATGCTGACGTCAGATCAAAATCATATTGGTGTATCGCGATCTAACGATTTATATTTCGCCACATCGCGATATAGCGTTGTACACATTGTGAGCACCCTGCCATGAACCTCGACCTCGACGAAATAATAAAAGCCCTGGCGCACCCAGTACGGCGAGACATCCTCAACTGGCTGAAAGACCCGAAGAACGAATTTCCGGAACAGTTGCACAACCACGAGTACGGCATTTGCGCCGGGCAGATCGATCAGCGCTGCGGCCTGTCGCAGTCGACCGTTTCGGCACACCTCGCGACGTTGCAACGCGCCGGTCTGATCAGCAGCCAGAAGGCCGGTCAATGGCACTTTTTCAAACGTAACGAGGACGTGATCCAGGCGTTCCTCAGCACCCTCAGTAAAGAGCTCTGACCCTTAACGTCAGCCAGCCGACAAGGAAACCTGCATGCCCCTCTCGCTCCTCATCCTCGCCTTGAGCGCCTTCGCCATCGGCACCACCGAATTCGTCATCATGGGCCTGCTGCCCAATGTGGCGGCCGACCTCGGTGTGTCGATCCCCGGCGCCGGCTGGCTGGTGACCGGTTACGCCCTCGGCGTGGCGATCGGTGCGCCGTTCATGGCAATGGCCACGGCCAAACTGCCGCGTAAAGCAGCACTGGTCGCGTTGATGGGCATCTTTATTGTCGGCAACCTGCTGTGTGCGATTGCCAGTGATTACAACGTGCTGATGTTTGCCCGCGTGATCACTGCGCTGTGTCACGGTGCGTTCTTCGGTATCGGCTCGGTAGTGGCGGCCAATCTGGTGCCGGCCAACAAGCGTGCGTCGGCGGTGGCGTTGATGTTTACCGGCCTGACCCTGGCCAACGTCCTCGGTGTGCCGCTGGGCACTGCGCTGGGTCAGCAATACGGCTGGCGCTCGACCTTCTGGGCGGTGACTGTCATAGGCGTGATTGCGTTGATCGGCCTGATCCGTTTCCTGCCGGCCAAGCGTGACGAAGAGAAACTCGACATGCGCGCCGAACTCGCCGCCCTCAAAGGTGCGGGGATCTGGCTGTCGCTGAGCATGACCGCGTTGTTCGCCGCTTCGGTATTTACCTTGTTCACCTACGTCGCACCACTGCTCGGCGAAGTCACCGGCGTGTCGCCACGTGGCGTGACCTGGACGCTGATGCTGATCGGTCTGGGCCTGACCGTCGGCAACATCATCGGCGGCAAACTCGCCGACAAAGGCATGGCCGCCACGCTGATCGGCGTGTTCATCGCCATGGCCGTGGTCTCCACCGTACTGACCTGGACCAGCGTCGCGCTGATCCCGACTGAAATCACTCTGTTCCTCTGGGCTACCGCGTGTTTCGCCGCCGTGCCGGCGCTGCAAGTCAACGTGGTGACCTTCGGCAAAGCTGCACCGAACCTGGTGTCGACCCTGAACATCGGCGCCTTCAACGTCGGTAACGCGCTCGGCGCCTGGGTCGGCGGCAGCGTCATCGCCCACGGCTACGGCCTGACCAGCGTACCGCTGGCAGCCGCCGCGCTGGCCGTGCTCGCCCTGCTGGTGACCCTGATTATTTTCCGTCAGAACGGCAATGCCGATCTGGCCCCGGCAACTAACTGATTACTTTCCACTTACGAGGGTTGTAGACATGGCAACTATTTTTGATCCGATCAAACTCGGCGACGTCGAGCTGGCCAACCGCATCATCATGGCCCCGCTGACCCGCTGCCGCGCCGACGAAGGCCGTGTGCCGAACGCGCTGATGGCTGAATACTATGTACAGCGTGCTTCCGCCGGCCTGATCCTCAGCGAAGCCACGTCGGTGACGCCAATGGGCGTTGGCTACCCGGACACCCCGGGCATCTGGTCCAACGATCAAGTGCGCGGCTGGGCCAACGTGACTAAAGCCATCCACGGCGCTGGTGGCAAGATCTTCCTGCAACTGTGGCACGTCGGTCGCGTCTCGCACCCGTCGTACCTCAACGGTGAAGCGCCGGTGGCACCGAGCGCGATCCAGCCGAAAGGTCACGTCAGCCTGGTGCGTCCACTGGCCGACTACCCAACCCCACGTGCTCTGGAAACCGCTGAAATCGCCGACATCGTCGACGCCTACCGCACCGGCGCCGAAAACGCCAAAGCCGCCGGTTTCGACGGCGTGGAAATCCACGGTGCCAACGGTTACCTGCTCGACCAGTTCCTGCAAAGCAGCACCAACCAGCGCACTGACAACTACGGCGGCTCGCTGGAAAACCGTGCGCGCCTGCTGCTGGAAGTGACTGACGCCGCGATCGAAGTCTGGGGCGCTGGTCGCGTTGGTGTGCACCTGGCACCGCGCGCCGACTCCCATGACATGGGCGACGACAACCTGGCGGAAACCTTCACTTACGTGGCTCGTGAACTGGGCAAGCGCGGCATCGCGTTCATCTGCTCCCGTGAGAAAGAAGGCGCCGACAGCCTCGGCCCGCAACTGAAAGAAGCGTTCGGTGGCCCGTACATTGCCAACGAAAAATTCACCAAGGACAGCGCCAATGAATGGCTGGCCAGCGGCAAGGCTGATGCTGTGGCGTTTGGTGTGCCGTTCATTGCCAACCCGGATCTGCCGGCTCGTTTGAAGGCGGATGCGCCGCTTAATGATGCGCACCCGGAAACCTTCTACGGCAAAGGCCCGGTCGGTTATATCGACTATCCAGCGCTGTAAGGCATCACGCAGAAACGCGAAAGCCCCCGACTTGTGAGAGTCGGGGGCTTTTTTGTGTTCGCCTGGAGAGCGATTGCGCGTTTTCGTACGTAGCCCCTCACCCCAGCCCTCTCCCGAGGGAGAGGGAGCCGATTTGTGTGCGTTTCAAATCTGGAGTTCGACCTGATATCTCAGGTCAGCGTATCTCGAAAGAACACCTCGGTCAGTCCCCTCTACCTCCGGGAGAGGGAGCCGATCGGGGGATGTTTGAAACCAGAGTTCGGCTGGATATTTCAGGTCGGCGTAACTCGAAAGAACACCTCGGTCAGTCCCCTCTCCCTCTGGGAGAGGGCTAGGGTGAGGGCAAGCGGCTCACACTCATTCACACAGCAGACACAAATTCCCTACAAAATGCCCAGCTCGCTACGTTTAAACTCCCCCCGCTGCGAAGCTATTTAAAGCCAGGCCAACTGACATAAGCTGTGCCAATTACGCATTTTGTTTCATTTGCGCAGACTGGGGCTCAGGCGCAGCATATCCAACCCTGTATCGACCCAACGCTCGGCCTCGGCATGCAGCTCAAAGCTGTCCGGCGCCAGAAGCCATCCATACAGAAGGCCATCGATATAGCTGTGAATACTGATGGCCGCGCGGGCGGTGTCGAGATCTTCCGGCAACTGGCCACGATTGACCGCATTACGCAACGTCAGAGCGATGCGCTCATTGCAATCGAGACTGACGTCCCGGCGCTGCTGGCGCAAATCGCACATTTCATCGGTGAACTCGCACTTATGAAACAGAATTTCGTTGATACGCCGGGTTTTCGGGTCCAGCGCAACTTGATGAAACAAATGAATCAGCAGTTGGCGCATGCAGCCCAGCGGATCGAGTTCATCCTCACTTTCGCTGGCCTTGGCCAATTCATCCAGCGGCTCACGCAGCGAATCCAGCATGGCCTGGACCAGATCCGCCTTGTTGCTGAAATGCCAGTAGATGGCACCGCGCGTAACACCGGCCATTGTCGCGATGTCGGCCAGCGTCGTACGGGCGACGCCCCTTTCATAAAAGGCTTTCTCCGCCGCTTCCAGAATCTGGCTACGGGTTTCTTGAGCTTCCTCTTTGGTACGACGGACCATGACAGTAAAACCTCAAACAGGATGTTTCAGGGATGGCTGAATATCCGCTGAATAAAGAGGGGGCGATCTCTCGCGGATCGGCTCCCCGGCCTACAATTTCAAACCTTGCAACGACTTTTGTAACGGGTTGGGTACGCGGCAAAGGTATTTACAAACAACCATGAACGTAAGTATATTCCTTAGCAAGCTACTTATCCACCCGGTATCCTTTTTTTACCCTTACACACTTCTTGTGCGCTCTTTGCGCGCCTGACCCGAGGATTTTCATGCAATTCAAGCCAGCTGTTACCGCTCTGGTCACTGCCGTCGCCCTGGCATCGCTGCTCAGCGGATGTAAAAAGGAAGAAGCGGCACCGGCCGCTCCACCGCCTCAGGTCGGCGTCGTCACCCTGCAACCACAAGCCTTTACCCTCACCTCCGAACTGCCGGGTCGCACCAGTGCGTTCCGCGTTGCGGAAGTTCGACCGCAGGTCAACGGCATCATTCTCAAGCGTCTGTTCAAGGAAGGCGGCGATGTCAAAGCCGGCCAGCAGCTGTATCAGATCGATCCGTCGGTCTATGAAGCGACCCTGAAAAGCGCCGAAGCCAACCTGCGATCGACCAAGTCGATCTCCGATCGCTACAAGCAACTGGTCGACGAGCAGGCCGTGAGCCGTCAGGAATACGACACCGCTGTGTCCAATCGCATGGAATCGGAAGCGTCGCTGCAGACCGCGCAGATCAACGTGCGTTACACCAAGGTGTACGCGCCGATCTCCGGGCGCATCGGCCGTTCTTCGGTCACCGAAGGTGCATTGGTCAGCAACGGCCAGACCGACGCAATGGCGACAATCCAGCAACTGGACCCGATCTACGTCGACGTCACCCAGTCTTCGGTTGAGCTGCTGGAATTGCGCCGCGAGCTGGAAAGCGGCCGCCTGCAAAAATCCGGTGAAAACTCGGCAGCGGTCAAACTGACCCTGGAAGACGGCAGCCAGTACAAGCTCGACGGTAAGCTGGAATTCTCCGAAGTCACGGTCGACCCGACTACCGGTTCGGTAACCCTGCGCGCGGTGTTCCCGAACCCGGATCACACCCTGCTGCCGGGCATGTTCGTCCGCGCTCAGTTGCAGGCCGGCGTCAACGCTGCGGCCATTCTGGCGCCGCAACAAGGCGTGACCCGCGACCTCAAAGGCACCCCGACCGCGCTGGTCGTCGGCGCCGACAACAAGGTCGAACTGCGTCAGCTCAAGGCCAGCCGTACCGTCGGCAGCCAGTGGCTGATCGAAGACGGCTTGAAAGCGGGAGATCGCTTGATCACCGAAGGGCTGCAATACGTGCGCCCGGGTGTTCAGGTCAACCCGTCCGAAGCCACCAATGTCGGCAACAAGAACCCGGCCCCCGCTCAGGCAGCTGACAAAGCCGCCGGCGGCAAAGGGGAGTAATCCATGTCAAAATTCTTCATCGACCGTCCGATTTTCGCCTGGGTAATTGCCCTGGTGATCATGCTGGTCGGGGCACTTTCGATCCTGAAATTGCCGATCAACCAGTACCCGAGCATTGCGCCGCCGGCCATTGCGATCTCCGTGACCTACCCGGGCGCTTCGGCGCAAACCGTGCAGGACACCGTGGTCCAGGTCATCGAGCAGCAGCTCAACGGTATCGACAATCTGCGTTATGTGTCCTCGGAAAGTAACTCCGACGGCAGCATGACCATCACCGCGACCTTCGAGCAAGGCACCAACTCCGACACCGCGCAGGTGCAGGTTCAGAACAAGCTGAACCTCGCCACCCCGCTGTTGCCGCAGGAAGTGCAGCAACAAGGTATCCGCGTGACCAAGGCAGTGAAAAACTTCCTCTTGGTGATCGGCGTGGTATCGCGTGACGGCAGCATGACCAAGGACGACCTGTCCAACTACATCGTGTCGAACATGCAGGACCCGATCTCGCGGACCGCCGGTGTCGGTGACTTCCAGGTCTTCGGTGCCCAGTACGCGATGCGCATCTGGCTCGACCCGGCCAAGTTGAACAAGTACAACCTGACCCCGGGCGATGTCAGCACCGCGATCTCGGCACAGAACGTCCAGGTGTCTTCCGGTCAACTCGGCGGCTTGCCGGCGTTGCCGGGCCAGCAGTTGAACGCAACGATCATCGGCAAGACCCGTCTGCAGACTGCCGAGCAGTTCAAGGCGATTCTGCTGAAGGTTAACCAGGACGGCTCGCAAGTGCGTGTCGGCGACGTCGCTGACGTCGGTCTGGGCGGTGAGAACTCGAGCATTTCCGCGCAGTTCAACGGCAGCCCGGCTTCTGGTCTGGCGGTAAAACTGGCCAACGGTGCCAACGCCCTCGACACCGCCAAGGCGCTGCGCAAGACGATTGACGACCTCAAGCCGTTCTTCCCGCAAGGCATGGAAGTGGTGTTCCCGTACGACACCACTCCGGTGGTGACCGAATCGATCAAAGGTGTGGTTGAAACCCTGGTCGAAGCGATCGTGCTGGTGTTCCTGGTGATGTTCCTGTTCCTGCAGAACTTCCGCGCCACCGTCATCACCACGATGACCGTGCCGGTGGTATTGCTCGGTACGTTCGGCATCCTCGCGGCGTTCGGTTTCAGCATCAACACCCTGACCATGTTCGGTATGGTGCTGGCCATCGGTTTGCTGGTGGACGACGCCATCGTCGTGGTGGAAAACGTCGAGCGGGTGATGAGCGAAGAAGGCTTGTCACCGAAGGAAGCGACCAAGAAGTCCATGGGCCAGATCCAGGGCGCACTGGTCGGTATTGCGCTGGTTCTGTCGGCGGTACTGTTGCCGATGGCGTTCTTCAGCGGTTCCACCGGTGTGATCTACAAGCAGTTCTCGATCACCATCGTTTCGGCCATGGCCCTGTCGGTTCTGGTTGCACTGATCTTCACCCCGGCGCTGTGCGCCACCATGCTCAAGGCGATTCCGAAAGGCGAGCATGGCACGCCGAAGAAGGGTTTCTTTGGCTGGTTCAACCGCAATTTCGACCGTGGTGTGCAGAGCTACGAGCGCGGTGTCGGCAACATGCTGTCGCGCAAAGCACCGTACCTGCTGGCCTATCTGCTGATCGTGGTCGGCATGATCTGGCTGTTCACCCGCATTCCAACCGCGTTCCTGCCGGAAGAAGACCAGGGCGTACTCTTCGCCCAGGTGCAGACCCCGGCCGGTTCGAGTGCCGAGCGTACTCAGGTGGTGATCGACGAAATGCGCAGCTACCTGCTGGATAAAGAAGCAGGCGCAGTGTCCTCGGTGTTCACCGTAAACGGCTTCAACTTCGCCGGTCGCGGTCAGAGCTCTGGTCTGGCGTTCATCATGCTCAAACCGTGGGACGAGCGTAACTCGGACAACAGCGTGTTTGCCTTGGCCCAACGTGCCCAGCAGCACTTCTTCAGTTTCCGCGATGCCATGGTGTTCGCTTTCGCCCCACCCGCGGTACTGGAGCTGGGTAACGCCACCGGTTTCGACGTGTTCCTGCAGGACCGCGCCGGTATCGGGCACGAAAAGCTGATGGAAGCGCGTAACCAGTTCCTCGGCCTCGCCGCTCAGAGCAAGGTGCTCTATCAGGTGCGTCCGAACGGCCTGAACGATGAACCGCAATACCACCTGGAAATCGATGACGAGAAAGCCCAGGCCCTTGGCTTGAGCCTCACCGACATCAACAGCACGCTGTCGATCTCCTTCGGTAGTAGCTACGTCAACGACTTCATCGACCGTGGTCGCGTGAAGAAGGTTTACGTGCAAGGTCAGGCCGGTGCTCGCATGAGCCCTGAAGACTTGAAGAAATGGTACGTGCGCAACAACGCCGGGACCATGGTGCCGTTCTCTGCGTTCGCCAAAGGCGAGTGGATCTACGGTTCGCCGAAACTGGCCCGTTACAACGGCGTGGAAGCGATGGAGGTGCTCGGTTCGCCAGCGCCGGGTTATTCCACCGGTGAAGCGATGGCCGAAGTCGAAGCGATTGCCAAGAAGCTGCCGGCCGGTGTCGGTATCTCCTGGACCGGTCTGTCCTATGAGGAACGTCTGTCGGGTTCGCAAGCGCCGGCGCTGTACGCCCTGTCGCTGCTGATGGTGTTCCTGTGTCTGGCGGCGCTGTACGAGAGCTGGTCGATTCCGATCGCGGTTATGCTCGTGGTACCGCTGGGGATCATCGGTGCGCTGCTCGCTACCAGCCTGCGCGGGCTGTCCAACGACGTGTACTTCCAGGTGGGGCTGTTGACGACCATCGGTCTGGCGGCTAAAAACGCCATTTTGATCGTCGAGTTCGCCAAGGAACTGCATGAACAGGGACGCAGCCTGCGTGATGCGGCGATCGAAGCCTGCCGCATGCGTCTGCGACCGATCATCATGACCTCGCTGGCCTTCGTCCTCGGTGTTGTACCGTTGGCGATCTCCACCGGCGCAGGTTCAGGCAGTCAACATGCGATCGGTACGGGTGTGATTGGCGGTATGCTCACGGCCACGATCCTGGCGATCTTCTGGGTCCCACTGTTCTTCGTTACGGTTTCGTCCATCGGCCAGCGTAAGATCGCTGACGAGGATGAAGCTACTGAAACTCCTAAAGAGGCTGGCCAATGAGCAAGTCGCTACTCTCCATCGCAGTCGCCGCCTTCGTGCTGAGCGGTTGCTCGCTGATACCTGACTATCAGCAGCCTGAGGCTCCGGTCGCAGGTCAGTTCCCGCAGGGGCCGGCGTACTCGCCGGCCCAGGCTCCGGCGCAGGCCGCTGCCGAGCAAGGCTGGAAGCAGTTTTTCCATGACCCGGCGCTGCAACAGCTGATCCAGGTGTCCCTGGAAAACAACCGTGACCTGCGTGTCGCGGCGCTGAACATCGATGCTTACGCGGCTCAATACCGCATCCAGCGTGCCGATCTGTTCCCGGCGGTTTCGGCCAACGCCAGCGGCAGCCGTCAACGTCTGCCGGCTCGCGCATCGACGACTGGCGACTCGATGATCAGCAGTTCGTATTCCGCCACCGTCGGCATCAGCGCTTACGAACTCGACCTGTTCGGTCGCGTTCGCAGCCTGAGCGAACAAGCGTTGCAACAGTACTTCGCCACTGAAGAAGCACGCCGCAGCACCCAGATCAGTCTGGTCGCCAGCGTCGCCAATGCTTACCTGACCTGGCAAGCGGACAAGGAACTGCTCAAGCTGACGCAAGACACCCTCGGTGCCTTTGAAGAAAGCTACAAGCTGACCAGCCGCAGCAACGAAGTCGGTGTGGCTTCGGCGCTGGATCTGGCGCAGTCGCGCACTTCCGTGGAAAACGCCCGGGCACAACTGGCGCGTTACACCCGCCAGGTCGCGCAGGACGAAAACAGCCTGACCCTGCTGCTCGGCACCGGTATCCCGGCCAACCTGCAAGCGGCCAAACCGCTGGCGGATGACCTGCTCAGCGATGTACCGGCTGGTCTGCCTTCGGACTTGCTGCAACGTCGTCCGGACATTCTGCAAGCGGAATACAACCTGAAAGCGGCCAACGCCAACATCGGCGCGGCCCGTGCAGCGTTCTTCCCGAGCATCAGCCTGACCGCCAACGCGGGTAGCCTGAGCCCGGACCTGTCCGGTCTGTTCAAGGGTGGTTCGGGAACGTGGCTGTTCCAGCCGCAGATCAACCTGCCGATCTTCAACGCCGGCAGCCTGCGCGCCAGCCTCGACTATGCCAAGATCCAAAAGGACATTGGCGTGGCGAACTACGAGAAGTCCATTCAAACGGCCTTCCAGGAAGTCGCCGACGGCCTGGCCGCCCGCCAGACCTACACCGAGCAGCTGCAAGCGCAGCGTGACTTCGTTCAGGCCAACCAGGATTACTACCGCTTGGCCGAGCGTCGCTACCGCATCGGCGTCGACAGCAACCTGACCTTCCTCGATGCCCAGCGTCAGCTGTTCAGCGCGCAACAAGCGCTGATCACCGACCGCCTCGCGCAACTGACCAGTGCAGTCAACCTGTACAAGGCCCTGGGTGGCGGCTGGAATGCGCAAACCGCGCAGAACGAACCGCTGAAAGAAGAAGCACCGAAGATGAAGTTGTTCTGATCATCATCAGGTGAACACAAGGAGCCCACCGATTGGTGGGCTTTTTGTTGCCTGCCTGAAAGTTGTGTTGCCTGGGCTGACCCCTTCGCGAGCAGGCTCGCTCCCACATTTGGAATGCGATCCCCTGTGGGAGCGAGCCTGCTCGCGAAGAGGCCCTCACAGACACCATAAAATCCAACTGAATCTTGCGTTCGATAATCGCCCAAAACCCGCTTTTACCAATTGAATCAAAACATCCGCGCCCCGCACCATTCGCTCCACAAAACCAATAACAACAGGTTCGATACCATGCTCCCGCGCCCTGCCCCGTCCGGCTGATTGCCTTCGTTTCACCCCTGAACACTTTTCATGTCTGCACCCCGAAAACCGGTGGCAGCGCCCCCGTTCGCCTTAAAAAAACAAGAGAGACCCGAGCCCATGACAACCTCCCCTGCGCCTTACGCATTTCCCGGTCTGATCGCCCTGGCCTTGGCCGGCGCGGCAATGCCCGCTGCGGCTGAAGAGGCCGGTTTCATCGAAGGGGCCAAGGTCAACCTGAACCTGCGCAACTTCTACATCAACCGCAACTTCACCAATCCGACCAAAGCTCAGGGCAAGGCTGAAGAGTGGACGCAGAGCTTCATCCTCGACGCCAAATCCGGTTTCACCCAAGGCACCGTCGGCTTCGGCATGGACGTGTTGGGTTTGTATTCGGTAAAGCTTGATGGCGGCAAAGGCACGGGCGGCACGCAGTTGCTGCCGCTGGATCGAGACGGTCGTCCGGCCGACAACTTCGGCCGCACCAACGTCGCCTTCAAAGCCAAACTTTCGCAGACCGAAGTGAAGGTCGGCGAGTGGATGCCGGTGCTGCCGATCCTGCGTTCGGACGACGGCCGCTCGCTGCCGCAGACCTTTCGTGGCGGGCAGATCACTTCGAAGGAAATCGACGGCCTGACCCTCTACGGCGGCCAGTTCCGCGCCAACAGCCCGCGCGACGACAGCAGCATGAGCGACATGTCGATGACCGGCAAAGCGGCGTTCACGTCTGATCGCTTCAACTTCCAGGGCGGTGAATACGTTTTCAACGAAAAACGCACGCAGATCGGCCTGTGGAATGCTGAACTCAAAGACATCTACAGCCAGCAATACGTCAACCTGATCCACAGCCAACCGCTGGGCGACTGGACCCTGGGCGCCAACCTTGGCTTCTTCTACGGCAAGGATGACGGCAGCGCCCGCGCCGGCGATCTCGACAACAAGACCTGGTCCGGCATGTTCTCGGCGAAGTACGGCGGCAACACCTTCTACGTCGGCCTGCAGAAGCTCACCGGCGACAGCGCCTGGATGCGCGTCAACGGCACCAGCGGCGGCACGCTGGCCAACGATAGCTACAACGCCAGTTATGACAATGCGCAGGAGCGTTCCTGGCAAGTACGCCATGACTACAACTTCGTCGCGCTGGGCGTGCCGGGCCTGACGTTGATGAACCGCTACATCAGCGGCGACAACGTGCACACCGGGACCATCACCGACGGCAAGGAATGGGGCCGCGAATCGGAACTGGGCTACACCGTGCAGAGCGGCGCGCTGAAGGATCTGAACGTCCGGTGGCGCAACTCGACCATGCGTCGCGACTTCAGCAATAACGAGTTCGATGAGAACCGCCTCATCGTCAGCTATCCGATCAGCCTGTTGTAAAACACTGATATTCCCCTGTGGGAGCGAGCCTGCTCGCGAAAGCGGTGTGTCAGATAAGCATATGCCGACTGACACGGCGCCTTCGCGAGCAGGCTCGCTCCCACATTTGATCTCCTACAGGCAGTTATCGCCATTGGTCAGGAGAAGTGGTGATTTGCCGGCCGGCAGGTAAAGTGACAAAACCTGAAGGACTCAGGTGCTTCACCTTTCCGCTTCCGTCGTCGTAGTCGGTCCTCAAGCTGGGAGCCAGGTTGTCATCGGAAGACACCAACGATCACCGGAGGACCACCTCAATGATCTCTCGTCTCGCAACACCCGACTGGGACGCCAAGGCGTACCAGCAGTTTTTCCGTCTCAGGCAACGCCCGGTCAATGAATTGCTCGACCGTGTCGACTTGCAAAACCCTCAACGCATTTACGACCTCGGCTGCGGCACCGGCATTGCCACGCAGTTGCTGGCCAAACGCTGGCCGCGCGCGCAGTTGCAGGGAATCGACAGCTCCGCGCAGATGCTCGACGAAGCGCGCTGTCTGCCGGTCAAAGCGTTGTGGAAACATTGCGATCTGCTCGACTGGCAACCGGAGCAACCGGCGGATCTGCTGCTCGCTGCCGCCGTGCTGCACTTTATCGATGGCCATGACACCTTGCTGCCGCGCCTGCTCGTCCATATCAACCCCGGTGGTTGTCTGGCAGCGCACATGCCGGACTGGCGCGATGCGCTGTGGTATCGGTTGATGCTCGACACCCTCGAAGACGGCGGCCCCGGCGGCACGCCGATGGGCACACCTGAACTGCGTCAGCGCATGGCGGCGCGGCCGTTGTTGGCACTGGAGGATTACTACCGGTTGCTCGCGCCCATGACCACGTCGCTGGATATCTGGGAGACCGAGCAACTGCAAGTGGTCGACGGCAAATCGCCGGTGTATGACTGGGTGAAGGTCTCGGCGCTACGGCCGGTGATGCAGGCGCTGAGTCCAGAGGAACAGACGCGGTTTATTTATCACTACCTGATGCGGGTGCATGAGCATTATCCGCAGGAGGGGGATGGGCGTACGTTGTTTGCGTTCAAGCGGATATTTATTGTTGCCACGGTTTGATTCGTCACGGCCGCTACCGCTATCGCGAGCAGGCTCACTCCTACAGGGGGAACGCATTCCAAATGTAGGAGTGAGCCTGCTCGCGATGGCGTCAGCCCGGCCAACGACTATTCCCGGGATTCGACACCCAACTCATCCCAAACCGACTCGGCCAGATGAAACGTCGCATTCGCCGCCGGAATTCCGCAATAAATCGCGCTCTGCATGATCACTTCCTTGATCTCACCACGGCTAACGCCATTATTCGCCGCCGCACGCAGATGCAGTTTCAGCTCACCTTCGCGGTTCATGCCAATCAGCATGGCGATAGTGATCAAACTGCGCGTGTGCCGAGGCAAGCCCGGACGCGTCCAGATATCGCCCCAGGCATGCCGGGTGATCATCTCCTGAAACTCCGAGTTGAACTCGGTCAGCGTGGTCAGGCTGCGATCGACATGCGCATCACCCAACACCGCGCGACGCACTTGCATGCCGTCGTCGTAACGTTGTTTCTCGTCCACGAAAATCCCCTTATCAGGCGTTTAGAAACGCCAGAACACGATCACTGAAATCTGCACCGGCCTGCACGTTGGACAGATGCGCCGCATAGAACTCGGCGTATTCGGCACCGCGTACATGCTCCTGAATAAAGTGCCCACCAGACGGCGGCGTCACCGCATCTTCAGTGCCGGCGATCACCAGCAACGGCACGTTGATCGACGCCAGTTGCTCGCGGAAATCGGCATCACGCACCGCCGCGCAATTGGCCGCGTAACCTTCAGGCGAAGTCGCTGCGAGCATGTCGGTAATCTGCTTGGCCGCCGCCGGATGCGCCGCCGAAAAGTCCGGTGTGAACCAGCGGGCAATCGACGCATCACGCAGGGCAACCATCGCCGCAGCGCCGTCGCGCAGCACGGTTTCGATGCGTGGATTCCACACCGACGGATCGCCGATTTTTGCCGCCGTGTTGCAGACGATCAGCTTGTGCAGACGATGACCAGCATTGATCCCCAGCCACTGGCCGATCAGGCCGCCCATCGACAGTCCGCAGAAATGCGCACGCTCGATGTGCAGTGCATCCAGCAGACCGAGTACATCGTGGCCCAATTGCTCAATGCTGTATGGGCCCGGCGTCACCAGTGATTGGCCATGGCCACGGGTGTCGAAGCGCAGCACGCGAAAATGCTCGGTAAACGCCGGCATCTGCGCGTCCCACATGTGCAGATCAGTGCCCAGCGAGTTGGACAACACCAGCACCGGCGCATCGACCGGGCCCTCGATTTGATAGTGCAGTTCGCCATCGGCGAGTTGAACGAAAGCCACAGCCCTCTCCTTTCAGTCAGACAATGCGTTGTGTTCGGCCACCGCGCGCTCGACCCAGGTTTTCGCCTGACCGAGGTAATGGGCGGGGTTCAAAAGATGATCGAGTTCAGCGTTGCTCAGCTCGGCAGTGACCTGCGGTTCGTCACCGAGTACGGCGCGCAAATGACGCTGCTCGGCCACCGCGCGTTTGCAGCATTGCTCAAGCAGATGATGCGCGGTGTCGCGGCCGACCCGCTGGGCGAGGACGATGCTCACGGCTTCAGCCAGCACCAGCCCTTGGGTCAGTTCGAGATTGCGCGACATACGTTCAGCGTCGACTTCGAGCCCTTGCGCCAACAACCGAGCCTGTTGCAGCGAACCGGAAACAAGGCAGCAAATCTCCGGCAAGGTTTCCCATTCGGCATGCCACAAACCGAGGCTGCGTTCATGTTCCTGCGGCATCGCGCTGAACAGCGTCGAGACCAGACCCGGCACCCGCGTCGCTGCGCCGATCAACACCGCCGCGCCGACCGGATTACGTTTGTGCGGCATGGTCGACGAACCACCCTTGCCCGGCGCTGAAGGCTCGAAAACCTCAGCGGCTTCGGTCTGCATCAACAGACTGATGTCGCGGCCAAATTTGCCGAGGCTGCCGGCGATCAAACCGAGCACCGCGCCGAACTCGACCACGCGATCACGCTGGGTGTGCCACGGCTGTTCCGGCAAGGTCAGTTGCAGTTCTTCAGCCAGCGCTTCGGCAATCGGCAAGGCCTGTTCGCCCAACGCGGCGAGGGTCCCGGAGGCGCCACCGAATTGCAGCACCAGCAAACGCGGCTTGAGTTCGCGCAAGCGCTGACGGCTGCGAGTCACAGCGCCCAGCCATCCGGCGATTTTCATGCCGAGGGTCACCGGCGTCGCGTGTTGCAGCCAGGTGCGTCCGGCCAACGGCGTCGCCGCATGGCGTTGTGCTTGAACAGCGAGAGAGTCAGCCAGTTGCGCCAGATCGCCTTCGATCAAATCCAGTGCCTGACGCAATTGCAGCACCAGACCGGAATCCATTACGTCCTGACTGGTCGCGCCCAAATGCACATAACGCTCGGCTTCTGCATCGGTGGAGGCAATCTGTTTGCCCAACGCCTTGACCAGCGGAATCGCCGAATTGCCGGCCGTGGCAATCGCCTCGCCCAGCGCCGCGAAGTCATACAACCCCGCGTTACACGCCGCAGCAATCGATGCGACAGCCGAAGAAGGAATCAAACCAACCCGCGCTTCGGCCCGGGCCAATGCGGCTTCAAAGTCGAGCATCGCCTGCACACGGCCCTGATCGCAGAACACTTCACGCATATTGCGGGCAGTGAAGTAGGCATCGAACAATTGATTGCCCGGTCGCTGAGTCATAAACAGTCCTTGCCGGCGCGGGCCATGACGGCCCGCGCACTTCGGGTTAGAGATCGTGGTGCAAATACGCCGCCTGTTTCGGCAAGCGCAGACTGAACAGGAAGGCGATCGCCATCATCGCCGTCACGTACCAGTAGAAGGAGTTTTCCATACCGATGTTCTTCAGACTCAGGGCGACGAATTCCGCCGAGCCGCCGAAGATCGCATTCGCCACCGCATAGGCCAGACCGACACCGAGGGCGCGGACTTCCGGCGGGAACATTTCGGCTTTTACCAAGCCGCTGATCGAGGTGTAGAAACTGACAATCGCCAGCGCCACGGTGATCAGCACAAAGGCGAGAAACGGGCTGCTGACGCTTTTCAGGCTCAGCAGAATCGGCACGGTGAACAGCGTACCGAGCGCGCCGAACCAGAGCATCGAATTACGTCGACCGATCTTGTCAGCGAGCATGCCGAACAGCGGCTGCATGCACATATACAGGAACAGCGCGCCGGTCATGATGTAGCTGGCGGTCTTGGCGTGCATGCCGGCGGTGTTCACCAGGTACTTCTGCATGTAGGTGGTGAAAGTGTAGAAAATCAGCGAGCCACCGGCGGTGTAACCGAGCACGGTAATGAACGCGGCTTTGTGATCGCGAAATAGTGCGCTGATGCTGCCAGCGTCTTTGTGCGCGCGGGTTTCCTTGTTGGTGGTTTCTTTCAGGCTGCGACGCAGGAACAGCGAAATCAATGCCGCCACCGCACCGACCACAAACGGAATCCGCCAGCCGTAGGCACGCAGATCGTCTTCAGTGAGGAACTGCTGCAGAACCACCACCAGCGACACGGCCAGCAGTTGCCCGCCAATCAACGTCACGTACTGGAACGAGGCGAAAAATCCGCGCTGGCCCTTAAGGGCGACTTCGCTCATGTAGGTCGCGGTGGTGCCGTACTCGCCGCCGACCGACAGGCCTTGCAGCAAGCGGGCGAACAACAGCAGGACTGGCGCCCAGACGCCGATGTCCTTGTAGGTCGGCAGGCAGGCGATCAGCAACGAGCCGAAGCACATCATCAGAATCGAGATGAGCATCGAATTCTTGCGCCCGTGCTTGTCGGCGACACGGCCGAAAATCCAGCCACCGATCGGGCGCATCAGGAAGCCGGCGGCGAACACGCCAGCGGTGTTGACCAGTTGCACCGTCGGGTTGTCGGAGGGGAAAAACGCCGGGGCGAAATAGATCGCGCAGAATGCGTAGACGTAGAAGTCGAACCATTCGACGAGGTTGCCGGACGAGGCGCCGACAATGGCAAAGATGCGCTTGCTGCGCTCTTCACCGGTGTAATGGGAGGTGGTGGTTGTCATTGTTTTTCACTCGATAGGGACAGTGAGAGTCTAGACATACTTTGCAACAGTCCCGTTCCACAGTTCCATCTGCAACACAGTTCTCCCCTGTGGGAGCGAGCCTGCTCGCGAAGAGGGAGTGTCAGTCGACATTTATGTTGGCTGACCCACCGCTTTCGCGAGCAGGCTCGCTCCCACAGGGGATGGTGGTGATCTATTAATAATCGAAGAACACCGTCTCGGCACCAGTGCCCTGCAGAATCACATTCCACTGGTAAACACCCGATTCATCCTTCTTCGCCAGCAACGTACTGCGACGTTCAGCCGGCACACATTCGAGCAACGGATCATCAACGTTGGCCGGCTCGCCCTCAAAGTAGATCCGCGTCAGCAAGTGCTTGACCAAGCCACGGGCAAACACCAGCACCACCAGATGCGGCGCCTGGGTCGAGCCTTTCAGGCCCTCTACGCTACCCGGTTTGATCGTGGTGAAGCGGAAGCGCCCTTCTGCATCCACCGGCACCCGGCCAAAACCTTCAAAATTCGGATCGAGCGGTTTGTCCTGCTCGTCTTCCGGGTGGTCGTACTTGCCGGCGGCATTCGCCTGCCAGACTTCGAGCATGGCGTCGTTGACGACATCGCCGTTGCCATCCACCACCTGCCCGGTGATCGCCACGCGCTCGCCGAGGGTCTGCTCAACGGTGAGGTTTTCACGGTTCAGCCAGGTCAGGCCGATGTGGTAGTACGGCCCGACGGTGTGGGACGTGGTCGCAGTCAGCGTCATCTTATTTCTCCATCGGCGTGGCTTCACGCCCGCGCAGCACGATGTCCCAGCGATAACCGAGGGCGTAGGACGGAATGGTTTTTTCCAGATCGAAACTGGCGATCAGGCGTTCCTTGGCCGAAGTGTCCGGCACGCAGTTGTAGATCGGGTCGTAGGCCAGCAGCGGATCGCCCGGGAAATACATTTGCGTGACCAGGCGGGTGAGAATGCTCGGCCCGAACAGCGAAAAGTGGATGTGCGCCGGGCGCCAGGCGTTGTGGTGGTTGCCCCACGGGTAGGCGCCGGGTTTGATGGTCTGGAACTGATACCAGCCGTCAGCATCGGTGACGGTGCGGCCGGTGCCGGTGAAGTTCGGGTCCAGCGGCGCATCGTGCAGGTCGCGCTTGTGGTTGTAGCGGCCGGCGGCGTTGGCCTGCCAGATTTCCACCAGAATTCCCGGCACCGGCAGACCGTTTTCGTCGAGCACGCGGCCGTGAACGATGATGCGCTCACCTTGCGGCTCGCCTGCATGCTGGGCGGTCAGGTCGTTATCGGTGTCGCCCACACGCTCGGCGCCGATGGTCGGGCCGGTGATTTCCGACAGCGAGTGCGGCAGAAACACCAACGGCTTCGACGGCGAGCGCAGGTTGGTGGATTGATACGTCGGGTGCAGGTACTCAGGCTGAGTGCCTTCCTGCGGACGACGGTAACCAGGCTTGTCAGACATGTCGCTTTCCTCTGTTCTTTTTCGTCACGGCTTGCGTCAGACGCGTTCGATGGCCAGGGCCAGACCTTGGCCGACACCGACGCACATGGTCGCCAGACCTTTCTTGCCGCCGGTCTTTTCCAACTGATGCAGCGCGGTCAACACCAGACGCGCACCGCTCATGCCCAACGGGTGACCGAGGGCGATCGCGCCGCCATTCGGGTTGACCTGCGCAGCGTCATCGGCCAGACCCAGTTCACGCAGCACCGCCAAGCCTTGGCTGGCAAATGCTTCGTTGAGTTCGATCACGTCGAAATCGCTGACCGCGACGCCCAGGCGCTCGATCAATTTGCGCACCGCCGGCACCGGGCCGATGCCCATTACGCGCGGCGCCACGCCGGCGCTGGCCATGCCGAGCACTTTGGCGCGGGCGGTCAGGCCATGCTTTTTCACGGCTTCAGCGGAAGCGAGAATCAGTGCAGCAGCACCGTCGTTGACGCCGGAAGCATTGCCGGCGGTAACGGTTTTGTCCGGGCCGTTGACTGGCTTCAGCTTGGTCAGTGCTTCGATCGTGGTATCGGCACGAGGATGTTCGTCCTGGCTGACTACGGTTTCGCCTTTCTTGTGGGCGATCCGCACTTCGACGATTTCTTCGGCGAAGTAGCCGGCAGCCTGCGCGGCGGCGGTACGTTGCTGACTGCGTAGAGCAAAAGCGTCTTGATCGGCGCGCGAGACTTTATAGTCGTCGGCGACGTTGTCAGCGGTCTGCGGCATTGCGTCGACGCCGTACTGCGCCTTCATCAACGGGTTGATGAAACGCCAGCCGATGGTGGTGTCTTCCAGTTTCATGTTGCGCGAAAACGCCGCGTCAGCCTTGCCCATCACGAACGGCGCGCGGGACATCGATTCGACGCCACCGGCAATCGCCAGCTCCATCTCGCCGCTGGCAATCGCCCGGAATGCCGTGCCGATCGCGTCCATGCCCGAAGCGCAAAGACGATTGAGGGTCACGCCCGGTACGCTGTCCGGCAGGCCCGCCAACAGCAGCGCCATACGCGCAACGTTGCGGTTGTCTTCGCCGGCCTGGTTGGCGCAACCGAGGAAGACTTCGTCGATGGCGTTCCAGTCCACCGAGGGATTGCGTTCCATCAGGGCTTTGATCGGCACGGCGGCCAGGTCATCGGCGCGAACGGCGGACAAACCGCCGCCGAAACGGCCGATCGGTGTGCGAATCGCGTCGCAGATATAAACGTCACGCATCATGCTTCTCCCGGGGCCTGGCCGTGGGCGGCGGCGGTGCGCGCTTCGAGATCGCGCAGCGCGGTCAGTTCGACTTCAGTCGGCTCCGCAGTGCTCTCGACGTTGTCAGCAAAACGGATCGCCCAACCGGTGGCCGCGACCACTTGCTCGCGGGTCACGCCCGGGTGCAGTGCAGTGACCACAAATTCGTGGGTGCCCGCTTCCGGTTCCATGATGCACAGGTCGGTGATGATCCCGACCGGCCCGGCGCCCGGCAGGCCCAGACGTTTGCGCGAATCGCCGCCCTCGCCGTGACCGACCGAGGTGATGAAATCGAGCTTGTCGACAAACGAGCGCGCCGACTGTTTAAGGATGATCAAAACGCTTTTCGCCGAGCCGGCAATCTCCGGCGCGCCACCGGCACCCGGCAGACGCACTTTTGGCGAGAAGTAATCGCCAACCACGGTGGTATTGATGTTGCCGAAACGGTCGACCTGCGCGGCGCCGAGAAAACCGACGTCGATGCGCCCGCCCTGTAACCAATAGCGAAAAATCTCACCGGTCGGCACGACAGTGTCAGCGGTTTCAGCGAGTTCGCCGTCACCAATGGACAGCGGCAGCACGCTCGGCTTGGCACCAATCGGACCCGACTCGTAGATCAGCACCACGTCTGGCGAGGAGGTCAGGCGCGCGAGGTTGGCGGCTTTCGACGGCAGGCCGATGCCGACGAAGCACACCGAGCCGTTTTTCAGGCGACGGGCCGCGGCGACGGTCATCATTTCATTGGTGGTGTAAGTCATTACTTGGCCTCCGAAGCAGCGGCCAACTTGGCCTGGAACGCGCTGAAGTCAGCGCAGCCATGGATGTATTCGTTGATCCACGCGGTAAACGTCTCACGGTCGCGGGCGATCGGATCCCACGCCTGATAGAAACGATTGTCGCGCTCGGTGTAACCGTGGGCGTAGGACGGATGCGCGCCACCGGGTACGTGGCAGACCGCGCTCAAGGCCCAGGTCGGCAGTACGCAGGCGTTCATCGGTGCGTTGAGGTTGTCGACGATTTCTTCCACGGTGACGATGCAGCGCTTGGCCGCCAGTGCGGCTTCTTTCTGCACGCCGAGAATGCCCCACAGCAGCACGTTGCCTTGGCGGTCGGCTTTCTGTGCGTGGATCACGGTCACGTCCGGGCGCACCGACGGCACCGCCGCCAGCACTTCACCGGTGAACGGACAGGTCACGGTTTTGATCAGTGGATTGACCTTCGGCAGGTCGGAGCCGGCGTAAGCGCGCAGTACCGCGAATGGCAGGCCGGACGCACCGGCGACGTAGGCATTGGCCAGGTCGGCGTGACTGTGCTCTTCGATTTCCAGCGCGTGCGGCCATTGCTTCTCGACCGCGTCACGCAGACGGTGCAGCGAACCGACGCCCGGGTTGCCGCCCCAGGAGAAAATCAGTTTGCGTGCGCAACCGGCGCCGATCAGTTGGTCGTAGATCAGGTCAGGCGTCATCCGCACCAGCGTCAGATCTTTCTTGCCCTGACGAATGATTTCATGACCCGCAGCCGTAGGGATCAGGTGAGTGAAGCCTTCGAGCGCGACGGTGTCGCCGTCGTTGACGAATTGCTTCACCGCGTCGTGCAGCGAAAGGATCTCAGCCATGGAGCGGGCTCCTGTTTTTGTAATGAATCGCCAGTGATAAAAAGGCGCGAGGTTCAGCGCCGGAGTCACTGCAGATTAAGCCTGGGGAAATGGCCAAACAATCCGATAATCGACTGAGTGTTCGTTTATCGAACGGATTGTTGTTCTCCTAACAATCGAATCAAAAGCATCGCGAGCAGGCTCACTCCTACAGGGGAACGCATTCCAAATGTGGGAGCGAGCCTGCTCGCGAATAGGCCAGAACATTCAACGAATATTTCTACGCATGAAACTCAAGTCGCATCCGCATGACTGACCATGCCTTTAATCACCACCGCCGTGGTGGCCAATGCTGCCGGAATCACCAACGCCGTCAGCACCTGCTCGAAATTCCAGCCCAGGCCCAACAACGTCGCGCCCATCCACGCCCCGAGAATCGCGCCAAAGCGGCCAATCCCCAGCATCCACGAGACCCCGGTCGCCCGCCCCTGCGTCGGATAAAACCGCGCCGCCAGTGACGGCATCGCCGATTGCGCACCGTTCACGCACATCCCCGCCATCAGTACCAAAGTCGCCAGCAAGGTGATGTTGCCCAGGCTCTGCCCGACCGCGTAGGCAAACACCCCGGCCAGCAGGTAGAAAATGCCGATGACCTTGTGCGGATTGAAGCGGTCCATCGCCCATCCCACCGCGACCGCGCTCAACACCCCGCCAAACTGGAACAACGCACCGATAAACGCGGCTTGCTCCATGCTCGCGCCACTGTCTCGCATCAGCGTCGGCAGCCAACTGGTCAGCAGGTAAACGATCACCAGGCCCATGAAATAGGTCAGCCACAGCAGCAAAGTGCCGGTGCTGTAAGTGCCGGAGAAGATCACCGCAAACACGTTGCGCGCCTTGACGGTCTTCTGTTCAGGCACGCTGAAACTGGAAGCTTGAGCGACGGTGACCGGGTCGATCGGTGCCAGGGTCTTGCGCACTTTGTCAGTGCCGCGGTTACGCACGACAAGGTAGCGCGCCGACTCTGGCAGCCAGAACAGCAGCACCACGGCAAGAATCAACGGCAGAATCCCGCCGATCAGCAGCAAACTGTGCCAGCCAAACGCCGGAATCAGCTTGGCGGAAATGAACCCGCCACCGGCCATGCCGAGGTTGAAACCGCAGAACATGCTGGTCACCAGCAGCGACTTCTTGCGCTCCGGGGTGTATTCCGAGAGCAGTGTGGTGGCATTCGGCATCCCCGCACCCAGTCCCAGACCGGTCAGGAAGCGCAGCACCAGCAGTTGTTCAACATTGGAGCTGTACGCCGACGCCAGGCTGAAGGCACCGAACAGAACCACCGCGCCAACGAGTACCACTTTGCGCCCGAAGCGGTCAGCCAAAGGGCCGGAACCGAGTGCGCCGAAGACCATGCCAATCAGCGCGGCACTCATCACCGGGCCGAGGCTGGCGCGGTCGATGCCCCAGTCCTGCGACAACGCCGGGGCGATGAAGCCCATCGCCGCGGTGTCGAGGCCATCGAGGAAGACAATCAGGAAACACAGGATCACCACCCGCCACTGATAGCGCGAGATCGGTTGGGCATTGATGAAGGTCTGCACGTCGAGGCAGTTACCTACAGCGGACTGAGGCTGGTTCATTATTTTTATTCCCCGCAAAAAACGCAGTCGAACAGCGGCCGGCCAAAACGCGGCACGGTCACAAGAATAGAAGGTCTGGATCAGGCGTTGCGGGAAACCCGGCAACAGCGGGTGGAGCGGAGACAGTCGGAGAGCGTGCGCATGGTGAGTTGCCTCTTGTCATTATTATGGGAGTCGACAGTCCGGCGGGCTCATTCACATCAGCGCCGGATGACGCTGCCGCGACATTAATGATCCGGGGGTTTTAGCGTCAATTCGATAAACGCAACACTGTGCGTTTATCGAACAGCTTCATCAGGCAAACAACTGCGCACTCAAGTCGCGACTGGCACTGAGCAGGCCCGGCAGGAAGCGCTGCTCCAGTTCGGTACGGCCGACGCGACCAGCGTGGGTGCTGACATTGAGCGCCGCCACCACCTGGCCGGAAGCGTCGTAGACCGGCACGGCAATTGAGCGCAGACCCTGTTCCAGTTCCTGATCGACGATGCACCAGCCCTGCTGCCGCACTTCCTGCAGGCATTCGAGCAAGGCATCAGGTGTATGGATCGTGCGGCTGGTCTTGGCGACGAGTTCGGCGTGATCGAGGTATTCACGCAAGGACGTGTCGTCCAGTGCTGCCAGCAGAATCCGCCCCATCGACGTGCAATACGTCGGCAAGCGCCCGCCCACTGACAGGTCCACCGAAATCAGCCGCTGAGTCGTCGCCGAACGCGCGATGTAGAGAATGTCGTCGCCTTCGAGCGTGGCCATGTTGCAGGCTTCGTGCAGTTGCTCGCTCATGCGGTCGAGGTACGGCTGGGCGGACACTGCCAACGGCGTCGACGACAGATAGGCGTGGCCGAGGGTCAGCACTTTGGGTAGCAATGAGTAGGTGCGACCATCCGTGGTGGCGTAGCCGAGTTTGATCAAGGTATGCAGGCAACGGCGCACGGCGGCGCGGGGAATTTCCGTGCGGTGACTGATTTGGGCGATGGTCAGATGACGCTTGCGCTCCTGAAACGCCTGCACCACCGCCAGGCCCCGGGCCAGCGAGGTCATGAAGTCCGGATCACCGGTCAGCGCCTGGATGCGTTTGGCCGGCGAGGCGACGATCGGCGGCGCCACGGAGGTGAAAGAGTTGCGCATTTGATCGTTCATTTCTTGTCCTTCTATACGGCACGGATCAATGGGCTATACAAGCGGCTCGCCGACCAATGCACAAGCGTCGGGCCTGCAAGATTGGGCGATTATCGAACCGTCGACCGATAATCGCAATCCGGCGCAGCCACCTCAACGCCGGCATTGAACGCTTGTTCAACTTCGGTAGCCGTTCAATCGCGTCTTAGTTGTTCGACTAAATGGCGCCAAAAACACATCGCCGGGTAAATAACGATTTGTCCGCTCGACAACTAGTAACAAAAGTTGCGAATAACAAAACGATCACACATCCCGAACCGTTTTTAACTTGGCAAAGATAGTCATTCCTGAATCGACCGCTATAATGCATCTCAGTGGGGCCGCGTTGTTTGATTCGGTGCGGCGACCACCTGCTGAGGCAATGTCCATTGCCGTCAGCCTGGCCAGCGCCTGATGCGCATTACTTATGCAACGCCAGCGCTTGCTGAAACAGGAAACTGATGCTGCGTCAGTTTTAATCTGGTGTCGTAGCCGCCTGCAACATGGAAGTCTTGATCGCCATGCGATGACCTCAACGCCTGTCCGGGCGCTGAGCACTCGACCGGGCCACTCACTGGATTCGTTGCAGCGCGTTTCACCAGACATTTATCTCAACTCATACAGGTAGCACTGTGACGAAAGACGAACTGCGCGCGGAACTTGAGCGCCAGGAACAACGTTACAAGGAAGTTTACGGCGGGGAAGTCACCACCTACGCCGCTCAACCGGAACCGGAACGCAAGGCATGGCGTAAACGCCCCACTGTTCAGGATCAGGTCTTCAAACAGGAAATCGAAAAGATCGAAAAGGAACTCAAAGCCGAAGAGCCGTGAGCCACGGTTATTTGTATCTTTCGAGGGTTTACGTGCACACCGGTTACAAGCGCGGTGTCGAGACGAAGCCTTGCGCGCCCGCTACCCGCGGGCAGCGGCGATCTCCCCGCCTGGCAGGCTGAAGGGCGCTTCCTACACGTTTCACAGATATTTCAGACAGGCGTTTGAGCCTCTCCTGTGGCGGTAAAAACGCTTATCAAAAAAGTCTTTTTTCATATAAATCAAAGACTTGAAAAACCCTGCGCGACGCTTGGTTTTCATGCGCTGCAACAAATTAAATCGAAGAAGTGTGTAACCGATGAGCAGGTAGGGCATCGATTTCCAGTCTTTTCTGGCATAATCGCGCCCCCTTACGACCGGGTCAGAAAACCTTCATGATCGATTTATTCAGCGGACTGGATGCTTGGGTGCTTGTGAGCCTCTTGCTCGCCCTGACGTTTGTCCTCGCCTTCGAGTTCATCAATGGATTTCATGACACCGCTAACGCGGTAGCCACTGTTATCTACACCAAAGCCATGCCGCCTCACCTGGCGGTGTTCTTTTCCGGTGTGTTCAATTTCCTCGGCGTGCTGCTGGGCGGCGTTGGCGTGGCGTATGCCATTGTTCACTTGCTGCCGGTGGAACTGCTGATCAATGTGAACACCGGCCATGGTCTGGCGATGGTGTTCTCGTTGCTCGCCGCGGCAATCGCCTGGAATTTGGGCACCTGGTACTTCGGTATCCCGGCTTCCAGCTCGCATACCCTGATCGGTTCGATCCTCGGTGTCGGCCTGGCCAATGCCCTGATCAACGACATTCCGTTGGCCGACGGCGTGAACTGGCAGAAAGCGATCGACATCGGCGCCTCACTGGTGTTCTCGCCAATGGCCGGTTTCCTGATCGCCGCGCTGATCCTGATCGGCCTGAAGTGGTGGCGTCCGCTGTCGAAGATGCACAAGACACCGGAACAGCGCCGCAAGATCGACGACAAGAAGCATCCGCCGTTCTGGAACCGTCTGGTCCTGGTGATCTCGGCCATGGCCGTGAGCTTCGTGCACGGTTCCAACGATGGCCAGAAAGGCATCGGCCTGATCATGCTGGTGCTGATCGGTATCGTGCCTGCGCAGTTCGTTCTCGACCTGAACAGCACCACTTATCAGATCGAACGTACTCGCGATGCGACCCTGCACCTGAGCCAGTTCTACCAGCGCAACGCCGATTCGCTGGGTGAATTCCTGGCCCTGGGCAAGAGCGTAGAAGGCGACCTGCCGGAGAAATTCCGCTGCAACCCGCAGCAGACCGAACCGACCATCAGCGCCTTGCTGCACACCCTTAAAGGTGTAGCGGACTACCACTCGCTGTCATCGGAGAGCCGCATCGAAGTGCGTCGTTACCTGCTGTGCCTGGACGACACCGCGAAAAAGGTTGGCAAGTTGCCAGGCCTGGAACCGCGTGAAAAGGCTGACCTCGACAAGCTGCGCAAAGACCTGACCACCACCACCGAATACGCCCCGTTCTGGGTGATTCTGGCGGTTGCCCTGGCTTTGGGCCTGGGCACTATGGTCGGCTGGAAACGCGTTGTTCTGACCATCGGTGAGAAGATCGGCAAGCAGGGCATGACCTATTCCCAGGGCATGTCGGCGCAGATCACCACGGCCAGTTTGATCGGTATGGCCAACATCTTCAGCCTGCCGGTGTCGACCACTCACGTTCTGTCTTCGGGCGTGGCTGGCACCATGGTTGCTAACAAGAGCGGCCTGCAGGGTGGCACGGTTCGCACCATTCTGTTGGCATGGGTGTTGACCTTGCCGGCGACGGTTGCGCTGTCGGCTGGGTTGTTCTGGCTGGCGTCGAAGGCGCTGGGTAGTTGATAGATAGCGGGACATGAGAAAGGCGCGATTCGAGAGGATCGCGCCTTTTTTGTGTTTGGGGATTGGGGATTGGGATTGGGGGCATATCCGTTGCTGCGGGGGTTGCCGCTGGCGGTTTCGCTCTTACAGCGAGTCCCTTTTTCAAACGCCAAAAAGGAACCAAAAGGCTTTGCCCCTGGCGTACGGCACTTCGCTGAGGCTCAGTGTTCCCTCGCTACGGTGTCCATCCGGGGGCATCGCCTACGGTTTGCTTCGCTGTACCTCCTCTCGATGTATGCGGCTACGCCGCACGGCGCTGCGCGCCTCCCCCCCGGATGAACACCTACGCTCGGCCTGCCGAAAGGGGCAAAAGATCAAAAGCCAAAGCCAAAGCCAAAGCCAAAGCCAAAGCCAAAGCCAAAGCCAAAGCCAAAGCCAAAGCCAAAGCCAAAGCCAAAGCCAAAGCCAAAGCCAAAGCCAAAGCCAAAGCCAAAGCCAAAGCCAAAGCAAGATCAAACGCCCCTCACCCTAGCCCTCTCCCGGAGGGAGAGGGGACTGATCGAGGTGTTTGGCAGAAGTACGCCGACTTGGGATACCGAGTCGAACTCAGATTCTGGAAACAGATCAAAAGCCCCTCACCCTAACCCTCTCCCAGAGGGAGAGGGGACTGACCGAGGTGTTTGGGCGAGCTACGCCGACGTGCAACTCCGCGTTGAACTCAGATTTGAAAGGCCCACAAATCGGCTCCCTCTCCCTCGGGAGAGGGCTGGGGTGAGGGGCAGCACCACCACAAATCCAAAGCCGACCACGCCCCGCTCTTCACCACTCAATAGGCCGAGTGTCAGCTCGCCTGCTCTTGATCTTGATCCACGGGCGACGTCGGAAGGCTGAGTGGAGGGATTGATCCGGGCGTGGGAGCGCAGCGACCGTTTGGCGCAGCCAAACACAGCGAGAGGAGGTGCAGCGAAGCAAACCGTAGGCGCTGCGCCCGGATCGATCCCGCAGCGAAGGAACCCCGAGCCCCAGCGAGCGGGCCGCACGCAGGAGCAAGCCTTTTGGGTTACCTTTTCGGCGTCTGGAAAAGGTGACCCGCCGTAAGGGCGGAACCCTAATCAGCAACACCCGCAGCAACGGATATACACCCAAAACCCCAAGAACATGGTCGGCCCACAGGCCGCCAAGACACAAAAAAAAGGGGCAACCGAAGTCGCCCCAAAATGCCTTGCGTGCTCATCAATCCAGAAGAATCACTTCTTGCGCTTATTCGCATCCTTCCAGATAAAAAATCCAAACCCTGCAAAAAACAGAACCATCAGCCCTACAGTCAGGACCCCGGCAAACACCACGTTATCGAAAAACATGACTGGCCTCCTGGCCCCTGCTCTGCTGCGATGGACCTAAGTTACCAAACACACAGACGCACAAATTGACCGGGATCAATACCAGCAACGAAGGGGGGATAAAGGAGGGAAGTTAAATGACCTGCATCAACGGATGCAGGGGCAGATCAACGCTTTTTCGGCTTGTTCTTCGACTTTTTCTTTGCTTTGCCCAACGGCATCGCCTGCTCGAACGCTTGGCGCACTTCGTTCAGGCGCTTCTCTTTAATGTCATGCACGCGCTTGGCGCGTTCAGTACTGAGGTCAATCAGTTTGTCGTCTTGGCTCATGGCGTCAGTACATCACTTGAAAGAATCACAACTGCCACATCACCGGCAGGACCGCATCAATAATGCAACGTCACACCAGCGCTGACCAGCCGAAGATCAGATCTCGATATCGACCCACAAGCCCTGACGCGGCTGATCTTCCATCAGCGGCACCACCGGCACGGTGTTATCGGCGTTCAACTCGGTACCGGGTATGGCCAGGTGTTCTTCCGGGTCTTCGTCAGCCTCGCGGCGGCGGCGATCACGTTCTTGCTGACGGCGCTGTTCTTCGCGCGCCAGCAGACGATCCTCTTCCGGATCGCGTTTTTGCAGATCGATCGTGCTTTCGTTGGAGCTTTCCTGCACCGGCACCACCGGAGGAATGTCCGGCCGCTGGCGGATCGGATCCTGCTGGGAAGTGATCGGCACAGCGCTCAGGGGGAGCATCGGTGGCAACATATAAAGGGTCTCCTGTCAGCAGGCTATCGGCTGCGGCAAAGGCGCCTTGAGCCGTCGGTCGCAAACTTGTGACCGGGTTAACACTCACCGGTGCCCTGTTCTCTCGTAAAACCGACGCATGACCGCCGCGTGCTTCGACTTGCAGCTTGCAGCTAAAAGCTCGCAACTGCTCCTAATCCTTTGGCCTGAAGCCCGCATTCCGTTAAGATAGCCCGCTTTTTCAAGGTGGGAGTCAGGCAGCATGGCGCAGCAGTATCAACCGGGGCAACGCTGGATCAGTGACAGCGAAGCAGAGCTTGGTTTAGGCACCGTTCTGGCACAGGACGGCCGCTTGTTGACCGTGCTTTACCCGGCCACTGGCGAAACCCGCCAGTACGCGCTACGGAATGCGCCCCTGACCCGCGTGCGATTCTCGCCGGGCGACAGCATCACCCACTTCGAAGGCTGGAAGATGACCGTGCAGCAAGTCGACGATGTCGACGGCCTGATGGTCTATCACGGTCTCAATGGGCAGAACGAAGCCGTCACCCTGCCGGAAACCCAGCTGTCGAACTTCATTCAGTTCCGCCTGGCCAGCGACCGTCTGTTCGCCGGGCAGATCGACCCGCTGGCGTGGTTCTCGCTGCGTTACAACACCCTCGAACACACCAGCCGCCAGCTGCAATCTTCGCTTTGGGGCCTGGGTGGCGTGCGTGCGCAACCGATCGCGCACCAATTGCACATCGCCCGAGAAGTCGCCGACCGTATTGCGCCGCGCGTACTGCTGGCGGACGAAGTGGGTCTGGGTAAAACCATCGAAGCCGGTCTGGTGATCCATCGCCAACTGCTCTCGGGCCGCGCCAACCGCGTGCTGATCCTCGTCCCGGAAAACCTCCAGCACCAGTGGCTGGTGGAGATGCGTCGTCGTTTCAACCTGCAGGTCGCGCTGTTCGACGAAGAACGCTTCATCGAAAGCGATGCCGCCAACCCGTTCGAAGACACCCAACTGGCGCTGGTCGCGCTGGAGTGGCTGGTCGACGACGAGAAGGCGCAAGACGCACTGTTCGCTGCCGGTTGGGATCTGCTGGTGGTCGACGAAGCGCACCACCTGGTCTGGCACGAAGAGAAAGCCAGCCCGGAATACTCGCTGGTCGAACAACTCGCCGAAGTCATCCCGGGCGTGCTGCTGCTCACCGCCACTCCGGAACAACTCGGCCAGGACAGCCACTTCGCCCGTCTGCGCCTGCTTGACCCGAACCGTTTCCATGACCTGGCCGCCTTCCGCGCCGAGAGCGACAACTATCGCCCGGTGGCCGAAGCCGTTCAGGAACTGCTCGACAAGGGCCGTCTCTCGGCCAAAGCGCACAAAACCATTCAGGGTTTCCTCGGCAACGAAGGCGAAGCGCTGCTGACCGCGGTCAACGATGGCGACACTGAAGCCAGCGCCCGCCTCGTGCGTGAACTGCTCGATCGCCACGGCACCGGCCGCGTGCTGTTCCGTAACACTCGCGCTGCCGTGCAGGGTTTCCCGGAGCGCAAACTGCACCCGTACCCGCTGCCATGCCCGGACGAATACCTCGAACTGCCGCTGGGCGAACACGCCGAGTTGTATCCGGAAGTCAGCTTCCAGGCGCAACCGGACGCCAGTGAAGAAGAGCGCTGGTGGAAATTCGACCCGCGCGTCGAGTGGCTGATCGATCAGCTGAAAATGCTCAAGCGCACCAAAGTGCTGGTGATCTGCGCCCACGCCGAAACCGCGATGGACCTGGAAGACGCCCTGCGCGTGCGTTCCGGCATCCCGGCCACGGTGTTCCATGAAGGCATGAACATCCTTGAGCGTGACCGCGCCGCCGCGTACTTCGCCGATGAAGAGTTCGGCGCACAAGTGCTGATCTGCTCGGAAATCGGCAGTGAAGGTCGCAACTTCCAGTTCGCTCACCACTTGGTGCTGTTCGATCTGCCGTCGCACCCGGATTTGCTCGAGCAGCGTATCGGTCGTCTCGACCGGATCGGCCAGAAGCACATCATCGAATTGCACGTGCCGTACCTGGAAACCAGCCCGCAAGAGCGCCTGTTCCAGTGGTACCACGAAGCGCTGAACGCGTTCCTCAACACCTGCCCGACCGGCAACGCCTTGCAGCACCAGTTCGGCCCGCGCCTGCTGCCGCTGCTCGAAGAAGCCGACGACAGTGAGTGGCAAGCGCTGATCGACGAAGCGCGCAGCGAGCGCGAGCGTCTCGAAGCCGAACTGCACACCGGCCGTGACCGTTTGCTGGAGCTCAACTCCGGCGGCGCCGGCGAAGGTGAATCTCTGGTCGAGGACATCCTCGAACAAGACGATCAGTTCGCCCTGCCGATCTACATGGAAACCCTGTTCGACGCGTTCGGCATCGACAGCGAAGACCATTCGGAAAACGCTCTGATCCTCAAGCCGAGCGAGAAAATGCTCGACGCCAGTTTCCCGCTGGGCGACGACGAAGGCGTGACCATCACCTACGACCGCAACCAGGCGCTGTCGCGTGAAGACATGCAGTTCATCACCTGGGAACACCCGATGGTGCAGGGCGGCATGGACCTGGTGCTGTCCGGCTCGATGGGCAACACCGCCGTCGCGCTGATCAAGAACAAGGCGTTGAAACCGGGCACCGTGCTGCTTGAGCTGCTGTATGTCAGCGAAGTGGTGGCGCCGCGTTCGCTGCAACTGGGCCGTTACCTGCCGCCAGCCGCCCTGCGCTGCCTGCTCGACGCCAACGGCAACGACCTGTCGGCTCGCGTCTCGTTTGAAACCCTGAACGATCAGCTGGAAAGCGTGCCACGCGCCAGCGCCAACAAGTTCATCCAGGCCCAGCGCGATCAGCTGACGCCGCGGATCAACGCCGGTGAAGACAAGATCGCCCCGCGTCACGCCGAGCGCGTGGCCGAGGCCCGTCGCCGTCTGGCGGCCGACACCGACGAAGAACTGGCGCGCCTGACCGCGTTGCAAGCGGTCAACCCGACTGTGCGTGACAGCGAACTGGTGGCGTTGCGTGAACAGCGCGAGCAGGGTCTGGCGATGCTGGATAAAGCGGCGTTGCGTCTGGAAGCGATTCGGGTGTTGGTGGCGGGCTAAACCGCCCCGCTCCACCGCTGAAAACAGAAAGGCCCGCAGCGATGCGGGCCTTTTTGTTTGCCTGTTATTTACTTGCCGATGCTAAGGGCCCTATCGCGAGCAGGCTCACTCCTACAGTTGGAATGCGTTCTCCTGTAGGAGTGAGCCTGCTCGCGATAGCGGTTAAGCAGTCGCCGCAGCAACCTCTGGCTCAACCACCGCAACCAGCCCCTCCTTCATCCGCTGCGCATCCCGGACAAAACACCGCGCCGCCAGAAACAGAAACACCATGGTCAAAAACAGCGCCACCGGAATCAGGTACATCGCGTCATGCAGCCCCACAGCCTTGAACGCCTCAGTCATCTGCTCCGCCCCCGCCGCCGCCATCGCCGTGTGCGCAAAATGATCGGACAAACCACCGACCACCACCGGCCCCAAACCACCGCCTAACAGATACAACCCGGCAAAGAACAACGCCATCGCCGTCGCCCGCAAACGTGGTTCGACCACATCCTGAATCGCCGTGTAAACACAGGTGTAGAAGTTGTAGGCAAACAACCAACCGACGCTGAACACCGCCACGAATACGCCAATCTCGATGCGCCCTGAATGCAACGCCCACGCCGTGCACAGCGTCGAGATAATCAGGCTGAACGCGGCGAACAACAACCGACCATTAGCCACACGCTGGTGAATCTTGTCAGCAATCCAGCCGCCCAGCGTCAAACCCACCAGCCCGGTGACACCGACGATCATGCCGGTGGCCACCGCCGCTTCCTGCAACGGCATGAGGAAATAGCGCTGCAGCATCGGCACCAGAAACGAGTTGCAGGCATACGTCGCAAAGTTGAAGCACAACCCGGCCAGCACCAGCCAGAGAAAGGTCGGCACCGCCAGAATCCGCCGGATCGGCCTGTCGACCTTCTCTTGCGAAACCTGCACGGTCTCCGCTGCGCCGCGCTTCGGCTCTTTGATGAAGAACATGAAGATCGCCAGGATCAGCCCCGGCACCGCGGCAATAAAGAACGGCGCGCGCCAGCTATCAAACGCCTTGACCATCGCACCAATGGTGAAGAATGCCAGCAACAGCCCCAATGGCAGACCGAGCATGAAAATGCCCATCGCCCGCGCCCGACGATGGGCCGGAAACAGATCACCGATCAGCGAATTGGCCGCTGGTGCATAACTGGCCTCGCCGATGCCGATGCCCATGCGCACGATCAGAAAGCTCCAGAAACTGCCGACCAGACCGTTGACCGCCGTCAGCGCACTCCACGTCGCCAGACCCCAGCCCATCAGCTTGCTGCGCGAACCGGTGTCGGCCATGCGCCCCAGCGGCAGCCCGGCAATCGCGTAAACAATAGTGAATGCGGTACCGACGATGCCCAGTTGAAAGTCACTGAGGTGCCATTCCATGCGGATCGGCTCGATGATGATCGCCGGAATGGTGCGGTCGAAGAAGTTGAACAGGTTGGCGAGGAACAGCAGGAACAGAATGCGCCAGGCATTCGCCGCTTGGGTCGAGTTCTGCATGGGTCCGTCTCTTTATTGTTATAGGGCTTCACTGCCAACGCATCCGAGCCCGGAACCTGCAATCTAGTCAGCCGCGCCGAGGCTGTCTGTGATCATTCGTCTGCCTGATATCGGCCCATGGCACTGTAACGAAACGTAAGCCCTTGATAAGCCTGCAATCCCCCGAAAACCGGGGCTTTTGCGGCAAAACCTTGCCACAAAAAAATAGTTTCGCGCCCCCCTTCCCAAGTCTGCGGCAAAGCCTAGAATGGCCGCCGGATCCGTCCGGATCTCCCGATCAATCCCTTTGATACCCTCGCCCATGTCTGAAGTCAGTCCGTGTCTGAATTGCGGTGCCTGCTGTTCCCATTTTCGCGTGTCTTTCTTTTGGGGTGAGTGCTCATCTTCCGGGGGCACGGTGCCCGATGAACTGGTCACGCAGATCAGCCCGAGCCGGGTGGCGATGAACGGCACCGACTGTAAATCGCCGCGCTGCACGGCGTTGGTCGGCGAAGTCGGCAGCGAGGTGAAGTGCTCGATTTATGAATTGCGCTCCAGCCCCTGCCGAGAGTTCGAATCGTCTTGGGAAAACGGCGAACAGAATGTCGATTGCGATAAGGCCCGCGCGCGTTTCGGCTTGCCGCCGCTGCAACCGGACTGGGCGCAAATCCCTTTCGAACAGATCGCTTGAGCCTTTAGCGCCAATCGCTATGACGCTAATGCCGAAATCATTAGCGCCAATGTGCCACTACCCCTTCCAGTCCAAAAACCGCCTCTATACTCCTGTCATTCGCCTGCGTTCACCGCGCAGTCAGGACGACTTCAGAGACGGGGCATGCTATGGAGTGGCTTGGTTTGCAGTTTGTTACCGAGCTGCCGGAGAGCGGGCAGGTCATCCTCGATTGCAGTCACAACCCTTTCCTGGTGATGGTTGCGTATCTGGTCGCCTGCGCAGCCAGTTTCGCCACTCTGGATATGGCTGAGCGCGTTGTAAATGCCGAAGATCCGGGGTCGCGGCGGATCTGGCGCTGGATCGGCGCGACCTGCCTGGCCGGCGGCATCTGGGCCATGCACTTCATCGGCATGCTGGCTTTCCAGACACCGATCGACATTCAGTACGACCTTGGCATCACCCTTTTCTCGTTGCTGATCGCCCTGCTCGCCTCTTGGCTGGCCATGCAAACCCTGAGCGAAGCGCAACCGAGTGCGTTGCATTGCTTGAAAACCGCGTTTGTCATCGGCCTGGGCATCGCCGGCATGCATTACGTTGGCATGGCGGCGATGAAGTCGAGCGCCACCGCCTACTATCAGCCAGGACTGTTCGCGCTGTCTGTGGCGATCGCCATCGGCGCCAGTTTCGCCGCGCTGTGGGTCGCCCGCTATCTGAGCGAAGGCAGCGGCGTGGCGCATCAGTTGCTCAAGTACAGCGCTGCGCTGATTCTCGGCGCCGGCATCATCAGCATGCATTTCACCGGCATGGCTGCGCTGGATCTGGTTCTTCCCGAGGGAGGCCTGACAGCGAGCGGCGGTGATAACGGGCATCTGCAACTGGGCCTGACCGTGGCGCTGATCATCCTGCTGATCCTTGGCAGTGCGATCAGTGCGGCGCTGGCCGATAAAAAGCTGCAGAACAAGGAAGAAGACCTGCGCCGGGTCAACGCCTTGCTCAGTCAACTCGATCAGGCGCGCATGTCACTGCAACAAGTGGCCAACTACGACGCCCTGACCAACCTGATCAACCGTCGCGGTTTCAACCAGATCTTCGCCGAGAAACTCAGCCAGAAAACCAGCGAAGGCGGCATGCTCGCGGTGATGTTTCTCGACATCGACCACTTCAAGCGGATCAACGACAGCCTCGGCCATGACGCCGGTGACGAACTGCTCAAAGTCATCGCCCAGCACATCAAGGGCTCGGTGCGCAGCCATGAAGACGTGGTCGCGCGTTTCGGCGGCGACGAATTCTGCATCCTCATCAACCTGCGTGAGCGCGAAGAAGCCCGCAATATGGCCCAGCGCATCATGCTCAAGATGAAGGAGCCGATCGAGTTGGCCGGACGTCGCATGGTGATGACCACCAGCATCGGCATCAGTCTGTTTCCGGAAGATGGCAGCACCTGCGAAGAACTGCTCAAGCACGCCGATCTGGCGTTGTATCAATCCAAAGGCGCTGGGCGTAATGGCCTGCACTTTTTCAGTTCCAACCTCAAGACCCGCGCCAGCTTCGAGCTGCAACTGGAAGAAGAACTGCGCCATGCCCTGCGCGAGGAAAACGGTTTGACGCTGTATTACCAACCGATCTTCGAACTGAAGACCGGCCGTGTCACCAAACTCGAAGCGCTGATCCGCTGGCAGCATCCGCTACATGGTTTGCTGACCCCGGATCGCTTTATCACCATCGCCGAAAACAATGGCCTGATCGCCGAACTGGACAACTGGGTGCTGCGCCGCGCGTGCAAGGATCTGGGCGAATTGTCGCGGCATGGCTGCGAAGAATTGAAAATCGCCTGGAACTGCTCGCCACTCAACCTCACTCGGGAAGAACTGGCCAACGAAATCGAACAGGCATTGCGCAGCGCCGGGGTGGCGCCGGAACGCCTGGAACTGGAAGTCACCGAAAACGCGTTGATGGGCAACATCGCCAACACCCTGGTGCTGCTGCGACAGATTCGTGCGCTCGGTGTGTCGCTGTCGATCGACGACTTCGGCACCGGCTACTCGTCGCTGGCCTACCTCAAGCGCCTGCCGCTCAACACCCTGAAGATCGACCGCTCGTTCATCCTCGATATTCCCACGGCGACCGCCGACATGGAGATCGTCCAAGCGATCATCGTCATGGCGCACACCCTGCATTTGCAGGTGGTCACCGAAGGCGTCGAAAGCCTGGAGCAGTACGAATTCCTTGAACGCTCAGGCTGCGACTTCATTCAGGGTTACCTGCTCAGTCGTCCGGTGCCGCTGGACGAGCTGCGCCCGGTGCTGGAAGAAATCAATCAGCGCAAACACTCACACGCGGTCAATCCGCTGATTCTGGCGCGCGGTACATTTTCACCAGTGTCGCTGGATCCTGCGCCAAATAGCCTTGCGCCCCATGCAGGCGCATCAGTTGTGCGGCCAATCCGCTGATCGGCGTCGCCGTACCCTGTTCGCGGGAGAATTTCACCGCCGTGTCGAGATCCTTGAGCAGCGTGCGCACGTGCCACTTGATCGGTTCGAAACGGCTTTCGGCCATTTGCGGCGCAAGAATCTGCAACGGTTTTGAATCGGCGAAACCGCCGGCCAGGGCTTCGGCGATCAGGCTGGCATCGACGCCAGCCTGATCGGCCAGTGCCACCACTTCGGCAATCACCAGCGCATTGCAGGCAACGATCATCTGGTTGCAGGCCTTGGTCACTTGCCCCGCGCCGATGCCGCCCATATGCGTGACGCGTTGACCGAGATTGAGCAGCACCGGGCGCACGCGTTCAAGGTCTGCCGCATCGCCGCCGACCATGATCGCCAGACTGCCCGCCTCGGCGCCGACCACACCGCCGGATACTGGTGAATCCAGCCAGGCCATGCCGGTTTTCTCCAGCAGTTGCGCCGCCATCTCGCGAGTGGCCGTCGGTTCAAGACTGGAAAAATCCACCAGCAACTGGCCGCTTTTCGCGCCTTCGGCGATACCGCCAGCGCCAAACACCACCTCGCGAACCACCGCCGTATCGGCCAGACACAGCATTACCACGTCGGCGTGCTCGCACAATTCAGCGGCGGTCGCCACTTGGCGGGCACCGGCCTCGACCAGTGGCGCGCACTTGGCCGGGTTGCGATTCCACACGGTCAGCGGGTAACCCGCCGCCAACAGACGCCGGCACATCGGCAGGCCCATCAGACCGATTCCGGCGAACCCCAACGAAGGTAGCGTTGACATCATTTTGCCTCTTTTCGATTAAAGATCGCCGAATAATGGCCGATTCATCAACGATCAGGAAAGGATTCCCCCCAGCGACAGTCAGGCCAAAAACCTGATGCTCGGGCTCAATTCGCGCACAAAAGACGCGAGATCTTATTCCGTGAGGTTCGCAGGCAACTGGCCAGCGAGCCAACCAGTCCAGGTATATGGCGCACAATGACTTCTAAAAACAATCCCGCCACTGCGGTATCCGATCTGACTTTGAGCCCCGCCGCCAACAGCCCGTCATCGTCGAAGCCATTGGTCCCGTCGCGCCCGCTGTCAACCCAGCAATACCTGTACTTCACCGAAACCAATACCGACCGCATCCTCGACAACCTCGACGGCCTGCGTGATCTGGTGTTCCCGCGCCCACCGCACCTGGAAGGCGATAACGAACAGCACAACGACCAGGAATTCCCTTCGGTGTGCCTGATCGGCCTCGGTCGCTGCGGCTCCAACATCGCTCTAGATGTCGCGGAGCTGGTGTACAACGCGCGCAAGTTCTACCTCAACGAATTCAACAACGAAGACCGTGCGGCTGATCGCCGACTGGCCGACAAGGGCTACAGCCCGGCGCAGTGGATCAAGAACAACCTGCGCATCGGCCCGAACAAATCGACCAAACCGGTGTTTCTGGTCGAACCGCTGGTGATGCTCGGCGACCTCGACAAGGACATCGCCGGGCGCATCCGTTTCTCGCGCAAAGGCGAGAAAAGCGGCTTCCTGCGCGACTACAGCAAAATGAAGATCATGGACTTGTCCGAAGTCCACGCCGGTGGCGCCGGTAACGCGCCGATCCTCGGCCAGTACCTGGCGAAGATCATCCTCAACAAGGACACCCAGCGCTTCTCCAGCCCTGACTGGAAAATGATTCACTCGTACCTGATCGACAGCTGCGGCATCAAAGCCAACCAGTCGCGCCTGTACTTCTCGATCTTCAGTGCCGGCGGCGGTACCGGTTCCGGCATGGCTTCGGAATTCGGTCTGGCCCAGCAGCACTCGTACATGAACAAGACGTTCGACACCAAGCCGATGGACGAGCATGACGGCAAGAGCGGTCATTCGTTCGTGTTCGAACCGATCTTCACCAGCGGCATCTGCGTGCTGCCGAACATTTCCGACCACCGCAGCGAAATGTCCGAGGCGCTGCACATCAACGCCGGTCGCCTGCTGTGCAAATACCTCTCGGAAGAATGGGATTTCTCCTACAACTTCGCCAATGAAGACAGCAGCGAAGCCAGCGTCATGGGCCGTATCCGCCCATGGAACGCGATGATGCTGATCTCCAACGACATCATGCGTTACGCCGAAGAGAGCGATGACGGCAATATCCAGAACATTGATGTCAATGCGATGGAGAAACACGCCAACCAGTACATCTCGCAGCAGATCTTCAACATTCTGACGGCGCAGGCAGTCACCACTGACTACGACCAGAACTACTTCCGCCGCGCCGGCATCGACATCGGTGAAACCATTCGACTCGACGCCAACGACCTGTTCATGAGCCTGGCCGGCCCGGTGGCGATTGCCTACGCCGAATCGGTGGTGCCGGAAACGCCGCCACCGAGCAGCGACAAATTCAAGGTGTTCGACAAAGAACCGCAGCGCCTGAACATCGACGACCTGTTCTTCCGCTCGATCGACCTGCCGCACTTCAACAAGGTGACCCAGGCGATTGAAGGCATCAGCCTGCTGCCGATCGAGTCCAAGCGTTATCGCGCTTCGCTGGAGCAATACAAGAATTCCGGCTACGACGCCGCCGCGCTGCACGACCTGCACTTCTTCAAGAACTGCTCGTCGGTGGTCTCGATTGTCTCGCTGCCGAAAGACTACAAGCTGTCGTACATGGACCTGAACCGGTTGAAGACCCACCTCAACAGCCTGTTCCCCAACACCACGCTCAAGCGCTATGCGTTGGTAATCGGTGCTTCGGCCAACCTGTCGCTGACCACCCTGATCGCCAAGAGCCCGTGCCTGTCGGATGACTTCCTGACCCTGATCGTCGCGTTCATCAAGCGCTGCTTCGCGAAGAACCCGTACCGTTTCGACGAGACCCTGGACAACTCGATCCTCGATTTCATCATCAACGAGGAGTTCGACGAAGACCGCATCGACGACCTGCTCAACGAGTTCGAAAACCCGGCGAAGATCCTCGATACCAACTGGTACGCGATCAAACCGATGTACGAGAAGAAGTACCGCGAGTTGATCAACGACAAAGAGAAGTTTGTCTCGATCAATGACATTCGTTTGTCGCGCGATTGCGTGAAGAAGTCGATCAAGTATTTGCGCGAGATCTATCGTCACCGGATTGGCAAGACCAAGGTTATTTCGCTGAATAACCATACCGGCAAGTCGTTCTCGGTCTGATCCAGGACCGAGTCGCGGCAATCGCGAGCAGGCTCACTCCTACAATTGGAATGCGTTCCCCTGTAGGAGTGAGCCTGCTCGCGATGAGGCCTTTTCAGACGACAGAATTCTCCAATCCAATATCCAGAAACAATTAAGCAGCCGTTAGGCTGCTTACTAAACTGTTCCCGTTACGTTTACGTCACCGTGAGCCCACCTTCGCTTGTGGCATTTCTCTACGGCAACGTGCCATCACGCTACTCCGCTACACACTTTTCGCCGATGACCGGTCGCACCATCAAGGTGCGACGTCGGCGGCGACCGCCCTTTCCTGGATCAGAATCCACGGCGAAACCACTACCGCCCACAACGACGGATCGCGCTCGAAAAGATCCAGCGCCCGCGTTTCAGACAGCTTGGCGACCTTGTCTTCGGCCAGCCAGGCAGCCACTTTCTCGCCATCATCCGACGCCACGGCCTCGGCGGCGGCGATCAAATCCAGCGCAGGGTCGACCCACAATAGGGCACCCTTGGCGAAGAACGGCTCCAACTCTTTCCAGGTAATAGATGCGGTTTCACCAAGCAGCTTGGCATAGAGGGTGCTAGGTTCTTGATTCATGGGAACTGTCCGGAAAAGAAATCGACGCGAATAATAACGTCGGTGGTCCGCCAGCAAAACCCGGTTGCAAAAGGCTGCACCGAACGAAAAGAGCAGGAACGCCAGGGAATGCTGCTGATTGGGCTATATGCCCACGAACGCCCCGCCGCAATTCTGTCTTTTTCATTCAAAAATGCGACACCCCCAAGTTTTGCCCCTCGGCGCCCGCTTCCCAGGCTGACAACCGGCGCTCTACACTGTACCGGTACAGTTGCCGGGGGCATTTCCGGAGGGTATCGCAAAGATATCTGACCCGGTTCTGCTGCTACGGCGCCAGAACTCAAAAAAATTACAACAGTAAGAGTGGAGCACTATGACTAAGGCTACTAAGCAGATTTCCAAACTGTTTGCCGCTATGGTTCTGGCCGGGGTTGCCAGCCATTCGTTCGCAGCTGACACCATCAAAATCGGTATCGCCGGTCCTAAAACCGGTCCAGTAGCCCAGTACGGCGACATGCAGTTCAGTGGCGCAAAAATGGCCATCGAGCAAATCAACGCCAAGGGCGGCGTCGACGGCAAGAAACTCGAAGCCGTTGAATACGACGATGCCTGCGATCCAAAACAAGCGGTAGCCGTTGCGAACAAAGTCGTCAACGACGGCGTCAAGTTCGTGGTCGGTCACCTGTGCTCCAGCTCCACTCAACCGGCTTCGGACATCTACGAAGACGAAGGCGTGATCATGATCACCCCGGCTGCCACCAGCCCGGACATCACCGCCCGTGGTTACAAAATGATCTTCCGTACTATTGGTCTCGACAGCGCCCAGGGCCCTGCCGCCGGTAACTACATTGCCGATCACGTCAAACCGAAAATCGTCGGCGTGCTGCACGACAAACAGCAGTACGGTGAAGGCATCGCCACCGCCGTGAAATCGACTCTCGAGAAGAAAGGCACCAAGGTTGCCGTATTCGAAGGCGTGAACGCCGGCGACAAAGATTTCTCGGCGATCATCGCCAAACTCAAACAAGCCAACGTCGACTTCGTTTACTACGGCGGCTACCACCCGGAGCTGGGTCTGATCCTGCGTCAAGCCCAGGAAAAAGGCCTGAAAGCCAAGTTCATGGGTCCGGAAGGCGTGGGTAACGACTCGATCACCCAGATCGCCAAAGACGCGGCCGAAGGCCTGCTGGTGACCCTGCCGAAATCCTTCGACCAGGATCCAGCCAACATCGCCCTGGCCGATGCATTCAAGGCGAAGAAAGAAGATCCGAGCGGTCCGTTCGTGTTCCCGTCCTACTCGGCGGTTGAAGTGATTGCCGAAGGCATCAAGGCAGCCAAGTCCGAAGACGCGACCAAAGTGGCTGAAGCCATCCACGCCGGTACCTTCAAGACCCCGACTGGCGACCTGAGCTTCGACGCCAAGGGCGACCTGAAAGACTTCAAATTCGTGGTTTACGAGTGGCACAACGGCAAACCTAAAACCGAAGTATCGCCTCAGTAAGGCGCTGCCTGACTGACTGCCAATAAAGCCCACGGCGTGCCGTGGGCTTTGTTTTACGAATGTATTGGGCCGCGCTGGCGTGATCCGCCAGTCTCCCCACCTGAAAATCTCAAAACCGTCATCAGCGGTTCGCTGGCAAAACCCGGATTCGAAGTGGATAAAGATCCACGGGGCCGGGCGGGAAAATGACTCCACCAGTGAAATGCGTATCAGGTTTTTAGGAGCGCTGTAATGCCTGACATCTATCACTTCTTCCAACAGCTGGTTAACGGCCTGAACGTTGGCAGCATGTATGCCTTGATCGCCATCGGCTACACGATGGTCTACGGCATCATTGGAATGATCAACTTCGCCCACGGCGAGGTGTACATGATCGGCTCCTACGTGGCGTTCATCGCCATCGCCGGGTTGACCATGATGGGACTCGACAGTGTCCCGCTGTTGATGACCGCTGCGTTTATCGCCAGCATCGTCGTCACCAGTTCCTACGGTTACAGCATCGAACGCATTGCCTACCGCCCCTTGCGCGGCAGCAACCGTCTGATCCCGCTGATTTCCGCGATCGGTATGTCGATCTTCCTGCAGAACACGGTTCTGCTGGCGCAAGACTCCAAGGACAAAGCTATCCCCAACCTGATTCCGGGCAACCTTGCCTTCGGCCCAGGTGGCGCACAAGAAGTGCTGATTTCCTACATGCAAATCGTGGTGTTCGTGGTGACCCTGATCGCCATGCTCGGCCTGACGCTGTTCATCTCCCGCTCTCGCCTGGGTCGCGCCTGCCGCGCCTGCGCCGAAGACATCAAGATGGCCAACCTGCTCGGCATCAACACCAACAACATCATCGCCCTGACCTTCGTCATTGGTGCCGCGCTGGCAGCCGTTGCGGCTGTGCTGCTGAGCATGCAATACGGGGTGATCAACCCGAACGCCGGTTTCCTCGTCGGCCTCAAAGCCTTCACCGCTGCGGTACTCGGCGGCATCGGCAGCATCCCCGGCGCCATGCTCGGCGGGTTGGTGCTTGGGGTGGCGGAAGCCTTTGGTGCCGATATCTTCGGCGACCAGTACAAGGACGTCGTGGCTTTCGGCTTGTTGGTTCTGGTGCTGTTGTTCCGTCCGACCGGCATTCTGGGCCGTCCGGAGGTTGAGAAAGTATGACTAGGAATCTTAAACAGGCACTGTTCAGTGCGCTCTTGGTTTGGGCAGTTGCGTATCCCGTGCTCGGACTGAAACTGACCATCGTCGGCATCAACCTCGAAGTGCACAACACCAGCCCGGCCGTACTGGCGACCATCGCCATCTGTTCGGTGCTGATGTTCCTGCGCGTGCTGTTCAATCAGCAGATCAGCAAAGCCTGGCGTGCGTCGCCGGGCCTGCCGCTGATTCCGGCCAAGGCGAGCAACTTCCTCACCCTGCCAACCACCCAGCGCTATTTCATCATTGCGCTGATTTTGGTCGCACTGGTGTGGCCGTTCTTCGGCTCCCGTGGCGCGGTGGACATCGCGACGCTGATCCTGATCTACGTGATGCTCGGCCTCGGCCTGAACATCGTCGTCGGTCTGGCTGGTCTGCTCGACCTCGGTTACGTCGGCTTCTACGCCGTTGGCGCCTACAGCTACGCGCTGCTGTCGCACTACTACGGCCTGAGCTTCTGGATCTGCCTGCCAATTGCCGGCCTGATGGCGGCGACGTTCGGCTTCCTGCTGGGCTTCCCGGTGTTGCGTCTGCGTGGTGACTATCTGGCGATCGTGACCCTCGGCTTCGGCGAGATCATCCGTCTGTTCCTGCGTAACCTGACCGACATCACTGGCGGTCCGAACGGCATCAGCAACATCGAGAAGCCGACGTTCTTCGGTCTGACCTTCGAACGCAAAGCCGCGGAAGGCATGCAAACTTTCCACGAGTATTTCGGCCTGCAATACAACTCGATCAACAAGGTGATTTTCCTCTACCTGGTTGCGCTGTTGCTGGCGCTGGCGGCACTGTTCGTCATCAACCGCCTGCTGCGCATGCCGATCGGCCGTGCCTGGGAAGCGCTGCGTGAAGACGAAATCGCCTGCCGTGCGCTGGGGCTGAATCCAACGATCATCAAGCTGTCCGCGTTCACTCTCGGCGCTGCATTCGCCGGTTTCGCCGGTAGCTTCTTCGCTGCGCGTCAGGGTCTGGTGACGCCAGAGTCGTTCACCTTCATCGAGTCGGCAATCATCCTCGCCATTGTGGTGCTGGGTGGCATGGGCTCGCAGTTGGGTGTGATTCTGGCGGCCGTGGTGATGATCCTGTTGCCGGAAATGATGCGTGAGTTCAGCGAGTACCGCATGTTGATGTTCGGTGCGCTGATGGTGTTGATGATGATCTGGCGTCCACAAGGTCTGCTGCCGATGCAACGCCCACACATGGAGTTGCGAAAATGAGCCGCGAGATCTTGAAAGTCGAGAACTTGAGCATGCGCTTCGGCGGCTTGCTCGCGGTCAACGGCGTGGCCCTGACCGTTAAGGAGAAACAAGTGGTTGCACTGATCGGGCCGAACGGCGCGGGCAAGACCACCGTGTTCAACTGCCTGACCGGTTTCTATCAGCCTACCGGCGGTAGCATCCTGCTGGACGGTGAGCCGATCCAAGGCCTGCCGGGCCACAAGATCGCCCTCAAAGGCGTGGTGCGTACCTTCCAGAACGTACGCCTGTTCAAGGACATGACGGCGGTCGAGAACCTGTTGATCGCCCAGCACCGTCACCTGAACACCAACTTCCTCGCCGGTCTGTTCAAGACCCCGGCGTTCCGCAAAAGCGAGCGCGAGGCCATGGAGTTTGCCGAGTACTGGCTGGAAAAGGTCAACCTGAAGGAGTTCGCCAACCGTACCGCCGGCACCCTGGCTTACGGTCAGCAACGACGTCTGGAAATCGCCCGCTGCATGATGACCCGTCCACGGATTCTCATGCTCGACGAACCGGCCGCCGGTCTGAACCCGAAGGAAACCGAAGACCTCAAGGCGCTGATCAGCGTGCTGCGTGAAGAGCACAACGTCACCGTGCTGCTGATCGAACACGACATGAAACTGGTCATGAGCATTTCCGACCACATCGTCGTGATCAACCAGGGCACGCCTCTGGCTGACGGTACGCCGGAACAGATCCGCGACAATCCTGAAGTGATCAAAGCCTACCTGGGGGAAGCGTAAATGCTGCAATTCGAAAACGTTTCCACCTTCTACGGCAAGATCCAGGCCCTGCACAGCGTCAACGTCGAAGTCCGTCAGGGCGAGATCGTGACCCTGATCGGCGCCAACGGTGCCGGCAAGTCGACGCTGCTGATGACGCTTTGCGGTTCGCCGCAAGCGCACAGCGGCAGCATCCGCTACATGGGTGAGGAACTGGTCGGCCAGGACTCGTCGCAGATCATGCGCAAAAGCATCGCGGTGGTGCCGGAAGGTCGTCGGGTGTTCGCCCGTCTGACCGTTGAAGAAAACCTGTCCATGGGCGGTTTTTTCACCGACAAGGGCGACTATCAGGAGCAAATGGACAAGGTTCTCGGCCTGTTCCCGCGCCTGAAAGAACGCTTCAACCAGCGCGGCGGCACCATGTCCGGCGGCGAACAGCAAATGCTCGCCATCGGCCGTGCACTGATGAGCAAGCCGAAACTGCTGCTGCTCGACGAGCCGTCGCTGGGTCTGGCACCGATCATCATCCAGCAGATCTTCGACATCATCGAAATGCTGCGCAAGGACGGTGTAACGGTGTTCCTGGTCGAGCAGAACGCCAACCAGGCGCTGAAAATCGCTGACCGCGCCTACGTTCTGGAGAACGGCCGCGTGGTCATGCAAGGCACCGGCGAAGCGCTGCTGACCGACCCGAAAGTACGTGAGGCGTACCTCGGCGGTTGATGCATTTCACCCAACAGAAAAACGGCCTTCGGGCCGTTTTTTGTACCTGTACGATTTTCAGATTCTCCAAAAATCCCTTGTAGGAGTGAGCCTGCTCGCGATGGCGTAGTGTCATTCAACATCATCGGCGTCTGACACGACCCCATCGCGAGCAGGCTCACTCCTACAGGTATTTGCATTTTTTCAAAAAGATTTTGAGGGGGCTGTAACGTAACCCTACCGCGTTTCTCTAGAGGGGTAAGCAAGCGCAACCGCGCTTGTAAAAACCCTGACAAAGACTGGAGAAACATCATGACTGCTACCACCCGCACCCTGTCCGCTACTGCCCTGGTTCTGGCCCTCGGTTCTGCCCTGAGCATGGCCGCTGTATCGACTGTCAGTGCCGCTGACGCCAACATGGAAAAATGCTTCGGCGTGGCCATGAAAGGTCACAACGATTGCGCAGCAGGCGCAGGCACCACCTGTGCCGGCACGGCGAAAATGGACTATCAGGCCAACGCCTGGAAACTCGTTCCGAAGGGCACCTGCGCCACCACTGAGAGCAAGACTTCGCCGACCGGTTTCGGCCAGATGGAAGCCTTCAAAGCCAAGTCCTGATCGAAGATCTGCCTGAGTGACGATCATGTTTATAGCCAACCACCCTGCCCACCCCGCCACTCAGGCAGCCCTGCGCGAGCTCCCGCCCCGTGCCGGGCTGGGGCTCAAGACCGGGCACTTTCGTGAAGTGCTCGGCTCACAACCGGACATCGGCTTCTTCGAAGTCCACGCCGAAAACTACATGGTCGACGGCGGTCCGTTTCATCATTTCCTCGGTTTGATCCGCGAGCAATATCCGCTGTCGCTGCACGGTGTCGGCTTGTCCATCGGCGCTGAAGGCCCATTGGATGAACAACACCTCAAGCGCCTCGCCGAACTGATTCAGCGCTATCAACCGCAATCCTTTTCCGAACATCTGGCCTGGTCGAGCCATGGCCCGGTGTTTCTCAATGACCTGTTGCCGCTGGCCTATGACACGCCGACATTGAACCGCGTCTGCGAGCATATCGATCAGGTGCAAAACACGCTCAAACGGCCCATGTTGCTGGAAAATCCGGCAACCTATCTGGGGTTTCAGCGTTCGACCATCGATGAGCCTGACTTCATCGCCGAGGTCATCCGCCGCAGCGGCTGTGGACTGTTGCTGGACGTCAACAATGTCTACGTTTCCTGCGTGAACCATCAGCGTGATCCGCTGGCGTATCTCGATGCGCTGCCATTACACGCGGTGGGCGAAATTCATCTGGCCGGGTTTGCCGAGGATTGCGACAACCTCGGCGACCGTTTGCTGATCGATGATCACGGCGCGCCGATCGATCAAGCCGTCTGGCGTTTGTACCGGCAAGTGCTGCAACGCATCGGCCCGGTGGCGACGCTGATCGAGCGCGACAATCAAGTGCCGGCATTCGCGGTGCTACTCGCCGAGGCGCAGCAGGCTGATGCGCTTTTGCGGGATGCCGGAGGGCGCACATGAGCACTCAACGCGCTTTCGCGGCTGCGCTCATCGACACGCGACGGCCCTGCCCCGAAGGTCTGTGCAGCGCCAACGGCGCTGATCCGGCGAGCCGTTTCGCGGTGTATCGCAACAACGTGCTGGGCTCACTGATCAATGCGTTGGGCGATAGTTATCCGGTGGTTGCGCAATTGGTCGGCGAGGAGTTCTTCCGCGCCATGGCGGCCATTTTCGTACAACAGCAGCCGCCGCAAAGTCCGTTGATGTGCCGCTACGGAGAAGCATTTGCGGACTTCATCGCAGCGTTTGAACCGGCCGGCGGCGTGCCTTATCTGGCAGACGTGGCGCGTCTTGAGCACTTGCGCACCCTCGCCTACCACGCGGCCGACGCCCTGCCCGTGCGCGCGGAACAGATCACGGCAGCACTGGCTGATGTGCAAACGCTGAGTGAACTGCGCTTCGAATTTCATCCCTCGCTGCATTTGCTCGACTCAGCCTATGCCGTGGTCGCGATCTGGGGCGCACATCAGCACGACTCGACGCTGGCGGGCGTCGACACCCACCAAAGGCAACACGCGCTGGTGTTGCGCAATGGCCTGGATGTCGAAGTGTTTGCCCTCGACCCCGGCGCCATCACGTTTATCCGCAACCTGATCGATGGCCAGCCACTGCTGAAAGCGGCTGAAAACAGCCCTGAGTTCGACCTCGCGCAGACCCTCGGCTTGCTGATCGGGCGCAACGCCATCACTCACCTGAATAACAAGGAACTGCCATGAAAACGCTCATCACCCGTGCCATCACGCTGCTGGAAAAAATCCCCCACAGCCTGATCGCCTTCATTGCACGTTTCTCGATTGCCGCCGTGTTCTGGAAATCAGGGCAGACCAAGGTTGAAGGTTTGGCCATTGATTTGATTGACGGCACTTTTCAACTCGGCTGGCCACGCTTGGCTGATTCGACCATTCCGTTGTTCAAGAGCGAATACCACGTTCCGCTGCTGTCGCCAGAGATTGCCGCGCACATCGCGGCGTTCGCCGAACACTTTTTTCCACTGCTGATCCTGATCGGCTTCGCTACGCGGTTTTCGGCGCTGGCGTTGTTGGGCATGACATTGACCATTCAGCTTTTTGTCTACCCGGATGCTTATCCAACCCACGGCATCTGGGCGGCGGTGTTGCTGTACCTGATGGCGACCGGGCCGGGCAAGTTGTCGATTGATCATCTGATCGCCCGCCATCTTTCCCGCTAAGCAAAATCCCTGTAGGAGTGAGCCTGCTCGCGATAGCGGTGTGTCAGGTAACTCATCCGCGACTGACACTCCGCTATCGCGAGCAGGCTCACTCCTACAAGGGAACGGTTCAACGCTGAAGTCGATCCAGCGCTTCACCGCTGCGCCTGAACCAGCCGATCAGATAGTCCGCGAGTACTTGCGTGCGCTTCGGCAATCCACCCTGATACGGATGCACGAGGTACATCGGCATGCGTCGGGTCTGAAAGTCACGCAGGAGCCAGCGCAATCTGCCGTCAGCCAATTCCGCTTGCAGCAGGTAGGAAGGCAATCGCGCGATACCGGCGCCACTGAGTGCGGCTTTCTTCAGCAAGTTGTAATGGTTACTGGCAAACGGCCCTGACACCCGCACCCGCAACAATTCATGCTGCTGGTGATACAACCACTCTTCGCGCCCGCTGTAGTGGCTGTTGAGCAAACAGCGATGCTCGGCCAGAGCCTGTGGCGTCAGCGGTTCACCGAAACGCTCGAGATACGCCGGGCTGGCGCAGGTCATTTCCTGCCAGGCCAGCAACGGTTTAGCCACCAGCCGTTCGTCATTGGCCACCTCGCTGCGGATCGCCAGATCAAAGCCGTCCCGTGACAGATCGCGGTAACTGTTGTTCAGCTCCAGCTCGATCTGCACCTCGGGGTATTTGTGCGAAAACTCCAACAGCAGACCATCAAAGAAGGTTTCCCCCAGAGAAACCGGCACCGTCATGCGCACCGGTCCGGCCATATCGTCTTTTAGCCGCGCCAAGGCCTGACGCGCTTTTTCGACCTGGACGACCAACGCTTGCGCCTGCGGCAACAAGGCTGCGCCGGCGGCGGTCAGGCTCAAGCGCCGGGTGGTGCGTTGCAGCAACACCACGGAAAACTGCGCTTCGAGCTGGCTGATGCGCTTGGACAACTGGCCCTTGCTGCAGCCCAATTGCTGCGCTGCCAAGGTGAAACTGCCCGCTTCAATCAACACGGCAAACGCCGCCAGATCATCCATTTCGCTCACGGATTGTTTCCAATTGAAAACCAAAGGTTGCCCATTAGCGCGCTTATCCGCAGAAAAAACCACTCTAGACTGAAACCTCGTTCACTCACTTTAGGTACAGCTCGATGAAAATTCTGTTGATAGGCGCTGGCGGCATCATTGGTTCGGCGGTCGACAAAGAACTCTCGCAACGCCACGAAGTCATTCGTATCGGCCGCAGCAGCGGTGATTTGCAGGTGGATATCAGCGACAGCGTGTCAATCCGCAAGCTGTTCGAAAAAACCGGCAAGTTCGATGCACTGGTCTGCGCCGCCGGCAACGTCACCTTTGCACCGCTGGGCGAGATGACGGAAGACAGCTTCGCTCTCGGCCTCAAAGACAAACTGATGGGCCAGGTCAATCTGCTGCTGATCGGTCGCGAATTCGCCAATGACGGCGCCTCGTTCACCTTCACCACCGGCGTACTCAGCCACGACCCGATTCGTAGCGGCGCCTCGGCAGCGCTGGTCAACGGCGCCCTCGACAGCTTCGTCCGCGCCGCCGCCATCGAACTGCCACGCGGCCTGCGAGTGAACTCGATCAGCCCGACCGTACTGCTCGAAGCCATGGGCAGCTACGCCCCGTATTTCCGTGGTTACAAGCCGGTTCCTGCGGCGGATGTGGCATTGGCCTACGCGAAAAGTGTCGAAGGCTTGCAGACAGGTCAGACATTTCACGTGGGCTAAACCCTTGTGATGAACGGTCAGGCTGCGTAACGTGGCGGCACTTGTCTGGAGAGCCGAAGATGCGTGTTGCCCGTTCGTTAGTCGTTGTTGCCCTGCTGCCGTTGTTTGCCGCTTGCCAGTTGTTCGATGGCCAGCGAGAAAGTGCCTCGCACGTCGGGCAGACGCGGATGCAGGGGCAACTGACCGCCGCTGACGGCAAACTGGTGTTTCAGCCGTGTCAGGAGCAGCGCCAGCTCATCGTCAATGACATCGGTGGCACCAGCATTCTGCAAGAAGCGGCAACGCTGGCTGATGAGCAAGGCAAGCTGTTCGCCGATGTGCGCGGCAAGGTCGCCGGTGATCGACTCGACCTGACGCAGCTGTATCGCGTCGAACGCTCCGGCACTGCCTGCGATGACCCCAACTTCAAGCTACTGATCCTGCGCGCCACTGGCCATGGCCCGGAATGGAACGTCAAAGTCAGCGGCAAAGGCATGGTCATCGACCGTGAAGGCCAGCCGCCGCTTGCCGTGCCCTATGTTGAAGAACAACTGGGCGATGGCCGCTTCAATCTCAGCAGCGAAGCCAACAACCAGCGCATCGAATTGTGGGTCGCGCCGCAGCGCTGCATCGACAGCAACACCGGCAGCGTGCAGCACATGAGCGCCGAGTTGCGCATCGACGGCCAGGTGCAGCGCGGTTGCGGGTATTTCGGCGGATCGCGCAACGACTGAGCGTTTTAGCCTCACCGGATCCGGCCTTTGCGGCTTATAATCGCGGCCTTCAAACGCCCTGGCGCAGTTGTGCGCCCCGCGAACCCGGATCCTCGCCATGTTACGAATCACTGAACTCAAGCTGCCAATCGACCATCCCGAAGAAGACCTGCGCCCTGCCATCGTGCAGCGCCTGGGCATCGCCAGCGATGATCTGCTCGATTTCACCTTGTTCAAGCGCAGCTACGATGCGCGCAAAAAGTCGTCCGAACTGTGCTTCATCTACACCATCGACCTCGAAGTGCGCGACGAGGCCAAGGTATTGGGCAAGTTCGCCGACGACCGTAACGTCAACGTGGCGCCGGATGTCAGCTACAAATTCGTAGGTGAAGCGCCAAGCGACCTGAGCCAGCGCCCGATCGTCGTCGGTTTCGGCCCATGCGGGATCTTCGCCGGTTTGCTGCTGGCACAAATGGGCTTCAAGCCGATCGTCCTCGAGCGCGGCACCGAAGTCCGTCAGCGCACCAAGGACACTTGGGGCCTGTGGCGTAAAAGCGTGCTCAACCCCGAGTCCAACGTGCAGTTCGGCGAAGGCGGCGCGGGCACGTTCTCCGACGGCAAGCTGTACAGCCAGATCAAGGACCCGAAGTTCCTCGGCCGCAAAGTCCTGCACGAGTTCGTCAAGGCCGGTGCACCGGAAGAAATTCTCTACGTCAGCAAGCCGCACATCGGTACGTTCCGTCTGACCGGCATGGTTGAAAACATGCGCGAGCAGATCCGCGAACTGGGCGGCGAAGTGCGCTTCCAGGAACGCGTCACCGACGTGCTGATCGAAGACGGCCAATTGGTCGGCGTGCAACTGGCGAGCGGCGAAACCCTGCATTCGAAACACGTGGTTCTGGCCCTCGGCCACAGCGCCCGCGACACCTTCCGCATGCTCCATAGCCGTGGCGTGTTCATGGAAGCCAAGCCGTTCTCGGTGGGTTTCCGCATCGAACACCCGCAATCGCTGATCGACCGCGCGCGATTGGGCAAATACGCCGGGCACCCGAAACTCGGCGCTGCCGACTACAAACTGGTGCACCACGCCAAGAACGGCCGTTCGGTCTACAGCTTCTGCATGTGCCCGGGCGGCACCGTGGTCGCGGCGACGTCCGAGCCGAACCGCGTGGTCACCAACGGCATGAGCCAGTACTCGCGTAACGAGCGCAATGCCAACTCAGGCATCGTTGTCGGGATTACGCCGGAAGTCGATTACCCGGGCGGCCCGCTGGCAGGGATCGAGTTGCAGGAGCGCCTGGAATCCCACGCGTTCATTCTGGGTGGCAGCGATTACAAGGCGCCGGCGCAACTGGTTGGCGACTTTATCAACGACATTCCATCGACCGAGCTGGGTGAAGTCGAGCCGTCGTACAAACCGGGTGTGGCGTTGGGCGATCTGGCCTTGGCGCTGCCGGACTTTGCCATTGAGGCAATCCGTGAAGCCTTGCCGGCGTTCGAGAAGCAGATTCGCGGTTACTCACTGCACGACGCGGTGTTGACCGGTATCGAAACGCGCACCTCGTCGCCGTTGCGCATCACTCGTAACGAAACGCTGCAGAGCATGAACGTGAAGGGCTTGTTTCCGGCCGGTGAAGGAGCGGGTTATGCGGGCGGGATTCTGTCGGCGGGTGTTGACGGGATTCGCATCGCAGAAGCCGTGGCGCGCGACATCCTCGGCCTGACTGACTGACTGACTGACTGACTGACTGACTGACACAAAACCCTGTAGGAGTGAGCCTGCTCGCGATAGCGGTAGTCCATTCAACATCAATGTTGAATGTTATTCCGCCATCGCGAGCAGGCTCACTCCTGCAGTTGATTTCGGTGTGTCAGATATTGGCGCGCAGGACTGAGTCAGGCAGCGCCTCACCGCGCTCGGCACTCGCCGCCACCGCCTCAATCAACCCCGTCAATTCATACCCCTGCGCCTTCAGCCAATCCTGATCGTAATAGGTGTCGGCATACCGCTCGCCGCCATCGCACAGAATCGCCACGATCGACCCCGACTCCCCCGCTGCTTTCATCTGCTGCGCCGCCATCAGGGCGCCGATCAGATTGGTCCCACTCGACCCACCCACATGGCGCCCCAGACGCTGCGCCAGATAATGCATGGCCGCCAGCGACAAGGCGTCCGGCACTTTGACCATCGCATCGATCACCTTGGGCAGGAACGACGCTTCGACGCGCGGCCGGCCAATACCTTCAATGCGCGAACCGCAATCCAGACGCAAACTCGCATCGCCGGTCTGGTAGTAATCAAAGAACACCGAACGCTCGGCATCGGCGCACAGCACGCGGGTGCAATGCTGGCGGTAGCGCACGTAACGACCGAGCGTCGCGGTGGTGCCGCCAGTGCCGGGGCTGGAGATCAGCCAGCTCGGTTCCGGATGTTTCTCGTAGCGCATCTGCTGGAAGATCGATTCGGCAATGTTGTTGTTAGCCCGCCAGTCGGTCGCGCGCTCGGCGTAGGTGAACTGGTCGATAAAGTGGCCGCCATGTTCGCGGGCCAGACGCTCGGATTCGGCGTAGATCTGCGTGGGATCTTTCACCAGATGGCTCTGGCCACCGTAGAAAGCGATCTGCGCAATCTTCTCTTTGGAGGTGGTCGCCGGCATCACTGCGATGAATGGCAATCCGAGCATCCGCGCGAAATATGCTTCGGAAATCGCCGTCGAACCGCTGGACGCCTCGATCACCGGCGCGCCGGGTTTCAGCCAGCCATTACACAGCGCGTAGAGAAACAGCGAACGAGCCAGCCGATGCTTGAGGCTGCCGGTCGGATGGCTCGACTCATCCTTGAAGTACAACTCGATGCCCGCAAAACCCGGCAGCGGCAAAGGGATCAGGTGGGTGTCGGCGCTGCGCTGAAAATCCGCTTCGATGATGCGGATCGCTTCGCGGGCCCACTGTCGGTTGTCGCTCATGGTGATGGTTCTCGTTGAATCGGCAGGAGATGAAGCTGTTCGAAAGGCTCACTCATCAGCTTAGGAAAAATCCTATAGCGCGCACAGATACAGCTGAGTCTCAATATGTCAGACAACTGCTAGGCTCAGCGTGGCTTGAGCCAGACACCTTGTAACGCCATATAACAAAAAAGAATATAACTTTTGTTTTAACAACTAACAGTACGGGTTAGGGTGTCCCACCTTTTGACTTTATCGATGGAGAGCGACCTTGCCTCTGCGTAGCACTTTCACGCGTTTCTTTCAGTTGGAAGCTGCCAGCGGTCTGTTATTGATCGCCGCTGCTGTCCTCGCCCTGATTATCAACAACTCGCCACTGTCGTGGCTGTATACCGGCCTGCTCGACACCCCGGTGGTGGCGCAGATCGGTGCGTTGAAAATCGCTAAACCCCTGCTGCTGTGGATCAACGACGGTCTGATGGCGATGTTCTTCCTGCTTATCGGCCTGGAAGTGAAGCGCGAGGTTCTCGACGGTCAGTTGTCCAAGCCGTCACAGATCGTCCTGCCCGGTGCGGCCGCGATCGGCGGCATGTTGGTGCCGGCGCTGATCTACTGGTTCCTCAACCGTGACAATCCGGCAGCCCTCGACGGCTGGGCGATCCCCACTGCCACCGATATCGCCTTCGCCCTCGGTGTGCTGGCATTGCTCGGCAAGCGTGTGCCGGTATCGCTGAAACTGTTCCTGATGACCTTGGCGATCATCGATGACCTCGGCGCCATCGTGATCATCGCAATCTTCTACTCCGGCGAACTCTCGACCCTGTCGCTGGGTCTGGCGGCAGCGTGCATCGCGGCGCTGGTGGCGATGAACCGGCTCGGGGTGGTCAAACTTGGGCCGTACATGATCATCGGTTTGATTCTCTGGGTCTGCGTCCTCAAGAGCGGTGTCCACGCCACGCTGGCGGGCGTAACCCTGGCCTTCTGCATTCCATTGCGCACGAAAAATGCCGAGCCGTCGCCACTGCTGACCCTCGAACATGCGCTGCACCCGTGGGTGGCCTACGGCATCCTGCCGCTGTTCGCCTTCGCCAACGCCGGCCTGTCGCTGACCGGCGTCACCGTGGAGAGTTTCACCCATCACGTGCCGATGGGCATTGCGGTCGGCCTGCTGCTGGGCAAGACCGTCGGTGTTTTCGGCCTGACCTGGCTGGCCGTGAAGATCGGCATCGCCACCCTGCCCCAAGGTGCCAACTGGGGTCAGGTACTGGGCGTGGCGATCCTTTGCGGCATCGGCTTCACCATGAGCCTGTTTGTCGGCTCACTGGCGTTTGAACCGGGTGTGAGTGATTACGCTGGCATGGACCGGATGGGGATTTTGACCGGGTCGATTCTGGCGGCGTTGATCGGTTATGCGGTGACGGCGGCGGCGAGTCGCCGGAATACTCTGCAAAACGCTTGAGACGCATTTTTCTACAAAAGTCGAGGCCCTTCTATCCAGAGGGGCTTGGCTCTGAACCTCGCAAGTGTGCTATATCTTTGATCGACAGCCGCACCTTCTCAGCACCGATTCTGGAGTCATCCATGTCACGTAAAGCAGAAAAACGCCCAATGACGGACGATCAGATTTCCATACAGGAGTCTCGGATTCCGGACATCGCTCTGAAGGCATTCAGCAACGCCTACAAAATGGCGCTCGCCAATGGCGCTGCAGTGCTCGTTGCTAAAGATGGTCAGCTATTTGAAGTGACAGAGAAGAGTTCCGTTGTTTTGCGCACAATCGGTACCTATGGAAACCTGAAAAGCGGCACCCGCCTGCACATCAACAAATCCTCGAAACAGGTTAATTCTTGAGCACACCGAGAATACGGATATTCGCCGGCCCGAACGGGTCAGGAAAAAGCACCTTCAATCGACTGGTTCCCGCACATTTGCTGGGAAACTACATAAATCCTGATGACATAGAACGTTCAATCAAAGATACAGGGTATTTTGACTTCACCTCCTATCGCATCGAAGCTCACAAAGAAGACATCTTTGAATTCTTTCGTGAGCACGCTCTACTCAAGAAATCCCCTCACTCATTGGCAAAGCTGGATTCCCTGACAATCGACGGTGAACGGCTTAGCTTCGCAAATACTGTAATCGACTCGTACGTCGCATCAGCCCTTTCCGACTTCATACGAAGATCTTTGATCAAAGAGCGAATCAGCTTTACGTTTGAAACTGTCATGTCGTCCTCTGACAAGGTCAAACTGCTCGCCGAAGCTCATGCTTCCGGTTACCGGGTTTATGTTTACTACGTCGCTACCGCCGACCCTCAGATCAACATTGCCAGGGTTGCGTATCGTGTTAAACAAGGTGGGCACAGCGTTCCTCCTGAAAAGATAGAGGCGCGGTACTGGAGATCTTTGGAGCTTCTGTCTGATGCCATCCTGACCTCCAACAGAGCCTACATTTTCGACAACTCGGATGAAGGTAGCGAAGGCCTCACGCAGATTGCGGAGATCACCGATGGCGAGCTGATTGAGATCAAATCAGATACTCAGCCACCTTGGTTCAAAGAGTTCGTGCTCGACAAATTACTGTAGTGCGCTGAACAAATTTTTCCTGCGGGCTCAGTCCTCTGAGTCTCGAACAACAGCCTATCTACAGATCAGCATCCGTCGAACAATCCCTACGTCTTTAGAGACGCGTCCTACAGCCACCATTTTCCTGCTTCGTTAACGTTGCGCAGCCCTTTGCGAAGGGCTGTCGATGGATGAACGAAAGGACGATCAGTGGCTGGCAACAAGGACATTCCCCGGGTTCAAAACCCACCGCAAGGCGACGGGCATCACGTCACCTACCGCTACATGACGGCCACTGAACTGGCCGAGCGCGACGCCAGACAAAATGCTTACGACGCCATGCTGGCGCGGCAGGAGGCGTTCGAGCGCAGTCGTGAGGTGGCGGTCAAAAAAGCCGAGCCCATGCGTGCCGGTTGCGTATTTGCCAAGTCCTGCAAATTGCCGGATGCGATTATCGATTACTCCAGTCCTTCGGGCATGGTGCCGACTGACAGCCTGAAGGATTACGGCGATCTGATTCTGCTGGGCGCGCGTGAGGCCGATGAAAGCGGCGCAGTTCCGCTCAAGAAAATCGGCGCAACCGCTATTCCAGTTGGATTTGGCAGCCTGGCTCTGGCGGGATCGGTGTTTGAAGCACTGCCCGCTGCTGTATCAAGCGCGGCTGTTGCGCCTTTGGTTGGTTTGGTTGCGTTGTTCATGCCATCGAATCTTGGCGACAGTGCGCTCTATACCGACGAACAACTGCGTGGACTTGAACAGGCGCGAACGCGTGTTCGGCTGAGGGTCGAACAGCAGGACGACGGCAGCCTGAAGGGCTACGGCTTCTACACCGGCAAGAATCGCGATTGGGAAATGGTTGATGTCGTGCAGTTCAAGTTGCGTGGCAGCCAGTTCATTGCTGACTTGGGTGAAGGCGTAGAACTGATCTGGACGCCTGCCGTGGATGGCTCGGACATCCTTGGTATTCCGGCGCTGGAGGCTGCACCGCAAGCGCCGCATATCTGGGTGTATCCGCCGACGAAAGCGGCGGATGGGATTCTAGTTAACCCAGTTTATCCGCCAGAGTACCGAGACTTTATTCTGGTGTTTCCGGCGCATTCTGGGATTCGGCCGGTTTACATCGTTTTAAACCGGGCTCGTGATCATGTTTACTACGGCCACCCAAAGACACTACCGGCCTTCCCTGACGCAGTTAGAGTAAAGTCGAAATCATCGGTCAAAGGTGGCGGAAAGCAGCGAGCACGGTGGGTAGATCGCAAAGGTCGAATCTATGAATGGGATTACAAAAGTAACGCTGTGGAAAAATACGACAAATTGGGAACAACTCATTTGGGCGAATTCAATCACCTGACGGGTGAACAAACCGGGCCTGCAGTACCGGAAAGAAAAACCTTCAGAAATTAAGGATTGATACATGCGCTACCTTTCGATAACCGGTTTTTATCCTGATGACGCTCAAGATAACTCTTTGCAGTTCGAGCTGGACATCACCGGAAGCGAGTTAAATGAAAAAGTCGCTCAGCTCATCGAGTCCAAGTCCCTCAGCGAACTGGAACCTGGGGAGTTGTTATTGAGCGCAGATCAAGTAGCTGCACTGGAAACCCTTCTAAACGTTAACTTCCCGAAGGGTTTAGAATTTTTTATGGGCACATGTGCTGATTACTGACTTGAAGTAAAAAAGACAACCCCGACCAGTAACTTGATCGGGGTTATCTTTTATCGCTCGTTCCCGCTTAGTGCAAAATTCGGCTGATTCCGCCAACGGCGGGAAAGCGCACGTGCTCACCAACGCGGAACACTTTATTTTCCTGAACCTGCTGCACATAGGCAAGCATGCTGCCGTCGTCTTCACGGGACATAACTATCATCCAGCTTCTGAAACGGTAGATATTCCAGCCTTTCCTGATTTGAGAGGAGCAAAAAAAACCACCATACAACGGAGGGCATCGGGATCGTTGGAAGGATGCAAAAGGCAGGAGAACTTACGAGTAGGACTCGATGCACGGAGAGTTGGAGGTTTACCGAGCAAGTGACGGAACTCACCTAGGCGCGTTTGACCCTTTTACGGGGGAGCGACGCGAAGATGCGAAAGATGAAAGAAGCATCAGAAAAAAATATTTGTGAGGTTGATGATGGGATTAAAACTGAGGCTAGAGTGGTACGACAAGCAAACTGATCTGTGCGACGGCGAAGAGTATTCCAAGGATTTAGGCGATGATGAGGGCGTTTTGAATGCCTTGGGAATACCGGTGGAAAACAACATAAACAATGGCGGTTTCAATGTTTTCGAAGAATGGGTTCCAATCATTCAGCCGTATTTTCAACATGGCATCGTCTTCAAAACTTACGATTATCAGATCTCTTTTGACTACAGCGATGTCTGGTGACGGTCTCTTATGATTTATAGGATTGAAGCATTCGATAGGAAAACAGAGTTTCTCGTTTTTGAAGAAGACCTGCCTAGCGGATGCGACGAGAATTTGGCTGCCATCATGAATTGGTCTTGTAAGCAGGAAGGCTGGGAGGGTTACGATCTTTCAAATGATCAGCTTGCCGCGCTGGAGAAACTGCTGGGAAGGAATTTCTTCGATCCGAAGTTCACCTTCCAACTGACGTGCAATGGACGTTAAATGCATTAAAAAACCCCGACCAGTCACCTGATCGGGGTTTTCTTTACCCTGAATTCCGCTTAGTGCGAAACGCGGCTGGTCCCGCCAACGGTGGAGATGCGCACGCGTTCGCCAACACGGAACACTTCATTCTCCTGAACCTGCTGCACATAGGCACGCATGCTGCCATCGTCTTCACGCACGGTGATTTCCACACCTTGGGTACGGGTCAGACCTTCTTCGGTCGCCGAGCCGATCAGACCACCCGCCACCGCACCGATGACCGCAGCAACGATGCTGCCTTTGCCGCCACCGATGGCGCTGCCGCCGACGCCGCCGACTGCTGCACCAGCGAGGCCACCGATCGGGGTTTTGGTGCCTTCGATTTTCACCGGACGCAGGGATTCGATGGTGCCCATGCGAATCGTCTGCACGCGACGCGCTTCGTCACGGGAGTAGGAGTCACCGGTCAGGCTCGATTGGCAGCCGGTAAGCAACATCGCCATCGTGGAAAAGGAAGCAACCAGCAGAACAGACTTACGCATAGCATCAACTCCAAAAAAACATATAGTCATTAAACTCCGTGGCTTGACGCCTGTCACGACACCGCCCGGATAAATTGGCTTTCATTCAGGCGCGGTACAGACACCTGCACGCGCTCCCTGATGTAGCCCTACAGTAGCGCCAAATTACCGATTCTGCGCCACGGACACCAAGGATTTTCATGGATTACTTCATCATCGTCGTCACCACTGTCGCCGGTTTGTACTTCCACGGATGGTTGTACGTGCGGATCAAACGCTGGATGGATCGCGACCTGGCGCTGTCATTGGCCGGCAAGCATGAAGGCAAACGTGCTTTCATGCTGGAACAGCTGGCTCGCGCTCAGGCGCTGAAGATCAAGCGCCGGGATCTGCCGAAGTGGCTGGAGGCCGCTGCGGCAGGCTATCCCGCTCGGTAGACTGCTCAGGGTGCCAGACGTTCAAGAATCCAGTCGGCGCCCTGCACACGGTAGTTGAGGCGATCGTGCAGACGGCTCGGACGGCCCTGCCAGAATTCGATGCGCTCCGGTAGCAAGCGGTAACCGCCCCAGTGTTGCGGGCAGTCGGGCTGAGTATCGGAGAAGCGCTGCTCGGTAGCCTTGAGCAAATCTTCCAGTTCAGCGCGCCCGTTGATCACCCGGCTCTGCGGTGATGCCCAGGCACCGAGACGGCTGCCCAGTGGCCGCACCTGATAATACGCATCCGACTCCGCGGACGTGACCTTCACCACCCGCCCTTCGATGCGCACTTGGCGTTCGAGGGTTGGCCAGAAGAAAGTCATGGCGGCGAACGGGTTGGCCGCCAGATGCTGACCCTTGGCGCTATCGTAGTTGGTGAAGAAGGTGAAACCCTGCTCGTCCAGGCCCTTGAGCAGCAGAATGCGACAGTGCGGTCGCCCATCCTTGTCGACCGTGGCCAGGGTCATGGCGTTGGCTTCCACCGGCGCCTGTTCGGTTTTCACCGCGTCGGCGAACCACTGGTGGAACAACGCAAACGGCTCGGCCGGGGCTTGCGCCTCGGTCAGACCATCCCGGGTGTAATCACGACGCATATCTGCCAGAGCCTGGGTCATGGCGCATTCCTTTTCGTTAGCGGATCACTTCTTGTCGGCATCGGTCGCGGCGACTTTCTTGTCGGTCGCGGCGGCTTTGGCGGGAGCAGTCTTTTTCGCTGGGGCCTTGGCCGGGGCTTTTTTGGCCGGTGCCTTGGCAGCCGCTTTTTTCACCGGAGCCTTTTTGGTTGCCGGAACAGCGGCTTTTTTCGCGGCAGGGGCCGGGGTGACCGGCTTGGCGGCAGGCTTGACGTCTTGCGCGGCGACCATGGTCACTGGCTTCGGCGCCGGCATGTTGTACTTGCTCAGCAGGGCAACCATGGTGTTTTGCGGCGTCACCAGCAGTTCGACACGACGGTTCAGGGCACGACCTTCAACACTGTCGTTGGCCGCACGCGGCGCTTCGGAACCCATGCCACGCAGCATCAGGCGATCACGCTGCAAGCCACTGAGACGGAAGATTGCGGCGATGGCCTGGGCACGCTCCTGGCTCAGTTTGATATTGGCAGGCGCGGCACCACTGGAATCGCTATGGCCAAGGACCAGCACGGCAGTTTTCGGGTCGGCTTCAAGGATTTTCGCCACACGGGTGAACGGGCCGAGGGTGACCGGCAGCAGCATGGCTGGACGATCCGGGTTGAACGAGCCTTCGACCGGTGCAGTCACGACCAGCACGTTTTCACGGCGTTCGAGTTGCAGATTGCTGTCCTTGACCGCTTCACGCAGACGCGGCTCGTAGTCGTCGAGCCAGGCCTGGGTGACTTTCGGATCCGGCATCGGCACGGCTTTGGTGGTGGGTTGATCCTTGCCGCCGAACGGCCACCACCATTTGCTGCCGGTGTCGGCATCAGCCTTGGCCACGGCGACCGGTTTCTTGGCTTCAGGCGCTACTTCTGCCTTCATGTCAGCCTTGGCGGCTTCATCATCGGAACCGAACGGCCAGTACCAAGGGTTGCTGCTTTCGTTTTTGGCAACCGGTGCAGTCGCCGCTGGCTTCAAAGGCGCCGGAGCCGGCTCCTTGGCCGCCACTTTGTCGGAAGAGCCGAACGGCCACCAACTGCCGCCGTCCGCATCGTTTTTCGGGGTCTGTGCACAACCGGTGATCGCTACACACAGGGCCAGGGCGAGGGTCTTTTTAGATGACATTGAAAATCCACAAAATGAAGTAATGAAAAATCAGAGCACTTTCGCCCGGATAAACAGCCGTTTTGAAACGAAAAACCGCTTGAGGTTCCGACCCTGGGACCTCGGATGCAACTTTACAGACAAGTGGCAAGTACCCGCGCGAGCTTCTGCGCGCGCGGATCCATCAAGACGTATGGCCCAAGGGTATTTGTCACAAAACCAAACGCGACATCATGCTCAGGATCAGCGAAACCGATGGAACCGCCCGCGCCCGGATGACCAAACGCCTTGGGGCCGAGGCCATAAGTGGCGTTGGGCACGTCCGGCTGATCAAGCATGCAGCCGAGGCCAAAACGAGTCCGGGTCAGCAAAGTCTTGTCTTCGCCGAGGCTGTGTTCGCGGGTCAGCTCTTCAAGCATGTCGCTTTCGAGCAGACTGCCGTCGAGCAGGCCCGCGTAGAAACCGGCCAGACTGCGCGCATTGCCGTGGCCGTTGGCCGCCGGTTGCTGCATGCGCCGCCACTCAGGTTTGTTGGTGCTGGTGAGCACTGAAGGTGGGTTGGTAAAAGCGCGGGTGGTCATGGCGGTGGGCTCGCGCATGGTCACTTGCAGCAGGCGTTGCGCGGCGGCATCGCCGGCGTTGCCCTTGCCGCGCGCGATGTGCGCCACGCGGTGGAATTCTTCGTCAGCCAGACCGACGTGAAAATCCAGACCCAAAGGTTTGGCGACACGGGCGACGATGGATTCGCCCGGCCCGCGACCGTCGGCACGGCGCAGCAATTCGCCGATCAGCCAGCCGTAAGTGATCGCGGCATAACCATGGCCAGTACCCGGTGTCCACCATGGTGCTTCGGCCGCAAGGGCATCGACCATGGTTTGCCATTCGTAAAGTGCTTCCGGCGCCAGCAGCTCGCGCAGTGCCGGCAGACCGGCCTGGTGGCAGAGCAATTGGCGCAGGGTCACGGATTCTTTGCCGGCGGCGGCGAATTCCGGCCAGTAGCGCGCAACCGGAACATCCAGTTGCAGCTTGCCTTCACCGACCAGTTGCAGGGCGGTGACGGCGGTAAAGGTTTTGGTGCAGGAGAACAGATTGGCGATGGTGTCGCTGTGCCAGGCCTCGGCGCCATCCTTGTCGGCAGTACCGGACCAGAGGTCGAGGACGGTTTCTCCGCCGACCTTGATGCACAGGGCTGCGCCGCGTTCCTGGGGATCGTCGAACAGTGCGGCGAAAGCTTCGCGCACCGCTTCGAATTGAAGCTCGTAATGTCCCTGAATCTGCACCCGCAACTCCCCCGCGAAAACGCTCAACAAAGTGGCCCGCATTGTTCCAGCCCTTGAGGGATTTGGGAACAGCTGCGGGCCGGACGGTTATTTCAGAAATTTCGCTGAGGCGGCTGACGCCTTCGCGAGCAGGCTCGCTCCCACACTGGATCTCTGTATCACTAAAGATCTCCTGTGGGAGCCTGCTCCGGGCGGCGTTCCGACGAAGAACGATGACGCGGTGCCTCAGGACTCAGTGACCATTCCCCGAATGACCACCGGCATGCCCTGCCCCCGGCCCTTTACCGGCCTCGCCTTTGCGCCCGCCTTCAGCCTCATGCCCCGCTGCGGCGGCCGCTTTCTCGGCCTCTTTGCCAAGCTGATCAATCGCCTGCAAATTGCTCTTGCGCACCGATTCGACAAAACCCTGATATGGCAAATCCGTCACGCCCACCAGACCAAAGTGACCATTCTCGCCATCGAGCAGACGCCCGGTCACCGGTTGATCCAGATACTGGAACCAATGCACGCCGACAATCGACGGTTCGTTCAAGGCCTGTTTGAGGAAATTGGCATACGCCGGGCCGCGATCTTCTTCCTTGGCCAATGGCGTCACGCCGCCCCAGAACGGGCCGCGATCGGCCGAGCCGAAGTTGAACTCGGTGATCAGTACCGGTTTGTCCAAAGCGCTCAGCGCGGCAAAGTCATAGCCGTCCTGCGGTTTCAGCGTGTACATGTTGAAGCTCAGCACATCGCAATACTGCGCGCAGGACGCCACGGCTTCCGGAGTACTGATGGCGAAACGGCCGCCAAGCAGCAACTGGTTCGGCGCATGCCATTTCAGCGAGTCGGAGATGGTTTTGAAGTAAGTGTCGGCGAAGACTTTCTGGAAATATTTGAAGTCAGCCTCGATTTCCGGATGCTCGGGATTCGGCAGCGGTGGCACGAAACCCGGATCCTCCATCAACTCCCACGCTGGCAGATCGATGCCCCATGCTTTCGACAGCCCCGCCTGATTGCGGTACTTGTCGCGCAATTGTTTGAGGAACGCACGTTTGGCCGGTACGTCGGTGGTCATCTTCAAGGTGCCATAGGCCAGCGCATAGCGGGATTTCGGATCATCGCCGGGACCGGCCCACGCCAGTTCGTTGTCAGCGTAGTAGCCGATCAGCCACGGATCGTCGCGGTGATCGCGGGCGGCGATGGCGACGGCGCGCTCGGTGGCCATGGCGAAACGCGGATCAAACGGATCCGGCATACCGCCCCACCAGTCGCTGCCGGTGCTGATGCTGGTGTAGTCACCGACGATCGACAGCGGCAAAGTGTACGGCACGCGCTCGGCATCACTTAGCGAATCGGCACTCCAGTTGCCGACCGTGTTGAAGCCCCAGGCTTGCAAGCGATCAAGCGTGTGGCTGGCCCACTGTTGCTCATCGACAGTGGCCGTGCACGGCTCGGCAGCTTTTTCTGTCGTTGCTTGTACGGTTTCAGTCTTGGCTGCTTCAGCGACACCGGACTTCGGTTCCGCAGGTACAGAGACAGGCTCTGCGGCTTTCACTGCGGCCGTTTCAGCGGCGGCAGACTTGGCCGCTTCGGCGACTCCGGACTTGCTCTCACTGTCGGCTTTGCACGGTTCACCGTACACGCGCTGCAGGTTGGCGCCGTAGAAGTCGTACCAGCGCCCGTTGCCGTAACCCCGGCCCTGATCGACACCGTTGCCACCACGGTTGTCGCCTTCGCCAAAGTGTCTGGCCAAGGGTTCATCAGACTTAGGCAGGGATTCAAACATGTACTCACGACCGGCCACGTAGGTCTGGTTGACCTGGGGGCTGACGGTGTTCACGCCTAAAGAATAAAACGGATGACCTTCAGGCGTGACCAGATACCAGCGGCCATCACGCTTTTCGGTGCGGAAGAAACCGCTGGCCTTGAAGGCCGGGCCTTTGTTCCAGCCACCGAACTTGTCCAGCGAGGACTTCTCACGCTCGGCCAGCCAGGTTTTCAGCTGTTGCTGTTCCTTGGCGGCGGCGGATTTCAGTTGTTCGTCATTACTGATTTTTTCCGGCCACTTGCTGCGGGTCGATTGCCCGTAAGCGTCGACCAGATTGCCGTACACCGCCTGGGTGACCGAATCGCCGTCCTGCACGCCAAAGCGTTCGAGCAGCAGGCTCTGGGCAACTTTCGGCTGATCCATCGACAGGCTCACCGAAACCACTTGGCTGCGATCGATCTCGCCGCTGCTGCTGGCCAACAGGATCCGCTGACCATCGACTGTCATCGGCATCGGCGGCCCGGCCTTCATACCTTGACCAAGCGGTGCGGACGCCACCAGCGGTACCAGCAACGTCTGCGCCGGGCCTGCCGGCAGGTCGACGCGGCTGACCAGTGTGCGACCGTCGTTGCTCTGGATTTGCACATAGACCGTCACCGCCCAGTCCATTGCGCTCTGCAATCGCAGGGTCATCATGCCCGACTGCGACCAGTCCCACGCGCCGGTTTGTGGCGTAAGACGCAAGGTCGGGCGAGCCACCGGATTGAACGTCACCCGGCGCAGCACTTCGCCTTCAGGCGTTTGCTCGGCGTTGGCTTGCGGCAGATCCGCGTTTTCGGTGGCGATTTTCACCACGTCGGCAGGACGGACAAAGTTGAACAGGGTCTGCTGACCCGCAGGCGCCGCGAACAGCGGCGTGGCGAAGATCAAAGCGAATACGGCAGGCAACGAACGGCGGATCATAAGAACGGAGTTCTCCCTAACGACCAACAATGGCCAATGGAAAAGCAATAGCAGAGAGATAGACAACACGGCGGGCAAAACTGCCCACCGTTGTCTCAGGATATTTCACGACGGAAAGGTGGCAACGCATTGAGGATCGCCTTGCCGTAGCGCTGGGTGACCAGGCGCCGATCCAGCAAAGTGATGGTGCCGCGGTCTTCTTCGGTACGCAGCAGACGCCCGCAAGCCTGAACCAGCTTCAGCGAGGCATCGGGCACAGAGATTTCCATGAACGGATTGCCGCCCCGGGCTTCGATCCACTCCGACAACGCCGCTTCGACCGGATCATCCGGCACCGAGAACGGGATCTTGGCAATCACCACGTGTTCGCAGTAGGCACCCGGCAAGTCGACGCCTTCGGCAAAACTGGCGAGACCGAACAGCACACTGGAATCACCGCCATCGACTCGCGCCTTGTGCTTGTTCAGGGTTTCCTGTTTCGACAGATTGCCTTGAATGAACACTTGCTTGCGCCAGTCGCGGTCGAGGCCGTCGAACACGTCCTGCATCTGTTTGCGCGAAGAGAACAGCACCAGCGTGCCGCGCGAGCCCTCAACCAGATCCGGCAGCTCACGGATGATCGCTGCCGTGTGGGCGGCAGCATCGCGTGGATCGGCCTTCAGATCCGGCACCCGCAACACACCGGCATCAGCGTGATGGAACGGGCTCGGCACCACCGCGGTGACGGCTTTCTTCGGCAGACCGGCGCGCATGCGGAAGCGGTCGAAGGTGCCCAGCGCGGTCAGCGTCGCCGACGTTACGAGGCAACCGTAAGCGACATTCCACAGACTGCGGCGCAAGGTTTCCGCCGCCAGAATCGGGCTGGCGTTAACCTCAATGTCGAACAGCGAGCCGCTTTCGGCCAATGTCAGCCAGCGCGCCATCGGCGGGCTGTCTTCCGGGTCTTCGGCGGTGAACGCCGTCCACAGTTCCCAGTTGCCCGAAGCGCGGGACAACAGGCTGCCGAACAGCGGATACCACTCTTCGGCCTGATTGCTGGCGATGCCGATGTTGACCTCGCCGTCCATGCCTTCCTTGAGCAGGTCGGTCAGGCGCGTGAACAGATCGTTGAGGCGCGAAAAGCCTTTTTTCAGCTCGATGCCCATTTCGCGCATGTGCTCGGGAATCACCCCGGCGACGAAACGATGGCGCGGACGCTCACGGCCCTCGACGTCTTCGCCGGGTTTGAAATCGGCGACCTGCTCACAGGCGCTGAACATGAACTGCTGCTGGGCTTTGATCTCCCGCGCCAGCTCCGGCACTTGTTCGATCAATTTGCCGAGGTCGCCCGGCAGCGGGTGCTGGGCCAGCAGCTTGGTCAGGTTTTTCGCAGTGGTTTCCAGCCAGTCGGCCGTAGAACGCAGGCGCGTGTAGTGAGCGAAGTGGCCGATGGCCTTGTCCGGCAGGTGGTGACCTTCGTCGAACACGTAAATGGTATCGCGCGGATCTGGAAGCACCGCACCGCCGCCCAGCGCCAGATCAGCCAGGACCATATCGTGGTTGGTGACGATCACGTCGACCTTGCCCATGCCTTCGCGGGCCTTGTAGAAGGCGCACTGGCCGAAGTTCGGGCAATGACGATTGGTGCACTGGCTGTGATCGGTGGTCAGGCGCGCCCAGTCGGCGTCTTCCAGCGCATTGGGCCAACTGTCGCGGTCGCCGTCCCATTTATTGCCGGCAAGCTTTTCGATCATGCTGGTGAACAGCTTCTGACTGGCCTCATCGACCTCGATCTTGAAGCCTTCTTCTTCGAACAGCTGGGCGGTGGCGGTCTGCGCGTGACCTTCCTGCAGCAACATGTCGAGCTTGGACAGGCACATGTAGCGACCACGGCCCTTGGCCAAGGCGAAGGTGAAATTCAGCCCGCTGTTGCGCATCAGGTCGGGCAAATCCTTGTAGACGATCTGCTCTTGCAGGGCCACGGTCGCGGTGGCGATGACCAGACGTTTGCCGGCGGCTTTGGCCGTGGGGATCGCCGCCATGCTGTAGGCCACTGTCTTGCCGGTACCGGTGCCGGCTTCCACCGCGACAATCGCGGGGTCGCCACTGCGCCGGCCTTCGTCGTCGGTGTCGATATCCCCGAGGACTTTGGCGATTTCAGCGATCATCAGGCGCTGGCCATAACGCGGCTTGAGGCTCTTGGCCTCTAGAAAACGCGAGTAGGCGCCCTGGATCGTGGTTTTGAGTTCAGTGCTGATCATGAATTTTCGGGCGCAAAAAACGCTGGATAAATTTTCAGTGGTTTCGGATGGCGGCTATCATACCCCGCTAATTAATCCCGCGCAGAACGGAGTGCCCCAATGACACCTTTTAGCCTCGTTTACCCCCTGCATGTGCTGTCCGCCCTGGTCTGGGTCGGCGGCATGTTTTTCGCCTGGATGGTCCTGCGCCCCGCGGCTGTGAAGGCCCTCGACGGTCCTGCTCGACTGACCCTGTGGGTGGAAGTGTTTCAAGGTTTTTTTCGCTGGGTCTGGGTCGCGGTGATCCTGTTGCCGATCAGCGGTGTGGGCATGCTGCATTTGCAACAGGTCGGTTTTGAGACCGCACCAAAATATGTGCAGGTGATGACGGGCTTGTATGTGGTGATGACGGCGCTGTTTATCCGCATTCAGGGGTTGATGCTGCCGGAGTTGCGTAAAGCGGTGGAAGCGAAGGAGTGGCCGGCGGGTGCGGCAGTGTTGGGGCGGATTCGGCGGGTGGTGGGGCTTAATCTGATTGTCGGGTTGGTGTTGGTGGCGATTGCGGCGGCTCGGCCGATGTTCTGAATATAGGGGTAAAGATCAAAAGCCCCTCACCCTAGCCCTCTCCCGGAGGGAGAGGGGACTGAATGGGGGATATTTGAGGGATACGCCGACTTGAGAGATCGGCCTTGAATCCATAATCGACCCGATCTTTCAGGTCGACGTTTAACTCACGACATCTCGGTCGGCCCCCTCTCCCTACGGGCGGTCCGACGTTTCGGGAGGGCTGGGCGGGCGGCGTTCCGATGAGGGTCTGCTTTTACAGGCGCTGCACAGTCACCGCACCCGCCGCCCCCACCGGCCCAGGCTGTCCATCAGCCCCGGCCTTGCCGTTCTTGCCACCGTCGGCGCGATACACCAGGCAGCCCTTGGACTTGCCGCCCTTCCCTGCTTTACCGCCAACGCCCGCCGGGCCTCCAGGACCGCCAGCGACATTGACCTTGATCAGCTCGACCGGAAACTCGCGCGGTACTTCAAGGCGCACCAGCGCACCCGGTGCGCCAGGTTGGCCGTCGCTGCCGTTACTGCCATCAAAACCATGCCCGGCCGAGCCATAAGTACAGCCTGGGTCCTCACCATTCCCGCCATCGAGGCCGACAAAACCCGGTGCGCCGGTGCCGCCACGGGCGTCGACCAACAGTTGCGGCGCATTCAACGCCTTGAATTGCAGATTCAGATTACGTCCGGCACGGGCGGCTTTTTCATAAGTGCCCGGCGCACCGCGTGCGGTGATCTTGCTGCCATCGCTCAGCTCGGCGCGCGCGACCTTCATGTCCAGCGCCTGTTCACCCGGAACGATTGCAATGCGCGCTTCATGACCAAGGCGCAACTCGCCGACACTCAACTCGGTCACGTTCGCCGGAATCAGCAACGTGCCGTAATCGGCCACTTCCAGTTTTTCCAGCTGCAACGTGCTGGCCGTGTTGGGCAAACGCATCAGCGAATTGGTTTCGACACTGACCACTTGAGCACAGGCCAATGGGCTGATGAATGCAGCGAGCAAGCAGAGTTTACGCATGGGAAGAAGCCTCCGGAGCGGCCGGGGCCGGGATGGTTTGCAGGTGGAAAACGCCAAACAACAGGATGCGACCACGGTCACGCCAAGGGTGCTCACGCCCCTTGAGGCTGCGATTGCACAGCAGCACTTCGAACACATGGATCAGCAACAGCAGACCGCCGGCCAGATTGACCAGCAGATGCAGCGGATGTACGAAAGGCACCAGTTGATTGGCCAGCACCACGCAGCAGAACAGCAGGGTCAACAACCGCCCCAGCCCCCAGAACACTTTCATACGCCCCCCGTGTTGCGAATTATTCTTTGGGCGCACAGTAACGGCTTCTGCGGGGGATAAGCCAGAGGGATAAATGAAAAAACTTCGATCGTCCGCCAAATGGCTGCCGAAACGACGCTGATCGTCGCCCGGCAGCTCTAGCCTGCGCCCTACAGACGCGTCCTAACGATTGATGTGCAACTCCACACGACGGTTCTGCGCGCGCCCTTCATCGCTGGCGTTATCGGCAACCGGCTCACTTTCACCGCGACCTTCACTGGTGAGTTTGTTCGGCGCCAGGCCCTGGCTCAGCAGATAAGCGGCGACACTGCTCGCACGCCGTTCCGACAATGCCTGGTTGTAGGCATCCGACCCTTTGCTGTCGGTGTGACCGATGACCTTGATGCTCACCACGTCAGCATTGCGCAGTTTGTCCATCAGCGTATCGAGCTGGGCTTTGGCCGCCGGGGTCAGGTCGGACTTGTCGAAATCGAACAGCACGTTGCCGGCATCGCTGAGGGTGATGACCTCGGTTTGCGGTGCAGGCTCCGGCACTTTTTCCGTGACCGGGTACTGTGGCAGCGGGCAACCACGGTGATCGACCGGGGTATTTTCCGGGGTGTCCGGGCAACGGTCGCGGCGGTCGAACACGCCGTCGCCGTCTTCATCGCCGTCCTGGGCATAACAGATCAGTCCGCCGGTAAGAATCCCCAGCGCTGCGCCGCCACCGGCCCAGCCGCCACTTTCAATGGCGCCGAGACCGCCACCGACCAGCCCGCCGATAACGCTGCAGATCGGCCATGTACGTTGATTGAGGGGTGCAGTGCCATCGCTGTGGGTGGCGCAACCGGTGAGCAAACTGCCTAGCAGCAGCACCGGCAAGACGGACCTTGAGAAAACAGTCATTGTGAAAGCTCCTGTGTCACCGGCCCATACCGGTTACACAGGAGTAAAGACCCGCATCCGCGACTGCACAAGGCGCGGATGCGAGAGGGGCTTAACGCTGGATTTTGATTTCGGTACGACGGTTTTGCGCGCGACCGTCCGCCGTTTTGTTATCGGCCACTGGCTGGCTTTCACCCAGACCGGACACCGAAACGAAGCTGGCGCGTGGCACACCTTGTTGAATCAGGTAATCCACCACCGAGTGCGCGCGACGATCCGACAGTTTTTTGTTGTAGGCATCGCTGCCCACACTATCGGTATGACCAGTCACGGTCAGTTGCGCCGTCGAGGATTCCTGTTTCAGGCGGGTGGCGACCTTGTCGAGCACTTGCTTGTCAGGGCCGGTCAGCGTGGCTTTGTCGAACTGGAAGTGCACATCACGGATAACAATGGTTTCTTCCTTGACCACTACAGCTTCTTCGACCACGGGTGCAGGCGCTGGTGGAGGGCAACCGTCAGCGTCGACCTGTACGCCTTTAGGCGTGCCCGGGCACTTGTCGCGACTGTCCGGCACGCCATCGCCGTCTTCGTCGCCATCACCGTGAACCCAGCAATAGGCCGCTGCCGTGCCACCGACCAGCAGCGCACCGTAGCCGGCCCATGCCGAACTTTCGGTGGCGCCAAGACCGGCACCAACGACACCACCGACCGCCGCACAGGTCGGCCAGTCGGTTTTCTGCAAACCTGCGCAACCAGTCAACACACTGGTTAGCAGAATCAAAGGTAATGCTGTCCGAACTATGCTCATCTGGTTTTCTCCTGAGGGATCGGCTTAGAACCGATTCAGGGAGTAAAGACCGGAGTTTTAATCTCCGCCAGCAATAGGCCATGCCTGTTTGCGACCGTGTTCACAGGACTTTGGCGCAATCGCCGGTAACTGGCGGAACAGGGCTCTTTGCCGCCAACGTCAGGCAGGCTAGTCTTGGCGGTCTGATTGAGGAGCTTCGATGAACGTCGCCATTTCTTCCCGCACGCCGCAACAGGCGTTGGCCGCTTTACTGGATCGCTACGCCCCGGCGCGCTTGCTGTTGATCGGCGCCAGCGAGTTTCCGGCATTGAATGCCTTCAAAGAGGCGCATCCGGACACCGTCGTCGCGCATGCAGCGCCGGGCGCACTGCCTGCTGAACTGGCGGCACAGCGTTTCGATCTGGCGCTGGTGGTCGATTGTCTGGAACATTTGCCCAAGCGCGACGGCCTGAACCTGTTGGGCGGGATTCGCAATCTCAACGCCAGCCGCATCGCTGTGCTGGCAGACCTGTCGGCCAGCGGCTGGCAGGAAACCGACTTCTACTCACTGGCGTTGCAAGCCAGTGAACGCTTTCAACGCGACGATCAAGTACTGACTCTGTTCACCTACGATCTGCTTGACTACAAACAAGTCCCCGACTGGCTCAATTCACGGTTCTGGGCCAATCCGGAAAACTTCGGGAAATACTGGTGGTAATGCAATGAGTACAGCCATTTGCCCTTGCGGCAGCGGCAATCTGCTGGATGCCTGCTGCGGCCATTATCACGAAGGCCATCCGGCGCCGTGCGCTGAGGCCCTGATGCGTTCGCGCTACAGCGCCTATGTGCTGGGCCTGATCGATTATCTGGTGGCGACCACCCTGCCCGCTCAGCAAGCAGGGCTGGATCGCCAGTCGATCAGCAACTGGAGCGCGCAGAGCACCTGGCTCGGCCTCGATGTCGAAAGCTCGGAAGTCTTCGGCGGTCAGCCGGAACACGCCTTTGTCACCTTCACTGCGCGCTGGCATGACAGCCAGGGCGAACACAGTCACCGCGAACGCTCTTCGTTCGTGCAAAACACCGGGCGCTGGTACTTCATTGATCCGACGGTGCAATTGAAATTGGGGCGCAATGACAGCTGCCCGTGCGCCAGCGGGCAGAAATTCAAGAAGTGCTGTGCGGGGTATTTCGGCGCTTAAGATCAAGGGATCGCAGCCTGCGGCAGCTCCTACACAGGATTTGCATTTCCCCTGAGCTGCCGAAGGCTGCGATCTTTTAGCGGCTAGACTGCCCGCAAAGGGAGTAAAACCATGCTCGGTCGCTGTCGCACACTACATTTTCTGTTTTTGATGCTGGTCCTCAATCTCGGCGGCTGCGCGTCGTGGCTCAGCGACGAAAGCGTCGACCCCGCCGTGCATCTGGTGAAAGTCGAAGTGGTGCGCGCCAAGCTGCTCGAACAGAAATTCATCCTGCACTTTCGCATCGATAACCCCAACGACAGCGACCTGACCGTTCGCGGCCTCGAATACCGCATTCATCTGGCCGATATGCTGCTGGCCGAAGGCGAGCATGAACACTGGTTCACCGTCGGGCCCAAGCGCAGCGCCTATTTCAAAGTGCCGATCCGCACCAACCTGTGGCCGAAGGTAAAAGACGTGGTGAAAATGCTGAAAAATCCGAACCAGCAGATTCCCTATCGACTACAGGGTGAAATGGAAACCGGTTTATTCATCGCCCACTACGTGCACCTTGAGCGCAATGGCGTGATAATCCCCGCCGATTTAATTCCGGAGCAACACCGATGACCCAGCAACCTCATGTCCATGGCCCTGACTGCAACCACGATCATGACCATCATCACGAGCATGACCACGGTCATGTTCACGGCCCGAACTGCGGCCACGCCCACCAGGAACCGGTGCGCAACGCCCTGAAAGACGTCGGCCGCAACGACCCTTGCCCATGCGGCAACGGCAAGAAATTCAAGAAGTGCCACGGCGCGTGATGCCCGGGGCGAAGCACTTCTTCGCCTGACCTGCCGCCTTCGCGAGCAGGCTCGCTCCCACAGTCAATCGAGTTCCTTCAGTTGGAATGCAATACCTGTAGGAGTGAGCCTGCTCGCGATGAGGCCGGCACATTCAACATCCTTGGCAACTGACAGACCGCTATCGCGAGCAGGCTCACTCCTACAGGTGAGCGGGTTTCTTCAGTTGCAATGCAATCCCCTGTGGGAGCGAGCCTGCTCGCGATGAGGCCGGCACATGCAACATCGTTGTCGCATGAAAAACCGCTATCGCGAGCAGGCTCACTCCTACAGGTGAGCGGGTTTCTTCAGTTGCAATGCAATCCCCTGTGGGAGCGAGCCTGCTCGCGAAGGGGCCGGCACATTCACTGAGTCCTTTTCAGCCTGCTGCCAAAATCTGTGCACAGCTGACCACCGCCGCATACTCCCCGTGCAAATTCCCCAGCGACATTCCGTGCACCTCTTCCGCCGTGCGCAATGTGCCGAAATAATCGGCCTTGTCGAAGGTGAAGCACGCATCCTCGGCCACCCACGCATCAAACCCAAGATTGCCCGCCGTGCGCGCTGTCGACTCCACCGAGTTGTTGGTCGCCACACCGACGATGATCAACTGGCAGATGCCCGCCTCCCGCAACCGCGCCTCCAACCCGGTGGCACAAAACGCATCCGGCACCTGCTTCTGAATCAGCCATTCACCGTCCTGCGGCAAAAACCTCTCTTGAAATTCCACCCCGTCCTGCTCAGGCCAAAACACCGAATCCGGCTCCCGCGACAGGTGCTGCACATGAACCACCGGCCTCGCGCTATGCCGCCAAAGCCCCAGCAATTCAAGGATTCGCTCTTCCGCCTGAGGATTATTGCGCCGCCCCAAACGCGGCTCGAGGATGCCTTTTTGCTGGTCGATGATGATCAGTGCAGCGTTGGCCCGAAGCTCCATGGCGATTTTTCTCACGCGGGTCATTGAATTCTGCGCAGTTCAGCATCACCTCTTCCTGTTAAGCAAGCTATCGAACGCACACGGGACGACCTGACGCCGGCGTTTGCTGTCCGCACGCAAGTCCATTTCAGCTTTGGAGTTTTCCATGATCGACCTGTATTACTGGACCACCCCCAACGGCCACAAGATCTCCCTGTTCCTCGAAGAAGCCGGCCTGCCGTACAACGTGCACCCGATCAACATCAGCCAAGGCGAGCAGTTCCAGCCGCACTTTCTGAAAATCGCCCCGAACAATCGCATCCCGGCCATCGTCGACCACACGCCTGCCGATGGCGGCGAACCGCTGTCGCTGTTCGAATCCGGGGCAATCCTGCTGTATCTGGCGGAGAAGACCGGGAAGTTTCTGCCCAAAGACCTGCGCGGTCGGCAAACGGCGTTGCAATGGCTGTTCTGGCAAATGGGCGGACTGGGGCCGATGGCCGGGCAGAATCATCATTTCAGCCAGTTCGCCCCGGAGAAAATCCCCTACGCGATCAAGCGCTACATCGACGAGACCGCACGGTTGTATGGCGTGTTGAACAAGCAGCTGGCTGATAACGAATTCGTCGCCGGCAGCGAATACAGCATTGCCGACATGGCGATCTATCCGTGGATCGTCTCGCACAAATGGCAGAGCCAGAACCTCGAAGACTTCCCGCATGTGCAGCGCTGGTTCAACCACATCAAGGATCGCCCGGCGACAGTGAAGGCCTACGCGTTGGTGCAGAAAATCAATCCACCCAAATCCTGAACCGCCCTGATTCTGATCGTTCCCACGCTCTGCGTGGGAATGCAGCCCGGGACGCTCTGCGTCCCTTCAAAGCCAAACGCAGAGCGTCCGTTGAGGCATTCCTTTGCTGCGCGTGGGAACGATCGTCGAGAACTGAAGAAATAACTCTGTCGCCCGCTTGCGCGGCCACCTCCTGCTCACTAACGTAGCGCCTTTACTGACGCTACCCCCCGCAGGAGCTTTGCCATGGCCTCGCCAGCCCTTACTCATTTTCTTCCCCGGTTCGGCGTTGCCGCAGCAGTGGCCGGTGTTTTGGGCCTGTCCGGTTGCCAGACCTGGAACGCTCAGGACACCCTCCCGCCGACCTCCGGCGTGCAACCGCTCAAGGGCCTGGCGCAGAACGTGTCGGTGCGCCGCAATGCCATGGGCATGCCGTTGATCGAAAGTAATACTTTCCACGACGCGCTGTTCAGCCTCGGCTACGTCCATGCCAGCGACCGCATCAACCAGATGGTCACCCTGCGCCTGCTCGCTCAGGGCCGTCTGGCGGAAATGTCCGGCGCATCGATGCTCGATGCCGACCGCTACATGCGCGCGGTCAATCTGAAGAAAAGCGCCGCTGAGCTGTACAAAGCCTCGTCGCCACGCCTCAAGCGTTTCTTCGAAGTCTATGCACGGGGCGTCAACGCCTATCTGTTCCGCTACGCCGACAAACTGCCGGGCGATCTCGCCTCCAGCGGCTACAAGCCTGAGTACTGGAAACCGGAAGATTCGGCGCTGATTTTCGCCCTGCTGAATTTCAGCCAGTCGGCCAACCTGCCGGAAGAGATTTCCTCGCTGGTGCTCGCACAAACCGTGACCACGGACAAACTCACCTGGCTGACACCGTCCGCACCCGACGAAAACCTGCCACTGGCCGAGGCCGACAAGCTGCAAGGTCTCAAGCTCAACGGGCAAATTCCGGGGCTGACCGAGCTGAGCAGCGCCAGCCAGCAACTGTCGGCGCTGAACCTGCTCGGCACTCCGTCTTCGAACAACTGGGCGATCGCCCCACAACGCAGCCGCAGCGGCAAGAGCCTGCTGGCCAGCGACGCCCATGGCCCGCTCGCCGCACCGTCGCTGTGGAGCTTCGTGCAGATCCGCGCACCGAAATATCAGGCCGCTGGCGTGACCGTCGCCGGTTTGCCGCTGGTCCTCGGAGGTTTCAACGGTAAAGTGGCGTGGAGCATGACCAGCGTGCTCGGCGATAACCAGGACCTGTTCCTGGAAAAAATCCGTCGTCAGGGCAGCAGTTTGACCTACGAGGTCAACGGCAAATGGCAGCCGCTGGGCGTGCGCAACGAAACCTACTTCGTCAAAGGCCAGCGACCGATTCGGGAAGCGGTGTACGAAACCCGCCACGGCGCGCTGCTCAACAGTGCTCAGGCAGCGGCGCAAGGCAACGGTTTCGGCCTGGCCTTGCAGACGCCGAGCTTCACCGATGACAAATCGCTGGATGCGTTTTTTGATCTGACCCGTGCGCAAACTGTTGAACGTGCCTCGGATGCCAGCCGTGAAATTCGCGCTATCGCACTGAATCTGGTGTTCGCCGATGCGAGCAATATTGGCTGGCAGGTCACCGGGCGTTTCCCGAATCGCCGGGAAGGCGAAGGCCTGCTGCCGTCGCCGGGCTGGGAGGGTCGCTATGACTGGGACGGTTACGCCGACCCGATGCTGCACCCGTACGATCAGGACCCGGCGCAAGGCTGGCTCGGCACCGCCAACCAGCGCGTGATTCCTCACGGTTACGGCATGCAATTGTCGAACTCGTGGGCCGCACCGGAACGTGGCGAACGTCTGGCGGAGCTGGCTGGCAGCGGCAAGCACGACAGCCGCAGCGTGATCGCCATGCAATACGACCAGACCACCACGTTTGCCGCCAAGTTGAAGAAGGTCTTCGAAGAGCCGGGCATGAAACAACCGCTGAAACAGGCGATCGATGCCCTGCCGGAAGCGGATCGCAGCAAGGCGCGTGAAGCGTTTACACGGTTGATGGCGTTCGACGGCAAACTCAGCCCGACCTCGGCAGATGCGGCGATCTATGAGTTGTTCCTGCAGGAAAGCATGAAGCAGATCTTCCTCGACGAACTCGGCCCGGAATCGAGCCCGGCGTGGAAAGCGTTTATCGCCAATGGTGATTTGTCCTACGCGGCGCAGGCTGACCATCTGTTGGGACGCGAGGACAGTCCGTTCTGGGATGACATTCGTACGCCACAGAAAGAAGACAAAGCGCTGATTCTCGCGCGCAGCTTCGCCGCGGCAATCAGCGCTGGCGAGAGTCAGTTGGGTGGCGATCACAGAACCTGGCAGTGGGGCAAGTTGCACAATTATGCCTGGAAGAACAGCAATGGTCAGACCGTGCGCGGGCCGCTGGCGGCCGGTGGCGATCACACCACGTTGAACACTTCGGCGTTCGCTTGGGGGCAGGACTTCACCACCACGCGTGCGCCGTCGATGCGTTTCATCGTCGACTTCGGCCAGGCTGAGCCGCTGATGGGGCAGAACGGTACGGGGCAATCGGGGAATCCGGTCAGCCCGAATTACCTCAATGGCATCGATGCGTGGCTGAAGGGGCAATACATCGGTCTGCCGATGCAGCCGCAGAACTTTGACCGGGTTTATGGCAAGGCCCGCCTGACGCTTACTCCCGGCAAATAAGCTGTACATCAAAAGCCCCTCACCCTAACCCTCTCCCGGAGGGAGAGGGGACTGATTGGGGGATGCTTGAGTCATACGCCGACCTGAACGTGCACTGCCGGATCCGGAATTTGCTCGGTTCAACTCGTCGGGCATCTCGGTCAGCCTTGTAAATCAAAAGCCCCTCACCCTAGCCCTCTCCCAAAGGTAGAGGGGACTGATTGGGGGTTGCTTGAGTCATACGCCGACCTGAACGGGCACTGCCGGATCCGGAATTTGCTCGGTTTAACTCGTCGGGCATCTCGGTCAGCCTTGTAAATCAAAAGCCCCTCACCCTAGCCCACTCCCGGAGGGAGAGGGGACTGATTGGGGGATGCTTGAGTCATACGCCGACCTGAACGTGCACTGCCGGATCCGGAATTTGCTCGGTTCAACTCGTCGGGCATCTCGGTCAGCCTTGTAAATCAAAAGCCCCTCACCCTAGCCCTCTCCCCGAGGGAGAGGGGACTGATTGGGGGTTGCTTGAGTCATACGCCGACCTGAACGGGCACTGCCGAATCCGGAATTTGCTCGGTTTTTCAGGTCGATGTAGCTCGCCAGACACCTCGGTCGGCCCCCTCTCCCTCTGGGAGAGGGCTGGGGTGAGGGTGGCTCTTCAAAGTCGATAGAACTTCCGGACACGCGCCAACCTCATAGCTAACAAGCCCCCCATTTCTGGTAACGACATGGACCTTGTTATCGCCCGTCCCGAAGGTCTTTATTGCCCTGCCGGGGATTTCTACATTGACCCGTGGCGCCCTGTCGAGCGCTCGGTCATTACCCATGCCCACGGCGATCATGCCCGTATCGGCAACCAGCACTACCTCGCCAGCAGCGCCAGCGAAGGGATTCTGCGCGCGCGACTGGGGCAGGACATCAACCTGCAAACCCTCGCCTACGGCCAGCGCCTGACGCACCACGGCGTCACTTTGAGTTTTCACCCCGCCGGGCATGTGCTCGGCTCGGCACAGGTACGCCTGGAATACGGCGGCGAAGTCTGGGTCGCATCGGGTGACTACAAAATCGAACCCGACGGCACCTGCGCCCCATTCGAACCGGTGCGCTGCCACACCTTTATCACCGAATCGACCTTCGGCCTGCCGATCTATCGCTGGCAGCCACAGGCGCAGGTGTTCAGCGAGATCAATCAGTGGTGGGCCGCCAATATCGCCGCTGGAAAGGCCAGCGTGTTGTTCTGTTACTCGTTCGGCAAGGCCCAGCGGATTCTCCACGGCATCGACGCAAGCCTCGGCCCGATCCTCAGCCACGGTGCGGTCGAGCCGCTGAATCGGGTCTACCGCGAGGCGGGCGTGTACCTGCCGCCGACGATCTACGCCGGTGACGTAAAAAAAAGCGACCCGATCATGCGCCAAGCCCTGGTCATCGCCCCGCCCTCGGCCGGAGGCAGCAGCTGGATGCGTCGATTTGGCGAGTTCAGCGACGCGTTTGCCAGTGGCTGGATGCGTTTGCGCGGCACCCGCCGGCGGCGCGGTGTCGATCGTGGTTTCGTGCTCTCCGATCACGCCGACTGGCCCGGCCTGCTCTGGGCCATCGAGCAGACCGGCGCGGAACGGGTGATGGTCACCCACGGCTCGATTGGCGTGCTGGTGCGGCATCTGCGCGAACAGGGTCTGGACGCCCAGGGTTTCAACACTGAATACGGCGATGACGAAGAAGAAAACATCGCTGCCGAACCGACCATCGCCGAGATGCCAGCATGAGAGCATTCGCCGAGTTGTACGCCGAACTCGACGCGACCACGTCAAGCAACGCCAAACTGGCGGCGATGCAGACCTACTTCGCCCAGGCCGAACCCCATGACGCCGCGTGGGCCGTGTACTTTCTGTCGGGTGGCCGGCCCCGGCAACTGGTGCCGGTGCGAATCCTGCGCGAACTGGCTGTCGAGATTTCCGGCCTGGAACCGTGGTTATTCGAAGAAAGTTATCAAGCAGTCGGCGACCTCGCGGAAACCATTTCGCTGGTACTCGCGGAAAACCCGCACAGTTCCGACGCTGGCCTCGCCGAATGGATCGAAGACAAACTGCTGCCGCTGCGCGGGAAAACCCCGGAGTTCCTCAGCCGCCAACTGCCCGCCCTGTGGGCGCAACTGGATCGATCGAGCCTGATGCTGTGCATCAAATTGATCACCGGCAGTTTCCGCGTTGGCGTCTCGAAATTGCTGGTCACCCGGGCCTTGGCCTCAATGGCCGGACTGGACAGCAAGCGCGTGGCGCAGCGTCTGGTCGGTTACACCGATCTGTCCAACCGGCCGAGCGCCGCCAGCTACCTGAAACTGATCGCCCCTGAGTCCAGCGATGAACATGCCCAGCGCGGCGGTCAGCCCTACCCGTTCTTCCTCGCCCATGCCTTGTCGCAACCGGTTGAAGAGTTCGACGCGCTGATTGGTCCGGCCAGCGACTGGCAGATTGAATGGAAATGGGATGGCATCCGCGCACAAGTGGTCAAGCGTGAAGGCCGGCTGTGGATCTGGTCGCGGGGCGAGGAACTGGTCACCGAGCGCTTTCCCGAATTGGACGTGCTGGTGCACGGACTGCCTGACGGCACGGTGATCGACGGCGAAATCGTCGTGTGGAAAAGCACGCATCCGCGCACTGAAGACGCCTTCGATCCGCAATCGACTGAACCTCCCGCGGTGCAACCCTTCGCCCTGTTGCAACAACGCATCGGCCGCAAAAACCTCGACAAGAAAATCCTCGAAGACGTACCGGTGGTAGTGCTCGCCTACGACTTGCTGGAATGGCAGGGCGAAGACTGGCGCAACCAGCCGCAGGCCAAACGCCGTACACAACTGGAAGAGGTCATCGCCCGTTGCAACAGCCCGGTGCTGTTGGCCTCGCCGGTGCTGACCGGCAGCGACTGGTTCGACCTCGCCCGCCAGCGCGAAGCCTCACGGCGGCTGGGCGTTGAAGGGATGATGCTCAAGGCGCGGGATTCGCTGTACGGGGTTGGCCGCACCAAGGACATGGGCGTCTGGTGGAAGTGGAAAGTCGATCCGTTCAGCGTCGATGCGGTGCTGATTTACGCCCAGCGCGGGCATGGTCGGCGGGCCAGTTTGTACAGCGATTACACCTTTGCCGTGTGGGACGGCCCGCCCGAGTCCAGCCAACGCGCGCTGGTGCCGTTTGCCAAGGCCTATTCCGGGCTGACCGATGCGGAAATGCGCCAGGTCGACAGCATCGTGCGCAAGACCACCGTGGAGAAATTCGGCCCGGTGAGCAGTGTGAAGCCGAGCCTGGTGTTTGAGCTGGGTTTCGAAGGCATCGCCCTGTCGCGGCGGCATAAGAGCGGGATTGCCGTGCGGTTTCCGCGGATGCTGCGCTGGCGTCAGGACAAGACCGTGGATGAGGCGGATAGCCTTGCCACCCTGCAGGATCTGCTGGCCTGACCCCGTTTCCCGGGACATTGATCGTTCCTACGCTCCGCGTGGGAATGCCTCAACGGACGCTCCGCGTTCGGCCTTGGAGGGGACGCGGAGCGTCCCGGGCTGCATTACCACGCAGAGCGTGGGAACGATCAACCATCTGCTTGCCTGCCCCCGACAAGCCACAAATCTGTGCACGCTTTCTGCCGCGCCCGTTTTCGTGCACTCATCCATTGATCTTGTAGCTCTCCTCACCTTTTAAAACACTTGTTCGGGACTCTGGTTCGGAAATTGCTACTTTCTATAGGTCGTACGCGTTCCAGTAACAATAATTCTGCGCCACAAGCGCTCATATTGGTTCTTAGGGATTGAATAATGAAAAAAGCATTGCTGACCCTTTCTGCACTGGCGTTGTGCATGGCCGCTGGCTCCGCGCTGGCCAAGGAATACAAAGAGCTGCGCTTTGGCGTTGACCCTTCGTACGCACCGTTTGAGTCGAAAGCGGCCGACGGCAGCCTGGTGGGCTTCGACATCGACCTGGGCAACGCGATCTGCGCCGAACTGAAGGTCAAGTGCAAGTGGGTCGAAAGTGACTTCGACGGCATGATTCCGGGCCTCAAGGCCAACAAATTCGACGGCGTGATCTCGTCGATGACCGTGACCCCGGCCCGCGAAAAAGTCATCGACTTCTCCAGCGAACTGTTCTCCGGCCCGACCGCTTACGTGTCGAAAAAAGGCTCCGGCATCACCGCAGACGTTGCGTCGCTGAAGGGCAAAACCGTCGGCTACGAACAAGGCACCATTCAGGAAGCCTACGCCAAAGCCGTGCTGGACAAGGCCGGCGTGAAAACCCAGGCCTATCAGAACCAGGATCAGGTGTACTCCGACCTGACTTCCGGCCGTCTCGACGCCGGTATTCAGGACATGCTGCAAGCCGAACTGGGCTTTTTGAAGTCGCCACAGGGCGCCGACTATGACGTCAGCAAGCCGGTCGACAACGAATTGCTGCCAGCCAAAACCGCTGTCGGTATTAAGAAAGGTAACACTGAGCTGAAGGCGCTTTTAGATAAAGGTATCAAAGCGTTACACGATGACGGCAAATACGCCGAGATTCAAAAGAAACACTTTGGCGATCTGAATCTGTACAGCGGCAAATAATGCCCCGGCGCCCATCCTCGATGGGCGCCTTTTCCATCCGCTCAGGTTGCTGATTTATGTTCGAAAACCTCTTACAAAATCTGGGGCTCGCAGCCTTCAGCCTCAAGGGTTTTGGCCCGTTGCTGTTGGAAGGCACCTGGATGACCATCAAATTATCGGCGTTGTCGCTGCTGGTGGCCGTGTTGCTCGGCCTGCTCGGCGCCAGTGCCAAACTGTCAAAAATCAAACTGGTGCGCCTGCCCGCCCAGCTCTACACCACGCTGATTCGCGGGGTGCCGGATCTGGTGCTGATGCTGCTGATTTTCTACAGCCTGCAAACCTGGCTGACGTCCCTGACTGACTACATGGAATGGGAATACATCGAGATCAACCCGTTCAGCGCCGGGGTGCTGACGCTGGGCTTCATTTATGGCGCGTATTTCACCGAAACTTTCCGTGGGGCGATCCTCGCCGTGCCGCGCGGTCAGGTTGAAGCCGCCACCGCGTATGGCCTCAAACGCGGCCAGCGCTTTCGCTACGTGGTGTTTCCGCAAATGATGCGCTTCGCCCTGCCGGGTATCGGCAACAACTGGATGGTGATGCTCAAGGCCACCGCGCTGGTGTCGATCATCGGCCTCGCCGACCTGGTCAAAGCCGCGCAGGACGCCGGTAAAAGCACTTATCAACTGTTCTACTTCCTGGTTCTCGCCGCGTTGATCTATCTGCTGATCACCAGTGCCTCGAATTTCATCCTGCGCTGGCTTGAACGTCGTTATGCCGCCGGTTCCCGGGAGGCTGTACGATGATCGAACTTCTGCAGGAATACTGGCGCGCCTTCCTTTATACCGACGGCCAGAACATCACCGGGCTGGCAATGACGATGTGGCTGCTCAGCGCCTCGATCTTCATCGGTTTTCTGGTGTCGATTCCGCTGTCGATCGCCCGCGTCTCGCCGCACTTCTACATTCGCTGGCCGGTGCAGTTCTACACCTACCTGTTCCGGGGCACGCCGCTGTATATCCAGTTACTGATTTGCTACACCGGGATCTACAGCCTCGCCGCCGTGCGTGCGCAACCGTTGCTCGACAGTTTCTTTCGCGATGCGATGAACTGCACGATCCTCGCCTTCGCCCTCAACACCTGCGCCTACACCACGGAGATTTTCGCCGGGGCGATCCGCAGCATGAACCACGGCGAAGTCGAAGCGGCCAAGGCGTACGGTCTGACCGGCTGGAAGCTGTATGCCTACGTGATCATGCCCTCGGCCCTGCGCCGTTCGTTGCCGTATTACAGCAACGAAGTGATCCTTATGCTGCACTCGACCACCGTGGCTTTCACCGCGACCATCCCCGACATTCTGAAAGTTGCGCGGGACGCCAACTCGGCGACCTTCCTGACCTTTCAGTCGTTCGGCATCGCCGCGCTGATCTACCTGACCATTACCTTTGCGCTGGTCGGCCTGTTCCGCCTTGCCGAACGCCGATGGCTGGCCTTCCTCGGCCCGACTCACTAGGACAACCCTGCAAATGCGCCACCTGATCCATGACTTGCTGGCCCCGCTGCCGGGGACCGCACGACAGATCCACAGCTTCCACTTCGGCCCGGAGCAGGCCAAGGGCAAGGTTTACATTCAGTCTTCGCTGCACGCCGACGAATTGCCGGGCATGCTCGTCGCCTGGCACCTCAAGCAACGTCTGGCCGAGCTGGAAGCGGCCGGGCGCCTGCGCAGCGAAATCGTGCTGGTGCCAGTGGCCAACCCGGTCGGCCTCGAACAAGTGCTGATGGACGTGCCGCTGGGCCGCTACGAACTGGAGAGCGGGCAGAATTTCAATCGCTGGTTCGTCGATCTCAGCGAAGAGATCGGCAACGCCATCGAGGGCAAGCTGAATGACGATCCGCAGCACAACCTCGAACTGATCCGCACACATCTGCGCAACGCCCTCGCCCGCCAGACCGCCAGCACGCAACTGCAATCCCAGCGCCTGATCCTGCAACGGCTGGCCTGCGACGCTGACATGGTGCTGGACTTGCACTGCGATTTCGAATCGGTGGTGCACCTTTACACCACGCCCGAAGCGTGGCCGCAGGTCGAACCGCTGGCGCGCTACATCGAAGCGCAGGCGAGCCTGCTGGCCACCGATTCCGGCGGCCAGTCGTTCGACGAATGCTTCACGCTGCTGTGGTGGCAATTGAAAGAGCGCTTCGGCGAACACTTCGAGATTCCACTGGGCAGTTTCTCGGTGACCGTCGAATTGCGTGGTCAGGGTGACGTCACCCATCCGCTGGCCAGCCGCGACTGCCAGGCGCTGATCGACTACCTGATCCAGTCCGATGCGATCGTCGGCGAGACCAAACCGCAGCCGCCATTGCCGTTCCCGGCCACGCCTCTCGCGGGAGTCGAACCGGTGACCACGCCGGTCGGCGGCTTGCTGGTGTACACCGCCACGGCCGGGCAAGTCCTGCAAGCCGGGCAGCAGATCGCTGAAATCATCGACCCGATCAACGACCGGATCACCCCTATTCATTGCACCAGTGCCGGCGTGATGTACGCCCGCTCGCTACGCCGCATGGCCACTGCCGGCATGGTCATCGCCCATGTTGCGGGTGCTGAAGCCTATCGCAGCGGCTACCTACTTTCGCCTTGAGGATGTCTGTCCCATGTACAAACTGACCGTTGAAGGCCTGCACAAAAGCTATGGCGACCATCAGGTGCTCAAAGGCGTTTCGCTCAAGGCCAAGACCGGCGACGTGATCAGCCTGATCGGCGCCAGCGGCTCGGGCAAAAGTACCTTTTTGCGCTGCATCAATTTTCTCGAACAACCCAACGACGGCGCCATGAGCCTCGATGGCCAGGCGATCCGCATGGTCACCGACCGCCACGGCATGCACGTCGCTGACGCTGATGAACTGCAACGTTTGCGCACGCGGTTGGCAATGGTGTTCCAGCATTTCAACCTGTGGAGCCACATGACCGTGCTGGAAAACATCACCATGGCCCCGCGCCGTGTGTTGGGTTGCAGCAAACAGGAAGCCGATGATCGTGCGCGGCGTTATCTGGACAAGGTCGGCTTGCCGGCGCGAGTGGCGGATCAATATCCGGCGTTTCTCTCCGGCGGGCAGCAACAGCGCGTGGCGATTGCCCGGGCGTTGGCGATGGAGCCGGAGGTGATGTTGTTTGATGAACCGACCTCAGCGCTGGACCCCGAGTTGGTGGGGGAAGTGTTGAAGGTGATTCAAGGTTTGGCCGAGGAAGGCCGGACCATGATCATGGTGACCCATGAGATGAGTTTCGCCCGGAAAGTCTCCAGCCAGGTGTTGTTCCTGCACCAAGGTCTGGTGGAAGAAGAAGGCGCGCCCGAAGAAGTGCTCGGCAACCCGAAAAGCGAACGCCTGAAGCAATTCCTCAGCGGCAACCTGAAATAACGCCGTACACAATCCCCCTGTGGGAGTGAGCCTGCTCGCGATAGCGTCAACACATTCAACATTGATGTGACAGACACACCGTCATCGCGAGCAGGCTCACTCCTACAAAAAGCACACCGTGCCAGCCTGAAAAATCAAACTTGTCGACCTGCCGTGCGGTCACTGGAAGAACACCTCCAGAGCGCGCGCAGCCCGCATGGCGAAATCCCCCGACCTGGCAAAAATCTGGTTCAGCGCCCGCGACTGGAAGCCGTTCGCCTTTCAGAAACAGGTGTGGGCGGCGGTCAAAAACGGCGAATCCGGCCTGCTCCATGCCAGCACCGGCGCCGGTAAAACCTACGCGGTGTGGTTCGCGGCACTCAATCGCTTCGCGCGCTCGCAGCCTCCTGTCGAAGCCCCGCGCAAACGCAAAGCCCCCGCCGAACCACTGACCTTGCTGTGGATCACCCCCATGCGCGCCCTCGCCGCCGACACCGCGCGCGCCCTGCAAACGCCGGTCGATGACCTGCAGATCCCATGGAGCATCGGCTTGCGCACCGGTGACACCAGCAGCAGCGAACGAGCCCGGCAGAGCCGGCGCCTGCCGACTACGTTGATCACCACCCCGGAAAGCCTGACGCTGTTACTGGCCCGCGCCGATGCACAAGTCGCGCTGTCGAGTCTGCGCATGATCGTCGTCGATGAATGGCACGAACTGCTGGGCAACAAGCGCGGCGTGCAACTGCAACTGGCCCTCGCCCGCCTGCGGCATTGGCAACCTGAGCTGATCGTCTGGGGCGTGTCCGCCACCCTCGGTAATCAATCTCACGCCGAACAGGTGCTGATCCCACAGGGTGGCGGCATCAGCATTCAGGGACAAAGCGAAAAATCGCTGAAGGTCGATACCCTCCTCCCACCGGCGATTGAGCGTTTTCCGTGGGCCGGACACATCGGTCTGAAGATGTTGCCGCAGGTCGTTGCTGAACTGGATGCCTGCGCCAGCAGCTTGGTGTTCACCAATACTCGGGCGCAATCGGAAATCTGGTATCAGGCGCTGCTGGAGGCGCGGCCGGACTGGGCTGGGTTGATTGCGCTGCATCACAGTTCACTGTCTCGCGAGACTCGCGACTGGGTCGAGCAAGCCCTGAAGGACGGCCATTTGAAAGCCGTGGTCTGCACCTCAAGCCTGGACTTGGGCGTGGATTTCCTGCCGGTCGAGCGCGTGCTGCAGATCGGCTCGGCCAAAGGCGTCGCGCGTTTGATGCAACGTGCCGGGCGCTCCGGCCATGCACCGGGGCGCACGTCACGAGTAACGCTGGTGCCAACTCACAGCCTTGAGTTGACCGAAGCAGCCGCTGCCCGCGATGCCGTCGAGCAACGGCGCATAGAACCGCGCCTGTCGCCGCACAAACCGCTTGATGTGCTGGTGCAACATTTGGTCAGCATGGCCCTCGGTGGTGGGTTTATTCCTGAAGAGTTGTACGAAGAAGTCCGCGGCGCCTGGGCTTATCGCGACCTGACAGTCGCCGATTGGGCGTGGGCGCTGGCTTTCGTACGCCACGGCGGGATGTCTCTGACAGCCTATCCGGATTACCGCCGGGTCGAGCCGGACGAGCACGGCGTCTGGCGTGTGCCCGATGCACGGTTGGCGCGGCGTCATCGCATGAGCATCGGCACGATCGTCAGCGATGCCAGCATCCAGCTGAAATTCTGGAGCAAGGGCGGCGGAGGTAAACAGCTGGGCAGTGTCGAGGAAGGCTTTATTGCGCGGCTTAAACCGGGTGATGGTTTTCTGTTCGCCGGGCGTTTGCTGGAGTTGGTGCGAGTGGAAAACATGACCGCTTACGTCAAACGTAGCACCGCAAAAAAAGCCGCAGTGCCGCGCTGGAATGGTGGGCGGATGCCACTTTCCAACGAATTGGCCGAAGCCGTGGTCAGGCGCTTCAGTGCGGCGGCGCAAGGCGAGTTTGTCGGCCCGGAAATGCAGGCGTTGCGACCGTTGCTGGAAACCCAGATGCGCTGGTCTGGTTTGCCCACCACAGAAAACCTGTTGGCCGAAGTATTGAAGTCCCGCGAAGGCTGGCACCTTTTTCTCTACCCGTTTGCCGGGCGCCAAGTGCATCTGGGCCTGGCGAGCCTGCTGGCGTGGCGCGTCAGTCAACGGCAGCCCGTGACGTTTTCCATCGCGGTGAACGATTACGGCCTGGAATTGCTCAGCGCTACGCCAATCGACTGGGCCGAGTATTTGAATACCGGTCTCTTCAATACTGATGATTTGTTAGCGGACGTTCTGGCCAGCCTGAACGCCGGTGAACTGGCCCTGCGGCGCTTTCGCGAGATCGCGCGGATTGCCGGGCTGGTCTTCGCCGGCTACCCCGGCGCACCGAAAAGTACCCGACAGGTGCAGGCGTCCAGCGGACTGTTTTTCGAAGTGTTCAAACAATACGACGCCGACAATCTGTTGCTGGCGCAGGCCGGGGAAGAAGTCTTACGGGAAGAACTGGATATTCGTCGCCTGGAACAGACATTGGAGCGGATCAAGGGGATGAAACTGGACGTGCATCAGGTTAAACGTCCTACACCGCTAGGGTTTCCGCTGCTGGTGGAACGCATGCGCGAAAGCATGAGTTCGGAAAAACTCGCTGACCGGATCAGGCGAATGGTCGGTGATCTGGAGAATAGCGCCGACAAGGATAAATCTCGATGAATGCGGCCTACCCGGTGCGTCTGGCTGGTGAAGAGCTTTGGCTCTTGCCGGAGAAAGCCTTGTACTGGCCCGCGCAGCAGGTCTTGTTGATTGCCGATGTGCATTTCGGCAAAGCGGCGGCTTATCGCAGTCTTGGTCAACCGGTTCCACATGGCACCACGGCGAGCAATATCGCCGTGATTGACCGGCTGCTGGCAAAGCTGCCCTGCCGCTTATTGATCTTTCTCGGGGATTTCCTCCACGGGCCCGGCTCTCATGCCCCGGGCACGCTGAGCGCGCTGGCGCAATGGCGTGCGCGTCACGCGGAGTTGCCGATGACGCTGATCCGCGGCAATCACGACAAACGCGCCGGCGATCCGCCCGAATCGCTGAATATCAGGGTGGTGCCGGAACCGCTGCTACTCGGGCCATTCGCCTTGCAGCATGAACCGGACCCGCATCCTGAAAGACACGTGCTGGCGGGTCATGTGCACCCGGTCTATCGGTTACATGGCAAGGGTCGACAAAGCTTGCGCCTGGCGTGTTTCAGGCTCGGTGAACGCATCAGTCTGCTGCCGGCATTTGGCGCCTTTACTGGGGGCTATCCGGTCGAGAAGGATGAAAGCTGCAGGATTTTTGTCATCGGCGACAACGAAATATGGCCAGTCAGTTGAAGTCTTTGCAGACCTCATCTGACTGGCCATTCGTTTTCAATGCAGATCAGGCAACCGGTGCCGGTGGCGGCTCGTCCGGAAGCGTCGGTTCACCCGGCTCGGTCGGTTGTTCGTTAGGGGTATCGGGATCGGGTTGACCGGGAATTCCGCCGGCCATGCTCAGTGGCGGATGCGCCAACAAGGACCAGGCCAATACGCCAATCTGATTGGGCTCGAGCCTTGCCAGTTCGGCAGTGATTTGCGGATCGATCTTCATAGGGCACTCCTCGGCGAAGGCCCGTTTTGCCGAAAGCAAAAACGGGCAGTACACCCCATAGAGTGTCTGCCCGCCAAAGAATTCCCGCGATCTGTCGGATGGACCGATCAGGTCCGCGGCAAGGTCACGCCACGCTGGCCCTGGTACTTGCCACCGCGATCCTTGTAGGACACTTCACATTCCTCGTCGGACTCAAGGAAGAGCATCTGCGCCACGCCTTCGTTGGCGTAGATTTTCGCCGGCAGGTTGGTGGTGTTGGAGAACTCCAGCGTCACGTGACCTTCCCACTCAGGCTCGAGCGGCGTGACGTTAACGATGATGCCGCAACGCGCGTAGGTGCTTTTACCCAGGCAGATGGTCAACACATTGCGTGGAATGCGGAAGTATTCGACGGTGCTGGCCAGGGCGAAAGAGTTCGGCGGGATGATGCAGACGTCGCTGTGGACGTCGACAAAGCTGCCCGGATCGAAGTTTTTCGGATCGACGATGGACGAGTTGATGTTGGTGAACACCTTGAAGTGGTTGGTGCAGCGCACGTCGTAGCCGTAGCTCGATACACCATAGGAGATCACTCGGCTGTCGTCGCTGCCGCGCATCTGGCGCTCGACGAACGGTTCGATCATGCCGTGTTCCTGCGCCATGCGGCGAATCCACTTGTCCGATTTGATGCTCATGGCGGGGGTGTCCTGAATAGCGAGGTGGAAAAATTCTGTCCCGCATCTTACCGGGCGCGCCGCCGGGTTCAAAGTGCGGGCTGCAATTCTCGCCGAACACCTATGAAATACGGGCTTTGACGACGAACCGTCACACCGCCGATCCCGAAAACAGAGAAACCTTCGCAAGAAGCATTGGCACTTCTCGGAAACTGGGTTAAGGTGGCGTCACTGTGTTGCTTGTGTCACTGAGAATCTCTACACGATATGTTGAATTTCGATCCAACCATCTACAAGAATTTTTCCTGCTCTTTGCACTCAGTCTCGGCCAGGGTTCTTCCTGAGTCGCAGTTATCTTTGTTCAAGGAGTTACACCATGTCTAATCGCCAAACCGGTACCGTTAAGTGGTTCAACGATGAAAAAGGCTTCGGCTTCATCACTCCACAATCCGGTGACGACCTGTTCGTTCACTTCAAAGCTATCCAATCCGACGGCTTCAAAAGCCTGAAAGAAGGCCAACAGGTTTCTTTCATCGCTACCCGCGGTCAGAAAGGCATGCAAGCTGAAGAAGTACAAGTTATCTAACTTGTAGCTTCTTTAGAAAAGAGCCCCGCCCTTAAAAGCGGGGCTTTTTTGTGGGCGTCTGTTTTTCAGCTCGCAAAAAAAGATCGCAGCCTTCGGCAGCTCCTACAGGATGTACATCAATCCTCTGTAGGAGCCGCCGAAGGCTGCGATCTTTTGCGTGTGCCTTACCAGGCCACGCCAAACCCTGCGGTGTAACGGGTCTTGTTCAAGTCCGCATCGTTGGTGCCGCTGATGATGTCACGCTCAGCCTTGAGGTTAAGCGAAGCCCAATCGGTGACCTTATAGCGCAAGCCCATCTCGGCATCCAGCGCGTAATCGGCAACACCCGACAGCGGCTTGCCTACTTCACCGCTGGTGAAGAATTCGACCTTCTTGCCAATCAGGTAACGGTTGTAGTCCCACTTCATCGCAACGGAATAGAAGTTGTCCTTGCTGCCATCGCGATACTCGTAATCGGTGCGGTTAAGCAGCGAGCCCAGCGAGAACGCACCCAACTCGTCATCCCAGAACTGGTAGCCAGGACCGGTACCGACCACGCGCTGGCGCGCCAGCTCTTCGATGTGATCACGCTTGTAGTTCAAGCGACCCTGCCAGAACCATTGATCCGTCAGGAAGCGGTCGAGTGCGTATTCGGCGCGCCAGTTGTCAGTGGTGGTTTCGTCGTCCTGCACTTCGCGGTTGTATTCACCTTCGGCGGTGTGGCGCCAGCGACCATGACGCGCCGAGGTCTTGAAACCGACATCGTAGTCATCGGTATCCTTCTCGGCGCGCTGATAGTCCAACGCCAGGTCGACATTGCCCTTCCACACCAGATCCTCGACCACCGGTTTCGGCTTGAGAATCTGCTGAATGCTCGCCAGCTCGACGGTTTTCGGCGCTTCACCGTTGGCCAGGGTGACTTTGCCATCTTCGGCGGCGGTCAGCGACTTGGACACTTCACCGGTGTAGGCATCCTGCTTGACCAACAAGTGCTGATCACTGTCCAGAGTCTTGACCTCTTTCCAGTCAATGGTGACCGCACCGGCGTACTTGGTCTGGATCAACAGCTTGCCGCCATCGAACACGGTGATGGTGCCGCTCAACTTGTCACCGTTCTTCAACCAGACAGTGTCGGCAAGCAGGGGCGTAGACGCACTGAAAACAGCAAGGCACAGCAAGGATCTGGACAACATAAGCGAATCTAAGGCTCAAGTTTGCGAAAAAGGTCGGCATTATCCGTAGGAATAAGACCCTGACAAGGACTGACCGGACTATTTCTGATGAGTTCATTTCTCAACTGCGCGATCACCGATTACTCTGCAAGCCATCAAACTGATCATGCTCAGGAACCGCGTACGTGAAAGACCCGCTCGACAGCGTTGAAAACGATGCGCAAATCCGACGCACGGCGCTCTACTCAACGCTCGCCCAAGTGCCCGAAGGCAAAGTCGTCAGCTATGGTCAGTTAGCCGAGCTGGCCGGGTTGGGGCGCGCCGCCCGTTGGGTCGGCCGCACCTTGAGTCAGTTACCCGGCGATACCAGGCTGCCCTGGCACCGCGTGCTGGGCGCCGGCGGTCGGATCAGCCTGCCGGTGGGCAGCCCATCGGGCGATGAACAACGGGCCCGATTGCGCATGGAAGGCATCACCGTCCTGAACAATCGTGTGGATATTCAGCGCCATGGCTGGCGTCCGGTAGAGCACAGCGGTTAGAGTGCGCGCTTTGTTTCCGCAATCTTGAGGCAGACTTCAGCCCATGCCCCGTAAAACCTGGCGCGCCGCGCTAGCCGCTTATGCCAGTCCTTCGACGCTCGTGCTGTTGTTGCTCGGTTTCGCCGCCGGCCTGCCGTACATGCTGGTGTTCTCAACGCTTTCCGTCTGGCTGCGTGAAGCCGGTGTCGCCCGTGAAACCATCGGCTACGCCAGCCTGATCGGCCTGGCCTATGCGTTCAAATGGGTCTGGTCACCTTTGCTCGACCAATGGCGTCTGCCGTTGCTGGGCAAACTCGGCCGTCGCCGTTCGTGGCTGGTGCTCTCGCAAGCCCTGGTGATTCTCGGCCTGATCGGCATGGGTTTCTGCGATCCGCAGAAACATCTGTCCTGGCTGATCGCCATTGCAGTCGTCGTCGCTTTCGCCTCCGCCACTCAAGATATCGCGGTGGATGCCTATCGCCTGGAAATCGCCGAAGACAATCGCCAGGCCGCCCTCGCCGCCAGTTACATGTCGGGTTATCGCGTGGCTGCACTGCTGGCGACTGCCGGTGCCTTGTTTTTCGCTGAGGGCTTTGGCTCCACGGGCTTCAACTATCAGCACTCGGCCTGGGCCGGCACTTACGCACTGTTCGGCGCTCTGATGATTCCCGCGCTGCTGACCACACTGTTCATGCGCGAGCCGCCGGTGCCACTGCGTACACAGTTGCAGGCCGGGCGCTACACCTTTATGCATCAACTGATGTCGGTGTTTGTGCTGATTGTCTTGCTGGTCTCGGTGCCGGCGATGTTCACCCAGCTCTACAACACTGATTTCGCCAGCGTGCTGTTCGGCGGCATGAGCCCGCTCGACCTGCTGCTCGAAGATCGTGCCTTCCTGCGCGCGATTCTCTATACGCTGCTGACCGGTCTGTGTCTGTCGACCATGGGCCGTCGCGGCCTCGCACCGGTGCTGACCCCGGTCAATGACTTCATCCTGCGTTATCGCTGGCAGGCGTTTCTGTTACTGGGTCTGATCGCCACCTATCGGATGTCGGACACGGTAATGGGCGTCATGGCCAACGTGTTCTACATCGACCAGGGTTTCACCAAGGATCAGATTGCCAGCGTCAGCAAGATTTTCGGCCTGATCATGACGCTGGTTGGCGCCGGTATGGGCGGCCTGCTGATCGTGCGTTTTGGCATTCTGCCGATTTTGTTCATTGGCGGCGTCGCTTCCGCAGCCACCAACCTGCTGTTCGTGATGCTCGCTGACATGGGCCCGAACCTGCAGATGCTGGTGGTGACCATTTCCCTCGACAACTTCAGTTCGGGCCTGGCGACATCGGCGTTCGTTGCCTATCTGTCGAGCCTGACCAACCTGAAGTTCTCCGCCACCCAATACGCTTTGCTCAGCTCGATCATGCTGCTGCTACCGCGCCTGATGGGCGGCTATTCCGGGGTCTTGGTCGAGAAGTTCGGTTATCACAGCTTCTTCCTGATCACCGCCCTGCTCGGCGTGCCGACGCTAGTGTTGATCGCCCTGCACTGGTTTCAGGAAAGCCGCCGCGAAGGCCCGACGCCAACGCCCGAGCCTGTGCCGACGCCGGTCGCAGAAGAATCGTAAGACGTTTCGGCAACGGCGGGAGGAATCCCGCCGTCGTGCCTCCCCACTGACCTCACGCCTGTACGTCGGCAAAACTCGCCGGTACACTGCGGAGTCATTTCCAGTCATAGCAACCGACAACGGCCAACCATGCGCACCAGTCAATTTTTGCTCGCCACACAGAAAGAAACGCCTTCCGACGCGGTCGTGATCAGCCATCAGCTGATGCTGCGCGCCGGCATGATCCGCAAACTCGCCTCGGGCCTGTACACCTGGCTGCCGATGGGCTTGCGGGTTATGCGCAAGGTTGAAGCCATCGTTCGCGAAGAGATGAACGCCGCCGGCTCTCTGGAAGTGTTGATGCCGAGCACCCAACCGGCCGAGCTGTGGCAGGAATCGGGGCGCTGGGAAGAATACGGCCCTGAGCTGCTGCGCATCAAAGACCGCCACGGTCGCGACTTCTGTGCGGGCCCGACCCACGAAGAAGTGATCACCGATCTGATGCGCAACGAGTTGAGCAGCTACAAACAGCTGCCAATCAACCTGTACCAGATCCAGACCAAGTTCCGTGACGAAATCCGCCCACGCTTCGGTTTGATGCGCGGCCGCGAATTCATCATGAAGGACTCGTACTCCTTCCACGCTGATCAGGCGTCGTTGCAGATCACCTACGACCGTATGCATGAAGCGTACTGCAACATCTTCACGCGCCTGGGTCTGAAATTCCGTCCGGTGGAAGCCGACAACGGTTCGATCGGTGGCGCTGGTTCGCACGAATTCCACGTACTGGCCGAGTCCGGCGAAGACGACATCGTCTTCAGCAACGGTTCCGACTACGCAGCGAACATCGAAAAAGCCGAAGCCGTGCCACGCGAAACTTCGCGTGCCGCTGCGACCGAAGAATTGCGTCTGGTCGACACCCCAGACACAAAAACCATCGCGGCACTGGTGGAAAAATTCAATCTGCCGATTGAAAAGACCATCAAGACCCTGATCGTGCGCGCCGAAGAAGAAGGCAAGCTGATCGCACTGGTCATCCGTGGCGACCACGAACTCAACGAAATCAAGGCTGCCCAGCAACCAGGCGTAGCCAACCCGCTGGTCATGGCCACCGACGCCGAACTGCGTGACGCCATTGGCGCCGGCGCCGGTTCGCTCGGCCCGCTGAACCTGCCGCTGCCAATCATCATCGACCGCTCGGTCGAGCTGATGAGCGACTTCGGTATCGGCGCGAACATCGACGACAAGCACTACTTCGGCGTGAACTGGGAGCGTGACCTGCCCGTTCCGACCGTTGCTGACCTGCGTAACGTGGTCGCCGGCGATCCAAGCCCGGACGGCAAAGGCACGCTGGAAATCAAACGCGGCATCGAAGTCGGGCACATCTTCCAGCTGGGCAACAAGTACAGCAAGGCGATGAAGTGCGAAGTGCTGGGCGAGAACGGCAAGCCAGTCACCCTGGAAATGGGTTGCTACGGTATCGGCGTGTCCCGCGTGGTGGCTGCGGCCATCGAGCAGAACAACGACGAAAACGGCATCATCTGGAGCGACACTCTGGCGCCGTTCCAGATCGCTCTGGTACCGCTGCGCTATGAAACCGAGCAAGTGCGCGAAGCCACCGACAAGCTGTACGCCGAACTGACGGCGGCCGGCTTCGAAGTGCTGCTGGACGATCGCGACAAGAAAACCAGCCCGGGCATCAAGTTCGCGGACATGGAGCTGATCGGCATTCCTCACCGGATCGTGGTCAGCGACCGCGGCCTCGCCGAAGGCAACCTGGAATACAAGAGCCGTACCGAAGGCGAAGCGCAAGCATTGCCGGTGGCCGACGTATTGTCCTTCCTGCAGGCCCGTATCCGCCGCTGAAACCAGATAGAGACGTCATGTTCAAGCGAAACACCTTAGGCCTCGGAGGCACCGCCCTGTGCGGTGCCCTGCTGGTCAGCGGCTGTGCCAATCACATGTCACAACGCAGCGAGCACGAAGAGCGGGTCGAGCGAAAGTTGCTCGACCATAGCCTGCAGATTGATGTCGGTGAGCCTAAGGAGCTAGAGCTGCCGCAGCGACGCGTGAAGATCAACGAGCAGAAGACTTTTGAAGTCACCGAGTTCGAAGTGACGCGTCGCTACGATCGCTACACGCCCTATCAGCCTTGGCGGGAGGTCTACGAGATTCCGCTGGGCGCGGTGGCCGTAGTCGGTGGCGTCGGCGCCAACGTGGTCAACGTGTTTGCCCTCGGCAACCTGCCGGACAGCGTCACCAAGGACTGGCTGAGCTACGGTTTCGCCGGGCTCAACCCGTTCATGAACGTGCAGTCCAACGGTCGCGCGCAACAGAACCTCGCCGGTATCGATGAAGTCCAGCGCGACAAGCGCACGGAGTATTCGAGCCTGCCATGGAGCGAGCGCCCGGTGCAGGTCAAGGCTGGCAAGCAGACCTTTGACATGACCACCGATCGTAACGGTGTGCTGCGTCTGAACCTGCTCGACAGTCCGTTTGCCGAAAATGATCTCAATCATGTCGGCAAATTGCAGATCAGTGTCGAAGACGCCAAGGATGACGTGCACTCGGACTCTTCGCTGATGATCAGCAGTCACCTGCGTGGCAAGTTGCTGGAAGCGCACGGGCTGATCTACGACGATCTGGAAGACGACGAAGTGAGCCAGTGGGTGCATCGGGTCAAACGTCTGTCGGAGCTGGGTCTGGAAGAAGAAGCCAGCGAACTGGAACAAAGCCTGATCGAACTGACGCGCAACGATCCTGAGTTGCAGACTGAGTTTCTCAAGTCGTTGACCAAGGATGCGGGTCGCTTGGTGGCTGATCCGGGACCGAATTAAAAGCTAAAAGCTTCGCGAGCAGGCTCGCTCCCACAGGGCGGAATACATTCCAAATGTGGGAGCGAGCCTGCTCGCGAAGAGGCCCTGACAGACACCGCAAATCTACCGCTCAAACAACTCCATCTGCTCAAACCCGCCGCGCAAATCCTCAAGCCTTACCCCAACCCCCAACAACCGCACCGGTTTCCCGCCGCGATTGAACGCCTGCGTCAGCATCAACTGATAACTGCCAAGATCCCGCCCTGCCCCGGCCTGCTCCAGCGTCGTCTGGGTAAAGTCATGAAACTTCACTTTGACGAACGGCTTGCCCGGCCGATAACTGCTGTCGATCCGCGCCATTCGGGTTTTCAGGGTTTCCAGCAGCTCTGGCAGTTTGTCGAGGCAGCTGCGCAGGTCCGGCAGATCGACGTCGTAAGTATTTTCCACACTGATTGACTGACGCCGACTGTCGTTGTGCACCAACCGGTCATCGATCCCACGGGCGAGGCTCCACAGTCGCTCGCCAAAGCTGCCGAATTCACGCACCAGGGCCAATTTGTCCCACTCGCGCAATTGTGAGCAATCAACGATGCCGAGCTTGCCCAGCTTATCGGCCGTGACCTTGCCGACACCGTGCAATTTGCTCACTGGCAAACCACTGACAAAGTCTTCGACCTGGTCCGGCGTAATCACAAACAATCCGTTGGGCTTTTTCCAGTCGCTGGCGATTTTGGCCAGAAACTTGTTCGGCGCCACACCCGCAGACACGGTGATGTGCAATTGATTGGAGACCCGCCGACGAATGTCCTGAGCGATGCGCGTGGCACTGCCGCCAAAATGCGCGCTGTCGGATACGTCGAGGTAGGCCTCATCCAGCGATAGCGGCTCGATCAGGTCGGTGTAATCGCTGAAGATCGTGTGTATTTCTTTCGAGGCTTCGCGATAGGCGTCCATACGTGGCTTGACGATGGTCAGGTCCGGACACAATTTCAAGGCGTGCCCCGAAGCCATCGCCGAACGCACGCCATAAGCGCGCGCTTCATAGTTGCAGGTGGCGATCACCCCGCGCCGCTCCGCCGAACCGCCCACCGCCAACGGCTTGCCGGCGAGGCGCGGGTCATCGCGCATCTCTATGGCGGCGTAAAAGCAATCGCAGTCAATGTGGATGATTTTTCGCTGAGTCATGTCAGAAAAGGGAATGTGGCAAGCCGGACCGGCAGTATCTCACTGACACCTGTATATAGCACCAGTGGTATGAATGTTCTTTCCAGGCGGTAGGAAATGTCCGTTGAATTTATTTTATCAATCGACGAGAGGCCTCCAATAGAGCTGGAAGCCTTGCTCCACCTGCCCTGCAGCGTAAAAAACACCCGAGAAAAGACGCTAACCGATTGAACCTCAACAGATTTTATCCAGATTGCGGGTTGACACCCCGGCGTTCCTCTGTAGAATGCCGACACACAGACGCGGGATGGAGCAGTCTGGTAGCTCGTCGGGCTCATAACCCGAAGGTCGTCGGTTCAAATCCGGCTCCCGCAACCAAACATCAAAAAAGGCTACTCGAAAGAGTGGCCTTTTTTGTGCGCGTCTGTTTTGTCGATTTCCTCTTCTTATAAAGAAGCGATCGCCAAACAGGAATTCTTTGCATTTCCGAAACTTAACGCACCCCCTGCGACCGTTTGACGCTATTTCACAATTATTTGACCCTTTGCGGGATTAGCGGTTGACACCCCGTCGTTCGTCTGTAGAATGCCGCCACACAGACGCGGGATGGAGCAGTCTGGTAGCTCGTCGGGCTCATAACCCGAAGGTCGTCGGTTCAAATCCGGCTCCCGCAACCAAACATCAAAAAAGGCTACTCGAAAGAGTGGCCTTTTTTGTATCTGTTGAAAAAGTCCTTTCGCAACAATGATCTGTCACTGTGCAGTGAACCGCTTGGGATCTTCAGAAGTACTCGCTTGCGACTATGCTTGAGTCGCAGGCAAGGCGCCTGCAATCCAGGAACTGCCCTCGCCGATACCCGGTGAGAGGCGTAGTATTTTGTGATTATTTTTTTCTACAGGGATTGGTAACTTGGCTGGATACCTCCATCCTGTCGCGCACAATCCAAGAGGTGATTGATGCGCGCCAACTCGTCTGATCCACAAGACACCGTCACAGCGGAACATCCGATCAAACCCGAGCGTTTGCGCTTGCTGGATCGGTTGAGCAAATACCGGCAACCGATTGGTCTGGCGGTGACTTTGCTGCTGTTCGCGATTGCGCTGATTGCCTGTCGCCATCTGCTCGCCGAACTCGATCTCGATGCACTGCACGACTCGATTCTCGACGTGCCGAAACCTGCACTGCTCGGCGCCTTCGGTGCGACCGTGGTCGGCTTCATTATTCTGCTTGGCTACGAATGGTCGGCCAGTCGCTATGCCGGCGTGACCTTGCCGCCGCGCACATTGGCGCTGGGCGGTTTCACGGCGTTTGCGATTGGCAATGCGATCGGCCTGTCGCTGCTGTCCGGCGGCTCGGTGCGCTACCGTTTATATGCGCGCTTGGGTCTGGGGGCGTCGGAAGTCGCGCACATGACCTTGTTCGCCAGCCTGTCGCTGGGTTGCGCCCTGCCGCCGCTGGCTGCACTGGCAACGCTGAGCGACCTGCCTGCGGCATCCCAGGCACTGGGTTTGTCCGAAGGCTTGCTCGGCACAGTCGCCGCTGTTGTGCTGGCGCTTGGAGCAGTACTGGCTATCGGCATCTACCGTCGGCGCCTGCCGGAACAACCGTTGCGCGACAACCTGCTGGTCAGGGTTGGCCGTCGCACGCTGCGCTTGCCGGGTCGACGCCTGACGTTCCTGCAACTGATCATTACCGCCCTCGACGTTGCGGCGGCTGCCACCGTTCTCTATCTATTGCTGCCGGAAGCGCCACCGTTTGGTGCGTTCCTGTTGGTGTACCTGCTGGCATTGGCTGCCGGCGTACTCAGCCACGTACCCGGCGGCGTCGGTGTGTTCGAAGCGATTCTGCTGGCCGCTTTCGCTGACAAACTCGGCGCCGCGCCTCTGGCCGCTGCGCTGCTGCTGTATCGCCTGATCTACGTGGTGCTGCCGCTGCTGGTCGCCTGCGTATTCCTGCTGATCAACGAAGGTCAGCGCCTGTTTCAGACTCAGACCATGCGTGCAGCGTCTGGTCTGGCCGCGCCGATTCTGGCGGTGCTGGTGTTCCTGTCCGGTGTGGTGCTGCTGTTTTCCGGCGCCACTCCCGAGATCGACACACGTCTGGAGCACATCGGCTTTCTGATCCCGCATCGTCTGGTCGACGCTTCGCACTTCGGCGCCAGCCTGATCGGCGTACTGTGCCTGATGCTCGCCCAGGGCCTGCGTCGTCGCCTGTCCGCCGCGTGGATGCTCACCACCATTCTGCTGCTGGTCGGCGCCCTGCTCTCGCTGCTTAAGGGCTTCGACTGGGAAGAAGCGACGCTGATGACCCTGACGGCTGCGCTGCTCGGGGTGTTCCGTCGCTCGTTCTATCGCCCGAGTCGTCTGACCGAACTGCCGTTCTCGCCGCTGTATCTGGTGGCCAGCCTGTGCGTCCTCGGTGCATCGACGTGGCTGCTACTGTTCGCCTATCAAGACGTGCCCTACAGCCACCAACTGTGGTGGCAGTTCACCCTTGATGCTGACGCACCGCGTGGCCTGCGTTCGCTGCTCGGCGCTGCTGTGCTGTTGCTGGTGATCGCGCTGACCTGGCTGCTGCGCACCGCACGCCCGGTCATTCACCTGCCAACGCCTGACGAACTCGATCGCGCAGCAAAGATCCTGATGGCGTCGTCGCAACCCGACGGTGGCCTGGCGCTGACCGGTGACAAGGCGTTGCTGTTTCACCAGAACGACGAAGCGTTCCTGATGTACGCGCGCCGTGGCCGCAGCCTGGTGGCGCTGTACGACCCGATCGGCCCCGGCCAGCAACGCGCCGAGATGATCTGGCAGTTCCGCGACCTCTGTGACATTCACCACGCTCGCCCGGTGTTCTACCAAGTGCGCGCGGAGAACCTGCCGTACTACATGGACATCGGCCTGACCGCGATCAAACTCGGCGAAGAAGCCCGGGTCGATCTGCTGCGCTTTGACCTGGAAGCCAAGGGCAAAGAGATGAAGGACCTGCGTTACACCTGGAACCGTGGCACCCGCGATGGCTTGTCGCTGGAGATCCATGAGCCCGGTCAGGCGCCGATGGACGAGCTGAAAGTGATTTCCGACGCGTGGCTGACTGGCAAGAACGTGCGTGAGAAAGGCTTCTCCCTCGGCCGTTTCAGCGACGATTACCTGAAGCATTTCCGCATCGCGGTGATTCGCTTCGAAGGTCGCCCGGTGGCGTTCGCCAACCTGCTCGAAACTTATAGCCATGACCTGGCCAGTCTCGACCTGATGCGCGCGCACCCGGATGCGCCGAAGCTGACCATGGAATTCATGATGGTCGGCCTGATTCAACACTATAAGAGTCACGGATACGCGCGCTTCAGCCTGGGCATGGTGCCGTTGTCGGGGTTGCAACCCCGGCGTGGTGCACCGCTCACCCAGCGTCTGGGCTCGATGGTTTTCCGCCGTGGTGAGCAGCTGTACAACTTCCAAGGCTTGCGCCGCTTCAAAGACAAGTTCCAGCCTGACTGGGAACCCCGTTATATGGCCGTGCCCGCCGGACTCGATCCGCTGGTGGCGCTGGCCGACACTGCTGCCCTGATCGCGGGCGGCTTGACTGGATTGGTGAAACGCTGATGATTCAACGCTCCCTGAAGTACATCCTGGCCGCACTGATCGTGCTGGCCGTGATTGCCGGCGGCGGTTTCTGGTACCTCAAACGTCCGGCACCGGAACCGACCGTAGAACAGCTGACCCCGGCCGATGGCGCCGCCATGACCCGAGTCATCCCGGGTACCAAGCCCAAGGCGCAGGTGCTGGTAGCAGTCAACGACGACCAGAAACTCTCTGAAAAACAACTGACCACCCTGAGCCGCAGCGCCTCGGCGCAAATCGTTCAGGTGATTCTGCCCAAGGACTGCCTGCTGCAAAGCCGCGCCCTGCAATCGGGTCTGCGTGAACTGAATGGCCCGGCCACTTTGGTCAGCGGCATCGGCCCGGGCGCTGTGCTGGCCTGGCGCTGGTTGTCGGAACAGAAAGACGACAAGGCCCAAGCCATTTCCGTCGATCTGGCTCTGGAAAAAGGTGGCTGCACGCACCTGCTGCCGAAATCCGCCGCCCACGGCCATTGGCTGGCAGCGTGGAACGACAACCCGGACGACGCCAGCGCCGGTTTCGTGCGCGATCAACCGAACGCCGAAACCAGCATCAGCGACTACGACATCAACCTGCCGCAAGTGCTGAACAACGAACTGCGCAAAATCCTCGTCGGCGGCGACAAGGCCAACGGCGGTCTGGCGATCCCGGTGGTTGAAGTGCCGGCCGGCCAAGCCAAAGACACCGTGACCCTGTTCCTCTCCGGTGACGGCGGCTGGCGCGACCTCGACCGCGACGTGGCCGGTGAAATGGCCAAGATCGGTTACCCGGTGGTCGGCATCGACACCCTGCGCTACTACTGGCAGCACAAGAGTCCGGAACAAAGCGCACTGGACCTGACCGAACTGATGCAGCACTACCGGCAGAAATGGGGCACCAAACGCTTCATCCTCACCGGTTACTCGTTCGGTGCTGACGTGCTGCCAGCGATCTACAACCGCCTGCCGGACACCGAGCAGCAGCGTGTAGACGCGATCATCCTGCTGGCCTTCGCCCGCACTGGCAGCTTCGAAATCGAAGTCGAAGGCTGGCTCGGCAACGCCGGCAAAGAAGCCGCCACCGGCCCGGAAATGGCCAAACTGCCACCGGCCAAGGTTGTGTGCATCTATGGTGAAGAAGAGACGGATGAGAGTGGCTGCACGGACAAAACCGCAGTCGGTGAAGCGGTGAAACTGCCTGGCGGCCACCACTTCGACGAGAACTACCCGGCGCTGGCCAAGCGTTTGGTGGATTTGATCGAGAAGCGCCAGAGCAAGGACTCGGTCGCCGAAGAGTGATCTGAGCCACGCCCACAAAAAGCCCCCGCAACTTCGCAGTTGCGGGGGCTTTTTACATCTCGGACGATGAACCCGTTCCCCTGTAGGAGTGAGCCTGCTCGCGATAGCGGAGTGTCAGCCACTTAGTTGCCAACTGACACCCCGCTATCGCGAGCAGGCTCACTCCTACAAGGGAATTGCGCTGGATTCAGAAACTTTATACATGCACTCGTAAATATCTTGACTCTCGATGAAGCCAAAAACGGCAGATGTCCACATTCCATAAAATGTGGACACCTGCATCGTCGGCAACATTGAATCGTCAACCCCGAAAATCACCAGTGGCGTGTAGTTTCGTTTACTTCCAGTCTCGCAATATCGGATGACGCCGACAGACCTTGTAGGCAAACTCCGAATCGCGTGTTGCGGAGCCTTGCCGCTCTATTGCGCTGTTTTTCGACGGGATACTCTCCGGACGTCGCTGACTCATTCAGCGATCGGGCTTGGTAACCCGGTGGAATAAGGCGCAACAGCGCACCCGACACGACTCAGGCGAAATCCCGTCCGAGCCCCTGTGTTATGGCAGCTGTGTGTGGGACGCTTTCGAGCGTGCCGGTTTCCTTGGTTCCCCGGTTTACCAACCTGCGCACAGCTGCCACCCATTCGCTTGGTATCGGATGCGGCAGCTCTCAAAATCAAGGGAACTGACAATGAACAATCCATCTGATCTTAAAACCATCGGCTTCACCCCTTTCCTCTACAACTCGGATCAAGCGTTCTTCAACGTCCGCGCCGGCATCCCGATCATCGATGCCTTGTCCCAATCCTCCGACCTGCTGTCCCTCGCCAAGTCGTTCGCCGAAGACGCGGCATTCATCAAAGACACCGACCGCCATGCCTGGGCTGCGCATTACCTGACGGTGATGGGCAAAGCTTTGATTGATGATGTGATTCAGGCGTTGATGCCACGACCTGCGCGGACGAAGAGCGAATCTGAAATCGATCTGCCTGAACGCACCACTTAACCCTGTGGGAGCTAGCCTGCTAGCGATTGCGGTGGATCTGGTAAAGATGTGCTGTCTGACACTCAGCCATCGCTAGCAGGCTAGCTCCCACAGGGGATTTGTGGTGGGTTTGAGGTTTATGTGCATGCACAAAAAAGCCCCCGCCAGCCACAAGGCTGCCGGGGGCTTTTCAGTTGAAGTGAGGCTTACATCTCCACCTGCGTCCCCAACTCAATCACCCGGTTCAGCGGCAAATTAAAGAACCGCAAGTTCCCATTGGCATTCTTCAACATGAACGCAAACAGCGCCTCACGCCAACGCGCCATGCCTTCAAGTTTCGAAGCAATCACCGTTTCACGGCTGAGGAAGTAGGTCGTGCGCATCGGACTGAAGTCCAGATCATCCAGATGACACAGCTTCAGCGCCTGCGGCACGTCCGGCTCGTCGGTGAAGCCGAAGTGCAGGATCACCCGGAAGAAGCCTTCGCCGTGTGCTTCGACTTCGAAACGCCGCGATGGCGGTACGCGCGGGATGTCTTCGTAGACCACCGTCAGCAGCACCACCTGCTCATGCAGTACCTGGTTGTGCAGCAAGTTGTGCAACAACGCATGCGGCACGGCGTCGGAGCGTGCGGTGAGGAACACCGCAGTGCCCTGCACCCGATGCGGCGGCTGCACGCGGATGCTGCTGATGAAGATCGGCAGCGGCAGCGCGCCTTCGTCGAGGCGGTCGACCAGCAATTGCTTGCCGCGCTTCCAGGTGGTCATCAGCACGAACAGCGCGATACCGGCGATCACCGGGAAGGCACCGCCCTGCACGATCTTCGGCACGTTGGCGGCGAAGTACAGACCGTCCACCAGCAGGAAGCCGATCAGCACCGGCACGGCGAGGATCGGTGGCCATTTCCACAGCAGCAACATAACCGCCGACACCAGAATGGTGGTCATCAGCATGGTGCCAGTCACCGCCACGCCATAGGCCGAGGCCAGTGCGCCGGAGGATTCGAAACCGAGCACCAATAGGACCACGCCGACCATCAGCGCCCAGTTCACCGCACCAATATAGATCTGGCCCTGCTCGTCGCTGGAGGTGTGCTGGATGTACATGCGCGGGATGTATCCGAGCTGAATCGCCTGACGGGTCAGGGAGAATGCACCGGAAATCACCGCTTGCGAGGCGATCACCGTGGCCAGCGTCGACAGACCGACCAGCGGAATCAGCGCCCAGCTCGGCGCCAGCAGATAGAACGGGTTACGCGCTGCTTCCGGGTTTTCCAGCAGCAAGGCGCCCTGACCGAAGTAATTGAGCACCAGCGCCGGCAACACCAGGATGAACCAGGCGCGGGCAATCGGCTTACGACCAAAATGGCCCATGTCGGCGTACAGCGCTTCGGCACCGGTCAGCGCCAGCACTACGGCGCCGAGGATCGCCACGCCCATGCCCGGATGCACGACGAAGAAATTCACCGCCCAGATCGGGTTCATCGCATGCAGCACTTCTGGCGTGTGGCTGATGCCGTACACACCGAGGGCGCCGAGGACGAGAAACCAAGTGACCATGATCGGCCCGAACAGGATGCCGATTCGCGCCGTACCGTGACGCTGGATCAGAAACAGTCCGACCAACACCACCAGCGACAACGGCACGACCCAATGGTCGATGCCATCAAACGCCAAGCCCAAACCTTCAATCGCCGACAAAACGGAGATCGCCGGGGTGATCATGCTGTCGCCATAAAACAGCGCCGCGCCGATCAGTCCGCACACCACCAGCAACGACCGCAGCTTCTTGCGATGCCCCGCCGCGCGACGTGCCAGTGCAGTGAGCGCCATGATGCCGCCCTCGCCCTGGTTGTCGGCGCGCAGCACGAACATCATGTATTTGATCGACACGACCCAGATCAGCGACCAGAAGATCAACGACAGAATACCCAGCACGCCATCGTGATTGACCGATACGCCGTAAGCGCCGGAAAACACTTCTTTGAGGGTGTACAACGGACTGGTGCCGATGTCGCCGTAAACCACCCCGACCGCCGCGACCAGCATGCTCAGCGGCTTGGAGGCCGAACCCTCGGCGCCTGCCGCATGACTACTTGCCTGACCCATCCAACACTCCTACTTCTCAGAACCGGCTTCTTGAATGAAGCACTATGCTTTGTGGTGCAGCATGCGCTGTTTTACCTGTTGTTACAGACGTTTTGTTGACTGTAAAAAATTGGTAAAGCTCAACGGCGCGAAGCATAGCGCAGCACTCGTCGTATTTCCCTGCATAAAGCTGGTCAAGTGCGTTGCCCGCCGCTAGAATTGCGCACTTTTTGATCAGAGGCGCGCCCTAAGCGCCCATCCGTCGGCTTTCGCACCAAGAAAGCGATGTCACAAAATACCGAGGTTAGACATGTCCACCACTCCCGCGCCGGCCAATCCAAAGGTTGGCTTTGTATCTCTGGGTTGCCCGAAAGCACTGGTCGACTCCGAGCGCATCCTGACCCAGCTGCGCATGGAAGGCTATGACGTGGTGTCCACCTATCAGGACGCCGACGTTGTAGTCGTCAACACCTGCGGTTTCATCGATTCGGCCAAAGCTGAATCTTTGGAAGTGATCGGCGAAGCGATCAAGGAAAACGGCAAGGTGATCGTCACCGGCTGCATGGGCGTGGAAGAAGGCAACATCCGCAACGTGCACCCGAGCGTGCTGGCCGTGACCGGTCCGCAGCAGTACGAGCAAGTGGTCAACGCCGTGCACGACGTGGTGCCACCGCGTAAGGATCACAACCCGCTGATCGACCTGGTGCCGCCGCAAGGCATCAAACTGACCCCGCGCCACTACGCCTACCTGAAGATTTCCGAAGGCTGCAACCACAGCTGCTCGTTCTGCATCATCCCGTCGATGCGCGGCAAACTGGTCAGCCGTCCGGTGGGCGATGTGCTCGACGAAGCTCAGCGTCTGGTCAAATCCGGCGTCAAAGAGCTGTTGGTGATCTCGCAAGACACCAGCGCCTACGGCGTTGACGTGAAATACCGCACCGGTTTCTGGAACGGCGCGCCGGTGAAAACCCGCATGACCGAACTCTGTGAAGCGCTGAGCACCCTCGGCGTCTGGGTGCGTCTGCACTACGTTTACCCGTACCCGCACGTTGACGAGCTGATCCCGTTGATGGCCGCCGGCAAGATCCTGCCGTACCTCGACATCCCGTTCCAGCACGCCAGCCCGAAAGTGTTGAAGTCGATGAAGCGCCCGGCGTTTGAAGACAAGACCCTGGCGCGGATCAAGAACTGGCGCGAAATCTGCCCGGACCTGATCATCCGTTCGACCTTCATCGTCGGCTTCCCGGGCGAAACCGAAGAAGATTTCCAGTACCTGCTGAACTGGCTGACCGAAGCCCAGCTCGACCGCGTCGGCTGCTTCCAGTACTCGCCGGTGGATGGCGCGCCAGCGAATGATCTGGATCTGGAGATCGTACCGGACGACGTCAAGCAGGATCGTTGGGATCGCTTCATGGCGCACCAGCAGGCGATCAGCTCGGCACGCCTGCAAATGCGCATCGGCCGTGAGATTGAAGTGCTGGTCGATGAAGTCGACGAGCAAGGCGCGGTTGGCCGCTGCTTCTTCGATGCCCCGGAAATCGATGGCAATGTGTTTATTGATAACGGCAGCAATCTCAAGCCTGGCGACAAGGTCTGGTGCAAGGTTACTGACGCTGACGAATACGATCTGTGGGCTGAGCAGATCTGATCTGATCTGAAGATCAAAAGCCCCTCACCCCAGCCCTCTCCCGGAGGGAGAGGGAGCTGACCGTGTTGTTCTTTCGAGGTACATCGACCTGAGCTATCCGGTCGAACTCAGGTTTGAACAGCATGAAGATCAGCTCCCTTCCCCCTCGCCCCTTCCCAGAGGGAGCGGGGACTGATCGACTTGTTCTTGCGTGCTGCACCGACCTGAAAGTTCGCGTCGTGCTCAGGTTTTGAACAGCACGAAGATCTGCTCCCTTCCCCCTCGCCCCCTTGGGGGAGAGGGTTGGGGTGAGGGGGAGAGATCTTGCTGGCGACAGAAGTATCCAGCCAGACACCGCAATAAATACAAAAAGCCCCGCTCTTTTTACAAGATGCGGGGCTTTTTTACGGCTATCGTTTAGCGGGGGACGGACTCCCTTGAAACGGACAAGAGGCAGACGGGCATGCGTCACCATTCGGTCATCCATACGCCGAAACTCAGCGATTATCAGGAACTGACCCGGGTCTGGGAGGCCTCGGTTCGCGCCACCCATGATTTTCTGCCGGACAGCTATATCGAGCTGCTGCGTAATCTGGTGCTCACGCGTTATCTGGATGCGGTGATGTTGATCTGCACCAAGGACGCCGACCAGCGCATCACCGGGTTTGCCGGGGTCGCGGCGGGCAAGATCGAGATGCTGTTCATCGATCCGGATTATCGGGGTCAGGGCTTGGGCAAGAAACTGCTGAACTACGCCCTGCAGCATTTGAATGCCGATGAACTCGACGTCAACGAACAGAACCCGCAGGCCTTGGGGTTTTACTTCAAGCAGGGTTTCGAGGTCATCGGCCGCTCGGAGGTCGATGGCATGGGCCAGCCGTATCCGTTGCTGCACATGCGTCTGCGACAAAATCAGCAACGCTCAAGCAACGGCTGACACAACCCAACCCCATGTAGGAGTGAGCCTGCTCGCGATAGCGCCAGATCAGCCACCATCAATGTCGAATGTCAGATGGCTATCGCGAGCAGGCTCACTCCTACAAAAAGCATTACCGAAATGGAACCGGGCTTAACCGGCGCCACACAGGTACAATGCCCACCCCTTTTTTGTTACGGCCCTGTCATGACTGACCCGATTCGCCTCTCCAAACGCCTCATCGAACTGGTCGGTTGCTCCCGCCGGGAGGCCGAGCTGTTCATTGAGGGCGGCTGGGTCACCGTGGACGGCGAAGTGATTGACGAGCCGCAATTCAAGGTCGGCGACCAGAAGGTCGAGCTCGACAAGGACGCCAAGGCCACCGCGCCGGAGCCGGTGACCATCCTGCTCAACGCCCCTGCCGGCATGGACGTTGAAACCGCCATGCAATCGCTGAGCGCCGAAACCCTCAGCGAAGAACACCGCTTCAGCAAGCGCCCGTTGCGCGGGCACTTCCTGCGCCTTACTGCCAGCGCCGACTTGCAAGCGAAGGCCAGCGGCCTGCTGGTGTTCACTCAGGATTGGAAGATCCTGCGCAAGCTCACCGCCGACGCCGCGAAGATCGAGCAGGAATACGTGGTCGAAGTCGAAGGTGACATGGTCGCCCACGGCCTCAATCGCTTGCAGCATGGCCTGACGCACAAGGGCAAAGAGCTGCCGCCAGTCAAGGCCAGCTGGCAGAACGAAAACCGTCTGCGCTTCGCCATGAAGAACCCGCAGCCGGGGATCATCGCCCAGTTCTGCGAAGCGGTCGGCCTCAAGGTCATCGGCATCCGCCGCATCCGCATCGGCGGCGTCTCGATCGGCAAGGTCCCGGTCGGCCAATGGCGCTACCTGTCCGGCAAAGAGAAGTTCTAAGACTTCCACTGCCGCCACACATTCCGGCAGCGCGCCTGCGCGCTGCCCACAACGCTTATCAGGATTACTCACATGATTCATAACGACGTATTGCGCAGCGTGCGCTACATGCTCGACATCAGCGACAAGAAAGTTGTCGAAATCATCAAACTCGGCGGCATGGAAGTAGCACTCGCCGACGTAGTGACCTGGCTCGACAAGAAAGAAGAAGACGAAGAAGGTTTCGTGCGCTGCCCGGACGAAGTCATCGCGCACTTCCTCGATGGTCTGGTGATCTTCAAGCGTGGCAAGGACGAAAGCCGTCCGCCACAGCCGATCGAAGTGCCGGTGACCAACAACATCATCCTGAAAAAACTGCGTGTGGCCTTCGAATTGAAAGAAGACGACATGCACGCGATCCTCAAGGCCGCCGAGTTCCCGGTGTCCAAGCCTGAGCTGAGCGCGCTGTTCCGCAAGGTCGGCCACACCAACTACCGCCCGTGTGGCGACCAGTTGCTGCGCAACTTCCTCAAGGGTCTCACGCTACGCGTGAGAGCTTAAAAGCAGCTACAAGCTGCAAGCTACAAGCTACAAGCTACAAGCTGCAAGTTGCCACACCGCGTTAACTTGTAGCTTGCAGCTTGCCACTCGAAGCTGGCCGCATGGCCCCCCATTCCTTCCGAAAATAGTGGCTCCGCTTTTCGCGGCTGACGACTAGGGTGTACTGATCCCTAATCCTCAGGACTCGCCATGCACCCGTACTTTTCCCTGCAAGGCCGCACCGCTCTGGTGACCGGCGGCACCCGTGGTATCGGCAAAATGATCGCCAAGGCCTTTGTCGAGGCTGGCGCGCGCGTTTACGTCTGCTCGCGCGACGCCGAAGCCTGCCATCAAACGGCTGAAGAACTCAGCGCCTTGGGCAAGTGCCACGGCGTGGCGGCGAATCTGGCGACGGAAGAAGGCGTGCAGGAACTGGCCGCGCGCCTGGGTGAGCAGATCACTCATCTGGATATTCTGGTGAACAACGCCGGCACCACCTGGGGCGCGCCACTGGAGAGCTATCCGGTCAAGGGCTGGGAGAAGGTCATGCAGCTCAACGTGACCTCGGTGTTCAGTTGCATCCAGCAGTTCCTGCCGCTGTTGCGCAAGGGTGGTTCGGCGGCGAATCCGGCGCGGATTATCAATATCGGTTCGGTGGCGGGGATTTCTTCGTTTGGCGAGCAGGCGTATGCCTATGGGCCAAGTAAGGCGGCCCTGCATCAATTGTCGCGAATTCTTGCGCGGGAGCTGGTGAGCCAGCACATCAATGTCAACGTGATCGCGCCGGGGCGCTTTCCGAGCAAGATGACGCAGCATATTGGCAGCGATCAGCAGGCATTGGCTGAGGACACGGCGCTGATTCCGATGAAGCGCTGGGGGCGTGAAGAGGAGATGGCGGCGTTGGCGATCAGTCTGGCGAGTACGGCTGGGGCTTATATGACCGGAAATATTATTCCGCTGGATGGCGGGTTCAGCCTCTAGGTCGGCGGTGAAGCTATCGCGAGCAGGCTCACTCCTACAGGGATTTTCAGCGAACAGAGATTTTGTGTACATCCACAACCCTGTAGGAGTGAGCCTGCTCGCGATGGCGTCTGCCCTGCCACCACCAGACTTGAGACGGGACGGGGTATCATGCCCACCCCTGCCCCGCTTCGAATGCAAACCATGACTTACAGCGTCTCCCCCATCGGCTTCGTGCGCTCCTGCTTCAAGGAGAAATTCGCCATCCCGCGCCAACCGCAATTGGCCCCCGCCGCCCGCGGAGTGCTGGAACTGGTGGCGCCGTTTGATCAGGGTGACGCCGTGCAGGGCCTGGAACAGGTCAGCCATGTCTGGCTGCTATTTCTGTTCCATCAGGCACTGGAAGACAAACCAAGGCTGAAAGTCCGTCCGCCCCGTTTGGGCGGCAACAAATCCATGGGCGTGTTCGCCACCCGCGCGACTCACCGTCCTAACGGCATCGGCCAATCGGTGGTGAAACTGGACAAGGTCGAAGCCAATCGCCTGTTCATCTCCGGCATCGACTTGCTCGACGGCACGCCGGTTCTCGACATAAAGCCCTACGTGCCTTACGCCGACATCATTCCCGACGCCGCCAACAGCATCGCCAGCGCTGCGCCGCATCTGATTGACGTGCAGTGGACGGACTCGGCGCTGAAACAAGCGCACACACACGCTCAGCGCCTTGACGAGCCGTTGGTTGAGCTTATTGAACAGTGTCTGGCGCAGGATCCGCGCCCGGCGTATCAAACCCCGGCGCCGGAACGTGAATACGGCGCGCAGTTCTGGGATCTGGATGTGCGCTGGCATTACCCGACACCGGAGCAGATCCGTGTGCTCGAAGTGATTCCTGCCAAGGCGTAACCCCCGAAAACGAAAAAGCCCGCGCTGCCTTCTCAGGCAACGCGGGCTTTTTGCTTTTCTGTAGGAGGGAGCCTGCTCGCGATAGGGCTGTGTCAGTCGACATCCATCTTGACTGATCCATCGCTATCGCGAGCAGGCTCACTCCTACAGTTTTGGGGCTTACTTCTCGACGAACGCACGCTCGATCAGGTAGTCACCCGGCTCGCGCATCCGCGCCGAGATCTTCAGGCCGAAGCTGTCGAGCACTTCGCTGGTCTCGTCGAGCATGCTCGGGCTGCCGCAGATCATCGCGCGGTCGTCCTGCGGATTGATCGGTGGCAGGCCGATGTCGCTGAACAGCTTGCCGCTGCGCATCAGATCGGTCAGACGGCCCTGATTCTCGAAAGGCTCGCGAGTCACGGTCGGGTAGTAGATCAGCTTGTCACGCAGCGCTTCGCCGAAGAACTCGTTCTGCGGCAGGTGCTCGGTGATGAATTCGCGGTAGGCGACTTCGTTGACGTAGCGCACACCGTGAACCAGGATCACTTTTTCAAAGCGCTCGTAGGTTTCCGGGTCCTGAATCACGCTCATGAACGGCGCCAGGCCAGTGCCGGTGCTCAGCAGGTACAAGTGCTTGCCCGGGTTCAGGTCGTCGAGTACCAGGGTGCCGGTAGGCTTCTTCGAGATGATGATCTCGTCGCCTTCCTTCAAATGCTGCAGTTGCGAAGTCAGCGGGCCGTCCTGCACCTTGATGCTGAAGAACTCCAGATGCTCTTCCCAGTTCGGGCTGGCGATCGAGTAAGCGCGCATAAGCGGGCGGCCATTGGGCTGTTGCAGGCCGATCATCACGAACTGACCGTTCTCGAAGCGCAGGCCCGGATCGCGGGTGCACTTGAAGCTGAACAGAGTGTCGTTCCAGTGATGAACACTGAGGACACGCTCGTGGTTCATGTTGCTCATGTACGTTTGACTCCTGGAGATTGGGTCTGCGCTGGCTTTTGAAGGCGACGGTGCGCAATTGCATCGCATTCTAATAGCGACGACAATATCTGTTAACTGGATTATTAAGATAAGGGTTATCGGTTATATCGATATGCGATTTACTCTCCGTCAACTGCAAGTCTTCGTCGCCGTCGCCCAGCAGGAAAGCGTATCCCGTGCTGCGGGTCTGCTCAACCTCTCGCAGTCGGCCGCCAGCACCTCGATCACCGAGCTCGAGCGCCAATCCAGCTGCCAGCTGTTCGATCGCGCCGGCAAACGGCTGAGCCTCAACGCCCTCGGCAAACAGCTGTTGCCGCAGGCGGTGGCCCTGCTCGATCAGGCCAAGGAAATCGAAGACCTGCTCAACGGCAAATCCGGTTTCGGCTCGCTGTCAGTGGGCGCGACGCTGACCATCGGCAATTATCTGGCGACTTTGCTGATCGGCAGTTTCATGCAGCGCCACCCGGAAAGTCAGGTAAAGCTGCACGTGCAGAACACTGCCAATATCGTGCAACAAGTCGCCCATTACGAAATTGATCTGGGTCTAATCGAAGGCGATTGCAGCCACCCGGACATCGAAGTGCAGAGCTGGGTCGAAGATGAGTTGGTGGTGTTCTGCGCGCCACAGCATCCATTGGCCCAACGCGGCAGCGCGAGCATGGAAGAGCTGACTCACGAAGCGTGGATTCTGCGTGAACAAGGTTCCGGCACGCGTCTGACCTTCGATCAGGCCATGCGTCACCATCGCAGTTCGCTGAATATCCGTCTGGAGCTGGAGCACACCGAAGCGATCAAACGCGCGGTGGAATCGGGGCTGGGGATTGGCTGCATCTCGCGGCTGGCGCTGCGCGATGCGTTCCGCCGCGGCAGTCTGGTGCCGGTGGAAACGCCGGATCTGGATCTGGCCCGGCAGTTCTACTTCATCTGGCACAAACAGAAATATCAGACTTCCGCCATGCGCGAGTTTCTCGATCTGTGCCGCGCTTTCACCGCCGGGGTGCAGCGCAGCGACGAGATCGTTTTGCCGACAATCGCTTAAAGCAGAATCACTGCCCACACCAGCGCGATCATGCTCAGTGCCACGAATTGCGCGGCGCTGCCCATGTCCTTGGCGTTCTTCGACAGCGGGTGCAGTTCCAGCGAGATGCGGTCGATGGCTGCTTCCACCGCCGAGTTCAGCAACTCGACGATCAGCGCCAACAGGCACACCGCGATCAACAGCGCTTGTTCAACGCGGCTGACATTGAGGAAGAACGTCAACGGAATCAGCACCACATTGAGCAGTACCAATTGGCGGAAGGCTGCTTCGCCGGTGAAGGCTGCGCGCAGGCCGTCCAGCGAATAACCGGAGGCGTTGAGGATACGTTTCAGGCCGGTCTGGCCCTTGAAAGGTGACATAAAGTAGAAACCAACCAAAAAGGAGTGGGAAAGCTAGATCAACAAAAGTCAAAAAAGCGTGAAGACGCCAGCCATTATTGGCTCGGAATTGACTCAAGTTGTTGCAGCAGTAAAGCCGCTTGCGTGCGAGTGCGCACATTCAGCTTGCGAAAGATCGCCGTAACGTGGGCCTTGATGGTCGCTTCCGACACACTCAACTCATAAGCAATCTGCTTGTTCAGCAGGCCTTCGCAGACCATGGTCAACACGCGGAACTGCTGCGGCGTCAGGCTGGCCAGACCATCGCTGGCGGCCTTGGCTTCGTCGGAAACGGCGACGGCTTCGAACGCTTGCGGCGGCCAGAAGACATCGCCATCGAGCACTTTGCGTACAGCTTGCTGAATCACGCTGAGATCGCTGGACTTGGGAATAAAGCCACTGGCGCCAAACTCACGGGATTTGACCATCACCGACGCTTCTTCCTGCGCCGAAACCATCACCACCGGAATCTGCGGGTACTGGCCGCGTAGCATGACCAATCCGGAAAACCCGAAAGCGCCGGGCATGTTCAGGTCCAGCAGGACCAGATCCCAGTCAGCCTTTTCGGTCAGGCGGGTTTCCAGCTCGGCGATGCTCGCCACTTCCACCAACCTTACATCCGGGCCAAGGCCCAGGGTCACCGCTTGATGCAGGGCGCTACGAAACAGGGGGTGATCATCGGCAATCAGGATGTCGTATGTGGCCATTTTTCAAATGATCCTGTTTTTGATGGCAGACCCGGTGCATTCCGGTCTGGCCAAAGCAACTCAAGATGCCGCTTTCAAGCGATATCCACAGGGGCACGTTCAACGCCAATCAACAGCAAACACGGCGTTTCAAACCTTGGCCGCACCCTAAACGGCGCCAAGCATGCCCAGCGAAGACGGGGTGGTCAAGCAGCACGGCCGCCGCTGCGTACAGTATGGGCCACTATTGGGCCAACTCCGGCTGCGGCTTTCGTATATAGGGCAGTAACTCGGCGTGAGCGGGGGTGGACTCATTCATGTCGACCTGCTGTTTGGCGCCGAGGTAATGCTGGCTGAACACGTCAAAATAGGCGTCCAGCGCAGAGGCGGCGTCAGAGTCGCCGGCCAGTTCCAGGCACAGCGCCGCGACTTCGGCAGTGCACAGGTGCTCGCTGCGGGTCGAACGGCGCAGGCGATAGCGCGAAAGTTTGTCGGGCAGCAGACTCAAGATCGGCAAGCGATCGAAATACGGGCTCTTGCGGAAAATCTTCCGCGCTTCGGTCCACGTCGCATCGAGCAGAATGAACAGCGGGCGCTTGCTGTTAACGGGAGCGACCGTATTGGTCACCCGTGACGGCTCGACGTATTCGCCGGGAAACACCAGATACGGTTGCCATTGCGGGTCGTTGAGCAGCGCCAGCATCTGTGGATCGGGCTCGGTGCGCGACCAGATGAACGCGTGGTTATCGCGCACGACGTCGGCAATCAGCCAACCGGTGTTGCTCGGCTTGAACACTTCCTTGCCGGTCATGATCAGGCACACGCCCGAACGCGTTTCGACACTCGGGCGCCAGGCGCACAGGCAATGGCTGATGATCACCCGGCAGTCGCGGCAACGCTCAGAGCGAAAACCTCGGGCCTGAATCGGCTTGATGCCTTCATCTTCGCGCTGGTCGCGCAGACGAGCAACGGCGTTGGGGGCATGGTTCATCGCGGATAACGCCGAAAAGCAGGAAAACTCGACACGAACAACACTCGGCAGGGCAATAAAGGCCGGCAGTTTACCAGAGCGACGGGCACAAGCCTGTACCCTCCCGACCGGCTCCCCTATAATTCGCCGCCACTGAACGCACAGTCACGTGGCTGGTCGAACCACCAGTCACTGAACCAGGAGAGTTTCATGCTGCGCCTTATCGTTCCCACCGCTGCCATTCTGCTGGCGTCGTCCTTCACCGCTCAGGCTGCCTCCCTGAGTGAGCAGAATCTGAACCGCGAGCTGCGCAACGTCGCCGCCCAGAGCAGCGTCGGCACGCCACGCGCCATCAGTGAAGATATTCTTGATCAGGGCTTCACCGTTGAAGGCACGCAGTTGATCAACCACCTGAGCGTACAGAAGAGCCACGCCGACAAGATGCGCGCTGACCCTAAAGCCGTGTATTTCCAGTTGGGCGCTTCGGTGTGCAACAACCCGTCGTTTCGCAAGCTGATGGCCAAGGGCGCGATCATGCGTTACGACTTCACGGAAGTGAAAACCAACAAAGCGATCGGCTCCGCCAGCTACCAGGAATCGGATTGCCCGAAAGCCGGTCCGGCGAAGAAGAAGTAATCATCGCGAATTGGCGCGCCGCTGTTCATCCTCGGCGCGCAGTTCGGCCAGCAGAGCCTGTAGATAGTGCGAACGGCGCTCGCCGCCCGCCAAGCGCCGGCAGCACTCCTCTTCGAGACTGAGATGATTGGTCTCGGCTGCCGCTTTCAACATCCGATACAGCTGCGTATCGATCTCCAGAATCACTCTGGCCATGTGTCCCGCCTCCTTGCCACCCGCAAATCCTTGAATCGCGTGCACCGTGACGCAAAGCTGTCGTACGACGCCTGTAAGTTAGTTAATCAGAGGGATTGCCGCTCGGCGCACGTTCGGACGAGCGGTGAAGGAATCGGCGGACAATCAATAATCGGTTGCCAGGCAAAACGTTGCGGCGCAATGATCAAGTCAGCGCAAATGCGCGCAAGGGTCTAAATTCAGAGTATTCCCGATCATTTTTCAACGGCAGCAAAGGAACTGCCGATCGTGTGTTTTTTGCAGCGCGGCACTGACGCCGCTCGTCAGGGCCATCCGCTCTGTGCAGAAGGAGACGTTGAATGCCTTACCAACCGAATGACCTCTTGAGCCGTCATTTTCAGGAAAGCGGTCCCGACCTCATCAGTAAGGTCGAAGAACAACTCAACCGTGTTTCCCCCAACAGCCCGAACATTCCCATCTATCGCGACATGATCCTGACCGTGCTGCGCATGGCCCAGGAAGACCACAACCGCTGGAATGCCAAGATCACCTTGCAAGCCCTGCGCGAACTGGAGCAGGCCTTTCGGGTACTTGAGCAATTCAAGGGCAGACGCAAAGTCACCGTGTTCGGCTCGGCGCGCACCCCGGTCGAACATCCTCTATACGCCATGGCCCGAGAACTCGGCGCGGCGTTGACCCGCTCGGGGATGATGGTCATCACCGGTGCCGGGGGCGGAATCATGGCCGCCGCCCATGAAGGTGCCGGTCGCGATCACAGCCTCGGGTTCAACATCACCCTGCCCTTCGAACAACATGCCAACCCGACGGTAGACGGCACCGGCAATCTGCTGCCGTTCCACTTCTTCTTCACGCGAAAACTGTTTTTCGTCAAAGAAGCTGACGCGCTGGTTTTATGCCCGGGCGGTTTCGGCACGCTGGATGAAGCTTTGGAAGTACTGACGTTGATCCAGACCGGCAAAAGCCCATTGGTGCCGGTAGTGCTGCTGGATGCACCCGGCGGAACGTTCTGGCAAGGCGCGATGGACATCATCCGCCAGCAACTGGAGGCCAACCACTACATCCTGCCAACGGACATGAAACTGATGCGACTGGTTTACACCGTCGAAGAGGCGGTGGATCAGATCAACCAGTTCTACAGCAACTTCCACTCCAGTCGCTGGCTCAAGCGTCAGTTCGTGATTCGCATGCACCACAAACTCAGCGATCAGGCGCTGGAGCACATGCAGGAAGCATTCGCCGATCTGTGCCTGAGTGACCAGTTTCATCAGCACGACTACAACGGTGAGGAACACGATGAAGCGCAGTTCAGCCATCTGGCGCGACTGGCCTTCGCTTTCAACGCGCGCACTCACGGGCGCCTGAGGGAGTTGATCGACTACATCAACCTGCCGGAAAACTGGGCTCATTCAAAACCGCAAACAGCGCAACGTTCGCGTGAACCTTCCAAGGTAATTTGAGGGCAAAAAAAAACGGCCCGCTATTTTCATAGCGGGCCGTTTTTATTGAAGCAGCTTAATCGTCCATCCCTCGACCGCTGAACAAGCGGTTGATCATCTCCATCGAGAACCCCCGATAGGCCAGGAACCGACCTTGCTTGGCCCGTTCCTTCGCATCAATCGGTAAATGCCCGGAGAACTTCCGGCGCCAAGTGTCCTGAAGTTGTTCCTGCCAACTGATACCGCTTTCGCGCAGGGCGAGTTCGATATCGGCACGTTGCAAACCGCGCTGGCTCAGCTCTTCGCGAATCCGCAGAGGGCCGTAGCCGGAACGGGCACGGTAGGAAACAAAGCTTTCAAGGTAACGGGCTTCGGAAAGCAGCCCCTCTTCCGTTAAACGGTCGAGGGCTGTTTCGATCATCTCCGCTTCAGCGCCGCGCTGACGCAGTTTGCGCGTCAGCTCGACTCGACCGTGCTCGCGGCGTGCGAGCAGGTCCATGGCGGTTCGCCGCACCGCGACGAGGGTATCGAGTACGGCGGTGGTCATCGCTGCAATCAGATATCAGCGTCGGCCAGATCGTCTTCAGTCTCTTTGACTGCAGAGGCCTTGGAGTCGATCACTGCCGGCGTCAGCAGCTTGTCACGCAGTTGCTTCTCGAGCTTCGCGGCGATTTCCGGGTTGTCTGCCAGGAACTTGGCCGAGTTGGCCTTGCCCTGACCGATCTTGGTGCCTTCGTAGGCATACCAGGCGCCGGACTTCTCGACGAAACCGTGCAGCACACCCAGGTCGATCATCTCGCCATTGAGGTAGATGCCCTTGCCGTAAAGAATCTGGAACTCGGCCTGACGGAACGGCGAAGCGACCTTGTTCTTCACAACCTTGACGCGGGTTTCGCTACCGACCACTTCGTCACCTTCTTTCACCGCGCCGGTACGGCGGATGTCGAGACGAACCGAAGCGTAGAACTTCAGTGCGTTACCACCGGTGGTGGTTTCCGGGCTACCGAACATCACGCCGATCTTCATGCGGATCTGGTTGATGAAGATCACCAAACAGTTGGCGTTCTTGATGTTACCGGTGATTTTACGCAGCGCCTGGGACATCAGACGGGCTTGCAGGCCCACGTGCATGTCACCCATTTCGCCTTCGATTTCAGCCTTCGGTACCAGTGCAGCCACGGAGTCGACGATGATCACGTCAACCGCGTTGGAACGCACCAGCATGTCGGTGATTTCCAGTGCCTGTTCGCCGGTGTCCGGCTGGGAAACCAGCAGGTCGTCGACGTTGACGCCCAGTTTGCCAGCATACTCTGGGTCGAGGGCGTGTTCGGCGTCGACGAATGCGCAGGTCGCGCCGGCTTTTTGAGCCTGGGCGATCACGGACAAGGTCAGTGTGGTTTTACCGGAGGATTCAGGACCGTAGATTTCAACGATACGGCCTTTTGGCAGGCCGCCAATGCCGAGTGCGATGTCCAGACCCAGAGAGCCAGTCGAGATAGCCGGGATCGCCTGACGGTCTTGATCGCCCATACGCATCACGGCACCCTTGCCGAATTGACGTTCGATCTGACCCAGGGCCGCAGCCAAGGCTTTCTTCTTGTTGTCGTCCATTAAAGTCCTCACGTAATCAATAAGGCCTGACGGCCAACACCTGTATAAGTAGCCAGTATTATTCCACAGCGTTCGCGGATCGCCTACCCCTGATTTTCGATTTCTCGTGCCGCTAGTCGCAGGAGCCCCTCTAGCGCGGCCTTCACCGTTTGTCGGCGGACGTCATCGCGGTTGCCGGGGAAGTGCTGAACCTCACTCGTGACCGCTTCGCCAACGCCCCACGCCAGCCACACCGTACCGACCGGTTTGTTCGGCGAGCCGCCGTCCGGCCCGGCAATCCCGCTGACAGCCACGGCAAATCGCGCCAGGCTTTTGTCCTGGGCACCACGCACCATCGCTTCAACCACCTCGCGACTGACCGCGCCCACCGTCTCGAATAACTCGGTCGGCACATTCAGTTGTTGGGTTTTCTGCCGGTTGGAGTAGGTCACGTAGCCCGCCTCGAACCACGCCGAACTGCCGGGAATCCGTGTGATGGCTTCGGCAATCCCGCCACCGGTACACGACTCGGCGGTGGTGACGTGGGCATTGAGCAGTTGCAGACGTCGACCAAGGTCGGCGGCCAGTTGAGTGATCTCTTTCACGGCGTGCTCCGGATCGTGTGGAATGCCTCCACCGTACACGACCCGGTTGCGCTTTCAATACACAGACTCATTCAAAATGTTCGGGCGCCAGCGCTCTGACATACGCCTGACAAGCCTGCAAGGCAATCAGTCCACGGTCGCCGGTATCGGTGATGGCGACAATTCGTTGAGCATGCGCCGGGTCAAGTCGGGCGCGTACGGTTGCATGATCCACGCTGCCGGCGCTGGCGGCGGCTGGCACGTTGCAGCCTGGGGCAGCGTCGCTGGCGTCGAGAAGGACTGACAGGCGCACATCAGCAGTGGCAAGACGATCGCGCAGGCGATCCTGATCACGTTGGGCATCGCTCAGCGCTCGGTAGTGGGTTTGTTCACTGGTGGCGAGCCGTTGCTCCAGCGCCAGGCGTTTATCCTGCTCGGCCTGTTGCGCGGTGGCGGCGGCCAAAGTCAGTTGATTGAGGGTTTCGGCGTTTAACCGGGCCTGCTCGGCCAATTGCCGTTCGTAGCGCCACTCCTGAAACTGCCAAGCCCCGGCAAACGCACCAGCGCCCAGCAACAGGATGCCGATCATTCGCCAGGGGATTGGCATAGCACCGCCCTCGCCCGCGCCCAGATTTCCAGACGATCCTGCAAGCCGTTCAACCCGCCGTTGATGCGACGGCTAATGGTGTTGAACTCGTCGCGGTCGGCCAGTGCGTTCAAACCTTTCTGTTCCCAGAACCAAGCGGCAGACTCAGCGGCCCATTGCGGCTGTTCGAGCAGTTCGGGCAACGACAGCAGGCGCTCATCGCCGAACAGACCAAGACTGCACTGGCGGTAATTCGAACGGCCGGTAATCTGGATCAACCCGCGCCCTCGGTATTTTTGCCCGTCGCCGTCAGCCTCCGGCGTGTTGCCCAGACGCAAGGCCAACGTACCGGTGTCGTATTTGCTCAGGTATTGGTTGTTGCCCAGTTCTCGCACATAGCGCAGTTGCCCTGACTCATGGCCGATTTGCGCAAGAAATGCCGCGATACGTTTGGGCGAATCAATATGACGGCGCGCCATGGCGCTGTTGAGCACAGAAACAAAAACGCCCGCTTGGCTGCGGGCGTTGGGCATGATGTCGATAAGGTTGTTTTCAGTTATTTGCATAATGCTTGATCCTCCCTGGATATTGCCTCGATTGAATCACGGTTGACGGCCAATGCCGCTCAGTCACTTTTTTGCCAGAGTTTTCAGGGTGCTGTCCGGCGTCAGTTCTTCGGGGGTTGCGAACACCCAACCGAGGGTGCCGAAGTTGGCGGTCCAGTCGATTTGCGGTGCAGGAGTGATTTCAGTGATGTCGATCCAGAGCAGATCCGGATGAAACATCTCGGCCATATTTCCGTCGGTGGAGAACAACTCGACCACCGCGTCGTTGACGATGCGTGCGTAGGTTTTCATCAGGCGTACTCGTAGATGATCACGGCACCGGGAGCGCCTGCTGCGCCCGGTCTGCCCGGCTGATTGGTTGTGTTAGCGATCCCGCCCGCGCCTGAACCATAACCGGAACCGGGGGCAGCCACACTCAATGCGACGCTGCTCGCATACCCACCACTGCCAAGCGGTGAGTTTGCGCCGTGCCCGGCAAGTGTTGATCCAGTGAGGCACATCCCTGGGTTGCCGGCCGCACCTGCCGAATTGACAATGTTGCCGCCACTTGAGGTTTGGCTGGGAAAACCACCCACATACAAGCCGAATCCAGGAAGCGTGAGCGGAGAACTCGAGGGAGACCCGCCACCACCGGTGGCCGTAACCAATGAACCCAGCGAACTTGTACCGCCACTTCCTCCGCCTGTGCCGACAACCCCCGCCGCGCCCCCAGCCCCCACGGTAATGATTTGGCTCTGCCCGATCGCGGCAGAGGATAACCAGGCTTGTGCGTAGCTACCGGAGGCGCCACCGCCTGTAAGGGAAACCTGGGTAGAGTTGGTCGCACCGATTCCCGAGCTGCCACCACCTCCGCCGACGATGGTGACCCATACGTTCTTCATTCCCACTGCTGGCACATAGATGCCGGACGCGGTAAATGTCCTGATCCCCAAGAGCCGGCCACTTGCAGCATTGCCACCACTCGCATACACCAGCACCCAACTATCCAGTGCTGCGCTGTACACCACCGAACACACACTACCGCCGACAATCTCCGCAGACCGCAACGCACTCAGCCCAAGGCTCAATAGTGGCTTGGGCATCAACCCGTTCGGCGCAAACGTACTCACCCCGGTATTGGCATTACCGGCAGTAAAGCGCAGCGCCAAGCCGTCCTTCAATACGTTGACGGCAGGCACATAATTGGCCATGTACAGATTGGCCGCACCGATGTCAGTGGCATATTTATCTTCACCTGCCTGACTGAGTTTTTTCACCGCTTGCAACAACTGGGTTGCATCGGCTTCGCTCGGCTCAAGGCCGGCGGATTTGACGACGTTCAACAGCTCGTCGGTAACGCTGTTCCCCCACGTCGCGGGGATCAACGATCCGGGCAATCCCGCGACGACATCTTCATTGACGAATTTCCCATTCACCAGCCCGACACTGGGAACGCTTTTTGGATAGTCCATTTCAACTTCCCTGATGACTTACAGCGCAGCAGCCAACCACTTCGGCGCAACCGGCCGATGCTCGCTGAACGGAAATAAAGAACCCTGCGGCCAGTCCCGCAATTCACGGCGATAGATTTGCAATTCGGCGTATTGCCCGGTGGTCAATGTGGTACCGCCGCCGTCCTCCAGCTCATCACGATCACGGGCCACCAGACCGTCGGTGGCGGCGAGTTGCGCCGTACGCCACGAGCGCTCGATGTCAGCAGCTTCATCCGGTGAAGGCGGTGGTGGATCGACCAGAACCGGATAGCCGTTATCGGCACGCACGCCAATCACTTTCGGGGTGACCGCCATCTGCTGCAGCAGCGAGATCCAGTAACCCTGAGGAATTTCGATAACGTCGTCGGGAATATCCGTTGAGTTGATACCCGGCACATAGGCGCCCCGGGTACTGGCGCTAAACAAAACATTGAACGGATTCATTCAGTAGCCCTTTGCAAGAAAAAAAACACCCCAGTTCGCACTGACTTCACCGGTGTAGCTACGGACCTTCAGCCGGCAGCCCTGTTTCGTCGCAGAGGTGGAGAGCATGATGACCATCGCGCCGTCGCCCCCCGAGTGGATGGCCACGATCGATGAAAACGCGTTGGGAAAAGAGATAGGAAAACTGACATTAACTTCGCCTTTGGCATCCGTGGTGCCAACACCCCACTGGTCGATGTTACCGCTGGGATAGCGTTGATAACCGACGTTGCCTACGACACCGGAATGCGCTGTGGCATACCTATCGCTGACCGATCCCCCATATAAACGCCACTGATTGCTCAGTTTGATCAGATATGCGGAATCACCAAGATCCAGCTTCAGCGGTCCGAATGTGCCATTACAGGTTTCGATCTGTTCATTGGCTGCCGGACTGATCGTCAATATACCGGTGCCCGCATTGATCACGTGAAGGGTACTGGCGTGGGCAATTCCGTTGATTGAAGGCAACGTCGCCGTGATCGGCGAGTTACTCGCAAAGCTGGCGACTCCACCGATATTGGCAGCACTCAGAACGGTGCTCGCGCCATAGGACGCGAAACCGGAAAACTGCAAACCGGTTCGGGTTACGAATTCAGTCGTTGCAACCGATTTGCCACTGTCGAATTGCGGCGCAGTGACAAATAACTTGTTACTGCGCAAAGCCCCCAGCAACTGATCATTGGCGGACTCTGTAGGCGTAAGACCGGCAGCCTGGATGACCTTCAGTAATTCCTGCGTGACGCCGTTTCCCCAACTCGCCGGAATCAACGATCCCGGTTTACCCGCTACCGGATCCTCATCGACAAACTTGCCGTCCACGAGGCCCGCACTGGGAACACTTTTTGGATAATCCATTTACTCATCTCCTGATCTGAAAACACATGCAACTTGATGGCGTTAGCCAACATCAGCGGCGAGCCACTGGGGGGCCGACGGCCGGGAGACTGCCGAAGGAAACTGGCTTGAATCAGGCCAGTCGCGCAGTGCCTGGCGGTATTCCAGCAACTGCAGATACTGCGCAGCCTTGAGCGTTGTCCCACGCCCAAGCGCCTGCTCGTCGCGATGCCGCGTCACCCACCATTCCGTGGCCGACAGACTGGACTGACGCCAGGTGCGCGCTGCCGCCAGAGGCTCTTGCTCCTCGGGGACGATTTCAGGAGTAACGACCGGACTGATCGTTACAGACAACGGCGCAATTTCCTGGCGCAGTTCGCCGACGGGTGCGCCGATTTCGATCTGCATGCCGTCCGGCACCTGCACCATCGTCTCGACGAAAGCGGGGGCAAACAGTTGGGCAATCGCGTAGTCGCCGGTATCGATCAGTTCGACCGCGACACCGTTATCCACTCGTGCATAACGGGCCATTACTCGTACTCCCAGATTTCACAGAAGGCGTTGCCGCCGACACCGCTAAGGACAGAGGCGGATGCATTGGTTGAACAAGAACCACTGCCACCCGAGCCTCGGCTCCCTGAAGTGCCAGGGCCACTGAGGCCCATCAACGGGCCACCGCCATCAAACGGACTCGCTCCGCCACCGCCTGCCAATACGCCCCAATTGGCGTTGTACATGGCGTAACCACCGCCAATTCCACGTGCGTTAGCGAGGTTGCCACCAGTTACGGCTTGCCCTCCGGCGCCACCCTGGACGAAACCGACTGCCGTGGCTGTCACGGGAAGGGTCAGGATTTGCCCGCCCATGCCTCCCGCCGCGCTCATGTAGCTGCCAAAAGAAGCACCACCACCGGCCTGCCCCATCGCGTTACGTGAAGCGCCACCCGCTCCCAGTGAAACCGGCACGCCGGCCATCATTTCCGCGCTCACGTCATACAAACTCTCGCCATAGGCGCCACCACCACCGCCACCGCCGATGCTGTGATAACCAGCTGCCACCGGTGCACAGCCGCCCCCCGAGCCTCCGGCTCCAACCAGACGTACACGAATGCGCCTGGCTCTTGGGTTCGGCTTGTAAACGGTGATCCCGACCGTCTCGATCTGCCGGACTGCCAGCAACCTCCCCACCGCATCGGTGATGCCATAACCAGCCAACGTGGTTGGGGTATTTTTCAGTTTGGTGAAATCAACGAGGGCGCCGATGGCTGTGGCCAGTTGATCGGTTTTGGCTTCATCCGGGGTCAATCCGGCAGCCTTGATCGCATTGAGAATTTCTTGAGTGACGCTGTTGCCCCACGCGGCCGGGATCAGTGAACCCGGTGTTCCGGCGACGGGGTTTTCATCGATGAAGCCACCGTTGACCAGTCCCACACCGGGAATGCTTTTCGGATAATCCATTGCACGTCTCCTTGTGCGGGTTCAGTCAGCGACAGCGGCGCCAGGCACCACCGGCCAAGAGATGTTTTCAGGAAAACCGCTCGCCTTTTCAATGCGGTTCAGCTCGACGCTGTAGAGCTTCCACTCGATCAGCAGCAGTTGTTCGTCATGGCTGGCATCGCCGATGTCTTCGGCGTACTGCAGGGGGGCGATGCGCAGCACGGCGTCGCGTAGCAGTGCGTCGCGCTTAACGAGGACGATGCGTTTGCGATCCGCCAGTTGCGCGGCCTCATCGACCTGCCAGGCGTTGCCCAACCAGAAGTGAAAGCCACCCGGAAAAGGCAACCGGGTGAATCCCTCCGGCAATTCGCCAAGCGCGTTCCAGGTTTCCCGAATGCCTGTGTCAGTGCGATAGACATCGCCGCGACAATCGATCTGCTGTTGCAACGAACCCTTGTCATAGGCCCAAGCAAACCCCTCAGGCGCCGGGGAGAGTTCGATGCTCAGCGTCACCGCATTGCTTGGCAGTTGCAGACCGATCCCGGGCACCAGCGGAAACTCGACAGGCCCGGTCAATGCACCGCTGTCATCTATCAAATAATTGAACATGTACACCTCAGATCAGTTTGATTCGTGCGGGATAAGCGATGTTTCGCGGTCGGGTTTCAGCGGCGAAATTGCCTATATTGCCGATGTAGGTATCAGAGTCGAATGCAGGGTTGGGATAGGTCGTTGCCACGGTTGCGGTCGTCGGTGAAAAGTTGACGTTGGTGTTAACGTCCCAGACGGGATCTGGAATCGCTGGAGCAGGCTTGAAAGTCGCCCCGGTCCCAGTCGGCAGATAATGGTTGTGGCTCTGCAACGCATGCATTTGCAGACTGCCCATTACTCGTCCGGTATCAACGTTTCTGGTTTCACTGAGTACCCGTAGAAACTCGCCCCGAATCTCGGGAATTCGAAAGTTCGAGGCTCCATCGCCACTGGTCCAGCCACCTTCTCGGCCTGCACGGGCAGCTTCGGTCGTCAGTGCCCCGGACGCCTGAGCAAAATCCCACAGCCACGGCCATTCGGCCCGCTTGAACAGATCACCGTTGGGAACCCCATAACCACCCGGGTTAAGCGTTGTGGTGGTTTCGAACAACGGGCGGCCCAAGGCGTTATTGTCGAAGCGTCCTATCGGCCACCAGCTCCCGGCTCCGTCACTGCGCAGATGCCACCAGTCACCTCCACCCATCAACACCAGAAACGGATAACCGCTGGACGACAGGTAGGTGTGAAAGCGAATCCTGTCGGTGCCGGATGCTTGAACAACGAGGCGATTGCCGCTGTTGTCGACACGACGAAGAATCACATCGCGTACACCCAGAGCAAGATCCGCCGGCGGTAAAGTCAGGGTCACGGGAGCGGGACTGCCATCGATCAAAACGAGACCGAGTTCCTGCTCAGCCAGTGACTTGGAAGCTGCAAGCCGGGTAATCACCGAACGCATCGGACTAGCGCTGCCAACAATCGATTGAATCGCCTTGAATAGTTGGCTGGTATCCGCCTCGGAAGCCACCAGCCCGCCACCGCTGATCACACTCAGAATTTCCTGAGTCACACTGTTGCCCCAAACCGCCGGAATCAACGACCCCGGCGTACCCGCCACCGGGTTTTCATCGACGAAGCGACCATCGACCAGGCCGACGCTGGGGACGCTTTTTGGATAATCCATAGGTTGTTCGTTCCTTTGAAATGACAAATGACCGGCGTCGACACAGCGTCTTCTGCGTGCCTGTCCACGGTCCGTTCTCTGAAAATAAAAAGCCCACAACGAAGTGGGCTTGGGTGACGCTGAATGAAGGGTTTCGGCTTAGCTGGAAAGGCCGCTGGCCAACTCGCGAATGGCGACCAAAGCTTCGTCACCAGCGCTGCGCGCCAGGTCCATGTTGCCCTTGGCAGCCTGCGCGCGAATTTGCGCTTTGGCCTTCAGGCGCAGCGTACGCAGCGCCAGCAAATGGTCGGTCAGTTGATCGGCCTTGCTCAGAATCTGCTCGGCGGCCTGTTTGGCAGTGCGCCCTTTGACCACCCACGCGGCGACTGACAGCGGCACTTCCTTTTTCGGGTAACCGGCGTCCTGATAAGCCTGCGCGTCGGCGGCGGCCTGGGCGTATTCCATGGCTTTGAGCGGGTCGCCGGCCAGTTCGGTACGAGCTTTGTCAGCGGCGGCATCGACTGTGTTGCACAGGCGTTCGGCTTCCTGCTGTTCCAGTTCGGCGACTCTGGCGGGATTCAGCTGCCACTTCTCGCCGTCCCAATCATGAGCAACAGAAGGTTGTGCCGGGCGCAAGCCGTCCTCGAACTGATGCAGTTCTTGAATGATGATCATCGGATCAACTCCCAGGAAAAACTGATATTGACCGCCGCGGTGAAATTGACAGCGATACCCGATGCATAGTCAGACAAACCGTGACTTTTGAGCCCCATGCTGAATAGCAGCTCATCGCTTGCGGCGTTGCTCGCGCCCCAAGTGTGTTCTGTCTGGTAGCTCTGCCAAAGCGAGCGCAATTCAGCATGGTCGAAGCTGGCAGTGAGGGACGAAACAGTCGTGTCGCTCACCACGTTGCTGGAGAAAATCAATACAGGTGCATTGGCGGTTGCCCAGCCGTCCCAATTACTGGATGTTCCAATCGTCGGGTTCAAAAAACAGTAATTGCCGCCGAGCCATCCTGCGGGTGCAAACCCGACTGCACTGATAGCCGTCGGATGCGGCGTCGGATTGCCCACCACCAGCCGCGCTGCCCGCGCATGTGGATCGAGTGGCAGGTAAACCACACCATTGCCGTTGACTGTCTGTGTCCACGTCAACCGGCTCCGGTTGTAGATCGACCTGACAATCGGTACCGACCCGGGTCCGGCTGTCACCACCCACGCCAGACAGAGATCCAGAGGTGTCGACTGGAAACCACCTCCCGCCGCCCCATTGATCGTGCCCTTCAAGCCTTCCGGTGTAGCGTCGTAGATCGTGCCGCGTTGCGTATAGAAGGTCAGCACGCCAGCAACCACTTGTGCGCGCAAAAAGTAGCCGGAATTCGGCAACAGATCGGCACTGCTCCAGGCTTGGGTCGTGAAGGTACGCGGACGACCCAACTGACCTGCCAGCACTTCCTGGCCCAAGCTGACCAGCACACCGGGCAGAATCGACAAGCGCCCGCCACTGGTAGCAAACGCGGTCGGCGTGATCGGCAATCGCCCGTCTGCCGTAGCCACGGTAGCGGTGGGCAAGGCGCCAATCGGCAACGCCGAATCCAGATTCCAGCCCTTGGCCGAAACGCTTTGAATCGCCTGCAACAACTGATCGTATTTCTTCTCGTCCGGGGTCAGCCCCCCGGCATTGATCACGTTGAGAATTTCCTGCGTAACCCCATTCCCCCAATCCGCCGGAATCAACGATCCCGGGGTTCCGGTCATTGGGTTCTCATCGACAAACTTCCCATTCACCAAACCGGCGCTGGGCACACTGTTCGGATAATCCATGGCTTATTCCTCCCTAGTCATAATTGATATGCACCTTGGTGTGCGCCGGCGCACTGCGGTGAATCAGGCATTCCAGCGCCGACCCCGGATTGACGCCAAAGCGCTCGCCCCAGTAGCTCGCGCCGAAACGCCGACCGAGCAACAAGCGCCCGCCGGTGTTGAGCGTCCACATGAACTGCGCCTCCCACGTGCCCCAGTGCGCCGAACCGAAACGCGAACGGCCCATGCGCGGCGCTTCGAGTTCGGTGATGGTGGCGTTGGGGTAGCCCTGGCTTTTGGCGATTTCGAGGTAGTAACCGACGGCTTGGCTGCCGACCGCGAGCAAGCGCCGGCGTACGGCGAGGCGGCGGTCGTCGAACAGCGGTGTGGCGCCCAGGCACGGGTCGGGCAGGTTCATCACCTGTTCCCAGTCCGGCACCAGTTCGCTGACGCCGGCCGGGTCCATCTCATTGAGCAGGTCGGCAGCACGCGCATCGAGGCGCGCCAGTTCGACGGCGACGCCTTGCAGCACTTCTTCCAGTTCCGGCACGCGCTCCGGGTCCCACGCCGGGCCGCTGGGCAGCAAGGCGCGCAATTGCGCCTGATATTGCGCGGCGGTTCTCATGCCCCCCATACGCAACCTCCGAAGGTCAGCAGTTCGCTTTGCCCGGCAGGCACGTCAGCAGCCGGCGCGGTCAGCGTGTGATCGTACTCACCACCAGCGCTGCTGATGGCTTCGCGGATATGACTGATCAGCAACGGCACACCCAGATCGGCCTCGCGGTTGTGCAGGTCGCGCAGTTGCGCCTCAACCGCAGCGCGCACGGCGCTGGTGTCCGGGTTGACGCTCTTGAAGCGATACACCACCGGCACCTGAATCGGCCTCTGCACGTGCACTTCCGCGGTCACCGGACGCAGCGGTTCGATGTACGCCTGAACCTCCGCCAATTGCTCATCGTTGGGCACCGGTTGCGGGTCTTCATCACGCATGATGAACACCGTCACCGTGCCCGGCCCGAGCAGGCCGCCACGACACCAGGCGCGGGTCACGCCCGGCACTTCCAGTGCCCAGGTCTCGTAGTCGCTGGCCGAACCGCCATGGGGAATCACGCGGTAGGAACGAATCACCCGCGAGCGCAGCGACTCCAGACTTTCCCGCGCCACGCCGCCGCTGAGTCCCGGCGCCAGCACGACAAAGCTGTTGCCGACCACACCGGCAATCGGCTGCACCGGTGTCAGCGCCAGCCCGGCGTCGGCATTGCCGAGGCTGCCGGCATCCAGCGCGGCAATCTTGGTGGTGTTGCTGCCATTGGCCGTGGTGCGTGCGGCGGTGACTTTGTAGGTGCGGCCGTCATTGGTTTGCAGCAGCGTATCGGCGTCGAGCACCGCGCCGGCAGTAGCGGTAAAACTGACACTACCGGTGGCGACTTGCGCGGGTTTACGTGGCTGGTTCAGGCGCAGTGCGGCGATGCGTTCAAGGGTCGACTCGTCGGCCTTGTCAGGCAGGATCTGTTCGGCAATCCAGTCGAGATAACCGTACAGACCATAAGCCGCGCCACCGAGGGTACGGGCCAGCACTTGCGCATCGGACTGGCGCAGCGAATCGCCGGCCAGGTCGCTTTGGGTGCGCTTGATCAGCACCGGCAGCGAAGGGGTTTCAAACGGCATAGATCACCTGCCAACTATTATCGGGGTTGATGTCCAGACGTTCGCCGTCGGCCAGGGTCAGGACCGTGCGCAGGTTCAGACGCTGGGCGTCGAGGCGTTCGCTGATGATGTCGATGGCGCTGCAATGGCCGTCGTCGATCAGCCATTGCAAGGCTTCGCGGGCATAGAACTCGGCGTCCATCTGCGTTTGTCGGGTCAGCTTGACCCGGCGCAACAGCCACAGCCGCGAGCCGATACGGTCATCGGCGACGGTAGGAAAGCTGTCGCCCCACCAGCCGAAACGCTCTTCGTCGTCGAGGGCGTCGTCATCGGCGGCGCGGCGCCAGGTGAACAGGCTGATGAGCACGGCGCGGGTCAGTGCAGCGTGGAGGTTTTGGCTGATCAGCATCACTTGCCTCCTGCCGGCGCGCCGGTCTGGCCGCTGCCGGCCTGCACACCGACGTGCACGTGTTTGATCTGGCTGATGCCACCGGCGAGTTGATCGCCGGTGGACACGATCTTGCCGGTCTGATTGATCACCGGCGTATCGAAGTTCACCGCGCTGCTGGCGCGGATGTTCAGCGTGGCGGTTTCGATGTCGATGATCCGCCCCCGCTTGAAATGAATCTTGTCGCCCTCGTCGGTGTAGATCGCCACTTCACCAGCGGCCAGCGCTTGCAGGCGATAGCGGCGGTCGGCGATGACCAGAGCGATGGCGTGGGAACGGTCGCCGCCGATGAACGTAACGACACCTTCGGCGCCGGCCAGCGGGTGGCTGGTGAAGCCGTAAGGTTCGAAGTGCTCCATGTCGTCGTTCACTTCGCCGGCGGTGAGGCGCATTTGCAGCGATTGCAGCTTGGATGCCGAGTTGGCGAGCACGACAGTGCCGCGCGCCAGCAGGCGTGTCAGTAGGCTCATGGGGTGTCCTTCAAAGAGGCGGCCACGACGCGATCAACTGTAGGAGTGAGCCTGCTCGCGATGGCGGTGGGTCAGGCACTGTGATGTTGAGGCTGCCGACGCTATCGCGAGCAGGCTCACTCCTACAGGGTTCGGTGTCAGGCCGGGGATTTTTTCGGTGGCATTGGATTGGCATCGAAGGTATGCGGCGGCGCCACTTGCAGCGTGGTCACCGAGCCTTGTGCCGACAGCGAGTACGTGACCTTGGAAATCAGCATGTCGCCATCAAACCCAAGCACCGGATCCGTGACTTTGACCAGCGTGTTGTGCCGCCAAAGATCACCGTTGGCCTGGCGCCAGCCCTGCACCCGATACGTGGTGGTCTGCGCCCGCCCCATACGGGTGGCGCACTCCCACTGGGCGCGTTGCTGGGCCAGTTCGAACGTCAGCGCGGTGCCCTCGTTGATGATGGTGGTGCGTCGACGTTTGAAGCTCAGATCGGTCGCACTGGATTCAACCTCGCTGACCGCCGCCCCGCTCTTCTTGTCCGAACCTTTCTGCTGGCCGATCACCCGGTATTCGGAGAACACCTGGCTCTGATCCATGGGGGCGTTGGCCGACAGGATATTCTTGCCCAGCTCCAGCGCATCACTGGCCCGCCCACCGCTGCCGGGTTTGGCCAGCACCAGCCGGCCCTGCTCGTCATCGGTGGAAAACACCCGCAGCAACGAGAGCAAACGGTCGATCGACTGGAACACGGTTTCACCCGGCACGATGGTGTGCTTGGTCAGCCGCGCAGTCTCGGGAATTTCATTGACCACCATCAGCCCGTACTCCATCGCCAGCGCCTGCACGATGCTCAGCAGCGGTTGCTCCTGCCATTGATTCGGCTGGTTTCTGGCGGCGCAATCGACCAGATCCTGGGTCTTGGAACTGCCCTCGATGCTCAGGCTGATCTGGCGTCCGTCATAGCTGATCGGCGCCTTGAACACGTAGCCGGTGAGCACCAGGTCCTGGCCGATTTTCACTTCGCAGGGGTCACCCGGCTTGATCCGCTGGTCCACCGCCTGCCCCGGCCACTGCCAGGTGATGTCAAGTTTGAACGTGCGGAACTGGCGCTCCAGATCGGCGGTGATTTCCACGCTTTTCCAGCCGCCGTATTCCATGTTGTTGACGGTCAACGTGACGCGGTTATCCATCTCGTTCATGGCTCACTCCCTGGACACTTTCACGTCGTTGGGTGAAAAACCCGGATGGTTCATCGCATTGCTCTGAGTCACTTGGGTCACCCGTGTGGCATCGGCAAATTGCTTGTAGGCCACAACCAGCGCCGGCAAGCTTTCCTGGAACGATTTGGTGACCTGGCGCACACCGGATGACGCCACTGCCTTGAGATGCGCCAGCAGCGCTTCCTTGACATCGTTGATTGCCTGGTGGTGCTTGGGATCGGCCTTGTCCAGCATCGGATCAATGGCCACCCCGACCGCCTTCTGCAGTGCTTTCATTTCATCGGTCACCGGTACTTCCGGACGGGTCACGGGTTGATCCGCCTGCTGCGCCACCGAAGGTGTCGACGACAGTTTCACTGCGGGGGTCGCCACTGGCATCGACGCCACCCACTGCGCCACTTTGACCAGCATCGTGTCCTGCACCAGATCGGCCATGGCTTGCGCTGCGGCGTTGGTGTCCTTGCCGGTGGTGATCTTTGGCGCATCCGCCTTGCGGATCGCTTCGAGTTGTTGCGACACGTCGGCAATCACGCCACGGTAGCCCTCCTTCGCAAACTCCTTGAGTTCCTTGATATCGCCGAGCAGGCCTTTGAACTCCGCCGCCACTTCCTTGGGCAACTCCTTGACCGCTTTGACCAGTTCGGTGATCTGCCGGTACTGCTCGATCAGCGGCTTGAGCTGTTCTTTGATCACCTCATAAACGCCGGTCAGGCTGTTACGCAGATTGGCAATGCCGATCCGCGCGGCCTTGATCAGCGTCATCGCCTGCTCGAAGCGCGCCACCGCAGACCCCAACAGCGTGTCGGCCTTGGCCAGCAGCACTTTCTGTGTGCTGACGGTAGCGGTCGGAAACGGCAACGGCTGATCGGGATAAAACTTCAGGGTAAAGGTCACCAACCCGCCGTCCTGGCGGGTATGGGTCATGTCGCATTCACCGACCCTGACTTGCAGGCGTCCCAGCCATGGGTGCACCAACTCGCCACTGCCCGCCTCCAGCGCCTTGAGCAGTTTGTCGCGCTGCTCCAGGCAATCGGCGCCGATGATGAACGCCGTGACGTCGTGAATCCTGGCCTGCTGGCCAAGATCTTCGAAATACGGCAGGTCGCGCTGCGGATACTCGTGCAACTGACCTTTGCGACCGACCGGGGTTTTCGCCTGATCGATCCAGAACCCGACACCGCGAAAGGATGCCGGCAACAAACGGTCACGCCAGTTCATTGGAACCTCCTGCCGACAGCGAGCGATAGCCGATGCGCGAAGACAGCGCCAGGCCCGGTTGATTGCTTTGCGGTTGATCGGTGCGCAATCCGGCCGGCGCATTTTCGAAGCGCACGGTCAGGCCGCCTTCGAGTTGTGTGCGGTTGTTGATTGAGCTTTGTTGAATCAGTGCGCCGGAAGTCTGTGGCAACGAACCACTTTGCAGTGCACCGTTACCCGCTGCTTGCGGCGTTGTTCCGAAGAACGCCGGCGCCAACTCCCCTTTGCCTTCGGCGTTGGTCTGGCGCTGGGCTTCGGTGAAGGTTTCAACCTTGCCGGTGACCTTGGCGATGAGTCCGGCAAAGCCACCGTCGAACAACTCCTTGATCGGCGCAATCACGGTTTGCAGTTTTTGCCACAACTCGCCGAACCACTCGGTGATCGGCCCCCAGTTCTTGATGATCTGCCCCAACGGCGTCCATTCGAACATGTTGTGCAAAAACTCGAGTACCGGTGCGGCCAACGCTTGCACCACGCCCCACAGCGCCGAAAATACTTCGCTGATCGGTTGCCAGTACATCGCGATCTGTTCCAGCGGCGACCATTCGAACAGGCTCTGGAAGAAACTTTTGATCTGCTGTGCCGACGCTTGCAATGCGGCCCAGATCGGTTCGAAGAACGTGACGATGCTGCCCCAGTTGTTGACGATCATCCCCAGTGGGGAATAGTCGAACAACGTGCCGAAAAAGTCCTTGATGGCTTGTGCCGCCGGTTGCAGCGCCGTCCAGATCGAGGCGAAGAACCCGGTGATCGATCCCCAGTTGTTGATGATCATCCCCAACGGGGTCCAGTCGAACAGACCTTTGAGGAACGTCATCACCGGCACACTCAAGGCCTTGAGCAAGTCCCAGATCGCCGAAAACAGACCGGTCAGCGGCGCCCAGTTTTCCAGGATCATGCCGGCGGGCGTCCACGAGAACACCGATTTGAAAAAGTCGATCACTGGCGCGGTGACCGCTTTGACCTTGTCCCAGATCCCGGAGAAAAATCCCGCGACCGGTAACCACAACGCCGCCAGTGCATCCAGCGGTCGCCAATCGAGGATCGAGCGCAACGTCCCCATCGCACTCACACCGATGTTTTTCACGCCCTCCCACATGTCCTTGAAGAAAGCGCTGATCGGCGTCCAGTTGGCATAAATCAAACCGGCCGCCACCGCGATGCCCATCGCGATCAACATGATCGGATTGGTCTTGAGCACCATGCTCATCACGTCCATCACCTGGGTCATACCGGTGACAGCGGTTTGCATGGCGGAGAAGGCAATCGCCCCCGCCGCCAGGCCTTCGACCAGTTTCGGGTTGTCGGCGAGCAGGCTGCCGACCTGGGTCAGCATCGGTTCCAGGCCGACCACCAATGCCCCTACCGCCGGTACCAGCGCGGCGTCGACGGCGGCCGAAACCTTTTCCATCGATGCACTGAACACGTTCATGTTCTGCGCTGCGACTTTCGGTGTGGCGGGCAGGTCGACGGTTTTTGCCGTGTCGCTGACGTCGGTCAATTTGCCCTGAAATGCTGCCGCCGATTTGATCCCGTCCACGAACGGCGTGATCACGCTGCCGCCCTTGAACAGTCCGCTGATGTCCAGTTTGTCGAGGCCGACCTGCTCGAGATTTTTCTTGAAACTCCCGACCTTGGCCTGAAGGGCGCCGAGCTTGGGCGATAGCTCATCGATGCCCGTGATCAGCACCGGAGTTTTTACTTTCGTTTCTTCGTCTGCCATCACTGCACCTGCTGCATCGCATTGATCCGTTGCGCGTGCTCCAGCGATTCGCGGAGCACATCCAGTGGCCTGGCCATCATCTGTTCGGGGTCAACCTTCCAGAACCAGGCCAGGTCATATGCGACGGCGATCAGGTCGGTGATGGCGCCGACGCCGCACTCATGAAAAAACTCGCAACGGCCCAGCTCAGCGCATTGAGGTCAGCCAGATCCAGCTGGTTGACCGACGACGGCGGAATGCCGGCGCACACGGCGATGTATTTGGCCGCCACGTCCATGTCGAGGCTGACTTCTTCGCTCTTGTCGATCTTGTACGGCAGCGCCTTGATCGCTCGCACCTCCTGCACCGTCGGACGGCGCAGGACGAGTTCGGTCAGGGGCTCGCCGTGAGCTTCGATCGCAACCTGAAGCTTCACGGCGCCGCTCATTGCCAGGTCCCCTTGATGCCTTCGAATTTCAGTTCGATGGTGGCGTCATCGCCTTTGGAGACTGGCTCTTCGACCAGATACGCACCGGCCAGTACGTAGACTTTGCCGTTGCTGAATTCGCAGGTGACGGTGATGTCGGTGCCTTCGATCAACTTCTTCAGCGGGAAGTCGGCGGTGTGCAGCGCGGTCACTTTGAACGACGGCGCGATGTCGGTTTCCTTGTAGAAACCGGGTACGACGGTTTCGCGTTTGACTGCCATCAGCGGGGCTTCGCAGCCGCCATTGATGGTCAGTTGTGCGCCGTCGACCTTGACGTAGCAGGTGCCTGCAATCAGTTGACCCATGGTGTTACTCCCTTGAATGAAAAAGCCCACGCGAGGTGGGCTGAAAACTTGCCGTCAAACGCGCGGATCAAGCCGCGTCGTCGTACTGCAGACGGAATTGGTTGAGCAGTGCGAACACGCGCAGACCGTTGATGTAATCCGGCGGGAACAGCACGTTCACGCGGCTCGGATCCTGCACGTCGCGCTCGACGATCAGGTGCTCGGCGAACAGCTCGGCGTTCTCCACGTGGCCTTCCAGTTCGAGCTTGGCGTACTGGGCGATCAGTTCACCGCGAATGGTCGCTGGCGTCACGATCGGCTGGCCGGCGCCGAAACGGGTGCCGTCGGAGGCCAGTTTGTGGCGACCGTACTTGCTGGTGATCACGCTTTGCAGACGACGCACGATGAACGCCGACTGGTGCATGGTTTCGCTGTCCAGATAGGAGTTGTCGGCCTGACCGTAAGCGTTTTTCTGGTAAGTGGTAATCGAGCGCTGGATGCGCACGTAGCCGCCTTCGTAGTACGCGGTAGCGATGCCGTAGTTGAGCAGCGACTGACGCTCGGTCAGGGTGAAGCGTTCGCTGGCCGGTGCCGGATCAACACCCGGCAGACTGCCGCTTTGGGTCGGACGGCTAGCGTCGGCAGAGATGAACACCGCGGTGCGTGCAGCCAGTGCCGCCGCTTGTACCCAGAACGGTTGCGGAACGCCCGGCTCCAGCGCCTGAATGGTCATGTGCTGGTCGTTGCGTGCCTGGCCGGCAGCAACCAGAGTGCCGACAGTGCCGCGTTTGGCGCTGTAGACGTGACCGAACAATTGCTTGGCCCAGGACCAGCGACCGGTGCTGTCATCCATCACTGCTTGCCAGGTGTTGAGCGTCGACAGATCGGACCATGGCAGAGCGATGAATTCGAATGGCTCGTCGCCCAGTGCGGCAATCGCCGCCACTTGATCCGGCACGCCGGCGCCGCCGGTCATGGCGGTGATCGCAGTGGTCAGGCCGGCCGGGGTGTCTTCGCCGTTGCTCTTGCCCAGGCGATTGAATTGCAGGCTGATGTCGTTACCGCTGTCGCCAGTCCATTTGGCGCTCAGGGTGACCACACCTTCGGCAGCAGCAGCGCTCATCGGCAGGTCGGCGGTGGCGTTGATTTTCTGCGCCAGGGCGGTGGCCGCCTGTGCAGCGGTGGCACCGTTGACCACAGTGGCTTGCACACGCACGCCGCCGACATACAGATTCAACACGCCAGCCTGAGTCGCGGTGCCGGTCAGGGTCAGCACGCCTTTGGCGATCGCGCCTTCGGTGTTGTGCAGCGGCAGGCACCAGATCTCGCCGATCGGGTCAGCCTTGCGGAAGGTTTCGTACATCGAGGCGAGCATCGAGCCTTGGCCGCCGATGCTCTTGGCCAGCGCAACACTGGAGACCAACACCAGTTTGCCGACTTCGGTCGGGGCAATGTTGTCGTTGACCTGAGCGACGATCAAACGACGCAGGGTCGAACTCGCGCTATTGGCAGCCGAGTTGTCCATTTCGGCATAGAACAGCGGTACACGAATGTCCGCGGGGATGTTGCTGAATCCGATCGCCATTATTTGGCTCCCTTTTGTTTGGCTGGTGCGGTTTTGAGGGTGATGTCGCCGTCGGCCAGACGTCGGCGCCACCAGGCGCTGTCCAGCACTTCACGGCCTTCCAGCGGCAGCAGATCGCCGGCCTCCGGGTCAGGTACAACGCGGCCAGCGGCCGGCAGTACGGTGATGCGATTGCTCATGGGGTTACGTCTCCAGAGAAAGTCATTTCCACGCGCCCATCGGGGCCCGGGCGTTTCAGGTTGGGATCGGCCGGGTCGATCGCATCGACCCGCACGGTGGCCCCGGTAAAGGACGACAAACCGTCCAGTTCGCGTTCGTGCCAACTCTCCGCAGGCTGACTCGGCAGATTGCGGCCGAGCTGGAACTCGGCAGAAAAGCGCAGCCGGTAGAAGGCGCGGCTGCTGTTGATCGAGACCATTTCGCCGCCGTCGTAAACGATGGCGCTGTAGGTGGAATCAGGTTTGAAACCAACCAGCGCGCGCCACAACTCGGCACGCAGGTCGTGCAACAGATCCAGCGCTTTTGTAGCGTCGGTGGCGTCAAGCACCAGGACGATTTCGAAGCGGTCGCGGATCGGTTGGGTGGTGAGGTTTTGTGAGGTGCTGTTGCTGGCCAGATCGGCAATTGGCAGCACGTAGGCCGAGGGTGTTGGCAGATCCGGGTTGCCTTGTAGCAGCGCCAGATCGACACCCACCGAAATGTGATTGGCCAGGCTCGGGCATTGCCCACGCAGCTGCGTGAGGATCGGGGTGATCTTCATGGGGGTGTTCCAAATAGTGGGAGTTACCGCAGGACTCATGTAGGAGTGAGCCTGCTCGCGATAGCGGACTTACAGTCAGAATCGATGGTGACTGACACACCGCAATCGCGAGCAGGCTCACTCCTACAAGGGATTGGTGGTGTTGAGAGATCAGTCTTCAGCCTTTGGATCGAGGCCGCTGGCATCGATCAGGCAGCGATAGCTGTTCTCGCGATTACCGCTGGCGGTGACCTTGTCGATCGACCAGCGTCCGCGCATGAAATCCGGCCAGGTATCATCGAGCAGCACCAGGCCTTCAGCCGCCAGCCGTGGATCGCCGGGGCAGGTGATCTTCACCTTGTACTTTTGCCGGAGCATTTTGCGCACTTCGCCCTCGCCGACGGCAATGGCGTCGGCTTCATTGGGTTGCTTCTGGCGGATGGTCTTGAACGGCGCAAGTCCCGTTTCGACCCAGTGCAAAACGCCGGTAACAGCATCGACAAAACAGGTCTTGCAGCCCTTGGCCTGTTCGCGGGCGGCCTCTTCCAGCGTGGCGCTGATGAAGGCGTGATCGCCGGGACGATTGTTGTGGGTGACCGACAACGTCACATCCTGCAGTTTCTGCCCCGAGATGGATTTGATCTGCCCGGGCCGCGCCAGCACATACGCATCGCCATAAGGTTTGGCGACCAGGTTGTACTTCTTTGCCAGCCGCGTCAGAAAGCCCATGTCAGTTTCATTGGACTGGTCGACGTGAGCGATCTTGATCATCGACACGTCCGCAGCGACACGCGATGAAAATCCGTGCTGCGACACCAGTTGGCTAAACAATTGACCGAGCGTCGTCGGTCCATGACTGGCGGTGCGGCGCTGCTTGAAGCCGGTCTCGTCATCCTTGCTGAACGGCGCTGCAGTGGCCACCAGGGTCAGGCGAAACGGAAACAGCGTCGGCGTCAGGCGAGTGACTTTGAACTGGCCCTTGTCGACCATCTCTTCCATTTCCAGGTAACCCACCAGCAGGCCGATTTTCCCGCCGAGGTTCGGCAGCCCTTCGAGGCCTTCCAGATCAATGGTCAGGGTCAGTTGATCCGACTCGATACCAGCGGCATCGATGTGCTCCCAACTGATCAGACGCTGGTTGAGCAGATCCGCGTTTGCGCCATAAATCTGCACGACCGGGGTAAAACCCAATGCCATACAACCTCCTTAATCCCAGGCCGTGAGCGCTTTGATCGCGGCGGGTTTGCTGTCGAGTTCAGGCAGCACGATCCAGATGCCAGCGGGCAGAACCGGGCCGTGTTCGGCCAGGGTCGGGTTGAGTTTCCACAGGACTTCTTCAGCGGCATCGTCGCTGCGCCCGGTTTCGCGGTAGAGCAGCAGATTCACCGAATCACCGGCCACGCTTCGAACCTTACGCATTATTGAACTCCGCCAATTCGATAACCCAATCGACGACCATCGCCGTGCCGTCATCGATGATCTGGGTCTGGGTTTCCTGAACGTTGTTGATCCGCCATAGACCCCAGTTGCGACCGATGCCATCGATCAGCGGCAGCGGTATACGCAGCGCCTGCAAGTCGCGCAATTCATCCAGCCGATCCATGGCCACGGCGTACATCGACTTGCCGGTGATGGTCAGGGTTTCCGGTTTCTGCCCGGTCTGGCTGGATTTCGGTTTGCTGGTGAGAATCTGTATTTCCGTCCAGCCGCCATCGGACTTGCGCAACAACGAGTGGTACGCAAAGTCGCGCGACAGGCCGAAGATGAAACTGCCCAATGCCATTTGTTGTTTCATCAGGCGACTCCATCGGTCAGGGCTGCGTCACGGCGGGTGGCGAGGGGGTTGGTACTCATTGAGGTCATGAACTGACCATTGAAATGGTTTTGCATGACTTGCGAGATCACTGCGCCCACCTTTTCCGAGCTGGCTATTTCGCTGCCGCTGATCTGAATCGACGGCGCATAGGTGATCTGCTGGTTTTGCGTCTGAGCGTTGCTCAGGTCCTTGGCCACTTGCGAGGGAGGCGCGAGTTTGTCCTCGGCAGGCTTGCCCCATTGTTCACCGACGTAAGAACCGAGCATTGCGCCCACAGTCCCACCGATGAATGTCCCAATACCGGGCGCAATGAACGTACCGATCGTGGCGCCAATGGCAGTGCCGGCCAGCTCGCCGGCGGCACCTTTGACCGCTTGGTCATCGCCTTCGCGCCAACCTTTCAGTCCGGTATAGGCCGCGTGCGCAATGGCCAGTGGCGCGCCCAGTTTTACCGCCGGCAGCGCTTGGGCGATTTTGGGCATGACCTTGGCGCCGACGCTTTCGACCAAGGGCATAAGCTTGGCAACTGGCCCTTTGAGTCGGGATGTCATCTCGCTGTTGCCCAGGCGATCGGCGAACAGTTTGAAACCCATTTTGATGTCATCGAACAGAGGCGCGACCTTAGCCGTGAGCCCCCCCAAACGACTGCCCCCACTGGCGCGCGGAACTGTCGTGCGCAACGCTGTTCTGGCCTGCGGGCGTCGACCCGATCGACGACCCGATCGTTTGTTTTTTCGCCCGCCATCAGAGACATCGTCACCGACGATGGCATCAGCAATATCGGGGGGAAGTCGCGTCGTCGCCAGACGTAACAGCTTCGCGGAAGCGGTGTCGAGGACTGAGGCAACGCCGGTTTTCAGCGCCCCTCCCACAAAAGGAAGAGCAGCGGCACCAAGCAGAACCAATCCTGCAGTAAGCGCCGGGAAAGCCTCCGCCGCAGTACTCACGCCATTGGCCAGCGCGGTGAGCACCACTGCGGCACCATCGGCCAACGGCGCCAGTGCGGTGCCGAATGCGGTGGTCAGCCGGGTCAGACTCGCATCGAGCGCATTCCAACGCCCTTGCGACGTATTGCCAAACGCCTCGGCGGATTTCGCGGCTGCACCCGAATCGGCGCCAAGTTCCGACGTCGCGTACTTACCCTTGTCGGCTACCTGCGAGAAGGCGTTTTTTACATCATCGGGCTTCTTCAGCAGTTCAAGAACCCTGACGTCGTTTTCGCCAAACAGCGTCTTCGTCAGTGCTGCCCGTTCTTGCAGCGGTTGTTTATTGAGTGCAGCAAGCACCGAGTTGATGGCAGCGGGAGCGTCCTTGCGCATCTCTCCTGCCAACGATTCGGGATTGAACCCTAACTCGCTCAGAGCCGTACGTTGCTCTGTCGATGCATCGGCGCCCTTCGCCAGCACCGAAGTAATGCCCTTCAACGCGGCGCTGGCGCCCTCCTTGTCCGCGCCACTGTTAAGCAGTGCAGCCGCCAACGCGGCCACCTGTTCCGGGGTCATTCCGGCAGTGATTGCGGTCTCGCCGGATCGTTGCACGACCGAACCGATGTCGGCGGCCTTGGCATCCAGGCCACTGTTGCCGAGATAGCTCGTCGCATCGGCCAGATCCTGGCTCTGATAGCGATCAAGCTTCAGCGACGAACGCCAGGCCGCCAACATCTCGCCAGCCGTTTTGACGTCCATCCTGAAGGCCGATGCGTTGATCGCGGCATCACGGGAGAACCACTTCAGCTCGTTCGCCCGTTGGTCACCCTTGGCTCCATCGGCAATACCGGATCGTGCTCCGGCGACTTGAACTTGCAATAGGTCAGCGTTGGTTGCCCCACTGGCCGCCACCTGTTTCTCGCTGGCGAGTTCCAGAGTGCTCTGTGAATGCGTTTGCAGTTGGTCGTTGCTCATCTTGAGCAACTGATTGAGTTCAACCAGCGCAGTCTCGTTGACCATCGCCGGCTGCATCAGTTTCGGCGGCGGACGCTGCTCGATCTCGGCGTTGAGTTTTGACTTTGGTTCGCTCGTGGCGGGGGCGGCGGCGCCAGCCTTGAACAACGACTGCTGGCTGACCAGTAGCTCGCGCAGCTTGACCTGCTCCTGAGTCAGCAAACGAATATCCACGCTTGCCAACGCCAATGTGACGTTCAGATCCTGCAGCGGTTTACCGAAGTTATCGGGCAGCGATAGTCCGCCCGCTGCATTGCCGCTCTCACCGGCATATGTGAGCGCATATTTACTCTCTGCCATTGCCGCTCTACTCCTGTTTCACGCCAAGGCGAGTGATCGCTATGTCGTAGCGGCGCAACGCCTTTTCGGCGTCCCATTCGAGAATTTCCGCTTCACTTACCGGGTAAATGAGCGGGACGATATCGAGGATTACTTCGATGTCGCGTTCCGAAAGTAGGCCGCCGGCTGGTTTAAAAAATCGTCGATGCGCACCTGCAATTGCGTCCAGTCCGGGACGCTCATCAGGGCCAGATCGGGAATCATCAGACCGGTGCAGTGGGCAGTGATGAACTCGGCGCGCTCCTTGGCCGTTTTCAGTTTTTTCATCACTTTGGTGGCGCGCAGTACTGGCATTTCCAGCGACAGCGAGGTCACGGTGCGGCCAGTCACGGCGAGCGGTTGCAGCAGTTGCACCTGATCGGGATCGTCGGACTTTTGCGCGTCCTCGACCTGGTCGAGAAAGTACGAAGCCGGGCGTGTCGACATCTCGTGCACATACTGGGCGATGCTCACGTAGTCCGGGCGCTTGAGCTGGTCGAGTTCCTTGACCGACAGGCCAGTGGCGAGCAACGCCAGTTCGAAGAACTGATCGTCTTCGTCATCGCCGGCGCGTTCCAGCGCTTCTTTTTGCGCGGCGTAGAACAGCGGCTTGAGCTGGATTGTTGCGATCTGCGAACCGTCGTCGCCGGTGATCGGCGACAGCAGGTCATGCTGGGGTGGCATCCACGACATGTATGAATTCCTTGGTGATTCTTTTTTAGGGGGTATCGCTATTCCCTTGTAGGAGTGAGCCTGCTCGCGATAGCGGTCTTTCAAGCACATTGATGTTGCATGTGCTGACCTCATCGCGAGCAGGCTCACTCCTACAGGGTTTTGTGTTGTGCCGAGGGTTACGGCATCAGCACCGCACGCCGGGCATCACCGAGGATGTCGACGCCGTTGAGCACGAACTTCTGGGTGCGCACGTCGATATCGATCACCGGCACGCCGTTTTCCAAGCGGTTATAGGTACGGCAGGACAGCTCCAGATTGGTCTTGGGTTTTTCACCCATTTTCACCGCGGTTTCTTCGAGGGACTTCAGCTTGCCGCCAACGGTGTGGTAGGTGAACCAGGTATTGCCGTCCTGATCCTGACCGGCTTCACGCACGTTCAGCAGGATGTCGTCGCCCAGCTTCACACCCAGTGCGAGCATGACTTCGGCGCCGAGACCTTGCAGGGTCAGCTTGGCGTTGAGCGCTTTGCCGCCCTTGGCCATTTCCTCGACGATGAAGCGCCCGCCACGCATTTCTTCCACATCGAATTCGATCTTCGGCGGAGTGAATTCTTCAACGGTCGCCGACAGCGGCAGGCCTTGCAGGGTGGCCGCGATGGCCTGTCTTACGCGGTTGGTAAACATTAGAGAACGTCCTCCAGGAACTGCTCGATGATTTCATCGCGGGCGTTAAGTTGATAAACCATGTGTTCGTTCGGCGCGTAGCGGCCGTAATCGATGACCACGTACCAGGTGCCGTTCTTGTACTTCTCGACGCTGTTGAGTTCCGGGTGCAGATAGACGCTGCCGCCAGGAATGGTTTCGTCGGCGACCAGGGTTTGCAGCCAGTCGTTGATGCGTTTGACTTCCTGATCCATGAAGGATTTGGTCAGGTTCTTGGCCATGGCCTTCTGGCCGGCCTTGACCAGCTTGCGGCTGATCGCATCTTCGAGGCCGACGTAGCTGATGAACTTGCCGGTGATCGAGCGGTTACCCAGCAGCGAGAAACCGCCGAGCACGGTGCGGGCGTAGTAGCTGACGCCGTAGCGGTTGAGCAGATCGCCTTCGGTGGAGGTGTCGAGGATGTTGTATTCAACGACTCGCGAAACGTCCTCGGCGTAGGTCACCTGGTTGCCCGGGCTCTCCCACTGCTTGACCTTGGCCAGTGCGGCAATCGCCAGACTGGAAGGCGACAGGAAGACGTTTTTCTTCGCCGCTTTCGAATAAACGGCAGGCATGTTGTGGACCACCAGGCAGCGGTCGAAACCGAGATCGGCGCCGCCGAGTTCCTGGCTGTACAGCACTTGATCGGCGACCGAGGCATCCTTGCCGTCCAGCACCACTCGGGCCTTGATGCGCTTGCCGAACGAGGCGAACTCGCTGGCCACCGCTTTGGTGCCGGTGAAGCCCGGAGCACCGATGATGGTCAGGTCTTCCGGAACGCTGCCCAGCGCAGCCAGACCGAGCTTGCGGCCGGTCAGTGGATCAACGCCGCCAATCACGTTGTTGACGGTGTCGGCCGGGGTCGCACCCGCTTCGACGATCACCACGTACACCGGCACCTTGACCACTTTGAGGATCTGGTAAACCGCGTGGTACAGCGTGCCCTCTTCCGAGCCGGTCGGATCGAGCTGCGCGTGGGTGGTGAAGCTGTTGATGCGGAACGGTGCGTTGCGCGGAATCAGCGGATCGGCTTTCGGCGCAGTGCCGACCAGACCGATGACGTTGTCACCCAGGCCACCCATGGCCTCGGGGGATTCGGTGGCATTGACGGTAATGCCGTTGTGCTCGAAGTTCAGAACTTCAGCCATAGTCAGTCAGCCTTCTTGGCAGCGGCCTTTTTGGCCTGGGTGGTGGGGGTTTTCAGTTCCAGTCGACCGGCGAAGTGCAAGGCACTGGCCTCGACGTCGAGCAGATCGAGTTCTTGACCGATGCTCGACCAGTGCCCACCGCCGGTGGGGAATGGGACGAGCACGGTGTAGGTTTGGCGTTCTGCCATTTAGGTTTCTCCAGAGACGAAAAAGCCCCTTGGTTTCAAACAAGGGGCTGTAATTTGCTGATCAGCGGATAAGAAAACGTCCCGACGGTGCGGGGCGATTTTTATGCGGGCAGGCTAGCGAGCCATGTCGGCGCTAGCGGGCGATGTGCGCTCAAAGGCAACTCACCGCCCACCGGCCAGATACGAAGCACGTGACGATACGTCTGCAACTCGATGTACTGCGCCGGTGTCAGCAGCGTCGGCCAACGCTCCACTTCGTCGCGGTAACGGGTTACGACCGGATCAGTAGTCGCAATCTGCATGTTGCGCCAGGAGCGTTCGATTGCTTCAAGTTCTGCAGTCGTCGGTCCCGGCCGATCAACCAGCACTGGATAGCCTTCATCATTCGCGACAATCATTTTGCCGATGGCCTGCCCATCCAGTAGTTCATTCCAATACTCTTCCGAGATTTCAACTGCATCTACTGGAATGTTTGTATGAATGGCTGGATTGTAAAAACCACCAGTAGATTTCGAATAAAACATAGGTTCTTCCTTGTTTGATAAGTAACGACTCTAAGACCACCCTCGTGGGATGGATAGATATGAAAACGCCCCACGGTGTGGGCGTTTATTGATTCGCTGCGGTGGATGTAGCTAAGAGTGAGTCCGGCCAACCGGACTTAAGCATGGCCTCGATAAAGGTGCCGGCAACCACCGTTTCCGACAATGCCTTTTCCCGGTCAAAGCAGGTCTGTACATGAGATCGAACAGCCGTTGCTACCGCAAGAATTTGCGAAGCGGTCAGCTCGACAAAACCGTCGACAGCTTTGTAACTGCATTTATAGGCCGGGTCCAACATCGCAGAAACAGCCATTCCAGCGATCAGCGACTGGCTGTCTCGGGAAGTATCAATGGCCACACCCTCGACCATGACTCCCGAACCTTCTCGGCGGAATCGCTCTGCAGTAATCAAGTTCAACTGGCGGCTTTTGACTAATTCGCCAGAGGTGAAACCAAAGGCGTCTTCCAGTTCTTTTTCAGTAGGTTCATGGTCAAAAAGAATTTCACCCTCTGCCAGTGGCCAGTCAGGGGCGACACCTCGAAAGGCCGTTCCCTCTTTTGAGTACGCTCTCAACATAGGTATCCCCTAAAACGTGTATTGGGAAATATGGACGGAATTAGCTCGGGACAAAATTGAGTCCAGAATGTAGTGAATCGTTTGTGGCGTAGTCATAACCAGGTCGGAGAATGAACTGAGAGTTCCCAGCCCCAGCATTCCTCCAATACCGACCGTTTTTAATCCCGTTCCGAGCGCATCGGATGCAAGTCCCAGATAACCACCCGCAGCGTTTTCAGCACTACTGATGTAGTGAACGTAGCCGCCAACGGTTTTTGCGTTTTTTGGAACAATCGACGCCAGGGAAACAGGTGTCCATGTCAAAGACGCCCCGTTAGACAAGACTTGCGCTCTGGGGATGGATATCGATCGTTGATGCTGAACACCGGTAACCATCAATCGATTGGTGTCGGTTTGCCAAACGCTGACCAGCGCGCTCGCGGTGTATCCGGCCGGCATGTAAGCGCCGGAATAAACCTCAGGAATCAACGTCGAGGACGCATTGACGCCGAGTAGCTTGGCAATACGCAGCACAGGATTATAGATAACGTAAATCCCGACACTGCCGAGCGCCGGGGCAACCCCGACATCCATCCCGCCAGCACCAATGGTCGTCAAATCTATAGATAGATTGACGCTCGACAGTTTGTATTGAGCGGTACCGGGTTGCTCAACAATCAACTGATCAGCAGTGAGTGTCGCAACCGATGCCGCACTTGGAAGCGATACTCGCAAATTACGAGTTGCTCCAACCTCGGAACCGTTGAGCCGCCAACTTTTAATGTCTGCAGCCAACGCAGCGATGTCGATACTTCCCTGATTGATCGGTGCGTTCCAGGCTTTAATGCACCACATCACCGCCAGGTTGTTCGGCCTTGTAATGCCATAAGTGACCTCAGGACCCCCGGGCAATGGGAAGTTCGCCTGAGGATTCACGCCCATGAGTGTTACGCCGGCGTAAAGCGCCGGGTCACCGCTGTCATAGCCGGTTCGAATCCTTGAAGCCTCATAATCAGCGAGATTGGAGGCAATCGTCTGTGTGGCCGGAACATTGGTATCGATTGCAGCAATACTGCCCTTCTGCCAACTGCCAATTGCCCTTCCTGGATCAGCACCACGCCCGTGATCCCAACCACGGAGAAACTCGCCACGCGACTCCGGCAAGCGGAAGTTACCCGCGCCCTCATTGCCCTTGTTGTAAGCGGTACCGAGATAGACGGCCAGATCCGGATAAGTCGCAATGCTCTGCACACTGCCGTCCAGCTCCAGATAACCGGGAGCGACGATGCCAGTCGGGAAGGCCAGAACAGCGCCAACTGGGACAGCGGATTTTAACCGTTCGACTTCCTTGGCCAGTGCGGCTACATCGATAGTTCCCTGATTGACCGGGGCGTTCCAGGCTTTGATGCACCACATGACGGCGATGTTGCGAGGTCGTGCTTCCGCGCCACCAGAACTATTGAAGCCAGCCGCGAAATTGGTGATTACGGCCGTATTGCCGTTGTCTACCACTACGGCACTCGGATTACTGCCGGTGGCATTGGCGAATGCCTGCATGCGGGTGACGGTATGAGCATGCGCCTTGTTGTCGTCGGCCTGCCAACTGCCGAGACCACGTCCGGCGTCTACTCCACGTCCATGATCCCAACCGCGCAAGAATTCCCCGCGCGTCTCGGGCAAGCGGAAATTACCAACCCCCTCATCACCCTTGTTGAACTTGCTACCCAGATAAGCGCTCAAGTCCGGGTAAGTCGCGCTGCTCTTGACGCTGTTATCCAGTTCAAGAAACCCCGGCGGTGGTGCATCAACCGGAAACGCGACGATCGATCCCACCGGCAACGCCGACGCCTTGGCAATCAGCGCTTCAACTTCAGCCTTGGTGTACGAGTCCTTGATGCCGAACCCGGCCAACGTTTCAGGGTTGCCCCCCGCCGTCGCGCGGCCATATTCATCGACCGTCAGACTCTTGTAAGTCCCGGCAGCAATCCCGGTACGCCCAGCCAGCATCTTGAAGGTCAGTGCAGTAGTGCCCAAAGTGATAGGTGCATTAGTCGTGAGATGCCAAAGCGAATCACCGTTCGCCGTACCCTCCTCCACCATCACCGTCAGGCCCGGCGTCACCTTGGCGCTGCTGTTGGCATCGGTCGCCCGCACCCAGTCACCATTGGCGACAATCCACAGGCCGTTGTCCTTGGCCAGCGTCTGATTCGCAACAAGCACGCGGTCGCCAGCAATCACTGCGACACCGTCAATTTGCTTCGCACCACTCAATACGATGTTGCTGGATGCCGCAACACGCACCGACTGCTTGCCATCGAGTTTGCCGAGTTCTTCGGCGAGATAACTCATGACCCAGGCACGCGTGGCCTTAACAACGGTGTCATCAATCAACAACGTCACCAGCGACGCATTACTCGTCTCGAAAATCGAGCGAATGTAGAACTCTTTCCCCGAACCCGACGTGGCCAGAACCGGTTTGAACGACTCCGGATATTTGACGATGGCGTAAAGAATCCCGGTATCAGTCCAAAGCCCCGCCTCTCGCACATACCACCCACCAACATCCGGCGGAATGGTCACTTCGGCGAGCAGCCAGCTCGGGTTCTTCTCGTCCTGGAACAGCGCATTCAGCGGCCCGCGCCAGACTTCGCGTTTCAGCGCGGTGGCGGTCGCGGCCGGGTTGTAGACCGTGCCGCCGCCATCGCCGACGGAAATCTGCGTCAACTTGATCGGCGTGCCCGCGGCCTTGCACGCCGTTTCGTAGGCAATCCCTGCGTTGGTGAGCAGGGTGTAATAGTCAGCCATTCAGGCCCCCTGAGGATAAATTGTGGATGTTTCGACGGTGTACATACCGGCAGCCATGAACGCCTCTCCCGAGGTTTCCAGCCCTTCGATGAACACCGGATAAACCGTGGTCAGTTCGCCGCAAAACGTCGCGGCGGCGATGACGTGATTGCCGAAAGCGCTCAAGCCAACGGAGACCGTCAGCACATCGCGTTCGCTCTTGGCATCAGCCAAGCGTCGGTCGAGACGGGCGTCGATTTCTTCGCTGTAGGGTTGGTCGCTGAAGGCTCGTACGGAAAAGCTGTACGGCGCACCGGGCGGTGTCTGTTCGTACCAGGCGCGGATCTCGGGTCTTAACTGCAAACCCTTGGCAGCGTTTTCCAACGCCTTGCGAGTGCCGGCCTGGCGCGCAGTGGGCCAGGCCAGTTCGACGGTCAGGCGCTTTTCTGCCTCCGGCGCGGCGGTGCTCCACTCGGCAACACCGCGATCCGCTGCCAGATACGGCAGAAAGGCGATCGGTGTTTCGCTCGGGTTCATCAGTTCCGGAAACGGCGGCGCGATGCGATCAAGCAGTGCGCCGAAACCCAGATCCAGTCCACGTTCGAGTGCCGAGCTGTTCGCAGGCAACAACGTCGGGCGCTGATTTTTTTCACTCATAGCGTCAGCACCTCAACCTCGACCGCCGTGCAATATGGCGCTTGAAACGCCGTCGTCACGATCGGCGTCAGCGGCTCGAGAATCTGCAGTTGCACAGCGCCGGCGCTGTGCAACGTGTAGTCGATCCAGCTCGGATCGACCCGGCCTTCAAGGCGATGACAACTGTCGGCGTAGGCCTGCAATTGCTGTTGCGCGGCGACTTTGGTCAGGCCCGAATCGGGGCCGGAATTGATCTTGGCGATCACGCGGATCTTGTAGCGCTGAATGTCGGCAGCCTTGACCGTGACAAGGTCGGTTTCCGGTCGCACATCAGGCCGCGAGAAGTGCTGACGAACGCCGTCAAGCAATGTTTGGGTAGGCGTGCCATCGCCGTCGCGGGACAGCACCGTGACCTGCACTTCGCCTGGTGCCGTGCGGCGCCCGTTGCCATCCTTGACCTGCGCAGCGAGGCCGTCCGGGTCGAAGGTGTACGTGACGTTCACCACACCCGCCTCGGTGGATTCGACCTGCACCGTCGGACGCTCGCCGAGCGTAAAGACCTCGCGGCGATACTGCATCCGCGAACCTGCTGCCGGCGCATGGGGCGCCAGGTAGTAACGCAAGCGAGCATCGTCGTCGCTTTCATAAATCGCTGGCACCGGCGGAAATGCCGCCGGATCTCCCGGATCAAGCAACTGCCGCTCAAGGCCCATGTCCGCCAGCCGCGCATCGAGGTTGCTGCCCGTCGCCCACCACGCCAGCATCTGTTTAATGCGAGCGTTGTATTTGCGCTCGTGGGTTTGCAACCGGACACAGAAAGCCTCCAGCGCCAGAGCCAGCAGTTCGCTCTCGTTTTCCAGGCTGGTCTTGAGTTTCGCGGCACTGTCCGGCGAGCGCGCGCCGACGTATTCGATGACGAAAGCCTTGAACTCGGCGAGCAGATCTTCAAAAGCTTCGACGGTAATCAGCGCGGGTTCGGCCAATTGGTTCTGGCCGGGGATCAACATGCTCATGTGACGACCTCGAAGGATTGTTGGCGGTTTTTCCAGGTACCGGCGAAACGCAGGAGCAGACCGGCGCCCTGACGGCTGGCGACGATCACTTGCGGTTGAAAATCATCGATGCCGTTTTGCTTGTTGTAGAACGCTTGCGCCGCGTGGCTCTGGGCCAGAAGCAGAACGTCGTCACCGAGGTTCTGGCCCAACAACGTGGGGATCAGCGAGCCATAAAGGGGCCGTTTTTGCCGGGTACCCAGCGGCGTGGTCAGGGCCCGGGTCGCGCGCTGCACAAACTGCAGCCAGTCGTCGACCGTAGCCCCGCTGTCTCTATCAATTCCGATCATGGGAGGCTCTTGAATCAGGGGCTGATGACGCGGCCCTGGTGATCGATCAATGGGCCGCTGAAATGCACGCCAGAAGCGTCGATGGTCAGGCCGACTGCACCGAGTTGCAGGGTGATGATTTGTGGTGTCATCGCTAACCGGGCCGGGCCGATGCTCAGTTCCAGTGATTCGCGCGAGCCGCTGAAGGCTGCCGGGCCGTTTTGCCAGTGCAAGGTGTGTGAAGCATCGTCGTAACCGCTTTCGCTGCCATCGTGATGCACTCGCCGGGTCAGCGTCGGCACCGTGGAGGCTGGCGGAAAGCGGTCGCTGTTCAAGCCGAACAACGCCACACTCTGTGCACCGCTTTCGCCGCTGCCGTAATTGAACAGCAGACACTGCTCGCCCACCGTAGGGATGCGCGATTCGCTTTGCGCCCCGGCACTCGGGTTGAAAAACTTGATGGCTGGCGTGAGCAAGCCACCGTGACTGACCTGGCAGGTATTTTTCGCAGCGTCGACTGTCTGGCAGATACCAATGCGACAGAAGCTTTCAGCGCGGCGGTGCAGGTCGTCGATTTCCGCTTCCATCTCTGCCAGCCGTTCGATGATCGGGCCAAGTTGCATGCGCAGTAATGCGTCGAACATTGGTCAGCCCTCCAGCGCGGTGTATTGGTCGGGGTCGTCGATGTTGCTGACTTCCCAGGTGCGGGCGAATTTCGGCGTGCCCAGCGGGTCGTCAAGCAAGATCGGGCCGAGGTAGAGGGTCTGATTGAACGTCAGGGTCCAGGCTTTGTATTGCTGGTTGGCGCGGACAAGTAGCGACGGCAAACCATCGATGTTGATCGGCAGATCACATTGATCGCCGGGCAGACCCCAGCGGTTGTCGGTGATCAGGTTTTTCAGCACGGCGATCAGATCGCACGCGGCAAAAGCACTGGCCGATAGCGCCGGGACGACTTGCAGCGATAGCGTCAGGACATGGGCGATACGCCCGTCAGCGGCACGCGCTCCCGGTGCATTGCGATCAAAGTCGATCAGCACCCAAGCCTGATCGCCTGGCGCGGTGAAATCGTCGTGATTGCCGACGCTGATATTGAGCCCGGCGGTGTTGCGCAGCGTCGCCGCGATGGCGGTGAACAGTTGCGACGGCTGCTGAATCGGTGTGGGCATACATGACCTCCTTTTCAATCGTCCACGCGAAACCCTGCCGCCGTTATGGCGGCACGGATAAACAGTCGAGGTTAAGGCTGGTCGCGCGGTGGTACTTCACAAACGCCGATGCGCTTGGCGGCCCAGCGTTCATACAGCCCGATGGCCACGTCAGCCCCGGCCATTGCGGTAAGGCAACCGAACGCGCCGGCCGCCCAGATCGACATCCCGGCGGCGTACAGCAGCATGATCGCCGACACGCCGCAGATCATGCAGGCGCCGGAGCGCAGGGCCAGGCGGCGCAGCAGCGGCCAGCCACGCGCGCCCTCCTTGTCGGCGCGCCACATTTCGCCGGACACCCCGCCGACGACGGCAAGGAGGATGACCAGCCAGATCGGCATGTCCGCCAACGCTTGTTGCTCGTTTGTCATGTCACGCCTCCTGGTGTGATGGATGAGTGGTGTGTGTTGGGTTCAATCGGTTTCTCTTGAGGTAGGCATTCCAAAAAGCCCGGCGCTGGGCCGGGCTTTTCAGTAATACAGACCAGATGAATCAGACCGACGACTCAGGCCAGGGAAAAAGGTACGGTTGGCCAAACGACGGTATATGGATAACCCGCTTGATTCTTGAAATCGCACACGGCAATGACGTATTGCTTGTAAGCCAGTAACGCCGCTTCTTCATCTGGCGTTGCGATACCAAGATCTTTTTTGTAATCGAATGGGTTGAAGGTCAGCCAACCTTTAGCATCGGACAGCCGTTGAGTCGCCACGACTTTGACTTCAGCGGCCACCTCGTCATAGGTAGGTGCATGCAAATCCCACTGGTTGTTGACCGATCTGGCATTCCAACCGACCGCGACGTCAGGGTTGCCGGTGACATCCACCCATTGCCCCCACAAACCATCGGGAGGACTGCCAGGGGTTCCTTCATCGGTCTCAAGAACTTGATAAACCTTGAAAGTGGTAAATGAGATAAACGCGTATCGATTCATGTGTTTCTCCTTGGATCGGCTATTGGGGTGCAGACAGAGGGGCCAGCCATGCGTGTAGGGACAAGCAATGCGCTGACCCACTCGATAAAGTGCGACGGGCCAGACGATGATTGCCGGGCCGACGCTTGAGCCTCAGGAAGGCATTCCAAAAAGCCCGGCGACGATGCACCAGGCTTTTCAGTAATGCGGTCCTTCGCCTTCCTTCAAATCCTGTGTTCGAGAAGGAAGCTGACTTTTCGGCGCTACTGGCGCGGTACGAGTCCGTTCAAGTTTTTTTTCCGACCGCGGTCCCTGCCCGCCGGATAACTGCTTCTGGTGCTTTACGCTGCACACCCGGGTCAGTTGCCAACCCTCTGAACCGTTGAGGCCGGTTCATCGCTGCCTGTTCTTGTGGAACTAAAGAGCTTTCTTGCCAGCCGCTTTGTCGAGCGGCTTGGTGGCAAGAATATGCATGTATGCATATCCAGTCAATGCAAAAATGCATTTATTTATGCATTATAAATGCGCAAACGCATGAAAGCCCCGCAACTCAAGGGTTTGGCGGTTTCATCAAGGCGAAAAAAAACCCGCCAATGGGCGGGTTTGTCTGAAGAGGGTCGGGTTAGCGGGCGTACATGCCCCACCAGAAGACGTGACCGAGGATGACGATCTGCTCTTCCTGGATTTCCTGGAAGCTGTAGTCCTCGTCCGGATGCTCATCGCGATTGAAGCTGCGCAGACGAATGCCGGTAGGCAAGCGGTAAAGCTGCTTTACGCGTAACTGGCCGTTGTGATTGATCGCGTACAGGTCGCCATCAATGATGTCGCCGATGCCGCATTTACCGGCGTTGACGCCGACGGTGGCACCATCACGCAACACCGGCAACATGCTGTTGCCGCGCACTGTCACGCATTTGGCCTGGTCGAACTGCACACCGTTATGGCGCAGACTGCGCTTGCCGAAGCGCAGGCTAGAGCGCTCGCTCTCTTCGATGACGAATCTTCCTGATCCAGCAGCCAATTCAACCTCGCGAAGGAACGGCACCGATACTTCGTCATCATCGACCGGCGTATCGTCGTCCCACAGCATTATGTCCTTGAGTTCCGCGTGTACATCATCACGCGCGGCACCGGCCGACGGCGCGACATCTGCGCGCCCGCGCAATTGATCGGTGCTCACGGCGAAGTACTCGGCGATCTTCGAAATGTGTTTATCCGAGGGATCGACGATCTTCCCGCTGAGAATCCGCGAGAGAGTGGATTGGGGCACGCCGGTGCGACGGTGGAGCTCCGTGGGGGAGATCCCGTGCTGGTCGAGCAGTGCTCTTAAGACGGAGGCTACGTTGCGTTTTTGCATAACGCGCATAGTGCTTGAAGTTATTCGTTAAGACAAATGCTGATTTGCATAAATAATGCATAAGCACACATTTCGATGAAGAAAACCGTCACCGGGCTGCGACGCCTGCGCCCGACAGACTGCCCATGGTAACCTTGCGCCCATCGCGGAAAAGCCCGGCTGATGCCCCGCTTTTGCCCTACATTTTTTAACGAGTTGCCTGACAATCCGATGAATAAAGCCGTCTCCGACCTGTTCTCCCACACTCCGATGATGCAGCAGTACTGGCGACTGAAGAATCAGCATCCAGATCAGCTGATGTTCTACCGCATGGGCGACTTCTACGAGATCTTCTACGAAGACGCGAAGAAGGCGGCCAAGTTGCTCGACATCACCCTGACCGCGCGCGGACAGTCGGCGGGGCAGGCGATTCCGATGTGTGGCATTCCTTACCACGCAGCGGAAGGCTATCTGGCGAAACTGGTCAAGCTTGGCGAATCGGTGGTGATCTGCGAGCAAGTCGGCGACCCAGCGACCAGCAAAGGCCCGGTGGAGCGTCAGGTGGTGCGGATCCTCACGCCGGGGACGGTCAGTGACGAGGCGCTGCTCGACGAGCGCCGCGACAACCTGATCGCTGCACTGCTGGGTGACGAGCGCCTGTTCGGTCTGGCCGTGCTGGACATCACCAGCGGCAGTTTCAGCGTGTCGGAAATCAAAGGCTGGGAGAACCTGCTGGCGGAACTGGAGCGGATCAATCCGGTGGAGCTGCTGATCCCGGATGACTGGCCGAGGGACTTGCCAGCGGAAAAACGCCGTGGCGTCAGTCGTCGCGCACCGTGGGATTTCGAGCGCGACTCGGCGCTGAAAAGTCTCTGCCAACAGTTTTCCACCCAAGACCTGAAGGGCTTTGGCTGCGAGAACCTGACCCTGGCCATCGGCGCTGCCGGTTGCCTGTTGGCCTACGCCAAGGAAACTCAGCGTACCGCCCTGCCCCACCTGCGCAGCCTGCGCCACGAACGTCTGGATGACACGGTGGTGCTGGACGGTGCGAGCCGTCGCAACCTTGAACTCGACACCAACCTGGCCGGTGGTCGCGACAACACCCTGCAATCGGTGGTCGATCGCTGCCAGACCGCCATGGGCAGCCGTTTGCTGACTCGCTGGCTGAATCGCCCGTTGCGCGATCTGACGGTATTGCTGGCGCGCCAGACCTCGATCACTTGCCTGCTCGATCGCTACCGTTTCGAAAAGCTGCAACCGCAGCTCAAGGAAATCGGCGACATCGAGCGGATTCTTGCGCGGATCGGCCTGCGCAACGCACGTCCTCGTGACTTGGCGCGCCTGCGTGACGCCCTCGGTGCCCTGCCTGAACTGCAAGTGGCAATGACCGACCTGGAAGCGCCGCACCTGCAAGGTCTGGCGACCATCACCAGCACCTACCCGGAGCTGGCGGCACTGCTGGAAAAAGCCATCATCGATAACCCACCCGCAGTGATCCGTGACGGCGGCGTGCTGAAAACCGGCTACGACAGCGAACTCGACGAGCTGCAATCGCTGAGCGAAAACGCCGGCCAATTCCTTATCGACCTGGAAGCACGCGAGAAGGCCCGTACCGGCCTGAGCCACCTGAAAGTCGGCTACAACCGCATTCACGGCTACTTCATCGAGTTGCCGAGCAAGCAGGCCGAATCCGCCCCGGCGGATTACATCCGTCGCCAGACGCTGAAAGGTGCCGAGCGTTTCATCACGCCTGAGCTGAAAGAGTTCGAAGACAAGGCGCTATCGGCCAAGAGCCGTGCTCTAGCCCGCGAGAAGATGCTCTACGAAGCGCTGCTGGAAGATCTGATCAGCCAGTTGCCGCCGTTGCAGGACACCGCCGGCGCACTGGCGGAACTGGACGTGTTGAGCAACCTCGCCGAGCGTGCGCTGAACCTCGACCTGAACTGCCCGCGCTTCGTCAGCGAGCCGTGCATGCGCATCACCCAGGGTCGTCACCCGGTGGTCGAGCAAGTGCTGACCACGCCGTTCGTGGCCAACGACCTGAGCCTGGACGACAACACGCGCATGTTGGTGATCACCGGCCCGAACATGGGCGGTAAATCCACCTACATGCGTCAAACCGCATTGATCGTGCTGCTGGCGCATATCGGCAGCTTCGTACCGGCGGCCAGTTGCGAACTGTCGCTGGTCGACCGCATCTTCACCCGCATCGGCTCCAGTGATGACTTGGCCGGTGGTCGTTCGACCTTCATGGTCGAAATGAGCGAAACCGCGAACATCCTGCACAACGCCACCGAGCGCAGCCTGGTGTTGATGGACGAAGTCGGTCGCGGCACCAGCACCTTCGACGGTCTGTCGCTGGCATGGGCGGCGGCCGAGCGTCTGGCTCATTTGCGCGCCTATACGCTGTTCGCTACGCACTACTTCGAACTGACTGTGTTGCCGGAAGCCGAGCCACTGGTGGCCAACGTCCACCTCAACGCCACCGAGCACAACGAACGCATCGTGTTCCTGCACCACGTGCTGCCCGGCCCTGCCAGCCAAAGCTATGGCCTGGCAGTGGCGCAACTGGCCGGCGTGCCAAGCGAAGTGATCGTGCGCGCCCGCGAGCACCTGAGCCGACTGGAAGAAACCGCTTTGCCGCATGAAGCGCCGAAACCGGTCGCCAAGGGCAAACCGGCGACGCCACAGCAGAGCGACATGTTCGCCAGCCTGCCGCACCCGGTGCTCGATGAGCTGGCTAAACTGGATCTGGATGACCTGACCCCGCGTCGTGCGCTCGAAATGCTCTATGCATTGAAGAACCGGATATAAGCACTGAAGAAGCGGATATAACGCAAACGGCTTCAAGCTGTTAGAATCTCGCGCGGTTTGGGATGCTGCTGGCTAATAGCCTGGCCAGCAGGTATCGCTCCCGAACCTGGCGACCCCAACCGTGAAGGGGCAACGCTGCCGCCGCCTGAGGAGAAAATTAGAAATGACCTTCGTCGTCACCGACAACTGCATCAAGTGCAAGTACACCGACTGCGTAGAAGTCTGTCCGGTGGACTGCTTTTACGAAGGCCCGAATTTCCTGGTGATTCACCCGGATGAGTGCATCGACTGCGCCCTGTGCGAACCGGAATGCCCGGCCGTAGCCATTTTCTCCGAGGACGAAGTTCCGGAAGAGATGCAGGAGTTCATTCAACTCAACGTTGAGCTGGCTGAAATCTGGCCGAACATCACCGAGAAGAAAGAATCGCTGCCAGATGCTGAAGAGTGGGATGGCGTCAAAGGCAAGATCAAAGATCTCGAACGCTGATCTGTCGCGCGCTCGAATGAAAAGGCCCCTTGCGGGCCTTTTTGCTTTTCTGTCTTTTACTTTTCTACGGGCAAAAAAAAGGGGCGGTATGACCCGCCCACATTTTTTCCCTATTCCCTGTATTCCTTTTCATCGTCCTGATGAATCGCTTCCTGCGATGTCCGTTCCCCTCTTCCTTGAAGGGCGTGTCTGTCCGTCGACACAACCCAGATACTAGAGAATTCCCCGGCGAGAGCAATCGGCCCTGAGTCTGGGAAAGCGCTGTAATAAGCACTTCATAATAAAAAATAAATATACAAATCAATATGTTATGCAGCAACATGGAGAGCAATCGACGTCTGCCGTCTTGTAAAGATAGTGAACACTTACGAAAGAGTAAGCCAAGGCTTACACCGCGAGACTACAAACGATGGAAATGCCAACCGTACGTCTGACAATGAAAAAGGCTTGCGAGATGAGCATTAAATCGAGGCCAACAAAAAACCCCGAACCAGTCGGGGCTTCTTGCGGGCGAGCGTGTGAGGCGCTTACTGGAACAGCGACTCGCTCGACAGGCCATTCTTCTCGAGGATTTCACGAAGGCGCTTGAGGCCTTCCACCTGGATCTGCCGCACCCGTTCCCGGGTCAGGCCGATCTCCAGGCCTACATCTTCCAGCGTGCTGCTCTCGTGGCCGCGCAGACCGAAGCGGCGTACAACCACCTCGCGCTGCTTGTCGGTCAACTCCGACAGCCATTGATCAATGCTCTGCGACAGGTCGTCGTCCTGCAGCAGTTCACAGGGATCGGTTGGACGATCATCAGTGAGGGTGTCCAGCAGGGTTTTATCCGAATCCGGACCCAGCGAGACGTCGACCGAAGAAACCCGTTCGTTCAGGCCCAGCATGCGCTTGACCTCGCCCACCGGTTTTTCCAGCAGGTTGGCAATTTCTTCGGGTGAAGGTTCGTGGTCGAGCTTTTGCGTCAGCTCCCGTGCAGCCCGCAGGTACACATTGAGTTCCTTGACCACATGAATCGGCAACCGGATGGTCCGGGTCTGATTCATGATCGCGCGCTCGATGGTCTGACGAATCCACCATGTCGCGTAGGTCGAGAAGCGGAAGCCGCGTTCGGGATCGAACTTTTCCACCGCGCGGATCAGCCCGAGGTTGCCCTCTTCGATCAGATCCAGCAGCGACAGCCCCCGATTGACGTAACGCCGGGCGATTTTCACCACCAGCCGCAGGTTACTTTCAATCATGCGCTTGCGTCCGGCCGGATCGCCACTTTGCGACAGTCGCGCAAAATGAACTTCTTCCTCCGGAGAGAGCAGTGGGGAAAAGCCGATTTCGTTGAGATACAGCTGCGTGGCATCAAGTGCCCGCGTGTAGTCGATGTACTTATGTTGTTTAAGTGAAGCGGAGTGTTTGGATTTGGAACGAACGGAAGGTGGAGCAGCCCCTTCATCATTCGACATCGAAGATTCCGAATCGATGCCGGCCTCCATAAGGAGAACCTCATCGTCGATGTCAAACTCCGGCACTTCTTTACTGAGAGCCATTGTTATAGTCCTTTGGTGAGTTCGACCCCAAGCTCAAGCGGCGCCTTTATCCTTGGCAGCGCTGGAGCCTGTCCCCTCTACGTGACGGAACAGGCTGGCTTACAAATCAACGTCTTGGCAGGAACTGCAGCGGATCTACAGGTTTACCTTGGCGGCGAATCTCAAAATGCAGTTTCACCCGGTCTGTACCCGTTGACCCCATTTCGGCAATTGTCTGTCCGACCTTGACCTGCTGTCCCTCCCGAACCAACAGCCTGCGGTTATGTCCGTAGGCACTGACGTAGGTTTCGCTGTGTTTGATGATGACTAATTCGCCGTAGCCCCTTAAGCCACTCCCGGCGTATACCACCGTCCCATCAGACGCAGCTAAAACAGGCTGTCCCAAATCCCCGGCGATATCAATTCCTTTATTCAAACTACCGTTTGAAGAGAATTTTCCAATCAGAATGCCATTAGATGGCCATCCCCAGCCGGTCGGGGCCGGGCCTGCCGGAGGCAGTGGAGCGGGTGCTTGCTTGTTGGCGACGGACGGTGCAACGCCAGCAGAACCACCCGTAGAACCGGTGGTTGTGGTGGTCGTCGTGCCATTTGCCTGACGCCGGATTACCGTGGTTTTGCTCGACGAAGAAGGCGAAGAACTGCTGTTGCTCACCACCGCCGTCGGCGTTGAACCGGTGCGGCCATCGAAGCGAATTGTCTGACCCGGATGGATCGTATAGGGCGTAGGAATATTGTTCCGGGCAGCGAGGGCTTTGTAGTCCCAACCGTAGCGAAACGCGATCGAAAACATCGTATCGCCCGGACGGACTACATACTGACCGGTCGTCACGGTAGGACGCTGGGCCACCGCGTTGTTGCGATCGACCACCCGCACATTGTTCGATTTGGTGCTGGAGCAACCGACCAGCAAGGTGCTCAAGACAAGGCCAGTCACCAGGCGCTGAAAGCTCGTGTTACCCATACGCTGCGCAATGACTGTGAGACTCACCCGCCGCTCCCTTTGTGGTGGCTGAAAAATGTGAAATGCCGGATGTCGGCATGAAGTGTCGCAAGTATAACGGGCCGGATCGGCTTTACCTTTAATGAAGCGAAATCGCTTCGCGCACACGTTTGCCAGCTGACAATCTGCTGCGTTTAAACCATCGTCGCCGAAGTAAGACACAGGCGAACGAAAGGAATTCAGCACACGCAAACAAATGCTCAGGCCAGCGGCCCATTGAGCAACGGCACGAAACGAACAGCCCCCAGAACGTGTCGGGAAAAACCGTTTTCCTCACGCACGATCAGCAACAATTGCTGCACTTCTCCCGAGCCCACGGGAATCACCATGCGCCCGCCTGGAGCCAATTGATCGAGCAAGGCTTGCGGTACATCCGTGGCCACGGCGGTGACGATGATGCCGTTATACGGCGCCAGCGCCGGCCAGCCTTCCCAGCCATCGCCCCAGCGGAACACCACGTTGCGCAGGTTCAGTTCGACCAGACGTTCCTTGGCACGGTCCTGCAGCACCTTGATGCGCTCGACCGAGAACACTCGCTCAACCAGTTGCGACAACACCGCAGTCTGGTAACCGGACCCGGTGCCGATCTCGAGCACTTTATCCAGCGGCCCGGCTTCCAACAGCAGCTCGCTCATGCGCGCCACCATATAAGGTTGGGAAATGGTCTGGTTATTGCCGATCGGCAGCGCGGTGTCTTCGTAAGCGCGGTGTGCCAGTGCCTCGTCGACGAATAGGTGACGCGGTGTACGCCGAATCACTTCCAGCACCTTGGCGTTGGACACGCCTTCTTCGTACAGGCGCTGGATAAGACGCTCGCGGGTACGCTGCGAGGTCATGCCGATGCCGCTGCGCAGCCGGTCTTCGTGTTCACGGGCCATCAGCGCAGTCCCTCCAGCCAGCCGTCGAGGCTTCTGAACGCATCGTTGAAGGTGCGATCGAGTTGCAACGGCGTGATGGAAACGTAGCCCTGCATCACCGCGTGAAAGTCCGTACCCGGACCGCCATCTTCGGCATCGCCGGCAGCGGCAATCCAGTAACCGGCCTTGCCACGCGGATCGACCACTTTCATCGGCGCCGCCGCGCGGGCACGATGGCCCAGTCGGGTCAGCTGGATGCCACGGATATGGTCGATGGGCAGGTTGGGGATGTTCACGTTGAGCACCGTGCGCGGTGGCAGATCGAGCCCGGCATGGGCCTCGACCAGTTTGCGCGCAAAGTACGCCGCCGTCGGCAGATTATCCACCTGCCGCGAAACCAGCGAAAAAGCGAACGAGGGACGCTCGAGAAAACGTCCCTCGAGGGCGGCCGCCACTGTCCCGGAATACAGCACATCGTCGCCAAGGTTGGCGCCGAGGTTGATGCCGGAAACCACCATGTCCGCCTCGCGCTCCAACAAGCCGTTCAGGCCCAGGTGCACGCAGTCGGTCGGTGTGCCATTAAGGCTGATAAAGCCGTTGGCCAGGTATTGCGGGTGCAGCGGACGGTCGAGCGTCAGCGAACTGCTGGCGCCGCTTTTGTCCTGCTCCGGGGCGATAACCACGCACTCGGTGTAATCCGCCAGCGCAGCATAAAGCGCGGCAAGACCGGGTGCGGTTACCCCATCGTCGTTAGAAATCAGAATACGCATGGGCTGTCCGTCTGCCCCACCGGCACCAGATCAACGAGTTCGCGCACCAATACGGTGGCGAAGCATCCGGCCGGGAGGACGAATTCCAGTTGCAGAATGTCAGGCTGGGGATAATGCCACGTCAACCCGCCAATGGGCAGCCGCAGGATGCGACGTTCGTGGCTCATGCCGGCATGAACCAACCAATCGCGCAGCTCCGCCTCGCGTGCGGCGATCCCCTGCTCCAGATCATGGACAGCGCCTGCGGTCGGCGAGTCACCTTCGCCCCACTGCGGACCGGTCGGATGCAGGTCAAGAATCGCCAGACGCGGGTCGCTGCACTCAGCCTCACCAGCCGGGAAAAAACTGCGGCTGTCGGTGAACGCCAGCAGATCGCCGACCTGGGCTTTTTGCCAAGTGCCATCAGCAACCCGCGCGGCGAGCACTTGATTGAACAGAAAACTGCGTGCGGTCGAGAGCAGGCGCGAACGCACATTGCGTTGCTCCGGCAAAGCTTTGCGTGCGGCCCACGCACGCGCATCAACGACGTTGCCGCCGTCATGACCGAAACGCTGGGCGCCGAAATAATTGGGGATGCCTTGTTTAGCGATCAGTTGCAGACGCTCTTCGATTGCAGCTTTGTCGCCGGCGAATTGGGTCAGGCGCAGCGTGAAACCGTTGGCCGAATGCGCGCCACGTTGCAGCTTGCGCTTGTGGCGGGTGGTCTTGAGGATCTTCAGCGTATCGTTTTCCGCCGCCGACAGATCCGGATCTGCCTTGCCCGGCAATTGCACGCTGAACCACTGGCGGGTCAGCGCCTGACGATCCTTGAGGCCGGCATAGCTCACCGTGCGCAACGGCACGCCGGCAGCCTTGGCGATACGCCGCGCAGCTTCTTCAGTGTTCAGGCCGCGTTTCTCTACCCAGATCCACAGGTGTTCACCGTCGCCGCTGAACGGGATATCGAGGACTTCATCGACCTGAAAATCTTCAGCGATGGCTTTCAGTACCGCACTGCCGAGGGGTTCGCCATAGGCGCGCGGGCCGAGCAATTGCAGTTCATTCATGCGCGCAGCAACAAGGCAACGGAGTGCACGGCAATGCCTTCTTCGCGACCGACAAAGCCAAGCTTTTCGGTGGTGGTAGCTTTCACGTTCACTTGATCCAACTCAACTTGAAGATCCGCCGCGATCAGCGCGCGCATCGATTCGATATGCGGGGCCATTTTCGGTGCCTGGGCAACGATGGTGTTGTCGACGTTGCCGACTTTCCAGCCTTTGGCATGGATCAGCGCGACCACGTGCCGCAGCAGCACACGGCTGTCGGCGCCCTTGAATTGCGGGTCGGTGTCCGGGAAGTGTTTGCCGATATCACCCAGCGCCGCAGCGCCGAGCAAGGCATCGCTCAAGGCGTGCAGCAGGACGTCACCGTCGGAATGAGCGAGCAGCCCGAAGCTGTGTGCAATGCGCACGCCGCCCAGAGTAATGAAATCGCCTTCAGCGAAACGGTGCACATCATAGCCGTGGCCAATACGCATAAAAAAAACGCCCCGATTTTTGTCAGGGCGTGATTCTACCTGCATTAACCCTTGAGGGCGCGTGCATGATGCTGCAAGTGGTCGTCTATAAAGCTTGAGATGAAGAAATAGCTGTGGTCGTAGCCCGGTTGCAGGCGCAACGTCAGCGGATGGCCCGCTTGTTTTGCCACTTGTTGCAAGGCTTCGGGTTTGAGCTGGGTAGCGAGGAAGTCATCGCGATCGCCTTGATCGACCAGCAGCGGCAGTTTTTCATGCGCTTCGGCGATCAGTGCGCAGGCATCCCACTCTTTCCACTTCGAACGGTCTTCGCCCAGGTAACGCGAAAATGCCTTCTGTCCCCACGGACAATCCATCGGATTGTTGATTGGCGAGAACGCCGACACCGATTGATAGCGACCTGGGTTTCGCAGTGCGCAGACCAACGCACCGTGACCGCCCATGGAGTGGCCGCTGATGCTGCGTTTATCCGAAGCAGGGAAATGCGCTTCAACCAGTGAAGGCAATTCCTGCACGACATAGTCATGCATCCGATAGTGGCGCGACCAAGGTTCCTGCGTGGCATTCAGATAAAACCCGGCGCCGAGACCGAAATCCCACGCACCATCCGGATCGCCCGGCACATCAGGGCCGCGCGGACTGGTGTCCGGCGCAACGATGATCAAACCCAATTCGGCAGCCATGCGCATTGCGCCGGCCTTGTGCATGAAGTTCTCATCGGTGCAGGTCAGGCCCGACAACCAGTACAACACCGGCAGCTTGCCGCCCTGCTCCGCCTGCGGCGGCAGGTACACGGCAAACACCATGTCGCAGCCGAGCACATCAGAGCGATGGCGATAGCGCTTGTGCCAACCGCCGAAACTCTTCTGACAGGAGATGTTTTCCAGACTCATGGGGATTCTCCCAGTTGCAAGTGGCAAGCTTCGAGCGTCAAGAAAAGGCAAAAGCGCCTTTGCTTGCAGCTTGAAGCTTGTAACTTGGGGCTGCTTTTAGAAATGAATGACGGTACGGATGCTCTTGCCTTCGTGCATCAGGTCGAAGGCCTTGTTGATGTCTTCCAGGCCCATGGTGTGGGTGATGAAAGTATCCAACGGAATCTCGCCGCTCTGAGCCATGTCGACATAGCTTGGCAACTCGGTACGACCGCGCACGCCGCCGAATGCCGAACCGCGCCAGACGCGACCGGTGACCAACTGGAACGGACGGGTCGCGATTTCCTGGCCAGCACCGGCCACACCGATGATCACCGACTCACCCCAACCTTTGTGGCAGCACTCAAGCGCGGCGCGCATCAGTTGCACGTTGCCGATGCATTCGAAGGAGAAGTCGACGCCGCCATCGGTCATGTCGACGATCACTTCCTGGATTGGGCGATCGAAGTCTTTCGGGTTCACGCAGTCGGTGGCGCCGAGTTGTTTGGCGATCTCGAACTTGGCCGGGTTGATGTCGATGGCGATGATGCGCGCAGCCTTGGCTTTCACCGCGCCGATCACCGCAGACAGACCAATGCCGCCCAGACCGAAGATGGCCACGGTGTCACCCGGTTTGACCTTGGCGGTGTTAAGCACTGCACCGATACCGGTGGTGACGCCGCAGCCGAGCAGGCAAACCTTTTCCAGCGGTGCATCCTTGGAAATCTTGGCCACAGAGATTTCCGGCAACACGGTGTATTCCGAAAAGGTCGACGTGCCCATGTAGTGGAAAATCGTTTCGCCCTTGTAGGAGAAACGCGAAGTACCGTCCGGCATCAAGCCTTTGCCCTGAGTCGCGCGAATCGCCTGACACAGGTTGGTCTTGCCCGACTTGCAGAATTTGCACTGGCCGCATTCCGGGGTGTACAGCGGAATAACGTGATCGCCTACGGCAACCGAAGTCACGCCCTCGCCGATGGCTTCAACGATGGCACCACCTTCGTGGCCGAGGATCGACGGGAAGATGCCTTCCGGATCAGCACCGGACAGGGTGTAAGCGTCAGTGTGGCAAACACCGGAAGCGACTACGCGCAGCAACACTTCACCGGCCTTGGGCATGGCGACATCGACTTCTACGATTTCCAGCGGCTTCTTGGCCTCGAAGGCAACGGCGGCGCGCGACTTGATCATGCTGACTCTCCAGTGAATCCAATGAATAAAAAACCAGACAAGGAGTGTAATACATGGCTTTACGATGAATAATCCGGACAAAAGCAAAACATTATTGCCATACAGGGATAATCCCAATGTCCAAAAACCGCTGGGAAGGCATCGACGAGTTCGTCGCCGTTGCTGAATGCAGCCAGTTCACTGCCGCCGCCGAACGTCTCGGGGTTTCGTCCTCGCACGTCAGTCGACAAATCGTACGGCTGGAAGAAAGACTTCAGACGCGCCTGCTCTATCGCAGCACCCGCCGGGTGACGCTGACCGAGGCCGGGCAGACCTTTCTGCAACATTGCCAACGCTTGCAGGACGGTCGCGAGGAAGCATTGCGCGCCGTCGGCGATCTGACCAGCGAACCGAAAGGCATGCTGCGCATGACCTGCGCCGTCGCCTACGGCGAACGTTTTATCGTGCCGCTGGTGACGCGCTTCATGGGCCTGTATCCGCAGTTGCGCATCGATATCGAACTGAGCAATCGCCAATTGGATCTGGTGCATGAAGGTCTGGATCTGGCGATTCGCTTGGGCCGCTTGCAGGACTCGCGGTTGGTCGCTACGCGCCTGGCGCCACGACGAATGTATCTCTGCGCGTCACCGTCCTACGTTGAGCGGTACGGTCGCCCACACAGTCTGTCGGAGTTGAGTCGCCATAATTGCCTGATCGGCAGCTCGGACATCTGGCAGCTTGAGCAAAACGGGCGGGAATTTTCCCAACGGGTGCAGGGCAACTGGCGCTGCAACAGTGGGCAGGCGGTGCTGGATGCGGCGCTTCAAGGCGTGGGGTTGTGTCAGCTACCGGACTATTACGTGCTGGAGCATCTGCACAGCGGTGCGTTGATTTCGTTGCTGGAGGCGCATCAGCCGCCGAATACGGCGGTGTGGGCGTTGTATCCACAGCAGCGGCATTTGTCGCCGAAGGTGCGCAAGTTAGTGGATTTTCTCAAGGAAGGGTTGGCTGAGCAGCCGGAGTATCGAAGCTGAGTGATGGGTTGCCTGAACTACCGCTTTCGCGAGCAGGCTCGCTCCCACAGGGGATCGGCGGCGAATGCAAATTTGGGGTCAGGCGCAAATCAAAGGTGGGAACGAGCCTGCTCGCGAATGCAATCTGAAAGGCGCCACTGCACTCAGCGGCGGTTAGCCCAACGCTGGCGCAACCACTCCAGATCTTCCGGCCGGGTCACCTTCAGGTTATCTGCCCGCCCTTCAATCAGGCGCGGCGCCAGGCCAGCCCACTCCATCGCCGAAGCTTCGTCAGTAATCACCGCATCCGCCACCAGACTGTCCGCCAACGCCCGATGCAACGCACCGAGGCGGAACATCTGCGGCGTATACGCCTGCCAGATCACGCTGCGATCCACGGTCTCAACCACCCGACCGTGCTTGTCGACCCGCTTCAACGTGTCGCGCGCAGGGACGGCGAGCAAACCGCCGACCGGATCATCCGCCAGTTCATCCAGTAACTTGTCGAGATCTTCGCGACTCAGATTCGGTCGTGCCGCATCGTGCACCAGTACCCAATCCTCATCATCGGCACCCTGCGCATGCAAATGCAGCAAGGCATTGAGCACCGAACCGGAACGCTCGGCCCCGCCATCAACCCGCTGAATACGCGGATCGTTGACGCTCGCCAGGTTCGGCCAATAAGGATCATCAACAGCAAGACTGACCACCAGCCCTTTAAGGCTTGGGTGATCGAGGAAACAGCCGAGGCTGTGTTCGAGAATTGTGCGCCCGCCCAGTTGCAGATATTGCTTGGGACGGTCCGCAGCCATTCGGGCACCGACGCCCGCGGCAGGAATCACGGCCCAGAAGGCCGGCAGGGAATTGATCATTGGGCCAACTGGTAAAGGGTTTCGCCGTCCTTGACCATGCCCAGTTCGTGACGAGCCCGCTCTTCAACGGTCTCCATGCCCTTTTTCAACTCGCTGACTTCAGCGTCCATCACTCGGTTGCGCTCCAGCAAACCTTCGTTCTCGGCGTGTTGATCAGCAATCTGCTGATTCAGCTCGGCGACTTGCGCCAGACTGCCATTGCCCACCCACAGGCGGTACTGCAGACCGGCCAGTAGCAAGAGCAAAACGAGAAACAACCAGTAAGGACTGCGCATCGAATATCAGGTATCCAGTGAAAAAAGACAGCCACGCCAAAACTTTGAAGCATCTGATAGCACGAAGCCTGGAAGACCCAGGCTTGTGCTGTTAAGGCATCAGATTAGTGGCAAATCCATCGCTGTCACGACTTTTTCGACACAATCCGGTGTCCTTCCATCGATTTGTACTTAGCCGCGAAACTCGCTGCGACCGTTGTACTTGGCCTTGCCATTCAACTGCTCTTCGATACGCAGCAGTTGGTTGTACTTGGAAACGCGGTCGGAACGGCACAGCGAACCGGTCTTGATCTGGCCAGCCGAGGTGCCCACAGCCAGGTCGGCAATGGTCGAATCTTCGGTTTCGCCCGAACGGTGCGAGATCACTGCGGTGTAACCGGCAGCCTTGGCCATCTGGATGGCTTCCAGGGTTTCGGTCAGGGTGCCGATCTGGTTGAACTTGATCAGGATCGAGTTGGCGATGTTTTTATCGATGCCCTCTTTCAGGATCTTGGTGTTGGTCACGAACAGGTCGTCGCCTACCAGTTGAACCTTCTCGCCGATCTTGTCGGTGAGGATTTTCCAGCCAGCCCAGTCGGACTCGTCCAGACCGTCTTCGATCGAGATGATCGGATAACGTTCGGTCAGACCTTTCAGGTAGTCAGCGAAACCTTCAGCGGTGAACACCTGGCCTTCGCCAGACAGGTTGTACTTGCCGTCTTCGTAGAATTCGCTGGCCGCGCAGTCCAGCGCCAGGGTCACGTCGGTGCCCAGCTTGTAACCGGCGTTGGCCACAGCTTCGGAGATCACTTTCAACGCGTCTTCGTTGGACGCCAGGTTCGGTGCGAAACCGCCTTCGTCGCCAACGGCAGTGCTCAGGCCACGGGCCTTCAACACAGCTTTCAAGTGATGGAAAATCTCGGTGCCCATGCGCAGACCTTCCGAGAAAGACTTGGCGCCAACCGGCTGCACCATGAATTCCTGGATGTCGACGTTGTTATCGGCGTGCTCGCCACCGTTGATGATGTTCATCATCGGTACCGGCATCGAGTAGACACCCGGAGTGCCGTTGAGGTTGGCGATGTGTGCGTACAGCGGCAGGTCCTGGTCCTGTGCAGCAGCCTTGGCCGCAGCCAGGGACACCGCGAGGATGGCGTTGGCGCCCAGAGTTGCCTTGTTTTCAGTACCGTCGAGCTTGATCATCGCGTGATCCAGGGCTTTCTGGTCGCTTGGGTCGGTGCCCAGCAGCAGATCGCGGATCGGACCGTTGATGTTGGCTACCGCTTTGAGCACGCCCTTGCCCAGATAACGGCTCTTGTCGCCATCACGCAGCTCGAGCGCTTCACGCGAGCCAGTGGATGCACCGGACGGCGCGCAAGCGCTGCCGATGATGCCGTTGTCGAGAAGCACGTCCGCTTCCACGGTGGGATTGCCACGGGAGTCGAGAACTTCACGACCTTTGATGTCGACGATTTTTGCCATTGTTGTAAACACTCCAAAGTTGACGAAAACGACGCAGCTAGAGGAAATCTTTTTACCGTCGGCAAGTGGTGTGCAGCGGGCAGCTTGCAGACGACAACGCACATGCCCGAAGGCATGTGCGACAAATCGTGCGGTACTTTACCGGAGAATTGAGTGTTACGCGGTTTCTACCGTCGGAAAACTCTTCACCAGTTCGTCCAAAGCTTTGAGCTGGGCCAGAAATGGCTCCAGTTTGTCCAGACGCAAGGCGCAAGGGCCGTCGCATTTGGCGTTGTCCGGATCCGGATGTGCTTCGAGGAACAGACCCGCCAGCGACTGGCTCATGCCGGCCTTGGCCAAATCCAGAACCTGCGCACGGCGACCGCCGGCGGAGTCGGAACGACCGCCAGGCATTTGCAGCGCGTGGGTCACGTCGAAGAAAACCGGGTACTCGAACTGCTTCATGATGCCGAAGCCGAGCATATCGACCACGAGGTTGTTGTAGCCGAAGCTCGAACCACGCTCGCAGAGGATCAGTTGGTCATTACCCGCTTCCACGCACTTGCTCAGGATGTGTTTCATTTCCTGAGGCGCGAGGAACTGGGCTTTCTTGATATTGATCACTGCGTTGGTCTTGGCCATCGCGACGACCAGATCGGTCTGGCGCGACAGGAAGGCCGGCAGTTGAATGATGTCGCAGACCTCAGCGACGACCGCGGCCTGATCAGGCTCGTGGACGTCGGTGATGATCGGTACGCCGAAGGCTTGTTTGATGTCCTGGAAGATGCGCATGCCCTCTTCCAGGCCAGGGCCACGATACGAATGCACAGAAGACCGGTTGGCCTTGTCGAAACTGGCCTTGAACACGTAAGGGATACCGAGTTTTTCGGTGACCTTTACGTACTCTTCGCAAACCTGCATGGCCATGTCACGGCTTTCCAGCACGTTCATGCCGCCGAACAGCACCATGGGTTTGTCGTTGGCAATCTCGATGTCGCCGACGCGGATGATCTTCTGTGCCATCGGGGTTACGCCTTCTTCTGGTGTTGAGCCAACGCTGCTTTGACGAAACCGCTGAACAGCGGGTGGCCATCGCGTGGTGTCGAGGTGAACTCTGGGTGGAACTGGCAAGCAACGAACCATGGGTGATCGGCTGCTTCTACCACTTCAACCAGCGCAGCATCAGCGGAGCGACCAGAGATTTTCAGGCCGGCTTCGATCAGTTGTGGCAGCAGGTTGTTGTTCACTTCGTAACGGTGACGGTGACGCTCGACGATCACGTCCTTGCCGTAGCAGTCGTGCACCTTGGAGCCGGCTTCGAGCAGGCAGTCCTGAGCGCCGAGGCGCATGGTGCCACCCAGGTCGGACGACTCGGTACGCACTTCAACGGCACCGGTCGCGTCTTCCCACTCGGTGATCAGACCGACAACCGGATGGCCGCTGGCGCGATCGAACTCGGTGGAGTTGGCGTCTTTCCAGCCCATCACATTACGGGCGAACTCAATGACCGCCACTTGCATACCGAGGCAGATACCCAGGTACGGAACCTTGTTTTCGCGAGCGTACTGAACCGCAGTGATCTTGCCTTCCACGCCGCGCAGACCGAAGCCGCCCGGTACGAGGATCGCGTCGACACCTTCGAGCAGCGCAGTGCCCTGGTTTTCGATGTCTTCGGAATCGATGTAACGCAGGTTGACCTTGGTGCGGTTGCTGATGCCGGCGTGACTCATCGCTTCGATCAGCGACTTGTAGGCGTCCAGCAGCTCCATGTACTTGCCGACCATGGCGATGGTCACTTCGTGTTCCGGGTTCAGCTTGGCGTCAACCACCGCTTCCCACTCGGACAGATCAGCGCTGCCGCATTGCAGACCGAAACGCTCAACGACGAAATCGTCCAGACCTTGCGAATGCAGGATGCCCGGGATCTTGTAGATGGTATCGGCGTCTTCCAGCGCGATCACCGCACGTTCTTCAACGTTGGTGAACTGAGCGATCTTGCGACGCGACGAGATATCGATCGGGTGATCGGAACGGCATACCAGCACGTCCGGCTGCAGGCCGATCGAACGCAGCTCTTTTACCGAGTGCTGAGTTGGTTTGGTCTTGGTCTCGCCAGCGGTGGCGATGTACGGCACCAGCGTCAGGTGCATCAGCATCGCGCGCTTGGCGCCGACTTCGAAACGCAGTTGGCGGATGGCTTCGAGGAACGGTTGCGACTCGATGTCACCAACAGTGCCACCGATTTCAACCATCGCCACGTCAGCGTCACCGGCACCTTTGATGATGCGGCGCTTGATTTCGTCGGTGATGTGCGGGATCACCTGGATGGTCGCACCCAGGTAGTCACCACGGCGCTCTTTGCGCAGCACGTGCTCGTAGACACGGCCAGTGGTGAAGTTGTTGTTCTGGGTCATGGTCGTGCGGATGAACCGCTCGTAGTGACCCAGGTCCAGGTCGGTTTCGGCGCCGTCGTGGGTGACGAACACTTCACCGTGCTGGAACGGGCTCATGGTGCCCGGATCGACGTTGATGTACGGATCCAGCTTCAGCATGGTGACCTTAAGTCCCCGCGCCTCCAGGATGGCTGCCAATGAAGCCGATGCAATGCCTTTCCCCAATGAAGAAACAACACCGCCCGTGACGAATATGTAGCGCGTCATGAAAAACCCTAGAAGTCTGCGTTAAAGCGGTACGAGCCGCCGGGGAAAGCGAAGGAAGGCCGAAGCCCCCGATCACCTGCATTAATCACAGTGCACCTTTCAAAAAAACCGCCGCGTTGGGACAGACCGGCAGGTGAAACACCGGTACGTTGCTCGCTACACATTTTTTGGAATCGCCCAGCAAAGACTGCTTGGTAATCGGCAACTCCTGCAATTCAGGCGAATCCACAGAAGTTGTATCAAGAAGGGAGCGTAGTCTACCGGAATGCTCCTTTCAGCTCAAACCTTGATCTTCGTCTGTTGGCTGCCAATGCAATTTCCAGCCGTCCAGCTCATTGCCATCAAGCCCCGGCAGGTTCGCCACCGCGAGCAATTCATCGCCGCGAAACAGCAGCGGCAATCTGCCACGGACGAAGCCCGGCACCGCGCGCTCATTGAGCAGGCGCTTGAGATCACGGTGACCGCGATCCGCGACCTGCATGACTTCGCCGCCCTGACGATAGGCAATGCGCAGCGGCACGGAAGGAGTCTGCCCGCTGAGCATGACACGTCCGTTATCGGCCAAGCGTAGCGCTGACGCCGGGCTCTGCCACTCGCACCCGATCACTGGTGAACGCAGCCAGTCACCGCTGAGCCACCACACACGACCGGCGCTTCGGTGCAACTCACCGTCGGCCAGGCGCCAAACGGGTGAAGCGTCGTGGCCGGCTTCGCAGAGATCGGTCCAACCCGACCAATGGTCAGTGTCGGGCAAACGGGTCAGCGGTTCGAGCCAATGGCTGATTACATTTCGTTGACGCGCAGCAGACAGCGCAGCCAGCGGCGCCAGTTCCAGCGAAGGCAGCCCCAGCCATTCGAAATCATGCGCGGTGGCGGCGGTTGTCAGATCGATCTGCGCCAACTCATCAAGCAGTCCCTTGGCCTCACGCAGATGCGCGGCGCTGCGGACCATGCTCGCCTGCGCTTGCGGCCAGCGCTCGGTCAGCAACGGCATGACCTGATGCCGCAGGTAATTGCGCGAAAACTGTCGATCCTGATTCGACGGGTCCTCAATCCAGCGCAATTGATGAGCCTGCGCATACGCCTCCAGTTCGGAACGAGAGACGTCCAGCAACGGGCGAATCAGCATGCCCTGCCCCACTGGCCGCTGTGCAGGTATCCCCGCCAATCCGCGCACACCCGCACCACGCATGAGTCGAAACAACAGCGTTTCCGCCTGATCATCGCGATGCTGACCTGTCAGCAACAGATCATTGGCTTGCGTCAGTGAACCGAACACGGCGTACCGCGCATCCCGCGCCGCTCGCTCCAGACTCGCACCCGGCTGCACCTTCACCCGCTCAATCAGCAACGGCACCCCCAGCGCATCACAGACAGACTGGCAGTGTTGTGGCCACGCATCAGCCGCAGCCTGAAGACCGTGATGGATATGAACAGCGCTTAACGGGGGGAGAGATTCGGTTTTTGCGAGATCGGCGAGCAGATGCAGCAGGACGGTGGAATCGAGACCACCAGAGAAGGCAATGCGCCAATGAGCGGCATTGCGCCAAGGCTCAAGGTTGCGCAGAAGCCGGGAAGGCAAATCAATCATGGACTGACCCATATCTAACTCTTTGCCCCAAAACAAATGTAGGAGTGAGCCTGCTCGCGATAGCGGTGTGACAGCCAACACATTGGTTGAATGTTACGCCCTCATCGCGAGCAGGCTCACTCCTACAGAGGTATTGCGTTCGACTTAGAGACCGTAGCTCATCAGTCGATCATAACGACGCTTCAACAGCGCTTCGTTATCGAACTTCTTCAGCATCGCCAGTTGCGAGCTCAGCTCGGCACGGATCGATGCAGCGGCGGCAGCCGGATCACGGTGCGCGCCGCCCAGAGGCTCGCCAATCACCTTGTCGACAATGCCCAGGCCTTTCAGACGCTCAGCGGTGATACCCATCGCTTCAGCAGCATCCGGCGCCTTTTCAGCGGTTTTCCACAGAATCGAAGCGCAACCTTCCGGCGAGATCACCGCGTAGGTCGAGTATTGCAGCATGTTCAGCTGATCGCAGACACCAATCGCCAGTGCACCGCCGGAACCACCTTCACCGATAACGGTGGCAATGATCGGGGTCTTCAGACGCGACATCACACGCAGGTTCCAGGCAATCGCTTCGCTCTGGTTACGCTCTTCAGCGTCGATACCAGGATAGGCGCCCGGGGTATCGATGAAGGTCAGGATCGGCATTTTGAAACGCTCGGCCATCTCCATCAGACGGCAAGCCTTGCGGTAGCCTTCCGGACGCGGCATGCCGAAGTTGCGGCGCACCTTCTCACGGACTTCACGGCCTTTCTGGTGACCGATGATCATCACCGGCTGGTCTTCCAGACGGGCGATACCGCCAACGATTGCCGCGTCGTCAGAGAAGTGACGGTCGCCGTGCAGTTCGTCGAACTCGGTGAAGATGTGCTCGATATAGTCGAGGGTGTACGGGCGTTTCGGGTGACGCGCCAGGCGTGCGATCTGCCAGCTGGTCAGCTTGCCGAAGATGTCTTCGGTCAGCGTTTTGCTTTTGTCCTGCAGGCGGGAGATCTCATCGCCGATATTCAGCGAATTGTCATTACCGACCAAGCGCAACTCTTCGATCTTGGCTTGCAGGTCGGCGATCGGCTGTTCGAAATCTAGAAAATTCGGGTTCATAGGCGTCCGTCTTGGGTCGTGTCCCAAATGAGCTTGGGCCGGCCGGTTGTCTATTCGCGCCCTACCTTAAGGGAGAGGCGCGCTGAGGTCGAGATTAAAAATTCAGGTTGCGGGCAAGCGCCATGATGGCACTTGCCGGTCAACGGTATTGGAGGAAGACGTTGTCTCGCCCGAACTGGTCACGCAGAGCCTGAATCAAGGCATCCGCCGGGTCGATTCGCCAGGTCTCGCCAAACTGCAGCAAGGTCTTCGCATCCGGACTGGTGTACTCCATGGTGATCGGGCAAGCGCCGCGGTGACGCTTGAGCAGATCGCCCAACCAGCGTAGCTGATCGCCTTTCAAGTCCTGAGTCTGAAGCTTCAGACGCAGGCTTTCGGCCAGGTTGGTCCGGGCGTCTTCCATGCTCATCACGCGCTTGACCCGCAGCTTCAGCCCCCCGGAGAAGTCGTCATTGCTGACCTCGCCTTCGACGACCACCATCGCGTCAGTCTGCAACAACGACTGCGCCGCATGGAACGACTCGGAAAACAGCGAGGCCTCGATGCGTCCAGAGCGGTCATCCAGGGTGATGAACCCCATCTTGTCGCCCTTCTTGTTCTTCATGACCCGCAGCGCAATGATCATGCCCGCGACGGTCTGGGTATCACGCGCCGGTTTCAGATCAATGATGCGCTGGCGGGCGAAACGACGGATTTCACCTTCGTATTCATCAATCGGGTGACCGGTCAGGTACAGGCCCAGGGTATCTTTCTCTCCTTTGAGCCGCTCCTTGAGCGTCAACTCCTTGGCCTTGCGATGGTTGGCGTAAACGTCAGCGTCTTCTTCGACGAACAGTCCACCGAACAGGTCCGAGTGCCCGCTGTCCTGAGTGCGTGCAGTTTGTTCGGCGGCCTTGATCGCCTCTTCCATGGCCGTCAGCAGCACCGCGCGGTTGCGGTCGATGTTGGCCTGGTAGGCTTTTTGCTCATCGTGGAAGTACGGACCAAGGCGATCCAGAGCGCCGCTGCGAATCAAGCCGTCGAGCGTGCGTTTGTTGATGCGTTTGAGGTCGACCCGGGCGCAGAAATCGAACAGGTCCTTGAATGGCCCCGCCAGACGCGCCTCAGTGATCGCCTCAACCGGCCCCTCGCCTACGCCTTTGATCGCGCCCAGGCCATAAATGATCCGGCCCTCATCGTTCACCGTGAACTTGAACTCCGAAGTATTCACATCCGGCGCGTCGAGGCGCAGCTTCATGGTGCGAATTTCTTCGATCAAGGTCACGACCTTGTCGGTGTTGTGCATATCCGCCGACAGTACCGCAGCCATGAACGGCGCCGGGTAGTGCGTTTTCAGCCAAGCGGTCTGATAGGAAACCAGACCATAAGCGGCGGAGTGAGACTTGTTGAAACCGTAACCGGCGAATTTTTCCACCAGGTCAAAAATGTTACCCGCGAGATCAGCGTCAATATTGTTGGTCTTGCAACCTTCAATGAAGCCGCCGCGCTGCTTGGCCATTTCTTCGGGCTTTTTCTTACCCATGGCGCGACGGAGCATGTCCGCACCACCTAGTGTGTAACCGGCCATGACCTGGGCAATCTGCATCACCTGTTCCTGATACAGGATGATGCCGTAAGTCGGCGCCAACACAGGCTTGAGGCCTTCGTATTGGTAATCGGAGTGCGGATACGCCAGCTCGGCGCGACCGTGCTTACGGTTGATAAAGTCGTCAACCATGCCCGATTGAAGTGGGCCCGGACGGAACAGGGCCACCAGTGCGATCAAGTCTTCCAGGCAGTCGGGCTTGAGCTTTTTGATCAGCTCTTTCATACCTCGGGACTCAAGCTGGAACACCGCTGTGGTTTCAGCTTTTTGCAACAACGTATACGTAGGCTTGTCGTCGAGCGGGATGAACGCAATGTCCAACGGCGGCTCGTTGACCTTGGCGCGGTCGCGGTTGATGGTTTTCAGCGCCCAGTCGATCACCGTCAGCGTGCGCAGACCGAGGAAGTCGAACTTCACCAGACCGGCGGCTTCAACGTCGTCCTTGTCGAACTGGGTTACCAGACCGTCACCGGCCTCGTCGCAATAGATCGGCGAAAAGTCAGTCAGCTTGGTCGGCGCGATTACCACACCACCGGCGTGTTTACCGACGTTACGCACCACGCCTTCGAGCTTGCGCGCCATCTCCCAGATTTCCGCAGCCTCTTCATCAACTTTGATGAAGTCACGGAGGATCTCTTCCTGCTCGTAGGCTTTTTCCAGGGTCATGCCGACTTCAAACGGAATCATCTTCGACAGACGATCCGCCAGGCCATAGGACTTGCCCTGCACCCGCGCCACGTCGCGCACCACAGCCTTGGCGGCCATGGAACCGAAGGTGATGATCTGGCTGACCGCGTTGCGGCCGTACTTCTCGGCCACGTAGTCGATCACGCGGTCACGACCGTCCATGCAGAAGTCGACGTCGAAGTCGGGCATCGAGACCCGTTCCGGGTTAAGGAAACGTTCGAACAGCAGGTCGTATTCCAGCGGGTCGAGGTCGGTGATCTTCTGCACGTAGGCCACCAGCGATCCGGCACCCGACCCACGGCCGGGACCTACCGGTACGCCGTTGTTCTTGGCCCACTGGATAAAGTCCATCACGATCAGGAAGTAACCGGGGAAGCCCATCTGGATGATGATATCCAGCTCGAAATTCAAGCGGTCGACATAGACCTGACGCTTGGCTTCGTAGTCTTCGGTGGTGTCTTTGGGTAGCAGCACCGACAAGCGTTCTTCGAGACCGTCGAAGGAGACTTTGCGGAAATATTCATCGATGGTCATGCCATCGGGAATCGGGAAGTTGGGCAAAAAGTGCGTGCCCAGTTTGACTTCGATGTTGCAGCGCTTGGCAATCTCGACGGTGTTTTCGATGGCGTCGGGAATATCGCTGAACAGCTCGATCATCTCCTCGGCGCTTTTCAGGTATTGCTGATCGCTGTAATTCTTCGAACGCCGCGGATCGTCGAGGGCGCGGCCCTCACCGATGCAGACGCGGGTTTCGTGGGCGGCGAAGTCTTCCTGCTTGATGAAGCGCACATCGTTGGTCGCCACCAGCGGCGCGCCGAGTTTGTCGGCGAGGGCGACGGCACCGTGCAGTTGTTCTTCATCGTTGGGACGATTGGTGCGCTGGATTTCCAGATAGAAACGATCCGGGAACACCGCCATCCATTCACGCGCCAGCACTTCGGCTTCGGCCGGGTTGCCGCCGATCATGGCCATGCCGATCTCGCCTTCTTTGGCGGCGGACAGCATGATCAGGCCTTCGTTGGCTTCAGCAACCCACTCACGCTCGACAATGATCATGCCGTTGCGCTGACCTTCGATGAAACCGCGCGAGATCAACTCGGTGAGGTTGCGATAGCCCTTGGCGTTCATCACCAACAGGCTGAGCCGGCTCAGCGGTGCGTCCGGGTCTTTGTTCGACAGCCACAGGTCGGCGCCGCAAATCGGCTTGATGCCTGCGCCCATGGTGTTTTTATAGAATTTGACCAGAGAACACATGTTGTTCTGGTCGGTGACCGCGACCGCCGGCATGTTCATGGCCGTCAGCGCCTTGACCAGCGGCTTGATCCGTACCAGCCCGTCGACCAGGGAGTATTCAGTGTGCAGGCGTAGATGAACGAATGAAGCCGGCATAGTGATCCTGTCCAGTTACATAGAGACAACAAGGCCCGGATTGTACCGGGCCTCGAACAAAACATCAGCCTTGCGACTAAACCTGCGTCAGACCTTCCAGCGCTTCATAAGCCTGACGCACCGGAGCGAACGAGCGCCGATGAATCGGCGTCGGGCCAAGCCGCACCAACGCTTCCAGATGGACGGGCGTCGGATAGCCTTTGTGACCACCGATGCCGTAACCCGGGTAGATCAATTCGAACGCAGCCATTTCACGGTCGCGACTGACTTTAGCCAGAATCGACGCCGCAGCGATAGCCGGGACCTTGCCGTCGCCCTGCACGACCGCTTCGGCGCGCATCGGCAGTTGCGGGCAGCGGTTGCCGTCGATCATCGCCAGCTTCGGCTGAATGTGCAGGCCGGCCACCGCGCGCTGCATGGCCAACATGGTTGCGTGCAAAATGTTCAGCTCGTCGATTTCTTCGACTTCGGCGCGGGCAATGCACCAGCTCAGGGACTTCTCGATGATTTCGTCGTAGAGCTTTTCGCGCTTGGCTTCGGTGAGTTTCTTCGAGTCGTTGAGACCGAGGATCGGCCGGTTCGGATCGAGGATCACCGCCGCCGTCACCACCGCACCGCACAAAGGGCCACGACCGACTTCATCAACGCCGGCCACCAGTTCTTCAACTTCGGCGACCAAGGTGAAATCCAGGCCCATCTGCATGCTTGTCTTGCTCATCGTGTCTGACCGATCAGGTTAAGGACGGCGTCCGCCGCCTGATTGGAGGCGTCCAGCCGCAATGTGCGGTGAATCTCATCAAAGCCGCGCGTCTGTTCTTCGCCACCTTCGATCAATGGCGACAGGGTCTGCGCCAGTGCTTCGACCGTTGCATCATCCTGCAACAATTCCGGGACCAGCAGACGCTGGGCCAGCAGGTTCGGCAAGGACACGTACGGGCTCTTGACCATGCGCTTGAGAATCCAGAACGTCAGCGGTGCCAAGCGGTACGCCACCACCATCGGCCGCTTGTACAGCAGCGCTTCCAATGTGGCCGTGCCGGAGGCGATCAACACCGCATTGCACGCCGCCAAGGCCAGATGCGATTTGCCATCGAGCAGGGTCACCGGCAGATCACGTCCGGCGAGTAGCTCTTCAAGCTGCGCACGGCGCTCCGGGTTGGCGCACGGGATGACAAAGCGCAAACCCGGGCGCAACGCACGCAGGCGTTCGGCAGTATCAAGGAACAGCGCACCCAGTCGAGACACTTCGCCGCCGCGACTGCCGGGCATCAACGCCACCAGCGGGCCGTCGGGCAGGCCCAGCTCGGCACGGGCCGCAGCACGATCGGCCTCCAATGGAATGGTATCGGCCAGGGTGTGACCGACGAACCGCACTGGCACGCCCTTCTCTTCGTAAAATTTTGCTTCGAACGGCAGCAGCGTCAGCATCAGGTCACAGCCTTCGCGGATCTTCAGCACACGCTTCTGCCGCCACGCCCACACCGAAGGGCTGACGTAATGCACGGTTTTGATCCCGGCCTGACGCAGCTTCAATTCAATGTTGAGATTGAAGTCCGGCGCGTCGATACCGATGAACGCGTCGGGCTTCTCGGCGATGAGCGTGGCGATCAGGTCCTTGCGGCGCTTGAGCAATTCACGCAAACGGCCGAGGACTTCCACCAGGCCCATGACCGACAAGCGCTCCATGGGAAAGTAGGACGTCAGCCCTTCGGCCTGCATCAACGGGCCGCCGACGCCGATGAACTCGACCGCCGGATGCTGTGCCTTGAGCGCGCGCATGAGGCCGGCGCCGAGAATGTCACCGGAAGCTTCACCCGCCACCAGCGCAATACGCAGATTGGCCATGATCAGCGAGTGATGCCGCGAGTCGACGACTGAATGGAGTCACGGAATATCGCGACTTCCGGGAACTGCGCAGCAGGCTCGGCCAACTCGGCCAATGCCTGTTCAACCGTAAGGCCTTGGCGATAGACGGTTTTGTAAGCGCGACGCAGGGTGTGGATCGCGTCCTCGCTGAAACCGCGACGGCGCATGCCTTCGAAGTTCATGCTGCGTGCTTCGGCAGGGTTGCCGAACACGGTGACGAACGCCGGAACGTCCTTGCCGATGGCGGTGCCCATGCCGGAAAAGCTGTGGGCGCCGATATGGCAATACTGGTGAACCAGGGTGAACCCGGAGAGAATCGCCCAGTCATCCACGTGCACATGGCCGGCCAACGCGGTGTTGTTGACCAGAATGCAGTGGTTGCCGATGACGCTGTCGTGACCGATATGGGCATAGGCCATGATCAGGTTGTGATCGCCCAGCGTGGTTTCCGAACGGTCCTGAACGGTGCCACGGTGGATCGTCACGCCTTCGCGGATGACGTTGTGGTCACCGATCACCAGACGGGTTTCTTCGCCTTTGTATTTCAGATCGGGCGTGTCTTCGCCTACCGAGGAAAACTGGTAGATGCGATTGTGCTTGCCGATGCGGGTCGGGCCTTTGAGGATTACATGCGGCCCGATCACGGTACCCTCGCCGATTTCCACACCTGCGCCGATGATCGACCACGGGCCGACCTCGACGCCATCAGCCAGGACGGCCGATGGATCGATGATTGCGCGAGGGTCAATCAAACTCATAGCTTGCGTTCCGCGCAGATGATTTCAGCCGAGCAGACCGGCTTGCCATCGACCGAAGCCTGGCATTCGAACTTCCAGATCTGACGCTTGCAGCTGATGAACTTGGCTTCAAGAATCAGTTGATCGCCCGGCAACACCGGCTGGCGGAAGCGCAGCTTGTCGGAACCGACGAAGTAATAAAGCGTGCCATCGGCAGGCTTCACATCGAGCATTTTGAAACCGAGGATCCCGGCAGCCTGAGCCATCGCTTCGATGATCAGTACGCCCGGCATGATTGGATGCGCCGGGAAGTGACCATTGAAGAACGGTTCATTGATGCTGACATTCTTGTAGGCGCGAATGCGCTTGCCTTCAGTGTCCAGTTCCACCACCCGGTCCACCAGCAGGAACGGGTAACGGTGAGGCAGGTATTCGCGAATCTCGTTGATGTCCATCATTTCGGGGGGAAGCCTATGTAAAGATTGGGAGCGCGACTGACGCGCACTCCTCTAGCAAATCAAGGAGGCAGTCTAGAGGCTGTGCACACTTGATATGGAAATGGTATCAGCCATCTGATGAAGCATTGCCGTCAGGGGTCACTTCCCCTACGCGCTTTTCCAGCTGTTTCAACCGTCGCGCGATGTCATCGAGCTGACGGATGCGGGCCGCGCTTTTGCGCCATTCGGCCGCCGGTTGCATGGCTGTGCCGGAAGAATAGGCGCCTGGCTCGGTAATCGAGTGGGTCACCATGGTCATCCCGGTCAGGAAAACGTTGTCGCAAATATCAATGTGGCCGACCAGGCCAACACCGCCAGCGAGCATGCAGTGCTTGCCGATTTTGGTGCTGCCGGAGATCCCGACGCACGCCGCCATGGCGGTGTGATCACCAACCTGAACGTTGTGGGCGATCTGGATCTGGTTGTCGAGCTTCACACCATTGCCGATCACGGTATCGGCCAGAGCGCCGCGGTCGATGGCGGTATTCACGCCAATCTCGACATCGTCGCCGATGGTCACGCCACCGATCTGCGCGATTTTCTGCCAGATACCTTTTTCGTTGGCAAAGCCGAAGCCTTCACCGCCGAGCACGGCACCGGACTGAATCACCACACGCTTGCCGATGCGCACGTCGTGATACAGCGTCACGCGCGGGGCAAGCCAGCCGCCTTCACCGATTTCGCTGCGGGCACCGACAACGCAATGCGCGCCCAAGGTCACTTGCGCACCAATTCGCGCACCGGCCTCGATCACTACAAAAGGGCCGATGCTGGCGGTTGGATCAACCACCGCGTCCGCCGCGATGACCGCTGACGGATGAATACCCGCAGTGGCTTTTGGCTTGGGATCGAACAGATGCGAGATTCGCGCGTAAGCCAGGTAAGGATCCGGCACCACCAACGCATTACCGGCAAAACCTTCGGCATCAGCTTCTTTGAGCAGCAATGCAGCTGCCTGCGAGCCGGCCAGATATTTGCGATATTGAGGGTTTGCCAGAAAGCTCAACTGAGCTGGGCCAGCCTCTTGCAAAGTGGCTAGCCCAGTAATTTTCGTCTCAGGGTCGCCACGCAGGGTGGCGCCGAGGAACTCGGCCAACTGGCCGAGCTTGATAGTCACGGTCATGGGTTACTTCAGCTGATTCATGCGCTCGATTACCTGGCGCGTGATGTCGTACTGAGGTTTGACATCGATGACTGCGCCACGCTCGAACACCAGGTCAAAACCACCTTTCTTGATGACTTCTTCCACTGCGCTGTCCAGCTTCGGCTTCAGTTGCTTGAGCATTTCGCGGTCGGCAACAGCTTTGGCTTCGTTCAGCTCTTTGGACTGGAACTGGAAGTCGCGGGCCTTTTGCTTGAATTCCAGCTCCAGACGCTCACGCTCACCTTGCTGCATTTTGTCGCCACCGGCCATCAGACGATCCTGAATACCCTTGGCGCTGCTTTCCAGCGTTTTCAGCTTGGTCAGTTGCGGACCGAACTTCTTCTCGGCATCCACGGCGTATTTCTTCGCAGCGTCGGATTCCAGCAAAGCCATCTGATAGTTCAGAACGGCAATTTTCATGTCGGCAAATGCCGGGCCTGCCACCATCAAGGAGGCCAGGAGAACCAATTGAGTCAACTTACGCACGATGCACTCCTACAAAATCCATTGTCGTTATCTTGGGTCAGACACTTAGAACGTCTGGCCGAGGGAGAATTGGAACACTTGAGTTTCAGCCTCATCCGGTTTCTTGATCGGCATGGCCAACGCGAAGCTCAGAGGACCCAGTGCGGTGACCCAGGTCACGCCCACACCCACGGAACTGGCCATGTTGCTCAGGCTGATGTCGTTACACTTGGTGTTCGACGTCGAGCCGTTCGCATTGGTAGTGTCCTTGCACTGCGAGTCAAATACGTTACCCACATCCCAGAATACCGAGGTACGCAGGGAGCGTTGATCTTTCACGAACGGCAGCGGGAACAGAACCTCGACACCACCCTGGATCAGGACGTTACCACCGAACGGCAGTGGATCCTGGTCCGGGTCAGCCAGCGTGCCCGGGTTGGTACCACGGCTCGGCGTACTGCGCGGGCCGAGGGTGCTGTCCTTGAAGCCACGAACCGAGTTGAAACCACCAGCATAGTAGTTTTCATAGAACGGCAAGCCGTCAGTCGAACCATAACCGTCGCCATAACCCAATTCGGTGTGCAGACGCAGGGTGTAGTTCTCGCTGATCGGCTGGAACAACTGACCACGGTAATCGAGTTTGTAGAAAGACAGATCGCTACCTGGAATGGTCGATTCCAGCGTCAGGCTCTGCGAACGACCACGGGTCGGCAGCACGCCTTTGTTCAGGGTCGATTCGGACCAGCCGGCCGAAGCCTTGAAGTTCAGGTACTTGTCGCCTTCCTTGTTAACGAAGTCGAAAATCTCGTCAACGGTGTAAGTACCGGTCTTGATCGTGTCCTGCTGAGCGGACAGACCAAAGGTCAGGCGCGAAGTCTCGCTGATCGGGTAGCCAACGTTCACGCCGGCACCCAGGCTGTCTACCGCATAGCTTGCTACGTCGACGTCGAGGTCTTTGTAGTCAGTGGTGCGATAGAACGCGTTGTAACCCAGGCTCACGCCATCGGCAGTCCAGTACGGGTCAACGTAGCCGAAGTTGTAGCGGCTCTGGTATTCGCTGCGGGTCAAACCGATGCTGACGCGGTTACCGGTACCAAGGAAGTTGTTCTGGGTGATCGAACCACCGAGGATCAGACCGGCGCTCTGGGCGAAACCGACACTGGCGGTAATCGAACCGGACGCCTGTTCTTCAACGGCGTAGTTCACGTCAACCTGGTCGTCGACACCCGGAACAGCCGGGGTTTCGACGTTGACTTCTTTAAAGAAGCCCAGACGCTCAAGACGGGTCTTGGACTGGTCGATCAGGTAAGTCGAAGCCCAGCCACCTTCCATCTGACGCATTTCACGACGCAGCACTTCGTCTTCGGACTTGGTGTTGCCACGGAAGTTGATGCGGTTGACGTAGGCACGCTTGCCCGGATCGACAGCAAACAGGATGTCCACAGTGTGATCGTCATCGTGTGGCTGAGGAACACCGTTGACGTTGGCGAAGGTGTAGCCCTCGTTACCCAGACGACGGGTGATCAGCTCGGACGTGGTGGTCATCAGTTTGCGCGAGAACACCTGCCCCTTCTGCACCAGCAGCAGGGACTTGACCTGATCTTCAGGGACTTTCAGATCACCACTGAGCTTGACGTCACGAACGGTGTACTTCTCGCCTTCGGTGACGTTGACAGTGATGTAGACGTGTTTCTTGTCCGGGGTGATCGACACCTGCGTCGAAGCGATATCCATGTTGATATAGCCACGATCCAGGTAGTAGGAACGCAGACGCTCCAGGTCACCGGACAGTTTTTCACGGGCGTACTTGTCGTCGTTCTTGAAGAACGACAGCCAGTTGGTGGTTTTCAGTTCGAACAGGTCGGTCAGGTCTTCCTCAGGGAAAACCGTGTTGCCCACCACGTTGATGTGCTGAATGGCCGCAACGGTGCCTTCGTTGATCTTCACTTTCAGGCCGACACGGTTACGCGGTTGCGATACCACTTCGGTATCGACCGTAGCCGAGTAGCGACCTTGCGCGACGTACTGACGTTGCAGCTCGTTACGCACACCTTCGAGGGTGGCACGCTGGAAGATTTCGCCTTCGGCCAGACCGGATTGCTTGAGACCTTTCATCAGGTCTTCAGTCGAGATCGCCTTGTTGCCTTCGATTTCGATACTGGCGACCGACGGACGCTCGACGACCGTGATGACCAGAACGTTGCCTTCGCGGCCCAGCTGGATATCTTGAAAGAAACCGGTTTTGAACAACGCACGAGTGGATTCCACCAGGCGACGATCATCCGCCTGCTCACCGACGTTCAACGGCAAGGCACCAAAGACGCTACCCGCGGAGACCCGCTGGAGGCCATTGACGCGAATATCAGAGATAGTGAAGGACTCGGCGTGAACTTCGGCGATCATCAATACGGTGAGAACCGCAGTTAGCAGCAGACGTTTCATGAAGTCCTTTCTTATTCCAACTGGCAATAAACAAACTGCCGCAAAATGCGGCAGATTCGCAATTCAGCGAAGCGTTACAGTCGACCCAGATCGTTGACCAGAGCAAGCAACATCACCCCGACCACCAAACTGATACCGATCTGTATCCCCCAACCTTGCACCCGATCCGACAAGGGACGACCACGCGCCCACTCGATCAGATAAAACAACAAATGCCCCCCATCCAGTACAGGAATGGGCAGCAAATTCAGAACTCCCAGGCTAATACTCAGATAAGCAAGGAAATTCAGGAAATCAGCGACGCCCGACTGGGCAGAAGCGCCCGCCACTTTAGCAATGGTTATCGGTCCACTCAAGTTTTTTACCGAGAGCTCGCCGAACAGCATTTTCTTCAGTGAATCGAGTGTCAGAATGCTCATGGTCCAAGTGCGACGGGCACCCTCGCCAATCGCGGCCAACGGGCCATAACTGACCTCGCGGATCATCTCCGGTGGCCAGTCGACAGCTTTTACGCCCGCACCCAGATATCCGCTAGGCGATTTGCTTTCACCGCGCGCTGCCAGGGTTACAGGGACGTCGATTTGAGCACTGTCACGCTCGATACGCAGCATGATTTTGGTATCAGGACGCGTACGAACGGTATCAACCACTTGCTGCCAGTCATTCAGCGCCTGACCGTCGAGGGCCAACAGGCGATCGCCAGTCTTCAGGCCGGCCGCCTGGGCCGGGCCTTTCGGATCAAGCTCAGCCAACACCGGCGGCAACGCCGGGCGCCAAGGACGAATACCCAGAGAACGAATCGGATCCGGCTCATCTGCACCTTTGAGCCAGTTGTCCAGCTTCAGCTCACGAGGCGTATCCGCCGACGAGCCCTGCTCACGCACCAGCAACTGCAGAGAACCGCTTTCACCAAGGCGTCGTACCAATTGCAGATTGACGGCGGCCCAACCGGTAGTCGGCTCACCATCGACAGCAACAATTTCCTGACCAGCGTTCAAACCGGCACTGGCGGCGATACTGCCGGATTCAACTGCACCAATGACCGGGCGAATCTGCTCGCTGCCGAGCATCGCCAATACCCAGAAGAACACCAACGCCAACAGAAAGTTGGCAATGGGCCCGGCCGCAACAATGGCGATACGCTGGCGTACGGATTTGCGGTTGAACGATTGATCTAGCTGATCAACCGGAACTTCACCCTCACGCTCGTCGAGCATTTTGACGTAGCCGCCCAGCGGAATCGCGGCAACCACAAACTCGGTGCCTTGCTTGTCGTGCCAGCGCAGCAACGGCATGCCGAAGCCTACGGAGAAACGTAGAACCTTGACGCCACAGCGACGCGCGACCCAGAAGTGGCCGAATTCGTGAAAGGTGACCAGCACACCCAAGGCGATCAGGGTGCCGGCAATCATATAGAGCGCGCTCATCTACTTTCTCCGCAATCCTGTTCAGTGCCGCGTGTAGCCATTGTGTTGCAAATTCTATCGATCGTGACGCTTCAACCACTGTTCTGCCAGAACTCGTGCCTTGGCATCTGCCGTAAACACGGCTTCGAGATCTGCCAGCGCAACCACCGGCTCGAGATCCAAGACTTCCTCGATGATACTCGCGATTTCCGGGTAACGGACCCGTCCGTCGAGAAACGCTGCCACGGCCACTTCGTTGGCCGCATTGAGCATCGCTGGCGCACTGTCGCCAGCCTCGGCAGCTTGCCGTGCCAGACGCAGGCAAGGGAAGCGCTCTTCATCCGGCGCCTCGAAGTCCAGCCGCGCGATGGCGAACAGATCCAGCGGTGCGACACCGGAATCAATGCGCTCCGGCCAGGCCAAGGCATTGGCGATCGGTGTACGCATGTCGGGATTGCCCAACTGCGCCAGCACCGAACCGTCGACATAATCGACCAGCGAGTGAATCACGCTCTGCGGATGAATCACCACCTCGACCTGCGAAGGTTGTGCATCAAACAGCCAACAGGCCTCGATCAGCTCAAGACCTTTATTCATCATGCTGGCCGAATCGACCGAGATCTTGCGCCCCATGGACCAGTTCGGGTGTGCACACGCCTGATCAGGTGAAACATGCGCCAGCTCACTCATCGGCGTCTGTCGGAACGGGCCACCAGAGGCTGTGAGTAAAATCCGACGAACACCCACCGAACTCAATCCACGGGCAAAATCCTGTGGCATGCACTGGAAAATCGCGTTGTGTTCGCTATCGATCGGCAACAGTATCGAACCGCTCTTGCGCACCGCCTGCATGAACAAGGCGCCGGACATCACCAGCGCCTCTTTATTAGCGAGGAGTATCTTCTTGCCGGCCTCGACGGCCGCCAGGGTCGGGCGCAGACCTGCCGCACCGACGATCGCCGCCATCACCGCATCGACTTCCGGAGCAGCAGCGACCTGACACAGACCCTCCTCCCCCACCAGCACACGGGTCGGTAAACCGGCGGCACGCAAATCATCCTGCAAGCCACGCGCGGCGGCGGCCTCGGGCACCACAGCAAATTGCGGCACATGGCGCACGCACAAAGCAAAAAGCTCACTGAGGCGCGTGAAACCACTCAACGCGAAGACCTGATAACGCTCAGGATGACGAGCAATGACATCCAGCGTGCTCAGACCGATCGAGCCCGTCGCACCGAGAACGGTAATCTGTTGAGGACGACTCACGGTGCCGCCATCCACAGCAGCACGGCAAATACCGGGATTGCCGCGGTCAGACTGTCGATACGATCAAGCACGCCGCCATGACCGGGCAGCAGATTACTGCTGTCCTTGATGCCGGACTGACGCTTGAACATGCTTTCGGTCAGATCGCCGACAACCGAGATAAAGACGATCAGCGCAGCGCCGATCAAGCCCTTAAGCAGCTCGGCGACGGTCCAGTCACGCACCAGACCGACAATCGCTGTAATCAGCAAACTCAGCGCCAGACCACCGTAAACACCTTCCCAGCTCTTGCCTGGGCTGACTTGCGGAGCCAGCTTGCGCTTGCCGAATTTGCGACCAGAGAAGTAGGCACCGATATCGGCGCCCCAGACCAGCACCATCACGGCCATGATCAGCCAGTTACCCAGCGGGTACTGTTTGATTTGCACCAGGCCTTGCCAGGCCGGCAGCAGAATCAGCAGGCCGATGACCAGTTTGGTTGCCGCACTCGACCAATGCACGCTGGAGCGCGGATAGGTCAGCACCAGCCAGGTCGCCGCCGCCCACCACAATACAGACGCACCCAGCACCCACGGGGCAAGCCCGGGCAGGATGTACATGATGAACAACATGAACGCGACCACGGCGGCAAAACCCACGCGGAACGCTTGCCCGGTGAAGCCAGCCAGACGCGCCCATTCCCAGGCACCCAAAGTCACAACCAGACCGATAAACAAGGCAAAACCGGAGCCTTCCAGCAGGAAAAACCCGCACAAGGCGATCGGCAGCAGGATCAGTGCAGTGATGATTCGTTGTTTAAGCATTAAACCCGGGCTCCAGCTTCGACCTGTTCGCTCGTTTTACCGAAGCGACGCTGGCGCGAAGCGAAATCGGCCAGCGCATTGCGCATGGCATCGTGTTTGAAGTCCGGCCAGAACAGGTCGGAGAAGTACAACTCGGCGTAAGCCAGTTGCCACAGCAAGAAGTTGCTGATGCGGTGCTCACCACCGGTACGAATGCACAAGTCAGGCAATGGCAGATCGCCGGTCGCCAGACAGGTTTGCAGCAGATCAGGAGTGATGTCTTCCGGACGCAGGTGCCCGGCCTGAACTTCACGCGCCAGACGCTGTGCAGCTTGCGCGATATCCCACTGGCCACCGTAATTGGCGGCGATCTGCAGGATGAAACGGTTGGCACCCGCCGTCATCGCCTCGGCTTCACGCATTGCCGCCTGAAGCTCCGGATGAAAGCGCGAGCGATCGCCAATGATGCGCAGGCTGATGTTGTTGTCGTTGAGGCGCTTGGCCTCACGACGCAATGCCTTGAAGAACAAGTCCATCAAGGCACTGACCTCATCGGCCGGACGCTGCCAGTTCTCACTGGAAAACGCGAACAGGGTGAGCACTTCGACCTTGGCCTCGGCGCACACCTCAATTACCGCACGCACAGCATCCACGCCCGCTTTATGCCCGGCGACACCCGGCATAAAGCGTTTTTTCGCCCAGCGATTGTTGCCATCCATGATGATCGCGACATGGCGCGGCACCGCGGACGGCGCAGTCTGCTTGGTCTTGTCCATTAAAAGCTCGAACCTTATACGGCCATCAGATCCGCTTCTTTTTGCTTGGTAGCCGTGTCGATATCAGCCTCGGCCTTGTCGGTGAGCTTCTGAATATCGGCAGCGGCACGACGCTCTTCGTCTTCGCTGATTTCTTTGTCCTTGACCAGTTTTTTCAGCTCGCCCAAGGCGTCACGACGAATATTGCGCACGGCAACACGCGCGTCTTCGGCGGCACTGCGCGCCTGCTTGGTGAAGCCCTTGCGGGTTTCTTCAGTCAGGGCCGGCATGGAAATCAGCAACAACTCGCCCAGGTTGGTCGGGTTGAGGTTCAGGCCAGCGCTCTGGATTGCCTTGTCGACTGCGGCGAGCATGTTGCGCTCGAACGCAACGACTTGCAGGGTACGCGAGTCCTTAACGGTGATGTTCGCCACTTGAGTGATGGAGGTGTCTGCGCCGTAGTACGGCACCATCACGCTACCCAGAATGCTTGGGTGAGCCTTGCCGGTACGAATCTGACCGAATGCGTGGGCCAGAGAGTCCAGGGATTTTTGCATGCGCTCTTGAGCGTCTTTTTTGATTTCGTTGATCATTGTTGACCTTCCTCGATCAGGGTGCCTTCAGCGCCGCCATGGACGATGTTCAGCAGGGCACCGGGCTTGTTCATGTTGAATACGCGCAGCGGCATCTTGTGGTCGCGGCACAGGCAAATAGCGGTCAGATCCATTACACCCAGCTTGCGATCCAGCACTTCATCATAAGTCAGATGATCGAACTTCTCGGCATGCGGGTCTTTGAACGGGTCAGCGGTGTAAACGCCATCGACCTTGGTCGCTTTCAGCACGACGTCGGCATCGATTTCGATTGCACGCAGGCAGGCTGCCGAATCCGTGGTGAAGAACGGGTTGCCGGTACCGGCTGCGAAAATCACGACGTCTTTGGAGTTCAGGTGGCGCATGGCTTTGCGGCGATCATAGTGATCGGTCACGCCAACCATGGAAATGGCCGACATCACGATGGCCGAGATATTGGCACGTTCCAGCGCATCGCGCATGGCCAGGGCGTTCATCACAGTGGCCAGCATGCCCATGTGGTCGCCTGTGACCCGATCCATACCGGCTTTGCTCAGGGCTTCGCCACGGAACAGGTTGCCACCACCGATCACCAGACCGACCTGTACACCGATGCCGACCAGCTGGCCGACTTCCAGCGCCATGCGATCCAGCACTTTTGGATCGATCCCGAACTCTTCCGAGCCCATCAGGGCCTCGCCGCTAAGCTTGAGTAGAATGCGTTTATAGCGAGCCTGATAACCACTGCCCTGCTGAGCCATTGCGAATCTCTCCTGCGGCGTATTTAAAAATTCTTTGCGAGCTGTTTACAGCTGGCGTTCACTCTAGCTTGGCGCTGCTTCAGCGCCATCGGAACATGGCTTTGTAAGTCAGTTCCAAGTGGAAACCAATAAAAAATTGGCAACCCCATCTGAAAAGAGGCTGCGCGCGTTAGCGGGCAGCCTCTTTCGGCGACAGTTGAAAAACCGTCTTACTGCTTGGCGGCAGCCAGCTGAGCAGCAACTTCTTCAGCGAAGTTGTCTACTGGCTTCTCGATGCCGTCGCCCACTTTGTAGTAGGTGAAGGAAACGATTTCTGCGCCGCCTTTCTTGGCCAGCTCGCCAACCTTGATTTCAGGGTTCTTGACGAACGCCTGCTCAACCAGGCTTGCTTCTGCCAGGAACTTGCTGATACGGCCTTTGACCATGTTCTCAACAATGTTTTCTGGCTTGCCTTTGATCTTCTCTTCGTTCAGCTGCAGGAACACAGCTTTTTCACGCTCGATCGCTTCGTCCGAAACTTGCGAAGGCAGCAGGAACTCAGGGTTGCTTGCAGCTACGTGCATCGCGATGTCTTTGGCCAGCTCGACGTCACCGCCTTTCAGAGCCACAACAACACCGATCTTGTTGCCGTGCAGGTACGAACCTACAACGTCACCTTCGATACGGGTCAGACGACGGATGTTGACGTTTTCGCCTACTTTGGCAACCAGTGCTTCACGAGCAGCTTCTTGCGAAGCGATCAGCGGAGCAGCGTCGGTCAGCTTGTCAGCGAAAGCTTTTTCAACGCTGGCAGCAACGAAGTTTTTGAAGTCGTCTTGCAGAGCCAGGAAGTCGGTCTGCGAGTTCACTTCCAGGATAACGGCAGCTTTACCGTCGTCCTTGATTGCGATTGCGCCTTCGGCGGCAACGTTGCCAGCCTTCTTCGCAGCCTTGATCGCGCCCGAAGCACGCATGTCATCAATGGCTTTTTCGATGTCGCCGTCAGCCTTTTCCAGGGCTTTCTTGCAGTCCATCATGCCTTCGCCGGTACGCTCGCGCAGTTCTTTAACCAACGCTGCAGTAATTGCTGCCATTTTCAAATTCCTCTTGGATAGGTTTTCAACCATTCCACCCGATCGAACGGGCGTTCAATTCTTCCCGAACCACCCTTGTTAGCTGCCGCACATTACAAACAGTGCCGTGGGCGCCAACAAATGGTTTTCGAGGTGGCAAAAAGGGGGCCAAGCCCCCTTTTTGCTTACTGAGTCAACGCCAGGGCGTTAATTACTCAGCTGCAGCCTGAGTTTCTTCAGCTGCGAATTCTACAGTGCCGCCAGCAACATTGTTGCGACCACGGATTACTGCGTCAGCCATCGAACCCATGTACAGCTGGATAGCGCGGATTGCGTCATCGTTGCCTGGGATGATGTAGTCAACGCCTTCCGGGCTGCTGTTGGTGTCGACAACGCCGATTACCGGGATGCCCAGCTTGTTGGCTTCGGTGATCGCGATGCGCTCGTGGTCAACGTCGATCACGAACAGTGCGTCTGGCAGACCGCCCATGTCCTTGATGCCGCCCAACGAACGATCCAGCTTCTCAAGATCACGGGAGCGCATCAGCGCTTCTTTCTTGGTCAGCTTGGCGAAAGTACCGTCTTCGGCTTGAACTTCAAGGTCACGCAGACGCTTGATGGAAGCACGAATGGTTTTGAAGTTGGTCAGCATGCCGCCCAACCAGCGGTGATCGACGTACGGCGAACCGCAACGTGCTGCTTCTTCAGCAACGATCTTGCCAGCGGAACGCTTGGTGCCGACGAACAGAATCTTGTTTTTGCCCTGGGCCAGACGCTCTACGAAAGTCAGAGCTTCGTTGAACATTGGCAGGGTTTTTTCAAGGTTGATAATGTGAATCTTGTTACGCGCGCCGAAAATGTACTTACCCATTTTCGGATTCCAGTAACGGGTTTGGTGACCGAAGTGCACACCGGCCTTCAGCATATCGCGCATATTGACTTGGGACATGATAGTTCCTTAATAAGTCGGGTTTGGCCTCCACGTATCCCAATGACCAACCAGTGGCATAAAGCCAAAAGCACCCAGGTCATCGTGTCGACACGTGTGTGGATTTAAGCTTTTCGGGGTATCCCCGGAAAGCGGCGCATTTTATACCACAGGGTGCGCAGAAACGGAACCCGGAATCTGTATTCGCACCAAGGACATGGGCGCAGCCCCCTTGGAATCGGCCCCGAACGCACCATTGTATAGAGAGAAGCGATGCACGCGGGCGCTGAATTGCGCCGTGCGTCTGTTAGAATCGCGTTTTTCAGGGTCGCAAAACGCACACCTGCCACCCTATTCGTATCAGCAAGCGCCGCCGAGCGCAGAGAGAGCCTGTATGACCGTCAACCTCAAAACCCCCGAGGACATCGCTGGCATGCGCGTCGCCGGCAAACTGGCCGCCGATGTGCTGGAAATGATTGCCGAACATGTCAAACCGGGCGTCACCACCGATGAGCTGAACCAGATCTGCCACGACTACATCGTCAATGTGCAGCAAGCCATCCCCGCCCCGCTCAACTACAAGGGCTACCCGAAGTCGATCTGCACCTCGATCAACCACGTGGTCTGCCATGGCATTCCGAATGACAAGCCGCTGAAAAACGGCGACACCCTGAACATCGACGTCACCGTGATCAAGGACGGTTACCACGGCGACACCAGCCGCATGTTCCACGTCGGCGAAGTACCGGTCTGGGCCGAACGCCTGTCGCAGATCACCCAGGAATGCATGTACAAGGCGATCGAGATCGTCAAACCCGGCTGCCGCCTCGGTGACATCGGCGAAGTGATCCAGAAGCACGCCGAGAAGAACGGTTTCTCGGTGGTTCGCGAGTTCTGCGGTCACGGCATCGGCAAGGTTTTCCACGAAGAGCCGCAGATCCTCCACTACGGCCGCGCCGGCACTGGCATGGAACTGAAGGCCGGGATGACCTTCACCATCGAGCCGATGATCAACCAGGGCAAGGCCGACACCAAAGTATTGGGCGATGGCTGGACCGCGATCACCAAGGACCGCAAGCTCTCGGCGCAGTGGGAACACACCCTGCTGGTGACCGACACCGGCTACGAGATCTTCACCCTGCGCGCCGATGACACCATCCCGCGCATCTCGGCCTGATCCAGACAACGCTCCCAGCCTTATAGAAGGAAAGCCAATCGATGCCGCAGGTGGATCCCGAACTCTTCGACCGCGGCCAGTTCCAGGCTGAACTGGCCCTCAAAGCGAGTCCTATCGCGGCGTTCAAGAAGGCGATCCGCCAGGCTCGCGAGGTCCTCGACACGCGTTTTCGCCAAGGTCGCGACATCCGCCGCCTGATCGAAGACCGTGCCTGGTTCGTCGACAACATCCTGCAAAAGGCCTGGGAGCAGTTCAACTGGAGCGAAGACGCCGACATCGCACTGGTCGCGGTCGGCGGTTATGGTCGCGGTGAACTGCACCCGTATTCCGACATCGATTTGCTGATCCTGCTGGACAGCGCCGATCACGAAGTTTTCCGCGACTCCATCGAGCGCTTTCTGACGCTGCTGTGGGATATCGGCCTGGAAGTCGGTCAAAGCGTACGCTCGGTCGATGAATGTGCCGAAGAAGCCCGCGCCGACCTCACAGTGGTCACCAACCTGATGGAAAGCCGCACCATCTGCGGCCCCGAGCGCCTGCGTCAGCGCATGCTCGACGTCACCAGCACCGCACACATGTGGCCGGCCAAGGAGTTCTTCCTCGCCAAGCGTGCCGAACAAAAGGCCCGCCACCACAAATACAACGACACCGAATACAACCTGGAACCCAACGTCAAAGGCTCGCCCGGCGGCCTGCGGGATATTCAGACGATTCTGTGGGTGGCACGACGTCAGTACGGCACCCTTAACCTGCGCGCACTCGCTGGCGAAGGTTTCCTGGTCGAGAGTGAAAACGCGCTGCTCGCCTCCTCCCAGGAATTCCTCTGGAAAGTGCGCTACGCCCTGCACATGCTCGCCGGTCGCTCCGAAGACCGCTTGCTGTTCGATCATCAACGCACTATTGCCGGGCTGCTCGGGTTTGAAGGTGACGACGCCAAACAGGCCGTCGAAAACTTCATGCAGCAGTATTTCCGCGTGGTCATGAGCATCGCCCAGCTCAGCGACCTGATCATCCAGCACTTCGAGGAAGTCATCCTCGCGCCGGAAGACGAAGCGCCGCCACAGCCGATCAACTCGCGCTTCCAACTGCATGACGGCTATATCGAGGCACGCAACGACAACGTGTTCCGCCGCACGCCGTTCGCCATGCTCGAAATCTTCGTGCTGATGGCGCAGCAGCCGGAAATCAAAGGCGTGCGCGCCGACACCATTCGTCTGCTGCGCGAGCACCGTCACCTGATCGACGACAACTTCCGCAACGATATTCGCAACACCAGCCTGTTCATCGAGCTGTTCAAGTGCAAGATCGGCATTCACCGCAACCTGCGACGGATGAACCGTTACGGCATTCTCGGGCGCTATCTGCCGGAGTTCGGTTTTATCGTCGGGCAGATGCAGCACGACCTGTTCCACATTTATACGGTCGATGCGCACACGCTGAACCTGATCAAGCACCTGCGCAAATTGCAGTACACCCAGGTCTCGGAGAAATTCCCGCTGGCCGCCAAGCTGATGGCCAAACTGCCCAAGCCTGAACTGATCTACATGGCCGGCCTGTACCACGACATCGGCAAGGGCCGGCATGGCGATCACTCGGAGATCGGCGCGGTCGATGCTGAAGCGTTCTGCCAGCGCCACCAGTTGCCGGTGTGGGACAGCCGCCTGATCGTCTGGCTGGTGCAGAACCACCTGGTGATGTCGACCACCGCGCAGCGCAAGGACTTGTCCGACCCGCAAGTGATCCACGACTTTGCCCTGGCCGTTGGCGATGAAACCCGCCTCGACTATCTCTACGTGCTGACCGTGGCCGACATCAACGCGACCAACCCGACGCTGTGGAATTCCTGGCGCGCCAGCCTGTTGCGCCAGCTCTACACCGAGACCAAACGCGCCTTGCGTCGCGGCCTGGAAAACCCGGTCGATCGCGAGGAGCAGATCCGCCAGACCCAGAGCGCCGCGCTGGATATTCTGGTGCGCGGCGGCACCGATCCGGACGATGTCGAGCAACTGTGGGCGCAGTTGGGCGATGACTATTTCCTGCGCCACACCGCCGGTGACGTGGCCTGGCACAGCGATGCGATCCTCCAGCAACCGGTCGATGGCGGGCCGCTGGTGCTGATCAAGGAAACCACCCAGCGCGAGTTCGAGGGCGGCACGCAGATCTTCATTTATGCACCGGATCAACACGACTTCTTCGCGGTGACCGTGGCGGCGATGGATCAGCTCAACCTGAACATTCACGACGCCCGGGTCATCACCTCGAGCAGCCAGTTCACCCTCGACACCTACATCGTGCTCGACAACGAAGGCGAGTCCATCGGCGACAACCCGGCGCGGGTCAAGCAGATCCGCGAAGGCCTTACCGAAGCCCTGCGCAATCCCGACGATTACCCGACGATCATCCAGCGCCGGGTGCCGCGCCAGCTCAAGCATTTCGCCTTTGCGCCGCAGGTCACCATTCACAACGATGCGCAGCGTCCGGTGACCGTGCTGGAATTGACCGCGCCCGATCGGCCGGGCCTGCTGGCGCGGATCGGCGGGATTTTCCTCGAATTCGACCTGTCGCTGCAGAACGCCAAGATCGCGACACTCGGCGAGCGGGTGGAAGACGTGTTCTTCATCACCGACGCCCACAACCAACCGTTGTCCGACCCGTTGCTGTGCAGCCGTTTGCAGGATGCGATCGTTGAGCAACTGAGCGTTAATCAGGAACCCGATATCAAATTGTCGCGCATCAGTATCTGATGGCGCCCCGGATTCAAATGGCTTTGCGAGAGACCCAGCCCCAATGAACAACGCTCTGAACCAGCTCCAGCCGTACCCGTTCGAAAAGCTCCGCGCTCTGCTCGGCAGCGTGACGCCGAACCCGGACAAACGCCCGATCGCCCTGTCGATCGGCGAGCCGAAACACCGTTCGCCAAGCTTCGTCGCCGAAGCCCTGGCGAACAGTCTGGATCAGATGGCCGTATACCCGACCACCCTCGGCATCCCCGCCCTGCGCGAAGCCATCGCCGGCTGGTGCGAGCGGCGTTTCGGCGTGCCGAGCGGCTGGATCGATCCGGCGCGCAACGTGCTGCCGGTCAATGGCACCCGTGAAGCGTTGTTCGCATTCACCCAGACCGTGGTCAACCGTGGCGACGACGCGCTGGTGGTCAGCCCGAACCCGTTCTATCAGATCTACGAGGGCGCCGCGTTCCTCGCCGGGGCCAAGCCGCACTACCTGCCATGCCTCGACGAAAACGGCTTCAACCCGGATTTCGATGCCGTTTCGCCAGATATCTGGAAACGCTGCCAGATCCTCTTCCTCTGCTCGCCGGGTAACCCGACCGGCGCACTGATCCCGGTCGATACCCTGAAAAAGCTGATCGCCCTGGCCGACGAGTACGATTTCGTGATCGCCGCCGACGAGTGCTACAGCGAACTGTACTTTGACGAGCAAACGCCGCCGCCAGGCCTGCTGACGGCCTGCGTCGAACTGGGCCGCAAGGACTTCAAGCGTTGCGTGGTGTTCCACAGCCTGTCCAAGCGCTCCAACCTGCCGGGTCTGCGCTCAGGTTTTGTCGCCGGTGATGCCGACATCCTCAAAGGCTTCCTGCTGTATCGCACCTACCACGGCTGCGCGATGCCGGTACAAACCCAACTGGCCAGCGTTGCCGCGTGGAACGACGAGGTCCACGTGCGCGCCAATCGTGCGCTGTACCGCGAGAAGTTCGATGCGGTGCTGGAAATCCTTAGCCCGGTGATGGACGTGCAGCGTCCGGACGGCAGCTTCTATCTGTGGCCGAGCGTGCAAGGTGATGACGCCGCGTTCTGCCGTGATCTGTTCGAGCAGGAGCACGTGACCGTGGTGCCGGGTTCTTACCTGTCCCGCGACGTCGATGGCGTCAACCCGGGCGCTGGCCGTGTGCGCATGGCGCTGGTTGCGCCGCTGGCAGAATGTGTCGAAGCCGCTGAACGGATTCGCGCCTTCATCACTCGCCAGAAGTAATCATCAAGAGCCCGCACAAGGAATTTTGTGCGGGCATCCCGATGAGTTACTTGACCTTCCCCAGATTGGCTTCGCTCAAATCCAGATCGGCCAACACTTCTCTGAGGACGTCATCACCGATCTGGTGATGTCGACTGAGGCTATACAGTTCCAGGCGCTGTGCCCTGAGCCCTTTCAGGCGCATGCGACGCTCGAGCAGATCCATCTGGAACGCCAAGGCCTGCGCTTCGGCGGAGTCGTTGAAGACATCGAGCTGATGGCGATACTCGGACATGATCCGCGCCTTCAACTCGGCCGACAGCGCAGCCTGAGCGGCGTCCTGCGGGGTGGTTTCCTCGGTCTCCAGCGCATGAATCGCCGCTTCTGCGGTTTTGCGCCAGGCATCACGCACTTCCTGGCGCCGCTTGTCGTCCGGGCTTTTTTCGATGCCGCGCAACAGCAGAGGCAGCGCGATACAGGCCGAAACCAGCGACAGCAGAATCACTCCGGCAGCGATGAAAATCAGCAGATCACGCTCGGGAAACGCATCAGCCCCCATCAACATCGGTACTGACATCACACCGGCCAGGGTCACCGCACCGCGCACACCGCCGACGGTCAGCAGCCAGCAGGAGCGCGCGGTCGGGACTTGCGTCAGCTCGCCCTTGCCACGCAAACGGCGCAGCAGCACAGATAATCGCCAGATGCTTTGCACCCAGATAAACCGCAGTAACACCAGCGCGAAGAATATCGCCACGACATCGAGGCAGCGATAGAACAACGTTGGCCAGAGCGTCGGTTCATGGCTGACCACAGCTTTGATGATGTCCGGCAATTGCAGGCCAAGCAGGAGGAAGATCAAGCCGTTGAATGCGAACTCCAGCAGCGACCAGACGCTGCGATTAAGCAGTCGAGTGCTGGTCTGCCGAGGCAGCAGATCTAGCCAGCTCTGCATCATCCCCGCCGCCACGGCCGAGAGAATGCCCGACACGCCAAGACGCTCGGCCAACACATAAGCAGCGAACGGCAACAGCAACATGAACACCACGTGAGTGGCCGGATCATCCCAGCCGCGGGCGATCATCCATGCCCGCAAGCGCCCGACCAGCCAGCTCAAGGCCACACCGACCGCCAACCCGCCGAGCGCCACCACGACAAAGGTCAGGCTGGCGTTGGTCAGCGAGAACACGCCCGTGATGGCCGCTACCAGGGCGAACTTGAAGGTCACCAGACCCGAGGCATCGTTCATCAGCGCCTCGCCCTGCAATATATGCATCAGCGGGGTCGGCAAACGGTTTTGCGAAATGGCCGACACCGCTACGGCGTCGGTCGGCGACAAAACCGCCGCGAGGGCAAAGGCTACCGGTAACGGAATTGACGGCAACAACCAATGAATGAAGTACCCGGCACCGACCACGGTGAACAGCACCAGCCCGACCGCCAGCGTCAGGATCGGCCCGCGCAAATGCCAGAACTCGCGCTTGGGCATGCGCCAGCCATCGGAAAACAGCAGGGGCGGCAGGAACAGAAACAGAAACAATTCGGGATCGAGGGCCACATGCAGACCCAAGGTCGGCCAGGCGAGCAAGGCACCGGCGCCGATTTGCACCAGAGGCAGTGGCAACGGGATGACCCGTCCGACCAGCCGCGAGACGCTGACCAGCATCAGCAGGATCAGGACGGTGTAAGCGGTTTGCATAAAGCGGAAATCTCAGACAATCGACAGCGTTGAACTGCCATATTAGCCGCTTAGGATGCGTCTGACCGTTGCACCTATGTCGCAGCTGCCGGATTGCAGTCCCTTGTGGGAGCGAGCCTGCTCGCGAATGCGGTGGATCATTCAACACCGATATTGACTGAAATGGCCCTTTCGCGAGCAGGCTCGCTCCCACAGGTTTTGCAGCGTTACGACAACCGTGGCCGACGAAACGCTTTGGTCATGGCATAATCCGACACCATTTTTTCTCCAGCACCTGTAAAGGGGGCAATTCCTTGACCGTTTCAAGTAAAACGTTGCACCTTTTCGGCATCAAAGCCTGCGACACCATGAAGAAGGCGCGCACCTGGCTCGATGAACACGCTGTCAGTTACGACTTTCACGATTACAAAACCGCCGGCATCGACCGTGAACACCTGACCCAATGGTGTGACGAGCATGGCTGGCAAACGGTGTTGAACCGCGCAGGCACGACCTTTCGCAAACTCGACGACGAACGCAAAGCCGATCTCGACCAGTCGAAAGCCATCGAACTGATGCTCGCTCAACCCTCGATGATCAAGCGCCCGGTGCTCGATCTCGGTGACCGAACCCTGATTGGCTTCAAGCCAGATATCTACGCGGCCGCTCTGAAGTAAGCAGCCCGTCACTCTTTGTAGAGGTGTATTTACATGTCCAATTCCCTGTTCAGCATCGCTTTTGGTGTCGGCACTCAGAACCGTCAAGGCGCGTGGCTGGAAGTGTTCTACGCACAGCCATTGCTCAACCCATCGGCCGAACTGGTCGCGGCGGTTGCGCCGATCCTCGGTTACACCGAAGGCAACCAGGCCATCACCTTCACCACCGCTCAGGCTGCGCAACTGGCCGAAGCCGTGAAAGGCATCGACGCCGTGCAAGGCAAGCTGCTGACCCGTCTGGCTGAAAGCCACAAGCCGCTGGTCGCCACTTTGCTGGCTGAAGACGCACAGCTGACTTCGACCCCTGAGGCCTACCTCAAGCTGCACCTGCTGTCGCACCGTCTGGTCAAGCCACACGGCGTGAGCCTGGCCGGGATCTTCCCGCTGCTGCCGAACGTTGCCTGGACCAGCCAAGGTGCTGTTGACCTGAGCGAACTGGCGGAAATGCAACTGGAAGCCCGTCTGCGTGGCGAGCTGCTGGAAGTGTTCTCGGTGGACAAGTTCCCGAAAATGACCGACTACGTGGTTCCGGCCGGCGTGCGTATCGCTGACGCGGCACGTCTGCGTCTGGGCGCCTACGTAGGCGAAGGCACCACCGTGATGCACGAAGGTTTCATCAACTTCAACGCCGGCACCGAAGGCCCGGGCATGATCGAAGGCCGCGTGTCGGCTGGCGTGTTCGTCGGCAAGGGCTCGGACCTGGGCGGCGGTTGCTCGACCATGGGCACCCTGTCGGGCGGCGGCAACATCGTGATCAAGGTCGGCGAAGGCTGCCTGATCGGCGCCAACGCCGGTATCGGCATCCCGTTGGGCGACCGTAACACCGTTGAGTCGGGCCTGTACGTGACCGCCGGTACCAAGGTGGCGCTGCTCGACGAAAACAACAACCTGGTCAAGGTTGTGAAAGCGCGTGAATTGGCTGGTCAGACTGACCTGCTGTTCCGTCGCAATTCGGAAACCGGTGCTGTGGAATGCAAGACCCACAAATCGGCGATCGAACTGAACGAAGCGCTGCACGCTCACAACTAAGTGCTTGGATAATCCATTGTAGGAGTGAGCCTGCTCGCGATGCTTTTAGCGCCCTCACGGACGCCATCGCGAGCAGGCTCACTCCTACAGGATTTGGCGTACATCCCGCCCCTCTTCACCAGGGCTAAAGACCGTGATGATTCCCTCCCCGTGGCGCGCCGATTTTCCGGCCATCACCGCGCTGCAACGGCAAGACCAGACTTATCTGGACAACGCTGCCACCACGCAAAAACCCCAGGCCCTGCTCGACGCGTTGACGCATTACTACGCCAATGGCGCGGCCAATGTGCATCGCGCGCAACACCTGCCCGGCGCTCACGCGACGCAGGCGTTCGAGGACAGTCGGCTGAAGGTCGCCCAGTGGCTGAATGCCGGTGACAGCGGGCAGATCGTCTTTACCCACGGCGCCACCAGTGCGCTGAATCTCCTGGCCTATGGCCTCGAACATCTTTTCCACCCGGGCGATGAAATTGTCATCAGCGCCCTGGAGCATCACGCCAACCTGCTGCCGTGGCAGCAACTGGCGCAACGTCGCGCTCTGAAACTGGTGATCCTGCCGCTGGATGACGACGGCCTGATCGACCTCGCCGCCGCTGTGCATCTGATCGGCCCGCGCACGCGCTTGCTGGCGGTCAGTCAGCTGTCCAACGTGCTCGGTGCATGGCAGCCATTGCCGGCGTTGCTGGGCATGGCCAAGGCGCAGAACGCGCTGACCGTGGTCGATGGCGCGCAGGGCGTGGTTCATGGTCGGCATGACGTGCAGGCGCTGGGTTGCGACTTTTATGTGTTTTCCAGTCACAAGCTGTATGGCCCGGATGGCCTCGGCGTGCTATTCGGGCGCAATGCAGCACTTGAGCAGTTGAAGCCCTGGCAGTTCGGCGGTGAGATGGTGCTGGAAGCCAATTATCACGACGCGCGCTTTCGCCCGGCGCCACTGGGTTTTGAAGCGGGCACGCCGCCAATTGCCAGTGTGATCGGCCTCGGCGCGACGCTGGATTATCTGGCGGGTCTGGATCAGGACGCGGTCTCTGCTCATGAAGCCGCGTTGCATGACTATTTGCTGCGTGGCCTCGCGGCGCGTAATGGCATTCGTCTGCTCGGCAAGCCGCAACTGGCGCTGGCAAGTTTTGTCGTCGAGGGCGTGCACAACGCCGATCTGGCGCATCTGCTGACCGAGCAAGGCATTGCCGTGCGCGCCGGGCACCACTGCGCCATGCCGCTGCTGAAAAGCTTCGAACTGGCCGGGGCGATCCGCGTGTCGCTGGCGTTGTACAACGACTCCGAGGATCTGGAGCGCTTTTTCGAAGCGCTGGATCAGGCGCTGGAGTTGTTGCGATGAGCTTGCCGGTCGAAGCGGCAGAAGCGTTGCAGATCTTTCAGAACGCGGCCGGCTGGGAACAGCGGGCGCGATTGTTGATGCAGTTTGGTGATCGTCTGCCGCCGCTTGGTGATGCGGATAAGTGCGAGGCGAACCGGGTGCATGGCTGTGAGAGTCAGGTGTGGCTGGTTGGCGAACTGCACGACGGTCACTGGCAATTCAGCGCGAGCAGCGATGCACGGATGATTCGCGGGTTGGTGGCGTTGTTGCTGTTGCGGGTCAACGGGTTGTCGGCGACTGATTTAAAGCAAATCGACTTGCCTGATTGGTTTAATCAGCTCGGCCTGTCGCGCCAGCTATCGCCATCGCGCAGCAATGGCCTGAATGCTGTGCTCCAGCGGATGAATGAGTTGGCACTTTAAAGCGGCTGCTTCGCAGCCATCGCGAGCAGGCTCACTCCTACAATTGGAACGCATTCCCCCTGTAGGAGCGAGCCTGCTCGCGAAGAGGCCATCAGCCTCACCGATCAAACCTCAGGTTTAATGCGATCCGCCGGGCGCCGAACACCGGCGACAATCTTGTCCACAGCCTTGGTCGCCGCGACCATGCCGAACGTCGCCGTGACCATCATCACCGCACCAAACCCGCCGGCACAGTCCAGTTTCACGCCATCGCCGACAAAACTCTTCTGCAAGCAAATGCTGCCATCCGGCTTCGGATAACGCAGTTGTTCCGTGGAAAACACACACGGCACGCTGTAATGGCGGGTCACGGTGCGCGAGAAGCCATAATCGCGCCGCAGTGTCGAGCGCACTTTCGACGCCAATGGATCGTTGAAGGTGCGGTTTAGATCGCACACCTGAATCAACGTTGGATCAATCTGCCCGCCCGCACCGCCAGTGGTGATGATCTGGATCTTGCGGCGCTTGCACCAGGCGATCAGCGCAGCCTTGGCGTTGACCGCGTCGATGCAGTCGATCACGCAATCAATATTCGGCGTGATGTATTCGGCCATGGTCTCGCGGGTGACGAAATCCGCCACCGCGTGCACGGTGCAATCCGGGTTGATCCCGCGCAGACGCTCGGCCATCACTTCGACCTTGGGCTTGCCGACGGTGCTGTCCAGTGCGTGCAACTGACGGTTGGCGTTGCTGACGCAGACGTCATCGAGGTCGAACAGCGAAATCTCGCCGACACCACAACGGGCCATGGCTTCCGCCGCCCAGGAACCGACGCCACCGACGCCGACGATCGCCACATGGGCCGCGCGCAGGCGCGCCAGGCCCTCGATGCCATACAAACGGGCAATGCCTGCAAACCGCGGATCTTCTGTACTCATGACCATTACCCCAAAAACCGGCGCGCATTATAGGGCTACACAGCGACAAGTTTTAAGCTTCGAGCTACAAGTGTAAGAACTTAAGTCAAAGTCGGCTGCCCAATGTCGGGCATTTCCCTGTCTGATGTACGACTTGCGAACTGCCGGTGTAGGATGCGCGCCCCTCGGGCGTCTAGCCGACCGATCCTCCGTTCCACAGCCTTTGGAACCCGAAATAGCTATGTCATCGCGTAAATTTGGACTCAACCTGGTGGTGGTTCTGGCAATCGCTGCCCTGTTCACCGGTTTCTGGGCGCTGATCAATCGCCCGGTTTCCGCGCCGAACTGGCCGGAGCAGATCTCCGGTTTCTCCTATTCGCCGTTCCAGCAAGGACAATTCCCGCAGAAGGATCAGTATCCGACTGACGACGAAATGCGCCGCGATCTGGAGATCATGAGCAAGTTGACGGACAACATCCGCATCTACTCGGTCGACGGCTCGCTGCAAGACATCCCGAAACTGGCTGAAGAATTCGGCCTGCGCGTGACCCTGGGGATCTGGATCAGCCCCGACCAGGAACGCAACGAACGGGAAATCACCCGCGCGATCGAACTGGCCAATACCTCACGCAGTGTGGTGCGCGTGGTGGTCGGTAACGAAGCGATCTTCCGCAAGGAAATCACCGCCCAAGAGCTGAGCGTATTGCTTGATCGCGTGCGCGCTGCGGTGAAAGTGCCGGTGACCACCTCCGAGCAATGGCACGTCTGGGAAGAACATCCAGAGCTGGCCAAGCACGTTGACCTGATTGCTGCGCACGTTCTGCCGTACTGGGAATTCATTCCGGTCGACAAGGCTGGCCAGTTCGTCTTCGACCGCGCTCGCGATCTGAAAAAACTGTTCCCGAAAAAACCGCTGCTGCTCTCCGAGGTCGGCTGGCCGAGCAACGGTCGCATGCGCGGTGGCGCCGATGCGTCGCCGGCGGATCAAGCGATTTACCTGCGTACCCTGGTCAACAAGCTCAATCGCCAAGGCTTCAACTACTTCGTGATCGAAGCGTTTGACCAGCCGTGGAAGGCCAGCGATGAAGGTTCGGTCGGCGCCTATTGGGGCGTGTTCAACGCCGCGCGTCAGCAGAAATTCAACTTCGAAGGCCCGGTGGTCGCGATCCCGCAATGGCGCGTGCTGGCCATCGGTTCGGTGGTGCTGGCGCTGTTGTCGCTGACCTTGCTGATGATCGACGGCTCGGCCCTGCGTCAACGCGGGCGGATCTTCCTGACCTTTATCGCCTTCCTTTGCGGTTCGGTGCTGGTGTGGATCGGTTACGACTACAGCCTGCAATACAGCACGTGGTTCAGTTTGACGGTGGGCTTCCTCTTGGCGCTGGGTGCGCTCGGGGTGTTTATCGTGTTGCTGACCGAAGCGCATGAATTGGCCGAAGCGGTGTGGATTCACAAGCGGCGGCGCGAATTTCTGCCGGTCGAGGGCGACTCCAGCTATCGCCCGAAAGTCTCGATCCACGTGCCGTGCTACAACGAGCCGCCGGAGATGGTCAAACAGACCCTCGACGCACTGGCAGCGCTCGATTATCCGGACTACGAGGTCCTGATCATCGACAACAACACCAAGGATCCGGCGGTATGGGAGCCGGTGCGCGATTACTGCGAAACCCTCGGCCCGCGCTTCAAGTTCTTTCACGTCTCGCCGCTGGCCGGTTTCAAGGGTGGTGCGCTGAACTACCTGATTCCGCACACCGCCAAGGATGCCGAAGTGATCGCCGTGATCGACTCCGATTACTGCGTGCATCCGAACTGGCTCAAGCACATGGTGCCGCACTTCGCCGACCCGAAAATCGCTGTGGTGCAATCGCCGCAGGATTATCGCGACCAGAACGAAAGCACCTTCAAGAAGCTCTGCTACGCCGAGTACAAAGGCTTCTTCCATATCGGCATGGTCACTCGTAACGACCGTGACGCGATCATTCAGCACGGCACCATGACCATGACCCGTCGTTCGGTGCTGGAAGAATTGGGTTGGGCTGACTGGTGCATCTGTGAAGATGCCGAACTCGGTCTGCGCGTGTTCGAAAAAGGCCTGTCGGCGGCGTATTACCACGACAGCTACGGCAAGGGCCTGATGCCGGATACGTTTATCGACTTCAAGAAACAGCGTTTCCGCTGGGCCTACGGTGCGATTCAGATCATCAAACGCCACACCGGCAGCCTGTTGCGCGGCAAGGACACCGAGCTGACCCGTGGCCAGCGTTATCATTTCCTCGCGGGCTGGTTGCCGTGGGTGGCGGACGGCATGAATATCTTCTTCACCGTCGGTGCGCTGTTGTGGTCGGCGGCAATGATCATCGTGCCGCAACGCGTCGATCCGCCGCTGCTGATCTTCGCAATCCCGCCACTGGCGCTGTTCGTGTTCAAGGTCGGCAAGATCATCTTCCTCTATCGTCGCGCCGTCGGCGTGAACCTGAAGGATGCATTCTGCGCGGCACTGGCCGGGCTGGCGTTGTCGCACACCATCGCCAAAGCGGTGCTGTACGGTTTCTTCACCAGCAGCATTCCGTTCTTCCGCACGCCGAAAAACGCCGACAACCACGGCTTCTGGGTGGCGATTTCCGAAGCGCGGGAAGAGCTGTTCATCATGCTGCTGTTGTGGGGCGCGGCGCTGGGGATCTTCCTGGTCAATGGCATGCCAAGCAACGACATGCGTTTCTGGGTGGTGATGTTGCTGGTGCAGTCGCTGCCGTATCTGGCGGCGCTGATCATGGCGTTCCTGTCGTCGTTGCCGAAACCGGCCGCTGCGCCTGAGCCGGCACCGGTCGTCTAAATCCTCATCGATGCACTAAACGGCGGCCAATGGTCGCCGTTTTGCTTTAAGATAACCGCCATTTTGCGGGGCTTGGCGTGATACGCGGTGTAACCGACCGAACCCAATCCCTGTGGGAGCGAGCTTGCTCGCGAAGGCTTTGTAACATTCAACCCTTATGTTGCCTGATACACCGCATTCGCGAGCAGGCTCGCTCCCACATTGGCCCTCGCTCAAATTCATGATCCCGGAGTTTTCCATGACGGCCCACGCCGACCTTTCGCCGACCCTCCAACTCGCCATCGACCTGATCCGCCGTCCGTCCGTGACGCCGGTCGACGCCGATTGCCAGAAGCAGATGATGCAGCGCCTGGGCGATGCCGGTTTCAGCCTCGAGCCGATGCGCATCGAAGATGTGGATAACTTCTGGGCGACCCACGGCAACAACGACGGCCCCGTGCTGTGCTTCGCCGGCCACACCGACGTGGTGCCGACCGGTCCGGTCACCGCATGGCAGATCGACCCGTTCAACGCACTGATCGACGAACACGGCATGCTCTGCGGCCGTGGCGCGGCAGACATGAAAGGCAGCCTGGCGTCGATGACCGTCGCCGCTGAGCGTTTCGTCGCCGATTACCCGAACCACAAGGGCAAGGTCGCGTTCCTGATCACCAGCGATGAAGAAGGCCCGGCGCACCACGGCACTAAAGCGGTGGTCGAGCGTTTGGCCGCGCGTAACGAGCGTCTGGACTGGTGCATCGTCGGCGAACCGTCGAGCACCACTTTGGTTGGTGACGTGGTGAAGAACGGTCGTCGCGGCTCGCTGGGCGCCAAGCTCACCGTCAAAGGCATTCAGGGCCACGTGGCCTATCCGCATCTGGCGAAGAATCCTATTCACCTCGCCGCTCCGGCACTGGCCGAACTGGCCGCCGAGCATTGGGATCACGGCAACGATTTCTTCCCGCCGACCAGTTTCCAGATTTCCAACGTCAATTCCGGCACTGGCGCGACCAACGTGATTCCGGGTGATCTGGTGGCGGTGTTCAATTTCCGGTTCTCCACCGAATCGACCGTCGAAGGCCTGCAGAAACGTGTAGCCGATATTCTCGATAAGCACGATCTGGACTGGCACATCGACTGGGCGCTGTCCGGCCTGCCATTCCTCACCGAACCGGGCGCACTGCTCGACGCGGTGTCGGCGAGCATCAAGGGCATCACCGGCCGTGAGACCAAAGCGTCGACCAGCGGTGGTACTTCCGATGGCCGTTTCATCGCGACCATGGGCACGCAGGTTGTTGAACTGGGCCCGGTCAACGCGACCATTCACCAGGTCAACGAGCGCGTGCTGGCGGCGGATCTCGATGTACTGACCGAGATCTACTACCAGACCCTGATCAAGTTGCTCGCCTGATGCTCGCTTGCCCCATTTGCAATGAACCGCTGAATGCGGTGGACAATGGCGTGGTCTGCCCCGCCGGCCACCGCTTCGACCGTGCGCGCCAGGGTTACCTGAACCTGCTGCCGGTGCAGCACAAGAACAGCCGCGACCCTGGCGACAACCAGGCCATGGTCGAGGCGCGCCGGGACTTCTTGAACGCTGGCCATTACGCGCCAGTGGCCAAGCGTCTGGCTGAACTGGCGGCAAGTTATGCGCCGGATCGCTGGGTCGACATCGGCTGTGGCGAGGGTTATTACACCGCGCAAATCGCCGAGGCCTTGCCGAACGCTGATGGCTACGCGCTGGATATTTCCCGCGAGGCGGTCAAACGCGCCTGCAAGCGCAACCCGGCGATTAGCTGGTTGATCGCCAGCATGGCCCGTGTGCCGTTGGCGTCGAGCAGTTGCCAGTTTCTCGCCAGCGTTTTCAGTCCACTGGACTGGGAAGAAGCCAAGCGTTTGCTCAGTGTCGGCGGTGGTCTGATGAAAGTCGGCCCGACCAGCGGCCACCTGATGGAACTGCGCGAACGCCTGTACGACGAAGTTCGCGAATACACCGACGACAAGCATCTGGCCCTGGTGCCGCAAGGCATGGCGCTGGCGCACAGTGAAACCCTGGAATTCAAGCTAACGCTGGACAAGCCCGAGGATCGCGCCAACCTGTTGGCGATGACACCCCACGGCTGGCGCGCCAGTGCCGAGCGTCGTGCGGCAGTCATCGAACAGGCCGAGCCGTTCGAGACCACCGTGTCGATGCGCTACGATTATTTCGTTCTTCAATAACTTTTGGTCTCGGGCGAGTGCCCGGGGCCGGCTAAATCCGCGAATGGATTTTTCAGACCCGCAGTGAGGACATCCATGCGCCAACCGGATATCGAGATTTACCTGAAAGACGCCGACGTCGACCACAAGGCCATTTCGGCCTGGCTGGGCGCCGCGCTGGGCCCGTGCAGCGACTGGGTACAGAAAGGCCAGACCTACAAGTGCAAGGCCGGCAACGTGCCAGTGACCTGGCTGCCGAAAGCCGTGGGCAAATGGAACAGCCTTTTTCTGGAAAGCGACCAGACCCCATGGGACGACGACATCGCCTGCGCCCGCGCCGCATTCGCTGCGCTGAACGTCGAAGTGCGTTGCGCGCCGGGGACGTGGGTTGAAGAAGAAGGTGAGGAGACAGCGGATCGCTGGATGCGCATCAGCGCAGACGGTGAAGAAGAAATCACCTGGAAAACCGCATAAACACAGATCCCATGTAGGAGTGAGCCTGCTCGCGATTGCGGTGTGCCAGTCGATATCAATGTTGACTGATTCAGCGCAATCGCGAGCAGGCTCACTCCTACAATGGTTTTTGGCGTTCTGGAGGTTTGTGTTACAGGCCTACAACGTCCTCAGCCTGCAAACCCTTCTCGCCAGTAATCACCGCGTACTCGACCTGCTGACCTTCAGCCAGCGACCGATGCCCTTCGCCGCGAATCGCGCGGTAGTGCACGAACACGTCCACCCCGTCTTCGCGCTGGATAAAGCCGTAGCCCTTGGCGTCGTTGAACCACTTCACGTTGCCGGTTTCACGTGTTGCCATCTGTTCATACTCCTTTTTTATTATTGAACAGGCTTTTCGCAGGAAAGCCTTAGAGGAACGTCAGCCTGCGTCCGACGTCCATAAAAGGGCCCCGGCGACAGACCGCCGAGTATATGACAGGTGCGGAAAGTCTCAACAGGAGATTACTTCGCCGCTTTTTTGCCGATTTTCGAGTAATCCGGCACACTATCGCCCACCCGAGCAAACGCTCGGTTTTATCCACTCATGCAGAAGCCGTATGACCCGTTCCCCGTTCCGCCGTCTTGTGTTTGGCACCCTGCGCCGACTGTTGTACCTCTGGGTCCGCTCGGAGACGATCAACCAGTCGTCGTTCACCCTCAACCTCGACCGCAGTCGTCCGGTGTTCTACGTCCTGCAAAACCCTTCGCTGACCGATCTGGCCGTGCTCGACACCGAGTGCACCAAGGCCGGTCTGCCGCGTCCGGTGCTGCCGGTGTCGGTGGGTTCGCTGATCGAGCCGGCAGCGTTTTTCTACCTGACGCCGGATCCGGACTGGCTCGGCCGCCAGGACAAACGCGGTGCGCCGCCGACCCTGACCCGTCTGGTCAGCGCCCTCACCCAGAATGCTGCCGAAGATGCGCAAATCATCCCGGTCAGCGTGTTCTGGGGCCAATCGCCGGACAGCGAAAACAGTCCGTGGAAGCTGCTGTTCGCCGACAGCTGGGCCGTCACCGGGCGCCTGCGTCGTCTGCTGAGCATCATTGTTCTCGGCCGTAAAACCCGCGTGCAATTCTCGGCGCCGATTCACCTGCGCGAGCTGATCGAGCACAACAAGGGCCACGAACGCACCGTGCGCATGGCCCAGCGAATCCTGCGCGTGCACTTCCGCAATCTGAAAGCAGCGGTCATCGGCCCGGACATTTCCCACCGCCGTAACCTGGTCAAAGGCCTGCTCAACCAGCCGTTGGTCAAGCAAGCGATCCTCGACGAAGCCGAGCGCGAAAACATCTCGCCGGAGAAAGCCAAGGCGCAGGCCCTGCGCTACGGCAACGAGATCGCCTCGGACTACACCTACACCGCCATTCGCTTCCTCGAAGTGGTGCTGAGCTGGTTCTGGAACAAGATTTACGACGGCATCAAGGTCAACCACATCGAAGGCGTGCAGAAAGTCGCCCAGGGTCACGAAGTGATCTACGTGCCGTGCCACCGCAGCCACATCGACTACCTGCTGCTCTCGTATTTGCTGTTCCGCAACGGCCTGACCCCGCCGCACATCGCCGCCGGGATCAACCTGAACATGCCGGTGATCGGCAGCCTGCTGCGTCGCGGCGGCGCGTTCTTCATGCGCCGCACGTTCAAGGGCAATCCGCTGTACACCTCGGTGTTCAACGAATACCTGCACACGCTGTTCACCAAAGGTTTCCCGGTCGAGTATTTCGTTGAGGGTGGGCGCTCGCGCACCGGGCGCATGCTGCAGCCGAAAACCGGCATGCTCGCGATCACCCTGCGCAGCTTCCTGCGTTCGTCGCGCATGCCGATCGTGTTTGTGCCGGTATACATCGGTTACGAGCGCGTACTGGAAGGTCGTACCTACCTTGGCGAGTTGCGCGGGGCGAGCAAGAAGAAAGAATCGATCTTCGACATTTTCAAAGTCATCGGTGCGCTCAAGCAGCGTTTCGGTCAGGTCGCGGTGAACTTCGGCGAGCCGATCAAACTGGCGGAATTCCTCGACGCCGAGCAACCGGACTGGCGCCAGCAGGAACTCGGCCCGCAGTACAAACCGGCGTGGCTCAACGAAACCACCAATCGCCTCGGCGAAAAAGTCGCGCAGCACCTGAACGAAGCGGCGGCGATCAACCCGGTCAACCTGGTGGCGCTGGCGCTGCTGTCGACTACGCGTCTGGCGCTGGATGATCGTGCCATGGCGCGAGTGCTGGATCTGTACCTGGCGCTGCTGCGCAAAGTCCCGTACTCGCCGCACACCACGCTGCCGGAAGGCGATGGCCGCGCGCTGATCGAGCATGTGAAGGACATGGACCTGCTCGCCGAGCAGAACGATGCGCTGGGCAAGATTCTCTATCTGGATGAGCAGAATGCCGTCCTGATGACTTACTACCGCAACAACGTGTTGCACATCTTCGCGTTGCCGGCGTTGCTGGCGAGCTTCTTCCAGAGCGCTTCGCGCATGAGTCGCGAACAGATCCTGCGCTACACCCGCGCGTTGTATCCGTACCTGCAATCGGAACTGTTCATTCGCTGGACGCTGGACGAATTGGACGGCGTAGTCGATCAGTGGCTGGAAGCGTTCGTCGAGCAAGGCCTGCTGCGTTTCGAGAAAGACGTCTATCTGCGTCCGGCACCGAGTTCGCGGCATTTCGTCTTGCTGACGCTGCTGTCGAAGAGCATCGCTCAGACCTTGCAGCGCTTCTACATGACCGTGTCCTTGCTGCTCAACAGCGGCCAGAACAGCATCAGCGCCGAAGAGCTGGAAGACCTCTGTACGGTCATGGCTCAGCGCCTGTCGATCCTACACGGCCTGAATGCGCCGGAGTTCTTCGACAAGAGTCTGTTCCGTCACTTCATCCAGACCCTGCTCGACCTCGACGTGCTGCGCCGCGACGAGGCCGGCAAACTGAGTTACCACGAACTGCTCGGCGAACTCGCCGAAGGTGCGGCCAAACGCGTGTTGCCGGCGGAGATTCGTTTGTCGATCCGCCAAGTTGCACTGCATCGCAGTGAAGATGCTGCCGATCAGGTCGTCGCCCAACCCGAGACCTGATGCAAACCTGGTGGGAGTGAGCTTGCTCGCGAAGGTAGAGTGTCAGTCGACATCTCAGTGACTGAAATACCGCTTTCGCGAGCAGGTCGAATCGTCGCACCGTCGCTCCCACACTGATAGGAGAATTCCCGATGAAAAAACTCACCCTGCTCGCCGCCGCCACACTGTTGAGCGCCTGCCAATCGACCACACCTGCCGGCAAGGTCGGCCTCGACGGTGAAGTGTTCTACCTGCAGCGCATCGCCCTGCCACCGAGCGCGACCCTCAGCGTCAGCCTGCAAGACGTCTCGCTAGCCGATGCGCCAGCCGTCGTATTGGACGAGCAAAAAGGCCCGGTCAAAGGCCAGGTGCCGCTGCCCTTCCACTTGAGCTACGATCCGGCCCAAGTCAAACCGGGCCACCGTTACTCGGTCAGCGCGCGCATTGAAGTCAACGGTGAGTTGATGTTCATCACCACCGAAAACCACGCCGTGCAACTCGACGGCAACGACCCGCAGCCGCTGAAAATCCGCGTCGACGCCGTTCGTTAATCCATTTCCGCAGCCCTTTTCCGCAACAAGGAAGCCGCCATGCTCCGCCCTACCCTTCGCTTCGCTGGCCTGTGCGCAGGCCTGATGATCTCCGCCAGCGCGCTGGCCCTGTCGCTCAGTGACCTGTCGCAAAAAGACGCCACCGGCGGCCTCAAGGATGCCCTGACCCAAGGCGCGCAAATCGCCGTCAAGCAACTCGGCACCCCCGGCGGTTTCAGCAACAACCCCGACGTAAAGATCGAACTCCCGGGCAAACTCGGCAAAGCCGCAAGCAAGATGAAAGCCTTCGGCATGGGCGCCCAGGTCGAAGAACTGGAAACCGCGATGAACAAGGCTGCCGAATCCGCGGTGACCCAGGCCCAGCCAATCCTTGTCGACGCCGTGAAGAAAATGAGCGTGGAAGACGCCAAAGGCATCCTCAGCGGCGGCAAGGATTCGGCCACGCAATACCTCGACAAATCCAGCCGCGAACAGATCCGCGCCAAGTTCCTGCCGATCGTCAAACAGGCAACCGACAAGGTTGGCGTGGCGCAGAAGTACAACTCGTTCGCGGGTCAGGCCGCTGCGTTTGGCGTTGTCGATGCGAAGAGCGCCAATGTTGAAAACTACGTGACCGAGCAAGCGCTGAATGGCCTGTTCGAAATGATCGGCAAACAGGAAGAAACCATCCGCCAGAACCCGGCTGCTGCGGCGACCAGTCTGGCGAAGAAGGTGTTCGGCACGCTTTAAGCCGTCACAACATGGGGGCGAAGGAATTCGCTCCCGTGCTTCCATCCACCGACAGGTTTACGTAAAAAGAACACCCACTCCCGCCCCATCTTCCTTCGTTCAAAAACCCGCAACTCGTCTAATCCATCCAGTGCCGACATCGCCTCGCTATACGAGCAAGCAAAGTTCTCAGCCACATTGCTCGCGGTGAACTCCTTCGCCACTCCGTTTTTGGCCACCTCGTACAACGCGCGTTGTTTTTCCGTGAGTTGATCAAAGAAGCCGCAATTCTTCAGCCTGCGCTCGAACTCTTCGGAGCACCCCACGCTCTTGCGGTAAACATCGGTAAACCCGAGCACCGCTCGCTGGATCACCGAGCACTGGAATTCGATGAAGTACGTCAGATCCAGCTCATCCGCCTCGGTATGCAGGTATGAACGTCCGTATTTCACCGGCGCATTACGCAGTAACAAACTGATCGCTACGTAGCGAAACCCCGCAAACTCGTTCTTGAACATGAACCAGTAAAACAACGCCCTGGCGACCCGCCCGTTGCCGTCGCGAAAGGGATGTTCGTAGCCCAAGGCAAAATGCAGCGTGATTGCCTTGATCAGTGGATGCAGGTAGCTCGTCTCTTGCGGTGAGCCTTCGGGCAGGTTGATCCAGTGCGACAGTCGCTCCAACCGCGACACCAATCCTGCTGCAGGTGGCGGCCGGTGCACCGTGTTGCCCGCCCCGTCCTGAACGACCACTTCGTCATTGATCCTGAACACCCCGGGGGAATACTGCTCGTCATCGATACCCTCGACACCCACCCGATGAATCGCCGCAATCAACTCCACGCTCATGGGTTGGTAACGCATCTCCCAGGCAAAATTCATCATCCGGTAATTACCCAACACCATGCGCTCATCCGGAGTACGGGGCAGACGCTGCCGCTTGAGCATGTCCTTGGCCACGCGCGTGGTAGTCGCCGCGCCCTCCAGCTGACTACTGGCGATGGCCTCGTCTTCGATCAAGTCATTGAGCAGATAACTGAAATGCGCCCGCTCGCCGATCTGGCTGGTCATGTATTCCAGCGCGGCCGTACTGGCCTGCCGATCGACGATGGAGATGGTTTTCTGTGCCAGCGGCGTGAACAGATACTTGCCCCACTGCACCGGCTCGCCCAGTGGCAGAAGGTTAATGTACTGGGCCGCCCGCGCCTTCTTGACCAACGCCCAGCACAGCCTGGCATCCAGACCCGACGCCCAGCGATAACGCAACGTTTCGAATGGCAGATAACGACCTTGATCATCGAGCGGCTTGAGCAGCGCAAGATAATCAGCCAGACGTTGCCGGTGAGTCGGGCGCACCAACAAGTCGAACACCGCGTCGGTTCTACCTTTCAATGCTGGCGGCTTTTTCATCAAGACAAACTCAGGAAGGCTGGAAAGCAGAGGCTGGAGTACAACATCCGAGGCAATCTGGCTCAAGATCAGAGGCTTCTGAAAAAGATGTAGGAAGTGGCGCAGGTAAAGCGGGCTATGGGCCTTCAGCTAGAGACTGGTCGGCTGTCAGGCCGCCTTCGCGAGCAGGCTCGCTCCCACAGTTGGATTGAGTACATCTGCAGAAAACAGGTCGGCTGTCAGGCCGCCTTCGCGAGCAGGCTCGCTCCCACAGTTGGATGGGGTACATCTGCGGAAAACAGGTCGGCTGTCGGGTCGCCTTCGCGAGCAGGCTCACTCCTACAGTTGGATGGGGTACACCTGCGGAAAACAGGTCGGCTGTCGGGCCGCCTTCGCGAGCAGGCTCGCTCCCACAGTTGGATTGAGTACATCTGCAGAAAACAGGTCGGCTGTCGGGTCGCCTTCGCGAGCAGGCTCACTCCTACAGTTGGATTGAGTACACCTGCAAAAAACAGGTCGGCTGTCAGGCCGCCTTCGCGAGCAGGCTCACTCCTACAGTTGGATGGGGTACACCTGCGGAAAACAGGTCGGCTGTCAGGCCGCCTTCGCGAGCAGGCTCGCTCCTACAGTTGGATTGAGTACACCTGCGGAAACAGGTTGTCAGGCCGCCTTCGCGAGCAGGCTCACTCCTACAGTTGGATGGGGTACACCTGCGGAAAACAGGTCGGCTGTCAGGCCGCCTTCGCGAGCAGGCTCACTCCTACAGTTGGATGGGGTACACCTGCGGAAAACAGGTCGGCTGTCAGGCCGCCTTCGCGAGCAGGCTCGCTCCTACAGTTGGATTGAGTACACCTGCGGAAACAGGTTGTCAGGCCGCCTTCGCGAGCAGGCTCACTCCTACAGTTGGATGGGGTACACCTGCGGAAAACAGGTCGGCTGTCAGGCCGCCTTCGCGAGCAGGCTCGCTCCTACAGTTGGATTGAGTACACCTGCGGAAACAGGTTGTCAGGCCGCTTTCGCGAGCAGGCTCACTCCTACAGTTGGATGGGGTACACCTGCGGAAAACAGTTCGGCTGTCAGGCCGCCTTCGCGAGCAGGCTCACTCCTACAGTTGGATTGAGTACACCTGCGGAAAACAGGTCGGCTGTCAGGCCGTCTTCGCGAGCAGGTTCACTCCTACAGTTGGATGGGGTACACCTGCGGAAAACAGGTCGGCTGTCAGGCCGTCTTCGCGAGCAGGCTCACTCCTACAGTTGGATTGAGTACACCTGCGGAAAACAGGTCGGCTGTCAGGCCGTCTTCGCGAGCAGGTTCACTCCTACAGTTGGATGGGGTACACCTGCGGAAAACAGGTCGGCTGTCAGGCCGTCTTCGCGAGCAGGTTCACTCCTACAGTTGGATGGGGTACACCTGCGGAAAACAGGTCGGCTGTCAGGCCGTCTTCGCGAGCAGGCTCGCTCCTACAGTTGGATTGAGTACACCTGCGGAAAACAGGTCGGCTGTCAGGCCGTCTTCGCGAGCAGGCTCACTCCTACAGTTGGATGGGGTACACCTGCGGAAAACAGGTCGGCTGTCGGGCCGCCTTCGCGAGCAGGCTCGCTCCTACAGTTGGATGGGGTACACCTGCGGAAAACAGGTCGGCTGTCGGGCCGCCTTCGCGAGCAGGCTCGCTCCTACAGTTGGATGGGGTACATCTGCAAAAAACAGGTCGGCTGTCAGGCCGCCTTCGCGAGCAGGCTCGCTCCTACAGTTGGATGGGGTACACCTGCGGAAAACAGGTCGGCTTTCGGGCCGCCTTCGCGAGCAGGCTCGCTCCTACAGTTGGATGGGGTACATCTGCAAAAAACAGGTCGGCTGTCAGGCCGCCTTCGCGAGCAGGCTCGCTCCCACAGAAAAGCGAGAGCAGATCGCTTCTGCTCCTCACCACTCAACAGGATGAGCGTTAGCTCGGCTGCAGCTTTTGATCTTGATCTGGAAGCCCGTCGGCAGGCTGAGTGGAGGGATTGATCCGGGGGTGGGAGCGCAGCGACCGTTCGACGAAGTCGAACACATCGAGAGGAGGTGCAGCGAAGCAAACCGTAGGCGATGCCCCCCGGATCGATCCCGGAGCGAAGGAACCCCGAGCCCCAGCGAGCGGGCCGAACGTCAGGGCACAGACCTTTGGTTCCTTTGGGGCGTTTGCCAAAGGGACTCGCTGTAAGAGCGAAACCGCCAGCGGCAGCCCCCGAAGCAACGGATATTCACAAAGAACAACCAGAGCATGGTCGGCCCGAAGGCCGCCACGTCACAAAACAATCAAGCGTCCTTACGCACCCGGAACCAAGCCGCATACAACGCCGGCAAAAACAACAGCGTCAACGCCGTCGCAACAATCAACCCGCCCATGATCGCCACCGCCATCGGCCCAAAAAACACACTCCGCGACAACGGAATCATCGCCAAAACCGCCGCCAACGCCGTCAACACAATCGGCCTGAAGCGTCGAACCGTAGCCTCGATAATCGCCTGCCAAGGCTTAAGCCCCGAATCAATATCCTGCTCAATCTGATCCACCAGAATCACCGAATTACGCATGATCATCCCGGACAGCGCAATGGTCCCCAACATCGCCACAAACCCGAACGGCTGACGGAACACCATCAAAAACAGCGTCACCCCGATCAACCCCAAAGGCGCCGTCAAAAACACCATCGCCGTGCGCGAAAAACTGCGCAACTGCACCATCAACAGCGTCAGCACCACGACAATGAACATCGGCACCCCAGCATTCACCGATTTTTGCCCACGCTCGGAATCCTCCACCGTACCGCCGACATCCAACAGATAACCATCCGGCAACTCGGCGCGAATCGAATCCAGTGTCGGCATGATCTGCTTGACCAACGTCGCCGGCTGCTCCTTGCCATAAATATCCGCGCGCACGGTCACGTTCGGCAGGCGATTGCGGTGCCAGATAATCCCTTCCTCAAAGCCATATTCCAGCGTGGCAATCTGCGACAACGCCACACTGCGGCCGTTATCCGTCGGCACCGCCAGACTCGGCAGCAACGACAATTCAGTGCGCTCATGCACCGTGCCGCGCAGCAGAATCTCGATCAACTCATTGTCTTCGCGATACTGGCTGACACTCGACCCGGTCAACGAACTCTGCAGAAACTTCGCCAGATTGGCCGTGCTCACACCCAACGCCCGCGCGCGATCCTGATCGATATTCAGGTAGACCACCTTGCTCGGCTCTTCCCAATCCAGATGCACATTGACCACATGCGGGTTCTCACGAACCTTGGCCGCCACTTTGCGCGCCAACGCCCGGACTTCCTCGATGTGCTCACCGGTGACGCGGAACTGCACCGGATAGCCAACCGGTGGGCCGTTTTCCAAGCGCGTAACCCGCGAACGCAGCGCCGGGAACTGTTCGTTGAGCGTTTCGATCAACCAACTGCGCAGCGCTTCACGCTCCTCAATGGTTTTCGCTAACACCACAAACTGCGCGAAGCTCGCCGCCGGCAATTGCTGATCCAGCGGCAGATAGAAACGCGGCGATCCGGTGCCGACGTAAGCCACGTAATTGTCGATGCCGGCGTGATCCTTGAGCATCGCCTCCAGCCGTTTGACCTCGCCAGTGGTATTGGCCAACGACGCACCTTCAGCGAGCTTCAGATCGACCATCAACTCCAGTCGATTCGAGGCCGGGAAAAACTGCTGCGGAACGAAGCGGAACAACATCACCGAGGCGATAAACAGCCCGACTGTCAGCACGATCACGGTCTTGCGATGCGCCACGCACCACTCCACCAAGCGCCGAACGCGCTGATAAAACGGCGTGCCATACGGATCTGGCTGTCCATCGCCAGTGCCATGTTTGGCCGCATGAATTTTCGCCAGATCCGGCAGGAGTTTTTCCCCCAGATACGGCACAAACACCACCGCCGCCACCCAGGATGCGAGCAACGCAATGGTCACCACCTGAAAGATCGAACGTGTGTACTCGCCGGTACCGGACTGCGCCATGGCAATCGGCAGAAACCCGGCGGCGGTGATCAACGTACCGGTGAGCATCGGGAACGCAGTGCTGGTCCAGGCATAACTCGCCGCACGGATGCGGTCGAAGCCCTGCTCCATTTTGATCGCCATCATTTCCACGGCAATGATCGCGTCGTCCACCAGCAAGCCCAGCGCCAACACCAACGCGCCAAGGGAAATCTTGTGCAGGCCGATGCCGAGGTAATACATGCAGGCGAAGGTCATCGCCAGCACCAGCGGAATGGTCAGCGCCACGACCATGCCGGTGCGCACGCCGAGGGAGAAGAAGCTCACCAGCAAGACAATCGCCAGCGCTTCGACCAGTACCTGAACGAACTCGCCGACCCCGGTTTTCACCGCCGCCGGCTGGTCGGAAACCTTGCGCAATTGCATACCGGCCGGGAGGTTTTTCTGGATGCGCGAGAACTCGCCTTCCAGCGCTTTGCCAAGCACCAGAATGTCGCCGCCGTCCTTCATCGCCACGGCGAGACCAATCGCGTCTTCGCCCATGAAGCGCATGCGCGGCGCCGGTGGATCGTTGAAACCGCGACGCACGTCGGCCACATCGGAGATGCGGAACGTACGATCACCGACGCGGATCGGGAAGTTTTTTATCTCCTCCACCGTCTGAAAATTCCCTGAGACTCGTAGTTGCAAGCGCTCGCTACCGGTTTCAAAGAACCCGGCGGTCGACACCGCGTTCTGCTCTTGCAGCGCTTGTTGCACTGCCGCCAGCGGCAAGCCGAGGGTCGCCAGTTTGACGTTGGACAGCTCGACCCAGATCTTCTCGTCCTGCAAACCGAGCAGGTCGACCTTGCCGACATCCTTGACCCGTTGCAGCTGAATCTGGATGCGGTCGGCGTAATCCTTGAGCACGGCGTAATCGAAACCGTCGCCGGTCAGCGCATAGATATTGCCGAACGTGGTGCCGAATTCATCATTGAAGAACGGCCCCTGAATATCCGGCGGCAAGGTCTGGCGAATATCACTGACCTTCTTGCGCACCTGATACCAGAGGTCGGGGATTTCCTTGGAGTGCATCGAGTCGCGGGCAATGAACGTGACTTGCGATTCACCGGGGCGCGAGAACGACACGATGCGTTCGTACTCGCCGGTTTCCATCAGTTTCTTTTCGATGCGTTCGGTGACCTGGCGCGAGACTTCCTGCGCGGTTGCACCCGGCCAACGGGTTTGAATCACCATGGCTTTGAAAGTGAACGGCGGGTCTTCACTCTGGCCCAGTTTGGTGTAGGACAGCGCACCGACGATGGCCAGAAGAAGCATCAGGAACAGTACGATCTGGCGATTACGCAGCGCCCATTCGGAAAGGTTGAAGCGCATCGGGGCTTACTCCTTGTCCGCCAGATTGACCACACGGTTGGAGCGATCCACCGGACGCACCTGCTGCCCTTCGAGCAACACATGCACACCGGCGGCGACTACCCAGTCGCTGGCGTTCAAGCCTTCGAGTACCGGCACGGTTTTTTCGCCGAACGGGCCGATGCGCACCGGGGTTTTCTTCAAGGTGTTGTTGCCGTTGACGACCCAGACGTAGGTCGCGCCGTTTTCGGCAGTGAGTGCCGAGAGCGGCACCGACAGGGAAACGCTGTCGGCCGACTGCACGAACACACGGGCGCTCTGGCCCAGTTCGGCCGGGACTTTGCCGCCGGTGAAGGAAATACGTGCAGCAAAGGTGCGCGAACGCGGATCGGCGGCGGGCGACAGTTCACGAATCTGCCCGGCGAAGCGCTGGTTCTGCTGCGTCCACAGTTCGACCGTCACTGGCTGACCGACCTTGAAGCGGCCGAAGCTCTGCTCCGGCAGGCTGATCAGCACTTCGCGTTCGCCATCGGTGGCGAGGGTAAACACGGTTTGCCCGGCGGCGACGACCTGCCCCACCTCGACCGAACGCTTGGCCACCACGCCGTCCTGCGGCGCACGCAGCACCGCGTAACTGGCCTGATTGGTCGAAACGTTGAATTCAGCTTTGATTTGTTTGAGGCGGGCGTCACCGGAACGGTAAAGGTTTTCCGCGTTGTCGTAAGCCGAGCGGCTGACCATCTGCCGATCCATCAGGGTCTTGTAGCGATCGCGCTCGGCGCGGACCAGATTGAGATTGGCTTCGGCGGCGGCAACCTGGGCGCGGGTGGCTTCCAGTTGCAGGCGTACATCTTGCGGATCGAGTTCGGCGAGTGGCTGATCGGCCTTCACGCGCTGACCTTCATCGACCAGTCGTCGGCTGACTTTGCCGCCAATGCGAAAGGCCAGATCGGGTTCATAGCGGGCGCGCACCTCGCCCGGATAACTTTCCATGGCCTGCGCCGAAGGCTCTGGCTGCACCACCATGGCCGGTCGCACGGTGACTTGCGTCGCCTCTTCCTGACCACACGCTGACAAAAGGAACGCCAGACTCACTGGCAACGCGAGGGACAACGCATGGCGGAACATGGTGACGGACCTTTCGCTAATGGTGCTTGGAATAATTATACTGGCGGGTATGTTATTAATAGCAAACTCACCAGTCCAGTATTAAAAGCGAAGAATGTCGAACAATCTTTCAGCTCCAAACGGTCCGGGCCGTCCCAAGGATCTGGCCAAGCGCCAGGCAATCCTCGACGCGGCGAAAATTCTGTTTCTGAGTCATGGCTATGCCAACACCAGCATGGACGCGGTCGCCAGCGAGGCCGGCGTGTCGAAGCTGACGGTCTACAGCCATTTCAACGACAAGGAGACGCTGTTCTCCGCTGCCGTCGTGGCCAAATGCGAGGAGCAATTGCCGCCATTGTTCTTCGAATTGCCCGAAGGCATCGCCGTGAAAAATGTGTTGCTGAACATTGCGCGCGGCTTTCATCACCTGATCAACAGTGATGAATCGGTGAATCTGCACCGCTTGATCATGGCACTCGGCAGTCAGGACCCGAAGCTGTCACTGATTTTCTTCGAGGCCGGCCCGCAGCGCATGGTGCAGGGCATGGAACGGCTGTTGACGCGCATCCACGAAACCGGCGCGCTGAGCATCGATCTGCCGCGCAATGCCGCCGAGCATTTCTTTTGCCTGATCAAGGGTGCGGGGAATTTTCGGCTGTTGTATGGGTGTGGGGAGCCGTTGACTGAAGAGGCAGCGGAAAGCCATGTGCAGGAAGTTGTAGCGTTGTTTATGCGTGCCTATCGCCCCTGACAGCCTTGCGTTGCTTGGGCGGACGCCTTCGCGAGCAGGCTCGCTCCCACAGTTGAAATGCATTCCAAGGTGGGAGCGAGCCTGCTCGCGAATAGCAGCGACTCGGTGTCAGGGCTTGAGCGCTTTCTTCGGATAAATGTCATACCGGCTCGATTTGCCATCCAGCGCATGACTCGGCTTCGGCCCCTCAATGCACGGCGCCTTGCGCGGCCGCTTGACCACCACCCGGTGCGTCGCCAGAGCCAACGCGGCTTCGAGCAACGCCGGCGCATCCGGATCATCGCCCACCAGCGGCCGGAACAGACGCATTTCCTTCTTCACCAGCGCGGTCTTCTCGCGATGGGGAAACATCGGGTCGAGATAAATCACCTGCGGCGGCTCCCCTTCCCAGTTCTGCATGACCTCGATGGAGTTGCCCTTGAGCAATTTCATCCGCGCCACAATTGGCGCCACGTCAAAATCTTCCGCGCCTCGCGCCAGGCCATCTTCCAGCAGCGCGCCAATCAGCGGCTGGCGCTCGATCAGGCTCATTTCGCAACCGAGACTGGCCAGCACGAACGCATCCTTGCCCAGCCCCGCCGTGGCATCCAGCACGCGCGGGCGCACGCCTTGGGCGATGCCGACAGCCTTGGCGATCATCTGCCCGCTGCCACCACCGTATAAGCGCCGGTGTGCCGCGCCGCCCTCGACGAAGTCGACGCGCACCGGCCCCGGTGCGTCCGGGCCAAGCTGTTGCAGCTGCAAACCCTGCTCGCCGACCTGCAAGGCGAACTCGCCGTCCGCCACTTCACGCGGCAGGCCCAGGCGTTCGGCCCACTGCTCGGCTGGCGCTTCATACGCAGCGCCAAGGGCTTCGACATGGATGCGGCAGGCCGCAGGTTGCTCGATCATGGAAAACACGCTCAAAAATTCAAGGATCGGCAAAAACCGCCGATAATTCATTCAACGCGCATTTTGCCAGAGCTGAGCGTCAACCGAAAAAAATGTCAGGCATTCTTCCCACATCGATTGGCTACATCTCGCCCCATGGCGACTTTAGCCGTCACAACACTCAAGCACTGAGCGGCGTCAGTCACCTGTGGCAGGATTTCTTTGCCCAGGCGCTGGCCGAACAGACGAGTGAAGTGGTGCCTGCCTGCGGTACATTTCCGCCGGTTGACCTGAACAGCCCGGAAGAGCCGACCATCGGCAGCGAGCTGCACGCGCACATCGTCAGCCAGCGCGAGTGCGATGTGGTCGAAACTGAAGTGCGTCCGCCGGAGCCGCTGTTCCTGCCGATCGCCGAGTTCGAAATGGACTTGCTCGACAAGCCATTCCCACCGTTCCAGCCAGAAGAATTGAAAGCTCAGCAAGAGCAACAGGATTTCGACAGCAGCTGGGTGCGGCCGGTGGTGATCAACAATGGTCAGCCCGTTCCAGAGCCTGGCCCGGCCCCGCAGAAGAAACCGCTGTACCTACCGATTGCCGAATTCGATCTGGATCTGCTGCAAAAGCCTTACCCGCCGTTCCCGCCAGAAGAAATCGTCGAGCAACAAAAGGCGCTGGACTTCGATAATGGCTGGGCGCGCCCGATCGTTCTGCAGAACCTGCGCCTCGCCGCTTAAGCCTCAGCGACACACGCTCCAGCGCCCGACATCGACATGAAAGTGATTGCGGTGGGCGGCGTTGTAATCCGGACTCAACACCACACTGAACGCCTCGCAGGCGCCATCGCGCACCTGACGGAGAAACTGCGCGTGCTGATTTTGCTTGGGCCAGTCCTTGAACACGCTGATGCTACGGCCATCCGCCAGACGAAACCCGGCAATGTCCAATGCATCGGCACTGGCGTGGCGACTGAGCGCTCCGCTCTCGCGGTTGTAGACATTGCGGCAGGCGAAGCTGCCGAGGTGATCGAGACGTGTGACCTTCTGGCCGTATACAGACTGAGCGGCGGGTTGCAGGGTGTGGTGTTCAAACATCGCGTAGGCAACCGCCAGCGGACAACTGGCGAGGAAACTGCTGCTCAGCGCCGCCTCGCCGCCCTGTACGCGCAGGGCGCCGATCAGCGGGCACTTGGCGTCAGGACTGTCGGATTGACGTGTGACGCGCAGATCGGAGCTGCTTAACGCCTGGGCACAGAGCTCAGGATCACTGCGCAAACGCATCAGCTTGTAACCGGTCAGCCAATTGGGCGCGGCTTTCACGTCCAGCGGTGCCCACGGATTCCACTGCGGCGGGACTTCAAGCCAACCGCGCCAGACACTGACCGCAGCGCCGCCAATCATCAGCAGCACCAGCCAGAATATCCACCGCCCCATGTTCAGCCTTTGAAAAACTGATTGGCCTTGGCGTACGGCATCGACTGCGAGGTAAAGCCGAATGTGCCCGATTGCTGGATCTCTTCAGCGGCGCGGAAGAACTCGCCGAATGCTGCCAACGCCAATGCAGAACCGGTACTGATGCGGCGCACGCCCATTTCCTGCAGTTCCTGCACGGTCAGTTTCAAGCCGCCGGACATCAGCACATTGACCGGTTTCGGCGCCACCGCGCGTACCACCGCCAGCACTTCTTCGGCGTTGCGCAAACCTGGCGCGTACAACACGTCAGCGCCGGCCTCGGCGAAGGCCTGCAAGCGGCGAATGGTGTCGTTGATATCGGGGTTGCCGTGCAGATAATTTTCCGCGCGGGCAGTCAGGATGAAGGGAAATGGCAGCGTGCGCACGGCGGCGACGGCTGCTTCGATACGTGCCACCGCGTGTTCGAAGCAATAGATCGGCGCATCCGCGCGGCCCGTCGCGTCTTCGATCGAACCACCCACCGCACCCGCCTCGGCTGCGCGAAGCAGGCTTTTCGCAGCCTCGACCGGGTCATCGGCAAAACCGTTTTCCAGATCCACCGCCACCGGCAAATCGGTGGCCGCGACAATCGCGCGGACATTGGCCAGGGTCTCGTCGAGACCTAAAGCACCATCGGCCTTGCCCTGGGAAAACGCATAACCGGCACTGGTGGTTGCCAAGGCCTGATAGCCGAGGCTGGCGAGCATTTTCGCCGAACCGGCATCCCACGGATTGGGAATGACAAAAATCCCCGGACGTTCATGCAGGGCTTTGAAAGCGTGTGCTTTAAGGGCTTGGGCATCCATCGGCAGGCTCCAGGGCAGGAAGAAAATCCGCCTCAGAGCAGGCCAAGTTGCTCCGCGGCGGGTTCTCTGTATAGCTCAGGCAGCGCCGGCAGGCCAGGCAAACGTTGCATCAGTTGTGCGTGAAAACGTTGCGCCAGCTTCGCCGCAAGGAGGTTGTCGGCAGTGTGCAGGAAGATATACGGCGTACGGCCCTCTTCGATCCACTCGGCGATTTTCGCCACCCACGGCAGCAGAAACGGGTCGTTGGCCTCAAGCTCTGGATGGCCAATGAAGCGCACTTGCGGAAATTGCGTAAATGCCGCCGGGCGCGTCGGCACGCGTGGCTTTTTCGATTGCGCGTGAATCACCGAAGACTCGGTCGACAGGCAACTGAACAGCGCGCGCGGGTCGAGGCAGATGCGCTCGACACCACGATCCAGCAGCAGCCGATTGAGCAGGCGTTCGCTCTCGCCCTTGGCGAAGAACTGTTCATGCCGCACTTCCACCGCCAGCGGGCAATCCAGCGCATCAATGAACGCCGCCAGTTCCGGCAGCCGATGCGGTGTGAAGCTTTTCGAAAGTTGCAACCACATCGGCGAGACGCGCTCACCGAGCGGTTTGAGTAATTGCAGGAAGGTTTCGGCGGCGGTCAGTTGCTCGCGCAGATCACCGCTGTGGCTGATGTCGCCGGGGAATTTGGCGGTGAAGCGAAAGTGTTCGGGCATCACCTCAGCCCAACGCTGCACAGTGGCGGGCGACGGGCTGGCGTAGAAGGTCGTGTTGCCTTCAACGGCGTTGAACACTTGCGAATAGAGACCGAGGAAATCAGAGGTTTTGGCGTCTACCGGGTACAGATACTCGCGCCAGGCGTGCTCGCTCCAGGACGGGCAACCGAGGTAGTAAGGCAGATCCATCAGATGTACAGATCGAGGCCCAGCACGTCTGCATCCCAATCGACAAAACCGGCAGTGCTCAGGTAACTGGCCAAGGCCATCGCTACGCTTTTTTTCATCGCACGGTGGTAGATCATGTCTTGCTGACGGACAGGCAGATTGCTCAGGCGTTGGGCCGAGGCTTTGGCAGCGCGGGCGGCCAATTGCTCTTCAGTCGGGAATTCCAGCTCGCCGTCGATATCGTCGACGGACTCATCCACAGTCACATGGCCTTTGCGAGGCTTGCGCTTGATGGGGTAGGACTGAGAGGAAAGGCCGTCTATACGCATAATTTCATGCTCGGTATCGATGATGGCAATTTAGCGGCACTTGACCGACTTAGCAAACCGCCGAGTGATAACTAGAACACATAAAGCGCAAAAGGTTTAAAGCGAGGGGTTACAAACTGACGATTGGCCAATTTGGAGGAAGCACAATTCCCTGTGGGAGTGAGCTTGCTCGCGAAGAGTCCAGCACATTCAACATTGATATTGACTGGCCGGACGCCTTCGCGAGCAGGCTCGCTCCCACAGGGTTTGTGGTGAATCAACGAGCCTTGGGGGTGGCGACTTTGTCGCGCAGGTAAACCGGTTGCGCGTCATCCGCCGGGATCGACTCGCCGCGTTCCCAAGCAAAACGCGCCAGCGTCAGCAGGTCTTCGGCGTGGGGCAACATGCCGGCGTCGGAACCCGTCAGATCGACCGCAATGCGCTCGGCATAACCCCAACCGGTGCCGGCGCCGAACCAGTCGCCACTGGCATCGGCCGGCAGCGCCGCGACTTCCGGTGGCAACACCGCTTCGGCACCCACGAGGCGCATCTCCCCCGCCGTCTCGCGGTAGCAGCCCCAATACACTTCATCCATCCGCGCATCGATGGCCGCCGCGACCTGGCTCACGCCATGTTCACGCAACGCTCGCTGCGCCAGCACGGCCAGGTTGGACACTGGCAATACCGGACGATCCAGCGCAAACGCCAAACCTTGCACCACACCAATGGCGATCCGCACGCCAGTGAACGCGCCAGGCCCGCGACCGAAAGCAATCGCATCGACCGCCTGCAACGTGGTGCCGGCGTCGGCCAGCAGTTGCTGGATCATCGGCAGCAGCTTCTGCGCATGCAGACGCGGGATCACCTCGTAATGGCTCGTGACCTTGCCGTCATGCAGCAAGGCAACGGAGCAAGCTTCAGTCGCGGTGTCCAGGGCCAGCAAGGTGCTCATCGATGTTTCCAAAACAGGGAAGGGAAAAAGTGCGTCAGTATAAACAACTACGGCCCGCAAGCGGGCCGTGGATGATGCTGCGGTTCAGACTTTTCAGCTCAGCGCGGCCAGCACCTTGGCGGTGATCGCATCGACCGAACCAACGCCCGGGATGTGGCTGTACTTCGGCTTGCCAGCGTTTTTCGCGGACAGGCTCTGATAGAACTCCACCAGCGGCTTGGTCTGCGAGTGGTAGACCGACAGGCGATGACGCACGGTTTCTTCGGTGTCGTCCTTGCGCTGTACCAGCTCTTCGCCGGTGATGTCGTCTTTGCCCGCGATTTTCGGCGGGTTGTAGACGATGTGGTAAACGCGGCCGCTGGCTTCGTGAACACGACGGCCGGCGATGCGTTGCACGATTTCTTCGTCTTCAACAGCGATTTCGACCACTGCATCCAGCTCAACGCCGGCAGTGACCAATGCTTCAGCCTGCGGAATGGTGCGCGGAAAGCCGTCGAACAGGAAACCGTTGGCGCAGTCTGGCTGAGCGATACGGTCCTGAACCAGCGCGATGATCAGGTCATCCGACACCAGACCGCCGGCATCCATGATGCTCTTGGCTTGCACGCCCAGTGGAGTACCGGCCTTGACCGCTGCACGCAGCATGTCGCCGGTGGAAATTTGTGGAATGCCGAATTTTTCGGTGATGAACTTAGCCTGAGTACCTTTACCGGCCCCGGGAGCTCCCAGCAGAATGACGCGCATTAGATGTGCTCCTCAATTTTTTTATAAAAAGCTTTTACAAAACAAAGGATTCGCCGCTTGGGACGAATCCTGAAAATACGGGTCGTGGCCGCACAAACGGCCAAAGGCTGATCAAGATACACAGCAGGCTGCGCCCACACAAGACGCCAAAAGTCGGAGAAACCGACGCCCCCTGCGACCTTGCGACGCGGTAACCCAAGTCGCAACCCCATCATTAACTGTCGCCTGGCGGCACTTCCCACCGTCAGGCAAAGCGGCATGCGACGTTTGTTGCCGATGCCGCACGCCACGACAAAAACGTTAGCCGGTATTTCGCAAACCGGCGGCAATCCCCGCCACAGACACCAGCAACGCCTGTTCCACCGGGCTGCCCTGCTCGACATCCTGCTGTCGCGAGCGGGCCAGCAACTCGGCCTGCAATAGATGCAGCGGGTCGAGGTAGGTGTTGCGCAGACGGATGAATTCAAGGGTATCCGGGCTATGTGCCAGCAACTGCGACTGCCCGGTCAGGCCGAGCACCACGGTGCACGCCTGCGACAATAGGTCGCGTAACTGCGCGCCCAACGGCAACAAGTCTGGCTCGACCAGACGCTGATCGTAGGACAGCGCGATATCCGCGTCAGCCTTGGCCAGGACCATTTCGAGCATGTCGATACGGGTGCGGAAGAACGGCCATTGCTCGCGCATCTGCCCGAGCAATTCGCCTTCGCCGCGCTCCAGGGCTTTGCTCAGCGCCGACTCCCAACCGAGCCACGCTGGCAGCATCAACCGCGTTTGCGTCCAGCCGAAGATCCACGGGATCGCCCGCAGGCTTTCGATACCGCCGGCCCGACGTTTGGCCGGACGACTGCCGAGTGGCAAACGGCCCAACTCCTGCTCCGGCGTGGACTGACGGAAGTACTCGACGAATTGCGGATTTTCCCGCACCACCTGGCGATAAGCACTGACACCGTCAGCGGCCAATTCGTCCATCAGATGGCGCCATTCCGGTGTTGGCGGTGGTGGCGGCAGCAGCGTTGCTTCAAGCACCGCCGCCAGATACAGATTGAGGTTTTGCTCGGCGATGTCCGGCAGGCCGAATTTGAATCGAATCATTTCGCCCTGCTCGGTGGTGCGGAAACGCCCCGCCACCGACCCCGGTGGCTGCGACAGAATCGCCGCGTGCGCCGGGCCACCGCCACGGCCCACGGTGCCGCCGCGACCATGGAACAGGAGTAGTTCGACTTGCTGCTCGCGGCAGATCTCCACCAAGCGTTCCTGCGCGCGATATTGCGCCCAGGCCGCTGCCGTGGTGCCGGCGTCCTTGGCCGAGTCGGAGTAGCCGATCATCACTTCCTGCGGGCCTTGCAGCCGTGCGCGATAGCCCGGCAACAGTAACAGCCGCTCCATCACCGGCCCGGCGTTGTCGAGGTCAGCGAGGGTTTCGAACAGCGGCACCACGCGCATCGGCCGCAATACGCCGGACTCTTTAAGTAGGAGTTGCACGGCGAGCACATCGGAAGCAGCGCCGGCCATGGAGATCACGTAGGAACCGAGCGACGCACCCGGTGCGGCGGCGATTTCCTTGCAGGTGTTGAGTACTTCGGCGGTATCAGCAGAAGGCTTGAAGTGTGCCGGCAGCAATGGCCGACGGTTGCTCAGTTCGCGGGTGAGGAAAGCGATGCGCTGCTCTTCGTCCCAGTCTTCATAACGACCGAGGCCGAGGTAATCAGTGATTTCGGTCATCGCCGAACTGTGGCGCGACGAGTCCTGACGCACATCCAGACGCACGAGGAACAAGCCGAATGTCACCGCCCGACGCAGACAATCAAGCAGCGGGCCATCGGCAATCACGCCCATGCCGCATTCGTGCAGCGAGTTGAAACACAGCTCCAGCGGATCGAGCAGATCGCGGTTGTTGTGCAACACATCGGCCGGCGCCGGGGTTGGCGCAGTCAGCGCGGCGTGTGCCCAGTTGCGCGTCGCGCGCAGGCGTTCGCGCAGTTGCTTGAGCACTGCGCGGTACGGTTCGGCGCTGTCGCCGGCCTTGGCTTTAAGGGCATCGCTGGCCTGTTGCATCGACAGTTCGGCAGCGAGGTGATCGACATCACGCAAGTACAGATCGGCAGCCATCCAGCGCGCCAGCAGTAGCACTTCGCGTGTCACCGCAGCGGTGACGTTGGGGTTGCCGTCACGGTCGCCGCCCATCCACGATGCGAAGCGAATCGGTGCCGCTTCCAATGGCAGACGCAGGCCGGTCGCTTCATGCAAAGCCTTGTCGGCCTTGCGCATATGGTTGGGGATCGCTTGCCACAGCGAATGCTCAATCACCGCGAAACCCCACTTGGCTTCGTCGACCGGTGTCGGACGCGTGCGGCGGATTTCTTCGGTGTGCCAGGCTTCGGCGATCAGCCGTTGCAGGGTGTTTTGAATCTGCTCGCGTTCGGCGCTGGTCAGGTCGCGATGATCCTGCGCGGCGAGTTGCCCGGCGATCGCGTCGTATTTCTGGATCAGCGTGCGCCGCGCGACTTCGGTCGGGTGCGCGGTCAGCACCAGTTCGATTTCCAGCCGCGCCAATTGCCGGGCCAGCGACTCGGCGCTGTGGCCTTCGTTGCGTAAACGGGCGAGCAATTCCGGCAGCACACGGGATTCGAACGGCGCTGGCTGCGATTCTTCGCGCCGATGGATCAACTGATACTGCTCGGCGATGTTCGCCAGGTTGAGAAACTGGTTGAACGCCCGCGCCACCGGGAGCAATTCGTCTTCGCTCAATTGATTGAGGCTGGCGCTCAGTTCGGCGTCCATCGAACCACGGCGATCGGCCTTGGCGCCCTTGCGGATCTGCTCGATCTTGTCGAGGAAGGCCTCGCCGTATTGATCTCGAATGGTGTTGCCCAGCAGCTCTCCGAGCAGGTGAACGTCTTCGCGCAAGCGTGCATCAATATCGGTCATCAGCAATTCCCCAGCAGTAATCCGGACGGCTTAGAAACGAGTGCATGACCTAGAGAGTGCCGCTCTACGACGCTTCTTACAAGCAGCCGACCAAGGGACTTTAAACCTTACTGACAAAAGCTAGTCTCAACAGTAAGCCGTACAACGGCTTGCCGCCGGCGCTGCCGGACACTCACCCAGGCCTGCCATGAGCAGGCGCGAAATGAGGTCATCATGAAAATTCGTGAACTCGCCCAGCATTGGGAAGAAAACGCCAAGGGTCGCCTGACCGACACTGGCTACACGATTCATCTGGACGTCGAGGCCGCTGCGCGTTTGGCAGCGATCGCCGAGATGTACCCCAAACGGCATGCCGAAGAACTGCTCGGCGAACTGATTGGCGCGGCGCTTGAAGAGTTTGAAGCGAGCCTGCCGTATGTGAAGGGTTCGACGGTGGTGGCGACCGATGAGGAAGGTGATCCGTTGTATGAGGACGTCGGGCCGACGCCACGGTTTCTGGCGTTGTCGCGCAGGCATTTGCATGACCTCTCGGCTGCTGAAGGCAAGCAAAAACACTGACACAACCTAGATCAAACTGTAGGAGTGAGCCTGCTCGCGATAGCGGTTTTTCATTCAACATTTTTGTTGTCTGATACGACGCCATCGCGAGCAGGCTCACTCCTACAGGGATGGTATTTCAAGCTGAAAATCGATGTGTTTTTGGCGTCTTGAAACCCCGCGCGTACCGCACCATCCCACCAAAGTTCCCGCTTTAGAGCCTTGTCCATTCGGTCAAAATATTTTTTGGCGATAGGCCATCTTTTCTGAACTTTTGAAAAATCCCGCCGGTCGGAACCTGTAACCACGCCTGGAACGAGCGTTTCAAAAACGCGCTTTCACACGTCGCTTGCGGCTCCTCGACCAGGATGGATTCAGATGTTTTCAGGAGATGCCTAATGGAGTTGAAGACCATGAAAAACCAAACCTCGTTTACCCACCTGCGCGGTCTGAAACTGGCTGCTCTGGCGATCGGTACCAGTTTTGTACTGGCCGGTTGCGCCGGTAACCCGCCGACCGAGCAATACGCCGTGACCCAATCGGCTGTAAACAGCGCAGTCAGCGCTGGCGGTACCGAGTTTGCTGCGGTTGAGATGAAACAAGCGCAGGACAAACTGAAACAAGCCGAAATCGCCATGCACGACAAGAAGTATGACGAGGCTCGCACCCTGTCCGAGCAAGCCGAGTGGGACGCTCGCGTCGCCGAACGCAAGGCTCAGGCCGCAAAAGCCGAACAGGCTGTGAAGGATTCCCAGAAAGGTGTTCAGGAACTGCGTCAGGAAAGTCAGCGCACCGTGCAGTAAGCGCGCATCCCGACCGCAAAGCTGAATCTCTTATCGATAGAAAGGACGAAAATTATGCGTAAGCAACTGATGATCCCCGCTCTCCTCGCCGCAAGCGTTGCCTTGGCTGCCTGCTCGACTCCGCCTAACCCGAATCTGGAAAACGCGCGCACCAACTACGCCGGCCTGCAAGCCAACCCACAGGCGAGCAAAGTCGCAGCACTGGAAACCAAAGACGCCAGCGACTACCTGGACAAGGCCGACAAGGCTTATCTGGACAAGCAAGACGCGGCCAAGGTTGACCAACTGGCCTACCTGACCAACCAGCGTGTGGAAGTGGCCAAGCAGACCATCGCCCTGCGCACCGCTGAAAACAATCTGAAGAACGCTGCGGCCCAACGTGCCCAGGCGCGTCTGGATGCCCGTGATCAGCAGATCAAACAGCTGCAGGACAGCCTCAACGCCAAGCAGACCGATCGCGGTACGCTGGTGACCTTCGGCGACGTACTGTTCGCCACCGACCGTGCTGACCTGAAATCCAGCGGTCTGGTCAACATCAACAAACTGGCGCAATTCCTCCAGGAAAACCCGGATCGCAAAGTGATCGTAGAGGGTTACACCGACAGCACCGGTACTGCGAGCCACAACCAGACTCTGTCTGAACGTCGCGCCAACTCCGTACGTACCGCTCTGGTGAAAATGGGCGTCGATCCTGCGCGCATCGTGGCTCAGGGCTACGGCAAGGAATATCCGGTTGCCGAGAACGGCAGCGTCTCCGGCCGTGCGATGAACCGTCGTGTGGAAGTGACCATTTCCAACGATAACCAGCCGGTGATGCCACGTTCGGCGGTTAGCTCGAACTAAGCGCCCTGCAGTAACGCAAAAGCCCCGCCTGAGCGATCAGGCGGGGCTTTTTTTGTGAGGCTGAAATGGTGGCCCCTCACCCCAGCCCTCTCCCGAGGGAGAGGGAGCCGATTTGTGGTGTTTTCAGAATTTGTGTTCGACACGATAGATCAGGCGGGGCTTTTTTGTGCGGGCTGAAATCGCGGCCCCTCACCCCAGCCCTCTCCCGAGGGAGAGGGAGCCGATTTGTGGTGCTTTCAGAATTTGTGTTCGACACGATGGATCAGGTCGGCGTAACTCGAAAGACACCTCGGTCAGTCCCCTCTCCCTCTGGGAGAGGGTTAGGGTGAGGGCTGGTCCTGCAGAATCACTGCTCGAGCTTCTGCGGGGTCTCTTCGCCCATGCAGCGCACCGCTTTTTTCTGCGCGTTGATCAACACACCGGTCAGACCTTTCTGCTCGGTATCAAACAACACCAGCACGCCATCGATGCACTGCGCCACTTGCGGCGCCGGGTCCAGTGAGACTTTGTAATCCTCGCCCGGCACCGTCTTGAGCATGGTGAATTCGTTGAGCAGCAACGCATCCTCGGGTTTGGCGAAGTGCAGGTAACCGTAGTACCACAGCGCCCCGACGGTGCCGAGGATGCTGCAGATACCGGTGATGATCAGCGGGATGGCGTTGCGTTCTTCAGTCATTGCGGACTCTCGTCTTCAGAATTCGGGGGTGTCGGGTAATTGGGGATTTCGCCGAGGCGGCGCAGGCCGTTGAAGTGCTCGGGATCATCGAGGTAGCGCAGCATGACCTGACGCCACACCGGGTCGCCGAAGGTCTGCACATGGCCGCCTCGGGTCAGTTGCAGCACGCGCGGTGGCGGCGCTGCTTGATACAGGCGGATGCCGTTGGAAAGCGGCACCAGCGGATCGTCGATGCTGTGGAAAATCAGCTTCGGCACGCCGTTGAGTTGCGGCATCGAGTGGATTGCACTGTCGCTGTCCGGCACCAGCCACGACAACGGCACTTGAAATGGCCACGTCAGCCACGAAGTGCTGAGAGCATATTGGCCAACGCTGCGGTAACTGGCGGGCACGCCGTCGAGGACCAAAGCCTTGAGCTGCTTTTGTCTTTCGGGATGTTGTACCAGCCAATGCACCGCCATCGAACCGCCGAGGCTTTGTCCGAGCAGAATCAGCGGCTTGCCTTTGACCTCCGGCGCATTGTCCAGCCAGGCGAATGCGGCGTCGATGTCCTGATAGATCGCCGGCAAACTCGGCTCGCCCTCGGACAAGCCATAGCCGCGATAGTCAACCAGCAACACTTGATAGCCGTTTTTCGGCAACCACCAACTGCCACCCAAGTGCATGGGCAGATTACCGCCGTTGCCGTGCAGGTGCAGGACGGTGCCCTTGACCTCGACACCGGGCTTGGCCGGCAGCCACCAGGCATTGAGCTTCAAGCCATCCGCCGTGACCAGGGTGACGGTGCGGTATTCGAGCTTGGCTTTTTCCGGGGTGAAGATTTGGCCGGGTTCGGGGTAGAACAACAGCGAACTGCAACCGCCGAGGGTCAGTAGCAGGCAGAAGATGCCGAGGATTCTCATCCGGTGAAACCTCGCAAAAAATCAGGTTGGAACACAGAGAGATCGTTCCCACGCTCCGCGTGGGAATGCATCCCGTGACGCTCTGCGTCACAGTGGACGCGGAGCGTCCATGGCGGCATTCCCACGCAGAGCATGGGAACGATCGGTGTGGTATCAGAGGATATTGGAGTAATCCGCTTCGATCCGGTCCAGGCTCAAGTGATTGAGGAAGTTGGAGAAGCACATCCACGCCGACAACGCGTTCAAATCGCGAAACTGGTCCGGCAGATACTTCGGCGGCACCACCAGCCCTTCATCCACCAGCTGGCGCAAGGTACGCATGTCTTCCAGCGTGGTCTTGCCGCAGAACAACAGCGGGATCTGTTCGAGCTTGCCTTTACGCACGGCCAACTGAATGTAGTTGTAAACCATGATAAAGCCCTTGAGGTAGGACAAGTCTTTGGTGAATGGCAGACCGGTCGGCGTCGATCCACGGAAAACGCGACTGGCGTTGCCGTAACTTTCCGCCATCTCGAAGCCCTGTTCGCGGAAGAACTCGAAGATCTGCAGGAAGTCCGCGCCCTCCTCGACCATATGAATGGCACGGGTGCGGTTGGTCAGTTTGCGCAGGCGGCTCGGGTAGGAGGCGAAGGTGATGATTTCCATCAGAATCGCCAGGCCTTCCTGGGTCACCGTCGACGACGGTGGACCTTTGGACAGGAAGGTGCAAATAGGCTGGTTCAAACCGTTGAGCGTGGTACCGACGTGCACCAGACCTTCGTGGACTTCCAGCGCGCGCACGTCGCGATCGTTGAACATCGCGTCGGTACGGATCTTGATGTAATCCGCACCGGCCGCTGCGTCGGCGACGATGCCGTCGGACTCGAATACGCGAATGGTTTCCTCAGCCTCACCAAAGACCTTGTTCAGACGGGTTTGCAGCAGGTGCACGGCGTCCTTGGCGGTGAGGATTTTCGGCTCGTCCTTGAGGTCGCCACGGCCATCGATGTTGTTCAGGTAGTCGGACATCATCAGGCCGAGGTCGGCCAGCGTCGGGTCACCGGCGTGGAAGGCATCGGACGCAGCGCCGTACAGCTCTTGCGAGATCAACCCGAAATCCTCGGTGCCGCGCGCTTCGAGCATGCGCACCACCATGCGGTATTCCTTGCACATGCGGCGCATGATCTGCCCGACCGGGTTGAACTGGCCGAGCTGGCGGGTGATGTCGCGCTCGATGTTCTGGAATTCCAGTTTGACCTTGCTCGAATCGAAACTCAGCGGCCGATTGAGGTAATAGTCGCGATCCACCGCCGGCATTTCCTTGCCTTTGGCCTTGAGGAAGCCCTTACGGATGTTCTCATCCCACTTGACCGCGTCGAGTACGCGAATCGGCGTCTGCGCCAGCACAATGCGGTCGGACAACATACGTATCGTCTGCTGGTAATCGTCCACCCGAAACTCCTGTAGAAAACTGAATTATTTGCCGCGTGCCAGGCGCTGGTAGCGTACGGCTTCAACGAAGACATCGGAATTAGCCGGATCGTCGAGGTAAGCAAAGACCTTGTCGAGGTTGCTGTCGACATGCACGCCGTCGCCATCGTCGGTCGGGAAAGCCTGACCGTCGAGGGCTTTCTGCTTGATCGCTTGATTGATCTGCTCGAGATCGAGGTTGTAGACCACCAGTTCGTGTTTGTCGGTGAGCTCGAAACCAGCGATGGTGAAGTGGCCACCGTACTGCGCCGGGACTTTCGCCGACAGATACCAGCGGCTGCCGTGGCGCGACACGGTGAACGGATAGGCTTCGCGTTCGTGGGGTTTGGCCTTGAAGTACGTAACGGCCTGATAGCGATCGTTGCCCAACCGCGTCAGCTCAAGGTTCATCGGCTCGCCCCAGGCATTGGTACTCGACCATTTGCCGAGCAGCCCCTTGGGCGCCGGGTCACTGGCGGTCAGCGGCTCCTTGAAGGTCACCAGACAGCCACTGAGCAGCAGGAACGACAAGGCGATCAGCACGCCACGCCAGGCTTTCATTCAATACTCCCTATGAACACGCGGCCCTGAACATCACCACATTACCCGGTGGGAGCGAGCCTGCTCGCGAAAGCGGTGTGTCAGGCAACAAAGATGTTGAATGTCAGACCGCATTCGCGAGCAGGCTCGCTCCCACAGGGTGAAGCAACAGCGGATTACACCGACGCGAGCACCAGGTGCATGTAGCGCGTCAGAATACCGAGCATGTCCTCTTCGGCCAAAGGCTCGGCGTCGTTGAGCAGGCCCTGATATTCCATCCGTCCGATAATCGCCGTCAACACCTTGGCATCCTGTTGCGGTTCACGCGAGCCCAGCACCTGAAACAATTGGCAGGTGCCCTGCAGCAGAATCTGCTGATGCGAGCGCACCAGAATCGCCAGACGCGGGTTGAGCAACGCTTCCTGGCGGAATGCCTGCTCAGCCATCAAATGCTCGCGCCGGTTAAGCAATTGCCGATGCACGTAGTCAGCCATCAACCGCGCGATATCGTCGGCCAGTTGCGAGCGCGACTCGGGACTGCCGTCGCCACTGACGACCATTTCGCGCAGCAAACCTTCGTTGTTGATCCACAACTTGGCCATGTACGCCGCGCTGCGCTCCACATACTGGGCGAAGGTATCGGTGAGCAGGTCATCGATGTCTTTGAAGTAATAGGTGGTCGCCGACAACGGCACACCGGCCTCGGCAGCCACGGCGCGGTGGCGCACGGCACGCACGCCGTCGCGCACGACAATGCGCATCGCCGCGTCGAGAATGTCCTGTCGACGCTGCTCGCTGCCCTGTCGGCTGGCCTTGCGGCCCTGGTACTGAACACTTTCAGCGACCGCAGTGGCGATACCCGCTGCACCCTCTTGAGCTATTGCACCCATCACGACAGAACTTCCTCTGCTATTGCGAAATTAACCAATTGATACATTTGTACCAGACAGGCAATAAAAAGCCGCCTGTTTTAGGCGGCTTTTCAACTGAAACGTTTACGCTTGCGGTCGCATGTGCGGGAACAGGATCACATCGCGGATCGACGGCGAGTTGGTCAACAACATCACCAGACGATCGATGCCGATACCTTCACCGGCCGTTGGCGGCATGCCGTACTCCAGCGCGCGCACGAAGTCGGCGTCGTAGTGCATGGCTTCGTCGTCGCCGGCGTCCTTGTCGGCCACCTGCGCCATGAAGCGCTCGGCCTGGTCTTCTGCGTCGTTCAACTCGGAATAGGCGTTGGCGATTTCGCGGCCACCGATGAACAGCTCGAAGCGGTCGGTGACGTTCGGGTTGTCGTCGTTACGACGGGCCAGCGGCGACACTTCGAACGGGTATTGAGTGATGAAGTGCGGCTGTTCCAGCTTGTGCTCGACCAGTTCTTCGAAAATCATCACCTGCAGCTTGCCCAGACCTTCGAAGCCCAGCACCTTGGCGCCGGCCTTCTTGGCGATGGCGCGGGCCTTGTCGATGTCATTCAGATCATCGGCAGTCAGCTCAGGGTTGTACTTGAGGATGGAGTCGAACACCGACAGACGCACGAACGGCTCGCCGAAGTGGAACACCTTGTCGCCGTAAGGCACGTCGGTGCTGCCCAGCACCAGCTGCGCCAATTCACGGAACAGTTCTTCGGTCAGGTCCATGTTGTCTTCGTAGTCGGCGTAAGCCTGGTAGAACTCCAACATGGTGAATTCTGGGTTGTGACGAGTCGAAACGCCTTCGTTACGGAAGTTGCGGTTGATCTCGAAAACCTTTTCAAAGCCACCGACCACCAGACGCTTCAGATACAGCTCAGGCGCGATACGCAGGAACATTTCCATGTCCAGCGCGTTGTGGTGGGTTTCGAACGGCTTGGCTGCGGCGCCGCCCGGAATGGTTTGCAGCATCGGCGTTTCGACTTCGAGGAAGTCACGCTTCATCAGGAAGCTGCGGATGTGCGCGATCACTTGCGAACGCACGCGGAAGGTCTGACGCACGTCTTCGTTGACGATCAGGTCAACGTAGCGCTGACGGTAGCGCTGTTCGGTGTCAGTCAGGCCGTGGTGCTTGTCTGGCAGCGGACGCAGCGATTTGGTCAGCAGACGCACGCTGGTCATTTCAACGTACAGGTCGCCCTTGCCGGAACGCGCCAGGGTGCCTTCGGCAGCGATGATGTCCCCCATGTCCCAGGTTTTCACCGCGGCCAAGGTGTCTTCCGACAGGGTTTTACGGTTGACGTAGACCTGGATGCGACCGGTCATGTCCTGAATCACCATGAACGAGCCACGGTTGAGCATGATGCGACCGGCAACCTTGACCGGGATTGCAGCCTCTGCCAGCTCTTCCTTGGTCTTGTCCGCGTATTTCTTCTGCAGATCTTCGCAGTAGTTTTCGCGGCGGAAGTCGTTCGGGAAGGCGTTGCCCTTGGCGCGCTCGGCAGCCAGCTTTTCCTTGCGCAGGGCGATCAGGGAGTTTTCTTCCTGTTGCAGGGCTTGCGGGTCGAGTTGTTGGTCGCTCATGTCTTTAGATATTCCATCAGGTTCGTTGCCCCCGGGCCTTGCAGCCCGGGGATCGCCAGCAGGCTGGCTCCTACAGGGATCGGATTGAAGCAGCCGATGCTGTATTGCGTCTTTTACAGCCCGGATTTCAGGCTGGCATACAGGTATTCGTCGATATCACCGTCGAGTACCTTGTCGCAGTCGCTGCGTTCGATGTTGGTGCGCAGATCCTTGATCCGCGACGCATCAAGCACATACGAGCGAATCTGGTGACCCCAGCCGATGTCGGACTTGGTGTCTTCCAGCGCTTGCGACGCGGCGTTGCGTTTCTGCATTTCCTGCTCGTACAACTTGGCCCGCAGCATTTTCATGGCGGTGTCTTTGTTGGCGTGCTGGGAACGTTCGTTCTGGCAGCTGACCACGGTGTTGGTCGGTACGTGAGTGATACGTACGGCCGAGTCGGTGGTGTTTACGTGCTGACCACCGGCACCGGAGGAACGATAGGTGTCGATCCGCAGGTCTGCCGGGTTGATTTCGATTTCGACCTTGTCGTCGATCTCTGGCGAGACGAAAACCGCGGAGAACGAAGTGTGACGACGGTTGCCGGAGTCGAACGGGCTCTTGCGCACCAGACGGTGCACGCCGATCTCGGTACGCAGCCAGCCAAAGGCGTATTCGCCCTTGATGTGCACGGTCGCACCTTTGATACCAGCGACTTCACCGGCCGACAGTTCCATGATGGTCGCATCGAAACCGCGCTTGTCCGCCCAGCGCAGGTACATGCGCAGCAGGATGTTGGCCCAGTCCTGGGCTTCGGTGCCGCCGGAACCGGCCTGGATGTCCAGGTACGCGTTGTTCGGGTCCATTTCATGGCTGAACATGCGGCGAAATTCCAGCTTGGCCAGATTTTCCTCGAGACGGGCCAGCTCGGCGACGACATCGCCCACTGCGCCTTCGTCGTTTTCTTCGACGGCCATGTCCAGCAGATCGCGGCAATCGGCCAGACCGCCGTTCAGTTCGTCGAGAGTATCGACGATCTGTGCCAGCGCGGCGCGCTCGCGGCCCAGTTCCTGGGCGTATTCAGGTTTGTTCCAGACGCTCGGATCTTCAAGCTCGCGATTGACTTCAGTCAGACGCTCATGCTTTTGATCGTAGTCAAAGATACCCCCGAATAGTTTCGGAGCGCTCGGACAGGTCCTTGATGGTGTTCAGGATCGGGTTGATTTCCATGACGGGCAGCACTCGTTGGCGAACTTTTGAAAGCCGGCGAGTATAACGTAATCAGGCTGTGACGGCAGCCCGTCTGGCGGCTCCGGGGGGGAATGGCTTGAGGTTTCTGTCTGAGTCAAGATTGCCAGCCCTCACCCTAGCCCTCTCCCAGAGGGAGAGGGGACCGATCGGGGGATATTCGGGAGGTACGCCGACGTGAAAGGGCTTTGCCGAATCCATGATCGCCAAGGCTTTCAGGCGGAAATTGGCGTATGGGCCTGCCCTCACCCTAGCCCTCTCCCAGAGGGAGAGGGGACTGATTGGGGGATGCTCGGGAGGTACGCCGACTTGAAATGGTTATGCCGAATCCGGAATCGCCAAGCTTGAAGGTCCATAATCGACTCGGTCGATCAGGTCGATGTACAGCGCCAGACACCTCGGTCGGCCCCCTCTCCCTCCGGGAGAGGGCTGGGGTGAGGGAAAGCCGTTACTCGATCCCGACTTGGTTACGCCCGTTGTTTTTAGCCAGGTAAAGGCCACGATCCGCCGCCGAGATCAGCAAACGGCAATCACTGCCCGCCTGCGGCACCATGGTCGCCAGACCAATACTGATCGTCAGACTCGCCCCTTCCGCCGGGGTATTGTGCGGAATCTTCAGCGACGCCACGGTCTGCCGTAGTTTCTCCGCCACCAGCCGCGCGCCGCCCGGCGAGGTGTTCGGCAGCACCAGCACAAACTCCTCACCGCCATAACGCGCCGGCAGATCCGACGGTCGTGCGCTGGCCTCGCGGATCGCCGTGGCGACCTTGCGCAACGCTTCATCGCCTTCCACATGACCAAAACTGTCGTTGTAGGACTTGAAGTAATCGACGTCGATCATCAACAGCGACAACTGACTCTGATCCCGCAGCGAGCGGCGCCACTCCAGTTCCAGGTACTCGTCGAAATGGCGGCGATTGGACAGCCCGGTCAGGCCATCGGAGTTCATCAAGCGTTGCAGTACCAGATTGGTGTCGAGCAATTGCTGCTGGCTGACCCGCAACGCACGGTATGCAGCATCGCGTTGCAGCAAGGTCATGTACGAGCGCGAGTGATAGCGGATGCGCGCCACCAGTTCGATGGTGTCCGGCAGTTTCACCAGATAATCGTTGGCCCCGGCGGAGAACGCCGCGCTCTTGATCAGCGGGTCCTCCTTGGTCGACAGGACGATGATCGGAATGTCCTTGGTCGCTGGATGATTGCGGTATTCGCGCACCAGGCTCAGGCCATCGAGGCCGGGCATCACCAGGTCCTGCAGGATCACTGTCGGTTTGATCCGCACCGCCTGCGCGATGGCCTGCTGCGGGTCGGAGCAGAAGTGGAAGTCGATGTTTTCCTGATTCGACAGCCCACGGCGCACCGCTTCGCCGATCATCGCCTGATCGTCCACCAACAACACCATGGCGGCGTTTTCGTCGGTTTTAATGTCGTCGATCTGTAAGTCATTCATGGGCGGTCACCTGAGTACTGCGGGGGCCAGGATTGCGGATTGACCTGATCATTTGGGGAAAATCTCCTGCAATCTTGGCGCTATTCTTTCCAGTGGACGTATTTCTACGGCGGCATCAATGGCCGCAGCGGCCTTGGGCATGCCGTACACCGCACTGCTTTGCTGATCCTGCGCGATGGTCAGGTAACCCTGCTGACGCATGAGCTTAAGCCCTTGCGCGCCGTCACGTCCCATCCCGGTCAATAAAACCCCGACAGCGTCGCCAGTCCAATAACTGGCGACACTTTCGAAAAACACGTCGATCGAGGGCCGATAGATTTCGTTGACCGGCTCGGCCGTGTAGGCCAGCGTGCCGTTTTTCAACAAGCGAATATGGTGGTTGGTCCCGGCCAGCAGCACCGCGCCGGCCTGCGGCGGTTCGCCTTCGCGGGCCAGACGCACATCGAGGCCGCTGGCGCCGGCCAGCCATTCGGCCATGCCGGCAGCAAACACCTGATCGACGTGCTGCACCAGCACAATGGCTGCCGAGAAATCCTTGGGCAAGCCTTTGAGCAGCAGCTCCAGCGCCGCCGGCCCGCCTGCGGAGGAACCGATCGCTACCAGCCGCTGGCGCGACCCCGAACTGCGCGGAGGCGTCGGCGCGGGACGTGAGCGCGGCGCTTTGTCGCCGATCAGCCAGCCAATATTGAGGATCTTGCGCAGTAACGGTGCTGCGGCTTCCCGAGCGTCGCCGGCGCCGAGGGCCGGGGTATCGACCACGTCCAATGCGCCGTGACCCATGGCTTCAAAGACCCGGTGCACGTTCTGCTGGCGGTCGACGGTGACGATGACGATGGCGCACGGGGTTTCGGCCATGATCCGCCGGGTGGCTTCGACGCCGTCCATCACCGGCATGATCAGATCCATGAGGATCAGATCCGGGGTATTTTCGGCGCACAGTTGCACCGCTTCGGCGCCGTTGCGGGCGACCCAGACCACCTGATGCGCCGGCTCGAAGGCCAGCGCCCGGCGCAGCGCCTCCACCGCCATGGGCATGTCGTTGACGATTGCGATCTTCATGCCCGCGCTCCTCCGATAAGCTCGACCACTGCATCGAGCAGGGCGTCGTCATGAAAACTGGCTTTGGCTAAATAATAGTCGGCGCCGGCATCGAGTCCACGGCGGCGATCCTCTTCGCGATCCTTGTACGACACGACCATCACCGGCAGCGATTGCAGGCGATTGTCGCGGCGCAGCAGAGTGACCAGTTCGATGCCGTCCATGCGCGGCATGTCGATGTCGGTGATCAGCAAATCGAAGTCCTCCGAACGCAGCGCGTTCCAACCGTCCATGCCGTCCACCGCCACCGCGACGTCGTAGCCGCGATTGAGCAGCAGTTTGCGTTGCAGCTCGCGCACGGTCAGCGAGTCGTCGACCACCAGCACCCGCTTGCGCGCGGCCTCGGCGGCCTGATTGCCATGACGGGCGATGCGCTCAAGGCGACCGGTATTGAGCAGTTTGTCCACCGAACGCAGCATGTCTTCAACGTCGACGATCAGCACCACCGAACCGTCGTCAAGCAAAGCGCCGGCGGAGATGTCCTGCACTTTGCCCAGACGCTCATCGAGTGGCAAGACCACCAGGGTGCGCTCGCCAATGAAGCGTTCGACGGCAACGCCATACACCGCATCGCGCTCACGGATCACCACGACTTTCAGGGTTTCGCCGCTGTTCTGGCTGCCCGGGCGGTTGAGCAACTGACTGGCCGCAACCAGCCCGACATGCTGGCCTTCGTGCCAGAAATGCTGGCGGCCTTCGACCTGCACGATGTCTGCGGGGGCCAGATCACACATGCGCTCGATGTGCGCCAGTGGGAAGGCATACGCCTCTTCGCCGACTTCCACCACCAGACTGCGCACCACCGACAAGGTCAGCGGCACTTCCAGATGAAAGCGACTGCCCTCGCCCGCCGTCTGCTCCAGCACCACCGCACCGCGCAACTGACGAACCATGTGCTGAACGGCATCGAGGCCGACGCCGCGCCCGGACAGTTCAGTGACCGTGTCACGCAAGCTGAAACCGGGCAGGAACAGGAAGGTCAGCAATTCCTCTTCGCTCAACTGCGCCGCCGTTTCCGCTGGGGATAACTGTCGTTCGACGATGCTGCGGCGGACCTTCTCCAGGTCGACGCCATTGCCGTCATCGCTCAACTCCAGCACCAGCAGGCCGGCCTGATGCGAGGCGCGCAGGCGGATCAGGCCCTCTTCTGATTTGCCTTTAAGCAGACGCTGCTCAGGGGTTTCGATGCCGTGATCGACAGCGTTGCGCAGCAAATGCGTCAGCGGTGCTTCGAGTTTCTCCAGCACGTCGCGATCGACCTGGGTCTTTTCGCCCTCGATCTCCAGGCGTACCTGTTTGCCGAGGCTGCGACCCAGATCCCGGACCATGCGCACCTGACCGGTAAGCACATCGGCAAAGGGCCGCATGCGGCAGGCCAGCGCGGTGTCGTAGAGCACCTGCGCACGTTGACTGGCCTGCCAGGCGAATTCGTCGAGTTCGGCGTTTTTCTCGCTCAGCAGTTGCTGGGATTCGGCGAGCAAACGCCGTGCGTCCTCCAAGGCTTCGAGCGCTTCAAGACTCAGCGCGTGTTCCTTGAGATGGACGTTGAGGTTTTCCAACGCGCGAAGGCCGTTGTTCTGCATGCGCTTGAGGCGTTGCATAGTCGCCAGATGCGGCTTGAGGCGCTGGGTTTCCACCAGCGATTTACTCGACAGATCGAGCAGACTGTTCAGGCGTTCGGCGGTAACGCGCAAGACGCGTTCGCCACCTTCGGTGGTGCGTTTGTTTTTGCGGGGCGTCGGCTCGGAAGGCTCAACCGGCGCGTCCATGATCGGAGCTGGCGCGGGTTCAAAGACCGGCGGCGCTTGAAGTTGCAACTCGGCCATCGGCGGTGCAATCAGCGTTGCCGGCGGCGCCGACGGATCGAGCAAACTCGCCATCAACGCCACGTAAGCGTCGATATCACTCGGCTTCGGCGCATTCGTCGGCGTAGCAACGCGCATCAGCAAATCGGTGCCCTGCAACAACGCATCGATATGCTCGGGCCGCAGCAGCAAGCGCCCTTCCTGCGCGCTGACCAGACAATCTTCCATGACATGGGCGACGCTGACGCCGCTGTCGATGCCGACGATTCGCGCCGCACCTTTGAGCGAGTGCGCCGCACGCATGCACGATTCCAGTTGATCAGCCTGGGTCGGGTTGCGCTCCAGCGCCAGCAACCCGGCGCTGAGCACCTGGGTCTGGGCTTCGGCTTCAAGGCTGAACAGCTCCAGCAAGGAGGCGTCGCGCATTTGCTCGGGGGTCATGTGAGGCTCCGGGTCACGGCGGACAACAGCTGTTCTTCATCCAGCCAACGCAGGCTGCGACCGCGATATTGCAGAACGCCACGAGTATATTTGGCGCTGGCTTGCGCGCCGGATTGCGAGGCGGCATCGAGAATGCGCTCATCGATGGCATGAATGCCGTCAACCTCATCCACCGGCACCACCACCGGCCCGCCATGGGCGGCGATGATCAGCATGCGCGGCATGATGCGCCCGCTGGTGATCGGCGTAACGCTGCCATCCAGATCAAGCAACTCGACCAGCGACAGGCACGCCACCAGCGCGCCGCGCACATTCGCCACACCAAGCAAGGCCCGCGAGCGCTGGTGCGGCAATGAGTGAATCGCCTGCAGCGGTGCGACCTCAACGAGACTGCGCGTCGCCAGCCCCAGCCATTCTTCGCCGAGACGGAACATCAACAGCGAACGAGTTTTCACATCGCTTTCCACGGCGATCGCCACCGGATCGCGCTCGTCCTGCTGCAAGGCATATCGGTCAAGCAGACGCGTGGCAGCGGCGGAATACACCGAGCAATTGCGGCAATGAATATGCTCTTCCAGCAGCGGACAGGACTTGTCGCCGTGAATGCCGATGCGGTTCCAGCAATCGTCGATGGCCCGTGCGTCTTCGTGGGTGACGTTCAAGGTGTCGGACGGGATCATCGTTTACGCTCACTGTCGGCGGTGCGCCCGCTGCGGGCGGCGCGCTCCTGCAATCGTCTGGCACCCGCTGTATCGCCCTGAGCCTGCAGCAGCGCGGCCAAGTGCATCAACGCTTCGGGGTGTTGCGGTTCGAGGTACAACGCTTTGCGATAGAAACCTTGGGCTTCGAGGGTCAGGCCAGCGACGTCGCTGAGCAGACCGAGCCAGTAAAACACCTGAGCCACCGGTTCGTGGCTGCGCAAATACTGTTCGCAGGCGGCGCGGGCTTCGGCACTTTTGCCTTCATTGGCCAGCGCGGCGATGTTGGCCAGCAGGGTCGCTGCGTCCGGGTTGGCGCTTTTGCTGGCGGTTGGCAGTGGCGTCACGGCGGCAAACGGTCGCTGACGCAGCACCGGTGGCGGCGTGCTGCGTGGCGGTTGACTGACAGGTACCGCCACGGGTTTAGGTGTCGGCAACGGCTCGGGGTGCGGATCGTTGTGGCGACTGAACGCGAAGGATTGCGGGATACCGATCGAACGCATGCCCAAACGCCCGAGCAGACTGCCCTCGGCCGGACCGATAAACAGCACGCCATCGAAATGGGTCAGGCGCTTGAGCACTTCGAACACCTGCTTCTGGGTCGGCTGATCGAAGTAGATCAGCAGGTTGCGGCAGAACACGAAATCGAACGCCGGCTCGCTGGCCAGCAGCGTCGGATCGAGCACATTGCCGACCTGCAAACGCACTTGCTCACGCACATCGTCATTGACTCGATGGCCTTCCTGCTCAGCAGTGAAATGCCGGTCGCGATAGTCCAGATCCTGACCGCGAAACGAATTCTTGCCGTACAGCGCACGCCGCGCCTTCTCCACCGACAGTGGGCTGACGTCCATGCCGTCGACTTTGAACTGATGCGGTTTGAGCCCGGCATCGAGCAAGGCCATGGCAATCGAATAGGGTTCTTCGCCCGTGGAACACGGCAAACTGAGGATGCGCAGCGCACGCATATTGTTCAGTTCGCCAAGGCGTTTACGCGCCAGTTTGCCCAGCGTCGCGAAGGATTCCGGATAGCGGAAAAACCAGGTTTCCGGGACGATCACCGCCTCGATCAGCGCTTGCTGTTCTTCCCGCGAGCCTTGCAGCAACAGCCAATACTCATCGGCATGCGCAGCTTGCGAGAGCGTCGTGCGCTGACGCACGGCGCGCTCGATGATCGCCGGGCCAACCGAGGTGACATCGAGACCGATGCGTTCCTTGAGAAAGTCGAAAAAGCGCTGATCGCTGCTCATGCCTGCGCCTCAAGCTGCGCCGGATTCAGCGGCGGATCGGGGAACAGCAAACGGCGCACGGCGTCATCAAGCAAGTCATTGACCCGCACCCATTGCACCAATCCCTGGGCATCTTCGCGCACCGGGCCGAGGTAAGGCGCCTCGCGATTGTCGAGGCCGTAAGGCTGAAACTCCTGCGGATGGCAACGCAGGGTGTCGGTGGCTTGTTCGAGAATCAGCCCGAGCCATTGCGCCGGCTGCGCTTCATCCGGCCGATAATTGACCAGTACCAAGCGGGTGCTGGTGCGTGCCTCGGCGGGATGGCCAAAGGTCAACGCACTGAGGTCGATCACCGGCACTACCGCACCGCGATAGGCGAAAACGCCTGCAACCCACTGCGGCGCCCGGGCGATCGGCTTCAACGGCAGGCGCGGCAGTACTTCCGCGACTTCAGTGGCGCGCAGGGCGTAACGCTCGCTGCCGATGCGAAACAGCAGGAACAACGCCGGCTTCGCCACCTGCGCGGCGCTGCGTTTGGCGATGATTTCGCTCATCAGACTTTGAATCGCGAAACGCCGCTGCGCAGCCCGACGGCCACCTGGCTCAGTTCGTCGATGGCGAAACTGGCCTGACGCAGCGACTCGACGGTCTGGCTGCTGGCGTCGCCCAACTGCACCAGCGCATGGTTGATCTGCTCGGCACCGGTGGCCTGGGCCTGCATACCTTCGTTGACCATCAACACCCGCGGCGCCAGCGCCTGCACTTGATGGATGATCTGCGACAGCTGCTCGCCGACCTGCTGCACTTCGGACATACCGCGACGCACTTCTTCGGAGAACTTGTCCATGCCCATCACCCCGGCAGATACCGCCGACTGGATTTCGCGCACCATCTGTTCTATGTCGTAAGTGGCGACAGCGGTCTGATCCGCCAGGCGTCGCACTTCGGTGGCGACCACGGCAAAACCGCGACCGTATTCGCCGGCCTTCTCGGCTTCAATCGCCGCGTTGAGCGACAACAGGTTGGTCTGGTCGGCAACCTTGACGATGGTCACCACCACTTGGTTGATGTTGCCGGCCTTCTCATTGAGGATCGCCAGTTTGGCGTTGACCAGATCGGCCGCGCCCATTACCGAATGCATGGTGTCTTCCATGCGTGCCAGACCTTGCTGACCGGAGCCGGCCAGCACCGAGGCCTGATCGGCGGCGGTGGACACTTCAGTCATGGTGCGCACCAGATCGCGCGAAGTTGCCGCAATTTCACGGGACGTCGCGCCAATCTCGGTGGTAGTCGCGGCGGTTTCGGTGGCGGTGGCTTGCTGTTGCTTGGAGGTCGCGGCGATCTCGGTCACCGAGGTGGTCACCTGCACCGACGAGCGCTGTGCCTGCGACACCAACGCAGTCAGCTCGGTCATCATGTCGTTAAAGCCGGTTTCCACTGCGCCGAACTCGTCCTTGCGCTCAAGGTTCAGGCGCGAACTGAGGTCGCCAGTGCGCATGGTTTCGAGAATCTGCACGATGCGGTTCATCGGCGCCATGATTGCGCGCATCAACAACAGACCACACAGGCCGGCGGCGAACACGGCGACCAGCAGGGAAATGAACATGCTGACTTTGGCAGCCGCCACGGCATCATCGATATTGTTCATGGCCTGATCGGCGACTCTCTTGTTTTCGCCGATGATGTCGTTGAGCTTCATGCGCCCGGAGTACCAGGCAGGCGTCAGCTTGTCGTGGAACATCCTGACCGCGTCCGCTTCCAGATTGCGTTTGTGCAGGTCCAGCACGGCATCCTGAATCTGGATGTAGGCGTCGTGGTACTTCTCGAACGCGGCGAACTCGAGACGATCCTCGTCGGTCGCCATGGTCTTGCGATAGTTGGCCATCTGCTCCTGCAAACGCGCCTCGAAAGCCTTGTAGTCCGCCGCGTCCTCGCTGGAAATCCCCTCGCCTTCCTTGAGCCCGAGCAGTTCTTGCGTCTGCAGATAGCTGTCGACCCAGGCGCCACGGATCATCGAGCTGTAATAGACGCCGGGAATCGCGTCATCGCGCACGCTGTTTTCACTGGTTTCAATCTTCAACAGTCGCGAATAAGAGACGACGACCATCAGCAACATGATGGCGATAATCACCGCAAAGCTCGCCAAAATGCGTTGGCGCAACGTCCAGTTCTTCACAGTGATTCCTCGTGCCTGATCGAAATGCGGGGAGTATAGCCGAGGGCGGTGTTTCATTTATAAGACGCTTTGTAACCTTCGGGCCTGTACGCGTTGGTCGGCGGGAGGGCTCTGGAGTGGGACTGTCCGACAATTGCGGGTGGGCGTGCCAGTGGGGTAATCGCAAAAAGGGGCGATGGATCGGCCATGGTTTGTGTAGTGAGGCTGAAAACTTCATCGCGAGCAGGCTCCGTGTCCGTCGGAGTAACCAGTGGGAGCGAGCCTGCTCGCGAAGAGGCCGGAACAGTCAACATCGATGTCGTCTGACCCGGCGCTTTCGCGAGCAGGCTCGCTCCCACAGGGGATTTGCGATTGTTGAAGCACGCCGTCTCTACACAGAGGCCAGCCGCACCTGCTTCTCCAGCTCCACCTTCAACCCCGGCTCCAGCTTCAACTGCCGTGCCAGTTCATCCAGATAGCTCTTCTCCATGAAGTTCTCCTCATCCACCAACATCACGCTGGCGATGTACATCTCCGCCGCCATCTCCGGCGTGCTCGCCGCACGTGCGACATCGGTGGGGTCCAGAGGCTTGTTGAGTTCGGCGTGCAGCCAGTGTTGCAGCTCCTGATCATTGTCGAGCTTGGTGAACTCGCCTTCGATCAGTTGGCGTTCGCGGTCATCGATGTGGCCGTCAGCCTTTGCGGCGGCAACCAGCGCCTTGAGAATGGCCTGACTGTGTTGCTCGGCCTGCGCGGGCGGGAGGCGATCAAGGGTTTGTGGTTCGCGTTGTGGTGCGGTGCCTTTTTGCGCGTTGTAGTTGCCATAGGCCTTGTAAGCCAGCACGCCCAGCGCAGCGAGGCCACCGTAGATCGCGACTTTACCGCCGACCTTGCGGGCCTTTTTGCTGCCAAGTAGAAGGCCCATGGCACCTGCGGCCAACGCGCCACCACCTGCACCCGACAGCAGACTGCCGAGGCCACCGGAGCCAGACGCGCCGCCGAGCAAACCGCCCAAGCCACCGGCAGCCGGTTTGTTCTGCGTTCCGCCAGCCTTGTTCTGCAACAGATCCTGGCCGGACTTGAGCAGTTGATCGAGCAATCCACGGGTGTTCATGTTCCGCCTCCAAAACAGGGGTTATCCGGATCTATAAGGCCCTCAGCCTAGTTCGAAAGTGCCCCTGCCCGACCTGCGAGTGTGCTTCCAGATGTTGCTCAGCAGGCGCAGGCCCTTCGAAAAAATAGATATACACTCAGGCCAATCTATAAAAACCGCCCACTGGGTACCCCTCTCATGATGACCCTGCGTCAGATTCGTCACTTCATCGCCGTGGCCGAAACCGGCTCGATCTCCGCCGCCGCGCAAACTGCATTCATTTCCCAATCAACTCTGACGTTGGCGATCCAGCAACTGGAAGAGGAAATCGGCGTCAGCCTGTTCAGCCGTCACGCCAAGGGCATGACACTTACGCACCAAGGTCATCAATTCCTACGCCAGGCGCACCTGATTCTCGCGACCGTGGACAACGCCAAGCGCAGCCTGCAACAGAGCACCGATCAGGTCGCCGGGCAGTTGATCGTCGGCGTGACCAGCCTCGTCGCCGGTTATTACCTGGCAGATTTGCTCACCCGTTTTCAACGCGCCTATCCCAACGTCGAAATCCGCGTGATGGAAGACGAGCGCCCTTACATCGAGCATTTGCTGGTCAGCGGCGAGATCGATGTCGGCGTATTGATCCTCTCCAACCTCGAAGATCGCCACGCCTTGCAGACTGAAGTACTGACCCACTCACCGCACCGTTTGTGGCTGCCAGCGCAGCACCCATTGCTGGAACACGACAGCATCAACCTCGCCGATGTCGCCCGCGAGCCGTTGATTCAATTGAACGTCGATGAAATGGATCGCAACGCCCAGCGTTTCTGGCGCGGTTCCGGGCTGCAACCGAAAATCACTCTGAGAACCGCGTCCACCGAGGCCGTGCGAAGCTTGGTCGCCGCCGGTTTGGGCGTGTCGATTCAGCCAGACATGACCTATCGCCCATGGTCACTGGAAGGCGACATCATCGAAGCGCGGCCCATCGCCGACCTCAACCAGACCCTCGACGTCGGTCTGGCCTGGCGCCGTGGCACTGCGCGCCCCGCTCTTGTCGACCCATTCCTGACCGTGGCCCGTGAGCAACCTCACGGCGGACGCAAGCCATCTATTTAATCGAACGCTGCCTTCAGTATTTAGAATTTGTCGACCTCGGAGCCGCGCACTAGTCTTGCTGCATCTATAAGACGGCCGGCTCCCGATATCAGGGAGCAACAATGGCCACACAAAAAAAGAGATCGCGGAAAATGGCTGGCTTGCAGACCCCGATGTGTACCGCGTTGTTGATCGATGGCGAATTGGTCGCTGGGGAAGGTTTTGTCGAGCCGATCCTCAATCCGGCCACCGGTGAAATCCTCACGCACATCGCCGAGGCCAGCACCGAGCAGGTCGAAGCCGCCATCCTCGCCGCCCACCGCGCCTTCGCCGAGTGGTCGCGCACCACGCCGCAGCAACGTTCGAACCTGTTGCTCGACATCGCCAACGCCGTTGAAAAACACGCCGACCACCTCGCCCGCCTCGAATCGCTGAACTGCGGCAAGCCTTTGCACCTGGCGCGTCAGGACGATTTGACCGCGACCGTCGATGTGTTCCGATTCTTCGCGGGCGCCGTGCGTTGCCAGACCGGTCAGCTCAGCGGCGAATACCTGCCGGGCTACACCAGCATGGTCCGTCGCGATCCGATAGGCGTGGTCGCTTCGATTGCGCCGTGGAATTACCCGATCATGATGGCTGCGTGGAAAATCGCCCCGGCCCTCGCCGCCGGCAATACACTGGTGTTCAAACCGTCCGAACACACGCCGCTGTCGATCCTCGCCCTGGCGCCAGCACTGGCCGAAATCCTCCCGCGCGGGGTGATCAACATCATCTGCGGTGGCGGTGAAGGCGTCGGCAGCCATTTGGTTGGCCACGCCAAAGTGCGCATGGTCTCGCTGACCGGCGATATCGTCACCGGACAGAAAATCCTCCAGGCCGCGGCGAAAACCCTGAAACGCACGCACCTCGAACTCGGCGGCAAAGCCCCGGTGATCGTCTGCAACGACGCCGACATTCAAGCCGTAGTCGAAGGCGTGCGCACTTACGGTTACTACAACGCCGGGCAGGACTGCACCGCCGCCTGCCGGATCTACGCGCAGGCCGGGATTCACGACAAATTGGTCGCCGAACTCGGCGCCGCCGTCAGCAGCCTGCGCTTCGCCGGCAAACGTGATGCCGACAACGAGATAGGCCCGCTGATCAGCACCCGCCAGCGCGACCGCGTGGCCAGTTTCGTCGAACGCGCCCTCGGTCAGCCGCACATCGAACGCGTGACCGGTGCAGCAGTGCACTCCGGCGCCGGTTTCTACTATCAACCGACGCTGCTCGCCGGTTGCAAACAGAGCGACGAAATCGTCCAGCGCGAAGTGTTCGGCCCGGTGGTCACCGTGACCCGTTTTGACGAACTCGCACAAGCCGTCGACTGGGCCAACGACTCCGAATACGGCCTCGCCTCGTCGGTCTGGACACAGAATCTGGACAAGGCGATGCAGGTCGCCGCGCGCTTGCAGTACGGCTGCACGTGGATCAACAGCCATTTCATGCTGGTCAGCGAAATGCCCCACGGCGGCCTGAAACGCTCCGGTTACGGCAAAGACTTATCCAGTGATTCGCTGCAGGACTACAGCGTGGTGCGGCACATCATGGCCCGCCACGGCCAGCATCTCTGACTACGCTAATAACAAGCCGTCAACGGCATGCTTCACCGCGTTCACAACTGCCCCGACCATAATTTAAAGAAGAGGGTTCAACCATGTTCGTGCACAAGACCGCATTGCTCAGTGCAATCACCACGGCCCTGCTGGCCAGCGCCAGCCTGCAAGCTGCCGAGCCGCTTAAGGCTGTCGGCGCTGGCGAAGGTCAGCTGGATATCGTTGCGTGGCCGGGTTACATCGAACGTGGCGAGAGCGACAAGGCTTACGACTGGGTCACCGGTTTCGAAAAGGAAACCGGTTGCAAGGTCAATGTGAAGACCGCTGCGACCTCGGACGAAATGGTCAGCTTGATGGCCAAGGGCGGTTACGACCTGGTCACCGCGTCCGGCGATGCCTCGCTGCGGTTGATCGTCGGCAAGCGTGTGCAACCGATCAACACCGCGTTGATCCCGAACTGGAACACCCTCGACCCGCGCCTCAAAGACGCGCCGTGGTACGTGGTCAACCAGCAGACTTACGGCACCCCGTACCAGTGGGGCCCGAACGTGCTGATGTACAACACCAACGTGTTCAAGACCGCGCCGAGCAGTTGGAACGTGGTGTTCGCCGCGCAGGATCTGCCCGACGGCAAGCCGAACAAGGGCCGCGTGCAGGCCTATGACGGCCCGATCTACATCGCCGACGCGGCGCTGTATCTGAAGTCGACCAAGCCTGAACTGGGCATCAAGGATCCGTACCAACTCACCGAAGATCAGTACAAAGCCGTGCTCGATCTGTTGCGCGCGCAGCAGCCGCTGATCCACCGCTACTGGCACGACACCACGGTGCAGATGAGCGACTTCAAAAACGAAGGCGTGGTGGCGTCGAGCGCGTGGCCGTATCAGGTCAACGGTCTGATGAACGAGAAGCAGCCGATCGCTTCGACCATTCCGAAAGAAGGCGCAACGGGTTGGGCTGATACCACCATGTTGCACGCCGAGGCCAAGCACCCGAACTGCGCGTACAAGTGGATGGACTGGTCGCTGAAGCCGAAAGTCCAGGGTGATGTGGCGGCGTGGTTTGGTTCATTGCCAGCGGTGCCGGCGGCGTGCAAGGAGAGCGAATTGCTTGGCACTGAAGGTTGCAAGACCAACGGCTTCGACCAGTTCGACAAGATCGCCTTCTGGAAAACCCCGCAGGCTGAAGGCGGCAAGTTTGTGCCGTACAGCCGCTGGACTCAGGACTACATCGCGATCATGGGTGGCCGCTAGCGCTCAATAACGACGCGGTCTGCTCCCTTTCCCCCTCGCCCCCCTGGGGGAGAGGGCTGGGGTGAGGGGGTAGCTTTTGCCTTTGCTCTTGATCTCAGAGCAATGGCCGAAACCGCCACCCTCACCCCCCGCCCTCTCCCGGAGGGAGAGGGAGCTAAAAGCAGATCGCATTCACCGTTAGATGCCGATCGTTCCCACGCTCTGCGTGGGAATGCATCACCGGACGCTCCGCGTCCATTCGCACGAGGTGACGCAGAGCGTCACAGGCTGCATTCCCACGCAGAGCGTGGGAACGATCATTCGGAAGAAGTCCAGGCAGGGCCGCTGCGATGGCTTTCGCCTTTTTGGAGCACCGCACCATGACGCTTGCAGTCCAGTTCACCAACGTTTCCCGGCAGTTCGGCGACGTAAAAGCCGTTGACCGGGTTTCCATCGATATCGAGGACGGCGAGTTCTTTTCCATGCTCGGCCCATCCGGCTCGGGCAAAACCACCTGCCTGCGCCTGATCGCCGGGTTCGAACAACCGAGCGCCGGCTCGATCCGCATCCACGGCGTCGAAGCGGCCGGGTTGCCGCCGTATCAGCGTGACGTCAACACGGTGTTTCAGGATTACGCACTGTTCCCGCACATGAATGTCCTCGACAACGTCGCCTACGGTTTGAAGGTCAAAGGCGTCAGCAAAACCGAACGACACAAGCGCGCCGAAGAAGCCTTGGACATGGTCGCTCTCGGCGGTTACGGCGCCCGCAAACCGGTGCAGTTGTCCGGTGGTCAGCGCCAGCGTGTCGCCCTCGCCCGCGCCTTGGTCAACCGTCCGCGCGTGCTGTTGCTGGATGAGCCTTTGGGCGCGCTCGACTTGAAGCTTCGCGAGCAAATGCAAAGCGAACTGAAGAAGCTGCAACGCCAGCTCGGCATCACTTTCATCTTCGTCACCCACGATCAAACCGAAGCGCTGTCGATGTCCGATCGCGTCGCCGTGTTCAACAAGGGCCGCATCGAACAAGTCGACACACCGCGCAATCTGTACATGAAACCGACCACCACGTTTGTCGCTGAATTCGTCGGCACCTCGAACGTTATTCGCGGTGATCTGGCCCGCGAAATCAGCGGCCATCCGCAGCCGTTTTCGATTCGCCCGGAACACGTGCGGTTTGCCGAAGGCCCATTGGCCAGCCACGAAATCGAAGTCAGCGGTCTGCTGCACGACATCCAGTACCAAGGCAGCGCCACGCGTTATGAATTGAAGCTGGAAAACGGCCAGACCCTGAGCATCAGCCACGCCAACAATCAGTGGATCGACAGCAGCGCGCAGCATCAGACCGGTCAGCGCCTGAGCGCACGTTGGGCGCGGGAAGCGATGATTCCGCTGCATGACACCGTGGCGAGCGGGGTGTGACATGAGCACGCTCGCGATGACTGCATCGCCGCCGTTGCGCCGGTTTTCCAACCTGCTCTACCGCAAGCCGAACCTGTACTTATCGATGCTCCTGGTGCCGCCGCTGCTGTGGTTTGGCGCGATCTACCTCGGCTCGCTGCTGGTGCTGTTGTGGCAGGGTTTCTACACCTTTGACGACTTCACCATGGCGGTCACCCCTGACCTGACCCTGGCCAATTTTGCCGCGCTGTTTCAGCCGTCGAACTTCGACATCATCCTGCGCACGCTGAGCATGGCCATCGTCGTGTCGATCGCCAGCGCTATCGTCGCGTTCCCGATTGCCTACTACATGGCGCGCTACACCACCGGCAAAACCAAGGCGTTTTTCTACATCGCGGTGATGATGCCGATGTGGGCGAGTTACATCGTCAAGGCCTATGCGTGGACCTTGCTGTTGGCCAAGGGCGGCGTGGCGCAGTGGTTTGTGCAGCACTTGGGATTGGAGCCGGTGTTGCAGTTCATTCTGGGGATTCCCGGGGTGGGCGGCAGCACCTTGTCGACCTCGCATCTGGGGCGGTTCATGGTGTTTGTCTACATCTGGCTGCCGTTCATGATTCTGCCGATTCAGGCTTCGCTGGAACGTCTGCCACCGTCGCTGTTGCAGGCCTCCGCTGACCTTGGTGCCAAGCCGCGTCAGACCTTTATGCAGGTGATTTTGCCGCTGTCGATTCCGGGCATTGCCGCCGGTTCGATCTTCACGTTTTCGCTGACCTTGGGCGACTTCATCGTGCCGCAACTGGTCGGGCCGCCGGGCTACTTCGTCGGCAGCATGGTCTACGCGCAGCAAGGTGCGATCGGCAACATGCCGATGGCGGCGGCGTTCACGTTGGTGCCGATTGTGTTGATCGCGGTTTACCTGTCCATCGTCAAACGACTGGGGGCCTTCGATGCACTCTGAGAAAGCATCATTAGGCTTAAAGATCGCAGCTTGGGGCGGGTTGGTGTTTCTGCACTTCCCGATCCTGATCATCTTTCTTTACGCCTTCAACACCGAAGAAGCCGCGTTCAGCTTTCCGCCGAAGGGCTTCACGTTGCACTGGTTCAGCGTAGCGTTTTCCCGGCCGGATGTACTGGAATCGATCAAGCTTTCATTGCAGATAGCAGCCATCGCTACATTGATCGCGATGGTGCTCGGCACGCTGGCTTCGGCAGCGCTGTACCGCCGGGATTTCTTCGGCAAACAGGGCATTTCGCTGATGCTGATTTTGCCGATTGCGCTGCCGGGGATCATCACCGGGATCGCGCTGCTGGCGACGTTCAAAACGCTGGGAATCGAGCCGGGGATGTTCACCATCATCGTCGGCCACGCGACCTTCTGCGTGGTGATCGTCTACAACAATGTTATCGCCCGCCTGCGCCGTACTTCGCACAGTTTGATCGAAGCCTCGATGGATCTCGGCGCCGATGGCTGGCAGACGTTTCGCTACATCATCCTGCCGAACCTTGGCTCGGCGTTGCTGGCCGGCGGCATGTTGGCGTTTGCGCTGTCGTTCGACGAAATCATCGTCACCACGTTTACCGCCGGGCATGAACGCACGTTGCCGTTGTGGTTGCTCAACCAATTGAGCCGGCCACGGGATGTGCCGGTGACCAACGTCGTCGCCATGCTGGTGATGATGGTGACGATGCTGCCGATTCTCGGCGCGTATTACCTGACGCGCGGCGGCGAAAGCGTGGCCGGTAGCGGCGGCAAATAACCGAATAACTGAAGAAACCGAATCCCTGTAGGAGTGAGCCTGCTCGCGATGACTGACTGTCATTCAACAGTGGTGTCGACTGAACGACCGATATCGCGAGCAGGCTCACTCCTACATTTGAATCCGGTTTCGGCAGAACAATAAAAGTGTTAGTGAGGACAACAGACATGCAAACCAAACTCTTGATCAACGGCCAACTGGTCAACGGCGAAGGCCCGGCGCAACCGGTGCTCAACCCGTCGCTTGGCGAAGTCCTGGTTGAAATCAACGAAGCCAGCGAAGCCCAGGTCGACGCCGCCGTGCGCGCCGCCGACAACGCCTTCGCCGAGTGGTCGCAAACCGCGCCGAAAGACCGCTCGCTACTGCTGCTCAAACTCGCCGACGCCATCGAAGCCCACGGCGAAGAACTGGCCAAACTGGAATCCGCCAACTGCGGCAAACCCTACAGCGCCGCGCTCAACGACGAGATCCCGGCGATCGCCGACGTGTTCCGCTTCTTCGCCGGCGCCAGCCGTTGCATGAGCGGTTCGGCCGCTGGCGAATACCTGCCCGGCCACACCTCGATGATCCGTCGCGACCCGGTCGGCGTGATCGCCTCCATCGCGCCGTGGAACTACCCGCTGATGATGGTCGCCTGGAAAATCGCCCCGGCGCTGGCCGCCGGTAATACCGTGGTGCTCAAGCCGTCGGAACAAACCCCGCTGACCGCGTTGCGTCTGGCCGAACTGGCGTCGGAAATCTTCCCGGCCGGTGTACTCAATCTGGTATTTGGTCGCGGCCCTACCGTTGGCAGTCCGTTGGTGACCCATCCGAAAGTGCGCATGGTTTCGCTGACCGGGTCCATCGCCACAGGTGCCAACATCATTTCCAGCACCGCCGACAGCGTCAAACGCATGCACATGGAACTGGGCGGTAAAGCGCCGGTAATCATCTTCGATGACGCCGATATCGATGCAGCGGTGGAAGGCATTCGTACCTTTGGTTTTTACAACGCCGGGCAGGATTGCACTGCCGCGTGCCGGATCTATGCGCAACAGGGCATCTACGACAAGTTTGTCGAGAAGCTCGGCGCGGCGGTCAGCAGCATCAAGTACGGCTTGCAGGATGATCCATCGACTGAGCTGGGGCCGTTGATCACTGCGCAACATCGCGACCGCGTTGCCGGGTTTGTCGAGCGTGCTGTGGCGCAGTCGCACATTCGTTTGATCACTGGCGGCAAGGCCGTTGACGGTAACGGCTTCTTCTTTGAACCAACTGTTCTGGCCGATGCGCAGCAGGACGACGAAATCGTTCGTCGCGAAGTGTTTGGGCCGGTGGTTTCGGTGACCCAGTTCACCGATGAAGCGCAGGCGCTGGAATGGGCCAACGATTCGGACTACGGCCTCGCGTCCTCCGTGTGGACGGCAGATGTAGGACGCGCGCATCGCATGTCGGCGCGTTTGCAGTACGGCTGCACGTGGGTGAATACGCACTTCATGCTCGTCAGCGAAATGCCCCATGGCGGTCAGAAATTGTCCGGCTACGGGAAAGACATGTCCATGTATGGGCTGGAGGACTACACCACGGTTCGGCATGTGATGTTCAAGCATTAAGTCTTTAAAAGCTTCGCGAGCAGGCTCGCTCCCACAGGGGTAAGTATTCCAAATGTGGGAGCGAGCCTGCTCGCGAAGGCGTCACCCCGGTGTCAGGAAGAACCCGGATTACGCACCACCAGGATCCCAAAACAATAACCACCGAACCGGGCGGCGCCTGCATGGCCCCGCCACGGCCTCGGCCATCCGAAATCTGCCGATTTCACGGAGCAAAACACACATGAGTTCCTCACCCGATCTCGCCACAGCCGTTGCCGACAGCGATGCCGAACAACTGCGCAAACTGGGCTACACCTCGAACTTCAACCGCAGCATGAGCCTGTGGGAAAACTTCGCTCTAGGCTTCACTTATCTGTCACCGGTCGTAGGGGTTTATACCCTCTTCGGCCTGTGCCTCGCCGCTGGCGGCCCACCGATGTTCTGGGCGTACTTGCTGGTCGGTTGCGGCCAGTTGCTGGTGTGCCTGATCTTCGGCGAAGTGGTTTCGCAGTTCCCGATTTCCGGCGGTGTTTACCCTTGGGCACGCCGATTGGTCGGTAAAAAATGGGCATGGATGGTCGGCTGGATCTACTCCATAGCCCTCTGCGTCACCATCGCCGCCGTTGCGGTCGGCGCTGGCCCGTACCTGGCCGCCATGCTCGGTTTTGAGCCAAGCAACAACACCAACATCATCATCGCCCTGGTGCTGACCCTGTTCGCCACACTGGTCAACCTCAGCGGCACCAAAGTGCTGGCACGCATCGCCATGTTCGGGTTCCTGTGCGAACTGGTCGGCGCGGTGATCGTTGGCGTTTACTTGCTGGTGTTCGAACGCCATCAACCGCTAAGCGTGCTGTTCAACACCTTCGACATCAGCGTCGACGGCTCGTACCTGCCGGCGTTCCTCACCGCATCGCTGGCGGGGATGTTCCTCTACTACGGCTTCGAGGCCTGCGGCGACGTCGCCGAAGAAACCCCGAACCCGAGCGCAAAAATCCCGGTGGCCATGCGCATGACCATCTACATCGGCGGCATCGCGGCGATGTTCGCCTGCCTCGCGCTGATCCTTGCCGTGCCGGACATGCAAGCGGTGATCAACGGCACCGACAAAGACCCGGTCACCACCATCCTCAACAACGCCTTCGGCCCGGTCGGTTCGAAAGTGGTGATGGGCGTGGTAATGATTTCCTTCATCTCCTGCGTCATCAGCCTGCAAGCCGCGGCGAGCCGTCTGCTGTACTCCTACGCTCGCGACGAAATGGTCATCGGCAGCCGACTGCTGAAAAGAATTTCTCCTACAACACAAGTACCGGTCGCCGCACTGTTCGTGTCCGGCGTCCTGCCGGCCCTGATCATCGCTCTCGGCTTCTTCCTGCAAGACGCCGTGGCCACCATCGTCAGCTTCGCCGCCATCGGCATCTACCTCGCGTTCCAGATGATCGTCCTGGCCGCGCTGTACGCCCGCAGCAAAGGCTGGAAACCCAGCGGCAAATTCACCCTCGGCGCCTGGGGCTGGCCGGTGAACATCGGCGCGCTGGTGTATGGCGTTGGCGCAATCATCAACATGGCCTGGCCACGTACGCCGGATGCCGCGTGGTACGTGAACTATGCGATGGTGTTGAGCACGGCCATCGTGATTGGCTTGGGCTTGGTTTATATGTGGATTGGCAAGCCGTATGACCATGGCAAGGCCCCGGCTGGGGATGCTTGGAAGGTGAGTCGCTAAGAATCAATACCTGCCCGCAAGGATGCGGGCACGGTTAACAGTGCTAGATCCGTTGGGGTGTGGATAACGCTTCAAATGCATCCATCAACAAATGGATTTCGGTACTTGGATTAGGCTCGCCACTGGCCACTGCGTCTTCTAGTACTTTTGGCGCCAGCGTTCTAGCCCGGTGAAAGGGCTCACCCAGCAACTGAGCAAAATAGCTGACGCCTTTACCCTTCTCATAATTCGCCATGTTGGGCTTAGTCTTCAAACTCTTGCTCACCAGATCACCCGGAGAGTTTTTCCCGGCAGACCTGAAGGGTTTTCGGCTAAAGCCAAAGTGCAAAAGAAGCCAAAATTCAAAGCATGGATACGACGCGATGACTGTGATTTTTGGATGAGACTTCGCTTCACTCAATGCACGTTCAAAACACAGGTGAGTATCACGATCCAAGACGCAGAAGACTTTGTCGAAGTGCTCTTGTCGCCTCATCGCTCGATCGACGATGCCGCTCGGATGAGTTACACCGCAGTGGGCGATTTCAACCTTTGCCCGAGCACGAAAGTGCAGTGCCGCCTCTTCCAGATAACGCTTACCTGACTTGCTGTCTTCGCAGAGCACCAAAACATTAGGCTGGGGCTTAAAGCGTGAGGCTTTTCGATCGAACGACTTATTCGAACTCACCATTGTCAGCCCCGCCTTATCAGCGGCAATCCGCGGTAACGCCCTTCGAAGTAGCGCTTCTCGACGTCCTCACGTTCCTGACCTTCAAAGTCGTGCACGGAAAACAGATGCGTGGCAGCGTGAGCATCGCGTTCTGTAATCCAGAATTGATCGCGACGTAGAATTTTCTCATTCATCAGATGGGTGTCGTGGGTGGTGAAAATCAGTTGCGTATTCAGCCCGTTGTCCAGATGTCTGGCGATCAAATCGGCGACGATTTCAGGGTGCAGACTGCTGCTCAACTCATCGACACTGAGAACGCCGCTGCCACCGGCCTGATTCATCATGAACCACGGCAGCCAGAAACCAATCAGGTTCTTCGTGCCGCAAGACTCTTCCGAAAAATCAAACTCGGCTTCACCCGACATACTCGAGTGTGTGAGCGTCAGCTTGTCCCGTTGCGCGGCGGCAATGAACTCCTTAAGCGTGAGTTTTCTGTTATCGGCAGCCGAAACAGAATCATCCGGACTGAGTTGAATCGCTGATACCGGAATATCCAGCGCGCAGAGAAAATCACGTAAGTCGCTCGTATGGCTTTTAACCATCTGAAGAAATCGAATCGAAGCTGTGGATAAACCGGGCATGTTGTTCTGCTCAATCACCAGCAGACCACTTTGAAACCAGGAAAACGGTACGCGCAGTTGCATCAGTTCTTCACTGCTGTGAATCACCGCTTGTGCGATAAACAACATCTTGGGGCTGGTCAAACGCTGCCATGCGCGATGGACTTCCTTGCCCCCCTCAAGGGTTTCGCCGAAAAGATAGTGCTCGCCTTGCGCATCAACCTGACGCTTGTACAGCAATGTCTCCTTTCCTTCTGGAAAGCAGAGCAATTGCTCATGAACAATCCGTTGCGCCGTCAAACCAAGGACAAATCGATAGCGCAAACCACCTTGAACAAAGTCGTACTCAAAAGTACTGGGTTCATCTTTCAGTGTTTCGTCGAAACGAAACGCTGAAACGGGTAACGCGGCATCTAGCGTGTCAGCGGGTATCGCCAATAAGCTCCCGACGACGCCCATCGCTCGAATCAACGATGACTTGCCGGACGCATTCGGTCCATAAATCGCAGCGACCTTGAGCAGTTCCGGAAGCTTTTCCGTATTCGTGGATGCTTTGAATGTGTTGAGTGATTTACTCAGAAGAGGGCTCGCCGCCATGGACAGGGTTTGCCGGTCCCTGAACGAGCGGAAATTGGAAACTGAAAACTCGATCAACATGGAGAAACCTGCAGTTCATTCCGTGGATCCGAATAGATAAAGGAAAAACGACGCCTTGGGCGTTTGGTTGCTGTTGGCACTGCAAAATCAGGCATTTCCTACAAATACAGCCTTCAGAGATAGGCCCGCTTTCCTACAGTAGGTGTCGATAGAGCCGACTTGGCGTCGTAGGTTGCTAACCGATAGGCTTTCTCTCGGCAGCGAAATCAGCGGCCCGGTGTCGGAGCCGGAGTAAATATCAAAACGGCGTGACCGCACTCATTTGAGTGGCGGCTCTATTCTCAATATTGGAGTCGAAAAATGCCTAACCACGTACAAATTCCTTCTGAAAGCTCCGCTTTCTTCACCCCCACCGCCTTCACCCGCCACAACCGCTTCCTCCACGCCTTCATGCAAGACCACGAAGCCTGGTTCTGCGTACAAGATCTCGGGCGCTTGATGGGATACCCACTGAACGAACGCCTCACCCTGAAACTCGATCCCGACCAGCGTCGCCATGTCCTTCTGCGTCGGGACGGCGAAATCTTCGATTGCGCGATGGTCAGCGAGTCCGGCCTGTTCGCCCTGCTCGTCCATCACTTCGTTCCGGAAAATCGTCACCTGCGTCAATGGCTGAGCCATGAAGTCATTCCGATGCTGCGCGAAACCCAATCGAGCCCTGCGGAAAACCACCCGAGCCTGAGTTCGATGCATTGGGCAGGCGTCACCGTACCGCTGCTGCACTGGCAACAGCAGGCGTGGGTCAAATGGCGGGATGTGCCGGAGTTGATGCACGGCCACCGGCCGTATCCAGTACTGGGAACGTGTAGCTGATCAAAATAAAAAGGGGGCGGACCTTTCAGTCCGCCCCTTTTTATTTCCACTCAAAACCGCGAAACACTCCGCATCGCATCCACCAGATACCGCATCGCAATCCGGTCATTCTCCGAAAGCTCCCGATAACGCTCCACCAGCTTCACTTCGTCAGAGCTGAGCCGACGCCTTTTGCGGCCGCTGCCCAGGCACGGAAAGATGCCCAACATGTCGGTGATACCTTGTATTTTTGCCATGGACGATGTCCTTCAATACTGCAAAGAATTGCTTAAACACCACATCGCCCTGCCCCTTACAGCAGCGCCGTGTGCCCTACCGGTCAGATGGGTCGCACCGGTCATGCCCATAGAATAGAAATTAAATCGGCGCTGAAAAGCGGTTTTTAGAGTAATTAGTCGAAAAAAGCAGATATGCCGTGTAAATCAGAACGCGCTGTCAGATTTTTAACCGACATGTCTTGTTTCATTGACACACTGGCGCGGTGAATCAACGAATTTTGCATTGCGAGCGAACCGTTTAAGCTAGCCGGCATCTGTTTATAGTCCGTTGCGTTTGGCCGAAGGCTTGTCCGAACCGTTATTTCTGATCCAGCACGTGCCAGGAACGGCGCGGGATTGCACACGACAGGTTGTATTTATGCATCGCAGGAATTTGCTCAAAGCGTCCATGGCCATTGCGGCTTACACCGGTCTTTCGGCCACTGGCCTGCTGGCCAGCCGTGCGTGGGCGGCCAATGGCGGCGCCGCCGATGGCGAGGCGCAGGCGTTTGACTTCGAAGCGCTGAAGCGCCAAGCCAAGCAACTGGCTGGCAGCGCCTATCAGGACACCAAACAGGTGCTGCCGCCAACCCTGGCGACCATGACCCCGCAGAACTTCAACGCGATCCGTTACGACGGCGAGCATTCGCTGTGGAAGGAAAACAAGGGCCAGCTGGACGTGCAGTTCTTCCACGTCGGCATGGGCTTCCGTCAGCCGGTGCGCATGTACAGCGTCGACGCCAAAACTCGCACTGCCCGCGAGGTGCATTTCCGCCCGGCACTGTTCAACTATGAAAACACTTCAGTCGACACCCAGCAGCTCAAGGGTGACCTCGGTTTTGCCGGCTTCAAGCTGTTCAAAGCGCCGGAGCTGGATCGTCACGATGTGTTGTCGTTCCTCGGCGCCAGCTATTTCCGTGCGGTAGACGCCACTGGCCAATATGGCCTCTCGGCGCGCGGCCTGGCGATCGACACGTACGCGAAAAAACGCGAAGAATTCCCTGACTTCACCAAGTTCTGGTTCGAGACACCGGACAAGAACGCCACCCGATTTGTGGTGTATGCCCTGCTCGACTCGCCGAGTGCCACCGGCGCTTATCGCTTCGACATCGATTGCCAGGCCGAGCGCGTGGTGATGGAAGTCGATGCGCACATCAATGCGCGCACGGCGATCGAGCAATTGGGCATCTCGCCGATGACCAGTATGTTCAGTTGCGGCACCCACGAGCGCCGCATGTGCGACACCATCCACCCGCAGATCCACGACTCGGATCGTCTGGCGATGTGGCGCGGCAACGGCGAGTGGATCTGCCGTCCGCTGAACAACCCGGCGACCCTGCAATTCAATGCGTTTGCCGACACCGATCCAAAAGGTTTCGGGCTGGTGCAGACCGATCATGAATTCGCCAACTATCAGGACACCGTCGACTGGTACAGCAAGCGCCCGAGCCTGTGGGTCGAACCGACCACGGCGTGGGGCGAAGGCTCTATCGATCTGTTGGAAATTCCTACAACCGGGGAAACCCTCGACAACATCGTCGCGTTCTGGACACCGAAAAAACCGGTGGCTGCCGGCGATTCGCTGAACTATGGCTACAAGCTTTACTGGAGTGCATTGCCGCCGGTAAGTACGCCGTTGGCGCGAGTGCAGGCAACCCGTTCCGGCATGGGCGGTTTTGTTGAGGGCTGGGCACCGGGCGAGCATTACCCGCCGGTGTGGGCGCGTCGTTTTGCCGTGGACTTCACCGGCGGTGGTCTGGATCGCTTGCCGCAGGGCACCGGGATCGAGCCAGTGGTGACCTGCTCGAACGGCAAGGTGCAGGATTTCAGCGTGCTGGTGCTGGATGACATCAAGGGTTACCGGATCCTGTTCGACTGGTACCCGACCAATGACAGCGTGGAGCCGGTGGAGCTGAGGTTGTTTATTCGCACCAATGACCGCACGTTGAGCGAGACCTGGTTGTATCAGTACTTCCCGCCGGCGCCGGACAAGCGTAAGTACCCTTGATGATTCTCTAGCGTTTGGGCGGGCCTCTTCGCGAGCAGGCTCGCTCCCACAGTTGATCTCGGCCGATCACAAAAGTCATCACCGGCATTGATCCAATGTGGGAGCGAGCCTGCTCGCGAAGGCCGCACGGGCAAAACAACATTCAGCAGACAAAAAACAAAGCCCCGGCCATCACTGACCGGGGCTTTTTGCTTTATTGCGACTGACTCAATCGCGCAAATCAGACTCATGAATCGGCTGATCCCGATGAGTCGCACGCTGATACTGCGCCGGCCACACCGCTTTGCGCCCACCGAGATCATCGTCGGCGTGCAGCGGCCAGTACGGATCACGCAGCAGTTCCCGTGCGAGGAAGATGATGTCAGCCTGACAGGTGCGCAGAATGTGCTCGGCTTGCGCCGGCTCGGTAATCATTCCCACGGTGCCAGTGGCGATGCCTGACTCCTTGCGCACACGTTCGGCGAAGCGTGTTTGATAGCCTGGACCGACCGGAATCTCCGCGTTGGCTGCAGTTCCGCCCGAAGAGACGTCGATCAGATCCGCGCCCAAGGTGTGCAGGCGTCGCGCCAGCTCTACGGTTTCATCCGGGTTCCAGCCATCCTCTACCCAGTCTGTGGCCGAAACGCGAACAAACACCGGCAACTCCTCAGGCCAGACCGCCCTCACCGCTTCAGTCACTTGCAGCACCAGACGAATGCGGTTCTCGAACGATCCCCCGTACTGATCACGACGCTGATTGCTCAGCGGCGAAAGAAACTGATGCAGCAGATAACCATGCGCCGCATGCACCTCAACCACACTGAAACCCGCCTTCAAGGCGCGTTTCGCGGCATCGACAAACGCCTGAATAACGTCAGCGATTTGCCCTTCATCCAGCTGTTTCGGTTGCGTGTGTTGCGGATCGAAGGCAATCGGCGACGGCCCGACCGGAGTCCAACCGCCATCATCGGGTTTGACGCTGCCGTGCTTGCCGATCCACGGCCGATGGGTGCTGGCCTTGCGCCCGGCATGGGCCAGTTGGATGCCGGCAACCGCGCCCTGAGACGTAATGAAGCGGGTAATGCGTTGCAGCGGTTCGATCTGTTCGTCGTTCCACAGGCCTAGGTCTTCGGCGGTGATCCGCCCGTCGGCCGTGATCGCCGTGGCTTCAGTGAAGACCAGACCGGCGCCGCCCACCGCGCGGCTGCCGAGATGCACCAAATGCCAGTCGTTGGCCAGGCCATCGACGCTGGAGTATTGGCACATCGGTGACACGGCGATGCGGTTGGGCAGTGTCAGTTGGCGCAGGGTGAAGGGTTCAAGCAGCAGACTCATGGGGCACCTCTCAAATCAGTGGGCAGGCTCCAGGGTTCTGTTTGAATAGTCGACGAGTGACAGGAAAAAGGTGCAGCACCCGCCCCCGCGGGCAAAAAATTCGACAAGACGTCACAAGGCCAATCAAGCAGTGCTTAGAGCCTAGTCGACAACCGGAGATGAGGGAGGGTTCAGAGTGATTCAGTGTGTGAAAGGACGCTTTCGCGAGCAGGTCGAATCGTCGCACCGTCGCTCCCACAAGGACAACACCGTACCTGTGGGAGCGAGCCTGCTCGCGAAGGGGTCAACGCGGTTCGATGTGGGCAATCATCAGTTGTACCGTCTCATTACCCCGAAACTCGTTAACGTCGAGCTTATAAGCCAGCTCAACCCACTGAATCGTTGGATTCGGCCAGATATCGCGATCAACGCCAAAGGCAATACCATCCAGCTTCACCGAGCCACATTCGCTCTTCAGCACCACTTTCAGATGCCGTTCGCCGACCACTCGCTGTTCGACCAACTGAAACACGCCATGAAACAGCGGCTCCGGGAAGTGCTGCCCCCAAGGCCCGGCGTGGCGCAGGGCGCGGGCCAGTTCGAGGTGGAACTCTTCGACCGCCAGCGTGCCATCGGTCAGCATGCGCCCGGTCAGGTCGTCTTCGCGAAGTTGCCTACGCACTTCAGCGTCAAAGGCCTCGGCGAACAGCGGAAAATTCTCCTGCGGCAAGGTCAGACCTGCGGCCATTGCGTGGCCACCGTACTTGGCGATCAGGTTTGGATGTTGCGCTGCGACCACGCTCAAGGCATCGCGAATGTGGAACCCTTGCACCGAGCGGCCCGAGCCCTTGAGCAAACCATCGCCCGCATCGGCAAAGGCAATGGTCGGACGGAAATAACGTTCTTTCATGCGTGAAGCGAGGATGCCGATCACACCCTGGTGCCACTCCGGATCGAACAGGCATAGACCAAACGGCATCGACTCGACCGGCAAGTCCTTGAGCTGCGCCAGCGCTTCACGCTGCATGCCTTGCTCGATGGATTTGCGATCCTGGTTCATGCCGTCGAGTTGCGCGGCCATTTCCCGGGCCAGATTGGCGTCGGCGGTGAGCAGACATTCGATGCCCAGGCTCATGTCATCCAGACGCCCAGCCGCGTTAAGGCGCGGGCCGACGATAAACCCGAGATCGGTAGAGGTAATGCGTGCAGCGTCTCGCTTGGCCACTTCAAGGATCGCTTTGATCCCCGGCCGCGCACGCCCAGCACGAATTCGTTCGAGGCCCTGATGCACCAGAATCCGGTTGTTGGCGTCCAGCGGTACCACGTCGGCAACGCTGCCCAGCGCCACCAGATCGAGCAGTTCGCCGATGTTCGGCTGCGGCTTGTTCTCGTACCAGCCGAGGCTGCGCAAACGCGCGCGCAACGCCATCAACACATAGAAAATCACCCCGACGCCGGCCAGTGCCTTGCTCGGGAACTCGCAACCGGGCTGGTTCGGATTGACCAGCGCATCGGCCAGAGGCAATTCATCGCCCGGCAAGTGGTGATCGGTGATCAGCACTTTGAGGCCATGGCGTTTGGCGGCAGCCACGCCTTCGACGCTGGAGATGCCGTTGTCCACGGTGACCAGCAAATGCGGCTCGCGGGTCATCGCAACTTCGACGATTTCCGGAGTCAGGCCATAGCCATATTCAAAGCGGTTCGGTACCAGATAATCGACGTGCGCCGCACCGAGCAAGCGCAAACCGAGCATGCCGACAGTGCTGGCCGTCGCGCCGTCCGCATCGAAGTCACCAACGATGAGGATGCGCTGGCGCTGTTCCAGCGCCGTCACCAGCAGGTCCACCGCTGCGTCGATGCCCTTGAGTTGCTGAAACGGGATCAACCGCGCCAGGCTCTTGTCCAGCTCTGCCTCGGACTGCACGCCCCGCGCCGCGTACAAGCGGGTCAACAGCGGCGGCAGATCACCGAGAAAAGGCAGAGTTTCGGGCAGTTGACGAGGTTCGATACGCATGGGGTGACGGAGACTTCTCTTGATTACGTGGGATTATTCCGGTGGTGACGCGGGATCAGCCGCGCTCACCTTGCAGCCATTGCAACTGGACTTCGTGCTGACCACGGTCGTCGGTAACGAAGATCGTCCCTTCGCTGATCATCACGTCCCACTTGATAACGCGGGGCATGTCCTTGGCCAGAGTTTCCAGCACTTCTTGCGGGACGGCGGCGATGTTGACGTTCTTCAGATTCTTGATTGCCGGGATCACTTTGGTTTCCCAGACGCGCAAGCTGCCGTAGGCGAGCAGGCTGGTGCGTTCGGTACGACGCGAGCACCAGGTCAGACGGTCGGCGTCTGGCTGGCCGACTTCGATCCAGTGCAGAACACGGTCGTCCAGGCTCTTTTCCCACAGTGCAGGTTCATCCACGTCTGACAGACCGCGACCAAACGACAACTGCTCGTTGTACCAGAGGGCGTAGGCCAGCAGGCGCACGGTCATGCGCTCTTCGGTTTCCGAAGGGTGACGGGCGATGGTCTGCTTGACGCTCTCGTAGACACTGCGGTCGAGGTCGGTGAGGTTCAGTTCAAATTTGTAGGTAGTGGACGGCTGGGCCATGAACGGGCTTCTTGATACGAGGAAAGTCGGCAAGTCTAACCGATGCGGTAGGCAATCATCGAATTGATGGCGATCAACCTGCGGCGTCTGACAGCCGGCTATGTTAAAACGCTGTATCTGCTTAGCCTTGTCCTACAGGATTCAGTATGCCGTTCGCCAACAAACCGCTCAGCGGTGTGAAAGTCATTGAATTGGGTACGTTGATTGCCGGGCCGTTTGCCTCGCGTATTTGCGGTGAGTTCGGCGCCGAAGTGATCAAGATCGAGTCGCCAGACGGCGGTGATCCTCTGCGTAAATGGCGAAAACTGTACGAAGGCACTTCGCTGTGGTGGTTCGTCCAGGCGCGCAACAAAAAATCTCTGACGCTGAATCTCAAGCATCCTGATGGTTTGGCGATCCTGAAAAAATTGCTCAGCGAAGCCGACATCCTCATCGAGAACTTCCGCCCCGGCGTGCTGGAAAAACTGGGCCTGAGCTGGGAAACCCTGCACGCGCTGAACCCGAAACTGGTGATGGTGCGCCTGTCCGGTTTCGGTCAGACCGGACCAATGAAAGATCAGCCAGGCTTCGGCGCGGTTGGCGAGTCCATGGGCGGTCTGCGCTACATCACCGGTTTCGAAGACCGGCCGCCGGTGCGCACCGGCATTTCCATCGGCGATTCGATTGCCGCGCTGTGGGGTGTGATCGGCGCGCTGATGGCGCTGCGTCATCGCGAAGTCAACGGCGGCCTTGGCCAAGTCGTTGACGTGGCGCTGTATGAAGCGATTTTCGCAATGATGGAAAGCATGGTGCCGGAATTCGACGTGTTCGGTTTTATCCGCGAGCGCAGCGGCAACATCATGCCAGGCATTACACCCTCTTCGATTCACACCAGCGCTGACGGCAAGCATGTGCAGATCGGCGCCAACGGTGACGCGATCTTCAAACGTTTCATGCTGATCATCGGCCGCGAGGATCTGGCCAACGATCCGACATTGGCCAGCAACGACGGACGCGATAATCGCCGCGACGAGCTGTATGGCGTGATTGATCGCTGGGTCAATTCGCTGCCGCTGCAAAGCGTGCTCGACCTGCTCAATCAGGCCGAGGTACCGGCCAGCCGGATCTTCAGCGCCGAGGACATGTTCAACGATCCGCAGTATCTGGCCCGGGAGATGTTCCTGCACGCCAAACTGCCCGACGGCAAAGATTTCAAGATGCCGGGCATCGTGCCGAAACTCTCTGAGACACCGGGCAGTTCAGAATGGGTCGGACCGCAACTGGGTGAACACAATGCGCAGGTACTTCACGACCTTGGCTACGACGAGAGACAGATCGCCAAGCTGCGTGAAGACGGAGCCATTTAAGCTGAAGCGCCGGCAGACATCGCATGCCAACCGCGCCCACCATTGGTGGACGTGGCGGCTGTTCGGCCTGTTGTTTTTGCTCGCCCTGTCGACCGGAGCGCAAGCGAAACCGACGCTGATCTGGTTGCTGCGCGACTTGCCGCCACTGACCATTTTCGAAGGCCCGAAAAAGGGCCAGGGCGTGATCGACCAACTGATGCCATTGCTGATCGCCGGCATGCCGCAATACGAACACACGCTGATGCGGGTCAATCGCGCCCGTGGTCTGCAGATGCTTCATGAAAACCCGTTTGCCTGTGACCCCGCGCTGTTGTGGAACAAGGAGCGCGCGCAGTGGGTCGCGTATTCGATCCCGGCGATTCGCGCCGTGAGCAACGGCCTGGTGGTGCGCCAGCAAGATCGCTCGGTGCTCGAACCGTATCTGGTCGACGGTGAAGTGGACCTGTCGGCGCTGCTGGCCGCTACGGAGCGCAAAGTCGGTGTGGTGGCGGAACGCAGCTACGGCGAGTTCATCGACACCCTTTTGCATCAAGCGCCCAGCGGTGCGTTGACGGCGCATTACGGCAACGATGCGCTGACCAATCTGCTGTCGATGCAGCGCCTCGGTCGGTTGCAGGTGGTGTTGGGCTATTGGCCGGAGATTCGCTATCAGGCGAAACAGGCACAGATCAATGAAGATGAACTGGAGTTCTATCCGATTCAGGGCAATGGGAAGTATCTGTCAGGCTACGTCGCCTGTTCCGACACCACGCAAGGCCGCCAGGCCATCAGCGAGATCAATCATCTGCTGCGCACCCTGCCGCATGAACACCTGAATCAGCTCTACGCCGCTTGGCTGGATCCTGACAGACGTGAGGATTATCTGGAACAGGCCCGCACATTCTTCGAACGCCAGGCTGCGCAGTAGGCAAATCGCAGACAAAAGAAACCCCGAGAAGTGGGGAGACGACTCGGGGTTAAACGTGGCCTACATAAAGACCCGTAGCAGCAAGCGACAAGCACCGGAGCACAATGCTTGATCCTGCTGTTACGTGGTCTGACTGACAGGGATGCAGGAAGGTTCCCACAAAAAATATTTCATCTTTACAGCGCCGCACGTTTGTCCAGTGCTGCGTTGCGCAAGGCCGCGATCACACAAGGCTCCAGCCGTCCTTCAGCAATCAGAACGTCGCGGTGCAAGCCGTCAACGACATCGGTCAACTGGCGCTTGTCGGTCAACTGTGCCTGATTGAATTCGCGTTCAACCACGATGGCGCCGTGACTGTTCTTCAAGGTCACCAGGCATTCGCCATGGGAACCGCTTGGAGACAACGAAACCTGATACGGGCTCAGAGCCTCACCGAGCAATAGACTGATACTTTCCATCTCGATCTCCACTCAATAGTCCGAAAACTGTGTGCCTGGGGCGTGTTCACAATAAATGACCACCGGCCCGAGAAGAAAGTTCTGCATACCGATTGCCCCATTCCTGGAGTGTCACCGGTCTGTCAGAGCATGCACGGCGAAGATGACAGAAAAATAACCGTCCCCGTCAAACCCGCACGGGTGGCGAAGCGGCGATCAGGTAGCTATCGAGCAAACCGCGCATCAGTACCGCCGACACCGGGGTTTGCAGGCGTCCCAACAGCCGCACTTTGTGTTCGTTCAGCAAGGGGTCGAGATCGTTCAGCAGGCTTGGCGCGACCGTTCCCAGCAGGATCAGCGCGCGTGCCTCCTGCTGAACCGCCAGATGCTGGATCAGCGCCAGGCCATCGCCGCCCTTGAGCTGCGGATCGCAAATGGCGATATCGACCACGCCGCGATGGCCCAATGAAGACAGGGCCGACGCCAGCGACGGCGCCGTCAGCACGTCATAGATGCCAATGGCATTGAGCATTTGATGCAATGCCATCAGCTGGAACGGATTGGGTTCAAGTATCAGGACTTTAAGCGAGCGCATAAGCGGCCTCTGAAGCGACAATCGCGGACTCTCACCGCAGTGGTTGTCACTCTAGGGCAGCCGTCCTAAGCCTCCCATCGGAAAAGTAGCCGCGTCGTATAGGACATTTCCCATCTTCAATACAGACATCGGCACCCGCTCTCTGTGCGGCGCTGGGTGATGTCCGTCCAGCCACCCAAAAGCCCACGCAATTTACCGTCGGCACTGTAGAACGGCACCGTCCACTGATAGACCTCACGGGTACCGCTCTTGAACTGCAATCGCCGTTTGCTGAAGCGCGACTTGCGCGTGCGCAACTGCACCATGAACTCATCGTGCAACATCAGCGCCGTGGCTTCAGGCAACGCGTTGACTTCAATCAGCAGCCGCCCCAGCACTTGATCCAGTCGAACCGAGAGCACTTCCTCATAGCTACGATTGCACATGATCAGCCGCCCTTGCAGATCACGGACGAACACAGGGTCCGGCATGGAGTCGATCAATGCATGCTGAAATGCCAGTTGATCGCCCAGATCCTTTTCCGCCGCGCGCCGCAGCTTGATCACGGCGGTCAGACGCCGATTCCATATCAGCGACAGCAGGCCGAACACGCCAAGCCCGCCCATTGCCCAGCAACCCCATTCAAGCATCTGCTGCCAGACTGACGGCACGGGCGCCGGTGCAATACCTTCCAGCCATTTCAGGCGGATCGCCCGCAATTCGGCTGCGGGAAACGCCTCAAGGGCCTTGTTGAGAATACTCAGCAGCACAGGCATGCCTTTGCGCACGGCCAGGTTATCCGCTTCCCATTTGCCCTCGACCAGACCGCCGACCTTGAGCAAACCCAGCGGGTAAAGCTGCGCGCCAATTTCGTTTTCGATGGTGGCGTAGGCTTCACCGCTTTCAACCAGCGCCCGCGCCTCGGCGTAGGTCTTGACCGAGCGAATCTCGATCGAGGGAAAGTCACGCCTGATCATGTCTTCCAGCGCATGCCGGGCCGGTAGCACCAGCACGCGTTTGCTCAACTGCTCGAAGGCATCCAGCCGAGGTGCGTCAGCGCGGCCGACAAACACCCAGCCCGCGCCACCGAACGCATGGCTGTAATCGAGGAATGCCTTGCGCTCCTCGCTCATGGCCAGGGTCGTACTGATATCGGCCGCGCCGCTCTCCAGACGTTCAAGCATGTGATCAGTGGAAAAAGACTCCTGATGCACAAACTGCAGCCCGGTCATCGCCGTCACGCGCTTGAGCACGTCGTTGTTCAAGCCGCTCCACTGACCGTGCTCATCCTGAAACAGATACAACGGATACTGCACCGACGTCACCGTCACTTTGGGGTTGTCGCGAATCCATTGACGCTCGTGTGCAGCCAGTTCGATGGGCTGGACTCCGGACGCCCCGGCATCATCGTGCAGCGCCAGTTGCGCCGCCACGCTGCAGCGCATCAACGCCAATAATCCGAACATGAACAACACACCCAGTGCCGGTTTCAAACCTCTATAAAACAGCATTGCCACTTCCTTCGTGATCGACTCACCCGTCCTTCGTGGGTGAAAACCCGAGCAGTGTGGCAGCAGAAACAAAAAAGCCCGTCAGGAGACGGGCTTCAAAATGTGACAGCTTTTACCGGCTTAAAGCGGCTTGCCGCGGTTGCCATGCTGGCTGACAAAGGCTTGCACGGCTTTCAGCTCATTTGGCAGAACGGTGCAACGCTCGTTTCGCTCAAACAAATCAGAAAGATGTGTAGGTAGCTCGAGCGCTTTTCCTACACCGGCTTTCTCCACTGCATCCGGGAATTTCACCGGATGCGCGGTGCCGAGGATCACCATCGGGATGTCCAGGCTGCGTCGGCATTCGCGTGCAGCCTTGACGCCGATGGCGGTGTGCGGATCCAGCACTTCGCCGGTCTGCTCGTAGACTTCGGCGATGGTTTCGCAAGTCTGCGCGTCGTCCACGGCCAGCGAATCGAACAGTTTGCGCGCTTCGGTCCAGCGCTCTTGCTCGACGCTGAAACCACCACCTTGCTTGAACGTGTCCATCAGGCCGGCGATCGCTGCGCCGTTGCGACCGTGCAGGTCGAACAGCAGGCGTTCGAAGTTCGACGAGACCATGATGTCCATCGACGGCGACAGCGTGGCGTGCAGAGTGTCCTTGACGTACTGATTGCCACTCATGAAGCGGTGCAGGATGTCGTTGCGGTTGGTGGCGACGATCAACTGGTTGATCGGCAGGCCCATGTTGCGCGCCAGGTAACCGGCGAAGATATCGCCGAAGTTGCCGGTCGGCACCGAGAACGACACCGAACGCGCCGGGCCGCCCAACTGTAGGGCCGCGTGGAAGTAGTAGACGATCTGGGCCATGATCCGCGCCCAGTTGATCGAGTTCACCGCCACCAGGCGCGTGCCTTTGAGGAAGCTCTGATCGGCGAAGCTCGCCTTGACCATTTCCTGGCAGTCATCGAAGTTGCCTTCGATGGCGATGTTGTGGATGTTCTCGCCGAAAATCGTGGTCATCTGCCGGCGCTGCACTTCGGACACACGGTTGTGCGGGTGCAAGATGAAGATGTCGACGTTTTCGCAGTGCTTGCAGCCTTCGATGGCGGCCGAACCGGTGTCACCGGAGGTGGCGCCGACGATTACGACGCGCTCGCCGCGCTTTTCCAGCACGTAGTCGAGCAGACGACCGAGCAGTTGCAGGGCGAAGTCCTTGAACGCCAGGGTCGGGCCGTGGAACAGCTCGAGGACCCATTCGTTGCCGTTCAGCTGACGTAGCGGCGCCACGGCGCTATGGGCGAACACGCCGTAGGTTTCTTCAAGGATCTTTTTGAAATCGGCGTCCGGAATGCTGCCGGTGACGAACGGGCGCATGACGCGGAAAGCCAGCTCGTGATACGGCAGACCGGCCCAGGAAGCGATTTCTTCCTGGGTGAAACGTGGCAGATTTTCCGGAACGTACAGACCGCCGTCGGTCGCCAGACCAGCCAGCAGGACGTCTTCGAAATTCAGGGCCGGTGCCTGGCCGCGGGTACTGATATAACGCATGATTTCAAACCTTCGGTTTGAGCTTCAAGCTACGAGCTACAAGCTGCAAGTAAAAGCCAGACCGCTTTTCTCTTGCAGCTTGCAGCTCGAAGCTTGCAGCTGCTTCTGTTTAGTTCAGGTGCTCGACGCGGATCCGGACAACCGGACCATTCACGCCGGCCAGCGCTTCGAGGGCGGCGATGGCATCGTTGATGCGCTGCTCGACCACACGGTGGGTCAGCAGGATCATTGGCACCAGACCGTCGTGTTCCTCGACTTCCTTCTGCATGATCGACTCGATGTTGATGCCGCGCTCCGAGAGGATGCTCGCCACCTGAGCGAGTACGCCCGGATGGTCCTTGGCCTGAATGCGCAGGTAGTAAGCGCTTTCGCAGGCTTCGATCGGCAGGATCGGATGGGCCGACAGCGAGTCCGGCTGGAAGGCCAGATGCGGCACGCGGTTTTCCGGGTCGGAAGTCATGGCGCGAACCACGTCGACCAGATCGGCGATCACCGACGAAGCGGTTGGCTCCATGCCAGCGCCAGCGCCGTAGAACAGCGTCGAACCGGCAGCGTCACCGTTGACCATGACTGCGTTCATCACGCCGTTGACGTTGGCGATCAGGCGATCGGCCGGGATCAGCGTCGGGTGTACGCGCAACTCGATGCCGGCGGCAGTGCTGCGCGCCACACCGAGGTGCTTGATGCGGTAGCCCAGCGCTTCGGCGTAGTTGACGTCAGCGGTGGTCAGCTTGGTGATGCCTTCGGTGTAAGCCTTGTCGAATTGCAGCGGAATGCCGAAGGCGATGGAGGCCAGAATCGTCAGTTTGTGCGCGGCGTCGATGCCTTCAACGTCGAAGGTCGGATCGGCTTCGGCGTAACCCAGTGCCTGCGCTTCGGCCAGCACGTCTTCGAAGGTACGGCCCTTCTCGCGCATTTCGGTGAGGATGAAGTTACCGGTGCCGTTGATGATCCCGGCGACCCAGTTGATGCGGTTGGCGGACAGGCCTTCACGGATCGCCTTGATCACCGGAATGCCACCGGCCACGGCCGCTTCGAACGCCACGATCACGCCTTTCTCGCGAGCCTTGGCGAAAATTTCATTACCGTGAACGGCAATCAGAGCCTTGTTCGCGGTGACCACATGCTTGCCATTCTCGATGGCCTTGAGTACCAGCTCGCGGGCAACGGTGTAGCCGCCCATCAGCTCTATGACGATGTCGATCTCAGGGTTCGTGGCCACTTCGAAGACATCGTTGGTAATCGCAATACCGGTCGTCTGGAACTGAGGCTTTGGCGTGCGCATGGCAATTTGTGCCACTTCGATTCCACGCCCGGCACGACGAGCAATTTCCTCGGCGTTGCGCTGAAGTACGTTGAAGGTACCGCCACCGACGGTCCCTAACCCACAGATGCCTACTTTGACCGGATTCACTGTGAACTCCCCATAAAACGGCCGACGCGGGGTCGGCCGGAAAACAACCGCGTGCTCGCGGCTCTCTATTAATGGCCCGGCGATGTGGCTGCCGAACCATGATCGTCACGGTTGACCGTGACGATGCGAATTTACTTCGCGCCCAGCGCCAGTTTGGCGACTTGTGGCGCAGGCTGGTAGCCCGGAATCACTTGTCCGTCAGCCAAAACGATGGCCGGTGTACCGTTCACGCCGATCGACTGACCGAGGGCGAACTGTTTGGAAACCGGGTTATCGCACTTGGCGGCCTTGATTTCCTTGCCATCGACCATTTTGTCCATGGCGGCTTTCTTGTCTTTCGAGCACCACACGGCTTGCAGTTGCTCGTCACCCGGCGAGTTCAAACCCTGGCGCGGGAACGCAACATAACGCACTTCAATGCCGCGCTTGTTCAGTTCAGGCACTTCGGCGTGCAGTTTGTGGCAGTACGGGCAGGTGGTGTCGGTGAACACGGTGATGTGCGATTTGGTTTCGCCCACGGCCGGGTACACCACGGTTTCGGCAACCGGAATGGCATTGATCAGTTTGGAGATGCCCAGGCGCTCGGTCTTCTCGGTCAGGTTGACCGGTTTGCCGTCCTTGAGCTGGAACAGGTAACCCTGAACGATGTACTGGCCGTCGGCGCTGGCGTAGAGCACGCGGCTGCCCTTGAGCTTGACTTCGTACATGCCCGGCAACGGGCTGGCACTGATGCTTTCTACCGGAACCTCGAGTTCGAGTTTTTCCAGGCTTTGACGAATCGCTTTGTCGGCCGCGTCATCGGCGACGGCAAAGGTGCTGACCAACGCAATGGCTGCGGCGGCGAAAATCTGGGTCAGACGCATGAGAACTCCTGAAGGCGGACAAATGGAACGATCAGAACGCCCGTGCCGGAACACCGGGTCATAACCGTCCATCGTGCAAACCGGCAAAGCCTAACACATAAGGCCACGGTGGCCGAATGCGCCTGTCGCCACACTTTCAGGACTGCACAGATCCTTGTGGGAGCGAGCCTGCTCGCGAAAGCGGTGTGTCAGCTAAATGAACGCAGACTGACACTCCCTCTTCGCGAGCAGGCTCGCTCCCACAGGATTTTTGTTCAGCCTCTTGGGTGATGTTTGGCGTGCAGGTCTTGCAGCCGGGCGCGGGCGACGTGGGTGTAGATCTGCGTGGTGGAGAGGTCGCTGTGGCCGAGCAGCATCTGCACCACGCGCAAATCCGCGCCATGGTTGAGCAGGTGCGTGGCAAACGCGTGACGCAAGGTATGCGGCGACAGCGACTTGCCGATCCCGGCAACCTTGGCCTGATGCTTGATCCGGTGCCAGAAGGTCTGGCGAGTCATCTGCTCGCCGCGCTGACTGGGAAACAGCACATCACTGGGCCGCCCACCGAGCAGTTCGCCACGACCATCGCGCATGTAGCGCTCAATCCAGACAATCGCCTCCTCGCCCATCGGCACCAGCCGTTCCTTGCTGCCCTTGCCCATCACCCGCAACACACCTTGACGCAGGTTGACCTGCTCCAGCGTCAGACTGACCAGTTCGGTCACACGCAGCCCGCAGGCGTACAACACTTCCAGCATGGCGCGGTCACGCTGGCCGATCGCTTCGCTCAAATCCGGTGCCTTGAGCAGCGCCTCGACGTCGGCTTCCGACAAGGACTTGGGCAGTGGCCTACCGAGTTGCGGCATGTCGATGCGCAATGTCGGGTCGACGCTGATCAGCTTTTCCCGCAGCAGATAGCGATAAAAGCCACGCACACCGGAGAGAAATCTCGCTGTGGAGCGCGGTTTGTAGTTCTGCTCAAGACGCCAGGCCAGATGATCGAGGATCAGTTCGCGACCGGCGTTGATCAACTCAAGGTTTTTCTCCTGCAGCCAGCCATTGAACAGCGCCAGATCGCTGCGATAGGCGCCGCGGGTGTTGTCGGACAGGCCCTTCTCCAGCCATAAAGCGTCGAGGAATTGGTCAATCAATGGATGGTCGATGGCAGGCATGGGCGCTCAAGACACGCGACCTTGAGGCCGACGCGCAAATGTAGAGTGAACTGTAGGAATGGACGCTAGTCTTTCATAGCCCGCTATTTCAAGGAACAGGGAGCATCAATGAACGAGCAGCAAATTCTACTGGCATTTGGCGGGATTGGCGCGGCGGCGCTGGGGTGCCAATGGCTGGCCTGGCGCCTGAAGCTGCCGGCGATTCTGTTCCTGCTGCTGACCGGCATTCTGGTCGGCCCGGTGCTGGGCTGGCTCGACCCACAGGAAATGTTCGGGCCGCTATTGATGCCGCTAGTATCGCTGGCCGTGGCGCTGATTCTGTTCGAGGGCAGCCTGACCCTGCACCTGTCGGAATGGAAGGAGATCGGCAGCGTCGTCCATCGTTTGGTGACCCTTGGCGCGATTTCGACCTGGATCGTTATCGCGGTGGCTACGCACTTCCTGCTCGGTTTCGACTGGATGTTGGCCATCCTGTTCGGCAGCCTGACGCTGGTGACCGGGCCGACGGTGATCGTGCCGATGCTGCGCGTGGTGCGGCCGAAAGCCTCGATTGCCAACATTCTGCGCTGGGAAGGCATTGTCATCGACCCGATCGGCGCCCTCCTCGCCGTGGTGGTTTACAGCTTCATCATTGCCAGCGCTGAAGGTCATGGACTTAAGCAGAGCCTGTTCACTTTTGGCGGCGTGATTGTCTGTGGCGCGGTGTTCGGGATTGTCGGCGGTTGGTTGCTCGGCACGGTGATCCGCCGGCAGTGGCTGCCGGAATATCTGCATAACCTCGCCTCGCTGGCGGCGGTGCTGGGGATTTTCATTGCTTCGAACACCGTGATGCACGAGTCGGGACTGTTGGCGGTGACGTTGATGGGCATGTGGCTGGCCAACATGAAGGGCGTGGATGTACGGCACATCCTGCACTTCAAGGAAAACCTCAGCGTGCTGCTGATTTCCGGGTTGTTCATTTTGCTGGCGGCGCGGCTGGATCTGTATGCGTTGATCGGGCTGGGGCCGCTGGTGCTGATTCTGCTGCTGGTGATTCAGTTGATCGCCCGGCCGCTGAACGTGTTGCTCAGTACCGCGGGCTCCAGCCTGAGCTGGCGTGAGCGGGCATTGCTGTGCTGGATCGCGCCACGCGGGATTGTCGCGGCGGCGGTCTCGGCGATTTTCGCGATTCGCCTGCATGAAGCCGGGCATGAAGGTGCGTTGCTGCTGGTGCCGCTGACCTTCGCGGTGATTATCGGCACCGTCGTGCTGCAGAGCGCCACGGCACGACCGCTGGCTCGCCTGTTGAAGGTTGCAGAACCGGCGCCGAGCGGTTTTCTGATCGTCGGCGCCAACGGCCCCGCGCGGGAGCTGGGTAAGTCGCTGCAGCAACTGGGCAGCCGCGTGCTGCTGACCGATTCGAGCTGGGAAAACATTCGCGCTGCACGCATGGAAGGTTTGCCGACGTATTTCGGCAACCCGGCCTCGCAACATGCCGATGCGCATCTGGACCTGGTCGGGCTCGGGCATTTGCTGGCGCTGTCGCCTTCGGGTGAGCTGAATACCTTAGCGGCCATGCGTTTTCGTCACGACTTCGGCCATCAGCGTTTGTTCGGGTTGGCCAGTGGTCATGAGAGCCGGCGTAGCGACAAGCATCGTGCGAGTCTGGAACATCGCGGCAATCAGTTGGGCAGCGAGGCGTTTACCTACGCGAAACTCGCCAGCCAGATGGGACAGGGTGCCGAGTTGTATAGCACGACGCTGACGGATGGATTTGGCTGGGAGGATTACCGCGCACTGCATGGGAATCGCGCGACGTTGTTGTTCATGCGCGATGACAGTGGCTGGGTGCATGTGGTGACGCCGGAGACGGCGGTGAAGCCTGGTGCGGGGTGGACGTTGCTGGCCTTGATTCAGCCGGAGGCCAGCGGCGTCTGAGCTGACGCCTTCGCGAGCAGGCTCGCTCCCACAGGTTCTGTGCCGGACACAAATGTTGTGTTTACCCCGATCACTGTGGGAGCGAGCCTGCTCGCGAATGGCGCGACTCGATATCAGATCAGGCAGCAAACCCTGGCAGCACCGGCACTGGCCGCTTGTCATCATCAATGGCGACAAAGCTGAACTGCCCATGAATCGCCTTCTCGCGGCCATCACAGCTCATGCTCTCGACAAACACTTCCACCTCGACCTTGAGGCTGGTGTTGCCGACCTTGATCACCCTTCCCACCAACTCGACGATGGAACCGGCCGGGATCGCGTGATTGAAGTCGATGCGGTCGGTGGACACGGTCACCAGTGGCAAGCGGCAGAAGCGCGTGGCGGTGATGAACGACACTTCGTCCATCCATGCGAGCGCCGTGCCGCCGAACAGGGTGTTGTGGTGGTTGGTGGTCGGCGGGAAGACGGCTTTGGTCACGCGGGTCACCGAGAGTTCGGTGCGGCGTTGGATTTCCTGGTCGCGGGGAGTCATGGCAATTGCTGCTCGTGTATACGGGTGCCAAGCAAAGCAAGATCAAAAGATCGCAGCCTTCGGCAGCTCCTACAGGGGAATGGGAGGAATTTCGGGCAACAAAAAAGCAGCCCGTAGGCTGCTTTTTTCTGCATCGGAAGCTGGACTTAAGCCAGTTTTTCCTTGATGCGAGCTGCTTTACCCGACAGGTCGCGCAGGTAGTACAGCTTGGCTTTACGTACGTCACCGCGACGTTTGACAGCCATGCTGTCGATCTGCGGGGAGTAGGTCTGGAAAGTACGTTCTACGCCAACACCGTTGGAGATTTTACGAACGGTGAACGCACTGTTCACGCCGCGGTTACGCTTGGCGATTACAACGCCTTCGAACGCTTGCAGACGGGAACGATCGCCTTCCTTCACTTTCACCTGAACGACAATAGTGTCGCCTGGGGCGAAGGTAGGGATTTCTTTGGTCATCTGCTCTGCTTCGAGTGCAAGGATGATTTTGTTGGTCATGCTGTGCTCCTAAGGTAAATCGTTCGATCTACCATCGATACGTTGTTAACTATCGTCCCGCTCGCGGATGTATTCCTCGAGCAGCTTCTTCTCTTCTCCAGAAAGCGAGCGGCTTTCCAGAAGATCGGCGCGTCGTTCAAAGGTCCTACCAAGGGACTGCTGTAAACGCCAACGCCGGATATGCGCGTGATTGCCACTCAGCAACACGTCGGGAACACGCTGATCCGCATACACCTCAGGTCGGGTGTAGTGCGGGCAATCCAGCAGACCATCCGTAAAGGAATCTTCCTCAGCGGAATCCGCATGCCCTAAAGCTCCAGGCAGCAGTCGTGTAACCGCATCGATCAGGACCATCGCCGGCAGCTCGCCGCCAGACAGTACATAGTCGCCAATCGACCACTCTTCATCGACATGAGCCTCAATAAAGCGCTCGTCAATGCCTTCATAGCGGCCGGCAATCAGGATCAATGCATCCGATTGTGCCAACTCGCGTACCGCCGACTGAGTCAGTTGACGGCCTTGGGGGGACAGGTAAATCACCTTCGCCGCCTCCCCGGCTGCTGCCTTGGCCTGAACCAGAGCATCTTCCAGGGGCTTGATCTTCATCACCATGCCCGGACCACCGCCAAACGGGCGATCGTCCACAGTGTGATGCCGATCCGTCGTGTAGTTCCGCGGATTCCAACAGGTCAGCTGCAAGAGCCCCTGTTTGACCGCACGACTGGTGATGCCGTAGTCGCCGATGGCGGAAAACATCTCGGGAAACAAACTGATCACTTCTACGCGCAAATTAGCCACGTTTAGAAGTCCGCGTCCCAATCCACCTTCATCTCGCCCGCTGCCAGGTCGATGGCCAACACGCATTGCTCCGTATAGGGCAACAGGCGTTCGCGATCATCCAGGCTGCCAGCGCAAGGCTTGACGACCATTACATCATTGGCGCCGGTTTCCAGAAGATGATCGATCTTCCCGAGCAATTGCCCCAGTTGATCAATAACCTTCAGACCTTCCAGCTGGTACCAGTAGTACTCACCGTCGGTCAATTCAGCGAACAGATTGCGCGGCACGCAGATCTCATAACCGGCCAGAAGACGAGCTTCTTCACGATCATCAAGACCCTTGAGCTTTGCGACCAGGAACTTGTCGCTCCCGCGTCCACTGACCAGCTCGACCTGTTTGACATTGCCTTCGCGTTTGAGCGTCCAGGTTTTGTACTGCAACAGGTTTTCAGTCGGATCAGTAAAGGAATAAACCTTCACTTCGCCGCGAACGCCATGAACAGAATAAATTTTGCCAATAACGATCAAATCATCGGCAACAGCAGGCGTCGCGTTCATATTGCTCAGGCCGCAGCCTTTGCAGATTCCTTCAGCAACTGAGCAACACGCTCAGAAGGCTGTGCACCAACGCTCAGCCAGTAGGCTACGCGCTCTTGGTTCACGGACAGACGGATTTCCTGACCACGGGCAACAGGGTTGAAGAAACCAACCTGTTCTTTGTGGGAGCCGTCACGCGGGTTACGCGAGTCGGTTACGGTCAGGTGGTAAAACGGGCGCTTTTTGGAGCCGCCAAGGGCAAGACGGATTGTTAGCATGTGAACATCGTTCCTGTAGTCGGTGCTGCAAATCTAAATGCACAGCGGGCATGGGTGCCCGAAAGGCCGCATATTCTAAGGAATATCCGGACTTTTGCAAATGACTTTTTCCGGCGCCTATGGCATGCCGTGCAGATCTGCATATAGAGCCGTCGATGAAAACGGCCAGTCAGCTCCCGCCGAGTGCGGGTTTGCTGTTGATCCTGCGTCCTTGCAGGGTCTGCGCCGGTGCGACGACCGGCGAAGTCTCAGTGTCCTGTCTCACCCATTTCACTCGTCAAAAGTGAGCAGAAGGGGTGAGACGGGACACCTCACATCTTTGGCATGCCGCCGCCGGGCAACATTCCGCCCATGCCGCGCATCATTTTCGCCATTCCGCCCTTGGCGGTGAATTTCTTCATCATCTTCTGCATCTGCTTGTGCTGCTTGATCAAGCGGCCGATGTCCTGCACCTGAGTGCCTGAGCCCATGGCGATACGACGTTTGCGCGAACCGCTGATCAGCTCAGGGTCGCGGCGCTCGGCCGGGGTCATGGAGTTGATGATGGCTTCCATCTGCTTGAATTGTTTCTCTGCAGCATTCTGGGCATTGCCCATTTGCGACAGGTTGACGCCGCCGATGCTCGGCAGTTTGTCCATGAGCCCGCCGAGGCCGCCCATGTTCTTCATCTGTTGCAGCTGATCGCGGAAGTCTTCGAGGTCGAAGCCCTTGCCCTTCTTCAGCTTCTTGGCCAGTTTGTCGGCCTTGTCTTTGTCGAGGGTCGCTTCGGCCTGTTCGATCAGGCTGAGCACGTCGCCCATGCCAAGAATGCGCGAGGCGATACGCTCAGGGTGGAACGGATCGAGCGCTTCGCTCTTCTCGCCCATACCGATGAACTTGATCGGCTTGCCGGTGATGGCACGTACCGACAATGCAGCACCGCCACGGGCGTCGCCGTCGACCTTGGTCAGGATCACACCGGTCAGCGGCAGTGCATCACCGAAGGCCTTGGCCGTGTTGGCGGCGTCCTGGCCAGTCATGGCGTCGACCACGAACAGGGTTTCGACCGGGTTGATCGCGGCGTGCAGCGCCTTGATCTCGCCCATCATCTCTTCGTCGATGTGCAGACGACCGGCGGTATCGACGATGACTACGTCGATGAATTTCAGTTTTGCTTCTTTAATAGCTGCGGTGGCGATGTCGACCGGCTTCTGGCTCAGGTCGGACGGGAAGAACGTCACGCCGATGTCGTTGGCCAGGGTTTCCAGCTGTTTAATAGCGGCAGGACGGTAAACGTCCGCCGACACGACCATGACCGACTTCTTCTTGCGCTCTTTAAGGAAGCGCGCCAGTTTGCCGGCGGTGGTGGTTTTACCGGCGCCCTGCAGACCGGCCATCAGAATCACGGCGGGCGGCACAGCGCTCAGGTTCAGATCTTCGTTGGCCGCGCCCATCAGGCTTTCGAGCTCAGCCTGGACGATCTTCACGAATGCCTGGCCCGGCGTCAGGCTGCGCGACACCTCGGTGCCGACAGCGCGCTCCTTGACCGAATTGACGAAGTCCTTGACCACCGGCAAGGCGACGTCGGCTTCGAGCAACGCCATGCGCACTTCACGCAGGGTGTCTTTGATATTGTCCTCGGTCAGCTTCGCCTTGCCGGTGACATGGCGCAGCGTCTGCGAGAGACGGTCGGTTAAGTTTTCAAACATTGCGCGATCCTTTCAGGCCCTGTGTAGACCGGGATAATGGCGGCCCAGACCGGAATCAACATGTGCTCGGCGAGCCGGCGGCGTGGGCAGGTCGCGGATTATAGCGAAGACTGCGGCTGGCGGACACCTCGCTGTCAGCTTCCTGAGTCTTTCGTGCCATGGCGGTTCTATGCCAAACTCAGCCCCTTTCGGGCCTGCCTAACAGGATTTATGCTCCCCTTGTCACCCAGTTTATTGACCACTCTCGCCGCCGCCCTTCTATATGCCGCTGCGACCCTTTATCAGAGCACTCGTCTGGCCACCGGCGCCAAGGCGAACAAGCGCCTGCTGGTTACCCTCGGCGTTTTCGCCGTCGTGGCCCACGCTGCCAGCCTGCTCACGCATTTGCTGACGCCGATCGGCCTGGGCCTGGATTTCTTCAGCGCCTCCAGCCTGATTGCAGCGGCAGTGATCGCGCTGACGCTGATCGCCTGCTCACGGATCCCGGTGGAAAACCTGCTGGTGCTGCTGTTCCCGCTCGGTGCGGTCACGGTGCTGCTGGCGCAGTTCGCGCCGACCGGCACGGTGCAGATCATCGATGAAGAGCCGGGTATCCTCGCGCACATTCTGTTGTCGATCCTCGCCTACGGCATGTTCACCATCGCGGTGTTCCAGGCCTTGCTGCTATTGGTGCAAGACCACCAGCTCAAACACAAGCATCCGTCCGGGCTGATCAAGAACTTCCCGCCGCTGCAAACCATGGAAAGCCTGCTGTTCGGCTTCCTCTGGGCCGGCTGGACGCTGCTGTCGCTGTCGCTGATCTCCGGCTGGCTGTTCGTCGAGAACCTGTTCGCCCAGCATCTGGTGCACAAGACCTTGCTGGCCTGTCTGGCCTGGATCGTCTTCAGCGTACTGCTCTGGGGCCGCAATCGTCTCGGCTGGCGCGGTCACAAGGCGATTCGCTGGACCCTCGCCGGTTTCTGCCTGCTGATGTTGGCGTACTTCGGCAGCAAACTGGTTCGTGAATACATCCTGCACATCTGACGGGCGGCATAAATGGACGGTTTGCCCTTAGGGCCGATGCTCGCGGTATTTGTCCTGCTGATTTTGTGGTCAGGGCTGTTTACCGCCGTCGAAATCGCGCAACAGCACCTGCTCGCGCAGCGCACCGCCTCGCGCGCCAGCGACAAACCGCTGGCGAAGCTGAGCTTTCCGCTCGACAGCCTGATTCTCTGCAATACCTTGTGCCGTGCGCTCGCTGTGGTGATTGCGACGCTGCTGGCGATTTTTCTCTGCGAAGAAAACGGCCCGTGGGCGGCATGCCTCGGTGCGGGTGCGATCCTGCTGGTGTTTGCCGATTACTTCCCGCGTACCGTCGCCCATCGTTACCCCGATGCGGTGCTGGCGTTCGGCAACACCTTGCTGGCCGTGCCGTTGAAGATTGTTTATCCGTTTGCCTGGCTGTTCAGTCGTATCAGCGGTTTGCTGATGAGCCCGTTTGCCCGCAAAGTTCAGGTAGTGCAGCAAAGCGAAGATGACTCGCCCGCCGATCGCTACGACGATCCAGAGCATCCGGTTCGCGCGCACCCGGTTTCCGGCATTCATGCGCTGGACAACATCACGGTCAACGACATTCTGGTGCCGCGCAGTGACGTCGACGGCATCAACCTCGACGATTCGATCGAAGAGATCATCGAACAACTGCGGCATAACAAACGCACGCGCCTGCCGGTGTTCCATAGCGACATCAACCAAGTGGAAGCGGTGCTCAACACGCGGCAGATCCGTCATCTGCTGAACAAGGGTGATTTGACCCGTGAAGCGCTGCTGGCGGCCAGTTACGAACCTTACTTCGTGCCGGAAAGCACGCCGCTGCAACTGCAACTGCTGAACTTCCATAAACAGCAGCGGCGGCTCGGCATGGTGGTCGACGAGTACGGTGAAGTGCTCGGCATCGTTACGCTGGAAGATATTCTCGAAGAAATCGTTGGCGAATTCGAAAGCGAGCACAGCATCGATAATCCGCACATTCATCCGCAGGGCGATGGCCGCATGGTGATTGACGGTGCAGCGTCGATCCGCGAATTGAACAAATGCCTCGGCTGGCATTTGCCGAGCGATGGTCCGAAAACGCTGAATGGTCTGGTGACTGAGGCGTTGGAGACGATTCCGGAAAGTGCGGTTTGCTTGAAGATCGGGCGTTATCGCCTGGAGATTCTTGAGACTGAGGAGAACCGGGTGAGCAAGGTGTTGATCTGGCATACCTCTTCTGTGCCTGTTTTGGTGCCTGCCCGATAGAAGATCAAAAGATCGCAGCCTTCGGCAGCTCCTACCCTGCGATCTTTGCTCTTGTTTGATTGTTAGCCCCCTTCCTATAATCGAATCAGCTTACCCAAGCCCCGCCGAACCTTGTGCTTACCCCGCACACAACAGGTTTCGGCTATTTCCGCTGTACTCCGGCGACTGTTCCTACCTGAAACAGCGACCGCGCCTCATCCCACATCCCTGGGTGTTCGACCATAATAATTCGCTCCAACGGAGCTCATGACTGTCAGGGATCACCGCATGACAACCAGTACCGCTATCAGCGACACCACCCCTGCCCAACCGACCAACTCCGCCACCCGCGTGGCGACGGCGAGTTTTATCGGCACCGCGATCGAGTTCTACGACTTCTATGTTTACGCCACCGCGGCTGCGCTGGTGATCGGGCCGGTGTTCTTTCCGCAGACCTCCGGCACCGCGCAGATGCTGTCGGCATTTCTGACCTTTGGTATTGCCTTCCTCGCCCGACCGCTGGGCTCGGCGTTGTTCGGCCACTTCGGTGACCGCATCGGGCGCAAGTCGACGCTGGTCGCTTCGCTATTGTTGATGGGCGTATGTACGACGCTGATCGGCGTGCTGCCGGGTTACGCCACGATTGGCGCCTGGGCACCGATTCTACTGTGCGTGCTGCGCTTTGGTCAGGGCCTGGGATTGGGCGGTGAATGGGGCGGTGCTGCGCTGCTGGCCACGGAAAACGCGCCGAAAGGTAAGCGCGCGTGGTTCGGGATGTTTCCACAGCTCGGCCCTTCGATTGGTTTTCTCGCGGCCAACGGCTTGTTTCTGACTTTGGCCATGACCCTCGATGACGAGCAATTCCGCAGTTGGGGCTGGCGTATTCCGTTTCTGCTCAGTGCGGCGCTGGTGATGGTCGGTCTGTACGTGCGATTGAAGCTGCACGAAACGCCGGTGTTCGCCAACGCCATCGCCCGTCAGGAGCGGGTAAAAATCCCCTTGGTCGAGCTGTTCAGCCAGTATTGGGCACCGACATTGCTGGGCGCGGCAGCGATGGTGGTGTGCTATGCGCTGTTCTATATCTCGACGGTGTTTTCCCTGAGCTACGGGGTTTCCACACTCGGCTATAGCCGTGAGACGTTCCTTGGGTTGCTGTGCTTCGCTGTGCTGTTCATGGCCGCCGCTACGCCATTGTCCGCGTGGGCCAGCGACCGTTACGGGCGCAAACCGGTGCTGATCATCGGCGGCGTGCTGGCGATTCTTTCCGGGTTTCTGATGGAACCGTTGCTGACTCAGGGCTCGACCTGGGGTGTGGCGCTGTTTCTGTGCATCGAGCTGTTCTTGATGGGCGTGACGTTTGCGCCGATGGGGGCACTGTTGCCTGAGTTGTTTCCGACCCACGTGCGTTACACCGGTGCTTCGGCGGCGTATAACCTGGGCGGCATTGTCGGGGCCTCGGCGGCGCCGTTCTTTGCGCAGAAACTGGTGGCGATGGGGGGGCTGAGTTATGTCGGCGGGTATGTGTCGGGGGCGGCGGTGCTGAGTTTGATTGCGGTGCTGTGCCTGAAAGAGACGAGGGATAACGATCTGAATCGGGTTGCCTGACAGAAGATCAAAAGCTTCGCGAGCAGGCTCGCTCCCACAAGGTTTTGGGGTTGGTCACAGATACTGTGTTCACCCAATCCCATGTGGGAGCGAGCCTGCTCGCGAATGCCGCGACTCGGTTTACAGCTCTACAACAACAGCCTGAGCAGCACGAGTCGCCTTGGCACGAGCAGCCTCGATCGACTCATCCCGCGCCAACGCCACGCCCATGCGGCGCTGACCATTCACTTCCGGCTTGCCAAACAGTCGCAACGCCGTGTCCGGCTCGCTCAACGCAGCTCCCAGATTGGCGAACGCCGTCTGAGTCGACTGCCCTTCCACCAGAATCACCGCCGAAGCCGATGGTCCGAACTGACGAATCAGCGGCACCGGCAGGCCCAGAATTGCGCGAGCGTGCAGGGCGAACTGCGACAGATCCTGCGAAATCAGTGTGACCAGGCCGGTGTCATGCGGACGTGGGGAGACCTCGCTGAACCACACCTGATCACCCTTGATGAACAGCTCAACGCCGAACAGACCACGACCACCCAGCGCTTCAGTCACCGCTTTGGCAACACGCTCGGACTCAGCCAGGGCAATCGGGCTCATGGCTTGCGGCTGCCAGGATTCCTGATAGTCGCCCTTCTCCTGACGGTGACCGACCGGCGCGCAGAACGTAGTGCCGCCGATGTGGCGCACGGTCAGCAGGGTGATTTCGTAGTCGAAATCGATAAAGCCTTCGATGATCACCCGGCCTTTACCGGCGCGACCGCCCTCCTGTGCGTAATCCCAGGCTTTCTGCACGTCATCGACGCTGCGCAGCAGGCTCTGGCCTTTGCCCGACGAGCTCATTACCGGTTTGACGACGCAGGGGAAACCCAGGTCTTCAACGGCTTTGCTGTAATCCTCGAAGGTGTCGGCAAAGTGGTACGGCGAGGTCGGCAGGTCCAGCTCTTCGGCGGCCAGACGACGGATGCCTTCGCGGTTCATGGTCAATTGCGCAGCGCGAGCGGTCGGGATCACGGTGAAGCCTTCGGCTTCCAGTTCGACCAGGGTGGCGGTGGCGATGGCTTCGATTTCCGGCACGATGAAGTGCGGTTTCTCGGCTTCGATCACCGCGCGCAGAGCGGCGCCGTCGAGCATGTTGATCACGTGGCTGCGATGGGCGACTTGCATGGCCGGCGCGTTGGCGTAACGGTCAACGGCGATCACTTCAACGCCCAAGCGTTGCAGCTCGATCACCACTTCCTTGCCCAACTCACCACAGCCACACAGCAATACGCGGGTCGCGGTCGGCGACAATGGAGTTCCGATACGGGTCATCTCAGGTCCTCAAAGAAGCGGATCATCGAGGAAAGCAACGCCAGACGCGCTTTCCATGGGGAGAAAGCGCGGCATTTTACATGAACCTGAGGGTTTGGCTTCAGCCGGCGACGGCCTGTTTACGCTCACGCCAGGCCATGATCAGCCACACGGCGGTGACGCCGGCGAATTTCGACAGCAGAGCAGTAATGATCACCGGCGGCGTCAGCAGGTCGATCATGCCGAAGAAGATGAACGTATCGATGGGAATGCTCAGCGCCGAACTGATCCACAAACGGTCGCGCAATGGGCGCTTGGTGATACTGAACACCAGCCAGTCGATGATTTCCGACACTGCGAACGCCGTGGCGCTGGCAAGGGCAATGGAAGGATCTGACGTGACATAAGACAGCACCAACGCCGCCAGCATCGCCACGAGTGCACCGTGGCCGAAGCGGGTTTGCACCATGTCGCGCAGTATGAAGACCAGACCGCCCCAGGCCGACCAGATGATGTCCAGGTGTGGAGCGGTGGAGAAAGCAAAGTTGATCAGCACGACGCTGCTGATGTAGGCGATGAGGAAAATCATGGAGGCGACCTGGCAGATTGGCGCACAGATTACTGGACCCGCAGATCAAGAGCCACCCCCTCACCCCAGCCCTCTCCCCCAAGGGGGGCGAGGGGGAAAGGGAGCAGATCTTCGTTGAATCGAATCCCGAGTTCGACTGGAGAACGCAGGCCGGTACGGACCGAACAATCAACCCGGTCATTCCCTCCCCCTTCAAAAAACGAAGGGAAGGGAGCCTGTTGGGGGCCTTTCAAATCTTGAGTCCGACTCGACATGTCAGGTCGGCGTATAGCGAAAGACACCTCGGTCAGTCCCCTCTCCCTCTGGGAGAGGGTTAGGGTGAGGGCACCCTCAAGCCGATCACGACTTCGAAGGGATCATCCACACCAACCCACTCGCCTTCGCCCGCTCATGACACAACCCCAACACCACCCGGCGCTCGTCGTTGGTCATGCGGCCCCAGCGGGTGATCTCCTCGACCGTACGCTGGCAACCAGTACAGATGTCAGCCTCATCCAGTGCACAAATATTCACGCACGGCGAGGCTACCGGTCTTTCTGGCGTGTTCATTCTTCCTGCTCAACCAGATCGCGGGCATAACGCTGCGAGTTATGCACATAGTGCGCGGCGCTGGCCTCAAGCATTTTTTTCTGCGGCTCGGTCAGCTCGCGCACGACCTTGCCCGGCGAGCCCATCACCAGCGAACCATCGGGAATTTCCTTGCCCTCGCCGATCAGCGAATTGGCGCCAATGATGCAGTTCTTGCCGATCTTCGCGCCGTTGAGAATCACCGCATTGATGCCGATCAGGCTGTAATCGCCGACGGTGCAGCCATGCAGCATGGCGTTATGGCCGATGGTCACGCCGGTACCGATGGTCAGCGGAAAGCCCATATCGGTATGCATCACCGTGCCATCCTGCACATTGCTGTTCTTGCCGATCAGGATCAGTTCGTTGTCGCCGCGCAGCACGGCGTTGAACCAGACGTTGGCGCCCTCTTCCAGTTTGACCTTGCCCACCAGCACGGCATTGGGGGCGACCCAGCTCTGTGGGTGGGTCTCGACACGGGCGTCGCCCAGGCGGTATTTCATCTTGTTTTCCTCAGGGCTCACGGTGTGATGGCCATTCGAGCGATGGCTTAGGTGTCAATAAAGCTTTTCGGTGGTTGATGCAGACTGATCTTGGCGTCATAGAGCAGATTGATCAACTCGACGATCATGATCGCGGTCAGGCCCCAGATCTTGAAATCGCCGTAGCGATAGCTCGGCACATACCAACTGCGGCCCTGATAGTCGATGCGATGGGTATGCTCGCGAGGGTCTTTGCGGAAGAATTCCAGCGGCACGCTGAAGACCGCGGCAATCTCGGCATCGTTGGCGCGGTATTCGACAAAATCGGGAATAACGCCGACATAAGGCGTGACCTTGATGCCGTGCAGGGAGATCAGTGGGCTGAGCGGGCCGATGACTTCGACGAGTCCGGGCGGCAGGCCGATTTCTTCTTCAGCCTCACGCAGCGCGGTAAAGATCAAATCCGGGTCTTCCGGATCGCGGCGCCCACCGGGGAAGGCGACTTCGCCGCCGTGGGTCGAGAGCCCGCTGGCACGCAAGGTCAGCACCAGTTCCGGTTGGTCACTGCGGGTGATCGGCACCAGAACGGCGGCCTCGGGGAAACGTGTGTCGGTCTCCAGCGTGCGCGGTGTGTGGTTGCTTACCCTATGCAGTAGCTCGTCCAGCATGAGTGTTCTCGATCAGTGCCTTACCCTGCATCATGCACCAATCATTGCGAGCGCCCAAGCCCCCGAAACCCGTCGTGTCGCGAAACGACAACTTGCCGACCGACACCGCTGCACGCCAAGATAGGCGCAGCATTCAGGAAGCCCAGCATGAAATTTTGCAGCCACTGCGGTAACCCGGTCACCCAGCGCATTCCCGAAGGCGATTCGCGGCTGCGATTTGTCTGTGACAGCTGTCAGACCATTCACTATCAGAACCCCAATATCGTTGCCGGTTGCGTGCCGACCTGGGGCACGAAAGTATTGCTCTGCCGCCGCGCCATCGAGCCGCGCCTCGGTTACTGGACGTTGCCCGCCGGTTTCATGGAGAACGGCGAAACCATCGAACAGGCCGCCGAGCGCGAAACTGCCGAAGAAGCCTGCGCCCGGGTGCGCAACCTGAGCATCTATACGCTGATCGATGTGCCGCACATCAGTCAGGTGCATGTGTTCTTCCGTGCCGAGCTGGTCGATCTGGACTTTGCCGCCGGCCCCGAGAGCCTCGAAGTGCAACTATTCGACGAAGCCGACATTCCCTGGGACGAGCTGGCTTTCCGCACGGTGGGGCGTACCTTAGAATGCTTCTTCGCTGATCGGCGTGTTGAGGTGTACCCGGTTCGTTCGGAATCGATTCCGCCGCTCGCTCAGCCTGCCATTACTTGATTTCGTCGCCGGCCAGCCGATAACCCGAGCACGTCTGCACAACACCTATAAATCATGTATCTGCGTCATTCCTGGGGAATCGTTTCAATGCGCTGGTTGCTTGCCCTGTTCTGCCTGTCCTTCGTTACCGTCTCCCAAGCGTCATTCGTGACCACCGTGACGCCGTCGAATACGCCTCTTATCGAAAAAGTTCTGGTGCTTAAGTCGGCTCATCAACTGCAGTTGATCGCCGACGGCAAGCCGCTGAAAACCTATCGCATCTCTCTAGGCAAAGGCGCGAAAAAAGGTCCGAAACTGATAGAAGGCGACAAACGCACGCCGGAAGGTTTCTATTGGATCGACTGGCGCAAGACCAGCGACAAATTCAATCTGTCGATGCACATCTCCTACCCGAACATCAGCGATTCGGCCCGCGCCCGTCGCGAAGGCGTCGAGCCCGGCGGGATGATCATGATCCACGGCACGCCGGATTCGGAAGAAACCCCGGAAGACCTGTTCCACACCCTCGACTGGACTGACGGCTGCGTCGCCATGCGTAACGTCGACATGCGCGAAGTGTGGAATCTGGTGCCAGACGGCACGATGGTCGAAATCCGCCCTTAACCAGCGACCGCTGGTCACCCGCAAAAAAATAAATCAAAAGATCGCAGCCTGCGGCCGCTCCTACAGAGGTGATACCACTCTCAACTGTAGGCGCTGCCGCAGGCTGCGATCTTTTGTTTTTTACAGGCCACCACTAATACCACTTGAAACCATACCCCCTGAAACCCGCCATCCTACTGGGCCAAAGCCCATTTTCGCGCGTTGACATGGTATTCAAGTGGTATTAATTTCCGCCCCACAAGCGAGCCACAACAATCCTATACTCGCGACGGAAATGCCCTACATGAACGACCTCCATACCCTACGCCCGGACGACTCCCAGCCGACGCCGCTGTACCTGCAGCTGGCGCGCAATCTGGAAGCCGCGATTCATGCCGGGCAGTGGAAGTCCGAGCAGGCGATGCCCTCGGAACGCAACCTCAGCGAGCAACTGGGCATCTCCCGAGTGACTGCGCGCAAGGCGCTGGAAGTCCTCCTCGATCAAGGCTTGATCCGCCGCTTGCAAGGCTCCGGCACCTTCATCACCCCACGCCTCGAACAACCGCTGTCGCGCCTTTCGGGCTTCAGCGAAATGCTCCGCCTCAAGGGCTTCGTACCCAGCTCACACTGGCTGGAACGTGAAATCACCCTGCCGACTCACGAAGAACTGATCCGCCTCAGCCTGTCGCCGAACGACAAGGTCGCGCGCATGAAGCGTCTGCGCAAAGCCGATGACACGGTGATGGCCATCGAGATGAGCACCCTGCCCGCCTCGATCATGCCCAAGCCGCAACGGGTCGGCGATTCGCTCTACGAATACCTCGACGGCATCGGCAAACCGATCGTCCGCGCCCTGCAGCACATCCAGGCGATCAACGCCTCTGACGAGTTCGCCGCGCTGGTCGGCATCGCCCCCGGCACCGCGATGCTGCTGATGACCCGAGTCGGTTATCTGGAAGACAACACACCGATCGAAGTCACCGACACCTATTGCCGCAACGACTACTACGACTTTGTTGCAGAGCTGCGCCGCTAAAACGGCCCAAAGCGAGAACCAAAATGTCCGAAGACAACATCCTCACCGCCAGCGGCTGGGTTCGCGGCCGGCTGATCCACGAACACGGCAAAGTCGTGTCGATCGAAGGCGTACCCTGCGATCCGGCAACTAATGATCTGCCGTATCTGCTGCCCGGTTTCATCGATCTGCACGTCCACGGCGGTGGTGGCAAAGACATCATGGAAGGCGCCAGCGCCTTCGAGACCATCACCAGAACCCACGTGCGCTTCGGCACCACCTCGCTGCTCGCCACCACCATGACCGCGCCGAGTGCCGAGATCTCCAGTGTCTTGAAAGAAGTCGGAGAATTCTGCGAACAGCGTCCGAAAGGTGCCGCGCGGGTCCTCGGCGTACACCTCGAAGGTCCGTACATCAATCCGGGAAAACTCGGCGCGCAACCGAATTTCGCCCACACCGCATTGATGGCCGAAGTCGAAGAATACCTGGCACTGGCGCCGATCCGCGTGATCACCATCGCCCCGGAAATCGCCGGCCACGACGCGTTGATTCGTGAGCTGAGCAGCCGTGGCGTGCGCATGCAGATCGGCCACACCCTCGGCAGCTACGAGGAAGGCGTTGCTGCAATGGAGGCCGGCGCGACCAGTTTCACTCACCTTTACAACGCCATGAGCCCGCTGCATCACCGCGAACCGGGCATCGTCGGCGCTGCGCTGGCCCACGCCAAATTCGCCGAGCTGATTCCGGATTTGCTGCACGTGCACCCCGGCGCCATCCGCGTGGCCCTGCGCTCGATCCCGTGCCTGTATTGCGTGACCGATTCGACCGCTGCCGCCGGCATGCCCGACGGTGAATACAAGCTCGGCAGCCACACCGTGACCAAATGCCTGGGCGGCGTGCGCCTGCCGGACGGCACTTTGGCCGGCAGCACGCTGACCATGGATCAAGCCCTGCGCAACCTGGTGAAGATCGGTTTGCCGATCGCCGAGGCCTCGCAACGCCTGTCGCAATTCCCCGCCGATTACCTCGGCATCAACGAACGCGGGCGCCTGCAACCGGGTGCCTGGGCCGACTGCGTGCGGCTCGACCGCTCACTCACACTGACCGCCGTCATGGTCGAAGGAGAAGACATTGACTTCAAAAATGCTTGAGGAGGCGCTGTCCTCGTTCGAGGCTGTGCAAGCCCAACTGCAACAGCTCGACCCGCAAATGATCGAGATCGCCGGGCGTCTGCGCCGTCAGCCACCGCAAGTGGCGATGACCGTTGCGCGCGGCAGCTCCGACCACGCGGCGAGCTACTTCGCCTACCTGACCATGCAGCAACTGGGCGTGCCGGTGGCGTCGTTGCCGATGTCGGTGGTGACCATGCAGCAGGCGCCGTTGAAGGTCAGCGGTCAGGTCGCGTTCGCGTTTTCGCAATCGGGGCAGAGCCCGGATCTGGTCAACAGCCTGCGCCTGTTGCGCAAGCGTGGCGCGCTGAGCGTGTCGATGGTCAACGCCGCCGATTCGCCACTGGAAGCGGCGTGTGAATTCAGCGTGCCGCTGCTCGCCGGGACTGAAAGCAGCGTCGCCGCGACCAAGAGTTTTATCGCCACCCTCAGCGCCAGCGCTCGTTTGATCGCGCACTGGAAAGAGGACAGCGAATTGCTTGAGGCCGGTAACGCCCTGCCCGAAGGCCTGCGCGAAGCCGCCAAACAGGACTGGAGCCTAGCCATCGAAGCGTTGCGTGATTGCGAGCGTTTGATGGTCATCGGCCGTGGTGCCGGTTTCGCCATCGCTCAAGAGGCCGCGCTGAAATTCAAGGAAACCTCGGCGATTCAGGCCGAAGCGTTCAGCAGCGCCGAAGTCCGTCACGGCCCGATGGCACTGATCGACGAACACTATCCGTTGCTGGTCTTCGCCCCACGCGGCGCAGAGCAGGCTGGCCTTCTGAGTCTCGCGGCAGAAATGCGTCAGCGCGGCGCCCGTGTGTTGTTGGCCGCGCCGGATGACGTCAGCGAACGCGATCTGACCCTGACCCGCGCCGAACATCCGGCCCTCGATCCGATTCTGGCGATCCAGAGCTTCTACGTGATGGCCGCCGGTTTGGCCGTGGCCCGTGGCATGGACCCGGATCAGCCGCGCCACCTGAGCAAAGTGACCCGAACGCACTAAGTCCGAATGACTGCACACCTGATGAGACCGAGCCATGCACAACAACAATAAAGAGCTGACCCTCAGCGCCCCGCTCAGCGGCCCGGTGCTCACGCTCGCCAAAGTCCCGGACGCGGTGTTCGCCAGCGGCGCGATGGGCGACGGCATTGCCATCGACCCGATCAACGACACGCTGTACTCGCCGTGCGCCGGGGTGATCATTCACGTCGCGCGCACCGGCCATGCACTCACGGTGCGTGCCGACAACGGCGCGGAAATCCTCCTGCACCTGGGGCTCGACACCGTTGAGTTGAACGGCGAAGGCTTCTCGATGCTGGTCAAGGATGGCACCCGCGTCAGCAAGGGTCAGCCGTTGTTGCGCTATGACCTCGACAAGGTCGGCCAGCAATGCAAAAGCCTGGTCAGCCTGTTGATCCTGACCAACAGCCAGGATTTTCAAGTGCGGCCGATTACGCTGAAAGCGGTGAAGGTTGGCGAGCCGTTATTGCACATTGTTGCGCGTAACAGCTCGGCGGCGAATGTTGCAGACGTGAGCGGGCCGGAGGTTCATGGTCATGTGCTGGTGGCTCATCGCGGTGGTTTGCATGCGCGCCCTGCGGCGCTGATTCGGCAGACTGCGCAAGGTTTCAAGAGCCAGTCACAGCTGCACTTCGCCGGCAAATCGGCGCCGTGCAACAGCCTGATCGGGCTAATGGGCCTGGCGGTTGGCGAGCAGGATGAAGTGCAGGTCAGCTGTCAGGGGCCGGATGCCGAAGCGGCGTTGCAAGCATTGCTCACGGCGTTGGCCACCGCGCTGCCGGATGATCATCACGCGGCGGCGCCGGTCAATGTTGCCGCTATTAAACGCCCGGCCGAAGCTGGCGTATTACACGGTGTCTGCGCTGCGCCGGGACTGGTTGGCGGGCCGCTGTTTCGTTTGAACGGGATCAGTTTGCCGGCGGACACTGGCAATCATGATCCGCTGCAGCAACAGCAGGTGCTCGACGCTGCACTGACTCAAGTACGCAATGAAATCGACGGCACCCTTGTTCAAGCGAAAAAACACAAGAATGCCGATGAAGAAGCGATCTTCGCCGCGCATCTGGCACTGCTCGAAGACCCGGCGCTGCTCGACGCTGCACAGCAATCCATCGAACAAGGCATTGCGGCGACTCACGCCTGGAGCCAGTCGATCGATGTGCAATGCGAAGTCTTGCAACACACCGGCAGCCCGCTGCTGGCCGAACGCGCCAACGATCTGCGCGACCTCAAACAACGCGTGCTACGTGCGTTGCTCGGTGAGGCGTGGAATTACGACGTGCCGGCAGGCGCCATTGTTGCCGCACATGAACTGACGCCCTCGGATTTGCTGCAACTCAGCGCGCAAGGTGTCGCCGGGTTGTGCATGGCCGCGGGTGGCGCGACTTCGCATGTGGCGATTCTGGCGCGCGGCAAAGGGCTGCCGTGCATGGTGGCGCTGGGTTCGGCATTGCTTGATCAGCCGCAAGGTCATTCGGTGGTGCTCGATGCTGACGGTGGTCGTCTGGAACTGAAGCCAAACGTTGAGCGCTTGGCTGAAGTTAAGCAGGCGCAAATTGATCGCCAGCAACGTCGCGACACGCAGCAGGCCAAAGCTCATCTGCCCGCCGAAACACGTAATGGCGTGCACATCGAAGTCGTCGCCAATGTCGCCTCCAGCGCTGAAACGGCGGACGCCTTCGCCAACGGTGCCGACGGTGTAGGCCTGTTACGAACCGAGTTTTTGTTCGTCGATCGTCAGACCGCTCCGGACGTCGAAGAGCAACGCAGCGCCTATCAAGCCGTGATCGATGCGATGGGCAACAAGTCAGTGATCATCCGCACCATCGACGTCGGCGGCGACAAACAACTCGACTACCTGCCGCTGCCGATCGAAGCCAACCCGGTACTCGGCCTGCGCGGCATTCGTCTGGCTCAGGCGCGCCCGGAAATCCTCGATCAGCAACTGCGCGCGCTGCTGCAAGTCAGCCCGCTGCACCGTTGCCGGATCCTGTTGCCGATGGTCACCGAAGTCGATGAGCTGCTGCACATTCGTAAACGCGTCGATACCTTGTGCATCGAACTTGGCGTGAGCCAGCGCCCGGAAATCGGCGTGATGATCGAAGTCCCCGCCGCCGCGCTGCAGGCCGAACAACTCGCCGAACACGCTGACTTCCTCTCGATCGGCACCAACGATCTGTCGCAATACACCTTGGCCATGGATCGCGACCACGCAGGTCTGGCCGCCCGCGTCGACGCCCTGCACCCGGCGCTGCTGCGCCTGATCGCCATGACCTGCGAAGGCGCGGCAGTGCATAAACGTTGGGTCGGCGTCTGCGGCGCCCTCGCCTCTGATCCGCTGGCCACACCGGTGCTGATCGGTCTGGGCGTTACCGAACTGTCGGTCAGCCCGGTGCAGATCGGCGAAATAAAGGATCGCGTGCGCCAGGTGCATGAAGCCGAATGCCAGCGCCTCAGCCGCGACCTGCTCAAACTGAGCAGCGCCGCCGCCGTGCGTCACGCCTGTCATCAACATTGGCCTCTGCGCTAACAAAGACAACAAGGACAAACGCCATGTACCAACTCTTCATTGAAGGCCTGCAACGCCTTGGCCGTGCGCTGATGCTGCCGATCGCAATCCTGCCGATTGCCGGCTTGCTCCTGCGCCTGGGTGACACCGACCTGCTGAACATCGCGATCATCCACGACGCCGGCCAAGTGATCTTCGCCAACCTGGCGATGATCTTCGCCATCGGTATCGCCGTCGGTTTCGCCAAGGACAACAACGGCACCGCCGGCCTCGCCGGGGTGATCGGTTATCTGGTGATGATCTCCACGCTCAAGGTGCTCGACGCGAGCATCAACATGGGCATGCTCGCCGGCATCGTCAGCGGCCTGATGGCCGGCGCGCTGTACAACCGCTTCAAGGACATCAAGCTGCCGGAGTATCTGGCGTTCTTCGGCGGACGACGCTTTGTGCCGATTGTCACCGGGTTTGCAGCGGTCGGCCTCGGTGTGGTGTTCGGCTATATCTGGCCGCCAATCCAGCATGGCATCAACAGCTTCGGCGCCTTGATGATGGAAAGCGGCAGCCTCGGCGCGTTCGTGTTTGGTGTGTTCAACCGCCTGTTGATCGTCACCGGCCTGCACCACATCCTCAACAACATGGCGTGGTTTGTGTTCGGCAACTTCACCGACCCAACCACCGGTGCGCTGGTAACCGGCGACCTGTCGCGCTACTTCGCCGGCGATCCGAAGGGTGGCCAGTTCATGACCGGCATGTTCCCGATGATGATCTTCGGTTTGCCGGCGGCGTGTCTGGCGATGTATCGCAACGCCCTGCCGGAACGCCGCAAGGTGATGGGCGGGATTTTCCTGTCGATGGCATTGACGTCGTTTTTGACCGGGGTGACTGAGCCAATCGAATTTGCCTTCATGTTTCTGGCGCCTCTGTTGTATCTGCTGCATGCGCTGCTGACCGGGTTATCGATGGCGATTACCAATGCGTTGAACATCCACCTCGGCTTCACCTTCTCCGGCGGTTTCATCGACATGGTGCTGGGTTGGGGCCGATCCACAAATGGCTGGCTGGTGATTCCAGTCGGGCTGGCCTATGCCGTGGTGTATTACGCGGTGTTTGATTTCTGTATTCGTCGCTTCAATCTGAAGACGCCGGGGCGCGAGGATGTAGCGGTCAGTGAAAAAGCCGTACTGACTGAGAACGAACGCGCCGGTGCTTACATCAAGGCATTGGGTGGTGCTGAAAATCTGCTAACGGTTGGCGCGTGCACCACGCGGCTGCGACTGGAGATGGTTGATCGCAATAAGGTGTCGGATGCGGATCTGAAAGCGCTGGGTGCGATGGCGGTTGTGCGTCCGGGTAAAGGCGGGAGTTTGCAGGTTGTGGTCGGGCCGATGGCGGATAGTATTGCCGATGAGATTCGTCTGGCGATGCCGGCGTTGGGGCGTGCTGTTTTGGTTGAAACCGCTGTTGTTGATGAGCCGAAAGTTATGGCCGTTGCCGGTTCCGAGGCGCAGCAATGGCTGAACGCGTTGGGCGGCGGCGACAATGTGCTGCAACTGGATTGCATTGCGATGACGCGGATTCGCCTGCAATTGGCGGATGGCAAGGCGTTGTCCGAGGCGCAGTTGAAGGATCTGGGATGTCACGGTGTCAGCCAGTTGGATGGCGGGGTCTGGCATTTGCTGCTGGGCGATAAGGCGGCGAGTTTGAGCGGGGCACTGGAAAGCCTGGTCAACCGCAGCGAGGTTAGTGTGAAGGTTTAATCGACACAAAAAACCCGGCTTAGGCCGGGTTTTTCATCGCCAACAAATTCGGCTCAGGATGAATGCTGTTCCGCTTGGTAATGGCGGGTCTGAAATGGCATCAGCGTTTGAACCTTCAATCCAAGACTTTCTGCTAACCCCCAAGAGACGGCCAATTCATCTTTGCGATTGCGTAATGAAACCTTTGTTTGAGGCGCGACATCCTGCTTCGGTGTCGAGTGCGCGAAAAGCTCCAGCGCATGAAGAGTTTCCAATACGCGGGTATCCGAGACACACGAGAAACGAGTAAATCGCTCCAACAGGTAGGCGGCGCGGCGGCGTTCAATGTCATCGCTATGATGTTTCAGAAAGGCCTTCACCTCGCTTTCAACATTTGAATCCGAGTACCAGACTTCTTTCGCAGCATTCACCAGTGCAACGTCGTCGGCCTGATTCAGAGGGCTTCTGACGAGAGTGTCTAACGCGGATGAGAGGACGTGAGCGTCATTCAACTTCGTCATCTGCTTTCTCCAGATAGTCTTGCAATATGTTGCTCAGAACCGAGGTCGGTTGCGCTTTATTGCCAACATATACATCAATTGCCTGCAATGCCAGACGCCGGAGCTCGCTGGTCAGTATGAACCCGCACCTCAGAAGGGCATTGATGTCTGCGATATCGTGATCTGTAGCCCTGCCCAGCTTTGTAATGGCTATGTCGACGGGCGCAGCAATATGGATGTGTAGAGGAGACTCCAGCGAAAACTCTGACATGGGAATACTTCGCGACCAATAATCCTCATGAATCGGGCCAAAGCTAGTGTTGTATTGCAGGTCGTAGTTCAGCTCCATCTTTCGAGCAGAAAGCTCATCGACAAAGGGCTCCGGCACCGTCGCCAGCAGCGTACGCAGGTCGAATCCTGCCGGAATGCATGCCTCATAGATTTCCGCATCGACATCCAAAGATATGCGGTGATGGGTGTAGAGGTGAACTGCACACCCTCCAAATACAATAATCTTGACCGCCCCAGGTGCTGAGTTCTCTTGAATCAGTTCTGCCTCGACTGACTTGAACATCGATACCAGCGCCCGCCCCAGCGCGGTGCTTGTGTTGATGCGGGGTGTGACGACGGGAAGTAGCTCCATTTTCAACCTCAGAGTCATGTCGATGGCTTCAGCGAAAGGAGCAATATCCCGTTAGCGGTCTATTGCCGAGCTCGCTGTTTGCCAGAGACAACCCAAGTTAAAGAGGCTACTTCCGAGGGACAACCTGAAAAAACGGTAGGAAAAATCCGCTATTTGATGAGGTACAGGAAGTATTCGGACAACTGCGAAAACGCTTTCGCGAGCAAGCCCGCTCCCACAGGGAATGTATTTTAGATGTGGGAGCGAGCCTGCTGGCGATCAACGATGACGCGATCGTCAGGTTTGTGGATCGACTCGATCCAGCGCCCGGTTTACCGCGAGTTCGGCGAGCATGATGATTTGCTGGATGCCTAGCGCGGTGCTGCGCTGCAGGCCGGTTAGCTCATTGGCAAAGTTGCTGGTAGCAGCGCTTGCCGAGGCTAACGATTCGCAGGCGTGGGCGAGCAGGCTTTCGGTGTCGACCTCTGGGCAGACCATGAACATGGTGCTCGGTCGGCGGGGCTTTGCGGGTTCGGGGCACAGGTAGAAGTCGAGGGCGCGTTTGATGGCTTCGCGGTTTCGGGCCTGGTCTTCGGCGCGGAGGGCTTCTTCGAGTGGGGTTTTGGTTTCGGGTGGATCGGGTACGGGCTTAGTCATTGCAATGATCTCTAATCAATGATTGAGCCATCACTGGTCGTTTCTCACGCGACGAAGAGGTGGCAGCTATGTGCGGAGTGAGAAACCGGTAAGAGATCAACCCGGCCGAACCGAAGTCCGCCCGCACACAGCCGCCATAGAACATCACCGGCAGCAAATGAGCTGGCGGCGATTATGGTGCTACTGACGTTTGATTAAAACCTCTTACCGGGTTCTCACACCCGATCACCGATTTGCGGTGACAACCAAAGACTAGAGACCCGACGTCCGACGGACAACCTGAAAACCTTGTGGGAAGGTTCTGGCTATTCGACACATCATTAAACAGCCAAAAGCAAACCCTCACCCTAGCCCTCTCCCAGAGAGAGAGGGGACTGACCGAGGTGTTCGGGCGAGATACACCGACGTGAAAGACCGAGCCGAACTCAGGTTTTGAAAAGCCCATAAATTCGTCACTCTCCCTCCCCTAGCCGAACTCAGTTTCGCCCCCCACAAATCGGCCCCCTCTCTCCGAATCAAACTCAGGCTTGAATAGCACACAAATCGGCGCCCTCTCCCTCGGGAGAGGGCTGGGCGGGCGGCGTTCCGATGAGGGGCGAATCCAGCACAAAACCCAAGTCGATCACACACCACTCAAACAAGATGAGCGCCAGCTCGGCTGCCCCCACCACATTGCCGGCACTGTCAACTGTCAGGTCTGACAGTTGACCGCCTTGATCAACCTTATTACGTTGACTGAATCAGGCAGTTTTCATGTCGTAGCCTTGATAACCCTAAGCTCAACTCAAAAAGGATGGCTGCGACATGGCAAAGAAAATGACGGACGCAGAACAACTGGAGCATCTGAAAAAAACCTTCGGAGATCTTGATGAAAATAAAGACGGAATTCTGACTTTCGAAGAGTTCGCCAGCGGTACCGAAGGCTTTGAAAAAACCATGAGAACTTGGGTTTGGGATGAATACAACAAGGACCGGAACAGCGAACTAACCCTGGAAGAGTACCTGGCCAGCCAAAACACGAAGCCCGCCAAATAGTTTCGTCACCTCCAGGCCCCATCGCTGGCAAGCCTGCTCCCACAGAGCAGAGCAAAGCACCACCACCAGCCCGCTCCTCACCACTCAACAGGATGAGCGTTAGCTCGGCTGCAGCTCTTGATCTTGATCCACCGGCCCCGTCGGCAGGCTGAGTGGAGGGATTTATCCGGGGGTGGGAGCGCAGCGACCGTTTGGCGCAGCCAAATGCATCGAGAGGAGGTGCAGCGAAGCAAACCGTAGGCGATGCGCCCGGATAGATCCCGGAGCGAAGGAACCCCGAGCTTTAGCGAGTGGGCCGAACGTTGGGGCAAGCCTTTTCGGTTACCTTTTCGGCGTTTGGAAAAGGTGACCCGCCGTAAGGGCGGAACCGCCAGCCGCAGCCCCCGAAGAAACGGATATTCACTCAGTCAGCCAGAGCATGGTCGCCTGTCAGGGCGCCATCGCGAGCAGGCTCACTCCTACAGAAAAGCAAATCGCAGGCAACAAAAAACCCGCAGACAATCACTCATCTACGGGTTTCCTGTTTCAGCAGCAAGAAAGATCAGAAATCTTCCAGCCGCCACACTTCATAAGCCGGTGTCTCGTACGGATGACTGAGCTTCAACGCCGCCACAACAGCAACGATCAACTCATCCGCCACCACAAGCTCAACCTTCCACTCCTCAACCCGCTCAACCTGCCCCATCTCACCAATGAACGGCTGACTACCGTCCAAAGGCCGAAACTGACCAGACCCAAGCACCTGCCAAGCACAGTGGTCATAGTCACCGATCCGCCCACCACCGGCAGCGAACACAGCCCCTTTGACCACCTCGACATGACTGTCAGGAACAAAAAACGCCAGCTTGTACACAGGCCTTAGTTAACCCACACACGTGCATTACGGAACATACGCATCCAAGGTGCATCTTCGTTCCAGTCTTCCGAACGCCACGAGTTCTGCACGGCGCGGAACACACGCTCCGGGTGCGGCATCATGATCGTCACACGGCCATCACGGCTGGTGAGACCGGTAATCCCGCGCGGCGAACCGTTCGGGTTGGCCGGATAACGCTCGGTGACCTTGCCATGGTTGTCGACGAAACGCATCGCCACGCAACCGGACAGATCGGCTTCCAGCAGAGCTTCTTCGCTGGAGAACTCGGCGTGACCTTCACCGTGAGCGATGGCGATCGGCATACGCGAACCGGCCATGCCTTGCAGGAAGATCGAGTTCGATTCCTGGATCTGCACCATTGCCACGCGCGCTTCGAACTGCTCGGAGCGGTTACGCACGAAGTGCGGCCAGAACTCGCTGCCCGGGATCAGCTCGTGCAGGTTGGACATCATCTGGCAACCGTTGCACACGCCGAGGGTGAAGCTGTCGTTACGCTCGAAGAAGCCCTGGAAGGCATCACGGGCGCGGCTGTTGAACAGCGCCGACTTGGCCCAGCCTTCACCGGCGCCGAGAACGTCGCCGTAGGAGAAACCACCGCAGGCCACCAGACCTTTGAACTCGTTCAGGTCGACACGGCCAGCGAGAATGTCGCTCATGTGCACGTCGATTGCGTTGAAACCGGCGCGGTCGAACGCAGCGGCCATTTCCACCTGACCGTTGACGCCCTGCTCACGCAGCACGGCAACCTGTGGGCGGATGCCTTTCTTGATGTAAGGCGCGGCGATGTCCTGGTTGACGTCGTAACTGAGCTTGACGCTCAGGCCCGGGTTGTCTTCTTCCAGCAGCACGTCGAACTCTTGTTCGGCGCAGTCAGCGTTGTCGCGCAGACGCTGGATCTGGTAGCTGGTTTCAGCCCAGGTACGTTGCAGCAGACGACGCTGGCCTTCGAACACGGTGTCACCGTTGAAGGTGATGTTGATCTGGCCATTGTTGATCGGCTGACCGATCACCGACACGCAGTCGCCCAGACCGGCCGCGCTGAACTGCGCGAGAATGTCTGGCGTGGCGTCCTGACGAACCTGGATCACTGCACCCAGTTCTTCGTTGAACAGGATCGCAGCGATTTCTGCCGAGGACTCGGCAACGCTGTCGAGGTTCAGGCTCAGACCGCAGTGGCCGGCGAAGGCCATTTCCACCACGGAGGTCAGCAGACCACCGTCGGAGCGGTCGTGGTAAGCCAGCAGGTGACCGTCGGCGTTGAGGCCCTGGATCACCGCGAAGAAGGCTTTCAGGTCTTCGGCGTCATCGACGTCCGGCGCGTGTTTGCCAAGTTTGCCGTGTGTCTGAGCAAGAATCGAAGCACCCATACGGTTCTGCCCGCGACCGAGGTCGATCAGGATCAGGTCGGTGGTGCCCTTGTCCATGCGCAGTTCCGGGGTCAGGGTCTGACGGATGTCAGCCACTGGCGCGAAACCGGTCACGATCAGCGACATCGGCGAGGTCACGGTTTTTTCTTCGCCGTTGTCGTTCCAACGGGTGGCCATGGACATCGAGTCCTTGCCCACCGGAATGGTGATGCCCAGCTCAGGGCACAGTTCCATACCGACCGCTTTCACGGTGTCGTACAGACGCGCGTCTTCGCCCGGGTGGCCGGCAGCAGACATCCAGTTCGCCGACAGTTTGATGTCGGAGATCTTGTTGATGCGCGAAGCTGCGATGTTGGTCAGGGTTTCGCCGATGGCCATGCGGCCCGACGCCGGAGCGTCCAGCAATGCCAGCGGAGTACGCTCGCCCATCGCCATCGCTTCACCGGTGTAGACATCAAAACTGGTGGCGGTGACGGCAACGTCGGCCACCGGAACCTGCCACGGGCCGACCATTTGGTCACGGGCCACGAGGCCGGTGATGGTGCGGTCGCCGATGGTGATCAGGAAGCTTTTGCTCGCCACGGCCGGGTGATGCAGAACACGTTCGATGGACTCGCTGATGTCGAGGTTCGACGGATCGAAGTCATCGCCCAGCTCGGCTTCACGAACCACCGAACGGTGCATGCGCGGGGCTTTGCCCAGCAACACTTCCAGTGGCATGTCCACCGGGTTGTTGCCGAAGTGGCTGTCGGTGACGGTCAGTTGCGGCTCGGCAGTGGCTTCACCAACAACGGCAAACGGGCAACGCTCACGTTCGCAGATCGCCTGGAAGCGCGCGAAGTCTTCCGGGCCGACCGCCAGAACGTAACGTTCCTGGGATTCGTTGGACCAGATTTCGTGCGGGGCCATGCCCGGCTCGTCGTTGGGAATGTTGCGCAGTTCGAAACGGCCACCGCGGTCGCCGTCGTTGACCAGTTCCGGGAAGGCGTTGGACAGACCGCCCGCGCCGACGTCGTGGATGAAGCTGATCGGGTTCTTGTCACCCAGTTGCCAGCAACGGTCGATGACTTCCTGGCAGCGACGCTCCATTTCAGGGTTTTCACGCTGCACGGAAGCGAAGTCGAGATCCGCCGAGCTGGTGCCGGTGGCCATCGAGGAAGCGGCGCCGCCACCCAGACCAATCAACATCGCCGGGCCGCCGAGAACGATCAGCTTGGAGCCAACGACGATCTCGCCTTTCTTGACGTGTTCTTCGCGGATGTTGCCCATGCCGCCAGCGAGCATGATCGGCTTGTGGTAACCGCGAACTTCGTCACCGTGCGGGGTGGTGATCGATTGTTCGAAGGTACGGAAGTAGCCAGTCAGCGCCGGACGACCGAATTCGTTGTTGAACGCGGCGCCGCCGAGCGGGCCTTCGATCATGATGTCCAGCGCGGTGACGATGCGCTCAGGCTTGCCGTACGGCACTTCCCACGGCTGTTCGAAGCCCGGGATCTGCAGGTTGGATACAGTGAAACCGGTCAGGCCAGCCTTTGGCTTGGCGCCACGGCCGGTGGCACCTTCGTCACGGATTTCGCCGCCCGAACCAGTCGATGCGCCCGGGAACGGGGCGATCGCGGTCGGGTGGTTGTGGGTTTCAACCTTCATCAGGATGTGCACCGGCTCCTGCACCGCGCCGTACTGGCGGGTTTCAGGATTCGGGAAGAAACGGCCGGCGACGTTGCCGACGATCACCGAGGCGTTGTCCTTATAAGCCGACAGAACGCCTTCGCTGTGCATCACGTAGGTGTTCTTGATCATGCCGAACAGGCTTTTTTCCTGGTTCTCACCATCAATATCCCAACTGGCGTTGAAGATCTTGTGGCGGCAGTGCTCGGAGTTGGCCTGGGCGAACATCATCAGTTCGATGTCGTGCGGGTTGCGCTTGAGACCGTTGAAGGCGTCGACCAGATAGTCGATTTCGTCTTCGGCGAGGGCCAGGCCCAGCTCGGTGTTGGCTTTTTCCAGCGCGGCGCGACCACCACCGAGGATGTCGATTGCAGTCAGCGGCTTCGGCTCGGCGTGGCTGAACAGACCGGCGGCCTGCTCGAGGTTGGCCAGCACGATCTGGGTCATGCGGTCATGCAGCACGTCGGCAATCTGCTGGGCTTCGGCTTCGCTGAACTGACCGGCCACGTAGAAGGCGATACCGCGCTCCAGACGCTGGATCTTGCTCAGGCCGCAGTTGCGGGCGATGTCGCTGGCCTTGCTCGACCATGGCGAGATGGTGCCGAAACGCGGCAACACCAGAAACAGACGGCCGGTCGGCTCTTGAACCGGAACACTTGGACCGTACTTCAGAAGGCGCGCTAGCACCTGCTGTTCGTCGCCGGTCAGGACGCCGGTGACTTCGGCGAAGTGAGCGAATTCAGCATACAGGCCACTGACAGCTGGAACCTTCTGGCTCAGTTGCTCAAGGAGTTTGCTGTGGCGAAAGGCAGAAAGGGCAGGAGCGCCGCGCAGGATCAACATCTTCGGGACAGCCTCGGGAAGGGGTGTGCTTTGAGGCCGTGCATTCTAGCCTAAACCGCCCTCAACATCACCCGAAACGCTACGCACGGTTGCACTCGAGTATCAATCTGTGTTTCCGACTTCAGAGTCAGGTAAATCAGCTATTCAGATGCCGCTTATTTTTACTGTAACAAAAAGCCGTAAAGGCCCGTTTCTGCGGGGTTTAGCTCGGTTTTGTGATCGCTAGCAGACTCGCCCTGCACTGTCGAGATATGGCGCCCGCGGCCGTTTGCGTATACTGCGCAGATGTTTTTCCCAACGGCTTTGCGTCCGCGGTACGCCAAATGGCTGATCGCAACCGGACTCTTCCTGATGCTCGGTGGCTGTGTTGATAAACCCAACACACTCGAGCGCGTAAAGGAGGATGGTGTGCTGCGGGTGATTACCCGTAACAGCCCCGCCACCTACTTTCAGGATCGCAGCGGTGAAACCGGCTTCGAATACGAGCTGGTGAAACGCTTCGCCGACGATTTGGGTGTCGAGCTGAAGATCGAGACCGCCGACAACCTCGATGACCTGTTCGATCAGATCGGCAAGCCGAACGGCCCGGTGCTGGCCGCCGCGGGTCTGGTCAGCAGCGAACAGCGCAAGCAGCAAGTGCGCTTCTCGCACTCCTACCTTGAAGTCACCCCGCAGATCATCTATCGCAATGGCCAGTCGCGGCCGACCGATCCCGGTGATCTGGTCGGCAAAAAGATCATGGTGCTTAAAGGCAGCACTCACGCCGAACAACTGGCGGAGCTGAAAAAGAAATTCCCCGCTATCGAATACGAAGAGTCCGACGCAGTTGAAGTGGTCGACCTGCTGCGCATGGTCGATGAAGGTCAGATTGACCTGACTCTGGTCGATTCCAACGAAGTGGCGATGAATCAGGTGTACTTCACCAATATTCGTGTGGCCTTCGACCTCGGCGATGCGCGCAGCCAGAGCTGGGCGGTTGGCCCGGGCGAAGACAACAGCCTGCTCAACGAGATCAACGCGTATCTGGACAAGGTGCAGAAGAACGGCACCCTGCAACGCTTGAAGGATCGTTATTACGGCCACGTCGACGTGCTTGGCTACATGGGCGCCACGACCTTCGCCCAGCACCTGCAGCAGCGCCTGCCGAAATACGAACAGCACTTCAAGAACTACGCGAAGAAAGAGAAAGTCGACTGGCGCCTGCTCGCGGCCATCGGTTATCAGGAATCGTTGTGGCAGCCGACCGTCACCTCGAAAACCGGCGTGCGCGGGTTGATGATGCTGACCCAGAACACCGCGCAGGCGATGGGCGTGTCCAACCGCCTCGACCCGAAGCAAAGCATCATGGGCGGGGCGAAATATCTGGCTTATATGAAGGATCAGCTCGACGATTCGATCAAGGAACCGGATCGCACCTGGTTTGCCCTGGCGGCGTACAACGTCGGCAGCGGTCATCTGGATGACGCGCGCAAACTGACGGCCAAGGAAGGGTTGAACCCGGACAAATGGCTGGACGTGAAAAAGATTCTGCCGCGCCTGTCGCAGAAGCAGTGGTACAGCAAGACGCGTTATGGCTACGCTCGGGGCGGTGAGCCGGTGCATTTTGTGGCGAACATTCGTCGCTACTACGACATTTTGACCTGGGTGACGCAGCCGCAGCTTGAGGGCGATCAGGTGGCAGAAGGCAATCTGCATGTGCCCGGCATCGACAAGTCAAAGCCCACTCAAGAACCTGCCCCGCTCTAAAAAACACCGCAAAAATAAATGTGGGAGCGAGCCTGCTCGCGAAGGCGTCGTGTCAGTCGACATCATCTTTGACTGATACCACGCTTTCGCGAGCAGGCTCGCTCCCACAGTTGTTATGCGGTGACCTTTAGTGCTTGGCAGCCGCCAGGATCAGCGCCTTCATTTCCGATACCGCAGACTTGAAGCCAACGAACAACGCATGCGCCACCAGCGCGTGGCCGATGTTCAGTTCGTTGATGCCCTTGATCGCCGCGACGGCTTCAACGTTGTGGTAATGCAAACCGTGACCCGCGTTAACGATCAGGCCTTGGGCCAGACCAAACGCCACACCGTCCGCCACACGCTTCAGTTCTTCAGCCACTTCGGTCGGGGTTTCGGCATCGGCGTAGCGCCCGGTGTGCAGTTCAATCGCAGGCGCACCGACGCGCTTCGACGCAGCAATCTGCCGCTCGTCCGCATCGATGAACAGCGACACTTCGCTGCCGATCTTCGACAGACGCTCGACCGCTGCCTTGATGCGTTCCTCCTGCCCCGCTACATCCAGACCGCCTTCAGTGGTCAGCTCCTGACGGGTTTCCGGGACCAGGCAAATGTGTGCCGGTCGGATGCGCTCGGCGAACGCCATCATTTCTTCGGTGACGCCCATTTCGAAGTTCATGCGGGTTTGCAGCACATCCTTGAGCAGCAGTACGTCGCGTTCCTGAATGTGCCGACGGTCTTCACGCAGGTGCACGGTGATGCCATCGGCACCCGCCTCTTCCGCGTCCAGTGCAGCCTTGACCGGGTCCGGGTAGCGCGTGCCACGGGCCTGACGCAGGGTGGCGACGTGGTCGATGTTCACGCCAAGAAGAATGCGATTGCTGGTGGTCACGGATGCGCTCCTGAATTGAGAGATTCGGCGCACAGCATACGGGGTGATCAGGGCTTGCGAAACAGTTCGCGACTGACGAGGGGACGACCGCCCAGGTGAACGGCCAGTGCCTGACGCATCAAGCGCTTGGCAGCAGAGAGAGCGCCGGGAGCGGTCCAGTCGGCTTCGGCCATGGCCAATAATTCAACGCCGTTGAACAGGCCTGGTTGCAGCAGGAAGACTCGCTCCAGCCCCGCATCCACTTGCAGGCGATAGAGACCATCTGCCGCGACGGGCTCGCCGTGGATATCGGTGTTCAGGGAAAAACCGTAACCGAGATCGTCCAGCAGTCGCCATTCGAACGAACGTAGCAACGGCTCCAGCGGACGACCTTCAGCCAGTGCCAGCAAGGTCGCGGCGTAGTGATCGAATACACCCGGGTGCGGATCTTCAGCGGGCAGCAGACGGATCAGCAGCTCATTGAGATAGAGCCCACTGAACAGCGCCTCGCCATTGAGCCACGCCGAAGTGCCAGAACTCTCCATGCGCCCGACATTCTTCAACTCACCCTTGCCACGGAATTCGACTTCCAGCGACACGAACGGCCGCGCCAATGTCCCGGCCTTGCCCCGCGCACTGCGCAACACCGCCCGCAGCCGCCCTTGCGGCGTGAGGAAATCCACCAACGCGCTGGTTTCGCGGTAGGCGCGGGAGTGCAGGACGTAGGCGGGTTGGGCGGGAGGCGGGTTTTGCGACATTGAGTTCTCGATGAAGAAACGCAGATTTACACACAACCCAAAACCACTGTGGGAGCGAGCCTGCTCGCGAAAGCGGAGTGACAGTCAACATCAATGCTGAATGTTACATCCCTTCGCGAGCAGGCTCGCTCCCACAGTGGGTATCGGTGTTCTCTGGAACGCTGATTACAGGTCGCCGTAACCCAGCGAACGCAGCGCGCGCTCGTCGTCGGACCAGCCGCCCTTCACCTTCACCCACAGGTTGAGCATGATCTTGGAGTCGAACAGCAGCTCCATATCCTTGCGCGCTTCGGTGCCGATGCGTTTGATGCGCTCGCCCTTGTCGCCAATGATGATCTTCTTCTGGCCGTCACGTTCAACGAGGATCAAAGCGTGGATGTGCAGGGTCTTGCCCTGCTGCTTGAACTCTTCGATTTCGACGGTGATCTGGTACGGCAGCTCGGCGCCCATCTGGCGCATGATTTTCTCGCGCACCAGTTCAGCGGCGAGGAAACGGCTGCTGCGGTCAGTGATCTGGTCTTCCGGGAAGAAGTGATCGTTCTCCGGCAGATGATCAGCGATAACCTTTTCCAGCGCTTCGAGGTTGTGCCCGTGCTGCGCGGAAATCGGAATGATCTGCGCGTTCGGCAGCTGTTCCTGCAACCAGCTGAGGTGCGGCATCAGCTCGGCTTTGTCTTCGATGCGGTCGGTCTTGTTCAGCGCGACGATCAGCGGGCCGGTCACGTACTGCACGCGCTCGAGAACCATCTGGTCTTCGTCGGTCCACTTGGTGCGATCGACCACGAAGATCACCACGTCGACGTCTTTCAACGCCGCCGAAGCGGTTTTGTTCATGTAACGGTTCAGGGCCTTTTCGCCACCCTTGTGCATACCGGGGGTGTCGACGTAGATCGCCTGCACGTCACCTTCGGTTTTGATCCCGAGCATGTTGTGGCGGGTGGTCTGCGGCTTGCGCGAGGTGATCGCGAGCTTCTGGCCGAGGATGTGGTTGAGCAGCGTCGACTTACCGACGTTGGGACGGCCGACGATGGCAACATAGCCACAGCGAGTTGCATTTGTATCAGTCATTGCCATTCTCCACGCCCAGGGCAATCAGTGCTGCAGCGGCCGCTACCTGTTCGGCAATACGACGGCTCACACCCTGACCTCGGCTTTTTTCATTCAGTAAGACAACTTCGCACTCGACGAAGAAGGTTCGGCAGTGCGGCTCGCCCTGGATATCCACCACTTCATAGCGTGGCAGATCGCAACCGCGCGATTGCAGGTGTTCCTGCAGGCGGGTTTTCGGATCCTTGTTGGTGTCGACCAGTGTCAGACCTTCGAACTCACCAGCCAGCCAGGCCAGCACGCGCTCACGCGCCATGTCCATGCCGGCATCGAGGTAGATCGCACCGATCAACGCTTCGAGGGCGTCGGCCAGAATCGATTCGCGACGGAAACCGCCGCTTTTCAACTCGCCGGAGCCCAGTCGCAGGTAATCGCCAAGGTCGAAACCGCGCGCCAGTACGGCCAGCGTCTCACCTTTTACCAGGCGTGCACGTAAACGCGACAACTGGCCTTCGCGGGCCAGCGGGAAGCGATCGAACAGCGCCTCGCCAGCGACGAAGTTGAGGATGGCATCACCAAGGAATTCCAGGCGTTCGTTGTTGCGCCCGGCAAAACTGCGGTGCGTCAGGGCCAACAGCATCAGCTCCTGATCCTTGAAGGTGTAGCCGAGCTGGCGCTCGAGACGGCTTAGAGAAACGCTCACGGTTTACCCACGCTGAGTTCGTGGCTGGATTCCACTGCCATCGCCGGGATGCGGCGCAGGCCTGGGACAATTAACGCTGTGTTCAAAAATTAAATCCTGGCGATTGCGAAGCCGATTGTGCCGGCTCCAGAAATGCATTCGGCGCTGTGGTCAACAGCGCCGTGTGTGATTACTTGATCAGGCCAACCCGCGAGAAATTCGGCAGGTGACTGAGTTTCGGTTCCGGCCAGCTCATCCAGACCGCGAAGGCCTTGCCGACGATATTCTGGTCGGGAACCATGCCCAGCAGATCCTTGGGAATGTTTGGATCATCCCAGTAGCGACTGTCATTCGAATTGTCGCGGTTGTCGCCCATCATGAAGTAGTGCCCGGCAGGCACTGTCCACGAGCGATCCGGCGTGGCGCGGTAGCGGCTCATTTCCTTGCGGATCAGATGCTCGGCCGCGCCCAGTTTCTCTTTGTACAGTTCGGCGCTGCCCAGTGTGCCCGGCTCGGCGCCGACCATCTGCTCGGCAATCGACTCGCCATTGACGAACAGACGCTTGTCGGCGGTGTAACGCACCGTGTCACCCGGCAGGCCGACCACACGTTTGATGTAGTTGACGTTCGGATCGCTCGGGTAGCGGAACACCATCACATCGCCGCGCTGCGGATCACCGACTTCGATGATTTTCTTGTCGATCACCGGCAGGCGGATCCCGTAAGAAAACTTGTTCACCAGAATGAAGTCGCCGACGTCCAGGGTTGGCTTCATCGAACCCGAAGGGATCTGGAACGGCTCCACGAGGAACGAACGCAGCACCAGCACGATGAACAACACCGGGAAGAACGACTTGCCGTATTCAACCAGCAGCGGTTCTTTGTTCAGTTTTTCAACGACTACCCCGTCAGGCTGGCTGACGCTGCCTTGATAAGAGGCAATGGCAGCACGCCGACGCGGTGCCAGGATCAACAGATCAAGCAACGCCAACAGGCCGCAGACGAACACGGCGATGACCAGCAACAGCGGGAAATTTAGTGACATAGGACCTAACTATCCAACCTGAGCACGGCAAGGAAGGCTTCTTGTGGAATTTCCACGTTGCCGACCTGCTTCATGCGTTTCTTACCGGCCTTTTGCTTCTCGAGCAGTTTCTTCTTACGGCTGACGTCACCACCGTAGCATTTGGCCAATACGTTCTTTCTGAGCGCCTTGACGGTTGTCCGGGCAACGATCTGACCACCGATGGCGGCCTGAATGGCTACGTCGAACATCTGACGAGGAATCAGTTCTTTCATCTTCTCGGTCAACTGGCGACCTTTGTAGTGCGAGTTGTCACGGTGCACGATCAATGCGAGGGCATCGACCTTGTCGCCGTTGATCAGCACGTCCAGTTTCACCAGATTAGCCGATTGGTAACGGTCGAAATGGTAATCCAGCGAAGCATAGCCGCGACTGGTGGATTTGAGACGGTCGAAGAAGTCCAGCACCACTTCGTTCATCGGCAGGTCGTAAGTGACTTGCACCTGATTGCCGAGGAACAGCATGTCGACTTGAACGCCACGCTTCTCGATGCACAGGGTGATGACGTTACCCAAGTGCTCTTGCGGCACGAGGATATTGGCGCGCACGATTGGCTCGCGCATGTCTTCGATCGACGACACATCCGGAAGCTTGGACGGGTTGTCAACGTAAATCGTTTCACCGGTTTTCAGCACCAGTTCGAAAATAACCGTTGGCGCGGTGGTGATCAGGTCCAGGTCGTATTCGCGCTCGAGACGCTCCTGAATGATCTCCATGTGCAGCATGCCAAGGAAGCCGCAACGGAAGCCGAAGCCCAGTGCGTCGGAGCTTTCCGGGGTGTACTGCAGCGACGAGTCGTTGAGGGTCAGCTTCTGCAGCGCTTCGCGGAAATCTTCGAAGTCGTCGGAGCTGACCGGGAACAGACCGGCGTAAACCTGTGGCTGGATGCGTTTGAAGCCTGGCAGCACTTCAACGTCCGGGGTGGAACTCAGGGTCAGGGTGTCACCGACCGGTGCACCGTGAATGTCCTTGATGCTGGCGATGATGAAGCCCACTTCGCCGGCCTTCAGATCTGTAGTAGCGGTGTGCTTCGGGTTGAACACGCCAACGCTGTCGACCAGATGGATCTTGCCGGTGGACTTGACGAGGATCTTGTCGCCCTTCTTCACGCGACCATGACGCACGCGCACCAGGGAGACAACGCCCAGGTAGTTGTCGAACCAGGAGTCGATGATCAACGCTTGCAGCGGATCTTCGATGTTGCCGGTCGGCGCAGGAATGGTGTGCACCAGACGTTCGAGCACTTCGTCGACACCCAGGCCGGTCTTGGCGCTGCAGGTGACGGCGTCGGTGGCGTCGATGCCGATGATCTTCTCGATTTCGTCTTTGACGCGATCAGGATCAGCCTGCGGCAGGTCGATCTTGTTCAGCACCGGCATGACCTCAAGGCCCTGCTCGATGGCGGTGTAGCAGTTGGCCACGGACTGGGCTTCAACGCCTTGACCGGCGTCGACCACCAGCAGCGCACCTTCACAGGCAGCCAGGGAACGGCTGACTTCATAGGTGAAGTCGACGTGGCCCGGGGTGTCAATGAAGTTCAGCTGATACTTGATGCCGTCTTTGGCGGTGTAGTAGAGGGTAACGCTGTGGGCCTTGATGGTGATCCCGCGTTCACGCTCCAGATCCATGGAGTCCAGTACCTGGGCTTCCATTTCACGCTCGGCCAGGCCGCCGCACATCTGGATGAAGCGATCGGCCAGCGTCGACTTGCCATGGTCAATGTGGGCGATGATGGAGAAATTGCGGATATGACTCAAATCACTCACGGATCAACACTCAAAAAGGCTGCAGGCATAGCCCGCCGAAAAATAGCCGGGAATTGTACCTGATACACGGCGCAAGCGTCACGTTCGCCTGTCACCCGGATTGCATGCAAAAACGCCCCGATCTGTCGATCGAGGCGTTTTCGAGGTTTAAAGCACAGATCAATCGCCTGTCATCAACCGGCTCTTCGCAGCAGCCAGACACCCGCCAGCGCACAGACACCGGCCGGCACCAGCACCGCAAACAGCGGCGAGAAACCGAACACCAGGCTCGACGGGCCGAGCAAATCCTGGACGATACGGAAGGTGAAGCCCACCAGCACGCCGGTGAACACGCGCTGGCCAAGGGTCACCGAGCGTAGCGGGCCGAAGATGAAGGAGATCGCCATCAGTACCAGTGCAGCGGTCACCAGCGGCTGCAACACCTTGACCCAAAATGCCAGCCAGTAACGGCCGTTGCTCAGGCCTTGCTCGGACAGGTAGTGGATGTAACCCCACAGGCCGCTGATCGACAGCGATTCCGGGGCCATGACCACGGTGCTGAGCAATTGCGGACTCAACGCCACGTCCCATTGCTCGCTTGGGGTATTGACGACTTCGGTGCTGCGCTCATGGAACAGCGTGGTGGCAACGTCGGTGAGCTGCCACTTGGTGCCATCGAACTCAGCCTTTTTGGCGAAGCTCGAACTGAGCAGATGGCGCTCCTTGTCGAAGTGATAACGAGTCACGCCGTACAGCAAGCCGTTGGGTTGCACGGCGTTGATGTGGATAAATTCCTCACCCTGACGGTGCCACATACCGTGCTTGGCGCTTTGCGCGTCGCCGCTGCCTTGCGCCAGCGAACGGTTGGCCTGCGCCATGCTTTCGGTCGCCGGAGCGACGTATTCGCCGATCAGCACGCCCGCCAGCATCAGCACCAGCATTGGCTTCATGACAGCCCAGACGATACGCCCGATGGACACGCCCGCAGCGCGCATGACCGTCAGTTCACTGCTGCTGGCCAGACTGCCGAGGCCGATCAGGCAGCCGATCAATGCGGCCATTGGCAACATTTCGTAGAGACGGCGCGGCGCGGTCAGCAATACAAAGCTCAGAACATCGACCAGCGTGTAGGTATCGCTGACGTCGCCCATCTCATCGATAAAGGCAAACAAGGTTGCCAGACCGAGAATGATTGCCAGCACGGCGATGATCGCCATGAACACGCTGCTGCCGATGTAGCGGTCGAGTTTAACCACGAGCCACCTCCAGCGCTGCAGCGCGACGGCTGGCCATCTTCAGACGCAGCGGCTCCCAATAGAGCAGGCCGAGACCGATGAACAGGAAGATCGCGTGCACCCACCACAGGCCGAGGGCCGGCGGGATCTTGCCCTTCTCAAGGGCGCCGCGGGCGGCAATCAGGATGGTCAGGTAAGCCATATAAAGAAGAATCGCCGGCAGCAGCTTGAGGAAACGCCCTTGGCGCGGATTGACTCGCGACAGCGGCACCGCCATCAGGGTCACGATAAACACCAGCAGCGGCAGGGACAAACGCCATTGCAGTTCGGTTTTGGAGCGGATGTCATCGCTGCCCAGCAGAGACGAGGTCGGCATGGCGTCACGATCGGTGACTTCTTCGCTGACGTCTGGCTTGGGCAACAGCACACCGTAGGTTTCGTAGTGAATAGCGCGGTAATCGGCCTGACCCGGGCTGCCGTCGTAGCGATAGCCGTTATCGAGGATCAGATAGCGGTTGCCGTCGGGGCGCACTTCCTGGCGACCGCTTTCGGCCACCAGCACGGAAATCCCGCGGTCCTTCTGATTGGCGCCGAGGTTTTTCTGCGAGATGAATACGCTGCCCAAATTGACGCGATCGTCGCTCAACGTTTCGGTGTAAGTCACTCGAGTGCCGTCACGCAAGGCCTGGAAGCGACCCGGTTCGAGGGTATCGAACTCGGTCAGCGCGTCTTGCTTGTTCAGCAGCAACTGGAACTGGTTGGCGCCTTGCGGGGCCAGGCCCAGGCTCAGCCACGCCACCACCAGTGCAACCAGCGTCGCCGGGAACAGGGTCATGCGAAACAGCTTCTGCTGACTCATGCCGGTGGCCGAGAGCACGGTCATCTCGCTTTCCAGATACAGGCGACCGTAGGCCAGCAGGATCCCGAGGAACAGGCCCAGCGGCAGAATCAGCTGCAGGAAACCCGGCAGGCGATAGCCCATGATCAGGAACAACGAGCCCGGATCGAGCTGGCCGGCAGCGGCCTGAGCCAGATATTTGATGAAGCGACCGCTCATGATGATGACCAGCAGCACAGCACTCACGGCGCTGAGGGTCAACAGGACTTCGCGGGACAGATAACGGAAGACGATCAAACCAGACACTCCAGGGTTGTCAGGCTAAGGCGGCCAAACAAGCAAACACATCGACCGGCCCGCAACGCAGAGCCGTCGAAAAAAGATGCGGCATTATCCTGTGATTGAGGGCGCCTGTCACTGCGCACACTCATCCATGTCTGTAATCCTTTGCAGATCGTACAACCTAGGGGGCGTTCTCAATTAGTTTTCACACCGCGCCGGGTCTGCTGTTGTGCAGGGCAAGGCGCGAGAAGCGTGGTTTGGTCATTCCAAATAAGCTTCGAGCAACGCAGCCCTGCACAACAGCAGGCCCGGCCCTTCGGCTTGTGCCTTAAAGCCGGCCAGTCTGCGTTGCAGGCCTTGGAAAGGGAACAACCATTCCCAGCGGCCTGCGCCTTGCCTGGCTGGCTTTAAGGCGACAACGCGGTGTGAAAACTAATTGAGAACACCCCTAGGGTTGTCAGGCGCGGGGAGCGAGGTTCAAACTGCGGCCCTTGTCGCAGGCTTTGGCCTGCGCCTCTTCTATCTATAAGCAGGCGACTGCGGCCTCCGTCGAACGCCTGCGTGTTGACCATTCATTCAGGGATCCGGACATGGAACTGGTTGTAAAAAGCGTTAGCCCAGAAACGTTGAAAACCGCCACCCTGGTGGTTGCCGTCGGCGAAGGCCGCAAACTCGGCGTCGCCGCCAAACAAGTCGACGAACTGAGCGGTGGTGCAATCAGCGCCGTGCTCAAGCGTGGCGATCTGGCTGGTAAAGTCGGTCAAAGCCTGCTGCTGCACAGCCTGCCGAACCTCAAAGCCGAGCGCGTGCTGCTGGTCGGCGTAGGCAAGGATGAGGAACTGGGCGATCGTCCGTTCCGTAAAATCGTGGCCGGCATCCTCAACACTTTGAAGGGTCTGGGCGGCAGCGACGCCGTGCTGGCGCTGGATGAAGTTATTGTCAAAAACCGTGACAGCTACGGCAAAACCCGTCTGCTGGCAGAAACCCTGGTCGATGGTGAATACACCTTCGACCAGTTCAAGAGCCAGAAAGCCGAACCGCGCGCCCTGAAGAAAATCACCCTGCTGACCATCAAGGCCGCGCAAGCCGAAGTGCAACGCGCCGTGAACCACGCCACCGCGATCGCCAACGGCATGGCGTTCACCCGCGATCTGGGTAACCTGCCGCCGAACATCTGCCACCCGACCTTCCTCGGCGAACAAGCCAAGAATCTGGGCAAAGAGTTCAAGGATCTGAAAGTCGAAGTCCTCGACGAGAAGAAGATCAAATCCCTCGGTATGGGCTCGTTCTACGCCGTCGGCCAGGGCAGCGAGCAACCGCCGCGCCTGATCGTCATGCAATACAACGGCGGCAAGAAATCCGAGAAGCCGTACGCACTGGTCGGTAAAGGCATCACCTTCGACACCGGCGGCATCAGCCTGAAACCAGGCGCCGGCATGGACGAAATGAAGTACGACATGGGCGGCGCGGCCTCCGTGTTCGGTACCCTGCGTGCCGTACTTGAACTGAAACTGCCGATCAACCTAGTGTGCATTCTCGCCTGCGCAGAGAACATGCCGAGCGGCAACGCGACCCGTCCGGGCGATATCGTCACCACCATGAGCGGCCAGACCGTGGAAATCCTCAATACCGACGCCGAAGGCCGTCTGGTGCTGTGCGATGCGCTGACCTACTCCGAGCGTTTCAAGCCGCAAGCGGTGATCGACATCGCCACCCTGACCGGCGCCTGCGTCGTGGCACTGGGTGCGCACACCTCGGGCCTGCTGGGCAACAACGACGAACTGATCGACCAACTGCTGAGCGCCGGTAAAGCCGCTGATGACCGCGCCTGGCAATTGCCGCTGTTCGACGAATACCAGGAGCAACTGGACAGCCCGTTCGCCGACATCGCCAACATTGGCGGGCCGAAAGCCGGGACCATCACGGCTGCATGTTTCCTGTCGCGCTTCACCAAGAACCTCAACTGGGCGCACCTGGACATCGCGGGCACCGCATGGACCAGCGGCGGCAAGGACAAAGGCGCAACCGGCCGTCCGGTGCCTCTGCTGACCCAGTACCTGCTGGATCGCGCCAAAGCCTGAACCCGCTGACGGGCGGCGTTACCTTCGGGTGACGCCGCTTGCTGCTCTGGAACCGCAATGACCAAAGTCGACTTCTATATCCTGCCCAGCGCCGACCCTTCGGCTCGCCTGGACTTTGCCTGCAAGCTCACCGAGAAAGCCTGGCGCATGGGCCACCGCATCTACCTGCATTGCAGCGATGCCGCCCAGCGTGATGATCTCGATGCGCGCCTTTGGGCATTCAAGGGCGAAACGTTCGTGCCGCATGGCCCGGCAGACAGCGAACCGGACGGTTTGATCGTTTTGGGTCTGGGTGACGACTGCGGTCTGCATCAGGATTTACTGGTCAATCTCGATCTGAAAGTCCCGGCCTTCGCCAACAAATTCGCCCGGGTGGCGGAAGTGGTGGTCGAAGATCCGACGATTCGGGCGGCCGCGCGGGAGAGTTTCCGTTTCTACCGCGAACAGGGCTATCCTCTGCAAGATCACCGTTTACAGCGACTCTGAGCATTCCAATGGACACTCCGAAACCGCAGCAAAAGTCCGCACACCTGCTGGACGATCTCGAATCGATCCGCCAGTTGCTCGGCGACGACAACCTGCAACCACCTCTGTTGACCGACACGGTCGATGATGGCGAACAGGAACAGATTCCGATGTTGTTCGATTCGGTCGGCAACGAGCCGGCCGCTGTCGAACCACCACCCGCGCCAGCTCCGACACCCGCCGCGCCACCGACGGCACCTGTGAATAAAGGCCCGGACGCCCTGCTCCACCTCGACAGCGAACTGCGCGCCGCCGCGCAATTGATCATGCAAGACGTGATCGACGACTTCGCCCCGCACATCGAAACCGAAATCAAACGCCGGCTCGATGCACGGATGGAACGACTGCTCAGCCAGTACGAATAACCCCCAACCCCCTGTGGGAGCCAGCCTGCTGGCGATAGCAGCACCTCGGTTTTCCTGAAAAACCGCAGCGCCAGCATCGCGAGCAGGCTCACTCCTACATTTAGATCCCCTCCGGGCCCGCCCCGCTCGCCCTCGGCCCCATGCCCCGCTATACTCGTCGGCTTTTCCTGAATTAATGCCAATAGGGTCCCGCCGCGCATGGATAAGACCTACCAGCCGCACGCCATTGAAACTTCCTGGTACAACACCTGGGAGTCCGAGAACTACTTCGCCCCGCAAGGCGCGGGCGACTCCTACACCATCATGATCCCGCCGCCGAACGTCACCGGCAGCCTGCACATGGGTCACGGTTTCAACAACGCGATCATGGACGCCCTGATCCGTTTCCGCCGCATGCAGGGTCGCAACACCCTGTGGCAACCGGGCACCGACCACGCTGGTATCGCCACGCAGATGCTGGTGGAGCGTCAACTCGAGGCCCAGGGCCAGAATCGCCATGATCTGGGCCGCGAAAAATTCCTCGAGAAAGTCTGGGAGTGGAAGGATCAGTCCGGCGGCAACATCAGCCGTCAGATCCGCCGTCTCGGCTCGTCCGTTGACTGGAGCCGCGAGCGCTTCACCATGGACGACGGCCTCTCGGAAGCGGTTAAAGAAGCCTTCGTACGCCTGCACGAAGACGGCCTGATCTATCGCGGCAAGCGCCTGGTCAACTGGGACACCAAACTGCACACGGCGATTTCCGACCTCGAAGTGGAAAACCACGACGAGAAAGGTTTCCTGTGGAACCTCAAGTACCCGCTGGCCGACGGCGCGAAAACCGCTGATGGCAACGATTTCCTGATCGTCGCGACCACCCGTCCGGAAACCATGCTCGGCGACTCCGCCGTCGCGGTGAATCCGAACGATGAGCGCTACCAGGCCTTGATCGGCAAGTTTGTCGAGCTGCCGCTGGTTGGCCGCCGCATACCGATCATCGCCGACGATTACTGCGATCCTGAATTCGGCACCGGCTGCGTAAAAATCACCCCGGCCCACGATTTCAACGACTACGAAGTCGGCAAGCGTCATAACCTGCCGCTGCTGAACATCTTCGACAAGAACGCCAACGTGCTGCCGGCAGCCCAAGTGTTCAACCTCGACGGCACGCTGAACGACAGCATCGATGGCGCGATTCCGGCTGAATACGCCGGTCTTGAGCGTTTCGAAGCGCGCAAGCAGATCGTTGCTGCGTTCGATGCCGCCGGCCTGCTGGTCAGTGTCAACGACCACGGCCTGAAAGTACCGAAAGGCGACCGCTCCGGCACCATCATCGAGCCGTGGCTGACCGACCAGTGGTACGTGTCGACCAAGCCTTTGGCCGAGCCTGCGATTGCCGCGGTTGAAGACGGTCGTATCCAGTTCGTGCCGAAGCAGTACGAAAACATGTACTTCTCGTGGATGCGCGACATCCAGGATTGGTGCATCAGCCGTCAGCTGTGGTGGGGCCACCGGATTCCGGCCTGGTACGACGAGTCGGGCAAGGTCTACGTCGGTCGCGACGAAGCCGAAGTGCGCGCCAAGCACAACCTCGGCCCGGACGTTGCGCTGCAACAGGACAACGACGTACTCGACACCTGGTTCAGTTCCGGCCTGTGGACGTTCTCCACCCTGGGCTGGCCTGAGCAGACCGAATTCCTGAAGAAATTCCACTCCACCGACGTACTGGTGACGGGCTTCGACATCATTTTCTTCTGGGTTGCCCGGATGATCATGCTGACCATGCACCTGATCAAGAACGAAGACGGCACCCCGCAAGTGCCGTTCAAGACCGTTTATGTGCACGGTCTGGTGCGCGATGGTCAGGGCCAGAAGATGTCCAAGTCCAAGGGCAACGTCCTTGACCCGCTGGACATCATCGACGGCATCGAGCTGGAAGAACTGGTGCAGAAGCGCACCTCCGGCCTGATGCAGCCGAAACTGGCGAAGAAGATCGAGAAGCAGACCCGCGACGAGTTCGCCGACGGCATCGCCAGCTACGGCACCGATGCGCTGCGCTTCACCTTCTGCTCGCTGGCGTCGACCGGTCGCGACATCAAGTTCGACATGGGCCGCGTTGAAGGCTATCGCAACTTCTGCAACAAGATCTGGAACGCTGCGCGTTACGTTCTGGACAAGGGCGAAGACTGCGGCCAGAACGGCGAAGCCTACGAGCTGTCGCTGGCGGATCGCTGGATCATCTCGCAACTGCAACGCACCGAAGCCGAAGTGACCCGTCAACTCGATCAGTTCCGTTTCGACCTCGCCGCGCAAGCGCTCTACGAGTTCATCTGGAACCAGTACTGCGACTGGTACCTGGAACTGTCCAAGCCAGTGCTGTGGGACGAGAATGCGCCGGTTGAACGTCAGCGCGGTACTCGCCGTACGCTGGTTCGCGTACTGGAAGTGGCATTGCGTCTGGCGCATCCGTTCATGCCGTTCATCACTGAAGAAATCTGGCAGCGCATTGCGCCGCTGGCCGGTATTCAGGGCAAGACGATCATGCTGCAAGCGTGGCCAGTGGCCAACGAAGAGCGCATTGATCCGGCCGCCGAAGACGACATCGAATGGCTCAAGGAACTGATGCTCGGCACGCGTAACATCCGTGGCGAAATGAACATCGGCCCGGGCAAGCCGCTGCCGATCTACCTGAAGAACGTCAGCGCTGAAGACCAGCGCCGCCTGACCGAGAACGAAGCGCTGCTGAAGAAGCTGGCGCGTCTGGAATCGATCACCGTTCTACAGGCTGGTGAAGAAGCACCGCTGTCCGCCACCGCTCTGGTTGGCGAGATGGAAGTGCTGGTGCCGATGGCCGGCCTGATCGACAAGGGCGCTGAACTGGCGCGTCTGGACAAGGAAATCCTGCGTCTGCAGGGCGAAGTCCAGCGCGTTGGCGGCAAACTGTCCAACGCCGGTTTCGTCGACAAGGCCCCGGCCGAAGTCATCGAGAAGGAACGCGCCAAACTGGCCGAGGCTGAACAAGCCCTGGGCAAACTGGCCGAGCAGCATGCGCGGATTGCCAGCCTGTAACGGCAAATCGCATTGAAAAAGGGAGGCCCAGGTGGTCTCCCTTTTTTATTCCTGATCACCACGAATCCCCTGTGGGAGCGAGCCTGCTCGCGAAAGCGGTGGGTCAGTCGACAAATCTGCCGGATGTGAAACCGCCTTCGCGAGCAGGCTCGCTCCCACAGTTTGACCGGTGTTGCCTTGAGATGTGGGACAATACCCGCCACTTTCAGCCATACCCGAATCGATCACGCCCATGAACGCCCCCCGCACACCCAAACCTGCGCGCAAGAAGCCTGACTCCGCGACCCCGGCCAAAGCCGTTGAGCCGCGTGAAAAGGCCAGCCTGCACCCGCGCAATCGCCATCAGGGTCGTTACGACTTCCCGGCGCTGATCAAGACCACGCCGGAACTGGCGAAGTTCGTGATCACCAACCCGTACGGCAAGGAAAGCATCGACTTCGCCAGCCCCGATGCGGTGCGCGTGTTCAACCGGGCGTTGCTCAAGTCGTTTTATGGCATCCAGCATTGGGATATCCCGGCAGACTACCTCTGCCCACCGGTACCGGGCCGTGCCGATTACGTGCACTTCCTCGCCGATTTGTTGGCGAGCATGAACGACGGCAAGGTGCCGCGCGGCGCGATCGTCAACGTGCTGGACATCGGCATGGGTGCCAACTGTGTGTATCCGCTGATCGGTAACAGTGAATACCGCTGGCACTTCCTCGGTTCGGAGATCGACCCGACCGCCGTGGCTGCCGCCCGCGCCATCGTTCAGTCCAACGACCTGAACAAGGTGATCCAGCTGCGTCAGCAGGAAAACCGCAAGCACATCCTGATCGGTCTGCTGGAACCGGGTGAGCGCTTTGACCTGACCATGTGCAACCCGCCGTTCCACGCTTCGATGGATGAAGCGACCAAGGGCAGCGAGCGCAAATGGCGCGCACTGGGCAAGGCCGACCCGAAACGCAAACTGCCGGTGCTGAACTTCGGTGGCCAGTCGGCAGAGCTGTGGTGTGAAGGCGGTGAAGCGCGTTTCGTGACGCAACTGATCGCCGAGAGCGCGAACTTCCAGCACAAGGTGCTGTGGTTCAGCACGCTGGTGTCGAAAGCCTCGAACCTGCCGGCCATCGAAACCGCGCTGAAAAAGGCCGGCGTGCTGGAAAGCCAGGTCGTCGAGATGTCTCAGGGCCAGAAGCAGAGCCGCTTTGTGGCCTGGACTTTCCAGACCAAGTCCGAGCAGCAGATCTGGCGCCGCGAGCGCTGGGTACGCTGATAGCTGCGCAGATGCCCCTGTGGGAGCGAGCCTGCTCGCGAAGGCGGTGTGTCAGTTAGCTTCAATATCGACTGACCCACCACTTTCGCGAGCAGGCTCGCTCCCACATTGGTTCAAGTGCCTCGCCAAATCGCAGGCACAAAAAAACCGTGCCCGGATCGCTCCGGTGCACGGTTTTTTATTACTGCGTCTTACTTGTTCACAGCGTCGGTCAGGCCTTTGGCCACAACCAGCTTGATCACTTTCTTAGCAGGGATTTCGATGGCAGCGCCAGTCGAAGGGTTACGGCCAGTGCGGGCAGGACGCTCGGTCACTTTCAGCTTGCCGATACCTGGCAAGGTGATTTCGCCGCCGTTTTCCAGCTGATCGGCAACGATTTGGCCCAGTTGGTCCAGAGCGTTACGCGCGGTGGTTTTCGGCGCGTCGATAGCTTCAGCGATGTCGGCGATCAGTTGGTCTTTAGTAAGAGCCATGTAGTGTTCCTTCCCTATCAAATTCATATGGATTGCAGAGTGCAGTGTCAGCCATCGAGCCCGATCTTCTGGATCTGGCACCCTCGGCGATAACCACGACGAGTCGGGTTATAGATACCGAAATCAGGGTTTGGTTCGACCTGACAAATGCTGATTGCACGCTTAACGCAGTGACTTCGCGTAAGACCGGGCAAAACTAGCACAGAGACGGGGAAATATCCGCCTCTAGCTACCCATTTGGTCAGCTTTATTGCTCTAAATCGGTAAAAAACTGCATATGCGTCAGTGCGCGCCCCGGTTTTGCCCTACAACCCGCGCCAAAACCAATGGTTGCGGTACACTGGGCGCTTTTTCGGGGGAGCCTGCCCTCCTCCCTTCCAACAGCCGAGAAGCCCATGCCGATCCGTCATTGCATCGTCCACCTGATCGACAAAAAACCCGACGGCACGCCCGCAGTTCTGCACGCCCGTGACACGGAACTGGCCGAGTCTGCAGCCATCGAAAACATGCTCGCCGACCTCAACGAAAGCTATAACGCCAAACAGGGCAAAGCCTGGGGCCTGTTTCATCCGGAATCCGGTGCGTTCCCGTTCAGCGGCTGGCTGAAGGAATACATGGAAGGCGGCAAGGACTTCACCGCGTTCAGCAAAGTCGCGGTCGAGCACCTGCAAAAATTGATGGAAGAGTCGAACCTGTCGGTCGGCGGCCACGTACTGTTCGCCCACTATCAACAAGGCATGACCGATTACCTGGCGATCGCCCTGCTGCACCACAGCGAAGGCGTGGCGGTGACCGATGAGCTGGACGTGACCCCGTCGCGCCACCTCGACCTCGGCCAATTGCATCTGGCGGCGCGGATCAACGTATCCGAGTGGCAGAACAACAAACAGTCCAAGCAGTACATCTCGTTCATCAAAGGCAAGAACGGCAAAAAGGTCTCGGAATACTTCCGCGACTTCATCGGCTGCCAGGAAGGCGTCGACGGCCCGGGCGAAACCCGTACGTTGCTCAAGGCTTTCAGCGACTTCGTCGAGAGCGAAGACTTGCCGGAAGAATCCGCCCGCGAGAAGACCAAGACCCTGGTCGATTACGCCAGCAGCCAGGCCAAACTCGGCGAACCGATGGGCCTGGAAGAGCTCTCCGAGCTGATCGACGAAGAGCGTCCGAAAGCCTTCTACGATCACATCCGCAACAAGGATTACGGCCTATCGCCAGAGATTCCGGCAGACAAACGTACCCTGAATCAATTCCGCCGCTTCACCGGGCGCGCCGAAGGCCTGTCGATCAGCTTTGAAGCGCACCTGCTGGGCTCGAAGATCGAATACGACGAAGAGGCTGGCACGCTGGTGATCAAAGGCTTGCCGACGTCGCTCACCGATCAGCTGAAGCGGCGTAACTGATGCTCGGCAATGTGCTGAAGAAAGTTGCGCTGGTTCTGCTGGTGGTCGTGGTCTATCAGAACTGGGGCAAGATCGAGCGGGTGTTCAACCCGTCGCAGATGGTTGCCGAGCAGACGCGCGCGCAGGCCAACGTCGTGCTCTACGCCACCGACTGGTGCGGCTACTGCAAGCAGACCAAACGTTTTCTCGACAGCAAGGGGATACCGTTCAAGGAGTTCGATATCGAGAAGGATGCCGAAGCGCGCAAGGCGTATGAGGCATTGGGTGGGCGCGGGATACCGCTGATCGACGTTAACGGCACATTGATTCGCGGGTTTGACCCGGACGAAATCCTCGCCGCCCTGAAATAACCTGTAGGAGTGAGCCTGCTCGCGATAGCGGTGTGTCAGTCGATAAATCCGCCGATTGACACACCGCTATCGCGAGCAGGCTCACTCCTACAAAGTTTTGCATCAGACTTGAGAGATCAGCGTGCTTCGATACGGAAGCCGAATCGCGGGAAGTGCACATGCACCACACCGCCACGCTCATCTTCACGACGAATGATCAACTCTTCGCTACCGGCAAACAGCAACTCACCCACCACCGGATCAACCCCGTAATCGGTCGCCGAGATCGCCACCTGCTGCCCAGCCTTGAACCCATTCGGATCTACGAACTGCTCATCCGGCAACACCGCCGGTGTCGCGCTGCGTGCAACCTCCAGCGCCTCTTCCGACGTCATCGCACTGGCTGCGCCATGGCCAAAGCCCAGTACTCGACTCAACCAGGCCGCAACAGCCGGATATTCATCCACCAGCGGAGCCGTGACATGCGTAGCCTTGAGGAACCACAGCGGATGCGCCAGCGCGAAGTCGGCAATCGACGGCTCGCCGAACAGGAAGTCGCCCTGCTCGCGCTGTAACTGCTGCTCCAGACGCGCCATGATCGTCGGCCACTGATGTTTGGCCTGCTCAGCGGACAAACGCGTGGCGCTGCCACCACTGAACAGACCGGCGCGGTCGGCGATAAAAGCCTTGATCGCTTCCGGCGGCAACTTGGCGAAGCGCACCGCCACCGATTCCGGCTGAAACACCAGGCTCACCGCATGCTGGAACACCACCGAATCAGCCCATGTGGCAAAACTGGCGGCGGTGAATTCCTGGCCCTCGGGAAAGAACGCCGGCAAGGCCTTTTCCTGCTCCAGGCGACGGGCGATCAGCGATGTGTCGCAATAGATATCAGCGCCAATCTGCAGCACCGGGGTCTTGCGGTAGCCGCCAGTCAGCGCGGTCAGATCCGGTTTCGGCATCACCGGCGAGATATGCACCGAGCGCCACGACAAGCCTTTGAAGCCCAGCAACAGGCGGGCCTTCTCGGCAAATGGAGAGGTCAGGTAATGGTGGAGAATCAACTCGGACATGCTCGGCTCCGCCGCTCAGATAGTGAGCCGGCAGCTTAGCGTGCATTTGCTTAGCAGCCTACAGATCTGCCTGATGGGAACTGATCAGTCAGATTGATAAGACGCAACCAGACATTCCTTGGCGCTCTTCCTGAGTTTTTTGATCAAGCGTTCCTGACGCAGCGCATCGCTCTTGTCGCGGCACAGCTCGGTGTAGACCAGCGCCATCGCCGGGCTGGAGAGAAAGAACCGCGCGCCTTTGCCGCTTTGATGCTTGGCGAAGCGGCGCACTGGATCATCGCTGACCCCGCAATACAACGAGCCATTGGCGGCGCGCACGAGGTAGACGAACCAGGACTTGCTCACTGGTTCGGCAACTTCGACAGATTTTTCGCTAAGGCTGGTCACTTCGGGATCAAGACGAGTAGGAAACAGGCGGCGATCTTATCAGCGCCCGGCCTGGAATGCCTTCAGTCCCTTCAGCGCCTGAGCGCGTACGGCGTTGCGCACCAGCGGTGTCCAGCCCAGTAGCAGGCCTTTGAAACCCAGGGCCTGACGCGACCAGCGCCACAGATCGAAGTGATCGTGGTGTTCGCAGATCTTGCCGTCTCGGAAGACGAAACGGGCCTGGATATCGTTGATGACGATGTTGCCGGTCTGGCTGAACAGGTAGGTCGCGACCCAATGTGCGCCGCCGCTGCGCTCATCGGCGCGGACGTTGTCGAAGGTCAGCGAGAAATCCTTGGCCCGAGTGGTGAGCATGCGCCACATGTCGCCAGCATCGCGCCCGCGCAGTTCACCGAAAGCCGGATCGCTGAACACTACATCGTCGGTGTAGCACGCGGCCATGGCTTCGGCATCGAGGCGCTGGAAGGCCTGGTAAAAGCGGGTGATCAACGCGGCGTGGGCTTCGCTCATGGGCAATCTCCAAAATAGGTACAGATTGCCAGCACGATAATCTGCAATGCGCAGAAACACTATCGGCATTCGCACACCGAATACCCGCTGTACACAAAACCCATGTAGGCCTTCGCCTGCTCGCGATAGCGGTGTGTCAGTCAGCGCAACGTTGACTGGTATAAAGCTATCGCGAGCAGGCGAAGGCCTACAGTTTGAACCGCGTCAGATTCTTTCGCTTTGCACTTGCACGTACAGCGCCCGCCCGGCGCCAAGCCCGGCGATGATCGCGCCTGTACCAATGATGCCGAAGATCCAGCCCACCGCATTCCAGCCGCCGGTCCAGTCATGCACCACGCCGACCGCAAACGGCCCCATCGACGCCAGCGTGTAACCGAAACCCTGGGACATGCTCGACAGGTTCGCCGCAACATGGGAATCGCGCGAACGCAGCACGATCAACGTCAGCGCCAGACTGAACGTACCACCCTGCCCCAGCCCCAGTAGAATCGCCCAGCCCCACAGGCCTTCGATCGGCGCGTACAGGCAGCCGAACAGACCGCCAAGGGTCAGCGCCATCACCACCACAATCGCCAGACGCTGATCCTTGCCACGCGTCGCCAGCCACGGCGCGGCCAACGAGCTGGCAAGTTGAATGATCACCGAACCGGACAACACCAGACCGGCCTGGGTTGGTGTCAGTCCACGACCGATCAGGATCGACGGCAACCAGCCGAAGACGATGTAGGCCAGCGATGATTGCAGACCCATGTACAAGGTCACCTGCCAGGCCAGCGGATCACGCAGCAGACCGCGCACGCGATAGGCGACGTTGTGCGCGCCATGCTTTTGCCCGACTTGCGGCAGCCAGAACACCGCCGCCACCAAAGCTGGAATCACCCAGAAACCCAGGCCCATCGCCCAGCTGCCACCAAAATGCTCACTCAACGGCACGCTGGAACCGGCCGCCATCGCCGCGCCCAGACACAACGCCATGGTGTAGACGCCGGTCATGGTGCCGGCGTGTTTGGCGAAGTCGCGCTTGACGATCCCCGGCAACAGAACACCGATGATGCCGATGCTGGCGCCACCCAATACGCTGCCGGCGAACAGGCCGATCTCACCGAAGTTGCTGCGCAAAATGATACCGCCGGCCAACGCCAACAAAATCCCCAGCACCACCCGCTCAGCGCCAAAACGTCGCGCCAGAATCGGCGCCAAGGGTGCAAACAAACCGAGGCAAAGCACCGGCAACGTGGTCAGCAAACCGGCCTGAGCTGCCGATAATCCGAGGCTTTTCGACACATCACTGAGCAGCGGCGCCATGCTCGACAGCGCCGGACGCAAATTCAGCGCGACCAGAATCAAGCCGAGCAGCAACAGCCACGGCCGGCGCACCAGCGGATGGCTTTGTTGCACTTGCTCGTCGTCAGCCTCGGCGTCGATCAGCAGTTCTTCAAGTTCTGCCGTACGTTTGGGGGTTGTGGATATCTCACTGCGGGACATGGATTTCTCGGTTTCAAGGTTCATTGATCAACTGCCTCGACAAGGCTTTGGCCCGTTCCGGGTCGCGTTGTTCGACCGCATCGAGCAACGCGATGTGCAGGTCGAACACTTCCTGACGGCGCGGGACGATGTTCAGGGTCTGGCGCAATTGCGCGCCGACGATGCTGGAGAAATAGCGATAAAGCTCGCTGAGGGTCGGGTTGTGCGCGGCATCGACCAGACGGCGGTGGAACACCAGATCGCAGGCGATGTAGGTGTCGAGATCGCCGTGGTAGTGGCTGCCGCTGGTGCCGAGCGCCTCACGCAATGCGACGAGGTCTTCTTCGGTACGACGTAACGCCGCCAGGCCGATGGCCTCGACTTCGAGGATGTGGCGGGTTTCCCGTGCCTGTTCCAGCGAGCATTGCGACAGCGCTTTCAGGGTATCCATCGGATCGACCACTGCGCGCAGATAACTGCCATCGCCCTGACGAATCTCGATCAGCCCTGAAAACGCCAGCACGCGCATGGCTTCGCGCACGGTGTTGCGGCTGATGCCCAGCTCGGCGCACAGCTCGGGTTCGGTCGGCAAACGCTCGCCAACCTGCCAGGCACCGCTGTTGATGCGCTGACGGAGTTGATCCAAGGCCTGATCGACCAGGGATCGCTTAACGAGTGGAGAAATGTCTGACATAGGATTCGCCCTTTCATCCAATCATAGGATGAATTTTCTGACATGTTAGTCAGACCCGTGTAGGACGGCAACCACCTAGGGTCAATCGGAGACACATGGAGCGGCATTTTCGATTGGTCAAAATTACCCTTTAAGGGTAATTTCAGGGACAGGGTTTTGGTTTCTTATGGAGAAGAACACACCCCATTACGACTTGGCGGTGATTAAGGCGGAAGTCAGACGACTTGGCAGACAAGCTTTCACCAAGACCGCGGAAAAAACCGGTCTCGATCTCGGTTTTAGCTTCGCAGAAATGCAGGAGATCGTTTTCGAGTTGCAGAACAGGATGTTGTACAAATCGATGACAACCTACGACGATCATCGAGTCTGGCAGGACGTGTATCACATCAACTCAAAAGGCCTGGAGATTTACATCAAGGTGACATACCGCCCTGCCGGCGGCGCACCGATAATCTCCTTCAAGGAGAAAAACCCATGAAAACCCGGCAATGTTTCAGCTGTGGTGCCCGTGAGGGAATGAGGCATTTCGAGGGTCGCGGTGAAACCCTGAGTGTCAAAGGCATGGAGCGCCGCGTAGATGATCTTGCTGGCTGGGAATGCCGGCAGTGCGGGGAAGTCGAGTGGGATGACGGCACCGATAGCGCTGATCGTTACACGCAAGCAGGCGATGAGTTGGTTATCGCTGCCCGACAAATGATCGGTTCCGAGATGAAGCGCATCCGGCGCAAATTGCACCTGACGCAAAAAGAGACGGTGCAACTGCTGTCAGGTGGAGGCCACAACGCATTTTCTAGGTACGAACGAGGGGAATTGCTGCCGCCAAAGGCGTTGATGCTTTTGATGCGGCTGCTGGATCGTTACCCGCACTTGCTTGCCGATGCGAAAGTCTTGGCCGAAGGGGCTGACTTGAGAGGTGCGTTCAAGTACACGGTGCACAAGGAACACGAAACCCTCACCGTTTCCTGACCCATAAAAAACAAACCCGGCACAAGGCCGGGTTTGTTTTACTCACAAACCATCAATGCAAAATCTGACTCAAGAACAACTTCGTCCGCTCATTCTGCGGATTATCGAAGAAGTCATTCGGCGCCGCCTGTTCAACGATCTCACCCTTGTCCATGAAGATCACACGGTTGGCCACGGTACGGGCAAAGCCCATCTCGTGGGTCACGCAGAGCATGGTCATGCCGTCTTCAGCCAGACCGATCATGGTGTCGAGTACTTCCTTCACCATCTCCGGATCGAGCGCTGAAGTCGGTTCATCGAACAGCATGATTTTCGGTTTCATGCACAGGGCGCGAGCAATCGCCACACGCTGCTGCTGACCACCGGACAGTTGTCCCGGGAATTTGTGCGCCTGCTCCGGAATGCGTACGCGTTCCAGATAATGCATGGCGATTTCCTCGGCCTTGCGCTTGGGCATCTTGCGTACCCACATTGGTGCCAGGGTGCAGTTCTGCAAAATGGTCAGGTGCGGGAACAGGTTGAAGTGCTGGAACACCATGCCGACTTCACGGCGGATCGCTTCGATCTGCTTGAGGTCGTTGGTCAGTTCCACGCCGTCGACGACGATGCGGCCCTGCTGGTGTTCTTCCAGACGATTGAGGCAGCGAATCGTCGTCGACTTACCCGACCCCGACGGGCCGCACAGGACGATACGCTCGCCCTGTTTGACGTTGAGATTGATGTCTTTGAGCACGTGGAACTGGCCGTACCACTTGTTGACGCCCTGCATCTGAATAATGCCTTCAGAACCTACAGGCTTTTTGATTGCTTCACTCATTTACACAACTCCTAACGCTTGTGGCCAGTGTCGAGCTTGCGTTCCAGATGCATGGAATAGCGCGACATACCAAAACAGAAAATCCAGAACACCAAGGCGGCGAACACGTAGCCTTCGGTGGCCATGCCCAGCCATTTCGGGTCGGCAGCGGCTTGTTTTACGCTGTTGAGCAGGTCAAACAGGCCAATGATGATCACAAGGCTGGTGTCCTTGAACAGCGCAATAAAGGTGTTGACGATGCCGGGGATCACCAGCTTCAGGGCTTGCGGCAAAATCACCAGGCCCATCGAGCGCCAGTAACCGAGGCCCATCGCTGCAGCTGCTTCGTACTGACCTTTGGGGATCGCTTGCAGACCACCGCGCACCACTTCGGCGACATAGGCCGACTGGAACAGGATCACGCCGATCAGTGCCCGCAGCAGTTTGTCGAAGTTCATGCCTTCCGGCAGGAACAGCGGCAGCATCACCGAGGACATGAACAGCACCGTGATCAACGGCACGCCGCGCCAGAACTCGATGAAGGTCACGCAGACCACACGAATCGCCGGCATGTTCGAACGACGACCCAGCGCCAGCACGATCCCCAGTGGCAAAGCTCCCGCGATACCGACAGTGGCGATCACCAGGGTCAGCATCAGGCCGCCCCACTGGCTGGTTGCCACCGGGGTCAGACCGAAACCGCCGTGCAACAGGGTGAAGGCAATGATCGGGTACAGCACCAGGAAGCTCAGCCCGTAGATCGCTTTACGCGGCACACGCGAGATGAACAATGGCGCCGCGCCGATCACCGCCAGCCACACGGTCAGGTCGACACGCCAGCGCAGTTCCGTCGGGTAGTAGCCGTACATGAACTGGCCGAAACGCTGCTGAATGAACACCCAGCAGGCGCCTTCCTTGGTGCAGTCGGCGCGGGTGGTGCCGACCCAGTTGGCATCGACAATCGCCCAGCTGAGGATCGGCGGCACCACGAGGTAGATCAGGTAGAACGCAAACAGCGTCAGCAGGGTGTTGAGCCAGCTGGAGAACATGTTCGCGCGCATCCACGCCACCACGCCGATGCTGCTGTTCGGTGGGGGCATGTCGGGTTTGAAAGTATGAGTACTCATGCGCTTTTCCTTACCGCTCGATCAGCGCAATGCGCTTGTTGTACCAGTTCATCAGCAGGGAAATGCTGATACTGATCGCCAGGTACACGCTCATGGTGATGGCAATCACCTCGATCGCCTGACCGGTCTGGTTAAGCACCGTGCCGGCGAACAGCGACACCATTTCCGGATAACCGATACCGGCCGCCAGCGAAGAGTTTTTCGCCAGGTTGAGGTATTGGCTGGTCAGCGGCGGAATGATCACGCGCAGGGCTTGCGGAATGATCACCTTGCGCAGGGTCGGACCGTTGCGCAGGCCGAGGGAACGCGCCGCCTCAGTCTGGCCATGGCTGACCGACTTGATCCCCGAACGCACGATCTCGGCGATGAACGCCGCGGTGTACACGGTCAGGGCCAGGGTCAAGGCAAGCAGTTCCGGGATCAGCACCCAGCCGCCAACAAAGTTGAAGCCTTTGAGCTCGGGCATTTCCCAATGCAGCGGTGCGCCGAAGATCAATGCGCACAACGCCGGGATCACCAGCAGAATCGCCAGCCCCACCCAGAACTTGTGAAACGGTACGCCGGTTTCTTCAAAGCGCTTGTCGGCCCAGCGCGTCATCAGCACGATGCCGACAATGGCCACCACGATGCTGAGCACGAACGCCCAGAAACCATCAGCCGCCAGCGCGGCTGGCATGTTCAGGCCACGGCTGCTGACGAAGAAGGTGTCGCCGAAATTATGGCTGTTGCGCGGCCCCGGCATGGTCAGGAATACCGCGAAGTACCAGAACAGGATTTGCAGCAGCGGCGGAATATTGCGGAACACTTCCACATACACCGTCGCCAGTTTGCTGATGATCCAGTTCTGCGACAGCCGCGCTACACCGATGATGAAGCCGAGGATCGTCGCCAGAACCACGCCGATCACAGTCACCAGCAGGGTGTTGAGCAGACCGATGACGAAGACGCGGCCATAGCTGTCCGCTTCGGTGTAGTCGATCAGGTGTTGAGCGATGCCGAATCCGGCACTGCGCTCCAGAAAGCCGAAACCGGAGGTAATGCCCCGGTGCTGAAGGTTGGTTTGCGTGTTGTCGAACAGGTACCAGCCCAGCGAGACCACCGCCACAACGGTGATGATCTGGAATAGCCACGCACGCACTCGTGGATCGCTGAGGCTGAGCCTCTGCTTTGGTGCGCCGATTGAATTTTGCATGAAGTGCCCCGGAAAAAATGGAACAAGAACATCACCCGGCGGTTGGCCCGCCGGGCGATAGAACCATTAGCGCACTGGTGGTGCGTACTGAATGCCGCCGTTGTTCCACAGGGCGTTCAAGCCGCGGTCGATTTCCAGCGGAGTACCCTTGCCGAGGTTTTTCTCGAAGATTTCGCCGTAGTTGCCGACTTGTTTGACGATCTGCACAACCCAGTCTTTCGGCAGTTTCAGGTCTTTGCCGTACTCGCCGTCAGCGCCGAGCATACGGGCAACGTCCGGGTTCTTCGTCGACTTGGCTTCAGCTTCGACGTTCTTCGACGTGATGCCGGCTTCTTCGGTGTTGAGCAGCGCGTAGCCAACCCAACGGACGATGGCCAGCCACTCGTCGTCGCCGTTACGTACGACCGGGCCCAGCGGTTCTTTGGAAATGGTTTCCGGCAGAACCACGTAGTCCTTCGGCGAGGCCAGCTTGGAGCGCTGGGCGAACAGCTGGGACTTGTCGGAGGTCAGCACATCGCAACGACCGGATTCCAGCGACTTGGCGCTTTCATCGGAGGTGTCGAAAGTGATCGGGGTGTATTTCAGACCGTTGCCGCGGAAGTAGTCGGAAACGTTCAGCTCGGTGGTGGTACCGGCCTGGATGCAGATGGTTGCACCGTCCAGCTCTTTGGCACTCTTCACGCCCAGCTTGTTGTTCACCAGGAAGCCGATGCCGTCGTAGTAGGTAATGAAGCCCGGGAATTTCAGGCCCATGCCCGCGTCACGCGAACTGGTCATGGTGGTGTTGCGCGACAGAATGTCGATCTCGCCCGATTGCAGCGCGGTGAAGCGCTCCTTGGCGTTCAACTGACTGAACTTGACCTTGGTCGCGTCGCCGAAGACGGCAGCGGCCACAGCGCGGCAGACGTCAGCGTCGATCCCGAGGATCTTGCCGGTCGCGTCCGGTACCGAGAAGCCCGGCAGACCGTCGCTCACGCCACACTGCACAAAACCTTTCTTCTGCACTGCATCCAGGGTTGCACCCGCCTGAGCGAACCCGCTGACACCGAGTACTGTTGCTGCAGTCACGATGGCCAGGGTGGATTTCAACATCTTCATTCAAACCTCCAGTTTTGCTCTTGTTGTGTCGGAGCTTGAGTCCAGTCGCACCCTTTTGAGGCGTTGTTGACCCGTGTTGGCTTTTTTTGGGGTCAACCGACGTAAGACCTTCGCTATGAGTCTAGTAGGAGAAAATCCACATCATGGACAACTCACTTCTCACCAATCGGCCGAACGGGCTGTAGCCCTTTCACGTTCGCTGCGCCCGTAGCGGCCATTGGCGAACATCCATCACCGGATTCTTTGCCATCCCGTCGCGGGTCGTACACTGATAGTGTTACCGCCACGCGTAGGATGTTTCGTACAAAACCTTCCATAGCAAAGCCCGTACCACACCTGTCGCGGAATCGATTCGGCGACAGGTCAATAGCAAAACTTGTAACCTTGCGACATCTTCTTAACGGATCAACCGGACGCGCACTCGAATCACGCACTTAATGAGAGCGCCCGCACATATTTGGAGCAGACATGACCGAGCCCTTGATTCTTCAGCCTGTTAAGCCCGCAGACGCCTGCGTGATCTGGCTGCACGGCCTCGGCGCCGACCGCTACGACTTCCTGCCGGTCGCCGAGGCGTTGCAGGAAAGCCTGCTGAGCACGCGCTTCGTCCTGCCGCAGGCGCCCACACTTGCAGTGACGATAAATGGCGGATATGCCATGCCGAGCTGGTACGACATCAAAGCCATGAGCCCGGCGCGGGCGATTGACCGTGAGCAGTTGGAAGCGTCGGCGGATCGCATCATTCAATTGATCGAAAACGAGCGCGCCAGCGGAATAGACGCCTCGCGGATTTTCCTCGCCGGTTTTTCCCAGGGTGGCGCTGTGGTGTTGCACACCGCTTTTGTGAAATGGCAGGGGCCGTTGGGCGGTGTGCTGGCGTTGTCGACGTATGCGCCGACCTTCAGCGATGAGATGGAGCTTTCAGCCAGTCAGCAGCGGATTCCCGCGATATGCCTGCACGGCCAGTTCGATGGCGTGGTGCAGAACTCGATGGGGCGCAGTGCCTATGAGCATTTGGTGAAGCATGGTGTCACCGTGACATGGCAGGAATACCCAATGGAGCACGAAGTGTTACCCGAGGAAATTCGCGACATCGGCGTTTGGTTGAGCGAACGTCTGCGCTGATCACGCCAGCAATGCCTGCCCTTTGATCATCACACTACGCCGCGCCCGTTTCTTGCATTACACTGGCCGGCGTACATTCCTTAACCAATTGATGAGATGACCGTGCTCAAAGCACTCAAGAAGATGTTCGGTAAAAGCGAGGCTGAGCAGCTCGCGCCAGTTCCCAGTGCGCCGTCGCACGCCCCCGGTCATCGCAACGATGCGCCCCAGGCCGACCGCCCCGCTGCCGTAGCAGCACCGAAGCAAGACCCGCAACCCGCTCCGGCCGCGCCAATCGCCGCCGAGCCTGCGCGCAATGAAGAGCCGAAACCGGCCAGACCGCGTCGCGAACCGAAGCCCAAGGCACCGGTGATTCCATGGAAACTCGAAGATTTCGTCGTCGAGCCACAGGAAGGCAAAACCCGCTTCCACGATTTCAAGCTGTCGCCAGAACTGATGCACGCCATTCAGGATCTGGGCTTTCCGTATTGCACGCCGATCCAGGCGCAGGTGCTGGGCTTCACCCTCGCCGGCAAAGACGCCATTGGCCGCGCGCAGACCGGTACTGGCAAGACTGCCGCGTTCCTGATCTCGATCATCACCCAACTGCTGCAAACGCCGCCGCCGAAAGAACGCTACATGGGCGAACCCCGTGCGCTGATCATCGCGCCGACCCGTGAGCTGGTGGTGCAGATCGCCAAGGACGCCGCCGACCTGACCAAATACACCGGCCTCAACGTCATGACGTTTGTGGGTGGCATGGACTTCGACAAGCAGCTCAAGCACCTCGAAGCGCGCCACTGCGACATTCTTGTGGCAACTCCGGGCCGTCTGCTCGACTTCAACCAGCGTGGCGACGTGCACCTGGACATGGTCGAAGTGATGGTGCTGGACGAAGCTGACCGCATGCTCGACATGGGTTTCATCCCGCAAGTGCGCCAGATCATTCGCCAGACCCCGCCGAAGTCCGAGCGCCAGACCCTGCTGTTCTCCGCGACCTTCACCGAAGACGTAATGAACCTGGCCAAGCAATGGACGACCGATCCGTCCATCGTCGAAATCGAAGTCACCAACGTCGCCAGCGAAAACGTCGAGCAACACATCTATGCGGTGGCCGGTGCCGACAAGTACAAACTGCTCTACAACCTGGTCAACGATAATGGCTGGGAGCGGGTGATGGTCTTCGCCAACCGCAAGGACGAAGTGCGCCGTATCGAAGAGCGTCTGGTGCGCGACGGTGTGAATGCTGCGCAGTTGTCCGGCGACGTGCCACAGCACAAACGCATCAAGACCCTCGAAGGTTTCCGCGAAGGCAAGATTCGCGTGCTCGTCGCCACCGATGTCGCCGGTCGCGGCATTCACATCGACGGCATCAGCCACGTGATCAACTTCACTCTGCCGGAAGTCCCGGACGACTACGTGCACCGCATCGGCCGTACCGGTCGTGCTGGCGCCGATGGCGTGTCGATCAGCTTCGCCGGTGAGGACGACTCTTACCAGTTGCCGTCCATCGAAGAGAAGCTCGGTCGCAAGATCAGCTGTGAAACGCCGCCGACGCATCTGTTGCGTGCGGTTGAGCGCAAGCGTCCGCAGTAAACGACGTTTAAAAGAAAAGCGCAGCCGGCAACGGACTGCGCTTTTTTTTCGACTGGTGTTTGATCAGGTGCTTGCGAGAGAAAACTAAAAGTCCATAATGGACAAATAAGTTTGTATTTCGTTTTCGGAGCCTGATATGTCCAGTACGCCCTACGTGATCGACCAGCATCAGGCCCGCGAGTTGCTGGCGCGCATCGATGTGCCGCAGATCCTGCGCAAGCTGTTCCGAGACCTGGCTGCCGGACACGCCGTGCAGCCGGCGCAGCAACTGGTGGAATTCCCGCAGGGTGCCGGCGACTTCATCAATTATCTGGGCGTGCTGGCAGAGGACGGCGTGTACGGTGTGAAGACCTCGCCGTACATCGTTCGCGAGCAAGGCCCGTTGGTCACGGCATGGACTTTGTTGATGTCGATGAAAACCGGTCAGCCGCTGCTGCTCTGCGATGCCGGTGAACTGACCACCGCGCGCACCGCTGCGACCACCGCCGTGGCGGTCGACGCCCTCGCGCCGCTGAATGCCACGCAACTGGCGATCATCGGCAGCGGCAAGGTTGCCCAGGCGCATTTGCACTACGTGAAATCGCTGCGTGATTGGCAGAGCATCAGCCTGTATTCGCCAAGTCTGTCCGCCGACGCGCAAACCCAGGCACTGTTGAAAGCCATCACGCCTGCGCTGACGATCGCTGACAGCCGTGAAGCCGCCCTCGCCGGGGCCGACGTAATCATGCTCTGCACTTCGTCAGCAGGGCCGGTGATCGATCCCGACACCTTGAGCAAACCGGCCCTGATCACCTCGATCAGCACCAACGCCCCACGCGCCCACGAAGTGCCGCCGCAGAGCCTCAGCGACATGCAGGTGTTCTGCGACTATCGTCTGACCACGCCGGGGTCGGCGGGTGAGATGTTGATTGCCAGTGAACAGCATGGCTGGAGCCAGGATTCGATTGTTGGTGACCTCGCCGACTTGCTCAGCGAGAAAGTCCAGCGCCCGGATTACGACCGTCACGTGTTTTTCCGCTCAATCGGCCTTGGCCTGGAAGACATAGCCCTCGCCAATGCGATTTACCACCTAACCCACTAACACCACATATCCCTGTAGGAGTGAGCCTGCTCGCGATAGCGGTCTTACATTGAGCATTATTGTTGCCTGATACACCGCTATCGCGAGCAGGCTCACTCCTACAGGGGATAGCGAACTATTGGATATTGCGTACCCACTGGAGAACCTCATGAGCCAGGCAGATTTCATCATCATCGGCGGCGGGATTGCCGGCGCTTCCAGCGGTTTCTGGCTGTCGCCGCACGGCAAAGTGATCGTGCTCGAACGCGAATCCCACCCGGCCTATCACTCCACCGGGCGCTCCGCCGCGCTGTTCACTGCAGCCTATGGCACACCGCAGGTACGTGCACTGACCCAGGCCAGCCGCGAGTTTTTCGATCATCCGCCGGCCGGCTTCTGCGAACACCCGCTGCTGACCCCGCGCGGCGAAATGACCGTCGATTTCACCGGCGACCCCGCCGAACTGAACAACCAATACCTCAGCGCCAAAGCCACCGTGCCTGAGATGCAATTGCTCAGCGCCGACGAAGCCTGCGCACGCCTGCCGATCCTGCGTCGGGAAAAAGTCCATGGCGCGATCTACGATCCAAGCGCCAGCGACATCGACACCGACGCCTTGCATCAGGGCTACCTGCGCGGCATTCGTCGCAACAATGGCGAAGTGCGCACTGATTGCGAAGTGCTTGGCCTCAGCCGTGACACCGCTGGCCTTTGGCATGTGCAGACCAACGGTGAGACCTTCAGCGCGCCGGTGATCATCAACGCCGCCGGCGCCTGGGCCGACAAGATCGGTTCACTGGCGGGTGCCAAGCCGCTGGGCCTGCAACCAAAACGCCGCGCCGCGTTCATCTTCGCCGGCCCCGAAGGTGTCGATATTCATCATTGGCCGATGCTGGTCAGCCTCGACGAATCCTTCTATATGAAGCCAGACGCCGGCATGTTTCTCGGCTCGCCGGCCAACGCCGACCCGGTCGAACCCCACGACGTGCAGCCGGAAGAACTGGATATCGCCATGGGCATTTACCAGATCGAAGAAGCCACCACGCTGACCATCCGCCGCCCGACTCGCACCTGGGCCGGGCTGCGCAGTTTCGTCGCCGACGGTGATCTGCTCAGCGGTTTCGATTCGCAAGTGCCGGGATTGTTCTGGGTCGCCGCGCAAGGTGGCTACGGCATTCAGACTTCGCCAGCGATGGGCCAGGCCAGCGCGGCGTTGGTGCGCGGCGAGCCACTGCCGGAGCACTTGCACAACTTCGGCCTGAGCAGCGCCATGCTCTCGCCTGCCCGCCTCGCCTGATCGTCCACCCGGATGACGCGCCCAACGGATTGCGGCACACTCGCAACGCCTCCTGATCAAGGGGGCGTTGACGCTGCCTGGAGTTCCACTGTCATGACCGCCCCTGAATTCGACCCGGCGCTGGATAACTTCCGTGCCATCGCCGATGCCATCGCCACGCTGTTCTTTCCGCACGCCGAAGTGGTGCTGCACGACCTGCGCACGCAGAAGGTCGACTACATCGCCAATAACCTGTCCAAACGTGAGATCGGCGACGACTCGTCACTGGAAGACATGCTCAGCGAGGATGTCAGCGACCGCAATATCGGTCCGTACGAAAAGCTCAATTGGGACGGTCAGAAGATTCGCAGCCTGAGCAGCGTCCTGCGCGACAGTGAAGGCATGCCGCTGGCGGTGCTGTGCATCAATCTGAATATTTCGCTGTTCGAGAACGCCAAGGCTGCGCTGGACCTGTTTCTGTCGCCGAGCAAACTGATCCCGCAACCGGACTCACTGTTTCGCGATGACTGGCAGGAGCGCATCAACACCTTCCTGCACGCCTGGCTGCGTGAGCGGCAACTAAGCCTGAATGTGCTGACCCGCGATCACAAACGTGAACTGGTGCTGGCGCTGCACGCGGAAGGCGCGTTCAAGGGCAAGAGCGCCTCGAACTATGTGGCCAATGTGCTGAATATGGGGCGGGCGACGGTGTACAAGCATTTGAAGGAATTGAAGGGCTAGAGATTTGCGGTGATTTCTCTGACGCCATCGCGAGCAGGCTCACTCCTACATTTGGAATGCGTTCCCCCTGTAGGAGTGAGCCTGCTCGCGATAGCGGACTATCAGTCGCCGTAGATGTCGGACTTGAAATACTTCTCGGAAATCTTCTGATACTCGCCACTCGCGCGAATGCCATCAATGGCGCCATTCAACTGGCTGACCAGTTCGGCATTGCCCTTGCGCACCGCAATCCCCGCGCCCTCGCCGACGTACTTCGGATCCTTCAACTCAGGCCCGACAAACGCATAACCCTTGCCACGCGGCATCGACAGAAAGTCATTCAGCGGAATGGTGTCGGCAAAAATCGCATCCAGCCGCCCCGCCGCCAGGTCCATGTAGATCTCTTCGTTGTTGCTGTAGCGCTTGACGTTGATGCCCTTCGGCTCGAACACCTCAGTGGCATAACGATCAGTAGTCGTTGCGCGCTGCACGCCGACGTTCTTGCCTTTGAGGCTGGCGTATTGATCGTCGACCGTGGCGCCCTCCTTCATTACGAGGCGCGATGAAGTGAAGTAGTACTTGTGGCTGAAATCCACCGACTTCTTGCGGTCTTCGTTGATGGTCATCGACGACAGGGCCATGTCGATCTTCTTCACTTTCAACGAAGGAATCAGACCGTCGAACTCACCTTCGACCCACACGCACTTGACCTTCATCTGCGCACACAGGGCATTGCCGATGTCGTAGTCGAAACCGACGATTTCGCCTTTGTCGGTTTTCGAGGCGAACGGCGGGTAAGCGGCTTCGATACCGATGCGCAATGTTTGCTCGGCGGCGAACACGCTGGCTGAGGCCAACAGGCTGAGGGCCAGGCCGGTGATGAGGGGGAGTTTCTTCATGTTCGTTCTCTCGCGGGTTGTTGTTGGTTTGGCAAGAAAGAGCTGAAACGGAGGGAGACACTTTTTTGTACTTATAAATCCATATTGGACTTATATGTATAGGCAGTCAATCAGGCAAAGACAGAGGTTTTTGGTGTTGCAGATGACGTCATCGCGAGCAGGCTCACTCCTACAGGGGGAACGCATTCCAATTGTAGGAGTGAGCCTGCTCGCGATGGCTGACTAGAGGGCGACTCAGGGTTTATTTCTTCCAGCGATCGGCGGCAGCATGATCACTGTCGCGCCCTTCAACCCAACGCGGGCCATCGCTGGTATTTTCTTTCTTCCAGAACGGCGCGCGGGTTTTCAGGTAGTCCATGACGAAGGCGCAGGCATCGAATGCGGCCTGACGATGGGCGCTGGCGGCGCCGACGAAGACGATCGGTTCGCCCGGTTCCAGCGCGCCGATGCGATGCAGCACTTCCAGCTTCAGCAGCGGCCAGCGCTGTTCGGCTTCGATGGCGATCTTGCCGAGGGCTTTTTCGGTCATGCCCGGATAGTGTTCGAGGAACATCCCCGCCACATCCAGGCCATCATTGAAGTCGCGCACGTAGCCGACAAAACTCACCACCGCGCCGACGCCGACATTGGCCGCGTGCATCGCATTGACTTCAGCACCCGGATCGAACGGCGTGACCTGCACGCGAATCGCCATGGATCAGCCTCCGGTCACGGTGGGGAAAAACGCCACTTCGTCGCCATCGACCACTGGCTCGTCGAGCTGGCAGAGGTCTTCGTTGCGTGCGCACATCAGATTCTGCTCGCTCAGCACATCAGCGCCATCACGCTGCACCAGCAACGCTCGCACGTCGTCAACAGTAGCGAAATCACCTTCAACCTTTACCGAATCCACGCCCAGCGCTTCACGGTAGCGGGCAAAAAACTTCACGGTCAGGTTCATAGCTGCTCCGCCTGAAAGTGCCCGCTCTTGCCGCCGACCTTCTCCAGCAGGCGCACGCTTTCGATGGTCATGCCGCGATCGACGGCTTTGCACATGTCGTAAATGGTCAGCGCGGCGACGCTGGCGGCAGTCAGTGCTTCCATTTCCACACCGGTCTGCCCGGACAGTTTGCAACGGGCGACGATGCGCACGGTGTCTTCGCCATCCGCGCTGAGTTCGACTTTGACGCCGGTGAGCATCAGCGGATGGCACAGGGGAATCAGATCGCTGGTTTTCTTCGCCGCTTGAATGCCGGCAATGCGCGCCACGGCGAACACGTCGCCCTTGGGATGGCCGCCGCTGACGATCATCTGCAGCGTTGCGGGGAGCATGCGCACCAGCGCTTGGGCCGTCGCTTCACGGAACGTCACGGATTTTTCGGTGACGTCGACCATGTTGGCGCGACCTTGGGAATCGAGATGAGTCAGCACGGGATTACTCCTGATCAGGAGCGTGGATTGTAAACCTGCGGGTCAAATTTCCGCATCACTGATTATGAAATCACCACTATCCCCTGTAGGAGTGAGCCTGCTCGCGATAGCGGTCTGATATTCAACATCGATGTCGACTGATCGAACGCTATCGCGAGCAGGCTCACTCCTACATTTTGATTTGCGTAGGGCATAAAAAACCGGGCGGCTCTGTGGCCGCCCGGTTTTGGTTGTGATGCAGTTACAGATGGGTTTCGGCGTATTCAGCCAGAATCGAGCGAGGCACCCCTTGCAGGGTGATGTGTACCCCGTTGGGGAAGTCCTTGAAGCGTTCGGTCAGGTAGGTCAGCCCGGAGCTGGTCGCGGACAGGTAAGGGGTGTCGATCTGTGCGAGGTTGCCCAGGCACACCACTTTCGAACCGGCGCCGGCACGGGTGATGATGGTTTTCATCTGGTGCGGTGTGAGGTTCTGGCATTCGTCGATCAGAATCAGGCTCTGCTGGAAGCTGCGCCCGCGAATGTAGTTGAGCGATTTGAACTGCAACGGCACTTTGCTGAGGATGTAATCGACGCTGCCATGGGTGTTTTCGTCATCCATGTGCAAGGCTTCGAGGTTGTCGGTGATGGCGCCCAGCCACGGCTCCATTTTTTCCGCTTCGGTGCCGGGCAGGAAGCCGATTTCCTGGTCCAGGCCCTGCACGCTGCGGGTCGCGATGATGCGCCGATAACGCTTGCTGACCATGGTCTGCTCGATCGCCGCGGCCAGTGCCAGAATGGTTTTACCGGAACCGGCGGCACCCGACAGGTTGACCAGATGAATGTCCGGATCGAGCAGCGCGTACAACGCCAGGCTTTGATAGATGTCGCGCGGCTTGAGGCCCCAGGCCTCTTGGTGCAGCAGCGGTTCCTGATGCAGGTCGAGGATCAGCAGTTTGGCCTCGTCAATCTCCTTGATCCAGCCGACAAAGCCCTGTTCATCAATGATGAACTCGTTGATGTGCACGGCCGGCAGGTTATCGATCAGTTGCACTTGATGCCAGGTGCGGCCGTGATCCTGACGGGTGTCGACCTTGCTCACGCGGTCCCAGAAAGAGCCGGTCATGTTGTGGTAGCCGTTGGGCAGCAGGGACACGTCATCGACCAGTTGGTCGGTGCTGTAGTCCTCGGCATCGATGCCACAGGCGCGCGCCTTGAGGCGCATGTTGATGTCTTTGGTGACCAGCACCACCGGTTTTTTCGGCTCGCGGGTGTGCAGGTCGATCAGTTGGTTGATGATTTTGTTGTCGTTCAGATGCTCGGGCAGAATCAGGTTCGATTCGGCCTGCTTGCTCATCAGAATTGACAGCAAGCCCTTCGGCCCGCCCTTGCCGCGCTGGATCGGCACACCCAGCTCGACATCTTCCGGGGACGCATCGCCCAGGGTCTTGTCGATCAGCCGGATGGCCTGACGGCATTCAGCGGCCACGCTGTGATGCCCGCTCTTGAGCTTGTCCAGCTCTTCAAGCACGGTCATCGGGATCGCGACGTGGTGTTCTTCGAAATTCAGCAGGGCGTTTGGATCGTGAATCAATACGTTGGTATCGAGTACATAAAGGATTGGCTGGTTGGAGGAAGGGCTACGTCCGTGATCATCCATACTCGGTCACCTTTGTCAGAGCCAGTAGACGCAATACCTGAGCGGTGCTGCGCCTCGAAGTGACTGCCGAAATCTCACCTGCGGAGATTCAAGTGACTGCAAACAAACGGGTCTTGGAAGACGCCACCTGTGTTGCAGGTTTCGGCGGTCTGTCTTCGTAATACTCCAAAACCGATGACATAAAAAAGTACTTTGACGGTTTTTTTAAGTTTATTTTGCAGAGTGACGAAAAGCCCTTGGCGGACTGCCCAGACCCCGCTAAAGTCGGAAGTCCGCCTGCACCGAATCCTGCAAAAAAATCGCCCCAAGCCCAATGTTTCCGGGCTTTCCCCGTTTCTCAGCGAAACGCGTCCTGACAGTCTTCCCAACCGATGCCGCTCTGCGCGGTTTGCGTGATCAGCCACGGCAACGAGGTCTTCACCGCGTCCTGTTTCATGTTGAAATTGATCACTCCGTGACGCCACAACAGCATCAGGGTCAGTACCCGCTGCGCGCTCGGCGCGCCCTTGAGTTTGCCGGCGCCGTCCTGGGCATCGATGTCCCACAGTGCCACTTGCAGGCCCTGGGTATTGAAGAAACCTTGCGCATCGCCGCGGCGCTGACCTTCCGGCGGGCGGAACAGCGGAACATAGTTTTCCGGCAATTTGTTCTTCACCAGATCAGCACTGCGCCGCACTGAATCCTGCCAGTCCTGCCAGTGGCTGTGGGAGCGGAACTCCCAACCTTGAACGCCGACGCACTGTTTCGAGAAGCCCGCCTGCAGGCTGCTCACCGAGCGATCAGCCAGCCGCGCCTGAATATCCTTGCCCAACACAAAGAACGTGCCGCTCAGGTTTGCTTTGCGCAGGTATTCGGCGAGCCAACCGGTGTTATCCGGTTGCACGTTGGCGGCGCTGTCGAAGGTCAGCAGAAACAACCGGTCGTGCATCTCGTCGCCATTACGCTCGTAGTCGCCGAAACGATCGAATTCGTTGCTGGTCTGCGGTGACAACGCAGCCTTGCGCATCAACTCATCCAGATACTGCAAATGGAAGATCCGGCTCGGTTCGGCCCACTTGGTGTAATAGCTGTCGTCACTGACCACGAACTTGGCGGATTGCTCACGCAGGGTCGGCAGGTCTTCGACGAGGAAACAGAACGAGGCGTCCTGATCGCAGCTTTGCTGGGCGTAGTTGTAGTTCGCCAACAGGCGCTGCCAAAGACGTTGCCGCAGGCTGTTGACCGCGTCGATGTTGATCGTGCGCAGGCCCAGACGCTGAGCCAACGCGGCCTCGTCCATTGATTCGGTGCCGAGCAGACCTCGGGCGAACATGAGGATTTCCGCCCGTGACGCCACGTCAAACAGCGTCGGATTGCTCAGCTGCTCTGGCCAGGTGCCGCGATCCAGCGTCGCCACATCGCCCGGCGCCGCGACGGCACCGACGCTCAACAGCCACGCGGTGAATAAAAGAACAATGCGCAAAAGGGATGTCTCCATAACAAAACCCGCGCGGCACTATAGCTGATGTGCAAGGCTGAAGGACGCCGCCCTCACCCCAGCCCTCTCCCGGAGGGAGAGGGAGCCGATCTTCATGTTTTCAAACCTGAGTTCGACTGGATATCTCAGGTCGATGTATTACTCGAGAACAACACGGTCGGTCCCCTCTCCCTCTGGGAGAGGGTTAGCGTGAGGGAAAAATCCACCAACCGTCGCAAATGGCCCTGCTAACCCCGACCTATAACCCCCATAGCTGGAGTCAACCGCGCCAACCCCCTAGAATCGCCCCCACGATTAAAGGAGACGACTTCATGCTGATGGTGATTTCCCCCGCCAAGACCCTCGATTACGAAACACCGCCGGCGACCCAGCGCTTCACTCAGCCGCAATACCTCGACCACTCCCAGGAACTGATCCAGCAACTGCGCGAGCTGACCCCGGCGCAGATCAGCGAACTGATGCACGTGTCAGACAAAATCGGCGGGCTCAACGCCGCGCGTTTCGGCAGCTGGACACCCGCGTTCACCCCGGAAAACGCCAAGCAGGCGCTGCTCGCGTTCAAGGGTGACGTTTATACCGGTCTCGACGCGCAATCCTTCAGCGAAGCCGATTTCGACTACGCGCAAAAACACCTGCGCATGTTGTCAGGCCTGTATGGCTTGCTGCGCCCACTCGACCTGATGCAACCGTATCGTCTGGAAATGGGCACCAAACTGGCCAACGCCCGGGGCAAGGACTTGTATGCCTTCTGGGGCACGCGCATCAGCGAATGGCTGAACGAAGCGTTGGCCGATCAAGGCGACGACGCTCTGCTCAACCTGGCCTCCAACGAATACTTCTCGGCGGTCAAACGCACGGCATTGAAGGCACGGATCATCAACACCGAGTTCAAGGATCAGAAGAACGGCCAATACAAGATCATCAGCTTCTACGCGAAGAAGGCCCGTGGCCTGATGAGCCGTTTCGTGATCCAGGAAAAAATCAACGATCCGACCCTGCTCAAGCAGTTCGATGTGCAGGGATATCGCTACAGCGTCGAACAGTCGAAACCGGACAAACTGGTGTTTTTACGCGACCACGCCCCCGAATAAAGCATGCCCAATGCACGACTCTTTCTATATAGAGTCGTGCAGCTCGCACGATGTCAAAAAACCCCCGCTGCTTTTCGCCATTTTTATGGCGCCAGAAAATCCTCCCTGTCTTTTCTAAGATTAGTTTCACTCGACACTGATCATTTTTTTCAGTAGTGGCACCTAAATTTTTTCACGGTAGTGGCACAAAACTATCTAACGTGATTATTCGCCTGTTAATAAAGGTCGGAAACGGAAGTGCTATCAAATTGAGATTAGTGCCATCTCTGACAATATTTCAAGAAATTTCAGATTTCGCGATGAGCGGACAGGAACTTCGTCCGAATGCATAGCTCATACCACCGGTAACGATTCTCGCCGAGTTTGTACGAGATAACTTACGCAGAGCAGATGGCCATGTAACCAAGTTGTCACAGCAACTTGCCTAGATGACTAACTAGTCTCAAAACAGACGATGGACAGGAGATACGCACCATTTATATCCCCTACAAAGGCCATGGCCGCGCCCTTATAAACGTGCTCGCCTGAGCACCCAACCGCTTGATTCACGGGACTTTCATCCTGACATCGAGCGCGCAAGACGATTGCACAAGAGTCTTCCACAAGGAAGATCGGCTGCATAACAGGGCAAGTCATAAAAACAAGGCCTGGTTGCGCACATCTTGAGTGCACTTATTTAGACACTCGAAACTTAGTATGCCTGCACACGGCATTGTGGCGCCTGTAAGCCGCACTTTCGAGTGCACTAATGAACGCTGAACACCATTAACTCCGGCCTTCTAAGGCCTGATATATACAGAGGTAATTGCGATGCGCATCAGCATATTTGGTTTGGGTTACGTTGGCGCAGTATGTGCCGGTTGCCTGTCTGCACGGGGCCATGACGTGGTTGGCGTCGATGTTGCCAAAGACAAGATCGACATGATCAACGCCGGCAAGTCGCCGATTGTTGAACCGGGCCTGGGTGAACTTCTGCAACAGGGTATCCAGACCGGTCGTCTGCGTGGCACGACCAACTTCGCCGAGGCGATTCGTGACACTGACCTGTCGATGATCTGCGTCGGTACGCCGAGCAAGAAGAACGGCGATCTCGAACTGAACTACATCGAAGCGGTGTGCCGCGAGATCGGTTTTGTCCTGCGTGAAAAAACCACCCGCCACACCATCGTTGTACGCAGTACCGTACTGCCGGGCACTGTTGCCAACGTGGTGATCCCGATTCTCGAAGACTGCTCGGGCAAGAAAGCCGGCGTCGACTTCGGCGTTGCGGTCAACCCTGAGTTCCTGCGTGAATCCACCGCCATTGCCGACTACGACCTGCCACCGATGACCGTTATCGGCGAGTTCGACAAGGCCTCGGGCGACGTTCTGCAATCGCTGTACGAAGAACTCGACGCGCCGATCATCCGCAAGGACATCGCCGTTGCCGAGATGATCAAGTACACCTGCAACGTCTGGCACGCGACCAAAGTGACCTTCGCCAACGAGATCGGCAACATCGCCAAAGCGGTCGGCGTCGATGGCCGTGAAGTGATGGAAGTGGTCTGCCAGGACAAGACCCTCAACCTGTCCCAGTACTACATGCGCCCAGGTTTCGCCTTCGGCGGTTCGTGCCTGCCGAAAGACGTGCGCGCCCTGACCTACCGCGCCGGTTCGCTGGACGTCGAAGCACCGCTGCTCAACTCGCTGATGCGCAGCAACGAATCGCAAGTGCAGAACGCCTTCGACATCGTTGAAAGCCACGACAAACGCAAAGTCGCCCTGCTCGGTCTGAGCTTCAAGGCCGGTACCGACGACCTGCGCGAAAGCCCGCTGGTAGAGCTGGCCGAGATGCTGATCGGCAAGGGTTACGACCTGAGCATCTACGACAGCAACGTCGAGTACGCCCGTGTTCACGGCGCGAACAAGGACTACATCGAGTCGAAGATCCCCCACGTTTCGTCCCTGCTCAACGCGGACTTCGATTCGGTGATCGACAACTCCGACGTGATCATCCTCGGCAACCGCGACGAGAAATTCCGCCCGTTGGCCCAGCAAGCGCCGCACGGCAAGCAGGTCATCGACCTGGTCGGCTTCATGGCCAAAGCCACCGACGCTGGCACCCGTACCGAGGGTATCTGCTGGTAATGCAGACCTAAGCGACAAGCTCCGAGCTGCATTACTTGCAGCTCGAAGCTTGCAGCTTGAAGCCTCCCTTACCTTCGGATGACGCTGATGAGCAAGCTCAAACATTTTTTTCTGCAATCAGCCGGCTGGCTTTTTTATCTCAGTCTGCTGATGGGCCTGGCCTTGATGCTGCCCACGTCCACATTCGACTCCGAGTCGAAGGACTTCATTTTCCTGATTGGCGCCGTGGGTATCTGGCGCTACTCGATGGGTGCAACGCACTTTGTGCGCGGCATGATTTTTCTCTACATCGTCTACCCGCACCTGCGCCGCAAAGTGCGCAAGCTGGGTAAAGCGGCGGACCCGTCGCATGTGTTCCTGATGGTCACCAGTTTCCGTATCGACGCGCTCACCACCGCGCAGGTCTACAGCTCGGTGATCCGAGAAGCCATCGACTGCGAACTGCCGACCACCGTGGTCTGCTCGATCGTGGAAATGTCCGATGAGCTGCTGGTCAAGGCACTGTGGGCGCGGATGAATCCGCCAGAACGCGTGAAGCTCGACTTCGTGCGCATTCCCGGCACCGGCAAACGTGATGGCCTGGCCTACGGTTTCCGCGCGATCTCCCGTCACCTGCCGGACGACCGCGCCGTGGTAGCCGTGATCGACGGCGACACCGTGCTCGGCGAAGGCACCGTGCGCAAGACCGTGCCGTGGTTCCAGCTGTTCGGCAACGTCGGCGGCCTGACCACCAACGAGTTCTGCGAAGTGCGCGGCGGCTACATCATGAGCGAATGGCACAAGCTGCGTTTCGCCCAGCGCCACATCAACATGTGCTCGATGGCCCTGTCCAAACGCGTGCTGACCATGACCGGTCGGATGTCGGTGTTCCGCGCCACCGTGGTGACCAACCCGGAATTCATCGCCGATGTGGAAAGCGACTCGCTGCAACACTGGCGTCTGGGCCGCTTCAAGTTCTTGACCGGCGACGACAAGTCGAGCTGGTTCAGCCTGATGCGCCTCGGTTATGACACCTTCTACGTGCCTGACGCGGCGATCAACACCGTTGAACACCCGCCGGAAAAAAGCTTCATCAAGGCCAGCCGCAAACTGATGTTCCGCTGGTACGGCAACAACCTGCGGCAGAACTCGCGAGCACTGGGCCTGGGTGTGAAACGCCTCGGCGCCTTCACCTCGGTGGTGCTGTTCGACCAACGCGTGTCGATGTGGACGTCCTTGCTCGGCCTGACCGTGGCGATCATCGCCAGCTTCAAATACGGCACCGCGTTCATCCTCGTTTACCTGCTGTGGATCGGCATCACCCGCCTGATTCTGACCCTGCTGTTGTCGTGTTCCGGTCACCGCATCGGCCCGGCTTACCCGGCGATTCTTTATTACAACCAGATCGTCGGCGCGCTGGTGAAGATCTACGTGTTCTTCCGCCTCGACCAACAATCCTGGACGCGCCAACCCACATCCCTGACCCGTGATCTCGCCAGCTTTCAACGTTGGTTCAACACCTGGTCGTCTCGGACCATGACCTTCTCCGCCGGCAGCATTTTCGTCGCCGTGCTGCTGATGATGGTCTGACCCGCCCCTATTGAATTAACAAGGAAATCGCCCCTATGAATACCGCCGTCAACGCCAACGTAGTGCATGAATCCGAAGCCCAGCGCCAACACGCCCGTGTGAAAATCCCGGCCAAACTGCGCTTCTTCGGTCCCGACCGGACCCCGGTAGAAGCGCGGGTGCTCGACCTGTCCGCCGGTGGTCTGGCGTTCAACGCCGGGCAGATGCCGCTGACCATCGGCGAGGTGTACAAGGCGCGTCTGCAATTCGTCATCGACAACCTCGGCCTGGCGATGGACGTTGAACTGCAAGTGCGTTCCTACGACCGCCAGACCGGCCGCGTCGGCTGCCAGTTCCAGAACCTCGAGCAGCAGGACATTTCCACCCTGCGCCACTTGATCACTTCACACCTGGCCGGCGACATCGTCAGCATCGGCGAAGTGCTGGCAACGCTGCAGCGCGACAACTTCACCAAAGCGCGCAAGGTCAAGGACGGCGGCTCCGGCATGACCCCGTTCGGTCGCTTGAAGGCCGTGACCTTCAGCGCCGGCATCTTCGCGGTCGGCCTGGTCGCGGCGGGGTTCATTTTCAAATCGGTGTACGGCATGTACTTCGTCAGCCACGCGCAGGCCGGTCTGGTCAGCGTGCCGGGGATGAACATCACCATGCCGCGCGACGGCACCGTGCAGAGCCTGGTCAAGTCCGACGGCGTTGCGGCCAAAGGCGCGCCACTGGCGACCTTCAGCACCAGCATGCTCGACGTGCTCAAGGGCCATCTGGAAGAAGATCAACTGTCCCCGGCCAAGGTTGAAGAACTGTTCGGCAAACAAATGACCGGCACCCTGACCTCGCCATGCGATTGCACCGTGGCCCAGCAACTGGTGGCGGACGGTCAGTACGCGAGCAAGGGTGACGTGATCTTCCAACTGGTACCGCGCAACACCCAGGCCACCGTTGATGCGCGCTTCTCCTATCGCCAGTTCGGCGACGTGCGTCCGGGCACCCCGGTGAGCTTCCAGATTGCCGGCGAAGACAAGACCCGCACCGGCAAGATCGTCAGCAGCACCAGCCTGAAGAGCGCCGACCTGTCCTCCGACATCCGCGTGCAGATCCAGCCTGACGAGCCGCTCGACAGCAGCCTCGCCGGCCGCCCGGTGGAAGTGAACAGCGACCGTGGCCCGAACCTGAACTGGCTGATCGACAAAGCCATGGCTGCCGGTCTTTAAGTCGAGGACATGCCTGTGACTACTCCTATCTTCAACACACCGCCGACCCTGTGGGAGCGAGCCTGCTCGCGAAAGGGTCAGCACGGTTTGTCTGATGTACCGAGTCGACTGCTTCGCGAGCAGGCTCGCTCCCACATGGGACTAGTGGTGTGCTCGCTGGCTTTGGCAGTCTCTCTGGCCGGTTGCGCCGGCCTGCCCGATCAGCGTCTGGCCAACGAAGCGCTCAAGCGTGGCGACACCGCCACCGCCGCGCAGAACTATCAGCAACTGGCCGATCTCGGTTACAGCGAAGCGCAAGTCGGCCTCGCCGATATCCAGGTCGACAGCCGCGACCCTGCGCAAATGAAACAGGCCGAAGCGACTTACCGCGCTGCTGCCAGTGTTTCGCCGCGCGCTCAGGCCCGTCTCGGCCGTTTGCTGGTGGCCAAACCGGGTTCCACCGAAGCCGAGCACCACGAAGCCGAAACCCTGTTGAAAAAAGCCGCCGCCAATGGCGAAGGCAATACGTTGATCCCGCTGGCGATGCTCTATCTGCAATACCCGCACAGCTTCCCGAACATCAACGCGCAGCAGCAGATCGATCAGTGGCGCAAATCCGGTTACCCGGAAGCAGGTCTGGCGCAAGTGCTGCTGTATCGCACTCAGGGTACTTACGACCAGCACCTGGATGACGTGGAAAAAATCTGCAAAGCCGCGCTCAACACCACCGACATCTGCTACGTCGAACTGGCCACGGTTTATCAGAAACGTGCCCAGCCAGAACAGCAAGCCGAGCTGATCAAGCAGATGCAGGCCGGTTACAGCCGTGGCACCGTCACTGCACAGCGCGTCGATTCTGTAGCCCGTGTACTGGCCGATTCGACCCTGGGCAAGACCGACGAAAAAACCGCTCAGTCGCTGCTCGAACCGATTGCTCCCGGCTACCCGGCGTCGTGGGTGACCCTCGCGCAATTGCTCTACGACTACCCGGAACTGGGTGACGTCGACCAGATGATGAAGTACCTCGACAACGGCCGCGCCGCCGACCAGCCGCGCGCCGAGCTGTTGCTGGGCAAGCTCTACTACGAAGGCAAAATGGTCCCGGCCGACGCCAAAGTCGCCGAAGAACATTTCCAGAAAGCCGTTGGCCGCGAAGTCGCCGCCGACTACTACCTCGGCCAGATCTATCGCCGTGGCTACCTCGGCAAGGTCTACCCGCAGAAGGCTCTCGACCACTTGCTGACCGCTGCGCGCAACGGCCAGAACAGCGCCGACTTCGCCATCGCGCAACTGTTCTCCCAAGGCAAGGGCACCAAGCCCGATCCGCTCAACGCCTACGTGTTCAGCCAACTGGCCAAGGCGCAAAACACCCCGCAAGCCGATGAGCTGGCGACCACCCTCGCCGCGCAACTGCCGCCCGAGCGTCTCGCCGAAGCGCAACGTCTGCTGCAACAAGAGCAAGCCAGCCGTGGCGCTCTGAACCCGAACACGCTGCAACTGCACGCCCTGCAAGAAGAAGACGGCGAGGAAAAACTATGAAGCTGAATCCATTCGTGAAGGCCGGCATTGGCCTTTCGTTCGCGCTGATCTGGTCTTGCCCGACACTGGCCGCGATGACTGAAACCAAGAACTTCGGCCTCGAAGTGAAAGTCACCGGCCAGTCCGAAGATGACCGTGACCTCGGCACCGCCGGTGGCGGCGACGTCAATGGCGTCGGCCTCGACCTGCGTCCATGGATCTACGGCGAAAGCGGCGCGTGGAGCGCCTACGCCATGGGTCAGGCCGTGACCTCGACCGACATCATCGAAACCGACACCCTGCAACAATCCGACGGCGAACAAGCCACCGACAACAGTGATCGCAAAACCAAGAAAAACTACCTGGCAATGCGTGAGTTCTGGGTCGGCTACAGCGGCCTCACCCCGTACCCGGGCGAGATGCTCAAGTTCGGTCGCCAGCGTCTGCGTAATGACGACGGCCAGTGGCGCGACACCAACATCGAAGCGCTGAACTGGACCTTCGACACCACCCTGTTGCGCGCCAACGCCGGTGTTGCCGAACGCTTCAGCGAATACCGCACCGACCTGAAAGAGCTGGCGCCGAAAGACAAGGATCGCCTGCACGCCTACGCCGATGCGGCCTATCAGTGGACGCCGGGCAACTGGGTCGGCATTCGCGGTCATCACACCCACGATGACGGCAAACTCGATTACGCCGAGCCGGGTGTTCCGCGCGACTCGCTGGACAAGACCGAGAACGGCGACATCAGCTGGATCGGCCTGACCGCTGACAGCGACGCCTACAACTGGCGCAACACCAACACCGTCAACTACTGGGGCAGCATCACCGGCATGAGCGGTGACCGCGACACGGTCAACGCGCTGAACGCCGATGGTTCGCGCCCGGCGCAAGCCAAGCGCAGCGATGACGTCAACGGCTGGGCCACCGACATCGGTGTGCGCCTGCGCCTCGATCCGCAATGGCAAGTCGGCGGTGCCTATGCCCGCGCCAGCGCCGATTACGAACAGAACGGTCTGGAGAGCAACCGCTCCAACTACACCGGTACGCGCTCGCGTGTGCACCGTTTCGGCGAAGCGTTCCGTGGCGAAATGAACAACATGCAGACCGCGACCCTGTTCGGTTCGTGGATGGTCAACGACGAGTACGACGCCAGCCTGATCTACCACAAGTTCTGGCGTGTCGACGGCAACAAGCCGGTGGGCAGCAACGGCATCAACGCCGTGGAAAACAACACCGACGACGCCACCGGCGCGATCCTCTCCAGCACCTCGCTGCCGCTTGAAGACGGCAACAAGGACCTTGGTCAGGAGATGGACCTGGTCGTCACCAAGTACTTCAAGCAAGGCCTGTTGCCGGCGGCGTTGAGCCAGTCGATCGACGAGCCTTCGGCCCTGGTGCGCTTCCGTGGCGGTGTGTTCAAACCGGGCGATGCCTACGGCAAGCAGGTTGATTCGTACATGCACCGCGCGTTCATCGACGTGATCTGGCGCTTCTGATGCAAACCGCCAAGGGAGTGCCCGACATGATCAGCACCAGGATAGGCTCACTCAGCCTGCTGGCCGGCGCGATGCTGCTGGCCAGCGCTGGCGCCTTCGCGACTGTGGAGCCGGTTAAGCCGGTGACCACCGCGAAAGAGCTGCAACAAGCCAAGACGTATACCGTCAGCAGCGCACCCACCGAGGCGCTGAATCTGGCCGCGCCGAAACTGCCGGACATTTCCGGCTACACCGCAGAAGCCGCCGCCGCGAAGATCAACCGCAGCAAAGCGGGCAAGATCAGCGTGCGCCGGATGATGCAGGAAGACGCGCTGAAGGACTTTATCGGCGGCGACAACAAGATGGCCGAATGGGTGGTGCGTCAGCACGGTATCCCGCAGGCGATCTTCGTCGATGACGGCTACATGAACCTCAAGGATCTGGCGCAGAAACTGCCCAAGCAGTATTTCAGCGAGACCGCGCCGGGCGTGTACCTGTCGAAGCTGCCGATCGTGGTTGGCCGTAAAGGCATCCTCGAAATCGACGGCCAGACCCAGGAACTGCGCCTGTCGCAAGAGGCCGGTGCGTTCATGGTCAACGACGGCCAGCTGTTCGTGCGTGACACCAAAGTCACCGGCTGGCGCGAAAAGGAAAACGGCCCGGCGACCTTCCGTTCGCCGAAGGAATTCCGTCCGTTCCTGCTCGCTTGGGGTGGCACCGAGACCTACATCGTCAACAGCAAGATGGCCAGTTTCGGCTACGCCAACAGTAAGTCGTACGGGGTGAGTATTTCCCAGTACACGCCGAACATGGCCAAGGTCCTCAAGCGTCCTGAACCGACTGGCTGGATCGTCGGCTCCGAGTTCTCCGACATGTGGTACGGCTTCTACTGCTACGAGACCCGCGACTTCGTGGTCAAGGGCAACACCTACAAAGACAATATCGTCTACGGCATCGACCCGCACGACCGTTCCCACGGCCTGATCATTGCCGAAAACACCGTGCACGGCACGAAGAAGAAGCACGGGATCATTATTTCCCGTGAGGTCAACGACAGCTTCATCTTCAACAACAAGAGCTTCGACAACCACCTGTCGGGCCTGGTGATCGACCGTAACAGCGTCAACAACATCATTGCCTACAACGAGATCTACAAGAACCACACCGACGGCATCACCCTCTACGAGTCCGCCGACAATTTGCTGTGGGGCAACAAAGTCATCAGCAACAAGCGCCACGGCATCCGCATTCGTAACAGCGTGAACATCCGCCTCTACGAAAACGTCGCCATGGCCAACGGTTTGACCGGCGTCTACGGCCACATCAAAGACCTCACCGACACCGACCGTGACATCAAGCTCGACCCGTTCGATGCGCAGGTGTCGCTGATCGTCGTTGGCGGTGAACTGGCGGCCAACGGCAGCGGCCCGCTGTCGATCGATTCACCGTTGAGTGTCGAGCTGTATCGCGTGTCGATGCTGGCGCCGACCAAATCCAGCGGCATCAGCTTCAACGGCATCCTCGGCGAGCGCCAGGATGAAATTCTCGACCTGCTGGTGCGCCAGCAGAAAGCCGTGCTGATCGACCCTGTCGAACGCCAGACCGAAATGCGGGACTGAGGATAATTTTATGCACCCACACTTGATCAGATTACTCAGCCTGTCGGCCCTGACCGTGGGCATTCTCGCGGTCAGCAACGGCGCGCGCGCCGATGAAGGCGCCGCTGCCACGCCGCCAAAATTCAGCGCCGAACCGTGCTGCAACCTGTGCCCGGCCGCCCATGACGCGAAGAACTACACCACGCGTTATCAGCAGAACTTCACCACGTTGGTGCAGGCCCAGGGCGACTGGTTGTTCCGGACTCAGGAAGATCTGCGTACCGAGTTCAACACCACCCCGGCCGGCTACAAACGCCTGCAACAACTGCACGATGCGTTCAAGGCCAAAGGCGTTGAGTTGGTGATCGTCTATCAGCCAACCCGTGGCCTGGTGAACCGCAACAAGCTCAACCCGCAGGAAAAAGCCGCGTTCGATTATGAGAAAGCGCTGGGCAACTACAAGACCATGCTCGGCCGTTTTGCCAAGATGGGTTACGTGGTGCCGGACCTGTCGCCGCTGACCAACGAGTCGCTGCCAGACACCCTGCCCGCCCACGATTTCTACTTCCGTGGCGACCAACACTGGACGCCATACGGTGCACAGCGCACGGCGAAAATCGTCGCCGAGAAGGTCAAGCAGATCCCGGCTTTCGCCGACGTGCCCAAGCGTGAATTCGAGACCAAGCGCTCCGGGCGCATGGGCAAGACCGGCACCCTGCACAACATGGCCGGGCAACTGTGCGGCACCAGTTACGCGATCCAGTACATGGATCAGTTCACCACCGAGCCTAAGGGCGAGGCCGGTGATGGCGACCTGTTTGGTGATTCCGGCAACCCGCAAATCACCCTCGTCGGTACGTCGCACAGCGGCAAGAACTACAACTTCGCCGGCTTCCTCGAAGAAGCCATCGGCGCCGACATTCTCAACGTCGCCTTCCCCGGCGGTGGTCTGGAAGGTTCGATGTTGCAGTACCTGGGCAGCGACGAATTCCAGAAGACTCCGCCGAAAATTCTCATCTGGGAATTCTCGCCGCTGTACCGCCTCGATCAGGAAACCATCTATCGCCAGATGATGTCTCTTCTCGACAACGGCTGCGAAGGCAAAGACGCGCAAATGTCCGCGAGCACTACGCTCAAGCCGGGCAGCAAACAAGAACTGCTGGTCAACAGCAAGAACCTGAACCTGCAGAACAGCAGCCATCAGGTCGACATCCGCTTCGCCGACCCTTCGGTGAAAACCCTGCAAGCCACCCTCTGGTACATGAACGGTCGCCACGAGGACATCAAGATCGAGAAACCGGAAACCTCCGACACCGACGGTCGTTTCGCCTTTGAGTTGCGCACGGACGAAGACTGGGCCTCGCAAAACCTGCTGGCGGTCGAAGTCCAGGGCCCGGAAGCGGGCACCGCGCCACAGAAAGTCGAAGCGAAAATCTGCAAACGCAACGTATTCCCGGGCGCTGGGCAACAAACCGCTCAGGTCGGGCAATGAGGTCTGCTATGCGAAACTCGAAACTGAAAACTCTGTTAGCGCCAACGCTGCTCGGGCTGGCGATGTTCGCCGGGGCGACTCAGGCCGCCGCGCCACTGCGTCCACCTCAGGGCTATTTCGCGCCTGTGGATAAATTCAAGACCGGTGACAAAAGCGAAGGCTGCGATGCGATGCCGACGCCGTACACCGGGCCGCTGCAATTTCGCAGCAAATACGAAGGTTCGGACAAGGCCCGCGCAACGCTGAACGTGCAGTCGGAAAAGGCCTTTCGCGACACCACCAAAGACATCACCACGCTGGAACGCGGCACCGCCAAACGGGTGATGCAGTTCATGCGCGACGGTCGCCCGGAGCAGCTCGATTGCACGCTGAACTGGCTGACCGCGTGGGCCAAGGCCGATGCGTTGATGTCGAAAGACTTCAACCACACCGGCAAGTCGATGCGCAAATGGGCGCTGGGCAGCATGGCCTCTTCGTACATTCGCCTGAAGTTCTCCGACTCGCACCCGCTGGCCCAGCATCAGCAGGAAGCGCAGTTGATCGAGGCGTGGTTCAGCAAAATGGCCGATCAGGTGGTCAGCGACTGGGACAACCTGCCGCTGGAAAAAACCAACAACCACTCCTACTGGGCTGCATGGTCGGTGATGGCGACGTCGGTCGCGACCAACCGCCGCGACCTGTTTGACTGGGCAGTGAAGGAATACAAGGTTGGCGTCAATCAAGTCGATGCCGACGGCTTCCTGCCGAACGAACTCAAGCGTCAGCAACGCGCTCTTGCCTATCACAACTACGCCCTGCCGCCGCTGGCGATGATTGCCAGTTTCGCCCAGGTCAACGGGGTTGATTTGCGTCAGGAAAACAATGGCGCGCTGAAACGTCTCGGTGATCGGGTGTTGTCCGGGGTGAAAGACCCGGATGAATTCGAGAAGAAGAACGGCAAAGAGCAGGACATGACTGACCTGAAAGAGGACATGAAATTCGCTTGGCTCGAACCGTTCTGCACGCTCTACACCTGTGCGCCGGATGTCATCGAGAAGAAGCACGGCATGCAGCCGTTCAAGACTTTCCGCCTGGGTGGCGACCTGACCAAGGTCTACGACCCGTCACATGAAAAGGGCTAAAAGCCCCTCACCCTAACCCTCTCCCAAAGGGAGAGGGAACTGACCGAGGTGGCTGCGCGAGTTACGCCGAAATGAAATACCGAGTCGATCTCAGGTGTTGAAAAACAACCGAGATCAGGCTGCACAGAAATACCGAGTCGATCTCCATTTTTGAAAAACATGGAGATCAGGCCCCCTCTCCCTCCGGGAGAGGGGACTGACCGAGGTGGCTGTGCGAGTTACGCCGAAATGAAATACCGAGTCGATCTCAGGCTTTGAAAAACAACCGAGATCAGGCTGCACAGAAATACCGAGTCGATCTCAGGCTTTGAAAAAAACGAGATCAGGCTGCAAGGAAATACCGAGTCGATCTCCATTTTTGAAAAACATGGAGATCAGGCTCCCTCTCCCTCCGGGAGAGGGCGGGGGGTGAGGGAAAGATTTCAAGGCCCTGCACAACCCTGACAGAAACACCGTTTCACCCCTCCACTACCACGGGGGGGTTGGGGGGGCTTTGGCCCTTGACTGTTGGTTCAAACATGGAGAGATCGGGATGGTATTTTCATCCAACGTGTTCCTGTTTCTGTTCTTGCCGATCTTTCTCGGCTTGTACTACTTGAGCGGGCAACGCTATCGCAATCTGCTGCTGCTGATCGCCAGCTATGTGTTCTATGCCTGGTGGCGTGTGGACTTCCTCGCGCTGTTCGCCGCCGTCACATTGTGGAACTACTGGATCGGCCTCAAAGTCGGTGCCGCCGGTGTGCGGACCAAACCGGCGCAGCGCTGGCTGTTGCTCGGCGTAGCAGTCGACCTGTGCATCCTCGGCTACTTCAAGTACGCCAACTTCGGCGTCGACAGCATCAACGCGATGATGACGTCGGTCGGTCTTGAGCCGTTCATCCTCACCCACGTGCTGCTGCCGATCGGGATCTCGTTCTACATCTTCGAGTCGATCAGCTACATCATCGACGTGTATCGCGGCGACACCCCGGCCACGCGCAACCTGATCGACTTCGCGGCGTTCGTGGCGATCTTCCCGCACTTGATTGCCGGCCCGGTTCTGCGTTTCCGCGACCTCGCCGACCAGTTCAACAACCGCACGCACACCCTCGACAAGTTCTCCGAGGGCTGCACGCGGTTCATGCAGGGTTTCATCAAGAAGGTCTTCATCGCCGACACCCTCGCGGTGGTCGCTGACCATTGCTTCGCCCTGCAAAACCCGACTACCGGTGATGCCTGGCTCGGCGCGCTGGCCTACACCGCGCAGCTGTATTTCGACTTCTCCGGTTACAGCGACATGGCCATCGGTCTGGGCTTGATGATGGGTTTCCGTTTCATGGAAAACTTCAAACAGCCGTACATCAGCCAGTCGATCACCGAGTTCTGGCGTCGCTGGCACATCAGCCTGTCGACCTGGCTGCGTGACTATCTGTACATCACCCTCGGCGGTAACCGTAAAGGCACGCTGATGACCTATCGCAACCTGTTCCTGACCATGCTCCTCGGTGGTCTGTGGCACGGCGCGAACATCACCTACATCGTCTGGGGCGCCTGGCACGGCATGTGGCTGGCGATTGAAAAAGCGCTGGGCCTGAACACCTCGCCGCGCAGCCTCAACCCGATCCGCTGGGCACTGACCTTCCTGCTCGTGGTCATGGGCTGGGTGATCTTCCGTGCCGAGAACCTGCACGTTGCCGGTCGCATGTACGGCGCAATGTTCAGCTTCGGCGACTGGTCGTTGTCGGAACTCAATCAGGCCAGCCTTACCGGTCTGCAAGTGGCAACTTTGGTTGTGGCGTACGTAACGCTGGCCTTCTTCGGTCTGCGCGATCTGTACACCAACCAGCCGCCGGCCAAAACCAGACCTGAAGTCAACGTCGAGGCCAACGGCCCTGCCACCGCGACCCCGGGAATGATCAAAGCAGCACCCGGCGAAAACCCGGCGAGCATCCACGAGCCTGGCTACACCGTCGGCGTCGAAGCCCAGGTGCAACCGGCCTACTGGAGCGCGGACTGGTCGCGCTATGTGATGCGCGGCTTGATCCTGCTGCTGTTCATCGCCTCGATTCTCAAACTTTCGGCGCAAAGCTTCTCGCCGTTCCTTTACTTCCAGTTCTGAGGGATCTGACATGACCCGCTCATTACGCATCTTCTACATCGCCCTGTTCCTGGTGACCCTGTTGGTCCTCGGTGTGTGGTCGGTTCGCAGCTTCTTCGGCTTCAGCACCAACGCCGATGCGACGGTACTCAACGGCCGCTGGACCAAGGCTGTGGAAACGCACTACGACGATGAATTCCCGATCAAGCGTCTGGGCACCAACCTCTGGGCCGCGCTGGATTTCAAACTGTTCAACGAAGGTCGTCCGGGCGTGGTGCTCGGTCGCGATCAGTGGTTGTACAGCGATGAGGAATTCAACCCGATCGTCAACGAAGAGCTGAACCTGCAAGGCAACTACGCGCTGGTCGAAGGCGTACGCCAGACCCTCAAAGAGAAAGGCGTGAAACTGGTGATGGCGATCGTGCCGGCCAAGGTTCGTCTGTACCCGGAGCATCTGGGTGAAGTGAAACCGGCGAGCATCCACGAAAACCTTTATCAGGATTTCCACCACCGCGTCGCGGCCGACAAGATCCTCGCCCCTGACCTGCTCAAGCCTTTCCAACAGGCCAAGCAGAACGGTCAGCAAGTGTTCCTGCGCACCGACACCCACTGGACGCCGGAAGGCGCGGAGATCGCGGCGAACACCCTGGCGAAAACCATCGCCGACAAGTTCCCGCTGAGCGGTGAGCCGCAGCGCTTCGTCACCACCCCGGCGGAGAAGGTCACGCACAAGGGCGACCTGCGCTTGTTCCTGCCGCTCGATCCGCTGTTTGAAAACCTGATGCCGGCGCAAGAGCCGCTGCAAAAGCGCAACACCGTCGCGGCCGACGATCAGCCTGCCGGTGACGACGCGCTGTTCGCCAGCAATGAAGTGCCGGTGGCACTGGTCGGCACCAGCTACAGCGCCAACCCCAACTGGAACTTCGTCGGTGCACTGAAACAAGCGCTGCACAGCGACGTGGTGAGCTACGCCGAAGACGGCCACGGTCCGATCCTGCCGATGCTCAGCTACCTGAAAAGCGATGACTTCAAGAACAGCCCGCCACAGGTGCTGATCTGGGAGTTTCCTGAACGTTATCTGCCTGTGAACAACGAAATCGGCGACGCCGACCCGCAGTGGGTCGCAGAGCTTAAACAAGCCGGCGCACGCCAACAAAACGTAGCAATCAACACTAAATCCGAGACGCCCGATCGGGCGCAAAACTGAAAGAGAGGTACACCATGACTTTCACTACTACTCCTCGTCGTCTCGCTAAAAGCTTCGCTCTGGTTGCTGGCCTCAGCGTGCTTTCCGTGCCTGCCTTCGCCGGTGGCGACGCCGCGCTCTACGGCCCGACCGCACCGAAAGGCTCGACCTTTGTGCGTGTCTACAACGCCAGCAACGCAGAAGTCAGCGCGACTGTCGGCAGCACCAACCTGAGCGACGTTGCGCCACTGGCCAGCAGCGACTTCAGCTTCATGCCGGGCGGTGATTACAGCGCCAAGGTCGGCAGCCAGACCCTGCCGGTGAAACTCGCCGGTGACCACTACTACACCCTGGTCAACAACGCTTCCGGCGCGCCGCAACTGATCGAAGAGCCGCCGTTCAAGAACAAGCAGAAATCCTTGGTGCGCGTGCAGAACCTCAGCGACAAGCCGCTGACCCTGAAGACTGCCGACGGCAAGACCGACGTGGTGCCGAACGTGGCCGCCAAGGGCCGTGGCGAGCGTGAAATCAACCCGGTGAAAGTCAGCCTGGCGCTGTACGAAGGTGACAAGAAAGTCGGCGACGTCAAACCGGTTGCCCTGGAGCGCGGTGAAGCCGCGGTGCTGTACGTCACCGGCAGCGGCAGCAGCCTGTCGCCAGTCTGGGTGAAACGCCCGGTATCGACTCGCTAACAAATTTTCCGAACTGACGCATTGCCCCATGTGGGAGCGAGCCTGCTCGCGAATACGGTCTGACATCCAACATCAATGTCGACTGATACGCCGCTTTCGCGAGCAGGCTCGCTCCCACCCTTGACCGGGTTGTCAGTTCGGATACGAGACAAAAACAAGAGTGAAACGACACAGCGTTCGTGCCTCTAACCAATCGATTTTATGGAGTAAACAATATGATTCCGGTGATCTTGTCAGGTGGTAGCGGTTCGCGTCTCTGGCCGCTTTCGCGTAAGCAGTTCCCTAAGCAATTCCTCGCCCTGACCGGCGAACACACACTGTTCCAGCAGACCCTCGAGCGCTTGGTGTTCGAAGGCATGGACACCCCGATCGTGGTCTGCAACAAGGATCACCGCTTCATCGTCAACGAGCAGTTGAGCAACCGCAATCTGGAATGCCAGCGCATCCTGATGGAACCGTTCGGCCGCAACACCGCGCCGGCCGTGGCGCTGACGGCGATGATGCTGGTCAATGAAGGTCGTGACGAGTTGATGCTGGTGCTGCCGGCCGACCACGTGCTGGAAGACCAGAAAGCCCTGCAACGCGCCCTCGCCCTGGCCACCGTAGCTGCCGAAAACGGCGAAATGGTCCTGTTCGGCGTGCCGGCGACCAAACCGGAAACCGGTTACGGCTACATCAAATCCACCGCCGATTCGCTGCTGCCCGAAGGCGTCAGCCGCGTTTCGCACTTCGTCGAAAAACCTGACGTCAAACGTGCCACCGAGTACGTCGAATCCGGCGGTTACTACTGGAACAGCGGCATGTTCCTGTTCCGCGCCAGCCGCTTCCTCGAAGAACTGAAAAAGCACGATCCGGACATCTACGACACCTGCCTGCTGACCCTCGAACGCAGCCAGCAGGACGCCGACACCATCACCTTCGACGAAGCCACCTTCGCCTGCTGCCCGGACAACTCCATCGACTACTCCGTCATGGAAAAAACCCAGCGCGCCTGCGTCGTGCCGTTGACCGCCGGCTGGAGCGATGTCGGTTGCTGGTCGTCGCTGTGGGAAGTCAACGAGAAAGACGCCAACGGCAACGTCACCAAGGGCGATGTGGTGATTCAGGACAGCAAGAACTGCATGATCCACGGCAACGGCAAACTGGTGTCGGTGATCGGTCTGGAAAACATCGTCGTGGTCGAAACCAAAGACGCCATGATGATTGCGCACAAAGACAAGGTTCAGGGCGTCAAGCAAATGGTCAACACGCTCAATGAGCAGGGCCGCAGCGAAACCCAGAATCACTGTGAAGTCTATCGTCCTTGGGGCTCGTACGACTCGGTGGACATGGGCGGGCGTTTCCAGGTCAAGCACATCTCGGTGAAACCGGGCGCGTGCCTGTCGCTGCAGATGCACCACCACCGCGCCGAACACTGGATCGTGGTCAGCGGCACCGCCGAAGTGACCTGCGATGAAAACGTGTTCCTGCTCTGCGAAAACCAGTCGACCTACATCCCGATCGCTTCGGTGCATCGCCTGCGCAACCCGGGCAAGATCCCGCTGGAAATCATCGAAGTACAGTCGGGCTCGTACCTGGGCGAAGACGACATCGAACGCTTCGAAGATATCTACGGTCGCTCCACCCCGATCGAACGTGGCGTGTCGGTGAAGACCATCGCGCAATAACGTTCAGTAGAACAAGAAGCCCCCGTCCAGCCCACTGCGTCCCCTATCCGCAGCGGGTTGGGCGGGGGCTTTTTTTGTCCTGATTCTGTGGCGCCTGAAATGGCCTCTTCGCGAGCAGGCTCGCTCCCACACTTGAAATGCATTCCCCTGTGGGAGCGAGCCTGCTCGCGAAGAGGCCCGGTCAGACACCGCAAGTCCCGATGCCCATCGCCAACCTCACCTACGCTTAGGTAGGATGACCCTCTCTCTCCTCGAGGTTGTGCGCATGTTCATCGGCATTCTGCTGGTCATTACCTGGTTGATCCTGCTGTTGCGCTACCCGGCCAAAGCCTTGCCGGTCTCGGTGGCGGCGGCGATTGGCCTGGGCTTTGTGGCCATGTGGGTGGTGTGGCTGGACAACCGCGAGATCAAGCAACTGGCGCGCCTTGAGATGCGTATCGCGTACGCCCCGGAGCAATGCCCGGCCGATCGTCCGTTGCAACTGAAAATGAAAAACGCCAACGACGTGCCCCTCACCGAGCTACGCTGGCGCATTGCAGCCTATGCGCCGGGCGACACGGTGAATCTGGCCGACAACCAATACACCGCGCCACGCTATCGCGGCCCTGGCGAACTGCAAGCCGGCGGCGAATGGGAAGACTGTCTGCCGATGCCGCCGCTGCGCCCCGGTTATCGCCCGCAAACCCTGGAGTTTCGCGCCGAGCGATTGCAAGGCAGTTTCTCCGACTGATCCCCTTCCCCACTCTATTTGCACAAGGAATGCGCCATGCCCGTTGCGTTGATTACCGGTTGTTCCAGCGGCATCGGCCGTGCCCTCGCCGATGCGTTCAAAGCCGCCGGTTTCGAAGTCTGGGCCAGCACGCGCAAGGCTGAAGATGTCGCGTTGCTGGCGTCTGCCGGGTTCACCGCCGTGCAACTCGACGTCAACGACAATGCGGCGCTGGAGCAACTCGGCGAGCGGATCAACCAGCAACACGGCGGCCTCGACGTGCTGATCAACAACGCCGGTTACGGCGCCATGGGGCCGCTGCTCGATGGCGGAGTGGCGGCGATGCAGCGTCAGTTCGAGACCAATGTGTTTTCGATTGTCGGCGTCACTCGCGCGTTGTTTCCGGTGCTGCGCCGGGCCAAGGGTCTGGTGGTGAATATCGGCAGTGTGTCCGGTGTGCTGGTCACGCCGTTTGCCGGTGCGTACTGCGCCTCGAAAGCAGCCGTGCACGCATTGAGTGATGCCTTGCGCATGGAACTCGCGCCGTTTGGTGTACGCGTCATGGAGGTTCAACCGGGGGCGATTCAATCGAGTTTCGCCAAGAATGCCGGGCATGAAGCCGAGCAGTTGATCAACGAGCAGTCACCGTGGTTTCCACTGCGTGAAGGCATCCGGGCACGGGCCAAGGCTTCACAGGACAAACCGACGCCGGCCAATGAGTTTGCGGCTGTATTGTTGAAGGCTGTACAGCAGAGCAAACCGCCACGCTTGATCCGCATCGGCAATGGCAGCCGCGCGCTGCCGTTGTTGGCGACGTTGTTGCCCAAGGGCTTGCTGGAATCGACGTTGATGAAGCGGTTCGGGTTGCGCGCAAAGCTCTGAGACCGGGTTGACGCTTTCGCGAGCAGGCTCGCTCCCACATGGGTTCTCTGTCATGCCGAAGATCCCCTGTGGGAGCGAGCTTGCTCGCGAAGAGGCCAGAAAATACACCTCAAACACTCAGCCCCAGCCCTTCATGAAATCAATGAACGCCCGTACTTTCAGCGGCAAATGCCGGGTGTCCGGGTACAGCGCATACACCCCTTGCGGCGCAAACCGGTAATCCACCAGCAAACGCTGTAACCGCCCCGCATCAAGATCGTCCTGAATCAGCCATTGCGGCAAAATCGCCACGCCTTGCCCGGTCAATGCAAACGCCCGCAGCGTCGCCGAGTTGTCCGCGACGATGGCGGTGGTTCCCGGTTTCGGCTGGTAGAAATGCTCTGTACCGGCCGGATCGGTCACGGTCAGTTCCGGCACCCGTCCATGCCCTAACGTCGGCATCGACTCCAGCGTGGCCAGCGTGACCACCGGCGCGAAGCGCTCGACCAACTCCGGCGCCGCCACGGCAAATATTTCGAACGTCGACAACTGCACCGCACGCAGATTGGAGTCGTGCATGCGTCCCAGCCGAATCGCCATGTCAAAGCGCTCGGAAATCAGATCGGCATGGGTCGAGGATGTGGACAGATGAATGTTCAGCTGTGGTTGCTGCTGGCGAAACACCTCAAGCGCCGGCACCACCTGAGCCAAGGCAAACTCGACCGTCGTGGTGATACGCAGTGTGCCCTTGAGCTGTGCGTGCTCCGAACGCGCTTCTTCGATCGCCAGCCGCGCCTCATCCAGCGTGCGCAGGCAGCGTCGATAAAAGCGTTCACCGGCATCGGTCAGCGCCAGTTGCCGGGTGTTGCGCGTGAGCAAGGTCACACCCAGTTCTTCCTCCAGGCGCTTGAGGTTGAAGCTGACCACCGCCCGCGTTTGCCCTAGCGTATCGGCAGCAGCGGTCAGCGAACCGGCCTCGACCACGGCTTTGAAGGTGTCAAAACGATCCAGGCTGACCATATCCACGGCACTCCTTGTCAAAATAATTTTGACAAACTAGCAGCCAAACCAGCGTTTTCCTATGAGCAGAAGCGCCCTAACCTGCACGTCTCATCACAGGGAAGCTGCCATGGCTTATCGCTCGAAAGTCGCGCTGGTGTATTTGTTGGGCTTCGCGCTCGACCTGCTGAACATGTTCGTCGCCAGCATCGCTTACCCCGACATCGCTCAACAACTGCACGCCTCGGTGACGCAACTGGCGTGGATCAGCAACGCCTACATGCTTGGTCTGACGCTGATCATTCCACTGAGCGTATGGCTGGCAACACGGGTCGGCGAACGGCGGCTGATCCTCGCGTCGCTGCTGTTGTTCGGCCTGGGTTCGGCGCTGGTGGCACAGGCCGGATCGATTGAAAGCCTGATTGCCTGGCGACTCCTGCAAGGCCTCGGTGGCGGACTGCTGCTGCCGGTGGGCCAAGCCCTGGCCTATCGACAATTTCCGGCGACACAACGCGCGCACTTCACCGGTGTGGTGTTGCTGGTGGCGCTGCTGGTGCCGGCACTGTCGCCGGCGGCCGGCGGGTTGATCGTTCAGGCATTGTCGTGGCGCTGGATTTTCTACCTGAATCTGCCGCTGACACTGCTCGCATTCGGGCTTGGCCTGCTCTGGTTGAAAGCCGATCAGCCCTTGCATGAGCGTCCGACGCTGGATGCCCGTGGCCTGCTGCTGGCGGCGTCGGCACTGAGTTTGTTATTGATCGCCGTCAGTCTGGTAAGCGACGCCAGCACCAGAGCACTCGGCATCATTGTTCTGATACTCAGCATCCTGATCCTGGGCCTTTACCTGCGCGATGGCTGGCGCAAACCCGGCGCGATCCTCGATCTGCAACTGATCAAGCACCCGTCGCTGCGTCTGGCGATGTTGATCTACTTGTGTGTGCCCGGGGTGTTCACCGGCACCCACATGATTGCCGTGTTGTACCTGCACACCCTCGGTGTCGGCGCGGCGCAGACCGGCGCACTGATGCTGCCGTGGGCCGTCGGTTCGGGCGTGGCGATCATGCTTGGCAAACGCAGTTTCAACCGCATCGGCCCCAAGCCATTGCTCAGCGTCGGCATGCTCCTGCAATGCCTGGGTATTGTTCTGCTGATGCGCATCGAACAACCGGCGAGCACACCGCTGATCATCGCCTACGCCCTGATGGGGCTGGGCGGCAGCGTGTGCAGCGTCACCGCCCAGACCTTGGCCTTCGTCGGCATTACGCCAGAAAAAATGGGCCACTCCAGCGCCCTGTGGAACATCAATCGCCAACTCGGTTTCTGCCTCGCGGCGGCGCTGCTCAGCTCACTGCTGGGCGCGTTGGGTGGTGACGGTTTCAGTGCCTGCTTTATCGCCGCCGCGCTGCTGACCGTGTTGCCAATGGTCGCCGTCCTGCGTTTCGACTCGACCCACGTGCTCGCACTATTGAACCCACCTGCCCTTGAGGAAAAAACTGCATGAATGACGCCACCCCCTACCTGGACGAGGTGATCCAGGCGCACGAAGCCATCGAACGATGGTTTGCCGTAGAAGAAGATGACGCCGCGCTGCAGCGATTGCTGGCGCGTTTTTCACCGCGTTTTTCCATGGTGACGCCGTTGGGCCGAGCGCTGGATGTCGATGCCTTGCGCCTGCTGTTCCAAGCCGCAGGCGGGCAGAAGAAAGGTTTCAGAATCCAGCTCAGTGAGTTACGCGTGATTGCCCTGCATCAGCGCGGCGCGACCGTGAGTTACCGCGAACAGCAGAGCGATGCGAGCGGTGCGCACACGGATCGGCGCTCGACGGTGGTGTTTGAAAAACTCGAATCCGGGCGGGTGTTCTGGCTGCATTTGCAAGAGACGTTTTGCAGTGAGTGAATGTTCGGCAGTTTCCTGAAATACCGAGCCGCCCTTATCGCGAGCAGGCTCACTCCTACAGGGGATCTGCGGTGTGACACAGATCCCCTGTAGGAGTGAGCCTGCTCGCGATGCAGACGACTCGATCCATCAGTTATCCATAGCGCTCTGATTTACCACCACCGTGCAAGTAATCCCCGCTGCCAACAAAACACCCTCCGGCACTTCATCAATATGAATCCGCACCGGCACCCGTTGCGCCAACCGCACCCAGTTGAACGTCGGGTTCACATCGGCAATCAACTCGCGGCTTTCCGGGTTATCGCGATCATAGATACCGCGGGAAATACTTTCCACATGGCCCTTGAGCACTTCGCCGCTCATCAACTGCATGTCGGCCTTGTCGCCCACTTTCACGTGGGGCAGTTTGGTTTCTTCGAAAAAGCCGTAAACCCAGAACGAATTCATGTCGACCACGGCCATTTTCGCCTCGCCGATGCGCGCGTAGTCACCGCGGTGCACGTTGAGGTTGGTCACATAACCGTCGACCGCCGCGCGCACTTCGGTGCGTTTCAGGTTGAGTTCAGCGGCTTCCAGTTGCGCCTGGGCGTGTTGGTAATCGGCCAGCGCGGCGTCGGCGATGTTGCTGGCGTCGTCGCGGTTTTCCTTGGAGATCACCAGGTTGTCGAGGTCGGCGCGGCGATGGGCATTGACCTTGCGCATCTCCCACGTCGACTTGCGCGAAGCCACCAGCGACTGCGCTTGTTTGACCGCGATACGGTAATGCTCGGGGTCGATCTGCATGAGCAAATCGCCCTTCTTCACCAGTTGGTTGTCGCGCACCGGCACATCGATCACTTCGCCAGTGACGTCGGCGGCGACGTTGATGATGTCGGCGCGAACCCGGCCATCGCGGGTCCACGGCGTGTTCATGTAGTGCTCCCACAACGTGCGGCCGATCCACAACGCCAGGGCCAGCACCAGCAGGGTCGCGAGCAGGCTGAAAAACTTTTTCATCAGATCGTTCTCAACGGTAGACAGTCAGCGCCATGGCGCCGAACAGACAGGTAAACAGACTCAGACGCAGCAGCGCCGGGTGCCAGAAAAAGCGGTACAGATCGAATCCGGACAAAAAACGATCCACCGCCCAGGCCAGCGCCGCAGCAATGAAAAACATCAAAGTCATGGTCGGCATGTACACGCCGTGGAAGGCGATTTCACGAGGCATGGGCAAGTCCTTCGGGCTTGGCGATGGCGTAGGCAGCGAGCGGTGATTGCGGGTCGAGCAGCGAAGTGCGGATAAAGTGCAGATAGCTCTTAACCCGACGCAATGCCGAGGTATCGAAGTGCGGCGCGAACGGTTCGTCAGTGGCCGCTACGCGACTGATCGCATGGTCGACCGCGACCAGTGCGCGTTCGAGATTGCTGGAGTTCGGTTGCAGGAACAGTCGCACCAACGCACGACCCATCACACGGATCGCTTGTCGCCATGGTTGCGATTCGGCATAGGCCGGGTGCACCGGCAGGATCGCCTGCTCCTTGCGCAGCTCGATGATCGCGTGGCCGACTTCCAGTACCACGAACATCCAGCGCAGCAGGTTCTTTTGCACCTTCGGCTCCCCAGCCGCCAGGCCGTAAGCCTGGTGCAGCAGATCACGTGTGCGGCTCTCGAAACTCGACGCCAGGCCTTTGAGTTTGCCGCTGATCGCGTAGACCACTTGGCCGCGCAGATCCTGCTCCAGACGCTTCCACAACCAGCGACTGTTCGGCGGCAGAATAATTGCCCCCGCCGCGGCGCAGACCAGCATGCCCATGACCATGGCGATGTAGTCGTTGATGAAGGTGTAAGGGTTGTAAATAGTCAGGTTGTCCGGCACCGAACCGGTGCTGAAGAAGATCAGCAAACCGAGGCCTACACCGGCGTATTGCGGCCGCGACGTGAGGAACGAGCCGAGGACGATCACCGGTGCGAGCATCACGCACAGCAGCGGGAAACCATCGATCCACGGGAAGATGAAAAACATCTCGACAAAGCCGATCAGGGCACCGAGAAACGTACCGCACGCCATCTGGAACGCCATGCGCTTCGGGTTTGGCGTGGCGGCCGAAAGACCCACGGTGGCGGCCGCAATCAGGGTCATCGTCGCGCCGCTTGGCCATGCGGTGGCGACCCAATAGCTGCCCAGTACAACCAGAATGAACGAGGCGCGAATGCCCGACGCAGCAGCCGCCCACCAATTGGTTTGCGGGGTGAACGGCTCGTCCCAGCGCTCACGTTCGTGGCGGTGATCGGCCAAGGATGCGTGGGTCTGTGCATAACTGTGCAAATCATCGACGAAGCGATAGAGCAGTTCGTAAGCGGTGTGGAAATCCAGTTGCTCGGCGTCGCTCGGCTCGGTTTCCTGGAAGATAGCGCGCAGGCTGCGCACGCGTGCCGGCAGGCCTTCCTTGTAGCTCGCCAGCGCTGTCGCCAAGCGCGCTGCATCGGGGCTGGTCAGGGCGCGACCACTGAAGCCGTCGAGCACTTCGGCGAGATCCTGCAGACCCGGTCTGATAGCGGCGACCACATGTTCTTCGCCATTGCCACGCAAGCGTTCAAGCAACTGATGCAGGGCGTTGAAGCGGGTGGTGATGCCCATGAACTCGCTGTTCAAGCGGCTCAGGCGACCGTTGCGCCGACGCATGTGCGGGTCTTCGAACACGGTCACGCTGCGCAGCCCTTCCAGCCCCACGGCTTCGGCGATAAAACGCACGTTGCTCGCCTCGAAAGACTCGGCTTTGCTGCGCCCGCGCAGGCCATCGGTGACGAACAGCGCGAACACGCCAAAGCGCTGATACAAGGCATTGCGCATGGCGGCGCTGGCGGTTTGCGGCAGGATCGCGGCGCTGACCAGAGTCGAGCAGAGAATCCCCAGGGAGATTTCCAGCACCCGCCACACCGCCGCCATGAACGCGCCGTCCGGGTGCGCCAGCGCCGGCAGCCCGACCATCGCGGCGGTGTAACCGGCGAGGACAAAACCGTAAGCACGGAAGTTGCGGCAACGCGCGGCACCGGCCGAGCAGATGCCGACCCAGATCGCCAGCGAACCGAGGAACAGTTCGGTGTTCTGCGCGAACAATGCGATCAGCGTGACCATCATCGCCGAGCCGGCCAACGTGCCGAGGAAGCGATAGAAACTCTTGGCGAACACCTGGCCGCTCTGCGGCTGCATGACGATGAACACGGTGATCATCGCCGTGCGCGGTTGCGGCAATTCCAGACGCATGGCCAGCCACAGCGTGAGGAATGCAGCGATCAACACCTTGAAGATGTAGACCCAGGTCACGCCATCGCTGCGCGCCCAGTCGAAAAAACCACGGCGCCATTCCAGGGAGTAGAGCCAGCGCAAAGGTGCGGGCAAGGGAGTCATTCAATTGTGCTCAATGAGATTCGGTCTGGTCGCAGAACCTGTGGGAGCGAGCCTGCTCGCGAATGCTTTTTCATATTCAACGTTGATGTCGACTGATAAACCGCTTTCGCGAGCAGGCTCGCTCCCACATTGGGTTGTGTGTTCAATGCAGGAGCATCGGGGTTTTCGGCGCTTGGGTTTTCTCGGCAGTCGGTATGTCATTGCCGGCACCGAGGCCACCGCCCAGCGCAGTCACCAACTCGGCATGCGCACTCAACCGCGCCGCCTGCACCTGCTGCTGCACTTGCTGCTGCTTGAACAGCAACGTCTGCGCATTGAGCACGTTGAGGTAATCGGTGAGGCCGCGTTGATAGGCGATCATCGCGATGTCGTAGGTCTTCTGCGCCGTGGCCACCGACTCGGCGGCGAAACCTTGCTGTTTGTCCATGGACTCGCGGCGAATCAGTTGATCGGAGATATTCTTCAGCGCATTCACCAGCGTCTGGTTGTAATGCGCCACGGCGATGTCGTAACCGGCGGAGGCCTCACCCAATTCGGCGCGCAGTCGGCCACCGTCGAAGATCGGGAGCGAGATCGCCGGGCCGACGTTGTAGTTGAGTTTCTTGCCAGTCAAAAACTCCAGCGCGCCACCGCCGGTGGCCATGTAGCCGAGGCTGCCGACCAGATCGACGTTGGGGTAAAACCCGGCATGCGCCACATCGATGCCACGCGCCTGAGCCGCCACTTGCCAGCGACTGGCGACCACGTCCGGACGCTGACCGAGCAGTTCGGCGGGCAATGCCGACGGCAGTTTCAACGCTGCACCGAGCGACAGGGTCGGACGCTGCAACAGCGCACCCTCTCCCGGCCCTTTACCCGCCAGCGCGGCAAGTTGATTGCGACTGAGGGCAATCTCCTCATCCAGCGCATCGATTTGCCGATGGGTTTCCGGCAGCGGTGTTTCCGCCTGGCTGACTTCGAAGTGCGTACCAATGCCGCCATTCAAACGCTTCTGCGCCAGATCGAGAATCTGCTGTTGCTGTTTGAGCGTCGCAGCGACGATGTCGCGCTGCGCGTAATGCAGCGACAGTTCGATGTAAGCGCGGACGATGTTGTTCTGCAATTCGAGCTGCGCCAATCGCGCCTCGGCCGCGCTCATGTGCGCCAGATCCACAGCCCGCTCGCTGGCATTGCTTTCACGGCCCCAGAGGTCGAGGGCGTAGCTGAAACCCAGCGCGGCGTTGTTGTCCCAGGTGGTGGTATTGGCCAGCTCGCCAGGGCCATAGAACTGATCGGTCGGCCAGTTGTGGCGTTTGAGCGTCGACTCGCCATTGATCTGCAACGACTCAGCCGCCTCGGCGACGCCGGCCATGGCTTTGGCCTGGCGCACTCGCGCAGCGGCCATGGCCATGGTCGGACTGCCTTGCACGGCGAGGTCGATCCAGCGATTGAGTTGCGGGTCACCGTAGGCTTGCCACCATTGCGCGGTGGGCCAATTGGCGTCACGGGCGGCATGGGCGATGGCGTCGTCGGTGGCCAGTGAATTGGCCTCCAGCGCCTTGCCCTGTGGAGCAATTCCGTCCGTTGAGATGCAGCCGCCAAGACCCAGGGTAAAAGCCAGAACACTGAGCGGCAAAAGCGCTCTGTTGATGCGACGCGGCACAGCTGCGAATTCCTGAGAGAGGGGTAGATCGAGGACCCGTGCAGGAACTGCCGCAGGCTGCGATCCTTTGATCTTGATTCCCTTAAAACAAAATCAAAAGATCGCAGCCTGCGGCAGCTCCTACAGGGATCGGCGCAATTCTATGGAAGGCCCTGTACGGCGATAAGCTGGGATTTCTGTGAATCTTTGTTACGGTTAACGAGATAATCCCTAAGTCGGGGGTCTCGCCCCGGAAACTTCGTGTCACAATTTGCCATCTCCCTTGAGAGCACCCCATGGACACTTTGCAAAACATGCGCGCCTTCAGTTGTGTCGCCGAAGCCGGCAGCTTCACTGCCGCCGCCGTGCAACTCGACACCACCACCGCCAACGTCTCGCGCGCGGTCTCCAACCTGGAAGCCCACCTGCAAACCCGCTTGCTCAACCGCACCACGCGGCGCATCGCCCTCACCGAAGCGGGCAAACGCTACCTGCTGCGCTGCGAACAGATTCTGGCCTACGTCGAAGAAGCCGAAGCCGAAGCCAGCGACGCCCACGCCCGCCCGGCCGGGCAATTGAAAGTGCACACCATGACCGGCATCGGCCAGCACTTCGTCATCGACGCCATCGCCCGCTACCGCAAGACCCACCCCGACGTGACCTTCGACCTGACCCTGGCCAACCGCGTGCCGGACCTGCTCGACGAGGGCTACGACGTGTCCATCGTGCTGGCCAGCGAACTGCCGGATTCGGGTTTTGTCTCGCAACGGCTGGGCATCACCTACAGCATCGTCTGCGCCTCACCGGCCTACGTGAAAGCCAACGGCGCCGCGCAAAAGCCCAGCGACCTGCTCAACCATGCCTGCCTGCGCCTGGTCAGCCCGGTAATCCCCCTGGAAAAATGGGCCTTCGACGGCCCGGAAGGCCAGGAAATGGTCACCATCAACAGTTCGCCGTTTCTGGTGAACTCCGCCGACGCGATGAAAACCGCGATCACCAGCGGCATGGGCGTGGGCGTGTTGCCGGTGTATGCCGCGATCGAAGGTTTGCGTAACGGCACGCTGGTGCGAGTCATGCCGAACTACCGCTCGCAAGAGCTGAACCTGTATGCGATCTACCCGTCGCGGCAATATCTGGATGCGAAGATCAAGACGTGGGTCGAGTATCTGCGTGGGTCGTTGCCGGAGATTCTGGCGGCGCATCAGGCGGAATTGGCCGCCTATGAACTGAGCGGCAGCCTCGCCGGCGTGCGCGTCGCTAACTGATTTTCAACACACCACGAAACGTGTAGGAGCTGCCGCAGGCTGCGATCTTTTGATCTTGATGTTTAAAAATCAACAGATCGCAGCCTACGGCAGAGCCTACAGAAATCAGGGTTTCGCGGATCTTTCCGACAGGTTTTGACGGTTGTCCGTCGGAAGTGCGGTGGCTAGGATTTGGGTGTCGCTGACGCATCAGCGACCGGGTCTGGAAAACCCGATTTCAACTACCAAAGCTCATGGCATACTGCGGCGCTTTTTAGCTCGCAATGTTATGGCGGCTGTGCGCGGGAGGCCCTAGGGCCTGCCGGTTTTGGGAAGTTGGCCGGTTTTTCCAGTCCGCGCACAGCTGCCACCCTATCGTCTGGAAAACGAACAGTGGCGGCTTCACCCAACTTGCCACGAGTATGTTTCCTATGATCAAACCGACACCCAATCCGCCCGAAGCGGAGAACACCACCCCCTACGAATTCCCCGGTTCAAAGAAATTCCACGAAGCCGCCGACCGCGCCCTCGACCACTACCTCAAACCCAACGCCCTCACCCTGCGCTTCCACAAACCCAGCACCATGTTCCAGGTCGCCCCGGAACAGGACAGCGAAAGCCTGCTGGTCCACGCCTGCGAATCACTGGCACAGGCCAGCCTGATGACCAGCGACATCGCCGCCTACATCGACCTGCCGCAACGGCGCACGATTCTGGCGATTCAGCAGATCATCATGCTCGCCGAACTGGCGGTGAATCGCGTGCTGGATAACCACGAAATCCCGCAATCTCCGGCCAACAGCTAAAAGCCCCTCACCCTAACCCACTCCCGGAGGGAGAGGGGACTGACCGTGGTGTTTGGGCGAGTTACGCCGACGTGAAATACCGAGTCGAACTCAGGTTCTGAAACAGATCAAAAGCCCCTCACCCTAACCCTCTCCCGGAGGGAGAGGGGACTGACCGTGATCTGGCTTAATGATTCTGGACACCCCTAAAGGGCGTTAATCTACGCCCAACGACGAGGTGTGATTTGACCAGACGATATTTTTCGACAGATTTCAAACGGGATGCGGCTTGCCTGGTTTTGGATAAAGACTATTCGGTGAGTGAAGCCTGCGAAGCAATGGGCGTGGGCCCTACAGCTCTGCGTCGCTGGGTTGAGCAACTGCGTGCGGAGCGCAGTGGCAAGACGCCTGAGAAGTCCAAGGCCATGACCGTTGACCAACAACGCATCCAGGAGCTGGAAGCAACAATTCGACGGATTGAGCGCGAGAAGGAAATTTTAAAAAAGGCTACAGCTCTCTTGATGTCGGATTCCCTCGATCGGTAAGGCTGGTCGAGGAGTTAAGCGAGCAATATCCAAGATCCGAGTTGTGTGGCGTGTTTGGTATCAACCGCAGCAGTTATTACGAGCGTCTGAAACAGCGGGCGAAAGTGCATGTCGGGCGCGATCGCCTAAAGATCAAGGCTGCCGAATTACATGAGCAAAGTCGCGGCTCAATGGGCGCGCGCAGCCTGTCAAAAGCGCTGTGTAACGAAAAAGAGTCGGTAGGTCGTTACATGGCTCGTAGCCTGATGCGCGAGCTCGGTTTGAAGAGCCAGCAACGGCGCAGGCATCGGTACAAACCCAGCGGTGCGGAGGCGCAATACGCCCCCAATCATTTGGAGCGTAAATTCAAAGTCGAGGCCCCCAATCGAGTGTGGTGTGGCGACGTGACTTACATTTGGGCCGGTACTTACTGGGTTTATCTGGCTGCTGTACTTGATCTGCATGCCCGCCGCATCGTCGGCTGGGCGATGTCCAGAAGTCCGGATTCAGCTCTGACCTGTCGAGCGTTAAAGATGGCTTTCGAGTCGCGAGGACGCCCTGAAAACCTAATGTTCCATTCGGATCAGGGCTGTCATTACAGCAGTAAAGTGTTTCGTGAAACGCTGGCGGACATGCGCATAAAACAAAGCATGAGTCGACGAGGAAACTGCTGGGACAACGCCCCGATGGAGCGTTTCTTTGGCAGTTTGAAATCTGAATGGATACCCAAGGCTGGCTACCGAAACGAAGATGAGGCCAGTACCGATGTATTGCGCTACCTGACCCATTATTACAATCGGATCAGGCTGCACAGTCACAATGGCTACCGAACTCCGGTGGACATGGAGGCCCTGGCGGCATGAAAAAGGGTAAAACCCTATAACCGTGTCCAGTATCGTTTGACCAGATCACCGTGGTGTTTGGGCGAGTTACGCCGACGTGAAATACCGAGTCGAACTCAGATTCTGAAACAGATCAAAAGCCCCTCACCCTAGCCCTCTCCCGGAGGGAGAGGGGACTGACCGTGGTGTTTGGGAGAGTTACGCCGACGTGAAATACCGAGTCGACCCTCAGATTTTGAATCAGATCAAAAGCCCCTCACCCTAGCCCTCTCCCGGAGGGAGAGGGGACTGACCGAGGTGATTGCGAGAGTTACGCCGACGTGCAATACCGCGTTGAACTCCGGCCTTGATAAGACCACAAATCGGCTCCCTCTCCCTGGGGAGAGGGCTGGGGTGAGGGGCAGCAACAACGCAAATCAAAAGCCGAACACCCGTGCTCCTCACCACTCAACAGGATGAGCGTTAGCTCGGCTGCAGCTTTTGATCTGTAAGGCGACGTCGGAAGGCTGAGTGGAGGGATTGATCCGGGCGTGGGAGCGCAGTGCAGTGGTCAACTAATTCCGGACACCTCGATAGGTGGTTCTGACGCCATCGCCCGCTCATAGACGGTCGGTGGCAGATATCCCAGTTTCGAGTGCAGCCGTTCGTTGTTATAAAACCCAACGATGTACTCGGTGATGTCGCGGATCGCTTCAGCATGGTTGGCGTAGTCACGTCGCCATACCCGCTCCATTTTCAAACTCAGGAAGAAGCGTTCCATCACCGCATTGTCCCAGCAATTACCTTTACGGCTCATGCTCTGCTGCATGTCGTTTCTTGCCAGTAACTCTCTGTAAGTTGCACTTGCGTATTGACTGCCCCGATCTGAGTGGGCAATCAAGCCTGGTGGCGGTTGACGCTGCGCGATAGCCAGTTGCATCGCGGTGCACACCAGCTCTGCCGGCATGTTCGGAGCCATCGACCAGCCCACTATCTTGCGCGAGAACAAGTCCAATACTACGGCCAGATACAACCAGCCACTGCGGGTGCGGATATAGGTGATGTCGGCTACCCAGGCCTTGTTTGGCGCTACTGGATCAAATTTTCTGTTCAGTACATTCTCTGCAATCGGCAGGTCATGATTACTATCGGTTGTGTGTACAAACTTGCGCTTCCAGGCTGAACGCAGTCCGTTAGCCCGCATCAATCGACGGATTTTATACAGCCCGACAAGCATGCCTTTACCGCGCAAAGCGTCGCGCAAAGGGCGGCTGCCGTAGCAGCCTCCACTCTCGGCGAAAGACGCCTTGAGTTGCACAAGAACAGGACAACTCTGCCGAACAGGCGCATCGGCACGCTTCTGAAACTCATAGAAGCCTGAACGACTAATGCTCAGCAACCGACAGACATGTGCCACTGAGTAAGCCTTCTGTTGCAGCTGCCGAACCAGTCGATACCTTACTTCAGCTCGCGGGCAAAGAAGGCGGTAGCCTTTTTTAAGATGTCGTTATCCATCTTGAGCTGCCGATTTTCTTGTTCCAATTGCCGGATGCGCTGCTGTTCCGCCGTCAATGGCTTGCCGATTCCGGCCTGCCCCAGTTGCTCTGCCTCGTATTGCTGCACCCAGCGTCGAACGGCTGTCTCACCAATGTTCAGATCTTGGCAAACCTGCACAACGGTCAGTCCCTGATCCTTGATCATCTTCACGACTTGCAGCTTGAAGCTGTCGTCGAATGCCCTGCGTTTTTTAGTCATGAATAACTCCTCGATAGATGTATTTTCCACCTATCGGGGTGTCTGGGGAAATTAGACCACTGCACAGCGACCGTTTGGCGAAGCCAAACACAGCGAGAGGAGGTGCAGCGAAGCAAACCGTAGGCGCTGCGCCCGGATCGATCCCGGAGCGAAGGAACCCCGAGCCCCAGCGAGCGGGCCGCACGTAGGAGCAAGCGTTTTTTTGCTTACTTTTTTTAGGCGTTTGTAAAAAAAGTGAGTCGCCGTCAGGGCGAAACCCTAAGCCGCCGTTACCGAAGAAACGGATATACACACCGAACAACCACAACATGGTCGGCCCAGAGGCCGCCAAGACAACCCCAAGCCAGAAATGTTAGCGTGCTTGGTATCAAGCCCGAACAAGAGCCAACAACGATGAAAAAGACTGTCCTGGCCTTCAGCCGCATCACCCCGCCCATGATCGAACGCCTGCAGCAAGAGTTCGACGTCATCGTCCCCAACCCAAAAGCCGGCGACATCAACGCCCAATTCAACGAAGCCCTGCCCCACGCCCACGGCCTCATCGGCGTCGGCCGCAAACTCGGCCAGGCCCAACTCGAAACCGCGACAAAACTCGAAGTAGTCTCCAGCGTCTCCGTCGGCTACGACAACTACGACCTCGCCTACTTCAACGAACGCGGGATCATGCTCACCAACACCCCGGATGTGCTCACCGAAAGCACCGCCGACCTCGCCTTCGCCCTGATCATGAGCAGCGCCCGCCGCGTCGCCGAACTCGACGCCTGGACCAAGGCCGGCCAATGGCAAGCCAGTGTTGGCGCCCCGCTGTTTGGCTGCGACGTCCACGGCAAAACCCTCGGCATCGTGGGCATGGGCAACATCGGCGCCGCCGTCGCGCGCCGTGGCCGCTTCGGTTTCAACATGCCGATCATCTACAGCGGCAACAGCCGCAAAACCGAACTGGAGCAGGAACTCGGCGCGCAATTTCGCAGCCTCGATCAACTGCTCGCCGAAGCCGATTTCGTCTGCCTGGTCGTGCCGCTCAGCGACAAGACCCGCCACTTGATCAGCCACCGCGAACTGGCCCTGATGAAACCCGAGGCCATCCTGGTGAACATTTCTCGCGGCCCGGTCGTCGACGAGCCGGCCTTGATCGAGGCCTTGCAAGCCAAGCGCATTCGTGGCGCCGGCCTTGATGTATACGAAAAAGAACCGCTGGCTGAGTCGCCGCTGTTCCAGCTCAGCAATGCCGTGACTTTGCCGCACATCGGCTCGGCGACGAATGAAACCCGTGAAGCCATGGCAAATCGTGCACTGGCCAACCTGCGCAGCGCCCTGCTCGGCGAACGCCCGCAGGATCTGGTCAACCCGCAAGTCTGGCGCGGATAAAAAAACACGGGCAAGTGCGTTATCGCACTTGCCCGTTAGTTATGCCTTACACAACTTGAAATTGAACAAAGAAGCCAATTAAACAACAGCATTATAAGCTCTGCCTGCCTGTCGAATAATCGACAAACGCTATGGAGAGCCAATACCTTGAACACCCTGACAACCGACAAACTCATTCGTTACAGCAAAGTCATATTAATGGCTTACATCAGCTTCTTTGGCGTGCTTGTAATGATCCACAACTTTACCGACTACAATTCAAACTACACCTACGTGGCTCATATCCTGAGCATGGACACCACCACCGCCAGTGAATCCATCAAGTACCGGGCCATTGAATCACCGATGATTCATCACCGGATCTACTGGTTCATCATCACGCTGGAAGTCACGTATACCGTGCTGTGCCTGATAGGCACTTATCAGTTATATCGCCACATCGATGCGTCCGCAGAGATATTCCACGAGGCAAAAAAGTTCTCGATCATGGGCATATTGGCAGCCATTTTCATTTATTACGTGTGCCTGCAAACGGTGGGAGTGGAATGGTTCGACATGGACACTTCGCAATCATGGAATGCCAAGGACTGGGCACGGCATATCGTTGATTTCATTTTTCCGGTGATGATTTACATCACTTTGAAAGTCGAGCGCTGAAGTTCAGCGCTCGTTTATTTCAAGCCAACTTTCCCTGTACCGGCGCCACCACCGCTTTCGGTTTACGAAACACCAGTACGTTGCCCAGCATCACTAACACCAGACCGACCAGCGCCGGCGCTGTCCACTGATAACCCTCAGCAAATGCCGAGACGTTCAGCGCCACCACTGGAAACAACACCGTGCAGTAAGCCGCGCGCTCCGGGCCCATGCGTCCGACCAGCGTCAGATACGCAGTGAAACCGATCACTGAACCCGGGATTACCAGATACAGCAGCGCACCGACGTAACGCGGGCTCCAATCCATGTCGAACGGAATGCCCTTGACCAGGCACCACACCGACAGCATCGCCGCACCATAGGCCATGCCCCAGGCGTTGGTGGTCAGCGGCTTGAGACCGGCCTTCTGCTGCAGACTCGAAAGCATGTTGCCCGCCGAGAAACACAAGGTGCCGCACAACGCCAGGCCCAGACCGAGCAAGGTTTGCGGGCTGGCCTGATGCCCGGCCAATTCCGGCCAGAACAACATGCCCAGGCCGAACAACCCAAGCGCACCGCCCATCAGCACATTGCGTGCGATGCGCTGGCCAAAGAACACCCGCGCATTCAGCGCGTTCCACAGTGTTGCGGTAGAAAACACCACCGCGACCAGACCGCTCGGGATCCACTGACTGGCGGTCAGGAAGCACATGAAGTTGACGCAGAACAGACACAACCCCTGCGCCACGCAGATCAGATGCCCACGGCGGTTCATCGGTTGCAGGCGCCGGCTGAGCAGCAACAGCACAAACAGCACCAACGCGGCGAGGCCGAAGCGATAGACGATCGACACCGGAATCGCCACCACGCCCAGTTGCCATTTCAGCGCAATCCACGTGGTGCCCCAGATCAGCACGGTCAGCAAATACAACGACAGGTTCATGGCACACACTCCTCGATAGGCCTTGAGTGTCTGCCCGGGCGGGCGTTGCGCGCTTGCAGATTCTTGCGCTTTTGTCTGGTGGCAGGCTGGCAGCGCGGCGCCTACGGAGTAGGATGCAAGGCGTTGAAGAGAACCGACCATGGCCGCCATCGATACCCTGCAAGTCTTTCAAGCATTGAACAGCTCGCCGAACGCACGCCTTGTGCACAGCGCCGAGCTCGGTGACGGCTTGTCTGCCGCTTTGTGGACCAACCACCACGATGCGCAGGATTATGAAGCGCCGAGCCACCACACCCTGTCCTGCTACATCGCCGGTGGTACCGGCACATTCCGTCGCGATCAACCCGGTCAAAAAGGCGGGCCGGACAAGCTGTGCATCCTGCCGGCCGATCACGAGTCAGGCTGGGTGATCAACGGCGATATCCGCTTGGCGCACCTGTATTTCAGCGCCGAACAATTTGCCCTCGGTTGCGTCACGCTGCTGGATCGCGAACCCCGCGAGATGCAGTTGCGCGAGCAGACCTTTCTCGAAGACCCACAACAGGCACAACGCTTCCGGCAGTTGCTGACGCTGAATTGGGACGAACCCGCCGAGCGTTTGCTGACCAGCAGCCTCGCCCATGAATTGATCAGCCACACTTTGCTCAGTCAGGTCGGCGCGCGTCAGGGTTTGCGTTTGAAGGGTGGATTGGCGCCACACCAGCGGCGGCAATTGGTGGAGTTCATCGACACTCAGTTGGCCGAGCCGATTAGCCTGGGGCAACTGGCCGGGATGTGTGCCCTGTCGGAATACCACTTTGCGCGAATGTTTCGCACGAGTTTCGGCCTGCCGCCGCATCAATATGTGCTGGCGCGGCGCTTGAGCCGCGCGCGGGAGTTGTTGCGCGGGACGGCGTTGCCGTTGGGCGAGATTGCGCTGGCGTGCGGGTTTGCCAGTGCCAGTCATTTCACTAATCGGTTCAAGCAGGTGTTGGGCGGGACGCCGGGTGAGTATCGGCAGGCGTTTTTGCGTTGAGCCCTTTTCCCCTCACCCCAGCCCTCTCCCGGAGGGAGAGGGAGCCGACCGAGGTGTCTGGCGCTATACGTCGACCTGAAACACCGAATCGATTATGGATTCGGTAAAGATCGATCACGTCGGCGGAGCTCTCCAATATCTCCCAATCAGCTCCTTCTCCCAGAAGGAGGCCGACCGAGGTGTCTGGCGCTATACGTCGACCTGAAACACCGAATCGATTATGGATTCGGTAAAGATCGATCACGTCGGCGGAGTTCTCCAATACCCCCCAATCAGTCCCCTCTCCCCCCGGGAGAGGGTTAGGGTGAGGGGCTTTTGATCTTGCCTTAAAACTCCAAAGTGCTGGACAGCGATACCTGCCGCGAATCCCCCATCGACACAAAGAACCGGCTCGCCGCCGAAGTGTAGTAAGTGCGATCAAACAGGTTCTTCACATTGAGCTGAAACTTGACCTTCTGCCCCTCAACCCTGGTGTCGTAAGTGGCAAACGCATCGGCCACGGTATAGCTCGGCAGATCAAAGTCATTCACCGCGTTCCCCGCACGTTCACCGACATACCGCGCCCCGGCGCCGACGCGCAACTGGTCACCGCCGATCACACTGCCGAAGTCATACACCGCCGACAACGAGCCGGAATTCTTCGCCACGTTTTGCAGGCGCTTGCCTTTATAGTCCGGGTCTTCGGTGACTTCGGCATCGGTGTAGGCGTAGCTGCCAATCATGCTCCAGTGATCGCTCAACTGACCGGTCAGGTCCATTTCCAGACCGCGCGAACGCACCTCACCGGCCGCGCTGTAGATCGTCGTCGGGCCTTCGGAGTTGGCCACCAGCACGTTACGTTTCTTGATGTCGAACAACGCAATGTTGCCGGTCACACGCCCCGGCAGATCCAGGCGCGCACCGAGCTCCCACGACTTGGCTTCTTCCGGCGCGATGCTGCCGTCGAGCACGGTGCTGCTGCCGCTCAGCGGGGCAATGGTCGAGTTGGGTTTGAACGATTCGGTGTAGCTGCCGTAGAACGACAGAGCATCGGTGTAGCGATACACCAGACCAGCGCGCGGCACCCACTTCTGCCCGTTGCTGTCGGTGTTGGCCTTGAACGGCACGCCTTTGCCGGCGTACTGGTCGTACTCCTGGAAGCGCCCGCCGGCGACCAGAATCCACTGGTCGTTGAGGTGAATCGAGTCCTGCATGAACACCGAATCGCTGCGCAGTTCATCGGTCTGCGCGCTGTCGGGGGCGCTGACGGTCGTGCCGGCGACTTCGCGGCCATACACCGGATTGAGGTAGCTGAAGGTGGTCAGGCTTTTCTGCCGGATCAGGTCGGCGCGGTAGATCTTGCGGTACTCGTCATCGACGCCGAACACCAGATCATGCTGCATGCCCAGCAGGTTGACCTTGCCTTCGAGGCTGGCGGTGGTGAAGCGGTCGGTGCTGATCGCGTTCTGGGTGCCGTCCATGCTGCGGGTCAGCGTGCCTTTTTTGGTGTCGATGGCGGTCACGCGGACTTGGCTGGCGTCGTAGGTTTCGCGGTTCCAGCTGTAGCCGAAGTGCGCTTTCCAGTCGTCGTTGAGTTCGTGATCGGCTTCAAAGTGATACAGATCCGAACGGCCTTCCATGTTGTTGAACGGTTCGTCCAGACGCTCCTTGCGCGAGATGTCCAGCGGATGATTGGTGCGCGGATCGATCAGCGTGCCACGGTCGAACGGTGTGAGAAATTCGCGGTGCTCGTAGGCGAACAACAGCTTGGTGCTCTCGCCGAACCAGGCCAGCGACGGCGCAATCAGGGTTTCACGATGGGTGCCGAAGTTGCGCCAGTAATCTTCGTCTTCGTGATCGAGCACCATGCGGTAGGCCAGCCCGGAATCGCCCAGCGGGCCGGTGCTGTCGAAGGTGCCGCCGCTGCCGTTCTTGCCCTCGCCGTAAGTCGAGCCGCGCAAGGTCAGCGCATTGTACTGCGTCAGTTCCGGCTTCTTGCTGACCAGGTTGACCACGCCACCCGGGTCTTGAATGCCGTACAGCAACGAAGCCGGGCCTTTGAGCACTTCAACACGATCAACGGTGGCGTTCATGCCTCGGCCCTGCACGATCGGCATGCCGTCGCGCATGATCGAGCCGTTGCGGTTGTCACCGAAACCGCGGGTCATCACCGAATCCTGAGTGCTGCCCAAGGTGTTGCCCTGGGTGATGCCGCTGACATTGGCCAGTGCATCATCCAGATTGCGTGGCGCCTGATCGCGGATCACTTGCGCCGGGATGACGTTGACGGTCTGCGGGATTTCCTGAAGCGAGGCCGAGGAACGCATCACCGAACTGGTTTCCGGCGGCTGGTAGCTCATCGATTCGTCGCGCAGCGAAGTGATGGTGGTGGCACCGAGGTTCAACGCGCCTTCGGTGGGTTTCGGCTCCAGCGCCAGCGTGTGGCTATCGGTGCGGCGGAAGTTGAGGCCAGAGCCACTGAGCAAGCGTTGCAGTGCCTGTTCGGCACTCATCTGGCCATTGACGGCCGGCGCGGTGAGGCCGTACGGCGCTTCGTCGGTGTAGACCACGCTTTGCCCGGTGACGCGGCTGAAGTCACTCAAGGCTTGCGGCAGCGGTTTGGCGGCCAGGGAAAAATTGAACTGCTTTTGCGCCTGGCTGCTGACGGTTTCAGCGGCCAGAGACACGCTTATCGGCAGCAATGCCAATGCCGAAAAACTCAATGCCGACACGCCCAACCACTGTTTGACCGAACCCGATTTTGCCCTGGACTTCATGACTCAATGACCTGTGTAGAACCGCAACGGATGCGAATGACTCGCAGTTTCAGTCACTACACGGATGGGGCTTGGGTTTACCTCACCAACATTTGAAAATTATTTTTTGTGGTGTTCGATCGGGCGCCTTCGCGAGCAGGCTCGCTCCCACATTTTGGAATGCGTTCCCTGTGGGAGCGAGCCTGCTCGCGAAGAGTCCAGCAGCCTCAACGCAAAATAATCAGATGCCCCATCACCTGATGTTGCTCAAACCCCATCACCCCTTGCAAAGAATTCAACACCGCCTGCGGATCCTTGCTCGGAAAACTGCCACTGACCTTGCGCGCCGCCAGTTCATCGTTGAACAACACAATCCGCCCCGGGTAATAACGCCGCAGATCGTCCACCACATCGCCCAGCGTCGACTTGTAATAAGTCAGCCAGCCCTGACGCCAGGCCAGTTGCGCTTCGCTGTCCACCGCGTGAAGCTTTTGCGCCGTGCCTTCGCCGTAAGCAACCTGCTGACCAGCGGTGAGAATCTGCTGTTCGCCGTCGCGATCCGCCGTCACCCCAACGCGCCCGGACAACACCGTGACCTGCGCGCCATGCGGTTGCAGTCGCACTTCGAACTGCGTGCCGAGCACCCGCGCCTCGCCCTTTTCGGCCGCGACCACAAACGGCTCGCCAGTGTGCGTTACCGTGAAAAAACCGGCACCACGACGCAACTGAACATGTCGCTCGCCCTGACTGAAATCCACGGCAATCGCACTGTCGCCATCCAGCGTCACTTGCGATTGATCAGCCAGCGTCACCGTGCGGATCTCGCCGGGCGCCGAGACATAATCGGCGCCCAGATCATCGATCCAGCGCTGCGGCTGCCAGCCGGTGCCGAGGCTGACCATCAGCAAAAGACACGCCGCCATCGCCAGCGCCCCCGACCAACGCAAAAGCTGCGGACGACGCGGGCGATCCATCGCATCGAGATAGCCCTGCAATGCCAAGGCCTCTTCATCGGCCAGCGTGCGCGCAGGGCTTTCGCTCAATTCCCAGACCACCTGCGCCTGCGCGTAAGCCTCGGCATGCGCCGGATCGGCACGCAGCCATTGACTGAAGGTCAGTTGATCGCCGGCACTCGGCCGGTCATGCAACAGGCTCAGCCAGGCAAACGCAGCCTGCTCTTGCGCGGGCGTCGGAATAATGGAGTCGGATGGCTTCACGGTGCTTTCCCTGGCAGGCGTGGCGCGGGTTCGCGCAGGCTGGCCTTGCAGGCCTCGAGGGCGCGCATCATATGTTTTTCCACGGCACTTTGGGACAAGCCCATGGCCTTGGCGATGTCCGCGTATTTGCGGCCGTGGATGCGATTGAGCAAAAAGATCTGTCGGGTGCGCTCGGGCAAGGCGCGCAACGCCGCTTCGACATGTTTCAGATCATTGCCCGCTTCCAGCGCCGCTTGCGGTTCGCTGCCGTGGCTGTCCGGCGCGTCCGGTTGCCAGCCCTCGTTGACCCGCGTGCGCGTGCCTTCGCTGCGCAGATGATCGATGGCGATGTTGCCGGCGCAGCGCAAAAGATAGGTGCTGAGTTCTTCGACTTGCACCAGCGGCCGCCGCCAGAAACGCAGAAACAGGTCCTGCACCAGATCCGCCGCCGTCGCCCGGCAACCGACCCGGCGGTTCACCAGCGCCTCCATCTGCGAACGCTGGGACAGAAACACCTGGAGAAAATGCGCACGCGCCCCGCGCGGCTCGTCGTCGCGGGATTCCGGCGGCAGACCGATCAGCACGTCAGCACTGCGCCCATGCAGCAACCGGGCTGGCCAGCAGACTGACACCAGCCAGCGCCAACGCGAAACGCGGGCGATACGGCAGCAGCAATACCAACGCCAGGGCGCTGAGCATCAGTACGGCGAACCAGTCGACCAGGCCGAAACTCCAGCCGTTGGAGGTCACCGCCGCCCACAGCGAAAAGCCCAGCAGCAACCAGCCGGATAATGCCAGGCTCTGACGACGACGCGCGGAAGGCTTGTGGCCGAGCAATTCATCGTGGTGGCGAGGCATCGACAGGCACAACGCGGTGAATCCGGCGTAAGTCAGCAACAAGGGCAAAAGCATCAGTTCGTCCCTTGCTCAAGAATGATCGGCTGGGCCTTTTCGCGACGAGGCTTTTTAACGCTGACCGTGTTGCCAGCGCGCTGCATTGTCCATGCAGCCCAAGCGAGGAAAAAACCTGTTGCGAGGCACGCCAGATCAAAACCGGCCAACGCCCAATCGCGCTGCAGCAAAGCCACGCCGAGATTCCAAGGGGTAGTCAGCGCATTGATCAGCGGCACCGCGACAAACAGCGCCGCCCCCAGCACAAGCTGTTCAACCCAGGCTTTGCGCCCCGGTCGTACCATCGCGTGCAGCACGCTCAGGCCCCAGGCCATGAAGAAAGCGTTCACCTCCCAATCTGCACGTCCGGCGAGATTCACCGGCAACAGACGATTGGCCAGGAAGAACACCGCCACCGCCGACACCAGCCCGGCCATGCTGGCGATATTCAGCACTTCCACCAGCCGCAGTTCGAACGGCATCACGCCGCTCTTGGCGTGTTTGAGCTGACGTTTGCCCAGCCAGATCACCAGCCCGGTGCCGATCATCGCCGTACCCGCCAGCCCGCAGATGAAGTACAGCCAGCGCAACACCGGCCCGGCAAAGTGGCCCATGTGCAAACCATAGAACGCGCCACCCACCGCCATTGCAAGCGGCTGTTCCGGTGTGCTGCCGAGTATCTGCCCGGTCACACCGTTGAAGGTCACGGCACGGCCGAAATCATGCACCACGCGATCGCCCGCGCGGGACAGCACCACCGTGGCATTGGCGTCCCCCGGATTGCTCACCGACAGACGCGCCGTATGGCCGCCCGACCATTGCTCGCGGGCCTTGTCCAACAGCGGCGCCATGGACGTCAACGACGCAGCGATATCGGCGCGCTCCGGGGTTTTCGAAGCGGGGAAAACTTCGTCATAAAACGTGCGCACGTCACTGCCGTAAGACGCGACGATGCTCGCCGGCATGACCATCGACATGAAAATCACCAGGCTGCTGTAGGTGATCATCAAGTGAAACGGCAGCACCAGCACACCCACCGCGTTATGCCCGTCGAGCCAGGAACGCTGGCCCTTGCGCGGGCGGAAGGTAAAAAAGTCTTTGAAGATTTTCTTGTGAGTGATGATCCCGGTGATCAGCGCGATGAACATCACCATCGCAGCAATGGTCGATAGCCAACGGCCCCACGGGTAAGGCATTTGTAGCTGAAAGTGGAAGCGATAAAAGAACTCGCCGCCCATGCTGTCGCGGCCCTGCACTTCGGCGCCGGTTTGCGCATCCAGAGTTTTTGCTTCGAAACGTCCGCGCTCACCCGGTTTTGCCGGTGCTTGCTGCCAACGCACGATCAGGCCGGGATCACGGGCATCGGGCAGGTCGATCAGCCAGCGCGAAGCGCCGGCCGCGTGTTGCTGCAGATAATCCTGGGCCAGCGTCAGGCTGGTCTCGGCGCTCACCGATCGCGCGGGGATTTCCGGCTGCATCCAGTGGCTGATTTCATCTTTGAAATAGGCCAGCGTCCCGGTCAGAAAAATCGCGAACAGCAACCAGCCGAACAGCAGTCCGGTCCAGGTGTGCAGCCAGGCCATCGCCTGACGAAAGCCCTCTTTCATGCCAGGCCCAATCCACGTGCCGCGCCGGAAATGGTTGCCAGAATCACGCTCGGCACCAGCAAGCCAACCCAGGCCGACCACGCCGTACGGCAGGCAAAACACCAGAGCACCGCCACCAGATAGACCAGAAAGGAAATGGTCATGCCAGTCACCACCGCTTCGGCTCGGCTCAACGGCAGCCACAGCGTCAGGGTGACACTGGCCAGCGCCGCGACGAGATAGCCGCCAAACACCGCCGCCAGCACCCGAGAAGTGACGGCCAGACGATAGGACATGGGAAGTGTGGCGAGTTTGCCATTCATGTTTCGACCCTGAAACGAAAAACGTCCGGCCGATCAGCCGAACCTACAGGCGAGCAATATTAATGATAAATATTCTCATATGCAAAAGCATCTGATTGCCGGCCCAGCGCTTCGCCCCTTACAATGCGAACAGTTCTTGTTCTCTAACGCATACTCTCTACCGCGCCAGCAAGCGCCCGGAGTAATACCGTTGTCGTCCGCCCATCCCGTCGAATCGCTCTATCAGGCCCACCACAGCTGGCTCACCAGCTGGCTACGGCGCAAACTCGGCTGCCCGGACAGCGCGGCGGACCTGGCACAGGACACGTTTATCAAGGTGCTGACCGCCCGCGAGGCGCCGCTGATCATCGAGCCGCGCGCCTTTCTGACGACGTTGGCCAAGCGGGTCCTGTTCAATCATTACCGCCGTCAGGATCTGGAACGCGCTTACCTCGATACCTTGGCGCAGATGCCGGAAATGGTCGCGCCGTCGGAAGAAGACAAAGCGATCATCCTGCAAACCCTGATGGAACTGGATGAGTTGCTCGACGGTTTACCACGTCAGGTCAAACGCGCCTTTTTGCTGGCGCAGGTCGATGGTCTGACTTATCCACAGATTGCTGGCGAACTGGGCATTTCCGTGGCCACGGTTAAACGGCATTTGAACAAAGCGGCGATGCGCTGCTATTTCGCCCTATGAACCGCGCACCGGATTTCTCCTCACAGGTGGCGGAACAGGCCGTGCATTGGTTGCAGGAAATGCAGCAAGGCGCACTGAGTCCGCGCCAGCAAATGGCGATGCAACAATGGCTGGATGCGCACAGCGAGCATCGTCGGGCGTGGGAGCATATTCAGCGGGTCAACCAGCGTTTGCGCGGAGTGTCCTCACCACTGGCGCACGCGGCGTTGAATGGAGCGAAGTCCGGCAGTCGTCGTCAGACACTGAAACTGCTGCTGATTCTCGGCGCCGGTTCGGCTGTCACCTGGGGCATACGTGAGCACAATCCATTGCCGTCGCTGCTCGCCGATTTCCGCAGTCCAATCGGGCAACGGCGCAAGGTCGCACTGGGTGCCGGCGATCAGTTGCAACTCAACACAGCCAGCGCGGTGGATGTCGACACGTCGGCGCGACTGATCCGCTTGCTCGAAGGCGAAATCCTCCTGACGGCCGCGCAATCTTTCGAAGTGCGCACGGCTCAGGGCCTGTTAAAAACACAAGGCGCGCGACTCAATGTGCGCCAGTTTGCCGATCGCACGCAGGTTGCGCTGTTCGACGGTCGGGTCGAACTGAGCAGCAATGGACGCGCGCCGATGTTGCTGCCGCTTGCACGGCAACTGAGTTTCACCTCGACCTCCGTCAGCGAAGCCAAACCGCTGGATGCCAACAGCGGCGCCTGGGCCGACGGCATGCTAGTGGCGGCGCACATGCGCCTGGGCGACTTCCTCGATGAGCTCGGCCGCTATCGTCGCGGCCAGCTCAATTGCGCCAAGAACGTCGCCGACCTGCTGATCTCCGGGACTTACCCGCTGGACGACAGCGAGCGGATTCTCGACCTGCTGGAAATCAGTTTGCCGGTGAAGGTGAGGCGCTTTACCCGTTACTGGGTGAGCGTCGAAGCACGGGTTTAAAAAACATCAAAAATAAATGAGCCGTTTTTCAGATCTGGCGTGACAGAGAAGGAAAGCCCCCTTGATTCAACCTTCTCAGGATCAACCACCATGCACCCAACCCGCCTCACGCCACTGGCCCGCGCCCTGCGCAATCTCGTCCTCGGTGCCACTCTGAGCTTCAGCGCCCTGCCCGCCGCGCTGGCTGGCGATGCCAAGGCCTACCACATCGCGCCGTCGTCGCTGGAGAACGCTCTCAACCAGTTTGGTCGTGAAGCAGGCGTGTTGATTTCATTTGGTTCGCAAGTCACCAGCGGTGTGCAAAGTCGAGGTCTGGAGGGCAGCTACACGCCTGAACAGGGTTTGAACGCGCTGCTCGAAGGCACCGGTCTGCAAGCACGCGCCGAGGGCAACAATGCGTTCAGTCTGCAACCGGTGGCAGACGCTGCGCTGGAGCTGGACACCTCGAAAGTCGTCGGCGACTGGCTCGGCGATGCTGCGCAAATCAACGTCTTCGAACATCCCGGCGCCCGTGATGTAATCCGCCGCGAAGAGTTCGAGCGTCAGGGCGCGACTCAGGCGCGTGATGTGCTCAACCGCATTCCCGGCGTCAACGCCCCGGAAAACAACGGCACTGGCAGCCACGACATGGCGCTGAACTTCGGCATTCGTGGGTTGAATCCACGCCTGGCGGCGCGCTCGACGGTGTTGATGGACGGCATTCCGGTGCCGTTCGCGCCTTATGGCCAGCCGCAGTTATCGTTCGCGCCAATCAGCATGGGCAACATGGATGCCGTGGACGTGGTGCGCGGCGGCGGCGCGGTGCGTTACGGACCGCAGAACGTCGGTGGTGTGGTCAACTTCGTGACCCGGGCGATTCCTGACGAGCCAACGGTCAAGGGCGGCTTCCAGACCGAAACCAGCCCATCGTCGAGCCATGACGGCTTCAAGACCAGCGCCAACCTGCTGGCCGGCGGCACCAATGAAAATGGTCTGGGCGGCGCGTTACTCTACTCCGGCACCCGTGGTGGTGACTGGCGTGAACACAGCGACACCGAGATCGACGACCTGATCCTCAAGGGCAAATACCAGCTCGACGACGCCAACAGCTTCAACGCCATGGCCCAGTACTACGAAGGCAAGGCTGATATGCCCGGCGGTTTGAACGTCGCCGATTACGACGCCGACCCGTACCAATCGACACGGCCGAAAGACCAGTTCTGGGGCCGCCGCACGATGTTCAATTTCGGCTATCGCTATCAGGAAGATCGCCGCGAATTCACCGCCAATACCTTCTTCACCAAGACCCTGCGCAGCGGTTATCTCGATCAGGGCACGTTCCTTTCGCTGTCGCCGCGCGAGTATTGGGTGCGCGGTCTGGAAACCCGTTTCGCCCAAGGCTTCGACCTCGGCCCGACCAGCCATGAAGTCGGCGTCGGCTACCGCTACATCAACGAGGCAGGTCACGAACTGCGCTATCGCACGCCGATCAGCAGCAACGAATACCCGACCACTGCCAGCCGCAACGACCGCGATACCCGTGGCGGCACCGAGGCCAACGCGTTCTTCGTTGACGACCGCATCGACATCGGCAAATGGACGATCACCCCGGGCGTGCGCTACGAGATGATCGAATCGCAGCAGACCAACAACCTGACCAACGTCAAATACAAGGGCGACTACAACACCGCGCTGCCGGCGTTGAACGTGCTCTATCACCTCACCGACAGCTGGAATCTGTACGCCAACACCGAAGGCTCGTTCGGCAGCGTGCAATACAGCCAGATGCCCAACCGTGTGACCAGCGGCGAAGTGAAACCGGAAAAGGCGCGCACTTGGGAACTCGGCACGCGCTATGACAATGGAGCGTTGCGGGCCGAGATCGGCGCGTTCCTGATCAACTTCGACAATCAGTACGAAAGTAACCAGACCAACGACTCGGTGATCGCCCGTGGCGAAACTCGCCATCAAGGGATCGAGACCAGCGTCAATTACGCGCTGGATGACTTGAGCCCGGCGCTGGCTGGTTTCGACGTCTACGCCAGCTATGCCTATGTAGACGCGACCATCCGCGAAGACGGACCGAACAAGGGCAATCGCGTGCCGTTCTCGTCGAAACACAAAGGCACGATCGGCGTGGGTTACACCGAAGGCCCTTGGAAGTTGAATCTGGATAGCAGCTTCCAGAGCGATCAGTTCGCCGACAACGCCAACACCTCGAAAGAAAGTGCCGATGGCAGCACCGGCAAGATCCCGGGGTACATGCTGTTCAGCAGCCGCGCCGGGTATGACTTCGGGCCGCAGTTGGCGGATTTGAATGTGGCGGTAGGCGTGAAGAACATCTTCAACACGCAGTACTTCACGCGTTCGTTTGATGACAACAACAAGGGTAAGTATGTGGGTGAGCCGCGTACGGTTTATGTGCAGACTTCTGTGGCGTTCTGAGGATTGAAAAGCCCCTCATCGGAACGCCGCCCGCCTAACCCTCTCCCAGAGGGAGAGGGGACTGACCGGGGGATGCTTGCGAGGTACGCCGACCTGAACGTGCTGTGCCGAATCCATAATCGACTCGGTTTCCAGGTCGATATATCACTCAAGACACCCCGGTCGGCCCCCTCTCCCTCCGGGAGAGGGCTGGGGTGAGGGGCTTTTCTGCTACAAACAAAAAACGGGCCTGCTTCCGCAGGCCCGTTCTCATTGGGTGGCTTATGAAATCAGCGCATCAACTGTTGATCGCTGCCTGTTCGTTCTCAAGAAATTCTTCCTCCAGCAGAGCATCATTCGCCTTGCTAAATGGCACCACAGCGGCACGTGGCTTACCTCGCAGTTTGCCGAAAAGGTGCTCCAGTGCGTGCTCGAGTTTTTCGGCAGCGCCGTCGATCGCCTGTTCCAGCGAATCGGCCTTGTGGGTCACGGAAATCGGTTGATGGCCTTTAGGCCGCGCTTCCAGTTGGCAGCGCAAGTCATGGGGACCTGGTTTGTCACCGTTCTCGTCGCTCAGGTGGACTTCGACACGGGTCAGGTCTTCTTCATAACGGTCGAGCGTGCTCTCAATGGTTGTACGTACCCACTCCTCCAGTCGTTTACTGCCTTGAACATGGTTATCGCTGTTGACTTGGATTTGCATAGTTCATCCCTTATTTCAGCTAGCTCGTGAGAGGCCTTGAGTTGAATTTCCTGACCTCCTGGTTACAACAATCGGCCCGACCGGCGAACATTTCAACCCCTGAAAAAAGATAAATATTCATTCGCAAAAAAAGCCGGACAACCGAGCAAAGCACTGGTAAGGTCGGGAGTTGGGTCGCCTCGCAACCCGGCAAAATTTACTCACAATTGCCCGTCGTTCAACGGGTGCAGACTGCGAAAAATCCCCGCCTCTTCGACCAGCCAATCATGCACCGCACGTACGCCCGGATGGCTCAACGCCCCTGGCGCGTACAGCAACACGTAGCGTTTGTGATTCGGTACCGACAGGCCAAACGGCACAATCAATGTGCCTCGCTCCAGTTCATCGTTAAGCAATGTCCGTCGGGCAATCGCCACGCCCATACCGGCAATCGCCGCTTCAATGGTCAGGTGATTGCGATTGAACGTGTGCCCGCGCCGTACGTCGGCGCCTTCAAAGCCGATCGCGTTCAAATAGAACTCCCACTCCGCGTATTCATAACTGCCACGCCAGGCAGTAATGTCATGCAGCAACGGGAAATGCACCAGATCCGCTGGCCCATGCAATGGCGGACGACCACGCAACAGGCTCGGTGCACACACGGGAAAAATCTGCTCGTCGAGCAAGGCTGTGGATAACAATCCAGGGTAACTGCCGTCGTTCAGATCAATCGCCAGATCAAAGTCACCCTCGTGCAACGGCACGCTGCTGTCCTCGGCGACGAGCCGCAGCTGAATATCCGGATAGCGCTGTTGCAGGCGCGGCAAACGCGGCGTCAGCCACTTGCTGAGGAATGACGGAATCGAGCGCAGGCGCAGAATCCCGCTGATCATTCCGGCATCAAGCCGTCGCAATTCCGCATCGATGCTGCCATATGCCTCATTGACGGTAATCGCCAACCGCTGCCCCTCTGCACTCAATTCCACACCGCGCGCGCGACGATGAAACAGGCGAAAGCCGAGGCGTTCTTCCAGTTGGCGAATCTGCTGGCTGACCGCCCCCGGGGTGATGTGCAGTTCTTCGGCACAGCGGGTAAACGACAGATGCCGCGCGGCACAGGAAAACACCTGAAGCCAGACATAGGTCTGGGCATGCAATTGACGACTCATCGTTTAGTCCTGCTAAAGGCTTACTTAGGAAGTTTCGTTAGTCACGTAGGACCGAGGTAGGCAGTATCGCCGACATTGCGCTTGTCCTACAAAAAATGGCAGCGATTCCTACTCCATTGCTTGTAAGGGTTTAGCATGGCTATCAGTGTTTTCGATCTATTCAAAGTCGGCATCGGCCCGTCCAGCTCCCACACCGTCGGCCCGATGCGCGCAGCAGCGACCTTCGCTCAAGCGCTGATCGATCAACATTTGTTGAACGATGTGCGCCGCGTGGAAATCCGTTTATACGGTTCGCTGTCGGCCACGGGTGTCGGTCACGCCACCGACCGCGCCACGGTCATGGGCCTGATGGGCGAATGGCCGGACAGCATCGATCCGGCGACCATCGATCCACGCATCCAGCAACTGCGCGAGACAGGCCAACTGTCCCTCGCCGGGCAAAGAGAAATTGCCTTCGACTGGCAGCGTGATCTCCTGTTGCTCGACGAGAGCCTGCCCTACCACCCCAACGCCATGTCGCTGACAGCCTTTGGCGAAACTGCCGAGCTGTTCGAGCAGACGTACTACTCGGTTGGCGGCGGTTTCATCATTGAAGCAGCGGAAGCCGAGTCCGGTGTGGCGCCGGCCGGTGACGTGGTGTTGCCGTACGATTTCTCCAGCGCCGCCGAACTGTTGTCACTGTGCAAACAGCACAACCTGCGCGTGTCCGAACTGATGATGGCCAACGAGCGCGCCTGGCGTACCGACGCCGAAATCCGCCAAGGCCTGCTGCATATCTGGTCGGTGATGCGCGAGTGCGTCGAACAAGGCCTGCGCCACGAAGGCATCCTGCCCGGTGGTCTGAATGTGCCGCGTCGTGCAGCGAAACTGCATCGCAGCCTGCTGGAGATAGGCAAGCCGAACGTGATCAGTTCGACGCTATCGGCAATGGAATGGGTCAACCTGTTCGCCCTCGCCGTCAACGAAGAGAACGCCGCCGGCGGGCGCATGGTCACCGCGCCGACCAACGGTGCAGCCGGAATCATCCCGGCCGTTCTGCACTACTACATGAAATTCAATCCGGACGCGTCTGACGATGATGTCGTCGCTTTCTTTCTGGGCGCGGCTGCTGTCGGCATTTTGTGTAAGAAAAATGCTTCGATCTCCGGCGCCGAAGTCGGCTGCCAGGGCGAAGTCGGTTCGGCCTGTGCGATGGCCGCTGCTGGCTTGGCCGACGTGCTCGGTGCCACTCCGGAACAACTGGAGAACGCCGCCGAAATCGGCCTGGAACACAACCTCGGCCTGACCTGCGATCCGGTCGGTGGCCTCGTGCAAGTGCCGTGCATCGAGCGCAATGCCATCGCCGCCGTGAAAGCGATCAACGCCACGCAAATGGCTTTGCGCGGCGACGGCAAACACTTCATTTCCCTTGACCGGGTGATCCGCACCATGCGCGACACCGGCGCCGACATGCACGACAAATACAAAGAGACTTCACGGGGCGGCCTGGCCGTGAGCTGGGTGGAATGCTGAGGCGCATTCCCTGACCGCCCCGGCAGACCGCACCCGACGGTCTGCCAACCGTGAGCCCGAGCAAAAATAATAACGAGGCGATACCGATGACCGACGTACGTACACCTGCTGCCGATAATCCCGCTGTAGACCGCACACGCAATACAGAAACAGCCCACAAGGGCTGGAACAAATTCGACACCACCTGGATGCTTGGACTGTACGGCACCGCCATCGGCGCCGGGACTTTGTTTCTGCCGATCAACGCTGGTGTCGGCGGTTTCTGGCCATTGTTGATTCTGGCTGTGCTGGCCTTCCCGATGACGTTTTTTGCCCACCGTGGTCTGTGTCGTTTTGTCTTGTCCGGTCGCTCCGGGGACATCACCGAAGTGGTCGAAGAACACTTCGGCATCGGTGCCGGCAAGCTGATCACGCTGCTGTATTTCTTCGCAATTTTCCCGATCCTGCTGGTGTACAGCGTGGCGCTGACCAACACCTTGAGCAGTTTTCTCGAACATCAATTGCACATCGCCCCGCCGCCACGGGCGATCCTTTCGCTGGGCCTGATTCTCGCTTTGATGGCGATAGTTCGCTGTGGTCAGAGCGTGATCGTCAAAGCCATGAGCGTGCTGGTTTATCCGTTTGTTGCCGCGTTGCTGCTGCTCGCGCTCAGCCTGATTCCAAACTGGAACGGCGCGTTCTTCGCCAGCGCCAAAGACGCCATGCCGATGTCTGATTTTCTCAAGACGCTGTGGCTGGCGATTCCGGTGATGGTGTTCTCGTTCAATCATTCGCCGATCATCTCCGCGTTCGCCGTTGATCAAAAACAACGTTACGGCGAGCAGGCCGAACGCAAAAGCAGCGGCATCCTCGCCATGGCCCACGGCATGATGGTGGTGACGGTGATGTTCTTCTGCTTCAGTTGCGTGCTGGCGTTGTCGCCGGCGGATCTGGCAGCCGCCAAGGCACAGAACATTTCGATCCTGTCGTACCTGGCCAACCACTTCCAGACGCCAGTGATCGCTTACGCCGCGCCGCTGATTGCGCTGGTGGCAATCACCAAATCCTTCCTCGGCCACTACATCGGTGCCAGCGAAGGCTTTCAGGGCATGATCGTGAAAACCCTGCGCAGCCGTGGCCGGGTGATGTCGGCGAGCTGGCGGAACCGCGCGACCGCCGTGTTCATGATCCTCAGTTGCTGGGCCGTGGCGACTTTCAACCCGAGCATCCTCGGGATGATCGAGGCTTTCGGTGGGCCCGTGATTGCCTGTCTGCTGTTCTTGATGCCCATGTACGCCATCCGCCGCGTGCCAGCCTTGCGCCAGTATTCGGGGCAAGCGTCCAACGTATTTGTAGTGTTGATCGGTCTGATTGCACTGTCAGCGATCATCTACTTGGTTCTGCCCTGAAAACGGGCCATTAAAAAAGGCGAGCCGTGTGGCTCGCCTTTTTTATGCCCGTGTTCATTGTTCGACAATTTTCCCGGCACAGCCCTTGCTATAGCTCTGTTCGAGCGGCCGAAGGCGGCGATCTTTTGCTCTTCATGATCGAAATCAAAACAGCGATGAGCAAAAGATCGCAGCCTGCGGCATCTCCTACACGAAGCAACGATACAGGCCACGGAATGGCCGATGATCCGGTTTGGCGAACCAACCCGATCACGGCCGGTCAACAACTGCACGTTCAATCAGGCGGTGACGCATCATGGACAATCCTTTTCAGATCATTACCGATGCCTTCGCGCCGGACTATCAGATCAACCTGAGCATTCAGGGCCTGGACGGCAGCATCATGCTGACCCTGTCCAACAGCGGCCGGATCGTGGCCAAACGCATGATCAGTGCCGAACAGCGCAACGACCCCGCGCGTCTCAAGCGACTGGTGCAAAGCATCCAGTTCGGCATCGCCATCGAACAGGGCCACAGCGCTATGGCGATCCTCGAAGCGATGACCGGTGGCGACGGGCTGACCCCGCCACCGCCCCTCGTCAGCAGCCAGCCCCGACCGGCGGCCGGGCTTTAAAGCTCGCCCTTCTCGACTTCAGGATGCTCGCTGGAACCGGCGCCAAGTTTGCGCTGTGGTTTCTCGATCTTCACCGAAGGAAATTGTGACGAGGCGTAACGCACCACCAGAATCGAGAAGGCCAACAGCAGAATCCCGCCGCACAGGTAGATGATGCCCATGTCCGGCGGGTTGTGGTGCGAGACATTGGAGATCAGCAGACGGGTCAGCGCGGTGATCGCCACATAAATCAGAAAGCGCACCGGCATGTGGTTGGTCTTGAAATAAATCCCGACCATCGCGCCCAGTTCGAGATAGATGAACAGCAGCAGAATGTCATCGATCTTGATGTGGCCTTCCTCGAGCATCCCGAGAAACTCCATCACCGCCGCCCACGCCGTCACCGCACCGATGGCGAACAGCGCCAGATAGTGGAAGGTCTCGACGAACAGGTTGCCCAGGGACTCGGCCAGTTGATGCACGTTTTGCCGCAGTTTCTCGGCCCAGTTGATTTTCACGATGATGTTCCTTAGCTCGAATGCGAGCGGATGATGCGTGTTGGACGTGACGGTTTTCTGCACGTAACGGTTTTCATGCAGAAAAGAGGCCACGCCATCATGGCGAACCGCCGCCAGACCCGCGCCGTGGCGTTTGGTCGCACCGCTGTGCTTTTGTGGGAGCGAGCCTGCTCGCGAATGCAGCGACACGGTCTCCCTGACAAACCCGAAATCCGGTCTACATTGAAAAGCCACTACCCATGGCGCAGGGATTCGCTTATCCTTTTCGCTGTATATGGATACAGTAGTCGTCAAGACAACTTAATGTGAAGGCATGTGAGGTGGTGAATGGCCGTCGAAGTGGTATACCGCAGCAGCCGAGATCTGGAGCGCTTGTTCATGGATAAAGCCGAAGCTGACCGTCATGACAAAATGCTCGAACTGGCCGAATATCTGGCCGATGTGCTGCAAAAAGCCGTTCCGTCCCTGACTGAACAGCAAGTGGAAGAAGCCGGGATCTACATGGCGAAGAATCGCGATGTGTTCGCCCGGGCGTTCAAGAGCCAGCCGGATGCACTGTCCGAGCTGCTCAATGCACCGGCGGAACCGGTCGATAATGCGCAAGCAGCGGAACCGGCTGAAACGCCGGCGAAGCCAGCCAAAGCGGCGAAGGCTGCGAAGTAATCCAGCCCGAATTGAATAGGCCCTGAGTCGAATGGCTCAGGGCCTTTTTCATGCCTGTGAAACTCAGCGATACAAAACTTTCTCCGCCAACTCATCCGCCACCCGCGCCGGCGAACGTTTTTCCGCCTGCGCATGCGCAAACACCTCGGTCAGCCGAGAACTGATTTTCGACAGATGCGCAGTAATCGTCGGCAATTCCTCGCCACGGTGTTTCAGCGAGACGTAAATCAGCCCACCCGCATTGATCACATAATCCGGCGCATACAGAATCCCGCGCCGTTCCAGTTGATCGGCGACATCCAGGTGCGTCAGTTGATTGTTTGCCGAACCCGCCACCGCCGAGCAACGCAGTTGAGTAACGCTGTGGCTGTTCAGCACACCGCCCAGACCGCACGGCGCAAGGATGTCACACGGCGTGCTGAGTAACGCGTCGTTAGCGATCGGGTGAGCATTGAGTTGTTCCATCGCCAGTTGCACTTTGCCGTGGTCAATGTCGCTGACCAGCAGTTCTGCCCCGGCGGCGTGAAGTTGCTCGGCCAACGCGTAACCGACATTGCCCAAGCCCTGAATCGCGATGCGCAAACCTTCGAGATTGTCGCTGCCCAGCCGGGCCATGGCGGTTGCCCGAATGCCGGCAAACACGCCCATCGCTGCGTGTGGTGCGGGGTCACCGGCCGACGTGGTGCTGGTGACATGCTGGGTCTGCTGGGCGATGCAATCCATGTCCGCCACCGAGGTACCGCTGTCGATAGCGGTGATGTAGCGACCGTCGAGCTGTTCGATGCAGCGGCCAAAGGCTTCGAACAGCGCGCCACGGTTTTCCACATGCACCGGACGCACGATCACCGCAACGCCACCGCCTTGCGGCAACCCCGCCAGTGCGGCCTTGTAACTCATGCCCTGAGCGAGGCGAATGGCATCCTCAACGGCAGATTCGTCATTGGGATAGGCAAGATAACGACATCCACCCAAGGCTGGCCCGAGGCGACTGTTATGGATGGCAATGACCGCCTTCAACCCGCTGACCGGGTCAACGCTAAGGTGCAGCGATTCCAGGCGAGTGCTTTGCATGAGCGCAAACATCGTTGGGCTCCCGAATCACTTCTTGTAGAACGCCAGTATAGGCCTGCGCCCGAAAATTGCTGGAGCGCACCGGAATAAGCGCCCGCGTCGACAACGACTTTGCGGCATAACCCGACACCGGTGTTGCGAGGCACTGGACGAATGACACGGACCGGGCTAAAACGAGGCATTCCCCGGAGATTTCGATGAGTGCGCGTCAACGTTTTTTCGAATGCCTGCACCGTTCACCGCCCGCGCTGTTCGAAGCCGCGCTGTGGATGGCGGCCGAGCACGAAAAAGCGGTCGACCCCGACGCGCTGTTGCAGGAATTCAAAGACCTGCAACAACGGGTGAGTTACGGTTTGCCAATGCTGCCGGTGAGTGAGCTGGCGCAACCGTTGTTACGCCGCATGACCGATCTGGGTTTTGCACAGGATGATTTTCTGCCACTGCGCCCGCAGGCTGCGCTGTTGCACAAAGTGTTGCAGACCCGACGCGGCCAGCCGCTGGCATTGGCACTTATAGCCCTGGAGCTGGCGCGTGGTCTGGAGATTCCTCTGGTCGGGGTCAACTTCCCCGGGCATTTCCTGTTGCGAGTGCCCGGTGCCGATCACTTGCTTGATCCCTGCGGTGGCCGGCGGTTGTACCCCAATGATTGTCGCGAACTGTTGCAGCGCCAGTACGGGCCGAACATGAAGCTGAATGCCGAACATCTGCTGACCGCCTCGCCGGTGCAAATGCTTCAGCGCCTGTCGCGCAACCTGCGCCAGTTGTACCTGACGCATGATGATTTCATTGCCGCGCTGATCGATGCCGAACGCGTGCTCGAACTGGGTGACGCCGGAGCCGCTGATTACCTGGCCCGGGCCAGTCTTTATCAGCGGCTCGACTGTCCGAATGCCGAGCGCTTCGATCTGGAGCATGCGCTGATGCTCAGCGATGACCCGATTCAACGCCTGCGCCTGACCGAGCGGCTCGGACACCTGCCGCCCAACTCGGTCGTCCACTGATACCTTGTGGGAGCTAGCCTGCTAGCGATGCAGGCGGCTCGGTCTCTCAGTTAAACCGCGTTATCGTTCTTCGCTAGCAGGCTAGCTCCCACAGGAGATTGCGCTGTGTCAGTGGGCGAACGTACCTGAATAATCAGCAACGCGGCGATCACCGCCGGAATCGCACAAAAGAAGAAAATCTGCGCCACCGGAATGTGCATCGCCAGCAACAGGCTGCCAAACAGCGGCCCGAGAATCGAACCAAAACGCCCCACACCCAACGCCCAACCGGTGCCGGTTGCACGCACATGCGCCGGGTAAAAATTGCTGGCAAACGCATTCAGCGTCAGCTGCCCGCCGATGATGCAGAAACCTGCAGCGAAGACGCAGGCCACCAGGTAACGCGGATTGTCATGATTGAGTCCCAGCAGAATCGTGCACAGCGCCGCCCCTGCCAACACTGCGGACAACAAACGAACCTTGCGCTTCAAGCGGTCGGCAAACCAGGCCATACAGATCGCGCCCAAAGTACCGGCGAACAGAAACATCGACGTCACCAGATTGGCTTCGTTGAGTTTCAGGCCGCTTTCCAGCAACAGCGTCGGCAACCAGCTGATCATGAAATACAGCAAAATCAGGCTGACGAAAAACGTCGCCCAGATCAGCAAAGTCGGCCGCGCGTAGCCATTGCGGAACAACTCGACCACGGTCAGTTTGCTGCCCTGCTCACGTTCATTCTGCTCGACAGTCGCCACCGGCGGTTGCCAGTCCGGCAGCATGCGCGCAGTAACTTTGCGCAGACGCGCGTACGGCGGCGAATCACGCAACAGACGTGGCAACGACTCCGGCAGCATCCACCAGAGAAACGGAAACAGCAGCAACGGCGTGACGCCACCGGCGAGAAACACCGCCTGCCAGCCGAACTGGTCGATGAAACCGGCGGCGACAAAACCACCCGCCGCGCCACCGAACGAGAAGCCACAGGCTGCCAGCGTCACCATCAAGGTACGCAAACGCGGTGGCGAGTATTCCGACATCAACGCCATGGCACTGGGCATCGCCCCGCCCATGCCGATGCCACAGATGAAGCGCGCGATCATCAGCGTGTTGAGCGAGTCGGCGAAGACCATCAGCACGGTCAGCGTGGCGTAGATCAGTACGCAGGCGAGCAGAATCCGGCGCACGCCAAAGCGGTCAGCCAGCGGCGTGACCGCCAGTGAACCAAGGGTGAGACCGAGCAGATTGGCGCTGAACACAGGCCCGAACGCAGATTTTTCCAGGCCCCAGTCCTGCGCCAGCGCGGGCACCACGTAACCGAGCACCTGGGCGTCATAGCCGTCGGTGACCAGCAACAGCGCGAGCAGGATCAAGAGCAACCACTGATAGGGGGACACAGGACGGGCGTCGAGTGCCGCGCGGAAGCTGGCAATCTGGTTGTGCATCGCAAGGTACCTGTTTTGTTTTTATGATTATGTGAACGGCGATATTCCCTTGTAGGAGTGAGCCTGCTCGCGATAGCGGTGGGTCAGTCAGAACATGAGTGACTGACACTCCCTCATCGCGAGCAGGCTCACTCCTACAGGGTTATGGGGTGTCTGGTTGATTGGCAGGATGGGCCTTGATGAATGCTGAATGTTCAGCCGCCAGTGCGGCGACCCGACGAATTTTCGGATACGCCTCAAGGCTGACATTGAACCGCTCCGCCGCATACAACTGCGGAATCAGATACACATCCGCCACGCACGGCCACTCACCAAAACAGAAGCCCTCATCGCCAATCAACTGCTCCACCGTCGCCAGCCCCTGGCCGATCCAGTGACCGATCCACTCGACCACCTGCGGTTCGTCCTGCCCCAGTTGGCGCAGTCGATTGAGCACACTGACGTTGTGCAGCGGATGCACGTCGCAGCCGATCACCGCCGCTACACCGCGCACCTGCGCACGGGCGAGCAGATCTTCAGGTAGCAACGGCACCTGTGGATAACGTTCTTCCAGGTACTCGATGATCGCAGGCGATTGAATCAGCAAACCGCCCTCATCAGTGCGCAAGGCCGGCACCCGGCCCTGTGGATTGATCGCCAGATACGCCGCTTGCCGATGCTCGCCACCCGGCGGTGCGATCAAATTGACCGGCAACGCCTGATAGTCGAGGCCCTTCAACGCCAGCGCAATTCGCACCCGGTACGACGAGGTCGAACGGTAATAGGTATAGAGATCCATAAGCCGCTCCTGTCAGCGCGCCGCCAGCACTTTGCCGCGGCACTCACCGAAGCCGATTGAAGCAAAACCATCACGGGCGCAGCGAGCGCGCAGAATGATTTCGTCACCGTCCTCGAGGAATTTACGCACCTCGCCGGAGGCCAGTTCGATCGGCTTTTTGCCGCCCTCGGTGATTTCCAGCAGGCTGCCGAACTGACCGTTTTCCGGGCCGGACAAGGTGCCCGAACCGAACAGATCGCCGGCCTGCAACTGGCAACCGTTGACGCTGTGGTGCGCGACCATTTGCGCAACGGTCCAGTACATGTAGCGGGTGTTGCTCAGCGTCAGGCGATGGGCCGGCAGGTTCTGCTCGCGCATGGTTTCGGTCAGCAGCAACACTTCCAGCTCGATGTCGAAGGCACCGCCGTCCTGATCGCGCTTGTCGAACAGGTACGGCAGCGGCTGCGGATCGCCTTCAGGACGCTTCGGCTGCGCAGTACGGAATGGCTCCAGCGCTTCCGCTGTTACCACCCATGGCGAGACGCTGGTGATAAAACTTTTCGACAGGAACGGACCCAGCGGCTGGTATTCCCAGGCCTGGATATCGCGGGCCGACCAGTCGTTGAGCAGGCAGAAACCGGCGATGTGATCAGCGGCGTCACCGATGGCGATCGAATCGCCCATCTCGTTGCCCTGACCGATCCAGATGCCCAGTTCCAGCTCATAGTCCAGGCGCGCGCACGGGCCAAACACAGGTTCGGTCTGACCGGCCGGCAGCGTCTGACCTTTCGGACGGCGCACGTCGGTGCCGGATGCACGCACGGTGGAGGCGCGACCGTGATAACCGATCGGCACATGCTTGTAGTTCGGCAGCAGCGGGTTATCCGGGCGGAACAGTTTGCCGACGTTCTGCGCGTGCTCGATGCCGACGTAGAAGTCGGTGTAATCGCTGATGCGTGCCGGCAGGTGCAGTTGGCAATCGGCGGCCAGTGGCAACAGTTTCGCGCCTTGAGCTTCGATGTTGCCACGGTGCGTGCTGCCTTCACTGAACAGTTCCAGCAGGCGTGTGCGCAAAGCCACACGTGCCTCCCGACCGAGGTCGAAGAACGCGTTCAACTGGCCGCCGTGCATGGCTTCGACGGCGCTACGTGCAACACCGTCGAACAGCCCTGCTTCCAGCGCCACTTGCAGATCGAAGATGTGTTCGCCAATCGCCACGCCAGCGCGCGGTGCCGAATCGGTGATGCTGAATACGCCGAGCGGCAGGTTCTGCAGGGGGAAATCAGCGTGGCCGTTGGCCGAAACGACCCAACTGCGGGTGATGGAAGTCTGAGTCATGGTTATCTCCGGGTCGGGTCGAACGTGGCGGGCAGCGTGGCCCAGCAAGCGTCGTAAGTGGATTGCAGTTGCGGGCAGTCGAGGGCGAAACGGCTTGGGCGCAGCACTTGGCTGGTCTCGAACATGAAGGCCATGGTGTTGTCGATTTTCGCTGGTTTGAGCTCGGCGTTGATCGCTTTGGTGCAGGTCTCGCCATCCGGGCCGTGGGCGCTCATGCAACTGTGCAGCGACGCACCGCCGGGCACGAAGCCTTCAGCCTTGGCGTCGTATTCGCCCTGGATCAGGCCCATGAATTCGTTCATCAGATTGCGGTGGAACCACGGTGGCCGGAAGGTGTTCTCGGCGACCATCCAGCGTGGCGGGAAGATCACGAAGTCGAGGTTGGCCAGACCGTGCACGCTGGTCGGCGAGGTCAGCACGGTGAAGATCGACGGATCCGGGTGATCGAAACTCACCGTACCGATGGTGTTGAAACGGCGCAGATCATATTTGTACGGCACGTTGTTACCGTGCCAGGCGACCACGTTGAGCGGCGAGTGATTGAGTTCGGTGGCCCACAGCTGGCCGAGGAATTTCTGCACCAGGGTGGTCGGTTGCTGCAGGTTCTCGTAAGCGGCGACCGGGGTCAGGAAATCGCGCGGATTGGCCAGACCGTTGCTGCCGATCGGCCCCAGATCCGGCAGGCGCAGTGGCGCGCCGTGGTTCTCGGCGACATAGCCGCGCGCTTGTGGGTCGAGCAATTCAACGCGGAATTTCAGGCCGCGCGGCAGCACAACGATTTCCAGCGGCGCGACTTCCAGCACACCCAGTTCGGTGGCGATGCGCAGACGCCCGAGTTGCGGCACCAGCAGCAGTTCGCCGTCGGCATTGAAGAACACGCGCTCCATCGAACGGTTAGCGACGTAGTTGTAGATGCTGATGCCGGACGGCTTTTCCGCACCAGCGTTGGCGACCATGCTCACCAGACCGTCGATGAAATCGGTCGGCTCGGCCGGGATCTCCAGCGGGTTCCAGCGCAGGCGATTGGGCGTCACCTCACCCAATGGGCCACCGGCCAATTGCCGCTCCAGTTTGACGAATGCCGGGTGATTGGCCGACGGCTGAATGCGGTACATCCAGGTGCGCCGCGCTTCACTGCGAGTCATGGTGAACGCGGTGCCGGAAAACAATTCGGTGTAGAGGCCGTACGGGGCTTTTTGCGGGGAGTTCTGGCCGACGGGCAGCGCGCCGGGCAACGCCTCAGAGCTGAATTCGTTGCCGAAACCGGACTGATACGCCAGCGCCTGGGCGGTTGAATCGAGGTTCATGGAGCCTCCTGAACAGGGAGTCGGCAGTGGCCCATCGCTCTGGCTCAGAGGTTTCGGCACGCCGGGGTTGTTATTATCGTAATTCGATTACGCATAACGTAATTTGCTCGCTATCCAGCGTCAAGCTATAAAGACGCCCATTCGTTTCGGAACCCGGCCGCACCATGGAAAAAACCAGCGACAGCAACGGCAAACAGAAAGTCCGCTCCGCCGAAGTCGGCACCGACATCCTCAAGGCCTTGGCCGAGTTGTCGCCGTCGACTTCGCTATCGCGGCTGGCCGAACATGTGCAGATGCCAGCAAGCAAGGTGCATCGCTATCTGCAGGCGTTGATTGCCTCGGGTTTTGCCGAGCAGAACGCCGCCACCAACCATTACGGTCTCGGCCGTGAAGCGTTGCGCGTGGGCCTGGCCGCTCTCAACAGTATGGACGTGCTGAAAGTCGCCGCCCTGCCGCTGGCCGAACTGCGCGATGAACTCAACGAAACCTGCTTTTTGGCGGTGTGGGGCAATCAGGGCGCAACGGTGGTGCACATCGAACCTGCAGTGCGCGCGGTGACGGTGGTGACGCAATTGGGTTCAGTGCTGCCGCTGCTCAGTTCATCGACCGGACTGGTCTTCAGCGCCTACCTGCCGCATCGGGAAACCGATGAATTGCGCGTTCAGGAAATCGCCGCTGTTGATCATCCGCTGAAGGATGAGAAGACTTACGTAACGCTGTGCGAACAGATCCGCGAACGCGGTCTGCATCATGTGCATGGCCTGCTGATGCCGGGTGTGGATGCGTTATCCGCACCGGTGTTCAATGCTGTCGGACAAGTCGCCGCCGTGCTGACCATCGTTGGCCCGACCTCGCTGTTCCATGCCGACGAAAACGGCCCGGCGGCGCAGCGGTTGCTGGCGGCGACGCGGGCCGTGAGTTGGCGGATGGGTTATGAAAGATAAATCCGCGGACTAAGCGCGCTCGAAACGGCTCAACGAACCGTGGTCTTGCTCAATGCCGAGTCAGCATCTTCCATCAGTGACTTGAAGAAACCAATCAGTTCATCTGTGGGGTCTTCATGGCCGGTGTAATACGTAACGAGTTCCGCGACTGTCCGAGCGTCTTCAAACAAACTGAGGAACGAGCGTTGCGCACGAGTAAGTTCTTTAACCGGTGCGCCCGCCGCCGCAGCCTGACCCAATGTCAGCAGTTCGCTCAATACATCCCGTACATGTCCAAGCGCAGCGGAGTAATCACCCCGTCGGTGCGACTGCGAAGCGTCGTAGATGCTTTTCATCATCTGCACAGCCACCACGACAGTGCCCACGGGAGGCACCAGCAGGCTTATGATGTTCGCGGCCTTCAACAGGTTGTCGTAAACAAGACCGGCGATTATTTCATTGAGGCTGGTGGTGCGTTCGTCGATATCGCTCAATACACGGCGCACTCGCTCGTCATGGAAAGTGAACAGATCAGGCAATAACGAACGCTGCTGCGTGCGAATAACCGGTTTGGTATCGACGGTTGCGACCAGATTGTCGAAATAGTCGTTGATCACCTTTTGGTCGAGCAGCAGTATCCGCTGGCTGTAGTAGTTCCTGAACGGGCCGTATCGAAAACGAATCGAAGGAATGAACTCAGCGATTGGCCGGAAGCTGACCAGATCCGGCGCGTCAGGCGTATAGAGCAAATCGACGAACCCTGAATACATCTTCAGTCGGAAAATATAAACGCCGCCAACCGTGCGATCCCAGGCAGCCGTCAAACCCAGCTCACTGATATTGAATTTATACAGACCGACGTCACCTTCGGCGACGCGATTCACAATCGACTGATAGCCGCCACTTTCTTTCAGATTATCGATAGTCCGCTGGATAGCAGAGAAATACTCTACTGACAGTCTGCCATTGGTAAAGTCGGCAAAAGCACTGCAGTACATTTCACAGCGAATTCTTCGCGCGTGTACTGCGCGCCTGAACGCGTAATCAGGATGAGCCTTGTTCTGATATTGCGCTTTCAGCATGGCGGTATATCTGTCGCCGGGACGGAAAGTTTTCGACAGTGAGGACAGGTCTCGGATATCCAGTTTTTCAATGCCGGGATGGCCATTCACCAAATAGTATTTCGGGCTGAATTTCGTTTCGTAGGCCGGATGCACTGCTTCAAAGGCGAGTCCCTCAAGCAAAACGTCGGTAACGCTCTTACGAAACTCTTCGGTTTGAATAATGATCTGGTCGGGATTGACCGAAACATTGCTCCCACGAGTACGCAAAATGTCTTCTATCTGAGCTTTCACCGAGTCATAAGTGAACTGCTCGAATGTCGGAAAACCATTATCTCGTGCATCAACCGTAGACAGTGCCTTTAGCTCGGTTGTCAGACGCGAATAACGCTTGCGGCCTTCGATGCCCAGCGCCCGATAACTTACCGGAGCAATGGCCTTGTGCAGGGCAACTTCGGCTGGGTAAGCGACATTTACATAGTCTGCCAACGGTGCCTTGAGATTCAGGCCAAGATCGACCGGCCGGCCATCGAGCGTGTAGCGGTAGTTCAGCTGTGTGGGATCGCTGCCGAGCAACTTACCTGCTTCGTGCAGGTAGTCTGGATGGATCAGCAATGCAGCGTATTCACGATCTGCGGACAATGCCGACTCCAGCCAGCGGTTCGCCGCGTAAACATCGGAAAATTTCAGCAGTTCAAATTCACCACGAGGCGTTTTGACCAACATCAGCGACGGTACGTATTCCCTGGCCGAAATAATCAGGACATCTTTTAAAGCGGGTACTTGAGCACTGATTCTCAATCCCTGAATAGTCACCGAATGGTCATTGGCCATGGCTCGCGCGATGATATTCGCATCGGTGGAGTCCAGCTTTCCGGAGTGGCGAGCAACAAAAACTGCAAACTCCATCTGGCTGAAGAGGTAGTTGCGGTAGGCCTCCTGGTAATCAATCGAGGGCGAGAAGGCATGGCTGCCGGTAAATTCCAGTCGCAGGTTGCGATTCTCCAGCCACTGCTCGAGCGCCACCGTCGTCAGCCGACTTCCGTCGGGAACGCCGATGATAGTCAGCGCGGCTTTATAACCATTGTCATGCAGACCGAAAACGATAAATTCCGTCAGCGTCCGGGTGTCTTCCTGCTCGACAGTACGTCCGGCAATTTGCAGGGTGTACGAGCTATGGACACTTATTGTTTCTGGATCAAGGTGCTCCCCGAGCGTCCTGTCTGCCCATTCGGCGAACGTACGCACCACATAACCCTTAAACGAAAAGTACGCATCGAAGACGGTTGAATACGCGGTCTGGTATTGATCCCTGGACTCTTCAAGCTCGTTATATCGCTGTTGAATATCGCTATCAGCATCATGGAGCCAAAACGGCCAGTCGGTGCGTTTCAACGCAGCCCAAAGCAGATAGAAGCGAGTGTCGATACCGTAGCGCAGCACGTGCAGGCCTTGATTCTCCTGCAGCACGGAGGTGAGCGGACTATCCAGTTGTTCCCGGCCACTGAACAACGATGACACGCTTTCAAGCTGGCCTTCGAGATGAGTCTCTACACAAAAGGCGTGAGGACTTCGCGTAGCCTTCGGGTATCGGATCTGATCACTACCCAAGGACAATCGCTGCTGAAGTTTGCGGTGCAAATCGGTATTTTTTTCAAAGAACTCGAAGCCGTTTTCCGGCGTGTGCATGAGGTAAGAGGTCGACTCGTTGACCAGCGGCATTTCTGCACCCGCACGCTCGGCGTTGTCCAGAACGAAACAGGGCTGGAGCGACAGAAGGTAATCCTGCGCCGGTTGCAACTTCACTTCGAACACTGCGCGACCGGCGTCTGCGTCGAGCAGATGGGCGAATCGCTCACCCAACCGGGCATCGAAATTGTTGGCCATGATCGACAGGGACAGCTCTGCACTCGTGACCACGGCGTACGCTGCGATGAAAGCCTGCTTGTTCGACAGCGATGCAGTGTCCGGGCGAATGGTTTTCGCTGGCGCCGCCCAGAACTTTGCGATCTCGGTTCGCAACGTTTTTTCCAGTCCGGCAGCTACAGCAGCGATCAGATCTTCGACAATAAGCGTATTCAGAGCATTGACTTTGAATTGCTCACTAAACGTGTCCGGCAGAAAAAACACACCATCGCCGCCCACGATGTAGGCGGGACGGATGTTGTTATCAAGACAATGAACAGTAACATCCCAAAGAGTGCCCGAAGGCCGTTTTTCATTGGCGGGGAACACAGGATCCGTATTGACATAGACTTTGTCGATATCGACCGTTTTGCCCAAACGCTTTAATTCACTTTCAAGCATGTTGCGAAGAATATCCAGCACGCTTGGCATGGCATCAATGATCTTCAATAGACCTGCTTTTGCCTGGCTTGCCTTTTCCCACTCTTCAGCCCATGTAACTTGCTCCCCCAACGAACCACGCATCAAACTTTTAAATAACTTGGCCACAACAATTCCTTACTTGACTATCCAGGGCTGCGAGTGCAGCCATGCAGAGGATCGCAAGGTAGTTTCTTTTTCAAGCAACCTGAAGTCCGAACAATTTACAAAACATGCCAACAAATAACCAGAACCATTTGCACTCGCAGAAAATCACAACACTAAGCCAATATCCCCATCAACTTTGCTTTCGCCACAGCCTGAGTTCTGCGCTCTACACCCAACTTTCCGTTAATCCGTCTCGCGTGTGTTTTTACTGTATGCAACGAAATAAAAAGTTGTTCTGCAACTTGCTGATTCGAAGCACCTTGAGCAATTAACATCAGCACTTCGCGCTCACGCCGACTGAGGCCCGACGCCAGATCACGGTTATCGCATTGCCTGGCAGGAAACTGCTTGGCAGACACTGTTCCGAGACTGCCTCGGCGTAATTCCCACTCCCGCATGGCGTACTGCAATTGGCAGCGTTCCACCAGCATTGCGGCACGCTGGAAAGCTTGCTGCGCCGCTACCGTGTCACCGTTCGATTCGGCCAACTGGGCGAAGGCCAGCAACAACTCCGTTTCCGCCGTCAACATGCCTCTGGCCTGGGCCTGATTCAGCAATCGTTCAATGGTTGGCAGACAGTTTTCATCCGGATTCAACTGCGTATGCGCGCAGGCCAGCAGGTATTCAATGCGGATAATCAGCTCGAATGTCGCGGGCGGCGCCTGGAGTGCAGAGGGTCCACGGTAATGCCGTAACAGCCGGCCCAACGCCTCTTGCACCAATTGCGGTCGCCCCTGCTGCAACCAGAACTGGCTGCTGACCTGAAGCACGACACCGCGATAGACCGTATCGGGAATCTGCCGCTGCTGCATGACCCTTTCGGCCTCGCGCAGGCGCTCGAAAGCGCAGGCATAATCGCCTCGATTGCCGGCCAGTTGAGCCTGCCCGAGGTAGCCATACAAGACCCGCTTGTCTGCACTGCGCAAGCAATCTTCAAGGCCTCGGCTGAACAGATCCGCAGCCTGCTCTTCAAGCCCCATGCACAGCGCCAGCCGTCCTCGTCGCAGGGCAATTCGGCCCAGCAGCGGCGTGGGCACCAGGGTGCGCTGGCGCAGCAAATGCTCAATGTCCACCAGCAGACTTTCGGCACGCACGGGCGCTCCTCGCTGCTCGAGCCATTGCGCATGATCAAGCTCGAGCAACCCTTCGAACAACAGGGAGCCATGCGCGCGCGCCAGGCACAGCGCCTCGCGGTTGAGGGCATGGGCCTGATCGAGTTCACCGCACAGTAAGGCCTGCTGCGTCAGTCCCGACAGACACATCAGACGGGCCTGCCAGGCATCGTCGGTCAGGGCCGACAATGCCTCCTGAAAACAGGCGCGCGCCGGCTCCATTTGCCCCTGCAAGTGGCAGAGCCAACCTTGTTGCGCCTGCCAACGTGCCAGCAGTTGCTGCTCCAGATGCCTCGTCGGCTGCGGCATGAAGCGCACGAGATGGGCCATGCATTGCGCGGCCTGTTCGAATCGGCCGGCGAACAGCAATGCCCCGGTGACCAGCCCGATCAATTGCGGTGTCATCAAGGTCAGCTCGCGGCTTTGCTGCTCATGCAAGCGCAACAGCAGGACGACCGTCTGGTCTTCCAGCAAATCCTCGAAGCTCAAGTGCTGCAATAGGCTTACGGCCGTTTCGTACTCTTCGGCCAACAACGCTTGCTCGAACGCTGCTCGCCAATCCTGCACCGCAGTGAACCACTGACAGGCGCGTCGGTGCCACGAACGCGCACACGGCCAATGCGACTCCTGCATGATTCGCGACAGCGGGCGAAAGACCTGCAGCCAATCGGCGGACTCCTGCCAAGGCTCGATAAAGCAGCCCAGCACTTGCAGATCATGCAACAGCTGTGCGCCTTCGCCGGGGCCGAACAAATGCTCGCATAATGGCGCGTTGAACCGTGGCAGGTGAGCCAGAACACGCCATGCCTCATCCTGCTCTGGCGTCAGGTTGCTGAAGAGTTCGTGCTGCAGATAATCGAGCAGGGTGTCGACACGCTGTTGTGGCTGCAGGTTTTGCGACCAGTCGCATTTTTGCAGGAGCGCCATGCGCGCACCCGCGCACCAGCCGCCGGTACGCTGGATGATACGGGCGGCGACCCGGTCCGCTTGGTCTGGTGGCAAATGGCGCAACACCGGTACAACCTCATCGTGGGTCAGTGCCAGGCTGGCGCGCTCGGATTCGTAGAGTTCGTCATCGAGCAACAGGCGCGGCCAGTTGCACTGTGGCCGGCGACGAGTGCTGATCCACCAGGTAAGCGCCGGGCTGCTGACCGCCAACAAACGATCCAGTAAAGCATCCAGAGCCGGATCCGGCAGACGACTGTAATCGTCGATAAACAGCGAAGTCGTCCTGGACCAACGTGCCAGCTCCGCCATCAGTTGCGTAACGTCAAGGTCTTCGACCAGCCCGAGCGCTCGGGTCAGACGCAGGCAAAATTCCTCGCAGTCGAGCGCTGCTCCCGCCAGCGGCAGCCAAATCGTCTCGCAGTCTGCACGCACCTGCAGAAAACATTCGCTGAGCAGTGCGGTTTTGCCACTGCCAGCGGGTGCGCACAACAGCCTGACCCGCGCGTTCGAAGCCAGAAGAGGCGCACTCAAGCGACTGCGAGGCTGATGATGGGAAGAAAGTCTGGGCAAAAAACCGGGTCGATCCAGGCACGGAGTCATGGCAGTCATCGAGTGAGCCTTCTTATCGTTGTGCGCTCACCCTAGCCCTCTCCCGTGCGCTTGTTGACGAGTATTCAGCGCGCTGATTGGCGTCCATAAAAAAGGCGACCGAGCGGTCGCCTTTTGCCTCGCCCTTGTATCAAAACGGTTACCGCACGCCCTCGGCACGCAAGGCCGCTGGCGTGTAGTCGGCAGCCTTGGCTTCGAAGCCGAATTCGTAACTGTGCTTCTCTTCGTTCTTCATCCCCAAGGCAATGTAGCGGCCGGCAATGATGTCGTAGAGCGCTTCCAGTGTGTATGCCTGTGCCTGATGCTCGTAGTGATATTCAGAGTGGCCTTCGGCTACGCGCCAGAGTTGACCACGACCGTCGTAGTGGTCGGCCAGTGCAACCTGCCAACTGTCCTCGTCGATATACATGTGGCGCTTGGCGTAGATATGCCGCTCATTCGGTTTGACGGTGCCGATCACTTCCCAGACCCGGTGCAACTCATAGCGCGTCAGGTCCTGATTGATGTGCCCGGCCTTGACGATGTCGTCGTACTTGAGCTTCGGCGAATCGAGTTTGTAGCTGTTGTACGGGATGTACATTTCCTTCTTGCCGACCAGTTTCCAGTCGTAGCGATCGGGTGCACCGGAGAACATGTCGAAGTTGTCCGAGGTACGCAGGCCATCGGCGGCGGTGCCCGGACCGTCATAAGCAACCTGCGGCGCACGACGCACACGGCGCTGACCAGCGTTGTAGATCCACGCCAGGCGCGGTTCCTTGACCTGATCGAGGGTCTCGTGCACCAGCAGCACGTTACCGGCCAGACGCGCTGGCGCGGTCACCGACTGCTTGAAAAAGGTCAGCACGTTGGCGGCTTTTTCCGGGTCGATATCCTTGATCAGTTGCGGCACGGCGATCTCTTCTTCAAAGCGGATCGGCGTATAGCTGCCGTTGGTCTGCGGGGTCACTTGAGTAATGATGCGTTTGACATTACCGCCGTGATAACGGGTGATGTGGTTCCACAACACCTCGACGCCGTTCTTCGGAATCGGGAACGCGTAATAGCGATTGCCGGTGAAATTGGCCAGGCCGTTACCGTCGTTGATGGTGGTCACGTTGAGCGCACTGCGCTTGGCCGACTCGTAGATTTCCGCCGGTGCGGCGACGGTGCGGTGGGTCGGATAGACCGGGATCTTGTAAGTCTCCGGGTAGCGTTTGAACATCGCCACCTGGCCATCGGAAAGTTTGTCCTTGTACTTGTCGACGTTGGCCGCGGTGATAGTGAACAACGGTTTTTCGTTGGCGAACGGGTCAGCGAGGAAGCCTTTGCTGTCCACCGCTGCAGCATTTTTCGGGATGCCGCCGGTCCATGCCGGGATAGAGCCATCGGCGTTACCGGCCTTCTCAGCGCCGAGCGGGGTCAGGCTGGTGCCGAGCTTGTTGGCCTCGTCTGGCGACACCGCCGCCATCACGTTGGCAGCCAGCAGACTCAGGGCCAGCACGCCACATTGCAGAATCATTTTGCGCATTGCTTTCATCCTTCTCGGGCAGATCAGAAGTTCACGCCGAAGCTCAGAGCGACGAAGTCACGGTCTTCGAGGACGTTGTAGTCACCACCGAAAAAGTCGGTGTAACTGAGGCTCGCGGTGTAGGTGTTGCGGTAGTCGGCATCGACGCCGACGCTGATCGCTTTCGCGCCTTCGTTGAACAGCCCGTTGGGGCCGTAACCGGCGACGTCATGCGACCACGACAGGTTGGGTTTGAGGTTGATCCCGCCGATCACGTTGGCGTAATCGAGGATCGCCCGGGCGCGGTAGCCCCACGAGGTCGAGGTGACGAAACCGTCGGTGTCGCCGCCGAAACCGTATTGGCCATATACCGAGTCGCGGCCATAACGCAGCTTGTCGCGCGACTCCAGACCACCGACCCGCACCACCGCCGCTTCACCGACCAGAGTCAAGCGCTGAGCGCCCCAGACCTGATCGAAAAAGTGCGTGAGGGTGCTCTGGATTTGCGTGACTTCTTTGCGCCGATAGCCTTTGTTGTCCGCTCCCGGTGAGGTCGAAAGTGGCGACGCCGTGCCACCGGCAATCGGGTTGAGCAGCGCCAGCGTCAGGTCGTTGGTGTTGACTTGCACCGGCGCATTCGGGCGGTAGCTGATCTCGCCGGTCCACGCGGTACCGGTGGGCAATGTGGTGGAAAAACTCGCGCCGTAGAGACGAATGTCTTCCGGGTACTCAAGGTAATACCCACCACGTCCGAGCATGACGCTCTGCGCCAGACCGGAGCCGCTGCCGGGGGCCAGACCATTGGCGATCCCGACCATGCCCGGTAACGCCGCCAATGTCGAAAGACCGGCCGTGGTAGTGCCAACCGTCGGTGTACGGCTGTGGTAGTTCATGAAGTAGAGACCGTACTCTGTGTCGTCGCCGAGCCAGCGCAACGCTGTCCCCCACTGCCCGGAATCTCGCGCATCGCGGTCGCCGCCACGGGGAATCACCACGCCTTCGCGGGTCACCTGAATGCCTTGTCCAAAGGCCTGGGTCAGCGGAACAAACGGTGCGATCGCCGGGTTGCCGACGGTGTAGCCGTTGTTGCACCCGTCCGCTGCCACATCGACGCCGAAGAAGGTGCCGCAGTTGTCGAGAACGGTCTGGTCCCATTCCAGTTGATAGAAGCCTTCAACGGTCAGTTGATCGGTCAGGCCTTGCGAACCAAACAGCATGTTGACCGGAATCAGGCCTTCCTTGATCTCCGCACCAGGGCGGCGAAACGCTGAAACGTCGATCGGGTTGATGCTGTTGATCGAGTTGCCGATGAAGGTACTTTCGCCCCAGCTCACCACCTGTTTGCCCGCACGCACGGTGCCCGGCAGGTCGGCGATGGAATAGTTGTGATAGACGAATGCATCGAGAATTTGTGCGCCGGAAGATTTCGCGCCTTCCTTGCGCCCGCTATCGCTGATCTGCTTGAACTCGCGGTCCTCGTCCTTCAGTTCGAAGTCATACCAGTACTTGCCACGCACGAAGACACCGGTGTCGCCGTACTTGAGTTCGAGGTCGTGAATACCTTTGAAGATTTTCGAGAAGGTCTCGCCCTTCTTGAAATTCAAACGCCCGTCATCACCTGTCGAGGATTGCCCGGTACCACCATTGACTGTGCCGACCAGCGATTTGTCGGCATCGCGCATGCCCCAGCTCGCGCCGATCGACAGCGACGAGTCGAAGGTGCCCTCGATTTCGCCAATGTTGAACGCAACCGCTTGCGCCTGGGCGCAGCAACCCAAAGCCACCGCGGCTGCCAGCGCCTGCGGTGTGAAGATGGCGCGCATTGTTGTTTTTGTCATGCGTCTTCCCCGGTGAGTGACAGAAGGCCCCACCCTACTGCCGGGCAACCGCGTCGATAAGCGCACCAAGGAGGTATTCGTGTTGTCGCTCGAAAGGATGAATGGCCTTGCGCCGCGGGGCTTTGCGTCGCTCATGGATTGGCTGGATGGAGGATCATCAGTGCAGCGCATGGTGCACATCGGATCACGGGACTGTTGCATGCCCCGCAACAGTGCATGTCCGGAATCGGTATTTTTCCTACGCGCTCAAGACCTTATTCTGAACGCGCTTTCACGGGACACGCCGCAAAGCACCAAGCACTGGCCTTTGAGCAACTCAGGTCATTGCTGACAGATTTCAGATAAATCGAAGACTTCGGTTTATCGCCCCGGTGTTCACTGACGTTGATTTGTAGCTCCTTGATCCAACGTCTTACCTTGGCCGCTGCGTTTGCAGCGGCCTTTTTTATGGGCGATTAATTCGTCAGAAGTTGCCGCTGCTGAACATTCACCGCCGCGTATTGTAGGAAGCGTCCGAAACTTCATTAAGCCTTATCCCTTCTCGCCCCCTTCAATACTTCTCTCTATTTCTCACAAGAAGCTTCCGACAATCTTCTGCGCCCTTTCCGAGAGATTATTAACTTAGCATATAGATACCTGTTCACAACATTGGCACAGGCACTCAGCTCGACAGCCATCAGTCAATAACGGATAGCTGCCAGCAAATTTTGATATCGCATTTAAAAAGGAATTTAAATGCACAGACCACCCGATCTTACTCTACCCGCCACACCTGTTAACGCACCCGCGCCGGAATGGATGACCCCCATTACCACTACTTCACGCCCTCGCGGCAGCGGTATGTTTGGCAATGGAACCAACCGTCAACTTCAGCAGGTCGAAACATCCGTCAGAACCCAGGGAATAACAAGAACAGTCCGACAAGAGTTCGAAACCAAATCTCAAGCACTACCAACGAATCTGGACGCTGAAATTTCCAGTCATCGATCTCAATATCCCAACTCATCTTTATCCGCCGTACAGGCGTGGCAACGAGAGGTGGATATTCGAGAGGCGTTGCGCACCAGAAAAACTGCCGAGCTTGCGCAGAGAACCACCATTGCGAACGCTTTTTTCGGTAGCGACCCTCGGGATAAATCGTTTGCCGACTTTGTCCGCAAAGCGACCACCATCGACACGTTGATCTGGCCCGGGGCTCGCTCCACACAACTCTGGGAACAGTCCTTTCTGGCGGCCCACGAAGCACAACTTCTGAGGCAGTCGATTGCGCTATTGCAGCAGCAATCGGCGACTGCACACGTCTATTTGAGGGCGGCGCAGAACCAAGAGCAAGCCGCGCGAGTGGCTGCCGAGCAGGCGAGAGTTGCGGCGGAGCAAGCGCAACAATTGGCTGCGCAACGCAGCCGTATCGCAGCAGAACAAAAGCGGCAAAAAGAACTCGCCGAAGCAGCACATGGGGAGCAAACAAGACTTGCTGCTCTGGCAGAGGCTCAGCGGTTGGCTAAGGAACGCGCTCGCACCGACGCAGAAACAAGGCAAGAGGCTGCTGAAAAGGCAAGACTTTCCGAACAGCGTCACCAGCAGGCCTTGGCCGAGGCGACAAGACGCAAAAAGGAAGAGGAGCTGATACGCACGCCAGAACAGGCCCAACTTGCAGAGTTGGCAAAGAAACAGGAACTGGCTGCCATTTTGGCAAGATACTCTGAAATCTTGACACGGTTGATTGCTGAAGCTCGGGCCCAATCGCAGGAGAGATCTCGGATTGCAGCAACGAAGACCGCGGTGGATGGCGCAGATTCCAAAGCTGAAGCAACTGAGCAGCAATTGGCAACCGAGAAGCCTCAACCTCAAACGAAACCGGAACAACCTATCGAGAAGTTGCAACAGCAAGAACGCCGTGCAACAGAAGTTCAGCATGTCTATCCGGCTAATGGAGCACTGGCGAGTAACAGTCCGGCGGTATCATTTGCTTCTAAAGCTACGCACCTTCCTCCAGCAACATCTTCCGCGATTCTTACCTCTCTGCGGGCGGGGTTACTGACCGTGAGAGCAGCAGGGGCTGCGCTGATCAGCGGTCCGGTGCTGGTAGGTTTCGCGGCACTGTTAATGCCATCACGCTTGGGCAACGGCGAACGCTTTTCCATGAGCGTTCCACTTGCGGAGTTGTCGCCGGAGTCTCCTCAGACATTGCGCGAAATAGCGGATCGGCAAGGCACATTAGAGCTGCCCGTGGGATTGGGCGTAAGGCGGGTCGGGGCTGGCGCGGAAATCTTCGTCGCCACAAGCGATGACTTCCATATCCGCTCGAGTGTGCTGGTTCTGAATGCGGCCTATGACTTGCTGAATGATGTTTATGAAGTAGCGCTACCAGATTCGCCGACGGACTTTCTGACCTGGACACCCGCTATCTCGCCGGATGACAGCTCGACGGAATCGCCCATAGTAGATACCGACGCCACTGCATATACGGGCGCTCCGATTGTTCCGATTGAAGGACGGCTGGACCTGAATCCGATTCTGGTCGAAGGCTGGGAACGATTCATCATCGTGTTTCCCGATGACTCGGGGATTGCGCCGCTTTATGTGGTGTTTAGCAGTCCGTACGCGGGAGGTTATGTAAAAGGGAAATACAGCGGTCGGACCTACAACCCAGAGCAGTCTGGTGGACCAATACTTGATCTGGATTGGCGAACGGCTGTAATCACGCAAGCTGGAGTCACCAACGTGAAATTACACGTAGCGAGATTCAACCAATCAGACGCTAACGACATCATGATTCAGCGATTAGAGAGAATTTTAAAAGGTGATCTGAGTTTTACTGACACTGACCTGCGTTACTACACTCACGAATTGAGAGAGCTGGAGCGATACAGAAATTTTGGCTATAGCGACGACACATCGCCCTCTGAGGAATCCACGATATGGAACAATGCCCATACTGCGACCCTTGAGGACTACAAACTCGGTAGCGAATTGACTCTGCTCTACAACGAAGAGGCAGTCAACGCAATGAATGCTCAAGATGAACGGGAATATCAAAACGACATGCGGAGTTTCGCCCAATGACTACTGTCGAGAAAATCATAAAAAACGAACCGATTGCGGACGTCATTTCACTCTTAGCACTTTGTTTTCATCCCATGCGCCTCGATCAAATGTATGCACGTTATCGCAAGGATACAATCCCCCACAGTGTCTTCATCGACACATACAACTCGCTGTTCAGAGAGGGGGTGTTGTCCTACGACGAAAATGGAAAAACCATTAAAGGTCCCAATTGGACACCGCCAGCGTTCATGACAGAAAAACGCTACGACTAAAACACAAAAAGCCACCCGACCATCACTTGCATTGGTCGGGTGGCTTAAGTACTTAAAGCGAATACTTCTGCAAATTCGCCATCATTTCCTTCAGCGCCTCAATATTATCCTTCGGATGCGCCGCCCCTTCGAAATCACAGATCTGCTGCCAGTGCGCCGCGACATCTTCCGGCGAGAAACCCACCCGCGGATCAAAACCGGCACCGAGGCTGCGCTCCCAGCGCACCTTGCCCATCCAGCCGCCACCGACTTCGAACAGTCCAGACGTTTCCTGGCACTGCTCACTGGCCAGATACACCACCAACGGGCTGACCAGCTCCGGCTTCAATTGCTCGAATACTTGCGGCGGGATCAGGCCTTCGGTCATGCGCGTGCCGCCGGTAGGCGCGATGGCGTTGACGAGGATGTTGTTCTTGCGACCTTCGATGGCCAGGGTGCGGGTCAGGCCGTAGAGGCCGAGTTTGGCCATGCCGTAGTTGGACTGGCCGAAGTTGCCGTAGATGCCGGAGGTCGACGCGGTGAAGATCACCCGGCCGTAGTTTTGCTCACGCATGTGCGGCCATGCGGCGCGGGTGACTTTGTAGGCGCCTTCGACGTGGACGCGGTAAACCAGATCCCAGTCGGCGTCGTCCATTTTGTGGAAAGTCTTGTCGCGCAGGATTCCGGCGTTGTTGACCACGACGTCGACGCGGCCGAAGGCATCGAGGGCGTTCTGCACCAGTTTGTCGCCGTCGGTGACCGAGTCGTGGTTGGCTTCGGCAGTGCCGCCGGCTTCGCGGATTTCCGCCACCACGCGATCGGCCGCGGAGGCATTGGCGCCTTCACCCTGGGTCGAGCCGCCGAGATCATTGACCAACACCCTGGCGCCCTGCTTGGCAAACAACAATGCGTGGGCGCGTCCGAGGCCACCACCGGCTCCGGTGACGATGACAACTTTATCTTCGAAACGCACAGACTCATTCATCGCAGCAACTCCAGCAGGCCAGTATTGAGCCTGAGTGTCAGGCACAGGGCTTTTGGTCACAACGAATACGGCTGAGGCTGAATGGTGTGCAATAAGGTTGCGCGATGATGAAGGCGTCAAAGAAACAAAAGAGCAAAAGATCGCAGCCTGCGGCAGCTCCTACATTAGATTTGTGTAGGAGCTGCCGCAGGCTGCGATCTGTTGATCTTTCAGGAGCAGGCGACTTTGCGCGGTGGCAGCACAAAACGCTCGCGAAACGCCAGATAGTGCTTGAGCACCTGCACCGGCGCTTCGGTCTGGGGATAGTGACCAATGCCCGGCAGCAGCACCGTGTCTGCGTCGGGGATCAATTCGCGGTAACGCTCGACCATGTGCGCCCCGGAAATCGGATCGACTTCGCCATCGATCACCCGCAACGGAATCTCGCCACGCTGCATCGCGCTCACCCAACGATCACGCTGCACTCGGCGTTCGGGAATGTAGCTGATCAATTTGTGCATGATCCGAGGCCCGCGATTGCTGTCGACCAGACTCCAGAAGTCGTCCAGTTCACTTTCGCTCGGCCGCGTTTGCGGACCGAAGATCTGCCGGAAGCTTTTCACCAAAGCATCACGAGTAAACGCCCGACCAATCATCCAGCCCAACGGGCTAAGCAGCAGTTTCTGCATCAGCACCGGGCGATGGGTTTCCGGAAACAATCCGCCGTTGAGAAACACGCAACTGGCGATCTCGATCTGGTCTTCGTAGTGTCGGGCAAGCAGTTCTTGCGCAACACTGTCACCGTAATCATGCGCCAGCACATGCACCGGTTGTTCAACCTGCAAATGCGCGAGCAATGCCTGTTGCAGGTCAGCCTGTTCCAGCAGGCTATAGGTGTGATTGATCGGTTTGGCCGAATCGCCAAAACCGAGCATGTCGCAGGCAATCACTCGATATCGCTGGGCCAGCGGCTGCCACAGGTAATGCCAATCCCAACTGGCGGTCGGGAAACCGTGGATCAGCAACAGCGGCTCACCCTGTCCCGCCGTCCAGTAGCGGATCGGCTGGCCACGAAAGACAAACGTCTGGCTGCGTTTGCGCCAGACACACAGAGGAATCTCGGCAAGAGGCATTAGAGTTTATATCCGGGGTCTTGTTTATCGAGTTTGCGCAGCAACGCCGGCCAGGCCAGCGCACCACCCATGCCTTGAGCACTTTTGGTGACGCCGGCGATCATCGCTTTGGCGCCGGCCAGAATTTGCGGTTCGATGGCGATCAGTTCAGCACCACCGGTTTGCGCCATGACCTGAATATCGCAGGCGCGCTGGAAGGTGAACATCATCAGAAACGTATCGGCGATGGTGCCGCCACAGGTCAGCAGACCGTGGTTGTGCAGCATCAGGAAATTGTTCTCGCCCAGATCGGCTTGCAACCGCGCCTTCTCTTCGTGATTCAGCGCCACGCCTTCATAGGCGTGATAAGCCAGACTCGAGAGAACGAACAGCGACTGCTGACTGATCGGCAACACACCCTGCTTTTGCGCCGACACCGCGACACCGGAGGCGGTGTGCGTATGCAGTACGCAAACCACATCGTGCCGCACTTCGTGCACGGCGCTGTGGATGGTGTAACCGGCGGGGTTGATCTCGTAGGGGCTGTCCATGAGTTTGTTGCCGGCCTGATCGACTTTCACCAGGCTCGAGGCGGTGATCTCATGGAACATGAGACCGAACGGGTTGATCAGGAAATCTTCGGTGCCCGGCACTTTGGCGGAAATATGGGTAAAGATCAGATCGTCCCAGCCATGGGCGGCGACCAGACGATAACAAGCGGCGAGATCGACCCGGGTCTGCCACTCTGCGGCGCTGACCTGGTCTTTGACATTAAGGGACGATTGGACGGGGGCTACGCTCACTGTATGCACCTCTGCGTTCTTATTGTTCTGCACGTACGAGCAGTCTAGTCAGGCGCAGAGGATCGCGTAGTTGCATTAGCAGCCAGCTTGATGACTGACCGAGTCAGCAACGCAAACACCTTGGATCCATGTCAAAGCAACGACGCCAACAAAGGTGCAGCGAATAGATTCAGCAAACCGGTCAGCACCATCACCAGCCCGGCGACAGAACCTTCTTCGCCACCCACTTCATGGGCCCGGCTGACTCCGGCACCGTGCGCACCCACCCCGAACAGCGCACCGCGCGCCAAGGCACTGCGCAACGGCAACCACTTCAACAGCACGCCGCCGAGCATTGCGCCAAACACACCGGTGAACATTACAAAGACCGCCGTCAGTTCCGGCACGCCACCCAAGTTCTGCGCCAGCGGCATGGCGAACGGTGTGGTGATCGAGCGTGGCACCAGCGACATCGTCACCGAACTGTCGAGCGCCAGCGCTTTGGCCAGCCCGAACGAGGTGCCGATCGAGGCTGCACTGCCGGCAACCATGCCCAACAGCAGTGCCGACCAGTGCCGCATCAGCAAGCGCCGTTGCTGCCAGATCGGCACGGCGAAAGCCACGGTGACCGGGCCCAGCACCAGCATCAGCCAATGGGTGTTGCTGGAATATTCGGCATACGCGGTGTGCAGCGGCACGGCGAGCGCCAGCAACAACGCCGGCACCAGAATCAGAGGCGACAATACATAGCGTCCGGTGCGCCGATACAACCAGCGACTGAACAGGTATGCCGCCAAGGTAAAGGCCAGCCAGAACATCGGCATCCATTCAAGCTTCATGGGAGCGCCTCGCGCGCACGGCCAGTTCCACGGTGAACGCAGTCACCAGCATCACCATCAAAGTGCTGGCCGCGATCACCAGCAAAATCCGCCAGCCGTCATTGCGCAGCAACGCGCCGTAGTCGAGCAAGCTCATCAGTGCCGGGATGAAGAACAACAACATCTCGGCCATCAGCAAACCCGCGCCCAATTGCAGCGCCCCCGGTTTGACCCAGCCGAAAGCGAAGGCCAACAGCAACAGCGCCATGCCGATCACGCCGCCGGGAATCGGCCAGGCTAGCCATGCGGCGAGTTGGCAGCCAAGCAGGTAGAGACCGAGTAACACGGCGAGTTCGACGAAGAGACGGAAAAAGTGTTTGAGACGGGCGGCGTTCATGATTGTGCTCCTGACAGGGGCCTATTTTACGAAGCGGCCTGCCATCCCCGAAGCGAATTGTTAGACTCAACACCATTCCAAAATGGAATCAGGCGATGGAATTCAAACAGCTGCGCAGTTTTGTCGAAGTCATGCATCAGGGCGGTTTCACCCAGGCCGCCAAAACACTGCACATCAGCCAGTCAGCGGTGAGCAAACAAATCGCGCAACTGGAGCAGAGCCTCGGCACGCCATTGCTCGAACGACTCGGTTCGCAGTTGCGCCTGACCGCCGCTGGCAGTGTGGTGCTGCAACGGGCCGAGGGCATGCTGCGCTTGCGTAACGAATTGCTCGCGGAACTGGATGATCTGAGTCATCTGGCGCGTGGAGAATTGCGCCTGGGTTTGCCGCTGCTGGGTAGCGATGCACTGTTCGCAGAATTGTTTGCCGAATATCGGCGACGCTATCCGAATATCAGCATTCAGTTGCTTGAGGGTGGCAGCCGCAACATCGAGCAGGCAGTGCTGAGCGGTGAACTGGAACTGGGCGGCAGTCTGTTGCCAAAGGATCCGCAATTCGATTGTCAGCCGTTCTGCAATGAGCCACTCGACGCCCTGTTGCCGGCCGATCATCTGCTGGCTGGTCGGGGTGAGATCGGGCTGGAAGAGTTGGCCGAGACGCCTTTTCTGCTCTATCAGCGCAGCTTCGTGCTCAACGACCGCTTGTTGCAGGCGTGCCAGCAACTGGGTTTCACGCCGAAGGAAGGCGGACGCAGCGGTCAGGCAGACTTTCTTGCGGCGCTGGTGGCCGCCGGGCAAGGCGTGGTGCTGTTGCCCAGCGTGGTCGCACGCGGGCTGGTGCGGCCAGGCGTGGTACGCCTGACCTTGCGAGCGCCAGATTATCTGCGTTGGGATATCGCCTTCATCTGGCGTCGCGGCGCCTATCTGTCAAAAGCCGCACAGGCGTGGCTGAGCTTGTTGCGCGAGCGCGCGGTCAGCCCTTGAGGGCGTCGATCAACTGCGCCAGCCAAGGCTCGGCGTCGGTTTCCGGAGTGACGCTTTCGCTGGCGTCGATACGCAGCATCTCCTGCACTTCACGTACGCCCAGTTCACCAAACAGTTCACGCATTTGCTCGCCACCGCCGCAGAAGGTGTCGCCGTAACTGGAGTCGCCCAGCGCAATCACCGCGCCCGGCAAACCACGCCACGCCGCAGGCAACTGGTCGCGAATCGCCGAATACAGCGGCTGCAGGTTGTCGGGCAACTCGCCCATGCCGGTGGTCGACGTCACTGCGAGAAACGCCTCAGGGCCGAACGCTTGAATGTCTGCCAGGCTGGCGCGCGAGTTGTAGAAGGTTTCAAAGCCCGCGGCTTTCAACAGGTTCTGGGCGTGACGGGCGACTTCTTCGGCGGTGCCGTAGACCGAACCGGAGAGGATGGCGACTTTCATCAATCTGATCCTGCAACTGAAAAAAAGAGCGGCGATAGTAACAGCCTCCAACGCAAAGCTGCGACTGGATCTCAATTGGCGGTAATGGCCAGTAGACAGCGCCTACGGTTCTTCTAGAATGCGAGCCACTGACAACTCTGAAAGGATTCAAAGATGATCAACGCAAGCTTGTTGCAAATGGTGATCAACGCGTCGAACGACGGCATCGTGGTCGCCGAAAAAGAAGGTGAGCAGGACAACATCCTGATTTATGTGAACCCGGCTTTTGAACGTCTGACCGGCTACACCAGCGAAGAAATCCTCTATCAGGACTGCCGTTTCCTGCAGTCCGGGGACCGCGACCAAGAGAACCTGGAGCTGATTCGCGACACGTTGCGCGGCGGCGGATCGTGCCGGGAAATCCTGCGCAACTATCGCAAGGACGGCACGCCGTTCTGGAATGAACTGTCGCTTTCCACGGTAAAAAACGCCGATGACGGGCAGACTTATTTCGTGGGTGTACAGAAGGACGTCACCGTTCAGGTCAAGGCTCAGCAGCGCGTGGCGCAGCTCGAAGCCCAAGTCGCAGCCCTTGAAGCAGAACTGGCTGCACTGAAAGCGACAAACGGTCAAAACAAAATCGCGAACTAATTGTCATTAACTACAATCACCAATGACTTTGTATCTATATCTTTCGAGTTAGCCATGCAGCGTGACGCCCTCCTCACTCAGGATGAGCTGGATTTCATCCAGACCATGCAGCACAACCCGCAACTGAACGTGCGGGATGCGACGTCGAGTCTGCTGGTTAACGGCGGTTCGCAGATCCGTGATTTGCTCACGCGCCTGGCCGCTCACGAGCAAGTGACCATTCAGGCCAACTTCGAAAATCAGCAGATGACCTTCCCGCTGCATCTGGTGGAAGACGAGTTTCACGCGCTGCACTTGCGCCTCGGTGTGCCGAGTATTTATGAAGACGGCCCGATGGTGCGGCCATGGCGGTTGACTCTCGAAGAGCCAGTAGCCCTGGAGAACGCCAAAGGTCAGCCGGGCACGTTGTGGGTCCATGAGGTTTCGCACAAAGGTGTGCTACTGGAAGTGCGCAACAAGACCAAACCTCCCAAGCATTTCGCGTTGTGGTTCAGCCCTTCGGGTTACGAGCGGATTTCATTGCGTGGCAATTTCGAACGGGAAACCGAAAATGGTTTCTATGCCTACGAACTGAGCCAGACCGACACCGACGAAACCGAACGCCTGCGCCAGTTCATCCTGCAGCAACATCGCCTGACGCATCCTGCCCTTCACACCTGAGTTTCAGGTATCCAGATTGCCGGCCAGAAACTGCAACATGCGCTGACGCATGTTCGCCCCTTCATTGCCCAGACAGGCAACAGAGGAGCCAGCCAGGCTGTCCTGCGCCAGATCTGAAGCATCGCCCGCCAGCATCAACTGACAATCGAGGCTTAACGCCAGCCGGTTCAGACGCCGAGGTAATTCGGCGCTGGGCGCGTGATTGGAAAACAGCACGAGTGCATCAGGTTTGATCTTTTCGCACACCAGCGTCAGCTCATCGAACGGCTGACCTGTCGTCAGCACCCGAACACCGGCATTGCTGTCGCTGAGAAACAACGCCGCCACCAGCAATTCCAGCTCCCGACACTGCCCGGCCAGCGCACTGACGATCACCCGGCGCGGTTGCGTGCCGCGCAGCATGACAATCCGCTGCAATACGCGCGCGCGCAGGAATCCATCGAAGAACAGCCACTCGCTGGTTTGCCCGAAAGCCTCCTGGCGCTGCAACAATTGCAGCCACAACGGCATGAGGATGTCCTGGAACACCACCGGCAACGCGTAAGAAGAGAAAATCTGCCCATAGACGCGATCCAGTTGCTGGTCGTCGAACGCACTGACCGCCTGCTGGATCTGCTCTTGCCATTGCAGGTAATCGGCCTGCACCAGATCGTCGGGGATGATGTGCGCGAGCACTTTCATCGGTTCGGTCTTGGCGAGGATCTTGCCGACCTTGCTCACGGCGACACCGCGATCAATCCAGTCGACGATGCTGCGCACGCGCTCGATATCGCTCATCGAATAAAGTCGATGCCCACTTTCAGTGCGTGTCGGCTGAATCAAACCATAGCGCCGCTCCCAGGCGCGCAAGGTCACCGGGTTGACGCCTGTCAGGCGTGCGACCTCACGGATCGGGAACAGATCGGCGCGTTCGAGCGCAACAGAGGCCTGCGTAGCGGGGTTTGCGTCCGTGATGACAGGCATATGGCGTTCAACTTCCATGTCGGTTCAATTGGATCCTATTCTAACGCTTATGCCCCGATGGGGTTCAAGTGATGAAATGCGACGAAAGTCGCTGGTTTAATCGTGAAAAACCGGAATAATCCTTGCTTGTTGAAAAACGCAGGCCTCTACCCCGGCCCTGCGTCAGGCGAAATTCCTACCCGGAGTGACGCACTCGAAATACGGAGATACAAAATGTCTACTTCCCCCGTCACGCTGATGGTCGCGCGTCGCGTCGCCGACGGCCGTTATCAGGATTTGATCGCCTGGCTGCGCGAAGGCGAACAACTGGCCACTGACTTTCCCGGTTACCTGGGCTCTGGCGTGCTCGCTCCGCCGCCCGGTGATAACGAGTTTCAAATCATTTTCCGTTTCGTCGATGAACAGACGCTGCATGCGTGGGAATACTCGGCATCGCGCACCGCGTGGCTGAGCCGTGGCAGCGATCTCTTCGCGCACCCGAAAGAGCATCGGGTCAGCGGTATCGAAGGCTGGTTCGGCGCGGCCGGTCAGCGTCCACCGCGCTGGAAGCAGGCTGTCGCGATCTGGCTGGCGTTCTTTCCGGTGTCGCTGCTGTTCAACTTTGTCCTCGGCCCGTTGCTCGCTGACATGAGTTTATTGCCGCGCGTATTGATCAGCACGGCGTGCCTGACGCCGTTGATGGTTTACTTCTTTATTCCGCTGTCGACGCGCTTGCTGGCGAACTGGCTGAACAGCACCCCGGTGCGCCCGTTGCCAGTGACGTCTTCTGCACAGAATCGATGATCTCTGTGTGGGAGCGAGCCTGCTCGCGAATACGGACTGACCTTCAACATTGATGTCGACTGAGACACCGCTTTCGCGAGCAGGCTCGCTCTCACAGTAATGGGGGCCGACGATAGGTGGGCAAGCCAAGTCGCTGTTATAGTTTTTGCTCCCACCGCGATGCGAGCCGTTCATGCCAAATTCCGCAGCCCCGATCCTCATCACCGGTGCCGGCCAACGTGTCGGCCTGCATTGCGCGCAGCGGTTACTCGAGGACGGCTATCGCGTCATCTTCACCTACCGCAGCGAACGCCCCGGCGTACAGACGTTACGAGATCTGGGCGCCATCGGCCTGTTCGCGGACTTCTCCAGCGAGGCTGGGGTTCTTGCCTTCATCAATGAATTGAAAACCCATACCGCCAGCCTGCGCGCCATCGTGCACAACGCCTCCGAATGGCTGGCCGAAACCCCGGACAGCGAGGCCGAAGCCTTCACGCGCATGTTCAATCTGCACATGCTCGCGCCGTACCTGATCAACCTGCACTGCAGTGAATTGTTGAAGCGCTCGACACCCGCCGACATCATCCATATCAGCGACGACGTCACCCGCAAAGGCAGCAGCAAGCACATCGGCTACTGCGCCAGCAAAGCCGGGCTCGACAGCCTGACGCTGTCCTTCGCCGCCCGCTACGCGCCGGCCATCAAGGTCAACGGCATCGCCCCCGCCCTGCTATTGTTCAATCCCGACGACGACGCGGCGTACCGCGCCAAGGCCCTGGCCAAATCCGCGCTGGGCATCGAACCCGGCTGCGAAGTGATCTATCAGAGCCTGCGCTATCTGCTCGACAACCCCTATGTCACCGGTACGACCCTGACCGTCAACGGCGGACGGCACGTCAAATAAGCCGACTCGCGAGGATTTCCATGACCCGCTCACTGCCCGATAATTACCGCGAAATCCTCATCGGTCTCGGTGAAAATCCCGACCGCGAAGGATTGCTCGATACGCCAGTGCGCGCGGCCAAGGCCATGCAATACCTGTGTCACGGTTATGAACAGAGCGTCGATGACATTGTTAACGGCGCGCTGTTTGCCTCGGACAGTGACGAGATGATCATCGTTGCCGACATCGAACTGTACTCATTGTGCGAACATCACCTGCTGCCCTTCATCGGCAAGGCCCATGTGGCTTATATTCCGACGGGCAAGGTGCTGGGATTATCGAAGATCGCGCGGCTGGTCGACATGTTCGCCCGGCGTCTGCAGATCCAGGAAAACCTCACCCGACAAATCGCCGATGCGGTGCAACAGGTCACCGATGCTGCCGGCGTCGCGGTTGTCATCGAGGCCAGACACATGTGCATGATGATGCGCGGTGTCGAGAAACAGAATTCGACCATGAACACCTCGGTCATGCTCGGCGCGTTCCGCGAGTCGAGCAACACCCGCCAGGAGTTCCTGCAATTGATTGGACGGAGCAAGTAAATGCCACAACTTCAGCCGGGAATGGCGCGTATCCGGGTCAAGGATTTGCGCTTGCGCACCTTTATCGGGATCAACGAGGACGAAATCCTCAACAAGCAGGATGTGCTGATCAACCTGACCATTCTGTACGCCGCGCAGGAAGCGGTGCGTGACAACGACATTGATCACGCACTGAATTACCGCACGATCACCAAAGCGATCATCGCCCACGTCGAGGGCAACCGCTTTGCCCTGCTCGAACGCCTGACGCAGGAATTGCTCGATCTGGTGATGAGCAACGGTTCGGTACTGTACGCCGAAGTCGAAGTCGACAAGCCCCATGCGCTGCGGTTTGCCGAATCGGTTTCGATCACGCTCGCGGCTAGCCGCTGAGCTTCAAGCTTCGAGCTGCAAGCGGTAAGCTAACGGCCGACCCCGATCCAATCTTGCAGCTTGAAGCTTGCCGCTCAAAGCTGTCTCGCAGAGACCCCCATGACTGATCAACAACGCCTCGAACTTGAAGCCGCCGCCTTCCGCCGGCTGGTCGCCCACCTGGACAGCCGCAAGGACGTGCAGAACATCGATCTGATGAACCTTGCTGGCTTCTGCCGCAACTGCCTGTCGAAGTGGTACAAGGCCGAAGCCGATGAGCGCCAGATCGAGGTCAGCCTCGATGACGCCCGCGAAGTGGTTTACGGCATGCCGTACGCCGAGTGGAAAGCCCAATTTCAGCAAGAAGCCAACGCTGAACAACAAGCAGCGTTCGCCAAAGGAAAAACCCATGAGTGATCTGAACACCCTGCGCGCCAGCCTCAAGAGCGGCGAACACGCTTTCGCCGACACCCTGGCTTTCATTGCTGCGGGTTACGACTACCAGCCGCAAGCCTTCAACAACGGTGGCGTGGAAAACGCCGCCGGGCAGAACGAAGGTTCGTGCAAGACCTTGGGTCTGGCGCTGCTGGAAGGTCTGAGCGATGAGGAAGCGCTGTTGGCGTTCGGCGAACATTATCGTTCGGTGGTCGCGACGCCAGAGGGCAGCGATCACGGCAACATCCGTGCGTTGATCCAGCACGGCCTGGCCGGCGTCAAATTCACCGCGCAACCCCTGACCCGCCGCTGATCCCAGCTGCAACGTCCCCCCTGTAGGAGTGAGCCTGCTCGCGATAGCGGTGTATCAGTCGACTCATATGTTGACCGGTACACCGCTATCGCGAGCAGGCTCACTCCTACAATGAATTGCGTTGGAGCAGGAATAACGGGCACAAAAAAACCGGCCGAAGCCGGTTTTTTTATGCCTGCGATCTTAGAACGAAGCGTTCTGCAGACCGTCCAGGTAACGCTCGGTGTCCAGTGCCGCCATGCAGCCGGCGCCGGCCGAGGTGATCGCCTGACGGTAAACGTGATCAGCCACGTCACCGGCAGCGAAGATGCCTTCGACGCTGGTTGCAGTCGCGTTGCCTTCACGGCCGCCGTGCACCACCAGATAACCGTCTTTCAGGGTCAGCTGGCCTTCGAACAGCGACGTGTTCGGAGTGTGGCCGATGGCGATGAACACGCCGTCGACGGTGATTTCGTCGAAGCTGCCATCGTTGTTCTTCAGACGCGCACCGGTCACGCCCATGTTGTCGCCCAGCACTTCGTCGAGGTTGGCGTTCAACTTGAGGATGATCTTGCCTTCGGCGACGCGAGCGTTGAGCTTGTCGATCAGGATCTTCTCGGCGCGGAAAGTTTCGCGACGGTGGATCAGGGTCACGGTGCTGGCGATGTTGGCCAGGTACAGCGCTTCTTCAACGGCAGTGTTGCCGCCGCCGACCACTGCAACAGGCTTGTTGCGATAGAAGAAACCGTCACAGGTCGCGCAGGCCGAAACGCCTTTGCCCATGAACGCTTCTTCCGACGGCAGGCCCAGATAGCGCGCGCTGGCGCCGGTGGCGATGATCAGGGCGTCGCAGGTGTAAGTCGCGCTGTCGCCGGTCAGGGTGTACGGCTTGGCAGCGAAGTCGACGGCGTTGATGTGATCGAACACGATCTCGGTTTCAAAACGCTCGGCGTGCTCGCGCATGCGCTCCATCAGCACTGGGCCGGTCAGACCATGGACGTCGCCCGGCCAGTTGTCGACTTCGGTGGTGGTGGTCAGCTGACCGCCAGCCTGCATGCCGGTGATCAGCAGTGGCTTGAGGTTGGCACGGGCCGCGTATACCGCAGCGCTGTAACCGGCAGGGCCGGAACCGAGAATAATCACTCGCGAATGACGGACTTCAGACATGACCTGCTCCTGTTGACCGGGCCAAAAAACGGGCACGGATCGCCGGACTGCCGGCGGGAATAAAAAAGGACCGTGGAAAAACTTGGGGAAGGCTTGAGCTCGACAGTCCTGTAAAAAGTTGGGTGCAGCGTATCGAGGGGGGCAAGATTAAGGAAATACGGTTTAACAATCCAGCTCATAGGTGGTCTCTATGCCGACACACTGACGAGACGGACGTCTTTGTTACAGTGAATGTCGATCGCTCTACCGCGCTTTCGCCGCCGTGGCAAAGTCGGTAAGGTCGGCGCGTTTTCCCTTGCTCGGAGCACCTTATGCCCGCCCCTGTTCTGTCCGGACCGCAATACCTGCGCGAAGGCCTCAAACTGGTTCTCAGCCCTGGCTTGCGCCTGTTCGTGTTGCTGCCGCTGGCAATCAACCTGGTGCTGTTCGTCGGATTGATCTATCTGGCCGGCCACCAGTTCAGCCTGTGGGTCGATACGCTGATGCCGTCGCTTCCTGAATGGCTGAGCTTCCTCAGCTACATCCTCTGGCCCTTGTTCGTGGTGCTGGTGGCATTGATGGTGTTTTTCACCTTCACCATGCTCGCTAATGTGATCGCCGCACCGTTCAACGGCTTCCTCGCGGAAAAAGTCGAAGTGGTGGTGCGCGGCACTGATGACTTCCCGGCGTTCAGTTGGGGAGAATTGATCGCGATGGTCCCGCGCACCCTCGCCCGGGAAATGCGCAAACTCGGTTACTTCCTGCCCCGCGCCATCGGTCTGTTCATCCTCTCGTTCATCCCGGTGGTGAACATCATCGCCGCGCCGCTGTGGCTGCTGTTCGGCGTGTGGATGATGGCGATCCAGTACATCGACTACCCGGCGGACAACCACAAACTGGGCTGGAACGAAATGCTCGCCTGGCTGCGCCAGAAGCGCTGGCAGAGCATGAGCTTTGGCGGGATCGTCTATTTGGTGTTGCTGATACCGGTGGTCAACATCCTGATGATGCCGGCGGCTGTGGCCGGGGCGACGTTGTTCTGGGTGCGTGAACGTGGCGCAGAGAATCTGCTGACTCAGCGCTAACGCGACGTCACAAATCCATCATCCGAACGTCACAAGCACGACATGGCCTTAGCCGACACTGAGGTCATGACGACAGCTCTACACATCACCCTGATCAGCGAAACCTTCCCACCGGAAATCAACGGCGTGGCCAATACCCTTGGCCGCTTGTGCGATGGGTTGCGCGCGCGTGGGCATCAGGTTGAACTGGTGCGACCGCGTCAGGCCGGTGATCCGCAGCGCAGTGAGGATGACTCGCTGTTGCTGTGTCGGGGCTGGCCATTGCCGGGGTATCCGGGGCTGCAATGGGGTCAGTCGTCGATGCACAAACTGCTGCGGCGCTGGAAACGTCAGCGTCCCGATGTGCTGTATATCGCCACGGAAGGACCGCTCGGGTTATCGGCCCTGCGTGCGGCGCGGCGTCTGGGGATTTCGGTAGTCAGCGGTTTCCATACCAATTTTCAGCAGTACACCAGTCAGTACGGCCTCGGCTTACTGACGCGGATGCTCACGCATTATCTGCGCTGGTTTCACAATCGTTCGGCCATGACGTTGGTACCGAGCGTCAGCCAGCGCCTGGAACTGGAGCGGCGCCATTTCGAGCGTTTGGCGCTGTTGTCGCGCGGTGTCGATAGCCAGTTGTTTCATCCAAGCAAACGGCTGAATGCCTTGCGTGAGCAATGGGGCCTGTCCGAGCAGGACATTGCGGTGATTCACGTAGGACGGCTCGCGCCGGAGAAGAACCTTGGCCTGCTTAAACGCTGCTTCGAAAATCTGCGTGACACTTATCCACAGCGCAATCTGAAACTGATCGTGGTTGGCGACGGGCCGCAACGGCTGGCGCTGGAAAAGGATTTACCCGGGGCGATTTTCTGCGGCGCGCAGCGCGGTGAAGCGTTGGCGGCGCACTACGCGTCCGGGGATCTGTTTCTGTTTCCGAGCCTGACGGAAACCTTCGGCAACGTGGTGCTGGAGGCGTTGGCTTCAGGGTTGGGCGTGGTGGCTTACGATCAGGCTGCGGCGGCGCAGCACATTCGCCATGGCTACAACGGCGTGCTGGCGATGCCTGGTGATGAGCAGGCCTTTTGCGAGGCGGCGGCGTGGTTGCTGGAAGAGGACGAGACGTTGCGTTGCGTGCGTTTGAATGCGCGGCAGCATGCGAGTCGCCAGGGTTGGCCGGCGGTTATCGAGCAGTTTGAAAAGCATTTGCGCGGGGCTTGTGTGGGGGAGCAAGTTGTCCCGAATGCGCAGACACTGCCTTGAATCCAGGCGACTTGGAGACCGCCATCGCGAGCAGGCTCACTCCTACAGGTGGAATGCATTCCAATTGTAGGAGTGAGCCTGCTCGCGATGGCGTCAGTACAGCCGCTGATTAAACCAGCGTCATCAACGCCTCACGGCTGAACGGCAAGATATCCTGCTCGCGCCCTTCACGAACCTTCAGCGCCCAATCCGGATCGACCAGCAGCGCACGCCCTACCGCCACCAGATCGAATTCCTCTTTGTTCAGACGCTCCAGCAGGTTCTCCAGACTGGCCGGTTGCGCGACCTTGTCGGTGTTGACCATGAACTGCAGGAACTCGCCATCCAGACCGATGCTGCCAACGGTAATGGTCGGCTTGCCGGTGAGTTTGCGCGTCCAGCCTGCCAGGTTCAGATCGGAACCGTCGAACTCCGGCTCCCAGAAGCGCCGCGTCGAGCAGTGGAAAATATCTACGCCGGCGTCAGACAACGGTTTGAGGAATTCGCCCAAGGCTTCCGGGGTTTGCACCAGACGCGCGGTGTAATCCTGCTGTTTCCACTGCGAGAAACGGAAGATGATCGGGAAACCTTCGCCTACGGCCGCACGTACGGCTTGAATCAGTTCGATGGCAAAGCGCGAACGGTTGGCCAGGCTGCCGCCGTATTCGTCGCTGCGCTGGTTGCTGCCTTCCCAGAAGAACTGGTCGATCAGGTAACCATGCGCGCCGTGGATTTCCACGCCGTCCATGCCGATGCTTTGTGCATCCTTGGCGGCTTGGGCGAACGCGGCGATCACGTCCTTGATGTCCTGTTGGGTCATGCCGTGCACCACGACCTGACCGTCCTTGAGTTTTTCCGACGGGCCGTAAGCCGGCACGCTGGCGTCCGGCTCGGTGCCGATGCGGCGCACGCTGCCGACATGCCACAGCTGCGGAACAATTTTGCCGCCTTCAGCGTGAACAGCGTCGACAACTTTCTTCCAACCGGCCAATGGCGCGTCACCAAAGAACTGCGGCACGTTGGGGTAACCGTTGGAGGCGATGTGGCCGACGGTGGTGCCTTCGGTGATGATCAGGCCGACACCGGCCGCTGCGCGACGACGGTAGTACTCGATGACTTTCGAATTAGGCACGCCACCCGGAGAGAAGGAGCGAGTCATCGGCGCCATGACCACACGGGTCGGCAGTTCGAGGGCACCGAGATGGAACGGTTTGAACAAGGCTTGAACCGGCATTGGAAGGCTCCACAGGGAATGACTTTATGACGGCGATAATATGGAGAGCCCAAGCCGTTGAACAGCATTATTGATTTCGGTGATTAAGGATTAAAAGACGCAAAGCAAAAGATCGCAGCCTTCGGCAGCTCCTCCATGATCGGATGCGATTGGAACAAAAAAAATCGCAGCCCCGACAATCCCGTGTAGGAGCTGCCGAAGGCTGCGATCTTTTGATTTTGCTTTTCAGCCCAGCGCTTTTTCAATCGCATGAACAATGGTCGGATCATCCGGCGCCGTGCGCGGCGAAAACCGGGCCAGCACCCGACCGTCCTTGCCGAGCAGAAACTTCTCGAAATTCCAGGTGATGTCACCGGGAAACTCCGCGCCCTCGCCCGCCAGCAGACGGTAGAGCTGGTGACGATCATGACCGTTGACTTCAAGCTTGCTCGACAACGGAAACGTCACGCCATAGTTAAGGCTGCAGAAGTCCTGAATGTCCTTTTCGGAACCGGGCTCCTGGCCGGCAAACTGGTTGCACGGCAGGCCCAGCACACTGAAGCCTTTGCCTTTGAACTGCTGATAGAGGTTTTCCAGCGCCGCGTACTGTGGGGTCAAGCCGCATTTGGAGGCGACGTTGACCACCAGCACGACTTGGCCCTTGAACGGCGCCAGCGGTAGCTCCTGACCATCCAGGGCTGTCAACTTAAGGTCGTGAAAAGCACTCATGACGAACTCCAAGATTCCCGTGTTCTACTCGAAACAGCCACTTGGCGAGGTCACCAAGGACAGCCGCGGACTAAAAAGGCGCCCGCAGGCGCCTCTCCAGTACTCGAAGCTTAGCGCAGAAAATCAGTGGTGATGGCCACCTTCGCCATGGACGTGACCATGAGCGATTTCTTCCTGGCTGGCGTCACGGATGTCAACGATCTTCACTTTGAAGTTCAGGCGCTGACCGGCCAGTGGGTGGTTGCCATCAACCGTCACGTCGTCGCCGTCGAGGTCACGGATGGTGACGATTTGCATCTGGCCGTCCGGCGCCGAAGCGTGGAACTGCATGCCGACTTCCAGCTCGTCAACGCCTTCGAACATGCTGCGGCTCAGGGTGCTGACCAGCTCGGCGGCGTATTCGCCGTAAGCGTCTTCCGGTTCAACGGAAACTTCCAGCTCGTCACCAACAGCTTTGCCTTCCAGAGCTTTTTCCAGGCCCGGGATGATGTTGCCTGCGCCTTGCAGGTAGACCAGCGGAGCGCCGCCGGCGGAGCTGTCGATGACCTCACCAGCGTCGTTGGTCAGGGTATAGTCGATGGAGACAGCCTTATTGGCGGCGATCAGCATGGGGCGAGACCTTTTGCAGAAGAATATAGAAAGGCCAAGTTTAGCGAAGCAAACGCGCGAAAGCGAACACAACCCGGACAAACGGGTTTCGACGATCGCAGGCTTCCATCAGGACGAAGAGGGTCATTGGGTAGCCGAGCTTTCCTGTGGCCACACCCAGCACCTGCGCCATCAGCCGCCGTGGCAATCACGTGCCTGGGTGCTCGACCCGGCGCAACGTATTGAAAAAATAGGCCAACCCTTTGCCTGCGGTTGGTGCGCACAAGGCTCGGTTAGCGCTAACCTTGGCGACTGAATTTCGGTAGGTCGTCAGCCATAAGCGACCGCCATTGCCATGCACCCTTAGAGAATTCGCATGCAAACTTTTTTTATCGCCCCCACCGATTTTGGCGTGGGTCTGACCTCCATCAGCCTCGGGCTGGTGCGCACGCTTGAGCGAGCGGGCCTGAAAGTCGGTTTCTTCAAACCGATTGCCCAGCCGCACCCGGGCGACACCGGCCCTGAGCGTTCCACCGAACTGGTGGCGCGCACCCACGGCCTGAAACCGCCGCAACCGCTCGGCCTGGCCCACGTCGAGCGGATGCTCGGCGATGGTCAGCTCGATGAGCTGCTCGAAGAAATCATCACCCTTTATCAACAGGCGGCCGTCGGCAAAGACGTGCTGGTCGTCGAAGGCATGGTGCCGACCCGCAGCGCCAGCTATGCCGCGCGGGTCAACCTGCACTTGGCCAAAAGCCTCGATGCCGAGGTGATTCTAGTTTCGGCGCCGGAAAACGAAGTGCTCGCCGAGCTCTCCGGCCGGGTCGAATTGCAGGCGCAACTGTTCGGCGGGCCGAAAGACCCGAAAGTCCTCGGCGTGATCCTCAACAAGGTCAAAACCGACGAGAGCATGGACGCCTTCGCCACGCGTCTGAAAGAGCATTCGCCGTTGCTGCGCAGCGGTGATTTCCGCCTGCTCGGCTGCATTCCCTATCAGCCGGAACTCAACGCGCCACGTACCCGCGACGTCGCCGACCTGATGGGCGCGCAAGTGCTCAACGCCGGCGACTACGAAACCCGGCGCATGACCAAAATCATCATTTGCGCACGGACCATGCGCAACACCGTCGAGCTGCTCAAGCCCGGTGTACTCGTGGTGACGCCGGGGGATCGCGACGACATCATCCTCGCCGTCAGCCTCGCGGCGATTAACGGCGTGCCACTGGCCGGCCTGCTGCTGACCAGCGACACCCTGCCCGATCCGCGCATCATGGATTTATGCCGTGGCGCCTTGCAGGCTGGTTTGCCGGTGTTGTCGGTGAGCACCGGTTCCTACGACACCGCCAACCTGCTCAACGGTTTGAACAAGGAAATTCCGATCGACGACCGCGAACGTGCGGAAATCATCACCGACTTCGTCGCTAGTCACCTCGACGCCAAGTGGCTGCACCAGCGCTGTGGTACGCCTCGGGAAATGCGCCTGTCGCCGGCAGTATTCCGCTATCAGTTGATCCAGCGTGCGCAAGCGGCGAACAAACGAATCGTTCTGCCGGAAGGCAGCGAGCCGTTCACCGTGCAAGCGGCGGCGATCTGTCAGGAGCGCGGGATCGCCCGTTGCGTGTTGCTGGCCAAACCCGAAGACGTCGAAGCCGTCGCTCGCGCTCAAGGCATTGTGTTGCCGCCGGGCCTGGAAATTCTCGATCCGGACCTGATCCGCGAGCGCTACGTCGAGCCGATGGTGGCTCTGCGCAAGACCAAAAGCCTCAATGCACCGATGGCCGAGCAGCAACTGGAAGACACCGTGGTGATCGGCACCATGATGCTCGCACTGGATGAAGTCGACGGATTGGTCTCCGGCGTGATCAACACCACCGCCAATACCATCCGCCCGGCTCTGCAATTGATCAAGACCGCGCCGGGCTGCACGCTGGTGTCATCGGTGTTCTTCATGCTGTTCCCGGAAGAAGTGCTGGTGTATGGCGACTGCGTGATGAACCCGCACCCGAGCGCCACCGAGCTGGCGGAAATTGCTTTGCAAAGCGCCGACTCGGCAGCGGCGTTCGGTATCACTCCGCGCGTAGCGATGATCAGTTATTCCAGCGGCGAATCGGCCACCGGCGAAGAAGTCGAGAAAGTGCGCGAAGCCACCCTGCTCGCCCACGAACAACAGCATTCGCTGTTGATCGACGGTCCGCTGCAATACGACGCTGCTGCCAACGCCGACGTGGCCCGGCAACTGGCGCCGAACAGCCAGGTCGCCGGGCGCGCCACGGTGTTTGTGTTCCCCGATCTGAACACCGGCAACACCACTCACAAAGCGGTGCAACGCAGTGCCGATTGCGTCAGCCTCGGGCCGATGCTGCAAGGCCTGCGCAAACCGGTGAACGACTTGCCGCGCGGCGCGCAAGTCGATGACATCGTCTACACCATCGCCCTCACCGCGATTCAAGCCGCCAACCGACCTATGGATGTGTAAATGCTGGATTTTCTACCTGCACCGCTGCGCGGCGTGATCGCCTCGCTGCTGTTGGCACTCAATACGATTCTGCTGTGCTCGTTTCTGTTCTGCGTGGCGCTGATCAAAGTGTTGCCGTTCGACCTCGCCCGACGCGCCTCGCTCTGGCTGATGAGCCACACCCACGAAGCGTGGATCAGCAACAACAAGGGCTGGATGAATCTGGTGCGGCGCACGCGCTGGCACATCAGCGGTCTGCAAGGCCTCGACTATCAGCACTCGTATCTGATCACCAGCAACCACCAGAGCTGGGTCGATATTCTGGTGCTGCAATACGTGCTCAACCGCCGGATTCAGCCGCTGAAATTCTTCCTCAAGCAGGAGCTGATCTGGGTGCCGGTGATCGGTCTGGCGTGGTGGGCGCTGGGCTTTCCGTTCATGAAGCGCTACTCCAAGGCGTACCTGGCCAAACACCCGGAGAAGAAAGGCAAAGACCTCGAAACCACGCGCAAGACGTGTGCGAAGTTTTGCAATAACCCGGTGGGGATTTTCAACTTCGTCGAAGGCACGCGCTTCACCGAAGGCAAGCATGCGCAGCAGCAGTCACCGTTCAAATATCTGCTCAAGCCCAAGGCTGGCGGCATTGCCTTTGTGCTGGATGCGATGGGTGAACAGCTGGAGTCGATCGTCAACGTGACCATCCACTACCCGGCCGGGCGTCCGGGGTTCTGGGATTTGCTCTGCGGCAATGTGCGCGATGTGGTGGTGCACTTTGCAGAGCTGAAGATTCCCCAGCAGTTCATTGGCAAGAATTACGATCAGGACGGCGAGTATCGATTGCAGTTTCAGGGCTGGATCAACCAGCTGTGGCTGGACAAGGATGCGCTGCTCGAACAGATGCACCGCGAATTTCCAGCCAAACACTAACCCCCTGTAGGAGTGAGCCTGCTCGCGATAGCGGTGGATCAGCCACCAACAATGTTGAATGACACACCGCTATCGCGAGCAGGCTCACTCCTACAATTGACCGAGTTGGCCCCAATAAAAAAGCCCGCCGATAATTGCTCATCGGCGGGCTTTTTATTTGTCGCTAACGCTTAGATCGCGCCACGCTGACGCAGCAGATCCAGCACTTGCTTGACGCTGTCTTCCAGACTCAGCGTCTGCGTGTCGATCACCAGATCGGCATTCAGCGGCACGTCGTACGGGAAGGATTCGCCCGGGATGTTGTCGCCAGCGGCGGCATACAGACCTTGCGGATCACGCTCGGCGCAGACAGCCGGCGAGGCCTGCACGTAGACCGTCAGCAGACGATCCTTGCCGATCAGCTCCCTGGCTTGCTCGCGCCCCTCAGCACTCGGTGCAACGAACGCAGCCAGGGTCAGCAGACCGGCTTCGTTGAACTGACGCGCCACGTGTGCGGCACGGCGCCAGTTCTCGGTACGCCCGGCGCGATCCTGTGGCAGACCTTTGTTGAGGTCGTGACGCAGGTTCTGGCCATCCAGCACAAACACCGCACGGCCCAGGTCGAACAGCTTGCGCTCGACCGCGTAAGCCAGCGTGCTTTTGCCGGCGCCCGACAGGCCGCTGAACAGCACAGTGGCCGGTTGCTGACCGAAACGCTGAGCGCGCTCTTCAGTGGCCACGTGCGCCAGTTTGCCGTGGTGCGTGGCAGTGCCATGGGTCACTGGCTGCGCGACGATCATGCCGGCGCCAACAGTGCCGTTGGTCAAACGGTCGATGATGATGAACGCGCCGGTGGTGCGGTTGCTTTCGTAACCGTCGAGGGCGATCGGCGCGTCGAGCGCGATCTTCACCTTGCCGATTTCGTTGAGCTGCAACGCGCTCGCCGGGCCTTCTTCAAGGGTGTTGACGTCGACCTTGTTAACGATGCTGGCAATCGAGCCCGGCACGTAACTGGTGGCGCGTTTGATGTCGTATTTCTTGCCCGGCAGCATCGGCTCTTCAGCCATCCACACCAGCATCGCTTCAAAGCTGTCGGTGACCGGCGGCACGTTGTCGGCATGCACCAACAAGTCGCCACGGGAGATGTCGATTTCGTCTTCCATGGTCAGCGTTACGGCCTGACCTGGACCGGCGTGTTCCAGTTCACCTTCGAAAGTGACGATGGATTTCACCCGGCTGCTTTTGCCCGACGGCAGCACCACGACTTCGTCACCCTTGTGCACGATGCCGCTGGCCAGCGTGCCGGCGAAACCACGGAAGTTCAGGTTCGGACGGTTGACGTACTGCACCGGGAAACGCAGATCGGTGAAGTTGCGATCGCCCGCGACTTCCACGGTCTCGAGGATTTCCATCAGCGACTGGCCTTTGTACCAAGGCGAGCGCTCGGATTTGTTCACCACGTTGTCGCCCTTCAGGGCAGACATCGGCACAAAGTGCATGCTGGTTGGCTTCATCTTCAAGCCTTCGGCGAACTTCAGGTAGTCGGCCTTGATCGACTCGAACACGCCTTCATCGAAGCCCTTCAAGTCCATCTTGTTGATGGCGACAACGATGTGCTTGATGCCCAGCAGGGAGGCGATAAAGCTGTGGCGACGGGTCTGGGTCTGCACGCCGTAACGCGCGTCGACCAGAATGATCGCCAGGTCACAGGTGGACGCACCGGTGGCCATGTTGCGGGTGTACTGCTCATGGCCGGGAGTGTCGGCGATGATGAATTTGCGCTTGGCGGTGGAGAAATAGCGGTAAGCAACGTCAATGGTGATGCCCTGCTCCCGCTCGGCCTGCAGGCCGTCGACCAGCAATGCCAGGTCGATATCGTCACCGGTGGTGCCGACTTTCTTCGAGTCGCGAGTGATCGCTTCGAGGTGATCTTCGTAGATCATCTTCGAGTCGTGCAGCAGGCGCCCGATCAGGGTGCTCTTGCCGTCATCGACGTTACCGCAAGTCAAAAAGCGCAGCAGCTCTTTACGTTCGTGCTGGCCCAGGTAGGCGAGGATGTCCTCGCTGATCAAATCAGATACGTGCGACATGACAGCCCCTTAGAAATAGCCTTGACGTTTTTTATCTTCCATCGAGCCGGCGCCATCGTGGTCGATGACTCGGCCCTGGCGCTCGGAAGTTCGCGTCAGGAGCATTTCTTGAATGATGTCCGTGAGGCTTTCGGCCTCGGACTCCACGGCCCCCGTCAACGGGTAGCAGCCAAGGGTGCGGAAACGCACTTTCTTTTTGACGATGCGCGCTTTGTCTTCGTCGGACAGGTGCTCAAGGATGCGCTCGTCGTCGATCATGATCAGCGTGCCGTTCTTCTCGATCACTTCGCGCTCGGCGGCGAAGTACAACGGCACAATCGGGATGCCTTCGAGGTAGATGTACTGCCAGATGTCCAGCTCGGTCCAGTTCGACAGAGGGAATACACGAATGGATTCGCCCTTGTTGACCTTGCCGTTGTAGACGTTCCACAGCTCCGGGCGCTGGTTTTTCGGGTCCCAACGGTGCTTGCTGTCGCGGAACGAGTACACGCGCTCTTTGGCACGGGATTTCTCTTCATCGCGACGAGCGCCGCCGAACGCTGCGTCGAAACCATGCTTGTCGAGTGCCTGTTTCAGGCCCTCGGTCTTCATGATGTCGGTGTGCTTGGCGCTGCCGTGAGTGAACGGGTTGATGTTCTGTGCCACGCCATCGGGATTGATGTGGGTGATCAGGTCCAGGCCCAGCTCTTCGACCATCTTGTCGCGGAACTTGTACATCTCCTGGAATTTCCAGCGGGTGTCGACGTGCATCACCGGAAACGGCAGTTTGCCCGGGAAGAACGCCTTGCGTGCCAGGTGCAGCATCACGGCGGAGTCTTTACCGATGGAGTACAGCATCACCGGGTTATCGAACTCGGCGGCCACCTCGCGGATGATGTGGATGCTTTCCGCCTCCAGCTGTTTCAGATGCGTCAGTTTGTCGACCATGGCTACTCACGAAAACTTTCTTATGAACGGCCAGCGGGCCGTGTTCGAGCGGGAAATCCTAGCACAGCGGCCTCTTCTAATCAGGACGCCAACTAGATCGAAAGGGTATATGAATATGCCCACTCGTTTGGGCGATGCCCCCTGTAGGAGTGAGCCTGCTCGCGATAGCGTTGTCACATTCGACATAGCGGTGACTGACACTCCGCTATCGCGAGCAGGCTCACTCCTACAGGGGATTTGCGGTGGTTTTCAGATCGGGTTGGGGCAATCGATGAAGATGTGTTCGACGGCGAAGCGTTTCGCCAGGTAGTCGCCCAGTGCCTGCACGCCGTAGCGTTCGGTGGCGTGGTGACCGGCAGCGATGAAGCTGATGTCGTTCTCGCGGGCGCTGTGAAAGGTCTGCTCGGAGGCTTCACCGCTCAGATAAAGATCGACGCCCGCCGCGACGGCCTGATCGATATAGCCCTGACCGCCGCCGGTGCACCAGCCGACCCGACGAATCATCGGGCTGCCTTCAATCAATAACGGCTCGCGGCCCATGACTTCCTGCACCTTGCGGGCGAAATCGCGGGCGGTCAGCGGTTCTTTCAAAGACCCGACCAGACCAACGATTTTCAGATTGTCCGGGTCCAGCGGGCCTTCCACAGTGATGTCCAGTTGACGCGCAAGTTGCACGTTGTTGCCAACGTCCGGGTGCAGATCCAGCGGCAAGTGATAGGCAAGCAGACTGATGTCATGCTTGAGCAAGGTCTTCAGTCGACGCTGCTTCATTCCAGTGACGCACGGGTTCTCGCCCTTCCAGAAGTAACCGTGATGCACCAGCACCAGATCGGCCCCGGCCTCGACGGCAGCGTCCAGCAACGCCTGGCTGGCCGTGACGCCGCTGACAATGCGCATCACCTGCGGACGGCCTTCGACCTGCAAACCGTTGGGGCAATAATCGGCAATTTTCGCACTGCCAAGGTAACGGTCGGCTTCTTCGACGAGGGTGCTGAGGGCAACGGCCATGAAAGACTCCTAAATATCCCGTTCAGAGGCACGCGCGGCCTCGTATAATGCGCGACATTATGGGCGGTCTGACCCCGCCTGCAACTCTTCCAGGACGTGCTTAATGTTCAAGGCGCTGCGTTTTATGGGCTGGCCGTTGTTGGCCGGCGTGCTTATCGCTCTGTTGATTATTCAGCGTTACCCGCAGTGGGTCGGGCTGCCGAGCCTCGACGTCAACCTGCAACAGGCGCCGCAAACCACCAGCGTGCAGCAGGGGCCGGTGTCCTATGCGGACGCGGTGACCATCGCCGCGCCTTCGGTGGTCAACTTGTACACCACCAAAGTCATCAACAAACCGGCGCATCCGCTGTTCGAAGATCCGCAGTTCCGCCGTTTCTTCGGCGATAACTCGCCGAAGCAGAAACGCATGGAATCGAGCCTCGGTTCCGGCGTGATCATGAGCCCGGAAGGCTACATCCTCACCAACAACCACGTGACCAGCGGCGCCGACCAGATCGTCGTGGCGCTGAAGGATGGCCGCGAAACCCTCGCCCGCGTCATCGGCAGCGATCCGGAAACCGACCTTGCAGTGTTGAAGATCGATCTGAAAACCCTGCCGGCGATCACCGTCGGTCGCTCCGACAACATTCGTATCGGCGACGTCGCGCTGGCCATCGGCAACCCATTCGGCGTTGGCCAGACCGTGACCATGGGCATCATCAGCGCCACCGGGCGTAACCAGTTGGGCCTGAACAACTACGAAGACTTCATCCAGACCGACGCGGCGATCAACCCGGGCAACTCCGGCGGCGCGCTGGTCGATGCCAACGGCAACCTTACCGGCATCAACACGGCGATCTTCTCCAAGTCCGGCGGCTCGCAAGGCATTGGCTTTGCGATCCCGGTGAAACTGGCGATGGAAGTGATGAAGTCGATCATCGAACACGGTCAGGTGATTCGTGGCTGGCTGGGCATTGAAGTGCAGCCGCTGACACAGGAACTGGCTGAGTCGTTTGGTCTGTCCGGGCGTCCGGGAATTGTCGTTGCGGGGATCTTCCGCGATGGCCCGGCACAGAAGGCAGGCCTGCAATTGGGCGACGTGATTCTGAGCATTGATGGCGAGCCGGCCGGCGATGGCCGTCGTTCGATGAACCAGGTTGCACGGATCAAACCGACCGACAAAGTGACGATTCAGGTGATGCGCAACGGCAAAGAGCTGAAGCTCACCGCTGAAATCGGCCTGCGTCCACCACCGGCGCCGGTGAAAGAAAAAGAAGAATAAAACTTTCTTCGCGCTAACCGCGCGAATAAAAGACATTCTCAACAGGCATGTTATATTGTTTCAATTCTAAGAATTGGAACAACATAACATGTCGTCTCGAACAAAGGCTTCCCTGCTCGGTCTGAGCCTTGGTCTGCTGGTCGATCCAGCCTTCGCCGAAGAGCCCAAACCCCTCGAACTCGACGCCATCAGCGTCATCTCCGACTACGAATCGCCGACCGGCCCGGTCAAGGGCTATCGCGCCACACGTTCATCCAGTGCAACCAAGACCGACACCGCGATCCGCGATATCCCGCAGGCGATCAGCGTTGTGCCCGCCAGCGTGCTCAAGGATCTGGGCAGCACCAGTGTCGAGCGCGCGCTGGATTTCGCCGGTGGCGTATCCAAGCAAAACAACTTCGGCGGCCTGACGCTGTACGAATACAGCGTGCGCGGCTTCACCACTTCGGAGTTCTACAAGGATGGCTTCAGCGCCAATCGCGGTTATCCGAGCACACCGGATGCGGCCAACATCGAGCGCATTGAAGTGCTCAAAGGCCCCGCCGCCAGTCTGTATGGCCGAGGTGATCCCGGCGGCACGGTAAACATCGTCACCAAGAAACCGCAGCCCGAAGCCTTCACTACCCTGCAAACCAGCGCCGGCAGTTGGGATCGTTATCGCACCGCACTGGACGTCAACACGCCGCTGGATGATCAGGGCGATGTGCTCTCGCGGATCAACCTTGCGGTCGAAGACAACAACAGTTTTCGCGATCATGTCGACAGCCAGCGCGTATTCGTCGCGCCTTCGATCAGTTGGCAATTGAACCCGGACACGTCGCTGTTGGTGGAAAGCGAAATCGTCCGTCACAGCTCCACCTTCGATCGCGGCATCGTCGCACCGAACAACAAATGGAGCGGCGTGTCGCGCTCGACCTTCCTCGGCGAACCCAACGACGGCAACATCGATAACCACAACAATCTGCTTCAGGCGACGCTCGAACATCACCTCAACGACAGCTGGAAGCTGCGTCTGGCCAGTCATTACAAGGAAGGCAAACTCTGGGGCGACGCTTCCGAATCCCGCCCGTTGAACGCCGATGGCCACACCGTCAACCGCCGCTATCGCGAGCGCGATACCAACTGGCATGACAGCATCACCCAACTGGAACTGCGCGGTCTGTTCGACCTCGGCCCTTGGCAGCACGAACTGCTGATCGGCACCGAGTACGAAAACTTCCGCAAGAACGAGCGCGTCACCACGATTGCCGGCGGCCCTTACGCCATCGACATCTACAAGCCGATCTACGGTCAGCCCAAACCCAACGGCGCCCGCTCGGGCAGCGACTTTTTCGAAAACGTCGAAAGTCATGCACTGAACCTGCAGGATCAAATCGTCTTCACCGACAAACTGCGCGGGATGATCGGTGCGCGCTTCGAGCACTTCGATCAGCACATTGACGACCACAGCCGCAACGCCACCAGCAACCAACGTCACGATGCCCTCACCCAACGCGTCGGCCTGCTCTATCAACTGACGCCGGATACCGGCCTCTTCGCCAATGCCTCGACCTCGTTCAAACCAAACAATGGCCTCGACGCCTCCGGCAAATCCTTCGACCCGGAAGAAGGCGTCGGCTACGAAGTCGGGATCAAGAACGAGCTATTCGACGAGCGCCTGAGCAGCACCCTCGCCTTCTTCCACATCGACAAGGAAAACGTCCTCGCCCTCGATCCGGCCAGCGACACCAGCCGGGCGATGGGCAAGGCACGCAGTCGTGGTTTCGATCTGCAAATCACCGGACAAGTGACTGACGCAGTGCGGCTGATCGGCGCCTTCGCTTACATCGATGCCGAGGTGACCCAGGGCGACGCGGCAATTCCCACCGGTAGCCGCATCCTCGGCGTGGCCAAACGCAGCGGTAGCCTGCTCGGGGTTTATGAGTTTCAGGATGGCCATTTGCGTGGCTCGGACGTTGGCGCGGCGTTCACTTATGTCGGCGATCGCTCGGGAGAATCCGGCAGCGACTTCGAACTGCCGGCCTATCACACCGTCGACCTGCTCGCGCATTACAAGGCCAGCGACAACGTCACCGTCGGCCTGAACCTGAACAACCTCTTCGACGAAAAGTATTACGAGCGCTCCTACAGCAACTACTGGGTCAACCCCGGTGAGCCGCGCAATTTCACCGTCAGCCTGACTCTCAACCTGTAAAAGGACGTCACCATGCAATACGGCAAATCCCTTGTACTCATCGCCGCGCTGTTCGCCGGTCAGGTCTCGGCCCATGGCCTGTGGACTGAGCAACGGCGCGGCAATATCGAAGTGGTCTACGGTCATGGCGCTGAGGACAATGCGTTCAAGGCGCAGAAGATCAGCGGCGCGTGGGCTTATGACGCGAGCGGGAAAATGATCCCGGTCAGCGTCGAGCGCCTGGCGGATCATGCACGTTTGAAGCCGCTGAAGTCGCCTGCGGTGATGGCCGTGGCGCTGAACAACGGCATGTGGTCGCAAACGGCTGACAAGAAGTGGATCAACCAAGGTCGCAGCAAAGTCCCTGGCGCCATTGAGGCCACCGAGACATTCAAATACAGCCTGGCGATTTATCAGCCGGGGGCGAAGTTGCCGAAGCTGGATCAGATCAAGTTGCTGATTCTGCCGGAGGTTGATCCGCTGACGGTTGGGCCGGGCAAGTCATTGCCAGTTCGGGTGTTGCTCGATGGTAAACCGGCGGCTGGGGTGAAGTTGATTGGCGACTATCGCAGTGCGCCGAACACCCTGAGCACCGAGACCGACAAGGATGGCCGCGCGCAGGTGCTGGTGCGAAATGAAGGGTTGAACGTGATTGCGGCGCAGGTTGAGGTGCCGGTCAAGGACAGTGCTGATGTGAACAGTCGCGGCTTGTTCAGCTCACTGACCTTTCTTGGCGAACCACATCACGAATAATCACCACAAATCCCCTGTAGGAGTGAGCCTGCTCGCGATTGCGGTGTGTCATTCAACTCACATGTTGAATGCTGAAACGCATCGCGAGCAGGCTCACTCCTACAGGGTGCAGCGGTGATTCAGAGGTTGCCGAGGCCGTCGATCAGCGCCCGATTCTGCTCCGGCGTACCAATCGAAATCCGCAGGAACTGCGCAATCCGCTCCTGCTTGAAGTGCCGCACGATCACACCCTGCTCGCGCAGTTTGGCCGCCAGTCCCGCCGCGTCATGCTGCGGGTGCCGGGCGAAAATGAAGTTCGCCGCCGACGGCAACACTTCAAACCCCTTGACCTGCAATTGCGCAATCACCCACTCACGGCTCTCGATCACCAGTCGGCAGGTCTTGTCGAAATGCTCGCGATCTTCAAACGCCGCTGCCGCCCCGACAATCGCCAGACGATCCAGCGGATAAGAGTTGAAGCTGTTCTTGATCCGCTCCAGCGCCTCGATCAGATCCGGATGTCCGACCGCGAAACCCACGCGCAAACCAGCCAGCGAACGCGACTTGGACAGGGTTTGCGTCACCAACAGGTTGGGGTAACGGTCCACCAGACTGATTGCGGTTTCGCCGCCGAAGTCGATATAGGCCTCGTCTACGACCACCACCGAATCCGCGCTGGCCTTGAGGATTTGCTCGACCGCGTCCAGTGCCAGCAGGCAACCGGTTGGCGCGTTCGGGTTAGGGAAAATGATCCCGCCATTCGGCTTGGCATAGTCCGCCGGGTTGATCTGGAACTGCGCGTCCAGCGGCACCGCATCGTATTTGATGCCGTACAAACCGCAGTAAACCGGATAGAAGCTGTAGCTGATGTCCGGGAACAGCAGTGGCTGATCGTGTTGCAGCAAGCCATGGAAAATGTGCGCGAGCACTTCATCCGAACCGTTGCCGAGGAACACCTGATTGCTCCGCACGCCGTAATACTGGGCGACGGCAGTTTTCAGCAGGTCACTGTTCGGGTCCGGGTACAGACGCAGGTTATCGTTAAGCTCGACCTGCATCGCCGCCAAGGCTTTTGGCGATGGGCCGTACGGGTTTTCGTTGGTGTTGAGCTTGACCAGTTTGGTCAGCTTCGGCTGTTCGCCCGGCACGTACGGCACCAGATCCTTGACGAACGGGCTCCAGAATTTACTCATCGCTCAGTTCCCCTGCCCTTGTAGAAAGTCTTCGTCTTTGATGCGGTATTCGGCACTGCGCGCGTGCGCACTCAGCGATTCGCCACGGGCCAGCACCGATGCAGTCTTGCCCAGCTCGGAAGCGCCGGCTTCGGAGCAGAAGATGATCGACGAACGCTTCTGGAAGTCGTACACGCCCAGCGGCGAAGAGAACCTCGCAGTGCCGGACGTCGGCAGTACGTGGTTCGGGCCTGCGCAGTAGTCGCCCAGCGCTTCGGAGGTGTGACGGCCCATGAAGATCGCGCCGGCGTGGCGGATCTGCGGCAGCCAGGCCTGTGGATCAGCGACCGACAGCTCCAGGTGTTCCGGGGCGATACGGTTGGCGACTTCGATGGCTTGCGCCATGTCGCGTACGTGAATCAGCGCACCACGGCCATTGATCGAGGTTTCGATGATCGTCGCGCGGTCCATGGTCGGCAGCAGTTTGTCGATGCTCGCGGCGACCTTGTCGAGGAACTCGGCGTCCGGGCTGACCAGAATCGCCTGCGCATCTTCGTCGTGCTCGGCTTGCGAGAACAGGTCCATGGCGATCCAGTCCGGATCGGTCTGGCCGTCGCACACCACGAGGATTTCCGAAGGGCCGGCGATCATGTCGATGCCGACCTGACCGAACACATGACGCTTGGCGGTGGCGACATAGATGTTGCCCGGGCCAACGACTTTGTCGACTTTCGGCACGCTTTCGGTGCCGTAGGCCAAAGCAGCAACAGCCTGAGCGCCACCGATGGTGAACACCCGGTCGACGCCAGCGATGCAGGCAGCCGCCAGCACCAGTTCGTTGATTTCACCGCGCGGGGTCGGCACGACCATGACCACTTCGGTCACGCCGGCGACCTTGGCCGGAATCGCGTTCATCAATACAGAGGATGGGTAAGACGCCTTGCCGCCCGGCACATACAGACCGGCGCGATCCAGCGGCGTGACCTTCTGGCCCAGCACAGTGCCGTCGGCTTCGGTGTAGCTCCAGGAATCCTGTTTCTGTTTTTCGTGGTAGCTGCGCACGCGAGCGGCGGCTTTTTCCAATGCTTCGCGCTGCGCAACGGTGATGCGGGTCAGGGCCAGTTCCAGACGCTCGCGCGGCAGGATCAGGTCGGCCATCGAAGCGACTTCGAGGCCGTCGAATTTCTGGGTGAACTCGACCAGCGCCGCATCACCACGTTCGCGCACAGCCTTGATGATGTCCAGCACCCGCTGATTGACCGAGTCGTCAGACACACTTTCCCAGCTCAGCAGATGATCCAGATGATGCGCGAAATCCGGGTCAGCAGCGTTGAGTCGGCGAATTGCAGTCGTTGCGGTCATAGCGAGAGCCTCATAGGAATGGCAAAAACTCAGGCGCCCTAACTTAGCAGTCGTTTCCGCTTGGGCACCTGAGATTCTGGCTATGAGGCGGATAGACGGGCGCGACTTAACGGCGCGCAGGTAAATCAGCCGCGGTGTCGCGATTCCACTGCGTTGCGCAGGGTATCGATCAACGCCTGGATTCGGGCGTGTTGCATTTTCATCGAAGCTTTATTGACGACCAGGCGCGAGCTGATCGTGGCGATCAGTTCCTGAGGTTCCAGGCCGTTGGCGCGCAGGGTGTTGCCGGTGTCGACCACGTCGATGATCTTGTCGGCCAGACCGATCAGCGGTGCCAGCTCCATCGAGCCGTACAGCTTGATGATATCGACCTGACGGCCCTGCTCGGCGTAATAACGCTTGGCAACGTTGACGAACTTGGTCGCCACGCGCAGACGGCCCTTGGGCTCAGGCGCACCGATCTTGCCGGCGGTCATCAGCTTGCACTGGGCGATTTGCAGATCCAGTGGCTCGTACAGGCCCTGGCCGGTGTATTCCATCAACACGTCTTTACCGGCAACGCCGAGGTCAGCCGCGCCATGCTCAACGTAAGTCGGCACATCGGTGGCACGCACGATCAGCAGACGAACGTCGTCCTGCGTCGTGGGAATGATCAGCTTGCGGCTCTTGTCCGGATTCTCGGTCGGCACGATGCCCGCTTCGGCGAGAAGCGGCAGGGTGTCGTCAAGGATGCGGCCCTTGGACAGTGCGATGGTCAACATGGGAAACGTCAGTCCTTATCAAGGTACTCATGTCCGGTCGCAATCGGCGCCGGACACACATCGAGCCGGAAACCGGCTCGACTCTTAAAATCAGTGGACACGTCCCTGTGTCCCAATGCAGCAATCAGCCCGGAACGCGACGGATCTTGGCGCCCAGCATCTGCAGTTTTTCTTCGATGCACTCGTAACCACGGTCGATGTGGTAGATGCGGTCGATCAGCGTGTCGCCTTCGGCAACCAGCGCCGAGATCACCAGACTGGCCGAAGCCCGCAGGTCGGTGGCCATTACTGGCGCGCCTTTGAGGACTTCAGTACCGGTGACGATGGCAGTATTGCCTTCGACCTGGATCTTGGCGCCCATGCGGTGCAGTTCGTACACGTGCATGAAACGGTTTTCGAAGATCGTCTCGATCACCGCACCGGTGCCTTCGGCAATGGCGTTGAGCGAGATGAACTGCGCTTGCATGTCAGTCGGGAATGCAGGGTACGGCGCGGTGCGCACGTTGACTGCTTTCGGACGCTTGCCATGCATGTTCAGCTCGATCCAGTCTTCACCACAGGTGATTTCTGCGCCGGCTTCACGGAGCTTTTCCAGAACGGCTTCAAGGATGGTCGGATCGGTGTCCTTGACCTTGACGCGACCACCGGTCACGGCTGCGGCGACCAGGTAGGTGCCGGTCTCGATGCGGTCAGGCATGACTTTGTAGAAAGCCGAACCCAGACGCTCAACGCCATCGATGGTGATGGTGTCGGTGCCAGCACCGGAAACCTTGGCGCCCATGGCGTTGAGGAAGTTCGCCAGGTCGACCACTTCAGGTTCGCGAGCGGCGTTCTGCAACACGCTGCGGCCCTTGGCCAGAGCAGCGGCCATCATGATGTTCTCGGTACCGGTCACGCTGACGGTATCGAAGAAGAAGTGCGCACCGCGCAGGCCGCCTTCCGGCGCCTTGGCCTTGATGTAGCCGCCTTCGACGTCGATCACCGCGCCCATGGCTTCGAGACCACGGATGTGCAGGTCAACCGGACGCGAACCGATGGCGCAACCGCCAGGCAGTGCCACTTCGGCCTCACCGAAACGGGCAACCATCGGGCCCAGTACCAGGATCGACGCACGCATGGTTTTCACCAGTTCGTACGGGGCGATCAGGGTCTTGATGGTGCGCGGGTCGATTTCGACGCTGAGTTTCTCGTCGATCACCGGCTCAATGCCCATGCGACCGAACAGCTCGATCATGGTGGTGATGTCGTGCAGGTGCGGCAGGTTGCCAACGGTCACCGGGCCATCGCACAGCAGGGTGGCAGCCAGGATCGGCAGGGCGGAGTTTTTTGCGCCGGAAATGCGGATCTCGCCATCAAGACGAGCGCCACCGGTAATAATCAATTTATCCATAAGAATCTCGACGCCCTAAGGCTCAGGTGCGCTCGGCCCAGGCCGCGCTGCTGAAAAATTTCATAGTGACCGCATGGATGCTGCCATCGGTAATCCATGGGTTCAAATGGGCATAGACCTGCTGCTGACGCTTCACCGGGCTCAACGCCGCCAGTTCATCGCTAATCACGTTCAGCTGGAAATTGCAGCCTTCGCCCTCAACTTCTACCAACGTTCCGGGCAGCTTTCCTTCAAGGAAGCTCTTCACTTCTACGGCCTGCATGCTCAACCTCAATCGGCGCCCTGTGCGCACGGGTCGGACATCATACAAAAAAGCCCCGCGCCTGCGAACCCCGCATGGCAGGACTCTGACGGGGGGCTTCTTTATAGATGCTGTTTCAGGGGTGCGCCAAAAGTTCGGTCAGCTCACTGACCTGAGCGATTTCGCGCATGTCTTCGGGCATCGCACGGATGCTGACAGCCTTTCCGGCCGCATTCGCATCGCGCATGAAGCACAGCAGCAACGACAAACCGACGCTGCTGGACTTCTTCACCGCCGAGCAATCGATCACCAGCGAAGCAGCCTTGCTGGACTTGATCAGCGCCTGGCCTTGCTTGCGCAGGTCGGCACCGGTGCGATAGTCCAGCACTCCGCTGAGCAGAAGCTCGTCGACATCACTCATACGAACTGCGGCCTCATTCATTGCGCGGGGTTCTTTTCGGTGGCTTCCTTGGCCTTGGCCACTTCACCGGCCCAACCATTGATGGTCTTGTCCAGGTCGTTGCCATTGCGCTGCATCGCGTCGGCGAACTGATCACGGAACAGCTTGCCGATGTTGATGCCATTGATGATCACGTTGCGCAGTTTCCACTCGCCGTTGATCTTCTCCAGTGTGTACTGCACAGGATAGATTGCGCCGCTGCTGCCCTTGACGGTCATGTTGACGCTGGTGCGGTCACCCGATTCGTCCTTGGCAGGGTCAACGGTAATCCCCTGGTTGTTGTACTCGAGCAAGGCATTGCCGTAGAACTGGAACAGGCCTTTCTTGAAGTTTTCCTGGAAGGTCTGCATCTGCGCCGGCGTGGCCTTGCGCGAATACTTGACCGTCATGATGCTCTTGGAAATGCCTTCGGCGTCCACCACTGGCCCGACGATGCTGTTGAGCGCCGCGTAGAAATCCGTCGGATCCTGCTTGTATTTCTCTTTGTTGGCAGCCAGGTCGGCCAGCAACCGGGTGGTCGTGTCCTGCACCAGTTCATGCGCGGATTGCCCAGGCGCAGCGTTAGCCATCAGTGGCAATGCCGCGAGCAACACCAACAGGCCACGTCGCAAGGTAGAAATCATTCAAAAGCTCCTCATTTGGCGTCTTTGCTAACGGTATTGAGCAGGAATTTACCGATCAGGTCTTCCAGTACCAGTGACGACTGGGTGTCGTGAATGGTTCCACCATCCTTCAGCGGTTTGTCTTCCCCGCCGACGCTGATACCGATGTACTTCTCGCCCAGCAGACCAGCGGTCAGGATAGACGCTGTGGAGTCAGTCGGCAGGTTGTCGACCTTTTTATCCACTTGCAGGGTGACCCGACCGGTGAAGCTGTCGCGATCCAGATCGATCGCCGTGACCTTGCCGATGGTCACGCCGGCCATGGTCACTTTGGCTCTGACCGTCAAACCGGCGATATTGTCGAAATAGGCATACAGTTTATAGGTGTCGGTGGTCGACGTCGGAGACAGACCACTGACCCGCAAAGCAAGCAGCAACAAAGCCAGGATCCCTGCCAGCAGGAACAGGCCGACACCGATTTCCAGGGTGCGGTTTTGCATCAGAAATCTCCAAACATCAAAGCAGTCAGAATAAAGTCCAGGCCGAGCACTGCCAGCGAGGCAAATACCACGGTCTTGGTGGTGGCGCGACTGATGCCCTCGGAAGTGGGCTCACAGTCATAGCCTTGGAATACGGCGATCCAGGTCACGACAAAGGCGAAAACGATACTTTTGATTACGCCATTGAGCACGTCACTGGTGAAATTCACGCTGTTCTGCATGTTCGCCCAGTAAGAGCCTTCATACACACCCAGCCAGTCGACGGCCACCCACGAACCGCCCCAAATCCCGACCACGCTGAAAATCATCGCCAGCACTGGCAGGGAAATGAAACCGGCCCACAGGCGCGGGGCAATGATGTACTTGAGCGGATCGACGCCGATCATTTCCAGACTGGAAAGCTGTTCGGTGGATTTCATGTTGCCGATCTCGGCGGTCAGCGCCGAACCGGCACGACCGGCAAACAACAATGCCGTCACCACCGGACCGAGTTCACGCAACAGGGTCAGTGCAACCATCTGCCCCACCGCCTGCTCCGAACCGTAGCTCGACAGAATGCTGAAGCCCTGCAGCGCCAGCACCATGCCGATGAAGATCCCGGAAACGACGATGATCACCAGCGACATGACGCCGACTGAATGCAGCTGCTTGACCAGCAGACTGAAACCTCCGCTGATCCCGCCACGCCCCAGCAAGGCATGAAACAGGAACAGCGTCGCACGACCGAACACCGCGACGGCGTCGATCGCCGCCTCGCCGAACCGGCGCACGCGTTCTATTAATGAAATTCTGCGCATCAGCGCTTCCCCAGAAGATCTGCGCGGTAATCCGTCGCTGGAAAATGGTACGGCACCGGGCCATCGGGATCGCCGGTCATGAACTGACGGATACGCGGCTCGTCCGAGCTCATCAACTCGTCCGGCGTACCCTGCCCCAGCACCTGACCATCACCGACAACATAGATGTAGTCGGCGATGCTCGCGGTTTCAGCCAGATCGTGGGACACCACGATACTGGTAATCCCCAGCGCATCGTTGAGCAGACGGATCAATCGGACCAGCACGCCCATGGCGATCGGGTCCTGCCCGACGAACGGTTCGTCGTACATGAGGATCTGCGGATCGAGCGCAATCGCCCGCGCCAGTGCGACGCGGCGTTTCATGCCACCGGACAGCTCGTCCGGCATCAGCTCGATGGCACCGCGCAGACCGACCGCCTGCAGTTTGAGCAGGACGATGTCGCGGATCATTTCTTCCGGCAGATCGGTATGAACACGCAGGGGGAAAGCCACGTTCTCGAATACATCGAGATCGGTGAACAGCGCGCCGCTTTGAAACAGCACACCCATGTGCTTTCGCGCATCGAACAGATCGCTGCGCGAAAGCACAGGCAGGTTCTGGCCGTTGACCCAGACTTCGCCGCTGGCAGGGCGCAATTGTGCGCCCATCAATCGCAGCAGCGTGGTCTTGCCACACCCGGAAGGCCCCATGATGCCGGTGACCTTGCCGCGCGGGATGCGAATATCGACGTTATTGAAAATGCTGCGCGCACCGCGCTTGAAGGAAACTCCCTTCAGCTCGACCGCGTAGGCGTTATCGGCACTCATCTAAACTCCTTGCGATGCAGCCTCTCACTCGGACGCCTGTCTTTACTTAAAAAGTACGTACATCCCGGGCAGGCCGAACTGGCGGCGAACTATATCACTGCAAAGGCTACGCGCCCAAGGCTTGTACCAGCCTGAGTTCGGCGATATGACAGGTCCGCAGGCTCTTTTACCGGGTTTTGGTAACGAGTAATGACAAAGCACGACGAACTTGCGTGAGGCTTTGCCACATAACCGCTATAATCGCCGCCTTTTCATCGGGCTATACGATTTCTGACATGAGCCAATCCAGCGACCTGATTCAATCGGCACAACGCACCATCCAACTCGAAGTGGAAGCCGTACAAGGCTTGTTGCCCCATATCGACGCCGATTTCGTACGCGCTTGCGAGATGATTCTGGCCAGTAAAGGCCGTGTAGTCGTGGTCGGCATGGGCAAATCCGGGCACATCGGCAACAAGATTGCCGCGACCCTGGCCAGCACCGGCACCCCGGCATTTTTCGTACACCCGGCCGAGGCCAGCCATGGCGACATGGGCATGATCACCCGCGACGACGTGATCCTGGCCCTGTCGAACTCCGGCTCGACCAATGAAATCGTTACCCTGCTGCCGCTGATCAAGCGTCTGGGCATCCAGCTCATCAGCGTCACCGGCAACCCGCAATCGCCACTGGCCAAGGCGGCCGAGGTCAATCTCAACGTTCACGTCGAGCATGAAGCCTGCCCGCTGAACCTGGCCCCGACCTCGTCGACGACCGCAGCACTGGTCATGGGCGATGCGCTGGCCGTCGCGCTGCTGGAAGCACGCGGTTTCACTGCTGAAGACTTCGCGTTCTCGCACCCGGGCGGAGCCTTGGGCCGCCGCCTGCTGCTGAAAGTGGAAAACGTCATGCACGCCGGACAGGAATTGCCGCAAGTACAACGCGGCACACTGCTCAAGGACGCATTGATGGAAATGACCCGTAAAGGTCTGGGCATGACCGTCATCCTTGAAACGGACGGAAAACTGGCTGGGATCTTCACCGACGGCGACTTGCGCCGCACGCTGGATCGCAGCATCGACATTCGCACCGCAACTATCGACCAGGTGATGACGGCCCACGGCAAGACTGCCCGCCCGGAAATGCTGGCCGCCGAAGCCCTGAAAATCATGGAAGATCACCGAATCAATGCATTGGTAGTCGTAGACGAGGAAGACCGCCCGGTCGGCGCCTTCAACCTCTCCGATCTGCTGCGCGCAGGAGTCATGTAATGAGCAAAGATCTGCTGCAACGCGGCAAAGCGATCAAACTGGCAGTTTTCGACGTCGATGGCGTCCTCACTGACGGTCGCCTGTACTTCCTTGAAGACGGCGGCGAATTCAAGACCTTCAACACCCTCGACGGTCAAGGCATCAAAATGCTGATGAACGCCGGCGTGCAGACCGCTATCATCAGCGGCCGCAAGACCCCGGTGGTCGAACGTCGAGCGAAAAACCTGGGCATTCCCCACCTGTTTCAGGGCCGCGAAGACAAATTGGTCGTTCTCGACGGCCTGCTTGAGCAACTGGGCCTAAGCTATGAAGAGGTCGCCTATCTCGGTGACGACCTGCCCGACCTGCCGGTGATCCGCCGTGTTGGCCTGGGCATGGCGGTTGCCAACGCTGCCGATTTCGTCCGCGAACACGCCCATGGCGTCACCCGCGCCCGTGGTGGCGAAGGCGCCGCCCGCGAATTCTGCGAATTGATCCTGCGCGCCCAGGGCCGCCTCGATGCGGCCCACGCCGCGTACCTGTGAGCCAAACCATGTTCAGCAAAAAATTTCGCAACTTCCTGCTGTTCGGCTGCATCGCGGCGATATTCGCCGCAGTGGGCTACTGGAACATCAGCCCAGAACGCTTTCTCGACAAACCGCCGGTTACGTCGATCGAGACACCTATCGACTGGTATGCAACCAACACGCATACCCTGCAATACCTGCCGGATGGCAAGGTGCAGTATGAAATGACGTCCGAAAAAGCCGAGCACGTGAAGGCAACCGACGTCACGCTCGTGACCAAACCGGACCTGAACATGTATCGCGGAACGGATTTTCCGTGGCACGTGACCAGTGAGCGCGGTGAAGTGAACTCAGGCGGCACCGAAGTCGAACTGATCGATTCGGTACGCGTGCAGCGCACCGATGAGAAAAACCGCGGCACCCTGATCACCAGCACCCGCATGACCGTGTTCCCGCAGCAGGAATATGCGCAGACCGAGCAACCCGTTAGAATCGACGGCGCTGGCGGTGTATCGACCGGCGTTGGAATGAAAGCGTACCTGAAGGAAAGCAGGATACACCTGCTATCGAACGTAAGAGGACAGTATGAGGCTCGTTAAAACCCTCCCTATTTTGCTCAGTCTGGGCGCAGCACTGGGAAGCGTGAGCGCCTGGGCTCTGCCGAACGATCAGCAGCAACCTATCCGCATTCAGGCCGACGACGCCCAACTGGATGACAAGAACGGCATCGCCACCTACAAGGGCGACGTGATCATCACCCAAGGCTCGATGAAGGTGACCGGTAATACCGTGACCATCACCCGCACCCCGGCCGGCGATATCGACGTGGTGACTTCGGTGGGCAACCTTGCCTACTTCGAACAACTGCAGACCGCTGGCGACACCAAGCCGGTTCAGGGCTGGGGCGTGACGATCCAGTACCATGCTGCGCAGAATCGCGTCGTGCTGATCGACAAGGCCAAGGTTGTCGACAAGGACAACAACACGACGCAAGGCGAGAAAATCGTCTATGACACCGTGAAGAAACTGGCCAGCGCCGGTCGCGCTACCGGCAGCAAGGTTACCGAGTCGCGTCCGCGCATCGACATGGTGATCCAGCCGAAGAAGAAAACCGACGAGAAAACCCAGTAATGGCAACTCTGAAAGCTCAGCACCTGGCCAAGGCCTATAAAAGCCGCCAGGTCGTGCGTGATGTCAGCCTGTCGATCGACAGCGGCCAGATCGTCGGCCTGCTCGGCCCGAACGGTGCCGGCAAGACCACCTGCTTCTACATGATCGTCGGCTTGGTACAGGCCGATCAGGGCCGCGTACTGATCGATGATCTGGACGTCAGCCACCAGCCAATGCACGGCCGTGCAAAGGCTGGCATCGGCTATCTGCCGCAAGAAGCGTCGATCTTCCGCAAACTGTCGGTGGCCGACAACATCATGGCCATCCTCGAGACCCGTCAGGAACTCGACAAGGCCGGTCGCCGCAAAGAGCTGGAAAGCCTGCTGCAGGAATTCCACATCAGCCACATCCGCGACAACCTCGGCATGAGCCTGTCCGGTGGTGAACGCCGCCGGGTGGAAATCGCTCGCGCGCTGGCAACGGCACCGAAATTCATCCTGCTCGACGAACCGTTTGCCGGTGTCGACCCGATCTCGGTCGGCGACATCAAGCAGATCATCCACCACCTCAAGGCCAAAGGCATCGGTGTGCTGATCACCGACCACAACGTTCGTGAGACGCTGGATATCTGCGAAACCGCTTACATCGTCAACGATGGTCAGTTGATTGCCGAGGGCGATGCAGAAACCATCCTGGCCAACGATCTGGTCAAGGAAGTGTATCTGGGCCACGAGTTCCGCCTGTAAGCGCAACAGTGCCCGGTGCGCCGCCCGGGCGCTGTATCGATTCAAGCAGGATTTAATACGCTTTAATTGTTACAGCGCTCTAGGCAAACACTTCAGTTTCAGGCATATAATTTGCTTAAGTTTGGCGCTCCGGCGCCCTGTAGTGGATGGCGCATAGCGCCGGCGAATAAGGTGTTAAGCCCCTGCCATGAAACCATCGCTAGTCTTGAGAATGGGCCAGCAGCTGACGATGACACCGCAGCTGCAACAGGCCATCCGCCTGCTCCAATTGTCGACCCTGGATCTGCAACAGGAAATCCAGGAGGCGCTGGAATCCAATCCGATGCTCGAACGCCAGGAAGAAGGCGACGACTTCGACAATTCCGACCCCATGGCCGACAACGCCGAACAGAAGCCCACCGAAATCCAGGAACCCTCCTATCAGGAAACCGCGCCGACGGTGGACAACCTCGAGGACGGCGAATGGAACGAGCGCATCCCCAACGAGCTTCCGGTCGACACGGCCTGGGAAGACGTCTACCAGACCAGCGCCAGCAGCCTGCCCAGCAGCGACGATGACGAGTGGGATTTCACCACACGCACGTCCGCCGGCGAGAGCCTGCAAAGCCACCTGCTATGGCAACTGAACCTTGCACCGATGTCCGACACCGATCGCCTGATCGCCGTGACCCTGATCGATTGCATCAACAATCAGGGCTACCTGGACGAAACCCTCGAAGAGATCCTTGAGGCGTTCGACCCGGAACTGGACATCGAACTGGACGAAATCGAAGCCGTCCTGCACCGCATCCAGCAGTTCGAACCGGCCGGCATCGGCGCGCGCAATCTCGGCGAATGCCTGCTGCTGCAATTGCGCCAGTTGTCGGCCAAGACACCTTGGCTGGCTGAAGCGAAACGTCTGGTCAGCGATTACATCGACCTGCTTGGCAGCCGCGACTACAGCCAGTTGATGCGGCGCATGAAGCTCAAGGAAGACGAACTGCGTCAGGTCATCGAGCTGGTGCAAAGCCTTAATCCGCGCCCGGGTTCGCAGATCGAGTCAACCGAAGCCGAATACGTCGTGCCCGACGTGATCGTGCGCAAGGACAACGAACGCTGGCTGGTCGAACTCAATCAGGAATCGGTGCCACGCCTGCGCGTCAACGCCCAGTACGCTGGTTTCGTCCGCCGCGCCGACACCAGTGCCGACAACACCTTCATGCGCAACCAGTTGCAGGAAGCTCGCTGGTTCATCAAGAGCCTGCAGAGCCGCAACGAAACCCTGATGAAAGTTGCCACCCAGATCGTCGAGCATCAGCGCGGTTTTCTGGAGTACGGCGACGAAGCGATGAAGCCGTTGGTCCTGCATGACATCGCTGAAGCGGTCGGCATGCACGAATCGACGATTTCACGGGTGACCACGCAGAAATTCATGCATACCCCGCGCGGTATTTATGAGCTGAAATACTTTTTCTCCAGCCACGTCAGCACCTCCGAAGGCGGCGAATGCTCGTCCACGGCGATCCGCGCGATCATCAAAAAACTGGTTGCTGCGGAAAATCAGAAAAAGCCGTTGAGTGACAGCAAGATCGCTGGTTTACTGGAGGCACAAGGCATTCAGGTGGCTCGCCGCACCGTCGCCAAGTACCGCGAATCCCTCGGGATCGCGCCTTCGAGCGAACGCAAGCGGTTGATGTAAGCCACGTTACAGCGTTCCAGTGGCAGGCTATCCAGCCTGCCGCTTTATGCACTGGCAACGAAGGAGAAGCTGTATGCAAGTCAACATCAGTGGACACCAACTGGAAGTGACCGAACCTCTGCGCGACTACATCAACGAAAAACTCGACCGATTAGAGCGCCATTTCGACAAGATCACCAACGTGCAAGTCACGATGTGCGTCGAAAAGCTGAAGCAGAAAATCGAAGCCACCTTGCATATTCCCGGCGGAGAAGTGGTTGCCAATGCCGAGCATGACGACATGTATGCCGCCATTGACCTGCTGACCGACAAGCTGGATCGCCAACTCAAAAAGCATAAGGAAAAGACCCAAAGCCTCCTCCAGGGCGCGACAGGTCGATAACCCCCCATTCCATGATCCGACTTGAAAGTATCCTGACCCCCGGCCGTTCCCTTGTGAACGTGCCGGGCGGCAGTAAAAAGAAAGCCCTCGAACAAATTGCCAACCTGATCGCCCGCGAAGTGCCGGATCTGGCCATGCAGGATGTCTTCGAGGCGTTGATTGCCCGTGAAAAACTCGGTTCCACCGGTTTTGGTAACGGCATCGCCATCCCCCATTGCCGCCTCAAGGGTTGCCAAGCGCCGATCAGCGCGCTGATGCACCTTGACGCTCCGATCGATTTCGACGCCATTGACGGCGCTCCGGTTGACCTGCTGTTTGTTTTGCTGGTCCCGGAAGCCGCCACCGATGCGCATCTGGAGTTGCTACGTCAGATCGCCAGCATGCTGGATCGTAAGGAAGTGCGCGAACAGCTGCGTAGCGCACCGAGTAGCGAAGCCTTGTATCAGGTCGTCCTGAGCGAGCAGAACGGGCATTAATCATGCGTTTGATCATCGTCAGCGGCCGTTCCGGCTCGGGTAAAAGTACGGCTCTGGATGTCCTTGAGGACAACGGCTATTACTGCATCGACAACCTGCCCGCAGGCTTGCTGCCGGAACTCGCCGAACGTGCGCTGATTCATACTGAGCTGGCGCAACCGCTGGTGGCCGTGTCGATCGATGCGCGTAACCTGCCGAGTCATCTGACGCGCTTTCCCGAGCTGCTCGAAGACGTCCGGGCCAAGCACATCCAGTGCGATGTCCTGTATCTGGACGCCGACGAAGAAACCTTGCTCAAGCGTTTCTCCGAAACCCGCCGTCGCCACCCGCTGAGCAACGCCAATCGCTCGCTGGCCGAAGCGATCCAGGATGAAACCGCCCTGCTCGGCCCGATCGCCGACCTCGCCGACCTGAAGATCAACACCACCAATCTGAACCTGTATCAGCTGCGCGACTCCATCAAGCTGCGCCTGCTGAATCAGCCAGAGCCGGGCACCGCGTTTCTGGTCGAGTCATTTGGCTTCAAGCGCGGCATGCCGGTGGATGCAGATCTGGTGTTCGACGTGCGCTGCCTGCCCAATCCGTACTGGAAGCCGGAACTGCGTGCGCAATCGGGTCTCGATGCGCCGGTGGCCGAGTACCTCGCGGCGCAGCCGGAGGTCGAAGAAATGTTTCAGGACATCGTCACCTACCTGCACAAATGGTTACCGCGCTTTGCCGCGAGCAACCGTGCCTACGTCACCATTGCCATTGGCTGCACCGGCGGACACCATCGCTCCGTCTACCTGACCGAACGCCTGGGTCAGGCCCTGCAGAAAACCCTGAAGAACGTCCAGGTTCGCCACCGCGACCTCACTTAAAGGATTCACACCGCGATGCCTGCTCTGGAAATCGAAATCATCAACAAGCTGGGCCTGCATGCCCGCGCATCGGCCAAGTTTGTCGGGGTGGCCGGGCAGTATCCGGATTGCACGATCAGAGTAGGCCGCACGCCAGAGACCACGGTTGACGGTAAAAGCATCATGGCAATGATGATGCTGGCAGCTGGCAAGGGCACCAGAATCTATCTGAGTACTGAAGGGCATCAGGAACAGGAAGCGCTGGATGCGCTGGTGGCGCTGATCAACAACTATTTCGACGAAGGTGGCTGACAGCCAAAATCAAAAGATCGCAGCCTTCGGCAGCTCCTGCATTGGAATGCGTTCCCTGTAGGAACTGCCGAAGGCTGCGATCTTTTGATCTGCTTCAGCCCAACGCCGTATCCATCACCATCATCAGACAAAACCCGATCAACAGGCCAAGGCTGGCCAGTTTGTCATGACCATGGCGTCGTGATTCCGGGATGACCTCGTGGGTCACCACCAGCAACATTGCCCCCGCCGCCAGTGCCAGACCTAATGGCAGCAGCACCTGCGCCAGACCGACCAGCCACGCACACAGCAACGCAAACACCGGTTCGACCAGACCTGACGCCGCGCCGATCAGGAACGCCTTGACCCGCGACATTCCTGCCCCGGCCAATACCAGCGCAATCACCAGACCTTCCGGCACATCCTGCAGGGCAATGCCCATGGCCAGACTGTCCGCGTCCGGCATGCCGCCGCCAGCGGAGACGCCGACGGCCATGCCTTCCGGGATGTTATGGGCAATGATGGCGAACACGAACAGCCAGATCCGTGGCGGAATCACCGGATGCTCGACGGTGCCGACGAGCATTTCCGGGGAAGCGCCGGAAACCCTGCGATCGACCAGATACAGCCCGAACGCCCCGAGCATGATGCCGAAGCAGATCAAGCCACTGGCGCCCCACGGAGTCAGACCCAGGCTTTCGGCGGCAGCGATACCCGGCACGATCAGCGAAAACGCCGTCGCCGCCAGCATCACCCCGGCGCCAAAACCCAGCAAGGTATCGCTGAGTGCCTGCGGCATGCGCCGAATCACCAGCACCGGCACCGCGCCAAGCGCCGTGCCGAGGGCGCAGATCGCGCCGCCCTGCAACGCCCGCGACAGCCTCGGCTCGAGATTCAGCCATTCCAGGCCGTGAGCGACCAGCAAGGTCATGCCCGCCAACAGCAACAGCGATCCCACTGCGTAACGAAACATACGCCCACTTCCGATCGCCAGTGTTTCAGTGCCCATAGTCAGCCTTGGATTGTTTTTATAGAAGACTTAAACCAGTGCGGCCTGATAGCGCGCAGCCACTTCAGGCCAATTGATCACGTTGTAGAACGCATTGATGTATTCCGGGCGACGGTTCTGATAGCGCAGGTAATAGGCGTGCTCCCAGACGTCGAGACCGAGGATCGGCGTGTTGCCATTCATCAACGGGCTGTCCTGATTGCCGCTGCTTTCCACGATCAGTTTTTTCTCCGGGGTCACGCTGAGCCAGGCCCAGCCGCTGCCGAAGCGGGTCAGCGCGGCTTTGGTGAACGCTTCCTTGAAACTGTCGAGACCACCCAGTTGCTCATCAATCGCCTTGGCCAACGCGCCATCCGGTTTACCGCCGCCGTTGGGCACCATCACTTCCCAGAACAGCGAATGGTTGGCGTGACCGCCGCCCTGATTGATCACTGCCGCACGGAGTTTTTCCGGCAGATCCTTAACGCTGGCGACCAGTTTTTCTACCGGCCACTCAGCGTATTCAGTGCCGTCTACCGCCGCGTTGAGGTTGTTGATGTAGGTCTGGTGATGCTTGGTGTAGTGAATCTCCATGGTTTGCGCATCGATATGCGGTTCGAGGGCGTCGTAGGCGTAAGGCAAGGCAGGCAAGGTAAAAGCCATTTCAATGGACTCCATGGTGATGTGGGGCAGGCGCGCGGCGCGCATTGCCGGTATCCGGGTGCAGCAGGCGCTGGGTGCGCGGGTATTCGCCGTGTTCACTGATGAAATTCAGCAGCTCGACGTAGGTCTTGCTGCTCTGGCGCAGCGCTGCTTCACGCAAGGCCAGGCGCTGACGTTCGTCCTGCATGGTCTGCAACAGTCGTTGATGGATCGCGCAGAGGTATTCGGCGCTCTCCTCCGGCTGGTTCAGGCGCAAGTGCAGATCCGCCAGGTTGTGGTGAGAAATGACGCAGGCCGCCACCGCTTCGTCGGCATCCGCCCAGCGTTCGAATAACACTTGCGCCAGGGCCAGGGCTTGCAGGTAAGCCTCACGGGCGTCGATCAATTCGCCGAGCATGAAGCAGCGATTGGCCCGTTCGATCGTGCGTTTCCAGTGCTCCATGGTGAGCCTCCAAAGCGGTTGCAGGTTTTACACGCCGCCGGCGGTGAGTTTCTCGGGATTGAGCAACTCTTCCAGCTGGCTGCGCGACAGGTCGGTATGCTCGAGGGCGACGTCGATCACCGCGCGACCTTCCTTGTAGGCCTGCTTGGCGATTTCGGCGGCTTTCTGGTAACCGATAATCGGGTTGAGCGCGGTGACCAGAATCGGGTTGCGCGACAACGCCTCTTTCAAGCGCGACTCGTTGACCTTGAAGCTGGCGATGGCTTTGTCGCCGAGCAGGCGGCTGGAGTTGGCCAGCAGTTCGATGCTGCTCAACAGGTTTTGCGCGATGATCGGCAGCATCACGTTGAGTTCGAAGTTGCCCGACTGGCCGGCAATGGTGATCACCGAATCGTTACCGATGACTTGCGCGGCGACCATGGCGGTGGCTTCCGGAATCACCGGATTGACCTTGCCGGGCATGATCGACGAGCCCGGTTGCAAGGCCTCCAGTTCGATTTCGCCGAGGCCAGCGAGCGGGCCGGAGTTCATCCAGCGCAGGTCGTTGGCGATTTTCATCAGCGACACGGCCGTGGCTTTAAGCTGGCCAGAGACGGCGACGGCGGTGTCTTGCGAGCCGATCAGCGCGAACAGATCCTTGCCCGGGGTGAATTGCACGTCGGTCAACTGGCTCAACTGACGGCTGAAACGTGCGGCGAACTCAGGATGCGCGTTGATCCCGGTGCCCACCGCCGTACCGCCCTGCGCCAGCGATTGCAGACTCGGCAGCAAATCCTGCAGGTGGCCGATGTTGGCCTTGAGCTGCTGCGCCCAGCCATTGAGTACCTGGCTCATGCGCACTGGCATCGCGTCCATCAAATGCGTGCGGCCGGTTTTGACGTGGTGATGTACCTGCTCGGCTTTGTGCTCTATTACTTGCACCAGATGCAACAGCGCCGGCAGCAATTGTTCGTGCAGGGCCAGCGCAGCGCTGACGTGGATGGTGGACGGGATGATGTCGTTGCTGCTTTGGCCACAGTTGACGTGATCGTTGGCGTTGACCGGCTCACCGAGCAGGCGACTGGCGAGGGTGGCGATCACTTCGTTGGCGTTCATGTTGGAACTTGTGCCGGAGCCGGTCTGGAAGATGTCCACCGGGAAATGCTGCATGAAATCGCCTTCGAGCAAACCTTGCGCGGCGTCGCTGATGGCTTTGCCCTGCGCGGCAGTGATCTGGCTGAGTTCGACGTTGGCGCGGGCTGCGGCGGCTTTGGCGAGGATCAGCGCGCGGATGAATTGCGTCGGCATCGGTTTGCCGCTGATCGGGAAGTTATCCACCGCGCGCTGGGTTTGCGCGCCGTAGAGAGCGTCCACCGGCACCTGCAGTTCGCCCATGCTGTCGCGCTCAATACGTGTCTGAGGGTCTGCCATCAGTTATTTCCTATGTCGCGTTGTGTATGAAAGCGGGCCAGGCAAGGCGCAGTCCGCTGGTAATGGTTTTTCCCTTGCCAAGGACTGCAACGCAGTCTGGCCCGCTTTCAGACACAACCCGGAGGGCCGCGCCTGCTGTTGCGCAGGGCTGCGTTGCTCGGAGCTTATTTGGAACGACCAAACCTCACTCCTCGCGCCTTGCCCTGCGCAACAGCAGGCGCGGCGCGGCATAGGAAATAACTGATGGCAGACCCTACTCATCGGTAAATCCTTGGACTAATTCAATGAGAGGAATCGAGGGAAGCAGTTCGCAAGTGGCGAGCTGCCAGGTGTAGCGTTGCCAGCGGTTGAGCCGGCATTTGCACAGGGACAGGCGCTCCATTTCACGCAGCGGGCGCCAGGCTTGATCGAGACAGAAGCTGCGCCAGTGCCACGGCAAGGCGATGTCGGTGGCCGTGTCGAGCAGCAAACGGAAGGAGGTTTCAGCGATGGTCCAGGGAGACGTTGCCGTACAACAGGCCAGATACCGGCCTTCGGCCAGATAGTGTTCGATCAGGCGCGGCTCGTCGGGATCCATCGCGCAACGGATCTGGCGACTCATCCAGCGCCAGCTTTCGAGGTACGGCTGCTCGTGCAAGGCAGAACTCATGATCCGGGGCTCATCCGATAATGAGATTTATTATTAGATGATAATGAGAACCAAAACAAGAGCACCGAACGATGCAGATTTCAGGGTGGGAGCGAGCCTGCTCGCGAAGGCGTCGTGTCAGTCACCCTGGCGGTCGGCAGTAAAATCGCTTTCGCGAGCAGGCTCGCTCCCACATTGGTTTTGTGTGGAGCCAATAAAAAAGGCGCGCCACCCGATCAGGTGGCGCGCCTTTTGTGTAGGACGGCTGGGGTTTAGCTGCCCGCGACGGTCATCCGTTCGATCAACACCGAACCTGTGCGAATGTTGCTGCGCAGCTCCAGGTCATTACCCACCGCTACGATCTGCTTGAACATGTCGCGCATGTTGCCGGCGATGGTCACTTCCTGCACCGCAAACTGGATTTCACCGTTCTCGACCCAGAAACCTGCTGCACCACGCGAATAATCGCCGGTGACCATGTTCAAGCCATGGCCCATCAGTTCGGTGACCAGCAACCCGCGACCCATGCGCTTCAACAGCGCCGCCTGGTCTTCGTCGCCGTGGGTGACGAACAGGTTGTGCACGCCACCCGCGTTAGCGGTGCTCGGCATACCCAGTTTGCGTCCGGAGTAAGTGCCGAGGATGTACGACACCAACTCGCCTTTTTCGACGAAAGGTTTGGCATACGTCGCCAGACCATCACCGTCGTACGAAGCACTGCCCATAGCGCGCATCAGATGCGGACGCTCATCGATGGTCAGCCATTCCGGGAACAGCTTTTGCCCCAGAGTGCCTTCAAGAAACGACGATTTACGATACAGACTGCCGCCAGACACCGCCGAAAGGAAACTGCCAAACAGCCCCCCCGCCAGCTCTGCGGAAAACAGCACCGGCACCTCGCAGGTCGGCACCGGACGCGCGCCGAGACGGCTTGCCGCCCGTTGCGCAGCACGCTGACCGATGCTCACCGGATCGGCCAGCAGTTCTCCCTGACGGCTCACGTCATACCAGTAATCACGCTGCATCTGGCCATCAGCCTCGGCGATCATCACGCAACTCAGGCTGTGCCGAGTCGAGGCATATCCACCGATAAAACCGTGGCTGTTGCCGTAAACGCGGCAGCCCTGATGGGTGCTGAGGGTGGTGCCATCGGCGTTCTTGATCCGCGCATCGGCGTCGAATGCTGCCGCCTCACAGAGCAGAGCCTTCTCGATAGCTTGCTCCGGAGTGATGTCCCATTCATGGAACAGATCGAAATCCTGTTGCTCGCGGGCCATCAGCGCAGCGTCAGCCAGGCCCGAAGCTTCGTCTTCCGAGGTATGTTTGGCGATGGCCAGTGCCGCAGCAACGGTCTCGCGAATCGCATCCGGGCCGGTTGCCGAGGTGCTGGCCGAGCCTTTGCGCTGACCTACATACAGCGTGATGCCAAAGCCCTGATCGCGGTTGAATTCGACCGTTTCGACTTCGCGCTGGCGCACCGAGGTCGACAGACCCTGCTCGAGCGACACGGCTACTTCGCAGGCGCTGGCGCCCTGACGCTTGGCTTCGGCGATGATCTGCTCGACTTGTTCCTGCAGTGCCGGCAATGCCTGCGGGCCGACGCTTTGAACTGCACTCATGCTCATCTCCACTCAAATTCTGCTTTCGGCTAGGGTCATCGAGCGACCGGGCCGGACAAGCGGCCCCCGACTGGTTATCATGGCGGCGTTTCTTTGCGGACTGCCACCATGGTTGATTCTTACGACGACTCCCTCGATACGGGAGAAAAAAGCAAATCTCAGGTCAAACGCGAGCTGCATGCTCTGGTTGACCTCGGCGAGCGCCTGACAACACTCAAGCCTGACTTGATCGCAAAACTGCCGCTGACCGACGCCATGCGCCGGGCCTTGGCCGATGCGCCCAAGCACACCGCGAACATCGCGCGTAAACGGCACTTGCAGTTCATCGGCAAACTGATGCGCGATCAGGACACTGACGCGATTCTGACCTTGCTCGATCAACTCGATGCCTCCACTCGCCAGTACAACGAGCGTTTCCACAATCTCGAACGCTGGCGTGATCGCCTGATCGCGGGCGACGATGCCGTGCTGGAAAAATTCGTCGTCGAGTACCCGGACGCCGATCGCCAGCAACTGCGTTCCCTGATCCGTCAGGCTCAGCACGAGGTTGCGCAAAACAAACCTCCTGCTTCCAGCCGCAAGATCTTCAAGTACATCCGTGAGCTGGACGAGACTCAACGCGGCCTGCGTTGATATTCGCCACCGGGTGGTCGCCCTGCGCGCCACCCGAAGCTCCACCTCTTCTTATGCGCCCGTGCCACCCACGGTGATCGCATCGATCTTCAACGTCGGCTGACCGACGCCTACCGGCACCGATTGCCCATCCTTGCCGCACGTGCCCACACCGCTGTCCAGCGCCAGATCATTACCGACCATCGACACCCGGCTCATCGCCTCGGGGCCGTTGCCGATCAACGTCGCGCCTTTGACCGGCGCAGTGATCTTGCCGTCTTCGATCAGGTACGCCTCGCTGGTGGAGAACACGAACTTGCCGCTGGTGATGTCGACCTGACCGCCGCCGAGGTTGGCGCAGTAGATACCTTTCTTCACCGAAGCAATGATTTCCGCCGGATCGCTTTCGCCACCGAGCATGTAGGTGTTGGTCATACGCGGCATCGGCAGATGCGCATAGGACTCACGACGACCGTTACCGGTGCGGGCCACGCCCATCAGGCGCGCGTTGAGCTTGTCCTGCATGTAGCCCTTGAGTACGCCGTTTTCGATCAGCGTGGTGCACTCGGTCGGGGTGCCTTCGTCATCGACGCTGAGCGAACCGCGACGGCCGCTCAAGGTGCCATCATCGACGATAGTGCAAAGTTTCGAGGCAACCATTTCACCCATGCGCCCGCTGTAGGCGGAGCTGCCCTTGCGGTTGAAATCGCCTTCCAGACCGTGGCCGACCGCCTCATGCAGCAGCACCCCAGACCAGCCCGAACCCAACACCACCGGCAACGTACCGGCCGGTGCCGGAATCGCTTCCAGATTCACCAGCGCCTGGCGCAGCGCCTCACGGGCATAGCCCATGGCGCGGTCTTCGGCGAGGAAATAACGGTAATCGGTTCGCCCGCCGCCGCCATGCCCGCCACGCTCGCGGCGACCATTCTGTTCAACGATGACGCTGACGTTGAAGCGCACCAGTGGCCGCACATCCGCCGCCAGACCGCCGTCGGTCGACGCCACCAGAATCCGCTCCCACACACCCGCCATGCTGACGCTGACCTGCTGGATGCGCGGATCGAGTGCGCGGGTCGCAACGTCGATGCGTTTGAGCAGTTCGACTTTCTCGGCACGAGTCAGCACTTCCAACGGGTTATCCGGCGCGTATAACTGGGCAACGTCTTGAGTGGTGAACGCCTGTACCGTGCCGTTCTGACCCGCACGGGAGATCGAACGCGCGGCACGGGCCGCTGCGCCGAGGGCTTCGAGGGTGATCGCGTTACTGTAGGCAAAACCGGTTTTCTCACCGGACTGCGCGCGTACGCCGACACCCTGGTCGAGGTTGAAGCTGCCTTCCTTGACGATGCCGTCTTCCAGCGCCCAAGACTCGGAGATCTGGCCCTGGAAATACAGGTCGGCTGCATCGATGCCGGGGCCGGCCAGATCACCGAGCACGCCTTGCAGACTCTCGATCGTCACGCCGCCGGGCGCCAACAGGTGATCACTGACTGAGGACAACAACTCGCTCATAGGTTTACGCCTTAAATTCGTGTTCTGAAGCAGGCCGCTGTGCGCCCTGCGAGAAAAACCGCCGATGACTGGTCACCGGCATTCGCGCCCTGATGGACGCTTGTTCATTGCTGTCGCGCTCGGCCAACAGCACCGCCTCGCCTTGATCCTGACTCGCCAGCACGCGGCCCCACGGGTCGATAATCGCCGCGTGGCCAAAGGTTTCCCGCGGTCCTGGGTGGGTCCCGCCCTGCGCTGCGGCCAGCACATAACATTGTGTCTCGATGGCCCGCGCGCGAATCAGCACATCCCAATGCGCTGCGCCGGTCACCGCAGTGAAGGCTGACGGTGCGGTAATCAGTTCAGCACCGGCAGCACGCAATTCGCTGTACAGCTCGGGAAAGCGCAAGTCGTAACACACGGTCAGGCCAAGTCGGCCCACCGGTGTATCCGCCACCACCACGCCACTGCCATAAGCATAGTCATCGGATTCGCGGTAACGGCCGCGATTGTCCGCCACATCGACATCGAACAGATGCAACTTGTCATAGCGGGCAACAGTTTCGCCGTGTTCATCGACCAACAGCGAGCAGGCATTGACCTTGGCTGTCGGTTGATCAACCGGCGGCAACGGCAAGGTGCCAGCCACTATCCATAACTTGAGGTCGCGGGCGGTCTGTTTCAACCATGGCAGGATCGGTCCTTCGCCCATTGCTTCGGCGCGACCGATATCAGCGACGTCGCGACGGCCCATGGCAGCGAAATTTTCCGGTAGCACCGCGAGCTTCGCGCCGCCGGCAGCAGCCTGCTCGAGCAGGCGTCGGGCCTGAGCCAGATTGGCCAGCACATCGCTCTGGCTGACCATTTGAATCACCGCTAAAGACATGGCGAACTCCGCAAGAGGTATGCGGCCATGCTACTCCATCGGTTCAGGGGCTGGCTGTTCAAAAAGGCTTGTCGAAGGTGATTTTCGGCTCTTTCCATGGGCCTTTGACGGTGTATTTCACACTGGCGAAGCGCGCCACACGATCACCGATGAGCTTGTCGATCAGGAACAGTGCGCCGCCAACCGCTGGTGCGCCGACGATCAACGCTGCGATCGGCAGGTTGTTGGTCACCGGCAAGGTCACCAACAATTTGGCGTCGACCTTGTCGCCGACCAGATCCAGCGTGCCGTCCAGTTCGAGGTTGCTCGAAGGGCCGGTCAGGCGAATCGGCTCACGGGTGACATACACACCATTGTTTGCCACCAGCAGGCCTTTGACCCGGTCGTAGCTCAAGCCTTTACCGAACAGATCGGAGAAGTCCAGACGCAAACGGCGGCCGATCGAGTTGAAGTTGAGCAGACCGAACACCCGCAAAGCCTGGGCGCCGCCCTCCACTTCAACAAACTGGCCTTTGTTCAGCGACGCATCGAGGGTGCCGGAGAAACGCTTGGTCGCCAGCCATGCCGGCGAGCCCGGCCAACGGCCATCGACGTCCATGTGGAATTCTTCGCTGGTCACGCTCGGGGCAAAGCCCCAGCCCTTGAGGACATCAGCGAGATTCTTGCCGCCAATCCGGCCCTTGAACCAGCTGTTGGTCGCACCCGGCGTGCCTTCCCAACCGCCATTACCCTGCAACAGGATGCCTTTGAGGCCCATGTCGAGGTTGTTCAGGGCGATGCCTTTAGCGGTCGGGCGCACCTTCAACGACCAGCCGCCGACCAGATCCGGGCCGAGGAACAGTTGATTGATGGTGATATCCAGCGCGGGAATTTTCGTCGGATCGACCGATACCAACGGATCCGGCGAATTCTCGTCAGCCTGCACCGTCGGGTCCGGCGCCGGCAGTTTCACGTATTGCAGATTGACCGCAATCGGCACGCCCTTGGCGTCTGGCAGGCTTGCCGAACCTTTGGCCTGCTGGCTGTCGAGCGCCAGATTCCACGCGCCCGGCTTGCGATTGACCTGAACCGACGCCTGATCCAGCGTGGTGCCGAACGCGGTGAGCTTGCCGACCTTGAAATCAGCACTGTTGAGCAATTGCTTGGCGCTGCCGCCCGGATCCTGCCCAGCGTATTTGTTCACCAGGTCCTGCCACGGCGCGACGTCCAGCTCCGAGAGCACCCCGCGAATCCGCAAGCCTTTGGCACCCGGCAGCACGGCTTCGCCAGCACCGAGGAACAGCTCGCCACGGCCCTCGGCAAAATTGCTCGGCGGTGCCGCAAAGGTGAAATTGGCCAGTTGATCGTAATTGACCCAATAACGCCGCTCCTGCCCCTGCAAGGTCATGCGAAACACCGTGTCGCGACCGACATCTGCCGCCATGCCGAACGGCGCTGGCAGATCCACCGCCACACCTTTCATGCTGGAGCTGACCATCAACTGGCTATCGGCGCCGTCCAGATTCAACTGCAACTGATACGGAATCGTCCCTAACACTGGCAATGGCTGCGTCACGCCCAGCCAGTCGGTGAGTTTCTTCACCTCGACCTGCCCGGATGCCGCGACCCGGGTCTTGAGCTTGCCGGGACTGCCGTCGGCGAAGATCTGCGCAGTGACCGGTTTATCGAAGGCACGCGCGGCGATGTTCTGCCCGCTGAGACCTTTGGCGCTGTCAAAGCGGAAATCACCCTTGAGCTGGGTCAGCTCAAGCTTCGGCTCGGCCAGCTTGAGGCGCGCATTGGCGGTTTTGAAGTCGACGAGGATTTTCGGTTGGTCGCCGCCCTTGTCCAATGGGATATCGAGCTTGAGCTTGCCTTGCAGATCCCCCGCCCCTTCCCAACCGGCGAAGGTTTCACCGGTGCCGATCGGTGCGTCCTGGAGAATTTTCAGACCATCACCGAGGCCGCCGGCAAAGCCGCCATCGAGATACATGTGCGTGTGTTGCCCGGCCGGTACGTGGGGAATATTGACGAAGACATCGCTGACCTGAGTGTCGAGCAACTGGCCCTTGTCTGCCCAGATCCGCACGCCACTGTCTTCGATGAACACGTCGCCACTGACCTTGCTCACGTGCGGCCAGCCTGGCTGGAAGGCCAGTTCAGCGTCGTGCACCTTAAAGAACAGACTGATGCTGCGATCGGCCTCCCCGGCGTTCTTGCTCAGCGAGCCCTGATACTGGAAGAAACCCTGATCGACCGCGCCTTTGAGAATCGCCGTACGCAGCCACTCGTCGAGCGCCGGGCTCAAGACTTCGGGCAGGTATTTGGCCGTATAGCGACCATCGCCATCGACCAGACCGACCCGCAGGTCCATGTAGTCTTCCTGGCTATGATCGAAATGCAGGCGAATCAGGAAATCGCCGGCAATCTTGCCCTCCTCGCCGAGCACCTTCAGGTACGGGGCTATCAGGGTGAAGCCGTCTTTATCGAGTTTCCAGGTCAGGCGTGCGTTGGCCTGGAGGTACTGCCATGGCTTGGCGAAAATCGGATCGAGGTGCAGGACAAAATCCTTGCTGTCCATGCGCAACTCGCCACCGTCGAGGTTGCCACTGAGGCTGCCGCTGACGTTTCGAGCTGCCGGGGCGCCGTGATAGGCGTCGAAACCGACGTTATCCAGGTTGGTGGCGAAGCTGAATTTGTTGCCATCGGTGGCATTGGGGCGGAAATCCAGCAACACATTGCGCAGACCACCGGTGACTTTCAAATGATCAACGGCCGTGGCGAATCCTTGCGGCAGCGGCCCCAAGGCGTTCAGTAGTGGAGTGATCGGGGTCAGATCGAGGCGATCCGCCTGCAAGTGCCAGAGCTCGTCCACCTTGTCGGTCGCGCGCGTCTGCTTCAGCTGTACATGCGACTCCCAACGGTTTTCACCAAAACTCATCGCCAGCGAATCGAGGGTAACGGTCGCGCCCTCGGCACTGTTCTCGTAGTAGGCGTTAAGCGCCAGATTATTGATCTGGATCGGCTTGCGATCGGCGTAAGCGCCGGTCAGTTGCGGCGCGTTCAAACGGAGCGCCGCACTTTGCAGCGTGCCCTTGGCCCAATTGACCCAGAGTTCGCCACCAGCCTTGATCTCGGAAAAATTCCATTGTTGGGTCAGACGCTCCGGCAGCCACTTCGACCAGTCGCTTTGCGGCAGGCTGGCATACCCCTCCACCACACTGTCCTGCCATTGCTCCGGGCGAATTCGCGTACGCAGACTCAACGCAACAGGCTGGCCATCGGGCAAGGTCAAACGCGCATCGAGCCGTTGACGGCTGGCGCCGGTTTTCAGATTGAGGCCGACATAGGTGAGCGTCAGCGGCGCGTGATCCTGCGGCTGCAAGGTCACCTGACTGTCGAGCACCGACAGTTGTTGAATCATCTGCGAGCGCTTGAACAGTTGCTGCGGATCGAGCGGCTGATCGTTCTGCACCGGCAGACCTTCCAGCGCCCAAGTGCCGTCTTCGGCCTCTTTGAGGCTGATTTTCAGGCCGTTGAGTTCGAGATGGGCAATGCGCACTTCACGCGCCAACAGACTGGCCCAGAGATCCGGCACCGCTCGCACGCGGTCCAGACGCAACGCATTGGCACCAGCCCCGACCATAACGTCATGAGCCAGCAGGATCGGCGCAAAACCGCTCCAGTTGCCTTCCAGTTCGCCAATCTGCAACGGCATGCCAAGGGCGGCGCTGGCCTTGTCTTCGATGTCGGCGCGATACTCGGCCACCAACGGGGTCAGCTCACGGCCGAGACTGACGTACAACGCCATCAACACCAGAACCAACGCGCACAGGCCCAGCCCCCAACGGGTGAGTGCGGCCAGAATGCGTGTCAGACGCTCCATGTCAGTTGGCTCCCATGGCAAAAATACTGCGAAAAGCTGAGGCCAGCCGCGGTGGAATTAACGTGACGCAGGGGATCAGAGCAGCACCACGTCATATTGTTCCTGGGAATACATGGTTTCCACCTGGAAGCGTATGGTGCGCCCGATAAACCCTTCAAGCTCGGCAACGTTACCGGATTCTTCGTCGAGCAAGCGGTCGACGACTTTCTGGTTCGCCAGCACCCGGTAACCCTCGGCCTGATAGGCCCGCGCTTCACGGAGGATCTCGCGGAAGATCTCGTAACAGATGGTTTCCGCAGTTTTCAGTTTGCCGCGCCCCTGGCAACTGCTGCACGGTTCGCACAGCACTTGTTCGAGACTTTCACGGGTGCGCTTGCGGGTCATTTGCACCAGACCCAACTCGGTGATGCCGATGATGTTGGTCTTGGCGTGATCGCGCTCCAGCTGTTTTTCCAGAGTGCGCAGCACCTGGCGCTGATGCTCTTCATCTTCCATGTCGATGAAGTCGATGATGATGATCCCGCCCAGATTGCGCAGACGCATCTGCCGGGCAATCGCGGTGGCCGCTTCGAGATTGGTCTTGAAGATGGTTTCTTCGAGGTTGCGATGGCCGACGAAGGCCCCGGTGTTCACATCGATGGTGGTCATGGCTTCTGCCGGATCCACCACCAGATATCCACCGGATTTCAGCGGCACCTTGCGTTCGAGGGCTTTCTGGATTTCGTCTTCGACGCCGTACAGGTCAAAAATCGGCCGTTCACCCGGATAATGCTCCAGACGATCGGCGATCTCCGGCATCAGTTCGGCGACGAACTGCGTGGTTTTCTGGAAGGTTTCCCGCGAGTCGATGCGGATCTTCTCGATCTTCGGGTTGACCAGATCACGCAGCGTACGCAACGCCAGACCGAGGTCTTCGTAAATCACGCTCGGTGCGGCGATGGTTTTGATCTGCTCGTTGATCTGATCCCACAGGCGGCGCAGGTAGCGGATGTCCATGAGGATTTCATCGGCGCCAGCGCCTTCGGCGGCGGTGCGCAGAATGAAACCGCCGGCCTCCTTGATCCCCTCTTTGGCCACGCAATCGCTGACCACCTGCTTGAGGCGCTCGCGTTCGGCTTCGTCTTCGATTTTCAGCGAGATGCCGACGTGGGCGGTGCGTGGCATGTACACCAGATAGCGCGACGGGATCGACAGCTGCGTAGTCAACCGCGCGCCTTTCGAGCCGATCGGATCTTTGGTGACCTGCACCACCAGGCTCTGGCCTTCATGCACCAGCGCGCTGATGCTTTCCACCGCCGGGCCTTCACGCAGAGAGATTTCCGCAGCATGAATGAATGCCGCGCGATCCAGGCCGATGTCGACGAACGCCGCCTGCATGCCCGGCAGTACCCGAACAATCTTGCCCTTATAGATGTTGCCGACGATCCCGCGTTTTTGCGTGCGCTCAACGTGGACTTCTTGCAGCACACCGTTTTCGACCACCGCCACGCGCGACTCCATCGGCGTGATGTTGATCAGAATCTCTTCACTCATGGCAGGATCTCGTTCAGGCGTGTTCACGATAATGGCCGCATCTGGATTCGTACGACGCTTATTGCGCGTTCAGGTTTTGCCAACAGGGTATGCCGAAATGGCCTAACAGTTCTGCGGTTTCGCAAACCGGCAACCCGACCACTGCCGAGTAACTGCCGTTGAGCCCCGCGACAAACACCGCGCCGAGCCCCTGAATGCCATAACCGCCGGCCTTGTCCCGCGGCTCGCCACTGGCCCAATAGGCGGCGGCTTCATCCCCGCTGATAGGCCGGAACCGCACCAGACTGCGCACCACCCGCGACTCACAGCGCTCGCCTTCCAGCACAGCGATGGCGGTCAGGACTTCATGCTCCTTGCCAGACAACATCATCAGCATGGCGCATGCATCGTCTTCGTCCACCGGTTTGCCAAGAATTTTGCCGTCAAGCACCACGGCGGTGTCGGCACCCAGCACGCAGAATGGCTGAGCGGACACGATTGTGCGCCGCCCGGCCTCGGCCTTGCCGCGCGCCAGACGCTCGACGTAAGCCGACGGCGATTCTTCGGGCAATGGGGTTTCGTCGATATCCGCACTGATGGCGGAGAACGCAAAGCCGATCTGCGTAAGCAATTCACGGCGACGCGGCGATCCGGAGGCGAGGTAAAGCGGCTTCATCAAAACATCTCCCTGTTCAGTGCCCAGCTTCACCGGCTCAATTGATTTTGTAGCGTCGGCGCAATCCGCGTAGGGCAAAGCTGACCCAAGGCCAGAGCAAGGCGCTCACCAGTGCTGGTAGAACCAGCGCCAGGGTGGGTTGACGGTTGCCGGTCAAGGCACTGAGCCACAACTGCACCAGTTGCGCGAGGCCGAAAATCACCAGGATCACCAGGCATTGCTGCCACATCGGAAACATCCGCAGGCGTTGTTGCAATGACAGCACGAGGAAAGTGATCAGCGTCAGGATCAAGGCGTTCTGCCCCAGCAGCGTGCCGTAGAGCACATCTTCAGCCAGGCCCAGACAGAACGCCGTGACCATGCCGACCGTTTGCGGCATGTACAGCGCCCAGAATGTCAGGAGCAGTGCCAGCCACAGCGGACGCAGGATTTCCATGAATTGCGGCAACGGCGAGACACTGAGCAACATGCCGATGAGAAACGTCAGCCAGACAATCCAGCCGTTTCGCGATGCAGTAGCCCCGACCATTATTCTTGTCTCCCGGTTGTCGCCGGCGCACTGACGGGCGGTTTTGCCGCAGGTCGTGCAGCGGGCTGGGCAGCTGGAGGTTTGCTGGCCGCTGGCGTCGCTGCCGGTGGCTTGGCAGCCGCTGGCGGTTTGCTTGCTGCGGGTTTGACCGGTGTGGTGCTGGCGGCAGCGGCCGGTGCGGCAGGCGTTGCTGGCGTCGTCGCAGCCGCTGCAGGCGGTGTCACGGTTTTCGGCACAGTGGCCGGAACAATCGGGCCGCCGCCAAAGGCATCAAGATTTTCCTGGGCTTGCGCGACATCGTTGGCGCGCTCTTCGGCGGTGCGGTTGTCGCTGAATACCAATAGCAGGTAACGGCTGCGATTGAGTGCGGCCGTCGGCACGGCGCGGACGATCGCGAACGGCTGACCGGAATCGTGAATGACTTCCTTCACCGTGGCCACCGGGTAACCGGCCGGGAAGCGCTGGCCAAGCCCGGAGCTGACCAGCAGATCGCCTTCCTTGATATCTGCCGTGTCGGCGACGTGACGCAATTCCAGACGTTCCGGGTTACCGGTGCCGCTGGCAATCGCACGCAAGCCGTTGCGGTTCACCTGCACAGGAATGCTGTGAGTGGTGTCGGTCAGCAGCAGTACACGCGAGGTGTACGGCATCAACTCGACCACCTGGCCCATCAAGCCGCGCGCATCGAGCACCGGTTGACCCAGCACCACGCCATCGCGCTCACCTTTATTGATGATGATGCGATGGGTGAAGGGGTTGGGGTCCATGCCGATCAACTCGGCCACTTCGACCTTTTCATTGACCAGCGCAGAGGAATTGAGCAACTCGCGCAGCCGAACGTTCTGCTCGGTCAGTGCAGCAAGCTTTTGCATGCGGCCCTGATACAGCAGATTTTCGGTCTTGAGTTTTTCGTTTTCGGCGACCAGTTCGGTGCGACTGCCGAACTGACTGGCAATCCCTTCCCACAGCCGTCCGGGCAGGTCAGTGATCCAGTAGGCGTCCATCAACACCAGCGACGCTTGTTTGCGTGCAGGCTTGAGCAGGTCGAAGCGGGCATCGACCACCATCAGCGCGACCGACAGCACGGCCAGCACCAACAGGCGCACACCCAACGAAGGGCCTTTGGCGAAAAGCGGTTTAATAAGCCGCTCCTCCCAGGCAAATGTTCTGTTTATTCATACGGCATCAAACCGGCCTGGATGAAGACTGACAGAAGATAAACGCCAACAGGCAGCACTGCAAAGTGCTGCCTGCGCGCTCACCCACGTATTGCAATCGGCGACTTATTCGCTCGAAAGCAGATCCATGGTGTGCTTATCCATCATTTCCAATGCACGGCCACCGCCGCGAGCAACACAGGTCAGCGGATCTTCGGCAACGATGACTGGCAGACCGGTTTCCTGGGCCAGCAACTTGTCGAGGTCACGCAGCAACGCGCCACCACCGGTCAGCACCAGGCCACGCTCGGCGATGTCGGAAGCCAGTTCCGGCGGCGATTGCTCCAGAGCGCTTTTCACAGCCTGAACGATGGTCGCCAGAGACTCTTGCAGAGCTTCCAGTACTTCGTTGGAGTTCAGGGTGAATGCGCGTGGAACGCCTTCGGCCAGGTTGCGACCGCGAACGTCGACTTCGCGAACTTCGCCGCCCGGGTAGGCCGTGCCGATTTCCTGTTTGATGCGCTCAGCGGTGGATTCACCGATCAGGCTGCCGTAGTTACGGCGCACGTAGGTGATGATCGCTTCGTCGAAGCGGTCGCCGCCAACGCGGACGGATTCGGCATAGACCACACCGTTCAGGGAGATCAGCGCGATTTCGGTAGTACCACCACCGATATCCACGACCATCGAACCGCGTGCTTCTTCGACCGGCAGGCCGGCACCGATCGCAGCAGCCATTGGCTCTTCGATCAGGAACACTTCACGGGCACCGGCACCGAGGGCCGATTCACGGATGGCACGACGCTCAACCTGAGTGGACTTGCATGGAACGCAGATCAGCACACGAGGGCTAGGCTGCAGAAAGCTGTTTTCGTGAACCTTGTTAATAAAGTATTGCAGCATCTTTTCGCAGACGCTGAAGTCGGCGATCACGCCGTCCTTCATCGGACGAATGGCAGCAATGTTGCCCGGCGTACGGCCGAGCATGCGCTTGGCCTCGGTGCCGACAGCAACGACACTTTTCTGGTTACCGTGTGTCCGAATGGCCACAACCGATGGCTCATTCAGGACGATACCGCGCTCGCGCACGTAAATAAGGGTGTTGGCAGTGCCCAGGTCAATGGAAAGATCGCTGGAAAACATGCCACGCAGTTTCTTGAACATGGGAAAGGGACCCTAGGCAACGCGTGGGTAAAAAAGTGCGGCAAACTCTAACAACGACAGGGATTTTGGGCAAGGCGCCAATATGTTAAATTGGCCGCTTTTCTGTGCACCAAGCCCCACAATCGCGGCCTTATGACCGTAGAAGTGCGGTAGTGTTCCGACAATCTAACACACGGACGCCGTCCGTTCTGTTTTCCACAGGAGAATCCCGATGGCGCTAGAACGCTCCGACGTGGAAAAAATCGCTCATCTGGCCTGCCTTGGCCTTAATGATGCCGATCTTCCACACATTACTTCCGCTCTCAACAGCATTCTCGGTCTGGTCGACGAAATGCAGGCTGTTAATACCGACGGAATCGAGCCTCTGGCCCACCCGCTGGAAGCCAGTCAGCGCCTGCGCGCCGACGTCGTGACCGAGAGCAATCACCGCGAGGCCTACCAGTCCATCGCACCAGCGGTCGAAAACGGCCTGTATCTGGTTCCGAAAGTCATCGACTAAAGGGAAAGAGCCTGCAATGCATCAAATGACTCTGGCCGAGATCGCCCGCGGTCTCGCCGATAAAAAGTTTTCCTCCGAAGAGCTGACCAAAGTCCTGCTGGCACGCATTACCCAGCTCGATCCGCAGCTCAACAGTTTCATCAGCCTCACCGAAGAGCTGGCCCTCGAGCAGGCGAAAGCTGCCGATGCACGCCGCGCCAACGGTGAGAGCGGCGCCCTGCTCGGCGCGCCGATCGCTCACAAAGATCTGTTCTGCACCCAGGGCATTCGCACCAGCTGCGGCTCGAAGATGCTCGACAACTTCAAAGCCCCGTACGACGCCACCGTGGTCGCGAAACTGGCCGCTGCCGGTGCCGTGACCCTGGGCAAGACCAACATGGACGAATTCGCCATGGGTTCGGCCAACGAGTCGAGCTGGTATGGCGCGGTGAAAAACCCGTGGAACCTGGAACACGTGCCGGGCGGTTCGTCCGGTGGTTCGGCGGCGGCAGTTGCCGCGCGTCTGTTGCCAGCGGCAACCGCCACCGACACCGGCGGTTCGATCCGTCAGCCAGCAGCGTTCACCAACCTCACCGGCCTGAAACCGACCTACGGTCGTGTTTCGCGCTGGGGCATGATCGCTTACGCCTCCAGCCTCGATCAGGGCGGGCCGTTGGCGCGCACGGCCGAAGACTGCGCAATTTTGTTGCAAGGTATGGCCGGCTTCGATCAGAACGATTCGACCAGCATCGATGAACCGGTTCCGGATTACTCCGCAAGCCTCGGCGACTCGCTGCAAGGCCTGCGCATCGGCGTGCCGAAGGAATACTTCAGCGCCGGTCTCGACCCGCGCATCGCCGAGCTGATCCAGAACAGCATCAAAGAGCTGCAGAAGCTCGGTGCCGTGATCAAGGAAATCAGCCTGCCGAACATGCAGCACGCGATTCCTGCGTACTACGTGATCGCGCCAGCAGAGGCCTCGTCGAACCTGTCGCGTTTCGACGGCGTGCGTTTCGGCCATCGCTGCGAGCAACCGAAAGACCTGATCGACCTGTACAAGCGCTCCCGTGGCGAAGGCTTCGGCGCGGAAGTGCAGCGCCGGATCATGGTCGGTGCGTACGCGCTGTCCGCCGGTTACTACGACGCCTACTACCTGAAAGCGCAGAAGATCCGTCGTCTGGTGAAGAACGACTTCATGGCTGCCTTTAATGAAGTCGACATCATCCTCGGCCCGACCACGCCGAACCCGGCCTGGAAGCTTGGCGCCAAGAACAGTGACCCGGTCGCTGCCTATCTGGAAGACGTCTACACCATCACCGCCAACCTCGCGGGCCTGCCGGGCCTGTCGATGCCGGCCGGTTTTGTCGACGGTCTGCCGGTGGGCGTGCAGTTGCTCGCGCCGTATTTCCAGGAAGGTCGCCTGTTGAACGTTGCCCACCAGTATCAGCTCAACACTGACTGGCACACCCGCACCCCAACCGGCTTCTGAGGAGACACACATGCAATGGGAAGTCGTGATCGGGCTGGAGATTCACACTCAGCTCACTACCCGGTCGAAAATCTTTTCCGGTAGTTCCACCACATTCGGTTCCGAGCCGAACACCCAGGCCAGCCTGATCGACCTGGGCATGCCCGGCGTTCTGCCGGTGCTGAACCAGGAAGCGGTGCGTATGGCGGTGATGTTCGGTCTGGCGATTGATGCCGAGATCGGTCAGCACAACGTGTTCGCGCGTAAAAACTACTTCTACCCGGATCTGCCGAAGGGCTACCAGATCAGCCAGATGGAATTGCCGATCGTTGGCAAGGGCCACCTGGATATCGCCCTGGAAGACGGCACCGTCAAACGTGTCGGCATCACCCGCGCGCACCTGGAAGAAGACGCCGGCAAGAGCCTGCACGAAGAATTCAACGGTGCCACCGGCATCGACCTGAACCGTGCAGGCACGCCGCTTCTGGAAATCGTTTCCGAACCGGACATGCGCAGCGCCAAGGAAGCCGTGGCTTACGTCAAGGCGATCCACGCGCTGGTACGTTATCTGGGCATCTGCGACGGCAACATGGCCGAAGGCTCGCTGCGTTGCGACTGCAACGTGTCGATCCGTCCGAAAGGTCAGGTCGAATTCGGCACGCGGTGCGAGATCAAGAACGTCAACTCGTTCCGTTTCATCGAGAAGGCGATCAACTCCGAGATCCAGCGTCAGATCGAGCTGATCGAAGACGGCGGCAAAGTGATCCAGCAGACTCGTCTGTACGATCCGAACAAGGACGAAACCCGTCCGATGCGTTCGAAAGAGGAAGCCAACGACTACCGTTACTTCCCCGATCCGGATCTGCTGCCGGTCGTTATCGAAGAATCGTTCCTCGGCGAGGTGCGCGCCACCCTGCCGGAACTGCCACCGCAGAAACGCGAGCGCTTCCAGGAGCAATTCGGCCTGTCGGTCTATGACGCCAGCGTGCTGGCCACCAGCCGCGAACAAGCCGATTACTTCGAGAAAGTCGCGAGCATCGGCGGCGACGCCAAACTGGCGGCGAACTGGGTGATGGTCGAGTTGGGTAGCCTGCTCAACAAGCAAGGCCTGGACATCGACGAGTCGCCGGTTTCCGCTGAACTGTTGGGCGGCATGCTGCAGCGCATCAAGGACAACACCATCTCCGGCAAAATTGCCAAAGTGGTGTTCGAAGCGATGGCCAACGGTGAAGGCAGCGCGGACGAGATCATCGAAAAACGTGGCCTCAAGCAAGTGACCGACAGCGGTGCGATCTCGGCGGTACTGGACGAAATGCTCGCGGCCAACGCCGAGCAGGTTGAACAGTATCGTGCAGCGGATGAAGCCAAACGCGGCAAGATGTTCGGCTTCTTTGTCGGTCAGGCGATGAAAGCGTCGAAAGGCAAAGCCAACCCGCAGCAAGTGAACGAACTGCTGAAAAGCAAGCTCGAAGGCTGATGAAAATGGAGCCAGACAAACAGCCTGGCTCCATCCCCTGTAGGAGTGAGCCTGCTCGCGATAGCGATTTGACAGTCACTTTTCCGGTGTCTGACATTGCGCTATCGCGAGCAGGCTCACTCCTACATTTGTTTTCGGGAAACCTTGAATGAAGCGTCTGCTCAGCCTTTTTGCCCTGCTCTCTTTACTGGCCGGTTGCGCCAGCACCGACACCATCGACCCGCACGGTTACGACCAGACCGGTGTCGCCTCCTATTACGGCGCCAAGCACCACGGTAAACGCACCGCCAGTGGCGAGCCGTTCAACCAGAATTCCCTGACCGCCGCCCACCGCCAGCTACCCTTCGGCACACGGGTGAAGGTCACCAACCTGAAAAACGATGAATCCGTCGTGGTCCGCATCAACGACCGTGGCCCGCATACCCGTGGACGCCTGATCGACGTGTCCCGCGAGGCCGCCGAACAACTCGGCATGCTGCGCAGCGGCACCGCACGGGTTCGCGTGCAGGCCCTCGACGACTGATGGAGCGCTGACCATTTTCGGATTAGCCGACTTACCCCTGATCAGCGTGATCGAACTGCTCGCCGGCCTGTGCCTGCTGATCTTCGGCGCAGAGTTGATGGTGCGCGCGGCGGTGCGTCTGGCAGCGCGTCTGCATGTGCGGCCACTGATCATCGGCCTGACCATCGTCGCCCTCGGCAGCAGCGCGCCGCAAATGGCCGTCAGTTTGCAAGCGGCACTGGCGCACAACCCGGACATTGCCGTCGGCAGCGTGGTCGGCAGCAGCATCTTCAACATTCTCGTCACCCTCGGCTTGTCAGCGCTGATTATTCCTTTGCGTGTCTCGCGGCAACTGGTGCGGCTGGATATTCCGCTGATGATCGGCGCCAGTCTGCTGGTGTTCGTCCTAGCTTGGAACGAAGAGATCGGGCGCTTTGACGGCCTCCTGTTGTTGGGCGCGTTGGCGTTGTATCTCGGCTTGTTGTTGCGCCAGTCACGGCATTCGGCGCGGCCGCACACGGATCGAGTTGAAACAACCCAAGCGTCGTGGATCGGCAGTTCGCTGATGATCATTGTCGGTTTGGCGATGCTGGTATTCGCCGGCCATCTTCTGCTCGGGGCTGCCGTGGTGGTGGCAACTGATCTTGGATTTTCCGAGCGCGTCATTGGCCTGACCGTTGTCGCTGTCGGCACCTCCCTGCCGGAACTGGCGACCTCGCTGATCGCCGCACTGCGCGGGCAACGGGATATTGCCGTCGGTAACGTGATCGGCGCCAACCTGTTCAATCTGCTCGGGGTACTCGGCCTGACCGCATTGATCGCACCGACGCCGCTGTCGGTGTCGCCGAACGCACTGGATTTCGACCTGCCGGTGATGCTCGGCGTCGCCGCGCTGTGCCTGCCGGTGTTCTATTCAGGCTACCGCGTGACCCGCGCCGAAGGTCTGCTGTTGCTCGGTTTGTATCTGGCGTACGGACTGCACGTGGTGTCGTTCACCACCGGCATGCCACTGGCCGGCAAGCTTGAGCGGCTGATGCTGTTTTATGTCTTGCCGACGCTGTTGACGTTTTTGCTGTTCACGTCGATCCGCGCCTGGCGCCGCCAACACCACAAGAGTGATAAACCATGACCGAATCGAAGAAGTCCGGGGTTGAAGTCCGCCGCCAGGTAATGGGCGATGCGTTTGTTGATCGCGCCTTGGGCAACGCCACCGAGTTCACCCAGCCATTGCAGGACTTCGTCAATGAACATGCCTGGGGTGGCGTGTGGAATCGTGAAGGCCTGCCGCTGAAAACCCGCAGCCTGATCACCCTCGCCGCGCTGACAGCACTGAAGTGCCCGCAAGAGCTGAAGGGCCATGTGCGCGGTGCGCTGAACAATGGCTGCACCGTGGATGAGATTCGTGAGGCGCTGCTGCATTGCGCGGTGTATGCCGGCGTGCCGGCGGCGATCGATGCGTTTCGGGCGGCGCAGGAAGTGATCGATACCTACCAGAAACCTGAGTGATTGAACTGACGCCTTCGCGAGCAGGCTCGCTCCCACATTGGATTGCATTTCACATGTGGGAGCGAGCCTGCTCGCGAAGAGGCCCTGAGCAACACCACAACATCAAAATCAGATCCACCCACCCCACTGCAAAACGAAGATCCCGACGTTGGTGGTAATCGCCGCCATCAACGTGGTCATCACGATAATCGCCGCCGCCAGCTCATGATTGCCCTGCGCCGCGCGGGCCATGACAAAACTCGCCGCCGCCGTCGGGCTGCCGAAATACAGAAACAGTATCCCCAACTCCGCCCCACGAAATCCCCACAACCACGCGCCGAGCGTCGCCAGCACCGGCAAGCCGACCATCTTCACCAGACTGGAACTGAGCGCCATATTGCCGCTCTTGCGCAGCGCCGCCAGTGACAGCGTGCCGCCGATGCAGATCAGCGCCAGCGGCAAGGTGGTCTGCGCCAGATACTGCCCGGAAGTCTCCAGACAGCCCGGCAAACCGATCTTGAAATAGGCAAACGGCGCCGCCGCAATCACGCTGATGATCAGCGGATTGCTGAACACGCTTTTGCAGATGCTCCACGGATCGGACTTGATCACCGGGCTGTACACCGCCAGCACAATGGTCGACAGGGTGTTGTAAAACAGGATCACCAGCGCCGCGAGAATCGCCCCGAGGGAAATCCCGTAGTCGCCGTACATGCTCGCTGCCAGTGCCAGGCCAATGACGCCGTTGTTGCCGCGAAACGCGCCTTGGGTATAGATGCCGCGATCTTCACGCGGGCATTTGAAAATCGCCCAACCCCAGGCCAGGGCAAAGCTAACCAGCGTGGCGAGGGAGAAGTAGATCAGCAGGGACGGTTGCAACGCGGCGTGCAGGTCGGCATGCAGAATGCCGAGGAACAGCAGCGCCGGCATGGTCACGTTGAACACCAGCGACGAGGCGGTGTGGATGAAGTTGTCGTTGATCCAGTCGATGCGCTTGAGCAGCACACCGAGAAACAGCATGGCAAACACCGGCGCGGTGATGTTCAGGGTTTCGAGGAAGATTGCCAGCATGCCGGGGAGCCTTGGGTGAGCGTCGTTAGGGGCCAATGATAAAGCAAAAGCCCCTCACCCTAGCCCTCTCCCCGAGGGAGAGGGGACCGATCGGGGGATATTGCAGAAATCCATCGACCTGAAATGACATCGCTGAATCCATAATCGACCCGATTTGTCAGGTCGATGTCCAGCGTAAGACAACCCGGTCGGCCCCTCACCCTAGCCCTCTCCCCGAGGGAGAGGGGACCGATCGGGGGATATTGCAGAAATCCATCGACCTGAAATGACATCGCTGAATCCATAATCGACCCGATATTTCAGGTCGATGTATAGCGCCAGACAACTCGATCAGCCCCTCACCCTAACCCTCTCCCCGAGGGAGAGGGGACCGATCGGGGGATATTGCATAAATCCATCGACCTGAAATGACTTCGCTGAATCCATAATCAACTCGGTATTTCAGGTCGATGTATAGCGACAGACAACTCGGTCGGCCCCCTCTCCCTCCGGGAGAGGGCTGGGGTGAGGGCAAGCCGATCACACCTCAAGTAATCGGCGCCGGGTTGAACAACGTAATGTCGTTATGCAGCTTGTGCTTCTCCGCCCAGGTCTGCTGCTTGCCGCTCGCCACATCCAGGTAATAGTGGAACAACTCCCAACCCAATTCCTCGATCGTCGCGCGCCCGGTAGCGATCCGCCCGGCATCAATGTCGATCAGATCCGGCCAGCGCTGCGCCAGCTCCGTACGCGTCGACACCTTCACCACCGGCGCCATCGCCAACCCATACGGCGTACCCCGCCCGGTTGTGAACACATGCAGGTTCATCCCCGCCGCCAACTGCAACGTCCCGCAAACAAAATCACTGGCCGGCGTCGCACAGAAAATCAAACCCTTCTGCTTGAAGCGCTCACCCGGGCCGAGCACGCCGTTGATCGCGCTGCTGCCGGATTTGACGATCGAACCCAGCGACTTCTCGACAATGTTCGACAGCCCGCCCTTCTTGTTGCCAGGCGTAGTGTTGGCGCTACGATCCGCTTCACCCTTGGCCAGGTAACGGTCGTACCAGTCCATCTCACGCACCAGTTCCTCGGCAACGGTTTTGCTTTCGGCACGTGAAGTCAGCAGGTAAATCGCATCGCGCACTTCGGTGACTTCGGAAAACATCACCGTCGCCCCCGCACGCAGCAGCAAGTCCGAAGCGTAGCCTAGCGCCGGGTTGGCGGTGATCCCGGAGAACGCATCGCTGCCGCCACACTGCATGCCCAGGATCAGCTCGGACGCCGGCACTGTTTCGCGGCGGCGCTGGTCGAGTTTCTTCAGGCGCACTTCAGCCAAGTCCATGATCTGCTCGATCATCTCGGTGAAACCGTGACTGGAATCCTGCAGGCGATACAGCCACGGATCACTCAGATCCACCGACGCATCGTCCTCGTGCATCACCTGCCCGGCCTGCAATTTCTCGCAGCCCAGACTGATCACCAACGCCTCGCCCCCCAGATTCGGGTTGCGCGCCAGATTGCGCACGGTGCGGATCGGGATGTAAGCGTCGGTGGCGGTAATCGCCACGCCGCAGCCGTAACTGTGAGTCAGCGCCACCACGTCATCGACGTGCGGGTACTTCGGCAGCAGTTCTTCCTTGATGCGTTTCACCGCGTGATCGAGCACGCCGGTGACGCACTGCACCGTGGTGGTGATGCCAAGAATATTGCGCGTGCCGACGGTGCCGTCGGCGTTGCGATAACCCTCGAAGGTGAAACCTTCCAGCGGTGCCTGCGCGTCCGGCACATCGGTGGACAGCGGCAAGCTGTCCAGCGGCGGCGCGGTCGGCATGCGCAGTTGATCTTCCTTGACCCAACTGCCCCGGCGAATCGGCTGCAATGCGTAGCCAATCACCTGACCGTAGCGAATCACCTGGCCGCCCTCGGGAATGTCTTCAAGGGTGACCTTGTGGCTCTGCGGCACAAATTCCAGCGTCACCAGGCCATCGGCAAATTCAGTACCGGCCGGGGCGCCCTGGTCGTTGACCACTACCACCACATTGTCCCGCTCGTGCAGGCGGATGTGGCGCGGCGAGTCGGAATGTTCAATCAACTGCATGACGCCGCTCCTCAGGAATGCGCTTGGGACAATTTACCGCTGGCTTCAACACCGCCATTGGTTGGCGGCTCTTTGAGTACCACACGTTTGATCGGGCCGACGATGACCAGATAGCTGAACACCGCCACCAGTGCGTTGGCACCGACAAACACCAGCGCCCATTTGAACGAACCGGTGGAGCTGATGATGTAGCCAATCACGATCGGCGTGGTAATCGAAGCGATGTTGCCGAAAGTGTTGAACAGGCCACCGCTCAGACCGGCGATCTGTTTTGGCGAGGTGTCGGAAACCACCGCCCAACCCAGTGCGCCAACGCCTTTGCCAAAGAAGGCCAGGGCCATGAAGCCAACCACCATCCATTCCACTTCAACATAGTTGCAGGCAACGATGCTGCTGGAAACCAGCAGGCCGGCAATGATCGGCGCTTTGCGCGCGAAGGTCAGCGAGTGGCCTTTGCGCAGCAGGTAGTCGGAAATCACCCCGCCAAGTACGCCGCCGATAAAGCCGCAGATTGCCGGCAACGAGGCGATGAAACCAGCTTTGAGAATGGTCATGCCACGCTCTTGCACCAGATACACCGGGAACCAGGTCAGGAAGAAATAGGTGATGCCGTTGATGCAGTACTGGCCCAGATACACGCCAAGCATCATGCGGTTGGTCAGGAGCTGACGGATGTAATCCCACTTCGGACCGTCGGACTTTTTGCCCTTCTGATCCATGTCGACCATGCCGCCGTTTTCAGCGATGTGTTTGAACTCGGCTTCGTTGATACGCGGGTGTTCACGCGGGCTGTAGATCACTTTCAGCCAGACCAGCGAGAAGATGATCCCGAGAATCCCCATGACGATAAACACGTGCTCCCAGCCAAAGGAGTAAACGATCCAGCCCATCAGCGGTGCGAACAACACGGTGGCAAAGTATTGCGCCGAGTTGAAGATCGCCGAAGCGGTGCCGCGTTCAGCGGTCGGGAACCACGCGGCGACGATGCGCGCGTTACCGGGGAAGGATGGCGCTTCAGCCAGACCGACGAGGAAGCGCAGCATGAACAGCGCAACGATGGCCGTGGACATGCCGAATTCACCGACGAAGCCTTGCAGCACGGTGAACAGCGACCAGGTGAAAATGCTCAGGGCATAGACTTTTTTCGAGCCGAAGCGATCGAGCAGCCAGCCACCGGGGATTTGCCCGGCCACGTAGGCCCAACCGAATGCGGAGAAGATGTAGCCGAGGGTGACTGCGTCGATGCCCAGATCTTTTTGCAGGCTGGAGCCGGCGATGGCGATCGTGGCGCGGTCGGCGTAGTTGATCGTGGTCACCAGAAACAGCATGAGCAGGATCAAATAGCGGACGTGAGTCGGCTTGGACGATTGCATGTAGATGTACTCCCACTGATTATTTTTATGCGCGGGTGAATCTTCTTTGGTATTCCCTGTAGGAGCTGCCGAAGGCTGCGATCTTTTGATCTTGAAAGATCGCAGCCTTCGGCAGCTCCTACAGGGGTATTGCGTGTATCAGGAGCCGATGTAACTGGTCTTCACGACCGTGTAAAACTCTTGCGCATAGCGGCCTTGCTCACGTGATCCATAGGATGAACCTTTACGGCCACCGAACGGAACGTGGTAATCCACGCCAGCCGTTGGCAGGTTGACCATGACCATCCCGGCTTGCGAATGGCGCTTGAAGTGGTTGGCGTACTTCAACGAGGTGGTTGCAATACCCGCCGACAGACCGAATTCGGTGTCGTTGGCCATTGCCAGCGCCGCGTCGTAGTCAGCCACGCGAACGATGTTGGCCACCGGGCCGAAGATCTCTTCGCGGCTGATGCGCATCGACGCTTCACTGTCGGCAAACAGCGTTGGCGCGAGGAAGTAACCTTCGGTGTCGCAAGTTACCAGACCGCCGCCACTGACCAGACGCGCACCTTCGGACTGGCCGATATCGATGTACTTCATGTCCTGTTCCAGCTGCGCTTGCGAAACCACTGGACCGATATCGGTGCCGGATTTCAGTGCGTGGCCGACCTTGATCGACTTCATGCGCTCGGCCATGGCCTCGACGAACTTGTCGTGAATCCCGGCAGTGACGATCAAACGGCTCGACGCGGTGCAACGCTGTCCGGTGGAGTAGAACGCGCTCTGCACCGACAGCTCGACCGCTTGCTTGAGGTCGGCGTCGTCGAGAATGATCTGCGGGTTCTTGCCGCCCATTTCCAGCTGAACCTTGGCCTGGCGCGACACGCAGTTGACCGCGATCTGACGACCCACGCCCACCGAACCGGTGAAGCTGATGCCGTCGACTTTCGGGCTCTGCACCAGCGCATCGCCAACTACGCGACCGCTGCCCATCACCAGGTTGAACACGCCGGCCGGGAAGCCTGCGCGAGAGATGATTTCCGCCAGTGCCCAGGCGCAACCCGGCACCAGATCGGCCGGTTTCAACACCACGCAGTTGCCGTAGGCCAAGGCTGGTGCGATTTTCCACGCCGGAATCGCGATCGGGAAGTTCCACGGGGTAATCAGACCGACCACGCCCAGCGCTTCGCGGGTCACTTCGACGTTGACGCCCGGACGCACCGACGGCACGTAGTCACCGGACAGGCGCAGGCATTCACCGGCGAAGAATTTGAAGATATTGCCGGCGCGGGTCACTTCGCCGATGGCTTCGGGCAGGGTCTTGCCCTCTTCCCGGGCCAGCAGGGTGCCGAGTTCTTCGCGACGAGCCAGAATCTCAGTTCCGACTTTATCCAGCGAGTCGTGACGGGCCTGAATACCCGAAGTCGAATAGGCCGGGAACGCGGCGCGGGCAGCGTCGATGGCGGCGTGAACCTGAGTCAGGTCAGCCTTGGCGTAATCGCCGATGGTGTCGCTCAGTTCCGACGGGTTGATGTTGGCCGAGTAGTCGGCACCGGCAACCCATTCGCCGTTGATGTAGTTGTCGTAGCGTTTTGCATTTGTCACAGGGGCAGCCCTCAAAACTAAAAGCCTTTACGCAAAAAGCCGCTGATTACTCAGCGGCCGCGTTTTTGTCGGGTGTTACTGCGCACCTTGCTTGTCGATCAGCGCGGCGAGCATTTCGTACTCTTCACCGGTCAGATCGGTCAGCGGCGCCCGCACCGGGCCTGCGTCATAGCCGGCGATTTTTGCGCCTGCCTTGACGATGCTCACGGCGTAACCGGCCTTGCGGTTGCGGATGTCGAGGTACGGCAGGAAGAAGTCGTCGATGATCTTGCCGACGGTGGCGTGATCTTCACGGGCGATCGCGTGGTAGAAGTCCATCGCGGTTTTCGGAATGAAGTTGAACACCGCCGAGGAGTAAACCGGTACGCCCAGCGCCTTGTAGGCAGCTGCGTAGACTTCGGCGGTCGGCAGGCCACCCAGGTAGCTGAAGCGATCACCGAGGCGGCGACGGATCGACACCATCAACTCGATATCGCCCAGACCGTCCTTGTAACCGATCAGGTTCGGGCAGCGCTCGGCCAGACGTTCCAGCAGCGGCGCGGTCAAGCGGCAAACGTTGCGGTTGTAAACGACCACGCCGATGTTGACCGATTTACACACGGCTTCAACGTGAGCAGCAACACCGTCCTGGCTCGCTTCGGTCAGGTAGTGCGGCAGCAGCAACAGGCCTTTGGCGCCCAGACGCTCGGCTTCCTGAGCGTATTCGATGGCCTGACGGGTCGAACCACCGACACCGGCGAGGATCGGCACGCTGGTTTCGCAAGTATCGACGGCAGTCTTGATGATTTCCGAATATTCGCTGGCGGCCAGGGAGAAGAACTCACCGGTGCCCCCGGCGGCGAACAGTGCCGAGGCGCCATACGGAGCCAGCCATTCCAGACGTTCGATGTAGCCTGCGCGGTTGAAATCGCCCTGCGCGTTGAAATCGGTCACCGGAAAAGACAGCAGGCCGGCAGAGAGGATGGACTTCAGTTCTTGTGGATTCATTATTCGAACACCCTGGTAGCAACGTTTTTTGTGATTGGTCCGTTCAGCCTTCGCTGAAGTTGTAGGTCATCGTACAACTTAAATAATAACCGTCAACTGCATTTCATCGTTGTGGGTGTTTTTTTGTCGGACAAAGCTGTTTAAGGCTTGGCAGGAATAGTCGCAAAAGCCCGTATTTAAAGGGTTTTAGCGCAGAAATGTTTGGTCAAGATTCGTTTACTGAGCGCTGGAGAAACGCCGGGTAAGGTGCGACGACTGCCACGAAGGATCGTGGCGGACCTTCGAAGGAAACCGAAATGTCTTTGAATTACGCTGCGCCGACCCTCGCCCAAATCGCTTCCTCTGCCTCTGACACCCTCGCTCTGCAGCTATCCGTGCTGCCCGATGTATTGATCGTACAGGTCCCGGATTCGAGCGATTTTCCGGCGAACTGGAGTGTTTATCCGATTCTCGGCGGCGACCCGGAAGAACCGGAGTGGATTGGTGAAGAAGTGGACACTGGCACTTGGGACGATGCTGAAGACGAGATGGAAAAACTGACGGGGATCGAGTTGCAGATCCCCAAAGAGGCGCTGCGTCCGTACCTGAACAGAGAGGTCGAATTGCGCTACAAGTTTTCCGATGAGTCGAGTATGGAGCCGTTTTCGCAGGTGTTGAGGTTGCGGATCGAGGGCTGAATCTGGTCGTGCGGGAGCTGTGACCGTTCGTCGGAACTGGTATTTCTTACAGGTGCCAGCGATTTTCGAATACTCGCTTAATGACTGAGGAGTAACGAACCGGCTCCGCCCGCGCATCCGCCGCATACGGTCGCTTGCGCTCATTCAAAGGTTTAACAGATAGCGAAAAGGAATTTGATCATGACTGCACAAGTAAACGCGCTCGCTAAACCAGTACTCAAAGAGGCCAAAGACGACGTTCTTTTTGTTGGGAAGTTAGACGGAGACGCTCACGGATTGGTGACTTACGAAAACTCGGTTGTAGGTGACGTCGTTGCGCTGTACGTAAAAACCTCTTCCGGCAACGACTTCGAGACTCATTTCACATTGACTTCAACGACGTCAATGCCCGTCATCTTCGTTATTCCCAAAAATATTTTTGAGAAAAACCTCGTTCCGGGTGCAAACGCCAAGCTTGACTACAGCGTTACCCGCGCCAGTAATGTTTCTGCGTCGCCAGTGCTGACAGTTCGACTCGAACCTTAATTACCCGTCACCCCTGCGCCTGTGCCTCTTCATGGGCCTGGCGCAGTCTTTCACGGCTGTTGGTCAAATGCAGACGCATCGCCGCACGCGCCGCATCGGAATCCTGACGGGCAATCGCGTCGTAGATTTCTTCGTGTTCTCGGCTCAGGCGCCCCATGTAGTGCTGTTGATCATCATGAGCCAGTCGCGCCGAATTCAGCCGCGTACGCGGAATGATGCTGGTGCCCAGGTGGGTCATGATGTCGGTGAAGTAACGGTTGCCGGTGGACAGGGCAATTTCCAGGTGGAAAGCGAAATCTGAAGCCACAGCATCGCTGGCGTGTGCTGCGCTTTCGTTGAGCGCATCGAGCGCGGCGCGCATGGTCGCCAGTTGCTCGGCGCTGCGACGTTGCGCGGCAAGGCCGGCAGATTCCACTTCGAGGCTGATGCGCAATTCGAGAATCGCCAACACATCACGCAGGGTGACGACGGTGGCCGGGTCGATGCGGAAACCACTCGGGCTCGGTGTGTCGAGCACGAAGGTGCCGATGCCGTGGCGGGTTTCCACTTGCCCTGCAGCCTGCAAACGGGAAATCGCCTCGCGCACCACAGTGCGGCTGACGCCATGGGCTTCCATGATCGCCGACTCGGTAGGCAGTTTGTCACCGCGCTTGAGCAGGCCATCGCGGATCTGCTCGCTCAGCACCGTCACCAGTTCCTGGGCCAGGCTGCGGCGTTTGCGCGGGAGACGCGGGGTTTCGATCAGGTTTTCCATGGTGTGCATCTAGTCTCGAAAATTCGGCTTGGAGGCATGATAGCTCAAGCAGGTTGTACGATCACTTTCCGGTTTACATCGCTTTATGTAGGAGTGAGCCTGCTCGCGATGACGTCCGCACATTCAGCATCAATGTGACTGACCCTACGCTATCGCGAGCAGGCTCACTCCTACAGGGGTTTAGCGGTGATCAGGCAGTCACGGTCTGTTCAACCAAATGGCCGCTGTCGATCCGCACATGCCGTGGGTGGAAGCGTTTCAAGCTGCTGCGATGGCCGACACTGACAATGCTCAACCCCGGTATCTGATCAATCAACGCCTGATACAGCGTCGCTTCGTCTTCCTCATCCATCGCCGAAGTGGCTTCGTCCATGTACAGCCACTGTGGTGCGTATAGCAACGCGCGAGCGAAGGCCAGTCGTTGCTGTTCGCCCGGCGAGAGCATGCGTTGCCAGTGATTGGCCTCGTCCAGCCGCGCGACCAGATGCGGCAAGCGGCAGGTTTCCAACACTTGTGCATAACGCTCCGGCGCGTAAGTGTCGCCCGGTTGTGGATAACTCAACGCCTCGCGCAGAGTGCCGATCGGCAGATACGGTTTCTGTGGCAGGAACAGATAACGTGCCGCCGGCAAGCGGATGTTGCCGTGGCCCGCTGGCCACAAATGGCCCATTGCTCGCAACAGCGTCGACTTGCCGCTGCCCGAACGCCCGCTGAGCATCACTCGCTCGCCCGCTTCGACGGTCATGTCGGCATTGGTCAGCAGATGACGACCGTCGGCCAGATCCAGACCGAGGCTGTGCACCTGCAATTCGCTGCCCTGATTCTGCACGTCGATCGCTGGCGTGCGCTCTTCGTTGTCGGTCATGGCCTGACGGAAACTCAGCAGACGATCACAGGTGGCGCGCCAGGAAGCGAGGCTCTGGTACGCACTGATGAACCAGCTGAAACTCTCCTGGACGTTGCCGAATGCCGAGCTGATCTGCATCAGCTCACCCAGCTCGATCTTGCCGGCGAGGTAACGCGGCGAAGCCACGATAAACGGAAAGATAATGGCCGCCTGACTGTAACCAGCGGTGAAAAAGGTCAGGCGCTTGGACACTTTCATGATGTCCCAGAAGTTGTGCCAGACATTGCCGAAGCGGGCGCTCAGACGACGATTTTCGTTCGGCTCACCGTTGTACAACGCGATGCTTTCGGCATTCTCGCGAATCCGCACCATGGAAAAACGCAGGTCGGCTTCAAAGCGTTGTTGTTGGTTGTTCAGACCGATCAAGCGACGACCAATCAAATGCGTCAGCCAACTGCCCACCACCGCATACACCAGCACACACCAGAACATGTAGCCGGGAATGGTGATGCCATAGACTTCGATGCTGCCCGACACGCCCCAGAGAATGATCGAGAATGACACCAGACTGACGATATTGCGCAGCAGGCCGATGCCCAGTTCGAGGGTGTTGGAGGTGAAGTTGTTGAGGTCTTCGGAAATCCGCTGGTCCGGGTTATCGGTGTAACCGCCCTGCTCCAGCTGGTAGTAATTCTTGTCGGCAAGCCAACGCGAGAAATGCTTTTCGGTGAGCCAGGCCCGCCAGCGAATCGTCAGCATCTGAGTCAGATAGAGCCTGTACACGGCACCGACAATTGCCACAGCCGCAATCCCGCAGAAATACAGAATCAAACGCCAGAACGCCACTTCATCCTTCTTTTGCAGGGCGTTGTAAAAATCCTTGTACCAGGTGTTGAACCACACCGAGATGCCCACGCTGAGCAACGACAGCGCGATCACCGCAATCAATAGCGTCCAGGCCTTGCCCTTCTCTTCGCTGCGCCAATAAGGCGTGATGATCGCCCACACTTTGCGAAAAAACTGCCCGCGCACAGCATCGTTGACCGCGGAATATTCAGCGTTCTGATTCATGGATAAGGCTCGATATAGAAAAGAACAGACACGCACCGATCATAGATGATCGGTGCGTTTTATCGCGAGGGCTGGCGATAGTCGTTCAGCGCAGGTTCAGCGACGAACCGGGCGCTTCTGCAGTTTGCGCTGCAGGGTGCGGCGGTGCATGCCCAAAGCGCGGGCAGTGGCGGAGATGTTGCCTTCGTGCTCGGTGAGCACGCGCTGGATGTGTTCCCACTGCAGGCGATCGACCGACATCGGGTTTTCCGGCACCAGACTGTCGAGGTCGGCGTGCTCGGACAACAACGCGGCCAGCACGTCGTCGGCATCGGCCGGCTTGCACAGGTAGTTGCAGGCGCCGCGCTTGATCGCTTCGACCGCGGTGGCGATGCTCGAATAACCGGTGAGGATCACCACGCGCATTTCCGGGTCCAGTTCCAGCAGCTTGGGCAGCAGCACCAGACCGGAGTCGCCGTCCATTTTCAGGTCGAGCGCAGCGTAATCAGGCAGATCGGCCTGGGCGATGGTCAGGCCTTCTTCGGCCGAGCCGGCAGTGCTGACGCGAAAGCCACGCCGAGCCATGGCACGGGCCATCACTCGGGTGAACGTTGCGTCGTCGTCGACCAGCAGCAAATGCGGCAGTTCTTCGCCTTCGACTTGGATTTCGTCACTCATGTTGGTCTCCTCGGGCGCCGTGGGGCAGGCGCAGCTCGGTGAGCGTGCCGCCTTCCTCATGACTATAGAGTTTCACTGAGCCGCCGGCGCGTGTCACGCTGGCCTTGCTCAAAAACAGGCCCAGGCCGAAACCTTTGCCCTTGGTGGTAAAAAACGGTTTGCCGATCTGTTCGGCGATGGCCAGCGGCACACCGGCGCCGTGGTCACGAATGCTGATGGTCAGGTTCTCGACGTCCCAGTCCAGGGTCACTTTGAGGTTTTCCGGACAGGCATCGGCGGCGTTGTTGAGCAAATTCAACAGCGCCTGCGTCAGATCCGGCGGCGGCGCCATGCGCGGCACCGTGCCTTGGCCGAGACGGTGGAAACGGTAACTGGCCTCCGGACGCATCAGGTGCCAGCGGTTCAGCGCTTCGTCGAGCCAGTCGGTGACGTCCTGCATTTCTACTGCCAGACGCCGATTGGCTTCAGCGGCGCGCACCAGTTGCTGCAGGGTTTCTTTGCAGAGTTTGACCTGATCCTGCAGCACCTTCAGATCGTCCTGCAGCATCGGGTCGGGATGATCCTGCTGCATTTCCTTGAGCAACACGCTCATGGTCGCCAGCGGCGTGCCGAGTTCATGCGCAGCGCCGGCGGCTTGAGTGGCGACGGCCAACAATTGCTGATCGCGCAGGCCTTCTTCACGACGGATCGCACGCAATTCTTCCTGACGGCGCAACTCTTCAGCCATGCGCGCGGCGAAGAAGGTGATCACCGCAGCGGCCAGTGCAAAGCTCAGCCACATGCCGTAGATCTGCAAGTTCTCGCGGGCCACTGGCAGGGTTTCCAGCGGATAGAAACGCGTCAGCATTACCGTGTACAGCGCCAGCGCGATGCCGGACAGAATCACCGAATAGCGCCACGGCAGCGTCACCGCAGCGATGGTCAGTGGCACCAGATAATAGGAAACAAAGGGGTTGGTCGAACCGCCGGAGAAGTACAGCAGCGCACTGTGGATCACCAGATCACAGGCCAGTTGCAGCGCATATTCGAGTTCCGTCACTGGCCACGAAGTTCGCAGGCGCACGGCAGTGAACACGCAAAGCAGCGTCGAGCAGCCAAGGGTCATCGCCAGTTGCACCCACGGCAACGGCAGCAGTTGCAGCCAGTAGGCCAGGCCTACGGAGCCAGCCTGCGCGGCGAGCACCAGAGTGCGGATGAAAGTCAGCCGCCAGAGGTTCTGGCGAGTGGCGGAAGTCAATTGTACGGGGGCGAGCATGAGCTCTCCTGATGAGCGCTCCAGGCGGATCGCACGGAGTATAACCAAGCCGCGGGCTTGAGAGGCGAAAGTGCGGCAAACGACCACATGGCGAAAACATCTTCGGCGGCTATAAGGGCCTCTTCGCGAGCAGGCTCGCTCCCACCTTTGAAATGCATTCCCCTGTGGGAGCGAGCCTGCTCGCGATTGGCTGCGCAGCAGCCCCGGCCATCTGTATAGAAGTTGTAACTGGGCGAACCGGATCATAAAAGCTAGAGTCTGATGGTTTCACGCAGGCCCCCGAATCATCACCTGCGCCCTCATCAAGGAGCTTTCATGCACACATTTCGCCGCAGCGCCGCCCTTCTCGCCCTCACCATCGGCAGCGTCGCCAGCCTTCCGGCCCTCGCCGCCGATGAGCTGCACTACAACCAGATTTCCCTGCGCGCCGAAGTCAGCACGGAAGTCGCCCGCGACCTGATGATCGTCACCCTCTACACCGAAGAGCAAAACACCGACCCGGCGAAACTCGCCGCCGACGTCAGCACCACCATGAACAAGGCCCTGGCCCAGGCCAAGCAAGTCAAAGACATCACCCTGCGCCAAGGCAGCCGCAACAGCTACCCGATCTACGACACCAAGGGCCAGAAGATCACCGGCTGGCGTGAACGCGCCGAACTGCGCCTGGAAAGCTCTGACTTCGCCGCGCTGTCCAAACTCACCGGCGAACTGCTGGGCGACCTGAAAATGGGCGGCATGGACTTCGCCATCGCCGACCCGACCCGCAAATCCAGTGAAGACCAGTTGCTCAAAGAGGCCGTGACCGCCTTCAAGGCCCGCGCGCAGCTTGCCACCGATGCGCTGGGCGGCAAGGGCTACAAAATCGTCAACCTGAACCTCAACAGCAACGGTTATCCACAACCGTACCTGCGCGCACCGATGATGATGAAAGCGGCGGCGATGGACTCGGCGCCGGTGACGCCGGAAGTTGAAGCGGGTACGAGCCAGGTCAGCATGACCGCTGATGGTTCGATTGAAGTGTTGATGCAGTGATGTGATTCGAGCTGAATAAAAAACCGCCGATCTGTGAAGGGTCGGCGGTTTTTTTGTGCCCGCAAATTTTGTGTTGAATGTTCCGTCGCCATCGCGAGCAGGCTCACTCCTACACTTTGGAATGCATTCCCCTGTAGGAGTGAGCCTGCTCGCGATGAACGATAACGCGATCGTCAGCCCTGCGGATCAACCCGATCCAGCGCCCGATTCACCGCCAGCTCGGCCAGCATGATGATCTGCTGAATCGCCAACGCCGTATGACGCTCAGGCCGGCCCAATTGATCGGCAAAATTACCCGTTAGCGTGTTCGCCGACGCGAGTGACTCACAGGCATGCGCCAGCAGGCTTTCGGTGTCGATGTTCGGCTGGATCAGGAACATCGTGCTGGGTTGGCGGGGTTTGAGGGGTTCGGGGCTGAGGTAGAAATCCAGGGCGCGCTTGATGGCTTCGCGGGTTTTGATCTGGTCGTCGGCGCGGATGGCGTCTTCGAGTGGGGTATCGAGGGGTGGGTCAGGTATCAATTTATCCATGAAAAATTTCCTTATGAACTGACGCCATTCATTTCCGATCTCACTCGAGAAATGAGGTGGCAACTATGTACGGAGTGAGATTACCGGTAAGGAAACCAACCCGGCCGGACAAAAGTCCGCCCGTACATAGCCGCCATAAAAACTGCTGACAGCATGAGCTGGCGGCGATTATGAGGTGGCTTGTGCAGGTTTCCAAATTCAATAACCGGGAATCTCACCTCCCGATCGCTGAGTTTTCAGCGACACTCTGAGACTAGAGAGCCCACGTCCGACGGACAACCTGAAAACCTTGTGGGAAGGTTCTGGTTATTTGACACAAATTTAAACAGCCAAAAGCCAACCCTCACCCTAGCCCTCTCCCGGAGGGAGAGGGGACTGACCGTGGTGTTTGGGAGAGCTACGCCGACTTGAAATACCGAGTCGAACTCAGATTCTGAAACAGATCAAAAGCCCCTCACCCTAGCCCTCTCCCGGAGGGAGAGGGGACTGACCGAGGTGTTTGGGAGAGTTACGCCGACTTGGAATACCGAGGCGAACTCAGATTCTGAGAGGCCCACCATCGGCTCCCTCTCCCTCGGGAGAGGGCTGGGGTGAGGGGCGAATTCACCACAAAACCAAAGCCGAACACCCGCTCTTCACCACTCACAGGATGAGCGTTAGCTCGGCTGCAGCTCTTGATCTTGATCCACGGGCGACGTCGGAAGGCTGAGTGGAGGGATTGATCCGGGCGTGGGAGCGCAGCGACCGTTTGGCGCAGCCAAACACAGCGAGAGGAGGTGCAGCGAAGCAAACCGTAGGCGCTGCGCCCGGATCGATCCCGGAGCGAAGGAACCCCGAGCCCCAGCGAGCGGGCCGCACGTAGGAGCAAGCCTTTTTGGTTACTTTTTCGGCGTCTGGAAAAAGTGACCCGCCGTAAGGGCCATCCCTTTCAAGGTCTTTTCGTTTTGGCAGCCTTGATAACTCTGTCCGTTGAAACATGAGCATGGACCGCTGTACCTTGAACCCATGTCTTGGGTTTAGGCACCTTGGGACCGCGGGGGCTTTTCGCAACTTGTTTGGGCTGGATGTTTCTGGCCAGCTCCAACAAGCGCTGGGCCAGTTGCTCCAGAGGGACAACGGGAAGATATTCCGAGGGCAGCGCAATCTGCATTCCCTCATAACCACTCCTGACCTGAACCGCCAAGTGATAGATGGAGGCTTCCCATCCTTCAGGCTGAGTCTCCCGGTGAGCTTGCTCGACACTTCGTTTGAGGACGGCCAGGACGTTGTAAGCCAATACCGCAGTGGCGAACCCGAGCAAGGCAGCCTTTGGGCTGCCAAGGGTTTCGATTTCACTTTCCAGAATCGCTTCCAGTCGCTGGAACATACCTTCAATGCTCCAGCGGCGGCGATAGAGCTCTGCGATCTGCTGTGCACTGACGCTTTGGGGTAGGTTGCTCCAGAACATCAAGCTGCTGTCTCCCGAGTCCGTTGGCGAATGAAGCGTCAGTTCGACACGCCGACATTGGTAACCGCCTCTGACCTGGATGATCTGCTCACGCACAGTGCCTGTTTCCACAGGCACCGGCTCTTGCCACTCACCTTCTTGAATCAAGCGTGGATGCTTGGCTTGCTGGCGAATGACAAAGGAGGTCTGGGCCTGCTCACAAGCTTCCATGACCGGGAGCGTGCAATAGAGTCGATCAGCCAACCACACTTGGCCCGGCTCGGCATCAGCCAACAGCGGCAGCACGCAAACACGCTCGCTTGCGTAGGCATCCTCACACGCCTGAAGGTCGATGACCTGATCGAGGTCGGGGTCGTAGGCCACCACCGAAAAACCGGGACGAGCGGCGCCGCGCTCGTGACGTAAAGCTCCCAGACGTTTCTCAGTGGATGCCAAGTGATTACCGTCCACTACCCGAACCTGCCAACCCGGCAGCATCGTCGTGCAACCCAGCTCTTTTATGGTTGGAGTCAGGCGTTGAGCGCAGCCCGTAACCAGGGCGCGCAACAGCGCCGGCTCGGTACGACTGATCTTGTCGTAGAGAGCCGCCAAACTGACAGGAAGATCTTCCAGTTGCCGCGCGGCGGCGTGCAGGGATGGCTTCAGGCCCAATGAAACAAGGGACATCAGCTTGATGATGGTCGAGAACAGCAGCTCACGAGAATACTGCCGTTGCCGATGCTCTTCGAAAACCTGATCGACCCACTCAGGGGCAATAGCCTGCTCCAGCGCCAATTTAGCCATGACACTGGCAGGTGCTTTTTTCTCGAAACGCGCTAGAACATCGGCCCACATCGTTTGGGGATCCCTGAATGAAATTTCAGGGGATTTTACCGAAGACCTTGAAAGGGATGGCCGTAAGGGCGGAACCCTAAGCAGCCCTAACCGCAGCAACGGATATACCCACAAAACTCCAGATATACCGAGTTAGACACCTCCCCAAGAAAAACGATATTTCCGAACACCCCCAGATCCCCGCTAACCTCAACCAACAACCACCTCCAATCTCCCCGGGGACTCCATGCCAAGATTCACCCTCAAACCGCTCTTGATCTCCCTGGCCCTGGCCACAACCGCCCCACTGGCAAACGCCGCCACCACCCTGGTCTACTGCTCCGAAGCCAGCCCGGCGGGCTTCGACCCCAGCCAATACACCAGCGGTACCGACTTCGACGCCTCCGCCGAAACCGTCTTCAACCGCCTGACCCAATTCAAACGCGGCGGCACCGACATCGAACCCGGCCTGGCAACAAAATGGGACATCTCCAACGATGGCCTGCAATACACCTTCCACCTGCGCCAAAACGCAAAATTCCACACCACCGACTACTTCAAACCGACCCGCGACTTCAACGCCGACGACGTGCTCTTCACCTTCCAGCGCCTGCTCGACCCGGACAACGCCTTCCGCAAGGCCTACCCCGCCGAATCCCCGTACTTCACCGACATGGGCCTGAACACCACGATCAAATCGGTAGAAAAACTCGACGAAAACACCGTGCGCTTCAACCTCAACAACGTCGACGCCGCCTTCGTGCAAAACCTCGCCATGAGCTTCGCCTCGGTGCAATCGGCTGAATACGCCGCCCAACTGTTGAAGGAAGGCAAAGCCGCCGACCTCAACCAGAAGCCGATCGGCACCGGCCCGTTCGTGTTCAAGCGCTACCAGAAGGATTCGCAAATCCGCTATGCCGCCAACACCGCCTACTGGAAACCCGAAGACGTCAAAATCGATAACCTGATCTTCTCGATCACCCCCGACGCCGCCGTACGCCTGCAAAAACTCAAGGCCGGCGAATGTCAGGTCAGCGGCTACCCACGCCCGGCCGACATCGAAGTGATGGAAAAAGACCCAAACCTGCGCGTGCTCAAGCAGGCCGGTTTCAACCTCGGCTTCCTCGCCTACAACACCACCCACGCGCCTCTGGATCAGCTTAAAGTCCGGCAGGCGCTGGACATGGCCATCGACAAACCGGCAATCATCAAAGCCGTTTACCAAAGCGCCGGCCAGTTGGCCCAAAACGCTTTGCCGCCGGCGCAATGGTCGTATGACCCGAACATCAAGGATGCGCCCTACGATCCGGTCAAAGCGCGGGTGCTACTGAAAGAAGCAGGGGTTGCACCGGGTACAACCATCAACCTTTGGGCAATGACAGTGCAACGCGCGTCCAACCCGAATGCGCGGATGTCGGCGCAGATGATCCAGCAGGATTGGGAGAAGATCGGCATCAAGGCCAACATCGTCAGCTATGAATGGGGCGAGTACATCAAACGCGCGAAAAATGGCGAACACGACGCCATGATCTATGGTTGGACAGGTGACAACGGTGACCCGGACAACTGGCTTGGCGTGCTTTACAGCTGCGCAGCGGTAAAAGGCAGCAACTACGCCAAATGGTGTGATCCGACCTACGACAAACTGGTGCAACAGGCCAAATTGTCCACCGACAAAGATCAACGAGTAAAACTGTATCAACAGGCGCAACTGATCCTTAAACAGCAAGTGCCGATCACGCCGATTGCCAACTCCACGGTGTTCCAGCCGCTGCGCAAGGAAGTCACCGACTTCCGGATCAGCCCGTTCGGTCTAACCCCGTTCTATGGCGTGGGTATAAATAAGTAACACCAAGCCCCAAGGCGGCGCGCACAACGTGACCAATGCACCGTTTTGGGGCTTCATTTGCACCGTAAAAACCACCCGCAAACGGTCAAATGCGTCAGAAGTTATACAGATGCGACATTAAGGTACGTTCGTGCCACGCTTTGAGGCCGGCAGTCACTCTGGATCTTGCAATGGGTATGGCCCCTGCATAAGTATCCGCAGGCACGACTCACGAGGTCGTACCTCACAACTAAAAAATGACAACAAATCATGAGGCCAACATGCTTAAACACGCGGTCATTCCGTTTTTAGTCGGCGCAGGCTTGTTAGCCTCCGCACCTTTCGCATCCGCTGCGACTAACCTGGTGTTCTGCTCCGAAGGCAGCCCGGCCGGTTTCGACCCAGGCCAGTACACCACCGGAACCGACTTCGACGCCTCAGCCGAAACCATGTTCAACCGCCTGACCCAGTTCGAGCGCGGCGGCACCGCCGTGATTCCTGGTCTGGCGACCAAGTGGGACATTTCCGATGATGGCCTGACGTACACCTTCCACCTGCGTGAAGGCGTCAAGTTCCACACCACCCCGTATTTCAAGCCGACTCGTGAGTTCAACGCCGACGACGTGCTGTTCACCTTCAATCGCATGATTAACAAGGATGACCCGTTCCGTAAGGCGTACCCGACCGAATTCCCGTACTTCACCGACATGGGGATGGACACCAACATCACCAAGATCGATAAAGTCGACGACCACACCGTCAAGTTCACGTTGAAAGAAGTGGATGCCGCGTTCATCCAGAACATGGCCATGAGCTTCGCCTCGGTGCAGTCCGCCGAGTACGCAGCGCAGCTGCTGAAAGAAGGCAAGGCTGCCGACATCAACCAGAAGCCGATCGGCACTGGTCCGTTCGTGTTCAAGAGCTACCAGAAAGATTCCAACATCCGTTACACCGGCAACAAGGATTACTGGAAGCCTGAGGATGTGAAGATCGACAACCTGATCTTCGCCATCACCACCGACCCGTCGGTACGTATTCAGAAGCTGAAAAAGAACGAGTGCCAGGTCACCCTGTTCCCGCGTCCAGCCGACCTGAAAGCGCTGAAAGAAGACAAAACCCTGAAAATGCCTGACCAGGCTGGTTTCAACCTGGGTTACATCGCCTACAACGTGATGGACAAGGTCAAGGGCAGCAACGAAGCCAACCCGCTGGCAGACCTGCGTGTACGTCAGGCGCTGGACATGGCGGTGAACAAGCCGCAGATCATCGACTCGGTTTACCAGGGCGCCGGCCAACTGGCCGTCAATGCCATGCCGCCGACCCAGTGGTCTTACGACACCACCATAAAGGACGCCAAGTACGATCCTGAGAAAGCCAAACAGCTGCTCAAGGAAGCCGGCGTCAAGGAAGGTACCGAGATCGTGCTGTGGGCGATGCCGGTGCAGCGTCCATACAACCCGAACGCCAAACTGATGGCTGAAATGCTCCAGTCCGACTGGGCCAAGATCGGCTTGAAAGTGAAGATCACCAGCTACGAGTGGGGCGAGTACATCAAGCGCTCCAAAGGTGGCGAGAACCAGGCCATGATCATTGGCTGGAGCGGTGACAATGGTGATCCGGACAACTGGCTGAACGTGCTGTTCGGCTGCGACTCGCTCAGCGGCAACAACTTCTCCAAGTGGTGCGACAAGAAGTTCGATGGCCTCGTCAAAGAAGCCAAGCGTACAACCGACCAAGGTAAGCGCACCGAACTGTACAAAGAGGCACAACACGTCCTCAAAGATGCAGTCCCGATGACACCTATCGCTCACTCGACGGTGTATCAACCCATGCGCGCCAACGTGCAGGACTTCAAGATCAGCCCATTCGGCTTGAACTCCTTCTACGGCGTCAGCGTCAGCAAATAAGGCACTGCAACGGCGACGTTTTTGACGTCGCCGTTGTTTTACCTGCCGGGAAGTTAGGAAATTGCCTACAACCAATTCCGCTGCGGATTACCACAGTGGTATAGGACGCGTCGCCTTTTCCTACGAGCTTTAAGGCATTTACGCATTTACTGCCAGGACCGCGGCCCCTACCGTCGGGTACTGACCAGTTTCTGCGTGGGCCACCGGTTTGCTGCACGTACTGGATTGAGCTCAATGCTGCCAAAACGTCTCCGGATGAGACGACGGCGCGTTGAACAACACTAAAAAAGAGGGAGCGTCATGCGCCATACCTTGATTTTTTCCGCATTGCTGGGCGCCGGCCTGTTGGCCGCCTCGTCCGCCAGTTTCGCCGCCAGCAAAAGTCTGGTGTTCTGCTCTGAAGGCAGCCCGGCGGGTTTTGATACCGCGCAGTACACGACGGCCACCGATAACGATGCCGCCGAACCGCTGTACAACCGCTTGGTCGAGTTCGAAAAAGGTGCGACCAATGTTGTACCTGGCCTGGCAACCCAGTGGGATATTTCCGAGGATGGTCTCGAGTACACCTTTCACCTGCGTGAAGGTGTGAAGTTTCATACAACGCCGTACTTCAAGCCGACCCGCGATTTCAACGCCGATGACGTGTTGTTCACGTTTAATCGCATGCTCGATGCCCAGCAACCTTTCCGTAAGGCTTATCCCACCGAATTCCCGTACTTCAACGGCATGAGCCTGAACAAGAACATCGCCAAGGTCGAAAAGACCGGGCCGCTGACCGTGGAGTTCACGCTCAACAGCGTCGACGCCGCGTTCGTTCAGAACATCGCCATGAGCTTCGCCTCCATCCTGTCCGCCGAATACGCCGACAAACTGCTGGCCGAAGGCAAGCCGAGCGATATCAACCAGAAACCGATCGGCACCGGGCCGTTCGTGTTCAAGAGTTATCAGAAAGACTCGAACATTCGTTACACCGGTAATAAACATTACTGGGATCCGAGCCGGGTCAAACTCGACAACCTGATCTTCGCGATCAACACCGACGCCTCGGTGCGCGTGCAGAAGCTCAAGGCCGGCGAATGCCAGATCACCCTGCATCCGCGCCCTGCCGATGTTGAAGCGCTGAAGGCCGATCCGAAACTGCAACTGATCTCCAAGCCGGGTTTCAACCTCGGCTACATCGCCTATAACGTGCGCCACAAGCCCTTCGACCAGCTCGAAGTGCGCCAGGCGCTGGACATGGCGGTGAATAAACAAGGGATTCTCAACGCTGTTTATCAAGGCGCCGGCCAACTGGCCGTGAACGCCATGCCACCGACCCAGTGGTCCTACGACGACAGCATCAAAGACGCCGCCTACAACCCGGAAAAAGCCAAAGAGCTGCTCAAGGCTGCTGGCGTCAAAGAAGGCACCGAGATCACCCTGTGGGCGATGCCGGTGCAGCGTCCATACAACCCGAACGCCAAACTGATGGCCGAAATGCTCCAGGCGGACTGGGCCAAGATCGGCCTGAAAGTGAAGATCGTCAGCTACGAATGGGGCGAGTACATCAAGCGCACCAAAAATGGCGAGCACGACATCAGCCTGATCGGCTGGACCGGTGACAATGGGGATCCGGACAACTGGCTCGGCACGTTGTACAGCTGCGATGCCATTGGCGGCAACAACTACTCCATGTGGTGCGATCCGGCGTACGACAAGCTGATCAAACAGGCCAAGGTCGTCACCGACCGCGACCAGCGCACCGTGCTCTACAAACAGGCTCAGCAATTGCTTAAACAGCAAGTGCCAATCACGCCTATCGCCCACTCGACGGTCAACCAGCCGTTAAGCGCGAGGATCGAAGGGTTCAAAGTCAGCCCGTTCGGTCGCAACGTTTTCTCGGGTGTCGGTATCGATTAAACCAACCGTTTTAGCCGCAACGCTGGGGGGCACTGTCAAGCCCCTCACGCAAGCGCTTTGCCGAAATTCGCCAATCTGGCCTTTGGCAAACGTTTGCGATGTGTGAATGAGTTCTAAACCAATAACCGGCATACCAAAAAAAGCCGGCATAAAAAGAAAGTAAAGGAGCTTCACCCATGAAACTGAGCAGCACCGCGATACTGGCCCTGGCCATCAGCAGCGTCACCGCCACGGCTTATGCGGAAACCCAGAGTCAGGCATTCACTCCGGTGACCGTCAACACCAAGAGCGCCCAGGCTGAAGCAACCGGCTTCGTCGAAGGACAGTCGATCACCGGTACGACACGTAACTGGTACGCCAATGAGCAATTGAAACGTGGCGCCAAGTTCAAGTACCAAAAAAACGGTACAACCGAACTTACTGATCGCCGGATCAACTGGGTACAAGGCACGATTCTCAAGTACAACTCGGGGTTCACCGAAGGTACTGTCGGCATCAGCACTGAAGTGGCGGTCTACAACGCTGTAGCCCTTGAACGTGATCGTAAAAACCTCGCTGCAAACGTCGGTGGGGCGCCGATTCCTAACGTCGCCTCCGGTAACAACCGGACCCTGACCCGAGATGGTGGCGATGCGGAGGGACAGTGGAGCAAACTGGGTCTGGCCAACGTCAAGGCGCGGGTTTCAAATACCACTCTGACCGCCGGCCGCCAAAACTTCAGCAGCCCGATGGTCGATGTGATCGGCAACCGCGCTCTTCCTTCGAGCTTCCAGGGTGTCAGCTTGCACAGCGAAGAGTTGGAAAACCTGACCTTCGACATCGCCACGTTCGACAAGAACTCGCCACGTATGGAAGAAAGCCAGCGCAAGTTCCGCTCCGAATATGCTGACACGCTCATTGAAATTGATCACGTCAACACCGCTGGTATTTCCTACCAACCGTTTGCCAGTCTGAAAACCAGCCTGTGGGCAACTCAGGCTGAAGACATGTGGAAACAGTACTACTTCGGCGCTACCCACGAGCTGGGCGACAGCCAGATCCTCAGCCTGACCACCGGTCTGAACTACTACAAGACCGTCGATGAAGGCAAAAAGAAGCTGGGCGAAATCGACAACGATACCTACTCGCTGTCGCTGGGTCTGACTCACCAGGCCCATAGCCTGACCTTCTCGTACCAGGAAATTAACGGTAACGAGTACTTCGACTACCTGCACGAAACCAACGGCATCTACCTGGCCAACTCCCTGCTCTCGGACTTCAACGGTCCGAACGAGAAGTCGTTCCAGGTCGCTTACGGTCTGAACATGGCCGAGTACGGCGTGCCTGGCCTGAAGTTCAACATCTACAGCGCTCGCGGCTGGGGCATCGACGGTACTCACTACAAAGGTGGCGCATACGACAGCGTGCTGGCGATGGATGGAGAACATCATTACGAATACGGTATCGGCGCCGCATACGCCGTGCAAAGCGGGCCGCTCAAGGCTACCGCAATACGCGCAACCTACACCGCACACCGTGCCAGTGAAAACCAGCTGGATGGCAGCATCAACGAGTTCCGTCTCGTGACCACGATTCCATTCAACATCCTGTAAAAAACGCCAACCGACGGCTGACTCATGATGAGTCGGCCGTTCGGTTTTTTGTCTTCAACCGATTGCAGAGGGTTATCGATGAAAATGCTTCCCCTACGTGCGGCCATCGCGGCTGCGTTGCTGAGTGTCGCTGTTGGCGTCTCGGCCAAACCCTTGGTGGTCTGCACCGAAGCCAGTCCGGAAGGCTTCGATATGGTCCAGTACACAACTGCAGTCACGGCGGACGCTGTGGCCGAAACCATCTTCAACCGCCTGGCCGACTTCAAGCCTGGCACCACTGAAGTGATCCCGGCTCTCGCCGAGTCCTGGGACATCAGCGAAGACGGCCTGACCTACACGTTCCACCTGCGCAAAGGCGTCAAGTTTCACACCACCGAATATTTCAAGCCGACCCGCGACATGAACGCCGACGACGTGGTCTGGAGCTTCCAGCGTCAGCTGGACCCGAACCACCCATGGCACAAACTGTCGAGCGTGGGCTTCCCGTACTTTGAAAGCATGGGCTTCAAGGAACTGCTGAAAAACGTCGAAAAAGTCGACGACAACACTGTCAAGTTCACCCTGACCCGCCGCGAAGCGCCGTTCCTGGCCGATATCGCGATGGCGTTCTCCTCGATCTATCCGGCCGAATACGCCGACCAGTTGCTCAAGGCCAACAAGACCGGCGACCTCAACAACAAGCCGGTCGGCACCGGCCCGTTCATCTTCCAGCGCTACGCCAAAGACGCTCAGGTGCGCTTCAAGGCCAACCCGGATTACTTCCGTGGCAAGGCGCCGGCTGACGCGTTGATCCTGGCCATCGCCACCGACAACAACGTACGCCTGCAAAAGCTCAAGGCCAACGAGTGCCAGATCGCTCTGTATCCGAAACCGGACGACATCCCGAGCATCAAGAAAGACAGCAACCTGAAAGTCGATGAGCTGGACGCGATGACCGTCTCGTACATCGCCATGAACACCCAGCACAAGTACATGAGCGACGTGCGTGTACGTAAGGCCATCGACATCGCCTTCGACAAGGAAGCCTACGTCAACGCCTTGTTTGGCAAGGGCAATGCCTCGGTCGCGGTCAACCCGTACCCGCCAACCCTGCTCGGCTACAACCACGACCTGAAGAACCCGCCACGTGACCTCGACAAGGCCCGCGCCCTGCTCAAGGAAGCCGGGGTTCCGGACGGCACCGTGTTTACCCTGTTTACCCGCAACGGCGGCGGCCCGACCAACCCCAACCCGATGCTCGGCGCGCAGATGATGCAGGCTGACCTGGCGAAAGTCGGGATCAAGATCGATATTCGCGTGATGGAATGGGGCGAAATGCTTAAACGCGCCAAGGCCGGCGAGCACGACATGGTCTCGGCCGGATGGGCGGGCGACAACGGCGACCCGGATAACTTCCTGACGCCTATGCTCAGTTGCGAAGCTGCCAAGAACGGCGAAAACTATGCACGCTGGTGCAACGAGAAATTCCAGGCACTGCTCGACGAAGCACGGGCTAAAGTAGATCCGGCCGAACGCGCGAAACTCTATGAGCAGGCTCAGGTTCTGTTTAATCAGGATCAACCGTGGATCAGCATGGCCCACACCCGGATGTTTACCGCAATGCGTAAAAATGTAGAGGGCTATCACATCAGCCCTCTCACCACTAATAACTTCGCCACTACCCAGGTGAAGTAGATAAGAAACTCCCGGCGTCCCTGACCCCAGGGATGCCGGGCACGCCTAACCGGCTGATGAGGTACCACACAAGATGTTTAGTTTTATTGCCCGCCGACTGGGGTTATTGATCCCCACGTTTTTCGGCATCACCTTGCTGACTTTCGCGTTGATTCGCATGATTCCGGGCGACCCCGTGGAAGTGATGATGGGCGAACGTCGGGTCGACCCCGAAATGCACGCTCAGGCAATGGAACGCCTAGGTCTGAACAAGCCACTGTATGCCCAGTATCTGGACTACATCGGCAAACTGGCTCAAGGCGATCTCGGCGAATCCCTGCGTACGCGTGAGAGCGTATGGACCGAGTTCACCTCCCTCTTCCCGGCGACCCTGGAACTGTCCATGGCCGCCCTGCTGTTCGCCGGCATTCTCGGGCTTCTGGCCGGGGTAATCGCGGCACTCAAACGAGGATCGCTGTTCGACCACGGGGTGATGGGCATTTCCCTCGCGGGGTATTCGATGCCGATCTTCTGGTGGGGCCTGATCCTGATCATGTTCTTCTCGGTGAGCCTGGGCTGGACCCCGGTTTCCGGACGGATCGACCTGCTCTACGACATCGAGCCGCGCACCGGTTTCATGCTGATCGACACGCTGCTGGCCGACGACGTCGGGGCGTTCTTCGATGCACTGCATCACCTGATCCTGCCGGCCATCGTCCTCGGCACCATTCCGCTGGCGGTGATCGCGCGGATGACCCGTTCGTCGATGCTCGAAGTGCTGCGCGAAGACTACATCCGCACCGCCAAGGCCAAGGGCCTGTCGCCGTCGCGCGTGGTGTTCGTCCACGGTCTGCGTAACGCACTGATTCCGGTACTCACCGTGGTCGGCCTGCAAGTCGGCACCCTGCTGGCCGGTGCAGTTTTGACCGAAACCATCTTCTCCTGGCCCGGCATCGGTAAATGGCTGATCGAAGCCATCGGCGCCCGGGACTACCCGGTTGTGCAAAACGGCATCCTGTTAATCGCCTGCCTGGTGATTCTGGTCAACTTCGTAGTGGACATCCTCTACGGCTTTGCCAACCCACGCATCCGTCATCAGCGCTGAGGTCCATACCATGAGCACTCCAACATCCTCAGTAGCCACCGCCGCCAACGCGGATCAAAGTCTGCTGTACCCGTCACCGTACAAAGAATTCTGGCAAGCCTTCTCGAAGAACAAGGGCGCGGTTGCCGGCCTGCTGTTCATGTTGCTGGTGATCTTCTGCGCACTGTTCGCGCCGTGGGTCGCGCCGCACAACCCGAGCGAGCAATACCGCGACTTCCTGCTGACGCCGCCGGCGTGGCTGGAAGGCGGGCAGATGCAATTCCTGCTCGGCACCGATGAACTCGGTCGTGACCTGCTGTCGCGTCTGATCCAGGGCTCGCGCCTGTCGCTGCTGATCGGTTTGTCGTCGGTCGTGATGTCGCTGATTCCGGGGATCCTCCTCGGTCTGTTCGCCGGGTTCTTCCCGAAGATGATCGGCCCGACCATCATGCGTCTGATGGACATCATGCTGGCCCTGCCGTCGCTGCTGCTGGCTGTGGCGATTGTCGCCATCCTCGGCCCTGGCCTGATCAACACCGTGATCGCCATTGCTGTGGTATCCCTGCCGTCCTACGTACGTCTGACCCGCGCTGCGGTGATGGGCGAACTGAACCGCGACTACGTGACCGCCGCGCGCCTGGCCGGTGCCGGTCTGCCACGCCTGATGTTCATCACCGTGCTGCCGAACTGCATGGCGCCGCTGATCGTGCAGGCGACCCTGAGCTTCTCTTCGGCGATTCTCGATGCCGCCGCACTGGGCTTCCTCGGCCTTGGCGTACAACCGCCAACCCCTGAGTGGGGCACCATGCTCGCTTCGGCCCGCGACTACATCGAACGCGCGTGGTGGGTAGTGAGCCTGCCTGGTTTGACCATTTTGCTCAGCGTGCTGGCAATCAACTTGATGGGCGACGGTCTACGCGATGCGCTGGACCCGAAACTCAAGAACGCCGCCTGAGGAGATTCCCATGTCACTGTTAGAAATCAAGAATCTCAACGTTCGCTTCGGCGACAAGACCGCGACCCCGGTGGTCGACGGCCTCGACCTGAAAGTCGACAAGGGCGAAGTGCTGGCCATCGTTGGCGAGTCGGGTTCGGGTAAATCCGTGACCATGATGGCGCTGATGGGCCTGATCGAGCATCCCGGCATCGTCACCGCTGACTCGCTCAGCTTTGACGGCAAGGACATGCTCAAGCTGAGCAACCGTCAGCGTCGGCAGATCGTCGGCAAAGACCTGTCGATGGTCTTTCAGGATCCGATGACCGCGCTGAACCCGAGCTACACCGTCGGTTTCCAGATCGAAGAAGTGCTGCGTCTGCACCTGAAAATGTCCGGCAAGCAAGCGCGCAAACGTGCGATCGAGCTGCTGGAAAAAGTTGAAATCCCGGGCGCCGCCAGCCGTATGGATGCCTACCCCCATCAACTGTCCGGCGGTATGAGCCAGCGCGTCGCGATCGCCATGGCGATTGCCGGCGAACCGAAACTGCTGATCGCCGACGAACCGACCACGGCTTTGGACGTGACGATTCAGGCACAGATCATGGATCTGCTGCTGGCGTTGCAGAAAGAACAGAACATGGGCCTGGTGCTGATTACTCACGACCTCGCGGTCGTGGCTGAAACCGCCCAGCGCGTCTGCGTGATGTACGCAGGCCAGGCTGTTGAAGTCGGTCAGGTGCCGCAACTGTTCGACGTCCCGGCACACCCCTACAGCGAAGCGCTGCTCAAGGCGATTCCCGAGCACAGCCTCGGCGCCGCACGCCTGTCGACCCTGCCGGGCATCGTTCCGGGCCGCTACGACCGTCCGCAGGGTTGCCTGCTGTCGCCGCGCTGCCCGTACGTGCAGGACAGCTGCCGCGCGCAGCGTCCAGGCCTTGATCCGAAAGCCCACAGCCTCGCCCGCTGCTTCTTCCCGCTGAACCAGGAGGTGGCGTAATGGCCGTCGTACTTACCGCCCGCGACCTGACCCGTCACTATGAAGTCTCCCGTGGCCTGTTCAAGGGCCATGCGACCGTGCGCGCACTGAACGGCGTGTCGTTCGAACTGGAAGCCGGCAAGACCCTCGCTGTTGTAGGCGAATCGGGCTGCGGCAAATCCACCCTCGCCCGTGCGTTGACGCTGATTGAAGATCCGTCGTCCGGCTCGCTGAAAATCGCCGGCCAGGAAGTCGCCGGCGCCGACAAGGCCCAGCGCAAGCAACTGCGCAAAGACGTGCAGATGGTGTTTCAGAGCCCGTACGCGTCGTTGAACCCCCGGCAGAAAGTCGGTGACCAGCTCGGCGAACCGCTGCTGATCAACACCAACCTCTCCGCCGCCGAACGTCGCGAGAAAGTCCAGGCGATGATGAAGCAGGTCGGTTTGCGCCCTGAGCACTACCAGCGCTATCCGCACATGTTTTCCGGTGGTCAGCGTCAGCGTATCGCCCTGGCTCGGGCGATGATGTTGCAACCGAAAGTGCTGGTGGCGGATGAACCGACTTCGGCATTGGACGTGTCGATTCAGGCGCAGGTGCTGAACCTGTTCATGGATCTGCAGCAGGAGTTCAATACCGCGTACGTGTTCATCTCGCACAACCTCGCGGTGGTGCAACACGTGGCCGATGACGTGATGGTGATGTACCTCGGTCGCCCGGTGGAACTGGGCCCGAAGAACGACATCTACGAGCGTCCGCTGCACCCGTACACCCAGGCGCTGCTGTCGGCGACCCCGACCATTCATCCGGACCCGAACAAGCCGAAAATCAAGATTGTCGGCGAACTGCCTAACCCGCTGAACCCGCCACCGGGCTGTGCTTTCCACAAGCGCTGCCCGTATGCGACCGAACGTTGCAGCAGCGAAGAGCCGGCCTTGCGTCAGCTCGACAGTCGGCAGGTGGCTTGCCACTACGCCGAGCAGTTCCTTGATGGCGCGGCCTAAAAACCGCCCTGAAACAATGTGGGAGCGAGCCTGCTCGCGAAAGCGGTGAATCAGTCACCATTAATGTTGACTGAGATGACGCCTTCGCGAGCAGGCTCGCTCCCACAGGGGATGTGAGTTATTCCTGAGTTAACCAAGCCCCTTCCACCTCGATTGCGCATCAGTCGAGGCAGTAGGGGTTTTCTTTTGCCTGCGATTTACGTCTGGCTATCACCTTCGTCGTCATCAGAGTCCGGTTCATCAGTGGTCGAGTCGTCATCATCGGCGCTGCCGCCCTGCCCCTGATCGCCCGGCTCGGACTCGGACTTGGCGAGCATCAAGCCGCTATGCCCGACCTGGCCGTTGAACGCCTGGGAATCGTGATCCTCGCACTCGGCCCAGGCCGTCGCGGTGCCGAGGGACAGCATGACCATCACTTTCAACAGCAATAAAACCCGTAGCAACCTGCTTTTCATAGCCGACTCCATCCATTTTCAGGTGAGACATTCGTGCCTGACTGGCGCTGTGTGAAATCTAGTTCCGATCCATCGGGTTCACCAGATAGGACGCTAACGAGCAGGCAGAAATGCCCTTCATGGAAAGACAGTTTTCGAATAATACTCATAGCCGCAACAGCTAAGCGCCGCCGCGTGATCGCGTGGCCTGCCAAGTCAGCGGGATGGAAATCAACACCATCAGCGCACTCGCCAGCCACACACTGTGGCCCCCGAATTGACCATACAACTGGCCACTGAGCACCGGTGACAACAGCGCACTGGCGCTCCAGCTCATAAAGAACAGGCCGAAGTACTGACCGCTTTTGCCACTCTGCGCAAACTGCATCGCCAGCACATTCAGCGGCGGCATGAACAACGCCTCACCCAAGGTCCAGATCACCGTCGACAGACAGACGAACGCCAGCCCGGAACCGAATGGCAACATGCCCAGTCCGCACGCCAGCAGCAAACTCCCCGCGAGCATTTGCCGCCGCGTGCCCCAACGCTCGCCCCAATGCGACAGCGGAATCTGCAGGGCAATCACCAGCAACGCATTGAGCCCGAACTGCCAGCCAATGGCCTCGGTGCTCAACTGATAGTAATCACGCAGATAATTGCCCAGCGTGCTGTAGACCGTGTCGAACGCGATGCCGAGCACGGCCGTCGCCGCCAGCAACCACAGGAACGGTTTGTCACGAAACGGCACACCTGATCCACCTGTGCCGCTCATGGATGGCTCATCATTGATCAACACCGGCCGCTGCCACGTGGTGCGAACAAACCACAGCAACGCCAGCAACGTCATCGCCGCACTGCCGAAAAACACCCAGCGAAAATCGGTCTGCGCCAACACCCCGCCCGCCACCCCGGCAGCGGCCATGCCGAGATTACGCGCCACCCGGCTCAAAGCCTGCGCACGCGAACGTTGAGCGACTACGCAATATTCCATGATCAACCGCTGATGCAGGGTGCGAATAGCCCCGTCGATGGTTCCGCTGAGCAACAGCAATGCCGCCAGCAATGGCACCTGCGTCACCAGCCCCAGCAGAATCAGCACCCACACCGAAACAAAGAACAACGCCGCCGTCAGCCGCGCCGTGCGCACATGATCACTGAGCCAGCCCCCGAGCATCGAACCGACCAGCAAACCCGCGCCGTACGCCGAGAGCAGCCAGCCCACTGTCTCGATCGCCAGCCCCAGCTCCTGACGCAGGTACAACGCCATGAACAGCTTGACCATGCTGCTCAAGCGATTGATGAACAACAGCGCCGCAAGCACCCAGGCCATTACGCTGAAATAGCCGCCGAGGCGCAGCAGGTGAGTCAGGCGACTCGTCATTCCATTGACCTCTCAGAGCGACTTGGGTGGAGCTGGAACACTAACGGGGAGCACGCGTGTTGTCGCGCTGAAGAACATCGAGATCGCAAAAAAGGAATCGCCCTACGGACTTACCCAGCGGTGCTGTAATTTGGTCTTTTGCTTACTTATCATGCGCGCCTCAAAAACAGGATCAGACGTACGGTTTGAAGTCGTTGCTGTCGCGAATCAACAGTTGCATCAGTTTGGGGTGGATAAAGAGTTTTTCCTTGCCGACCTGTATTTCTTTAAGTACGCCGATGACGACTAGCTCTTTGAGGTAGCGGGAGGCTGCCTGACGCTGGGCAACCCGTTTGTCGACGACGTTGCTGATGCGACAATAGGGTTGCTCGAAAATGACGTCCACCAGCTCGCGGGAATAGGTTTTCGGCAACTGCTCGCGAACAAACTGAGTGGTGTGCTCGGACAGGCTGCGGATGGCGGCGATTTTTGCGCTGGTCCAGCGGGCGGTTTCTTCTACAGCGCTGAGCATATACAGCAGCCAAGGTTCCCAAGCTTGCTCGCGAGTGACATCGAGCAGCAGGCGGTAGTAATCGGCGCGATGGGCGATGATGTACCGGCTGAGGTAAAGAATCGGCAGATTCAGCAGCCCTTCTTGAATCAGGTATAGGGTATTGAGCACTCGCCCGGTACGGCCATTGCCGTCGGTAAACGGGTGAATGGCCTCAAACTGGTAATGACCAACGGCCATGCGAACCAGTGGATCCAGGTCCGTCTCGTTGTGCAGGAAGCGCTCCCAGTTAGCGAGCAGATCACGCAAGTGATCCTCGCCTTCGGGAGGGGTGTAGATGATCTCGCCAGTGCGGTCGTTGGCCAACTGGATACCGGGCACTCGGCGTATATCCATATCCACACCTTTGAGAGTGCGACAAATCTCGACTGCCGTACCCGTGGAAAGTGGCCGTTCGGCCAAAGACTGGTAGCCATGATGGAGGGCCTTGCGATAGCGCAGAGCCTCTTTAGTAGCGGGATCAGCGTGGTTTTCGCCATCCTGGGCGTGCTGAAAGAGCAAGTCCGTCGTGGTGACGATGCTTTCGATTTCCGAGCTGTCCTTCGCTTCCAGTAATGGGATGGTGTTGATCAAAACCGTTTGGTTCGGAATCAGCTCGGCTGCCTGTTTCAACTCGGCAAGCGCTGTGCGGGCCTCGATACAGCGCTTGAGCACTGCGCGAGTCTCCAGCTCCGCTCTGGGCGGCAAGGTCGGAAGCTGGTTATAGGGCTTGTCGGCCTGCCAAGGGAAAGGGTATGCGGTCATGGATGAGGGCCTGATCCTTTGGATCCATCTAAAGCAAGGGCACTCGATAAGGGCCCTTTTCGTGGCGTCAGTGTAAACATGTACACCATACGTGTCGCCGCATTTCAATTTTGACGACACGTTTTGATCTTATGTCGCTGGCGGCGACACGTGCATATCTCGTGTCTTTGAAATGGATTTTGAGCGACGTGTAGCTAACGACTCAGAGAACATTAAATAGAGGCCCAAGCAGCCAAAACCAAAACCAGCAGGCCAAAAAAACCCCCAAGGCATACACTTCAGGGGCTTCGGACAAACCAATTCAGAACTTAGTGATGCTCACGCGTCGCACGGAATTTCACATCCGGCCAACGCTCTTCCATCAACGCAAGGTTAACCCGCGTCGGCGCCAGGTAAGTCAGGTGCCCCCCGCCATCGACCGCCAGGTTCTCCACAGCCTTGTTAGAGAATTCCTCAAGCTTCTTCTTGTCACCGCATTCAATCCAGCGCGCGGAATACACAGTAATCGGCTCATACGAGCACTCAACCTTGTATTCCTCCTTCAAACGGCTGGCGACCACATCAAACTGCAGCACACCGACGGCGCCCAGAATGATGTCGTTGCTGCGCTCCGGGAAAAACACCTGCGTTGCACCCTCTTCGGCCAACTGCTGCAGACCCTGACGCAACTGCTTGGACTTCAGCGGATCACGCAGACGCACACGACGGAACAGCTCCGGCGCAAAGTGCGGGATACCGGTAAAGCCCAGGGTTTCACCTTCGCTGAAGGTGTCGCCGATCTGGATCGTACCGTGGTTGTGCAGACCAATGATGTCGCCGGCAAAGGCTTCTTCAAGCTGCTCACGCTCGGAGGAGAAGAACGTCAAGGCGTCGCCGATGCGCACGTCCTTGCCGGTACGCACGTGGCGCATCTTCATGCCTTTCTCGTACTTGCCGGAGCAAATGCGCATGAAGGCGATGCGGTCGCGATGTTTCGGGTCCATGTTCGCCTGGATCTTGAAGATGAAGCCCGAGAACTTCTCTTCCACCGGCTCGACGGTACGCTCGTTGGCGACACGGGCCAATGGACGCGGCGCCCAATCAACGACGGCGTCCAAAACGTGGTCAACACCGAAGTTGCCCAGTGCAGTACCGAAGAACACAGGAGTCAGCTGACCGTCGAGGAATTCCTGCTGGTTGAATTCGTGGCAGGCGCCCTGAACCAGTTCCAGCTGCTCGATGAAACGCTCGTACTCGTCGCCCAGGTGTGCGCGAGCTTCGTCGGAGTCGAGTTTCTCGATGATCTTGGTTTCGGTGCGTTCGTGACCGTGACCGGCGGTGTAGACAATGATGTAGTCGTCCGCCAGGTGGTACACGCCCTTGAAGTCACGGTAACAACCAATCGGCCAGGTGATCGGCGCAGCCTTGATCTTCAGCACGGCTTCGATCTCGTCGAGCAGTTCGATCGGGTCGCGGATGTCACGGTCGAGTTTGTTGATGAAGCTGACGATCGGCGTATCACGCAGACGGCAGACGTCCATCAGCGCAATGGTCCGTGGCTCGACACCTTTACCGCCGTCGAGAACCATCAATGCCGAGTCCACCGCCGTCAGGGTGCGGTAAGTATCTTCGGAGAAGTCTTCGTGGCCCGGGGTGTCGAGCAGGTTGATCATGTGTTCGCGATACGGGAACTGCATGACCGACGTGGTAATGGAAATACCCCGTTGCTTCTCCATCTCCATCCAGTCGGATGTCGCATGGCGATCGGATTTACGGGATTTCACCGTACCGGCCACTGCAATCGCCTTGCCCATCAACAGGAGCTTTTCGGTGATCGTGGTTTTACCGGCATCGGGGTGGGAAATAATGGCGAAAGTGCGGCGTTTCGCGACTTCGGCGGCCTGGTTGGTCATGGGAAATCGCCTGGCGGTGATTCAAAAAAGGGCCGCGATTATAGCCCAACTCGATGCAATAACCGAACCGTTGAGCACATTAAGGGTGGCCAAATGCTGCCGCAGATGGGAACCTTTTAAAGCACGGAGACGTCCATCCCCTGTTACGAATTTTCGTCAGGGGCTGAAAAATCAGCAAGTTAGCCTGACGAGGCTGCGCTCATGGCTCGCTTTCAGCCCCCTTTTGCGGCGCTGAAAAACGGCTACTTTTCGCGAACGACGCTCCCGGCAGCCAAGGCTTGGCTTGCCACACGGGACTGCGCTCGCCGACTACAAAAAAAGGAGTCCGCCTGTGGCTATCCGCTATGGCAAAGGGCTGATGGGAGGTGCGGTGGTGATCGCGCTCCTGGCCCTGCTGGTCCACTGGATCGGCATCAACACGATCGAACACTACCGCGACGATTTGTTGTTTTACCTGCAAGCTCATCTGATTCTCGTCCTCGCTTCAATGCTGGCCGCCCTTGTCGTGGGCATCCCCGCCGGTATCTTTCTCAGTCGCCCGACCATGGTCGGCCGCGCCGAACGCTTCATGCAGATCTTCAATATCGGTAACACCGTACCTCCGCTGGCCGTGCTCGCGATTGCCCTGGGCGTCCTCGGGATCGGCAGTGGCCCGGCGATCTTCGCTTTGTTCCTCGCCTCCCTGTTGCCGATTGTGCGCAACACCTACGAAGGCCTGAAAAACGTGCAGGGCTCGCTGAAAGAAGCGGCCGTCGGCATCGGCATGACCCCGCGCCAAGTGCTATGGAAAGTCGAATTGCCCAATGCCGTGCCGATCATCGTCGGTGGTGTGCGCGTGGCTTTGGCAATCAACGTCGGCACCGCGCCGCTGGCCTTCCTGATCGGTGCCAACAGCCTCGGCAGCCTGATCTTCCCTGGCATCGCCCTGAACAATCAGCCGCAACTGCTGCTCGGCGCCGCGTGCACCGCGCTGATGGCCTTGCTGCTCGATGGCGTCGTCACCCTCGCCAGCCGTCTCTGGCTGGAACGCGGTTTGCGCCCGTCTTAAGGCTTTTGCGAAGGAATGAATATGAAACGATTTAGCTCGTCTTTGGGATTGATAGCAGGCTGCATCCTGCTGTTCGCAGGAGTAGCGCAAGCCGCTGAAAAACCGCTGATTCGCCTCGGCGCCCGGGTCTTCACCGAGCAAACCCTGCTCGCGGAAATCACCGCGCAATACCTGCGCAGCAAAGGCTACGACGCACAGATCACCGGTGGTCTGGGCAGCAACCTTGCCCGCAGCGCTCACGAAAGCGGGCAGCTGGACATGCTCTGGGAATACACCGGCGTGTCGCTGGTGGCCTACAACCATGTCACCGAAAAACTCGACAGCGCCCAGTCCTACGCCCGGGTAAAAGAACTCGACGCGAACAAAGGCCTGGTCTGGCTGACCCCGTCGAAATTCAGCAACACCTACGCCCTCGCCCTCCCTGAAAAGGTCGCCGAGGAATATCCGCAGATCAACAACATCAGCCAGTTGAACGAAGTGCTGCGCGCCGAGGCCAAGACCAATCACCTGGTGGCGCTGGATACCGAGTTCGCCAACCGCTCTGACGGCCTGATCGGCATGGTCGATCTGTACGGCATGAACCTGACCCGCAAGAACATCCGCCAGATGGACGCGGGGCTGGTCTACACCGCGCTACGCAACGGCCAGGTGTTTGCCGGTCTGGTTTACACCACGGACGGTCGCCTCAATGCCTTCGGCCTGAAACTGCTGGAAGACGACAAGCACTACTTCCCCGACTACACCGCCGCACCGGTGGTGCGTCAGGCTTATCTCGATAAGCACCCGCAACTGGCCGAACAGCTCAAGCCGCTGGCCGAACTGTTCGATGACGAAACCATGCGCCAGCTCAACGCGCGGGTCGACGTCGATCACGAAAGCCCATCGAAAGTTGCCGCCGATTTCCTGCGCCAACATCCGCTGAATTAAGAGAGGAGAAGTCATGGAATTCCTGAACGCCTTTTCCCATCTCGACTGGCAGCAGGTGATGCACCTGACCTGGCAGCACATCACCCTCGTCGGCATCGCCGTGACACTGGCGATTGTGGTTGGCGTGCCGCTGGGCATTCTGATGACACGCTTTCCGACCCTCGCCGGTCCATTGCAAGCCGGCGCCACCGTGCTGCTGACCGTGCCGTCGATTGCCCTGTTCGGTCTGCTGCTGCCGTTCTACTCCAAGTTCGGCCAGGGCCTCGGCCCGATGCCGGCGATCACCGCCGTGTTCCTCTATTCACTGCTGCCGATCATGCGCAACACCTACCTCGCCCTCACCGGCGTGGAACCGGGTATCCGTGAAGCCGCACGCGGTATCGGCATGACCTTCGGCCAACGTCTGCGCATGGTCGAGTTGCCGATCGCCGTACCGGTGATCCTCGCCGGCGTACGCACCGCCGTGGTGATGAACATCGGCGTGATGACCATCGCCGCGACCATCGGCGCCGGCGGCCTCGGTGTATTGATCCTCGCTTCCATCAGCCGCAGTGACATGTCGATGCTCATCGTCGGCGCACTGCTGGTCAGTCTTTTGGCCATTTTCGCTGACCTGTTTCTCCAATGGCTGCAACGCTCGTTGACTCCAAAAGGACTGCTCAAATGATCGAACTTCAAAACCTCAGCAAAACTTTCCAAAGCAACGGCAAAGACGTCAAAGCCGTGGACTCGGTGAGCCTGACCGTCAATGAAGGCGAAATCTGTGTGTTCCTCGGGCCATCGGGTTGCGGCAAAAGCACCACGCTGAAGATGATCAATCGCCTGATCAAACCGACCTCGGGCAAGATCCTCATCAACGGCGAAGACACCACCGATCTCGACGAAGTGACCCTGCGGCGCAACATCGGTTATGTGATCCAGCAGATCGGTCTGTTCCCGAACATGACCATCGAAGAGAACATCGTCGTCGTGCCGAAACTGCTCGGCTGGGACAAACAGAAATGCCACGACCGCGCCCGCGAGTTGATGAGCATGATCAAGCTGGAGCCCAAGCAGTATCTGCATCGTTATCCGCGCGAATTGTCCGGCGGCCAGCAACAGCGCATCGGCGTGATCCGCGCACTGGCGGCGGATGCGCCGCTGCTGTTGATGGACGAACCGTTCGGCGCGGTCGACCCGATCAACCGCGAGATGATCCAGAACGAGTTTTTCGAGATGCAGCGCGCGCTGAACAAGACCGTGATCATGGTCAGCCACGACATCGACGAAGCGATCAAACTCGGCGACAAGATCGCGATTTTCCGCGCTGGTAAACTGCTGCAGATCGATCATCCGGACACGCTGCTCGCGCACCCGGCAGACGACTTTGTCAGCAACTTCGTCGGTCAGGACAGCACGCTCAAACGTCTGTTGTTGGTGAAAGCCGAAGATGCCGCGGACAACGCACCGTCGGTGAGCCCGGAAACGCCAGTGGCCGATGCGCTGGAATTGATGGACGAACATGACCGTCGCTATGTCGTGGTCACCTGTGCCGAGAACAAGGCGCTGGGTTATGTGCGTCGTCGCGATCTGCACCGTCAGACCGGCACTTGCGCGCAGTTCCTCCGTGAGTTCAATGCCACGGCGGCGTACGACGAGCATTTGCGCATCCTGCTGTCGCGCATGTACGAGTTCAACCGTTCGTGGCTGCCGGTGATGGATGCCGAGCGGGTGTTCCTCGGTGAGGTGACGCAGGAGTCGATTGCGGCTTATCTGAGTTCGGGTCGCTCGCGCGGGATGAAGACCAATATCGTCTCGCCGGCTGAAGCCGTCGTCGCCTGATTTTCGGATAGGAAACACAAATCCCTGTAGGAGTGAGCCTGCTCGCGATAGCGCAATATCAGTCAATGAAGATGTCGGCTGAAAAAAAGTCATCGCGAGCAGGCTCACTCCTACAGGACCGGGGTTGTTACCAAGTCCTTCACAAGGCGGAAAAGAATCTCAACACCTGAGAATCAGACAGCATGCCCTGGACAGCCTTCCAAACAACCAAAATCCCCCTCACCCCCTCCTCTCGCCGCCAACGTCGCCGATATTGCCGCCTTCACACTTACCCACGACTTCGCCGACATAATCCGCGAACGTGCAGGTATTTTTAACACTCAAAAATTCTCGGGGAACATCTGCCCGTCATCTCGGTCGGCTACAAAGAGTGATGAACGCGACGCACGTCAGAAGCGTGCAAAAACGCGACATTTTTAGTTGATCTCACGCCCCTCACGCCCTAAAGTTCGCGCCGAACGTCCATGCTGGAAACGATCCATCCGGCTCAAGTACTGACGACGAGACAGCAAGGCCAAGGGAAAGCTGCACCTCCCATGGCCTTTTTGCTTTCGGCGACATGCCTTGGGAAGTAGGCGAACCAAAGTGGGGATACGGAGGGCGTTCATTTGCACCCATTGATTAACTTAGTTTGCCAGTAGGAGTTCCCAGCATGTCGATCCAGGTCGAAGACTATTTCGCGCGCGCTACATTCGACAAAATGAAGGCGTTCGCCGACAAACAGGAAACCCCGTTCGTGGTGATCGACACCGCGATGATCGCCCAGGCCTACGATGATCTGCGCGCCGGTTTCGAATTCGCCAAGGTCTACTACGCGGTCAAGGCCAACCCGGCTGTCGAGATCATCGACCTGCTCAAAGAGAAAGGTTCGAGCTTCGACATCGCCTCTATCTACGAACTGGACAAGGTGATGGATCGTGGCGTCAGCGCCGACCGTATCAGCTACGGCAACACGATCAAGAAATCCAAGGACATCCGCTACTTCTACGAGAAGGGCGTGCGTCTGTTCTCCACCGACTCCGAAGCCGACCTGCGCAACATCGCCAAGGCTGCACCGGGCTCGAAAGTTTACGTGCGCATCCTCACCGAAGGCTCGACCACGGCTGACTGGCCACTGTCGCGCAAATTCGGCTGCCAGACCGACATGGCCATGGACCTGCTGATTCTCGCTCGCGACCTCGGCCTGGTGCCTTACGGGATCTCCTTCCACGTCGGTTCGCAGCAACGCGACATCAGCGTCTGGGACGCAGCGATCGCTAAGGTCAAAGTAATCTTCGAGCGTCTGAAAGAAGAAGACGGCATCCACCTCAAGCTGATCAACATGGGCGGTGGCTTCCCGGCGAACTACATCACCCGCACTAACAGCCTGGAAACCTACGCCGAAGAAATCATCCGCTTCCTCAAAGAAGACTTCGGTGATGACTTGCCGGAAATCATTCTGGAGCCGGGCCGTTCGCTGATCGCCAACGCCGGCATTCTGGTCAGTGAAGTGGTACTGGTTGCACGCAAGTCGCGCACGGCGGTCGAGCGTTGGGTGTATACCGATGTGGGCAAGTTCTCCGGCCTGATCGAAACCATGGACGAAGCCATCAAGTTCCCGATCTGGACCGAGAAAAAAGGCGAGATGGAAGAAGTGGTGATCGCCGGCCCGACCTGCGACAGCGCCGACATCATGTACGAGAACTACAAGTACGGTCTGCCGCTGAACCTGGCGATCGGTGATCGTCTGTACTGGCTGTCGACCGGTGCATACACCACCAGTTACAGCGCCGTTGAGTTCAATGGCTTTCCGCCGTTGAAGTCGTTCTACGTGTAATCAATGCTCTGAATGAAAAGGCCCATGCATGGGCCTTTTTTATTTGCGCAACCATGTCTCAAGGTGATCGACCATCGCCATGAACTCGTCGGCTCCTTCCTTTATACCCGCTAACTGGAAATTCAGCTCTCTGAGTGTCGACACGCCGTAGGCCTTCAACAACTCATTGATTGCAGTGTCTATGCGCAATATCGTTTCCTCGATAAACACGCTGATTTGCGCGCTCACGGAAGCCAATCCGTTAAACAACCGGACAATATCAGCCTTGTACTCTGCGGCGCGAACGACTGCATTCAAAGAGGAATACGTGATGTCCCAAACCGGTACTGTGTTGGTATCGCGGAACAGTTCCGAGACAATTGTCGGCTCGGCATGGCATTGGCAGATGCGATGGTCCATTGCCCTGACAAACACGGAGTGCAATCCGAACGACTCATCATGCACCTCTGCGATGGGGTATTTCAGTTGTTGGATCACCGCTCTGAGCGAATAAAAGCGCAGCATCAGCTCGTGAATCAGGCCCCGCACGTCAGTGGCTGGAGACAACTTCCACGTTGGCGATCGGGACAGGCTGTACAACTTGAAATCCACTTGATCGAGCCGCTCGCTCCTCGAGGTACTTTGGCTGATGTCCCGAGTTTCGTGGGTAAATACGGTGAGATCCGAAACGTAAGCCCTGCACAAGTCCCGGGCCTCATCAGTCCATTTCCGGAACTCTTGCAGATAGCGCTCATTGAATCGGATGTTGCTCAAACGCGAGTCGCTGGCTAACACGGCAGGTGCGTGACCGCTGGCCCTGCAGCGCTCAAATACCACGGCAATGTTGTTAAACGTCGGCACGAGAGACCCGAGAAACGCCGTGTAGCGATCCAATATGCGCCGTTGCTCGGCAGAAAACTCATAGGCAAGTGTATTCATCACTACTCAGGAGGCGATGGGCGCACAGCCCACCGCCCCGCCCCCCCTTATTGTTGAACAGTTTTCAGATACTTGACGACGTCGGCAATCCGGGCAATCGCATCGGTTGCGCGGTCGTCTACCGGCAGAGCCTTGTCCTGCTTGAAATCTCGGCAGAACGACTCAAACCCGGCGACCAGATTGGAAAACTCATTCACATAGCTCCAACGTCCGTCATCCAATTGATCAAGCTCCTCGACCAGTTGAATTTTCCCCGCGGTCTGGGCGATCTCGTTCACGTATTTTTTGACCTGCGCTCGCAAGTCTGCGGCTTTGTCCCTGAGTTTGTTGTAGCCCGCCAGCATGTTCAGGAAGGAAATCGATTCACCGATACCGGCGATGATTTTTTTCAGCGTGTCGACAGCCAGCATCGCAACTGCAACCTGTGGTGGCGCCATCCCCAAGGCTTTGAGACTGTCCAGGGATAGCTGCGTTTCCTTGCCGATCTTCTCCACGCCAGCCTTGGCGATCAAGTCGATGCCTTCGGCCACCGATTTCATTTCCGCTTCCAGAGCGATCACTTTCTCCTCAGCCTTCAGTTTCAGCGCTCGCGTGATGTCCTGATCCTGTTGCAGCGTCGCAATCCATTCCTGCGAAGCGGCTCGGTCATAGGCCGTGCTCATAGCGTTGCGGGTAGTTTTCAGATCTTCGAAGCGTTCGCAGATTTTTTTGTAGAGGCTTTTAAGCTCGGTTTCCATATCCTCACGGACTTCATCTGCATCTTCCGGAAAGGCAAGTTCAGCCTGATAGCCCTTCAGCTTGGTCTGCGCGCGCTCCAGAGCGATAACATCACTCTGGGACTGATTACGCATATCAAAGCCGGTTTTCTGGATGGCATCGGCCAGTTCTTTCATGGTGCGCACGGTGCCCGGCAAATAGTTGAACTGCTCAAACAGCATTTGCGCTGTAACATTACGCTGCTGGACTGCAAGGGCATGCTCACGCAGAGCAGCAACATTTAAATCGGGGTAGGTTTTATTGTTATACGACGACAGCATGACTGTCTTGCTCCTGAATGCCGGAAAGCTGTTTCCATACTCTTTATCCGCCGCTGCGAAAACGCCCAGCAGTTGATCAGAACTCGATTTGATCTGTTCCCACGGATCAATAATGGCCAGAATCTGGTTTTTGAAGCGTCGCAAGGAAGTCACTTCCAATAGCAGATCAGCTTCCTTGATAGAGGCACTCACATAAGTACTTAGTGCATTCCATACCAGCATCAGATTTTGCGTGGCAACTTCAGCCTCGATCGTTACATAGCTAAGATTCTGCAAGTCGTCGCGCACTTTGTTCAACGAACTCAGTGTCTGGCTCTTGCTGGCCATTTTCTGGTTGGCCGTTTGTTGTTGTTCTTTAAGACTGTTTCGCTCCTTGCGGATTTTTTCAGCCTTGACGCCCTGATAGATACCCAGAATCAAGCCACCGATGTTCAACGTCGCTGCAGATTTGATTGCCTCCTGAACAAGCTGGTCATACTGCTTGTTGAGTTCATCGATCTCTTTCGAGCGCTGGTCAATCTCACCCTGGAGAACCTGAATGTCCGCCTGGTAGGTATTCCTCGACACAAACTCCAGGCGCAGCTTGATCTCCGGCAAGACTTTTTCGCGCATATCAATGCCAAAGCTGTCCAGTTGCGCTCGCACCCGTTCGGCTTTTTCATGGCACTGTCTGACTTTGCCTAGCATATCGTTGAGGTAGGCCTTGATCTCCGGAACATCGCCAGCCGGCAATGCAAGATCAGGCAGGTTGGGAATCTGTCGCTTGAGTTCCAGATACTGTTCTGGGGTGTTGATATCGTGCTCTTCCAGATACCTCGAAGCTTTCAGATCCTCATAGATTTCGACGATGCCTTTGCCTGTGCGGATGATGCTGCCGGCGAAAATCTTCAGGTCGGTTCCGGTGAGCATGACTTGCTCGCGTAACGGCGACCAGCGCTTGGCGTGGTCATACGTCGTAGTGAAGGTGCGCAGAAAATCTGCGGGTTTGAGTCCTACGCCACCGGCATCACCGGCACCGTAATTCAAATAAGCAATAACGTCTTGCAATCTGACGGGCAAAGACAGCCCGAGAACTTCATACTTTCTTAAACTGATGATCTGTTCTTTGGTTAACTGAATACCGGTATCCCGATTGTATTCTTCACCGTCGCCCATAGAGGCATTAACAAATGCTTGAGGCGCCTTGGCGGCGGCCTCGACAATCTTGTCGTCAATTCTGGATTCCATAAAGACCCCTTGTCTTAGTTGGATGATTAATTTGTCAAACAGGCAGCAAAGAGGAAATCAAACCAACTTCCTTTATCGCCAGCCAGAAACAAACCATAGAGCACCCAGACAACAATCAACAAGCGTCAATATATTAAAAATCAAGACAGCAAAGACACTCCATTCATCTTCAAGACAACTTAAACAAGCCAATAACTACTCGAACAACTAACGAGCACTATCAAACTTACTCGCCACCCCACTGATTCAGGCGTAATAAGTAGGCGTGCGCCAGTGCACGGATCTGCGCGTGCTGAGCCTTCATCAATGATTCACTGGCGACCCGCAGAAAGTTCGCATTCCCCCCGACCATCGCCTTGCGCAGCCAGCCGAGCGCTTCTTCGACACGTCCCTCATCCGCCAGCACCGCTGCAAAACTGAACTGCCCGCGAAAATCCCCGCCCTCGGCCGAGCGCCGATACCAGTCGCGCGCCGCTGCCGAATCCGCCGGACACACCTGCCCTTCTTCCAGATACCGTCCAAGCAGATTCATTGATTTCGCGTGGCCCCGTTCAGCCGCACACTGATACAACGCCAGCGCCTGCAAATGATCCACCGCGACACCGCGCCCGGTCGCCAGCAGATTGGCGAGGTTGTACATGGCCCAATCCAGCCCGGCATCTGCTGCAAGCCGATAGTGCTGCGCGGCAATCGACGCATCCGCAGCCACGCCCCAGCCATGCTCATGACAACGCCCGAGCATGTTGCGCGCCATCAGATGCCCGCGCCCCGCGGCGATGCCGAACCAGCGCAGCGCCAGCGGTTGATCCTGGGCGATGCCCTGACCGTCGAGCAGGATCTGCCCGAGCAACGCCTGCGCCTCTACTTCGCCCTCACCCGCCGTCAGCAGAATTGCCTGCGCCGCGCGTGCCGGGCTTTCGGCGAGCATGGTGCTGAGTTGTTCGCCGTCGAGGACTTCCTCGCGGCGCAGCTGGAAACTCATACCTCGACCCAGCGCCGCAGCAAGTTGTGATAGGTGCCGGTGAGGCGGATCAGCGAAGGATGATCAGGCATGTCTTGAGTCAGTTGCTGAATCGCCCCGTCCATCTCGAACAGCAACGCGCGCTGGCTGTCTTCGCGTACCAGACTTTGCGTCCAGAAGAACGACGCATAACGCGCACCACGAGTGACCGCGTTGACCTTGTGCAAACTGGTGCCGGGGTACAAAACCATATCGCCTGCCGGCAGTTTCACCTGTTGCGTGCCGTAGGTGTCCTGGATTTCCAGCTCGCCGCCGTCGTAATCCTCAGGTTCGCTGAAGAACAGCGTCGCCGACAGATCGGTGCGCACCCGTTCGATGCTGCCCTTGGGTTGGCGCACGGCGTTGTCGATGTGGAAATCGAAACAGCCACCGGCCGTGTAACAGTTCACTAACGGCGGGAAGACTTTGTGCGGCAGCGCGGCGGACATGAACAGCGGTTTTTTCCACAACCGTTCAAGCATCGCCGCGCCGATTTCCTTGGCCAGCGGATGACCTTCAGGCAATTGCAGATTGTGCTTGGCCTTCGCTGACTGAAAGCCGGCGGTGATCTTGCCATCGGCCCAATCGGCCTGCTCCAACGCCTGGCGAATGCGCTGCACTTCGTCTTTCGCGAACAATCCGGGAATGTGCAGCAGCATGGGGTTGTCACCTGATGGCAAAGAGGCGGCAATGGTATTGATTCTTATTGGCCGTGTAAAACCCGAGAGACGAATGAACTGGCAAAAACCGTAAGGTTAAATTGTAAAGAATGTAAATTCAGTGCGAATAACAATGTTTCGCAATTGATACGAATACCTGTTTACCCTATATTCCGCCGCCTCAAATCCTTGGGGAGGGGAATAAAAATGGCACGTCAACACGCACAATTACCGGTCAGTTCACCACGTCTGCTCGCCTCTGCAATCGGTGTGGCAATCACCGCCGGCTCTGCTGGCCAGATGGTCTTCGCTGCGGAAAAAACCGACAGCAAAGCCGCCGGCAATGCCATCGCCCTGGACGCCACCGCCATCACTGGCGAAGCCCAGGACTCGACGTCCTACCAGGTCGAAAAAGCCTCCTCGCCCAAGTACACCGCGCCGCTGGTCGACACGCCGCGCTCGGTCACCGTTATTCCGCAACAAGTTCTGAAAGATACCGGCGCGCTGAACATGCAGGACGCGCTGCGCACCGTGCCAGGCATCACCTTCGGCGCCGGTGAAGGCGGTAACCCACAGGGCGACCGTCCGTTCATCCGTGGCTTCGACGCCCAGGGCGACACCTACCTCGACGGCGTGCGCGACACCGGCTCGCAGAGCCGCGAGATCTTCGCCGTGGAAAACATCGAAGTCAGCAAGGGCCCGAACTCCGCCATCGGCGGTCGTGGCGCGGCAGGCGGCAGCATCAACCTGGTGAGCAAGAAAGCGCACTTGGGCAACTCGTTCGACGGCGGCTTCACCTACGGCTCCGACCAGACCCAGCGCTACACCCTCGATGGCAACTACCAGTTCAGCGACACCGCCGCCGGCCGTCTGAACCTGATGAGCCACGAGAGCAATGTCGCCGGTCGCGACAAGGTCGACTACGACCGTTGGGGTATCGCCCCGTCCCTGGCGTTTGGCCTGGGCACCGACACCCGCGTCAACCTCGATTATTACCATCTCGAAAGCAACGACACCCCGGATTCGGGAGTGCCGTACACCATTCCTGCCGGCGGCTCCGCTGCACGCACCAAGTCCAATCCGGACAAGCCATACGCCGGTGGTGACCACAGCAATTTCTACGGCCTGGATCGCGACTTCCGCAAAGGCCGCACCGACACCGCGACCTTCGCCATCGAGCACGACCTGAGCGACTCGCTGACGATCAAGAACACCCTGCGTCACGGCACCAGCATGCAGGATTACATCCTCACCCAGCCGGACGACAGTAAAGGCAACGTCAACAACGGCACGGTCTGGCGTCGGGCGAATACTCGTGTGAGCAACACCGAGACCACCACCAACCAGACTGACCTGTTCGGCAACTTCTACGTCGCCGGCTTCAAGAACAGCTTCTCCACCGGTGTCGAATACACCCGTGAGGAAAGCCAGAAGTCCTCGTACAACGTCAACACTGACACCACACCAGGCACCACCAACGTCGCGGCGAGCACCAACTGCACGCCATCGATGATCGGTGCGTCGAGCGGCTACAACTGCACCTCGCTGTCGAACCCGAACCCGAACGATCCGTGGAACGGCGCGATCTCGCGCAACTACGCCGGCACCGACACTCAGGCCAACACCTACGCGCTGTACGTGTTCGACACCTTGGAGTTGAACGAGCAGTGGCTGGTGAACATGGGGCTGCGTTACGACCACTTCGACACCCAATACCGCTCCTATGAAGCCGACGGTTCCACAACCGTCAACAAAGGCGTAGAAGCCAAAGGCAAAGACACCAGCGAATTTGTAACCGGCCAGTTCGGTGTGGTCTACAAGCCGGCTGAGAACGGCAGTATCTACGCCTCCTATGCCACCTCTGCCACCCCACCGGGCAACACTCTCGGCGAAGGCATGGACGGCAATCCGTTGGGCGGCACCGTCGATCGCAGCAAAAACCTGCTCAGCAGCGACATGGAGCCGGAAACCACCAAGAACTACGAAATCGGTACCAAGTGGGACCTGCTCAACGATCGTCTGTCGCTGACCGCTGACATCTTCCGTACCGAGAAAGACAACGCCCGCGTTCAGACCGACACCACCTCGTACGAAAACGCCGGCAAGACCCGTGTGCAAGGTGTCGAACTGTCGGCCAGCGGCAAGATCACCGACAAGTGGCAAGTGTTCGCCGGTTACGCCTTCATGGACAGCGAACAAGTCGACGGCGGTCCACTGGGCCGGGCCAACGATGGCAACGAGCTGCCTAACACGCCGAAAAACAGCGCCAGCCTGTGGACCACTTATCAGGTCACGCCGAAGCTGACCATCGGTGGCGGTGCGTTCTACGTCGACGACGTGTACGGCAGCGTGGCCAACACCACCATGGTTGACTCGTATGTTCGCTACGACGCGATGGCGGCTTACAAGCTGACCAAGAACGTCGACCTGCAACTCAACGTGCAGAACCTGACCAACGAAACCTATTACGACAAAGCCTTCTCGACCCACTTCGCCAATCAGGCGGCGGGCCGTACGGCACTGTTCAGCACCAACTTCCACTTCTGACCGATATTGGAAACTGTAGGAGTGAGCCTGCTCGCGATGGGGTTGTGTCAGTCAGCAAATTGATTGGATGACACACCGCTATCGCGAGCAGGCTCACTCCTACAGGGAATACGCCGCAAGGCTTGGCCCCGTTCATTCAATTGAACGGGGCTTTTGTGCGTAAGAAAGAACGCTTCTCGATAACCCACGGCATAATGCGCGCCGTGAAAACAATTTCCGAACGGACGGCGAGTGACGTGTTGAAGAAAACCCTGTTCCAGTTGCACTGGTTTTTTGGCATCACCGCAGGCCTGGTGCTGGCCCTGATGGGCATCACCGGCGCGGCCTATTCGTTTCAGGACGAGATCCTGCGGGCGCTGAATCCGTCCGTCCTGCAAGTAGAAAAACAGGTCGCCGGCGTCCTGCCGCCCGTGGAACTGGTCGAGCGCATCGAAGCCACGTCCGGCAAAAAGGTCTCGATGCTCTGGGTCGAAACCGACAGCGGCAACGCCGCGAAAGTGTTCTTCACGCCGCCCAAAGGTGAACGGCGCGGCGAGATGCGTTACTTCGATCCGTACAACGCTGAGTTCATGGGCGATGCCGTCGGCCAGGATTTCTTCGGCCTGATGCTGCAACTGCACCGCTTCCTCGCCATGGGCGACACCGGCCGCAATATCACCGGCGCCTGCACGCTGATTCTGCTGTTCTTCTGCCTTTCAGGGTTGTACCTGCGCTGGCCGCGGCAGTGGAACAGCTGGCGTGTTTGGCTGACCCTCGACTGGAAGAAAAAGGGCCGCGCCTTCAACTGGGATCTGCATTCGGTGGCCGGTACCTGGTGCCTGCTGGTGTATCTGCTGCTGGCACTGACAGGGTTGTCGTGGTCTTACGAGTGGTACAACAAAGGCCTGACCAGACTGCTTTCCGATGCGCCGCAAAACGAGCGCGTGCGCGGCGGTCGTGGCCCCGCGCCAGAAGGCCCGGCGCCAACCGCCGATTACGCGGCAATGTGGAGCAGCATCTACAGCGCTGCCGGCCCGGGACTGGCCGCGTACAACATCCGCATGCCGGCCGTCGCAGGCCAACCGGCGACCGTGTTCTACCTGCTCGACAGCTCGCCGCATGATCGCGCGCTGAACCAGATCACCCTCGACCCGGCCACCGGCATCGTCAAACGTGTCGACCGCTACGCCGACAAGAGCTTCAAGGCGCAACTGCTGACCAGCATTTATGCGCTGCACGTCGGTAGTTACTTCGGCCTGGTCGGGCGGATCATCATCACGCTCGCAGCGGTGTGCATGCCGCTGTTTTTCATCACCGGATGGCTGCTGTACCTCGATCGTCGGCGCAAGAAAAAGCAGATCAAGGATGCGCGCAAAGGCCTCGCTCAACCGGCCGGCGATGCTTCGGCGTGGCTGATCGGTTTCGCCAGCCAGAGCGGGTTTGCCGAGCAACTGGCGTGGCAGACCGCCGGGCAATTGCAGGCCGCCGGATTGCCGGTGAAAGTGCAGCCACTGGCGAATGTCAGCGAGCAGGATTTGCGTGAATCGAACAACGCACTGTTTGTGGTGAGCACGTTCGGCGACGGCGAAGCGCCGGACAGCGCGCGCGGATTCGAGCGCAAGGTGTTGAGCAAGGCGGCAACGTTCGACAGTCTGAATTACTCGGTGCTCGGTCTCGGTGATCGTCAATATCAGCACTTCTGCGGTTTCGCCAAACGCCTGCACCAATGGTTGGCGGAGCACGGCGGCAAGACATTGTTCGCCCCGGTGGAAGTCGACAGCGGTGATCCGTATGCCCTGCGTCACTGGCAAACCCAACTCGGCCTGCTCACCGGCCAAGCACCGGTCGACACCTGGCAGGCGCCGAGTTACGACAACTGGACCCTGATCCGCCGCGAACTGATGAACCCGGACAGCAGCGGTTCGCCGGTTTACTTGCTGGGCCTGAGCGCACCGAACACCAGCAGTTGGCTGGCCGGTGATCTGGTCGAAGTGCTGCCGCGCAACTGCCCGTGGGCCATCGAACATTTCCTCGATGGCCTCGGCATTCGCGGTGAAACCCCAGTGAAAATCAACGGCCTCGATGAGCCGCTGGAAGTGGCATTGGCGTCGCGGCAATTGCCTGAACATCGCGCGCATCTGGTCGGTTTGCATGCGCAATCGCTGGTCGATGCGATGGTGCCGCTGGCCATGCGCGAATACTCGATCGCCTCGATTGCCGCCGACGGCGTGCTGGAGTTGATCGTGCGTCAGGAGCAGCATGCTGATGGCACCCTTGGCATCGGTTCTGGCTGGCTGACCGAGCATGCGCCGGTGGGCGGCAGCATCAGTTTGCGCGTGCGCCGCAACAGTGGTTTCCACCTGCCGAACGAACCGCTGCCGATGATTCTGCTGGGCAACGGTACGGGTCTGGCCGGGCTGCGCAGTTTGCTCAAGGCACGGATTGCCGAGGGTCAACAGCGTCAGTGGTTGCTGTTTGGCGAGCGCAATCGTGAACACGATTTCCTCTGCCGCGCGGAGCTGGAAGAGTGGTTGATCAATGGCGATCTGGCGCGGCTGGATCTGGCGTTTTCGCGGGATCAGGCGGAGAAGGTTTATGTGCAGGATCGTTTGCGTGAGTCGGCTGATGAGCTGAAGAAATGGCTGGCGGAGGGGGCGGTGATTTATATCTGCGGCAGCTTGCAGGGAATGGCTTCGGGGGTTGATCAGGTGCTTAACGACATTCTCGGCAGCGCCGAAGTCGAGCGGTTGATTGAGCAGGGTCGATATCGGCGTGATGTCTATTAAAAGCCCCTCACCCTAGCCCTCTCCCAGAGGGAGAGGGGACTGATTGGGGGATGCTTGAGATGTACGCCGACCTGCGACTGCTTTACCGAATCCATAATCGAGAAAGGCTTTGTGCTGATCTCCTAATCGACCCGGTCTTTCAGGTCGATGTATGACGCAAGACACCTCCGTCGGCCCCCTCTCCCTCCGGGAGAGGGCTGGGGTGAGGGTCGCTCTTGATCTTCAAACCGGCTGCAATTTTTTCTCGAAAACCGCCACCCCATTCAAATCCCGCAACACCACGCTCATCTCCCCACTCCCCCCTTCAATATTCACCTCGCCAAAAAACTGAAACCCGGCAAACGGCGACGTGTTCTGCGCCGGCGGCGCCTTCTCGAACACCACCTCCGGGCCAAAGGTTTTATCCAGCGGATTGGGCCCGAAACTCCCGGCATTCAGCGGTCCCGCGACAAACTCCCAGAACGGTTCGAAATCCTGAAACGCCGCGCGATCCGGGTGATAGTGATGCGCCGCGCAGTAATGCACGTCCGCCGTCAGAAAAACAAAATTGCGCACCTGCTGTGCACGCAGGAAGCCAAGCAACTCGGCGATTTCCACCTCGCGCCCCTGCGCCGGTCCCGGATCACCGTTAGCCACTGCCTCCCAACGCGCCACACCCGGACTGACCTCGCCATCCGGCACGCCAAGACCAATCGGCATGTCAGCGGCGATGACCTTCCACTGAGCTTTGGATTTCCTCAAGCCACGTTTGAGCCAGTCCAGTTGCTCACGCCCCAGAAACGGTTTCGCCGCGCCGAGGTTGTCGTCATTGGCGCTGCGATAACTGCGCATGTCGAGCACAAACACATCGAGCATCGGCCCGTAACTGAGCTTGCGATAAATCCGCCCGCCACCGTCGGCAGCCTGCAAACGCATCGGCGAATATTCCAGCCAGGCCTTGCGTGCGCGCCCGACCAGGGTGTGGATATCTTTCTCCTGATAACGCTCGTCGAGCTGCTTGCCCGGTGACCAATTGTTGACCACTTCATGGTCGTCCCACTGCCAGATCTGCGGCACTTCGGCGTTGAAGCGGCGGATGTTTTCGTCCATCAGGTTGTAGCGGTAGTTGCCACGATAGTCGTCGAGGGTCTGCGCGACTTTGCTCTTGGCTTCGGTGGTGAGGTTGCGCCAGATGCGACCGTTTTCCGTGGTGAGCTGCGCGGGTACCGGGCCGTCGGCGTAGATGGTGTCGCCGCTGTGGATAAAGAAGTCCGGCAGGCGCAGACGCATGGCTTCGTAGATGCGCATGCCGCCGATGTCCGGGTTGATGCCGAAACCCTGGCCGACGGTGTCGCCGCTCCAGACAAAACGAATATTGCGCCGCGCCGTCGGTGCGCTGCGCAGGTGACCCAGCCACGGCTCGCTGGCGACGCCGGTTTGCGCGTCTTTGAAATACACCCGATAGAAAATCGCCTGATCGGCGGGCAGCCCGGTGAGCTCGACCCGAGCGGTGAAATCTGTGCGCGCATCGGCCAGCGCCGAGACCACCCGGCGCGGGTGACGAAACTGGCTGCGGGTGTCCCACTCGACCACCATATGCGCCGGGCGATCGCTGCGGCTCCAGATCATTGCGCGGTTGCCTTGCAGGTCGCCGGACTGCACGCCATCGGTCAACTGCGGACGATCCTTGACCGAGGCAATCACCGCCGGCGCCAGGCTTGGCATCAGCAGACCGGCGCCGACGACTTGCATGACACGCCGGCGACCGGGGTTGAAATCGCTCATGGTGTTCTCCCTGAAAAAAGGAAAACTTAAGCACGCCTATATGAACTCGCCATGACACCACCAACCATTGTGGGAGCGAGCCTGCTCGCGAAAGCGGTGTGCCAGTCAACATACATGTCGCTGGCAGATTGCATTCGCGAGCAGGCTCGCTCCCACAGCGGGGGGCGGTGTCAGTCAGGCCTTGGCGGGTTCCAGCGCCAGCTCGACGGCTTCCGGGCGTTTGACCGTCGCATAGACCACAGCGGTCAACAAACTCCCCGCGACAATCGCCAGCAGATACAGCAGTGCATGATTGATCGCATTCGGAATCGCCAGCACAAACAAGCCACCGTGCGGCGCCATCAACTTGCAGCCGAAGTACATCGACAACGCACCGGTCAGCGCACCGCCGGCAATGCTCGCTGGGATCACCCGCAACGGGTCTTTCGCGGCAAACGGAATCGCCCCCTCGGAGATAAAACACAGCCCCAGTACCAGCGCCGCTTTACCCGCCTCGCGCTCGGTCTGAGCAAACTTGCGCCGCGCAATAAACGTGGCGATGCCCAGGCCAATCGGCGGCACCATGCCCGCCGCCATGGTTGCGGCCATCGGCGCATAACTCTGCGACGCCAACAGCCCCACCGAGAACGCGTACGCGGCTTTGTTGATTGGCCCGCCGAGGTCGACGCACATCATGCCGCCGAGCAACACACCGAGCAGAATCGCGTTGGTGGTGCCCATGCTGTCGAGGAAATGCGTGAGCGCCCCGAGCATACCGGCGACTGGTTTGCCGACCACGTAAATCATCACCAGACCGGTAAACAGACTGGCGAACAGCGGGATGATCAGAATCGGTTTCAGCGCCTCAAGACTCTGCGGCAAGGCGACATAACGGCTGATCGCCTTGGCCGCATAACCGGCGATAAATCCAGCGACGATGCCGCCGATAAACCCGGCGCCCAAGGTACTGGCAAGCAATCCACCAATCATCCCCGGTGCCAAGCCCGGACGGTCGGCGATCGAATAAGCGATGTAACCGGCCAGCAGCGGCACCATCAATTTGAACGCGGTCTCGCCGCCGATCTGCATCAATGCCGCCGCCAGCGTGCCCTCTTCCTTGAACGCGGTGATGCCGAACACGAACGACAGCGCAATCATCAAACCGCCGGCCACAACCATCGGCAGCATGAACGACACGCCAGTCAGCAGGTGCTTGTAAATGCCGGTTTTCTCTTGCTTGGCTGGTACTTTGCCGTCAGCCGCAGCGCTTTCCACAGCACCTTCGGCCAAGGCTTTTTTCAGCGTGGCTTCGGACTGCTTCAAAGCGATCCCGGTGCCGCAGCGATAGATTTTCTTGCCAGCGAAACGCTCGGTGGCGACTTCGATATCCGCCGCCAGCAACACCACGTCAGCCTCGGCAATCGCCGCTGCGCTCAACGGAGTTTTCGCGCCCACCGAGCCTTGGGTTTCGACCTGCAATTCATAGCCCAGACGCTTGGCAGTTTGCTGCAAAGCTTCGGCGGCCATGAAGGTGTGGGCGACACCGGTCGGGCACGCGGTAATCGCGACGATGCGTGGCGCACGCGGCGCATCAGCAACCGGTTCAGCCGCGCTGGCAACGTAAACCTCAGCCTCTTCAGCGCCACGACGCAGCACCGCTTCGACATCCTGCAACGCCTGAGCCGGAGCAATCTGTAAAACACGTTTACCGACAAAGCGGCTCATGTCGACCGCACCTGTGGCGACTAGCAAAACCCACTCGGCCGCGGCAATGGTCGCCGCCGACAATTCCCGTTCGGGGTGCGCCGCATCGACCACTTCAACGCTAGTGCTCCAGCCCTGACGCTGCGCCGCCGCATCGAGCAAACGCGCGCACAGCACACTGGTGACCATGCCGTTCGGGCAAGCCGTAACAATGGCTAATTTCATGACAAACCCTCTTATTGTTCTGTCAGGGGGCGCACGCGCACGCCCTGTTCGAGCTGCGCCAGTTGCGCAGCGTCGTTGATGCCAAAACCGATCTGGGTCACCGCCATCGCCGCAATCGCGGTGGCCGTGCGCAGGGTTTGTTCAGGCGTGTCGGCACTGAGCAAACCGTGGAGCATGCCGGCCAGCAACGAATCACCGGCACCAACGGTACTGGCGACGCTGACCTTCGGCGGCGTGGCGTGCAGTGCCGAACCGACGCTGAACCAATTCACACCGTCAGCACCGTGGGAAATCACCACGTGCTCGATGCCTTGGGCATGCAAACGTGCCGCTGCCTGTGCCTCGGCCGCGTGAGAAACCACCTCGCAACCGAGTGCATCGGCGAGTTCTTCAGTGTTCGGTTTGATCAGCCATGGACTGGCCTTCAACGCCGCACGCAAGGCTTCGCCGCTGGAGTCGAGGGCGACTTTCAAACCGAGCTGGTTGAGCCGTTCGATCAGTTCACGCAACCATTGCGCCGTGACGCCGCGCGGCAAACTGCCGGCGACCACCACCGCATCGTGACCCGGTGCAATCTGCAGCAGACGCTCGAGCAACGCCTGCTGCGCGGCGGCGTCGACCACCGGTCCAGGGCCGTTGATGTCGGTGATACGGCCATCCTGTTCCGCGACTTTGATGTTGCTGCGCGTCTCACCCGGCACGCGGATAAACGCGTCGACAAAACCGCGCTTGGCGAACAGGGTCTCGAACGCTTGCAGATTGTCTTCGCCGAGAAAGCCGCTGACCGTCAGTTGATGACCAAGGTCGGCGAGCACCTGCGCGACGTTCACGCCTTTACCAGCGGCGTGGGTGTGCATCTCGTCGCTGCGATTGACCTGACCGGCCTCCAGCCGTGGCAGTTCGACGGTGAGGTCGAGCGCCGGGTTAAGGGTCAGGGTAAGAATCTTGGCCATTACAGGGCCTCCACTAATGCGCGCACTTCATTCGCGCTGCCCACGGCCAGGGCCTGTTGAGCAAGGGTTTGCGCCTGGGTCAGGCTGAGTTCGCGGATGCGCGCTTTCACTTCAGCAATGCTGCGCCCGGAGACACTGAGTTCATCGACACCGAGGCCGACCAGCACCGGCACCGCCAGCGGGTCCGCCGCCAGTTCGCCACAGACGCCGACCCATTTGCCATGGGCATGGGCCGCGCGCACGGTGATGTCGATCAGTTGCAGCACCGCCGGGTGCAAGCCATCCGCCTGCGCCGACAGTGTCGGATGACCACGGTCGATGGCCAGGGTGTATTGCGTGAGATCGTTGGTGCCGACGCTGAAGAAGTCGACTTCCTTGGCCAATACCGGCGCGAGTAACGCGGCGGACGGCACTTCGATCATGATCCCCAGTTGCAGATCAGCAACCGGGATTTCCAGGCGTAGACGTTCGGTCATGTCGCGGGCCTGACGCCATTCTTCAACGCTGCCGACCATTGGGAACATGATTCGCAGCGGACGGTTGTCCGCCGAACGCAGCAAGGCGCGCAGTTGCGCTTCCATGATCTGCGGACGCTGCAAGGTCAGGCGAATACCGCGTACGCCGAGGAACGGGTTTTCTTCCTTGGCGATCGGCCAATACGGCAACGGTTTGTCGCCACCGACATCCAGCGTGCGCACCACCAGCGGACGCCCGGCAAGACCGTCAAGCACGCGGCGGTATTCGGCTTCTTGCGTGGCTTCGTCCGGCGCTTGCGGATGGGCCATGAAAATCAGTTCGGTACGCAGCAGGCCAATGCCTTCGGCGCCCTGCTCCACCGCGCTGATCACGCCCGCGCTTTCGCCGATGTTGGCGAACACTTCGACCGCATGACCGTCGGTGGTGTGCGCCGGTTGGTGGCGTTGTTCGGCGGCAATCTTCAGGCGTTGTTCGCGGCTGTCGCGTTCTTCGGTAGCGCGTTGCAGGGTCGCGGCATCGGCGTCGACGTGCAGGCGACCGCGTTGACCGTCGAGCAGCAACGGCGTGCCCGGCGCCAGCAGCAACACCGCCGCGCCAGCGCCGACCAGCGCCGGGATGCCAAGGGCGCGCGCAACGATTGCACTGTGCGCGGTGGCACCGCCGCGCGCGGTGAGAATCCCCGCCACACGCGCCGGGTCCAGCCGTGCGACGTCGGACGGGCCGACCTCGTCCATCACCAGAATGTACGGCTGTTCAGGTTCGCTCGACGTCTGCACGCCACACAGTTGCGCCAACACGCGACGACCGACGTCTCGCAGGTCCGCCGCGCGCTCGGCAAGCAAGGCATCCTGCAGCGATTCCTGTTGTTTGGCCGCCGCCTCGATCACCGCCATCCACGCCGCTTCAGCGCTTTCGCCTTGCTTGAGGCGGGTGTCGACTTCGTCGGTGAGTTCCGGGTCGTCGAGCATTTCCTGATGGGTGATGAAAATCTCGCGGATGGCTTTGGCTTTGCTGCGTTCGATCAGGCCTTGGATGTCACTGCGCACGTCGCTGAGCGCTTGCTTGAGACGTTCGCGTTCAACGGCGGCGGACTCGCCGCGCAGCGGGTAATCGATGGTTTGCTGCACCTGAATATGCGCAGGCCCGATAGCAATGCCCGGTGCTGCCGGGATCGCCTGCAACTGAGCGCCGGACGCCGGAGCGATCAGAACTTCGGCGATGTCGGCGATGACTTCACGTTGCTGACTGACGGCGGGCAGCGGCTCGACTTCTTCACCAAGCCCTTCTTCGATAGCAGCGAGCAAGGCCGGCAAGGCATCAGCGGCAATGCTCGGCTCGGCGATCAACTCCAGCACCTGACCGCGACGGGCGCCGAGGCTGAGCAGTTTGCTCAAGCTCTTCACCGACACGGCGCTGTCCTGACCATCGACAATGCGCACGCGAATTTCGCCATCAAAACTCTTCGCCAGTTGCGCGAGGATCTTCGCCGGACGCGCGTGCAGACCATGGGCATTGGCCAGGGCAATGCGTGCGCTTGGCCAATCGGCGGGCAATTCACCGCCTAGCACTTCGAGAACTTTGCGGCTGCTGGTGGCGCGCCCCAACTCGTGGCCGCGACCTTCGATGAGCAACGCACAGAGGCGTTCAAGCAGCGCCTGATGCGCTTCGCCAAGGCTGGCCAAACAGAACAGTCCGCTGAGTGGCTGGCCGAGGTAGCGCATCGGTTTGTCCGGGGTTACAAACGCCAGCCCCGGACGCTTTACGGTTTGCTCGCTGTGCAACCACCACAAACCATCGCCCAACGGCAGTGCTTCGACCTGTTGCAGCACCGCCGAGAAACCGTTGCTCACACAATCGGCCTGACGCAACAGACGTGCGCCACGCCAGACCAGTTCTTCGAAATCGTCGGCCGAGACGCCGAGGCCGATCATCTGCGCATCCAACGCCAGCTCTTGTGGCGCGCCTTGCAGCAGTTTCAGCAGCGCTTCAGGCGAACTGGCACGACGCAGGGCCTGGCCCAGATCGGTTTCGCCGAGGGCGCGGGTCAGCAGTTGCAGCAGGCGCAGGTGTTCGTCGGATTTGGCGGCGATGCCAATCGCCAGATAAACGATCTGGCCATCGCCCCAATCCACGCCCTCAGGAAATTGCATCAGGCGCACGCCAGTGGCGAACACCTGATCGCGGGTTTCCGGGGTTCCGTGGGGAATGGCAATACCTTGACCGAGAAAGGTCGAGCCCTGGGCTTCCCGGGCCTGCAATCCGGCGAGGTAACCGTCGGCAACCAGACCATCGGCCACCAGGTGATTGGCCAGCAGTTGCAGGGCAGCGGGTTTATCCACAGCCGATTGGCCCATGGATATCTGCTCTATAGTGAGCTCGAGCATGCGATCTCCTTTTTGGCGCTATATGAGTGCCAGGTATTGTTTTGGATGGTTTGCAGCTTAGGCGCTTTACCGCTTTGCTTTTCAGCGGCAGTTTTGGCGGTTTCACGGCAGAACCGGCCAAAGACGTCTAAAACGTAGAAAATACGCTTGCTGAAACGTTTAATCTAGATTGATCGGCACGTTACTCGATAATGTCCCATCCTTGAAGTCCAACTTGTCGGATGCGCTGCGACAATAGTCGCCTGCCCTAATCGGGTAGGATTGGCGAAAATGTGGCGGCAAGCTCGAAAAAACAAGGAAATACCGGGTTGAAACTCAGTGATATCGCGCGGTTGGCCGGAGTGTCCGTGACCACCGCCAGCTACGTCATCAACGGCAAGGCCGAACAGCAACGCATCAGCACCGCCACCGTCGAGCGGGTGCGGGCGGTGGTCGATCTGCACGGCTTCACGCCAAACCCTCAAGCGGCCGGGCTGCGCAGTCGGCATACGCGCACGCTGGGCTTTATTCTGCCGGATCTGGAAAACCCCAGTTACGCGCGGATCGCCAAACTGCTCGAGCAAGGTGCGCGGGCGCGCGGCTATCAGTTGCTGATCGCCAGTTCCGACGATGCACCGGACAGTGAGCGCCAGTTGCTGCAACTGTTTCGCGCGCGGCGTTGCGATGCGCTGATCGTCGCCAGTTGCCTGCCAGCCGGCGATGACAGCTATCGGCAGCTACAGGCCAAAGGTCTGCCGATCATTGCCATCGACCGGGTCATGGAACCCGAGCACTTCTGCTCGGTGATCAGTGACGACCGCGAGGCCAGCCTGCACCTGACCCAGAGCCTGCTCGATCCGCAACCGAAGCAGATCGTACTGCTCGGCGCCCGTCCGGAACTGAGCATCAGTCAGGAACGTGCCGCCGGTTTCAAAGAGGCGCTGGTCGACTTCAAAGGCGAAGTGCTGGTCGAACACGCCGAGTCTTTCAGTCGTGAGTGCGGCAAGCAATTGATGGAAGAACTCCTGCAGCGTCTGGGACATTTGCCGGATGCACTGGTGACAACTTCCTACGTGCTGCTGCAAGGCGTGTTCGATGCATTGCATGACTTCCCGCTGAAATCGCGCCCGCTGCGCCTCGGCACCTTCGGCGATACGCAGTTGCTGGATTTCCTGCCGCTGCCGGTCAACGCCATGGCCCAGCAACACCAGCTGATCGCCGACAAGGCGCTGGAACTGGCGCTGGCCGCCGTCGAACAGTCGGAGTACAAGCGCGGCGTGCAGGCCATTGCGCGGACCTTCAAGCAGCGTATTCACCGGGACTGAGCCGTGGAGCTGATCGACAGCCACACCCACCTCGATTTCCCCGACTTCGACGCCGATCGCTTAGCGTTGCTCGCCGAAAGCCGCGCCCTCGGGGTGCGGCGGATGGTGGTGTTGGGCGTTTATGAAGGCAATTGGCAACGGGTCTGGGATCTGGTGCAGAGCGATGCGGATCTGTACGCCGCGTTCGGCCTGCACCCGGTGTATCTCGATCAGCATCGTCCTGAGGATTTGTCGGCTTTGGGTGATTGGCTGACGCGGCTGCGTGGTCATCGGCAGTTGTGTGCGGTGGGCGAAATCGGTCTGGATTACTTCATTGAATCTCTCGACCGCGGGCAGCAACAGGCGCTGTTCGAAGCACAGCTGCAATTGGCGGCGGACTTCGAATTACCGGCATTAATCCACGTTCGCCGTAGTCATGCGGCGGTCATCGCTACGCTCAAACGCTTCAAGCTCAAACGCGCGGGAATCATCCACGCTTTCGCCGGCAGCCGTGAAGAAGCGCGGGAGTACATCAAACTCGGTTTCAAACTGGGCCTGGGCGGCGCACCGACCTGGCCGCAGGCGTTGCGCATGCATCGGGTGCTGGCGGAACTGCCGCTGGATTCGATTGTGCTGGAAACCGATTCGCCGGACATGGCGCCTGCGATGTTTGCCGGTCAGCGCAACAGCCCGGCGCACTTGCCGGCGATTTGTGAGACGCTGGCCGAGTTGATGAAGATCAGCCCGCAACAACTGGCCACGGCCAGTACCGCCAACAGCTGCGAAGTATTCGGCTGGTAATCAGTCGGCGTGCGCCTTGGCGGCCTCCAGAATCAGCGTCAGATGCTGACGCTGGCGCGCGTAACGGACGACCACGAAATACACGAAGATCGTGATCAGTGAAGCGTTCAGTTGTTCGGTGACGCTCAGCAGCCCCACCCATTCCATCACCAACGCCACCAGCAGCGCGGTGCACACCGTCACCGAAGCGCTGAAACGCAGCAGCGCCAGTGAATCGAGGGACTTGAAGCGTTTGATCTGTTGCGGGCAACGCAATTCCAGCGTTTGCTGGCAATGCTCGCAGGTGAACGGTTCATTGATCGAGATGGCATTGAGTTGCCACGGTTTGAGCAGCAGCGTGGTCTGGCAATGAGCACAACGGCCCTGGACTCCCAGAGTTGCGGCAGACATGAGCGGCCTCCTCTACACAAACGATTGGGTATGGATACTGGCTCATTGCTGGGGAAATTCCAGAGTCTGCAGAGAAACAGGATTGGGCTTACGGCCGGAAGTGAAGAAGTACTACAAAGGGTTCTGACAAAACCCAAAGCCCTGTGGGAGCGAGCCTGCTCGCGAAGGCGGTGTATCAGGTAACAGAGATGTCACTGACAGATTGCATTCGCGAGCAGGCTCGCTCCCACAGTTTTTCGTGCGTGCCTCAGACGCGGAAGGCGCTGATCAGTTGTTTGAGCTCTACCACTTGGGCTGACAGCGCGCGGCTGGCATCTTCGGTCTGGTGCGCACCTTGCGCCGTGCGCTCGCCGGCGCGGTTGATTTCGACGATGTTCTGGTCGATGTCATGGGCCACCGCCGTTTGCTGTTCAACTGCAGCGGCAATCTGCTGGTTCTGATCGACGATCATGCCGACCGCGCCGAGGATGTTTTCCAGCGCCTGCTGGACCTTCTCCGACTGCCCCACCGTGCCGCTGGCCATCTGATGGCTGATGCCCATGGCTTTCACCGCCGCGCCGACACCGCCGTGCAGTTTGGCGATCATCTGTTCGATTTCTTCGGTCGATTGCTGGGTGCGTTTGGCCAGCGTGCGCACTTCGTCCGCCACCACGGCAAAACCACGCCCCTGCTCGCCGGCACGCGCCGCTTCGATCGCGGCATTCAGCGCCAGCAGGTTGGTCTGTTCGGCGATGCTCTTGATCACTTCCAGTACGCGGCTGATCGATTGGCTGTCGCTCGCCAACTGGTTGATCACCCGTACCGACTGATCGATTTCACTGGCCAGCGCGGCAATGCTGCCCTGCTGTGACTCGACCAGGCCACGACCACTGATGGTCTCGTCATTCACGCTGTGGGCACTGCTCACCGCTGCGGCGGCACTGCGCGCCACCTCCAGAGAGGTCGCCGACATCTGGTTCATTGCCGTCGCCACTTGCTCGATCTGCGTACGTTGCCCTGCGACCGCTTGGTTGCTTTGCGCCGAAACGTTTTCAACCTGTCCGGCCTGACGCTCGACCTCGCCGACGGTCTGCCCCACCCGCTCAATCAAGTCGTGAATCTTCCTCACCGTGCCGTTGAACACTTCGCCCAACTCGCCGAGTTCATCCTGGCTGTTGGCTTTGAAGTTGACCGTCATGTCCCCCGCCGCGACTTTGTCCATCATTGCTCCAAGGCGTTTAAGCGTGGTGCGGGTCGAGGCGTAAAAACCACCGTAGAGATAGAAAATCAGCACGAACACCACCGACAGCGCCACCGCCTGCAAGACCATGTGCGTGCGGTTCTGCGCCAGACGCTGCTGCAATTGAGTGTCGAGGAATTTCAGCGTGGCTTCGTTGAGCTCATAGGTCTTGCCGATCAGCCCAGTGACCTGATCGTAAAAAGCCTGCCACGGCGCATCGAGCGTGTCGGCCATCACCACCTGTTCTTCGAACAGTTCGCTGGCCTGTTTCAGTGAGCCCTTGCTGCTGTCGGCCGCCGTGCTGAGGTTGTCCCGCGCGGCTTTGCTGGAGCCGAGGGCGTCCTGCAGTTTCAAGCCGTATTCGGCCTGGAGTTTTTCGATCTGCACCAGCAGCTCATCAAAACGGGTGCTCGAAGAACTGTTGAGAAACCCCTGGCCCAATGAATACGAGCCCATCGCCCGGCCTTCGCCGAGGGTTTGCGTGACGCTCGGCGTGATCAGGGTGATCAGTTCGCTGAGCTGACGGATGTCGCTCTGATTATCGCGGCTCAGTCCGGCCTGACTGGTGATGATCTGACTGAAAATCTGCGCACTGGCCAGCAGTTTGCCGATCAACGCGCTTTTGCTCTGCAGCGAGTTTTCCGCTTGCTGGGCCTTGAATGCAGCGATCATTTCGTCGCGCTTGCCATCGAATACCTGGACCTGCTCAGGGTCGTCGGTCATCGCCGTCAGCCCTTGCAGGTGGGCCAGTACCGCTTGTTCGAGGGTGGTGATCTGCGCCTCGACATTCCCGGCCTTGCCGGACTGGCCGAGGGTGACGTTGATCTGCACCAGATTGTTGAGGGTTTCCAGATCCCGGCGCAAGGCCAGGCTGCTGCCCAGCAGATCGAGGCTTTGCAGTTCGACGCGGGTGCCCTGGAATTCGCGATAGGAATCGCGCACCAGATAGAAATTGGTCACCAGCATCGGCACCAGGAACAGCACGCTGATCAGGCTGAACTTCATGCCGAAGCTCAGACGGTTCATCAGCGAGACAGCGGGATAGAGCAAGCTCTTCACTGGAAGTCTCCCTTGGTTTTTCTTGTTTTTATTGGCAGGCGCGGGGCGACAGCAGATAGCCACTATCGGGCGCCATCTCTGTATAGCTCAAATCGAAGGGAGGTTTTGTAACTTAAGGTTAACGACAAAAAGATCGCAGCCTGCGGCAGCTCTCACAGGAAACACACAATCCCTGTGTAGGAGCTGCCGCAGGCTGCGATCTTTTGATCCTTCTTTAAATCAGTGAAATCAGTGGATCAGGACTGTCCACAAGGCAAACCCGGCATACCACAGCACCGCCGCACGCAGCAGCAGTTCCCACAGGCAATCGAGCGTGTTGATGCCTTCCGGCCCGACCACTGGAGGTGGAATTTCACCCGCCGCCAAACCGACCCGATTGATCAGTTGCGCAGCGCTGATGTTCCAGTTGAGCAGCTCATGCAGCATCACCCGGCTGACCGCGACAAAATTGCCGACCAGCGCCAGACTCGCCGCCAACAAGCGCACCGGCAGCCAGTCAAAGGCATGCCGCAGTTGCGCAGCGCGCTCCACCAATGCCGGGTTCTGGCCATGTTCCTGCGCCAGCGCCAACAGGCGATACGCCAACGCCGCCACCGGGCCAAGTACGAAATACCAGAAGATCACCGCAAAAAAGCTCTGATAGGCCTGCCACAGCAGATGCCCTTGCACGCTTTCAAGCAACTGCTCGCCGCTGTCGGCGCAGATATTCAGATCGCGCTTGGCCACGTGCGCCGCGGCTTGCAGATCCTCACGGCGCCAGGCATCACGAAAGGGCCCGAGACCGCCAAGCAAGTCGCCGCGCCCCAGACTGTAAATCACCACCAGCAAATGCACCGGCAACGCCAGCAAGCCGTAAGCCACCGGCTCCAGCACCACCAGCAACAGCGCCAGCAACGCCACTGGAAACAGCACCAGAATGCTCAGCACCAGCCACGGCTGTTTGGCCAGCCGCGCGCTGCTTTCCAGCTTGTTCAGTTCGCGGATCCATCCGCCATCGCGTTGAACCCGATGACGCAGGGCCGAAAACTTCTCGATCCACAGCGCCAGCAGTAACACCAGAAAACTCATTGTCCTTCCTCTTGTGCCAGGGCTGCGCGGTAACGTGCCCAGTCGAATGCCGGGCCAGGATCGGTCTTACGCCCGGGTGCTATGTCGCTGTGCCCACAAATGCGGGCGCCGGTGATGGCCGGAAATGCTGTCTGCAACTGGCGAGTCAACGCCGTCAACGCCTGATACTGCGCGTCGGTGAACGGTAGATCATCGGTGCCTTCAAGCTCGATGCCCACGGAAAAATCGTTACAGGTTTCACGCCCTTCAAAAATTGACACGCCGGCATGCCAAGCCCGCTCAAGACAGGAGACAAACTGGGTGACCTTACCGTCACGTTCGATCAGAAAATGCGCCGAGACGCGTAGGTCAGCGATCCCTGCAAAGTAGGGATGTTCGGTGACATCCAGACGATTCTGGAAAAATTCCTGCACCTTGCCCGTGGCGAACTGCGCCGGCGGCAGGCTGATGTTGTGGATGACCAACAGGGAAATTTCGCCCGCAGGGCGTTCATTGAAGTTGGGCGATGGGCAGACCTGCACCCCGTGACACCACCCGCTAGCGGGATCCAACTGCATACCGATTCCTTCAACGCCGACTGTGTTGGCGCCCAGTATGCCGTGATCGGCCCCCGGCGCGCGATCACTTGCCGCGATTGAGTCGCCGCAGATTGCCCAGCACCGACTCCAGCGCCCGGTCGAACAGCAAGGTGTCGTCCAGCGCACGCACCACACCGCGCTCGAATTCCAAGGCCAACGTAATGCGGCTGCGCTCCAGCACCTTCATCCCGGTGCGATCGACAAATACATACTTGCCAGTGGCTTCGACAATTGCCGCCAGCTTGCAGCGCAGACTGTTTTCCTCGTCTTCCTGAAACGCCACCCAGCTGCCCAGGCGCAGTTGCTCGACCTGGCGCAGACCCGCAGCGTCATGGGGCAAGCGTACCGACGTCAGCGCCATGCTGCCCTCGTCGGCAGTTTGCAGCATGATCTGCTGCGACACCTCGATCATCGGTGCGGCCGGATCCGCCTCGACGGAACGCTCCAGCACCCGTACGTGCAAGGCTTCCAGCTCACTGAAAAATTCACTGGTGGCGAATGGATCGAACGCCGAACTGCTCAGGCCATCCCGCAGCGACTTGAGCAAGCCCGGCACCAGTGCCAGCAAACGCAGACTGGATTCAGTGTCTTCATGACGCTGCACGCTCCAGATCAATTGCTCCATGGTTTGCACGTCGGCCTGCCATTCGGCTGACTGATCGCCATGCTTGAGGCAGGTCAGCAGGAGTACTTTGCTCCAGGCGTCCTGGACGAAGGTGACCACGGTCGGCGGCAGCGTTTTACCCAGCAACGCTTGATTCAGCGCCCGTTCGACCCGGCGCCGGGCCAGTTCGGTTTTTGCCCGCCCCTCTTCGGCATCGCGCAACCGTTGCTCAAGCAACTCACTGCGTCGGCGTTCGTCGCTGGTGAACGCGAGGAAATCGGCCAGCAACTCGGAAAAAATCGCCGGATCATCAACGAAGTCAGTCAGCAGACGCTGCACCACTTGTTCGATACGCAGGTACAAGCTGTCACGCGCGTCACCGTCACAATCGCCCCAGCCCATGGCCGCCTCGGCAATTTCGTTGAGCAGGCGCCGCGCCGGATGGGTGCTGCGGCTGAAGAAACTCTTGTCGAGCACCGCGACCTTGAGCATCGGAATCTGCAAGCGAGCGATCAAGGCCTTGAGCGAATCCGGCACATTGCGGTCTTCAAGAATACAATCGAAGACCATGGCGATCAGGTTGATCACGTCTTCGTCCGCATCGCCGACGATCCGTGATTTGCCACTTCTGACGCTGACTCGAGTCAGCAGTTGCTCGAGCTGATTGCGCAGATCGAAGTCATCCTGAGCCGCAAGCGCCGGCACGTACTGTTGCAGGTGCGAGAGCAGACGCAACAGGTCGCGAGTGGAAATCGGCTGCGCTGCTGCGCTGGACTCCAGCGTTGGTGCGACACTGCCGCGCACATGCAAAAGCAACTCCTGCAATGCCGCGAAAACTTCCTGTACACCTTCGTCGACTGGCGCCGGGTCGTGGCCTTCCTCGCGGTCGACATCGGCTGCCGCACAATCAATTGCGCGACGTGCCGGGGCTGCTTTCAATTCGGGCAACACACCGGTGGCAAGCAGCAATTGATTGGCTTCGGCGTAGAGCTGTTCGGTGTCGGCCAAGACATAGCGCTCGAACAGTTTGAGCAGGATCAGCTTGACCTTGATTTCCACGCCCAGGTTACGTCCGGCCTGCAGGAAAAACTCGCAGAGCAGCGCCGGGCCTAGCGGGTTGTGCTGATGATTGAGGGTATTGCCGAGCAGCGCGTTGAGCCGCGCGGTCAGTTGATCGAGCGCGAAGCCGTCACGCTTGAGTACGCGACCGACCATGGTCTCGACCGCCACACTGCGTTCCATGTCGTCGCTGCGTGGCGCCAACTCGTCATATATCAGGGCATGGGGCAGCGTGTGGTGCGTGGGATCGTATTGAGTCAGGCCGACAAAGGCTTCAAAAAACTGCTCAAGAAAACCACGCTCGATGTTTTTGCGCTTCAGACGCAGGTCGCGCATGGCTTCGAAAAAAATATTCTGTTCGACATCGTTGCGCGCCCGGTCGGCCATTTCAAACAGCGTGTCGTCGGCGTTATCGAACAGCTCCTGCAAACCGTGGCGCAGTTGCTGGGCAGCCTTGTCGCGAACCTGAAGCAGAATTACAGGCAGGCGGGCGAGCGGCGAGTGATTCGCCTGATCGGCAGTGCCTTTGTGCAAAGGCACCACTTTCCCGTCGTTGTGCATCCAAGCCTCCTGAAACGGTGATTCGTTCGGTCAAGCCAACCCGGCCCCCTGTGGGAGCGAGCCTGCTCGCGATGGCGGTGTATCAGCCGCAGCAATGTCACTGAGAGCATGCATTTCCGAGCAGGTTCGCTCGCGCAAGTTCAATCAGGACGTCAAAGCTATGACGTCAAATGCAAGGCGAATTATCTTTCATAACTTGCACCCGGCGCCATAGCCGTCAGGGTTTCCCCTATACCGCCCCTTTCAGTGACCACGACTGGCCGGGTTTGCTCAAAGAAAATCGACCGGATGCAGGCAAGCACGCGCGTTCTCGCCTTGGGTTGGCTCGCGCCATGCCCCTATAATCGAACCACTTTGTTTGTGGAGCCCGTTATGCCGAATCTACGTCTCGCCGATTTGACCGCCGAAATCGAAGCCAACGTGCGCCGTGCGTTGCTCGAAGACATCGGCAGCGGCGACATCACCGCGCAACTGATCCCGGCCGAACGCTTGGCCAAAGCCACCATCATTACGCGCGACGCGGCCGTCATCTGCGGCACCGCGTGGGTCGATGCCGTGTTCCGTCAGCTTGATCCGCGGGTCGCGGTGCATTGGCAGGTAGTCGATGGCGAACGGGTGAAACCCAATCAGCCGCTGTTTCACCTCGAAGGCCCGGCCCGTTCGCTGCTGACCGGTGAGCGCAGTGCGCTGAATTTCCTGCAACTGCTGTCCGGCGTAGCCACGCGCGCGCAGTACCTTGCCGATTTCGTCGGCACCACTCAGGTCAAACTGCTCGACACCCGCAAGACTCTGCCGGGTCTGCGTCTGGCGCAGAAATACGCGGTGACCTGCGGTGGCTGCCACAACCATCGCATCGGTCTGTACGACGCGTTCCTGATCAAGGAAAACCACATCGCCGCCAGCGGTGGCATTCCACAAGCCATTGCCGCTGCGCACAAGATTGCGCCGGGCAAACCGGTGGAAGTCGAAGTGGAAAGTCTGGATGAACTGAAAGAAGCGCTGGCTGCTGGCGCCGACATCATCATGCTTGATGAGTTGAGCCTGGACGACATGCGCGAAGCCGTGCGCCTGAACGGTGGCAAGGCAAAACTGGAAGCCAGCGGCGGCATCAACGAAAGCACGCTGCTGCCGATCGCCGAAACCGGCGTGGATTACATCTCGATCGGTGCGATGACCAAGGATGTCAAAGCGGTGGATCTGTCGATGCGACTCAGCCTTTAAGCAGCAGCGGCAAGTTCCAAGCTACAAGCTGCAAGCCAAAGCGCTTTTGCGTTGACTTGCAGCTTGCCGCTGAAAGCTTGTAGCTGCTGTTATACGACGAGATTATTCATCTCGCAGTACTCGTCCCATTCGACACCCAGTACTTCGGCCGCCTCTTTGTGCAGCACAAGGCGCTGCGCCTCGAACTCCTCCGGCGTGCTCGTGTACTTGAGCGTCAGTTCCCACGGCTGCAGGCCCTGGGCTTCAGCCTCGTCTTCGAAGGCCCACTGAATCTGATCTTTCTGATCATCAGGACTGAGGTCCTTGATCTCTTCCTTCAGGTCCGGTACGTCCAGAATGTACTTTTCCAGCGCTTGTTCGTGACGTTGCTCTTGAGTTAATTCGGTCATGGCGTTCTCGCTGATCGTAAGAATGGAGGATGGATCTGGATCATCAAGGATCTCTCTGACGCGGATTGTCCGGCCTTCGGAACCATTCGGGATCATCTGAAAACTGCTGGGCGATGCTCATGCAGGCACCGAATATAGGACGTTTGCATGACGAATTACACGGCTCTTTACATCTCTCCCACAAAAAGCTGACCTGCGGAACATAAATGCGGATTTCGAGTCATAGCGATGTGCCACTTCGGCACTTCTTCGCTGTTCACAAGGAAACCCAGTGATGCGCAGCTTTTCGAAAATTTCTTCTGTTGTGTCTGCCACCGCTCTGATCGCCACTTTGGTTCTGCCGGCCAGTGCAATGGCTGTTGAATTGAGTAACAGCAGCGCTTCCTACGGCGACAAGGTTTCACTGATTCACAACGACTACGGCAAAGACGTGGTGATCAGAAGCGATGTCAGCATCGATGACCTGAGAAAAATGCGCGATACCATCAGCGAGCAATCGCGCCAGATCGAAGAACTGAAACGCAGCAGCGGTTCGAGCTCAAGCTCCAGCGGCAAGGAAATCGATGATCTGAAAAACAAGGTCAAAGACCAGGACCGTGAACTGGACACGCTCGGTCGTCAGGTCGAAGACCTCAAGCGCAACAGTGGCTCCAGTTCCAACTCGAACAGCAGCGAGATTTCGAATCTAAAGCAGAAAATCAACGATCAGGATCGGGCGATGGAACAGCTCAAACGTACCGTCGAGGATCTGAGCCGCAAGGTGAAATAAGAGAGGTGGTGCCCGAGACAGGAATCGAACCTGCGACCTTCGCGTTACGAGTGCGCTGCTCTACCGGCTGAGCTACACGGGCGGTGGGCTAAACCTAGCACCGGTTCTGAAGTCCGGCAACTTCGCAGAATGTCTCGATATTTCGCAGACAAAAAAATGCCCCACCGTTTTCACGGCGGGGCATTTTTATTGCGCTAACGCTTTGGGGTGATTAAACGCCCGAAGCCTTGGCCGCTGCCACGTCTTTGATGGACAGCTTGATACGGCCGCGGTTGTCCACGTCCAGTACCAGCACTTCCACTTCCTGGCCTTCTTTCAGGATGTCGGTCACTTTCTCTACGCGAGCGTCGCTCAGCATCGAGATGTGCACCAGACCGTCCTTGCCAGGCAGGATGTTGACGAATGCGCCGAAATCGACGATGCGCTCAACTTTACCCACGTAGATCTTGCCGATCTCGGCTTCAGCGGTGATGCCCAGAACGCGCTGACGTGCTGCTTCAGCGGCTTCCTTGGTTTCGCCGAAGATCTTGATCGAACCGTCGTCTTCGATGTCGATCGAAGCCTTGGTTTCTTCGCAGATCGCACGGATGGTCGCGCCACCTTTACCGATAACGTCACGGATTTTGTCGGTGTCGATCTTCATCGCGATCATGGTCGGAGCGTTGGCCGACAGTTCGGTACGCGACTGGCCAATGATCTGGTTCATCTGACCGAGGATGTTCAGGCGCGCTTCCAGGGCTTGGCCCAGAGCGATTTCCATGATTTCTTCGGTGATGCCCTTGATCTTGATGTCCATCTGCAGCGCGGTAACACCTTTGGCGGTACCGGCTACTTTGAAGTCCATGTCGCCCAGGTGGTCTTCGTCACCGAGGATGTCGGTCAGGACGGCGAATTTCTCGCCTTCTTTAACCAGACCCATGGCGATACCGGCAACCGGCGCCTTCATCGGCACACCAGCGTCCATCAGGGCCAGGGAAGCGCCGCAAACGGAAGCCATCGAGCTCGAACCGTTGGATTCGGTGATTTCCGAAACTACACGGATGGTGTACGGGAACACGTCAGCGGCTGGCAGCATGGCCGAAACCGAACGACGGGCCAGACGGCCGTGACCGATTTCACGACGACCTGCACCACCCATGCGACCACACTCGCCCACCGAGAACGGAGGGAAGTTGTAGTGCAGCATGAACGGGTCTTTTTTCTCGCCTTCCAGGGTGTCCAGCAGCTGTGCGTCACGGGCGGTGCCCAGTGTTGCAACAACCAGAGCCTGGGTTTCACCACGGGTGAACAGCGCCGAACCGTGAGTCTTCGGCAGAACGCCGACTTCGATGTTCAGCGGACGTACGGTTTTGGTGTCGCGGCCGTCGATACGTGGCTTGCCGTTAACGATGTTTTCGCGAACGGTGCGGTATTCGATTTCGCCGAAAGCGGCTTTGACTTCGCTGGACGAAGGCTGGCCTTCTTCACCGGACAGTTTGGCAACCACTTGATCCTTCAGCTCACCCAGGCGAGCGTAACGGTCGGCCTTGATGGTGATGGTGTAAGCCTGGGAGATCGCTTCGCCGAACTCGGCACGGATAGCGCCCAGCAGTTCGGTGGCTTCTGGCGCCGGAGCCCAGTTCCAGGTTGGCTTGGCAGCTTCAGCGGCCAGCTCTTTAACAGCGTTGATCACCACCTGGAATTCGTCGTGAGCAAACAGTACCGCGCCCAGCATCTGGTCTTCGGTCAGCTCTTTGGCTTCCGATTCAACCATCAGTACGGCGTCGGAAGTACCGGCAACGACCATGTCCAGGCTCGAAGCAGCTTGCTGCTCGTAAGTCGGGTTCAGCAGGTAGCCGGTGCTTTCGTGGAAAGCTACACGAGCGGCGCCGATCGGGCCGTCGAACGGAATGCCCGAGATGGCCAGGGCAGCCGAGGTACCGATCATCGCAGCGATGTCCGGATCGGTCTTCTTGCTGGTGGAAACGACGGTGCAGACAACCTGCACTTCGTTCATGAAGCCTTCCGGGAACAGCGGACGGATCGGACGGTCGATCAGTCGGGAAGTCAGGGTTTCTTTCTCGGAAGGACGGCCTTCACGCTTGAAGAAACCGCCAGGGATCTTACCGGCAGCGTAAGTCTTTTCCTGGTAGTGAACCGACAGAGGGAAGAAGCCCTTGCCTGGATCAGCTTGTTTTGCGCCAACTACAGTCACCAATACGCTGACGTCGTCGTCAACGGTGACCAATACTGCGCCGGAGGCCTGACGGGCGATACGGCCAGTCTCGAGGGTAACGGTCGATTGACCGAACTGGAATTTTTTGATTACCGGGTTCACGGTGTCCTACCTTCTTTGTGGCTCTTGGGGGAACTGGTTTCTTGCGAATTCTTGGGCAATGTCGGGAATCGGCCCAACCGTTGTCCGGGGTAAAACGTGTATCCAGATAAAACTTGAGGCTGGGAGCCTGCAAGCCGCCGGCGGTAAACCGCAGACGTCCGACAGACAACCAACCTCATAGCGCAATCGCTGATTAGCGACGCAGACCCAGGCGACCGATCAGAGTCTGATAACGACCCAGATCCTTGCCTTTCAGGTAGTCCAGCAGCTTGCGACGCTGGTTTACCATGCGGATCAGACCACGACGGGAGTGGTGATCTTTACCGTTGGCCTTGAAGTGACCTTGCAGCTTGTTGATGTTGTGGGTCAGCAGTGCAACTTGCACTTCTGGCGAACCAGTGTCACCAACAGCTTGCTGGTAGTCAGCAACGATTTGAGCTTTTTCTTGAACGTCGAGAGCCATGAGGCAATCCTTTTATCAGGAAACTGTTTCAAAGAAACAGCTTCAACAGGCCAGGGACAAATCCCTGTATCTATAAATGAGTAGTGACCGTGCCTGTTAACAGCCACCCTCGCCAGCCTGCTTTGACACAGACCGGTTTCGGTCATTCCGACCGAATCAGTCGACGTGGCGCAATACGCCCGTCTTCGCTCACTTCACCGATACCGATGAAGCGACCATTGTGATCCTGTACCCGTACCATGCCGAACTTCGGAGCATCCGGGGCACGTACCGGCTGGCCGTTGAGCCAGTAGAACGCGCTCGCTTCCGAGAAGTGCAGCAACGGCCAGTCCAGCAGGCCGCTGTCCGATGGCATCAGGAAGCGATCAACTGCTTCGTTGCCGCCTTCGGCATGTACTGCTTCAAGCTCTTCGAGGGTAACCGTCTGCGCGAGGGTGAAAGGCCCGGCCTGGGTACGGCGCAATTCAGCGACGTACGCACCACAACCGAGTTGCTCACCAATATCCTCCACCAGGGTGCGAATATAGGTGCCCTTGCTGCAATCCACCGCAAGACGCGCAGTATCGCCTTCGAAGGCCAGTAATTCCAAGCGCGCAATAGTAACAGAACGCGGTTCGCGCTCCACTACTTCGCCTGCACGAGCCAGCTTGTACAGCGGTTGGCCATCACGCTTGAGCGCCGAGTACATCGGCGGTATCTGACTGATTTGCCCACGAAATTTCGGCAATGCCGCTTCGACATCGGCGCGACCAACGGTCACCGGGCGTTCCTGCAAAACCTCACCTTCAGCATCAGCCGTGGTGGTGGTCTTGCCCAGTTGCGCCAGGGTTTCATAACCCTTGTCGGAATCGAGCAGGTATTGCGAGAACTTGGTCGCTTCGCCAAAGCACAACGGTAAAACACCGGTGGCCAGCGGGTCGAGGCTGCCGGTGTGACCGGCCTTCTCGGCATTCAGCAGCCAGCGAACCTTCTGCAACGCGGCGTTGGAGGTGAACCCCAACGGCTTGTCGAGCAGGATGATGCCACTGACGTTACGACGGATACGTTTGACCTGAGCCACCGAATTACTCCTTGGTGTCTTCAGGTTCAGCAGCGACCGGATGCTGATTGTCTTCAGCAACCGCACGCTCGATCAGGGCCGACAGATGCGCACCACGTACGACGGATTCGTCGTAGTGGAAGTGCAGTTGCGGCACGCTGCGCAGCTTCATTTCACGGGCCAGTTGCATACGCAGGAAGCCTGCGGCGGCGTTGAGCACCTTGATGCTTTGTGCGATGTCTTCAGCGTTGTCCTGGCCCATTACGGTGATGAAAATCTTCGCGTGACCGACGTCACGGCTGACTTCAACAGCGGTAATGGTGACCAGACCCACACGTGGATCTTTGACTTCGCGACGGATCAGTTGAGCCAGCTCACGCTGCATCTGATCGCCGATACGTTGGGTACGGCTGTATTCTTTTGCCATGATTTTGTTACCTGTTACTGCCCAGCGGTGAAACCCGCAAGGTCTGAAAGCGGCAAACGCCCGGCCTGACAAAAGCCAGACCGGGCGTTGCGTTTAGAGTCCGGGTGATGCGCCGCACTGTTGAGTACGGCAGCCCATCACGGCTCCTGAAGTGCGCGAGTTAGAGGCTGCGAGCAACCTGAACCTTCTCGAAGACTTCGATCTTGTCGCCGACTTTGACGTCGTTGTAGCTCTTCACACCGATACCGCATTCCATGCCGGCACGTACTTCGGAAGCGTCATCCTTGAAGCGGCGCAGGGATTCCAGCTCGCCTTCGAAGATAACGATGTCTTCACGCAGTACACGGATCGGACGGTTACGGTGCACAACACCTTCGATCACCATGCAGCCAGCGATCGCGCCAAACTTCGGCGAACGGAACACGTCACGCACTTCGGCCACACCCAGGATGTTCTCGCGAACATCGCTGCCGAGCATGCCGGTCAGGGCTTTCTTGACGTCCTCGATGATGTCGTAGATCACGTTGTAGTAACGCATGTCCAGACCTTCCTGCTCGACGATCTTCCGTGCGCCAGCATCGGCACGCACGTTGAAGCCGAACAGTACAGCGTTGGAAGCCAGTGCCAGGTTAGCGTCGGACTCGGTGATACCACCGACACCGCCGCCAACTACGCGCACTTGTACTTCGTCGTTGCCCAGGCCATTCAAGGCACCGTTCAACGCTTCCAGCGAACCACGGACGTCGGATTTGAGGACGATGTTGAGCGTCTTCTTCTCGGCCTGACCCATGTTTTCGAAGATGTTTTCCAGCTTGCCGGCGTGAGCGCGAGCCAGTTTGACTTCGCGGAACTTGCCTTGACGGAACAGAGCCACTTCACGGGCTTTCTTCTCGTCGGCAACCACGCTCATCTCGTCGCCAGCGTCCGGGGTACCGTCCAGGCCGAGGATCTCGACAGGGATGGAAGGACCGGCTTCCTTGATTGGCTTGCCATTCTCGTCGAGCATGGCGCGAACGCGGCCATAGTTCGAACCGACCAGCACCATGTCGCCTTGGCGCAGGGTACCGTCTTGAACCAGAACGGTTGCCACCGGGCCACGACCTTTGTCGAGACGCGATTCAACCACAACGCCACGGCCAGGAGCCGATGGGGTCGCTTTCAGTTCGAGAACTTCAGCTTGCAGCAGAACGGCTTCAAGCAGCTCGTCCACGCCAGTACCGACCTTCGCCGAAACCGGAACGAACGGCGTATCACCGCCCCACTCTTCGGAAGTCACGCCGTGAACCGACAGTTCGCTACGGATGCGATCGAGATCGGCGCCCGGCTTGTCGATTTTGTTCACGGCTACAACCAGTGGAACGCCAGCCGCTACTGCGTGCTGAACAGCTTCAATGGTCTGCGGCATCACGCCGTCGTCCGCTGCAACCACCAGGATCACGATGTCGGTCGCCTTGGCACCACGAGCACGCATTGCGGTAAACGCGGCGTGACCAGGGGTATCGAGGAAGGTGACCATGCCGCGTTCGGTTTCAACGTGGTATGCACCGATGTGCTGGGTGATACCGCCGGCTTCGCCAGCAGCTACCTTGGCACGACGGATGTAGTCGAGCAGGGAAGTTTTACCGTGGTCAACGTGGCCCATTACGGTCACGACTGGCGCACGGGAGAACGACTCACCTTCAAACTTCAGGGACTCGGCCAGGGAATCTTCCAGGGCGGTGTCGCTGACCAGGGTCACTTTGTGGCCCAGTTCTTCGGCTACCAGTTGAGCAGTTTCCTGATCAAGCACCTGGTTGATGGTCGCTGGAGTACCCAGTTTGAACATGAACTTGATGATTTCAGCAGCTTTGACCGACATCTGATTGGCGAGATCGCCAACAGTGATGGTCTCGCCGATCTGCACATCACGCACGACAGGGCCGGTTGGGCTCTGGAAACCGTGAGCGTTGCGCTTCTTCAGCTTGGCCTTGCCGCGACCACCGCGACGGAAGCCATCGCTTTCTTCGTCGGTAGTGCGTGGCGCCACACGTGGAGCCGGCGCTTTTTCTTTGACCGAGGCGCGATGCGGAGCGTTTTTGCGCTCGCCATCACCACCACCGCTGCGACGATTGTTGTCGTCGGCACGTGGCTTGTCCGGACGGCGCTGTTCGTTCTGCTTGTTGCGAACGTCAGCAGACGGAGCTGGAGCAGCGGCAACTACCGGTGCGCTTTCGCGAACAGGTTCGGCAACTGCAGCCGGCGCCGCAACGGCGTCGCTGGTAGCGGTCTGCGCAGCAGCAGGCTGATTACGCGCTTCTACTTCGGCGCGTTGCTTGGCTTCTTCTTCAGCCTTCTGACGGGCAGCATTTTCTACTGCGCGACGCTCATCCAGTTCACGCTTGCGCTCGGCTTCGATTTCTTCCGGGCTGCGCTGTACGAAAACTTTCTTCTTGCGGACTTCAACGCTGATGCTTTTGCTGCCAGCAACACGCAGGGTGCTGGTGGTTTTACGCTGCAGCGTGATCTTGCGTGGTTCTTCCACTTTCGCCTTGTGGCTGCTTTTCAAGTGAGTCAGCAGGGACTGCTTCTCACTGTCAGTCACATTTTCTTCGGCGGCGGTGTGCGGCAGACCTGCCTCACGCATCTGCTGCAACAGGCGCTCTACCGGTGTTTTGACCTCATCGGCCAGTTGTTTCACCGTGACTTGCGTCATGCACTTCTCTCCTCAGGCCGCGCCTAATTACTCGAACCAGTGGGCTCGGGCGGCCATGATCAACTTGCCGGCACGATCATCGTCAATGCCGTCGATGTCGAGCAGGTCGTCAATAGACTGCTCGGCCAGGTCTTCGCGGGTAATTACGCCGCGCACCGCCAGTTCCATCGCCAAATCCTTGTCCATACCCTCAAGCGAGAGCAGGTCTTCGGCCGGATGGGCGTCTGCCAGCTTTTCCTCAGTAGCGATGGCTTTGGTCAACAAACGATCCTTGGCACGAGCGCGAAGCTCGTTGACGGTATCTTCGTCAAAGCCGTCGATGTTGAGCATTTCTTCCAACGGTACGTAGGCAATCTCTTCCAGGCTGGTGAAGCCTTCATCTACCAGCACCTGTGCCAGGTCTTCGTCGACTTCAAGCTCGTCGATGAAGTTGCGCAGGATGTCGCCGGTTTCTGCTTGCTGCTTAGCCTGGATGTCCGATTCGGTCATCACGTTCAGGGTCCAGCCAGTCAACTGGCTCGCCAGACGCACGTTCTGACCACCGCGACCGATGGCCTGAGCCAGATTGTCTGCGCCAACGGCGATGTCCATTGCGTGGGCATCTTCGTCAACGATAATTGCCGCAACCTCAGCCGGGGACATGGCGTTGATCACGAACTGAGCCGGGTTGTCATCCCACAGGACGATATCAACACGCTCACCGCCCAACTCACCCGACACTGCCTGGACGCGCGAACCGCGCATACCAATGCAAGCGCCTTGCGGGTCGATGCGTTTGTCCTTCGAGCGAACGGCGATCTTGGCGCGCGAACCCGGATCACGGGACGCTGCCATTACTTCGATCAGGCCTTCGGCAATTTCCGGCACTTCGATGCGGAACAGCTCGATCAGCATTTCCGGCGCAGTACGCGACAGGATCAGCTGCGGGCCGCGGTTCTCGGTGCGGATTTCCTTGAGCAGCGCACGCAGACGCACGCCGACACGGAAGGTTTCGCGAGAAATGATGTCTTCACGGGCCAGCAACGCTTCAGCATTGTTACCCAGATCGACGATCACGTTGTCGCGGGTGACTTTTTTCACGGTGCCGGAGATGATTTCTCCCAGGCGCTCGCGATAAGCGTCAACCACTTGAGCGCGCTCGGCTTCGCGAACTTTCTGCACGATGACTTGCTTGGCAGTCTGCGCAGCAATGCGGCCGAACTCGATGGATTCGATCTTTTCTTCGACAACGTCGCCAACCTTGGCACCCGGATGCGTTTCGGCAACCTTGCTTGGCCAGGTTTCGATGGCCGGATCGTCGAGATCATTCTCTTCGACGACCGTCCAGCGACGGAAAGTTTCGTATGCCCCGGTGTGGCGGTTAATTTCCACACGCAGGTCAACTTCGTCTTCAAAACGCTTTTTGGTAGCAGTGGCCAAAGCCAGCTCCAGCGCTTCAAAAATTACGCTTGCCGGTACGCCCTTTTCATTGGATACCGACTCAACAACCAGCAGTACTTCTTTGCTCATCGTACGCCTCGCCTTTCGCAAGCCATTGGATCCGCGGGATCCGCGTCTCAGTCAAAACTGGGAATAATGTTGGCCTTGTCGATCATATCGATCGGCAACAGGAACTCATGGTCATCTACCTGCACCACGACGTCCTGTTCTTCTACACCGCGCAGAAGGCCCTGAAAGTTGCGTCGACCTTCAAAAGGCGAGCGCAGCTTGATCTTCACTTGTTCACCGGCAAACTTTGCAAACTGCTCAAGAGTGAACAGTGGGCGCTCCATGCCAGGCGAGGAAACTTCGAGGGTGTATTCAACGGCGATAGGATCTTCAACATCCAGTACACCGCTGATCTGACGGCTGACAATGGCGCAATCGTCCACCAGCACGCCGCCCTCTTTATCGATATAAACGCGCAACATCGAGTGACGACCCTGAGCCGAAAACTCGATACCCCAGCATTCATAGCCCAGGGCCACGACCACCGGGGCCAGCAAGGCCTGCAACTCTTCTAGCTTGCTCGACACCTGAACCCCCTAGTGCATGATATGTGCATGCTTTGCAAAATAAAAAAATGGGCATAACGCCCATCCTTGAAACGCCGTCGAACAGCGGCGTTGAAAGTGTCCAGCTAACAAAAAGCCCCTGAAAAGGGGCTCCTTAAACTGGTTGCGGGGGCCGGATTTGAACCGACGACCTTCGGGTTATGAGCCCGACGAGCTACCAGACTGCTCCACCCCGCGACAAAGCTGGGGCGGAAGTATACGACCGATCCCTTATAGGGTCAATGTAACCTTCCACCTGCAAGAAAGCCCGCAACAGCGGGCTCTCCTGACTAATTGGTACCGAGAAGGGGACTCGAACCCCTACACCCTATGGGCACAACCACCTCAAGGTTGCGTGTCTACCAATTCCACCACCTCGGCAAAACTACGTTTGAAACCCTTCTTACTTCTGCTCTTGAGCTGGAGGTACGTCAGTCGCTGGAGTAGCCGACTTTTGCTCTTGAAGCACCGGTACATCATCAGAAGCCGGTTGTTGTTGCTTAGGTACTTCCAACACTGCTGGATTTGGGAGACCTGCCTGAGTCAGCTGATGAGCCTTCTCTTTAGCAAAGTAACCTAACCCCAAGCTGGTTATGAAGAAACCGGCGGCAAGTATAGCAGTAAACTTACTAAGAAAGGTAGAGGAACCTTGGCTTCCGAACACAGTATTTGAAGCACCTGCTCCGAAAGACGCGCCAGCGTCCGCACCCTTACCCTGCTGCAGCAAAACCAGAGCAACTACGCCCAATGCACCCAGCAGATGAAAAACGACTACGACTGTTTCCAGCATTTTTTCAGTTTCCCGCGGCGCGACAGATCGCACCGAACTCATCTGCATTCAGGGAAGCTCCACCAATGAGCCCCCCATCGATATCCGGCATGCCGAACAGTTCGACCGCATTGGCCGCCTTCACGCTGCCGCCGTATAGAAGCCGCACACCTCGTGCGACTTCAGAATTCTCTGCCGCCAACTGCTCGCGGATGGCTTTATGCACATCCTGAGCTTGTTGCGGCGTTGCAGTCAGTCCGGTACCAATAGCCCAGACAGGCTCGTAAGCAATGACTGCCTTGGCAAAAGCACCTACACCCAGCTCCTCGATGATGCTGCCCAGCTGACGCCCGACAACCTCAAGAGTTTTCCCGGCTTCACGCTGCTCAAGGGTCTCCCCTATACACAGCACCGGAATCAAGCCACATGCCTGTGCCGCTGCGAACTTGCGATTCAGCATCCCGTCTCGCTCGCCCATTATCTGGCGGCGTTCGGAGTGCCCGACAAGCACCAGGGAACAACCTGCATCCACCAACTGACTCGGAGCAATTTCACCGGTCAATGCACCTTGCATCGATTCCACCGCAGAATTCTGCGCGCCGACCGAAATCGACTTGCCTTTCAAGCCATCAATCACTTGATTGATATACAAGCAAGGCGGGAATACCGCGACATCAACACCGCTTGGCAAGGCCAGATGACGAAGGCCGTTGATCAGCTCAGCGACGCTGGCGCGGGTACCGTGCATCTTCCAGTTACCAGCTACCATAGGGCGACGCATGCTGTACCTCGTCGGTCAAAGTGGGCGCAGATGTTACCCAACACAATCATGGCTTGCAAGCCGAATCAGGCAGAAACTTCAGTTACCAGTTTTGCCAGCTCTTCGGCATAGTTGCGAACTTGTGTTTCGTCCTCGCCTTCGACCATTACACGCACCAACGGCTCTGTCCCGGACTTGCGCAAAAGCACGCGACCGCGCCCCGCCATTGCCTGGGTGACTCGCGCACTGGCTTCCTTGACAGCCGGATGCTCGAGCGGACTTTCGCCACCACCGAAACGCACATTGATCAGTACCTGGGGGCACTTGCGCAATGCCTGACGCGCTTGCGCCAAGCCCTCATTACGAGTCTTCAGCGCCATCAATACTTGCAGCGCAGCAATGATCGCATCACCGGTCGTGGTGTGATTGAAGCAAACGATGTGCCCCGAATTCTCACCACCGACCAGCCAATTGCGCTCAAGCAACTCGGCGATCACGTAACGGTCGCCGACATTGGCACGAATAAATGGAATGGAAAGCTCTGCAAGCGCGAGCTCCAGCCCCAGATTACTCATCAATGTGCCAACCACGCCGCCCTGCAATTTGCCACGCTCATGCAGGTCTCGGGCGATGATGTACAACAATTCGTCGCCATCAACAATGGCACCCGTGTGGTCAACCATCAAAACCCGGTCGCCATCACCATCAAAAGCAATACCCAGGTCGGCGTGCTCAGCGAGTACCGCAGCCTGCAACTGTCCCATATGGGTCGAGCCGCAATTTTCGTTGATGTTCAGACCATTAGGTTGCGCCGACAGAACGACGACCTCTGCACCCAACTCGCGGAAAACGCTCGGAGCCACCTTATAGGTCGCACCATGCGCACAGTCGATAACGATCTTGAGGCCGGAAAAACTGGTCCCCGTTGGCACGCTGCTTTTGCAGAATTCGATGTAGCGCCCTGACGCATCGTTGATCCGCGAAACTTTGCCGATCTTGCTCGACTCGACCACGGTCATCGGAGTATCAAGCAACTCCTCGATCATCAATTCCAGCTCATCCGGCAATTTGGTGCCTTTACCGGAAAAGAATTTGATGCCGTTATCGTCATGCGGATTGTGCGAAGCACTGATCACGATGCCGGCCTCAGCCTGGAACGTGCGCGACAGATAGGCGATCGCCGGCGTCGGCATAGGGCCCAGCAGCATCACATCGGCACCCGCCGACGTCAGGCCGGCCTCAAGCGCCGACTCGAACATATAACCGGAAATCCGTGTGTCTTTGCCGACCAGCACCTTGCAGGCACCCATCTTGCGAAAGGCCATGCCGGCCGCCCAGCCGAGCTTGAGCATGAAGTCAGGAGTAATCGGGTATTCACCGACGCGACCACGAATGCCGTCGGTACCAAAGTATTTCTTGCTCATAAGTGCTCCACCATTCTTATTCGGCTGACTCTACGGCTGCGATCATGCGCACCACGTCTACCGTTTCCGCAACATCATGGACGCGCAATATACGCGCACCTTTAACAGATGCCAGCGCTGCCAGCGCCAGACCACCAAAAAGCCGCTCGCCAACCGGGCGATTCAGGGCATGGCCGATCATGCTTTTGCGCGAAACGCCGACCAGCAACGGTCGACCCAGCGCATGCAGGGCTTCCATATGCTTGAACAAGCTTAGATTGTGCTGCAGGGTTTTGGCGAAACCGAAACCCGGATCGAGAATGATTCGCTCGGCAGGAATACCGGCAGCCGCACATTGCGTCATGCGCTCAGCGAGAAAGTCGCCCACTTCGCGCGTGACATCCTGATAATGCGGATTGTCCTGCATATCTCCGGGCTCGCCGAGCATATGCATGAGGCACACCGGCAAACCGGTAGCCGCCGCCGCATCCAGTGCGCCGTCGCGCTGCAGCGAACGCACATCGTTGATCAACCCGGCCCCCAAGCGCGCGGTTTCGCGCATCACGGCGGGTGTGGAGGTATCCACCGAAATGATCACATCAAGCTCACGATTGATCAGCTCGACGATCGGCGCCACACGTTCAAGCTCTTCGAGCGGGGACACTGCTCGCGCGCCAGGACGAGTAGATTCGCCACCAACATCAATCAGCGTCGCACCGGCTGCAACCATGGCGGCAGCGTGACGCAAGGCTGCATCCAGCTGGCTGTATTGCCCGCCGTCGGAGAAAGAATCAGGGGTGACATTGAGAATACCCATGACATGCGTCTGGGCCAAATCAAGAACCCGGTTGCCGCAAGGCAACCGGGTCAGGGACTGTACAGAAGTCATTTCAAACCTTAAACGTCAGCAGCCGGACCGCCAATCGGTGTTTCCGGACGCTCGTCCCGAACCACTGGAGGTGGTGGCGTACCAGTGCCACCCGACCAGTCACGAGGCTCGCGAGGTGTACGACCTGCCATGATGTCGTCGATCTGTTCAGCATCGATCGTTTCGTACTTCATCAGGGCATCAGCCATGGCATCGAGTTTGTCACGGTTGTCCGTGAGGATCTGCTTGGCCGTGCCGTAGCACTGGTCAATGATGCTGCGCACTTCGGAGTCGATCAGCTTGGCTGTCTCCCCGGAGAAGCTGGCAGCCTGGCCGCCACCGCCGCGACCGAGGAATACTTCACCCTCTTCTTCGGCGTACATCAACGGACCGAGTTTTTCCGACAGACCCCACTTGGTCACCATGTTTCGCGCGATCTGGCTGGCACGCATGATGTCGTTGGAAGCACCGGTAGTCACACCGTCGAAGCCAAGGGTCATTTCTTCAGCGATACGGCCGCCGTACAGCGAGCAGATCTGGCTGATCAGCGCACGCTTGGACAGGCTGTAGCGATCTTCTTCCGGCAGGAACATGGTCACACCCAGCGCACGGCCGCGCGGAATGATCGACACCTTGTACACCGGATCATGCTCAGGCACGACGCGACCAACGATGGCGTGACCTGCTTCGTGATAAGCGGTGTTCTGCTTCTCTTTCTCGGACATGACCATCGATTTGCGCTCGGCGCCCATCATGATTTTGTCTTTGGCCAGTTCGAATTCTTTCATTTCAACGATGCGCTTGCCGCTGCGTGCAGCGAACAGCGACGCTTCGTTGACCAGGTTAGCCAGGTCAGCACCCGAGAACCCCGGAGTACCACGTGCAATAACGGCCGGAGCAACGTCGTCACCCATTGGCACTTTACGCATGTGAACCTTGAGAATCTGCTCGCGACCACGGATATCCGGCAGACCAACGACAACCTGACGGTCGAAACGGCCCGGACGCAGCAGCGCAGGGTCGAGTACGTCAGGACGGTTGGTTGCAGCGATAACAATGATGCCGTCATTCATCTCGAAGCCGTCCATCTCAACCAGCAGTTGGTTGAGAGTCTGCTCACGCTCGTCGTGACCGCCACCCATGCCGGCGCCACGATGGCGACCGACGGCGTCGATTTCGTCGATAAAAATGATGCACGGCGCGTGCTTCTTCGCCTGTTCGAACATGTCACGAACACGGCTGGCACCAACACCGACGAACATTTCGACGAAGTCAGAGCCGGATATGGTGAAGAACGGAACCTTGGCTTCGCCGGCGATCGCCTTGGCCAGCAAGGTTTTACCGGTACCCGGAGGACCGACCATCAACACGCCGCGAGGAATGCGGCCGCCCAGGCGCTGGAACTTGCCCGGGTCACGGAGGAATTCAACCAGCTCGCCGACTTCTTCCTTGGCTTCGTCGCAACCGGCAACGTCAGCCAATGTGGTTTTCACCTGATCTTCGGAGAGCAGGCGCGCCTTGCTCTTGCCGAAGCTCATCGGTCCGCCCTTGCCACCGGCACCGCCCTGCATCTGGCGCATGAAGAACATGAACACCGCGATGATCACCAGGATCGGGAAGCTGGCCACCAGAAGCTGGGTCCAGATGCTTTGCTGTTCAGGCTGCTTGCCTTCAACCACAACGTGGTTGTCGACCAGATCGCCGATCAGGCCATTGTCCTGAATTGCCGGACGAATGGTCTTGAAACTGTCGCCATCATTGCGTTTGCCGGTGATTACATAGCCATCAACCGCTACGCGCTCGACCTTGCCATCCTTGACCTGCTGGATGAAGTCGGAATAGTTGAGGGTCTGCGGCTCGTTAGGGCTGGAGAAGTTGTTCATCACCGTCACCAGGACAGCCGCGATGATCAACCACAGGATCAGATTCTTTGCCATATCGTTCAATTAACTACCCTCTGAAGCAAGCTCCGCTACTGGCGCGCGCTTCGCATGATATTCACCGGCCTAACTTACTACATTACCTACGACTCTGGCAGGCGCCGTCTGTAACCCTTTGTGAAACACTTTCTACACAATATTCGTTAATGCTCGCCGGGCGAAATACTAAAAACCTATCACCCCGCACAAAAACCTCGTTTTACTCGCTACGCCCGCGATAACCCCAAGCCAGCATGTATTGCTCGCGGGAGCTGCCACGAGAGGAGTCCGGCTTGATCATCTGGATCTTGTCGAACTTCTTGCGAGCATCCTTCAGGTAAACATCAAAGCCTTCGCCCTGAAAAATCTTGATCACGAAATTACCGCCCGGCTTGAGGATCCGCTCCGCCAGATCAAGTGCCAGCTCGCACAGGAACATGGCCTTCGGCATATCCACTTCAGGCGTACCACTCATATTGGGGGCCATATCGGAAATCACAAGGTCCACCTGCGAATTACCCACCGCTTCAAGAATCTGCGCGAGCACTGCGTCCTCGGTGAAGTCACCCTGAATGAAGGTCACGTCAGGGATGCTGTCCATTTCCAGAATGTCCGAAGCGATCAAACGCCCCTGACCGCCGATCAGACGGCTGGTGACCTGCGACCAGCCACCAGGTGCCGCACCGAGGTCGACAACGCTCATGCCAGGACGGATCAGCTTGTATTTCTCCTGGACTTCCAGAAGTTTGTAACTCGCACGCGAGCGGTAGCCATCCTTCTGCGCTTGCTTCACATAGGGATCGTTGACATGTCGCTTCAGCCAACCAAGGCTTGTCTTGGAACGCGCCATTGGGCACCTCGATAATAAGAGTCGTGATTAATTGGGCGGATCCACGAGCCCTCGGGTAAAATGGCCGCCATTTTACAGAATCCAGACGAAAGGGTCAGATTATGCCGCTCACTCCAGAGCAGAAGAAACAGTACAAATCCATTGGCCACCACCTCAAACCGGTTTTGACGGTAGCTGACAACGGTTTGACTGAAGGTGTTTTAGCCGAACTTGAGCGCGCTTTGGCGGATCACGAGCTGATCAAAATCAAGCTCAATATCCTCGATCGCGAATCGCGCTTGGCGCACATCGCAGAGCTGTGCAAGGTTGGCAAAGCGGATCTGGTACAGGTCATCGGCAAGATGGCACTGGTTTACCGCAAGAATTTCAGCGCCAACAAGCAGCTGTCGAACGTTCATCGCTTCAAGTGATGAAAAGGGTCACGGGTGTGCCTGGCGCACCCTGCCACTCCATCCCGGCACCGGCTGCATCACCAGCACCAGCCCGGAAAACCCCAGAACCAGATAACTGAATACCTGCCAGCGCTGCGCATCCGGCCAGCCGACACGCACTGCGACAAACATCGCACACGCATACAACGCCATCAGCAGCACCTGACCGCGAAAATCTCGCCATAGACTGGCAAGGCCCTCGGCCTGTACCAGCACCAAAGCCTGAAAAATAACGCATGCGGCGGAAAAACCTACCACCAACACTTCAAATGCACTGGCCACTTCATCGATCAGCAACGGTGCCAGGCCAATCTTGCCCAGCGCCGGCTGCAAACCGAGATGTATCAGCCATAGACCGCCGACCCAAAGCATCTGGGTCAGCTGCCAAAGCATGGCGCCCGCATGCAGCGGGCGCCCTTTTTCAGATGTGACGGACTTCGACAATCTCGTACTCGATCACGCCGCTTGGCGTTTTCACGGCGACCACATCGCCCTCTTCCTTGCCGATCAAGGCACGGGCCAAAGGCGAGCCGACCGAAATCTTGCCGAGTTTGAAGTCAGCCTCATCCTCACCCACGATGTGGTAAGTGACGCTTTCATCGGTCTCGACGTTGGCGATTTCGACAGTAGTACCGAAAATCACTTTGCCGGTATGAGGAATGGTCGTGACATCGATGATGACCTGATTCTGAATCCGGCCTTCGATGTCGCGAATCCGCGCCTCGACCATGCCTTGCTGTTCGCGTGCGGCATGGTATTCAGCGTTTTCTTTCAAGTCACCCAACTCGCGGGCCGTACCGATGTCCTGGCTGAGCTTCGGACGAACGACCTTGGTCAGGTGAGCGTGTTCTTCTTCCAGGGCTTTAGCGCCCTGGACAGTCATTGGGTATTTGATCATGCCTTCAATCCTGCGTGTAGATCCTGCAAGCGACGCACGGTTTTTTCCGGACCGAACTTCAGCGCTTCACAGATAGCTTCGCCAGCAGCAATGGTGGTGGTGCAGTAAATCTTGTGCTGCAAGGCATTACGACGAATGGAGTACGAATCAGCGATCGACTGACGACCCTCGGTGGTGTTGATGATCAGGGTGACTTCGTCATTCTTGATCATGTCGACCACGTGCGGACGACCCTCGGTCACCTTGTTCACACGGCGCACTTTCAGGCCTGCGGCTTCGATCAGCTTGGCAGTACCGGCAGTGGCAACCACTTCAAAGCCCAAGTTGATCAGATCACGGGCAACGCCTGCAACCAATGGCTTGTCGTCGTCGCGCACGCTGATGAACGCTGTACCGCCGGTCGGCAGCACTTCGCTGGCACCCATCTGGGCTTTGGCGAATGCTTCACCGAAGGTGTCACCCACGCCCATCACTTCACCGGTCGACTTCATCTCTGGGCCGAGGATCGGGTCAACGCCAGGGAATTTGGCGAACGGGAACACCGCCTCTTTCACGCTGTAGAAGTTCGGGATGATTTCTTTAGTGAAGCCAATTTCCTTCAGGGTCTTACCGGCCATCACGCGGGCAGCGATCATGGCGAGGGAAACACCGATGCACTTCGATACGAACGGTACGGTACGCGAAGCGCGCGGGTTGACTTCGATGACGTAGATGTCCTCGCCTTGCAGCGCCAACTGCACGTTCATCAGGCCGACAACGCCCAGTTCCAAGGCCATTTTCTTGACCTGTTCACGCATCTCGTCCTGGATGTGCGCCGGCAGCGAGTACGGCGGCAGCGAGCACGCGGAGTCACCGGAGTGAACACCAGCCTGTTCGATGTGCTGCATGATCGCGCCGATCACCACGTCTTTGCCGTCACAGACCGCATCCACGTCCATTTCGATGGCGCAGTTGAGGAAGTGGTCGAGCAGCACCGGGCTGTCGTTGGACACTTTCACCGCGTCACGCAGGTAGCGCTTGAGCTCTTCTTCTTCGTAAACGATTTCCATCGCGCGACCACCCAGGACATAGGATGGGCGCACTACCAGTGGGTAGCCGATCTTGCTGGCGGCACGAATCGCTTCGTCTTCGCTGCGCACGGTGGCGTTTGGCGGCTGACGCAGGTTCAGGCGCTCAACCATTTGCTGGAAGCGCTCACGGTCTTCGGCACGGTCGATAGCGTCAGGGCTGGTGCCGATGATTGGCACGCCAGCCGCTTCCAGAGCTCGCGCCAGTTTCAGTGGAGTCTGACCACCGTACTGGACGATCACGCCTTTCGGCTTCTCGACGCGGCAGATTTCCAGCACGTCTTCGAGGGTTACCGATTCGAAGTACAGACGGTCGGAAGTGTCGTAGTCGGTGGAAACGGTTTCCGGGTTGCAGTTGACCATGATGGTTTCGTAGCCGTCTTCACGCAGAGCGAGGGCAGCGTGAACGCAGCAGTAGTCGAACTCGATGCCCTGGCCGATACGGTTCGGACCGCCACCCAGAATCATGATTTTGTCGCGGCCCGACGGCGCGGCTTCGCACTCTTCCTCGTAAGTCGAGTAGAGGTATGCGGTGTCGGTGGCGAACTCAGCGGCGCAGGTGTCAACGCGCTTGTAAACCGGGAACACTTCCAGCTTGTGACGGTGAGTCCGCAGGTTCTTCTCGGTCACACCCAGCAGCTTGGCCAGACGCTGATCGGAGAAGCCTTTGCGCTTGAGCTTGAACATCAGGTCGCGGTCGATCGCGGACAGACCAAGGGTCTTGACCTTCTCTTCTTCCTTGATCAGATCTTCGATCTGCACCAGGAACCACGGGTCGATCATGTTCATGGCGAAGATTTCTTCGACGGTCATGCCGGCGCGGAAAGCGTCCGCCACGTACCAGATACGCTCGGCGCCCGGCACGGTCAGTTCGCGCTTGAGCACGCTCATGCTTTCCGGGTTGCTCAGGTCGAGCTTCTCGTCCAGGCCGCAAACGCCCACTTCCAGACCGCGCAGAGCTTTCTGCAGGGATTCCTGGAAGGTACGGCCGATGGCCATGACTTCACCAACCGACTTCATCTGAGTGGTCAGGCGTGCGTCAGCCTTGGCGAATTTCTCGAAGGCAAAGCGTGGCAACTTGGTCACGACGTAGTCGATCGACGGCTCGAAGGACGCCGGGGTCTTGCCGCCGGTGATGTCGTTCGACAGTTCGTCGAGGGTGTAGCCCACAGCCAGTTTGGCCGCGACTTTGGCAATCGGGAAACCGGTGGCTTTCGAAGCCAGTGCCGAGGAACGCGATACGCGCGGGTTCATTTCGATCACGACCATGCGGCCAGTGTTCGGGCAGATACCGAATTGAACGTTGGAACCACCGGTCTCGACGCCGATCTCGCGCAGTACCGCCAGCGAGGCGTTACGCAGGATCTGGTATTCCTTGTCGGTCAGGGTTTGTGCTGGAGCCACGGTGATCGAGTCACCGGTGTGCACGCCCATCGGGTCGAAGTTTTCGATCGAGCAGACGATGATGCAGTTGTCCTTTTTGTCGCGGACAACTTCCATTTCATATTCTTTCCAGCCGATCAGCGATTCGTCGATCAGCAGCTCTTTGGTCGGCGACAGGTCCAGACCACGGGCGCAGATTTCTTCGAACTCTTCACGGTTGTACGCGATACCGCCACCGGTGCCGCCCATGGTGAAGGACGGACGGATGATGCACGGGAAGCCGAGGGTTTCGAGAACCGCGTTGGCTTCTTCCATGCTGTGCGCGATACCGGAACGCGGGCACGCCAGGCCGATGGATTTCATCGCCTTGTCGAAACGCGAACGGTCTTCAGCCTTGTCGATGGTGTCAGCGTTGGCGCCGATCATCTCTACGCCGAACTTCTCCAGAACGCCTTCGCGCTCCAGGTCCAGGGCGCAGTTCAGAGCCGTCTGGCCGCCCATGGTTGGCAGCACGGCGTCCGGACGCTCTTTTTCGATGATCTTGGCAACGGTCTGCCACTTGATCGGTTCGATGTAGGTGGCGTCGGCCATGTCCGGGTCGGTCATGATGGTGGCTGGGTTGGAGTTCACCAGGATGACGCGGTAACCCTCTTCGCGCAGGGCTTTACAGGCCTGGGCGCCGGAGTAGTCGAATTCGCAGGCCTGGCCGATAACGATCGGGCCAGCGCCGAGAATCAGGATGCTTTTAATGTCTGTACGTTTTGGCATGGGTTTGTCACTCAAATCCGCAGGTCAGTCGGCAAGCCGTCTTGATCGATTTCTGAAGTCCCGAGGGGGCCGCCGGTGTCGGGGCCGCCCTCGAGGGCTTCTCTCTACAGTCTCAAGGCGAACGCTTAGCGTCGCTTGGCCATCTCGTTGATGAAGCGGTCGAACAGTGGCGCGACATCGTTCGGGCCCGGGCTCGCTTCAGGGTGGCCCTGGAAGCTGAACGCGCTCTTGTCGGTGCGTTCGATGCCTTGCAGGGTGCCGTCGAACAGCGATTTGTGGATCGCACGCACGTTGGCTGGCAGGGTTTCTTCGTCTACCGCGAAACCGTGGTTCTGGCTGGTGATCATTACGACGCCAGTGTCCAGATCCTGCACCGGGTGGTTGGCACCGTGGTGGCCGTGGCCCATTTTCAGGGTCTTGGCGCCGGAGGCCAGTGCCAGCAATTGGTGACCGAGGCAGATGCCGAATACCGGAATTTCGGTTTCCAGGACTTCCTTGATCGCCTTGATCGCGTAGTCGCATGGCTCCGGATCACCAGGGCCGTTGGACAGGAACACGCCGTCGGGCTTCAGTGCCAGCACATCAGCGGCTGGCGTCTGCGCAGGTACGACGGTGACGCGGCAGCCGCGCTCGACCAGCATGCGCAGGATGTTGACCTTGACGCCGTAGTCGTAGGCAACCACGTGGTAAGGCAGCTCGGAAGCGTCGATGGTCGCGTGGCTGTCGGTCTTCAGATCCCAGACAGTCGAGCGCCATTCGTATTGGGTCTTGGTGCTGACGACTTTCGCCAGGTCCATGCCCTTCAGGCCCGGGAAGCCTTGCGCAGCGGCGATGGCCGCTTCTTCGGAGATGTTGTCGCCGGCCATGATGCAGCCGTTCTGTGCGCCTTTTTCACGCAGGATGCGGGTCAGGCGGCGGGTGTCGATACCGGCGATGGCGACAACGTTGTTGGCTTTCAGGTAATCGGACAGGGACATCGTGTTACGCCAGTTGCTCGCTACCAGCGGTAGATCACGAATGACCAGGCCAGCGGACCAGACGCGGTCGGACTCGGCGTCTTCCGGCGTGGTGCCGGTGTTGCCGATGTGCGGGTAAGTCAGGGTAACGATCTGTTGGGCGTAGGAAGGATCGGTAAGGATTTCCTGATAGCCGGTCATTGCGGTGTTGAACACCACCTCACCAACGGTTTGACCGTCGGCACCAATGGCTTCGCCGCGAAAAATGCTGCCATCAGCAAGGGCAAGTATGGCTGGCTTAGTCAAGAAGACCTCCCGTAAATAACGCATGAAAGGGCGATCGCAGGTTGTAAAAAAGCGGAGTGACGTATGGACACGTCACCCCGCTTCTTCACTGAATTATTCTGCGCGCTTTTAGTGGACACACTAAAGCTGTAGCTTACAGAAAAAGGCTTTTTTGGTCCACCGCTAAAGAGCCTAAAAGGCCGGAGAATGCGACAGGTCGTCGCCAAGCGGAGAAAAACCAGCGCAAACAGGGCGTTTGCGCCGGGTTCAGCAGTGTATCAACGCAGGTCGAGCACGTCTTGCATGTCATACAGACCCGGCTCGCGACCGTCCAGCCACAACGCCGCACGCACCGCGCCCTTGGCAAACGTCATCCGGCTCGACGCCTTGTGCGTGATCTCCAGACGCTCACCTTCGCAGGCGAACAGCACGGTGTGATCACCCACCACATCACCACCACGCACAGTGGCGAAGCCGATGGTTTCACGCTCACGAGCGCCGGTGTGACCCTCGCGACCGTAAACCGCGACTTTCTGCAGATCACGATCCAGCGCACTGGCGATCACTTCACCCATGCGCAACGCCGTACCCGACGGCGCATCGATCTTGTGACGGTGATGCGCTTCGATGATTTCGATATCCGCATCATCACCCAGCACCCGCGCCGCCATATCCAGCAGTTTGAGCGACAGATTGACGCCGACACTGAAGTTGGCCGCGAACACGATCGGAATATCCTTGCCCGCCTCGACCAGCAACTGCTTCTGCGCCGCATCCAGGCCGGTGGTGCCAATGACCATGGACTTGCCGGCCTTGCGGCAGAACGCGAGGTTTTTCAGCATCACTTCCGGCAGCGTAAAGTCGATCAACACATCGAACTCTTCAGCCACCGCTTCGATATGCCCGGACAACGGCACGCCGATGCGACCCAACGACGCCAACTCACCGGCATCGACGCCGATCAGCGTGCTGCCCGGGCGCACCACGGCAGCAGTCAAACCGGTCAGCGGCGCGCGCTGCTGCACGGCCTCGACCAGAATCTTACCCATGCGCCCAGCAGCGCCCATCACAGCTATACGTCGCATGCCGACTCCTTACAGATCGCCGAAGAAGCGCTTCACACCGTCGAACCAACCGGTGGTTTTCGGCGAGTGGCTGTTGTCGTCCGCCAGCGAGCTGCGGAACTCTTCCAGCAGTTCGCGCTGACGACGGTTCAGGTTGACCGGGGTCTCGACCGCCACACGGCACATCAAGTCGCCCGCACCACCGCCACGCACCGGCGCAACGCCTTTGCCGCGTACACGGAACTGCTTGCCGGTCTGGGTGCCTTCAGGGATTTTCAGTTTGACGCGACCGTCGAGGGTCGGAATTTCCAGCTCGCCGCCCAGCGCCGCATCGACGAAGCTGATCGGCACTTCGCAGAACAGATGCTTGCCATCGCGCTGGAAAATATCGTGCTCGCGGACATTGATGACCACATACAGGTCGCCCGTCGGACCGCCCTGCGTGCCCGCCTCACCTTCGCCGGACAGACGAATGCGGTCGCCGGTATCGACACCGGCCGGCACTTTGACCGACAGGGTTTTGTACTCTTCAACGCGACCGTCACCGTGGCAGGAATCGCACGGATCGGAAATGATCTTGCCTTGGCCATGGCAACGCGGGCAGGTCTGCTGCACCGAGAAGAAGCCCTGCTGCATGCGCACCTGACCAATGCCGCCGCAGGTCGGGCAGGTCGATGGCGACGAGCCTTTCTTAGCGCCGGAACCGTCGCACGGCTTGCAGTTGACCAGTGTCGGAACGCGGATATTCACCGACGTGCCGCGCACCGCTTCTTCCAGATTCAGCTCCAGGGTGTAGCGCAAGTCGCTGCCACGCTGAGCGCCGCCGCGGGAACCGCCGCGACCGCCACCGAAGAAATCACTGAAGACATCGCCAAAGATATCCGAGAAGTTCTGACCACCGAAACCGGCACCGCCGCCGCCCATGCTCGGGTCGACGCCGGCATGACCGTACTGGTCGTACGCCGCGCGCTTGCTGGAATCGGACAGCACTTCATAGGCCTCATTGGCCTCTTTGAACATTTCTTCCGACGCTTTGTCATCGGGATTACGGTCCGGGTGGTGCTTCATCGCCAGACGACGGTAAGCCTTCTTCAGGTCCGCATCGCTTGAGCCGCGCTCAACACCCAACACTTCGTAATAGTCACGCTTTGCCATAAGTCTTCTGCACTCTTGAGGACGTTCGGCAAACCCCTCCTGAGGATGGCCAAACTCGTTGAGCCCCAATACAGGCCCGGACCCAACTCACGTCAATTCAACGATCCTGGTCTTTGTTTCTTGCGGTACTTTCGGCACGAAAAGCAGGAGCATTCCCGGCCATACCGCCAACATCCGAACCTTGTCGCATGCTGTAAAAATTCGCGTATTCCAGATACGCCAACGCGGGAGCTAGCTCCCGCGCGGCGACATCCTACCAGTCACTGCCTAAAGGCAGTCAACCGGCCGACCAACAACTTACTTGTGGTCTTTGACTTCTTCGAACTCTGCATCGACAACGTCGTCAGCCTTCTCAGCCGATTCGCCTTGCGGGGCTGCGCCATCAGCTGGCTGAGCCTGTTCGGCATACATCTTCTGAGCAACCGGAGCGGAGACTTTCGACAGCTCTTCAACCTTCGCTTCGATAGCAGCCTTGTCGTCGCCTTTGACAGCAGCTTCCAGAGCAACCACAGCGGCTTCGATCGCAGTCTTCTCTTCGGCGGTGACTTTGTCGCCCGCGTCAGCAATCATTTTGCGCGTCGAGTGAACCAGTGCGTCACCCTGGTTACGGGCAGCGGCCAGCTCTTCGAACTTGCGGTCTTCCTCAGCGTTGGCTTCGGCGTCACGCACCATGCGCTCGATTTCTTCGTCGGACAGACCGGAGTTGGCCTTGATCACGATCGACTGGGTCTTGCCGGTAGCCTTGTCTTTCGCACCAACGTGCAGGATGCCGTTAGCGTCGATGTCGAAGGTCACTTCGATCTGTGGCACGCCACGTGGAGCAGGTGGAATGTCGGCCAGGTCGAACTTGCCCAGGGACTTGTTCTGAGTGGCTTGCTTACGCTCGCCCTGCAGAACGTGAATGGTCACAGCGCCCTGGTTGTCGTCGGCAGTCGAGAACACTTGCGATTTCTTGGTAGGAATCGTGGTGTTTTTCTCGATCAGCGCGGTCATCACGCCACCCATGGTTTCGATACCCAGGGTCAGCGGGCTGACGTCGAGCAGCAGAACGTCTTTCACGTCACCGGCCAGAACAGCACCCTGAATCGCAGCACCCATGGCAACAGCTTCGTCCGGGTTAACGTCTTTGCGAGCTTCTTTACCGAAGAAATCGGTCACCAGCTTCTGCACCAGCGGCATACGAGTCTGACCACCGACCAGGATCACGTCGTTGATCGCGCCAACGTCCAGACCAGCGTCTTTCATGGCGATGCGGCAAGGTTCGATGGTGCGCTGAACCAGGTCTTCAACCAGTGCTTCGAGCTTGGCACGCGAGATCTTCACGTTCAGGTGCTTAGGACCGGTCGCGTCTGCAGTGATGTACGGCAGGTTGACGTCGGTCGACTGAGCGGACGACAGCTCGATCTTGGCTTTCTCAGCGGCTTCTTTCAGGCGCTGCATGGCCAGCGGGTCACCTTTGAGGTTCATGCCGCTTTCTTTCTTGAATTCGTCAACGAGGTAGTCGATCAGACGAATGTCAAAGTCTTCACCGCCGAGGAACGTGTCACCGTTGGTGGCCAGAACTTCGAACTGGTGCTCGCCATCAACTTCAGCGATCTCGATCACGGAAACGTCGAAGGTACCGCCACCCAGGTCATAAACGATCACGGTGTGATCGCCCTTGGCCTTGTCCATACCGTAAGCCAGAGCGGCTGCGGTTGGTTCGTTGATGATACGTTTTACGTCCAGACCCGCGATGCGGCCGGCGTCTTTGGTCGCCTGACGCTGACTGTCGTTGAAGTAGGCCGGAACGGTGATCACCGCTTCGGTCACGGTCTCGCCGAGGTAGTCTTCGGCGGTCTTCTTCATCTTCTTCAGAATTTCAGCCGAGATTTGTGGCGGTGCCATTTTCTGGCCGTTCACTTCAACCCAGGCGTCGTTGTTGTCAGCCTTGACGATCTTGTAAGGGACCATCTGAATGTCTTTCTGCACAACTTCTTCGTCGAAACGACGACCGATCAGACGCTTAACTGCGTACAGGGTGTTGTGCGGGTTGGTCACAGCCTGACGCTTGGCCGACTGACCTACCAGGATTTCGCCATCGTTGGCGTAAGCGATGATCGACGGCGTGGTACGCGCGCCTTCAGCGTTTTCGATAACTTTTGCTTTGCCGTTTTCCAGCACGGAGACGCAGGAGTTGGTAGTCCCCAGGTCGATACCGATAATTTTGCCCATGTTAACTCTCCCGAAACTTTGGATTTTTTTGCCGCAGTAGTGGTGGCTGACTGCGGTAATACTTAAACGCTTGACTTCTAAATGGGGGCCTTGCGGCTAATTTCAAGCCTTCTCGTCAATCGAAGGCGAAATTGGCGCAGGCGCCTTGCTGACCACAACCATGGCCGGACGCAGCAGGCGACCGTTGAGCTGGTAGCCCTTCTGGAACACCTTCAGAACGCTGTTCGGTTCTACGTCGGCGCTTTCCTGCATGGCCATCGCCTGATGCTGAACGGCGTTGAACGGTTCGCCATGCGGGTCGATCGCTTCCAGCTGATAACGCTTGAGCGTGTCGTGGAACATTTTCAGCGTCAGCTCGATGCCTTCACGCATCGGACGAATGCTTTCGTCGTCCGGGTTCGACAGCTCGAGGCCGCGCTCCAGGCTGTCGACGATCGGCAACAGGTCGCCAGCGAATTTTTCCAGGGCAAACTTGTGCGCCTTCTCGACATCCTGCTCAGCACGGCGACGGACGTTCTGCAGATCGGCAGCAACACGCAGAGATTGATCCTGCGCGGCGGCCAATTGCTCTTCGAGCACTTGTACACGGGTCGCCAGGTCATCACCCGAACCTTCGGGCGCCTGATTGGCTTCTGGGTTTTGCGTATCTACTGTCTGTTCGTCAGCCATAGAATTCTCCTTTCAATTTCGTCCGCGAGCCTGACTCGCGCTTCTGCCCCGATATATGGGGCCGCAAAATCAGGCTTCAAGGGCCTGCAAACATTAACCCTACAAAAAAGTGTCGAATCTTCATTCCTCAATGCGCTAAGCAGATTTGCAGTTCAAGCAAATCGAGCTAAGGGCGGGCATTGTCAGCCTGAAACAAAACACTGTATAAATAACCAGACCTAAAGCCTGGGAGCGGCCTTTATGCTGGTGCACCTATCCGTACATAACTACGCCATCGTTGAACATCTCGATCTCGAACTCGATCGCGGGATGAGCGTGATCACGGGTGAAACCGGCGCCGGCAAGTCGATCATGCTCGACGCGCTGGGCCTGACCCTGGGTGATCGCGCCGACAGCGGCGTGGTTCGCCCCGGCGCTGACAAGGCCGACATCCTCGCGACTTTCGATCTGGCTGACATTCCTGAAGCCAGCGCATGGCTGGCCGAGCGCGATCTGGAGTCCGATGGGCCGTGCATCTTGCGTCGTGTGATTACCAGCGAAGGTCGTTCGCGCGGCTACATCAACGGCACCCCTTGCCCGCTGGGCGATCTCAAGTCGCTGGGCGAATTGTTGATCGATATCCACAGCCAACATGAACACCAGTCCCTGCTGAAAACCGATACCCATCGCCGCTTGCTGGACGAGTACGCCGGTGCCACCGATCTCGCCCGCCAGGTTCAGCTCGCCGCCCAGCGCTGGCGTCAGACTCGCCAGGAACTGGAGCGTCTGTCCAACTCCGGTGACGAACAACGCGCCCGCCATCAACTGCTGAGCTATCAGCTCGAAGAGCTGGAAAACCTCGGCCTCGGTGACAACGAACTGGAGCAACTGGAGCAGGAACACAAAAACCTGACCAACGCCGAGACCCTGCTAGGCATTTGTCGGCAAGTGGTCGAGCAATGCAGCGAAAGCGATTCCGGCAATGTATTGAATGCACTGACTGCCAGCCTTAATCGCCTGTCGAGCGTGAACAATTCCGTTGGCGCACTGGGCGAAGCCAGCAGTTTGCTGACCAGCGCGCAGATCCAGGTCGAAGAGGCCGTCGGTGAACTCAATCGTTTCCTCGATAACTTCGATGCCGATCCGGCACGCCTGCAATATCTGGAAGAACGTCTCGACGCTATTTATACCCTGGCCCGCAAACACCGGATTCAACCCACCGAAGTCGGCGAAATGCAGCAGAAACTGCTGGATGAGATCGAAACCCTCAACGCCAATGACGAATCCATCGAGCGCCTGGGTGAAGAACTGGCCTCGTACGCCCGCCACTATCAAGAGAAGGCGCGAGAACTGAGCGATTTGCGGCATCAGGCTGCCGGCAGTCTCGCCAGTGCGGTTGAGCAGGAGATTCAGCGACTGGGCATGCCGGGTGGTCGCTTCACTATCGAATTGAAGGCCAACAGCAGCGACGAGTTATTGCCCAACGGGCTGGAACAGGTTGAGTTGCTGGTCAGCGCCAACCCGGGCCAACCGCTAAAGGCGCTGGCAAAAGTCGCTTCCGGCGGCGAGCTGTCACGGATCAGTCTGGCGATTCAGGTGATCACCGCGCAGACATCCCGCGTTCCGACACTGGTATTCGACGAAGTGGACGTCGGCATCGGTGGCCCGACGGCTGAGATTGTCGGCCAACTGTTGCGCCGTCTCGGCGATCGCGGCCAGGTATTGACCGTCACGCACTTGCCGCAAGTGGCAGCGCAGGGTCATCAGCATTTGTTTGTGCACAAAGTGCGCGGTGAAGAGGCGACTCACACTGCCGTCTCCAAACTGAGCAAGAACGACCGTATAGAAGAAGTGGCGCGCATGCTCGGCGGCATCGATCTGACCAAGGAGTCCCTGGCTCACGCGAAAAAAATGGTCGTCACCGCCAAGGTTTGACAACGACAGAAAGCACGAAGGCGACCCTTGGGTCGCCTTCGTTCGTTTCGCGAATGTGAAATTCGCGCGACATGCTTACTTTTTCTTGCGCACGTACAGCACCAGATTGTGATCTACCAGATCCACACCGTGCTCCTCGGCGATTGCCTTCTGGAGCTTTTCGATTTCCGGGCTGACGAATTCGACGACTTCACCGGTTTCCACGTTGACCATATGGTCATGGTGGCCACCGTCGGCCAACTCGAATACCGCATGGCCGCCGTCGAAGTTGTGACGGACCACGAGGCCAGCCGCTTCGAACTGGGTCAGAACACGGTAAACCGTGGCCAGACCGACGTCCTCGCCAGCTTCCATCAACGCCTTGTAGACGTCCTCGGCACTCATGTGACGCTGCTCGGTAGAGTCGAGCATTTGCAGGATCTTGACCCGTGGCAGGGTCACTTTGAGGCCGGCTTTGCGTAGTTCGCTATTTTCAACCATGGTCAGCTTTCTCGCGATGCTGCTTCGCAGCTTCTCTTAATGCGGGTATGATCGGCGTTTACGTTGTCCCAGCCAAGATAGTGGAAGTCGCCCACCGATGCAAAACACCAAGCTCTTGCTAACCAGTTTCACCTTTGTGGGACTGCTCGCACTCGCCGGTTGTTCATTCCCCGGGGTTTACAAAATCGACATCCAGCAGGGCAATGTCGTCACGCAGGACATGATAGACCAGTTACGCCCGGGAATGACCCGGCCGCAAGTACGGTTTATCATGGGTAACCCTCTGCTTGTCGACACGTTCCATGCCGATCGCTGGGATTATCTGTACAGCCTGCAACCGGGTGGCGGTGAACGCCAACAGGAACGCGTCAGCGTTATTTTCAACTCAAACGACCAGCTTGTCAGCCTGTCCGGTGACTTTATGCCGGGCGTAAGCCGTGACGAAGCCATTCTCGGCAAGGACAGTGGCACGACCGTGTCCGCTCCTGCTGAAAACGCCGAGAAGCCAAAACCGGAAAAACCGGTCAAGCCAGGTTCCTTGCTGGATCAGATCCAGAAGGACGTCGATGGTGTAGAAACCGTTCCGGTTCCAACACCTGAGCCGCTGGACACCTCGCCGCAATAATTGGCGACGCAATAAAAAACCCGGAAATTCCGGGTTTTTTATTGCCTGCGATTTGGCTTTTTACGCGTTTCGAGCCTTGGCTTCGGCAGCCTTGGCCGCTCGCAAGCGTCGAACCTCTTTAGGATCGGCGAGCAACGGGCGATAAATCTCGATGCGATCTCCCGCCTGAATCACCCGCGCATCCGGGTCGGCAACTACTTTTCCAAAGATGCCCAGCGGGCACTCCGCCAGATTCAGCTCAGGAAACTCGCTACCAATACCCGATACAAACACCGCAGCCCGCACCGTCGCGCCTTCATTGACGCTGAATGAGCGCAATACCTGACGATCCACGGCCGCGTATACCACCTCTATCTCGATCACCGACTCAACCATGCATCTGCTTGGCGCGCTGGCAGAACGCGTCCACCAGCGTATTGGCCGCCTGATTGAACAGCGGCCCCAACGTCGCGCGCACCAGCGGCCCGGCGTAATCGAACGACAGATCCAGGCTGATCTTGCAGGCCTTCTCGTTCAACACCTTGAACACCCAGACACCGTGCAACTGATTGAACGGCCCTTCTTCCAGGTTCATTTCGATCGACTGCCCCGGCACCAGCGTATTACGCGTCACAAAATGTTGACTGAGCCCGCCCTTGGCCACGCCAACACTGGCGCGCATATGTTCCGGCGAGCTTTCCAGCACCTCAGCCGAAGAGCACCACGGCAGAAATTCCGGATAACGCGCCACGTCATTGACGAGGTCGTAGAGGAATTGCGCCGGGTATGGCAGCAGTGCTGAGCGTTGAATATGTGTCGTCATGTGAGCGTTACTTCCAGAGCTGAGCGGCAAACACTACAAGAATGCCGATGGGCGCCACGTAGCGCATCAAGAACAAAGACAGGGCAAACAGTGCCGGGTTGCGGATCGACAACTCGTCGCGTACCGCTTCACGCCCCATCACCCATCCGGCAAACAGCACAAAACACAGGCCACCGAGCGGCAACATGATCCGCGAGGTGAAGAAATCGATCACGCCAAAGAAGTCCAGACCGCTCTGCGCACCCCATTGGTAGAGGTGGAACATCCCGCCTTCGTTCACGAAAAATTTGGCTTCCTTCCAGATATTGAAGGAGAACACCGTGCCCAGACCGACGAACCAGCAGATGAACGCCAGCCAGAAAGTCACCCACGCGCGACTGACTTTCGTGCGCTCAACCAGATAGGCAACCATCGGCTCCAGAAGCGAGATCGCCGAACTCCATGCCGCAATCGCCACCAGCACAAAGAACACCACGCCCATCAACTGACCGAAAGCCACGTTACCAAAGGCAAATGGCAGGCTGACGAACATCAGGCCAGGCCCTTCACTAGGATTCAGGCCACCGGCAAACACAATCGGGAACAGAGCCAGACCGGCGACCAGCGACACAAAGGTGTCCAGCAGTGCTACACCGACAACCGTGCCCGACAACGACGAACTCTTCGGCATGTAAGCGCCGTAGATCATGATCGAGCCGACACCGACACTCAGCGAAAAGAACGCATGTCCCATCGCCGGCAACAAGCCATCGAGGACTTTTTCCGGGTGGAAGTCGAACATGAAATGCACGCCTTCCATGAAATGCCCGGTGGTCATGCTGTAACCCAGCAGCACCAGGATCATCACGAACAGCAGCGGCATCATGATGCGCAGGCTGCGCTCAAGCCCGGCAACCACGCCTTTGGCGATGACGAAGGCCGACAGCAGCATGAAAATCGTTTGCCAAAGTGTCAGGCGCCATGGATTGGAGATGACATTGCCGAAATAAGCGCCGACCTGATCGGCCGTGGCGCCCTGGAAATCACCGCGGCCCATGTCGACGATGTAGTCCAGCGACCAACCGCCGACCACGCTATAAAAAGACAGGATCAGCAATGCCGTGATCATCCCGGCAAAGGCCCCCCACGACCACTTGCCCGAGTGCCCGGCTTCCAGCGCCAGCACCTTCAAGGCGTTCGCCGGACTTTGCCGGGCGCGCCGGCCGATCAGGGTTTCAGCGAGCATGACCGGGATGCCGATCAGTGCGATGCACGCCAGAAACATCAGTACAAACGCACCGCCGCCGTAGACCCCGACCATGTAGGGGAACTTCCAGATACTACCCAGTCCCACGGCCGAACCGGTCGCGGCGAGTATGAATACCCAGCGGCTAGCCCAACTGCCGTGGACAGAAACCTTGTCTGTCGACATCGTTTATCACGCCCAAGCGTTAGAAAAGAGGCCGCATTGTCCGGGATTCACTCAACCTGCTCAAGCACGCAGCATCACCGTAGCCGACAGCCGTTTATCTCCATATAATGCCGCCCCTATGGCTAAACAGAAGAAACACCCAACAGGGACCATCGCGCAGAACAAAAAGGCGCGACACGATTACTTCATCGAGCATAAGTTCGAGGCTGGTCTGGTCCTGGCCGGCTGGGAAGTAAAAAGTCTGCGGGCAAGCAAGCTACAGCTGGTCGACAGCTATGTTCTGCTCAAGGATGGCGAAGCGTGGTTGCTCGGCAGCCACATCACGCCTCTGATGACCGCAAGCACCCACGTCATCGCTGACCCGGTGCGCACACGCAAATTGCTGCTCAACCGCCGCGAGCTGGAAAAGCTTGCCGCGATGGTGCAGCAAAAGGGTTACGCCTGCGTCTGCCTGTCCTGGTACTGGAGCAAGCACATGGTCAAGTGCGAGATCGCTCTGGGCAAGGGCAAGAAGGAATACGACAAGCGTGACACCGAGCGCGAGCGCGACGCTGGTCGTGAACTGCAGCGTGCCGTGCGCAACAAGGGCAAGGAAGACTAGTCTTCCCCCCTTGAAAGCAAAGATCGCAGCCTTCGGCAGCTCCTACAGGGAAATACATATTCCTGTGTAGGAGCTGCCGCAGGCTGCGATCTTTTGCTTTAAAGAATTACATCCCCTTGCGCCGCTCCGCCCGAGCCATGCGCTGAACTTCCTGCCGCACCTCTTCCAGCACTTCCTGCACATACAAAATATGTCGGCTGGAGACTTCTCGCGCCTGCTCCGCACGACCTTCGATAATCGCCAGATACAATTCCCGATGCTGGGTAATCAGCATGTCGCGGGTTTCCGTGCGCTGCTTGTACATGCCGCCGATGTTGGTGACGACGTTGCGCTTAAGCAGATCGAACAACCCGCGAATGGTGTGCAACAGCACGGCGTTATGACTGGCCTCGGCAATCGCCAGATGGAATTTCGCATCCGCCGCGCCCTCCTCCGCCCGACTCACTTCGTCATGGCGTGAATAACAATCCTGCAACTCTTCGAACGCCGCCGTCAGCCGCTCGCGGTCAACATCGGTCGCGCGCAATGCTGCGTAATAGGCACACGATGCCTCCAGAGTGTGTCGAAATTCCAGTAGATCGCGCTGCGCCTCGGGGTTGCTTTCGAGCAACTGCAGCAGCGGATCGCTGAACGTCGAGCCCAGACTTTCCACCACATAATTACCGCCGCCCTGGCGACTGACCAGCAGACCTTTGGCCGCCAGTTTCTGAATCGCCTCACGCAGCGACGGCCGTGATACGCCAAATTGTTCGGCCAGCGTGCGCTCCGCCGGCAGCCGCTCACCGGACTTCAGCGTGCCCTCAAGGATCATCCCCTCGAGTCGCTCGACAATGTCGTCAGACAAACGGCGCTGACGTATCTGATCAAACCCCATAACTCATTTCTCCACGATCCCGACCGCTCGCCGGGCTCTCTATTCTGGCCTATCGGCGCCTTGCCGACACCTACCAGACGCCACTTGCCGAAACCGGATCAGATGCGCTCTGCACCGCTTGTTCGACAAAAGTTTCAGGGCGACAAATTGACACACCGACATCAAGGCTTTTACCCTAGCCAACAGCGATTGTAAATTGGTATTACCAATTACCCAAGAACGCTGACAGTGCCTGACCAACAACAATTAGGGGCCACCCCATATGCAAACCTGGCAACAGCTCTACAGCCCGCTCGGCAGTCTCGGCGTATCCGCACTCGCGGCCGTCATCCCCATCGTGTTCTTTTTCCTCGCATTAGCGGTGTTCCGCCTCAAAGGCCACGTGGCCGGGAGCATCACCCTCGCCCTGTCGATTGCCGTAGCGATCTTCGCGTTCCAGATGCCGGTCGACATGGCCTTCGCCGCCGCAGGTTATGGTTTCGCCTACGGTCTGTGGCCGATTGCCTGGATCATTGTCGCGGCGGTATTCCTCTACAAACTGACGGTGAAAAGTGGTCAGTTCGAGGTCATTCGCAGTTCGGTGTTATCGATTACTGACGACCAGCGCCTGCAAGTGCTGCTGATCGGTTTCTGCTTCGGTGCGTTTCTGGAAGGTGCCGCCGGTTTCGGCGCGCCCGTGGCGATTACTGCGGCACTTCTCGTCGGCTTGGGCTTCAACCCGCTGTACGCCGCTGGCCTGTGCCTGATCGCCAACACCGCACCGGTTGCGTTCGGTGCACTGGGGATTCCGATCATTGTTGCCGGCCAAGTCACCGGCATCGACGCATTCAAGATCGGCGCCATGACCGGTCGCCAGCTGCCACTGCTGTCGCTGTTCGTGCCGTTCTGGCTGGTGTTCATGATGGACGGCCTGCGCGGCGTGCGCGAAACCTGGCCGGCTGCACTGGTCGCGGGGCTGAGCTTTGCCATCACGCAATACTTCACCTCGAACTTCATCGGCCCGGAGCTGCCGGACATCACTTCGGCGCTGGCCAGCCTGATTTCCCTGACCCTGTTCCTGAAAGTCTGGCAGCCGAAACGCACCGCAGGTGCGCAAATCGCTGGTGCCACATCGAGTGCTGCGATCACCGCCAGCATCGGCGGTTTCGGTCAGAAACGCACCACCGTGGCTTCGCCTTACAGCCTCGGGGAAATTTTCAAAGCCTGGTCGCCGTTCCTGATCCTCACCGTGCTGGTGACCATCTGGACCCTGAAGCCTTTCAAAGCGATGTTCGCCGCTGGCGGCTCGATGTACAGCTGGGTGTTCAACTTCGCGATCCCGCACCTTGATCAGTTGGTGATCAAAACCGCACCGATCGTGGCTGCTCCAACGGCAATTCCGGCGGTGTTCAAACTTGATCCGATTTCCGCGACCGGCACGGCGATTTTCTTCTCCGCGCTGATCTCGATGTGGGTACTTAAGATCAACTTAAAAACTGGTCTGACCACTTTGAAAGAGACCTTCTACGAACTGCGCTGGCCAATCCTGTCGATCGGCATGGTGCTGGCGTTCGCCTTCGTCACCAACTACTCCGGCATGTCTTCAACCATGGCCCTGGTATTGGCCGGAACCGGCGCGGCATTCCCGTTCTTCTCGCCGTTCCTCGGCTGGCTCGGTGTATTCCTCACCGGTTCGGATACTTCGTCCAACGCCCTGTTCAGTTCGCTGCAAGCAACCACCGCGCACCAGATCGGCGTCAATGACACCTTGCTCGTGGCGGCGAACACCAGCGGCGGCGTGACCGGCAAGATGATCTCGCCACAATCGATCGCCGTGGCCTGCGCCGCAACCGGGCTGGTGGGCAAGGAATCGGATCTGTTCCGCTTCACCCTCAAGCACAGCCTATTCTTTGCAACGATTGTCGGCTTGATCACGCTGGCTCAGGCCTACTGGTTCACCGGCATGCTGGTGCACTAAACCTACAAGAAGCATGGAAAAAACCGACGCCGATCCGTGATTTCGGCGTCAGCAATTCACAACCCGGTCTGTAAGGCTGCTGAAAGCAACGCTCTTTATATTCAGCAGCCGCACAGACGGATAACCGGGCCCACCCGGAGACACGCCTGATGAGCGAGCTTTTTTACAACGCCGTGCCAAACGCGACCCGTGTGGCCCCGCCACTGCCCGAACCTCGGCAATACCCCAACGAGAAACCATCGCGGGTCTACCTGTTCGGCACGTGCGTGGTCGATCTGTTCTACCCCGAAGCCGGGATGGACGCGATCCACTTGCTGGAGCGCGAAGGGATCCGGGTCGAGTATCCGCAAGGGCAAAGTTGCTGCGGGCAACCGGCCTACACCTCGGGTTACACCGAGCAAGCGCGGACGGTAGCGCGCTCGCAACTGGCGCTGTTTGCCGGAGATTATCCGGTGGTGGTGCCGTCGGGTTCCTGCGCCGGCATGCTGCGCGAGCATTACGCCGACCTGTTCAAGGACGAGCCGGAAACATTGAAACAGGTTCAGGCACTTGCGGCCCGCACCTATGAACTGGCCGAGTTTCTGCTGTTCGTCTGCAAAGTGCAGCTCAAGGACAGCGGCGAGCCGGTCAAAGTCGCGCTGCACACCTCGTGTTCGGCACGCCGCGAAATGAACACCCACCTGCACGGCCGCGAGTTGTTGGCGCAGTTGAGCAACGTGGAACGGGTCAACCATGACCACGAAAGCGAATGCTGTGGCTTCGGCGGAACATTCAGCGTCCGTATGCCAGACATTTCCGGCGCGATGGTGGCTGACAAGACCAAAGCGTTGAAGGATTGCGGCGCGCACAAGGTGTTGAGCGCCGACTGTGGCTGTTTGATGAACATCAACGGCGCATTGGAGAAACAAAAAGAAGCGCTGCGCGGGCAACATCTCGCGAGCTTCTTATGGCAACGAACCGGGGGTGCGCAATGAGCACTTCCGCGATTATTCCTACGGTCGCCGTAGAAGAAGATTTCCGCACCCGGGCACACAACGCCTTGGGTGATCAGCAGCTGCGGAACAACTTCCGCACGGCCATGGACTCACTGATGGTCAAGCGGGCAGCCGCTTTCAGTGATCCCCATGAAAGAGAACATTTGCGCGCACTGGGCAATTCGATCAAAGCCCGCGCGCTCTCCAAGTTGCCTGACCTGCTCGAGCAACTGGAACAGAACCTGACCCGCAACGGTGTGACAGTGCACTGGGCGGAAACGGTGGACGAGGCCAATGGCATCGTCTTATCGATCATCCGCGCTCACGAGGCGCGGCAAGTGATCAAGGGCAAATCGATGGTCAGCGAAGAGATGGAGATGAACCATTTCCTCGAGGCTCGGGACATTGAATGTCTGGAGTCCGATATGGGGGAATACATCGTCCAGCTCGACCACGAGAAGCCTTCACACATCATTATGCCGGCGATCCACAAGAATGCCGGTCAGGTCGCGTCCTTGTTCCACGACAAACTTGGCGTGGAATACACCAAGGACGTTGACCAACTCATTCAGATCGGTCGCAGAGTCCTGCGGCAGAAATTCTTCGAAGCGGACATCGGCGTCTCCGGTGTCAACTTCGCCGTGGCCGAAACCGGCACCCTGCTGCTGGTGGAAAACGAAGGCAACGGCCGCATGACCACCACCGTGCCGCCGGTGCATATCGCCGTCACCGGCATCGAAAAAGTCGTGGAAAACCTGCGTGACGTGGTGCCGTTGCTGTCACTGCTGACGCGCTCGGCGCTGGGCATTCCGATCACCACTTACGTCAACATGATCTCCGGCCCGCGCAAGGAGCACGAACTCGACGGCCCACAGGAAGTGCATCTGGTGCTGCTCGACAACGGTCGCAGCCAGGCCTTCGCCGACAGTGAACTGCGTCAGACCTTGAACTGCATTCGCTGCGGCGCCTGCATGAACCATTGCCCGGTCTACACCCGCGTCGGCGGTCATACCTATGGCGAGGTGTATCCCGGGCCGATCGGCAAAATCATCACCCCGCACATGGTCGGCCTGGCGAAAGTCCCGGATCACCCGAGCGCTTCGTCGCTGTGCGGTGCCTGCGGTGAAGTGTGTCCGGTAAAAATTCCGATCCCGGCGATCCTGCGGCGCCTGCGCGAAGAAAACGTCAAAGCCCCGGACAGCCCGAATCAAGTGATGCGCGGTCAGGGCAGCAAGTATTCGCGCAAGGAACGCTTTATCTGGAACGCCTGGGCCAAGCTCAACAGCTCTCCGACTTTGTATCGATTGTTCGGATTCTTCGCCACGCGTCTGCGTGCGCTGACCCCGAGCAACGTTGGCCCGTGGACGCAAAACCACAGCGCGCCGAAACCCGCCGCCCGCTCGCTGCACGACATGGCCCGCGAGCATCTGGCCAAACAGGGAGACCGCTGATGAGCGCCAAGCAAAATATCCTCGGCAAACTGCGGAAAAGTCTGACTGGCACAACGCCGATTGCCGACGACTTCGACGTCGAACTGGTGACGCAGCCTTACACCTACAGCGCCGAACAACGTATCCCGCAACTGCGCAAATTGATGGAAGCAGTGCACACCGAGATACACCTGACCTCGGGCAAAGAGTGGCCAGCGTTGCTCGCGCAATTGCTGCGTGATCGTCAGTTACCGAGCCTGTTGATTGCACCGACTACCGCCCACGGGCAGAAAATCACACAACACTGGGCGAACAATCCTGACCTGCCGACGCTGAAATCCTACGACCGGCCGATGGAAGAATGGAAAGCCGAGCTGTTCAACGACACCCCCGCCAGCCTCACCGGCACCCTCGGCGCGATCGCCGCTACCGGCAGCCTCATCATGTGGCCAACCCGCGAGGAACCTCGGTTGATGAGCCTGGTGCCACCGGTACATTTCGCCCTGCTCAAGGCCAGTGAAATCCGCGACAACTTTTATCAGGTGCAGCAGGAGTTCGAATGGGCGCAAGGCATGCCGACCAACGCGCTGCTGGTGTCCGGTCCGTCGAAAACTGCCGACATCGAGCAAGTGCTGGCTTACGGCGCCCACGGCCCGAAAGACCTCGTGGTGCTGATCCTGGAGGACCAATGACGCTTCCAGCGAATTTCCTGCGTGATGCGCAACAACTGATTCCGGGTGAACGCCGCTTCGACGATCCGTTATCGACTCTGGCCTTTGGCACCGATGCCAGTTTTTATCGACTGATTCCGCAACTAGTGATCCGCGTCGAGTCCGAAGATGAAGTGGTGGCGCTGCTGAAACTGGCTCAACGCGACCATGTCCCGGTGACCTTCCGCGCGGCCGGCACCAGCCTGTCCGGCCAGGCGATCAGCGATTCCGTTTTGATCGTGCTTGGGGATAACTGGAACGCGCGCGAAATCCGTGGCCAAGGCATGCAAATCCGCCTGCAACCGGGCGTGATCGGCGCACAGGCCAACGCGTGGCTGGCACCCTTCGGACGCAAAATCGGCCCGGATCCAGCGTCGATCAACGCCTGTAAAATTGGCGGCATCGTCGCCAACAATGCCAGCGGCATGTGCTGCGGCACGGCACAAAATACCTATCACACACTGGCCGGGATTCGGCTGGTGCTGGCCGATGGCACGCGCCTCGATACCGAAGACGCTACCAGTGTCGCGGCATTCCGCGTAAGCCACGGCGATCTGCTCGAACGCTTGGCGACATTGGGCCGCGAGACCCGCGCCAACGCCGAACTGGCTGCACGAATCCGCCACAAATACCGTCTGAAAAATACCACCGGCCTGTCGCTAAATGCCTTGGTGGATTTCGATGAGCCTGTGGATATCTTGAGCCATTTGCTGGTCGGCTCCGAAGGCACCCTCGGCTTCATCAGCGCAGTGACCTATGACACCGTGATCGATCACCCGAACAAAGCCTCGGCGCTGATCGTCTTCCCGGATGTGGAGACCTGCTGCAACGCGGTCACCGTGCTGAAAAGCCAACCGGTATCCGCCGTAGAACTCCTGGATCGACGCAGCCTGCGCTCGGTGCAAGACAAACCCGGCATGCCCGCTTTCGTACAACAGCTGTCGAACAATGCCTGCGCGCTGCTGATCGAATCCCGCGCCGCGTCTTCCACTTTGCTGCAGGAACAACTGGCGCAGATCATGGCCTCGCTCAGTAGTTTCCCGGTGGAAAAGCAGGTCGACTTCACCGAAGACCCTGCCGAAAACGCCAAGCTCTGGGCGATCCGCAAGGACACCTTCCCCGCGGTCGGTGCCGTGCGCAAAACCGGCACCACGGTGATCATCGAAGACGTGACCTTCCCGGTCGAACAACTGGCCATCGGCGTCAATCGCTTGATCGAGCTGTTCGACAAACATGCCTACGACGAAGCGATCCTTTTCGGACACGCGCTGGAAGGCAATCTGCACTTCGTCTTCACCCAAGGCTTCAACAATCCGGAAGAAGTCGCACGCTATCAAGCGTTCATGGACGACGTCGCGCAACTGGTCGCGGTGGAATTCGGTGGCTCGCTGAAAGCCGAACACGGCACCGGCCGCAACATGGCGCCGTTCGTGGAGCTGGAATGGGGCTTCGATGCCTATCAGTTGATGTGGCAGCTCAAACGGCTGCTCGACCCTAACGGCATTCTTAACCCGGACGTGGTGCTCAGCGAAGATCCGCAGATCCACCTCAAGCATCTGAAACCGCTGCCGGCGGCCGACGAGATTGTCGATAAGTGCATCGAGTGCGGTTTCTGCGAGCCTGTCTGCCCATCGAAAGGCCTGACCCTGAGCCCGCGCCAGCGCATCGTGATCTGGCGCGATATTCAGGCGAAAAAACGTGCCGGTGTCGATACCCGCGAACTGGAAGAAGCCTACGAGTACCAAGGCATCGAAACCTGCGCCGCCACCGGTCTGTGCGCGCAACGTTGCCCTGTAGGCATCAATACCGGTGAGCTGGTGAAAAAACTCCGAGCCCGGCACGCGACGCATCAGAAAACCGCTGACTGGATCGAAGGAAATTTCGCCAAGACCCTGCAAGCCGCACGCTTCACCCTGCACGTGGCCAACGGTGCGCGGATGCTGCTCGGTGCTCCGCGTCTGACGAAGCTTTCGGCAACCATTACGCGCCTGTCCAAAGGTCAGGTGCCGCTGTGGACGAATGCGATGCCGCAACCGGAAAAAGCCATTCGCTTCAGCCCCAGCGTGTCGGACGAACGTCCGCGCGTGGTGTATCTCGCAGCGTGTGTCTCGCGAGTCATGGGCCCGGCGGCGGGTGATAAAGAGCAAATGTCGCTGTACGACAAAACCCGTGGGCTGCTGGAGAAGGCCGGTTACCAAGTGGTGTTTCCGGACAATCAGGACAACCTCTGCTGCGGTCAGCCCTTTGCCTCGAAAGGCTACGCCGAACAAGCCGAACACAAACGCCAGGAGTTGATCAGCGCACTGCTGCATGCGAGTCGCGGCGGGCTCGATCCGATCTATTGCGACACCAGTCCGTGCACGTTGCGGCTGGTGCAGGACGTAGGAGAAACCCGTCTGGATCTGTACGATCCGGTGCGCTTCATCCGTACACATCTGCTCGAACGACTCGACTTCACCCCGCAAGACGCGCCGATTGCTGTGCACGTGACTTGCAGCACGCAACATCTGGGCGAAAGCCAGGCGTTGATCGATCTGGCGCGCAAGTGCAGCAACAACGTGGTCATCCCGGAAGGCATTCACTGCTGTGGGTTTGCCGGCGACAAGGGCTTCACCACACCAGAGCTGAACAGCCACTCGCTGCGCACGCTCAAGGAAGCGGTGCAGCACTGCAGCGAGGGGATTTCCACCAGCCGCACCTGCGAAATCGGCCTGACGCAACATGGCGGAATTGACTACCACGGGCTGGTCTATCTGGTGGATCGGGTGACCAGGGCGAAGGCCTGCTGAAGAAAAATAGAACCCTTGAGTTCGACTGTAGTCCACAGATTAACCCCGGCTGATCGGGGTTTTTCTTCCATACGGTTGCCCGTCCTGACGGCCAGCGAAGTCTGGACCCACTCGGTTCAAGGAGATACACATGAAACGTTCTGTACTGTTAGGTCTGTTCGTTACTGCATCGATGATGGCGTCCACTTCGTTCGCCGCAGACAAGCCTGCTGACCTGTGTGATGCCAATATTCAGACCATCAACAATGCCAAGGGGCAGCTGTCATCGAATCCAAAACTGAGTCAGCAAGCTAACGATAGCGTGAGCGAGGCCGAGAGGCTCAAGGCCGAAGGCAAAATCGATGACTGCGTTGCGAAAACCTCGCAAACCATCGTGGAACTGCGCAAATCCACCGGCACCAACAACTGATCAGCGGCCCGGCCAACCTTCGGGTTGGCCTTGCGGGCTGATTGGCGTACACTGCACACGCTTGTTGCTCAAACAGATGTACTGAGCAATGAGTTCGGGGCCGTTTAGGATTCGACGCCGGTTGCGAAACTCTAGGTGCATGCCGACTTGGTAACAGAAGTCGTAAATCCACTGTTGCAACTACTTATAGTTGCCAATGACGACCAATACGGTGTTGCTCTCGCTGCTTAATTGCAGCTGACAATGCTCCTGGTACCTTCGGGTCCAGCAATCATCAGGGGATGTCTGTAAACCCAAAATGATTGTCATATAGAACAGAATCGCCGTGCAGTACGTTGTGGACGAAGCGGCTAAAACTTACACAACTCGCCCAAAGCACCCTGCCCTTCGGGTCGCTGAGGGTTAACTTAATAGAAACGGCTACGCATGTAGTACCGACAGCGGAGTACTGGCGGACGGGGGTTCAAATCCCCCCGGCTCCACCACTTCATCATCTAAAGACGTCCACGGACGTCTTTTTTTGTGCCTGAAATCCAGCAAAATCAAGGGTCTCAGCGCTATTGGGCTCCGCAGAGGTTTTTTGAATTCCAAGCGATTTGGTATTCCCATTGGTATTCCCGGCTACCCAGCGCTAATCTTGGGAATACCAAAAGGTGACATGGAGTACTTCTCATGTGCGCTCAAACTGCCCGCCTCTCGGACCGTCAGCTCAAGTCTGTCAAACCCAAAGACAAGGACTACGTCCTCACCGATGGTGACGGGCTTCAGCTGCGAGTCAGGGTCAATCGCTCGATGCAGTGGAATTTCAACTACAGGCATCCAGTAACGAAAAACCGAATCAACATGGCACTCGGCAGCTATCCCGAGCTTTCTCTTGCGCAAGCCAGAAAGAAAGCGGTTGAGGCCCGAGAGCTGTTGGCGCAAGGCATCGACCCAAAAGCTCAACGCAACGAACTGGTGCAAGCCAAACGAGCGGAGACAGAACACACGTTCGAGAACGTGGCCACGGCCTGGTTCGAACTGAAGAAAGACTCCGTCACACCGGCATATGCCGAGGACATCTGGCGCTCACTTACGCTGCATATTTTTCCGAGCATGAAGTCGACCCCCCTCTCGGAAGTCAGCGCCCCGATGGTTATCAAGCTCCTTCGCCCAATCGAAGCCAAAGGGAGCCTCGAAACCGTGAAGCGGTTGAGCCAACGGCTCAACGAGATCATGACTTACGGGGTGAACTCTGGGCTGATTTTCGCTAACCCTCTCAGTGGCATTCGGGCGGTGTTCAAGAAGCCCAAAAAAGAGAACATGGCCGCGCTACGACCCGATGAGCTTTCCGAGCTCATGATCGAAATCGCGAACGCCAGCATCAAGCGGATCACCCGCTGCCTGATCGAATGGCAACTGCACACCATGACCCGCCCTGCCGAAGCGGCTACCACCCGATGGACAGACATCGACTTCGACAAACGCATCTGGACCATCCCGCCGGAGCGCATGAAAAAGCGTCGTCCGCACACCATCCCGCTGACCGAACAGGCGCTCGGGCTGCTAGAGACACTCAAACCCCACAGCGGCCACAGGGAGTACGTGTTTCCAGCGGATAGAAACCCGCGCACCCACGCCAATAGCCAGACCGCCAACATGGCGTTGAAACGCATGGGCTTCCAGGACCGCTTGGTGAGCCACGGCATGCGCTCCATGGCCAGCACCATCCTGAACGAGCATGGGTGGGATCCGGAGCTCATCGAAGTCGCGCTGGCGCATGTCGACAAGGATGAAGTCCGTAGTGCCTACAACCGGGCGGACTACATCGAACGCCGGCGTCCGATGATGGCCTGGTGGAGTGAGCATATTCAGAAGGCGGCCACCGGCAGCCTGTCGGCATCTGCTATCAATCAAACCAGGGACCACAACGTCCTGCCGATACGCTGAGGGCTCACCGGACGCCGCCAGTAACCGAGAATGACTCCACAGATGGAGTGATGGTTGATTTGGCGACAGCGGCGACACCGGCGACAACCCGCGTAATACCTGGTCTGCAGCATGGCGACAGAAGTGGCGACTGTCGCCGCTGCAAGCCTCGCTCTTGGGGCCTTTTCGACTAAGCCCACGCGAGCGGGAAGGCTCCGCATTCCCACTCGTATGGGCTCTGCGTAATTGCATTTCACTTGACCACCTAATTGGATTGCCGCTGACCAGTCGTTTGCATCCGACTTGACCATTCATTTGCATTCGCGCTGACCAGCCTTCTGCAGTTGATGGGTGTCAGCGGGTGCCACTCAGCGCGAGTGCGTCAGCCAAACACTGAAGAACTGCAACCGGCCAACTCTGTTGAAAAAGTCGGTTTACCCGAACTGCCCGCATATTGATCGGTGAAAACGCCTTCTCTGCTCGCTGCCATGTGAAATCCAAACCCGGGTAGCCTCTGCCAAAGGTAAGGATTTCAATCTCAAACGCGTACTTTTCTACCGTGGAAACCACGTCCAACTTTTTCAACAGAATCGGCCAAAAGCAGCCGGTCGGTGTGCCTACAAAACCAGGGGCGATTCGCACGTTAGAGGCTTAGCGTACGATTATTTCCGAATTCCGCGGACTCCCCGTCCATGACCTGCCCTCCTCTGCAAGAGACCACCGTCGGTGAGGGGTTTCCGGTCCAGCGGCGGTGGTCGGATAGATGATGAGGGCCTGCCCGACGTGGAAGCAGGGCAGGCCCGGAGTTTAAACTTAGTCCGGTTGCAGAGGGTCGGGGCGCCCGCTGGACGAGGAACGAACTTGGCTCAGGCCCGATGCCTTGTCGACCTGATCGGTGATCCACGCGAAAAGTGTGAACGGATTGTTCGATGACCCCTGGGCGCCCCGCGCCAACGCCTGCTCACGGTGTTCTGCCGAGTCGGACCCGGCGTAAATGAAGTAAGGCGTCGTGTTCCTTCGCTCGCGTATGGCTTCAAGCAGTCGGTAGCCTTCCGTCGGCCCCTCCACCCGCCCCATGTCGGAAACGATCGCAACGAAACGACGCGTCTCCAGTAGCCTCAACGCCTCGGCCGTGTCCAGCGCCAAGGTGCAAGAAATCGCCTTTGATGCCAACAGCCGGCGTACGCTTTCATTGTTCCATGGCCGATCGTCCACCCACAATACCTGACGCACCCATGGTTCATCTCGGCTCGTAACCACAGGTTCGTCGATCACTCTGACGGTCTTACCATTGGCGAAGGCGATCCGCTGCCCGGTGGCCGACAGCGCCACACTGACACGCCTGACTTGCGAAATGCCCTTCATCACCTGCCAACTGTTCAATCGCTTGAACCCCTCCGTTTCCCAGAGGTCCAGACGCCCGGAGGCCGTTACCGTGACGAAGCGGCGACCGTCCGCACTGACACTCGCACCGCGCAGTATCCCATGGAGGTTCAGCGGATCCTGATCCAGTGGGCGGCGCGTCTTGCGACGGCGACCCGGCAAGTCGTACAGGGAGCCGTAATGCAGCAAACCCGCCGCGGTGATGGCAAACACCATGTCGTCACGGGCCCAGGCCACAAGCACCTGATCGTGCAGCAGCGCCTGCAGGTCGTCCTCCAGTTGCCCTCCCCGCCCCGGCAGGAGTGGCACGTCCACCTGCGGCGGTTTGCCCCCCTCCAATGCCGTGATCAGGTTGGCCCCCTCGCCCGTCACCCACCAGCGTGTCGAGTCGACAGACAGCACGGGCCGTCGGGGCAAGCCTGCCCCTGGAATGACTTCACGCAGGGCATCGCCATCCTTCATATAGGTCGCGCCACCGGCATCCACACCGAAGAAGGGACCTTTTGGCGACTCGCTGTCAGCAGCGGATGAAAGGGCAGCGGGACACCTGAACAGCTGGGTCAAAGGTACGTCACCCGGATGAAGCGCCAGTAGCTCGCTGTCAACGGCATTTCGTTGCCCAAAGTTCTCGGCCTTCAACGCTTGAACACGGGTGAATGTGCCGTCGAACTCGGCAACAGCCAATTGGTTGGCTGACAACCACGAAGCTGCGGTCAAGCGCATCATCTTGTATGACTGCGGAAAACGCCGCAGCAAGCGCTCACGCAAATCACTCACCATCGTTCCCAATTCGCGCCAGACCTGGGACTCAAATTGGCCCGCCGACTTCAAGTTGAAACGCTCCCTGATGCGGACCTGGCTGCCTACACCGGGATGAGCGGATTGTTGAGCTCCCAGCACCACGCAGGTGGAAACCACATCCTTTCGCTGGGCGAAATCGTTTATCGCCTTGAACTGCTCATAGTGGTCGTCCGCCCACTCCAGGTAACCCTCGGTCTGGAACACGATCAACGCCTGTGTGTTGAAACGCCGATGCGCCAATACTGAGGGGCTCGATAGACGGCGCACGCGCAGGCGTGCCGAAAGGCTTTCGCTCAAGGCGTCGGTAACCCTCCTGACGATGGTCTTGACCGCCGCTAGGTTCACGTTGTCATCCGGTAGCTCGCCAGGTGCCCACCAAAGCAGCGTAATGACAGGTTCCTGATAATAGTCGATACCCTGGTGTCGACGGATGGTCATGCCAGCCGCTTCGTGCGCCGGTTGCCATACATCGATGGCGGAGGCCATGCGCATCACCAGCCAGTCCTCACCGGAAGGCGACCATCGCAGGTCCAGGATCGGCTCGCGCAGCGTGCGTACACGGTCAAGGGACGGCGGTGAGCCTGCATCGGCCTTGAGCAACGCCTCAGGCCGAGCAGCCTGTTCGGCTGGTACCACCGTCTCGCGCGCCTCGACTGACGTCCTCACCGCCGTACTGCGTGGGCGCAGGCCGATGCGCTCGAGAAACGCCCGGGACACCTCGGCAAAGGATTGTTGCTCGGGCGAAAGCTGGCGGATCTGCTCCTCGCTCCAGGTTTCCACCACCGCGCGCATGTCCAGGTGCTCGCCGTGCTTTTTTTCCAGATAACGGCCGACCTGCATCTGGATATCCAGCCCCAGCGCCTTCGGCATGCCTTGCTGAAGCATCGGCCTTACCCCTTCGACAAAGTCATAGATGACCTCATCGGCAGGAGTACCGGATGCGCAAGGCAACGCTTCGAGCAAACCACCCAGGACGAATTCGACCAGGTGCGAGGTCTGGGATTCGGGCAGTGTCGCCTGCTGGACCCAACGCATCACCGGGAAGCTCAGGGGCGCCGTGACCGACAGGTGTTGGGCCAGAGAACGCGCCATTGGAGATGAGGCCATGCGGAACTGCATGGTCAATAACTTCGCCTCCATCACACCAGAGCCCGGGATCGAGTCATACGACTCCGGTTCCGGTTCTCGTTCATCCAGCAGTATGGCCGGAATGCGTCCTGCCCCCCCCATCACACCTTTGGCCCACGCCTTCAACGGTGCGGACGCGAACTCGATCAGCGGGATCGCCAGGCGGCTGTCGTCGCGTACCGCCGCCTGGCCCTGCAGCCGCACGTGCACCTCCATCGCCCGGGTGGCAATCAAAGGCTGGGCACTGCTGACCCAGGCATCCGGGCTGCCGGTCCAGCTGCGCGACCACAGGCTTACGGGCAATGTGTGCAACAAGACAATTGGTTGTTGTACGGCCATGGCCCGCAATAACTTCAGGTAGCTGCCATTACGCCATCCAGCCGAGGTGAAGTCACTGGCGAGCAACAGTATTTCACCCGGCCACCATTTGATCTTGTCGGCCTTACGCGAAGCACCGAGCGGGCGCCCCAGCCGATCGAGCTCAGTCAGGGCTACGGCAGGAGGTAGCCCATCGGACGTCGCATCATCCTCGGCCAAGGTCCACTCCCGTTGCTGCTTGAACGTGCCCTGAGCGCGAAAAAGCGCTGTCAGTTCATCCAGCGGCTGGGTCCATAGCGCGTTGGTACCGTGACGCTCGCGGATCACGCTCAGGCGCAAGGAGCGGCGCGACCCCGGCAGGTACACCGGCTTCAGGGCATGAGGGCCCTCGTCGGTCAGGCGATCAAGGGTCAAGCGCTCGTCCAACCTTGCGGATGCCTGGCGATGCTGCGCCAGGAAGGGCTTGACCGCACGCTTGAAACCCGGCCGGTCCGCAAGTGTGGGCAACGCCCCCAGCTTGGCTGTTCCCCCCCCCTCGGCGCGAGTGGAGGCAGGTTTGAGCAAGGCCTTTTCTACATTGCGAGGGGCTGCCTGCAACGTGCCATAGTCGGTAGGCGGAATGACGAGCGGCTCGGGCTTGGCAGACGCTGGCGCGTTCTCACTGGTAGTCTCCCAGCCGGGATCGGCACCCTCGGGCGCTGCGCTGGCGGGAGCCTGTTCCTGCACGATGCCCATGGCATTCGCCAGCCACAACGTATCCGCCAGGCTCTTGTAGTCGAGCGCGACTCCGTCCTGCAGCAATGCGTCTATCAGACTGTTGAGCATGTTCGATCAGCTCGAGGGATTGGTCAGCATCTCATACAAGCGTTGCGAGTCTTCAGGCTCGCCGCCGCTCACCCGATGCACCAGGTAGGCGGCGTTGAGCAGTTGATCCGTCGCACGGGGCTGGTTGCTGCTGGCGAAGCGCTCGATGTACGCCTGCGCACGCTCAGCGACCTCAGGCCCTACGTGGGCCCCGACGATCTGCGCCAACTGCTCCACGCCCGGCGCCTTCAGTTCGACCCGGATACAACGTCGCAGGAACGCCGCGGGAAACTCTCGTTCGTCGTTGCTGGTCAGCACGATGAAGGGAAATTCGTAGCACTGGACTCGCCCCTCTGTGATGGTCGCCATCGCGGCCGTTGCGGCCGACGTCTCTGCGTCTCCCGCCGAGGAGGCGATCCTGACCGCGACCTCCCGGTTTTTCTGGCGCTGCAATTCAGGAATTTCGAACCAGCCCTCCTCCAGCGCATTGAGTAGGTCGTTGGGCAGGTCCGGGTCGGCTTTGTCGAGCTCATCGATCAGCAAGGCTCGTGGGCGTTCGGAGGGCAGCAACGCGGTGCCGAGTGCCCGGAGCCTGATGTATTCGCCGATATCGACGGCGGTATCAGCATGCGCTTCCTTGTCGCGTAGCCGACCAATGGCGTCATAGTCGTACAATCCATTGTCCAGTGTGGACCTCGAGTTCACCGGCCACACCAGCACAGGCCCGAGCTTCAACTCATAGGCAACGCGGTAGATCAGTGAGCTCTTGCCCGTACCGGGTGGGCCGGTAACCAGCAGAGGACGACGCAGGACCAACGCGGCATTGACCGCATCAAGAATATCTTTAGGCGTCTGGTACGCCCGGGCGCGCTCCCAGTAGCGGGCCGAATAGTCGATATCGCCCACGCTGTTGAACTTGTCATTCGCCGGTCGGGCGAATCTGCGCCATGGTGGCGCCTCGGGGAACGAAGTATCCGAGGGCTCGCTTTCACCTGAGAAAATTCGCCACTGAGTCATGTGCTCGTCCTTACGGAAGGTTGAAATAGACCGCTGGAGACACCGCCAGCACCGGGTGGAATTCGGTCAGGGGTGTCCACGATGCAGGTCACGCCGTTGCACTCTTGGGTTTTGAGTGCCGCCAGGCCGACTTGCGTGTTGCGCAGGCGCACATACGGCTCGCCTTGGACGATATGGGTCACTCGTTCCAAATGTTCAGGCCCACACCACGCCGCGCATGCAACTCCCTGACGCAGCGAGCGTTCGATGACATGCCTGTTGGTTTCCAGGCTGGTCGTGCCATGCCAGGACCAACCTTGCTCGGTAACCGAAGTCTCCGACTGTAACCAGACCATGCGCGGAACCCTATCGTGGGTGATGCCGGCGCTCTTCCAGCTTTGTTGCCAAGGACGTTGCCAGCTGCGGTCCTGCCATCGCTCCAGGACTCTCAACGCCAGTAAGGCGGGCGGTTTGCCAAGGAAATAGGAATGCTCGTCGCTTGTGTGAAACTCAAGCCCGGCATAGGGCTCGAAGATCCGGTCGGCTGGCAGCACGACCTCGAACACCGTGTTTCCAAATGGCCCGAAGCCTCCGTATATCTGCATCAGAACCGAGCGCAGACGCTCAGTTAGCGTGGGCTCCGGGGTACGATAAGCGCCACCTTCAATCTGGTCACCGTTGTAAAACCATACACGTGTTTCCTCAACGTCCAACCCACCACTCAGATCAATCACGATGACGTCCGAGAGTGCCATGACCTGATTGTCGTTTCGCAACTCCATCAGTCGCTGGTTTACCGCCGGACTAGCGTGACTTCGCGGCCAGTCGCCTATCCACCGTTCAACGGCCTGGATATCAGAGTCCCAGCTCGGATCACTCGACTGCTGACGAATTTGCTCCAGCACTGTAAACAACCTGAGTACAAACTGTTCGACAGTCGTCAAATCGTAATTGGCCTCGCCGACCACCGAGTCCAGCATGTAGAGCAAAGGCATCACGCCAGCCGGGACGACGGAGGAGCCGTTGAGGAACCTACTCGCCACAGCCCCCAGCAACTCTGAAGTTATCTTTGCGCTACCGTTAATAATTGACGCCAATGCAGTCAAGGCCGGCAGGGACATGGTCGGACAGCCCGGCACCGAGATACAGCGCTGCATGGATTCATCCACGTGCAGCAGCCGTGATGTATCGCTTTGAGCCCACGACGAGCAATTTAGGGCTGCCACGAGGTGACTGAGGTCCAGCTCGTCCAGGGACTCATAAGAGGCAAGTAGCTCAAGCAGCGCAGCGGTAAACGCGCTGGATTGACGCACGGGGTCGTTCGTCACCGCAGCACCTGGCTTCGACGCGCTCAATATGACTTGCTGATTGCGGGGCCTCTCCGTACCTGCATTAGTTATCGCAAGCGCTCTCATCTGAAACATCTCGATTTCCTTCGCGCAGGTGTCCTGAATCCACCACTGCCTGGCGAAGCGATTACCGTCCACGTGATGCACGAACCGATTGGCCACCGAAGTCAGGTTGATTGCATCGTAGGGTTGCGTGGCGGCATCCTCGGTAAGCAGATAACGCTCCTGCGCTTGCCCCCCGTGCCATACGCCGTGCCCACTGGAGTAGACGATGAGCGTCTTGTCCGGGGTGTCCGGCAATGGTGGAAGTTGCGTAGGATCAAGCGCAGCGTCCAGAACCGCTCGAGTCGGTGTTCCGTTCAAGCGCGCACCGGCGGCCATGAGCGCTGCCTTGAGAGCGTTGCGCTCGGCGGCAAGCGCTTCGCTAATCCGCGAGTCCTCATTTATGTAGAGATGAATGTGCGCACCGGGAACGCCATGCGTCAGCAGGTATTGGGCCATGCGCAACGCATCCATCGCTGGCGCGTTAAGCGTCCAACCGGGGTCGCCATACCGCTCGATGCCGATCAGTATGGCGAAGGTGTTTTTCCCTGCCCCCAGTTTCATTGCTATACCGTTTCCAGGAATGACTTGATTTCTTCCCAGACCCGCACGTTATTCCAGTAAGCCCCATGCGCCGCCGGAAAGGGTTGATGACTGCGGACTTCCCGGTCGGTGATGCCATTTCCGCCCGTCATGATCGGCAGCGCCTTGAATGACAGAAGGTCGTCCTGGTCGTAGATATTCAACCATGGCGGCATATGGCCAGGGAGCTTGGAAGGTGCCTCCAACTGGGTCAGCGCACCAATTTCATAGAGGAACGGCGCCTGAGAACCGACCGTGATGACACCTCGGATATTCGGCTGTGCGCTCGCAATCAACAAATCGATGCACGCGATTCCCCCCAGGCTGTGCGCCAGCAATATCACCGGTTCTCCGGTAGGTTTCGACTCAGCTTCGATGGTCTGCGCAATGAAGGCGCGTATTTTTTCACCCTTGGCCTGATACAGCAGGATATCGCCAACCCCCGGTGTTGCACCTTGCGCGATAGACCGGCGGTACGCACGACCACCAGCTGCCGCAGCCTGCCAGAGCGGATCCACCACAATGGCACTGACCAGTGCGGCCAGCGGTTTCGTCAATGTCTTGATGAAGTCACCAAGCATCCCCTTGGTCTGTGCCCTGCTGCCGCCGAGCATTTCGAAGGCGGCACCCAGAACGCTGTCTCGCACGTCGGCGGGCACGGCGGGGATGCCAGCGTTCATCTGTTCAACAATCCAGCCGCTGGTGAGCGCCCGGGCGATTATCAACCGCACGGTATCTAGCCCTTGCTCAGGCTCTAAGGCCACTCCCGCATTGATCGCGGCGTCGAGACCGGAGAATGCCGAAACTGCCTCGATGGCACTTAGCGCACTTGCAAGCCGCGAAAGCCGTATATCCGGCCAGGCGCCATCGTCAATTCGCTCACGTAGTACAGAAAGTGAATCGCGCAGCATGGATACCGGTGTTGCACCAAAGGTCAAAGCAGGCTTGGCAGCCGAGCGGGAAGCCAGTAGGCGCAACTCGATCAGTGGGTCGTCATAGAGCAGTGCCCAACGTTCAGGTGCATCATTCTCTTTTTCGGCGACCACCAGACTTTTGGATTGATCATACAAAGGCACCGAAAGCCCCTTGCCCAGATCACTACCTAGATGCCCCCAGTAGCAGGGCACGACGGATGCCGTTGGAAGAAACTGCGCTACGTTCATCTGAACTGATTCAAAGGTCGCATCGAATGCAGGCTGACGCACACCTGTTCCGTGCACAAATAGTATTTTCATCTTCCTTCCCCTGGATGCATTGAACCTGTTGCGTCATTGCCGCATTGCTCGACGGGTGCTTGCGAAGGCCAGCCTCAACACAGGCACATCGCCATCTCATCATGATGTCCGAATGGGGGGGGAAATAAAAGATCGCTGTATGGGTGGGTATAGCATCGTTTTGCAGAGCCGCTCGCAACGACACCATCGAGGCGGTGATTCCCTGGGACGAATTCACCGAGAGTTTCAGCGAGGCCGAACTACTGGCCCGGACGGAGGGCTTCGATCACCAGCACCTGGTCGGCGAGAACTTCGCCACCCTGCGGCGCTACACGGCGGCCCTGCTGGAAGTGCTGGAGTTACGTGCTGCCCCGGCTGCGCAGGGTGTGCTGGCAGCTGTGCAGACCTTGCGCGAGATGAACGCAGACAACCTGCGCAATGTGCAGGTCGATGCGCCCACCACCTTCATCAAGCCGCGCTGGAAGCCGTTGCTGATCACCCCGGAAGGCCTCGATCGGTGCTTCTACGAAATCTGCGCGCTTTCCGAGCTGAAGAACGCGCTGCGCTCCGGCTCAAGCAGGCGCACACTCTGCTCCTGGCAATCAACCCGAACAGCGATCAGTACCTAGAAGAGTGCTTGCAGCTGCTGGACGAGCAGTTGACCACCCTTACCAAATTGGCCAAGGACAACGAGCTGCGCGATGCCCTCCTCACCGAGTCCGGCCTGAAGATCACACCGCTGGATTCGGCGGTGCCGGATAGTGCGCAGGTACTGATCGACCAAACTAGCCAGGAGCAGCCATCCAATGCGTGTAGGACATCAGGGACGATTCATCGCTAACGATGTGCCCTGAAGAGAGTGTCCTTTACTCTATGGACCTGCTCAGCGTCCCGATCCAAAAGTACAGAGCGTTCAGGAGGGCTGCGATAACCCCAAGCATCGCCGCTTTTGTGTTCAGTACGGCGGCCGCGGTGGTGATCGCAATAGCTTTCGCCTGATCGAGATTCTGGATCTGGGCCACGTCTTCTTGCCAAGTAGCAGAGATGTGCCAAAGCATCGCCGACAGGATCGTGATGATGATGCTAGAGACCACCATGAGCTTCTTCAGGCCAGATATGACCCAAGAGTTATCTGCGCAGTAGTTGCGCACGAAACAGATGATGGCGCCAGCAATGCTGGCAGTGGTGCGGAACAGCTTGTACAGCTTCTTCATTCAAGAACCTTATCAGTAGGTGCGGCGACCGATTTTCAGTCACCTACTACACTGTTCGGCACGTTCCTCGGATTTATTTACTGCTTTTCTCAAATTTTTTCAGAAATCGCTTTGAGATCGACGTCAGCTATCGCAGATCAATGACGCAGCTCGACCTGCCTGGCCATCGTCTCTGCGTGCTCAGCGCCTTGCAGCCATGAGCACACTTCGCGTGCGCTATAGCGGCGCCACGCAGAGGGCCGTTTGGTGGGGTATGTAGCTGGCTAGGGCAATTCGCGCTTCCGTCTGGTGGTGTAGCAGGCAACGCTTGTAGCTCTCAGTCTTCGACGTATTCAGTGCGCTTTTACATAGGCTGGGTCGTTTTCAGACCTTCGGGAAAAGCAGAAATCGGCCACTCTCCGCCGGTCGTCACTACGGCGTGTGCTGGTCAAGTCGAATGCAATTGACTGGTCAGTGACAATGCAAATGGTCAAGTCCATGCAATTACGCAGGCTCACATTAAAAACCGACGAACGACCACCCAGGCATGGAAAACCACCGGCCGCCAAGGTCTTCCAGCGCTACCAATGGACGCAATAGTCACTCCCAAAATACGGTTGACCGCCAGCAGAACGAGCGCTAAACCAGAACCGTACCAGCGCTGTCCTCGACAGCACCCAGGTAGCCAGAACCTTTGAGGCTACGCCACAACGTGGTGGTTCTCCCCAAGTGCGATTAGCGTCCGGCGGCTCGCACGCTCACAGTGATGTGATGGATGCCTACTTCTACCAGAGTGCCACTGCGGCAACTCATACCCTTTTATAGCTGCCCTGCAGCAACCTATCCGCTTGGCCATTTCCTTGCGCCAACCTGTTGCCCGTCTCTTTACCCCCTAAAGAGACGGGCGCTCCTACCACTGCTGCAGCCCTGCTCACACGGGCCTTTGCGGCGTTCCCCCTCGTGACAATCGGCGTGACAAACACCGAATGCTCACTCGCCACAGCGATGCCGATGATGGTGCCGCAGCCCAAGGAATGGACTGCACCTGACTGACAGTCAGGCATGCCCCAGTCATCGCCTCACTGCCTTCACCTGACTCAGGATCTCGCGGCCGGTCTCGTCAGCCAGTGCAGCCTCCACCCGCCCACCTCTTCGGAAGTGCTCAGGAGGCCAGATCATGAGATGCCCAAGCTCCCGGTCGTAAGGAGCCGCCAGTCCCGCGTGAGAGGACAACCCTCACAGGTCGCAGGGGCCTTGATCCCTGATAACACTCAACAACCGTGGCGGGATGAGTGAGGACGAAGTCGATAACCTCAGGAGAATAGCGATGCAACTGTGCGAAGCGTTCGAGCCACCACAACCCTTGCTGGAATACCAGCAGTCGCCACTGCCCTACCCGGTCGAAGCACTCGGGAATCTGTTGGGCCCTGCGGTTGAACGACTGGCCGAGGTGATCGGCGTGCCCTGCGCCATGGCTGCACAATCGGTGCTGGCCAGCGCTGCCCTGGTGAGTCAGGGTCATGCCAATGTCCACCTCGACGGCCGAACCTATCCGTTGTCCCTCTACCTACTGACGGTGGCGTCCTCGGGTGATCGAAAAAGCGCGGTGGATCACCTGGCACTGAAGGCGGCGCGCGACTGGGAACGACAGCAGTGGACCCTGTATGCGGAAAAGCTCATAGCCTATCGCGCCGCCAGCAACATCATGACCAAACCCAAAACCGCAAAGAAACGCGCGGAGGCGGAAGGCGGTGAGCTATCCGAGCCGGTACCGCCGAGACTGATCATTACCGAGCCCACCATCGAAGCGTTGATCAAAAGCCTGTGCCAAGGCTTGCCTAGCATGGGCTTGTTCAATGATGAAGGTGGCCAGTTTTTGGGCAGCAGCACCATGAGCAAAGAGAACCTGCTTAAGGCGATTACCACCTTGTCGACACTGTGGGATGGCAGTCCGATCGACCGGGCGCGCTCTATGGCCGGAGAAAGCCTGCGCGCCTACGACCGCCGCCTCAGCCTGCATTTGATGCTGCAGCCTTACTTGGCCAACCAGCTACTCAAAGACCCGGTGATCAAAGGCCAAGGCATCTTGGGCCGCTGCCTGATCAGCTGGCCCGAACGGCTGGTCGGTCAGCGCTTGTACAAGGCAGTCGACCTGACGCGAGATGCCAAGGTCCAGCGCTACCAAACGCGCATGACCGCCCTGCTGGATAAGCCATTGTCGCTGCACAAAGATGGTTCACTTAACCCCGCCAGGCTGGAACTGACGCCCAGCGCTCGCACTGCCTGGATTGATATTCACGACACCATCGAATGCCAGTCTGGCGAGTTCGGTGAGCTGGCGGGCGTCCAATCCGTCGCAGGAAAAGCGGCGGCGAATGTGCTGCGCATCGCCGGTGTGCTCGCGGTAATTGAAGATGCGAATGTAGTGAGTGAGGCCCATATTCAACGCGCCTCAACACTGATGGATTACTACCTAGCGGAGATCCAACGCCTGACCGAACAAGAGCCAATCAACACTTTACGTGAGGAAGCGGATCGACTGCTGCGCTGGCTGACGCAAAAAGGCTGGACCCAATTCACCATCCGCGATCTCAATCGCAACGGCCCTCGCTTTGCCCGCAAGAGCAGCCATCACACCGCCACACTACTCGTCGAGCTGATCACACATAACTGGTTGAACAGTCGCGATGCCAAAACTTTCGAGGTCCGCCATGTTTCGCCTCAATGACGCGGTGCGCTGCTACCAGGCGCGACATCAATCGCAATCAGAAACACGGCGTGTCGCCGCTTCTGTCGCTACCTTGTCGCCACGCGCCAGGCTAGGAATGACGCAGGTTGTCGCCACTGCCGCCACTGTCGCCACACCACCTCTAGCCCCCGCCGAAATCGCCCTACTGATCGAACAACTGCGTGAGGAAGGGGCACTGCTGGAACACCAGGAGAACGCCCTCCTGATCCGCCCGACACACTGGCAGCAGGTGAACAGGCTTAGCCCCCACTGGAAAGCCCTGCTGCTCTTTCTGCAAACAAACGAAAACGGTGATGACGGTGGCACTTGTCGGTCGGCGTGATGGTCGTAACTTTGGCTATGGCCGCCAGCTGAGCTACGCCGGCCCACGAGCGCTCAAGGATCTGTTTGCCGGTGGCCACTTTGCCACTGTCAAAGCACATAGCGATCGCTGGCAAGCGTTCGTGCGTTGGTGTCGGTCAGAGGACGGCCCCGGTTACAACGATGCGCGCCGGATCGATCACCGGACGCTGCAGGACTACGCTGCGTATCTGCGCCAGCAGATCCAGCAAGGCGAACTCTGCATCGCCACCGCGCAGAACCGCCTGAGCAGCGTCAACCGCACCCTCGCCGCGCTGCGCGGTGATCAGGACGTGAGGATCGCCAGCCCGAGTCAGGCGTTGGGACAGCACCGCTCAACCGTACGCACCCGCGTACCGGATGGCCAAGACCACCAACAGGTGCGGCGAGTACTCGAGGCGCTGGGCGAACAGCAACACGAGCGGGTGGCCGCGATTGTCCTGTTGGCCCGAACAACCGGCATGCGCCTGCGCGAAGCGATCCTGGCCGACCTGCCACGCTTGCACCGCGAAGCCGAACACTTAGGCCGCATCAACATCCAGGACGGCACCAAGGGCGGCCGCTCAGGCGCATCAGCGCCGCGCTGGGTCGCGGTAAATGAAGCAGTGAAAGCAGCGCTGCAGCTGGCTCGTAAGGCATCGCCGCCCCGCAGCCGCAACTTGCTGGCCCGAGACGAAAGCTACGCCGCTTTTCTGCAACAGACCGTGCTCCCCGCCCGCGAAACGCTGCATGAACAAGGGCTGAAGGGTTTCCATGAACTGCGAGCAGCCTACGCCTGCGAGCGCTACGAACAGCTCACGGGCCACGCTGCACCGGTCAATGGTGGCCACTGCTATCGCATTGACCGCGACCTTGATCAACAGGCGCGCCAACAGATCAGCCTAGAGCTCGGGCATAACCGGATCGATGTGGTTTCGGCCTACATTGGAGGGAGAGCGTGACCAAACCATTCGATATGACGCTGTTCCTGAGCGGCGTACTGACCGGCTCGCAGGTCACGCAGCAACGTCATCTACGCCAAGCCCGAAGCATGCAAGCGGCCATTCAACAGCGATGGCATCGCGATAATCCCTGGACCTGGCAGCTCAAGCATGTGCGCTGGTTTCTCACGCAGCACCTGAAAGACCATTCCGGCGCCACCCGGTATTACTATCGACTCACCGCTCTGCTGATCTGGAAGCGACTAGGGAACGGCCGGCAATTGCTGATGGATCGCTCGAATCGTGAGTAGGCAGCCTTCCAGGCTCAATTGTCCGCCGTCATCTATCTCAGCGCGGACATCCTCTTGCTGATGAACCTGCTCGAAGCACACGCGGCAACGGCAAAAAGCGGCCATTAGCTGCCATTGATCTAAGTTGCCTGACTTTCAGCGATTCGACAGCCTCGTTGCTTGGAGCCGGCTGCCCGCATATCTAAGATCTCCGGTACACTTGCCGCATCTCTAACCCGGCTAGCGCAGATGGTTTCCCCTGAAGCTGTAAAGGTTTATCCAACTAGAAAATGACGCTCATCAAACTAAAAGACCTTGAAGCTCACCTATGGCACGCCGCGCACATCATCACCGGCCCCATCGACGCATCCGACTACAAGACCTATATATTCCCGATCCTGTTCTTTAAACGGATCTGCGATGTCTACGACGAAGAGTTTCAGGATGTGTTGGCCAAAGTCGGTAGTGCTGAGTTGGCGCGGGAGAAGATCTTCCATCGGATTCAAGTGCCCCTTGGCTGCCATTGGGATGACGTGTTTGCCAAATCCAACAATATTGGCAAGGCACTCAAGGATGCCTTTCTAGGTATTGAGCAGGCCAATACCCCATTGCATGGCATCTTCGGTGATGCCAGCTGGACCAATAAGGAACGCCTACCCGATGAGTTGCTAGCCACGTTGCTGAATCACTTCAATCAGGTAAATCTCGGGGTGGCCAGCGTTCGTAACGACGACATGGGGCGTGCCTACGAATACCTGATCAAGCGCTTTGCCGACAAAGCCAACAAGAAAGCGGGTGAGTTCTACACTCCGCGCACCATCGTGCGACTAATGGTGAGCATCCTTGATCCCAAAGCAGGTGACAGTGTTTATGACCCGGCCTGCGGTACTGGCGGCATGCTGCTGGAAACCATTCACCACGTTCGTGAGAATGCTGGCGATCCCCGCCTACTGAAGCTCAAGGGCCAGGAAAAAAACCTGACCACTGAAGCCATTGCCCGCATGAACCTGTTTCTCCATGGCCAGGAAGACTTCGAGATCGTGCGTGGCGATACCCTTCGCGACCCCAAGTTCTTGATCTACGACCGGCTCGAAACCTTTGATTGCGTGATCGCCAACCCACCGTTCAGCCTCAGCGAATGGGGCCATGAACATTGGGCTGCGGATGCTTACAGCCGCAACAAATACGGCCTCGCGCCGAAAACCAATGGCGATTTTGCCTGGGTGCAACACATGTTTGCTTCGCTCAACGATAACGGGCGTATGGCGGTTGTGCTACCTCACGGGGTGCTGTTCCGTGGTGGGGCAGAGGGCAAAATCCGCACCCACCTGCTCAAAGAGAATCGCATTGAAGCCATTATCGGTGTGGCCCCCAACCTGTTTTACGGAACCGCTATCCCAGCGTGCATTCTGCTGCTGCGTAAGCAGCGCCCTGACGAGCATCGTGACCAAGTTTTGATCATCAACGCTGAGGAAATATTCACCAAAGGCCGTGCGCAGAACACCCTGAGCAACGCCCAGGCAGATCAGATCTACCACATCTACCTGGAGCAGTATCAACAGGGGCCTAGAGCCAAAGCGTTGGAAGGCGTAGCGCGCTGGGTGCCGTTGGACGAAATTTTGGAAAACGACTTCAACCTGAACATTGCTCGTTATGTACAAAAACCATTGGAAGTAGAAACCATCACCGTCGAAGAAGCGCTGAAGGACTTCCAGAAGAAACTGGCCTCACTGGAACAAGCCGAGCAGGAACTGGAAGAGCTACTGATCAAGGAAGGGTTTGAGGCATGAGCACGCTTGTCGCCAACAGCAGTACCTCGCAGCTCATCATCTACCAGAGCGATGACGCCGGCGCTGACCTAAGCCAACTCGCTCACCCACTATCGGACAAGACCCGTAAAAATGATTGAGCACCAAAAACACCAGGCTTCCCGCCTCGGCAAAAAGAAACTCGAAGACTTGCTATGGGGCGCGGCCGAGTTTCTCCGTGGACAGATCGACGCTTCTGACTACAAGCAGTACATCTTTCCGTTGCTGTTCTACAAACGTCTGTCCGACGTTTACCTCGAAGAATATGTCGAGGCCCTGGAAGTGAGCGAAGGCGACGCCGACTACGCCGTGATGCCCATGTTTCACCGCTTCCACATTCCCCAGGAGGCACGCTGGGAAAAGGTACGCCACACCAGCAAGAACATTGGCGAGGCGATTCAGAATGCCCTACGCTTGATCGAGACCCACAACGAGCGCCTGCACGGCGTATTCGGCGATGCTCAGTGGACCAACAAGGAGCGTTTGCCGGACCACCTGCTGGCTGACTTAATTCAGCACTTCAGCAAGATTCCCCTAGGTATCACATCGGTGGCTCAGGATGACCTAGGCGAAGCCTACGAGTACCTGATCAAGAAGTTTGCTGACGACTCCGGCCACACTGCCGCCGAGTTCTACACTAACCGCACCGTGGTGCATCTGATGACCCGCATCATGGGTTTGAAGCCAGGGGAAACCGCTTACGACCCCACCTGCGGCACCGGCGGCATGCTGCTCAACGCGGTGATGGATTTGCGCGATGAAGGCAAGGAATGGCGTAGCGTCAAACTCTATGGCCAGGAAGTGAACCTGCTCACCTCCGCCATCGCCCGCATGAATATGTTCCTGCATGAGATTGAAGAGTTCGAGGTGCTACGCGGCGATACCCTGGCCGAGCCAAAATTTATCGAAGGCGACCAGCTCAAGCAGTTCGACGTGATCTTCGCCAACCCACCGTACTCCATCAAAAAATGGAACCGTGACAAGTTTGCCGCCGATCCCTATGGCCGCAACCTCTATGGCGTACCGCCCCAGGGCTGCGCCGATTACGGCTTCTACACCCATATCATCAAGAGCCTGAAACCCGATACCGGTCGTGCCGCCATGTTATGGCCCCACGGAGTGCTGTTCCGCGACGCTGAGCAGGCAATCCGCAAGCAAGTGATCGAATCCGACATCATCGAAGCAGTAATCGGTCTGGGACCCAACCTCTTCTATAACTCGCCGATGGAATCCTGCGTGGTGGTGCTCAACTGCAACAAACCCGCCGAGCGCAGAGGCAAGATTCTATTTATCAATGGTGCCGAGCATGTCACCCGTGAGCGCGCCCATAGTCGCCTCTCGAATGATGACTTGGCGGTGCTGACCGAAGCCTATCGGGCCCCAGAAAAGCATCCAGCCATTACCGCGTTGGTGGATGTCGAGGTGGTTCGCGAGAGCCAACACAATCTATCAATACCTCTCTATGTGCAGATCGTCAGCGACGAGGAGATCCATGATGTTCAGCATGCAGTTGAAACATGGAAAGCCAGTCGAGTGCGACTAAAGAGGCAAGCCAATAGACTATTTGAAAACCTCGCGACACTGGGGTATGAGGTGGAGCAGTGATGACTGGGCAAGCATTAGCCAAAGACTGGAATTTGGTGCGATTTGGTGAAGTTGCCGAGAATATATCTAAACGCGTCAATCCGAGCGCAGGTGATGAGAAAGAATACATCGGCCTTGAGCACTTGGATTCAGGGAGCTTGGAGGTCAGGCGTTGGGGCTCAGAGGTTGTACTCAAAGGACAAAAACTTGCAATAAAAAAAGGCGATATTTTATTCGCCAAAAGAAATGCGTACCTGAAGAGAGTGGCGCTCGCACCATTTGACGGAATATTTTCTGCCCATGGAATGGTGATTAGGCCTTTGGGTGGAGATATGCATCCAGAGTTCCTACCGTTTTTTATGCAGTCCAACACTTTTATGAATAGAGCAATATCGGTATCGGAAGGCTCGCTCTCGCCAACAATAAAATGGAAGACCTTGGCGGCCCAAGAGTTTAAGATTCCGCCATTGACTGAACAGAAAAGACTGCTCGAAATACTTAAAAAAGCCAGCGAATCGCTCAGCAAGCTTGATGAGCTAGAAAGCTCTTTTTCTCAAATGGTGAGCACTGTTATTGAAGATAAAATTCGTCAATTTTGTCCAAATGAAATTTCTATTGGAGAGCTAATTCAATCCGGTGACATTCTCGGAATCCAAGATGGCAATCATGGAAACGACCACCCCAAAGCATCCGACTATGTAGGCCATGGAATACCATTTGTAATGGCGAGTGACCTGACAAATGGTTCTATCAATCTTGATCAGTGCAAAAATTTAAAAAAAGAACTAGCTGACAAGCTTAGGATTGGCTTTTCTAAACCAGGAGACATATTGCTGTCACACAAAGGTACTGTTGGTCTTGTGGCAGTCACCCCAGAAGTAACAGACTATATAATGCTTACTCCCCAAGTAACCTATTATCGAGTAAAAGATGGCGGGCGACTTCGCTCCAAGTTTCTAGAAATCTACTTCAGGTCTCAGTCTTTTCAGCGCTCGCTTAAAGCGCTGTCAGCTCAATCTACCAGGGCGTACATTGGAATCACATCTCAGAAAAAAATGAATGTGCCTCTGCCTTTAGATTGGCAGCAAGATGAAATTATCCATTTATGGGGATGCATGGAAGAAACCAAGGATCGGATTCGTACAAAAAAAATTGCTACTTACAAATTATCAGAAAGCATTATTAATGGATGTTAGTATGTTTAGCGAACAAACCGTCACCGAAAATGGAATTATCGACCGCTTAAAAAAATTGAGCGGGGCTAAATGGATTCACTGCCACGGCGAGAGCCTGCCGAAGGAGGCGCAGGACATCTTTGTCGATGAGTGGCTAAAAGACGCGTTATGTTCGTTAAACCCGGCGATTGGCCAGCAGCCGGATTATGCCGACGAGGTTATCCATAAGCTGCGCGGCGTGCTATTGGAAGCACCGCACAGCGGTTTGGTGAGGGCCAACGAGAATTTCCAGGCATGGCTGCTTGCCGAAAAGACCTTGCCCTTTGGCGAGGACGGCGAGCACGTCACCATCAACCTGATTGACTTCGAGCATATCGAGAACAACCATTTTGTGGTTGCCCAGCAGGTGCACTATGTGGCGGCGGGCGAGGTGTTCTTCGATATCGTGCTTTACGTCAACGGCATCCCGCTGGTGGTTGGCGAAGTAAAAAGTGCCACACGCCCCAGCATCAGCTGGCAGGACGGTGCAGCCGACTTTATGGGTGGCAAGAAGCATTACTGGCAGCACGTGCAGGCCTTCTTCGTGCCCAACCTGTTGTGCTTCGCCAGCGAGGGCAAAACCTTTGCCTACGGTGCGATCAATTCGCGGGTCAAGGATTGGGGCCCTTGGCACCACACCGAACAGCGCGAGGATATTCCCGCAACCCTGGCCTCCGTGTTGGCAAGTGCTGAGGGACTGCTGAATCCGCAAACCCTGCTGAAACTGCTGACCTCATTTGCGCTGTTCTCTACCCAGAAAGTGGGTAAAGACACGCCGCCGAAGCGCATCAAGCTGCTGCCACGCTATCCGCAGTTCGAGGCAGCCAAGCAGATCGTCGAACGGGTGAAAAAGGGCTACCCGAAAAAAGGCCTGATCTGGCACTTCCAGGGCTCGGGCAAGTCGCTGTTGATGCTTTACGCAGCCAAAATGCTGCGGGCCGACAACGATCTGAAAAACCCGACTGTGCTGATCGTGGTCGACCGTCGCGACCTAGACAGTCAGATCAACGAGACCTTTGGCGGTGCCGACGTAAAAAACCTAATCAAGGTACAGAGCTGTAAGAAACTCGGCGCACATATCGAACAGGACAGCCGCGGCATCCTGATCACCACCATCTTCAAGTTCAAGGATGTCGAGGTTGATGAGCGCAACCCGGATGGCCTGAACAATCGCGACAACATCATCGTGCTGGTGGATGAAGCCCACCGCACCCAGGAAGGCGGCCTAGGCGAGAAGATGCGTTGGGCGCTGCCCAATGCCCATTTCTACGGCCTGACCGGTACGCCGATCTCAGGTATTGAGCGCAACACCTTCAAGTTGTTCGGCGCCGAGGACGATCCTGGTCGCTATATGAACCGCTACAGCTACAAGCAGTCGATCCGCGACGGCGCCACCAACCCGGTTAAGTTCGAACCACGCCTGGCCGAACTGCGGGTCGACCGCGAGGCGATCAACCAGGAGTTCGAGCAACTGGTCAAAAACAACGGTCTGGACGAAGGCGAGAAGACCGCTCTGTCCAAACGTGCTGGCAAGCTGGCGGTGATGCTCAAGGCACCGAAGCGCATGGAGGCCATCAGCGCCGATATTGCCGCGCATTTCACCAGCCATGTGCAGCCAAAAAAGATGAAAGCCATGGTAGTGGTCTATGACCGCGAAGCCTGCGTACAGATGTACGATCTGCTCGGCTGCAAACTCGGTTTCGACGCCATAGAAGTGGTGATGAACGTCGACCAGTCCCCGGTTAAAGATGAGAGCGGCAAGCTCAACAAGGACTGGAACCGCTGGCATGAAGAGCTTGAACTGCCAATCAAACAAGCCGATTTTGAGCGCTGGCAGAAATTAGATGGTGACGAGCAGGCGCAGAAGAACCTGTTGGAAACCTACAAAGACTCGAAGCAGCCTCTGCAACTGCTGATCGTCACCGCCAAACTGCTGACTGGTTTCGATGCGCCGATCTGCTACTGCATGTACCTGGACAAGCCGCTGCGCGATCACACCTTGTTGCAGGCCATGTGCCGTACCAACCGCTTGTACGAGGCGGATGGAGTGGTCAAGCGTATGGGGCTGATCATCGATTACCTGGGTGTATTCGAAAACCTGCGCACGGCGCTGGCCTACAACCCGGAAGAAATCGCCGGTATTGTCGAGGGCATTGAGAAATTCAAGGAACTGCTGCCGGAACAACTGAAGCAGTGCCTGGCCTTTTTTCCGAATGTAGACCGCACCCTGGAAGGCTTCGACGGCATCATGGCCGCCCAGGAGTGCCTGCCGAACAACAAGAGGCGCGATGAGTTTGCCGCCGCTTTTGGCGTACTATCCAAGCTCTGGTCGGCCATCAACCCTGACCCGTTCCTAACACCCTACCGCCAGGATTACAAATGGCTGGCGCAAATCTATGAATCCGTGCGCCCAGTTGGTCAGACGGGCGCGCTGGTCTGGGCCGCACTGGGTCCTGAAACCATCAAAATGATTCACGAGCACACCGATATCAAACGCATCCGCGATGATATCGATGAGCTGATCATGGATGAGCACGCGATCTTCACTCTCACCGAGAAGGAGCAGGAGATGCGCGCTCGCCGGTTGGAAATCGACCTGATGGGGCGTCTGCGCGGAAGTGGCGAACCTGCATTTATTGAGCTCGGCGAACGCTTAGAGAAGCTACGCCGAGACTATGAGGCCGGGGTAATCAAGGCCATCGACTGGCTCAAGGGGTTGCTCGAAGCGGCCAAAGATACGGTGCAGGCAGAGCGTGAAACCGGCGAGAAGGTGGTGACGGAAGAAAACAATAAGCAAGCGCTAACCAAGCTCTTCCTGGAAACCCGCCCGGAAACTACGCCGAAACTGATTGGCGATGTAGTCGAGCAGATTGACAAGATTGTGAAAGCCACCCGTTTTGAGGGCTGGCAGAACTCCAACAGCGGCCCGCGCGAAATCCAGAAAGCACTCATGCTGACCCTGGCTCAGTTTGGTTTAAGTAAGGACAAGGACTTGTTCCAAAAAGCATATGCCTACATCGAAGAGCACTATTAATGATGGCATGCATAGGGGACAGATTTATTTGCCGGACTCTTGACCGGCAGCTTCTGGCCCAGACTGTGTAAAAACGCAGACGGTGTTAACGTCTGCGTTGCAACATAAAATCTACCAGTCCTTCGTTAAGCAGCAGGCCTGAAAAATTTGCGCAGGAACGCGATTTTCGTTCTGGTTCTATACCTCAACCCTGCGCTAAAACGTTTTTACTCAGCCTAGGCCTGATAGCTGCCTATTGCAGCAATCGGCAAAGTGGCAATATGATTCATTTATGCGTACCTACGAACCAAAGTCGAAAAATAACTCATGATGGATCGCGTGAGCGAGCGAAACGAATGCCTGAAGTCGTATTAACCACTTGCGACGTAGTTCAATAATTTACTAGGTCACCGCTTCCCATGCCCGAAGCTACCCGGAAGACGTGCCCACGAGTCGAGCATATCAACACGCTTTGGAGCCTTCTTTTCTTTAGTTGCAGCAGGCTTTACCGACACTTTTGCCTTAAATTTCGCTCCGGCGAACTCTTCCACACTTACCTTAAAGCTCATATGCGTATTGGGAGGTTTTCCGCTCCTTGCGAAGACGGCACCCACTTGCCCCATTTTGCTTGTCAGCCCAAGACGTTCGCAGATCCATGCTGAAACGAATAGCTTGAAGTCACGACTGTCAAATACGTTCACCAACGCACCAAGAAGGGAGTAATCACCATGCTTCTCCGAATGCTCTATACAGTACGTTAGCGCCTGGCTATACAGGTAGGACATGAGAACCTTCTTTTCGTCGAGAAGTGTTCGGACAGTGCCTTTACTCAGGGCTACGATCTGTTTATACGAGTCCTTCATAATCGTTTCAGCTCCTGCCATTCTAGTATTGAAGCCAATTTAACCCAAAAAGGAGAGACTCTGAATCGCCCCTCGATTCGTAGGTAAATCGTAACTCCATTTTCGACAGCTGCCACCAAAGCTGACCGTCCATTTTTGGCCTGTTTCTGCCTGTCGCAACTGGCAGCTATGGTAGTTCACTGCCAATCATGATTACGAAACGTGCTGGTCAGATCGAATGCAAACGGGTGGTCAACTGGAGTGCAGTATTCCAATTGGTATTCCAACTAAAAACCAAGCTAGATATTAATGTTAAAAATCAACAACTTACTAAACCGATTCAAATTACCCCGGCCCACCAACCCTCAACGACAAAGCCCGCCAAGTGCGGGCTTTGTCGCATCTAACCATCCCATCCAGCCCCCACCGCAAAAAACCAATCCCTCCCCACACAATTCAATGCTCATGCCGATGATGCACATCCGGAAAATGCGCATGGCTATGCCGAATCGGCGTATGCACATGCGGATGGCTGTGCGGCTCCGTTCCATCCCATTCAAACCCGTGCGTATGCTGGTGGTGCTCGTCGTGTATGTGGCGATGATCATGCTCAAGCAGTTCGTGCTGATGCTCATGAATATGGTTCTCCATCAAATGAATCCACACCCCCACAGCCATTAACGCTGCAGCGAGCAGAAACATCAGCGATACCGACTCGCCCAGCAGTAGAATCGAGATACCTGCGCCCAGAAACGGTGCGGTGGAAAAGTACGCGCCGGTGCGCGCACTGCCCAGCCCACGCAGGGCGAGGACGAACATCACCAGGCTGACGCCGTAGCCGAGAAACCCGACCAGCAGGATCGGCACCAGCGAGGCGGCGGGCAGTTGTGTGCCAATGAACAAGGCGAGGCTGCAGTTGACCACCCCTGCCACAAGACCTTTGCTGCCCGCGATAAACAGTGCATCCGAGGCAGACACCTTACGCGTCAGGTTGTTGTCGATGGCCCAGCAAAAGCAGGCGAAGGCGACGGCCAGCGGACCTGTCCAGTCTTGCGCCGATACGGCGTCTTGCGGCCAGGACAACACGACACCGCCGGCCACGATGGCGAGCATGCCGATCACGATTCGCCGATCGGCGTTTTCCTTGAACACTAGCCACGCCAGCAGCGCCGTGAGCACTGATTCCAGGTTGAGCATCAGTGACGCGCTCGCGCCGGACGTTCTGGTCAAACCGAACATCAATGCTACCGGCGCCAGCACGCCGCCAAAGCCGATGGCTCCGACCAGCCACGGCCATTCGCCGGCTCCGAGTCCGGAACGCTGCCAGCCTCGATCGCGGGCAACACGCAGGGCGGTCAAACCCAGCCCGCTGCCCAGATAGAGCAACCCGGCCAATAGAATCGGTGAAATCTGTACGCCCAACAGCTTGGCGAGCGGCGTACTGGCGCCAAACAACGCTGCTGCAACCAATGCGTAGAGCACGCTCACATTCATGAAGGGATCACTCGCTCGGGCCGATGAAATATTGGCAACGATCATGGCAAAACTCAGGTGAGAATTATGTGAACCGTTCCCTGAAGGATCCCCTCTCCTTCAAGCACACACTCCCCTCCAGCAACATTTGATCCGCGCAATCCAGGGCGCTGGGGCGATGCAGCCTCTATGTTGCGAACATCGAGATAGGGATTGTCACCGGACTCAAGCCAGCGGATAAACCCCGGAAGCGCTTCTACACTCACAGCGCCCCTTCCGCCACACCGAGCCCACATGACCTCTCTAAAAGACCGCATGCAACAAGGCAAAGACGCGCGCAAGCAGTGCCCGCGCAGCGCTCAGGCATCCACCGGCAAGCTGAACCGTGACCCGATTCCGTTGATCAAGGCCTCCAGCCAGGGCCGCGTCGAGGCGCTGGTCGAACTGCGTTACGGGCGCATGCTGGTGTCGCCGTTCACGTTCTTTCGCGGCAATGCCTTGTTGCAGGCGCACGATTTATCGGGCACGGCGAACATGGGCCTGAACTTGCCCATCTGTGGTGACTGCCATCTGATGAATTTCGGCGGTTTCGCCACGCCTGAGCGCAATCTGCTGTTCAGCGTCAACGATTTCGACGAAGCGCATCCCGGACCGTGGGAGTGGGATCTCAAGCGTCTCGCGGCGAGTTTCGTGGTGGCCGCCCGCGATTTGCGCCACGGCGAGTCGGTCGAGGAACAGGTGTGCCGTGAAATGGTCGGCGCCTATCAGACGACGCTGCTGGAATGCGCCGAACAGAGTTCGCTGGAAAACTGGTACGAGTCCATCAGCTACAACGATCTGCTTGCGCAGGCGCGCAAAAGTACCCTCGAACATGTGGAGCGCGCCATCGAAAAGGCTGAGCGGCGCACCCACGCCGAGCTACTGCCCAAAATCAGTGAGCGCGATGCCAGTGGTCGTCTGATTATTCGTGATGACCTGCCAGAAATTTTCCACCTGCACAAAAACACCACGCTGCTGGACGCCGACGATGACTGGTTACGGTTGTCGGACTGGCGCCCTCTCTACGATGCGTTCATGCGTGATTATCGAAACACGCTGCAACCTGACCGTCGCGAGTTGCTCTCACGGTTTCACGCCCAGGACCTGGCCTTCAAAGTGGTCGGCGTCGGCAGTGTCGGTACGCGCTGCCTGGTGGCGCTGCTGACCGACGATCAGGAATTTCCGTTGTTTCTGCAGTTCAAGGAAGCACGACGTTCGGTGCTCGCCGATTACGTCAAAGTCAAATCGCGCACGCGCCACGAAGGCCAACGTGTGGTCGAGGGGCAGCGGTTGATGCAGGCCGCCAGCGATCTGTTTCTCGGCTGGACCACCGGCCCCAGCGGTCGGCACTTCTATGTGCGGCAACTGCGCGACATGAAAATCTCCGCTGAGCTTGAGACCTTTGACGCCGAAACCTTCGCCGCCTATGGACGTGTTTGCGGCCGAGCCCTCGCCCGGGCACATGCCAAGGCATCCGGCCTCGCGGCGCAAATCAGCGGTTACATCGGCAAAGGCGATGCGCTGGCCGATGCGCTGCTGAAATACGCGCAAAGTTACACCGCGCAAAACGAACGCGACTTCGAGCGTTTCCAGGTGGCTTGTCGCAAGGGCCGTTTGCGCGCCCGGTCAGAGGCTGATTTTGCCGCTGACCACATGCCTTGAGTGGGGCCGGCTCCTCCTTCCCACACCGAACGTCCTAGGAAAATTCCTGCAACACGCGTCGACTTTGGTGAACTGGTGGACGGTTCCTCAGGACGTTACCCTCCACGACCACTGCCATCCAACGGACGGTTTGGCAGCCGCAACTGCAGTGAATGTTCACTCCACGGAGCTACGTCATGAAAAAAACCCCACAGCTTTCGCTGGTTGGCTCGGCACCTTCCGACGCGCCCGCTTCCAGCACCCAACCTCAGTCGAATACCACCGCACGCACCGAGGCGACCCGTCGGCGGCGTAGCGTCCCGCTCAATCAACTCATCAGGGTGCGCGACGATGTCGACACACTGACCCTGCTCACCCACGCCAGCGAGATCCTCGACTCCCTCGTCGCCATCAGCGCAAACCTTGCCGATGAGTACGATGGCTCCAAACGCCATGTGGCGGTGGCGATGAAGCAATTGAGCGCACTGGCCGAGATACTGGTCTGCCGGGCGCGGGACAATCTTGACCCACAGGGACCGCAAACCTGCGGGCCTGAAACCCGCCATTGACGGGTGAAACCTGTACGAGTCGCCCCGTCGCTCGGGTGAGCATCGGCCAACGCCGAGCCGCCCATCGAGATGAATTTTTCTTCACTGCAGCTGCGCGGCCAAGCCTTGTACAGTCCGCTCGCTCATTCAAGAAACTACGGTTCGCCCGCGCTCCTGCGGGCTTTTTTTTGCCTGAGACAAAGTCCCTTATTCGCCACGACTTGCCGTGACCCCGGTGATTGCGCGACTCTGCCAGCAGATCCCACAAGCCGGAGCGCCCGATGCCGCTGTTGACCCTGCCCTGCCAACGCCTGACGCTCGCAATACTCGCTCTAGAGCAGGCCGAGCTCGAAAGCGAGTTCTACCGACGTAACCTGCGCCACCTCGCGCCATGGTCACCCATCCGCACCACTGAATATTTTTCCACCGAGCAGATTCGCCGACGCCTTGAAATACAGGCCAGCGCATTCGAGGCCGGGCTGGCCATGCATTTCGCGCTACTGACCCCGGACGGCCAGCAGATGATCGGCGCCTGCAACTTCAGCGGCATTATTCGTGGTGCCTTTCAGGCGTGTTATCTGGGTTATCACATCGACGAGGCCCAACAGGGTCAGGGCTTGATGCAGGAAGCGCTGGAGGCTGGTATCGCTTACATGTTCGAGACCCAGAATCTGCACCGGATCATGGCCAACTACATTCCGGGCAACGAACGCAGTGCGCGCTTGCTGGAGCGCCTGGGCTTCGAACGTGAGGGTTACGCCAAGGCGTATCTGAACATTGCCGGACGCTGGCAGGATCACGTGCTGACGGCGCTGGTCAATTCAAGGTTCGAGACGCCGGAAAAGCGCTGGTCGAAACCTTTGGCGTGAGTTTCACAATTCGTTAAGGATTGCCGTCGTATGCTCAGGCCTCCCGCCCCTTCCGGTTGCCTGAAACCTATGTCGCGTGCCGTCACTTCGCTGTTTCTGCTTGCTGCCCTGCTGTTTTTCTTCGCGCTGGGCAACCACCAATTGCAAGGCTCCACCGAGGCCCGCGTCGCCGGCATCGCCATGGAGATGCATCTGGACGACGATTGGGTGACGCCGCGCCTGTTCGGCGAACCGTTTCTGGAAAAACCACCGTTGAGCCTATGGCTGGATGCTGGTGCGATGCGCGTGTTCGGTGTTTCACCGTGGGCCGTGCGACTGGCGTCGGCGGTGGCCGGGCTGCTCAGTGTGATGCTGCTGTACGGCATGTTGCGCCGCTTTGAACGGCCGAAAATGATTGCCTGGACGGCGGGCATTCTGCTCGCGACCATGGCCAGTTACTGGAGCAATGTGCGCGGCGTCGGTGAAGATGCATTGCTCGCCCTCGGCGTGACCACGGCACTGCTCGCCTTTTTCCAGGCGCAACGGACGTCGACCGCGGGCAACTCGCTGTTGTTTGTCGTCGGGATCGCCATCGCCACCTTGAGCAAGGGTGTGCTGGGGCTGGCGATGCCGGGGGTAGTGATTTTTGCCTATTTGCTGACCGACAACCTTATGGACAGGCGCCTGAAAATCACGGATTGGCTGCGGCCGGGCTTACTGACCCTGATCGGTTTGATTCCGCTGCTGATCTGGCTCGTCATCCTCTTTCAGCACGGCGGCGCGCAGGCCGTCAAAGAGGTGCTGCTGACCAACAGTGTCGGGCGCTTCAGCGGTTCGTTCGTCGAGGCCGGGCACTACGAACCGTTCTATTACTACCTCGCCAAACTGCCGGAAGCCTTCCTGCCGTGGAACATTCTGGTGTACCTGGGGCTCTGGCATTTCCGCAAACAATTGAAGGCCAACCGCTACTTGCTGTTTTTCAGCCTGTGGATCGTTGCGCAGTTCGTGATGCTGACGTTGGCGTCGAGCAAGCGCACGGTGTACCTGATGTCGATGACGCCCGCCGCAGCGGTGATCGCGGCAGAATATGCAGGCGTGTTGTTCGAACGATTGAAGCAGTACGAATCCGCCAATCGATTCGTAGGCCGAATCGCCCGTCACCGTCAGACATTGGCAGTAACTGTGCTCACGCTGGTGATCTGCAGTTATCTCGCGGCCGCGCAATGGGCCCTGCCCCACGCCGACAAAAAGCTTTCGTTCCTGCCATTGAGTGCAGAGATTCAGACACTGCAGACCGCCGGGCATCAAGTCGCACTGTTTCAGGCCAATGAGCGGGTCGGTGGCGCGACGGTCTTCTATACCCAGCAAGTACTCAAAGGGCTGGATACCGAGGCGCAGTTGCGAGATTTCCTCACGGCCTCGTCCTCGCATGTCGTGGTGATGGCCGGCGACAGCGAACCCGCGCCCCCCCTGAAAGTGCTCAAAACCATGATGGTCGGGCGCCAGGCGTATTACTTCGTCAGCTATTGAGGCCTGCGCAGCCGCATAAAAAAACCCGCCGATGATTGGCGGGTTTTTCATTTCATCCGAACGGGTTCAGAGAGAGACCTCAGGTTGAGCACTGAACGCTTTCTGCGTGCGCTTGCCCAGCACCGGCACATCCAGCCGCGCCCGTCCGTAGAAGGCCAGCGCTGTCAGCAAACACGCCACCCAGACGAAGATTCCGGCCCAGAACGTGTGGGACATGTAGTGCCAGCCTTGCAGGACGCGAGTAGTGCCATAAACGAATCCCAGCAACAGCGAGCCCCACAAGATTGCACTGGAAAAACGCCATTGATAGCGCCGCGCCACGAAATACAGCGCCAGCATGGTGAAGCCGCCCGACGCATGACCACCCGGCCAGCACCGGCCACTACCCGCTTCATGGAACAGTTGAAAGTTGCTGTACCACTCAATGTGAGCCATTTTGCCGCCGTACAGCGTGGTCTCGATCGGGCAGTAAACGCTGGTGTGGGATTTGAGGAAGTGAATCACCCCAGTGCAAACGGCAAATGCGACCACCACAAACAGAAAATCCCTACGGTGATCAGCGGCAAATCGCAGCACTGGCGCGACTTTGCTACGTTCCAGCATTGCGCCGAGGCGCGGACGCTTCTGCGGATTGACCAACGGCCAGACCACCGATAGCAGCGCGCCGATCAGGGCGATTTCCGCCGTCCAGTTCGGAATGATCCGCGCCCATTTGTGCGTGAGCTTCTCAAAGAAGTGGATCTTGTCGAGCGGGAAGGACTGCGTCAGCGGATCGAACAACAGGTTGCTGAAGGCGATGTCGATTTTGGTCATGTCGAACATCAGGAACACCAGCGCCGCACAAGCGAGCGGAATACCAAAATTGTAAGCGTAGAAACGGGATTTCATCGGGTGGTCACCGTGCGCCAGTCGGAGGCTTCAATAAAGCCGAGCATCTTGGGAGCCGCCGGGCTGGCAGCGGAAACAAACAATGACGAGCCATAACCCATGTCCGAGGTCGGTACTTTGAGGTCTTTCTCGATTTGCGCCATGCATTCGCTGTGGGTCACCAGGACCAGATTGCGACCGGGAACCTTGTGGGCCAGAGCGTCCTGCAACATGCGGCCCCGGCAGTTGATCAACCAGTCGTCACCGCTGGCGGCGTGGTTGAACATGTAACCGGCGGTCTGCACCGTGCGCATCGACGGGCTGTTATAGATGTCGGCATTGTTCAGGCCCAGTTGTTCGAACCGTGCACCGACCGCCACGGCAACACTGCGCGAGCGATCAGTGATGCCGTCATTGCCACTCAGGCAAGCCGCTTTGGAGTGATCGCAGCGTTCGACATGACGCACCAGCACGATCATCTCGCCCTTGGCCCAACCGGCTGCCAGCGCCTGCGCACCGGAGACATTGCCATGGGCGAGATCCGGCACCGCCGCCGGCGCCAGCAACCACAGGGTCAGGGGGATCACCAGTATCGATGCTGCCAACACCACCCAGGTGTTGCGAAAACGCGCCAAAAAGCTCAGATCGATCGAGCGTTTGACGCCGAACAGACTCAGTCTCAATTCCACAAAAACCGCCTCGCCACTGTGCATCTCGGGTTCATTCGATGCGGCGAAGGTACAGAGGCGCGCGTGGGCAGCCAGTGAAACCCATGTGAAAAAAGTCTTGGGATCCGATGTTACAAATTCCGTAGGACAAAATCCTTTCAGCTCTGGGAAATGCGGCCGATACAAACCTGCTAACACCCTTGCTGGCTCAAAAAAACAACAATCTTCCAGCCTAACCGACGACAAGAAACCCAACGTTTCTGGAGGATTTTTGATGAATAGCTGGTTCGGCAACATCAGCGTGAACATGAAACTGGGCCTGGGCTTCGGCCTCGTGCTGGCCCTGACCTGCGTGCTGGCCCTGACAGGCTGGACCAGCCTCGGTGGCCTGATTGACCGCAGCAACTGGATGAGCGACATCACCCAGCTCAACGCCGGTCTGACCAAACTGCGCGTAGTACGTCTGCAATACATGCTGACCAATGGCGATGAAACTGCCGCACAGAATGTGCAAACCACCCTTGAAAGCTTCGCCGCGCAACAACAGAAGCTGATCAATAGCTTCAAGAGCCCGGAAAACGTCAAACTGCTCAAGGAGCAGGCCGCGACCATCGCTGAATACCAGACGTCGCTGAACAAAATGCGCAACGCCTATCGCACCGGCAACAGCGCCCGCGACAGCATGAGCGTGAGTGCCGAGACCGCGTACAACCAGATCGAATCGATCAGCAAACGCGTGCAACAGATGGACATGAGCGAACAGCGCTTCGAACAGTTCCAGGCGATCACCGCCGCCAAGGAAGCGTTCATCCTCGCGCGCTACGAAGTTCGCGGTTACACCGCCACCACCAACGCCGAAACCGAACAGAAAGCCGTCGGCCAACTGGATGTCGCAATCGCCAGCCTCAAGCAACTGAACGTGCATTTCGCCGATTCTCAGCAAGACGCCCTGCGTCAGCTGGAAACCGCATTGATCAATTACCGCAGCGCATTGATGGCGTATAAAAATGCCAACACTGACGCCGTACAGGCCCGTAAGGAAATGACTGATCAAGGCGCCGCCATCGTCACTACGAGCGAGCAGCTGTACCAGATCCAGCTCGACCGTCGCGACATCGAAAGTGCCCAGGCGCGCACCTTCCAGTTGATCAGCACCCTGCTGGCGCTGCTGGTTGGCGTGATTGCTGCGGTAATCATCACCCGTCAGATCACCCGTCCGCTGCAAGAAACCCTGGCCGTGGTCGAGCGCATCGCCAGCGGCGACCTGACCCAGAACGTCACCGTCACCCGCCGCGACGAACTTGGCGTGCTGCAACAAGGCATCGCCCGCATGGGTGTGACCCTGCGCGACTTGATCAGCGGTATCCGCGACGGCGTCACCCAGATCGCCAGCGCCGCTGAAGAACTCTCGGCCGTGACCGAGCAGACCAGCGCCGGTGTGAACAGTCAGAAAGTCGAGACCGATCAGGTCGCCACCGCGATGCACGAAATGACTGCCACCGTGCAGGAAGTCGCGCGCAACGCCGAAGAAGCCTCGCAAGCTGCTGCCGCCGCTGACGGTGAAGCCCGTGAAGGCGACAAAGTGGTCAACGAAGCCATCGCCCAGATCGAACGTCTGGCCAGCGAAGTGGTGCGTTCGACCGAAGCGATGAGCGTGCTGCAACAGGAAAGCGACAAGATCGGCAGCGTCATGGACGTGATCAAGGCAGTAGCCGAACAGACCAACCTGCTGGCGCTCAACGCTGCGATCGAAGCCGCGCGCGCCGGTGAAGCCGGTCGTGGTTTTGCCGTGGTCGCCGACGAGGTTCGTGGCCTGGCTCAGCGTACGCAGAAATCCACCGAAGAAATCGAAGGCCTGGTCGCCGGTCTGCAGAACGGCACCCAGCAAGTCTCGGCGGTGATGAGCAACAGCCGCGCCCTGACCGACAGCAGCGTAGCGCTGACGCGCAAGGCTGGCGCATCACTGGAAAACATCACCCGCACGGTGTCGAACATTCAGTCGATGAACCAGCAGATCGCTGCAGCGGCTGAACAGCAGAGCGCAGTGGCTGAAGAGATCAGCCGCAGCATCATCAACGTACGCGACGTGTCGGAACAGACCGCAGCCGCGAGTGATGAGACGGCAGCGTCGAGTGTTGAACTGGCGCGTCTGGGTGGGCAGTTGCAGCAGATGGTCAGCCACTTCCGCGTTTGATCCTGATTTCGCGCTGAGGCTACAACCGAATCGCGAGCAGGCGAAGGCCTACAGGTAACGCGTCGATCACAGATTATGTGGGCGACGCCAATTCCCCTGTAGGAGTGAGCCTGCTCGCGATTGCGTTATGGCTTGCCCTACTGATGCGTGGTCATACCGTGAAACTGCGTGCCCCGCTTTCAACGCGAAGGCAAATCCAGCTCAACTCCGCCAACGCTTCTAAAGCGCTCTTGGATCCGACTCCCCACGCCGCCAGTGGATTGAGTCTGTTCCAGAGCATTCTTCAAAATCAGACACGCTTGCTCTTCCATCGATCGACCATTGAGGTCGGCCGCTACCCTCAGCGCTTCATAGAGCTGAGGGTCAAGATTGTCGATGATCAAACTTGCCACAATGCTCTCCGTCATTACTGAAATCGCAGCAGCGGAGGCTACCATGAAGCTTTTGCTGCGACGGTTTCAGGTTGTAACGCCAGAAAAGCATAGACAGGTCTGCTATCTCACCGAGTGCCACGCTGCCGCAACGCCGACGGCATAAAGTACGCATCCTCCGGCACCGGTTGTGCGAAATCCACCGTCTCCGCTTCTTCGTTATCAAGGTTCTGCACGTAGTAACGCCGCGCCTGCAAATCGTGGAAAACATCCAGCGCACTCCACGTCGTCGGCAGGTCGTAGAAGTTTTTCAGGTAGGCCATCGACACGCGCCACAACTCCCCTCGCCCATCGTACTGATCGACCAGCGCGGCGCCCCAGCTGTCTTCATCGAGAAACAGCACGCGCTTGGAATAGATGTGTCGCGAACCTGGTTTGAGGTTGCCTTCAACCACCCAGACGCGGTGCAGCTCGTAGCGGGTGTATTGCGGGTTGAGGTGGCCCGGGGTGAGCAGTTGCGCGTATTTCACGTCGGGGCTGGCGACTTTGTAGTTGTTGTAGGGAATGTAGATTTCCTGTTTGCCCTTGAGCTTCCAGTCGTAGCGATCGGGCGAGCCGTTGAATAGGTCGGTGTCGTCAGCGGTGCGCAGGCCATCGGAAGAGGCGATCGGCGTGTCGTAGGCGAGGTTCGGTGCGCGGCGCACGCGGCGTTGGCCGGCGTCGTAGATCCAGGCTTGGCGTGCGTCTTTGAGTTGATCGAGGGTTTCGTGCACCAGTGCGGCACCGCCGGCCAGTCGCGCCGGGCTTTTCACGAAAGCGAGGTAGTAGAACAGGATGTTTTTCAGATCGGCGAACTGGCCGTTCGGGCGGTAATAGTTGAACAGCGCTTCCTGCTGCGAGGTCACCAGCGCGAAGCTGCCGTTGCGTTGTACCGGCGCTTCGGAAGCGCGGCGCACGACGTAGATGCCGCGATAGCGGGTGATGTGGTTCCACAGCACTTCAACGCCGTCCTTGGGCACCGGGAACGGCACGCCGCCGTAGGCATCGGAGAAGCCGCTGCCGCCTTCGAGCAATTTGGCCGAGGTCGCATTCTTGAGGGTGTTGTCGTACAGCCATTGCGGCGCCGAGCCGGAGCGGCGGGATGGGTAGATCGGCATCTGGAAGGTGTCGGGGTAGCTGTTGAACAGGGCGATCTGGCCGGGGCTGAGATGGGCTTTGTATTGGTCGAGATTGGTTTTTGTGATGGTGAACAGCGGTTTGTCGGCGGCGTATGGATCGGGGTGATGCTGACCGGGTTTGTAGCCAGCCGGGGCTTGAGTGATGCCGCCGGTCCACGCGGGAATCGTGCCGGCGGCGTTGCCCGCGCGCTCGGCGCCCATGGGGGTCAGGGTGGTTTTCAGTTGTTCGGCTTGTTGCGGGGTGATGGCGGCCAGGGCGGTGCTGGCGGCCAGGGTCAGAAACAGCGCTAGCGATGTTTTTGTCAGTCTTGAAGTGTGAATCATGACTTTCTCCAAAAATACAAAACCTGTGGGAGCGAGCCTGCTCGCGAAAGCGGTGGGTCAGTCGACATCAATGTTGAATGTGCCGGCCTCTTCGCGAGCAGGCTCGCTCCCACAGGGGCTGTGTGTAGCCTTTAAAGGAAATACTTGAGATTGAACCCGACGTTATCGCGGTCGCGAATGCCGTTGTTCTGCCCGCCGCCGTAGAACTCGGTGTACTGCAACTCGGCTTCAAGCTTGTTTTGGTAATTGGCTTTTATCCCCAGCGTGTAAGCCTTGCGCCCTTCGATGGTGTTGCCGGCCTGGTAGCTGTTGCCCTCGAAATCGTCCTTGTAAACGATGTAGGGCGAAACGTTGACCCCGGCGTACACGTCGTTCCAGGTGCCGTTGAGCATCGCCGTGTAGCTGTAGGAATTGCGGTTGACCTGATCGTCGCGATCTCCGCCAGACACATAGGAATAGTTACCGGTGCCGGCGTAATAACGTCGGCTGCCGTCATACGCGGTGTATTGCAGACTGCTGCCGCGCAGGTGTTCGGAGGCCAGTTCGAAGATACCGAACAGCGAGTCGAACGAAGCGGTCGGGCCGAAGTTGTAAATAGTGCCGAGCGAGGTGTTGAACGCTTCGACACGTTCGGCGTTGTTGATCTCGCTGTTGAGATTGACCATCTGCCCGCCGACGTTGATCGACCGCCCCGTCACCGCCACAGCCGCGCCGTTGGCCAGATCGCCAATCAAATCGTTGGTAGCCGCGACACCTATCGGCAGGTTCGGCCGATAAGCAATCTCACCGAACACCGACGCCTCGCCCAACGTGGTGTTGAAGCTGAAGCCGTACATGCGGATGTCTTCGGCGTAACGCCGGTGCGCCTGGATATTGCCCATCACATCAGCGGTGGCCAGACCATTGGCCAGCGCCCCGGCCTGACTACCGGCGACACCCGACAACAAGTTAGTCAGGGCATCCATGTCGATGCCTTTGTAGCCGCCTAGGTCCGCCGCGATGGTCGGTTCCTTGGCGTGGTAATTGACCATGTACAAGCCGAACTCGGTGCTGTTGAGCTGTTCGGCGATATAGCGAAAGGCAAAGCCAAACTGGCCATCGTTGCGGGCGTTGTAGTCCTTGCCGATGCTCGCCACTTTCAGCGTGTTGCCGTAGGCCGGAGTGACGCCGTTGGCGTACAAGCCTGTGGTTTTCAGGGCGGAGTTGAGCAACGGGTTGTTGCCCAGCGCGCTGTACAAACCGATGACGTTGCCAAACCCCGGCACCGGCGTGTCGAGCGCCGTGCCGCTGAAGTTGTTGTAACCGGTGTTGCCACCGTCGGCGAACAGGTCGGTCTGTGAGTAGAAGGTGCCGACCGGGTCGATGCGGGTTTCCTTCCAGTTGGTCTGGTAGAAACTCTCCATGGTCAGTGAATCGGTCAGGCCAACGTTGAAGCTCAGCGCCTCGACCGGCACCAGCACTTCCTTCACTTCGGCGCCGGGCAAGCGGTACTTGGCGGCGTCCACCGGGTTGGTGGTATTGATCCCGCCGCGATAGAAAATCCCCTCGCCCCAGTTGAACACTTGTCGACCGACGCGCGCGGTCACCGGCATCTGCGCGACGTCCCAACTGCCGTGCACATAGGCGTCGAGCATCTCGATGCGGCTGCCGGCAATGTCGCGGGTCTGGCTGGTGAAATGGTTGTCCTGCGGGTAGCTCTGGCTCGGTTGCGACGGGCTGTTGTTGTCGTAGTAGTCGTTGCGCTTGTCCATCAGTTGCGTGTCGTAGAACGCGGTGCCGCGCACAAACACACCGTAGTTCTGATAGTTGGCTTCAAGCTCGGAAGTGATCTTGTACACCTCGGAAACCAGCCCGGTGTCGAAGTTGCGATTGCCGTCGTTGGTGTTGACGTCATCGTTGGTCTTGTCGCGGCCCTGCACCCGCCACAAACGGCCGTAGGATAAGGTCGTGTCGACAGAGCCGGTCACTTGTTTGTCCATGAAGCTGAATTCCACCGCGTGCGCCGCATCGACTGCGCACAGTTGCAGCAGCCCGGCCAGACCGACACCGGGGAGTGCGGCGCTCGTCAGGCGCAATCGAGTGTTGATCATCTTTTCCTCCTTCCCTGTTTTTTTATTGTTTTGGTGTGCGTTGCCGCGCTACGGCGCCAATCCCGCGCTGACGTAAATCCGGCTGTGCGCGCCGAAATGCCCCAGCAGCTTGAACAACTGCTGGTTGAGTGCCGGGTGGTCGAAATCTTCGCTATGAAGTTGATTGCCGCTGCTGAAATCACTGCTGACGGGCGCCGTTTCCAGCCACTGCCCGATGGCCTCGTCGAACGCTGCGGAATCGTTGACCGATTCGGCGCTGACCACTTCGCGCAGGTAGTCGACCGAGTACGGCGGGTAGCTTGTGTCCTGAGCCACGTCGGCGTAAGCCGCGAGCATCGGATGCGCCTGACCGGTGCGTAGCACGCGGCGCAGCCAGGTCGACTGATACTTCTCCACTTCCATGTGCCGAGTAGCGACGCGCTCGATGGAGGCTTGTTTGTCCTCAGCGAAACCGGCGATTGCCTTGCCTTCCAGCAGAAGAAGATTGGCGAGGTCGACGCCCGGCAACGGCTTGGCGTGATACGGCTGGGTCAGGTCTTGAATGTGGTGCAGGCCCCAGCCGAGAAATCGATAACCCCAGTACGGATGACCGCTGGCAAACGCCAGTCGCGCCAGGCCCATGTATTGATACGCGCGCCAGTCCGGCCAACTGCGTTCGAGGAAACCGGCAGCGGCATACACCACCGCGCTTTCATGGAAGAAGCCCATGTGGAACGGCGCCTGCGAGCTGTACTGGAACCGCGCATCACCGAACGGTTGCGGGCCGAAACCATAGACCGCGCCGACCTCGCCAGGGTTGTCACTGAACAGGTTGATGTCGTGGCCGTAATCCGGCTCGTCGGCGGCGCTGGCGAGCACGGCCAGCGGGGCGACTTTTTCGTGCTCGGCGATAACGATGAAGCGCTGGCGATTCCATGGAGAGAGGGTTTGCTCGACCATGACCTGATTGGCCTGCAGATGCTCACGTTCGGGCAGGTCTTTGCCGGGCAATGGCTGGATGACCATCGCCAGGTAAATCTCGGGATTGATGCGCAGCGCCGTGAGGAAGTCGTGGCGCAGATTGTCGCTCGGCACCGCAGGCAATTTCAGGTTGTCAGGGCGTGGAGGGTATTGAGCAAAGTGCTCGCGGGCGAAGCTCTCCTGCTGCTCCAACAGCGCCAGCACGGCCGGATATTGCTCGGTGAGAAACTGCTCAAGTGGCTCGACTTCAACCGCTGGTGCATCACGCAACGCCGGCAGTTCCTGCAGAGCCAGATAGCTGCCCACCGTATGGTTCGACCAGCCCCAGGCGCTCGGGGCCGTTGCACAAAGCATAAACAGGAGGAAGGTCAGCTTCATTGCTTCTGGTTCTTATTGGCGGTGCCGTGGGGGATGAGCCTAACAACCGACCCCGCCACTGACACTGTCCGATCTCACCAGAAAAAGTCTCCGATGGCGCCAATTACCCGATATCAAAAACACCACCGCCCCCTGTAGGAGTGAGCCTGCTCGCGATAGCGGTGTGTCAGTCAAATAGATGTTGACTGACACACCGCTATCGCGAGCAGGCTCACTCCTACAGGGGATTTGTGGTGTTCTTTCAGGCGGGGTAACCGGTGATTTTGCGGATGCTCTGATACAGCGGCTTGAGCTGGCGATACATGCGCAGGTAGACCTCTTTGTACAGTTGCTCGTAGATCTTCTGCGCCTCCGGTTGCGGGGTGAAAACCGCACCAACCCGGGTCATCGCCGCAATCGCCGTGGGGAAATCCGCATGCAACCCCAACCCCACCGCACAACAAATCGCCGCGCCCAGACCCGACGCTTCATACACATGCGGACGCTCCGCCGGCAGGCCGAAAATATTCGCCGTCAGCTGCATCGCCGCATCACTTTGCGAACCGCCACCGGCCACGCGCAAACGCTTGATCGAGACCTTCGAACGCCGCTCGATATTCTCCATGCCCTGACGCAAGGCATACGCCAGCCCTTCCAGAATTGCCCGGTAAATATGCGCACGGGTATGCACATCACCGAAGCCGATCATCGCGCCTTTCGCCTCGACACCCGGCTCGCGAATCCCCGGCGACCAATACGGTTGCAGCATCAAACCCATCGATCCTGGCGGCACCGCATCGACCAGCGCATCGAACAACTGCTCCGGCTCGATGCCCTGCTCTTTCGCCTGCTGCATCTCGCGCAACCCGAACTCGTTCTTGAACCAGCTGACCATCCAGTAACCGCGATAAATCATCACCTCGCAGTTGTATTGATCCGGCACTGCCGAGGGGTACGGCGGAATCAACGGGACGATTTCCAGATAGCGCGAGCGGGTGCTGGTGATCGTCGCCGTAGTGCCGTAAGACAGGCACACCGTGCTCGCATCGACCACACCGGCACCGACCACTTCACAAGCCTTGTCAGCCCCCGCGGCAATCAGCGGCAAGCCTTCGGGGATACCGGTGTGTCGAGCAGCCTCTGCGGTGATGTAGCCGAGGGTTTCACCGGGTTTTTGCAGGCTCGGCAATTGCTCGGGGCGCACCGCCAGCGCCTGCCATTTCCAGTCACTCGGCGCGGCCCATTTCAGCCGTTTGAAATCGAACGGCAGATAGCCGACGCAGCACCCTACGGAGTCGACAAAGCGCCCGCACAGTCGATGGGTGAGAAATCCCGAGAGCAGCAAAAACTTGTCGGTCGCTGCCCACACCTCAGGCTGATGCTGAGCGATCCAGTTCGCCTCAGCCTGGGCACGAAAGTAATCCACAGTGCCCTGCGCACCGACCAGTTTGAACAGCCATCCCCACGGTCCTTTGATCCCGCCCTCGACTTCGCTCTGACGTTGATCGAGCCACAGAATCGCCGGACGTAACGGCTTGCCTTCGGCATCGACATTGATCACCGTGCCGCGCTGAGTGGTCAGGGAAACGCCGGCAATCTGCGCGCGATCAATCCCCGTCTGCTGCCAGACCTGCTGACACGCCTCGCCGAGTTTCGCCCAGTAATACTCCGGATCCTGCTCGGCCCAGCCCGGTTGCGTCGAGTAATACGCCTGCAACTCGACCTTGCCTTTGCCGAGCAGATTGCCCTGTAGATCGAAGAGCAGCGCGCGCACGCTCTGGGTGCCGTTGTCGATGGCCAGCAAGTAACGCTTGTTCGGGTGGTTATCCATGGAGCTCTCTTCAAGGGGCATCAAGGCGTGGCATCCGGCAAACCGTGATGGCGTTGCCACAACGCCTGATAACGCTGTTCTTCCTGCTGCCAGTGTTCGTCGCTCCAGGCCAGTCGTGGCTGGCAGAGGTGGCGGATGGCGGTGAAATACTCTTCGCCGCCGCGCGGCAACAGCAGACCGAGACGTGTGCGGCGCAGGAGCAGATCGTCGAGGTGCAGGACCATTTCCGCGTCGCAGGCGAAAGCCAATTCCGCCCACAACGTGTCCGTAGCGCCGACCGTGTTGGGGCCGACTTCTTTGATCAGTTGCGCCAGCCTTGGCAGTTCTCGGCCATAGCGTCCGGCCAGACGTCGCCATTGATGGCTGCTCAGCGCCGGGATCGGCAACGCAGGTACAGCGGCGAATACTGGAGCGGCGTCTTCGACGAAAGGACGGTCCAGCATGCTCGCGCAGGCCTTGAGCACCTCGATGGCTTGCGGGCGAAACGTGGTCAGTTTGCCGCCGGCCAGGGTCACGCAACCGGGTTCCTGCCACAGCACATGCTCGCGGGTTTCGTTCGACGGTTTGTCTTGATGCGCACCCGCGCTGCCCACCACCGGACGCACGCCGGACCAGGTCGACAGCACATCATTCGCCGTCACTTCTGCGCCGGGAAACTGTTGTGTACACGCCGCCAGCAGATAGTCGAGTTCTTCGTTAGAGATGCTCGCGCTCTGATCCAGATCCTTGTGATGATCGAGGTCCGTGGTGCCGACCACCGTCGCGCCTTCCCACGGGAAAACGAACACCGGACGCCGGTCGCGCTCATGCATGAAAGTGAACGCCTGCGCCACCGGCAGACGCCAACCCGGCAACAATAAATGACTACCGCGTAACGGCCGCAATTGCCGGGGCGCCGCTGGCGGGCGCAAGCGTTCAGCCCAGGCGCCGGTAGCCACAGCGAGCACGCCGCAGCGCAACTGCAGTGACGAACCAGCTTCGCAATCTTCGATTTGAACGCCGCACACTCGGCCGTTTTCACGCATCAGCTGTTCGACGCGCACGCCGTTAATCACGACCGCGCCATCCGCCCGAGCTTCGCTCAACACGCGCATCACTAATCGCGCGTCATCGGTCAGCGCATCGACGAAACTGGTGCCGCCGAGCAAGTTACTTTCCTTCACTCCCGGCGCCAGATATCGAAGCTGTTGCGCATCATGAAAACGATGGCTGCGCCGTCCCGCCAAGGCGTCGTATACGCTCAGCAAACCACCCAACACCCGTGGCCCGGGAAAGCCGCCGCGATAGTGCGGCATCATGAAACTCATCGGCTCGACCAACCCCGGCGCTTCGTCGAGCAAACGCTGACGTTCGCGCACCGAATCACGGGTCAGGCGCCATTGCCCTTTGGCGATGTAACGCAAACCGCCATGAACCATTTTCGAAGATCGACTGGACGTACCCCAGGCAAAATCGCGCTGTTCCAGCAGCAGGCAACGCCAACCTCGACGCGCCGCTTCCCGCAGGATTCCGGCGCCGCTGATGCCACCACCGATGACGATCAGATCCCAGGTTTCCTCGGCCAGCGTCGGCAGAATCTGCTGGCGCCACGCGGCGTTCCAGTCCGGATTCATGGCCGTCACTCCGGCAACAGCGTGCCGGGGTTGAGGCGCCCGGCCGGATCGAAGTGTTTGCTCAGCGCCTGCAAGGTGTCCATTGCAAGTGCGCCCTTCTCACGCAACAGGTACGGCGCGTGATCCTTGCCGACGCCGTGCTGGTGGCTGATGGTGCCATGGTTGTCGACGATGGTCTGGCTGGCCGCGTGTTTGAGTGCTTTCCAGCGCGCCAGCGTCGCCGGGTAATCCGCCGCCGGGCGAAACACGTAAGTGGTGTAGATGCTCGAACCTTCGCCGTAGAAATGGGACAGGTGGGTGAACACATGCACGCGTTCGCCTTCGGCGGCCAGAGCATCGCGCAGGCTGTTTTCGATGAGGTTGAGCAGGTTGTCGACGTTGCTCCAGTCGGTGGCGGTTTCGAGGGTGTCGACCACGTAACCGGCGTTCCACAGGTTCTCGCGCAGGTAAGGGAAACGGAAGCGGTTCTGCGCCCACTTCTTGCCGAGCAAGGTGCCGGTGAACACGCCGCCGAAGGCCTTCAAATGTTGCCGTGCCTGTGTCAGCGACAATGCGTTTTGTCGGCGATTGCCGGTGACGCCGAAGGTCAGCAGGCATTTGCCCGCACCCGCGCCACGCAGATTCAGGTACTTTTCCAGCCAGGCGATTTGTTGCGGATGACCGGCCAGCGCCAGTTGCGTTTCGGTTTCCACAGCGTTGGACAGGCGCAGCATCGACAGTGGTACGCGTGCCTGGGCCAATTGGCGAATGGCTTGCAGGGCCTTGGTCCAAGAGGGCAAAAACACACCGTAGAAACGCTCGTCAGCGGGCAATGCGCTGACCCGCACCTTAACCTCGGAAATGATCCCGAAACGGCCCTCGCAACCGAGCACCACTTCGCGCAAATCTGGCCCGGCAGCCGAAGCCGGGAAGGTTGGAATCCGCATCGGTCCGGCGAACGTTTCCAAAGTGCCGCCAGCAAATAACTGCTCGATCCGGCCATAGCGCAACGACTGCTGACCGCTGGAACGACTGGCGACCCAACCGCCCAATGTCGACAGCTCCCACGACTGCGGGAAATGCCCCAGCGTATAGCCCCGCGCACGCAACTGACTTTCCACCTGCGGGCCACTCGCACCGGGGCCGAAAGTTGCCATCAGGCTCTGTTCATCGAGGTCGATCAGGCGATTCATCCGCGCCAGCGACACCGTCACCACTGGTCGCACAGAATTTGGTGGATTGATGTGTCCGGCCACCGAGGTGCCGCCGCCATACGGGATCAGGCACAAATCCTGTTCATGGGCGAGCGCCAGCAACTGGCGAATGTGCTCGGCAGTCTCGGGAAACGCCACCGCATCGGGGTAATTGCCCAAAGCACCTTCGCGCAACGCCAGCCAGTCCGGCAGGCTCTGGCCCCGGGCGTGGAGCAAACGGTCATGGGCATCGACTCTGTACAACGCGTGTGCAGGCAATCGCGAGGACGGCACGCGGGCCAATGCGGATTCCAGTGTCGCATCGGGCAGCGCGCGCCCCTCGCCCAGTCGTTCATGAAGAAACTCCGCGCCCTGGGCCGGCAGTTCGACCACCGTGGTTGCATCTCCCCAGCCGTTCCAGCGTCGCATGCGTGTGTCCTTCTAACCGTCAGATCAGTGATATTTCAGGCCCCCATACTAGCCAGCGACCGCAAAGTGTCACGGTCGCATCCGGCCAGTTCGTGTAGCCAATTGAGTCAAACGTCGCGCAAGCGTCAGCCATTTACTTTAGTCGGGGTTTCAAATTACCTTTCAGGCTATTTCCTCCGTCTCCGCCGCCGTTGATCAAAGGAATGGGATCATGCAATCGCTGGGCTTCACTTCAGTTCCGCCAATGCTCAAGTACCTGCGCCATGCCGAACAACTGGGCATGGCCATCGAGCCGGCATTGGCGGCGGCGGGTTTGCAGGCGCAGCAGTTGAGCGACAACACCCTGCGTCTGCCCGGCGAAGCGCATGAACGCTTGCTGGATTATTTTTGCGAGCACTCGGGCGATCCGTTGTTCGGGCTTAACGCGGCGAATTTCGTCCTGCCCAATTCGTGGAGCGTGCTCGGTTACATCACCATGAACTGCGCGACGCTGGGTGATGCGATGAGCCGGATCATGCCGTTCGAGAAACTGGTGGGGGACATGGGCGTCAGCCGCGCCGAGGTGCAGGACGGCCATGTGCATTTGATCTGGACCTGCCGGTATCAGCGCCCGCGAATTCGTCGGCATCTGGTGGAAAACGTACTCGGCTCCTGGCTGCAATATGCGCGCTGGATCGCCGACACGCAGATGTCGCCGGCCGCTGTGTGGCTGGAGCATGCCCGCCCGGACGAGGTGACGCTGGCGCAATATGAGCAGTTCTTCGATTGCCCGGTGTTGTTCGATCAGCCCTATTCGGCGCTGATCGTGCCGTTAGCGTACTTGCAGTTGCCGTTGCGTCAGGCCGACGCGCAATTGCTGCGTACGCTGGAAGAGCATGCGATGGGTTTGATGGCGACGCTGGAGGACGCGTCGCTGGCGCAGCAGGTGAAAGGCATCCTGCGGCAGTTGCTCAAGGAAGGCTTGCCGCGCAAGGAACAGGTCGCCGAACAGCTCGCTGTTTCCGTGCGGACGTTGCAGCGGCAGTTGCATCAGGCGGGGACGTCGTATCAGCAGATTCTCGATGATCTGCGCCAGGAGCTGGCTGAGCATTATTTGCTCAACAGTACGCTGCCGATTCAGGACATTGCGCAGTATCTGGGGTTTACCGAACCGCGCTCGTTTCATCGCACGTTCAAGAGTCGGCGGGGGATGCCGCCGGGGGAGTTTCGGCAGATGCATCGGGGGTGAATGTTCCGGCCTCTTCGCGAGCAGGCTCGCTCCCACAGTTGATCTCCGTTGTTCACAAAGTTGATGTTCACCGCCGACCCACTGTGGGAGCGAGCCTGCTCGCGAATGCGCCAGTTGCAGCAACCGATTCCTACAGGTAAATCCTCGATACTTGAGCGCAATAAACATCCTGCACCACAGATGTTTAAAGACACTCAGCGTTACGCGAAACAGCCCACAAATCCTTGCGCCGCTGCCTACGCCTGCGCCAGAATCCGCCGGCTTGTGCGCCCTGAGCATGCTGCGTAACTTGATTGCGTCACTGATTCCCAGTGATCGAGCTTAGCGGCTCGGCTACATTCGCTCCCCGCTGCACGAATATCATCCAGTCAGGTATTTGCCTGCGCTTAATGGTGGCTGTGCGCATGGCACCTTCGGGTGCGCCGGGGTGGGATGCGACCGGTCCGCTAACTTGCGCACAGCTGCCTCCCTTTTGCTTAGCGGCGAAATGGATGCGGCTTTAAAAGGTACGCTCCCATGTTCAAAATAACGCCAAACCCGCCGGTCACTGACCCGGCCTCCCCCTACGAATCCGCCGATTCGAAGAAATTCCACGAAGCCGCCGAGCGCGCGCTCGACCACTATCTCGCCCCACCCACCGCGCAGATCATGGCCACGCCTTACCAACCCAACCGCCTCTACATGGCCAATCCGGCGTCCGCAACCGAGCCCTTGCTGGTCGACGCCTGTGAAACGCTGGGTTCTGCCTCGGTGATGCTCAACGACTTCGCCGCCGTGCTCGAAGGCTCGCACCGCAAGACCCTGCAAGGCATCGCGCAAGTGGTGATGGTGGCGGAGATGGCGGTCAATCAGGTGCTCGATAAGTTCGTGCCGACCGAGTAACGAAAAAGCCCGCTGCCCGACTGTGATGGTCAGGTGGCGGGCTTCTTTTTTCGGTGTGCCATTTTCCCCTCACCCCAGCCCTCTCCCAAAGGGAGAGGGGGCCGACCGAGGTGTCTAGCGCCATACATCGACCTGAACGACCGAGTCGATTATGGATTCGACCGAGCAGGTTCAGGTCGGTGTATCTCTCAAGCATCCCCGGATCGGTCCCCTCTCCCTCTGGGAGAGGGCTAGGGTGAGGGGCTTTTCAGCTCAGAGACAGATCGCGTTGGTAAACACCAGTCGATTACCAAACGGATCAACGATCGTCATGTCCTGACTCCCCCACGGCATCGCCTGAATGCCCGGATGCGAAAACTTGTAATCCTTGGCCTCCAACTGCTGCTGAAACGCCTCCAGCTCATCGGTCTCGATCCGCAGCGCCGAACCCGGGCACGCATCGCCATGGTGCTCGGACAAATGCAACACACACTCGCCACGTGACACCTGCAGATACAACGGGAAATTCGCCTCGAAGCGATGCTGCCAGTCGATCTTGAAACCCAGAAAATCGACGTAGAATTCAACGGCTTTGGCTTCATCGAAGATCCGCAGGATCGGGGTGGTTTTGCCGAAGCTCATGGGGTGCTCCCTGACTGGTTGGCCCGACAGTGTAGCTGGGCTGGATGTCAGCAAGTCGGCCTGTTGATGGCTTTCTTTAGTCGCAATGTGCCATCACTGTGACGCAGTCCGCGAAACCTCAGTGAAAGTTGTCGCGCAGATCACCCTGTCGAGCGAGAAAACGCCCTTCCCTGCGCCCATTCGCCTGCCCGTCGCGATAACTTAATACACCGTTGATCCAAACCCCATCAATCCCCTGCGCAGCCCGTTGCGGATCATTGAAGTCAGCGACATCACGCACCGTCGCCGGATCGAACAGCACCAGATCCGCCCAATAGCCTTCACGAATTTCGCCTCTCTCCTTCAAACCAAACCGTGCCGCCGACAAACCAGTCATCTTGTGCACAGCGGTGTGCAGCGGAAACAGCCCGACATCGCGACTGAAATGTCCGAGCACCCGTGGGAAAGCGCCCCACAGGCGCGGATGCGGGAACGGGTCTTCCGGCAGTCCGTCAGAACCGACCATCGACAACGGATGGGCGAGGATTCTTCGTACATCCGCCTCGTCCATTCCGTAGTACACCGCGCCGGCCGGTTGCAGGCGTTTCGCGGCATCAAGCAATGGCAGATCCCATTCGGCAGCGATGTCGATCAGGTCGCGACCGCTGACTTCCGGGTGCGGCGTCGACCAGGTGATGGTGATGCGGTGGGCGTCGGTGACTTGTTTCAAATCCAGTGTCGATGAACTCGCCGCATAGGGATAGCAGTCGCACCCCACGTGCTGGGTTTTAGCGGCCTCTTCCAATGACGCGAGCAGTTGCGGACTGCGCCCCCAGTTACCAACGCCGGCACATTTGAGGTGGGAAATAATCACCGGTGAACGCGAGTGACGACCGATGCTGAACGCTTCATCCATCGCCTCCAGCACCGGTTCGAATTCACTGCGCAGGTGCGTGGTGTATACCGCGCCAAACGCTGTGAGTTCTTCGGTCAGTTGCATGACTTCATCGGTGGAGGCGCTGAAGGCGCTGGCGTACGCCAGACCTGTGGATAACCCCAACGCGCCCGCCTCCAGACTTTCCCGCAGTTGCTCGCGCATCGCCGCGATTTCTTCAGGCGTAGCGCTGCGAAACAGGTCATCCAGATGATTGCTGCGCAGCGCCGTATGGCCGACCAACGCGGCAACGTTCAACGTGGTATTGGCCGCTTCGACCGCCGCGCGGTAATCGCTGAAGCGTGGATAAACGAATGCTGCGGCAGTGCCGAGCAGGTTCATCGGGTCTGGCGGATTGCCCTTCAAACTGACCGGCGAAGCGCTGATCCCGCAGTTGCCGACAATCACCGTGGTCACACCCTGGCTGAGTTTTGGCAGCATCTCCGGCTGACGAATCACCACGGTGTCGTCGTGGGTGTGCACGTCGATAAAACCCGGCGCCAGCACGCGGCCGGCCGCATCGATTTCTTCGGTCGCTGTGGCATCGTGCAAATCACCTATGCGCTCGATGCGTCCCTCGCGAATAGCAACATTGGCGCGGTAACCGGGCATGTTGCTGCCATCGATGATCAGAGCATTGCGAATCAGCGTGTCGTACAGCATGTCAGTCTCCCAGCGGCAGGTGATCGTCGCCGCCACGGTATTCGTCGAGGGCGAGTTTGATCCGCCGCAGACGCTCTTGATTGTCTTCAGGATTGGCCAGCGCCAGCTCAGTCGCCAGCACGTCGATGGCGAGCAGCATGCCGTAGCGCGCCGCCGTCGGTTTGTAGATGAACGAGGTTTCCGCGCCTTGCAGCGGCAGGACGATGTCGGCCAGTTGCGCCAGCGGCGAATCGGCGCGGGTGATCGCCAGAATGCGCGCGCCGTAGTTGCGCGCCAGTTCGACGGTCTCGAGCAATTCCGGAGTGATGCCGGTCAGCGAACAAACGATGAGCACTTGCTCGGCGTTCAGACTGGCGGCGGTGACGCGCATCATCACCGCGTCATGGCACACCGCAATTGGGTAGCCGAGGCGCACCAGGCGGACCTGCAATTCGTCGCTGCACAGGGTCGAGCAACCGCCCATACCGAAGGCGTGAATCATCCGCGCCTGGCCGAGCAGTTTCACCGCATCGGCGAAGCGTGATTCATCGAATCCGGCCAGATGCTGGCGCAGTGTGGTTTCGATGTCGCCGACGATCTGCCCGTAAAACGCCGACTGTTCAGGCGTGCCCGCCGGGTCGAGGAAACGGCTGCCAACGCCGCTGGCCTGAGCCAGTTGCAGACGCAGATCACGCAGATCGCGGCAGCCCACGGTGCGGGCGAAACGCGACAGCGTGGCGGTGCTGACTTCGGCGCGTTGCGCGAGGTCTTCGAGGCTGGCGCTCGCGGCAAAACCAACGTCGTCGAGCATCAGCCGAGCGATGCGACCTTCGCCGGCGCTGAAGGAATCCTGACGGGCGCGGATCTGGTAGAGGATGTCCATGGGCGGCGGGCTCCGGTTACAGCAGGTAAGAAAGGCCGACGGTCAGGCCGAACGCGACCAGCGAGATCAGCGTCTCGAGCACGGTCCAGGTCTTGAACGTCTGCGCGACCGTCATGTTGAAGTATTCCTTGATCAACCAGAAGCCGCCGTCGTTGACGTGGGAAAAGATAACCGAGCCAGCGCCGGTCGCCAGCACCAACAGTTCAGGGTGTGGATAACCCAGACCAATGGCCACCGGCGCGACCACGCCGGACGCGGTGGTCATCGCCACCGTCGCGGAACCGGTGGCGACGCGCATCAACGCCGCGAACAGCCAGCCCATGATCAGCGGCGACAGCTGGAATTCATGAGCGAGGCCGACGATCTGATCGGTCACACCGGCATCCACCAGAATGCGGTTCAAGCCACCGCCAGCACCGACCAGCAAGGTGATACTGGCGGTAGGTGCCAGACATTCGTTGGTGAATTTCAGAATCGATTCGCGGTTGAAGCCTTGGGCGATACCCAGCGTCCAGAAACTCAGCAAGGTCGCCAGCAGCAGCGCAATCACCGAGTTGCCGATGAACAACAGGAACTGGTTGAAACTGCTGCCGGGCGTGGAAATCAGATTCGCCCAGCCGCCGATCAACATCAGCAGCACCGGCAACAGAATGGTCGCCATGGTGATGCCAAAGCCCGGCAGTTTGTCGCGCGGTTCGCGGTCGAGGAATTGTTTTTCCAGCGGGTTATCCGCCGGCAATTGAATGCGCGGCACGATGAATTTGGCGTACAGCGGCCCGGCAATGATCGCGGTGGGAATACCGATGGCAATCGCATACAGCAAGGTCTGCCCAACCGACGCCTGATAAGCCTGCACCGCGAGCATCGCCGCCGGATGCGGCGGCACCAGCGCATGCACCACCGACAGGCCGGCAACCATCGGCAAACCGACCATCAGAATCGACACGCCGACGCGCCGGGCCACGGTGAATGCGATCGGCACCAGCAAGACGAAACCGACCTCGAAGAACAGCGGCAGCCCGACCAGAAAAGCGATGCAGACCATCGCCCAGTGCGCGTTCTTCTCGCCAAACTTGTCGATCAGCGTGCGCGCCATCTGCTCGGCGCCGCCGGACTCGGCCATCATCTTGCCGAGCATCGTCCCGAGCGCGACCACCAGCGCGATATGCCCCAGCGTCTTGCCCACCCCGGCCTCATACGCCCCCACCACGCCCGACGGCGGCATCCCCGCGACCAGCGCGAGACCAATGGAAATCAGGGTGATTACGATGAACGGATTGAGCCGGTAACGGGCGATCAACACGATCAGCGCAATGATGGCAACGGCGGCATACACCAGCAGCCAATAGCCGAAGGAAGGCGTCATGCGGTACTCCTCGAAAGGGTCACGTTCGAATGGGTTGTGAAACTCATAAATCATTTCGAGATCGAGATTTCAAACCGCATGAAAGTAATTTTCGTGGAGAGGCAAGGCGTGTCGCTGATGGGTATGTATTGTCGCGATTAATGAAAATCGCGAGGTCGGATTTACATGGCTTTTCGGTGAACGAGAAACCAATGTGGGAGCGAGCCTGCTCGCGAAGGCGGCTTCACATTCAACATCTCTATCGACTGAAAAACCGCTATCGCGAGCAGGCTCGCTCCTACAGTTTTGATCGCATTCCTCCAGACAGGATGCGTAAAACCTGTGGGAGCTGGTGGACGACTCACACCATTTCGTTACGAATCCATTCAACCACCGACGTGCGTTTCGGTGCCCAGCCATAGACATGTTTTTCAAATCCGGCCAAGCGCTATACTCGCCTGACAACCTCCGCGGAGTCCCTGCCATGAGCCCCACGCCTCGCACAAAAAAAAAACTGACAACCGAAACGTTGATTCGCGCAGTTGCCAGCTCGACAGCCATCGAGACGGGTCAAAGCGTGGAGACCATTGAGCGCAAACTCAAACTCAGGTCCAGCAAGTTCCTGCACTTGTCCCTGGCCAAGTAGCCCCGCCTCAAGTCCATAATGCCTGTCGTACCCAGTACTCCATGGGTTCGTAGTTGCAGTTCAGCCCTTGGTTGATGGCTGCAAAATAAGCCTCTTTGTTTCGCTCCCAACTGCTGTAGTCCAGCGGCACGTAGCCCGCCTGAACGGCCATGACATCGGCCAATAATCGCGACAAGCGTCCGTTACCTTCACGAAAGGGATGAATCAGGATGAACTCGACGTGCGTTACAGCAATGGCGCGAATCAGGTTCTCGTCCAGATCGGGCCGACATGGCGTGTATTTGGCAAGACAATCCCTTTCAAATCCATCGAGCAATCGAGGAATTTGCGGCGCAGCAGCAAAGAAAAATCCATCCTTGCCCAAATTTACCGCGCGGACATCGCCCGCCCATGGATAGATGTTCCCGAGCCAGTGTCGATGCCAATCCTTCAGATCCTGAACAGTGATTGACCGATCAGGCAAATGCTCGATGAGCACAGATTGGTAGAGTTTTTCCAACAAAAACAGCTCTGCATCATCCATGTCTTCGGGTTCGATAATTCCCAGTTTATTGCTCAGCACTTGCTCATTCGAGCCGGGCTGAAAGCTGCTTTGCGCCCCTTCTGCGTCATAACGGTCAATCATCCTTGTACCTGCTGAACTGGCAATGTTCAGAGCACCATAGGTCTGGCGTGACACAAGCGCAAAGCCCGAAACGAAAACGGCTGCCCGATGGCAGCCGTTCTAAAGGGTGATCACAAAGCCCGGCGGGGCTCAAACAGCAATCACACCATTTCGTTACGAATCCATTCAACCACCGACGTGCGCTTCGGTACCCAGCCCAGCATTTCGCGGGCGTGTTTGCCGCGCACTCGGCTGTTGGAGCCGAGGCCGTAGTTGGCCATTTCATAGCCCCATTCGGCTTCGGCGTCTTTCAGTGGCCAGTCTTGCGGTTGCCCCAGGTTCAGCGCTTCAGCCATGGCGGTGGTCATGTCGATGAACGACGCTTCACCGCTTTCGACAAAGTAGAACGTGCCCGGGACGTTTTTGGTCAGCGCCAGCAGGTACAGGCTGACGACGTCTTCGATGTGCACGTTGGACCAGATGTTCTGGCCTGGGCCGACGTGGCGCACTACGCTACTTTTGCGTGCCTGCTTGAGCAGTCGCGGCAGTTGCACGCTGTCGCGATTGACGCCCAAGCTGTGGCCATAGATCAGCGTGTTGCAGATCACTGCCGAATTCACGCCGTCCTGCGCAGCGGCGAGGATCAGATTGTCGATGGCCACGCGCGCGGCTTTGTCGACGGTTGGTTCCGGCAGGTTGTCCTCAAAGTAGATGACGTCGCTGGACTTACCGCCCGATGCGTCGCCAACGATGCTCGAACCGCTGGTGTGCAGGAACACTTTGTTGGAACCGCGCAAGGCATCGAGCAACGCTTCAACTGCACCGCGATGGTCGCTGCTGGCGGCGTTGATCACCGCGTCGGCAGCGCGGGCCTGTTCGGCGAGCAGTGTTTTGTCGTCGAGAGTGCCGATGACCGGGATGATCCCGATGGCTTTCAGCTCTTCAGCCTGTTCGGCGCTGCGCACCAAACCGGTGACTTTATGACCGGCCTGAACCAGACCGGTAGCAATCGAGCCGCCGATAAATCCGGCAGCGCCGGTGACAAATACGTTCATGGAGAAACTCCCTGCGTGAGTAAGTGATGAGACGAGTATCGGCACGTGAGCCGCAGGGAAAAACCCGCCGCCGCCCAATTCACTCTTGCGCAGAGGTCACGAATCAGCCCTTGAAATCGGCGCTGGCGTAAGCGGCGAGTTTGCTCTGGATAAAGTCGAGGAAGCACTGAATGCGCAGCGCCAGTTGCGAGTTACGGTAGTACACGGCGTTGATCGGCTGGCGATAACCGCTGTTGAATTCGCCGAGCAGGACTTTCAGGCGCTCGGCACGAATGTCGTCGATAGTCATGAAGTGCGACAAGCAGGCGATGCCCTGCCCTTCCAGCGCCAGATGCCGCACGGTCTCGCCGCTGGAAGCGCTGATCGCCGGGGTGATCGGCCAGCGGTCACCGTGCACATAGCGCAACGGCCATTGGTTGAGGCCTTCGTTCTGGGTGAAACCGAGCAAGGTGTGTTCGCTCAGATCGGCGACTTGCTGTGGCGCGCCGTGTTTTTCCAGATAGGCCGGGCTGGCGACGATCAGCAGCGGACTGCAACCGAGCGAGCGTGCGTGCAGCGTCGAGTCAGCGAGGGTGCCGATACGGATGGCGATGTCGGTGCTTTGTTCCAGCAGATCAATGATCAGGTCATTGCTGTTGAGTTCGAGCTGGATGTCCGGGTAGAGCCGGCGGAATTCGTCGATGTACGGGACCACCGCGTGGAGCATGAACGGCGATGCGGCGTTGATCCGCAAGCGCCCGGACGGGGTTTGCTGACGTGAAGACAGACGCTCTTCGAGTTGCTCCATCTGATCGAGAATCAATTTGGCCTGCTCGAAGAAATACTTGCCCTCCTCGGTCAGGTCCATGCGCCGCGTGGTGCGGTTGATCAGCGTGGTGTCGAGCTTGGCTTCCAGCTTCGACAACGTGCGGCTGACCGCCGAAGGCGTTTGCCCGACCTGTTCGGCGGCGGCGGAAATCGAACCGCATTCGATCACGCAGACGAAAATCTGCAATTCATCGGATCTGGCTTTCACGGGTATCCTCGTTGAAATCGCCAAGATCGCAGATGAATGCAACTCCCTGTAGGAGCTGCCGCAGGCTGCGATCTTTTGCTGTTACCACCGATAGTAGCCCGAAACCATTCAGGCCTTGAGACCAAACACCTCACTCAAATGCCGCTCATAACGCGCCACATCAGCCTCGATGTTTGGACGCTTCATCACGTCGACACAGAGGAACGTCGGCAACCCGGTCATGCCCAAAAACTCATTGGCCTTGTGAAACGGGAAGTACACCGCATCCACACCTTTGGCTTCAAAGAAATCAGTCGGGTCATCAAAGGCCTGCTGCGGTGCGTTCCAGGTCAGCGACAGCATGTATTGCTTGCCCTGAATCAGGCCACCGCTGCCGTACTTCTGCGAGGCGTCGGAACGGGTGCGGCCGTCGCTGGCGTAGAGGCTGCCGTGGCCTTCGGTGAAGACTTCGTCGAGGTACTTTTTTACCGTCCATGGCGCGCCCATCCACCAGCCCGGCATCTGATAAATGATCACGTCGGCCCAGAGGAATTTTGCGACTTCTTCAGCAACGTCGTAGCCCTCGTCGATGAAGGTGGTTTTCACATCGACACCGCCGCGATCGAGCACGCTCAGCGCAGCTTCGTGCAGGGTGGTGTTGTAGCGACCGTCGGAGTGAGCGAATTTTTTACCGCCATTGAGCAACAGCACTTTTTTCATGAGAAAGCCTCGGCGCAGCCACAGGGCTGGATGGAGAAGGGAAACTGGAATGGCGGCAGATTAGCGATCCGCCTCGCGCGGAATAAGCCAGTTTTGCGCAAAATACATTTGATAAAAAGGCACGAATCCATTGCCGATTGTTGCAATAACATCCGCGGCATTCTGAATTTGAGGAGTCGTTGTGATGAGTGAACGCTTGGGTTTTATCCTGCACGCCAAGACCCGCCCGGAAAAAGCCGAAGCTTTCGAGGCGTTGTTCCGCGCTTACGTTGAGCCGAGCCGCGCGGAGTCGGGCTGCATCGAGTACCACATGCTGCGCGACAAGGAAGATCCGACGCTGTTCATCTTCTACGAGATCTGGGCGTCGCAAGCGCATCTGGATGTACATTCGAACCTGCCGCACATGAAGGCATTCTTTGAGCGGCGCATGGATTATCTGCAGCGCGATTTTGATATCCGCCAGATCGAAATGCTCAGCGAAGCCTCGGCTAACCGCTGATCAATAAATGGGCGCCAAGCGCGCCCATACCAATAAAGAACACTCGCTTGAACAGCACGGCGCTGATGCGCTGCCGCAGCCATTGACCGAGCAACATGCCCAGCACCGCCGGGATCAACGCCAGCAGCGAGGCAGTTAGCTCGCCGCCACCGAGGGCGCCGCGCCAGAGCAATCCGGCGGCCAGCGCCAACGTCGAAACGGTGAAGGACAGGCCCAGCGCCTGCACCAGTTGATCACGATTCAAGCCCAGCGCTTGCAGGTACGGCACCGCCGGGATCACGAAGACGCCGGTGGCCGAGGTGATTACGCCGGTGATCAAACCGCACGCCGGACCCAGCCAGCCTTCATGGCGCGGATTGACGCTCAGCGTTGGCAGAAACAAACCACTCAACGCATAGAGGAACAGGGCCGCGCCGAGCCCGCGCACCACCCAATGCCCGCCCGCCATGCCGATCGACAACGTGCCGATAGCGGTGCCGAGGAAGATCATCAGCAGCATTGGCCAGAGGCGCTTGATCAGTCCTTTGAGGTGACCACCAAAGGCGAGTTGCCAGACGTTGGTCAGGGTTGCCGGGATGATCAGCAAAGCGGCTGCCTGCGACGGCGCCATAGCCAGACCGAGCAAGCCCATGGCGACGGTGGGCAGGCCGAGACCGATCACGCCTTTGATCAGACCGGCGAGAATGAAGGTCATGATGACCAGCAGGGACAGGGCCAGACCGAGGTGCTGGTAGAAATCTGTGAGTGTGTTCATGGCGCTACTGTGCGCCAGTCGGGGTTGGCTGAAAATCTGCCATATACTGAGGGTGCCTCTGCCCTGACAAGAGGCTGATATATTTTTGAGGCTTCTGGCCTCATCGCGAGCAGGCTCACTCCTACAGGTTTTGCGTTCGCCACAGATCCCATGTAGGAGCGAGCCTGCTCGCGAAGGGGCCAGCCCGAACACCCTAAAACCAGAGGCTACCCTCATGCACTTCGACCTCACCGACCTGCGCCTCTACCTGCACATCCTCGACACCGGCAACATCACCGCCGGCGCCGTCCGCAGCCATTTGTCCCTGGCCGCCGCCAGCGCCAGAATCCGCGCCATGGAAGCCTCGCTTGGCGTCGACTTTCTCGAGCGCGGCCGCCGTGGCGTCACGCCGACGGCCGCCGGAAAGGCGCTGGCCCAGCACGCGCGCATCCTCCTGCAACAAGCCGAACGCCTGCAGCAGGATCTGGCCGACTACGCCCAAGGCGTCAAAGGTCAGGTGCGCTTGCTGTGCAACACCACGGCGATCACCGAATACCTGCCGGAAGTACTCGCGGACTTCCTGCGCGATCACCCCAATCTCGACATCGATTTGCAGGAGCTGCCCAGCGCGCGCATCACACACGCCTTGCGCCAAGGCGCGGCGGACCTCGGGATCGTCTCCGATGCGGTCGACACCCACGGTCTGCAGACCCGGCCCTTTCGCGACGATCCATTGGTACTGATCCTGCCCCCTGAGCATGCTTTGGCGAGTCAGGCGTCGCTGACGTTTGGTGAAACCCTGGCGCACGACTATGTGGCGCTTGGCAGCCACAGCGCGCTGGCGATTCACCTGGAGGAACAAGCGCTGCACATCGGCCAGCGCATGTCGATCCGGATCCGTGCCGATGGGTTCGAGGGCGTCATGCGCATGGTGGCGCGAGGTGCGGGGCTGGCCATCGTGCCCAAGGTGGCCATCGAGCGCTGGGCGGCGGTGCACTCGGTAACGTGCCGGCCGCTGGACGAAGTCTGGGCCCATCGCACCTTGCAACTGTGCGCGCGGGACTTCGATCACCTGCCCGGTTACGCCCGGGCCTTGTTTGATGCGTTGGTGCCTTGACTCTACCGCTAGGGGCAGACTCTATCCTGTGAGCTTCATTTCAGGAGTACACACAATGAGCAAACGAATGCTCGTGATACTGGGTCACCCCTCCACCGACAGCTTTTGCGGGGCATTGAGTGAGACTTACGTTCAGGCCGCCAAGGACGCCGGGCATGAGGTGCGGCTGTTGCGTCTGGATGCGCTGGAGTTCGACCCGGTCCTGCACGAAGGCTACAACAAGGTGCAGCCACTGGAACCGGATCTGCTGCAAGCCCAGGCCGATATCACCTGGGCCGAGCACCTGACATTCGTCTATCCGATCTGGTGGGGCGGGATTCCGGCACTGCTGAAGGGCTTCGTTGACCGGATTTTCCTGCCGGGTTTCGCCTTCAAATACCGCGAGGGCAAAGCCTTCCCCGACAAGCTGCTCAAGGGCCGCACCGCGCATTTGCTGGTGACCATGGACACGCCGTACTGGTACTACAAATGGATCTACGGCATGCCCGGGCTGAATCAGATGCGCAAGACCACGCTGGAATTCTGCGGCATCAAGCCACTGAAGACGCTGACCTTCGGGCCGATCCTTGGCTCCAAGCCAAACCAGCGCGATGCCTGGCTGGAAAAGGCGCGCTTGACCGCCGCCGTCTAAGGTTTTCCAGCCGCCGCAACTGACGGCGCACCCGCCGCCGTCAGTGTCTCTTCGAGCTCCCTCCACGAGCCCGTCCGTCGCCTGTGCACGTCATTTACGCGCAGTTGCAATTTTCCGATGGTATTGGACATATAATCGCCGCCGATCCGGCATGACGCCTGATCGCGCTAGCTATGTTTGATCATCGAGACGGACCTTATGTATATCGGCAAAGCCGCCCAGCTGTCGGGCACCACTGTCAAAAGCATTCGCCATTACGAAGAAATCGGCCTGTTGCCCGAGCCCAAGCGTGAAGGCAAATACCGCATCTACAGCCAGCAAAGTGTCGAGGTGTTGACGTTCATCAAGTGCGCCCAGCAATTGGGCTTCAAGCTCAAAGAGCTGCAGGTGATCCTCAACAACTACCGCGGCGACGAATTCCCGTGGGACATGGCGCAACGAGCCATTGCCAAAAAAAAAGCCGAACTGGTGACCCAGATCGGCGATTTGCAGCAGTTGCACGACGGCCTCGAAGCGTTCGAAAACAACCTCAACGATGCGCGACAGGAATGTCAGTTCGAGCGCATTGCCCGTTATGGCGAAAAAAACCCGGGCACTACCCTGAACTGAAAACCCTGCTGCGCCGCATGACCGGGTTCGCCTGTCGTCTCAGGGCAGGCGCGCCCGGTCGTTGGCGAGTCAGCCCGGTACCGCCTCCCCTTCTGTGCGCAGCGCTTGAACCGGCGCATGCACCGGCGCAATCGCCGCAAAGAACCACGGCGATACCAGCGTCACCAGGACAATGGTCATGACCCCGCTGGAAAACAGCGCCATCGCCACCAATGCGCCGAGATCGACAATCGGCTTGAAATCGGAAAACAGCAGCGCCATGAAGCCTACGGAGAAGATCACCACGTTGATCACTGTCGAACGGCCGACGCTGTGCATCGCCTGCAAGATAGCCGCGTCGATCTCAATGCCCTGCTGCACCAGCAACTTGATACGCGACAGCAGGTGCACCGCGTAATCGACCACGCCGACCACCAGGAACGTCACCAGCGTCGTGCCGATGTTCAGCTCAATGCCGAACAGGAACATGAAGCCGTAGACCGTCACCGAGGTGGTCAGCAAGGTCAACATGCCCAGCACTCCCAAGCGTACAGATTTCAGCCAGTACATCATCATCAGCGTGACGACCAGCAAGGCCAGGGAAAAACTCAGCACTTGGCCCTGAGTGATTTCCTGCAGTACGCCGGTCCAGATCAGCGGCGTGCCGGCGTGGGTCACTTCCAGGTTGGCCGGTTTGTTCACCAGCAGCCAGGCGTCGAGGCGGTCGAGCATGCCCTGATAGTCGCTGGCGACCGACGAGGTCATGGTGTACAGGGTCAAGGCCTTGGAGAAATCGGCGTTGAGCACGTTGTTCAGGTCAGAGCCGCCACCGTTTTCGAACAGCATCACGTGCTGTTCGATCAGCGAATTGCCCGGCACTTCAAACTGCTCGACCTGCCCGTCGTCATTGACCGAAGTGACCTTCTCCACGGCATTCGGCACCCGCAGATAATCCGGGTTCATGTCGTTGAGCACCAGGTTCATGCGCTTGACGTAAGTCGCCAGCGAGTAGCCATAACTGACGTTCGGCTGCTGTTTGATGAAGTGGTCGAGCTTGTCGATGAACTGCACCACTTCGGTGGTCAACACGCCGCGCGGCTCTTTGCTGTCGATGGCGATCCAACCCGGCGCCGTCCCCGCCACTTTGGCGTGGTTGATGAACTGATCGGACACGCGAATGTGGCTTTCCGGCTTGAAGTAAGCAATGCCGGAGTCTTCGATATCGACGCGGAAGGTGAACACGGTGGCCAGCGCCAGCAGCGGCAGAATCACCATCAGGATCGGTTTGCGAAAGCGGATCATCCAGGCACAGAACGCCACCAGATAGCGCGAGATGATCGACTCCTGGTGCGCCACAGCCTTGGCCTGCTGCGGCTGATCCTTGCCCCAGATGGAAATCCACGCCGGAATCAGCAACAGCGAAATGATCAGCGCCGCCGTCAGGCCGATCGACATGAACACGCCGAAATTACGGATGCTGACAATGTTGTTGGTGGTGGAAATCATGAACGTGGCGATGGTCGTCACGGTCGTCAACACCACCGGTACCACCATCAGGCGCTGGGTTTCGCGGTTGGCCTCGCGATTGCTCTTGCCAGCGTTTTTCTGCTCGTAATATTCAGCCATCACGTGGATCGCATCCGAGCAGCAAATGGTGAACAGGAACACCGGCAGCACACTGGTCAGCAGGTCGAACGGCACCCGCAACAGCGCCATCAGGCCCAAGGTCCAGATGGTGCAGAACAGAATATTGAACAGCGGCAGCAGCACGCCCAGTGGTTTGCGGAAGAAGAAAATCAGCAGCAAGGTAATCAGCAAAAACACGATCGGGAACAGCACGGCCAGGTCGTGATCGATGATCTCCTGCTGCGCGGCGATAAAGATCGGCATGCCGGCAATGAAGATTTCGTCCTTGTACTCCGGGTGCTCCGCCTGATATTGCGCGACGATGCCACGCACGATCTGATAAGCCCGCAGTTGCGCCTGAGCGTCGTCCTGTTTGGTGCCGAGCTCGGCCACCAGCATCGCGACTTTCTTGTCCTTTGACACCACCCCGTCGACCATCAACTCGTTGCCCATGATCTGCGACTCGACCAGCGCCGGGTCCATGTCATAGGCATTCAGGGTTTTGTGGATCAACAGCTCGCCGTCGTCGGTCAGGACGATGTTTTCCAGGTCGCCCATCGAGGCCATTTCGCGGATCGGGTTGATCCGCTCGGCGAGAAAGGACAGGAACAGCTGATCATGGGAATCCCAGTTTTGACTCTGGGCATGATCACGCAAGGCCTTGGCGTTGGCGTAATCGTTCTGCGAAAAACCGCCGTCGAGAATGTCTCGGGTCAACAACTGCGCACGGCTGTCGTCCGGGTGCCGGGCGACGATTTGCGCCAACTGATCCTTGTCGGCATCGTTGGCCAGGATCATCCTGCGCACCGACTGCGACATCGAAAACAGCGCGTTGAGCGTGTTTTTGTTGAACACCGTTTGCGGGTTGTTCAGCGCCACCATCACCGAGTCGAACGTGCCGGTGAACTCACCCTGCAAATCGATGATGGTCTTGCGCGCCGGGTGACTTTCCTTGAGCAGGTAAGGGTTGGTGTCGGACACCAGCGCGCCCAGCGTATAAGTGAAATACGCCGTAATCGCCACCAGCAGGAAAACAATCGCCCGCGCATAGCGCTCGACGAAATTCAGATATCTTTCCATGATCATGCGGTTCCAGGTGGTCGGGGTCGGCGCTTAGCGGGCAGACACGGCAAAGTCCGGCAGGTCACCGGTTTTCAGCCCGCGCTTGATGGCGGTCTGGGTGAACAGGCGGTCTTCCAGAGAAACGTTGTACTGCAACTGGTTAAAGCGCATTTCCGAACGCGTGCCGTCGATAAAGTGCTCGGTCTCACTAAGGACGATGCTGTCGATCGAGTCGATGGTCGCGACTTTCTGCGTGCGCATCTGCTTGATCAACACGCCTTTGACGTCGAAAAAGTCCTGACGCATGACCAGGAAGTTCTGCTTGTCGATCCACACCTTCAGCTTGTTGTAACCGGTCTTGGCCAGCACCTCAGGGGACGCCGGCTCGCGCTCGATCACGTAGCAGTCGCGGCCCTTGATCTGTTCTTCGCCGACGAGTTTCTGCGAGTAGTCCTTGACGCGGATCTTGTCCAGATCGGCGTACGAGTACTCACTGCCCATGAACGAGCCACGCTTGTCGGTGGTGGAGATGCGGCGGGTCTGACGGCTGACTGGCAGGTACATCCACTGGCTGTCTTCCAGGCCGAGGGTTTCGTGCGGGTTTTCGATGTGGAAGGCCACGTCACGCACGTCAGTCGGCGCGGAAAAGTACATGCTGAACTTGTCGCTGTCCGGGTAATCCTTTTGCAGGTAGGTGAACTCGCGAACGCGGGTATTGCCTTTCTTGTCATGCAGGATCAGCGAAACCTGGGACATGAAGCTGTTCCCGTCATTGCGATCGCGCACCTGACGGAGGATCTCATCGGCATTGCCGGCCTCGGCGGCACTGGCGCAGGCGCTGCCGAGGATCAGTGCGGCGGTAGTCAGACTTTTCAAAAACGGCAACATGACAACTTCCTTTTCGTTGGATGAATGCACCTGCGCGAGAGCGGCAGGCGTGATGGGTCAGAACAGATAACCGGCCGACAGCCGCACTTGATCGCGCTTGCTGTACTCGCCAAAAGTCTTCTCGGGCTTGCCGAAGAACACGTCGACTTCAAGGCCGAGCTTGATGTAGTCGACCGGCTTGTAGGTGAAGATGCCTTGCAGCAAGGCGTCGTCCTGAAACGGCGGTGAGCCAGCGACCACCAGACGACTCTTGAGGCGGTCCTGCCAATGGGTGCCTTCGGCCGACAGGGTGAACAGCGGTTCGCGCTTGTCCTGCAACATGCCGTCCTGCCAGTCGAGTAACACCTGCTCCTGCCATTGCGCCGAGATCAGCCAGTCGCGCAACAGGTAGTCGACACCCAGCAGCGACTTGACCATGGGCGTGCTGTCGGCACCGTAGGCCCGCGTCGGATTGGTCACCCGCCAGTTATCGAAATACGCGACCTCGCTGCGCACCACGATGCTGTGCCCGGCGTCGATCGCCAGCCCGGCACCGCCCATGGTGTAACGGGGAAACTGCCGTTCCAGCCGCGTGCGGCCGTCATCGGCCAGACCTTCGACCGCGTACACCGGGTCTTGCTGACGGGCGCTCAAGGCAACAAAACTGGTGTCCACCGCGCCGATCCGGCCGTTGGCGCTCAGGCCATAGGAATAGCCCTTGTCGCCGTCATAGCCGGGTTTGGAATCGAGCAGAAAATACTGCGGGTCCGGCGCGGCAAACAGTGGCGCGGCAAATTCACTGCCCTCAACCGGCGCCCGGTTTTTCACGAAGTCGGTGATCCACAGCGCCTCCAGTTCCCACTCGCCCACCGGCTGCGCAAAACGCACCATGGGCACGGCGATGCGGCTGTCTTCGAGCAGCGGCGTCAGACCATCGCGATAGTCCAGCGGGTTGATCTGATCGAGCACGCGCAATTCATCCGCGCGACCCCAGACCACTTGCTGCCAGCCCACCGTCACTTCGCCGTCACCCAACGAATGGCCGACGTAGAGGTGCCGCCAATCGGCGTCGAAACGGTACTTGTCCCGCGCCCGCTCGCTGTACGGATTGTTGCCGTCATAGCGCGCGTCATAACGCACGCGGCCCTTGGCCTTGTAGTAACCGCCCTCCCAGTTGTCTTCCAGGTTGGCCTTGAAATACACGGCTTTTTGCGTGACCTGATCATCGCCATGCAGACGCATGGCCGTGGCCACGCCGACTTCACCGTCGGCGTAATCAGGCTTCAGATCATCGACAGTAAATTCGGCCATCGCGGTGGGCGCAGCCATGCACGCCCACACCGCACCCACGATGTGACTGTTGTGAAATCGAGGCATCGCTACATTCCCAACCCGACACCGCCATCGATCACCAGACTCTGGGCGGTCACCCCGCCAGCCTCGGGGCTGGCCAGGTAACGCACCATCGCCGCCACTTCTTCGCTCTGGATGAAACGACGCATCGGCAGTTTCTTCTTCGCGTTGCGCACGATCTGTTCCTGGGTCAACCCGGCAATCGCCGCTTGCGTCGCCAGTTCACCCTGCAACATCGGCGTATCGATCCACGCCGGCAGAATCGCGTTGACGGTGATCTGCCGCGAAGCGAGATCCAGCGCCAGCGCCTTGGTCATGCCGACGATGCCGTGCTTGGAGGCGCAGTACGCGGTGTTGCGCACCTTGCCGGCACGGCCGAGGATCGACGACATGTTGATGATCCGCCCTCGGTCGGGCATCAGTGCCAGACACAACGAGGTCACATAGAACGTACCGTTGAGATTGACCGAAATCACCTTGTGCCAGTTGTGCAGATCCTCCGGTTCGTTCTCGTTGCAGATGCCGGCACTGTTGACCAGCACATCAACGTATTCGACTTGCGAGCCGAGTGTCTTGAAGAACGCTTGCATGGCTGGCAGGTCGGCAATGTTTGCTGCATGGGTTTCGACTCGCGCCTTGATCTGCTCCTGTCGCTCGTCGACCCAGCGTTGCAGTTCGGCCAGATCGAGATCCAGCAGGATCAAGCGATTGTCGGCGTCGGCGGCAAAATTTTCGGCGACCGCGCGGCCGATGCCTTTCGCCGCTCCGGTAATCAGAATGGTCCGGCTCATGGCATCTTCAACCCGCCGTTGACCGACAGGACCTCCCCGGTCAGGTACAAACCGCGATCGGCGAGGTACAACACCGCTTCGGCAATTTCTTCCGGTTCCGCGTAGCGTTTGATCAGCAGGCGCGACTGGATTTCCTCCTCCTGACTGCCGATCAGTGCCGTGCTCATCTCGGTCTTGACGATGCCCGGGGCGACCGCGTTGACGCGAATGTTGCGCGGCGCCAGCTCCACCGCCAAAGCACGGGTCAACGATTCTACCCCGCCCTTGGCGGCGGCATAGTTGCTTTGACCTTTGCCGGGCTTCTGCGCCGCCACCGAACTGATGTTGACGATGCAACCGCTGCGCTGGCGCAACATGCCCGGCACCACCTGCTGGCAGCAGAGCATCGTGCCGATCAGGTTGGTCTGGATCACCTCGACCAGGTCGCGCGCCGACATCGTCGCCAGCAAACCATCGCGAGTGATGCCGGCGTTGTTAACCAGCAGATCGATACGCTGAAAATGCTGATCGACCCGCTGGAAAAACGCCTTGATGCTGTCGCCGCTGCTGACATCGCACTGCAACGCCAGGCATTCGATCCCCGACGCCTGAACCTCATCGCGCAAGGTCATTGCCGCGACTTCATCGCGCACGTAACTGAACGCGATCTGATAACCCGCCCCGGCCAGGGCCAGGACAATCGCCCGACCGATGCCACGACTGCCACCGGTCACCACTGCTACTTTATTCGGCATGACCGTTCCTTAAAGCGAGTTGTCGGTTTTGAACTGCGCGAGGCTGAAGCCATGAGTCGCCGCCAGTGCACGAATCTGCTGCACTTGCTCGCGGCTGATGTCGCCGTAGGAGTAGTGCTGTTTCATACCGGACAGGCCCATCAGCACCGATTCGGCCATGCACGCGTACAACTGACCTTGCTTGAGGTAGGCCCGAACGTTTTTCACCAGGCCATCACCCAGCGGCGTCTGCACGATGCCGCCGTGCATGTAGAGCACGTCGCTGCGTTGGCTGGCGAGATTCTGGTCAACGTTCAACGGTACGGCGATGTCGCAGATCACGCTGTTCTCGGCGAAGTGCTCGGCAAAGAGAAACGGCTGCGGTGCGTTCGCCGCGCAGAGGACGATGCGCGCCTGTTTCAGCACATCAAGATCGTTGCTGACGGTGATGAAGGCGTTCGCGCCCAAGCGTTCTTCGACCAGTTTCGCCACGCGCAGGCCTAGATCGGCACTGCTGCCATGGGCCTGCAACAGCGCATCGATGCCGTCGATTTGCTGCAGACGACGGGCGAGGCGATCGTGTTCGGCGACACCCTTGAGGATCGCGCGAGCGGCTTCGGCATAAATCTGTTGAGCGGTTTTTTCCAGACGACGCAGGGAACCGTCGCGGCCGCTGCCGATGAGGATCAGGTGCTCGACACTGGTCGATAACAACGAGGCATAGGTCGAGGCGATGTTGCCCGCCGCACCGACCACCGCAGCGGTTTGCTCGCTCAGTTCCAGGCCTTGCTGCTTGCAGCCCTGTTCGATGGCTTCCAGACCCATGCCGATGGTCAGCGCGTTGCCGGAAGTCAGCGCCATGTCGGGGATCTGCAGCGCTTGGCAGTTGTTGGTGACGATCGAGGTGTACATGCCCAGCCCGGCGACAGTGTAGCCATCTGCGCGGGCATCCTTGATGCGGTTGCCAACTTCTTCGCGGATGGTTTGCAGATCGCCGCTGGCGATGTACGCCGCCATGGCATCGGAATCCATGCACAGCGGGTACAGAGTGAACTCCACGGCAGTGCCGAGTTTCGAGCGAATCTGCACCGGGCCGATCGGCGCGGCTCGGCGCTCGGGCGCCATGCGTTTGATGAACTCGCGTTTCTGTTCAGCGCTCAGGGTCGACAGTGAAGGATCGACGTCGCTGAGCATGTCCGAATCAATCAGATGGTTGATGAACGCCACGCGCGCCACCACGCGCACGTTCTCGTCAGACTTTGGGCGGGTTTCGCTCTCCTTGAAGCTGACCTCGCGCGCCGGCACGTCAGCGATGCTGTCGGCGCACACACCGGCGGCCAGCGGGAAGGCATCGCGGCGGCGCAGCATGTCGCAGACTTTCTGCAAGGAGCCGATCAAACCGTCGATTTCTGCGAAGGTGATGCACACCGGCGGTTCCAGACGGATCACATTGGCGTTGCTGCCCGACGGCGCCACGCGCAGGGATTCGAATTGCAGCAGGTAGCCGGCGATGATGTAGCCCAGTGCATCGTTGTACTGCGCCGATGCCTGAACCAGTGAGCTGGTGCCGGTCAGGTCGTGCAGTTCGAAGCCCAGCAACAAGCCACGACCGCGCACGTCGGCGATCACGTCCGGGTACGCAGACTTCAGTTCCAGCAGCGACGCCTTGAGGTACTCGCCCTTCTTGTTCACGTCCTTGAGCATCGCGCTGTCGTTCTCGAACAGACGGCGCAGGGCCGACAGGGCGATATGGCAGGACGCATCATCTTCGGCAAAGGTCGAACTGTGGATGTAGCTGAAATCGTTTTCGTAGTGGCTGGCGCGGATCACCGTCGCGGCAATCTTCATCAGGCCACCGCCCAAGGCTTTCGACAGGCAGTAGTAATCGCCCTGCAAGTTGAAATGGCTGGCGCCGAGCAAAGTGCCGGTGCGGCCGAAACCTGATTGCACTTCGTCGATGATCAGCGGGCATTGCTGCTCGTTGCACAGGCGCCGCAGGCCCAGATAAAACTCATTGGCGAACTCGTTGATCCCGCCCTCGCCCTGAATCGGCTCCAGCAATACCGCCGTGATCGCGCTGAATGCTTCGCGGCGCACGTGCAGGGTTTCGCCGCTCCATTCCAGGCTCAGCCAGTGACGAATATGACGGGCCGGCAGCTCTTGCAATTGCTGGGGTTGCTGCGGGTCGATGAACTCGACGTTGAGGCCGAAACGGGCGAACGGTTTGCGGTACTGCTTGCCATAGGTCAACTGAACGGTGTTCACCAGTTTGCCGTGGAAGCTGCCGCGCACCGCCAGAAACACCGGCTCGACATGCAGTTGCGCCAGGTTGTGCTGGCGCACCGCTTCAGCCACTTGGCGCACGGTGACGCAGGACAGATTCTGCGGCAGCAGACCGGCGGGCAAATCGAGATCGTCGATGTCCAGTTCGACGTAAGCCTTGTCGCTGGCGACCAGATTGGCGAGGGCGAAATCGCGCTCGTCGAATTGCTTCTGCAGGTTTTTCTGACGACGGTATTCGGCGTGCTTGACGGCGATTTCCACCGACTCGGCGCCACTGTTGGAGAAGGTCGAAATGTAGCGTTCGCTGTTGTTCAGCTCACGGTTGAAGGCTTCACTGAGTTCACGGCCCAACTGCCCCGCCGCACCGCGCACCGACATCTGCGCGTTGAACGGCACATCGGCACGCAGCAGGTCGACGAGTTGATCGACAAATTGCGGATCGTTGTGACCATACAGCGCGGCGCCGTAACCGCCGAGGAAGTCGGTGACGGTCACTTCGTCGCCCTGGCGGTCGCGGTAAAACAGTTTGCTGCCCAGCGCTCTGTGGAACTGACATTCCAGGCCCAGAGCCTGCATCAATTCAACGAATTTCGGCCGTACGTAATCGCGGTAATCCATGACAGTTCTATCCCTTGAGTAAAAAATCAGCTGCGTTTCGTTGCGTGCCGACGGTCAGTCGGCCGCGTGAAATTCGAGTTGGTAACCGGCACTGAAACCGTTGTCGTCGCGGTTGATGACCAGGCAATCGTGGAGCACAGCATCGCGCGGCCCGCCGAGCACAAACGGCAGATGCGCATCCAGCGGTTGCTCCAGGCCACTGACCGGCGGGATGCTTTGCGCCTGCAAGGCCTGCCGGGCAAAGATCAGGTCAACCAGACTCGGTGCACCACTTAGAATGCCGGTCAGCGGTGTGCTGCTGGTGATGTGCGCGGCGCCGGTTCGCGCCAGCGTGCGGGCCAGATCGGCATCCTTGTGCGGATCGCCCGTGGCGCTGCTGATCAGCAGATCCACCTGTTTGTCCGGCAGGTTCAGCGAATCCAGACGCGGGTGTGCGAACAAAGCGGTCAGACAGGTTTGCGGCCCGGCCGGCAGATCATCGGCGCGGCGCAACACCAGTGCCGCCGCACCTTCGCCGGCAATACCACCACTGCCCTGGCGATCGAAGGCGCGCAGGCTTTGCGAAGCATCGGTGCTGATTACGCCAGCCTCGGCCAGTGCGGCCAGCGCCAGCGGATCCAGTTCACTGCCCGCGCCCACCACAATCGCCGCATCGATCCGACCGCTCTGCAACGCCGCGCAGGCTTCGCGCAGCGCCGCCAGATTGCCGGCCACGCCTTGCATGTAGGCGTTGCATTCAAACTCAAGCTTCAAGGCCAGACTGACCACCCCGAGCAAACCGTTGCTCAGGCTCTTGAGCACTAGGAACGGATCGAGCGCGCGCTCCTGCAACACGCGTTTGGCCAGACGCTGCATGTCGGCACCGGTCTCGGTCTGACACTCGTGCAACAGTTCGCCGTAAGACGCGAGCGACGGATGGGTGTAACCGCCCTGGCAGCAATAGAGACCAAAACGCACGTTGTCGCGGCCCGGTTCAAGCCCGGCCTCGGCCAACGCCTGGCGCACGGCACTGACGCCCCAGATCACCGCCGGCGGGCAGTAACGCTGGAGGTTTTGCGCAATGTCCTGACGGCTACGTTGATGGTCTCGATCAGCGATGTGCCCGAACGCAATGACACGCTCGCTGTGGAACAACGACGAGTTCAGGGGCGAGATCGCGCTACGTCCTTCGCGGGCCGCCGACCAGAAACCCTCAACGCCCCAGCCGGTGGGCAACACACAACCGCTGCCGGCGATCGCGACACGTACAGTGGCGTCAGTCATTGTCCATGCTCCCGATATTTGCCAAGGGCCAGCGAGGTATTGAGGCCACCGAAACCGAAGGAATTGCTCAACGCGTAATCCACTCGGCGGCTGACGGCTTGCCCGGCGCAGTAATCCAGATCGCACTGTTCGTCGGCGTCATGCAGGTTCACCGTTGGCGTGACCAGATCGTTGAGGCAGGCCAACGCGGTGACGATGCATTCAGGGGCGCCAGCGGCCGCGATCAGGTGACCGAACTGCGATTTGTTGGCACTGACAGCCAAGGCTTGATAGTGCTTGTGGTCGGCAAACACACTTTTGATCGCGAGGGTTTCGGCCACGTCGTTGAGTGGCGTCGAGGTGCCGTGGGCGTTGATCAGATCGATCTGCTGCGGGCGTAGCCCTGCGTCGTCGAGCGCGGCCTGCATCGCCAGTGCCGCACCGCGTCCTTCGGGTTGCGGTGCGGTGACTTTGTAAGCGTCCAGACTGCTGCCGAAACCCAACACCTCGGCATACGGCGTGGCGCCACGGGCCAAGGCATGTTCGAGGCTTTCCAGCACGACGAAACCACCGCCCTCGCCGGCAATCAGACCGCTGCGATCACGATCGAACGGGCGACACAGATCCGCGCCCCAGCGTTGCTCGCCCGAAGCGGCACCCAACAGATACAAAGCCGCCATGGTGTCGAGGTTGAGCACCGAGTCGGCGCCCCCCGCCAGCGCAACGCTGACTTCTCCGCGACGAATCATCTGGAAGGCATTGCCAATCGCTTGCGAAGCGCCGGCACAGGCACTGCTGATGTTGATCACCGGCCCTTCACAACCCAGGTCGTCGGCGATTACCCGCGCCAGACGGTCATTGCTCTGACGCAGCGAGCCATCGGCATTCACTTGCCCGGCCCGCGGCATCAGGTATGACCAACTCGGGGTGCCACCATTCGGCGCTTCGCTCAGCAGCATGTCGGCGAGCATGTGCTGCGGTGCGCCCGAGGCACACAGCACCGCCGCGCCACGCAACTGTTCTGACTGCAAGCCGCTGTCGTTGACGGCTTGCGTGGCAGCCACCCAGCCAAACCGGCTGCGCTTTTCCAGCGGCATCGTCCAGGCCGGATGGCTGTGCAGTTTTTCCGGCAACAGGCGCATGTCGACAGGCGCTGCATAACGCACCGCGAACGACGCCTCTTGCACGTCGTCCGGCTGCCATGGCCGCACGCAATGTTCGGCGCCGAGCATTTTTTCCCAGAGGGTCTGCCATTCGAAACCGAAACCGGTGACGGCGCCCATGCCGGTGATCACAATCCGTGTCGCACTCATGCGTGCTTCTCCATGGTTTCACTGGCCAACAGCAATGCGCCCCAGTGACCGGCGCGAGTGTGGCTGACAAGCAACGTGTAGCCCGGCGTCGCCGCGACTTCACGGCTGAGGTGCAAGGTCAGTGCGACCTCTGTCAGCAAGCCGCTGGCGCCCAGTTCACCGGTCATGGCGCGAGTGCTGCGAATCTCGCGCGGGAAAGCTTCGAGCAACTTCATCACTTGCCCGTCAGCGCAATTGCCGACGATATGCTCGACGTCGCCGACCCGCAGTTTCTCGACACTCAGGACCTGGTCGATCACACGCCGACCTACCACCACAGAGCGTTGCGGATCGGTGCTGTAACCTCGGGCAAACCCGGCAATGCGCACGGCGTGTGCCGCACCCGGTGCTGGTGTCGACGCCAGCAGCAGCGCTGCGGCGCCCTCACCGAAAATCGGCTCACTCGCCTGATCGGGCTCGCGCAGATACAGGGCCGGGGTCAGGTTCGGGCTGCTGCTGACCACCAACGCGGCGTCGGCATGTCGCTCGCCAATCTGCTGGCAGGCTTCGATCAGCGCATCCAGCCCGGCGTTGTCCTGGGAACAGAACCCGCCCATTGGCCCGTGGCATTCGAGCGCTTCAGCCACATAGGCCATCACGCTGCTGTTGAGCAGGGTCAGCGCATGCAGAGGGGGTGTGTTGGCCAATAACTGCGCCAGTTGTTTTTGCGGCTGTTCGATGATCGCCTGCACCGCATCCCAGCAAGGACTTGGTGCGTCGACTTCGGGAATGGCCGCTGTCAGAGCAATCCGTGATGCAGGCAATTGCAGCTCCGACAGCGCTGGCGCCAGCCGTGCGGCGCAATGCAACAGGCGCAAGCCCTGCGGTTCGACGCTGCGCTGGATCTTGCGATCAAACAGGTCACTGGCCAGTCGCGGCGTCGGCAAGGCAAACGCCTGACGCTGTGCGTCAAATGCCAGCGGTTGCGCCGCGCAGGGTGTGCCGAGCAAGTCAGCACATTCACTGCCCGCCACATTCAGCACCGCCGCGGCATTCAGGTAGATGGCTCGGTTCATGTCATGCCCTCCCCAAAACCAGCGAGCTGTTGATGCCGCCGAAGCCGAACGAGTTGGACATCACCACGCTGATCGGCTGTCGCACCGGCTCGCTCAAGAACTTCAGCGACGGGTATTCGGCACGCTCAAGGTCGTAATTCAGGGTGGGCAACAGCACACCGTCACGCAGGCTCATCAGCGACAGCACCGCTTCGATCGCGCCACTGCCTGCCAGCGAATGACCGATGGCGGACTTGTTGGCGGTGAAGGTCATGAAATCCTGGCAGCCGCCGAACAGACGCCGCAGCGCCAACGCTTCACAACTGTCATTGGCCTGTGTGGAGGTGCCGTGGGTGTTGACGTGTTGCACGGCGCTGCGCAGCAGCCCGGCGTCTTCGATTGCTGCTTCCATGCATTCCTCGTATTTACTGCCGTCGCGACTGCTGGAGGTCATTTTCTGCGCCTCGCAGACATTCGCGTAACCCAACACCCGGCCCAATGGCGCAGCCTTGCGCCGCTGCGCGTGTTCAGCGGATTCGAGAATGACCATCGCCGAGCCTTCGCTGAGGACAAAACCGCTACGGTCAGGCATGAACGGGCGGCTCTGTTCGCTCGCCGGCAAGTCGGCCTGACAGAGCGCACCTAGGCTGTTGAACATGTAATAAGGCAGTTCGTTGGCCATCAGTTCGACGGCGCCGCAGATAGCCAGATCGATCTCTCCGCGCTCGATGGCCCGGTAAGCACTGCCGATGGCCATGGTGCCGGCGGCACAGGCATCGGAATGGGTCGAGATGTGATCGCGAATGCCGAGCCGATCGGCCAGGTGTTGCGTCTGTTGATCGACCCGCCGGGTGAAGGTCGCGCTGGACGCTGCCGGACTGTCCAGCAGACGGTCGAGGTCGACGCGGCCGGCCTCGTCCATGCAACGGCTGAGCCGCTGCAGATCGTGGCTGTCGGCACAGTACTTGTTGGCCCCCAGAAACAGACCGCTGCGACTGTGGGCAAAGTCTGCCGGCGTCAGGCCGGCGTGCTCCAGCGCCTGCCGGGCGACGTATTCGGCCAGCACACTTTGCCGTGGGTGCAGCGCCGCGTTGCCGCCGAAACCGGCAGCGATACGCTGCCACTGCGTATCGTCGATAAATCCGGCGGCGCTGTTGTTGAATCCCAGCGCCTTGAACCGGGGATGTTCGCGGACACAGGATTGCTTCCGGCAAATCCGCTCGAACAACGTGGCAGCGTCCAGCGCCATGGGCGCCACCAGACCGAACCCGCTCACATAGACTTCTCGTGCCCGCATGAGAACTCCTACACCGCTTCTTTGGCGTGAGTGGTGACAAACTGCTCAACCAATTGACGGGACACTTCATCGCCATCCGCCGGCACCAGACGTGCACTGCACGCGCCGCAGACCACTTGTTGGCGCTCGTTCAGAATCGCCTGGTGAGCATTACAATCCGGGCAGGTGGCCGGCAGGTAGTTGAAAAGATTGCGGCACTGGTTGGCCCAGTTACGCACGGTGGTCGCGGCGAACACCTGAGCCGGTTGCATGCCCGCCTTCAGCTGATCCGGGGTGTAGCCGCTGAGGCTTTGCTCAAGCAGGCGCTTGCCGCTTTCGGTAATGCGACCGTTGGCGAGAAACTCGCTGGCATCACCGCAAACCGCCACCGCATGGTCAAGCACGCTGGTTTTCGGCAGTGTGCAGCCATATTGGCGGCCCAGTTGGAAGCTCAGGTCGACGATGTCCAGCGAGTCGGCACCGAGGTCTTCGACGATGCTGCTGTTTTCTTCGATGTCATTCGCATCCATCACCAACAGCTGCGCGAGGATTTCGCGAGTGCTGGCAACGACATGTTCCAAGTCCAATGGATTGTTCATTTCTATCTCCCTATATGTCGTGACTACTTCATGAATTCGACTTATGAAAAGTAACTTTTCCCACAGCAACTTCTCACGCGGCGGGAATCTAAACTCTGCCCTTAAGGGGAGAGTCAACGAACTATTCAAGGTTTTTTTACAACTCGAAAAAAGTCTGCAAAACCCCACTGACACCGCACCTCCCTGGTGCGGTGAACGACTTATTTACTTAACAAAGACGGGGTAAGGTGGGGCGCCCGCGGTATCAGGCAGGCTGACTATCGAAAGCAACTAAGGACGCAACGGAACAGACGTACTAAAAGTAAAAACCAGACAAGTAAAATAGTTATAACTTCATAACCTTTGTTTTAGGTCAGTACTGCCGTTAATTGATTTTGCTGGAAGGTTTACTCCCCGGTCCGTAAAACCTGGCAGCGTTTATGGATATCTGCATGTCGAACACAGACATCTGGGCCAAGGCGCGGCGCTATAGGGTGCAGCTTCCGTTTGATCGCCTTGTCTGGAGCCGACACATGACTGCCCCTATCACCGTTCTACGCGACACTCATCCGCTGCCGGTACTCGATGCCTGCAAATGGGAAAAACTCGAAGGCGACCCGCACACCGTCAACCTCAATGCCTACACCAGCGAAGACGGCAGCAAGATCATGGGCACGTGGATCTGCACACCGGGCAAATGGCGCGTCGATTATGTGAAGTGGGAGTACTGCCATTTCCAGGAAGGCTACTGCGTGATCACCCCGGACGGCATGGCGCCGATTCATCTGCGCGCCGGCGATATCTTCGTGGTTGAGCCGGGGATGAAAGGCACGTGGGAAGTGGTCGAGACCGTGCGCAAATATTTCGTGTTCGCCTGATGCAAAAAAGCCGGGAGATCACCCGACGTGATTTCCCGGCAAACAATGTCTGATATACGCAAATCCCCTGTGGGAGCGAGCCTGCTCGCGAAAGCGCACGGTCAGTCACTTCCTTGTTGAAGCGACCGCCGTCATCGCGAGCAGACTCGCTCCCACAATTTTTTCAGCGCTGTCCGTCTATTGCTGGCTTGCGATAGCTGTTGATGATCGCCGAGAAATCCTTCCCGCCGTCACCGCGCTGACTCATCGCCTGATACAACTGCTGCGCCACCGCGCCGAGCACCACCGGTTGGTGTGCCTGACGCGCCGCTTCGGTCGCCAGGCCCAGATCCTTGAGCATCAACTCGGCACCAAAACCACCGGTATAACCACGCGAAGCTGGCGCCGTTTCGACGATACCCGGCCACGGGTTGTACATCTCCGAACTCCAGCAGCGCCCGGTCGAGCTGTTGATGATCCCGGCCAGCACCGAGGTGTCGATGCCCAACGCATCGCCCAGCGCCATCGCCTCGCTGACGCCGACCATCGAGATCGCCAGCAGCAGGTTGTTGCAGATCTTGGCGATCTGCCCGGTGCCGACTTCACCGCAATGCACGATGTTGCGGCCCATCTGCGCCAGCACCGGTTGCAGGGTGGCGAACAGTTCCGGAGTGGCGCCGACCATGAAGGTCAGCGTGCCGGCGGTCGCACCACCGGTGCCACCGGACACTGGCGCATCAGCCATGGCCACCCCTTGTTTGGCCGCCGCCGCTGCCACATCGCGCGCTGTCTGCGGATCGATGGTGCTGCAATCCACCGCTGGCACACCTTGGCGAATCCCAGCCAGCACACCGTCATCACCGAGCCAGACACTGCGCACATGCACCGCGGCCGGCAGCATGGTGATCACCAGTTCGGCATCCTCGGCCGCTTCACGCGCCGAAGCGCGAATGGTCCCGCCCAGTTGCTCCAGTTCCGCCAGCACGGTTTTGTTCAGATCGACCAGACTCAGCGAGTGGCCAGCCTTGATCAGGTTGCGCGCCATTGGCGCGCCCATGTTGCCCAGACCGATAAATGCGATTTTCATGATCGATTCCTCAGCGCAGGTTGATGGTGGTGTTCACGCCGTCGTTGACGCTGTCGTCATCGAACCAGCGCGCGGTGACCGTTTTGGTCTGCGTGTAGAACTGCACCACTTGCTTGCCGTACGGGCCGAGGTCGCCGAGTTTCGAACCGCGCGAACCGGTGAAGCTGAAGAATGGCACCGGCACTGGAATCGGGATATTGATGCCGACCTGGCCGACGTCGATTTCCGTCTGGAATTTACGCGCCGCCGCACCGCTCTGGGTGAACAGGCCGGTGCCGTTGCCGAACGGGTTGGCGTTGACCAGCGCAATCGCCTGATCAAGGGTGTCGACTTCCAGCACCACCAGTACCGGGCCGAAGATTTCCTGAGTGTAGATCTGCATGTCGGTGGTCACGCCCGAGAACAGGGTCGGGCCGACAAAGTTGCCTTGCTCGTAACCCGGCACCTTGATGTCGCGGCCGTCCAGTTCCAGCTTGGCGCCTTCCTTGATACCGCTTTCGATCAGCTCGAGAATCCGCGCCTTGGCTTTCTTCGAGATCACCGGACCGACATCGGTGCCCGGCTCGTTACCGGCGTTGACGGTGAGTTTCTGCGCCAGCGCTTTCAGGTCCGGCAGCCATTGTTTCGCCGCACCGACCAGCACCACCACGGAGGTGGCCATGCAACGTTGCCCGGCCGCACCGAAACCGGCGCCGACCAAGGCATTCAGCGCTTGCTCGCGGTTGGCATCAGCCAGCACCACGGCGTGGTTCTTCGCGCCCATCATTGATTGCACACGCTTGCCGTGTTTTCCCGCCAAGTCGTAAACGTGGGTGCCGACAGCGGTCGAACCGACGAAGGACACCGCTTTGATGTCCTTGTGCGTGCACAAGCCATCAACCACGTCTTTACCGCCGTGAACCACGTTCAACACACCGGCCGGAACGCCGGCCTCGATTGCCAGTTCCACCAGCAACATGGTCGACAGCGGATCCTGCTCCGAAGGTTTCAAGACGAAGGTGTTGCCGCAGGCGATGGCCATCGGGAACATCCACAGCGGAATCATCGCCGGGAAGTTGAACGGGGTGATGCCGGCGCACACACCGATCGGCTGACGCAGGGTGTAAGTATCAACGCCGCCGGCGACGTTTTCGGCAAATTCGCCCATTTGCAGGCTACCGATGGAGCAGGCGTGCTCGACCACTTCCAGGCCACGGAAAATATCGCCCTCGGCGTCTGCAATGGTTTTGCCCTGCTCGGCACTGAGGACCACGGCGATGCGCTTGGAGTGTTCGCGGATCAGCGCTTGCAGCTTGAGCATGATGCGCATGCGCGCGCCGATCGGGGTCAGTTTCCAGGTCTGGAAGGCACGCTGAGCAGCGCTGACGGCAGCATCGACTTCAGCGGCGGTAGCGAACGGCACTTTCGCCAGCACTTGCTGGGTCGCCGGGTTGACGATGTCGTGCCATTCGGTGGACTGCGACTCGACCCATTCGCCATTGATCAGCAGCTTGACCTTCTGCAGCGTGGTGTCGTTGGGCGTAAGCGATGCGTTCATGCTGGTCTCCGAAACTTGTTTTTATCGTAGGAGCCAAGGCGAAGGGTTCGCCTTGAGATGAGGCGTGTGTCACGAATTGGTTGTCGGACTGTTTTTGGAGTATAGATGTGCAAACTTCTAATAAGAACGCACATATAAGCCCGTCCATCATGCAAAAAAACATCACCTCACTAGGTTCGCTGAACTGGGACGACCTCAAGTTTTTCCTCGAAGTCGCCCGCACCCGCAAGGCCAGCACCGCGGCCAAACGGCTGGCTGTCGACTACACAACCGTGTCGCGACGGATCAGTTCGCTGGAAGCGGCATTGGGCACTTTGCTGTTCGAGAAGTCGCGGACCAGCGGCTTCGTCCTGACCAGCGAAGGCCAGCGTTTGCTCGGTTATGCCGAGTCGATCGAAAGCACATTGCACATGGCCTGCGAGCAGGTTTCAGGTTCCGGTGTGGCACTGTCCGGACATGTGCGCATGGGCTGCACCGAAGGTTTCGGCAGCTTTTTCATCACCCCGCAGCTAAGCCATTTCGTCGACGCCTACCCGGCAATCTCGGTGGACATCCTGCCGCTGCCGCACTTCATCAGCCTGTCCAAGCGCGAGGCCGACATCGTCATTGCCCTGGAACGCCCGGAGCATGGACCGTACGTGTGCTGCAAACTCTGCGACTACCGCCTGCAGCTCTACGCGACCCAGGACTATCTGGACAAACACCCACCGATCCGCCGCCCGGCAGACTTGGGCAAGCATCAATTCATCAGTTATGTGGATGACCTGGCGTTCAGCTCGGAGCTGCTGTACCTGGCGAACGTGCTGCCCGGCGCCAGCGCCAACTTGCGCAGCACCAGCGTGATCGCGCAGTTCGTCGCCGCGCAGCAAGGGCGCTCACTGGCGATACTGCCGTGCTTCCTCGCCGCGCAGGATCCGCGCCTGCTGCCGGTGTTGCCGGAGGACATCGACATCACCCGGCAGTTCTGGATGTACTGCCGGGAGGATCTGAGGAAGTTGAAGCGGATCACTTTGTTGTGGGATTACATTCGGGAGGTGACTGAGCGTAATCAGGCGTTGCTGATGGGACAGACCCGCGACATGCAGTTCGCCAACTAAAAACTTTCAATGAATAAGGCTGCGGATTCGGAACGTGCTCTAAAGCCTTCAGTCGTTTGTATCCCTGTTTGATACGAAACCCGTAACACTCCCGCCCTTGCATTCTGCCCCCTCAATGAAGTCCCTCCACCCAAGCAGCTGAAGATTTTTCAGAACTTTGGGAAGCGCCCTACATACACGCCAAACACCCTTGGAGTAGCGTCCTCTCGCACTTCAATGGCGAAGGATCGCCAATTTGCACAGGGGATGTTATGGCGGTTGAAAACCTGTTCCCGAATTATCTGGGGTGTAACGGGATAGACAGCAACAGGCGACATGCCGAGGCGACAGAAGCAGCGCAGGCGGCTTGGGGCAGAACAGTGGCGGCGAACGAAAGGAACGAGCGGGATGCTGACGCACGCAGGAATGCGATTAAGAAGCGGGATGAAGTGGCGCCTCGCGGATGCGCTTTCGCCAAGAGTTGTAACCTTCCTGACGGCGTGATCAATCACAACAACCCATCCGGGTTTGTGCCCGTTGAAAAACTGGCCGAATACGGACTGTGGGCTGTGCTTGGCACCGGTGCAGCTATCACGGCACAAGGCACCCCACTGCAACTGGTGTCAGGGTCTGCTAACGGCAGTGCAATTGCTCAACGTCTTGGCGGATCGCTGTCACTGGGTTTACTGAAAGGAACAAGTGTTGTTGCGGCAGGCTTCGTAACGGGCATCGTCGGTATGCTGATACCGAACACCCGCATTTCCCCAGACAGCGCCTTTTACACGAACGACCAGTACGCAACGCTTGAAACAGGCCGCTCTCGTGTCCGTTTCAACGTGAAGACGTTGCCGGACGGCTCCGTTGACGTTTATGGCTTCTACACGGGCGGTAAGCCGGAATGGGAAAACGTTCCAGTTATCAGGAGCGAGAAGGTCGGTGAGAAATACGTTGCTGACATTGGCAACGGGATTGGTATGACGTGGACGCCAACGGAAAGTGGTGATGGTGTACTGGGAATTCCTGCACTTGAAGGTGCCCCACAGTTGCCATCTGTCTGGGTGTATCCGCCGACAGCACGATCTGACACGGTGTTGGCAAACCCTGCACATCCTCCTGAGTTCCAAGATGCAATTATCTGGTTCCCTGACTCGGGGATTGAACCAATCTACATTGTGCTCAGTACACAGCTGGAGAAGAACAAGGAGAAAGGCAAGGCCTTCGAAGACCAAAAGGAACGCGAGCTTCGGGCAAACACACCGGAAGTGGGCAGAGAAGTGACAGCCAAGACCAAAAGCGGAGTGCGCACCAGGTTCGATATGCTAGGACGTGATGCTGACGGCAATATCTCCTGTATCGAATGCAAATCGTCAGAAACAGCACCGCTGACTCGCAACCAAAAACTAGCGTATCCAGAGATTGAAGAAAGCGGCGCTGTCGTCGTCGGCAAAGGGAAACCGGGCTTTCCCAGTGGAACAGTAATCCCACCAACCAGAGTCGAAATCGTTCGACCCAAGCCCTGAGGGAGCAGACATGTCCATCACGAATTCGCAGGTAATCGATATCTGGGCAATCCCTACTTGGGAGCCTGACAACGTAGTGTTGTATGTCTCTGACCACCTTGAATGGGGTGGAAAAGCTGAGCAAGGCGAGCACCTGCAATTGCTTCAAGACAAGCTCAACACCTACGTTGCATTCATCGAGAGCGGCGAGATTTACACCGAAATACCTAATGCACTCGGGAAGCACCCCATCATCCGAATCAACGGATTGTATGAGCTGCCAGAGCAAGGTGAAATCTTTATTGACCGCGCTGCTGAGGTGCTGAAAGAGGTGGGTATTGGGCTAGAGTTTGTGCTTGATGACAACGAGGCGATACGGGACATGTAGGCATCACCCGAATGCTCAAAGAATGGCGTGCAGCTCAAGGTTTGCCGGGATTCAAAGAATAATCAATGGACTGTGAGAGAACATATGGAACTTCGCCCTGATTTAATCCCCCCGTTCCTGGATGAGTCTTTGGTCACTCGGCTGACGGATCTGTCTGAACAAATTGATGGAGGACATCGCGAACAAACTCGGGCGCAACTGGCCGCTTTCAATCGGGAAGCCATGACCGAGCTTGAGTTCATCGACTTTCAGGGTATTTATGGAGGCCAGGACCATGACACTTGGGTTCGCAAGGTCTTAGCAACCCCCTTTGAACGGCGCGTGGCAGACGTAACGAAGCGTGAGCTTATAGAACTGGCCCGAAGGGTGATGGAGTGCGATGGAGCCGAACATGAGATTGATTTTTGGTTGAGCATGCTGGCAATCAACATTCCCAATGAGCGCGTATCCGATTTGATTTTCTGGCCAGACGAATATTTCAACGATGTGAATTATTCGCAGAGACTATCGCCAGAACAGGTGATCGAAATCGCGTTGAATGATAGAGATGCTTTGCTGTAGCGAGGGCCGGCCCAGACCAAAGGATTGTCGACCGTGTTTGAGCAACAGGTCGAACTTCAAGGATACCAACGGCGGTTAGCCCCCCGTAATCACCGGGTCAACCTGAGTTCCTTGAAGTTCTGGATGTACTGCCGGGAGGATCAGCTCAGCGGATCACCCGGTTTTTGGATTACATCCGTGAGGTGACCGAGCGTAATCAGGCGTTGCTGATGGGACAGACCCGCGAGATGCAGTTCGCCGATTAGTCGGCGCTGACCACAATCGACACCCGGCGGTTTTCCGTGCGACCGGCCGCCGTATCGTTGGACGCCACCGGCTCTTTGCTGCCCAGCCCCTGCAACTGGATGTTCTCTTGCTTCATGCCGACCGTGCCCAGCACGTTGGCGACACTTTTCGCACGGCGCAGCGATAGTTGCTGATTGTAGGTTTCCTTGCCCGATGCGTCGGTGTGGCCATCGACCCGCACGCGTTCGATACCGACACCCAGCAATGCCTTGCCGATGCGTTCGACGATCTCGGTGCTTTGCGGGTTCAGGCTTTCGACGTCGCTGCCAAACAGCACTTTGCCGGACAAGCCAAACTCCCAGCCCTCGTCGGTCAACTCAAAACCCTGTTGTTTGAGGACCGCGACTTGCGCCGGGGTCAGGCCTTTTTGCGGCGCGGTCTGACAACCGCTCAGGGCCAGTACGGCCATCAACAACACAGCGTAAAAAGATCGAATGGACAGTGTGAACACGAGAATCAGCTCCTGGTTTGAACGGAATCGACCGGGTGCTCCGCCCCGGCCGTGAATTGGGCGCCGCGCGACAGGCGCTTGGCTTGATACATCGCCGCATCGGCGGCATCGAGCAAGGCTCCCGGCGTGGCGCCATGATCGGGGAAAACCGCAATGCCGATACTGAGCGAGGTCACCACACTGGTGTCGCCCGGCAGCGCGATGGGCATGTCCATGCTGGCGAGGATCTTGTCGGCAATGCGCTCGGCATCTTCGACCTTGTGCAGCGGCGTGAGCAGAACCGCGAACTCGTCACCGCCCAGCCGCGCCACCAGATCCTCTTCGCGCAACTGCGCACGAACGCGATTGGCCACCGCCACCAGCACCGCATCACCCGCCGCGTGGCCGAAGTTGTCGTTGATACCTTTGAAGCGGTCACTGTCGAGAAACAACACGGCAACACGCTCATCGTGCTTGCTGGCATTGCGCAACGCGCGGATCAAGCGCCCTTCGAAAAAAGCACGATTCGGCAGACCGGTAAGGCTGTCGTGACTGGCCTGGTGAGCGAGGGTTTCGTTTTCGTTTTGCAGATGGGTTTGCCACGACTCCAGTTCGTCGAGCAAGGCATTGAAGTCATTGCCGAGGTTGTCGAGTTCGGCGATCTGCGCCGGCGGCACGCGGCGATCCAGCGCTCGTTCGCTGCGCGCGGCGTGGGCCACATTGGCCAGACTGCGCAGAGGACCGGTGATCGCGCGTAACTGGCGGCGCGCCAGATGAAGCGCAACCCAGGCGCTGATCGCGGTACAGAGGATGATCCCCGCCAGACCGCTGAGCAGAAAGCGCATCAGGCTGCCACCATGGCCGGTGAGCAGTACACGACCGATTTCACGGTCCTGATGCTCGATCGGCAGGCTGACAGGCTTTTCCAGGATGGCGCGGGTGATCTGCATTTCCAGCTCAGAGAACAAACCGTTTTCCGGGCGCTGCCAATGCGCGAGCAGCTGTCCCTGACTGTCCAGCACCTGGGCGTCAGCGACCTCTTCGGAGGAAGCAATCAGCGCCAGCGATTCGTTGGCGGCGGTCTTGTCGTTGAACACCACTGCGGCTTCCACGGTGTAGCTGATCGATCGGGCGATCAAGTGCAGGTTGTGATCGGCGTAAACCCGTAATGCCAGTACGCCGAGCAACGTCAGCGAAACACTGGCCATCGCCACGCCCACCAGCGCGACCGTCAAATGCCCTCGGCCAATGACCGAGCCCAACGTTGGGCGGCTATTCGATCTGAACAGGTTCATGGCGCCGCCGGTTTGCGACGCGACAATTGCAGCACGCTTGGGTGAATGCGCACGCCGCTGCGGGCAACGGAGTCGAGATTGACCTCGAAGGACACTTGCTCATCGCCAACGCGCAGACAGAACAGGCTGCCGACCGTGCATTGATCACCACCTTCGCTGATGCTCAGCACCGGATGACCGATCAGCGAAGCGAACAAGCGAGTGCGTTCATCCGCGGTGAGTTTGCCGATGTACACCGCATCGCATTCGCTGACGATGGCCGGGTTATCGGCCAGCAGGCGACGTACGGTGACCGGGCGGCCGGTGGCTTGCGTGGTGCCTTTGACCAGATCGTCGGTGTATTCGGTGGGACCGACGATGCACAGGCGCAATTGCGCCGGTTCCACCGGCCAGCGCGCGTAGCTGAGAATGCCAAGAACTACCTGCGTGACAGATTTGGCCCGTTGTTCGGCCATGCCCGTCGGCGCTTGCGGCTGCGCGACAGCTGCACCCGTCAACAACCAGAGCAGAGCAACAAGCAACGCGTGCTTGCAGACAACTACGCGCCCTGTCGCCCAGACAGACACCTTCATGCAGGGATTCTCTTGGATCGTAGCGGAATGATGCCGCAACGATAGCACAGCAGTAAAACGCCAGCGAGACAGCGACCTCTGACCGGTTGGTCAGTAATCGCCGCCAATCGTCGGGATTTTTCACCCCTGAGGCGCGGCTCCCTCCTCCAGTTCCAGCATCAGCCCGCTCAGGCGTTTGACCCTGCGCTGCACCGCCTCCTCGAACACCCCGGGGCGGGATTCGATCAGGGTGAACCAATGCTTGGCGCGGGTGATGCCGGTGTAGATCAATTCTTTGGTCAGCACCGGATTCAAGGCGTCGGGCAGAATCAGCGCCGTGTGGGCAAATTCCGAGCCTTGGGACTTGTGCACCGTCATGGCGTAGACGGTTTCAACATCGTTGAGGCGGCTCGGCAATACGAAGCGAACGCCGCCCTGGCCGTCGTTGCGCGGGAAAGCCACGCGTAACACCGGTTTACCTGCGTCTGGGCCTTCACGCTCGGGCAGCTTGAGGGCGATGCCGATATCGCCGTTCATCAAACCCAGACCGTAGTCGTTGCGAGTCATCAATACCGGGCGGCCTTCGTACCATTGCTGATCATTTTCAATCAGACGTGCTTTGAGCAGCGCGGCGGTGATCCGTTGATTCAGACCTTCGACGCCCCACGGCCCTTTGCGCACGGCGCACAGCAACTGGAAGGTGTCGAACGCCTGCAAGACTTCGCGGGCCCAAATGACCCAGTCCGGATGTTCGAGTGGCCGGCCCGAGGGTGGACGCTGATCACGCAGCACGCTCAGATAATGGCGATAGCCTTGTGGGCCGTCGCCATGCCCCTCCAGCAACAGGCGCTCGAGCTTGTGATCGTGTTCGCCCTTGAGCGGCAGCGAATAAACATCGTCATAGTGCCCGGCAGTGAGCAACTGCCGCGCTTCATCCGGCAACTGTTGGTTGACCCGACGCGCGAGCTGACCAATCCCACTGCCCTCGCCGAAGCGCCGGGAGTGGCGCAGCATCACCACTTGCTGGGCCAGTGGGTGGGTGCCATCGACGTCTTCATGCAAGCCACTGTCCTGCAGCGACTCACCGCTGACCGACTCCAGCCACTGTCGGGTCTGCGGGTTGTACCAGCCACTCTCGGCGTCTCGGCACAAATCTCCCAGCACCGCGCCGGCCTCCACAGAGGCCAATTGATCCTTGTCGCCGAGTAAAACCAGTCGAGCATGCGTGGGCAAGGCATCCAGCAGGTTGGCCATCATTTCCAGGTCGATCATCGAGGCCTCGTCGACCACCAGCACATCCAGTGGCAGGCGGTTGCCGGCATGGTGACGGAAGTGGCGGGTGCCGGGACGGCTGCCCAGCAAGCGATGCACGGTGGTGACGTCGCAAGGGATTTTCGCCCGCACCGCTTCGCTGACTTCCAGCGACTGCACTTGCTGGCTGATGGACTCGGTCAGCCGCGCTGCCGCCTTGCCTGTCGGGGCCGCCAGACGAATCCGCAGCGGATGACCGGTGGTGACCGCAGGCGCTTGCAGCAGGGCCAGCAAACGCACCACGGTGGTGGTTTTGCCGGTGCCCGGTCCGCCGGTGACAATGCTGAAAGCGCCACGAGTGGCGAGGGCGCAGGCGAGTTTCTGCCAGTCGATCACCTCACCCGTTTTCGCTGATCCGAACAGCTCGTTCAGGCGCTGCGGCAGATCGTCCGGCGTCGGCTCGACTTGCTGCAGACGCTGGCGCAACGCCGTATCGATGCGCCGTTCGTACGTCCAGTAGCGTCGTAGATACAGGCGTTTTCCCGAGATTACCAACGGACGTTGTTGTGCTGAATCGCTGGTATCCGCCGACAATGCGACCAGAGAGCTGCCCGCCAGCACCTTGCACCAGTGAGCACCATCGAGCGCCTCGAGCAATTGCGAAGGCAGCAACAAGACACCACCTTGCACGTCTCCTTCGGGGGGTAGCGACAGCGCGAAGTCGGGCGCTTTCAGGGTTTCATAAAGATCGAGACAGACATGACCGTGGCCAAGTTGATGACTGGTCAGGGCAGCAGCGAGTAACACCAGCGGATCCGTATCGCGATCAAGTTCGTGAAGGAACGCGACGAATGCTTTGTCCAGCGCACGCAGCCAGCCGCGCTCGACCCACCGGGTCAACAAGATCAACAGGTCATCGGCGCTGGTAAGGGGCGATAACTTCGACAGACTGTCAGCAGCCAGCGGCGTAGGGAGCAGATCGGCAAAGGTGCGGCTCATAGCAGGACTCCCTGTTCCCAGGCGGGTTCGGTCTTGGGTTCGGGTTTGCCTTGGAACATCCGGTCGAGGCGCTCGATAAGCTCACGCGGCGGACGTACAAAATAGACACCGCGACTGTCAGCACGGGTGCCGCGCAGAAACAGATACAACGCCCCGCCGACATGCCGGTCGTATTCATAATCAGGCAGCCGGGCCTTGAGCTGGCGGTGCAACGCCAGCAGGTACAACACGTATTGCAGGTCATAACGGTTGTCGAGGATCGACTGTTCCATGGCCTGCTCGGTATAGGCCAGATCATCCACGCCAAGCCAGTTGGACTTGTAGTCGGCCACGTAATATCGGCCATCGTGTTCAAAGGTCAGGTCGATAAAGCCTTTGAACATGCCGTTGAGTTGCACCGGTTCTGCCGCCACACGGGCCACGCCCCTGTGAGTGTGCTGACGCACCAGTTCGTCGAGTTTGAGGACATCGACTTTATGGCTGGCGAACCAGAACTCCATCTCGACCCGGTACTGTTTCAGCTGTTCCAGAACAACAGGCGGCTGCCCGCCTGCAACTGGCAGAGGCGACTTGAGCAGATGCTGCAGCCAATCACTCAGAGTGGTGATCCAGCCTTCCCAGCCACGCAAGTTACAGCGACGGGCAATCGCATCTTCCAGCGCCTCGCGGGTAACGGCAAAGCCGTCATCACCGGCCCATTCCAGCAAACCGTGAAGAAACGTTCCTGGATTGGGGCCACGAGGAAAGCGATGGATATCGGCGCCACCGGCAATTATTTCCCGCGGAGCATCGGGATCGAGGCGCTCATCATCGAATAGTTTTTGCGCTTGTGGACTGTCCGGTGCTTCATCGCTGCCGACACTCAACACGTCGCTGATGCGCAATGCACTGTAGGAGGCGATCCACCAGTTTTCGCTGGCCTTGCGCTTGGGCACTAGCGTCGCACTCAGCACGGCGTCATTGCGTGGCGGCTGGTAATGCTCATCGGTGGGTTGTGGCATTTCATCGATGTGAATGGCCGGGCAGTCTTGTTGCAGGTCTTGCAGCCAGCGTTTCAGTTCACTGGACTCGCCCAGCGATGCGCCGCCACCGAGCAGATAACCCAGCGCCGAAAGGTGCAGCACCGAGCTGTTGTTATTGCCGCGTTTGAGATCCGTCACACCCAACCAGCAGGCGTGCTGCGCCCGCGTCAGGGCAACGTAGAGCAGGCGCAGGTCTTCAGCCAGGCGTTCGTCGTCCGCTTGCGCAATCAGTTCGGCGGTTGGCTTGAGACTTATCTGAGCCTTCCCCGCGCCGTCGTGGTAATGCAACGGCAAGCGACTGCCATCCACGGGTTTCGCCGAACAGATGAACGGCAGGAACACCAAGGGATATTCCAGGCCTTTGGACTTGTGGATGGTCACGACTTTGACCAGTTGCTCGTCACTTTCCAGACGCAGAATCTGCTCTTCGCCAGCCTGACCGGACACAGCCAGCAGCTCAGCCAGATGACGAATCAGCGCTTGTTCACCGTCCAGCTCCGCAGCCGCTTGCTGCATCAATTCCGACAGATGCAAAAGGTTGGTCAGTACGCGCTCGCCATCACTGCGTTGCATCAGGGTTTGTGGCAAGTGGAAGTCATGCAGCAGGCGGCGCAACATCGGCAGCACGCCTTGCTTGCGCCATAACTCGCGATAGCCACGGAACTGCATGACCCGGGTTTCCCATACCAGCTCGTCCTGGTTCAGACGTTCCAGCTCTGCCAATGGCAGGTTCAGGGTGATACAGGCCAGTGCGGCTTTCAGGGAACGTTCGACATCCGGTTCGGCACAGGCCTTGAGCCAGGACAACAGGTCGTGAGCCTCTTGCGCCGCGAACACCGAATCCTTGTCCGACAGATAAACACTGCGCACGCCGCGGGCGGCGAGTTCACTGCGTACGGCCTGGGCTTCTTTGCCGTCGCGCACGAGAATCGCAATGTCGGACGGCTTCAGACCTCTGAAGTCTTTGCCATCCTGCACGAACCCCGCGTCAGCGCTTTGCCCGCCATTGAGCAGCGCGGTAATTTCGCTGGCGCACGCGGCTGCCAATTGCTGGCGATAGACCACGCCGGACAGTGGCTGGTCGCTGGACAAGTGCCAGACATTCAACGCCGCGACATCTTGCCCGGCAACCTGCAGGCGCTCCTTGCGGCCTTGAGATTGCACGGGAAGGAACGGCACCGGGTTGTCGCCGCTTTTCTCGCGGAACAAAAACGCACCGCGTCCCTGCTCTCGGGACTCGGCGCGTGCGAATACATGATTGACCGCGTTGACCATGCCGTGGCTGGAGCGAAAGTTGGTGCCCAGGGTATGCAGCCGGCCAGTAGTGGCCTGACGTGCGCGCAGGTAGGTGTAGATGTCCGCACCGCGAAAAGCGTAGATCGCCTGCTTCGGATCACCGATCAGAAACAGCCCGGTGTCAGGACTGTTCTCCTCAATGCGATAGATGCTTTCAAAGATTCGGTACTGCACCGGGTCGGTGTCCTGGAACTCGTCGATCAGCGCGACCGGGAACTGTTCGCGAATCAACGTCGCAAGACGCTCGCCCCCGTCGGACTGCAAAGCCGCATCCAGGCGTAACAGCATGTCATCGAAGCCCATCTCGGCGCGACGCCGCTTCTCTTCTTCAAAGCGTGCACCTACCCATTTGGCGGCATGTTGCAGCACAGCGGCGTCGGGGGTCGGCAATGCATCGAGGCTCGACTTGAGTTTTGGCATGGCGTCCAGGCCTGGGTGGCTCGGGGCCTGAACTTTCCACGCCTCGGCCATGCCGTCGGGGGTCAGTCGGGTGAAACCGGTGCCGATATCCAGTTGCTCCAGGGACTCGTCTTCGGCCCATGCCTTGAGCTTTTCAAACCAGGGCTCGAAGTAACGCGCCTGCATTTTGCGCCCGTCGACGGACTTGCTCGCAACACCTTGATGGCAGATGGCGAGCAATTCGTCTGCCCACTGACGCCATGGCATTTTCAGCTCGATCAGCGCTGCACGGCGTTCTTGCAGGCATTCATCGATCAGCTCTGCGGGAGCCTTTCCTTCGTCGCTGTCACGCTCACTGGCGAACAGGCCACGCACGCGAGGCAACAAGGCCGCCGGCCCGCCCCAGTTGCTACGCACCCAATTCAAGGCATCGCCCTGCATCGGGTAACAGAACAGCCGCCAGTAATCGCGCAACACTTCGCCGAGCAAGTCGCTGTGATCGGTTTCCAGGGATTGAGTGAACAAGCTGCCGCTGTCGAACGCGTGCTCACGCAGCATGCGCTGACACCAACTGTGGATGGTCGAAACGGCGGCCTCGTCCATCCATTGCGCAGCGACATCGAGGCGGTTGGCACAACCGGGCCACTGTTGAGCGTCGAACTGATCACGTAATTCGGCGATCAGCGCGTCGGGCGCGGGCGTTTCGTCGCGAAAGAATCGAGCGGCCTCAGCCAGGCGCGTGCGTATGCGCTCACGCAGTTCCTTGGTCGCGGCATCGGTGAAGGTCACCACGAGAATCTGCGGCGGCAACAATTCGCGGCCGAACCCGCTCGACTCGTCACCGTGCCCCAGGATAAGCCGCAGGTAGAGCGCAGAAATCGTGAAGGTTTTACCGGTACCGGCACTGGCTTCGATCAACTGGCTGCCCTGTAACGGGAAGGCCAGGGCAAGGGGTGTCTTGGTACTCATGCGCGAGCCCCTTCAGTGGACAGTGAACGCCACGGTGCTTCAAGCAGGGGGCGATACAATGCGTCGCACCAGCCGGAGAATGTTTCGTCCTCAAGCAATGCATCGAAGTCGGCGTATTGCCGGGACAACGCGGGGCTCTCGCGACGCTCACCTTCGCTGGTCTGCCCGTCACCTTCATAGGCTTTACGCGCTGCCGCTTCGGCCTTCAGCGGGTCAGTCTGGGAAAGCCACGCAAAAGCGGTTTTTACTGCGATCGGCAGTGGCTGTCGCATGCCTGCCTGCCAGGCGAGAAGCAGATCGCCAAGGAAACGTATCGCTCGTTCTGGCGCCATGGGTTCAAGCAACAACGTATCGTCGCTGGCTACCAATGCAGTGCTCAAGGAAAGCCCGCTGGCGCAGGCCACCAGATGATTGACCCACGGTTTGGTCAGGCGATGCCATTTGCGGCTTTTGATCGAGCCAATGCTGTTGGGAATAGTGGTGACCGACAACAGCCCCCCATCGGCACGCTGATGCAAACCCGCAAGCCATCCTTCCAGACGCAAACCCTGCAGTTCAAGGTTGACCGGCATCGCGCTGCTCAAAGGGGTCGGCCAGAGCGTCAGCAGTTGTTGATAACGCTGTAGCAAATCCGGCAAAGGTTCGATCAGTTCACGTTGCAGGCACTCGCCGAACCCGGCCATTGGTAGCAGACCGCTGTTCTGCAGACGTCGGGCCTGGGCAGTGAGCGCCTGATCGACATTGTCCGGCTGCCTGAGTGCGGCTTCGAGCAGGCTGTCGCTGAGTGTGTAGCGCTGCAATGCGTCCAGTACGAAGGGTTCCTCATCGGCCAGCGGTGCTTCGGCGGCCTCGAAATACACTTTGAGGCGTTGGGTGAAAAAATGCCGAACCGGGTTGCGCAAAAAGTCCTGCAACAACGCGAGGCTCAACGGTTCCTCTTGCACATAAGGACTGAGTAACTGTGCTTCGTTTTGAGATTCGTGCTGTTGATGCAGAACCTGCCATTCGCTGGCATAGCTGAAGAGTTGATCGCCTTCATGAAAATAGCGCGCACTGAACGGCTGCAGCGGGTGCTCTTGCGTCATGGCACTAAGCAGATCGCGGTTTTCATCGAGCAATCGCCAACCGCTGGCGAGGTGATCGCGCAACTGGCCGATCAACACGGAGGCCGGTCGCTCACTGTTATCGCGGATGCTGCGGCCGACCCAACTGATATAGAGCTGGTTACGTGCAGACAACAGCGCCTCAAGCAAAAGGTAACGGTCGTCTTCTCGCCGCGAGCGATCTCCAGGACGGTAATCGCTGCCCATGAGATCAAAGTCCAGCGGCGGCTGTGCGCGGGGGTAATCGCCGTCGTTCATCCCCAGCAGGCAGACCAGTTTGAATGGAATGGCGCGCATGGGCATCAGCGTACAAAAGTTCACGGCACCGGCCAGAAAGCGCTGAGACAAACGCCCTTGGTCCAGCCCCGCGAGCCAGGCTTCACGAACCACGGTCAGTGGTAGCTCATCCGTCAGACCGACGGCCTCACACGTTTCCAGCCAGGTTTCGCGAAGCTCCTCCAACTGGGTCAACAAGTAGTCGTCATGCTCGTTGCTGGCTTTGAAGAACAGTTGCATCAGCGCTTGCAATCGATATCCCCATTCCTTGGGCTGAGCGGGTTGGGTCAACTGCTGATGGGCAAGTTCCAAGGCATCGAGCAGGGCCACCAACGGCCCGATCAGTGCAGCGTCGAGTCCACCAATTTCATCATAAGGTTCAATCCCTTCACACGCATTGGCGCTGCCTACGGCGTAGCCCAGAAGCATGCGGCGCAGACCGAAATGCCAGCTGTTTTGTTCGAGCTCGTCGGGTAAACCCAGGCCAGCGCGTTGCTCGGCACTCATGCCCCAACGCACGCCCGCGCCTTCTATCCATTGGTGCAGTGTTGGCAAGTCGCGCTCCTCAACACCAAAGCGCGCGCGAAGTGCAGGCACGTCGAGCAGGTCGAGGATTTCACTGACCGGAAAACGACTGTCGGGCAGCTTGAGCAGGTGTTCGACCGCGATCAGCAATGGATCCCGACCACGCTGCCCCTGATCGGCCAATGTGAAAGGGATGAACCGCGCATCGTGGCGATCGAGCTGACCAAACACCGCGCGGATATGCGGTGCGTAGCTATCAATGTCAGGCACCATCACGATCACATCGCGAGGACGCAGATCCGGGTTGGCGCTGAAGCGCGACAGGAGTTGGTCGTGCAGTATTTCGACTTCACGCTGAGCGCTGTGGGCAATGTGAAAACGGATCGACTCGTCATGTACCAGATCAACAGCGGGCCAATGTTCGCGGGTTTCATTGAGTGGGCGCAACTCCAGGATGTCGTCCTGTAATTGATTGAGCAGGTTATGTGGCTGAGTGTCGCTGAACAGGTCTATGCGACCATCGCGAAAAGCCGCCCGATAGCTATTGGGATCGTCATAGCTGTCGAGCAGGTTGATGTAGTCCCGGCCTTGTTTACCCCATGCCGCCAATAGCGGATGGGCGTGTTGATGCAGTGCATCAGGGTCTAGCACTGTGGGCATTCCAGTCTTGCGCGATTGCCGCTTGTATTGATGCCGCAGCAGATCCTTGTCGGCGACAATATCGGCCCAGTGGTGTCGGCACGGGTTGTGAACACACAGCAGGACCTGACTGAAACGCGCAAGGCCAGCCAGTGCTTCAAGCACCTGGGCTGGCAGCGAAGAAATCCCGAAAACGATTACCCGCGAAGGCAGTCCCGCGGGAGCTTCGGCAAGATTGTTGATGCGTTCGATGAACCGTTGGTGAACGCCGGCACGACTCTGTGCCATACCCTGTTCCCCCACGTCATCCAGCAGCGCACGCCACAACTCTGCCTGCCAGCAACTGGTCGGGGGCAGTGGTTTTGCTTCTCCCCTGACGCTACGCAACTGATGCCGACCTTCGGCCCAGTCCTCCAGCCAGTCGGCCCGATAAACCTGATACTGGTCGAACAGATCCGCCAAACGTTCGGACAATTGATAGCGCTTGCGCAGGTCGGTGTCATGGGTAAGGAAACGTTGCAACGGCTCGAAATGCGGGCGATCAATAACCTGCGGGAGCAGGCGCATGAGGCGCCAGGTCAGCGGGGCTTTATCGAGCAGGGATTTGGGAGGAATTTCATCTCGGCCCAGTACCATGCGGTACAGCTGCCACATGAAACTACCCGGCAGTTGCACATCAATCGCCGCCGCGATACCGCAACCGCCGAGATCATCTTCCTCAGGGTCTTCAGCCAAGGCCAGTTTGAGCCATTGGGCGATACCATTGCTCTGTACCAGCGCTATTTCGTTTTCCAGGGGAGCCAGTGGATAACGTCGCATTATGCTGATCACAAGGCTGCGCAGTTCGTCCAGGCTATTGCTCTGGACCACCATGAATGCAGCGTTGAGGGACTGGGCGTCCGGCATAAGGGTTTCCTTGGAAAAGTACAAAAGCCAGGGCAGAACCTTAGCATTGTCGACAGGTTGTGACAGCCGGACGGCGCCTGTGAATGCTGTAAGAACTTTCCTGCGGGCAAAACAAAACCCCAACTGCTTTCGCAATTGGGGTTTCGGAATTTAATCTTGACGATGACCTACTCTCACATGGGGAAACCCCACACTACCATCGGCGATGCATCGTTTCACTGCTGAGTTCGGGATGGGATCAGGTGGTTCCAACGCTCTATGGTCGTCAAGAAATTCGGGTACTGAGTCGTTGCCAGTTGGCCTCGCTTCAGCAAATTGGGTATGTGACAGCTTTCGGTGTTTGTGAACATCGAACTTTCGGTTCGTTTCGTCTTCACACACCGCAATCTGGTCTCTCTCGCTTTTCAGCTCGGAGCATGCAAATTGCTTGGGTGTTATATGGTCAAGCCTCACGGGCAATTAGTATTGGTTAGCTCAACGCCTCACAGCGCTTACACACCCAACCTATCAACGTCGTAGTCTTCGACGGCCCTTCAGGGAACTCAAGGTTCCAGTGAGATCTCATCTTGAGGCAAGTTTCCCGCTTAGATGCTTTCAGCGGTTATCTTTCCCGAACATAGCTACCCGGCAATGCCACTGGCGTGACAACCGGAACACCAGAGGTTCGTCCACTCCGGTCCTCTCGTACTAGGAGCAGCCCCTCTCAAATCTCAAACGTCCACGGCAGATAGGGACCGAACTGTCTCACGACGTTCTAAACCCAGCTCGCGTACCACTTTAAATGGCGAACAGCCATACCCTTGGGACCGGCTTCAGCCCCAGGATGTGATGAGCCGACATCGAGGTGCCAAACACCGCCGTCGATATGAACTCTTGGGCGGTATCAGCCTGTTATCCCCGGAGTACCTTTTATCCGTTGAGCGATGGCCCTTCCATACAGAACCACCGGATCACTAAGACCTACTTTCGTACCTGCTCGACGTGTCTGTCTCGCAGTCAAGCGCGCTTTTGCCTTTATACTCTACGACCGATTTCCGACCGGTCTGAGCGCACCTTCGTACTCCTCCGTTACTCTTTAGGAGGAGACCGCCCCAGTCAAACTACCCACCATACACTGTCCTCGATCCGGATAACGGACCTGAGTTAGAACCTCAAAGTTGCCAGGGTGGTATTTCAAGGATGGCTCCACGCGAACTGGCGTCCACGCTTCAAAGCCTCCCACCTATCCTACACAAGCAAATTCAAAGTCCAGTGCAAAGCTATAGTAAAGGTTCACGGGGTCTTTCCGTCTAGCCGCGGATACACTGCATCTTCACAGCGATTTCAATTTCACTGAGTCTCGGGTGGAGACAGCGCCGCCATCGTTACGCCATTCGTGCAGGTCGGAACTTACCCGACAAGGAATTTCGCTACCTTAGGACCGTTATAGTTACGGCCGCCGTTTACCGGGGCTTCGATCAAGAGCTTCGCGTTAGCTAACCCCATCAATTAACCTTCCGGCACCGGGCAGGCGTCACACCCTATACGTCCACTTTCGTGTTTGCAGAGTGCTGTGTTTTTAATAAACAGTCGCAGCGGCCTGGTATCTTCGACCGGCATGAGCTTACGGAGCAAGTCCTTCACCCTCACCGGCGCACCTTCTCCCGAAGTTACGGTGCCATTTTGCCTAGTTCCTTCACCCGAGTTCTCTCAAGCGCCTTGGTATTCTCTACCCAACCACCTGTGTCGGTTTGGGGTACGGTTCCTGGTTACCTGAAGCTTAGAAGCTTTTCTTGGAAGCATGGCATCAACCACTTCGTGTTCTAAAAGAACACTCGTCATCAGCTCTCGGCCTTAAGATCCCGGATTTACCTAAGATCTCAGCCTACCACCTTAAACTTGGACAACCAACGCCAAGCTGGCCTAGCCTTCTCCGTCCCTCCATCGCAATAACCAGAAGTACAGGAATATTAACCTGTTTTCCATCGACTACGCTTTTCAGCCTCGCCTTAGGGACCGACTAACCCTGCGTCGATTAACGTTGCGCAGGAAACCTTGGTCTTTCGGCGTGGGTGTTTTTCACACCCATTGTCGTTACTCATGTCAGCATTCGCACTTCTGATACCTCCAGCAAGCTTCTCAACTCACCTTCACAGGCTTACAGAACGCTCCTCTACCGCATCATCCGAAGATGATACCCGTAGCTTCGGTGTATGGTTTGAGCCCCGTTACATCTTCCGCGCAGGCCGACTCGACTAGTGAGCTATTACGCTTTCTTTAAAGGGTGGCTGCTTCTAAGCCAACCTCCTAGCTGTCTAAGCCTTCCCACATCGTTTCCCACTTAACCATAACTTTGGGACCTTAGCTGACGGTCTGGGTTGTTTCCCTTTTCACGACGGACGTTAGCACCCGCCGTGTGTCTCCCATGCTCGGCACTTGTAGGTATTCGGAGTTTGCATCGGTTTGGTAAGTCGGGATGACCCCCTAGCCGAAACAGTGCTCTACCCCCTACAGTGATACATGAGGCGCTACCTAAATAGCTTTCGAGGAGAACCAGCTATCTCCGAGCTTGATTAGCCTTTCACTCCGATCCACAGGTCATCCGCTAACTTTTCAACGGTAGTCGGTTCGGTCCTCCAGTTAGTGTTACCCAACCTTCAACCTGCCCATGGATAGATCGCCCGGTTTCGGGTCTATTCCCAGCGACTAGACGCCCTATTAAGACTCGCTTTCGCTACGCCTCCCCTATTCGGTTAAGCTCGCCACTGAAAATAAGTCGCTGACCCATTATACAAAAGGTACGCAGTCACAGAACAAAGTCTGCTCCCACTGCTTGTACGCATACGGTTTCAGGATCTATTTCACTCCCCTCTCCGGGGTTCTTTTCGCCTTTCCCTCACGGTACTAGTTCACTATCGGTCAGTCAGTAGTATTTAGCCTTGGAGGATGGTCCCCCCATATTCAGACAAAGTTTCTCGTGCTCCGTCCTACTCGATTTCATGACCAAGAGATTTTCGCGTACAGGGCTATCACCCACTATGGCCGCACTTTCCAGAGCGTTCCGCTAATCTCAAAGCCACTTAAGGGCTAGTCCCCGTTCGCTCGCCACTACTAAGGGAATCTCGGTTGATTTCTTTTCCTCAGGGTACTTAGATGTTTCAGTTCCCCTGGTTCGCCTCTTGCACCTATGTATTCAGTACAAGATAACCATCTTATGATGGCTGGGTTCCCCCATTCAGACATCTCCGGATCAAAGTCTGTTTGCCGACTCCCCGAAGCTTTTCGCAGGCTACCACGTCTTTCATCGCCTCTGACTGCCAAGGCATCCACCGTATGCGCTTCTTCACTTGACCATATAACCCCAAGCAATCTGGTTATACTGTGAAGACGACATTCGCCGAAAATTCGAATTTCTCAATTAAGAGAACTCACAAATTTTACCTTAGCCTGATCCGTTACCAGTGAAAGTAACGTTCAGTCTATCTTTCTATCACATACCCAAATTTTTAAAGAACGAACTAGTCAAAGACTAGAAATCAACATTCACCATCACAACGATGGAATGCTCATTTCTAAGCTTTATACAAGAGAAGCAGTAGTGGTGGAGCCAAGCGGGATCGAACCGCTGACCTCCTGCGTGCAAGGCAGGCGCTCTCCCAGCTGAGCTATGGCCCCGTATTTCTACAGGCGTTTCCCACACAAAATTGGTGGGTCTGGGCAGATTCGAACTGCCGACCTCACCCTTATCAGGGGTGCGCTCTAACCAACTGAGCTACAGACCCAATTTCGAGCTACTAAGGCCGACCTCACCCTGCTCTTAACCACAAAGCATGGGGTACGCTCTAACCAACTCAGCTACAAACCGATACAGGCTGCTTCTTTCGTCTTCTTCAATGAATCAAGCAATTCGTGTGGGAACTTATGGAGCAGCTGATGTCGTCGATTAAGGAGGTGATCCAGCCGCAGGTTCCCCTACGGCTACCTTGTTACGACTTCACCCCAGTCATGAATCACACCGTGGTAACCGTCCTCCCGAAGGTTAGACTAGCTACTTCTGGTGCAACCCACTCCCATGGTGTGACGGGCGGTGTGTACAAGGCCCGGGAACGTATTCACCGTGACATTCTGATTCACGATTACTAGCGATTCCGACTTCACGCAGTCGAGTTGCAGACTGCGATCCGGACTACGATCGGTTTTATGGGATTAGCTCCACCTCGCGGCTTGGCAACCCTTTGTACCGACCATTGTAGCACGTGTGTAGCCCAGGCCGTAAGGGCCATGATGACTTGACGTCATCCCCACCTTCCTCCGGTTTGTCACCGGCAGTCTCCTTAGAGTGCCCACCATGACGTGCTGGTAACTAAGGACAAGGGTTGCGCTCGTTACGGGACTTAACCCAACATCTCACGACACGAGCTGACGACAGCCATGCAGCACCTGTCTCAATGTTCCCGAAGGCACCAATCCATCTCTGGAAAGTTCATTGGATGTCAAGGCCTGGTAAGGTTCTTCGCGTTGCTTCGAATTAAACCACATGCTCCACCGCTTGTGCGGGCCCCCGTCAATTCATTTGAGTTTTAACCTTGCGGCCGTACTCCCCAGGCGGTCAACTTAATGCGTTAGCTGCGCCACTAAGAGCTCAAGGCTCCCAACGGCTAGTTGACATCGTTTACGGCGTGGACTACCAGGGTATCTAATCCTGTTTGCTCCCCACGCTTTCGCACCTCAGTGTCAGTATCAGTCCAGGTGGTCGCCTTCGCCACTGGTGTTCCTTCCTATATCTACGCATTTCACCGCTACACAGGAAATTCCACCACCCTCTACCATACTCTAGCTCGACAGTTTTGAATGCAGTTCCCAGGTTGAGCCCGGGGATTTCACATCCAACTTAACGAACCACCTACGCGCGCTTTACGCCCAGTAATTCCGATTAACGCTTGCACCCTCTGTATTACCGCGGCTGCTGGCACAGAGTTAGCCGGTGCTTATTCTGTCGGTAACGTCAAAATTGCAGAGTATTAATCTACAACCCTTCCTCCCAACTTAAAGTGCTTTACAATCCGAAGACCTTCTTCACACACGCGGCATGGCTGGATCAGGCTTTCGCCCATTGTCCAATATTCCCCACTGCTGCCTCCCGTAGGAGTCTGGACCGTGTCTCAGTTCCAGTGTGACTGATCATCCTCTCAGACCAGTTACGGATCGTCGCCTTGGTGAGCCATTACCTCACCAACTAGCTAATCCGACCTAGGCTCATCTGATAGCGCAAGGCCCGAAGGTCCCCTGCTTTCTCCCGTAGGACGTATGCGGTATTAGCGTTCCTTTCGAAACGTTGTCCCCCACTACCAGGCAGATTCCTAGGCATTACTCACCCGTCCGCCGCTGAATTCAGGAGCAAGCTCCTGTCATCCGCTCGACTTGCATGTGTTAGGCCTGCCGCCAGCGTTCAATCTGAGCCATGATCAAACTCTTCAGTTCAAACATCTTTGGGTTTTTAAGAAACCCTAAACTTGGCTCAGCAATCGTTGGTTACATCTTTGATTTCTCGCGGAGTAACTTGTGATGCTGATAATCTTGTTGACTATCAGTCTGACCCCACAAGCACCCACACGAATTGCTTGATTCAGTTGTTAAAGAGCGGTTGGTTAAGATCTTTCGCCTCAACCGAGGCGCGCATTCTACAGCAGCCTCATTTGCTGTCAAGTGATTATTTTCAGAAGTTTTCGAAGAATTCTTCAACAACTTCAACCACTTGCGCTTCCGATCTCTCGTCAGCGGGAGGCGAATTTTACAGCGTTACACGCTGCTGTCAACACCTCTTTTTCAACTTCTTTTCGGCTTCGATGAACTGAAGCAACCCACTGCCGAAACCTACATAACTCATTGAATCTCAAGGAGTTTTCCGTTTCGACTGCGCCGGAAGTGGGGCGAATTATAGACATCTGAAATCTGCCGTCAAC